>NZ_JARXVH010000087.1 GCF_029892565.1 Streptomyces pseudovenezuelae | reverse complement strand
TCGCCGTGGAGGTGGCGGGCGAGGGCGAGCGGGGTGGGGTAGTCGAAGACCACCGTCGGCGTCAGCTTGAGGCCGGTGGCCTCGCGCAGGCGGTTGCGCAGCTCGACCGAGGTGAGTGAATCGAAGCCGGCGTCTTTGAACGCTTTCTCCGCTCCAACAGTCGCCGCCCTGGTGTGTCCGAGAACGATCGCCACCTGGGCCCGGACCAGGTCGAGCAGCAGTGCTTCCTGCTCCTGCGGTGCGAGCCCGGCCAGCCTGGCGGCAAGCCGGCCGTTGTCATCGGAGACCGCACGCGACGTCTTCCGGCGGAGGTTGAGCAGTCCCCGCAGGAGGGGCTGCATCGCACTTCCTGCGGCCCCCTCGGCGCGTAGCGCCCGCAGGTCCAGCTTGATCGGCACCGCCAGCGCGGTAGGCATCCGCAGGGCCGCGTCGAACAGCCGCATCCCCTCGGCGGAGCTGAGGGGCAGGACCCCGCCACGGCCCATACGGGCCCGGTCGGTCTGGCTGAGGTCTGCGGTCATACCCCCGGCCTGCTCCCACAGACCCCAGGCCATCGAGACACCCGGCAGGCCATCAGCACGGCGCCTGGCCATCAGCCCGTCGAGGAAGGCGTTGGCGGCCCCGTAGTTACCCTGACCCGCCGAACCGAACACACCCGCCGCGGACGAGAACACCGCGAACATCGACAGGTCCATGTCCCGCGTCAGCTCGTCCAGATGACACACGGCCGTGACCTTCGGCCCGAACACATACTCCAGCCGTTCCGGCGTCAGCGCCCCGATCACACCGTCGTCCAACACACCCGCGGTATGAACAACACCAGTCAGCGGGTGCTCGGCCGGCACGGCCGCCAGCAGCGCCACCACCGCATCCCGATCGGCGACATCGCACGCCGTCACTGTCACCGCCGCACCCACCTCAGCGAGTTCGGCGACCAGTTCCCGCGCCCCCCCGGCATCCGGCCCGCGCCGGCTCACAAGGACCAGGTGGCGCACACCATGCTCAGTGACCAGATGCCGGGCCACCATGGCACCCAGCGACCCGGTACCACCCGTGATCAGGACAGTACCGTCAAGATCAAGGGCTTTCGGAACGTTCAGCA
>NZ_JARXVH010000086.1 GCF_029892565.1 Streptomyces pseudovenezuelae | reverse complement strand
CAGCCACGACGGCAGCCCCTCCGAACCCGCGACGGGCACAGGCAACTCGCTCCACTCCACCCCGAACAGCAAGTCGCGGCCGTCGTCGGCCGCCGTCCGGCCTAGCTGCTCCACCTCCACCGGCCGGGCGACCAGCGACTGCAGGCTGAGCACCGGAGCACCAGTCCAGTCGGCCGCCTGCAAAGACACCGCATCCGGCCCGGACTGCACAACCCGCACCCGCAACTCCGAGGCACCCGCTGCGTGCAGGCGCAGCCCGGTCCAGGAGAACGGCACGAGCATGCCGGCCTCCGCATCGGCACGCTCCTCGCCCGCCGGATCTGCGAACGCCATCCCCACCATGGTGGGGTGCAGGGCGGCATCCAGCAGAGCGGGGTGCAACCCGAACCGGGCGGCACTATCGCGCTGCTCGTCCGGTAGAGCGACCTCGGCGAACAGTTCGTCGCCACGCCGCCACACCGCACGCAACCCCCGGAACACCGGACCGTAGCCATAACCCCGGCCGCGCACTTCCTCATAGAACCCGGCGACATCGAGCGGCACACTCTCAGCACCAGCCGGCGGCCAGACAGCAAAGTCGAAGCCGGAGATGTCCACACTCTCAGCAGTGCCGGCTCCCAAGCTGCCGGTGGCATGCCGGGTCCAGACGTCCGCACCGATCTCCCCACCACTGTCCGAACGCGCCGAGTAGACGGCCACGGAACGGGTGCCATGCTCATCAAGGCCACCGACGGTGACCTGAACACGGACACCACCCTGCTCAGGCACAACGAGCGGCGCCTCGATGACCAGCTCCTCCAGCGTGCCGCAGCCCACCTCATCACCCGCCCGCACCACCAGCTCCACCAAGCCAGTACCAGGAACAAGAACGACCCCGCCCACAACACGGTCCGCCAGCCACGGATGCGTACGAAGCGACAGCCGTGAGGTACAGACCAGACCGTCCGACTGCGGCAACCGGACCACCGCGCCGAGAAGCGGGTGGTCGGCGGATTCCTGGCCCAGCGACACCACATCGGCCGCCGGGGCAGCCCGCAGCCAGTAATGCTCGTGGTCGAACGCATACGTTGGCAGATCAACCTGCCCGGCCCCAGCACCCGCCGGCAGCAC
>NZ_JARXVH010000085.1 GCF_029892565.1 Streptomyces pseudovenezuelae | reverse complement strand
GACCAGATGCCGGGCCACCATGGCACCCAGCGACCCGGTACCACCCGTGATCAGGACAGTACCGTCAAGATCAAGGGCTTTCGGAACGTTCAGCACAATCTTGCCAATGTGCCGGGCCTGGCTCATGTAACGGAACGCGTCCTGCGCACAGCGCACGTCCCAAGCAGTACACGGTAGCGGGGTGAGCTCCCCCGCTTCGAACAGCCCCGCCAATTCGGCGAGCATCTGCTGGATGCGCTCAGGGTCGGCCGCCATCAGGTCGACCGCCTGGTAGGCAACTCCTGGGTATGTCCTGGCCACGGTGCCCGCATCCCGGACATCAGTTTTGCCCATCTCGATGAACCTGCCGCCACGGGGCAGCAGCCGCAGCGAGGCGTCCACGAGCTCCCCGGCCAGACAGTCCACAACCACGTCCATTCCGGCACCCGAGGTCTCCGCCAGGAAGTGCTCCTCAAACTCCGCCGTCCGCGACGAGGCAAAGCAAGCATCTTCGAAGCCCAGTTCCCGCAGTACCCCCCACTTACCAGGGCTCGCCGTACCGAACACCCTGGCACCCAGATGCCGGGCTACCTGCGTCGCCGCCATGCCCACACCACCAGTGGCCGCATGGATCAGCACCGATTCGCCCGCCCGCAGGCCGGCCAGATCACACAGACCGTAATAGGCGGTGAGGAACGCCGCAGGGACCGATGCCGCCTGCTGGAACGACCACCCCTCCGGTATCCGCACCAGATACCGATGATCGGTGACAGCCACCGATCCGAAACCGACACCAATCAGGCCCATCACCCGGTCACCGACGGCCAGACCCGTCACACCCTCGCCGACCTCCAGCACAACACCAGAGCCTTCAACACCCACCTCAGCCGCACCCGGATACATACCCAACGCAATTAGAACATCGCGGAAGTTGATGCCCAGCGCCCGCAGACCAACGCGGACCTGCCCCGCAGCCAACGGCGCCGCAGCACCGGGCTCAGGCAACAGAGCAAGGCTGTCGAGCGTGCCACCCCCGGTAGCGCCCAACCGCCACTCACGCGCACCTTCAGGTACCCGCAAACCCCGCTCACCGACATGAACCAGGCGCGGCACGGACAGTGCGGTGCCACGGGCCGCGA
>NZ_JARXVH010000084.1 GCF_029892565.1 Streptomyces pseudovenezuelae | reverse complement strand
GAACGGCTCGCACTACTGGCCATGCACCCACCGGGACCGAGAGGTCACAACCCTACTCGTGAGGGCTGCAGAAAGGATGGTCCTCTAATGAGCACTCCGGACACGACCGGGTCGAACGACTCCGCACGGGACACGTCTTTGTCCCACCTGCCCAACCACATCCGACGAGCCATCGAGATCACCCCCGCCGCGGGCACCAGAGAACGGATCATCGACATCACGACGCTGGGGCGCCGCACCGGCCGAGCACGCCGCATCGAGATCTTCTTCTACCGAGCTGCGGGCACCACTTACCTGTGCAGCGGCGCCGGCGCTGCCGCGACCGACTGGCATGCGAACCTTCTCGCCAATCCCAACTTCACCTTCCACCTCAAGAACGGGATCCATGCAGATCTGCCCGCACGGGCCACGCCTGTCACCGACCCACGTGAACGCCAGGCCGTGCTGGCGGAGATCGTGGCGGATCTCAATCAGCCCCACGACCCCGGCACCATCCGGCCGACTCGGCTCGAAGACTGGGCCGACAGTCGGCTGATGCGCATCAGCTTCCGCCATCGGCCGTGATCGCGGATCCCTCGACAGACGACCTACTCCCAGGGACTGGGGTGCAGTCGCGGCTAGAGCACGGCTAGAGCGGCTCTTCGCCAGATGAGGATGTAGCTGGCGCGGCGGTCCCAGATGGATGACGAGGTTTCCAGAGGGAAAGGCTCCTACACGCTCATCCTGAAAGAACCGCCACGTGCCCGACGCCACCGTCGGTGAGCGCATAGATGCGTTCGCCCACCCCGATCTGACAGCCTTCTGCCGCCTCGACGAGCTTGGGCTCGTCGTCACCGGCCAGCGCCTCGAGCCTCACCTGACTCTACGAAACTCGGGGCAGCTCACCCTGCCGCTCCGGTAGGTCTCGAGCCAGTGGTCCGGGTGTTGGGGACGGTACCCGTCCGACAGGCAGATGCGCAGGCCCGGGCGAGCCGACTGAAGCCCAGCCAGGGACAACTTGTCCGCGGTTAAAGTCGGCCTTCATCTAATTTTCGGTTCGCGCCAGGATGGGTGTGTCGAACAGGGGAGGTCGGACGATGGACCGGGTGTTGCTGGCGGATTTTCTTCGCGCGCGTCGTGAGGTGTTGCAGCCGGAGGATGTCGGGCTTCCTCGCGGACA
>NZ_JARXVH010000083.1 GCF_029892565.1 Streptomyces pseudovenezuelae | reverse complement strand
GTGAGTGTGGCGAGTGTGGTGCCGTCGCTGTTGGGTGTGTTGGATCCGGAGTCGGTGCCTGGTGTGCGGAATTGGGTGCTGGGTGCGGAGCGGCTGAGCGCCGATCTGGCGGCGCGGTGGCGGGCTCGGGCGGGGGTGTGGAACACCTACGGTCCGACCGAGGCGACGGTGATGACCACAGCGGTCGAGATCGCGCCGGGCATCACACCGGAGGACGCACCCCCGGCGATCGGCCGGCCGCTGCCCAACAGCCGGGTGTTCGTGCTGGATGAGTTCCTACGTCCGGCGCCGGTCGGCGCGGTAGGAGAGGTCTACCTAGCGGGTCCCGGTCTGGCCCGCGGCTACCTCGGTCGCGCGGACCTGACCGCGGAGCGGTTCGTGGCCTGCCCGTTCAACGCCGGCACCCGCATGTATCGGACGGGTGACCTGGCTAGGTGGACGGAGGACGGGCTGCTGCACTTCGCCGGCCGTGCCGACGAACAGGTCAAGATCCGCGGTTTCCGGATCGAGCTGGGTGAGGTCGAATCCGTCCTCGCCGCCCACCCGGACGTGGCCCAGGCCACCGTCCTGGTCCGTGAGGACCGCCTTATCGCCTACGTCGTGTCCCGCAGTGAACCGTCGGTGATCCGGGAGTTCACTGCCGAGCGGCTGCCCGAGTACATGGTCCCCTCCACGGTCGTGCTTCTCGACGAGCTGCCCCTCACCCCCAACGGCAAGGTCGACCAGTCCGCCCTGCCCGCCCCCGACATGGAACGAGGCGCAGGCCGGGCACCGTCGACCCCGGTCGAGGAGATCTTGTGCGGCCTCTTCGCCGACGTACTGGGAGCGGAACGCGTCGGCGTCGACGACTCCTTCTTTGCACTGGGCGGCGACTCGATCCTGTCGATGCTTCTCGTGTCCGGTGTGCGGCGCGCGGGCTGGGTGATCTCGCCTCGGCAGGTGTTCGAGGAGCAGACTCCGGCCAGGCTGGCGCTGGCCGCTGAAGCCCTGGCCGACGCCGCGGTCGCGAGCGGTGAACCCGGCGTGGGTGACGTGCCGCTGACACCGGTGATGCATGAACTGATCGAGCGGGTCGGACTCGATGCCATCGGCCAAGCCGTGCAGTCCAGTGTGGTGTCAACGCCGGTTGGTGTGGATGGTGTGGTGTTGGGGTCTGCGGTGCGGGCGTTGGTGGAGCGGCATGAGGTGTTGCGGGCGCGGCTGGAGGTGGGCGC
>NZ_JARXVH010000082.1 GCF_029892565.1 Streptomyces pseudovenezuelae | reverse complement strand
GCGGCTGCGCTGAACCTTCCCCTTGATCGTGGACACCTGGAGACTGGGATCTGAGGTTCCAGAGGAAGTAGCACCAGGTGGGAAGCAAGTACACGAGGCGGTACACCGCGGAGTTCAAGCGGGACGCGATCGCGCTCGTCGACTCCACTGGCAAGACGGTCACCGCCGTCGCCCGGGAGCTCGGCATCAGTTCCGAGTCCCTGCGCGGCTGGTATCGCCAGGCCAAGGCCGACCGGGGCGAGGGCGCCCCCGGCGAGCTCACGACTGCCGAGCGTGAGGAGCTCAAGCGGCTGCGCCGGCAGAACGCCGACCAGGCCAAGACAATCGAGGTTTTGCGAAAAGCCGCGGTCTTCTTCGCGAAGGAGAGCGATCGGTGAACGACACGTACGCGTTCATCGAGGCGGAGAAGACCACCCACGGCATCGCTTTCCTCTGCCGCCTGCTCGAGGTGGCCCGCTCCTCGTTCTATGCCTGGCTCGCCGCGGCGAAGACCCGCGCGGCCCGCCGGGCCGCCGACCAGGCCCTAGTGCACGAGATCACCGTGATCCACGTCGGCTCGCGCCGGACGTATGGCGTCCCCCGCGTTACTGCCGAACTGCGTCGGCTGGGACGGGCGGTGAACCGAAAGCGGGTCGCCCGCCTCATGCGCGAGCACGGCATCCAGGGCGTCACCCGCCGCAAGCGCCGTTCGCTGACCAGGCCGGACAAGAAGGCCAAGCCAGCCCCGGACCTGATCGGCCGCGACTTCCACCCGCAGATGCCCGGCACGAAGCTGGTCGGTGACATCACCGCACTGCCGACAGCCGAGGGCTGGCTCTACCTCGCCTGATGGCTGGACCTGGCCACCCGCGAGGTCGTCGGCTACTCGATGGCCGACCACCACCGCGCCGAGCTCGTCGTCGACGCACTCGACATGGCCCACGGCCGCGGTGGACTGCAACCCGGCTGCGTGATCCACAGCGACCGCGGCAGCGAATACACCTCGGCCCGATTCCGGGACCGAATACGGGAGTTGGACCTCCGCCAAAGCTGCGGACGCACCGGATCTTGCTTCGACAACGCCGCCGCGGAGAGCTTCTGGGCCCTGCTCAAAGAGGAGATCGGCACCCGCGTCTGGCCCGACCGGGCCACCGCCCGCGCCGACGTCTTCGATTTCATCGAGACGTTCTACAACCGCCGACGCTTGCGCAGACACAAGGTCTTCGGCTACCTCACCCCGGCCGAGACCCGGCAACGACACCGACACACCCTCGCGGCATAACCATCGAGTGTCCAAGATCACGGGGAAGCTTCAT
>NZ_JARXVH010000081.1 GCF_029892565.1 Streptomyces pseudovenezuelae | reverse complement strand
TGAACCTTCCCCTTGATCGTGGACACCTGGAGACTGGGACCTTGAGGTTCCAGAGGAAGTAGCACCAGGTGGGAAGCAAGTACACGAAGCGGTACACCGAAGAGTTCAAGCGGGACGCGATCGCGCTCGTCGACTCCTCGGGCAAGACGGTCACGGCGGTCGCCCGGGAACTCGGCATCAGCTCCGAGTCTCTGCGCGGCTGGTACCGCAAGGCGAAGGCGGAGCAGGGCGAGGGCACTCCCGGCGAATTGAGTAGTGCCGAGCGCGAGGAGCTCAAGCGGCTGCGGCGGGAGAACCGCGAGCAGCAGCAGACGATCGAGATCCTGAAAAAAGCGACCGCCTTCTTCGTGAAGGAGAACGACCGGTGAGCGAGTTGTGCCGGTTCATCCATGCGGAGAAGGCGAACTACCCGATCGTTCTGTTGTGCCGGGTGCTGCACGTCGCCCGCTCCTCCTACTATGCGTGGCGCGAGGGCGAGGCCGCCCGCCATGCCCGGCAGGCCGCCGACGACGCGCTCGCGCACGAGATCACGGTGCTGCACGTCGCCTCCCGCCACACCTACGGTGTCCCGCGCATCCACGCCGAACTGCGGCGTCTGGGGCGGCGGGTGAACCGCAAGCGCATCGCCCGCGTAATGCGCGAGCGCGACATCCGCGGTGTCACCCGGCGCAAGCGCCGCTCGTTGACCCGGCCCGGCAAGAAGGCGAAGCCGGCCTCTGACCTGATCGGCCGCGACTTCCACGCCGAGCGGCCCGGGATCAAGCTGGTCGGCGACATCACCTACCTGCCCACCGCCGAGGGCTGGCTCTACCTCGCCTGCTGGCTGGACCTGGCCACCCGCGAGGTCGTCGGCTATGCCATGGCTGATCACCACCGCGCAGAACTCGTCGTGGACGCCCTCGACATGGCCTACGGCCGAGGGAACCTGGAACCCGACTGCGTGATCCACAGTGACCGCGGCAGCGAATACACCTCGACCCAATTCATCGACCGAATGAGGGAGTTGGGACTGCGCAACAGCTGCGGACGCACCGGATCATGCTTCGACAACGCGGCCGCGGAGAGTTTCTGGGCCCTGCTCAAGGAAGAGATCGGCACCCGCATCTGGCCCGACCGGGCCACCGCCCGCGCCGAGGTCTTCACCTTCATCGAGACCTTCTACAACCGCCGCCGCCTGCGCAAGCACAAGACCTTCGGCTACCTCACCCCAGCCGAGACCAGGCAGCGGCATCAACACGCCCTCGCGGCATAACCGACGAGTGTCCAAGATCACGGGGAAGCTTCACCCGATCGAGACTCCCGTTCGATGAACACTGCTCAAGATCGGAACGACAACAGCCTCTCATGCCT
>NZ_JARXVH010000080.1 GCF_029892565.1 Streptomyces pseudovenezuelae | reverse complement strand
TCGATGTCGGCCGCGGCGAGGCCCGCACTGGCAAGCGCCCTACTGATCACCCGCTGCTGGGAGGGCCCGTTCGGCGCCGTCAGACCATTCGACGCGCCATCCTGGTTGACCGCAGAACCCCGGATGACCGCAAGCACGTGGTGCCCGTTCCTCCGCGCCTCCGAGAGGCGTTCCAAGACCACGACACCCACGCCCTCGGCCCAGCCCGTACCATCCGCGGTCGCGGAGAAGGACTTGCACCGGCCGTCAGGCGACAGCGCCTGCTGGCGAGAGAGCGACACGAACGCCCCCGGCGTCGCCATCACCGTCGCGCCGCCCGCCAGCGCCATGGAGCACTCACCCTGACGCAGCGCCTGCGCCGCCAGGTGGATGGCGACAAGGGATGAGGAGCAGGCCGTGTCAATCGTCACCGCCGGCCCTTCGAAGCCGAACACGTACGACACACGCCCCGACGCCACACTCGACGCCATCCCTGTCGCAACGAAGCCCTCCAGCTCCGGCGGGACCTCGCCACCCATCCCGTACCCCTGGGTTGTCACGCCGGAGAAGACACCGACATCCAGTCCCTTCAGCGTCCCCGGGTCGATCCCGGCCCGTTCCAGCGCCTCCCACGAGGTCTCCAGCAACAACCGCTGCTGGGGGTCCATCGCCAGCGCCTCACGCGGCGAGATCCCGAAGAAACCCGCATCGAACAGCCCCGCGTCATGCAGGAATCCACCCCGGTCGACGTACGAAGTGCCAGCCTCGTCCGGATCAGAGTCGAACAAGCCCTCCAGATCCCAGCCACGATCCTCAGGGAAACCCGACACGCCCTCCCGCCCCTCGCTGACCAGCCGCCACAAATCCTCCGGACTCCCCACACCACCCGGCAGGCGGCACGCCATACCCACAACGGCGATCGGCTCGTCCGCCCTGCGCGCAACTTGCTCCCGCAGGTCGTGCAGCTCGGTTGTGACACGCTTAAGGGCCTTGAGGAGTTTCTCGGCTGAGGCCATCGTCAATTTCCTTAACTGGGTTGGGGAGCGGCAGTCTGTGAAGGCCTGGCTTCAGGAGATTCCGAGCTCGTCGTTAATGAAATCGAGAACCTCATCGGCGGAGGCGGATTCCAGTCGGTCTGCCACTGTGGAGTTCTCCGTTTCTTCGCCGAGTGCGTCGAACTTTGCCAGCAGCCTCTGGAGACGGAGTATGACGCCAGCCTTCTTGGCCTCGTTGTAGTTCAGTCCGGTGATCAGTGATTCAATGTGCTCGATCTTGGAATTCACCAGCGAGAGGGCGTCGTCGGTGGTTTCGACCTCGCCGTGGAGGTGGCGGGCGAGGGCGAGCGGGGTGGGGTAGTCGAAGACCACCGTCGGCGTCAGCTTGAGGCCGGTGGCCTCGCGCAGGCGGTT
>NZ_JARXVH010000079.1 GCF_029892565.1 Streptomyces pseudovenezuelae | reverse complement strand
TCGGCCGCCGGGGCAGCCCGCAGCCAGTAATGCTCGTGGTCGAACGCATACGTTGGCAGATCAACCTGCCCGGCCCCAGCACCCGCCGGCAGCACGCCGGTCCAGTCAACGGGCACACCCCGCACAAAAAGCTCGGCCGCCGCCGCGAGAAGGGTCTGCACCTCCGGACGGCCGTCACGCAAGGCAGCGACGCAAGCCGCCCCCTCACCAGCCGACTCCTCCACAACGCTCGACAACGCCGCACCCGGGCCGAACTCGACGAACACCACATCACCGCCACCGACCACCGCCGACACGACACCGTCGGCAAAGCGAACCGGACGGCGGACATGATCGACCCAATACCGTGGGGCGGTGAGCTGCCCCGGCTCGACAAGCTGCCCGGTCACATTCGAAACCACCGGAAACCTCGGCTCCGACCACGTCACTCGGGACAGCACGGAGGCGAACTCGTCGAGCATCGGCTCCATCAACACCGAATGAAACGCATGACTGACCGCAAGCCGCTTGGTCTTGCGGCCCTGTCCCGCCAACTTCGCCGCCACAGCCAGCACGGCATCCTCAACACCCGAAAGCACCACCGACGCCGGACCGTTGACCGCCGCCAGATCCACACCCGGCCCCAGCAACCCCGCAACCTCATCCTCCGACGCCGCCACGGCAACCATCACCCCACCCGACGGCAACGCCTGCATCAACCGACCACGAGCCGCCACTACCGCAGCAGCATCCGCAAGCGACAACACCCCCGCCACATGCGCCGCAGTAATCTCACCGATCGAGTGGCCCATCACCGCATCCGGCTTCACACCCCACGACTCAACCAGCCGGAACAACGCCGTCTCCACCGCGAACAGACCCGCCTGCGTAAACAACGTCTGACCCAGATCACCGGCCTCGCCAAGGATCACATCCCTGACCGAATGCTCCACCCAGCCCGACAACTGCCCGTCCAGCGCCGCACACACCTCATCGAAGGCATCCGCGAACACCGGGAACCGGCCATACAACTCACGGCCCATCCCCACCCGCTGCGACCCCTGCCCCGGAAACACCAACACCGTCCGAACCAAAGCAGCGCCACCGGACGACCCCCCGCTGACCACACCAGGATGCGACTCGCCCCGCGCCAGCGCACCAAGACCTGACAAGGCCTCCTCCCGCGAACCCGCCACCACCACCGCACGCTCGGACAACACCGCCCGCTGAGCAACCAGCGCACCAGCCAGATCCCTCAGCGGCACCTCCTCACCCGACTCCACACAGGATGCAAGCCGCTCCGCCTGCCCCACCAGCGAACCAGCACTCCCCGCCGACACCACCAACGGCACCACAACGTCGACGACGTCCGCCATCGGCTCCGGCTCGGCCGGCACTGCAGGCTGCTCCACAGGAGCCTGCTCCAGAATCAGGTGCGCGTTCGTCCCACTGATACCAAAGGAGGACACACCGGCCCGGCGCGGCC
>NZ_JARXVH010000078.1 GCF_029892565.1 Streptomyces pseudovenezuelae | reverse complement strand
CCTCTGATAGGCAGGAGTGATCCGCCAAGGTCAATCCGAGCGCCGAGGTCCTGTTGCTCCAGCCTGCCACCAGCACTCTCACGCGAACCCTGACCGTCGCCCAGGGCATCTTCGCTCCCGGCCATCTGGGCGAGTTGACCAAGTACCTTCCCTTCGAGCTGGTCGACGCCGTGCTGGCCGAGACCGGGGCCGTCCAGCGCCGGTTACGGGTCCTGCCGTCCCGGGTGGGCGTGTATTTTCTGCTCGCGCTCGGCCTGTTCCCACATCTTGGCTACGCGAAGGTCTGGGACAAGCTCGTCGCCGGTCTGGCCGGACTGCCAGTCGCGGTCCCCTCGGAAAAGGCGCTGCGTGACCTGCGGCGTCGTCTGGGACCTGTTCCGCTGAAGTCACTGTTCGAGGTGTTGGCCGGGCCTCTGGCACAGCCACGTACGCCCGGAGCACGCTACCGGCACTGGCGCACCGTGGCCTTCGACGGCTGCAGCTCGATCAAAGTGCCCGACGCGGAACGCAACCGCGGATGGTTCGGCCGCGCCAGGGTCCGCCTGGGCTGGGCGGGCTATCCCACGCTGCGGCTGATGGCGCTGGTGGAGACAGGCAGCCGCGGCCTGCTCGGAGCAGCATTCGGCCCCACGTCCCATGGAGAGGCCCACTATGCGCGGCAGTTGATGCACCTGCTCGGCCCGCAGTCGCTGGTGTTGGCCGACCGCGGCTTCGACAACGGCAAGCTGCTGGCCGAGTTCGCCGGCACCGGTGCCCAGTTCCTGGTCCGCCTCACCTCCAAGCGCCGCCTGCCCACCACCCACCGGTTGCCCGACGGCTCCTACCTGTCCCGCATCTGCTCGGTGCAGGTAAGGATCATCGAGGCCGACATCACCGCGACCTGCACCGACGGCACCCGCCTGCACGACGGATACCGGCTGGTGACCACCCTGCTGGACCCCGACCAAGACCCCTCCGACACCCTTGTCCGCCTCTATCACGAACGCTGGGAGATCGAATCCGCCTACTACGCCCTGCGTCACACCCTGATGCAAGGCCGGGTGCTGCGCTCCACCGACCCGAGGGGCGTCGAACAGGAACTGTGGGCCCAGCTCACCCTCTACCAACTCCTGCGCACCGCCATGGTCGACGCCGTCGAGTCCGTGCCCGGCACCGACTTGGACCGGGCCAGCTTCACCATCGCTCTCGAAGCCGCCCGCGACCAGGTCGTGGCCGCCCACGGCGTCCTCGACGAGGAAGCCGGTCTCGTCGGCCGGATCGGCCAGGCCGTCCTGGCCCACCTCCTGCCCGCCCGCCGCCCGCGAATCAGCTCCCGCAAGGTCAAATCTCCCATCCCGCGCTACGCCAGGACCGACGACAGACGCCCCCTGAACAGCACGAAGATCGCCTCCATCACCATCAGCGTCCACGCCGCCCAACCGACCACGCCCGCTTTCGTCTCCCGCCGCCACCCCTTCCCACCCCCGGC
>NZ_JARXVH010000077.1 GCF_029892565.1 Streptomyces pseudovenezuelae | reverse complement strand
GCTCATTAGAGGACCATCCTTTCTGCAGCCCTCACGAGTAGGGTTGTGACCTCTCGGTCCCGGTGGGTGCATGGCCAGTAGTGCGAGCCGTTCGTCGGCCAGCGTGAGTTCCGCCAGCCCCGCCGGGCCGAGGCCGTCTGATCGGCTTCAGGGACACGCCCCGCAGAGGGCCGATTAATGAGCTCCCGGCAGACGACCTCACCACCGGGCAGGTGCCCCGCGCACGGCACTGGAGTACGCACCTCGTGTTCATCGGATGGGACTGGGCGACCGAGACCCATGACGTGACCGTCATGGACGGGTCCGGCAAGCGGATCGACCGGTGGGAACTGGCCCACACCGAGGAAGGGTTCACAGCGACGCTGGCCCGGCTGCGCAAGCACGGGGCCCCGGCGGATCTGCCGGTGGCGATCGAGACCACCCGCGGCCTGGCCGTGGACCGGCTGCTGGCCGCCGGCCATCCGGTGGTGCCGGTGCACCCCAACGCCTTTCACGCGATGCGCCCGCGCTGGGGCGCCTCCAAGGCCAAGACCGATGCGGGCGACAGCATGAAGCTCGCCGACTACCTGCGCACCGACGGTCACCTGCTGCCCCGTCTGCAACCGACTGACCAGGCCACCATGGACCTGCAGGCCCTCACCCGGACCCGCGCCGACCACGTCGAGGCCCGCGTCGCAGCCGTCAACCAGCTCGCCGCGCTGCTGGACATGCACTGGCCTGGCGGCAAGGCGGTCTTCGCCAACCTCGACAGCGACATCGCCGTGGCCTTCCTGGAGCGGTATCCCACCCCGGCCAAGGCAGCCAAGCTCACCGCGGGACGGCTTGAAGCCTGGTGCAAACGCCGCGGCTACTCCGGCAAGAAGCCCGGCAGCGTCCTCATCGAACGCCTGCGCGCCGCCCCGGAGGCCGCCTCCCGCCTCGGCGAAGCCGTCGTGGAACAGCTCGTCCTCGTCCAGGTCCAGCTGGTGCAGGGCATACGCGCGACCATCCGCACCCTGGACAAGGCCATAACGGAGGCTGCCGAAGCCCACCCCTACGCACCGCTGTTCGCCACCATGCCGCGTATCGGGAAGGTCAGCCTCGGCCAGGTCATCGGCGAGATCGGGCCGATCCTGGAACGTGCTCAGACCTGCGAACAGCTCATCGCCGAAGCCGGTGTTGTCCCCGTCACCCGCGCCTCGGGCAAGTCCCGCACGGTCGCCTTCCGCTACGCGACCAACCGACGAGCCCGCGTCGCCCTGACTGCCTTCGCCGACAACAGCCGGCACGGCAGTACCTGGGCCGCCAAGATCTACAACGACGCCCGAGCCCGCAAGAAGCGACACCCCCACGCCATCCGCATCCTGGCCCGCGCCTGGCTCCGTGTGATGTGGGCCTGCTGGCGCGACGGAGCCTGCTACGACCCCTCCATCCACCAAGCCAACAACAAGGTCAGCACAGCCGCTGAAGAGCCCTTGGCGGCATAGAGGTTGACTCAGGAAACTCA
>NZ_JARXVH010000076.1 GCF_029892565.1 Streptomyces pseudovenezuelae | reverse complement strand
CACCGCACCACTGTCCGCCAGCATGAACGCAATCCGCTCCGCCGGCAGACCCGGATCCAACGGCACATACGCCGCCCCCGCCCGCCACACACCCAAAATCGCCGCAACCATGTCGACACCCCGGGGCAGACACAACCCCACCACCGACTCAGGGCCGACACCCTGCGCCCGCAGGAAATGCGCCAACCGATTCGCCCGCGCATCCAACTCCCCATACGACACCGACACACCACCCGACACCACCGCGACGGCGCTGTCAGAACTTCCCCGCGCGGCTATCAGCTGCGGAAGCATCGTGTCCGCCGATGGGACAGCACTGTCGTTCCACGAGGTCAGTACGCGATGACGCTCGGCCGGGTCCAGGACGTCGATGGCCCCCACCCGTACCTGCGGATCCTCGACCAACGCCGACAGCACCCGCACCCACCGACCCGCGAGCCCCGCCGCGGCCTCCTCGTCGAACAGATCCGCAGCCACCGTCACCGTCCCGAGGACGCCACTCGGAACACCGTCGTCGTCGAACGTCTCGCCGACCATCACGTCCAGGTCGAACTTCGCCGCAGGACGAGCCGTCCGCACTCGCTCACCGTCGAGGCCGGCCAACTCAACCGCTGCCTCAGCGGTGTTGTGCATCGTCAGGACGACCTGGAAGAGGGGATGCCGGGCCAGCGAACGAGACGGAGCCAGCTCCTCCACCAACCGCTCGAACGGCACATCCTGATGCGCATACGCACCAAGACCCGCCTCCCGCACCCGCCCCAACACCTCACGGAACGAAGGATCACCCGACAGATCAGTCCGGATCACCAACGTATTCACAAAACAACCCACCAGATCATCCAGGGCCTCATCCGTCCGCCCGGCGATCGCGCTCCCGATCGGAATGTCGGTTCCTGCACCCAGACGCGACAGCAGCACCGCAAGCCCCGCCTGCAACACCATGAACACCGTCACACCCTCAGCACGCGCCAACCCCACCAACCGCGCATGAACCCCAGTCGGCACCTCGAACCCCGCCGAAAAACCACGATGCGACGCCACCACCGGCCGCACCCGATCAAACGGCAACCCCAACTCCTCCGGAACACCAGCCAACACACCACGCCAATACGCCACCTGACGCGACATCAAACTCCCAGCATCACCCTCCCCACCCAACAACTCCCGCTGCCACAACGCATAATCCGCATACTGAACCGGCAACACACCCCAACCCGGCAACCCACCCGACACCCGCGCCCCATACGCCACCGACAAGTCCCGGAGCATGGGCGTCATCGACCATCCGTCGGCGGCAATGTGATGGACCATCAGGGCCAACACGTGCTCACCGGGATCGGTCTCGAACAACCACGCCTTCAACGGAATCTCGACCGCGAGGTCGAAAGCGTGAGATGTGATCCGGCTCAGCGCATCGGGGAGTTCGTCCGAAGCGATCTCAGTAGCGGTCAATTCCCATTGGAGTTCGTCCATGCCGAGGACGTGCTGGTACGGCTCGCCGTCGACCACCGGGAACACCGTCCGCAGTGACTCATGGCGCCCGATCAC
>NZ_JARXVH010000075.1 GCF_029892565.1 Streptomyces pseudovenezuelae | reverse complement strand
CACGGGCAGGCCACGAACCGCTCCGCCGTCAACCCGGCCCGACCCACATACCCGCGCGCCAGCTGCGCACCCGCTACATAGAGTTCACCCACCACGCCCGGAGCGACCGGCTGCAAACCCTCATCCAGCACATAGAACCGGGTGTTAGCCACCGGAGATCCCACCGGAACCACCCCCGATGCGGTCATCGCCGCAGTCAGACGCGCCGTCGCGACACCGATCGTCGCCTCCGTCGGACCATAGTGATTGAACACAGCTCGATCGCCCGCGCCCGCCAGCAACTCACCCACGAGTTGCGCAGAAGCCGCCTCGCCACCGAGCACAAGGGACTTCGCGGGCAGTACCGCAGCAGCACCCAGCGCGGCGACATGCGAGGGAACCGCCTTGAGGTAGTCGATCCGATGCTCCGCCAGATACGAGGCCACCACCGCCGCATCCGTGACCGCGCCCTCATCGAGAATGTGCAGCTCGCCACCGGAGGCCAGGCTCGCGAACACCACCGTGTTGCCCAGGTCGGTGGCCTGCGCCTGCAACACCGCAAACCGGCCGGGCCCGTCGAAGCCCACCCGTCCGGGCACCGAGCCGACATAGTTCGCCAGCGCCCCATGCGTGACCGCGACACCCTTCGGCCGCCCCGTCGACCCCGACGTATACATCACATACGCCACCTGACCAGGCACGAGGTCCGGCACCTCCGGAGCCGTCACCGGGGCCGCGGCCAGTTGCATCGCCACCAGCGGACCGTCGACCGCCACCAACCGCTGCCGGCCCGCCGGAAGATCCTCCAACACCTCTTCCGACGTCAACGTCAACACCGCACCACTGTCCGCCAGCATGAACGCAATCCGCTCCGCCGGCAGACCCGGATCCAACGGCACATACGCCGCCCCCGCCCGCCACACACCCAGGATCGCCGCAATCGACTCGGCACCCCGCGGCAGGCACAACCCCACCACCGACTCGGCACCGACACCCTGCACCCGCAAGAAATGCGCCAACCGATTCGCCCGCGCATCCAACTCCGCATACGACACCGACACACCACCCGACACGACCGCGACGGCGTCCGGAGTCCGCGCCACCTGCCCACCGAACAACTCAGGGATCCCAGCCGGCATCACCCCACCAGCCGTCGCATTCCAATCCTCAAGAACCCGACGACGCTCAACCGCACCCAGCACATCCACCGACGAGAGCCGCGTCGAAGGGTCTCCGGACAGCATTTCCAGGACGCGGATCCAGCGGTTCGCGATCTCCCCGGCCGTAGCGGCATCGAACAGATCCGCCGCCACGGTCACCGCTCCCCGCACGCCCGTCGGTGCCCCTTCAGCGTCGAACGTCTCACCCACGAGCACGTCCAGATCGAACTTGGCGGCGGGCTTTCCTATAAACAGCGTCCTGGACTGGACGCCGGGCAGGTCCACAGCCGAGGAGGCGCCGATCTGCTCGGACGAGGTATTGAGTTTGGTGAGGACGACTTGGAAGAGGGGATGCCGGGCCAGCGAACGAGACGGAGCCAGCTCCTCCACCAACCGCTCGAACGGCACATCCTGATGCGCATACGCACCAAGACC
>NZ_JARXVH010000074.1 GCF_029892565.1 Streptomyces pseudovenezuelae | reverse complement strand
CCCTGGACACTGGCCCGAAGTTCAGCCGATCGATACCTCCTTCACGTGGCTGTCCTTACTTACCTGGAGCGACTTCGTGTCGCACCCCGAGGGCTTTAGTTGGCGGATGAGCGCATGAGTTGGCGGGTTGAGCACTTCAGGTGGCGGAACGAAGGGTTCCGGCTCTCGTTCTGGGAGCCGCGCGGCGGTGGTGGGTGAACAGGTGCGGATCGCCGAAGACTATAAGTCGCCGCCCAGCGCGGGGCTGATCGACTCCCAGACGGTGAGGGGTGCCGACACTGTCGGCCGCAAGTCCCGCGGTCAGAATGTGGCGATCGGGTTGACCGGGCTGCCGGACGTGCCGGCGAAGCGGATCGGCGCAACTGCGAGGTGGAAGTCCCATTGGCCGAGCTCGGCGGCCGTCGTCGCGCACCCCTCCAGGTCGCAGTTGTCGAGCATCCACAGACCCATCGCAACGAGGCTCACCGCGTGAACCGGCATCAACACGTCGTCGTACCCCGACGGCTGAACGTCCTGGGGGGTGTCGGCACCGATCAGCGCGACCCCCCGCTCGTGCAGCCATGGCAGGCAGGACGCGTGCCAGCCGGCCTGCGTGACGCTCGGCGTCGCAGCGCCCTCGTGCCGGACGCGGCCATAGCCAGTCCGCAGGAACACCGCATCGCCCGATCGCACCCGAACACCCTGGCGACGCTCGGCCTCCTCTAGATCCTCGGGAAACACACCCTGCCCCGGTTCCAGCCACGGCACCTCGCGGGCCTTCGCGACGTCCAGCAGCACACCCCGCGTGATGATCCCGTTCGCTGCCCCGGTAACGCTCGCCCACGCCGATCCCGTTTCGGCGTCGACCAGCGAGTGCGACCGCCCGTTGTACATCGTGCCGTCCCAGAAGATGTGGCACGGTGAGTCGACGTGGGTGATGGTGTTGCCGTGGAACATGATGCCGAGATGCTCGTTCGAGAAGCCCCACCGTCGGTCGTTGCGGAATCCGGGCACCGGCATGTTCTCGGCTCCTGGCATGTCGGCGGCGCACGGGCACGACGTCGTCGACCGCTCCATCTCAGCCGGCACGGCGATCTCCCATCCGCACGACACGCTCCTGCCGTGGCGCACGGCCCGCGCCGCCGCCAGCCGGACGTCGTCGGTGACGTGGTTCAGCGTGCCGAGCTCGTCGTCGTCGCCCCACCGCCCCCAGTTCGACAACGTGTCGAAGTACCTGAGCACCTCGTCCTGCGTGGGCATCGCCCGCCCTGCTGTCATCCCAGCATCAACTCCTCCGGTCACGCGGTTCAAGGCCCGCTGGACGGAGCGCGACACTAGATCAGCGGGCCAGCAGTCGGCCGGTCAGGAGCACGGTACGACACACCTGTGGTCCTCTGTCACCGGTACCCCGTTGATATTGCGTGCGAGGTACTGCTGATGCAGTTACTCAGGTTGAATCTGGGCCGTCGAAGTCCAGGCCGGTGGTCGCCCCTCGTATGCGCCGTGGTAGACGCATAACCACCCGTACGCGTGGTCCTTTAACCGCAAGTGAGGGAAGGGGAGCGCCGCCCTGGCCGCCAGCTGAAGAACTCACCCCGCCAACTCAAGCGCTCAGTGTGCGACACGAAGTCGCTCCAGGTAAGTAAGGACAGCCACGTGAAGGAGGTATCGATCGGCTGAACTTCGGGCCAGTGTCCAGGGCCCGTCCCCG
>NZ_JARXVH010000073.1 GCF_029892565.1 Streptomyces pseudovenezuelae | reverse complement strand
TCAGCAGCCCCCGCCACCACCAACGCGCCACCGCCCGAAAGCGTCGCCGCCACATCCAACACCGAGGCGTCAAAACTGAACGACGCAAACTGCAGGACCCGCATCCCCCGAGCAACCCCCAGCTCAGGCCGCAACGCACCCGCAAGATTCGCCACACCCGCATGCGTCGCCTGCACACCCTTCGGCCGCCCCGTCGACCCCGAGGTGTAAATCACGTACGCCACCTGGTCGTTGGCGACACGAGTCGCAGCCGCCGACGACGAGGCTCCCGCAAGCGCAGCCTCCACCGCCGGGTCATCCAGCGCCATCACCTGACGCGCGCCCAGCCCGCCGGCCGAACCGGCCGTCTCGACCACGATCTCAACCCCGGCGTCAGCGACCATGAACTCCAGCCGCTCGACGGGATATTCGGGATCCAGCGGGACGTAGGCAGCCCCCGCCTTCCACACACCCAGAATCGCCGCGACCATGTCCACACCCCGCGGCAGACACAACCCCACCACCGACTCGGGACCGACACCCCGCGCCCGCAGCACATGCGCCAGCCGATTCGCCCGCGCGTCAAGCTCCCCGTACGACACCTCCGCGCCCTCGAACACCACCGCAACAGCACCGGGATCAGCCGCCGCACGCCGGGCGAACTGCTCCGGCACCAAAACATCCGGCACCACACCCGCCGTGTCGTTCCACTCCACCAGAACCCGACGGCGCTCGTCCTCACCCAACACATCCACCGCAGACAACCGCGCCCCCGGCACACCGACGACCGTCTCCAGCACTCGCCGCAGCCACCCCACGACGCGCTCAGCCGTCGCCGCGTCGAACAGATCCGCAGCCGCGACGACCGACCCACGCAACCCACCCGGCGCGCCCTGCGCGTCGAACACCTCGGCCGCGTTCACCTCCAGGTCGAACTTCACCGACGCCGTACCGGACGCACCGGCTCCCGCAGGCAGCCCACCGCTCTGCACACCGGGCAGGTCCAACACCGCCCGTGCGTTGTTCTGCAGCGTGAACACCACCTGGAACAGCGGATGCCGAGCCAGCGAACGCACCGGAGCGAGTTCCTCCACCAGCCGCTCGAACGGCACATCCTGATGCGCGAACGCACCAAGCCCCGCCTCCCGCACCCGCCCCAGCATCTCCACGAACGTCGGATCACCCGACAGGTCCGCCCGCGTCACCAACGTGTTGACAAAGAACCCGACCAGATCGTCGAGCCCCTCATCCGTACGCCCCGCCACGGCCGACCCGATCGGAATGTCGGTTCCCGCACCCAGGCGGTTGAGCGTCACGGCCAAGGCAGCTTGCAGCACCATGAAGACCGTCACACCCTCTGCACGTGCCAACTCCACTACACCTGCGTGCAGTTCGGCAGGCAGATCCAGCGGCACCCGATGTCCTCGATGCGAGGCGATGGCCGGGCGCGGCCGATCGAAGGGAAGCTCCAACTCCTCGGGAACACCGGCGAGTTCGTCACGCCAGTACGCCACCTGCCGGGAGAGCAGGCTGTCGGGGTCACTCTCGTCGCCGAGCAGGTCCCGCTGCCAGAGGGTGTAGTCCGCGTACTGCACCGGCAACGGCACCCACTCCGGCACCCGCCCCTCGGCACGCGCCCCATACGCGACCGACAGATCACGCGCCAGCGGAGTCACCGACCAACCATCACCCGCAATGTGATGCACCAACACGACAAGAACATGC
>NZ_JARXVH010000071.1 GCF_029892565.1 Streptomyces pseudovenezuelae | reverse complement strand
TCTCAGTCAGCGCGCTCAATGCTGCTGGTCACCCGTACGTCAACGACAGACCTACCTTCCCTCTCCCGGGGCGCAGTTGAAGAAGCTCACTGATCGAGTGACCTCTTGGGCACTGGCTTGGACCGGCGTCGCAGCAATCGCCCTGCTCGAAGACGTTGTCAACACCTGACGTGACATCACCCTCGTGAAGCACCGCTGAAGATACTCAGTGATTACTGGAGGAGGATGCGGTGGCGGAGCAGGGGGAACCCGGCTCGGCCGTGCATCTGTCTCATGATCCGTTTGGTTCGGGTGTTGACGCCCTCGGTGCGGCCGTTGTGGTACGGGCGGGTGAGGCCAGCGTCGACGGCGGCGCGGTCGAGTTCGAGGCCGTTCGCGAAGGAGTGCAGGTGGGGCAGGTCGACGGTGCGAACCGTGGTGATCCAGTCGGTGAGTTTGGCGTCGTTGCCCTCCGCTGGGGTTAGTAACTGAGCGAACTCACCGGTGAGGCGGGACAGTTCGCTCAGCTCGGGGCAGACCTTGACGAGTTCCCGCAGTAGTGCGGTGTCTTTGTCGCGCAGGTTCTCGGGGCGGGTGAGCAGGAGGCGGGCGAATCGCTGCGGGGTGGTGACCGGCTTGTCACCCTCGGCGCGGCCTTGGGTGATGTAACGGACCAGGAGGTTGGCGCTACCGGTGTAGCCCAGCTCCTTGATCTCGCGCAGGAGGTGAGTGACGGGCACAGCGGGGTCTTCGCTTCGGCGCCGGCGCAGGTGGTCGCGGTAGGGGTCGACGAGTGTGGGCTTGTAACGGGGTGCGCGGCGGTCGCCGGTGGGCTCCTTCATGCGGGCGTACCGCTTGACGGTGTTCAGGGCGACATCGAGACGGCGGGCGCATTCGAGGAGGCCGACGCCCTGGTCGAGCAGATGGTGGACCCGCTACCAGCGCTCGCGGGTGCTCTGCTCGTGCACGCCCCCGGGTCTGGTGGGGTTCACAGCGGTGGCCCAGCAGGCGGCGTGGGAGCGGACTTCGGCCAGGACCCTGCCGCACAGGTTGGACCAGAGGTGCCATCTGTCGCTGACCTGTACCGTTTCGGGGAGGGCTTGGCGGATCGCTTCGGCGTAGGTGGCGGAGCCGTCGCGGCAGACGTACTGGGCCCCGGGGTGCTCGCGCAGCCACGTGGTCAGGGTCTGGGCAGTGCGGTCGGGCAGGACGTCGATCCGTTCGCCGGTCTCTGCGTCGATGATCACGGTGGCGTAGCGGTGCCGGCGTTTGAGTGCGAAGTCGTCGACGCCGAGCACGCGCGGGACGCGCAGCGGTGTCACCACCTGGCGCATGAGCATGCGCAGGGCGGTCGAGCGGGAGATCGCGCAGGCCAGGACGCGGCAGAGGCGGGCGCCCGCCCGGCCCGCTAACTCCTTGACCACGGAGCCGAGTTGGCCGGCCAGGCGGTTGGTGCGGCGCTGGTAGCGCTCCACGACGCCGGGAACCTGCTCGCGGAACGTCTGCCGTGGGCAGCCCAGCACCGGGCACACCAGGCGGCGGACCCGTACCAGGGCAACGACCCGCCGTCCGTCCACCGGCACGTCCGCGATCACCCGCCCATGAAACCCGTGCACCCGTGCTGTTCGCGTCCCGCACGCGGGACACGGCACCGGATCGTCCCGGGTCCGCGCCGACACCCGGATGACCTCGCCCTCATCCGTCACGCCCTCGACGACCAGGGCCGACAACCCTGAAAACACCACACCCACAAGCTGATTGACATCGCGCACACTATGCCAACGACAACCGTCACCCGTCGTTACCACCGATTACGGGACAGAGCC
>NZ_JARXVH010000070.1 GCF_029892565.1 Streptomyces pseudovenezuelae | reverse complement strand
ACAACGAATGCCCACCCAAATCAAAAAAGTCATCATCCACACCGACCGACGCAACACCCAGCACCTCAGCGAAGGCCTGGCACAGAATCTCCTCCCGAAGACTCGCCGGCCCCCGCCCGGTACCCGACACCGCCGCACGATCCGGAGCAGGCAAAGCCCCGCGGTCCAGCTTCCCGTTACCGGTCAACGGGAGACCATCCATCACCACAACCGCCGAGGGAACCATGTGATCAGGCAACCGCCTACCCGCGAACTCCCGTAGTTCTAGGGCGAGTTGAGCACGATCGGCATCGTCGTCCGTCGGCACCACATAGGCGACCAGACGCACATCGCCGGGGGTGTCCTCGCGGGCGACGACCGCCGCCTGGACCACCCGGGGGTGTGCGGCCACAACGGCCTGTACCTCCCCGGGCTCGACCCGGTAGCCGCGGATCTTCACCTGCTCATCCACACGGCCGACGAAGACGACCTGGCCCTCGGAGATCCACCGGACCCGGTCGCCCGTGCGATACATCCGCTCACCCAGGCCACCCCACGGGCAGGCCACGAACCGCTCCGCCGTCAACCCGGCCCGACCCACATACCCGCGCGCCAGCTGCGCACCCGCTACATAGAGTTCACCCACCACACCCGGAGCGACCGGCTGCAAACCCTCATCCAGCACATAGAACCGGGTATTGGCCACCGGAGAACCCACCGGAACCACCCCCGATGCGGCCATCTCCGCAGTCAGACGCGCCGTCGCGACACCGATCGTCGCCTCCGTCGGACCGTAATGATTGAACACAGCCCGATCGCCGGCCAGCAGCTCGCCCACCAGTTGCGCAGAAGCCGCCTCGCCGCCGAGCACGAGGGATTTGGCGGGCAGTACCGCAGCAGCGCCGAGTGCCGCGACATGCGAGGGGACGGCCTTGAGGTAGTCGATGCGATGCTCGGTCAGATACGAGGCCACGAGAGCGGGATCGGTGACCGCGTCTTCGTCGAGGATGTGGAGTTCACCGCCGGAGGCCAGGCTCGCGAACACCACCGTGTTGCCCAGGTCGGTGGCCTGCGCCTGCAACACCGCAAACCGTCCTGGCCCGTCGAAGCCCACCCGCTGGGGCACCGAGCCGACATAGTTCGCCAGCGCCCCATGCGTGACCGCGACACCCTTGGGCCGTCCCGTCGACCCCGACGTATACATCACATACGCCACCTGCGCAGGTATCACATCCGGAATCTCCGGAGCCGTGACCGGGGCCGCCGCGAGTTGCATCGCTACCAGCGGACCATCCACCGCCACCAACCGCTGCCGGCCCGCCGGAAGATCCTCCAGCACCTCTTCCGACGTCAACGTCAACACCGCACCACTGTCCGCCAGCATGAACGCAATCCGCTCCGCCGGCAGACCCGGATCCAACGGCACATACGCCGCCCCCGCCCGCCACACACCCAGGATCGCCGCAATCGACTCGCCACCCCGCGGCAGGCACAACCCCACCACCGACTCGGCACCGACACCCTGCTCCCGCAGGAAATGCGCCAACCGATTCGCCCGCGCATCCAACTCCCCGTAAGACACCGGCACACCGTCGGACACGACCGCAACAGCCTCCGGCGCCCGCACCACCTGCCCAGTGAACAGGTCGGGAACCAGTGCCGCGGGGCCCTCGACCGCCGTGTCGTTCCACGAGGTCAGTACGCGATGACGCTCGGCCGGGTCCAGGACATCAACGGCCCC
The DNA here is from genome assembly GCF_029892565.1 of Streptomyces pseudovenezuelae. Classification (GTDB taxonomy): domain Bacteria; phylum Actinomycetota; class Actinomycetes; order Streptomycetales; family Streptomycetaceae; genus Streptomyces; species Streptomyces pseudovenezuelae_A. The sequence goes on along the minus strand of NZ_JARXVH010000070.1, from coordinate 425 downwards.
TACCCGCACCTGCGGATCCTCGACCAACGCCGACAGCACCCGCATCCACCGACCCGCGATCCCCGCCGCGGCCTCCTCATTGAACAGATCCGCAGCCACCGTCACCGCACCCCGCACACCCGCGGGCACTCCCTCGTCGTCGTACGTCTCACCGACCATCACGTCCAGGTCGAACTTCGCCGCCGGACGAGCCGTAGACAGCAACTCCACGTCGAGACCGGGAAGTTCAAGCACCGGAGCATTGGGGTCACGCTGCGAATCGATGGTGTTCAGCTTGGTGAGGACGACTTGGAAGAGGGGATGCCGGGCCAGCGAACGAGACGGAGCCAACTCCTCCACCAACCGCTCGAACGGCACATCCTGATGCGCATACGCACCAAGACCCGCCTCCCGCACCCGCCCCAACACCTCACGGAACGAAGGAT
>NZ_JARXVH010000069.1 GCF_029892565.1 Streptomyces pseudovenezuelae | reverse complement strand
CGGTTGGTGAGTCGGGTGCGTGCGGTGTTGGGTGTGGAGTTGTCGTTGCGGGTGTTGTTTGATGCTCCGACGCCGGCGGGGGTGGCGGCGCGTCTTGAGGGTGCGGGGGTTGCCCGGAGGGTGCTGGGTGCGGTGCGGCGTCCGGAGCGGGTGCCGTTGTCGTTCGCGCAGCGCAGGCTGTGGTTCCTGGGCCAGCTGGAAGGGGCGAGTGCGGCCTACAACATCCCGACCGTGGTGCGGCTCTCGGGTGGTGTGGACCGGGTGGCGTTGGCCGGTGCGGTGCGGGATGTGCTGGGGCGTCATGAGGTGTTGCGGACGGTGTTTCCCGCGGTGGAGGGTGAGCCGTATCAGCGGATCCTGCCCGTTGAGGAGTGCGGGTTCGAGCTCGCGGCCGTGACGGTGGCGCAGGAGGGTCTGCCTGCTGCCGTGGCGGATGCGGTGGGGCACCACTTCGATCTGTCGACGGAGATTCCGTTGCGGGTGTCGTTGTTCGAGGTGGGTCCGGGCGAGCATGTCCTGGTGGTGTTGGTGCATCACATTGCGGGTGATGGTTGGTCGGTGACTCCGCTGGCGCGTGATCTGTCGGTCGCGTATGGGGCGCGTGTCGAGGGGCGGGTGGCGGAGTGGGTGCCGTTGCCGGTGCAGTACGCGGATTACACCCTCTGGCAGCGGGAGCTGCTCGGTGACGAGAGTGACCCCGACAGCCTGCTCTCCGCCCAGGTCGGCTACTGGCGGGACGCGTTGGCCGGACTTCCCGAGGAACTGGAACTGCCCTTCGACCGACCGCGCCCAGCGGTGGCGTCACACCAGGGACATCGGGTGCCGTTGGAGCTGTCTGCCGAACTGCATGCGCGTGTCGTGGAGTTGGCGCGTTCTGAAGGCGTGACCGTCTACATGGTGTTGCAGGCGGCACTCGCGACGCTGCTCTCGCGATTGGGTGCGGGAACCGACATTCCGATCGGTTCGGCGGTGGCGGGGCGGACGGACGAGGCTCTGGATGATCTGGTCGGGTTCTTCGTGAACAGTCTGGTCATCCGTGCCGATCTCTCAGGTGATCCGACGTTCGTGGAGATGCTGGGGCGGGTGCGGGAGGCGGGGCTTGGTGCGTTCGCGCATCAGGACGTGCCGTTCGAGCGGCTGGTGGAGGAACTCGCCCCGGTGCGTTCGCTGGCTCGGCATCCCCTGTTCCAGGCCATGTTCACGCTGCAGAACAACGCACGGGCGGTGTTGGACCTGCCCGGCGTGCGGGCTGGTGGATCGCAGGGGGGCGCCGGTGCGTCCGGTACGGCGTCGGTGAAGTTCGACCTGGAGGTGAACGCGGCCGAGGTGTTCGACGCGCAGGGCGCGCCGGCCGGTCTGCGGGGTGTGTTGGTTGCGTCGGCGGATCTGTTCGACGTCGAGTCGGTTGAGCGGATCGCGGGTCGGTTGCGGCGTGTTGTTGAGCAGCTGGTTGCTGCGCCGGGGGTGCGGTTGTCGGCTGTCGGCATCCTGGACGAGGACGAGCGTCGTCTGGTGGTCGAGCAGTGGAACGACACTGCGGGTGTGGTGCCGGACGCCTTGGTGCCGGAGCAGTTCGCCCGGCGTGCGGCGGCTGATCCCGGCGCGGTTGCGGTGGTGTTCGAGGGTGTGGAGGTGTCGTACGGGGACTTGGACGTCCGGGCGAATCGGTTGGCGCACGTTCTGCGGGCGCGGGGTGTCGGTCCTGAGTCGGTGGTGGGGTTGTGCCTGCCGCGGGGTGTCGACATGGTTGCGGCGATCCTGGGCGTGTGGAAAGCCGGTGCCGCCTACGTCCCACTGGATCCCGAGTATCCGGTCGAGCGGCTGGAGTTCATGCTCGCCGACAGTGGTGCGGCCGTGGTCGTGGGACTGGCCGAACTCACCCGGCACCTGGCCACCCCGGCACTGAATCTTGATGATGCCGGGACGATCGCGGCCCTCACGAAAGCGCCGTCGACAGCTCTCGGCCTTGACCTCGCCAACGACCAGGCCGCGTACGTGATCTACACGTCGGGCTCGACGGGGCTGCCCAAGGGCGTGCACGCCACACACGGAGGTGTGGCGAATCTTGCGGGTGCGTTGCGGCCTGAGCTGGGTGTGGGGCCCGGGTCGCGGGTTCTGCAGTTTGCGTCGTTCAGTTTTGACGCCTCGGTGTTGGATGTGGCGGCGACGCTTTCGGGCGGTGGCGCGTTGGTGGTGGCGGGGGCTGCTGA
>NZ_JARXVH010000068.1 GCF_029892565.1 Streptomyces pseudovenezuelae | reverse complement strand
CGTGTACTTGCTTCCCACCTGGTGCTACTTCCTCTGGAACCTCAGATCCCAGTCTCCAGGTGTCCACGATCAAGGGGAAGGTTCAGCGCAGCCGCTCCACCTCGGCGACGACGTGGCGGCTGGACGGGGGCGCCCACCACCCGGCCGTACATGCAGCCGAGCAACGTCCGCACGAATTCCAGGCCCGAGGGGTACATGAGGACAGCGTTTCGACCCGTGAGCCCCGCGGCGGTGAGCGCCGCGGCCCGACGGCACGCCGTCTCGTGGAGTTCCCGGTAGGTCAGCGACTCCTCGGCGTCCTCGCCGTCCTTCAAGGAAGACATAAGCGGTTGTTTGCGACTGCCGCTGGCTGCGGTACCCCAAGGCATCGGGAAGAGTACGGAAATCGACATGTGGTTCCGGCCCGGCCGTGGTCACGTTTCAGAACAGCCTGTAGTCAATCAGAGCGCAGTCTCTGGTGCGCGGCTCGCTGTTCGAACTCGACGCGCCCGCCCCGTCCGGCAGGCCCGCACGCACGGGGTCCTCGGCCTGGCGTGACATCAGGCGGCGGAGGGCGTGTGCAGGCCGGGCCGCCGGACCGGGCGTACGGCAGTCTCACCGGGGAGCGGCGGTGAGACCGAGCAGCGGGTTGAGCCGGTCCTCCCCGATCCGGCCGCGCAGGTCGGGGTCGGTAACTCCGAGTCCAGGCTCCGGTGCCATGCAGAGCACCGCGACCTTGCCGACCTGTCGGCTGGTCTGGACGATCCGGCACGCCTCGGCGGCCTCGGCGAGCGGGTAGACAGCCGACATGGCCGGGACAATGGCGCCGCTCTCGAGCAGTCGGTTGGTGGCCTGCTGCTCCTCGTAGTTGGCTCCGTGGCTGCCGATGATCTTCTTGAGCTTCATCCACAGATGCCGGTTGTCGAAGGTGTGCAGGTAGCCGGAGCTGGATCCGCAGGTCACCACGGTGCCGCCGCGCCGTGCCACGATCACGGAGATCCCGAAGGTGACGCGGCCGGTGTGCTCGAACACGATGTCCGGTTCCCGGCCGGCCTTCTCGACGACGAGCTTGGCGAGCTTCCTGCCGGTCTCGAGCACGTGCCGAGGGTCGTCGGCGATGTCGTCGGTGATCCCCAGCTCGGTGCGGTTGATCACCACGTCGCAGCCGAGGGCGCGCACCGCCGCTTCCTTCTGCGCGGAGCTGACGACACCTACCGGGATGCCGCCGCCGTTCTTGACGAACTGGATGGCGTACGAGCCGAGGCCCCCGGAGGCGCCCCAGATAAGGACGATGTCGCCCTGCTTCATCTGGGCTCCGCGGTCGCTGACGAGCATCCGGTAGGCGGTCCCCGCGCACAGCGGGCTGACTGCGGCCTCCTCCCACGTCAGGTGGGCGGGCTTGGGCAGGATTTGGCTGGCCCGGACGACGCCGTACTCGGCCAGGCCGCCGAAGTTGGTCTCGAAGCCCCAGCCCCGCGCTTCGGCGCCGAGCACGCCGTCGCCCTGCGTGGCAGGCTCCTGGTCGTCAATCTGTGCGACGTGGACGATGACGTGGTCGCCAGGCTTCCAGCGCCGTACGCCGATGCCGGTGCGTACCACGACGCCGGAGCAGTCCGAGCCGAGCACGTGGTAAGGCTGGTCGTGGCGTGTCGCCCAGCCGCCCTGCCGGGCGTTTTGCTTGAGGAATTGGAAGGTCGGGATCGGCTCGAACATGGCCGACCAGACCGTGTTGTAGTTGATGGAGCTGGCCATCACCGCGACGAGGACCTCGTCCGGCGCCAGCTCCGGCATGGGCACCTCGCCGAGACGGAGCGACTTGCGGACGTCCTTGTCGGTCACCCCCTTGAACATTTCGACGTCCTCAGCCCGCAGGTGCAGGGCCAGGTAGGTGGTGGGTACCGGGGCGGCCTCGATCTCCGCGGCGGACGCGCCGTCCAGTACGGCTTGGGACAAGCTGCTCATGTCTGTCTCCTCAGGGTCCGGGGCTTCCCTACGCGGGTGTCCGCGATCGCGAAGCGCCTTGAAATGATCTTGCTGGCGTGTCCTACTGCTCCAAGGGATCCGAAGTGCCCAGCGTCGTCGACGACGTCGAATGTGACGCCGGGGATGCTGTCGGCGAGCTCGCGTCCGTACACGGGCGGGGCGACCAGGTCGTGGGCGAACGAGACCACGTGGCACGGCACGGTGATGTCCGCGTAGGCGGCGCGCCGGTCCGGCATGGGCTTGGTCATCGGCCTGCGCCGGTCACATGCAGCAGGGCGCGGGCCGCTAGGCGGTAGCCGAACGCGCCCAGGCCGACCACGACGCCGGAGGCCAGC
>NZ_JARXVH010000067.1 GCF_029892565.1 Streptomyces pseudovenezuelae | reverse complement strand
AACACAGTGGACGCGAGCAACTGAGGACAAGCCCTCGGCCTATTAGTACCGGTCACCTCCACCCATTACTGGGCTTCCAGATCCGGCCTATCAACCCAGTCGTCTACTGGGAGCCTTAACCCCTCAAAGGGGGTGGGAACACTCATCTCGAAGCAGGCTTCCCGCTTAGATGCTTTCAGCGGTTATCCCTCCCGAACGTAGCCAACCAGCCATGCCCTTGGCAGAACAACTGGCACACCAGAGGTTCGTCCGTCCCGGTCCTCTCGTACTAGGGACAGCCCTTCTCAATGTTCCTGCGCGCGCAGCGGATAGGGACCGAACTGTCTCACGACGTTCTAAACCCAGCTCGCGTACCGCTTTAATGGGCGAACAGCCCAACCCTTGGGACCGACTCCAGCCCCAGGATGCGACGAGCCGACATCGAGGTGCCAAACCATCCCGTCGATATGGACTCTTGGGGAAGATCAGCCTGTTATCCCCGGGGTACCTTTTATCCGTTGAGCGACGGCGCTTCCACAAGCCACCGCCGGATCACTAGTCCCGACTTTCGTCCCTGCTCGACCCGTCGGTCTCACAGTCAAGCTCCCTTGTGCACTTACACTCAACACCTGATTACCAACCAGGCTGAGGGAACCTTTGGGCGCCTCCGTTACTCTTTAGGAGGCAACCGCCCCAGTTAAACTACCCATCAGACACTGTCCCTGATCCGGATCACGGACCCAGGTTAGACATCCAGCACGACCAGACTGGTATTTCAACGACGACTCCCCCTGAACTGGCGTCCAGAGTTCACAGTCTCCCAGCTATCCTACACAAGCCGAACCGAACACCAATATCAAACTGTAGTAAAGGTCCCGGGGTCTTTCCGTCCTGCTGCGCGAAACGAGCATCTTTACTCGTAGTGCAATTTCACCGGGCCTATGGTTGAGACAGTCGAGAAGTCGTTACGCCATTCGTGCAGGTCGGAACTTACCCGACAAGGAATTTCGCTACCTTAGGATGGTTATAGTTACCACCGCCGTTTACTGGCGCTTAAGTTCTCAGCTTCGCCCGACCGAAGTCGGACTAACCGGTCCCCTTAACGTTCCAGCACCGGGCAGGCGTCAGTCCGTATACATCGCCTTACGGCTTCGCACGGACCTGTGTTTTTAGTAAACAGTCGCTTCTCGCTGGTCTCTGCGGCCACCCCCAGCTCAGAGCGCGAAGCTCATCACCGGACATGGCCCCCCTTCTCCCGAAGTTACGGGGGCATTTTGCCGAGTTCCTTAACCATAGTTCACCCGAACGCCTCGGTATTCTCTACCTGACCACCTGAGTCGGTTTAGGGTACGGGCCGCCATGAAACTCGCTAGAGGCTTTTCTCGACAGCATAGGATCATCCACTTCACCACAATCGGCTCGGCATCAGGTCTCACCCTCATGTCATCCGGATTTACCTGGATGACGGGCTACACCCTTACCCCGGGACTACCACCGCCCGGGATGGACTACCTTCCTGCGTCACCCCATCACTCACCTACTACAAGTCTGGTCCGCCGGCTCCACCACTTTCCATTCCCCGAAGGGTCCGGAACGGCTTCACGGGCTTAGCATCGCCTGATTCAATGTTTGACGCTTCACAGCGGGTACCGGAATATCAACCGGTTATCCATCGACTACGCCTGTCGGCCTCGCCTTAGGTCCCGACTTACCCTGGGCAGATCAGCTTGACCCAGGAACCCTTAGTCAATCGGCGCACACGTTTCTCACGTGTGTATCGCTACTCATGCCTGCATTCTCACTCGTGAACCGTCCACAACTCGCTTCCGCGGCTGCTTCACCCGGCACACGACGCTCCCCTACCCATCCCAGCGGGCGTTGGCCCTCATGCTGAAATGACACGACTTCGGCGGTACGCTTGAGCCCCGCTACATTGTCGGCGCGGAATCACTAGACCAGTGAGCTATTACGCACTCTTTCAAGGGTGGCTGCTTCTAAGCCAACCTCCTGGTTGTCTCTGCGACTCCACATCCTTTCCCACTTAGCGTACGCTTAGGGGCCTTAGTCGATGCTCTGGGCTGTTTCCCTCTCGACCATGGAGCTTATCCCCCACAGTCTCACTGCCGTGCTCTCACTTACCGGCATTCGGAGTTTGGCTAAGGTCAGTAACCCGGTAGGGCCCATCGCCTATCCAGTGCTCTACCTCCGGCAAGAAACACACGACGCTGCACCTAAATGCATTTCGGGGAGAACCAGCTATCACGGAGTTTGATTGGCCTTTCACCCCTAACCACAGGTCATCCCCCAGGTTTTCAACCCTGGTGGGTTCGGTCCTCCACGACCTCTTACAGCCGCTTCAACCTGCCCATGGCTAGATCACTCCGCTTCGGGTCTTGAGCGCGCTACTGAATCGCCCTGTTCGGACTCGCTTTCGCTACGGCTTCCCCACTCGGGTTAACCTCGCAACACACCGCAAACTCGCAGGCTCATTCTTCAAAAGGCACGCAGTCACGAC
>NZ_JARXVH010000066.1 GCF_029892565.1 Streptomyces pseudovenezuelae | reverse complement strand
TGGTCGGGTAGCCGGAGACCATTGCTGATCCCCGGCCCCCTCAGAACCGGACGTGCGAGCTTTCCCCGCATCCGGCTCAAGCAAGCCACGAGGGCTTCGCAGGTCAGCAGGGTTATGTGGTCCGCTTGCCGTCGCCAGCGTGGTGCTGGCGGTGGCATTCGGAGTGCACGAGGCGAAGGTTGTTCCGCTCGTCCGTGCCGCCGTTTCGCCGGTAGGTGAAGTGATGCTTGTGGAGCATCTTCTTCGAGGCCGCGAACCAGTTGATCCACTCGCGTGGGCTGTCCGGTTCGTACTCAGCTCCGACGATCAACGCCTGCTTGCAGAGAGGACAGAGCCCCTGCTGCCGAACCGCCAGGACAAGACTGGTCTTGTCCATCGGCGGCGGCGCTTTCCTGCCGCGACGGTCCCGCCAATACTCGACCAGAGCGGGGTCGTCCGGAGACGCTCCGCCCTTGACGAGCTGGTGACGGACGATCCCGGTCCAGGCGAACTTGATGAGGAAGGCGCCGCTGTCGCGGTCGCCGAACACCCACCGGTCACGCCGGGACGGGTGGAACCTGCCGAAATACCGGTCCACGACCCAGTACCTCGACTTGTTGCGGTGACGGCGTCTGGCCCACTTGAAGGTCAGCCGCCACATGTAGTGATCCAGCGACGAGAACGTCGTCGAGGACGCCACCGCCCGGTAGTAGGCCGCCCAACCGCGAACGATCGGGATCAGCCTGCGCAACACGGCCTCGGCGTTAGCCCCGTGCAGGGCCTTCACCTCGGCTCGCAGTCGCGCCCGGAGCCTCGCGCAGGCCGCTGTACTCGGGGTGATGATCAGCTTCTTCTGGGCCTTCCGGCGGACGTTGAAGCCGAGGAAGTCGAATCCCTCATCGAGGTGGACGACCTTGGTCTTCTCCTCGTTGAAGCGAAGACCTCTTGGCGTCAGCCAGTCCTCCAGCCGGTCCCTGACCTGGTGCACCTGGGCTTCGTCGTGGCAGAGCACGACGAAGTCGTCGGCATACCTCACCAGCATCGGGGTGCCCGGCATGGCACCGGGCTCGCGCCCGGACCGAACCGTGTATTGGCACCCTGCGGCCTTCTCTAATCCGTGCAGAGCAACGTTCAGTAACAGCGGGCTGATCACGCCGCCCTGAGGAGTTCCCTCCTCGGTCGGTGCGAAACGGCCGCGGTCGATCACACCCGCCTTCAGCCAGCCGCGGATCAGATCCCTGGCGGGAAACTGACCGAGCATGGTCATCAGGTGGTCGTGGTTGATGCGGTCGAATGCCGCCGACAGGTCCGTGTCCAGGACCCACAGACGCTTCGGGTTCTTGCCCTTCACCGTCCAGAAGATCGCGGATATCGCGTCCTGACAGCTACGGCCGGGCCGGAAGCCGTAAGACCTCGGCTCGAACCGCGCTTCCCACTCGGGCTCCAGCGCGTTCTTCACGCGGGCCTGGAGAACCCGGTCACGGATGACCGGGATGCCGAGCGGTCGCTGTTTCCCATTGCTCTTGGGGATGAACACTCGCTTGACCGGCCTGGCCTTCCACGGCTTCGACGACCGATGAATCTCGGCCGCCAAGGTGCCTCTTGCCTTCGGCGTGAGGGCCCGTTCCCCGTCGATGCCAGCGGTCATGCGACCACTGCTCTGCTGCGTCACCCGCTTTACGCTGACCAGCGTGTTGCTTCGGCTTCGCAGCATGAGCTTCTGCAAGTTGCGGACCTTCTTGAGGTCCCTGTCCTGCGTCGCCTTGAAGATCCTCTGCCTCAGCCGCCGTACGTTCTCCTCGCAGGTGGCCCAGTCGATGCCGTGCCAGTCGAGTAAGACGTCCTCGGGTCCGTTCACCGCAGGCGAGGACGTCACGGCAGGTGCCGTGATCTCCATGTTCGCCTCCGGTGTCTAACTTGTCCCTCGGTTCCGGCTTCCTTGCAGTGGTGACTTCAAAGGCTCACCTGATCCACGTGGGCGCCCTTTCGGGCCGGGCCACCAGGGCCCGTATCCGGCGAGTTATGCGGGAGCGGGTGAAGGTCCCGATCTCCAGGTTTCCTCTGGCCTTTCGGCCCGCCGGCCTTCGCTTCTTGGATCTTCCTTCTCCCGCCGGGGACTTCAGCCTTCCTTGCGGTCGGCCTACCAAGCCGAGGCTTGGACCCCGTCGGGGTTTCCACGTTCCGCACCAGTAAGACGCGGCTGGGGTGGGCGCCCCCTCTACCCCGAGACCAGCGGTGTCCTCCCCTCAGGCTCAGTTACCCGAAGGTCGCTTGGTGCCTTCCAGCACCGGGTCCTGTGACCGCCGCCTTCGCACCATCAAGCGGTCTTAGAGTCACGGGGCATCATCGAGGGTTTACTTGCGTTCGCCCGTCCAGCCTTCCCCTCGCCTGTTGCTCCTCGATGGCCGAGGTGCCCTTGGGTTTGAACGCTCCGCTTCACACCCCGCCGTTACCAGCGACGCATGGGAGCGCGGGGACGGGCCCTGGACACTGGCCCGAAGTTCAGCCGATCGATACCTCCTTCACGTGGCTGTCCTTACTTACCTGGAGCGACTTCGTGTCGCAC
>NZ_JARXVH010000065.1 GCF_029892565.1 Streptomyces pseudovenezuelae | reverse complement strand
TGTCGACGATCGCGATTTTCCCCATGTCGGGTGGTTTGAGCACTTTGTTATTCCCCATACCGAATTCTCCTAATTGGCCATGGGTACGGCGGAGTTCGGGATCGAGGGACCGGGGCATCGCGGAGGTGCTCGGGGCGGCTCTCGGCCTGTGGTTCGCAAGGCCGATGGGCAGCCCGGATGGCGAGGAGAACGTTCGTCGTGGTCGATGTCACCGAGATCTACGTCCACTGGTATGCAGGCCGCTCGAAGCGTGAGCTGGCCGCGTCGCTGGGGGTGGACCGCAAGACAATCCGCAAGTACCTGACGCCGGCGGAAGCGGCCGGGATCACTCCGGGCGGGCCGCCGATGGGCGAGGCCGACTGGGCCAAGCTGATCAAGGAGTGGTTCCCTGAGCTGACCAACTCCCGCCTGCGGCAGATCACTTGGGCGGACATCGACCGGCACCGCGACTACATCGAGGGCCTGCTGGGTGAGGTGACGGTCACCACGATCCACCAACGGCTGCGGGACGAGCACAAGCTTCAGGTGTCGATCTCCGCGTTCCGCCGCTGGGTGCACGCCACGCTGCCCGACGAAGTGAAGAGGTCGCAGGTCACCGTCCTGCGCGAGGACATCGAGCCGGGCGAGGAGGCCCAGATCGACTACGGCTTCCTGGGGCAGTGGATCAACCCGCGCACCGGCACACGGCACCGGATCTGGGCCTTCGTGATGGTGCTGCCGTGCTCGCGGCACATGTTCGTCCGCCCCGTCCTCAACCTCCACCAGCACTCCTGGACCGAAGCGCACGTCGCGGCCTTCCGCTACTTCGGCGGGGTCCCGCGCCGGCTGGTGCCGGACAACCTGAAGACCGGCGTCGACAAGCCCGACCTCTACGACCCGAAAATCAACAAGGCGTATGCCGAACTGGCCACCCACTACGGGGCGTTGGTGGATCCGGCTCGCGCCCTGAAGCCAAAAGACAAGCCCAGGGTGGAACGGCCCATGCCCTATATCCGAGACTCGTTCTGGCGCGGGCGGGAGTTCATCTCGATCGAGCACATGCAGGCCGAGGCCGTCACCTGGGCACAGAACGTCGCAGGCCAGCGGCCATGCCGACCGCTGGGCGGGGCCGCCCCGATGACGGTCTTCGGGGCCCTGGAGGCGGAGACACTGCTGCCGCTGCCGCCCACCCCGTTCGTCCTGGCCCGCTGGTCGACCGCGACGGTCGGCCCGGACATCCACATCAAGGTCGGCCGCACCCTCTACTCGGTGCCCTGGAAACTGATCGGCCGCCGGGTCGACGTCCGCTCGACTGCCACGATGGTCCAGGTCTTCCTCAACGGTGAACTGGTCAAGACTCACGCGGCACTTGAGCAGGGAAAACGCACCGACAGGAGCGACTACCCGCCGGAGAAGATCGCCTTCCAGATGAAGACGCCGATCTGGTGCCGCACCCAGGCGTCCGAGATCGGCGACGCCTGCCGCGAGGTTGTCGACCAGCTGCTGGAAGTCAACGCGCTCTACCGGCTCCGCGCCGCCCAGGGGGTCCTCGGACTGCGGAAGAAGTACGGCGAGACACGCCTGGAGGCCGCCTGCGCGCGGGCGATCGTGGTAGGCGACCCGTCCTACCGCACCGTCAAAGGCATCTTGATCGCCGGCACCGAGACCGATCCCGAGCCCGAGACCAGCGGAGACGCGGGAGCCGCGGCCTTCCTCCACGGACCGAAGCGGCTGTTCGCCTCCGCGACACCCCCCGACACGGCGGACGAGCTCCGCGACGACCAGGTCCACGGCGAAGCTGAGGGAAGCATCTGATGAGCGTGATGGACACCGCCCTGCGCGAGTCGCTGAAGTCGCTGCGGCTCTCGGGGATGCTGGAGACCTTGGACGCCCGCCTGGCCCAGGCCCACGGCGGCGAGCTCGGCCACCTCGACTTCCTCCAGGTCCTCTGCCAGGACGAGATCACCCGCCGCGAGACCGTCGCCTTCCAACGGCGCCTGCACCGGGCGAAGTTCGAGCAGCAGGTCACCCTGGAGGAGTTCGACTTCACCGCCTCCTCGAAGCTGCCCGCAGCTCAGATCCGCGACCTCGGCGCCCTGCGCTGGCTGCATGCGGGCGAGTCGGTCATTTTGTTCGGTCCCGTCGGGGTCGGAAAGACGCACGTCGCACAGGCCCTCGGGCACCTCGCGGTCCGCCAGGGCGCCCACGTCCGCTTCGCCAAGACCAGCCGGATCCTCGCGGAGTTGGCCGGCGGGCACGCGGACCGCACCTGGGACAAACGCCTGCGTGAGTTGGTACGTCCCGACGTGCTCATCCTCGACGACTTCGCGATGCGCCAGCTCGGCGCGGCCCAGGCCGATGACCTCTACGAGCTGGTCAGCGAGCGACAGGGCCGATCCCTGATCATCACCAGCAACCGGGCACCCAGTGACTGGTATCCCCTCTTCCCCAACCCCGTCGTCGCCGAGTCCCTCCTGGACCGGCTCATCAACACCAGCCACCAAGTCATCATGAACGGCCCCAGCTACCGGCCGAACAAGCGCCCCAAGAACCCCACCGACAAGCGCGGCAAGCCCCCGGTCAAGTGACCCCGATCAGGCGAGGGGTGGGCGAATTACGCAAACTTTCGGCGGGGGAATATCGCGAACGTCCACAA
>NZ_JARXVH010000064.1 GCF_029892565.1 Streptomyces pseudovenezuelae | reverse complement strand
AGCACGAAGATCGCCTCCATCACCATCAGCGTCCACGCCGCCCAACCGACCACGCCCGCTTTCGTCTCCCGCCGCCACCCCTTCCCACCCCCGGCCAGCTGCCCGGCCTCTTCCAGGACGTCCTCGACGGTGCGGTGCGCGACCATCGGAGACTTCCCCGGCTCGTTGCAGAAGCGGCAGAACTCGCGGCGGGTACAGCCGCGGTAGAGCTCCAGCTCCGCGACAGATGCCCACGGCATCTGCTCGACCAGTCCGGCGAACGAGGCACGGTCCGCCCCCAGTTGCCCGTACGGTGCCGGAGTGCGGCTTCCCAGCGTGAGGCCGCCCGAGGTGACGGTGTGGGTGTGGACGGCGTCGAACAGCCCGGCCCACGAGGCCGGTTCCGACAGTGTCCAGGTGGCCATCGGCCCCAGCAGGTAGCGGTGGCCGCGTACGCAGGCCATCGCGCGGGCGATGTCGTCCTGCGAGCCGTTGACCGCGTGCAGGTGCACCGAGGGGACCTTGTCCCCCGCCACCACAACCACCATCTCGGAATCGCGCAGGAGCTCAAGTGCCTTGTCGCGGTTCACGGTCGCCGAGTAGGTCAACCGGTCGCTCAGCGGCGCCTCCACGGCTGGCCGGCCGCCGGCCAGGCACCAGCGGACGTCGTCGATCGTCACGTACCGCACGTCCGCGCCGGGCCGTGCCCGGAGCAGTGCCGCGTACGCCTGCCGCACGTACGCGGAGAGGTACGGCGGGACGCCCAAGCCGCTGGGCTCGACGGTGTAGCAGTCCAAGATCACAACGGGAGCGGTCACCGGAACTCCTCTCTGACACCGGCTGGTCGGGCCGAGCCGCCCGCACCGACGCGAGCGGCCCGCTCCCCTTCGCGCGACGCTCTTGAGGACCCGGCTCCCGCGCTCGCCGGAACGCTCTGGCGATACGAGGCCAACGTCCTTACACAGAAAGCGAGTTCGCGCTGGGGAAAGTTCAGTCAAGCGCTGCGCACACGCCCCGGGAAGAGGGAAGGATGTACTCCTTCGTAGTCCCACGTAGTCCCACGTAGTCCAGGGACGGGGTGACGGGATGACGCGCACGCCTCACGCTCAGCACCTCGCGCACCTGATCCGCTCAGCCTGCCGGGAACGCGGCTGGGGTCCCAGCCAGCTGGCGCGCGCCGTCGGCCAGGCCGAGGGCAGCGGACCCGGCCGATTACAGCGCCAGTACGCCCACAAATGGATGACCGGCGACCGCACGCCCGACTACTGGTGGCCCCACGTCGCCCGCGTGCTCCACCTCGATCCCGATGCCGGGCCCGTCCCGCCACCGTCCGCCTGCGCACCGGCCCACGCCGATACCGTGGCCTCAGTCATCGCCCTGGGAAGGAGAGACCTCGACGTGGACCGCCGGAGCTTCCTCACCGTGTCCACCGGCTACGCACTCGCCGCCCTCGGCATGCCCGACCCCGACAGCATCACCCGCCGCGTCAACAGCACACCCGCCGACGCAGTCCGGGTCGGCCGCGGCGAAGTCACCGCCATCAGACTCATGGCCAAGACCCTCGGAGACTCCGCTTCCGAACTTGGCGGCGGCCACGCTCGCCACCTCGCCGTGCGCTACCTCACCGAAGACGTCGCCCCCTGGCTGAACGGCAGATACACCGAGGCCACTGGCCGCGAGCTGTTCGCTGCCGCCTCCCAACTCACCCACCTCGCCGGCTGGATGGCCCAGGACGAAAGCGACACTCCCCGCCTCCAGAACCTCGCCCACGCCTACTACGCCCACGCCTACGGCCTCGCCGCCGAGGCCGGCGCCCCGGAACTCGCCGCCACCGCCCTGCGCGGCCTGGCCGTCCAGTGCATCGACCTCGGTCATCACGCGGAAGCAGTCCAGCTCAGCGAGGCCTGCGTCACTTACGGCCGCGACGTTGACAACCCGCGCGCGGTGGCCTACTACAACGCCACCGTTGCCCACGCCGCCGCCCAGGACAACGACCGCAGCCTCGCCGTCCAGCATCTCGCCCTCGCCGAAGCCGCCATCGGCCAGCCGCCGAGCGGGGCCGGCGACTCCTGGGCGGCCCACTACTCGCCCGGACGCTGGGCCCACGAAGCCGGCATGATCCACATCCTCCTCGGAGACCTCACGGCGGCGGAGGGACACCTACGTCTTGCCCTCGACATTCACGGACTCGACCGGCGCCGCACCCGCGCCATCGTCCTTGCCGACCTCGCAGGCGTCCGCCTGCGCAAGGGCGACATCGACGGGGCCATCTCGTCTCGACCTGGTCCGACTTCCTCGACTGCGCCGACGGCGTTCGATCCGTCAAGATCCGCACCGCCGTCCAGGACATGCGTGTACGACTGCACCGCCTCCCGGACAATGCCGAAGTCCACGACCTCAAGACCCGGGCTGCAGCCGCTGGAGCTGCCCGCGGGGTCGCTCGTCCTCGGTGCTGTGCTGCTGGGCCGTGTCTCGGCTGAACACTCAGCCCGCGCCCGAGCTGCTCTTAGAGGGTATCTCGCGTAGGCGTATTGCCCTTTATCTCCTAGTAGGTTCCTCGCCAGGTGGGTGTGGTCTCGTCCGTTATGCGTCTGGCGAGGTTGTCGATCGAGGCGATGCGGATCATGGCTTCGGAGCTGGCGGTGAGGGTCTCGTAGTCGCGCACGAGTCGGCGATGCATCATGATCCAACCGATACTTCGCTCAACCACCCAACGCCTTTTCACGACGTGAAATCCTCTGGCATCCGGGTTTCTGTTGACGACCTCGACGTCGATTCCGAGGCGGGCTCCGTGCTCGACCACTGCGTTCTTGAAGCCAGTGTCGGCCCAACTCTTTGAAAGGGTGGGGTACTTCGACTTCGCCTGGTCGAGGAGGCGTATTCC
>NZ_JARXVH010000063.1 GCF_029892565.1 Streptomyces pseudovenezuelae | reverse complement strand
GCCTGGCCCGCTACGGCGTCCCGCTGGCCCAGACCGCGCCCGCCGGTCTCGCCGCCGCCGGCATCGAGCCCGTACTCCTGCCCCCGGCCCCGCAGCTGGAGGCGGCCCCGGAGCCCTCGCCGGAGGACACCGGCACCTTCCCGATCCCGGCAGGCCCCGGCCGTACCCGCGAGATGGGGGCGGGCAGCGACACGGAGCCGAGCGAGGACGACTACCGCCTCACTTTCAAGGAGCCGACAGACGCCAGCCACTCGACCACCGGCCACTTCCGCAGCGGCGTGGAAGCCACAAACAGCATCACCAACGGCAACATCCACCCCATCAGCGACAGCGACCTGAACACCTACGTGACCGCCTTCTCACACCACGAAAAGGCGCGCAGGGGCGGCCCCAGTGCGCCCGAAACCGACCGTGAACAACAGCAGGAACACGTCGCCAAGCCCGGCCCCTCAAGTGCCGGCCCGCATGTCGGCCTGCAGGAATCCCCTCGTGATGCAGAAGGAAACGCTGCGCAGAAGGAGTCCGCGCCGCCCGCCGGCACGAGCAACAAGCCCACGCAATCTCCGCAAGAACAGGGGAAACTCACCGTTCCCGACCGCTACTACCTCGTCTGGATGAACTACCAGACCGAACACGGCCACGAACCCACCGCCCAACAGCTCTCCCTCTACCTCGCCGAACAAGGACTCCTCGGACGCGACGACAAACCCGTCAGCCCCTCCAACCTCCGCCGCCACCTACTACGCTGGCGCATCTACAACATCTGGGCAAAACACCGCGCACACACCACCCACCCACCAAGCGACCGCATCGCAGCACACTGCGCCACCCACGGCATCACCGGCCAATACAACCGGACGATCACCGCCGGCTTCATCACCACGGAAACCCCCGACTTCCAACGACGCTGGCAACTACTCAAAAAAACACAAATGCAATGAACACCCCGCGCACCGCGCCAACCATCCCCTCCCCCACACGAGCCACCTGCCAGCACAGCCCCCCATTACGGCTCGAACACCTGGGCCATGCTCGGCGTCTACCAGTTCACCGGCACACCGCAGGTGGAGCTCACGAACACCACGGATGATGGCACCGCCGACGAGGATGTGGCCTTCACGTCGGTCGCGTTCCAGAAACTTCCGGGTAAACCGAAGGACATGGTCGTCGCGATGGGCGATGCCTACACTTCGGGCGAGAGGTCGGGCGACTACTACCACGTCAGCGACCGCGATCATGGAGAGATCAGTTGGAACGCCTGCCGGCGCAGCCCCAATGCCTGGCCGCGCAAGGTGACGCTGCCCAACCAGACGCACACCGTCGGGGCGCTCGCATGATCGTCGGCTGGCAGAGCATGGAACAAGTCCCGCAGTCCGCCTGAACCAAGATCACCGGACTCTACGAAACTCGGGACAGCTCACTCGGCGAGGTGGAGGGCCTGCAGGTCAGCCTCGCAGGCGCCCAGGACAAGCTTGCGCAACTCGATGCTGAGGCGCACCGATCCCGTGCGGTCAGCCTCGGCATGCCGGCCTTCGGCCAGATCGTCCTCGGCACGCGTGAGACGAAAAAGCCCTCTCCATCTGATGATGAGGCTGGGGCCGGTAGTTCAGAGATCGGTCCCTCTCCTCACTCGGCGCGCTGTCCGACACGCAGGACGCTCAGATAACGGCGTGATGCTCGGTCCCCCATCCACGTGCGGATGCGCTCGGCGATGGCCTCAAGCAAGGGCTCGCGGACATCGCGGTCGAGCCTCCGGTAAAGCGACTGCGAGCGAAGGAGATCGGCAAAGCCGTCCCCGTCGAACCACTGAACTGTTGGATACCACCGCACGATCGTAGGGCCGAACAATCCTCCGGGATCGTCAACCAGGCCCCAACCCTCGTCGGT
Organism: Streptomyces pseudovenezuelae; assembly: GCF_029892565.1. Taxonomy (GTDB): domain Bacteria; phylum Actinomycetota; class Actinomycetes; order Streptomycetales; family Streptomycetaceae; genus Streptomyces; species Streptomyces pseudovenezuelae_A. The sequence goes on along the minus strand of NZ_JARXVH010000063.1, from coordinate 1,086 downwards.
GCCGCGCACGTCTTCTTCGAGTGGCGGATGACCCCAATCACGGTTCCCGGGGCAGAACCGCTCGTGGAGATCGGCGGTCTCGGCGTACACCTCCGGCTCTCCTGGCCGGCGGACAACGACGTGGCCGAGCAGTGCCATCCAGCCTCCGGGATGGAGCATGTCGTGCGCTCGCTGCCAGCCAATCGACGGGTCGACCCAGTGCCACGACGACGCAGCCACGAGGATGTCGAAGCGTCGACCGCGGTTGTCCCACTCCTCAAACATCGACGTCTCGACTTCGACGTTGCGGAAGGAGGCAATCCGGTGGCGGGCGAGTGCGGCCATGTCTGCGCCCGGCTCGACGGCGGTCACTGAGCATCCGAGCGCTGCCAGCGAGCGCGTTGCCTGACCGGTACCGCAGCCCACCTCTAGCACCGACGACCTTTCGTCCATGCCGGTGATGGCGGCAAGATCCGCGAACAGCTCGTCGGGGTATCCCGGCCGGACCCGGTCGTAGAGTTCCGGCACCTCATTGAACACTCGGCCGAGGTCATATCGATTCGGGCGCATCTTCGGATCACCAGTCACGAACGCACACGCGATGAGGCGCGTCCACGGAGACGCCACTGGTTTCCCGGCAGCCGCTGACGCACTGCCGTCGGTAGTTCAGAGGAGCACGCATGCTCATGAACGCAGTCGCTTCCGTATGCTCGTCCGCAGTCTCCGAGAGCGAGTTTGCGGCGCTCGAAGTGGCCGAGGAACTGCTCCCACTCGTCTGGTGTCACTGCCCCGTATTCCTCGGTCGGTCGAAGTGCACGGCGGCGGCTGATGAACACCTGGTGCGCTTCGATCGCGTCCTTGGGATAGATCGCGGCGTAGGTTGGAGGAACTGGTGGCGTGCAGGGTGGCCGCGCCCGTCTCGGATGAGCACGTCATTGTCCATCGACACGGCCTCGCTCGGTGGATCCATCCCGGCGGCCTCAGCCGCCGGGATGGATCCAGTGGCCGCGGGGCAGGGCGGCGATGAAGGCGGCGCCGTTGGGGGTGCCGATGCCGGTCATGGTGTCGTAGCCCTTGGCGGTCACCTGCTGGGTGTCGGGGCGTTTT
>NZ_JARXVH010000062.1 GCF_029892565.1 Streptomyces pseudovenezuelae | reverse complement strand
CGTGTACTTGCTTCCCACCTGGTGCTACTTCCTCTGGAACCTCAGATCCCAGTCTCCAGGTGTCCACGATCAAGGGGAAGGTTCAGCGCAGCCGCAATGGGTACGTCTGATGGCCATGCGTAAACGCAAGACCCTCGTGGTCTGCGAGCAATGTCATCAGGAAATCCACGCGGGACGGGGAACAGCCACTACCCGGAAATGATCACTGGAGAGCGGTATGCCGGGAAACTGGCCCGTACCGTTCGGGAAGGGGCCGTCGGAAAAGGACCCGAACCACGGGCACCTCGTCGGCGGCCTACTTCACTCTGAGAGCGGCGGCGGGTGAAATTCCCGCCGCCGACTCACCCAGGCGCTGGACCGGTCCCAGCCGGTGCTGCCGATAATGCCGGGCATGCCGGGCATGCCGGAGCGGCGCACCCAGGACTACGTCCGCAACGGTCTGACCACCTTGTTCGCCGCGTTCGACGTCGCCACCGGCGAAGTCATCACGGCCTTGCACCGCCGGCACCGGGCCGCGGAGTTCAAGAAGTTCCTGATCCGGATCGACAAGCAGGTGCCCGCCCACCTGCAGATCCACCTGATCGTCGACAACTACGGCACCCACAAAACCCCTGCGATCAAAGCCTGGCTGGCGAAACACCCGCGGTTCGAACTGCACTTCACCCCGACCGGCTCCTCCTGGATCAACCAGGTCGAGCGGTGGTTCGGCTACCTCGCCCCCCAGATGATCCGCCGCGGCACACAAGAAAATCCAGGCCCTCGAAGCCGACATCCGCGAGTTACTATCCCCTCGCCCCCAGGGCCCCGGCGTTCTCGCAAAATGTCCAGTTCGTTCTCTCAACGCCTATCTGCGGCTCCGGCAGAAGACCACGTCAAGGTGGAAGCGACTGGCGTGCAGCCAGAGGATGAAACGGACGAATCGCGAGAACGCCGGGACCCTGCCCTCGCCCCCGCCGGAACGCCAACACCCATGCGGGCCCGCAGGTCGTCCACCAGGACCGCTGCCGCCCCCAAACCCGAGGCCGCCCCATACACGTGGTAGTCCGGGCGGACCAATACTGCGTCGGCACCGTGGCGAGCCAGGAAAGCGCGGTAGACGCCACTCACATCGGCCACCGACATGTTCTGCGGCGTCCCGTCCTCGGGAAGCAGCGCCACCACGTGCGTGTCCAGGTCCGTCAGGAACGCCGACTGCTCCGCGTTGAGGCGGCCGTCCGCGCCCTCTGCCAGCAGCAGGACGAAGCCGCGGCCAACCACGTCGTCGAACAGGCCAGTGTCCCTAAGGCCGCGTACCTGGCCCTGAGGGACCACCTCGCCGGCCGGGGACACAGGCGAGCCGTCCGCACCGCGTTGAAGGAGCCCCTCCGTGAGAAGCAACGACAGGTCCGGGACCGCCGGACCGCGGCCACGGTGGCCCGCCAGGATCGTGGCATCACGTTCGGCCGCAGCCACGGGGTCCGTCACGCAGATCACCCGGCCCAGCTGGACCGAGGACTGAACCGACTCGCGTACCTGCGCGCGGCGTTCCTCCATGTAGGTGTCGAGAAGCGACTCTGGAGCGAGGCCCTCAAGCACCAGGTCCAGCTTCCACGCCAGATTGACGACGTCGCGGATGCCCGAGCACATGCCCTGCCCAGCGAACGGCGGCATCAGATGGGCCGCATCCCCGGCCAGCAGTACCCGGCCCACCCGCCACTGTTCGGCCCAGCGGGCCTGGAAGATGTAAGTGGTGCTGCGCAGCAGCGTCGCGGTATCGGGAGTCACCCCATAGGGGGCGAGGAGCCGCCAGGCAGTCTCCTCCCGGTTCAGGTCCGCAGCCCGCTCGCCGGGCAGCCGCATAAACTCCCAGCGCCGATGCCCCGGACCGCTGCCGACCAGGGTGGTCGGCCTGGCCGGGTCACAGATCTGGACGTTCGTCGGGACAAACCGGCCCGGCTCGCGCAGCTGTACGTCGCACAGCAGCCACTCGTAGGAAAAGCCGAGGTCGGTAACCGGTACGTCCAGGTGATCCCGGACGAAGCTGTTGGCGCCGTCGCAGCCCACCACCCACCGCGCGGTGTACGTCTGGGCTGCGCCGTCCTCGTCCTCGGCCGTCACCACGACCCGGTCGTCTCGCTCCTCGACTCCCACGACCTGGCGGCCCCGCACCACCGTAACCCCGGGCAGCTCGGCCGCCCGCGCGGCTAGCAGTTCCTCAAGGGCGGGCTGGTGCATGGTACTGGCGTCCGGCCACCCGTACGGGCCCTCTGTGCGAAAGACGATGTCGAGGAGGATCTCACCGTCGGCGGAGCGCCACTGGTAACCGGTGGCGAGCTCCGTGATCCGGCTGAGGTCCGGGCCTAACCCGCAGCCGGCGAGAAGCCGGGCCGTCTCGCCATCGAAGCTGGTCGCCCGGGGCAGGGTGTAGGGGCGTCGGCGCCGTTCCAGGACCGTGGTCCGTCGGCCGCGCTGGGCCAGCAGGACCCCGAGAGCGGCCCCGACTGGCCCGCTGCCGACAACGATCACGTCCGCGTCCATCTCAGAGCTCGCGCTGGCGGGCGGCTTGTACGGTGACGTCTCGGGCACGGGAAACCCCTCATCACGGGTGGCTGGCGCAGGCATAACTGCGGTACTGGGAAGGGCGCAAGACTAACCATCCGTCCCGGTGTTCGGGCCGTTCGAAGGCCTGGACTATCAGATCTGGGGATACGCGTCGCTGCCCGCACGAACCTATGCTTCCGGCACGCCCTCACCAACCACGAGGAGCTCGTCCGGCATGCCTCAAGCAACGGCGCACTTCGAGAAATGGGATGAGTGTCGCGCAGCCCGCGCCGCAGAGCACCGTGAGGCCTGCCTGCCGTACGCAGGCGGCTCTGCAAGCTTCTTCTTCCCGGTAATCCGGGCACTGCACCCATCGGTGGAGGTGTTGGCCTTCCAGTACCCAGGCCGCCAGACCCGGCTCCACGAGCTGAGGATCGACAACATACCCGAGTTCGCGGACCAGATCTTTGCCGCGCTGCAGCACCTGGACGACAAGCCCCTGGCCCTGTTCGGCCACAGCATGGGCACCGTCCTCGGGTACGAGGTGGCGCTGCGCATACAGGACGCCGGACTGACCACGCCGGTACGGCTGTTCGCGTCCGGTCGGCGGGCCCTCTCTCGCTATGGCGACGAGCGGGTGCATACGGCGAGCGACGCTGAACTCGTGGCTGAGATCAGGACGCTCAGCGGCACCAACGAGATGCTGCGCGGCGACCCGGAGGTGCTGGCGATGATCCTGCCGGCCATCCGCAGCGACTACACCGCCATCGAACGATACCGACACGAGCCCGGCCGGCGCCTCAACTGCCCGGTGACCATGCTCACCGGAGACAGAGCCCCCGGGTCTCCCTTGATGAGGTCGAGGCCTGGGCGGGGCACACCACCGGGGCGAGTGAGACAGAAATCTTCCGGGGCGGCCACTTCTTCCTCGTCGACCGCGTGGCCGAGGTCATTGGCTTGGTGGCCCGGCGGCTGGGGCCCCTCCGCGGCGTTGCGACACCTAGCACGGTTCCCCGCTTCCTCAGGGGCATGCGGGCGCCGCCCATCCTGTGGTAGGCGGTGGCCCACGTTGAGGAGACCGCCGGGACCATGCTCGGAATAGACACCCTGACGGCCGCCTCCGATGAGACCCCAGACCGC
>NZ_JARXVH010000061.1 GCF_029892565.1 Streptomyces pseudovenezuelae | reverse complement strand
CTTCGGCTACCTCACCCCGGCCGAGACCCGGCAACGACACCGACACACCCTCGCGGCATAACCATCGAGTGTCCAAGATCACGGGGAAGCTTCATGCAGGTACTCCACCACGTAGCCGCACACGTCGTCGCGGACCTGATCGGCATCCCATTTGGCCCTGCCCAACAGGTGCTGCATGCCGTCCGGAGTGGTCTCGCCCGCCCACTCGGCGATGGTCCAGCAGTTCTTTCTCGACAGGTCCGACACCAGCCCGAGCACCAACCGCGCTGCCCTGCGCCGGGGTTCGACCCGGGTGAAGCGCCCCGCGATCCGGCCCATCAAGCCCTCGAACGCATCCCGCCAGCGAGCGGGATCTATACTGTGACCTGCGGCCACCGTTTCTTCGCTAGTCCACACAACTCACGATGATCACCGGTGGCCGCAGCCGTCTTCTCACCGGCCCTGACCAGCAACATTACGATCTGTGGCTCGAGCAGGCGGCGGCCGAAGGGGCGACGCGGGCGCGCCGTCCCGTGTCAGGAGGACATATGCGACGTGGCGAAGTCTGGTGGGCAGATTTCGACGAGCAGAGGGCAGTCGTACTGCTGTCGGGAGAAGAGGCGTCCGGTTTCTTGGCGATGCAGGTCGTCGCTCCCGCAGGCGCCGATCTCAGCGGCGTGGCCGTTGAGGTGGCAGTAGGTGCCTCCGAAGGACTGCCTCTCGAAGGCGTCCTGAGAGTCGCACTTCCACGTCCCGACCTCATCCCTTGCACTTGGCTGGTCACCCTGGCCAGGGAAGACCTGATTGGGCAGGCGGGCGTCCTGCCGTCCGCGAAGCTCAGCGAGATCGAGGAGGCCCTTCGTCTCGGTGGACTCAAGTAGGCAGGGAGGGACGGACGCCGCCGATGACGCGGCCGGTCTCGTCGAGATGGTCAACGGTGGCCGCGCCATATCAGCGGCGCCCCCACTCGCAAGATCACGAACTACGGCTGGAGTATTAGTACTCCAGTTGCAGTTCTCCATTTCCGCTGGTCATGGTGCCTGTTTCGAGGGTAGTGGCCTGACGGGTTGTCAGGATGACGGTGGTTCGTGACTCACCCGATCGGGGTGCGTTGAGCCAGTCATGGAGACGGATGCCGAAGCGGGACTGTGGACTGCCGAACTGGACGCGTTGCTGCTGCGTGTGGGCGAGCGGTTCGGGCGTATCGAGCCACGGCGGCGGATGCGGGACTACGTGCGTGGGCTGCTCGGCCCGGTCGGCAGGAAGAACAGCTGGCAGCTCGCTGAGCACGCCGACAGCAACAGACTGCTGGTAGACATCGCGGCTCAAGGGGCCCAGTTCCTGATTCGCGCCACCAGCGTCCGACGCCCGCCGGTGCTGGCACTGCTGCCCGACGGCTCCTACCTGACCCGGATCGGTGACCTCTCGTTGCGAGTGAGCTGTTTCAGAGTGGCCACTGATCGGGTGACACCGGCGGTGTGCGCAACGCACGAGGCTCCCGTGCCGTTGGGGGAGGTGTTCGACGTCTCAACCCACAGGCACAGGAGCCAATGCCGCGAAGTTAGAGAGGAAGCTGCCCACGTCAAGTGGGTTGGCGATACTGACGGTTGAGCCGTACGGCGCAACGGGACCTCTGAGAGGATGTTCGTGTCATCTATGCGGCGGTTTATGGCAGTTGGTGCATGCCGGGAATCGACGTGTACAGGTAGAACAGGCGGTATGTCTCTTCGGTCGCGACGCACCTGATCTTGCGTTTCACCCCGTTTGCTACCGATAGCTCCTGTCCGGTTCGAATACGCACCTGAACTTGGCTTTTGCCTCGCCCGATCGAGCGATATGCCCGGTTGAGTACCTCGTGCGTCAGTATCCTCATGGCCTCTTCGAAGCAGCGCAAGCCCTATCTGAGCGACCTGTCCGACGCCCGCTGGGCGCTGATGGAACCGACGTTGACGGCTTGGCGGGCCGAGCGGCAGAAGACCTCCCTCAATCTCGGCGGCAAGGTCACTGACCTGCGCGAAGTGATGGACGCGATCCTCTTCCTGAACCGGACCGGCGTCCCGTGGCGCTACCTTCCGCACGACTTCCCGCCGCACACCACCGTGTTCAGCTACTTCAGCGACTGGACCGCCGACGGCACCATCGAGAAACTCGGCCTCCACCTGCACCGCATGGTCCGTGAGCAGGAAGGACGCACCGCCGAGCCCACCGCCTGCGTCATCGACGCCCAGAGCATCAAGACCGCCCCCAGTGTCCCCACCGATACGCAGGGGACCGACGCCGGCAAGAAGATCGTGGGCCGCAAACGCAGCATCGTCGTCGACACCCTCGGCCTATTACTGCTGGTCATGGTGACCGCGGCCAGCGTCTCCGACAACGAGGCCGGCAAGCAGCTCCTCACCCAGATCGCCGCCGACCACCCCACGATCACCAAGGCGTGGGTCGACACCGGCTACAAGAGCCAGGCCATCGAGCACGGCGCCGCCCTCGGTATCGACGTCGACGTCGTCCCGAGAAACACGCAGGTCAAAGGGTTTTCTGTGGTTCCGAGAAGGTGGGTGGTGGAGCGAAGCTTCGGTTGGATCATGATGCACCGCCGCCTCGCCCGGGACTACGAGGCCAAACCCGCCCACTCCGAGAGCATGATCCGCCTCGCGATGATCTCCAATCTCGCGAAACGAGCAACCGGCGAAACACCCATAACCTGGCACAACCCATGAACTATCCCTCAATCAAGCGGGACGTCCTCTCAGAGGACGTTCGTGGTACTTACGTGATGGTTTGAGGTGGTTGTGTCGTGCCGGGTTTGGCCGTATCCAGGCAGAACAAGTGATTTGCGGTTACAGCTTCAGCGGGCGTGACCTTGCGTTTCAGCGCGGTTTCAGCTGATAGCTCCTGTCCGGTTCGAGGAACCTGCCGAAAGCGGCTTTTGCCTCGCTCGATCGAGCGATATGCCCGGTCCTGGACCCCATGCATGAGTATCCCCATGACTTCTTCGCAGCCGCGCCTGCCGTACCTGAGTGATCTCTCCGATGCCCGCTGGGAGTTGATGGAGCCGACCTTGACGGCCTGGCGGGCCGAGCGGCAGAAGACCTCGCTCAACCTCGGCGGCAGGGTTACTGACCTGCGGGAAGTCATGAACGCGATCCTCTTCCTCAACCGGACCGGCGTCCCGTGGCGCTATCTGCCGCACGATTTCCCGCCGCACACCACGGTGTTCGGCTACTTCAGCGCCTGGACCGCCGACGGCACCATCGAGAAACTCGGCGTGCACCTGCACCGGATGGTCCGTGAGCAGGCAGGACGCACCGCGGAGCCCACCGCGTGCGTGATCGATGCGCAGAGCGTCAAGACCGCGACCAGCGTCCCCTCCGACACTCAGGGCACGGATGCAGGGAAGAAGATCGTGGGCCGCAAGCGCAGCATCGTCGTCGACACGCTCGGCCTGTTACTGCTGGTCATCGTGACCGCCGCCAGCGTCTCCGACAACGAGGCCGGCAAGCAACTCCTCACCCAACTCGCCACAGACCACCCCACGATCACCAAGGCATGGGTCGACACCGGCTACAAGACCAAGGCCATCGAGCACGGCGCCGCCCTCGGCATCGATGTCGACGTAGTCCCACGAAACGAGCAGGTCAAAGGCTTCTCGGTGATCCCCAGGCGCTGGGTCGTGGAGCGAAGTTTCGGGTGGATCATGATGCACCGCCGCCTCGCCCGCGACTACGAGACCAAACCTGCGCATTCCGAGAGCATGATCCGCCTCGCGATGATCTCGAACCTTGCGAAACGAGCAACCGGAGAAACACCCATAACCTGGCACAACCCATGAACCATACGGTGTTCAATCGGAACGTCCTCTGATAGGCAGGAGTGATCCGCCAAGGTCAATCCGAGCGCCGAGGTCCTGTTGCTCCAGCCTGCCACCAGCACTCTCACGCGAACCCTGACC
>NZ_JARXVH010000060.1 GCF_029892565.1 Streptomyces pseudovenezuelae | reverse complement strand
GCAATCCGCTCCGCCGGCAGACCCGGATCCAACGGCACATACGCCGCCCCCGCCCGCCACACACCCAAAATCGCCGCAACCATGTCGACACCCCGCGGCAGACACAACCCCACCACCGACTCCACACCCACACCCTGCACCCGCAGGAAATGCGCCAACCGATTCGCCCGCGCATCCAACTCCGCATACGACACCGACACACCACCGGACACCACCGCGACAGCCTCCGGCGCCCGCACGACCTGCCCACCGAACAACTCAACAACCCCAACGGGCGCCACCCCGTCAGCCGTCTCATTCCACACCTCAACAACCCGACGACGCTCAACCGGGTCCAGGACATCCATCGAGGAAATCGGTGCCTGTGGGTCCTCGGCGAGGGCTGACAGCACTCGTACGAGGGAGCCGACGAATCGTTCGACCGTGTCGGCCTCGAACAGATCCGCCGCGCCCGTGACCATGCCGCCAAGACCGGCCGCGCTGCCTTGGTCGTCGAAGTTCTCCCCCACGAACACGGTGAGGTCGAACTTCGCGCCGACCTCGGCCATCGGCGCCGGGCCGGATCCAGTCTCCGCCTTCTTCTTTGTCTTGCTCTTGGTCCTCGCTTCGGGCACCTCGACGGTGTCCTGGAAGGTCAGCATGACCTGGAACAGGGGCTGGCGGGCGAGCGATCGGGCAGGGGCCAGTTCCTCGACCAGGCGCTCGAACGGAACGTCCTGGTGCGCGAAGGCACGTAGCCCCTTCTCCCTTACCTGCTCAAGGAGTTCAGCGAAGGTCGGGTCCCCGGACAGATCGCTCCGGATCACCAGCGTATTGACGAAGCAGCCCACCAGGTCGTCCAGGGCCTCATCCGTCCGCCCGGCGATCGCGCTCCCGATCGGGATGTCGGAGCCGGCACCAAGCCGGTTCAGCGTCACGGCCAGGCCCGCCTGGAACAGCATGAACAGGGTTACGCCCCGCTGTCGTGCCAGTTCGCGCAGCCTCTGGTGCGACTCGGCCGGCAGGCTCCACTTCACGCCGTGGCCCCGGTGGGTGGGCACCGCCGGGCGCGGCCGGTCGAAGGGAAGCCCCAACTCCTCGGGGGCGCCTTCGAGTTCGTCACGCCAGTATGCGACCTGCCGGGACAGGACACTCTCAGGGTCCTTCTCGTCGCCGAGCAACTCCCGCTGCCACACGGTGTAGTCCGCGTACTGCACCGGCAAGGGAGCCCACTGCGGCGCACTGCCCGTACGGCGTGCCTCGTAGGCCGTGGACACGTCCCGGGCCAACGGGCCGTTCGACCAGCCGTCACTGGCGATGTGGTGCACCACCAGGACGAGCACATGCTCGCCCTGGCCCTCTACGTCCTCTACGTCCTCTACGAACAGCCATGCCCGGATGGGCACTTCGTTCGCGAGGTCGAACTCGTAGGCCGTAGCTGCGGCGACCGCGCTCGTCATGTCCGTCGGCTTGTCGGAGTCGGCCAGATCGACGATGTTCAGATCCCAGGACAGTTCCGAGGGGTCGAGGATGCGCTGGTACGGCTCGCCGTCGGAGGTCGCGAGGATCGTTCGCAGCACCTCGTGCCGGTCCAGCACGTCGCGCAGGGCCGCGGCCAGCGCCGCCCGGTCCACCTGACCGCTCAGGCGAAGCACGGTCGGCATGTTGTACGTAGGGCTCGGGCCCTCCAACTGCGCGATGAACCACAGCCTGCGCTGCGCGTACGACAGGGGAACCCGCTCCGGCCGCTCCCCGGCCACCAACGCGGTCCGGCTCCCCGTGGCGCCGCCGAGCCGGGTGGCTAGGCCGGCCGGCGTCGGCGCCTCGAACAAGGCCCGGAGCGGCACCTCCGTGCCCAGCACCGTCCGCACCCGGCTGATGAGCCGGGTGGCCAGCAGCGAGTGCCCGCCGAGGGCGAAGAAGTCGTCGTGCACGCCGACGCTGTCGAGCCCGAGCACCTCGGCGAACGCGGCACACAGGAGTTCTTCCTGCACGGTGGCAGGCCCTCGGCCCGCGCTCTGCGCGTACTCGGGAACTGGCAGCGCCTTGCGGTCCACCTTCCGGTTCACCGTCAACGGCAACGCGTCGAGGACGACGATCGCCGATGGCACCATGTAGTGCGGCAGCCGCTCGGCCGTGAACTCCCTTGCTCTCACTTGCAGTTCGAATTCCGTGCTGTCGCCCGACCGCACCACGTAGGCGACCAGACGTACGTCACCCGGCATGTCCTCGCGCGCGATCACCGCCGCCTGGGCGATCTCCGGGTGGGTCTCCAGCACCGCCCGCACCTCGCCCGGTTCCACCCGGAACCCGCGGATCTTCACCTGCTCATCCGCACGCCCCGCGAACACCAACTGCCCATCGGCAGTCCAGCGAGCCCGGTCTCCGGATCGGTACATTCGGCCTCCCGTCGGGCCGAACGGGCACGCGACGAACCTTTCCGCCGTGAGGGCGCTGCGGCCGATGTACCCGCGGGCCACTTGGTCGCCGGCGATGTACAGCTCGCCAACCGTCCCGACGGGCACGGGCGCGAGATGTTCATCGAGCACGAACAGCCTGGTGTTGGCGATCGGCGGGCCCATCGGAACCACCGGGCTCGGCTCATCGTCCACCGGACCGGCCGTGACGATCACGGTCGATTCGGTCGGACCGTAGGAATTGATCAGGCGACGGCCTTCGTTCCACACCTCCGCCTGGGCCGCCGACAACGGTTCGGCACCCACCCGCAGGGTGGTCACGTCGGCCAAGTCCGCCGGTTCCAGTACCGCCAGCAGGGACGGCACCACGCTGGCCGTCCGCACGCCCGACTCCCGTATCAGCCGCCCCAGTTGCTGGGCATCAGCACGATCGGCGGCCCCGGCCACAACAAGAGTGCCCCCGGCCGTCAGTGTCGCGGCCACGTCCAGCACCGAGGCGTCGAAACTGAACGACGCGAACTGAAGAACGCGTACTCCGGGCCCAGCACCCAGCAGCGGGCGCAGCGCGGTGGCGACGTTCCTCATTCCACCGTGTGTGGCGTGCACGCCCTTGGGCCGCCCCGTCGACCCCGACGTGTAGATCACATACGCCGCCTGGTCGTTGGCCAGGTGAATGTCGGGTGCCGTCGACGGCGCTTGCGCGAGGGCCGCGATGGTTCCGGCGTCGTCGAGATTCAGTGCCGGGGTGGCCAGGTGCTGGGTGAGTTCGACCAGTCCCACGACTACCTTCGCACCACTGTCGGCGACCATGAACTCCAGCCGCTCGACCGGATACTCGGGATCCAGTGGGACGTAGGCGGCACCGGCTTTCCACACGCTCAGGATCGCCGCGACCATGTCGACACCCCGCGGCAGGCACAACCCCACCACCGACTCAGGACCGACACCCCGCGCTCGCAGAACGTGCGCCAGCCGATTCGCCCGGACGTCCAGGTCCCCGTACGACACCTCCACACCCTCGAACACCACCGCAACCGCGCCGGGATCAGCCGCCGCACGCCGGGCGAACTGCTCCGGCACCAAGGCGTCCGGCACCACACCCGCAGTGTCGTTCCACTGCTCGACCACCAGACGACGCTCGTCCTCGTCCAGGATGTCGACCGCGCTCAGCGGAAGGGTCGGGTCGGTGACGAGGGTTTCCAGGATGCGTCCCCACCGGTCCGCCAACCGTTCGACGGAATCCGCGTCGAACAGATCCGCCGCGGCAACAACCGAGCCGCGCAGCCCGCTCGGAGCGCCTTGCTCGTCGTACAACTCAGTGGCCGTCACCTCCATGTCGAACTTCACCGACGCCATACGGGACGCACCGGCTCCCGCAGCCAGCCCGCCGCTCTGCACGCCGGGCAGGTCCAACACCGCCCGTGCGTTGTTCTGCAGCGTGAACATCACCTGGAACAGCGGATGCCGAGCCAGCGAACGCACCGGAGCGAGTTCCTCCACCAGCCGCTCGAACGGCACATCCTGATGCGCGAACGCACCAAGCCCCGCCTCCCGCACCCGGCTCAAGGTCTCCACGAACGTCGGATCACCTGAGAGATCGGCACGGATGACCAGACTGTTCACGAAGAACCCGACCAGATCATCCAGAGCCTCGTCCGTCCGC
>NZ_JARXVH010000059.1 GCF_029892565.1 Streptomyces pseudovenezuelae | reverse complement strand
CTTCGGCTACCTCACCCCGGCCGAGACCCGGCAACGACACCGACACACCCTCGCGGCATAACCATCGAGTGTCCAAGATCACGGGGAAGCTTCATCCATGTCCCACCCCGCCCTTCCGGACGTGCACCAGTAGCGGTGCCCGCCCATCAGGGACCACAGGGTTCAAAGAAGCTCTCTTGCGTGCTCGCGGCAACATCACTGGACTCCTGCGCTCGGCCCCAGCGTCCGACTACCAAACGGGCTCAATGTTCGGCACCAAGCTCGATCGACGTCCTCCGGACGGGCACCAGCCCCGATTTTCCCGGTCACGGGGCGGGACCGACAGGGCCCGGGATGACTACCAAGAGGCCCTGCTTCCATGCGTCACTCCGCACGCGATCACCCGATCAGGAATCCAGTTCGACCAGGCCAACCCCGTAATCGATAAGCGGATGGCGTCTCAGTGACCAACTCCGCCCGGCTCAGCTTTCGAATCGCCGACACGCGAGCACATGTGTGGAGTCCGTGCGCACCGCACCACGCCGCTTGACCAGGCCCGCGGCCACCAGATGGTCGACCATTACGGCCAGCAGCCGGTCAGCCCGATCGCCTTGAGCCATGCGGTCTCTGAACTCGCTGAGCACGGAATAATCAAAGCCCGAATCATCCAGCCCAGACAGTACTTCCAGTCCAACCGGCAGCGGACCGCTTCGGCGGCCTGCCGGTCAGTGAGGTTCTCCGCGTACTGCAGCACCGACACCATTGCCAGCCGAGCCGGCGACAACCCCCGCCGCCCATCAATCGGATACCAGTCGGCGAAGTGCTCATCGGTGAAGAGCTCGTCCAACCTGTCACGCACCCACATGGCGGCCGTGCCCCGCGGATTACTTGCCCGCGCCATCCGCACCGCCAACGGCGGAATCATCCGCCCCGAACCTGAACCCATCGACATCGCGGCCACCCCTCCGACCGCTCGAACCACCCTGCTCAAACCAGCGCAGCACACTGCGCTGATCATCAGATCAACAACGTCATGACTTCACCGAAACGAATGAAGATCACCAACAGCATCCCGACTACGGGCCAGAGCCATTGGCTGGACAGACCCTCCGGCGCGGAAGCCCCTTTGGTTCTTGCGGCCTAGTGCACCCGTGGCAACGAGAGCTTCCAGGAGGGGGGCCGGTTGGTGTTCAGGCTGGGCGAGTTGGTCGTACAGGCGGTGCTGGATGGCCAGCGAGACGTCGAGACCGATCGTGTCGAGGAGTTCGAAGGGGCCCATGGGGTGGCCGAAGCCGTGTCGGACGGCGGTGTCCGTGGCCTCGATGTCGGTGCCGGGGCGTTGCAGCAGGTTGACCGCCGAGCCGAGGTAGGGGAAGAGGAGGCTGTTGACGATGAAGCCGGCGCGGTCGGGGCAACTGACCGTCGTCTTCCCCAGACCGGCGACGAAAGCCCGGGCGCCGGCGAATACGTCGTCGGCCGTGTCGTTGGTGCGGATCAGTTCGACGAGTCGCAGCACGGGCGCCGGATTGAAGAAGTGCAGGCCGACGACGTCAGCGGGCCGTCCACTGGCCTGCGCGCAGGCGGTCACGGACAGGCTGGACGTGGTAGTCGCGAGGATGGCGCCCGGTGTGGCCACCGCGCCGAGTCGGGAGAAGATCGAGCGCTTGACGTCGAGGTCTTCCGCCACCGCTTCGATGATCAGATCGTGGTCCGCAGCGGCTCGCATGTCCGTGGCGGGAGCGAGCAGCGGCAGGGCCGCTGCCTTCTGTTGGGCGCTGATCTTGCCGCGGCGGACGGCTCGCATGAGGGATTCAGCGATCGCCGCGAGGGCGGTCTCGGCCTTCTCTCCGCTGCGCGCCACCAGCAGGGTGGGGTGGCCCCCGGTCGCTGTGGCCTCCGCGATACCGCGGGCCATCACGCCGGATCCGATGACGGCGACCGTACGCACCGGGCGGCCGGTGGTGGCAGGATCGTCGGGCTCGTCTCCCCCACTGCGGCCGCCCTCGTCGTACAGGTAAAAGCCTTCACCCGTCTTGCGTCCCAGATAGCCAGACTCGACCATGTGTGTCAGCAGCGGGGCCGGGGTGAAAGAGGTGTCGCCCGTCTGCTGGTGCAGTCTCGTCAGGGTTGCGTGGGCTGTGTCCAGTCCGATGATGTCCAGTAGGCACAGCGGACCTGCTGGCAGACCGCAGCCGAGGCGCATCGCCGTGTCGATGTCGTCGCGGGTGGAGTGGCCAGCGTCGAGGAAGGCCACGGACTGGTTCAGGTAGGCCATGACGAGCGCGGTGGCGTCCGCCGCCGGTCCGGTGCCGATCTCGACCCGGGCCAGGCCCAACCCGTTGATCAGCGCGTCGGCGGCGCTCTGGGTGGCCTGGGAGGTCAGGGCAGTGGGTACCAGCTCCACCGCGCCGGCGGGGCCGGGCGGGACGAGGAAGCGCAGGCCCACGATCGTCTCCGGGCGTCCGGACGCTATGGCGAGGTGGGGGACGGAGAGGGCGGCGGTTGTCGTGAGGACCGGCGCCTGTGAGACCTCTCCGATTTGACGCAGTACGTCCGTCTTGACGGCCAGGTCGTCGGGAACGGCCTCGATCACCAGGCTGGCGTCGGTGAGTTCGGCCACCTCATGCGTGAGGACGACGGACTCCGCCGCATCAGTGGTGAGCGCCTTGAGGCGGTTGCCGACCCGGACGAGCGCGTCAGGGGCGGTGTCGACGGCCACGACGCGATGGCCGGCCTGGTGGGCCAGACGCATGAACGCCTCGCCGACCGTGCCGAGGCCGACGATGCCGGTGAGGGGTCGCGGATCGGACATCATCACGCTTATCACACCTTTTGCCCGCGGAAGCGGTTGATGGCGTCGATGTGCTTTGCGCGCAGTGCGTGGTCGCGTACGCCGAGGCCCTCCTGAGGGGCCAGGCAAAGGATGCCGACCTTGCCCTGGTGGAGGTTGGCGTGGACTTCGTACGCGGCCTGCCCGGCCTGCTCCAGCGGGTAGACCTTCGACAGCGTCGGGTGGATCCTGCCCTTGGCGACGAGCCGGTTGGCCTGCCACGCCTCACGGTAGTTCGCGAAGTGCGAGCCGACGATCCGCTTCAGCGACATCCACAGGTAGCGGTTGTCGAACTCGTGCACGTACCCGGACGTGGACGCACAGGTGACCACGGTGCCGCCCTTCCTCGCCACGTACACCGACGCGCCGAACGTCTCCCGGCCGGGGTGCTCGAAGACGATGTCGACGTCCTCACCGCCGGTCAGCTCGCGGATGCGCCCGCCGAACCGCTTCCACTCGCGCGGGTCCTGGGTGTTCTCGTCCTTCCAGAACCGGTAGCCCTCGGCTCTGCGGTCGATGACCGCTTCGGCTCCCATGGAGCGGCAGACTGCCGCCTTCTGCGGCGACGAGACCACACAGATGGGGTTCGCTCCGCCGGTGAGTGCCAGCTGGGTGGCGTACGAGCCGAGTCCGCCGCTCGCACCCCAGATCAGCACATTGTCACCCTGCTTCAACTGCGCGCCGTTGCGGGACACCAGCTGCCGGTAGGCGGTCGAGTTCACCAGCCCCGGGGAGGCGGCCTCCTCCCAGGCCAAATGCTCCGGCTTGGGCATCAGCTGGTTGGACTTCACCAGTGCCAGCTCGGCGAGCCCGCCGAAGTTGGTCTCGAAGCCCCAGATGCGCTGCTCGGGGTCGAGCATCGTGTCGTCATGGCCGTCGGGGCTCTCCAGCTCGACGGAGAGGCAGTGCGCCACGACCCGGTCACCCGGGCGCCACCGGTTCACGCCGGGGCCGGTGCGCAGCACCACCCCCGCCAGGTCCGAGCCCAGCACGTGGTACGGCAGGTCATGGCGCCTGGCCTGCTCGCTGAGGCGTCCGTAACGCTCCAGGAAACCGAAGGTCGGCATGGGTTCGAAGATCGAAGACCACACCGTGTTGTAGTTGATCGCGCTCGCCATCACGGCGATCAGAGCCTCGCCCGGTCCCGGCTGCGGTGTCGGGACCTTCTGCACCCGCAGGGACTTGCGGGGGTCCTTCGCCTTCGAGTCCATCCCCTCAAACATCGAAGTGTCCTCCCGGCGCACCACATTGCCCCGGTAGTACTCCGGCAGACGCAGACCCGCCACATCGCTCGATGTGACGTCCTCGGAGAGGAGAGCGCTGATGATCTCGTTCATAGGCCATCGCCTTCATCTGGGTTGGTCATCGGCCTGCGCCGGTCACATGCAGCAGGGCGCGGGCCGCTAGGCGGTAGCCGAACGCGCCCAGGCCGACCACGACGCCGGAGGCCAGC
>NZ_JARXVH010000058.1 GCF_029892565.1 Streptomyces pseudovenezuelae | reverse complement strand
AGAAGCTGTGTCACATCCTCTTTTTGCAGCTCACATGGCATGAGGGATGGTGGTGATCCGGCTTACCGTTCGGTTGGGCGTCGATGGTCGCCATTCCGAACGGCGACGGCAGCACGTTAGTCTTCAGGCGGCTGCGAGAGTGGCTGGCAGCGCCTCGGTCTGGCGGCGGGGGCGGACCAGGCGGCGGGACATGAGCGTAATGAACGCCCACTGGATGTGGGCTTCCGCGTGGGACATCAGCCGCTCATAGTCCCTTGCGTTGCGCCGGGCCCTCATCGTCCATGAATTCGACCGTTCCACCACCCACCTCTTCGGCAGCAGGACGAAGCCCTTGGCATCCTTGGGACGAGGAACGACCTTGATCGTGATGCCGAGGGTGGTCTGGGACCAGGTGCTGAACTCCTCGCCTCCGTAACCGTTGTCCGCCCAGACCAGGACGATTTCGGGGTGTTCGGTATGGAGCCGGGTGAGCAGGATGTGGGCCGCGTCGCGGTCCTGGACATCGGCAGGGGTGACGAGCAGGTCGACCAGCAGGCCGTCCTGGTCAACAAGGAGATGTCGTTTCCGCCCATTTATGTGCTTGTTTGCATCGTAGCCGCGCGTCGCGTTCGACACGGTCTCCGCGCCCTTGACGGACTGCGAGTCCACGATCACCCGGACCGGCCAGGGACAGCGGCGGCGGCGCAGCCTCAACCGCCGTCGGAGCTGGTCAAGGATCCGCTTGAGTACGCCGCCCTTCGCCCAACGGGCGAAGTACCCGAACACGGTGCGCCACGGGATTCCGAAATCGGCGGGCATCGCCCTCCACTTCGCCCCGTTATCGGTGATGTAGCGGATCGCGTCGACCACGCGGCGCCGGGGCCACTTCTCCGGTGCCCCGCCTTTCGGGGTCTGGCAGGCGGGAGTCGGGAGGAGGTCCTTGAGCAGGGCCCATTCGAGGTCGGTGGTGTCGGAGGGGTAGCGGTAGCGGGGCAGGGGCATGACGGGGTGTCGGGCCGCGACCTGAAGAAGGGGCCAACTGCGGGACGGTCGCGGCCCCTTGCCTTTCCGGGGTTCACTCCAGGTTGGCGAGAAGGTGCAGAGTGGACTCGATCGCGCCCATCTGCGCCATGACCGTGCGGATGTAAGGGTCGTCGGGCTTCTTCTTCTGGTGTGGCAGGAGGATCCCGGCGATGAAGTTCTCCACCCGGTGGTGGACGGACTCGAAGAACGCCCGCTCGTAACCGATCCAGACCTCTGGCGCGTCGTCCAGCATCCGGTAGCCCCACGTCTTGTCCCAGGTCACCGGCGGAAGCCCCTTCGCGGCGGCGACCTGGCGCAGATGCGCGAGCCCGGTGTGGACCTGCGCGCGGGTGCGCTCGGTGGCCGCCACCAGCTGGACGATCGTCAGACCGGCGGGACGGGCCTCCAACAGGGCGGACAGGATGGCTTCGGCGTGGACGTGAGCGGGAACGCCCCGCCCCATCGCTACTCGCCCGAGCCCTTCAGCAGCTTCTGAAGCTGCTCGTCCAGGTCGACCTCGCCGCGGGTGACCGCGTTCTCGATCCAGTCCGCCGACGCCCGCACCCGTGCCAGGCCCCGCAGGATCGTCTCGCGCTCGGCGTCGTCGTAGGGCTCGCCGCGCAGGTTCGGCACGATCCTGCCGGCGGTGACGGTGAACTGAGTGCAGACCGCGACCAGGTCCATGAACTGGGTGTTGTGTTCCATCCGCCGCAGCTGGTCCAGCTGCGGGGCGGCTTCCTCCTGCCCGTACTGGACCTGCTGGCGGAACTGGTCGAACTGCGCCTCGTTCACGGCGTGCCTGGCCGTGCCGTCGGCCATCGCCTTCGAGGCGACCGCCGGACGGCGCAGGAAGTCGGTGGCCACCCGCGCGGCCACCTGGTCGTCGGCGGCCAGGTCGTGGATCGCGTCCACCTTCTCCTGGACGCTCTCGGGGGTGTCGACCTTCCAGCCGACGATCCGTTTCGCGCTGTCGTGCGTCCAGCGCGCGGGCCCACCGCGTGGACTGGCCGGGGGATTGTCCACCGCCTCGAACCGTTCCTGCTCGTCGGGAATGGAGGCGAGGATCTTGTGGAGGGTGTGGGAGACATCCGCCCGCCGACGTTCCTTCGGCCAGCGCGAGGCCACCCACCGGTAGTCCCGGACCGTCGAATACGCCAGGCCGACGTCCTCGGCGAACATCCGGATCGCCTCGCTGACCGTGAACAACTCCTCGCTCCCCGACGGATTCGTACCCCCGTAGGAGCGCATCGGCTCGATCTCCAGGCCGGCGTCCCCGAGCTGCCACTGGACGCTGCTCATCGCCTCGACCCAGTCCCGCCCCAGCCTGACCAGCTCGTCGTAGCGCTGCCGGGTCACACTGCCGACCATCCCGGTCATCCGGACACCACCCCCACGAACCCCGGGAGCGACACCTGTTTGTGCCGCCAACTCGCCCTGGACGCCCGTCACTTCGCACCATCCGGCTGCCTCACCCAGCAGCCAAGGGCGTACAGCCCCGGCGCCCGAAGCGGCCCCGCGTCCACCGAACGCGCAGGCTCACACCCCGCCAGGCCGCGCGCGCCGCGCGTGCCATGACTGTTTGCGGCAGGCGGGAGAGCAGTACACCGCCGAGACCAGGCGGTCGACCCCGACCGTCCACACCGCCCCGCACTGCGGACACAAGGCCGTCACACCGGCCTTCACCGCCTCGGTCCGAGCCCTCGCCCGACGCATCCGCCGCCAGTGCCTGGAGCGGCACGCGTTCTCACAGAACACCGCCGTCGACTTCGCCGACGGCATCAACGGCCTACCGCACCCCCGGCACAACCTTGGCCCGCCCCCATCGACCGCGACAACGACCAGACGCAACCGGGCCACCCCGTCCCTGCCCATACGACCACCGTACGGGCAGGGACGGCACTTACGGCGGTGCACTGCTCATCGGGGTGCCGCCGGAGGACGGTCTGGTCCGCTCGAATCAGCAGGTGGAGACATCGGTTCTCACGTGCCAGACGAAGTACCAGTTGGCGGACTTGAAGTTGCGCGATGTTTCAAGCGCAGGATCATTCGTGTTGTAACACTGGATCAGGTCCGGAATTGGACCTCCATCATATGTCGCCGCATCCTTGCCGCCGGTCTGGTTGACGATGATCCACTGCAGGGTGTTGTCGTAGTTGAAGTCGTAGACGTCGTACATGGTTTCGTCGTACAACCTGAAGATGTACCAGTAGTTCCTCGCGCTGGTCTGGTTCGAGAGAACGTACAGACAGACGTAGTACCGAGCGCATCCGGGCAGGTAGTTCCGCGACTCCTCGCCGCGCGGGCGGTCCATCTTCATCCACGGGCCTGAGATGCCTTCGACCCGCGGCTCACCTGCGGCGCTGATGTAGGGGTCCGTAGCAGCGTGCACCGGTGTAGCAGCAAACATTGACAGCAGCATGGCGAACGCTACGAGCAGGCCACATGCGGCAGACCCTCTTTTTGAGGCTCGTGCTGTTTTGATCAGCACCAATTCCCCCTAATCGACAGTTGTGCCTTCCGACCTTCTCGAACTGAGGGTGCACGCTGTGGCTAGGCTTGTCGTTACGGGTGAGTGCACAGGTCTTTAGTCTGCGCGCACTGTCGTGCACTGCTGGCGGAACTGGCGTGGCGAGATGCCGTAGGCGTTACGGAAGGCCTGGCTGAAGTGCGCGGGGCTGGTGAACCCCCAGCAGGTGGCGATGGCGTGGATCGGGCGGGTGGCCAGCCGGGGGTCGGCGAGGTCGCGACGGCACTGTTCCAGGCGGCGTTCGCGGATCCAGCCGGCGACGGTGTGCCCTTCCTGCTGGAACAGCTTGTGCAGATAGCGCAGGGAGATGTGGTGAGCGGCGGCGATCACGTCCGGAGTCAGGTCCGGGCCGCCGAGGTTGTCCCGGATGAAGGCGTGGATCTGGGCCATCAGAGCGCGCCGCCTGGTGTGGGGCGGCACCACGCTGTGGGCGTCCAGGGCGTCGGCGAGCGCCGTGGTCAGTACGTCGATAGTGAGGGTGGACAGCCGGGCGGTGTCGGAGGGGCTGAGTTCGTGCATGTGCCGGGCGAGTTGCAACAGGAACTGTGACGAGAGCGCACCGATGCCGTGGGCGCCTGGGATGGTCAGGGTGCTCAGGCGCCGCAGGTCCCGGGGAGGCAACGGCAGCAGCGAGCGCGGAAAACGCAGGAGCAGCAGCCGGGTCACCGGGACGTCCGGTGCCATCTGGGCCAGGTAGGGCTGCGAGGTGTCATGAAGCATCAGATCCCCGAACCCCATGTCCGCACGCTGGCCGTCTTTCGTCACCGTGCCGCCGCCGCGCACGATGCAGACCAGCTTGAGTACTTCCGGATCGGACTGCCGGATGAGCTTGGGGGTGCGGTGCACCGCGTGCGGCATCGCGGTCAGCAGTGTCGCCTGCACCGGGCCGAACTCGCTGACGCCGACCTGAGCCCGGAATCCGCTCTCCACCTGCGGATCGCAGCGTAGATCGTAGGGCGCCCAGAGCTTCGAGTGCACCTCACGCCAGAAGGCGAACCGCTCCCCCTCCGCCACCTCGGCGGTACTGACGACATCCATGACCCCAGTGTTGCCGTGGCAGGGTCGGACCAGCATCTCCCGAACAAGCCGAACGCAGCCCGCTGCTGCCGCTGGAAGCATGCCGGCCCGCGACCCGACGGCGGTCCAATAACCGCGTGGGACAAGGAGGCCAGTCGCGTTGGCATGTCAGGCTCAGGAACAGGCTCT
>NZ_JARXVH010000057.1 GCF_029892565.1 Streptomyces pseudovenezuelae | reverse complement strand
CGCCTTCCACACACCCAGAATGGCCGCGACCATGTCCACACCCCGCGGCAGGCACAACCCCACCACCGACTCAGGTCCCACACTGTGTGCACGCAGGACATGCGCCAGCCGATTGGCCCGGACGTCCAAGTCCCCGTACGACACCTCCACACCCTCGAACACCACCGCAACAGCACCAGGATCAGCCGCCGCACGCCGGGCGAACTGCTCCGGCACCAAAACATCCGGCACCACACCCGCCGTGTCGTTCCACTCCACCAAAACCCGCCGACGCTCACCCTCGTCCAGGATGCCGACAGCCGACAACCGCGCCCCCGGCGCGGCAACCAGCTGCTCAACAACACGCCGTAGCCGACCCGCGATCCGCTCAACCGACTCGACGTCGAACAGATCCGCCGACGCGACCAACACACCCCGCAGACCGGCCGGCGCGCCCTGCGCGTCGAACTTCTCCCCCACCGACACCTCCAGGTCGAACTTCGACGCCTGCACTCCGGCGGTCAGCGCCTCGACCTCGAGACCGCTCAGGCCCAACTCCACCGACCTGGTGTTCTGCAGCGTCAGCATGACCTGGAAGAGGGGGTGCCGGGCGAGCGTGCGGGCCGGCGCGAGTTCCTCCACCAGCCGCTCGAACGGCACGTCCTGATGGGCGTACGCTCCGAGGCCCGCCTCCCGGACCCGGGCCAGTACCTCATCGAGGGTGGGGTCGCCCGACAGATCGGTCCGGATCACCAGTGTGTTGACGAAGAAGCCGACCAGGTCGTCCAGCGCTTCGTCCGTGCGTCCGGCGACGACTGAGCCGATCGGGATGTCCGTGCCGGCGCCGACGCGGTTCAGTGTCACCGCGAGGAGGGCCTGGAGCAGCATGAACAGGGTCACGCCACGTTCACGCGCCAGTGCCACCAACTGCTCGTGCGTCTCGGTCGGTAGGTCCAGCGGGATGCGGTGTCCCTGGTGCGTACGCACGACCGGGCGCGGCCGATCGGTCGGCAGTTCCAGTTCCTCGGGGGCGCCCGCGAGGGCCTTGCGCCAGTACTCGACCTGCTCGACCAGCACCCTGGTCTCGGCGCCATCGTTCCCGAGCAACTCCCGTTGCCAGAGCGCGTAGTCCGCGTACTGCACCGGCAACGGTTCCCACTCCGGGGCCCGTTCCTCGATCCGCGCCTCGTACGCGACCGCGAGGTCACGCGCCAGAGGTCCCACCGACCAACCGTCGCCGGCGATGTGATGGGCCGTCACCATCAGAACGTGTTCCGCCGGGCCCTCGGCGAACAGCCAGGCGCGGAACGGGATTTCGGTGGCCAGGTCGAAGCGGTGCTCCGCCGACTCCGCGACGGCCGCGGCCAGGTCATCGGACGAGACCTGTACGACGTTCAGCTCGAACCCGGTCTCTTCGACCGGCAGGATCCGCTGGTACGGTTCGCCGTCGATCTCCTCGAACACGGTGCGCAGCACCTCGTGACGTCCGACTACATCCCTGAGCGCGGCTTCGAGTGCCTGCCGGTTCAGGTCTCCGGTCAGTCGGAGCGCCATAGGGGTGTTGTAGATCGCGCTCGGCCCCTCCAGCTTCGTCAGGAACCACAGTCGGCGTTGCGCGAACGAGAGCGGGATCATGCGGACTCCTCCTGCTTGCGCATCGGCCGCAGTACTGGCCTGGCCTTCTCTTGCTGAGGGCCTTGATCTGCCAGCCAGTTGGCGAGTCCGGCCGGGGTCGGGGTGCTGAAGACCGTCCTGATGGGCAGTTCCACGTCCAGCGCCGTGCGTATGCGGCTCACCAGGCGGGTGGCGAGCAGTGAGTGGCCGCCGAGTGCGAAGAAGTCGTCGTCGACGCCGACCACGGGCAGACGCAGTACGCGGGCGAAGGCCTCGCAGAGGATCCGTTCCTGTTCCGTGGCCGGTTCCCGACCGCTGCCTGCCGCGGCGGCGATGTCGGGGGCGACGAGGGTCGCGCGGTCCAGCTTTCCGTTGACCGTGAGCGGCAACGTGTCGAGCACCACCACTGCCGAGGGCACCATGTGCTGCGGCAGGCTCTGCGCGGCGTGGGCGCGCACGAGGTCCGGGAGCGTGGGGTCGTCCACGATGTCCCGATCGGCGGCGGGGACGACGTAGGCGACAAGCCGTTCGTCGCCGGGGGTGTCCTCGCGGACGACGACCACGGCCTGGGCCAACGCGGGGTGGGCGGCTAGTACAGCCTGTATCTCGCCCGGCTCCACGCGGTATCCGCGGATCTTCGCCTGCTCGTCCGCCCGGCCGGAGAACACGAGTTGGCCGTCCTCGGTCCACCGCGCCCTGTCGCCCGTCCGGTACATCCGCTCGCCGGCGGCGTACGGGCACGCCACGAACCGTTCGGCCGTCAGTTCCGCGTGGCCGACATAGCCACGCGCCAGATTCGAACCCGCGACATACAACTCGCCCGCCACACCCACCGGTACGGGAGTGAGACGTTCGTCCAGTACGAACGCGCGCACGTTGACGATCGGTCCGCCGATGCCTGGGGCGTCCTCCGCGCCCAAGGGGTCGGACATCGTGGCGCACACGGTCGTCTCCGTCGGCCCGTACGCGTTGATGAACCGCCGACCCGGCGCCCACCGCGCGACCAGGTCACTGCCGAGGGCCTCACCCGCGGAGACCAGCGTGGACACCGACGGGAAGTCCTCCGGCGACAGCACGGCCAGCACGGCCGGCGGCAGTGTCACATGGCTCACCTCGTGGCGCGCGGCGATCTCCGCCAACGCCGGTCCAGGCAACAGGTCTTCCGTCCCGGCCACCACCAGCGTGGCGCCGGACGCCAGCGCCACCAGCACCTCCGACACCGCCGCGTCGAAGCTTGTCGACGCGAACTGCAGCAGTCGGCTGGACCCGTCCACGGCGAACCGTTCCGACTGCGCCACCACCAGGGCGGCCAGTCCCGCATGCGACACCGCCACGCCCTTGGGGCGACCTGTCGAGCCCGACGTGTAGATCACGTACGCCATCTGCGCGGGCAGCGTGACGCCTTCCGGAGCGGTCGCCGGCGTGGCGTCCAACTCGGCCATCGTGTCCGGGTCGTCGAGGTCGAGCCGCGAAAGCCCCGGTGCGCAAAGGCCACTTGTCAGACGACCCAAGCCGACAACAACACTCGCACCGCTGTCGGCGAGCATGAACTCCAGCCGCTCGGACGGATATTCAGGATCCAGCGGTACGTAGGCCGCCCCCGCCTTCCACACGGCGAGTATCGCTGCCACCAGGTCGGCGCCACGCGGCAGGCACAGCCCCACGACGGACTCAGCACCCACCCCTCGGTCCCGCAGGTGGTTCGCCAGCCGCGCGGCACGGGTGTCGAGTTCCTCGTACGACATCTCGGTCGTCCCGGACACGATGGCGACCGCGTCGGGAGTGCGCGCCACCTGGGCCTCGAACAGCTGGGCAGCCGTCTCGGCGGTGACCAGCGCGTCCGTGCCGTTCCACTCGCTCAGCATCCGGCGAAGTTCACCCGTGTGCAGTACGTCCACTGCGCCGAGCCCGGCCCCTGGGTCGCCCTCCAGTGCGGCCACGAGGTTGCCCAGGCAGGTGTGCAGCATGGTGCACATCGCCTCCGCGTCGACCGGGGCCACCGCGTCGATGGTCAGCCCGAACCCGGTGCCCAAGTCGTCCACTGCGGCAGCGACTGGATAGTTGGTGCGTTCGCGGGTGAGCAGTGCGCTCACTCCGTCGAGGCCTGTGCTGACGCCCCATCCCGACACACGGGTGGCGGCCTGTGCGGCGGCTTGGTTGTGCCGGTAGTTGAAGAGGGAGGTGAACAGCGGGCTGCCGCCGGGTACTTGGGCGGCCTGCTGCGCCAGTGCCAGCGGCGCGTGCTCGTGCACCAGCAGCTCCGCGAGCTGGTCCCGCAGAGCGAACAGTGCCTCGCCCACACCCGCCGAGCCCACACGCACGCGCACCGGGAGCGTGTTGATGAAGGGACCTTGCACCCGGTCGGAGCCGGCTCCGGCATGCATTCGGCCGAACAGTACGGTGCCGAACACCACGTCGTCCCGACCGCTGACCGCGGCCAGTACACGCGCCCAGGCCAGGTGGAACACGGTGGCCGCGCTGACTCCGAGCTGCCGCGCCATCCCCCGGACCTGATCGGCGAGTTCGCCGTCCACGGACAGCTTCGCCCGTTCCGTGCGCCTGCCGTCACCGTGCACGTCCACGAGTCCGTACGGCGCCGTGGTCTCCTCGACGTCTGCGAGCAGTTCGGCGAAGTACCGCTCGTGCTCCTCCCTCGGCACCCCCAGCCGGGCCTGCGCCACGAAGTCGCGGAACGGCAGCGGCTCCGGCAGGGACTCGCCCCGCCCGGACAAGAAGGCACCGAGCTCCCTCAGCAGAGCTTCCTGGCTCGTGTGGTCCCGCACCGCTTGATGGATACGGATCAGGCACAGCCACCGCCCACTGCCCGGCTCGGGGGCGACATGCACCCGGATCAGCGGGGCGCTGCCCAAGTCCATCCACCGACCACCGAGTTCCAGCAGCTGCTTTACGGCATCTCCGCCTTGAGGGTCGAGGACAAGCTGCTCGACGGGCAACTCCACTTCCCGGAGCACGACTTGGACGGGCTCGCGCAACCCTTCCCACACGATCGCGGTGCGGTAGATGTCGTGCCGGGCCACCACGCTCTGCAACGCACCCAGGAACGCGTCCAGCCGCTCCCGCGAGTCGAGCCCGAGCACGATCGGCAACACATAGACATCACCGCTGTCCTGACCAGCCATCAGGTGATGGAAGAAGATGCCTTCCTGGAGAGGGGCGAGCGGATAGACGTCGGCGATGTTGGCCGCGCCACCCGGGAGCTGCGCGGTGAGGTGTGCGATCTCGGCCTCGTCCAACTCGACCAGGGGGAGCATGTC
>NZ_JARXVH010000056.1 GCF_029892565.1 Streptomyces pseudovenezuelae | reverse complement strand
GGCCTACACCCTCCTGCCCGGCGTGACAAAACCTCTACCGGAAAGCAAGTTGATCTGCGGAGGAAAGCCTTAACTTCGCGGCATTGGCACAGGAGTTGCGTTGGTTCCCCATCCTGCCGCACTCGACCTGCCCCACGCCCTGGTCGAGTGGGTCACGATGCTCATCGTCACCCGCGAGGGTGACCGCCGCTGCAAACTCCCGCCGCACCGGCGTGCGCTGGTCGGCCTGGTGTACCTGCGTCGGAACGATCCCCTTGTGCAGATCGCCGCCGGCTTCGGCATCTCGGTCGGCACCCCCACGCCTACGTGGCAGCCGTCGTCGACCTGCTCGCCGACCGCGCTCCCGGCCTGCTGCGCGCCCTGCGCGAGGCCGATCCGGAATACGTCCTGTTGGATGGCACGCTTGCGGAGTGCGACCGGGTCGGCGACAGCCGGGCCGACTTCTCTCACAAGCACCGTCGGCACGGGGTGAACCTGCAGGTGGTGACCGACCCGGCCGGGCGGCTGCTGTGGATCTCGCCCGCACTGCCCGGCCGAGCCCACGACCTCACTGCCGCCCGCACTCACCGGATCATCCGGATCTGTGAGCGCCAGGGCGTGCCGGTTCTCGCTGACCGTGCCTATATGGGAGCCGACCCATGGGTGACGACGGCCCTCAGACGCCCGCCGGGCCGTGACCTCACACCCACGCAACAGACCGTCAGCCGTGCGCTGTCCGCAGCACGGGCACCAGTCGAGCGTGGCGTCGCACGACTGAAGTCATGGCGGATCTTCCGCAGGGCCCGGTGCAGCCCGAATCGAATGACGTCAATTGCCGCCGCCGTCCTCACCCTGGAGCGGCAACGCTGAAAGACCTCAGTCACTGGAGAGCGGTATGCGATCAAAGTCGCACGTACCGTTCGGCGGGGGGCCGTTGGAAAAGGACCTGCCCAGCAGGCACCTCGCCGGCGGCCTACCCGACCGCAAGTGAACCCCTGATGATGCTTCGTGATCGTGGGCCCCGCCGATGGATTGCTCCAGCGGGGTGCAGGACTGGTCGCTGAGAAGCGGCAGGCGCCGGCTGAAGACCCAACGTCAGCCGGGAGAGCATCGCCGTCCCGGAGTTTAGGGGGCACCCACCCCGGTCGTATCTCACTCGTGCGGAACGTGGAAACCCCGCTGGGGTCCGGACGCGAAAGCGTCCGGTCAGCCGACCGTAAGGAAGGCCCAACTCCCCAGCGGGCACAGGATGACCCAAGAAGCCAACGCCGGTCGCCGAAAGGCAGCGGGAAACCGGGGCAGATGACCAGCGCCTCCGCTGGCCGCCCCGCATAACCGGCCGGATACGGGCTCTGCCCGGACCCGCAAGGGTGCTGACGTGGGTCAGGTCGGCCTGTGAGGACCCGATGACCATCAACGCTGGAACCGAAGGGCAAGTTGGACACCGTGGCGACAACATCTCCCGTGGCGGACACCGTCCAGGACGACAGTGCCGTCACGGCGAACGGACCTGAGGACGACTTCACCGACTGGCAGTCGATCGACTGGCAGGGCGCGGAGAACGAAGTACGGCGGCTGAGGCAGCGGATCTTCACGGCATCGCAGGCAGGGGACCTCAAGAAGGTCCGCAATCTCCAGAAACTGATGCTCCGCTCCCGCTCCAACACGCTGGTGAGCGTGCGGCGGGTGACGGAGATCAACGCTGGCCGCAAGACGGCGGGGATCGACGGACGTGTCGTCCTGCTGCCCCAGGGCAAGGCCGAACTGGCCGACTGGATGCAGCACCGGGCAGCGCCGTGGAGGCCCTTGCCCGTCAGGCGGGTCTATATCGTGCGCCGTGCGGCGCCTTGCTGTATCCCTTCAATCGGGAGGAACTTGGAGGATGTTTCTGGGTCTGATGGCTTACCTGGAGCCGAAAGGTGAAGGGGACAATAGCATGCCAGGAAAGTAGCGGCCGGGTCGAAGGTAATCGAACGGGGCGCTGCGGGACCCGCGCGATAAGGAAAAGGCTGGATTGCTTGAAGTCTAATCTTCGGAAGGTGAGTACGCGCACCCATCGGAAAGTACCTGTAACCGATGCCGCTCCATGTACTGGTCTGGGATGTAGGCCGGTGCACCTCCATGGGGCGGGCGATGCTCAGTGAGAGCATTGAAGAAGATGAGTGGACTTCATAAGTCGCGCTAGAACGTACAGCAAGGACGTACCACGGGATTGCCTAAGGGGCGAGAGCCCTAAGGTAACGGAGAGCCAATAGTAGTCGCAGGGGTAACGGCCTGCCAGGGAGTCCGGGAAAGCCGGACACAGGGCAAAGTTGCTCAGGTGATTTGGATATCGGAACCCAGGAGGCATGCGTAATGCAGAGCGCCGAAGTGGTGTTGGATGTCCTCCGCGAGCGTGGCAGGCGTGGCCTGTCGCTGGAACGGCTATATCGGCAACTTTTCAACCGCGAGTTGTATCTGGTGGCCTATCGCAAGTTGTACTCTAATGCGGGTGCGATGACGCCGGGGGTCACTGGGGAGACCGTGGATGGAATGTCCCTTGAAAAGATCGATCTCATCATCGACATGGTTCGTCATGAACGGTGGCGATGGAGTCCGGTCAAAAGAGTCCGCATCCCGAAGAAGAATGGGACACGGCCGTTGGGGCTTCCTGGATGGTCGGATAAATTACTGGCCGAAGTGGTGCGCATGCTCCTCAATGCGTACTACGATGTCCAGTTCTCTGACCATAGTCACGGTTTTCGCGCCGGGCGAGGATGTCACACTGCATTGCAGGAGATAGTCGACGTCTGGAACGGAACGAACTGGTTTATTGAGGGCGATATCTCCAAGTGTTTTGAGTCGTTGGACCATGAGGTCCTGATGAAGACGCTCGGGGAGAAGGTCCACGATTACCGGTTCTTGCGCCTGGTGAGTAGAATTCTCAAGGTGGGGTATGTGGAGGACTGGCGATGGGGTGCAACGCTGTCCGGCGCCCCACAAGGAGGTATCGCCTCTCCGGTCCTCAGTAACATCTACCTCGACAGGTTGGATAAGTACGTCGAGCAACAGCTACTGCCGTTGTTCAACCGAGGAAAGCGCCGGGCACCCAACCCCGCGTATGAAAAGATCTCATCGGAAATCCGAAGTGCGCGCCGGCGTGGGGACCGAGCGGGGGTGCGAGCACTGTGCTTGCAGCGCCGCACTCTCCCCAGCAAGGATCTCAACGATCCGGGCTACCGACGCCTGCGCTACGTCCGGTACTGCGATGACATCCTCCTCGGATTCAGCGGGCCGAAGGCCGAAGCGCGGGAGATCAAGCGAATGCTCGGTCAGTTCCTGCAAGAGGAACTCAAGCTGGAGTTGTCGCAAGAGAAAACGCTGATCACCCACGCCCGAACAGGGAAGGCCCGTTTCCTCGGATACGACATCGTGACCCAGCACGCCAACGACAAGCTCACCAACGGTAAGCGGTCGATCAACGGCGAGATCGGGTTACGGGTCCCCGATGAAGCGATCACGCGTAGATGCGCCCCGTACATGCGTCATGGGAAACCATGGCTCCGACCACAGATGCTGAGTGATCAGGACTATTCGATCATCTCGCAGTATCAGGCCGAATATCGAGGCGTTGTCCAGTATTACATCCGGGCCACAAATGTATGCCACTTGAACAGGTTACATTGGGTCATGGAGTCCTCGATGCTCAAAACCTTAGCTGGGAAGCACCGATCCAGCGTCGTGAAGATGGCCAGGAAATATAAGACCACCATCGACACGCCGGTTGGACCTCGGGTCTGCTTCCAGGCTGTGGTGAACCGCGGCGAGGGCAAGAAACCACTGGTCGCCCGATCCGGGCGAACTCCCACCGCTGACGGGCCTCTACGGCCTGCTCTTCAGCGGCACGCAACCGCTCCTCCGCCCCGTCCAGGACTTCACGAGCCCGCGCTTCACGCCGCTCCATCATTGCGATCACCGACGGCACCGACCACCTCCACGACGAGAGATCCAGATGTCACGGTGCTGCCCGGCCTCACCGACGAGAACACGTCGATCATGAAGGAACCGCAGCTCTTCGAGCTGCGGTTCGGTTGGCCACAACGCTCTCAGATCCCAGTCTCCAGGTGTCCACGATCAAGGGGAAGGTTCAACCTGACCACCCACCATCATCCCGACGCCGCCGGGAGGAGGCACCCTCAGCACACCGGCCCGTGGAAGCCGGCGCCACCGGCGCGACAGCCGACGCGCACACCTACCCGGCGAAGCCTGACGGGAAGGACAGAAGCGACATCACGGGCGCAAGATCAACCGGCGACTGTCGTGAACGATCGAGGCCGGGGCCTGCACGAGTCGAATATTTACCTTAACTTGACTTGAAAGTTTAAGCCATCGCCTGTTGACTTCACTCATCCGATTTCCCTCATGTGCGGCCAGATAGTCCGCACGCTCGCACGAGTGGACCGGAGTCGATCACCGCCCGCGACCAGTCCAGCTTCTTCGCAGCTCGCAGCTTCTTCAGAAGCACCAGGTGCAGCTCGTCCCAGACCCCGGCTTTGTTCCACGCGGCCAGGTGCCGCCAGCAGGTCATGGCCGAGCCGAAGCCCAGCTCCTGGGGCAGGTACTCCCACTGGATGCCGGTGTGCAGCACGAACAGGATCCCGCACAAAGCCTGCCGGTCCGGTATCCGAGGCCTGCCCTCGACCAGCTTCGGTGCCGGCTCGGGCAGCAACGGCTCGATCAGCGGCCACAGTTCGTCCGACACAATCCACGGCCGCGGCTGACGTGTTCCCACGACCAGACCAACGACCATCCACACCGAAAGTCACGTGATCAACAACTTCTGTTAGGACCTCTTAGCAGCCGGGACGTGAGGCATCCGCCCCTCGAAGTTGATGCCTTGGGCGGGCCCACACAGCCAAAGGCGGCCAGCCTACCTACATCGTGACGGCACGTCATACAGCATGACGTCATCAACGGCCCTGTCTCCTGTACCCGCAGCAACCCTCACCGCTACCGCGGCTGTCGGCAACGTGGCCACTGAAAGCCTCGGTACCATTCTTTTAAATCCGGCCTTTAAGGCCTGATGGCGCAGTCGAACTCCTTGCAAAGGCCTGTCTCATCCAGATCGGCATCACGAAGCTCCTCACAAATAGCGGCGCTCACGGCGCATGGCACGCAAATAGAGCAGCCCGAGCCGAGACAGACCAGCCATCCTCCGCCCCGACATTCTAGGATTCTCAATGGTGACGAGACTTCCGGGAAGTTCTGTCCGCATATTATCTGGCACGGTATCGTGTGCAAAATGTCGACTCGTCGGGCATGCGATAGCCCTCTGGCTGAATGGATGGTTCGACCACAGTCTGCATCTCATTGAAGAATCCCTCTCGACGACAGCAGCTGACTCTTCGTGTGAGTGTGAACTGCAAACCAGAGAATTGTTTTCTTTCTTTCTGATAAGGAGAGGGGAATTCGATCGGGCAAGAAAAGTTCTCTACCATCCAGAGGATCCGAATACCAGCCTCTTTGGTCCAGCGATCTACCCGGCCAGACTATCGCTAGCTCGGTCGCATCTGGCTTTCATGGCCGGCGACCTGGACGTAGCAGTAGCCATGATTGAGCAGGTGCTTGCACATGCCGAGGGTTCCAATCAATTACGTGTCGCGAGTCGCCTCATCCTGACATTGGTCGCTTTGCGGCGTGTTGATGTGAATGCTGCTTCATCGCACATGCAGATGATCGCCGATGATGCATTCATGGGGCGTCTCAAGCTGCTGGCGGGGCAGTGCGCATGGGCGAATGCGCAATTACGCGAAGCGCAAAGGGGAGTTGAGGGTGTGGCACCGTTTATCGAGGAACTCGTTGACTTCGGGCCGGTCAGCCGGAATGTATTCCTGTCGCAGTCGGCTGCCGCACCCTGGCTCGTGCGGTTGGCACTGAAAACCGACCAGAAGGCAATGGCGCAGCAAGCAGTAAAGATAGCTCAGAAACTGGCGGAAATGAACCCACGCCACCAAGTTCTGGCCGCATCGGCCCTCCACGCTAATGGCCTATTCGAGCAGAATCTGGTCGATCTGCGGCGCGCCGCAGATACACAACCCCACCCTTGGACGAAAGCTTCGGCGATGGAGGACATCGGAAAGCTCTTGGCCTCTGAGCGGTCACAACGAGATCAGGCCATAGGGATCCTTGAGCGGAGCGCTGACACCTATATATCGGCGGGAGGCCCGGGCGACGTATTGCGGATTAAGAAAAGGCTATGGGATCTCGGTGTTAAGCACCATCAATCTCGTTGGCGCACAACCCCGCAGAGGGCGATCAAGGATCTCACCGAGACAGAAATCAAGGTGGCTCAATTGGTGGCCCAAGGAATGACCAACACTCAGACGGCTAAGTACCTCTTTCTATCTCCGCACACCGTAGCTTATCATTTGAAGAAAATATTCCCCAAGTTAGGGGTCTCCTCACGCGTGGGACTGGCCAGGGTCTGGACCGATATCGTGTAACTGAGCTGTTTCAGAGTGGCCACTGATCGGGTGACGCTGGAGGTGTGCGCAACGCACGAGGCTCCCGTGCCGTTGGGGGAGGTGTTCGAAGTCTCA
>NZ_JARXVH010000055.1 GCF_029892565.1 Streptomyces pseudovenezuelae | reverse complement strand
CGGCACTGCAGGCTGCTCCACAGGAGCCTGCTCCAGAATCAGGTGCGCGTTCGTCCCACTGATACCAAAGGAGGACACACCGGCCCGGCGCGGCCCGCCCACCTCTGGCCACTCCCTCGCCTCCGTCAGCAGCTCCACCGCACCCACCGTCCAGTCCACCTGCGTCGACGGTTCGCTGACGTGCAGGGTGGGGGGCATGATGCCGTGCCGCAACGCCTCCACCATCTTGATCACACCAGCCACACCAGCCGCTGCCTGCGTGTGACCCAGATTCGACTTCAGCGACCCCAGCCAGAGCGGACGCTCCGGATCCCGGTCCCGGCCATACGTGGCGAGCAGCGCCTGCGCCTCGATCGGGTCGCCGAGTTCCGTGCCAGTGCCGTGCGCCTCCACAACGTCGATGTCAGCCACGGCCAGGCCCCCGTTGGCAAGCGCCTTGCGGATGACCCGCTGCTGGGAGGGCCCGTTCGGCGCCGTCAGACCATTCGACGCACCATCCTGATTCACCGCAGAACCACGGATCACCGCCAGCACGCGGCGCCCGTTCCTCCGCGCCTCCGACAACCGCTCCAAAACCACGACACCCACGCCCTCAGACAGGATCGTGCCATCGGCACCGGCCGAGAACGCCTTGACCCGACCGTCCGCGGCGAGGCCGCCTTGCCGGGACATGCTGCGCATGCCGATCGGCGAGCCCATGACGGCTACACCGCCGGCGAGGGCGAGCGAGCACTCGCCCTGACGCAGTGCCTGGGCGGCGAGGTGGATGGCGACCAGCGAGGACGAACACGCCGTGTCGACGGTCACTGCGGGGCCCTCGAAGCCGAACGTGTACGAGACCCGACCGGAGGCCACGCTGCCGGCGGTGGCCGTCGCGGCGAAGCCTTCGAGTTCGTCGGGCAGGTTGCTGAGGGACTCGATGTAGTCGTGGATGTGGAGGCCCTCGAAGACGCCGATGTTGTCGCCGCGCGCGGAGAGGGGGGCGATGCCGGCCCGCTCCAGGGCTTCCCACGAGGCTTCGAGGAGGAGCCGCTGCTGCGGATCCATGGCGAGCGCCTCGCGCGGCGAGATACCGAAGAGTCCGGCGTCGAACTGGCCGGCGTCGTACAGGAATCCGCCCTTGCGGACGTAGGCCGTGCCGGGCTTGTCGGGGTCGGTGTCGAACAGGCCGTCGATGTCCCAGCCGCGGTCGTCCGGGAAGGCCACCATGCCGTCGCGGCCCTCGGCCACGAGGCGCCAGAGGTCGTCGGGGTCGTCGACGCCGCCGGGCAGCCGGCAGGCCATGCCTACGATGGCGATGGGCTCGTCGGGGGCGGTGGCGACGGCGGTGGGGGCGGTGGGGGCGGCAGTGACGCTGACCGCATCGTCGGCGAGTTCCTCGCGCAGGTAGCGGGCGAGTGCCACCGGGGTGGGGTAGTCGAAGATGAGGGTGGCGGGGAGCTTGACGCCGGTGGTGGCGCCGAGCCGGTTGCGGAGTTCGACCGCGGTGAGCGAGTCGAAGCCGATCTCGCTGAACCCTCGTGTTCCCTGGGCTAGTTCGGCGGCACTGAAACCGAGGACCGCTTTGGCTTCGGCCTGCACGATGCCAAGGAGGACGGCTTCCTGTTCGGCCTCGGACAGTCCGGTGAGGCGCCGGACCAGGGAACTGCCGTCCTCTGCACCGGCGTGGGCGAGGCGGCGGCCGGTGCGCACAAGGCCGCGCAGCAGGTGCAGGATGGCGCCGCCGGACCTCGCGTCGGCGCCCAAGGACCGCAGGTCGAGCTTGATCGGTACGAGCAGGGCGTGTTCGGCGCGCAGACCGATGTCGAAGAGGTCGAGTGCTTCAGCGGGCGTGAAGGCCAGGACGCCGGCGCGCTTCATGCGTGCCTGGTCGGTCTGGCTGAGGTGAACGGTGAGGCCGGTGTCCTGCTGCCACAGGCCCCAGGCCATCGAGACGCCTGGCAGGCCGTCCGCCCGCCGACGGGCCATGAACGCATTGAGGAACGAGTTGGCGGCCGCGTAGCTGCCCTGGCCTGCAGCGCCGAGCAGAGAAGCGGCGGCGGAGAAGACGGTGAACGACGCGAGTTGCGGGGCGAGTTCGCGGGTCAGCTCGTCCAGGTGGCGGATGGCGGTGACCTTCGGAGCGAAGACGCTTTCGATGCGTTCCGGCGTCAGGGCGCCGATCACACCGTCGTCCAGGAGACCGGCTGTATGGACGACACCGGTCAGTGGGTGCTCGGCCGGTACGGCCGCCAGGAGTGCCGCCACAGCGTCCCGGTCGGCGACATCGCACGCGGCGATCCGCACCATTGCGCCCGACTCAGTGAGCTCGGCAGCCAGTTCAGCTGCGCCCTCCGCGTCGGGGCCACGACGGCTGACCAGCAGCAGGTGCCGTACGCCGTGCCGGTCGACCAGGTGCCGGGCGACCATGGCGCCGAGGGAGCCGGTGCCGCCGGTGAGCAAGACGGTGCCCTCAGGGTCGAAGACGTGCGTGGCCTCGGCCTTGACGGTGTCATCGGCAGTGGCCACGCGTACCAGACGCGGAGCGGACAGGGCTGTCCCGCGGACGGCGACCCGCGGCTCCCGGGTGGCGAGTACGGGCCCGAGGACAGGCCCCGCGTCGGCGGAGCCTGCGGGGTCGAGGTCGACCAGCACGATGCGGTCGGGATTCTCGGCCTGGGCAGCCTGAATCAGACCCCAAACGGCGGCACCGGCCGGGTCGGTGACGTCAGCGTCACCGCTGGCGGGCATCGCGCCCCAGGTGGCGACGACGAGGGGTACGGCGTCCTGGCCAGGTGTGGCAGCCAGCCACGCCTGAACCACGGACAGGACGCGGGTAGTGAGGCCGAGCGGGTCCTCACCGTCGTCGGTCGTCGCCGTGAGGACGGCGACCGGTGGCATGGTCTCGCGGGCGGCGAGGGCCGCGACGTCGTCGGCAGTGGCGAGCGGCGTCCAGGAGGCAGGCGCGGCTGCATTCTCGGGGGCGGGCAGG
Organism: Streptomyces pseudovenezuelae; assembly: GCF_029892565.1. Classification (GTDB taxonomy): domain Bacteria; phylum Actinomycetota; class Actinomycetes; order Streptomycetales; family Streptomycetaceae; genus Streptomyces; species Streptomyces pseudovenezuelae_A. The sequence goes on along the minus strand of NZ_JARXVH010000055.1, from coordinate 6,338 downwards.
TGGGTCCATTCCACGCGGAACAGCGAGTCGCGACTCTCCCTGCTGGCTGCGCCGTCGTCGAGCTGCTGAGCGGTGACCGGCAAGGACACCAGCGAGTCCATGGTCAGGACGAGGTCGCCGGCCTCGTCGGCAGCCTGGAACGAGAGGGCGTCCGGGCCGCTCGGGGCGACTCGTACGCGCAGGGCGGAAGCGCCCTGCGCGTGCAGGACGAGACCGTTCCAGGCGAAAGGCAGGACCTTGCGGTCGTCGTCGGCGTTGGCGAAGGCGTTGGTCTGCAGGGCTGCGTCGAGCAGGGCCGGGTGGATGCCGAACCGGTCGGCGTTCTCCCGCTGCTCGGGCGGCAGGACAGCCTCGGCGAACAGTTCATCGCCACGCCGCCACACGCCGCGCAGGCCCTGGAAGGCCGGACCGTACACGTATCCGCGGGCGCCCAGATTCGAGTAGAAGTCGTCGATGGCGACGGGCTTCGCGCCTGCCGGTGGCCAGGCGGCGAAGTCGACGGTGGGCGTCGTGCCGCCAGCCCGGGCGGCGGTGGAGAGCAGGCCGGTGGCATGCCGGGTCCATTCCCCCTGTTCGGCATCGTCTCGGAGGGAGTAGACGTCCACGGTGCGCGAGCCGTTGGGGCCGGCACCACTGACGGCGACCTGGACGCGGACACCGCCCTGCTCGGGCAACACGAGCGGCGACTCGATGACGAGCTCTTCCAGGACACCGCAACCGAACTCGTCGCCGGCTTGGACAGCCAGATCGACGTAGATGGTGCCGGGCACCACGACCGCGCCTCCGATGGCGTGGTCCGCGAGCCACGGGTGGGTGCGCAGGGAGAGCCGGGAGGTGAGGACCAGTCCGTCGGACTGCGGCAGCGGGACCACCGCGCCGAGCAGCGGGTGATCGGTGCCGGTCAGGCCGAGCGAGGTGGCGTCGTTGGCGGTGCCGGTCAGCTGGATCCAGTAGTGCTGGTGGTCGAAGGCGTACGTCGGGAGGTCGACGCGGCCGGCGTCGGCTCCAGCCGCAAGGACGCCGCGCCAGTCGACGTGGACGCCTCGGACGAAGAGCTCGGCCATCGAGGTGAACAGGCGGCGCGGACCGCCCTCGTCCCGGCGCAGGGATCCGGTCACAACAGCGTCGGCCTCGGCGTGGACCACGATCTCGCTGATCGGCTGGACGAGGACGGGGTGGGCGCTGGACTCCACGAACACGGTGTGGCCGCCTGCCAAGAGGTCGGCGATCGCGGGACCGAAGCGGACCTGCCGACGCAGGTTGCGGTACCAGTAGCCGCCGTCGAGGACACCCGCCTCGCTGATCCACTCGCCGGTCACGGTGGAGAGAAATGGCACGGCAGGAGCCTGGCTGCGAATGTCAGCGAAGGCCTCGCTCAGAATTTCCTGGACGGCTTCGACATGCCGGGTGTGCGAGGCGTAGTCGACGGCGACACGGCGCACGCGTACGCCCTGGTCCTCCAGCGCGTCGAGGGCTTCGTCGAGGGCTTCGGCATCACCGGCGATCACCACTGACGCCGGACCGTTGACCGCTGCGACCTCGACCCGGTCGGCCCACCGCTCCAGACGCTCAACGACCTCTGTCTCGGACAGCGCCACCGACGCCATACCACCCCGGCCCGCGAGACTTGTGGCGATGACCTGACTGCGTACGGCCACGATGCGAGCAGCGTCCTCCAGCGACAGCGCGCCCGACACGCACGCGGCGGCGATCTCACCCTGCGAGTGACCGACCACCGCATCCGGCACCACACCCACCGACGTCCAGACGGCGGCAAGGCCGACCATCACCGCGAAACTCGCGGGCTGCAGCACATCCACGCGCTCCAGGAGTTCAGCCGGAGCATCCCCCCGCAGCACATCCACCAGCGACCAGTCGACCCACCGCTCAAGCGCCGCCGCACACTCCGCGATCCGCTCCGCGAACACCGGTGAGGAATCGAGAAGCTCGCGGCCCATACCGGCCCACTGCGAACCCTGCCCCGGAAAGACGAACACGACCTTTCCGGCCCCGCCCGGCGTCGACGCGCTGTCGACGACCACCGAGCGGGCAGTCTCGCCGCGCGCCAGCGCGCCCAGGCCCGCCAGAGCCTCCTCGGGCGAGCCGGCCACGACGACCGCACGCTCGGCGAGCGTGGCCCGGCCGGTGGCCAGTGCAGCCGCCGCGTCGGCGAGCGCGACCGTGCCGGACTCTTCGACGAACGACACGAGACGCTCCGCCTGGCCGGTCAGCGAGGCGGCCGTGGCCGCCGAGACCACCAGCGGCACCACGCCTTCGGCCCCTGGAGCCGGAGTCGTGCCGGAGGCGGATGCTACGGCGGGCTCCTCTTCCGGCGCCTGTTCCAGGATCATGTGGGCGTTCGTACCGCTGGCACCGAACGAAGACACACCGGCCCGGCGCGGCCGGCCCACCTCTGGCCACGCGCGGGCCTGGGTCAGCAGCTCCACCGAGCCCGCCGTCCAGTCCACCTGCGGGGTGGGGGCGTCGATGTGCCGGGTGGCGGGCATGACGCCATGCCGCAGCGCCTGCACCATGTTGATCACGCCGGCCACGCCGGAGCCGGCCTGGGTGTGGCCGATCACCGACTTGACCGAGCCGAGCCACAGCGGCCGGTCCTCGGACCGGTCCTGGCCGTACGTGGCAATCAGGGCCTGCGCCTCGATCGGGTCACCGAGAACGGTGCCGGTGCCGTGGCCCTCGACCATGTCGACGTCGGCCGTGGTGAGGCCGGCGCTCTCCAGCGTCTTGCGGATGACGCGCTGCTGCGAGGGGCCATTGGGCGCCGTCAGACCGTTGGAGGCGCCGTCCTGGTTGACGGCGGAGCCGCGGATCACCGCGAGGACCCGGTGTCCGTTGCGGCGCGCCTCCGACAGCCGCTCGAGGAGGATCACACCGACGCCTTCGGTCCAGTTGGAGCCGTCCGCGCTGGCCGCGAACGACTTGCAGCGGCCGTCGAAGGCGAGGGCCCGCTGCCGGGCGAAGCCAACGAACCCGCCGGGGGTCGCCATGACGGTCGCGCCGCCGGCCAAGGCCATGGAGCACTCACCGCGCCGCAGCGCCTGGGCGGCCAGGTGGATGGCAACCAAGGAGGAGGAGCACATGGTATTGACGGTGATGGCGGGGCCTTCGAGGCCGAGGGTGTAAGCGACCCGTCCCGAGGCGATGCCGCCTGCGCTGCCAAGGGCACGCTCCAGGCTGAGGAAGCCTTCGAGGCCGCTGAGGTCGGGCGCGTAGTCCTGGTGGTTGATGCCGGTGAACACTCCGATGTCGGTGCCGCGTACGGAGTGCGGGTCGATGGTGGCTCGTTCGAGGGCCTCCCAGGAGACCTCAAGGAGCTGCCGCTGCTGGGGTTCCATCGCGAGCGCTTCGAGCGGCGAGATTCCGAAGAATGTCGCGTCGAACTGGCCGGCGTCGTGCAGGAACGCGCCCTCGCGGACGTAGGTCGTGCCGGGGTTGTCCGGGTCGGGGTGGTAGAGGCCCTCCAGGTCCCAGCCGCGGTCCTCGGGGAAGGTGGTGTAGACGTCGGTGCCGTCGGTCACCACCCGCCACAGGTCCTCGGGGGTGCGTATGCCGCCCGCGTACCGACAGGCCATGGAAACGATCGCGATGGGTTCGGCCGAGGCCTCGGAGAGACGCTGGTTCTCCTGCTGGAGCCGGGTGTTCTCCTTGAGGGAGGCACGCAGTGCGTTGACGATCTGTTCGTCCGGTGCCGTCATCTACCTACGTCCTCCGTCTTTGTCGCTGAACCAGGTATCGGTAAGTCAGATGGTCAGTTGGTGTTGTTGCCCAGGGCGCGCTTGACGAGGTCGGCGACGTCCAGCGCGTCGATCAGGTCGGCGTCGTCCTCAGCGGCGGGCGCCGCCGGGTCTGGCTCGGGCTTCGCCGCCACGGGGGTGGAGCCGTCCTCGGGGCCGACGAGGCTGAGCAGCGTGTCGAGGAGGCCGACCTCCCGAAGGCGGGAGAGCGGGGCCTGCGCGAGTGCGCGGCGCAGGTCGTCCTCCCGCCCGTCCAGGTCGTCGTCGCCCGTTTCGGTCAGCAGCTCAGAGCGCAGGAAACCGACGAGGGCGTCCGGGGTCGGGTAGTCGAAGATGAGGGTCGCGGGCAGTCGTAGACCGGTGGCCACGTGCAGGCTGTTGCGAAGGTTGACGGCGGCGAGCGAGTCGAACCCGACCTCCTGGAAGGACTGGAGCGGGCCGATGCTCTCCGCGCTGCTGTGTCCGAGGACCGTCGCCGCCTGTCCACAGACCAGCCGGAGCAGGAGACGGTTGTGTTCGGCCTCGGGGACGTTCCGAAGGGAGTCCACCAGGGACGAGGTGATGCTGCTGTTCTCGGCATCGGGCTGGGAGTCGCGCAGCGCGGCGGCGGCCTCGGGCAGGTCAGCGAAGAGCGGGCTGACCCGTACAGAGGTGAACGCCGGGATGAACGCCTCCCAGTCCATGTCGACGATCGTCACGGCCTTCTCCTGCGCTTCCACGGCCTGTTCGAACGCGGTCATCGCGATCTGCCGGGCCATCGGCAGGACACCGCGGCGGCGCAGCTGCGCGAGGGTCGCCTCGTCCATGCCGGGGCCGATTTCGTCGAAGGCTCCCCAGGCGATCGAGGTGGCCGCGAGTCCTCGGCCGCGGCGCCGTTCGACCAGGGCATCCAGGACTGCGTTGGCCGCGCCAGCGACGCCCTGGCCACCACCGCCCCAGATTCCGGCGATCGAGGAGAAGACCACGAAGGCGTCGAGCGGTGCGCCGCCGGAGGCGGTGTCGGTGAACAGTCCGTCGAGCCATACAGCGGTGTCGACCTTGGCCGCGAAGACCTCGGTGAGGTCGGCGAGGCCGGTGTCGGCGATGTTGCTGGTCCAGGCAGTGTCGGCGGCGTGTACGACGGCGGTGAGCGGCTGCTCCTCCGGGGTCTCGGCGATGAGTCGGGCGAGCGTCTCACGGTCGGTGTCGGCACAGGAGACGACTGTCGTCTCCACCCCGGTGGCCGCGAGCTTGCCCAGCAACTCGGTGACGGCGTCGGCAGGCGCCTGAGCCGTGGTCGTGACGATGAGACGGCGCGCGCCCGACCGGGCGAGCCAGAGCGAGGCATGTGCGCCGAGGGCCTCGGCGCCGCCGGTCACAAGGACGGTGCCGTGAGGCTGCCAGCCACCGTCGGCGCGGGCCTCGGGTGCGGGCTTGCGGGTGATCCGACGGCTGTGGACGCCGGAGCGGCGTACGGCGAGCTGGTCGTCCCCTGCGGCGCCGTTCAGCGCTCCCACGAAGTATTGCGCAGTGCGGGCGTCGAGGGTGGCCGGCAGGTCGATCAGGCCGCCCCACCGGTCGGGGTGCTCGAGAGCCACGGCGCGGCCCAGACCCCAGAGCACGGCCTGGCCGGGCTCGGTAACGGTGTCCTGGATGCCGGTGGTCACCGCGCCCCTGGTCAGGCACCACAGCGGCCCGTCGATGCCCGCGTCCCCAAGTGCCTGAATCAGCGCGAGGGTCCCGGCTGCGGTGGCAGTGGCGTCCTGCGCGCCCTCGAAGGCGAGCAGGGAGAGGACCCCTGCCGGCTGGTATTCAGCCCGGACGCTGCTCAAGCGCGCGGTGAACTCAAGTCGGGTGAAGGCGGAGGGAGCGATCTCCAAAGGCACGACGTCGAGTCCCTGGGCACGGAGCACCGCGAGGAACTCGGCCACCTGGGAGCCATCCGTGGAGTCGGCCGGGGAACCGGCCAAGCCTTCGGCCGAGCATCCCGGCGGCAAGACGGCGAGCCAGCGGCCCGCGGGCACCCCCGACTCCTCGCGCTCCAGGGGCCGCCAGGTGACGGCGTAACGGAGGCGCCCAGCGCTGGACCGCTGCCGGCTCCTGCCGCGCCAGTCCGCAAGCACCGGCACGACAGTGCGCAGGGCGTCGCGCAGACCGGCGGAGTCCGGGGCGAGCAGCCCGGCGAGCGAATCCGCGTCGGTCTTCTCGACGGCGCTCCAGAAGTCCGCGTCGGTGTCCTCGCCCGAGGCGCCGCTGTCGTCGGCGTTCTCGGCCTCCTCCAACCAGTAGTGGCGTCGGTCGTAGGCATACGTCGGGAGATCGACCTGCCCGCTCCCAGCACCGGCCGCAAGGACGCCCGCCCAGTCGACCGCGACGCCGCGCACGAAGAGCTCGGCCATCGAGGTCAACAGGCGGCGCAGACCGCCCTCGCCACGACGCAGCGTGCTACCGACAACAGCACGCAGCCGGACCCTGTCATCCGCCTGATCCACGATCTCGCTGACCGGCTGGACCAGGACCGGGTGGGCACTCGACTCCACAAACACCGTGTGACCGCCGTCGAGCAGCTTGCGGACGACGGGCTCGAAATCGACCGGCTGACGG
>NZ_JARXVH010000054.1 GCF_029892565.1 Streptomyces pseudovenezuelae | reverse complement strand
CCGGGAACACCACCGGCCACACGCCTGGGTTTCTGATGGCCACCAGCCTGGGCCTCCAACGGCCACCTACCTGGGCATCTCAATGACCGTTGACATCGCCCCAGCCCTCCATGCGTGGTAGGTGGACCAGGAGCGTTGAACGACTGCTGCGCTCGACAAGCGTGCCGATCGCGGACCTGTCCGTCCCGATGATCAGGTCGCCTTCCCAATGCCCGGGCACAGCCCGGTCGTTGGCCTCGGCGGGGCGCTCGCTGAGGACGACATCGGCGGTGACATGCCCTTGGGGCTTGTTCCGTGACCTGACCCTCGGCTCCCGCAACGCTCGCCCCGTTCGGAGACACGTGACCAGTTCACGCTTGAGCGCACCACGCCCCTCGATGAACAGCGACTGATAGATAGCCTCGTGGCTGATGCGCATGGACTCATCATCGGGGAACTCGACCTTCAGCCGATGCGCGATCTGCTCTGGACTCCATGCCGTCGACCACCGTCGGTCTCGGCGATAGGGCTTGTTCAACCCCTTCCACGGCGGTGTCCTGGGGCCCGGGACGATCGTGCCGTCATGCCTACGGACGTTCCCGGCGAGCCGGTCCTGCACGTACTCACGCAGCCGCTCGTTGCCCACCAGCTTCGCCGTCTTCGGACGCTTTGCGGCCTGCTGTGCCTTCCACTGCGCCACCACAGCGCGGTAGACCGGCTTGCCGCCCCTGGTCGCAGCGTTTCGGCGCAGTTCACGAGAGACGGTCCCGGGGTCGCGGCCGATCGTGAGAGCGATCTCGCGCACGCCCATGTCCTGGGCCTTGAGCAGAGCGATCTCCTCACGCTCGGCGAACGACAGGTACCGGCCGGTGGGCTCGTCCAGGCTCAGCGGCGTCATCCCGCCAGCGTGTCGAAACCATCGGATCCCGACCGGTGCCGACACGCCGACCCCTTCGGCCGCCTGGACCGTTGTGACCCCGGACGCGATCAGGCGCCAGAACTCCCGTTGCACAGCGCGCGACGGCTCGGGGCGGCCGGGCGAGCGCATAGGCGCCCGCATCGCCCGATCCGCGGCCCACTGCCGTCGCGCCCCGGCCGGCGCCTGCGGCATCAGTTTCCTTGGCCGTCCCATCCAACATCTCCGTGATCAAGGTGTTGCGACGACCAGTTGAATCTGCCCTGCGAGCCGGCGTCGGAGTGATGGATCAACTCCCGTGCAATGACAGGGGTGTTCGCGCGGTCACATTGCCACAGGCCCATCTCGAGTGCGGACAGCACCAGCGGGGTCTGCTTGTTCGTCGCGGCGGATCAGCCGACGATCCGGCGGGAGAAGGTGTCCACGACGAACGCGACATAGACGGTGCCGGACCAGGCGGCCACATAGGTGAAGTCCGCGACCCGGACCCGGTTCGGGGCGCCGGCCACGAACTGCCGGCCCAGCCGGTCCGGGGCCCGCTCCGCTTCCCTGTCCGTCACGGTGGTGACGATCTTCTTCCCGCGCACCGCTCCCGTGAGGCCCTCGGCCTTCATCAGGCGCTCGACGGTGCAACGGGCCACTCGGTGGCCCCGACGCTTCAACTCGGCCCAGATCTTGCGGGCTCCGTAGACGCTGTAGTTGTTTCGGAAGATCTCCACGATCAGCGGTGCCAGTTCCGCGTCCCGCAGGGCACGGGCCGACAGCGGGCGCTTCCTATGCGCGTAATAGGTGGACGGGTGGATGCTGCAGTCATGCTCGGAGAGCGTCCTGCAGATCGGCTCGACTCCGCCGAAGCGGTCCCGGTGCTCGTCGATGAACGCTACGAGCGTGTGTGTGGCCGGTCGAGCTCGGCCGCGAAGAAACTCGCCGCGGCCTTCAGGATCTCGTTCGCCCGCTTCAGCTCGGCGACCTCCCTCTTGAGGGCCTTGAGCTGGGCGGACTCCTCGGTCGTGGTGCCGTCCCGGGCACCGGCGTCGACTTCGGCCTGACGCACCCAGTTCCGCAGGGACTCCGGCCCGATGTCGAGTTTCGCTCCGATCGAGCGGATTGCCGCGGACTCTGTCCTGTACTGATCACGAGTCTCCAGGACCAGACGCACGGCCCGCTCCTTGAGCTCCTTGGGGTATTGCTTCGCCATAACGGACTCGATCCTTTCAAAAGGTCGAGCCTCGATCAAACCCGGAACGGTTCATACACCAGTGCCGGCGACGCCATGGCGCTGGGGCAGGCCGTCTACGACCGCCGCAAGGAACTGGGCCTGTCACAGAAGGACGTGGCCGAACGCGCCGGGATGACACAGCCGCAGATCTCCAACATCGAGCAGGCCGGCGCCGAACCGACACTCGCCCTCCTGCGACGCCTGGCAAAAGCGCTGGAAGCACGGCTGTCCATCGACCTGGACGAGGAGGACTCCACCTTCGCCTTCACCCCGCTGATCGAGGACAAGCTGAGAGGCCTCGCGTTTCCCGGACAGGCTTCTGACTGTCTATTTCACGCGGCGATTCGCAACTTCTCGTACTCGGCGTGGACTTCGCGCGGAGGCCGGTAACCCACTGCCGAGTGGAGGCGTGGTGGGTCTGGGCAGACGTACCCAGGCCTTGCTCGGGCCCCGCACGCGGCTTGGGCCAGGGCCGGCGGGAGCGGTATCCGGCGAGGTGAGCTCGTGCCTTGGCCGACGACAAGTGTCCGTTTCCGAAGTCGCTGAAGTGATCTCCGGAGAGTCCTGGCCTGGCGGTGTGGCCGATGGTGATGGCCGGGCACGTGTCCGGGCTTGGGGAACGGCTTCAGCCTAGTTCGACGGGAGGACGCGGAAGGGGACCTGCCACGGCAGGTACCTCACCGCGCGGCCGCCCCGTCGGCCTGGCTCGCCAGCTCCCGACGTTTGTACCGTTGGCTGGACGGCCCTCTCGGAATGATGTGCTCAGCTTTGCGGATCCGGCCCAAGGGGTGGCAGGTCCCACACTCCGTCACTTTCCAGCTCTGGTTCTTGCCACTCCAGGAGGCCGTCGTCGACGACGGGTTCCCACTCTCCCCAGATCTGGAAGACTCCGTTGCTCAAGGCTTGAGCGACTTCGTCCAAGAGGTGGGGCAGGGACGTGAACACCGGGTTGTCGGGGAAGGACGGTCCGTCTTCTTTGTCGTGCGTTCCGATTCGGCCGAAGGTGTCGTCATCAGCCTGGCTGATGAACAGGCTGTTTCCGCTCTCGTCGTAGGCGAAAGGGATCCATGCCGGGTTCCAGTAGTAGTACTCGCCTTGGGGTAGCAGAGCGGTCTGGCTCGGAGCGCTTCGATGTCGTTCCAAAGCCCGGCGGCGCATCGCTTCCTCCGCTCGGAGGTAGCTCTGGTATTCCCGTGCGATCAGGTGCAGGTCACTGAACCGGTGGTAGACGGGCAGAACGAAGTTGCCCGATCCGTTGTGGCACTGGAGGGAGTCGGCCAACTCAGTAGGAAGAGAGCGGCCGATCTGTGTGTGTGCCGTGCGTATGTCAGCCACCGGTGCCGGTCCTGGCAGGGAGGCATGGCTTGCCGGGGCGTTGTTCCGCAGCCACGTTTCGATGCGTTCCCAAGCGACGCTGATGGTCATGTGAAGCATCTTTGAGGGAGGTGCTCCCGCCCGCAAGGGGCGGAAGCACGGTCAGTTGTGCTGTGTGGTCAGGATCCCGGTACGAGGCGGAAGGACACGAACCGGGGCTTGTAGATGCTCGGGTCCCGGTAGTGATGGGCCTCCGGCAGGACACGGTTGTCCAGGCTGTTGACGTTGTAGGAGAACGTCCAGATGTTCCCGTTCTGCAAGACGGGGTGGGCATGGGCGTTGTACGTGAAGACACTTCCGTCGGCGTAGCTTCCGTAGGGGCCCCCTTCGGGGGTCCAGTACACCTCGTCGTGGCCGGTCCAGGCGCCGAAGGGTCCGTAGGGGCTGCTGCAGCTGGACCAGATGCGGATCTTGCCGCTGAACGCTTCGGTGCTGTCCTGGCTGAGCAGAACGAATCCGCCGTTCCAGGGGCTCACGCTGTATTCGTTGGCCACCCCGGTGAGGACGTCGTTTCCTTCGCGCTCGCCGCGCATCCAGTTGCCGCTGTCGGAGTTGAGGAACTGCCAGTCTTCGTCCCGGCTGAGGTCGCTGCCCTTGACACGGGCGATCCGCATCTTCTTGTTGGTGGGGGCGTCGTTGACTCCGTAGATGTAGGTGTACCCGTCTCCGCTGCGGCTCGCCGGCAGCAGGGCCGAGCCCCAGCCGACCTTCGCGGTCGAGGGCAGTTGGTCGATGCGGTCCGGCTCGGAAAGGTGGTCGAGGGAGTAGGTGGCGACCACGTTGCGGTGGAAGCGGAAGTCCCAGGCGCCCGGGCCGAACTTCTCGTACTCCTGGTACATGACCTGAAGGTATTTCGTGCCGCCGATGGTGGCGATCATGGCGTCGCCTGCCCAGTACCAGTGTGTGTCGTTGGCCGGCGGCATGAGCCCTTCAGGACTGTCCTTCGTGCCCCCGGTGATGGTGGTCAGGTGGTTGTCGTCCTGGATGACGAAGGAGTCGTTGACCAGGCGTGCGCTGGTCGGGCGGGTGCCGTCCGCGTTGAGCGGTCCAAGGAAGGTGTCGGAGAACACCCACAGGATGCGACCGTCCGGCAGGGCGACCGAGAAGGTGGAGTCGCCGCCCGTCCAGCCGTCGGGAGTGGTGCGCGCGTAGTCGAGGAACGTGTCCGTGGGCGGCGCTTTCGCGGTCACCGCCTGCACCTCGGGCGAGCGGTTGTCCGTGCAGGTGGGATACGTGACCGGAGCGATTATTCCGGCCGGCTCGGCGTCCTCCTGTCCGTAGGGCTTCCCGTCGGCGCTGAGGACGTCCACGTAGAACTTGTCCTGGTCGAGGATCCGTTGCGCGTTGTAGAAGTCGTTGAGTTCCGCGCCGCCGTTGCGGTTCTGATCGGTGGGAATGACCTGGACTGAGAAGTGGGACGTTCCCGCGCCACCCATCGCCGACCCCTGATGGGTCGACTGGAACGGGTACTCGTCGCATTGCATCGTGTTGTTCTGCGAGTAGCCCGTGCCCCAGTACTTTCGGCAGTACCCGGCAGACTTGCTGTTGTTGGCCTTGCGGTCCGCCTCGTTGACCATGCGTTCCAGAGAGCTTCCGCTGAGACGGGAACCGGGAATCTGCTTCCTGTCTCCCGACAGCGGAAGCGTCAGATCCGACTGGTGCTGTGCCTTCCAGACGTGTTTGGCCTCTGCCGCCACGTCCGGAGTGGCCTTGAGCCAGAACTGGGACACGACGTCGGGATAGACGCAGCCGTAGTAATTGACCTTGGATGACGAGTCGCAGCGGAAGCCGCTGTCCGGTCCCGGAATGAAGCTGTCCTCGTTCAACGGGTTACCGAGCACCTCGGACTTGATCATGAAGTCGCCATAGGCGATCTTGTCCGTGTCGGTGAGCGTGCCCTGCGGCAGATAGAAGTCGAAGAACGCGTGGCCGGCGATCATCCACTGGTCGAGAGTGTCCGTGGCACCGTTCTCGCCGATCCGGCACGAGGTGCCGGGCGTGGTGGTGGAGCACTCACCGGTGAATTTCAGCTCACGGTCCATCCGGGGCGGCGGATTTGAGACGACGGGATCGTCAAGCGCCAGCCACACACGGGTCTTGCGGTCATCCGAACTACTCGGCCCCTGATTGCCCGAGCCTTGGACGGAAGCTCGGAAGGTAATGGAACCCACCGTTTTGCAGATATTGTTCTCGCATCGCACATCCTCGACCAGGAACAGGCCGACACTGCACCAGGTGAAGTGCGTCAGCGTGACGGTCCCACCGGTGTTCGGCGCCACGGCCTTCCAACACTCGGTCATGTCCACCATCTCGATGGACGGGGCCACCTGGTCGCGGTGGGGGAGCTTGGCCGTAAGGTCGGTGCGCCGTTTGGCCTGTTGAGGCGTCTCCTTGGCGGACGCCTTCTGTCGTTTCTGCCTCTCCTTCTCCGATTTGGGCGGAGCGGGGGCTCGGACGGGTTTCCCGTCGAGGGTGGTGAAGGACGTCCTGGTGAACGTTTGGACATCGCTGTCCGCAGCGGCCTGGGGTGCCGCGGATAATAACGCAGCGAGTGCCGCAAGGATCGCGACTAAGATTCTCGATCTGCGCAGCATCGGTCTTCGCAAAGTCATTGCCTTTCGCTCGGTACCTGGCAAGGCGCGATGGCGCGAAGGGCGCGGAAGATCCTCGTCGGACATGCAGGCGCATGGGAGGAACTGCTGAACCGGTGCGGTTCGCAGGACGCCTCGTACTGATCGTGAAGCCTGCGGCGCTGCCGCAACGGACGACACGGTCGCACCCGCGCATGCGTGATGACCGACTACGGCCACGAAGCGCGCGACAGGCAGCGCGCAGAAATGGGCCTACGTCTTGCCGCGCCTCCCCTCACCGCGTGGCTGGGCCTCGGCGGTGGGGCGCCTGTGGCATGTTCATGCCTGCGCGACAGATTACATGCCTATGTAGATCGTTTGGTGATGATCCGTTAGGTTTGGTGGTTGGGTGATCGAGCACCGCGCCTTAACTCGGAGAGTCTCGTACTTCCAGTAGCGTCTCGGTGACTTCCTCTGGATCTCCCGCGAACGGGCCTTGCCGGTGTGCCCATGCAGGTGCTGCCGGGTCTCCCGCTCGGGTCGTACGGCCTCAGCGAGTTTGTCCGTCACCTATCCCGGAAGCGATGCGCCGGTTTGGTGTCAGTGATGGCATGTCAGGCGGGAGTATTCGTCTTATCGGGCGTCTGCGAGGACCAATGTGGACCAGGACGCCAGTGGCCTGGCGGACAGTGCCGCTCCGTACCCACACTCCGGTGAACCGCACAGGGTCCTCAGCCAGTCGCCAAGCCGCAGCAGCGCGCGGTGTGACCTACCGCCCCCGCGGGTGAAGCAGCGGACGGACCCCGGGCGAGCCGCAACCGGACCCAGTACGAAGATCACGGACAGTTGGTGATCTTCGAAGGGGTCCGTCTTGCCGCACACCCCCGCCCTCGCCACGGCGGCCACCGTGCTCAGCGCCTTGGCCGCACTGCTCACCCCCGCCCCTGCTTCCGCCACCGAAGCCGCACCCGGCGAGACGGTGACCCTGCCCGTCCGGGACGCCCTGCAGACGCTGCCGGTTGAGGAAGAGGACCGCACAGGGTACGAGCGCAGCAAATTCCGGCACTGGACCGACGCAGACCGGGACGGCTGCAACACCCGCGCCGAGGTCCTCCTCCAAGAAGCGGTCACCGCCCCTGCCACTGGTCCGAGTTGCTCGCTCACCAGGGGCAACTGGCACTCGCCCTACGACGATCAGTACCTCGACAGTGCCCGCAAACTCGACGTCGACCACCTGTTATCCGTACCTGCGACGGATCATAAAGATGAAGTTGCTGGTCATCGAGTCAACGGCATACCGCTGACAGCTTTCCAGCGTCCCAAGTGCTAGGACTGTCAGTGATGTGGGTGATGCTGTCCCTGTGACGACTCAGGACACGAACCCGATCGACAGTCAAGCCGCCGACGACTGCCTGCCTGATCCGCTTTCCCTGATCGAGGACACTGACTGGGCTGGGCTGGAGCACGCCTACGGACCGGCGGAGGACACGCCGCTTCGCCTGATTCAACTTCTAGCCGAAGAGCCGGAGGTCCAGGCCGAAGCGTTGGGGGTGCTCGACATGTCGGTCCTGCACCAGGACTCCTTGTACAGCGCCACGGCTCCTGCCGCGCTGTTCATCGCCGCGATCCTGGACGACCCCCGTACGCTGGCCCAGCACCAGAGCTACTTTCCGTGGGATGACCGCTCCCGAACGTTGCGCGCCGCCTTGCTTGAGTGGCTGGGCCGGGTAGCGGACTCGGCTGCCTACGGCGAAAGAACCGGTGCGGACGACGGTAACGACCCGGGAGTCACCGATGCCGTAAGAGCCGTTCGTGGACCGATCTACAACGCCGTCACCGCGCATCTACTCGCGCCGGATCCAGCGGTCCGGGAGGCAGCCCTCGGCGCAACCACGGCACTCCTGCAGGCTCCAGAGCTGGCAGGGCAGATCGTCACCACCACCCGGGTACTGCGACGCCTGCTTGCCGAGAGCAGCGACCGGCGCGAACGCGCGGCCACCGTTCTGGCCATCGGGTCCTGGGACGAGGACACCACAGCATTGCTCACCGATCCAGACCCCGCCATCCGGGCCTGCGCGGCGCTGGCACCCGGCTGCTTCGACAACAGCCAGGCAGTGCAGGTGATCCTCCACGCCCTGCTCGATCCCGCCAACGTCGACTCCTGGCTCCCGGAGCCCACCGCAGTCGATCCCTGGATCACGGACCCGCTGCCTCAGATCGAAGGCCGTCTACGGCACGCACTGCTGGCTGCGGCTATCGAGCGCACCAACGACTTCGAGGAACTTCTCGCGGTCGCCCTAGCCTGCGTCCCCTTCTGCAGCAACCTCACCATCGGCGACGACTGGGGCCCACTGCTCGCTGCGGCGTTCCCGTCCGGCTACAGCCCGGGTGCCGAGCTCACACCGGCTCAGCACCGCTTCCTCAGTGCGCTCGCTGATCGAGATGTGTGCTGGCGCTACACCAACCTCATCGCGTCCTGGTTCCAGGACATCGGCCTTCCCGCAGACCGGGATGCCATCAAAGCGCTTCTGGGGTCCGCTCGTTAAAAGACCCTGGGCATGTTGTCGGAGGGTGTCTCGAATCACTCCGGTTCGTACGCGGCCAGGCGGCGCCGAAGCTACAGGTTGTCGCCGTGGGCCACCTCCAGGGCCTTCCGTAGCCGCGCGATCTCCTCGCGGTGGGCCTGCTGTTGCTGTGAAAGGCGTGCACTCAGGGCTCGTACCGCCGCCGAGGTCGACGACGGCGCTTCGGTGTCTGCCTGACGCATTCCGGAAAGCTGGCCACCTTTCGCAGGGTGGCGTTCGACCAGGCTGCGGATGTCGGGGTGCCTGTAGAGGAAGTCGGTGCTCACGCCTGCCACCTGGGCAACGGCGGTGAAACTGACAGGCTGCCCGGCCTTGACCATCTGGGCGAGCGCGGTCCGGGCCCGCTTGTCCGCGTCCGCGGTTCGCCCCTTCGCTGCCTGGTGGAGGTGCTCTGGCAGAGGACTCAAGGCGTGCTTCCCTCTCTGTGGTCAACGGACGGTTCCGCCCGGTCGGGTGCCCCGGCTCCTCGCACCGCGCGAATGCTCCCGCCCTCCTGCACGCCGACCTGCTCGACGGCGACGAGGACCTTCGTGAGGGCGCGGGTTTCGGCGCGCCGTCCCGCGAGCCAGATGTTGTCCTCACCCATCGGCTCGCCGTGGCGGGCGGTGAACTGTGTCTGGCGTCGGGTGATCAGGGCTTCGGTCTGGTCGAGCTGGTGCTGGAGTTCATCGCGGTGGCTGGCGTCGGTGACGAATTTTTCGCAGGTCAGGCAGGCATTTCCCTTGGAGCAGACTTGCTTCGGGGGCAGCATGCACCATCCGTTGGGCAGCACCCGGTCAGCTCGCTGGTCCAGGTGCAGGAGGTCGTAGAGGTCGCTCGGGTCGAGGCCGGCGGTCCTGCCGTCCGCGGTGATCTTCTTGTAGCGCAGGAACTCGCGCTCGGCTGTCACTGCGAGGGTCTTGGCATAGTGCATGGTCATGGCCGGTGTCAGGTGCCCGAGGTAGCGCATCACGACGTGGATCGGCACGCCGGCGTTGATCAGGTCAGTGGCGCGGGTGTGCCGGAAGGTGTGGGTCTTGGAGATCTGGACCGGGCGCCCGACGCTGTCGTTGATGGTGAGTGTCCGGGTCAGGTCGCCGAGCCTGTGGTGGAAGGTGGCGGCCGCGTAGGGTCGCAGTCCGAGCCGGTTGTTGCGGGTCTGCAGGAAGAGGTAGCGCGGGTTCGTGCCATCCGGTGTTCCCCGAGCGGTGAGGAAGTCACGGGCCCACTGCTGCTGGACCCGGATGATGTCGACGATCTCCTGGTCCACGGGGATCGTCGGAGGACCTCCACCTTCGATCTTGGTCTGCTGGTAGGAGAGCCGGGCAACGAAGCCATCCGGCTCGCGTCCGTCCGGCTCTTTCACCTGTACAAGAGGCAGGAGAGGTTCGAAGTCCATCATCAGGACCTCGTTCATCCGCCGGCCGGTACGGATCAGCAGCATGAGGGCGTGGAACGCCTGTCGGTCGTCCATGCCGCCTTCGAGCTTGGGAGCCGCCAGCATTCCGGAACCTGCCGCGATCTGGCTGATGACCTCGTCCTCGAGTGCCATGTCGTCCGTGAGCTGGTTGGTCAGCCTTGGCTTGTCATCCAGCCGGAACAGCACCGTATGGTGCAGACCCAGCCGGGACCAGCGTGGCTCACCGAGCACCCTGACCGCCTCAGCCCGGTTGTCGTGCATCCAGCGGTAGAACTGTTCCATGGTCACCAGCGGGCCACGACGGCTGTTCTTCGCGAGCCTGCTGCCCTTGTTCGGGCCGGTAAGCGCGGTGTGGCTGTTGAGCGCGTCCACCAAACCGAGCAGCCACGGCCTCAGGTCCTCCGGTGAATCGACGAGCTGCGGGCCTGCGCATCCCGCCTGTTCGATGTACCAGTTGAGCCAGTTGAGGTGATCCAGCCGGCTCTTCACCGACGACCACACGTAGCGTTCCGTGGAGAGTTGGACGGACAGCCACCATTTGGCGGCCTCGCGGAACCAGTCCGTGGTCAGCTGGCTGAAGTTGACCACGCGCCGGCCCTCCGGCTGGTGCTCACGTTGCGGGATCCGTCGGTCCAGGCTCGGGTTCCACAGGTTCAGGCGCCACCACTCACCGTCGTGGTAAGCGTAGGCCAGCCGATCCTGGAGGTGCTTGACACTGTGCAGGACGAGCGTGGGCAGGTGCGTGTTGGCGGCCGGTGTCGTGCACATCACCGCGCGCCGTACCTCCCGCTCCCACTCATCGTGGGAAAGCGCCGTTAGCGACCGCGCCTTGCGCGCTGCCGGCCCACCCTGTTCAACGGCCAGTACCAATCCTCGTCGAAGTTCCTGGAAGCGCGCGGGGTTGATGCTGTAGCCATCCGCCACCTGGCGGTCGATGCACCACGCCAGCTCGAACAGCATCGGCTCCGGAAGACCCCTTAGAGAGCATCTGATCAATGTTCAGGACGATGTGGGTGGCTTGTCCGTTTCGATTCGCCAGGTTGGTGTGGATTCTCCGGTGAGTTCTCGG
>NZ_JARXVH010000053.1 GCF_029892565.1 Streptomyces pseudovenezuelae | reverse complement strand
ACCGACACCGGCCTGCGCCCACCACCCGACACAAACTCCGGAACCGGCAACCCCTTCCGGTCCAACTTGCCATTCACCGTCAACGGCAACACATCCAGCACCACAACCGCAGAGGGAACCATGTACGACGGAAGCCGCTCCGCCGCAAACTCCCGCACAGAGACGGGCAAATCAGAGCCGCCACCATCAACAACCGGCACAACATAGGCAACCAGCCGCTTGTCACCCGCCGTGTCCTCACGCGCGATCACCGCCGCCTGGACGATCTCCGGATGCCCGGCCAGCACCGCCCGCACCTCACCCGGCTCCACCCGGAACCCACGAATCTTCACCTGCTCATCCACACGCCCCGCGAACACCAACTGCCCATCCGCAGTCCAACGAGCCCGATCCCCCGTCCGATACATCCGCACACCCACACCCGCAAACGGGCACGCCACAAACCGCTCAGCCGTCAGAGTCCTGCGGTCGATGTACCCCCGCGCGAGACCGGCCCCCGACACGTACAGGTCTGCCGCCACTCCCACCGGCACCGGTCGGAGAGCTTCATCGAGGACGTACACCCCGGTGTTGAACACCGGGGAGCCGATGGCGACTTCGGTGGCCTGCGGTTCGCAGCGCCACAGGGTGGCGTCGACGGTGGTCTCCGTAGGGCCGTACGAGTTGAACATGGTGACGACGGACGCCCAGCGTGCGACGAGTTCGGGTGGGCATGCCTCGCCCGCCACCACGAGGGTGAGGTCCGGTGCGACAGAGTGTTCGTCGAGGGTCGCGAGCACGGCCGGTGGCAGGGCCACGTGCGAGACGGCCTGCTCACTCAGCAGCTCCGCCAGCGTCTCACCGGCTCGTCGCTCTTCGGGAATGACGACCAGGGCCGCGCCCGTCAGCAGCGCCATGCAGCACTCCCAGACGAATCCGTCGAAGCTCGGCGAGGCGAACTGGCCGACCCGGCTTGTCGGTCCGACGGCCAGGTGGCGGGCATGTCCCTCGGCAAGGCTCGGGATGCCCTCGTGGGTGACGGCCACGCCCTTCGGACGTCCTGTCGTCCCCGATGTGTAGATCACGTACGCCGTCTGGTCCGGCCGCGAAGTGACCTCGGGCGGGGTCGTCGGTGCGGCGGCCCATGCGTCGGCCATTTCCGGTTCGTCGATGTTCAGCACTCGAAGCCGCGGCCCGACGAAGCCGGCCGTGCGATCGCTGCGCCCCACGACGATGGACGCGCCGCTGTCGGCGAGCATGAACTCCAGCCGTTCGATGGGGTATTCGGGGTCCAGCGGCAGGTACGCCGCCCCCGCCTTCCACACGCCGAGGACCGCGGAGACAAGGTCCGCGCCGCGCGGCAGGCACAGCCCCACCACCGACTCCGCGCCGGCTCCCTGCGCCCGCAGGAGGTGCGCCCACCGGTTCGCGCGGGCGTCGAGATCCCCGTACGAGACCTCCGTACCGTCGGCGATCACCGCCACCGCGGCCGGGTCCTGTGCCACCGTCGCCTCGAACAGGGCGGCCGCCGACGTCTTCGGCAGCTCCGCTGCCGTGCGGTTCCACTCCTCGACCACCTGGCGGAGTTCATCCCCGCCCAGTACGTCCACCGCCGCGAGGCCCTGCTCGGCGTCGCTCTGCAGCGCGTCCAGCAGATTGCCCAGGCAGGTGTGCAGCAGCTCGCACACCGCTTCCGCGTCCACCGGGGCCACGGCGTCGACCGTCAGACCGAAACCGGCCCCGAAGTCCTCCACCGCGACGGCGACCGGGTAGTTGGTCGCCTCCCGCAGATGCACCGTCTTGATGCCCGCTGTGCCCGCTGTGCTGGCCGGCTGTTCCGTCTCCCGTTCGCTCCCCTGCACCTGGGCCGTGGTCTGGTTGTGGCGGTAGTTGAAGATCGAGGTGAACAGGGAGCTGTTCCCCGGGAGGCCGCTGGCCTGCTGGGCCAGGGCAAGGGGTGCGTGTTCGTGCACCAGCAGTTCCGCCAGCTGATTGCGCATGCCGGACAGCGCCTCGGCTACAGCGGTCGAGTCGACCCGTACCCGCACCGGCAGAGTGTTGAGGAACAGTCCCGGAACACGTTCCGAGCCGGCGCCCGCGTTCATGCGGCCGAACAGGACTGTTCCGAACACCACGTCGTCACGACCGCTGACCGCCGCCAGCACCCGGGCCCAGGCCACATGGAACACGGTGGCGGGACTCATCCCGCGCGAGCGCGCCACCTCCCGCACCCTGCGGCTCAGGCCCTCTTCGACAGCCGTCTGGGCGCGTACGACACCGCTTCCGTCGCCCTGGACGTCCAACAGCCCGTACGGCGCTGTCGTCTCCTCCACATCGCCGAGCAACTCGGCGAAGTACCGCTCGTGTTCCTCCCGTGGCACGCCCAACCGGGCTTGCGCCACGAAGTTCCGGAACGGCAGCGGTTCCGGCAGTGAAGCCTCCCGGCCGGAAAGGTGCGCCCCCAGCTCACCCAGCAGCACGTCCTGCGTGGTGTGGTCCTGCACCAGGTGATGGATGCGCAGCAGGGCGAGCCATCCGTCGCCATCCGGCTCGGCGGCGATCTGGACCCGGATCAGTGGAGCCCGCGTCAGGTCCATCCGCGCCGCGCTCGCGGCGAGCATCTGCTGCACCGGCTCGACGCCCTGAAGGTCGAGCACGAGTTCCTCGACCTGCAACTCCGCCTGCCTCAGCACCACTTGGACAGGCTCGCGCAGCCCCTCCCACACGATCGCCGTACGGTAGATGTCGTGCCGCTGCACCGTCCGCCGCAGCGCGGCGAGGAACGCGTCCAACTGCTCCCGGGTGGGGAACCGTACGCCTCTGGACGACGCATAGACGTCCGAACCGCTGTCCGCCTGCAACAGGTAGTGGAAGAAGATCCCCTCCTGCAGCGGGGCGAGCGGATACACGTCCGCCACATTCGCGGCGCCACCCGGGATCTGCGCGACGAACCGTGTCACCTCGGCTTCACTCAGGTCGACCAGCGGCAGCATGTCCGGGGTGATCTCGTCCGCGCCGTCCGGGATCCGGTTCGGCGGAACGACGACCTGCCGGGGCGCGGCCACCGTGGCGAGGGACGCCGGAGTGGGTGACCGGAAGAACTCCCGCACGGGGACCGAGACTCCACGCGCGCGAAGCTGTGCCACCAGCGTGACCGCGAGCAGGGAGTGCCCGCCCAGGGCGAAGAAGTCGTCGTCCACTCCGACCGACGGCAGGCCGAGTACCTCGGCGAACGTCCGGCACAGGATCTCCTCCTGCACCGTCACCGGCCCCCGACTCACCGTCATCGCGGCCGCGTAGTCAGGAACGGGCAGCGCCGCGCGGTCCAACTTGCCGTTGCTCGCCAGCGGCAACGCGTCGAGCACTACGACCGCCGACGGCACCATGTGCTCAGGCAGCCGCTCGGAGGCGAACTCGCCCAGTTCGACGGCCAGTCCGTCCCTTTGGACTCCTTGGTCGGACGCTACGACGTAGCAGACCAGGCGCACATCGCCGGGGGTGTCCTCGCGGGCGACGACCGCCGCCTGGGCCACCCGCGGGTGTGCGGCGACGACGGCCTGCACCTCGCCCGGCTCGACCCGGAACCCGCGGATCTTCACCTGCTCATCCACACGCCCCGCGAACACCAACTGACCGTCCGCAGTCCAACGCACACGGTCGCCCGTGCGATACATCCGCTCACCCACACCGCCGTACGGGCAGGCCACGAACCGCTCCGCCGTCAACCCGGCCCGACCCACATACCCGCGCGCCAACTGCGCACCCGCTACATACAGCTCACCCACCACACCCGGAGCGACCGGCTGCAAACCCTCATCCAGCACATAGAACCGGGTGTTGGCCACCGGAGAACCCACCGGCACCACCCCCGATGCGGCCATCTCCGCAGTCAACCGGGTCGTCGCGACACCGATCGTCGCCTCCGTCGGACCGTAGTGATTGAACACACCACACTCGCCTGAGCCCGCGCCGGCCAGCAGCTCACCCACCAGTTGTGCAGAAGCCGCCTCGCCACCGAGCACAAGGGACTTCGCGGGCAGTACCGCAGCAGCGCCCAGCGCGGCGACATGCGAGGGAACCGCCTTGAGGTAGTCGATCCGATGCTCCGCCAGATACGAGGCCACCACCGCCGCATCCGTGACCGCGCCCTCATCGAGAATGTGCAGCTCGCCACCGGAGGCCAGCGCCGCGAACACCACCGTGTTGCCCAGGTCGGTGGCCTGCGCCTGCAACACCGCAAACCGGCCCGGCCCGTCGAAACCCACCCGCTGGGGCACCGAGCCGACATAGTTCGCCAGCGCCCCATGCGTGACCGCGACACCCTTCGGCCGCCCCGTCGACCCCGACGTATAGATCGCATACGCCACCTGCGCAGGTATCACATCCGGGATCTCCGGAGCGGTCACGGGAGCCGCCGCGAGGGAGGCTGCCACGTCCGGGTCGTCCAGGTTCAGGAGAGGGAGTGTCGGTACGAGGGCGGAGGGCAGGAGTTCGCCGAGCCCGATGGCGACACTCGCTCCGCTGTCCGCCAGCATGAACGCGATCCGCTCGGCCGGCTGCCCCGGATCCAGCGGCAGGTACGCCGCCCCCGCCCGCCACACACCCAGGATCGCCGCAATCGACTCCACACCCCGGGGCAGGCACAGACCCACCATCGACTCCGCACCCACACCCTGCGCCCGCAGCACATGTGCCAGCCGGTTCGCCCGCGCGTCCAACTCCCCGTAAGACACCGGCACACCGTCGGACACGACCGCGACGGCGTCCGGAGTCCGCGCCACCTGTCCGGTGAACAGGTCGGGCACCAGTGCCGCGGGGCCTTCGACCGCCGTGTCGTTCCACTCGGTCAGCACATGACCGCGGTCACCCGCAGCCAGGACATCGACTGCGCCGACCCGCGCCCGCGGGTTCTCAGCCAGTGCCGACAGGACTCGTACCAGGCAGTCGGTGAACCGTTCGACCGTGCCGGCCTCGAACAGATCCGCCGCGCCCGTGACCGTACCGCCGAGGCCGGTCGCCCTGCCCCGCGCGTCGGTGGTCTCGCCGACGGACACGGCCAGGTCGTACCGCGCCACCGACAGGCCGCCCGGCATGCCGGAAACGTCGAGGCCGGGCAGGCGCAGGCTCACGGAACCCGTGTTCTGGACCGTGAGCATGACCTGGAACAGTGGGTGGCGGGACAGCGACCTGGCCGGTGCCAGTTCCTCCACCAGCCGTTCGAACGGGACGTCCTGGTGCTCGAACGCGCTGAATCCGGCTTCCCGTGCTCGCGCCAGCACCTCGTCGAACGTGGGGTCGCCGGACACGTCGATGCGCAGCACGAGAGTGTTGACGAAGAAGCCGACCAGGTCGTTCAGTGCTTTGTCGGTGCGGCCGGCGATCGGCGAGCCGATCGGGATGTCCGTGCCCGCCCCCAGTCGGTTGAGGGCAACCGCCATGGCCGTCTGCATGAGCAGGAACAGGGTGACGCCGCGTTCGCGTGCCAGTGCGGTCAGACGCTTGTGCACGTCAGCCGGAATTTTCAGCTCGGCCTGGTGGCTGCGGTGGGAGGACACGTCCGGGCGAGGGCGATCGGCCGGCAGGGTCAACTCCTCCGGGGCGCCGGAGAGGACGTCGCGCCAGTAGGACATCTGTCGGGTCAGCACGCTGTCCGGGTCGTTCTCGTCCCCGAGCAACTCCCTTTGCCACAGGGTGTAGTCGGCGTACTGCACCGGCAGGGGTTCCCAGCCGGGAGCTCGCTCCTCGCACCGTGCGGTGTACGCCACCGACAGGTCGCGCGCGAGCGGGCCCACCGACCAGCCGTCCCAGGCGATGTGGTGCACGACCAGCACGAGCACGTGCTGATCGGGTTCGACCGCGAACAGCCAGGCCCGTACGGGGATTTCGGCGGCGACGTCGAACACGTGCCGTACGGCCCGGGTCACCGCCTGGGTCAGCTCCTCGGACGGCACATCGGTGACCGTCAGCTCGAACCCGGTCTCTTCCAGCGGCAGCACGCGCTGATAGGGCTCGCCGTCGGCTTCGGGGAACACGGTGCGCAGCACCTCGTGCCGCTCGATGACATCCCCCAGCGCGGCGCTCAGGGCCGCCCGGTCGAGCGTCCCGGAAAGGCGCAGCACGGTGGGATTGCTGTAGGTGGTGCTGGGGCCTTCGAGCTTCGCCTGGAACCACAGCCGACGCTGCGCGAACGAGAGCGGGATCATCGGGACTCCTCCTGGTTGCGCATCGGCCGCAGTGTGGGCCTGGCTGCTGTCCTTCGGTGACTTGCGTGTTCTGCGAGCCAGGTCGCGAGTGCGGCCGGTGTCGGGTGCGCGAAGACCGCCCTGATCGGCAGTTCCACGTCCAGTTCGGCCCGCATCTCGCTGACCAGCCTGGTGGCCAGCAGCGAATGTCCGCCCAGTGCGAAGAAGTCGTCGTCGACTCCGACGGCGGGCAGATCGAGCACGTCGGCGAACGCCCTGCACAGGGCTTCTTCCTGCGCTGTCGCCGGTTCGCGGCCCGCGCCGGCCAACGCGGCGAAGTCGGGCGCGGGCAGGGCCTTGCGGTTCAGCTTTCCGTTGGCCGTCAGTGGCAGTTCGTCCAGTGTCACCACGGCCGAGGGCACCATGTAGTGCGGGAGTCGCTCGGTGGCGAACTCCCTTACATGTAGGGAGAGTTCGAGGACGTTCTCGGCGTTGGGCGTCGGCACGGCGTAGGCGACCAGACGTTTGTCGCCGGGCATGTCCTCGCGCACCAGCACCACGGCCTGTGCGACCGCGGGGTGCGAGGCGAGCACCGACTGCACCTCGCCGGGCTCGATCCGGAACCCGCGGATCTTCACCTGCTCGTCCGTCCGCCCCAGATAGTCCAGTTGACCTTCAGGGGTCCATCGCGCCAGGTCGCCGGTACGGTACATGCGCTCGCCGGGTGCGAACGGCGACGCCACGAAGCGCTCGGCCGTGAGAGCGGCGCGGCCGACGTAGCCTCGGGCCAACTGGGCCCCGGCCAGGTACAGTTCACCGCCCACCTCCGCCGGCACCGGCCGCAGGTCGGCGTCCAGGACGTACGCCTGGGTGCCCGCGATCGGTGCCCCGATCTCCGGACCGGCGGAGGGTATGTGAGCGAGCTCGGCGGCCGTCGCCCAGATCGTCACCTCCGTGGGCCCGTAGAGATTCGTCACCGAGTGCGCCCGGTCGCACAGTTCTCGTGCCAGCCCGGTGGGCAGTGCCTCGCCGCCCACCAGGACGCGTACAGTGCGCAGCTCGCCGCTCTCGGCGGCCACCACGCCCTGCCACAGACTTGGCGTGGCCTGCATCACCGTGATGCGGGACTCGGACACGGCCCTCAGGACGGCGGCCGGGTCCTGTGCCGTGGCCTGCCCGGCGAGCACCAGGCGGGCCCCGCTGAGCAGCGGGAGGAAGATCTCCAGTCCGGCGATGTCGAAGCCGACCGTCGTCACGGCGAGCAGCCGGTCCTCGCTGTCGAGCGGGAACCGCCTTCCCATGTCGGCAAGGAAGTTGCTCAGTGCGCTGTGGGGGACGGTGACGCCCTTGGGGCGGCCGGTGGAGCCGGACGTGAAGATCACGTATGCCGGGTTTCCGCCCACTGTGTTCGCCTCGGGCGCGGTCGCCGGCGACTCCGTCAGTTCTGCCGCCGTCAGCGGATTATCCAGCACCACCCGCCCCACACCACTCGGCAGTCCCCCTTCAACGCCGGCCACCGTCACGACACACACAGCACTGGCGTCCGCCACCGCGACCGCGGTCCGCTCCGCCGGATACTCCGGATCCAACGGCAGATATGTCCCGCCCGCCTTCAACACACCCAGCAGGGTCACCACCAGGTCGATGCCACGCTCCAGGCACACCCCCACCACCGACTCCGCGCCGACGCCTCGGGCCCGCAGCAGATGCGCCAGCCGGTTCGCCCGGGCGTCGAGATCCCCGTACGACACCTCTCTGCCCTCGAACACCACGGCCACCGCAGCGGGATCGGCCGCCGCACGTTGCGCGAACTGCTCCGGCACCAACGCCTCCGGCACGACCGCCGTGGGCCCGTCGCCCTGGGCGAGCAGCCACTCCAACTCCCCGGCGCCCAGCACCTCCACCGACGAGACGCCCGTGTCCGGGGTGCCGTCCAATGCCGCCACCAGACGCTCCAGGCATCCGTGCAACAACCCGCACAGCCGTTCGCCGTCCACCCCGGCGACCGCGTCCACCGTCAGGTCGAAGCCACGCCCCGACCCGAGATCGTCCACCGACACAGCCACCGGGTAGTTGGAGACATCCCGGGTGAGCAGCGTCTTTACGCCGTCGAAGTGCGCGTCGGCTTCGGAGGATGAGGAGACCGGCTCGGGAGTGGAAGCGGCACTGTGCCGGTAGTTGAAGATCGAGGTGAACAGGGGACTGCCCCCGGGCACCCCACTGGCCTGCTGCGCCACCGCCAACGGCGCGTGCTCGTGCACCAACAGCTCCGCCAGCTGATCCCGCACACTCAGCAGCGCGTCAGCAACACCCGTCGCGTCGACCCGGACCCGTACCGGCAGCGTGTTGATGAACAACCCAGGCACCCGGTCCGCCCCGGCACCCGCATTCATCCGCCCGAACAACACCGACCCGAACACCACATCACTACGACCACTCACCACCGCCAACACCCGCGCCCACGCCAGATGGAACACCGTCGCAGCACTCACACCGAAGGCGCGCGCCGTCTCCCGTACCGCGCGGCTCACGCCGTCGTCGACGGCCAGATGCGCACCGGTGACACCGCTTCCGTCGCCGTGGACATCCAGCAGCCCGTACGGCGCTGTCGTCTCCTCGACGTCTGCGAGCAGTTCGGCGAAGTACCGCTCGTGCTCCTCCCTCGGCATCCCCAGCCGGGCCTGCGCCACGAAGTTCCGGAACGGCAACGGCTCCGGCAACGAAGCCTCCCGTCCGCCCATGAACGCGTCCAACTCCGCGCGCAGGACGTCCTGCGTGGTGTGGTCCTGCACCAAGTGGTGAATGCGCAGCAGTACCAGCCAGCCGCCGGACTCCGGCTCGGCGGCGGCATGCACATCGATCAGTGGCGCCCGGCCGAGGTCCATCCGCTCGCCCGCAGCCAGTAGTTGGTCCACCAGGTCCGCGCGCCGGTGGTCGAGTACCACCTCGTTCAGCGGCAGAGGCACCTCGCGCAGCACGACCTGCACCGGTTCGCGCAGCCCCTCCCACACGATCGCCGTCCGGTAGATGTCGTGCCGGTCCACCACCCGCTGCAACGCATGGAGGAAGGTGTCCAGCACAGCTCGCTCCGCGAAGCGCAGCACCATCGGCATCGAGTAGGCGTCGGCGCCCTGCTGATCGTTCATCAAGTGGTGGAAGAAGATGCCCTCTTGGAGCGGGGCCAGCGGATACACGTCCGCGACATTGGCCGCACCACCCTGAACCTGCGCGGTGAGGTGTGCGATCTCCACCTCGTCCAACTCGACCAACGACAACATCTCCGGCGCAATCGCCACCGCACCCTCAGGAATCAGATTCGCCGGAACCACCACCTCCTCCGGACCCGCCGCCACCGCCAACCCCGCCGGCGTCGGCGACCGGAACAACGCCCGCACCGACACCGACACACCCCGACCCCGCAACCGCTCCACCAACGACACCGCCAACAGCGAATGCCCACCCAACGCAAAGAAGTCATCATCCACACCCACGGACGACAGACCCAAAACCTCCGCAAACGCACCGCACAGGATCTCCTCCTGCACCGACACCGGACCCCGACCACCACCCGACACAAACTCCGGAACCGGCAACCCCTTCCGGTCCAACTTGCCATTCACCGTCAACGGCAACACATCAAGGACAACCACCGCGGACGGTACGAGGTAGTGCGGCAGCCGGTCCTGCGCATAGGCGTGCAGCACCTCGGGCCCCACGCCGTCGTCGTCGGCGGCGACCACGTAGGCGACCAGCCGCTTGTCGCCCGGAGTGTCCTCACGGACCAGCACCGCGGCCTGGGCGACCGCGGGATGCCCGGCAAGGGCTTCGGCGACCTCGCCCGGTTCGATCCGGAAGCCACGGATCTTCACCTGGTCGTCCGAGCGCCCGAGGTACTCCAGTTCGCCGTCAGGCGTCCATCGCACCAGGTCGCCGGTACGGTACATGCGCTCGCCGGGTGAGAAGGGCGACGCCACGAACCGTTCGGCGGTCAGGTCGCTGCGTCCGACATAGCCGCGCGCCAACTGGGCTCCGGCCAAGTGGAGTTCGCCGCCGACCCCGACCGGGACCGGTCGCAGGGAGGGGTCCAGGACGTACACCTGAGTGTTGGCGATCGGCGCGCCGATCGGCACTGATCCGTCGGTCTGGTCGGGGCGGCACTCCCATGCCGTGACGTCGACCGACGCCTCGGTGGGGCCGTACAGGTTGTGCAGTTCGACACCGTCGCAGAGCTGGAAGAACCTTGTCTGAGTGCTCAGTTGGAGCGCCTCGCCCGAACAGACGACCTGCCGGAGACTTGCGCACTCCGCCACCGCGGGCTCGGCCAGGAAGGCGTCCAGCATCGACGGTACGAAGTGAGCCGTTGTCACCCCGGTGTCCTGGATCAGCTGCGCCAGGTACCTGGGATCGCGGTGGCCACCCGGTCGGGCGACGACCAGTGTGGCGCCGTTGAGGAGGGGCCAGAAGAACTCCCACACCGAAACGTCGAATCCGAAGGGTGTCTTCTGCAACACCCGGTCGGCCGGGGTCAGTTCGTAGCGGGACTGCATCCATTCGAGTCGGTTGACGATGCCGCTGTGGGGGACGGTGACGCCTTTGGGGCGGCCGGTGGAGCCGGACGTGAAGATCACGTATGCCGGGTTTCCGCCCGCCACCACCGTCTGCGGTGCGGTCGCCGGCGACTCCGCCAGCTCCGCCACCGTCAGCGGATCATCCAGCACCACCCGCCCCACACCACTCGGCAGTACCCCTTCAAGGCCGGCCACCGTCACGACACACACAGCACTGGCGTCCGCCACCGCGACCGCGATCCGCTCCGCCGGATACTCCGGATCCAACGGCAGATATGTCCCGCCCGCCTTCAACACACCCAGCAACGCCACCACCAGGTCGACGCCACGCTCCAGACACACCCCCACCACCGACTCCGCACGCACACCTCGGACTCGCAGCAGATGCGCCAACTGATTGGCCCGGGCGTCGAGTTCCCCGTACGACACCTCCACGCCCTCGGACACCACAGCCACAGCTTCCGGCGCACGCGCCACCTGCGCCGCGAACAGCTCCCCCAACGACTCCGTCGGCAGTCCCGCCGTCGGCCCATCGCCTCGGGCGAACAGCCACTCCAACTCCCCGGCGCCCAGCACCTCCACCGACGAGACGGCCGTGTCCGGCGCATCCTCCAACGCCGCCACCAGACGCTCCAGGCAGCTGTGCAACAACCCGCACAACCGTTCCGCATCCACCTCCGCGACCGCGTCCACCGTCAGCTCGAAGCCACGCCCGGACCCGAGATCGTCCACCGACACAGCCACCGGGTAGTTGGTCGCCTCGCGTATGGACAGCGTCTTGATGCCTTCGTCGGTGGAGTTCTGGCCTGAGGGCCGGCTGTGCCGGTAGTTGAAGATCGAGGTGAACAGCGGACTGCCCCCGGGCACCCCACTGGCCTGCTGCGCCACCGCCAACGGCGCGTGCTCATGCACCAACAGCTCCGCCAACTGATCACGCAGGCCCGACAGGGAGTCCTTCACACCCGCAGCGTCGACCCGGACCCGTACCGGCAGCGTGTTGATGAACAACCCAGGCACCCGGTCCGCCCCGGCACCCGCATTCATCCGCCCGAACAACACCGACCCGAACACCACGTCACTACGACCACTCACCACCGCCAACACCCGCGCCCACGCCAGATGGAACACCGTCGCAGCACTCACACCGAGTGAGCCGGCCACGTCCCGTGCCCGTCCGCTGAGATCTTCCGCGACGGCCAGACGGCCACGTTCCACGTTGCTTCCGTCGCCATGGACGTCCAGCAGTCCGTACGGTGCGGTGGTCTCCTCGACGTCTGCGAGCAGTTCGGTGAAGTACCGCTCGTGCTCCTCCCTCGGCACTCCCAGCCGGGCCTGCGCCACGAAGTTCCGGAACGGCAGCGGCTCCGGCAGGGACGCCTCCTCGCCGGAGAGGAACGCACGCAGTTCGCCCAGCAGGACGTCCTGTGTGGTGTGGTCCTGGATCAGGTGATGGATACGCAGCAGCACCAGCCACCGGTCGCTGCCGGGCTCGGCCGCGATCTGCACCCGGATCAACGGAGCCCGGGTCAGATCCATCCTGGCCCCGCCAAGAGCCAGCATCTGCGGTACGCCCTCGCCACCCTCCGAATCGAGCAGGACCTCCTCGACCGGCAACTCCACCTGCCGCAGCACGACTTGGACGGGCTCGTGCAGGCCCTCCCACACGATCGCGGTGCGGTAGATGTCGTGCCGGTCCACCACCCGCTGCAACGCACCCAGGAACGCGTCCAGCCGCTCCCGCGAGTCGAAGTCCAGCAGTGTGGGGACCACATAGGCGTCCGTGCCTCCGTCTTCCACCAAGTGGTGGAAGAAGATGCCCTCTTGGAGCGGGGCCAGCGGATACACGTCCGCGACATTGGCCGCACCACCCTGAACCTGCGCGGTGAGGTGTGCGATCTCCACCTCGTCCAACTCGACCAACGACAACATCTCCGGCGCAATCGCCACCGCACCCTCAGGAATCAGATTCGCCGGAACCACCACCTCCTCCGGACCCGCCGCCACCGCCAACCCCGCCGGCGTCGGCGACCGGAACAACGCCCGCACCGACACCGACACACCCCGACCCCGCAACCGCTCCACCAACGACACCGCCAACAGCGAATGCCCACCCAACGCAAAGAAGTCATCATCCACACCCACGGAGGGCAGACCAAGGACCTCCGCGAACGCACCGCACAGGATCTCCTCCTGCACCGACACCGGACCCCGACCACCACCCGACACAAACTCCGGAACCGGCAACCCCTTCCGGTCCAACTTGCCATTCACCGTCAACGGCAACACATCAAGGACAACCACCGCGGACGGAACCATGTACGACGGGAGACGGTCCGCCGCGAACTCGCGTGCGGAGGCAGGCAGTTCGGAGCTTTGGTCATCAGCAGCCGCAACGACGTAAGCGACCAGTCGCCTGTCACCCACCGTGTCCTCACGCGCGATCACCGCCGCCTGGGCGATCTCCGGGTGCGCCTCCAGCACCGCCCGCACCTCACCCGGCTCCACCCGGAACCCACGGATCTTCACCTGCTCATCCGCACGCCCCGCGAAGACGAGGTGACCATCCGCGGTCCAGCGAGCCCGGTCCCCCGTCCGATACATCCGCACACCCACACCCGCAAACGGGCACGCCACAAACCGCTCAGCCGTCAAAGTCCTGCGGTCCGCGTATCCCCGCGCGAGACCGGCCCCCGACACATACAGGTCCCCCGCCACACCCACCGGCAC
>NZ_JARXVH010000052.1 GCF_029892565.1 Streptomyces pseudovenezuelae | reverse complement strand
GCGCCACGGTCTGGCCCCTGCCGATGTCCCGCCACGTCGCCCCGTAGGCGGCGCGGAGCTGCGCGGCGGAGTACCCGCACACCGGCAGCGAGGCCCGGGTCAGTCCCTTGTAAGCGGGGTGCAGGGCATGCGTGTGCTGCGCCCAGTAGCGTGAGCACGTCGCAGCCCTGGCCGCCGCGCGGTTTTGGAGAGCCGGCGTCGTGGTGCTCCGTGATGTGGCGGACGCGCTGCTCAGCCCCGTCACACCCAGCACGAGGGAGGCCAGCGGGGCGGGCACCGATACCTCGCGGTCGTTCGACGTGAACACCGCCGACCCAGCGGACGACCCGCTTGCGGCAGCCCCGGCCCGGTACCGGCCGATCCGCACCTGGAAGGCCGACTCGACCGCCGCGACCGGCCCCGTCGCCGACACGTAGTCGCGGCCGGCGTCGACCTGGACTCCCGTCAGTCCTTTGCCGGTGAGCCACGCTGCCACCGCCCTGGCCTGCGCGACGGAGGGGCCGAATCTCGAGGTGTAGGCGTCCGGGCTCAGGTACTGGTGGAATTCGGGACTGCCCGGCGTAACCACCGCGTCCGCGGACGCGGCAGCGCGCGTCACGTCCGGCCTGAGCCACACCTGGACCGTCAGCCGCTGCGACGCGGGCGCGGTTCCCACCCGCGTGGCGGTGCCCACCGCGGCGGGTACCGACCCGGGCACCACGTCGGCCGACGCCGCCCGCGCGGAACCCGAGGCCCCTGCGACGCACCCGGCAGCCACCACCGTCGCACAGACTGCCATCACGGCCCCCGTGCGAAGAATTACTCCCATTAATGCTTCCTCCCGCCTGCAGGCGCAACGGCCCCACAGGCGCCGCTGTCACGCGCGTACGACGCAGTCCGCGAACGCCCGGTTGCGGCCGAACACAAACTCGCCCCCTCCGGCGAAGCGCGTGGGCCGTATTCATGCCGACCTCGGGCCGATGCCACGGGCGAAGCCCGATCTCGGTCACAACAGAGCGAAAAACGGGCGCTCGTGACAGATGGAACGACCAAACGGTGACAACTGCCACGATCAGAACTGCCCAAACCCCAGGCCGACTGCCGCTCCGAGTGAGAGGTCGTTTTCAGCTGTTTTGCGTCGCTTCATGTGCCACAGATGAGTACTCGCGCCTCGCACGTGTCGGGTTCCTGCGCGGGATGGCGGGACTAATCGCTGATATCAACTCCCCTTGGAACGAGACAGGCTTCACGGGATGAGACAGGCAATGTGGGCTTCCTGTGCTCCCCGTCAATCGCGCCAGCCCCTAAATCCCCCCAACGACCCCTCTGTCACAGGGACTTGTTGGGATGAAACAGGCTCTGCTGATGAAAACGACCTCCGAGTGGGCGTTCTGCGAGTGTTCGGTGGTTGTCGTCGCGCTTGAGGGCGGGTTGTCCGGTTCCGGGGCTTCACGGTCAGCCGGGGGTGCGGTCTGCTGGGAAGCGTGGGCGGGCGCCAGCCGTACCCGAGTGATCTGCCGGATGAAGCATGGGAGTTGATCCGGCCAGTCACCACCGCCTGGAAGGCGAAGCACCCCTCGGTCAGCGGCCACGCGGGCCAGTACGCGATGCGGGAGATTGTCAACGCGATCCTCTACCAGACCCGTACCGGTTGCCAGTGGCGCTATCTGCCGCACGACCTGCCACCGAAGAGCGCGGTGTACTACTACTTCGCCCGCTGGCGCGATGACGGCACCGCCGAGACCATCCACGACCTGCTGCGCTGGCAGGCCCGTGAAATGCGCAAGCGGCACGAGGACCCCACCGCCGTCGTCCTGGACTCGCAGACCGTGCGGGCCTCGGCGAACGCGCCGCGGGAGACGACCGGGCTGGATCCGGGTAAGAAGAGCCCGGGCCGCAAGCGGGGCATCGCCACCGACGTACTCGGCCTGATCATCGCCGTGGTCGTGACCGCTGCGAGCGTGCACGACAACGCGATCGGGATCGCCCTGCTGGACAAGGTCACCGCCGCCGCGCCCACGGTGACGAAGGGCTGGGTGGATGCCGGGTTCAAGCAGGCCGTGGTCGAGCACGGCGCCCGCCTCGGCATCGACGTGGAGATCGTCCAACGCGAGCCCGGGGCAAGAGGGTTCACACCGGAGCCGAAGCGGTGGGTGGTGGAGCAGACGTTCGGCACCCTCCTGCTGCACCGCAGACTTGTGCGGGACTACGAGACCCGGCCGGCCAGCTCGGTGGCGATGATCCACTGGTCCATGAGCGATGTCATGCTCCGCCGGCTCACCCGCGCCGCCACCCCGACCTGGCGCGAGGCATCCCAGGCGAGCGGGAGCGGGCGGTGAGGCAGCTTCTGGACAAGATCGAGACGCGGCAGCGGCTGGTGCGCGAGACCATCGAACGGCTGCGTGAGCAGATCACCGAGCTCACCGAGCAACTCGCCGCGGCCGAGCACACCTTGGAGCGGCTGGAGACCACTCGCGAGACCGTGCTGGAACTGGCCACCGAGGACGGCGCCCCTGCCCCCGAGCCGCTGCCGTCCGGCTACCGCGAGATCCTGGCCCTCTTCGAGCAGGCCGGAGGCGGGCTGCGCGCCAAGAACGTCTGCCACGCGCTCGGCCTCGGCACTGAGCCGCGGCACACCGAAGGCATGCGTGCCAAGCTGAAACGCCTGGTCAGCCGCAGCATCCTCACAGAATCTGAACCAGGACTGTTCACCCTCACTCAGCCGCCACCGGCTACCCCAGAGACCGACCAAAGCTGAAATCAGACGAGCCTCGCAGAACACCCACTCACGGCTTGCTTACTGCGTACCGCACATCGCCGAGACGACCTTCTGCTCATCCTCCGAGAGGCTGGAGCCGGGGCTGGGAGTGGCGGCGGTTGCGGACGGATTCGGGGACTTCGACGTCGAGGGAGTCGGTGACGGCGTGGCCTTGGTCGTGAGGGAGGTGTTGGTGGTTCCCGTGGTACCGCCGGCCTGGCCCTCTCCGGTCTTGGAGTTGTTCTCGCTCTCGGCCGCCTGACGCTCGTACTCTTTCTGGCATGCGGAGGCCTGCATGGCAAGCTCGTCGATCTTCGACTGGGCGTCAGTCAGGCTGCTCTTCGCGATCGTGGCTTTGACCTGCTTCTGCTGGTACGGCGGCAGCCACTTGAGTTCGATCTCAGGATGGTCTTTCTCCACCTCGGACAGCGAGACCCAGGCCAGGTCCTGGCTGATGCCTCGGTACAGCGCGACGTGCTCGTCCTTGGCGCCGACGTAGTACTGGGTCTGGGCCCACAGATGAGTTCCGATGAATGCGCCGAGGATCCCGATCAGACCGCAGCCGAGCAGGATCACCCGTTTGCGGGTCCATCGAATGCGACGGCGACTGCCTGCAATGTGGCCCACTGGGGCGGCTGGTGGCCTCGACGGGAAGGACGGCGCTTGCGGCAGCCGAGCCGGTCGCGTCCCGACCTCCGATGACGCGACCGGGGGCGGCGGGCCGAAACCCGCCGGTGCCCCGAGCGGTTGCACTGCCGGTGGGGAGGTGATGCTCATGGTGGCTGTATCACGCGGGCCCAACGATGGCGGCCTGTGCGGCGTCTGCGCTGCCACGCTGCGAGGCAAGAAGAAGAAGTTGTCCGTCGGGATATCGGTGACGATGCGCAGCAGTTGCGGATCGCCCTTCTTCCCATAGGCACGGTGCAACTCCGTGACGCGGTCCTGCACGGCATCCTTGAAGGCGGCGAGCGCGAGTGGCTCTCCTCGTGGGTGCTCAGACACCACGTCCGCGATCGAGCGCGAGAAGATGCTGAAGGACTCGCCCGGCCGAGTCCTGTGGTCGAGACCATCCTGCGCCTGCTCGTAGGGATGGACAAAGAGGGCGAGCTGAGCAGGCGAGCAGCCGTAGAGGTAGGCCACTTTACGGCGCAGGGCCGCGCTGATCTGCTGCCGTCCCCACTCCCTGACCCCCGCCACGCTCATCGAGTCCTGTTCGATGCCCTCCCTGCAAGCATCGATGAGAAAGACCACGTGGTCGGCCGGCGTCTCGTCGAGATGCCGTCGCCAGTCGATCGGAACACAGCCCGACTCGAACGGATGGACGTCTTCGTCGATGTCCTCCGGCACCAGGTAGTCCTTGCCGCGGGCATGCACCCCGTGGCCGCTGAGGAGAATGAACGCCGTGTCTCCGGGCCGGACACGCCGCAGGAAGCCGACGACCCGGGCATTGATGTAGTTCGCGGAGATCTGCTTGCCGCCAGCCCGGCGGGCGAGGACCTGTACATCGCTGAAGCCGTGCGCCGTGAGGACAGCCCCTAGCCGCGTCAGATCGCCGGGGACGAATGGCAGCGGCTGAATGCCGCGCATCTCGTACTCGCTCGCGCCGATCAACAGCCCGCGATGACGCCCCATGGCACGTATCCGCTCACTGCCTGAACACCAGGACGATGCCGCGGCTGCCCTGCATCTGGGCGGTGCCGACGAACTGGACACCGCCGCCCGCCGTGACCTGGAACGACAGCTGTGCTTCGCGCAGCGGCAATTGCCCGCCGCGCGCTGCGACATCAGCGAACACCTGCTGCAAGGCATCGACGGCGTCGGCGAGGTTCTTGCGCAGCACGCCCAACGGTACGCCACGCAGGAGCGCTTCTTGACGATTGCCGAAGAGCCCCATGGAGTCCCCGTACTCCTCGGCTTCCTCGTCGAAGGACACCCAAAAGGGGAGAGTCGGCTCGGTTGCCGCTGCACCGGAAGTGTCCACGTGAAACCCCCATCCCCCGTTGTGACGAGGCAACTTTATTACAGAAGGGCCGAGTTGGCGCCTCTTTGTCACAGAGAAACACTTTCGAGGGCTTTGTGATCACTGGGCAGCGGGAGTGACGCGGTGCATGCTCTTGGTGGTGGTGAGGATCACGTCCCGTCGACAGGCGGTCTGGTCTTCACCCTCATAAGTCGAGCGAGGCCGCCCGGCCCTCCTTCGTGCCCGCTGACCAAGGGGTGCTTCGCCTTCCACGCGGCAATGACCGGCCGGATCAACTCCCAAGCGTCATGCGGCAGGTCATTCGGGTGCAGCACGCACCCATTCACGCCCATCAGGGCACTGCTTCCTCAACCTGCCGTGAAGCCCAGGAAACGGACGAACTACCTTCAAGCGTCACGAGTCAGCCGAGCACTCTCAGAACACCCACTGAGAACCCGTCTTTGAACGTCGCTGATGGGTCGCCTGTTGAGGGTTGAGGCCAGTCCGATGTGCGCGTGTCTGGGGCGGCGTTCGGATCGGCGGCCCTACCGAGGCGACTCCAACCGGCCTCGGTTCGAGGGGTGTTCGGGGGCACTGAGGGGTGGTGGCGAGGTGCAGTGGCCCACCTGGGGTCTGGCGGTGCCAGGGTGTCAGTGATCGTGTTCCGGCGCGCGTTACCCCAGGTTGTCGAGTTTCTCGTAGAAGGACAGGAGGCCTTCTGCGAGCCTGTCGGGGGCTTCCATCGCCGCGTAGTGGCCGATCCTGTCGAGGGAGAGGGCGCTGACGTCCTGGGCGACCTGGCGCAGGGTCGCCGGGGTGAACTCGCCCGATCTGCCGCCGACGGCGAGCACGGGCGTGGTGAGTTTCCGGGATGCCAGTTGGCGGATCTCCTCACCTTCGCGGAGCATCGATCGGTACAGTCCGGCCGCGCCGTTGAACGCGTCGGGTCGCGCGTAGGA
Organism: Streptomyces pseudovenezuelae; assembly: GCF_029892565.1. Taxonomy (GTDB): domain Bacteria; phylum Actinomycetota; class Actinomycetes; order Streptomycetales; family Streptomycetaceae; genus Streptomyces; species Streptomyces pseudovenezuelae_A. Next base: position 7,933 of record NZ_JARXVH010000052.1, on the reverse strand, counting down.
GCGGGTGAGTTCGTCGATGTCGTTGTCGGTGAACGCGTCGGGTGTCACGCAGAGTGACGGGATGGCGTACTGTGCGAGGAATGCCCTTTCTCGTCCGGCGAGCAGCATTTCGGGGATGCCCGGGGCGGCGAGGACGCCGATGTGCCAGGCGCCTCCGTGGGCGACGTCCGCGAGCCTTTCGACGCCGAACCCGGGCAGCCCGGTCTCGATGGCCGCATAGCTTCGTACGAGGTCGGGGCGTGTGGCGGTGACGCGGAACGTGGTGGGGCCGCTGATGTCCTGGCCGGTGAGGTGGACGGGGCCCGCGTCGAGCCGCGCTATCAGTTCGCTCAGGTCCTGGGCCGCGGTCACGCTGTCGTGCGCTGGGGTGGCGGTGGCGGAGTCGCCGAAGCCGCGAAGGTCGGGGGCGAATACGCGGTGGTGCTTGCTGAGCAGGGGGATCAGTTTGTGGAAGACCCACCAGGTCTCGGGGAAGCCGTGGACCAGCATGACGGGAGAGCCGGCGGTCCCGGCGGATATGTAGTGCAGTTCGGTCCCGTTCAGGCTGACCTGGTGGTGTTCGACGCCCGGGATGGTGGCGCCGCCGGTAGTGGGGTTCATTGTTCTCCTGGATTCGATCGACAACATGGTTGTCAACCTACAGATCGACAACGTGGTTGTCTATCTTCGTTTCTCGTATGCTTCGTCGCATGGCACGTTCACCGGGCGCTGAACTCGCGCTGCTGCTTCTCGGCGGCTTCCAGTCGATGGTGGACGACGTGCACGGCGAGCTGGCGCACCGCGGGCACCCGGGCGTGCGCGCATCGCATGAGTTCGCCCTGCGCGCCATCGACGAGGGAGCGGGCACGGCCTCGGAACTCGGCCGCCGGCTCTCGGTCTCCAAACAGGGCGCTGCCAAGGCGATCGCCGCACTGGAGAAGCTCGGATACGTCGAGCGGGAGCCCGACCCGGGCGATGGCCGCCTCAAACGGCTGCGGGTCACCGACCGCGGCCACGACATGATGACGCTGGGCGCCTCGCTCTTCGACGAGGTGCGCGAGCGCTGGGCGGCGCATATGGGGCCCGAGCAACTCAAGGCCCTTGAAGCACAGCTGGCCCGGCTTGTCGCGAGCCGGCCCTCGAGCGTCGAAGCCGCGGCACGGCTCAATGAGGACCTCGGCGAGGTCACCTGAGGACGGCCGGTCGCCGGACGGCACCGGCCGACCCGAGCTGACAGCCGTCGGCGGGATCCGAACGACTCGTGGACACCGGCGGCGGTTCCTCCGTCCAAGTGGTCCCAGCTCAAATCGCCCTGCGGGTGAGCTGTCCCGAGTTTCGTAGAGTCCGGTGATCTTGGTTCAGGCGGACTGCGGGACTTGTTCCATGCTCTGCCAGAAGTCCCGTTCGTACTCGGCGGGCGGTACGCAATCGAGAGCGGAGTGGAGACGCTCTTCGGTGTACCACGTGACCCACTGGAAGATCGCCCGTTCGACCTGGTCGACGTCCCGCCGGGGACCCTGCATCTCGATCAACTCAGCTTTGAAGGTGCCGTTCAGCGCCTCGGCCATGGCGTTGTCATAGGAGCCGGCGACGCCAGCCGACCGACGCGGAGGCACCGATGTCTGACAGCCGGTCCGTGTAGCGAATTGATACGTATTGGGCGAGTTCAACCAGTCGTTGCAACACCGGGCTGTTGCAGCGAGCGTAGCTGCTCTTCGAAGACCTCGGCGGGTGTCCGCCAACCCAGGACTTTGCGGGGCCGGTTGTTGATCGCCATGGCGACGGCTTCGAGGTCCGTGAACGACCAGCGGGAGAGATCGGTGCCCTTCGGGAAGTACTGGCGCAGCAGCCAGTTCGTGTTCTCGTTCGTCGGTCGTTGCCAGGGCGAGTGCGGATCGGCGAAGAACACCTTTGTCCCGGTATCGATGGCGAACTGGGCGTGGCCCGAGAGTTCCTTTCCGCGGTCCCAGGTGAGGGTTTTGCGTAGCTGCTCGGGCAGCTGCGTCATTGACGTCGTGAGCGCCGCGTTCATCGCGATCGCGCCGTAGCCCCCGAGTGAGGTGCCGTTCTTCACGGGCGGATTCTCGCCCCAGCCCTCGAGCCGGGGCAGGTGCACCAGTACTGCCGCGACGGCCTCGACCTGCTGTCGGGCTGTCACCGGCTCCGGACCGGTCAGGGCGTACGTCTGCCCCCGGTGGCCGGGCTCGGTCAGTGCAACCTGCGCCACCGACGCGATATCCGCGGGGTGGATCGTGGGCAGCCCGGTGTCCGCATACGGCGCGCGGACCGCCACACCGTCGCGGATCGATGCCGCCCACATCATGGCGTTCGAGGCGAACTGCGTCGGCCGCAGAATCGTCCAAGCCATGCCGCTGTCCCACAGTGCGGTGAGAGATCCGCAGCATCTGGGCAACCGCCCTGGTGCCCTTGAGCTGGGGGGCGTGGGCGATTAACTCGTCGATGGCCAGCGGGGTCGCTGAACCAGGACCCCGCACGTGGTGAGCGCGAGCTATGGCCGGCGTACGGCGCGCCCGCGTCGCTGCTGGCTGTAATCCGACCACGCCGATGTGACAACCCAAGGCCGTCGAGCCCGCCACGTACGGGGACTGGTGGAGGGTCAGGCGCCCGGGTGCAGACCGGGCCAGCCGGGTGTCGGGTCGCCCTTGACCTCGCCGAAGTAGAGGGCGAAGGTCTGCTTCAGCCGCTCGACCTGGGCCCGGTCCTCCATGAAGCGGGGGAACCCGTCCAGGTTGGCGTTCGGGTACTCCCAGATCGGCTTGAGGCCGGTGGGGGGCGCGATGTCCGTGCGTACCGACCAGCTGTTGGAGGTCTGGCGCTCGGTAGACAGCTGCCAGTTGAGGTAGAGCTTGGCCGCCGTGGGGTTGGTGGCCTGCTTCAGGATCGCGATCCGCTGTCCCCACGCCATGAACGGGTGCCCGTCGGTCATCATCCAGCGGGTCGGGGTGGTGGCGAGCGGGTTGCCGCCCGCGCCGATGCCGATGATCTTCTCCTTGTTGGTGACCGCGGTGCCGGGGGAGAAGGTGCCGCGGGCGAACTGCGGCTGCTGGGCGGCGAGGCCGGCTATCCAGTCCCAGCCGTAGGTCTCGGCGTAGAGGGCGTAGAGGTAGAGCACCGCGTCGTCGTCGTGCGGGTAGGAGGAGGCGATGGCGTCCTTCCAACGCGGGTCGACCAGGTCCAGCGGCGTCTGCGGCGCGTCGGCGCCGGCCGCGGCCACGTCGTACAGGTAGCTGAAGGCGATGACCATGCCGGCCACCCAGGCACCGTCCGCGTCCCTGAACTTCTTGTGGAGCTTGCTGAAGCCGGCGGGCTTGTAGTGCAGCAGCCGTCCCTGGCGCTTCCAGCGGGTGAAGTCGTGCAGCGTCTGCAACTGCACCAGGTCGGGGACCAGGGTGTCGGTCGCGAACTGGTTGTCCACGCGGGCGTCGTGGTACTTGCTGTAGTCCACGATGAGGTTGAGGTCGATCTGGGGGAACCGCTGGCGGAAGGCGGTCCGGGCGCCGGCGCCGCTGCCCGAGTTGGCGAGGTCGCCGCCCGCGTAGATCACGAGCTTGCCGCCTTCTGCGATGGCGGCCTGGTACAGCTCGTCGAGGGTCCTGGTCTCCTCCGCGCCGGCGCCGTGCGCGGCTGTGGTCGGGGCGGCCGCGGCGGGGGACGCGGTGGCGCCGAGCGTGCCGAGGCCGAGCGCGGCGCCTGCTCCGGTGGCGAGGAGGTGCCGTCGACTGGGGAGGCTGGTCACTTGGGTAACCCTTTCTGCGTGGGGGCAGGGGTGTTCCCGGTGTATGGGCGGCGGACCGCCGCGGCCGGGAGGGTGGGAGCGGAAGCAGCGAAGCCGGTGGTCTCGTACGGTCCGCGCCTCAGACCGGCGCTGAGCTTGCCGGGGTCGAGGATGTCGGAGGCGAGCCGGTGGCCGTCGGCGGGGTGAGGCCGGTGTCGGTCAGCAGCGCCTCCTGCTCGCTGTTGACGAGGGTGGCGGTCCTGTTCTTGCTGCCGACCGGAACGTCCAGATCGAGGCCGGTGAATTCGAGTGTGCTCATCAGGACTCTTCGCTGTTCCATCGAGGATGGGGCCCGCTGACGCGAGCCATTCATCTGACAAGACAGTATCTGACACGTCAGATGTTGTGGCCATGGGGGCACCCGGTGTGATGCGAGTCGCACTGGGGCTGCTGTTGCGGCCACCGCTGGCCGGGTGGGTGGTGCCGTGGCGTGAAGTCCATGGGGCGCCAGTGGAGAGCCGAGCGGAGTTGAGAGAGAGCCTGCAGAGGACCGGGCAGACGGTGGTGTCCAGGCAGCCGTACTCATGCTGGTCTCCGCCGTGGCGGTCTCAGCCGTATCCAGGCGGGGCAGCAAGACGGTGTCGAGGAAGAGCAGCAGAAAAGTCGAGCACGGCGCCAGCGCGAGCCTCGACGGCGGCCGCGCTCGTGGTCTCGGGTGCTCCTCGACCACGCCGACCGGATCCTGGCCGCCGCGCGAGGGCCGAGAGCGCCCTCGCGACGGTCAAAGGAACGGTCAGCGCCACTGCCACCCTCGCCGCGTTGCCATCGACCGTCGCCCAGATCGCGGCTCCGGCATTGTTCTCGCCCTGTCCCGCCGCACCACGTGTACTACCTCCCGCTCCACCTTCTCTACCGGCATTGCTACTTGTGGAGGTGGAGGTGGCCGGCCCCGGGCGATGGGGTGCCCTGCCATCCCGTCGGGGAATCGGCGGAGTCTGCGCTTCAGGAGCATGCGAACCGCCCACGACCTCAAGGGAGTTCGCGGGCGGTCTGTCCGGATCAGTGGAGCTACGGAGCTGTGGAGTTACGGCGTCACGGTCAGCGGTGTGCGGCCCACCGTCGTCGAGCCGTCGCCGAACTCCACGACCCCGACGTACCGTTCGCCGCGTACGGCGTCCGGCCAGGTCACGGTCAGTTCGGGGCGGTCGCCGCGGTGACCTGCTGGGAGGGCGGGGTGACCGAGGGGCGTACCGCCGGGGCGCCCAGGCCCACCTCTGAGCTCCACAGGGTGTACTGCTGGCTGGTCGTGCCGGCCGGGAGTCTGTACTGGAGGACGTAGACGTCATAGTCGCCGGGCGGCAGGTCGGTGTTCGTCGGAGCCGGCGTCGGGGCGGCCGATCTGGTTGCCGGCGGTGTCGAAGACGTAGAGGGCGGCGCCGCATCGACCAGGCCCTCTACGCCGTCATCATGGAGGCATACGTGCACGGGGTCTCCACCCGCAGCGTGGACGACCTGGTCAAAGCGCTGGGCGGCGACACCGGCATCTCCAAGTCCGAGGTCTCGCGGATCTGCGCAGCCCTGGACGAGCCGCTGACCGTCTTCCGCACCCGACCCCTGGACCACACCCGCTTCCCCTACGTCTACCTGGACGCGACCTACTGCAAGGTGCGGGTCAACCACCAGATCGTCTCCCAGGCAGTCGTGATCGCCACCGGCATCACCGAGGACGGCGGACGCGAGGTCCTCGGGCTGATGGTCGGCGACAGCGAGACCGTTCCCGGGCGACCGCGGTGACCGTCTTTCCTGAGGAGTCGACGAGCGCGATCGCGTCCCGTTTGAACTCCTCGGTGTACCGCTGCGTGTACTTGTTTCCCACCTGGTGCTACTTCCTCTGGAACCTCAGGTCCCAGTCTCCAGGTGTCCACGATCAAGTGGAAGGTTCAAGTTCTTCGCGACGCAGTCCAGGGACGCGCCGCTCCCCGTCGGCCTCCAGGCCGCTGTCCTGCGGTGACATGCGCTCACGCCAGCCGCGCAGAGTCATGCCGAAGTGATTCATCGTCGCCATGCGGGCCATTGTCGTCCAGATGCCACGGGCGACACGAAACTTGTGTTGCCGCACAACGGATCTGTTACACGAAGTCGAGTCCTGAACTCCGCTGCGGAGACGCGGGGATCCGACGATCAGCACCCCCGGAACCCAAGGAGCAGGGGTTCCGGGGGTGCTGATCGTCGGTGGGTCGTGGCAGTCAGGGTGCAGTGGTCAGAAGCCTGGAGGTTTTGGTGCGACCACGCAGTTGGATTTGCCGGATTTGGCTGCTCCGTTGAACGCGGTGACGCAGAACTCGTAGTTCCACACCCCGGGGAACAGTCAGCCGATGTCCTTGCTGGTGTTCGTGGTTGTCGAGTTCTCGTCCACCGTGGACACGCTGCCGTCGTTGATGTCCGGGGGTAGTACTGCTGTTCCTACCCTCGCGACTGGCAGCTGCCGTGCGTACTGGAGGATGATCAGGCACGCAAAGAATCCGGCGAGTTCGTCGACCACGGCCGTCGGACTTTCATGCCGTGAGATAGCGGCGCCGCCCTGCTTGTGGCCGGGCCCCGCGGCGCCGCAGACCCCGAACCGGAGACAGCCAGAAGCCGTGGTACAACCTAATCTGAGGCTTAGAAACTAGAATGATCACGAAGCCCGTTCCTGCTCTGCTATGCGCCCCAACCGGTCACAATCCGTCCAGCCGCACGACCCCGAAATTTGCAACCGCCCTGGCCTGACCGGCGACCTCACTCCAGAAGAGCCGCATGCAAAAAGATACGATTGCGCACAACTCCGCAAGGATTTGCGTTAGTTGCCACGGGTGCCGGTAGCATTCAAAATCGCCGGGTGCACGCGGTGCGTCCCAATCCACCCGCACCCTCTCAGATAATCCCTCCCTTAGGAAAGCGACAGGCATTCATGAGTACGGCAACCGACGTTCCCATGGCCGATGTGCGCGACATGTATGTCGCGCACACCGTGTTCCGCCGCGAGTTCGGCCTCGCCCCGGGGCTCATACGCGGTGTCAGCAACGGTGACACCACACGCTCCAAAATTGTGGCAGCGCATCTCGACATCGTCCTCGGGATGTTGCTGACCCACCACGAGGGCGAGGACCTGCTGGTGTGGCCCAGGCTGCTGGAGCGCGTCAGCGAGGAGATCGCTCCGGTGGTCCACCTGATGGAGGAGCACCACGGGAGGATGCACACTCTTTGCGACGAACTGACCGCGCAGCTGAAGTCCTGGCGTTCCAACGCCTCCTCGGCCGAGGGCGAAACGGTCGCCGCCACCTGCGAACGGCTCAACGAGGTCCTTTTCGAGCACATGGGCCTCGAGGAGAAGAAGATCCTGCCGCTCGCGGCGAAGTACATCACCGCCAAGGAGTGGCACGAGTTCAGCGAGCACGCCCTGGCCGAGACACCCAAGAAGAACCTGCCGCTGGGCCTCGGACTGGCGCTTTACGAAGGCGATCCTGAGGTCATGAAGGGCGTCCTGAAGGGCGCTCCTCTTCCCGTCCGTCTCATCATGCCCGTCATCAGCCGCCGCCTCTTCCGGTCTCACGCGAAAAAGGTCCACGGCACCCCTACCCCGCCCCGCGCGAGTACTACAGCCGCAGATCTTCGAGTCCGTGACAGAACCTGACTGTTTCGGGCTCGGCAGCGGTGTCAGGCACACCTTGATGGGCCCGGTTCCGCAGCGTGGTCCCGAGGCAGCGAGCGTCTTCGACCGGATGTGATCGGCATCTCTGGAAGTGAGGCTGTAGTACGAGGGCCTGACGTGAAGGACGAGCACGAGTTCTTCGACGGACGGACTGCCGCCCGAACCGGTTCTCCTCTTCACCCGCCCCCGACGCTTCCGCCGGCCTGCGGCCCCGCCTCTGACCCGGGCTCCGCGACCATCTCGTCGCCGGACAGGATCTCCGTCATCGTCTCCCGGGTGATCTCCAACCGGGACAGCACCGACTCCTCCTCGGCCAGACAGCCGGTCAACTCCTCTATCTCAGCGCGCAGTTCACCGATCTCCTCCCCCGCGGCAGCCTCCCTCCGCTCGAGCTCCTCCAACCACGACACCATCGTCGTCACCCCCTGAATCCGGGCACCCGACACCATGACGATCGAGCGGGGGGGGGGGCGGGGGGGCGGGCGCCGGCGGCGGGCCGGGGGGCCGGGGGGGGGGGGGCCGGCGGA
>NZ_JARXVH010000051.1 GCF_029892565.1 Streptomyces pseudovenezuelae | reverse complement strand
AACACCGGGGTGGGACTCACCCCGCGCCAGCGCACCGAGGCCCGCCAGGGCCTCCTCCCGCGAACCCGCCACCACCACCGCACGCTCGGACAGCAGCGCCCGTCGCGTCACCAGCGTCGCCGCCACAGCATCGAGTGCCGGGGTCTTCGCCGACTCAGAGGTCTCGGACGTCTCGATGAAGGCCGCGAGGCGCGCGCCCTGCCCTGCCAGGGATGCCGCCGAAGCAGCGGACACAACCAGAGGAACGATGCCGTCGGCCGATGCAGCCGGCTCCGCGGGCTCCTCCGCGGGCTCCTCCTCCGGCGCCTGCTCCAGGATCAGGTGTGCGTTCGTACCGCTCACGCCGAAAGAGGAGACACCCGCTCGGCGCGGCCTGCCCGTGGCCGGCCATTCCCGCGCCTCCCTGAGCAGCTCGACCGCGCCGGCCGTCCAGTCCACCTGCGGTGTCGGCTCGGCGACATGGAGCGTCGGCGGCATGACGCCGTGCCGCAGCGCCTCGACCATTTTGATGACGCCGGAGACACCCGCCGCTGCCTGGGTGTGGCCGATGTTGGACTTCAGCGAGCCGAGCCACAGAGGACGGTCCGCCGACCGGTCCTGGCCGTACGTGGCGATCAGAGCCTGGAGCTCGATCGGATCGCCCAGGGAGGTGCCGGTGCCGTGGCCCTCGACGATGTCGATGTCTTTCGTCGACAGGCCCGCCTCGGACAGAGCGCGTCGGATGACGCGCTGTTGGGATGGTCCGCTGGGGGCGGTCAGCCCGTTCGAGGCGCCATCCTGGTTGACCGCGCTACCGCGCAGCACGGCCAGGATCTGGTGGCCGTTGCGACGGGCCTCCGACAGGCGCTCCAGGACGATCACGCCGACGCCCTCGGCAAAACCCGTGCCATCCGCGGTCGAGGAGTACGCCTTGCACCGGCCGTCGGCGGAAAGACCGCGCTGGCCGGCGAACTCTACGAAGGCGTCCGGACTGGACATGACGGTCGCACCGCCTGCAAGGGCGAGCGAGCACTCTCCGCGCCGTAGCGCCTGCGCCGCCAGGTGCATCGCTACGAGCGAGGACGAGCAAGCCGTGTCAATGGTCACCGCCGGTCCTTCGAAGCCGAACACGTACGACACACGCCCCGACGCCACGCTGGGCGAAGTGCCGGTCATCACATAGCCCCGGACGTCCTCGGGGACCTGCCGCAGCCGGGTGACGTAATCGTGAAAGACGATGCCGGTGAAAACACCGATGTCACGGCCCCGGGCGGAGAGCGGGTCGATTCCGGCGCGCTCCAGCGCCTCCCACGAGGTCTCCAGGAGCAGCCGCTGCTGCGGATCCATCGCGAGCGCCTCGCGGGGCGAGATACCGAAGAGTCCGGCGTCGAACTGGCCAGCGTCGTGCAGGAATCCACCGACGCGGGTGTAGGTAGTGCCAGGGTGGGTGGGGTCGGGGTGGTAGAGCTTGTCGACGTCCCAGTTCCGGTTCTGCGGGAAGCCGGAGAGCCCGTCGCGCTCCTCGACAACCAGTCGCCACAGTTCCTCGGGGGTATTGACGCCGCCCGGCAGGCGGGTGCTCATAGCGATGATGGCGATCGGCTCGTCGGGGTCCGCGGGCACGGCGGGGCCGGATTGGACGACTCCAGCCGCCGCGGTCGCGGCTTCCTCACCGAGCAGTTCGGTGCGCAGGTACCCGGCGAGGGCATACGGGGTCGGGTAGTCGAAGACAAGACTGCTGGGGAGGCTCATGCCGGTGAAGTCGTGCAACCGGTTGCGGAGTTTGACGGCGCTGAGAGAGTCGAAGCCGAGGTCCTTGAACGCCTGGTGCGCGTCGAGGGCTTCGGCGCCGGTGTGGCCGAGAACGACGGCCGCGCTCTCCTGCACGAGGTCCAGCAGCGCCCACTGCTGTTCGGTGGCGCCGAGCGCGGCGAGCCGGTGAGCCAGCGATCCGCTCTCGGCGGTCGGACGGCCGACAACCCGTCGGGCGAGCAGACCGTCCTCCGTCGTCTGCGCCTTGCGTAGAGCGGGGTTGGTGACCGTGGCGGCGATGGTGACGCTGTCGCGGCGGCCCAGGGTCAGTGGTCCGAGCACTGCGACTGGTTCGCCCGTGTGGTCGGCGAGCTCCACGAGATGGCGTCCGCCCTCGACGGGCGTGGCCCGCAGCCGCAGGGCGGTTGCACCCTCGGCGTACACGACCAAGTCGGCGCAAGTGGTGAGGTCGCGCCCGCTCTCGCCGGTGTGGCCGGCCAGGAGGCGAAGGACGGTGTCGAGGAGGGCGGGGTGCAGTGTGAACCGCGCTGCCTCGTCGGCGAGTTCCGGGGGCAGGGAGAGGTCGGCGGAGAGCAGGCCGTCCTGTTCCGTCACGCCGTGTACTCCTCGCACGCCGTGGAGGTCGAGGGGGTCCGCCAGGGCGTCGGCTTCGGTGGCCGGCCAGGTGCGCAGGTCGAAGGAGGGCCTGGGCAGGCCGGGCCGGAGCAGGGCGCGGGCGTGGCGCGTCCAGGTGCCGTCCTCGTCGCCGGCCTGCCTGCCGTGGACGGCGACCGTGCGCAGTCCGTCCCGGCCCGGGGCATCGACGTGGACGCGGAGTTGGAGGTGGCCGCGTTCGGGCACGGTCAGCGGCGTGTGGACGACGATCTGTTCGACGGCGCCGCTGCCCGCCTCGGTGCCGGCGTGGACCAGCAGGTCGAGGAGTACGGCGGCCGGAACGGTGCCGGTGACGGGGTCGAGGAGCCGGCCGAGAGCGCGCCGGTCGAGCCGCCCGGTGAGCACCACGCGGGTACCGCCGTCGCCGACCGTGCCGGTGTGGTCGTCGTCGGGGATCTCGACGGCCGTGCCGAGCAGCGGGTGCCCGGTGGAGCGGGCGCCGAGCGCCTCGGCGTCGATGGCGGTGGTCTTGGGTTCGGCCCAGTACCGCTGGTGCTGGAAGGCGTACGTGGGCAGGTCGGTGCCGATCGCGGCGGACGGAGTGCCGAGGAGGGCGGGCCAGTCGATGTCCGTACCGCGGACGTGCAGTTCGGCGAGCGCTGTGAGGACGGCGGTCTCCTCGGAGCCGTCCTCGCGCAGGGTGGCGACACAGCCCCCGTGGTCCGGGCCGAGCGTGCCGAGGGCGAGGGCGGTCAGGCCGCCGCCGGGGCCGATCTCCAGGAAGGTCCCAGCCCCCTGGTCGCGCAGCGCGGCGACCGCGTCGGCGAACCGTACGGCGTGGCGCACCTGGTCGACCCAGTACTCCGGGGTGGCGAAGCTGCCGTCCTCAGCGGGGGCACCGGTGAGCGTGGAGACGACCTGGACGGTGGCCGGCCGGGGGTGCAGCCGGGCGACGACGGCGCGAAACTCGTCGAGCATGGGTGCCATCAACGGCGAGTGGAAGGCATGGCTGACCGTCAGTCGCTTGGTCTTCCTGCCTTGGTGGGCCAGTCTCGCCGCCACGGCCAGGACGGTGTCCTCGGCACCGGAGAGCACGACGGCGTCGGGTCCGTTGACCGCGGCGATCGCGATCTCGCCCGTGGTCCCGGCCAGCAGCGGCGTCACCTCGGCCTCGGCCGCCTGTACGGCGACCATCGCGCCGCCCTCGGGCAGTGCCTGCATCAACCGGCCGCGGGCGGCGACCAGTTCGCCCGCCTCCGCCAGGTCGAGGACTCCGGCGGCGTGAGCGGCTGAGATCTCGCCGACCGAATGTCCGGCGACTAGGTCGGGCCGTACGCCCCAGGAGGCGAAGAGCCGGAACAGCGCGGTCTCCAGGGCGAAGAGACCGGTCTGCGTGTACAGGGTGCGGTCGAGCAGTGCGGCCTCGGCCGTGCCGGGCTCGGCGAACAGCACCTCGTGCAGCGGGCGCACCAGGTGACCATCCAGGTGCCGTTCGACGGCGTCGCACGCGGCGGTGAAGGCGTTGCGGAAGGCCGGGTGTCGCGCTGCGAGTTCGCGGCCCATGCCGGCCCACTGGCTGCCCTGTCCGGTGAAGAGGAAGGCCAGTTTGCCCTCTACGACGCTGCCGGTGACGGTGACGGCGGTGGGCGTACCGTTCCCGAGCGCGCGCAGCGCGTCGGCGAGCTGTTCCCGGCCGGTGGCCAGCAGGACCGCACGGTGGTCGAGCCGCGCCCGGGTGGTGGCCAGCGCGTGCGCGGTGTCCGTGAGGGACAGCTCTGGCCGCGCGTCGACGAAGCGGGCGAGGCGACCGGCCTGGGCCCGCAGAGCCGCCGCCGTCCGGGCCGACACGGGCACGGGCAGGAGAGCGGGCAGTGACGGTACGGGGGCCACGGCGGGTGCCGCCTCAACGGCAGGCGCCTGGTCCGAGGCATCTGCCGAGTCGATGCCGGCCCCCTGGTTCGCGGCAGCCATCGAGTCGGCACCGGGGGCCGGGTCTCCCGCCGATGCCCCCTCGGACGCAGCGGTGTCCTCCGCCGGTGCCTGCTGGATCACGACATGCGCGTTGGTGCCGCCGATGCCGAAGGACGAGACACCGGCGCGCCGCGGGTGCCCGCCCTCCGGCCACTGCCGGGCTTCGGCGAGCAGTTCCACCGCACCCGCGGACCAGTCCACATGGGTCGAGGGCCGGTCCACGTGCAGCGTGCGGGGTAGGACGCCGTGCCGCATCGCCATGACCATCTTGATGACGCCCGCCACGCCTGCCGCGGCCTGCGTGTGACCGATGTTGGACTTGACCGAGCCGAGCCACAGCGGGCGGTCGGCGGGCCGGTCCTGCCCGTACGTCGCGAGCAGGGCCTGCACCTCGATCGGATCACCAAGCACCGTACCCGTGCCATGCCCCTCGACCACGTCCACATCAGCCGTCGACAGACCGGCGTCGGCGAGCGCCCTGCGGATCACCCGCTGCTGCGAAAGCCCGTTCGGCGCCGTCAGACCGTTCGACGCGCCGTCCTGGTTGACCGCGCTGCCGTTGACCACCGCGAGGACCTGGTGGCCCCGGCGGCGTGCATCGGACAGCCGCTCGACGAGGAGCACGCCGACGCCCTCCGACCAGCCGGTGCCGTCCGCCGCGTCGGCGAAGGCCTTGCAGCGGCCATCCTGGGACAGTCCGCGCTGCCGGGAGAACTCGACGAAGGTCTCCAGGTTCCCCATGACCATCACACCGCCGGCGAGTGCCATGGAGCACTCGCCTCGCTGGAGCGCGCGAGCCGCCAGGTGCAGGGCGACGAGCGAGGACGAGCAGGCCGTGTCGACCGTGATGGCCGGGCCCTCGAAACCGAACTGGTAGGCGATCCGGCCGGAGAGGACGCTGCCGGAGCTGCCGGTGAGGCGGAAGCCCTCGACACCGGCCGCGTGATGCGTCCGTATGGTGTAGTCGTGGCTGTTGACGCCGACGAACACGCCGACATTCTGACCGCGGAGCCCGGTCGGATCAGTCGCGGCGCGTTCGAACGCCTCCCAGGAGGTCTCCAGGAGCAGTCGCTGCTGCGGGTCCATGGCGAGGGCCTCGTTCGGGGAGATCCCGAAGAAGGCGGCGTCGAAGCCGGTCGCGTCGTCCAGGAACGCGCCGTGCCGTACGTAGGTCTTGCCGGCGCTGTCGGGGTCGGCGTCGTAGTGCCGGTCGATGTCCCAGCCCCGGTCGTCGGGGAACTCGCCGACGACGTCCACGCCTTCGGCGACCAGTCGCCACAGGTCCTCGGGGCTCTCCACACCGCCCGGGAAGCGGCAGGCCATCGCGACGATGGCGATCGGATCGTCAAGGGAGGCGGCGACGGTGCCGGTGGCGCGCTCCCCGGCGTCCGGCTCCTGCCCGTCGCCCGTCGGTTCGTCGTCGCCGAAGAGCCGTACGCGCAGATGGCCGGCGAGCAACACCGGCTTCGGGTAGTCGAAGACGATGGTGGAGGAGAGGGGCAGACCGGTCGCGGACGCGAGCCGGTTCCGCAGCTCGACGGCGGTCAGTGAGTCGAAACCGGCGTCCTTGAAGGCGTGGTCGACGCGGACGGCGTCGGGCCCGGAGTGGCCGAGGACCTGGGCGGCGCTCCGGCGGACCAGGTCCACCAGTGCCTCGGTGCGCTCCCGTGTGTCCAGCCGGTCGAGCCGCTGCCGAAGGGAGCCGGTGCCTGCCGCCTGGGCGGCCCCGGCCGTCGGCCGCGGGGCGGGTGCGAGGCCGCGCAGCAGGGGTACTACGGGAGTTCCGGCGCGGGCGGACGCCCGCAGGGCGGGCAGGTCGAACCGGGCGGCCACGAGGACGGCGGGGGTCTCGTCGCCCCACCACAGGGCCGTGTCGAGGAGCGCCATGCCCTCGGTGGCGGAGAGTCCGGTCATGCCGAGACGCCGGGTGCGGTGCAGGTCCGCGGCACCGAGATGCCGGGTCATGCCGCTGGCGTCGCTCCAGTAGCCCCAGGCCAGGGAGACACCGGGCAGACCGGACCGGCGGCGGTGCAGGGCGAGCGCGTCCAGGGTGGCGTTGGCGGCGGCGTAGTTGGCCTGGCCGGGGTTGCCGAGGACGCCGGCGGCGGAGGAGAAGAGGACGAACGCCGCGAGGTCGATGTCCCGGGTCAGTTCGTGCAGGTGCAGTGCGGCGTCCAGTTTCGGCCGCAGGACGGTGTCGACACGGTCCGGGGTCAGGGCGGTGACCACGCCGTCGTCGAGGACCCCGGCGGTGTGGACGACGGCGGTGAGCGGGTGTGCGTCCGGTATGGCGGCGAGGAGCGCCGCGACAGCGTCCCGGTCAGCGGTGTCGCACGTGGTGACGGTCACGGTCACGCCGAGCGCGGTCAGTTCCTCGAACAGCGCCGCTGCCCCTTCGGCGTCCGGCCCGCTCCGGCTGGCCAGCAGCAGGTGCCGTACGCCGTGTTCGGTCGCCAAGTGCCGGGCGACGAGACCGCCGAGCGTCCCGGTACCGCCGGTGACGAGGACGGTGCCGTCGGGGTCGAGCTCGCGCCGGGGTCCCTCGGGGAGCGAGGCGCGCACCAGCCGAGGAACACGGGCCACGCCACCGCGCACACGAACCCGGGGCTCACCGGCGGCCGCCGCGAGCTTTACGGCCTTCACGGCCTCCGTGTCCTCCAGGTACTCCGAGGTCGACGCACCGTCACGGTCTTCGGCGTCGTCGCGGTCGACAAGGACGATGCGGTCCGGGTGCTCCGACTGCGCCGAACGCAGCAGGCCCGACACGGCGGCCACGGCGAGATCGTCCTCGGCATCGCCCGGAACCGTCACGACGAGGCGGGTGAGCGCCAGGGCCGGCTCCGCCAACCACGCCTGGAGAACGGTCAACACGGTGGCGACGGCCTCACGCGGGTCGGCGGACGAGCGCCCGGCCTCGTACAGCAGGAGGTCCGGTACAGCTGCCCCGTCCGCCGCGAGGGCAGCGACGTCCTCGGCGTCGACGACGGTCGCCGTGGTTCCGGCTTTCTCGGTCATCTCACCTGCGGGCAGGGGCAGTTCGGTCCAGTCGACCCGGAACAGGGCGTCATGGGCAGCTGCGCCCTCGATCCCCGCCTGCACAGGCGAGAACGGCTCGGCGACTACGGCGTCGGCGGTCAACACCGGCGCCCAGGTGGCGTCGGTCAGTTCGAGGCGGGTCCGCCCAGCGGTCGTACGGGCCGAGCGCACCTGGACCGCGGCGGCGCCGGATGCCGACAAGGTCACCCCGCTCCACCGGGTCACGATCATGCCCTCGGGGACGGTCGTCCGGACCGCCGCGTCGAGTAGCGCCGGGTGCAGGCCGTAGCGGTCGGCGTCGCCGATCGCCTCGGCGAGGGCGACCTCCGTCGCGGAACCGTCGGCAGGCCGCACGCCGCCGGAAGCGGCGGGTGTCACCGGGCCGGGCACCAGCGTGCCGTGCGCATGGCGGGTCCACACCGCGTCCAGGCCGGCGTCGTCCGGGCGGGAGTACACCTCGACCGGCCGCCGCCCATGCTCGTCGGCCTCCCCGACGGTCATCTGTACGGCCCTGCCGCCCCGCAGCGGCAGCACGACGGGCCGGTCCACGGTCAGGTCCTCGACCACGGGGCTGCCGACCTCGTCGCCGAACCGGACGGCCAGCTCGACCAGCGCCGCGCTCGGCACGACGACGACATCGCCGACGGCGTGATCGCCGAGCCAGGCGTGGGCGGCCACCGACCACCGCGAGGTGGTCATGAAACCGCCGGAGTCCGGCCGGCCGACGATCGCGCCGATGAGCGGGTGGTCGGCAGTGGCCTGCCCGAGGGAGGCCACGTCGGCTGCGGGAGCGGCCTGGATCCAGTAGTGCCGACGGTCGAAGGCGTACGTCGGGAGGTCGACGTGACCGGCGGCACCGGCCGGCAGGACGCCGGTCCAGTCGACCGCGACGCCGTGGACGAAGACCTCGGCCATCGAGGTCAGCAGCCGGCGCAGACCGCCCTCGTCACGGCGCAGCGAACCAGTCACCACGGCCTCTATGTCCGCCTGGTCGACGATCTCGTTGACCGGCTGGACGAGGACGGGGTGGGCACTGGACTCCACGAACACCGTGTAACCGCCGGCCAGGAGGTCGGCGACCGCGGGACCGAACCGGACCTGGCCGCGCAGGTTCCGGTACCAGTAACCGCCGTCCAGGACACCCGCCTCCCGCACCCACTCACCCGTCACGGTCGAGTAGAAAGGAATCAGCGGGGCCTGAGCACGGACGTCGGCGAACGCCTCGCCCAGGATCTCCTCGACCGCTTCGACGTGCCGGGTGTGGGAGGCGTAGTCCACCGCCACCCGGCGCACCCGCACACCATCCGCCGCAAGAACATCGAGGGCTTCATCGAGAGCTTCGGCGTCACCGGCGATCACCACCGACGCCGGACCATTGACCGCCGCAACCTCCACCCGGCCGCCCCACCGCTCCAGACGCCCGACCCCCTCAGCCTCAGACAGCGCCACCGACGCCATACCACCGCGCCCCGCGAGGCTCCCGGCGATCACCTGACTGCGCACCGCCACGATCCGGGCCGCGTCCTCCAACGACAACGCACCCGACACACACGCCGCAGCGACCTCACCCTGCGAGTGACCCACCACCGCATCCGGCACCACACCCACCGACGCCCACACTGCAGCCAGACCCACCATCACCGCGAAACTCGCCGGCTGCACCACATCCACCCGCTCCAGCACCTCAGCCGGAACATCACCCCGCAACACATCTACGAGCGACCAGTCCACCCACCGCTCCAACGCGGCCGCACACTCCCCGATCCGCTCCGCGAACACCGGCGACGAGTCCAGGAGCTCACGACCCATACCCACCCACTGCGAACCCTGCCCCGGAAACACCAACACCGCCCGCCCCAAAGCAGCGGCACCGGAAGACCCACCGGAGACCACACCGGGACGGGACTCACCCCGCGCCAGCGCACCCAGCCCCGCCAACGCCTCCTCCCGCGAACCCGCCACCACCACCGCACGTTCAGACAACACCGCACGCTCTGCGACGAGAGCCCCGGCGAGCTGCGGCAACGCAACATCCTCGGCCGCCTCCACAAGGGAGACGAGCCTCTCCGCCTGGCCCACCAGCGCATCGGAGCTCTTCGCCGAGACGACCAGGGGCGCGATGCCGTCGGTCACCACCACCGCCGGCTCCGGCGCCACGGCCTGTTCCAGAATCAGGTGCGCGTTCGTCCCACTGACACCGAAGGAAGAGACGCCCGCCCGGCGCGGCCGGCCCGTGGCCGGCCACTCCCGCGCCTCCGTCAGCAGCTGGACCGCGCCGGTCGACCAGTCCACCTGCGAGGACGGGGCATCGACGTGCAGGGTCGCGGGCATGACGCCGCGCTGCAGCGCCTGCACCATCTTGATCACGCCCGACACACCCGCGGCCGCCTGCGTGTGACCGATGTTCGACTTCAACGAACCCAGCCACAACGGCCGTTCGACAGGCCGGTCCTGACCGTACGTCGCCAGCAGCGCCTGCGCCTCGATCGGATCACCGAGCACCGTACCCGTGCCATGGCCCTCGACCACATCCACCTCAGCCGCCGACAGACCCGCGCTGGCAAGCGCCTTACGGATCACCCGCTGCTGCGAAAGACCATTCGGCGCCGTCAGACCGTTCGAAGCACCGTCCTGGTTGACCGCCGAGCCACGGACCACCGCCAGCACCCGGTGCCCGTTGCGCCGTGCATCCGACAGGCGCTCGAGAACCACCACGCCCGCACCCTCGGCCCAGCCCGTACCGTCCGCGGCGTCCGCGTACGACTTGCACCGGCCGTCCGAGGACAGCGCGCGTTGGCGCGAGAACTCCACGAAGGTGTCCGGCGTCGCCATCACCGTCGCGCCGCCCGCCAGCGCCAGCGAGCACTCGCCCTGCCGCAGCGCCTGAGCGGCCAGGTGTATCGCGACAAGCGACGAGGAGCAAGCCGTGTCGACGGTCACCGCCGGCCCCTCGAACCCGAACACGTACGACACACGCCCCGACGCCACGCTCGACGCCGTGCCCGTGGCGACGAAGCCTTCGAGCTCCTCCGGAGCCGCACCCGCCGGCCCGTAGCCCTGGCCCATCAGGCCGGAGAACACCCCGACGTCCCGGCCCTTCAACGTCCCTGGGTCCATACCGGCCCGCTCCAGCGCCTCCCACGAGGTCTCCAGCAACAACCGCTGCTGCGGATCCATCGCCAGCGCCTCACGCGGCGAGATCCCGAAGAACCCCGCGTCGAACAGACCGGCTCCCTGCAGGAACCCACCCTGGTCGGCATACGACGTACCCGCCTTGCCCGGATCCGCGTCGAACAAACCCTCCAGCTCCCAGCCACGGTCCTCCGGGAAGCCCGACACCGCGTCCCGGCCCTCGCTGACCAGCCGCCAGAGGTCTTCCGGGCCGGCCACGCCACCTGGCAGGCGGCACGCCATACCCACGATCGCGATCGGCTCACCGGGACCGGCCGGTGCCGCCACGGGCATGGCCGACGAGGCCGGGGCCGTGTCGTGCAGACCCAGGACCCTGGCCAACAGGTGGGCGGCGAGGGCCTCGGGAGTCGGATGGTCGAAGGTCACGGTGGTCGGCAGGCGCAATCCGGTCCGTTCGGTCAGGCGGTTGCGCAGCTCGACGACGGCCAGAGAGCCGAGTCCGAGGTCACGGAAGGCCCGGCCGGGCGGTATCGGCTCAGTGCTCTTGGGGGTGAGGACGCCGGCCGCCTCCTCACGGACCAGCTCGCCGAGCAGGGCGAGCCGGGCCCGCTCGTCCAGGACCGCCAGACGCGCGCGCAGGGCGGCGGTCACCGTCTCGTCGGCCCGGGCGGCGGTGCGGGGCTCCTGTTCGATCAGGGTGTCGAGGAGCGTCCGCACCCGATCACCTGGGTTGATGGTGGTCGGCCAAAGCGCCATCAGGGCCGGGGATCCAGTCTCGATCAGTACGTCGAAGGCGCCGGGACCCTCGTCCGGCCGGCCCAGGGCCAGCAACGAGCCGGGCAGTCCGCGCAGTCGGCGGTTGCGGACCACAGCCTCGGCGAGGGCCGCGCTGATTACCGTCGAGGCAAGGCCGTCGGGCTGCGCACCCACCAGTGCGGCAGCGTCGGTCACCACGACGAACGCGGCGAGATCGTCGTCGACGGTGAAGTCACACAGCGATTGGGCGAGTTCGGGATCATCAGCGGTGTGTACGACCGCGGTCACCGGACCGGTCCTGGTCAGCGCCTCATACAGCTCCAGCGAATCCGAGCCGTCGGCCACGACACGGACGATCTCGACACCGTCCGCCAGTGGCTCGTCCTGGCTCCAGCCGTCGTAGGTGTTGGTTGCCTGGACGAGCACGAGGTGCCGCGTTCCGTACGCGGTGACCAGGTGGCGGGCGAGAGCCGCACCAGTCTTCGTGTCGGCACCGGTGACGACCACAGGCCCATCAAACCCCGGCACGGCAAGATCCGTCCCGTCGACGACGGGGAGGCGGACGAGCCTGGGCCGCAGCAGTTCCCCATCCCGTACAGCGAGCTGGGGCAGGCCTGAGGAGACAGCGGCGATCAGCGCGACAGCGTACTCGGATTCCGGGGTAGAGGCTTCGACGTCAACGATGGTCAGCCGTGCGCCGTCACCCCCGTCGGCTTGTACAGCCCGTGCGGCGGCCCACACGGCAACTTCGGCGCAATCAGGCGTCCCATCACGGTCGCTGACTCCCATCGCGGCCCGGGTGAGGACGACGAGCCGGGATCCGGTCTCCTCGCCCTGCCCAGCACAGGTCGGCGTCAACGTGTCCACGTTCGCCTCTGCGAGGACCGTCACGTCGGCCGCGTCAGGGGTGGTGCGTGACGTGGAAAGGTCAACGTATTGCCGTACGTCGGTGACACCGGCCTTCTGAAGAGCGGCGACGAGGCCATCGGCGACGGCGGTCCGGCCCACCACTGCCCAACGCAGATCTTCCGGTGCGTCGGAGGAGACTGCCACTCTGCTCCAGTCCCTCAGCATCAGTCCCTCGTGGTGACCGTCGGCGGCGTATCGCAGCCGGGCCGGCAGGTCGGTGAGGAGGCGGCGGACGACCTTCCCCGAGGCGGTCCGGGGGATGGTCCGGGCCTCGTATACGCGCTCGGGGAGCTTGTACTGGGAGAGTTGGGTGCGGCAGTGGTCGAGCAGCCGGGCGAGGTCGACGCCGTCCGGCCCAGGGACCACCCAGGCGACGGGGACCTCGCCGAGGGTGTCGTGGGGCATGCCCGCGACCGCGGCGTCGGCCACGCCCTCGGCCCCGCGCAGGGCGGCTTCGATCTCGTCGGGGTGGATGTTCTCACCGCCGCGGATGACGAGATCCTTGAGACGGCCACAGATGGTGAAGTAGCCGGCTTCGTCGCGCCGGGCCAGGTCGCCCGTGTGGAACCAGCCATTCTGTACGGCCTCGGCGGTGGCCTCGGGGCTGTTGTGATAGCCGACCATGACGTTCGGCCCGCTGACCCAGACCTCGCCCTCCTGCCCGGCGGGCACGTCCTGCCCGGTACGGGGGTCGACGATCCGGACGCCGACACCGGGCACGGGCAGGCCGCAGGAGCCCTCGACCACATGCCCGTCGGGCGGGTTGATGGTGATGGCGCCGCAGGTCTCGGTACTGCCGTAGGCATCTACGAGGGGGACGCCGAAGCTCTCCTCGAAGGAACGGCGCAGTCCGGGGCCGGTGACGGCACCGCCGACGAGGCCGATCCGCAGGTCGGGCAGGGAGAGGCCGGTACGCCGGGCGATGCCGACCAGGTGGTGGTAGGTGGTGGGGACGCCGGCCAGGAAGGTGGAGCGGTCCTCGCGTAGGGCGGTCAGGATGTCGTCGGCCGAACTGCCGTCCATGATCCGGGCGGTGGCACCGGAGACAGTGACGGACAGGACGCAGGCAATGTGAGACAGGCTGTGGAAGAGCGGCAGCGGCCACAGGACGCGGTCATGCTCCGAGAGCCCGGGCACGGGAATGTAGCAGGAGGCAACGGAGTAGAGGCAGTTGCGCTGGGTGGAGAGGACGCCCTTGGGGCGGCCGGTGGTACCCGAGGTGTAGAACATCCACGCCACCTCGTCAAGGCCGAGGTCGTCCGGGGCTTCGTTGACGGGCTCGGTGGCGGCGAGTTCCTCGTAGGCTACGGCGCCCGGGGACAGGGTGTGCCGAGCACCAGCACCGAGGGCGCCGGCCACGACGACGGACACCTCACGCGTCGCACGGGGAATTGACTGAAGAAAAGTTTCAGCACGTGTAGTGCCGGTGAAAGCGAAGGCCGCTGCGCTGTCCGCCAGGAGGTATTCTATTTCCGCCGGGGCGGCCTGCGGGTTGATCGGTACGCCGATGCCGCCAGCCCGTACCACGGCAAGGTAGCTCTCCACCATCGCGACCGAGTTGCCGAGACACAGAGCCACCCGGTCCCCGCGCCGGACACCGAGGCCGACCAGGTGACCGGCCAGTCTCCGCGTCCGTGCGTCGAGTTCTCTGTAAGTGACCGCGTGCCGGTCGTCCTCGAAAGCGATCTTGTCCGGGAACCGGCCCGCGTTCTCCCTCAGGATGACCGGTAGTGGGGTAATCAGGTCAGGAAGCACCTTGACTCGAACTCCTTCCGGCTATCGGCGATGGGCAACTGCTGGCCCGGGAGCGTGTACATGTGTGAGGGCGAGTCAGCTCGACCGGATGCTGGTCGGCTTCCGGGCTTGCCGTGTGTTGGGTCGCCTGGAGCAGCCTGAGCGGTGCGATCCGGTTGCGGTGGCGGCATGCGGTAAGAGCGGCTGCCAGGAGACGGGCAGGCTCTTCACCGAGAACACATTTTGCTTGGTCCGCAGCGGAATCTCGTCGGCCGGCACGGCCAGCCGGAGGTCGGGGAAGGCATCCAGGAGGGAGCGGAGGCCGATCCTCAGCACAAGGCGGGCCAGGTTCTGGCCCATGCATTGGTGGACGCCGTAGCCGAACGCAACGTGCCCTGTGGTGTCGCGGTCTAGGCCCGGACTTCGCAGGTCACTCGTTCGTGACTGCCGAAACCATGATCGACGACCGGGTCCGACTGGGGCTGACCGAAACCCGGGCACCGTGCGATGCCCAGGTGTGCGGCTCTGTTTGACGCCGGTCGAGCATGTCCGATTGATCTTCACGAACGGGTGACCTGCGGACGACGGGTCCAGGTCGAGCTGGGCGGGGCAGTCGAACTTGGCGGGGTCACGGTTGGCCGCCGGCAGAGAGACGGTGACCGTCTCCCCTTTCCTGACGGACTCGCCGCCCAGTTCTACGTCCTCCAGGGCGGTGCGGAAGATCATGTACTGGTTGACGGTGACGTAGCGGAGTATCTCCTCCACCGCATCATCGATCTTCGTCAGGTCGCCACGCAGGGCGGCCAGTTGCTCCGTGTGGTGCAGAAGCGCAAAAGTGCCTGTGGCGAGTGCGCCTTCGGTGGTCTCGTAACCCGCGAAGAGCAGCAGGAGGGTGAAGTTGGCGAGCTCCTCGTCGGACAGCTCGCCAGTCTTGATGAGGCGGCTGATGATGTCATCCCCAGGTGTGGACTTCTTGCGGGCGAGGGTCTCGTGAACGAACTCGACCACGGGCTGCATTGTGTCCATCAGGGTCTGCAGGTCGATGGACGGGTCGTGCGTCACGGCTGGCGCTTCGGCGAAGCGGTCCCGCTGGCTGTAGTCGAGGCCTATCAGCGGGGCGAGCACCTTCAGGATCAGCGGCTGGGCGAACGTCTCCAGGAAGTCGGCGGTGTTGCCCTGGGCACGCATCTCGGCGATCTGCTCGGCCGCCACCGCTTCCACGGCCGGGGCGAGCTGGCTGACGCCACGCACGGTGAATTCCTTGGTCAGAAGCCTGCGGTAACGGGCCTGATCCGGCGGGTCCATATGGATGAACATGCCCGGCTCAGCCGGGAACTGCGGTATCGGGCTGCCGCCAATCGTGACCGGACAGTGTCCGATCTGCATGTCGTGGCTGAACCTCGGGTCGCCCAGAACTTGACGTACCAGCTCGTGGCTGGTGGCGATCCAGCCGACGTGACCGTCGGGATAGACCATCCTGGCCAGCGGACGTCCCTTCCGCAATTCATCGAAGATCGCGGGCGGGTCGAACTTGTCGATGCGGGCCCAGGCATCCTCGTACGAGATCGCTTCGCTCATGAAGCTCTTCTCCAAATCCGCATCGCTACTTCGTCCATGCCTCCACGCATCGAAAAGGGCATGCGCACGCGCAGGGCACTCTCTGTCCCTTGTGCAGGGTGTGTCGCGCCGGTCCGCTGCCGCGCCGCCACCCGTCTGCTGCCATGCCACAGGAGGTAGCTAGCGGCAAGCAGGTGCGATCTCCTAAGAGGAAAAAACAAAAAGGGGCGCCAGCTCGCCAAGCCCCGTCGAGCGTCGCCGAAAAGCCCAGGTCACCGGTCCGCTGACAGGTGCCGAGTCGTCCAGACCCAGCTCCGCTCGCCTA
>NZ_JARXVH010000050.1 GCF_029892565.1 Streptomyces pseudovenezuelae | reverse complement strand
TAGGCGAGCGGAGCTGGGTCTGGACGACTCGGCACCTGTCAGCGGACCGGTGACCTGGGCTTTTCGGCGACGCTCGACGGGGCTTGGCGAGCTGGGGCTGCTGCGCCACCCCAACCAGTTGCGGGCCCTGCGGGAGAACCCCGGACTGATCGAGGAGGGTGTCGACGAATTCGTCAGGTACGACGCCCCCGTACAGCTCGTGGCGCGCATCACGACGGCGGATGTCGAGGTCGGAGGCAAGACCATTCCGGCCGGGTCGAAAATCATGATCCTGCTCGGTGCCGCCAACCGTGAGCCGCACCGGTACGAGAATCCGGACGCCCTGGACATGACACGCATCGATATCAAGCCACTTGCCTTCGGCGGCGGACCCCACTACTGCATCGGCGCGCTGCTCGGACAGATCGAGGGACGGCTCGTTTTCACGGAACTGCTGCGACGCTACCGCAACATTTCGCTTACAACAGAAGACGTCGTATGGCGCCCGCATGTGAATTTCCGCGGCCTCAGCGAACTGCGCGTCGACTTGGTTCCGTGAACCGGTCAGGATTCCGAGTGCAGGATTCGAAAATTCCACGAAAGGAATGATCCCTTGCCGAGCCCTCTCTTGTCCGGCGACACCCTCGTCGAGTGTTTTCTGCACAACGCGAAGGCCGCGCCGGACGCCGTGGCCGTCTTCCCCGGCAGCGAGGAGCGCCTCACCGGCGCCGAGCTCGCCGAGTCCTCGCTGAGCTGCGCGCTCGGACTGATGGAGCACGGTGTCGGCCCCGGCGCCGTCGTCGGTCTACTCGTCCCCACCGACGCCCGCTTCCTCAGCCTCTTCTTCGGAGTGCAACGGGCCGGCGCTGCGTGCAGCGTTCTGCCCGTGCCTACCGGGTTCGGCAACGAGCAGGGCACCGCCCGTCGGCTCGCCCGTATTCTGCGCGTGGCCGGCATCCGCCACCTCGTCCTCGGCGCCGCCTTCGAGGACCTGGGCAGCCTCCTCACCGAGCAGGTGCCGGGGCTCGTCCTCATCGACCCCGCGGTCTCCGCGCCCGGCAGCGGTCTCCGGCTGCCCGCGGTCGACCCGGCTGACCTGTCCGTGGTGCAGTTCACCTCCGGCAGCACCAGCGACCCCAAGGGCGTGTTGCTCACCCAGAGCGCCATGGCCGCCGGCGTACTGGCCTGCGCGGTCTCCGGCGAGTTCACCCCCGACGACGTGTTCATGCAGTGGGTGCCCACCTTCCACGACATGGGCCTCGTCGGACTCTTCTCCCACCTGCTCAACGGCTCCGACGTGCACGTCTTCACCCCCACCGCGTTTCTGCGCCGCCCCGCGCAGCTGCTCAAGTACTTCGCCGAGCACCGCGGCACGGTGATCACCGGACCCAACTTCTCCTACGAGCAATTCGTAGAAGCCACCCCGCCCGAGCTGGTCAAGGAACTCGACCTCTCCGCCTGGCGGCTCGCCTTCAACGGCGCCGAACCCGTCAGCGCCGAGACCGTCGAGCGTTTCACCACCCACTTCGCCCCCGCCGGGCTGCGCGACACGGTCATGTACCCGGTGTACGGCATGGCTGAGGCCACCCTCGGCATCACCTTTCCCAAGCCCGGCAGCCCGGTCCGGATCCTCCCGGTAGACCGCGGCGAACTCGCCGCCCGCGGCCGGGCAGTGCCCGTGGCGCGCGGTAGCCGGGGTGCCAAGGACGTGGTCGCGCTCGGCGGCGCCGTCCACGGACTGGAGATGAGGCTGGTCGCCGAGAACGGGCGGGAGTGCGACCCCGGCGAACTCGGCGAGGTGCGGATCGCGGGCGACGCCGTCACCTCCGGCTACTTTGACAACCCGGAGGCCACCGCCGCCGCGTTCGACGGCCGATGGTTCCGCACCGGCGACATCGGATTCACCCACGACGGGGACCTGTTCGTCACCGGCCGCACCAAGGACATGGTCATCGTCCGGGGCCAGAACTACTTCCCCGACGACATCGAAGCCGTCGCCCGTGAGGTGCCCGGCGTCTACCGCAAACGCTGCGTCGCCTTCTCCGACACCGAGGGGGACGGCCGCGAGGTGGTCCGCGTGGTCGTCGAGGCAGCCCCCCAGCAGGCCGACGACGACCTCGGCGCGGAGATCGCCGCCCGGGTCGTGCGCGAGATGGACTTCACCGACGTCCGGGTGCACCTCGTCAAGCCGCGCTGGATCACCCGTACCACCAGCGGCAAGTGGCAGCGCGCCCGCACCCGCGAGCGGCTCGCGGAACTCGCCGACGTCACCGCCGCCGATCGAACCGAATCGGAGGACACCCCGTGACCACCCCGCACAAGCTGGACACCGCCCGTGACCTCGACGCGGAGCCGCTGCACAGCTACGACGTCTTCCCCGTGTACCAGAATGCCTCGTGGGAGATGACCGACATCCCGTGGGACGAGTTCCGGCCCGACCTGGTGCGCCCGGAGTGCATCGCCTTCGCGATGGGCGCGGTCATGGGCGAGTCCAACTCGATCGCCGCCCAGCACGGCTTCTTCAATGAGTTCGTCGACGACTACGACTTCTCGGCCTTCGTGTGCCTGTGGGGCTACCAGGAGCTCCAGCACCACCTGGCGTTCAAGAAGTGGCTGAGGCTCGCCGGCAGCGACGTCGGCTACGAGCAGATCAACGCGATGCGCGCCCCCTACCCGCCCGGCATCACCCCGTCGGCGACCCTCGCCACCAACATCATCTCCGAGATCGCCACCAACCACATGTACAAGTGCGTGAGCCGGGTCACCGAGGAGCCCGTGATCACCAAGATCGTGAAGCGGGCGAGCGGCGACGAGGCCCGCCACGCACGGGAGTTCATCCATTACACGGCACGCCGTCTGGCCACTCACCCGGAGGAGCTGGCCTCGGTTCTGGAAACTTTCTACGTCTACATGGCCGACCCCGAGGGCCGTTACGAACACCCGGTCAGTAGGTGCAAGGGCAGCCTCCCCGAGCTCGACGGCCACGTCACCATCGACGAGGTCTTCCGCTACTTCGGCGAGGTCGACGACGGCACCGAGTGGGACCGCATCCACAAGCAGCTGTTCAACACGCTCGCCGAACTCACTGGCCGCCCGGTCGAGAAGCTCCGTGACATCCGCCGGATCCTCGCCGAACTGCCGTCCTCCGGGGGCGACGCGTGATGGCCGACATGGTTACCCCGGACGACGCCGCCACCCCCGTCGACCTGCCCTGGCTCGACGACCCCCGCTTCCGCTGCTTCGGCTGCTCCCCGCACAACGGGATCGGCCTCGCCCTGGAGATGTTCCGGCTCGCCGACGGCCGGCTCGCCACCGACATCACCTTCTCCGACGACTACGCCTCCTACCCCGGAGTCGTCCACGGTGGCATCGTCAGCGTCCTCGTCGACGAGCTGATGGGTGACCTGATCGCGCTCGACCGCGGCCTGCTCGCCTTCTCCGTCACCCTGCGCACCAAGTTCCTGCGCCCCTTGCGGATCGGCACCCCCTATCGGGCGATCGCCAGGATCACCCGCGAGGGCAGCGGCGCCGTGCATGCCGAGGCCGACGTCATCGGCCTCGACGGCACCCCACACGTCATGGCGAATTCCGCCTACCAACCCATCAGTTCGGAGCAGGCCGAGAGCCACATGGACCTCGTCGGCCCCGACCGCGAACGCCTCGCCCACTACTTCGACCACGCGATTGGATGACCATGTCCCTCCAGGAGTCCGCAGTCCTCGACGAGGTGCGCGCCCAGACCGCCAAAGAACTCGGCATCGACCTCGGTAACATCGCCGAGGACACCGTCCTCAAGGAGTTGCCCGGCGCCGACTCGGTCCGGCTGCTGCGTGTCGTCGCCCAGATCGAGCGCGTCTACGACGTCGAGTTCGAGGACGAGGACATCTTCGACGTCCGCACCCCCCGCCAGCTCGCCGGCCTCGTGCTCGCCCAGGCCGGCGCGGAGGTCTGACATGACCACCCACGCGACCGAGGACACCCGCCCGGCGGTGGTGCACACCGCACGCGACGGTAACCTCGCCCTCGCCCCCGGGGAAGCACGGCGTGCCACCAACGAGCACTACGAGCTGCCCCCCGAGGTCTTCCGGGCCTTCCTCGACGAGCGGATCAAGTACAGCTCCGCGCCCTACCGCACGCCGAACGCCACCCTGGAGGAGGCGCAGACCGCCAAGCTCCACTTCGTCGCCGAACGCCTCGGTCTGCGCGGCGGCGAATGCCTCCTCGACATCGGCTGCGGCTGGGGCAGCCTCACACTGTTCATGGTCCAGGAGTACGACTGCGAGGTCACCGGCGTCACGCCCTCCGCCCCGCAGGCCCAGTACATCCGCGACAAGGCCGCGCAGTTGGGCGTCGCCGGCCGCGTCGACATCCGCATAGGCTCGTACACCGACCTGGCCATCGGCGGCCCCTACGACGCCGCCACCATGCTCGGCTCCATCATCCACATGCCCGACCGGGTGGCGGTGCTGCGCAAGGTCTACGACTCGCTGCACCGTCAGGGCCGCCTCTATCTCTCCGAGAGCTGCTTCCGCAGCGACGCGGTCTACCAAGAGTTCGCCGCCCGACCCGGCACCAGGCACGTCACCGAGACCATCTTCGGCTTCGCCGACATGGTGCCGTTTTCCCACATCATCCAGTCCACCGAGTCGGCCGGCTTCAGCCTCGCCGGGCTCGACGACCTCACTGCCCATTACCACCGCACCATCGAGGAGTGGGAGCGCCGGGCGGAGGCCAACAGCGACCGCGTCGAGGCCGCCGCTCCCGGCATGGCCGAGCCGCTCATCCAGTATCTGCGGGTCGCCAACGCCGGCTGGGGCTACACCTCCAAGCACTTCGCGCTCACCGCCACCAAGTCCCGGCTGGGCCCCAAGGCGGTGGGCTGACATGGTGGAGGCCGTACTCGACGATCTGCTGCCCGCCCTGAAGATGCACGAGCTCGTCGACCAGGCGGTGACCCGCGCCGGCGAGCGGTCCTGGACCCTCGCCGAGCTCCCCTGGGCGACACTGCGCCCGGAGCGGCTCACCGAGGCCGACCGCTCCGCGGTGCGGTTCATCACCTACGTCGAGGACCACATCCCCGGCTACCTTTCGCACTTCCTGGAGGCCTTCCCGGTCGCCGATGCCGAACAGGAGCTGGCGCGCTTCGGCTTCAACCGGGAGTACTTCCGCTTCCTGGTCGCCTGGGCCTCCGACGAGGAGCGGCATGCCTCGGCGCTCGCCCGCTACCAGGTCGAGACCGGCATGGCGACCCGGGAGGAGATCCTGGCGAGCCTTGCCGAGGAGGGCCGCAAGAAGTTCGTGCTGCCTTATGAGCACCCGGTCCAGTCCTTCACGTACACCCTGGTCCAGGAGAAGGCGACCCAGCTGTTCTACCAGCGTTTCCGCGAGACGGTCAGCGAACCCTTCCTCAAAGACTTGCTCGGCCGCCTCGCCCGTGACGAGGCCCGCCACTTCGCCTTCTACAGCAACCTCGTGGGCGCCTACGTCGTCCGGGACGGCGCCGCAGCCGTCCCCGGCCTGAAGGACGTCATCGCCACCTTCCGGATGCCGCTCGCCGACACCATGAAGGGCTACTGGCGCTGGTCCCTGAAGGTCGCCGACTCCACCGCCTACGACCACACCGAGGCGTACGACTCGGTGGTGCGCCTGGTCCGTGGCTTCGTCGACACCCCCGGCGAGCCCAGCGTCGAGGACCTAGGCGACTTCGTCCAGGCCATCCGGCGCGTCCGATGACCCCTGGCGTACGGAGCCCGGGGCATCGATGAGCCGGGAGGCATCATGAGCGCCGGTGCCGGCGCCCGCGTCCTGGTCGTCGACTGCGACTGGGCCGGACGGCGGGCGCCCGAGGTGCTGCTCGGCCCGTGCGAACGGGCACATGCAGCGTCCCTGACCGGCGCCCGGCGCGTCGAGTGGGTTCGCACCCGGCTCACTGCCAAGGCCGCGGTCCATTGGGCCACCGGGGCCAGCGCCACCGAGATCCTGCCGGATCCAGATGGCGCCCCCCAGGTGCAGGGCGGGCCCCACGGGATCGCTGTCTCGCTCGCCCACACCGGGGAACTGACCGTCTGCGCGGTCACCGAAGCGGGAACGGCCTCCTTGATCGGTGTGGATGTCGAACCCGTCGATGCCCGCAACAACATCCTGCTGCCCCGGCTGCTCGGCCTGGCCGAGCCGCCCCGGCTCGGTCCCGAGCCGTCGCCGGGACTGCTCGCCACGGTCCTCGTAGCCGCCAAGGAGGCCGCCCTCAAGGCCTACCACCGCCCGTCCTCCGCACTGCGCGACTACCAGCTGCGCCAGGAGAGCGACGGGACGCTCCGGGTGGGCGTCACAGGCCAGCCGCACCACGAGCTGCGCGTGTGGTGGGTCTGCCGCGCCGGCTCGGTGACCGCCGTCTGCGCCACCGGAGACCGGCCACCCGAGCACCGGGCCGTGACCACCGACGAGGTGCTCGCCGCGCTGGCGGCGCAGTGACACCCCCAAGCTCTGTGCTCCCCAGGCCGTAAGGAGTGAGCGGTGACTATCGCCGAGGAGCGGACCGCGCCCAGCTGGTTTGTGCTGTCCGAGAACAAGGTGCCCACGCGTTGGTACAAGCCCATCGTCGACCTGTTCTACGACATGGACCCCCGCTGCACGTGCGGAGGACCGGCCGAGGATCTGCCGCTCGCCGACTTCACACGCAGGGCTGGCTTCGCCCCCGTCATCGAGGTCGCCGGACACGGCAGCCCGCCCGTCGCCCGCACCGGCGCGGCGATCCACGGCGGTGCCCCGCAGGAACAGGCAGTCGGCGCCTGGGTCCTGGAGATCGAGGTCGAGGAGTGGGGCACAGGCGTCCTGGGCGAGATCGGCGCCCTGCTGGACGGTTGCCACGCTCACCGCCTTCGGTGTGGCACCCACCCGCCTGCCGCCGCCTCAGTGGCGGATCACGCCCGTGCTGTCGCCGCGCAGCACCGTCTCGCCGTGCTGGTTGCTGATCTCGATGTCGAACTCCACGCCCGTGCCGGAGCGGACCTCGCTCAGGGCGCGCACGGTCACCTCGGCGATGATGGTGTCGCCCGACCACACCGGCCGCAGGAACTCCCAGCCCATGCGCCGGGCGATGAAGTGGAGCCGACCGCCGATTTTCGTGGCGAGAGAGGCGGTGAGCAGCCCGTGGGCCATCGCCCGGCCCTGGTCGGGCAGATGGTGCCGACCGCGGTCCCCTGCGACTTCGGCGAAGGCGACGATGTCCGCGTCGGTGATGGTCCGCGACTCGCGCAGCATCTGTCCGACCTTCAGGTCGGGGGCGCCGCTCACCGGGAGCCCTCCGCGGCGCCCTTGGGGGCGGGGGCCTTGTCGCGGATCAGACAGCTGCTCTTGCCCACGGCGCAGAGCCGATCCTTCGAGTCCACGACCCGGCAGGACGCCAGGCCTCGGTTGCGCCCGAAGTGCACGACCTCCGCGTCCACCGTGACGAGGCCCGGGGCCCCGTGCACCGGGCGCAGGAAGTCCACGTTCAGGTCGAGGGTGACGATGTCCTTGTCCTCGGGAATTGCGGAGAGGATCGAGCAACCCAGCGCGGAGTCCATTACCGTCGACAGGATGCCGCCGGCGAGCAGGCCGAGGCGGTTCGTGAAGAAGTTCCTGACTGGCATCGTGAACTGGACCGTGCCCGGGTCGGCTTTGACGACCTCGATACCGAGGACTTGGGCGACGGGCGGGGCAACGATATCGCCCGAAATCAGCCCGCGCAGATATGACAGACCCGTTGCTTCGGCCTGGGTGGCGAAAAGGGGACCCTGGTCCCGCCATTCGATCGTGGCGGTGTGCGTGTTGGAGGCATGTACCTCTGACACTTCGCTCCTCCATGTGAGCGCCGGAATGAAGACGCCAGTCTGGCAGCCGCCTCGATCTGCCGCAACATGCTCTCGGAAAACGCGAGTTGATGAACCGTCGAATCAATAGGACGAACGTCCCGGAGCCTCTTCATTGACAGTAAGGGTTTGCGGGCCGTTTGATGAAATAACGCCCGGGTGAACTGATCCACGATTGGATTGATGACTTCGATGGCCACTGAAAATCGATCGTCGCCCAACCGTTTCGCCCGCCTTCTAGGGGTGGGTTCCTATCGCCCTGGGCGGCTGGTCGGAAACGAAAAGATATGCAGGTTAATCGATTCCGACAGCGCATGGATAGAGGCGCGCTCCGGAATTGTGACCCGGCATTTCGCCGATCCCGAGGAGACCATTCCCGTGATGGGGGCGAAGGCCGCCCAGAAGGCACTGAGCGCGGCCGGCCTGACCCCCGCGGACGTCTCCTGCGTGATCGTCTCCACCATGTCGTACCTGCACCAGGCGCCGCCCGCCTCTGCGGCCTGCGCCGCCGAGCTGGGCGTCGGCGGGGCCGCCGCCTTCGACCTCGGCGCGGCCTGCGCCGGTTTCTCGCACGGCCTGGCTGTGGCTGGCAGTCTGGTGACGAGCCGTCAGGCCGAGCACGTCCTGGTGGTCGGCTCGGAGCGGATGAGCGACATCATCGACCCGACGGACCGTTCGACCGCCTTCATCTTCGGCGACGGGGCGGGCGCGGCCGTGGTCGGCCCCTCGACGGAGCCAGGCATCGGGCGCGCGGTGTGGGGGACCGACACGGAGCACCTGCGGGCCATCGAACAGAGCCGCTCCTTCGTAGAACTGCGCCATGACCCGACGATGCGCTGGCCGTTCCTGGAGATGGCGGGCCCCGAGGTGTTCCGCTGGGCGATCGGGGCCGTCGCCGAGGTGTGCGGGCGGGCCCTGGAGGCGGCCGGGGCGACGGTGGACGACATCGAGGCGTTCGTGCCGCACCAGGCCAATGTGCGGATCATCGACCGCCTGGTGAAGGCGATGGGCCTGCCGGCCTCGGTCGAGGTGGCGCGGACCGTCCGGGACGACGGGAATGTCTCCGGGGCCTCGATCCCGCTCGCCCTCGACACCCTGATCGCCTCCGGCCGGGTGCGGCCGGGAGCGCTCGTCCTGACGGCGGGCTTCGGCTCGGGCCTCAGCTACTCCGCACAGGTGGTCGTCGCTCCCTGACCCGCGCGCCGCGCGCGGGGAACCTACGGGCCGGTTCCTCCTGGAAAGGGGGTGCTGCTATCTGTTCGTCAAGGTCTGTGGGCGTGGTCAGCCTGTTTGTTCGTGGCGGGGCTGGTAGGGGGTACCGTCGCAGAGCATCGCGAAGAGCACGTCGACGCGGCGGCGGGTAACGCAGATGAGGGCTGGGTTGTGGCGTTTCCTCTCGGCACGCTTCCGGTCGTAGTGACCTCGCGATTCCGGGTTGCTGAGCGAGGCGCACGCGGCCAGGAACAGGGCCCGTTTGAGTATCTTGGTGCCGCCGCGGGGCGGGCTTTCGCCGCGGACGGAGGTGCCTGGTCGGTGTGTGGTGGGGCCAGGATGCGGGCACCGGTCCTGACTGCGACCCCAGGCATGGAGGTCAGGACCTTCGCGAGAGGGTGGGCCCCAGCAGGACAGCGACCCGCGTTTCCAGCGTCTCGCGGCGCCTGAGCGTGACAGCGAGGGACTCTGCCAGGCCGAAAACAGTCTCTGTCGCAGAGGTGCTGCCGGGAACCTCGACCGTCTGCTCGGCCAGGTGGTAGGCACTGTGCATCCGTGGTGCGGCGCCCAGCATGACGTGGATCATCCGCTGGGTGCCCGCTTCGGCGAGGGCGGCCGGAGAGCCGAAGTCCTGCAGCAGGGCCAGGACGGCCGGGTGCCGCAGACGTGGCCCCGGGACCCGTTCGAGGGTGGATGGATGGAGGTCAGCAGTCCGCGCGGCCGGTCGGAGAGCGGGTGGCGCCCTGGGCGAGGTCGGTCGTCCTGGCCCAGGACCATGGCCAGTTCGACATGCGCTCGGCGGGCTCGATGCCGTGCAGCAGATGGAACAGGGTGCGGGCGGCATCGGCGACGACGTAGGCATCGCGGGCGTCGGTGACCTTGCTCCGCGACCGCTTCGGCCGTCTGCACTCGGAGACACTCGACGGCCGCACGATCACCTACGTCTACGACGCCCTGGGCCGCCGCACTCACCGCACCACCCCCTCGGGGGCGGAGTCCGTCTGGACCTACGATGCGACAGGGCGCCGTACGACGTTGACAACATCGGGTCGCGTCCTGACCTTTGAACGCGACGCGGCCGGCCGCGAACTCACCCGCCACATTGCCGACACGGCGACCCTCACCCACACCTTCGACCCCCTCGGCCGCCTCACCACCCAGTCCCTGCACGTGCGCAACACAGGCCGAGCTGCCCCTGTCGACATGCCCTTCCAGAGAGCGGCGCTACCGGGTCGCCGTCCTTACCTGCGCTTCTGGCTCGCCTTCCTCGCCCCGCACATGGCCGAGATCGAGCGCATGCGCGGCGACCTCACCCTCGGTCGCATCCGCGAACAATGGACCGCCTGGCGCGGGCGCGCCGTCGGACCTCTCATCCGCGACAGCGTGGCTCGGCTTCTGCCCGACCAGGGCTTGCCCGCCGTCCCGGCGATGGGAGGGTACTGGACTCGCGGCACCGACATCGAGATCGATCTCGTCGGCGCCGACCGCGGGCCGGTCGCCAAGCGGCTGCTATTCCTCGGTTCCATTAAATAGCTGGAGAACGCCCCGTTCGACAGCCACGACTTCGCCGACATGGACCGCCCCGCACTACTGCTGGGTTCCTCTTTCGCTGGGTATATGTCCTGGTGGCGGGGTAGTTGATGGTGCTCGGGGGCGGGTGCTGGACGATGGTTGTACGGGCACGACCGGGACGTCATGAGGACGAACGGGCCGTCGTTCGCCGGTTGTCGCGGGCGCGGAAGGCTCCCCGTGATGCGGTGATGCGGGCCCGGATGATCGAGCTGAGCTGGTCGGGTCTGCGGGTGCCGGCGATCGCCGCAGAACTGGGCTGCAGCCAGAAAACGGTCCGCTGTTGGCTGCACCGCTTCAACCACTCGGGCGTGCAAGGACTGGATGATCTGGGCGGACAGGGCCGCAAGCGGCGGATCACCGAGGAGGAACGCTCCAGGATCATCTCCCTGGTGAAGACCGTGCCGCCGGGGCGGCTGAGATGGGAGCCCGTCGGCGAGTTGTGGGCCTTCGATGAGGCCGGGCTGGCCGAGTGGACCCTGGATTCCCTGGCCGCGACAGCCCAGGCGGAGAGGATCGAGGTGGGTCGCTCACAAGTCCGCCGCATCCTGCTGGCCGAGGGGGTGCGCTGGCGCCGCACCCGGTCCTGGACGCGGTCGAAGGACCCGGACTTCGTCCCAAAAGGACAAGGATCTTCGGCCTCTACACCCACCCGCCTGACGGCGCGACGGTGATCTGCGCCGACGAGCTGGGGCCAGTGATCCCGCGGACCTTCCCGCCCGCACCTGCCTGGTCACCGGACGGCCACCGGATCAAAGCGGAACTCGACTACAGCCGCGGACCGAAGAAAACCTGGGTCTACGGAGCCTTACGAGTCCGGGACGGCCAGCAGATCACCATGACCGCATCCTCCCGCAACAGCGTCTTCTACCAGCAGTTCCTCCAACAGGTCGAGAACGCCAACCCGACCGGCGAGATCTGGATCGTCACCGACAACCTGTCCTCCCACAACAGCCTGTCCACCCGGACCTGGCTGGAGGACCATCCCCGCATCCGCCACGCCTTCATCCCCGTCGGCGCCTGCTGGCTCAACCTGCAGGAAGGCTGGTGGCGCATCTTCCGCAAGACCGCCCTCGCCGGCCGGTCCTTCGCCGACCGCGACGACATCGAACACGCCACGACCCTGGCGACCGACCAGCTCAACTCCCGCGCCACGCCCTGGATCTGGGGCAGACCAGCCCCGCCAACTCGTCTACTACGGCGCCGATATGTGTACACCCTTTGAGGAACCCAGCAGTAGCAGCTCACCGCTCGTCCATCCCTGCCCGGCGACGTTCATCGCCTGCCTTGACCAGGGCGAACCGAAGCGCGAAAACCGCC
Source organism: Streptomyces pseudovenezuelae (assembly GCF_029892565.1). Lineage (GTDB taxonomy): Bacteria > Actinomycetota > Actinomycetes > Streptomycetales > Streptomycetaceae > Streptomyces > Streptomyces pseudovenezuelae_A. The sequence goes on along the minus strand of NZ_JARXVH010000050.1, from coordinate 6,232 downwards.
GCGTTGGCCGCGTACAGTGCCTCGCGTGTTCCGTCACCCCGCTGCTCCTGCCCGAGAGCGGCGGCCAACGCGATCTGAGCGGCCTCCAAGCAGGCTACGCAGGCGTCCACCAGCGCGTCTGGCTCACCAATCACCAGGCGTAGTTCTGCCAGCAGGCGGCTGATCTCGCGCTGCACCTCGGTGACGGTGCCCGTCGCCGAGGCGGTAGCGTCCCGGTGTGTCGTCATCTCCGAGGTGTCCCCGGTCATCGAGCTGTGGCCTGGCCTGGGGTCAGCACAATGAACCGCCCCTGCCAGAGGGTGAACACCTCGAAGGTGAGTTCTTCCGACAGCCCGCCCATGGGCTTGGCCAAGGATTCGAGCGGGGTGACACCGTCGACCCTGCTCAGCAGTTCGTACAGCTCCGGGGAGACCTTGGTGGTCGGGCCGGTGTGGTAATCGAGGGAGACCTCGTGGTCCACCGCTCCGGACGATGCGTCGGCGCCACCGGACCTGCGTTCGACCAGCCTGGTCACCGGGCGGAACTTCGGCACGAGCGCACCCAAGTCCGGCGAGGCCTTGGCCCGCACCAGGTAGTCCTCCAGCACGAGGCCGTCGAGCTCGGTGGTCAGGAAGCTCGTCAGGACGTCGTCGAGGCTCTGCACCACGGGTTCGGCGTTGTTGTTGAACGAGGTGTTGAGCAGCACGGGGGTGCCGGTCATCTCGCCGAACCGCCGCACCAGGCGGTGGAACCTCTCGCCGGATTCCTCGGACACGATTTGTATGCGAGCCGTGCCGTCCACGTGCGTGACCGCGCCGAGTTCGGCGCGCCGCTCCGGCAGCACCGGCACCACGAAGGACATGAACTCATGGTTGCCCTTGGCGCCCGAGATGTCGAAGTAGTCGTGGGCGTCCTCGACAGTGGTCACCGGGGCGAAGGGGCGGAAACTCTCGCGCTTTTTCACCATCGCGTTGATCCGTATCTGGTTCTCGGCCGGGCGGGCGTCCGCGATGATGCTGCGATGCCCGAGTGCACGGGGGCCGAACTCGGACCGGCCATGCGCCCAGCCGAGGACCTGTCCGGCTGCGAGGAGTGCGGCGGCGGTCTCCACCACATCCTCCTGGCGTTCGACGCCAACCATTGGTGCCCACTCGGCCAACCGTGCGGCCACCTCCTCCGAGGTGCCCAGGGACGGACCGAGACTGGCGCTCATCAGCCGCTTCTTCGGCCGAAGCGAAGTACCCAGGCTCGCCGCAGCCGCGTAGGCGGCGCCCTCTCCGGCACCCGAGTCGTGCGAGGCGGGGTGGATGAACACCTCTTCGAAGAGGCCGGACTTGAGGATGCGGCCGTTGAGGCTGGAGTTGTGGGCAACGCCGCCGCCGAAGCACAGGCGCGGCTGGCCTGTGGCCTTCGCCCAGTGTTTGAGGACGTGCAGCGCGAGCCGTTCGGTCGTCTCCTGGAGGCCCGCGGCGAAGTCGCGATGCTGCTGGGTGAACGGCTCGTTCTTACGGCGCGGCCGGAACCCTTCGGCGAGGAAGAGCTGGCTGGTCGGGCGTATCGGCAAAACGGAGCCGGGGGTTAACTCGTACTCGCCGCCGTCAAGCAGCGTGTAGAGCTTCTGGAACGTGCCGCGGTAGGTCTCCGGGTTGCCCGAGGGGGCCAGTCCCATCACCTTGTACTCGTCGCCGAAACCGTAGCCGAGCATGAAGGTGGACTCCGCGTACATCATGCCCAGCGACTTGTAAATCGGGTACTCAGCGAGCTTCTCCAACCGTGTACCCTCGGCGAGGTAGACGGTGCCGGAGCTCCTCTCGCCTGCACCGTCCAGGACCAGCACGAGCGCCGAGTCCATACCTGAGTGCAGGTACGAGGAGAGCGCGTGCGCCTCGTGGTGCGGCACGTACACCAGCTTCTCGGCTGGCAGGTCCCAGCCTAGGCCCTCCTTCAGCCGCTGGCCGATCAGCTCCCGGGAGTACCGCACAGGGATCCGCGGATTGTCGAGGTAGAGGGAGTTCAGCAATGTGTCGACGGTCTGCTCGGGAAAATAGTAGCCCACCGCGTCCACGTCCTCAGGGCGCGCGCCGGCCAGATCGAGACATTCACGGATGGCTTCGAGCGGAAACTTGGTGGTCTTCTTGATCCGGTTGAACCGCTCCTCCTCGACCGCCGCCACGAGTTCTCCGTCGTGTACGAGGGAGGCCGCCGCGTCATGGAACATCACTTCACTCATCTGTGGCACCAGATCGGTGTCCGGCCCAGAGAAGTTTCCGTTGATTCCAAGCACAAGCACAAGGATCACCCAGCCCGAGTAGGTCGAAGATGCGGAATTCGGCGTTGGAACCCGAATGCGACTCAGGTTAGTCATGGCCCGTGGCTGCGGATTCCCCCAAATAAGTAGTCCTGCTGGCTTCCGAACCGGCGAGGGCCGTTCCCCGACGGCGCGAACGTAAGCATTCAGCAGGGCACTGTCACGTTGGGTGACCGGTGGGATGATCTTCTGGTTGATCGTGCTGGAGGGGGCTGTCTGTGGGGTCCGTGTCGCTGTCGTACAAGGGGCACCGATACCCGGTCGAGGTGATCTCCCACTGTGTGGGGCTGTACTTCCGCTTCCCGCTGTCCTACCGCGAGGTCGAGGAGTTGATGCTCGAGCGCGGGATCATCGTCTCCCACGAGACGATCCGTCGCTGGTGCGGCAAGTTCGGGCAGGCCTACGCCAACGCGCTGCGCCGCTGGCAGCCCGGCCTGGGGACAAGTGGCATCTGGACGAGGTGTTCATCAAGATCAACGGGGTGCGGAAGTACCTGTGGCGGGCCGTCGACCAGGACGGAATGGTGCTGGACATCCTCCTGCAGAGCCGCCGGGACAAGGCCGCGGCCAGGCGTTTCTTCCGCAGCCTAAAGCAACGGCATGACTCTGTTGGTGATCTTGGGCCTCAGATGATCGTGAATCCTGCTCTGGCGCAGAGAGTCTCAAAGCGGGATGCGCGACGGGGCGATGAGGTGGTGTCGTGCCAGTCGGCGAGGCGGCTGAGGTTGCAGGCCATGGCGGTCAGGACGTGCTGGACGTGGGTGCGGGCGAGGCCTCGGTAGCGGGCTCTGCGTAGGCCGTGAGCTCGGACGTTTTGCGAGAGGGTGGCCTCGATGCCGGCGCGGATCGCGTACCGGCGTTGCCACTGCTCGGTCTGTTGGTCGAGCCGGTTGCGCATCTGGATCTCGTGCAGTGCCCGCGGCAGGACTGCGACTGAGCGGGAGCCTGTGGCCGAGGAGGTGCACCGGGCACGGTCTGGGCAGGGCCGGCAGTCCCTCTCGGCGAAGCGGGCCTGAAGATAGGTGTGGCCGGAGATATGCAGCTTGGTCCAGGACGCACTCGTGGCACCTCGCGGACAGATGGCCCGCTCGTGGGCCCAGTCGATGGTGAAGGCCGACTTGTCGAAGCCCGAATCTGCCTTGGCCTGGCGGCTGTTGTCGGCGAGGATCGGGCCGAGCAGCGTGATGCCGTGCACGCGCTGAGCCCGCTCGATGTGGGCCGGTGAGAGGTAGGCGGTGCACCACCAGGTGCGGCAGGTCCTGGTCACACGACTCGGTGAAATGAACCCGGTATCCGCTCCACTCGACATCGCGCTTGACGCAGTAGTGCGCGTCCGTGTCATACGGGGAGTCGAACCGCAGCGAGGCCGGCGGCAGAGCCGTGCCCTCCCTCCAGCGCAGCTGCCCCTCACGATCCCAGTAATACTGGTGGATCCAGACCCGCCGCAGGATCTCCACCTGCCGCAACGCCCGCAGACGGGCTGGGGCGCCGGTTGCCCAGGCGGCGGTGAGGAGTTTCTGCCCGTCGCGGCCGAACTCCTCGGCGCGTTCGCGCACCGCTGCCTTGCCACCCGGAACTTTCCCGATCTCGACTTTGCGCCCGTACCGCTTGGCCCATGCGGGCTCGATCAGCGGCACCAGCCAGTCCGGATCGGCCTCGGCCATCTGCTCCAGGGCAGCCCGCACGCTCTCGCCCGCCAGCTCCAGACGGCTCAACCGCCGCACCGCTGCCAGGACATGGGTGGCGTCGGTACGCTGTCGGCCCCGCCCCTTGAGCAGCCCGGCTGCCGCCAAGCGGTCCAGCATCAACTGCAGCAACTGATCGGCCCGGTTGCCCTCGGCCAGCCGGGCCCGGAACTCGCTGAGCAGCGAATAGTCGAACCCAGGATCGTCCAGTTCGAGGCCGAGCCCGTACTTCCAGTCGATCCTCGTGCGCACCGCATCCGCCGCCGCACGGTCGGAGAGATTCTCTGCGAACTGCAGCACGGATACCAGCGCCAACTGCCCCGGCGAGAAGCCCGGTCGGCCAGCGGCGGGATACAGGTGAGTGAAGTCCTCGTCGGCGAACACCACATCCAGCCGGTCCCGCATCAGCATCACCGGCGTCCCCTTCGGACATGCCGCCCACGCAGTGCGGACCGTCATCGGGGGAATCCGCTGAAAACTTGCCGGACGCATCGACACCGTCCACCGCCCCAAACCGAGGCCGCCCCGCCACCGACCAGCCAACCACCAGCAGCGCCTGACCGTCACTCTCCCGACAAGATCACCAACAGAGTCACGGCATTGGCTTTAAGTACCGTTGCAGTACTAGTTCGCTCGCCGGGCACCATGGAGATGAGTCCATCGCCAGACGCTCTAACGCCGTGACCTGTGAGAAGAAGATGTGACACAGGCACTGAGGCCTGAACAGCGTTGGTCATGCGATGTCCTCCGGGCGCGACAGCGAGCGCGCCAGGTGCCGTTCGACCTCGCTGAGAGGGATGTCAGGGCGAAGCCGCTCGGGATGCCCCGGCGGAGGCGTCGCCCAGATCCGCTCCCGGGCCGGTTCGTCTGGGACGGGGAGATGGCCCACCCACATGCAGCCGGCTGTGGCCAGAGCGCGGAAGAGGGCGCGCAGGCAGGCGACGGCTAGGTGGCCCACCCACATGAAGCTGGCCATGGCCAGTGCGCGGCCGATGGCACGCAGGCAGGCGGCGGCTATCGGCCAGGCAGCCATGAATCCCCCGTCACGAAGGACGTGATTGTGTGCGGCGGCTGCATCAGCCATCCTCCTCGGAAATCTTCCCGATACGTAGTGACCTGCTCGTCACAGGAGCGGCTCAACGGGCTTAGAGATGCTTTATTGATCAGAAACTCAAAGGGTTCTCTTCGAGGGTGTAGCGGACGTGGGGGCCACCGAAGTAGCCGCGGACGATGTGTGAGAGCGGTGTACGGAGTGACCGTCCACCGCGAAGTGGATCTTGCGGTCGAAGTGGCCGATGAGCCGGTCGAGGAAGCGGCACATCACTTTCGCGTCGAAGGTCTGTGAACACCATGAAGTGCATCCGGCCCTTCGTGCTGATCGCGGACATCGCGTTCACGGAGAACCGGTTGCCGGTGCGGCGCACGATGAGCGTACGGCCCTTCTCTCCCCAGGTGCGGCCGGTGACCTGATCAGAACGGATGCCGACCCGGTCGGCACACAGCACCTCGCCGTTCCCGGCCTTCGCCGTCGCTCGGATCGCCGGCCATGTCACCTCCAGCCAGGTCGGCACCGCCTGCGGGTTCTGCTCGACCGCGCGCTTGTCGGGCCGCTGGAACGACAGCCTTCAGCGCCGCAGGTACTTGCCCACCCCGGGCTCGGTCATCCGCACCCGATACAGCTTCGCGATCAGCTCACCCACCTGGCCACGTGTCCACAACCGGCCACGAAAACCCAGGTCACACGGCAGGTGATCCAAGGGCGCCTGCCGCACTGCTGCCTGCTCGACCTCGGACAGCACCTGATGCTCACCCACGCGCCGCCCCCGCGGACGCGCGGTCAGCGCCTCACGCCCACCGGCCTGACACTTCGCCCACCAGCCCTCCACCGCCTTGAGCGAAACCTTGAACACCGCCGCGACGTCCTCACGGTTCCTACCCTCCACCAGAGCGGCCACCGCCCGCAGCCGCAACGCTTCCTGCGCCGCCGGCGACAACTGCCGCGCGTCTCCCACCAGTTCACTCACGCAGCATTCAACGACCCAGAACGCCTACCGTTTCGGATCGATAGCACCAAGCACAATTACTGCCGCAATTCCGAGATCAGGATTACTTGCCCCGCTCCCTGGCACCATCACTAGAGCTGGTAGTTGTGGACCCAGGGTCATTGAGTGAGCTGTTTCAGAGTGGCCACTGATCGGGTGACACCGGCGGTGTGCGCAACGCACGAGGCTCCCGTGCCGTTGGGGGAGGTGTTCGACGTC
>NZ_JARXVH010000049.1 GCF_029892565.1 Streptomyces pseudovenezuelae | reverse complement strand
GCGTGTCCGACCGGGTCATGAGACCCACCAGGGGGGCCATGTCGTGGTGGTCGACCTCAGAGGAGAGGACCAGGGTGAGCGGGGCGCCGAGCCCGTTCGTACAGGTGCCATTAGATTCTCGATGGAGCTGGCCACATGACGGCAGGGAAGGACCGCAGCAGGATCGGGGGGATGGACCGACGTGCTGGTGTACGTGCTCGACCGGATGAGGTACACCGACCGGGCGATTGGGCACCGGGCCTGGTAGATGCAGGATCTGGAGATCGCGCTGGTGTCGGTCAGACAGGAGGTCGACGCCACAACCAGCCACGGCTGGCTAAGGCTGCAGCAGCACACGGCGTTCGTCGAGTTGAAATGCCACCTGATCGGGGACCGTACACAGGGTGGGGCGCAGGCCAAGGTCGAGCACAAGCGGTGGCCAGGTGGCCGGTTGCCGCTCGGCTACCGGGCGGAGGGCCGAGGCCAACGCAGGTCCTGCCTGCTCGTGGAGATCGAGAGCCTGCCGTTCCGCAGGTCCTGTGGCAGATGGTCGTCGGGGAGACACTCAACACCCGGGATGCGCACCGGTTCCAACCCTCAAGGGGGGGCACACGCAGATGGTTGCAAGTCCGACCAGCGGTGTCCAATCGGTATCGGGCGACTCGTCGTGGAGGGACGTTTCCGGCCTGCAGCGTGGGACGGGGCGCTGTGATGGGCGGGATGGACTCGAACGGGAGCCGATCGAGCACTGCCGCTGAGCGGAAGATCACGCTTCGAGCGGTGACCATGATCATGACCGCGGTTGTTGGTCTCACGTTCTTGTTCGGCTTCGGGAACGTGTGGACCCTCGCACTGCGTCTGGGCGTACCACCATGGGTGGCTCCCCTGGTGGCCCCGGCGGTGGACTTGTCGGTCATGGGGCTGCTGCTAGGAACGCGGTATCTGGCGCTTCATGCTGCTCCGCCCGAGATGCTTCGGCCCGCCCGTCGTCTACTCGTCCTCTCCAGCTTGATGACCTTGGCACTAAACGTGGCTGATCCGCTACTGAATGATCAATTCGGGAAGGCTGCCTTCGATGCTGTTGGCCCTCTGCTGCTCATCGGGTGGGCCGAAGTTGGCCCCGGTTTGCTTCAAGCGATCAGCAATACTGTCGGCGGCGGCTGAATCCTGGCTCTTCCAAGATTTCCGTGAAGCCGGTCAGTGAGTTGCCTGGGGTGTGACTCTGTGTTGCCGACGGTCGGCGGCCACGAGCAGGACGCGCTTGCGGAGTAGGGGTAGTCCGGCTCTGCCGCCCATCTGGCGTTTGAGGAGCTTGATGTCCGTGACTCTGCCTTCGACGCAGCCCGAACTCCATTCCGTGCTCAGGCCGAGGACGACGGCGTCGAGGTCGGTGAGCAGGCCGTCGGCGAAGCCGCGGAGGCCGATGGCGGTGTCCGCTCCGGCTGCGGCGATCCATTCGGGCAGGCGGCTCGCGCTGCGGATGGCCATCATCGCGGCGAAGGTGCGGACGTGTCCGGTGGCTGCTTCGAGTTCGGGGCAGCGGGCCAGGATGTCCTTGAGTTTCTGCTGGTCGTCGTCGCCCATCCGGTCGGGGTTGCGGGTGATCCAGCCGGTGACCTTGCGGATGCCAGGAGGCCGGGTCGGGGGCGGGGCGTCGTCGGGCGTGCGGCGGAAGCGGCGGAGGTAGTCGCGGACGACGGAGTAGGAGCCGGTGAAGCCCTGCTCACAGAGTTCGGCGTGGAGTTTCACGGCACTGGTGTGGCCCTCGTTCCAACGCCGGTGGAGGTAGGGCTTGTGGGGGTCCAGGGTGCTGGGGAGGTTCTGCCAGCGGCCGGTGGCCAGTTCCTCCCAGGTGACGGCGCGGGCATAGCGGCGGACGGTGTTGCGGGACAGTTCCAGGCGGCGGGCGACGGCTCGGATGGTGAGGCCCTGGCCGATCAGGTCGTGCACGGCGGTGTGGTGCTGCTGGACCCGCTCGGCCAGCCGGCCCGCGTTGGAGAGCGGCGGGTGCAGGACTTCAGGAGGTGAGTCCGGGGCGGCGGCCGGTTCGCGAAGGCAGGAACTGTGCTTGCTGACCAGGGACTTCACGGCCTCGGCGAGGTTGTGCCAGAGGTGCCACAAGTCGGCGACCTGGACGGCGTCGGGGGCTCCGGCACGGGCGCCGTCCGCGAAGGCGCCGCCGCGGTCGCGGCAGATGATCTCCACTCCGGGGTGGTCGGTGAGCCAGGCGGCGAACGTCGCCGACTCCCGGTCGGGCAGCAGGTCGATGGGGGCGTGGGTCTCGCAGTCGACCAGCACGGTGCTGTACTTGTGGCCCTTGCGGGTGGCGAATTCATCGACCCCGAGGACCCGGGGCGTCTGTGTGTACGGATCGGCCAGGGCCATGGCCAGGCTCAGCAGAGTGGTGTCGCTGACCGGAGCCGGCAGCCGGGCCGCCAGGCGTTCACCGGCTCGGCCTGCCAGGGCCACCGCGATCGCGCCCAACAGGCCCGTGAGCTGCGGAGTCCGCCGACCGTAACGCACGGTCAGCCCATCAACCTGCTCGGCGAACGTCACTCTCGCGCAGCCCGGGTTGTCGCAGAACAGGCGCCGGATGGTCAGCGTGATGGACACCCGCCGGCCGCCGACTGCGTCGTCGGCGAGTCGGCGCTCGTAGCCGCTGTGCCGACGTCTCGACAGAATCTCGCAGTCCGGGCACGACGCCGAGATCGTCGATGCCGTACTCGCCACGATCCGTAACAGACCGCCCTCTGCCACCACTTGCTCCACCAGCACCCCGCCGAGGTGCGGAAAGACCGTCTTCAGCAACTCCTCACACTGATCGAGCATCCCGCCATCCATGACGGAGCGTCACTGGCGCACGGAAGCATGACCGGCTTCACGGAAATCTTGGAAGAGCCACGATTCACCCGTCGCCGACAGCAATACCAGTCCGGGGCGAACGCAACCGTCTACAGAAGAAGCCCAGCCACTTTCAGATGACGGGGCGCTATCGCAGAGCCAGATCGGCAAGAGTCCCCAAGAAGACACGAAGCCCCTCTTGGAAGCGGCTCTCAAGCTAGACGAGGATGCGGAGCTGCCCGACGAAGAACTTCTGGAGCGTGCTCGTGAGGAAAACATTCGGCACATGCAGGAGTACCAGAGGCCAATCTCGGCGGAAACGCTGAGGAAGCGGTTGCGGGTCGGAGCGGGCAGGTCTCGGATGCTCGTGACCGTTGTCCGTTCCGAGGAGCCCTCCCCCTCGGAGGTCGACGAGAGAAAGTCATCGGAAGGGATCGGTCGTCCACGTTCTTCCACGGTCAGTTGAGACCTAATGGCGGCCCCCAGGGGGCGGCGTCAGGGGTGGAGGGACTGGTTTGGCGGCGGTCCCGAGCGAGGCCGGGCCTGCTGGGCAGACCCGGGTACGGCTACTGAGCGTCCGACGAGGGCCTCGTCCTTGTGGAACTCTGCTTCCGACTGTTTTTGATGGCCGGAAGAAGGGGCGACAATGCTACGGGGACCTCTGTCGGCAGACTTCGAGCGCCTGCGGGCCGTGACGAACGCGTACCACCGGGGCCGGAAGTTCGAGCAGCTGCTGGAGCGGCTGTTCCAGCAGGCGCACCTCCGGGTCGACCGCGATGCGGGGATCGCGGCGCCGCGGCAGACGGACCTCGTGGCACGTTACGGCGACGTGTGGTATCTGATCGAGGCGAAGTGGCAGAACGCTCCAGCCGACGTGGACGTTTAGGATGCTGTCCGCCTGCGGCTGCAGCGGGCGGCATCGTCCCAGGTCGTCGGTGTGATCGTCAGTGTTTCGGGGTTCACCGACACTGTGATCGAAGAGGCGGCGAAGTGCCGAGGACAGGAGCTCGTGCTCCTTCTCGGTGAGGAGGAGCTGACCGAGGTGCTTGCAGCGCCCGCGTCCGTGGCGGGGCTGCTTCACCGCAAGCGGGATCACCTCGTCACCCACGGCCGCGTGCACCTGGCTGCCGGCGCCAAGCCCCGACGGCGCAGACGGTGCCCCTCCAGCGACCTGCCCGCCTTAGAAGGGGGATGAAGGGTTGACGACTGGAGGGGGGCCCAGTGACAGTGAGCCTGGTGAAGGAGCTTGTGGAGTTCGCGTTGGATGACGACAGCGGCTCGGTGTACGTCGAAGTGGAGTCGTCGGGGTCGTCCGACACCTACACGCGCGTGTCGGCGCAGCCAGGTGAGACTGCAGGCCGGGCAGCAGTTACGTTCCAGCGGGCGCTGGACCCGTTGCGTCCGGCTGTCGGCGCCGTTCTGGAGAAACTGACCAACCTGGCGGTGCCGCCGGAAGAGGTGCAGCTTGAGTTCAGCGTGAAGCTGACCGGCAAGGCGGGTGCCGTGTTCGCCGCGTCGTCAGCGGAGGGGCAGTTCAAGGTGGCGGTCACCTGGCGGCGGAACCTGCGGTCACCAGTCGCCGGTGAGTCGGAGGATCCCGGAGCGGCAGATGGCGACGAGAGTGCCTGACAGCGTCCAGCGGAGCCCGTCCACCGCGGAGCCGAGGTACGTGGACAGGACCAGGTCCGCTGTACCGCCTCGATGTTGCCGCCAGATCCGGACAAGGCCGTTGCGGTCGCCGGCAGCGCCGAGGATATGGCCGTCGGGTCGTGCGACGACGGCGAGTTCGGATCTGAACTCCAGCTGTGCCGGCCAGGGTTCGCTCACCGGGGCGAGCCGTTCCCCGAGACTCTCGTAGACGCGGAGTTCCCCCACGAAGTCGGTCTCCGCGTAGGTGAGGACGAGCTCTGCGGCGCCGCCTCCGAGACCGAACGGGGGCATCGTGGCGAATGCTTCGACGTTCGAGACAGTGTCCAGCACGGGCAGTTCACCACTGCCCGACAGTCCCCAGAGGACCAGGGTGTGCCCACTCAGTCCCAGAAGCCGGACATGCCCTTTCTCGTTGGCGTAGAACGTCAGCTGATGAATGGCGAAGGGGGTGGCCGAAGGCGGTACCAGCTCAGTCGGCTGGGGAGGGACGGCTTCAGATCGTGTGCCGCGTGCCAACGTCGCTATCTCCTCGGCATCGTGGCGGCTTCGGCGACGCGGGATGCCCAGGCCGCGCCGACGGCCTTGGGGGTTGAGGGACCACAGGCACACCAAGCCGTTCGCGTCGCCAGCCGCGATCAACACGTTGCCGTCAGTGGTCTCCGTGATGGCCAGGGGGCCGTTGACCTGGTGCGACGTGTCGCGACTTAGACCCGTGGTGTTCAATGTGACCCAGGTGAATTGGGACAGGCCGTTCTCCCCCGCCCGCCACACCTGCAGCATCCGGGAGTCAAGTCTGCCCACTACCAGAACGCCCGGGGTGGCCGCATAGGCCACGGCCAGGAGCCGGCCATAGCCCAGCAACACGGGGTGGGGCGCCTCGGACGCGAGGGCGAAAAGTGAGTCCTCGGTGACCAGCAGGACGGTGAAGGGGCGGTCGCTGCTCTCCGTCAGGGCGACCACTTGCTCGTCGCCCACGGAGAGCATCGCGAGCGGGTAGAGCGGGGCGCCGATGGGGTCGGGCGGAAGCATGGGCTCGGGAGGGAGAAAGCCAACCTTCCAGAGCCGCACCTCCGCGCCGCTGCTAGCGGCGAGTAAGCCCGCTCCGGCGTGCGAAAGCAGCACGAGGTCGCCTGTCGGGTCCACGCCGAGGGCCAGATTCTTGACACCTGACTCATGTCCGACCCTGGGCATGCCGATCGGAGTGAGTGCCTCGCCCACCTCCCAGGTCGAGAGCATGCCGCCGGAGTCACCGAAGGCGGCGATGCTGCGGCCGTCCGCCAGCACGATTCCTGTGGCGGCGGTGACGGGCTGGTCCAGGAGGGGGACGGGGAGCGCCGACAGGCCGTCGGGGGTGACTTCGGACAGGGTCACGGTGTCTCCCGAGGCCGCGAAAAGGAGCAGCGTGCCGTCCGGGCGGGTCAGGAACCGCACCACTTCCGGGTTGAAGGCGTGGCCCGCGAGTGGTGTTCCGCAGCTGACCAGCCGGTCCGCGGCGACCCGGGCCAGCTGGACCCGGACGGTGCTCTCGCCCTCCACGGTCACGGTCTCGAACCAGGCGACGTGGACCACCCCGTTCGGGTTGGCGATGGTGACGCTGTTCGTTCGCAGGGGCTCCAGATCCTCCGCGGCGACGCGATCGAGCAGGCGCGGATTGTCGCCACTCATGTCGACCAGATGGATCACGCCGTTGGCCGCGGCGACGCCGAGCAGCCTGCCGTCGGCGTCCACGGCGAGCCCCGCGGCCCCGAGCATCGTGAATCCCATGCCCTCCAGGGTCAGTTCGCCCAGCAGCTGTACGCCGGCTGTGAGCGACCAGTGCTGGAGTACGCCCTCTCCGGTCAGGGAGAGGGCGGTCTCGCTGCCGTCGTCGTGCACGTGGATGGCATGCGCATGGAAGATGTCGTGGCGGGGACCGTCTTCCGGTATGCCGTCGTCGCGTTGCAGCAGATAGCCATGCGTGCGCCACAGCTCGCCCGAGAACCACGCGGCAGGGTTTCCCTCCGGGTCGAACCAAAGGGCCGTCGAGTAGGTCTCGGAGAGCTGGGCAACCGTCTGCTCGGCGCCCTCAGGGTCCCACCGCACGGGCCATCCCGACCAGGTCGGTGAGAAGTGTGCCTCGGCCTGCTCTGCCAGGTCCGGAAAGCCGGTCTGGCGAGCCACCAGTGCCAGGACGGCCGCCCGTCCGGAGTGGTCCCCATCGGCGAATTGGTGGCTGGCGCGCCGGTACACGAACGCGGCCGCCCGCGCCGCCCCGGAGGTGACGTGTCCGAGGTGCGGCAGCAGGCGCTCGGGGGGCGCGGTGACGAGGTAGCGGACGTCCTGCACCAGGTCGTCGAGGCATCCGGCGGCCACCGCGTGGACGGCCATGTTCACCCGCAGGTACTCCTCCGCCCTCTCCCAACGCAATGTTCCGTCCGGGTAGGCCGGCACCTGCTCAAGCAGGGCCCGGTACACCAGGCGGTGGCCGTTTCGGCTGGGGAAACGTTCGCCGTATTGCACGCGGAAGGTGTCGTCCAGAGCCTGGTGGAACAGCCGGTAGGCGGGTGGCTCGACAGTCGTCTGCTCAACGAGATAGCTCCCGGCGGAGGCGATCATCCGGGCAAGGTCGGCCGGAGCGTGCCGGGCCGAGGTCAGGGCCTCGGCGACGGAGAGCCACAGTTGTCCCTCGCCGAAGCCGGGGTGCTCGGCGAAGGCCACGGCGGTCAACAGGTCCCGTACGGTCTCGGCGCGGTCACCGAAGCGGATGTTCAGGTAGCCGTCGACCGCTTCGCCAAGGTTGGTGGGCAGCAGTGCTTCCCAGGAGGCGTCTCCGCCGTCCGCCGCGGCCAACGCGGCAGCGCTTGCCAGCTGGGCGATCAGGAAGTTCCCGTTTGCGTGGACGGAGATTGAGCGGGCCAGCCCGTTTCGCCCCGTCTCGCCGAGCCGCCGCGCTACGAACGCCTCGACATCGGCGAGTTCCAGATATCCGAGACCGGTGCGCGAGTCGCGCACGGTGCTGTCCAGATCGATGACCAACCGATTGGCCAACCGGGCGAACAGGGCGCCCGCCGACGCGCCACGAGCGCCCTGCCGGGTGCCGACCAATACGCGGAATCCGTGCCGTGCGGGGTCCGCCGCGATCCTGCCGAGCAGTGACACGATACGCGTGGAGTGGTCCCCTGCCGCCTCGTCGAGCGCGTCCAGCAGCACGGTGAAGGGGGTGCCGCGGCGGTGCAGCTGCTGGAGCAGTTCGACTGGGTCCTGCGCCTCGACCCCGGCGGCGGCAGCGACCTGCTGGACGACTTCTTCCAGAGTCCTGCCCCGGGCGTGGACGGCGACGTCGATGCAGCCCGGGCGGGGGAGCGGCACGGCGCGTTCGGGCTGCTGCGCGTGGACGAGCTGCCGGGTCAGGGGGTCTGCCAGCAGGGCCGTGCGCGCGAGGACGGCACTCTTGCCGCTTCCGGGGCTGCCCGTGACGACACGGATTCTGCGGTCGGACGCGGGCGGCGCGTTGAGCCACTCGGCCAGCTCGGACAGCGCCCGCGTGCGACCGGTGAAGTAGCCGGTCTCTGGGGCCGCAGCGGGCTCGTACGGGTCCATGCCCCGCGCCCGCGGCAGCCAGTGGCTGTCGAAAGAGTCGTCGAGATCGAGCCGGAAGCCGGTCCTGGTCCGCAACGGAGGCCAGAGGCGAACGACCTCGTCCAGCGGGATCATATGGGCAACTCGAAGAGCGGGATCATTTTCACGGGCGACCACCAGCCCTACGACCGCTTCGAGCGTCTCGTCCCACACCGGTGCACCGGAAAATCCGTGATCCACTGGGAATCCGGTAGTACCGGGATCGTTCAGCTGCACCCAGTGCGGTCCGGCCCGTCCGCCGAGCCGTCCACTCGCCTCAGCCGGGAAGTCCCGCCCGCCCGGAAAGCCCTGGATCACATACGGGTGGCCCGCCGTGGCCGTCGGGGCACGCAGGGGCGCCGGCGTTCCAGTCACCGGTCGGTCCAGCCTGAGTACCGCCACATCGCCGGCACCGTCCGCCGCCAGAGGGACCCAGACCTCCACCCGTCCAATTGCCGACTCGCCCACATGCGGAAGCGAAATAGCCACCGCTCCGGACGGCGGGTCCGCAAGCCGGGCATCGATGGCAAGCGCCGCCCCGACTACGTGAGCACAAGTCATCACGAGGTCTCGGTCGAAGAGCACACCCGCGCCGTGCACAGCCGGGCCGCCTACGCGGGCGAGCCAGGGAGGACGTTCCCGGAAAACAGTCCTCACCGCGCCTCCCCCGACGTCCCCCATGGAACGGTCATTATCTCGAAAATCGAGCTGACTGGAACAGGTCGCGCAACGGCCGGTGAAACGGGCCTTTCGGCGCAACTCAGCGTACGTAGCGAGCCCGTGCGGCGTAGATGTGGCGGTGTGGTCTTGACCCTTCCGATCGAGCCGATGCTCGCCGAATCCCAACGGGAACTGCCGCCCGACAGTGCACTACCCGGCGATCTTTCGTTCGAGCAGAAGCCCGACGGCTTCAGGGCTGTTGTCTTCCCACGCGCCGACCTGGTCCGGATGCAGTCCCGTCGAGGCACGGATCTGACCCCCAGCCTTTCCGGACATCACCCAGGCCGCGGCGCAGCTCGATGAGGACCTGGTTCTGGACGGCGAGCTCGTCGTGCCCCACCAAGGTCGCCTGCATTTCAGCGAGTTGCAGCGCCGCGCGCGCCGCCGTGGCCGCAGTGCCGCCCAGGCCGCCGACCGGTCCGCCAGCGCCGCCCTGAACGCTTACGAGCACGCCGGACCCATCGAAGACGGCCTCCCCTGCGTCTACTGGCACAACCACGGCGTTATGCGGTCTGTCAACCTGTTTCAACGCCCAGGTGTCTCACGGCGAAGCTACTCACTGGCAGCGTGACGGCACGGCTAGCATCAACCTCAGCACGGCCCAGGGCGGTTCAGGTTGCCCACGGACAAGTTCGGAGGCGTCAGATGGAATTCCGGCCGATCAACCGCGCTTCCGGCACGTTCCAGCAGTCGGTGACCGCCGACGAGATTCAGCAGGTCTTCCGCCGCGTCTTCGGCGCCGGTGCACGGGTCACCGCCGCCGTCGAGCTGGGCGCGGGCATGTACAACAACGTCTATCGCGTAACGGTGGCCGGACAGGGGCCGCCCGTGATCCTCCGGGTCGCCCCGGAGCCCGCCCGGCAGTTCCGGTCCGAGCGGCAGCTGATGCGCAACGAGTACGCATCCGTGCCCTACCTCGCGGTGATTGCGCCGCTAATGCCGCAGGTGATCGCGGCGGACTGGTCGCACGAGGTGATCGGCCGGGACTGGATGGTGCAGAGTCTCCTCGACGGAGTCCCGGCTCCCGAGCGCCTCGGCGACTATCCCCGTACGGCCTGGCCGGCGTTCTTCCGGCAGCTGGGCAGCATCGCCCGGTCCGTGCACGATGTGGGCGGACCGCACTTCGGACCCGTCGACGGCCCGGGGTACGCCACCTGGAGCGAGGCGGTGATCACTTCGCTGGAGGAGATCGCCGCCGATCTGGACAACGCCGGCCTGGACGCTGCCGATGTGCGGAAGGTCGCCGCGGTGGCCGCGCACGAGAGCGCCGTGCTCGACGAGGTCGCCGAACCCAGGCTGCTGACCGGGGACCTGTGGACCGTCAACGCCCTGCTGGACCCGGCGGCCCCCGAGCCGGTGATCACCGGCGTGCTGGATTTCGATCGCTGCCTGTTCGGTGATCCGGCAGCCGACTGGACCATCCGTATGGTGACGGCCAAGGAGGACGAGCGGACCGCGTTCTGGGAGCCGTACGGCGCCCTGGACCACTCGCCCGCAGCGGTGTGGCGGGCGCGGGTCTACGAGGCCCGGCACCTGGGCGCGATCCGCCTGGAGCGCCACCGGCTGGCCAAGACGTACGCGGTCCGCGAGAGCTACGGCGCGATGGCCGAGGTTCTTGCCGGCCTGACCTGACCGGTGTTCTCCGGGGCCGGCTCGACGCGGATGCGGACCCGGCGCAGGAGCGCGTCGGCCCGCCCCTCGACCTCGGCGGCATCCGGGCCGGTGACCACGAACGACCCCAACCGGTGCCCGTTGGCGCCCGGCTCGTCGACCGTGCCGCCGATCGCAGCCCGCCAGCGGACGAACGGCACGCCCGGCCCCGTCTTCGGGAACCCGCACAGAGACGTCAGCCGTCCGGCGCGCGGGCTGGTTACGAACCGCACGGTGGCGTATCCGCAGGCGGTGGGGTCGAGCGCGGCCGGGCGGGCGAGGGCGACGTCGAGCAGCGCCGCCCAGACGTCGATGCCCAGGGCGTGCTGGATCAGGACCCCGATCTGCCCGGCGGCGAGGCGGGCGCCGATCTCAATGACTGCGCACCGTCCGTCCCCTCCGACGATGACCTCGGTGTGCGAGGCGCTGTGACGGATACCGGCCGCCCGGATCGCGGCTTCCACCTCCTGGTACACGGCCGCCTCCACGGCCGGGGGCAGGGAGACGGGCAGGCTGTGCCCTGTCTCCACCCTCTTCGGACCGCCGGTCACCTGCTTGCGGGTCACGGCGAGGTGCGTCGTGGCGCCGTCCTGCGTGAGGGACTCGACGCTGTACTCCGTCCCGGCGGCGTACGCCTGGACCAGGACGCGCGGGTTGCCGCCAACGTCGTACATGCCGACCGCCGCCCGGGCGGCGTCGGCGGCCGCAGCCGCACCAGCCGAGCCGCTCACCACCGTGACGCCAGCGGAACCCGCCCCGGACAGCGGCTTGATGACGCACGGGAAACCGACCCGCGGGTCCGCCAGCGCAGACCGCAGCCCGGCCTTGTCCCGGACAAGGACCGTGTACGGGGCGCGCACCCCGGCCGCCGCGAACGCCTCGGCCATGGCGGCCTTGTCCCGGGCCGCCCGCGCCCGGCCCGGGTCGTTGCCGGGCACCCCCAGCTCGGCGCAGAGGCGCGCGGCGAGCTCGGTCAGGTACTCGTTAACGGTCAGCACTGCGCCGACGCCGCGGCGGCGGGCGTACGAGGCGATCTCGTCGAGGGCCCGGTCGGGCCGGGCGAAGTCGGTGACGACCCGCCCGGCCAGCAGACCCTTCAACTCCGGCCCGTAGTCCGCATACCCCGCGGCGGTGGTCGCGGCGTGGACCTGGTGTCCCCGGGCGGCGGCCGCCGCGGCGAGGAGACCCGCCTCGGGGCCGGCCCCGTCCAGCAGCAGCACGCCCGGGAGGGTCACGACAGGTAGTCGTCGAAGCCGCCGGTGCGGCGGGTGTCCAGGGTGAAGCAGTGGAACCCGCCCCCGAACAGCCTCCTGTGCCGGTGGCGTACGGGCACCACGTCGAAGCCCTCGGTCTCCAGCAGCTTGGCCAGGCCGGTGCACTCCTCGTTGACCAGCACCGTGTGCTCGTCGACCGAGAGCACGTTGAGGTCGATGTAGGGGCTGGTGAGGACCAGGTCCTCGTAGTCGTCGTAGACCGGGAACGTGCCTGGGTCCGGCTCCGGCGGCACGATGTAGCGCCACGAGCGCAGCGGTTCGGGCATCAGGTCCCGGATGCCGTCGTGCCGGGCCAGGAACACCCCGGGGCGCAGGGCGAGCACCATGCTGTCGATGTGGTTGTCCGCCATCCGCCACACCTGGTGCACGCGGTACTCATGGCCGAGGTGCCTCTCCAGCCACTCCGCGCCCCGGGCGTGGTTCTCCTGCGCGACGTTGACGACCAGGTCGCGGCCCAGCCGCAGCACCTGCGCGCCGTCCAGCATCATCTCCACGCCGACGTCGTACGGGCTCGGCCGCGGGTCGTCGATGGCCTCCGTCGGCCCGCCCAGGGTGGTCGCGGTGTCCCGCGCGTACGACAGGTCGAAGCTGTTGTCGGTGAGGGTGGGGCGGGGCATCGTCGTCCACCGTGCGCCGGCCTCCCAGTAGGCGGTGAAGACGGGGGCGAGCAGGCGGGTCTCCAGGTAGCGGGAGCGGATCGCGGGCGGCGTCTCGATGATCTCGTCGCCAAGAATCAGCGTGTTGTCGCGGATGTTCAGCGCCGGGGTCGGGGCGGCCGCCCAGCCCAGGCCCGCGATCGGGGCCGCGTCCGCGGGAAGAGGCAACGGCCGGTGCACGGCGACCCCGAGCCCGGCGAGCGTGGCCGCCAGGGCCTCCACGTCCTCGTGCAGCTCCTGCGCGTACCGCGCCTTGATGGTCCAGCTCTCCCGGTGGCCGGCCGCGGCCCGGGTCAGGCGCGGATAGGCCCAGTCCGACCGGAAGCCCTTCAGGTTCTCGTGATGGAACAGCTCGAACGAGACGTCGCGGTCGTGTCCCACGTAGTTGGCGGCGGACCCGACGATGACCTCCTTGAGCGGGGTGAAGTCGTCGTGACTGTTCAGGCGGGGCATCGGTGTTCCTCTCGGGCGGGCGGAGCAGGTCAGGGAGTACGGGGGGCTGCGGTCACGTGCCGGTCGGCGAGCACGCGGCCACGGCGGACCCGCAGAGTCAGGCCGGTGCCGTCGCTGTCCGGCTGGAGAGTGCGCTGCTCGCTCCAGCCGGAGAACCGGAACTCGCTGTCGTCGACCGAGACGAGGGCGAAGGCGCGCCCGGCGATCGTCAACGCGAGGACGTCGTCGGCGCCGCGGTCGATGCGAGCGGGGATGAGGGAGCCGTCCAGCGGGGTCGCCGCATCGAAGTCCGCGAACCCGGACGGCAGCAGCGCCTCGTACGGCAGCCCGGCGGGCCAGGCGGGAGCCTGGGCAGGGGCGGTGTGATTGAGGAGGACCTCGCCACGGGTGAGAAGGTCTTGCCAGGAGTCCGGGAACCAGGCCGCGAGTTCGACGGTGAGCAGGGCGTCGACCACGACGTGGACCCGGGTCACCGTCTGGCTGGTGTTGCGCACCAGGTGCTCGCGGGAGAAATCGCCGTACCAGCAGGTGCCCGGCTGCCAGCAGTGTTCGACGTCGTCCAGGACCAGCACGGCGCCCGGGTCGGTGACGACGGGGATGTGTAGGCGCACGATGCCGCGGTCCAGGCGGTACTTGGGGTCGCAATGCGGGTTCGAGACAGCGCCGGGCCCCAGCGCCATCAGCCGCACCGCGTTCAGCGGGGCTGGGATGGAATCCAGGACCTCCGCGAGGTAGGGCAGTTGGTCGAGCCAGCGCGTCGCCTTGAACGGCTCCGGTCCGGGGCCGCCCGGGTCGGTGCGCTCCGGATCACCGCCGAGACTCCGCAGGGGCAGGACCCGCCAGTCGATCGCGGCGGGCTGGCCGACCTGGCCGCCGTAGGTATGGGTGCGCTGCACGTTCCAGGTGTGGGCGGTGACGGCCGCGAGTTCGGCGGCCAGCCGGCCGGAGTCGAAGGTGGGGCGGAGCTGGGCGGCCTCGGCCGCCGCGGTGCGCGAGGTGGTGGTCATGGGTGGGCTCCCGGTCAGGAGGAGAACGAAATGGCGCCGGTGCCGATGTGCTGGCTGGCGTCGTAGGTGCCGGCGGGCACGTTCGCGAACCGCGCGTCGAGCCGGGCGAACGCGCCCGCGTGGCCCTCGGCGGGGTTGTAGGCGAGGCAGAACACGAACTGCACCGGCTCCCCGGGGACCAGGGGGATGGCGGGCATCGACACGATCACCCCGGTCCGGGTGGCCGGGTCGTACGCCAGACCCAGCTCGTCGAGCGCGGCCAGGAAGGCGGTGAAGGAGGGCACTGCCCAGGTCGGCGGGACGTGGTACTCGACCACCTGCCGGGCCGGTTCGGCGGCGACGTCGACGATGCCGTGGGCGATCGACTGGTAGATGTGCAGGCTTCCAGAGACCTGGGCGTTGACCTCTGTGAACACCACGGCCCCGTCGGGCAGGACCAGGGCGTCCGCGCTCAGGTGCCCGCGGTAGCCGAACGCTCGGTACGCGTCAGCCAGTCGGGTGCCGCCGTCCAGAAGTGCCGTCCGTACCGGCTCGGTGACGCCGTCGAGCGGCACGACCTGGTGGCTCAGGCGTCGTCCGACGTAGAGCAGGCGGCCCGTCTCGGTGGGCCGGGTGCCCGCGTCGGAGGCGTAGTGCTCGGAGTACACCGCGGCGGCGCCCGGCGCGAACTCCTCGACGACGACCGGCCACCGGCCCTCGCCGCTCGCCCACGGCCACCGCTCGGCCCAGTACGCGGCAATGCCGTCCGGGCCCGGGGCCAGGTGGTGCAGGTGTCGAGCCCCGACATGGTCCACGGCCATCTGCGCATCGCGTACGAGCAGCTGGTTGCCGACACCGGCCCCGTTGTGGGCCTGCTTGACCACGACGGCCCCGGATTCGGAGTCCTTCAGCAGTGCGCTGGTCGCTTGGGTCGCTTCGGCGAGGCTGCGGCAGATCCGGCCCGGCAGGATCGGCACCCCGGCCGCCGCCGCCAGGGCTCGGAAGTTCGCCTTGTTGTTCCCGATCTCCCCGCCGCCCTGCCCGAAGAAGAGTGCGCCAGGGAAACGGTCGGCCACGTCCAGAGCGTCGGCGAGCCGGGCTACGGCGGCCGACGGCCACAGCGCGAACACCTCCGTGACCGTGTCGGCCCCGGCCGGGTCGAGCGCGGCCCGCACCTGCTCCACGAACGCGGGCACGGTCAGAGAGGCGGGGTCGAGCAGCCGGTCGCCCCACGCTCCGGCTGGGGCGGCCAGCACAGTCAACTCCTCGCGCTTCACGCCGGTATGGGCCAGGGCGTAGTCGACGAACGCCGTGTCCGGCTCGCAGCACAGGATGAGCAGGTCACCGGGGCGGGCGAACCACAGCAGGCGCTGCGTCCAGGCCCGCATGTCGTGGCGCTCGCGGATGGAGGGATCGATGTGGTTGCCGATGAGGATGCGCACTGCGGACTCCTGAAGACGTGGGTGATGGCCCCCGGCGGCGTTGCGCGACAACGGGCCGGAGAAGGGATCAGCCGAGGAGGGTGGCGGGCAGCGTGTCGAAGGCCCGCATGGTCGCCGTGCGTCGCCGTACGCCGTCGCCGGCGGGAGCCAGCCGGGCCGGGTGGCCGTTGAGGGCCGTGACCAGGGCGTGTAGCCCTGTCTGGGCGACGGTCGTCCCGATGCAGGAGTGGGGCCCCCACCCGTAGCCGAGGTGCCGGTTCGGGGTACGGTCCAGCACCAGCTCGTCCGCCCGTGCGAAGGCGGCCGGGTCGCGGTTGGCCGCCGCGAACAGGGGGACGACCTTCTGCCCCGGAGCGATGTCGACGCCGCCGATCCGGCACGAGCGCACCGCCGTGCGCGTGGTGCCCTGCACCGGCCCGTCGAAGCGCACCAGCTCATCCGCGCCCGTGGCCAGCAGTGCCCGGTCCCGCAACTGGTGCAGGGCCTCCGGGTGGGCGAGGAGTGTGTGCACGGCATTGCCGACGGCGGCCGCCATCGTGCTGTAGCCGCCCTGGAACATCACCCGCGCCGTGTTCTTCACGTACAGCCGGGTGAGCGCGTCGGCGTCGGGCGCCGTAGCCTGCCGTACCCGGGCGAGCAGACCGGGCCGGGCCGAGGCCGCGAACCAGGAATCGACCAGGTCGCTCAGCTGCTGGCGGGCGATCCGTCCCGGCTCCATGAGCGAGGGGTTGAGGCCGCCGTCCATGCTCCGCATGATCGCGTCCGACACCGCCGCGAACTCCCCGTACGGCGGGGGCTCGACACCCAGCAGATCCGCCACGACCGCCACGGACAGCGGCACCGCGATCTCGGCCATCACATCGAACGCGCCAGCACCGGCCAGCTGGTCGAGCCGTTCGCGCACCAGGAGGCGGGCACGGTCTTCGAGCCCGGTCAGGTCCTGGGCCCGCAGCGCGGTCATGAACAGGGACCGGACCCGGCTCTGCTGCGGAGGGTCGAGCGTCTGCACGCTCAAGGACGGCTCGGGCACCATGCCGCCGGTGCGCCGGGGGTCGCGCGCGAACGTCGCGTGGTCGCGCAGCACGCGCACGCTGTCCGCGTACCGGGTCAGCGCCCACGAGCCCATGCCCTCGTGCCAGAACACCGGCTCAGACAGCCGCAGTTCCGCGAGAGCCGGGTACGGGTCGCGCAGGATCTCGGGGTCCAGGGGGTCGTAACGGTCGATCACAGATGGCATCGCGAGTCCTTCCAGAGCGGGGCGGGCCCACCGTGGAGGGCCCGCCCCTGTACCTCTCGGGTTCAGTGGTCGTACGACATCGCTGGCCTCCTCTCGTCCGGCTGCGTCGCGCCAGCTGCGGCAGCGCCGGTGGCTGCTCGCCACCGGCTCCGCCGGGCTTGGGGCCACACGCACCGACACGGGTGGCCCACCCAGTCCTCTCGGGTGAAAGGCTCCGGGACCCGACGGCCGTGCTCTGCCGAGAGCCGGAGCCGCCTTTGACCAACTTCACGTTGGAGAAACCGAGTTCGGGGCGGACGATGTTCAGTCAAGCGCCGGGTGCGGAACCCCGGCAGGGGGAAGGATGTAGTCCTGCGTAGGCCCGCGTAGTCCAGGGTTGGGGTGACGAGATGACGGGTAGGCCGCACGCCCAGGCCATCGCGAACCTGATCCGCACGGCCTGCGAGGAACGTGGCTGGGGCCCCACTGACCTGGCGCGAGCCGTCGGCAAGGAAGAGGGCAGCGGGCCCGGCCGCATAGGCCGCCAGTACGCCCGCAAATGGATGACCGGCGAACGCACGCCCGACTACTGGTGGCCCCACGTCGCCCGTGTCCTCGATCTCGACCCGGAAGCGACCGCCATCCGGCAATCCGCCGCACCAGCACCGACCCACGCCGATACCGTGGCCTCAGTCATTGAGTTGGGAAGGAACGACCTCGACGTGGACCGCCGGAACTTCCTCACCGCGTCCAGCGGCTACGCTCTCGCGGCCCTCGGCCTGCCCGACCCCGAAAGCATCACCCGCCGCGTCACCGGAACGTCGGCCAGCACCGTACGGGTCGGCCGGGGCGAGGTCGAAGCCATCAAGGTCATGGTCAAGACTCTCGGTGACTCCGCCTCCGAACTCGGTGGCGGCCACGCCCGCCACCTCGCCGTGCGGTACCTCACCGAGGACGTCGCACCTTGGCTGAACGGCAGATACACCGAGGCCACCGGTAGGGAACTGTTCGCCGCCACTTCCCAGCTCACTCACCTCGCCGGCTGGATGGCCCAAGACGAAGGCGACACCCCCGAGCTCCAGGGCGTCGCCCAGGGCTACTACGCCCACGCTTACCGGCTCGCCGACGAAGCCGGCGACCCCGAACTCGCCGGCACCGCCCTCCGCGGGCTTGCCGTCCAGTGCATCGATCTCGGCTACCGCGCCGAAGCCGTCCAGCTCAGCGAAGCCTGCGTGAACTACGGCCGGGCTCTACAGAACCCGCGCGCCGTGGCCTACTACAACGCGACTCTCGCCAACGCAGCCGCCCAGGACGACGACCGCACCCTTGCCACCCAACACCTCGCCCTCGCCGAGAGCGCCATCGGGAAACCCTCCACCGGATCGGGAGACTCATGGGCAGCCCACTACTCGCCCGGCCGCTGGGCCCACGAGACCGGGATGATCCACACCCGCCTCGGTGACCTCACCGCCGCTGAAGAGCACCTACACCTTGCCCTCGACATCCATGGCCTCGACCGTCGCCGCACCCGCGCCATCGTCCTGGCCGACCTCGGCGGCGTACGTCTGCGCCAAGGCAACGTCGACGGCGCCATGTCGACCTGGTCCGACTTCCTCGACTGCGCCGAGGGGGTCCGTTCCGTTAAGGTCCGCAGCGCCATTCGGGACATGCGCGTACGCCTACGCCGCTTCCCGGACATGGCCGAAGCCCAAGAACTCAGGACACGAGCCGCAGCCCTCACATGAGGCCCGCCCCACACTGCGAAAGGCAGCGCAACCTCACTCAGCGGACTGGCCTGATGGTGGATGAAGGGGAGTGATCTTCGCCCCGCCCTGCCTGAGCTGCTCGACCAAGCGAGCATTCTGCGCCTCAAGGTCGGCGTTGCGCAGTGCGAGAAGCTGTATCTGGTTGGCGTAGGTAGCGACGGTGTCCTTCAACTCGCGGACCTCAGAGGCGTATTCGCGGCGAAGCTCACGCTCTGCCTTCCTCAGCCGGGATACCTCCGCTCGCAGCTCCTCCGGTTCCGGGCGGCGGGTCTGCGGCGCCTCCAGGATCTCCTTCACCGCCTGTGCCACCGGCGAGCGGTAGTAGGAGGCGCGGGACACACCGGCCTCGGTGCACAGATTCACAGCCGTGATCTTGCCGTCGGTGAGCTCGGGCAGCCCATACATCAGCCGCTCGAACGCTTCCATCAGCGCCCGGTCGATGTCAGTTGGCGCTCTGTCACTGGTCGAGAGCCGGTCGAAGGTGTGCCGGATGCGCAGCCGTGTCTCGTCGTTCACGCCGACCTCGCGCCTTCCTTGGTGCCGTCCGTGGTGATGCCCTCGATGAGTTCGTCGAGTTCGGTGGCGTAGTCGGTCAGGGCGATCACCTGCAGCCGGGGCAGAGTCTCGCGTTCCTTCTTGGGCATGCCGAGCACCGACAGTGTCTGGTCCCGTGCCGTGGTGAGCCGGGGCAAGTGCACCGCCGACCGGTGGGCGTTACTGATCTCTTCGGGTTGTTGTCGGGTGCTGATCCCTGCGGTAGGCCGGTGGTATGCGGTACGCGCAGGGCGGCGGATTGACCGCCGAGCGGCGAGAGTTTCGTGAGCGGATCCGGTACGAGGCGGGTGAGCGGTTCGCCCGCGGCGAGAAGAGCTCGGTGATCGCGAGGGATCTGCGGGTGAGTGAGCGGTCGGTGGAACGCTGGCGGCGAGCCTGGCGGGAAGGCGGGATGGATGCCCTCGCCACCGCGGGGCCGCCGAAACTGTCCAAGCTGTCTGACGACCAGTTCGCCGAGTTGGAGAAGGAGTTGGCCCTCGGCCCCGCCGAGCACGGCTGGGAGGACCAGCGGTGGACCCTGGCCCGGATCAGAGTCCTGATCGCCTTCAGGTTCCGGATCGACTGCTCGATGGCGGCGGTATGGCGGCTGCTGCACCGCCACGGCTGGTCCTGGCAGTCTCCCGCCCGCCGGGCCATGGAACGCGACGAGGGCGCGGTGGGCTTGTGGAAGAAGGACGTGTGGCCGCAGGCGGAATGACTGCGGCGGCGCTGGGGGCCTTTGTCGTCTTCGAGGACGAGGCCGGGTTCTCGATGACGCCGCCACGGGCCCGCACCTGGGCCCGGCGTGGGCAGACGCCGGTGGTGCGGGTGCGGGGCCGGTCCTGGCGCCGCTGGTCGATCGCGGCCATGTGCTGTTACCGGCCGGGCGAGGCGTCCCGGCTGATCTACCGGACGCGCCGCCACCGCAAGCACAAGGGCACCGGACGCGACAGCTTCTCCTGGCGTGACTACCGCGACCTGGTCGTCCGCGCCCACATCCAGCTCGGCGCCCCCATCGTCTTGATCTGGGACAATCTCAACGTCCACCGGGCGGCCGGGATGCGTGAGTACGCGGCCGCACATGACTGGCTCACCGTCGTGCAACTGCCCTCCTATGCACCGGACTTGAACCCGGTGGAGGGCATCTGGTCGCTGTTACGGCGCGGCCCGTTGGCCAACACCGCCTTCACCGACGACGAGCATCTCGAACGCACCCTGCGCCGGGGCCTGCGTCATATCCAGCTCCGGCCCGACCTCATCGACGGCTGCCTCGCCGGCACCGGACTCACCCTCACCCACCACCCGACAACAACCCGACGAACTCAGTAGGACAGTGCAGACACATGTTGTGGAGCGGCAAGGGGCGGCCGAGGGCCTTGGCGCGCTTGCGGCAGATGGCGGTGGCGGCCTGGTAGAAGCAGTCGTTCAGCACCCCGGGGTGCAGCGTCTTGGTCAGGTGCTGCAGCATCGTCCTCAGCCGGGCGGACGACGAGACCACACCGGGCAGATCCCCGAGCTCGCGGCGGATCCGCTCGAACTCCGCCGAGATCCGCTCAGAGCCTGTTCCTGAGCCTGACATGCCAACGCGACTGGCCTCCTTGTCCCACGCGGTTATTGGACCGCCGTCGGGTCGCGGGCCGGCATGCTTCC
>NZ_JARXVH010000048.1 GCF_029892565.1 Streptomyces pseudovenezuelae | reverse complement strand
AGATCCCACAGCCGCACCGTGGCGTCGTCACCGCCGGTGGCCAGGACAGGTCTGCCATCGATGACCGCCCAGGCCACCGACAGCACCACACCCCTGTGTCCGGTCAGGGGCTGCCCCAGGAGGGTGGGTGCGGCGGGGTCGCGCAGATCCCACAGCCGCACCGTGTCGTCGTAGCCGCCGGTGGCCAGGACAGGTCTGCCATCGATGACTGCCCAGGCCATCGACAGCACCGAGCCGTTGGGGACGGTCAGGGGCTGTCCCAGGGGGGTGGGTGCGGCGGGGTCGCTCAGATCCCACAGCCACACCGTGTCCCGCATCCGCACCGTGGCGTCGCCGCTGCCGCTGCCGCTGCCGCTGCCGCTGCCGCTGCCGGCGGC
The DNA here is from genome assembly GCF_029892565.1 of Streptomyces pseudovenezuelae. Lineage (GTDB taxonomy): Bacteria > Actinomycetota > Actinomycetes > Streptomycetales > Streptomycetaceae > Streptomyces > Streptomyces pseudovenezuelae_A. The sequence continues at coordinate 20,338 of NZ_JARXVH010000048.1, read as the reverse complement.
CAGGACGGGTCTGCCGTCGATGACCGCCCAGGCCAGCGATAGCAGCACACCCCTGTGTCCGGTCAGCGGCTGCCCCAGGGGTACCCCCGCCCAGCGTTGGGCTTCAGCCACGTCGGCTCACGTAGTCGCTCGTGGCGACGCGAATGCTCTCCGAGGCGGTCACATTCCGATGATGGGGCACTGACCTGCCAGCCGTACCGCCGTTCCCCAAGCCGTTATGTCCCGCCGACACCCTCGCCTAGGCCTGGTCCTACGGCTATCGCCGCAGGCAGATCCGCCTTCCTCAATGCACCCACCGCGCGAAGACGTGCGCGAACTGCAAGGAAGGGGCCCTGCGTTGGTACCACCGCGTCCTGGCCAGGACTGCGGAGCACGAGGCCGTGGTGGCCCGCCCGCCACTGGTGGTCGACCGTCGCATGTCACCTGGCTCGACGCCCGCCACCTCGACCTCGCCGTCGCCCAGGAGGACCTCGGCCTCTGGATGACGGAGCTGCGGCACGGGAGCGTCCGATCCTCCGGCAGTCGCGGAGGCTGCCTCAACACCCTCTGCGCAACGGTGACTTGAAAACGCTGTGCCGACGTGTTTGCAAATGGTGTACTAATGGGCATCCGAAGTGCTGTAGTTAACTACAACACTAAGTGGAGAAGGAGAAGTCCTTGGTCTACGACATTCGTCCGCTCGCCAACGGGCTGCGGACGGACCACCCGGTGCCCGGTCTGCCGTTCGTCGACGACTCGCACTTGCCCCTCGACGACGGCCCGGATGCCATCGAGGCAGTCGGCCGGAACAAGGGGGAAGGCATGTGGGGCCGGTGCGACACCTCTCGCGAGGGGGGCTGGCTGGCCTTCACCACCGACCCGATCGCCCACCACCTGGGCTGGGCCGTCCGCTACCACCCCGAGCACGGGCGCACCGTGCTCCTGCTGCGCGACCAGGACACTGCCAGCCTGCACACCTACTGGTCGGGGGCGCCGCTGCTGTTCCGGGCCGGCGGCTACTGGTGGGACGGCGACACCTGGTACCGGCCTGGACAGATCTGGGACCCGGTCACCGAGGACTATGCACGCCACACGGCACGCGCCACGGCCACCGTCCACGCCATCGACATGCTCGACGGCCGCGCCCACCCGGACCGCGCACCCGTGCACAAGGTCGCCACATTCGACCCTGCCACCGCGGCGCCAAAGGACTGGCTCGACCACCTGACCCGGTGGGCGCAGCACCACCAGAAACAGGACGATCCCCTGCCGCTGGAGAAATGCGTCGTCGACCTGGCCAGTCCCGAACTCACGGGGGACCGGCTGATCGGCGTGCCCGACATGGCCGCCCTGGGCGGCATTACGGCCTCCACACTGCGGGGTTACATCTCCCGGGGCGAGAACGACGTGCCGCTTCCCCAGGCGACCGTCGGTGGCCGGGCCCAGTGGTCACGCCCGGTCGCCGAGGACTGGGCGGAAGCCCGGCACCGCTCCTCCGACGGGCTGAAGGACGCCATGTCGGCAGGCGACCGGCACCGTCTCGCCCCGGGAGCGGCTCAGATCCGGGACCGCTTCAGCGAGACCTTCTTCAGCTTCCTGTGGAAGCGGCCCGACATCCGCAAGCGGTGGGGCCTGCGCCATCGCAACGAACCGAACGTGCGGGAGGTTGCCGACCAACTAGCCTTCGAGGTCGCCGACAGCCTCAGGCGCATCGTCCCGACAGACGCGCTGGGGCCGACCATCCGCCACGCCGTCCTGGAGGATTTCGCCACCTCGCTGCGTGTCAGCGAGCGCCGGGGCGGCCAGCTCAAGGCCTTCGACCTCATCCTGTCGGTTCCCCTGGCGAAGATGCTCAGCTGGTTCATCCAGCACTTCCCGACCTCGGCCCAGTGGTACGTCGGCGAGATCATGGGCGAGGCAGACAAGCAGCTCGGCATCCCCGCTCAGGTGACGGGCGAAGCGCTGCGGCGGTCCGCGACCACGAACGGGGAACTCGATGGCCAGACCGCGAAGGAGTTCTTCTCCCGTGCCGTCCCGCGCGAGCCGGAGGACTGAGATCCTTCGCCGAGTGAGGGGCACCGCCGCCGGCCGCAGCCCGGGCCGGCGTGCGCCGGCCCGGGCGAGGGCTGGAGCGCGGCGGGCGGCCGCAGGCAGCACCCTTTCTGCCGTGCGGGTCAGTGAGGTTCACGGAAGCCGGGAAGTCCCAGCGGCACGGGAGTCATCCCGGAGCCGTTTGGGGAGCGTTGCAGAACCAGCCGGAACCGCCCGCCGCCGACCGGCCGCATACCGACTTCCACGCCGTCACCGCGGCCGGCGGTGAGCGCGGCCAGAGCCGGGCCGCGGCTGCCCGCTGCGACGGCGACCTCGGGGTGGGAGACGAACACCGGGCCGAGCTCCAGGCGCCGCCCGGCAATCTGCACGGGGAACGCTTCGCACGGCAGATGCAGGGGCTGCACCTCGCCGCCGAGCAGGGCGCGTGTGGCGGGGGTGTCCCGGCCGTTGAGGGTGAGACGCACTTCCGGCAGGAAAGGGCAGACCACACAGTGCCCGTCGGCGAGGAGACGCGCGACGCGCAACACGATCCGCTCGTCGCGGGTGAGTTCGCCCGGGACGGGGAAGTACTGCTCGCTGTGGCGCTGCACCACCTCCAGATCCTCGAGAAACAGCTGCAGTTGTGCGAAATCGCGGTACACCGCCTCGGCCGAGGGTGGGATCTCGCCACCTCCGACGGCGCCCGCGCCCGTACGCACCTCGAAGATTCCCCCGTCCGCCATGCGCCGGTGCAGGCGCAGCACCCGCAGGGCGGCCGCTGGCTCCAGCCCCTCCAGCGAGAACGAGAATGTCAACGACGCCGCGGTCTGCGGATTCTCAGGCATCAGCAGCTGAAGTCGGCCGCCCGCCAGCTCCATCCGCACCGACCGGCCCACGCTGCCGAGCCCCAGGTGCTTCAGCTTGCCGGGATAGGAGGCGGTGATCTGATCGCCGTCCAGGAACACCAGATCGGCCTCCACCCCGGCGGCCGGGCCCTCTTCCGTAGGACCCCACCGCACCTCGGCGTTCTCCAGTTCCCTGCCCAGGAACTCCGGCCCGGTGACCGTTACCTTCTCCACCGCCCCGTGCGGCAGCACCACCTTCTCGTCCAGTCCGTAGCCCAGGCTGCGCCGCACGGCCTCGGACTGCTCCGGTGCCAGGGGCCCGATTCCGGTCAACGTGAACATCACGGGCGAGACCTCATGCGCCCGCGGGTGCTTGCCTCGCAGCGTGTGCACCACCGTGTCGCCCTGCCGGGCGGAGTCGATGGTCCAGTGGTCGTCCAGTCCGTCGGCCTGACCGCCCAACGCCCGCACCCGGGCGCTCACGTCGTCCACACCGCCCATGAGCAGCGCTCGCTCCTGCCCGTACACCTTCGCTGCCTCGAACAGCTGATCCCGGGTGAACGACGCCTCCAGGTCCGCGTGGACCGCCAGCAGACCATCCAGCGTCGCCCGGTCCCACACCTGCACCTCGACCGCCAGCCCGTCCGCCAGTGACCGCACGAACGCCCGCTCCGTCGGCGTCAACACACAAGGCACCACCAGCACCCACTCCTCCGGCTCACCCCTCATAGCCCGCGTGAACGACGCCTTGATCGACCCTCGCCGCCCTTTGTGCGACGCGGTCGGGAATCCGTCCGGGTAGTACTTCAGCTGGAACACCCGTATTCGGGAACCACGGGAGACCTTGATGTCGATTCCGTCGTCCCCGCCACGTCCGTTGACCGCCTCCACCCGCGCGGCCGCGTCGTGCACGCGGTGCACCACGGCCTCGACGATCCGGTCGAATGCCGGTTGTCCGATCCGCTCCCAATCAACCGCCACGACCGCTCCCGCCCCGCGATGTCCACGCAGACGATGGTCCCACCCGGCACCGACATCACCCGCGACGCCGTGTGCCGCGCGGACAGCAGACACGCGAGGGTGTTGTCCCCCGGGGCTCGGGGGGGTGGTGTCCGGATGACCGGCAGGGTCGGCAGCGTAACCCGGCAGCGCTACGACGAGCTGGTCAGGCTGGGGAGGGACTGGGTCGACACGATGAGCAGCGTCCAGTGGCGGCTAGGTGTGGTGTCTCATGACGTTGGTTCCACGAGGTCCTCGAACGCGAGCTGCTGCGGGGCTGGGTTGAGCGGTTCCGGTGGCAGATCGAAGCGGCGCAATACCAACCTCATGAGAGGGCACACCTAGTCATCGGTCCGCGCGGGCGCCGGTGTCACTCCCACGTCCGACCATGCCGCCAAGACGGCGCGCTCCTCGGTACTGCCCTCGCCGTACCGGTCCCGGGCGGCGTCGGCGGTGAGACGGGCCCAGTCGGCGAAGAGGAGTCCGTCGCGTACTCCGTCCCCTGTCAGCGCGTCCCACCAGATCTGCCCGGCCCGTTCCCATGCCCGGCCACCGAGGCTCTTGGCAAGCAGGTGGAAAGCGCGGTTGGGGATGCCGGAGTTGATGTGGATGCCGCCATTGTCCCGTTCCGTCACTACGTAGTCGTCCATATGCCCGACCTGCGGATCGACGCCAAGCATGTTGTCGTCGTACGCAGTTCCGGGCGCACTCACCGAGCGCAGCCCCACGCCCTGCCGGCCCGGCGCGAGCAGCCCGGCCCCCAGGATCCAGTCCGCCTCGTCCGCGGTTTGTCCGAGCGACCACTGCTTGACGAGAAGGCCGAAGACCTCGCGGATGGAGCCGCCGAGCGCGCCGTTCTCTCCCTGATACGAGGTGAAGTAGAGCAACTCCTCGATCCCGTGGGTGGCTTCCGCCGCGATCACCTCCGGGCACTTGCTGAAGCGTGTAAAGACCACGCCGTCACCGTCACCCAGGAACAGCGAGTAGCCGTCCCACCAGCCGTTGGTGTAGTTCTCGCCGTAGTGCACAGTGGCGGCGAGCGACCTGCCGGAGGCTGGCAGGATGGCGCGGCCGTAGACCTCGCGGAAGAACCTGCGCACGGCGACCAGCGCGTCGTACGTCTCGTCGACCATCTGGTCGCCCACCGGCGGGACGCCGGTGTACCGAACCACCTTCAGATCCTGTCTCCGCTCCGTCCCCTCTGCGTCGAAGACAACAACGTCCGCAGTGAAATGGGCACCCGGCACCGGCTCCGGTCCTTCCTGGCCCAGCCGAACCCCAGCACCGGTGAAGCCAGTCGTCGCATCGTCCTCGATCACCCGGCCAAGCACCACGAGCGAGGACACAGAGCCGGCCCTGGCCAACGGGTGCGGACCGCGCCGGGCAAGGACCGGACCCACCAGCTTCCTGACCCAGCCCTTCACCTCGCGCTCGGGCACCTGCGCGATGGCACCCGCCTCCCTTATAGCGGCAGCAAGGCGCTTCGCTTCCTTGTCGATCCACTCTCTGCGCTCGGCGAGAGGCAACGAGTTCTCGGCGATTATCGGGGACATCTCCAAAGCCTCGTAGCCACGGTGCACGGTCTCGAACGACGCACCGCTGCGCCGACGTGCCAGGACCGCGCCGTGCTCGTCCCAGGCGGCGCGCGACAGATTGGTGACGGCCCAGTGGTCCGTCCGACGGAAGTACACCACCGCGGCACAGTCCCTGGTGAGTTCGGCATAGATCAGGCGGGCCGCGGTCCGTACACCAGTCCTCGTACGCAACCCGGCGGCGGCCCCTGTGACCAGGGCGCCGCCAAGCGTGCCGATGAGCGCAGCGACCAGGGTGCTGTCCATAGCGGAATGGTGCGGTGCCCGCTACCGCTCTGCCTAGAGGTGATGCCTCGTCGGGTACAGACCGGCGCGGTGATGCCAGCGGGCAGTCACGCGTGCGCTCGATGGTTCCAGAAAGGCTGATGGGCGATCGAGAACGCCTGCCAGCGCAGATCGACGTCCTCGCCCGGCAGGCCAGTAGCCGAAGACCACAGCCAGACCGGCAGGGGATCGTGGCCGGCGGGCAGTCGATCGACCTCCAGACGGATCAACGTTCCCTCGATAAGAGGGAGTTCACCGGTGTAGTCGATCCACGCTGAGCGGGTGGTCAACCTCGGGATCGGGCTCGCCCCAGGTAGAGGGCTAGGCGAAGCGGAACTCCTTGCCGTGCTTTGGCGGGCGGCCGCCCTGCGGCGGAGAAATCCACGGGACCGGGACGGGCTGGCGCATCACACGGTCCGTACGCATCGGCCCCAAGACCTCCACCGGCAGCCCGGCCAGGAGATAGGCCATGCGCGGAGCGCCGTAGCCGGCATCGAAGACGACCAGGATGTCGCGGTTACCCAGGCTATGCCGCCTCCGTCGGCCGCCCCAACTCATCACAGCTCAGTGCCCGTTGGTCGTCCCGCTGCAGACCCAGCGCCCGCGCACACGTTTCCCCCGAGCCACTGGGGCGCCTATCGAGGCCAGCACGAAAGGCGCACGCCTCGCGTCCCTGATGCACCAGCCACCGCCGCCTCCCGGCTGAGCAGAAGAACGCGGTCGAAGCCGTCTCGGCCGTGAGAAGAGGGCAGCGGCACCGCCGCATCGCGTTGTCAGGGCACGGCTGGGGGGTCGGGGTGTTGGCGTAGCCAGTGTTGGAGTTCACGGTGGCGGTACTGGTAGGCGGGCCCGCTGTAGCGCATGAGTCCTGCGGTGACGGCCCAGTCCAGGAATTGGCCGAGACGGAGAGGCAGACGGCGGCGCGAGCAGAGCAGAAACACCGCATACCGTAGCGAATTCTCCGGACCGGCTGCGACCCCGTTGATGATGACGGAGGCGGTTCCGGCTGCGATCCCGGTCGCGGCCCCGAATCTTGCCCCGGCCAAGGTTCCGTTCATGATGCCAGCTGCGATGCCGAACGCGATGCCGAACGCGAGCCCGAACGCGGCGTCTCTTCTGATGACATCTCGGGCTCCGAGGCTCATACCTGGCTCCTGCGTGAATCCGGCCGCGACGGCGAGGAGGGTCCCCAACGCGAGCCCGAACGGGAGCCCGACTGCGGCCCCGGCCGCGACGCTGAAGACGATCCCGGCTGTGACCCCGAGCGCGATCGAGAACGCGAGGCTTCTGCGTGCTTGAGTGGTTTTGAACGGGGCGTCGAGCCTCTTGGGTCGGTCGGTTGCCACCTTGATTACGCCGGTCAGGAGGGCAAATCCGCCGATCAGCGCGGCGAGCACACCTGCTTGCGGCTGGGGGGCGATCCAGGTGAGGGGGAGGGCGGTGAGCATGGCGAAAACGGTCAGGAGGGCGTCGACGGCGCGGACGCGGGTGCGTCCGGCGAGAGGCCACAGTTCGTGCAGGACGAGGTCAGTGGCCTGCGCGCATGCGAGGGGTGAGGCGTGGAGGGTGCCGGTGGGGTCGAGGTGGGTGGTGAGGTGGTGGAGCCAGCGGTGGATGTCCTGGGGTGTGTAGCTGCGAGGGTTGGGTGCGGTGCGGGTGGCGGCGGGGATGTAGCGGGCCAGGAGGTGGCGGTCCAGGGCGCCGGGGCCGGAGAGGGCGAGGAGTTCGGCGGGGTTGCCGTCGTGGTGGTAGACGGTGGCGGCCAGGCAGAGCCGCCAGGGGGTGGACAACACACTCGCAAGGGGTCCGCTGGGGGCGGCGGCCAAATGGTTGATGAGGGGCCGCCAACGGGGCGCGTCCAGGGCGCGGTCGATGAGGTAGTTCCGGGCGTCGTCGGTGGCGACCGGGGCGATGGCGATGCGGGCGGCATCCAGGACTCGGGTGTGCTGGGCCAGGGCGTCGTAGTGCCGCGTGCGGCAGGTCAGGATGAGGGGCCCGGCGTTGCGGCCCTGTTGGTAGGCGTTGAGGGCGCCCATCACGGCCGTGGCGCGGGGCGCGGAGGGGTCGGGGGAGCCGTCGGGGGTCGGGGGATCCATCTCGTCCAGGCCGTCCAGGACCGGCAGCACCAGGTTGTGTCGGACCAGGCCGGCGGCCAGGCCCGCGGGCCAGTCGTAGGCCTCGACCAGCCGCTGCTCCAACAGTTCGGGCAGGGACTGGTGCTCGGTGTCCCATCTCGACAGCGGGATACGGACCGGGACGGGGTCGTCCTCGGCGCGGCCGTCGATGAGGGCCAGGAGTAGTTCCAGGGCCAGGACGGTCTTGCCGGCCCCGGCGGCGCCCGTGACGACCAGGCGCAGCGGCCGGGTCGCGCGGTAGTAGGTGACGATGTCCGGCAGTGACACCGGGCCCGGGCCGTCGGCCGTCAGCCGCCCGGCGATGGGGGCGGTGGCTGCGCGGACTTCGGCCGGGTGCAGGGCGTACGCGAGGTTGACGCGCCGGGTGTCGTCGCCCAGCAACTGCCGCCACACCGCGCTCTCCCCGGCTTCGACCTGGTCGGCCAGCGTCGAGGCCCGACCGCGGGCGAGGGCGGCATCGCTGCCCTCGATCGGCTTGCGCAGCGCCACCAAGGCGATCACGAGCCCAACTATGGCCAGGAGTGGACCCAGCATGGTTGCGGTATCGGGCGGCTGGAGACCGCCGTGGATGAGCGGTCCGACCGCCCATGCGGCGCTCCAGACGATCGCCACGGCACATAGGGCCCCGAGCAGCTGCCACTTGCGCCGCCGGCGGCGCCCCCCGAGCCCTACCATCCCCCGATCATCACAATTGCACTTCCCCAACGCAGCCGACTTCTCCTGCCTGTGACCAAGCGGAGACTCGTCCCGTCAGTTGCCTTCCCGGAGGGAGCCTGAATACGGTCACGAGCGCCCTGTGCGGGACTCCATCAGCGTCCGGTACAGCCTCGCGGTCTCATCCGCCTGCGCCCTCGACCGCTCGGTACGGACCGCACACGGCACCATCGGGCGGCCCGTCTCCATGCCGGTGATCGCTCGGGCCCTGTCGCGGTCATGTTCGCCACGCAGAAGTCCAGGCCAGTGGTGCGCCGGAGGTGTCCGAGGTCGGAAAGCACTGGGCCATCGCGGAGTTCCTGCGGCGAGCCAGCCTGGAGGGCCTGGACACGGACGACCGCGGGCTCGGAGCTCATCGAGCGGCGCGTCGCCGGTCTGTTGCGTGCTGCGCACCGCCACGACCGACTCCGGCGCGGGCTGCGCACCCGGCACATCGGGAAGAGCAATGCCTGGGCCCATCGACTGCGCAAGCCGGGCCTGCGCACTGGTTTCTCCGCCCGCGTGGCTGCGCAGCCACGCGTCGAGGAACACCGTGGCGTACCCCGCCGGGCTGGCCGCCACGGCCGTCTGCACGGTGTCCGGCTTCTCTTCGGGGGCCGCCTGGACCACGGTCGCCGGCGTGGCGACGGCGACGGCCAAGGCGATGGGACCGGCCGCCACCGCACCCCACACGCCCAGGCGGCCCAGGTGGACCCGGCGCCGCATCTGCTGCAGCCGGGCGTCCGCGGCGGTCGGAGGAGCAGCCTGCTCCTCCCGCGACGGCTTGGCACGAGACATACCGAACTCCCAGGTCAGAACGAGTTGTTGCTTCTGACCCGAGGCAACCGGCCGCCCCCGACCCGACCACCGACCACAAGACCCCGACCACGATCACGAACGGGACACGAACCCGTGGTGGGGGCCATGGTCGGCCCGACCACAGACCCGACCACGACATTTCCCAGTGCGTGGAATCCCGCTTCGAAACGGTGGGCCGCGTGGCGATCGAGGCGGCCCGCGCAGAGGTTGCGCAGGCGCGGGGCGCCTGGGGGAGACCGGCACCTCGCCGCCGGCCCAGGCGATTGCGCACCAAGAACTGCGGATGCGCAGCCGGCGCCGAGACCCCCCGCGTCGTTGCGCCCTCACCCGCGCAATCCGATTGCGCACGAGCCGCGGCCCCGGTGCGCAGCGCCCCCGCACTGCGCAGCGTCCCCGCACGCCGCTGCGCAGCCGGCAACCCGCACCCTTGCGCAGCGCGGATCCGATCGCCGTTGAACGCCAGTTGCGCGATATGGACGGCGTCCCGGGCTGCCACCACGAAGACCTCAACCCGTCCCGGCATTTCCGCAGTAGGCATCTCGGACCATCGCCGCCAGGACGCAGAACCCGCCGGAGAAGGGGGTCACCGACGAAATGGGGCTGTGCAGGTGACGCAACGCGGTCCGTGGTCGACCGGGCCGCTTCGGCACGGACGTCGCGCCCCTGAACTCGGCTCCTATCAGCGGGAATCCCTGAGTCCGTGCACAGATCCTCGCCTGCTGGAAGACCCGTTCCAACAGGTCAGCGAATTCCGTCGGTTGCCCGAAGACTCCGCCCCGAGCTTGATGCCGTCCGTGGAGCAACGGCCCGATGCGTGGTCGGCCCGACCACAGACCCGGCCACGGCAGCCCGGCGCGTGTGTTGCCGGATCGTGACCGGTGGTCGGGGCTGGTGGCCGCCGGCGTGGTCGGGGTCGGCGGGTGAGCTGCCTCCATGGACTCCACGCACGTCCCCTCAAATGCCGGCACCACGCGTCGCGTTGTGGCGACCGGTGCGGGCAGCTGCTGTGCGCACAGCGCACTCACCCACGCGCGATGACCGGAGCACAGGTCCGCCGCGGCCTGATGGCCGGCGACCAGTTCACCCAGATAGCCAACGGCCTCTTCCGCGACAGCCACCTCACCTGCAAGGCGAAGGGCATCTTCGGCTACATCAGCACGCACCGGGCCGGCTGGCACGTGAGCGTCGCGGGGCTCGTCCGTGCCGGGCCCGACGGACGGGACGCGGTGCGCACAGGACTGCAGGAACTGGAGACCCACGGCTACCTGGTCCGTGAACGCCTGCGCCGTCCGGACGGAACGCTCGGCGAGACCGTCTACTGCATCACCGATCACCCCGCCTGTGTCGAGGCCTTCCTGGCGGATGCCGCCGCGGCGCTTCCGGCGCCGGGTGCGCCCATCGGAGGCCGGTGCGACGACGGCATGGGGATCCGCCGCGGTGTGATGGCCGGCGACCAGTTCACCCAGATAGCCAACAGCCTGTTCCGCGACCGGCAGTTGTCCTTCAAGGCCAAGGGTCTGTTCGGGCTGATCAGTACCCACCGCGACGGCTGGCACATGACGGTCGCGGACCTGGCCCGCTGCGGCCGCGACGGCGTCAGCGCGGTGACGACCGGGCTGGAGGACCTCGAGCGCCACGGCTTCCTGCAGCGGGACCGTGACCGCAACCCGGACGGCACGCTCGGCTCGGTCACGTACTTCATCACCGACCTGCCCAGCCTGCACAACACCAGGTCACAACCAGAGTCGGGAAACCCAGGACTGGATATCCCTACGTTGGCTGACCGGCCCACAAAGAACACCATCAGTAAGAAGACCAACAAGCAGAACACCAGCCCCCTCCCTCCGTGCGCCACCGGCGACGCGGCGCGGGCGCCCGGATGGACGGACCAGACGAACGCGCTCCCGGCCGATGACGTCCATCCCGGTATCCGGCTGCTGCTCGCGATCGGAGCGAGCCGTCCTGAACTGCTGCTCACCGGAAAGCCGCTGACCGATCAGGGCCGCGTCGTGACGGTGATGATGGACGCCGGCTGGAGCCCCGCACAGCTGCGCCACGTCCTTACCGACCGGCCTCTGCCCCACCCGGTGCGCACGACGGTAGGTGCGATCATCGCTGCCCGGCTCCGGGCTGCCCAGGCCTACCCTCCGCCGGCGACAGCGGCAGATCACCACGAGGCGTCACCGGACGGACCCTTCGTCTCGACAGCCGGCTCGTCCTCAACCGCGGCCACCGCCCGCTCGGTGAGTGCGGCCCTGACGTACCGGGCGCTCGTCGAATGCGCGGGCTGCGGCAGGCCCGGCACCGCCCCGGGTGAAGACCTCTGCCCGGCCTGCCTCCACTGGCCGCCATGCCGCACCTGCCCGGGCCCCACCCCCCGACGCGCCCAGCCCGGCGGCGACGGCCGCTGCACCACGTGCGCCTCCACCTTCACCAACCGCCTGGAAGGAAGCAGCCCGTGACGGACACGCCCCCACCAACGCCAACCACAGCCGCGCACCACCAGCGCCCCTTCCCCCGCGATCCAGGGCGGTGGGAAAAGGAACGCTCCCACGCCCTGCGCACCGGCCACGCCCGCGACCACACCTGTACGGCCGCCTGCGAGGTCGTGCTCGTCCACGAACGCACCCGGTGGGGCTGGCTCGCCTGGACCGTCCCCGCCGACGGCAGCGCGCCCGAGATCCCCCACCAGATCGGGGTGCTCACCCCGGGCGCGACCCGCAGGCAGCGCCTGGCGCTGCGCTGGCTGACCAGACGCCCCGCCCGACGCCTCGGCTTGATGGTCACTGTCCCCGGGGCCGGACACGCCGCCGGCTTCCCCGCGGGGATCCGCCGCGGCGTGATGGCGGCCGATTCCTTCACCCAGATCACCAACGGGCTCTTCCGCGACACCCGGTTGTCCTTCAAGGCCAAGGGCCTGTTCGGACTCCTCTCCACGCACCGGGACGGCTGGCGGATGAGCGTCAGTGATCTGGTGCGCCGCGGCCGCGACGGAGAGGCCGCCGTGCAGAGCGGGCTGAAGGAGCTGGAGAAGCACGGCTTCCTGGTCCGTGAACGCGAGCGCGGCCCGGACGGCACCCTCGGCGCGGCCGTCTACGTCATCACTGACCTGCCCGCTTGGCACCGCAGCAGGTCACAACCAGAGTCGGGTTTTCCACCAGTGGATGACCCTACGTTGGCTGACCGGCCCCGTAAGAACACCAACAGAAAGAAGACCACTCAGCACAACACCAGCCCCCTCCATCCGTGCCGCGGCGACGCGCCGCGAGCACCTGAGCGGACGGACGGGCCGGACACGCCGACATCCTCGCCGGCCGCGCCCGCGGCGGATGAGATGCCCCCCCCGGGGATCCTGCTGCTGCTCGAACTTGGGGCGGCCCGCCCCCAGCTGCTGCTGACCGGACAGGCGCTGACCGACCAGGGCCGCGTCGTGAGCGTGATGCTGGAATCCGGCTGGAGCCCCGAGCAGCTGCGCCACGTCATCGCCGCGCGGCCTCTGCCCCATCCGGTGCGGACCACGGTCGGCGCGATCATCGCGGCCCGGCTGCGCGCCGCCCAGGCCTACCCGCCGGCCGCCCTCGCGGCCGACCACCACGGCCCGCCCGCCGGGGCTACCCCTGCGACGCAGCCCGTGTCCGCCTCCGCCGCTGCCCGCTCGGTGAGTGAGGCCCTGACCTACCGCGCCCTCGTCGAGTGCGCCGGCTGCGGCCATCCCGCAACGGCCCCCGGCGAGGACCTGTGCCCGGCGTGTCTGGGCTGGCCGTTGTGCTCCACCTGCCCGGGCCCCACCCCCCGCCGCGCCCGCCCCGGCGGCGACGGCCGCTGCACCACCTGCGCCCGCGCCCTCACCGCCCCTTTGGAAGGAAGCAGCCTGTGACGCACACACACCGCACGTCGCCGCCGGCCGCAGCCGCGGACCACGAGCGCCCTTTCACCGGCCGCCCAAGACGGTGGGCCAAGGAACGCGACCGTGCCCTGCGTACGGGGCATGTCCGTGACGCCACCTGTACGTCTGCCTGCGAGGTGGTGCTCGTCTACGAGCGCGCCTCGTGGGGATGGCTGGCCTGGAGTGTCCCGGGCGATGGCAGCCGGCCTGAGGTACCCCACCAGATCGGCGTGCTCGCTCCGGGCGCGAGCTGTCTGCAACGGTGGGCCGTGCGCTGGCTGACCCGGCGCCCCGCCCGCTATGTCGCCCTGGCCGCCGTCCCGGGATCGCTGCGCCTGTCCACCGCGGGCGTCGCCCTCGTCAGTCTGCTCGCGGCCTTGATCGCCGCGGGCCGCGGGGTTGCTGCCGATGTCGTGGTGCCGGCCATGCTCCTGGTTCTGGCCTTGGCCGATCATCTGCCCGGCCGGCTGGACGCCCGGGCCCGGGTGCACGTCCGCACGGTCGAAGGTGACCGATCCTGCCGCTACCTGCGGCGTCAGAGCGCCCTGCACACCTCGCTCGTCCAGGCCGCCGCCGGCAGCCGCCGCCACGAACTGCGCCGTGCGGCCGAGATCGGCCGGCACCTGCTGTGGGAGGCCGCAGGCCTGCTCCACAGCGGCGCCCCCCGCACCGTGTGCGGCGAACTCATCGCCCGTGAGCGGCTGATGCTCCAACTCGCCCACCAGGTCACCCAGATCCACCGGCACGCCGCAGGCGGCCACACACCCGGCACGAACCAGACCCCCGCTCCTGCGCGGCCGGTGCGCCCGCATGCGCTCGGCGCCCAGCCGCCGGCCTATCCCCGCCTGCGTTCTGTACCGGCCCCGCTGCCGCCGAAGGAAGCCTTTCCCATGCCCCAGCCCGGCCAGGCCGACCCCACCCTGGAGGTCTACCTCCTGTTCGCGCACGAGCCCTACTACCCGGCCGCCGCACAGGAGATCAACACCACCGTCGTGGCGGCAGCCTCCTTACTGCACCCGCGGGTACGGCAGCCGGACGGCGCCCGCATCCACGACCGTCTCGTCCGCGGCCGCCGACCCGGCGAGATCGTGCCGCTGTCCACGCTCACCCACGAACTGGACGGCGGCGCACGCTGGCCGGAGGTGGGGGACTGGGAGAGGGTCACCGAAGACCTGCTGCAGCTTGTCCGCGGCCACGATTGCGACGCCCTGAACCTGGGCCTGCCGGAGATCGCCCGCGCTCTGGTGTGCGCCGGCCCTCGCAGCGAGGTCCGCACCCTCGACCCGGCATCGGGCAAGCAGCGGGTGCACAAACCTGCCGACCGGGTCGGGGTTTTGGTGGAGGTCGGCAGGCATCTGGCCCGCGCGGAAGCAGGATCCCCCTTGTGGCCCGGCGACGGCCTGCAGTCCCCGGCCGGCTCCCCGGATGCCCTCTGAGGGGCCGTTCGTGTCGCTCCCGCCGGGGCGTATGCCCGTAGCCTGCTGGGCAGTTCGGCGAGCGAGGCACGGCGCGGGGTCGGCTAGGCGTGGTGCTTCTCCCAGGCGCGGGCGGCTTCCTGCATCGGTGTCGCCCAGTCGTCGTCGCTCTGCTTGGCGATGGAGTCCCACAGGCGCCGTTGGACGCGGGCGAGGGCCAGGAGGCCTTCGGCGGGAGCAAGTCCCCATGCCGGGTGGGCGGCGGCCACATCCTCTGCTTGCTCGCAGGTGTGGCCGCATGCGATCAGCCACAGCAGCCACAGCGCGGGATCGATCCAGGCGGCGCCGGTGGAGGCCCACCCCCAGTCCACGAACCGGGCGTCATCTCCGGTCATGAGGACGTTGTGCGGGTTCCATTCCGTGTGCAGGAGGCTGTCCCCGGCAAACCAGACCAGGTCTGCGGGATCGTCTACGTAGGTGCGCAGCCGGTCGGGCATCGTCTTGAGCTCCAGGGCCGGCACTGGGATGCCGGCGAGCTGGATCATGCTTGCCATGACCGCGGGCAGGTCGGCCGACGCAGGCGTGTAGTCGGCGTGGCGGCCCTTCAGATACTCGAAGGCGAGCAGGCTCCAGCCGTCGGCTTCGGCGTGCCACAGCAGCCGCGGCGCGATATCGCTGATCTGCGGGCTGATCTGTGCCTCTCGCTCCTGGGTCCATACGCGCGGGTGGTCGCTGGGCAGCCCCTTGACGAACAGGGTGCGGGCGGGTGTGCGCACGCGGGCGGCGATGGCGCTGTTGAGGCCGGCGTTGATGGTGGCGACGTCGATGACGGGGGCGCCGGTGTTCTTCTCGATCAGCCTCCGCACGGTGTCAGGCAGGTCGGTGAGCCGCTGCGTGGGCATCGAGGTGAACCTCCAAGAGGGATGGTGCGGGACCGCACGCCGGTTACGGCCCCGGCAGCTTGCGGATGACGTACTCCCAGGACCCCGGCGGGCCGCCGTGCAGCGCGCTGAGTTCCGCGGCCGGCCCCGGGTGGTAGCCGTGGCGCTCGATCGCCTCGACGGCGTACTGCCCGGCGAACGGGGCGGCCGAGAGCTTCTGGCGGGTGTAGGCGCTCAGGGGGCAGGGCCCCCTGAGCGATGCGACGCCTTGGGGGCCACAGGCTGCTGGGGTCAGTTCGAGCTGAAGACCTCGATGGTGCACTTGGCTGCGCCACTGCGTTTGATCCGTGCGCCGCAGGTGACCAGCGGGACGCCGAGGGATTCGGCGAGTGCGACGTACTGGGCGTCGTAGGCGCTCAGGTTGGCATCCAGGACACGAACGCGTTCCCACAGGGCGAGAGTGTCGTGCTTGTCCAGGAGCAGTGCCGTGAAGTCGGCCATGGCCTTGGTCACCTGCTTCTCGGTGAGCTTGCCGCCGCGCTGCATTCCCAGCAGTGCCGATTCGATTTCGTAGTCGATCAGGGTGGGTGCGTAGGCCGTGACGGCTTCGCTGAGGCGCTTGCGGACAGCGCTGCCGGTGACGCCGTGGTGGGTCAGGAAGATCACCAGTGCTGACGTGTCGATGACGATCAACGGCCTCCTCGCCCCTCATCGATCGCTGCCAGGACGTCCGCGGTGGTGTACTCCGCGGCGGCTTCGCGCTCCAGCTGGGCGGCCATGTCCGCCATGGTCGGCTTGGTTGTCTCCCGGGCGATCAGTTCCTGCATGTATGCCTGGAGGGACTTCCCGGCCTGGGCGGCACGGGTCTTGAGGACGCGGATCTGGTCTTCGGGTACATCCCGGACGGTGAGGACACTCATGTCTGCATTCTCGAGCGGAAGTCTGCATTATGCAGAAGCGGGGTGTGGGTGTGCGGCCGCCCGGGTTCGGGGTGTCGTTGTGTGCTCAGGTGGGTTGTTCGCCGAGGACGGTGCGGAGCCAGTCCCGTGCCGGGCATGAAGCGGTTGCTGCTGGCCCCGGACACCTCCGTGCTCGTCATCGCCGCGAACGTATCGCTGCGTGATCACCGTCGGATGGTGCCGTCCCGTCTGATGCTCACACAGACAGCGCTCGTCCGCCGTATGTTGGCAGACGCCCTGGCGGTCGGCCCTGCTGGCGAAGAGACGGCAGACGCCTGACGCCGATTGATCGGCGGCCCCAGTGGGGGTTCGATGAGCTGGCGCGGCCGGGCAGCGGCTGTGCCGGCTGGGTGCCGTCATGGGACGGTTTCGGGTTGTCGTGGGTGCGTGGTGTCGCTGATGGTGCGGGTCGGGGCCTGGCCTGCGGGCGGTCGTCATCGTCGGCAGGTTCGGGGTGTTGTGGCTGGTTTGGTCACCAGCCGTCGAGGGTGACGTCGGGGCCTGTGGAGAGGTAGTGGTGCAGGGCGTCTGAGGTGGTGTTCACGAAGTGTGGGGGGAGGGTGTGGGTGTCGGCCCACTGGACCTGTGCGTGTTTGCGGGGTTCGCGGTTTTCGGGTTCGCCGCTCCATTCGTGGGCGGCGAAGACGACGGTGAGGAAGCCGCCTGGGGCTTCGACGCCCCAGGCGCCGTGGATGATGTGGGCGACCTTGAGGGCCTGCGGTGTGACGGTGAGGCCGGTTTCCTCGTGCAGCTCGCGCACCGCGGTCTGGGTGATGGGCTCGCCGGGTTCGCTCTTGCCGACGGGGAGGTCCCACATGCCTGGGGCGAATTTTGCGTTGTGGCTGCGTTGGAGGAGGAGGACACGGTTTGTGGCCTTGTCGTGGACGATGACGGCGGCGACCAGCAGGGTCATGGATTCCAGGGCGGGCGGTAGGGCTTTGGGCTGGTCGTCGGTTGTCCGCTGAGCCACGGCTGGTGTCCCTTCGTCGGCCGGTTGGTGGGCAGCTTAGGCCAGTGCTTGGCGCGCGCGGCGGGCGAGTTCGGCGGCTCCGGGCACTTTGCGGCGCTGGTAGATGGAGAGGGTGGAGCGGAGTGAGGTGATGGCTTTGCGGGTGCGATCGGAGGTCATGCCCTCCATGAGGGTCAGGGCCTGGGACCAGGCGGCGACGGCTTCGTCGGCGCGGGCCTGGGCGGCGAGGCTGTCGCCAAGGTCGGCGTAAGTAAGAGCGTGGACGCGCTTGTACTTCTCCGGGTCCCAGCGGATCAGGGCGTCTTGGTGCTGCTGTTCGGTGCCGATGTGGTCGGCGAGGTCGGTGAGGGTGCGGGCGGTGTGGCTGGCGACGGTGCCGGCGGCGGGGCCGCTGACGCGGGAGTAGCTGGGCTGAGGAACGTCGTCGCGCAGGAGGGCGTCTTCGGCGGCGAGCAGGGCGCGGGCCGCTGCGGGCCTCTCGCCGACGGCGGCGTAGGCACGGGCGTGGGTGATGTGGAGGAGGGCTTCGGTCTGGCCGTCGACGTGGCCCAGGCCGCGGATGAGCGCGACTTCGACGAGGTCGACGCAGTGGTGGGGCTGCTTGAGGCTGAGGGCCTGGTGGGCGAGGGCGCGCATCATCCAGGCGGCGTGGCCATGCGGGTCGGCTTCCCAGGCGAGCTGGTAGCCGACCTGGTAGTAGCGCTGGGCGGCGCCTTCCTGGCCGAGGTCGTGGTGCTTCCACCCTGCCAGGTAGGCGAGTTCGGCCACAGCGCCGAAGGCCGCCCGTCGTAAGCCCTCGCTCGGGAAGCGGCCCCGGAGCATGGGGGCGGCGGTGTCTGCCAGGTAAGCCGTGACCGTGGTCAGGCCATGCCCACCGCCGAGGCGTTCGTCTGCCGCGCTGAAGGCCGCGGTGATCTGCCGCACGACCTCCACGTCCTCCGCCCCGACCACGGACGTGCCGGTGCGGGCGCGGAGCATGCGGGCGGTTGCCTCGTGGTCGTGGGCGAGCGGCATGGCGACGCCGGCGGTGGTGAAGGCGGCCACCGCGAGGAAGCGGCGGCGCTCAACATCGGCCCGGCCGAGGTCAGTTGCGGCAAGAACGGGATCCCCTTCGGCCGATCCCTCGCCATCAGGTGCGCGCAGGCCGATCGCCGTCTGGGTGATGATGCGGCCCGTTCGGCGGGAGAGCGCTTCGGCGAGGTACTGGCCGGTCCGCCCGGTGGGCTGGCGCGTGCCGTTGGCCCAGTGGGAGACGGCCGATTTGTTGGTCTGGAGGATCTCGCCGTTCTCGGCCGCGATGCGCCGGACGTCTCTCGCCAGGGCTTCGTAGGTGCAGCCGGTCGCGGAAATGGTGTCGCGCAGGCGGGAGTTGGGCTCTCTCGGCGCTGCCACGCTCGCCTCCCGTCCGGGGCTGTAAACCGCGTATACCGCTTCAACTGCCTCTCACCGTACCCACTGTGCGTGACGGAGGGTTCACTAATCATCAGCCGCCCGGCCCCGGTCCGACACCGTGACCAGGCTCCCCCTTCGGCCGGGCGGCCCCCGAAGTTCCGTACGCCCACACCGGGTTCGGGCATTCCTGTGCCCGGACCCGGCCGATCAGAGACGGAGACACGGTGACCACCATCGACACCGCGGCCATCACGGTCGTACTGCCCGAGGCGTTCGACGAGCGCTGGAGCCGCCTGCCCGGCATCCAGGTCGACGGTCGGCGCATCACCATCGACCCGGCCGAGTACTTCTTCCGCTTCGAGTCCAGCACGTGGCTCGTCGCCGACTGGGAGCTGGTCAAGTCCCAGCTCCTGAACGTGGAGGAGACGACCCAGAGCGCGGTCGAGCAGCTCGCGCTGGAGTTCATCAAGACCCACGCCAAGTCCACCTCGGACGCCGCCCAGGTGCTCGCCACCGCCTACGAGGTGTACACGTACCTCTTCCGCGACGAACACCTCTCCGCGCTCGGCCTGCCGCAGTTCACCGCCGACCACCTGCGGATGCTGCGCGAGGCAGCCACTCTGATGGCGCTCAACAAGGTCGAGTTGGACGGGCACATCTCCAACGTCGGCCCGTGCTGGTTCTTCCCCGCCGCCACCTCCGTGGTCTTCGACGTGGACGACGAGACGGGCGGCATGCTCGACGAGGTCTACCACGGCGGCTGGTTCAACGAGCACCGCCGCATCGAGGCCATCAAGGCCCACGCCGCTCTCGGCGGACGGCTCGTGCACGGCTGCCAGTCCGTGCCGGACCAGAGCGGTGGCGTCGTGGCGCCCTACGGTGCCTCGATGACCGCCTTCCGCGACGACCTCGCGGCCTTCAAGTCCGACGAGCCCGCTCGCACTACGGCCGGCTGAACAACCTCACCTTCGTCGCCAGCCACGCCGTGCCCTACCTGCAAGCCTCCGAAGAGCAGTTCGACGCTATCTACTCCGTCTTCGGCGCCATCGGGCTCGTCACCCCCGGCCTTCTGCTCCCGGCCATCACCCAGCACCTCAAACCCGGGCGCACTGTCGCCTTCTCGGTCCCCCACCCCCAGCGCGGCGGCCTACGGCCCGCCGCCGACGACAGGCCCTCCCGCGACTTCGTCACCCTCCCGGACCGCACCCGATTGCCCATCACCCGCTGGGACTTTGACGCCGACCGCTGGGAAAAACACCTCGACCGCGCCGGGCTTTGGCTCGCCTCGGCCCAGGAGTTCCACGACCCCCGCAACGGTGGCCGATGGCCAACCACGCTCCTGGTCACCGCGCGCAAATTCTGAACCCCCACCCCGGCTCCCTTAGAAGCTGTGTCACATCCTCTTTTTGCAGCTCACATGGCATGAGGGATGGTGGTGATCCGGCTTACCGTTCGGTTGGGCGTCGATGGTCGCCATT
>NZ_JARXVH010000047.1 GCF_029892565.1 Streptomyces pseudovenezuelae | reverse complement strand
AAACTCCGCTACGTCGTCGAGCAGACCTTCGCCCTGCTCCACCAGTTCAAGCGCCTCGCCGTCCGCTGGGAACGCCGAACCGAACTCCACGACGCCTTCCTCTCGTTGGCCTGCGGCCTCATCTGCTGGCGCCGCCTCACGAAGACCCACACATGATCCTTTTACGAGCTCTTAGGCGGGCCTTTGCTCACTCAGATAAGTGCCGACAAGGGTGCCGTCGGTATCCGATGGCACGGGCGGCGGCTTCCAGGCTCGGGTGGTCCTGGCCGCCAATGTCGATCGTCGACTCGTAGTCCGCACGCGTCAGTTCGCGCTCAACCCACTGGCGCGCGCAGCGACAGCGGAGGCTGATCTCGTTGCCGTCGCAGATGACCATCCAGTCAGGGACTGTCAGAAAGATGGCTCTTACGAGATTTTCGTAGGCGTTGATCAGCTGGGTGGATCTGGCCGTTCTTGCACTCGTTCGCCAACGGCCTCGAACGCGACCGGGCTGCCGTCGACGCCGCCCTCATCCTGGCCTGCGACTACCTGGATCCGTCGCACTGCCCACTCTCATCAGGAAACGTCGACGGCCACTGTGCCCGACGCCGCCTCGCCTTGCTGGTTGACCAGTTCCACCGCGGCTTGGTGGGAACCGCTGGCGTACTCGTGGTTGACGGCCAGTCTCAGGTCGGGGCCACCGGTGTTGAGCGTCTGTCCGTCGCCGAAGCTCCATCGTGCGGTCACCAGCGTGGAGCCCGGGGCCCAGGAATCTGTCGCGTCGAGGATCACCTGGGCGGAGCCCTGCTCGCGCAGTGCCCGAAGGACCACTTGGACTTCCGCGCTCCGTGTGACGGTGAGAGTGCCGGACACCACCAATCCTGAACTGCGTACCTCCAGCCGGTCGGCCTGGGATTCCACCACGATCTCGCGGTTCAGACCGGCCTGAGCGATTGCCGTCAGCAGTGACGTGGTGAAGAACGACGACGGCCCGCCGTTGCCTTCACCGACGAGCGCACGCACCACTCCGTCTTTGATCGCCTGCGTGAGGGAACCACCGCTGAAGAAGTCGAACGCGGCGGCGTACCATTCCACCAGATCGATGTCGAGATCCACATCGCCGGCCCGGACAGCCCCGGTACTTTCCAGCGACAGCCCCAACCGGGCGGTGAACTCTGCGGTGATCACCGGTGTGGCCTCACGTCGGAGGGTTCCGGTGAGGAGGAGAACCCCGTCGCTGAGGCCGACGAGCAGTTGCGTCAGATAGATGTCCTCATTCGCGTCAATGAGCAGCGAGTCGGATCCGAACGGTGGCGGCGCGCCGCCGAATCTGTCGGCAAGGGATGTGTAGATGGCCTGGGCGACCTGCCAGCGGCTGAGGGACACCGACCAGTCGCTCAGTTCCGGCGTGGGATATGTGGCTGTTGGGGCGAGCGGTTGGCCGCTCAGCCCGATCTGGAGGATCCCCGGGTCGACGAAGCGGAGTTGGACGTGGGACATCGCTTCCAGATCGGGCGGGAGCTGCATCGCTTGGGCGCCAGGGCGTCCGTCGACGAGCCAGCGGTTGAGCGCGAGGCGCAGGATCTGTTCCTGCTCGGCGGTCAACGGCTTCAGAATTTGTACGGCGTTGCTGCCCAGCGGCGTGTAGGCCATGCCGACGCGGACGGTTCCTCCGGGCACTGTCTCGACCGTGACTGTGGCCCTTGAAGACAGTTCGGCGATGGCGCTGAAGCCCGGATCGGACACGGAGTCGGTGCGGCTGGCCCAGCAGCAGACCCTCGTGAGGATGCCGATCGATGTGGCGTCGCGCTCGGGCGCGGGCAGCGGCCGCAGGCGGGGCGCGGACATCACGATCTTCACGAAGTGCCCCTGCGACACCAGAGTTTCCTGATGCTGCACGATCTCGGATGCGTGCATGCCGTCGATAAGTTCCCGCAACGCGGTCTCACCGATGGTGATCACGATGTCGAAGGACCCGGCCACGCCGGCTCCGGCCGGACCGGTCGGCTGCAGGGGCAACCGGTCGAGGTTGTCGGCTGACTGGTCGTCGGGAGCGGTGCGCAGATACCACCGGCCCTCGCGACGGTAGGCGAGCACTTGCGCTCGCTCGCCGCCGGCAGTGACCTCGTAGGAATGCGTACGGGACCGGATGTGGAGAACAGCCTCGGCGGTGGCGACCGGGGACCACGATTCGTTCTCGTTCCCCAAGGCGATGAGCCGGCCTCGTCTGTCGCGCCATACAAAGGTCACGGTGCGTGCGGTCATCCCCCCACCTCCCACGTGTCCGTGCAGGGCTGCCAGTCCGCCACGGTGTGTTCTTGCAGCGACCGGTAGGAGTTCATGCTGCCCTGGAGCGGGAACATCAGCCGCTCGGTGTCGTCCCGGGGGTCGAAGTCCACGGCCAGACCGTCCACGAAGATCGCGAAGTTGTAGCCGACGAGTTTGTCACACGGTCCGATCGGGATGGTCACCTGGGTGCCGGGGGCGACCACGCCAGTGATCGCGATCTCCACGGTCTGTCCTACGAGGACGTAGGACAGGGCGACTTCGTCCCAGGTGTCTGCGGTCTGGTTCCGTACGACGACGGTGTAGGTCATCTGGTCGAGAGGCAGGAAGTTCGCCTCGTAGATCGCCCAGGCGTCCGAGCAGGCGTCCACTCGATTGGGATCCAAGGTGGCGGCCAGGGTCGGGGTCATCTCTCCCCCGGCTTCCGGGATCCGGGCGATCATCCGGTTCGCGGAAAAGAATCCGACGGTGTAGCCGAGCATCGACGCACACTGCCCCAGGTAGAAGTTCTCGACAGCGTTCGGCGGGAAGCCGGTCACTCCGTTGAAGGTCACTCCTGCCACACCTCTGGAGCGGTGGAACACAACGACTTCGTCGAAGGTCATGGCACTCGCGTTCCGCAAGGTCATGAGATACGGAAAGCGCTCGGGGGCGACGTCCGACGCGGGAACGTCCTCCTCATCGACGTGTGCCAGCGCCTGGCTGTCAGTCCGCGGCGGGGATGAGTCTTCGGCGAGCAGAAGAACGATCTCCTCCTCGGTGCATCCTTCGGTACGCAGACGGTTCTGCCATGTCTTCACTGCGGTGGAGGGCAGCGAGACGGGCACGTGCCTCGACGCGGTCAGCTCCGTCAGCCACGCGTGACGTTCCAGACGGCCGATGGGCAGCAGACGCAGGAAGACCGACACCTCTTCCAGCACCTGTTCCGACGTCATCTCCCTGAAGTCGGCTGGACGGGGAAGGTCCTGGCACCACGCGTCGAGATCACTTTGAAGACCCGTGAGGAACCCATGCCAGGGCTCGGGTACGCCGTCCAGGGACGTCCGCGGCAGTCGCAGCGCCAGCCGGAGATATGAGATCAAGGGCGTGACCAACGCGACGCGGAATAGATCCCGCAATCGGGGATCGCGGCGCATCTCGTCGGCCAGATCGCGACTGAACCGGAAGTACTCGCCGTAAAACTCGTCGAAGAAGTCACGGCCCATCCGGGTTGCCCCGAGCACGTCGTCGCGGACCGTTCGGAGGATGTCGAGCTGAGGAGCCAGCGCGGAACCATAGGCGGCCGTGGCCACGAAACAGCCGTCACTGTCGCGGAGCCCGGTCCCGCCGCCGCGTCGCGCCCGCCGCCTTCGGCCCTTGCCCTCGAGGTACTCGTTCTCCTGCGCAACGGCGGAATCCTCGCCCACCCTCAGATAATCGGCAACGGGCATGCCGATGAATCTGCTGCTGTAGATGTCGCGGACGTGGCACAGCTCATGGAACAGAATCTCGTCGCTCTTGCTGTGGTTGCGTCGGCTGGCATCGGCATCGTCCTGGGCCCAATATCCCCGGCCCCGGTCATCCGACGGGTCGTAAATAACCGCCGTCCAGTTCGGCAGGGGCAGCCTGTTAGGAACCGTCTTGGGGGTAGTGAGGCCGTGATGTCGGCGCAGCGGCACTGGCGGATTGGTCGGAGCCGTACTATCCGGGCCAAGCGCGGAGATGGTCACGGCTTGCGGGATCGCGACCAGGAACGCCACAAGTTCGCAGCCGAGGGAACTCACTGTCCGTGCGGCCGCCGGATAGCGAACCCGGCCCGAGTGATTCTTATCCTGGGCCGGGTTGATCAGGTCGATGGTCATCGCGGAGTCGGGACAGACACGGCGCAGGTCCTCGGCGGCGAGATACTCCAGCGGAGTACGGTCAATCCATAGCGACATGTCAGCCCCCCGTGATCGTCACGTCGGGGACACGGCTCGGATCGCGTAACTGCGCGCAGCCCCAATCTGCGCCAACCTGCCGGTCAGGAGCTCGCGTTCGGCCGAAGTGGCCGCCGCAGCACCGGCCTCGATCAGCATGGCTGCAAGAACGATGTCCCGTTCGGTGCTCGAATCGGCCAGGAGAATGCCACGCAGGCCGCCCTCGCGCAGACTTTCCACCAGATCTTGCGGATCCATACAACCTCCTCATCGGGAGACAACGACGCCGCTCCTCGATGGCTCGCGATCGGAGGGGTGGGAGCAGGCCGTGCGAAGCCACATCGCGGATTGTAGGGAGAGTCCTGCGATGTCGGCTCCCAGTCAACGACTGGCTACGGAGAAGGAACACTAGGTTCGATACGCGAAGCGCTCTCGATGTCCTACCTCAATGTGCGGCCTAAGAGCTCGCAACACGATCTTGTTGATGTGTCCTGGTCGTGAGCTGCCCGCTTGATGCCATTACGGATTGAACTTTCGGCAGTGCCGGATGGTCCACGTCTTCCGTACCGTCACGTCCGTGAACGAAACCACGACCGAAGACGAGAGCGTGGCCGGAGCCGGGGCGGCTGGCTTACGGCGGGTGCGTGATCCGGGCAACCTGTTGGCGGTGGCTACGCCGGTAGCGGCCGGTTTGAGTGTGGTGAGCCTGTGGTGGGCTCTGCCGACCGTGATCACCGCGTTTCTGGCAGGGCGGCGGCCTGGAAGAATCCGTCCGACAGCACTGGTACTGGTCGCAGTTCTCGCAGCCGGAGTGGTGGCCGTGTCGATGGTGCCCTCGTGGCTCGCGTTGGGGAGTCAGTTTGTGGGGGTGGTGGTCCTCGCCGCCATGCTGCCCTGGTTCGTGGGCCGGTTCTGGCGCCAGTATCAGGAACTGATCAGGGCCGGTTGGGAGCGGGCCGAGCATCTGGAACGAGAACAGCGGTTGGTCGCTGAGCAGGCCAGGCTGCTTGAGCGGGCTCGCATCGCGCAGGACATGCATGACGTGCTCGGCCATGACCTCAGCCTGATCGCGCTGTCGGCCGGCGCCCTGAAGCTCGCGCCTGGCCTGGCAGACCATCATCGGCTGGCTGCCCAGGACATCAGGGCCAAGGCTGCGGCCGCGGTGGAGCGTCTCGGCGAGGTGATCGGTGTCCTGCGCGAGGAGACGGATGGCGCACCGATGCGGCCGTCCGACTCCAGCCTTACGCGCCTGGTGGGCGAGGCATCCGCGTCCGGGCTCGCGGTCGAGCTGCGCGTCGATGGTGAGGGGGCCGGCCTTCCCTCGGTGGTCGAGCGGGCCACGCATCGCGTCGTGCAGGAAGCGCTGACCAATGTGGCCAAGCACGCTCCCCATGCGGCGACGACGGTCCACGTGTCGCATGCGGCGACAGAAACAAGGGTCTTGGTGAAGAACGGCCCCGCGTCGGCTGCGGCCGGCTCTCGTCCCTGGAGCGGAGGCCGCGGCCTCATCGGTCTCGATGAACGAGTCCGGCTGGCCGGAGGCTCCTTCGAGTACGGCTCCCGGGGCGGCGGTTTCGCAGTCGTCGCCCGGCTTCCGCACATGCCCCCAGCGCAGCCACCGCGACCTGCCGCCCCCACTCCTCATCGGCAGGGGGGCGAACTGCCGCAGGAGTACCGCCATGCTCGACGCCGTGCCGGCCGCACCCTGGTCACAGCGGTGATGCTGCCCCTTGTCACCGGCGCGGTGCTGAGCGGAGCGCTGATGGGGTGGGAGACGCTGTCGGCGTCGCGTTCGGTGTTGGACCCGCGCGACTACGCCCGCCTGCGGGTAGGGCAGGATCGCTCCGAGGTGGAACGTGTGCTGCCGGACCGTCAGACGATCCACCGCCCGTCGGCTACCGAACCAAAGGGACGAGGCATTACGTGCGAGTACTACGCGATGACAGCCGACCGGTTCGACGATCGGTCCGGAGACGCGTACCGGCTGTGCTTCCAGAGGAACATGCTGGTTTCTCTCGATGCCCTGACGCCCTGAGCGTTCGATGATCCGGGTGCTGATCGCCGACGACGAGGCGATGATCCGTGCGGGCGTGCGGGCCGTATTGTCCACCGATCCAGGCATCGACATCGTCGCCGAGGCCGCCAATGGACATGACGCTGTGGAACTGGTCCAGCGCCATCGCCCCCAGGTGGCCGTGCTCGACATCCGTATGCCCAAGGTCAACGGCATCGAGGCGGCAGCAGAGATCCACAGGACGGTACCGACCACCGGTGTGATCATGCTGACGACGTTCGGGGAAGACGACTACATCCTCCAGGCGCTGGGCGGCGGCGCCGCCGGTTTCCTGATCAAATCGGGCGAGCCCGAGGAACTGATCATGGGTGTCCGCGCGGTGGCTGACGGCGCCGCTTACCTGTCACCGAAGGTCGCGGCCCGAGTGGTCGCGCACCTCGCGTCGACCGGAGCCGGTGCCCTGGCCAGTCGGCGCAGCGCCGCCCGTGAACGGGTCAATGGGCTCACCGCCCGGGAACGCGAAGTGCTGTCCTTCCTCGGCAGCGGGTTGTCCAACGGCCAGATCGCCCGCCGACTGCATGTGGTGGAAGGAACGGTCAAGGCGCACGTCAGCTCCGTCCTGGCCCGTCTGGGTGTCGACAACAGGGCCGCTGCCGCCGTTGTAGCCCACGAGGCCGGCGTCGTTCCCCCACCAGCGCCTGACCAGCAATGATGTTGCCCGTACCGCGAGCGGCATCACGGCGAGCAACACAGCAGCCACGACGGTACCGCCGAGAATCGCTCCGGCGAGCACGTCGTGCGGGTAGTGGACTCCCACCAGGACGCGCAGCAGCGCCGCCGCCCCGGCCAACGGCAGTGTCACGGAAGCCAGGCGAGGCCGCAGCATGGCCAGCCCGACCGCGAGAGCGGCGGCCAGGGTGGCGTGGTTGCTCGGGAAAGACCAGTCCCCCGCCCCCGGGCACTCCGTGATCGCCTCGAACCCTCGCAACGCTCGGCAGGGCCGCTCCTCGTCCACGACCAGTTTCAGCGCCTCGCTGAACGCATAGGCGGCAACGGTGCCGACACCGATCACGGCGGCTCCTGCGGCACCGGCCGCGTCCTTGCGGCGGACTGCGGTCCAGCACAGCCAGACCAGCAACAGCCCAAGGATCACCAGGGTGCTCTCGGTGGCCACCTCAAGGAGCGAGACCATCCATGCCGGTGCGTCTGCCACGGCTCCGGTCACTGACCGGTATACGGATACCGAAGCCCCTTTCGTGACCTCAGTTGCGCCAGCCTCGCCCAGCCCACCCGGGGACAGCCAGACAATCGCTCCGGCCCCGGCTCCCAGTAATGCCGCGGAGCCCAGCAGCCGGGCGACCCGGAGGTTCTTTTGAGAGTGCGTTTCCATGGCCCCGAACGTAAGAGCGGCAGCAGTCGGAAGCCTGAGCCGAACGGCAAGGCCGGACCTGGACGATGGTCAGGGTTGACGCCCGCGCGTCCCGACCATCGAGAACATGGCTCCCCGCCGGGCTGTCCTGTGGTAACCCTGCGCTTGCCGAATACCTCCTCCATGCTGGTCAGGCGGCATGTTGATACTCGTGGAGGGTGCCGCCTAGTCGCACTCGCCGTCGTATGTCCAGATGGGCGATCCGGTCCGGGTCCTCGATCGGAGCGGGCAGCGAGTGGAGAGGGCGGGCATTCGCAAGACCCTGGTGCGGCCGATGCTCGTTATAGAACGTCTCGAACTCGCGCAGGGCGCGCAGGAGATGGCGCTGGTTCCAGATCAACGTACGGTCTAGCAGCTCTCGCCTGCAGGTCTGCACCCACCGCTCCATGATCGAGTTCATGCGCGGCATCCGGACGCCGCTGAGCACCACCTCGATACCCGCGCCCTTGAGCACCTCGTCGAACGGCCGTGGGAACTTCCCGTCCCGATTCCTGATCAGATAGCGAGCCCGGCAGCCGGCGTCCTCGAGGTCCATGACGAGATTCTTCGCAGCCTGGACCACCCAGAACGCGGTCGGGTGCGCGGTCGCGCCCAGGATCCGGATCCGGCGGCTCGCATGCTCGATCACGGCGAACACGTACAAGCGGGCCCCGGACAGAGTGACAGCCTCGAAGAAATCGCACGCCAAGAGCGCGTCGGCCTGGGAGCGCAGGAAGTCCGCCCAAGTGCTCAAGGCCCGCTCGGGCGCCGGGTCGACGTCGGCCTCCTTCAAGATTTCCCAGACCGTGGATGCTGCCACCTTCACCCCGAGTACGAGCAGCTCACCGTGCAGGCGCCGATAGCCCCAACTTGGATTTTCCCTGGCCAGGCGCAGCACCAGCGCCCGGATCGAGTGCACGGTGCGGGCCCGGCCTCCGCGCTTCGGCCGGGACTGGGAAGCGTGTCGGCGGGCGATGACGTTGCGGTGCCAGCGCAGTACCGTGTCCGGCCGCACCAGCAGCCGCATCCGGCGCAGCACTTCCCGTGGCAGGCCATGGAGGAGCGACGCCAAAAACGCCCGGTCGCTCGCGTGGAACCGGACCTGCTGCCCGTTCAGCTGCCGTTCCAGAACGCCGATCCGGTGGCGCAGAACGAGGATCTCGACATCTTTCTCCCGGTCGCCCATCGGCAGCAGTCGCAGCATCGCGAACGCGTTCGTCACACCCAGGTACGCCAGTCTCAGCAGCACGACCGATCACCATGCCGCGCCAACCGGCGCCACGCGATACCGGCGACCCGATCGGCCTCGGCCAACGCCCAAACCCGAACCCACCTGCGTGGATGAGGTATTCGGCAAGGGCAACGCCGCACCGAACTCCACGACGCCTTCGTCTCCCTCGCATGCAGCCTCATCTGCTGGAGACGCCTCAAGAAGCACAGGCATGACCGTGCTACGAGCTCATAGCGCCCTGTGTCCACGATTCCGGGGGCGGGGCGACCCGGCTGTCAAGGTGCTCGATATGCCGTGCCGGACGAGGATGATTGAGCCCGGTACGATGCACCACATCAACCCAAGCTGAAAAGCCGCAGCCAGACCGCCCCGCGGTCAGGGCTGGTCGTACCAGGCAAACGCTGCGATCCGCCAGCCCTCGGAGGTGCGGACGAACTGGATGGTCTTGGTCCCGTCTCCCTCGAACGGCTCACCATCCAAGATCCCGGACTTGCGGTACTCGCCGAACCGCGACGCGATATCGCCCGCGATCTCTGTCCGTTCAGAGGTCTCCCACTCGGAGAACTCGACCAGCCGACCGTCGGTCAGCAGCCGCTGGCGAGGCTCGAGGAACTCGTCCACGGTGTAGACCGTGAACTCCGGGCCGGTCTTGACGATCACGCCACCCGGAAGAATCAGCCGGCGGATCCGGGCCACGTCGGCAGCCTTGCCGCCCCGGTTGTCAAAGGCATCGAAGAACTCGGCGGTCACGACGTCTATCTCGATCTTGGACATGGCGCGACAGTAACAGCGAAGGGGCGCCGGACATCGTCGGTCTCGACAGGCTGCGGAAGGTCGTCGAGGCAGACCGTCCGCGCCAGTTCAAGCGCCTCGCAGTCCACTGGCAGACGGCTCGACCTCCACAACACCATAGTCTCCCTGGTCTGCGGACTGATCTGCTGGAGACGACTCAACAGCACTTCACCATGATCGTGTTACGAGCTCTTACGGCCCCGATAGCCCCCCAGACATCCCCCATGTCTGCAGTACAGCATTGATGCGGACCCGAGGGTAGATGGCGCAACGCAAGCGCCATGCTCCCACTGCGCGGCTTCTACTCTCACGGACAGGTCCGGCGACGGGAACAGAGGCCCATACGCGCTGCGGCCGTACCTTGTTTACTCGTAGCGTCGCTGGCTGCACCCGCTGGAACCGGGCAGCTTCCGGCTCCATCACACGGAGATCGACAGTCACGCTGAGTACGTGACCACAAGAAGTGGACCAGAGCCCGACTACGGGAGTCGTTCATTGTCCAGTACGGGAGGCACCTGCGTACCGTGAAGGGTGATGTCGCCCAGTTTTGAAGGCCGTTGGGGCCTTGCGGTGGGACGATCGGCGTGCTTCTCCCGCTGGGGGCCCGGATGCGCATGTCGGCGAGCAAGGTTGAGCTGTACGCGGCGATCCACCGTGACCACCGTACTGGTCTGTCGATGCGCGCGTTGGAGCGCAAGGACGGGGTGACCTGGCGGACGATCCGCAGAGCGCTGGACTCGCACTGGCCCGAGCCCCGCAAGCAGCAGGCGCCGCGTCCGAGCCGGTTGGATCCCTACAAGCCGGTGATCGACGGGATGCTGGAGGCCGACCTCGACGCGCCGGCGAAGCAGAAGCACACCGTGAAGCGGATCTTCGACCGGCTGCTGGACGAGCACGGGGCGGCCGGCATCTCGTATCAGATGGTCCGTGCCCACGTCGCGGTGCGGCGCAAGGAGGTCCGGTGGGAGGCCGGCCGCGGGCCGGAGGAGATGTTCATCCCGCAGACCCACATACCCGGTGACGAGGCGGAGGTCGACTTCGGCGACGTCCATATCGTGCTGGCGGGGGTGCCCACCCGCTGCTATCTGTTCTCGCTGCGGCTGTCGTACTCGGGCAAGGCGGTGCACCGGGTGTCCGCTTCCTGCGGCCAGGAGGCGTTCTTCGAAGGCCATGTCCACGCGCTGAACGTGCTGGGCGGGGTGCGGCGCGGCAAGGTGCGCTACGACAACCTGAAGGCGGCGGTCGCCCAGATCCTGGGGTTCTCGCGGCAACGGACGGAACCCGAGCGGTGGATCGCCTTTCGTTCGCACTGGGGCATCGAGAGCTTCTACTGCCGCCCGGACATCGAAGGCGCCCATGAGAAGGGCGGAGTCGAGGGCCAGATCGGCTACTTCCGCCGCAACCACTTCGTCCCGGTCCCCGAGGTCGCCACCCTCGCCGAGCTGAACGAGATGGTCGAGCGGTGGGACCTGCAGGACGAGCGTCGGCGCATCCGGGCGCGTCCGAAGACGATCGGTGAGTACTTCGCCATCGAGCGGCCCCGGCTGAAGCCGCTGCCCGTCGAGCCGTTCGAGACGGGCCGTTGGTTCGCCCCGCGGGTCGACCGCTACGGGCAGATCACGGTCCGCACCAACCGGTACTCGGTGCCGGTGAGGCTGATCGGAAAGACTCTGCGCGTGCTGCTGCACGCCTCCGAACTGGTCGTCTTCGACGACGGCCGGGAAGTCGCCCGGCACGAGCGGCTGAGCACCCAGGGTGGCTCCCGTCTGGTCCTGGACCACTACCTGGAGGCCCTGGTCCGTAAGCCGGGCACGTTTCCCGGCTCGACAGCTTTGGAGCAGGCCCGCGCGGCAGGCCGGTTCACGCCCGTGCATGACGCCTGGCTGGCGGCGGCCCGGGCGGCCCACGACGACCGGGAAGGCACCAAGGCCCTGATCGAAGTCCTGCTGCTGGCCCGGCACATGAATCATGAACATCTGGTCGCCGGGCTCGCGGCCGCGCTGCGGGCCGGCGCGCTGACCGCGGACGCGGTCGCCCTGGAGGCCAGGAAGATCGCCGATGACGATGGGCGGGACCAGCCGTCGCCGGCCGTCCCGCAGGATGCGGGGCCGGGCGGCCCGGCCCGGCCCGGGCGACGGTCGCCTTCCTTACCGACTGGCGGCTGGCCCATCTGCCGCCCGACACCCGACCGCTGCCCTCGGTGGCCGCCTATGACCAGCTGCTGCGACGTCGTGGCGGGAGTGCTCCGAGCGAGGGAGACGCTACTTGAACGCCAAACGCAACCGCGGGCTGACGGAGGAGGCCGCGACCACCGCCATCGACCAGGCGTGCCGGATGCTGCGGCTGCCCACCATCCGGGGCCAGTTCCCCGACCTCGCCGAATCCGCGTTCCGCGAGCATATGTCCTACCGGGGCCTCCTGGCGGAACTGCTGCTGGCCGAGTGCGACGACCGGGCCCGAAGGCGCTCCGAGCGGCGCATCAAGGCGGCCGGTTTCCCGCGCGAGAAGTCGCTTCGGGCTTTCGACTACGACGCGAACGCCAGTATCGACGCGGCGACCATCAACACGCTCGCCACCTGCGAGTGGGTCCGCAAGGGGCATCCGCTCTGCCTGATCGGCGACTCGGGAACGGGCAAGTCCCATCTGTTGATCTCGCTGGGCACGGAGGCGGCGATGAAGGGCTACCGGGTGAAGTACGTCCTGGCGACGAAGCTGGTCAACGAGCTGGTCGAGGCCGCTGACGACAAGCAGCTGACCAAGACCATCGCCCGCGACGGGCGCGTCGATCTTTTGTGCATCGATGAGCTCGGTTACATGGAACTCGACCGCCGCGGCGCCGAACTCCTCTTCCAGGTTTTGACGAAGCGTGAGGAGAAGAATTCTGTGGCGATTGCTTCGAACGAGTCGTTCGGCGGGTGGACGAAGACGTTCACCGATCCCCGGCTGTGCTCCGCGATCGTCGACCGGCTCACCTTCGGCGGCAACATCATCGAGACCGGCACTGACTCCTACCGCCTGGCCCAGACCAAAGTGCGGGCCGAAGCGGGCTGAGCACATGCACCGAGGACCATCATGACTGACCCGGCCCGCATACTTCTGGTCGATGACGACGAGGGCAGCCGTCTCGCGATGACACAGACCCTGGCCCCGCTCGGCCACCGCATTGTTGCCGCGGCCTCGGGCGAGCAGGCCCTCAAGGCCTCGCTGCGGCAGGACTTCGCCCTGGTCCTGCTGGACGTGGTGATGCCCGGCGGCATGGACGGCCTGCAGACAGCCGCCCATCTCAAGCGGCTCGACCAGACCAAGGACATCCCGATCCTCTTCTTCACCGGCATGCCCCGCGACGTGGACTGCGCGTTCACCGGATTCGCCACCGGTGGCGCGGACTACCTCGCCAAACCCGTCGATCCCTGGGAACTGCGGGCCAAGGTCGGCCGCCTGGTCGACCAGCAGACCGAACACCGGCAGATGCGAGCCGAGCTGGCCCGCCTGCGTCACAGCGATGCCGAACTCCGTGCCGAGATCCGTGCGCTCACCGACCGCCTCGCCCAGCTGGAGGACCACTGCCGGCACACGGACCCGCCGGCTGCATAGTGCCCGGGGCGTGTCTGAACCACCGTGCACGGGGGCGGGGTTGGGCGGGGAAGAGGCCTGTTTTCGCCAGCCGTCGTCAAAGGGTGCTCCGCCGGGGGGAACAGGAGGACACTTGGCAGAGCGAGGGAGGCGCTCTGATGGCGGCCGGTGCCGCAGGGCATACGCCGGACGAGGCTCAGTGCCGGGCCATCAAGGAGATCGTGGAGGCAGTCCGCGGCAGGCAGCACTGGCGAGCCGGTGTCTTGCTGGAGCAGTTCGTGGTGAGTGCCGATCTCACCGCACTCGTGGCGATGCGGACGAGACTGCGCGAGCTCGACACGAGCTGGGACCCTTGACGGAAGTGGACAGACTGCCGCCGGGTTCACCAAGGAACAGCTCAGCCCGGTGCGCCGGGGCAGCGGTGTTCACATGGCCAACAGCCGCCGCCGGATGCGGGCGAGCACCGGCGGCGGCCACGAGCGCGGGGAGGCGATGCCGGATCCCCTTCCCGGCATCGCCTCCCCGCACTGATCGTCCTCACCACCCACCCGGGGTGCGCGGGAGTACATCCCGGGCTCGAAAAGGCTGGGGAGGACGAAGGGCTGGAGCCGCGTAGTCGGCGATGCGGCTCCAGCCACTCACAGTGGTCGGATTGTCGCTGCGACCCGGGGGCTGGCGAAGAGGCTGAGGCCCTGCTCAAAGGATAGACCGGACCGGCGCAGGGCCGACAGCACGCGATTCAGACGACGTCGGCCGACGGACCCCGCCTGCTGGAGTGCCTCCTTCGGCCGACAGATCATGCGGTCCCGAACTCCGCTCGCACTGCGCCTGCCCAGGACCCGTCACAACATTCCTGGACTGTCGGTCCACACCGTGCGTTTCAGCGCCCTTCCCATCACTCGCCTCCTGCGCAGTCGGCCACTCAACCACCAGCCATCACGTCTCCGCACAGGTGAGCGACTTCAAATCTCACCGACAATCAACGGCTCCCAGCCCACCAACCGCCATCCGAAGTCAGCAATAAACGCCTCCCGCTAACGCCTACACAGCCAGTCGTGGTGGACCTCGGCGGGCCGGTGCCATCCACGTTCGTGCGTGAGGACTACGAACTCTTGGTTCGCTACTGGTGACTTCGGCCAAGTGGTTCGGTCACCGTGTGAGCCGCACCGGCGTTCCCTGAAACCGGCCGGTGCCCGCGGCACGTCTTCACCACCGACCACAGGATGCGGCGGCCGTCCGGCCGCGCACCACGCAGTTCAGGGGGAAGCCGTCATGCCGATCCGTTCCGTCGTCAGATCCTCGCGTGCCGCGCTGCGTTCCGCAGCCGTCGTCACTGCGACGCTCACCGCGGCCGCGCTCTGGGCCGCCGCCTCTCCCGCCTCCGCAGTGAAGGGCGGCGGTCCGGCCACGACCGACGCCCGACCGTACGCCATGATGATCGAACTCGACGGCGGCCCGTTCTGCGGTGGCACCCTCGTCACGCCCACCAAGGTGCTCACCGCCGGCCACTGCGTGGAGAACGCCGGGGACGTCTCCGCGCTGCGGGTCATCGGCGGCCGCACCAAGGTGGACAGCACCGGCGGCACCGTGCGGAAGGTGGCGTCCTACCAGCTGGACTCGCGCTACAGCATGCCCGGCTACGCCTACGACGCCGCCGTCCTCACCCTGGACCACCCGATGCCCTACCGCACGATCCCGGTGGCGGGCCCCAAGGATGCCAAGCTGGTCGTCGACGGCCGGAAGGCCACCGTGTTCGGCTGGGGGCGTACCGGACCCGGCGAGACCGCGACCCGGCTCAAGCAGGCCACGTTGATCCTCTCCCCCGTCGCCGACTGCCGGCCCTACACGGACACCGACACCGACCCCGCGGCCATGCTGTGCGGCATGCCGAGGCCGGGAACCACCGACAGCATCTGCCCGGGCGACTCCGGCGGACCGCTCGTCAGCGGTGGCAAGGTGATCGGCATCGTGTCGTCCGGCAACAAGTACTGCGACGAGCAGTTCCCGGTGTCGGTCTTCGTCCGCGTCGACTCGGTCGCCGCCGACCTGGGCCTCCGCACGTCCTGACCTCGGCCGGGCGTCATGGCTCCGTGGTCCTGGACTCCAGGGACGCTCGTGCCGCCGCGCCGTAGACGCCCGGCTCGTGCTTCAGGACGAGCTGAGGGAGTCGTAGTAGTGCCGGGAGAGGGGACGCGCGGGTCGCCGAACAAGCCGTAACCCGAGTCCCTTGGTTGTCGGTGTCTCCGCCGTGCCCAGCCTCCATCCCCTCTGCCGTCGACCCAGACAGAGCCGAGCAGACGCGGCCCATGGCGTCCAGGTCGTTCGTACCGTGGCGCGCTCCACCTGGACGTCATGAACCACGCCCGCTCCACGGTGTGTGGGCCGACGGCAGACGGGATGGAAGCATCCGCCCGCTCGCCACGATGTGCCGGCACTCGCGTAGGGCGCCCCGTCCATCCTGGAGCCCGAGCGTCCCCGCCGGAGGCATCGCCGGGCACGGTGCGGGCCAGGATCGCCGCATAGGTCATCCCTCCCGCTGACACGCTCCCCGCCCGAACGGCAACGCCGCCCATATGGACAGGACTTCAGGGCGACCGGTCGGCCACTGCCGGCGCTTCAGTCGCGGGGGTCAGAGCCGTGGGCTACCGTCACCGGGCACTCATTCGTCGGACGTGAACAAGGCACAAGGCGGCGAGGAGGGCGGTCGCCGTGAGGCAGATCCCCGTCTCGATCCACTGCAGGGGAAGGAACTGCTGCGGGTCGAGGTCGCGGCTGTAGGTGCCGGTGATGTGCCGCGTGTGCTCGCACCGCTGCAGGGCTTCCCAAGTGCTGGGCGGGCAAGGGGACGTGGTGGTGAGTGAGCCGTCCGCGTGGGTGTAGCCCTGATCGAAATGCCAGGCATTGAGGGTCCGGTCGGGGAACGCGTCGCCGTCCGTTCGCCTGACGGTCGGGGTGAGCAGATGGGGCCTCAGTTTCTCCAGTCCGGTCTGGAGGGCGAGGGTGACGGCGGCCGAGACGGCGACCGCGGCGAGGACACGGCGCATCAGCAGACCGACGGCGGCACCGGTGGCGAGGGCGAGAAGGAGATGCGCGATGCCTGCGGGGCCGGTGTAGGGCAGATAGGACCAGTCGCTCTGGGGGGTGGTGTCGCGCCATGCCGTGCCGAGCCGGCCGGTGGTGGTGCGTCCATGCCGGATGGTGGACCACCACCAGGTGACCGGCGCGGTGATCAGGAGCGCGGCGACGACGGTGACGGCTCCGGTCACGCACAGTTTGGCGGCGGCCCATTGCCGACGGCTGACGGACTGGGTCCAGACAAGCCGGTGGGTGCGGTCCTTGAGGGTCTGCGCGAACAGCGGGGCGCCGAGCAGCGCGCCGACCGCGACGGGAAGGAAACGCAGAGGCGCGGCGGCCGCGGTCATGACGGTGCTGACGGCGCGGGGTGTGCTGTCGCACACCGACGGTCCCTCGGCGCCGAGGGCGCGACCGTGTGGGCAGTTCGTGGCCCAGCTCTCCACCACGCCGACGAGCTGGCCGTGCTGCCACACGCCCCAGATCGCGGCCAGGGCGGCGAGGGCGAGTGCCGTCCAGTGGGCCACGCGGTGCTGCCGCCAGGCCAGCCAGGCGAGTCCCGCCGCGGGGCCGACGGCCAGGCGGCGAATGACGATGCGTACGTTCACCGCGCCGGCCGGTCCTGAGGGTCCGGAGAGCCGGATGCCGGGGCCTTGGCCGTGAAGCGTCCGGCGATCAGCGGTGCGGCCTGCGGATTGCGCAGATAGGCCAGCAGGATTTCTTCAAGGGACGGTGCGGCGGTGCTCGCGGCGCCGTCGGTGGTGAGCGGGAAACGGACCAGCACGCTGAGGACACGTCCGCTGCGGCGCGTCTCGATCACCGTGCCCATCTGCGGGGGTATCGCCGGCGTGGCGGCGTCGGGGCAGGTGAAGGTCATCAGGCTGTGCGCCGCCTCCACGAACTCCGTGTCGTCGGCGAGGAGCACGCGTCCCCGGGCCATCAGCAGGACGTGGTCGCACACCAGGTGCAGCTCCGAGAGGGCGTGGGACGACATCACGATGGTGGTGCCGTGCTCCGCGGCGCGCTTCATGAGGACACCGGTCAAGGCAAGGCGACGCTGGGGATCGAGGTCGGCCATCGGCTCGTCGAGCAGCAGCAGCTCCGGCTCTTTGCCCAGCGCCAGGGCGAGCGCGACACACGTGCGCTGACCGGCGGAGAGGCGACCGACACGGGCCCGCGGGGGTATGTCGCAGTCGTCGATGATCGCGCGGGCTGCCGCTTCACTCCAGCCGGGGTTGAGTGCCCGTCCCAGGCGCAGCGTCTCCGCGACGGTGAACCCCCTTTCCAGCGGGCGGTCCTGGAGCAGCACGCCGACGCGGGGCAGTACGGCGGGGGTGCCCGGAGCATGACCGAGGACACGCAGGGTTCCCGCGTCGACGGGCCGCAGCCCGGCCGCCACGGTGAGCAGGGCGGTCTTGCCTGAGCCATTGGGCCCGACGAGACCGACGACGCGTCCACGGGGAACAGCGAAGTCCCCGCCACGCAGAGCCCATTCGTCCCGACCGCGGAAGCCGAGACCGACAGCTTCAAGTGCGGGAGAAGCGCCGGGAGCGTCGTCACCGTAGGAGCCGCTGTCGTAAGGGCCGTCGTGCTGGTGTGCGGCGGACGGGTCGAGGGGGTGGTTCATCGCTCCTCGATCACCGTGAGCCGACCGGCCGGGGGAAGAAGACGTCGAGTTCGGCGGCCAGCAGCGCGGCCACGTCCTCGCGTTCCAGTCCGCCGGCACGGGCCGTGGCCATCCAGACGCGCAGCTCGTCACGCAGGGGCGAGCCCGCCTGCGTGCCCGGCTGCGCGAGGGATGCCCGTACGAACGTCCCCCGGCCCTGGCGGGTGTCGACCAGGCCTTCCCGCTCCAGCTCCCGGTAGGCCTTGAGGACGGTGTTCGGATTGACCGCCGTCGCCGCGACCACCGCCGAGGCCGACGGCAGCATGTCACCCGGCACGAGCTGACCGAGCCGCAACGCCTGCCTGGTCTGCTGAATGATCTGCTGATACGGAGCCACGCCGTTGTGCCGCTCGATTCGATAGTCCACGGGTCCACTATCTCACCACTAGCTGAGTAGTGGACCTGTTTTGAGCCGCCGCGTATCGGCGCTCTCTTCCCTCTGGACCTCAACTCGCAGCTCACTGCCCCTCCAGGCGGGCGCACCCCTGTGGCGCTAGAGGTGTTTGACACGAGCGTGGCCCTCGCCTAAGACTCAGTCCACTAAGTATGTAGTGGACTAATCGAGGGAGTTTCGCCATGCCCACGGCCATGCACCGTCCCCTGCGGACGCTGAGTCCTCCCGTCTCCGCGACCGCTCGGGCGAACACCGTCGAGGTCGTCTCGGGGCCGCCCCCCGTCCATCCACGGGCCCGGAGTCGCCTCGCCCGGCCCTCAGTCACCGAGTCGGCCCTGCTCTGCCTCCTGGCCCTGGTGGGACGGCTGCCGTCCTTCCGCCGCCCGTTCTGGAGCCCGGACGAGGGCTACCTCGCCACGCAGGCGACGATGCTGCGCAACGGGGGTCACCTGTACGACGACGTCGTGGACCGCAAGCCGCCACTGATGCCCTGGCTGTACGAGGCGTGCTTCGCCGTGGCGGGGAACAACGGACTGGCGGCGGTACGAGTGGCAGCGGTCGTTTCGCTCAGTGTCACCGCGGTCCTCACCGCGCGGACGGCGAGTTTGCTGCTGGGCGCCTGGGCGGCGCTGCCCGCCGGGGTGATGACGGTGGCGGCCTCCGCGGCGCTGCCCGCGCCGGATGCGATGGCCGCCACCTTCGAGATCTTCATGCTCCCCGCGACCGTGGCAGCACTCTACTTCGGGCTCAAGGGACGCTTCCTGGCCGCGGGGCTGGCCGTCGCCCTCGCCGCTCTGACCAAACAGGTCGGCTTCGCACCCCTGTTGCCGCTGATACCGCTCGCCCTCGGCGGGAGTCGACGACGTCGGGACACGGTCGCTCTGGCCGTGGGCGTGGCGGCTCCCGTGGCGATCTGCGCCCTCGCCCTCGGGGCGCACCGCTTCACCTTCTGGGTGTTCCTCTCCTCGGGCTCGTACGCGACGTCACCGCTCGGCGCGCTGCATGTGGCAGGCCGCGCCGCAGCCGGCTTCGGCAACCTGCTGACCGCGTTCGCCGGCGTAGCGGTCCTGCTTCCACTGCTGCCTTGGCGTCGCCATTCGCGCCTTCGCTCGGCACGGCTCCGGCGGGCGCGGCCGGTGTGGCCCCGAGGCGGGACAGGGCCCCACGCCAGTCTCTCCCGCACCCTCGATCTCCTGCTCGCCGGATGGCTGCTCGCGTCAGTCATGGCGGTCGCGGTGGGCTGGCACTTCTACGGCCACTACTTCCTCCAACTCGTACCGCCCGTCGTGCTGTTGGCGTTGCGGGTGGTGAACGCGGCCTGCGGAACCCCGCCTACCGGGCCCTCTCTGCTGCGTCGTCAGGTCGGCCGTGCCGGACGGCCGGCGACCGCTCTGGGCGTAGCGGTGTGCTCGCTGCTGACTGCCGCCTGGTGGACGGCCGGGGCCTGGCAGGCCCGGCCCCCGCAGATGGACAAGTCGGTGGCGGTGGCGACCTTTGTGCGCGACCACAGTGCATCGGGGCAGCCTGTCTTCGTATGGGGTATGCACCCGGAGATCTACTGGCTGTCCGACCGGCCTCCGTCGAGCCGCTACCTCACGGCCGGGCTGCTGACGAACTTCAGCGGTGGCGGCGATATCCGTCGCGTCGGCCCCTCCCACGCCGTCCCCGGCACCTGGCCCGTCTTCCGCCGAGAACTGGCCCACACACCGCCGTGCGTCTTCGTGGACGACTCGCTCGACACGCCCTATCCCCTCACCGACTACCCGGAACTGCGCACCCTGTTGGCCGACGGCTACCGGCAGGTGGCCGAGATCGAGGGCGCACGTGTGTATCGCAGGGACGTGTGCTGAACGGTGTCCTGCCGCTGGGGTGCATGGCCATGTACGAAACGGCCCACGGGCTTGAACAGCGGTACTACCGCCAGGCCCTCGGCCTGGCCAAAGCAGGGGAAGACCAGGTGACGTACTGCCGGACGCTTCGAGGCATGGCCCCTCAAGCGGCCAACAAGCGCACGGTGCCTCACGGGTTGGGGACCGGCGGCTCGCCTTCTCTCGGCTCCACGAGACCGAGACGGCTCTCTCGAAGGCGGACAACAGGCGTGACGCGGTGGGAGGTTACGACCGATCCGCGTACGAGTTCCACGTGCCGAGCGTGCTGTACGCCCTCGGTGATGCGCTTCGTGGAGCAAGTTCCTGGACATGTACGCAGAATTGTCGTCCACGAGGGCAGACGAACACTTTGGGATCAAGCGCCGCCGCGTCCGCCCCTACCTCAGCAACCCCAAAGCTCACGCGTTGGAAGAGCGAGCCAGGGAGCTTGCGCAGCAGAAGGCTGCTGCTTGAGGCTTCATGATCACCTCAGCCGGCTCAGACGACAGCCCCAAGCAGACCGGCGCGGGGCGGCGCCCCGCTACCCGCGCGAGGTATCTGCGCCGCGATGAGCCTCACAGGCGCCATAGCTTAAGCTCAGCTTGGCATTTAACCCGTGGGGGCCTTCGCCGCTCGGCTCGCATACTGGTCCGATGAGTCCGATCTCCACACGCCATCGGTTCCAGGACCCACGGAGCACGAAGTACGACTTCCTCGCGTCCGTTCTCGTGCGCTGCCCCAGCTGCGACAAGGTCGCGCACGTCGTGGTGGGACCGGAGTCGGCCGGGGTGCACGATCCGGACCTCTTTGCGCCAAGGCGGCTCGTCTGCCCGAGCTGCGGGACGGCGAGGGAGTGGAGCCGTGGATGTGTGGCCTTGCATCGGGACCCGTACGAGTCGGCCACAGACCCGTACTTCGGCGTCCGCCTGTGGCTGCAGGCCGAGACCCGGCACGGGTGGGTATGGGCCTACAACCTGGAACACCTGAACCTGATCAGACGATTCGTGCAGGCGTCGCTGCGCGAAGGGATTCCCTGGTACGACCACGGCCGGAAGATGACCGTGGTGGCCCGCCTGCCCGCATGGATGCAGCAGGCCAAGAACCGCGATGAGGTGCTGCGGGCCATCGCCCGCATCCACGCCTCACTGCTCCGCAGCTGACCCAGGAACACTGAGTTCCGATCGAAATGGCTCTCGAACGTGACCGCGTGGAGGGTCTGTACGCTCACCGGTGTAATTGATGATCATGGAAGAGACGTCAAGTGACTGACACCGTGACCGAGTTCGTGGCCGCCGATGACCAGGCGGATCCGTCGCCGGAGGCCGCGACGGTCGAGCAGAAACTGATCGACC
>NZ_JARXVH010000046.1 GCF_029892565.1 Streptomyces pseudovenezuelae | reverse complement strand
CCGCTTCGCTCTGCCTCCGGCAGCCGAATACTCGCCGAGGGCTCGTTTCGCGCGTCCCCGCGCGGATTACCCGCCTCCGGCGGGGGCGTTATGGAAAATGGCCTCCGGCCAATTTCCATAACGTGCGTTCCTCCGGAACGAAAAGCCAATTGCGGCATTTGCGTTCCTCCGGAACGGGAAAGATGGTGAATTTGCGTGCCTCCGGCACGCAAAGAGACCTATTTTGTTTGTGGATTGACGGTGGTTCAGTTGAGAGTGCGTCATATTCGTTTCTCTGGGTGGGAGTTGAGGGAATCTCCGATTCCTTTAGAAAGCGAAGGCACTTGACTATATTCCGTGAAATAAGTAAAGCACGGAATACCAAGATAAGGGAATAGGTACCCCTCCGGGGCCCCGATTCCCTATGCGGGGTGAGGGGTTGGGCCTGCCTCCGGCAGCTCGGCCCAACACAGGGACCGCTCCATAGTCCGGACGCGCCAGCGTCCGAGCGCGGAGGTTCCCGCCGACGCGCAACCAGAAACCCCCGACCCGATCCCCCGCGCCGCCGCGCCAACCCACCGCCCAACCCCCCCCTTCTCTCATCACTTGGGCAGGGAGCAGCGGCAGCAGAGGGGATGTCAGAGCCCCGACCATGCGCAAGAACGTTGGTTGACCTGCGGATAGGTCAAGCCTCTCAAAGAGGCTCACGCAAGAGATGTTGCAAGAGAAGGCGCAG
Organism: Streptomyces pseudovenezuelae; assembly: GCF_029892565.1. GTDB lineage: Bacteria > Actinomycetota > Actinomycetes > Streptomycetales > Streptomycetaceae > Streptomyces > Streptomyces pseudovenezuelae_A. Next base: position 21,015 of record NZ_JARXVH010000046.1, on the reverse strand, counting down.
GAGCAGCCGCAAGAGAAGGTGCAAGAGATGTTGCAAGTTCGGGCGTTTCAAGTGCCTCTCTCACATTGAGGGTGTATTATTGATTTCGTAGCCAGGCGGCAACCTGGCTGAGTCTCAATCACCAACCCTAGGAGCCCCCTTGGAAACCGAAACCGTTGAGGCAGTAAGCCGCCTCACGATCCACATTGCCGGTGAGCACGAGACCGATGCATCCATCGGTCTGACGCTCATCCCCCTTCTCAAGATCCCGACAGCCATCATCGAATTCAGGCACCCTACCGGCGCGCGCGTTTGGTGGGAGGGCTGGTGCGAGGCCGCCGAAATGCTCAGCAGGATTTTTCCTCAGCAGGTCGACGCAGGCGAATTGCGTGAGCCCGAACTCACCATCAATTCGTTTGTGCTTCTGGACGACGCACCCCGGCGCGCGAAGATCCGAGCCCGCAGCGCGGCAGTGAGCCCCGACGGAATCGGCGCACTGTCCGTCACCGTCGGGGGTCTGACGATCGCGTGCGCGTCGCGGAATGCGGTCGAGTGCCAGGTTCGCGGGTGGCGCGAGGCGTACGACATGTTCGCCCGTGATGGAGGGTTCGGACTGCCGTCTGCCGACGAGGTGGCCGCACGCGTACGGGCCGACCACGCTCGCCACGGGGTCACGGAACTGTCCACGGCCGCCGAGGAGCAGCGGGCAGGCCGGGCGGGGTGACACGGCCAGGGTGGGGCGACTGCCGGTTGCCCCACCCTCCCAGAGTCACAGCCACCGAAGAAGGGACGACATGACCACTACAGGACCGATCGGTCAGGGGCAGCGGGTGCGGATCGAACGCCGCCCCACGGCGAGCCTCGCCGCTTACGCGCGACCGAGGACCGCGCGCCGGCCCGCCCCGTGGCCTGAGGTGTGGGAAGGCACGGTGTTGCAAGTGGCGTACGAGGACGACGAGTTGACCTACGTCGAAATCTACGGAAAGCGCGACAGTACCGGCGAGACCAAGCGGGTGCCGTTCAGCCTGACTCGGAACGCGTTCTTCCGTACGACCGTGACGCCGGTGAAGTCGTCGTAACTCACCACTTCCGGGGGGTGATTGAGGGTTGAGGTCACTTCCCGTAAGGGTGTAATATTGATTTTGTTGGTGAGCGGCAACTCACCGGCAGCCAACTCGACAGCCCAAGGCAGGGAAACGATGAGCGAGTACCAGGACCACGTACGGCAGAGCCTTGACGGGCAACACCGTGACCCGAGCGAGGATCTCGGCAGGACCGGGATGCGATGGAGCCCCGCCCCCCTACACGACACCGAGACGGGCAAGGCGAATCACACCGCCGCCACCGCACACGCTCTGATCGAGCTAGCGCGTGAGGCGTATCTGTTGCTTGTGGGTGACGTGCTGAGCGACGGAACACACCACTTAGTGGCCAGCGCCAGGACACCGGACGGTCTATTCACTGAAGGCCACGAGCTCACAGTGGTTGGTGGCCTTCTGATCCTCGACGAGGACGCCGCCGTAGGCGTAACCATCGTGATCGCGGCAGCCATGGTCGGCTGCTCCACCGGTGGTCTGGTCGTGCGTACGTTCGCCCCCGATGGGTCGGAGTTCGTACGCGGCTGGGGAGTCCGGAACTTCTGGCTTCGCCCGCTCACCGCTGAGGAGGTCCGAGCGGCGTACACCGTCGGCACCGAGACCGGCGCAACTCTGGCCCCGGAACCCGGCGTTGAGTACCGGCAGGCCGAGCGAGTACCCCGCCCGCAGGCGGACGGGAGCAGCGAGAGCACCGGCCGCACCGCGCCTCCGGACAACCGGCCCCCGAACCGTCGCGACTGAGCACTACCCCTCCGGGCCGGTCGAGCGACCGGCCCGGAGGGAACACCCCCTGCCCCGCCCTCCCGGTGTGAGCGGCAACTCACCCGGCACCAACCCGACCAGGAGAGACCCGACATGACCACCCACCCCGCCACCAGCACGCCGCCCACCCCTGCCGAAGCGCCGGCCGACACCGCCCCGCCCACCGAGCTGCCCCGCAACCTGGCTCGGCTCACCGCCCGCGCTGAAGAGGCGGGATGGACGACCAGCGTGCAGACGCAGCCCGGACACTGCGCATTGCTGCTCACCGCCCGCCAGGAGCCCAGGGAGACCGTCCTTCGGTGCGTGTGGACACTCACCGCCCGAGGCTACCGCTGGGACGGCGCCACCCTGGCCCGCAACGGCCAGCAGACCGCCCAGAGCATCGCATGGCGCGCCCTGGGGGACCTGGGGCCGCCGAGGCGCCCACCGCCCGCACAGCGCCCGTCCTGTCCGCTTACGGCGAGCGGGGCGCCTCCCCCGTGACGGCGGAAGCCGTCTCTGCGTCCATCGCCGCCACCCCTGCGGGCGAGATCCCCTACTTGCTTCGCCCGTGGATCAAGGCCACCGTCCCATTCGAGCTGTACCCATCACGGTTCGTCGGGCGCGACTACGTCGGAGCTGACTGCCTGCTGACCCCCGCAGGTGACGACGCCGCCCCGGACAGCCAGCCGGTCCTGTCTGTGCTCCCCTCCGGCTACCTCACGTCGAACGCCACCTACCTCGAAGATCTCGCCACGTACGCCGTCGCGGAAGGCCGCACCCCCGAGGAGGGCGCCGCCTTCGCCCGGTGGGTGATCTCGTCCGAGATCATGACGTCCGGCGTGTACGGCACGGCATATGAGCTGTGGGTCCGGTCGCTCACCTGCACCATGACCGCTGCCTACGCGGTACTCACGTACACCCGGATGAACGGCGCAGCGCTCCGCCTGGAATGCGGGTGCGGACAGCGCCACCCGGGCCGCCCGTGGGAGCGCGCCACGGTGTGGGACGACGAAGGGTGCCACTACCCCAGCTCCAGCGTCGTCCCCCTGGACCGCGTTGCCGACCTGATCACCGCACGCGGGTACCAGGTCGCTGGTGAGTGGTCGCAGGGCGATGTGGTTCGCCGGGTGCCCCTCGAGCCGACCGACCGCCCCGGAGCGGCAACGACGCCGCCCGTGGCCGCAGCGGACGCCCCGCCGTCCGACCCGGGAACCGCCGAAGCATGGGAGTCCGACGGCGGAGCCTGCCCCGGAGTCGAGCCGCCCCGCGGCCCCGAGCCCGGACCAACCGCCACCACCGCCCCGCAGGAACCCGAACCGACCGGCGACGCCCCCGCGGCCCCTCCCGCCGTCCCGACGCCGGACCAGGTAGCCACGCTGCCCAAAAACGCGCGGACCCTGGCCGAGGCAGGAACCGCGAACGGGTGGGACGTGGCCGTCACGCCCCACCTCACGCAGGGCACCTACGTACGGGCGGTCGAGGTGTCCGGCACGTTCCCTGTGCGCAACGGCACCCAGGAGTACACCGCCCGGTGTATGTGGGACGGCGCCCGTTACTGGGGGTCCGCCTCGCAGCTCAACGGCCGACACGGCGCCGCATTCCGCGAAGTGCTCGCATGGGTACGCGACGTCCGCGCCATCAGCCGCCTGGACGAGGAGGCCGGCCGCACCGTGTGGGGGCGTACGGCGGGCGAGTGGTACCACCAGCTCGGCACCGCCGTCCTCCAGATCGACGAAGCGATGGCGGAAGCGCGGTTCGAACTCGGCCTGTTGACCGGCGCCGCCGCCGAGCGAGCGTGGGCAGCTCTGGCCGACGCCGGGCAGGCGCACCAGGACGCGGCCGACGCCTTCACCCGGGCCCAACAGGCCTACCGTGCGAGCGGGAACGACGCACGGCCCCTTGCCGCAGAGCGAGACGCGGTGCTGGACGCGGGCAAGCGGGTACGCACGGCTCTGGAGCAGATCAAGGACGCACCGCGCGCAGCCGAGGCCGAGTCCCTCGCCCTGGTGGCGATCGCCGAAGCCGAGCGCCAGCAGCAGGCCGAGGAGGACGCGTGGCGAACACGGCTCGCGGCCGAAGGGCGGCAGCCCACCGCCGCCACCTTCGCGCGCCTGGTCCAACTGTTCGAGGACCCCACGCGTGCATGGGTGGCCTGGCACGCCGAACACGGGCGCACCGGCGAACCCTTCTGGCAGGCCAAGGACCGATGGACCGAGGAGCGGCACGGCAAGGGGCACCGATCCGCGTACACCCGGGCGTACCTCACCGCCACCGCCACCCTGAAAGCCGCACGCGGTGCACTCGCCATCGCCGTCGGAACCGCCCAGGGCGGAGAGGAGGGTGAACGGCTCGGCCGGGCCTGCCGCCACCGCAACTCCCAAGACGACCTTGCCTCCTGGCTGATGAGCGGCTGGAAAGCCCCCCGGGCCGCCGCGTTCACCGAGCAGCACTCCGACGAGGCGGAAGCCGTACGGGTCGCACGGCTCACCGTCGACGGAGTCGAGGACTACCGCCACGCCGAGCGCGAAGCCTGGGAGGCCGAGCGCGCGAAGACCAACACCCACCCCTAACCGCCCCGCGCCGGTCCGGGCCCCCGAGCCCGGACGGCCACCCGGAGGAGGCACCGCTGTGCGACTGAGCCAGCGCCGCGCGGACACACTGAACCGCCGCGCGCGATTCCTGCACCAACACCGCAAGGACCGCACGACGTTGCCGTGCATGGAGACCGGCGGAACCCAGGTCTACGCCTACTGGAAGCGCGGGGAAGGCCCGGTCGTGTCCGTCCACCTGGACACCGGCGAGGTACCCGACGACCTGATCACCCCGCACGGAACGATCATGGTGCGGGTCGACGTCAACGGTCACCGTGTCTTCGAAGGTGACTGACACACAACCGAAAGAGTGTACTATTGATTTTATAAGTGAGCGGCAACTCGCTGACCGCCAACCCGACCCCCAGGAGATCTCATGCCCACCCACGGTGCCTACCAGCTCATCGGCTACCGCTCCCACCAGTGCGACGCCACCGCCACCTACACCCACAACGGCGCCCGCGCGTACGTCCTGTGCGACGGCATCGGCTCCAGCGATGCGGTACGCGACTGGACCCGCACCGCAACCCGCCGCCTCGCCCGCACCGCCGCCCACCAGGCCGACGCCAAGGCCGGCCTACGAGCCGTCTACGACGACTACGCCGCCGACCCGGACCGGCAGGACAAGTACGCCCGCCGCCTGCCCGCCGCGTGCGCCGTCGTGGCCGTCACCGCCCCCGGCAAGCCGCTCACCGTCGCCTGGTGCGGAGACGCACGCGCCTACGTCCTCACCCCGCGCGGCACTCTCGCCCGCCTCACCGACGACCACAATCGCCGCCGCGTCTTCGGGGGCAGCCGCAACATCGTCACCTCATGCCTGGGAGCAACGGAGACCGACGAGGAGGTGAAGGCCTACTACGGCCATCCCGCGATCGAGTCCTGCACCCGCGCCATGGAGCCCTGCCGCCTGCTGCTCGCCAGCGACGGCGCGTACGAGCCGCTGGAGGACTCGGCGATCAACATCGCCGACTACCTCACCGGTTCCCCCCAGCACGCGGCGCGCAACGTCGCCGCGTTCGCGAACGCCCATGCCGGGCCCGGCAGCGACAACGCAACCGCCCTGGTCGCCGACCTGCGCACCGCCCCCGTCAAGTAGGACACAGCCCTGCGCCGGTCCGGGCAGCACTCCCGGACCGGCGCACCACCTCACCCCCGAAAGGCGGCATGCCATGCCCGGAAAGCTCAGCAAGGAGCAGGCCCAGAAGCACAAGAAGGCGTGCGAACTGGTCGCGGAGGAGCGGAACTTGACGGAGGAGGAACGGGAATTCGTCCTCGACCACTACCACGAGTCCGCGAACACGGTCCGCGCCCTGGACGGCGCGTTCTTCACGCCCGCCGAACTCGCCGGCCAACTCCACCTCGTCATCCCGGGTGACCGCATCATCGATCTGTGCGCGGGCATCGGGCGCCTGGCCTGGCACGCCCGCGACTTCTCGAACCGGCGCTGGGAGAATCTGCCGCCGCGCGAGATCGTGTGCGTGGAGAAGCACCCGGAGTACGTGCGGGTGGGGCGGCGCATCCTGCCGGAGGCGACGTGGATCTGTGCCGATGTGCTGGACGTCCCGGGCATGAACCTCGGTCCCTTCGACTGCGCGATCAGCAACCCGCCGTTCGGGCGCATCAAGCGCAGCGCCAACGCCCCCGGGTACCGGGGACCGTTGTTCGAGTTCCACGTGATCGCGGTCGCCGAGACGCTCGCCCGGCGCGGGGCGTTCATCATCCCGAGGGAGTCCGCTCCGTTCCGCATCGAGGACCACTTGGCGTGGCAGGACTCGCCCGTGTACGAGCGCTTCCACCGCGAGACCGGGATCACGCTCCGCCCCGGCCTCGCGATCTCCACGGACGAGTACCGCGACCAGTGGCGCGACGCCTCACCGGCCACCGAAATTGTGCTGCACAACCGCGCCGAGGACAGTTGGAGGCCCAGGCCGAGCAGGCCGCACGCCTGGAACGGGCAGCAGCCGTCCGCAAGCCCAGGCCGACGGCTTCACGCACCGCCGCCTCCCCCAGGGACGCACAGGAGACCGAGTTCGGCGGCGGCGGGAACACCTTGTTCTAAAAGGAATTGATCACCCCTCATGCGGGTGTATTATTGATTTCCTTAATGAGCGGCAACTCATCCGGCACCCACTCACAGGAGGACGCACGATGACCACGATCCGCCGGAACTGGACCCAGCGCGTGACGGAGATCCGCACGGCTGCCCGCACCTGCCGCGCCTACGACTCCGACAGCGGCAACACGGTGACGGTCGACCCGGCCCGCGCCTTCGAGGCGTGGGAGCGCACGCCGCGCGCCAGGCTCACCGAGGACACCCCCGGGCAGCAGTGGACCGTCCATGTCCACTCAAACCACTTCTACATCCTCACCGCCGAGGACCCCGGAACCGGCCCGGCAGACACCGCGCCGGCCGCCGAGACTCCGGCGCCTCCCACCGCCGCCCTGGACGCCCAGCCGTCCGGAGGGCACGACCGCAGCACGGCCCGCACACCCGCCCGCCGCAGCCAGGCATCCGGCGTTCCGGGCCACGACCACCCGGCCGACCACGCGTCCGCCCTGGCCGTTGGACTCGTGGGAAAGACCGTCCGTGTGAAACGCGCCCAGGGCCTCACTCGCGAGCAGATCCGGGACCAGTTCGAGCAGCTGCGCGCCGACGCCCAAGCCGCCGGGGACTCCGGGAAGGTGACGGCCACGGAAACGATGCTCACGGTGCACGCCATCATGGCGGCCGAGGAGACCACCGCCCAGACACCCAGCGGCCCCGCCGACGGCCGAACCCTCCTGGTCCGCATCGACTCCGTTCTGCACGAGGCCGCCGTCAGCGGCGACGCCATGCGGTCACTCCCCCTGGCCGAGCCGGACGAGATCATCCACGCCTACACCCGCGCCCAAGCCCTCGCGGACGGCACCCTGACGGCCGCCGACGCCGAGTCCGCCCGAGAGGCGGGCTTCGTGGTCCCCGTCGCCCTCACCAGCGCCGTATGGGAGGGCTGCGTGGCCTGGAACGACGGCGACAGCGAGCGGCAGGTGCCGCAGGACGAGCGCGGCCGCCTGTGGGACATCCTGCACATGGCCCGCGCGGCGATCCGGCGCGGCGGTGGAGATGGCGACCGAGTCACCTTCGACCTCCGGCGGGTACCGCGCGACGGCCGCACGCGGATGGCCCGCCCGGTCCAGCTCGTGTGCGCGATCGGACCCGGAGACCAGGGCGAGCCCGTGATCACCATCATGGAGCCCCACGAGGACTGAGCGCCCAACCGGCCCGGGGTCGCGCCGCCCCCGGGCCCCGACCCGAAAGGACCAGCACCGTGACCACTCCCGCAGCAGTCGCCGCCCGCGCGGCGAAGATCCTCGGCGGAGTATGGCAGGCCACCGCCGGCCCCTGGGAGGCCACCGGCCACCTGAACGCCCCGGAGACCGACACGTACACGCTCGACGTCGAGGACGGCGAACTGCGCCTGACGGCCAGCCTCGACCCCGGCTTCAGCATCACGTTCCTCGACCAGGTCTCCCCCTCGGGGTACGAAGTCGTCGCGGAGACGATCGCGGACGAAATCCGCCAGCACCACACCACGGCCCACCCGGACAAATAAACCCGCACCGCAATCCCGCAAGGGTGTGCAATTGATTCTAGGGAGCAAGCGGCAACTTGCTCGACACCAACCGATCGCACCAGGAGCACACGTGAGCGACACCGCAACGACGACACCGATGCAGCGGGTCACCCTGCGGCTCGGCCAGATCCGCGTCAACGAGCGCAACGTCCGTCAGGAACTCAACCTCGACGAGAGGTTCCTGAAGTCCGTCGCAGCCAACGGCGTGAAGGTCCCCGTCGTGGTCCTCCCGCTCGGCGAGGACACCTACGAGCTGAAGATGGGCCACCGGCGCTACTTCGCCGCCCAGGCCACCAAGGACACCGAAGAGGAGCAGGACGCGGTCGAGGTCCCCGCGTACGTGCTCGACCCCTCCCTTCGGGAGGCGGGCGAGGACTTCGTCGACCAGCTCATCGAGAACGACGACGACTACCGCCGTGGTTTGACCGATCTGGAGCAGGCCGACGCCCTGTTCGGTGCGGTCGGCGAGGGCATGAAGCAGGCAAGGGTCGCCGAACTCACCGGCCGGACCCGCACTCAGGTCTCCCACGCGGTCAAGACCGCCAAGACGGTCGGTGAGCGGACCCGTTCGGTCCTCGCCGAAGCCGGAACGTACGACCTCGACCTCGAAGCACTCGGCGTGCTGGGTGAGTTCGACGACGACGGTGACGCCGTAGACCGGCTGCTGGAGGCCTACGCCAAGGGACGCTTCGAGTTCCAGGTGCAGTGGGAGCACGACGACCGCACCGAACGGCAGGCCCGCGCCACGGTCCGCCCGCAGCTCCAGGCGGCCGGGGTGCGGCTGGCCGAGGACTCCGACACCCTTCCGCCGACCGCCGAGCCGCTCGCCGAACTCGACGGCCCCGACGGCGGGCCGATGACCGCCGAGGCTCACACCGGGTGCCCGGGCCACGTGGCGACGTGGGCCGAGAACCCCGGCGAGCCCGGCGAAGTGGACTACTTCTGCACCGACCCGGAGCAGTTCGGCCACCGGCCGCCCCAGGAGGACGCCCCGGAAGCGGACCGCGAGGGAGAGGTGCAGCGGGCCGAGGCGGCGGGAGAGGCCAAGGCGTCGGAGCCGTCGCGCGAGTACGTCAAGGCGGGCAACAAGGCCTACCGCGCCGCCGAGAAGGCCCGGCAGGCATGGCTGAAGGACCTGATCGGCCGCAAGAGCGCGCCCAAACCGCTCGCCGCGTTCATCACCGAGCAGCTCCTGACCTGCCCCAAACCGGTGGCCCAGTGGTCGGGAGACGTCGGCCGCCACAACCTCATCAAGGAGCTGACCGGCTACAGCACCCTTGCCGAGCGCGCCAGGACGGCGACCCCGGCCAAGCTCACCCTGCTCAACTTCTCGGTCCTGGCCGCGACGTTCGAGAAGCGGATGAACGAGGCCCGGACCTGGCGCACCGACCGCGCCGCACGGTCGGCCGTGTACGAGCTGGGGGAGATCCGCGCCGACGCCCGCACCTGGCTGACGTTCCTCGCCGAGATCGGCTACCCGCTCTCCAGCGTCGAACAGGCCATCGTCGACGACGAGGCCTTCCAGGAGCACGAGCCGGACGCGGCCGACCAGGACGCCGAGGACACCCCGGACGGCGCGAGCGCCGAGGACTCCTAGGACGCGTCCTGACCTGCGGCCCGGGCCGGACCACTCGGTCCGGCCCGGGCCCCCTCCCCCTCTCTCCGCGTGCCGCCCGCCCGGAAGGCCTCGCCATGCTCCGCTCCGAACTCCGCCTCACCACCGGCCTGTTCGTCGCCCAGGCCGCCGTCAGCAACCACACGGGCCTGATCGCCCGATCCGGGCTCGCCATGCCGGCCGCCCCCTTCGGCTCCGCCGCCTGGCAGCTGCCCGCCCTGGTCGCCTACCTCCACCGCCTCCATCAGGACGAGGAGGACCCCTCCCCCGAACTCTGGCGCACGCACACCGAACGCCAGACCGGTCCGGTGCCCCGACCACAGCGCCGTTATCAGGGCAACGGCCTGCACGACCCGGACGCGGTGTGCGTGCTCGACATCCAGCTCGGCCCGCGCGAGGAAGGAACCGGCTGGCCTGCCGCCGACCTCGCCGTCATCGAGCAGGAGGAGGGCGCCTGTCCCTTCGGGCGCGTCACCCGCCGCCACGGCACCGAGGCGATCGCCGCGCACACCGCCCAGGAGCTGAGCGCCGAGCACGACCGGCTCATGGACCGGGCCCGCCAGCACCAGGACACGTACCTCGTGCGCCTGGCCGACCTGACGCAGCGCGCGGCCGAGTGGGCCGACAAGGTCCGCGCCGCCGCGCACGCCGACACCGTCCACGCCCAGGCCGACAGGGCCCGGGCCCGCATCACCCGCTGACCAGCACCACCCACCGCCCCCGTGGAGGCCTGCGCCATGCACGAGTTCGAGCCCGCCTCACCGACCTACGCCCTCTCCAACACCGTCGTCGAGCACACCCTGCACGGCCGGGACCGCACCCGCGCCGACCTGCCCGGCGGCTACCGGCTGACCCTGCGCACCCGCGAGCTCCACGGACCGGTGAGGGCCGCGCTGGCAGCGCCCTCCCCCACCGGGCCCGCCCGGATCTGCACCGCACGGTTCAGCGCCATCACCCCGACGCCCGCCGTGTCACGCATCCTCGACGCGGTCACCCGCTACGCGCCGGCCCTGCCCGACACGCGCGCCGCCCACCCGGCCCGCGCGGCCGTAGCCCGACTGCTCACCACCGGCGCCCCCTTCCAGCAGCCCGACGAACCTGGGCTGTTCGTCCAGTTCGGGCCTGCGCAGGTCTGGCTGGACGGCCGGCAGCTCAGCGTCGCCCTGGGCGCCCCCGGCACTGGGCTCAGCCTCATCCTGGGAGGTCCCTGGGACGCACCGTCTACTGCGCGTCTCACCGCCCTCGTCCTGCGGGAGCTGCCCGACGCCGAGGAACTCGCCGGCCAGCTCGCCGCGCTGCTGCCGCCCGGTCCGTGGCAGGTCCTGTCCGACCCAGTGGCACCCCGACCCCGCACTGGTCCTCTTGGCGTGCACGTACGAGTACCGGGCGAAGGCGGCCGGGCAGCCCGCGGCCGCGGAACTCGGCGAGAGGAATGACCACCAGGTCGAGGTGCGCGGACCGGAACCAGTCCAAGTCACTGAGCGGCGAGGCCTCACGGTCGTGCAGGACGACGTGCAGGTCGTAGTCGGATCGCTCGGTCGGCATCCCGTCGTGCACCCGGGAGCCACTGAGAACGAGTCCGACGACACCGGGATCGGCGGAGGCCCGGGCGACGAAGGCGGCCAGGGTGGCGTCGGGGGTGGGGCCGGAAACCGGGGAAGCGCAGGCATGTTGGTGATCTCTCCGTGCGGAAACGTGCGCGGGCGAAGGCCCTCGACCATCGGCCGCAGGTGCGGACCGATTCGCGTCTGCGGCATCGGGGACGCCGCAAGGAAGATCACTGCACGCCGCCGACGCTACTCAGGACAGCGCTGCAGCGGAAACGAATCCGGCCTGCCGACGGAGCCGCTTCGCTGAGGCGGGCCTGGCCAACGCCGAGGAGAACGCCACCACTTGCCGGCCAGTTCGGCCTTTCTGGCAGCACGATTGTGGGCGGATCGGTGCGCACGATGGCTGTGATGCTGCGCCGCCGTGCCGAGCCTTACACGAGATGAAATTGCAACATAGCGGTTGTCGCATAACAAGTCAGAAGTTCTGCCGTATTGGGCACAGTTAAAGCTTCACCGTCTGAGGGGGACGGAGAAGAACGGCGCTGGGGGGCGGGCGGGGTGGGAATACGTACGGGGATTCGTGGTGGTCGAAGAGGCTTGTTGGCGTTGGTGGCTGTGCTCGGGGTCGGCTGCGGGATAGCAGGGGTTGTTCTGGGTGTCGGCGGGAGTGACGACTCGGGCCACTCGGACCGCACACGAAAGAACGCATCGTCTGTGAGCCTGGCGGTGGCTCGGCGTCAACTCGCGGCACGGCAGCCGTCGATGTCGTCAGTGGTGGTGCGCTCGCCCGGCGGTTTCGAGGCCGCCTGTTACGACCAACGCGGGCACCTGGTGTTCTGGCGTTACAGCGCGGGCGGCTGGCACCAGATGGCTCAGTCCACCTATCCGCCCGACTCGGCTGACGGGCCGCCCAGTTATGACGAGCACGGGGTGGGCGTCGAGGGTGCGGTTCTCTCCGGGATGTCCGATGCCGTGTTCATCGTCACGGGGCCGTTTTCGGGCGACGGGACGGGCAATGCCGTGGCGTTCGGCAACGGTCCCGACGGCTGGGGTCTGCTCGTCCAGGACGGAGCGAGCCGGCTGCGTTCGTCGGGCACCGGGAGCGGTTCCTCCGACACCGGCCAGTACCTGTCGGCCCGGTTCACCGGTGGCCTTATGGAAACGGCAGTCGACTCGGGGGCGTTCTCGAACGCCTTCGGATCCGGCTTCCCCGTCCGACGGCAGTGGCGCTGGTCGAAAGACCACCTCGTACTGGCCGGCGACAGCGTCGTCACCGCCGCCACGACGTCTGCGCCGACCGGCGACGTCCCCGTCCTGCCGTCGGCGGCGCCGGCCGACGGCACCTACGGCGCGCTGCTGCAGTACGCGACGGTGAGCGACGCGCACACCACTCTGGGAAACGATGCGCACATCGATCTGGCGGTGGCACCGGCCCGGGTGTCCGCGGCATGCGCCAGCAAGGGCATGTGTGCTGCGGACGCAACGTCGGCCACGGCTCACGTCACAGCCGGTGCTCAGGTGAGGACCGTGTATCCGGTAGTCGCTGAAGGCCGCCAAAACCTGATCACCGGGCCCCTGTGGCCGCTCGCGGGTATGGCGCAGTCGCTGTGGGGCGAAGACAGCAACACGTCGTTCCAGCCTCTCGAGACCAGTCCCGGTGGCTATCGCACCCGGGGAGCCACACCGTGGTACATCCCGGCGGCGTTGCACGCGACCGAGTTCCGCGTGGGTCGAGGCGCGCCGGTCGAGATCACCTTTCGCAACCGCTCCGTGACCGGCGTAGTCCTGATGGCTCCTGCCGAGTAAGGCCGCCGCGACGGCCGTTGAATCACAAGACCCCGGTTCGGCACAGCCGCGGGGACTCATAGTGCGGCAAGCCCAGAAGAGGTGCAAAGGTGCGAAGAGGCATACGCGGACGTGAGTCGACCGACGGGTCCGCCGGCACGGAAAGCACGGGCAGCGAGCCGGAGGTGACGGCCGCTCCCGAGTTGTTCGAACTCTGCCGGGCGGCCGTCCAGCAGGAGCCGACGGCTGCCCTGGATGCCCTGGACCGGATCCAGCAGCGTGTCTCGGCGCGGCAGACACCAGCGGCGGCGGCCGTGCTGGCCGTTGCCCGGGCCCTGTGTGACCACGACCGGGCCCGGCAGCGGCTGTCTCCGGCGCTGGAGTACTGGCGGTCGGCCGAGTTGCTGCCACAGGCGTGGCCGACTGTCGTCCGCCAGGACACCTCCGCCGAGACACCGACGAGGCTGGCGGTGGTGCTCGGCATCTTGAGCGGGCCGGACAGCGGGCCGGCCGAGGCATTCGCCGCTCTCGTCGCATGCACCCTGGCCGATGCGCCCACAGCCTCGATCGTCGCCGAGACGGAAAGCACGCTCACCGGCATCACCGACGACAGCGGTGCCGAGTCGGGCAACGTCCCCGGCGAGGTCCGGCTGATGCTGGCGGTTCTCGACGACGGGCCGGCCGGCATCCACCCCGATCCGGCCCGGATGGCCTTGCTGCGCGCGACCGCTTCCTTCGCATCGGCCGTGCGGGATGCCTGGCGGGCATCCTCTCTCGCCGAGCACGAGCGCTGTGTCCTGTGGGCCGCCGAGCAGGCGAACGGCACCCCTGTGGCGACGGCGGACCAGGCCCTCGGGGAGGCCTTCGGGCCCGCTCTCGCCGTACTCGAGAACCGGCGCGCCGCATCGGGCCGGTGGCTGCCCGACGGGCTGCGGCAGCTGCCGCACCTGCTGTCGTCCTCCTGGCGGAACGCAGGACACCGTCCTCGACGGGCGGCCACCGCAGTGGTCGGCGCCGTGACGGCCACCGCGCTCATCCTGCTCGGCCTCACCCTGGGAGGCTGGCGCCACGGTCCTGATTCTGCCGCCGTGGCGGACCGGCTGGCGGCACGCGCACTGAGCGCGGAGGACCAGAATCCTCAGCTGGCCGCCCAACTCGCCCTGGCCGCCTACCGAATCCACCCAGATGAGCAGACGGCGGGTCTGCTGCGGCGGATCAGCGAGGACGACGCCTTCGTCGCCCGGCGGATCAACACCGGCACGGGAAAGCTCACTGCCCTCGCGCAGGACGACCGCCGGCAACTGGTCTTCACCGCCGGTCCCAAGGGCGGCGTACGGGTCTGGAGTCTGTGGTCGGGCAAGCAACTCGGCCGCGTCGGCAAAAGCTCGGCCGTCGTCGCGCTCGCCTCCGCACCGGACGCACCACTGCTGGTGGGCGCCGACAACAGCGGCAACGTCCTGCTGTGGCGCACCGGCGACCTCTCCCGCATCTCAGCGCCCGTACGCCTGGCCAAACCAGCTGCGGACGGTTCCGGCGTGCGCACCGTCGGGCTCGGGTTCACCGACGACGGGCGCAGCATCTTCTGGGTGGCAGGCACCGGTGAGATCCGCGTGTGGAACGCCCGCACCCATAGCGGGCACACCAGTTGGCTCACCAACAAGGTCAACCACGGTGCGCTGCCGGCGACTGCGGTGAGCAACCCGTACGCCAGGTGGGACGGATCGGCGCCGCACATCCTCATCGGCAGCGAGGACGAGGGAGTCTTCTCCTTCGACCTCGGCACCCGCCTCTTCAAGAACATCCTCGGCGCCTCCGCCCTGAGGGGGCGGGCCACGGCGCTGGCCGCAGAGTCCATCGGCGACACCCTGACGGTCACGGTCGGCACGAGCGCAGGCCTTGCAGGCTGGACGCTGGGACACACCCGGCACGAGACCTTCCCGTACGCCGCCATCAACCGGTACGTCAATGCACTGGCCGTTCGGGGCAACGGCACTCTCGCCGTGGCGACCGACCGGGGAACCGAGCTCATCACCGACGACGGCAGCCTGCTGACCTCCCGGCCGCAAGGCGGCTACGCCGGCGGGTTCGGCGTGCCCTCCGACCCCGCCGGACAGTCTCTCTCCGTCGGCGGCAGCGGGGACACCGTCTGCATCCTCACCGTCAGCGGCGCCGGTCTCGCGCCCGCCACAGGCGGGGCATCCACCGTCCTGGCCTATGACCGGTCGGGGAACCTGCTGCTGAGCGACCCGGACAACGACAACCGCACCCGGCACATGTACACCGTCCGCCCCAACCCGCGCGACCCGGGCCGCCACGCCTCGGACACCACCCACCGCCGCACGTTCGGTGCGAAGAAGTCCTGGTGGGAATCCACGTCCACCTTCTATGCCAACGGGGCGGCCCTCACGCCGTCATTGGCCGCCGTAGCCGGGCAGGACCCGGACGGACAGGCCACCGTCCTCGTCTGGAACGCCAGGACCGGGCAGCCCCTGCGTCATCTGGTCTTCCCCGACGACAGCACCGAGGACGGAGCCACCAGTCCGAGCGGCGTGCCGAACATCGCCGTATCCGTCGCCCTCGACCCGCGCCTGCACCTGCTGATCGCCCGCGACGCCGCGGGAAAGGTCGCCGCCTGGTCCACCCGCACCTGGCGCCAGGCGTTTCACATCTCCACCGGGGCGACCAAGGGCAGCAGCATGGCCCTGAGCCCGGACGGCCGCACGCTGGTGCTTCCCATGGGCACGGGCCGGCCTGACGACATCGGAAGCAGCAACAGCCTCGCCTTCGTCGACCTGCGCAGCCACAAGCTGAACACGGTCTCCCTCAGCCGCTGGGCGAACGAGGTGGCCTACGCACCGGACGGCGCCCACATCGCCATCCTGTCCGGGGATGACACGGTCACCTTCCTCGACCGTGCCGGGCATCCCGCACCCGGCACGCCGGTCATCGCCCTGCCCGGCCCGGCCACCGGCATCGCCTACAGCCCCGACGGGCGTCATCTCGCCGTCGGCGACGTTCTCAGCCGGGTCCTGGTTTTCGGCACGAGCGATGGACAACTCGCCTACCCGGCCTTTCAGTTGCCCGAGGGTCAGTCAGCCGTCGACGTCGCCTTCGACCCCACCGGCACCCTGCTGACCGCAGACGGAGGCATCCTTGGGCCCCATCCCCAGGCGCTCTCCACCTACTTCTGGACCCTGGATCCCACCAACTGGGCCGACCGTGTCTGCGCCCTTGCGGGAGGCGGCATGAGCCGCGCCTCCTGGGCCCAGTACATCAGCACCGCAAGCCCCTACGACCACCTCTGTGCCTGAACCGACCGACGCTGGAGACCTGCCCATGTCGCGCCGATCATCGAACTGGGAAGCCCACCGCACCCGCTCCGGCACCGCCGGGCGCGGCGCCCGACGCCGGCACCTCGGCGCCGCCGCACAGCGCAGGTCCGAACCGAGGAGCCCGGAGGCTCTGCCCGCCCCGCAGCAGGCCATCCGCACCAGGGTCACCGCAGGTGCTGCCACGTTGCTGATCGCTGCAGGCGGAGGCATTGGGGTGGCGGTGAGCGCGCACGCGCAGAGCGCCTTCGACGCCGGGTGGGACTGGTTCGCCTCGCTGCTCAGAGACGATCCCCCCGCACGCCTGACCGTCTCATCGGTCACCCCCATGGACGTCAGTGCCGGCGCCACGGTCGTCTACGCCCGCCCGACACGCCTGACCCAGCAGCAGATAGAGCACGCCCTCGAGACCGCGACCGGTCCCGGTGTGGTGGTCCCCAACGCCATGGCAGAAAAGGTCGTGCTCACCAATACCGGGTCGGGCACCGTCTATGTCACGGACATCGCCGTACACAAGACCTGTACCAGGCCGCTGAACGGCACGATCCTCTACGCCCCTCCCGGGGGCAACGGCGGAGGGCCCGAGGGTGTCGTCGGCATCGGCTTCGACCTGGACTCGCCCCATCCGCTGGCCCAGAAGTTCAACGCGGACTCGCTGAAGCTCTCGGGGCGTTACTTCCTCAATCACGACCTGCCCGTGGTGAAGGGCATTCCCCAGACCCTGCTGCTGTTCGCGCGGACCCGTCGTTCCTACTGCCACTACAGCTATGAGATAACGCTGCACGGCGACGGAAAGCCGACAACACAAAAGATCCCGGCCAAAGGACGCCCCTACCAGATCACGGCCGACTTGATCGCGGACAAGTCCCCCCGGCCGCTGGCCGCCTACCAAACGGCGTACGTGCCGGGCGAGCAGAACATCACGGCAGGCGGCGCCCAGAAGCCCTCCGCCTCTTCCAACAACAGCTTCGTGAAGGTCGACCCCAAGACCTGGAAGCCCTCTCCGGAGTACAGCCCACCTGCTCGGCGTTGAACCCGGCCGAGCGCCCCGAACCCGCTCGGCCGCACCCGCCAACGGCCCGCCGCCACCGGCGCGTTCGGTGCTGCGGTAGACCCACTGGTAGGCCCAGGGTGCCCGGGCCAGCCGCTCGTTGGAGATCGCGGTCATGGACGACTCCCGCCAGCCCGAGCGGATCATCGAGCGCGGGCCCTGGGCGCTGTGGGACGAGTACGAGTCCAACGGCACCGTTCCCCAGCAGGACGGCTTTCGGCTCTGCAGCTTGCACGCCAAAGGCGAGGTCGGCGACGCGCTGATCGCCCAGGAGATCGGCGACCGGCCCTTCCGCCAGGTGACGGGGTTCAACGCCGATGAGGCCGGCCGCAGCCGCCGGGACCAGGCCGCGAGCAAGAACCCGCTGCGCCAGGGCGTGTACCCCCTTGATCGACTGGGGGTGGGGGCGCCAGCGGTGCGAAGCGTTCCTGTACGAGCGGTCCGGGGTGCGGTGGGAGAAGAGTTACTGCAGCTTCTGCTTTATGTGGAATCGAGCGGGTCTAGTGCCGCGTCAGGCAACGTTCGCCCTGGCGAGACGCGAGGGATGCCCCTGTGCGGAGTTCAGCATCGCCGTGCCCGCTGCAAACTCGATGAGGTGAGACCGATCAAGGCTGTGACAGATTGGGGTCTCCTCCCTCGCATGGTCTAGGGAGCGCCTGCAGAAGGCATCCCGAAAGGCTTGAAACGCTATGCGCTTCATCTCCAAGACGTCGTTGGGCGGCGTGGTCGAACAGCTCTTCACCCTCGACGAGATCCCCGGTGTGCTGTGGACGCCGGAAGACGCCCACGGCACTCGCCCCCTGATCCTGATGGGACACGGCGGCGGGCAACACAAGAAGGCCCCCGGCATCCTGGCCCGCGCGCATCACTTCGCCGCCGAGGGCGGGTTCGCGGTCGCCGCGATCGACGTGCCCAACCACGGCGAGCGGCCGACGGACGAAGAGTTCGACCGGATCGCGACTGAGTACCGGGCGTGTATGGCCGCCGGAGAGGATACGGCTGCGCTGGACACCGCCATGTACACGCTCGTGGTCGGGCAGACCGTCGCGGAATGGCAGGCGGTCCTGACCGCAGTCCAGCAGCTCGACCATATCGGCGGCGGACCGGTGGGCTACTGGGGCGTGTCTCTGGGCTGCGCGTTCGGTATACCGTTCGTCGCCGCAGAACCTCGAGTCCGCGCCGCGGTACTGGGCCTTCAAGGGTCGCCCGTGCTGGCCGGGACCGCCGCGCAGATCACCGTGCCGGTGCAATTTCTGGTCCAGTGGGACGATGAGCGGATGCCCCGTGCACAGAGCCTGGCGTTGTTCGACGCCATCGGTTCAGCCGAGAAGACACTGCACGCCAACCCCGGCAAGCACGGAGATCTGCCGCGGTTCGAGATAGACGACTCGCTGCGATTCTTCGCCCGACATCTGAGCTGATACATCTGTAGTCCACGCCGCCGACGAGCGCCTACGCTGGACCGTCACCAAGGCGAACGTTGCCTGATGCGGCACTAGCCTGCAGTCATGGCCCCGATACCGTGGGGCAAGTTCCCCACTGTTGCAGAGCATCAACTGGCCCGCCGGTGGCTGCAGTTCACCGCGAACATCGGTCGAGCACCCAACACGATCGACGCATACGGGCGTGCGGTCGAGGACCACCTGCGGTTCTGCGCCGCGGAAGCAACAGACCCGCTGATGGCCCGCGCGGACACCGTCGCCGCCTGGATCAGGAACATGTTGGACCGGCCCCGAACCGTCGGACACGCGTCGAAAGGGTCACGCCAAGCCGAGACGGGCCTGGCGAACGCGACCATCCAACAGCGCCTGGTCGCTGTCCGGTCCTTCTACGAATACCTGGTGGAAGACGGCCTGCGCGAACAGAACCCGGTCCGCCGGGGGCAGGCCGGACGCGGCGGCCGAAGACCCCGTCAGGGCTTGGTACGGCACATCGAGCAAGCCCCGTGGATCCCCGCCGAGGAGGTCTGGCAACGGATCCTGGCCGTCTGTGCAGTGGAATCGCTGCGCAACCGGCTGATGGTCACGCTCGCCTACGACGGTGCCCTGCGCCGCCAAGAACTCGTCCAACTCGACGTCGAAGACTTCGAGCCCGCACACCGTCTCATCCACCTGCGGGCAGAGACCACCAAGTCCCAGAGGGCCCGGGAGGTGGCCTTCGGCAGCACCTCGTCGCAGTTGTTCGTGACCTATCTCCGCGAACGTCGCACGCTGTTCGGCCGGATCGACGGGCCGCTGTTCCGGTCGGTGTCGAACCGCAACTACGGTGCGCCGCTGGGACCTTCCAGCTGGTCGAAGATCGTCGAACGCATCGCCCGAAGTGCCGGGGCCGCCCGGCTGTCCACCCACACCTTCCGGCATCTACGGCTGACCGACCTGGCCCGCGCCGACTGGACCCTTGAGCAGATCGCCCAGTACGCCGGCCACCGCGATCTGGCGACCACCATGCGCTACATCCACCTGTCCGGCCGTGAACTGGCCGCCCGTTTCCACCGCGCGAACACCACCATCCACGCCGACCGCGAGCGACTGCTCGCCTCACTGCTGGAGGAGCCATGAACCCAGCCGACACCGGCCATGCCCCCGCCGGGGTGACGACGCGTGAGGCCCTGCTCGACCTGATGCGCCCGGTCGACGAAGCCGTACGCGAATGGCCCCGCAAGACCGGCCGCGCCGCCCGCAACCGGGTCCTCGACGCAGTACGAGCCCGCG
The DNA here is from genome assembly GCF_029892565.1 of Streptomyces pseudovenezuelae. Taxonomy (GTDB): domain Bacteria; phylum Actinomycetota; class Actinomycetes; order Streptomycetales; family Streptomycetaceae; genus Streptomyces; species Streptomyces pseudovenezuelae_A. The sequence goes on along the minus strand of NZ_JARXVH010000046.1, from coordinate 949 downwards.
GCCTCTCCTACCAGTCGTGGGACGAAGCCACCTGGGCGGAGGTGTCCGCCGAGGCCGGCCCGGCCCGTCTGCACATCGCAGCCCTCGGGCACCTCCTCGGCGGGCATCACCGCCTGCACCACACCGCCGGAATCCGCCAGATACACAAGCTCGCGGACCTGGTCTTCGGCCCCGGAGCCACCGAGCCCGCACTGCGCGAAGTCGAACAGACGCTGAATTCCTGGCAGACCTCCCCACACCTGCTGGAGCGGCAGGTCGGCAACGCGGTCCTCGAAGCTCTCCTCAGTGCCGCAAGCCCCCGTCTGGAAGACCTCACGACACCCTGCTGCGCCAACTGGTGACCGAGTACGACAAGATGATCGGCCTGCACAGTCGACGCCGCGGCCTGATCAAGCTTTCCCGGGTGCTCGCAGGCAAGGGGATCATCCCCGCCCCGCTGCACAGCAACGAAGGCAAGGCCGGCCCCCGTTCCGACATGCTCTCCACCGTCCCGCCCCAATGGGCCGAATAGGCCTTGCGCTGGCGGAAGTTCTCCACGCATGAGCCCGGCACCATCCGCTCGATGTTCTCCGTCATCCTCATCGCCGGACGCTGGGCCGCGGAAAAGCACGCCGACGTCATCGCACCGGATCAGTGGAGCCGGGACATGGCGGCCGAGTACGTCGCCGACACCATGCACGCCACCGTCGGCCAGTGGGCCGGCCACAACCGCAACCGCAGCCGCTTCGGCCAGCCCATCTCCCCCGGCGGCCGGGCAGCGAGGATCGACAGCATTCGCGGGTTCTTCTGCGACCTCATCGAATGGGAATGGATCAAGCCGCGCTTCGACCCGCGCCGCGTGATGAGCATGCCCCTTGTGGACGTTCGCGATATTCCCCCGCCGAAAGTTTGCGTAATTCGCCCACCCCTCGCCTGATCGGGGTCACTTGACCGGGGGCTTGCCGCGCTT
>NZ_JARXVH010000045.1 GCF_029892565.1 Streptomyces pseudovenezuelae | reverse complement strand
CACGAACACCGGCTCGATCAACGCCCAACGGGCATCGGACACGTCGCTGCGATAAGGGCGTCGAGAACTCACGAGACACGCAACGACCCACAGTCGCCACAGTCACAGCGAGCACCCCAAATCACCTGCAAGCCAGATCAGTTGCCCTCTCAGACCTCAAGGGAGTTCTCCTGGCGGGCAGTCGGCGTTGAAGCCAGGAACCCCTACAGCGCGAGCCATAGGAATCCCCCTCCTCCAGGAGGGGGAGGAAGCCAACTGGAGATACTCTTCCGGAATACCGTCGACGACATCCGGTTCCACCCGACCACGGATCAGCAGAATCGTGGGCGGATGCACCTCGGTATCGATCGTCAGGGCGGCCACCGGGTTCTCGCGCAGAAGCGTCACAGCGTTCTCGACATCCGCCGACCCCATGCTTGTGAACCTGGCTATTGCTCCTCGTGAGGCGACCCTGGGCTCCGTTGAGAACGCCACCGCCCGATGGCCACGGGGACGAGAAGCAGCATGCACAGCCAGGCGAACCAGTCGCCGAACCGGTCGTAGACGGTGGGGCGGGCGGGGGTGGGAAGGTCGGCCGTGACCGTGGTGAAGTCGTCGTGACCGGTGACCCGTTCGGCAAGCACCCGGCCGTTGGAGTCGCTGACGGTCAGCCTCCCGGCGCGGGACGTGCGCGCCACGGTCAGGCCGTTCTCCACACCGCGGGTGAGGGCCATCCGGCTGTGCAGCCAGCCGTCCTCGGTGAAGTCCCAGGCGGGCGCGAGGAGGGCGGTGGCGCCGTGGTTGCGGTAGTCGCGGACCAAAGCGGGGAAGTCCAGGTCCTTGCAGATGATGAGGCCGTGGCCGGGAGCGACGAATGTCAGCCCGCCGCCGGGTTCCAGGTCCCCCTCGGCGCCCGGGATGAGGTGGTGCTTGAAGTACAGGACCGGTTCGCCGCCGTGCGCGCGGAACCCGAGAGCGGCGTTGTAGGACGTCCCGGCGCGGTCGAGTACCAGCCCGACGACGATGTCCTGGTTGTGCTCGGCGGCCGTCCTCCGCAACGGACCGGTGAGGACCGGCAGCGTCCGCTCATCTGCAGCGAAGGTCTTCTCCGGGAGGACTACCGTGCTCGTCGAGCGGGGTAGGGCACGGATCCGTGTGACGTAGCGGTCGAGAAGGCGTCGGCCGGCGGTGGTGGCCAGGTCGATGGTGTCGTTGGGCCGGTCGGTGTCCAGCAGAGCGACACGGGCGCTGGTGATGGGGTGCGGCCGGCTCAGCCGCCATGTGCCGTAGCCGAGCGGCAGGGCGAGGACGACGGCGGCCACCACCAGAACCCTGCCCCTGCCCCGCACCTTTGGCGTTGTTGCCACGGCCAGCGCCGCCGGAAAACCCATCACCAGGAACGTGATCCCCCACGGACCGGTGAGGGAGGCCGTCTGGAGCACCGGCAGCACGCTCGCCTGGGTGTAGGCCAGGCTCAGCCAGGCGCCATGGGGCAGGGACAGCGACAGAACGTACTCCAGTGTCACCCAACCGGCAGGAACGGCAGCCGCGGCGGTGAGCGGGCGGCCGTTCAGCAGCAGCCGACGATACGCCCACGTCAGCAGGGCGAACACCAGCGCCTGGCCGAGTATGACGGCGCCGGCGGCCGGTAGCGGCATCTCCAGGGTGTCGAGGAAGTACGGCCACATCCTGCTCTGCCCGAGGAGCCAGGCGAGGCCCGCGGCGCAGCAGGCGACACGCGCACCCGCTCTCGGGGCCAGCCAGAGAACCGGCAGGGGTGCGAGCCAGGTGAGCCAGGGCAGCGGGTGCAGGCCCGTGCTGAACAGCAGCAACACAGAACTGAGGAAGGTCGAGACGATGACAGCCATGGAACGATCCTGTTCCGCCCACCTGCCCCGGCGCGTCGCTCCCACGAGCGCTCTCGGCCCTCACTCCTGCGAGCTACCCGGTGCGACAAGACCGGACTCGTAGGCGAACACCACCGCCTGTACGCGGTCGCGCAGGCCGAGTTTGGTGAGGACGTGGCTCACATGCGTCTTCACGGTGTGTTCGGTGACGACCAGGGCGGCCGCGATCTCGGCGTTCGACAGACCGCGGGCGACGAGCCGCAGTGTCTCGGCCTCACGGGCGGTGAGTTGCCGCAGCCGGGCCGTAAGACGTGGCACGACGCCGTGGCTCGGTCGCCTGACCAGATCCTCCACCAGCCGGCGGGTGACCGCGGGGGCGAGCAGCGAGTCGCCCGCCGCCACGACCCGGACGGCCTGGGCGAGTTCGTCCCGTCTGATGTCCTTCAACAGGAAACCGCTGGCCCCCGCCCGCAAAGCGTCGTAGACGTACTCGTCCAGGTCGAACATGGTGAGCACCAGGACCCGGGAGGGCAGCGCCGCGCAGATCCGTTCGGTGGCCTCGATGCCGTTCATGGCGGGCATCCGCACGTCCATGACCACGACGTCGGGCCGCAGTTCGTGCGCCACCCGGACCGCGGCGGCACCGTCGGCCGCCTCGCCGACCACCGTCATGTCGTCCTGACCGTTCAGGATCGCGGCGAACGCCGCACGGAACAGATCCTGGTCGTCGGCGACAAGAACGCTCAGCATGCGTCTCGTTCCACCGGAAACCGCGCGAGGACGGTGAACCCCTGCACACCCGGCCCGGTACGCACGGTGCCGCCGCACCTCGCCACGCGCTCCTGCATCCCGATGATCCCCTGGCCCCCCGGCCGCGGCGAGCCACCCCGCCCGTTGTCGGCGATCTCGATCTCCAGGCCGCCGCCCCAGCGGACCTGTACGGACACGGCGCTGGCCGCCGCGTGTTTGCGTACGTTCGTCAGCGCCTCCTGCACGATCCGGTACGCGGCGACACCGACCTCCGGCGGGAGTGAGCGTGGCACACCCTCCACGGCCAGCTCCACCGGCAGTTCGAAGGCCCGCACCAGGTCCGCGAGCGCCCCAAGACCGGGCTGGAGCGCACCCGCCGGACCGTCCCTGAGGACACCGAGCAGCCCACGCAACTGAGTCAGGGTGGCCCGTCCGGTGTCGGCGATGCGGTCGAAGACCTCCCTCTGGGCATCCCCGCACTCCCCCGCCTCTTCCCGCCGGGCGAAGGGACCGGCCTCCGCCTGGACCACCATCAGACCGACCGAGTGCGTCACGATGTCGTGCATGTCGCGGGCGATGCGCGCGCGTTCACGCAGCACCGCCGCGGCCCTCTCCTGCTCAAGACGCCGGGCACGCTCGGCGTGCTCCGCAGCCTGCAAACGGCGTGCCTGTTCGGCCGTGCCCAGCGCGAACGCGGCGAAGAAGGCCGTTCCCATGAGCGGATAGGCGTCCGAGCTCTCCCGCGGCAGAGTCAACGAGACGTACACGGCAGCCACCGTGACCGGCAACGACACCAGCCGCACCAGCGGGCGACTCAACGCCGCAACGGTATACACACCCACCAGCGGCCCCCACGGCAACAGCAACGGCTTCTGCCACAACACCATCACGGACATCGCCGCACCGACCACCAAAGTGACCACCACCGGCGCCCGCCGCCTCCACAACACCGGAACCGAGGCGAGCAGTGCCAGCAGCACCACCCACCAACGCCCTGATACCAGCAGCACGGGGACAACCGTGAGCAGCGCAACGGCCAGCGCCACCAGCCGGTCGACGATCCGTGGGCTTCGCATGCCGTTCAGTGTCATAGCTGGCAGGCCCCCACACCTCACTCGCAAGAGTGAGAAGCCGCCTCCACCACCGCCGATGCGATCGGCCGCTGGTCTACCCGATCGTGATCATCGCGCTCTTCCGCACCCTCGCGGCAAGGACTACCGAGGGGCTCACGGTTGATCGAGTCTCTCGTCCCGGAACGCCAACGGGCCCCCGAGGCGGGAGCTTCTTCGTGCCGTCCGGGGACACCGCCGTCGCCGGCCGATCGACTCCTCCGTCACCTGCCCCACGACCGGCCCTGACGGCCCGGGACAAGCCCTGGAGCAGGGTACTGGTGGGCCGTCGGCGAGGTGCCTGCTGAGCAGGCCCTTTTCCCACGACCCCCAGCCCGAACGACGCATGCGACTTGTCACCGCACGTCGCTCTCCAGTGACTACTCCGTGAATGCTGGGACAGGTTTTCTGCCGTGGATGCCCGCATGACAAGTGCCGCAGACCACAAGGGCCTTGCGATGTCGCACGGCCATGAGATCTGCCCACGGCGGCCGGTCTACCGGTCTGCCGAGGTCTGCGAGCTTGGCGACGTGATGGACTTCCACCTCGTCAAGGCGTCCGCATGCCTTGCATCGTCCCGCGAGAAGCCGGGTGACCAGCTCCTTGCGTTTGATGCTGACCGGGGCCAGCTGACGGTCAGTGACGACCGGCTTCTTGTCCTGTCGCAGCGGGATCCCGCCGAACCGCCCGACCAGTGGCTTCCCGCCGGTGCGTTCGACGCGGGCCTCGAAGCACTTGCGTGGCCCGGTGCCGTGATCGGTGGGGGCGCCCAAGCTACTCTCGCCGCCCTACACGTGCGGGTCGCCCGTCGCGAATTCGGTGCACCACCGACGTCGTGGCCCTCGCCGACGCCCGGTACGCCACCGCTCCCGTCCGAGGAATCGCTCGACTGATCCCCGGCGGCGGAACCCACCGCGGCGGTGTGCGTCGCGTTTGCCGGTCCGGCCGGTCAGTCGTCCCTACGTTGTTGGTCGGGCTGAGCGGTCCCCGCCCATGCCACAGGCTGACCTTCGGAGTTGGTCCCCAGGTGCGGGTACTCCGCCTCGTGCCCGGTGTCCAGGACGCACATCCTCCCCCACCTGCCGTGCTTTCCCGGACACGATCGACTCAGAAGGTCGAGGTCGGCGTCGTGGACCGCTCGGTCATGCCGCTCCTGGAAACGCCGGAGCATGGGGCTGAACTCCCGCGCCATGGAGGCCTCCAGCTCCTCGATCTCCTGCTTGAGGCGCTGAACCTCGGGGTTCGACATCAAGGCGTTCAGAGCCGTCTCGGTCTCCCACTGCACGCGCTGCCGAGCGAGCATCTCCCGGCGCTGTACCTTCCCGTTCGACACCGCGTTCCCTTCCTCGACGGCAGCCGCGCTAGGGGCGCCGGTCGGCTGGCACCGTCGGGCAGGCGATCACCGGGAACGCCGCCGTGTGCCCGTCCGCGGTGAACGCGATCGCGGCGGGCCTGGTCGCCCAGAACGGCGAGACGTCGATGAGGTGGTCGCCGTACTCGGGGTTGATGCGCAGCCATACCTCCGTGGTGGTGATGCAGGCGCGGTACGCGGTCACCTCCCACGGCCCGGTCGTGAACCCGCAGGTGCGTGGCCCGGGCGATCACGGTGTCCGGGTGGTCGGCGGTGGACAGGTGGAGGGCCGTGCCGTCGTACACGAGCCGGATCCCGTCCTGCTCCAGGTCTCGCCGCCGGGGAGCCTGGCTCAGCAGGTCGTACAGGTCCCGGATCTTCAGCTGCGCCATGTGCCCTTCCTCTCCGTGACGTCTCTGGCCGGCCGGTGACGATGTGTGGAGCCGCCGCCAGCCTTCACATGCGTCATGCGCGCTGCTACCTGACTTCGACGGAGTACGAGGCGCCGGGGAACTCCCATCCGTCGGTGCCTTCGCCGATGTCCTCCACGATGACGTCGTCGACGAAGTGGTCCTCGAAGTCGTCGTCGTCGAGTTCGCCGGCGAGCCAGAGTTCCTCGATCTCGTCCCAGTTGCCCCGGGTGCCGTCGATCCGCAGCGGCGCGGCGTCCCGGGTGCCGCGCGTGCGTTCGTCGCTCCCGGTCCTGACGACGCCGCTGATCTCGTATTGGCCGTCCTTGATGTGGTCCGGGATCGGGTCGGCAGGGACGATCGCGACGTTCTCGTAGGCGGTGTGGATGAGGTCGCGGTAGCTGCGGCGGACGTTGTACTCGGGATCCGACAGCCAGTTGACCAGGGTCTTGACGGTCACATCGAGACCGGCGTCTTCCAGGGCTTGGTAGCCGCGGTGGGTGCCGGTGAGCTGGCTGAGCTGGGCGTGCCAGTGCTTGGCGGTGTACGACGACAGCCGGTGGCGCGGCGTGACCTGAGAGCGCAGGAGGTCGCCCAGGGCGGCGCCCAGCGAATCGCCGCGGCCTGTCGGACCGGCCATCAGTCGTCACCTTCGGGGATCATCTCGCCCGGCTGGATGAACTTGGCCTTGACCTCGCCGAAGCCCGTCCCGATCCGATACGTGTCCGGCGGAGTGTCGGGCGGCGTCCAGAAGACAGCCGCGTCGACGTTGCGCAGCGCGATGAGCGTGTGCCCGTCCTGGACCGCCTTGAAGGCCGCCATCCAGTGCCGCACGGACGCCTCGGCGACCATGCTCATGCGCCAGTCCGGCCGCCAGAACGGGGACCGCTGTTCCTGCCGCTTGGGCCACAGCAGACGCAGCGCGATCGACAGCCGGGTCTTGTAGTCCTTGTACGGCTCGCCGCCGGTCTGGATGAGTTCGGTGCGCGCCTTCCGGGTGGCCTCGTAGAACGGCTTGAACAGTGACTCGTTGGCCTTCCCGGTCCACGAGTCGTGGATAGCCGGCATCGCGGCGAGGTGGTCTTCACGCACGAGCCTCGCGAGCTGCTTGATGTGCGGAGTGGTGACCCAGACGCGGCCCTGCTCGTCGGGCCGGTCAATGATCCGCCCCAAGGGGTGCGGCATGTCGGTGCGCGTCCACTCGGGGATGTCAATGAGGTAGATACCAGCGCTGGCCTTGTCGAATGCCTCAAGGGGCCCGGTGTGCAGCAGCTTGTTCGGAGCCAGGGGGACGGCTGAGCAGGCGGACGGGTAGGAGCCGTTGCGGTCGATCAGGCACAGCACCCCCGCACCGAAGGCGTCGGGCACGTCGAGCTGGTCGCGCCGGACCCGCTTCCCGTTCTCCCTGATGAACGGCACGCGGGTGCTGGTGACGTCGGGGTGGACCCAGCGGGGCTCGCCGTCCATGTGCTCGCTGATCAGCGGCCACGGACCGCTCTCCCGGGCCTCGATGCCGATGACCGGGATCGGGTGCATCTTCGAGCGGGCGACCGCGTTCTTGAGGATCTTCAGCGCGGGGAAGACCGCTCCCTCGGGCTCGTCCTCCTCATCCCCCGGCTGAAGTTCTACTCCTTCGTCCGTGTCGTCTTCGTCGTCCGGGACGTGTCCGCTGCCCTCGGTGGACTCAACGGCGACAGGCTGCCCGGTGGCGTCGGCGGCCGCGGTGGTGTTGTAGGCGTTCAGCGCGACGGCGAGGCGACGTCCCTCGTCGGTGTCCGGCAGTTGGGGCGGTGCCGCAGCAACCTCGGCGAGCGACGGCCCGAGTTCGTCAATGGCGTCCTGGTCACCGTTCGCGAGCGCGGTGCGCAGCGCGGCCAGTACATGGGTGACGGCAGCAGGCAGTCCCTGCCGGGCTCCGGAGGTGTAGGGAAGCGCGGCCTCGGCCAACTCCCGCTCGATGGCACTCCCCAGAGGACGCGCGGGTTGGCCGCCGACTGCAGGGACGGCGGGGGCGCTGCCGGCGTCGAGGAAGCGGGCGTGCAGCAGATCGGGGCTCAGGTACGCCGAGCCGATCGTGCCGAAGTCCCGCTCCGCGACCGTCACCCGCACCTTGGCAGGGTCCTCGGTCGGCGAGAGCGTCAACGTGACGTCGGCGTCCAGGAGACCCAGGAGACTGGGGTCGTCGCTGTCCACGATCGCGAGGACCGGCACGTGCAGGATGCGCGCGAGAGAGGCCAGGAGCTGGGAGGCATCCGGGAGACGGTCACCGGACAGCGGCAGGCGGGCACTGTGGGCGGCCTGGAGGCGGTCCACGACCACGAGGGCCAGGCCCTCCATGTGCGGGGCGGTCTCCGCGATGTCCACGGCGGTCAGGTCACTGCCGTCATCGATCATCAGGAGGTCGCCCGCCTGGACCAACTCGTGGGCGACCTGCTGCTCGTGCTCGGTGAGGCGGCCCTGCTTCAGGCGCGGGTAGTCGCCTCCGGTCTCCGCGGAGATGATTCGCCGGAAGATGTCGTCCCGGTTCGGTCCCGATGCGGCGTACAAGACCATGTCGTGGTCGACGAGCGCGGTCCGGCGTGCGGCGGCCAGCCCCAGCAGACTTCCGCCGACGCTCGGACGAGCCGCCACCAGCGTCAGCTTGCCCGGCTGCAGACCACCCGTCGCAGCATCCAGGCCGGGCAGCCCGAACGTGGGGCCACCGGCCGGGCCGGAGGTGAGCACGGACCCCATGGCGTCGCCCAGCGTCGCGAGCCTGCGCGGCCCGCTGCTGCGCTCCTGATTGCCTTGACTGTTCACCGCACCTCCTGCGGACGCCGCGCCCGTCTGCGCGACCGTGTCGGACGACAGGACACCCGAGTCGGTGCCAGCGGAAAGCAGTACCGCGACCGGCGTGGTGTTCCGCCGGAGCACCTGCGGCTGACCCTTTGCCGCACGCGTGATGAGATCACCGAGGTCCTTCTGCGCCGCACTCAGCACGTGGGAGGGGAACGCCCCGGGCTTCCGGGCTGCCGGGAACCGGTCCAGCGGTACCAGCAGAACGCGCTCATCCCGCTTGTGGATCAGCGTCGAGACCCCGTCCGTCTCGGCACGCTTCACCAGGGCGAAGAGCTTGTTGCCGGCTTCGGTCGCGTTCATCGCGGTCTCAGCCGGGGGCTTCTGACCCTGACTCACTCACCCTCCCAGTCCACCAAATCCACCATCATTCTATCAAAGTCCACTAAGTAATTGAGCCAAAGTCACACCTAGGGGTGCGGTATTCACTCTCTCGTGAGGGGCTCCGGCGTGGGTTGACCGTTGGAGGTACCCGTCCTCGTGCGGCGACGGACAGGCTTACCTGATCGTCTGCGATGCCGGCTACGACGCCCCGCGTCTGGCCTACCTCCTTGATGACCTGCCCGTGGAAGTGCTGGGCCGGCTGCGCTCGGACCGCGTGATGCGTCGTCCCGCGACACGGACGGCCGCGCTGCCGCAGGGCGGGAGGATCCCCAAGCACGGCCCGGAATTCCGCCTGGCCACACCGCAGACGTGGGGAGAGCCGGACGCGGTCACCGTGCAGGCCACCGAACGCTACGGACTGGCCCGGACCATGGCCTGGGATCACATCCATCCACGGTTGCGGCACCTGTCCGCCTGGATCGACCACAACGGCGAACTTCCCGTGCTCAACGGCACGTTGATCCGGCTCGAAGTCGACCACCTGCCCGGCGACGCCACCCCTGTTCCGGTCTGGCTGTGGTCCTCCAGGACGGGCCTGACCTGCGCGGACGTCGACATCCGCTGGCAGGCGTTCTTGCGCCGCTTCGACCTGGAACACACCTTCCGCATGATCAAGACGACGCTCGGCTGGACCCGCCCCAAGCTTCGCACCCCCGAGGCCGCAGACCGCTGGACCTGGCTCGTCATCGCCGCCCACACCCAACTCCGACTCCTCCGCGCTGCCGCCGCGGACCTCCGGCGTCCGTGGGAGAAACCCGCCGAGCCCGACCGGCTTGCCCCGGCCCGAGTTCGGCGAGGGTTTCGGAACCTCCGCCCGCACTTGGCGAGGCTGTCGCACGGCTCCTGCCCGGTGAACGTCAAGAGCGATTCGTTGTTCGGTTCCGAGGACCAGGGAGGTGTCGGAGTCTTGGCTGGTGGGGCGGAACTTCTTGTCGGGCGACCGCGAACGTGATCTTGAGATGCCGCGGGATGTGCGGGAGTGGCTGCCGCCCGAGCACCTGTGCTGGAAGGTGCTCGACGTCGTCGAGTTGCTTGACCTGTCGGCGTTCGAGAACAGCTACCGTGACGACGGGCGGGGCGGCGTGGCCTACCCTCCCGCGAGCCTGATCGCGTTGCTCATGTACTGCTACAGCAAGGGAGTGCGTTCCTCCCGTCGCATCGAGCAGGCATGCTGGGACGACGTGGGCTGCCGAATCATCACCGCGAACCGGCGAGTGGACCACTCCACCGTCGCACGGTTCGTACGACGTCACCGTGCCGCCTTGAACTCGCTGTTCGTGCAGGTGTTGTCGCTGTGCGGCCGACGTGGCCTGGTCGATCTTTCGGCGGTGGCCGTGGACGGCTCACCGATGGAGGCGAACGCCTCACGCGACGCCAACCAGCGGCTCCAGCGCCTGGAAGAGACCATCTCCCAGTGCGAGAAAGAGATCCACGCGCTGATGGAGGATGCAGTAGACCACGCGCTGAGCGTCGAGGCCGATGGCTCGGAAGCACAGGGCGATGGCGATGACGCGTGCGACAACTGGCCTCGCCTGTCCCGGCTGTGCGACCGGCTCACCCGGGCCTACCTGGCCAGGGACAGGCTGCACGAACGGGCTATGCCTTCACCCACCGAGATCCGGATCAAGGTCGAAGCCGCCGAGCGGATGGTGGCCCGCGCGGAGAAGCGCCTGGCCGCCGAGACCGAGGCTCACCAGGAGAAGCTGAAGAAGTACGAGCTCCGCGTCCGAGAGGACCGGGCGGCAGGACATCGTGGAGCGAACGGACGGCCGCCGGTCCCGATGGAGCACAAGACCGTCCTCGTTCGCCAGCGAACGCGACTGGTGAAGATGCGTGCCTGGCTGGAGCGGGCCCGCACACCCCGACCGGCCCCCTCGCCGGAGGCCCGTGCCTGCCTGAGCGATCCCGACTCCCGGCTGATTCCCGGCAAACGCGGCGGCTACCTGCAGGGATACAACATCCAGATCGTGTGCGCCCGCCGTCAATTCCTGCTGGCCATCGAAGCGCACGACAATCCCTCGGACCGGACGGCCCTCGTTCCGATGGTGAAGAAGACGCAGCACAATCACCAGGCCGCACAACTCCCCGGCGACATCCAACTCTGGCTCGCCGACAGCGGGTACGCTTCCGCCGCGTCCTTCGAGGCCCTCGGCGACCTCCCGCTGCTGGTCTCGGTCACCAGCGATGCAGACCAGGCAGGCTTTCCTGCGAAGCGTCAGCAGGCCCCTGCCGGCCAGCAGGACATGGCGGCCCGCCTTGCCACCCCGACAGGACGGGCCCAGTACCGTCAACGCAGTGCCCTGGTCGAGCCGGGATTCGCCCAGATCTTCCAGCGCTTCGGACGACATCTCAACTACCGGGGCCGTCAGGCGGTGGACGCAGAGATCAAGCTCCTCGGCACGGTGCACAACATCAACAAGCTCATCAATCACCCGCCCAAGAAGAACCCTTGACCTTCACCGGGCAGGAGCCGTGCGACAGCCTCTGGCATGCCCAGCCCGTGCCCCGAAACCCTCCCACCCCGGCCCGGGGCGACGTCTCGGATCCAAGAACAGACAGCCCGCCACCAGGCGCGACGTCGGCAAAACCGTGAAACGGGCCGACACCTTCGGAGAGCACGTTCGGTTCAAGACTTAAAGATCAAGCTCAGTTCCGCGACCGCCCGGCCCAGGACCTTGAGCACCGGATGACGGTCCGGGCCATGCGGTCCACGGCCCAGCGCGTCCAAGTCCTGCAGGCCGAGGCCAAGGAACTCGAGAACGAGATCCTCGCCCTGGTGCGGCAGCAGGCCCCCGAGCTTCTCGGCTTGCTCGGAGTCGGACCGATCACCGCCGCCCCGATCTTGGTCAGCTGGTCTCACCAGGGACGATTCCGCTCGGAAGCCGCCTTCGCCTCCTTCGCCGGTGTTTCGCCGATCTCTGCCTCGTCCGGGCTGACCAACCGACACCGCCTCAACCGCAGCGGCGGCCGGCAGCCCAATCGGGCCATGCACACGATCACCCTGATCCGGATGCGACTCGATCCCTTCACGCAGACCTACGTCGCACGCAAGATCGCCGAAGGGAAGACCTCCCGCGACGCCCAGCGATGCCTTAAGCGGGTGATCTGCCGCCACATCTTCAAGATCCTTGAGCGCGCCGACCGGAGCCGACTCGGCAACGTCGAAGAACTCGCTCAAGCGGCTTGACACGACATAGCAGCCTCGGGGGGTGGGCGATGTCGTCGCGCAGGCCCCCCTCGGCCGCGTCGCCGTCGTGGAGAGTCCGTGGACGCACTGCCCGCGACCACCGAGGCTGTCGACGTGACGTCACGTGACGCAACCGGTGTCCCAGTCCGCTGAGCGGAACAGCATGTGACAGGTGTTTTCCGTGCGACCACACTCTCCGCCGAGGCCCTATGCATCGGGAAGTTCCGGAAACCGGGGTCGCCGGAGATCTCACGACAGTCGGCGCTTGTCCGTCGGGCAGTCATGGCCTCCGCCCCGGTCCACGGGACGCTTCGTCGACGGAGCGGCGCTCGGGATCTGTGGCTGCTCGGTGCCCTGATGCCGTCTGCCCAGTGCCCGGCCTGTCCGCAGCCGGCGTTTCAGGTGGCTCATCGGAGCGACGGATTCGCCTGTCATGAGTTTCGCGCCACGTGGGGACGGACCTGCGGCGCAGTCCAGTGATCTTTGGTGACCGAAGGGACAGGTACATGAGCACTGAGGGCACGACCGACACCACCGCGGCGGGATCGGTGATCTCGTTACCCAAAGGGGGCGGTGCGGTGAGCGGTCTGGGGGAGAAATTCTCGCCCGACCTGTTCACCGGGACCGGGAACTTCTCGGTACCGCTCGCGGTGCCTGCCGGTCGGCACGGTGTGCAGCCGCAGTTGACGCTCGCGTACAGCACGGGGAGCGGGAACGGGCCCTTCGGGCTCGGCTGGGAGCTCGGTCTGGCGGGCGTGTCGCGGAAGACGTCGCGGGGACTGCCCCGGTACGTCGACGCCGCGGGTGCCGCGCCGGCCTCGGGTGCCGCCGATGACCGTGCCGACGTGTTCGTGCTGTCGGGGGCGGAGGACCTGGTGCCCGTCGAGGGCACATACCCGGGGCGGATGCGGTACCGCCCGAGAACCGAGGGCATGTTCGCCCGGATCGAGCACGTCAAGGACGCCACCGGCGACTTCTGGGAGGTCCGCACCAAGGACGGCTCCCGCACCAGATACGGCACCCCGCGCCCGGCCGCCGCGCCGGACGGATGGCTGGACCCGGCTGTGACCGCCGACCCCGAGGTACCCGGCCATGTGTTCGCGTGGCGCATCACCGAGGCCACCGACCCGCTCGGCAACCTGGTCCGGTACTCCTACCTGCGCGACCGCGGCCAGGAGCCGGGGCACACCTGGGACCGGCCGCTGCTTGCCCGGATCTCCTACGCGGACTACGGCGACCGGGCCGACCCGGCGTTCCTGGTCACGGTGGACTTCGACTACTCCACGCGTCCGGACCCCTTCTCCGACCACCGGGCCGGGTTCGAGGTCAGGACGTCGCTGCGCTGCGACACGGTCCGGGTGACCACACACGCCGCCGACGGGGTGGCGCGGGTGGCGCGCGAGTACCGGCTCGGCTACCAGCAGGCCACCTTCAACGGCGCGTCCCTGCTGGCAGCCGTGACCTGCGTCGGCATCGACGAGTCCGCTCCCGCCACAGGTACCGGATCCGGCACCCCTGGGACGGGAGACACCGGTACCGGGGCGGGTGACGGACCCGGCGGCCCCGCACCGGCCGACGGTCCTGCCGGTCCGCCCGAAGAGTCGATCGCGCCGGCCGCCGCCTCCGCTTCCGGGCCGGCGGTCGAGGCAGCGAGCGTGACGGCCGTCGAGTCCCTGCCGCCGCTGGCGTTCAGGTACTCGGTCTTCGCCCCGGCGACACGCAGGTTCGAACCCGTGACGGGACCCGGCCTGCCGACCGCGGCATTGAGCGGTCCGACCCACGCGCTCGTCGACCTGCGCGGGACCGGTCTGCCCGACATGGTGGAACTCGGCGCCGCGCAACGGGTCTGGCGCAACGCCGGGAACGGCCGGTTCGAGCTGCCGAGGACGCTGACCGAGGCCCCGCCGTTCTCCCTCGGCGTGGCCGGTGCCTCGTTCATGGACGCGGACGGCGACGGGCGTCCCGACCTGATCGTCTCCCAGGCCGGGACGCCCGCGGGCGCTCGTGCGGCCGGGGGCGGCGGGCCGGCGGGGTACTTCCCGATGACGTTCGCGGGCGGATGGTCGCGCCGTTCGTTCCAGCGGTATCGGCAGGCGCCGAGTGTGGACCTGTCCGATCCGAGCGTGAAGCTGGTCGATCTCGACGGTGACGGGCTGACGGACCTGCTGCGTTCGGGCAGCCGTCTTGAGGCCTGGTTCAACGACCGGGACCCGCAGCTGGCCTGGCAGCGCACCGCGGTCAGCAACGGCACGGGGCCCGGGGTCGACCTGGCCGACCCGCGGGTGCGGTTCGCGGACATGACCGGCGACGGCCTCCAGGACCTCGTGCTCCTCGGCAACGGGAACATCTCGTACTGGCCGAACCTCGGCCGCAACCGGTGGGGCGCCAAGGTGACGATGCGCGACTCGCCGCGCCTGCCCGACGGATACGACCCGCGCCGGGTGCTGCTCGGCGACGTGGACGGTGACGGCGCCGCCGACCTGGTCTATGTCGATCGCGGCCGGGTGTCGCTGTGGGGCAACCGGTCGGGCAACGCGTGGACCGCTCAGCCGGTCACGGTCAACGGCACTCCGGGCGTCGTCGACTCGGACTCGGTCCAACTGTCCGACCTGTACGGCACCGGGATGGCGGGGCTGCTGTTCAGCCGGGCGGCGGGCACCCAGGGGCGGGGTGGCGCGAACCTGCGGTTCCTCGACTTCAGCGGCGGCACGAAGCCGTACCTGCTGACCGGCATGGACAACAACCTCGGGGCCATCACCCAGGTCACGTACGCGCCGTCGACCCGGGAGTACCTGCGCGACCAGGCCGATCCCGCGACCCGCTGGCGGACCACGCTGCCGTTTCCCGTGCAGGTCGTCACCAAGGTCGAGGTCACCGACCAGATCTCGGGCGGCAGGCTGAGCACCGAGTACCGGTATCACCACGGCTACTGGGACGGCGTAGAGCGGGAGTTCCGCGGCTTCGCGATGGTCGAGCACCTCGACACGGAGACGTTCGGCGCCGCGCCGACCGGGCCAGGCTCCGTACCGGCCGAGCACTACTCACCGCCCACGCTGACCAAGAGCTGGTTCCATCCCGGGCCGGTCGCCGCCATCGAGGCCGGCGACTGGACCGAACTCGACCTGCGGCACGAGTACTGGGCAGGCGACGCGCCCATGCTGCCCCGCCCGGCCACGCAGGCCGCGTTCCTGGCCGCCCTGCCGCGCGGCGCACGTCGGGCCGCCTTGCGGACGCTGCGCGGGCAGGTCCTGCGCACGGAGCTGTACGCGCTCGACGGCACCGCCCGCAAGGCGCTGCCGTACACGGTGACCGAGTCGGTCTCCGGTGTACGGGAGGAGTCGGCCGCGACCTCGGCCGGTGCCGAGGACGTCGACCGGCAGCGGATCTTCTTCCCGTTCGCCCTGGGCAGCCGGACCACGCAGTGGGAACGCGGCACCGAACCCATGACCCAGTTCGCCTTCCCCACCGGCTACGACGCGTACGGGTTCGCGACCGGGCAGATCGCCGTCGCGGTGCCGCGCGGGCGGGACTCGCTCGCCGCGGCCCCGACCGGCGCCCCGGTGCAGCCGTACCTGGCCACGTACACGACCACCGACTACGCCCGCCGCGACGACGCCGACCACTACCTGGTCGACCGCGTCGCCAGGACGACCGGCTACGAGGTCGTCAACGACGGCCTGCTGCCGGTGGCCGACCTGCGTGCCGCCGTACTCGGCGGGCAGGGTCAGACCGCCGGGAGCGCTGTTTCCCTGCGGATGATCGGCCATGCCCGCACGTTCTACGACGGCGACGCGTTCGTCGGGCTTCCGCTCGGCACGCTCGGCGAGTACGGCCTGGCGACCCGCGCCGAGTCGCTCGCGTTCACCGACGCCTTCCTCGACTCGCTCTACGCCGCGAACGACCCGCTCGCGGTCGGCCCGCGGCCCGTCTACCTCGCGCCGGGCGGGGTGACCTCCTGGCCGGCCGAGTACCCGAAGGAGTTCCGCGGCCTGCTGCCGTCGCTGGCCGGCTACACCCACCACACCGACACGGACGTGCCCGGATCGCCCGGCGGGTACTACGTGACCACCGCTCGGCACCGGTACGACGTCCACGTCCCGGGCCGCGTGCCGCGCGGTCTGCCGGTCGCTTCCCTCGACCCGCTGGGCGCGCAGAGCGTCATCGACTACGACGCGCACGACCTGCTGCCCGTCCTGGCCGTCGACCCGGCAGGGCTGCGACAGACCGCCGTCTACGACTACCGGATCCTGCGGGCACGTCAGGTGACCGACCCGAACGGCAACACCTCCGACGTGACCTACTCCCCCTCCGGGCTGGTCACCGCCCACTTCGTGCGAGGGAAGGGCGGCGAGGGGGACCTCGACGCGCCGAGCACCGTGATGGTCCACGACCTGCTGGCGTTCCCCGCACGGGGCGAACCCGCGTCCGTCCGCAGCGTCAGGCGGGTGCACCACGACACCGACACCACCGTCCCGGCCGCCGAGCGCGACGGCGTGATCGTCTCGGTGGAGTTCTCGGACGGGTTCGGCCGGGTACTGCAGTCCCGCGCGCAGGCCGAGGACACCCTGTTCGGCGACCCGGTGTTCGGCGGCGTCATCCCGGCCGGTGACCTCGCACCGGTCGGCGACACCGTGGGGCGGACCCGTGCCTCGTCCGACCCGGACAACGTGATCGTCTCCGGCTGGCAGGTCTACGACAACAAGGGCCGGGTCGTGCAGCAGTACGAACCGTTCTTCTCCACCGGCTACGACCACGCGCAGCCGCTCGACACCCAGCGCGGACAGAAGTCCACCATGTTCTACGACCCGCGCGGACAGGTCGTCAGGACGGTGCACCCCGACGGCGGCGAACAGCGTGTCGTCTTCGGCGTCCCCGCCGACCTGACCGATCCCGACGGGCACGCACCGACCCCGTGGGAGTCCTACACGTACGACCCCAACGACAACGCCGGCCGCACCCACCCGGGCACCGCCACCGCCTACCAGGGCCACTGGAACACCCCGGCCAGCGCCGAGTTCGACGCGCTCGGCCGCACCGTGCGCGCGATCGTCCGCAACGGAGCCACCGCCGACAGCCGGTTCACCACCACCTCGGCGTACGACATCCAGGGCAACCTCGTCTCGGTCACCGACCCGCTGGGGCGGGTCGCCTTCACCCACTCGTACGACCTGGCGAAGCGGTGCTGGCGGACGGACGGCATCGACGCCGGCCGCCGCGACAACGTGCCCGACGCGCTCGGCCGCCCGGTCGAATCCCGCGACAGCAAGGGCGCGCTGACGCTCGGCGCCTTCGACCTGCCGCAGCGGCCGACCCGGGTCTGGGCCCGGGACGGCAAGGGCGGAGCTGTGACGTTGCGTCAGCTCGTCGAGTACGCCGACGGCGGCACACCCGACCAGCCGGCCGCCGAGCGTGCCGCGGCTCGCTCGCTCAACCTGCTCGGCCGTCCCGTACGCCATCACGATGAGGCGGGCCTGGTGACCGTCACGGCAGTCGACTTCAAGGGCAACGTGCTGGAGTCCGCCCGCCGGGTGATCGCCGACGCGCCGGTCCTCGCCACGTACACGGCAGCGGCGGCCGACGGCTGGCGTGTGGCACCGTTCCAGGTCGACTGGACGCCCGCCGCGGGCCAGGTCCAGGCGGCGCGCGACGCCGTGCTGCTTGAGCCGGCCGGCTACGTCTCGACGACGGGCTACGACGCACTCGGCCGGATCGTGTCACACCTGTTCCCCGCCGATGTGGAAGGCCGCCGCCGCGAGATGCGTCCCGCCTACAACCGGGCCGGGGCACTGGAAGCGGTCAGCGTCGACGGTGTCACCTATGTGCAGCGGCTCGCCTACGACGCACGGGGCCAACGGGCGCTCGTCGCGTACGGCAACGGCATCATGACCCGGTACGCGTACGACCCGCGCACGTTCCGGCTGACCAGGATGCGCAGCGAACCGTACACACCGGCCGCCGGCCCGACGTACCGGCCGGTCGGGGCAGCCGTGCAGGACCACGGCTACGACTACGACCTCGTCGGAAACATCGTCGCCGTCCGCGACCGCGCGCCTGGCAGCGGTATCCCGGGCAATCCCGACGCGCTCGGCGCGGCCGACCCGGCCCTGCGCGCGCTGCTCGGCAGCGGTGACGCGCTCGACCGCCGGTTCGCCTACGACCCGGTCTACCGGCTGCTGTCCGCCACCGGACGCGAATACCAGGCGCCCGCAGCCGGTGACCCGTGGCTCGACGTGCCGCGCGGCACCGATGCGACCAAGACCCAGGCGTACACCGAAACGTACGACTACGACCCGGCCGGAAACCTGCTCACCCTGGCCCATGCCTCCGCCGGAGGCTTCAGCCGCGCCTTCACCGGCACCACGGGCGGCAACCGACTGCAGCGGATGACGGTGGGGAACACGCCGTACGACTACACCTTCGACGCCAACGGCAACATGCTCACCGAGACCTCCTCGCGCCACTTCGGGTGGAACCACGCGGACCGGTTGACGGCGTTCGCCACCCAGACCGGGGGTGCCGAGCCTTCCGTGCACGCCCAGTACCTGTACGACGCGACCGGCCGGCGGGTGAAGAAGCTGGTGCGCCGGCAGGGTGGCTCCGTCGAGGTCACCCACTACCTCGACGAGACGTTCGAACACCACCGCTGGGCGACCGGGACCCCGAGGGCGGGCCAGAACAACCACGTTCACGTGATGGACGACCGCCAGCGCGTCGCCCTGGTCCGGTTCGGCCCCGCCCACCCCGAGGACCTCGGCCCCGCCACCGCCCACCACCTGCCCGACCACCTCGGCAGCAGCACCGCCGTCCTCGACGCCACCGGTGCCCTCACCAACCGCGAGGAGTACACCCCCTACGGCGAGACCAGCTTCGGCAGCCACACCCGCAAGCGGTACCGCTTCACCGGCCAGGAACGCGACGAGGAGAGCGGGCTCGGCCATCATCATGCGCGCTTCTACGCACCGTGGCTGGCCCGGTGGACGTCCTGCGATCCGCTCGTCTCGGCTCATGGGGCGTCGAGTTACTGCTACGTGTCGAACAAGCCGACGGGGCTGGTGGACCCCGACGGCGCCGACGACAGGAAGCCGTCGGCGCAGGGCGGATCGGGTGGCACGTCGGTGAACGTGGCTGCCGGCCCGGCGGGTCCCGTACCGGAGGACGACATCCCGTACCAGAGGGGGATCAGCGGATTCTTCGAGTCGATCGCCGTCGGCGGACGGGGCGCGGCGGGCAACCGCCGCTACGACAGTCTCGGAGCGGACCAGACGTTCGCGCGGGGGCTGATGGACAAGGGATGGGGCTGCACGCTCTGCCACATCACCACCCAGGTGTGGAACACATGGGGGCCACGCGGGGTCAACGCGGCGAACAACCTCCCCCTCGACTGGACGATCAACACTGAAGGCTTCGCCCGGTTCGTCGCCCTGAGTGTGTTCTCGCGAGCCATCGTCGAGTCGGCCCTCGGCGCCAAAGCCATGGTGGACGGCTTCTCCGGCTCCGGGCGGTCAAGGCAGCCGACCACCCCCAACCGTCCCGCCCCCAGCACGCCTGCCCCCCAGCCGCCCGTAGCAACCATCAGGTACACGGGCGCGATGGCGAGCGCGCCGAGCGACGCCCAGTTCCTCCGGTTCAACGTCGAATGGGCACAGACCGAAGGAGGTCCACTGGTCCGCGGCCAGAGACTCCCGGACGACGGCGCACTCCGCAGGACGGCCAGGAACCACATGGACCAGACCGGATTCGACAGGAGTGGGCGGCAGGCCATGCACCCGCTCGACTCCGTCGCCAACAGGTACCTGACCCCCAACGGGCCCGTCGGCACCACCTACTACTTCGGCGACGGGTCGGTGAACGCGTCGTTCGGTTCGCAGTTGGGGAACGAGCTGCGCCGGCTCGGTGTCCGGCCGGGCGACAGCTTCACCGTCCGGTTCGTCGGCTTTCCCGACTACAACACCGTGCGACCGCTGGCGCCACCGTCCAGTCCGCCCAATCTCAGAGGTCATCGCTGACCCCCCGTCCGTCCGGAAGAACACCCCATATCGGGAGAACGGAACCCATGAGTACTTCACAAGCAAACGGCGACGCCACGTTAGTGGATGCCGCCGGAGGGACCTTGTCCATCACGTCCCAGACGATTCCGAAGGCGCCCCCGGAGGTCGAGCCGTCGGTGACCATCGCGCCGGTGACCGCCCGCGTGGTGGCCGGGGTCGCGACCACGATCACGGTCAACGCCAACGAGGGCGAGCACTGGGTGTGGCTCTCCGGGGACCTCAGCTGGGACTCCGTGCCCAAGGTCACCTATCAGGAGACCAGGATCAGCATCGACGGCGTCCAGGTGCTCGCCGACCACCGGGGCGGCGGCGGGACCGAGTCGGTGACCTTCCGGACGCCCGGGACGCACACGCTCGTGGCGTCCGGCGTGACCACGACCGGGGCCGTGATCTCGTCGGCCCCGATGAGCGTACGGGTCTTCGCGGCCGGGCCCCCCGCGTTCACGGTGACGACGCCCGCCGCCGGCACCGTCGTCAACCTGGACGAGGCGGGGAAGGATATCATCGTCCAGGTGAACGCGACGAGCGACCAGTACTTCCCGCTCGCGGTCAACGTCACGTGGGACGACCAGGTGATAACCGGGACAATGCCCATCGGCACCACCCAGTACCAGACGCCCATCCGTCTCGCCCCGATGCCGCTGGGGGCACGCACCATCTGGGTGACCGTCGCCGATCCCGACGGGGCCGGCTCCTCCCAGCCCCGCTCGGTGACCTGCGTCGACGTCTCGCCGCCACAGGTACAGGTCGACTATCCGCCCCAGAAGGGCAACATCGTGGGCGACAACGCGGCGGCGGCGACCGTGCCCATGCACGGCAGGACGACCGACGCCCAGAGCGGCATGGTCGGCGGCAGGGCCACGGTCGCCTGGGCCCTGACGCCCACGGGGACCAGAACAACAGCGATCCCGACGGCCGCCGGAGACTTCAGAAGCTGGAGCGCCGACGTGCCGCTGGTGCCGGCCGGCTTCGGCGCCCACACGATCTACGTGTGGGCGACCGACTCGGCGGGCAACACGATGGCGGCCCCGCAGACCGTCCCGGTCACGGTGATCAGCTCGTACACCCCGTCGACTCTGGACGAGCGGCTCAACGAACGCGAGTATCTCGCCGCGCTGTTGTCGTTCGCACAGGAGCAGGTGACGTTGCCGGGGACACCGCCGACGCTCCTGGACACCCACACGCTGGTCGGCGCTCTCGGCCAGCCGGTCGACCGGCTGAGCCAGCCGTTGTCGGCGATCGTCGACCAGGGAAACCGCGAGATCAACCAGCTGCGGGTACCCGTCGAGCTGCTCCGAACGTACATCGCCGCCACAGGAACCTCCACGACCCCGGGTGCGATCGGCGACCGGGCCTATCGCACGGCGGCGTACACGGCGCTGCTCGCCGCCGCCGGGACCTCGTACACCGAACTGAGGCTGGCCCGGGGCGCCGATCCCGCAGCCCGTCAGGCGCTTGCCGCCCGGCTGGGCATCAGCCTGGCGACGACCTCACCCGATCAACTCGACCTGCTGCTGCTGGACGCCACAGGGCCGGCCGAGTCGGTGCTGGAGACCGTCTTCGGTCTGCCGTCGACCACCGCGGCCGACCCCCTGCGGGTGCCGACGACACCCTGGCTCCTCACCTGGCGACAGTCCGCCCTCACGCTGAGCTGGGCCGACCAGGACCAGCACCCGACCGTGCCGCCGGCGTACCGGGTACTCGCCGATCCCGACGTGATCAGCGCCGCCGACGTCGCCCCCGGCCCGAACGGCACCCGCGTCAGCACGCTGCTGACCGCCCGGTCCCAGTTGCTCACCACCTTCGCGGCCTCGCTCAACGACGCCAGGACAAAGGCCGCCAACGCCACGGCCGGGCTGGCGGCCATGCAGGGCCTGGCGCTGCCCGGCGTCGACCTCGCCGTCCTGGAGACCAAGGACGGACAGGGTGGCGACATCAGCGCAGACCTCGCGTCGGCGAGGCTCACCCGCAGCGGGTTCCTCCTCCTGAGGAAACTGAGCAGGCTCGCGGCCACCGGGACCGTCACGGTGGCCGAGTGGGGCGACGCCGTGGCTGTGCTCATCCGCGCCTACAAGGAAACGCTGTACCCGGCGTGGCGGGCACAGGAGTCCACGTTCGTGCTCTCCCCCGACTTCTTCGTCCTCGCCGACACCGGCCCCACGGTCAGCGCCTACCGCGTCGACAGCCGCGCCCGGACGGACTGGCAGTCCACGCTGCGCGGCCGGATCGCCCAACGCCAGGACCTGATCGACGCCAACGCGCAGGCCGTGGCGTCGGCCGAGCAGGCCGCCCTGCCGATCCTGCGCGACGCCCTCCTGGCCGACCTCGCCCCCACCACCACGGGCAACATCGGCGAGGAGATGTCGGCCAGGTTCCTGGTCGACGTCCTCGCCGCGGGCACGCTGCGCACCACGCGCATCCGGCAGGCCATCGAGAGCGTCCAGTCGCTGCTGTCGGCCAAGCGGGCGGGCGAACTGGCGGCGAACCACCCCGCGGCAACCTGGATCCTCAACGCCCCCGCGTTCACCAGCGCCTGGACCTGGATGGGCGAGCTGGGCAGCTGGCAGGCCGCCACCCTGGCGTTCCTGTTCCCCGAGCGCCATCTCGACCCGGCCCTGCTCGTCCCGGCCAGCGGACCGCTGCACGTTCTGTTCGAGACCGTTCGCGGTGCGGGCGTCTTCGACGCCACGACAGCCTCGAACGCGGCGACCCAGTACCTGCACGACATGGGAAAGACCTTCGGTTACTTCGACCCGAACCTCAACACGCTGCCGCCCTTGCAGGATCCGGCCAACACGGAGATCTTCTGGACCGTACCCGTCCTGCTCGCGCAGCGGCTGCAGGCGGCCGGCGACTACCAGGCAGCGCTCGACTGGTACCGGCTCGTGTACTCCTACGACATCTACGACGCCACGAAGCCGGTGTCCATCTACAGCCGCATCAACACCGAGACGGTGTTCCGCCCAGCCCTCAGCTTCCCGCCCGGATGGACGACCGCGCTGAATCCCTTCGCGCTCGTGGCCGGACGCCCCGCCCCGTACACCCGGTACACCCTGCTGTCCGTCATCAGGTGCCATCTCGACTACGCCGACGCCCAGTTCGGCCGGGAGACCGACGAGTCGGTCGCGCACGCGCGCACCCTCTACGTCACCGCGCGGCGACTGCTCGGCACGGCCGCACTGCAGCCGCAGCTCCCGTTGAACGCCGGCGAGCCACGACTGGCGATCCCGGACCTGGACGTCCTGCGCACCCGGGCGGAGGTGCAGCTCGCCAAGATCAGGCAGGGGCGGAACATCGCGGGCATGCCCCGCACCCAGGGGATCGCGGCCGCCACGGTCGTCCAGCCCACCCCCTACCGGTTCAAGACCCTGCTGGAGCGGGCCCGGCAACTCGCCGCCCAGGCCGCCCAGATGGAGGCCGGATTCCTCTCCGCACTCGAGAAGTACGACGACAGGAGCCTGCGCCTCTACGACGCGGTCAAGGGCATCGACCTGACCGCCGCGCAGGTCGGGGTGGCGACGAGCCGGGTGCAGGAGGCCAACGACGCGGTCATCGCCGCCACCGCGCAGAAGACCAAGGCGGACACGACGGCCGCGTCGTACGCCGCCGCCATCGACGCGCCGCCCAGCCAGTACGAGACCGACCTGCTCGACGAGTACTCCGACTTGGAGTCCGTCAGGGACGGCATCTCGGTCGCGAACACGGCGATCGGCATCCTGCAGGCGGCCTCCAAGGCGTCCAGCGTGTTCGACGCGGTGACGAGTTTCGGTGCCAGCACGATCTTCTCCGGCCAAATCGCCGCGGCGACCGTGGTCAAGGGCGGGTTCGAGCTGGTGCAGAACCGTCTCGACGCCCAGATACAGGCAAACCAGCTCCAGGCCGGCATCGAGCAGCGCAAGGACGAATGGCGGCTGCAGGAGGTCGCCGCGCAGCAGGAGTCGCTCGTCGCCGCCGCCCAGGTCACGACGGCCCGCGACCAGGTCACGATCGCCGCCCAGGAGCAGGCCGCCGCCGCGCTGCAGCACGACCAGGCCGTGGCCACGCTGAAGTTCCTCGACGAACAGTTCACCAACGCCGATCTGTATCTGTGGATGAGCAACACCCTGGGCGGTGTGTACCGGTACTTCCTTCAGCAGGCCACCGCGACCGCCCGACTGGCCCAGGCCCAGCTGGCCTTCGAACGGGCGGAACCGGCCCAGACCGTGATCCGCAACGACTACTGGCAGTCGCCCGCGGAGCTGACGGCCAACACCGTCCAGGCCAACCGCCAGGGCCTGACCGGCGCGGAACAGCTCACCGCCGACCTGGCCCGGCTCGACGACTACTCCTTCAACTCGGCGCGCCGACGTCTGAACCTCTCCCAGACGTTCTCGTTGGCCCGGCTGATGCCGGTGGAGTTCCTGGAGTTCCGCCGTACCGGAACGCTCGCCTTCGCCACGCCGATGTCCCTCTTCGACTCCGACTTCCCCGGCCACTACCTACGGCTGATCCGCCAGGTGCGTACCAGCCTCGTCGCACTCGTACCGCCCGACCGGGGCATCCGCGCCACCCTGTACTCCAACGGCATCTCGCGGGTGACCACCGGAGGGGACGGCACCTTCCAGGACGTAACAGTGCGCTCGGATCCGGGAGTCGTCGCCCTGACGTCGCCGGTCAGCGCCAGCGGCGTGTTCGAACTCGACGCCCAGTCGGACCTGTTGCTCCCCTTCGAATCCAGCGGCGTGGACACCACCTGGGAGTTGCAACTCCCGCCCGCGGCCAACCCGTTCGACTTCTCCAGCATCGCCGACGTCCTGCTCACCATCGACTACACCGCCGCGTACGACGACACCTATCGCGGCCAAGTCGTCACCCGGCTCAACGGCAACCGAAACCGTGGCGCGGACTGCGTGTTCAGTCTGGCGCGCGACTTCCCCGACCAGTGGTACGACCTGAACAACCCCGACGGCACCGGCGCCCGTTCGGTCACCCTCCCGTTGCGTGACATCGACTTCCCGGTCGGCGTCGAGGCCCTGTCCACCGCTGCCGTCGCCGTCCGGCTCTCCAGCGGCGGGACCGTGCCCGACACGGTGGTCACCCTCACCCGGGGCACGGCCGGAGGCGCGGCCACCGCCACCAACGGCATCGCCAGCACCCGGCGTGGCAACGCCGCCTCCTGGGTCCCCCTGTGCGGCCCCCCGCCCGCCGGCGACTGGCACCTCACCTTCGGCAGCGACGCAGCCGCCCTGTTCGCCTCAGGCGATCTGGACGACATCGTCCTCGTCGTCAGCTGGACCGGACAGGCCCCCACCTGGACGCCGTGACCCCGGCAGGCCGGGGCGGGAGTTCCACGACGGACTCCCGCCCCGGCCGCGAGGGACTCGTTCGCGGACCGTGACGCCGGCGACGCACCCTCCGACCGTGCACCCATCGCTCGCAGAAGCGGCAAACCGCCTAGTGAGCTGGTCCGGAGACCCTGTCGCAGTAGTGGCAGATCCGGTCGATGATCTGGTCGGCGGTCTTGGTCCATTTCAAGGGCCTGGCGGCCTCGTTCCAGACCTTGATCCAGTCGTCGAGTGCTGTCTTGAGATCGTCGAGTGAGCAGAAGACGCCGCGTTCCAGACAGCGTCGCTGCAGTTCGGCGAACCACCGCTCGACCTGGTTGTTCCACGACGAGCAGGTCGGGGTGAAGCGGGGGTGCGCGAGCAGCCACGCATGCACCACAGGTGCTTTGTGGGCGGAGAGGTTGTCGCAGATGACATGGACCGCCAGGCCGGGCTCGGTCTGGCGGTCGATGTCGGCCAGGAAGTCGCGGAAGTCCACGGCCCGGTGCTGTGGGGACAGACGGCTGATCACCTTTCCGTTTGCCGTGTTCAGCGCGGCGAACAGGTCGATGGTGCCGTGCCGCACGTAGTCGAAGCTGCAGCGCTCGGGCACTCCGGGCAGCATCGGCAATACCGGCGCGGTCCGCTCCAGCGCCTGGTACTCCTGCTCGCGAACCTTCCGCCGCAGCCGGACCAACTCCGCACGCTCCGCAGTGGTCAAAGCCCCGGCGGGCCCCTCACCGCGGTCAACCTTCGCCTGCTTCACCCACCCGCGCAGCCCTTCCGGACTCACACCCAGATCCCGCGCGACCTCGGTGACCGTCTTCTCCAAGGACAACGCCAAGGCGACCGCGTCCCGCTTGAACTCGGCCGTGTACCGCTTGCTCATATTGCTCTTGTTACTCACTACCTGTGACTGATTCCTCCGGGACCATCCGTCCCAGTATCAAGCTGTCCGGCCGGCAGGGGAACCTCACTTCGCCGGAGGGGGCGAGTTTGTGTTCGGCCGCAACCGGGCGTTCGCGGACTGCGTCGTACGCGCGTGACAGCGGCGGCTGTGGGGCCGTTGTGCTTGCAGGCGGGAGGAAGCATTAATGGGAGTAATTCTTCGCACGGGGGCCGTGATGGCAGTCTGTGCGACGGTGGTGGCTGCCGGGTGCGTCGCAGG
>NZ_JARXVH010000044.1 GCF_029892565.1 Streptomyces pseudovenezuelae | reverse complement strand
GGAAGCATGCCGGCCCGCGACCCGACGGCGGTCCAATAACCGCGTGGGACAAGGAGGCCAGTCGCGTTGGCATGTCAGGCTCAGGAACAGGCTCTTAGGAGAAACCGATGCGCCCGCCTTACCTGCTCCTTGACGTCGACGGCGTCCTCATCCCCTTCCCCCAGGCCGATGGGACTACCCCGGCCACCCACGCACGCCACGATGTCGTCCCGACAGGCCGTGCACCCGACGCCCCCGCGACCATCTGGCTCAACCCCGCTCACGGCCCCCTGCTCATGCACGTGATCCGAACTGGCTTGGTCACCCCCGTCTGGTGCACCAGTTGGCGCCAAGACGCCACCATGATCATCGGCCCTCTTCTCGGCCTCCCGTCTTTGCCATACGTCGACCTCCCACGCCCGCAGATCACCACCAGCCACCCCAACGGCTACCTCTGGAAACGCGACTACGTCGATACCTGGCTCAACCACTCGCCAACCATCTGGATCGACGACGACTTCACCAACCTCGACCACGAATGGGCCGCCAAACGCACTGCCCAGGGCCAGACGACCACCCTGATCCAGCCTGATCCCCGTATCGGCCTACTGGCCGATCACCTGGTCGAGGTCCTGGCCCGGGCCGTACGGGTGCCCAGCAGTCGGGCCAACGCCTCATGCCCGGCGAGTCAAGCCAAAGCCGCCTAGCACGGGGGCTGATGCCCTGGTCAACGCTGGCGAGCGTTGCTGCCTCGGCGGGGCGGATTGTGTGTCTGATGCTCTCCGGTTCACGGCGCGCGCCGTCGGTCACTCGTAGCCCGTGATCCCGTCCAAGAGGCCATCGCGCGTGGCCTGGGAGCCCACGCTGCCGAACAGGCCCGCGCTGCGTCCGAGCGCTCGCTCATCCGGGCTGCCGAGGACGCACGCCGCCAGCAGGCCACCCAGGCCACGGCGGACCTGCGAGAGGTCATGAATGACGCGCTCAGCGACCTGCGGGCCGTTGAACCAGACGCCGCCCTCGAAGAGCGCGCAACTGGTGGACGTTCCTCCGCGGGGGTGCCGGGCTTCAGCCTGATGGCTGGGGGAGTCAGGCTCCGGCTCGACCTGTGGGAAGGCGCGAGGACCAGCGAGCCGGTCCCGGACGACACGATGGTCATAGCGGGCTGCGTCATGATCACCAACCCGAGCTACGGCACGGAACTGAACTCGGCCAACGTCGTCTATGAGCAGGTGGGCGACCGCCTGGAGTGGCAGATCTACAAGTTCCGCAGCGGCATGGTACGGCCTGAGAAGTACGCCTACGGGCCCTACGGGCGAACCCACGGGCTAGCGTACGGCGACTTCTTCGATCCTCAGCAGCGGTACTTCATGCTCCATTCCGCGCTCCACGTCTGGAGCAAGACCACCGAATCGCTGACCGCTGAGACTCTCCTGGGCCTGTTCAAAGAGGCTGTTGACCTCCGGGCTCCGGACTCGTCTACTGGCCCATGGTGAGGGCAACTGCTCGGCTATCCGGCCTTGCACACGCGGGGACCAAGGGCGCTCGTCAGCGGCCCGCGGCCGGATCGGTGCGTGGCCCGTCGAGGAGACATGCCTGAGGCGGTTCAGCCAGGCCTCACATACTTCACGGCATGCAGGTCCCAAGACGCCGCACCGGTCGCCACCTCAGCGAGTCCGCTACCGAACTCGTGCCCCCTGCTCTGCCCTTCGGGGGAGGTGAAGGGCATCCTGCCGGTAGCGGCCCCGAGGGCCGCAGTCCCATGACCGCAATCTCCTTGCCCGACAACGGAGTTGACGGGCCGTACCGTCGGACGGGCGGAAAGTGACGCCTGCGAGGGCTCCTGTAAGACTGAATCTCCCCGGAGACCCGCAGGGGCCAGCGAAGCAGGAGCCCCAGGTAATACCGCGTAGCGGTACGGACCGCAACCTCCTGCCCTCGGGCAGGGGAGGGCGTCAAAGCCGAGAAGAGGTCGCGGCGCATCGAAGAGCACGGACGGTGATTCCGCTGTGACATCGGCGTAGTCCATGGCCCGAACGGTGGGCACGGTGAGATGTGATCAGCCTCAGCAGGGCTGCGGCTGGCTCAAGCAACGACCGTACCTCACGGCGGAGTTCGCATGGATGACTGTCACAGGGGCCGTCTAGGCTGGTGTTTTCTGTACATGCACGGGAATCCGAGCCGGGGGAGCAGCGTGAGGGACGCCAGTACGGGGCAGGGCAACTACCTCTACGAGCGGCTGACGGAGAAGCACTTCCAGCGCCTGTGCGCGGCCCTCCTCGCCCACGTCCACCCCGACATCCGCTGCTACCCGGTCGGGCATTCCGACGGCGGCCGGGACATGACCCTCACCGACGGTGCCGAAGCCGTCGTTTATCAGGTGAAGTGGACCAGCAAGCCCGCCCAGGACCCGGTGTCCTGGCTCAGCGCGGCGGTGAAGGAGGAGGCGGACAACATCCGCCGGCTGGTGAAAGGTGGTGCAACGCGGTACGTGCTCATCACCTCGGTCGCCGGCACAGCCGTTCCGGGCCGGGGGAGCATGGACCGCCTGGACGCCGAACTCGCCCGATACGAGCGCGACTTCAGCATCCCCATGCAGGTGTGGTGGCGCTCGGATGTCGACGCGCGCGTGGATGCCGCGCCCACCGAGCTGAAGTGGGCCTACTCCGACATGCTGGCCGGCCATGATCTGGTGCGGTACTTCATTCACGGTGCCCAGACAGCAGCCCAGGACCAGGGGCTGCGGACACTGCTGATGAATGTGATCGCCACGCAGTGGGGAGAAGATTCCAAGGTCAAGTTCAAGCAGGTCGAACTGACCACCCACAACCTCGATGATCTGTTCGTCGACGTCGGAGCCACCCGTGTCGCCGAGCCGAGCAACCTGCGCCGCCCCCTGCCCGTGCAACTGGAACTCGGCCAGGACCCCGCCGATCTTTCCGGTGCCGCACGCTACCTCCTACGAGCCGACCGCCCCTACACCCTGGTCCGCGGCGAACCCGGCCAGGGCAAATCCACCCTGAGCCAGTACCTGTGCCAGCGTCACCGCGAGGCCTACCTCAACGAAGCCGACGCCCCTGCCACCCACCCGGCCGTACACGAGCAGCCGGCCGACCCCCGCATCGCACTGCGTGTCGACCTGCACGACTACGCGGCCTGGCTGGCAGGCCAGGACCCCTTCGCCGACGAGATGGCACCGGCCAAGAAACGCCTGCGCCACGACGGACAGCTCGAGCGCTTCCTCGCCGCGTTCCTCACAGCCCACAGCGGGGGCCTGCCCGCCGACACCACCACGGTGCACGACCTCCTGCGGCGGCTGCCCGTCCTGGTGGTCCTCGACGGACTCGACGAAGTCGCCAGCCCAGCACCCGCAAACGCGTCGTCGGCGAGATCGACAGCTTCACGTCCCGGCTGCGCACCGCCCTCAACGCCCAGCTGATCGTCACTACCCGACCCAACGCGGCAGAACTCGCCGAACCGTCCGAGGCTCTGTTCGAAACCATCACGCTCACCCGCCTCAGTCCCGAACTGCGTAACACCTACCTGCACAAATGGGCCCGCGCCCGAGGCATTTCAGGTCCCGAACTGACCGAGCTGGAACGTACTTTCAAGCAGCGCTCCGCAGAGCCCCACATCGCCCAGCTGGCCGACAACCCCATGCAGCTGACGATCCTGCTGTTCCTGATGCAACGACGTGCCAACTCCGTGCCCAACAACCGCACCGCGCTCTATACCTCCTACATGGAGACCTTCCTCGACAGGGAAGCGGAGAAGACGGCGACCGTCCACGAACACCGTGCCGACCTGGAGGAAGTCACAGCGTTCCTGGGCTGGCATCTGCAGGCACGCGCCGAGGCGGAGAACGGCAACGGCCAGATGCCCACCCGCGAGCTACTCAGAGCCATCATGAACTACCTCTTCGACGTCGAGAAGGACCAGTCGATGTTCAACGACTTGTTCACCGCCGTCACCGACCGGGTCTGGGCCCTGACGAGCAAGGTGCAGGGAACCTTCGAGTTCGACGTACAACCGCTGCGCGAGTACTTCGCCGCCCGCTACCTCTACGAGTACGCGGGCGCCGACCAGCGGGGGTTCGACACCGGCGACGTACTGCGCAACATGGTCCGCCGCGGGTACTGGCTCAACACCCTGCGCTTCTACGCCGGATTCGCCAACCCCAACGAACTCGGTGGCATGGCCGAGACGCTGGAGGAGGAACGCGACGCCCGCACCCACCCCAGCCAGGTCAGGACGGCCGCATGGAACCTCCTGGCCGACGGAGTGTTCACCGGCCGCAAGCCCTCGCAGAACCGGGCCGCGAAACTCTTTCTCGACGACTTGAGCGTCCGCCTCATCCACCACAGCCACGACCTCCCCGAGCTCGCCGGCGACCGCGGCGGACACCACCTGGCGGCCGAGCTGAGAGCGCTCGTCGCCAAGCAACCCGCCTCCCGGGCAACCGCCGAACGCATCCGACTCGCATTCAAGCTGGACGAACCCGCCCAGTTCGACGCATGGTGGCGGCCGAACATGCTGACGGCAGCCGGCACCGACAGCGAACTCACCTGGCTGAACATCGCAGTTCCCGCCCAGAGCCTCTACCGTGCAGGCCCCACGGTCGTGGGCCGTCTCGCCCTGTTCACTCCTGCCACCGTCGCGGCAGCCCTTGCCGCCGGAGCCGTGGCGGACCCCGGCTCCCCGGCAGAACACGCCCTCCTTCGCGCGGTCCTTGACGGCCACGCCAGCGACGTCACCCATACCTGCCCCGGATATGCAGGAGACGTACTGCACGTTCTGCGCCCTCAGTACTTCATAGGCAAGACGCTGGAAGAGACGGACGCAGCGGGCTGGCGAAAGACCGGGGGTCCCCAGCGTCACCGGAACGCTGCGTTCCGCCGCCTTCGTGAACGAGACCCCCGCCTCACCCTCCTGCAGGAGAAGTCAAAGAACACCGCAGGGCAGGCCGGCACAACCTCACTGTGGGGCAATACCGCCCGCGCCGTCGGTGAACTGTTCGGACCATGCTGGCTGGCGGCAGAGATCGCCGTCATCGGAGCCGCCTCCGATCCCAAGAAGTTCCTGACCGGAGGAGACCTCAGCCGGGACTCCGAATGCTTCGGCCCTCACCCCGACTATGGACGCCTGCTGCAAGAGACTCGTCGTAACCGCGGGGATTCCAGCTGGTGGACACACACCTTCACCGCCTACCCCGACCCGCAGTCGCGCGCGGTCTGGGTGCTGGCACTCATCAGCACCGCCACCCCCGACACGCTCCTCAAGCACCTTGAACACGTGGACGACGCCGTCAGCAGACTCCCTGACGGGACACTGTCCGCACTGCGTGTCAGCTCCAGCCGCCTCGGCGCCATGCTCGCCACACGGCCGTTGCCGGAAACCGTCCTGGACACCGCAGCCGACCGGAGCCTGGCCACTGTCAACCTCCTCACCCATCACATCCGCAGCCGCCGGCTCGCCGCCCTGGACGAGCCGACGCTGACCACCATGGCGCGCTACGGCAAGGCTGCCTGGCCTGCGCTGCGTGCACTGAGCGAACGCATGGCCCAAACTCCCTCACCGCGTCTGCTGGAGGGACTGAAGGCCTACGGCCCGAACGCGAAGGACCCCTTCACACCGGCCCTCGTCGTCCGCAGCAGCGTCCTCAATCACGCCCCCGATACCGTCGCAGCCATCCTCGACGCCCCGTTCGACTACCCCATCGAGTGGCTCATGGCCGCCATCGGTGCAGCCGAACGCTCCGCCCAGCACGCCGAGGCCGCCTACCTGCGAGATGTCGCCCGAACCCAGAACTGGTTCACCCACCACGACCGTTGACCGTCCGCTCTTCGGGCCTGATCCGGGCCGCCATTGCGGCAAATTGAGGTCGAGTATCTCCAAGCGGTTCATCCGCACCGCTTCAAACGGGACCCGACAGCCGGAAATGGCAGACGCCTGATTTCTACATGTGTAGATTTAGTGTCGTGAAGATGACCCGGACGCTTGAACGTGTACTGCGGGCCTTCCTCGAGGACCCCGCAGCCGCCCGGTACGGCTACGACCTCATGAAGGCGACGGCCCTGCAAAGCGGCACCCTGTACCCGCTGCTGGCCCGCCTGAAAGAAGGCGGACTGGTCGATGCGCACTGGGAAACACCGGCCGAGGAAGGCCAAAGGCCGCGCCGCTACTACCAGTTGTCCGCCGAAGGCGTGCGCTGGGCACGCCTGGAACTCGCGGAACTGGCCCAGCGCCGCAGCAAAGGCGGCGCCGGTGCGACCCGTCCCGCACAGGGAACCCTCTGATGGGCCGTGCCCCCTGGGCGCTGCGTGCCGGAGAGTTCATCCTGCGCCAGATCTGCCACCAGCTCCCTGCCCAGGAGGCGAAGGACTGCTTCACGGAGTGGTCGGCCGAACTTCCCGCGATCTGGGACGACGAAGCGCTGCCCCGATGGCGGGCCGCAACGCGCGTTCTCGCCTACTGTCACGGACAGCGACACACCGCACAGTCCCTGACACCTCCGCCCGGCGAGGATCCCGCCGAGATGCTCCGGGCTACGCCTTTGATGGGCGCCGCGCTGATCTCCGCGCTCTCGACCGACGCGCAGGGTCTCGTCGGTGACATCAGCACGTACGCGATCGGACTGCTCTCACTGATGGGAGTGATCGCGCTCCGGCCTCGCAGAGCCAAGCGCAACGACGGCTCCGGGAGCAGCGGATGAACGCCCGCTCCCTGCGCCTGGCCTGCCTTGCGCTCAGATGCCTGTGCCGTGCCCTGCCGGCCGGTGTGCGCGAGGAGAACTACGCAGAGTGGTGTGCAGAACTCCAGCCCGTGCGGGGCGCCCGTGGTGGTCAGGGTCGGCTGAGGAGCGCCGGGCGCGTCACCGCCTACTGCGCCGGGCACGCCCTGAGCGTCGTGCGGCTGCGCCGGATCTACGGCAAGCCGCGAAGCGCCTACGAGGAGCAGGCCAGCCGCCGCGCCAAGACGCTGGTGATGGGAGCGACGGCAGTGGGCCTGCTCGCAGGTCTGGCAGGCGCAGGACAGCTCGGGCGGCCCACCTTGTGGGCGGTCGCGGCGCTGGCACGCGATGACCGTTTGATGTTCGCCTTCGTTGTGCTGTGGGTGGTGTTGATCCGGGTCGGCCTGGCCCGCCTGACGCGGATTTTCGAACGCCGGGCGGCCCGTCGGCGCATGGGCGCGCAGGGAGGATCCCGGTGAACGAGTTCCGCCGGCTGCCTGGCGCTGCCGCATCGCTGGCAGCCCTGTGCGCAGGTCTACCAGCGTGGGTCTACATCGCGGGCATCGCCGCGTTCGCCGGAATCTACATATGTCGCCTCGTGCTGGTGTACCGCTTCGCCATGCGAGCTCTGGAACGGGTCCAACCAGTGCACATCCCCAGCCTGCTCAACGCCCTGGCCGGTCGCACGGATGCTGCCACTCCCGGACGGAGCCGACGCTCCAGCCGGACTTCCGACACCACCCACTCACGGTGAAGCCGCAGCCGGCATGGTCACGGTGGCAGAGCCAGCGGGTTTGCCCGCGGGGGCGGGTGACGTGTCGTGGTCGGACCGCGGCGGCGCCTTCCGCCCGGGGGAGTGGCTCTGCGACAAACGGCTCCGGCCTTATCGTCTGACCCACGAACAACTCGAAGCGCTGGGTATGTGTTGGAAGCCTCAGCCTGCGTGATCCGGCCGTCCCCGGTGCTGCTGTGCCGCCGATTGAGACCTCCGACATCCCAACTCGGCTCCGTCGCGCTGTATTCGACGAAGGGCCGACACGGGCCCCGAGTTGCCCATGGTGTCACCGGATGAGGTGATGCAACACCGGGACGCTGCCGCCGGTGCCGAGCAGGCCTGCGAGGACTGCGCCGGCCAGGGGCGTGCCACTCAGGTAGGACAGGCCTCCGAGCACCAGACCGATGACGACCGCGGTCAAGAGCACGACGGCGGTGTGCAGGGTCATGAACGGGCCGGGCTCGGGCAGCCCCGATCGGGTGGTGCGGGCTGGACTCACGTTCATCTCCGGGTCGTTGATGCGGCAGATGCCCGCTCGTAGGTGCCTTCCAGCTCGCTATCCCATGGACTTCTTCCTCGTCCTGCAGCCCGGAGAAAATCTTGAAAGTATCCATGGGGTGCGGCGCAGCGGGCCACATAGAAGGGGGCAACGTAGGCGACCCCACACACCGTGAGGGTTGGCAGGAGACAACCGAAGGGGAGAGGGAATGCAGGGCGACGTCGCGGGCAGCCAGTCCGCTGCCGCGAGCGCCCGGGACCTACAACCTTCGGGCCGACATGAGTGCGGCGATCTGGATGCGCCGGTGTCCGAGGACGACTTGCATCGGATGAACGCCAGGCACGGACGGCAGGCCCGGCGACTGCAGCAGAGCGTCGAACGCAGGCTGAAAGACCGCCAGATCCTCCTCCTGCTTGCCCAGGACGGCTTCCAGGGATCGCGCTACGACCACTTCGTGGAGGAGCTGGTCCGCTACGGCATCTCGGTGCTGCGCGGATGGATGCACTCCGGATTCATCTTCCAACTCGTCGCCGAACGTGGCTTCGGTCTGCACCCCCATGAACTCGACCTGGAAGAACTGGCCACACAGAGCGAGGTGCGGGAAGAACTGGCAACCATGACCGTAGCCCGCGCCTTACCCCGTTTCCGGCAGACAGCCCTCGTCGACGGAGGCTGGACCTTCGAGGGCGGCGCCAGCATCACCACGTACTTCATGGGCGCTTGCATCTACCGCTTCCCCAACGAGTTCCGCAGACACCGTGCCGCCGAAGAACGGCAACGCCGGGCACTGCAACAGCAGCACATGGTGTACGAGAACCCGGCCAGCCCACGGAGCACCGCCGACGAGGTCCTGGGGAAAATGTGGGTCCGTGAGGAGCTGGCGAACATCACCGACCTGCGGACGCGGACCGTTGTGGCCCTGACGCTGGACGACTACACGCAGGAAGAGATCCAGCAGATGCTCGACGAGAAATCGGTCCGCGTCATCGAGGGACTGCTGTACAGATGGAGGAAGAAGGAGCAGAGGCACCAGGGCGGTGGGCAGCATGATTGACCGCAGTCAGGACTTCGATGCTCTGCTGGAGGGTTCCTCGCTCGGTAGCCCGGGCGCGCAGCGACTGCGCGCGCGTACTACTCGCGACCAGGCCCGCGTGACCGGCTCGGTGGCGCAGCGCATGCTGCTGGGCGCCCAGTTGAGACGGCTGCGGGAGGCCTGCGGAATCACACGGGATGCGGCAGGTTTCTCAATTCGCGTGTCCGCAGTGAGCATCAACCGGATGGAAATGGGGCGGACGAGCTTCAAGACACGTGATGTGGAAGATCTCCTGACGCTGTACGGCATCACGGACGAGGCGGAGCGCGACACGCTCGTCGATCTCGCCCGCGACGCGAACCTGGCAGGCTGGTGGCACCGCTACTCGGACGTACTGCCGAACTGGTTTGCCTCCTACGTCAGCCTGGAAGGCGCCGCCTCCCTGGTCCGGATGTACGAAGTGCACTACGTACACGGGCTGTTGCAGACTGGGGCGTATGCCCGTGCTGTCATCAGCCGTGGCATGAAAGGCCTGAGCACAACCGACATCGACCGGCGCGTGGCACTGCGCATGGAGCGCCAGAAGATTCTACAGTCGGAAAACGCCCCTTCCCTCCACATCGTCCTGGACGAAGCTGTCCTGCACCGCAGCTGTGGTGGCCGTGACGTCATGCGTGGCCAGCTCCAACACCTGATCGAGCTCTCCGAGCGCCCCAACGTCTTGCTGCAGATCATGCCGTTCAGCTTCGGCGGCCATGCAGGGGAGAGCGGTGCCTTCACCATCCTCAGTTTCCTGGAGTACGACCTCGCAGATGTCGTCTACGTTGAGCAGCTCACCAGCGCGCTCTACCTGGACAGACACGAGGATGTCGCCCAGTACGGGCGGGCGCTGAAAGAACTTCAGCAGGAGAGCCTGGGACCGGAGGCAAGCCGGGACCTCCTGCGCGATCTTCTGCACCTTCAATAGATTTGAGCTCGCACAGGGGCGACGAACGGCCAGCACACGGCGAGGCCTCAGCCGCTGCGGGGGAGGGACGTGGACGGGGGTGTCCGCCAGGGCCCGCAGACGGACTGCACGGTACGTCCAGAGACCGCCGCGGCGCCCGGAGCCAGGAATCCGACGTCCGCCGAAGACAGCGGGCAGCTCCACCTCTTCGATCCTGCCCGGCAACGGGCTGTCTGCGCGCAGTGAGAACAAGGGCGCAACGGCCGCCAGTTCACGGCTGGGGAGACGGCCCTAGAGACGAGTGGACGGCAGCAGCACGGTGGCGCCGTGCTCGGCCAGGGCCTGACGGGCGGCTGTGATCATGCTGTCCAGCCGTTGTTTCAGCTCAGCCAACTCATCAGGAGCGGCCACCTCTTCACCCGCTGCGGCGAATTCGCCCATGATGCCGCTCTCCTCGATGGAAAAGACGTGGGCATACAAGGCGCTGACCAGTTCCATGACGTTCTCGGCCGCCGCAACTACCGGCTCGGGGCCTTCGAGTGCAATCTGGGCGCGTACATGCTCCAGTCGCCGGCTGAGTTCCTCATCCTCCAGGACGACGAGCATCGGACCGTAGCCGTCTCCGTGTCCCCTGCTCCACGCCTCGTACAGCTTGGTGCGCAGCTGGTGCACCGCGGTGATGAAGTCGCCGTAGACACGCCGCCGCGGCTCCATCATCTGCAGCAGATGGGCCGACTGCAGCTGGCCTGCCAAAAGAACGTGCTGGGCTTGAGTCTGCTCGCGCTGACTCTGGCGACTCCACCGGGCAGTCAGCAACGCCGGCACTCCCGCCAACACTCCGCCCGCCACCGCGCCCACCACCCCGGCCCACTGCTCATTCACACCGGTCATCATCGCCCACCATCCCCGCCCGGCCCGGGCCGGGCTGCCCGGCGGGGCGGCCGCACACGCGCTAGAGCAGGGGACAGGTGCGGACTCCACGGCCGGCCGGACGGGTGACGATCTGGTCGGTGCGCACGCGCAGCGCCCGCTTGGCGAGGTCGGCCGTGCCGTTCTCCCGCCGGGGATCCCACAACCAGGTCTCGTCCCCGGTGACGTCGAACGCGACAACAGGGTGGCCCGTGGGCAACGGTCCTGGCTGCACGGCCGTGTTTGCCGCGTCGAGCGGGCGCACACACACCAGCCGGGAACTGATCCCGAAAAAGGGCGAAGGATCCTGTCCGGCGGCGGCCTGTGCGGCGGTGCGATCGGCCGCCGCGGTGGCCGCGGACAGCCCCGCAACCAGGGCCATTCCCGTCATCATCGCGGTGAGCGTGCCGAGGACGGCGATGCAGTACATCCTCGAGCCGACGACCCAGTAGAAGTGCCGGGCCCAGCCGATTCCAGCCAGCCCGCACAGCAGGGCGGCGAGGCACAGGCCTGCCAGTTTCACGCCTGCGAGATACATCCACAAGGGATCGATGTTGGCGGCCCCGAGCGGCACGCCAAGACACACGGTCAGGTACACGCCCTGGGCCAACCGCCCCATCCAGGGCAGCACCCAGGGCAGGGGAAGAACGGCGACCGACAGTAGGGCAGCGCCGTTGCTGGAGATCCAGCTCTGGCGCAGCGCGTACCGGCAGCCGCGCAGTACGAGCAGCCCGCACAGGATGAGCGCCGCTGACCACAGGCCGCCCACGTTTCCCAGCACGGTGGAAATCAATCGGATCATGAAGCCGGTGAGCCCCGCGCTGGCGACCATGGCCAGCCCGCACAGCCACGTGATCATCCGGGAATGCCGCTCCGGGTCGGCGAGCCAGGGGCCTACCCACCATGCGGCCGCCGGCAGCAGTGGCACCAGCGCGACCTGCCACCTCAGGTCCAGACCCGCCAGTATCCAGCCGAAAAGCATCAGGGCGGCGCCCACCGCCACGCTGGGAAGCCCCCAGGCCCGAGTGGGCCAGGGGGCAGGATCCTGCGGCCGCACGGCATGGGCGGAGGCGATAGCGGGCCGCACCTCGTGGAGTTCGTCGTCAAAAGTCACACCTCCCAGGTCCGGCCTCTGGCGAAGAGCCGCCACCGCTGCCTCACGTGTGCCCGCACCGTCCAGGCGCACCCGTCGATCCACATCCGCAGCCCCCATCTGCATCCACAGGCATGCGGCACGGGTCCGCCACCGGCCGGACCCCCAGTCGATCTTGCGATGCACGTGCCACGTACTCGCAGCCATGGGCGCACCCTCGGGTTCCAGCAAAGCGGCGTCACCGATGTGCGCCGTCACCCGGCCCGCCAGCGCCGCCGTAACCCGGCGCTCAGCCTCATTCAAAGCGCCCCAGCGGCTTCCCAGCAGGCGCACTTCCACCCGGTACCACACGATGGCGTCATCCTGGCCGTCATCGTCGATGCGGGAGAAGAGCAGTCCGCACCGCTCCCACAGCTCACGGGCGATGCTCTCCTGCATGCCGGAGGGGACATGGACCACTACGGCCGCGCGGTGGGTGAAGTTCCCAGACTTCGCCGGCACTTCGCCGGAACTGCTGCCGTCACCGCCGGGCGGCACAACTGCGCGACGTGAACGGAACGGAGCGACAAACGTGCTTGCCATGATGGCGAACCTCCTGCACGGACTGGCAGACACAGCGGGGCACACTGGCGCGCCGGTCAGCGCACCTGCGCGTCACCGCTGGCCTGCGATTGCGTCGCGCAACAGCGGTCTCGCGATGATGCCCTGCCAGGGCTGCTGCGTCGGCCGCATTCTTTCGTCGCCCACTGACAATGCCGCCCTACGTTCCCGCCCCAGGGCAGCGCCGGACGACGGGGCCCAAGCCCGCCAAGCAAACGATGCTGTTGGGCCCCCACGCACATACCCGGGCAGCACCCGCTGCGCCGGTGAGCCGGTGAGCCGGTGAGCCGGTGAGCCGGAGCCGGGCTTCTCCTGGGCGGGACCGGCCGGGTGGACCTCTAGGGCATGCGGATCCCACGCGCCGATCGGACGACCCGGCCCCGCCTTGTCCGCTGTGACGGTGCCCGGACTCTGCGCCGCGGTCCGCTGCAACTCCAGCAGTTCCTTTGCCGGGAGCTTCAGCGCGCGGGCCAGCGCGGCCACCGTGTGCTGGGAGGGCACAACGCCTTTGGGTGAGAACGCCTCCGACACGGTCGTACGGCCCAGCCCGGCACGGCGGGCGAGTTGCGTCTTGTTCTGCCCGGTCCGGGTCAGTGCGTCGGTCAGTCTCCTGCGCAGTGCGGTGAGTGCCGCACTACGGCCGGTGTGCTCCTCGTGCACGCAGTCGTCCCCCGAAGATGGTGTGTTCGCCGGTGTTCATCTTCCTCCCGGCGAACCACGGCGCACACCTCTTCCGCGACCTTCGACCACGTCAACACCCCACCCCATACAGGGAGCTTGCCGTGACAGCCGCCGTCGCCGTCCTCGCCACCGCACTCGTCATCCTCATCGCGCTGCTTGCCGCCGCCTGCGCCGGCAAGCTCGCCCGCATGGACGGAGCCACCTACCCCACCGCCCTCACCCGCGCCGCCGGCGCCTTCGCCGCCGCCCTCACGCTCACCGCCGCCATGACGGTGAGCATCGTCGCCCTCCTCACCTAAAACCAGCCCCCGCAGCCGAACGGATCGCCGCCGGTGTGTACGTCAACAGCGGGCGATGAACGCGAGGAGGTGGTCGACAGTTCCGGCCGCTCTGGTCGGTGCCGGCAACGGCGTCGAATCCGTAGATCAACCGTGCGGGCTCCCTCGTAGTGGCAGACCGGTGGCGTCCGAGCAACTCGGCTACAACGAGGGGGCTTTGAGGCCAGCACCGCCTTCGGCGACCGCCTACTCTCTCCGATCGAGTGACGGAGTGTGAGTATCGGCCTGGGTGGTCAGCGGCGGAGGTTGATTCCGAACTGGCCGAACTGGTGGAGGAGCCCGCTGGCAAGTTCGGGGGCGCATTCCCGCAGCGTCTCGTCATCCGTGTTCGGGGCCAGTTCGGTGGAGGCGGGCAACAGTTTATGGGGGTGCCGGATGTCCGCGATCAGCGCGCATTGCCCGTAGCCGTTACCGAAGGGCAGCAGGCGGTTGCCCGTACTGGCTGTGGCGACGGTGGCGGTGATGCCCAGTGGGCTGTCGGCGGCGAGCTGCCGGCGGAACGTGTCTGCCAGGGCAACGGCCTCGAGTGCGACGGTCTGCAGCACCTGGATGTTGACGGGGATACCGTCATGAGGAGGGAGACCATGGGCGAGTTCGGCGCTGACGGTCACTGCCCCGGCGTGGTGCAGTTCGACCATCACATCACGCCCGCGCCGGTCGGGACGAGGAAGCTGCTGTCCACCCAGCGGCGCAGTCCGACTTTCATGTCGTTGTTGAGTACATCGGACAGAACGGCCGGTCCGGCGAAGTCGTCCTTGATCCGTCCCGCCGTCTTCACGGACTTCTGCAGCGTGTCCTTCGCTTCCAGGCGGGTGGGTGCGGGCACCATGCGCGGGACCGGTCGTGCGAGGCGGGCGGCGATGACCAGCCAGGCCGGCACTCCCTCGATTCGCTCAGGACGGTCTGGGCCGCCTGTGTGGCAGGCCTGCAGCAGGGCATCGGCCACGCCCTGACGTGCGAACCGCTCTCGGTAGGCACGGGCGACCTGGTGTTCGGGCATGTAGGCGGTGTCGTCCTTGATCCGGTACGGCGCGTTGAACGTGACGCGGTCCTTGTCCTTGCTCTCCCAGCCGTACTGGAAGTGCGGTGCCATCTCGCTGGGCGGGACATCGACGACCAGGACGTCGGGGCCGTTGCCGCTCGGGTCGGGCAGCTCGATGAAGTCGATGCCGGAGATGTAGGGCTGGATGCCGTTGCGTACGGAGCTGAGCATCTGCTTCGTGTCGGCCGCCGCCAAGTCGACGCCGATCAGCTTGATCTGGTCGCTGACGCCGTAGACGAGCAGTCCGCCGGTGTGTTCGCCATCGCGGCGACGTCCATGGCGAACTCGTTCCAGATCCCCGGCTTCGGTGCGAAGCCCAGCAGCCTTTCCTTCCAGTCGAGGTCATCGCTAGCCCTCAGCCGCAGGGGCCAGGTCCCGGCCGACCGGGGGCATCCTGCCACGTCGGGTTTTACAGGCCTCGCCATATCTTGGCGAGGCGGTGGACGATGCTGCGGGGCTGGGAGGGGTCGTAGTCGCTGTGGGTGGCGAGTTGGCGCAGAAGGGCGAATTGGTGCGGTGCGCGCTGGCCCTCGCGGATGAGAGCCCATTCGTCTGTGACGGGCCAGAGGGCGAGCTGGGCCTGGATGCCGGGGCTCCATTGTCGCCAGGTGTTGCGGCTGACCCAGCCCAGCTGGCGCAGTTCCAACTCGTCTTCACACAGTCGCAGATACAGGCGCGCGGCTTTGAGTTCCTCCGGTGCGCATGACGTGCCTTCTTCTGCGATGAGGGCTTGGGCCGGAAACTGGTCGAGGATCTGCCAGTAGCGTGCGACGTAGGCGTCTTCGATGGTTTTGACGCGAGCCCTGGCGGCGCTGGCCGAGCTGGTGATCAGCGCGATGAGGGCGACGACGCCGGTGCTGAAGGCGACCCAGAATTCTGCGTTCACGTGTGCTGTTCCTCAAGCAGTCGGGAAGCGGGCAACGGCCGCCCCAAACACCGGCGTTGGCCCGGATCGGTTGCCTCTGGCAAGGCGGGCTCCTGTCGGCACGCACGGCGGGTTGCCGATCCTCCCGTCCGTTGTCCTTCAGACATGCTCGATCCGGGCCAGGCGGCGATTGGCTCCCGTACCAACCGGCCCTATGGCAGGGGGAGTGTCTCAGTGGCGGGGATGCCAAGGTCGGCGAGGTAGGAGATGCGCGCGTTGACGGCGGCAGCGAAGTGGCGCCAGTCCAGGCTGCTGACGGGTTCGCCGGGTGTGGGGTCGGCGGGTGCGGAGGTGATGTAGCAGACGGAGTCGTAGAGTTTCTCGGCCATCAGCCGTTCGCAGAAGATCCCGAAGCGGTCCTGGTAGGACGTACCGTGCCAGATCTCGTGCACTGGGAGGGCTCCGTCGGCGATGCGGATGGGAGTGCGGGACTTGGGGTGGTCTTCCATGATGAAGAAGTAGCCC
The DNA here is from genome assembly GCF_029892565.1 of Streptomyces pseudovenezuelae. Classification (GTDB taxonomy): domain Bacteria; phylum Actinomycetota; class Actinomycetes; order Streptomycetales; family Streptomycetaceae; genus Streptomyces; species Streptomyces pseudovenezuelae_A. Next base: position 11,404 of record NZ_JARXVH010000044.1, on the reverse strand, counting down.
AGCCACGGCTTTTCGCCGGGATAAAGCTCGGTGAGGGCGGCGCGTTGCAGATCGACAGCGCTTCCCAGGGCTTCTTCGATCCGGTTGTTGTAGTTGTTGCCGAAGGAGGGACCGCCGAGAGCTTTGAGCTCGAAGGCGGCGACCAAGGTGGTGCCGTGGGCGACGACCACGTCCCACTGTTTCTGCGGGCGGTAGTAGCCGGGTAGTTCCAGGCGGTGCGTCTTGTTGATGCGGATGTCGGCGGGCGGGTAGCCGGCATCGATAAAGAACTTGGCGAGGAGGGCGGCGATGGTGTCGAAGTGCTTCCCGCCGCGGACAGAGCCGGCTGTGCCGGCGCCGACGGCGTCCTTGATGGCGGACAGCTCCCGCTGGGCGTCCTTGGCTCCCCAGTACGCCGCTATGGCGTCTTCGAACTCTTGACGGCTGACCGTCACAGCGCCCCTCCCGCTTGCGTTCAGTCCGGAAGGCTCTGCAGTCCGTACGCCTGCAACGCTGCCTGCGTTGCTGCTTGCACGTCCCGTTCCTCGAACGCTTTGACCAGCGCTGTGCGAACCCCCGCCGGGATCCCCGCTGGATCCGGAACACGGATCTTACGCAGATACTGTGCTTGGAAGCGAAGCGTGCCACCGCGCATCTTGACGGCGTATGCCTCGACGAATGCCTCTGCCACTTTCGACAGCAGTAGACCGCCCAGCACCCGCAGATCCCAGGCGTTGGACACGATGAAGTACAGGTTGTGGTGCGGGTAGTGGCCTCCCTCGTCCAGGACGGGGTGGATGGTCAGTTTCATGTCCGGCAGCAGCAGCTTGGGGCGGGCGGTGAGCTGGGCGTCGACCTTGTCGATCGTCTTGTACCAGCGACTGGGCTGCTTGACTGCGACGTAGCGTTTGCTGAGCGTGTCCCGGTGCGTCTTGAAGTAACTCGCAAGCCGGGGAAAGCTGTTGAGATCAACCAGGTGGCCCTCGCGGCCCCATGGATTCACGAGGTAAGTGCCGCCCCAGGAAAGGGTGCCGCTGGTGGTGTCGCGGACCATCGCCAGCGGCAGCAGACGGTCTTCTTCGACCGCAGTTCTGTCCTCGGTCAGGAAGACCTTGTCCGCTCCGGTGGCGATCCCGATCCCTACCCGCGTGCCGGTGGACTCGTCCTCCAGTAGCGGAAAACGGTCACTGAGATCTTCCAGCATCGCCAGACGCGCGGGCGAGGCCTGCGGCCAGGAGTCCTCACCCGCAAACCAGTGCGGCAGCCGCGCCGCATGGAACGCCGGCGTCGTGATGAGTGCCTCGTCGCTCTGGACCGACCACGCATGCAGTTCCCGGGCCTGCCGGGCGCCGAAAGCCCCCGTGGTGTCGGCGGCGATGGCGGATCCCTGGCGGCCGTTTCTGATGACGGTGATGGCCGGATAGGCAGACACCCGCTCCTCGAACGCGTCCACATCGTGCATGGTCACCACGAGATCCATGCTGTAGCGCTGAGTGACGAGTTTGCGCAGGCCGCGCCCGTACTGATTGCGCATCCATCGATCGGCGCAGATGAAGCCGAGCCGCCCCTCCGGCTTCAGACGGCGCATTCCCAGTTCGAAGAATCCGACATAAATATCCGCCCGGCCCCCCATAGAAGAGCAGGATCGGCGATAGGCCGCCATCCGCTCCTCAGGAACGTCTTCCAGCCTGATGTAGGGAGGATTACCCACCACGAAATCAGCGGTCTCCGCGCGGGTTTCCTGCAGGAGGAAGTCTCCTTGCGCCACCCACGAAGCGACTGCCTTGGCGGCCTCCGCAGCGCCCCACCCGTCCGCGCGCAGCACGCTGGCGATGGTCTCCCGGCTGCGCTCCACGTTCGCCTCGACCAGATCGAACGCCTCGATGGCGTCGATTGCCTCCAGCAGCCCACGGCCGCGCGCCCGGCACGAAGCGCTCAGCCGTTCCACAATCGCGCCCAGGAACGCTCCGGTGCCGCACGCCGGCTCGACCACGTGCATGACGGCAAGATCATCGTCTGCGGTGTATCCGACCATGTCCAAGATCGCATCCACGATCCAGCGCTTTGTGAAGACCTCGCCGTGCTGGACTGCTTCCTGTAGGGAAGCAGGTACGGGCAACGTGCTGCTGGGCAGGCTGAACAGTGTCTCGGACGTCACCGCTCGACCCTATCGCCCGCCTCCCCCCATCACAGGCAGGCGTAGCTGAGTGCAGGCAGGAGCTCCCTCAGCTCCCGCACCGCGATCTGGTCGCCGACGACGTCACCGCCCAACTCCACCAGGCCGCCCATGGTCCCTTCAGGCCCTGCGCGCCCGCACCCGGCCCGGGGACTGCGTGGGCGGCCGAGGTTCGCCTGCGCCCAGATCACCGCCGACGCCGACATCGTCGTCGACGGCCTGCTGATCGACTTCAAGAGCGCCCGACGCCTGTTGGCGGAGATGTCGCAGCGCCCTGCCTGGCAGCTGACCGGCTACCTGCTGCTCGATGCCGCCGCGAACTGACCGAACTGCGCGGCGTTTCGCCGCGAACTCCTCACCGGCCGTCATGCAGGCCTGGATCGACGGCATCCGCGATCTCGGTGACCGCGGCCTTGGCGGTGCCGATGGGGATGACGCCCCTGGCTCGGTGTGTGATCTCTCATCGTCGAACGGGGGGTGCGGGACGGGAGGCTGAGCGCGTGCCCGATCTGAGAACGGTCCCTCCTGGAAATCTTGGCCGGGCGGTACCCGGCGCAGTCCGCTCGCGCGATGGAGGCGGTGACAGGCAGTGCGTCGAGGAGGAGGGCGGTGAAGGATGGTGCAGGGGATGCTGATGTCCGGGGGGTCGGCCGCCGTGACCGCGGTGGTGGTCATCGCGCTGCGCGAGTGGGCGCGGGCACAACTGGTCCGCGAGCGGCGCCGGGAGCGTGAATGGGAACTGTGGTCCGTGATGGTGGCAGAGGTTGTTCGTGGGCGGCACGCCCGCCCGCCGCGGCCGCCTGCGGATGCGGGCGCCCCAGTTCCTGCCGCCTCAAGGAGGCCGCCGGCGAGCGCACGGCGCGGGGGCCGACAGGGGAGGTGCGGCTGTGAGCATCCGCGGGGCGTGCCCGGTGGCCGACCAGCCACCAGGCACGCGGTCCCGGCGGGAGGCCGGAAGACCGGAGCGAGGCGAGGCCGGTGACTTCCTACAGGGCCCGAGGCCGGGGTTCTGGCGGCCGTCAGCCGGCCCTGGGAATGAATGTGGGTCGGGGGGCGCCCCCGGCGCGTGGTCGACGAGGCCGCGCTCGGGGCGTTCTACGCAGAGCACATCGGGGGACTGCAGACATATCTCACCCGCAAAACCGGCCCGGACACTGCTCGTGAGCTGGCGAGTCAGGTCTTCGAGCAGTTCCTCGTCTGGTGGCCGGACAACCCCTCGCATCCCGCACCGGTGGCCGCGCTGTACCGGATCGCGCAGTGCCGCCTCGTGGACCATCTGCGCCGTCAGGGCCGGGCCATGGCTCTCGACGTCCCCGATCTGGAACAGATCCTGGCACTCAGCGGGGTGGAGGACGATGTTGCTGCTGTCGACCTGCATGTGGACCTCGAGCGGGCTCTGGCCGAGCTGACCAGGCGGCAGCAGGAGGCGCTGCAACTGCGATATGTGGCCGAGTTGCCCGTCGGCACCTGTGCCGAGGTCCTCGGACTGGGCATCGACAATATGAAGAAGATCCTCAAGAACGTCTTGCGGACGCTGCGGGACTCGCCGCGGATGGCCGCCTACGACAACACCACGCGGGCCCGGGAGGTGCAGCAGTGAACCCCGTAGAACACCGCGGCGACGCGCCGCGTGAGCGCGTCACCCTGAGCGCAGAGCAGAAGCAGCAGGGCTTCGCCGCCGTCTCTGAGCGTTTGAAGAGGTACAGCAGCAAGGACCGGGACCGCCTCTTGGAGCAGGCCAACGCGGCAGTACGCGGGTACGCGGCGTACTGCGAGGGTGAGAGGTGCCTGGAGTCGGGCGACTTCATCATGGCCATTCTCTGGTTGGGGTTCGCCGCCGGTCGGGGTATCCCCGGCGCTGCCGAGACCCTGGCTGCCGCTGAACGCCGGGCTGGCCCACACTTGCGTGCCCTCCGTGAGGAACTCCGCGAGAGCTTTGATAGCGCTGCCGACAGGGTGCTTGCGGCCTGCGACAGCGCTGTTCCACCAGAAGCGGACCCCCCGCCGCCTCGTCTGCCTGGCGCGCTTGGCCTGCCTATTTTGTATGGCCCGCGTAGCGGGGACGTCCCGCGCGGCCTGTCCGGCGGTCGGCAGGACACCCGCGGACCGGAGTACGCAAAGGCCTTCCCGGCCGCGGCTTCTGAGGCATTCCCTGAGGGTCGCCTGGGGCGTGGTGATGTATGCCCCAGGCGCTGGCACGTGCGTCAGTACCGGGAACGAAACCACAGGCCGATGAGGCTGACGGTGCCGCTCCCGGGCTGACACCGGCGTTACTCCTGCGGTGACCTTGACCCGAAAACGTCCAGCTTCCGCAGGCGCTCGTATCCGGCCAGCACTGCTTCCGGGTTCACTTCGGCCATCGGGAGCAGGGCGTCCTCCCAGTGGCTGCTGGTGAGAACCTCTCTGGCGCAGTGGCGGGCGAGTGGCCGTAGCGCAGGATCGCCCGGACACGTCGGGTCGCCGATGAGCGCCTCGGCGAGTTCGTCCATCAACCAGGTGTTGTCCCTGTCGTCGAGCAGGCGAGTCGCCTCTTCGGCGGCTAGATCGGGCATGGTCAGGGCGAGGACGGCGATCCGGTCGACCGACGGGTACGCCCCTCGGGTCACAGATGGCTCCTGGCCGACGGCCGTCCGCGACCATCGCGGCATTGATCCCATGAACGGCAAAGGACTCCTCGGTCGCCGGAGTCTGTGGATTGACCAGTGTGTCCCGCCCGCGGAGCCCTACGGGGAGCGCCACTGCCAGCCTGGTCCAGATCGTCCGCTTGAGCGGCTGCGATGCTCTTGGCCCTCAGGCTGCCCGAACTTGCCCGCCCTCGTGTCTGCGTGGGACTTCATAGCCATGTGCGCGTCTTCGATGCGGCAGCCGGTGAGTCCATCGACTACGGCCCCGGGCACAGGCCGCGGCTGGCATGTTCCTCGCCGTCCTGGTCGGCGAGCAGGGTGTACGGCGCGAACACGGCCCGCATGCACCGCGTGCTTGGCATCCGTAAGGCCACGGCCACGGCCCCGGCCGGACGCGATCGTATCTGCGTGGCAGGTTCCGGGCTGACGGGGTGCGGCCGGGTGATCGGGTGTCGTTGTGTCAGTTTGTGCCGCTAGCCTGCATGTTGACGAGTTCGAGAACGGGTCGACCATGCGGGGGCGGTGTGGGGGCATCGGTCATCACTGGTCTGGTGGCTCTGTTCGGAGTCGCGCTGGGTGGCTGGCTTTCTCTGCGTAATCAAGATCGGGCGTGGCAGAGGGAGCACCAGCGGCAGTGGCGTGACATTCGTCTGACGACGTGCAACGAATTCCTGGCGGCCAACCGGCGGTACGTCGCCTACGTTCTCGATCCACGGGCTTCCATCACCGCGCTGCCTCATCCGCGTGAGCAGGGCCGGATGATGCCCTTCTTCGATGAGACCGGCAGACCGTACAAGGAGGCGCTGGAAGCCGGATTCACCGCCATGCGGTTGGTCAGCGAGCGCGCTGAAACCGTCCGGGCTGGGGTGAGCCTCGTCAACTGGGCTCGCGAGGTCGCTGCTGCGCGCGCGACGCTGTCTGAGGCTGACATTTCATCAGCGACCTTCGAAAGCCTGTGGACGGCGGAGCAGGACTTCATCAACGCGGTCCGTGTGGAACTCGGCTTGGCGACGATGGCGCGCCAGCCGTGATCTGAGGTAGCAGAGCAGGGCGATCTCTTTTACAGGGCGGTCCAGGGGTGGGGTTGGCCGCCGGTGAGTGGGGTCCACACTGACCCGCTGGGGGTGTGGTGTTCGAGGTCTTCGAGGATGGCGGCGCCGAGGGGGACTTCGTGGGCGAGGGCTGCGACGAGGGGGTGGTGGGTGACCATGGCCTGCAGGTCATTCATCCGGTGGTTGAGCCGGGTGCGGGAGGCGCCGGTGAGTACGAAGATCACGCGGGGGAAGACCGGGTACCAGCGCAGCCAGGCAGGGCCTGTCGGGGGCGGTTTGCGGCGGCCGACGGGCTGGGCTTCGTAGTGGAAGAGGCGGGCGTAGTCGATCAGTTTCACGGCGAGGCGTTCGCTGCTCATGGTGGTGCGGTCGACCTCCACGAACGCGCGCAGTTTGCGGCGGTGCTCGCCGTCGACGGCGGTGTAGTGCATGACGGCGTCGGCGACGAGCCGTTCTCCTTCGCCGATGGGGTGGGCGACTTCCGGGGTCCAGTCCCAGGGGCCGTGCTCGTGTCCCAACCGGCGGGCGTCGGCGGCGAAGGCCAGATGGGTGCGTACGGCGGTCAGGGTGTGCGGAGTCTTCAGGGAGGCGGCCGTTGCGGAGCTGATCGGATAGGGGGGCCGGCCGCGCAGGGCGGGGAGGTCCCGCGTCAGGCGGGCGCCCTCGCCCGTGAGGTACCAGGCGCGGGTGCGGTTGGACTGGGGCAGCACCGTGTAGTCGACCAGTCCCGTCCGCCGCAGCTTGTTCAGCGGGGCGGAGACGGTCTGGCGGGCGGCGCCCGGCCGAAGCAGAGCGTGGAGCTGGCTGGTGGTGGCCATCCGGTGCTGGGCGAGCGCGGACAGAAGCTGATGGGGCAGCGGCTCGGCAGGGCCGGGAACGTACGACGTCCCGGTCTCGGCAGCGGTCACCGGTACACCTTCTCGGCGGGGGACATGGTCAAACTCCAGGTCGGCAGAGGCGGTTGCTGCCCTTGAGGAAACCTGCCGTCCCCGACCCGACCACCGACCGCGGCGCCCCGACCATGGTCACGATGGGGGCACAGAGTCTGTGGTCGGGCTTCTGGTCGGCCCGACCCTGGGCTGAACGTAGCTGTGCGGTGCTCCTTTACCGCATGCCGCATGCTTCGTGGGTGTTCACTCGCATGATCCGGCAGCGGGGTCATCGACACTGGCGATGAGAGGCGATCCCTACTCAGTCGAAACAGTCACCGAGGACTCGTAGCGATGGCCGGCTCCGCGATGCCGAACCTGCGCCGACTGCGGGTGTCCGCTCGTCTTTCGACCTCAGTGTGAGCGGGCGTGTTGGTGGCATTCAGAGGCGTATCGGCCGACGGAAGAGCATCGGCTCCTTGTCCAACGCCTCCAGGACGAAGTGGGGGAGTATCCAAGGCGACCTCCAACGCGTGCTCAACCACAGCGGCGTTGGGGGACTTCTCTAGACCGAGGAGCTCTGGGATTCGGTGGGCGCGAGTCGCCACCGAGCAGCAGCCCGTGCTCGGCGTGGCCGGTGACGACCACGCCGGAGAGGCAGCGGTCCCTTCTCGCGGAGGTTCCTACGGTGTGGGCGTCGGGTCGGTGGGGTCGTCGACGCCGAGGAGGAGGACGTGGTGTCCGACAACCACCGCGGTGCCGCCGTCGGTGACTTTCTCGATGTCGATGCGCAGCCGGATGCGGCCAGCGCCTTCGCCATTGGCTGCGAGGTCGGCTTCCAGTTGGTCGTCGAGGTGGTCCAGGGCGGCTTCGGCCGCGGTGTAGTCGGCCAGGTCCCGGGCGAGGAGGGCGCGGGTGGTGGTGTCGCGGAGCTGGTAGCTGGGCATCGGGCTTGTCCTCTGGCCGGCCGGGGTGGTCAGGTGGTGGGGTCGGTGAGCCGGCGGGCTGCGTTGACCGCGCGGGACCAGACGTCGGGGCTGCCGCCGTGTTCGCGGGCGAGGGAGGCGGCGAGTCCCCGGACGTCGCCCTGCTCGCGCAGGGCGGCCAGGGCGACGTCCGTCCGCCGGTCGGCCTCCGAGCGGGCCGGAGCGGCTGCGGGGAGATGTCCGAGTGCGTTGCGGACGACGTACTCCCAGGATCTTTGCGGACCGCCGTACTGTGCGCTGAGTTCCGCGGCCAGCCCCGGGCGGTAGCCGTCGCGCTCGATCGCCTCGGCGGCGTACTGCCCGGCGAGTTGGGTGGCCGAGAGTTCCTGGCGGGTGTAGGCGCTCAGCTCGGCCGCGAGCGCCTCTTCGAGGGCGGACGGCCGGCCGACAGCGGCGTCGTCCTGCGGCCCGGGACGGCGGCCGGCCTTGCCGAGCTTGTCCCCGGTGCGCTTCTGGTCGAAGTCCTGCAGGTCGCCGACGCGGAAGCCGGGGATCAACCGGCCGGTGGGACCCTCGACCTCGCCGACAGAGTCGGGGAAGTAGCCGGGGTTGTCCCGCCGGTACTTGCGGATCACCGAGGCCCCGTTGAAGTTCAGCAGCGCGGCGGCCTTGTTGATGGAGACGGTGTCCTCGGGGCTGAGCTCGTACAGCTCGGGGTCGGCCTTGAGGACCTTGCTCGCCTTGTCCTGCTGGAACCAGGTGTAGAAGGCGCGGAACAGCTCCTCGTCATAGAAGTCGGTCCCGTCGATGCGCTCCTTCTCCGGGTGGCGGTGCGCCACGGGCTGCTCGTCGCGCACCTTGTACCAGCGGGCCGCGGTGCCGACGCTGGCGCCGGTGAACTCGCGGATCCAGTCGCGGTTGACCACGGCGCGGCCGCCGACGACACGGCGCTGCGGGTTCAGGGGCTTGGTGGACATTGCACTCTCCGGTCCGGGCTGCGGCCCTATACTTGGGGCCTGCTCCTCTTTGTTCCGCTGGCGCATCCGTGCCGGCGGGCGGGTTGAGTTGGTGAAGGTGGTCGGCGGGACGTTCGGCCGGGGTTGCCGCCCTGGGTCGACACCCTCGTAAGAGGGTGCCTTCCGCCGACCACCACTTTTTACCGCCGTTTCGCATAATCAATATGACGCTCTTGGTGGGTGGCTGTCAATCTCGCCGGCACCCAGAGCACGTCACAACCGACTGCGGCGGTGCGCGGCCCACTCCCGTTCGAAATGCGGCACCTTCTTGTCCCGGACCTGGAAGGGGGCGGTGACCATCAGTTCCTCCACGGTTGGCAGCGCCGGCCCACGCCGCTGGACCCACGCCCGCACCCGCCCGTACGGGCAGGATCCGCCGCACGTGGTACAGCGCCCACGGGCAGGCGAGCTCCTCCTCGAACGCGGCGAGCACGGGCCGGTCCGCGGCCCGGCCAGGGTCGAACTGCTCCAGCAGACTGCGCCGGCCGAACAGCTTCGCCTTGGGGTTGAGGCTGACCGACGTGTACTCCAGGCGCAGCACTCGTCCGGCGATGTCCGGGTGCCGGCGCATCCGTTCCAGGTGTGCGTCCATGGCTCCCATCGACACCGGAAAACGACAAGTTATTGAGAATCGAGACAGGGGTGTGACCCTTCTGTGCGGATACTGGCAGCGCATCGGCTGCAATGACGGGTGGTAGGCCGCGCGGATAGCGGGAGCAGTTGTCGCTGTCAGCGGCGGTGTGTGGAAGGCTGCGGTGGTGGCAGAGCACTGGATCGCGGTTGTTGGCAGCAGTCCCGGCGTGGGAAAGACAACTCTCTGCGGTGCGTTGGCCGACTGGCTTGGCCAGACGGGGGCCGTGGTCGATCACTTCGAGGAGGCGGACGTACTCACTCGCGCCGCCTTCCGCGCTGTAGCCGAGGAGTTCGCCGGAGGAACCGGCAGTGTTCAGCCCGGAACGCTGGTTGAGGCCGCCCGGTCATACGTCGAGCAGGCACGAGCTGACGGTGTGGACGTGCTGGTGACGGATGCGTTGATCCCCTTTATCCCTTCGCTGGTGGCTTGGGGACATGACGAGACGGCGATTGCCCAGGTCGTTCACGATGTAGCGGATGCCGTGGCACCGACTCGGATCAGCGTCGTCTTCCTTCGGGACGACCCGGAAGCTGCCTTGCAGCGAGCGATTGAGCGCGAAGGTCCGCGGTGGGCCGATTGGTATGTCGACAAGCTCGGACGTTCGTCTGGGACGGCTTTCGTCAGCGACCTGCCTTCCGCTATCGATCACCTGCGCCGGGAAAGCGAACTGACCTTGCGTGTGCTGGCGTCGACGGGATGGAACGTGGTGGTCGTGGATGTGGGTGAGCGCGATGCGGTGCAGACCGAGCGTCACGTCCGGGAACGGTTGCAGGGATGGCTCAGCGCCGGCGTGCGCTGAGGTCCGTGGTTCGTTCCGTGCTGGTGCATCCGCGGCCCAGCGATGTGATCGAAGCGGTTTATCGAGGTGATCGGGTCTCCTTCCCGGGACGATGGCTGATCGTCTCCATGAGGTGGGTCGGGGGATGAAGCTGTCGTTGGTCCCGAGTTCCTTCGGGGTGGGACCGGCGGGGGTAGGGGTGTCCGCGAGCCGTTCGGCGAGGGCGGTGACCGCTTCGCGGTCTCCTTCAAGGGCTTCACGTTCGTCGCCGGTGAGATCCAGTTGTTCGAGCATCCGGTCGATTCCGTCCTTGACGGCAAGGAGTTGCCCGTGGGTGGACTGTTTGGACGTAGAACGGGCAGCGTGCGCAGGCCAGCCGGTGCGGGCATTTGGCGAAGAAGTCGTAGCTGCAGTAGCCCTCGCCCAGGTCGTAGTACTTCCAGGGTTGTTCGCCGCCGGCGGCGGCTCCGTTGAGGATGGATTCGCGGTCGATGAGGACCTGGATGGTGCGGACGTTGCGGGCGAAGTAGTCAGCCTTCTTGTAGGCGGCGGTGAGGGTGCGTTGCAGGATCGCGGCGTAGTAGCGGGTGCTGGCGGGGTGTTTGTGCCCGAGCCACTGCTGCAGGTCGTTGAGGGTCAACGGTTCGCGGGCGTTGAGGAGTTGGGTGGCGATGGTGGCGCGGGCGCGGTGGCTGGTCAGCGCGCCGTGTGAGTCGGCCTGCGGGACGCCGGACTTGCGGCAGAGGACGGGGATGATGTTGTGGTTGAGGTAGTCCTTGCCGACGAGCTGGCCGCGGTGGCAGAAGAGGTGCGGTCGCTTCTGGCCGGTCTTGCGGTCGATGAGGTTGGGCTGGGGTGGCCGGATGAGTTTCCAGGCGTCGATGAGCTGGCCGACGATCGGGTCGACCGGCTTGTTGAACGGCCGGGAGGTCTTGTTCTGCGGGATGTGCAGCAGGCAGATGGTGAAGGGCTCGCCGGTGGTGTCGTCGGTGCCTTCGTCCCAGGTGACGCAGTCCAGTTCGAGGCGGCGGATCTCGTCGACGCGGCAGCCGCCGAACAGCCAGACGCCGACCATCGCGCGGACCATCTCGACGGGGTAGTAGGTGGCCTTCCAGCCGGCTTCGCGGGCCCGGCCGGAGCCGTAGGGCTTGAGGTCTTCGGCGTTCAGGGTCAGGCCGGCGGCCATGAGCTTGGCCCATGACGCGTCGTCGATGATCCTGGGGTTCGGTCCCATCTGGGCGCGCAGGGACAGGGGTGTCGACGATCGCGATTTTCCCCATGTCGGGTGGTTTGAGCACTTTGTTATTCCCCATACCGAATTCTCCTAATTGGCCATGGGTACGGCGGAGT
>NZ_JARXVH010000043.1 GCF_029892565.1 Streptomyces pseudovenezuelae | reverse complement strand
CCGTCAGCCGGTCGATTTCGAGCCCGTCGTCCGCAAGCTGCTCGACGGCGGTCACACGGTGTTTGTGGAGTCGAGTGCCCACCCGGTCCTGGTCCCCGGTATTGAGGAGACCTTGGAGGGGGCCTCCGCAGGCCCCGTGGTGGTGACCGGGACGCTGCGTCGTGAGGAGAGTGCTCCGCGTAGGATACTGGAGGCGTTGGGCCGACTGCATGCCCACGGTGTTGCGGTTGATTGGCTGGCCGTGGTCGGACGGAGTGCCGGATGGCCGGTGGATCTGCCGACGTATGCCTTCCAGCAGGAGCACTTCTGGCTGGCGGACGGGGAGGGCACTGGTGACGCCACCGCCCTTGGTCTGGGCGTGGTGGACCACCCCCTTCTGGGTGCGGTGACCTCGTTGCCCGGTTCCGGAGGTGTCCTGTTCACTTCCCGTTGGTCCCGGCGTACCCACCCCTGGCTCTCCGATCATGCTGTCGGCGCGGAACTGGTTCCTGCCGAGGCGTTTGTCGAAGTGCTGCTGCGTGCGGCTGATGAGGTGGGCTGCGGGCTGCTCGCTGAACTTGATGTCGAGGTCCCCTTGTTGCTGCCTCAGCACGGTGGCATACAAGTGCACATTGAGATCGGCGAAGCGGATGAGTCCGGCGAACGCCAGGTCCAGGTGTACTCGCGGCGCGAGGACACGGCTGAGCAGGCGGGCTGGACCCGCCACATCACCGCCCGCATTGCGCCCGACAGCAGCCTGCCCGACTTCGAGCTGACTCAATGGCCCCCGCAGGGCAGCACTGCGGTAGATGTACCCGATAATGGGGGGCTGCACGCGGTTTGGACACGCGGTGAGGAGATTTTCGCGGAAGTCTCCTTGCCCGAAGAATCAGTCGAATCCGGCAAGTTCCGTCTGCATCCCGCTCTGTTCGAGGCCGCGGCGGGTGCGCGGTCCTCGACCGAAGACGCTGCAGAGTACTCGGAGCCGGAACTCCGATCCTCATGGCGGTACGTACGACTGCACGCTACTGGCGCTTCGATGCTGCGCGTGCACGTGCTGCCTGGTGCCTCTGGCACCTTCGGTTTGCGTCTTGCGGACGCGGGAGGAGCTCCGGTCGCGTCGGTCGAGGCGATCACGGTCCGCTCGATTTCACCAGAGGAACTCAGTGTCGATCCGGGATCGGGTTGGTTGCGGGATTCCTTGTTCCGGGTTGAGTGGTCGGAGTTGGCGGTGTCGTCTTCGGGCGGTTCTGCCGAGGTTCTGCGTGTGTCCACACGTGCGGATGTGACGGCGCTGGTGTCGGCTGGGATGCCGGCGGCTGTGGTGGTGGCGGATCTGACGGACATGTCGGGCGGGCTTCGGCAAGTCCTGGAGCGGGCGTTGGAGGTGGTGCAGGCGTGGTTGGCGGAACCGGCGCTGGAGGGCCTCCGGCTGGTGGTGGTGACTCCGGATGTGAGTGATCCGGTGGCTGCCGCGGTATGGGGTCTGGTGCGTTCGGCGCAGTCGGAGCATCCGGACCGGTTCGTCCTGGTGAGCACGGACGGCACGGACGAGGGCGCGCAGGAGCCTTGGCGTATGCCTGCGGGCGTACTGGCGGATGTGCATGCATCCGGCGAGCCGCAGGTCTCGCTCCGATCGGGCGCGGTCTTCGTCCCGCGTCTCGCTCGTGTGGCCGACACGAGCGAGACGCAGATTCGGTCCCAGGCCGAGGAAGTGGACCGGACTTTTACCAGCCGCCCTCTCAACCCCGATGGCACCGCGTTGATAACTGGTGGTACGGGTGCGCCTGGTGCGCTGGTGGCCCGGCATCTGGTCGTTGAGCACAAGATCCGGAGTTTGGTCTTGGTCAGCCGTCGGGGCCCAGACGCCCCGGGGGCCGCCGACCTCGACGCGGAGCTGACTGCCCTGGGTGCCCGCGTGCGGATTGTCGCCTGCGACATTGCAGACCGAGGGCGGGTCGTGGATCTGATCGCCTCTGTACCGGAGGATGCGCCGCTCACTGCTGTGGTGCACGCGGCCGGTGTGCTGGACGACGGCGTGGTCACTGCCCTTACGCCGGAGCGGCTTGATGCCACTCTCCGACCGAAGGCGGACGCGGCGCTGGTCCTGGACGAGCTGACCCGCCACCTGGGCTTGGCTGCCTTCGTCCTGTTCTCCTCCGCCGCCGGAACTTTCGGCAACCCCGGCCAGGGAAACCTGGCCGCCTCAAACGCGTATCTTGACGCGCTGGCGGTCCGACGCCGGGCTGCCGGGCTGCCCGCCACATCTCTTGCCTGGGGCGTGTGGGACCAGACCGGCATCAGCGGGAACCTGGGCGTGGCCAATCAGCGGAGGATGGCCCCGCAGGGACTGGTGGCACTCTCCGGCCAGGAGGGTCTGGAGCTGTTCGATGCGGCGTTGCAGGCAGACGACGCGGTGCTCGTGGCCGCGAGGTTGGACTTCGCCGCGCTGCGCGCCCAAGCCGCGTCCGAATCCGGGCACGTACTGCTGCGCGGCCTCGTGCGTGCCGGCCGTCGCGCCGCTCCGCAGGCGACCTCTCGTGGCCTCGCTGAACAGCTGGCTGCCACGCCCCCAGCCCAGCGGGAGCAGAACCTGCTGAAGCTGGTGCGGCGCGAGGCCGCCGCGGTCCTCGGCCATTCAACACCAGGCAAGGTCGACCCCGACCGGTCCTTCCAAGAGGTCGGCTTCGACTCGGTGCTGGCCGTTGAACTCCGTAACCGACTCGCCGGTCTCACAGGGACCCGACTCCCGGCCACGATCGTCTTCGACCATCCCACACCCCGGAGCCTGATGCGCCATTTGCTCGAGGAACTGTGTCCCGAGGCCGTTAGCGAGTTGGCGGGTCGGGAGGACGAGATCCGGAGGGCCCTTGCCACCACGCCTCTGTCCCGATTCCAGGAACTTGGGCTCATGGAAAAGCTCCTGCAACTGGTGGCGAACCCCAGTGGTGAAAGTGTCGCAGCGCCGGACACCGCCGACCCGAAGCAGGACGGCATGCTGCTGATCGAGGAGATGGACGTCGACAACCTTGTAGAGCGGGCAATGAGGAAAGCCGGGAAGCAGTAGCGGACGCACGACCCGATGGAGGTAGGGAATGACCAGTTCAGAGGCAAAGGTCGTCGAAGCGCTGCGGGCTTCACTGATCGAGAACGAGCGGCTGGAGAACGAGAACAAGAAGATCCGCGACAGCTTCACTGAACCGATAGCCATCGTGGGTATGGCGTGCCGGTTCCCCGGTGGGGTGTCGTCGCCGGAGGAGCTGTGGCAGCTGATCGCGGACGGCCGTTCCGCGGTCGACGGGTTCCCGACGGACCGCGGTTGGGACCTGGAGGGCCTGTACGATCCGGACCCGGATCAACCCGGGACGAGCTACGTACGGGAAGGCGCGTTCCTGCACGACGCGGGCGAGTTCGACGCCGGGTTCTTCGGTATCTCGCAGAGCGAGGCGCTCACCATGGATCCCCAGCAGCGGCTTATGCTGGAGACGTCCTGGGAGGTGTTCGAACGCGCGGGTATTGACCCGGCGACGCTGCACGGCGAGAACGTCAGCGTGTTCTCCGGCTTTGCCGGGCACGACTACGGCAGCGATTTCCAAAGCGTCCCCGCCGGTCTTGAAACCTACATGGTGACCAGCGGGGCGGCGAGCGTCCTGTCGGGCCGCGTCTCCTATTCGCTCGGATTCGAAGGCCCGGCGGTGACGGTCGACACGGCGTGTTCTTCGTCACTGGTGGCCCTGCACATGGCCGTGCAGTCGCTGCGCTCGAGCGAATCCTCGCTGGCGCTGGCGAGCGGCGTCTCCGTGCTGGCCACGCCCACCGCGTTCGTCGCGACCTCGCGTGCGGGCGGCCTGGCGAGGGACGGCCGGTGCAAGGCGTTCGCTGCGTCCGCCGACGGTACGAACTGGGCTGAGGGCGTGGGCGTCCTCCTGCTCGAACGGTTGTCCGACGCCGTGCGCAACGCTCATGAGGTACTCGCTGTCATCCGTGGCACGGCCGTCAACCAGGACGGTGCGTCCAATGGGCTCACCGCACCCAACGGCCCTTCCCAGCAGCGGGTGATCCGCCGTGCTCTCTCGAACGCCGGCCTCACGTCCGCCGACGTCGACATCGTCGAGGCGCACGGCACCGGAACCGCCCTGGGCGACCCCATCGAGGCACAGGCGCTGCTCGCCACCTACGGGCAGAACCGAGACCCGGAACTCCCGCTGTGGCTCGGTTCGTTGAAGTCGAACTTCGGACACGCAGGCGCCGCGGCCGGTGTCGCCGGTGTGATCAAGATGGTGATGGCGATGCGGCACGGTGTGCTGCCGCAGACCCTTTACGTGGACGAGCCCACGCCCCAGGTGGACTGGTCCGCCGGAGCGGTCGAGCTGCTGACCGAGGCGCGGGAGTGGCCCGAGGTCGGCCGTCCTCGCCGTGCGGGTGTCTCCGGCTTCGGCGTGAGCGGCACCAACGCCCACGTCATCCTGGAGCAGGCGCCCGTGCAGACGTCCGTAAAGCCGTCCGGCGAGAAGCCGAGTGTGCTCGGCGACTCCGTCGTGCCTCTGGTCGTGTCGGCACGCGGTGAGGCAGGTCTGGCCGGCCAGGCCCGGCGCCTGACTGCATTCCTGGCGGAACCTCAAGAGTCTGGTGTGCTGGACATCGGGCGGTCGTTGGTGCAGACGCGCGGTCTCCTGCCCGACCGTGCCGTCGTGCTCGCCACGGACCGGGAGGAGGCGTTGGCCGGTCTGGACGCGGTGGCGCGCGGTGAGTCCGCGACCGGTGTGGTCACCGGTACGGCCGAGAGCGCGGGCGGCCGGACCGTCTTCGTATTCCCCGGCCAGGGCGCTCAGTGGGCCGGTATGGGAGCCGAACTCCTGGATTCGGCACCGGTGTTCGCGGCCCGAATGACCGAGTGCGCCGAGGCACTGGACCCACTGACCGGCTGGTCCCTGCTCGATGTGGTGCGGCAGGTGGAGGGCGCACGGTCCCTGGAAGACGTCGACGTCGTGCAGCCGGTGTCGTGGGCGCTGATGGTGTCCCTGGCCGCGCTGTGGGAGGCGTGCGGAGTCGTCCCGGACGCGGTCGTGGGGCACTCGCAGGGTGAGATCGCCGCCGCGTGCTTCGCGGGTGCGCTGTCCCTGCAGGACGCGGCCCGCCTGGTGGTGTATCGGAGCAAGGCGGCAGGGGCCGAACTGTCCGGCCGCGGCGGCATGGTGTCCCTCGTCGCCGGGGTGAAGGCCGCCTCGGTCCTGATCGAGGAGTGGCCGGGGCTGGAGATCGCCGCGGTCAACGGGCCCGCCTCCGTGGTCGTGACCGGCGAACTGCCCGCTCTTGAAGCACTGCTCGCCAGGTGCGAGACCGAGGACATCCGCGCCCGCAGGGTCCCTGGTGTCGACTGCGCCGGGCATTCCTCGCAGCTCGACGTGCTGCGCGACTCCTTCCTGGAGGCCTTCGCCTCGGTCTCCGGTGGGCCCTCGCGGATGCCGCTGTACTCGACGGTCACCGGCAGGCCGGCGGACACGACGGAGTTCGACGCGGAGTACTGGTATCGCAACGTGCGCCAGACCGTGCAGTTCGACCCGGCCATCCGGTCCCTCGCCGCTGACGGACACGGCGTGTTCATCGAGGTCAGCTCGCACCCGGTGCTGGCGTCCAGTGTTCAGGACGTGCTGGAGGAGTCCGGGACCGCCCCGGTCGTGGTCACGGGGACGCTGCGCCGCGACGAGGGGGGCCCGCGCAGGTTCCTCGCCTCACTGGCCCATCTGCACGTCCACGGTGTGCGCGTCGACTGGGAGGCCGTCCTCGGCCGCGACACGGGGCGGCCCGTGGAACTGCCGACGTATGCCTTCCAGCACCAGCGGCACTGGCTGGAGGCGGCCGAGTCCAGCGGGGACGCGACACGCCTCGGCCTGGAGGTGGTGGACCATCCGCTGCTCGGCGCGGTCACCGAGATCCCCGGCTCGGACAGTGTGCTGTTCACCTCCCGGCTGTCGCTGCGCACGCACCCCTGGCTCGCCGACCACGCGGGTGCCGACGTCGTCCTCGTGCCGGGTGCGGCCTTCGTGGAACTGGCGGTCCGCGCCGCCGACGAGGTCGGCTACGGCCTGGTCGGCGAACTGGTCATCGAGCGCCCCCTGGTGCTGCCCGAGAGCGGCGGTGTCCAGGTACGCGTGTGGGTCGGCGAGCCCGACGAGTCCGGCCACCGCACCGTCCAGGTTCACTCCCGCCGGGAGGAAGCCGGTCCAGCAGGGAGCTGGACCCGTCATGTCTCCGGACGCCTGGTGCCAGAGGACAGCCCGGCCGAGTTCGACCTCACCCAGTGGCCGCCGCCCGGCGCCACCGCGGTCGACCATGACGCACTCGCCCACGCGTACGACCGCATGGCACAGGCGGGATACTGCTACGGTCCGGCCTTTCAGGGACTGCGCGCGGCGTGGACTCGCGGCGAGGAGGTATTCGCCGAGGTCTCACTGCCGGAGGCAGCGGGCAAGGCCGATGGGTACGGGCTGCACCCGGCCCTCCTGGACGCGGCCATGCACGCCAATCTCTTCCGCACCGATATGACCGGCGAGGGCACGAAGCCGGCTCTGGCTCTGCCGTTTGTCTGGCGCGGCGTCAGGCTGTACGCCGAGGGAGCCTCCACATTCCGGGTGCACCTCACCCCGCTCGCCCACGACACGATCCGCTTGCACCTGGCCGACGCCTTCGGCACACCCGTGGCTTCCGTCGACTCGATGGTCTCGCGCCCTGTGGTCCCGGAACTGCTGCGCGTCGGCTCAGGCGCGTCCATGGAGCAGATGTTCCGTGTGGCCTGGAAGCCCATCTCCGTCAGGAGCGTGGAGGACGAGCTGAACGCCGTATGCGTGACGACTGCCGAGGATGTCCGTACCGCGGCCGGTACGGCCCCCGGCGTGCTCCTCCTCGATGTGGCCGGCAACGGACGTACGGACCCCGCCGCCGCCCGGGACCTCAGCGGGCAGGTGCTGGAGGTCGTCCAGGCGTGGCTCGCAGAGCCCGCCTTCCAGAACACTCTTCTCCTCGCTCTCACACATGCCGGGGCGGCCGTTCGGGATGGGGACCCGGCTCCCGATCTCGCCGTTGCGACGGCCGCCGGCCTGCTGCGTTCGGCGCAGTCTGAGAACCTGGGCCGCATCATCCTGGTCGACACGGACGGCACGGAGGCGTCAGCCCGGCGCCTGCCTGATGTACTCGCGTCCGGGGAACCGCAGGCGGCACTTCGCTCAGGCACGGTGGCGGTGCCGAGGCTCGTCAGGGCCACTCCCGCCGAGGCTCGGGGCCGTCCGCTGAACCCCGAGGGTACGGTACTGATCACCGGCGGTACGGGTGCGCTGGGTCGCCTGGCGGCCAGGCACCTGGTTTCCGAGCACAAGATCAGGAGCCTCATCCTGGTGAGCCGGAAGGGACCGGACGCACCGGGCGCGGCCGAGTTGGAGGCCGAACTCGCGGGGCTTGGCGCGATCGTCCGGATCGTTGCGGGCGATGTGTCCGATCGGGACTCCGTGGCCGCGATTCTGGCCTCGGTTCCCAAGGACAGCCCCCTCACCGGCGTGATCCACACGGCCGGTGTGCTGGATGACGGTGTGGTCACCTCCCTGACGCCCGAGCGGCTGGACACGGTGCTCCGTCCCAAGGCCGACGCGGCGCAGATCCTGGATGAACTCACGCGCGATCTCGACCTCGCTGCCTTCGTCCTGTACTCTTCCCTGTCCGGGATCTTCGGTTCGGCGGGCCAGGGCAGCTACGCCGCCGCGAACTCCTTCCTCGACGCGCTCGCCGTACGCCGTCGTGCTTCCGGACTGCCGGCGACATCGCTGGTCTGGGGATGGTGGGGCCAGACGTCCGCCATCGTGGACGAGCTCGCCGAGGTCGACCTGAAGCGCTTCGACCGCGTCGGTATGGTCGCCTTCACCGCGCAAGAGGGCATGGAGCTGTTCGACCTCGCGCTGCTCTCCTCCGACTCCGTCCTGGTCCCGGCGAAGATGGACTTCGAGGCGATGGGGGACCAGAGCGACTCCGTATCCGTCGCCCCGCTGCTGCGCGGCCTCGTCCGCGTGGGTCGGCGGGCCGCCCGTGATGGGGCGGCCGGGGCCGACAGGCTGGCAGGGCGGCTGGCCGCGATGTCCCTCGACCAGCGAGGAAAGATCTTGGTCGACCTGGTCCAACGCGAGGTCGCCGCGATCCTTGGCTACCTGTCGGCGGACGCGATCGGATCGGACCTGTCCTTCTTCGACATTGGGTTCGACTCGCTGACCGCCGTCGAGCTCGCGAACCGGCTGTCGGCGCTTACTGGCGTCCGTATCCCGGCCACCTTCGCCTTCGACTGCCCCACCGTGGAATGGGCTGTCGAGGGGCTGCTGGAGCGCCTCGAACTCCACGTGGATTAGCTGGAACCTTCGCGAATGGGCGTGGAGATCCATAACTCACTCGTCAGATCTTGACCGACAAGGGCCAAGTCATGCTCGCCGCGAACCCCTTCGTGTTCGTCGAAGACGGCCAGGAGCGCCTTCGCCTCATCCGGGATGAGAACGAGCTCGGATTGGTCTTCAACACCAACCACCACGACCCCTCGCAGAGAGGCCAGAGAATGCTTGCGAAAGCTCCGTTCAGTCCGTGGATCCGGCGTTTCCATCCGGCACCGGAGGCCAGAAACCGCCTGGTCTTCTTCCCTCACGCTGGGAGCTCGGCCAGCTTCTTCTTTCCCGCCTCGCGCATGCTCGCACCGTCAGTGGACGTGCTCGTCGTCCAGTACCCGGGACGGCAGGACCGGCGCAGGGAGACGTGCGTTGACGACATGGACCTCCTGTCCGAACTGGTCGCCGCCGAACTGCTCCCATGGGCGGATCGCCCGCTCGGACTGTTCGGGCACAGCCTGGGGGCCACGCTCGCCTTCGAGGTGGCCCGGAGGCTGGAACACGAGAGAGTGCAACTGCTCGGGGTGTTTGCGTCCGGCCGCCGGGCCCCTGCTGATCAACGGGAGGAGGCGATGCACCTCCTCGATGACGACACCCTCATCAAGGCCATGAAGCTGCTTGCCGGGAACGAACTCGAGATTCCGGATGACGACGAACTGCTTCGGTCGACTCTGTCCGCGGTCCGCAGCGATTACAAAGCTGTGGAGACGTACCGTTACCGGCCCGGCCCCCTGCTGTCTTCGCCCATCGTCGCAATGACCGGTGACAACGACCCCAAAGTGACCCCCAGGGAGGCTGAGGCGTGGGCGCAGTACACGACCGGGACATTCGAACTGCGGGTCTTCGAGGGCGCCCACTTCTACCTCGTCCGGCGCATGGAACAGGTTAACGAGGTCCTCCGGAGGACGTTCAGCTGAACCCGCCGGGGCACAGCCGCATCGCTTCCGTTGGCAACCCTGCCGACGGCCCCGCTCACTGTCGACTCGATCTCGTTTGCAAGCGCTTCTCCATGTCTGACTTGCTCCAGGCCGTCGTCGCCGGCGCCGAACCCGAAGAACCACCTCCATCGACCTGCCGTCGAACTGCAAGACCGCCTCCGCAGCAAGGAAGAAGTCGGCATCTTCGAGGGCGAGACCGACAACGACAAACGCAAGCCGCGCGGATTCCTTCGCTGTCCAACGACGGCGTCCCGCGGCAAGGCACGGCGCCCAGAAGTGCTACGAGGAGGGTGATTTTGAAGTAGCGAACGTTTCCTCATCGATGATCTAGCGTTCCGGAATGGACGTTGTGCCGACACGCGGAATGAGTAGGAATGAGTAAGAGGCGTCGAAGATCGGCATGCTGCTAGCCTCTCAAGTGATAAGGATGGCGGAATTTTGGCTATGCGGATCGCCGTTCAGTGAATATATAGCTCGGCGAAGCCATCTGTCTCAATTGCAATGAGAAAGATGCGGTTGAGTGGCCATAATGTCGGCGCAAGCGACCTTCTGCCAATTATCTAATTTGGCAGATTGATGCAGATGTTATTTCCTTCCAGGATGAAGTGGAGTTTGGCGTGTTCGACAAAGGAATTTACTTGCAGCGCATAGGTTACGAAGGGTCTGGCATTCCCAACCTTCACACCCTGAGGGAGCTTCAGTGGCGACATCTCTCCAGTCTCCCTTACGACACCGGATATGTCCTGAATCAGGCGTACGAGGATTTTGACATGCCCCACGTATTCGATGCGGTGATGGAACGGGGCGGGGTCTGTTTCGAGTTGAATTTCCTCTTCCATCGCCTCCTTGTTGAGATGGGGTTCGATGCTCATGTAAACTCCGGCAGTACGCTTTTCCCTGGCGGGCGTTGGGGTGCCGAAGTTGAGCACATGGTCGTGCGTGTTCGGATAGACAATGCGGATTGGCTTGTTGATGTCGGGCATGGAGGTGTGTCCATCACGGAGCCATTGTGTATCGACGATCAAGGGGGGGCTGTGGAACAGCAGGGCATAGAGTTTCGCTTGGCTACGCGGGAGGAGTGGCGCGTCCTTCAATACAAGGTAAAGGGAGGGGGGTGGCGTGATTCATTTAGAATGAAAGTGAAAGATCGTGCCATTTCGGAATGGAATGGGTGGCGAGATGACTTGCCGCCCGACGCGGCTGATCTGGTGCCGCGAAGGCGGCGACGTGCTATAGAAAACGGGCAAGTGACACTCACGGCCAATCTCTTTACGTCCATTATAGGAGGTGAGGAGACGGTGAGGCTCGTAAGTGACCGAGAGGAGCTGATCGGGATTATGGCTACTTACTGGGGAGAGTCCGCGCCTGTGGTTGGGTATGTGCGATGACATTGAAAATGTCGGATCAGTGATCTGCCAATGCAGACTGTATTGCTTCGGAGTACTTCCTTTCGGTCCTGCCCGGTAAGGGCTCGTACACATCCTCAGGACCTTGAAGTGGGGCGGCCATTCCCGACACACCGCGAGTACGCGAAATCCTCCAAGACGGGCTACGACACCTATACCTGGCTCATGCATGCCTTCTACGGCGACGATCTGGTGGCGGGGTGGCGAACGATGCCGGGCGGGCCACCCACCCCCGCAAGGGCTGGAGCGGTGCCTGATTCGGATGATTGGCGACGACTTCTGGATCGAGCGCAACGCGGCCACGTGGGACATGTGGTGGTGCCCGGGCCTGAACTTGACCTCCGGGCAGTAGCGGCCTCGGTCGTGCCCGGGGTTCAGGGGGCGGAGCGCCGCCTGAGGATCCCCCGGCGGGTGGCTGCTCCCGTATTACCGGCTTCCAGAGGCGAGAGTGAGACGGCGTGAGCGACCAGATACCGGTAAGCATCGGCGAGCGTTCGTACGATGTGCTGGTCGGCCGGGGGGTGCGTTCCTCGCTGGCCGAAGTGATCCATGGCCTCGGCGCCCGGCGGGTCGCCGTCGTGTCAGCCCGGCCTGCGGAATGGGTGCCCGACACCGGGGTGGAGACCCTGCTGCTGCCCGCCCGGGACGGTGAGCCGGACAAGAACCTCGCGACCGTCGAGGCGCTGTGCGCGGAGTTCGTACGCTTTGGCCTCACCCGCAACGACGCGGTCGTCTCCTGCGGGGGCGGAACCACCACCGATGTCGTCGGCCTGGCCGCCGCCCTGTACCACCGGGGCGTGCCAGTGGTGCATCTGCCCACCACGCTGCTGGCACAGGTCGACGCGAGCGTCGGCGGCAAGACGGCAGTCAACCTGCCCTCCGGCAAGAACCTGGTGGGCGCCTACTGGCAGCCCGCCGCCGTACTGTGCGACACCGACTACCTGTCCACCCTGCCCCGGCGCGAGATGCTCAACGGCCTGGGTGAGATCGCCCGCTGTCACTTCATCGGCGCCGGTGACCTGCGCGGGCTCGCCCTCGCGGAGCGGATCGCGGCCAGTGTGACGCTCAAGGCCGCCATCGTCTCGGCCGACGAACGGGACACCGGTCTGCGGCACGTCCTCAACTACGGTCACACCCTCGGCCACGCCCTGGAGGTGGCCGGCGGCTTCGTGCTCCGGCATGGCGAGGCCGTCGCGATCGGCACGGTCTTCGCGGGCCTGCTCGCCGGCGCCCTGGACCGGATCGGTCCCGGGCGGGTGGCCGAGCACCGAGAGGTCGTCGAGTTCTACGGCCTGCCCACCGCGCTGCCCGTGGAGACGGCGTCCGCCGAGTTGATCTGCCTGATGCGCCGGGACAAGAAGGCACTGCACGGCCTCGCGTTCGTCCTCGACGGCCCCCGGGGGGCAGAGCTGGTCCACGACGTCCCCGAACACGTCGTCGCCGACGTCCTGGAGCGCATGCCACGGCAACCGCTCGGCCGGCTCGTCGACCCGGCCGAGCTCCACGGAACGGGAGCCCCGGTGGCATGACGCACTCATCAGGGGCAGCTCCCGGCGAGGCCCGGGTCAGGGCCGCGCGGGAACAGCGGCTCGCGGACCGACTCGCCGCGGCGCTGGCCAGACCCACTGCTCAGCAGCCCGAGTGGCCGGACCCGGCCCGGGCCCGGACGGTGGTGGCCCGGCTGCGCGCCTCACCCCCGATCGTGACAGAGTCCGAGACGGCGCAGCTCTCCGAGCGGCTCTCGGCGGTCGCCCGCGGCGAGGCGTTCCTGCTGCAGAGCGGGGACTGCGCGGAGACCTTCTCCGAAGCCACTGAACCGCACCTGCGGGCCAACCTCGGACTCCTGAAGCGCATGGCGCTGCTCCTGGCCCACGCAGCCGGGCTACCGGTGGTTCCCCTCGCCCGCATGGCCGGCCAGTACGCGAAGCCACGCTCGCGGCCCGTCGACGCGGACGGTCTGCCGGTCTACCGGGGTGACATGGTGAACTCCGCCGTACGCACCCTTGCCGCCCGCAGTCCCGACCCGGAGCGGATGCTGCGTGCCCACGGGCACGCGGCTCGCGTGATGGCGCTCGCCCGCACGGTGTACGCACAGGAGCTGGCGGACCCGTGCACCGGCATCCTCTCGTACCTCCAAGGCGTCCCCGGCGGCGACCGCTTCGCCCGCACCGCCGAAAGGATCGGCCCGGATCCGAGCCCGAGGAGCGAACAGATCTATGTTGGCCACGAGATGCTCTTGCTCGACTACGAATGCGCCCCGCTCCACACCGCTGGGTTCACCACCGGTCCGGAACCACTGCTCGCCAGCCCACTCGCACACTTCCTCTGGATCGGCGAGCGCACGCGAGGCCTCGGCGACGCGCACCTCGCCGTCGCCGAACTACTCGCCAACCCCGTCGGGGTGAAAATCGGCCCCAGCACTACCCCGGAACAAGCAGTCGAGTACGTCCGCAGGCTCGACCCCCACGGCACGCCCGGGCGGCTGACGCTGATCAGCAGGATGGGCCACGCGCTGGTCCGCGAGGTGCTGCCGCCGATCGTGGAGAAGGTCACCGCCACCGGCCACCAGGTGGTATGGCAGTGCGACCCGATGCACGGCAACTCCCGTACGACGGCGGATGGCCGCAAGACTCGCCACTTCGACGACATCGTTGCGGAAATCAGCGGCTTCTTCGAAGTCCACCGCACCCTCGGTACGCACCCCGGCGGCCTCCACTTGGAGGCGACCGGTGAGGACGTCACCGAGTGCCTGGGCGGGGCCCGCGGCCTCAGGGAGGACGACCTTTCGGCCCGCTACCGTACCGCCTGCGACCCTCGCCTGAATGCCGAACAGTCGATGGAACTCGCCTTCACTGTCGCCGAGTTGCTCACTGCGGTCAGCCGGCCCGCTGCCCGGCAGACCGCCCTCCACAGTTCCCGGAGCCAGAGATGACCGATACCGATGCCCCGCCGCAGGCCCCGATCGGCGGCACCACCCGCCTGTACGTCGTCATCGGCGATCCGGTCGCACAGGTCCAGTCGCCCGGGCTGCTCAACCCGCTTTTCGCCGAACAGGGCATCGACGCAGTGCTGGTGCCGGTGGAGGTCCACCCTGACGACCTGGAACGGGTCATCCACGGCCTGCAGCGGATCGGCAACCTCGACGGCATCTTCGTCACCGTCCCACACAAGGCGGACGCCGCCCAGCTCGCCGACCGGCACAGCCGTACCGTCAAGATCGCCGGAACGGCCAACGTGATGCGCCGCGAGTCCGACGGCAGTTGGCTCGCTGAGAACTTCGACGGTTCCGGCTTCGTGGCTGGCCTCGCCCGTGCCGGGCATGAGATACGAGGCAGGCGGGTCGCGCTCGCCGGGGCCGGCGGGGCGGGCAGCGCCATCGCGTCGGCGCTGCTGACGGCCGGCGCGGAACGGATCGCCGTGACCGACCCGGACCAGCCCAAACTGGACGCGCTCGTCAGCCGGCTCGCCGCGTACTGGCCAGACCGGGTCCACGCCGTCGCCGAACTGCCCCTGCATGACAGCGACCTCGCGGTCAACGCGACCCCGCTCGGGCTGCGATCCAGCGACCCGCTGCCGTTCCCGCCCGAAGCACTCGCCCCCGGAGCGGTGGTGGTCGACATCATCATGAAACCCCACGAGACGCCCCTGCTGCGGCAGGCCGCCTCCCTCGGCCACCACGTCCACCACGGCATCCACATGCTGAACGGTCAAGTGGAGTCCTACTGCAAGTTCTTCGGCCTGCGCGCACCCAAGACCGGCTGACGCACGCACCCGCCACACTCCCACGTCCAGCCGCCCCACACCCGGACGGACGGCTACCAGACCAGGGGATGCCGGGCGGTAAGAGCGGTGCCTACGGTGAAATTCGCACTTTCGTGCGGCTGATCCCTGAGATGAAACCTTCCGTCGGCCACGTGCCCCGCCCGCTTTATGTCACCCCGCGGCCAGCGGCCGAGAAATGTCCGAAGTGGAGATACATGAACGCGCGACCGGCACCAGAGTTCCCCTCCTGGCCGCAGTACGACGACAGCGAGCGCACCAGCCTGATCCGGGCCCTGGAACAGGGCCAGTGGTGGCGCATGGGCGGGTCGGAGGTGGACTCGTTCGAGAGCGAGTTCGCGGACTTCCACGGCGCCCCGCACGCCCTGGCCGTCACCAACGGCACCCACGCCCTGGAGCTGGCGCTGCAGTGTCTGGGCGTCGGCCCGGGCACCGAGGTCATCGTGCCGGCCTTCACCTTCATCTCCTCGTCCCAGGCCGCTCAGCGGCTCGGCGCGGTAGCCGTCCCCGTCGACGTCGACCTCGACACCTACAACATCGACGTGGCTGCCGCGGCCGCCGCCGTCACCCCCCGCACCAAGGTGATCATGCCCGTGCACATGGCCGGGCTCATCGCTGACATGGACGCGTTCGACAAGCTCTCCGCCGACACCGGCGTGGCCCTGCTGCAGGACGCTGCCCACGCACACGGTGCCCGCTGGCAGGGCAAGCGGGTCGGTGAGTTGGGTACGGTCGCCTCGTTCAGCTTCCAGAACGGCAAGCTGATGACCGCCGGCGAGGGCGGTGCGCTGCTGTTCCCCGACGAGGAGACGTACGAGGCTGCGTTCCTGCGGCACAGCTGTGGCCGGCCGCGCACCGACCGCCGCTACTTGCACCAGACCGCCGGCACCAACATGCGGCTCAACGAGTTCTCAGCGTCCGTGCTCCGCACCCAGCTGAGCCGCCTCGACGCCCAGATCGCGCTACGCGATCAGCGCTGGACACTGCTGTCCCGGCTGCTCGGTGAGATCGACGGAGTCGTGCCCCAGGGCGGCGACCCGCGCGCCGACCGGAACTCCCACTACATGGCCATGTTCCGGATCCCCGGCATCTCCGAGGAGGGCCGAAACGCCCTCGTTGACACGCTGGTCGACGCCGGGCTGCCCGCCTTCGCCGCCTTCCGGGCGATCTACCGCACCGACGCGTTCTGGGAGACGGCCGCGCCCGACACCACGGTCGAGAAGCTCGCCGAAAGCTGCCCGCACACCGAGGCGATCAGCACCGACTGCATCTGGTTGCACCACCGAGTGCTGCTCGCCTCCGAGGAGGCCCTCCACTCCACGGCCGAGATCATCGCCGCCGCCGTGGGCGCCCGGTGAAGGTCCGAGCCGCCGTCGTCGGGCTCGGCTGGGCGGGCCACGAGCTATGGCTCAGGCTGCTGCGCGAGCACGAGGACTTCGAGGTGGTCGCCGTCGTCGACCCCGACTTGGGCTCCCGGGCGGCCGCTGTGGCGACCGGCCTGCCCGCCCACGCCACCGTGGACGCCCTCGACCCTCGTACGGTCGACGTCGCCGTCGTCGCGGTGCCCAACCATCTGCACGCCGAGGTGGCGGCGGCCCTGCTCCGACGAGGGATCTCCGTCTTCCTGGAAAAGCCGGTCTGCCTGACCACCGCCGAGGCCGACGTCCTCGCCGAGGCCGAACGAGACGGCGGGATGTTGCTCGCCGGCAGCGCCGTCGCCCACCGCGGCGACGTCCGGGAACTCGCCGGGCTTCTGCCCGAACTCGGCCGGATCCGGCATGTCGGCCTGGCCTGGGTCAGGGCGCGCGGAGTGCCGCAGCCCGGCGGCTGGTTCACCCAACGCAGCAAGGCCGGCGGAGGCGTGCTCGTCGACCTCGGCTGGCACCTGCTCGACGTCCTCACCTCTCTCCTCGGCCCCGCCCCCACCACCCAGGTGATCGGCTCAGTCTCCGACGACTTCGTCAACAACGGTGCCTGGTCCGCCGCCTGGCGCGAGGACCAGCCCACCGGCGCCTCGGCCGGCGACGTCGAGGACACCGCCCGCGGCTTCCTGGTCCGCGAGGACGGCATCTCGGTCTCATTGCTGGCCAGTTGGGCCTCGCACGAGGCGTTGGACGCCTCCGTCATCACCATCGAGGGCAGCGCTGGAACAGCACGGCTGCACTGCACCTTCGGCTTCAGCCCCAACCGGGCTCCCGAACCGGTGCTCACCCTCACCCGGGAAGGCACCACACAGCGGATCCCGCTGCCCGCCGAGCCCATCGGCATCGAGTACGGGCGCCAGCTCGACGGCCTCGCCGGGCTCCTGGCCGACCCGGGTCGGCGTGGCCTGGCCGTCGCTCAGGCCCGCGGCACCGTCCGGCTGGTCGAAAGGTTCTACGCATCGGCACGCGCCGCCCGACCTGCGGACCGCGCGCCCGAATCCACCGCCCACAAGGAGGTGAGGACCGCATGACCACAGAGCCGGAACACCACGCGGCAATGATCACCGAGCAGCACCCCCCGGTCCCCAGACAGGTTGTCATCTTCGATCTCGACGGGGTCGTCGTCGACAGCTTCGCGGTGATGGGGGAGGCCTTCTCCCTCGCCTACGCCGAGGTCGTCGGCATAGGCGAGGCACCCTTCGAGGAGTACCAACGCCACCAGGGCCGCTACTTCCCCGACATCATGCGGGTCATGGGCCTCCCGCTGGAGATGGAGGAGCCCTTCGTCCGCGAGAGCTACCGGCTCGCCGACCGCGTCAAGGTGTATGACGGTGTTGTCGACGTCCTGCGGACGCTAAACGAGCGCGGCCTCCGGCTAGCCATCGCCACCGGCAAGGCAGGCGAGCGCGCCCGGTCCCTGCTCGACGTCCTCGGCCTGCTCCAGCACTTCGCCCACGTCATCGGCTCCGACGAGGTGCCCCGGCCCAAGCCCGCCCCCGACATCGTCAGACGCGTGCTCGAACTCTTCGATGTTCCCGCGGACCGGGCCATCATGATCGGCGACGCCCCCACCGACCTGGCCAGCGCTCAGGGCGCCGGCGTCACCGCCGCAGCCGCACTGTGGGGCTGCCACGACGGGGCCGAACTGCTAGCCGCCGGCCCTGACGTCGTTCTGCGACGGCCCGCCGACCTGCTCGCTCTCTGCCCGGCCCTGCCCGGCCACTGAACCGGAATGGCAGCCGCACCGCCATCTTGGCACCTAGGCATCGATATAGGGGGCACAAAGGTCGCCCTGCGCGCCGAGTCGGCGGACGGACGCACCGAGGAGCACACGTTCGCCTGGCCGAACCACGAAGACGGACCGGACCGAGACCTGGCCCTGCTGTCAGACGGCGTCGCCACCCTAGCGGCCCGTACCGGTGACGATTTCCAGGCCGCCGGGGTCGCCGTCCCCGCCACGGTCGGCCCGGACGAGCAGGTCACCTCCTGGCCCAGCCGGCCGTCCTGGACCGGCCTCGCTCTGGGCCCCGCGCTGCGCGCCCTCGTGCCCGGGGCGGCCGTCGCCTGGGCGGACGACGGCGACGTGGCCGCTCTCGCCGAGGCCGCGGCGGCCGACTGCGCCAACCTGCTCTACGTCGGCGTCGGTACCGGCATCGGCGGCGGCCTGGTCCTGGGCGGCCGTCTCTGCCCCGGCCCGCGCCGGGGCTCCTTCGAACTGGGCCATTTGGTCGTCGCATTGGGCGGCCCCGTGTGCGTTTGCGGCCGACAGGGCTGCCTCCAGGCGATCGCCTCGGGCCCGGCCACCCTGGCCCGGGCCGGCGAGCTCCACGGCGAGCCGGTCACCTACGCAGAGCTGCGCGAAGCCCTCAGTACCGCCCGCCCATGGGCTACGGCCGCGATCGACGGCACCTGCCAAGCCCTGGCCACCGCCATCATGGGGGTCACCGAACTGCTCCACCCCAGCCTCGCTGTGATCGGCGGCGGATTCACGGCAGGCATCGACAACCTGGTCGACCGCGTAGCCACCCACCTGACACATCTGTCGCGCACAGGCCGCCCCGCCTTACCCGTCGCTCCGGCGCGCCTGGGCGGCCTTTCCTCCCTACGAGGCGCGGTCCTCCTGGCCCGAACCGTCGCCGACGGAGCCGTACCGCTGCTGTAGCTGCCCTGCCCCCGGCTCTGCGGGGACAAGCGAGGCCCCCAGCCGCCCAGGAGCCGAACCGGCTGGTCCCGTGCCCCAACTGGGCCCCCTCAGGGCGCCTAGAGATCTTTAAGGGTGCGGGTTACTTCGGGTCGTGACGGGACGGTGGCCCGCCGGGTGGTGTGGGCCGTTTTTGAGGATCTGCGCAGCGGGTCTGGCATGGACAGCACCGTAGGGTTCGACCTAATCGATCGACTTCCTGGTCTTGGTCGGGTTGGCTGGGTGGCATGCCAGAGCTGCGAACGGATCGTCTTCTGCTCCGCCGGTGGCGAGAGTCCGACCTCGGACCGTGGGCGGCTATGAACGCCGATCCTGAAGTCCGAGAACACCTGGGAGATCTGCTGACGCGGGAGCAGAGCGATGCCGCGCTGGCACTCATGCAGGCCGAGTTCGACGAGCGAGGTTTTGGGTGGTGGGCGCTCGAAGCACGGGAGACTGGCGAGTTCATCGGCCGTGTCGGCTTGGACGAGGTGGGCGAGGACATGCCGTTCGCGGGGGTGGATATCGGTTGGCGGTTGATGCGTTCGGCGTGGGGTCACGGTTACGCCACCGAAGCCGCCCTGGCCTGCCTGGCTTTCGGATTCGAGGCCCTCGGGCTGCCGGAAGTGGTGGCGTCGACGACCGTCCACAACCTTCGTTCCCAGGCGGTGATGCGCCGGATCGGCATGACCTGGGATCCGGCCGACGACTTCGAGGATCCGAGCGTGCCCGAGGGGCCTCTTCGCCGCTGTGTGCTGTACCGGATCCCCCGCAGAGACGCTCACGGCCTGCGCCACGCGGTGAAGCACGACCGATGACGGCCGTCGTGGGCCGCGCTGTGCCGTAGGGATGAGGTATCCCGGTGGCGGTGGATTGACGGCCGAGGAACGGGCTCGGCGTGAGCAGGTCCGGCTCGCAGCCGCTGACCTAATCGAGGCCGGGGCCAGTGACCGGGAGGTGGCCCGACGGTTTAGGTTGACCCGGATGTCGGCGAACCGCTGGCGGCGGGCGTTGGCTTCAGGGGGGCGGCAGGCCCTTGCCTCCAAGGGACCCGGCGGGGCCCGCTGCAAGCTCGATGCAGAACAACTCCGTGTGCTGACAAAGGTGTTGGACGCCGGCCCGGCCGTTTCCGGCTGGCGTGACCAGTGCTGGACGCTGGCCCGGATTGCCGAGATCGTGCGCCGCCGGTTCGGGGTCGAGTACACCCTGGCCGGGCTGGACCTGCTGTTGCACCGCATCGGCTGGAGCGTGCAAGTCCCCTCCCGCAAGGCCACCGAGCGCGACGAGGAGAAGATCGCCGCCTGGAAGGACGAGCAGTGGCCCGTCATAATAAGAGGGCGGCGGACTTGGGCGCCTGGCTCTGCTTCGAGGACGAAGCTGGCCAGGGCCTGAGGCCGCCCAAGGGCCGCACCTGGGGCCGCCGGGGTCACACCACGGTGGTGCGGGTCACCGCCGCGGGCACCAAACGTGTCTCGATGGCAGCGCTGATCTGCACCAAAGCCGGCCACCGGTCCCGGCTGATCTATCGCATCCACCTCGACCGTGGTCCCGCCAAGGGGCGTCGCAAGGGCTTCACCGAGACCGACTTCGCCCGCCTGCTGGATGCCGCGCACCAGCAGCTCGACGGCCCGATCGTGCTGGTATGGGACAATCTGAACACGCACGTCAGCCGCACCATGCGGGATCTGGTCGACGCCCGATTATGGCTGACCGTCTACCAACTACCGCCCTACGCTCCCGAGTTCAACCCCGTCGAGATGTCGTGTTCTCAGTGCAGGTCCTGTGGGATTGCGTCGGCATGATGTTCATGTTCCTTCCGCGGTGTCAGTTTGTTGAAGCTCGGTCCATCGGCGGCGGTTGTGGTGGCCTGCGGGTAGCCGGTGCAGTGCACGTAGCCGTTCCACTTCGTCCGGGCCGGCTGTGATGATCCAGCGGTGTGGCGGGCGGGTGTCCTGCCGCCCATCGACCCAGCCGCGTTGGAGCCATCCGAACAGGGTGGCCACCGGCATTCCGATCTCGCCGGCGAGCGTGGCGAGCCACCATTCGCCGTGCTGGAGGACCTGGTCTGCGGGCCGTGTCTGGGTTCGGGTGGTGCGGAGTTGGTGACGCTGGAGCAGTTGCAGTATCTCGCCGGTGTGGAACCGTTCCTTGCGGTGCGGCGGGCGCAGGCCCTCGGCGGCGAGTTGGTCGGCGATGGCGTTCGCGGTCAGTCCCGCATCCGCCAGGGTGCGCAGTCGTTCCACCAGGAGCGGGTAGTAGGAGAGGTGGTCCAGACGGGCCACCGGGCGCAGCAGGTCTGAGGTGCTCTGGCTGCCACCGGCCCAGGTCAGGACGGCGTGTACTTTCTCGCTGCTGCCCTGGGCGGTGACCTGGATCTGTTCGACCACACAGCGCAGGAGCCGTTTGCGGTCGGTGCGGGTGGTGGTCGGCGCCCGCCAGAGCGCGGGGATGTCGCGTGCGAGGACACGGATCGCGGCCAGGTCGGCCGCGCTCAGACGCACCGGGCGTGCCTGGACGAAGTGCTGGTAGTCCTCGCTGAGTTGCTGGTGAGCGGCGAGGGCCTCTTCCCAGTCCTTCTCCAACTGCCGTACCACCAGACGGTTTTCGGGTTCCGCAAGCTGATACTGGCGCCGGGCCCGGTCACAGGCCAGCTCGGTGCGCTCCAGTCGCTGCCGCCAGATGCGGTCCACTTCCAGGCGCTGCTGTTCGACCTGCTCGGCAGCGCGCACGGACAGCTCGAGCGCGGCCGGGGCCAGCGCCGCAAGGACCTGCTCGACCACGTAGGCGTCTAAGAAGGCCCCGGCCATCTGCTGGCAGCGCTCCACCCCGTAGGTCAGGTGCTGGCGCAGGCAGACGTAGCGGTGCACCAGCCCGCTCTTGGTGCTCTCGTAGTTCACGCCCATGCGGCGGTGGCAGATCCCGCACATCACCAGGCCGGTCAGCAGCGCGGGCCCTTCCCGTGGGGCTCCCAGGCTCTCGGCCCGGGCCCGATTGGCCTGCATCCGGGCGAGGTTGCGCTCGTACTGCGCGACGGTGATGTAGGCGGGCAGCAGGTCAGGAATCGTCACCAGCCACTGCTCGGCCGCGATGCGAACCTTGCCGGACTGAGGATGGCCGGGAAGCCTGCGGGACGGGTCGATGCGGGAACGCCCATAGGCGTAGATCCCCGCATAGGCCGGATTGCGCAGCATGTTCTAGATGCCGGTCTGGTGCGGACGGCGCCAGACGACCTCGCCCTTGGCCACTCCCGCGCGTTCCCGCATCCCGATCTGCACCTGGTGCTCGGTCAAAAACCGCAGCACCGCATGCACCGTCCCGAGCTGTTCGAAGAGGTGGAAGACCAGCCGGATGACACTCTGCACCTGCTCGTCCGGGTCGAACGCCGCCTCGCCGGAGGGCCTGCGGACGTAGCCGGCCAGCAGTGGCACGGCCAGCTCGCCCCGCGCAGCCTTCGCCAGCCGGCCCGACGCCATCCGCTCCAAGCGCCACCGCACGCTCCACCAGGCCGTACTGCAGCCGCGTCGACTCGCCATGGTCGACAACCTGCTGCCTGGACGACTGCCGCACATACACGACCGCCAGGCCGTCACGATGGCGGCCCTGCACCTTGCCCAACTCACGCTCGTGCAGCAGCACCGCCGTCACCCCCGCCCGCTGCCGCGGCGGGCGGGCTCGTCAGCACCCGGCTCATCAGCACGCTCAGAAACTGCACCGCCGCCCGACGGTTCAGCTCCGGCAGCACCTCCCACCGCGTCGCTTCCGGCCGGCCCTCCTCCGTCTGGGGAGCACGCTCCCGCCGTCGCCGTCCACGACGCGTCACCTTCGTCCAGGTCACGAGCCTTCAGGCGGTCGACCAACTCGACCAGCCGCAACAGGCCCTCACTGCTGATAATCGGCGCGTCCATACCCCGTTGTCCATCGCACCCTGCACTGTGACAAGCACAGTGAGGGTGCGTGGTCGCACCTGAAGAGATCGCTGGCCAACCTCACCAAACACAGCCTTGACCAGCTCAGTGCGTTGGTGAAGACGCGGCTCAAACGGATGCAGTACCGCCCCGGCCTCATCGACGGCCTCCTCGCCAAGACCGGCCTCGACTTCCAACCGCCGTAACCCCAGCCATTGAAGATCTCTAGAACGGGGTTGACCACAGATTTTCAAGAACCTCGAACGATGGAACCAGCCAAACGCCTACGAGCTTCCTGAAGCGGCTTGACACGACACAGCAGCCTCGGGGGAGAGCCATGGGCTTGATGCGATCGCCTCGGCGACTACCGATGTGAGGGATGCGGGGATGCTGGCAGGGCTCTAACTTTGGGCCCATGGTTCAGCTTTCATCTGATTGCACTCCTAGCCGCCGCCACGGTGGTGGCACCCTGCCAGCGATCCCTGGAAGGAATCGGATGACTACCGAGACTGGCCCGCAGGGTCCGATGCCCCGGGGCGGACGCCTGCTCGTTCGATCCGCCACCCCGACTCGGCGAGCTACAAACCGAGGCGCCGCTGAGCCAGGTGGAGATCCGGGACGGCAGCCACCCGCGAATGGTCACCCAGCGCGCCGGTCGGCGCGCCTTATCTCGCCGACCGGCGGGTCAGTCAGCGCCGAACTGGACCAATCCGGCTACCCGTTGCCTGGGCCTGCCGGGACGCATGAGGACGAGACGTCGATCTTCGTCGAGGTGGACGACCCCGAGCAGGCCAGAACCTCGGCCCGGCCTTGGATGACTCGGCATACCGTCGTCGGTGAGATACCGAACAGCGGGGTGAGCCGCGGCATCGTGAGGTTCGTCCGGTAGCGGGCGACCAGCAGCAGCCGTACAGCCAGCGGAAGCCCCGCCACGACCGTCCCCACTTGCGTCCTTCACCGCCATATCCCTGGACGGCTGCGAGTAGCCGTACGAGCTATGCGACCCGCAGTCCGGTGAACGTCTCCACTCGCACCCACTCAGCCCTCAACAACCCAGACCGGACCAGGGAAGCGCCCTCGTCACGGCCTTCTACAACGCGCTTCAGGGGGTTTCCTGACGAGTGACCGCTGGAAAATTCTACCCAGGCAAAAATGCACTTCGAATTCGCGAGATGTCGGAGGTCTTCGGGATGGCTAGGTTCCAGATATTTTAGTCCGGCGGCCCGGCCTATCTTCCGGAGGAAGAAAGGCCGCAGTTCACTAGTGTGTCGTGATCCAGTTCGTGTCAGTTCGCGTTGTTATTGACGAGTTTCCTCACGCTGGTTTGGACGATTCGGACCTTCGCGAGAATCTCGCCGGGGGTCGCAGTCCAGGTGAAAGGTTTCGCGTTCGCGTTCCAGGAGTCGATGTAGTTGCGGATCTGTTTGATCAGGATGTGGACGCTGGAGAAGGTGCCGCGGCGGATCGACTGCCGGGTGATGATCCCGAACCAGATTTCGATCTGGTTCAACCAGAACGAGCCGACGGGGGTGAAGTGGAAGTGCACGTGAGGGTTCTTCGCCAGCCATGCCTTCACCTCCGGAGTGGTGTGCGTGGACAGGTTGTCCAGCACGACATGGACCTGTTCACCGGAATGGGGTTTGACGACCTTCTTCAGGAAGGCCAGGAAGTTCGTGCCGTTCCGGTTCGGCTTGCATTCACCCACCACCTCGCCGGTGGCGGTGTTCAGTGCGGCGAACAGGTTCGTCGTGCCGTGGCGCACATAGTCGTGGGTGCGCTGTTCGGTGACGTCGAAGGTCACGGGCAACACCGGCTGGGTGCGGTCCAACGCCTGGATCTGCGTCTTCTCGTCGACCGACAGCACCACAGCGCCCCCGGGCGGGTCGAGGTACAGCCTGACGATGTCGGCGACCTTTTCTGCGAACGCCGGGTCCTTCGACAGTTTGAAGGTGCCCGACCGATGCGGCTTGAGGTTTTCCTCCCGCCAGAGGCGGGCGACGTAGTGGAAGGAGACCGTGATGCCTTCGGTGCGTTTGAGTTAGGCGGCCAGCGTGCGCGTCGACCAGTGAGCTTCTTCAGAATGGCCACTGATCGAGTGACCTCTTGGGTACTGGCTTGGACCAGCGTCGCAGCAATCACCCTGCTCGAAGACGTTGTCAACACCTGACGTGGCATCACCCTCGTGAAGCACCACTGAAGATGCTCAGTGCGACAGGCCCGATTCCTGCGGCGGGGTCATCCTGGTCAGTGCGATCACCCGGCCACGGGTCTGCGGCGGCACCTGGTCTTTTCCGCCGCCGCGCTTCTTTTCCACCAGCCCCGCCAGGCCGTGCTCGGTGTACCGGGTCCTGGTACGGTCCACCGTCCTGGCAGACACCCCGGCCAGCTCGGCGATGTCCTTACGGCGGCGGCCCTCCCCGGCCCACAACACGATGCGGGCTCGCAGAGCCACATCCGCCGTCACGTGCCGGTCCGCCATCAACGCCCGCAATTCCACAGTCTGTTCCGAAGAGAGGTTCACACACTGCCCAACGATCCAAAGAGCTTCAGATGGCACGAACTGGATCACGACACACTAGCTCACTGACGGAGAAGATCAATCACCGCTTCGGTGCTGGATTCGAGTATTTTGTCCACGAGGCGAATTCGTCACGATCGACGGAGAAGAGGTTGCCGTCTTCCGCTGGACCACCCGGTCCGCCATCGTGGAATGAGCACACCGACCCTGTACACCCGGGCAGTGCACTCCGGCGAAAAATTTACGCGTAAATAACATTTGCACGGCGCACTCTTTATTTGGAGGTCTTCCATGACTGAAACGGAACCTGTGACCTTCCCGCAGGACCGGAGTTGTCCCTACCAGTCGCCCACCGGCTACGAGCCCCTGCGTGCCACCCGCCCGCTCACCCGCGTCACCCTCTACGACGGCCGTCCGGTCTGGATGGTGACCGGACACGCCCTGGCCCGCCAGTTGCTCGCCGACCCCCGCCTGTCGAGCGACAGCACTCATCCCGCCTTCCCGGCGACCACAGAGGGTATGGCGGCGATGAGGAACTTCAGGGTCGCGCTGATGGGCGTCGACGATCCCGAGCATCATGCCCAGCGGCGCATGCTGGCGCCCAGTTTCACCCTCCGGCGCACCACCGAACTGCGGCCGGGGATCCAGCGCATCGTCGACGGGCTGCTGGACGCGATGACCGAGAAGGGCCAGCCCGCCGAGCTGGTGAGCGCCTTCGCGCTCCCCGTCGCGTCGATGGTGATATGCGAACTGCTCGGGGTTCCGTCCGAGGACCGCCACTTCTTCGAGGTGCAGTCCCAGCGCCTGCTGCTCAGCTCGGACGTCGCGGACGTCCGCGACGCACAGAGTAAACTCGCTGCCTACTTCGCGGAGTTGGTCGACCGCAAGCAGAAGCAGTCCGAACCCGGCGACGGCGTGCTGGACGAACTCGTCCAGCAGCAGCTACGCGAGGGCGTGCTGGATCGCCAGGGGGTCATCGAGTTCGCGACCGTCCTGCTGATCGCCGGCCATGAGTCGACCGCCAACATGATCTCGCTGGGCGTCTACACCCTCCTCCAACACCCCGAACGACTGGCCGAGTTGCGCGCCGACCCGGGGCTGTTCCCGGCCGCCGTCGACGAACTGCTGCGCCTGCTGTCCGTCGTGGATGTACTGGGGCGCAGGGCCACGGAGGATATCGAAGTCGGCGGGACGACCATACGGACCGATGACGGCGTGCTCTTCTCCCCCTCGGTCATCAACCGCGAGGAGGACCTCTACCCCGCCCCCGACACCCTCGACTGGCACCGCTCCACCCGTCAACACTTCGCCTTCGGCTTCGGCATCCATCAGTGCCTCGCCCAGAACCTGGCCCGCGCCGAGC
Source organism: Streptomyces pseudovenezuelae (assembly GCF_029892565.1). GTDB lineage: Bacteria > Actinomycetota > Actinomycetes > Streptomycetales > Streptomycetaceae > Streptomyces > Streptomyces pseudovenezuelae_A. The sequence goes on along the minus strand of NZ_JARXVH010000043.1, from coordinate 1,526 downwards.
TGGAGATCGCCCTGCACACGCTCTTCGACCGGCTGCCCGGACTGCGCCTGGCCGCCCCGCCCGAGGAGATCCCCTTCAGGCCCGGCTACGCCATCCAGGGGATGCTGGAACTCCCCGTGACCTGGTGAGAGGCTCAAGGCCATGCACACCGACACCCGTGTCGAGATCAACAGGGACGTTTGTATCGGCGCTGGTCAGTGCGCCCTCGTCGCCCCGGACGTCTTCACCCAGGACGACGGCGGCTTGAGCACGCTGCTGCCGGGCCACGAGGACGGCGGGGGAGCCCCGATGGTGAGGGAGGCCGTCCGCGCCTGCCCGGTGAGCGCCATCACCGTGTCGGAGGCCTGAGGCTCAGCGGCCCCCAGCAAGCAGCCGCGCTGCCTCACGTGTCGGCGTACAGACTTAGATCCCCAGTCGCGTACCTTTCTTCGTCCCCATCTGTCAGGCCACGTCCGTCTCGCGTTCGATGGCCTGGAGGCGGTTCTTCAGCCGGTAGCTGGGGACGTTGATCGGGACGACGTCGCATTGGTTCAGGAGGCGGTCGAGGATCGCGGTGGCGAGGATCTCGTCGCCGAAGACCTGGCCCCATTCATCTGGAGCTGGCACATGTTCCTTTTCGTGCATCGTCGCTGCCACCGGCCCGTATCCATTTCCTGCGGTCCTCGTGGGTCTTCACGGTGGCGCTCGGATTCTCCAGGTGCTGCCTTGATCGGTCAGGTGCGAGAAAGGTGTGCCGGTGACATCCCAGTTGCGGGTGATCGAGGGCGGTGCCGTCCTGCTGAAGTCGGTGACCGCCGATCCGTGGGAGTTCCAGGCCGGTGTGTCGAGGCGTTCGTCGCCTTGTGGCGGGCCCGCGGGTTCAGCCCGGTGACGGTCGAGAACGACATTGGCCTGCTGGAACGAACGCTCACTGCGCTGGGCCGGCCCGCATGGGACGTCACCCTGAGGTTCCCCGAGATGCGGAGGATGGTGACAGAGGGTCAGATAGGACTCATGAGAGGAACATCGACCATGGCCCCCCAGAAAGCACTCGCTGGAGTCGCGTGAGCGTGCGGTGCGGATGTATCGCACTACGGATCCGAAGCCGCAGATCAAGAAGCTCGCCGTCGACCTCGGCGTGCATCCCGAGGCCCTGCGCGGCTGGATCCGCCAGGCCGAGGCGGACGCCGGCGAGCGTGACGACCGGCTCACCACGGACGAACGTGCCGAGCTCGTGGCGCTGCGCAAGGAGAACACTCAGCTCAAGCGGGTCAATGACGTGCTGCAGACGGCCTCGGCTTTTTTCGCGTCCCAGCCCGGGCGACGGCGCTCCTCGACGAGCACCCGTGCCTGGGGGTCGAGCCCGTACTGCGGGAACTGCACATCGCTTCCTCCACGTACTACCGGTGGCGCCGCGCCGAAAGGGAGCCGCGCGAAAGATGGCGCCGCCCGTCCTGTGGTAGGCGGTGGCCCACGTTGAGGAGACCGCCGGGACCATGCTCGGAATAGACACCCTGACGGCCGCCTCCGATGAGACCCCAGACCGC
>NZ_JARXVH010000042.1 GCF_029892565.1 Streptomyces pseudovenezuelae | reverse complement strand
AATGGCGACCATCGACGCCCAACCGAACGGTAAGCCGGATCACCACCATCCCTCATGCCATGTGAGCTGCAAAAAGAGGATGTGACACAGCTTCTCAGCGGCCCCGCCGGAGGAAGCGCCGCCGTCGTTCCAGTCCCGGTAGAGGTCTTCGAGGTAGTCCAGCCGGGCGGCCGCTTCGTTGCTGGCGACCTCCGCGGCGAACCCGGACTCCGATGTCCCGGCATACCCCTCAAACATGACAGTTCGGGCATGTTGGTACTGTCGTGTTCCGGCGACGACGCCGAACGGCTGGTGCGCGATATGCCAGGCCACAGTCCTTCGGAACTGGACCGTGGTGAAGGCCCACGGCACACCCTCGCCGTCCTCCGCTGCAACTTCCTCGGTGTCGGCGTCTTCCTCTCCGTCGGGGTCGTCGGCGTCCGGGTCATCATCGAGTTCGACCGCGCTGGTGTCGTTGGGGACGAACAGCCCCTCGTCGGTGCTGAAGAGATCATTGAGGTGGTCCCTGAAGCGGCGGAGCCGTCCGGGGATGGCCCGCATCAGTGCGAAGCCGGTCTCCCGAGGGCCCCAGCCGAACAGGTACTGCGGGCAGTTGTTGATCGCCCGGAGCACCTCGATGGCCTGGTGGACGATCTCCAGCACGACCCACTCGGCCTCGTCCCCGCTGAGCTTGCGGTGCTTGTAGACGCGTCCGCGGATCTTGTAGCGGAGGCGGCCGTCGTCGCCCGGCTCGGTGAACGCGCAATCCCGGCTGAGTTCCCGCACTACTGGCGGGAGGGAGTTATTCCGACCGTGCACTATTCCCTCAAGAACCCTTGCCTGTGGCGGGGTGGCATCAGCTGCTTATTGACTACTAGCCAGAAGGGGAGTCAGGCGCAGGCGTTGCCGGAGCTCGACGTCGCCGTGGTGGTCGCAGCTTAGTGACGAGCACCCATTGGGCGCGCCACTCGAACAGTTGGTCTGATCGATGGTCGGGAGGGGGACATTCCTCACCATATTCATCCCAGGAGAGCAAAGTGCGCACGAGCCACATCAGTTTGTCCGGGCCAACATATTTGGCGTTGAAGGCGGCACTCTGCGTCGCGATCGGCAGGACTGCCTTTTCCCCGAACAACTGCTTCGCTCGAGCTTCGATCACCCGCATCGACGGGTTGCCTCGCTCCACCCGCAGTTGCCCCAGGCGGCCCGCCATCCGCCTCAGCTCGTCCTCGTAGTAGCTTGATCCACCTTCGGACGACTTGCCATCCGACTGGGTAGCGTTCACAGCTGTAACTGCCTTGATGTGAAGGCGCGGTTGGGCCTCTGACGGTTCGCCATCCGACGGAGCTGCGCTCGCGGCAGGGGCTTCCTTGACTCCATTGCCCTTGCCTGCTGGCGGGGCCTCGAAGGACTCCAACGCCTCCAGGACGTCCTGGACACGGGAGATCTCGGCGCTGATGTCCTCACGGCGGCGCATCAGGATCTCTAGCTCGCGTCTTCCTTCCTCGACCGTGTGCCTGGCCTCGCGGATCGCCTCCTCCTTGAGCTCCTCGGCCTCCCGTACGAGCGCCCACTTCTTCTGCTCGGCCTCCTTCAGGAGCAGCTCGGCCTTCTTCACCGCGGCGATGCGGACCTTGCCCGCCTGCGAATTGGCCTCCGAGACCAGCTCCCCGGCCTTCGCCTGCGCCTTGGCCAGCTGCTCCTCGGCGGCCTTGATGAGCGCGTCGCAGCGGTAGCCGGTCGACTTCATGCTCTCCGCCGACTCACGGCGAGCCCGCTCGTGCAACGCCTCGATCTCGCCCACGCGCGCGTTCGCCTCAGACACCAGCCGGTCGGCCTCCTTTCGGGCCGCGCCCACCATGGCGTCGGCCTGAGCCTCCGCGTCGGCGGTGGTGTTGTGGGCCTGCTGCTGCGCCTCGGTGAGTAGCTTGCCAACCTCGGCCGTGATCTTCGTGATCGTATGAGTGGCCTTTGCCTGCGCCCCTTTCAGGTGCTCCTCCGCAGCCTCCGTCAGCGCGCCGCCCTGGTCTCCCACGTGCTCAGCCGTGCTCATCGGCCCATCTTGTCAGCGAGATCACCTGGCCGAATGCTCTGGACCGAACATCGCCGAATTCGACCGAACACGCCCGAACGGGACAGAACGCGGAGGTTGGGCGGCAGCATCTTTGCTGCTGTTCGGATCTCTGCAGATTTGTTCGGGCCATGCAGGTCACAGCTCTGGACACCTTCACCATCGAGGCATGGCAACCTCTCAAAATCGGCAGTCCGTCAACCCGTCTACCCCGGGCGAGCCCTCACCCGTCTCGCAGTCCTTCCTGTCCCTGCACAGCGCCGTTGTCCTACTCGCCGCGCTCCTCATCGGCATCATCATTGGCGGCCTCACCGTGCTCACGAAGGTCCCTGTAGCCGCCGCTGTCATTGCCGGAATGGCCAGCGCTGGTAGTAGCGTCCCCGTACTCCGCAACCTCATCCGGTGACCCGCAGCCATGGTTTTCACCGGTCGCGAGCCACCCACCAGCCGCCCAGCGTCGAACGATGTGTCAATTCTCCTGCCGCTTGTTGGCCTCGCCTTCGATGCGGGCGGCGAGGTATTCGGCCCAGTCGCGTCGGGCGTAGGCGACCCAGCGGAGTGCGGTGTGGCGGTGCATCCCGGTTACGTCGGCGAGGATCGGGCTGGGGAGATCGGCAGCGAGGGCGGCCAGTGCCGCGTTGCGGGCAGTGCGGACCGGGATGCCGTGGCGGCCCAGTTTCTGGGTCATGGCGTGCGTCGAGATTGGCTTGCCCGGGACCATGCCCGGGAAGAGCCACCGAGGCCCTGGGTGGCGTCGACTCCGCCCGCACCACCACCACGCTCGGCAACCTCCGCGACCAACTCGCAGACCACCAACACATCCCCGCAGTAGCCGACTTCCTCGACTACGCGGCCTGAGCCGGTACCAGGTCAGCACGGACGGCAGCCCGGCGAGCGTGTGCCATCATGACCCTGAACTCTTCCCCGCCGACGCGGGGGTATCGCCCTTGGACGCTGCGCGCCAGGGAGCGGAACATGCTCCGCACACGCGGAGGTGACCGCAGCAGACACCCCCCATGCCCAGGGAGAGAACCCTGTTTGGGGATCGGAACCGTTCATACTCTGGGCCCGTGAGCTTCCGCTGGTCCGCCTTCATTCGTCTCGCCACGCGATGGCTTGAGCGTCGCGGTCTACTGACGGGACGTCATGGCTCATCTGCGCACCCTTGTAGATTCTCCGGACCGATAGCGTTTCGAACCTTGGGGCGAGCTTGCTCGGGCTGCAGGGCGGTGGCTGGTGCTTCGCCACGGCAACAGATGGAGGGCGCCGATCGCAACCACGACTGCCGCGTGGCGCGGCAGTCCGTCGTTCCGGGGCCCGACTTTGGTGAAGTTGACTCACCAAGTACCTAATTGACGTTCCAATTCATTCCGAGCTCGTCGAGTTCCGAAATTTGATTGGGCGTCAGTCTTCCGTGGGTTCGGCGATCACGTACTCTTCGGATCCAGGGTCCGAGTTTGAATTCTGCTCCATCGGAGTCTGTGAATGTCTGCTTTGCCCGCATGTGCAGGCTGCCGAATTCCGCGTGGTAGAGGCGTGCGACGGCGAGACCCTGCTGCCAGGCCCGCTCAGAGGCTCGTATGTTCACCCCCAGGCCGTCGAGTGCCGCAGTGTGTTCGGCGTTGAGCCTGCCAGCGTCTATTGCACGGCGTTGGCGACACAGCCATGCTCCGAGGCGGACGTCACCAGTGGGCAGATGCTCGACGTGCTTTGCTGGCATGTCGAGGTTGCCGTGCCGGCTGTGGTAAGCCTGCGCTGCCTCGAAATGTCGGCTCCACGAGTCGTCCCGCAGGCTCCACGTCATTCCCAGAGCATCGAGTTCGGCACGCTTCTCCGGCGACATCCTCTTGTGCTTGATACGCCTGCCTACCAGCCACAGCCCCAGAGGGAAGCCTTCGGAGTCGTCCTGGGATTCTTCGACATGGTCGCGCGGGGCATGAAGGTGACCATGCCGTTGGTGGTAGGCGCGGGCCGCTTGCATGCCCTGCTTCCATTCCTCCGCGGTCATCGAGGTCCACACCATGCCCAGCTCGTCCAGCTCCTTCCGCCGCCGATCGGACAACTCTTCTTGCCGATCTCGCAGGCTCATGATCCAGACGCCGAGGCGGATCGGGTCGGGCCCGGGTGTTACGTAGCTGTGCGGGATGCGCAGGTCGCCGTGCTCGGCACGGTATTTGGCAGCGGCTTCGAGTCTTCGCGTCCAGCGCTCGTCAGGGACGTCCCAGATCATGCCGATCTCGTCGAGCTGGGCACGCCGAGCCGGGGACAGGCTGCCGTCGATGTTGAGCGTGCGGACCCAGCAGATCCACTGTCCCAGGGCCAGCCCGGACTCGGTGACGAAGTCAGTCCGGACCAGCAGGTCGCCGTGCTGGTCGGCGTAGGCGGCAGCCGCCCCGACATGCTCTTCCCACGAGGGGGTGGTGGAGCGGATCGCCTTCACCGTGATCGCCTGAGCGAACCGGTGGGGTACTGGTATGCCGTGAACCTGGAGCCACGCCGGCAGCTCCATGAGGGCTTTCCCGGGCTGGTAGTCCCTGCCCAAGTCGCGGCGCCGGGCCTCCAGCTCCGCGCCGAGAGCCTCGTCATGGGCAGCCAACGCGCTGACCACCTGCCAGACAGGGGCGTACGCGGAGCCTTGCAGGGCACTGACGGGGTCCTGGCCAGGTTCCAGCAGTACCGGGACAAAGATGTACGCCGTTTTGTCGGTCTTGCCGCCCAGGCGCAGCGCGCGGCCGATTGCCTGAACGGTGTCGATCGTGGACTTCCGGGGGTCGATGAAGGCGACACCGTCCACGGCCGGTGCGTCGTAGCCTTCCGAGAGGACCCGGGCGTTGGAGATGACCACCCGGTCGAGGCTCTCGTTCGCCAGCTTTCCGAGTTCGGCTCGACGCTGTGCCCGGTTTTGGGAACCGCGGACGAAGCCAGTCGTCAGCGTGTCCGCCAGCCCGAGCAACGCGTCCGCCGCGGGCAGAGTCTGGGCGAACCAGCGTGCGTCGGCCACCAGACGGTGATAGGTGAGCATGCGCTGGACCTTGAACTCGCGTGCTGCCCGCAGAACTGCAACCTGACGTGCCAGCATGGTCGCGGACATTGCGGATCGACCAAGCTGCAGGAAGGTGCTGGCGTCGCGCTCGGTGGCGAGTCGGTGCATCTCCTCGTCTGTGACGATGGAGACGATGAAGCGGTAGTCGGCCAGGAGTTTGCGTTCCCGGGCTTTCGCGAAGGTCAGCCGGTGCCCGACACGGCCGAAGACTCGTTCGTCGTCCATGCTGACGACCTCGGACAGATCGCCGTCGCGCACGCTCACCAGGCGTGGTGTCGCCGTCATGTAGAGGCGCTTGATCGCGGGCACCAGGTCGTCGTCGTGCAGGACCGACCACGGTCGGTTCTTGAGTCCGGCCGAGCGGTGAGCCTCGTCGACCACGATCAGTTTCCATGGCTGCACACCTGGGTACCGGTGTGAGTCGACTAGCTTCGGCAGGCTCTGATAAGTGATGGCCACGGTGCTGCGTCCCCGCCTCGTGCGCAGCAGGTCCGCCAGTCGGCCGGGGTCGGAGGTGACGTCGATCTGAAGGGCAGCCAGGTCATCGGCCGTCTCGCGGTCCGTTACCTCGCTGTCGCCACACACCGCGATGACGTGGCCCAGCGCCTCACGCCCCAGCGCCTCCAGCCAGGCGGAGAGCGCCTGGGCAATCAGGTCGAGCGTGGGAACCACGATCAGCACCGGCTCGGACGGTGACACCAACTGTGCTGTTTCGGCTCCGACCCGGGTCTTCCCGGTGCCGCACGCCATGATGTTGGTGACGCGTCTTGCCGAAGAGAGTTCTGCCTCCAGGTCCTTCAACGCCTCTTGCTGGTGTTGCCACATGGGTGGTGCTGTCAACGCCACTTTCGAATTCTCTGCTTTCGTCGTAGTGGGGGTGGGCGCCTCGTCGACGCCGTCTGCCGTGAGGTGGGCTGGCCCTGGTGGCATCGAGGCTGACCGGTGGTGGGCGACGCGTTGTTGTCGCGGAGTTCACCGTTTGGCCGGTGCGGTCGCAGGCAGGCGGGTGCCGAGGTCGGTGCCGTGCCGCCGCTTCCACCATCCGCTCCCGCCCGGAGTTCCCCCAGGTCGGTGACTCCGCACTGTCTCCGTCCATGCTCGCCACCCAGATGCCTGCGATGCGAAGAGCGCAAGGCCAGGCGGGTGGGTCACAGCCAGCCTCCGTCGCGGGGGAGTTCGGTGACCGGTTGGCGCCGAGCAGCGGGCAGCCCCAGCTGTTCCCGGGCCGCGTGCACCGCTGCGAGCTGTTCCCGCCCGCCAGGACCCCAGTCGAACAGTTCGGCGATCTGCTCGGGTGTGGCCAGGAGACGGCTGTAGGTCTGCTGGGTCGCCGGGTCGGACGCCACCGGGGCGCAGTGCGTGAAGGCCGCCGCCATCCGGACCCGGGCGCCGGAGCCAGCGTCGTCGTGCAGGTAGCCGACCGCGACCGGGGAGCCGATACGGATCTGTGCCTCCTCGGCTGTCTCCCGGGCAAGGACTGCCGCCAGGTCCTGGTCATCGGCTTTCTCTGGGCGGCCGCCGGGCAGACAGGTGGAACCGGTGTCCTCGCCGAGTAGCACCAAGGCTCGGCCGTCCGGCGCGAAGATCCACCCCCAGCACTGGATGACGGTCAACTCGGAGGGCACTGGACCGGTGCGCCACGGCCACAGCTGAGGCTTGCGGGGTATCCGCAAGACCTGCAGCTCATCAAGGACACTGGGGGCGCTGGGATATCCGTCTTCGAGGATGGCGGCGCCGCTGCCGTTGATCCGCGCGCGCAGCGCGGCCAGGGCGCGGCGGGCGTCCCCCGAGGCCATGTGCTCGCTCAGCAACGCCGGTTCCACCCAGTGAACGCCGGTGACTTCCCGGCCGGGAGGACTCAGGGAACGGATCTGGCCGCTGCTGAGGGTGCCGCCGTCGTAGACGAAGACGCACTCGCCGGGGAACCGCATGTCCGGGTGGAGTCCGGGCGCGGTCGGCGGAACCCAGTCCACCGCGAGGCAGTGGGGAAACGCGGAGGTGAGACCGAGCTCCTCGTGTACCTCGCGGTTCAGTGCGGCCGACGGAGCCTCGCCCGCCTCCATCCCGCCGCCGGGGAGCAGCTTGGTGTCGCGGTAGTCGAGCGACTCGAGCAGCACGCGCCCGCGCTCGTCGGTGAACAGCACGGATACCGCCGTCCACAGGGCCGCCCGGGACGCGCCGTAGGCGGCCGGCGGCATCGCGGTGGTCGAGGCCGGGGCCGGATCGGGAGGGGCGGGGACGTTGTCGGTGTCGTTCATGGTCACGCTCCGGTAGAGGTGGGCATGGCCCGAAGGCGACGGATGGGGGACAGCAGCAGGACGATGAACCCGCCGGACGTGGCGAGCGCCGCCGCGCTCATCGACGGGAGCAGGCCGATCACGGAAACGAGCCCGCCCGCTGCGAGCGCGCTCAGGAAACGGGGCCCGAGCGTCAGCCACGTGCCGACCGCGTGCTGGCGCCCCTGGAAGCGGGCCTTGCACACGCCCTGACGCACCGAGCGCTGGGTCGAGCCGTGCGCGGTCGCCCCCATGAACCGGGCGGTCACGCATCCGCCGATGACGACCTGCCAGCCCAGGCCCGGGCCGGCGAACAGCACCGGCACCAGCACGAGCGGCTGCAGGGCCAGTGCGCACAGCAGCAACGGGCCCACCCCCCACCAGGTGCCGTACGGCTGCGCCAGGCGCCGGCCCGCCAGCGCACCGGCCACGCCGCCGACGCTCGCGCACCCCATCACCACCGCGAGGACCACCGGGGACCACTGCAACTGGCGCACGACGTAGATGAGGAAGAGCACATCCCATGCCGTCAGCGCGAGCGCGAGGGCGGTGTTCGCTTTCACCACCGGCCACAGCACCGGGTGCCGGATCGTGTAGGCGAGCCCCTCACGGATCTCGCCCAGCAGCGTGCTGCCCTCGGGCTGGGGCCGCGGCGGCGGCTCCGGGGTACGGATCTGCGTCATGCACCAGGCGCTGACGGCGTACGAGGCGACGTCGGCGAGGACCGCCCGGCTCGTGCCCAGCAGCGCGATCAGTGCGGACGCCAGGTAGCTGCCCGCGGCGTCGGTGAAGGAGAACAGAGCGCCCAACTTCGAGTTGGCCGCCGCCAGGCGCTCGCCCTTGGCGATTGAGGGCAGGTAGCTGATGCCGGCTGTGGAGGAAACGTCGTTGACGGCCGCGAGCAGCAAGCCGACGACGCACAGCAGCGGCAGCGACAAAAAGCCCAGGAAAGCGCCGAGCGGCACCATCAGCAGCAGGACACCGCCGGCGGCTTTGCCCCAGGTCAGCAGGGCGAGCTTGGGGTGCCGGTCGACCACCGCGCCACCGAACAGGGCTGTGACGGCGGGCGGGAACCGCTGAGCCGCATACAGCACGCTCATCTCGAACGGCGACGCCTTCAGCGTGATCAGCGCCAGGCTCGGCAGCGCGACCGAAGAGATCGCACCGCCCAGCACCCCGACCGCGAGCCCGTTGTTGTACAGCGTCAGATCCCGGCCCACCCGTTCCTCGGCCGTGGGCGGTGAGGCGGGGGTAGTGCGGGGCAGGGGTTCATCGGAGGCCGTCACGCAGCACCTCCTGCGCCTCGTCCAGCCGGTCCAGCAGCATCAGGGCGGCCTCGTGGCGGGCCCGCGCGTAGACCTCCAGCGGCGCGGTCATCTCCTCGGGCGCGTCCAGGTGCTGCGCCAACGGGTACGTCGAGGCCAGCATGGACACGCAGCCGACGACCACCACGGCGAGCAGGTCCTCCCACCGCGCGCCGGGATGGACGTCTCGGTAGGCGGCCAGGAGCCGAGACAGGCCCGGCAACCACGCCTCCCCCCCGCGCAGCAGCGAGCGCGGGTCGCAGCCGATCCGCGCGATCTCCCAAGCGGTGTAACGGGCCTTCGGCGCCTGGAAGTCGACGATGCCGGCCACCTTCTCCCCTCGCAGCAGCACGTTCGGGGAGGCCAGATCCCCGTGCAGGATCTGCACCGTCAGCTCCGGCAAGGCCTCCAGCAACTTTGCGAGCCTGCCGAACACGGCCAGCCGCTCCCGGCACGCCTCCAGCGCCCACCTCTCGAACTCGCCGGACTCCGGCCTGCTGCCGTAAGAGGTGATCATGCGCTCGAAGCGCGCCTGGTTGCCCGGCAGATCGCAGACACCGGCCCCCGGCTGCTGCACCGGGCGGGCCGCTGGGTGGTCGGCGAGAAGACGGTGGAGTTGACCGGCCGTCGCACCGACGGCCGGCCAGCGTTCGCCGGCCAGGGCGCCCTCCGCAGTCTCCGCGTCAGGCAGGTAGGTCCACAGGGACATCACCACCCGGCCACGGGCCTCGATGAGATCCCCTTCGCGCGTCCGCAGGACGGCGGGCACCGGGGCCCCGCCCTCGCGCGCGAACTCGGCGAGTTCCACCGCCGGCAGCTCTCGTTCCAGCAGCTGATGGCCGGGGTAGACCTTGGCGAACCACAGGCAGCCGTCGCGGTCGGCCACGCGAAAGTTGCGGGTGTTCGTTCCCTCCGGGATCTGCGCCACCTGTGCGGGCTGGATGCCGTACGCCCTACTCAGCGTTCCCGCGACCAGGGCGACCAGTTCCTCGCTTCCCGTCACTGCAGTTCCCTCCCGGACACCGACTCTGCGCATACGGCGGGTTCTCCTTGTCGAAGGTGGTCAAGGGCAGCGGTGAGCGTCCGTTTGCGGGTGAGTGTGCTGGTGTCGACGACATACCCGCCGGTGTGGAGCCAGGTCTCGGCCGCGTGACGGTAGTCGTCCAGGCGCCGCAGCCCGTAGGCGCGGATCCGCGCGGCGCGCTGCGGGTCCTCGCCCAGTGCCCGAGCCGAGGCGATCCGTTCGTGGAGCACGGCGAGGTCGGCGGCCCGCGTGCTGTCCGGGCACCAGGTCGCGGTGACGACCGCCGTGCAGGCGCTGGCGGCGGCGTGCCGCGCGAGGACCCCGCCGGCGAGCAGGCTCTCGTCGTCGGGGTGTGAGAAGACGCCGAGCACGGACGGCACCCCGGAAACAGGCGGGGACGTGGAAGTTTCCACGGGCAGGGACCTCATTTCTCACGCCGGGGACGGACGACGGCCTGGTAGGGGGAGTCACTCACGCTGACCGACCGCCGGGACCAGGACCTGGGCCCCGGACGGGATACGCCCCGGCCACTGGAAGACCAGGCGGGAGGAGGGCTTGTCGAGCACGTCGCCAGGCGGGAGTTCATCGTCCGGGGTAGCGGCGGGGTGAACCGTCAGGCCCGGATAGCCGGCGTGGCGCACGTGACGGTCCCATGCCCGCACACAGGTGGCCAAGCGCTCGGCCACGGCCCGTGCGGCCGGTCCGTAGGCGTGGATGAAGAACTCCCAGCGGGAGTCGGCGGGCGTGGCGCCTTTGTGGGACTGGACGCTGGTCAGGTAGGCGAGGGAGCCGTCGGCGATCACCGCGGCGGCGTCCTGCTGCGCCACGAGCTTCGACGCCTTGGGGACGGTGAGCCGGCAGAACCCGGGCAGGGTGGTCGCGGCATAGATCTGCAGGGTCTCGAAGCTGGTCTGGCCGGGAAGGACGACACCGGTTGCGAGTTCGTGCCGCACGCCGTGCAGGGCGTCTTCGAGTCCGGTGGTGTCGCCGGGGGCACCGTCCGGCCATCGCACGCTCACCTCGCCGCCGGCCAGGTCGACGGCCGGGGCACAGCCGCCCGCGGCACCCCGGTCCCGTACGAATCCACAGAACGTCCAGTGCTCCGCGTGAAGGTTGTCCCCGTGCCGGGCCAGGGTGATGTTGCGGCTGTAGCCGCCGATCTCCATCGGCACGACCAGCCGGGCCCCGTCGGCCAGTTGCTCCCGCCAGGCCGGGGCGACGTCGGTTGCGTTGTGGGTGATCACGATGCCGTCGAAACCGCACGATGGAACATGGTCCGGTGCGCCGAGGCAGCCATCGCCCAGGACGGCGGTCACCCGGCCGCTGCCGGCTTCCGCGCACAGCCGTGCGGTGCGGTGCACCACGTACGGATCGAGGTCCACAGTGATGACGCGGCCGCGCCGCCCGAGGACATGAGCGACGAGTTCGGCGTTGTACCCGCCGGCACCGACTTCCAGCACGGTCATGCCCGGTTCCAGCTGCAGCTGTTCGATCATGTCGGCCTGCAGCCAGGCCGCCGACACGGAGCTGACCGCCGACTCGTCGGAATCCCGGACCGTCACCACGGCGAGGTCGTCGTGGTAGGCCCTTTCCAGCAAGACCTCAGGAACGAACCTGTGCCGCGGGACCGCGCGCAGCGCGGCCTGAACCCTCGGAGAGGGAGCCCAGCCCTCCCCGATCACCGTGTCCGCCATCCGTGTCCGTAGCCGGACGGCCTCGGCCGGCTCGCCGGGCACCGGCGGGACGACGCCGGTACACGGATAGGAATGGATCGGCGTCAGCCCGGGCAACACCCCGGGCCACACCGCGGACAGTGCCTGCGCCGAGGGCGCGAAGATCTTCCCGAGGCTGGCCAGGTCGTACAGGTTGTGCCACTCCCAGCGCACGAAACGGTGAGGTTCCGGCAGGCCGAGTTCACCGCTCCAGCTGCTCACCCGGACGACGGCGGTGACCCGGCGCAGGTCCAGCCGGTCGTCGTGCAGGACCGTCACCACGGCGCTGTCCTCCGCGCGCGCGATCAGCCCGCTCTCCTCCAACAACTCCCGCACGGCCGCGGCCGGCGCACTTTCGCCCGTCTCGATCCGTCCGCCGGCCAGTTCCCACATGCCCCGGGTCGAGCGGCCCAGCAGGACCCTCCCGAAGGAGTCGGTGACGACCACCGCAGCGCCGAACACGGCCTGCGGATCGGGCCGGCGCTTCTCCTCGGCGCTGAATGACCCGCCCTGGCCACGCAGGAGAAGCACGGCCAGTCCCTCGGCGTCGAACCGCTCAACCTTGGTGAACCCGTCGGTGAGCGCTGCGAGTTCGTGCTCGTCCAGTGCGATGTGGCGCCGCTCTTCCGGGGTGCTGTCCGCGACGGGGGTGATGATGACGAGCGTCCCGTCCTCGCGCAGAAGGGCGGCCAGGCGGCGCAGGACCCGGGCCCGATCGCGGATGAAGGCGACGGACAGCCGGATGGTGATCAGGGCGTAGCCGCCGTCGAGTCCGGCCAGGTCGTCGTGCTCGACGTCCAGGCACAGCCAGCGCACGCCCGGTGCGGCGGCGTGCTCCGTGCGGGCCCGCTCCACGGCGCCCTCGGCGAAGTCGACGGCGTCGACGGTGTAGCCGAGCGAGGCCAGATAGACGGCCAGCTCACCGGTCCCGCAGCAGACCTCGAGCGCCCGGCCGTTTTCCGGTGCTGGGGCATGCTCGACGAGCAGACCCTTCTCCTCGTCCCCCAGCCGCCGGAAACCGCGGCCGCCGGCGTAGTGCTCGGACCAGTCGGTCCGGGTGTATCCCACAGATCGCTCCTCGTGCGTTAACGGCTGGCGGGTTTGTGCTGCTGCGGCAATGCGATGGGCCCGTACCGGGCGGCAGGCTGTCCTGTCTGCAGCGCCCAGTACCGGTCGCCGAAGCTCCAGTGCCACCACTCGGTCGGGTAGTTGATCAGTCCGGCTGCGGACAGCGCGGTCTTGAGAGTGGTCCGGTTGGTTCGGGCTTGGTCGCTGAGACCGGGAGCGTCGGTGTAGCAGGCGCCTGCGCTCTTCTCGGGGCTGGTGTTGACGCGGGTGCCCATGTCCAGCTCGCGTCCCTGGTCGTCGATGAGCGTCACGTCGACAGCCGCCCCGGCAGAGTGCGGCGCGATCTCCGGAGGCGACACGAAGCGACTCGCCCCCGCGCGAAGGTCGGCGGCAAGCCAATTGGGGTGCGCGCGGGCCAGCTCGCTGCAGTACTCCTCGAAGTAGCGCCGCTGCAGAGCCAGTGGCCGGTAGCCCTCCACGAACAGCAGCAATACGCCGACGGGCAGAAGCGACTGCGCGTGCAGCAGTCGGGTGAGGACGCCCTGCCGCACAAGGGCGAAGGCGCCGGCCGCGTCATGCTTGCGACCATCGACATGGAGGCCGTGGGCACGGACGTCGACCAGACCTTCGCCGCATTCCTGGAGAGGGATCGCAGCCACTCTCGCGTCGGACATCAGCACGATGCCAGCGTTCACTCGGTACCCCAGTTCTACGTGTCGAAGTAGGCGGCCACGCCGGAGCGGCGGGCCTCCATCACGGCGCTCAGGCGCGCGAAGTCCTGCGGTGGCATCAAGGGCTGCCAGTCGGCCAGCTCCAGGCCAGCGGGAACGTCACGATTCACCAGACACCCTTAGGAGATCGGGTGGGCGAGGTAGTCGCGGTACGCAGACGCCTGAGGGTCCGCTGACCGCGTTCGACCAGATCAGGCAGCCCGACGGCGGTGCCGAACTGGATATGGGATGGGTGGTGTCGCTCTGCGCGCGCTGGCTGCTTCTTGGCAGGGTCAGCCGGTGCGCAGAGCCTTTCTTGAGCTGGTGTGTCGGCTTCTGGTCAGTGATGCGGAACGGTGGTTGACCAGCCTCTACGCGAGAACGTGGCCGTCCCGTCGGGGGCGATGGTCACCGTGGCGCCGCGGATGGGGAGGTCGCCGTCTACCGCGAGCCATGTGCGGATGCGGTCCAGCTCGTCCCACAAGCGACGCGGGCCGCTCTGGTGAACGGTCGGGGAGTCCCCGCGTTTTGCAGCTGTGGCGCGGGCCCAGGAGCCGTCCGCGTGGAGCATGTAGAGGGTGCGGGTTCCGTCGTCCGTCGTGTGCTGGCGATGGTCGATGCCGGGCACGAGGAGTTCGAGAGTGGAGCGCACGTCCCACGTGTCCGGCACGTACATCAGCGGATAGCGGCTGGTGGTGACTCTCTCGCCCTCGGCGTGCTGGGCGGTCTGCCACACCTGGGGGTTGTCCGGGAAGGTGTCGTCGTAGTCCTCGCTGTGGCGTGCTGTCATAAAGCCGGCCGCCTCCGGTGCGACGTGCCCGACGGCGCCGCCGTCGGGGGTCTTGTCCGCGACGATGATCAGCCCGGTGTTGGCGAGGGTGGTCACCAGCCGTCCGTCGGGGGCGAGCGCCGTCAGCCACGAGAGGGGCACGGTGGGCACGGCGACGGTGGAGACGATGCGGTCGTAGCCTCCGTCGGGCAGGGGCCCAGTGAGGTCGCAGACCTGGACCCGCGGATGGTGGCCGACAGTGGACAGCCGCTCGCGCGCCGCCTGCACCAGATACGGATCGACGTCCACGCTCGTGACCTGCTCCTCGCCGAGACGGGCACAGGCCAGGGCGGTGCCGTAGCCGCTGCCGGTGGTCACCAGCAGGCGGGAGGTGTCCGTGAGGAACGCGGCCCGGTACATCAGCAACACCAGCGTGGGCAGTGTGGAGGACGAGGTGGAACGCAGGGCCTTTTGTCCGGGGAGGGTCTGGCCCGTCTCGGCGTGGTCGGCGTGGTGGGGGCCGACACGGGTGACGAGCGTGGTGTCGGCGTAGACCTCCCGCAGCCACGCGTCGGTGTCGCCGGCACCGTCGCGCAGCTCCCACGCCTGCATGGCGTCGTTGCTGGTGGTCCTGGTCCACCAACGGGGCACGAACAGGTGCCTCGGCGTGGTGGCCAGCGGCTGATACCAGCGAGACTCGGGCCGGATCACGGTCTCGGCGGCAAGCCGTCGCGCTGCTGATTCCCAGTCCATCAAGGGGGTGTTCCTTTCAGCTTGCCCGGCTCGGGAAGACCTCGTCTTCGGCGGGACTACAGGTTCCGCCGCCGCCCTGGCTGTCGTCGTTGGGACCGCAGTCGGGACCGCACGGGTCGTGGCGGCTGGCCGGGATACTCGCGGCGATCTGCTGCCACTGCTGCGAGGCGAACACCCGGTCCAGTGTGGTGTCTTGGACCTGCCCTGCTGGTAGGAAACGGCCCAGCACGCACGGGGTCACCCTCCCGTCCGACAGGATCGCGGCAATGCCGTGGGCGCACCGGCCGCACAGCGCGGACGTGGACGGCAGACCACCACCCTCGATCGCATTGCCGACGCCACGAACCCGATCGGTGTGCACGTCCGTGATGCCGAGCGCTTCCAGCTCCTCGCGGGCCTGGCCGACGCGCTGCCCGTGGAGGACGTCAACGATCCCCACCCGCAGGTGAATACCTCGCCGGTGCGCCTCGATGATGTTCGCGCGGGTCGCGGCATGGGAGCCCTGGCGGCCGGTCACCTGGTCATGTCCCTCGTCGGTGTCGGCATAGTACGAGGTAGCCAGGGTGACGCCGGGCCGGGTGAAAAGGCGCCAGTGTTCAAGGCGGACGCGATACAGGTTCGAATACACCTCAACGTTGAGCCCTTCCCAGAGAGCGTGTTCCACGAGGTCGGCGAAATCGGGGTGGAGCGTGGGCTCGCCCCCGATGAATTGAACCTTCTTGACGCCAAGCGCGGCGGCCTCGCTGATGACCCGCTTCCAGATGTCGCCGGTCATGGCGCCGTGCCCCCTCGTCGGCCCCGCTTCGGCGTAGCAGTGCGAGGCGCAGGTGAGCTGACAGCGGCGGGTGATCTCCAGCTCAAGGACGCTGGGGATGAGTGACGTTGGCGTCCTCGGGGTTTCGGGGGCGATCGTCATGCGGCGTTCCCTTCGGGGGAGATTCCTCCGCAGACAACGCCGGTCGGCAGGTCGGCGATGTCTGGCACCGTCATGTCTGTCACGCGGATCTCCTGTGATCGAGAGGTGAGATGGGTGGCGTCGCTCCGTGGACCGGATGCCGTCCCGGCATGGTCAGGGAGTGGTGCCCGGTGCGGAGTCCACCACCGCGACCACGGGGAGGTGGTCGGAGGCCTGACGAGCCGCCTTTGTGTCGTGGGTGCGGTAGTCGTGGACGGTGAATCCGGCCGTGAGGATGTGGTCCAGACGCAGGGGAACGGGTTCGTTGGCGTAGTAGTAGCCGACGGTCGCGGCCCGGGGAGTGGAGAGCAGGGTGTCCGGGTCTTGCCACCCTGACTCCGTCAGGACGCCGAGCGCTCGTGTGTCTGCGTCCCCGAACGTGCCGTCGGCGTTGACGAGCCGGTAGCGCGACTGAAGGTTCTTCGGCACTTTCCTCCAGTCGATCCGGTCCTGGGGACTGGGGCAGTTCAGATCGCCCAGCAGCAGGGCGCGGGGCGGGCGCCCGGGGAAGTCGCCGGCGTAGTCGGTCATCCACCGGGCTTCTCGCAGCCTGCACTCGCCGTCGGTCCAGGCCAGATGCGTGGCCAGCGCCAGGAAGTCCTCGCGGTCGCTGTCCTCGTCGAGGGGCCGAAGCCGCGCGCGGACCAGCGCGTGGTGGAAGACGCCTTCGCCCAGTCGCTGCCGGCCCACCAGACGCAGCCTCGAGGCGCGGTAGAGCAGGGTGGTGTAGTTGCGGCCGTCGCCGATGCGCGAGCGGGCCATGCACACCGGAGTCAGGCCCAGCATGTGGGCCATCCACAGCAGGCGCCGTTCCTCGGCCTCGTCCCACCAGGAGCACTCCGACAAGGTCAGAACGTCTGGCTCCAGCTCATTGAGGATCTCTGCCTGCGCGTGGAGGCGTTCCTCCGAGGAACCATCTACGCCGCCGCAGAAGAGATTCCAGGTCACGGCGCGCATTCTCATATGAACCGTCCAGTCGTGGTGATCGGAACGAGAAGGTGAGGGTGCTGACGGTGCTTGCGGTCAGCGGCATGCGACGCCGAAGTCCGCGGTGTCATCGGGCGTGCTCTCGCCAGGTGAGGGTGGAGAGGGTGAGGGTGTGGCGGGCGGTGCTGTCGTCACCGCACCAGCCAGTCCACAGCGCGCCGAAGGCGTCGTCTTTCCTGGCGGGCCAGGAGTAGTCGGGTGCGATGTCTGCGGCTCGGCTGCGCACGGCGAGGTCGTCGTAGGGGTAGATGCTGAAGTCGCCCGTGAAGTCGGCGGCGGCCACCCGAGCGGTCCACGGTTCGAGATGGGGCAGGCTCATCAGCGCGTCGGCCAGAGCGGCGGCATCCAGGCGCTGCATTTCCAGGTGGTGCTGCTGGTACAGCGAGGCCGCGCTCGTCAACGCGTTGTAGTGGAATTGCACGCCGGCGACGGCGAAGCTGCTCCTCGGCATGCCGAGGACCGCGGAGTGGTCGGGCGCCAGGTACACAGGGCCGAACGGGCCCTCAACGTTGATTCCGTAAGCGGCGCACCAGGTGTGGTAAAGACGGACGGCCCGGTCCGGGTGTACGCCCTGGCGCAGGACGGCGATGGTGATGGCGTCCCATAGCCACGGATTGGCCAGCCGCTGCGAGACACCGAGCTCGGTCAGCGGCTCGCGCAGCGCGGCCGGGACGGCGGCCGGCAGGTCGGCGGGATCGGTGACGACGAAGGACGGTTTGACGTCCTCAGGGCCCTCCACACAGTCGATACGCAGGCCCTGGCTGTCATACGACATGACCCAGATTCCGGAGCCAGCGCGCACCGCGCGCACGTACGTGCCGCTGGCGTGGTGGTGCCAGGCAGGGTGATCAGTGGTCAGAACGCCGACCATCACAAACCTCTCGTGTAGTGCGGGTGCGGGTGTTGGAGGGTGTCCCGGCCCGTGGGCACCACCCCACGGAGACCGGGACGGGGGTCTGGACCCACCAGGGATCAGACCCTCCCGGCCCTCCAGGGGCCGGGAGTTGGGCCTCGTTCCCCGACCACCGTCCGGCCGGGGAACGAGGTGCTGCACCTCCTGCCGCAGAGAGGGGGAGGGTGCGCTCAGTGCGGCAGGGTGTCGGACCCGCGCACGGTCATGCGGTTTCACGGGGGTGACCGTGCGCGGGAGCTGTGTCAGGCCGCAGGGCTCGGCAGCGCTGCGGCCCGGTCGGGTGGCACCGGCTCGTGGTCGCGGCGCAGCGCTTCGGCCAGAGCTCGGCGGGACAGGACGACTTCGACGCCGTGGTGGTCGCTGATGCCGGTGGTATCCAGGACGTTGACGGCCAGCACCGCGCGCACGATCCGGCCGTCCAGGTAGACGCGGTCGATCCTGCGCGGGCCGCCCTGATCCGGGCGGGAGTGGCCTGCCGTCGCCTGGATGGCTTTGGCCTGGCCGAGTTCCCGGGCGGCGTATCGTGCCGCGTCGTGCAGGCCGCTGGTCAGCAGGGTCCGGTCCAGGTACGTACAGCTGTCACGGGATCCGTCCGGACGGAGGTTGGTCCGGTGGGTCACGTGGCGGTGGTCGGTGACCGTGGACCAGTCGATGGGAGGAACGCTCTCGCCGTCCTCCAGCGGGTACTCGTTGGCGTCGCCTCCGCCGATGAGCCCGCCGCGCCGTTCCATCCGGTCGGCCCACGCGGTGATTTCGTCGGCCTCGCGTTCCCGGCCCCGGGGGGAGTTGAATGCGCAGTGCCACGAGGCCAGCAGCAGTTCGGCCTCGGGTACGTCGGCGAAGCGGGCTGAGACCAGCGCCGGTGGGTTGCGCCAGAAGAGCGGGTCGTACGGCATGCGTTTGTGGATCGGGAACGTCTGCGGCCGCACGAGCAGGGCGGTCGGATGGCGGCCGACGCCGTTGGGCGACAGGAAGCCCTTCATGCCCAGCACCCTCGCGGCGGCCGACAGCCGCAGTTGGTCCGAGGCCTCCTGCCTCAACACCACGTCGGGCCGGCGGGGTTTCAGGATCTTGTGATGGGCGTCTATCCAGGGCTTCGGTAAATCCCCCTCGGGACCAGCGTATTCGCCTCCGTCCTCTTTCAGGTTCAGGTCGATGATCGTGACGACTTCCTCACCGTAGGTCGAGGTCCGCACTGCTCTCCTCCTTCGTGCTGGTGGTCGAGAGGTTCTGGTTGCCGTGGTGCGGATGCGCCGCGCCACCAGCGCCGGTATCCGTCAGGAGGCTGCGGGCCGAGGGGTGGACGAAGGTCCCTGGGACCGGCGATTTCCAAATCAGGAGGCCCTGATCCTTGAGCGGCTTGAGGACGTACTGCATCAGGCTCTCGGTAACTCCGAACTCCTCACCGAGGGCCCGTCTCGTAGGCAACCGGCTGCCTTCGGCATAGGTGCCGTCCTCGATCCGGGCGGTGACCATGCTGCGGATATGGGATATGGCTCCCGGCAGCGGCCAGGTGGCTGTCTGGCCGTTCTGCGTTCGGACTTCCATGGAGAGTCCGGTGGGCGGGGCATCGCGGTTGATGACCACATAGCCGCGGGCCAGGAATCTCAGGACAACGCCTATCCCCTCCAGCCGGCAGAGGGCACGCATGACGGCAGTCAGGGGAACGCCGAGTTCCTTGACCAGGTCACGCATCGCAGGAAGCGCGTGGCCGCTCTTGTATGTACCGGCGCGGATTCGGTCGCGGAGGATCTTTTCCGTGCATCGCACGTCGTAGGAGTCGTCCGGGGCACAGACCGACTCAAGGAGCCGGTACACAAGGCCCTCGGAGCAGCCGATGAAGGCGGCGATTGCGGTCGTGGACCCGCCCGCTGCGCGGGCCTTGGCTGCGGCGGCCCCGTACAGCAACCGCTCATCGTGGCGCAGTCTCTGGTCCGCCGTGTAGGCGGGCAGATCCTGAAGAGGCGTCTGCCACTTCGGAAGGGACTTGGCGTTCAAAGGGCGGCTCGAACTGCTTCGGGTAACAGCAGTTGCCGGTTCGTGAGGCGGCACCGGCAGGCTGGTGATGGTCACCATCGTTCCTTCGAATGAGTTGACGTGTGCGGGACCGTTTCGGCGGCTGGGGGGCTTTTAGACGCCGACCGCCTGGTCGGCAACGGGTTGTGTGCGGTTGGCGTGCAGAACGGAATACGGGGTGCGGCGGCTGGTGCCGGCTTGCTCCTGGAGCAGGTTGTCGGCGAGGCGTCGGCGTTGGACTTCGCCGGTGCCGGCGGGTGCGTAGGTGGTCTGCATGTCGCGTCAGATGCGCTGGATGGGGTGGTTCTCGTCCAGGCCGTTGGCGGCGTGGAGGTGCATGGCGTCGTTGCCGGTCTGGGCGGCGAGTTCATGGCCGAGTGTCTTAGCGGCGATGAGCTCGTCGTCGCAGGACAGGCCGCGGTCGAGCATGTCGACGGCGTGATAGGCCAGGATCTTGGCCATGAGCAGCCGGGCGGACATCTCGCCGAGTCGGTCTCGGATGACGCTGAGGTCGGCGAGTTTGCCCTTGTAGCGAGGCCGCTTGCTGACGTACTGGGCGGTCAGGGAGACAGCGGTCTCGTGCAGCCCCAGGGAGAGCGCGGCGAGGTTGGGCCGTCCGTAGAGGATGCTGCTGAACTGGGCGACATCGAAGCCCTGGCCGATCTCGCCGAGCACGTCGTTGGAGGAGACGCGCACGCGGTCGAAGGTGATCTGGCCGAAGCTGAATCCGCGCAGCCCCAGCTTGCGGGTGTGGGGCGCGAGGGTGACTCCCCGCTGGCCGCTTTTGACGAGGAATGCGGTCAGTGCCTTCGAGGTGCGTGTGGTGGTGGGGGCGGTGCGGGCGATGACGACGTGGGTGTCGGCGAGGTGGCTGTTGCCGACGTGCGTTTTGACGCCGGTGAGTACCCAGGCGCGTCCGTTCCAGTCGGCTGCGGTCGTCATGCCGCCGATGTGGCCGCCCTGGTCCGGCTCGGTCACGGCGATCGACATCAGCACACTGGCGTCGGCCACCGCGGGCAGCAGCGTGTGGTGCTGGTCCTTTGTGCCGTAGTGCACCAGGGCGGCCACGGGGATCAGGCTGGCCTGGAGGATGGCAGCGGCCGCGCCGGAGATGCGGGCGAGGCGGTGGATGAGGATCGTCTTGGCGACGTGTCCGGCGTTCATGCCGCCGAAGGCCTCGGGCACGGTGACGCCGAACCAGCGGCGGGCGGCCAGCAGCCGCGCGATCTTCCGGTCCACGCGGTGCGGGGCACGCTCCATGCGCTCCACCCGAGGCTGGATCTCCTCGGCGGCGAAGTCGTCGGCAGCTTTCCACAGGGCCCTGTGGGCAGGAGTGAGGAACCGGTCGAGACTGACGGGGGTGGTGGGCGTGGACATGGTCGGTCCCTCTCCCTGAAAGGGGCTCACAGGACGGCTGCGGCAAAGACCGCGGCGAGACGCGAAGAGTTAGGGGACGGGCAGGGCAGGGATTTTGAGGACGTCGGCGGCTATGCCGGCGCCTTGACGGACGATCCCCTGGTTGCGCCGCCAGTCGGCGAGCGTGCGTACCTCCGGGTCGATGACGCAGACGGTCGCCAGGACCAGGCCGGTCACCGCGTCGATGATCGGGGCGCCGAAATAGGCCTGGATGCCGATGGCATCCACGACAGCGTTGCTCTGGAAGCGGGGGGATGCGGCCACGTTCGGCAGCGGCAGGCCCAGGCGGCGTTCGACGACTTCGGGGCAGTAGCCGTGGGCGCGGCTCATGGTGCGGCCGACGATGGGATAGCCCGACTCCGACGGGGGGTTGTGCAGGCCCAGGAAGGTCTGCTCCTTGCCGAAGGCGTTCACCATGCCCCACACGAAGCCGGTCTGGTCGGCGATCTGGGTGGCGATGTCGTCGAGGATCTCCTGACCCTGCATGGTGATGCCCAGCTCGGCGAAGCGGGATAACCGGGCGGCCATCTCCTTGACCTCGGTGGCCGGGTTGTCGGTGAAGATCTCGATCTGGTGCTGCGCAGTAGCAGGGACAGGGGCGTAAGGGGAAGTCATGACACGTCCAAGGGGGTGAGGTCGGGGAAGCGAGTCCTGAAGATGTGCTCGATCAGAGTGAGGAGCACTGAGGCCACTGACTCGCCCTCGCGGGCGTCGCAGACCACCAGCGGCACGGTGTCCTTCACGGAGAAGGCGTCGCGGATCTCGTCGAGCGTGCGCGGCTTGGTGCCAGGGAAGGTGTTGACGGCGATGACGAAGGGCAGGCCCTTGTGCTCGAAGAAGTCCGCCGCGGGGAAACTGGAGTCGATCCGCCTGGTATCGGCGAGGACCACCGCGCCCTGCGCGCCGTCGCACAGGTCGTGCCACAGGCTCCAGAAGCGAGGCTGGCCCGGGGTGCCGAAGAGGTAGAGCTCGACTGGGGTGTCACCGTCCCAGCCCACCCGGCCGAAGTCGAAGGCAACCGTCGTCTGCGTCTTGTCCTCGACGCCGTGCAGGCTGTCCGTCGCCGCGCTGCGCGTCGTGAGGACTTCCTCGGTCTTGAGGGGATCGATGTCGCTGACGGCGCCGATCGCGGTGGTCTTGCCCACCCCGAACCCTCCACCGATCACCAGCTTGATCTTCGCCCGCTCGACGGGCTGGTCTGGCGGTGTCATGCCGTCACCCGGCTTTCGCCATGGCATGTGCCCAGCTCCGCTTGAGACCTGCGGCCACCGCGCGCAGTAGCTGCGCCTCGCGGTCCTCGCCGGGCGTATCCGACACCGGCAACTTCAAGGCGCCGGCGTCGATCAGGTCGGAGACAAGGACCCTCACCGCGGTGACGTGCAGGCCGAGCATCCCGGCCAGCTCGACCAGCGGCCGGGTGCGCTCCTGGCACAACGCGATGATCCGCGTACTCTCCTCGGGCAGGCCCTGCGGAGAGCGGGAACCGGGCCCCAGGACGGTGTCCATGTCGAGTTGGTGACGTGGGCGGGTGCGGCCGTCGGTGAGCGCGTACAGCCGCACGATGTCGGCGGTGTCGTCCGGTAACGGGGCCGGACCGGGGCGGGGGTTCATTCGACACCGGCGTCCTGGCCATCACGCGTGCGGACCGGGGTGGTCATGAACGGGGAGAAACGCTGCACCAGTTGCCCGGCGGCGTAGCCCACGGAGCCGATGTTGGCGTCCGGGCGGGCGAGCACGACCAGGATGGTCGACACGATTTCACCGGTGTGGTTGAGCGCGCTTCCGGTACCGGCTTCGGTCATGAGGAAGAGGGTGTCGGGCCGCTCGATGAGGACCTGGCTCGCCGGCATCGTCTTGTTGGTGGGCCCTTTGGTTCCATGGGCCAGCGATGCCACCCCGGAGAATGCCGCGGCCACCGTGTCAGCCCAGTCGTCCTCCATGTGGGAGACGGACGCCTGCCTCAAGCCTTCCCGGGTTACCAGCAGCGCGTGGGTGACGCCGGCGGTGTCCTTGACGAATTCGTCGAGCAAGCGTGTCGCCTGCCCCTGAACCGCCTTGGGGGAGTTGACGGGGGGAGTGGTGGTGTTGTGGGTCATGGCGGAGGCTCCGGGGGATTCAGGGCTGGGAGGGGGGCTGGAGTCCGGCGTGCAAGCCGGTGCGCCAGTCGGCCGGCGTTTGGGGGTTCGCGGCCGGGGGCGGACCTGCGGGCTCCTGCCTGAGGGGCGGTACCAACTGCCCAGGCGTTCGTTTCGGCAGGGCGCCTTCACGCGTGTCGGCCTGCGGCTGCTCAGTCGCACGCGCGTGTGCCAGTTGACGGGCAGGGCCGCCCGGGCTGGCCGGTACGGGCACGGTGGCGATGACCGGCGCGGTGGGTACGAGGTACTGGTTGGGCACGACCACGTTGGCGGTCGTGCCACCCGTCTCATTCATCGACAGCCAGACCCGAAGACCGTGCTTCGCAGCGATCTTGGAGGCGGTGACCAGTCCCAGGCTGCCCTTGCGGACCTGCTCTGCGATGTCTGCGTGGCTCGGGTTGCTCAGCAGTGCGTTCAGTTTGTCCCGCACGGCGGGGGCCATGGGCAGCAGGGCCCGGTCCTCGACCTCAAAGGCCAAGCCGTGGGCCACCTTCTGCGCCCGCACGGTGACCTTGGAGTCCGGGTGGGAGTTGTCCAGGCCGTTGTCGATGAGTTCGGCCAGCAGGTGCGTGATATCCGGGTGGACGTGGGCAGGAAGGGCGAACGCGCCGCCCACGTCGCCGTCCACGGTCCGCACCCGGGGGTACTTCACCACCTCCGATTTCGCTCCACGCAACAGCCTGGAGACCAGAACCGGAGACCGGGTCTCACGCAGAGCCTCGCCGTTCAAGACGACGGAGACGCTCTCGACCATGCGACGCAACCGCGTCGCCAGGTGGTCGATCCTGTAGCTCCCGTCGAGCAGTTCCGCATCCTCGGTGCCCTGCTGCTGGAGCGTCAGAAGTTCGAGCATCTCCCCGATCAGGACATGCTGGCGCCGCACCAGCTTCTGCTGCATCGTCACCAGCACGGCGGCCTGCGACTCGTCCTGCACCCGCAGCAACGAATGAGCGCTCTGCAGCTGCAGATTGCTGACCTGCCCCAGCACCTGGTAGAGAGGATCGTCGTCCGGCCAGTCCGCATCTGCCGGGAGCCGAGGACGCGACCCCCGGCACAGCTCCTCAGCCGTCCAGATCACACTCTTCTCCGTCGCCTGCACGGCTTCCTGGACACTCTGCAACTCGGTGTTGCGGTGGCGCCGCAGGGAAGCCGCCACGGCGCGCACGCGGACGCCGCCTACGAGCACCGCGACGAGCACACTGCCCACGAGACTGATGGCGACCGGCACGACAGTGACGTCGAAAGCCCAGGCGGCGAGGACAGTCGCGCACGCCAGAACCGCGAGGCAGGCAAGCGGGGCAAACAGGACGCCGGCGACCTCGTCGAGGAAATAGGCGTCGATCCGTGCGCGGTCTAACCGGGAACGGCGTCGTCTGCGGCGATGGACGGCCGGACGAGTAGCGGGTCGCAGCGAAGGCATGGGGTCCTCGGAGTCAGATGCGGCGTACGGGGCAGGTGTGATTCAGGTGGCGAGGATGACCTGCACGGTCTTGCCTACGACCGCGCCACCGGTGTCCCTCTTCACGTCCCACGACAGGCGTCCCCCGTGGCGAGCCACCCACCACAGACCGGTCGGCTCCCGGAACGGGTGGGCCGCCGTCGCGAAGCCTGGGAATTCGTGGGACGCGTCATCCACCTCGACAAGGAGTTCGTGGGTGCCCGCCGTGACGATCAGGCGGAAGAGGATGTTGCCATCGTCGAAGGGCTCGGCGTGGCGCACGGCGTTGTCCACCAGCTGCCCGGCGACCGCAGCCGCGATGTCGATGTCGCCGGGCCAGCGTCCGATCGTGAGCCATGTCCGAGCCTGCATCCGCGCGACAGCATTCGCAGCCACACTGGCTCGCAGCGACGTGTCCCACTCAAACGCGGGGTCCTCCTCCCTCCGCAGCGGAAGCGGAGTGATCACGACTTCCGCAGCCGCGTTGCCGACGGAAGGAAGCAGCGTGACTGTGCCGACGTCCGGTGGTGCGCCCGCTGCGTCTGCGGGGGTACTTGTACGGTGCTCTGAGGGGTTCACGGGAGGCTCCCGAAGGTTCTCTGTGGACGGGGTACTTCGGCGAGCGCGGTGGCCGAGCGTCAGTGGATGCCGCTCGCGTAGCAGCTGGCGAGTAACCAGGTAACTGCCGCACGTGGGCCCCTGGTTAGGGTGTTGGAGGCCTGTTCGGGAGAACACCCTAGGACGATTTGGCGAGTGCTTTACCTGACGTGTGGACAGCATGCCGCTACGGTGCGTGCATGAATGCCACGCGCAATGAGGCCCTTGAAGCGTGGATGGAGGAACACGGCTATAGCTCCAACACCCTGGCTGACGCCGTGAACAAGGCCCTCGAGAAGCTGACCGGGAGGCTCGGTGGGCTGGACGGCTCCTCCGTCCGGGACTGGAAGGCGGGGCGGGTCCGATGGCCTAAAACCGCTACCCGCACGGCACTTGAGACTGTCAGCGGCGTACCCGCTACAGCCTTAGGGTTCGTGCCACGGCGCCGGGCTTCGTCCACCCCGGCCGGACCGCAGGAGGACCCGGATATGAAGCGACGTAATCTCGTCGTCGGCGGAATCTATGCTGCCGCCGCAGCAGCAGCCCCCGGTACCACTGGACCGCGCCGTATCGGCATGAGTGACGTCGGCCGCCTACAACAACGCTTCGCCGAGGTCATCGCCAGCGATCACCGCTACGGTGGTCAACTCGGCATCGAGCAGCACGCCGCAGCTCTCGCCGACGAGGCACTGAACCTGCAGAACTCCGGCAGCGCCACTCAGCGCGTGCGCAGCAGCCTGTACGGATGCGCTGCATCATTCCGGTCCTCTGCCATGTGGGCGGCGATCGATGGCCGTCGCTACAGCGACGCAAAGGCCCATATGCGCGAGGCACAGGCTCTCGCCGAGATGTCCGGTGACCAGGCGATCAAGTTCCGCATCTGGAGCCATGCGGGGGCGATGTACCGACACACCGGCCGCCCGGGAGAAGCCTTCGCCGCGAACGACGTCGCACGCAACCTGCACATCACGCGCCGGGACCCCATGTTCGCCTCGCTCGGCCTGGCCCGACAGGCTGCCATCCACGGGGCTGCGCATGACCGGACGAGTACCCGCCGCGCGCTTGACCAGGCGCAAGACGCCTTCCAGCGAATGGACCCAGATGGCTACCGGCCGGTGTGGCTGCTCGCCTTCTACGATCAGGCGGAACTGGACCACCTCGCCCTCTCTGCCTTCCTCACACTCGGGGACTACCCGACCGCCGAGTTCTACGCCCACCGCTGCCTGGCCGCCCTACGGCCCCACATGCGCCGGTCCCACGCCATCACCACCACGCGTCTCGCGCACGCCCAACTCGCGCAAGGAGACTTCGAGGCGGCTGTAGACACAGCTCGCAAAGTACCTGCCGACGCCGCTACCCAGCACGCCCGTGTGTCCCGCATGCTGCAAGAGTTCGGCGCTGCGCTACGTGCGCGGGCGCCGCGCAGCTCCGCCACGCAGAGTTGGACCGAGCACACCCGCGACGTTTGGAAGGCGACCACATGACCTCGGCAGCATCCACGATCGAACTCCGCACGTTCACCGAGCTGGGCCCCGTCCGCGGCGATGTGGTCGACGTCTACGCAGAAGTGCGCGCCCCGCTGCTCCATTTGCCGAACTACGCCGTCACTGCCTTCGGCGAGCGACTTGATCGGCACGGAGCCGAGCCATGGTTCACACTCGTCCTCGCGTACGCAGACGGACACCCTGTCGGCTACACCTACGGCAACCGCATCGAACGTGGAGACCGGTACTGGCAGCGCACGACGCCGGAACCGGCCCAGGACTACACCAAGCACGCCACTGTGGCCCTGAAAGAGATCGGCGTACGAGACGCATGGCGGGGGACTGGGACCGCGCGGCGAATGCATGACGCCTTCCTCGCCACCCGAGACGAGCCGTACGCGACGCTGATGGTGAATCCGGCGGCCGGCGACGGGAAGGTCCACAGGCTCTACCAGTCGTGGGGCTACCAAGACCTTGGCCAGAGTCAGCCTTCACCAGCGTCACCGGTGCTCACCGTGATGATCCGCGCCGCCCGCTGATCCGGGCAGCGTCTGCACCAACTCTCTGGATCTGGCGAGCTCTGCCCGGCGTGGGCTCCTGCAACTGCTGCGTGGGCGGGGCACCGTACAGAGCGGGACCGCGTTGAGCGGGTCGCGAGTGCAGCGCGCCGACGAGTGGGCCGCGGTCGCCTAGCCTGGGCTAACGGTCTCGCACGGCTGTGAGAGGGCGGTACGTGACTTGATGTCTGTTTCGCTCTTTCGGGAGGGGCAAGTGCGCTGACTGCGGCGTCGCCGGGCGGCTACGGCCGCGGCTGGGTGAACAAGCCCTGCTCGGTCTCGACCAGGATTCCGCGCTCGGTCAGCCGTTTGAGCTTCAGACGGGTGTTGTTGATGTTGTTGGGCGCGATCTCCATGTCCATTGCCTCGCACACCTGCCGCGCCCGCAGCGGCGTGCCGGCCGTGGCGAACACCGCCATGATCTGCTGGTAGTCCGGCAGTTGCGGGACCGGCGCCGCGGGCGGCTGCGGATCGGGCAGCTCGAGCAGCGTCTTGCGGGTGATCCGGACTTCCTCGGCGGCCCGGCAGAGTTCGTCCAGCCGTGCGGTCAGCTGCGCGATCTGCTCCCTCGTCGCGTCGGCTTGCGCGGTGATCTCCCGTTCCCGCTCCTCCAGCCGCACCAGCACCGCCCCGAAGGTCAGCTCTCCGCCGGTCATGCGCTGCACCAGGCAGCAGCGGTGGCCCCGGTCAGCCGGCGCAGTATCACCGCGGTCATCGCCCAGTACACCCGCGACTCCGAACTGCGCGGCAGGTGCTCGTAGTCGCGCACCAGCCTGCGGTGCAGCATCAAGATCCCGTAGGCGCGCTCCACGATCCACCGCTTGGGAATCGGCACGAACCCGGTCTGGCCTGGGTTGCGCTCGACGATCTCCACCTCGATGCCCACCGTCTGGCCGTGGGCGACGACGGCGTTCTTGAAGCCCTGGTCGACCAGGGCCTTCTGGACGGTGTCGGTGTCGGCGGCGACCTTGTCCAGCAGCGCGATGCCGGCGGCGTTGTCGTGCACGGACGCGGCGAGCACCACCACCGCGATCACCAGGCCCAACACGTCAACGGCCAGGCCGCGCTTGCGGCCCGGTACTTTTTTTGCCGCATCACACCCCGTCGACTCCGCCGGCACCCCGGCCGCCGCATGCACGCTCTGGGTGTCGAGCACCACCAGGCTCGGGTCCGCCTTCCGCCGCGTCCTCTCCCGCACCTGCCAGCGCAGCAGGTCGTGAATGGTCTGGTCGGTGCCGTCGTCGCGCCACTTGGTGAAGTAGTACATCACCGCGCCACGTGGCGGCAGATCGTGCGGAAGCAGGTCCCACTGGCATCCGGTGCGCCCCTGGTAGAGGAGCGCGTTGACGATCTCCCGCATCTCGTACCGGCCCTGATGGCCGCTGACCGAGCGGTGCGCGGCCTTCCACGCGGCGATCACCGGCTCAACCAGCGCCCACTGAGGGTTTTCAGAGTGGCCCCCGGACGGGTGACAGCGGGACCGTAGGCAACGGACAGGGCTCCCGTGCCGTTGAGAGAGGTGTCTAGGTCTC
>NZ_JARXVH010000041.1 GCF_029892565.1 Streptomyces pseudovenezuelae | reverse complement strand
CATGCCCACGCCCAGCGGGTCGGGCCAGGCCGCCGCGCCGTTGAAGGCGATCGTGGCCACCGTCAGCATCCACGCCGTCTGGCGCAGCAGCGGGAGGGGTATGCGGATCCAGGTCAGCAGGAGATCAAGGGCGAGCAGGACGCAGATGCCCGCGTCGATGCCGATCGGGAACACGTACGCGAAGGTGCCGAAGCCCTTCTTGAGTGCCAACTCGCGGATGGCCGCGTAGGAACCAGCGAAGCCGATGCCGGCGATGATCACGGCGCCGCACGTGACCACGCCGATCAGTAATCGCTGAATGCCTCCGAGACCGGGGGCCGGCTTCCCGTCAGCCGGGTGTCGGGTTGGTGTGGTAGTTGCGGCCCGACTGGATCCGGCTCCTGGCACCGGTACCGGTGCTGTTCGGGCTGCCTGTGCCGGTACTGCTCCGGCTCCTGGCGTCGCTTCCCGCTGGCCGGGGTGGCCGGGGTGGGTGGTGGTGGACATCAGGCCTGCCCCGGTCCTGGGCGGGATGCGTGGAGCAGAGCGGTGATGAGTTGTTCGGTTTCGGGTTCCAGGGAGCAGTCCAGGGCCCGGTTGACTTGTTGGATGCGGGTGATGGCGGTGTGCAGGCCGGAGCGGTTGCCGCGGGCGGCTTCCAGCCGCATCCAGTCCCGGTAGAGGAGTTCGGCTGTGTCGTCGGCGTCGAGTCCGGTCGTGATGGCCCGGCGGGCAGCGTTGAGGTCGTGGTGGGGGCCTGCGGGCGTGCGGTAGGTGGCCACAGCGTGCGCGACGTCGATGATCCTGGTGGTCATTTCCTGCTGGTGGGGCTCAGCCCACGGCAGTGGCCGGCCGCCGAACGGCTTGCCCCGCACCAGAGTGAGGGCCTTTTCCAGGTCGCTCACGCCGGCTGGTCCTTGGGGCAGCGCGGGTTCGACGAGGTGCAGGAAGCGGGTCCAGTCACAGCGCACACCGGCCGCGAGCCGGTAGGGGTCCTCGCCCGTTTTGCGGCGGGGCACGTAGGGGCTGCCGGCCGGGTCGGTGCCCAGACAGCTGCGCAGGCCCTGCATGCGCGCGTTGAGGGTGCTCGTCGACCACGGGCTGACCGGATCCATGTCGGCGCACAGGGCGTCGGCGCCCCGCCCGGGCCGGAAGTACAGCAGGGCTGCGAGTTGCGTCATCCGCGGGCCGTGGCCGGTGCTGTGCACACCATCCACCTCGAGCGGGCCCAGCACCCGGATCTCCGGCGCACGCAGGTCATGCGCTTCGCACTCTTCTGCCTCCGGCCCTGCGGACACTACGGCGGCAGGTTCAGGGTCGGCCTCCTGCACAGCGCCTTCCGTGGGGGCGGAGGCGGCAGCAGGGAAGACCGGGAGGGGAGGTGTCGCTCCGTCGGTGTCAGGGCCGGTTTCATCCTCGCGCAGGGGCGATGTGGCGGCGGGGGAGAGAAGACGGAGTCCGGACGGGTCCGTGGTGGCGGCGAGCAGGGCGGGGAAGACATCGCCGCCAGGGTGTGCTTCCGGGGCGGGGGAAGAGGCCGTGTCCGCGTGGGGCGCGGCGTTGGCGTGTTCCTCCGGCGCGGGTTCCCGCTGGTTATCGGGTTCTTCTGGGATGCCCTGCCACGGGCCCTGTGCGGGGTGTGCCGGCTGGGCGGACATCTGCAGGGCGGTAGTGATCTGGAGGTAGGCGGCGTGCTCCAGGCGCTGCACGGTGATGTGGGTGCCGGCGGACTCGAGCGGCTGCGGGTCGCTGACCGAAGCGTTGAGGATCTCCGCTTGCGGGAAGTGCGCGGCGGCTGTGCTGGCCGGGGCGACCAGAGTGACGGGAACTGCTCCGGCTTTGTCGATGACGTCGGCGAACTCCCAAGCGGTGTCCGGGTCCAGCGACGATGCGCACAGCAGCAGGTATGGCTGATGCCGGGTTTCGGGTATCTGGTGTGCCTCCAGCAGCCGTTCGCTCAAGTCGCGCAGCGCGTGCACAGGCTGGCGCATGTGGGCGATCCGCGCAGTGGGCAGCAGCTGCGGCAGGTCCTCACCGAATCCCACGGTCACGACTTGCACTTCGGCCGACCACGGACTCATCCCAAGTTCCAGGGCAAGGGAGGTGCACACCTCCGTGATGTGGACCGGATTGCCGTCCAGGACAAGGGCGGGCATCCGGGCAAGGTTGAGCAGCAGAAGGTCACCTCCTTCGGTGCTGCCGATGGTGACCAGCCCCGGATAGGGCGCGGCCACGTCGCGGGCGGCCTTCTCGTCCAGCAGGACCGCGTCGGCGGGCAGGATCCACCAGCCGGCCTTCCCCGCGACGAAGGGCGTCTGCGCCTGCTGGGCCAGGTCCTCGGGCAGCACCTCGAGCGTGCGGGCACCGATCCGCGCGGCCCGCACACCAGGCAGGACCGGGGTGTCCTCCTGTTGAGCAGCCTGGTGGGCCATGGTCCGTAGGGCCACATCCAGGCGCGTGGCGCCGCCCGGCTCTGCTGCCGCCGCCAACTGGGCCTCGGCCAGGGAGGTCTGCGCCGCGATGGCGATCTTCTCACCGGGCTTGCGGCGGCGTCGCTGCAGCATCCGGCGCATCGCGAGAGCACCGGTGATGGCGGCGGCCAGCAGCGCACCTGCACCCGCCACCGTGCGCAGGGAGGGCGGACCGTCCGCAGGGGCTGGCGACTGGGGCGCCGTCGCCGATGGGGTCGCGGTCGAAGCCGGAGTGCTGGCGCTGGGGTCGGGTGTCACGGACGCGGGTGCGGACGGGGAGACCTGCTCCTGTCCGGGTCCTTCGGCCGGGCGACTTGACGGTGCGCTGGGGGCCGACGGCGCGGGCGCAGTGCTCTGGCTGGGCACAGGTGCCTGTGCATCCCCGCTGTCATCGCCCGGCTTCTGCGTGCCGTCGGCGGTGTCGGGGGCCGGGGGAGTGATCTCCTGGCGGCCCGACTCCTCACCTTGGCCCGGGTCTTGGTTCG
Organism: Streptomyces pseudovenezuelae; assembly: GCF_029892565.1. Lineage (GTDB taxonomy): Bacteria > Actinomycetota > Actinomycetes > Streptomycetales > Streptomycetaceae > Streptomyces > Streptomyces pseudovenezuelae_A. The sequence continues at coordinate 29,003 of NZ_JARXVH010000041.1, read as the reverse complement.
GCTGGCCGGTCGCGGTTCCCGGCACGGTGACTTGCTGCCCCTCGTAGACGACGTCGGGGTCGGTGATCTCTGGCAGGCCGTGCGGCTGCGGTTGGCCCTTGCTCGCCTCGAAAAGCTGCGGCCACTGGTTGCCGTCGCCGAGCTCCCTCTCCGCGATCTTCGACAGGTAGTCGCCCGAGTGCACGGTGACGACGTGCTCGCTCTCCCCGGTCGCGGCGGGTGCGCTGTCTGCCCACTGGGTATGGCCACCACCATCCGGGATGCCGCTCTGGGGCATCTGCAGCCGCCAGCCCGGCTGGAGGAAGCTGTTCGCGCGGAAGACCTGGCCGTCGGGCATGGTTCGGCCCTCGTTCAGGTCGGCGATCTCCCGCCACCGCTCGCCGTCGCCCAACTCCTTCTCGGCGATGCCCCACAGGCTTTCCGCGGGCCGCGTCTCGCGCACCGCGTACGTCGTGCGGGACGTCGGTGTGCTCGCCGCGGGCGTCTGGGCCTGCTCAACCTCGGTGGCCTGCGGTGCCTGGGCCTGCCCGGGGACGCGGGCCGCCGTGGTGGCCGGGGCGGCATGGGCGTCGGAGGCCAGCGCCGAACTGGTAGGCAGCAGTACGAGGATGCTGCCGATCAGGAGAGCCGCGGCGCGCTGCGAGGCGCCCATCCCGCGTGGCGCATGCCAGGTAGCCCCGCGCACCTGTGCGATCAGCTCCCGTACGGCGCAGAACGTGAACTGCAACCAGCCGATCCAGCCCATCGCGACGAGCAGCAGCAGGAACACGCTGCCGGTGTCCTGACGGTCCAGCAGGTGCGGGAGGTCGTCGTGGGTGGCGGCCCAGATGACCGGGGTGGCCCAGGCCAGCAGCAGCGGCAGCCCGGCGACCGCGACCGCCAGGACGAGCAGGCTCAGCACGGCCTTGAGAACCCGCGCCGGGGCGCGGCCGGCGGGTGCGGCGGGGGAGGGAGTGGTGCGCATCAGTTTCCTTCGGGGGCGGTGACGCCATGCAGGAGGGTGGCCTTGCCGTGGCCGGTCACCGACAGAGAGCCGATCCCCACCACCGACAGGAACTTGGTGGCGTACGTGCTGGTGGTCGTGACGGTGAGGGTCTTGTTGTCGCCGCTCACGGTGACCGTGCCGGTGGCCGCGGCGGAGCGCAGGTAGGCCTGGGCGGCGGCGGCCGCGTCCTGTGGGTCTACGACGATCGCTCTCCCGCTGATCGCGTCGGCGGGATCGATGGCCTGCCCGCCGGCCCGGGCGGCTTCGCCGGCGATGTAATCGGCGCGTTCCGTGGCGCGCATCTTGCTGCCGCCGTCGACGGCGACGCCGATGATCCCGATCAGCGCGATGACGCACACGGCGACAAATACGGTGACGCCTCCCCGGTCGTCCAGACGCGTTCGGCCCAGGCACATCCGACGGAAGATCATCAATCCTCCCGCTGGCGGTACTGGTCCACTACCGAGGTCGCCGTCGACGTCAGGGTCTTGGCTCCCGGCACCCCCGGAAGCAGAAGGTCTGCCAGATTGACCGTGCAGGTCACGGTCACGCTGACGGTGCCGACCTGCCCGACCGGCACGCTGAGACCGCCCGTGTTGATGCTGACCGTTGTCGACGCGCACTCGATGCCCTGATCGTCCAGAGACTCAGCGGCCGCAGACTGCGCAGCGCTCTGGGCGGCTGCTGCCGTCCGGTGGATGGACGCTTCTCTCGCCGCGTCCTCAGCCGCCGAGTCGATCTTTGCTCCGGAGGTGACAAGCCGTCCGCCGGCGATCGCCATGCACAAGAACATGATCAGGGCGGGCAGGACGATCGCCGCCTCGATCGCGGCGCTGCCCTCATCGCTGCGGACTCTGCGAGCCCAACGGGCCATGGATCGCACGTGGTTCACCCTCCTGGTACGGACCAGCGCTCCACCGGACCGGACGCCGACTGGGTGATCTGCAGGCCCGAAACACCTGGGATCATCGAGATGGCGGTGCCGGAGACCCGGATGCGTACACGCTGTCCGTCGCTGCTGGCGGAGACGCTGTAACTGCGCAGGCTGTCTCCCGCGGTACGCCCGAGGACGTCCCGCGCCTGGACCGCGCCGTCGGCCGGGGTGGAGTGGTAGGCGCTGGCGGCGGTGGCGCCCTCGCGGGCTGCGGTCAGGGCGATCTGCCGGGCGTAGTACCACAGGGACGCCTGGATCACGGCCACCGTCGCGAGCAGCGCGAACGGGAAGATGATCGCCATCTGGACGGAGGCGTCACCGCGGTCATCGCGCCACCGGCGCCCCTGCCACCACTCCTTCAGCCGCTGCGAAGACGACATCACAGGCCGCTGAGTTTGAGGTTGTACCTGGCGATCACGACCGCGATGGTGCCTGCAATGAGTAGAGCGCCGGTGACAGCGGCCACCCAGATGATGACCGTGGTGGTGCTGATGTCGCCGCGGTCCGGCCGGCGGGCGGCCTCCTCCAGGCCCTCCTGCACACGCGTGGTCAGCCGGATCACGGCTTGGCGTGTGCGGGCTGCGGTGTACCTCATGCTCGGTGCCTCTCTTCAGCGTTGTACGAGTCGGTGGGTGTCAGACGGTCAGCATGCGGATCACCGCGGGGAACGCCATCAGCAGCATCACCAGCACGGCCAACAAGGCGCCGGGGGCGGTCATTTTCTCGCTGGCGGTGTTCGCCTCCGCGGCCTGATCGGCCAGCAGTTCCGCGTTGAGCGCGGCGCTCCGGGCCCGCAGCGCCTTGTAGACAGCCGCGCCGTCGGTGGCCGAGCCGCGCATGATGTCGGCGATGTCCTCCAGGACCGGCAGGTCGTACTCGGCGGCGAGTTCGGTGAGCGCCTGATACGGCGGGATCTTCTCCATCCGTGCCCGGCGCAGCGCGCCCTGCAGGTAGACGAAGGGCCAGCCCTCACCGACTTCAGCAGCCTTCTCCAGCGCCTCGGCAGGGCCGGCATCAGCTGCCCGCTTGAGTGCGACCAGGTCGAGGTAGGCGGACAGGGCGTGCGCGAACTCCTCCCGAGCCCGCTTGGCCTGGTCCCGCACCGCGAGATCCGGGGTGATGAACAACAGGCCCGCGATGAGGAGTCCGGCACCGGCGGGCACGTAGAACGGCAGGGAGACGCCCGCGATGATCCACGGGATGGTCGCGATGACCGGGCAGAGCAGGCCCAGGGCGGCCAGGGCGGTCTTCTTCAGCATGAACTGGCCCGGCCCCTGCCCGAGCAGGACCAGGTTTGTGGTGGGGATCCGCACACCGGGCAGGCGCTCGAGGCGGGCCAGCAGCCACCGGCCCCACACCTCCTCGCGGTCCAACTCCGGCTCGGGAAGCACCAAGGCGGCCGGGGCGCTGCGTGCGAGAGCTGGTCCCAACGCGGGCTGCGGACGCAGGAGTTCCCGCACCAGCAAGGCGATGCCGGCGCCGACCGTGCCACCGGCCAGTACGACGGGAAGAAGGTTCACGAGGGGACTCCCTGTGGCTCACGGCCGATGACCGGCGCGTCCACCTCGGCAGCGGGGGCGGGCAGCCGGACGGTGCTGGTCGGATCGGTGACCAGGAAGCGCGGGATTCGGCGGAACAGGCCGAGCTGGCGCATCAGGGCGAGCACGCCGATGAACCCGGCCGCGATAAGGGCAAGAACCAGTTGTCCCAGCAGCGTGGCGTAGGGCTTGGTGTAGGACGGCACGAAGAATCCCGCCACCACGACCGCGACGGTGATGATGGTCATCCACCGCACCGTGGTACGCGACTTGGCCCGGTCTGCCTCGATGCCCCGCTTCCCCGCGACGTCCTGACGGACCGTGCCCGCCAAGTCCTCCAGCGCCTGGGCCAGGCCAGGCCCGCGATCGTTGACGGACAAAAGGAGCGCGGCAATGGCCTTGTCCGAGGTGATGTCGTTCAGCTCATCGCCGAAGGCACGCAGCGCCAACTCCGGACGCCAGCCCAGGCGTAGCCGGTCGGACAGGTTGATGATCTGCGGGGCGAGTTCGTCCGGCGCGCCTCGGCGGCTGGTGACCATCGCCTGTTCCAGGCCCATGCCCAGCCGCAGCAGACCGGCCAGACGCTGGGTCCACTCACTCAGCGCCTCCAGTTGGCCGATGCGGTCCTGTGCCATCTGGGCCGAGGCCGTCAGCCAGGGAACACCGATGACGGCCGCGCCGAGCAGCGCGCCGCCCACGAAGTTCCCCGAGACCAGCCACACGGCCACGAAGACCACGAGCGCAACGGCCGCCAGCGTCCGCCGGCGCAGCCGGAGATCCTCGCTCTGCTCCTTTCTGGTGCGCAGGGCCTGCCACCGTTGCCGCAGCGGCGCCCGGCGCGGCGCCGTCGTACCCACCGCACCTGCCACGACACCGATCAGCCCGCCGACCAGGGCCATACCGCACAGCAACCCGAAGAGCAGGGTCATCGGCCCGCCCCCACCATCAGCGGCAGCGGCGCCTGCCAGGCCCCGTAGGGCTGCTGCAGAAGTGAGGAGTCGAAGCCGACGCGCCGCAGGTCGTCGATGCAGCCTGGGTCCATACGGGGAACGGCCCGTAGATCACCGAACTCGGAACCGGGGGAGAAGACAGTGTTGGTGGCGGGCCGGCCGCTCTCGCCGATCCCGGTCAGCTCCAGGATGTGGGAGACGTAGCGGTGGCGGCGGCCGCCGATCTGGGTCTCGTCCGTCATGTCGACGTACACGATGAAGTCGAGGCCGTTGGCGGTCTGCCGGTAGGCGAGCTGCTCGGACAGGTTGTCCTGGGCGAGGGCGTACAGCTCGGCGATCCGGTCGAAGATGATGTCCGGGCGACGGGCGTGGATGGTGCACAGGTTGCCGCCCGAGCCGTTCGTCAGCGCCTGCATCATGGCGACGACTTCCGGCCCGCGGACCTCACCGACCACGATCCGCTCCAGCGACATCCGCAAAGCGGGATGCATCAAGTCCAGCAGCGTGACCTCGCCGGCGCCACGCCCGGTGACGTCCTTCTCGCCGTTGGACTCACGCCCAATGAGGGAGACGACCTGCCGGTGGTAGCCGTTTTGATGGGCGAACAGCTCGTCCTCGGTCTGGATCGTCGCGAACCGGCACTCGGGGTCGAACTCCTTGAGCATGGCCCGCATCAAGGTCGTTTTCCCGGCCTTCTGCTTTCCCGCAATCATGATGTTCTTCTCGGCGCGTACAGCGGCGCCGAGGAACGACCGCAGGATCGGGTCGATGGTGCCTAACCGGACGAGATCGTCGAGATCCGCGTGGGAGACCCGGTGCCGGCGGATGACCGCATAGGTCATCGGACCCAGCCCCGTGATGGCCTGGAGACGGGAACCGTCCTGCAGGGACAGTGCGAGGGTGGGGTTCGCGGTGGAGATGGTGCGCTCACTGTGCCCCGAACCACGGGCCAACTCCCGCAACAGTTCCAGCAGTTCCTCCTCCGAGTCGGCGATCGGCCCGACCATGCGGCGTTCGCCGTCGCCGTAGTCGAGCCACACCTCACCCGGGCCCTGGATGATGATGTCCTCGACCCGCTCATCGTCCAGATACGGCTGCAACCTGCCGGCCCGAAAGAGCAGGTCATAGACGGCACGCCGCAGCGCCTCGTCTTCCTGCGGCGCCATGGCAGCTGCGTCCGACCACAGCGCGACCGCCTCGTTGATCCATTCCAGGCAACGCTGTTCCTCACTGGCCCGGTCCATATCAGGCGTCGTCTTCAGCAACTCCTCGCGCTGCTTGGCGACCTGACTGGCGATGTGCCGGGCGACCTTGTAGTCGACGGTGACCTGCGGCGTGACGGTGCCGAGCACGTGCGCACTTGAGGCAGCGCCGGCACGTGTGCCATTCGCCCGCCGGGGCAAAGCCGGTGGGGGGCCGCCGGACGGCGCAGACACGAGGGGATTGTTGTGCAGGGGCCTACCGCGCACGGGTCACCTCCCGGCCTGCGGTAAACGTGCTGTGCGGATCGAGGCGGGCCCGGCGCATCGCGGCCCGCTGCACGAGCAGGGTGCTGCTCGTGCGGGCCGCCTTCATCAGCGCCGACCTGGTGAAACGGCGCGGCTGTTCGGCACCGTCCGACAGCACACGGGCATCGTCGGGCGCGTACGGCAAGGTCGCCACCACCGGGACCCGCAGAACGCGCTGCACCTCGCCCGCGGGATACGGGCCCGCGTCGATCAACAGCACGCCCACGTCACCGACCCGTTCCTCCAGCGCGCGCACCCGGGCCTCGGCCGCCTGAAGACAGCGCAGGGTGTTGCGCACGACCACGATCACGGCATCGGCCTGCTCGGCCAGGACACCAGACGGGCCAAACGCCCCCCGGCGGCCGAGATCGATCAGGACATCGTGGCCGTGCTCGGCCTCGATGCCGCGGAAGATGACACCCAGCGCCTTCCACACCGATCCCAGGCTTGCCGACTGCACGGGATCAGTGATGCCCGGCAACAGGAGCCGATCGCGGGACGGGTCCTTCACGCCCTCCTCGCTGCCCAGATCGATCAGCTGACGCCAGAAGGCATCGCCGAGCTCGCCCTGACGGGCAGCAACACTGAGGTTCCGCAGCCCGTACCGGTCGCCCAGCGTGCCCTGGAGAAGCCCGTGCAGCACCGCCCCGCCGTCGGGGTCGCATTCGGCAAGAACCATCCGCCGGCCTGGCTCCAGCGGCCACGACAGCAGCAGCGCGAGAGCGGTCGTGGTCACGCCGGGCGCCCCACTGCACCCTGCGAGCGCGATCACCGCCATCACTCACCGTCCGGAGCGGCAAGGACCAGGCGCAGGGTGCCGGCCGACACCCACGCGGCAGCCGTCGGTCCCTCTTGCGCGGTGGTGGCGACGTCGACGACAACGATCCCGGTACCGGGAGCAGCACTGGAGGCCTTCACGACCCGACCCTCGATCGTCTCCGGCGAGATATCGGACGCCTTGCCACTGTCCGCTGCGCCCTGAGCCGGGACGTGCACCAACTCCACCCTCTGTCCCGGCACCAGCGCCGTGGCCGGCACCTGCTCCGGCTTCAACCCGATCGGCACGAGCTGTTCGCCGGCCTTCACCAGGTTGTCCTTCGTCAGCTGCGAGGGCGCTAGCAGGGAGCCGGGCTTGAGCTCCACGGCGGCCCGTTTGCCCACCACCGACGTGAGGTTGTCGGCGCGAACGGCCTTGACGGCTGGGTCCAGGGCGACGGACGCCTTGCCCAGGTCGTCCTCGGTGAGAACCTGGCCGACCTGGACGTCGCGCACCACGGTCACCACCTCGGTGCGGTTGCCGACCTGTAGGAGCAGGACGGCAACTCCGGCGCCACCGGCGGCGATCAGGGCCAGCGACAGGGCGATGACACCTGGTCGCCGCCTGCGCGCCGACACCCGGGGTGGGGCGACCGGACCGGCCACACGGCCCTGCTGGGGTAATCCGTTCGGGGATGCGTCCACACGTTCTTTCGTCCTGCTCAACTCTCTGTCCTTTCGGCGGCGTTACCTGACGACCTGGACTTCGCCGATCGCCACCTGCATCTGGGACTGCTGAGTCTGGGCGAGCTGGCCGGTCTGCCCGCCTCCACCGGCAGTGACCTCCCAATCGATCGTCCAGGTCGAAGTGGCGGTCAGCTTGTACTTGCCGCCAGCGGCAGCAGCCGACGTCTTGGCGTACATGTGGCCGCAGGTGGGGGAGTCCGCCATGCCAGCGGAGGCCCGATAGACCGTGCCGGGTCCATGGCACGTCACGGTGGCGCCGTCGCCCATCTGCCAGACGATCCGAGAGACCTTGGCCGTGGCTGTGACGGTCACGCCGCCGGCGGACGCCGACGCTGACTGTGGGCCGTAAGTGGTCGCGCTCTGGTTCACCCACATCCACATCGGCACGCCCACCGTGTACCTCCCGCCGGCCCGTGGGCTGGCGATGTCCGGTCCGAGCAACCGCATCTTCTTGACGGCCTCCCGAGCCAGGACCTCGGGGTCAACGGCCGCGCCGCCGTTGGGCGGCTGGGCGAACCACTGGCTGGTCTGGTTCGGGTTGTCGGGGCAGTACGCGTCGTAGACGGCCCCGTCCGCCGGATCGTGGCCTTCCCACCGGGGATCATCTGCAGGGGGCTGCGGGTTGGCTTCCTGGAAGTAGCAGTTGCTGCCATTGACCCAGTAGCCGAGTCCCTTCTGGTAGCAGGGGACCTCGGTGTTCTCCATCATGTTGCTGTCGTAGCACTTGGGTTTTCCGGAACTGCCGTCCGAGGCCTGCTCGGCGTCACCGTTCTTGCCCGGTGTCGTGGTGGTGTCGTCTGCAACGACGCGGCAGAATCCCGCCTTGTCGCACACCACCTTGCCGTCGCCTGCGTATGCGACCGTCTGTCCTAACGCAAGGATGGCGAGAGCAGCCACGACGGCGCTCGCAGCAGCACGTCGAATCAGCATGTTCTCTCCTTGTCGGCCTTCTCGTCAGTGACTCGCCACTGGCTGGACTGCTTCTGGAGGTGCGCGGTAATGGTGTAGCGCTTGACTTGGCCGGGCGGCGCTACGCTTTTGCCAGTCTTCTTGTCGACCGGATCCCAGGTGTTGGTGTCGAAGCAGACACGAAGCGTCGCGCGTCGGGCGGTACCGCCGCCCGAGCCGAGGCTGACGTCGTGCTGGCTCGCGATCACTTGGGGCTCGCCCTTGACGACGATGCCGTTTCGCATGTTGACGAAGACGGCGTCCTTCACATCACGCAACGCGGCGCCCGTGGCGTACTTGGTGATGCGGCTGCCGGCGAGGGAGGCCTTGGCATACGCAGCAACGCGCTCCTCCGTCATGCCTTGGTAGGCAGCGAGGACGTCCTTGCGGGCCTGCGCCTCGTCTGCGGACACGGTTTTGGAGGGCTCGGCACTACTCGGGGTGGGCGACGCGGCAGCCGTGTCCTGGTTACCGGAAGAACAGCCGGCTGCCATGGCGAGCGCAGCGAGTACCAGAGCCGACAACGCCGCGCGCCGGTTGTGATTGCGAATGGCGAAGGACATGGGGCTGCGGTGTTCATGTGTCACGTTGTCTCCCCGGACGAGCGAGCTGCGGTGACGACCGCAGTCCTGGGTCCTGCGGTGCTGCGGTTCCGCGCACGACGTGAACCTGTGATGATCCGTTTCCGTAGCCGCCACGTTACGCATATGCCAGCCAACTTCCCATGGTGATATTTGACTTCACTTGCACAACTCGGGTCGTATCTGGTCACTCTGAGCACCGGATGGCGACATGTACTCGCGTCAATTCGCTTGTTTCGGCCGCGAACTGGGGCGGTCGCCCGGGTTCCGTTGAGGCCGTCACCTGATCGCCCGGGAGAACACGGCCGCAGCCCCGCGGGTTCTGGCGGCTGGCCTCTGTGGCGTTTGGAGGCCACCTGCTGCCTCTCGCCGAACCTGCGCGCGTCGGAGCTGACCGCCGCGCCCTTCAGCTCCTCGGCCAGCACGCCTTGGACGGCAACGGCACGCTTGAGGGAGAGGGCCTCGCCGCGGGCGGTCGATCCGAGATCATCAGTGAACCCACACACTCGGATCGTCATGCCCGCCTGCAGCTCCATCTCCTGGACGACGAAGCCGATCGGAACCGTGCCGAACTGCTCAGCCGCGCACTGCCCTTGGCGAAGAGCACCTCCGCTTGCACGTCGAAGGTCAACCTGTGTGCCCACGTCCTCGCGGTGCTCCGCGCTCGCCTGGTCCTCGACCACCCGGTCAATACCGACGGGCTGTGAACCGAGAGCGAGAACCTTGGCAGGAGCGCGAGTCTCGCCCCGGGGCAGAGCGCAAGCCCCTGACTGTTCGAGCCGGCGGCGAACAGTGCGTGTCCGCCGGACACGGCCGTGCACGAACCGGACAAAGTGAAGACCTCCCCAGGCGAAGAGCCTCCCCACGTGCTTCCCGCGATGGCGAGAGCGAGGAGCGGGGCGGCGATCCGTGATCGGACGGTGGCCATGAGGGCGCTCGCCTCAGTCACTGATCTTGATGTTTGTGGTGTCGAACAGCGGCAGTTGGAATCCGACCGTGTTCGTGCTCGCCGGAGGCACTGGGAACTGCCTGAACACGCGGACCTTCTCGCCGGCCTTGACGTGGAGAGGCCGGTCGTGGTCAGGGGCCGTCCGTCCGTGTCGCGCAGCACGTAGTAGCGCTTGTTCTGGGCGAAGTCCACGACGGTTGCCCCGGCCAGCGACGGTCCGGCCCTGAGGACCTTGAGTTCGTTGCCGCGCAACTCAGCCGGAACGACCGCTACTTGGGACCCATCGTTTTTGAGGTCGCCTCGCACGGTGAGGTAGCCGGCCGGGTCCCGCTCGGCTGAGGTGATGGTCAGGGACAGGTGGTTCTGCCCCTGGAGCTCGGCCAGCGGCGAGCCCGTTCGAGCCAACTGGTCTTCCGGGGCGGCCGCCAAGGCGCGGTCCTGCTGGGTGCCGTCGCCCGAGCAGCCGACTGCTCCGAAGGCCAGTCCTGCCGTGATCATCAACGCGGTCAGGCGCTTGCCGAGTGCTGAGGTAGCCCATCTGCTCATGAAGTCGCGTCCTTTCCGGAAGAGGCATGGAGACGATGAGGCTGCGCGGTCGGCCGCGGTACGGGGTGCTGGTACGCCGGGGCGGACCGTCGGGTGCCGTCTCGCCTGGGAGTTGAGGATGGCGGCCACACGGTGATCACGTCGCCGTCGAGGGTCACGCGCCGGTCCGAGAATTGGCGGCGCACCAGGTCGAGGTCGTCCAGGTCGAAGTCGCCGATCCCGTGGACCACCAGGGCGTCACAGTTCGTTCCACAGTCGCGAGCCGCCGCCGGTTAGAGGAACCCAGGCGTCAGTGGTGGGGTCCTGTTCTTCGAGGTCTTCCAGGACTGCTATGCCCATGGGTACGTGTCGGGCGAGTGTGCCCACGAGGAGGTGCTCCGCCACCGTGGCCTGCAGGTCGCTGATCCGGTTGCCCAGGGCATACCGGGAAGCCCCGGTCACTATGAATGAGGCGCCCGAGGTGTCGGCGGCCACCGGCACGGCGAAGTACCGCAGCCGTCCGTCGGCGTACTGCGCAGCCACCGTCACCACTCACACACCGGCGGTGTGTTGCGTACTGCGCAGCCACCGTCACCGCTTGAGGCGTCACATGCGCATCGGCGGCCGGGCCGGGCAGCTCCACGTCCGGCGCGAGGGACTGCGCAAGCCGCGCCTGCGCACTTGTGGGGTCGTCGGCGCTGCTGCGCAGCCACGCGCCGGTGAACACCTGCGCATAGCCTGCCGGGTCGGCGGCGGCCGCCGCAGTGCGCACGGTGGCGGGCTTCACGGAGGGAGCGGCCGCCACGATGGCCGGCCCGGCCCACACGGCCAGGCCCAGGGCGACAGGACCGGCCGCGATCGCAGTGAGCACAGCGAGCCGGGTCAGGCGGACGCGTCTGCGCATCCTCTCTAGCCGGGCGCCCGCGGCCGTCAGGGCGCGGGACTCGCCCAGCGCGGCCTGCGTGTCAGGAGGCATGGTGAAACTCCCAGGTCAGAACGGATGTTGCTGACCTTGAGAAAACCCGGCGTCCCCGACCGGACCTCCGACCACGAGACCCCGACCACGGTCACAGACAGGACACAAAAGCCGTGCTCGGGTCATGGTCGGCCCGACCATGACCCCGACCATGCCGCGGACTGGTACGAGTGGGGGCATCCGCCAGGACGGCGGCGGGGGACAGCGGGATCTTCGGGCCGGCCCGTGGGCGGCGCTCCAGGCAGTCACCCCAAGGGACGGGCCGGCGGCGCCTGCCGGTACCGGTAGGCCGGTGCGCAGACCTGGATCGACTGCGCAGGCGGGCCTGCCGGCCTGCTGTGCACGGTCCTTGGACTTGTTGCGCAGCTCGCTGCGCAACGCACTGCACCCACAGTGCGCAGACGCGATCGCGCAGGATTCCTCAGACCCGTGGTGGGGGCCAAGGTCGGGCCGGCCAGGAGGCCCACCCCAGCAGCCCCGTAGGCATGTTGCCGGATCGTGACTCATGGTCGGGGCTGGTGGCCCCGGGGTGGTCGGGGGCAGCGATTGAGCTGACGGCATGGATTGCGCCTGCCGCCCCTCACACGAGGCCCCCGCCCCTTTCGAATCTGCAGACGCCTGGCACGGGTTCGGCGCTCTGGCACACGGGACGGGACGCCCACAGCACTGCGGGTGCGGGAAGCACAAGACCTTCAACCTCAAGGCTTAAGAAACCCAGGGATCATCCCCGAGGGTGGGGGAGCACCCGAAGGTGTCAACGTTCACCGTGCTGCTGGTGGGACCATCCCCGCGGGTGCGGGGAGCACGAGGAGCTGACCACGGCGCGGCTGAGGCTGGCGGGACCATCCCCGCGGGTGCGGGGAGCACCCCGGCAGTCGGTATCCACGTGCTCACGACCGCGGGACCATCCCCGCGGGTGCGGGGAGCACGCTGAGAACAGCTCAGCCGACAGCGCGGCCAGGGGACCATCCCCGCGGGTGCGGGGAGCACTGCGCGGTCAGTCGCACGAGTACCGGGAGAAGGGGACCATCCCCGCGGGTGCGGGGAGCACGCAGCCACCAGGCTGCCCTCCGAGACGAACGTGGGACCATCCCCGCGGGTGCGGGGAGCACAAGCCCAAGCGCACGCCGACACTCGCGCAGGAGGGACCATCCCCGCGGGTGCGGGGAGCACTTGTGGTCGTACAGGTCCCGCTTGCAGTGCCCGGGACCATCCCCGCGGGTGCGGGGAGCACAGCGCCACAAGTACCGCCCACACCACCGAAGTGGGACCATCCCCGCGGGTGCGGGGAGCACAGCGCCACAAGTACCGCCCACACCACCGAAGTGGGACCATCCCCGCGGGTGCGGGGAGCACGCACTTACGACGTCCGGAGGGATCCCAGCTCAGGGACCATCCCCGCGGGTGCGGGGAGCACAGACCGTCACCGAGGAAGACCCGCAGCGCGTCGGGACCATCCCCGCGGGTGCGGGGAGCACCGGCTGCGCGGTGCAGGGCGGCGAGAGTGGGTGGGACCATCCCCGCGGGTGCGGGGAGCACGCCGAGTCCAAGCGCCTGGAATTGGGCCAGCAGGACCATCCCCGCGGGTGCGGGGAGCACCCGTTCTTGCGGTAGTACCGGTCCGATGCGGTGGGACCATCCCCGCGGGTGCGGGGAGCACTGGAGGACCCCCCTCGGCGTGAGGCGGGAGCAGGGACCATCCCCGCGGGTGCGGGGAGCACCCGAGGGCCCAGCCGGTGCCGGCGGCGCTGGCGGGACCATCCCCGCGGGTGCGGGGAGCACTTGTGCCTGGGGTCGAGGCCGCTGCCCCGGCAGGGACCATCCCCGCGGGTGCGGGGAGCACCGCGTGCGCGTCAACTCGCCGGGCGGCTCAGTGGGACCATCCCCGCGGGTGCGGGGAGCACCGGCGGGCTTCGCGGACGGTTCCGACGGCAGGGGGACCATCCCCGCGGGTGCGGGGAGCACGTGACGGTGCCGTCCTTGATGTACCGGGCCAGGGGACCATCCCCGCGGGTGCGGGGAGCACCCCATGCCCGGAACGGCCTGCCACAGCAGGGTGGGACCATCCCCGCGGGTGCGGGGAGCACACTCGGCGACCTGCTGTTTCATGGTGGCCAGGCGGGGTTCGGAAGTACTTTCACCGAAGCGGTCATTTCGCTCGTAGGGTGCGAATCTGTCGGTGGTTGTTCGTTGAGACGAAGGCTGACGGCGGATTGTACGGCGGCGGACCTGGCGGTGTGGCGAGCTGGTCGGAATCCGCGTGTGTCCCGGTTCGGGTTTGCTGAAGGGGCAGTTGCGGGGCGGTTTCTGCCTGTATGTATCTGGGATGGCGTGTGACGGGGAGCGCGGGTCGGGGTTGGGGAATCGGCTCAGGGGGCCGGTGCGGTCGGTGTGGGCGAAGCATGACCGGGACGCTGAGGGCTGGTTGCCGTTGTGGCGGCACATGGAGGACAGCGCTGCGGTGGCGGGGCTGTTGTGGGACCGGTGGCTGCCGGCGAACGTACGGGATTTGATCTCCGGGGCGTTGCCGGGTGGTGAGCGGGACGGTCGGCGGCTGGCGGTGTGGCTGGCGGGTATGCATGACATAGGCAAGGCGACGCCGGCGTTCGCGTGTCAGGTCGACCAACTCGCCGATGTCATGCGTGCGCAGGGGCTGGAGATGAAGACGCGCCGGCAGTTCGGGCCGGATCGGCGGTTGGCTCCGCACGGCCTGACCGGGCAGGTGCTGCTGGCGCAGTGGCTGGAGGAGCAGCATGGCTGGAGTGGGCGGCAGTCTGCGCAGTTCGCGGTTGTCGTGGGCGGCCACCACGGTGTGATGCCGGATCACGGGCAGCTGAAAAGCTTGGACGACCGCCCGCACCTTCTGCGAACGCCGGGGCCGAGCCGGGCGGTGTGGCAGCGGGTGCAGGGGGAGTTGATGGACGCGTGCGCCGATGAGTTCGGCGTGCGGGACCGGCTGGCGGTCTGGCGGGCGGTGAAGCTGCCGCAGCCGGTGCAGGTGTTGCTGTCGGCGTTGGTGATCGTCGCCGACTGGATCGCCAGCAACCCTGACCTGTTTCCGTACTTTCCGCAGGCGGCCCATTGCACGGGTGCGGAGCGGGTGGCGGCTGCGTGGCAGGGGCTTCGCCTGCCCGAGCCGTGGAGTGCCGAGGAACCGCCCCAGGATGTGGGGGAGTTGTTCGGTACGCGATTCGACCTGCCGCCGGGGGCTGTCGTACGGCCGGTGCAGGCAGCTGCGGTGCGGCTGGCGCGCACGATGTCGCAGCCGGGGTTGGTGGTGATCGAGGCGCCGATGGGGGAGGGGAAGACGGAGGCGGCGCTGGCGGTGGCCGAGGTGCTGGCAGCGAGGTCGGGAGCGGGCGGGGTGTTCTTCGCGCTGCCGACGATGGCCACGGGCAATGCGATGTTTCCGCGGCTGCTGGACTGGCTCAAACGCCTACCTACCGAGGAGGGCACACGTTTGTCGGCGCTGCTGGCGCATTCGAAGGCGGCGCTCAACGACGCGTACGCGGATCTGATGCGTAAGAGTGCGCAGCGGATTGCCGCCGTCGCAGTGGATGAGGAGGACCGTCCTTGGCGGCCTGCGGATGACAAGCGGGCCGCGTCCGCTGAGCTGGTGGCGCACGCGTGGTTGCGGGGGCGTAAGAAGGCGATGCTGTCGTCGTTCGTCGTGGGCACGGTGGACCAGCTGCTGTTCGCCGGGTTGAAGAGCCGGCATCTGGCACTGCGGCACCTGGCCGTTGCGGGCAAGGTCGTGGTCATCGACGAGGCGCACGCTTATGACACCTATATGAGTGCCTATCTGGACCGGGTGCTGTCGTGGCTGGGGGCCTACCGGGTGCCGGTGGTGGTGTTGTCGGCGACGTTGCCCGCCGGGCGCAGGCGACAGCTGGCCGAGGCCTATGCGGGAGCCGAAAGTACCGTCAGTGCTGAGGAGTTCGAAGCGGTGGCGCGAACCGACGGCTACCCGCTGCTGACCGCGGTGCCACCGGGCGGCACCCCTGTCATCGAGTGCCCGCCCGCATCGGCTCGCGAGACATCGGTCCGGCTTGAACGCCTTGACGACGACTTCGGTGTCCTGGCGGACCGGTTGGCTACCGAACTGGAGGGCGGCGGGTGTGCGCTGGTAGTGCGCAACACCGTCAACCGCGTTCTGGAAACAGCGAAGGTACTGCGTGAGCGGTTCGGCGACGATGCCGTGACGGTCGCCCATTCCCGCTTCATCGATGTGGACCGGGCGGCGAAGGATGCCGATCTCCTCGCCCGGTTCGGGCCGCCGGGCAAGAGCCAGGAGCGTCCGCGCGGGCCCCATGTCGTGGTGGCCAGCCAGGTCGCGGAGCAGTCGTTGGACGTCGACTTCGACCTGCTGGTGACTGATCTGTGTCCGGTCGACTTGCTGCTGCAGCGGATGGGACGCCTGCACCGCCATCAGCGTGGCCACAACCAGGGGGACCGTCCACACCGGTTGCGTACGGCGCGCTGCCTGGTGACCGGTGTCGACTGGACAGGTCCGGTACCTGTGCCGGTACGGGGTTCTGTTTCCGTGTACGGCGCCTACGGACTGCTGCGCTCGGCCGCCGTCTTGCTGGAGCACCTCGATGGTCCCCGTCGGCCGGTGCGACTGCCGCAGGACATCAGCCCGCTGGTACAGAACGCGTACGCGGAAGAAGCCGCCGTTCCCCCAGGCTGGGCCGAGGGGATGGACACGGCGCGGCAGCGCCATGAGGAGCATCGCAAGGACCAGGCCGAGCGGGCCGGCACGTTCCGGCTGGATGCGGTGGGCCGGCCGGGGCGCCCGCTGATCGGCTGGGTGGCGGCCGGTGTGGGGGATGCGGACGACACGCGTGCGGGCCGGGCCCAGGTCCGTGACAGCAAGGAGAGCCTGGAGGTCGTGGTCGTGCAGCGGCGGGCCGATGGAGTGTTGGCCACCGTGGACTGGATCGCGCCGGACAAGGCGGGCTTGGAGTTGCCCCAGGACCGGCCCCCCGCCCCTGGTGCGGCCAGGGCGGCGGCCGCTTGCGGACTGCGGCTGCCGGTCCAGTTCTCGTACGCGGAGGTCATGGACCGCGCTATCGCCGAACTTGAAGAACTCTATGTTCCCGCCTGGCAGGTGAAGGACAGTTACTGGCTGGCCGGCCAGCTGATTCTCGTGCTGGACGGCGATTGTCAGACCCGTCTGGCAGGGTTCTCACTCCGCTACAGCCCCTGCGACGGACTTGAGGTCACGCGTGACTGAATCCAGCGGCAGCCGTGCGAACGGCCCGTTATCGTTCGACCTGACTCAGCGGCCATGGATCCCGGTCTTGTGGCGGGACGGCACGCAGGGCGAGTTATCCCTGCGCGAGGTATTCGCTCAGGCCGGCAGTCTGCGCCGGATTGTCGGCGACGTGCCCACCCAGGAGTTCGCTTTGCTGCGGCTGCTGCTGGCTGTGGCCCATGACGCCCTGAACGGGCCGCGTGACATCGAGGACTGGGCGCACCTGTGGGCTGACGACACCTGCTTTGCGCCGTTCCCGGCATACTTCGACGCCCACCTGGCCCGGTTTGACCTGCTGCATCCGCGCACACCGTTCTTCCAGGTGGCGGACTTGCACACCGCGCGCGACGAGGTGTTCTCCCTCAACCGGATCGTCGCTGATGTCCCCAACGGGGAACCGTTCTTCACCTCCCGGATGCCCGCCGTGGACCGGCTCGGCTTCGCCGAGGCGGCCCGTTGGGTGGTCCACGCCCACGCCTACGACACCTCCGGCATCAAAACTGCCACCGTCGGCGATGCCCGGGCCAAGAAGGGCAAGGTGTACCCGCTCGGGGTCGGTTGGGCGGGCGCTTTGGGCGGGGTCTTCGTCGAGGGCGACAGCCTGCGCGAGACGCTGCTGCTCAACCTCGTTGCAGCGGACACCGCCGGGCTGCGTATCGACGCCGAGGACCGGCCGGCCTGGCGACGCGAGCCGTGCGGGCCCGCAGCCGTCGCGGACCGGCACCCTTCGGGCGTACGGGACCTGTACAGCTGGCAGACGCGGCGGCTGCGGCTCCACTTCGACGAAGCAGGCGTCCATGGCGTGGTCCTGGGTTACGGTGACCCGCTTGCCGCGCACAACCTGCACACACGTGAGCCCATGACGGCATGGCGGCGCAGCACGGCGCAGGAGAAGAAGCGCGGCGAGGCCTTGGTCTACCTGCCCCGTGAGCACGATCCCTCCCGCGCTGTGTGGCGCGGACTGGCTTCATTGATCGCTGAGCGGGAGGTCGCCGGTCAGGGCGCGGAGGCCGCGTCCTCGCTGCGTCCGGGGATTCTGGAGTGGGTCGCGCGGTTGGTCACCGAGGGCGAGCTGCCTCGCGGCTTTTTGATCCGGACGCGGGTGGTCGGCGCGGTGTACGGCACCCAGCAGTCCGTGATCGACGAGATCGTCGACGACCAGCTGGCCGTGGCGGTCCGGCTGCTGCACCGGCAGGACCGGGAGTACGCGCAGCAGGCGATCGACGCGGTGGGGGACGCGGAGCACGCCGTCACCGCTCTCGGGGACCTTGCCACCGATCTGGCGCGGGCCGCGGGCGCGCAGCCGGAAGGGCCCCGCACGCGGGCCCGCGAACGCGGGTTCGCCGCGCTGGACGACCCCTACCGCATCTGGCTGCGCACGCTGGCCGACGCGAGTGACCCCGACGAACAGCGCACGATCTGGCGACATGAGACCCGCCGCATCATCGACCGGGTCGGCAAGGAGCTGTTGGCCGAGTCCTCCGACGCCGCGTGGGAGGGCCGCATCGTGACCACCCCCAAGGGTGCCGTGTGGTTCAACTCCGCCTACGCGCAAGGGTGGTTCAGGCGTCGGCTCAACGACGCGCTCGGCCTCTCGGACTCCTTTGGCTCCGAGGCGGACGAGCAGCAGGTGTCCGGCGCCGACGTGGTCGAAACCGACGCAGGACTCCCAGCAGAAGGGGCACGCTCGTGACCACCTCGACCTCTCTCGTCCTTCCGGAACGGGTCCGGCGGATCACCGCGCAGAACATCGGCAGCTTGCAGCGAGGTTATGTGGCTGACCAGCCCCGCGCAGTGGCGGCCCTGGCCCGGCTGCGCCGCGGCGCCGGCAAGGAGGTCCATCAGGTTCCGGACCTGTGGGGGCTGACCGACACCGGCCCCCTGCACGATCCCACGCGTGAGGGCGGCCTGCCCCCGCGCGAGGAAGACCTGGCCCATGCCGAAAACGCCGTGCACGTGGCTCTGACCCTGTGGGCCCTGCACCAGCAGTCCCGTTCAACCGGCATGCACCGGCCCGACCGCAAGGACGCACCCGCCGGCCTGGGGTCCGCCGTGCGCCGGCTCATGCCCCAGGGCGACATCGACGAGCCAATCCTCAAACGCCTCGTCCGCGCCGGCCACGCTCCAGACCTTGCCTCGCTGGCGCAACGGCTGCGGGAGATCGTCCTGCTGCTGCGCCGCGAGGACATTCCGCTCGACTACGCCCTGCTCGCCGGGCAGTTGTGGCACTGGCAGCGCCCGGGTGGCAGAGACGACGTACGCCGGGCGTGGGGCCGCTCCTTCCACGCCTACCGACCGGCCAAGAGCACTGTGGCCGGTTCCGGTGACCCGGCCGGATCAACTCCCGCCACCGGCCTCGCTTCAGACTTCGACACGACCAAGGACGCCTCGTGAACCGCATCTTCCTCGACGTGCACGCCCTGCAGACCGTGCCGCCCAGCAACCTCAACCGCGATGACACCGGCGCCCCGAAGTCGGCCGTCTACGGCGGCATCCCCCGGGCCAGGGTCTCCAGCCAGGCGTGGAAGCGCGTCACCCGCGAGTACTTCAATACCGAGCACCTGCTCGACCCCAGCGAACTGGGCGTGCGGACCAAGAAGGTCGCCGAGATCCTCGCGGAGCGCATCACGGCTCTCGACGCGTCGGTCAAGGACGCCGACGCGCTGTCGTTGGCGGCCGAGGTGATCGAGACGGCCACCGGCTCCAAGATGGTCGTACCGGAGCGGAAAGCGCGCACGGCGAAGACCGAAGAGGCGGCCGAGACGCCGGAGATGGCGGCGCCGCAGTCCAAGTACCTGATGTTCCTCAGCGCCCGGCAGCTCGACGGCCTGGCCGCGCTGGCCCTCGAAGGCGCCGCCGACATCACGGCGTACCTCAAGGACAAGGACAACAAGGCGCGCGCCAAGCAGATCGCAGACACCCGTCACTCCGTAGACATCGCCCTGTTCGGGCGCATGGTCGCCGACTCGACCGACTTCAACGTCGATGCCGCCGCCCAGGTCGCCCACGCCATCAGCGTGCACCGCGTGGACAACGAGTCCGACTACTACACGGCCGTCGACGACAAGAACACCGACGCCGAGTCCGGCGCGGGCATGATCGGAACGGTCGACTTCAACTCCGCGACCCTCTACCGCTACGCCGCCGTCAGTGTGCACCAGCTCGCCGCCAATCTCGGCGAAGGACTGCGCAAGGACGAACCCGTCACCACCCCCGTGCGCCGCGCCGTCGAGGCGTTCGTGCACGCCTTCGTCGCCTCCCTGCCCCAGGGCAAGATCAACACGTTCGGCCACCACACCCTGCCCGACGCCGTCGTCGTCAAGCTCCGCACCACCCGGCCCATCAGTCTCGTCGCCGCATTCGAAGAGCCCGTGGTGGCCGAATCCGGCGGCGGGCATCTGCGCGAGGCCGCCTCCCGCCTGGCCGAGTACATTCCCGAGGTCGAACGGGCCTACGGCGATGAGCAGTCCACCCTGACCTGGGTCCTGCGCGTGGGAGGCGCCACCGACAAGCTGGCCGGCATCGGCCAGGAGACGCCCAGCCTGTCCGCGCTCGTCAAAGCGGTCGGCCAAGCCGTGGCCGAGCGCATGGACAAGCCCGCATGAGCGTGCTGACGCTGCGGCTGGCAGGCCCCCTGCAAGCATGGGGGGCCTCCGCCCGGTTCGCCCGCCGCACCACCGAGTCCGCCCCGACCAAGAGCGGCGTGATCGGCCTGCTCGCCGCCGCCCGAGGTATGGAGCGCGGCGACGACGAGGCATTGGCCCGGCTGGCCGTGCTCCGATTCGCAGTCCGCATCGACCAACCCGGCACCCGCATCCGCGACTTCCAGACCGCCCACCACGCCGACACCGACAAGTCGATGCCCCTGTCCGAGCGTTACTACCTCGCCGACGCGGTCTTCGTCGCCGCCGTCGAGGGCCAGGACGCCCTCCTGGACGAACTCGACACTGCTTTGAACCACCCCGTCCATCCGCCCTACCTCGGCCGCCGCTCCTGCCCGCCGGCCCACCCGGTCCGGCTCAGCCTGCACCACGGAGCCGGACTCACCGAGGCACTGCAGGAAGAGCCCTGGCAGGCCGCCGCCTGGTACCGCAAGCAGCGCCGCAAAGACGCGACGGTGTCCCTGACCGTGCTGCGCGAAGCCAGCCCGGACGAGCCCGACGGCGACCTGCTGCGCGACCAGCCCCTCAGCTTCGCCGCCGAACACCGCCGACACGCCCTGCGCACCGTGGTCACCACGACCGTGGACGTGCCCAACCCCAGCGCCGCCTCGGCACCCAGGTCCCTGCCCCGGCACGACCCGTTCGCCGCTTTGGAAGAGGAAAGCGCCTGATGTACCTGTCCCGCTTCCGTATCAACACCGCGCGCCCGGGAGCCAGGCGCCTGCTCTCCTCACCCCAATCCCTGCACGCGGCCGTGATGTCATCGTTTCCCCACCTGCTGCCCACAGCCCCGGGCGGACCCGGCACCCCATCCGAGGGCCCACGGGTGCTGTGGCGCCTGGACCACAACGCCTCCGCCGAGGTCTTCTTGTACGTGGTCAGCCCTGACCGGCCCGACCTCACCCACCTCGTCGAGCAAGCCGGCTGGCCCGCCGCCGCAGCAGCCGACCCGGACAACCCCGGCTGGCAGACCAGGCCCTACGCCACCTTCCTCGACCGGCTCGCACAGGACACCACCTGGGCATTCCGCCTCACCGCCAACCCGGTGCACCACATCCGCCGCAAGGACGACGAACCGACCAAGAGGACCGCCCACCTCACCCCGGTCCACCAGATGGCATGGCTCCTCGAACGGCAGGAACGCTGCGGATTCCGCATCTGCGAAAAACCCGACAACAAGCGCCTGCTGCCCGGCGGCACCACACACAACAAGGCCGTCCACCACGGCGACCGCTACGAACTCATCGTCCGCGACCAGCGCAACCTGTCCTTCGCCAAATCCCGAAGCGACAGCACGCCCGGACGTCGACCGGTCACCCTGGTCGCCGTCACCTTCGACGGCCGCCTCCACGTCACCGACCCCGACCTGCTGCGCCGCACCCTCACCCAGGGACTGGGCAAAGCAAAGGCATACGGCTGCGGGCTGATGACCCTCGCCCCACTCCCCACCGCAGACGAGCGCAGCCAATGACGACACCCGGCCGACGCGCCGCACTCACCCCACGACACCTCACCCGCACCAGCGAGCGCCTCTCCTTCGTCTACCTGGAACGCTGCACCGTCCACCGGGACGCCAACGCCATCACCGCCGAGGACGCGGACGGCACCACCCACATCCCGTCCGCCACCATCGGCACCCTCCTGCTGGGCCCCGGCACACGCATCACCCACCAGGCGATGAGCGTCCTGGGCGAGACCGGAGCCGCCGTCGCCTGGGTCGGCGAGAACGCCGTGCGCTACTACGCAGGCGGCCGCGCCCTGACCCGCTCCTCCGCACTCGCCGAGGCACAAGCCCTCACATGGGCCAACCCCCGCACCCGCCTCGCCGTCGCCCGCGCCATGTACCGCCTGCGCTTTCCCGACGAAGACCCCGCGGGACTGACCCGGCAAGAACTCCTTGGCCGCGAAGGCCGACGCGTCAAAGACTGCTACCGCGACCACGCCGCCCGCACCGGCATCCCCTGGCGCGGCCGCAAGTACACCCCCGGCGACTTCACCAGCGGTGATCCCGTTAACCAGGCCGTGACCGCCGCCGCACAGTGCATGTACGGCATCGCCCACGCCGTGGTCGCCTCCCTCGGCTGCAGCCCCGCACTCGGCTTCGTCCACTCGGGCCACGAGCTCTCATTCGTCCTGGACATCGCGGACCTCTACAAGACCGAGATCGCAATCCCCCTCGCCTTCGACATCGCTGCGGAAGACGACCAGGACGTCGGCCCCCGCACGCGCCGCGCCCTGCGCGACCGCATCAACGCAACCTCCCTGCTGGACCGTTGCGTCGACGACATCAAGAACCTCATCACGCCCGACACCGCGAACACGGGCGCAGAGCGAGCCGACGACCTCGACCGCGTCACCCTCCACAGCGACCGAGGCCGGCAAGTGCCCTCCGGACACAACTACGCGGACGCGGACGACGAGGAAGCGGTGCCCTGGTGACCGTGATCGTCCTCACCAACTGCCCACCCGGACTACGAGGGTTCCTCACCCGCTGGCTCCTCGAAATCTCCGCCGGCGTCTTCATCGGCAACCCCTCAGCACGCATCCGAGACGCCCTCTGGAACGAAGTCCAGCAATACGCAGGACAAGGCCGCGCCCTCCTCGCCCACACCACCAACAACGAACAAGGCTTCACCTTCCGCACCCACGACCACGCCTGGCACCCCGTCGACCACGAGGGACTGACCCTCATCCGCCGCCCTAGCCCCAACACCCCCTCAACCAACATCACTGCCAAACGTGGTTGGAGCAACGCTTCTAAACGACGCCGCTTCACGAAGGACTGAAGCACGGAATGGCGTATTTGAGGAAAATGCCGGAATCCGTGCAAGTGCTAAAGAACTTGACTGCCCACGACTAAAGCAGCACGTCGCGAAGTGTGCTCCCCGCACCCGCGGGGATGGTCCCTCGTCCAGCTGGCGCGCAGCCTGCCGGGTCGAGTGCTCCCCGCACCCGCGGGGATGGTCCCCAGATCCGCACCATCGTCCCCAAGGATGTCTGGTGCTCCCCGCACCCGCGGGGATGGTCCCCACCACCACAGGTAACCCAACCCACCGGAGGCGTGCTCCCCGCACCCGCGGGGATGGTCCCGGTCCTTCTCTCGGTCGTGCTGGTCAGGGCATGTGCTCCCCGCACCCGCGGGGATGGTCCCGACCGGGGCCCCATGACGTTTTCGCGGATCGTGTGCTCCCCGCACCCGCGGGGATGGTCCCGGGAGATGGAGCGCCGCTCGCACGGCGCCCGGGTGCTCCCCGCACCCGCGGGGATGGTCCCGCAGGGCTCCCCTTCAGGCTGGCACCCCAGTTGTGCTCCCCGCACCCGCGGGGATGGTCCTGGCTCTCGGACCCCGCGAACTGGGTGCGGGTCGTGCTCCCCGCACCCGCGGGGATGGTCCCTGCACACCATGCCGAGGGAGGCAGCCGTGTCAGTGCTCCCCGCACCCGCGGGGATGGTCCCGCGGCGCCGGCCGCCTTGATGTCATTGGCGGTGTGCTCCCCGCACCCGCGGGGATGGTCCCAACGGCGGGGCCACCGACACGCTGTCCATCACGTGCTCCCCGCACCCGCGGGGATGGTCCCGCGAGAGCGACTGACGGAAGTTGACGGTCCGTGTGCTCCCCGCGCCCGCGGGGATGGTCCCGTCTACGACACCATTTACTTCAACCTGACCGAGTGCTCCCCGCACCCGCGGGGATGGTCCCCAACGGGCGTCGACCACCCCGGTCCGCAACGAGCTGTGCTCCCTGCACCCGCGGGGATGGTCCCCAGGGTGAAGAGATCTTCCTGGTCGCCTACAGGTGCTCCCCGCACCGGCGGGGGTGGCCCCGACGGCATCTACGGCGTGAACAAGGTGATCGTGTGCTCCCCGCACCCGCGGGGATGCTCCCACGGCAGTCAACTCAGGCCGGGCCCGCACCCCGTGCTCCCCGCATCCGCGGGGATGGTCCCCAGGCGGAGACTTCGCCGGCGTCGCACATGCGGTGCTCCCCGCGCCCGCGGGGATGGTCCCCACTCGGCCGGCGGCCGGAACTCGGCCGACGCGTGCTCCCCGCGCCCGCGGGGATGGTCCCGAGCCGAGTCCGCCGGGCGGGTCGTTGTAAGCGCGTCGTAGATCAGGTGTTCGGCGGTGTGGGGTCCGTAGGCGTCGGCGGTGCCGATGTGGCCGATGCCGTAGGTGCTCACGGCCTGGAGGACCATGCTGCGCGCCGTGTCGCGGTCCGGGGGGTCGCCCCAGGTGTCGGGGCCCGTCAGGCGCATGGTGCCGAACCCGAGCCGGGACACCGTCTTGCCGGCGATGGTGACGGTCCCCCCGGGTAGTGTGGAGGTCATACGAGGGCCTCCTTGAGGCAGCTCTGTACGGCTTCGTCGATGATGTGGGCCTGGTTGTCGGGGGCGCTGGTCACCCGCAGGTGGGGGATGTTGTCGCGGTCCAGGAGCCGGTGCAGGTGCTGGTCGACGAGGCGCCGGTAGCGGGCGTCGTAGTCGTGACCGGTGTCGACCGGCACACTCTCGTCGAGGACGGCCGCCAACAGCAGGTGGTATTTGAGCAGTTGAGTGGTGGCGAGCGTGAGAAGGCGCTCGCGTTCCGGCCGGAGAGCCGTCTCGCCGCGGTATTCCAGCGCGGCGCGAAGGTAGGCGATGGCGTCGTGGGCGGCCCGGTCCAGGAGAACGACCTCGGCGCCCCGGGCCGCGGCGCCGATCTCGTCGGCGATGCCCTGCGTGATGATCCACTCGGTGGACTGGATGGTGTGGTGCTGCATCTTGGGCAGGCCGGCCGCTGCGGCGCGCTTGCCGAGACGGCCGGTGCGTTCCACGGTGATCCCTTGAGCGCGCAGTTCCATCTCGATGCGCTTCAGGAGCATGGTCTTGCCGGTGGAGTGGGTGCCGAGCACCCCGATACGGATGGGCTGGAGGGTGGTCAAAATAGGGTGGCTTCCTCTTCTTGTTGGGGGGCGCCGGGCAGGCCGGGCGGCACGGCCGCGGCAACAAGCTGCTCCCAGGTCTCGTAGTGGTTGGCCATGGCGAGCAGGAGCTGCGCTGTGGCGTAGGCGTCGTAGGTCGCGCGGTGCCGGCCCACGCGCGGGGCCTGCGACAGGTCCGGCTCCACGTGCTTGATCAAGGCGTCGAGGGTGTACGAGGGCAGGTCTTTGTAGGTCGCCTTGGCCAGGCGCAGGGTGTCGAGGACGCCGGCCGGCTCCCACGTGGGGAGGTGGCGGTGCAGTTCCCGGTAGTCGACGTGCGCGTGGTGGGCGCAGATCCAGGCGTGGCCGAGGAAGTCGTGTACCTGGTCGGCGAGTTGTGCCCAGGCCGGTTTGTCGGCCAGCACGTCGTTGGTCAGGCCGTGGATGCCGGCGGCGCGTGCGGTGACCAGCCGTTCGGGGGGGTGCCCCTATGGGTTTCGTCAACCCGCAGGGGCGGGTTGGGGATCGTAGAAGGTGCCGTCACGGAGCATCGCGAAGAGGATGTCGGCTCGGCGTCTTGCGAGGCACAGGAGGGCTTGGGTGTGGTGTTTGCCCTGGGCGATCTTCTTGTCGTAGTAGGTGCGGGATGCCGGGTCGGCCAGAGCGGCGAAAGCGGACAGGAAGAAGGCCCGTTTGAGCTGCTTGTTTCCCCGCCGGGAGGGTTGCTCGCCCCGGATCGACGACCCCGAACTGCGGGTCGCCGGGGCGAGACCTGCATAGGCGGCGAGGTGTGCGGCGGAGGGGAAACTGCTGCCGTCGCCGACGTCGATGAGGATCCTGGCTCCGGTCCTGACGCCGATGCCCGGCATCGACGTCAGGACCTTCGAAAGAGGGTGGGCCTCCAGCAGTTCCTGGATCCGTCCGGCGAGCAGTCTCCGCTGGTCAAGGACGGCGGTCAGCGACGTGGCCAGGCTCGGGACGATCAGTGCGGCCGCATCTGTTCCCGGGACGACGACGGTCTGCTCGTCCAGGGCGGTGAAGATGTCGTCTACCAGTCGCTCGGCCATCCGCGGGGCCTTCGGCCGCAGCAGGGTCACGAGCCGTCGGCGTCCGGCCTTGCGGATCTGGGCCGGGGATCCGAACCGCTCCAGCAGAGTGAGCACGGCCGGGTGCTGGATGCGTGGGCCAAGGACACGCTCCAGGTGCGGGTGGATCTGCGTGAGCAGGCCGCGCAGGCGGTTGGAGACGCGGGTTGCTTCGCCGGCCAGGTCGTCGTCGAAGCCGACGATCATCTCCAGCTCGGCGATGGTCTCGTCCTGGAGGTCGACGGAGCGGAGCGTGTGTGGCATGACGCGGGCCGCGTCCGCGATGACGAAGGCGTCGCGGGCATCGGTCTTGGCCTCGCCGGGATAGAGGTCGGCGATGCGCCGCATCGTCAGCCCGGGCAGATAGGCGACCATGCAGCCCATGTCCCTGGCCACCGCGAGCGGCAGGGCGCCGATGGAGGCCGGCTGGTCGACCACCACGAGCACGGTCCCGTGTTTGGCCTGCAGCTTGTCGAAGACCTCGCGGAGCCTGGGTTCGGTGTTGGGCAGACGTTTGTCGAACGCTTTCTTCCCGGCCGGGGTGACGGCGGTGGCGTGGTGTTCGCCCTTGCCGACGTCCAGGCCGAGAAAGGCGCCGATCTCACTGACGTCTATCACGTGCGTCCTCTGGTCGTTCCCGCCCGGTCCCACGGCACCGATCGCCACATCCACATTACGAAGAGCCTCCCGACCTGCGAACAAGCCGGTGGTCATGCCCCTAATCAGCGGTCTGTCGATGCCTCCGGAGCCGGTAACACCACCCCCCAAGACATGCGATCGACAGGGGGAGAAAGTCATGCCAACTCCGGAGGCCGGGCACCCCGTTGCGGGGCCACCAAAAAGGTAATGGGGGGGAGACTGTTGGCCTCCTCCTGGTCCTGCCGGGGCACTGCTCGGTGGTGTCCTTGATCAGCGTCTCGCAACGGCGCTCGACAGTGGCTGCGCCTGTCCTTCACCTGCACGGCTCGCGCGGAGTCCTCTACGGTTACAGGAGGCTCGTCGCAGAAAGTGACGAGTGCTTGCTGCAGTTCACCCCCTCTGACTCGAACCTGCGGGACGTACATGGGCGGTGAAAGCCACGTCAGCCTGCATTGATGCCGCGCACGGCATAAGAAACGTCCTGCGGCGCGGAGTGCAACGCACGGTCAGAGGAAGAGGCATCCGTACGCCATACGGTCCGTCTGACCTGCGAGAAACGCGGAGTGTAGCGGTGCGCCCCCGGCAGGGCACCGACAGCATCTGTACGGTCGCGTGGTCGCCGTGAGCTGGTGCTTTCCGGGACGGTGGCTGTGCCGCGAGTGCGGCGGCGCCGTCGTAAGGGCGGTTCCCGGTGAGCGCCATGGACAAAACGGCGCACGACGAGTCTGTGGACCTTCGTCAGGTCTCCTCGGCGTCCGTAGACGGTGCTTCCGGTCTTGAGGTGTGGGTGCGGCGTTGCTGTGCTCTCGTGGTCGCTTCGGTGGCCGCGTACGCCTCCTACGTCCATCAGCGGGAGTTCGCGCTCCAGGGTGGGGCAGACGGTGTGAGTGCGACGTTGTGGCCGTTGTCTGTCGATGGGTTGTTGCTGCTGGCCACGGTGGGCTTGCTGAACTCGGCTCGTGGGGCGGGTCGTCGGGCTCGGACGGTGGTGTGGCTGGCCTTTCTCCTCGGTATCGCGGTGTCGTTGGCGGCGAATGTTGCGGCGGCGCCGGCGTTGGAGTGGAAGCCGGTGTTGGTGGCGGGTTGGCCGCCGGTCGCGTTGTTGCTCTCGGTGGAGCTGCTTGCACACCGTCTCGGAGGCCGAGAGGGTGTCGAGAGTGCGGGTGGTCCGTCGACAACTGCCGCCGAGACTCGGTACGAGAGTGGCCCGAACCCCGACCGAGACGAGAGCGAGGACACCCGGCGAGATGAAGACGCGGCGGACCGAGACGAGACGGCGACGGATCGGCGAGAGGTGAGCGAGAGAGGCCGAGAGCCGTCAGACGGCGGTGAGTCGGAGGAGGCTCATGCCCTGCTACCGGAGGGTGGTCGGTCTCGGTCGGTTGAGGTGACGGCGGAGGAGGTGATGTGGGAGCACTTCCAGGGACAGTTGGCTGCCGGTCATGCGTCGAGCGGTGCGGAGTTGGATCGGGTGGCCGGTACGAACAACTACGGGCGGGCTGTGTTGCCTCGGTGGCGACGGACCGGCCGGATTCCAGAGACGGTGGATGCGATGCGTGTGAACGGGAGCGGCGGTCACTCATGAGCGTGATCCGAGTTTCTACGCGGGCTCAGCGATGGGGCGGTGCTCGGGCAGGGCGATGTCGGTGAGAGTGCGGTCCTTCGAGGAACGCACGAGGTCGACCGCGTCCCGTTTGAACTCGTCCGGGAAATTCCTTCGCTTTGCCACCATGGATCACTTCCCCTGGATGACGAAACATCCAGCGTCCAGGTGTCGGAATCTCGGGGGTCACTCCACTGCACCGTCACGCCCATCCCGACCCACCAGCCCATTCCAACTCCTCTGCCGAAAGCTGATGTTCAGCACCGCACTCGATCGATGAAGATCCCCAACAGCATCCGGCTGCCAGACTCCAAATGGCGGCGCCGTAGCCATCGTCGGACCGCACGACTGAGCCGGCACCGGCAACTGGCAGGCGTGGCGCCGATGGGGACCCATGTTCTACGAGACTCCCTGTTCGGGAGGCTGATGCGGCACCAGGCCCGAGCGTAGGGCCACCGCC
>NZ_JARXVH010000040.1 GCF_029892565.1 Streptomyces pseudovenezuelae | reverse complement strand
GGGGGGGGGGGGGCGGGGGGGTTGTCCCCGGGTGTTGCTGTGCGGGGGGGGGGGGGGCCCCTCGGGGGGGGGGGGGGGGGGGCGGGGGGCGCCCCCCCCCCCCGTCTCCACGTTCACGGCCGTCCCGGGCCGGCGACGGCCCGGGCACCGCACCCGCCCGCTCAGGTCAGCGGCGAACCCGGTTCCGGGGCCGGCATCGGGTCGGGACGGACCGGATCCGGTGTCGGGGCCGGGCCCGGCGGTGCCGGCGCCGGGGGCGGCGGGGTGGGGGTCGGGGGTGGCGGGTTCGGGGTGGGAGCCGGGCCGGGGGGCGCCGGCTCGGGGCCCGGGCTGGGGTACGGGTCCGGCACGGGGGTCGGGCCGGGTGTGGGGCTGGGGTAGGGCTCGGTCATCGGGACCTCCCGGGTGTGGGTCGGTGTCTGCTCTGGACTACTCCCCCGCGTACCCGACACCCGCCTGCCCACTCGCCCTCACGCGTGACGGCGTGAGGACCAGGTGGGCGTAGGGACCGTCAGAACCGCCCGGGGTGTGCCACCAGCCACTCCATCGCCGCGCGCAGCAGCTCCGGGTCGGCCTTCGGGGCGACCTCGGGGTGGCGGGCGGCCCACTTGACGACGTACGGGCACAGCGGGGCGACGACGATGCCCTCGCGCTCGGCGATGGCGTACACCTCGCGCGCAAGGTGGCCCGCGATGCCCTTCCCTTCGTGGGCCGGTTCCACGATCGTGTGGACCGGGACCAGGGCGCGCTCGGGGGATTCGAGGACGAAGTACTGGATGTGGCCGACGACTTCGCCGTCCGCGCCGCCGTCTCCGAAGGCCTCCAGGCGGCCCGCCGCCCGGTCGTCGCGGATCTCGATGTCGCTCATGAACACGCTCCTGGGGATCGGCGGATCAGGCCGGTACGGCCGGCGTCGGTCACCCGAGCGTAACGGATGATGATCACTCGATCACCGGAAGTCCAGGACGGGCGTCGGCCGCTCGGCGGGACTCCTCGCCGGGCGGCCGACTTCGCCGATTTCCTTCTACTGGGCCGGGCTGCCCGGTGTGGGAAGCGCCGGCAGGGACGGCAGCGCCGGTACCGACGGGACCGCGCTGCCCAGGACGCCGGTGATCAGGGAGAGCACCGGCGACAGCAGGCCGGTGACCGCGCCGAGGACCCCGCCCAGGTCGAGCGAGGACAGCGCCGAGACCAGCTTGTCGACCGCCGACTGGAGCTGGGTCACGGCGTCGCCGATCGGGTCGGCGGCGGCCAGGGCCGTCGCGCTGTCGGGGGCGGCGGCGGGCCGCTCCTGCACCCGCTGCCGGAGCGAGGCGTACGCGGTCTCGACGGCCTTGGTGTACGCGGCGGCCTCTTCCGCGCCGAGCGGCCGGCCGGATCGTTCGGTGAGGTCGCTCAGCACGCCGAGCAGGGGGTCGGCCGCGGCGGTGCCGTGGCCCTCCCGCAGGTCGTCGAGCCATACGCCGAGGTCCTGCGCCCCGGCGGCCGTGGACGCCCCGGGGACGGACGACTGCGCGGACGCGGTGCCGACGACGGGGCCGAAGACCAGCGCGGCGCAGAGAAGGGACGGCAGGAGCAGTCCACGGGAAACCAGGGGGGACATGCACATTCCTTTCGGGCTGTCAGGTACAGCTCTCTAGGACTCACCGTGAGAACCCCGTCGGCACCCCGCAACCGACCGCGCGCCGGGCTCCCCACCCCCTTGTGACTTCGAGAAAGCGTCTACCTGCGCGTTCTCCCCCACGCACACCGTCTTCCGTAGCGCCCGCGCATTCGGCCGTCAGGGTGCGGGCCCTCACCCGGCCTTCCCGCTCGACCGCCTCACGCGGCCGCCTCGTCCGGCTGCTGCGCGAACTGCGTCCGGTACAGCTCGGCGTACCGTCCCCCGGCCGTCAGCAGCTCCTCGTGCGTGCCGCGTTCGACGATCCGTCCCGACTCGACGACCAGGATCTGGTCGGCCGATCGGACGGTCGAGAGGCGGTGGGCGATGACCACGGCGGTGCGGCCGGCCAGCGCCTCGGTCAGCGCCTCCTGGACGGCGGCCTCCGAGGTGTTGTCGAGGTGGGCGGTGGCCTCGTCGAGGATGACCACGCGCTGACGGGCCAGCAGCAGCCGGGCGATGGTCATGCGTTGGCGTTCGCCGCCGGAGAGGCGGTAGCCGCGCTCGCCGACCACCGTGTCGAGGCCGTCGGGCAGGGAGCGTACGAGGTCGTCGAGGCGGGAGCGGCGCAGGGCGTCCCACAGTTCGGCCTCGGTCGCGGCGGGCCGGGCCAGTTGGAGGTTGGCGCGGACGGTGTCGTGGAAGAGGTGGCCGTCCTGGGTGACCATGCCGAGGGTGGCCCGCAGGGAGGCGCCGGTCAGGTCGCGGACGTCGGCGCCGCCGATGCGTACGGCTCCCTCGTCGACGTCGTAGAGGCGCGGCAGGAGTTGGGCGATGGTCGACTTGCCGGCGCCGGAGGAGCCGACGAGCGCGACGGTCCGGCCGGGTTCGGCGCGGAAGGAGATGCCGTGCAGGACCTCGGCGCCGCCGCGGGTGTCGAGGGAGGCGACCTCCTCCAGGGAGGCGAGGGAGACCTTGTCTGCGGCGGGGTAGCCGAAGCGGACGTTCTCGAACTCGACGGCGACCGGGCCCTCGGGCACCTCGTGTGCCGTCGGTTTGTCGGTGATCAAGGGCTCCAGGTCCAGTACTTCGAAGACGCGCTCGAAGCTGACCAGTGCGCTCATCACCTCGACGCGGGCGCCGGCGAGGGAGGTGAGGGGTGCGTACAGGCGGGTCAGCAGCAGCGCCAGGGAGACGACGGCGCCGGGTTCCAGGGTGCCGCGCAGGGCGAACCAGCCGCCGAGACCGTAGACCAGGGCGAGCGCCAGCGACGAGACGAGGGTGAGGGCGGTGATGAACGCCGACTGGGCGGTCGCGGTGCGGATGCCGACGTCACGGACCCGGCGGGCGCGGGCCGCGAACTCCTCCGACTCCTCCTCCGGACGCCCGAAGAGCTTGACGAGGGTGGCGCCGGGAGCCGAGAAGCGCTCGGTCATCCGGGTGCCCATCGCCGCGTTGAGCGTGGCCGCCTCGCGCTGCATGCCGGCCATGCGGCGGCCCATGCGCCGGGCGGGGATCACGAAGACCGGGAGCAGCGCCAGCGCGAGCAGGGTGATCTGCCAGGACAGGGTGAGCATGACGGCGAGGGTCAGCAGCAGGGTGACCAGGTTGCTGACCACTCCGGACAGGGTGTTGCTGAACGCGCGCTGGGCGCCGATGACGTCGTTGTTGAGACGGGAGACGAGCGCGCCCGTACGTGTGCGTGTGAAGAACGCGACCGGCATGCGCTGCACATGATCGAACACAGCCGTCCGCAGATCGAGGATGAGCCCTTCCCCGAGGGTCGCCGAGAGCCGCCGGCCGAAGATGCCGAGCGCTGCCTCCAGGACCGCCATCAGGGCGATGAGCAGGGCGAGGCGTACGACCGTGCCCTCGTCGCCGCCCGACACGATCGCGTCCACGACGCGTCCGGCCAGGACCGGGGTGGCGACGGCGAGCAGTGCGGTCACCACCCCGAGCACCACGAACCGGGCGATGCGCGCCCGGTGCGGACGGGCGTAGGCGCCGATGCGGCGCAGGGTGGCGCGGGCGAAGGGGCGGCTCTCCTGTTGGGCGTTCATGACACTCTGCAGCTGTGTCCACGCCGTGGTCTCCATGCTCATGGCAGAGAACATAGAACCTCAATCAACCTCGAGGTCAATGCTCTTCCGACGCCTCCGCTCACGAAGGACACCGAGGACCCCATGGCAGCCCCTCCCCAGCCGCTGTCCGTCTGTAAGCCTCTGGCCGCGATTCAGCCACCCGCCGTTGGCACGGTGCGGAGACCCTCTTCAGATGTGACCACGGTTCAGCTCCCCGAAGGACCACTCCCCAACGGACGATTCCCCCGACGCGTCCCGGTCCGCCAGATCCTGTGTCTGCTTCCGCTCCTGCTGGTCGTCGCCGTCGCCGTCCAGCACTGGTCGGTGCTCGCCGAGGGCTTCGGCCATCTCCGGGAGGCCGAGTGGCCCTGGCTGCTGGCCGCGATCGGCGCCACCTGTCTGACCTGGGTGGCGGCCGCCTTCACCCGGCAGGGCGCGGTCGTCGACCGGCTGCCCCGACGGCGGCTGCTGGCCACGCAGTTCGCGGCCGGCTCCGCCAACCACCTGCTCCCCACCGGCCTCGGCGCGAGCGCCGTCAACCTGCGGTTCATGTCGGTCTGCGGGGTCCCGCTCGCCCGCTCCTCGGCCGCACTCGCCCTGTACCTGCTGGCGGAGTGCGTCGCCCGGGTGGGCCTGCTGGTGACGCTGCTGCTCGTGTTCCCGGGCGCGCTGCGGTTCGGCGCGCTGCTGCCCGAGGGCGCGGTGGGTCCGCTGCTGGCGGTCGTCGGTGCCGTCGTGGTCGTGGCGGGCGCGGTGCTCGCCTTCGTCCGACGACTGCGGACGGCCGCGCTGGCCTTCGTACGCACCGCACTGGGCGAACTGCGCTCGGT
Organism: Streptomyces pseudovenezuelae; assembly: GCF_029892565.1. GTDB lineage: Bacteria > Actinomycetota > Actinomycetes > Streptomycetales > Streptomycetaceae > Streptomyces > Streptomyces pseudovenezuelae_A. Next base: position 30,084 of record NZ_JARXVH010000040.1, on the reverse strand, counting down.
GCACACCCGCCCCTCCCGTGCCCTCGCCCTGTGGGGCGGCTCGCTCGCCTTCCCCGCGCTGCAGGCGGCCGGACTGGTCCTGGTCGGGCAGGCGTTGGGCCTGTCGGTGCCGCCCGTGCACATGGCGGTGGCCTATCTCGCGGCGACGGTCGCGGTGGCGCTGGTGCCGACGCCGGGCGGTATCGGCTCCGTCGAGGCTGCGCTGATCGTGGCGTTGGTGGCGGCGGGCGGCCCGGCGGCCGTGGCGACGGCGGTGGTGCTGGCCTACCGGATCATCACGGTGTGGCTGCCGTTGCTGCCGGGGGCGTTGACGCTGGGTGCGCTGGTGCGGTTGAAGGTGATCTGAGCCGGACGCCGACTGCAAGGGGGTGAGGGTCCCGTCACATGGACTCTCACTTCATCACCAGGGCACCGGCTTACCGTCCCGGAAGAAGCCTCCCGTAGGCCCACCGTCCGGCAGGGTCGCCGCCCAGACGATCCCGGCGGCTCCGTCGGCGACGGGCCGGCCACCGCCACCGCCCATGTCGGTGGCGACCCAGCCGGGGCAGATCGCGTTGACGAGAACGCGCTGCCGTCGCAACTCACCGGCGAGCAGGCAGGTGAGGGCGTTGAGCGCGGCCTTGGAGACGCCGTAGGCGGGGGTGCCGCCGCTCATCGACTGCAGGGAGGCGGCCTCGCTGCTGACCATGACCACCCGTGGATGCGGGCTGCGCCGCAGCAGCGGGAGCAGTGCTTGGGTGACCCGCCAGGCGCCGAACAGGTTGGTGTCCAGGGCGCGTTGGACCTCACCGAGGTCGGCGGACCGGGCCTGGGCCCAGGTGTCGTAAAGAATCGCGGCGTTGTTCACGACGACATCGACCCGCCCCACGTCCCGGGTGACCCACTCGGCCATGGCGGCCACGCTCGCCTCGTCGGAGACATCGAGCTGGACGACGGTCACACGCTCCCCGCCCGGGTCGATACGGGCCGCGGCGGCACGGCCCTTGGCGAGGTCGCGCGAGCCGAGCAGGACCCGATGCCCACGGTCGGCGAGCTGCCGCACGACCTCATACCCGATGCCGCGGTTGGCGCCGGTCACGAGCGCGACGGGCGGGACGGTGCGCTCGACTGCCATCGGCTCTCCCTCGGTACGGGATCGGTCAGGGATTCTCAGCCTCGCACAGCGGGTGGATCAACGGCCGGCTGATCAACGCGGTGGACTGGACTGTGCGAGGTCGGGGGGTGCGCGGGATCGGCGGTGCGCGGAGGCGGAGCAGTGGGAGGCCTGGGCCACTGCAAGGCCGGTTTGCGCGAGACCGGACCTGCGTGAGCCGGTCGGTGAGAGCGGGCCGGGCGAGCGGACCGGTGTGAGCAGACCGGCGCAAGAAGGCCGGTGTGAACCGGGTCAATGTGAACAGACCGGTGTGAACCGAGCCGGGGCGAGCGGGGTCGGCACGAGCAGGCCAGTGTGAACAGACCGCGCGGGAAGGTCGGCGTGAACAGACCGGGGCGAGCCGGGCCGGGCCAACCCAGCCCTGCGCGAGTCAGGTTGGCGCGAAACATCGGGCGTTCACGGGTGGCCGGCGGTCACCTCGACCGGGCCGCCCTCCGGGTCGACCGCGCTCGCCCAGCCGGCCGCCAGCCGCAGCGTGCGGTTCGGGACGGCGGTCCAGGTGCGCTGGCGGTGCAGCACGCGGCCGTCCTGGGTGACGCGCAGGAGGGGGCGGTTCAGGAGGGTTGTGGTGCGCAGGACGTACGGGTGGTGGTCGGCCGGGGTGACGCGGTTCGGGGCGATCCAGCGCAGGGGTGGGGCGACGGTGAGGGGGACGCCGGTCGGCCAGGTCGTGCCGGTGAGCCACTCCCGGACGGCGCGGGCCGTGTGCGTTCCCTCTTCCGCTGCCGTGGCCGCGCTCTCCACGGCGTGCAGCACGCTGCCGGCCGCGAAGACGCCGGTTCGGGAGGTACGCAAGGCGCCGTCGACGGCGGGACCCCGGGTGCCGGGGTCCAGGTCGATGCCACCGCGCCGGGCGAGTTCGTGGTCGGGGACGAAGTCGCCGGTGAACACGACGGTGTCGCAGGGCAGTACGGCCGTACGGCCCGCGCTGTGCCGCACCCGCACGCCCGACAGCCGTCCGTGGCCGAGGAGTTCGACGACCGTCGTGTCGGTCAGGAGCGGGACACGGTGACGGAGTCGGGCGGCTTGGGCGCGGACGGGCGTGGTCTGGGAGTACGGCAACTCCGTGACCATGGCGACGACATCGGCTCCGGACGCCGTCACGGTGTCAGCGGCGGCGTAGGAGACATCCTCGGCACCGACGACGACCGCTCGGCTGCCGATCCGCTGCCCGTGGAGGTGGACGGCCTGCTGGAGTTCGCCGGTGGTGAGGACACCGGCGGGCCGGGTGCCGGGGACCAGCCGGGCGGCACGGGGGCGTTCGCGTGCCCCGGTGGCCAGGACGATCGCGCGGGCGCGGAGGGTCTCGGGGCCGTCGGGGCCGACGGTGGTGAGCGACAGGGGGCCCGCCCAGTCGAGGGCGGTCACGCCGGTGCGCACGACCGCGCCCGCGCGTGCCGCCGCCGTGGTGAGCAGACGGGCGTAGGCGGGGCCGGTGAGCGGATTCAGCCAGGTGCCGAACCCGCCGTGGGCGCAGTGCCGTGGCACTCCCCCGGCCCTCAACTCGCGGTCCAGCACCTCTACATGACCCACGCCGGCGACAGCAAGACGCGCGGCGACCGCGAGCCCGGCCGGGCCGGCACCCACGACGAGCACGTCGACATCCCTCACCCTCGCACCCCCTCGAACAACGCCCGTACCGCCGCCCCGCAGTGGAAGCCCTGGCAACGCCCCGAGCGGGCCCGCGTCCGGCGGCGGAGGCCGTCCACGGTGTGGGGCGGGATCGTGCTGGTGAGGGCGTCGCGGATCTCGCCGCGGGAGACGCGTTCGCAGTGGCAGACGAGGGTGCCGTACTCGGGGTCCTCGGCGATGAGTTCGGGGCGTTGACAGGGGCGGGGGAACGCCTCGCCGAGGTTGGGCATGTGGATCGGGGTCAGGTCGCGGGGCGGGGTCAACTCCAGGCCCGTGTCGGCCAGTAGGGCGGTCACGTGGTCCGCGATGGCCAGGGACGCGGTGAGGCCGGTGGAGCGGATGCCGCCGACGGTGACGGTGGCCTGCTCGGGGTGGGCGACGATGCGGTAGTCCTCGTGCTCGGTGGCGGCGCGCAGTCCGGCGTAGACGGCGGTGACCTCCTCGTCGAGCAGTTCGGGCAGGATGCGGCGGCCCTGTTCACGCAGGCCCGCCAGGGCGTCCGCGGTGGAGCCGGTGTCGTGCTTGTCGTGCAGGTCCTCGGCGGTGGGGCCGAGCAGGACGTTGCCGTAGACGGTGGGGGCGACCAGGACGCCCTTGCCGAGGGCCGTGGGGACGGGCAGCAGGATGTGCCGGACCAGGGCGCGGGCGAACTTGTCGAAGACGAGGAGCTGTCCGCGGCGCGGGGTGACCGTGAAGTCGTCGTGCCCGAGCTGTCGGTCGAGGGTGTCGGCGTGCAGTCCTGCCGCGTTGACGAGTCGGCGGGCGCGCAACGGGCCGCGGGTGGTGCCCAGGCGGTGGACCCCGTCCTCTCTGCTCGCCTTCTCCACTCGGGAGTTGAGGTGCAGGTCCACTCCGTGCCGGACGGCCTGGGTGGCGTACGCCAGCGTCGTCGTCCAGGGGCAGATGATGCTCTCGCCGGGGATGTGCAGGGCGCCGAGGGCGCCGGGGCCCAAGTGCGGTTCCCGTGCGTAGAGTTCGGTGGTGCCGAGTTCGCGGGCGTCCGGGTACGCGTTGCGCTCGGCCTTCTCGGCCAGGCTTGGCAGGACGGCGAGTTGGGCCTCGTCCCAGGCCACGAGCAGTGCGCCGACCGGTTCGACGGGGATGCCCGACTCGGCCGCGTAGAGGGCGAGTTGGCGGGCGCCCTCCCGGACGAGCCGCGCCTCCAGGGAGCCGGGGATCGCGTCGAACCCGGTGTGCAGGATGGCGGTGTTGGCCTTGGAGGTGCCCTGGCCGACGTCGTCCTGGGCCTCGATCAGGGCGATCCGGAGGTCCGCGTGCCGGGCCAGGCGGCGGGCGATCGCACAGCCCACGACTCCGGCGCCGACGATCGCGACGTCGTACACGGTCCGGGGCAGCAGGCCGCTCGCGGTGACCGTCACGCGGGGACCCGGTCCAGCAGTGCGGCGACCTCGCGGCGGAAGCCGGCCAGGCGCTCGGCGGCCTCGTCGGCGGTGATGCGCGGCTCGTAGACGGCGGCCGGCTTCCAGTCCGGCAGCGCGTCGGCGACCGTGAGACCGGGCTGGGCGCCGAGGCGGGCCAGGGTGCCGACGCCGAGTGCGGTCGCGTCGGGCAGGGCGGAGACTTCGACGGGGCGTTGCAGCAGGTCGGCCTGCGTCTGCATGAGCAGGGTCGAGCGGGTCAGGCCGCCGTCGACGCGCAGTTCCTGAAGGGGTTCCCCGAGGTCGGTGGCGGCGGCCTCGGCGAGTTCGACGACCTGGGCGGCGAGGCCCTCGCACAGGGCGCGCACCAGGTGGCCGGGGGTGGTGTCGAGGCCGAGTCCGGTGAGCGAGCCGCGCAGGTCGCCGCGCCACCAGGGGGCGGCGAGCCCGGCGAGGGCCGGTACGAAGGTGACGCCGCCGCTGTCGGGCACGGCTCCGCCGACCGCGTCGAGGTGGCCCGCGCCCTTGATCACGCCGAGGTCGGTGAGCCAGCGCACGGCGGAGGCGGCCGTGTAGACCTGCCCGTCGAGGCAGTAGCCGGTGCGTCCGGCGAGCCGCCAGGCGACACAGCTGACCAGTCCCGAGGTGCCGTGCCGTGGTGCGTCGCCGGTGTGGGCGAGGAGGAACGCGCCGGTGCCGTAGGTGCACTTGGCGCCGCCGGGGGCGGTGACGCGCTGGGCGAGCAGGGCCGCCTGCTGGTCCACGACCAGGCCGGTGAGGGGAATCTCCGGCCCCAACTCGCGGGTGATGCCGACCGGTTGGGCGTTGTCGACGACCTCGGGGAGCCGCTCGTCCGACAGTCCGTAGAGGTCCAGGGCACGCGGCGACCATCGCACGCCGTCGAGGTCGAGGAGTTGGGTGCGGCCGGCGGTGGCGGCGTCCGTGACGAAGGCGCCGGTGAGGCGGTGCACGAGCCAGGCGTCGCTGGTGGTGACGACTCCCTCGCGGGTGAGGTGGCGTCGGATCCAGGCCATCTTGGGTGCGGCGAAGTACGGGTCCAGGGGCAGGCCGGTCAGGGCGCGCAACTCGTCGGCGTGCGGGGTGAGTTCGGCGCAGACGGATTCAGCGCGGCGGTCCTGCCAGACCAGCGCGTCGGTGAGCGGGCGGCCGGTGTCGGGGTCCCAGGCCAGGACAGTCTCGCCCTGGTTGGCGAGGCCCAGGGCCACGACGGGTTCGCGGGCCTCCGCGAGGGCCCGGGAGCCGGCGTCGACGACCGAGCGGTACAGCTCCTCCGGGTCGACCTCCACCAGGCCGCCGGGCAGATGACGGGGGTGCACGGCGGCGAACCCGGTGCCGATGACGCCGCGTTCGGGGCACAGGACGAGCGCCTTGGTGCCGGACGTGCCCTGGTCGACGGCGAGCACCGCACCTGTCATCGCTGCGTCTCCCAACGAGATCCCTGGAAAAACTCGCCGAACTCAAAAAGGCCGTACAGCTCGAAAAACCCGAAAGGACCCAACTCTCGAAATCCCGAAACCCCTCGGTTCCCCCGGCGATCACTGCGCGCCAGACTGCCGCCGCGCCGCCTGCACGTCAAGCAATGCTGACGACTGGTCAACTCCCTTTGAACACACTGGTATCCGCCAGCCTCAGCAAACCGGTGGAGTGACCGGAACCTCCGCCTCTACAGTGGCGGCCGTCCCACCGCACACTCCTCGACCGCCGCCCGCAGGAGCCTTGTTTTGTTACTCCACTCTGCCCGGCCCCGCCTCCACCACGGGGCGGGCGGCTGAATGGCCCGAGAAGGAGCACGTCCCACCTACGACCCCGCAGGGCACGACCCGGCGTTGCGCGCCGCCCTCCAGGACCTGCGCACCGGACGCTGGATGTCCATGCGCGGGCTGCTCGCCGACACCACCACGTGGTGGCAGTGGACCCAGCGCACCCAGGTGCTCGCCACCGCGGCGGCCGGCACCGACATCGTGCGGGCCTGGCTCGACGAGGAGCCGCACAGTATCCCGGCCGTCGTCATGCACGCCCGGATAGCCGTGGAGCGCGCGCTGCGGGCGCACCGCGAGGAGCACGGCCGTACGCGTGAACTGTGGCGCGAGGCCTGGCAGTCGTGCGCCGCGGCGGCCCGCGCCTCCCCGCAGGACCCGGTCCCCTGGGTGTGCCTGCTGGCCCTCGCCACGCTCGACCGGGAGCAGTCGCGGCCCGAGCACCGGGTGGCACCGCCCGAGCCCATGCTGCCGCCGGGGCCGTGGGGTCTGCTGGCGGAGGCCGGCAAGCGGGACCCGTTCAACCGCGAGGCGTACCACCGCATGCTGCAGTTCCTGTACGCGCGCGGCCCCGCCGAACGGCTGGCGGAGGCGACCGGGTTCGCCCAGTGGGCCGCGGACACGGCGCCGCCCGGTTCCGCCCTGCACGTCCTGCCGCTGTACGTGCGCGTCGAGCGCTACCGCCGCACCGGCGCCCGGGACGCCGCGCTCGACCTGCACTGGGTCGCCGAGGACGCCGGCCGCGAGACGCGGCAGGCCCTGCACTCCTGGTTCGAGGTCACCCGTACCGACGAGCGCTCTCCGCTCGACCTCAACCATCTCGCCCACGCCCTGTGGGGCGCCCTCCAATTCACGGACGCGGCCCGGGTGTTCGAGGCACTCGGCCCGTACTGGACGCCCCTTCCCTGGATCCACCGCGCCACCGACCCCGGCGACCGCGCCCAGGCGCTGGAGGTCTTCCTGCAGGCACGCGCGCGCAGTTCGGCGGCGCGCAAGCAGTCCTGACCGTCCTTCCCCCGGAGGTTTCCGCATGTCGAGCAAGAGCAGTCCCCACCCGCACGACGACGAAGAGCGCCTGCGCGAACTCGGCTACCGGCCGGTGCTCGCCCGCCGTATGGGCGGCTTCGGCAACTTCGCGATCAGCTTCTCGGTGATCTCGATCCTGTCCGGCTGCATGACCCTGTACGGCTTCGGCATGGGCGCCGGCGGTCCCGCCGTGATGCTGTGGGGCTGGGCGGGCGTAGGCCTGTTCGTGCTGTGCGTGGGGCTCGCTCTGGCCGAGGTCACCAGCGCGTACCCGACCTCCGGCGCCCTGTACTACATGGCCGACCGGCTCGGCGGGCGCCGTTGGGGCTGGTACACGGGGTGGCTGAATCTGCTCGGTCTGTTGGGTGCGATCGCCGGGATCGACTACGGCGCCGCGCTGTTCACGGGTGCGTTCGCCAGCATCCAGTGGGGCTTCGAGCCGACACCGGGCAAGACGATGCTGATCTTCGTCGCGATCCTGTTGCTGCACGGTGTGCTGAATCTGTTCGGGGTGCGGCTGGTCAGCGTGCTCAACTCGATCAGCGTGTGGTGGCATCTGGCCGGAGTCGCGGTCATCGTCGGCGCGTTGGCGATCGTCCCCGACCACCACCAGTCCGCCTCCTTCGTGTTCACCGAGTTCGTGAACGACACCGGCTGGTCCAACCCCCTCTATGTGGCGGCGATCGGCCTCCTCCTCGCCCAGTACACCTTCTCCGGCTACGACGCCTCGGCCCACCTCTCCGAGGAGACCTCCAACGCCTCGGTGTCGGCGGCGAAGGGGATCGTGCGCTCCATCTGGGTGTCGTGGATAGCGGGCTTCGTGCTGCTCGCGGGTCTCACCTTCGCCATCCAGGACTACGCCGCCACGCGCGCCAGCGACACCGGGGTGCCGCCCGCGCAGATCCTGCTCGACGGTCTGGGCACCGACGGCGCCAGCGCGCTGCTGCTCGTGGTGATCGTGGCCCAGCTGTTCTGCGGCAACGCGGAGGTCGCCGCCGCCAGCCGCATGGTGTTCGCCTTCAGCCGGGACGGCGCCCTGCCCGGCTCCGGTCTGTGGCGCAAGGTCAGCAGCCGCACCCAGACGCCGGTGGCGGCCGTCTGGCTGGCCGTGGTGGTGGCCGGCCTGCTCGCGCTGCCGTCCCTGTACTCGGCGACGGCGTACGGCGCGGTCACCGCCATCAACGTCATCGGCATCACCCCGGCGTACGCCATCCCCGTACTGCTGCGACTGCGCGCGGGCGACCGCTTCACGCCGGGTCCCTGGCACCTGGGCCGGTGGAGCAAGCCGGTCGGCTGGGTCGCGGTGGTGTGGGTGGCCTGCGTGACGGTGCTGTTCTGTCTGCCGCAGTCCTCGCCGGTGACGGTCGACTCCATGAACTACGCGTCCGTCGCGCTGGCCGTCGTACTCGTCCTCGCCACGGTGTGGTGGTACGTCGCCCGCCGTTCGTACGGAACGCCCAGGACCGCCGCATACGGATCGGACCATGAGCAGGCCGAACTCGCGGAGGGCATTGTCTGATCCGCGCTGGTCAGGTACGAACTGCCGTACGGGATAGGGCACGATGAACGCTCGCACTTCCCGTATCGAGCAGGTGGCAACGTGACGACACTTCACATCCGGTACCCGGCGGCAACTCGCGCCGCGCACGAGCTTGTCGGAGGTGACCGGTGACCCGAGCGCTCACCCTGGACGACTGGGTCTACGCCGGAATCGCACTGGCCGCCGGTCTGTTGGCAGCGTTCCTGCTGCGCATGCTGCTGCGCTGGCTCGGCCGGCACGCCGACCGCACCCGCTGGAGCGGCGACGACGTCATCGTGGAGGCGCTGCGCACGGTCGTGCCGTGGTCGGCGTTCCTGGCCGGCGTCGCGTCGGCCGGCGCCGCGCTGCCGTTGACGAGGTCGGTCCAGCACCACGTCAACCAAGTGCTGACCGTGGTGCTCATCTTCGTCGTCACGCTGGCGTCGGCCCGGGTGATCGCCGGTCTGGTGCGGGCGGTCACCCAGTCCCGCTCCGGCGTCGCCGGGTCGGCCACGATCTTCGTGAACATCACCCGGGTGCTGGTCCTGGCCATCGGCTTCCTGGTGGTCCTGCAGACACTGGGCATCTCGATAGCCCCGATGCTCACCGCCCTGGGCGTCGGCGGGCTGGCGGTCGCGCTGGCCCTCCAGGACACCCTGGCGAACCTCTTCGCGGGCATCCACATCCTCGCCTCCAAGACCGTGCAGCCCGGCGACTACATCAAGCTGAGCAGCGGCGAGGAGGGCTACGTCGAGGACATCAACTGGCGTCAGACGACGGTCCGGGCGCTCTCCAACAACCTGGTCGTCATCCCCAACGGGCAGCTCGCGAAGACGAACATGACCAACTTCATGCGTCCTGAGCAGGATCTGACGATCCTGGTCCAGGTCGGGGTCGGCTACGACAGCGACCTGGAGCACGTCGAGCGGGTGACCCTGGAGGTCATCGCGGACGTGATGACCGGGATCAGCGGCGCCCTCCCGGAGCACGAACCGGCGGTCCGCTTCCACACCTTCGGCGACTCCCGGATCGGCTGCACGGTGATCCTGGGCGTCGGCGAGTTCAGCGACCAGTTCCGCATCAAGCACGAGTTCATCAAGCAACTGCACCGGCGCTACCGCGAGGAGGGCATCCGGATCCCGGCGCCCACGCGGACGGTGGCGCTGCAGCAGGGTTCGGTGTCGATTCCGCAGCAGCGCAGCCCGGAGGGGGTGGGCGACATGACCGCCGCCCACCCCGAGTGACCTACAGGGTCGCCGAGTTGTCGTGGTGCCCGCTCGTCCGCCTGCGCGGTGCGAGCGTGGAGTTCACCGGGGTGACCGTCCAGTCCGGGTGACCGGGCATACGGGGGGTCTTCGTGCCGTAGAGCCAGTCGCGCAGGAAGCCCGACAGGTCCTGGCCGGAGACCTCCGAGGCGACGGCGACGTAATCATCCGTCGCCGCCGAGGAGTTGCGGAAGCGGGCCAGGAAGGTGCTCTCGATGTCCGCGAAGACGGCGTCGCCGACCAACTGGCGCAGGGCGTACAGCACCAGCACACCGCCGAGGTAGCGCTGGCTGTCGAACAGGTTGGCCTCGTTGGGCGCGGCCACAGGACCGGAGTCGTGGCGCCACTGGTCGCCGCGCGCGTAGGTGTCCTTCATGCGGGCTTCCATCGTGGTCAGCCCGAGGGAGTCGGCCCAGCCGCGCTCGTAGCGGTACAGCAGCCCGTAGAAGTCGGCGTGCCCCTCGTTCAACCACAGGTCGGCCCAGTTGCCAGGGCTGACGAGGTTGCCGAACCAGGAGTGCACCAGCTCGTGCATCATGTGCGAGCCGATGCTCTTCTCCGGCTGGAGCAGGAAGTTCGGCTTGTACAGGGTGAGGGTCTGCGTCTCCAGGCCGGTGAAGTCGAAGGCGTTCGCGTTGTCGGTGTTGGCGGGCAGCAGCCCGTACGTCTCGAACGGGAACGCGCCGAGACGGGCCTCCAGCCACTGGACCTGGTTCGGGGTGAGCGCGAGCGCCGGTTCGAGGGCGGCGGCGCGGGCGGCCGGGACGACATCACGCAGAGGCAGACCGTGCGGGCCCTGCCGGTCCCTGATGACGTAGTCACCGATGGTGATCTGCGCCAGCTCGGTGGCCATCGGCTCACGGGACGTGTACGAGTACGCCGTGCGGCCGTCGGCGAGCGTCTCGGTGCCGGTGAGCAGGCCGTTGGCGACACCGCGCAGCCCTGCGGGTGCGGTGACACGGAAGGTGAAGTCCGCCTTGTCCGACGGGTGGTCGTTGCACGGGAAGACGGTGTGCGCCGAGTTCGGCTGCGGGCAGATCGCGAAGCCGTCCGGCGTGACGACCCAGGCGGTGTGCGCGAGGGCACGGGCCGGGTCGGCGCCGTACTCGACGCAGATCGTCGTCCGGGCCTTCGTGGGCAGCGGGCGGGCGGGGGTGATCCGCAGCTTCTCGCCCACCTGCTCGAAGGTGGCGGTCCGGCCGCTGACACGGACAGCGCGTATGTCCAGGCCCAGGGCGTCCAGGGAGAGCCGGGTGAGGGCCTGGGTGGTGGTTATCTTCAGGGTCGCCTCGGCGTCGACCAGCTTGGTGGTCGCGTCGTAGGCGAGGTCGAGGTGGTAGGCGGAGACCCGGTAGCCGTCGTTGCCGAGGCTCGGGTAGACGGCGTCCCCCACCGTCTCGGGCCCCGGCGATCCCCCGTCCCTGGTGGCCGCGGAGGCCTGGGAGCCGATGGTCATGGCTGCGGCGGTGCCGATCAGGGCGGCAGCCGGGGCCGTCACTCTGGTGCGATATCTCATGATCCGCTTTCGTCGGGCGGCCGGGTGGTCGGTCCGGCCGTCGGATAAGTCGTGCGCTGGCGTCGCACGGCCCGGGTCGTCCACCCGAGTCGTGCGATCACCCCTCTATGACTCCAAGATCGTGCGAGGAGGTTGCATCGCGGGAGCAGGATGTTGTCCGGAAGTCGGGACGGACCGCTGTCGAGCCGACCTCGGTCAGGAGATATCTTGATGTCGAGCAATGTTGCAGACGTGGAGCGGAGCACCCGGTGACTGACTCGACCATCTTCTATACGCACACTGACGAGGCCCCGGCCCTGGCAACGTATTCCTTCCTGCCGGTGGTCCAGGCGTACGCCTCGCAGGCGGGGGTCGCCGTGGAGACGCGGGACATCTCGCTGGCCGGGCGGATCATCGCCCTGTTCCCGGAGTACCTGACCGAGGACCAGCGGATCCCGGACGCCCTCCATGAGCTCGGAGAGCTGGCCAAGACGCCCGAGGCCAACATCATCAAGCTGCCGAACATCTCGGCGTCCATCCCGCAGCTCAAGGCCGCCGTGGCCGAGCTGCAGGGCCAGGGATACGCGCTGCCGGACTACCCGGACGACCCCAAGACCGACGAGGAGCGGGACATCCAGTCCCGCTACGACAAGGTCAAGGGCTCCGCCGTGAACCCGGTGCTGCGCGAGGGCAACTCCGACCGGCGGGCCCCCGCCTCGGTCAAGAACTATGCCAAGACCCACCCGCACCGCATGGGCGCGTGGTCCCCCGAGTCCAAGACCAACGTGGCGACGATGGGTGTGGACGACTTCCGCTCCACCGAGAAGTCCGCGGTGATCTCCGAGGCGGGCTCGCTGCGGATCGAGCTGGTCGGCGACGACGGCTCCACCACGGTGCTGCGCGAGTCGGTACCCGTCCTCGCGGACGAGGTCGTCGACGCCTCCGTCCTGCACGTGGCGCCGCTGCGCGAGTTCCTCACGGCGCAGATCGCCCGGGCCAAGGCCGAGGGCGTCCTGTTCTCGGTGCACCTCAAGGCCACGATGATGAAGGTCTCCGACCCGATCATCTTCGGTCACGTGGTGCGCGCCTTCTTCCCGAAGACCTTCGCCGCGTACGGCGAGGCGCTCGCCGCGGCCGGCCTGACCCCGAACGACGGTCTGGGCGGCATCTACAAGGGCCTGGAGTCCCTGCCCGAGGGCGCCGAGATCAAGGCCTCCTTCGACGCCGAGCTCGCCGAGGGCCCGGAGCTGGCCATGGTCGACTCCGACAAGGGCATCACCAACCTGCACGTGCCGTCCGACGTGATCGTCGACGCCTCGATGCCGGCCATGATCCGCACCTCCGGCCACATGTGGGGCCCGGCCAGCCAGGAGGCCGACACCCTCGCGGTGCTGCCGGACTCCTCCTACTCCGGCGTCTACCAGGTCGTGATCGACGACTGCCGCGCCAACGGCGCCTACGACCCCTCGACGATGGGCTCGGTCCCGAACGTCGGGCTCATGGCGCAGAAGGCCGAGGAGTACGGCAGCCACGACAAGACCTTCGAGATCCCGACCACCGGCACGGTCCGCCTCGTGGACCTGGCCGGCAACGTGGTGATCGAGCAGGCCGTCTCGGCCGGCGACATCTTCCGCGCCTGCCAGACCAAGGACGCGCCGATCAAGGACTGGGTGAAGCTGGCCGTCACCCGCGCCCGCGCCACCGGCAACCCGGCCGTCTTCTGGCTGGACGAGACCCGCGCGCACGACGCCAACCTGATCGCCAAGGTCAACGCCTACCTGCCGGAGCACGACACCGAGGGCCTGGACATCCGGATCCTCAACCCGGTCGAGGCGACCGAGCTGTCGGTGGAGCGCATCCGCCGCGGCGAGGACACCATCTCCGTCACCGGCAACGTGCTGCGCGACTACCTGACCGACCTCTTCCCGATCCTGGAGCTGGGCACCAGCGCCAAGATGCTGTCGGTGGTCCCGCTGATGGCGGGCGGCGGCCTGTTCGAGACGGGCGCCGGCGGCTCCGCGCCCAAGCACGTCCAGCAGCTGGTCAAGGAGAACTACCTGCGCTGGGACTCGCTCGGCGAGTTCTTCGCGCTGGTGCCGTCCCTGGAGCAGTACGCCGAGTTCACGGGCAACGCGCGGGCCAAGGTCCTCGCCGACACCCTCGACCGCGCCACGGCGACCTTCCTCAACGAGGACAAGTCCCCGACCCGTCGCGTCGGCGGCATCGACAACCGCGGCAGCCACTTCTTCCTCTCCCTGTACTGGGCGCAGGAGCTGGCCGCGCAGACCGACGACGCCGACCTGGCCAAGGCCTTCGCGTCGCTGGCCGAGACACTCGCGGCGAACGAGCAGAAGATCGTCGACGAACTGCTCGCCGTCCAGGGCTCGCCGGCCGACATCGGCGGCTACTACCAGCCCGACCCGGCCAAGGCGGCGGCGGTCATGCGCCCCTCGGCCACCTGGAACGAGGTGCTCGCGTCCCTGTGACGCCCGCCTGATCTCGTACGCAGCCCCGGCCGGGTCCCTCCCGGCCGGGGCTGCGCCGTTCCCGGGCCACAGGGCTCTGGACCACACCGCCCTCCGCCACGCCCACGCCAGCTCGGCTCCGAGCCGCGGCGCCTGCGGGAACACGCAGGCAGGCGCATCGAGGACGTAGCGGCGCGTCGAGACCGCCATGCAGATCCACAAGGGCGCCCACGCGGCCCTGGCCGACACCTTCTCCCTCCCGGAGTCCGAACCCCGCACGCCCACGGTCGTCTACGTCAACTCCATCGCCGGCAACGTGTACTTGGAGAAGGAGCGCGACGTACACACCTTCATCCAGACCTTCGACCTGATGCGGGCCGCCGCTCCCGTCCCGCCGCCCGAGCCGTCCGTAACCGCTGGTGCAGCCCTGACGTGGCGGCCGTTCATGAAGGCTCTGTGTCACGGGCGACGGGACGCTGGCCCGGGCCGATCATCCGTGGTTCGCTCGTCGTATGACGGTGCTCGTGACCCGGCGCCACGTCGACTACGTGCGCGTGACCACCACTGCGTGTAGTGCCGTGAGCTGACGCTCCCCTCCGGCCCTACTCCCACCTCTTCGCTGCCGTGCCCACGCGTGCCCGCACGTGTGCGCCGGCACGCCTCTTTGCACGAGGAGCAGCACCATGAGCCAGCCCATCGACTCCGTCACCGCCGGTCACACGCCCGAGGAGGCGCCCGCGGGCCCCGACACCTCGGCCTGGTCCTTCGAGACCAAGCAGATCCACGCCGGGGCCACCCCCGACCCGACGACAGGTGCCCGGGCGACGCCGATCTACCAGACGACCTCGTTCGTCTTCCGGGACACCCAGCACGCCGCGGACCTGTTCTCGCTCGCGGAGCCCGGCAACATCTACACCCGCATCCACAACCCCACCCAGGACGTCTTCGAGCAGCGCGTGGCCGCGCTGGAGGGCGGTGTCGCGGCCGTCGCGCTGTCCTCCGGGCAGGCGGCGGAGACCCTGGCGATCCTCACGCTGGCGAGGTCGGGCGACCACATCGTCTCCAGTACGTCGCTGTACGGCGGCACCTACAACCTCTTCCGGCACACCCTGCCGAGGCTGGGCATCGAGGTGTCCTTCATCGACGACCCCGACGACATCGAGTCCTGGCGGGCGGCGATCCGGCCGAACACCAAGGCGCTGTTCGCGGAGACGCTGGGCAACCCGCGCGGGAACGTGCTCGACGTGCGGGCGGTCGCGGACGCCGCCCACGAGGCGGGCGTACCGCTGATCGTCGACAACACCGTCCCGACTCCCTACCTCCTGCGGCCGATCGAGCACGGCGCCGACATCGTCGTGCACTCGGCGACCAAGTTCATCGGCGGCCACGGGACGACCATCGGGGGTGTCGTCGTGGACGGCGGCACCTTCGACTTCGGGGCCCACGCCGACCGCTTCCCCGACTTCACCGAGCCCGACCCGAGCTACCACGGCCTCCAGTACTGGCCCGCCCTCGGCCCGGGCGCCTTCGCGATCAAGCTGCGGGTGCAGCTGCTGCGCGACCTCGGACCGGCGATCGCCCCGCACTCCGCGTTCCTGCTCCTGCAGGGCGTGGAGACGCTGAGCCTGCGCATCGAGCGGCACTCGGCGAACGCGCAGGCGCTGGCGGAGTGGCTGGAGCAGCGGGACGAGGTGGCGGCCGTCCACTATCCGGGGCTGCCCTCCAGCCGGTGGTACGAGGCCGGCCAGACGTATCTCCCGCGCGGGGCCGGCGCCGTGGTCTCCTTCGAGCTGCGGGACGGCGTCGAGGCGGGCAAGCGGTTCGTGGACGCCGTCGAGCTGTTCAGCCACCTGGCCAACATCGGTGACGTCCGCAGCCTGATCATCCACCCGGCGTCCACGACCCACAGTCAGCTGGACGAGGGGCAGTTGGCCGCCACCGGGACCTCGCCCGGCCTGGTGCGCCTGTCGGTCGGCATCGAGAACCTCGCCGACCTCAAGGCCGATCTGGAGGCCGGATTCCGCGCGGCCAAGGGCGCGTAGGT
Organism: Streptomyces pseudovenezuelae; assembly: GCF_029892565.1. GTDB lineage: Bacteria > Actinomycetota > Actinomycetes > Streptomycetales > Streptomycetaceae > Streptomyces > Streptomyces pseudovenezuelae_A. The sequence continues at coordinate 14,328 of NZ_JARXVH010000040.1, read as the reverse complement.
GCGGGCTGTCGCCGCTGCACCTGCTGACGGTCCTCTCCCGCCGGCCACCGGGGCCTGGCGGGAGGGGGACCCGCCCGGGCGGCGCCGGTGGTACATCCCGGAGAAGCCCCTCCCGCTGGAGGCGGGCGGTGAACTGCCGGGCGCACGGCTGGCGTTCGAGACCTGGGGGCAGCTCGCCCCCGACCGTTCCAACGCCGTCCTCGTCCTGCACGCCCTCACCGGTGACAGCCATGTCGTGGGGCCCGCCGGACCCGGTCATCCGAGCCCCGGCTGGTGGGACGGGCTGGTCGGCCCCGGACTCGCGCTCGACACCGACCGCTGGTTCGTCGTCGCCCCGAACGTCCTGGGCGGCTGCCAGGGCAGTACGGGACCGGCCTCGACCCGGCCCGACGGGCGCCGTGACTGGGGCGGCTCCTTCCCGTTCCTGACCCAGCGCGACCAGGTCGCCGCCGAGGCCGGACTCGCCGACGCGCTGGGCGTCGAGCGGTGGGCGCTCGTCGTCGGCGGGTCGATGGGCGGAATGCGGGCCGTGGAGTGGGCGGTGTCCCACCCCGAGCGCACCGGCGCGCTGCTGCTGCTCGCCACCACGGCGGCGGCGAGCGCGGAGCAGATCGCCTGGGCGAACGTCCAGGTGCACGCCGTCCGCACCGACCCGCACTGGCAGGACGGCGACTATCACGACACCGCCCACGGCCCGCACACCGGCCTCGGCCTCGCCCGCCGGCTCGCCCACGTCACCTACCGCAGCGAGCCGGAACTCCGGATCCGCTTCGGCCGCACACCCCAGGGCGGCGAGGACCCCTGGAACGGCGGCCGCTACCAGGTCGAGTCCTACCTCGACCACCACGCCGCCAAGCTGATCCGCCGCTTCGACGCGGGCAGTTACGTGGTCCTGTCCGAGGCCATGAACGCCCACGACGTCGGCAGGGATCGCGGCGGCACCCGGTCCGCGCTGAGCCGGGTCACCGCGCGCACCCTGGTCGCGGGCGTAGACTCCGACCGCCTCTACCCGCTCGCCCAGCAGGCCGAGTTGGCCGCGCTGATCCCCTCCGCCGACCGACTGCGGGTGATCGAGTCGCCGTACGGACACGACGGGTTCCTGATCGAGACGGAGCAGGTCGGGGCACTCGTACGGGAACTCCTGGCGGCTCCCTGAAGGCTGGCGCCACCGGCTGGGCGTGCCCGCTCGCCACCGACAACGCCCCCTCTCACGACATCCCCCGCTCACCAGTCCCGGGTGGCGATCAGCTCCTCCGCGTCCGCGGTCTCGAAGCCGTAGGTCTCCGCGACGAACCAGAAGTCCTCGGCTATCTCCTCGCGGGCCACGGTCTCGATGTCGCTGTCGGCCTCCTCGAAGGCGGCCTGCAGGTCGTTGAACTCCTCGGTGGCGGCCTGGGTGAGGACGTACAGCGCGTCCAGGTCGGCGGGCCGCTCGGCCTCGATGCGCTCGCACAGTCGCAGCAGGACGTCCCGGCCCCGGTCGACCACGTGGTCGGGGTAGTAGTCGTCCCTGTAGAGCGCCTTCAGGAACGGGTGGGTGGCCGCCTGCTGGTTGCTGATGGGCATGGTGCTCCCCCGGGTTCGTGCTCACGGATGTCCGGTGTCCAGCGGATCTCCGTGCTGGTCGATGTGGCACCTTTGATGCTGCCACGCACCACTGACAACGCCCCTTGGAGCAGCCAGTGCCGCCCGCGCAGCCCCCGCACCCCTCCCGGCCCGCGCCCCACGCCGCCCCGGCGTTCGAGCTCCTGCCCGGCCTCTCCGACTCCCCTGTGATCCTGCACGTGCCGCACTCATCGCGGGTGATCCCGGCCGAGGTGCGCTCGGGGATCGTGCTGGACGACGCGGCGCTGGAGCGGGAGTTGGACCACATCACCGACGCGCACACCGCTGAACTGGCCGAGGCGGCGGGCGGACTGTCGGCCGTCATGCCCTGGCGGTTCGTCAACCGGCTGTCACGGCTGGTCGTCGATCCGGAGCGGTTCCCCGACGAGCGGGAGGAGATGCTGTCGGTCGGGATGGGTGCGGTATATACGCGGACCACGCACCGGGGCGAACTGCGGCCCGCGGACAGTGACCCCGAGCCGCTCATCGACCGCTGTTTCCGGCCGTACGCGCAGGCGATGACGGACGCGGTGGCCGACCGGCTGGCCGCCACCGGGCGGGCCGTCGTCATCGACGTCCACTCCTATCCGTCCACGGCGCTGCCCTACGAGCTGCACGGCGAGGGCCCCCGGCCGCCGGTCTGCCTGGGCACCGACTCCTTCCACACGCCGCCCGAGCTGCTGGTGGCCGCTCGGGAGGCGTTCGCCGGGTGCGGGGAGACGGGAGTGGACAGCCCGTTCGGCGGGGCGTACGTACCGCTGGAGTTCTACGGGAAGGATCCGCGGGTGGCCGCTCTCATGGTGGAGATCCGCCGGGATCAGTACATGGCCGAGCCTGGCGGGCCCGCCGGCCCCGGGCTGACCCGGCTGGCGACCGCGCTGGCCGCCCTCGTGGACTCCGTACCGGGCTGACCTCGCCCGCACTCCGGCTGGAGCACTCCCGCGCGACAGGCGGCCGGGGGCCGGTGAGGGTGGGGGCATGACCGAGGATCCCACCCTGCTGACCGCCCAGGTACCGCCCCCGGTGCGCGACTGGCCCGCGCTCGACCTCGCCGGTCCTGAGGAGTTCGACCCGGTGCTCGCGGAGCTGATGCGCGAGGGCCCGCTGACCCGTATCCGGCTGCCGCACGGCGAGGGCTGGGCGTGGCTGGCCACCCGGTACGACGACGTGAAGGCGATCACCAACGATCCGCGGTTCGGCCGCGCGGAGGTCACCCGCCGTCAAGTGACCCGGCTGGCCCCGCACTTCAAGCCCCGCCCCGGCTCACTCGCCTTCGCCGACCAGCCCGACCACAACCGGCTGCGCAAGCCGGTCGCCGGCGCCTTCACGGTCGGCGCGATGAAGCGGCTGCGGCCCCGGGCACAGGAGCTGCTCGACGAGCTGGTGGACGGGGTCGTACGGGACGGGCCGCCGACCGATCTCATCGAGCGGGTCCTGGAGCCGTTCCCGATCGCCGTGGTCAGCGAGGTCATGGGCGTGGCCGCCGAGGACCGGGAGCGGGTGCACTCCTGGACCCGGCAGATCATCTCCACCTCCGGCGGCGCAGAGGCCGCCGACCGGGCCAAGAACGGCATGTACGCGTGGATCACCGACACCATCCGAGCCCGCGCGGACAGCACGGGCCAGGACGTGTACTCGCTGCTCGGCGCCGCCGTCGGGCGGGGCGAGATCAGCGAGGAGGAGGCGGTCGGTCTCGCCGGGCCGCTGCAGATCGGCGGCGAGGCCGTCACCCACAACTGCGGCCAGATGCTGTTCCTGACGCTCACCCGGCCGGAGTTGAGGGAGCGGCTGCGGGAGCCGGCGGCCCGGGGCCCCGTCCTCGACGAGCTCCTGCGCCACATCCCGCACCGCACCTCGGTGGGCCTCGCCCGCATCGCCCTGGAGGACGTCGAGCTGCACGGCCACCGCATCAGCGCGGGCGACCCCGTGTACGTGTCCTACCTCGCCGCCAACCGTGACCCGGCCGTCTTCCCCGACCCGGACTCCGTCGACCCGGACCGCGACCCCAACCCGCACATGGCCTTCGGCAACGGGCCGCACTACTGCACCGGCGCCGTGCTGGCGCGGCTGCAGACCGAACTGCTGGTCGGCACGCTCCTGGACCGGCTGCCGGGCCTGCGGCTGGCGGTCCCCTCCGACGAGGTGGTCTGGCGCCGCCGGACCATGATCCGGGGGCCCCAGAACCTGCCCGTCACCTGGTGAGGGGCGCCCGGCACCCCGAGACCGGGGGCCGACCGCTCAGGCCGTCAGCCAGTCCGTGACGACGGTTCCCTCGTCGGTCCGCAGCCGCAGGGCGAACGGACCGGCGGGGGGCTCCGTCGAGGTGAAGCGCCCCATGTCGTCCGTCGTCAGCGTGGAGCCGACCTGCGGTCCTCTGAGGACCTCGATCCGGGCCGTCTGCGGCGGCAGCACCTGACCCATCAGGCCCTGACCGGTCAGTTCCACGTCGACGGTCACCCCGCCCACGTGGAAGGTCAGCATCCGCGGCACGTCCACGGCTCCCCTGACCGGGATGGCGTCGGTGACCGAGTCGAAGGTCAGCTCGGCGATCCGGGCGTCGAGGTCGTGCAGGGCGAAGGCCTCGACGGCGAGCTGCTGGAGCTGGGCGGGGATCGGGTCCAGGATGCCCGCGGCCCGGCGCAGTTCCTCCTCCAGGAGGTCCAGATCGAAGTCGTCGTCGAAAGCGTCGTCGCCGCTCATGTCGTCCATGTCGTCCGGGCCGCCCGTGCCGTCCGTGCCGTCCGTGCCTTCTGTGCCGTCTGTGTTCGTCACACCGCACCCCGTGCTTCGAGTCGTGCCCGCAGCCGGCGCAGACAGCGCTGGCGCAGTGGTCCGATGCTGCCGACGGCGATGCCCAGCGAGGCGGAGACCTCCTGATAGCTGGGCGGCTGCGTGGCCATCAGGACACGCAGCAACTGGCGGCACCGCTCGCCGAGTTCGGCGAACTCCTGCCACAGGTGTCGGACGCGCTCACTCTGGGCGGCGGCCTCCTCCGAGTCCAGTAAGGACTGTTCGGGCGTACGGTCCTCGCTGACCCGGTCCAGGAGCTGCGGATCGTCCGTCGGGGTCGTCCGCTTCAGGCCCCTGAGCACCTTCAGGCTCTCGTGCCGCGCGGTGCTCGCCAGCCAGGAACCCGCCTTCTCCGGTTCCCGGATCCTGCCCAGGTGCTGGGCGAAGCGGAACCACACGGTCTGGTAGACCTCGTGCGCGTCGGCGTCGGAGAGCCGGTACGCGCGCACGACGGACCACACCAGCGGGCTCAGCCCTTCCACGAGCGCTTTCCAGGCCGCCGCATCACCGTCGACGGCGGACTGGACCAACGCGCCGACATCTGCTCGGTCCACGGCCCCACCCCTCGTGTACGGCATGTCATCGTACGCCGTGACGGGGGTGGCCCTGGACCGTGACCTCCAGTGGATCGCGTTCATACCGACGTGGTGGGGATCGCACGCCACGTGGGCGGCCGGAGCGCCGGGACGTGCGCCCCCCGCACCTCCGCGATCTCCGTGTTGCCGGTGAGCAGTTCACGCGCGGCGACGCGCGGGTCCTGCTCCTTGTTCGCCGTCATGTAGGCGGCGACCAGGCCGGCGGCGACAGGCGTGGCGAAGGACGTGCCGCTCCACTGCGCGAACCCCTCGAACAGCACCTGGTCCGGCGTGGGAGTGCTGCCGTCGTCGCTCAGCACGCCCTCGTGCCCCGGGTACTGGCAGGTGCAGTGGTAGGTGAAGCCGAAGCGGCAGGCGTCGTAGGTGGAGTGCTGGTAGATGTACGGGACCGGCGCGTCGAAGCCGGTGAGGGCGCTGGTGAGGCGCTCGCCGGGGGCGTAGACCTTCACCCAGGCGCCGTGGTTGCTGAAGCAGGCGCCGAACTCGCCGTCGCTGCGCAGCGCGCCGACCGACAGGACCGCGTCCGCGTAGTCGGGCAGGGAGGCGTAGGCGGCGGGCCAGAACGGGGTGGCGCTGGCGTTGTTGCCGGCCGCGGCCACCAGCAGGGTGCTCTGGTCGCGCAGCGCGGCCATGAAACCGTCCAGGCCGAGCAGGCCGTCGACGCGGCCGTTGGAGGTGCCGGCGGACAGGCTGAGGATGTCCGGCCAGCCGTCCCGCTCGACGGCGTCGAAGAGCAGGTCGCCGAACTCGGACTCCAGGACCGCACCGGCGTCGTTGAGCGTGTTGCGCACGGTGATGTCGGTGTTGGGCTCGACGGCCGCGAGGAGTCCGGCGATGAACGTGCCGTGCCCGACGTACTGCTGGAGGACCCCGTTCGCGTCGGTCTCCTGGACCTGCGGATCGCCCTGCGTGTTGGCGAGCAGCGGGTAGGAACCGAAGTCGTGGGTGAGGCCGTTGTCTATGACCAGGACACGGACGGCGGTGTCCTCGTGGGCGCCCTCGGCGGCGGCCGGGTTGGGCGGCTCGGTGATCGGGACGGGCACGGGCTCGTCGCCGGGGCAGGAGTTCACCGCGATGGACACGATGTGGTTACGGCTGACCAGGCGGCGTCCGGTGCGTCCTTCCCGTTCCCGCAGCGCGCGCAGGGCCCCCGCGACCGCGCGGTCGCCGCGCCCGTCGCCCTGGCCGGGGTCGCCGACCTGGATGCGGGTGATGCCCGAGCGGTTGGTCTGCGGACTCACGCGCTGCACCCGGTCCGCGACCAGCCCCGTGGTCCGGTCGAAGTGGGTGCGTACGGTGTCCTCGACCAGCTGGGCCTCCTCGCCGTCCCGGGCCAGGACGACGCCTTTCTCATAGATGAACTCGGCCGCGTCGTCCGGGCCGAGGGCGAGCGGGATGTCGGGCATGGAGCGTTGGATCTGGTCGAACTGCTCGTGGAAACGCTGAGGTGCCATGGCGTGTCCTCCTCCACTGAGGCGGTGGTCGCTAGTCAGAGCCGCGGGGTCGTCGTTTGATACAGCGCCAAACCGGTGTGGTGTGCAACCGGGACCACTACCATCCGTGGAGTGACAGCGGGAAGCGACGCGGTCCTGGAACTGCTGCCGATGGTGTTCGCCGCCCCGAAAGACGCGCTGGCGAGGGCGGAAGGTGTGCTCGACGCCGATCCGTCGCTGCTGCACGCCTCCATCGCCCACCAGGTCATCGGCATCTGGCAGCGGGACTGGGGCGACATGAAGATCGCCCTCTATCACCTGCGGCGTGCGCGGGATCTCGCGGCGCGCGCCGAGTCGGCCGACCGGGAGGCCGATGTCCTGGCCGCGCTCGGGGTCGCGTTGGTGCACGCGGGGCGCACTCAGCAGGGTCTGGCCGCGCTGGAGCGCGGAGTGGAGCGCGGCACCGGCCACACCCGCGCGCGCGTGCTGTTCCGCCGGGCCTACGCCGGCTGGGTGCTGGGCCGGCACCGCGAGGCCCTGGAGGACGTGCGCAAGGCGATCCCCGTGCTGCGGCAGGTGGACGACGTCATCTGGGTGGCCCGGGCGCTGACGCTGCGCGCGACCGTGCACCTCGCGCTGGGTGCGGTGGACCGGGCGGACGCCGACTTCACGGCGGCCGAGGCCCTGTGGGACACCACCGGCCAGGAGCACGACAAGGCGGACGCGGTGGAGAGCCGGGGCCTGGCCGCGTACCGGTCCGGCGACATCCCGGTGGCACTGCGGCTGTTCGACGAGGCCGAGGAGCGGTACGCCAAGCTCGGTACGCCGTCCTTCATGCTCTACATCCGGCGCTGCGAGGTCCTGATGGCGGCCGGGCTCGCCCCGGAGGCGCTGGCCGAAGCGGACGCGGCGATCGGGGTGCTCGACGGCATCGGCGGTCAGGCCACCCGCAAGGCGGAGCTGCTGCTGGTCGCGGCCCACGCGGCCCGGCGGGCGGGCGATGCGCATACGTCGATCGCGCGCGCGGAGCTGGCGGTTCGGCTGTTCGCCGGGCAGCGGCGCCCCTGGTGGGAGGCGCACGCCCGGCTGGTGCTGATCCAGGCACGGGTGGCCGCCGGCCGGGGCTCGGGGCGGCTGGTCGCGGACGCCGCCGCGGTGGCCGACAAGCTCGCCTCCTTCGGCGCCCCGGTCGCCCCGGAGGCCTCCCTCCTCGCGGGCCGGATCGCGCTCGGCCTCGGCTGGACGGCGGACGCGGAACGGCATCTGGCGGTGGCCGCCCGCAGTCGGCACAGCGGGCCGCCGCTGGCGCGGATGACGGGCTGGGCGGCGCAGGCGCTGCGAGCCCGCTCCGCCGGTTCGAGCCGGGGTGTGCTGGAGGCCTGCCGGCGCGGCCTCGACGTGCTCGACGACCACCGGATGACGCTCGGCGCCTCGGAGTTGCGGGCCCGCGCCACCGAACAGGGCGCGGAACTGGCCGCGTTGGCGCAGCAGGCCAGTGTGGAGTCCGGCGGGCCGCGACGGCTGCTGGTGTGGAGCGAGCGCTGGCGGGCCACCGTGCTGTCCGCGCCGCCGACCCGACCGCCCGCCGATCCCGTGCTCGTCGGCGATCTCACCTCGTTCCGGGTGATCGCCGCCCAGGCCGAGGAGGCCCGCATGGAGGGCCGTCCGCTGCCCGCCCTGGAGCGTGAACAGCGACGCCTGGAGCGGGAGATCCGCTCCCGCACCCTGCACATGCGCGGCGACGCCCCCGGCGACGGGGCCCGCTTCGACCCCGCTCGGCTGTTGGAGCGGCTGGGCGAGGTGCGGCTGGTGGAGCTCGCCGTGCTGGACGGGCGCGTTCAGGTGCTGCTGTGCGGGGAGGGCCGGGTCAGGCGGTTCGAGGCGGGACCGGTCGCCGACGCCGAACGCGAGGCCGAGCATGTGCAGGCCGGCTTGCGGCGGCTGGCCCACCCCGGGGCGGAGGGCAGGCTTCCGGTGGTCGAGGCGATGGGGCGCCGGCTGGAGGAGCTGCTGCTCGGACCGGCGGCCGCGCACCTGGGCTCCGGGCCCGTGGTCGTCGTACCGCCCGGGCGGCTGCACCGCGTGCCGTGGGCGCTGCTGCCGTCGCTGCGCGAGCGGGTGCTCAGTGTGTCGCCGTCGGCGAGCAGTTGGCTGCGTGCCCGGGAGACCGAGCCGCCGCCCGGTGGACGCCATGTGCTGGTGCGCGGGCCTGGGCTGGCGACCGGTGGCGCCGAGGTGCCCGAACTGGCCGACCGGTACGGCAGGCCGACCCTGCTGGAGCACGACGAGGCGCGCGTGCCGCGGGTGTTGCAGGAACTCGACGGAGCGGAACTCGCGCACATCGCCGCGCACGGTGTCTTCCGCGCCGACAGCCCGCTGTTCTCGTCGTTGCGGATGGCGGACGGTCCGCTGATCGTCCATGACTTCGAGCGCCTGGACCGCAGCCCGTACCGGATCATCCTGTCCAGCTGCGACACCGCCCGCCTCGCCTCGGTCGGCGCGGACGAACTGCTCGGCCTGGTCGCCGCGTTGCTGCCGCTGGGCACGGCCGGGGTGGTGGCGAGCAGCGCGCCGGTCAACGACGCGGCCGTGGTCCCGCTGATGCTCGCCCTGCACAAGGGCCTCAGTGTCGGCCTCTCCCTGGCGGAGGCCCTGCGCGACGCCCGGGCCGCCCTGCCGGGCGACGCGATGCACCAGGCGACGGGGTGGGCGTTCGCGGCATTCGGGGCGGCCTGAGACACGGCCCGGGACGAGGCCTTCGGCACGGCCTGAGACAGCGGAGGCCGCAAGGGGCTGTCGTTCTGTTCGGCGCTGATGTTCCATCCGTATGTCGGTGTGGTTCATCTCTGTTCAGGACGGAGCTGTCCGTGAGAAGAAGATCGCCCTTACGCACGACGCGTTTCCTGCGACGACGGGTCACCGTCGTCGCCCTCGTCAGCAGCCTGGCCGCCATGGTCGTGTCCGGAACCGGGGAGGCGTCGGCCAACGGGCAGCCGGGCCACCGGAGTTCTTCGGTGACATCGGGCAACGCACGTTTCCAGGTCCTCTCCCCGACCCTGATCCGTACCGAGTACGCGCAGGACGGGAAGTTCACGGACAGCGCGACGTTCAACGCGATCGGCCGCGGCGCGTTCACGCCGCCCTCGTACACCACGAGCACGTCCGACGGATGGCTGACCATCAGGACGAGCGCGCTCACCCTCAAGTACCAGGTCGGTTCGGGACCGTTCGAGGCCCGGAATCTCTCCGTGCAGGAGACCTCCGGCGGGGCATCGGTGGGCGCCGCGCCCTGGCAGCGGCTCACCTGCGGGTTGGGCGCCCTCTGCGAGGCCGAGCAGACGGCTCACAGTGGGGTCGGCGTGGCCTCGGATCATGCCGGGTACACCGGCTCCGGATTCCTCGCCGGGTTCGAGGGGACCGGCAACTCCCTGTCGGCTGACATCGATGTCACCGCGTCGGGGGCCTACGAGTTCGACGTCCGGTACGCCAACTCCGTCGGCGGCGACGGCCAGAACGCGACGCGCACCCTGACCTTGTCGGTGGACGGCGGCGCGGAGCGGTCGGTAAGCCTGCCTGCGACCGGGAGTTGGGACGCGTGGGGTCTGGCGAGGAGCGCTGTACAGCTCGGCGCCGGTCACCACACCATCTCGCTGGCGAGGACCGCCGCGGACTCGGGCAACGTCAACATCGACAGTGTTGCGCTGGTGAATCAGGGCGGCGCATTCCCGCCGACGTCCACGACCGCGATCACGGACTGCCGGTTCGGGGTGAACTGCGAGGCGGAGGCCGACCGCATCTCGGGCTCGCCGGTCGTGGCCACCGACCACGCGGGCTACTCCGGCAGCGGCTTCCTGGGCGAACTGAACCAGGGAGCAGGGGTGTCGACCCATGTGGTGGGCGTACCGGCCGACGGCACCTATGCGTTGCAGGTGCGCTATGCCAATGCCCGTGGTGGTGACGGGCTTTACCAGACCCGTACCGCCACGGTGTCCGCCGCGGGCGCCACGCGGACCTTGTCGCTGCCCGTCACCGGGAGTTGGGACACCTGGGCCACCGCCTCGGTCCCCGTCACCCTCAAGGCCGGAGCCAATGACATCGCCATCGGCTGTCCGGACGCGGCGAGTTGTCACATCAACCTCGACACGGTCTCCGTCACCGCGGCCGACTCACCGACCCCGCAACCCCACCTGGCGCTCGGCGGCTACCGCCGCAGCCTCGACGGTCTCAACGGCGACAACGGTGCTCCGAGCACCACTCCCGGCCTGCTGTACAAGGACGGTTGGTACCTGCTCGACGACACGTCCTCGGCGCTGTACGACACCGGCACCCACAAGGTCACCCAGCGGCCCGCGCGCGGCGGCACGCCCTACCAGGACGGTTACGTCTTCGGCTACGGCCACGACTACAAGCAGGCACTCTCCGACCTGGCCACCCTGACCGGCCCGCCCAAGCTGCTTCCCCAATGGGCGTACGGCGTCTGGTACTCGGAGTACATCGACCGCACCGCCGCCGACTACCAGAACCGGATCCTGCCCGCCTTCCGCGCCGAGGGCGTGCCGCTGGACGTGCTGGTGACCGACACCGACTTCAAGTCGCCGAACACCTGGAGCGGTTGGGAGATCGACCGGGCCAAGTTCCCTGATCCGAAGGGGTTCTTCGACTGGTCAGCGGCGCAGGGTCTGCACAACACGCTCAACACCCATCCCAGCATCCTCAGCGGCGACCCGCAGTTCGCCCAGGCCCAGGCCACAGCCAAGGGCAAGCTGCACAAGGGCGGTTGTGCCTCCGCCGCGAACGCCGGCCCCGGGGACTGCTACACCTTCGACTGGGGCGATCCCGACCAGCTCAAGGCGTACATGGACCTGCATCAGACCATGGACCAGCAGGGCAACGACTTCTGGTGGCCGGACTGGTGCTGCGACAACTCCCAGTCCTCGCTGCCCGGTGTCACCCCCGACGCGTGGATCAACCAGCAGTACGCCACGGACGCCGACAAGAGCATCGGCCGTGGATTCGTCGTCTCGCGCGCCTACGGATCGCTCCAGGCCGGCGGCTACAGCGGCCAGCAGGCGCTGCCCACCGGTCCGTGGGCCGACAAGCGCACCACCGTCCACTTCACCGGCGACACCGCCTCCACCTGGGGCACCCTGAAGGCCGAGGTCGGCTACACGCCCGGCGAGGCGGCCGCCACCGGCATGTCGGCGATCAGCCATGACATCGGCGGCCACAACGACACCACGAACCTGACCGGTTCGGAGACGTACACCTCCGGCGGCACGACCCAGACCACCCACAAACTCCCCGACGACATGTACGCCCGCTGGGTCCAGCTCGGCACCTTCCAGCCCATCGACCGGCTGCACAGCAACCACAGCGACCGACTGCCCTGGCAGTACGGCACGGCGGCTCGCGCCTCCGCGGACAAGTTCCTCAACCTGCGCGAGAACTTGGTGCCTTACACGTATTCGCTGGCGCAGCAGGCCGCCACGACCGGTGTCCCGGTCACCCGCCCGATGTACCTCGAATATCCCAACGAGCCGCAGGCATACGCCACTTCAGGCAGCGAGTACTTCTACGGACCGGACATGCTCGTCGCCCCCGTCACCACGCCGGGCACCACGGCCACGACCTCGGTGTGGTTCCCGCCGGGCAGTGACTGGACCGACTACTTCACCGGGAAGACCTACGCCGGCGGCACCACCCAGAGCGTCACCACCGGTCTCGACACCATGCCGGTGTTCGTGAAGGCCGGGGCCGTCGTCCCGACCCGCACGGGCGACGTCACCGGCAACGACAAGAACCCGCTCACCAAGGTCACGCTCACCGTCGCCGCGGGCGCCTCCGGCTCCTACGCCCTCTACGAGGACGACGGCACCACCGCCGGGCGCGGCCACAGCGCCGTCACGAAGATCCGGTACCGGGAGAACGGCTCCCGGCGCACGGTGACGATCGACCCCGCGACCGGGTCCTTCCACGGCCAGGTCAGGACCCGGCAGTGGACCGTCGCCCTCCTCGGCGTCACCGCCCCGAGCACCGTCCGGGTGGGGAGGGCCCAACTCTCGCCCGACGCCTACCACTTCGACAGCACGACCCGCACCCTGACGCTCACGCTGCCGGCGCGCAGCGTGCGCACGCCGGTCACCGTGACGTACGGCTGACCACCACTGACGGTGTCGGCGGGCTCGGCCACTTGCCGGTGGCTCACCCGCCGACTCCCGTCAGGGCGGCGGTCGCCTGCCACAGGTCGGCGGCCTTCGCCTCGTCGAGGCCGACCCGGCCGGGCTTGCGCACGGTGGGGTGGCCCTTGATGCTGCCGATGCCGTCCGGGCCGACGTAGGCATTGCCCGGCACGTCCTGGGTCGCCGCGTACAGGACGGGCAGGGCGCCGTGTTCGGGGTCGTTGAGCAGGAACGCGAGGCGGTTGACGGCGTTCGCCGAGGAGTGCGCGGCCAACGATGTCGTGGCGATGCCTGGGTGGGCGAGGACTGATTTCACCCGACTGCCCGAGGCGGTCAGCCGGCGCTGGAGTTCCAGGGAGAACAGGACGACCGCGAGCTTGGAGTCCCGGTAGGCGTGCATCGGGTGGTAGGTGCGCGACCGCCAGTCCAAATCGGCCACGTCCAGCTTGGATTGGCGGTGCAGCTGGCTGGTCACGCTGACGACGCGGTCGGTCAGGTACGGCAGGAGCAGGCCGGTCAGGACGAACGGACCGGTGTAGTTCGTCGCGGTCTGCACATCGAGACCGTCGGCGGTGCGTGCCGCCGGGACGTCCATGACACCGGCGTTGTTGATGAGGACGTCCAGGTCTCCCGTCCACTCCTCGGCGAACTCCCGTACGGAGCCCAGGTCCGAGACGTCCAGCCGCCGCACGTCGAAGTCGCCGGGCAGCCCGGCGATCGCCCGGCGGCCCTGCTCCGGACTGCGCACCCCCAGCACGACACGGGCGCCGACGCGGCCCAACTCGCGGGCGGCGATGAGCCCGAGGCCACGGCCGGCTCCGGTGATGAGCACCTTCCGCCCGGTCATGTCCGGCAGGTCGGCGGCCGTCCACTTGCCCATCCGCTTGTCCATGGGGACCTCTTCCGTTCGCTCGCCGTGGTGTCGGTCACCGCGGAACTGCGCCCAGTCCACGGCACCCGGCGGCGCGGATGAAGGACCCGCTCATCCACTGACGCACAGTCCGTGGCTGCGCCCGCTCGGGCCTGCGACGATGCGTACGGTGGCGCTCGACCGACGGACCGGCGATCGGATCGACGTATGGATCGGTCTACGTCTCGGTGTACGGAGCGCGCCGGACTTCGGGGAGGGCTTCATTCATGGAACAGTCGGTGGACCGCGCCTCGTTGGGCGCCTTCCTGCGGGCCCGGCGGGAGGCGCTGCAACCGGAGGACGTGGGGCTGCGGCGCGGATCGCGGCGCCGCACCCGCGGGTTGCGCAGGGAGGAGGTGGCCGAACTGTGCGACATGTCCGCGGACTACGTGGCCCGGCTGGAGCGGGGGGACGGGCCGCAGCCCTCGCAGCAGATGGCGGCCGCCATCGCCCGCGGCCTGCGTCTGACCCCGGACGAGCGCGATCACCTGTTCCTGCTGTGCGGGCACCGCACACCGCACCGGCAGTTGCGCGGCGAGCACGTCAGCCCGGGGCTGATGCGGATGGTGGACCGGCTGCAGGACACGCCGGCACAGGTCATGGGCCCGCTCGGCGAGACCCTGCTGCAGACGCCGCCCGCAGTGGCCCTGCTCGGGGAGCAGACCCGCTACACCGGGGAGGCGCGCAGCGCCCCCTACCGCTGGTTCACCGATCCGACCGCGCGTGAGTTTCCTGAGTCAACCTCTATGCCGCCAAGGGCTCTTCAGCGGCTGTGCTGACCTTGTTGTTGGCTTGGTGGATGGAGGGGTCGTAGC
>NZ_JARXVH010000039.1 GCF_029892565.1 Streptomyces pseudovenezuelae | reverse complement strand
CTCGGTGAAATGACTTTTCCCTGTGCCCGACGGGCCGGCGATCACCAGGTTCTCGGAGCGGCCGATCCACTCCAGGGTGATCAGGGAGTTCTGGGGGACCGTCCTGGCGGCTGCGGCCTGCTGGGTGGGCAGCACCGAGGAAAGCCCCCGTGCGCGGCAGTGAGCTCGACCGCCGCGCGGGGGCAGGGGGAGTGGTGCGCTCAGGCCGTGGTGAGTCCTCTGCGTAGGTGGAGGTCGGTCACGGTCGTGCGGTGGAGGTCGAGTTCGTGGCGGGCGGAGTTTGTGTAGTGGGCGACGATTTCCTGGGTGAGCAGGTCCGATGCCGGGAGAGGGCAGTCCGGGAGCGCGGCGAGCGCCTCTTGGAGGGAGGTCTGGTACGGGTGGTGCGCCGGCGTTGCCGATACACGGCGGGGGTGGATCGAGTTTGTGGTCGAGGCCGTATTGGGCTGCTGCGAGGACTGCGGCGAGCGCGAGGTAGGGGTTGAGGTCGGCGCCGCTGAGGCGGATTTCCAGGTGGAGGTCGTCGTCGCGGGGCCAACGACCCGGAGGGCGCAGGTGCGGTTGTCACGGCCTCAGGCCCAATCACCCAAGTCAACCGCTCAGTTCAGCGTTTCGCATCGTGATCCGGAGCCAGCTCCCACGGAAACACGCTGGTCAGTCGAAGATGGCGCAGTTGACCGCGTCCATCAGGGCCGCGCCGGTCTGGTGCGCCTGCTTGTTGAGAGTGGACGTGGCGAAGAAGAAGGCGGCCGTGCGATGGCCGGTGGAGTCGGTGACGTTGTAGGTTGCATAGCCCGGGACGACGCCGACGTGGTCCCAGACCGTGCCACAGTCGGTCTTCGCCGTCTCGATGCCCAACCCGTAGCCGAGCTCGTCCGGGTCCCCTGGCCCGTCCTCCGGCACGGTGGTGCGCATCTCTGCCAGCTGGGCGGCGGGCAGCAGGCGGCCCGACATCAGCGCGCCGTAGAAACGGGACCAGTCGTCGGCGGTGGACACGATCGCGGCATCCGCTCCGTTGGCTGTGACGTAGTCGCCGGTGACGTCCACGTGGTCGTCGTGCTGCGGTCCGGCGTAGTTCCTGAACTCCTCGGGGACGTCCGGTGGCATGTGGGCGGCGTCCGGTTCGTAGCCGTGGGCGTGCCGATCGTGCCAGGCGGAGCTGGTGGCGTAGAAAGTGTGCCGGAGCCCCAGGGGTCCGGCGATCCGGTTCCGCACCAGCGCCGCGAGGTTCATACCGGTGGCCTTCTCCAGGACGGCCCCGATCGCGATGTAGTTGGTGTTGCTGTACGACCACTCGGTGCCGGGCTCGAACAGTGCCGGGTGTCTGCTCACCAGGCTCAGGATTTCCGTCGACGTCCATACGTGGGAATCCCGGCCAGTGAGGGCCGGTGCGAGGGCGGGGTCCTCGGTGTAGTCGAACAACCCACTAGTGTGGTTGAGCAGCATGAGCAGGGTGATCGCCTTGCCGTTGAGTACCTGGCCGGGGAGCCATTTGTCGACCGGGTCGGTGAGGGCGAGTCTGTGCTCAGCGACCAGTTGCAGCACGAGGGTGGCCATCACCGTCTTGGTGTTGGACGCTTCTCGCACCTCGTCGTCAGCCGTGAGCCGATGGTCCTTCTTCGTCCAGGCGGCCTGCTCGGAGATCTCGATGGGCCTGCCGTGACCGTCGCCCACCCGCACGGTCACCCCAGGCACTCCTTCCTTCACCAACTTCCGCGCTAACTCCCGCAGGTGAGCGCGTGTCTCCGCAGTGCCGTCCTGTCGGACCGTCGAGAGCATCCGGGGGCGGACTGCCGCACTCGCGCCGACCGTGTTTGCACTCGACGGGGTCGCGGCGAGGGGCACGACGAGGGCCGCGGACACCGCAACTGTTGCTGCTGCGCGAAACCCCGTCAGTTGCGGGCGTCGTCGAAAATACACATTCACACGCAATTCATACTCCTTCGAGAATCCGGGAAGACCGTCGGACACGATCGGAGACGGGGAGGGGAACACGGGACTCCGCCAGGCGAGTTGTCGCCCGGCCCTGAGGTGAAGCCAGCTCCGGCTGGCCTTGCACAGCCTTGGGAATCCTTCGGAGGATAGCCGAAGGCGGGGTGAAAAAGATGAATATCGGATACCGCACCCACGGCATCATCGACGCCCTGGCCGAGGCCGTCGTGCGCTGCTGGGCCGATAAGGGATACCAGGGTGCCGGCGGCACCGTGCGCGTCCCTTACCGCGCCCGCTGGGAGAATATCTCCGCAGGCCAGCAAGTCGTCGACGTCTCCACGCCAGGATCCGCGCGGGCGGTCGGCGAGCAGGCGATGGCCACTCTGAAGTCCTGGCGCCTGCTGCGCAAGCTCCGCTGCAGCACCACCCGCATCACCGACCTGGTCAAGGGTCGTCCTTGCCCTGCATCTGGCGACGTCCACGCCAGGTTGGAAAAGGCTCCCTGCGTTGTTCTACGGGTTGTGGCGAGCCCTTCGTATGGTTGACCCGCCCAGGGGTGGCGGGTGTGGTTCAAAACGCTCTGCCACTGGTGGCTTTCAGTGATTGCCCGCCTGGTGCCCCACGACGACTCGGCTGCCAATTGGGCATCAGTGCCGGAGGGCTGTTCCTGCGGTGCCGCTGGTGCGGGCGGTCAGGAGAGGACAAAGACCGGAGCGGGCGGTGCCAGCAGCAGCGTATGTGTCTTCATCAGGTGTTTACCTGTTCCGTGAGTTTGCCCTTGCGCAGGTTGAGGATGCGGTCGGACTGGGCGGCCAGTTGCTGGGAGTGGGTGACGACGACCACGCACTTGCCCTGCTCGTGAGCGAGTTCACGGAAGGTATCGATAATGCCCTGGGCGGTGTCCTCGTCGAGATTTCCGGTGGGTTCGTCGGCGAAGAGGATGTCGACGTCGCAGGCGAGAGCCCGGGCGATGGCGACGCGCTGCTGCTGGCCGCCGGATAGCTGCATCACGCTACGGGTGGTCATCGTCTTGTCGAGGCCGATCTGTTCCAGCAGGTGCGAGGCGTGGGCCTTACGGCTTCCGGTCGCGGGTTTGGCGCCGGTGATCTCCATAGCGCAGATGACGTTCTGGAGAGCGGTCATGTAGGTGAGGAGGTTGTACTGCTGGAAGATCGTGGCGGCGTGCTTGTTGCGGTAGCGGCCGAAGCCGAGCTTGGTGAGGTCCTGGCCGTCGAAGCTGATCGTGCCCTTGGTGGGGGTGTCCAGGCCGCTGGCGAGGCTGAGCAGGGTGGTTTTGCCACTGCCCGAGGGGCCCAGGATGGTGTAGAACGTGCCGCGTTCGAAGGAGTAGTCGATGCTCTTGAGGACCGTGGTCTTGCGGCGCTGGCCGGAGTATGTGTGGCTGACGTCGGCGAGGCGCAGGACGGGCGGGGTGGCGCTGGTCATGGCGGGTCATTTGCCCTTCGTGAGGATGGTGCGGGGGCTGAGGCGCAGCACGGCGCTGGCTGGGATGGCGGTGGCGAGCAGGCCGATACCGAGGCCTACGCCGCCGACGGTGGTGAGGTCCGCCGGGTCGAGCGCCACCGTGATCTTGTCGATGGGGTCGGCGTTCTCGATGGGCTTGTCGTTCGGGTCGATGCCCTGATCGATGCCGGTGCTGCCGGGGGGCGGGGGCTGCCAGGAGTCGATCTTCCGTTCGGCGGCGGTGGCCTCCTTGCCGAGCAACGCCTGGCCGGCGCTCTGCGTCAAGGTGGGGGCGAACAGGGAGCTCAGGCCGATGGCCACGACTGCCACGAGGCCGATCTCCAGGGCCTGTTGGGCGATGAGCTTGTTCTTCTTTTCGCCCATGGCCAGCAGGACGCCGTACTCCTTGCGACGTTGTTTGACGGCGAGGTTGATCAGGAGGGCCAGGACCGCCGCGCCGGTGAGGCCCATGAGCCACATGGCGACGGTGGCGGTGGAGCGGATGCTTTTGAGCGGGCCCGTCATCTGCTGGATGGCCTTGTCGTTCGCGTCCAGTTTGAAGCCATTGAGCGCTGAGCCGGCGATCCGCTTCGCCTCGTCCTTGAACGCGCCCTGCGCATCGGCGTCTTGGAGGAGAAAGGTCGCCTTGCCGACCTGCAGAGATCCCTCACCATTGGACTCGAGTGCGGAGATGCTGCCCACGGTTCCGTACAGCAAGTTGGCCGGGCTGAGGAAGTTCTCGGGTTCGGGTTCGGTGCTGGGGCGCGGGTCGCGGTAGATGCCGGCTACGGTGAAGTCGGCCGTTTTCTTTTCGTCGTTGCTGGTCAGGGTGATCTTGTCGCCGACCTTGAGGCCGTTCTTCTTGGCCAGCCGCTCTTCGATCAGGAGTTGCTTCTTGTTCTTGTCGGCGGCTGTGAGGTGCTTGCCGGACAGGAGGGTGAACTTGCCATTGCGGAAGTCGGGCAGCAGCGAGGAGTCGAGCACTCCGGTGGCCGCGGTGCCGCCGGGGCCCATGGGCTCGATCTTCGGCCCGCCGTCGACCAGCTTGTACTTGCCCTTGAGGAAGGCTCGGTCCCACATCGAGTAGGTGTACTTCTGCACCTGGGGCAGCGCGCCGAGCTTGTCGACGGTCGCCGCGTCGATGCGCGGGACCTGCATACCGCCGCCACCGCCGGCTCCCATCGAGTTCGTATCCATATCGAGGTTGACCTCGGCGCCCACGGAACGCTTGGCGTCCTGCTCGGCCTGCGCCGTCGCGTCGTTGATCAGGACGCCGGCCAGCACCATCGCGGAAATGACGAGGAAGGTGGCGAGGGTGATCAGGGTGCGCCCCTTGCGGGCCCACAGGCTGAGCCCTGCGCGTTTGACAAAGTTCATGAAAGTCGCCTCTCTGGCACTCGCGGTCTGTGCCGGGCAGGGGTTCTTCGGTGTCGGTGAGGGGCTATTCGGTGTCGGTGAGGATGGAGCGGGGGTGCAGGCGCAGGACCCCGATGCCCGGGATGACGGTGGAGACCAGGGAGATCCCGAGCCCGATGGCGGTGACCTTGCCGACGGTGGCCGGCTCGACCCGCACCGAGGGTGGAGCGATCCCGGCATCCAGTGCACGGGCCGCCGAGGCCGGCTTGTCGTCCCGGCGGCCCAGGAGCGTGTCACCCGCGGGCTGTCCGGCGATCGAGCCGGCCAGCGTGGCGAGTGCGACGGCGGGCAGGGCCACGGCCGCCACCTCTACGGCGTGCTGGCCGATGAGTTTCCACTTCCTCTCGCCCATCGCGAGCAGCACCCCGAGCTCAGCGCGCCGCTCGCGGATCTGCAGCGTCACGATGAGGCCGAGGATCAGCGCACCGGCCAGGGCGATCACCCAGACGATCAGTCCCGCGAACGTGCCGACCTGCTGAATCGGGCGGACCTGGTCCCTGTACGCCTTGTCGTTGACGCGGAAGTCGAAGCTGCCCGCGCCGAGGAGCCGTTCGATCTCGGCGTGCAGCTGCTCGGCTTGGTCCGGCGATCCGATCTTGAGTACCGTCTCGCTGACCGTCGCGGTGCCGGTGGCGAGCTGCCGCGCGGTGCCCACCGGTACATACAGCGCGTTGCCAGGCAGTTCGTGCGGCGGCGTCCACCTTGTCGGATCCTGCGTCGGGTCCTGGAAGACGCCGACGATCGTCAGCGGCATCGTGCGCTTGCCGTCCGCAGACCGCACCTGGACGGTGTCGCCCGTCTTGAGGTTGTTCTCGTCGGCCAGGCGCTGCTCGATCACCGCGACGCTGTGGCCCGCGTCCTCGGGGGTGATGCCGCGGCCCGCCGTGATCTTCGTCGAGCCGTACGAGAAGGGCAGCAGCATGCCTGAGTCGCGGACGCCGTTCACAGCCAGAGGATCCTGTTCTTTCTCCTTGGCTCCGGTGCTGCCGGGCTTCGGCGTATTCGATGTCAGCGGCGTGAAGCCGCGCGCGCTGGCCCGCACCGGAAGCTCGGGGTTGTAGCGGTGCACCAGATCCGAGGCGCCGAGCCGGTCGGCCAGGTCCGGGGTGAGGCCCTTCTTCCTGACCGTGACGTTTACGCCGATGGTGCGTTGCGCGTCGGCTTCCTGACGGGCGGCGGCGGCCTGCAGCAGGAAGCCGCCGAGGAGCAGGGTGCAGATGACGACGAAGATCGCCAGCAAGGCGGCGGTCCTGGACTTTCTGGCACCAAGGCTCATCCCGGCACGCTTGACGAAGTTCATGCCGAGGACAGAAGCAGTTTGCCGTGTGCAGCAAGATAAGCGTGTTACAGCGGCATAAGGGGCCGGCCCCGGTCCCTGTCGAGGGCGCCCGCTTCGAACCCGCCGTCTTCACCGGCCGGTCCGGTACAGCTTCGGCCTGCTCGGGGCACACCGCTCCGCGTCCTTATCCGGCTGCAATCATGACCTTGGTTTCATGGCGACATGAGAATTCTGGTAGCCGAGGACCATCGTGTTCTCGCTCGCACCATCGCCACCGGTCTGCGCCGCCAGGCAATGGCTGTCGATATCGCCGGCACCGGCGACGCGGCCGAGCGGATGTGCCTGCTTACCGCCTACGACGTGCTGATCCTCGACCGTGATCTGCCAGTCATGACCGGCGACGAGGTGTGCAGGAGGCTGCGGGAACTCCAGGACCCGCCACGGATCCTGATGCTGACCGCGGCCGGCGAACTCACCGACAGGATCTACGGTCTCACCGCGCTCGGCGCGGACGACTACCTCGCCAAGCCCTTCGACTTCGCCGAACTCGTCGCCCGCGTACGTGCTTTGAGCCGCCGCGCGCCGAAGCCGCCTCCCACTGTGCTGCGCTTTGGCAGTATCTCCCTGGAGGAGGCGCGGCATGAAGTGTCCGTGGACGGCCGCCCGCTGGAGCTGACCCCGAAAGAGTTCGCGGTCTTGCACCTGCTGCTTGTGGCCGGCGGCGCGCCAGTGTCGCACGACGAGCTGATCCGCACCGTCTGGGACGAGTACCTCGACCGGCGCACCAGCGCGGTCCGCGCCACCGTCAGCCGACTGCGCGTCAAACTCGGTGACCCCGGCCTGATCGCTGCCGACAAGGAAGAGGGATACCGGCTGTGCGACTGAGCCCACGTGCGCTGCTGGGCGGGCTGCCCTTCCGCGCCCGGCTGGCCGCCGCCATTTCCTTGCTCTTCCTGCTCGCCGGCACCGCCCTGCTCGCCTTCGTGGTACTGCTCGCGCGCTACGGAACGGAACAGCAAGTCCAAGGTCTGTCGATCACGTACGGCCAGGCGCCGAGCGGCCCCACCACGCCCTTCGGGCCTAGTCACCCCTCCAGGCCGGATCGCCGCTCTTCGGGCCCGAGCGATGGCGCGATGATCCAGAAGATCGACCAGACCGTGCAGGCCGTACAGGACACCGCGCTGCGCCAGATGGTGCTCTGGTCCGCCGTGTGCCTCCTGGTCATGGCGTTGCTGGCCGGACAGCTCGGCTGGTGGCTCGCTGGACGGGCACTGCGTCCCGTCGCATCCATGACCGCAGCAGCCCGCCGCATCAGTGAACAGAACCTGCACCAGCGCTTGGCACTCACCGGTCCCGACGACGAGCTCCACCGACTCGCCGACACCTTCGACACCATGCTCGACCGGCTGGAGAAAGCCTTCGAAAGCCAGCGACGCTTCGTCGCCAACGCCTCCCACGAACTCAAAACGCCCCTCGCCGCCCAGCGCACCACCCTCCAGGTCGGCCTCGCCGACCCCCTCTCCGAGAGCCTCGTCGGCGTTCGCGAGGACCTGCTCACCACCAATCGCGAAGCCGAACAGCTCATCAATGCGCTTCTGTTGCTCGCTCGCAGCGACCGAGGACCGGACGAGACCGAGAGCGTGGATCTTGCGGAAACCGCCCGGCTCGTCACCGCCGAACTCGCCCCGCAGGCATTGGAGAACGGCGTGCGCATCGACCTCAGCGCCGACACGCCCTTGGTCGTTGTCGGCGACCCCGTCCTGCTGCGGCACCTGCTGACGAACCTGATTCGCAACGCCATCCAGTACAACCACCCCGGCGGCTGTGTCAGCGTACGACTCGACGCCCCCACCGTGACGGTGACCAACACAGGCCCCCACGTGCCCGTCGAACGGATCCCCGACCTGTTCGAGCCCTTCCGCCGCCTCGACGTGGACCGCACCGCCACTACCGGCCACGGCCTGGGGCTGTCCATCGCCGCTTCCATTGCCGAGGCCCACCACGCCACGCTGACGGCGCGACCCGGCGCCGAGAGTGGACTCGCCCTCACCCTGCGCTTCCCCTGAGAGCCGTGGCGGAACTGGTCCCCGCCCGCCTGCCCAAGGCCGCCGTCTGGTCCATCCGCCCGAGCGGCAGATGGGCCAGAGGGCCTCCATGGAACCGCTCGCAGCCCTTGTCCGTCGGACTGAACCCATCGGATCCCCTGCGGCGACGCCCGTTCCGGGCGGAAAATGGGTGTGGTTGCTGCCTGTTGACGCCGTTTCGTCTGTGACCTTCGAGGTCGTAACTGAGCCGGGCGCGGGGAGCCAGTCACCGGGCGCCTTCAGTGTCGCTTCGAGCACGCGGATGAGATTCCTCCACCAGCCCTTTGGCTCCCACAGGTGGCAGCCGCCCGGGAGCCGAGGGAGGGCCGTGGTGCTGGAAGAGACGCAGGACACCGAGGAGATCATCGAACGGGTTGCCGCGCTGGACATCGGCAAGGCCGAGGTCGTGTGCTGCACCCGGGTGCCCCGTGAAGGGGCCCCGGGGCGGCGCATGCAGGAGGTCGTGACCTACTCGGCCATGACCCGCTCCCTGCTGGGCATGTGTGACCACCTGCGCTGCCTGGGGGTGACCCGGGTGGTCATGGAGGCCACGTCCGACTACTGGCGGCCCGCCTTCTACCTCCTGGAGGCGGCCGGCTTCGAGGTGTGGCTGGTCAACGCGCGGGACGTCAAGCACCTGCCGAGCCGGCCCAAGACCGACAGGCTCGACGCGGTCTGGCTGGCCAAGATCGCTGAACGGCAGATGATCCGCCCCAGCTTCGTCCCGCCGCGCGAGATCCGCGCGCTGCGGGACCTGACCCGCTACCGCACCGACCTGGTGACCGCACGCACCGGCGAGAAGCAACGCGTGGAGAAGCTTCTGGAGGACGCCCAGATCAAAGTCACCGCGGTCGCCACCGACATCTTCGGCCCCTCCGGGCGGGACATGCTCGCCGCGCTGATCGCCGGCGAGCGCGACCCCAAAGTGCTGGCCCAGTACGCCCGCCGCCTGCGCGCCAAACTCGCCGAGCTGGAGGAGGCGTTCACCGGTCACTTCACCGACCACCACGCGTTCCTGCTCACCAAGATGCTCGGCCGCATCGACACCATCAACACCGACATCGCCGCGATCGACGCCCGGATCGGCGCCGAGGTCGCCCCCTACGCCGACGCGATCGCCCGGCTCAGCGAGATCCCCGGCATCAGCCCGATCGCCGCCCACGTCATCATCGCCGAGATCGGCCTGGACATGACGCGGTTCCCCACCGCCGCCAACTCGCCTCCTGGGCGAAGTTCGCCCCCGGCGTCAAGGAATCCGCGGGCAAGAAGAAGGGCCGGGGCACCACCGGCCACGGCAACTCCTACCTGGCCCGCGTGCTGGGCAACTGCGCCACCGCCGCCGGAAAGACCGACACCTTCCTCGGCGAGCGCTACCGCCGCATCGGCCGCCGCCGCGGCAAGAAGAAGGCCCTGGTCGCCGTCGGCCGCTCGCTCCTGGTGGTCATCTGGCACCTGCTCTCGACCCCGGACACCCGCTTCCACGACCTGGGCTCCGACTACTACGACACCCGCATCGACCCCGACCGCCGCAAGCGCAACCACATCCGCCAGCTCGAAGCCCTCGGCTTCACCGTCACCCTCGCATCCGCCCCGTGACACAGACCCAGTCCACCCGCCGGCACTTCGCCCACGGGCTGATGACGCGCGCCTACCGGTCCCTCCATTTTCGGATGAGACAAGGACCAGATCGGCAGAGACGGGACAGACGCCCCGCCAGCACGTCGTTGACCTGCACTTGTCCCGTCTCAACGAAGTCAGACGTTCGCATAGCGCTGACCAGCTTGGACTGAAGTGAGTGAGACGCGTGGGCTCAGTTCGATGAGACAGACGGCAAGCCGCGGGCCCGGAGCAGACCCGTGCACCTTGTGCCCTGCGCCCCGTGTCGGCGTACCCGCGCACCAGTTCAGGGAAGACATTGCCGGTATGACCGCCATCTTCGTATCAGCCGTGGGCGTGCTGGGCACCATCATGGGCGTAGCACTCACGGCCTTCATTGCAGCCCGTACGGAACTACGCAGAGAACGATCACAAGACCGCGTCCAGCTGAATGAGCTGCGGGTCGAGCATCAGCGATGGCGTCGTGAACGCCGACAATCTGCCTATCTCTCCTTCCTCGAAGCGCTGGGCGCCGCTGACCGAGACAACCAAGCCTTCTTCCGCGAGCTGCGGGCCCGACGTTCTCCGGTCCCACTCGACGAGATGCGGGTCGCCGCGATCAGGATGAAGTTCAAGGACGCCGAGAACGCGGGACTCGTGGTGGTCCTGGAAGGCCCCGAGACCGTTGCGGAGGCGGCCCAGAGCCTCGTCAACCAGTTGTCCTCTCTGGTCCAAGACGTTCGGGAGTACGCGGAAGCAGCCGCGGCGGACAGCTCTGGTGAGGGGAGCGACACCGTGCACGAGGCTGGCATGGGATTCATGGCGGAGCGAACGGCGTTTCTCGGCTTGGCCAGGGACGTGCTTGATGAGGCAGCCAAGCACGTCTAGACCCGGACTTCGCGGGTCGTTGATTCGTATGGTGTGACCGGTCCGGGGTGTGGCGTTGGGTGGGGTGTGTCGAAGTCTTCCCGGTCCCCGCGGCCACGGTCTGAGCGTCAGCGTTTTGAAGTAGCGGTGACGTCCGTGGTGGAGAAGCGTCTGGGCGCTCTGCCTGTCGTTTCCGAGTTCACTCGTCGGCTGGATCTGGCTGGGATCGTCGATGCGGTGTGCCCCGGTGGCGCGAGTGCGCATGTGACGCACGGGCAGGTCATCGAGGCGCTGGTGGCCGATCGGCTGACCTCGCCCGCGCCGCTGGTGCGGGTGGAGGACTGGGCCAGGTGCTGGGCGGTGGAGGAGGTCTTCGGGATCGAGCCCGGCCTGCTCAACGACGACCGCCTCGCCCGGGCGCTGGATGCGATCGCCCCGCATCTGGAGCACGTCGCGGGCACGGTCGGGGCGCGGGAGATCGCCGAGTTCGGCATCGATGTGTCCCGGCTGCACCGGGACATGACCAGCATGTCCGTCCACGGTGCCTACCCTGCCGAGGGGCAGGACGAGGACTTCCCCGTCATCGGCTACGGGCATCCCAAGGACCGGCGGGTGGACCTGAAGCAGGTCTAGGCCGGACTCGCGGTGACGGCTGATGGCGGCATTCCTCTCCACGCCAGGGTCTTCGACGGGCCGGCGGCTGAGGTTTCCCAGGCCGTCGGCGCGATGAAGGACCTGCGCACGATGGCCGGCACCCGCGGCTTCCTGATGGTCGCCGACTCCAGGCTGGTGTCCTACGCCAACGTCACCGCGCTGCTGGCAGCCGGGGTGCAGTTCGTCGCCCCGGTCCCGGCCGCGCAGGTCAAGGACGGGGTCTATGCCGCCCTCGACGCCGCCCTCGCCACGGTCGTCAACTGGGTGCCGGACCGGGATGCGGCACAGCCGGCCGAGCGGCGCGAGAGGTACCGGGTGCTGGAGGATACCCACACCCTGAAGGGGCCCAGGAAGAGTGATCCCGAACTCACCGTGCGGCGGATCCTGGTCCATTCCACCGCGAACGCCGCAGGCCAGCAGGCCGCCCGGGACAAGCGCCTGACCAAAGCCGCCGAGGACCTGAACAAGCCCGCTTCGGTGGCCGGCGGCCGGCATTACAAGAGCGCCGAGAAGGTCCTCGCCCGCGTCGGTGTGATCACCGCGAAGCGCCGTGTCGCCTCTTGCCTGCGCTTCACCGTCGTCGAGGACAACGCCGGGACACCATCCCTGACCTGGCACTTCGACCAGGAGATCCTGGCGGCGGAGGCCGCCGTCGACGGCTGGTACGCACTGCTGACCACCCTGCCCCCCCGAACAGGCCGATCCGGGCCAGGTCCTGATCCACTACAAGGGCCAGGGCACGGTCGAACGCCGCTACCACGACTTCAAGGGACCACTCGCAGTCGCACCGGTCTTCGTCCAGTACAACCGCCGCGTCGCCGCCCTCATCCAGGTCATCTGCCTGGCCCTGCTCGTCTTCTGCCTCATCGAACGCCAGGTCAGACGGGCTCTGGGCCCCGAGCAGACCATGCGCGGGCTCTACCCCGACAGCCGCCGCGTCCGCCCCACCGGCCGCATGATCTTCTACCACCTCGGCGAACTCACTCTGCGGATCGGCCACATCACCGACCCGCCCACCGTCCAGATCACCCGCGGCGTCCAACTCCACCTCCTCGACCTCCTCGACACCGACATCGGACAAACCCGCTGGCCACAAACCTGAAACGGCGACCCGCGAAGTCCGGGTCTAGATCCTTCCCGATGCTCAGCTTCGGAATTGGGTTCGCTGACACAAAGGCCCAGACGGCTAGGTTCGCGCTGAGAAGGCGGGTCGATTGATCGAGACAGGGCAGCACCGGAGTGCGGCGAACGCGACGCCTGGCAGGACGATGATGTAGCCGCTCCCATCGTGCACGTACGTCTGTCCTGGGGCTGAGTTACTCCGGGTGCCAGGCGTCGCGTTCCGCCCGAAGCCGAGGACCGGACCCTGCGGGATCCGAGCGGACCACGGCCAAAACGGCTCCAGGGCACAGGTATCGCGATGCGCGGATACGGCGCTGCAGCGTGTAAGCGGGGCGCTGGCCGCACCGCCTCATCATCGCCCCCACGAGAACAAGAAGTCGAGGAGCCCCTCAAGGGCACCCTCGAAGAGGGTGGCGATCCATCCCGACCCCGACCCGGTGGACGCGCGGCCGCGGCGGTGCCGGCGAGCGTCCTTGCCGTGCCTCATCGGGCGGCCGCCGCGGTCGTGGAGCGAATGCCGTCCGGTGTGAGTCGGTACTCGCGGCCGTCGGCGTACATCACCAACACGTCGGTTGGGAGCTGCGGTCGGCGAACCTTCCACCCGCGCTCGTACGACTCCCTTGGGTTGTCCTCGAACCAGCCGTTGCAGACGGTGCACACGAGAAGCAGATTGTGGGCCTGGTTGATCCACGCCTCCCGTGCGCCACCCATCCCGCGGTTCACGCGGTGGTGGATCGTCAGGTGGTTACGTGTTCCGCAGCGTACGCATGCGCCGCCGTCGCGGTCGCGGACGATCGCCTTCACCACATCAGTGGGCCCGGTTCGCCGTCGTGCCTTCACAGCGCTGGTCTCCTGGTCTGCCCGGGCGCTGGATCGCGAGGAGCGCGATCCAGATGATCGCGTCCGAGGCGAGAGCAGGACCATGCCGAGCCGAGCCCGTTAGCGTCCTGTCCCGACCTCGACGTGGTACGTCGCCGCCCAGAAAGCGCGAGCGATGTTTTCGGTGCCCGTCACTTCACAGGGACGACTGGTGCAGTGCCACCCCAGTGCGCAGGCGCTGCGGTCGGAGGGCTTGAGCGCTGCGTCGCCGGGGCGTCCATGCTCAAGAGGAGCTACTGCCCGGACCCGCCGGATGTGTCAGCCCGTAGGGCGTTGGCGGTGCATGCAGGTACGACAGGACCAACGGGTAACGGGAATGGTCCAAGTGGACGAACCGGTCGGGGACGGATGGCGCCGGCATGTCCGGGCCGGAGGCCACGAAGTTTCGGGTGTGGGGCAGCGCAGTATTCGAAGGTATGGCCGCCTACGTAAAGACGGCCCGACTGGTGTCGCGGGCTGCCAAACTCCGCACTCATGGAGTCTGAAGTCATAGCCGCGTTGATCGGCACCCCTGCAGTCCTGGGCACTGCCGTAGCAGGCTGGTTGGCCGGGCGTGCACAGCGCGCCGGCACCTATCACGGGGCTGTCGACGCTGCCCGACGTACAGCGCAAAGCCAGGCCTACGCAGACCTGTTCCGTGTAACACGCCCGTTCATCGGTATCTACGAGTCGACTGAGGCGGCACTGCGGGGCGCCCCGGAAAGTGGCTCGGGCACTCGGTTGCCGGAAACCTTCCTCAGCGGGGTGCGCGATCTGGGTGAGGTGCTGGACTCCATCGAGCACGCCGCGGATATGGTGCGCCTGGAAGGCCCGGACAGCCTCGCGAGGATCGCTGACCGCATCTGGGACAACGCTACGCGGCTCGCAGGAAAAAGGCTGACATCAGGCTCCAACTCGGTTCCGTTGCTCAATATTTACTGGCATGCCTTCCCGCACGAGGACAGGCTATTGGCTCGGGATGCGGCTGACCGAGCCAAGCAGGATTTCCAAGCCGCACGCAGTGAGCTCCTGCCAGCGGCCCGAAAATTCCTGAACGGAGGCCCATCTCAGTGACGTGGCCGGCCACACCACGTCACCTCACGCCCGGGTCAACGGTGCACGGCGAAAGCCTGCTCGAGTTCGTCGAGGACCGTCACGATGTCGTCGATCTTCACGTAAGAGATTCCGAATGTGACGGTCCCATCGTTGTGGACATCGAACTCGGACTCGGAGTACGACTGCTCGTCCGCGTAGTGGTAGCTGCCGGGCTCGGCCTCGGCGAACTCGCCGGGGCCCTCGTCGAACCAGCCAGATCCCCACGTCTCCTTCATGGCGCGTCCAACGGCGGCCTTGGGGACGCGCTCGAACTCGAGGGTGGCGCGCCCGTGGTCATCGAGGCACACCTTCCCCTTGCCCTCCCCGGGCTTCTCCCAGCGCAGGGTGGGGCCGAAGCACTGGCATTTCTCGGCGGGTGTCAGGGCGGGGAACGCCGCGGTGAACGCCCCTTGCGCGGCTGACTGCTGGTCATCCCAGGACATCCGCCAGGTGTGTATGGCCTTCATGACGTGCGGCTGCACATCGCTCCAATCTGCTCGCGTCGCGAGGTCACGGTGACCGGGGGCACGTCACGGGCAAGGGCCGCATCGTGCCTACTGCGGAAGGCTTACGTCCGGTGCGGAGACCTAGGGGCTGGTCGACCGATCGACCTTGAACAGTTTCAACGTCGGGATGGGCAGGCGGGCGTACCAGCGTGCCGAGCAAGGCCGGTGCCGGAGACTTCAAACGCG
This sequence comes from Streptomyces pseudovenezuelae, assembly GCF_029892565.1. Taxonomy (GTDB): domain Bacteria; phylum Actinomycetota; class Actinomycetes; order Streptomycetales; family Streptomycetaceae; genus Streptomyces; species Streptomyces pseudovenezuelae_A. The sequence continues at coordinate 20,682 of NZ_JARXVH010000039.1, read as the reverse complement.
CGTGCCTCCAGCAGGACCACCTGTCTATCCTGGCCTGTTGCCCACCTGGAGATAGAGGCCATGACCGCCCTGACAGACCCGCTCACCGAGGAACAACAGCTCCTCCTCGACATCGCATGGACGACGTTCGTCGAACACCAGCGCTTCCCCCACTTTTCGCATGTCGCCCACCGCATGCGCAAGCACGGCCACGACGCCACAGAGGTTCTCTACAGCTTCCCCGTGATCGGCCACGACCAGGTCACGACCGGCTACCGGGCGGTCGGGTGGTGGGGGCACGGCCACACCCCGCAGTCCGATGGGCCGGTGCTCGTGACCATGGCCGGGCTCTACCACCTTCAGCACGACGAGATGGCCCGTGACCTGGCCCACGGACTGCTGGCGTACATGCGCCGGATGACCTTGGAGCAGGACAAGATCCTCGACAGCCCCTTCGACCATCCCAACGTCACCGTGAACCTCGGCGACGTCCTGAAAGAGATCGACGGCGCCGGTCCTCTCTTGAACCGCATGTCGCAGATCGCCGACCGCGAGTGGCCCGGCATGCACTTCAACAGGGGCACTCTTACCGGCCGGCTCGGCGCGCTGCCGGCCGCGGACTTCGACACCCTCGACGGCTACCTCGCCGGTGTCGTCGCCCATCTGTCGCCGCCCGAGCCGCCGGAGGCGCTGTCCTTCACTGAGCCGCGCGCCCTGTTGCGCGCGCTGAACTTCCTCAACGTCACCTACGAGCTGGTTGTCGGCGGAGTGCTGGTCGTCCCACCGCCCATGGACCGCTCCAGCCTCCTCGTTCTGGACGTCGACGACGAAGCCGCCTACAACTCCGGGCTGGTCGTTCTGACCGACATCCTGCGCGACTTCAAGGTGCCCGGCCGCGGTCCGGGCTCGGGCCTACTGCGCCTGGAGGAACATCTCTCCGACAAGCTGCCCATGATCGACCGAGACACGGTCCACCAGGCCGTGCAGCTCTTGGACCAGATCCGTGTCATCCGCAACTCCGCCATCCACCCCAAGCCGCAGCCGGAACTCGCCGCTGCCCACCATGCGCTTGGGCTGCGCTTCCCGGTCCGCGACTTCACCGCCGCCTGGGACAGCGTCCGCGCGCACGCCGAAAGGGCCGTGAGCAACCTGCAGGAGGCGATCCAGTCCGCCAGGCACTGACAGCGCCCGTCAGACCGCGTCGTTCCGAGCCCGTCGCCGCGCGGTTCAGCGGAACCTCTTGATCGTCACCACCCCGTGCCGCGTGGTCCCCGCCAGGACCTCAGCGACCAACCCGGAGGTGACTGGGGAGTAGGCGTCACCGGCATCCGTCCGCTTCTGCACGGACGCCGGCGACGCGCTCACCCATGCCGCGGCCTGCGCCGCGAGATGCGCCCCGAGGCGCTGCGAGAGGACTGCTCGCCCGTCGGGCATCCGCACGGCGAGTGTGTGGGGGTGCCCGGCTGGTCCCGTGTATCCGTCGACGTCGACGTCCACCGTCTCCGCGTGCCGGATCTTCCGCCACGAGCTGGACCGGTCGGCCCGGTAGGTGGAGCTGCCGAGCTTCGCGACCACCCCTTCGACGCCGAACTTGTTTGCGCAGTGAGTGTGTCCCGCCCCGGTCACGTCTCGTTGAGCTGCCCCGCACCGAGACAGCCCCGTGCGCCTCAGCAGAGCAGGCACATGGCGGCCGCACTGAGGGTGCTGACGGAGCCACCCAGGCTGCAGCACTCGGCCGTGGCCCAGCAGCTGCCCTCGGTCTGGGCTGCCCGCGGCGACGTCTTGCCGCCGGTCACGTCGAGGTCGGCAACCTTGAGATCGATGTCCAGGTCGCTGCCGTGGGCGTCCTGGATGTCGTCGAGCAGCATCGTGGCAGGCATGTGGGTCCTCCGTGAGTCCGGAATCGACGGAACAAAGCGGCTGGACGTTCGCCGCAACGGCGCCCGCCTTGATCAACCGCACGCTTGACGGTGCAAGACAGGTGAGGAGAGAACCTTGGAGGAATCTTGAATGCGCAGCGGGGCCGCAGTGATCCGTGGCGAGGCACCCCGGACCGCCGACGTCCGCACGACCGAGACACGGAAGGGTGCCCTGCCGCTCTCGTAGCCCTTGCCCTGAGGCCCCCCGGTGAGGCGTTGTCCGGAAGAGCACTGCCGAGGCATACGTCCCGGCGTTCTCTTCATGAGGCAGAGACCGTCGATCCATGGATAAACCGTCCTCTTCCGCCCCTGCGTGGGCGCTCCTACGGTCGAGGCTGCGGGCGCTCACCGGCCCGCCTTACCGAAGGAGCAAGACCCCCATGAAGATGACCGGCAACACGATCCTGATCACCGGCGGCACCTCGGGCATCGGCCTCGGTCTGGCCCTGCGTCTACACGAGGCCGGCAACAAGGTGATCGTCGCTGGCCGGCGCAAGGAACTTCTCGACGAGATCACGGCCGAGCACTCGGGCATCGACGCGCTCGTTCTCGATGTCGCGGACCGCGACTCGATCGCCCGGGCCCGTGAGACCGTGGCGGCGAGCCACCCGGGTCTGAACGTCCTGGTCAACAATGCCGGCATCATGCTGCGGGAGAATCTCCTTGACCCGGCCGAACTCCCGGTCGCCGAGGATCACGTCGCGACCAATTTTCTCGGCACGATCCGGATGACGTACGCCTTCCTGCCCCTGCTCGCGGGCAAGGACGACGCAGTCGTCATGAACGTCACCTCCGCGCTGGCGTTCGTACCGTTCCCGAGCACCCCGACCTACAGCGCGACCAAGGCCGCGCTGCACTCCTTCTCCGAGAGCCTGCGCATCCAGCTCGCCGGTGCCGGCGGCGGCGTCCAGGTGATCGAGGTGGTCCCGCCGGGCGTGCGCACGACCCTGCTGGGCCAGGAGGACAGCGACCAGTCCATGCCGTTGGACGACTTCCTCAGCGAGACCCTCGACCTGCTGCGCGAGAAGCCCGACGCGAAGGAGCTGGTCGTCGAGCGCGCCGGGTTCATCCGCGACGCGCAGGCCAACGGCTCCTACGACGACGTTCTCGCCATGATCAGCGGCAGCTGACGGACCTATAAGTCCGACGCGGAACAACAGCACGCAGGCAGGTCCTGTGGGGGCCACATCAGGGGCGAACGCGAGCTGGACCCGCCTCGGGTGGTCCTCACCGAAGATGCGGAACGGTAGGGGAGTGTCTTCGGCTTCGCCCCGGTCGTCCCACGGGAGGCGACCGGCTCCGTGCTGAGCGCCGAGAGACACGCGAGCGCCCGTCTGACACGGCGAACATCGTCGTGTCGGCCAGGCCAAGCGGCGAGGCTCGGGGCCCGTCCAAGGCGTCGGGCGTCCTCGACGGGGGACCGTCGTGACGGGCCGTCTTCCCTGCCGTCGGCCTGCGGTGCGCCGCCGACGGTCGGCGCATTTCCCGGCGGGTCATGCAGGTCAGGTGATCATCGGGATATCTCGCTGCGAGCGCTATCGGCGTCGGCCATTCGAGCGGCTTTCCGCGGATGGGAGGGGGTGCTCAGCCATGGATCGGCGGTCTCTGGATAGCCGGGCGGGATGCGGCGAGGATGGGGGTATGGACAAGAAGGAACTGGCGGAATTCTTGCGTTACCGGCGTGAGACACTGCGCCCCCGCGACGTCGGGCTAGTCGAGGGGTCGCGCAGGCGTACGCAGGGGCTGCGCCGCGAGGAGGTCGCGCAGCTCGCCGGCATGTCCACCGACTACTACGCCCGGCTGGAACAGCAGCGTGCCCCCCAGCCCTCCGTCCAGATCACCGCGGCACTCGCCCGGGCACTGCGGCTGACCCTGGACGAACGCGACCATCTCTTCGTGCTCATCGGCCACAACGCCCCGGCCCGCTTCCACCGCTCCGAACATGTCAGCCCGACCCTGATGCGGGTCCTGGACCGTCTGGACGACTCCCCGGCCATGGTGCAGACCGACCTGTTCGACACCCTCGCCATGAACCCCGTGGCCGTCGCGCTGCTCGGCGACCAGACCCGCCACACAGGTCTGGCCCGCAGCGGCTACTACCGCTGGTTCATGGATCCGACCGAGCGTCTGATGGTTCCCGAGGAGAGCCACGAACGCCACGGCCGTGCCCAGGCAGCGCGCCTGCGGGCCGCGCTGACAGCCGGCAGCGACACCCCGCGAGCCGCCCGGATCCTCGCCGAACTCCAGGAACACAGCCCCGAGTTCGTCCGCATGTGGGAACTTCAGGAGGTCGCGCAACGCTACGACGACTGCAAGACCATCTTTCATCCCGAACTCGGCCGCATCGACGTCGACGCCCAGCTCCTGTACACCGAGAACCGCGCCCAAACTCTGGTAGTGCTGACCACTCGCCCCGGCACGGAGAGCCACAGCAAACTTGAACTGCTCTCCGTCATCGGACACCAACAGCTCACCCCCTGACGTCCTGGACCGGGGACCGCCGGGCTCGGCGCGGGAGGGCCGAACAAGCGGGTCACGGTCCAGGACGCCGGAAGTCGTCGGGACCGGCAGTGCGGCATCGTGCCCACCCAGCTCCGCACGGCTCTTGCCCTGCGCGCTGCGGCCAGAAAGGTGGGCCCCTGTGCTGTCCGGGCTCCGTGGTCGGGCCGCCGATTTGACCGGATGCTGCCTCCGTTTTACTCTCGGATGCATACGGAGGCAGCATCCGTTTTGATGCGGACGCAGGATCAGGGCAGGCAGGAGGGTGCATGAGCGCCGGTGAACTGCGGGGACGCAAGCCCCGCGCGGACGTCCAGCGCAACCGCGCTGCCCTCCTGGAGACCGCGCAGCGTCACTTCCTGGAGCACGGGGTCGGCACCTCCCTGGAGGCGGTGGCCAAGGAGGCCGGCGTCGGGCCCGCCACCCTGTACCGGCACTTCCCCACCCGGGAGGCACTGCTGGCCGCTGTGCTGCAGACGCGCTCCGAGGAACTCGTGGCCCGCCAGGCGGACATCGAGCAACTCGGTGACCCGGCCGAGGCGCTGGAGCAGTGGCTGCGGGCGATGGAGGAGTACTTCAGCGCCTTCAGTGGGCTGCCCGACCCGCTCATGGCCGCAGCCCGGGCGCAGGAGCCGGACAACCCGCTCACGATTCCCTGCGACATCCTCATCTCCGCCACCGATCAATACGTGCGAGCCGCCCAGCTCGCGGGGCGCGTGCGCGCGTCGGTGCGCGGGCACGACCTGTTCCTCGCGGCCTGTTCCGTTGCCTGGATCAAGGGCACCGGTACCGAGGAGGAGCCGCTCGACCGGCTCCGCACGCTCATCGCGAGCGGCTACCGCCAGCAGGACACCCAGGCGTAAATCGCCAGGCACCCCGCTCCGCCTCTGCAAAGCCAGGCGGCACTGCCACCCATCCATCACATCGTGCTGCCCCCAGGGGCGACATAACCTTCTAAGGAACAAATCATGAAAATTACTGTCATAGGCGCTGGCGCCATCGGCGGTAACCTCGCTGCCAAGCTCAGCACGGCCGGTCACGACGTCCAGGTGGCCGATGCCCGCGGCCCCGAGGCCGTCCGGGCGGAGGTGCTGGAGTCGGAGGCCCGCGCGGCGGACCTCGCAGACGCCGTCCAGGGCCGGGACGTCATCGTCCTGTCGATCCCGTTCGGAGTGGCGGGCCAGCTGGCGGACCTGTTCGCGTCGGTGCCCGACGAGACGGTGGTCATCGACACCGCGAACTACTACCCCGGCATGCTCAGCGAGCCGATCGAGGCGGTGGACAACGGCCAGGTGGAGAGCGTGTACACCGCCGAGCTGCTCGGCCGCCCCGTGGTCAAGGCGTGGAACGCCGCGCTGGCCGAAACCCAGCGGACCAAGGGCGTCCCGGCCGGAACACCCGGCCGCCTCGCCATCCCCGTCGCCGGCGACTCCGAGGAGGCGCGGAAGGTGGCCATGAGCCTGGTCGACGACACCGGCTTCGACCCCTACGACGCCGGCACACTGACCGACTCCTGGCGCCAGCAGCCCAACAGCCCCGCCTACTGCACCGAGCTGACCCTCGACGAACTGCCGACGGCCCTGGCTGCCGCCGACCGCGCCAAGGACGCGGCCATCCGCGACAGCCTCCCGGAACGCTTCGCCGCACTCCCGGCCAACCCCACCGTCGACGACGTCGTTGAGATGAACCGCGCTGCCCACCGCTGAGACACCCGACGCGGCTCTCGTGCACCCAACGGCACGAGGGCGGCAGCGCTGGGCGCCACGAACACACAAAGACGAACACGAAGAGCGCACGGCCCCCCGCTGCGACCTGCGGTCTCGGCACGCCGCTGCCTGCGAGCATCCGCATGCCTGCCGACCCGCGAAGGGTGCGTCCCGCGCCCGGCCCTTACGTCAGCTGCCTCGTCACCCGGCCTGCCGTACTGCGCTGTGCCGCGGCCTCCGTGGCGGTGACTGCGCGCCACGGAGAGGAACCGCCTTGCCCGGCACCGCATCACCCTTCACCGACATCGCACGCTCCCGACGCTCCCCCCCGGCGGTTCCTGCCCACCGCCCTGTCCCCTTCGGACATCCGCGGTGTGCTGGAAGACGCACAGACGGCCCCCTCGAACAGCAACACCCAGCCATGGACGGTGCACGTCGTCTCGGGTGCGGCGCGGGACGCTCTGGGCCAAGAGCTGCTCCGGGCCGAAGAGGAGGGGCGGATCTCGCGGGATTTCACCGATGGCTACGGCGAGGAGGGTATCTACGTCGAGCGGTCGCGGGCCCTGGGCGCGAGTGTCTACCAGGCCCGGGGCATCGAGCGCTCGGACCGGGACGGCAGGAGGGCGGCGGTCCGCGAGAACCTGGAGTTCTACGGCGCTCCCCATGCCGCCTTCCTGTTCATGCCGGCCCTCGGCGACGGAGTACGGACGGCCGGCGACATCGGCATGTACGCGCAGAACTTCCTGCTCTCACTGTCGGCCCGGGGGCTGGCCGGCATCCCGCAGACCGTACTCGGCGTCTACGCCGACACCGTCCGCGAGTTTCTGGGTGTCCCCGCGGAGCTCAAGCTGCTGTTCGGCATCTCCTTCGGCATGGCCGACCCGGCGGCACCGGTGAACACGCTCCGCACGGATCGGGTTCCGCTGCAGCGGAGCGTGGTCCTGCATGACACCTCAGGAGTCCTCGACAGGCCGTACTTCCTCCGCCCGCAGGAACCAACCGGCCACCTGGGCGCGGGCCGCCACTCGGCTGGCCCGCGCCCTGCGCCCGCACAGCCTTTGACAATACGGATGGTGCCTCCGTATTGTCGATGAAGTAATCGGAGGCACTCTCCGTTTCCCGTCGCCCGGTCTGGAGAAGTAACCGTGACAAGCCGACAGATGGTCCTGGGCATGCAGTTCAGCGGCGGATACGGGGCCGCACCCGGGGCCTGGCGGCTGCCGGGTGCGAACCTGAAGAGCTACACGGACATGGACCAGTTCGTGCGTTACGCGCAGGCCGCCGAGCGCGGCAAGATCCAGCTGCTGTTCATCGCGGACACCCCGGTCCTGGACGTGGACCTCGACCACCATGCCCCGCACCACATGATCGACCCGCTGCTGATTCTGACCGTCCTCGCGCGCGAGACCGAGCGAATCGGCCTGGTCACCACCGCCTCCACCACGTTCACCGAACCCTACAACCTCGCCCGCCAGTTTAAGGCCCTGGACGTGATCAGCCACGGCCGGGCCGGATGGAACGCGGTGACCACCTCCGACCCCGCCGCCGCGGCGAACTTCGGCGCACCGATCCCGCCGCGCGCGGAGAAGTACGAGCGTGCCCACGAGGTCATCCAGATCGTCCAGGCACTGTGGGGCAGTTGGGAGAAGGACGCCTGGCTGCTCGACGTCGACGGCAAACCGTTCGCCGACATGGACAAGATCCAGCCGGTCAACCTCCAGGGCAAGCACGCCGCCTCCCGCGGCCCGCTGCCCATCCCTCCGTCCGAGCAGGGCCAGCCGGTCATCTTCCAGGCAGGCGGCGGCAGTTACGGCCTGGAACTCGCGAGCCGTTACGCCAGCGGCGTCTACGCCAACCCGTACACCATCGAGGACGCCCGGGCCCAGCGCCAGGCTCTGCGGGATGCCGCCAAGCGCGCCGGACGCGACCCGGACGAGGTGAAGATGCTCGCCGGCTTCATGCCGACAATCGCCCCCTCCCGCCAGGCCGCCCTTCAGCGGCGCCGCTTCCTGGACGAGGTCGTCGACCTGAACCAACGCGTCCGCTACCTCGGCGCCATGATCGGCCTCCCGCTCGGCCCCCGCCAACTCGACGAGCCGCTGACCGCGGACCAGCTCGCCGACGCCATACCCAGCCCGCACGACCCGCGCTCCGCCCGCGCCCTCGAAGTGGCCCGGGAAGGCTGGAGTCTGCGCGACGTGCTCGCCCACGGCGTCATCGACTACCACCCGGTGGTCGCCGGCACCGCCGCCGACGTGGCCGACCACATGTAGCAGTGGTTCGAGGCGGGCGCCTGCGACGGCTTCTCGATCGCCATCGACAGCTACCGCGACGGCTTCGACGCCTTCGTCGACCAGGTCGTCCCGATCCTGCAGGACCGCGGCCTGTTCTACGACGACTACGAAGGCCCCACCCTGCGCGAGAACCTCGGCGCACACGAGCAGTACGGCCTCGACCCGCGCCTCACGAAGCCGGCCCGGTCGGTGACCGCCACCACGCAACCCACCACCGTCCGACCGTCCGACACCGCGCCCCCGCAGGTGTTCCGCGACGCCATGGCCGCCGTGGTCACCGTCAGGATGGCGATCGCCCTCACGGCACCACGGTCAGCACCTTCGCCTCCCATTTCTGAACCCCCCGATGGTGCTGATGTCGCTGGACAACCGCTCCCAACTCCTCGCGATCATCCGCCGCACCGGCCGCTTCGCCCTCAACATCCTGGGCGTACACCAGGCGAAGCACGCCATGGCTTTCGCCCGCTCGGGCCCGGACGAGTTCGATGGGAGCTCCTGGTGGACAAGTGAGGACCTGGCCCGCTTGCCGCATTCGGCGGCCGGATCACCGCCGCCGTCGACGAGTGCGCTAGTTAGTTCAGAGAAACAACGAGGTCTACGTTCTCGTCGCTGGCGAGCTGCTCGACCGACGTGTACGCGGGTACGCCATACGCCGCTCCTGCGGCCTGGGCCGAGGCTTCGGAGCTCGCCGCCAACGCGCGAAGCTCGATCCCGTCGACGGCGCTCAGCGCGGGCAGGTGAGCCCCGGCCGCCCAGCCTCCCGTGGCACTCAGAAGCTGTGTCTGAGCCCTTCATGACAAGGCGTCAGCGCTCTGAACTGGATAGCTAGAAAGCTGGCCGCCACCCAGTGCGCGCGAGACGATGATGCGCATGCAGGGTCAGCGGGCTGATCAGTTTGCCAGGTGTGCGGTGGCGCTCTCCCATGATCTGCAAGAGGTGCCCGAGGACGGCGACCCATTCGTGGACCGGGAGGCAGCGGACATCTCCACTGAGCTAGTGGGCGCCGAAGGGCTCTTCGACACGGGGCTGACGAACGGCCTTGCGGCGATCGTGGCCTCTGAGTGGCCTGGTGAGGAGGCGTATGCGAACGGCTTCGCCCTGCCAGCCAGCGGACTCCTTGGCGTAATGGAGTCCCACTTGACCCCGAATGCCGAGGGCATCCTTGTCATCCCCGACTCTCAGGCTGGCCGCCGACACAACTCGGTCGCACGCGACACGCGGATCGACGTACCGGCTCTCAGAGACGGCGTCGCCGTCACCCAACGGGTTCGCCACGCCCGTGGCACCGGAGATCTGAAGCGTCGCCATATCGACGCCCTTCTGGCTCTTGACCACCATCCAAGCCTGCGGAAGTTGAGCGAGACCCGTGAGGACCGAGCCTGGGAAGACGCGATGGCGGAGGACGTGCGCTCTCAAGCTCAGGCCGCTGATCTCCTCAACCTGATCGGGGACGACGAAGCTGCCCGGCGAGCCGCGGCGGTCGACAACCCCAACGACTATCACCCGAGGCACAACCCGGACGGCCAAGATCTCGCATTGTGCCCAGTCTGTGAGTACCAGGCCTTCTGTGTGCAGGGCCTCGACCTCTGGGGTCGAGTCGGCTTCGGGCAATGCCTGGTCTGCACGTACACCCGCAGTCCAATGGTGGCTGACCAGGAAGGATACGGCGAGCACATCGCGGACCTCTAGGAACGGATGGCTATGTGCGCGAGAACGGCTCTGGTCCACTTCTTGTGGTCACGTACTCAGCGTGACTGTCGATCTCGGTGAGATGAAGCCGGCAGTTGCGCGGTTCGAGCGGGTGCAGCCAGCAGTGCTGCGAGTAACCAAGGTACGGCCGCAGTGGAAGAGCCTCTGTTCCCGTCCCCGGACCTGCGACTGAGCGCCGCGCTGGCTAACTCGCATCGGTCCTTGTGCGCAACCGGTCGGGCCGCCCGGCCGTCCCCTGCGGTATGACGCCTAATCTCCCGCCTGCCTCGGCCGTGCCACTCTGGCCGCACTGCGCAGAGGGAGCCGGCCCGGACGATCCGATCGGTCGCGGCAGTTACTGCTGGGCGGGCTCTTCCCCGTGCCACGAGTCACTGGAGGAATACTCCACCCACCTCTACGAGACCCTCGGTGTCGAAGCCGATGGTGGTCAGCACGACGGCGGCGGTCCTGATGCTGACGTCAGGGGATGACGATGTCGAGGGTGTTGGTACCGGGTACGACGACGGGGACAGGTCGGTCGCGTGGGCGGTGACCTCGGAGGTCATGCTGGTGAGCTGGGGTGGGGCAGGTGCACCCAGTGCACGATCGTGCCGTCTCGGTCCACGTGAGCTTCGTATGTGCCGGTGGGGTGGGCGAAGCGGGCTGTCCATGTGCCGTCGTCCTGGCGGCGCAGGTCGGCGTCGTCGAGCCTCGTGGGTACGGTGCCGAGGACGAGCTCGCAGGTCTCTCGAATGCGGGTGACGACCTGGTGGAGAGTCGCGGGTTCCGGCGGCCGACGGCGGTGGAGGTAGCCTGCCGTGGCATGGAACGAGGCGGACACACCGGCCCAGCCGGCCCCGCCCACGATGCCGGCAGCGAGTTGTTCGAGGGCCGTGTCGAGGACACCTCGGGTGTGCTGCGCGCGGGCGATGCGCGCCGCGGTGCGCAGTTCGCGGGTGACGGAATCGCCCGGAAGTTCGTCCGGGTCGTCGGCGAAGAAGTGGAGCTCCTGTCCGGAGCCCAGGTCCACCACCTGGTGATGTGCGGTACTACGTGGTTCCGACGGTGTGGCTTCCATCAATTCCCCCTCATGATTCGTCCCGCTCCTGCACCATAAGGTGTCTCGCCCTGATTCACCGTGGAATACACGGAGTTGAGGGGGATGAGAGGGATGCCTCAACGGGGGAGCGGCATGTTCTCGAGACCCATCACCTACCGTGTGATCCTCGCGCTGCGGTACACGGCGGCGGACGCTGTTCCGGTCGCGGTGTTCGTGGTGGTGGGCCTCGGCTGGCTCGCGGTCACTCAGGACGCGGGGGCAGGCGGGGTTCGGTGGCAGGACGCTCCTCTCGGGTGGTTGACGGACCTGTTGCCGTACGGAAGCGCGTCGGTGCTCGTCGCCGCCGTGGTACTGATGACACTGCTGCGGCTGGGTACGCGTCTGGACGCGGAGTCACCGATCCCGCTGGCCCTGCAGAAGGTCTTCCTCGGGGCAATGACACTGGTCGCCGGGGCCTGGGCGGTCCATGACGGGCCCGGAGGGGCGGTCCTGCGCTACGGCCCGGTCGTCGTCGCCGTCCTGCTGGCGCTGTTCGTGCGACGGGCCCGATGGCGTGGCACCCTTTCCTGGCGGCGCCGGAGAACCGCCGCAGGGTTCGGTCCCTCTTCTCGCGCACTGCTCGGGCTGCGCCCCTACATCGCGCTGCGGAATGTCATCACCGCATACCCGGAGGTCAGGCTCTTCTCGACCAACCTCGCCGAGACCCAGGCGCAGGAATCCGCGGCGGTGTTCAAAGACCGGGGCGACGCCGCCTCGGAAGCGTTCTGCTGGGCCCTCGGAATCGACTACATGGTCGCGCAGAACAATCTGCCGTACGCCGAGCGGCTGTTGCGCGCGATGGGTGGCTCTCCGGAGGCCGCCCGACAGCCCGCCGCGCTCGCGGCGGAGGCTGCGCTGCTGCGTGCGGTGGGCGAGTCCGAGCGGTCATTGGCCACGCTGCGGCACGCGGCCGCCGGCGCGGGACGCGTGCCTGCGGCGCTACGCGGGCTGATCGCCGAAGTGGCCCTGGAAGTGGCGGCCGACCCGGTCGCTCCGGACGGGGCGGGACGGCGTACGGCCCTGGTGTGGCGGCAGGAGTTCGGGGCGGTCTTTCTTGATCTCGTCGTCGAGGCACGCGCCCTCGCCGTGAGCGACCCGGACCGGGCGCTGGCCCTGGCCTACCGGGTGTGCCGACTGCCGGACCGCGTCGCGCCGTTCGCCCGTGGCGGCGACCCGGACGTCCAGATCCGCGCCTACCAACAGGGTCGGACGGCCACGGGACTGGCACTGATGCTGGCCGCCGAGATCCATGAGTCCAGAGGGCACCACGGCGCGGCGACCGGCGCGTACATCGATGCGCTGAGCGCGTTCGAGGCGACCGTGGAGCGGACCCGGGCGGCCCGGTGTGTCGTGCTCGGTTTCCTCAACGCCGTCGAGGCTGGCTACGACGATCCGGACCAGGAGGAGCAGGCCCTCGACATGATCCGGGTGGGTCTGCAGATGCTGGAGTCCGACCGCGGCGCCCTGCGCGGCGAGGAGCATCGCGGGGCCTGGCTGACCGCACAACAGGAGCTCTACGCAAGGGTGTTCGCCTTGGTGTCGAGGGGGCCGCGCGCTCACCCCGGCAAGGCCGCCGAACTGGGCCTGTGGCTGCTGGAGTCCCTGCACCGCACGTTGACCGAAGCACTGATCGGCGCGGAGGGCGGTCCGTGGTTCCCGGTGGGGGACACCCGACTTCAACATCTGGTCCGTCTGGAGGCGACCGCACGGGCACGTACGGCCGAGGAGTTCGCCGCCGTCCAGGAACGCCTCGGCGCGGTCGGCGCCCGCGGCCATCTCCTCGACCGCCTCGCCGCCGCCCGCCGGGGCGACGACACCCTCCCCCCGCCGTCGGCCCAGGCACCGGTCGACAGGGTCGACGGCACCGCCGGTGGGACCCGGGGGCCCGCCGCCACGGCCTCCGACGGCGCGCACCTCGGCTCGGACCGTGCCGACGCGGCCCCGGACGAATCCGCGATCTCCGCAACCACCGACGTCCAGGCCCTGCTTGACCGGCTCGGCGACCGAGTCGCTCTGCTCTACCACTGCCGACGTGATGCGCGCGGTTGGTCCGTGCTGAGCGCGATCGTCTCCGCGGCACACGGAACCCGGCTCCACCGGACCCGGCTGGACACCGTGGCGGGCGAAGAGATCTCGGACACCTTCACCCCGGCGGGTGCCCTGGACGCGCTGGCGGCGGCGGACGAGGCGCAGACGACGGTGCTGTACTACACGCCGCTGGACGACCCGGTCTGGGCGCAGTTGAGCCAGGCGCTGGTCCCTGCCGAGTGGTGGGACCTGCTCTGCCCCGAGGACGCGGGAACCGCGCACGAGGTGGTCGTCGTACCCGACGGACCGCTGTCCGCACTGCCCTTCGCAGCCCTGCCCGTCCGCGATCAGCGGCCCCTGCTGGAGTACGCGCTGATCACGCTCACCCCGGCGCTCTCGATGCTCCGGCCGACCGCTGCCAGGCATACGGGCCCGCGCACTGCGCTCACTCCGACGCTGGTCAGCCACATCGGCATCGGACTCCCACCCGAGAGCACGGCGGCGGAGGCCGTGGCACTGGAGCAGATCGCCGCGTCGGCGACCGTACGGCGCACGGCGGACCGTGCGCAGCTGGAAGCCGCCCTGCACGCGCAGCCCGCAGCGGATCTGGCGATCATCTCGGCACACGGATCCCCCGGCGAGGCCGCGGACCGGTCGCTGTGGCTCGCCGACGGGTCGACCCTCTCGGCCGCGAGCGCGGCGATGCTGGCCTGGCCGTCGACGGTCGTGCTGGGTTCCTGCTGGGTCAGCGGGATGATCGTCGACACGGGCAAGGAGCCGTTCGGGTTCCCGCTCGCCTGCTTCCTCGGCGGAGCGCACACAGTGGTCGGCGGCGCGGCACCCGTACCGGACGACGTCGCCGGCTCGGACGTCCGCTGGCTCATCGCGTCGATTCCGCACGGTCGCGCACCCCTGTCCGTACTCCGTGAGGCGGCCCTCGAACGCATTCGGGACGTACCCCTCTCCGACCTCGATGCCGCCACGACCACCGGGCTCATCACCTGGTCCACGGCCGCCCCCGCCCGCCGGCCGGGATCCAGCCCGGAGGCCACGGCGTTCTGGGACGGAGTCGGGCTCTCCAACGAACACGTCATCTCGCAGGGACAGTTGTCGCTGACGCTTGCCCCGTCGGTACGGGCCGTGCTGGACGCGGCGACGGACACATCCGCCGGACGGCCGATCGGCACGATGGACTTCGCCGTCGCCGCGTTCACCTCGGACCCCGCGAACTGGCAACCACTGCCCGGCCGTCCGCCAGCGGACGCGCACGACGAGCCCCCCGAGGGGAGAAGCGACCGGGTATTGCTCAGCGCCTCCCCGGGACAACGGCCGCACCTGATGACCGCATCGCTGGCCCGCGCCCTGCGCCGCGGCTCGCGACTGGCCGAGGGGGCCCACCGAACAGCCCCCCTCCATGTGATCACCGCGGGCCTGCTCGACGACGAGTCCGCCGTGGCCCGGTGGGTGCAGGCGTGCGGCCCGCGTGGCGAGCAATGGGCCGACCGCACGTGTCTGAAGCCGCTGGGCGGCGAACCGGACCCCGACACGTTGCTGGGAATCACGCCGGGTGACTGGGAACGCCACCAGACCCGTATCGACGGAGCGGACCGACGACAGGACGACAGCGCGATGGACAGGTACGACTGGCCTGTCGCCCTCCTGGTCGGACTGCTCATCGTCGGCGTGCCGGCACTTCTCGGGGCACCGTATGCACCCGAGTCACCGGCCGAACTCGCGGATCCGACCACCGTGACCGTGACCTTCGCACCGACCGACGACACACGTCCCGCCGATGTCGACCGGGCGATGACCCGGCTTCGCGACCGCGCGGCCGAGTCCGGCGTCAAGGGAGCCCAGTTCACCGGCGGGGACGACACGATCACCGTCACCGCGCCTGTCAGGTACCGCGAACGCCTCGTGGCGCTCGCCGAGGGGGAGTCCGGCGCGGAGATCCGGCCGGTACTCGAACTGCGAACCGCCACACCGGGTACCCAGCCTCAGCTCGGTGTCCAGAGCACGGCCTCGCCGCAGGCGGGAGGCGACCCGGCCGCCGTGGCGCTGCAACGGCGGTTCCAGGCAACCGAGTGCCCCACGGACACCGCCCCGGCCGAGGAGGCCGTCCCCTCCGAGCCTCTGGTCCTGTGCGATGCCCGGGACCCGATCACGTATCTGCTGGGCGCCGCGGCTCTCACGGGCGACGATGTGACGAAAGCCGAATCTTCCTACGCCGCCTCCCGAGGCTGGAGCGTCCTTGTGTCCTTCAGCGCCGCCGGAGGCAAGAAGTTCGCCCAACTGACCGCCCGGCTCGCCACATTCACACCACCGCAGAACCAGCTGGCGATCACGGCAGGGAACCGAGTGGTGTCGGCACCCTCGGTGAACCAGTCCCTGACCGACGGAACGGTGGAGATCTACGGCGTCGACAAGCAGCAAGCCACCGACCTCGCCGAGGAGTTGGCCGGTCGTCCGCTGTACCGGGTGGTGGAGGTGATCACCCGCTGACCGTGACGGTGAGCCGTCACCATCGCGGAACTGGAGCGGTTGAGGCTACCCGCAGACGGGGCGCGGGCGAAGCGACCTTGGCCATGTGAGCGGGACTCGGGTCCTGCTGATACGGGAGAAGGGAGGGAGGCAGAACCGATGGCTGGCGCCGTCGTGCACCCAAAGGGTGTGTTGCAGCCGACTGCCGAAAGGGCGGACCACCTCGCACAACCGCTCGGCGATCCGCCGCCGAACCGGCAGCGGATCCCACGGCGATTGGTTCACGAACTGCTGCAGGGCCTGCATGTTGCCGTCCGGCAGTCGCTCGGCCATCGGCTGGATCGACTTGCGGCGGTCGTCCAGCATCAGGCCCCGCAGATAACACTCGCCCCACTGACGCTGATCCCGCCGCGGCACCGACTCGAAGTCATCCTCCACGAACAGCCCCAACGCGGCCCGAGGACGCCGGTGCCGAACGAGTGCTCCCGCACCCGCGGGGATGGTCCCCTTCAGGCGTTCCTCGACGGGAACGACACGTTGTGCTTCCCGTACCCGCGGGGAGGTCCCGCCCTGCTCGGGCATCTCTGGCGCGGCGAGCTGTGCTGCCCGCGTCCGCGGGCGTGCGTCACAGCTGGCTCCACGGACGTGACTTGCCGCCGGCAAGAGACGCCCAGACGTCATCGGTAGGGCGCTGCTCTACGAGGTCCTGCAGGACTGCTGCGCCCATCGGTACGTGCCGGGCCGGCGTGCCGACGAGGGGGCGTTCCGCCCCAATGGCCTGGAGGTTGCCGATCCGGTTGCCCAGGACGTACCGGGAAGCCCCGGTCAGCACGAATAAGGCCCGTGGAGACACGGGGTGCCAGCGCAGCCGCACCGTACCGGGCGCGGCACGCTGCCGCGAGCGTGGCCGACCCACGGGCTGCTGCTGGTGCGGCCGCAGGCGGGTGTGGTCGGTCAGTTTCGTGGCGAGGTGTTCGCTGTTCATGGTGGCGGGGTCGGTTTCGGTGAACGAGCGCGGCTTGCGGTGCTCTTCGCCCGTGATGGCGGTGTCGTGAGGGGCCGCGTCGGCGATCACGCGTTTCGTGCTCGCTGGTGCTGTGGAGGTGTGTGTATGGCTTGTGCTTCCGGTGGATCGGAGGGTCGCGGTGTCGCTGTTCGGTGCCGGTGTGGCTGGTACGGGGTGTGCGGGCGGGGGATGGGGCTGTTGGGTGGCGTTCCTTCCGTGGGTTTTATTTGTTTGGTCATGTTTGGTAGGGGTTGGTGAGGGTCATGGGGGTGTGAGCGATGTCGAGGGCTGTGTGGGGGTATCGGGGGCCGGCGGTGTAGTAGCGGGCGCGGGTGCGGCCGACGGGTTGGAGGATGCCGGCGGCGGTGAGGTCACGCAGGTCGCGTTGGGCCTGTTGGAGGCTGAGCGATTCGGTGTGCTGGTAGCGGGCGCGGCGGACGCGTCCTGCCATGGCGACGTCGTGGAGGGCGGTGATGGTGCGTTCGTCGAGGTGGGCGGTGTCGGTGAAGTCGGCGAGGGTGTTCCAGGTGCGGCCGGAGCGGTTGAGGCGGCCCTGGACGGTCTGGGCCTGCTGGTGGTAAGCGGTCAGGTTGAAGCGGATCCAGCTGGAGACGTCCTGGTCGGGCTGGTAGTGGGTGCCGCGGTCGTTGAGTTCGCGGTAGTACTCCCAGGTGTTGCCGGGACGTCCCAGCCAGCTTTCGATCGAGGAGAACTCGGGAGCCAGGACGCCTTCCCTGGCGATCATGAGGGTTTGCAGGGATCGGGACATGCGGCCGTTGCCGTCGGCCCAGGGGTGGATGGAGACGAGGTGCAGGTGGGCCATAGCGGCCCGGACCAGGGGGTGGTTGCCGTCATCCGTATTGAGCCAGTCGGTGAGTTCCTGTGTCAGGTCGGGGAGCAGTGTGTGGTCGGGGGCGGTGTAGGCGGCGATGCTGGGATCGCGGGCGTCGGTGACGTAGACGGGGCCTTTGCGCCATTGGCCGGCAGGCCGTCGGGACTGGTGCCGGTGGCCCTGCAGCATCCAGTGCAGGCTGTTGAGCAGTCCCTTGCCGTAGGCGAAGTCCTCGACGTCGTGCAGGGTCTGGATGTAGGTCATCATCCGCTGGTAGGCGAGGGTTTCCTCCCGGTTCTCCTCGGAGACCTCGACCTCGCTCTCGCCCTCCATGAGGTCCTCGACGTCGACGGTGGCGACTTTGAAGCCCTCGATGGAGTTGGAGGCGGCCACGGCATCTGCGGTGAGGAATTTCCGCAGCCCGGACGTCCATTTCGTGGGGGAGTCGTGCACCTGATGGCGCAGGGCGGTGCGCATGCTCTCGATGTCGTCGAGGACGCGGCGGTCGGTTGCGGTGAGGCCTGGAGTCGGGAAGAGCATGCACCAATGATAGAATGACGCAATCATAGCGTCAATTCGTGGTCTTCGGGGCGTTGGGGGTCGGAAGAGCCCTGCGAGGCTGTGGCTGCGCGTGTCCCCGACCATGGGCTTGGCGCAGGCCTGCCGCGCAGAGCGGAGGGTTGAGGGTCCGCCCAGGGCACGGCTGTCCTCCTACGCGACATGGGCGGACGATCTGCCGAGGGGCGCGCTGGTCGGCCACTGGCTGGTGGGATGAGGCCGTGCGGGCGCGGGACTGGGGGCGTTCCGCCGGCGAGCGGCCCATTCGCTCATCGTGTAGTGGAGCTGTTCGAGCGTCAACTTGACCTGGCCGTAAACGACCGGGCTTGGAGGTAGGGCACCACTGGCTGTGGTCTGGCCTCCTCCGTCCAGACACCTAGGAAAGTGCTGGGGCGCGTGACTGACGCCCCGCAATCCACACAGCCTCGCCGCGTGCGGCGATGTTGTGGGAAGCATTCCGGTCGGCGTGGGCAACGACCCCGCACCTCCGGCAGATGAAGAGGCCCTGGTCGACCCGGTTCTTCTTCTCGATGTGATGACACTCGGCACATTCCTGGCTGGTGTACGCCGGATCGACGTGCACCAGCGGGACACCGGCCCTGCGTGCCTTGTACTCAACGAAAGACCCGAGCTGGTGGAAGGCCCAGGAATGGAGCGTGACCCTCCCCCAGCCTTCGGCCGGGAGGTGCCCCCAGGGCTTACGGAGCCGTACCCTCTGCCGGATTCCGCCCAGATCTTCCAGGGCGATCCCGTACGAGGTGCGTTCAGCCTCGGTCACGATCTTCTTCGCGATGATGTGGTTCTGGTTGGCGGCGTGCCGTTGTTCTTTGCGGCGCCGGTTCTTCAGCCGTCGTTTTGCGGACTTGGTGCCCTTTGCCTGCAACTTCTTGCGCAGGTCGAGTTGCTGCTTGCGATGCCGGTCCAGTGAGCCTCTTCAGCAGCGACTCGGAGGGGTGACGTGAGGGTTACGGTTGACGGGCGTCCAGCCAGCGCGGCCGCGGTGGACGGACTGCCCAGCGCCGGTCCTTGTGTCACTCGATTGGTGGGCGGGCTGAAAGGGCTCAGTGATCACTAATCGGACGGACACATCCGATCAACTGACCAACCGATCAAAGAGACACGCGCTAGGGGACGACGGCGGTTGCGATCAACTGGGCGGAGATGAAGTCCGGCTAGTGCTGTGACCGCATAGGTTCGCCGGGTTGATGGCGGCCTGGCCTACGACGCCTGCTTCCATGCCGGTCGTGCGCACCGTTTGGTCCACGCCCAGAGGCCGGCGGGGCGAGCGGGCTAGCCCCCCGACAGGCGACTACGCCGTGAGGCGGTCCGCTTCGGCCAGCAGCAGATCGCCAAAGGGCTGAAAGCCAATACTGCAGGCGTAGACGCCGCTGACGACTCGGTGGATAGTGCCCCATTCCCAGATGGCGGTGGCATCCACGCCCGTGCGAGAAGCCAGTTGCTCAGTCCGCGCCCAGAGGTCATCGCCGAGGTCTGGGTTGCAACGCACGATTGTGCCGAGATCGCACGCCGGTTCGGCCCGCAGCCCGACTGGATCGATGAGCTTGTAGCTGCCGTCACTCGCCTGCAGGGCGTTCATCTCGTGGATATCACCGTGGACCAGAACCGCGGACCGATCGTCGTGGGCAAGGCGACGACGATTCATGCAATTCAGCGCATCCGCCACCGTGGCCGGCGAACACGGTCGCCCCGCCTGCTCCCATAGTTTTGGCAGCCGATCGGCGTACTGCTCAGCCAACTTCGCGCCGGTTGGAAGGTCAATGTCGGGACCGATCGGACGCCACAGGCGAACCGCCACTTCGCACAGCAAGTTGTGGCGGTTTGCAGGGTCGGCGACGATGTCGTACATCGGAGCCCCGAGGCGCTCCAGCAGAAGGGCTTGTCGACCCACGTCTTCGCCCAACAGCTTGGCGCATCCCCCTCCGTTCGCCAGGCGCAACACCATGGCCTCCTGCCCGATGTCCCGACCTGGCACACCGATCTTGAGGACCGCCGGAGTTCCGTCAACAAGTGTCGCCTCGACGACCAGGGCGGCGTGACCGCCCACGAAGCTGGACCCGATCATCAGAGACCACTTCTGGGCCAGCGAGTCGACCACGCCTGGCAGCTCGTCCAGCCAGGATTCGTTCCCGTCGGCTATGACCGTCTTGCGGACCTGGTCAGGAATGTCGAGGCTCATGCCGCCACCCTAGAGCCGTGATCGTATTGGTTCGCCGGATTGGTTCAGGCTGCTGTTTTGAGGGGGCGCCCGCCCCAGCGAATGCCTTTCTCGTTGCGGATGCGGGCGCGTTCCTTGCGTTCGGCGGCCAGGACGTCGCGGTGGCGGGCGTTGGCGTTGCGCCAGCGCAGGTAGGCGTGCAGGGCCTGGGTCTGCACGGTGTGGTTGGGGTAGTTGGAGTTGGCGATGGTGAACTGCCTCAGCGGTCCGAAGTGCGCTTCGATCGGGTTCGCCCACGAGGCGTAGGTCGGGGTGAAGCACAGACCTGTTGCCGGCCTGGCTGTGCGCCGCGGCCAGGCCGGCGTGCCTCAGGTGGCGGTGTGCAGCTTCGCGGCAGTGACCGCTGTGATGGCCTC
>NZ_JARXVH010000038.1 GCF_029892565.1 Streptomyces pseudovenezuelae | reverse complement strand
GCCTGGCCCGCTACGGCGTCCCGCTGGCCCAGACCGCGCCCGCCGGTCTCGCCGCCGCCGGCATCGAGCCCGTACTCCTGCCCCCGGCCCCGCAGTTGGAGGCGGCGCCGGAGCCGACGGCACCCGCCGCCGTACAGAACAACCAGGCGCCCGTCCGCGACCAGCTCCCCGCCCCCGAGGCGAACCGGCCCCCCGAGCAGTCGCAGGCCTACGCCGACGGCCCCGCGGCCGAGGAACAGAACCCGTGGCTCCACTCGCGCGACCCGCAGTCCATCGCCTACCAGGGCGGCTACGACCCGAACTTCGACCCGGATGTCGCGGACGCGCAGTGGTACGAGGAACAGCAGCAGGCCGAACAGCTCCAGGCCCAGCAGCAGTTCCAGTCCCAGCAGCAGTTCGAGGAGCAGCAGCGCTTCGAGGAACAGCAGCGGTTCCAGGAGCGGCGGCGCTTCGAGCAGCAGACGATTCCCCAGCAGTACGAGGGCCCGCAGCAGTACGAGGAGCCGCCGGTCCCGGAACCCTCTCCGGAGGACACCGGCACCTTCCCGATCCCGGCAGGACCTGGCCGTACCCGTGAGATGGGTGCGGGCGGCGGCACGGAGCCGGCCGAGGACGACTACTACCTCATCTTCAAGAAGTCGATAGACGGCAGCTACCCCACCGGCGGCCAGTTCCGGGGTGACGTGGAGGCCACGTACGGCATCACGCTCCCGCAGCGCGAGGCCGAGCGCATGGTCAACCGCTTCACCAACCGCCACACGGCGGAACTCCAGGAAGACCACATCGCGTAAGCGGTTCCTCTCTGTTCTTCTACGACGACGGGGCCCCGGTGCTGATCAGCACCGGGGCCCCGTCGTCGTAGCACGAGTTACTACTCCCCGAGCAGGGCCCGCACCCGCTCCTGCCCCACGGCCAGCAGCAGCGTGGGCAGTCGCGGACCCGTGTCGCGGCTGACGAGCAGCTGGTAGAGCAGGGCGAAGAAGGTGCGCTGGGCGGTCTTGATCTCGGCGGGCAGTTCCTTGGGCCCGGCGTCGGCGGAGAAGCCGGCCTGGACCTTGGGCACGCCGTAGACGAGGTGCGACAGGCCGTCCAGCGACCAGTGCGACTCAAGCCCGTCGAGCAGCAGCCGCAGCGACTGCTGGGACGCCTCGTCGAGGGACTTCAGCAGCTCGGCGTCGGGCTCGTCACGCACGATGGTCCGCTGGTCGGCGGGCACGTGCGTGTTGATCCAGGCCTCGGCCTTGTCCAGCCGGGGCCGTACCTCGTCGAGGGCGGACAGCGGGTTGGCCGGGTCCAGCTCGCCGAGGATGCGCAGCGTCTGGTCCTGGTTCCCGGCGGTGATGTCGGCGACGGACGCGAGCGTGCGGTACGGCAACGGCCGGGGCGTGGTGGGCAGTTCACCGCCCGCCGTACGCACCGCTCGGGAGTGCGCGGCGAGGTCGGCGGGCAGCGCGGAGCCGTCCGCCACCTTCCCGTCCAGCTTGTCCCACTCGTCGTAGAGCCGCTGGATCTCCTGGTCGAAGGCGATCTTGAAGGACTGGTTGGGCCGCCGCCGGGCGTAGAGCCAGCGCAGGAGCTGCGGCTCCATGATCTTCAGGGCGTCGCCGGGCGTGGGCACCCCGCCGCGCGACGACGACATCTTCGCCATCCCGGAGATGCCGACGAACGCGTACATCGGCCCGATCGGCTGCTTGCCGCCGAAGATCCCGACGATCTGCCCGCCGACCTGGAACGAGGACCCGGGCGAGGAGTGGTCGACCCCGCTGGGCTCGAAGACGACACCCTCGTAGGCCCAGCGCATCGGCCAGTCGACCTTCCAGACCAGCTTGCCGCGGTTGAACTCGTTGAGCCGGACGGTCTCGGAGAAGCCGCACGAGGTGCAGGTGTAGGTCAGCTCGGTGGTCTCGTCGTCGTACGCGGTGACCGTGGTGAGGTCCTTCTCGCAGTTGCCGCAGTACGGCTTGTACGGGAAGTAGCCGGCGGAACCGGAGGCGCCGTCGTCCTCGCCGGCCGCGCCGGAGCCCTCGGCGGCCTCCAACTCGGCCTCGTCGACCGCCTTCTGGGACTGCTTGGCCGGGGCCTTCTTGGTCCGGTACTGGTCGAGGATCGCGTCGATGTCGCCGCGGTGCTTCATGGCGTGCAGGATCTGCTCGCGGTACACCCCGGAGGTGTACTGCGCGGTCTGGCTGATCCCGTCGAACTCCACGCCCAGCTCGGCCAGCGCCTCGACCATCGCGACCTTGAAGTGCTCGGCCCAGTTCGGGTACGCGGAGCCCTTCGGCGCCGGGACGGAGGTCAGCGGCTTGCCGATGTGCTCGGCCCAGGTCTCGTCGACGCCCGCGATACCGGCCGGCACCTTGCGGTAGCGGTCGTAGTCGTCCCACGAGATGAGGTGCCGGACCTGCCGGCCGCGCCGCCGGATCTCGTCGGCGACGAGGTGCGGGGTCATGACCTCGCGCAGATTGCCGAGGTGGATGGGACCGGAGGGGGAGAGCCCAGAGGCGACGACGACGGGTTTGCCGGGGGCCCGACGCTCCGACTCCTCGATGACCTCATCCGCGAAACGGGAGACCCAGTCGGTGGTCTCGGTGCTCTGAGCCACGATCGGCACGTCCTTCTTTCTGGCACGGGGCAGCCGGTACGGTCGCACGACTGACCGTTCTATTGTCCCAGGCGAGCCCACATCCACGAAAACGCCTTTTGGATGGCGGCGCAGCCGCCTCCAAAGGGGCGCGGGGCTGTATCGATATGCGGCTCCGCCGCGGGGCGCGACCGGCCCCCACCGGGACGCACCCGAAAAACTGGCTTTACCCTCCATGGGATACTGGCCGTGTCTACCAAACCCACGAGGAGAACGGCTCCCACCCCATGACCTCGGTCACGTCGCTCACCGACCTAGTCCACCAGCGCCTCGCGAACGCCCTCTCGGCAACCCTGCCGGAGGCGGACGCGGACCCTCTGCTGCGACGTAGCGACCGGGCGGACTTCCAGGCGAACGGCATCCTGGCACTCGCGAAGAAGGCCAAGGCGAACCCGCGGGAGCTGGCGACGCAGGTCGTGGCCCAGGTGGTCGCCGGTGACGTGATCAAGGACATCGAGGTCTCCGGCCCCGGCTTCCTGAACATCACGATCTCCGACCGGGCGATCACCGAGACCCTGGCGGCGCGCTACGCCGACGACACGGCCCGCCTCGGCGTGCCCCTCGCGGAGCACCCCGGCACGACGGTCATCGACTACGCGCAGCCGAACGTGGCGAAGGAGATGCACGTCGGTCACCTCCGCTCCGCGGTGATCGGTGACGCGGTGGTCCAACTCCTGGAGTTCACGGGCGAGTCGGTGGTCCGGCGGCACCACATCGGCGACTGGGGAACGCAGTTCGGCATGCTGATCCAGTACCTGGACGAGCACCCGGGCGAGCTGGACCACAAGAGCGCCGACGGTGCGGAGATCTCCGGCGAGGAGGCGATGTCGAACCTCGACCGCCTCTACAAGGCCGCGCGCAAACTCTTCGACTCCGACGAGGAGTTCAAGACGCGGGCGCGCCGCAGGGTGGTGGACCTCCAGGCGGGCGACCCGCAGACGCTGGCCGCCTGGCAGAAGTTCGTGGACGAGTCGAAGATCTACTTCTTCTCCGTCTTCGAGAAGCTGGACATGGAGATCCGGGACGCGGACATCGTCGGCGAGTCGGGTTACAACGACATGCTGGACGAGACGTGCCGGCTGCTTGAGGAGTCCGGGGTCGCGGAGATCTCGGACGGCGCGCTGTGCGTGTTCTTCGACGACATCAAGGGCCCGGACGGCAACCGGGTCCCCCTGATCGTCCGCAAGTCCGACGGCGGCTACGGCTACGCGGCGACGGACCTGTCCGCGATCAGGGACAGGGTCTTCAACCTCAAGGCGACCTCGCTCCTCTACGTGGTCGACGTCCGCCAGTCCCTGCACTTCAAGATGGTCTTCGAGACCGCGCGGCGGGCCGGCTGGCTGAACGACGACGTGACGGCGTACCAGTTGGCCTTCGGCACGATCCTCGGCAAGGACGGCAAGCCGTTCAAGACGCGTGAGGGCGTGTCGGTGAAGCTGGAGGACCTCCTCGACGAGGCTGTCCAGCGCGCCACCGCGGTCGTCCGGGACAAGGCCGAGAAGGTGGGCCTGACCGAGCAGGAGATCGTCGACAACGGCCGGTACGTGGGCATCGGCGCGGTGAAGTACGCCGACCTGTCGACGTCCGCCGTACGGGACTACAAGTTCGACCTGGACCAGATGGTGTCGCTCAACGGCGACACGTCGGTGTACCTCCAGTACGCGTACGCCCGTATCCAGTCGATCCTCCGCAAGGCGGGCGAGGCCCGGCCGGTTGCCCACCCGGAGCTCGAACTGGCCCCGGCGGAGCGCGCGTTGGGTCTGCATCTGGACCAGTTCAGCGAGGTGGTCGCGGAGGCGGCCAAGGAGTACGCCCCCCACAAGCTGACGGCGTACCTCTACCAACTGGCCTCCACCCTCACGACGTTCTACGACCAGTGCCACGTACTGTCCCCGGACAACGCGCCGGAGGTCGTCGAGAACCGCCTGTTCCTGGTGGACCTCACGGCCCGCACGCTGCACCGGGGGATGGCGCTGCTGGGCATCAGGACGCCCGAGAAGCTCTGACCCGTGGGCCGGTTCGGCGGGCGGCCCGGTCTGCCCGCCGAACCGGCCCTACGCGGTGTTCCGTCAGGGTCCCGCCGAGCTGCCCGAACTGCCGTAGGACCCGGCCGCCTGGCGCCGCAGTCGCCGTGCCTCCTCCTGCACCCGGCGTACGACATCCCCCGCCCCCGTGGAGTCGTCCATCCCGCCCGCGAGGAGTTGTGCGGCGAGGGTGTCGAAGTAGCGGGCGGTGAGGAGGACGTGGTCCGCCAGGTCGTAGGTCGAACCGGCCCCCGACGGAAGGACGTTGACCTCTCCGAGGACCCGGTTGATCTGCTGGGTGATCTCGTCACGGGCGCCCTGCGCCAGGCTCACCGCTCGGCTGGTCTGGGCGAGGATCGAGTGGCAGGAGCGGCGGAGTTCCTGGACGAGGCGATGGTCGCGGGTGGGCGCGGACGTGAACCCGCCGTCGTTGAAGCCCCCTTGGTTGCCGCCCTGAACGACCCGGCCGACCGCCGCGTCGATCTCGAAGTGCCGTAGGTCGATCGCGCTGGTCGCGCCGAGCGCCGCCCGGAAGCACGGGTGGAGGTGGAACTCCGTCTCGTGGAACTGCGCGGGCAGGTCGTCGCCCCCGGCGAACACCACGTCGTTGCCGCGGCGCACGCCGAGGAAGCCCACCGCGTAGAGGACGTCGACGACACCGTGGACCGTCAACGCGTCGGCGTACGCGGGGAACAGGCGGTGCAGTGACTCGGCCGCCGCCTCGAAACGGGTGCCGAGGACGGTCCGGGTCACGACGTATCCAGTGTTCTGGAAGAGCGGGAAGAGGTGCTTCAGGAAGGGGTGCGCGACCAGGTACTCCAGCGCCAGGTCCTTCAACTTCCAGTCGGAGAACTGCCGCCCGGCCTGTACGACGTCCGCCTCCGTGATCCGGTCCCGGCCGTTGATCAACGAGGCCGTCTCCTGGCAGAGGTTGAGGAACTGGATCGCGTCCCGGGGGCGTGGCAGGCAGCGGCGGAAGAGGTAGGTGGCGGTCTCCTCGCCCTCGACCTCCGCCGGGAACAGGTCTCCCCACAGGATCTCGGGCGTCAACTCCGCCCCGGCTGACGCCCGCGCCCGCGCCAACGCCAGGTCCCGCAGGGCCTGTTCGGTCCAGGCGATCCGCAGTTCGTCGCCGCGGAACTTGTCGCCCTCCCCGAAGTGCAGCGAGTCGTAGATGTCGGCGCGCAGGAACAGCAGGACGCTCACGGCGCGACCGTAGAGGCTCGCCGCGTGCTTCGCTGCCAACAGCAGCCCGATCACCATGGAGTTGCTGTCCGTCTCGGCCGACCAGACCAGTTCGAGTTGGTCGACCATGAGCAGCAGCGGTCCGTGCTCCTCGCCGCCGTCGAGACCACCGGCGTCGAGATCACCGCAGCCGAGGTCGGCGAAGGCCTGCGCCACGCCCTGCTCAACGACGTCCAACTGCCGGGTGGCCTGGGCCCCTTCGGACAGCGGCGACTGCGCGAGATCCAGTCCCGCCTTGAACCCGAACGCCTCCAGGGACAGCGAGGTCTGCAACCCCCTGGCCGCCTGCGCGAGTCGGTCCCCGAACCGCCCGTCCGCCGACTCGCCGTTCTGCTTCAGGAAGCGTGCCAGCGCCTTCACCGAGTCGGGCCGGTACCCGTGCGCGTCCTTCGCGTGGGCCACCAAGTGCCGGGCCGCGTACACGGCGAAGAGGTACCGCCAGATCAGCGCCTTCGCCGAGTCCCCGGGCAGCCCCTGCAACTCGAAGCGCCGGATCTCCTCACCCGCGGTCTCGTCGGGCGGGATCAGTTCGGTCCCGGCGTAGTGGCCGGCGCCGTCCGCCTTGAGCTGCATGCAGATGGCGCTCTTGCCGGACCCCTTGCGCCCGATGATCAGCATCTTGCGCCCGCTGAGCGCACCCCGGTACGCGGCGTTGGGCAGAAACCCGCCGCGCAGCAACAGGCCGTCCGTCACGTCCCGTTCGGCATCCTCGCGCCCGAAATGCAGCTGTGCGAGCAGCGGCCCGTCGGCCATGCCCGTCGCCCGTCCCCGTCGGTCGTCCACACCTCCACGGTAACGGGATCACGGGGGACCACCCTGGCAACGGGAAAACCGCGGGCTGTCCCTCCCCCGTGGGGGACAGCCCGCGGTCGCATCTCGGCCACCACAGCTCACATGCCGTTGGCACAGGCCCCGTTGACCTGTTCCACACCGTCTGGTTCGAGTCGTCGGACGCCTGTGCGAAGGCGGCCCGCGCGGGGAAGCCGGGGGGAGGCTGACGCGGTGCCCTCGATCGCGATACCGGCGACGGCGGTGTGGTTCACAGGGGCCTGGCCACGACATTCGATCGCATGCGTTCCTCTTTCAGGTTGTCGGCCGTCGTGCTGGAACGAGATTGCGGTCCACCGGGGGCACCTCGCCACGAATGGCGCGCAAGTGACGTCTCTGCGGGACGTCACTTCCCCTGACCTGCGAGGACACAGACGTCCGGGACGGCGGGACGGGACGCCGGCGGTCCGTCGCGGACCATGGCCGATTCCCTCCGCGCTCTGCAACCGAATGGGCGTGCGATGAGGTGTCAGTGATGCAGAATGCGACGCGCAGGGACCGGTTGATTCCGGTCCCCGAACGCGAAGTGGGGGGGCACATGTCGCGTTGGAAGGCGCTGCCCGCGGAACTGGACCCGCGGATCCGGCAGTTGGTCGTGCGGTTACGCCGGCTGAAGGACCACAGCGGGCTGAGTGTCCGGCAGTTGGCGGCGCGCACGGAGTACAGCCCGAAGTCCTGGGAGCGGTATCTGGGCGCCCGTTCCCTACCGCCCGCACCGGCCGTCGAGGCACTGGCCAAGATCGCCGGCGACGACCCGGTACGCCTGCTCGCGCTCCGCGAGGTGGCCGCGGAGGCGTGGGAGAACCGCCGAGCGGACCCGGCACACGAGCCCGATCAGCCCGAGTCACCCAAGTCACCGGATTCACCGGACGAGTTGGCGGTCGTGGTGACCCCCAGCCCCGCCCACCCCACAGGCGTCCGTTCCCTGCACATCGCGCTCGTCGCGGGAGCCGTGGCCCTGGTCCTCGCCCTCTCCTCCGCCGTCCTGCTGGCGGTACGGCTGCACGACGACGAGACCACGAAGACCGCCCCGGCCTCCCGCACCGCGCCCACCTCGTCCGCGCCGGCGGCGCAACCGGCGTACACCTGTCGGCTGAAGAAGGACGACGGGCACTGGTTCGCGGGCCTGGGCCGCAGTTGGGACGTCAATCTGGCGTACGGCAATGCCGGCGCGGACGTGGCGGAGGCGCAGTGTCTGTTACGTAGGGCGGGGATCTCGCCCGGGGGCATCGACGGGATCTTCGGCCCGCTCACGCAGCGGGCGGTCAAGGAGTTGCAGAAGCGCGCGGGCCTGGTGGTGGACGGCGTGATCGGACCGCACACCTGGAAGGCCCTGCGCGGATGACCCGACCGCTCTCGCCGGAAGGCGCCCGACTGGCCGCCGCGCTCCGGGAGTTGAGGGAGCGGAGCGGCCTGACGTTGGCGGGCCTCGCCGCGAAGACCACGTACAGCAAGTCGTCCTGGGAGCGGTACCTCAACGGCAAGACCCTGCCGCCGCGTCCGGCGGTGGAGGAACTGTGCCGCCTCACGGGCGAACCGGACGGCCGCTGCATAGCGCTGTGGGAGATAGCGGAGTCGGAGTGGGGCGGCAGGGCCCGCGAGGAGCACCGGCAGCAGCCACCACCAGAAGAACTCCCTCCTCCCCCACCAGCGGAACCTTCACCACGGGAGGAAGCCGACCCGGCGACAACCGGCCACCGGCGAACGGCACTTGCCCTGGCCGTCCTCGCCACCCTGAGCGCCGTGGTCGCGGGAATCGTCACCGTCGCCCTCGTCCTCCTCCCCCGTCAGGGCGAGGAACGGGCCCCCTCCGCCTCCCCGACCGCGATCGTCCCGCTGTGCCACGGTTCCGCGTGCGCGGGCAAGGACCCGATGCACCTGAAGTGCGCCGTCGCGCCCACCACCCTCGCCCAGTACCACACGGCCACCGGCGCCTGGGTGGAAGTGCGCTACAGCAAGGCCTGCGGCACGAGTTGGGCCCGGATGTGGGGCACCCGCCTCGGCGACCGCCTCGAAGTGACCCCGGGCGACGGCGACGCCGAGGTCAAGAACCGCGCGGACACCGACGCGTACGTCTACACGATGATGGCGGTGACCCGCCCCGGAGCGGCCGTCCACGCCTGCTTCGTACCGTCGACGCCGGACGCCCGGACGGAGTGCGTCAACGGGCGGGTGCGGTAGGCAGGCAGGCAAGCAGGCGGGAGAGCCTCCCGCTCAGCCCGCGCACGCGAACTCGCACCACACCACCTTGCCGAGGTCCCGTTCCCCCACGCCCCACTTGTCCGACAGCGTGGCGACGAGGAACAGTCCGCGACCGCCCTCGTCCGGCTCGTCGGCGACCCTCGGAACGCCGGTCCCGCCGTCGTGCACCTCGACGCGGAGCACGTCACCGTCGTACCGCACACGCAGCAGGAAGCCCCGGCCGGGCGGGGCGCCGTGCAGGACGGCGTTGGTGGTCAGTTCACTGACGCACAGCACGAGGTCGTCGGCGCGTGCCCAGTCGGCGAGGCCCCAGTGGATCAGGGACCAGCGCGCGAAGTGCCGGGCGGCGGGGACGGAGCGGCGGTGGCGGGCGTAGAACTGATCACGCTGGTAGGGGAGTTCGGTTGCGGCATTCACGGGATGAATGTCGCGCAGAGTCACTAGCGTAGATCACCGCGTCAACCCGTACAGATTTTTTGTACGGGTTCGTGCGAGGTCGTGTACGAGAACGCAGGGGGAGTTGACCGGCATGAACTCCAGGAAACTTCCGCGGAAGAAGAACCTCTCGGCGATGAAGATGCTCGGCGCACAGGTCGGAGCCGCTCGCCGTGCGGCGGGCCTCACCCAGCGTGAGCTGGCGGTCCTGGTGGGGATCGAAGAGGAGACGATCGCGTCCATCGAACAGGGCCGACGAGCACTCAAGCCGGATCTGGCGGCGCTGCTGGAGGAAATCCTGGACGCGAAGGGCATGTTGGTCGTCGGCCTTGAGAACCTGCCGGAGATCGATCAGTTCCCGATGTTCGCCGAGTTGTACGTGCAGCACGAGCGCGAGGCCATCGCCCTGTCCTGGTACGACACCCTGGTCGTCCCCGGCCTGCTCCAAACCCAGGCATACGCCCGTGCGCTGCTGAGCGGTCGCGTCCCCACGTTCGACCCCGACGAGCTGGAGATGAAGATCGCGGCCCGTCTCGGCCGTCAGGAGATCCTGCACCGCAAGATCCCGCCGACACTCAGCTTCGTCGTCTGGGAACCGGCACTGCTCATGCCGACCGGCGGGCGCGGAACGCACCTCGCCCAACTGCGATTCCTGCGCGAGCAGTCCGAACTCCCCGGTCTGTCCTTGCAGATCCTGCCGCTGAACCGCACCTCGCACGCGGGGGACGCAGGCCCTTTCACCCTCCTGGAGACACCCGACCACCAGCAGCTCGCATACACCGAGTCGCAGCGCGGCAGCCAGTGGGTTTCCGACCTGGATGAGGTGTCCATCCTGACCCGCAAGTATGCGATGCTGCGAACGCAGGCCCTCACGATCGAGGATTCCCAAAGCCTGCTGGGCCGTCTGCTAGGAGAGCAATGAGCACCACACTTCAGTGGTTCAAGTCGACCTACAGCAGCAGCGAGGGCGGCCAATGCCTAGAGGTCGCCACCTCCACCCACGCCATCCACATCCGCGACTCCAAGAACCCGGCGGCCACGGGCCCCACCCTCCAACTCACCCCCGCCGCCTGGGCCGCCTTCACCGCTGACTGCGCCGCACGCTGACCGCCATCGTCGCGTAGGGCATCGCAAACGCACCGCCCCGCACATCGATGGCCGCGCCCACCGCCTCCAGCACCGGCGCGAGCCTCTCCGCCGGGAACCGCGTGAACGCCCCCTGCGTCGGCATGACGTCCAACCACGCGTCCCGCGTATACGTGAACTCCCAGTCGTACCGCCACTGTTCAGGCTCCCCGAACCGCCCACCGGCAGCCCGCACCCCCTCCGCCGCCTTGTCGAGCAGCGGCTGATACGGCTCGGCTGTCTGCTGGGCCATCGCGGCCCGGAAGTCGAACGGCACCTCCGGCAACGCCCGTTCACACGCACTCGCGATGACCTCGGCCAGGTCGGGCGGAATCCGGGCCACGTTCCAGAAGGGCACCAGCAACCCACCCGCCCGCAACACCCGCGCCGCCTTCTCCGCTCCGGCGACGGGATCGACCCAGTGCCAGGCCGTCCCGGCGACGACCGCGTCGAACTCCCGCCCCTCCGGCTCCCATTCCTCGAAGGTGGACACGTCGGTCTCGACCCCGTGCCGCCGCGCGAGGCCGGCCATGCGCGGGTCGGGCTCCACGCCCAGCACGGCGCAACCGGCCGCCTGG
The DNA here is from genome assembly GCF_029892565.1 of Streptomyces pseudovenezuelae. Lineage (GTDB taxonomy): Bacteria > Actinomycetota > Actinomycetes > Streptomycetales > Streptomycetaceae > Streptomyces > Streptomyces pseudovenezuelae_A. Next base: position 26,310 of record NZ_JARXVH010000038.1, on the reverse strand, counting down.
AACTGCCGCGCCGCGATCCCGGTACCGCAGCCGACGTCGAGCACGCGCGACCCCGCGCCGGCGATCCGCTCGATCAGGGCGTCGGGATAGCGGGGCCTGGCCCGGTCGTAGCGTTCCGCATCCGTGCCGAAGGACTCCGCGATGTCCCGGCGGTCATGGGGCTGATCCCCTGAAGACGGTAGAGTGGGCATGCGCCCACTATGGGTGGGCACACGCCCACTCGTCAATGCGAGGAAACGGACACCGGTATGCCAACAGGCGTGGCCATGCAGGACCCGCGTCGGCAACTCTTCAACGCCGCCAAGCGGATCCTGGTACGGGACGGGCCGAACGCCCTGACCAGCAGGGCCGTGACGGATCAGGCGGGCTGCGCGAAAGGCGTCCTGCACCGGCACTTCGCCGACTTCGACGCCTTCCTCGCCGAGCTCGTGCTCGACCGCGTCGGACGGCTCGACGCCCTCGCGGACACCCTGCGCGCCGCCGCCGGCACCGGCTCCGTCACCGAGCACCTCACCGGCGTACTGATCGACGTCTTCGACCCGGTCGGTGTCGCGGTCGTGAGCCTCGTGATCTCGCGGGACGAACTCCGCGCCCGGCTGCGCGCGGCCGGCTCGACCGGCATCCCACTCATGGGCGAGGCCTCCGCGCTGCTCGCCGCCTACCTCACCGCCGAACGCGACCTGGGCCGCCTCGCCCCCGACACCGACGTCACCGTCCTCGCCCCCACCCTGCTCGGCGCCGCGCACCTCCTCTTCGCCGACCGGGAGGCGGGACCCCCGGAGCGGGCGGCGGTCCGGCGGACGGTGACGGCGGTCGTCGCGGGCGTGCTGCGGGACGCGTAGGCATCCGCACCTCACACGATTCGGTCAGAACCGAAACCATCGCGACTGCCGCCCGGCGCACGGAGTATGGGCGGAGCGACCGGATTGCCATACGCGGCGAACAGGTCCGGTCGTCACGGGGGAACGGGGGAACACGGCAGACCGGTGCGCGAGCCTTCACGCACCGGTCTGCCGCAGCCGTTGCCCGGTCCCGGCGGCTGATCCCGGTGCCGCGGCCGGTTGTCAGTGGTCGCCTTTAAAGTCGGTGGCATGGCGACACTTCCCAACCCGCTGCCGAGGCTCGCGTCCCTCGGTCTCGCGCTCCCGCCCGGCCGACTGATCGACGAGACAGACGAAGGCCCGTGGCACGAGCCGCTGTTGTGGCTCGCGGACGAGCGGGCGATACCGGGCACCTGGTCCGCACTGCGGCGCACGGCACCGTCGGCCGGCCTGCTCCCGGTCGTCCTCGACTTGGGCGGCGGCCACGGCGGGCCGGAGAAGTGGGAGTTGGCTCCCGACGAGATGTCCTACCCCGGAGACCACGACGCCGACGAGGTGCTGGAGGAGCTCTGGGAGGAGTACACCGAGGAGGGCGACGAGTGGCCCGGCCTCGCCGAACCCCTCACCCCGACCGCCGATCCCGACGAGCGCGCCACCGAGATCGCCGACTCCCTCGCGGACGGCGGGGTGGTTACGGACCCGCACATCGCCCTCGTACCGGCCCGCCGCAGCGCCGACATCCCCGCGGCCATCGGCTGGATGGGCCCCGCCCACCACGAGAGCGACACGGCCCGTCTCTGCGCGGTCCTCCGTTCCTGGGAAGACCGCTTCGGCATACGGCTCGTGGCCCTCGGCTTCGACTCACTCCTCGTGTCCGTGGCGGCCCCGCCCGCCACCCTCGAAGAGGCCGAGGAAGTGGCCGCCGAACACTTCGTCTTCTGCCCGGACGACATCGGCGACCTGGAGACGTACGCCCAGAAGCTGATCGACCGGCCGACCTGGCACTTCTGGTGGGACTGAGCTGAGCCGACCCACCAGGTCAGACCAGCAACGTCATCCCGTCAGGCGCCTCGATCCCGAACTCCTCCTCCAGGACCCGCCGCGCCTCCGCCTCGTCTGCCACCTCCCGCTCGCGCACCTCGCCGTCGGCCCGCGTCTCGGTCAACAGGCTGCCGTGGAGCAGGAGATGGCGGCCAGCGGCGACGCGCTGGACGAAGAGACGCTGGGTGAAGGGCGACCGCGGATTCGTGGCGATGTGCCAGTTGATGACCTCGAAGTCGACGCGCTCGAAGGGCTCCAGGGTGAAGGCGTACTGCGCCAGCCAGGAGCCCCCGTCCTGCTCCCCTTTCTCCCCCTTCTCCCCGGCGTACGCCTCAAGCATCCACAGCTCCAGCGGCCCCCGCTGCGGCAGATGCACGAACCGGTGCCGCCGCCCGGCATCGTGCGACTCCACGCCGACCGCCAGCGGCACCGGCTCCAGCAGCGCGCCGATCGCCCCGAAGCCGACGTCGGCGAGGTACGGCTGCGGGTCGCCCGGCACCTCGACGAGCAGCGTCATGTGGGTGCGCGGCCGGCTCTCGATCCGGTCCGTGCCCACGACAACGCGCGCCGCCAGCCGGGTCACCCCGAAGCCCAGGGCCTCCAGCATTCCGGCGAGCAGCGTGTTGTGCTCGTAGCAGTAGCCGCCGCGCCGGCCGTGCACCAACTTGGCCATCAGATCGGCCGGTTCGAGCGAGGGAGCGGTACGCCGTAGCGCGTCCAGGTTCTCGAACGGGATGCCCCGCATGTGCGCGAGGTGCACACCCCGCAGCGTCGCCAGGTCGGCCCGCCGCTCCCCCTCCCACCCGATGTGCGCGAGGTACTGGTCAAGGTCGAAGGCGCCGCTGTCGGACATGCCCCCACCCTACGAAATCACTGCTGCGTGACCGGCTCCAACGCCTCCACCGCCGCGGCCGCCGCCGAGGAGTCCTGGCCGTAGAAGATGTCGATGTCGACCTCCTCGCCACCCATGGTCAGGGTGTCCCAGGCGCCGCTGAGGACGAGCATGCGCAGCGTCTTGGACTCCAGGGTCTGGAGCCGTTCCAGGATCGCCTCGTCGTCCGGCATGCCGGGCAGGCGCGGGGCGAGCCGGTCGCGGATGGCGCTCATGCGCTCGAACAGCGTCGTGGTGTCCGCCTCGCGGTCCGGCTCCTCGGTGATGCCGTCGATGCCGTGGTCGATGATGTCCTTGATCGCCCAGGTGACGCCCTGGTCGTCGGTGGTGACCATCGCCTTCCAGGCGCGGCTCTTGTGCCGGTACTGGAGCATCGACATCGCGGCCTCGTGCCGTAGGAAGTCGGCGTCCCGGAAGGGCCGCCCGTTCCACGCGCTGTTGAGGGAGCGGGCCAGCGAGACGGCGGACGCCAGACCGCTGTTGAGGCCGCGGCCCGGCCAGAAGTGGATGGAGTTGGCGGCGTCCCCGAGGAGGAAGCCGTAGGTGCCGGGCGAGTTGGTGGTCGGCGGCAGCAACTCCGCGGAGAAACGCGGCCGTTGCACCATGTCGAGGCGGAAACTGGTGACCGCGCTCAGGTCCCCGTCCTCGACGGCGAACAGCCGCAGCCCCTCGTGCACCCGCTTCCACAGGGCCGAGCCCTTGACCAGGGCGGGCAGGAACAGCGTGCCGTGGGTGGAGCACTGGAAGTCGCCGTGCTCGTCGCGGTTCATCAGACACGGCCGGGAGGCGATGCACTCCTCGAAGACCCGGCGGACCGGGTCGATGCCGATGACCTCGGTCAACTCGGTGTCCGTCAGCCGCATGTTGAGGAAGCCCTCGCCGCGCAGCGAGTTGAGCAGGAACCGGTTCTGCGCGACCGTCAGCAGGACCGCCATCGGGTCGGACAGCCCCGACTTCACGCGCAGACCGAGGACGACGTCCCGCAGATGGAAACCGTCGAGGGAGTAGATGGACTCGTCGGCCTTGCCGAACCGCGCCGCGAAGTGGTCCCGGGTGCGCGAGCGCCCGCCGTCGCAGATCGCGAGCACATGCTGGGTGGCGAGGGCCTCCTGCTGTTCCGCCGGGTCGAACCGGGCCGGTATCAGCCGTATGCGGTCCCGCTTCTCGTTGGCCAGCTCCAGCAGCCGGTCCTCGATGTAGGCGATCCGCATGTTGCGCGGGTGGTGGTCGCCGACCGAGTCCGGGCCCGACGGCCACATCTCGGTGTAGTGCTCCGGGACGAAGAGCCGCGCCTGCACCTCTTCCGGCCAGGCGAGGTACTGCCGGCTCTGCACGGTCACCACCTGCTGGCGCCGCACGTTGCCCTCGTCCTGGCTCTTCCACACGACTGTTCGGCCCTGCTTGCGCCACCGGCCCTCGTAGACGGTGACCTGCACCATGGACCCGAGGAAGTGCTCCAGCAGCAGCGCCATGGACAGGCCGACCGGGCCGCCGCCGACGACGGTGACCCGCAGGACGGAACCGTCGTTCTCCTCCGGGTGCGTCACGGCCCGGGGCAGGTTGAGCGCCATGAGGGTCTGCATGGCGTCCGCCACCTCGAAGCGGAACTCCTGGTCGCCGATGGTGATCCCGTCACCGGGCTGCAGCAGCCGGGACTCCACCTCCTCGCCGTTGACCAGCGTGCCGTTGCTGCTGCCGAGGTCCCGCAGCACGTATCCCGTGTCCTGGTCGAAGACGATCTCCGCGTGGAAACGGGAGACACTCAGGCTGGAGATGACCACGGTGTTGCCCGCGTTGCGCCCGAAAGTGACGCGGGTGTCGAGTACCGGGATGCGCTCTCCCGCCAGCAGACCTTCGAGTCCAACGAGCACCGGTGCCACGGCACTTCCTTCCAAGGGTGGATGACATCCATATCGCCGCGGAAACAGCAAAACCCTTCCGGAACGGCGTGTGCAACCCCCTCGCCGACCGCATGGCCTCGCGAGTATATGTTTGCGTGATCAAATACTTCCAACTCAGCGTCACGCAGTACGAACGCGAGGCCCCGCGGGCCGGTTCAACGGCCGCGCCTCAGTCTTTCCGGCCCACCGCTCCGTACACATTGATGTCGTCGTCCGTGACGTCGTTGATGTCCCGGTAGCGGATCTTCTCGATGTCGTCGAGCGACTCGAAGTACTCGGGATCGACGGTCGGCGGAGCGGGTGCGGGGTTCGGGTGCCACTGGTGGACGGGCAGCACACCGGGCTCCTCCAGGGTGATGCCGGGCGTCTCGGTGAAGAACCGCTCGACCTCGTCCTTGGTGCGGAACACGAAGGTGAAACCGCGCTCGGTGTACGTCCGTTGGACCGCCCGCGTCGGCTCGGGGTGCATCTCGTCGGTGAGGTGGCTGATCACCAGGTGGCTCCCGGCCGGCAGCGCCGCCACCAGGTCCCGCACCAGCGGGTAGGCCTGCTCGGCCTCGATGAAGTGCAGGATCGCCACCAGCACGAGGGCGATCGGCTGGTCGAAGTCGAGCGTCTTGGCGGCCTGTTCGAGGATCAGGGCCGGTTCGCGCAGGTCGGCGTCGACATAGTCGGTACGCCCCTCGGGCCCGCTGGTGAGCAGCGCCCGCGCGTGCGTCAGCACCACCGGGTCGTTGTCGACGTACACGACCCGCGCGCCCGGATCGATCCCCTGGGCGATCTGATGGACGTTCTCCCCGGTGGGCAGACCGGTGCCGATGTCCAGAAACTGCCGTACGCCCCGCTCCTCGACCAGGTGGGTCACCGCGCGCCGCAGGAAGTCGCGGTTGTGCCGTACGTCGAGGTAGCCACGCGGGTTGGCGGCGAGCGCGGCGGCCGCGGCGGCGCGGTCCACCTCGTAGTTGTCCTTGCCGCCCAGGAAGACGTCGTAGACGCGGGCCGAGTGCGCCTTCGTGGTGTCGATCCTCCTTCTCAGCTCCGCGGGATCCTGACTGAGGGCGTCACCGGACATGAGAGTCTCCAGTTGTCCAAACACATTCGACGGACGAGTAGCGGTCAACAACCTAACTCCACCCGGCACTTGATGGTGCCCAGCGGGCGCCCGCACAGCGCCCGGACAGCACCGGACAGCGCTCGGCACCGGATTCCACCGTCTCCCGCGTCCCGTACCGCACCGCCGGGACACGACGTCCCCGCAGGTCAGCACCCGTCCCGCCGCTCGGGCGTCCCGAGTTGCCCGTGGATCATGGCGCCGGGGGCCGGTCACCGCGCAGTCTGGAGTTCCCCCCAGCCGACTCCCCCCGGCTGGGGGCTCGACCCCACCGCCCAGGAGGCCCGTACCGTCATGTCCGTCCGAGCCCACCGCGCCCGCCGCCGCGCCGCCACCGCCCTCGTACTCACGGCGCTCACCGCGCTCACGCTGACGGGCTGCCGGGACGGCGAGGGCATCCGGGACGAGGGGCCGGCCAAGTCCCGGTCGGCCGAGCAGCCTTCGGCAGGACAGCACACGCAAGAGACCGCCCGGTCGATGAACCGGACGGCCTCTGGGCACTGAGCGAGGATCAGACGGCGGCGTACGTCAGCGCGTCTTCCTTCGGGTTCGGGCCGTACTGGTTGGGGCCCGGGGTGCTGTCCGAGCACGCGAAGACCAGCAGGGTGATGGCACCGGCGATCGGCACGATCCCGAACAGCAGCCACCAGCCGGAGCGGCCGGTGTCGTGCAGCCGGCGCACGCCGACGGCCAGGCTGGGGATCAGGACGCCGAGGTAGAAGGCGCCCGCGAGGCCCAGCAGGGCCGTCTGCTTGGACGCCAGCGCGATGACGAGCAGCACGATGTAGATGATCCCGACGAACAGCGCGAAGTTCCAGTACTCCTTGCGGCGCGCGCGCCCGCTGAACACCGCGTACTTCTTCAGCGCCTCGATGAACCAACTCATTGCGTCCCCCTGGGATCGACGTCCGTGCCGTCCGAAATGGATCAGGCCAGGCGCAGAAGGTATGGAGCGCGTTGACTTCACGTCAATTCGGTTGATCGGCGCGGCGGGAGAGGCCGGACAGGGGGCGCAACCCACCCAACCCCCACTTTGGTTGGCCGATTTCAGGACAGATCCATCAACAGTCCCGACCCCGACCCCGGCCGGACATCCACCGGCTTCCGGCCCGAGTTCGGCCCGTGTCCCAACCGAGCACATACCGTTGCCGGTTGGTCACCGATCCGAAGCCGGGACGATCTCGATCCGTTGCAGAACATCCGCCCCGCTCAACGCAGTTTCCGTGCCACCTCGGTCGCCCAGTACGTGAGGATGTTCTGCGCACCGGCCCGCTTGATGCCGGTCAGGGCCTCCAGGATGGCCCGGTCGCGATCGATCCAGCCCTTCTCGGCGGCGGCCTCGATCATCGAGTACTCACCGGAGATCTGGTACGCGGCCACCGGCACGTCCACCGAGTCCGCGACCCGCGCGAGGATGTCGAGGTAGGGCCCGGCCGGCTTCACCATCACCATGTCGGCCCCCTCCGCCAGGTCCAGGGCCAACTCCCGCATCGACTCACGCGCGTTGGCGGGATCCTGCTGATACGTCTTCCGGTCACCCTTGAGCGACGACCCGACGGCTTCCCGGAAGGGCCCGAAAAAGGCGGAAGCGTACTTCACGGTGTAGGCGAGGATGGCGACATCCTCCCGCCCGATCTGATCGAGCGCGTCCCGGACGACCCCGATCTGCCCGTCCATCATCCCGCTCGGGCCCACCACATGAGCCCCGGCATCAGCCTGCACCTGAGCCATCTCGGCATACCGCTCAAGGGTGGCGTCGTTGTCGACGCGCCCCTCGGCGTCCAGCACCCCGCAATGCCCGTGATCGGTGGTCTCGTCGAGACAGAGATCGGACATCACCAACAACTCATCGCCGACCTCGGCGCGCACATCCCGCAGAGCAACCTGCAGAATCCCGTCCGGATCGGTCCCGGGAGTCCCGAGGGCGTCCTTCTTGCTCTCCTCCGGCACCCCGAACAGCATGATCCCGGAGATCCCGGCCTCAACGGCCTCCGCCGCGGCCTTCTTCAGACTGTCCCGCGTGTGCTGCACGACCCCGGGCATGGCCCCGATCGGCACGGGCTCACCAATGCCCTCACGCACGAACGCCGGAAGAATGAAGTCCGCCGGATGCAACCGCGTCTCCGCGACCATGCGGCGCATGACGGGCGTAGTACGCAACCGCCGAGGACGGCTGCCGGGAAAAGAACCGTACTTCGTCATAACACCTACGCTACGCCCGACTCAGGGGCCTCTTTGCCGACGCCAAGTCGGTCCAGTCCAGGCCACCCCAGCCGTCGGCACGGCGCAGGCCGCAAAATCCAGCCCGTCCGGCGTTTGAGGACGAGGCCCCTTCAGGGCCGAAGCGGGGTGTGGGGGCGCAGCCCCCACGGACGCCCGCCCCCACTCACCTCAAGTCGTCCGACGACGCCTGGCCCCGGGCCGCCGCTCACTGGGCCGGGTAACAGGATCCCCGGCCTCCAAGGCGGCAGCCCTCCGCCGCAGCCCGAACTCGGCCAGAGCCTCAGCCAACTTGTGCACGGACGGCTCAGGAGCCATCACATCCACCCGCAGCCCATGCTCCTCGGCAGTCTTCGCGGTAGCCGGCCCAATACAAGCGATCACCGTCACGTTGTGCGGCTTACCGGCAATACCCACCAGATTCCGCACAGTGGACGAGGACGTGAAGAGAACGGCGTCGAAGCCACCCCCCTTGATCGCCTCCCGAGTCTCCGCCGGCGGCGGCGACGCCCGCACGGTCCGATACGCGGTCACGTCATCCACCTCCCACCCAAGCTCGATAAGCCCGGCGACAAGCGTCTCGGTGGCGATATCGGCACGCGGCAGAAAGACACGGTCGATCGGGTCGAAGACCGGGTCATAAGGCGGCCAGTCCTCCAACAACCCGGCCGCGGACTGCTCCCCACTGGGAACCAGATCCGGCTTCACACCAAAGGCGACAAGGGCCTTGGCCGTCTGTTCCCCCACCGCGGCGACCTTGATCCCCGCGAAGGCACGGGCATCGAGCCCGTACTCCTCGAACTTCTCCCGCACCGCCTTCACCGCGTTGACCGAGGTGAACGCGATCCACTCGTAGCGCCCGGTGACGAGCCCCTTCACGGCCCGCTCCATCTGCTGCGGCGTCCGCGGCGGCTCGACGGCGATCGTCGGCACCTCGTAGGGCACGGCCCCGTAGGACCTCAACTGGTCGGAGAGCGAAGCCGCCTGCTCCTTCGTCCGCGGCACGAGCACCTTCCAGCCGAACATCGGCTTGGACTCGAACCACGACAACTGGTCGCGCTGCGCGGCGGCGGACCGCTCACCGACCACGGCTATCACCGGCCGGCCGCCTTCCGGCGAGGGCAGCGCCTTGGCCTGCTTCAGCGTCAGCGCGATCGTGCCGAGGGTGGCGGTCCAGGTCCGCTGACGAGTGGTCGTGCCGGCGATCGTGACCGTCATCGGGGTGTCCGGCTTGCGGCCTGCGGACACCAGTTCGCCGGCCGCGGCGCCGACGGAGTCGAGCGTCGTCGACACGACCACCGTCCCGTCGGAGGCACCCACCTCCGTCCAGCACCGGTCGGAGGCGCTGCGGGCGTCCACGAACCGGACGTCCGCGCCCTCGGCGTCGCGCAGCGGAACACCGGCGTACGCGGGTACGCCGACGGCCGTCGCGACACCCGGCACGACCTCGAAGGGAACACCGGCCGCGGCGCAGGCGAGCATTTCGGCGGCGGCGTACGTATCAAGTCCGGGGTCCCCGGACACCGCACGCACGACCCGCCTGCCGCCCCGCGCGGCCTCCATGACAAGATGTGCGGCATCCCGTACCGCGGGGACCCCAGCGGTTGTTGACGCACTGTCAACAACCGTGAGCTGAGGCGTGCCCGTGCCCGGCGACGGGTCCGACGAAGGACCCCCGTCCGTGTGCACTTCGGCCACGCCTTGCCTGGCATGCGTGCGTACCACGGCCAGCACTTCGTGCTCGGCCACCAGGACGTCCGCGTGCGTCAGCGCCTCTACGGCGCGCAGAGTCAGCAGTCCCGGATCCCCGGGTCCGGCACCCAGGAAGGTGACGTGCCCGTGTTCCGGACCGGCGGGAAGAGTGGTGGGGCTCACTTGGCTTGCTCCCCCATCAGACCGGCCGCGCCCTGGGCGAGCATCTCGGCGGCGAGTTCGCGACCGAGCGCCAGTGCTTGGTCATGCGTCTCGGGCACGGGACCGGTGGTGGACAGCTGCACCGTACGCGAACCGTCGGTCGTGCCGACTATCCCGCGCAGGCGCATTTCCTTGACAATCTGCCCGTCGGCCAGCAGGTCGGCCAGCGCACCCACAGGTGCGCTGCAGCCGGCCTCCAGGGCGGCGAGCAGTGACCGTTCGGCGGTCACGGCGACCCGGGTGAACGGGTCGTCGAGCTCACCGAGCGTCGCGACGAGGTCCGCGTTGTCCGCGGCACACTCGATCGCCAGTGCTCCCTGGCCGGGAGCGGGCAAAACCGTGTCTATCGAGAGGAAGTCGGTCGCCTCGTCGATGCGGCCGATCCGGGTGAGCCCGGCGGCGGCCAGTACGACGGCATCGAGCTCGCCGTCGTGGACGTATCCGATCCGCGTGTCCACGTTCCCGCGGACCGGCACGGTGTCGATGTCCAGTCCGTGGCTGCGCGCGTACGCGTTGAGCTGCGCCATGCGACGCGGCGAACCGGTCCCGATGCGCGCCCCGCGGGGCAGGTCGGTGAACTTCAGCGCGTCCCGGGCGACGAGCACGTCACGCGGGTCCTCGCGCTCGGGTACGGCGGCCAGGACCAGGTCCGCGGGCTGCGCGGTCGGCAGGTCCTTGAGCGAGTGAACGGCGAAGTCGACCTCGCCGCGCAGCAGCGCGTCCCGCAGGGCGGTCACGAAGACTCCCGTGCCGCCGATCTGCGCGAGGTGCTCGCGGGAGGTGTCGCCGTAGGTCGTGATCTCTACGAGCTCCACGGGCCGTCCGGTCACCTGGCTCACGGCGTCCGCAACCTGCCCGGACTGGGCCAGGGCGAGTCTGCTTCGCCTGGTCCCGAGCCTCAGTGCCTTGTCAGTCATGCTGGCCCTCGGTTCTTGCTGTACTGGGGGTCGTCGTCGGCGCCTTCGTCGGCGCGCTCGGCGCGGGAGACGGAGGCCACCGTCTCCTGGTCGAGGTCGAACAGGGTGCGCAGCGCGTCCGCGTATCCGGCGCCGCCGGGCTCGGCCGCGAGCTGCTTGACCCGCACGGTCGGCGCGTGCAGCAGCTTGTCGACGACGCGTTTCACGGTCTGCGTGATCTCGGCGCGGTGCTTGTCGTCCAGGCTGGGCAGCCGGCCCTCAAGGCGCGCGATCTCGCCCGCGACCACATCGGCGGCCATGGTGCGCAGGGCGACCACGGTCGGCGTGATGTGCGCGGCCCGCAGCGCGGCGCCGAACGCCTCGACCTCGTCGGAGACGATCCGGCGCACCTCGTCGACGTCGGCGGCCATCGGCGCGTCCGCGGAGGCCTCGGCGAGCGACTCGATGTCGACCAGACGCACCCCGGCCAGCCGGTGCGCGCCCGCGTCGATGTCACGGGGCATCGCGAGGTCGAGAAGGAAGAGGACGGGCGCGGGCCGCGGCGGCTCGACGACCGGTTCGGGCTTACGGCGCTCAGGGATCCGTCCGACCAGCGCCGCCGTGGCCGCGAGCGCCGCGATGGCGTCGGCGTCCTCGGCGGGGTCGAGTACGAGTCCCTGCGGACCGGAGGCGGAGGTCTGCGGCCGAGGCGCGTTGTCCACCCAGGCCGCGTGCTGCTCCAGCTCGGCGGCACCCATGCCGACCACGGCGGCTTCCCCGAGCACGGAGAACCCGGCGGTCGCCGGCACGGCGGGCAGATCGAGCGGACAACCGTCCTCGGCACCGAGGCTGGTGGGCGGAAGTTCGTGGGTGGCGGAGGCACCGGACGAGCCGGTCTCGCCGGAGGCGGCCGGCAGGCCGGTCGCCGGGGAGGATACGGACGGGGCGCTCACGGCGGACGCGGCCGACACGGCCGTACCCCCGGAGCCGGCACCCGCAGTGCGGCCGGCGGACGACAATCCACCGTCCGTCGCACCCGGCGCATCGGCGGCCGGCACCCCGTCGACGCCGAAAGGCAGCCCCGCGCCCGGCGCGGCCACCCGCCCCGCCACCGCCTCGGCGACCGTCTCCGTCAGCAGGACCAGGCCCGTCGCCCCCGTGCAGGAGACCGCGACGTCGGCACGTGTCAGCTCGTACGGCACCGAGTCCATCGGTACCGCGCGGGCCAGCACGTCCAGGTCGGGGGCCTCGGTGAGGATCTGCGCGAGGCGCTGCGCGCGGTCGGCGGTGCGGTTGGCGATCACGATCTCGGCGACCCCGGCGCGCGCGAGTGTCGCCGCGGCCAGCGAGGACATCGAGCCCGCGCCGATCACCAGGGCCCGTTTACCGCGGGCCCAGTCCTGTACGTCGCCGCCGGCGGCCAGTTGCTCCAGGCCGAAGGTGACCAGGGACTGGCCCGCACGGTCGATGCCGGTCTCGGAGTGGGCGCGCTTGCCGACCCGCAGGGCCTGCTGGAAGAGGTCGTTGAGCAGGCGGCCCGCGGTGTGCAGGTCCTGCGCCTTGGCCAGCGAGTCCTTCATCTGGCCGAGGATCTGGCCCTCGCCGACGACCATCGAGTCCAGGCCGCAGGCCACCGAGAACAGGTGGTGGACGGCCCGGTCCTCGTAGTGGACGTAGAGATAAGGAGTGAGCTCCTCCAGGCCGACCCCGCTGTGCTGGGCCAGCAGCGTGGACAGCTCGGCGACCCCCGCGTGGAACTTGTCCACGTCGGCGTACAGCTCGATGCGGTTACAGGTGGCGAGAACCGCGGCCTCGGTGGCCGGCTCGGCGGCGACGGTGTCCTGCAGCAGCTTCATCTGGGCGTCGGCGTGCAGCGTGGCCCGCTCCAGGACGCTGACCGGCGCGCTGCGATGACTCAGCCCGACGACGAGGAGACTCATGCCGGCATCACGGCGGGGACGTCCCCGTCGGGCCCCTGCTTCGCGGACTCCTTGCCGCGGGTGGCGGCGGTCGGTCCGGTGCCCTCGGCCGCGCGCTCCTCGCCGGCCTTGCGCTGCTCGTGGAAGGCGAGGATCTGCAGCTCGATGGAGAGGTCGACCTTGCGCACGTCGACGCCGTCCGGGACGGTCAGCACCGTCGGCGCGAAGTTCAGGATGGAGGTGACCCCGGCGGCCACGAGCCGGTCGCACACCGGCTGGGCGGCACCGGCGGGGGTGGCGATCACCCCGATGGACACGCCGTTGTCCTCGATGATCTTTTCCAGCTCGTCCGCGTGCTGCACCGGAATGCCCGCGACGGGCTTGCCGGCCATCGCCGGATCGGCGTCGATCAGCGCGGCGACCCGGAACCCGCGGGAGGCGAAACCGCCGTAGTTGGCGAGGGCGGCACCGAGATTTCCGATGCCGACGATCACTACCGGCCAGTCCTGGGTGAGGCCCAGTTCGCGGGAGATCTGGTAGACGAGATACTCGACGTCGTAGCCGACACCGCGCGTTCCGTAGGAGCCCAGGTACGAGAAATCCTTGCGCAGCTTCGCGGAGTTGACCCCCGCGGCGGCCGCCAGCTCCTCGGAGGAGACCGTGGGTACCGAGCGCTCCGACAGTGCGGTCAGCGCTCGAAGGTACAGCGGAAGCCTGGCGACGGTGGCCTCGGGAATCCCTCGGCTTCGGGTCGCCGGTCGGTGAGTTCGGCCAGTTGCCACGGTGCTCCTGCGGGTAGAGCGGGGCTGTAGGCGGTCACACGAACCCAGACCGCCCCGTCGAAAGCAGGCTATGTCTTTGTGAACGCGTGCACAAAGATGGTGTCCGATTTGCCCGGCCAACGTGACCGGCGTCACGCGCTTCTCTCTTGGAGGCAAAACAGCACACGCTCCTCGCTAATCCCGCCCCCAAGACCCGTTCGCCGTCGATCCTAAGCGACTTCACGGGGCCTTTGGACTACTCGGTCAGTGCCTTGCGCAAACGTTCCTCGTTCACCCGCCAGAACGTGTGCTGCGCGCCGTCGATCAGGACGACCGGAATCTGCTCCCAGTACTGGTCGTGCAGCTCCGGATCCCGCTCGATGTCCTTCGCCTCCCAGGGCACGCCGAGTTCGCCGCAGACCTTCTCGACCACCAGCTGTGCGTCATCACACAAATGACAGCCCGGCTTGCGGACAAGCGTGACGAAACGGTCGCCGGGATCGGCCTTGCGCCGGAAGAGGGGACTCATGTCGGCCATTGTGACCCCTCTTTAACTGACCGGTCGCGGAGAGTTCACAGCCTCCAAACCTCACGACTCCGAAGCCACCGAACAAACTGGCTATGCTCACGCCATGGCCGCTCTCGGATGGCTCACTCCCCGTAGGCGCTCCGCCACGGCACGAAGCGTGTTGGCAGGCGAGGCCTCGGCGGAGGCAGCCCGCAAGTCCTCGCAGGACGCCCAACACGCAGAAGACGCCACCGACGCCGATCTCGCGGTGGAGGAGCCGGAGTTCCCGGTGCTCGGCGACGACAAGGCCGCCGCCTTCTTCGACCTCGACAACACCGTCATGCAGGGCGCGTCGATCTTCCACTTCGGCCGGGGCCTGTACAAGCGGAAGTTCTTCGAGACCCGCGACCTCGCCAGGTTCGCCTGGCAGCAGGCCTGGTTCAGACTGGCCGGCTCCGAGGACCCCGAGCACATGCAGGACGCCCGCGACTCGGCACTGTCGATCGTCAAGGGCCACCGCGTCGCCGAGCTGCAGTCGATCGGCGAGGAGATCTACGACGAGTACATGGCCGAGCGGATCTGGCCCGGCACCCGCGCCCTCGCCCAGGCCCACCTGGACGCGGGCCAGAAGGTGTGGCTGGTCACGGCGGCCCCGGTGGAGATCGCCACGGTGATCGCCCGCCGCCTCGGCCTGACCGGCGCCCTCGGCACGGTCGCCGAGTCGGTCGACGGCGTCTATACGGGCAAGCTGGTCGGCGAACCGCTGCACGGCCCCGCGAAGGCGGAGGCGGTCAGGGCGTTGGCGGCGGCGGAGGGCCTGGACCTGTCCCGCTGCGCCGCGTACAGCGACTCGCACAACGACATCCCGATGCTCTCGCTGGTCGGCCACCCCTACGCCATCAACCCGGACAGCAAGCTCCGCAAGCACGCCCGCAAGCTGGACTGGCGGCTGCGCGACTACCGCACGGCCCGCAGGGCGGCGAAGGTCGGCATCCCGGCGGCGGCCGGCGTCGGCGCGGTGGCGGGCGGCACGGCCGCGGCGATCGCATTGAGCCGTCGGCGCCGGTAACAGGGCAAACGCAGCCAATCCACGGGTCTTACCCGCGTAACCCTCTGTCCAGTCACGTTGGCTGCACACGGCCACAACACGCCCCGTTCCCTGACTGAACATGAACGCATTCGATCAACAACCTGTCACTCTGCGGTACTTGATCGTGCGTCAATCGGTTACAGAAGCGACGTAATCGATGATTTGAGCAACTGGGTGTAGCAGCGCCTGCACGAAGCGTTATTCTCCTCAGACGCAAACCGGTACCCCTCCGTCGCTACGACGGGTGAATGGTCCCGCACTGCACGTGATGGAAGCTCTGCCTCTGGGAGTCCCGTGTACCCACACGTCGGGGTTGACGCCTCGGGCCTGGCTACGCTGCGCGCAACGGTCCAAGACCTGTTGCGCGGCTTCGTCCCCACCGCGTACGCCGTCCCCGCCCTTGCCGTAGCCACCACCCCCGTCGGCCCGTGCTATGCGCTGGCCGACGGCACCGCCGCCGTCGGAAGACGAGGGCGGACCACCGGCGCCACCACCGCGCGCCGCCCGGCCGCGGACAGTGACAGCGCCCGCATGATGGACCTCGTCGAGCGCGCCCAGGCCGGCGAGGCCGACGCCTTCGGGCGCCTCTACGACCAGTACAGCGACACCGTGTACCGGTACATCTATTACCGGGTGGGCGGAAAGGCCACCGCCGAGGACCTCACCAGTGAGACGTTCCTGCGCGCCCTGCGGCGCATCGGGACCTTCACCTGGCAGGGCCGCGACTTCGGCGCATGGCTGGTGACCATCGCCCGCAACCTGGTCGCCGACCACTTCAAGTCGAGCCGCTTCCGGCTCGAGGTCACGACCGGCGAGATGCTCGACGCCAACGAGGTCGAGCGGTCGCCCGAGGACTCCGTCCTGGAGTCCCTCTCCAACGCCGCCCTGCTCGACGCGGTGCGACGGCTCAACCCTCAGCAGCAGGAGTGTGTGACGCTCCGGTTCCTCCAGGGTCTGTCCGTCGCCGAGACCGCCCGCGTGATGGGCAAGAACGAGGGCGCGATCAAGACCCTCCAGTACCGGGCGGTGCGCACGCTCGCCCGGCTCCTTCCGGACGACGCACGCTGAGCGGGCCACTCTCCGCGATACCCAACTCACGTTCAGTGAAAGTCCGTTGACTTCCCGATCCGATCATCCGTCGTCCGTAACCCAAGTGCCACGCCGCTCGTTGTGCGGGATGCAGGCTCCCTGTGGACACGTCCGGGCCAAGCCCGATCACTCGATCGTGTGGAAGCGATCGAGGCGGGCAACCGTCCGGGTCCCAGGGGAGTCGACCGTCATGACGAGAGGAGGTGCCGCCAGTGATCGCGAACGTATCGGCGCACCGGCGGGCGAACGCCTTCGCCCAGGCCCTGGAGGAGCAGTCCGACCGGGACCCTGCGGCCGAGCAGTCCGAAGGACCGGCCCCGGCTCCGGCTGCTGCGGAACAGACCGAGCAGGGCCGCCTTATGGCCCTCACGGAGTGTCTCGGCGACTTGCCCAAACCGAAGCTGGACCCCGAGGTGAAGGTCATCCAGCGCGCTCAGCTGGTGGCCGCGTTCGAGGCCATGCTCCAGGAGGGCGCGGGGGGCGGGGCGACGGACCCATCGGTACCGGAGCAGCGTTCCCACCGTGCCCGCGGCACACACCGGGCGAGCCCGCTGGGGAAACTGCGGCCGAGATCCCGGCTGACCAAGGGCCTCGCCGCCGGCGGGCTCAGTGTCGGTGTCGCGGCGAGCGCCTTCGGCGGAGTCGCCGCTGCCAGCTCGGACGCGCTGCCCGGTGACCAGCTCTACGGGCTCAAGCGCGGCATCGAGGACTTCAAGCTCAACTATCTGTCCGAAGGCGACGACGAGCGCGGAGTCGCCTACCTCGACCAGGCCTCCAACCGCCTGAGCGAGGCCCGTCGGCTGATGGAGCGCGACCGCGGTGGTCACCTGGACCACGAGTCGCTGGGCGAGATCCGGCGTGCCCTGTTCGGCATGCAGCACGACGCGGCCGAGGGCCACCGACTGCTGCACGAGGCCTACGAGCGCGACCCGGACAAGCTGGGCCCCATCCAGGCCCTCGACGCCTTCTCACGCTCGCACCGCGAGGCCTGGGGCGCGCTCCGCGACCGGCTGCCGGTGCAACTCGGCGACGTCCGCGACCAGGTGTCCTCGGTCTTCGACGCCATAGACGAAGAGGTCGCCCCGCTGCAGTCCCTGCTCCCCAAGCCCCCCACCCAGGGCGGCACGGGAAGCGGCGGCAGCAGGCAGGGCTCCGGTACGGCGTCCACGGGCACGTCCGGCACCGGCCGCTCGACCACCCCGAGCACCGGCAGCAACACCTCCGAGGGCAGCCACTCGTCCAGCCCCAGCAAGTCGGCCGAGACCGGCAACGACGGCCTGCTCGGCGGCAACACGGGCGGCCTCCTCGACCCACCGGGCTCCACGAGCAGCGCCTCCCCGTCCCCGTCCAAGTCCGCCACCACGGAACCGGACGTAACCATCCCGCCCCTCCTCCCCGGCCTGCTCCCAGGCCTGGGAATCGACGGCGAGGACGCGAACTAGCTCCGCGGCTCAACCGACCGATGGGGGCGCCTTCTCAGGAGGGCGCCCCCATCGTCGTATCCGCTTGGGTCCTACGAAGAACTCCTAGAAGAACACCGACCGCCGCTGCACCAACAACTTGTAGAGCGTGTGCTGGATCTGCTCGCGTACCTGGTCCGTCAGGTTGAACATCAGCATCGGGTCCTCCGCCGCCTCCGGCGGGTAGCCGTTCGTCGGGATCGGCTCGCCGAACTGGATCGTCCACTTCGTGGGGAGCGGGATGGCGCCGAGGGGGCCGAGCCACGGGAAGGTGGGGGTGATCGGGAAGTACGGGAAACCCAGGACGCGGGCCAGGGTCTTGGAGTTGCCGATCATCGGGTAGATCTCCTCCGCGCCCACGATCGAGCACGGGATGATCGGGGTGCCCTTGCGCAGGGCCGTCGAGACGAAGCCGCCGCGACCGAAGCGCTGGAGTTTGTAGCGCTCGCTGAACGGCTTGCCGATGCCCTTGAAGCCCTCCGGCATCACGCCGACCAGTTCGCCACGGCCCAGGAGCCGTTCGGCGTCCTCGGCGCAGGCGAGGGTGTGACCGGCCTTGCGGGCCAGCTCGTTGACCACCGGCAGCATGAAGACGAGGTCCGCCGCGAGGAGCCGGAGGTGGCGGTTCGCGGGGTGGTTGTCGTGGACGGCGATCTGCATCATCACGCCGTCCAGCGGAATCGTCCCGGAGTGGTTGGCGACGATCAACGCGCCGCCCTCGGCCGGGATGTTCTCGATGCCCTTGACCTCGACCCGGAAGTACTTCTCGTACACCGGGCGCAGCGCCGGCATCAGGACCTGGTCGGTCAGCTCCTCGTCGTAGCCGAAGTCGTCGACCTCGTAGTCGCCGGTGAGCCGGCGGCGCAGGAAGGACAGCCCGCTCGCGATCCGGCGTTCCAGATCGCCGTCGTCCTGTTGCCGCTCGGGCGGCTGTTCCTCACGCGTCACAGGAACATCATCCTGCGCGGGAGCCCTGCTGGGCAGGGGCTGTACCTCGCGGACCAGCGTGGGTTCCGCGGACTTGCCGCGCCGGCTCCCCGCGCTCCGCCGCCGCACCGGCCGCTGTACGGCGCCCGCACGGGACCGGTCGTCGTCGAACGGAATGACCTTGGCATCAGCCATCGTTGATGCGCTCCTCAGTTGGCGCTCTGCGTCGGGGGTTGGCCGCCGCTCAGGGCGGGCAGCGCGGCGATCCGATCGACGGCCCCCGCGAGGGCCTCCGGGGGCAGGAGTCCGGGGCCCCGGCTGCGCGCGAAGTCCGCGAAGGTCTCCGCCGTCGTGTACTTCGGCTTGAACCCGAGCGTCTCCCGCATCTGGTCCGTCGCCACGACCCGGCCGTGGGTCAGCAGCCGGATCTGCTCCGGGGAGAAGTCCGTCATGCCCAGCGTACGCACCAGCGACCCGGCCCAGGTGACCGCGGGCAGCAGCAGCGGCACCGTGGGCCGCCCCAGCCGCCGCGAGCACTGGGACAGCAACAGGACGCCGTCCCCGGCGATGTTGAAGGTCCCGCTGTTGAGCGTGCCCCGCGCCGGCTCGTGCGAGGCGATCCGCAGCACCTCGATCACGTCGTCCTCGTGCACGAACTGCAGCCGAGGGTCGTAACCGAACACCGTCGGCAGCACCGGCAGATCGAAGTACGAGGTCAGCGGGGTGTCCGCGGTCGGCCCGAGGATGTTGGCGAACCGCAGCACGCACACCGCGACATCCGGCCGCCGCCGCGCGAACCCGCGCACATACCCCTCGACCTCGACCGTGTCCTTGGCGAAGCCGCCGCTGGGCAGCGACTTGGGCGGGGTCGTCTCGGTGAAGACGGCCGGGTCCCGGGGCGCCGACCCGTAGACGTTCGTACTGGACTTCACCACCAGCCGCTGCACCGTCGGCGACTTCTGGCAGGCGCCGAGCAGCTGCATCGTGCCGATGACGTTGGTCTCCTTGACCGTGGTCCGGCTGCCGCTGCCGATCGCCATCGCCGTCACATCGAGGTGTACGACGGTGTCGGCGGCCGTCTCGGCCAGGATCCGCGCGATGCCGGGCTGCCGGATGTCGGCCTGGATGAAGTCGGCGCCCCCTAGATGGTGTTCCGGCGGGACCGCGTCCACGGCGATGACCCGGTCCACCTGCGGGTCACGCTGGATCCGTCGTACGAACCGGCCCCCCAGCCTGCGGGCCACCCCGGTCACGAGCACGACCTTCCCCAAGATCAGCGCCTTCCTTCCAGCCGTCGACGAGCCTTGTAAGCTGCCGCGTTCCCCATGTCGGCCAACTTAGCGGTTCGGTGTTGCGCTGTGATGACCGCCCGACCCATGAAAGTCATGACTGACCGGAACATAACTGTGGCCCCCCACCGGATTCGGTGGGGGGCCACAACAGACGCTCTCGCGGCGTCGCGTCGCTTACTTCTTGTTGCGACGCTGAACGCGCGTGCGCTTGAGCAGCTTGCGGTGCTTCTTCTTAGCCATCCGCTTGCGCCGCTTCTTGATAACAGAGCCCACGACTACCCTCGCTCACTTCTCATCACTCGGTGCTGGGCGCCATGGGCCCATACGACCTACAAGGGGCAAGCCTACCCGCCCGAGCGCTGAGGTCGTAATCGAGGGTCTTCCGGGAGGCCCGGAGGCCACCGTCAGGCTGTCTCCACCCCCACATAGCTCTCGCGGAGGTACTCGTGTACCGCTTGCTCCGGTACGCGGAACGAACGTCCGACCCGGATCGCGGGCAGATGACCGCTGTGCACCAACCGGTACACGGTCATCTTCGACACTCGCATCACCGAGGCGACTTCCGCCACGGTAAGGAACTGAACCTCGTTCAGAGGCCTCTCGCCAGCTGCAGCCATGACACACCTGAACCTTCCGCACTCGACGGTCACCGGCTTCCCCTTCCGGTGACTCTTCGTCGTTGCGTGCTCACTCCCCAATGTAGGGGCGTGTGATGCGAGTGGGGAAGAGGTGCACCCATCGGCGGCCTACTGTGACAGACACGCTCGATTGAGTACGTAGCGGGTAAGCGGCCGGTAGTAATCAGACCGCACAGCGTCATCAAGTGGAACGACGACGGACACGGACCCCTCTGCCTCTCCGACGAAGAGTGCGGGGTCGTCGGTATCGCCCAGCCCAATGGCCTCGAACCCCAGCTGACCTGCTCCGCAGACCCATCCGTGGTCCCCGACGACCAGCTCGGGAAGCGGCCCGCCGGCCTCCGCCGCCGCCGCCAGAACGGTACGAACCGGGAGCGGTGAGTGCGTGTGTGCGCCGGTCGCACAACCGGGGCGCGTGGGGCCGGGTTCGCGGACGAGCGCGACTCCTCGTGCGTAGTCAAGGTTGTACGTGCGTAGACCGAACCGGGTCGTTATGTCGACACAGCGACCATGCGCCGGTGTGAGGACGGTACATCCAGCCGCCGACAGCGCGTCCGCCAACGCGGCGTAGAAGCCGAGGAGCCGATGCGGGTGGCCGGTGCCGAAGAGTACGGGGGCGCCACGCTGGGCGGCTGCGGCGAGGCGTTCCGCAAAGGCATCCAGAGCGGTCAGAGTCCGCTCCGGATCGATCACATCATGGCCTGAGGTGTGCTGTGGATCGGCCGAAACCCCGCACTTGTCCGCCATCAACTCGATCAAGTCCCGCTGCCGCCAAGCCCACTCGGGATCGATCCCGATCGTCACCCGGGGGTCACGTGCGGCGAAGAGCCGGTAGCTGCGCAGGCTCTCCTCCCGCGAGGTGGCCACCGTCCCGGCCAGGCGGGCGGCCAGCAGATGGGCGCGCAGCGCTCCGGTGCTCAACACGTCAGTGATGGTGGCCGATGCGCGTACGAGGCGCGGCGGGAACGGCCCGAACACCGCACGGTTGGCCTAGCGACCGGTGACAGAACGGTGACAGACGGCACCACAACCAACGCCCGGGCTCCCTGGTCTCATCTTGCGTGGACGGCAACGACCAACCGTCCCAAGCAAGTTGACCACTCGTCACCACAGTCGTCACAGCCATCACCACAGGGGGAACACCATGAACATGAAGCTGTCCCGTCGCACCACAACGGCCGCCGCACTCACCGTCCTCGCCCTCGCGGGCACCGTCGCCGCCACCGCCCCGGCCTCCGCGGCGACGGCCAAGCCGGCGGCCACCACCGCGGCCTACAACGGCGTCTGCGGCACCGGCTACAGCGTCGTCGACTCCACACCGATCGGCCACGTCGGCACCGTGTACCTGACCTGGAACGAGGACAAGGGCAAGAACTGCGCCGTGACCATCCGCAACACCCCCGGAAACAGGATCAACATGCGGGTGACCCTGGACGCCCTCGGCGACTCCATCGACCCCGCCGTCGACTCCGGCACGTACACGAGCTACGCCGGCCCGGTCTACGCCGACGCCCGCGAGTCCTGCGTCGCCTGGGGCGGCACCATCGGCAACGCCTCGGCGGAGGACTCCGGCCACTGCAGCTGACGCAGCGAGGGGGGTGGCGCTACCAACCCGCACAGCTGCGGGCAGCGCCACCCTCCAACCCACTCCCCAGCTGCGGGCAGTCGTGCCGTTGGGGGGCGGCGCCCGCCCCAAAGAGAGCGGCACCCCGCAAGCGCGGGCAGGCGACAACCCCCTCGCCGGTGACCCCGGCACCTCCGCAACGCCCCTACGCCGGCAACACCCTCACGCCAACAACCCCCGCAACGGATAGACCGCCCGCCGAGTAGCCAGCACCGCCTGGTCCAAGCGGTCCGCAGGGTCGTACCCCGCATCCCACTCGGCGAAGGACACCGGCCACCGCCCGTCCGTCATCCGCCCGGGCCCCAACTGCCGCGTCCGCGCGAACACTTCCTGCCGCCAGCTCTCCGGCACCAGCGTCTCCGGCGCGATCTCCCGCCCCGCCGCGATGGCCACCAGATGCGTCCACGACCGCGGCACAACCTCCACCACGGCGTACCCGCCCCCACCCAACGCGACCCACTTCCCGTCGGCGTACTCGTGCGCGAGCTCATGACAGGCGACCTGCACAGCCCGCTGCGCGTCCAGCGACACGGCGAGATGCGCGAGCGGATCCTCGAAGTGCGTATCGGCCCCGTGCTGCGTCACCAACACCTGCGGCCGAAAGTCGGCAATCAGCTCCGGCACAACGGCATGGAACGCCCGCAGCCACCCGGCGTCCCCGGTCCCCGCAGGCAGCGCCACATTCACCGCCGACCCCTCCGCCACCTCGGCGCCGGTCTCCTCAGGCCACCCGGTCTGCGGAAACAGCGTCCGCGGATGCTCGTGCAACGAGATCGTCAGAACCCGCGGATCCTCCCAGAACGCGGCCTGCACCCCGTCCCCGTGATGCACGTCCACATCGATGTACGCGACCCGCTCGGCCCCGAGCTCCAGCAGCCGCGCGATCGCGAGCGAGGCGTCGTTGTAGATGCAGAACCCGGACGCGGCCCCCGGCATCGCGTGGTGCAGCCCGCCCGCGAAGTTCACCGCGTGCAGGGCGTCCCCGGCCCACACGGCCTCCGCCGCCCCCACCGACTGCCCCGCGATCAACGCCGACACCTCGTGCATGCCCGCGAAGGCCGGATCATCCATCGTCCCGAGCCCGTACGCCCCGTCGGCCGCCCCCGGATCCGCGGAAGCCGCCTTCACGGCTTCGACGTAGTCCTCCCGGTGGACCAGCCGCAGCGTCGACTCCCCCGCCGGCTTCGCCGCGACCACGTCGACGTCCTTGTCGAGCCCGAAGGCGTCGACGAGTCGCCTGGTCAGGGCGAGCCGGATCGGATCCATCGGATGGTCCCGACCGAAGTCATAGCCCGTTACTGCCTCGTCCCACATCAGCTGTGCGCGGCCGCTCATGCCCGCCACCGTATCGGTCCTGTTGAGGAGCGAACGACTTGGCGTACACCAGTGTCACCAGCACCAACACCATCGGCACGAGCATGGCCCCGCGATAGCTCCACGCATCCCCCAAGGCCCCCACGAGCGGCGAACCGATCAGGAATCCCACGTAGTTGAAGACATTGAGCCGCGCGATGGCCGCGTCCGACGCCCCCGGGAACATCCGCCCGGCCGCCGCGAACGTCTGCGGCACCAGCACACACAACCCCAGCCCCAGCAGCGTGAACCCGAGCATCCCGACCCACGGCCCCGGCGCCACGGCCACCACGGCGAACCCGCCCGCCGCCACCAGCGCCCCCACCCGCACGACCACCACGGCTCCGAGCCGCCGCACCCCGAAGTCCCCAAGGGCCCGCCCCAGCAGCGTGGTCACCATGTACACGTTGTACGGCACGGTCGCGAGCTGCTCCGAACTCCCCAGCACGTCCTGCAGATACTTCGCGCTCCAGTTGGAGACGGTCGAGTCCCCGATGTAGGCGAAGGTCATCACCAGACACAGCGGCAGCAGCAACTTGAAGACGAGACCCCCACCGGCCCCCTTCTCCCCGGCCTCCTCCGACGAGCCGCCCCCATCGCCGCTGTCCCCGTCGACGTACCACCGACTCCCCACCAGCGCGGCCGGCAACAGCACGGCCACCACCGGCAGATACGAGACCCACAGCGCGAGATGCCAGTGCGCCCCCACCCACGCCAGCGAGGCCCCCACGATCCCGCCCAGGCTGTAAACGGCATGGAAGCTGAGCATGATGCTCCGCCCGTACGCCCGCTGCAGACTCACCCCGAGCATGTTCATCGAGGCGTCCAGCGCACCCACGGCCAGCCCGAACGCGACGAGCGAGACCCCGAGTTCGACCTTCGAGTCGCCCGCCCCGACCCCGAGCAGCGCCAGCATCACCACGGGCTGGGACCAACGCAGCAGCAGACTCGGGTGCACCCGCTTCACCAACTGCTCGGTCGTCACACTCCCGACACCGGCCAGGATCGGCACGGCGGCCAGGAAGGCGGGCAGCAGCGCGTCGGAGACCCCGTACCGGTCCTGGATCGCCGGGATGCGGGTCACGAGAAGGGCGAACACGGCGCCCTGGGCGAAGAAGCTCAACGCCAAAGAGGCCCTACCGCGCCGCAGCACATCTGTCATGGCGGCGAGCGTAGGGCCCCAGGCTACCTGTGGGTAGATCCAGCCAAAGATGAATTTCCTTCAGCTTTACCCGAGCGTCCTCTTACGAGGGTCAAGCGGCGACGGCCTCCTCGACCGGGAGAGCCACTTCCTCGCCCGCGACCTCGGCCTCCGTCCCGTTCTCCACCTCTGCGGAGACCATCGCCTCCATCGGCCCGGCGCCCAGCGCACCGCTGACGAGGAAGGTCAGCACCATCGTGCCGACCATCACGACCGTGCCCATCCAGACCATGGTGTCCACGGGGATCGTGTACGCCCCCACGACCCGCGCCACACACTCGGCGAGCAGCGCCACACCCCACACCACGGAGAACGTCCGCTCCTTGCGCAGGAAGGCCGCCGAGGCAGCCGCACGCCCTGACGCCAGCCGCTGCCAGGCGGCCTCCTTGGCCTGGTCCCCCTTGACCAGGAAGGGCTTCATACCGGCGGTCATCATCGGCCGGCCGAGGGCCACCGAGACAAGAATCCCGATCCCGATGGTGCTGCTGACCGCACCATCCTTGGCGAGCATCAGCCGCGGGTCACCGGAGACGAAGCTCAGCACCAGCGAGACGACGTTGACGACCAGGATGAGCCCGGCCAGCCCGTTCGTCCGCCGCTCCCTCACCAGACTCCAGACCGTCCGCAGGGCCGGAACCACACTGCTCCAGGCCAGCGCCGCGAAGGTGCTCATCCCGAAGGCGTCCTTGAACAGGTAGTACGAACCGAGAGGGACCGCCACATCCACGATCAGCGGACCGAAGGTGCTCTGCTTGCTCGTCTTCGTCGTCATGCCCTCAGCTTGACCGCCGGGCAGGGTCCCCCAGTAGAAACGATCGTCCAGAGCTCGGCATGACAAATGTCAGCCCAGCAGCTCGACCAACTCCCCCATGTCCCCGAAGAGTTTGCCGGCTCCCGCGAGCTTCTCCCCCGACGTCATGGCGGTGAACCCGAGCACATCCATCCCGGCCGCCACCCCCGCCTGCACCCCCAGCGGAGAGTCCTCGACAACCACACACCGCCCGGGCGCGACCCCCATCCGCTCCGCCGCATACAGGAACAGATCCGGATCGGGCTTCCCCCGCCCCACATCCTGCGCACTGAAGATCCGCGCCTCGTCGAACCACCGGTCCAACCCGGTCGTCCGATGCCCCACCCGAATCCGCTCATGACTCCCCGAGGACGCCACGCAGTACGGCACCCCGTCCTCAACAAGCTTCGCGAGTACGTCCACCACCCCCGGCACCGGCCGCAACTCCCGCTCGAACGCGGCGAACACCCGCGCATGAAAGACATCATCGAAGTCAGCCGGCAACGAATCCCCGGTCCGCTCCTCCACCAGCTCATGGACCCGGTGCATGGCGGAGCCCATGTAGTCACGGAGAGAGTCCTCGTACGACGTCGGGTACCCGAGCTCGGTCAGGTACGCGGCGAGGAGCCGGTTGGAGATGGGCTCACTGTCGACGAGGACGCCGTCGTTGTCGAAGATGACGAGGTCATAGCGCATACAACCAACCCTAAATGTGGACCCGAAATGCAGAAAGCCCCGTACCATCCCGGTACGGGGCTTTCTCAAGAATTGTTCGGCGGTGTCCTACTCTCCCACAGGGTCCCCCCTGCAGTACCATCGGCGCTGTAAGGCTTAGCTTCCGGGTTCGGAATGTAACCGGGCG
>NZ_JARXVH010000037.1 GCF_029892565.1 Streptomyces pseudovenezuelae | reverse complement strand
CCACTTGACGTGGGCAGCTTCCTCTCTAACTTCGCGGCATTGGCACAGGAGTTGCGTTGGTTCCCCATCCTGCCGCACTCGACCTGCCCCACGCCCTGGTCGAGTGGGTCACCCTGCTTGTCGTCACACGGGAGGGCGGCCTCGCAAGGTGGCGACGTGGTGGATCGAGGGGGTTGCGGTACCGTCGGCCGCCGCGCCGCAGCTGAGCGCGTTCTAGGCCTCGCAGAGATCCAGACCGGCAGCGGGATCCAGCGGGCCGCGATGTTGTCCCAGCGGTAGGCGCCGCCGCCCATGTCGGCACGGGCGTAGACGAGCCCCCGTACGGCGGGACGGAGCACCGCATCGGTGGAGAATCCGATGCTGGCGATGACCATGCCTCAGCTCTCCCAGCTCCACAGATCGAGGTATGTCACGCGTGTGTCCGAGCTGGGCCGGCGTGCCGTTCCCATCGGGCCGCCGGGGCCCGCCGGTCGGTGTGGCGGACAGGCGGGCCCCGGAGGTTGAACGTGTGTCACACGGCGGTGCAGGCCGTCCCGTTCAGGTTGAAGCCGGAGGGCTTGGCGAAGGTTCCGTCGGCGGTGCCCTGGAACCCGAAGGTCACCTGGCCGCCGGCCGCGATCTGGCCGTTGTGGCCCACGTTGCTCGCCGTGACGGCTCCTGACGACGAGGACAGGTTCGCGTTCCAGGCATTGGTGATCCGCTGCCCGGAGGGGAGGGCGAACGCGAGCTGCCAGCCGCTGACGGGGGAGGAGCCGGTGTTGGTGATGGCGACGTCTGCGGTGAAGCCGCCTTGCCAGACGTTCGTCGCGTACGCCACCTTGCAGGCCGTGGAGCCACCGGGGTTGCCCGGGTCGCCCGGGTTGCCGCCGGACGACCCGGTGTTCACGGCGGAGGAGAACGAGGTCACTGCGAGACCGGCGCCGTTCTGCCAGGGCTCGAAGCCGGCCTGAACACTCGTCAGATACCAGTTGTTCTGCGCGAGTCCGCGCGAGACGGCCTGCCGGGCGAAGTCCATGACGTCGAAGGACCAGCTGCTGACCGCCGACGGTGCGACGAACGACAGCACGTCGTTCGAGCCGTTGTTGCCCGACCACACCTGCCAGTCGCGCCCGCCCACCGTGGCGTTGCCGACCGGGGAACCGATGGGCTGGATGGATCCCACCTTGTTGAACCAGATCATGATCTCGGTCCTGTTGACGCCGTCGGTGCGTGGCGTGGGGTCGAGCCAGATGTCGTACGCGGCGTCGTACACCGCGTCGTTCACATAGCTGTAGGAGATGCTCGAGGGCGCGGTGGAGACGGTGCTGAGCTGGGCGGGAAAGTTGGTGCCGGGCGAGCAGTTGGTGTAGTGGCAGCCGTTGTAGACGGACGGGTACGACTTCGGAGCGCCGTTCGTGGGGACGGAGCCGTCGGCCTGGGTGATCCTGAACCCCGAGTCCGTCGCGGTGATGCACTGGGCGGCACTGGTGCCCCAGCGGTTGTTCTGGACCACGTAGCGGCCCTGGATGGTCGTCGTGCCGAAGGGCTGGCAGATCGTGGTGTCTGCCTGTGCCACCGACGCCGTGGTCAGAAGCGCGGCGAGCGAGACGAGCGAGGTGAGCAGCGCGCCGAGCAGGCCACGCGCGCTGCGGGCATGGTGCGGTGAAGGACGCATGCGGATCCTCTTCAGAGGGATGGGGGGTAGTGGGGGAGTGTTCCCGCAACCATGTGAATGGGAGCGCTCCCAAACCTTGCTCGGCAGGACTGTAGGGATGGTCCAGGTCCATGACAAGACTGTGGGCGTGAACCCGTTGAACCGATTTCGGAGGCGCAGGTCGGACACGGGGGCGAGACGCGGTGCGTCAACCTTGGTGCGCACTCCGGCGGATGTGCGGACGAAGGTCAGGTCGAGTCGCGGACCACGAGCTCCGTACGGAGGATGACGTGACGCCAGGCCACGGCGCCCTCCTCCATCTCCTCCAGGAGCAGCCGGATCATGGCGCGCCCGATCTCCTCGATCGGCTGACGTACCGTCGTCAGGCGTGGTTCGGTCTGCTGGGCCAGCGGAAAGTCGTCGAAGCCGATCACGGCGACGTCCTCGGGTACCCGGCGTCCGGCCGCGCGCAGGGCCTCCAGAGCCCCCGCGGCCGTGGTGTCCGACGCGGCGAGGACGCCGTCGATGTCCGGATGCCGTTCGAGGAGCTCGGCCATGGCGCGGCGCCCGCTGTCCGTCGTGAAGTCGCTTTCGGCGACAAGGGTCGGCTCGCCCTTCAGGCCCGCGAGTTTCAGGGCCTCTTCGTAGCCGCGCAGCCGGCACTGGGCGGCGTACAGGTCGAGCGGCCCGGTGATGGTGGCGATGACTCTGCGGCCCCGTTGGGCAAGGTGGGAGACGGCGCTGCGGGCGCCGCCGATGTTGTCCGCGTCGACGTAGCTGACGTACTCCTCTCCGGAACGGCGCCCCAGCAGCACGGTCGGCAGCCGGGCGTCGGCGAGCATGTCCGGCAGGGGGTCGCCGGCGTGCACGGACATCAGCAGGACGCCGTCGACCCGGCCGCCCCGCGCGTATTCGAGGAAGCGCTGCCGTTCGGTGTCCGATCGGACCAGGGTCAGCAGCAGTTGCATTCCGGTGTCTGTCAGCGCGTTCCCGAGCGAGCTGACGATCTCGGAGAAGAAGGGCTCCGCGAACTGCCGCCAGTCCGGCTCCGTCATGACCAGGGCGACGGCGTCGGCCCGCCGTCCGGCCAGGGAACGGGCCGCGAGATTGGGCACGTAGCCCAGTTCCTCGATGGCCTGCTGTACGGCCCGGCGCGTGGAGTCCTTCACGCCCGCTGCGTTGTTGATGACGCGGGAGACCGTGCCCCGTCCCACCCGCGCATGGGCAGCCACCTCCTCCAGCGTCGGTGTCCCCGGGCGTCGCCTGCCCATGACCACCTCCCCCAAGAGATCACCGATCTTACCGGCCGGAGGGGGATGAGCACACGAATTCACCAGTGGCATAGTTACAGGCGGGTTGCCCTGCCCCCAAGGATTGGGAGCGCTCCCGTCCGTGAGTGGGGAGGTATGGGCGTTATCCGCTGGCGGTCATGAACGGAACTAGCTTCCACGGCCGTGGTGATCTGCGTTTGCACAGGGGAATGTCGGTCGTTCAGCGGGCGGCCCGAACTGGTCCCGGGATGGCCGGGCGGCCCCCTACGCGGGTGGGAGGCCGCCCGGCCGGGTGACCCCGTCACCAGGCGACGGGGTCCGGTACGCGGAGCGCCGGCGGGGGGCTACTCAAGCAACTCCGCGTACGAGCCCATGGCCAGGGCGATGTCCGCCTGGGCCCAGAACCGGTGGTAGGTGAAGACGGGCGCGGCGCCGCCCTTGAGATAGGCCTCGACCTTCGACCAGGCCGGGTCGTTCTTGTAGAAGGCCCGGATCGAGGCGAACGTCGAGGACGAGTTGATCGCTTCGCCGTTCGGCATCGTGCCGCTCCAGCCGCTCGGCACGTAGACCGGGTCGTTGAACCTGCTGTAGTCGGTGCGGGTCTCCGGAACAGCGATACCGAGGCTGTCCTGGTAGTTGCCCCACATCCCGTCCAGCAGCGCCTTCGCCGTCGACTTCGCCTTCGCGTCACCGGACTTGGCGCCGTAGTACGTCAGGGTCTTGGCGTACGCGGCTGCCACGCCGACGTCGTTGGTGTAGTCGGCGACGGTGACGTGAAGTCCGCTGTTGGCGCCGGGACTTGACGTGTTCCAGGTGTCGGGCTGGCCCGACCACTGGAGGGTGGAGGGAATCTGGTAGGTGCCGTCCGGGTTGACGGTCGTCTTCGACAGCGCCCATTTGACCCACTTGTCGAGGACCGTCTTGGCCTGCGGGTCCCCGGTCTGCTGGTAGTACTCGGCGACTCGCTCCATCGACCACGCCTGGAAGCCGAACCACTGGTTGGACGGCGGGTCGTGGTAGACGGGCTGCTGGTCGTAGTACATGCCGTAGAAGGTCGACTTGCCGGCCGGCGGGGTCGCGTAGCGGCCCGCCCAGCTGTTGGTCGAGCCGCCGGCGATGGCGCCCTCGTCCGACTGGAGCCAGCGGTAGAACTCCAGTTGCCGCTGGAGCGACTTGCCCCAGTCGGCCGCGCCGGTCGACGACTTGGGCTTGAGGTCGGCGTCGGCGCTGAGCGCGTACGCGGCCAGCGGGTTCTGGTAGCCGCTGTGGGCGTAACTGGAGCCGATGCGCCAGGCCCAACCGCCACTGGTGTCGGTGGAGCCGCCCCAGGCGTAGTACCAGGAGAGCAGGTAGTGCGAGGCGTCCTTGCCGGTGCCGGCCGGGCAGGTGGCCGGTCCGGCGCAGTTGCCGATTTTCTTGAAGTACTTGTCGTACATGGCGTAGCGCAGGTAGTCGCCCATCTTGGCCGCCTTGGCGACCGTGCCCGACACGGCCGAGCCCTTGCCCTGCTGCTTCGCCCACAGGTCCGCCCAGTAGGCGGCCTGCACCGCGCGTGCGTCGGCGTCCGGGGCGGTGGTGTACTTCCACTGCTTGGCGTACGACTTGTCCCCGGTGAACAGGTCCAGGTAGCCGTTCTTGCCGCCGTACTTGAAGGCGTCGCACGTCGGATGCGGCACCGTCTCCCACACCGATTCCTGCGGGCCGCGCTGGAAGGTGTTGAGGTACGACGGTCCGGTCTCCGCCGGGCCGGCCTCGCACTTGCCGCCCGGGGTGTTGCCGAACCCGTAGGTGTTGTCGACGTCCTGGATCCAGTGCATGCCGTAGATGTCGTCGGTGTTGTAGGCCGACTTCAGTTCACCGGCCAGCGGGTCCGAGCCGACGGGCACGGACGGGTCGAGCGCGGTCGGATACTGGTCCGGCGTGTCTTCCTCGGGCCCGTAGGTCGCCGGTTTGGACGCGCTGTAGAAGGAGTTGGTCGGCTGGTCGGCGTGCGTGGGGATCATGTACTTCTCCATGATGTCCCAGGCGCCGTTGAACTTGGTCCAGTCGCCGGTGATCTTCCCGTACATGGCCTGGAGCCAGAGCAGATAGCTGTAGGCCTCCGACGTGGTCTCATGGCCCTGGTCCGGGGCCTCGACGATCAGCGTCTCGACCGAGTGGTAGGGGATGCCCTCGGGGGAGAAGTAGCCGTTCGCCGGATTGGTGATCTTGCCGTACAGATCCAGGAAGCGGGCGTTGTACGTGCCCGTCGCCGCGATCTGGGTGACCGTCACCGTCGCCTTGCCGTGCCCTGCGGCCGTCGACTCGAAGGTCGCCGCACCCGTGCCTGAGGAGTCCGCCGTGACGGTCGCCTTCTGCGAGGTGTTCCAGTTCGACGGGGTGAAGGTGAGCGAGGCCCCGCCGGTGACCGACAGGCCCGAGTTGCCGCCGGTCCGGGCGGTCGCCACGATCACGTTGGCCGAGGGCTGGGTCGAGAGCTTCACCTCGTACGTGCCCGTCTTGCCCTGCTGGACGGCGAGTTGGGTGGTCGAGGCGACCACGGCGGGACCCGCGGCGACGGTGATGCCGACCGGCGTGGATTCCGCGGACGCGCCCAGACTGTCGTACGCCTTCGCCAGCAGAGAATGACTGCCCACGGTCAAACCGGAGGCGGAGTACGTGTAGGGCGCGCTCGTGTCGGTGCCCAGCAGTGTGGTGTCGTCGTAGAACTCCACCCTGCCGATCGTCGCGCCGTCCGCGGCCGCCGCCGTCGCCGCGAGCAGCACGGCGTCACCGCGCGAGTAGACCGCGCCGGCGGCCGGGCTGGTCAGCACGGTGATCGGCGGCTGATGGGCGCCGACGCAACTGGTGCCGTTGACCGCGAAGTCGGTCGGTGCGGTGTTGGTGCCGCTGTAGCTGAACTGCGCTCCCGCCGAGACGGCGGCGCCCGGGGCGATGGTGCCGTTGTACGAGGCGTTCTTGACGGTGACGGTCTGACCGCTCTGCGACCAGGTGCCGTTCCACCCGTTCGCGAGCTGCTGGTTGCCCGTGTAGCCGTAGGTCAGTGTCCAGCCGTCGATGGCGGCGGTGCCGCGGTTGGTGAGGGTGAGGTCGGCGGTGAAGCCGGAACCCCAGTCGTTGGTCTTGTAGTCGACGCTGCACTGCACGGTCGCCGCGTTCGCGGTGGTCGTGCCGGTGGCGAGCATGGACAGAGGCAGGGCGAACGCGGCGGCGACGGCGGTCCAAAACCGCCGTACGGCTCTGCGTTTGCGTCCGGGATCCATGTGCTGTTCCTCCTTGCGTCACGCGACTCACGGAGAGGTGCCAAGGCCTGAATCCAGTGGGAGCGCTCCCATCGTGGGGATGAAGGCGGGCGCGGTCAAGATGCTGGGGCGTTCAAAGTTCGAACTGAGCCGATCCGGCGAAAAGTTTCGTAAGGACCCTATGAAACCCCGCCAGTTGACGCTAACTTCCTCCCCACCAGTGGGAGCGGTTCCATCAGGCGACGCGTCCGTAGCGGCGCGCCAAGCTGTAAGGACTCGCTCATGCGACACCCCCCGCATTCAGTACTTTTAGTCAGCGACGCTCTCTCAGGCCCTGTGCTGCCCGGTGCTCTCGGCCCCGGGAGCCACGGTTGCCTGCGCCGTGGGTACGAACTTCCTGGTAGCACCGTCGACCGGTGCGCGAACGCCGAGTCAGGCCACGCCTGCTCCGCGCGACTCCCGCTCCCCGCCGGTCAGCAACCCCTGGAACGGCAGCACGAACCGCAGCGACATCGCCGAGCTCTCGGTCACCCGCACCAAGACCCGCGGCATGAAGTCCGCGCTCGCACCGTAGGGGTTCGGTGCCGGCGGTCGGTGCTCACGAACACCACCGAGCGACCCCGCGCCTGATCGGGCGCCCCCCAGCACGACCGAGGCCTTGAAGCGCCGGCAGGACGGCCGCGCCTTCGAGTAGCTGCCGGACGTACCTGCGCACCGACCACCGGAACGCCACGCGTGCCCCAGGTGTGGCCCAGACGTCGGCTCGCGCGGCCGTCCGGACGGCCTCCGTCCGCAACTCCCCATCGAGAGAAGGAAACCCGCACTCATGAGTCACACCAGGACATCGCTGCTCGCCGCCCTGGCGCTGGTCGCCGGGACGACAGGGACGGCGCTCCTCGTCGGCCAGGCCGGCGCTGCCACCTCGGCCACCCCCTGCACCGTCGACTACAAGGTGCAGAGCCAATGGGACACCGGCTTCACCGCCGCCGTGACCATCACCAACAACGCCGCCGCCAAGTCGAGTTGGTCGGTGAAGTGGCTGTACGCCGGCAACCAGAAGGTCACGAACGCCTGGAACACGAAGGTCAGCCAGAACGGTGCCGACGTCACCGCCGCCAATGAGAGCTACAACGGCGCTCTCGCGAGCGGGGGTTCGGTCAGCTTCGGCTTCAACGGCTCCTACAGCGGCACCAACAGCGTGCCCGCCACGTTCACGCTCGACGGCGTCGCCTGCAACGTCGACAACGGCGGCGGCACCGGTGGTGGCACCGGCGGAGATACGGGTGGCGGCACGGGCGGTGGCGACGGAGGCGGCGACACCGGCAGCCGCGCCAACAACCCCTACACGGGCGCCAAGGTGTATGTGAACCCCGAATGGTCCGCCAAGGCCGCCGCCGAACCGGGCGGCAGCCGCATCGCCGACCAGCCCACCGCCGTCTGGCTGGACCGCATCGCCGCCATCAACGGTGTGAGCGGTGGCATGGGCCTGCGCGCCCACCTCGACGAGGCCCTGAGGCAGAAGGGCTCCGGCGATCTCGTCGTCCAGCTCGTCATCTACGACCTGCCCGGCCGCGACTGCGCCGCCCTCGCCTCCAACGGCGAACTGGGGCCGAACGACCTCGACAAGTACAAGTCCCAGTACATCGACCCCATCGCGTCGATCCTGTCCGAGGCCAAGTACGCGGGCCTGCGGATCGCCACCGTCATCGAACCCGACTCGCTGCCCAACCTGGTCACTAACGCCGGCGGCACTCCCACCACCACCGACGCCTGCGTGACCATGAAGTCCAACGGCAACTACGAGAAGGGCGTGGGCTACGCCCTGGACAAGCTGGGCGCCATCCCGAACGTCTACAACTACATCGACGCCGCCCACCACGGCTGGCTCGGCTGGGACAGCAACCTCGATCCCGCGGTGCAGGAGTTCCGCAAGGTCGCGACGACGAACGGCGCGAGCGTGAGCGACGTGGCCGGCTTCATCGTCAACACCGCGAACTACAGCCCCACCAAGGAGCCGTACCTCAAGGTCACCGACACGGTGAACGGTCAGACCGTACGCCAGTCGAAGTGGGTGGACTGGAACCAGTACGTGGACGAGCAGTCCTTCGCCCAGGCGCTGCGCGACAAGCTCGTCGCGGCCGGATTCGACTCCGGACTCGGCATGCTGATCGACACCTCCCGCAACGGCTGGGGCGGCGCCGCCCGGCCCACCGGACCCGGAGCGCAGACCACCGTGGACGACTACGTCAACAGCAGCCGCATCGACCGGCGCATCCACGCCGGCAACTGGTGCAACCAGAGCGGCGCGGGCATCGGGGAACGGCCGACCGCGGCTCCGGCCGCCGGTATCGACGCCTACGTGTGGGTCAAGCCGCCGGGGGAGTCTGACGGCAACAGCGCGGCCGTCCCCAACGACGAGGGCAAGGGCTTCGACCGGATGTGCGACCCGACCTACGGTGGCAACGCGCGCAACGGCAACAACGCCACGGGTGCGTTGCCGAACTCGCCGCTGGCCGGACACTGGTTCTCCGCGCAGTTCCAGCAGTTGGTCCAGAACGCGTACCCGCCGCTTTCATGACCTGCTGACGCGGTGTGTCCGCCCGGGTCGGTCACCGCTCGGCAGGGCGAGGAATGGATCCGGGGCAGCTCGTTGGGGCAGCGTCCCGTCTCTTGAGGCGGGACAATGCCGGCTTTACCAGTCCATCAGGTGGGCGGCGTGGGTGCAGTGCGGGTAGTTCTGGTCCGGCCTCCACCGCTGTTTCTCGAAGATGAGGGAGGAGAGTGCGGCCGGCAGGACCGTGAAGGTGTCTGTCGGCGGGGGACAGGCGGCGTCGTACCTGCTTGAGCCGGCTGCGTCCGGTATCGGTGAGGAGGTCCCGGCGTGCATGTGGGTCGCGGATGATCGAACGGGCCGAGGCCGGTTGAGGATCTGGACTTCGCGGAGCTCCAGCGCCCTTCCGACCGCGGCCCTAGCCGTTCCGCGCACGCGACTATCATCAACGTCACCCTGGGTATGCGGAATCCCGAGCAGGTGGCAAGGACCTCGAACTTCGTCGTCAGCACGTCCCGGAAGGTCTCCAGGGTGATCTTCATACTTGGAACCAGAGCCTGATCAGGTCGGACGTGCCGGCTGAGACGGTCACGGAAGGAGTTCGCGTTGTCTTTGACCGACAGGGCCATCGAACAGATCCGTGAGCTGATCCGGAGCGGTGCCCTTCCGCCAGGCTCTCGGCTCCCTCCTGAGCCGGATCTGGCCGCACAGCTGGGCCTGTCCCGCAACCTCGCTCGTGAAGCGGTCAAGGCTTTGGCCGTGGCTCGAGTCCTGGAGGTCCGGCGGGGTGACGGCACGTATGTGACCAGCCTGCAGCCGAGCCTGCTCCTGGAAGGGCTCGGCGGTGCGGTGGAGTTGATGCAGAACGACTCCGGCGTGCTGCAGGACCTCATGGAGGTACGCCGGCTTCTCGAACCGGTTGCGTGCGCGCTCGCGGCCACCCGGATCTCCGATGAGCAACTCGCCGAAGTCGAGAGGCATCTGGAGGCCATGCGCGAGGCCCGCGACGACGTCGAACGGCTCAACGCGCACGACGCGGCCTTCCACCACGCCGTCGTCTCAGCCACGGGCAACGAAACGCTGCTCACTGTCCTGGAGGCCATCTCCGGCCGCACGCTGCGCGCCCGCATCTGGCACGGTCTGGTCGACACTCAGGCCGCCGGCCGCACCCTCGCAGAGCACGAGGCGATTTTTGACGCACTGTCCACCCGCGACGCCGCCCTCAGCCAGGCCGCAGCACTCCTGCACGTGAGCAACACCGAACGCTGGCTGAGGGAATACCTGGGTTCAGGCGAGGCCCTACTCTCCGGGACGACACTGCAGAGGTGAGAGCGCGGCGCCGCCAGCGCCCTTCAACAGGCGGTCAAAGTCGCCTTGTGATCCACCCAGGACGCAGTTTTCAGCGGATGCACCGCACGTCCACTTGCCAGGGCGTGATCTGAATCGAGGCATCACACGGCGATGATCTGCCACTCCTGTTGGGATGCCCGGTTGTACGTCTCCTGCTCGACGTCGGCGCCGTCCGCGGTGGAGGCGCCGTGGACATTGAGAGACAGCCCGCTGAGCCGGTTGGTGAGGTAGTAGTAGCCGTCACCCGTGGGCGTCACCGCCCAGTGCTGTTGGAAGGCGTTCTCGTCCGACCAGATGCCTACCTTGCCGCCGTCTGCACGTGAGAGGCCAACCACTTCCATGACTTTGCCGCTGCCGAGACTCTTGATCTTGTAGTAGCCGTCGTCGGTGCAGGTGAACGTCCAATTCTGGTTGGCCTGGTTCAGCCAGGGCCACTGGAGGATGCCGGTGCCGTTGGAAGTTCCGTTCCCGCTCACGTCGGCTACCCGGCCGCTGTTGCGGTTGACCAGGCGATAGGCGGTTGCGTTGCCCGGCAGGACGCGTGACAAGAGAGCTGGCTTGGCAGTTCTGCCGCCGATCCGGATGCCGCCCATGTTGACGTATCCGCCGGTGCCGGAGGTGGCCTGAATCCGCACGAAACCAACGTGCCTGGCATTCCACTCGGCCACTTTGGTGACACGGTCGCTGGTCCAGGAACCGGTGGCGACCTGGGCGAAGGTCGTGCCGTCGACACTGGTGGAAATGGTGTACGACGTGATGTCGCCGTCGGTTGAGTTGGTGCGGTTCCACTGTTTGGGTAGATACTCCAGGGTCGAGATGTTGCTCCACACCCCACCTAGGTCGATCGTGATCGAGTGAGGCAGGGACGGGGACAGTCCCCACGTCGACCAACAGGTCTCGAAGCCTTTGTCGCTCAGCCCGTCGATCGCGTTCATCGGGCCCTCGCCGGCATGGAACCCGGTGGCGTAGGCGCTGACGGGTGTCACAGGATGCTCGGCGCGTGGCATCTGCGTTGGCAAGGGCTCCCTGGAGCTGTCGGGGCTCCATACTGCACCGACCTCGGCGAGCCGCGTGACGACGTTGGTATCCAGCTTGCCATCGCGGTTGGGCGGGCAATTGAGGATGAACGAGGTGTAGTTCGGTTCCAGTTCCGCCAGGTGGGACAGGATTGACGCCTTGCTCATCAGGTCTTCGTTCGGTGTGGACGGATGCCAGAACCATCCGTTGCTGATCGTCTGCCCTTGCATGGAGGCGTAGGTGTTTCCGGCCGGCGAGGTGATACCCAATGGCTCCTCGAAGTAGATCGCGTCGCCGAGGAACGGTACCGACAACCCACCATGGTCGATCATGATGATGTCTGGCTGGAGCGATTTCACATGCTCGCGTATCCGCTGGTACGAGACGGCCTGTTGGCCCATCTGCCAGGCGTATCCGTCGGTGATGAACATGTCGATAGTGCCGTAGTCGGTGAGCAGTTCGGTGATCTGGTTCAGCATGTAGGTGAGATCACTGGGCTGGATTGTCTGGTCGGCGGCGACGCCGTGCCGGGTGTCGTACGCCTGCACACTGTAGGTGCGGTCCCAGATCGAGTAGTACAGGCCCACCTTCAGGCCCTGGGCCCGGAACGCGTCGACGTACTGGGCGACGATGTCCTGCTTGTAGGAGCTGTTGGCGACGTTGTAGCCGTTGTACGCGGTCGGCCAGAGACAGAAGCCGTCGTGGTGTTTGGTCGTCAGCACGCCGTAGCTCATCTTCGCCGCGGCCGCGGCCGTCGCCCACTGGGCACAGTCCACCGCCGCGGGGGCGAACAGGGCGGGGTTCTGGTTCGGGGCAGCCCACTCCTCGTTGGTGAACGTGCCCATGTTGAAGTGGTTGAACATGCCGAATCGCATGTTCACCATGTTGTTGAGGTTGGTTTGGGGGGTGGCGGCCACTGCCTCGGACACCAAACCCGAGAAGGAGGGGACGACGGGCAGCACGGTCGCAGCGGCAGCGGTGCCGGCGGCGCCGAGCAGCGTACGGCGAGACAGGTTTTCCGGGGGCATGCTCTCACTCCCATTTCTGTAGGTTCAGCGCTCGTCGGACCTTGCAGAAGGAGCCGAACCCTCTCCGGGCACCAAGGCGGGGCATGCCCGCCGAAGTGCGTGAGGACATCTTTGATCCGGAGAAGCCACGCAGGTGCTGCGTCATTCATGGGTCTCGGGCACCAGGTGTTACGCATGAAGTTCGGGCATGTAACACCGGACTGTCAACCGTTTGGAGGGATGAAAGGGCGTTCCCAAGCGATGATTTGGCCGCTATGAAACCATTAGTGCTGCTTATTTTCAGGCAGACATGGCATGTTTACCCTGGCCTTCGTGTCGAACGGATGGTGGGACTTGACACGAAGGGCGTCGTGATTGGACGTCGGCACATCCAAATGATCAAACCCAGCCGGTGCCAACAACACTCGTCATCAAAACAGGTGGGCACCGCCCCTCGGATCTCCTGACGTGTGCGGGATGTTGCGGTCAGGCCAGCTGCATCGACGCGGGACGATTCACGGTCGCCGTTCCTGATCATGTCGGCATGCGATAGATCGTTCGAAGAACGACGCGTTCGGAGGGAAGCATGGCCATCCGCTACGTCGGCGCCCACTAACCGCAGCCGCAGAGGCCCCAAG
This sequence comes from Streptomyces pseudovenezuelae, assembly GCF_029892565.1. Lineage (GTDB taxonomy): Bacteria > Actinomycetota > Actinomycetes > Streptomycetales > Streptomycetaceae > Streptomyces > Streptomyces pseudovenezuelae_A. Next base: position 28,365 of record NZ_JARXVH010000037.1, on the reverse strand, counting down.
CACCCCTACGCCCGCACAGCAAAGGGTGGCCAGTTGCTCCGCTGGCGGAGTTGCCAGGGCAGGCGAGTCAACGAACTGGACATCGTGCGGGCCCGCTCATCGCTGGGAAGGGCAACCGTCGTCGACTTCGCTCAGCACAAGCGCTACTGCGTACTGCGTGACACGGACGGGCGCCCGCTGACCACGACAGGCCCGTCCATGCTTCATGCCGGCGAGAGCGTTGGCGTCTTCGTGCAGGTCCCTGCCCTGCCTGCAAGTACGCCAGTCCAGATAAGTTACCCGACGCTGACGGCCCCGGACCAGACGATTCGGGGCATGTGACGGACCTTCGCGTCGTGTCCCCATGGGGCGCCTTGCGGGGCTCAAGTTTCGTGTCGAAGTCTCGCGACCGGTGCCGGATGGACATCTGATCCGATGTGGCACTGAGACATGCAGATGGCGCCTGTACCTCGTTCGCTTGGAACGGCGATGTCTGCAAGCCAAACGGCCGCACCGGGAACAGACGGTCCCGCCGGGATGGTTGCATCGACCGTGAGACCGGCACCGCACGGGCGGGGAACAGGGAGACCACAAGGTCGTCCACCCCACCAGGATCCGGGTCCCGGGTCGCGGTACGCCCGCCGCTCTCACGGACCACGACGTATTTCTGCAGGAGGACTGTTTCATGGCTGACCGGCCCTTGACGCTCATGGCGGTACACGCCCACCCCGACGACGAGGCCACCGGAACCGGAGGGGTCCTCGCGCAGTATGCGGCGGAAGGCATCCGCACGGTTCTCGTGACATGTACCGACGGCGCCTGCGGCGACGGGCCAGGGGGTGTCAAGCCGGGCGATCCCGGCCACGATCCGGCGGCCGTAGCCCTGATGCGCCGTCAAGAACTCGAAGCGAGCTGTGATGTCCTGAAGATCAGCGATCTGGAAATGCTGGACTACGCCGACTCCGGGATGATGGGCTGGCCCAGCAACGACGCCCCCGGAGCCTTCTGGCAGACCCCCGTGGGGGAAAGCGCGGCCCGACTCGCGGACCTCATGCGGCACTACCGACCCGATGTGGTCGTCACCTACGACGAGAACGGCTTCTACGGCCACCCCGACCACATCCAGGCCCACCGCATCACGATGGCAGCGCTGGAGATGACCGAGCTGACACCGAAGGTGTACTGGACCACGATGCCCCGCTCGATGATGCGGCGGTTCGGCGAGATCATGCGCGAGTTTCATCCGGACATGCCGGAGCCTGATCCCGCCGAGGCCGCCGCGATGGCCGAGATCGGCCTCCCCGACGATGAGATCACCACATGGGTGGACACCACCGCGTTCAGCGGCCAGAAGTTCGACGCGCTCGCCGCGCACGCCAGTCAGGGCGACAACATCTTCTTCCTCAAGCTGGGCAAGGAGAGGTTCGGCGAGCTGATGGGCGTGGAGACCTTCGTACGCGTCCAGGACGCCACCGGCACGGCCGTACCCGAAAACGACCTCTTCGCCGGGCTGCGCTGATCCGCCCGCCCGACCAGCCGGGAAAGCTCATCGACCACGATCTCGATCCTGTCGCGGAACGCTGGTGTCTGGGCCTTTAGCCAAGTCTTGAGCACCTGCTTGGATCGGCCTTCGATCATGTCCAGCAGTCTCGACGGTCCGGTGCCGTCGCGGACCGGGGTGAGGTCGATGATGACGGTGACGAACTTGTCCGCGCGGCGGGTGTGGCGCCACGCGTGCTCATCCACGCCCAGGACTTGGACACCGTCGAAGCGGGTCGGGTCGGCGATCGGTAACTGCTGGCCGGTCGCGGAGACGGCGTCGTTGACGGTCTGTCAGGACACCCCGGGCCCGATGGCGATCCGGGCGATCGGCATCCGGTCGATGACGACACTCTTCAACGCCCACATCACCGCCTGCGTCGAGAGTTCCGCCCTCGGCGCAGGCGGCCGGTGTCTTGGCGCCAGACCTGCCCGCAGCCCGAACAGCCGTAGCGGCGGATGCGGACGTGCAGGATCGTTGCCCGTCGGCCGAGCGGGACGTGTGCCAGTCGGCGCAGCACGCCGTCGCGCGGCACCCCCAGACAGCCGCAGGCATGGCACCAGCCATCAGGGTCGAGCACTCGACAGAGCAACACGGCGTGATCGGGGCGCAGTTGTTGGCCGACCGTTTTCAAGCCGAGGTCGTCCGGCCGGCAGAACGTCGTCAGGTCAGCAGGGCAGAAGGTAGCGTCGCGCACGAGCCTAGGGCGCAACCGCGGTCTTCCGGGACCGGTGATCGTCCGGTGGCGTTGGGCGTATCAGGCGCGGTCGTGGAGAGTGACCTGGTAGCCGTCGGGGTCGGCGAAGGTGAATGTCCGGCCGAAGGGGCCGTCGATCGGTGCGGAGACGATGGTGTGACCGTCGGCGACGAGAGCATCGTGGATGGCCTGGACGTCTGTGGCGTGGAGCCAGATCGCGGCACCGATGCCGGGCTGGGCAGCGGATGCGAGATCGGTGCCGGGAACGACGTCGCGGAGTGCGAACGCGATCGGCTTCGTCTCGAAGACGACGGCGTGCGGAGGTCCGGCCTGCGAGCGGACGAGGCCGAGGTACTGCTCGTAGAACGCCTGCGAAGCGTCGAGGTCGCGCGCCTGGAGCGAGATGAAGTCGGGGCCGGTGGCGGGCATGATGATGCTCCTTCTCTTCGTGTCAGATTCCTGACACAGAGCAATGTATGTCAGAATGCTGACATGAATCAAGACGGTGTCGACCTGGAGAGGTCACTGGGCTACCTGCTGAAAGAGGCATCGAGTGTCCTGCGCGCAGCCATGGAGGAGGTGCTGCGGCCACTCGGGATGAGCGTGACGCACTACTCCTGCCTCGAACTGCTGGCTCAACGGCCGGGCTTGTCGAACTCCGAGCTCGCGCGGGGCGCGTTCGTGACACGGCAGTCGATGAACGTGCTGCTCCAGGCCCTGGAACGAGACGGCTACGTGACCAGGCCTGCGGAGGCGTCCGTCGGGAAGGTTCTTCCCGCGCGGCTCACGCCCCGCGGCCGACGGAGCCTGGAGAAGGCGACCGTAGCGGTCCGGTCCGTCGAGGTCAGAATGCTGGCCGGCATGACCGAGACCGAGCAGTCAGGCGCGTTCCGGATCCTGCAGAGCATGGTTCATTCCCTGCGTGATGGCAACGACGGTGCATAGCTCGTTCCCTGGCGCACGTCTCGCCGCGCCCGGACAGGAGTGCAGCCGAGCGTGAAAAACCGTGCAGGTGACCTCGAAAACCGACAGCCCCCGACTACACCCTCTTCTGCGATGGGCCGGGTAAGTGTTGCTGTCGTCGAGCAGCAGGTCCGCGGCGAGTTGCTGAGCCGCGCAGCAGCGCGCGGAGTGGAGGCGGAAGGGCCGCATCGAACTAGGCGAACGGGACACTGACTGATAAGACTTCGCCTCAGTCGGGAGCTGCTGGTCGTGCGCCTGGCCGCGGTGGGGTACCTGCTCAGTTCTGCGGGGTGCCTGATGGGCGTGCTGCTTTTGCGGTGTCGAGTTGTTCTCGGAGGGCTTTGGCGACGATGCGGTGTGCTGGTGTTTCGCCTGAGAGAGCGGTCAGGAGACTGTGCTCGATTTCGAGGTAGGGGGCGCTTTGCGTGGTGGGCGGCTAATCCCTGACCCTGGGGTGGTTACAGCTTGGTCCGTTGCCGCAGACGATGACCGCGGAGGCGGCGGCGAGTGATCGCGGAACAGCGTGGGTGAGCACGGAGAGCGCCCGGCTGTGGTCTGTGGCGGGTGGAGTGGTCGTGCTTGGGTGTGCCGGTGTTTCCGCGGACGACTGCGAGCCCCACCGTGCATGCAGCGGCTCGTGGTCGCTGGTGGCGCCTCACCGTAGGTGCCGCCGGAGGACATCCGCCAAGGTTTCGAACACCGTCGAAGCGTGGACGGCGGCGGGTGCGCCGACTTGTTGGATCAGCCGGTGCCGGCTACGCGTCGGTTGGCGTTTCGGCGGTCAACCGGCGTTTGCTGCGCACGTGTTGTGAGACCTGGGAGCCCCCACGTGGGTTGTGGGCCGTTGTGTCGCTGTTCTGTCACCGGTGTCGCAAGGGCTGTTGCGCCAGCTGTGCGGTGTCTGCTGGTTCGTGTGGCTCGGCCATCCCGTTCCGCCACCTTCGAAGACGCGTCGAGGACGGGAGCGCTGCGCGCCTATCTCCTGGCTGCCCGTCTCACCGGCCGCTGCACCCGCCTACGGCAAGGACACGCTCAAGGCCGCAGCTCGACGAAGCGATGAGCCGGCGTCTTCACCCGCGGACGGGAGTGCAGGACACACACTTCTCGACCGTTCCTCGTCGGTCATGTGACTCCGCGCCGAGTCCTCGCCTGTCAGGCAGCCGCGTCCGTGAGGGAGTCGACGTCCGACAACCTCGCCGTCCGAAACGGCGGTAGGCGGGGCGGCACGGTGGTGCTCCAGCGGGTGCTGTGTCCCGACCGGAAAGGTCTCTGTCCAAGCTTCCGGATCTGTCACTTGGACGTGCCTTCGTGCATTCTTGGCGACGCGGCGACCGCTCTGTCCCCACCTGTCACTGTCCGACTTCGCGCCTGTGCCACGACCCGCGGACCGAACCTCTGCCGGAGCCCGTACCCGTTGGTGCGGCCGGCTGCCCCGCGCCCGTCATCTCGCCGGAGACGGAAGGGACTTCCCTCAGGCTCCCCTGCATCACGAACACCACGCCCCCAGCCGCTGGTACCCGGGCCCGCCCGGCTCCTCGGCCGGCGCACCCCACCGCGAAGAGATGCCCGCACGGCCCTGAGGGACGCGTGGGGCGGCGTCCACGCATGCGTCCGCAAGGACAGATCCGTCCGGTCAGGACAGAGAAGGGACATGGCATGAGGTACGAGATGTGGCACGGCTCGGCTTCCAGACGCTCACTCACGCGTACCCGAGCGGGTGTCGTCACCGCGGTGTTAGCCACGCTGGTGACCGCCCTGGCAGCGCCGTCCGGCGCGGCGGGAGGGCACAGCGGAGCACACCCGGAGATACAGTCGCTGGACGGCAGCGGCAACAACAGGGCGCACCCGGACTGGGGGCGGGCCGGTACCGCCTACGCCCGGCTTGCGCTCGCGAACTACGCCGACGGGCGCAGCAAGCCGGTCGCCGGGCCGGACCCGCGCTACGTGAGCAACCGGGTCTTCGCCGACGAGGAGGTCCAGGGCGAGCAGGTGCTGCCGGCGAACATCTTCTCCGAGCGTCAGGTCAGTCAATGGGCCTGGACCTGGGCCCAGTTCCTCGACCACACCTTCGCCCTGCGGTTGGGCGAGCAGGCCACGGACCCGCAGGGCGAGTCCGCCGACATGGCGGGCGACGACAGCGACCCCTTGGAGCTGGTCTCCGGGAAGCACTACCTGCCGTTCACCCGGTCCACGCCCGCCCGTGGCACTGGTGTGGCCAAGGCGCGTCAGCAGGTCAACATGGACAGCTCCTACCTCGACGCCTCGGCCGTCTACGGCAGTGACAGCGCGCGGCTGGAATGGCTCCGGCAGGGAGCGGTGGACAGCGACCTGTCCAACAACGGCGCGAAGCTCTTGCTGCCGGACGACTATCTGCCGCGGCGGGACGCGCGGGGCGATGTGTCGACCGCCCCGGCTACCGACATCGACGGGCGCCTGAGGGCCGACCCCGGCAGCGCGGTGGTCGCAGGAGACGTACGGGTCAACAACAACATCGCGGTGACCGGGGTTCAGACGCTGTTCGCCAGGGAGCACAACCGGATCGTGGATGCGCTGCCCGCCTCCCTCACCGAGGAGGAGAAGTTCCAGATCGCCCGGCGGGTCGTGATCAGCGAGATCCAGTACATCACCTACACCGAGTTCCTGCCCTCGGTGGGGATCACACTGCCCGGTTACCGGGGCTACAGCCCGAGGACCGATGCCACGCTGACCAACGAGTTTGCGACCACCGGCTACCGTGCGCACAGCATGATCCACGGCGCCACTTCGCTCAACCAGCCGGCCGGCCGCTACACCGAGGAGCAGCTGGAGGCGTTCCGGGCCGCCGGCCTCCTGGTCATGGGCGCTCCGGACGGCCCGGTGAGCGTCGAGGTCAGCCTGGAGTTCATGCGGGACAACCCCGAGCTGCTCAAGGATCTGGGGCTGGGCCCCGTCCTGCAGTCCCTGGGGGACAAGGCGCAGTACCGGAACGAGGAGATGACCGACCACCTGCTGCGCAGCGTGCTGTGCTCGGCACCGAACGCGGACCCCAAGTGCGTCTTCGACCTGGCGGCCACCGACCTGGCCCGCAGCCGCGACCATGGCATGCCGTCCTACAACGACCTGCGCAAGGCCTACGGACTCGCCCCGGTGAAGTCCTTCAAGGGCATCACCGGTGAGACCGGCGAATCCTTCCCGAAGGACGCGGAGCTGACGCCGGGCGCCGAGATTAACGACCCGGACAGTGTCGACTTCGTCGACATGAGGAACCTCTTCGGCAGCAAGGTCGGCTTCCAGGCGCTGCCGGGGGACACCTCCGCCACCACCTTCACCCGGCGCACCCCGCTCGCCGCCCGGCTCAAGGCGATCTACGGATCGGTCGACCGGGTGGACGCCTACGTCGGCATGCAAGCCGAACCGCATCTGAAGGGTTCGGAGTTCGGTGAACTCCAACAGGCGATGTGGGCCCGGGAGTTCCAGCAGCTGCGCGACGGGGACCGGTTCTTCTACGGCAACCAGGCTGCCACGCTCAAGGCGATCTCCAAGACATACGGCATCGGCTTCCGCCACGGACTGGCCGACGTCATCGCCGCCAACACCGACGTCGAGCGTTCCGCCCTGCCCGACAACGTGTTCTACTCCCACGGTGAAGTGCCCGCCGGGGGCTGCCGGGTGGACTACGAGGCGGGCGACACCTCCGCCTCCGGCGAGTTCGCCGGCACCATCGAGATCAAGAACACGGGACGGACGCCGCTCACCGCATGGGCGTTGCGCTACCGCTACGCCGACGGGCAGAGGGCCGTAGAGGCGGACGGAGCCGTGGTGTCGCAGAACGGCACCGACGTGACCGTCCACAGCCCCGACTCCGGCGGGACCATCCGGCCCGGCCAGACCCGGCGCGTGTCGTTCAGCGGCACCGCGACGGGCGGCAACGACGACCCGGTCGGCTTCACCCTGAACACCACCCGGTGCTCGGCCGGGTAGTACGGCACACCACGCACCGGCCCCGGGGGTAGGCCGAGCCACGGCATCGGCCGGCCCCCGGGGCCGTGCCGTGCTAGTGGATGGTGTCGGCCCCGGGGAACGGTTCGCAGCCGACGAGCAGGTTGATCACCGTGAGGTGCTGCCCGCAGTTGGGGCAGGAGTGAAGGGCTCCCAGGCGGACCGCGGACGGGTCGGTGGGCTCGCCCGGCGCAGCGTCCTGCTCGGTCGGGCGTCCGCGATCCGTCCGCCACCACCGGGTGCGGCACTTGGGACCGCAGAACCTGCGGGTCGGATTCCGGCTCGTCCAGGCGAACTGCGTGCCGCACTCGGCGCAACACCGGGTCGCGGTGACCATGGGGCCTCCTCGGTCTGCTCGCGGGGCCGCTTGCTCCGCGCGCCCAAGTACAGCGCGGAACAGGTAACTCCGCCGTAACACAGAGCCACTTCCTCCCGCTGTCCGCCCGATCCGTTCTGTTACCTCGCCGAGACGTCGCGCCGTGAAGGATGAGGGCGTGCGGACAAGGGGGCGGTGAGGTGCGGAGGATGGCAGGCGAGGCGGCACGAAGGAGCGGGCGGCCGACGGAACCGGTGGTGGGGGACCAGGAACACGTCACGCTGGACGTGCGAGCGGCGACCCGGCGCACCGCCCTGATGCTCTCCCCCGGACTGCCGCTCGCGCAGTGGGCCCATCTCGGCCGGCAGATGTTCGTGGTCACGGATTCATCGGCATGGTGGCTGGGTGACTGGCTCATCTATGGCCGCAGGGAGTACCGGGACCGCTACCGCAGGGCCCTGACCGAGAGCGGGCTCGACTACCAGACCCTGCGCAACTACGCCTGGGTGGCGGGCAAGTTCGAGCCTTCCCGGCGGCGTGCGCGGCTCAGCTTCCAGCACCATGCCGAGGTGGCGGGCAGCCCCGCCGACGAGCAGGACGAGTGGTTGACACGTGCCGAGCGGGGCGGCTGGTCCCGCAACGAGCTGCGTCGGCAGGTCCGGGCTCACCGCCAGGCCGACCGGACGCTGCTGCACCCACTGGTGCGTCTGCAGGTTCCCTCGGACCGCCGGGTCCGGTGGCAGCAGGCGGCGGAGGCCGCGGGCCTCGACCTGCTGGACTGGATCGTGTCACGCCTCGATGAAGCGGCTGGCGAGCTGGAGCAATCCGACCCCTTGGCAGACGCCGATATCGGAATCTGAATCTCCGCCTCCCTAATGGCAGGCGTTTGGCCGTGTCCCGCCGGCGGGACACTGTTTACGGCCACCGGTCCGCGCCATTCCGGTGGCGCGTCTCCGGCTTTTCATCATATTCCCGCCGCCGTTGAGCAGGCCTGACGGAATGCCGTAGTGCCCGTCGGACCTGCGGTTCCCCTGCCTACGACAGGCTGGGTCCGGTACCCGTGACACCGTGCGGGCCACCTACTGGGACGACGGACTCTGGACGAGGCGTAGGGCGTCTGCTGTTCTAGTGTCCAACTCGGCGTGCGGTGTCAGGCCGCCGTCGGCCAACAGCACCGCAGTTCCTGTGGTGCGGCTCGTGTGGTGGCATTACGGGGGAAGTCGAATGAGTTCAAGCATGGGCACAATTCGTAGATCTACTAGCATGCGCCGACCGGATGTTCCGTCGGCCGAAGTGTGTCAAGGGGCCAAAGTTGCGGGTGAGGCGTCGTCGCCCGTAACCGGACCTTCCTTGGCAAGCCGCCTGGCCCCTGTCCGCGGAATTCTCGACAGGTGGCTGATCTCGTCAGGCGGGTCATGACCGAGAAATCTGTCGTTCGTCGCGGAATGCGAACTTATGCGCAGGTAGAGCCTCGGGGGGAGTTTGTGGTGCAGCTGGGCCAGGCGCAATTCGAACAAGGGGTGATCGTCGACGTCGACATCGATTCCTTGGTCGTGGAAGGGTCACCGCGAAGTACCGGAGAGGATCAGGACCACATACAGGCACTGGTGGAAGTATGGGCTCCGCTTCCACCGGTGTTGGTGCACCGGCAGACCATGCGAGTGATCGACGGTGTGCACCGGCTGCGAGCGGCGCAACTCCGCGGCGACGACAAGATCGCCGTGACGTACTTCGACGGCACTGAGTCCGACGCCTTCGTGCTCTCGGTGGAGTCGAACATCACGCACGGGCTCCCGCTGTCCATGGCGGACCGGAAGAGGGCGGCGAGCCGGATCATCACGACGCACCCACAGTGGTCGGACCGCATGATCGCCTCGGCCACGGGCCTCTCGCCCGGCACGGTCTCCGAGATCCGCCGACAGGCGGCGGGGGACACTCTGTTAGAGGGCAGCCGGATCGGACAGGACGGACGGGTCCGTCCCGTCAACAGCGCGGTGGGGCGCGAACTGGCCGGGAAACTCATCAGGGAGAATCCCGGGCTGTCCCTGCGGCAGATCGCCCGCGCCGCACGGATATCGCCGGAGACGGCCCGGGACGTGCGGAACCGGATCCATCAGGGTGAGGACCCGCTGCCCAAGCCGCGTGTCCGGGCTCGTCCGCGGCCGAGGACGCCGGCCGAGGAGACCAGCCGGGACCGGATCGCCGCCGCCGAGCAGGCGATCAGCACGGCGCGGATCGCGGCGCGCGTCGCGGCCGTGGACCGCCTGAAATCCGATCCCGCTTTACGGTTCAGCGAAACCGGCCGCACGCTGCTGCGGCTGTTGAACATCCATACCCTGACCGGCGCCGAATGGCAGGCGATCATCGACAGCGTCCCGCCGCACTGCACCTCCATCGTCGCCGATCTCGCCCACGAATTCGCGGGAGTGTGGGGAGAGATCGCCGCGCGGATAGAGCACCAGACGGTGGAATACGGGTAGGACTGCGCAGCTGTCCAAGTGCCCGCATTCGACGGTTGGACACCGGCCGGGCCCTCTCGTGGAATATCACGGGAGGGCCCGGCCGAATGCCCATGCATTCTTGTATTCTTTCGCCATCCCCATTCCCTCTCGACTCCACTCGCTTATTTCTCGTGTCCAAGCGTGTGATACGCGCAGTTGGACGACTTTGTTGAATCCCCGGGGTCATGTGATGCTTAGGCCGCGAATTCAGCCGCAGAGATCGGGCCGACGGCTTTCGGAGGGAATCCATGGCAGCGCAGCACATCCGAGAAGATGCCCGCTCCGATAGTTCCCCTGCCGTGACCGAACGGGCCGCGGCCGCCGTCAACCGCGCATTGTTCGACCGCACCGGTCTCGTCCAGGGTCGGTACGGGCTCGCGGGGGCGCCCGAAACCGGGGTGAAGGTCTTCGGACGTATGTGGAGCGCGCCGGTCGTCGTCGGCCCGCACCCCGACCGAGTCCGCCCCGAACGGGAACGGGCAGCGGTCCGCGCGAGTGCCGCGGCAGGGCTCCCCGCCGTAGTGACCACCGCACCGTGGTCCGCGGATCCCGTCGGCGGCGACGTACCGCTGTGGCTGGACATCACCGCCGTACCGGACCGGCGAGCGGCACACGAACTTGCCGGACGAGCGCAGGACGCCGGTTTCGGCGCACTCACCCTCCGGCTCGCGCCGGACCCCGGCCCGCGGCCCCCCGTCGACTGGTCGGCACTCCCCCTGCTGCGCGCGGAGACCTCGCTCCCGCTGCTGATCGCCGGGACGGACACCGCACAGGACGCGCTGCGCGCGATCGAGGCGGGCGCCGACGGTGTCGTGACCTCCGCCCTTCGGGAACTGCCCGCGATCGCGGACGCCGTGGCCGGAGGGGGACTCGTCCTGCTCAGCGGCGGCATCCGCCGTGGTGCCGACATCCTGGTGGCGCTGGCCTCGGGCGCCGACGCGGTGGTGCTCCGGCCGACCGCGCGGGACGGTGTGCCCACGGACGCGGTCGGCGGCGACGAGGCCGCGGACAGGAGCACAGACAGCGTGCCCGACCTGTCGGACCTGCAGGGACTGGTCCGGGAGTTCGCCCGGGCCATGGAGTTCACCGGCGCCGGCTCGGTGACGGACCTCGGACGCGAGGTGATCCGCGTGGGAGCCGCGCCCGCGGAGCCGGCACCGGCGCCCACCATGCCGGAGGAGCTGCGCCGGACGGATTTGCACAGCGCTCTTTCCGACCCCGTCCTGGACACGATGAACTTCCTGAACGAGATCACCTTCCGCTATCCGGACGCCATCTCCTTCGCTCCGGGCCGGCCGTACGACGGGTTCTTCGACACCGAGCAGATCTTCACCCACGCCCGCCGCTACCTCGACCATCTCGCCGACCAGGGGCGCACGCCCCAGGAAATCCGGACGGCGCTCTACCAGTACGGGCCAACCGCCGGCATGATCCGCGAGATCATCGCCGAATCGCTGATGGCGGACGAGGGCATCGACGTCCCCGCCGAATCGCTGGTCGTCACCCTCGGCGCCCAGGAGGCCATGCTGCTGGCCCTGCGGGCGCTTATCGGCGGCCCCGACGACGTGCTGCTGGTCTCCAGCCCCTGCTACGTGGGGATCATCGGAGCGGCGCGGCTGCTGGACATCGAGGTGCACCCGGTGGAGGAGCGGGAGGACGGGCTGGCGTGCGCCGACGTGGAGGCGGCGATCCGGGAACTGCGGGCCCGCGGTAAACGCCCCCGCGTCCTCTACGTCCTGCCCGACCACGCCAACCCCTCCGGCAACACCCTGGACCTGCGCACCCGTACGGACCTGCTGCGGACCGCCGCGCGCCACGGACTGCTGATCCTGGAGGACAGCCCCTACCGCATGGTGAGCCCAGGCCCGCGGCTCCCGACACTGAAGGCCCTCGACCGCGCCCGCACGGTCGTGCACCTGGGCTCCTTCTCCAAGACCGTCTTCCCCGGCGCCCGGGTGGGCTACGTCGTCGCCGACCAGCCGGTGGCCGACGGCGTGGGCGGCAGCACCCTGCTCGCCGCCGAACTCGCCAAGATCAAGAGCATGATCACGGTGAACACCCCGTCCCTGAGCCAAGCCACGGTGGCGGGCGCGCTGCTGGCCGCGCGTGGCCGCGTCTCGGAGATGAACTCCGAGGCCGCCGCGTACTACGGCGAGGCGATGCGGTCCGTTCTCCAGCGCCTGGACAGCTGCCTCCCCGCCGACCGCCGGGCGGAGCTCGGAGTGCGGTGGAACGAACCCGCCGGCGGATTCTTCCTCAGCGTGCAGGTGCCCTTCCGGGCGGACGAGGCCGCACTGAGCCGCTCGGCCCAGGAATTCGGCGTCATCTGGACGCCGATGGAGCACTTCCATCCCCTGGGCGGAGGCCGGAACGGAATCCGACTTTCCATCAGTTATCTGACGCCTGCGGAGATCCAGGAGGGAATCGCACGGCTCACCCGCTTCATAGAGGCGGAATGCGCCGCACATGAAAGGTCAGAAAAATGAATCGCGTTTTACGGACGCTGCGCAGCAATCCGCGCAGGTGGGGGTGGACTTACCGATGACCACGACTGTCGAACGGCCCGTCGCCGCGGAGCCGGGCCTCCTCTCGGGAGGACTCACCAGCCCGCGGATCGTGGGAGTGGGTACGGCGGTGACGCCGACCTCGTACTCCCAGCAAGAGGTGCTCGACGCCTTCGGGATCAGCGATCCCCGGGTCCGTTCGGTCTTCCTCAACAGCGCCATCGAGCGGCGCCACTTGGTCCTGCCCGTGCCGGACGAGGCCGGCGCGCGGAACCCCGAACCCCAGGGCGACCTGCTCGACAAGCACCGGTCGCTGGCCGTCGAGATGGGCGCCGAGGCACTGCGCGCCTGCCTGAAGCGGGCCGGCGCCGACCTCTCCGACCTGCGCCACCTCTGCTGCGTCACCTCGACCGGCTTCCTCACCCCGGGCCTCAGCGCCCTGCTCATCCGGGAGCTCGGCATCGACCGGCACTGCAGCCGCTCCGACATCGTCGGCATGGGATGCAACGCCGGGCTCAACGCCCTGAACGTCGTCACGGGATGGGCCGCGGCACACCCCGGCGAACTCGCCGTCGTCCTGTGCACGGAAGCCTGCTCAGCCGCGTACGCGATGGACTCCTCGATGCGCACCGCCGTGGTGAACAGCCTGTTCGGCGACGGCGCCGGAGCCGTCGCGCTGCTCGCGGGCGCGCACCCCGGCACGGTCGCCTCCGAGGGACCGCGGCTGCTCAAGTTCGCCAGCTGCATCATCCCCGAGGCCGTCGACGCCATGCGCTACGACTGGGACCGCGACCTCGGCAGGTTCAGCTTCTTCCTCGACCCGCAGATCCCGTACGTCGTGGGCGCCCACGCCGAGATCGTCGTGGACCGGCTCCTTGAGGGCACGGGCCTGCGCCGCAGCGACATCGCGCACTGGCTGGTGCACTCGGGCGGCAAGAAGGTGATCGACGCGGTCGGCGTCAACCTCGGGCTGACCCGGCACGACGTCCGGCACACCACCGGGGTGCTGCGCGACTACGGAAACGTGTCCAGCGGATCGTTCCTCTTCTCCTACGAGCGACTGCTCGACGAGGACATCACCGAACCAGGGGAGTACGGCGTGCTGATGACCATGGGGCCCGGCTCCACGCTCGAGACGGCGCTGGTCCAGTGGTGAGGCCGGTGAGCACGATGAGCGAGGCGCTGGCGCTGACGGTCGACGGGAGCGAGCCGCTGTCGGCGGCGACCGTCGGAGCCGTCCAGGAGATCTGCGACCGGGCCGAGGACCGGGCCGCCCACGGCCCCCTCACCGTCCACGCGACGGGTACCCCGCAGGGCGACTGGACCGGCGGACTCGACGTGATGCTGGTCAGCAAGTGGGAGCGGGCGCTGCGCCGCCTGGAACGGCTCCCCCTGGCCACCGTCGCGGTGGCCGACGGCGACTGCGGCGGAACGGCACTCGACGTGTTCCTCGCCGCCGACGTCCGCGCGGTGACCCCCGGCACCCGGCTGCTCGTGGCCCGGGACAAGACCGGTACCTGGCCCGGGATGGCCGGCTACCGGCTGGCGCAGCTCGCCGGCCCTGCCGGCGTCCGCAGGGCGGTGCTGTTCGGGCTGCCCGTCGAAGGCCCCGAGGCGGTGCGCCTCGGACTCGCCGACGAAATGGTCGACGACCCCGCCGTGACTGTCGCCGCCGTGGCCGGGCTCACCAGCGGCCTGGCCGGCAAGGAGCTGGCAATCCGTCGGCAGCTGCTGTTCGACGCCGCCACCACCTCCTTCGAGGACGCACTCGGCCCGCACCTGGCCGCCTGTGACCGGGCCCTGCGGACCACCGCGGAGGAGGCGGCCTCGTGACGGCCCACGCTCCGGACCTCTGGCCGCAGGTGGAGGAGGCGGCCACCCGCGTCGACAAACTCGTCGCGACGCTACCGGAGCCCGCCGCACGCACCGACGAGCAGCGAGCCGAGATCGCCGCCGCGAAGAACACCTCCCGCGCTCTGAGGACGTCGTACCTCGACCGGTACATCGACTCCGTGTACCGGCGGCTCACCGAGGACACCGCGGGCCTGCGCATCGAGGAACTGCTCGACGCCGTGGCGGCACAGTTCCCCGGTCTGGTGCCGAGCCCCGAACACATGGCCGCCGACCGCGGCCGGCGCCAGGCCGACAAGGAGGGCTGGGAGATCGACCAGGGCGTCTTCCTGCGTGCGGTGCTCAGGTCACCGCACGCTGGGCCGCACCTGCTCGACGCGATGCTCCGGCCCACCGACCGGGCCAGGAACCTCCTGCCGGAGTTCACCCGCACCGGTGTCCTGCGCACCCACTCGGTACTCCTCGAACGGCGGGACGGCACCGCGTACCTGACCATGTGCCGGGACGACTGTCTGAACGCCGAGGACGAACAGCAGGTCGACGACATGGAGACCGCCGTCGACCTCGCCCTCCTCGACCCCGGAGTCCACGTGGCCGTGCTGCGCGGCGGCGAGATGACCCACCCCCGCTACCGCGGGAAACGGGTGTTCAGCGCCGGCATCAACCTCAAGCGCCTGCACGCCGGCGACATCTCCCTCACCGGGTTCCTGCTCCGCCGCGAGACGGGCTACATCCGCAAGATGATCGCCGGACTCCTCGTCGACCACGACCGCTCCTGGCAGTCCCCCACGGTCGAGAAACCGTGGATCGCGGCGGTCGACACCTTCGCCATCGGCGGCGGCATGCAACTGCTGCTCGCCTGCGACCTCGTGGTGGCCGCCTCGGACGCCTACCTGACGCTGCCGGCCGCCCGCGAGGGCATCGTGCCCGGCGCCGGCAACTTCCGCCTCGGCCGGCACACCGGCCCGCGGATCTCCCGTCAGGTCATCCTCGGCGGCCGCCGCCTGTGGGCGGCCGAACCGGACGCACGGCACCTGATCGACGAGGTCGTAGAACCCGGCGAACTCGACGCGGCCGTCGAACGCGGCGCGCAACGGCTGAAGAGCCCCGCCGTCGTCGCCAACCGGCACATGCTGAACGCGGCGGAGGAACCACCGGAGGAATTCCGCCGGTACATCGCGGAGTTCGCCCTCCAACAGGCCCTGCGCCTGTACGGCGAGGACGTCATCACCAAGGTCGGCCGGTTCGCGGGGCACACGGCATGAGCCCGGCCGGCACCCGGGTGCGGTACGAGCCACGGGGCCACGTCTCAGCAGACCGGCCCGAGGCGCTCAACGTGATGGACAGTACCCCGCTCTGTGTCCGGGCGATCGAACAGGCGGCCCTCGCCCCGGTCGACATGCCGCTCGCGGAGCGCCGCGAGCCCGCCCGGACCGGAAGTTGAGGGGGACCGCCCGATGCCGGTGGTACACGTCAACGGAATCAACCTCGGCTACGACGACCACGGCTCCGGCGAGCCCGTCGTCATGGTCACCGGGACCGCGGCCCCCGGCCGGATCTGGCGCGCCCACCAGGTGCCCGCCCTGAAGGCCGCCGGCTACCGGGTCATCACCGTCGACAACCGTGGCATACCGCCGACCGACCTGTGCGAAGAGGGATTCACCCTCGGCGACATGGCCGCCGACATCGCCGCGCTCATCGCCCACCTGGACGCCGGCCCGTGCCGGGTCGTCGGCTTCTCCCTGGGCGGGATCATCGTGCAGGAGCTGCTCCTGGCCCGGCCCGAGCTGGTGCGCCAGGCGGTGCTCATCGCCTCCTGCGGACGGGCGGACGCGCTGATCACCGCCATGTCCGCCGCCGACCTCGCCCTCGCGGACAGCGGGATCACCCTTCCCCCGCGCTACGCGGCCTACGTCCAAGCCCTGCAGAACCTCTCCCCGGACACCCTCAACGACGAGGAAGGACTCCAGGACTGGCTGTCGGTCCTCGAACTGTCACCCGTCGCGCCCGCCACGGTCCGCGGCCAGCTCGGCCTGGAGCTGATCGGCGACCGCCTGCCCGCCTACCGGCGGATCACCGTGCCCTGCCAGGTCATCGGCTTCCGGGACGACCTCGTCGCCCGCCCCGCACTGGTACGAGAACTCGCCCACCACATCCCGGGCGCCACGTACGAGGAAATACCGGGCTGCGGCCACTACGGCTGCCTCGAAAGGCCCGACGCAGTCAACGAGATCATCACCGCCTTCTTCACGCAGAACTGAACACCGCGGCGATAACCTGACTCCTTGGAGACAACTGCCGTGACACAAGGGCCAGTTGTCGGGGCGCGAGTCGCGGTCGGCAGAGTTGTGCGCAAGGGGTGGACGATGAGAGTGCTGGTAGTCGAGGACCATGCCGTGCTGGCGGACTCGGTGGCACGCGTGCTGCGCCGCGAGGGTATGGCCGTCGACGTCGTGCACGACGGGGAACGCGCTCTGGAGAACACCTCGGTCGTCGACTACGACGTGGTCGTGCTCGACCGGGACCTGCCCGGCATCCACGGCGACGAGGTGTGCGGCACCCTCGCCGAACAGCCGGTCCAGCCCCGCGTGCTGATGCTCACCGCGTCTGGCACCATGGCCGAGCGGGTCGAGGGGCTCAACCTCGGAGCCGACGACTACCTCCCCAAACCGTTCGCCTACCCGGAGCTGATCGCCCGGATCAGGGCCCTCGGCCGACGGCCGCAACAGGCGGTGACACCCGTACTCGTCCACGGCGACCTGCGGCTCGACGCGGCGAAGCGGCTCGCCTCCCGCGACGGCCAGCGACTGCCGCTCAACCCCAAGGAACTGGCGGTCCTGGAATACCTGTTGGCCGCCCAGGGGCGGGCGGTCCCCACCGAGGAACTCCTCGAACGCGTGTGGGACGAAGCCACGGACCCCTTCACCAACACGGTGAAGACCACCATCAACCGCCTGAGATCCAAACTCGGTTCCCCGCCCGTGATCGAGACGGTGCCCCGCGGCGGGTACCGGATATGAGGTGCCCGTGCGGCCGTTCCCGCTCTCCGCAGACTTCCTCGACCGCGCCAGGGTCGCCGCGCTGCTGAAGCCGCGCAAGGTACGCATGCGCCTCACGCTGCTCTACGGGGCGCTGTTCATCGTGTCCGGGGTGGTGCTTCTCACCATCACCTACCTGCTGGTGGCGGGCACCACCACCAGCGGCCTCGTCCTGATCGACGGCTTTAGGGCGCCGACGGACTCGGACCGGCCGCCACAGATCAGCCGGTACATCGGCGAGGACAGCCCCGACACCCTCGGCCGCAGGCCCGGCGCCGTCGACGAGCAGGCCCAGGCCCTGCGCGAACAGGCACTCCACACCCACCAGGAGATGATCGACAACCTCATGTTCAACGCGGTGATAGCCCTGGCGATCACCACACTCATCTCCATCTGGCTCGGCTGGGTGGTCGCCGGACGCGTACTGCGCCCCCTGCGCTCCATGACCACCACCATCCAGCGGATCACCGCCCGCAACGTTCACGAACGACTGGCCGTCGAAGGCCCCAGCGACGAACTGAAGGACCTCGCCGACACGGTGGACGGCCTCCTCGGCCGCCTGGAGACCGCGATCGACTCCCACAAACGGTTCGTCGCCAACGCCGCGCACGAACTTCGCACCCCCTTGACGATGGAGCACGCACTGCTGGAGGAGTCCCTCATCGACCGGGACCCCACCGTCGACACCTTCCGCATGAACTTCGAACGCCTGCTGACCATCAGCAAACAGCAGGGACGCCTGCTGGAGGCGCTGTTCTTCCTGTCCACCAGCGAACGCGGCCTGGACCGGCCGGAACCGGTGGACCTCGCGGACCTCGCCGAAGAGGCCGTGTGCGCCCTGCGCCCGGCGGCGGACAAACGCGGACTGCGACTCGACACCCGCATCGCGCCCGCGCCCCTCGAAGGAGACCCGGTGCTCGTCGGACGCCTGGTGGCCAACCTGCTCGACAACGCCCTCTCCTACAACGTCCAGGACGGCCACGTGGACCTCACGGTCGGCACCCGCGACGGAAGCGCCTTCATCACCGCCGCCAACACCGGCCAGCGCGTTCCCGACGACGAGGTCGACCGGCTCTTCCACCCCTTCCAGCGACTCAACCGCAGCGCGGACGACGGCCACCATGGCCTCGGCCTGTCCATCGTCCGCTCCATCGTCGACGCCCACGGGGCCGAACTCACCGCCCACGCCGGCGCCGACGGCGGACTCGTCGTGGACATCGTCTTCCCCGAGCGCTACCAACTCGTCGGCACGCCCGCCAAAATGGCCGGCAACTCGCCGTAGGACAACAACGCCCGCCCTCCCGTGATAAGTAGCCGCCGCATGTGTCCAAGTGCCGACAATGAATGGTTGGACACCGGACCGCAATTCCGTTGCTTGTCGCCCCGGAAGGGGCTGACTATCGTGGGCAACGCACTAGGCGAACCCCACTGACGGGAGTGGTCACAGTGAATCCTTTCGACGATGAAAACGCGTCCTTTCTCGTTCTCGTGAACGACGAGAATCAGCATTCTCTCTGGCCCGCATTCGCCGAAGTGCCGGACGGCTGGAAAGCCGTGTTCGGCGAGGACACCCGGGCCGCGTGCATTTCGTACATCGAGGAGAACTGGACGGACATGCGCCCCAAGAGCCTCGCCGACCGGATGGACGCAGCCCAAGCCGTCAACTGACCGAAGGCCGTCGGGCGAGACAACGGGACAGAGGTGGTAGCTGTGGCCATGATGGGTGGCCCAGGACCGGTGATCGTACGGGGGGACGGACCTGACCCCTCCCTTTCCAAACAGGACGTAAGGCCCGGCACCGCAAAACGAATCATCCCGTACGCCAAGCGGCACCGCCGCAGCATCGGAATTCTCTTGGCCGCCACAACGCTCAACGCGGGTACTGCGGTGGCCATTCCTCTGATGTTCAAATACCTCATCGACAATGGCATCATGAAGGGCGACACTTCCGTCGTCGTATGGATAGCCTTGGCGGTCGCCCCACTGTCGGTGGTGGCCAGCCTCCTCGGATTCGCGGAAGCGTGGCTCTCCGCCCGCGTCAGCGAAGGCCTCATCTACGACCTGCGCACCGAGGTGTTCGACCATGTCCAGCGCCAGCCGCTGGCGTTCTTCACCCGCGCACAGACCGGAGCCCTCGTCAGCCGGCTGAACACCGACGTGATGGGAGCGCAGGCGGCACTGACCTCACTGCTCTCCACCGTCGTCTCCGCCGCACTCACACTGACGTTCATCCTCGTCACGATGATCTACCTGTCGTGGCTCATCACGCTCATCTCCCTGCTGCTCGCCCCGTTCTTCGTCCTGCCCGGCAGGATCATCGGACGGCGGATGCAGCGCCTCATGCGCCGGCACATGCAGATCAACGCCGAAATGGGCTCGATGATGCATGAGCGGTTCAACGTCACCGGCGCGCTGCTCGCCAAGCTCTACGGCCGGCCCGACCGCGAGTCCGCCGAGTTCTCGGGACTGGCGGACCGTAGCCGTGACGTCGGCGTCCGCACCTCCGTCCACATGAAACTGCTCTTCCTGTCCACCATGCTGGTCAGCTCGCTCGCCACCGCCGCGGTGTACGGAGTGGGCGGCCACCTGGTCGTCGAGGGCACGATCCAGCTGGGCACCCTGGTGGCCCTGGCCACCCTCCTGACCCGCCTGATGCAACCGATCGGCCAACTGTCCAACGCCCAGGCGGACGTGATGAACACCCTGGTCAGCTTCGACCGGCTCTTCGAGGTCCTGGACCTCGAACCGCTCATCGCGGAGAAGCCGGACGCGGCACCCATCGGCACGGCCACGGACATCCAGTTCGACAATGTCTCGTTCCGCTACCCGAAGGCGGCCGACGTGTCACTGGCCTCCCTCGAATCGATCGCCCTGCCGATGCCGGAACGCGAGGGTGACGCCTGGACGCTGCGCAACCTGAGCTTCACCGCGCCGGCCGGGAAACTCACCGCACTGGTCGGCCGCTCCGGAGCGGGCAAGACGACCATCACCCACCTGGTCCCGCGGCTGTACGACCCCAATGACGGAACCGTCCGCATCGGCGGCCAGGACTTGCGGGATGTCACCCTGGAATCCCTGCTCGACACCGTCGGCATGGTCACCCAGGACGCCCACCTCTTCCACACGACGATCCGCCAGAACCTCATGTACGCACGCCCGGACGCCGTCGAGCAGGACCTGATCGACGCCTGCCGGGCCGCACAGATCTGGGACCTCATCGAGTCGCTGCCGGACGGCTTCGACACGGTGGTCGGAGACCGCGGATACCGGCTCTCCGGCGGTGAGAAGCAGCGGATCGCCATGGCCCGGCTACTGCTCAAGGCCCCGCCCGTCGTGGTGCTCGACGAGGCCACCGCCCACCTCGACTCCGAGTCGGAGGCGGCCGTCCAACTCGCCCTGCGCACCGCGCTGAAGGGCCGGACGTCCCTGGTCATCGCCCACCGGCTGTCCACCATCCGCGACGCCGACCAGATCCTCGTCATCGACGAGGGAAAGATCAAGGAGAAGGGCACGCACGAGGAACTGCTCGCCGCGAGCGGCCTCTACGCGGAGCTGTACCGTACGCAGTTCGCCGGACAGTCCAAGAACGGCTCCGGCCCCGAGCGGGACGAGCCCGCCCGGCACGCAGCGCCGGCCGAGATCGCCGGCCCGGGCGGTCCGGTGCACGTCGGCGGCCCGATGCCAGGCATGGGACCGGGACCACACCCCGTACCCGGCATGGGGCCGGGACCGATGCCGGGCATGGGCCCCGGACCTGGACCGATGCCCGGAGGCCCGGGACCGGTACCGGGGCAGGGCCCCGGCGGAGGCCCCCGCTTCCGCGGCGGCCCGAACGGAGGCCCGTCCCGGCGTGACCGCCGCGAGCCCTAGCCTTGCAGGACCCTCGTGAGCCGGACGGAACCCGGCCCACGAGACTTCGACCCGCACGCTCTCACGACGCAGTGCTCCGCCCCGCGCGACCGACCGCCGGGGCCGAGCACTGCGCCCTGAGCACGCCCCGGCGCGAGGCACCGCGGCGTGCTGCCCGCCGCTGCCGTGGAAGCTTCCCGATTCAGCCAGTGGAGACGCCTGCTATGTCTGACTCTCACTCGCTTCGCCCGGACCACGCGGATCACCCGAGCGCCTCCGCGCCCCGATCCGGCCGACCGTCCACCCCGGCGGCCTGGCAGTCCGTGCCCACACGCGTCGCGACCTGGGCGGCCCGGTCACCGCAGGCCGTGGCGGTGCGGTGCGGAGCCGTGGAGCTGTCGTACGCGGAGCTGGACGCACGGGCGAACCGACTGGCGCGGTATCTGCGCCGGTCGGGGACGGGCACGGAGTCGAGGGTCGGACTCGGGCTCGCACGCGGCGTCGACATGGTGGTGGCCGTGCTGGGCGTATGGCGGTCCGGGGCCGCGTACGTGCCCCTGGACCCCGAATACCCGGCGGACCGCCTGCGCCACATGATCACCACCAGCGGCGCCGCACCGGTCATCGACGACGACTGGCTGACGGCGGCCGACGCGGCGATCGCGGCCGAGCCGGACACCCCCCTAGACGTTCCGCTGGACCCGGACCAACTGGCATACGTGATCCACACATCGGGCTCGACCGGCCGGCCGAAGGGCGTGGCGGTCGCGCATCGCGGCGTGGTGGACCTGGTGGACGCGATGACGCCGATCCTTGGCGCCGGGCCGGGCGAAACGACCCTGCAGTTCGCGTCGTTCAGCTTCGACGCGTCGGTGCTCGACCTGGCCGTCACACTGGCCGCGGGCGGCACCCTCGCCATCGCGGCAAGCGGAGAACGCTCGGACCCCGCGACCCTGGCCCGGATGATCCGCGACACCGGCGTCACCGTCGCCAGCGTCGTCCCCTCCCTGCTGTCGACACTCGATCCGCAGACAGTGCCCGGGGTGCGGAACTGGCTGCTGGGCGCGGAACGCCTCAACGCCGACCTCGCGGCCCGCTGGCGAGCCCGCACAAGCTTGTGGAACACCTACGGCCCCACCGAGGCGACGGTGATGGCCACAGCGGTGGAGATCCCCGACGGAGCCACCGCGCAGGACGCACCCCCACCGATCGGCCGGCCCCTCGACGGCACGCACGTCTTCGTCCTGGACGAATCGCTGCGTCCGGCGCCGGTCGGTGCGGTGGGCGAGGTGTATCTGGCCGGTCCCGGTCTGGCCCGCGGTTATTTGGGCCGTGCGGATCTGACGGCGGAGCGGTTCGTGGCCTGCCCGTTCCTGCCGGGGCAGCGGATGTACCGGACGGGTGACCTGGCCCGTTGGACGGACGGCGGGCTGTTGCACTTCGCAGGCCGTGCCGACGAACAGGTCAAGATCCGCGGTTTCCGGATCGAGCTCGGTGAGGTCGAGTCCGTCCTCGCCGCCCACCCGGCGGTCGCTCAGACGGCCGTCCTGGTAAGAGAGGGTCGGCTCGCGGCGTACGCGGCCGCCGACGGCGCGCCCGCTCCGGCGGACCTGCGCTCGTTCGTCGCCGACCGGCTCCCCGCCTACATGGTCCCGGCGACGGTCACCGTTCTGGGCGCCCTGCCGCTGACGGTGAACGGCAAGGTGGACAAGGCCGCCCTACCTGCCCCGGAGCCGATGCGCCAGGCGGGCCGCGCACCGTCCACGCCAGTCGAGGAACTGCTCTGCGGCCTCTTCGCGGACGTCCTGGGCCACGAAGGGATCGGCGCCGACGACGACTTCTTCGTCCTGGGCGGCGACTCGATCCTGTCGATGACGGTCGTCTCCGGAGCCCGCCGGGCCGGCCATGTCATCACCACCCGCGAGGTCTTCGAGCACCGGACCCCGGCCCGCCTGGCCGCCCTGGCCCGCCCGCTCGCCGCCGCCCCGGCCGCGGACGGTGCGGCCGACGCCACCGGCGGGATACCGCTGACCCCCGTCATGCGAGAACTGCTCGACCGGGTCGAACCGCAGGACGTCGCCGAGGTATTCCAGTCGGCACTCGTCAGGACGCCGGTTGGTGTGGATGGTGTGGTGTTGGGGTCTGCGGTGCGGGCGTTGGTGGAGCGGCATGAGGTGTTGCGGGCGCGGCTGGAGGTGGGCGCGGAGGGGATGCGGTTGGTGGTGCCCGAGGAGGTGCCGCAGCGGGTTTGGGTGCGGCGGGTGGATGCGTCTGGTCTTGACGAGGGTGAACTGGATGCGTTGGTGGGTGTGCATGCGGGGGAGGCGGTGGGGCGGCTGGATCCGCGGGCCGGTGTGATGCTCGACGCGGTCTGGTTCGACGGGGGCCCCGGGAACACCGGGCGCCTCCTCATGGTGGCCAACCACCTGGTGGTTGATGGGGTGTCGTGGCGGGTTCTGCTGGCGGATCTGGCCTCTGCGTATGGGGAGTTGTCGGCGGGTCGGGTTGCTGGGTTGGGGCCGGTGGTGACGTCGTTCCGGCATTGGGCACGGGAGTTGGCGGCGCAGGGCGGCAGTGCTGAGCGGCTGAGTGAACTTGCGGAGTGGAGGGAGCTTCTCCGGGACGTGCAGCCGGTGCTTCCTGAGGGGGCGTCGGACCGCGCTCAGTGGCTCGGCGAGAGTGTGCGTCGGGTGTCGGTGCGGTTGTCGGTGGGTGTGTCGGTTGGGTTGTTGGGTGGTGTGCCGGCGGCGTTTCATGCGGGTGTTGAGGATGTGTTGTTGGCGGGGTTGGTGGGTGCGGTGTCGGAGTGGGTGGGTGGTGGTGGGTTGGGGTTTGTGGTGGATGTGGAGGGTCATGGGCGGGTGGAGTTGGGTGTGGGTGGTGATTTGTCGCGGACGGTGGGTTGGTTTACGGGTGTGCGTCCGGTGCGGGTGGATGCTGGTGGTGTTGAGGGTGGGGTGGTGCGGTCGGGTGGTGGTGCTGCGGGGGAGTTGGTGAAGCGGGTTAAGGAGCAGGTGCGGGGTGTGCCGGGGGATGGTCTTGGTTTTGGGGTGTTGCGGTATCTGAACGGGGAGTCGGCGGGGGTGCTGGCGGGGTTGCCGGTGCCGGAGATCGGCTTCAACTACCTGGGGCGTTTCAGTAGTCGTGACGACGCATGGCAGCTCATCGGCGACGGTCTGGGCGAAGGCATCGCAGACCGCGCACCGGTGATGCACGCCCTTGAGGTGGAGGGCCTGGTCAGGGATCTGGCTGAGGGTCCGGAGTTGGTGTTGTCGGTGTCGTGGCCGGAGGCGTTGTTGAGGGAGGAGTCGGCGCGATCGCTGGTTGAGGGCTGGGCGGGGATGCTGGCGGGTCTGGTTGCGCATGTGGAGGGGTCTGGTGGGGGTTTCACGCCGTCGGACTTTCCGTTGGTGGCGTTGGATCAGGCTCAGGTCGACGAGGTAGAAGCGGGTGTTGCGGGGCTGGTGGAGGTGTTGCCGGTCTCGCCGTTGCAGGAGGGCCTGCTCTTCCACTCGCTGTTTGATCAGCACGGCACCGATGTGTATGTGGAGCAGTTGGTCCTGGACCTGCGGGGGCCGGTGGATGCCGGAGTGTTGCGGGCTTCGTGGCAGGTGGTGGTGGATCGGCATGCGGGTCTGCGGGCTGGGTTTTGGCAGCCGTCGGGTGTCGAGCAGCCGGTGCAGGTGATCGCCGAAGGGGCGGAACTGCCGTGGCGTGAGGTGGACTTGTCGGGGACGTCGGAGGAGGTGGCGTGGGCGGGGTCCGAGCGGATCGCGGTTGAGGAGCGGGCGCGGAGGTTTGATCTGGTGCGTCCTCCGCTGCTGCGGGTGTTGTTGGTGAGGGTGGGTGAGGACCAATGGCGTTTGGTGGTGACTCTGCATCACCTGGTGCTGGACGGCTGGTCTCTGCCCATCCTCCTGCGTGAGGTCTGGACTGCCTACGCGGCTGGTGGAGCTGCCGACAACCTTGCTCCGACGCTCCCATTCCATGAGTACTACTCCTGGCTCGACCGTCAGGACCGTCCCGCGGCCCGGGAGGCATGGACGCGGGCCCTGGCCGGTGTCGAGGAGCCGACCCTGGTTGCTCCCGCGTCCGGTGATCTCGAGCCGGCAGCGACAGCCCAGTTCGTCTTCCGCCCGGGCGCCGAGCTGGACGCGGCGCTGCGTGAGCTCGCTCGTGGGTTGGGTGTGACGGTGAACACGGTGGTGCAGGTGGCGTGGGCTGTGGTGGTGGGTGGGTTGTCGGGTCGGGGTGATGTGGTGTTCGGGGCGACGGTGGCGGGGCGGCCGGCGGAGTTGGCGGGTATGGAGGGGATGCTGGGGCTGTTCATCAATACGGTTCCGGTGCGGGTGCGGTTGAACGGTGCCTGGTCGGTGGCTGGGTTGTTGGCTGCGGTGCAGGCGGAGCAGTCGGGGTTGTTGGATCATCAGCATCTTGGGCTGAGCGAGATCCAGCGGTTGGTGGGACCCGGGGCGGGCTTTGACACCCTGCTGGCGTTCGAGAACTACCGTGCGGGCGAGAGCGGCCCGCCCGCCCCTCTGCGCCTCGTCGGTTCCGGCGTACGTGAGTCGACCCACTACGCCCTGACGCTGGGGGTCAACCCGATCGATGGTCTGGAACTTCGGATCGACCACCGACTGGACCTCTACGACACGGCCGGGGCCGAGGCGCTCGCAGGGCGGCTGGTCCGCGTACTGGAGCAGATGGCGGCCGACCCGGAGAAACGTGTTGGCGCGCTGACCCTCCTCGACGTCGATGAGCGGGCGTTGGTGGTCGAGGAGTGGAATGACACGGGGCGTCCGGTCGGCTCGGCGACGGTGGCGGAGCTGGTTGCGGAGTGGGTGGTGCGGGCGCCGGAGAGTGCGGCGGTGCGGTGCGGTGCTGTGGAGTTGTCGTACGCGGGACTGGACGAGCGGTCGAATCGGCTGGCGCGGTTCTTGCGGAAGCGCGGTGTGGGTGTGGAGTCGCGGGTGGGGTTGAAGCTCGCGCGGGGTGTCGACATGGTCGTGGCGATGCTGGGGGTGTGGAAGGCCGGGGCGGCGTATGTGCCGTTGGACCCGGAGTACCCCGCTGACCGGCTCGCCTTCATGGTCACTTCCAGTGAAGCCGCACCGGTGATCGACGAGGACTGGCTGTCCGATGCGGATGAGTTGATCGCCGCGGAATCGGTGGAGCCGCTGGCTGTGGTGTTGGATCCGGATCGTCTGGCGTATGTGATCTATACGTCGGGGTCGACGGGTCGGCCGAAGGGCGTGGCGGTCGCGCATCGCGGTCTGTCCAATCTGGTGGCTGCGATGGGTCCGATTCTTGGTGCTGGGCCGGGCGAAGTGACGTTGCAGTTCGCGTCGTTCAGCTTCGACGCGTCGGTGCTGGATGTGGCGGTGACCCTGGCCGGTGGTGGCACGTTGGCGATCGCGACCAGTGAGGAGCGTACGGATCCGCTGGCGTTGGCGGAGATGATCCGTAGCAGCGGGGTGAGTGTGGCGAGTGTGGTGCCGTCGCTGTTGGGTGTGTTGGATCCGGAGTCGGTGCCTGGTGTGCGGAATTGGGTGCTGGGTGCGGAGCGGCTGAGCGCCGACCTGGCGGCCCGCTGGCGGGCCAGTACAGGCGTGTGGAACACCTACGGTCCGACCGAGGCGACGGTGATGGCCACGGCGGTGGAGATCGCGCAGAGCATCACACCAGAGAGTGCACCGCCGGCGATCGGCCGGCCGCTGCCCAACTGCCGGGTGTTCGTGCTGGACGGCTTCCTGCGCCCGGTGGCCCCGGACATGGTGGGTGAGGTCTATCTAGCGGGACCTGGCCTGGCCCGCGGCTACCTGGGCCGCGCTGATCTGACGGCGGAGCGGTTTGTGGCCTGCCCGCTTTTGCCGGGGCAGCGGATGTACCGGACCGGTGACCTGGTGCGGTGGACGGGTGATGGGGTGTTGCACTTCGTCGGCCGTGCCGACGAGCAGGTGAAGGTCCGCGGTTTCCGGATCGAACTGGGTGAGGTGGAGTCCGTCATCGCTGCCCACCCGGATGTCACTCAGGCCACCGTCGTGGTCCGTGAGGACCGGCTCATCGCATACGTGGTGTCCCGCAGCGAACCGTCGGTGATCCGGGAGTTCACTGCCCAGCGGCTGCCCCAATACACGGTGCCGTCCGCGGTTGTGGTGCTGGACGAGTTGCCGCTGACTCCGAACGGGAAGGTCGATCAGTCCGCCTTGCCGGTTCCTGAGGCAGGAGGTGGGTCGGGTCGCGTGCCGTCGAACCCGATCGAGACAGTGCTCTGCGGCCTCTTCGCGGACGTCCTGGGCCACGAAGGGATCGGCGCCGACGACGACTTCTTCGTCCTGGGTGGCGACTCGATCCTGTCGATGCTTCTGGTGTCGGGGGCCCGGAGCGCAGGCTTGGCCATCTCGTCCCGGCTGGTGTTCGAGAAGCGGACGCCGGCTGGGCTGGCGGGCGTGGCAGACGTGCTGGGCGAGGGCGTGATTGCGGGCGGGGAGCCCGGTGTGGGTGACGTGCCTCTGACACCGGTGATGCGAGAACTGATGGAGAGGGTGGGGCTCGACCGGTTGGGCGAGGTCGTCCAGTTCAACCGTGTAAGGACGCCGGTTGGTGTGGATGGTGTGGTGTTGGGGTCTGCGGTGCGGGCGTTGGTGGAGCGGCATGAGGTGTTGCGGGCGCGGCTGGAGGTGGGCGCGGAGGGGATGCGGTTGGTGGTGCCCGGGGAGGTGCCGGAGCGGGTTTGGGTGCGGCGGGTGGATGCGTCTGGTCTTGACGAGGGTGAACTGGATGCGTTGGTGGGCGTGTATGCGGGGGAGGCGGTGCGGCGGTTGGACCCGTGGGCCGGTGTGATGCTCGACGCGGTCTGGTTCGATGGTGGGCCGGATGCTGAGGGGCAGTTGCTGTTGGTGGCCAACCACTTGGTGGTTGATGGGGTGTCGTGGCGGGTGTTGTTGGGTGATTTGGCCTCTGCGTATGGGGAGTTGTCTGCGGGTCGGGTTGCTGGGTTGGGGCCGGTGGTGACGTCGTTCCGGCATTGGGCGCGGGAGTTGGCGGCGCAGGGCGGCAGTGGTGAGCGGTTGGGTGAGCTTGAGGTGTGGAGGGGGTTGTTGGAGGGGGCTGATCGGGTTCTGGGTGGGGTGTTGGATCCGGTGCGGG
>NZ_JARXVH010000036.1 GCF_029892565.1 Streptomyces pseudovenezuelae | reverse complement strand
CCACGTCACCCGATCAGTGGCCGATCTGAAGAAGCTCAGTGGCCATTCTGAACAAGCTCACTACACGGCGCTACCACCGATTACGGGACAGAGCCAGTGAGCGTACAGACCCCTGCAGGTGCCTCCCGCCGTCCGGGTCAGTCGGCGGGAGGATGTATCGAGCCTCGCTCGATGATCGGCATGGGGATCAGGTGCTGGTCGGGGCGCCGGTTGTGGTCGAGGAGGAGCTCGATGGAGGCGCGGCCCATGGCCTCGTGGGGGAGTGCGACGGTTGTCAGGCCGGGTCTGAGGTAGGAGGCGAGTTCGTCGTTGTCGAAGGACACGACCGACACGTCGTGGGGGACGGAGAGGCCGCGGTCGGCCAGTGCCTGGTACGCGCCGAAGGCGAGGCGGTCGTTCATGCAGAGCAGGGCGCGGATGTCGCGGCGCTCTTTCAGGAGGGAGAGGGTCACGTCGTAGCCGTGCTGGGGTTCCCAGTCCCAGCATGATTCCTCGGCGGCGAACCGCAGTCCGCGCTCGGCCATCTCGGTGCGGATCCCGGCGATGCGTTGCCCGACGGTTGCCGAGCGGAAGAGGTTCTTCTCAACCTCTTTGTTGTGACCGATGAGGGCGATGCCGTTGCGGTGGCCGGCATCAGCCAGGAGCCGGACCGCGGCCCTGCCGCCGCTGAGCTCGTCGGGAAGAACTGACACAGGGTGTTTCTTGTTGCTGGCATTGAGCATGACCACGTTGGTCGCCGGCGGGATGTCGGGGACGAAGAGCTCCCGGGCTCGCATCACACCGAAGATGATGCCGTCGACTTGGCGGTCGAGGACGGCTTCGATCGCTTCGGACTCGCGTGCCGGCTCGCCGCCGGTCTCCAGCACGAGCAGGACGTGCCCGGCCTTGCGGGCGGCGTCCAGTGCCCCTTGGATCAGGCCGCTGGCGAAGCGGGTGGTGGCCACCACGTCGGAAATGAATCCGATGGTGAGGGTCTTGCGGGTCCGCAGACCGCGGGCAGCCACGTTCGGCCGGTAGCCCAGTTCTGCGGCGGCGTCGTTGACCCGGGCATGCGCTTCTGCTGACAGACGAGTGTCGGTCCTGCCGTTCAGAATCATCGAAGCGGCCGCCGTGGACAGCCCTGCGCGCCGGGCGACATCGGCGAGTGTGACGCGCTTGTTCGGCATGGCCTCTCTCCTCCGGTGGCCGGCGCGGCCATGGTTCTCAAGCCAATCACGCCGCCCAACCCGTTGAGAACAATTCCTTGACAGCTCCCACCCTCAGGCTGACTATGGCCTTGCTAAAAGGGTTTAGCAAGCGGTTTGGCTCGTTTCGGGGAGGGACACCCCAGCGCGCCGGGTGACCGCCGAGGCGCGGAAGATGCCGGTCCGCGCCATGCCAGATCCCCCTGCCATGGACCCGCGCACGGACAACGGAGTCTTGTAAATGTCGAACAAGCAGGAGCGTTCCCGTCATGGACGCAGTACCCCGTCGCGCACGGCGTGGGCGGCCCTCATGGCCACCCTCACCTCCGTTGCGCTCGCCCTGGCCGGGTGTGCGCCGGGGTCACCCGCCGCGGCCCCGACCGGATCCGGCGACGTGAGCCTGAAGCTCACCTCTGACAAGATCACGATCAAGATCCAGGACGAGACGGGGTTTCCCGTCTCTGACGACCTGGCCAAGGAGTTCACCAAGCAGCACCCGAACGTCACCTTCAAGGTCGTTCGTGACAGCTTCGCGAACCTCACCGCGAACGCACCGCGTCTGATGGCCAGTTCCAACGCTCCGGACCTGATCCGTCTGCCCACGCTGGGGGACACGGTCAAGGACGGACTCCTGACGAACCTCGATCCGTACTACAAAGGTTTCGGGTGGGACAAATTCTCAGCCGGGCAGCTGGCCGCGTCCCGGATGAGCAGTAAGGGCGTGCGGGGCGAGGGATCCCTCTATCAGCTGGGTCTGGGCTACAGCGTCACCGGTATCTACGTGAACCAGAAGTACGCCAAGCGCCTGGGACTGTCCGGGGTGCCTGCCACGATCGCCGAGCTGGAACAGTGGCTGGCCAAGGCCAAGGCTGCGAAGATCCTTCCGGTGCAGATCGGCATGCAGGACGGTGTGGGCACGTTCGCGCTGCAGGCGCTGATCAACCAGTACGGGAACAAGAGTGACCTGGTCGACTGGATGTTCAACAAGTCGGGCGCCACGTTCGACACGGCTGCCAGCCTGAAGGGCGCCACGGTGTTCAAGAAGTGGGCGGATGCCGGATACTTCCCCGCCGACGTCAACGCGATCAATTACACGACGATGGTCTCCAACTTCCAGGCGGGCAAGGGCCTGCTGATGTTCGACGGGAACTGGGACGCCGCAGGAACCGACAAGGCCATGGGCCAGGGCGCGGCGACCTTCGTTCCGGTGCCGCCCGCCGCAGCCGGCGGCAAGTATGTCGCCATGGGCGCCGCGAATTCGTTCTCCATCCCGGCCAAGGCGAAGCACGCCGACGCGGCGGCCTTCTTCCTGAATTGGATCCACACCAACGCCAAGGCCCGGCAGATCGTCGTGGATGTGACCGGTGCGTCGCCCGGCGGCGACCCCGCCCAGCAACTGCCGACAGCCAAGGCGGGTTCGTTGATCGACCAGGCGCTCAAGGTCTCCGCCGAGGTGGGTGCCGACAACGGGTTCGTGGACTTCATGGCCAACACCACATCGGGCATCTACGCCGGCGCGTTCCAGCCCTACGAGCAGCGTCTGCTGACCCGCCGCATGGAGCCCAAGGCATTCACCGGCGCCATCCAGCAGTACTACGAGAAGGAACTGGCCGGCTCATGAGCAGCGATGTCCGCAGGCACGGTGCCTCGGAGCCGACCGCAGCCGCAGCGCAGCGCCCCCGCCAGGGCGCTCGTACCGCGGGCCTGCGTCACCGGCTTGGTCGGCCCACCCGCAAGGTGGCCCGGGGTACGGCACTGGGCTGGATCTTCGTGCTGCCGGCTCTGGCCTTCTTCTCCACGTTCGTCATCTATCCGCTGATCACCGCAGTTCAGTACTCGTTCTACAACTGGAACGGCATCGGCGCCTCCACCTG
Organism: Streptomyces pseudovenezuelae; assembly: GCF_029892565.1. Lineage (GTDB taxonomy): Bacteria > Actinomycetota > Actinomycetes > Streptomycetales > Streptomycetaceae > Streptomyces > Streptomyces pseudovenezuelae_A. Next base: position 41,923 of record NZ_JARXVH010000036.1, on the reverse strand, counting down.
GGTCGGCTTCGCCAACTACACCCGGGTGTTCACCGACCGGGAGCTGCTGATCTCAATCATCAACGCGCTGATCCTCATCGTGTTCTTCACGGTCATCCCGGTCAGCAGCGGTCTGGTCCTGGCCACCTTGATCCGTTCGATGAGGCCTGGCGCGTTCGCCACCACCGCGCGGACGATCCTGTTCCTTCCGCAGATCATCCCGCTGGTGGCCGCCGGTATCGCCTGGTCATGGATGTACGCGCAGACCGGCACCATCAACACCATCCTGGACTCCGTGGGCCTGGGGTCCCTGTCGCGGTCATGGCTGGCAGGCTTCGGCACGGCTCTTCCTGCCGTCGGCCTGATCGGTTCGTGGGTGCTGACAGGTCTGTGCACGATCCTGCTGCTTACCGGCATCGGGAAGATCGACGCATCTCTGTACGAGGCGGTGCGGCTGGACGGCGCCGGCTGGATGCGGGAATTCGTGACCGTCACCCTTCCTGGACTGCGGCAGGAGATCGCCGTACTGGTCACCATCACGGTCATCGCGGCGCTGAGCAGCTTCGACATCATCTACACCACCACCAAGGGCGGCCCGGGGACGAGCACGCTGGTTCCCGGCATTTCGATCTTCCGGCTCGCCTTCACGCAGAGCGAGGTCGGTCTGGCATCCGCCTTCGGTATCGTCCTCCTCGCGCTCGTCCTCGCAGTGGTGTTGCCCATCCAGCTGCTGGCAAAGGAAAAGTCCTGATGATCGTCAACAAGGCCGAGGTGGTCATCGGGCGTGTCGTCCTGGTCGTCGTCCTCGTTCTCACCGTGCTGCCGCTGGTCGGCATGCTCTCCGGCGCGCTGCAGCCCGCGGACCGGATTCCCAACGGGATCTCCTGGCCGAGCGATCCGCAGTGGGGCAACTTCGCCGAAGCCTTCAGAACGGCACACGTCTGGCAGTTGCTCGGCTCCAGCACCCTCATCGTCCTGGGCGTCGTCCCGCTCAGTCTCCTGATGGCGACCCTGGCCGGCTACGCGCTGGGAAACCTGCGCATCCGCGGCGGCAGAGTCGTGTTCCTCGTGTTCGTACTCGGTCTGACCATCCCGTTCGAGGCGATCATCATCCCGATCTACTACCAGATCACCGACATGGGGCTGCTCAACACCCGCTGGGCGATCATCCTCCCGCTGATCGGCCTCTACATGCCGTTCAGCGTCGTGTGGATGCGCGCGCACTTCGTCGGAGTGCCCGGCGAACTGTCCGAGGCGGCACGCATCGACGGGGCGAGCATCTTCCAGGAGATCCGCCGTATCCAGCTGCCCCTGGCGGCCCCCGCACTGTCCTCCCTGGCGATCCTGCTCTTCCTGTGGACCTGGAACCAGTTCCTGCTCCCGCTGGTCCTGGTCGACGATCCGGACCAGCGCACCATGGCCGGGGCCCTCGGCGCCTTCCAGGGGCAATACCTCAACCAGCTCCCCCTGATGTTCGCCGGCGCGCTGATCATCATGCTGCCCACGATCATCATCTTCGTCATCTTCCAGCGTCAGTTCATCAAGGCGCTGCTCCAAGGTGCCGTCAAGGGCTGACATCCCGCACCCCCGCCACCCCCTCACCCGGCTGCCTCTGCCACAAGACGGCCGACGCACAAGGACGCCCTATGACATTTCACCTTGACCATGCCTGGGTGTGGGACTTCTGGTTCGCCGACGACGGCGACACCTTCCACATGTACTACCTCCACGCCCCCAAGAGCCTCGGCGACCCCGAGCTGCGGCACCGCAACGCCCGTATCGGCCACGCGACCTCGACGAATCTGACCGACTGGCAGGACCACGGACCGGTACTGGGCCCCGGCGCGGCGGGCGGCTTCGACGAGACCGCTGTCTGGACCGGCAGCGTGCTCCGCGGGCCCGACGGACTCTGGCGGATGTTCTACACCGGCGCCCGCTTCGCCGACCCCGGCCACAACACCCAGGCGATCGGAGTGGCCACCTCCACGGATCTGCACACCTGGACCAAACAGCTTGGGCCCATCACCGAGGCGGACGACCGCTGGTACGAGAAGCTGGGCACTTCCAGCTGGCCCGAAGAGGCCTGGCGCGACCCGTGGGTCTTTCCCGACCCGGACGGGCAGGGCTGGCACATGCTCGTCACGGCCCGGGCCAACCACGGCGCTGTCGACGACCGCGGCGTCATCGCCCACGCCACCTCACCGGATCTGCGTGCCTGGACGGTTCAGCCTCCGCTCAGCTCCGTGGGCGCGGGTTTCTCCCACCTCGAAGTCCCCCAGCTGGCCACCATCCAGGGAGAGGGGACACTGCTCATCTCCTGTGACACGCAACGGCTGTCCGCAGCCAGACGCCAGGCGGGACAGAGCGGCGGGATCTGGAGCATTCCGGCACCCTTCGCGCTGGGCCCCTACCCAACGGAAGACGCCCGTCTCGTCGTCGCCGAATCCCTCTACAGCGGACGCGTCATCCAGGACCGGACCGGCCGAACGGTGATGCTCGCCTTCGACAACACGGACGTCGCCGGCGCGTTCCTGGGCGCTGTCTGTGACCCCTTCCCGGTGGGCCGCTCTCCTGCACACCCCGGCATCGTCCCTCTCAGCCCGAGCGAAGGAACGCCCCGTTGACTTCTTCCCCACCCGCCTGGAGGCGGGAGGATTCCAGCGATCGCCCGCTGGGTTTCCTGCTGTTGCGTGGCGCGTTGGCGTCGCGGTCATGGACGACACCGCAGTTGTCGCACATCCACTCACGGACCGTGCCGCTGTTCCCGCGCAGCTTGCCGCTGGGGAAGAAGCGGTCGATCAGGACGAGTTCGCGCCCGTACCTGGCGCACTTGTACTCCAGCATCATCGAGGCTCTCCTTTGTGGATACCCCCGGCTTCAGCCGGGGGAGGAAACGAAGCTCCTGCGAAGCAGGGCAGGGAAAGCCGGTTCGCCGCCCGGGCGGACCGGCGTGCGTCGTCCACCGGCCGAAACCTGTCGATCACACGGGAGCTGATAGAACGTGAGGTATGGCGCGGCAGGTCAAGCGGGCGTTCAAGTACCGCTTTTACCCCACAGGCGAGCAGGCGGCGGAGCTGTCGCGCACGTTCGGCTGCGTGCGCCTGGTCTACAACAAGGCGCTGGAAGAACGCACACGGGCCTGGTACACAGAGCAGCGCCGTCTGTCCTACGTGCAGTCCTCCGCCGCACTCACGCAGTGGAAGAAGACCGGGGAGCTCGCCTTCCTGACGGAGGTGTCCTCGGTCCCGCTGCAGCAGGCGCTGCGCCATCTGCAGACGGCGTTCGGGAACTTCTTCGCCCAGCGGGCGAAGTATCCGCGTTTCAAGTCCCGCAAGAAATCCCGTGCGTCGGCCGAGTACACCCGCTCGGCCTTTACGTGGCGTGAGGGACGGCTGACGCTGGCCAGGATGGCCGGTGCGCTGGACATCCGCTGGTCGCGTCCACTGCCCCAGGGCCAGGAGCCGACCACGGCGACCGTCTCCCGCGACGCGGCGGGACGTTGGTTTGTGTCCCTGCTGTGCCAGGACACCATCGCCCCGGCCGCCGTCACCACGGCGGCCGTCGGCCTGGACGCCGGGATCACCTCCCTGGTGACGCTGTCCACCGGTGAGAAGGTCGCCAACCCCCGGCACGAGCGGCGTGACCGCGCCAGGCTGGCCGGGGCGCAGCGTGAACTGTCGCGGAAGGCGAAGGGCTCGGCGAACCGGGAGAAGGCCCGCGAGCGGGTTGCCCGCGTGCATGCGCGGATCGCCGACCGGCGCCGCGACCACCTGCACAAACTGTCGACTCGGCTCGTCCGTGAGAACCAAACGGTCGTGATCGAGGACCTCACCGTCCGCAACCTGCTGAAGAATCACACGTTGGCGCGGGCGATCTCGGACGCGTCCTGGACGCAACTGCGGTCGATGCTGGAGTACAAGTGCGCCTGGTATGGGCGTGAACTCGTCGTGATCGACCGCTTCTTCCCCAGCAGCAAGCTGTGCGGGAACTGCGGCACTATCGCGGCGAAGCTGGCGCTGAATGTCCGCGCGTGGACGTGCGACACCTGCGGCGCCGTACACGACCGCGACATCAACGCGGCCCGCACCATCAAGGCGGCCGGGCTGGCCGTCTCGGCCTGTGGAGCCGGTGTAAGACCTCAAGGGAGCACTCCTGGCGGGCAGCCGGCGTTGAAGCAGGAACCCCTACAGCGCGAGCCGTAGGAACCCCCCTCCTCCAGGAGGGGGAGGAAGTCAAGTGCAGTTCCGAACAGGACGCGCGCGTCGGAGATGGTCTTGCCCACCCTCCCTAGGTGGGTCCGCCGGGTACGGGTCAGGTGACCAGGCCGTGGCGGTAGGCGTAGACGACCGCCTGGACACGGTCGCGGAGGCCGAGTTTGGCGAGGATGCGCGACACGAATGTCTTGACGGTCTCCTGGCTTATCACGAGGGCCCCGGCGATCTCGCTGTTGGACAGGCCGTCCGCGATGAGGCGGAGGACTTCCAGTTCGCGGGGGGTCAGTGGGATGTCGTGCGGGGTGCCTTCGACGGGGCGGATCCGGGCGGCGTACCTGCCGACGAGTTGGCGCGTCACCTCGGGGGCCAGAAGCGCCGCGCCCGTGGCCACGGTTCGGATGCCGTGCAGGAGTTGGGCCGGTGGAGCGTCCTTGAGGAGGAAGCCGCTGGCCCCCGCGCGCAGCGCCTCGTAGACGTACTCGTCCAGGTTGAAGGTCGTGACCACGAGTACCTTGACGGGCTGTGCGACCCCGGCGCCGGCCAGGAGCCGGGTCGCCTCGATGCCGTCGAGCACTGGCATGCGTATGTCCATCACCACGACGTCAGGGTGCAGTCGGCCTGCGAGGTCGACCGCGGTCTGTCCGTCACCGCACTCGGCTGCCACCTCGAGGTCGGGTTGGGCGTCGATGATGGTCACCAGTCCGGTGCGGACCAGTATCTGGTCGTCGCAGACCAGGACCCGGATCGGCGGTGTCCGCACGGTTCGGATGGAGTTCGCCTCGGATGTCACGACGGGCTGCCCGAGGGGATGCGCGCCTGGACGACGAAGCCTCCGTCCGGCTGTGCCTGTGCGCTGAAGTCGCCGCCGAGGACGTCGACCCGTTCGCGCAGGCTGACCAGGCCCCGCCCGCTGCCCCCGGGGAACACCGTCCGTGGGCCGGAACCCGCTGTGCTGACCGCCACGGTGATCTCCATCGTCCCGTGCTGCACCTGGACCGAAGTTCGGCTTCCGCGGGCGTACTTGAGAGCGTTGGTCAAAGCCTCCTGAACGACCCGGTAGGCGACGAGGTCGGCGCTGCCGGTCGACTCGGACGGCGTGCCCTGCTCGGTGAACTCCACCGGTTGCCCAGCCCGGCGGGTCTGCTCGACGAGCGTGAGCAGTCTGCCGACGGGTGGTGTCCTGGCGTCGTGGCCGGCCTCCGTTTTGTGGTCCGGGTTGAGCAGGTCGAGCAGGTGCCGCAGGTCCGTGATGGCCCGTCGGCCGGTGTCGCTGACGGCCGTCAGGGACTGGTCGAGGCGGTCGGGCGAGGAGGTCAGGTAGCGGGCCGCCTCGGCCTGCACGACCATCGCCGTCACATGGTGGGTCACCACGTCGTGCAACTCGCGGGCGATACGGGTCCGTTCGGCGGCGCGGGTGACCTCGGGGAGACGCTGGCCGCTCTCCGCCTCCGCGATGCGGGCGGAGCGCAGCCACGCCCCGGCGCCCCAGGCGAGGGTCAGTACCAGGTAGAACGTCACGAACTCGCTCGGCGGCTCGCCCGAGCCGAGGCGGGAGAGTGCGACCGCCAGCAAAACGTAGGCCGCCGTGAACAGCAGTGCGGTTGCGCGCCGCCTGCGCCGCAGATGCAGTCCCGTGCTCACCAGTGCGACCAGCAACGCGGTACCGGCGACCAGGTGGTAGCCGCGCAGTTGGTCGGTGGCGAAGCCGAGTGACACCAGGGCGAGACAGCAGGCCGGCCACCGTCGGCGCATGGCGAGCGGGAGGCATTCCAGGACCAGGACCGCTACGCCCCACGCGTCGAAGGCGCGCTCGGGCACGCCCCCGAGCCGCGTGCCGTGCCGTTGCCACACCGGCAGAAGTGCTACGGCGAGGAGAAGCAGAGCGAGCGGGAGGTCCCGGGCCGTGACGTCGAACCGTCGCCAGCCGTCCTGGAGTCGCCGAAGAGCGATCACCGGGAAACTGTAGCGGTCGCGTCCGCCCGGGCGCGCTGCCCGCGGCGGGGTAGCAGATGGCCGCGGCGACGCGCCAGCCACATGAACGCGATCATCGCCAGGAGCCCGAACAGCACCGCGTACACGCTTCCTTCCGGGCCGAAGTCGCCACCCGTGATCAGCTTCGGGCCGGACAATGTGGCGTCCAGCAGTCCCTGCTTGGTGTCGTTGCCCGAGACCCCGGTGCTGAAGATGCCGGACTCGGCGAAGTTCCAGCCGAAGTGCAGGCCGATCGGCACCCACAGGTTGCGGGTGGCCGCGTACGCGGCGGCGAGCATGCCGCCCGCCTCGATCGCGATGGCGAGGGCGCCCCAGAGGCTGGCGTGCGGGTTGGTCAGGTGCGACAGGCCGAACAGCGCACCGGTGAGGGTCAGTGCGAGCCACGTGCCGAGACGCTCTTCGACGATCCGGAACAGGACACCGCGGAACAGCAGTTCCTCTGTCACGGCGGCAGCGGCCATGAAACCGATCAGCCCCACTGCGCTCGACACCGAGCCCAGACCGTCGACCTTGTAGTCCCCGAGCAAGGCGAGGTTCACCACGACGGCACCGAACAACGCCACCCCGATCAGGACGCCTCGTCCTGTCGCGTTCGCGGCCTCTTCCCGGGCCACCTCCGTGGCTTCGCGGCGTTCGGTCCGCCGCACCACCCACCGGTAGACGAGCACCGCGAGCACGGCTGTCACCGCTCCGAGCAGCAGCGTGAGCACCGCGTTCCCCTCCACCGCGGCAACCGTCAGACTGCCGATGAAAGCGACCGCCGCGACCGCCGCCAGCTGCCAAACCAATCTCATGGACATCCCCTTCGCCAGATCCGCGGCAAGAGCGCCGCGACTGCTCCGAACGCTAGGGATTCGGTGACCCGAGATCGTCACCGCACAGTGGACACCTGCGCGTAGCTCGCTCGGGGGACAGGCCCGCGAGTATCGGCGAGGTGAGGTGAGGTGAGCGGAGAATCCCGTCCACCGGGTGGTCCGCCCGCACCGGGCACAGCGGGCCAAGGTGTCGCCGGGGGAGACGGTCGCGCACGAGAAGGGCGGCGCCCGCCTTCCTCGGCGGTGCGTCGGCGCAGGCGGACCACCGGGGCAGGTCGCCGTGCAACGATCAGCGACGCGGGAGTGCGTGTGCGGGATCAAGGCCGGCTGGGACGAGCTCGATCGGATCAGCGCCGAATTCGCTGCTGGGGGCGGAGAGTTGGCGCGGCCGCACATCGCGATGCCTGGGTGGGCCTACGGTCGCTCCGCCGTCATGTCGACGATCTGTTCGAAGAAGAACTCGTGCTTGAGGAAGGAGACGTCGTACTCGTGGCCCGGATACGGCGGGATCAGCTGGGCTGCCTGTATCAGCCGCCAGCCGTCCCGCAGCGCCGCCACTCCCGACTCGTAGGGCGGTTCGTCGCTGTCGCCCGTGGTGGGTGAGGTGCGGCCGGTGCCGTCGTACAGCGACCAGCCGACGACGTGGGAGTCCAGCGCGGAGTTGGCCAGGTACAGCACCAGCACCTGCTGCCGCGCCACTGGCGTGAATTCCGCCGGTGAGGACTCGGCGGGGGACATGGGTTCGCTCGTCATACCGCGGCCTCCTGCGGGCGGTTGGAGACCCTGGTCACCCAGTAGTCGATGTCGAAGGAGTCGTCGCCGGTCAGTGCCCGCCACAGCAGCACGCGGTTGTACCGTTCCAGGCGTCCGGTGGCCGGTTCGTACCAGGGGAACATCACGTCCAGTTCGCGGGTCACCTGCGGGTCGTTCAGGTCGGAGGTGTCCCACAAGCGCTGCTGGCGGACCGTCGGGTTGAAGCGGATCTTGAACATGTAGCGAACCGTGTCGCTGTCGTTGCGTCGGCCCGCGTGCCAGAGACCGTGGTGCAGAAACACCACCGTGCCGGCCGGGCAGACCAGTCGGCTCTGGCCGCGCAGGTTCTGGTAGCGGCCGGTGTCGGACTCGTTGATGCGGCGCAGATGGCTTCCCGGCACGCTGAGGGTGCCGCCCATCTCCAGCGTCACCGCCTGGGGGTAGTACATCAACTGCACGTCGAACGCGTCCGGCCGGACGTCGATCACGGCGTCCCCGTGCAGCGGCTGCGCGTCCCCGCCGTGGGGATCACGGACGTGGACGAAGTGGTGGTCCACCGTCGGCTGTTGACCCACCAGGCTGCGCAGTGCCCCCGCCACCCGCGGAAGTTCCAGCAGTCTGCGGACGAACGAGTCCGCCGCGTACGCCTCGGACACCGGCGTCCCGTACGGCACCGGCGATACCCCGTCCGCCAGCACCGCCAGGCCCTCGGCGTTCATCTCTGCCGGGACCACCGCGTCCAGGCGCAGCGACCCGTGCGCCACGAAGCGCGCCATCTGGACCGAGCTGAGCAATTCGTGCCTCTTCTCCATGACCGCAACGCTAGGCACCGTCCGCCGCTCGCCGCGTTGGTCATGTTCACCCTCTACTGGTCGATTTTCACCACCTGAACCAGCAAGTGGCGGGAGACGCCGAACCCGGTGCGCACCTACAGGTGTCGTGATAGAACACGTGCTCATGCACACGGTCCTCGTCCATCTCGACGAGCCTCCCGCTCTGGCCGCCGTCGGTATCGGCGTGCACGGCCCCGCCGGTCAGGTGGACGAGTTCCTGCTGCCGGACCTGTGGCAGCTCCATCTGTACGGCTATGAGGCCGACCTGACGGTGAACGGCACCCCGCACCAGATCCGCCCCAGCAGGGTCAGCCTCGTTCCGCCCGGTACGGAGGTCCGCTATCGCTACCGGGGCCGCTCCGAGCACCTCTATGTCCACCTGCGCCTGAGCTCGGCCGGTACGCCCAGACGCGTCCCGGTGATCCAGGACGCGGGGCCGGAACTGGCGCTGCTCACAACTCAGTTGCGGCAGGCCCTTGCCGTCTGGCCGAACATGGCGGCGCGGGCGGCGGCCGAGGTGTGGGCTGCGCTGTGGCGGGTCGCCCAGCTCGCCCCGCCGACCACGCGGGACACGCAGGGCGCCCATCCCGCCGTCGCGGCGGCGATGGCACTGATCGAGACCCGGTTGGCCGAGCCGCTGACCGTGCCCGAGATCGCGAAGGCGGCGGGCATCTCGCACAACCACCTGACCAGGCTGTTCCGCGCCGCCACCGGGGAGACGGTCGTCGGCTACATCCGGGCCCGGCGGATGGAGCGGGCGCGCCACTTCCTGCGAGCCACCACGCTGACCATCCCCGCCGTCGCCGCCTCCGTCGGAATTCCCGACCTGCAGGCGTTCAACAAGGCCTGCCGCCGCGAACTCGGAGCCGCACCTCGCACTATCCGAGCCGCCCAGATCACCACGGACGACGCCCGGCCGGCGGCATCGCAGGGGTTGCGTCAGGAAAGCATCAATGGGCTGGTCAAAGGCCATACTTGAGGAGTGGGGACCAGGCCTGGTCCCGAGAGGTTCCGGGTGGGGGAGGCGGCATCAGGTGAGCAGTGTCGGCGAGGGGCTGGGGAAGGTCGAGGTACGCCTCAAATGGGACCCGAGTCCGTTTGGAGAACCACCCCGGCACCTTGACATCGTCGCCGCGACCTACGCCGCGGACGATCTCCACGGGCGGCCGGCGTACGTCGTCCACTACGACAGCCGCTCTCCCGACGGCACGATCAACATGACCCGGCACAGTCAGACCGGCCTGGGCTTCGGGTACGTCGAGGTGATGGTGCTGGAGTTCGACCGGCTGTCGCCCGCCTACGGCCGGGTTGTGGTGGGTGTCGTCATTCACCAGGAAGGCGGACACCGGACCTTCGGCGAGATCTCCAACGCCGGAGTGCTGGTCGTCCGGCACTACACGGAGCTGCTGGCGGACGACTTCGCCGGGGTCGGCGATTCCACCGCGACCACCGTGGCCGAGTTCGTCAGGGACGGCTCGGGCCAGTGGGAGATGCACGAGATGGTCCAGGGATCCGACAGCGACCCGGCGCCCTTCATGCTGGAGATGGGCAGCGTGCCCTGGCCCCGCACGCACCACGCTTCCGAGGAGCGCCCGGCAGAGACTGCGTGAGCGCCGCCCCGCTGGGAGACCGCGCCTTCGCCCCGCTACTTGCGCGGCAGGCTCGCCGCGAATGCGTACCCTTCGTCGATCCACTCACCGAGCGCCTCGTCCTCCGCGACGGCGGAGCCCGCGACCACCACCCAGCCGCGCATCGGGCGGCCCGTCATGTCGAAGATCCGCGCGCCTGGGCGGGCCAGTGCCGCGTCCGCGGCCTGTAGTCCCACCCGGACCATGAGGTCGTCACCGGTCACTCCGACGGCCATGTTGCCGCCGTGCAGAAAGGCGATGCCGCCGAACATGAGTTTCTCCGTGAGGTCCGGGTCGGAGCCCAGATGCTGCCGGATCCGCTCGGCCAGTCCTTCGTCGTACGCCATCATCGAGGCTCTCCTTTGTGGATACCCCCGGCTTCAGCCGGGGGAGGAAACGAAGCTCCTGCGAAGCAGGGCAGGGAAAGCCGGTTCGCCGTCAGGGCGCACCGGCGTGCGTCGTCCACCGGCCGACACTCGCCACTCACACGGGAACTGATAGAACGTGAGGTATGGCGCGGCAGGTCAAGGGGGCGTTCAAGTACCGCTTTTACCCCACAGGCGAGCAGGCGGCAGAGCGGCTGCGTCCGCCTGGTCTACAACAAGGCGCTGGAAGAGCGCACACGGGCCTGGTACACAGAGCAGCGCCGCATCTCCTACGTGCAGTCCTCCACCGCACTCACGCAGTGGAAGAAGACCGAGGAGCTCGCCTTCCTTACCGAGGTGTCCTCGGTCCCGCTCCAGCAGGCGCTGCGCCATCTGCAGACGGCGTTCGGGAACTTCTTCGCCCAGCGCGCGAAGTACCCGCGCTTCAAGTCCCGCAAGAAATCCCGTGCGTCGGCCGAGTACACGCGCAGTGCCTTTACGTGGCGTGAGGGACGGCTGACGTTGGCGAAGATGGCCGGCCCCCTGGACATCCGCTGGTCGCGTCCGCTGCCCGAGGGCAGCGAGCCGACCACGGTGACGGTGTCCCGTGACAGTGCGGGACGCTGGTTCGTGTCGCTGCTGTGCGACGACGGCATTACCCCGGCTCCGGCCACGAAGAACGCGGTCGGCATCGACGCCGGGATCACCTCCCTGGTGACGTTGTCCACCGGGGAAAGGTCACCAACCCCCGGCACGAGCGGCGCGACCGCGGGGCGCTACCTCGCCGAGGCCGGGTTGCCGGAGGTCGCGGCGGTGGACGTCGGTGGGAGGCAACAGCACGTCTTGGGCCGGGACTGGCGATGGCAGACAGTGGAACAGTGGGTGCAACACCGGGCTCGCGCAGCGGTCGCGCCCTTGGCGACATGGCCCGCAACCGCCTCCGAGAGTGGCCCGGGCGACCAGTTGCCGCGCGCCGCGTTCGAGGAAGGCATGGTCGAGGCGCTGCGTACCTGGCACACCTCCCGGGAATTCGCGGCCAGCGCCCTGCTGCACTCCCATCTCGTGCCGCCGGGCTCACCCGACCCGGTCGCGGACCTGCGCGGCGCCATCATCACCGCCCTCGACGCGCTGCAGATCAACTCCGCGGGTGTCAAGGCGCACGAGGCTCTCACCGCCACCTACCGGCGTCACCTCGCCCTGGCCAAGGAACGCCTCATCGACCACCTGCTGCGACAACCAGCCACGACATCCACACCGACCCCACCACACTTGTTGTCGGAGGAGCGAGATCTGCGGTTCCGACGTCCAGGCTGAGGAAGACGCCTGCGCCGGTAGTGCCGCGTTGTAGCGGTCCTCCCGATCGGTTTCGTGGGGTGCCGGCCAAGGCGCGGGCCCTGGTAGCCCGTGACAAGTGTGCGGCTGACTCCGCGGCCTTTGCCTGGAAGGCGGGACTTCGCTGGTTCGGCGACGAGTCGGCGGTACCGGCGGCGTACGTCGCGGGTGGTACGGAGTACCGGAGGGAGCGGTCGAATCGGTTCGACGCAAGCGCTTCGACGGAGGCTGGAATCGGCTGTGTGCGGGTCAATGACGTGCCGTGAGGTGAATACGTCGCCGGCGCGCGGGTCGAGGCCCGGCAGCTTCGGCCTATGCCCCCTGAACGGGCTGTCCCGTGGCGCGTGCTGTCGGCTGTGTACCTGCTCAACGGCGTGATCGTGGGCCATACGGATGTCTGACCCCGGCCGCCTGGCGCACGTGCCTCCCTCGGCGCCCGTGATACAGACGGTCGCGCCGCGGATGGGCCTGCCGCTCCACCGCAATCTTTCGAGCACGCAGAGAGCTTGCGAATCACAGGAATCAGCAGTCGAATCGATTCCGCAACAACGTTCGCAGCAGGAGGCTCCGTGCCCTTGGCGGTTCCGAGGAACCGGGAGCACCGTCTCCCTCCGCGACGTCTCTGCAATCCCACTGCACCACGGCACGTTTGGTCGCTTTCGCATCCGTCAGCGCCATCGACACAGCCCGACCGGGCTGCGCCGGCACGGTAGGGAGATCAGATGGGAATCACACGTACAGGACACCGACCGCTGTTCGGACGCGGTGGCGTCCAGCGGTTGTTCGCAGCGGTACGGCACCATGGCAGGCCGGACGACCTGCCGCTTCCGGCAGACGTGCTTTCGGCGACCCGCTCGGCCCGCTCTCGTTGGAAGACGGCCGCTCGGGCAGGGGCCGCGGTCGCGCTCGTCGCCGGAACTCTGGCCGGCGCCACGGCCACGGCCGGTCCGGCCCGGGCCGCCACGTCCGGGCCGTGCGACATCTACGCGGCGGGCGGTACGGCCTGTGTGGCGGCGCACAGCACGACGCGGGCGCTGTACGCCTCGTACAACGGGCCGCTCTATCAGGTCCGGCGCGCCTCGGACAACACCACCCGGGACGTCGGCGTCCTGAGCGCGGGCGGATATGCCGACGCGGCCGCCCAGGACTCGTTCTGCTCGGGGACGACCTGCCTGATCACGATCATCTACGACCAGTCGGGCCGCGCCAACAACCTCACCCAGGCGCCCGGCGGTGGTGCCGCGGGCGGCCCCGACAACCTCGCGAACGCGACCGCCGCGCCGACCACAGTGGGCGGTCACAGGGCTTACGGCGTCTTCGTGGCGCCCGGCACGGGCTACCGCAACAACCACACCAACGGCATCGCCACCGGGGACAACCCCGAGGGCATGTACGCGATCTTCGACGGCACGCACTACAACGGCGGCTGCTGCTTCGACTACGGCAACGCCGAGACGGACAGCAACGACGACGGCAACGGCACCATGGAGGCCATCTACTTCGGCAACATCAAGGTCTGGGGCTACGGTTCGGGAAACGGTCCGTGGATCATGGCAGACCTGGAGAACGGCCTGTTCTCGGGGGTCAACCAGCACTACAACGCGGGCGATCCCACCATCAACCACCGGTACACGACCGCCATCATCAAGGGCGGCCCGAACCACTGGGCGATCCGCGGCGGCAACGCCCAGTCCGGTGCCTTGTCCACTTTCTACGACGGGCCGCGTCCCAACGTCGCGGGCTACAACCCGATGCGCAAGCAGGGCGCCATCATCCTGGGCATCGGCGGCGACAACAGCAAGGGAGCACAGGGCACCTTCTACGAAGGCGTGATGACTTCCGGCTACCCCTCGGACGCCACCGAGAACGCGGTCCAGGCCAACATCACCGCGGCCGGCTACGGCAATTCCTCCGGGGGATCAGGCACGGGTGCGCTGCATGCGGTGGGCGCGGGCAAGTGTCTGGACGTGCCCAACTCGTCCACCACATCGGGCACACAGCTGCAGATCTGGGACTGCAGCGGCGGCGCCAACCAGACCTGGACCCGCACGTCCTCGGGCACCCTGACCGTCTACAGCGGCAGCAGCCAGATGTGCCTGGACGCGTACAACAACCAGACGTCCGCGGGCACCAAGGTGGTGACGTGGCCGTGCAACGGCGGTGCCAACCAGCAGTGGCAGGTGAACTCCGACGGCACCGTCACGGGCGTCCAGTCCGGGCTCTGCCTCGACGTCACCGGCGCTTCCACGGCCAACGGCGCCCTGGCGGAACTCTGGCAGTGCAACGGCGGATCCAACCAGCAATGGAGCCTCAGTTGACCTGAACGGTTCCCGTCCGCGGCCGGCGCACCGCCGGCCGCTCACCGCTCGCCTCCCAACGCGGACGTCGGCTTCCCCCGACGGGCGCGTCCTGCGGGCGACTCGGACGGCGAGGAAACGCCGTAAGCCCCGGTTCCACAGGACTCAAGCGCTACCGGAGGATGACCATGTCCAGAGCCAGAGCCATGTGCGGAGCCAGAGCGTTGCGCGGCCTGTGGACCGCCCCGGTTGCTCTGCTCGCTCTGCTGGTCGGCAGTCCGGCCACCGCCGGGGTCGCGTACGCGGGAATGGCGGAACGCCAAGCGGCGGTCGCCGACCTGTATGTGGCGCCGAGTGCGGCTCCCGGCGGTGACGGCACCGCCGGGCGGCCGTTCGCCGCCATCGACCAGGCGCAGCAGCCCGCGCGCCGGCTCTCGGCCGACTCGGACGTCGTCGTCCACCTGGCCGGTGGCACCTACCGGGTGTCCAGGCCTTTGGCCTTCGGCTCCGGCGACGGTGGCCAGAACGGGCACACCATCACCTACCAGGCCGTGTCCGGGCAGCAGCCGGTGGTGTCCGGCGCCCAGCAGGTTACGGGTTGGCAGGTGCATGATCAGGCGAAGAGTATCTGGTCGGTCCATGTCGGCACCGGCGTGAACACACGCCAGTTGTACGTGAACGGCGAGCAGGCGCCGAGGGCGGCGATCCAAGTCCCCCGCTCCGGCTTCGCCTTCACCCAGAACGGCCTGACCGCCACGGACTCCTCCCTCGACTACCTGGCCGGCCTCTCGGACCAGAACCACATGGAAGTCGAGAGCATCAACTCCTTCACCGACCGCTATGCACCGGTCCAGTCGATCAGCGGCAGGACGATCACCATGCGCCAGCCCGCGTGGAACAACAACTCCTGGGGCTACGACACCATCAACGCACCGTTCGCCGGCGGAACGATGTACCTGGAGAACAACTACGCGTTCCTGCAGCAGGCCGGACAGTGGTATCTCGACTCCTCCACCGGCGACCTGTACTACAGGGCCCAGCCGGGGCAGAACCCGAACAGCCTCGATGTCGAACTGCCCCGGTTGCAGAGCCTGCTGGGAATCAGCGGCAGCTACGACACACCCGTGACCGGTCTGAGCTTCACCGGCATCCGGTTCACGGGAACCTCCTGGCTCGGCCCGAGCGGACCCGACGGCTACGCGGACCAGCAGAGCGGGGCGCACATCACCGGTGCCTACACGATGCCCGCCAACTGGCTGAGCACCTGCAAGTCGGGGTGCACGCAGTTCGAGGCCACCCGTAACCACTGGGCGCAGATGCCTGCGGCCGTCCAGGTCTCCGCCGCCACCGGCATCACCTTCTCCGGCGACACGTTCTCCGAACTCGGACAGGCCGCAATGGGCGTGGGCAACGACGGTGTCGCCACGGCCTCCGGCACCGGACTCGGCGCGAGCGGCGTCACCATCACCGGCAACACCTTCACCGACATCGCCGGCAGCGGCATCCAGGTCGGCGGGATCCAGCCGGACGCCCACCACCCGAGCAACGCGCGGATGACCAACCAGAACATCACGATCAGCAACAACAGGGTCAGCGGAGTGGGAACCGACTACAAGGAGACCGCCGCCATCCTGTCCACCTACGTCACCAACGCGACGATCACCCACAACCAATGCGATCACCTGCCCTACGACGGGATCGACATCGGCTGGGGCTGGGGCGTCAACGACCCGGGCGGCAGCCAGGACTATGTCAACCGGGGCACGTACACCTATCAGCCCGTCTACAGCACTCCGACGACGCTGAAGAACAACACCGTCTCGCACAACCTGATCTACGACACCAAGAACGCGATGTTCGACGGCGGCAGCATCTACAACCTGTCCGCGAGCCCCGGCACGGTGATCTCCGACAACTACATGTACGACAACAACCGCACCACCGCGCTGTACCTCGACGAGGGCTCCCGTTATCTGACGCTGTCGCACAACGTGGTGCAGGACGCCGGCAACTGGGCGCTCACCAATGCCAACGGGAACAACCACACCGACGACAGCACGTTCTCCAGCAACTGGTACAACGGCGGCAACACATACGTGGCCACCGGTCCTCCGCACAACAACGTCCTGACGAACAACGTCCAGGCCAGTGGCACCGACTGGCCGCAGGGCGCCCGCCAGGTCATCCAGCAGGCAGGAGTCCAGCCCTCGGGCAACGGCGGCTTCCCCAGCGGTTACCACCAGTTGGTGATCGGCAGCGACAGCCTGTGCCTGGACGTGTACGGCAACTCCGGCAGCGCGGGCGCCGCGATCGACCAGTGGACCTGCAGCGGTCAGAGCAACCAGCAGTTCCAGTTCGTGCCGGCCTCGGGCGGCTACGGCCAGTTGCAGGCGCAGAACTCCGGGCTGGTCGTGGCGGTGTCCGGCGGTTCCACGAGCGCCGGTACGCCCGACATCGTGCAGCAGGCCCCGAGCACGGCGCTCGGCAGTCTGTGGCTGCCGGTACAGCAGTCCGACGGCTCGTACTCCTTCCAGAACCAGAACAGTGGCCTGTGCCTGGACGTCTACGGCGGCGGCAGCAACCCCGGCCAGCAGCTCGACCAATGGCCCTGCAAGAACACCGTCGGAAGCAACCAGGACTTCACCCCCCGCTGACCGGCTCGCGTGCTCGTTCACCCCCACCCACTGTCCCGCACCAGTGAGGAACGCCAATGCAGAAGTACTCGGCACTCCTGGCCGCCGCGCTGACGGCCGCTCTCGCCGCATCACCCGCATTACCCGCCGCGGCCACCACCGGCACCGCGCCGCCGCCCTCCGCCGGACGGGCCGCCGCCGCGCCCGCCGCTCTCCGGCTGATGCCGTTGGGCGACTCGATCACCTGGGGCGTCGGCAGCCCGTCCGGGAACAGCTATCGGGGATTTCTGGGGAACCAGTTGTCGGCCGAGGGACACGCCCTGGACTTCGTCGGCTCCGGCCGCAACGGCACCATGTCCGACCCGGACAACGAAGGCCACTCCGGCTGGCGGATCGACCAGATAGCCGGCATCGCCGACGCCGTACTGGCCCGTTACCGCCCGAACGTGATCACCCTGGAGATCGGCACCAACGACCTCAACGGCAACTACCAGATCCCCACCGCCCCCGACCGGCTGCGTGCGCTCATCGACCAGATCACCCGCGACGTACCCGATGCGACCGTCCTCGTCGGCACCGTGATCGTCTCCACCAGCGGCACCGAGGAGGCCAACCGGCCCGCGTTCAACGCCCAGCTACCCGGAATCGTCCAGGCCGAGCAGGCCGCGGGCAAGCATGTGCGCCTGGTGGACATGAGCGCGCTGACCAGCGCGGACCTGTCCGACTCCCTGCACCCCAACGACAACGGCTTCCGCAAGATGGCGGACGCCTTCAACGCGGGCGTGCAGGCCGCCGACGCGGCAGGCTGGATCAAGCCGCCGGCTTCGGCGGGCGGTGAGGTGCGCTCCGGAATCGCGGGGAAGTGCCTGGACGTGAGCGGCGGCAACAGCTCCAACGGGACCGCCGCGGACATCGCGGCCTGCAACGGTTCCGCCGCGCAGCAGTGGTCCGCACGCTCCGACGGCACCCTGCGCGCGCTCGGCAAGTGCCTCGACGCGACCGGCCGCGGTACCGCCAACGGCACCAGGATCGAGGTCTGGGACTGCAACGGCGGAACCAACCAGCAATGGCAGGCGTACAACGGCGGATACCGCAACCCGGTCTCCGGACGCTGCCTCGACGACCCCGGCGCGTCCACCACCGACGGTACGCAACTAGTCCTGTGGGACTGCAACGGCGGCGCCAACCAGCAGTGGACCGCTCTGCCGGTCTCCTGAACCCCGTGACCCCACTCCACCGCGGCACCGCCTCGTGACCGGTGTCCGCCTCCCCACACAAAAGGAGAATGATTCCTCATGTCCTGGCTCAATGGAGAGCCCCAACTCCGCAAGGCCCTGGCCGCGGCCACCGGTCTGATAGCCGGCACGGTACTGTCCCTGGCCGGGCCGGCGAGCCTCGCCGCACACGCGGCCTCCGGCACGCTGGGCGCGGCCGCGGCCGACAGTGGCCGCTATTTCGGCACGGCCGTGGCCAGCGGAAAGCTCGGCAACTCGACGTATTCCACGATTCTCGACCGGGAATTCAACATGATCACCCCGGAGAACGAGATGAAGTGGGACACCACCGAATCGTCCCGCGGCAACTTCAACTTCGGCCCGGCCGACCAGATCGTCAGCCACGCCACCGCGCACGGGCAGCGGATGCGCGGCCACACCCTGGTGTGGCACTCGCAGTTGCCCGGTTGGGTCAGCTCCATCGGCGACGCGAACACGCTGCGCAGCGTGATGAACAACCACATCACCACCGAGATGAACCACTTCAAGGGCAAGATCTACGCCTGGGACGTGGTCAACGAGGCGTTCGCCGACGGCGGCAGCGGCCAGCACCGCAGCTCGGTCTTCCAGAACGTGCTCGGCAACGGCTTCATCGAGGAGGCGTTCCGCACCGCCCGGGCCACCGACCCCTCGGCCAAGCTCTGCTACAACGACTACAACATCGAGAACTGGAACGACGCCAAGACCCAGGGCGTCTACAACATGGTCAAGGACTTCAAGGCGCGCGGTGTGCCCATCGACTGCGTCGGTCTCCAGAGCCACTTCGGCTCCGGCGGCCCGCCCGCCAGTTTCCAGACCACCCTGTCCAACTTCGCCGCCCTCGGCGTCGACGTCCAGACCACCGAACTCGACATCGCCCAGGCCTCGTCGACGGCCTACGCGAACACGGTCCGGGCGTGCATGAACGTCGCCCGCTGCACCGGCATCACGGTGTGGGGGATCAGGGACAGCGACTCGTGGCGGACCGGCGAGAACCCGCTGCTGTTCGACAACAACGGCAACAAGAAGCCGGCCTACGACGCCTCCCTGTCCGCACTCGGCGGCGGTACGGGCAACCCGGGCGGCGGCATCGTCTCGGGCCAGGTGTACTCGCTGAGCGATGTCGCCGCGGGGCGGGTGCTGGACGTGCCGGGCGGACAGACGGCGAACGGCACTACCGTGCAGATCTGGGACGCCAACGGCACTGCCGCGAATCAGCAGTGGCGGGCGAGTCAGAACAGCGACGGCTCCTACACGCTGACGAACATCGCCAGTGGGCGGGTGCTGGACGAGCCAGGCGGTCAGACGGGCAACGGCACACGGCTGACCATCTGGGACGCCAACGGCGGTGCCAACCAGCACTGGCGGGCGAGTCAGAACAGCGACGGTTCGTACATCCTGATCAACGTCGCCTCCGGCCGGGCGCTGGAGATCCCCAGCGGGCAGACCGGCAACGGGGCCCCGGTACAGATCTGGGACTCCAACGGCGGCGCCAACCAGCACTGGAACTTCAGGTGAGGTGATCCGGCGCGCAGCGCGCGCTCCTGTCCCCGGCTCGCTTCGGGGTGACCGGAACAAGCACCCGCGTCCGGCACGGCGGTCGTCGCCGGACGCGGTTCCGGCATGCCCTCGCGGCGGGCTGAGCTGCGGCAATACATGGGATGGATCGGATTCGGATTGGGCTAGCCGTGTGTATTGACTCCGTGTGGGACCTATGGAATCACTATGGAACATGGGATGTCTGAGTGGTCTCTGTGGGTGCTTCCGAGTGCCCTCGCCCCACGAAGCGCCCGGATCCCGCGGCCATGCCGGTGGTGGCGGCGGTCCTCGAACGGTTCCGTTCGGCCAGGCACAGCACTCTCTTCACCTTCCCCCACATACTCAGGGAACAGAATGCAGCCTTCATCCGTTTCGCCCCGCAGTCCCGCGGCTCATAGACCCCGCCTGCCGGCGGCCGCCGCCGCGTGCGTGATGGCGCTGCTGGCCATGATGCTGGCGACCGCGCCGACGTGGTCGGCACCGGCATCGGCGGCGGCGGTGGCTCCCCTGGTGAGCTCGGCGTCGGGGCGGTGCCTGGACGTCAAGGGCAACGTCGACACGCCGGGAACGGCGCTGGACATCCAGGACTGCAACGGCCAGGCGAATCAAGCGTTCGAGTTCACGTCGGCGGGCGAGTTGAGGACGATGAGCGGCGCCCGCTGCGTGGACGCGTACGACAACCGGACCGCGCCGGGAACCCCGGTGATCATCTGGTCCTGCAACGGGCAGTCGAACCAGGCGTGGCGGCAGAACGCCGACGGGTCCGTCACCGGTGTCCAGTCCGGCCTGTGCCTTGACGTCAACGGAGCGGGCACGGCCAACGGCACCGCCGTCATCCTGTGGACCTGCAACGGCCAGAGCAACCAGAAGTGGAGCACGCCGACACCGCCACCTCCGCCGCCGACCGGCGGGTCGGGCCCGTGCGACCTCTACTCCACGGGCGGTACGCCGTGCGTGGCCGCGCACAGCACCGTACGGGCGCTCTACGGTTCGTACAGCGGCAACCTCTACCAGGTCAGGCGCGCCTCGGACAACGCGACCAGGAACATCGGCGTACTGGCGCCCGGTGGTTTCGCCGACGCGGCGGCGCAGGACTCGTACTGCGCGGGTACCTCCTGCGTGATCACGGTCGTCTACGACCAGTCCGGACACGGCAACGACCTGTGGTACCAGGGCTCGGCGCAGGTCCCGGGGTCGAGTCAGAGCAGCCCCGCGAAGGCGACCTCCGAGTCGCTGACCGCGGGGGGCACCAAGGCGTACTCGCTCTACATCAACCCCGGGAACAGCTACTGGCGGGACGGCCACCTGACGGGCGTGCCGACCGGTGCGGCGCCCGAAGGGGCGTACATGGTGACCAGCGGCACCCACGTCAACAACGGCTGCTGCTTCGACTACGGCAACAGCGAGACGACGAGGAAGGCCGATGCCGCCGGGGCGATGGACGCGATCAACTTCGGTACCGAGTGCTGGTTCGGCGGCTGCTCGGGAAGCGGGCCCTGGGTGCAGGCCGATCTCGAATGGGGCCTGTACTCCGGGGGGAGCCAGTCCTGGAACACCAACCAGCGGGCTTTTCCCAGCAAGTTCGTCACCGCGATGCTGAAGAACAACGGGACGTCGAGGTTCGCTCTCAAGGGCGGCAACGCGCAGTCCGGGGGCCTGACCACGCTGTGGGACGGCGGGCTTCCCGGCGGATACAGCCCCATGAAGAAGCAGGGAGCCATCGTCCTGGGAAGCGGCGGTGACTGCTGCAAGCCCGGCGGCGGCGCCAACCTGAGCGCCGGCACCTTCTACGAGGGAGCCATCGTCGCCGGCTACCCCTCCGACGCGACCGACAACGCGGTGCAGGCCAACGTCACCGCGGCCGGATACCGCTGAGCCTTCTCTGAAACGCGGGAGGCGGCGGTCCTCCGGTACGTCCGGAGGGCCGCCGCGAGACCTGCCACGGAACCTGCCCAGGAGATTCGTTAACATGCTCATTTCCATTGCCAGACGTCTCTTGTCCCTGCGCCCGCGTCCGTCCCTGCGTAGGACGCCGACGCTCGTCGTCTCGGCCTTGTTGTTCTGCGCGGGAGTCCCTCTCGCCTCCCTCGGTACGGCGCAGCCCGCCGCCGCGCAACCCGCTGTCGCGCGGCCCGCCGCCGCGCTGGACAACGGGCTCGCGCGGACTCCGCAGATGGGCTTCAACGACTGGAACGCGTACGGCTGCAACGTCTCCGAGTCCCTGATCAAGTCCACCGCGCAGGCGATGCACACCAACGGCATGCAGGCGGCGGGCTATTCGTACGTCAACATCGACGACTGCTGGATGACGCACAACCGCGATTCCGGCGGCCACCTGGTGCCGGACCCGGCCAAGTTCCCCGACGGCATCAAGGGCACCGCGGACTACGTGCACTCGCTGGGGCTGAAGCTGGGGATCTACGAGGACGCGGGCACCGCGACCTGCGCCGGATATCCGGGCAGCCTGGGCCACGAGACCACGGACGCGCAGTCGTTCGCGTCGTGGGGTGTGGACTATCTGAAGTACGACAACTGCAACAACAACGGGGTGCCGGCACAGAGCCGCTACACCGCGATGCGGGACGCCCTGGCGGCCACCAGCCGGCCGATCCTGTACAGCCTGTGCAACTGGGGCCAGGACAACGTGTGGACCTGGGGCGCGGGCGTGGGCAACAGTTGGCGCACCACCGGGGACATCAGCGCGAACTTCTCCAGCATGCTGTCGATCTTCCACAGCAACGTGGGACTGGCCTCCTACGCCGGCCCCGGCCACTGGAACGACCCCGACATGCTGGAGGTCGGCAACGGCTCGATGACGGCCACCGAGAGCCGCAGCGAGTTCAGTCTGTGGGCGGAGATGGCCGCGCCGCTGATCGCGGGCACCAACATCCCCTCGGCCAGTGCGGACACCCTGTCCACGCTGACCAACTCCCGGGTGATCGCGGTCGACCAGGACTCCCTGGGCAGACAGGGGACCATGGTGTCGTCCTCGGGCGGCCTGGACGTGCTGGCCAAGCCACTGGCCAACGGGGATGTGTCGGTGGCGCTGTTCAACGAGACGGGCTCGACGGCGACCATCACCACCACCGCGGCCGCGATCGGCAAGACCGGGGCGTCCAGTTACACCCTCACCGACCTGTGGTCGGGGGCCTCTTCCACCACCTCGGGCACGATCAGCGCCTCGGTGGCGGCGCACGGCACGGTGATGTACCGGGTCGCGGGCGGCACCAGCGGCGGCGGCACCAGTGTGACCGGCGCGCTGCACGCGGTCGGTGCGGGCAAGTGCCTGGACGTACCCAACTCGACGAAGACCGCGGGCACCCAGGTGCAGATCTGGAGCTGCAACGGCGGGACCAACCAGACCTGGACGCACTCCACGTCCCAGCAGCTCACCGTCTACTCGGACACCGGCCAGATGTGCCTGGACGCCTACAACAACCAGACCACCCCCGGGACGAAGGTGGAGATCTGGTCGTGCAACGGCCAGACCAACCAGCAGTGGACGCTGAACTCCAACGGCACGATCACCGGCGTCCAGTCCGGTCTGTGCCTGGACGTCGCCGGAGCGGCCACCGCGAACGGCAGCCTCGCCGAGCTGCGGACCTGCAACGGCGCGAGCAGCCAGCGGTGGACGCTGGGATGAGTCCCGCAGGCACCTCCATCGAGCACCGGCAGGGCCGTGCGGGCCTGCCCGCCCGCCGCGGGCGGTCAGGTGCCTCCGCATCGATCACCGGCAGCTTCGGCGCCACCGTGTGCGCACAGCCACAGAGGAGGTCTCCATGCTCGAACCAGTTGGCGTTCGCCGACGTAGTCGATGGAAAGCCGTGCTCTTCCTTGCCCTGGCGATGGCCGTGGTCGCGTTCGGTGCACCGGCCTTCGCCACACGTTCACCGGCCGATACGACCACCGTCGTCCAGCCGGCGGCCCACCGCCTGGCGGACGCCTCGCTGCCGTGCGACCTCTACGCCGCGGGCGGTACGCCGTGTGTGACGGCGCACGCCACCACCCGGGCGCTCTTCGCGTCGTACAACGGGCCGCTTTACCAGATTCAGCGGTCCTCCGATCACAGCTACCGCGACATCGGGGTGCTCAGCGCTGGCGGGTACGCGGACGCCGCGTCCCAGGTGTCGTTCTGCGCGGGTACGTCGTGCACGATCACGAAGATCTACGACCAGACGACCAAGCACAACGACATGCCGATCTCCTGGGGCGGCTACTGGAAGGGGCCCGGACCCAACGGCTCCGACGTCGGAGCGGACGCCATGGCCCTGCCGGTGACCGCGGCCGGCCACCAGGTCTTCGGGGTCAAGGTCACCCCGGGCGTCGGCTACCGGCTCGACCACGCGAGCGGCGTGCCCACCGGAGCCCAGCCCGAAGGCATCTACATGGTGACGTCGTCGAACTACACGAGCCAGTGGTGCTGCTTCGACTACGGCAGCGGTGAGAACTCGCACACCGACACCGGCAACGCCACCATGAACGCCATCTACTGGGGCACCGCCTGCTGGTTCGGCGGCTGCACCGGCAGCGGCCCCTGGGTCGAGGCCGACCTGGAGAACGGCATGTTCCACACCAACACCGGCTCCAACAAGGACCCGAACAACTCCGGCGTGCACTACCCGTTCGTCAGCGCGTGGCTGAAGAACAACGGCACCAGCAACTTCACCCTCAAGTACGGCAACGGCGCGAGCGGCGGCCTGACCACCACCTTCTCCGGGCCATTGCCGAACGGCTACTCACCGATGAAGGTCGACAGTTCGGTCCTGCTCGGCACCGGGGGCGACAACAGTCCCAATGGTGTGGGTGAGTTCTTCGAAGGCGCGATGACGGCGGGCTATCCCTCCGACGCCACCGAGAACGCCGTGCAGGCCGCCATCACCGCGGCCGGCTACGGGGCGGGAGGCGGTGGCGGCACGTCGACCGCGCTGCACGCGGTGGGTGCGGGCAAGTGCCTGGAGGTGCCGGGCGCGTCCACGACGCCGGGTACGCAGACGCAGATCCGGGACTGCTCCGGCGCGGCGAACCAGACCTGGTCCCAGACCAGTTCCCACCAGCTCACCGTGTACTCCGGCAGCAGCCAACTGTGCCTGGACGCCAACAACAAGGGCACCAGCCCCGGCACCAAGGTCATCACCTGGTCCTGCAACGGCCAGACCAACCAGCAGTGGAACGTCAACGCCAACGGCACCGTCACCAGCGCCCAGTCCGGCCTGTGCCTGGACGTGACCGGCGCGGCCACCGCCAACGGCACCGCCGTAGAGCTGTGGACCTGCAACGGCGGATCCAACCAGCAGTGGTCGCTGAGCTGACTCCGTAAGGCACCCGCATCACCCCGCGCCGGGGCGGCATTTGACCACCGCCCGGCCTGTCACCGCACCGCACCGCACTGCCCACACGCCGAACCACAGGAGGACCGAATGAGGACGAGAGCGAGGCCCGGCCGTCTGGTACTGGCAGTTGGCGTCGTCCTGGCGTTCGTGCTGCAACTGCTGTCGACGGGCGAGAGCGGGGCCGCCTCGGGCGAGACGCTGAGCGTGAACCTGGCGTCCACCCGGGGCCCGTCGACCGGTGTGGGGGAGGGGTTTCTCTACGGTTTCACACAAGACGGCAGCCAGCCGGCGGACCAGTTCATCAAGCCGCTGGGGATCAACGCGTTCCGCGGCGGCGGCTGGTTCTCCGGCGGCTGGATCAAGGACAACTACCAGTACGGCTCGGCCACTCGGGCCGACCTCGACTCGATCATCGCGCAGGCGAAACGGCTCACCCAGCCGCCCTACCACGCGCAGTACCAGGTGCTGGTCAGCGACATCTACGGCGCCAACGGCGGCCAGCCGTCGAACACGACGTACCCCTGCGACAACGGCAACTGCGCCAACTGGGTCAGCTTCATCGACTCCACGGTGGGCGCGCTCCAGGCATCGGGGCTGAAGTTCGCCTACGACATCTGGAACGAGCCGGACATCTCCGCGTTCTGGACCCGGGGAGTGAACAGCGCCCAGTACTTCCAGATGTGGGACACCGCCTACCGGGAGATCAGGCGCCTCGCCCCCTCGGCGCAGATCGTGGGGCCGTCACTCGCGTTCACCCCGCAGAGCAACCCGGGTGAATGGCGGACCTGGCTCGCGCACGTGAAGGCGGCCGGGACGGTGCCGGACATGATCACCAACCACGACGAGGGCGATGTCGACGACCCCGTCACCGTCTCGCAGTCCCTCAACAGTGCCCTGAACACGGCGGGCATCGGTGCGTTGCCGCTGTCCGCGAACGAGTACCAGCCCGCCGACCGGCAGACCGCCGGGGTGACGGCCTGGTATCTCGCGCGGTTCGCGCAGTCCGGGTACACCAACGCGATGCGTGGCAACTGGGTGTGCTGCGTCACCCCGAACCTGACCGGAGTCCTCACCCAGAGCGGGGGCAGTTGGCAGCCGACCGGCAACTGGTGGGCGCTTCGGGACTACGCCGACATGACCGGCACCCTCGTGGACACCTCCGGCCAGGTCGGCTCGACCGCGATCTCGGCCTCCGAGGACCCCACCAACAAGCGCGCGGTGGCGATCATCGGCAACGCGAACGGGAACAGCGGCACCGCGTCCGTGACCTTCAACGGGCTGGCGTCCGTGCCCTGGCTGGCGAACGCCGGCAGCGTGAACGTCACCGTGCACCGCATCCCGGACCAGGCGCCGCTGACCGCCCCCCAGGTCGTGTACGACCAGAACGTCAGCACCTCGGGCGGCTCGATCACCGTGCCGTTCACGTTCCAGGCCTCGCACGACGCGTTCGCCGTCTACCTGACACCCGCCTCGGCCGGCGGCGGCTTCCCGAGCGGCTACCACCAACTCGCGGTCGCCCAGAACAACTTGTGCCTGGACGTGTACGGCAACTCCGCTGGCGCGGGCGCCGTGATCGACCAGTGGACCTGCAACGGGCAGAGCAACCAGCAGTTCCAGTTCGTGCCGGCCTCGGGCGGCTACGGCGAACTGCGGGCCCAGAACTCGGGCCTGGACGTGGCGGTGGCCGGCAGCTCCACGGCGGCGGGCACCCCGGACATCGTCCAGCAGGCGCCCAACGTGGCGGCAGCCGGCCTCTGGCTGCCCGTGCGGCAGTCCGACGGCTCCTATGCGTTCCAGAACAAGAACAGCGCCCTGTGCCTGGACGTCTACGGCGGCGGCAGCAACCTGGGCCAGCAACTGGACCAGTGGCCGTGCAAGAACGCGCCCGGCACCAACCAGGACTTCGTCCTGCGCTGACCACAGCTCCGCCCCGGGACACCCCTCGACCTGCGAAAGGAACCACCGTGTCAGCACTCAGTCGGCTGTTGCGGCGCCTGCGCGTCCCCACAGCCCTGCTCACGGGCCTCGTTCTGGCCGCCGGCGGCATCGTGGGCACGACCGCCGCTCCGGCACAGGCCGCCACCTCGATCACGATCAACGGCGCGTCGGGCGGCCGTACCTTCGACGGCGTCGGCGCGATCAGCGGCGGGGGCGGCAACAGCAGACTCCTGATCGACTATCCCGAGCCCCAACGAGGCCAGGTCCTGGACTACCTGTTCAAGCCCGGCTACGGCGCCGCCCTGCAGGTCCTCAAAGCCGAGATCGGCGGTGACACCAACTCCACCTCGGGCGCCGAGCCGAGCCACCAGCACACCCGCTCCGACCTCAACTGCGACCGGGGCTACGAGTGGTGGCTGATGGAGCAGGCCAAGGCGCGCAACCCGGACATCAAACTGTACGGGCTCGCCTGGGGCGCGCCCGGCTGGATCGGCGGCGGCAACTTCTGGTCCACTGACATGGTCAACTACCTGGTCTCGTGGCTCGGTTGTGCCAAACAGCACGGGTTGAGCATCGACTACCTCGGCGGGTGGAACGAGCGCGGCTACAACGTCTCCTGGTACGAGCAACTGCGCAGCGCGCTCAACTCCAACGGCTACGGCAGCGTCAAGATCGTCGCAGCCGACTCGGACTGGGGGGTCGCCAACGACATCAACTCCAACGCGGCGTTCCGCGCGTCGGTGGACATCATCGGTACCCACTACCCGTGCGGTTACCGGTCCGCCCAGACCAATTGCACGGTGCCGTCGTCCGCCACCTCGACCGGCAAACAACTGTGGGCGAGCGAGAACGGCTCGGACGACTACAACGCGGGAGCGCCGGCCGTGGCCCGCGGCATCAACCGCGGATACATCGACGGCCGGATGACCGCGTATCTCAACTGGCCTGTGGTCGCCTCGGTCACGCCGAACATTCCGTACCCCACCATGGGTCTCGCCCTGGCCCCGCAGCCGTGGTCCGGCTACTACGCCATCGGCAAGAACGCCTGGGTGATGGCGCAGACGAGTCAGTTCACCGCCCCGGGCTGGCACTACCTCGACGACTCCAGCGGTTATATCGGCGGCAACCGGAACAACGGCAGCTACGTGTCGCTGAAGTCCACGAACAACTCCGACTACTCCACGGTCGTCGAGACGATGGACGCCGGCAGCGCCCAGACGCTGAACTTCAACGTCAGCGGAGGGCTGTCGTCCACCAAGACCGTCCACGTCTGGTCGACCGACGTCAGGTCCAACAACACGTCCGACTACTTCGTGCGCGCTTCGGACATCACCCCGTCCGGCGGCGCATTCAGCCTGACCGTGCAGCCCGGCCGCGTGTACACCGTGACCACCACGACCGGACAGGGCAAGGGCACCGCCGCCGGTCCCGGCCGGGGCTCGCTGAGCCTGCCGTACAGCGACTCCTTCGACAGCTATGCCAGCGGCACCGAGGCCAAGTACCTGATGGACTGGCAGGGCGCCTTCGAGGCGGTCGGCTGTGGCGGCGGCCGCGGCGGCAAGTGCGTACGCCAGATGAGCCCGCAGAAACCGATCACCTGGGACGCGCTGTCCGATCCGCACGCCCTGCTCGGTGAGGTGGGCTGGAGCAACTACACCGTCTCCTCCGACGTGCTGCTCGAACAGCCGGGCTACGCCGAGCTGATCGGCCGCGCGGGCGCACAGGACTACAGCAGCACCGGCGGCCTGAACGCCTACCACCTGCGGGTGAGCGACACCGGAGCCTGGTCGATCCTGAACTCCAACACCATCGGCAACGTCTCCACCCTGGCCCGCGGCACGACCTCGGCGCTGGGCACCAACCGGTGGCACACCCTGGGCCTCACCTTCTCCGGCAACAGCATCAGCGCTGTCGTCGACGGTTCCACGGTCGGTTCCGTGAACGACAACACCTGGGCAGGCGGCCAGATCGGCTACGCGACCAGCCAGACCGAGACGGCGCAGTTCGACAACCTGTCCATCACGCCCGGCAGCGGCGGATCCGGCGGCACGACCGGCGCGATCACCGGAACCGCCTCCGGCCGGTGCGTGGACGTGCCGAACCAGTCGCAGACCTCCGGCACCCAGGTGCAGTTGTGGGACTGCAACGGCGGCAGCAACCAGCAGTGGACGAAGACCTCGGCCGATGAACTGCGTGTCTACGGCGGCTCCTGCCTGGACGCCGCGGGCCAGGGCACCAGCCCCGGTACCAAGGTGGACATCTATACCTGCGGCGGCGGCAGCAACCAGAAGTGGACGATCAACGCCGACGGCACGATCACCGGTGTCCAGTCCGGCCTGTGCCTGGACGCCACCGGCGCGGGAACGGCCAACGGCACCCTGCTGGAGCTGTGGACCTGCAACGGCGGCAGCAACCAGCAGTGGACGCGCAGTTGATCCGGTGACCGGCTGACGAGCACCGACGGCATCGCCCCCGTCCCTCCACCCCCCGAGAGGCCACACATGTCTTCCTCCTCCCATCCGGTCAGCCGGCGGCAACTGCTGGCGGCGGCCGGCGCGGCCACGGCCTACGGCCTGCTGCGGTTCGCCCCCGAGGCCGCCGCGACCGACGGCCCCGGAAGCTACACCGCGAGCTGGTCCTCCGTGGACCAGCACCCGCCGGCCCCGGCCTGGTTCCAGGACGCCAAGTTCGGCATCTACTACCACTGGGGCGTCTTCAGCGTTCCCGCGTTCGGGAACGAGTGGTACCCGCGCAACATGTACATCGGCGGCTCGGCCGAGAACAACCACCACAAGGCCACCTACGGCGACCCCTCGGCATGGCCGTACAACAACTTCATCGACGGCGCCCGCGACAAGGCCGGCAACTTCGTCCAGTTCGCCCCCAAGCTCGCCTCCCAGGGCGGCAGTTGGGACCCGGACGCCTGGGCGCGGCTGTTCAAGGCCGCGGGCGCGAGGTTCGCCGGCCCGGTCGCCGAACACCACGACGGCTTCTCCATGTGGAACAGCCGCTCCAACGCGTGGAACTCCGTCCAGCACGGCCCCAGACTCGACCTCGTGGGGCTGCACGCGCAGGCCATCCGCGCACAGGGCCTGAAGTTCATGGCCTCGCTGCACCACGCCTACCACTTCAACGGCTTCTACGACCATGTGCCGAACCAGTCGGACCCGGCGCTGCGCCTCCTCTACGGGCAGCAGGGCTCGGCCGCGGAGAACAAGCTCTGGTACGACAAGCTGATCGAGGTCATCGACGGCTACCAGCCGGACCTGGTCTGGCAGGACTTCGACCTGGGCCTGGTGCAGGAGTCCTATCGCCTCCAGTTCCTGGCGCACTACTACAACCAGGCCGTGTCCTGGAACAAGGACGTGGTCGCGACCTACAAGGACGGCCTCAACAACAAGGGCGAGGTCTACGACTTCGAGCGCGGCGGCCCGGGAGAGCTGCTCACCCCCTACTGGCTGACCGACGACAGCATCTCGTCCTCCAGTTGGTGCTACACGGTGGGCATCGGCTACTACTCGACGCAGGCGCTGCTCCACTCGCTGATCGACCGGGTCAGCAAGGGCGGCAACATGCTGCTGAACATCGCCCCGATGGCCGACGGGACCATCCCCTCGGGGCAGCAGTCGATCCTGCTCGCCATGGGTGACTGGCTCGGCCGCTTCGGGGAAGCGGTCTACGCCACCCGCTCCTGGAGCAGTTATGGCGAGGGCCCCACCAAGATGGGCGGCGGCTCGTTCAGCGGACCGGTGGCCGGCAAACCGCAGGACGTCCGTTTCACCCGCAGCCGGGACAACAAGGTCCTCTATGCCACCGCGCTGGGCTGGCAGGGCGGCACCATGACCATCACGACGCTGAACTCGAACCAGATCAACCTCAGCAGCCTGACCGGCGCCAAACTGCTGAACAACACCGCCGGCACCTATATCGACCTGCCCGCACCGGTCCAGGACGCCTCCGGCCTGCACCTGGCCATGCCCTCGTCCAACCCGCCGTTCAGCGCCCTGGCGTACACGGTCAAGCTCACCTTCTCCGGTGAGATCCCCGTCCTGGGCGCACCGGGGGGCTCCACGACCTGGGTGAAGATCGCCAACGTGACCAGCGGACTTGTGCTCGACAGCGGAGGCAACGTCGCCTCCGGCTCCAGCCTCAAACAGTGGAACTACGACGCGAGCGCCAATCTGCAGTGGCAGCTGATCGACCTGGGCAACGGCTACCACCGCGTCATGAACCGCGCCAACGGCATGGCCGCCGACAGCTGGGGCAACTCCGCCAACGGTGCTCCCGCCCGGCAGGAGACCTGGAACGGCGGCAACAACCAGCAGTGGTCGCTCAACAGCCTCGGCGGTGGCCGTTACCAGATCATCAACCGTGGCACCGGCACCGCCCTCGACGGCAGTGGCAGCACTGCCGTGGGCTCGACCACGGTGCTGTGGGCGCCGAACTCCAGCACCAACAACGAGTGGACCATCACCGGCGTCTGAACCCCCAGGCGACCGACGCTCCCTGTCCATTCCTCGACCACGGAAGCAGGTCTGCATGAAACGCAAACCGCTCTTGCTAGTCATCACGGCTGCGCTCCTTCTCGTCCTGTCGGCTGCGGGCACCTCGTTCAGCAGCGGCCTCGGCGCGTCCGCGTCGGCCACCACTGTCGGCGCCGTCGGGGCGACCGTCGGCTGTGGAAAGGCCCCGACGCTGACGAGTGGTACACACACGATCCAGAGCGGCGGCCAGGCGCGCAGCTACATACTGCGGGTCCCTGCCGGCTACGACAGCACCCACCCCTACCGGCTGGTCTTCGGTTTCCACTGGCGGGGTGGCACGGCGGGCGACGTCGACTCGGGTGGAACGGACGGATACAACTGGTCCTACTACGGCCTCCGGCGCCTGGCGGACAACGCGAACAACAGCACGATCTTCGTCGCGCCCCAGGGCATCGGCAACGGCTGGGCCAACTCGGGCGGCCAGGACGTGGCCTTCGTCGACGCCATGGTCAGCCAGATCGAAGCAGGTCTGTGCGTCGACACCACCCAGTTGTTCTCTGCCGGCTTCAGCTACGGCGGTGCGATGTCGTACGCCCTCGCCTGTTCGCGGGCGACGGTCTTCCGCGCGGTCGCGGTCTACTCCGGCGCGAACCTCAGCGGGTGCAACGGCGGCAACCAGCCCATCGCCTACATGGGTCTGCACGGCCTCAGGGACAACGTGCTGCCCATCTCGTCGGGACGGGAGCTGCGCGACACGTTCGTCCGGACGAACGGCTGTACTCAGCAGAACCCGCCCGAGCCGGCCAACGGAAGCCTGACCCACATCATCACCACCTACTCGGGATGCAGGTCCGGGTACCCCGTGGTCTGGGCCGCTTTCGACGGAGCGGGCCACGACCCCGGTCCCATAGACGGCTCCACCGGTGACGGCTGGCGCACGTGGACGTCGGCAGCGGTGTGGCAGTTCTTCACCCAGTTCGGCTCGGACCAGCCGCCGCCCTCCGGCAACCAGGAGATCGTCGGTCAGCAGTCGGGGCGCTGTCTCGACATCAACAACTCCGCGACGGCCAACGGCACGCAGGCACAACTGTGGGACTGCAACGGCGGCGCCAACCAGCGGTGGACCTATTCCACCGGGAAACAGCTGGTTGTCTACGGCAACAAGTGCCTGGGCGTCGGCCAGTCAGCGGGCGCCGGCACCCCGGCGGCGATCTGGGACTGCAGCGGGCAGGCGGACCAGCAATGGAACATCAATCCCGACGGCACGATCACGGCAGCACAGTCGGGGCTCTGCCTGGACGCCAACGGCCAGGGGACTGCGAACGGGACGAAAGTCCAGCTGTGGAGTTGCACGGGCGGACCGAACCAGCACTGGCACCAGGAGAACTGACACACGGGCCCGGGCCCTGACGGCGGCCAGCGACGCGCACAATACGGCGATCGTGGGGAAGACACGAGGGCGACGGCTTCCACCGGTGCCGGCTGCGGCGGTGGCCCCGGCAGGGAAGGACGCGGGGTGTGTATGTGCGGGTCTCCTAAATGATCAATTCCAAGGGATGCCTGCGGAGGGTGTGGGGTGGGCGGCGGCCGAAGCCACCGCGAGACGGTCGGGCGGCGGCCTGCGGGCCCTGATTGTCGAGGTGGTAGCGGGCGGTCAGGCGTCAGGGTCGACTTCGGGGTGCGTGAACCGCACGGGCTTGCCCAGCGACCGGGCGTAGGCGATTTCGGCTCGGGTGCTGTCTCCGATGTAATCGCCGACTACGAGCACCTCATCAGCGAGCCGGATCTTCGCCCGGTGCAGATCGCCGAGTCGAACCTTCAGCGCCTCGGCCTCGACAGGACCGGAGAAAAGTTCGTGCGGTGACTTCATGTCACCGCCCGGTTTGACGACAATCCTTCCGGCTTTGGTCTCCCGCAGATCGGCCTCGGTCATCTCGGTCATGAAGCGGGTGGAGCCGCAGATCACGACGATACGCGGGAGGCTCAACAGCTTCTTCGCGTCGGCGAGCTTCTCCGCGGGGGTGAGCAGTTGCGGGTATGACACTGGTTCCTCCTGGTGGTGTGCTCCAAGGGGTGCCTGCGGAGACGAGACCGAGGATGTCCAAGATCGTTTTGTGACGAACGATGTGGACACCCTCGCGACAGCACTCTATTGCGACGACCGACGACATCCTGAAGGAGCATCCCGACCTGGCACCGTGGCGCCCGCCGGTCGGCATTACGCCCCGCCTGAACGAAGCCGAACCCAAGCGAAGCCCTCAGCGGCTGACTCCCGAGCGGTGCTCAAGATCTCCGTAGCGGATCGGATCACGTCATGTCGCCGTAGGCCTCATCGCCGGAGAGTCGATCAGAACCGGCGGGATCAATCGTCGACGCGACGGCGTCATCGCAGGACGCCTCGCCGACCCGATCTGGAAACTGCCCTTCCCGACTGACGGAGAAGGCGCCCGCGGCAGCCGCCAGGATTGCCGTCTCCGCGGCTCGTTGCGGGATATGCGGGTCCGGATCGGCACGCAGGAGCACTAGCTGGTGGTAGACCGGCGCCGTGGCGGCGATCAGCAGGCTCCGTGCGTCCGTGTGCCGTGCGGGGAGTTCACCACGCTCGATGGCGCGCTCGACGAGGATCTCGCACTGGGCGTACCGATCCGCCCAAAGCTGCGTCTGGGCCCGCGCGGCCTGTTCGAAGTGGAACGAGGCGGCCATCAAGGCGACGGCGAACGACGGCTGTACGACCAGAGACTCCTGGATCTCCTGGTTGAGGGCCGTCAGATCGCCGCGCAGCGAGCCGGTGTCCGGCGGCTGCCAGTCGATCTCGCCGGCGGCGTCGATGACGTCGACGAGCAGGCCACCGACATCGCGCCAACGCCGGTAGACCGTGGCGCGGTGCACTCCGGCCCGCGTCGCGACACCCTCCATCGTGAGTCCTTCGTGACCGCCTTCAGCGAGTTCGGCGCGCACTGCATCGAGAACCTGGGCGCGGATGCGGGCGGTGCGACCGCCCGGACGGCGGTCCGATGTCGTGTCAAGCGGGTCTGTCATCGGCAATCAGTATCCGGTTGATCAAGACGGCAGGGCTGTGCCAGCATCTTAACGCGACATTTGTCGCTCTAGGTCCACTGGAGAGGAACCGCCTCCGCGATGCCGCCCGTTCCCGCCGATCCCACCGTGCTCCACCCGATGCCCGAGCACCCGCGCGTGGTTCTGCTCAAGCCGTTGGTGCAATCGCCGCTGATCGAAGTCGGCAACTTCTCCTACTACGACGATCCGGACGACCCGACCGCGTTCGAGACCCGCAACGTTCTGTACCACTACGGTCCCGAGCGGCTCGTCGTCGGCAAGTACTGCGCGCTGGGGACGGGCACCCGGTTCATCATGAACGGCGCCAACCACCGTATGGACGGTCCTTCCACCTTCCCTTTCCCCACCATGGGGGGCTCGTGGGCGGAGCACTTCGACCTGATCACCGACCTCCCCGGCCGGGGCGACACGGTCGTCGGCAACGACGTGTGGTTCGGCCACGGCGCCACGGTCATGCCCGGTGTGCGCATCGGTCACGGTGCGATCATCGCCGCCGGCGCGGTGGTCTCCGGCGATGTCCCTGACTACGGCGTCGTCGGCGGCAATCCCGCCCGGCTCATCCGCACCCGCTACGACGCTGCTGACATCGCTCGGCTTCTCGCCGTGGCGTGGTGGGACTGGCCCGTGCGGCACATCACCAGGCACGTACGGACGATCATGTCGGGGGCCGTCTCTGACCTGGAGGAGGCCGCGGCGCAGATCGACCAGCCCTGACGCCGCGTCCGCGGCGACCGGACACGAAAGGAGCGGTTGGTCGGCCGGTGTGGCCAATTCGACGAGGGTGAGGACCTGAACCCGGTCGGCCATGGTCATGTGAGGCAGCACGGCTCCGAGTTGGCACAAGGACTGCCGCACGACCACGCCCTGTTCTGCGAGACCGGTGCCACCGGAGAGCTCGGCGCAGCCCACAGCTGACCCACTCGGTGCCGTTCTTCGACGCCGGTCCGCCTGCACGCCGATCCCGGCTCCCCGTACACAAGTCGGGCGTTCGCCGACGCCTGTCGCCGGGCGGGCGTGATCCAGAGCATGTGCGCCGTCGGCAGCTCGGCGGACAACGCGCTCGCCGAGCCCTTCAATGGCAGCTGCAAGCTCCAGGGCGCAAGCTGTTCCGCTGGCTGTACTGCTACGACACCCGACGCTGCCACTCCAGCCTCGGGCAACGCAGTCGCATAGCCCGTGTCCAAGATTCCAGGGCAAGGCCCAAGGCCGGGTGGTTAGCGTTTTCGCAGGTCACGCACGTGGGGCTGGGGACCATAGTGTTGCGGCCTAGAGGCCGGGGCCAAGCTTGTGGATGAGGCCGCTGGCGGCCCACCGATTCCGTTGTCTGTACATGGTTTCCAGGGTGACGTCGCCGAAGTGAACGGCGATTTCACGGGGCTGCCAGAGGCGCGGCGGGTCTTCCCGGAGCAGGGCCAGGATGCGCTGTCGGCGCCCAGCGTCAGGCGCTGCCGGCGCTCGTCGAGTTGCGGCAGCAACAGCCCCAACGCATCCATCAGCTCTGCCTTCGTCCCCTCCGGCACCCCGCATCCTGCGACCCATCAGCCCACGAAAACTGACGAATTATTGATCGGCAAGGCCCTGGTCGGCGCTGTGCCCCGGTTTCGTTTTGGAAACACGAAACCGCACAATTTTTCGGCCGCATCCCTGATGGCCGGGAAAGCGATCTCCCGTTCAGTCACAGGAATGGAGAAGGAATTGACCAAAACTTGGAACTCTTAGCTGTGGTGGGCTTAGCGCCCTCCTGTGGTGACTATGCGCATAACTCTTCGTTACCGTCCGTGACTCTGGCCCTGAAAGTGCAGCAGCCCCGCTCTTCGGCTTGGGGTGAGCATTGCCCGTTTGTACGCGACGCACGGGACGAACGGGTCGAGTTGAGACCGTGGTGTACACCGAGCGCGGTCTCGGATATGGCCGGCTTTCCGTGCGGGCGGCTGCTGTTCCCGCATCGACAGGCTCGGCGAGGCGCGTCGACCGGTCGCCGAACCGGGCGGACGACACGCTGATCGCCACCTGTGGTCCGGTCGGGGAACCGCCCCGAAGGCTCCGCATAACCACAACCGCCGACGGCATCCCGGGCATGTCCAAATCGGAGTCGGGCTCTCGATAGGAAACACGGATATCGCCGGTGCTTCGTGGCTGTGTCATCGTTTTGTGACGCGCCGTAATGGAACCGCGCGGCGTGTTTTGGCATCCGCGCTAAGTGCCCGACAAAATACGGGACTTGACACCCTCAAGAGCGAATGCTCTTCTAGTGCCCGTCGTCGGCCTGTTGTTGCGTGACTCGGGTTGCCGGACCCTAGAAGGAATCTATTCCGGAGCACGTAAATTCTGTGAGTATGCTGCGGTCGCGGAAATTCGGTGATAACCGATCGAGGGCGTATGCATTCGCCGAATGAATTCATTGAGGAAGGGAGGGGGACAGTGCCGAACGACGTGCTGGAGAACCTCGGCAGACTGATCTCCCCCTACGGTGTGGCCGGCGAGGTCCGGGAGCTGACGTACGCCCCGGGGGAGCCCACTGTGCCGGCGTACGGGACGCTGGCGGGCCAGGTTCTGGGCCTGCTCGACGCGGACCCCCTCAACAGGGCGGGTGCGGCGGCGCGTACCCGGGGCTCCAAGGTCGGCGCGTCGGAGGACTTCACCGCGGCGGGAACCGCGGGCACTCCCGAACGGGCGCGGCTGCTCGCCCTCGCGGAAATGCTGGAACGCTACTGCGCCACCATGGCCCAGGACCCTGACGTCGTGATCCGGGCCAGCGCAGAGGAACTCGGCGACGCAGCACTCGATCTGTCGTCGTTACCCCGATTGTCAGCCGAAGAGTTCGCCCGCCCTGGCCAACCGCTGCTGCCGCCGGACCCCACCGCCCCGATCCGGTGGGTGCGCGGCTGGTCCCTGACCCGGCGATGTCCCGTGTACGTTCCCGCGGTGGTGGCCTGGATGGGCTGTCCTCCGCAGCGGCCCGCGGAACGTATCTGGCATCCGATCAGCACGGGCTTCGCCGTCCACGGGGACCTGCGCACCGCGGTGACGCACGCACTGTGCGAATGCGTCGAACGCGACATGATCAGCACCGTGTGGCTGCGCCGTCTGCCGCTGCCGCAGCTGGACATCAGCCGCATGTCCGAACTCGGTGAGCCGGCCCGGGAGATGCTGGCGCGCTACCGCCGGTCCGTTCTGGCCGATCCCGTCGTCTTCGACGCCACCTCCGACCTCGGTATCCCCACGATCTACCTGGTGGGCCGCGCACCGCACAGTTCCCGTGCGGCCACGATGGTGGCGTGTGCCACCGGCGCCGACCCCCAGCAGGTACTCGCCAAGGTCCTGCGTGAGGTGATCGCCTACCGGATCGCGCTCCACGTCGACCACGAGGTTCCCTCCGACGTGGACGACTTCCGGGATGTACTGGACGGTGCCCACTGGATGGGCCGGCCCGAGCGCGCGGACGCCTTCGACTTCCTCCTGTCCAGTACGCGGCGCACGCGCCTGTCCGACATGCCGGTGCTCGCCCGCGGCGACGCCGCCCGTGATCCGGACCTGGTGGTCGAGCAACTCCGCCGCCGGGGCATGGAAGCGGTGGCGGTGGACGTCACCACCGACGAGGCACGGGATGTCGGCTTCCACGCGGTCCGCGTCTTCGTCCCCCAACTCGTCCCTCTCTCCTTCCACCAGGACGGCCGTTACCTCGGCCATCCCCGGCTCCTCGATGCCCCTGAACGGCTGGGTTATCCCGAGCGCGTCGGTACGGACATCAACCCGATGCCGCAACCCTTCGCGTGATGACCGCTATCCCCGTTCCCAGTCAGCGAGCGCGCCAGCGCCCAGCCCCGGAGGTCCGCATCGTGGATGTGCCACCCCTTCACCTGATAGCCCTCGATGAGTGGGGCGAGGCCGTGGCGTCACGTATGGGCGGCGACAGGATCGTCTCGGGCTCCTCCTCGGCGGCCCGGGCGGGCACCGCGGCAACCGGCAGCGGGACCGGCACCGCACCGGAGACCCCCGCCACGTGGCCCCGGGCGCGATGTCACGTCGTGGCCTGCGCCCGTGAGGACGTCTCTTTCTTCCGTGACGTGGACAAGTTCGCCTTCGAGTGGTCGCTCACCTGGGCGCCCCTGGTCCTGACGCCCCGCGGAGTCCGGCTGGGGCCCGTCGTGATACCGGGCAGTTCCGCCTGCTACCACTGCTTCCTGCGTCGGCGGCTCCAGCACGACTGGGAGGTCGGCGACACCCCGGCCTGGTGGCACAGCGTCGCCGTCGACCCATCGAACACGGTGCCTGGATGGCTTCCTTCGGACCTCATGATGGCCCGCGGCCTGACCGAGGCGCTGGTCGCCATGGGCCCCGACGCCTTCGCCGGAACCGTCGCGGCCTACGACGGAGTGTCCGGGGACGTGCGCCGTGACCCGGTGATCGGGGTGCACGCCTGCCCACGCTGCCGACGCCGCCCGGACCGCGGCGCCGACACCTGGGCCGGCCTGGCCCAGCAGTTCCCCGCGGCGCCCCGGACGGCTCGCCTCGCCGGTTCGGAGGCGGCCCGGTGAAGAGCCCGACCATGTCCGTGGGCGCCCGTACGGCCGCCCACCACCTGCACCATGACCCGCTGCCAGCCACGCCGCGCCTGCCCCGGCTGCGCCACGGCATCCGATTCGTGAACCTGCCGGACGGCATCCAGTTCGACGGGGGGCCCGAACGCGAGGTTCTGCGGGGCCCGGCGACCCGGACCCTGCTGCCGCGCCTGCTTCCGCTGCTGGACGGGGCCCACGACGTGGCCGGGCTTGCCGAGGCGGTCGGCCGAGAGGTCGCACTGATCGAACGGGTGCTGGCTCTCCTCCATCTCCGCGGACTGCTGGAGGAGGGCGGTTCCGCCCCCGTCGGCACGCCCTCGGCGCAGGCGCTGGCCAGGCTCGGCGCCACCACCTGGGTGGACTCTCACGCCGGGCGGACCATGGACCGGCTGGCGACGGCCCGGGTGGTCCTGCACGGCCCCGCACCACAGCTGTCCGGACTGGCCGAAGCCCTGCGCGAAGCCGGTATGGGAACCGTGGTGACGGGACGTCAGGAACCTTGCCCGGCCGACCTGGCGGTGGTCCTGCTCGGGCCCCACGACCTCGCCGGGGACCAGGCGGAGCGGTTGTCCGAGGCGTACGCGCGCGACTCGGTGGCAGTGCTGCCCTGGTTCGTCGCGGGACCGGTCTCGGTGATCGGCCCGCTGCTGACACCCGAACTCGACCTGTGCCTGAGCTGTCTGCGCCTGGAACTGGGCAGCGCGGCCAACACCACGCCCCCCGGCGCCGCCGAGCCCTGGACAGGGATCCACGGCGCCCTGGCCTGCCGTGAGGTCCTGGCCCTGCTCGCCCGTGTGCCACCAGCTCACTCCCCGGACAGCGCCACCCGCTACGACCTTGAGGCATGGACAACCGAACGGGCCATGCCCACCGCCGACCCGTCCTGTTCCACCTGCTATCCGCGGTCGGCCGCGGACGCACCCTCGGCCCCGGCAGCGGCGGACGCGCCCTCGGCCGCGGTAACCGACCGGCCCCCCGTTGCCGACCCGGCAACCGTCGCGGCCCGGTACCACCAGGCGATCAGCAAGCCGGCACTGCACTGGATCACTCCCAAGGCCCGTCTGCAGTCCCTGGATCCCCGCTTCCGGGACTGGGCCAAGGAGCGCCGCCAGTGGCCCAGCGCCGCCCTGGTTCCGCTGCCGGCCCTGCCCACTCCCGGCACCCCGTGGGGCCCCGAGCCCGACGCCGATGCCTCGGCTGGCCCGGGGGCACCGGCGCTGGCCGACCTCGCGCTGCTGCTCGGCATGACCGCGGGCCCCCGCGGCCCCCGGGAGAACCTCGAATTCTGGGCCCCCAGCGGCGGCAACTTCGGCTCACCGTGCCTGTACCTGGCCGCATGGGGCATAGCCGGACTCGCCGATGGCGCCTACGGCTACGACGCACTGGCCCACTCCCTCGCCCGGCTCGCGGACCTGCCCGCCGTGGACTTCCTGACCGGCCCGCACACCTCGGGTGCCGTCCTGGCGATGACCGGTGACGTACCGAGGATCCAGCGCAAGTACGGCCCCTTGGCACTGCACCTCGCCTGCCTGGACGCAGGCGTGGCGCTCACCCAGATCGAGACCGTCGCAGATCTGCTCGGACACCGGGTCACGCTGCACGACGACCTTCCGGCGCCGGACCTCGCAGCCCTCACCGACGCCTTCCTGATCGACACCGGCCGTGAACCCGTGACGGCGGTCCTGTCCCTGACTCGGACCAGCGGCACCGGATCCGTACACCCCGAGGAGTCGTGATGGCAGACACCTTCCCGCTCCCGGCGACCGCGCAGCACCTGCTCGAAGACCTGCTCCGTGCCTACCAGGCCGGGCCTGCGGGCGAAGCCGGCCCTGTCCCGCGCCGTCTGCGCCCAGGCCTACCCGCCGACACCGCGGACTCGTACCCGCTGCCGCCCCCGGCACCCCCGCTCCGGTCCCCGCGGGCCGTGCTGGACGACCGCCGGACGGTACGGGACTTCGCCCCCACGCCCCTGCCGGGTACCGTCCTGGCCGCGGCGCTGACCGCGGCCCGGGAACACGATGCCCGCACGGCACCCGGCGAGACCCAGGCCGGCAACGGCCTGACGCCGGTCGTGGTCGTACGCCGCGCCACCGGTTTCGCCCCCGGGGTCTACGGCGTGGACCCGGCGGCCCTCAATGGGGCAGACCCCGCCCCCGACTCCCTCAACTCCCTTTACCGGTACGGGTCGCTCACACCCCAGGGATGGAACTGCCTCTTTTCCGGCCCGCAGTTCGGCAGCGCGCCCGTCCTGGTCCTGATGGTCGGCAGCATCGGAGCGGCCTGGCACCGGCACGGTGCCCCCGGGCACCCGCGACTGCTGCGCAGGGCCGGATCCGCGGCGTACGCCGGCTGGTTGGCCGCGGCCCGGCGCGGGTACGGCGCGGCGATTCTGGGCGACACGCTGCCCAGCCCCGAACTCTCCGCGACTGCCCGGCTGGACCCGTTGAGCCGCCGGCCCCTGGTCGCCCTGGCCCTCGGCACCGCCACCGCGCGATCCGGCCACCGCTTCCGTCCGGCACTGACTGACGGATCACAGACCTGCGCCGCGCTACCGGCGGCGCAGCCCCCAAGACCTCTCAAGGAGGTGAACGACAATGAACGAAATGGCTAGCGACAGCACCTTCGAGACGGACGAGTTCCTGTACGCGGAGGTCCGCGAGGACAACACGATGTCCTACAGCAAGGGCAGCTCCAGCTGCGGCACCACGCCGCCGGTGGGCACCTGAGCAACACCTGTAATTGCCGGCAGAAGATGATCCCTCCTGCCGGCAGCGGGGGGGGGGGGCGGGGGGGCCCCCCCGCCCCCCCCCCCCCCCCCCGGGCGGCCGCCCCCCCACAAAGGGGTTTTTGAGACGGGGGGGCGGGCCCCGCGACCACCAAAACCCGCCGACCCCGGGC
>NZ_JARXVH010000035.1 GCF_029892565.1 Streptomyces pseudovenezuelae | reverse complement strand
CTGAACGCGGCTTCGGCCGTGCTGACCGGGGACGGCCACCACCCCTTGGCCTCCATCGCGTCGAACTCGTGGCAGATCCCGCTGGGAATGGTGTCGCCATGGATCGTGCACGTCATCGACGTGCGGGCCGCCGCCGAGGGGGTCGGCATGTACTTCGCCTCCGGCGACACCCCGGGCCTCACCGTCACCGACTCCGACCCGTACGCGGTGGCAGTCGGCGGCACCACCCTGGGTATCGGGGCCGCGAAGAACCGGGTGTTCGAGACCGGCTGGTCCGACGACTTCGGCTCGCTGGACGGCGGCAAGTGGACCGACCTCGGCGTCAGCGGAGGCGGCGGGGGCGTCAGCGACGTCTACCGGCAGCCGTCGTACCAGAAGGGCGTCGTCCCGGCGTCGATGGCACGGGTCAAGGTGGCCCACAAGACGGTGCTCGGCCGGACCGTGCCCGACATCGCCGCCGACGCCGACCCCGACACCGGCATGCTGACCGGCTACACCGACACGGACAGCGACGGGAACCCAGGGCGCTACCGCACCGTGTCGAGCGCCGGCACCAGCCTGGCCACCCCGCTGGTCGCGGGTCTCGTCGCCGACGCCCAGCAAGGACGGAAGTCGCCCTACGGCTTCATCAACCCGCTGCTCTACCGCCTGGCCCGCACCCATGCGTGCCACGACGCCCTGCCGATTAGCACGTCCACGCCGCAGCGCAACCGGGCCGCGTACATCGCGCCCGACGACACCTCCACCAGCGCGAACGTCGACGTCTTCGACGCCCAAAAACGCCCCGACACCCAGCAGGTGACCGCCAAGGGCTACGACACCATGACCGGCATCGGCACCCCCAACGGCGCCGCCTTCATCGCCGCCCTGCGC
The DNA here is from genome assembly GCF_029892565.1 of Streptomyces pseudovenezuelae. GTDB lineage: Bacteria > Actinomycetota > Actinomycetes > Streptomycetales > Streptomycetaceae > Streptomyces > Streptomyces pseudovenezuelae_A. The sequence goes on along the minus strand of NZ_JARXVH010000035.1, from coordinate 54,569 downwards.
CGCGGCTACTGGATCCATCCCGGCGGCTGAGGCCGCCGGGATGGATCCACCGAGCGAGGCCGTGTCGATGGACAGTGACGTGCTCATCCGAGACGGGCGCGGCCACCCTGCACGCCACCAGTTCCTCCAACTCCTGCAGGCGGACTCAGAGGAAGTTGCCCACCAGATCGACCACCCCGTCCAGGCCCAGTGACAAGTATCGCGACCAGGTGACAACTATCTCGACCAATCACAGCAGGCCCAAGGCGGCCATCAGCAAAGCCTGCGTTGTCGGTGACGGCTGCAAGGCTGGTCCGTTGACTTCCTCCCCCTCCTGAAGGAGGGGGATTCCTACGGCTCGCGCTGTAGGGGTTCCTGCTTCAACGCCGGCTGCCCGCCAGGAGTGCTCCCGTGAGGTCTTACACCGGCTCCACAGGCCGAGACGGCCAGCCCGGCCGCCTTGATGGTGCAGGCCGCGTTGATGTCGCGGTCATGTACGGCGCCGCAGTCGCACGTCCACGCGCGGACATTCAGCGCCATCCTCGCCGCGACCGTGCCGCAGGCCCCGCACAGCTTGCTGCTGGGGAAGAAGCGGTCGACCACGACGAGTTCACGCCCATACCAAGCGCACTTGTACTCCAGCATCGACCTCAGATGCCTCCACGACACATCCGAGATGGCACGCGCCAGTGTGTGGTTGTTCAGCAGGTTGCGGACGGTGAGGTCCTCGATCACGACCGTTTGGTTCTTACGGACGAGCCGGGTCGACAGTTTGTGCAGGTGGTCGCGGCGCCGGTCGGCGATCCGCGCATGCACGCGGGCAACCCTGCGACGGGCCTTCTCCCGGTTCGCCGAGCCCTTCGCCTTCCGCGACAACTCCCGCTGCGCACGGGCCAGACGAGCACGGTCGCGGCGCTCGTGCCGGGGGTTGGCGACCTTCTCGCCGGTGGACAGCGTCACCAGGGAGGTGATCCCGGCGTCGATGCCAACCGCGTTCTTCGTGGCCGGAGCCGGGGTGATGCAGTCCTCGCACAGCAGCGACACGAACCAGCGTCCCGCACTGTCACGGGACACCGTCACCGTGGTCGGCTCCGCGCCCTGGGGCAGCGGACGCGACCAGCGGATGTCCAGGGGGTCGGCCATCTTCGCCAACGTCAGCCGTCCCTCACGCCACGTGAAGGCACTGCGCGTGTACTCGGCCGACGCACGGGATTTCTTCCGGGACTTGAAACGCGGATACTTCGCCCGCTGGGCGAAGAAGTTCCCGAACGCCGTCTGCAGATGGCGCAGCGCCTGCTGCAGCGGGACCGAGGACACCTCCGTCAGGAAGGCCAGCTCCCCGGTCTTCTTCCACTCCGTGAGTGCGGCGGAGGACTGCACGTAGGACAGACGGCGCTGCTCTGTGTACCAGGCCCGCGTGCGTTCCTCCAGCGCCTTGTTGTAGACGAGGCGGACGCAGCCGAACGTGCGCGACAACTCCGCCGCCTGCTCGCCTGTGGGGTAAAAGCGGTACGTGAACACCCGCTTGACCTGCCGCGCCATGCCTCACACCTTATCGGATTCCGTGTGATCGACAGGTTTCGGCCGGTGGATGGCGCACGCCGGTCCGCCCGGGCGGACCGGCTTTCCTGCCCTGCTTCGCAGGAGCTTCGTTTCCTCCCCCGGCTGAAGCCGGGGGTATCCACAAAGGAGAGCCCCGATGAACGGCGATGAGCAGCTGCTGAACGGCCGGGTCTACGGTGCGGAGCACGACGACCCCAACCCCGGCCCGCTCCCTCACCGGACCTACGCCGCACTGGTCGGCGGGCCGCTGGACGGCCTCCTGCTGGACATCCACGGATGGCGGACCGAGGAAGTCGACGACGGCGTCGCCCTGTCCACCGAGCTGACGCGGTGGCCCGGCGGCCGCGCCCTGTACGACCCGCACCCCGGCGAGCCCCGCACGCCAGGCCCGGGTGTGACGTGCCGCTTCTACTACTCCGGCGACACGCCCTGACACCGTCGCCCCGACCACGACCCCGAGCATCTCGACCGCAGGCCCGACCACGCTTGGTCAGCGTGCTGGCGAACCCTGACGCCGGTGGTGGAGGGCTGCTCGGGTGCCTGGTGCGGTTGGTGCTTTTAGGCTGTGTAGGATCCCGTCGCTCGTCTCCCACGGCGATCCTGTGACCTGCGGCTTCTCGCGGTGTCTCACGTCGTGGCCACTCACTCAGTCTCACGGCCCTGGCCGAATCCTCGGGATGACCGCAGAAAGATAACTCGGGGCGGCTTCCCCGCCTCAAGGGCCGGATGCGTGGGCTGTGTCCGTCATACCCGCAGGTCAGCCCCGCTCCCGGTACAGGTCCGCCGGCAGGGCTAGCGAGCCGCCGCTGACCGAGTCTGCCCGGCACCTGGCGGAGGAGTTCGCCCAGCAGCGGCGGGAGCGACGACCGGACTACCGCAAGGACTCTCGCACGCTCACCATCCTCAGGTACTGCCTGGGCGCCGGGACGGCTGTCTGCGAGCGCGCTCTGTCCACGCTCTTGCCCGGCTCGATGCGAACCGGGCGGCCAAGCCCGGTCTGCCAGTTCCTGCGCGGCCGCAGCCTGCTCGTGGGGGATCCCGAGCTCCACCGGAACGCGGATCTGGTGTGGATCAATACCGGAGGTCGATGAAGCAAATCGGCACCGCGCTGCTGTCCAACCCCGCCGTCAGCGCTAGCTGCAACTACACCAGTAGGCACGTTGGCCACTGTCGTGAGTAACTACTCCAGGCGTCCACACACAGCTACACGACCGCCTTCTGGGCTGCCGCCCCGTCCGCGGTCACGGCTGCCCTGGCGACGTTTCCTGGTCTGGCCCTGTACGTGAGTCGGGGCTCTAGGACCAGCCAGCCGGAACCCACCACGCCGAAAGCCCGCCGAGCTCGCTCGCGAGAAACACATGATGGCCGTCCGCGGCCGGTGCGGTGGCCAGCGCTCGGATCGGACCCGTCGCGCACAACACGGTGGACCTGCCGTCGTGCTCCCAGATCCGTACGTGATCGGAGTCGCCCGCAGTGACGAATCGCCCGTCGGATAGGGCGACGGCAGTGACGTCTCGGCCGTGGTGACCAAGGTGCGTCGGGTGCGGGAACGGTTCGGTGAGGTCCCAGAGGTAGAGGTCTCCAGGGCCGATGCCCACCGTGAGCAGGGTGGTCTCGGCCAGGGCCAGCATGATTTTGACCTTCCGACCGAGCCTGCCCAGTTCGAACGGACCGTCGATTGCGGTGAGATCCCACAGCAGCAGTTGACCATGGTCGCCGGACGCCGTGATGACGTGACGAGCGGAAACCGGAAGCAGGTGATCGACCGGTTCGACGAGCCCTGCGACGACCGCAGGGTCCGAGCCCGGAAGATCGGGGTCCCAGACCGCCAGCCCCAGCCGCCTGCCCGCGGTTACGACGTATCCGGTCGGCAGAACCGCGAGCGGAACGGCCTGTGTCCCCACGAACCCGAGGGATCGCGAGGGCTCTTCCGGGCTCGCGGGATCCCAGATCAGCAACTCTTCCAGCGCTCCGGCTTTGGTCACGGACTGGGTGACGACGTGTCCATCGGGCAGCACCGCGAGGGCGTCGACGTGGCCACCTGTGCTGCCCAACTTGGTCGGTTGCTGGCCGCCATCGGCCGGGTCCCAGACCAGCAGGTCGCCTTCCCAGCGGGACGCGCTGACTATGCGTTCGCCGGGCAGGGTGGCGAGCCTGTCGATGGGTTCATGGTAGGCGGGGCCATGCCGGTAGTGGTACCGGAAGGTGGTATCCCACCCCAGCAGTCGGCCCCCATCGCGGCCGGCGGTGATCAGGCGGTTGTGGGATACCGCCGACAGCTGGCGGACGGCCTCGCCATGGAATCCGAGTGGGATTGGCTCGCGATTGGCCCGCATCACATTCCAGTTGATCTCCTGGCCACGAGGGCCCGGTGAAGATCCCATCGTACTGAGCCACCAGACGAGCAGCCGGCCTTCAGGGCCGGATGCCGTTACAAGTTCGTCCGGAGTCATCGCGGCCGTTGTGTGCACGATGTCCTTGTGGTCGCCCTGTCTGCTCAGCTCGAACGGCGTCGTGCCAGGCTCGATCGGCTCCCACAGCAGGACTTGTCCCTCACGTTTGCCAACGGTCGCCAGGATTCCGTCCGTCAACAGGGCCATGCCGATCACCCGCTCGCCGTGCGAGCCGAGGCGAACCGGCCGCTCGTCAAGCTGGCTGGCGTGTGGCTCCCAGATGTCCAGGTGGCCTTCGGGTCCGGACGCCGTCAGCACTCGGCCGCCGGGCAGGCCGATCACCGCGTCCACAAAGTCGTTGTGGCGGCGGAGCTGCATCGGGTCCTTCGCTGGTGCGGTGAGGTCCCACACCAGCAACGGCCCAGCCACCCGGGTGGCGCTCACCAACCGTCCGTCCGGGAGCATCACAAGGTGGGCCACCAAGCCCGCACGTGCCGTGAACTCGGAGTCGGGGGCGCCTTTGGAGACCTGGCTCCAGAGGAACATCCGACCGGAGGCAGTTGCGGCGACGATCAGGTTCTCCGGTGTGCTGGTCATCGCGGTGACACCTAGGCCATGCTCGCCGAGCTCCCGCGGCCGGGATCCGGGCAGCGTCGGATCCCACAGCAGCAGCCTGCCGCGGGCGCCGCCCGCCGTCGCGATCTGGCCGTTCGACAACACGGTCAGGGCGGAGACCCCGCCCGGGTGGATGCCGAGCTCGTAGGCCAGCGCGGGGTTGGTGCGGTGGGCCCATAGCGGGAACGGCACCTTCTGATCGAGGTCGCTTAGGCGCTCCCGGCCGTACCGTTCGGTCACCAAGGCGCCGTCAAGCTGGGCTTGCAGGATTAACTGTCCGACGACGTAGCCAGGTCGCTCGGTGGGAAGCGGAGGGCGAAGATTGTGCGCTTGCGCCACGATCAGCTTGTCCGCGATCGAGGTACCCACCTCCGTGACGAGCCTGGCATTGCGCATGTGAGGGAGCACAGCGTCGACGCCGATGCTGCGAACGGCGGTGTCCTGCCAGCCGATGTCCGTGACGAATACGTGAAACCGCTCCCGGTCAAGGGCGGCCAGCACGGCGGGGTACGAGTCCAGGAGGTAGCGAGGGGTCGTGTCCGTCGGCCAGCCCTGAGCTTGCCATTCCTGCGCCCATTGATGGATCCGGGCTTGGAACTCCAGCTCACTGGTGTCCTCGCCGTTCGCGCAGTAGTCGAGGAGGGCAGCATGGGCGAACTGGTACCTGCGCTGCCCTTCCGCGCCTACTGGCTGCAGGCTGCGGGCCGCGCGTTCCGTAGCGAACCGCCGGATGGTTCGCGGGCGTTGGCCGGTGAGAGCAGTCAGGTCGTCGACGGCAAGCGGCCCGGACGCGGCGGCCAGGAGACCGAGCACCTCGACAGCCAGGTCGGCCTGCGGATCGTTGCCCCGGAGGAGCTCCTCGATTTCCTGTCTGGCCCGCTGCTCCACTGCCCGTGCCTCTGAGCTCTGCCGCAGGGGCGTGGGGGTGACACCTCGCAGCGGGTGGTCGACCGGTAGATCGGTCGGCAGGTCGGGGTGTGGCCGGCTGGTCACCAGCACGTGCGCGGCTCCGCCCGCAAGCGTAGGCAGGAGAGCGGCCACGCTCGGCGACCCTGGCGGCTGCAGGTCTTCGTCGAGCGCGTCGACGACCAGTAGGAGGTGGCGGTTGTGCTGCGCAGCCCACGCCGTCGCACGTTCCCAGAGCGCCCGGAACCCATGCAGGTCGGGATCTGGTGGGTCGTCGTCGAGCAGGTACGCGAGCTGCGGAACGACCGCGGCGAGGAAGTGGTTGCTGTCGGCGTCGGCTTCCCGCCGGGACAGGAAGTACGCCACCACGCGGACCTGCGGCGGCATCGCCCCCAGCACGACCTCCGCTGCCAGCGAGGTCTTGCCGGCCCACGCACCGCCGACCATCCAGCGATAGCTCTGGTCGCTGACGGCGAAGGCCGCGACGTCGGCGAGCTCGCGCTCCCGGTTCAGCAGCAGAGAAGTACGCGCGTGGATCTCGCGCAGCGTCGCGGTGTAGGCGGGGCGCTGCCGTTCGCCGCTGGGCGCGGGCATGAGTACCAGCCCGGCCGCGCACTCCACGCCGAGCTTTGGCCACCAGAGCTCGGCGTTGCTCAACCGTTCGAGGTGCGTGAGCGGCGTGACGGTGAGCGCCGATGCCCCTTCGCGGGGGGCGTGCTCGGTAACGACGCCGACGAGGTATTCGCCTGCCCAGACAGGTGCGCCCGACATGCCGGACCACTCCGTCTGGGCCAACAACTGCCCGTGCTGCGGCAACGGCCGAGGGGACGCGGTGACGTGCAGTGTGAGCAATTCGCTGACCAGGTTCGCCAGCACGGAGATGTGCCCGCTGACGCCTACCGTGTCCCTGACCGTGGCACCCTGCGTAGTACGTTCTTTGAAAGCCGGGTAGCCGACAGTGTGGCAGCGATCGATGACCTCGGGTACGGCACTTCCACGGTCCACCGCAGCAGCCAAGAGCGCTGGGAAGCCTGTGTCCTCGTCGAGCTCGACCAGCGCGAGGTCGACGGACTCCGGATCACCGACATAGGCGGGATCCACGCGAGCTGCGCGCTGGCGCTTGTCGCGTCCCCGTACCCAGACCGTGTCAGCCCCCACCACGGCATGCGCCGCGGTGAGCACAGTTCGCCCGGACATGACGCAGCCGGATCCGTACCGGTATCTCGGCGAGGTGCTCGGACCGAAGTCGCTGACAACCTCGACCACCCGGTCTGCCAGGGCCACCACGACGGGACTAGCCCTTCACCTGGTCTCCGGCCGAGACCACCTTGACCCGGTTGCCGGCTTGGTCGACGGGCGCGTCGAACACCACGGTGATCGCCTGCAGGCTTTCCTTCTGCCACCCGGTGCCAGCGCCCAACTCGGCGTTGACGAACGGAATCTTGAAGCCCGCCTTGCCGTCTGCCGAGCGCGTGGCGGCTACCTTCAGCTCGATCGTGATGCTCTGGATCGGGAACTGGATGTCCTGGTGACTCGGATCGCGCTGAGCGGCAAGTAGCTCGGCACGTAGCGTCTGGATGGCCTCGGTGAGTCCAATCCCCGGTATCCCCTGGTCCTCGCCGGCCATCCAACCCTCCACTCGACATCCACTGCTGTCCAGGACCAGTGTCGCAGGCCCGGTCGGCGGCGCGCCCCTATTCGGCTCCCGTCCTGCTCGACTGATCGACGACTTCACCGCCTCGACGGCGAAACACTGAGCGTGATGGCAGGACGATCATGGTGTACCCCCTCCCCCCACACACACGAGCCGGTTGCCGACCAGCCACGCTGTTAGGACACTGGGGGCCACGTCGCACGGCAGTGGACCGTGCCGGAGATGCCCCGTAGCGCTCCAGCCGCGACAGCGGCCTGGCCTGGCCTGGCCTGGCCATGAGATGAGTTGATCAGCGGGATATCGAAGCACACATACTCGAACTCACTTTTTGTACCACCGCGACCTTGAGGGAAATGTTCATGGCGGAGCGCGAGGCGACCCGGTCGGAATTGATGGCCGGGCAGCTGGGAATTTGGCACGCCCAACAACTCGCCCCCGACGACCCTCGCTACAACATCGGCGAGTACTTCGAGTTCCGGGGCCCGTTGGATCTCACCGCGTTCGAGGAAGCACTGCGGAGGACCCTGCGCGAGGTCGACGCGTTCCATCTGCGGTTCGGTGGTGACGGCGCGGACGTGTGGCAGGTCGTGGGGGACCGCGACGACTGGACATTGTGCCGGGTGGACGTCAGCGCCGAGGCCGACCCACGTGCGGCGGCGGCGGAGTGGATGCGGGCCGACATGGGCTGCCCCGTGGATCTCCAGGAGGGCCCGCTGTTCACCTCGGCGCTCCTCACCGTCGGCGACGACCACTATTTCTGCTATCAGCGGTGCCACCACATTGCCATCGACGGGTTCAGCGGCTCGGTCATCCTGGCACGCGTCGCACAGGTCTACGACGCGTTGACGGTCGGCGGCGACCCGGACGAGGGGCGGTTGGCGCCGGTTTCCGTCCTGTTCGAGGACGAGGGAGCCTATCGCGCATCGGCGGACCGCGCCGCGGACGAGGTGTACTGGAGAGAGACGCTCGCGCAGCCGCCCGCGCCGCTCGATTTCGGGGGACGTGGCACCGCGGGTGCGCGGTCGCGGGCAACGGTGCGTGCGACACACCCGATCGGTCCGGCCGGGACGGAGGCGCTGCGCGAGGCGGCCCGGGGGCTGCGGACGAGTCTGTCCGGCCTGGTCATCGCCGCCTCGGCGGTGTACGTGCACCGCGTCACGGGGGCGGAGGACTTTCTTGTGGGCATCCCTGTGCTCGGTCGCCCGGGGTCCCGGCGGCTCCGGATACCCGGCATGACCTCGAACGTCCTTCCCGTTCGCTGCCGCGTGCAGGCCGGCATGTCGCTGGGCGAGGTGGCGGCGGAGGTCACGGCGTCGGTGCGGCGCGGGCTGCGGCACCAGCGGTACCGCTACGAGGACATGCTCCGCGACCTGAGGCTCGTCGAGCGGGGCACTCTCGCCGACTTCCGTGTGAACGTGATGTCGTTCGACCACTCGGCGATGTCCTTCGGCGGGTGTGTGGTCAGCGGCCGGAACCTGTCGAACGGGCCGGTGGACGACGTGTCGCTCGCCGTGTACGACAGGCGAGGCGGTGACGGCATGGAGATCGTCGTCGACGCCGCCGCCGACAGGTACGACGCGCACGACGTCGGTGAGCACGTCGACAGGTTTCGGCGCGTGCTTGACTGGGCGGTCCGGTCCGGGGCCGACGCGACGGTGGGTGATGCCGAGTTGCTCGGCGACACCGAGCGTGGACGCGTCCTGGCCCTGGGCAGCCGTCCGGCGCCTACGGTGTCCGGAGCGGCGCTGCCGGAGCTGTTCGAGGCGCAGGTGGCACGCGCTCCGGGAGCGACGGCGCTGACGCACGGCGCCCAGGCGCTGTCGTACGGAGAGCTGAACGCGCGGGCCAACCGGCTCGCGCGCCTGCTGCGGTTCCGGGGTGCAGGGCCGGACACGCGCGTGGCCGTAGTGCTGGAGCGTTCCGCCGGGCTGGTGGTGGCGATCCTGGCGACGCTGAAGGTCGGCGCGGCCTACGTCCCGGTCGATCCCGGCTATCCGCCAGAGCGCATCGCCTCTTTACTGGAGGACTCCATGCCCCTGCTGGCGGTGACCGATACCGCGTCCGCCGGTGCGGTATCGGGCGGGGTGCCCGTCGTGGTGTCGGACGATCCGGGGACGGCCGAATGGCTGGCGGGGCTGAGCGGGGCGAACCTCACGCCGGGCGTGGACGCGCGGCAGCCGGCCTACGTGATCTTCACGTCCGGTTCGACGGGGCGGCCGAAGGGGGTCGCCGTGACGCACGGCAGCGTCGTGAGTCTGCTCGCGGCGACTCGTGAGCGCTTCGCGTTCGGCCCGCAGGACGTGTGGACGCTGTTCCACTCGTTCGCCTTCGACTTCTCTGTGTGGGAGCTGTGGGGGGCACTGCTGCACGGCGGCCGGCTCGTTGTCGTGCCGTTCTCGGTCTCGCGTTCGCCGGCGCAGTTCCTCGCGCTGCTGGTGAGTGAGCGGATCACGGTGCTGAACCAGACCCCCTCGGCCTTCTACCAGCTGGTGCGCGCCGACGAACAGGCACCGCGGCTGTCCGCGCGGCTGGAGCTGCGCACGGTGGTCCTCGGCGGCGAGGCACTGGACCATGCGCGTCTGCAGGGGTGGTTCGCACGGCACGGCGCCAAGTCGCCGAGCCTGGTGAACATGTACGGGATCACCGAGACGACGGTCCACGCGAGCTGCCAGGAGCTGCCTGTGGAGTCCGGATCGGCGCGGGCGTCGAGCGTGATCGGTCCGCCGTTGCCGGGCCTGGAGGCGTACGTGCTGGACGCGCGGCTGCGTCCGGTGCCGGTGGGCGTGGCGGGCGACCTCCATCTGGCGGGTGCCCAGCTCGCACACGGTTACCTGGGGCGCCCCGGCCTGACGGCGGAGCGGTTCGTCGCCTGTCCGTTCGGGGAACAGGGCAGGCGCATGTACCGGACCGGGGACGTCGTCCGGTGGAACCGTGAGGGGCGTCTTGAGTACCTCGGGCGCTCGGACTCGCAGGTCAAGGTGCGGGGTTTCCGGATCGAGCCGGGCGAGGTGGAGGCGCGGCTCGCCGCCCATACCACGGTGGGCGAGGCCGCCGTCGTGGTACGTGAGGACTCCCCTGGCGACCGGCGTCTCGTCGGCTACACGACATCGGCCGGCGGTCTCGACATCGCTGAGCTGCGGGCGTGGGTGGCGGCAGCGTTGCCCGAGCACATGGTGCCCGCTGCCTTCGTCGAGCTGCCCGCCCTCCCCCTCACGGTCAACGGAAAGCTCGACCGGGCGGCGCTGCCGGCTCCCGATTACGCGGCACCCCACGACGGTGCGCACCGGGAGGCGGCCACACCGGACGAGGAACTGCTGTGCACGACGTTCGCGCAGGTTCTCGGCGTCGACCGGGTGGGTGTCGACGACAACTTCTTCGAGCTGGGCGGCCACTCCCTGCTGGTGGTACAGCTGGTGGAGGCGTTGCGCGCCCAGGGGATACGGCTGGACGTCCGCGCCGTGTTCTCGGCACCGACCGCGGCCGGCCTCGCCTCGGCGCTCGGCGCGCCGGGCGCCGCGACAGAAGTACCGCCGAACCTGGTGACGCCCGGAACCCGGGCGATCACCCCGGAAATGCTGACGTTGGTCGAGCTGACCCAGGGGGAGATAGACCGGGTGCTCACCACCGTCCCGGAGGGGGCAGCGGACGTGCAGGACATCTATCCGCTGACCTCCCTCCAGGAGGGCATGCTCTTCCACCACGCCCTGGCGCAGGAGGGCGACCCGTACGTGATCTCGGGCCTGCTGGCCGTCGACTCGCGGGAAAGGCTCGACGCGTTCCTCGACGCACTCCACAAGGCCGTCGAGCGTCACGACGTCCTACGGACCGCGGTGGTGTGGCGGGGACTTCCGCTGCCGGTCCAGGTGGTGCGGCGGCGCGCGGAGCTGCCGGTCCGGTGGCTCGGGCAGGGCTCGGCCGCGGACCTGGCGAGTGCGGTCGACGCGCGCCGGTACCGGATGGATCTCGAAGCGGCACCCCTGCTGCGGGTCTCCACCATGTTCGACGCGGAACACGGGCGCTGGCTCGTCTCGCTGCTGCTGCACCACCTGGTGGACGACAACACGTCGCTGCAGTTTCTGCTCGCCGAGATCGGCGCGCACATGGCGGGAACCGGCGGACGGCTGCCGGACCCCGTGCCGTACCGCACGGTGGTCGCCCGGTCGCTCCTCGACGCCCAGGAGGCGGAGCACGACGGGTTCTTCCGGCGGATGCTGGACGGGGTGACCGGGCCGACAGCACCGTTCGGCGTTCTGGACGTGCAGGGGAACGGCCTCGGCGTCGACGAAGCACGGACGTGGCTCGACACGGAGCTGGCAGCGCGCGTACGAGGGACGGCGCGAGCAGCGGGGGTTTCTCCGGCGACGCTGTTCCACGTCGCTTGGGGACGGGCCCTGGCACGCACCACCGGCCAGGACGACGCGGTGTTCGGCACGGTGCTGTTCGGGCGGGGCGGCGCGCACGCGCAGCGAGGGATCGGCGCCTTCATCAACACGCTGCCGGTCCGGGTGGCGGCGGGCGCGCGAGACGCCGCTGCGTGCGTGCGAAGCACGCACCGGCTCCTGGCCGAGCTCATGCGCCACGAACACGCCTCGCTGGCACGGGCGCAGCGGTGCGGTGCGGTGGACGCCGGACTGCCGCTGTTCACGACCGTCCTCAACTACCGGCACGCCACGTCCGTCGTACTGGAACCGGGGGTGACGGAGATAGTGCCGGGCGTCACGCTCCTGGCCGGCGAGGAGCGGACGAACTACCCGGTTTTCCTGTCGGTCGACGACTCCGCGGACGGCTTCCTGCTCGTCGCCCAGGCGCTCCCGTCGATCGGCACCGACTGGGTGCGCACCGCACTGGTCGAAGCCCTGCACCACGTGGTCTCGGAGCTGGAGTCCACACCGGATTCGCCGACCCGAGATCACACCCTGCCGAAGACCACGGCGCCCACCCTCCCGCCCTTGCCCGCCCCACGTGTCGGCCGGGTGACCCCGCCAGGCTCGGAGGCAGTCCTGTCCAAACTCTTCGCCGAGATACTCGACATACCCTCCGTCGGCGCCGACGACGACTTCTTCGCGCTGGGCGGCCATTCGCTGCTCGCCCTGCGGATGACCGGCAGGGTGCTGGCCGCGCTGGACATCGAACTCCCGGTGCGCGCGCTGTTCGAGAACCCGACCGTCGCCGGGCTCGCCCGCCGGCTCAACCTCGCTTCGGAACAGCCACCCAAAGACAGCCCACTGCCGCACACAGCTTGTCCGTAACGTGAGCCGGCCCCTTTCACCGCGGAGATACCTATGCTTGCGCTGGGTTCGGGTCAGCCGCATGGTGCCCGAGGAGGAGCCGCTCTGCGTTCAGGCGAGCGAGCTTCGTCTTGTCCGGCGCGCTGATCGGGGCGGTGTCCACGAACTCCGGTGCGCCGGTGGTGCTCGTGTACCCGGCCGCGCCGTAGGGGTCGTCGGCGCCGTACATCACGCGGTCCGGTCCGAGCACGTCGAGCGCCTGGGCCAGCATGCGGTGGCTGAAGATGCCGCCGGCGGTGACGTTGAGGTTAGCTGTGATGTAGTCGAGGACTCGCCGCTGCAGATGTGTCCTCGCCGCGCTGAGCAGGTCGGCGCGATCGGCGAACGGCACGAGCATTTCACCCCAGTGCCCCAGGATGATCTGCAGATCCGGGTGGCGATCGAACGTGCCGGCCAGGATGAGCCGGAGCGTGGCCAGGCCGGCGTCTGCGTGCCAGCCCCAGCCGCCGGCGGCGAGGACCATGTTGGTGAAGTCGTCGAATCCGCTGAAGTAGGCGTCGCGCACCGGCTTGGGCGGCAACGCAGGGTGAATGTAGAGCGGTACCTGGAGGTGGGCGGCGACTTCGAACACGGGCCGGAACATGTCGTGGTCGAAGTAGGCCTCGCCGGTGCGCGGAAACAGCATGGCACCGACGAGGTGGAGTCGGGTGACACAGCGTTCCAGTTCGTCCGCCGCGGCCTGCGGATCGGGGGTCGGCAGCGTGGCGAACGCGGCGAGGCGGTCGGGTCGGCGCTTCACCGCGTCGGCGGGAGAGTCGTTCGCGTCGCGAGCCAGCGGGACGGCTTCGGCGGCCGGCAGGGGCTGGGTGCCGGGTGTCGTTATGGACAGGACCTGCAGGTCCACACCAGCGGCGTCCATCCGCGCCAGGCGTTCGTCGCCGACGCGGTGAAGGACACGAGTGCCGAGGCGATCACCCGGCTGCGCGCGCTCGGCCTGACTCCGGTGCTACTGACCGGCGACAACCGGGCCGTGGCCGAGTCCGTCGCCCGCGAGGTCGCCATCGCGCCCGAGGACGTCATCGCCGAGGTGCTGCCGCAGGACAAGGTCGACGTCGTCAAGCGCCTTCAGGGCGAGGGCCGTTCGGTGGCGATGGTCGGCGACGGCGTCAACGACGCGGCCGCCCTGGCCCAGGCGGATCTGGGGCTGGCCATGGGCACGGGTACGGACGCCGCGATCGAAGCGGGTGACCTGACGCTCGTGCGCGGTGACCTGCGTGCCGCGGCCGACGCCATCCGGCTGGCCCGCAGGACCTTCGGCACCATCCGTTCCAACCTGTTCTGGGCGTTCGCCTACAACGTCTCCGCGCTGCCGCTCGCCGCGGCCGGCCTACTCAATCCGATGATCGCCGGAGCGGCGATGGCCTTCTCCTCGGTCTTCGTGGTCGGCAACTCCCTGCGCCTGCGCTCGTTCCGCACCGCGGGCTGAACCGCCCGCACGCTCGGCCGACTCGGCATTGACCCTCGGCGATAAACCTTGCAACACTGTTTGGTCTTGCTCACGAACGGGGGAAAGCACGGGGGTTGACGGCTTTGAACGAGCACACTGTCGGGAGCTTCGCGCGGATACTGGCTGAGAGGGCAATGCGCTCGCCCGATGTCGTCGCGTACCGGTTCGTCGCCGACGACGAGTCGGCCGTCGAGATCACGTACGCCCAACTCGACGCGCGGGCACGCGCGGTCGCGGCCCGCATCATGACGGCCACCGGGGGACGGCGCGAACCGGCCTTCCTGCTGTTCGCGCCCGGCCTCGACTATCTCGCGGGCCTGTTCGGCTGTTTCTACGCGGGCGTGCCGGCGGTCCCCGCCTTCCCGCCCGACCCGGCACGGCTCGCGCGCACGATGCCCCGCCTCGCCGCCATCATCGAGGACGCCGGTTCGGACGTCGTCCTGACCACCTCGGACATCGCGCCGTTCGTGGAGGACCGGCTCGCCACCGCGCTCGGCGACCGCACCCCTCGTACGGTCGCGACCGACGTCGTCGACGTCAGCGAGGGGGCCGCGTCGACGCCCCTGTCCCGGCCGGATGCGCCGGCGCTGCTGCAGTACACCTCGGGATCGACGTCGCTGCCGCGCGGCGTGATGCTCACCCAAACACAACTGGTCGACAACTGCCGTGAGATCGCCCGCGGGTTCGGGATTCACCAGGACAGTTCGGGCGGCCTGTGGCTGCCTCCGTACCATGACATGGGGCTGATCGGCGGCATCCTCACCCCGCTGTACTCCGGCATACCGGTGACGCTGATGTCGCCGGTGACGTTTCTGCGGCGTCCCCTGTCGTGGCTGGCCATGGTCTCCCGCTACCGCTCGACGATCATCGGCGCCCCGAACTTCGCCTACGCCCTGTGCGTGCGGCGCGCGACCGACATCGATGTCAGCGGGCTCGACCTGTCCGGCGTGTCGAACTCACCTTCACCGGCGCCGAGCCCGTGCGCGCCGAGACGCTCACCCGCTTCGTCGAACGCTTCGGACAGTGCGGTTTCCGGGCCGAGTCGTTCTACCCGTGCTACGGGCTCGCGGAGGCGACGTTGTTCGTGACCCGTGGCACACGGTTGGGCGGATGGCGTTCGGTGTCCGTCGCCCGGGACCCGCTCGAAGTCGAGGGCATCGCCCGGCCCGCCGAGCCCGCCGATGCGTCACGGTCGCTGGTCGGCTGCGGTAGCCCGGGCCCGGACACCCGGCTACTGATCGTGGACCCAGGTTCCCACGAACCCCTGGACGACGGAGCGGTGGGCGAGATCTGGGTGAACTCCCCGAGCGTCGCCCGTGGTTACTGGCGCCGACCCGAAGAGTCCACCGCCACCTTCGGCGCCAGAACCTCGACCGGGGAGGGCCCCTACCTGCGCACCGGCGACCTCGGATTCCTCCTCGACGGCGAACTGTTCGTGGCCGGGCGTATGAAGGACCTGATCGTCATCAACGGACGCAACCACCATCCGGTCGACATCGAGCGGGTCTGCGAGTCGTCGGTCGCCGGGATCCGACGCAACTGCGGTGCCGCGTTCGCCGTCGAGGACGACGAGAGGGCTACCGAGCGGCTCGTGCTGGTCTACGAGGCCGATCCGGGCGGCGAGGAGCAGTACGCGGCGTCCGTCGACAGCATCCGGCGCACCGTCTCGATGGAGCTGAGCGTTCCGCCGTACGGCGTCGTCCTGGTGCGGCCACGGACGATCCCCAAGACATCGAGCGGAAAAGTGCAGCGCTGGCTGACCCGGCGGCAGTACCTGGCCGGTGAACTCGAAGAACTCGCGCGCTGGCAGGCGGTCCGCGGCGGAGGCAAGTCCTAGGAACAGGTCTTCGGCCTCTGTCCCACGCCGGCCCGCCCCTACCGAAGGTACTGAGCAATGACCCGCTTCGCGCTGCTGATCGGCTGTCTCGTCGTGTGTGCCGTCGGGGTGCCCCGGCCGCTGTCCCGGGCAGCGTGGCCGTCGCGCTTTCCCCAGTCGGCGTTGGCCGTGTGGATGGTTCTGGTGGTGACGGTGTCGGCCGCCGCGGTCGCCGCCGTCCTGATGACAGCACGGCATGTGCTCCGGCATTCGGCGGGCGGCGCCGTGCTGAGGTGCTGTGTGGAGCCCCTCTCCTCCCCCGCCCTGAGCCGGCTCGTCGCGATCGTCTGCCTGGCGGCAACGGGGTGGGGAGCCGCCGCCGTGCTGCGCGCCGCCTTCGTCGGCGGGCGCGCGCTGCGGCGACTGCGCAAGGGGTGGCGCGGGCATGTCGCGGCGCTCGACATGCTGGCCCGCCCGATTCCGGGGCTGGCCGCCCTGGTCCTGGAGCATGCGGCTCCGGCCGCGTACTGCGTACCCACACGGGGCGGCCGCGTGGTGATCACCTCGGGTGCGCTCAGTCGGCTCACCCCGGGCGAGGGGGCCGCCGTGGTCGAGCACGAACGGGCCCATCTGCTGGGCCGTCACCACCTGTTGACGGCCGTGACCACGTCTCTCGCGCGGGCGTTCCCGCACGTGCCGCTGTTCGGACTGGCCCGCCCCGCCGTCGCCCGGCTCATCGAACTGGCCGCGGACGACCGTGCGTCACGGCACTGCCGTTCCGATGTCGTGGTCGGGGCCCTGCGCGTCCTGGCCGCGGCTACGGGCACGCCGGCCGCGCAGCGGACGGACGACGGCAGGATCCCCGAACGCATCCATCGGCTGCGCCGGATACCCACGACCAGGTCATGTCAGGCGATGACGGCCATGGCCGGTTTCCTCGCCGCGATCGGTCCGCTCCCGCTGATCACCATATGGGCGTGGACAGGCGGCTGTTGACCAGGACGCCGGCCAGCGGGGCGGGAGCACTCGTCGAGATCGACGGGTGCTCCGGAGCGCCTTCGCCAGTCGCCGCGGCCTACGGCCGTCGTGCCGCGATCAGCCGGATGCCGAGGGCGGCGTCCTCCCATGCGGCCCGCAGTATGTCTTCCAACTCGTCCGCCGTCCACGCCGCTCCGCCCGCGAGGGCGAGGCCGAGACGTGCGACCGCGGCACCGATCGGGCGTTTGGGGAGCAGTGGGCAAGGGAGGACGATCCACCCGCCCGGTGTCAACGCCTGCTCGGCGGCCGTGACGGCCCGGCGCAGGACGTCGGCGGGCAGTCCGGCGACGGGCAACCAGACGAGACCGAGCTGATCGCCCTTCTCGAAGCCCGCGAGGTCGGTGACCCTCACCTGCACGTCAACGTCCTCGGTCACCGCCGCGGGCACCCGTCGCGATTCCATGGCGAGCACCGGCACGAACGGGACGTGACGTGCCAGCACGACTGCGGACCGGCCGTCGTCGTCGGCCGCGCAGCCGATGCGCGCGCCCGCGCCGGTGAGCAGCGCCGACAGCCCTTCCAGCCGTCCGAGCAGGGAGTTGACCAGCACGTCCGCGAGCGCTGACGCCTCGTCACCGCGGCCGGGCGCGGGTTCGTGTCCCGTACCCGGCTCGGCGGCACGCAACAGCGCTCCCCCGGCCAGTGCGCGCCGTACTCGTGCGGCGAACGCCGAGGTGCGCGGGCCCCCATGAGTACCCGCTCCAGTCCCGGGTCGACGGTGTGGCGGCCGTCGCCGTCCACCCGCACCACCGAGGCGCCCGCCAGGATATCCAGGAGTCCCCGCGTGAACTCCACGGGGAGGTCTGCGGCCGCCTGTTCAAGCGTGCACGGCTGCAGCAGCCGGGCGAGTAGTCCGGTCTCCTGGGCGACACCGCAGGCCAGCGGCGACCACGCGCCCGTGGCCGCCGCCGCGAGCCGTCCGGTGAAGAGGCCCGCCGGTCCGCGCGGCATCGTCTCGGGCATCCGCCCCGACCGTACGGTGGTCAGGAGCGCGTGGGCACGGTCGAGCAGCGCGGTCAGTTCGCCGCCCCGGCCGGCGGCTCCCGTGTCAGAGGGGTCGAGCCCGGCCGCCGACACCACCTCGCGTACGGCATGGGTGAGTTGCCCGGCGTTGTCGTCGTGCGCGACGGCTTCCGCCGCGTGCAGTGCCCACCAGGAGTCCGACAGTACGGCGATGCCGCGCTCGGGGGCATCCGCGCGCACCCGCTCGCCCTCCAGGCCGACGATCGTGCGCTGTCCCATCTGGATGAGGAGGAGTTCCTGGGAGCCCTGGCCGCCGATCATGCCGGTGATGTCACGGACGAACCGCTCCCATGGGAACGCGGAGATGTAGCCCTCGCCACCCTGGAGGTTCATCACCAACTGGCCGATGCGCAGCGCGCATTCCGCCGCGTGGTGTTTCGCCACGGTGGCGAACTCGTCGAAGTACGGGTCGCGGCCCGCTGCACGGGTGCCGTCCAGCGCCCGGTAGACGCTCGCGCGCGCGGCCTGGAGGAGCACACGCATCTCACCGATGGAGCGCTCGACGTTGGGGTGGTCGAGCACCCGGCGCCCGCTGCGCCTGCGCTCGGACAGCGACTCCACGCAGTTGTCGACGACGCTCTCCAATGCGCCGAGAATGCCGCAGCCGGTCATCGTGCGGCGCCCGCGCGCATAGGTGTTCAGCTCGCTGAGCGCGTCCGCACGCCACATCAGCCGCCATGAGGGCAGGCGCACCTCGTGCAGGATCACCTGGGCCAGGCCCATGGTGCGCAGGCCCATGGTCTCCAGAGGTGTCACCGTCACGCCCGGATCGTCCTTCTCGACCACGAACGCGAGCATGTCGTTGGACACCGCGTCGCGTACGAACAGGACGAACAGATCGGCGAAGGGGCCGCCGGTGACGAAGTTCTTGGTGCCGTTCAGGATCCACTCGTCGCCCGTGGGCCGGGCGACGGTCTCGTAGTCGTAGGGGTCCCTGCTCTCGTAGGCGCCCAGCGCCACGTAGCGTCGGCCGGCCACGAGGTCCGGGATGTAGCGGTCGGTCAACTCCCGTTTGCCACTGGACAGGATCACCTCGGTGATCTCGACCGTGGTGTCGATCAGCACGCGACACCGCGCGCACCACGCCCAGCAGCGACTCGAAGGTGGCGAGTCGGCCGCCTTCGGAGACGGGCACGATGTGCTCGTGCAGTCCGGCCGCCCAGGCGGCCTCGTAGGCCGCGGTGGGTTCGGTCTCCGCCTCGTCCGCGCGCACGCCGCCGGCCAGGGACATACCGGTGTCGGGGTCGAAGGGGCAGCCGAGCCGCCGCTCGAACTCCGCCGCCGGGTCGAACGATGTCGCCAACTGGCCTTCCGTGGTGGTCATGTGCGCTCCACCACGATCGCGTGGGGTCCGCCGCCGTCGTCCTCGGCGAGTCCCAGTTCGTGGACGAAGGCGATGTCCGCGCCGTGTCGGTACGCGGTGGTGCGGACCTGGAGCAGGTCCCACAGTTGGCCGGAGCGCAGCCACATCGCGTCGATCCGGCGGATCCCCTCCGCCAGCGCGCGGCGCAGCTCGGGGGTGCTCCTGCCGTGCCGTCGTACGCATTCCTCCCGGGCGCCGCCGGCGAAGCCGATGGACTCCGCCCAGTACCACTGGTCGGCCACCTCGCAGTGATGGCGGTGGACGCGGAACGTCGGCAGGTCGGTCGGGTCCGGCGTGAGCCGTTCGCCGTTCCGCTCCAACTCGGCCCGCAGTGCGGGCACTTGGGACCGGTGCGGCGAGCGTTCGTTCTCGTCGTCCCGGAAGGCGGCGACGAGTTTCTCCGGCAGCCCCGCCGGGGTACCGGAGAGCGCCCGGTCGCCGGCGAGCCGCAGTGGTACCGAGGCGGCGCGGGTCCGTGCCGCGACACCGGCCGGTCCGGAGATCGTCGTCTCGACCTCCAGTTGCGAGGACCGGGGTCCGCGCACCCGTGCCCGGACGTCCACTCGTGCCTCGTCGGCGTCCACGAACCGCAGCGTGTTGTCGTACTCCAACTCCCAGGCCCACAGCACGAATCCGACGCGGTGTCTGGTAACCAGGGTGCGGTGGCTGCCGACGTGGTCGCGCATCCAGCGGGTTCCGGCCTGGAACCCGAGTCGTCCGACGGCGGTGGCCTGCAGTTGCGTCGGGGTGAAGAGGCCGGCGTCGAGCACGACCTCGTAGGTGGAGCTGCGCGGCATCGGCTCAGCCTCCGGACACCGCGGTGACCATGTCCACCCTGTCGTCCTCGGTGGCCTCCCGGTCCAGTTCCTCCCGGGCGAGCTGTTCGCCGTTGAGAGCGATGAGATGGGTGGCCCGCACGTTGCCCTCGCGGTCCAGCAACACCTCGCCGAGGTGGGGATAGCGGTTGGTCAGCGCGACCAGGCCGTCGCGGACGGTACGGCCGCCGATCTCGATCTCGTTCTCGTAGTTGGTGAACCGGAGCAGGACGCCCCTCACCTTGACGATCATCGCCCGGCCTCCGGGCGCGCGCAGCACAGCGTTGCACTCACGGACGCACCTCCCCCGCACCCATGAACACGAACAACACTGTTCAGGTTAGGGGGTCATCGCGACCAGGACAACAAGTCGAACGATTCTGTAAGAGTTACGGAAGGTCGGTCTCGGGCTCGTCGGCGTCGGGCAGCCGGTGCAGAGCGGAACGCAGTGCCGTCGACCGCTCCGTGCCGAGCCCTTCGACAAAGTGCAGCAGCGCCACTTCGGGGTCGGCGCTGCTCCCCAGGACCTGTGTCATAAGCCGGGCGACACAGGCATCCCGGGCCTCGACCGGGGCGTAGACGAACTGCTTTCCGCGTTTGTCGCGCTCCAGCCACCCCTTGCGGAAGAGCTTGAACATCGTGGTCATCACCGTGGTGTACGCGAGGGGTTGAGCCCGGGAGGCGTTGATCTGTCCGGTCACGTCACGGACGGACACCGGTTCGGTGGCGGACCAGATCAGGTCCATCACCTCGGCCTCCAGACTGCCCAGATTCCACATCGCCCGACCTCCCCAACCGTGCCCCGCGATGATAGCGACAGGGCACGGCACCGGCTCACTTGCGCAGCGCGGCGAGCAAGGTGCGCTCCAGCACGGACGCTGCTTCTCCCGCCCGCAGCCGCCGCGCCCCGGTCTCCCCGGTCGCGGTGTGCAGCAGGCTGTAGAAGACGGTGACCAGCCAGGTACGGGGCAGGTCGGTGCGGAAGACGCCCTCCTCCTGCCCGCGGGCGATGAGGCGGTCGACGCGGTCCAGCACCGTACGGTGCTGCCGGCGCCGGCGCGGCTCGCCGACGAGGCCCTCGGAGGCGGTCACCAGGAAGGAGTGCTGGTCGAGGATCCGCCAACAGGAATGCACCATGCGGGCCATCGCCTCGTCGGCGGGGCCGACGTCCAGCTCCTGGGCTTCCAGCGCCTTGTCCGCCTCGTTGACGGAGTAGGCCAGCACGGCCTCGAACAGCGCCTCACGCGACGGGAAGTGCGAGTAGAGCGTCACCCGGCTGACCCCCGCGGCACGCGCGACGGCGGTCATGCTCGCCTGGGAATCCTCGCGGAAGCACTCAAGACCGGCGGCGACGATCGAGACGATGCTCCGCTCCGCGTCGGCACGCCTGCGCGGGGCTCCCGACGGGCCGCCCGCCGTCCGCGCCGCACCGCCCTGCGCGGGGCGGCTGGGGGTCGTAGGCATGCGGGGAGTCTACGACAACGCTCCGCTGCCCGGTCCCGGGTGGCTCCCCGCGTCAGGTCGTCCCGGAGGGGGCGTCGCTCGCGCCGTCGGCCGGCACGAGATGGCGTGACACGCTGCGCAGCTTCTCGCAGGTCTCCTCGAACTCACGCTCCGGGCGCGACTCCCCGACGATGCCCGCCCCGGCGCGCAGCCAGGTGCGGCCACCTCTGCGGTAGACCGTGCGCAGGACCAGGGCCGCGTCCAGGTCGCCCGCGCTGCCCACCATCAGGACCGCGCCACTGTACAGGCCCCGGGGCTCGGACTCGTGACGGCGGATCACCTCGTACGCGGCCGTCTTGGGCACGCCGGACGCGGTGACGGCCGGGAAGACGGCGGCCAGAGCCGGCCAGGGTCCCTCGGTCCGTTCGGCGAGCCGGCCGGTGACGCGGGAGGCCAGGTGCTGGACGCTGCCCCGTTGTTTCACCCCCATCAGTTCCTCGACCCTGGCCGATCCCGGCGCGCACACCGCCGTCATCTCGTTCCAGGCCACCTGCACGGATATCGCGTGCTCGTACACCTCCTTGGGGTCCGCGAGCAGTTCGAGGCGCAGCCGCTCGTCCTGGGTGGCGTCTCCGGTCAGTGCCCGGGTGCCGGCGAGCGGCTGGGTGGAGACCGCGCCGTCCGCGCCGACCTCCACCACGGTCTCCGGGCTGAACCCCGCGGCCTCGATGCCGCCGAGGCGCAACAGGAAGGAACGGGCCGGGTTGTTGGCCCGGCGTCCGGTCACGTAGGTGTCGATCAGGTCGATCTCCTGGTCCACGTCGACGGTCCGGGAGAGGATGACCTTGTGCAGTTCACCGCCGCGGATGGCGGAGACCGCGGCGGAGACGGCGGCCTGGTACGGCTCCCTGCCGCTACCGACGATGTCGACGCGGAGGGCGGGCGCAGGCACCGGTTCGGCATCGGGGTCGGCCAGCAGGCGACGGATCTTGTCCGCCATGGCCGGGTCGGTACATCGGATCAGTGCCTCCCCGGACCTGACCCGCACCTCTACCGCGGGCACGACGAGATGCATCAGCAGGTCCTCGGCCGGCCCGGCGGCCTGTTGTTCCGGCCGGCCGGCCAGTGTGTACGACAGCTCGAACGACGCCCAGCCGTAGGCGCGCCAGCCGTCGAACGGCAGCTTGTCGAGCGTCAGGTGGACCTGCCGCAGGGGTTCGTCCCCGCACGGGGTCGAGACGTGTTCCGTGCCGGTGCGGAGGTCGACGCGGTCGGGGAAGAGGGTGAGTTCGGCCTCGGCGCCCGCCGCGTAGCACCACTCGCCCGCGCGCTCGTACACGACGTACTGCTCATGCGGTCCGTGGCGGGCGAGGCGCGCCGCGTGGAGCATCGGGTCGCCCGGAACCGGCACGGTGATTTCGAGGTAGCGCTGCCGTTCGGTCATGGCCGTCCTTGAGGTTGAGGGTGATCGGATCGGGTCGGAGCGCTCGGCACGGTGCGATCACCCGGCGGGGCGGCCTCGGGATCGCCGGGGCCGGCGACCCGCCGGGGGATCAACGGGAGCGGGTGCCCGCGCCGGGATCGCCGGGGCGGAGCTCCGAGGCCGTCGCATCCGTTTTCGGGGTGACGGCACGGGCGAGTTCACGCTTGTCGACCTTGCCGACGCTGGTCAGCGGGAAGGCGTCGAAGATCCGCACCACGTCGGGGATCTTGTAGGTCGCGAGGCCTCGGTCGTGGAGGAAGGCGGTGAGGTCGGGGGCCTCGTCGTGGCCGTCGCGCAGGAGCAGGCACGCGCAGGTCCGCTCACCCAGATAGAGGTCGGGGACGGGCACGACGGCGGCGTCCAGGACGGCGGGGTGGGCACGCAGATGGTTCTGCAGCTCGTCAGCGGAGATCTTGTCGCCGCCGCGGTTCACCAGGTCCTTCTCCCGGCCCTCGACGACGAGTCGGCCTTCGGCGGTGAGTCTGACCAGGTCGCCGGTGCGGTAGTAGCCGTCCGCGGTGAAGGCCCGGAGGTTGTGCTCGGGGGCGCGGTAGTAGCCGCGCAGCGTGTACGGGCCCCGGGTGAGCAGGTTGCCGACCGCACCGGGCGGTACGTCCTCGCCTGCCGCGTCGACGACGCGTATCTCGTCGTCGGGGCTGAGCGGGAAGCCCTGGGTGGTGGCGACGGTCTCCGCGTCGTCGCCGCGGCGTGTGTAGCTGAGCAGGCCCTCCGCCATGCCGAAGACCTGCTGGAGTTCGCAGCCCAGGGCGGGGCCGATGAGCCGGGCCGCGTCCGGGGAGAGCCGGGCGCCGCCCACCTGGACGAGTTCGAGGCTGCCGATGTCGGCGGCACTCCATCGGACGGCCTGGGACCAGAGCGCGGCCAGCGGCGGCACCACGGCCGTCACGGTCGCCCGGAACCGTTCGATCGCGGCGAACGCGGTCTCCGGGCTCGGTGACGGGCACAGGGCGACCGTGCCGCCGGCGTGGAGCACCCCGAGGACGCCGGGGCAGGCCAGCGGGAAGTTGTGGCCGATGGGCAGGACGGCGAGGTAGACGCTGCGTTCGTGGAGCCCGCAGACCTCGGCACTGGCGCGGAGGTTGTAGAAGTAGTCGTCGTGGGTGCGCGGGATCAACTTGGGCAGCCCCGTCGTACCGCCGGACACCAGCAGCACCGCCGGATCGCCCGCCGCGGGCGCGGGCAGCGGCCGTGGAGCGGCGTCGACCTCGCGCAAGGGGGTGTACAGCCCCGGCTCACCGGCGACCAGCACGTGGCGCAGCGAGGGGGCCTTCGCCCGCACCTCGGCGGCGAGTTCGCGGTAGTCGAAGCCCGTGTCCGGGTCCGTGTCGGGTACGACGTAGGCGACGGCGTCGGTGCTGCGGCAGAGGTGGACGGCTTCGCTGGCGCGGTAGGCGGGCAGCCCGAGCACGGGCAGGGCGCCCAGGCGGAACAGGGCGATGAGCAACGGCAGGATCTCGGGGATGTTGGGGAGTTGGACGACCACCCGGTCTCCGGGACGGACCCCCAGGTCGACGAGACCGGCGGCGAGCCGGTCGCCGCGCTCGTCCAGTTCGGCATAGCTCCACGACAGGCCGTCGGAGAGCAGAGCCGGGGCGTCTGGGTGCTCGCGCGCCCGCTCGCGCAGCAGCTCTCCCAGCGGCCGCCCCTGCCAGTGGCCGGCCCGCCGATACCGCTCCACCAATTCCTCCGGCCAAGGAACCACGTCCACAGGATTCACACCCTAAAATCGAGATTCTCAGGAACTTCAAACACTTACGCAGATGTAAAGAATCTGATCCAGGAGAACACCTGAAGTCAATAACGTAAAGATAATGTTTAAGTAAAGCACACTCCAAACCGCTAAGCTGTTTGCCCGGTTATGAATAGACACTTCGGACACGCCCGACATACCCCTACCGGGTACTACCTCTTCGGCCACTCCCCTTTCGGTGTGCACGCACGATGTTTTACGTTGAGTTCGCTTGAGAGACAACAAAAGCCAGCTTTCTAATTCCTGAAAATTTCCCGTAATCGCCCTTCCCGAATCGCCGGTAAATCAGTCGGTGAGACCCCGAGAGAGGACAGCGATGACGCACCCCGCACCCGCTGTAGCGCGCAAGATCCGCGAGGCCCTGTCCGAAGTACTCGGTATCCCACCGGAGACGGTGGGGGACACGGACAACCTGATCTCGCACGGGCTCGACTCGATCCGCACCATGGCTCTCGTCGGGCGCTGGCGCTCCGCCGGGGCAGAGGTCGACTACGCGGAACTGGCCAAGGAACCGACCGTCGCCGCCTGGACCCGGCTCCTGGAACAACACCTCTCCGTCGCCCGCCCGCCGGAGGCCGACCGATGTACCGGCGGCCCGGACGAGGACGCCGCCTTCCCGCTGACGCCGGTGCAGCAGGCGTACTGGATCGGGCGCGCGGACGGCCAGTCGCTGGGCGGCAACGGCTGCCACGCCTATATGGAGTTCGACGGCCGTGACGTGCGCGCCACCCGCCTCGAGTCGGCCGTGCGTGCCCTCATCGCGCGCCACGGGATGCTCCGGGCGCGCTTCCTGGAGGACGGTACACAACGGGTGGCGGCCGTCTCACCCTGGCCGGGCCTGACCGTGCACGACTTCCGGCGGTTGTCGCCGGGGGCGGCGGAGAAGGCACTGCGCCAGGTCCGGGGGCGGCTCTCGCACCGGCGGTTCGACGTCGCCGCCGGCCATGTCCTCGACGTCCAACTGTCCCTGCGCCCCGGCGGCGAGACGCGCATCCACTTCGGGATCGACCTGCTCGTCGCCGACGTCCTCAGCATCCAGCACCTGCTCGCCGAGATGGCCCGGCACTATGCCGAGGGCACCGCCGCGTCCGGTCCCGCGTACTCCTTCCCCCGCTATCTCAACGACCTTTCCGCGCAACGGAGTTCGTCCCGCGAGCGCGCCCGCGCCTACTGGCGGGAACGTCTCCCCGAGCTGCCGGGTGGCCCCGCGCTGCCGCTGGCCGTGGACCCGGACCTGGTCGAGCGGCCCCGGTTCACGCGCCGTTTCACCCGGCTGGCGCCCGACGCGTGGCGGGGTTTCGCCGAGCGGGCCCGTGCCTGTGGGGTGACCCCCGCCATGGCGCTGGCGGCGGCCTACGCCGAGGTGCTCGGTGCCTGGAGTGCGCAGCGGCGCTTCGTGCTCAATCTGCCGCTCTTCGACCGGCAGCCGCTGCACCCCGAAGTGGGTGACCTGGTCGCCGACTTCACCAATCTCGTCCTGGTGACGGCCGACACCTCGGACGGCCTGCCGTTCAGGGAGCACGCCCGACGGCTGCAGACGCAGTTCCAGGGCGACGCCGCGCATGCCGAGTACTCCGCGGTCGAGGTGCTGCGGGACCTGGCACGGGCCCGGCCCGGTGACCGGGCGTCCGCCCCGGTGGTGTTCGCCAGCAATCTCGGTTCCGAGTTCGTCGACGAGCGGTTCCGCAGCAGCCTCGGCGAGTTCGGCTGGATGATCTCGCAGACCCCGCAGGTGTGGCTCGACCACCAGGTGTACGAGGACGCCGAAGGCCTGTTGCTCGCCTGGGACGCCGCGGAGGAGCTGTTCCCGGACGGCGTGCTGGACGCCATGTTCGACGCGTACGGACAGTTCGTGCGGGCGCTCGCCACCACCGACGGCGCCTGGTCGGCCCCCGTTCCCGCACTCCTGCCGGAGCGCCAGCGCGCCACCCGCAACCGGGTCAACGACACCGCGACCCCCGAGACCGGACAGCTCTTGCACGACGCCGTGGTCCAGGCGGCGCGGTGCCACGGGCAGGACACCGCCCTGCGCTGGGGCACCAACGAGCGGATGAGCTACGACGAACTCCTGCGCCGCGCCCTCACGGTGGCCGACGTGCTGCGCGCCAGGGGCATACGCACCGGCGAGCCGGTCGCCGTGGTCCTGGACAAGGGCTGGGAGCAGGTCGTCGCCGTCCTCGGCATTCTGCTCGCGGGCGGCGCGTATCTGCCCGTGGACACCAACCAGCCGCCGGCCCGCCGGGACGTCATGCTCACGGACGCCGGGGTGCGCGAACTCCTCACCCACTCCTGGTCGGCCGCCTTCGAGCACTTCCCGGCCGCACTGAACACCGTCGAGGTCGACGCCCTGGAACCCGCCGCCCTCGGGACACCGTTGCCCGAAGCGACGGCGAGCGGCGAGGACCTGGCGTACGTCATCTACACCTCCGGCTCGACCGGCCGCCCGAAGGGGGTGATGATCAGCCATCGGAGCGCGGTCAACACCGTCACCGACATCAACCACAGGTTCAAGGTCACCTCCGAGGACCGTGGACTCGCCCTCGCCGCACTGGGCTTCGACCTCTCCGTGTACGACGTCTTCGGCGTGCTGGGTGTCGGCGGCTGTCTCGTCCTGCCGGACCCGGAACGCCGCGGCGACCCCTCGCACTGGGCCGAGCTGATCACCCGGCACCGTGTCACCGTGTGGAACTCCGTACCGGCCCAGCTCCAGATGCTCCAGCACTTCGCGGAGAGCGAACCGGCCCTCGATCTGAGCACGCTCCGGCTCGCCCTGCTGTCGGGCGACTGGATCCCCGTGACCCTGCCCGACGCGGTACGCCGTCGCTGTCCCGGCCTCGAACTGATCAGCCTCGGCGGTGCCACCGAGGCAGCGATCTGGTCGATCTACCATCCCATCGGCGAGGTCCCCGCCGACTGGCGCAGCATCCCCTACGGCAAGCCGCTGGCCAACCAGACCTTCCACGTCCTGGACGACGCCATGCGCCCGCGCCCCGAACTGGTCCCCGGCGAGCTGTGGATCGGCGGTGTCGGTGTCGCCATGGGCTACCTGGGAGACGAGCGACGCACCGCCGAACGGTTCGTCACCCGTCCAGGCACGGGCGAACGCCTCTACCGCACCGGCGACCTGGGCCGCTGTCTCCCGGACGGCACCATCGAGTTCCTGGGCCGCGAGGACTCCCAGGTCAAGGTGCGCGGTCATCGGATCGAACTCGCCGAGATCGAGGCCGCGTTGCTCTCCTACCCGGAGGTCGGTACCACCGCGGTAGTCGTCGACGGTTCGACCGCCACGAACCGGCGCATCGCCGCCGTCGTGACCGGCAGCCGCGTCACGCAACCATCGGTCGCGGCCGAAATGGCTCGGGAACTGGCCGAGGCGGCCCACTTGGCCGGCACGCGAGCCGCCGCCCGGTCCGAGCTCTCCCGTGTCCGTGCGGAGCAACAGCGGCTGAACCATGTGGCGTTCACCGCCATGGCGGCGGCCCTGCGCGCGCTGGGCGCCTTCCCCCCGGACGCCGAAGCGCCGACGGCGACGCAGGTGCTGCGCCGCGCGGGCGTGCCACCGCGGTTCCACCGGGTCGTACGCCGCTGGCTCGTGGCGCTGGAGAAAGAAGGTCTGGTGCGCCGCGATCCCGACTCCGGCCGCTATCTGGATCTGCTGCCGGCCGACGCGCGGGTCCTCGACGAGGAACTGCGCCGGCTGGAGACCGAGGGCTGCGAGCCGCTGTGGACCGCGCCCGTACTGGAGTTGCTCACCACGAGCATGCGACGGCTGCCGGAACTGCTGCGCGGGGAACTGGACCAGGTACGACTGCTGTTCCCCGACGGCAAACCGCAGTCCGCGCGGGCCCTGTACGCGGACAACGCGATCATGCGGTATCTCAACCGTGCTACGGCGGCACTCGCCGGCGCACTCGCCGCGGGGACCGCACCCGGCCGACCCCTGCGCGTCCTGGAGGTCGGGGCCGGGGTCGGTGCGACGACGGACCAGATGGTCGCGGTGCTTCCCGCCGCCGCGGGGGCTCCGGGGATGGAACCCGACTACCTCTTCACCGACGTGTCGCACTTCTTCCTGAACGAGGCGCGCGCCCGCTTCGCCGCCCAACCCTGGGTGCGGCACGGCCTGTTCGACTTCAACACCGACTACCGCGCCCAGGGGTTCCGGCCGCAGAGCTTCGACCTGATCGTGATCGCCAACGCGCTCCACAACGCCCGGGACATCGACACCGTGCTCGGCGGACTGCGGGAGCTGCTCGCTCCGGGCGGCTGGCTGGTACTCACCGAACTCACCGTGGACCGGCCCGACTTGATGACCTGGATGGAGTTCCTCATCCAGCTCGACGGTGCGGCACCGGACGCCGAGGGTGACTTCGCGGACCAGAGGCGGGGCCGCGACCAGACCTTCTTCGACGTGGACGAGTGGCGCGCGCTCCTCACCGGGGCGGGAGCGCAGGCCGTCTTGGTCCTCCCGGAGGGGGACGGCGAACTCGCCTCGTTCGGGCAGCACTTGATCGCGGCCACCTTCAAACGGGACCGGGCCGACATCGACCTGGAGGACCTGCGCGACCATCTCGCCGAGCAGCTCCCCGAGTACATGATCCCGGCCCACATCGAGACGGTCGAGGAACTCCCGCTGAGCGCGAACGGCAAGGTCGACCGCAAGACCGTCCTGTCCTGGGTCGCCGACGGCCGCCCGGAGGACGCGATGCGCTCGGCGCCGCCCCTGGACGAGTTGGAGAGGCGTCTGGCCGGCATGTGGGAGGAGTTGCTCTCGGTGCACACGGTCGCCCGCGACGACAACTTCTACGAACTGGGCGGGGACTCCCTGCTCGTCGCCCAGTTCATCGGCCGGCTCCGCCGGGAGCTGCCGGAGGCGGGCGCGTTCTCCTTCGACGAACTCCTGCGGACCATGGTGCGCCGACCGGTTCTCGCCGCAGTCGCCGAACGGCTGCGGCAGGTGGACGGGGAAGGGGCGGACCGATGACCGGCACGACATCCGGGGCCACCGGACTCGCCCAGCAGTGGCTGCGCGGCCCCCGGCCCAGGCGCCGCCCCCGACTGCGCCTAGTCTGCTTCCCGCACGCCGGCGGCTCGGCCCGCTTCTTCTACCCCTGGCTGCGCGAACTCCCCACCGGGATCGAGCTGATGGCCGTCCAGTACCCGGGACGCGACGACCGTCTCGACGAACCTCTCCTGGACCGCATGGATCAGTTGGCCGACCCGCTGGCCGAGGCGGTCGCCGAGGTCGCCGACGTACCGCTGGTGCTCTTCGGGCACAGCATGGGAGCGTCCGTAGCCTTCGAAGTCGCGCGCCGCCTGAACCGCGGGTCCTCCGGTCTCGTGCGGCATCTGTTCCTCTCGGCACGACCGGCCCCCTTCTCGGCCGCTCCGGCCCTCGGTCCCCCACGGGACGACGACACCCTGGTCAGGGAACTGGCCCGGCTCGGCGGCACGGACTCGGCGCTGTTCGACGACCCCGAGATCCGCGCCACCCTGCTGCCCGCGATACGCGGCGACTACCGGCTGATCGAGGGCTATCGCTACCGGGCAGGCCCGCCACTGTCCTGCGCCACGACGGCCGTCGTCGGCAGCCATGATCCGGAGGTGCCCCGCCGGCTCGCCGAAGGCTGGCAGGCGGCCACCACTGGCACCTTCACACTGCGCGTCATGCAAGGCGGCCACTTCTATCTCACCGAGCGGCGCTCCGAGTTGGTGGCCTACCTGCTCACCGCACTCGGCATGCGGAGCGGTCACCGCGGCGACCCCGCCTCGACGCCCTGACAGCACCACTGCCGCGTACGGCTCAAGTCAGAGGACGGACTACTTCATGGAGGACGCGTGAGCGGGCTCGACAACGACGGTTACGAGGACGAGCCGGAACACGACGGCGGTACCCGGTGAACGACCCGCTCGCCAAACCCCGCGAGTCCTGCGGCGTGGCCGGCGCCTGGGGCCCGGCCGCACGGACCGTGCGCGGCCTGCTGATGGCCCTCCAGCACCGCGGACAGCAGAGCGCCGGAATCGCCGTGTGCGGCGAAGCCGGCATCGAGTGCCGGACCGGCCCCGGACGCGTGACCGATGTCTTCCCTAACCCCGAACTACACCTGCCCCACGGCACGTTGGGCACCATCGGACATGTGCGCTACGCGACGTCCGGCGGCCCGGACCCGGACGGCGAACTGGCGCAGCCCGTCGTCCTCGACGGTCCCGGCGGCCCGCTCGCTCTCGCGCACAACGGCACACTCGTCAACACCGCAAAGGCCCGGACCGAGTTGGGCGTCTCGGCCGATGCCACCGACACCGCCGTCCTCGGCCACCTCCTCGCGGCCGCCATGGAGAACCACGGCGTCAGCCTGTTCAAGGCCCTCCACCTCGTTCTGCCGCGCATCACCGGCGCGTACTCCCTGGTACTCACCGACGGCCGCCGGCTGTACGGAGTGCGTGATCCGCAGGCGTTCCGTCCGCTCTGCCTGGGCCGACTCGACGACACCTGGCTGCTGGCCTCGGAGTCCGCCGCGATCGCCGCGGTGGGTGGGACGCTCTTCCGCGAACTGGAGCCCGGCGAGGTCCTGGAGGCCGACGCCGTCGGGATGCACAGCAGCCGCCTGGACGTGCCGGCTGTCCGGCGTGCCTCGTGCGTGTTCGAGCACGTGTACTTCGCCCGCGCCGACTCCAGGATCGACGGGCGAAGCGTGTACGAGGCACGGTACGCGGCCGGGCGGGCCCTGGCCCGGTACGCGCCACCACCGCCGGGTTCCGACGTGGTGGTGGCCGTGCCCGACACGGCCCGGGTGGCCGCCGACGGCTACGCCAGACAGACCGGACTGCCCGTCGTACAGGGGCTGTTGCGGCACGAGGGCGTGGGCCGCTCCTTCATCACGGGCGACCGGGTGGGCCGGGAGGCGGCCGTCCGGCAGAAACTCTCCGCCGTCCCGGCCGCCGTCGCGGGACGCGAGGTCGTCCTCGTGGACGACTCGCTCGTCCGGGGCACCACCATGAACGCGGTCGTCGCCATGCTCCGCGCGGCCGGAGCCGCCGCCGTCCACCTGAGGATCGCGTCCCCGCCGCACCGCTGGCCGTGCTTCTACGGCATCGACACCGGGCGCGGGGACACACTGCTCGGCGCCCAGGTCCTGCCGGACCGGCTCGCCGGGCATCTCGGCTGCGACAGCGCGGAGTTCCTTCCGCTGGAGGCCCTGCTCGACGCGGTCGACGGCGCCCCGGACACGTACTGCACCGCGTGTCTCGACGGCCGGTTCCCCACCGAGGTGGACCTCCCGGACCCGGCATTCCTGCAGCAGCCAACCGGAGGGAAATGATGGGTACTTCACTACAGATCCGAGTTCTCAATCTCCTCTCGGCGGCCGGACGTCCCCTGCACGGACGCGAGGTGCAGGAGCAGCTCAACACGGAACGCGAGGACCGCCTCGCGTACACCACCGTCCTGACGGTACTGACCAGGCTCGTGAACAACGGTGCCGCCGCACGTCAGCGCAACGGGCGCCAGTACGTCTACCGCGCCACCTGCCGGGACGAAGTGGGCCTCGCCGTACGAAAAGTGTTCACCAGCTTCGGGCCCGACGCGGTGGCCCACTTCGTCGACCAGGCGTATGCCGATCCCGCGCTGCGGGCTCAGCTGCGCCTGGCCGTCGACGGCTCCGCGCTACTGCGTGAATCGTCCTAGGAGCGCGAGGGCCCGGTCGTTCAGTTCCCGTACCGCGTCCGGCCCGCAGCGTGTCTCGTCGTACCACCAGTCGATGTGGATCCGGCCGGCCTGCCGGTAGGTGCGCACGTCGAGTGCGTGGCCGCGGGCCAGGGCGGGCTCTCCCTGCGGGACGTCGCTCAGCGGTACCGCCTGGAGCGGCGTCCTGCGGCCGTCGGCCGGCCCGGCGGTGCGTGTCCCACCGTCCGTGAAGGTCACCTCCGCCGTGGGCAGCCGCCGCAGGGCTTCGGCGGTCTGCGGATGAAGGTGGCGCAGGACGCCGTAGTGCACCCCGTGGTACGGGATGCCGTCGAGCGCCTCACGCGTGTCACTCAGCAGGCGCGCCGGGTCGTCGCGGTGGGCGCCCGCGACGAGCGGGTACGTCGATGTGCAGCGCCCCACGGTCCGGCTGAGATCGATGCCGGGAAAGTCCCCGTCGCGTGCGCTGCCCACGATGTCGATCAGCGTGCCCTCGCCGTCCGTCTTCTCGGTGAGTGCCCCGCACACCGCGGCGAGCACCAACGCGCCCGGCCCCATGCGCTGTTGCCGCTGGACCGTTCGGAGCGAGCCCGTCAGCGTCGGATCGACGGTGCTGCGCAGCAGGCGTACCGGGCCGGTGGACGGTGGCGCCGGGAACGCGGGCCGGGTGCCGACGCGGCGCACGAGGTCCAGCCAGAAGGGCCGTTCGAGCAGTACGGCGTCGTCGAGGGCCCAGGTCGTCAGGCAGTCGGACCAGGTCTGCCACGTGGTGCTGCCGGCGGGCAGGTTGACCGGCCCTCCGGTCAGGAGCTGGCGGCAGGCGGTGGTCACGTCCTCGGCGAGGAGGCGTTGCGCGGTGATGTCGACCGCCGCGGCATGGACCAGCAACACCAGGTGACGGCCACCGTCCGGCCCACCGTCGACGAGCGCCGCTTCCAGCACGGCACGCCTTCCCGGAGCACGACGGCGGCGCAGTTCGGCCGTCGCGGCCTCGACGGTCGCAGCAGGGTCCGTCGATCCGTCTTCCTCCCACGGCACGACGGTCAGCAGGGACCCGACCGGGGGCACCCGGCGGTGTTCCCACATCCCCGACCGCTCGACCAACTCCACGCGCAGCGCGTCGTGATGGTCCACCACGTGCGCGAGCGCCTCGTCGAGCAGCTCGGCGGTGATGCCGTCGCCGACCCGGAAGGCCAACGGAACATCGAGGTCCGACAGTACGGCGGAGTCGGCCACCAGCTCCAACTGGGCGGGGACCAGGGGGAGTTCATCTCCGATTGTCTCCTTCGCGGGCAACGGGACGGGAGCCGCCACAGTCCCCTCGCCGGGCCCCACCGCTTCGGTCAACGTCCGCAGGGTGGGGTTCTGGAACAGGGCACGGGGGCTGAACCGCAGTCCCGCCGAACGCGCGCGGCCGGCGACCTGGGCGGCCATCACGGAGTCGCCACCGAGCAGGAAGAAATCGTCGTCGGGCTCGATCGTGTCGATACCGAGGACGTCGGACCAGAGGGTGGAGAGGACCTGCTCCGTCGTGCCCGTCGCGTGGGCCGAGGGCGCCTCCGTTGCTTGCCCTGACTCCCCTGACTCCGCGTACGCCGAGTCGATCCAGTGCCTCGACCGCTGGAAGGGGTATCCCGGCAACGAGGTCCGGCGTCGTCCAGGACGCAAAGGTGCCCAGTCCACCGGGACTCCGTGCGCCCACAGCCGGCCGAGGGCTTCCCGGAAGGCCTCGGGGCCGTCGGCGCCCTCATCGACATCGACGAACAGGTAGCCGGCGTCGCTCGCCTCGGCCGACGTCAGCCGTCCGCCGGCCCGGGCGGACAGGACGGGCAGCGTCGGCGTTCCTCGGACCGGGTCCGCAGGCTCACGTCCGGCCACGACCCGTACCGCGTCCTCCAGGCCCATCACTCCGGCGAGTTGAGCGGCGACGTACTCGCCGACGCCGTCGCCGGCAACGGCGGCCGGTCGCACTCCCCACCCCTCCAGTGCGCGAGCGAACGCGTACTGCGTGCAGAACGTCTGCACCGCCCGCGCCACCTCCGGGTCCTGTCGCAAGTCGTCCCCGAACTCGGCACCGAGCTCTTTGGAGAAGAGTTCGGCGCAGGCGTCGAAGGCCTCCGTGAACAGCGGATCCGTTCCGTGGAGCCCCGATGCCGTCCGTACGCGGCCCTGCTTCGCCGCGGAGAACAGCAGCAGTACGGCGGGGAGTTCGCCGTTCGCCGCGCTGTCGGTGACCGGACTGTCGGACCGGGCGAGGGCCGTCACGGCATGTTCGGCGTGCCGGGCTACGACGGCTCGGCGGTAGCGGAACGGGCGGCGGCCCTCCGCGAGGGTGAGCGCGGTGTCGGCCAGGTCGGTGCCGGGCCGCTCACGCAGGTGGTGGGTGAGGCGCTCGCCCGCCTCGGCGAGGGCACGCTCGGTGCGGGCGCTCAGCACCAGTACCTGGGGGTCGGAGCGGGAGGGCGGCACGGCGCGTTCCGGCGCTTCCTCCAGCACGACGTGCACGTTGGTGCCGCCCGCGCCGAGCGAGGTCACCCCGGCGAGCCTGGGTCGGTCGCCGGACCAGTCGGTCAGCGTGTCCTGGATACGGAAGGGGCCGCCGTCCAGTTCGAGTTCGGGGTTGGCTTCGGTGAAGTGGAGGGTGGGCACGAGCATGCGGTTCTCCAGGCACAGGACCGCTTTCATGAACCCGACGACTCCGGCCGCCGTCTCGCAGTGCCCCACGTTGCCCTTCACGGAGCCGAGCGCGCACCAGGGGCCGTCCGGCCGGTCGCCGAACGCCCGGCGCAGGGCGGCCACTTCGACGGGGTCGCCGAGTGCGGTGCCGGTGCCGTGGGCCTCGACGTATCCCACGTCGCGCGGGTCCACGCCGGCCACCGCGAGGGCTTCGCGGACCACGGCTGCCTGCATCTCGACGCTGGGGGCGGTGTAACCCATCTTCAGGGAGCCGTCGTTGTTGACGGCTGAGCCACGGATGACGGCCCGGATGTCGTCGCCGTCGGCGAGTGCGTCGCTGAGCCGCTTGAGTGCGACCACTCCCCCGCCGCTGGTGAAGACCGTCCCGCCGGACTTCGCGTCGAAGGGCCGGCAGTGGCCGTCCGGCGACATCACCGAGTCGAGGTCGCGCAGATAACCGACACGGTGCGGCACCTTGACCGACATGCCGCCGGCCAGCGCCAAGTCGGACTCTCCGCACAGCAGGCTCTGGCAGGCGAGATGGACGGCGGTGAGTGCGCTGGAGCACGCCGTCTGGACACTGAGTGCCGGGCCGTGCAGGTCGAAGGCGTGCGCGATGCGGGTCGCGTAGAAGTTGACGTCGTTCGCCGACCACAGGGACATCTGCGCGGACGACGAACCGGCACCCAGCAGTTCACGCAGGTTGTGCCGGGACAGCACGTGATACGGGTAGTAGCCGCACGCGGACCCGGAGACGAACACCCCGATCGCGTCGCTCTGCCGTCCCGGGTCGCAGCCGGCGTCCTCCAGCGCGTGCCAGGAGCATTCGAGCAGCAGCTTCAACTGCGGGTCCATGGTGGCGGCGAGGCTGGGTGCGAAGCCGAAGAACTCCGCGTCGAACTCCTCGATGCCATCAAGGGTTCCGGCTCGCCGCATGTAACTGGGGTCGCGCAGCACGGAGTCGGGTACGCCGTGGCGGCGCAGTTCGGTGTCGTCCAGCGACTCCAGACACTCCCTGCCCTCCCTCAGATTGCGCCAGAACTCGGTGACCGTACGCGCCATCGGGAACCGTCCCGCCATACCGACGACCGCGATGCCCTCGGGCTGTTCATCCGTCACGTCGTCCGTCATGTCGGTGTCCTGCGGGGTTCCGGTGTTCATTGCGGCCTCCTCCTGCGCGCCTGCTGCTGTGCCATGCGGGTTCGACGGGTCCGGGACCGCAGCTCGGCCCGCTCCTCGGCGGGCTCCGCCGACGTGCCCTGCGTGTCGGTGAGTCCGGCGGTGATCTCGTCGGCGAGTTCGGTCACGCTCACCCCTTGGAGGAGGCGGGAGACCGGGACGTCGATCCGGAAGTCGTCCCTGACGGCGTTCTTGATCCGTTGGGCGGCCAGGGAGTCGAGTCCGAGGTGGACCAGGGGTGTGGTGAGCGGCAGCCCGGCGCCCTGGTGACGGAGCAGCGGGCGGATCCGCTCGATGAGCCGCTCGGTCACCGCGCGGTGCACCGCCTCGTGGCTCATCCCTCGCAACCGGTGCCGCTCGAACCGGGCGGTGTCCGCCAGGTCCCGAGTCAGACCGGCGACGACCCTCGCGAAGTAGGAGGAGCGGCGGGTCTCCGGGAACACCACGGGATAGTCGGGCCCGAGCCGGACCACACCCGCCTGGGTGCTCTCGCGGGCCAGCAGTTCCTCCAGCGCGGCGAACGCCTCGCGTGGGCGTATCTTCCCGAGTCCGCCGACCTGCGCGTCGCGCGCTCCGCCGATCTCGGCCCAGGGTCCCCAGTTGACGGAGAGTCCGGGGAGCCCGCGGGCGCGGCGCCACCATGCGACGGCGTCGAGACACGCGTTGGCGGCAGCGTAGTTGGCCTGGCCCGGCGCGCCCAGCAGCGCGGCGGACGAGGAGTAGCCGATCCACCAGTCCACGCCGTCCCGCGGTGTCGCGAGGTGCAGCCGCCAGGCACCGACGGCCTTGGCCGACCACGCCCTGCCGATCCGTTCCGCGTCGAGATCGGTCACCAGGGCGTCGTCCAGCACGCCCGCCGCGTGGACGACGCCACGGACCGCGGCGCCCATTCCCGTCACCGCCTCCATGAGCCGGTCCGCGACCTCGGGTGCCGCGATGTCGCCGAGGACGAGCGCGACGCGAGTGCCGGTGGCGCGGATCTCCTCGATGGCGCGGGCGGTATCGGGCTCGGGCAGCGAGCGTCCGTTCAGTACGACGCAGCCGGCCCCGCCTTCCGCCAGGAGGCGGGCGGTGGCCAGGCCGAGTCCTCCGGTGCCGCCCGTCACCACGTATCCACCGTCGGACCGAACCAGCCCCCCACGCTCGGGTACGGCCGGACGATCGGCCGGCACCGGGGTCAGGCGGGCCACCTGACGTACACCCGCCCGCCAGAGGACCTCGTCGTCGGCCGAGCCGGAACACAGCTCGCGCATCAGGTCGGCGGGGTCAGGTGCAGGGTCCAAGTCGACCAGGGTGGGCCGCAGTTCA
The DNA here is from genome assembly GCF_029892565.1 of Streptomyces pseudovenezuelae. GTDB lineage: Bacteria > Actinomycetota > Actinomycetes > Streptomycetales > Streptomycetaceae > Streptomyces > Streptomyces pseudovenezuelae_A. The sequence continues at coordinate 17,131 of NZ_JARXVH010000035.1, read as the reverse complement.
GGCCGTTCGGCGCGCAACGACCGCGTCAGTCCCGTCAGTCCGGCCTGCGCCAGGTCGACGGTGGTGTCGTCGCCCGGCAGGCAAGCGCCGCGGGTGACCGCATAGAACCGTGGCGGTACGGCGGTCCCGGTGCCGTCGGCGAGCCGAGCGGCAAGCCGGAACCAGGACAACAGGCGTTGCTCGGTGCCGGTGAGCGCATCGGCGTCCGCCTGGTCGGTGTCCCACGCGAGGAGTACGACTCCCTGTGCGGCGGGGAGAGCGGCCTTGGTGTCGGCGAGGGCCGTCGGCCGGATGCCGGCCCGCTCCATGTGGCTGAGCAGCCGGGCCCGGAACTCGTCCTCTGCGCCACCGCCGTACACCAGCCAGTCGCCCGAGGCCGCCGGCCCGTCCTCGGCCGGCAGAGGTGCCGGTTCGTACTCCAGTGTGTGGAGCAGGCCGTCCGTCGAGACGGGCAGGGCGTCCTCGTCGAGGTGCCGGAACAGCACGCCCCGGAGCTCGGCGACGAGCAGCCCGTCCTCGTCGTACACCTCCAAGTCCGCCGTGCAGCCATGGACTTGGACCTGAACGCGGGATCGGCACACCAGGTTGTCGCTCAGCTCACCGATCAGCCGCAGCCCGGAGATGCCTGCGGGGAGGCAGAGCCGCCCGGTGTCCCGCACGAGGGCCGTGGCGATGCCGTGCAGACAGGCGTCGAGCAGGGCCGGATGGAACGCCATCCGGGGGTCGGGTCGCACGGAGGCCGGGCGGGTCACGTGGCCGGTAGCCAGTCCGTCGGTGATCGAGACGCCGGTGAGCCCGGCGAACACCGGACCGTGGTTGAGTCCGGCGTCGCGCAGCCTGGGATAGATTTCGGCGGGGGCGAGCGACGGCCCGAGCAGACCGTTCAGGTCCAGGGTGTCCGCGGCTGCCGGTTCCCTGGTGCGGACCGTGGCCTTCGCCGTCGCGTGGACGACGTCCGTGCCGCCCTGCCGGCTGCCGATCTCCAGCTCCGCCTCGCCCGTCCCGGTGACGGTCACGGATGTGGTCACGGTCGTAGGGGCGGCGAGGGGCAGCAGTCGGCGGAATTCGATGTCAGACAGGACGACGTCCTCGGGCTTCGCCTCGAACGCGGTGCACGCTGCCGACAGGGCCATCTCGCAGTACCCGGTGCCGGGCAGGAGCGGCAGCTCGCCGAGTCGGTGGTCGTCGAGCCAGGTGAGCCGTGAGGTGTCGAGGGTCGTCTGCCAGACGTGCCGGGCCGGGGTGCCGGGCAGTTGAACGTGGACTCCGAGCAGCGGGTGGGTGTCCTCGGCCGCGACGGTGACCCGGCCGGTCACCGGTTGGCGCTGCCCGTGGTCCCAGACGGTCGTCGGCAGGTCCACGAGCCGGCCCGAGGGATACAGCCGCCCCCAGTCGACGTCCAGACCGCGGCAGTGAGCCCGGGCCAGCCCTACCAGTACGGCGGAGCCGGCCGGTTCTCCCCGGCGCAGGGTCTCCCAGGCGACGCCGTCACCGACCTCGGTGTCGGTCAGGATGTCCGCCAGCGAGCGCACGGCGACGGGATGCGGCGACACCTCGACGAAGGTGCGCAACCCGTCCGCGGTGGCGGCCCGGACCGCGTCGAGGAACCGCACCGGACGACGCACGTTGGCAGCCCAGTACGCGCCGTCGAAAGCCGGCGTGGCACGGGGGTCCGACAGGGTCGTCGAATAGAAACGGACCGTGGGCGTCTTACCGCCGATGTCCGAGAGCAGGCCGGTCAGTTCGGGTACCACGCGGTCGGCGAACCTGCTGTGTCCGGCGGCGTCGCCGCCACGGACCGGATACGTGGCGATGCCGTCCGCCTCGCACGAGGACAAGAACGCCTCCATGACGTTCACGTCGCCCGCCACCACGGTGGCTCGCGTCGAGCTGTGGACGGCGATCTCCAGATCGAACCCGGCGCGCAGTCGCCGTTCCACCTCGGGCACGGGCAGTTCCACGACGGCGGTGGCGCCGAGTCCGAACATCCGGCGCCGCATGACCTCCGAGCGCCGGAGGATGACGTGGGCAGCGTCCGTGAGGGGCAGTCCGCCGCTCACCACGGCCGCGGCGAGCTCTCCCATCGACTGACCCAGCACCGCGGCCGGCCTGATGCCGTAGTGCTGCCAGACCGCGGCGAGCCCCACCTGCATGGCGAAGAGCGCCGGCTGGATGGACGATGCCTCGGCCCGGGACAGTTCCGCCCGCGTCACCAACTCGCGCGGCGCGTCGCGTCCTTCGGCGCGGAACACGGGTTCCAGTTCGTCCAGTACGGCACGGAAGGCCGGCTCTTCGAGCAGTCCGCTGCCCATTCCGTCCCATTGGGAGCCGTATCCGGAGAAGACGAAGACCGCGTCCGAGGGCACCTGCCGGGGTTCGTCAGGCCCGACGATCCCTTCTCCGCTCTCTCCTGTCGCAAGGGTGCGCAGCCGGTCCGCCAACTCGTGGCGGTCGTGGGCGAGTACGGCGGCGCGCACGGGCAGCCGGGGGCGGCGACGGGCGAGTGTGTGGGCGACATCGGCGAGGTCGGCCCCGGTACCGGGGCCGGAGAGCCAGTCGGCCAGCGCCCCGGCCCGCGCACGCACTCCCTTCGGGGACCGGCATGACACGGGAAAGAGCAACGGGCGTGTAGGTGCTGTCAGTTCGGTCGTCACAGGTATGCGGCCTGTTCGCTCAGTTCCGTGTACCAGTCCAGGAGCGGCAGTACGTCCTCGCGTTCGCCCGGGGGCAGTGTGAACACGCATCGGGTGACGCCCGCCTCCACGCAGCGGGCGACCGCCTCCTCCTCCGGTGGTACCTCCACCACGGTGACCGGCACGGGTCCCAGGCCCAGTTCGGCGGCCTGTTCGTTGAGTTGGGCGATCCGTTCGGCGAGCCCGTCGCCCTCCAGGCCGTACATCGGCATCCACTCGGCGCGGGCCTGCGTCACCCGGTCCAGGGCCCTGGTTCCGGTCAGCCCCATCAGGATCGGCGGGTGCGGCCGGCATACGGGTTTCGGCAGCGAGACGATGGGGCCGAACTTGACGAACTCCCCGGCGTACGAGGCCTCATGCTCGGTCCAGATGGTCCGCATGACCTCCAGGTACTCCATGAGGCGGGCAGAGCGGGTGGCCGGGTCGACACCGTGATTGAGCAGTTCCTCGCGTACCCACCCGGTGCCCACGCCGAAGAGGAACCTGCCCTGGGCGATCACGTCGAGGCTGGCCACCTGTTTCGCCAGGATGATCGGGTCGCGTGTCGGCACCTCGCAGATCCCGGTGCCGAGCAGCAGTGTGGAGGTCGAGGCGGCGACGGCGGACAGGACGACGAACGGGTCGAGGCCCTGGAGTGCCTCGGGGACGACCGATCCGCCGTCCGGTCGTGTGCTCTCGATGTGCACGGGCATGTGGGTGTGCTCCGGCACGAACAGGGAGTCGAAGCCGCGTTCCTCGGCCTGGAGTCCGAGCTCGGTCGGGTCGATGGAGAAGTCGGTGACGACGGACAGCAGTCCGAACTTCATGAGGTCCTCACAGTCACGGGCGTACGGTGCGGGGCGGATCGGAGAGGACGGCGTGCGCGTTGGTCCCGCCGATGCCGAAGGAACTGACGCCGGCCACGCGTTCGCCTGCGCTCGCGGGCCAGTCGGTGAGCCGCGAGACCACTTCCAGCCCGAGGTCGAACAGAGGGACGGCGGGGTTGGGCCGGGTGTGGTGGAGGGTGGGGGGAATCCGTCCGTGGTGCAGTGCGAGGACGTTCTTCACCAGGCCCACCAGCCCGGCAGCGGCTTCCAGGTGACCGAGGTTCGACTTGACCGAGCCGATGAACAGCGGGCCGCTCCCCGCCCGGGCCGGACCGCCGAGTTCCTTGCCCAGGGCGCCCGCCTCGATGGGGTCCCCGAGGCGGGTCCCGGTTCCGTGGGCCTCCACATATCCGACCGCGGCAGGCGCGATCCGGGCTCGTTCATAGGCCTGGGCGAGCAGGTCCTGTTGTGCGGCCGGGTTGGGTGCCGTCAGCCCGTTCGACCGGCCGTCCTGGTTGGTGGCGGTGCCGCGCACCAGGGCCAGCACCCGGTCGCCGTCGCGGACCGCGTCGCCGTACCGCTTGAGTACGACGCTCACGCAGCCCTCGCCGCGCACGATGCCGTCCGCATCCGCGTCGAACGGCCGGCACCGTCCAGTCGGCGAGGAGGCCTCGGCCTGGTCGGCATAAACGGTGCCGCCGGGCGAGAGCAGTACGTTGACGCCGGCGACGACCGCGAGCTCGCTCTCGCCGGTGAGCAGACTCTGCGCCGCCAGGTGCAGTGCGACGAGCGAGGAGGAGCAGGCAGTGTCGACGGTGAGGCTCGGGCCGCGCAGGTCGAGCAGGTACGACAGCCGGTTGGCGATCACGCTGAGCGTGGTGCCGGGCAGGGACCAGCCGGTGATGCCGGGCAGGTCCTCCATCCGCAGGCGTGCGAAGTCGTCGCCGCTCGCGCCGACGAACACTCCGGTACGGCTGCCGGCGAGACCGTCGGCGGGGATCCCGGCGTGTTCGAGCGACTCCCAGGCGACTTCCAGGAACATCCGCTGTTGCGGGTCGAGTTCGGCCGCCTCGGCGGGCGCGATGCCGAAGAACTCGGCGTCGAAGCCCTCGATGTCGTCGAGGTAGCCGCCCAGGCGGGTGGTGCCGTCGAGGACGGCGACGTGGGCGGGCGACGTACGGCGGTACGCCTCCCAACGCCCCTCGGGCACTTCGCGGATCGCATCGCCGCCGGAGCACAGGAACTCCCAGAACGTGCCGGGCGACGATATCCCGCCGGGCAGTCGGCAGCCGATGCCGATGACGGCGAGCGCGGTGTCGTCGTTCCGGCCGAGAACCACCGCAGGAGCGCGGGCGGGTTCGGGGGGCGGAGTATCCGTCAGGTGGTCGGTCAGTCGGCGCACCGTGGGGTGTTCCCAGATGATGGTCGGGGCGACCGGACGGCCCAGGAACTGGGCCAACTGCCCGGAGAGTGCGACCGCGTTGCGCGAACTCAGTCCGTACTCGCGGAACGGCCGGTCGAGGTCGATGCGGTCGGTCGCGACCGAGCAGAGCCGGGCCAGCCGTTCCACGAGCCAGGGGCGCAGCTCGGTCACGACGTCGTCCGATCGGCCGCCACGATCTGCGCGGCGAGTTCCCCGTCGCTGTACATGTCCCGGCAGATGCGGCGGCGCAACTTGCCGCTGGACGTCTTGGGGATCGTGCCGCGGGTGACGAGGGCGACGTCGTGCAGGTCGATGTCGTGGGCGTCGGCCACGGCACCGCGGATCGCGGTGCGCAGTTCCTCCAGGTCGACGGTGGCCTCCGGGCGCAACTCGACGACCACGACGGCCAGTTCGCGTTCGCCGGTCTCCACCGGGAAGGCGGCGACGTGGCCGCGTCGCACCGCCGGAGCGACCTGCTCGACGGTCACCTCGATGTCGATGGCGTGGTGGTTGCGGCCGTCGACGATGAGGACGTCCTTGGCACGGCCGGCGATGAAGAGTTCCCCGTCATGGAAGAAGCCCAGGTCGCCGGTGCTCATCCAGTCGGCGGTGCCGTCGAGCCGGCGCCCGAAGGTGTCGCCGCTGTCCTCGCGCCGCCAGTACCCGCGGCACACGTTGCCGCCCCGGACCAGCAGTTCGCCCACTTCACCTGCGGGTGCCTCGCGGCCGGTGCCGGGATCGACGACGCGGACGTCCTGGCCCTGGAACTCCGGCCCGCACCCCACGAGTTGGCGGGCTGCCGGGTTCGTGTCGACGCACGGTTCGACGCGTCCGGCGGAGAGTGCCTCGCGGTCGAAACTGCCGACCACGGGCTCAGCCTCCGCACTGATGCCCGTCACGATCAGGGTCGCCTCGGCGAGCCCCCAGCAGGGCGAGTGGACCGTGTGCCGGAAGCCGTGCGGGGCGTACGCCTCGGTGAACCGCTCCAGGGACTGGGCCCGGACGGGTTCGGAGGCGTTGCCGAAGTACCGCACGGAGGACAGGTCGAGGCCGGCCCGGTCCGGTTCCGGGACCGCGTCCACGCACACGTCGAGGCAGAAGTTGGGGATCATCGTGTGGGTGCCGCGGTGCTCCCCGAACTGCCGTAGCCAGCGCAGCGGTTGCTGGATGAAGGCGTACGGCGTCATCTGTACGGCGGGTATCCCCACGGCCAGCGGCATGATGAGCGCGAACACGAGCCCCATGTCGTGGAAGAAGGGGAGCCAGCTGACGATCGTCGCGTGTTCGTCGACCTGTTGGCGGTCGACGTGCTGGGCGACCGCCACGGCGATGTTGCGGTGGGTGACCTCGACGCCGCCCGGTTTGCGGGTCGAGCCGGAGGTGTACTGCAGATACGCCGTTGCGGAGAGGTCGGGCTCGACGGGGATCCACACGTCCCCTTGTCCGTCGCCCACTTGGTCGGCGAGGACGATGTGCGCGGCGGAGGTGCTTCCGCCGACCGCGGCCAGCACCTCGTCGACCGACTCCTTGTGCCGGGCGAGGGTGACGACCACCGCGGGTGTGCAGTCGGCGAGGGTGGGCGCCAACCGCTCGGCGCGGCGCTGGAGTTCGGGGGGCAGCAACGGCACGGGCAGCAGGCCGGCGTACAGGCAGCCGAGGAAAGCGGCCACGTACTCGGGGCCGTTGGGGCAGAGGATGGCCACGCGGTCTCCCGGACGCGCCAACTTCCGTAGCTGCCCGGCCATGGCCGTGGCCCTGGCGTCGAGTTCGCCGCGGGTCAGCCGGGTGGTCCGGCCGGCCCAGTCGGTCTCGTAGTCCAGGAAGGTCATGGCCAGCGCGTCGGGTCGCTCCCTGGCCCGCTCGCGGACCGCTGCGGCGAAGCCGTCGTTAAGCGACGCGATCTCGTCCCGCAGGGCCGGCGTCACGATGTCGTGCACAGCGGATCACCTTCCTTGGCAAGCCAGTCGGAGAACGTCGCCAGATCGGGCAGGATCACGGTCGAGCACGACAGGACCGCCACGTTGTAGCGCATGTCGGTGATCGTGACGACGGTCCGTCCGGCGGTGAAGGCGGCGTACATCTCGGCGGCGGTGCCCATGCTCGGTTCGTGTCCGGGCAGCCAGACGACACAGATGTCACTGGCTGCCGCGAGCCGGGCCATCTCGTGGAACGTGTCGAGGAGTTCGAGCACCTGGGGGTCAAGTCGCCCGCGGACGACGACAGGGGTGTCGGCCACGGCGGTGAGCGCCTGCCGGAACTCGGGTACGCGATCGCCGTACCGCTCAAGGACCAGTTCATGTGGGTCGTGGACCACCGAGGCAGGGCACGTTTCCTCGATCGTCCCGCGCAGTGCCGCGCGGTAGGACTGGTCGGTCGCGTCGATGGCGCGGCGGCTGCCCTGCATGACGCCGGCCAGGAAGAAACTGGTGGTCACTCGTCCTCCGCCGAGTAGTCGGGCCACTTCTGATCGAGCGGTACGACCCGGTGGTAGATCGCCGCGGCGTCCATGACGTACGCGGTGACCTCCTCGGGGGTGCCGTCCACCGCGTCGGCGATCAGTTCCAGGACGCGGGCGAAGTCGGGGGTTCCGGCCTGGCTGACCCGGCCCTGGTTGTCCTTGGCGATCAGGAAGGCGGGGTCCACGAGCTGCTCGCGGGGTCGTCCGGTGAAGGGCAGGACGAGTTCGCCGATCCGGCGTTCGCCGCGGTGCAGGGCCCGGATGGACAGGTTGTTCTGCATGGGTTCGAGGAGCAGCCGTCGGGCGAATCCGTCGGGCACCGGGAAGGTGGGCAGTTCGGTGGCCAGGTGGAAGGTGAACGCGCGATGGGTAACCATGGCCGACCGGCGCGGGCTGAAGCGCGCGTACTCCAGCAGCAGGACTCCGTCGGCGACCCACCAGGTCCCGCTGAGCCGGGAGGGCGCGGGTGTCCCGTCGGGGCGGCTTCGGATCGGGTAGGCGTCGGTGCCTGCGCGCACCGTTCCGGACACGGCGTCCGCGCGGGACAGCCGCAGCGGCTCGACGTGCGGCAGATAGGGGTCGAGTACGGTGATGTCGTCCTCGCCGAAGTACATCGCGGGCGAGTGGCCGCCAGCGTACAGGTGAGTCGGCCGGGCCCCGCAGCGTTCCTCGACGAGCCGGGCGACCTCGAAGGTCTGCCAGCCGCAGCCGCGCCCCAGCCGCCACGGTGGCGCGCCAGTCCCGTAGTACTCGTGGTAGGAGGCGGCGCTGCTGTAGGGGACCCGGAACTGCACCTCTTCGAGGGCGTCGGCGAAGGTCGTCCGCGCGGTCACAGCCGGATCGCCGTTCCGCTGTAGTAGGGCCCGCTCAGCGGCGGTTTGGGGCTGAGACGCACCGGGTCAGAGAGACGTACGTCGAATCCCAGGGCCTCCATCCGCTCGACGGAAGGCCGGTTGGGGCGGCAGCCGAACTGCACGCGTCGCAGCAGCGGGGCGGCCAGGTCCTGGGCCCGGCCGCGTCTGCCGTCGTCACGGACGTGCTCGAAGAAGGACAGTTTTCCCCCGGGTTTCAGAACCCGGCGGATCTCCGTCAGGACCGCGTCCAGGTCATCGACGACGCAGAGGAGAAGGAACGCGACGGCGGCATCGAACTCTCCGTCGGGAAAAGGGAGATGTTCACCGGTCGCATCGACCAGTTCCACCGTCGGAACTGTGTTGACCAGCTTTCCGGCCACCTGTGCACGCATTCCTGCGGATGGCTCGACGGCCACCACGTGGTCCGCCTTTGTGTAGTACGGAAGATTACGTCCGGTGCCCGCCCCGATCTCCACCACTCGGCCGGTCAGATCGCCGACCAGAGTGGTGCGCAACTGGGGTCCGCCGATTCCTCTTTCGAGTCTCTCCGAGAGGCGGTCGTACTGTCGGGCGAGCACGTGTGATACGCGGCCGTTTCCCATGTCGGGCGACTCTAGACCCCGAGACCGAACCATCGCAATAGGCCATTGAATTTCTACGAAAACGTAGAACTACGCTTCCGTAGAAAGGAAATGGACTGTTGCTTCTGACGCGTTTTCGTCGCTACGGTATTTCCCGTGGCCGAGGGAGGCGAACGTGATCCACACTGATGCTTGGGTCCTCCACGCAGGACCGAAGGACGTCGACACGGAGGCCCGACCGCCCGGGAATCTGCACCGTGAACCCTATTCCTTCACCGCCCCGGACGAGCGAGAGGCGCTGGTCGAGCCACTGTACGGCTCTTGGGAGGCGAACATAGAGCACGCACTGTCCCGCCGACCGGTCGATGTCTGCCGTTTACGGGACGAGGGAGCGGTCGTCCTGGGAAATCTCGGCATCGTGCGCGTTCTCGACGCCGGTAAATCCTCTTCTCTCAGGGAGGGGCAGATCTGCATGGTGATGCCCTTCGCGAAACGCGACACTTATGGCTACGCGGAACTCATCTACGCGTACGACGCCCCGCGCACGATCGGGTTGTTGGCGCAGCGTACGAAAATAGCGGCGGACCTGCTGCTGCCCCTTCCCGAGGACAGCAGGTTCTCGCTTCGCCAATGGGCCGCCTACGCCCGCTACTTCACCGCCTGGGACAACTGGCAGGTGGCGTACCGGTGTTGGTCGGCCCAGATGAGGGACCAGGATCCGGGCGAGCATCTGGTCTTCGGGTGGGGCGGCGGTGTGGTGCTGGCCGAGCTGCTGCTGGCGAAGCGCGCCGGATTCCGGGTCGCCATGACGGCCAGCACCGACGGCCGACTGGCCGAACTCGCCGGTCTCGGCATCACCGCGGTGGATCGCCGGCTCTTTCCGCATCTGACCCACGACCCCGAGCACCCGCCGACGGATCCGGCCGAAGTGGCCCGCTACCGGACCTCCGAGAAGGAGTTCCTCAGGACGGTCGACGCCCTCAGCGACGGAGCCGGCGCGGCCATATTCGTCGACAACATAGGTGCCCCGCTGTACAAGGCCACGGTGAAATCCCTGGCACGGCAGGGAGTGGTGACCACCGTCGGCTGGAAGGAGGGAATGCGTACGTTCAATCTGCGGGCCAGCGAGTGCATCAACCGGCACCTTCACGTGAATACGCATGTCTGGCGCTACGCGGACTGTGCGACCATACGCGACTTCCAGGAGGACACCGCCTGGATTCCCTCGATCGATCCGGCCGGAATATACGAGTTCGACGAGGTCGAGCAGCTCGCGGCGGACTACTCGACCGGAAAGATCGACTCCTACTTTCCGCTGTACCGCGTGAACCAGCCCTGAGAATCCCCCACAAGACTCCGGGAAAGGAGATCACCGTATGGTGAGGCATGCCCCGAACAGCGTGGAGAACCGGCCGGGTGTGGGTATCAGAGCGATCGGGCGTCATCTCCCTGAACGCATCGTCACCAACGCGGAACTGGCGCAGAGGCTTCCGACGAACGACGGTTGGATTCGTGAGCGCATAGGAATCAAGGAGCGCCGCTTCTCCGCACCGGACGAGTGGTCGTCCGACCTGGGAGCGAAGGCCCTGACCGACGCCTGCCGACAACTCGGCCTGTCCGTCGGCGAGATCGACCTGGTCATCTGCAGCACCTACACACCCGACCACATGCTGCCCAACACCGCGTCCGCCATCATGCACAAGGTGGGGATGTCGGCCACGCCGGGCTTCGACGTCAACAGCGGAGGGTGCCCCGGAGCCGTGTTCGCGCTGGATGTCGGCGCGAAGTACGTGGCCTCCGGCCGCTATCCGCGGGTCGCGGTGGTGCTCACCGATGTCGGTACGAAACTCTTCGACCCGGAGGACCGCACGGTCGGCGTCATCTTCGGTGACGCGGCGGCCTGCTACATCCTGGAGCCGACGCGCCCCGGCACGGGTGTGGGCGAGATCCTCCTGCGCAGTGATCCCGCGCACTACACATCGGTGTACGCGGCCCGGGAAGTACGCACGGACCAAGAGGGCCGCCCGAAGAAGTCCGCGTTCGGGGACAACTTCACCACCATGCGGGGAAGCGACATCAAGGAGTTCGTGCTCGGTGTCGTCCCGGAGTTCATGCGCGAGTTCGTCCAGAAGGCCGGACTGGAGCTGGACGACATCGACTTCTTCGCCCTGCACCAGGCCAACCGCAATCTGGTGCACGGAATCCTGGACGCGCTGGGCCAGCCCCGCGACAAGACACTGACGAACATCGAACGCATCGGCAACACCTCCGGGGCGTCGGTGCCCCTCGTGCTGCGCGAGGCCGTCGAACTGGGCCGGCTGCGCCCCGGGCACCTCGCGCTCCTCACCGCCTTCGGCGGCGGTCTGAACTACGGAGCGGCCCTCGTCCGCTGGTGCGGCGCCGAGGACTTCGTGACACACCAGGCGTGAACCACGCCCAGGAGGGGGACCAACTCGTGCACGTCACCTATGACTTCACCGGACGCACGGTCGCCATCACCGGCGCCGGCCGGGGCATCGGACTGGCCGCCGCCCGGTTCTTCCACGGCGCCGGAGCCGTCGTTTGGCTGGTGGGCCGGGACGGCGCCCGCCTCAAGGAAGCCGCGGACGACCTGGACGGGGCGCGCTTCGCCGAAGTGGACGTGACGCGCACCGCCGAGGTCGAGAGCGTCGTGTCGGACATCGTCGCGGACACGGGCCGGATCGACATCCTCGTCAACAACGCGGGAATCCTCCGGGACCGGATGCTGTGGAACCTCACCGACGAGGACTGGGACTCGGTCCTCGCGGTGCACCTCGGCGGCCCGTTCCGTTTCATCCGGGCCTGCACACCGCACTTCCGCAGCCAGGGCTGGGGGCGCGTGATCAACGTGACGTCGTATGCCGGGATCCACGGCAACGTGGGCCAGACGGCGTACTCCGCGGCGAAGTCGGGGATCATCGGCCTCACCAAGACCGCCGCCAAGGAGCTGGTCCGGTTCGGGGTCACGGTCAACGCCATCTCTCCGGTCGCCGAGACCCGCATGATCAGTTCCCTTCCCGACGAGCGGCGCGAAAGTCTCCAGAGCATCATTCCGGCCGGGTACTTCGCTCCGGCCGGCGAGATCTCCTGGGCCCTGGCCTATCTGGCGTCCGATCAGGCCGGCTATGTCACCGGTACCGTGCTCCCCGTCGACGGCGGGATGTCGATCTGATGGCGACTCCCCCACGCCGACGGGGACACGACCGGGTCGGCACCCCTTCAGCCGGTCTGCTTCTCCTGCAGGCGTACGCGCTCGGACCGCCCCGGAGCCAGCAGCAGCACGGCACCAGCGCCTACCACCACGAAGAGCGCGGCGACCAGCATCGCCCGGTCCAGACCGTCGGCGAAGGCAAGACGTGCCGCGTCGGCCACGCGCGCGCCGCTCGCGCCGCCGATCCGCTCCGCGATGGCCAGCGCGGCATCGATGGAGTTCCGCGCCGCACCGAGCGAGTCGGACGGGATCGCGTCTCTACGGTCGCCGATGCCGGAGCGGTAGCCGCTGTTGAACGCGCTGCCCAGGATCGCGACGCCCAGCGCTCCCCCGACCTCACGGGTGACGTCGTTCACGGCGGACGCGACACCCTGCTTGGCCGCCGGGAGGGACGCGACGATCGAGTCGGTGGCCGGCGCCAGACACAGTGCGATGCCCGCACCGACGACAGTCGTGCCCAACAGCACCGGAACATAGGACGAGTTCTTGTCCAGGGTGGTGAGCACCCCCATGCCCGCGGCCATGACGACCATCGCCGCGGTCAGCACGACCCGCAGACCCGCGCGCCGCACCAGCACCGGGGCGAGCGGCGACACCACCCCGACGGCGACGGTCATGGGCATCAACGACAGGCCCGCGACCAACGGCGAATAGCCCTTCAGCCACTGGAGGTACTGCAGCATCACGAAGAAGAGCCCGAAGGTCGCCACACTGGCCATGACGATCACGATCGAACCGGCGGCGAAGGCCCCGATCCGGAAGAACCGGGGATCGAGCAGCGGATGGTCGACCCGCAGCTCCCACAGCACGAAACCCACCAGGGCCGCGACACCGCCGACAGCGGCCAGCATGACGACCGGGTCGGTGACCCCGCGCTCAGGGCCCTCGATGATCGCGTACACCACCGCACAGAGTCCGACGACCGACAGCAGCGCCCCCATGACATCGACGGGCAGTCCGTCGGGATCCTTCGACGTCGGCACGATGACGGCCACCAGAACAGCCGACAGGATCGCGAGTCCGACGCTCAGTCCGAAGATGGACCGCCAGGAGAACGACTCCAGCAGCGCGCCGGAGATCAGGAGTCCCAGCAGAGCCCCGCCGGCGGCGACGGCCGACCAGACGGCCACCGCCCCCGCCCGCTCCTCCGACGGAAAGATGGTGGTCACGATCGAGAGCGTCATCGGCATGATCATGGCCGAGCCCAGGCCGGCCGCGATCCTCAACAGGATCAGCACACTCGGATCGTCCACCCACATTGCCGCCGCCGACGACGCCCCGAAGACCAGCACGCCGACGAGCAGCATGCCCTTGCGCCCGTACCGGTCGCCGAGCGCTCCGGCCGGCAACAGGAACCCGGCGAAGACGAGGCCGTAGGCATTCATGATCCACAGCAGTTCCGCCTGACCGGCACCGGTGTCCCGGGCGATGCCCGGCAGCGCCACGGTCAGGCCGACCACCATGCTGACGATCATCATCAGGGCGACGCACATGACCGCCAGGACGACCCGGCGTCGTACGAGTCCGAACGGCGCGTCCTCCTCCGGAGGGGCGGCCGTCCCCTGCGTTTGCTCCATGTTCCGCTCCTTGCGCGGCCGTGCCCGTGCGAGGCAGACCCCATCGATACAAACGATTGTTTCAAGCGAGTGTTTGAAACCACCGTACGACAGGTGCGCCGAGCCCCGCAACAAGGCACGTCAGAACCCCAAGTCACTGGAGGCAGACATGACTTCGCAGGCGATCACGGAGAAGAACAAGGAGACGGTGCGCGCGTTCATCGACGCGCTCAACCGGCAGGACCTCGCCGGCCTGGACGCGCTCCTCGCGGACGACGCCATCTGGACGGTCTGTGCGCGCGACATCCCCGGCGCCGGTGCGCACGAGAAGAAGGTGGTCCTGGACCGCATACTCCCGACCATGCTCGCGATCTTCGAGCCGGGTGAGCCCCGGACGGAGATCACCCGACTGATCGCGGAGGGCGACGTGGTGTCGGCCGAGGCGGTCAGCCACGGCCGGCTGCTCCATGGCGCGGTCTACAACAACCAGTACTCACATGTCTACGAGATCCGCGGCGACCGCATCGCGTCCATCAGGGAGTACACGGACACGGACTACGCGGCGAAGATCATGGCGGGAGCGGTCGAGGCCGGCCACACGCTCGACCTCGACTGATCGCGCTACTGGCCGTTCCATGCAGGGAAGTTGGACCGACAGGGACCGCACATCCGTTGCGGTTCCCGTCCGTTCACCTGCCTCAGGGAGCCCGGAAGACGGCCAGCACGGTCGCCACGAGGCGCTCGGTCTCCTCGTCCGGCCCCTCGGGCGACGATCCGTCGCTCACGCCCCGGGGGGCCAGGTCGGCGAGAGCCCCCGCCTGGTGCAGGGCGAGCAGGCCGATCATGACCCGGTAGCGGAAGGCGACCTCGGCGGCTGACAGGGCGGGCAGCGCACGGGTCAGCTCCTCCAGATAACGACCCTCGACCGCCCCGACCTCGTCGGCGAACAACCGCCGGATCTCCGGATCCGGTTCGCACATCACCCGGCCGAGGAAGCGGGCCACCGCCGCCGCACCGCCTTCCCTCGGTCGCGTCAGGTCCGCCCCCGTGCGCACGAAACCCTCGACGAGGTCGGCCACTTCGGGCTTGCCGCCGTCGGCCAGGAACCCGTCCAGCAGGCGCTGCCGTGCTTCGTTGACCGGACCCATGGCCCGGTCGACGACCGCCCGCAGCAACCCTTCCTTCGATCCGAAGTGGTAGTTGACCGCTGCCACGTTGGCACCGGCGGCCACCGTCACGGCGCGCAGCGAGGTCGCCGCGTATCCGCGCTCACCGAACAGCCGCTCGGCGACGTCGAGGATCCGCTTCTTGGTGCCGGCCGACGCGGACACGCCCTTCTCCATCACGGACCCAATCTAAAACGACCGCTTGAAACGGGCAAGGCCGACCTGCCGAGGAGGGGCCGCCAGGCCACGACCACCGAAAAACACTTACAGTCCCGTTCACTTTCGACTAAGGTCCTGACACCTAAACCCTTACAGCACTGTTAGAGATAAGGAGCGCCGGTGATTCAGGAGAGCCCTCCTCACGGCCCCGCCCACCACCCGGTACAGCACCACGGAGAGGGGAACGGCCCGCCCGTGCCCCGCCGTTGGGCGACTTTGGCCCTGCTGTGCATGGCCCAGTTCCTCCTGATCGTCGACGTCACGGTCATCAACGTCGCGCTGCCCACGGTCGGCGACGCGCTCGACCTCGGCCCCGGCGAACTGACCTGGGCGGTGACGGCGTACACCCTGTGTTTCGGCAGTCTGCTGATCCTCGGCGGGCGCGCCGGAGACTCTTTCGGCCGCAAGCGGATGTTCCTCACCGGGCTTCTCGTCTTCACCGCGGCGTCGTTGCTGTCCGGTCTGGCCGAGGGCGGTGGCGCGCTGATCACCTCGCGCGCCGCCCAGGGGGTGGGCGCGGCCCTGCTCTCCCCGGCCGCCATGGCGATCATCACGTCGATGTTCGACGGCCCCGAGCGGAATCGTGCGCTGGGAGTCTGGGCGGCGATCGGCGGCAGCGGTGCGGCGTTCGGCGTACTGCTCGGCGGTGTGCTCACCACGAGTCTCGGCTGGAGGTGGATCTTCTTCATCAACGTCCCGATCGGGGCGGTGGTGTTCGCATGCGTGGCGGTCCTGCTCAAGGAGCCGGCCGTGCACCCCCACGGACACTCCGCGGAGCCCCGCAAGGGTGTCGACCCGGCTGGGGCACTCACCATGACAGCCGCCCCCGGGCTGCTGATCTACGGTCTCGTCCAGGCCCGTGACCACGGCTTCGGTTCCACCTCGGTGCTGTTGCCCCTGCTGGGCGCGGTGGTCTGCGCGGGCGTGTTCGTGGCCGTGGAGCGGTCGGTGCGCGTGCCACTGGTCCGGCTGTCCGTCCTGACGCGTCGCAATCTGGTCGGCGGCGGTCTGGTCATGCTCGCCGCCTCCGGCGTACTGATCTCCACGTTCTTCCTCTGCTCGCTCTACCTGCAGCACGTCCTGGGGCTGAGCGCCCTCAAGACCGGCCTGGTCTTCCTCCCGGTGGCGGTCGCCATCACCCTGGGAGCGCACTTCAGTTCACGCGTGATCGCCCTGTTCGGCTGGCGGCCCGCGGCAGCCTGCGGCTTCACGCTCGGCGCGGTCGGCAGCCTGCTGCTGTCACGGGTCGAGGCGGGCGGGGGCGCGTGGACGCAGGTGCTGCCGGGGTTCCTGGTCGGCGCAGTGGGCCTGGGTGCAGGGTTCGTCTGCGCCACCACCAGCGCGATGAGCGGGGTGCCGCACGAGGACATGGGTCTCACCTCGGGCCTGGTGAACACCTGTCACGAACTGGGTGCCGCCCTCGGCGTGGCGGTCGTGGCCACGGTCGCCGGTACGAGTCTCGACACCGGCGCCGGCCCCGCGGCACCGCCGGTGAGCGGTTTCGACAGCGCGTTCGTGGCCTGTGCGGTGATCTCGCTGGGCGCCGCGGTGATCGGCGGCGTACTGCTCCCGCGCGGTCGCCCCGACCCCTCGCAGGGACCGGTCTTCGCGCACTGACCGACCGCCTCAGCCCACCACGCGCCGGTTCGCACACCGTCCCTCGGCGCACACCAACTCCCGCCACCCGGACCGCCATCCCCCGTCGTGTCCGGGTGGCGGGGTCAGCGATAACCGCTTGACTCCACAACTACGGCGATCGATAGTACTTTCCGGGAGCAGGCGTCGTGCGCTGTCTAGCGGGAGGGACATCGTCATGGGGGAAATCCGTTCCTGTTGTCATCGGGCTCAGTGTTTATGACGGCGGCCACGGGGGGTCGCAACACAACGTCCGAGCGGTACGGCCCGCACCCGAGGGATCGCTCGGACGGCCACATCCTGCTGATCGACCCGGACCCCAGCTCCCGGACCCTGATCCGGCGGGCGCTGGAGGACTCCCGCCCCTGCGCACCCGTGACCTCGGTCGCCACCTCGGCGAGCGTCCCCGTCGGCGGGCTCGGCGCCCCGCTCACCCTGGTCCTCTCCTCTGAGGTCGACCACCACGACATGGCCCCCCTGGTGGGTCTCATGACCCGGTCGGACACGC
>NZ_JARXVH010000034.1 GCF_029892565.1 Streptomyces pseudovenezuelae | reverse complement strand
CCCGCGGGGCGCCCCCTCACAACCCGTTCTATGGCCCCCCCTAATTCCCCCCCCCCGCCGGGCGGCGGGCGGCCCCGCGGGGCCCCCCCGGCCCCCCCCCCCGCGCCAGTGCAGGCGACCGACGAAGAAGAGAGTTTGTTCCATGCGGCTTCCGGGCACCTTCGACACGATTCCGACGCTGACCGGGGACGGTATACGCCTGCGGGCGCCGCGCCAGGACGACTTGGCCGGTCTGGTCCGCGCGTTCAGTGACGACCGGGTCCGCCGCTTCATGCCGGTACCCCCCGACTACACGGCCGCCCACGCCCAGAGCTTCATCGACACGGCGCCGGACATGTGGCGTGGACAGCGCGCGGTCTTCGTACTGGCGGACGAGGCCAGCGACACCTTCATCGGTGAGGCGGAACTGCTGTCGGTGAACGAGCTCTACCAGAGCGCGGAGATCGCGTTCCTGCTCGACGCGCCTGCCCGGCGCCTGCGCACGGCGGTGGCCGGCCTGCGCCTGGTCTGCCGGTTCGGCTTCGAGCAACTGGGACTGACCCGGATCGAGGCGTTCGCCGACTTCGAGAACAGCCCGGTCCACTACGCCGGACTGCGCGCGGGCTTCCGCCACGAGGGGACGGCGAGGGGAAAGCTCTCCGGCCCCGACGGACAGCGCCGGGACGCCGTGGTCGCGGCAGTGCTGCCCGAGGACCTGCAGAGTCCGTAGGGCAGCGGCACGGTCCGGCTCCGGCACGGGGGCTGGCTCCGACGCAGGGAACGCGGGTACGTGGTGTCCGCCAGAGGAGAGCGGTACCCATGACCAATCCTGCCGTGGAGGCAGCCCAACTCACCAGGACGTTCGGCGACTTCACCGCCGTCGACGCCTTCGACCTGACCGTACCCGCCGGCACGGTGGTATCCCTGCTCGGCCCCAACGGGGCCGGCAAGACAACGATCGTGCGCATGCTCGCCACCCTCATCCGGCCCACCGCCGGCTCCGCACGGGTGTGTGGCCACGACATCGCCGCCGAGCCGGCAGTGGTGCGTTCCATGATCAGCCTGACCGGACAGTTCACCGCGCTGGAGGACATCCTGACCGCGCGAGAGAACCTGCTGCTGATGGCGCGGCTGCGCGGTCACGGCAAGCGCGGGGCGGTCAAGGTCACCGACTGGCTCGTGGACCGTTTCGACCTCGGTGAGTTCCGCGACCAACACGTGAGGTCGCTCTCCGGCGGCCAGCGCCGCCGCGTCGACATCGCGGCAAGCCTTGTCGTCCAACCCCGCGTGCTGGTACTCGACGAGCCGACCACCGGCCTGGACCCCCGCAGCCGTCAGATCGTCTGGTCCACCGTCAGGGAACTGGTCGCCGAAGGCGTCACGCTTCTGCTGACCACGCAGTACCTGGACGAGGCGGACGCCCTGTCGGACCAGATCGTCCTGCTC
This sequence comes from Streptomyces pseudovenezuelae, assembly GCF_029892565.1. Lineage (GTDB taxonomy): Bacteria > Actinomycetota > Actinomycetes > Streptomycetales > Streptomycetaceae > Streptomyces > Streptomyces pseudovenezuelae_A. Next base: position 55,505 of record NZ_JARXVH010000034.1, on the reverse strand, counting down.
GAACACGGCCGGGCAACGGCAAGCGGGACCCCGGCCGAACTCAAGAACCGCGTCGGCCACCAGCGGGTCGACGTCACCACCACGGATGCCGACGGGTTCGCCCGGCTGCGGGAGACCCTCGCACCCCGGTTCGCCCTCACCGACGTTCCGGAACGGCTGCTGCTCCAGGTACCCGCCCCGCACGCGGCCGAGGACCTGGAGGCAGTCACCCGGGCCGTGCTGGAAAGTGGCGTGGGCGTCGATGAAATCGTCCTGCGCAGCCCGACCCTGGACGAGGTCTTCCTGGCCCTGACCGGTCATCCGGCCAAGGACAGGACATGACCACGCCTGCTGCGCGGCGCCCGGTCCCACCCCGGCCGGTGACCCACCAGCGGATGCTCCTGCGCCGCTTCCGCACCTGGCGCTTCCTGCGCGAGAGCGCCCTGCTGGTCGCCCGTGGCCTGCGCACCGCCGCCCGGGTGCCCACCCGCATCAGCGGCGTTAGCCTCCAACCCATCCTCAACACCACCCTGTTCGTCAGTGTCTTCAGCAGCGTCATTCACATCCCCGGGACGCGCTACCAGGACTACCTGCTGCCCGGCCTGATCGCGCAGTCCATCGCCTTCGGCGGAGTCAGCGCGGGAGTCGCGACCGCCACGGACTTCTCCCTGGGCGTCGTGGACCGGCTCACGTCCCTCCCGATCACCCGTCTCGCCGTCATCACCGCGCAGATCGTGGCCCAGATCATCGAGCAGATCGCCAGCATGACCGTCGTGGCCTGCCTCGGCCTCGCACTCGGCTGGCACCCGCACCTGAACGCCGTCACCGGGTCCGAACTGGTCGCGCTGCTGCTGCTCGGACTGTTCGCCTTCACGACCTTCGGCGTACTCCTGGGCACGATCGTGCGCAACCCCACCGCCATCCAGGGCATCAGCTACGGCATCGTGTTCCCGCTGGCGTTCCTCGGTGGCACCTACGTCCCCATCTCCGGGATGCAGGCGATCCCGCGCACGATCGCCGAGTACAACCCGATCGCTGTCCTCGTCGCCGCCGTCCGCCAGGTCGCCCAGGGCACGAGATCCAGCGGCAGCTGGCCACTGGAGCACCCGGTTCTCTCCATCGTCGCCTACTGTGCCGTCATCATCGCCCTCTGCCTGCCCTGGGCCGTCAAGAAGTTCAGCTCCGGCCCCGGCCCCTGAGCAACGTCGCGGTGCTGGGCGTGCCGCTGGTCGGTCCGCGCGCAGATCGGCAACGCGCGGACCGACCTGAGGGAGACCGCGGGCCACAGGGCCGCGCGGCCTCAGGCGGGCGCGCCCCGAAGTCCGGTATCTCCAGCCGGATCCCGTTCTTCAGCGCGGAATCGTGCGCGATGATCCCCGGTAGCGGGCCGCGCCCCAGGCGTTGACGACGGTGAGGAAGTCGTCCACGAGGAAGTGGTGGCTGTCCTCATGGCCGTTGGGCACGTGATCGAACTCCCTCGGCAGTCGCGACCGGTCGTGCACCGGCGCCGACCCGGAGGTGAAGGCGTCCCGCAGCGCAGGGGCGCGGCCTGGACCGTTTCGCGGTTCTCAGAAGCCCTAGTCCTATCGATCGTGAGGACGGTTCTGATCGAACAGGGTGCCTGGGCGGGTGATCTTGGCCGGGTGGGTGCATGAGGACAGGGCCTCCTGCGCAACACGAGGGTTGTCGAGACCAACTCGCGAAGCCGAGAGCTAGCGGCAGCGCGACGACCGCCACCGTGAGACCGGCCAAAAGGTCCCGGCGCGGGTAACGGCGCACACCGGCCCAATCTGTCCGTCCCCGGCAGCAGGTCAACGATCCGGCTCCGGATCCGGGTGAAGGCTGACGCCATCGTGCGAGGACCTCGACTTCCCGCAGTTCGGCCAGCAGTTCGTTCCGCCAGGACAGCATCTCGGTCAGGATTCGGCGCGCGGCTCCCATCAGGTCAGTGACAGTTGCTGCGAGAGGCCGGCGGGCTCAACCTCGATCGCGGCCAGCGGCTCACGCACCGGCATCGGCCCGTCCTGTAACAGTTCCAGCACCCGTATCCGTACGGGATGCCCCAGCATCCGGAAGAACTCGGCCTTGGTCTGGTACAGCGGAACGGACACGATCCCTCGACCTGCGACGGAAGATCACACAGCCGCCGCTGCACCGTCCTCGTCTGCGCACGGACCACGTCGACGAGCTCGAACGGCCCAACGGCGGTCAGCCCGCCCAGATGCCCGGGAGCGAACCGTCCCGCGGCCACAGTGACCGTACGGGTGATAGTCGTCAGAGCAGACGGCAGAACACAACAAGCTGTGCCTGTACCGATGAGCTCCGTTGCCCTACGTCGAGAATCCTTCAAATCACTTGCGTGACCAGCGAAAACGCTAACTACCCGGCTTTGGGTGAAGCCCCCCGTCACCCCGCAGCACTTGCCCGCCTCCGTCAGCTTGCCGTTTAACGACTCCGCTGGGCAGGCAACGGTGCTGGGGTAGGGATCGACGCAGGTCTATCCCCAACAGCGTCTTGCCCACCATCCGTCGTCGGGCGAGGTGGAGGGGTCGGGCCAAGTTTTGGCGATGTAGAGGTCGTCGAGCGGTTTCACCAGACGCCGCAGCTCACGCGCCGCCTGTGGCGGAAGAGCGTGCATTGCCGCTTCCAGAACTCCCCGCTCGTCGGTTGTGTAGAAGGGGTTGCACAAAGGGCAACCGCAACCGCCGGAGAGAGCACGACTGGGGCGGTGGGCTGTTTGTGACCACTGCTGCAAGGCCTGGGCTATCGCCCCAGGCCAGAGGCGATCGTGTTCGAGGCGGGAAACCGCTCCGGCAAGCTTGCCGGAGCCACGCGGCAGCCCAGGCGTTGGTGTTTCATGCGCCTGCCGCCTCGGGTGACGTCCGGCGGCGCGGACTTGGGACGGCCGATTACGCGGCATCGTCCTTTCTGAGCTTGTTGTTCACGGGGCCAGCATGCCAGATCAGGGGACGGCTTCGCGCCCCGGATTAGGCGTCGGGCGGGTCGTCTCGCCAGTGCGCCGGGGCTTGGTTCCTTGCTTGTGGTGCGCGGGTCGGGCGTAGGAGTCGCCGGTGGCGAGGACTCGTCCGACGGCGTAGCGCGTGGCGGGTTGTCGGTTCTTCGAACCGAGCGGGCGACCGGGACCGGGCCGGGTGGGTTTCGGTGCACCGGCTGGCGTGCCCGTCTTCGCCCGCAGGTTCCTGAACCCTCGCCTCACTCGGGCCGGGGTGAGTCTGTTCGGTTCCGCTGGCCCCTCCCACGGCCGTCGGAGGTCGCGTGCGAGTGGGCGGGCGAGGCGGAGTTGGGCGTGTGCGGCCAGGATGAGCCAGGTCCAGCGGCCGGCCGCTTCCGAATCCCGCAGACGGGGCCTGGTCCAGCCGAGCGTCTGCTTGAGCAGCCGAAACGTGTGCTCCACGTCGAACCTTCGCAGGAATGCCTGCCAGCACCGGTCGACGTCGTCCGTGGCGCCACCGGTGCCCGATCACCACAGCCAGACGGGCTTGTTCACGCCGCCACTGGGCAGTTTCGCGACCGTCAACCGGATCACGGTGCCCTCGATGATCGGCAACGGGCCCGCGTGGTCGAGCCACGCTGCCCGTCGGGTCAGCCGGGGGTGGAGGCGGTCTCAGGCTTGTGCGGTCGCGGTCCCGTACCGGTCGGTGTTGGTGATGGTGACCGCGGTGGCCTCGCCCCACGTGGCCGGGTCACCGAAGACGAACTCGCCTCCGTGCTTGGGCGGGCGGCCACCTTGCGGCGGGCAGATCCACGGCACGGGGACGGGCTTGCGCATGACTCGGTCCGAACGGAGCCGGCCCAGCACCTCGACGGGAAGATCACTCAGGAGGTGAGCGATGCAGGGCGCGTCGTAGCCGGCATCGAGGACGACCAAGACGTTCGGGGCACCTGCCTGCCACTGGCCGGCTTCCACAAGGCGTTCGACTACGTCGCGGACCTGGCTGGCGGTGACCGCGGCCAAGCCGGCGCCGGGCTCCAGCCGGATCGCGTCCAGCAACGCGGTCCACGAGGTCCGGCCGGTCTCCAGCGCCGCGACGATCGAGTACGGCCAGCCCGGCACCATCTGGTGCTTGCCCAGGCCCCGGCCGAAGGTATGGCAGAAGGAACGGTCCGAGGAGGTGTCGCGTCCGGCCGCAACCACGGCGAGACGTCCACCGCCAGCACCAGCCGACCGTCGCTGGCCAGGGGAAGCGGGACACTGGTCAGTGCCCGCCGCAGCCGGGCAACGTCAATCCGACCGTGGTTGATCCCGGAGTACAACGCCCCGTGCCCGCGCCGATGTTCGGGAGCGAGCGCCAGGTCCACGAGGGTGCGGACCGGACCGTCGGTGCACAGCAATGCGTCGCACAGCTCGAACAGAGCGTCGCTCCGCGCGGTCAGGCACGCGTACAACTCCGACCGAAACGCCGCCACCACCGTCAACGCGTCTCGTTGAGCCTTATGCTCGACCAGTCCCACGATCCCGGCCTCCGTGCTGCGTTGTCGCTCAGCACAGGATCGGCCCGCCGCCCCTCACTCATCTGGTGAACTGGGAAAACACCGAACAAGTTCGAGCCCCGTTCGACGCCGGACCATAAACGACAAGGTCAGTGCCTGTTCCTGAGCCGGTCATGACATGGCGCGGTTTCGTCAGCCTTCGTTGACTCCGACTAGCGTCCGCGGGGGTGATCAAGATGATGGAGGAGCAAGGCGAGCGACTCTTGCGGGCCTTGGCCGGCTGTGTCGATGACGATGTGTTCCCGGTCCCAGGGCTCGTAGTCGCGGTTAAGAACCTGCTGCCAGTTGGGCAGCGGCAGGTCAGGGATGTCGATCGATCGCGTGGTCACGCGGTCTTGGTGCTCGTCCGGGTCTGAGCAGATGACTTCCACTTCGACGACCCGGGCGGCGGCCCGTGTTCCCACGCCCTGCCAGCTGTTACGGGTGACAGCCAGGGGGTTCACGGATTCCGCGATCACGGTGAGTCCTTGCCGGAGATGTTCCTCGGCCAGGGCGTATCCGATGACGTAGCCAGCCGGTCCGACGGGGTGCTGTGCCAGGCCGGAGCGGACGATGGCCTGTTCGATGGTGTCGACGCGTAGGTGGACCGCGTCGATGCATGCTGCCAGTAGTCGGGCCAGGGTGGTTTTGCCTGTGCCGGGAAGTCCGCCAATCACGATGAGCATGTGCTCATACTGCCGGAGCCGTAAGCTTGTCCTACCTTTCAAGCGTGGGTCTGAGGCGGTCCTTCGTAAGAACGTCGGGCCCCCTCTTGGTGCCGAGCGCGCTCGCGACTTCGCAGCACTGGTGGATCAATCCGCCGACGGTGGTCGAGACGTTGCTGACGTCGGTGCACTCGCCGCTCTGGACGGCGACCATTTGGTAGTCGGATGAGGACGATGCCGACCAGGGCGGCGACGAGTGCCTCGGTGCTCGTGCCGCGTGCCGTTCCGGCGACCGTGGTCGCCGCAAGCGCGAGCCCCAACACGCAGGCCTCGGCGAAGTCATCGGCATGCCCGCATGTTGGGTCGACGGCGGGCGCTGTGCGGTTCAGGTTGCCTGGAGTTGGGTGACCAGGCTCAGGGTGTCGGCGTTGAGCCAGTACTCCACGAACCTGCTTCATCGGGGCTCTCCTTTGTGGATACCCCCGGCTTCAGCCGGGGGAGGAAACGAAGCTCCTGCGAAGCAGGGCTGGGGAAGCCGGTTCGCCGTCCGGGCGGACCGGCGTGCGTCGTCCACCGGCCGAGGACTGTCGATCACACGGAATCCGATAAGGTGTGAGGTATGGCGCGGCAGGTCAAGCGGGCGTTCAAGTACCGCTTTTACCCCACAGGCGAGCAGGCGGCGGAGTTGTCGCGCACGTTCGGCTGCGTGCGCCTGGTCTACAACAAGGCGCTGGAAGAGCGCACGCGGGCCTGGTACGGCGAGCAGCGCCGCATCTCCTACGTGCAGTCGTCGGCCGCACTCACGGAGTGGAAGAAGACCGGGGAGCTGGCCTTCCTGACCGAGGTGTCCTCGGTCCCGCTGCAGCAGGCGCTGCGCCATCTGCAGACGGCGTTTGGGAACTTCTTCGCCCAGCGTGCGCAGTATCCGCGTTTCAAGTCCCGCAAGAAATCCCGTGCGTCGGCCGAGTACACCCGCTCGGCCTTTACGTGGCGTGAGGGACGGCTGACGTTGGCGAAGATGGCCGGCCCCCTGGACATCCGCTGGTCGCGTCCACTGCCCCAGGGCCAGGAGCCGACCACGGCGACCGTGTCGCGTGACGCGGCGGGACGCTGGTTCGTGTCGCTGCTGTGCGAGGACTGCATTACCCCGGCTCCGGCCACGAAGAACGTGGTCGGCATCGACGCCGGGATCACCTCCCTGGTGACGCTGTCCACCGGTGAGAAGGTCACCAACCCCCGGCACGAGCGGCGTGACCGCGCCAGGCTGGCCAGGGCGCAGCGTGAACTGTCCCGCAAGGCCAAGGGCTCGGCGAACCGGGAGAAGGCCCGCGAGCGGGTTGCCCGCGTGCATGCGCGGATCGCCGACCGGCGCCGCGACCACCTGCACAAGCTGTCGACCCGGCTCGTCCGTGAGAACCAAACGGTCGTGATCGAGGACCTCACCGTCCGCAACCTGCTGAACAACCACACACTGGCGCGCGCCATCTCGGACGCGTCCTGGAGGCAGCTGCGGTCGATGCTGGAGTACAAGTGCGCTTGGTATGGGCGTGAACTCGTCGTGGTCGACCGCTTCTTCCCCAGCAGCAAGCTGTGCGGGAACTGCGGCACGGTCGCGGTGAAGATGGCGCTGAATGTCCGCGTGTGGACGTGCGACACCTGTGGTGTCGTGCATGACCGCGACATCAACGCGGCCCGCACCATCAAGGCGGCCGGGCTGGCCGTCTCGGCCTGTGGAGCCGGTGTAAGACCTCACGGGAGTTCTCCTGGCGGGCAGCCGGCGTTGAAGCAGGAACCCCTACAGCGCGAGCCGTAGGAATCCCCCTCCTTCAGGAGGGGGAGGAAGTCAAGCGAAGCGTGTCGTTGCCGGTGAACGTGACCACAGTCCCGGGTTCGGCTTTGGCGCCGGGGAATCCACCCGCGTAGGTACCGGTTGCCGTCCAGCGCAGGGACGCGTGGTGGCCGTCGATCAGCGGGCCGACTTCAACGGTGAAGCGCAGGTCCGGAAAGGGTGCGCGTATCTGGCGGACCATGTCCACCAGACCATCCACCCCTCGGATGGAGCTGCCGTCACCGCCGTCGAGCAGTGCGGCGTGGACCCGGAAGCCGGGCGAGATGATGCCCGGGGCCTGCCCGTAGCCGCCGTTCCAGAGCCGGACCCACGAATCGAGCATCACCTTCGGGTTCTTCGCGGTCGCCGTTCGGCCAGGTCCTGATGGCGGTGACGTACTGGCCGCGGCGGTCGACATGGTCAGGGCCAGAGCCGCGATCGCCGCGGGGGCGATGAGTCTGGTCCGGCGGAGCCTCACGACAGCGCGGGTGGGGATGTGTCCTTCGACGTTCATGACGGCCTCCGCTGATGGTTTTATATTGTCATGTTCGTTAGAACCTGTAATCGCAATCGTGGGGCGTCAAGGCCCGCGCGAATGCTTCTCCCTGAACTTCGGCCCTCCAGTGGTCCAGGAAGGGCACACCGTGATGCGGATCCAGGCGCGTCGCTCGTGCTCGCCACCGTCCGACGCAGCCACACCCGGAGCCTCACTCTTCGGCGATCCATTGAGCGCGGGGGAGCAGGGTGGTTTCGACGCTGTTCGTCATGTAGTCGCGACGTGCGTCGAGGCACCGCGGGTGGTGCCCAGCACCGGGTCGAGGCGGAGGAGTTGCCAGGACTGCTCGACGACGGTTCCGCGTCCCTGGAGGTGGAAGGTCCAGCTCCACTGTTCCGCGCGTGCGGCTGGGACTGCACCCATGCGGGTGATGCCCGACGCGGGCGCCGAGTGCGCTACTACGAGCGGCGCGGCCTGCTGGCCGAGCCGGCCCGTTACGACATCATCGGCACTCTGGCCTGCCTCGCGGGGATGGCCGTGATCATGTACGCGCCCCGCAGCCGCTGGCCTCGCTGGGTGGCGGGCTGGTCAGTGGCTGCCGGAGAAGATCTCCCGGACCTCACGCAGGGCGTGCAAGTCGCGCCAGGTTCCACTGCATGCCAGCGCCGCCGCCGCGCTGCGGAAAGACGCCCGGGAACGTGACCTCCAGCGGCCCGTCCCCAGTACGGTCGCCTTCCTGGTGTCCACCCGCGGCACCCGCTTCGATGCCCACAACATCCCGCGCATCTTTGCCCAGCTGCTGGACGCGGCGAACATCACCGCAGGTGAAGGCCACCGCAGGCCCCGCCTGCACGATCTTCGTCACACGTTCGCGACCACGCCCTTGCTGATCTCTGCCGTCCGCTGCCGCAGGAGTGGAATTCCACCGAACCGCGCCACCAGAGGCCCTCACGCACATCGGCGACAGGTCGGTCATCGCCGCCCTGCCCGTCGCGTTCAGGTGGGCCTCCGCTATCGGTTTCCGCGTCGGGCCCGACTGGAGGAAGCCGTTGAGCGACCAGGCCAGCGCGCCTACCGGTTCGCTGCCGTCGATCCCCTTCGTGACCGCGGTCAGGTCGGCCGGCGGGGCACCCGAGTAGGAGCCGGCGAGGGTGATGTCGGGTGCGTAGGAGGACTGGAGTTCCGCTGCCGCCGCGGTGGCTCCGCCGCCCTGGCTGTATCCGAACAGGCCCACCCGGGACTCGGAGGTGACCGAGGTGCCCGGGAGAGAGCGGGCGGCGCGTACCGCGTCCAGTACCGCGTGGGCCTCGTCGAGACGGTTGACGTACGTGTGGAGGCAGTACGTTGCTCCCAGGCCGGCGTAGTCCGTGACGACCACCGCGGCGCCCGTCGCCAGGAAACGGTGGATCGCCGCGTTCTCGTAACCGACCGACACCGTACGGCCGTTGAGGGACAGGGGGTTCTCCAGGCCCAGGGACGCGGCGCACTGGTCGCCCTGACCCATCGTGCCCGGGCCACCGCGACCAGCTGGCGCGGGCCGCCTCCCTTCCAGGTGGCTCTGTCGGTGAGCCGTGATGCCGTTTGTCGTTGAGCGCGGATGGCACGGCCATCGTCGACCGGCTCACCTTCGACGCGGCCATCATCGAGACCGGAACCGATTCCTACCATCTTGCTCAGACGTGGGCACGCGCAGAACAGTCTCGGGTCTACTGATGCCCTCATGAGGGCTGCCGAGTGAAGCCGCGCCGTCCAGGTGAGCTGCGATGCGGGCGATGGTCTGCTCGTTGCCCTCGAAGAGGTGAGCCTGCATTCCTGCGGCACGAGCAGCGTCGATGTTGACGTCGTAGTCATCGACGAAGAGACAGTCCGCCGCCCGTACTTCCAGGCGGGCACACGTCATTTCGAAGGCCCGAGGGTCGGGCTTGCAGACGCCGATCTCGTGGGAGTAAATGATCTGCTCGACCAGTTCGTCGAACCGGTACATCGCTGTCTCCAGCTCACGGGCCCCCACGAAGCTGTTGCTGAGGATGCCCAGTCGGCAACGGGGCCGCAGCCCCCGCACATATTCGATCAACTCGACGTTCGGCGTCCCGAGATACTCGGCCCACAGGTCGGCCATGAAGGACTCGACCTGCCTAGCAGCAAGGTCGAGCCGGGCACCGACCTGCGCCCGCGCCTCCGGTTCGCTGATCGTCCCGACGGCGCCGGCCTGCCAGACATCGTCCAGCCGCTGGTCCACACTCCCGGGCGGCAGTCCGAGCCGCTCGTCCCATTCAAGAAGCCACCCCGTCGAGGGTGTGATCTCCAGGACTCCCCCGATGTCGAGAATGACGCAGAGCGATTCCATACAAGGTCTCCTCATCCAGTCTCCGGCCGAGCCAAGAACACGGAGATCGCTGGTTTGGTTGCCCTGCACACTGTCGGCCTTCACCTTCGGGCAAGGTCAAGACCATCAGATGTGAGGCTCAACAGGCAGGGCCAAGACTCAACCCGCGGCTGTGATCCCCACGGAGGAAGAGAGTCCGGCGGTGAGCCGTCCGGGCGCCCGGGTGACATCGAAACTCGCCGACATTCACCGGCCCACCGGCCCCTGAATGACACCCGAACTCATCGACAAACGACAGTCGTTGAGGGTTACGCAGCCACCCAGGTCGCCGCCGGTTCGATGTACGCGCCGGTGACCGCGACCGGGGCGCCGTTCGAGTCCGTGGACTTGTACATCAGGCGGGTCGCCCGGCCCGGGAGGGGGCCGTCGAGGGTGGGGAGTGAGATGGCCCGTCACCACGGCGCCCGCGTCTGCGGCGCCACCCGTGCCGCGCGGGGCCTGGCCCGGTTGCCGGAGCTGCGCGTCCCCCGCGCCCCTGTTCGCCACCGCGCCCAGAGGCGACACCGCGCTGCCCCGGGCGCGTAACACCGGCCGCTTCCTCCTTCAACTCCAGCAACTCGGCATCGAATTGACCGCCGCCCGACACGTACGGGACGTCATTGCCGCAGCCTGCGGGGAACTGGTACGACCCTTGGGCGGGTCGGTCGCTCAGCCCGCCCCACCGAAGTGAGGGGATCGTCCACGTCGAGTGGCTTCACGGTGAGCGTGAGGTGGGTCCACTCAGCGACCGCAGGTAGGCACGCATGGCGCAGATCCATTTACATCCCACAGTTCTGAATACCAGAACCAACAGCTGTTGGATTTCTAGAACAGCGATTTCTAGAGTGAACACGCGACGTCGCACTGCACACTCGCTACGGCGTCCGAGAGAAGGAAACTCATGCAGCAGCGCACCATCGGCGACCGGACCATCTCCGCGATCGGCTTGGCGGGATGCCGATGTCGATCGAAGGGCGCCCCGACGCGCAGCGTTCGAGCTCCACCATCCACGCTGCACTCGACGCCGGCGTCACCCGCATCGACACGGCCGACGCGTACCACAGCGATGCGAACGAGGTCGGCCACAACGAGGAACTCATCGCCCGGGCACTGCGCGATTACGGCGTGGACGCCGGCGACGTGCTCGTCGCCACCAAGGGCGGCCACCTGTGTCCCGGCGACGGCACGTGGACACGCAACGGAGATCCTGAGTACCTCAAGCGCGCGGTCAAGGAGTCCGCCCGCCGCCTCGGCGTCGACGCGATCGGTCTCTAGCGGTTCCACGGCCCCGACCTCGCCGTCCTCTACGCGCACTCGGTCGGTGCGAGAACCCGAGCACTGCGCCAATCTCGGCATAGCCTTCCTGCCTGTGAGTTCGGCGGCATCGCGAACGCGAAGGGGCTCGCAGAACGGCACAGTGCATTCCAACAGGTCGCCGACGAGACGGGCACCAGTGTCTACCGAGTCACGCTCGCGTGGGAGCTCGCACTCGTCCCCGTCGTCATTCCGGTCCCCGGGGCCTTGCGCTCCGCCAGCATCCGCGACTCCGCAGCCGCGGCCGGCATCGAGCTCGCCGCCGACCGGACCGCACTTCTGTCCACCTGAAACGTTCAAGCCACAGCGAAAGAGCTACATGAAGACCTTCACCCTGCCCGGCACCGACATGGTGGTCCCCAACGTCGTCCTTGGACTGATGCGCATCCAGACCATGACCGACGAGGCGGTGCGCACCCTCGTGAACACTGCGCGCGACGCCGGCATCACCTTCCTCGATCACGCCGACGTATATGGTTCGGACGATCACGGTTGCGAGCGTCGGTTCGCGGAAGCCCTCAAGCTCAGCTCGTCGGAGCGTGAGCAGTTCGTCATCCAGTCGAAGGCCGGCATCGTCAAGGACGGCCCGTACTTCGACTTCTCTCACAACCACATCATCGAGTCCGTGAACGGTTCACTCCAGGCACTGGGCACGGACTATCTCGACATCCTGCTGCTGCACCGTCCCGACGCTCTCGTCGAGCCGGAGGAGGTGGCCCGCGCTTTCGATGAGCTGTCGGCGGCAGGCAAAGTGCGTGCCTTCGGCGTCTCCAACCAAACCCCCCGACAGCTCGACCTGCTGCGCAAGCATGTGACGCAACCAATCGTGGCGAACCAGCTGCAGCTGTCGATCACTCACGCGCCGATGATCGCGCAGGGCGTCGCGGCGAATATGCAGGGCCTTGACCAGTCGGTCGTACGTGATGACGGAATCGTCGACTACTGCCGCCTGCACGACATCACCATCCAGGCGTGGTCGCCTTTCCAGGCCGGATTCTTCGACGGCCCATTCCTCGGTTCCGAACGCTTCCCCGAGCTGAACGCGGTGATCGACCGGCTGAGCAGCAAATACGGCGTGCCAGCCGAGGCGATCGCGGTCGCCTGGATCACGCGTCATCCCGCGCAGATGCAGGTCGTGCTCGGCACCACCACGCCAGAACGCGTCACGGCCGCCGCGCTCGGTTCCGACATCCCGCTCACCCGATCCGAATGGTACGAACTGTTCCGCGCCGCCGGATACACAGTGCCCTAACCTCTGCCCGTTCCTACTGATCTTCTCGGGTTGTTGTCGGGTGGTGATCCCTGCGGTAGCCGGTGATATGCGGTACGCGCAGGGCGGCGGGCTGACCGCCGAGCGGCGACAGTTTCGTGAGCGGATCCGGTACGAGGCCGGTGAACGGTTCGCGCGGGGTGAGAAGACCGCGGTGATTGCGAAGGATCTGCGGGTGAGTGAGCGGTCGGTGGAACGCTGGCGGCGTGCCTGGCGGGAGGGCGGGATGGACGCCCTCGCCACCGCTGGGCCGCCGAAAGTGCCCAGGCTGTCCGACGGCCAGTTCGCGGAGTTGGAGAAGGAGTCGGCGCGCCCACCCGCCGAGCACGGCTGGGAGGACCACGGCGCGGGCCCGGCCGTTCTGGGACCGGGCCCTGACGGGTCTTGGGCGTTCTCGGCGTTCTGCTGAGCGTTCCGCCGGTCCATATGGCTGTCATCAGCCGCGCGGGTGGCGCCCACTTGATTGATGATGACCTACTTCACCCAGCGGCGCTGAGGTCGATCGTCTGCTGCGGCCGGTGGGGCGAGATCGGCGGCTTTGGGACTGTGGTGCCAGGGTGCCGGCGCGGTCGATTGATCACACCCATGTGTAGTTCTTGTCGGTGACGGCGTCGAGGGCCGCGTTGGTGACGGCGGCGCGGGGGTCGGCGAGGGCGGCGAGCGCGGGGCCGATGGGCGGGAAGATCGCCAGCTCGGCGGCCTTGCGGTAGTTGGCCCACTCGATCACGCCGACCTCGTGGCTGCCGTCGGGGAGTTCGTCCAGTTCCTGTTCGGCGAGGGCGGCTCGGACGGCGGGGCTGATGTGGAAGCGGTAGATCAGGTGGAGCTTGCGCGGCGGCGGGGTGGGGCCGGGGCGGGTGACGCGCTGGTCGACCACGCAGCCGAATGTTGAATGGCGAAACCCGTTTCCTGGGTAGGGTAGTTTGCCATTTCGTGCTTGCCCGAAAAGTCGTGTCACCGGCGCGTACTGGGGTGGCGCGCGGGCGGGAAGGGCGCTCCCATGCGGGACAGCGGAATGGACGGACTGGGTGAGGCGCTGGCCGCAGCGGAGGCCGCGCCGCCGGTGGAGTCCGTCGACGTCATCGGAGCTACTTTGCGAAGACAGCTCGGAGCCCGGTCCGTGTCATTCCTCATCACCGACTTCACCGGCACCTCGGTCGTCCGCCTGGGCACCGCGGACGACATCGACCTGGAGCGTCCCGCAGACCCGATCGCCGTCTCCGGCACCGTGTACGACAGGGTGATCCGGACCCAACAACCGCATGTGGAGACCGTAAGTGGCGGTGCTTGGACTCGGGTGATCGCACCGGTCACCAACCGCGGGGACGCGATCGGGCTGCTGGAGCTCTATCTGCCGCACCACCCCGCCCCGGAGACTCTGCTGAAGATCAGCCGGAGCGCCCACGCCCTGGCATACATCATCATCGCGAACCGGCCCTTCACCGACCTGTACCAGTGGGGCCGGCGCACCAGCCCCCTGAGCCTGGCCGCCGAGATCCAGCACCGGCTGCTGCCCTCATCGCTGGCCTGCGAAGCCGCACAGTTCGCGGTCGCCGGCGCCTTGGAGCCCGCCGAGTTCGTCGGCGGCGACACCTTCGACTACGTCATAGACCGCGACCACGTCCAGCTGTCGGTCACCGACGCCATGGGCCACGACGTGGACGCCGCCCTCCTCGCCACTCTCCTCGTCGGCTCCCTGCGCCGCGCCCGCAGGCAGGGAGCAGGCCTCGCCGAACAAGCACAGACTGCCGACCAGGCCGTGGTCGAGCACAGCGGCGGCCGCTACGTCACGGGGCAACTGCTGCGTATCAGCCTGCACGACGGTCGAACCGAGTTCATCAACGCCGGCCACCCCTGGCCCCTGCGCCTGCGCGGGGGAAAGGTCGAGCAGATCGTGCCGTCCATCGACTTGCCCTTCGGATTCATAGCCCCGCACGCGTATACGGTCCAGAGCTTGGACCTGCGGGCCGGGGACCGGTTGATCATGCTCACCGACGGGATGCTGGAGCGCAGCGCAGCGGACCTCGATCTGCCCGCCCTCATCGAGAGCACACAGGACCTGCACCCGCGCGAGGCCGCCCGTGTCCTGATCGAGCACGTCGTGCATGCCCATGACGGGCTCCTGCACGACGACGCCACCGTGATGTGCCTGGACTGGTATGGAACCGAGTCCACCCGACGCGACGCCGACCACGGTGCCGACCTGACCGAAGCTTCGCCCATGGCCGGACAGCGAACCGCACCACCGGAACCTCCATACGCCTGATATGTCAGCCTTGGCCAGAATCATTTCAGCGCCGGAGCAGTCCCGGCCGGCGCAGTTGGACCGCGCTGGCCGGGGTAGATGCAGAACCTCCGAGACCGAATTTGCAACCCGCCGGCCAGCCCAGGTCACGAGCTTCCCGGCGTACGCGGAGTCGGCCCAGACGATGGCGATCTCGGGGTGGATGAGAGCGATTCGGAACAGCAGTTTCCTGGCCGCGTCGCGGTCACTCACGTTGGCCGCGGTGACCATCACCAGGAGCACCAGGCCCCTGTTGTCGCAGATCGGGTGCCTCTTCCGCCCATTGATAGCTGTTCACGAACATGGTGCGGGTGAGAGCGGCGCGGGAGGTCAGCTTGCGGACCTCGGCGACCTGCGCGTCGCTCAGGGGCCGGTCCATGGCAAGGAACTGATAGTGCTGATATTCGGACATCGTGGCCTCCGCCTGTGCGTACGCTCCGGGTTCGATCCAATGCCAGCTGGGCGTTCACGTTCAGCTCGGAGTGTCGGGCTCGCCCAGCGCTGCCTTGACGCGTTCTGACCGCGCGTCGGCCATGGAGTCCTCGATGGTCAGCCGGAACCGGAAGCCTTCGAACGACGACAGCGCTTCGCCCAGGTCGTGCCACGACAGCGCGCGTCCGTCGACCACGACGTGGAACGGCCCAGCGTCGGCATCCCAGATCAGCCGGCCCACGACCTCCTCGCCTGCCAGCTGCCATCCCGTTCCCGCGTTTCCAGGTAGCAGCGGCTATCTCCGCTTCAGCCTCGCCCCGTACCTGTGCCACCAGCTGGTTCACGTCGGCGTCGTGGTCACCGAGCACCCCGACTCGCCCCCTTCGTCAGCGGCGCCACGTTCCTCGACCAGCCGCACCGAGATGCCGATGGGCGCCCGCCACAGCCGGTAGCGCGGCACATGCCGACGACCGTCCCCGCCCTCGATTTCTACCGCGGGTGGGTCGAGCGGCAGTCGTGGCATGCCCGTCGCTGCCGCGATCCGCTCGTCCAGACATGGGTCGCACAGCGGGCCCTCGTCGTTCAGCCACTGATCCGCCGGGCCCCGGCCGCATGTCCGGCACCCGGTCTCGGCCTGTAGTTCGTCCATAGCTGCGCCACCTTTATGGCCGCGGGTTCTACCGCTCGAGTCTCGGGTGGTGGGTGGGCAGGGGCTGGTCCGCATATGAGGAGCGCGCTGCGGGTGATTTGTGTCGGCTGGTGGCTTGTGTAGGCGACGGTAAGGGTAGGTGCGGTGCGTAGGGTGTTCATTGTTTTTTGTGGGTTTTGAGGAGTTGCCAGCGTCGTTGTGTGCAACGAACGGGCAGAGGCGAACCTGCGACGGGTGAGGCAGGAGAACACCGACCTGTGGTGCACGCTCGCCCTGGACGAGAAGGCCGTCCGGCAGTTCGCGCTCGAAAACGACGCCCTGCGCTTGGTCGCCTGCGTCCTGCCCCTGCCCGCACGCCCCCGACAGGCCCCGACGTCACGGTCCTGACCTGCGCCCATACTGCGTTGCGATCGGCGGGGGCGGCTGTGTAGTGAGGACGCGTTCAGGCGGCGAAGGAGGCGAGCAGTTCGTTGTACTGCTTGGCGGCGGTGGCCAGGTCCTCGTCGGAGAGGCCGAAGGCGGTGCCGTACACCTTGACCATCGGCTGCTGGATGTCGAACTGGCACAGCCGCAGCGTCGCGTGCCAGTTGCTGAGGAGGGTCTCGATGGTGGCCTTGTTGGCGCCTTCGGGGGTGTAGTGCTCGGCGGGGACGCCGGCGGTCACGGCGACGACAGCCTTCTTGCCGGCCAGCTGCGAGGCAGAACCGTCCACGGTGAAGGCCCAGCCAAGGGTGAGGACCTTGTCCTGCCACTGCTTGAACAGCGGAGTGGTGTTGTACCAGAACACCGGGTGCTGGAAGACGATCACCTCGTGCTCGGCCAGCAGCGCCCGTTCAGCGGCGACATCGATCTGGAAGTCGGGGTAGGTGGCGTAGAGGTCGTGCACGGTGACATGGGCCAGGTCGCGGACGGCGTCCACGAGCGCCGCGTTGGCCTTGGACTGGGACAGGTCGGGGTGGCCTACGACAAGGAGAACCTTGGACATGATGAAGAACCTTTTCAGTGATCAGTGAACTGAGTGGATGGATGGAGGTCGGTCGGGTGGGACGGTTCAGGAACTTCGCTGGGGCGTCAGTGCTTCGCGAAGTCCAGGAGCGCGGGCTGAGCCGGGCGCAGAGGCGTCGGCGGTCAGCGGTCGATGGTGGCCATGTTCGCCTCGTCGTGGCGTTCGCCCGCGGCCGGTGTGAGGTTGTTCAGGCGGTCGAGCTGGGCGGCGCTGAGTTCGACGGCGTCGGCGGCGGTGTTCTCTTCGACGCGTGCGACCCGGCGGGTTCCGGGGATGGGGGCGATGTCGTCGCCGCGGGTCAGCAGCCATGCCAGCGCGGTCTGGGCCGGGGTGGCGCCGATCTCGGCGCCGATGGCCTGTACTTCGTCGACGATGCGCAGGTTGCGGTGGAAGTTCTCGCCGGTGAAGCGCGGGTTGGTCTTGCGCCAGTCGTCGTCGGTGAAGTCGTCGACGGTGCGTATCTGCCCGGTCAGCAGGCCGTGCCCGAGAGGCGAGTAGGGAACGAACCCGATGCCCAACTCGCGCAGCAGCGGAAGGATTTCGGCCTCGACATCACGGGTCCACAGGGAGTATTCGGTCTGCAGCGCGGCCACCGGATGCACGGCGTGCGCCCGGCGGATCGTCTCGGGGCCGGCCTCGGAGAGGCCGATGTGGCGCACCTTACCCTCGGCGACCAACTCGGCCAGCGCGCCGACGGTCTCCTCGATGGGCGTGTTCGGGTCGACGCGGTGCTGGTAGTAGAGGTCGATGTGGTCGGTGCCGAGCCGCTTGAGCGAGCCTTCGACGGCTGTCTTCACGTTGTGGGCGCTGCTGTCGATGACGCCGGGGCCGTCGCCGGCGTGGGAGACGAGGCCGAATTTCGTGGCCACGACGACGTCGTCGCGGCGGCCCTTGATGGCCTTGCCGACGATTTCCTCGCTGTGGAAGGGGCCGTAGATCTCGGCGGTGTCGAGGTGGGTGACTCCGAGGTCCAGGGCGCGGTGGATGGTGCGGATCGACTCGGCGTCGTCGAGCCCTCCGCCCGTGGTGTAGGTGCCGGCCATGGTCATGGCTCCCAGGCCGATGCGGGAGACATCGAGCCCGCCCAGTGATACGTGCTTCATGAGGTACTCCTTGCCGTGACGGTCGTCAGGTCCATCGGTGGTCGTGCAGTGCCGTGTGCCACCAGCTGGCGCCGTTTTGCAGGTAGCGAGTCAGCTGTCGCGGGCGTGTCCGCCGGCGGCCTTCGCCTCGGTCGGGGGGTGTGTTGCTCAGGTGTGGGCGTCGTCGGTCAGCACCGACGACTTCGACGTCGAGGCCGTTGGTGATGCGCAGGGCTTCGTTCAGGCGGCCGCGCGCCGCACCGGCCGTCCATGGGGATGCGAGCGGGCTGCTGTCAGCTCAGGCCAGACGCTGGTGTTGCCAGAAACAGGCGGCGGGACTCCGCGGGCTGACACGGCTGCGCCGCGTCAGTGCTCCTGGGGCGCCGGTTCCAGAACGAGGACCGGGATCTCACGGTCCGTCTTCTTCTGGTACTCGGCGTAGTCCGGGAACGTCTCGACGGCTCGGGGCCACCACGCGGCCTTCTCGTCCCCGGTCGCCTCGCGTGCCCGCATGTCCTGGTGTATCGGGCCGTCCTGAAGCTCCACCCGGGGGTCGGCCACCGCGTTGTGGTACCAGACCGGGTGGTTGGGGGCTCCTGCTATGGAGGCGACCACGGCGCAGGAGCCGTCGTGCTCCACCCGCATGACCGGGACCTTGCGGATCTTGCCGCTCTTCGCGCCCAGGGTCGTCAGGATGACCACATCCAGGTCCTGCAGCGTCGTTCCTTCCGTACCTGCGGAGCCTTCGTACAGCTCCACCTGGTCACGCACAAGCTGCGCCGCGCTCGGCTCGTACTCACCTTTGAGCGGCATGTTGCCTTTCTCCATGCTGTCGAAGATTGCGCCCGGCGGCGGCCTCCACCCCGGCCGGGATGAGGGTCGTGTTGCTCAGGCGTGGGCGTCGTCGTAGGCCAGGGCGCCGCCCAGCTCGCGGGATGCCTGGGCCTGGGCGAGGAGTTCCTTCGCCTTGGCCTCGGCGGCTTCGATGGCGTCCGCGCCGGCGACGAAGCGCGGCAGCGGTTTGTCCTGGCCAACGATGGTGAGCAGGGCGCGGGCGAGCTTGGCGGGGTCCCCGGGCTGCTTGCCGTTGATGCTCTTGATGCCCTCGATCGTCGGGGCGGTGCGCGGGGCGTAGTCGTCGATGGACAGCTCGGGCCAGGTGGGGGACCCGTCCACGAGGAATTCGGTGCGGAAGTAGCCGGGTTCCACGACGGTGGTGTGGATGTTGTACGGCTCGACGTCGTATCGCAGGGACTCCATCCAACCCTCTTCCGCGAACTTGGAGGCGGCGTAGGCGGAGGTGAACTCCATGCCGACCAGTCCGGCGGTCGAGGTGATGGTGATGATGTGCCCGGCGCGCTGCTTGCGCAGGACGGGCAGGACGGCGCGGGTGACGTTCATCGGGCCGAAGAGGTTCGTCTCGAACTGCCGGCGCATCTGCGCGGGCGAGATCTCCTCGAAGTAGCCGGCGACAAGGTTCCCGGCATTGTTGATCAGGACGTCGATGCGGCCGAAGCGGTTGACGGCGGCCTGCGCGGCGGCCTCGGCGTCCTCGACGCTGGTGACGTCGAGCTTGGTGACCAGCAGGTTGTCCTGCGGTCCACCGAGGGTCTTCTCGACCTCGTCGGGGCGGCGGCCGGTGGCGACGACCTGGTGGCCGGCGGCGAGGGCCTCGCGGGCGATGTCCGTGCCCAGACCGCGTCCGGCACCGGTGACGAGAATGACCTTGCTCATGAGGGGGGTCCTTTCAGGCGCCGTGATCCGGCACCCTGTGTGTGCGGTGGGGTTGCGTGCAGCGCCGACGGCACTGCAGAGGGGCGGGAGGCCGGCGGCAAGCGCCGCCCTGTCCCTGGTCCTTCGCACCGCCGTGGGCGGTGCACTACCAACAGAACCGGTTGTCACGGGAGTGTGGGAGTCCCTGATGAGGGGGTCACTGACAGGGACCCCCAACAGGGCGGAAGCGCTCGTAGAGTGGAGCCCATGGCAGGCAGAAACGACCCCAATGGCACCAATCACGATATTCGCGATGATTTCCGGGTGGAGATCCGTGAATTCCTGGGTACGCGACGGGCCAGGGTCACCCCTGAGCAGGCCGGACTGCCCTCATATGGGGGAGAGCGCCGACGGGTCGCCGGGCTGCGCCGCGAGGAGGTCGCCCTGCTTGCGGGCATCTCCAGCGAGTACTACACCCGCCTGGAGCGTGGCAATGCCACCGGCGTCTCCGAGAGCGTCATCGACGGCATCGCGCAGGCACTTCAGCTCGACGAGGCCGAGCGCATCCACCTGCTGGACCTCCTGCGCGGCGCCGGCACGACCCGTCCGCCACGCCGCCGGCCGACCCAGCAGCGCGTGCGGCCCGCGGTGCAGCGCGTCCTGGACTCGATGAGCGGCACGCCCGCGTTCATTCTCAGTGGACGCGGGGACATCCTGGCCGCCAACCACCTCGGGCGCGCCCTGTTCTCCCCGGTCTACGCTGACCCGGCGCGGCCGCCCAACAACGCCCGGTTCGTCTTTCTCGATCCGCACGCGACCGAGTTCTTCCGCGAATGGGACAAGGTCGCAGGCGACACGGTCGCCATGCTGCGAGCCGAGGCCGGCCGCGATCTCTACGACCGGCGGCTGACGGACCTGATCGGCGAACTGTCCACCCGCAGCGAGGAATTCCGTCACCGCTGGGCCGCCCACAACGTCCGTATCCACACCACCGGAGTGAAACTCTTTCACCACCCGGTCGTCGGCGACCTCGACCTGCCCTTCGAGACCTTCCCCCTGGGCGACGGCCCCAGCCAGGTCCTCCTCACCTACACCGCCGAGCCCGACTCACCCTCGCAGGACGCCCTGAACCTGCTGGCCAGCTGGGCCGCGACCAACAACGACATCGAGCGATCCACGCCGGTCGACGACTCCGAGCCCGCCGACTCGGCCGAGACACCCGACTGACCGACGAGCCCCGCGTGCCGATCCGCAGGAGTCGTCAACGTCTCCGGCGCAGCGGCACGATCCGTCACCGACTTGTCGAGGTCAAGGACGGCACAACCGTCTATACGAGACCCACGGGTTGACGTTGCACTCCCGCTCGGTTGGTGGCGAACGACCGTAAGACGCTCACGCAGTTCACGGCCTTCCTGGGGCGCGTGTTGTGGGCGGTGCAGCCGACGGACGTGGATGCGTGGCTGGCTGGCGCGGACGACGGTCTATGACCGGGCGAACACCCTCCCCGCTTCTACGCCTTCGTCATCGCCCGCTACCAGCTGGAGGTGCAAGGGCAGACGGGCTGGCGGGTGGCGCAGCCAGTCGATGAGTTCCACCGGCCCCGGCGCCCCGACCACGGCCGGGTACGGGTGCCGCCCTCGAGCGGGGGAGGTAGCCGGGTTGTTCAGCGACTGGCGTGCCCAGGTGGTCCACATGCGCAAGTACCTGCCAGCGGTCCACAACTATGTGATGGCGTCGCTGTGGCGGTGGGGGCTTGCGGATCAACGAGTCGGTGATGCTGGACATCGCCGACTGGTACTCGGACCTGGGAGGCTTCGGCAAGCTCCACGTCCGCTTCGGCAAGGGCAGCGTGGGCGGTGGACCCAAAGTACGCCTGGTCCCGGGCATCGACGGCGTCGACGTCCTGCTGGCCTTGTGGCTCACGGAGATCCGCCCTCGTTTCGGCGACGACCTGCAGGCGCCCGGTGAGCCCATGTTCCCCAGTGTTCTGCACCCGTGCAGTCCTGGACCGCGGCCCGCCGCCTGGCTCCTGCGGGCTGACATTCTGGTCCGGCGACACCGGAACCGGTCCCGCTGGTTGTGTCGTGGGTGCTCCTGAGACTGTTCAGTTGGCTGCCGCCTTCGGCTGCGGCTCGGTCTCGGTGGGCTGTGGCGCGGTGGCGGCGGTGTAGAAGACGGATGAGCCCTGCTTGGTGCGGTGGGCGTGGCTCTTGGCGACCAGCCCTTCGACCGTGGTGCGCACCACGGTGGTCTTGATGGTGCGGTCGGGGTGGGCCTGGGTGAGTGCGGAGGAGATCTCGGCAGCCGACCGAGGCTCGTTCTGCTGCTTAAGGTGGTTGCGGATCAGATCGACGAGGGACGGCTTGCCGGCTGCCTTGGCGGACGAGGCCTCGGTGGAGGGCTTCTTGGGCGCTGCCTTGCCCGCATCCGCGGCGGCTGTCTTCTTCGGCTTGCTGCGCTTGGACTCGGCGGCAGCTTGGCGGGACACGGACACAGCGGCCTTGGTGTCCACCTCGGCGGCGGGGCTCGCGCTGCCGAGCGCCTGCTGCATGTTCACCAACATGGTGTGGTCATGCTGCAGAGTGCGCAGCTGCTCCTGCAGGGCCTCGACGTCCGCCCCGATGCGCTCCTGCTCCTTGGTGTTGCGCTCCAGATCACCTGTGATCTGGGCGATGTACTGCGACGTCAATTCTGTACCGCTGGTCTGGATTTCAGACATGACATGGGCCCTTCTGCTGTGCGCGAGCACGGTGGTGAAAAGCAGGAACCGTATGCGCCAGTGGATGGAGATATTCGGTCTGCGGTGACCGGATGTCCCGCAGGACACCACTGCGGCAGCCTGCAGGAATCTAGAGATAGTACGCACGAGCGGGACCAGATGTTCCTGCTGAGTGATGTGTCACTCTCCCGTGAAGGCAAGACAGTCCGCAGCCATGGGGTGCACCACACTCAGTAATTGGCAGCCGTTCCGTCACCGTTGAACCGCCGCTCGGCCGACCCGATCTGACCTTAGCGTTTATCCTCGCGGGTCACCCGACCTGCTGATCTGCGGATCTTCCCGTGGCAGCAGGGGCGGCCGTTCTCCACGCTTCGAGATGTCGAGTCACTAAGCACGAGAGAACGGCCGCTGCGTATGAGTCTCCCCGTCGGCGCGCCGGCAGGCGACGCATTGGGCATCCTGTCCCGCTTTCGGGTCGAGTTCTACGAATGCCCCTACGCTCGCCGGGACGCGCTCTTCGAGCTCACGGACGCGGTGTTGTGTGCGGACGGGCCGGTGCAGACCCTGGTCGAGCTGTCGCTGGTGGTCGAGCACCAGCGCGGGCATGGCGTGCTGTACGCGGCATTGGACCGCGGTTGGCTGGAGCCGACGCGGTTGCGCCGCATGCTGGCCGGCTTGCCGCTGCCGAAGGCGGCCGACGGCGGATCGAACCGCGACGTCGTCGAGCGGTGGACGCACGCCGG
Organism: Streptomyces pseudovenezuelae; assembly: GCF_029892565.1. Lineage (GTDB taxonomy): Bacteria > Actinomycetota > Actinomycetes > Streptomycetales > Streptomycetaceae > Streptomyces > Streptomyces pseudovenezuelae_A. Next base: position 32,469 of record NZ_JARXVH010000034.1, on the reverse strand, counting down.
GCACTGGTGGCCGGGCGACCTGGAGATGGGCCCGCGACCTGACCGCTGCCCGCACCCACCGGATCATCCGCATCTGCGAGTCACTCAGGCGCCGCCGCCCTGGTAGGCGAGGTCGGCCAGGATGGGGACGCTCTGGAGACCACGGGCATCAAGCGCAGGCACCTGCAGGAACTCGCCCTCACCAGCGTTCCACCGACCGCTCACTCACCCGCAGATCCTTCGCGATCACCGCGGTCTTCTCACCCCACGCGAACCGTTCACCGGCCTCGTACGGGATCCGTTCCCGAAGCTGTCGCCGCTCGGCGGTCAACCCCCCGCCCAGCGCGTACCGCATACCACTGGCCTACCGCAGGGATCAGCACCCGACAACAACCCGAGGAGATCAGTAGTCTGCGTGCACTGTCGCGCACTGCTCGCGGAACTGACGCGGGGACAGACCGTGGGCGCTGCGGAAGGCCTGGCTGAAGTGCGCGGGGCTGGTGAACCCCCAGCGGGTGGCGATGGCGTGGATCGGGCGGGCGGCCAGCCGGGGGTTGGCGAGGTCGCGCCGACACTGTTCCAGGCGGCGCTCGCGGACCCAGCCAGCGACGGTGTGCCCGTCCTGCTGGAACAACTTGTGCAGGTAGCGCAGGGAGATGTGGTGGGCGGCGGCGATCGCGTCCGGGGTCAGCTGCGCATCGCCCAGGTTGTCCCGGATGAAGGCGTGGATCTGGGCCATCAGCGCGCGCCGCCTGGTGTGGGGTGGCGCCGCGCTTGGGGCGTCCAGCGCGTTCGGTGTACCCGGCGGGCTGTCGAGGAGGGCGAGCCCGACCGGCGTGATGGTGTGCAGCGTGTACTTGCCCCGGCGCTCGCTCAGCAGCAGGCCGACCCGGCGCAGGACGGCGGCGTGGTAGCTCGCGGCGGCCCCGGTGATGCCGAAGCGCTGGGCGAGTTCGCCGGTCGTACGGCCGGTCACGACGTTCTCCAGGATGGCGGCCCGGGTGTGGCCGATGAGGGTGCCCAGGTCTGCGCCCCGTTCCCTGAGTCCGTGGCTGCGGTCCCGGGTCCAGCCGAGGGTGTGCTGGATCGGATAGACCAGGATCGGGGGCATGTCGGGGGCGGCGAGCGTGACGGGCCTGTGGGAACAGAAGAAGGATGGCTGCAGGAGCAGCCCCCGTCCGTTGAGTCGTAGTTCACGCTCGACGGGATAGTCGGCCTCCAGTACAGGTGGCTGCCAGCGCAGCAGCGGACGGAACCCCGCCAGCAGTCCGTCGGCGCCGCCCGCCAGCACTGCCCGGGCGCGCACCGCGCGGTCGGCGTCTACCTGCGCGCTGATCTGCGGCCAGTAGGGGGCGAGTGCATGCCGGTGGTGGGCGAGCAGGGCGGAGCGTAATCGGCGCAGGGCCCCGAGATCGCCCACGGACAGGGCACGGATCTCGGGTGGCGGCCGTCGCGACCAGTCGCGGGAGACGGCGAGTCGGGCCAGATCGCGGCGCAGGATGGCCTGCGGTGTGCCGAGCATCGTGTCGACCCCGCTCTCCAGGTCGGGACGGCCGTCCAGGTCGGGTGTGAGGAAGTCGGGTGAGTAGCCGCGGGGTGGCAGCAGCAGCGCGAGCATCCGGTCGGCCGCGGCCATCTGCGGCCTGACGAGACGTCGCCACTCGCCGAACACGAGAGGGTTCTCCTCCGTGATCAGGATCTGGAAGCTGTTTGCGATCTCCCACAGGGGATCGGGAGCGGCGGCTACCCGTAAGCGTGCGATGTCCTCGGGGGTGAAATGCACCCGCAGCATGAGATCTCCGATGGTGGTCAGTCATCAGGTGAACGGGGGTGCCCGGCAGGTCTCGCCGGTCACGCGGGGCCTAGGGCGCGGAATGTGCCCTAGGCGTGCCCTAGGCGGGGATGTCAGTGCGGTGCGGCAGGCCGGCGGCGTAGTCGCGCAATCCGACTTCCAGGAGCGCGAAGGCGCGGGTGGCGAGGCGGTGGACTTCGGCGGCGAGCCGGGCGGGCTCGTCGTCGGCCAGGACTCGATGCCGCACGTGGTCGACCAGGGCGCGATGGACTCCGAGAAGGGCGTTGGCCACCACCCGGGCGGTGACGTCGCCGGCCGGTTGGCCGGACTCGGAGGCCAGGGTCGCGGCAAGGGTGTCGGCGCAGGCGGTGAAGGAGCATTGCTCGCGGGCCTGCAGAGCGGGACTGTCCGCGATCACCTGGTTGACCGTGCGGAGCTGTGTGAGCGCGGCGGCATCTCCGGCCTCGCCCCGCGTCAGGAGGCCGCCGGGGGCCAGCAACCGGCGCCGGAAGGCGGCGAGGGCCGACTCGCCGCGCTCCCGGGTGCGGACCGCCTCGACCAGTTGCTCCGTGAAGGCTTCAAACCGGGAGTAGAAGAGGTCTTCCTTGTGGGGGAAGTAGTTGAACACCGTGGCCTCGGAGACCTGAGCCGCGCGGGCGACCTCGACGACCGTGACGCCATCGAAGCCCCGCTCAGAGAACAGCCGCCATGCGGTCTCGGCAATCTGCTCTCGCATCTGCTGCTTCTTGAGCTCCCGCAGCCCCACGCCCCCTCCTTTTCTATGGTTACTCTAACTTTAGAGTAACCATAATATTGCTCCTACGGCCGGAACGCGTCCCAGCGACCCGCCCTGGCTTGAAGAAGACAACGGCGTGATCCGCCGTTGCCTCCCCGCCCGGCAAGGCAAAGCAGCCGCCGTCCTGCGGAAGCTCCCATGGCGCCCAGACATGCCGTCGACCTGTCAATCGCCTACCTGAGCGGGGACCGATGCAGCGCTGTATCTCCACGCGCCTCAGACTGGAGGGGCCAAGAAAGTGTCAGTAGTGCCGAAAGCGCACGTTCGCGTGTGCCGCCGTCATGTCCTCGTATGACATCTGTCATGCGACCAGCGGTCCCACAGCACGCCACCGGGCCGAGGCCGATGCGCCAACGCCGGACCTGGACACCTATGTGCCCCTCGATGTCAGAGAGAGCGCCCTCACCCAGGCCGGACACACCCTGCTCGCCGAGCGTCCCGGCCTGACCGCCCATGCGCTGATCGGGGACTTCACCGCCGGCCTGTACCTGCCGGGCACACCCCGGCCCAGACTGATCGCTTTTCTCGGCGGCACGATCGGCAACTTGTTGCCCGTGGAGCGCGCCGGACTCCTGTCGAGTCTGCGCTCTCTCCTCTTTCCCGGGGACGGGCTGCTGCTGGGCGTCGACCTGGTCAAGGACGAAGCGACCCTGGTCGCCGCCTACGACGACCGGGAGGGTGTGACGGCCGCGTTCAACAAGAACGTGCTGACCGTCATCAACCGCGAACTGGACGCCGCCTTCGACCCGGCCACCTTCGACCACGTCGCCGTGTGGGACCCGAGGCAGGAGTGGATCGAGATGCGGCTGCGCTCCCGCATCCGCCAAAGGGTGAAGATCGCCGCGCTCGATCTGATCCGCGGACGGTACCTCCACGTCCCCGTTGCGGTGCCAGGCAAACAGGTGCTCGAAACCGCACTCGGCCGGGCCAGCGATGAACCCGTCGAGTGACATCGATCCCGAGGTGATGACTTTCGCCAGCCCGATGACCTCCCCGCTGCGCCTCCTGATCGCCGACGACCACAGGGTGGTCCGCGCCGGGCTCCGCGCCTTGCTGGAAGGCGAACCGGACATCGAGGTGACCGAGGAAGCGGGCAGCGGCGAGGAGGCCGTTCAACTGCTGACCGCCAAGGCACCGGGTCTGCCTGTGGTGATGCTGACCAGCTACTCCAGCCGCGTCGACGTCGTACGTGCGCTGGAGGCCGGCGCACGCGGATACGTACTGAAGGCGGGGCCTCTCGAGGAACTGTTCCGGGCCGTGCGCAGCGCCGCCGCCGGCGGTATGGGCCTGGCGCCGGAGATCGTCGGCGATCTCGTGGGCCAGGCTGCCGATCGGCGAAGCGACCTGACCCGACGGGAGGAGGAGGTCGTCCGGTTGATGGCGGACGGGCACAGTAATCGCACGATCGCGGAGTCCCTCTTCCTGAGCGAGGCGACGATCAAGTCTCATCTGGTGCGCATCTGCCGGGAACTCGGGGTCGACAACAGAGCAGCCGCCGTCTCCGAAGCCGCCCGCAGAGGCTTTCTCGACCTCACCCCATAGCTCCGGCAGCCGCAATCTCGCTGCCGCCCCGCCTCTCCGGGCATGATCGGTACGGTGACACCCGGGGACGACGCGAAGGGCGGCGAGGTTGTGAGCAAGCAGGCGGGGATCAAGACCGCGAAAGAGGCTGCGGACAACGAGCTGATCCTCGCGTTCGGACGGCTGCAGGGCGCCGCCAACCGGCTGGAGTACCTCCTCGGGCGGGCACTTGAGGAGGAGTGCGGGATCAGCCATCTGATGTTCGAGGTTCTGCTGATCCTCGGACGGGCGGGCGCGCCGGGCCTCTCCATGCGGACCATCGCCCAGGAACAGGTTCTGACCACGGGCGGCGCCACACGGCTGGTGGACCGCATGGTGACCGCGGGACTCGTGGCGCGCGCGGATTCCCCCGACGACCGGCGCGGGAAGCTGGTGCGGCTCACTCCGCTGGGCGAGGAGACGACGGTGCGTGCTTCTCGGGTGCACGTGGAGAACGTGCAGCGGTACTTCGTGGAGCCGCTGCCCGTCGAGGACCGCGAGCGGTTCGCCGAGGACCTTCGCATCCTCAGCCACACCGCTCGGGACGTGCTGCCGCGCCTGCGCTGATCTACGCAGGGCCAGTCCAAGGACATCACCCCCACACCTGTGGCGCGGATCACAGGCATCGGGAAATATCTGACTAGTCAGATACTGTTTGGTCAGATGAATCGCCCGCATCGGGTGGGCGCCACCCCTGTCGAGGTCCTCGGTGAAGCTCGTCTACGTTTTCGATGCCTACTGCGGCTGGTCGCACGGATTCTCCGGCACCCTGCGCGAAGTCGTCTCCCGCCATCCCGGGCTGCCCGTGGAAGTGATCTCGGGCGGTCTCTTCACCGGTGAGCGCCGCGTGCCGATGAGCAGCTTCAGCTTCATCGAGGAGGCCAACACCCACATCAGCCAACTGACCGGCGCCCGGTTCGGCGAGGGCTACCAACGGCTCGCCGCCGAGGGCTCGTTCGTCATGGACTCCGAGGCCGCCGCCCGCGGCGTCGCAGCCCTGCGCAAGACCGCCCCCGACCGCTCGGCGGAACTGGCTCTCGCCTTGCAACACGCCTTCTACGTCGACGGACACAGCCTGTCCGATCCCGCGACCTACCGTCAGGTCGCCGAGACGGCCGGGCTGGACGCCGACCTCGTACTCGCCGCTTTCCAGGCGTCCGAGACAAAGGAAGCAGCCGAAGCCGACTTCCGCCGCACCGCCGAGCTGGGCGTCACCGCCTTCCCCACCCTGCTCGCCGTCGACGGCGAGCGCACCGTCCCACTGGCCCGCGGCCACGCCACCGCCGACGAGGTGGCCCACCGCCTCGCGCCCCTGGGCATCACCCCGACGTCCTGATCCCCCTCACCCTCCAGGAGTACTCATGAGCACGCTCTCCTTCAAGATCCTCGACCTCGACTTCCCCGTCGGCGTCAGGAACAAGACCGCCACCCTCGTCACCGGTGAGACCGATGCCCTGCTCGTCGACGCCGGGTTCACCCGGGCCGACGGCCACCGGCTGGCCGCCGAGGTACTCGACTCCGGCAAGACGCTGACCACGGTCTTCATCAGCCACGGCGACCCCGACTTCTACTTCGGCGCCGAGGTCCTCGCCGACACCTTTCCCAACGCCAGGTTCGTCGCAACCGACCACGTCATCGAGCACATCCAGCACTCCTACGAGGGCAAGCTCAAGGCATGGCAGGCGCTGGGAGCCAACCTGCCCACCCGCCTGGTCGACATCGAGCCGCTGACCGACGCTCTCACCCTCGAAGGCCACGGCTTCGAACTCAAGGGCGGCGGAGCGGAGTTGCCCGACCGCCATTACCTGTGGCAGGCCGAGCACCGCACGATCCTCGGTGGCGTCCTGCTCTTCCAGAAGGAGCACGTCTGGGTCGCCGACACCGCCAAGCCCGAACAGCGGGCCGCCTGGATCGACCTGCTCGACGAGATGACCGGACTCGCCCCTCAACTGGTCGTCCCCGGCCACCGCCTGCCCGGCACCCCGGCCGACGCCTCGGCCATCACGGCCACGCGCGAGTACCTGACCGCCTTCGAAGAAGAGCTCGGCAAGGCCACCGACGCGGCCTCGCTGACCGACGCACTCGTCCGGCGCCACCCCGACCACGGCATGCTGATCGCCGCGCAGATCGGTGCCAAGGTCGCCACCGGCGAAATGACCTGGGGCTGACGACCATGACCACGCCGACCTCCGACTTCGCCCACTCCGACGCCCCGGCCGACGTCGTCCGCCGGCAGTACCTGGCCTCCGCGGCGGGCGACCTGGAAGCCCTGCGCGCCACACTCGCCCCCGATGTGGAGTGGACCGAGATGGCCGGCTTTCCGCTGGCCGGCACCTATCGCACTCCCGAGGGGGTGACCGCCAACGTCATGGAGAAGCTCGGCCAGGACTGGGACGAGTGGACCGCGCACGACGACACGTACGTCGTCGACGGCGAGAACGTCGTCGTCCTCGCCCGCTACACCGCCGCCAACAAGGCGACCGGCAGGCAACTCGCCGCCCGGGTCGCCCACCACTTCACCGTCCGCGGCGGAAAGATCGTCCGCTTCGAGCAGTTCGTCGACACCGCGCTCGTCCGTGAGGCGATGACGAGCTGAGCAGTCCCGGCGGCGGAGCCCGTGTGGCCCGTCAGGTGCTTCGCCGCCGTGCGTGGACAGAGCTGGTAGTTGCGGATCATGACGTTGTTGAAGATGCCGTCGGCAGTGACTTGGGCGGGTAGCTGCGCAGTACGAGTCCCGCCAAGATCATGCCGACTGCTTCCAGCCGCTCCTTCGCTGTCCTATCGCCCCAGGTCAGCAAGGGGTGGCCGGTTGGTCGGTCCGCTCCGGAACGGCGTGTGCCAGCGCGTCCGCTCACGCATCGCTCACGCATCTGAAGCTATAAGCAAGGGAGAAACGCGCAAGTTTCCAGGACGGTCGATTCTGGCACCTGCGCAACGAGGAAATCCCCGGCCGACCCTCTCCCAGGTACGTCGATAACATCAGTGCGGAGGCATTTTACCGCAGCTGCAGAGGGCAACACGGCCAGGGTGAACCGGGCGAAGAGGAAGATCCGGAGCTTCAGGATTGACCACGGCGCCCGGCGTTCGAAGTGGACCGCGTCAGCGGAGAGTTCACGGAAGAGGAGCTGCCCGTCAGGGCCGTGGTAGCTGAGCCGGCCGGTGGCGAGCTCGACGGTGAGAATGAGGGAGCCGTCGGTCATCACGAGGTTCCCGTCCTTCTCGCCGAGACTGAAGGGCTCATTCGTGCACTTGCGGTCGGGGTTGAGCATCGGCCCGGCGGCGAGGACGGGAGGGCCGTCGGCCTCGGGGCGGCTCCCTACCCGCAGCACACCGGGAGCTGCCAGTGCGCTTTGACGGACAGTCCGCGGCAGGTCAGTCGCACCCCGTCGGGCAGGGGCTCCCAGCGAACGGGGCGAGCGGGGTCGGAGTCGGTCATGGTGAGGCTCTCCTGAAGGCTTTCGGCTCTTCCGGTGGGGATCCGGCTCAGGCCGGGAAGGCGATCTCTGCGGTGGCTGTCCCGGCGGGGAGCGAGTGCAGCGCTCTGTGCGGGCCACTGGTGCGCACCTGCCAGGGGCTGCCGCTGTCGGTGCTGATGTGCAGTCGGTCGCCTTCGCGGCGCAGGTGGAAGGACGCAGCCTCGCCGGGGCCGTCCGAGCGGGGGATGGAGAGGGTGCGTTCGGCGCCGTCGGCGAAGGAGTGGACGCGCAGTTCGACGCCGTCGGTCCAGTCGGACACCGGCTGCTGGTCGTCCGCGCCGAGGGGGATGACCGCGTCGGGGCGGCAGAGCAGCGGCAGGGTGTGGAAGCCGTGTTGCTCGCGGAACCAGCGCGGGCCGGTGAGCTGGTCACCGGTGAGCAGGTTGGTCCAGACGCCCTCAGGGACGTAGTACTCGACGGTGCCGTCGTCGGTGAAGACTGGGGCGACCAGCAGGTCCTCACCCAGCATGTACTGCCGGTCCAGGGTGGCGGCGGTGGGGTCGTCGGGGAATTCCAGCAGCATGGCCCGCATCACCGGGATGCCGGTGGTGTGGGCCTGCTGGGCGGCGCGCTGCAGGTAGGGGGCGAGGCGGTGCTTGAGCAGGGTGAACTCGCGGGTGACCTCGACCGCCTCGTCGCCGTAGTCCCAGGGCACCCGGTAGGAGTGGCTGCCGTGCAGGCGGCTGTGGGAGGAGAGCAGTCCGAACTGGACCCAGCGCTTGAACACGGTCGGTGTGGGGGTGCCCTCGAAGCCGCCGATGTCGTGGCTCCAGAACCCGAAGCCGGACAGGCCGAGCGAGAGCCCGCCGCGCAGGGACTCCGCCATGGCGTTGAAGTGGGACTCGCAGTCGCCGCCCCAGTGCACCGGGTACTGCTGGCCGCCGGCGGTGGCCGAGCGGGCGAACAGCAGGGCCTCGCCTTCGCCGCGTTCGGCGCGCAGCAGGTCGAAGACGGTCCTGTTGTAGAGGTGGGTGTAGTAGTTGTGCATCCGCTCGGGGTCGGAGCCGTCGTGCCAGACCACGTCGGTGGGGACGCGCTCGCCGAAGTCGGTCTTGAAGCAGTCCACGCCCTGGTCGAGCAGGGGGCGCAGCAGTCCGAAGTACCAGGCGGCAGCGGCGGGGTTGGTGAAGTCGACCAGGGCCATCCCCGGCTGCCACAGGTCCCACTGCCAGACGCTGCCGTCGGCGCGGCGCACCAGGTAGCCCTCGCGCATGCCCTCGGCGAACAAGGGGGACTTCTGCGCGATGTAAGGGTTGATCCAGGCGCTGACGCGCAGTCCCTGGTCCTTGAGCCTGGCCAGCATGCCCTGCGGGTCGGGGAAGGTGTCGGGGTCCCAGGCGAAGTCGCACCACTGGTGGCCGCGCATCCAGAAGCAGTCGAAGTGGAAGACGCTGAGCGGGATGCCGCGCTCGGTCATGCCGCCGATGAAGCGGTTGACGGTGGCCTCGTCGTACTCGGTGGTGAAGGAGGTGGTCAGCCACAGGCCCAGGGCCCACGCCGGAGGCAGGGCGGGGCGGCCGGTCAGGGCGGTGTAGCGGACCAGGATCTCCTTGGGCGTGGGGCCGTACACCACGAAGTACTCGAGCGACTGGTCCTCGACGCTGAACTGGACCTGGCCGACGGCTTCGGAGCCTACTTCGTAGCTGACGCGTCCGGTGTGGTTGACGAAGACCCCGTAGCCGCGGTTGGTCAGGTGGAAGGGGATGTTCTTGTACGCCTGTTCGCTGCTGGTGCCGCCGTCGGCCTGCCAGATGTCCACTGTCTGGCCGTTCTTGACGAAGGGGGTGAAGCGCTCGCCCAGGCCGTGGACGAGCTCGCCGACGCCGAGGGAGAGCTGGCCGAGCATGTAGTGCCGGCCCTCGGCGTCGACGACGAAGCCGGTGCCGCGTTCGCCTACGGAGGTCAGTACCTTGCCTGCGGCGGTGAACTCCAGCTGCCAGGGCCGGCTCGCATCCACCCGCAGGGTCAGTTCACCGGAGCTGAGCTCGACGACGTCGCCGTGCCTGCTCACCTTTCCGGCGCCGTCCGAGGCGCAGTCCGAGGCCCCGGGTAGCGCGAACTCCGGGCCGCGCCGGACCGATCCGGCGTGGTGGGTGGTCCGTACCCCGATCACCCCCTCGGCCGGTGACCAGCACTCGGTGGTGAGCAGGGCGCTGTTGAGGGTGTCGCCGCGGTGCCGCACGTGCTTGACGGGTGCGTACAGGGTCAGTCGTTGTTCGTCGGCCTGCACATCTGATACCTCGGCGGCGTAGCGGGCGGTGCAGCCGGGGCGAGCCAGCCAGTAGCCGTCGGTGAACTTCATCAGGAGGGTGCTCCGTTCGTACGGGGTGCGTCATGGTGTGGGCTGGAAGCGTGCGCTGCCTCGTGCGGACGGAGCCGGCCGGCGAGGCTGGAAGGGAGGCGGCGCTGGTGCTGCTGGGCCGCGCCGATCGGCCGACCGCCGTCCTCACCGCCAACGATCTGCGGGCCCTGGGCGGCGACCAGGCGGCTCGGGAGTTGCGGCTGACCATCCCCGGCGATCTGAGCGTGGTCGGATTCGACGACCTGCCGGTGGCTTCCTGGGTGGAGCCGCCGCTGGCGACGGTTCACCAGCCCCTGGTGGAGCCGGTCGAGTGCACGTGCTGTCCCTTCGGACGGGTGGGTGGGGGCCTGTGGCGGTCCGGAGGCACCGGGACCGCCACAGGTGTCTGCAGGCGCTAGCGGACCAGGGGTGCGTAGTCGAACCAGTCGAAGTGGGCGGTCCCGGTGGCGGCGTAGAGGCTGATGACGCGTCCGGTGAAGCCGCCGGCGACCTCGGTGGAGAGGTAGCGGCCGTCCAGGGTGGCCAGCTCGGTCGCCGTTCCGTCGGCGGACTCGAAGCCGAAGACCAGGGAGTCGGGGCCGGTGCGCGCGTCGTGCGGCTCGGGGGCGGGTCCGGTGCGGACGAAGAGGGTCACCGGGCCTGCCGGGAGGGTGTGTTCGGCGGTGATGGTGCGCAGCGAGCCGATCCTGGCGATGACCGAGAGTCGGCCTCCGGGGGCCGACTCGATGCTGTAGTGGTGGAACTCGTCCAGGCGCACGGCGAGCCCCCCGCTGCCCTCGGCCGTATCGATCAGGGTGCGGGCACGGAAGGCGAGGTGCTGCTGGCGGCGGCCCAGCAGGACCGCGTCGGGCTCGTCCAGGGAGGCGCCGCGGGCGCGCAGGGTCAGCCAGCTGTCGCGCTCCTTGGTGCTGACCAGCTCGGTGGGCCGGTCGCGCAGGGAGATCCAGTGGTGTGCCAGGTCGCCGGGCTCGAAGTCGTCCCGCTCCGGCTCGGGGGTGGGGGCCGCCACCGGCCAGGGCAGCTCGGCGCGCTCCACGCCGACCTCGCCGATCACGGGCCAGCCGTCCTCCCAGTTGACCGGGGCCAGGAAGGTCTCGCGGCCGAGTACGTGCCAGCCGGGGGTGCCGCCCTGGGGTCGGACGGCCAGCAGCAGCATCCACCAACTGCCGTCGGGCGCCTGCACCAGGTCGGCGTGGCCTGTGTTCTGGACCGGCTTGTTGGTGCCGCGGTGAGTGAGGATCGGGTTGGCCGGGCACGGCTCGAAGGGGCCGCTGGGGGAGGGGCCGCGGGCGATGGAGACGCTGTGGCCGCGTTCGGTGCCGCCCTCGGCGAGCATTAGGTACCAGTGGTCGCCGATGCGGTAGAGGTGCGGCGCCTCGGGCGCGGTGGCACCGGGGGTGCCGGACCAGACGGGGTAGGGCTCGCCGAGGATTTCGCCGGTAGAGGGGTCGAGGCGGACCTGGGCGACCCCGGCGTAGGTGCACCAGCAGGTGCCGTCCTCGTCCCAGGCGAGGTCGGGGTCGATGCTGGGGACGCCGGGGACGCGGACGGGGTCGGACCAGGGGCCTGCCGGGTCGGTCGCGGTGTAGACCAGGTTGCCGCCGCCGGAGGCGACATTGGTGACGATCAGCCAGAAGCGACCGTCGTGGTGGCGCAGGGTAGGGGCGTAGAGGCCGCCGGAGGAGGGGGTGTCCGGAGGGAGGTCGAGCTGGCTGGGGCGGTCCAGGGCATTGCCGATCTGGGTCCAGTTGACCAGGTCGCGGCTGTGGAAGACGGGCAGGCCGGGGAAGTACTCGAAGCTGGAGCAGACGAGGTAGTAGTCCTTGCCGACCCGGCAGACGCTGGGGTCGGGATGGAAGCCCGGGATCACCGGGCTGGTGGCGGAGGTCATCGGTGTGAAGTCCTTGGCGGCGTGGTGGGTGGGCGGGTGGGTGGGCGCCGTTCAGGGCGCGAACGTCAGCGCGGCGAGACGCTGTTCACCGGTGAGTACGACCGTCAGTTCGCTGAGCGTGCCGTGCTGGTGGCTCAGGGCGGCGCTGACGGTGGTCCAGGTGTGCCGGTCGCCGGTCGAGTCCACCGGCAGTGCAGCGAGCAGCAGTCCGTCCGCGTAGACGTCCAGGCCGGCCGGGCCGGGCGCGGTGCGGGAGACCTCGGCGGTCAGCGTGGCCGCGCCGGTGAGGTCCACATTGCGGAAGACCAGCTGCGCGGCCTGGTTCGCGGCAGGCGTCACCGCGTCCCCGTCGGTGCGGCCGGCGTCGACGATGACGGCGTCGCGGTAGTCGTCGAAGTCCACGGCACGCAGTGGCCGGCCGCCGGCCCGGCGGGGAGCGGGAGCAGGTCCGTCCACGGTGAACCGGGCGGTGAGCACGGGGTCGGCGGCGCTGCGGGCGACGAGCAGTTCGTAGCGGCCGGGGTCCACCGTGAAGGCGCCGGTGGCGACGTCCCAGTGGGCCAGTGCCTGCTCGACGGGCAGCCGAAACTCCAGCTCCGTCCACTCGCCGGCCGCCAGCCGGACCTTGCGGAAGTCGGCGAGGCGCAGCAGTGGCGCCTCGTAGCGTGCGTCCAGCGCGCGGACGTAGAGCTGGACGGTCTCCATTCCGGCCCGCTCGCCCCGGTTGCCCAGGGAGACCCGGGCCGTGACCGTTCCGTCCTGGGGCAGGCGGTCGGCGTCGAGGGCGAGTCGGGAGTAGCTGAAGTCGGCGTAGGAGAGCCCGTGGCCGAAGGGGTAGAGGGCGGGGGTGCGGTGGTACTGGTAGGTCCAGCCGGCCTTGATGATGTCGTAGTCGAGGCGCTCGGGCAGTTCGTCCTCGCCCTGGTACCAGGTCTGCGGGAGGCGGCCTGACGCGTCGGCATCCCCGCGCAGCACGCGGGCGAGGGCGCGGCCGGTCTCCTGGCCGGCGTGCGAGGTCCACAGGATGGCAGGGACGTGCCCGGCTGCCCAGTCCAGCGCGTAGGGGTAGCTGGACATGACGACCAGGACGGTGTCCGGCTGGGCGGCGAGGACCGCGCGCAGCAGGCGGTCCTGGTTCGGCGGGAGGTTCAGTCCGGCCCGGTCCTGGGTCTCCCGGCCGTTGATGTGCGGGTCGTTGCCCAGGACGACGACCGCGGTGTCCGCCGCGGCTGCGGCGGCGACGGCCTCGGCGACGCCGTCACGGACGACGGTGCGGGTGAGGCCTGCCGCCACCGTCGGCGACTCTCCGGACATGGTGACGGCGCCGGTGGCGGCGTGGACCTGCGCGTACCGGCCGGTGAGGACGCTCCGCAGCAACTCGCCCCCGTCGCCGTCGGGTTCGAGCCGGAAGGTCTCGTGGACGTCCCACTCGCCGGGCTGGTCCCGGTCGGCGGCTACCCGGCGGTCGGCGTCGCGCAGGGAGGCGTAGCGGCCGGTGGCGGCCGAGCGCAGGGTGAGCACCCCGAGATCCCAGTCGAAGAGGTCGAACTGTGCGGACGGGTCGCTGTCCTGGGCTTCCGCTACGGTCAGCAGTCCGTCGGGGCCTGCGGCGGTCAGCGCCCGGCCGTCCGCGGTGCGCAGCACGATCCGGTCCACGCCCTCCACGCCCTGGACGCCGAGGCCGTCGGCGACGGTGATCCGGTAGGGGTGGCTGCCGCTGTACCAGTCCTCGAACAGGGTGCAGGCCAGTGGGCCGACGACGGCGACCCGGCGGTCGGCGGGCAGTGGGAGCAGCCCCTCGTTCTTCAGCAGCACCACGGATTCGGTGGCCGCGCGCAGAGCGAGCTCCTGGTGGGCGGGGGAGTTGACGACCTCCCAGCCGATGCCGGCGTACGGGTCGTGCTCGGGGTCGAATTCGCCCAGGCGGAAGCGGATCGCCAGCTGGCGGCGCACGGCCAGGTTCACGTCGTCCATGGTGAGCAGGCCGCGTTCGAGGGCTTTGGTGATGCGGCCCACGGTGACGGAGGAGTCCTCTCCGTGGTCGGTGAAGGAGTCGATGCCGGCCCTGAGGGCGGCAGCGTGCGACTCCGCGTGGTCCTCGTAGTAGTGCTCGGGGTCGACCAGGTTGGACGGGGCCTCGGCGTCGCTGACCACGAACAGCTCGTGCCCGGTGGGTTCGGCCCAGCGCCGCAGCTGCTGCTCGATCAGCGGACTGACGTGGCAGGGACGGCCGTTGACGAGGTTGTACGCGGCCATGACGCCGGTGGCGGCGCCGGTGGCGATGGCGAGCCTGAAGGCGGCCAGGTCGTACTCGTGCAGCACCCGGGGGCGCAGCCCGGAGGAGGTGGTGCAGCGGCCGTCCTCGTTGTTGTAGCCGAGGAAGTGCTTGAGCACGGGGGCGGTGCGCAGATGCTCCGGGTCGTCGCCGGACATGCCCCGGCAGAAGGCGTCGCCGAGCCGGGCGGAGTGCGTGGGGTCCTCGGAGTAGCCCTCCTCGTTGCGTCCCCAGCGCGGGTCGCGCAGCAGGTTCACCACCGGCGCCCAGCCCTGGAGGCTGGTGCGGCCGGTGCCGACGGCCGGCGGGCGGTGGTGGTGGAAGGCGCGCTGTTCGACCGAGACCGCCTCGGCGACCTCGCGGACCAGGCTCTCGTCCCAGCTCGCGCCCAGGCCCACGGCCTGCGGGAAGGTGGTGGCCTCGCCCAGCCGGGCGACGCCGTGCAGGGTCTCGGTGCCGGTGCGGAACTCGCCGACTCCCAGCCGGGGGATCGCCGGGGAGTACTGGTGCAGCATGGCGATCCGCTCCTCGTCCGTGAGCTGGGAGAGCAGCTCGTCGACGCGCTGGGCCAGAGGCAGCCCGGGCTCGCGGAAATGGGGCGTGGCGGACACGGCGGCAGTGCTCACAGGTGAGGATCCCTCGCTGAACGGGGCAGTCGGGCCGACAGGCGCGGTCGCGCGACCTTGCCGGTGGTGAAGCCCTTCGACGCTGACAGGTGATCACAACAGCGTCAAGAGAAAGTTTCGTTGATATTTACCGGCAACGTTAAGTTGTCGTTTCTCTGCGCATGCCTTGCCCTCCGGGGAAAATGGCGCTTAACATCTCGGCAACTTTGAAGCGCTTCGAAGGCTTCCGGCGGATCGGCCGTCAGTTCTCCAAGGGTCCGGCTGCACTACAGCGCATCTGCACAACGCTCGACTCCCCACCTCACCCTCGAAGGGCAGCCCAGCATGAGCATCGCCATGAGTCGTAGAACTTTCGTGAACGGCGCGGTCGCTGTGGCGGGAGCAGCCGCCCTGTCCCCGGTGCTCTCCGCCTGCGGCGGGGGCAAGTCCTCCAGCAGCAAGGGCGGCGCCAACAGCAAGACCGGTCTGGCCGCGGTGATTCCCGCCTACGTGGCGAGCACGGCGGTCAAGCCGGACATCCCCACGGTGACCGGGGCCGCAGGTTCCTTCACCGACCCGGGCTACCTGACCTACCCGGCCCACCCGGTCGCCACTGTCTCCGGCATACCGGGCAAGGGCGGCAGCTACACCGCGGTGACCCCCATGTGGGACGCCCTCCCGCCGGCGGGCAACTCGTTCTACCAGGCCATGAACAAGGCGCTGGGCATCAACCTCACCATGAAGCCGGCGAACGGCAACGACTACGCGACCATCATCCCGACGATGACCGCGGCGAAGAAGCTGCCGGACTGGATCAACCTGCCCAGCTGGTGGAACAACACCTTCAACATGGGTGAGCTGGTCGGGACCCAGCTGGCGGACCTCACGCCCTACCTGTCCGGGGAGAAGATCAAGAAGTACCCCAACCTGGCGGCGATCCCGACCCTCGCCTGGCAGGTCAGCGCCTGGGAGGACAAGATCTACGGCATTCCCACCTTCGCCAGCGGGATGCCGCTGTCCGGATCGGTGTTCTACCGCCGGGACATCCTGGAGGCCAAGGGGATCACCGCCGACCAGGTCAAGTCCGCCGAGGACTACATGAACCTGGGCAAGGAGCTGACCGACGCCAAGGGCGGAGTCTGGGCGTTCGGCGAGGTCTGGACCTCCCTGTACCAGGCATGGGGGCTCCCGGACAAATACAAGGTGGTGGACGGCAAGCTGGTCCACTTCTACGAGATGCCCGAAATGCTGGAGGCCCTCGACTGGCACTACCGGCTGGCCAAGGCGGGATACGTGCACCCTGACGCGCTGGCCGGCAACACCAACAACGCCAGCACCCGCTTCTACGCGGGCAAGGCCCTGATCCAGGGTGGCGGCACCGGGGACTGGAGCCTCAGTGACTACCAGTCCGGAACCGCCGCGAACAAGAACTACCGCCGGGGCGCCTTCAACATCATCGCGGCCGACGGCAAGTCCGACCCGCAGATCTTCCTCGGGGCCTCCACCAGCATGCTGAGCTACTTCAACGCCAAGCTCTCCGGTGACCAGATCCAGGAACTGCTCGCGGTCGCCGACTACCTGTCCGCCCCCTTCGGCTCGGCCGAGTACACGATGGCCAACTACGGCGTCGAGGGCGTCCACTACACCCTGCAGAACGGTCTGCCCACGTACACCGCCGAGGGCAAGAAGACCGCTCTGCCGAAGACCTTCCCGTTCCTGGGCGCGGGTCCCTCGGTGGTGTTCAATCCGGGCGCCGAACAGGTCACCCGCGACTCCCTCGCCTGGTGCACTGCTGCGAGCAAGCACGCCTACAAGCCGGTCTTCTACGGCATGAACATCACCCTGCCGGCGCGCTTCAGCACCATCGCCAACGCCCAGTCCGTCCAGGACACCATCAAGGACGTCACCCACGGCCTGAAGAAGGTCTCCGACTACCAGGCAGTACTGGCCAGTTGGAAGAGCAGCGGCGGCGACCGGCTCAAGGCGTGGTACCAGACCGAGATCCTCGACAAGCTCGGCACGGGTCAGTAGTCCGCACCAGCAGGCGGCGCCACGCAAGGAGGAACCGTGACCGTGACATCTACCATCAAACCCAAGAAGACCCAGGGGAGGCGCAGAGCCGAGCGAGCGGCCGGCGCGCGAAGCGGCCGGGCGGACACGAGCCTCCCGGGGACCAGGATGACCTGGCGGATCCGGCTGCGCCGGGACAAGTCACTGATCATCATGACCCTCCCGGTCGTGGCGCTGCTGCTGGTCTTCAACTACGCGCCGCTGTTCGGCCTGATCACCGCCTTCGAGTACTACGACCCGCTGGTCGGGGTGATGCACAGCGACTGGGCCGGTCTCGACCAGTTCCAGCAGCTGTTCAACGACCCGGTGTTCTGGGAGGCGCTGCGCAACACCGTGTGGCTGAGCTTCGTCCAGCTGGTCCTCTTCTTCCCGGTTCCGGTCGCCCTCGCACTGATGCTCAACTCGGTGATGAGCCCCCGGATCCGCAACTTCATCCAGTCCGTGGTCTACCTGCCGCACTTCTTCTCCTGGGTGCTGGCCATCACCGTCTTCCAGCAGATGCTCGGCGGGGCCGGCGTGCTCAACCACCTGCTCGCCCAGCACAATCTGGGCAGCTGGGACATCATGACCAACCCGCACACCTTCGCGCTGCTGATCTCCGGCCAGGCGGTGTGGAAGGAAGCGGGCTGGGGGATCATCGTCTTCCTCGCCGCGCTCGCCGCGGTGGACCAGAACCTCTACGAGGCCGCCGCGGTGGACGGCGCGGGCCGGTGGCGGCGGATGTGGCACATCACCCTGCCCGGCATGCGCGGCGTCATCGTGCTGATGCTGGTCCTGCGGCTCGGCAACGCGCTCAGCGTCGGCTTCGAGCAGTTCCTGATCCAGCGCAACGCCGTCGGTCACGACACCGCCGACGTCCTGGACACCTTCTCCTTCTACTACGGCATCGCCACCAACAACTACAGCTACGGCGCGGCGGCCGGACTGTTCAAGAGCGTGATCTCGCTGCTGCTGATCTGGGGAGCCAACAGGCTCGCACACGCCTTCGGTGAGGACGGGTTGTACCGCAAATGAGCCAGACACTCAGTGACACCCCGACCCCGGCTCTGACTCTCCGTCCTGACCGGCACCCCAACCGCCCGGTGTGGGAGGAACCGCCCACGGCCGTCGGGCAGGGCCTCAAGGGCGGCGTGCTGCTGCTGGTGCTCGCAGCGGTCCTGGTGCCGCTGTGGATCGTCGTGGTCACCAGCTTCTCCACCCCCGGTGCCATCAACCGGGCCGGCGGCCTGGTCATCTGGCCCGACGGGCTGACGGTGGCCGCCTACCACCAGATGCTCGTCGATGGGCCGGTCACCCGGGCCGTCCTGGTCAGCCTGGGCATCACCGTCGTCGGCACCCTGCTCTCCATGGTGGTCTCGGTGCTGTGCGCCTACGGGCTGTCCCGCTCCCGTTCCTTCGGTCACCGCGCCATCCTGCTGGTGCTTGTCATCACCATGTTCGTCGGCGGCGGCCTCATCCCCACCTACCTGGTCGTCACCGCCCTCGGCGGCTACGGACAGTACTGGGCGCTTATCCTGCCCAGTTCGGTCTCCGTCTTCAACATCCTGGTGCTGCGCTCCTTCTATTCCGGGACCGCCTCCGACCTCATCGACGCCGCCCGCATGGACGGCTGCACCGAGTGGCGCATCCTGTGGTCGATCGTGCTGCCGACCTCCCGCGCGGTCACCGCGGTGGTGGCGCTCTTCTACGCGGTGGGCTACTGGAACTCCTTCTTCAACGTGATGCTCTACATGCCGACCGACAGCACCAAGTGGCCACTGCAGTACGTGCTGCTCCAGTACGTCAGCAATGGGATGACCATGCCGGGCGCCACCAACGGCGGCTTCGGCTCCCTGCACACCCAGACCGCGCCGCTCTCCCTGCAGATGGCGGTGGTGGTGCTGACCCTGGTGCCGATCCTGATGGTCTACCCCTTCATGCAGAAGCACTTCAAGACCGGCATGCTCACCGGCGCGATCAAGGGTTGACCGGCATGGTGACACTGGCCCAAGTGGCCGAGGCGGCAGGCGTCTCCCCGAGCACCGTGAGCTACGTCCTCAGTGGCAAGCGGGCGATCTCCGCACCGACGAGGACCAGAGTGGAGGCGACGATCGCCCGGCTTCGGCTACCACCCCAACGCCGGGGCCAGGGCGCTGGCCGGAAGACGATCGCACATCCTCGCGCTGGTGGTGCCACTGCGCACGGACATCTACGTCCCGGTGATGATGGAGATCGCCATCGCGGTCACCACGGCGGCACGAGGCTTCGGCTACGACGTCCTGCTGCTGACCAGTGACGAGGGCTCGGCGGGGGTGCGCAGGGTGGCTGGCAGCGGGCTGGCCGACGGAGTGATCCTGATGGACGTTCAGCTCGACGACCCCTGCATCGACGTCCTGCGCGAGACCGGGGCGCCGGCGGCCCTGATCGGGCTGCCCGGCGACCCCAGCGGACTCGCCTGCGCGGACTACGACTTCGCGTACGCGGGTGCGCTCTGCGTCGAGCACCTGGCCGAGCTGGGGCATCGGGACGTCGCCTTCATCGGCTACGCGCCGGCGGTCCACCAGCGCCACTCCGGCTGTGCGGAACGGACACTGGGCGGCTTCCAGGCGGCGGCGGACCGGCTCGGCCTGCGGGTGCTGCACCGTCCCTGCGAGGGCACCTTCGAATCTGTGGCCGGGGTGGTCAGCCGGATCCTGGCCGACCGTCCCGACACCACCGGATTCGTCGTCCAGAACGAGGGCGCGATCCAGCCGCTGCTGTCACTGCTGCGGGCCTCCGGGCGGGTCGTCCCCGAGGACGTCTCCGTGGTGGCGCTATGCCCGGAGCCCCTGGCCGAGCAGTGCTCACCGCGGTCACCGGTCCGGCCGGGGAGCTCGGCGAACTCGCCGTGGAACCGATCGCCGACCGGCTGGCCGGGCGGCCCACGGAGGAGGTCACCCTGCTCGCGCCGGTCCTGACGCGCCGTGAGAGCACCGGTCCGGCGCCGCGCACGTATCCCGCGGCTGGCCTCGCCCCTACCCGAAAGAGTGTGAAGTGAGCACCAGCAGACTCACCGCCCGGCTGGGCGGCCTCGCCTTCGGCGGCGACTACAACCCGGAGCAGTGGGACCAGGAGACCTGGAAGGAGGACGACGCCCTGATGAGCCGGGCGCGGGTCAACCTCGCCACCCTCGGCGTCTTCTCCTGGGCGCTGCTGGAACCCGAGGAGGGCCGGTACGAGTTCGCCTGGCTGGACCAGCAGCTCGACCGGCTGCACAGCTACGGCGTCGCCGTGGACCTGGCCACCCCCACCGCCTCCCCGCCGCCCTGGTTCACCCTGGCGCACCCGGATGCGATGCCGGTCACCGCCGAGGGAGCCGGGCTCGTCCACGGCAGCCGGGACACCTACTGCCTGGCCGCTCCCGCCTACCGGCGGGCCGCGCGCGGGATCGCTGCCGCCCTGGCCGCCCGCTACGGCGAGCACCCGGCGCTCGCCCTATGGCACGTCCACAACGAGTACGCCGCGGTCTGCTACTGCGACCACGCCGCCGCCGGCTTCCGGCGCTGGCTCCGCGAGCGACACGGCAGCCTGGATACCGTCAACGCGGCCTGGGGGACCGCCTTCTGGAGCCAGCGCTACGGCAGCTGGGAGGAGATCCTGCCGCCCCGGGCCACCCAGTGGCACCACAACCCGGCCCAGGTCCTCGACTTCCGGCGCTACTGGTCCGACGAGGCCCTCGCCGCCTACCGCGAGCAGCGCGATGCCATTCGCGTCCACAGTGAACTGCCGGTCACCACCAATCTGATGCTGCCCGGCTACCAGAACCTGGACCTGTGGGCCTTCGGCCGTGAGCTGGACTTCGTAAGCATCGACCACTACCCGATCGCGCCGGGCGTGGACGCCGCCGCCGACACCGCCTTCGGCGGCGACCGGGCGCGTTCCTTCGGCGGCGGAAAGCCCTGGCTGCTGATGGAGCAGGGCACCTCCACGGTGTATGGGGAGAACGCCACCCTGCCCAAGGAGCCGGGCGAGATCCTGCGGCACTCGGTGCAGCACCTGGCCCACGGCGCTGACGGCGCGCTGTTCTTCCAGTGGCGCCAGTCCAGCTCGGGGGCCGAGATCTGGCACTCGGCGATGGTCCCGCACGCCGGGGCGGACTCGCGGATCTTCC
The DNA here is from genome assembly GCF_029892565.1 of Streptomyces pseudovenezuelae. GTDB lineage: Bacteria > Actinomycetota > Actinomycetes > Streptomycetales > Streptomycetaceae > Streptomyces > Streptomyces pseudovenezuelae_A. The sequence goes on along the minus strand of NZ_JARXVH010000034.1, from coordinate 11,594 downwards.
GCGAGGTCTGCGAAACCGGGGAGGTGGTCGCGCGACTGGCCGAGCTGGCCGGCTCCAAGGTCGTCGCCGAGGCCGCCGTGCTGCACGACACCGACTCCTGGTGGGGACTCGAGAGCCAGGGGCTGCCGTCGAAGGACCTGGACTACCCCGGCACCCTGCGCCGCGCCCACCGCGCCCTGTGGGACGCCGGCATCACCGCCGACTTCGCCCACCCAGAGGCCGAGCTGGCGGCGTACCGGCTGGTCCTGGCGCCGGCGCTGCACCTGCTCTCCGACGCCGCGGCCGAGAACCTGCGCGGCTACGTCGAGCAGGGCGGCACCCTGCTGGTGCAGTACTTCAGCGGCGTCGTCGACGAGAACTACCGGGCCAGGACCGGCGGTTACCCGGCCGAGCCGCTGCGTGAGGCGCTGGGCATCCGGGTCGAGGAGCACCGCCCGCTGGCGGCGGGGGCCGTGCTGAGCCTGTCCGACGGCATGGCGGCAGGCGCCTGGAGCGAGTACCTCCGCACCGAGGGCGCGGACACCGTCGCCGCCTACGCCGACGGACGCCCCGCACTGACCCGCGCCGCCTACGGCGAGGGCGCCGGTTGGTACCTCTCGACCAGACTGGACGACGCCGGATACTCCGCACTGGTGAGCCGCCTGCTGTCCGAAGCCGAGGTCCGACCCTTCCTGCCCGGCCTGCCGCCCGGCGTCGAGGCGGTCCGCCGCAGCGCCGACGACGGCCGCTCCTGGCTCTTCCTGCTCAACCACGGCCGCGAGCCCTGGCACGTCCCGGTCGTCGGCTGGGAGGTCTTGACAGGTCGTCAGTCAGCGGACGGCGGCGTGACGCTGCCTCCGGGCGGCGTTGCCGTGCTCCGGCTGCCGTGATGCGCAACGACTCACACCGGCCCACCCCCCGATCCAGGACGCGTGAGGAACACGACATGCCCCTGACTGACCTCGGCCCCGAAGACCTGGTCGGCTACCGTCCGAAGTCGCCCGCCCCCGACGACTTCGACGCCTTCTGGCAGCGCACCCTCGCCGAGGCCCGCGCCCAGGGCGGCGCGGTGAAGACCGAGCGGGTCACCGAGCAGTACGGACTGCGCACCGTCGAGGTCGACGACGTGCACTTCCCCGGCTGGAACGGCGAGCCGGTCGCCGCCTGGCTGCTAGGCCCGCGCGGGGTAGAGGGCCCGCTGCCCGTGGTCGTCACCTACCAGGGCTACAGCGGCGGCCGCGGACTGCCCACCGAGCACCTGTTCTGGTCGGCTGCCGGGTACGCCCAGCTGGTCGTCGACACCCGAGGTCAGGGCCACGACACCCCGGACCGGGGGATGGGCGACGGCACCCAGTGGTCCGAGGGCTTCATGACCAAGGGCATCGACTCGCCCGAGAACTACTACTACCGGCGGCTGATGACCGACTGCGTGCGCGCGGTGGACGCGGTCGCCGAGCTTCCCGGGATCGACGGCGGCCGGATCATCGTGGCCGGCGGCAGCCAGGGCGGCGGACTCTCCCTCGCCGTGGCCGGCCTGATGACTGATCACATCGCTGCTGTACTCCCTGACGTGCCCTTCCTGTGCCACTTCCGCCAGGGCGCCCGGATCGCCTTCGAGGGGCCCTACCAGGAGCTCGTCAAGTACCTGCGCTGGCACAGCCGGCACAAGGTGCAGCCGACCTTTGCCACCCTCGACTACTTCGACGGCGTGCATTTCGCCCAGCGGGCCACCGCCCCCGCGCTGTTCAGCGTCGGCCTGATGGACCCCATCTGCCCGCCGTCCACCGTCTACGCCGCCTTCAACCACTACGCAGGCGTGGACCGCACCATCACCGTCTGGCCGTTCGCCGACCACGGCGGCGGCTACGGCTCCACCCCCGGGATCCAACTGGCCTGGCTGCGCGAGCGCGGCCTGGCGCCCGGCACCACCCGAAAGGACGTACGCCAGTGACGCACGGCACAGCGCAGACGATCCGCTGGGGCCACCCGGCCCTGGCCATGGAGATCGCCCTGGACGAGGACGGCGCCGCCCGACTCGTCCACCTCGGGACACCCGGGGAGGCGGACGGCGCGAGGCGCCCCGGCGCACCGCTGCCGCTGGTCGAGGTGACGGTGGGGGGCCAGGGCCGGCACCTCATCGACACCAACCTCGCCTCGCGGCTGCGGCACCGCTCCCACCGCGCGGGCCGTGACGGCGACTGGCACACGCTGAGCGTCGAACTCCACGACCCCGGCACCGGGCTCACCGCCGAGGTGCGCTTCCGCTCCCCGGAGGGCCTGCCGGTGCTGCGCAGCGAGGTGGTCCTGCGCAACGAAGGGCCGGATGTGCTGCAACTGGAGTCGGTCAGCTCGCTGGTGACCGGCTGCCTCACCCAGGACGGACCGGCGGGCCTGGACTCCGCCGACCTGATGTGGGCGGAGAACGAGTGGTTCACCGAGCTCCGCTGGAAGCAGGAGCCGCTGCGGGAGTCCTCGCCCGCCCTCAACGGCCGGGTCATGACCGGCAAGGGCGTCCGGTCCAGCAGCCGGTTCCTCCCCATGGGCGGCCTGACCGACCGTCACTCGGGTCGCACCTGGCTGTGGCAGATCGAGCACAACGGCGGAGGCTGGCGCTGGGAGTGCGGCGTCCGCGATGAGACGGCCTACGTGGCGCTGTTCGGTCCCACCGACGCCAATCACGGCTGGCGGCACCTGCTGGAGCCGGGGGCCGAGTTCCGCACGGTGCCGGTGGCGCTCGCTCTCGCTGCGGACGGCGGCCCCGACGAGGCATTCGCCGTGCTCACCCGATACCGCCGGATCACCCGCCGCCCGCACCGGGACCACCTCCACCTGCCGGTGGTCTTCAACGACTACATGAACTGCCTGATGGGCGACCCCACCACGGCCAAGCTGCTGCCGCTGGTCGATGCTGCGGCCGAGGCGGGGTCGGAGTACTTCGTCATCGACGCCGGCTGGTACGACGACGACAACGGCCACTGGTGGAGCTCCGTCGGCACCTGGGAACCAGCCGCCACCCGCTTCCCCGGGCCGCGCGGGATCCACGAGGTCCTGGACCGCATCCGGGAACGGGGGATGGTGCCCGGCATCTGGCTGGAACCGGAGGGGGTCGGCGTGTCCAGCCCGGTCGCCAAGTCCCTGCCGGAGGAGGCGTTCTTCTGCCGCGACGGGAAGCGTGTGGAGGAGGGCAGCAGCCGGTACCACCTCGACCTGCGCCATCCCGCCGCCCGGGCCCACCTCGACCAGGTCGTGGACCGCCTGGTCGGCGAGTGGGGCGTCGGCTACCTCAAGCTCGACCACAACACCGACTTCGGCCCCGGCACCAGCAGCCACCCCGGGGAGGCCCCGGCCGACGGGCTGCTGGGCCACAACCGGGCCCTGCTCGACTGGCTGGACGGCGTCCTGGACCGCTACCCGGACCTGGTGATCGAGAACTGCGCCTCGGGCGGCATGCGCGCCGACCACGCCATGCTCTCGCGGCTGCAGCTCCACTCCACCAGCGACCAGGAGGACCTGCTGCTCTATGCGCCGATCGCCGCCTCCGCGCCCACCGCCGTCACCCCCGAACAGGGTGCGGTCTGGGCCTACCCGCAGGCCAAGCACTCCCCCGACGAGGTTGCCTTCACCATGGCCAACGCCCTCCTGGGCCGTATCCACCTCTCGGGGAAGATCACCGAGCTCGGGGCCGGGGAACGAGCGCTGGTCCATGAGGGGGTGGCGGTGTACAAGTCCATCCGCGCCGACCTGCCGCAGGCCGTCCCCGCCTGGCCGCTCGGCCTGCCGGCCTGGGAGGACCCATGGATCGCCCTGGCCCTGCACGCCCCGGCCACCACCTACCTCACGGTCTGGCGCCGCCCCGGAGCGGACGACACCGCAGTCCTGCGGCTGCCCCCGCTGCGGGGAGCCGATGTCAGCACCGACCTGCTCTACCCCAGCAGCGGGCGACCGCACTGCGCCTGGGATCCGGATGCGGCCGAGCTCACCGTGACCCTGCCGGCGGCACCGTCCGCCGTGCTGTTGCGACTCCGGCAGCCGGCCCGCCCCACACAGACTTCCTGACCAGCACTTCGCCAGAGATCCACTCATCTCGAGAAAGGCACATGGCATGAGCGACATCCAGCCACTCGCGCACCGGCGCGCCCGAGGCCGCGGCCTCGGGCGCCTGGCTGCCCTGCTGACGGCCCTGGCCGTCATGCTGAGCCTGTCCGGCACCGCCGCGTTCGGTGCCGCCGACGTCCACGGCACGGCGCTGCACCCGGTCGTCCACGTCCCGGCCAAGGCCATCGACGCCGTGGCCCAGATGCAGCCCAGCTGGAACCTGGGCAACTCCCTGGACGCCCCCAGCGAAACCGCCTGGGGCAACCCCCTGACCACCAAGGCGACCTTCGACACCATCGCCGCGGCGGGCTTCCGCAGTGTCCGCATCCCGGTGACCTGGAGCAACCACCAGTCCGCCACCGCGCCGTACACCATCGACGCCACCTTCGTGGCCCGGGTCAAGCAGATCGTGGACTGGGCACAGGCCGACGGCCTGTACGTCGTGCTCAACATCCACCACGACTCGATAGAATGGGTCTCGAACATAACCAAGGACCATGACAACGTCATGGCCCGCTTCGACTCCACCTGGTCGCAGATCTCCGAGGCCTTCAAGTCCGAGCCGCGCACCCTGCTCTTCGAGAGCGTCAACGAACCGCGGTTCAACGACGTCACGGACGCGCAGAAGACCGCGTACCTGAATGAGCTGAACGTCTCCTTCCACACCGTGGTCCGCGCCTCGGGCGGGGAGAACGCGACCAGGATGCTCGTCCTGCCCACCCTGGGCGGCGATGGCGCCCAGCCCCTCCTGGACGACCTGTCCACCACCATCAACTCCCTGCACGACAGCCAGCTGGTGGCGACCGTGCACTTCTACAGCTACTACCCGTTCAGCGCGAACCTCGCCGGCGGCACCCTGTACGGCGACATCGCCCAGAAGTACCTGGACGACTCCTTCGCCGATATGCACGACACCTTCGTCGCCAAGGGCATCCCGGTCTACCTCGGTGAGTACGGCCTGTTGACCAGCCCCAACTACTTCCACCCCGAATCAGTCGAGCGGGGCGAGCAGCTGAAGTACTACGAGCAGCTGGGATACGCGGCGCGCAAGTACGGCGTCACCACCGCCCTGTGGGACGCCTTCAACTACCTGAACCGTGCAACGCTCCAGTGGCGTGACCCGGACATCTTCGCGATGATCAAGTCGAGCTGGACCACCCGCTCGGGCACGGCCTCCTTCGACAAGGTCTTCGTCTCCAAGTCCGCCCCGATCACTGCCGAGTCGCTCACCCTGAACCTCAACGGCACCCACTTCCTGGGCGTGTGGCAGGGCAGCACCAGGCTGCTCCCGGGGCGGGACTACACCGTCTCCGGAACCACGCTGACCTTCACCGCCAGTGCGCTGACCCGCCTGGTCGGCGACCGCGCCTACGGCACCGACGCCACGGTCCAGGCCCGGTTCTCCACCGGGGTGCCGTGGAACATCGACATCGTCACCAACGACAACCCGACGGTGGCGGCGGCCACCGGCACCACCGACGGCCTGACCATCCCCACCGAGTACCGGGGCAACAACCTGGCGACCATGCACGCCACCTACGCCGACGGCACCAACGCCGGCCCGCTCGACTGGACCCCGTACCAGACGTTCAACGAGACGTTCTCGCCCGACTACCCCAACAGCACGATCGTGCTGACCCCCCTGTTCCTCGCCTCGCTGCGTGACGGCGACACGGCCACGCTGGTCTTCCACTTCTACAGCGGCCAGACCGCCACCTACAAGGTCACCAAGAACGGCAGCACGGTGACCGGCACCGTCGGCTGATCATCCGTCAACCACGCCCCGGCCGTCGGAGACCTCCGACGGCCGGGGTTTCCCAGGCCCCGAGGACCCCTCGTGGCCGCCCCTTTTATCGATACCAATCCCACGCCCTGGAGCCACCCCGTGCCCACTGCCACCGCCACCGCTGTCATCAACCTCGACATCGAGGGCCCGACGATCAGCCGCCACCTCTACGGCCACTTCGCCGAACACCTCGGCCGCTGCATCTACGGCGGCTTCTGGGTCGGGGAGGACTCGCCGATACCCAACGAGGGGGGTATCCGCCTGGATGTCGTACGGGCTCTGCGCGCGCTGAACATCCCGAACCTGCGCTGGCCCGGTGGCTGTTTCGCCGACGAGTACCACTGGAAGGACGGCATCGGCCCCCGGGACCAGCGCCCCCGCATGGTCAACACCCACTGGGGCAACGTGGAGGAGAACAACCACTTCGGCACCCACGAGTTCATGGCCCTGTGCGAGCTGCTCGGTGCGGAGCCGTACATCAGCGGCAACGTCGGCTCCGGCACGGTGCAGGAGATGAGCGATTGGGTGGAGTACCTGACCCGTGACGGCGACAGCCCGATGGTGCGGCTGCGCAAGGCCAACGGCCAGGAGGAGCCGTGGCGGGTGAAGTTCTGGGGTATCGGCAACGAGACCTGGGGCTGCGGCGGCAACATGCGCGCGGAGTATTCCGCCGATCTGGCCCGGCAGTACGCCACGTACTGCCGTGACCACAGCGGCAACACGCTGTACCGCATCGCCTCCGGCGCGAACGGCGACGACTACAAGTGGACCGAGACGCTGATGCAGCAGATCGGCTGCTTCGGCTGCGAGGCCACGCCCCGCAACTTCTTCCAGGGCCTGTCCGTTCACCAGTACACGGTGTGCGGCCCGTGGGACGCGAAGGGAAGCGCCACCGTCTTCGACACGGAGGACTACTACCGGACGATGCTGGAGGCCAAGCGGATCGACCGTATCCTCACCGGCCATTCCACGGTCATGGACTGCTATGACCCGGGCCGCAGGGTCGGGCTGGTCCTGGACGAGTGGGGCACCTGGTGGGACACGGAGCCCGGCACCAACCCGGGCTTCCTGTTCCAGCAGAACGCCCTGCGCGACGCGCTCGTGGCCAGCACCCACTTCGACATCTTCCACCGGCACGCGGCACGCCTGTACATGGCCAACATCGCCCAGACCGTCAACGTCCTCCAGGCCATGCTGCTCACCGACGGCGACGCGCTGGTCCTGACCCCGACGTACCACGTCTTCGAAATGAACAAGGGCCATCAGGACGCCACCTCGCTCGCCGTGCACCTGCATGCCCAGGACGCCAGGCGCCGGGTGGGGGACAGCGAACTCGACACGCTCTCCGCCTCCGCCAGCATCAAGGACGGCACGGTGCTGATCTCACTGACCAACCTGGACGCCGAGGAGCCCGCCGAGGTGACACTCGACCTGCGCGGCGGCTCCGTCGGCGAGCCGACCGGCCGCCTGCTGACCGCGGACCGGCTCCAGGTCCACAACACCGCCGAGACGCCCGAGGCGGTGGCCCCGCGCCCGTTCGACGCGCTGAAGTCAACCGGCCAGGGGATGGTGCTGACGATTCCCCCGCACTCGTTCCTCACCGTCCAGGCACCCGTGGCCCACCTGCGCTGAGGCCTGCCGCGGCGTCTGCGCAATACGACATGCTCAGCGCTTCGGCCGGGCCGTGCTGCCGCGGACGGTAAGGGTCGTGGCGATCTCGGTGCCGCCCTGCTGGACCTCCTCGCGACGGCCGAGGGCGAGCGCCAGTTCGGTCGCGGCGGCTGCCATCTCGTTGAGGGGCTGGTGCACGGTGGTCAGCGGCGGCTCGGCCCATGAGGCGATCGGCAGGTCGTCGAAGCCGACCACGCTCAGGTCGCGGGGGACGGACAGCCCGAGTTCTCCGGCGGCCTGGTAGACGCCGAGCGCCTGCGGGTCGGAGACGGTGACGAAGGCGGTGGGCCGCTCGGGGAGGGCGAGCAGCTCGAGCGCGGCGGCCCGGCCGCCCTCGCGGGTGAAGGGGGAAACGGCCAGAAGCTCGGGATCGTGTGCCAGTCCGTCCTGGGCGAGCGCCGCGAGGAAGCCCGACTGCCGGGGCACGATGACGGGCTGGCCGGTGCCGCTGATCATGGCGATGCGGCGGTGCCCCAGGTCCAGCAGGTGCCGCATCGCGGCCTGCCCGCCGCGGAAGCCGGTGGAACCCACGAACGGCACCTCGTCGGGGAGGTCGTCGAGCGGATCGATGATGACGAAGGGAATGCCCGCCGCGGTCAGCTGCTCGCGTTCCTCCGGCGAGAGCTGGTTCACCGCCAGGACGCATTTCGGCCTGCGGCCGGCTGTCTCCTCGATCGAGCGCCCCGGTGGGCCGTCACTGCGGGCCTCGGAGACCATCACCACGGCCCGGTGCTTGCGCGCTGCCCGCTCAACCCCGCGGATGACCTCAACCGCCCACAGGCTGTCGAGCTCACGGAAGACCAGCTCCACGACGTTGCTGCGGTTGCCGACCGGCTTGCGGTAGCCGTGGAGGGTGATGAGTTCCTCGACGCGCGCGCGGGTCTGGTCCGAGACGCCGCGGCGCCGGTTGAGCACCTTGGACACGGTCGGAATGGAGACGCCCGCCGATTCCGCGATGTACGCGATCGTGACGGCACCCGGCTCCGCGCCCGCTTCCGCCCGGTCGTCCGTCGCCTTCATGCCGTCCCGTTCGTCGTGCCGCCGTGCTGCCGCGGAGTCGCGGTGCTCTGGCGGACCACCAGTGCGGTTGCGATCTCCACCCCGGTCTGGGGCAGTTCCCCGCCCCGGCCCAGCGCGAGCGCCAGGCCGGCGGCGGCGGCTGCCATCTCCCGCAGCGGCTGGTGCACCGTGGTCAGCGGAGGATCGAGCAGTGCCGCGACCGGCAGATCGTCAAAGCCTACGACGCTCAGATCGCCGGGAATGGACAGCCCCAGCTCCCTGGCGGCCTGGTAGACGCCGAGCGCCTGCATGTCGGAAGCGGCGAAGACCGCGGTCGGCGGGTCGGGAAGCGAGAGCAGCTGCCGTGCGGTCGCATGGCCGTCCTCGAAGGTGATGGGCGTCCAGGGCGTCCGCCCGGGCTCCGGGAACAGGCCGGCCTCGGCCAGCGCGGCGAGGTGGCCGGCCTGCCGGGCCACGCAGTAGGGGTGGTCAGGGCCATTGATCATGGCGATGCGGCGGTGTCCGAGCCCCAGCAGGTGCCGCGTCGCCGCCTGGCCGCCGCGGAAGTTCGTGGCGCCCACATAGGGTGTGCCCTGCGACAGATCGGTGCTCGGGTCGTAGACGACGAAGGGGATGCCCCGCGCCGTCAGCCGCTCGAGCGCCGAGGCCAGGAGCGGCTGCACCGACAGGCAGGGGGCTCCGGCACGCAGGGGCAGCAGCTCACCGGAACGGGCCGCGAATCCGCTCACCACGAGCCCGACCCGCTGCTCCCGCGCGACGGCTTCGATACCCTGCAGGATCTCCTCGCTCCACATGTTCGTCAGCTCGTGGAAAACTAGCTCGACGAGCTCGCTGTTGTCACCCGGCCGGTCGGCGCCGTGGTGCCGCAGCAGTTCCTCCACGCAGGCGCGGGTGCGCTCCGGCAGGGCATGGTGGTCGTCCGACGGCGTCGGCGGCTGCGGGGCAGGGGTCGGAGCCGGGAGGTCGGCGGGATCGGTCATGCAGGCGATCGTGATGGAGCGCAGGGTGTCGCCCGGAGCGGCCAGGTTCTCGCCCTCGCCTTTGTCGGTCACATTCGCCTCCTGGTTCACGCCGGTGCGTCCACGACCGCCGCCCTTGCCGGACAGGCCCGGCCGAGGAGCGGCCTGCCTGCCTGCCGGGGCCATTGTGGCACTTCACGGCACCGGGCAGGGATTGGTTCGCCTGGGCGGGACCTTTCGGCAGGCTTCGAGGGCCGGCGCGCCCTCCTGCTGCGCACACCCGCGCGCCGGCCCCGTGGACCGGGCCCGGCGCGCGGGTGTTCCTGCTCGGCTGCTAGGCGATGATCGCGTCGACCAGCGAGGCCCAATTGCCCTGTGATGACGGGTTCTTGGTGACGCTGACGGTGACGGTGACCTTGAGGATGTGGGCCGCGGTCGGGTCGAGTCCGTCGGCGGTGAACACCGGTGCGTTCACCCCCTGGCTGGAGCTGCGGTACAGGTCCACGGAGGTGGCCGCGCCGCCGTCGACGGAGACGCTCATGATGCCCTGGCCGTTGTAGGCCGTTGATCACGGTGTGCACGCGTCGCAGGTCGATGGCGCCGATCTCGGCGGTGACCCACACGGAGTCGTCGCGGACGACTGCCTCGTGCATCACGCCTGCCATCCGCAGGCGCATCTCCTGGACTCCGTGGTCACGATGCGCCACCCAGGCCGCGCAGCGCAGGGCGTTGCCGCACATGGTGGCGAGAGAGCCGTCCGCGTTGAAGCAGTCGACTTCGAGGATGGTGGGGCGGCCGGCGACCAGGCGGCTGATGACCAGGCCGTCGGCGCCGACGCCGGTCCGCCCGGCGCAGAGGCGCTCGGCCACTTTCGCCCAGTCCTTCGTGTCGGGCGTCTTGGGGTCGCAGAGCAGGACGAAGTCGTTCCCGGCCCCATGCATCTTGTGGAAACGCATGGCGAAGCTCCTCACGTGCTGGTGACGGATGTGGCGCAGGCCCCGAACGAGGTGGCCTAGCAGGTGCCGACGGGGCGGTGGATGGTCATCGCCTCTGTCATGGTCAGGGGGCTGTGCTCGGCGAAGAGCAGCACGCGGCGCGAGGTGTCTCCGGCGGACCGCATGTCCTGGATCTGGTGGTACGCGCCGTCGAGATGGACGAAGTCGCCGATTCGGACGTCGTGTGGTGGCCTGTGGGCGGCGATCGTGCCGCCCGGTACGGCGGGCTTCCGGGGCGGGGCTTGGGTTTTGCGCTCGTACATCAGCCCTTCCCGAAGATGCCGAGGAGGATTGCTCCTCCGAGGGTCACGGTGCTCGCGATGTAGACGATCTGCTGGTTCCGGGGGCTCACAGGACACCGGCCATGAGGCCGTACAGGCGCTCGCGGACCGGGCGTATGCCGATGTCTGTGAACGGCAGCCAGGCCGCCGCGCCCGTTTCGATCATGGTGGGGAGGACGGCTCCGGAGTGGGCCCGGAAGAGGTAGCGGAATCCGATGCGGAGCCGGGGGCCGTGCAGGTGGCATCCGGGCCGGGTCACGTCGACGAGGAACGGGCCCTCGCTCCCGGGCTCCGTCCATACGTCGCGGACACCGATCTCCTCGGCCAGGAGGCGTAGGGCCGCGTCGCTGAGCGAGTCGTCCTGGTGCTCCAACTCCGTTTCGGCCAGGCTGAATGTCCCGGCGTGACGGAGGCACAAGACGCGGTGGTGCTCGTCCACGACGACCGCTCCCGCCACGATGACCGGACAGCGCTGGTCATGGGTGCAAGCACCGCGCTGCGCATGGTCCCGGACGGCGTCGTACACGGGCATCAGCGCCATCTTCTCGCCGGGGTGCTCGTGGACGTAGCCGGACAGTTCCCGGATGATCCGGTCCGCGCGCACGCTCACGGCACTTCCAGGTCGTTGCGCTCGGCGTAGATCCGCATGAGCCGTTTGCACCACAGTTCGCGGCCAGACCTCGCCGACCGCGTCGGGCAGCCCCTTCAACCCGTCGCAGACCAGCATGAGGATGTCCTCGACGCCCCGATTCTTCAGCTCCGACAGCACGCGCAGCCAGTGTTTCGCGCCTTCGCCGCCGTCGCCGGC
>NZ_JARXVH010000033.1 GCF_029892565.1 Streptomyces pseudovenezuelae | reverse complement strand
CCTCGTGGCTTGCTTGAGCCGGATGCGGGGAAAGCTCGCACGTCCGGTTCTGAGGGGGCCGGGGATCAGCAATGGTCTCCGGCTACCCGACCACACCCCTGAACGTCGCTTGTGCTCGACCGAGGCCGTCGCGATGTCCCACGGCTTTTTGGGGTGCCCGAGATCTGTCGCCTGGTGGGCCATGGCTCGCAGGACGTGGCCTGCCAGCGGTGCGTCCTCGGCTTCGGCCGCCAGCTTCACCGCCAGGGTGAAGTACCGCCGGGCGGCCTCGTGTTGCGACGAGTCGAAGCTCATCCAGCCAGCTACGTAGACCAGTTCGGCAGCGGCGGCGAAGAGGCGGCAGCGGGTCTCGTCGCTGGCGAAGACACCGCCGACGTATGTCGCGACGTCGTCGTAGATGTACGGGTGGAGGGGTGTCCGACCGTCACCGACACCGATCCCCAGCAGGGCGGCTTGCTTCGGGTTGGCGCGGGCGGGCCGGGGGATTTCCCCCAGGTCTTGACGTCGACGCCGATCGAACGCATCCGCTCGACCACGCCATTGCCCGCGAGCGGATTGCCCCCGAGGGTTTTCGGGTTTCGGAGGCAGGCCCTTGAGCGCCGAACGTTTTGGACGGGGGTCCGTTTCGTGTTGAGCCTGCCCGACTGGTCTCTGTGGTCCGCGGCACTGGCCTGGGACTCTGGCGCACCGCCTACTGCGGCAGTTGGAGGCGCCTTGGTCCGTTCGGCGTTCAGTGCGGCCGGTTGCGGCCCGGCCGGGGTTGGGTGCTGGGCGGTGTGCATTCGATGTCGGAGAGGGGCGTGGCGGCGGAGGATGCCTGGCCGGGTGAGGAGGAGGCGGGCTCGTCCTGGCCGCGGGCGGTGTGGATCCGCAGGAGTCCGTCGATGCCGCGCAGCAGGGTCTCGCCGGCCAGGACGGGGTCGCCGAGGTAGCCGGCGCTCATCGCGCCGTCGCGGAGCATGACGAAGTGCCGCCCGGCGTGCTCTGCCTGCGCGGTCGTGATCTCGGCGAACAGTTCGGTGATCGTCTGCAGGAACCATGCGCGGTGTTGCACGACGGCACGGTGGACCGGGTGGTCGGGATCGGGGAATTCCGCTGCCGCGTTGAGGAAGGCGCATCCGCGGTAGCCGGGCGAGCGGATCTGTTCGACCAAGGAGGCACCGATGCCCCGCAGGATGCTGTCGGTCGGTACGTCTGCGGCCGTCAGGGTGCCGATCTGTGTGCGGATCGCCTGGTCAACGCTTGCGATGTAGGCGACGGCAAGGTCTTCCTTGCTGCGGAAGTGGCGGTAGAAGGTGGCGTTGGTGACCTTCGACTCGGCGACCAGGCGGTCGACGCCCACGGTGTGGATGCCTTCCGCGTAGAAGAGCTGCCCGGCGGTCTGCAGGAGCCGCTCCCGGGCCTGGGAAACCCTCCTGCCGGTGCCTGTGCCCGCTTCCGTCCCTGTCATGTCACCCAATGTAGCAGGTAGAACGGTCTCTCTTGTTTTGGTGGGAGGGGTGTGTCAGTCTGCAGACAAGAGAGAGCGTTCTCTCTACCCTGCACTGACTGGAGAACCTCATGGCATCTGCCGCCTCCGCCGAGCACGTCGGCGCCGCGCCCGCCCTGCGTCGGCTGTACGTCATCCGCTTCGTCTTCGCCGCCGCGTGGGCGGTGCTCCTGCTGGTGTCCGGCTCGGACCTCACCGTCGCGGCCAGGCTGCTGCTGTTCCTCTATCCGGCCTTCGACGTGGTCGCGGCCGTCGTCGATACCAGGTCGGCGCGCGCCGACGGGTCGGTCAAGGGCCTGTACGCCAACATTGCCGTCAGCTCGCTGGCCGCGGTCGGTGTCGCGGTCGCCGGCGCCTCGGGCGTCGCCGACGTGCTGCGCGTCTGGGGCGCGTGGGCGGTCGTATCCGGGCTGGTCCAGCTCCTCGTGGGCGTCGCGCGCCGACCGATGGGCGGCCAGTGGGCCATGATCGTCAGCGGCGGCATCTCGGTGCTGGCCGGCGCGACCTTCATCCGAAGCGCCTCACAGGAGGACCCCTCGCTGACCACCCTCGCCGGCTACGCCACACTCGGAGGGATCTTCTTCCTCGTCTCGGCGTTCCGCCTGTCCCGCTCGACCGGCAGGGGCTGACCGGGGGCGAGCGAGGATCGCGGCGACCGGGCGCGGCGCGCGCGTCGGGACGCGCCCGGCAGGGTCCGGCTCGGCGACAGGACGGTGCGGCGGATGGCGTTGAGTGCCACAAGACTGGCCGGGCCGGGGGACTGCGTGATCCTGCGCCGACAGCCCCGATCGCAAGCACGGCCCGGAACTGGTTCCCCAGGGCGACCGGGACAAGCTCACCCTCCGCTTCCAACAGGCCCTGACCACCCTCGTCAACTGCCTCACAGAACGGCACCGCGTCCAGACCACAGAACCCTCAATGGCTCGACGGTGTTGGCTGCGGCGGCACGAGTGCCTCCCCTCCGCGTGCCGAAGCCCCCGCCTCCCCGATATGCGCCCACCGGCCGACGGGCCGCAAGAGCTGTCCTAGTGCCCGGTAGAAGCGGTCCGGCAGGAACACGGCGTCCGCGATGATCATCGCGCTGGAGAAGAGCGGCAGCCCCATGAGGACGGCGATGCCCAGGTGCATGCCCAACAGCATGGTCAGGACCGGGTATTTGAGCCGTCCGAACAGGACGAACGGGAAGGCGACCTGCACCAGCACGGTCACGTAGCAGGCGACAGCGATCAGCACGTCGTGCTCGTCCGCCAGGAGCGAGAGCTCGGGCCAGGGCCGGAACAGGTCGAGGTTCAGGACGTAATGGAGGGCTGTGCCATTGCCCCAGGAGGCGCCCTGCACCTTGTAGAGGCCCGCGGATCCGTAGAGGAAGCAGACCTGGGCCGCGATGACGAACATGCCGCAGTTGTGGAGTACTGCCGTCAAGGTCCGGCGAGACATGGCCAGTTGGTGTCGGAGGTCGTCTGCTCCTGAGTCTGTCGAGCCGCTCTCCCCCTTTCCCGCGGAGGCTCGGCGCCGGGTTCTGCGCGCGTCCAGGGACCAGCGTCGGCCGCACGCGGTGAGGACGAGGTAGAGGGCCATCAGGAGGATGAGGTTGTCTCCTCCGTCGGTCATGAAGATCGCCCTGGCGTGGAACGACGCCACCACGACCGCGAACAGCACGGACACCACCCGGGTCCGCCAGCCCAGGAGGAACAACGCGGACGTGAGGAGGGCCAGCGCGTAGCACGTCTCGAAGTAGGGCCGGCTGTCGGACAGGGTGAGGATGCTGGCCCACCCGGTCTGGCCGAACAACTGCCTGGCCAGCTCGGGCGTCCAAGGTGACCCGGGCCCCCAGATCTCGTCGCGGTGCGGAAACTCGCGCAGCAGGAAGACGAGGTAGAGGAGGCCGTAGCCGATGCGCAGAACGGCCGCGGCGTAGAGGGAGACCGGCCGCTCGGTCAGGACGGTGAGGAGCGCACCGACCCTCTCCGGTCCGCGGCGCCGCGGACCTGGGTCCGCCCCGTCGGGGGTACGTGGGACACCTCGATGCGGAACGAGTGCCTGCTCAGTTTCCATGGGAGGTCACCTTCCACCAGGGCAGATACCGCGTTTCGACAGGCTTCGGCGCGGCAGCGGCCGAGCCGGGGCCGGGCCCCTCGGCCGGCGCGGCGATGGGCACGGTGATCACCCGCAGCTGGACGGACTCGAACGTGCCGCCGCGGTGGTCGGTGATGCGGTCCGCCGCGATGTCGGTCAGGTACTTCTGCATCATCAGCGCCCGCTCCGAGCGGGGCCGGTCGTCACCACCATGGGTTTCGAGGTACGAACTCCAGGCCCGCCGCAGCATGTTCTGCGCGGTGTGGCTCGGGAAGACGTCGTGTCTCACCGCCGAGTTGTCGACGCCGCTCAGATCGAACCAGCCGCTCACGTGCACCCTGCCGTCCGGGGCGGTGTGCATGGTCCGTGCAGAGATCTGCCGGTTGACCGACTCCGGATCCGGAGCGAAGAGCCGCCAGTTCTGCTCGAACAGGGGGAAGACCCACGCGTTGACCTGCCGGCTGTACTGCCGGGAGAGAGGGTTCGGGGGCGCCACGTGCAGGAACACGAGGAGTACATGGACCAGGGACGTCGCCAGACACAGGGCCACAGCAACGCTCGTCCCCGCCTTCAGCAGGAGGGGCGGAGGCTTCGAAGGCCCTTGGCGGGCAAGGGTTGTCCCGCCCCGGTCCGTCCGCCCTGCCTGTCCCGCCTGCCCTGTCGCCTCGGCGCCGATCCGGTCCGGTTCGTCGACGTCCACCGTTTCGATGCCGCCCAGCACGGTCCCACCCGGCCTTTCATTCCTGGCTTCTCTCACTTTGTTTCTCCTGAGATTTCGCCAACGGCGCGCGACGGAATCGACAACGATCCGTCGCGCGCCGCTCGTCCTGCTCGCTCAAGGGGAGCTGAAGCTAGGCAGATTTCTTGTGGTGACTTTCGTGATCGCTGCCGTAGCCCTCGGGCTTGTCGGGCTTGCCTTCATGCCCGCCGTAACCGCCGTGCTCTTCGGGCTTCCCGCCGTGGTCGTGGTCGTTGGGCTTCCCACCGTGGTCATGGCCGCCGGGCTTGTGGCCGTGATCGTGATGGCCGTTTCCACCGGTCGAGCCGCCCGTCGCACCACCGTTCGTACCGGCTGTGGTGGCGCCCGTGGTGCCGCTGGTGGTGGCGCCCGCGACGAGACCGCCCACCGCGCCGGTGGTTCCACCCGACGTCAGGACACCGCCGAGAAGACCGCCGGTTCCGCCACCCGTCGGCACGCCGCCGATGACGCCGACCGTGGTGCTTCCCGTCGTGCCCGCCGTGGCGCCGCCCGACGTGGCACCGGCGACAACACCGCCCGTGATCAGACTACCGGTGGTTCCGCCCGCGGCACACGTACCGCGGCTGATCGTGTTGTTGTCCAGCGTCACGGCGCCGGTACGGGCCAGCGCCCGGCCGGCGATGGTCGTTCCCGTCGTGACGGTGATCGACTCCTGGGCCATGATGGTGCCCACGAACGTGGAGTTGGTGCCGAGGGTGGCCGAACTGCCGATCTGCCAGTACACGTTGCACGGCGAGGCGCCGTTGACGAGCGACACGTTGCTGCCGGACGCCGTCGTCAGGGTCGAACCGATCTGGAAGACCCATACGGCATTGGGGTCACCGTGCGCGTCGAGCGTGAGCGTGCCGGTGATACCCGCGGAGATGGGTGCCTTGTAGACGCCCGGATCCAGCGTCCTGCCACCGAGCTCCACGGGGTCGGGAGCGGTGGGGTACGTGACGTCCGGCGCCTGACCGGCGGCGTTGTTGTACCCCGTGACCAGGTCGCTCTTGGCCTGGAGCGCCACCGCGTCCGCAGAGTGCTGGGCCCCGAGCACCGTGCCGGGCGGGAATCCGGTGATGGCCGTTCCCGGCGACACTCCGAGATCACCGGTGATCGACGAGGGCCCGGTGTTGGTGACTTGTGAACCGGCCAGTACGGCGAAGCTGGTCGCCGTACCGAGAGGTACGGGTGTGGCAACGGCACTTGCGCGTGTCGGCGTCATCGCGAGCACGACCGCGGCGATCACCACGGCCGTCAGCGCCGCGAACCAGACCGACATGGTGCGCCGTACTGGAGCGTCAGGGATATTCAGCGTCATCGAGGGGCCAACTCCTATCAGGGATGGTGCCTGTTTGGTGGTTCTCGGTCGCGGGGAATCTCCTGCATATCTTTCGCTGGCATATTACGCACGAGCGGAATCGGATTGCGATTCATTCGACTGACTTCACCGAAATCGGCGAACAATTCGCGAAATACACAGAACTGCTTAATAGGCCGAATGGCGCCTATCTATTATCCGGGCGAGCAAGGCATAAAATCACTAAAGCGCAATTCTCCCTGACGGGGGCAGGTGGGCGCGGCCGGCAAACGGAGACCGTGCGGCGAGAAGATCACGCAAGCATGGTCTGACGAGAGGTCCGAGCGTGACGGGGCATTCAGCGCACGAGCGGCACGGACCGCAGTAATACTGGTTGCGGGTTGGTGCACTCTCACGTGCAACCGCCCGGAAGGGCGACTCCGGCGCGTATGCGCCGGAGTCGTTGTCTCGACCGTCGGTTCGGTTGGCGCGGGAGATTTCAGCACCCGCCTCTCGAATAGAGCTCGCAGATCAGCAAGAAGTCACCGCTGCCGACTCAAATGCCCGGCAGGGTTCCGTAGGACGGATTGCACCGGCCCGCACTCGGCTCGGAAGGGAGGGGACGTGACCCAGGCGGCCGACATCCGTAAGCGGCGCAACCACGATGTCGTCGACCCGAACGGACGCAAGATCGGCATGCTCGAAGCGATCTATGTGGACACCGTCACCGACGAACCGGCCATGGCCACCGTCCGGACCGGGCCGCCCACTCGCCGGCGCCTGGTTTTTTGTCCCCCTCGACGAAGCGATCCTCGGGCCGGGCTACCTCAAGGTCTCGTATGCGAAGAGCCTGGTGAGGAAGGCTTCTTCGATCGGCACGGACGACATCCTGCCCGCCGCGCAGGAAGAGGCGATCTTCCAGCACTACGGCATGACGTACGAGTCGGGCGCCGGCGGCGAACGGCAATTCGCCTGCCGCTGAGCGACCGAGTCGGGCCCAAGGGAGTGTTCGAGTCGTGATGCTCTTCCTGCTACTGGTCCTCGTGGCCGTCGTCCGAGGAATCATCGGCGCGGCAGCCGAGGGCCTGGGCTATCTGCTGGCCATCGGCGGCCTTCGCCGCTGTACGGCTGTCCCGGCGCAGCCGGCGTCCCCTCCGGACAAGGACAAGGCCGCTGCCGCCTTCGCACGGTGGGATGCGTTTCTCGTACGCAGGAGGGACGCGGAAGTACCGCTGGTGTCGCTGGAGTTGGCGGTCGCCAGTGCCGCACGGCTCGTGTCCAGGGCCGGAATGCTCATACGCCGGGTGCCGCTGGACGGGGACCGTGAAGGGGAACGATTTACGGGGGCACCATGTCTCTGTCGTACGAACAACATGGCTGTGCGGCTCCCCTGCCTACCTGGCCCATGTGGGCTTCGCCGCCCATGTCCCCGCCACCTTCGGCGAGGCGCTGATGGCGGGCGCGTTGGCGCACCGGCACAGGCACCGCGGGCCGTTCGGGGCCGAGCGGATCGCGGAGGAGCTGCTCGCCCACGGGCTGCTGGAGTTCCTGTACACGGACCAGGTAGGTGCACGGGAAGTCGCTCGACACATCTTCGACGGCCTGAGACGGATGGCCAGGGTCAGTACTCCCTGGCGGCTCCCACTGCCCTGCTCGACGCCGATGCGGCCTGCGTCTCGCCAAGGGGCAGGGCGTCACCGAGGACGTCGAGCCGTTGTCCGGGCCGCAAGCTGTTGCCGGACCGGGACGTGATGTCGATTCGTACTTCCCGTCGAGACAGGGGGAGGACCGTGCGATCCAGCGCGAGTTCACTGGTGCGGAGGGCTGCCCCCTCCCCGCGTCAGTGGGGACCACAACAGCCTTCCCGCTGCCGAGGAGCCACCCGAACACGTCCGTCTGGCTCGCTCAGCAGGAGAGTTTGGACGTCAATGCATCAAATGCCTGGGTAACCGGAGTTGCCTCAAAGGAGTTTGGCGGACACGAATCATGGCAATTCAGACAGGTGAACTCGGCTGTCGTCCCTCGGTTGAGGGCCGGGGCGTGACGACTGCAGGTGTGATGTCCGGCCGCTCCGAGTCCGCCGTCACAGGCTCAGCAGGAGGTCCCGGACCGCGGTGGGCTGGGACAGGAACGGGTGGTGGCCGGCGTCGAGTTCGACGATGTTGCCGGCCCGGCGGGCGAACTCGTGCTGGAGACGCATCGGGGTGCCCCGGTCCTGGGTGCAGGCGAGGTACGTCGAGGGCACCTGTTGCCAGGCGGCCGCCCCGACCGGCTGCCCGGTCACCTGCAGGTTCTGCCGGGCCAGGTGGTCCGCGGCCTGTGCCTGGACCTCGGAGTCGCAGTCCTGCAGGAACGTGTCCACGAGCAGTTCGGGGCGGACCCCGAAGGTGCCGGCGTCGGGGTCGACGTCGAGGAACGGGGCGGGGCCGCCGTCCCCGAACTCCGACAGGCTCTGCCCGACCTCGGGCAGGTAGCTGGAGACCAGCAGTAGGTGGCGCACTGACTCGATGCCCGCGGCGGCTTCCGCGGTGATGATGCCACCGTAGCTGTGGGCGACCACGATGGTCGGCTCGTCGCTGCCCTGCAGCACCTGCCGCACCGCGGCCACATCCTCGGGCAGCCCCGGACCGTCGACGCCGACGCCGACGGGCAGGCCCGCCTCGCCGCAGCTCGGCAGCGCCGGTGCCACGCTCGACACTCCTCGCTCCCGCAGCAGTTCGGCGGTCCGGTGCCACCACCACGACCCGTCCCGCACACACGCCCCATGCACGAACACGACCCTCATCGCTGCCTCCACGTCTGCCTCGACTTACCCCCGCCGACGATAGACGTAGTAGCTGTTACGTGAAAAAGTGCGGGCCATGGGGAGACGACCGCAACCGCACATCAAGGTGGGGTTGCTCGATGCCTGCGCCGATCACGCCCTGGCGTACGGGCTCCCCGACCGGCTGGAGCCGCTGGCCACCGCCACCGGGACCTCAGCCCGCATGCTGATCTACCACTTCGGTACCCGTGACGCCCTGCTGCGGGCCATCCTGGGGCGCGCGCGACAACGTCAGCTCGACATGTTCGGCGACCTCTTGCGCGTACGACCCGACGAGCCGTACACGGCAACCCTGAACCGGGCCTGGACTTCCATCACTGGCCCGGACGGGCAGCCGTACCTGCGGATGTTCGGTCAGCTGCGCGAGAGTGCGGAGCAGCAGCTGTGGCCCAACTTCCGGCGCACCGCGACGACCGACTGGCTCGGACCGCTCGAGGACGGTCTGCGCAGCATCGGTCGACCGGATCTCGCGACCCTTGTTCTCGCGGTCATCCGTGGTCTGCTCATGGATCTCGACGCCACCGGCGACACCCGGCGCACCGACCGGGCCTTCCGTGACTTCCTCGTCGCGATCGAGCACCTGCCCAGCGGCGACGGCTCAACCCCCAACCGCTCCCGGGAACCGGGCGGGAGCATGCGAGGCAAGAGGGCGTTACAGCCGCGCGGCCGTGCGGATCAGTCCGGCGAGGGCGAGGGAGCGGCTGTGCGCGGGCCAGGCGATGTGGGTGACGACGGGGGGTGCGTCGGTCAGAGGGACGGCGGTGTGCCCGGCCCATAGCCAGGAGCGGGCGGAGTCGGGGAAGACGGCCATGGTGCGCCCGAGGGCGATCAGCTGGGCCAGCTGCGTCTGGTCGTGGATCTCGGGGCCCGGTCCGGGTGGATACGTGCCGTGGCGGGGCCAGCGGGCGAGCGGAAGATCGGGGACGTCGCCGACATCGGCCAGGCACAACGTCTTGCGCGTGGCGAGGGGGTGCCCGGCGGGCAGGACGGCGATCTGTCCCTCGGTCATCAGTTCCTCGCTGTCGAACCCGGCGAGGGAGTTGTACGGGGCGTGCATGAGCGCCACATCGGCACGGCCGTCGCGCAGCAGCTCCGGCTGCTCACACATGCCGCACGGCAGCACCTCGATCTCGGCGGCACAGGGCTCGGCCGCGTAGGCGTCGAGGAGCTTTCGCAGCAGCTCGTGGGACGCGGCGGCCTTCACCGCCAGCACCAGGCGGTCGCGGGGACCGCCCGGACGGTCGGCGCCGCCGGCGCGACGGGTGCGGCGAGCGGCGGCGGTGCTCGCGTCGAGGGCCGCACGGCCCTCGTGCAGCAGCACCTCTCCGGCGCCGGTCAGGGAGACGCCGCGCCGGTTGCGGGTCAACAGGGAGACGCCGAGGCGCCGTTCGAGCTGCTGGATCGCCCGGGACAGCGGTGGTTGGGCCATGCCGAGGCGCTCGGCGGCACGGCCGAAGTGCAGTTCTTCGGCGACAGCCACGAAGTACCTCAGCTCGCGGGTCTCCAGGGCATCCATGGCCACAGCGTAGCTTCTGGGTGATACCCACCAGGTATGACAGGGCACCCGTTCGGTGTTGGCCGCACCGCTCGTCCGCGAGTGACCATCAACAGCATGAGCGAAACGAAGATCGCGCTGGTGACCGGCGCGAACAAGGGAATCGGGTACGAGATCGCGGCCGGGCTGGGTGTCCTCGGGTACCGCGTGGGTGTGGGAGCCCGCGAGGAGGTCCGGCGCGAGAGCGCCGTGGAGAGGCTGCGTGCCGCCGGCGTGGACGCGTTCGGGGTGCCGCTGGAGGTGACGGGCGACCGGAGCGTCACCGATGCCGCGGAACTGATCGAACGGCAGACAGGGCGCCTGGACGTCCTGGTCAACAACGCCGGCATCTCAGGAGACACGGGGCCGGGGTGGGTCCAGGACCCGACCACCCTCGACCTCGACCTGGTCCGCACGGTCGTGGAGACCAACGTCATCGGTGTCATCCGGGTGACCAACGCGATGCTCCCGCTGCTGCGGCGTTCGACGTCGCCCCGCATCGTCAACGTCTCCAGCGCCGTCGCCTCCCTGACCCGGCAGGCGGACCCGGACATCGAGATCGGCCCCGTCATGGCGGCCTACTCGCCGTCGAAGTCGTTCCTCAACGCCGTCACCGTGCAGTACGCCCGGCAGTTGGCCGATACGGACATCCTGATCAACGCCGCGTGCCCGGGCCTGGTCGCGACCGACTTCACCGGCTTCCACGGACCCCGCACTCCTGAGCAGGGCGCGGCCACAGCGATCCGGCTCGCCACGCTGCCCGACGGAGGCCCGACCGGCTCGTTCTTCGAGGACGACGGCGTCATCCCCTGGTAGCGCACGCAGGTGCTCCAGCTCCTCCTTCGCGAACACCTGCGCAATCAGGAACAAGCCCCGAAACCACCGAAGTTCCTACCGCCGACGCGGATCCAGGACCACCGCCGACCACCCCCTGCAGCCACACGCCGACCACGCGGCAGAGCGCCGGCCAATGCTCCTCATCGCCTCGGGAACCGGCCGCGCTCCTCCGTACGAAGCCGCGGGGTCAACAGACCAGGGACCGGCTCAGTGGGCCCGAGCGCAGATGGCGGCCCCGGGGTTCGGTGTCCGTCAGCAGGCCGGCCTCGATGACGGGACGGCCGCCCACCACGACGGTCTCCGGCCAGCCTGTGACGGACATGCCCTCGTACGGCGTGTAGTCCGTGGCCATGTGCAGGCCGGAACTGCGGACGGTCCGGGTGGCCTTGGGGTCCCAGATCGCCAGGTCCGCGTCCGAGCCGGGCGCGATGACTCCCTTGCGGGGGTAGAGGCCGTTGAGCCTGGCCGGGTTGGCGCACATCAACTCGACGAAGCGGCCCGTCGGAAGACCGCCCTTGACTACCAACTCGCTGAAGATCACCGGCATACGGGTCTCCACGCCCGGCAGACCGTTGGGCATCGCCCGTACGTCGTGACTCACCGACTCCTTCTGGGCCGTGTCGTAGCAGCAGTGGTCGCTGCCGATCGTCGCCACCTGGCCCATGAGCAGTCGTGAACGCAGCCCGGCGACCGTACCGGCGTCCCGCAACGGCGGGCAGCACACGAAGCGTTCGGGATGCGGGCCCGCGTACGCCGTGTCGTCGAGAACCAAGTGGTGGGCCACCGTCTCCGTGAACGCCCGCACTCCCCGGCCGCGGGCGCGGGCCACCAGGTCGACCGCCTCGGGTGTCGATTGGTGAACGAAGTATACCGGGGCCGACACCGACTCGGCGATGGCGAGGATCTCGGCGACCGACGCGTTCTCGGCCAACTCCGGCCGCGTACCGGAGTGATGGGACGCGCTGATCGACCCGGCGGCCTCACCGCGCTCCTGCGTGTCCGCGATGATGTGGTCGGCCTCGCAGTGGATGACCACCATGCCGCCCAGATCCCGCAGTGTCGTCATCACATTCAGGATGGTCTTCTCGTCGGCCATGGTCTCGCCGCGGTAGGTGGTGAACATCTTCACCGTGACGATGCCGTCGGAGGCCAGCGACCGCAGCTGCTCCGGCACGGTGTCGTCCCACTCGACCACACACCCGTGCAGCGCGCTGTCGCACAACCCCTGTGCCGCCTTGGCGCGCTGGGCCGCGGCGACGTCGGCCGGGTTCTCGCCGGGGCGCGGGATGGCGAAGTCCACGATCGTGGTCGTACCCCCGAAGACGGCCGCCGTGGTGGCCTGACGGTAGTCGTCGAGGGAGGTGAAGTCCCCCGAGGTGAAGCCGACATGGCAGTGCGGGTCCACGCCGCCGGGCAGCACGAGGCGTCCGGAAGCGTCCAACTCGGTGGTGCCGGGGGCCTGTACGGTGCGGTACGCGCCCGGCTCCACCACCCCGAGCACCTTGCCGCCGCCCACCAGGACGTCCGCGACGCCCTGCCAGTCTGCGTTGACCACGGTGCCGCCTCGGACGACGAGGTCGACGGGTTCGATCGATGAGGGGTGGGACATGGCAGACCTCCAGCGAGGACGAAGTGTCAGAGAGAGGCGAGGTAGGCGTGCCAGCCGCCGTGGGCGGTGATGTCGACGACGCCGGGGGCCGCTAGCGCGGAGGCGCGCATGCGCATCGAGAAGGAGCCCGAACCGTCCGCCAGGGCGATCACACCCAGTTCGAGTTCTTCGGGCTCCTCGGGGAGCAGTTGCTCGCGCAGCACCTCGTAACTGACCTCGTACACCTCGCCGTTGATCGCCGCGCCGCCCTCCGTGACCGGGTGCAGACCGGGGAACTCGTCGCGTACGGAGAAGAAGCGGTACGTGGCTGCCGTGCGGGCGGGGCCGAGCAGGCGGGCCTCGCTCAGCGCGTGGTTGAGGGTGCCTCCGGACATCGCCTGGCCGTTGACGAACATCTTCAAGGTCATGGGGGAGTGCCTTTCAGGGCGATACGGGAGTGGTGGCGTCGTCGTACAGCAGGCGGCCGGGGCCGAGGTCGTCCACCGGGTCGGCCGCGACCTCCCCGGCTATCTGGCGGGCCAGCGTGTCGCCCCACACCGGGGCGAGGGTGAAGGCGTAGGTGCCGCCCGCGACGAAGAAACCGGGGTGGCCGGGGACTTCGCCGATCACCGGCATCTCGTCCGGGGTCGCGGCCAGCGGTCCGGCCCACATGCGCAGCAGCCGCAGGTCGCCGAGGAACGGCAGGATGCGCCCGGCCTGGGCGAGGTTGCCGGCCATGCTGGGCACGCTGACGGTGTTGCGGCCTTCCATGTCGAGCTTCGCCGCGGGCCAGCCGCCGCCGATCAGGAGGTTTCCCGCACTGACCTGCTTGACCGACATGCCCTCGCCGATGTGCTGGACCAAGTGATGCATGACCGGCGGGACCCGCACGGTCACGTGCATCTGGATCGCGACCGGAGACATCTGTATCCCCACCCCTGCGAGCGCGGAGATCTCGGTGATCCACGGCCCGGCCGCGTTGACGACGACGGGTGCGGTCCAACTGCGGTCGTCCGAGAGCACCTTGTAGTCGTCGCCGACCCGCTGGATGCCGGTCACCGGGGTGAAGGCGTGCAGTTCGGCGCCGAGGCGGCGGGCCGCGGTCAGATAGGCGGGGGTGATCAGGAGCGGGTTGGCGTAGCCGTCGAGCGGGCACCAACTGGCGGCGCGTACACGGTCGGAGAGCAGCGGCAGCTGCTTACGGGCCTCGTCGCCGGTGACCACCTCAGTGGGGATGCCCGCCCGCCGCTCCCACTCGTGCTTCTCCCTCAACTCCTCTTCCTGCACGGCGGTTTCGGCGACCATGAAGCCACCGCCGCGCCGCAACTCCACGTCGGCGCCGAGCCGTTCCTCGATCTGCGCCCAGTGGTCCGACGCCCGTCGTTGCAGTGGCAGCAGGCGGGCGCTGTCGACCGGGACCTCCTGGCCCGGGCGGCGGGTGTGGATGGCCTGGATGTGGAGGTTGCCCGCGGTGGTGCCGGAGCCCTCGCGGTTGGGCCCGCCGCGCTCCAACACCACGACCCGGTAACCGCGTTCGGCGAGATGGAAGGCGGCACTGGCACCGAGGACGCCGGCGCCGATGACGATGACGTCGGGCCGGGTCACGGGACCTCCTGCCCTTCGACCGTCGCGGCCATGGGCAGCGGCCGTATCGGCATCCGGGCCGCGAAGCACTCCGCCGCCCGGTTTGGCCCGGAGCCCCGCCCGGCCAACGCAGCGACGATGTGGCCGCATTCGCGTCCCTGGCAGGGGCCCATGCCGGCGCGGGTGGCGGCCTTGGTGCCGTGCAGGTCGTTCCAGCCGGTCTCGGCGGCCTGCCGGATCTCACCCGCGCTGACGCCCTCGCAGCGGCAGACCTGGGTGTCGTCGGGGATGTCGGCCGTGGCCGGCATGGGGTAGAGGCGGTCGGCCAGTGCCGCGAAACGGTCCAGGGAGCGGGCCCGGCGGCGGAGACCGGCCACCGGTGCGGGCGCGCGTTCGGGGGCCAGGCGGCGCAGGATCGCATGGGCGGCGAGCTGTCCTCGTACGCCCGCCGCCTGCACCCCCGCGATACCGGCACAGTCCCCGGCGACGTACAAGCCGTCGACCGAGGTTGTACCGTCCGCGTCCACGACCGGGAGCTGTTCCGTGCCCGTCGGGTCCGCCTGGGTGTCGCAGCCCAGCAGCCGGGGGAGTTCGGTGCTGGGGCGGAAGCCGAATCCCACGCACAGCGCGTCGGTCTCCAACCGCCGTACGCGGCCGTCCTCGTGGCCGATGTCCACCGCGGTGACCTGGGTGTCGCCGTACGCGGCGAGCACGCGGGCGCCTTGTTCGACGCGCACGCCGTGCCGGGCGAGGGTGAGCAGATAGCGGGCCGCCTCCGCGAGCCGGGCGGGTTGCCGCAGTGTGCCACCGAGCGCAGAAGCGCGGGGGCGGTACGGGTGGTTGAGCTCGACCAGCGCCTCGATCCGGGCGCCCACCTCCAGCAGCGCGCAGGCGACCGGCAGCAGGAACGGGCCGGTCCCGGCCAGCACGACCCGGTTGCCCACGGGAACCCGGTCCATGGTGGCCAGGTGCAGGGCGAAACCGGGGGTGACCACGCCCGGCAGCGTCCAGCCAGGGAAGGGCAGGGAGCGTTCGTACGCACCTGTGGCGGCGAGTGTGGCCCGGGTGTTGATGCGGCCGAGGGCGCCCGTGCGGACGTCGGAGGTGAAGAGGGTGCGGCCCGCGTCCTCGGCGCCCCAGACCAGGGTGCCGGTGCGTACGACGACCTCGGCTTCCCGCACCTGGCGGATCAGCTCGGTGCCGCGCGGGCGGAAGTCACCGAAGGCGGCGGTGAGTTGCGCGGGCCGGCGCTTGTAGTACTGACCGCCCAGGGTGTCGGACTCGTCGAGCAGTACGACGCTCAGCCCGCCCTGCGCCAGGACCAGCGCCGCGTGCAGTCCCGCCGGACCGCCGCCGACCACCGCGACATCCGCCTCCGACCCCGTCATGAGGTCAGCCATGCGCGGCCGTCGGCAGGGGCTCGGTATGGGTGCGGATGTCCATGCCGTCGGTGACGTGCGCGGTGCAACTGCGGGAGCCGGGGCGGCCGTTGATGGTCACCTCGCACTCCAGGCAGACGCCCATTCCGCAGAACGGGCCGCGCAGCTGGCCGTTGACGGGGTTGCGGCGCAGCGGCCAGATGCCGGCCGCGACCAGGACGGCGGTCACGGACTGGCCCGCCCAGGCCTGGCCGGGGGCGCCGTCGATGGTCACGGTGACCGTCTGCGGCGGTGAGTTGGTGCTCATGGCTGTGCTCACAGGGCTGAAGAGGGGTGGGGGCTTCACAGGATGCGCTCCAGGAACTGGCGGGTGCGTTCGTGTTCCGGCGCGGAGAAGAAGAGGTCCGGGGACTTGTCCTCCACCACCAGGCCGTCGGCGATGAACGCCACCCGGTCGGCGGCCGCCCGGGCGAAGCCCATCTCATGGCTGACGACGATCATGGTCATGCCCTCCTCGCGGAGCCGGACCATGACGTCGAGGACCTCGCCGACCATCTCCGGATCGAGCGCCGAGGTGGGTTCGTCGAAGAGCAGCAGTTCCGGGCGCATCGCCAGGGCGCGCGCGATGGCCACCCGCTGCTGCTGGCCGCCGGAGAGCTGGGCGGGGTAGGAGCGGGTCTTGTCGGCGAGGCCCACCATGGCCAGCAACTCGCCCGCCGCGACGCGTGCTTCGGCCTTGGACACGCCGTTCACGTGCACCGGACCGGACGCCACGTTGTCCAGCGCGGTCATGTTCGGGAACAGGTTGAACTGCTGGAACACCATGCCGGTGCGCCGCCGCTGGACGGCGATTCGCCGCTCCCGCAGGGCGAGTTGGCGTCCGCCCCGGTCGCCGTAGCCGATCCGCTCGCCGCAGATGCTGACGGTGCCCGAGTCGGGGGTCTCCAGGTGATTGAGGGTGCGCAGGAACGTGCTCTTGCCGCCACCCGAAGGGCCCAGGACGAGGACGACCTCCCCTCGCCGGACCGTCAGGTCGATGCCCTTGAGGACCTCGACATGGCCGTACGACTTGCGGACCTGGCGCGCTTCCACGACCGTCTCGATGGTCATCGGGTCTCCATTTCGAGTGCCGGAACGGCGGCGCTCTTGATACGGCGGCCACGGCTCGGCCCGGTCTGGTGGCCGCGGCCGACCCGGATCTCCAGCCACCGCTGGACCAGGCCCCACAGGGTGGTCATCGCCAGGTAGTACAGGGCCGCAGCGGTGAGGCCCTCCAGGACACGGAAGTTGGTCTGGACGGCGAACTGCGTGCGGCGCAGCAGTTCTTCGACGGAGATCACCGAGACGAGCGTGGTCGTCTTGAGCAGCCCGTTGAAGCTGTTGCCGAGCGGCGGGACCATCACGCGCAGCGCCTGCGGCATGACCACCACCCGGAACACCTTCCAGGGCGGCATGCCCAGCGCGCGGGCGGCCTCGGACTGACCGCGCGGGACGGACAACACCCCGGCGCGGACGATCTCCGAGAGATACGCCGCCTCGTTGAGGACCAGACCGGTCAGGGCCGCGCTGATCACGCCGAGGCGCAGGCCCACCTGGGGCAACCCCGTGTAGATGATGACCAGTTGGACCAGTAGAGGCGTGCCGCGCATCAGCCACACGTAGCAGCCGGTGACCGCCCGGACCGGTGCGATGCGGGACGCTCTGCCCAGTGCCACGAGCACGGCGAGCGGAAGGGCGAGCGCCAT
Organism: Streptomyces pseudovenezuelae; assembly: GCF_029892565.1. Lineage (GTDB taxonomy): Bacteria > Actinomycetota > Actinomycetes > Streptomycetales > Streptomycetaceae > Streptomyces > Streptomyces pseudovenezuelae_A. The sequence continues at coordinate 41,783 of NZ_JARXVH010000033.1, read as the reverse complement.
GCTGACCGTGGTCAGCCAGATCGTCGTCCAGGCTCCCTGGATGAGCTGGGGATTGGTGAGGAAGTCGAAGAAGGCATCCCAGGACCACATGGCTCTCGTCCTTCGCTGGTTACTTCGCGCTGATCGCGCCGGTGGTCACCTTGAGGTCGCCGGTGTAGGCCGTGACGCCGTACTTCTTGAACAACGTGGCCAAGTAGCCGTTGCTACGAAGGGTGTTGAGCGCCTCCGCCACCGCGTCGGCGGGCTTCTGCTTGCCGAAGCCGAGGGCGAGCGGGGCGGGGTTCATGCCCTTGACCGCCGTCTCGAAGCGGCCGTCCTTCTGGTAGTAGCCGGTGACCGCCTCGACGATGGCCACGCCCTCGACCTGGCCTGCGGACAGTGCCTGGTAGGCGTCGGCGGTGGTGGTGAAGGTGCGGACGGTGACCTGCTTCTTGCCGGCCGCCTTCAGCTCCTTGTTGAGCGCGGTGAGGGTGTCGAACTCGTAGCCCGGGGCCTCCACGGCGATGGTCTTGCCGGACAGGTCGTCCTCGGAGGCGATCTTCTTCGGGTTGCCCTTGGCGACGGAGATGGAGACGCCCTGGATCTCGTACGGGACGAGCTTGACGGTCTTGGCGCGCTCCGGTGTGTAGAACATGCCGGTGTCGATCATGTCCCAGCGTCCGGACTGCACGCCGGGGATCTGCGCGTCGAAGGGGATGTTGACGAACTTCGGGGTGAGACAGAGGAGTTTGGCTATCTCGTCGCCGAGGTCCACCCGCATGCCGACGATCTTGTTGGAGGCGTCCAGGTACTGCATGGGCGGCAGGGTCGCGTTGGTCGATATCGTCAACGTTCCTGCCTTGACCAGGTCCGCCTTGCCCACCTTGGGCGTGCAGCCGGTCGGGGCCGCGGCGGCGGACGACGAGGACGAGTCCTCGCTGCCGCAGGCCGCCACGGTCAGAAGCAGGGCGGCGGCGGAGGAGGCCGCGATGAGAAGTCTGCGCACGGTCGGTTCACCTTTTTCCGGTGCTGGTGGAACAGGAGTGCAGCCCGGCCTCGTCGAGCGCCTCGGACAGGCCGAGCAGCGCGGACGGGTCCTCCAGGGGGAGCAGCGGGGGGCGTACGTGCCCTCCGGGCTGCCCGAGCAGCCGCATGGCGGCTTTGAGCTGCGAGGTGGGTGAGGCGAACCGTGAGCTGTAGTCGTCGTTGACGAGCAGGTTCACAAGCCGTTCGTAGCGTGCGGACCATTCCCGGGCCTGGTCGAGGTCACCGGCCCAGTAGGCCTCGTAGAAGGGGACGGCGAAGGGGGCGCCGAGGCCGCCGCCGTCGATGTTTCCGGCTCCGCCGAACTCGGCCATGACGGCCATGCCCCGGCGGTGGATGAAGCGGCCGAAGACCTGGACCTTCCCGGCCAGGGCGGCGCAGGTGTCCGCGACCTTCAACTCGTCGCCGGAGCTGTCCTTGACGGCCACCACGGTGTCCAACTCGGCCAGCCCGACCAGGGTGTCGACGGTGATGTCGACGGCGGTGCCGCGCGGCCAGTTGTAGACCATGAGCGGCAGGTCGACCGCCCCGGCGAGAGTGGCGTAGAAGGCGTGGATCTCGTCCTGGCTCGGGTGGACGTACGGCGGCGGGGTGGTGAGGATGCCGTCCGCGCCGATCGAGCGGGCGTGTTCGCCGTAGCGCGCGGACTCGGCCGCGGTGTACGCGCCGCAGCCGATCACCACCGGTATCTGTCCGGAGAGTTCGGCGACCGCGATCTCGGCCACCCGGCGGCGCTCCTCGGGGGTCTGGGAGAACCACTCGCCGGTCGTGCCGTTCACCAGGACACCGTGCACGCCGTGCTCCGCGTACAGCGCGAGCAGTACGCGCCAGGCGTCCTCGTCGAGGGAGCCGTCGGCGGTGAAGGGGGTGGGTGCGGCGGGCCAGTAGCCGCGCCAGGGGACGGCACTCGGAGTGGTCATGATGTGCTCCGTGGGATCGATTGCACAGCACGGTCGCAGTGGGCCGGGGCGGAGGTCAATGCCGTTTTGGCTGGAAATTGCTCGTGAAACGCATTGTTTACGCCACCGACTTCACGGGATCTGCCATCATGGCGATCACGGCTCGGCGCTTGAGGAGGGCCGTATGGGATCGATTTCATGATCGGATCGGGGGTGGGCCGGTGGCAGTCACCTTGGACGAGGTGGCCGAGGCCGCGGGGGTCTCCAAGAGCACGGCTTCGCGGGTGCTCAGCGGATCGAGCCGGGTCAGCGACCGGACGAAGCGGGCGGTGCAGTCCGCGGCGGAGCGGCTCGGCTACCGGCCGAACCGGATCGCCAGCGGACTGCGCACGCGGCGCAGCAACCTGATCGGGCTGGTGATAACCAACCTGGTCAACGCCTCGTTCCACGTCATCACCGAGGTGCTCCAGCAGCGTCTGGACGAGCGCGGCTACCAGGTGCTGCTGTGCGTCACGGACGCGGATCCGGCGCGCGAGGCCCGCTATCTGGACATGCTGCTCGACCACCGGGTTGACGGGCTGATCATCGTCGGCACCGGGGACAACACCGAGATGGTCCGGCAGGTGGGCGCGGCCGGCATCCCGGTGGTCAACCTGATGCGCACACCCCAGAACGTCCCCGGCGACTCCGTGATGGCCGCCGACCGGGAGGGCGCCGAACTGGCCGCCCAGCACCTGATCGGGCTCGGTCACCGGCGCATCGCCTTCATCGGCGGGCCCGCGCACATCGACTCCGGGCGCGACCGTTACGCCGGGTTCGCCGCGGCCCTCGCCGCCGCCGGGCTCGAACCCGATCCCGACCTGTGCGCGCGGGGGCCCTACACCATGGCGTTCGGGGCGGAGGCGGCCCGGCGGGTGATGGCCGCGGAGCGTCCGCCCACCGCGCTGTACAGCGCCAACCACGAGGCGACGTTCGGGACCCTCGGGGCGCTGGTCCAGCTCGGGGTCCGGGTGCCGGAGCAGCTCTCCCTCGTGTGCCACGAGGAGGCTCCCTGGTTCTCGTACTGGCACCCGCCGATCACGGTCGTCGACAACGGTGCGCGGGACCTCGGTGAGCTCGCCGCGGAGCAGTTGCTGCGCCGCATCGACAGTCGGCCCGACATCGGCGGGCCTGGCGGCCCGGAGGGTGCCGGGCGGCTCATCCGTGTCGGGTCCCGGCTGGTGGTGCGGAGTTCGACGACGGCTCCGGGGCGTCCGGGGGCGGCTCCGCTCACCCCTTGAGGTCGTCGTGACCGTGCAGGTGGGCCAGTACGTCCTCCAGGGGGAGGTCGAAGCGGTCCTTGTCCGCGGTCCAGTGCCGCATGACCGTGGCGCTGGCCTCGGCCAGGTCGGGTGGGAGGCCGGTGGAGCGCAGGGTGGTCGCGATCTCCTCCATCTCCGGGGCCCAGCGCCAGGCCCGGGCCGCGACGCTGGGGAGCTGGTCCACCTCGGCGAGGATCTTTGAGGTGACCGACTCGGCTTCCAGGGCCAGTTCGGCGCCTACTCCGTGGCTCGTGGCGAGTGCGTGCGAGACGGCGGCGAGGGCGCGGGCGGACTTCTGGAAGGAGGCGAAGGACATCTTCAGGGCCGACGCGGCACCGACGCCGGCGTCGAGCGGCCTGGCGAGTACCTCCGTACCCTTGAAGAGTGAGGCGACCCGGTCGGCGGCCTCCGCGTCGCCGCTCAGGTAGAGCCGGGGGGAGCCGTTCCCTCCCGGGGGAGCGCCGATGATCGAGCCGTCGACCATGACGATGCCGCGTTGGTGGCAGGCGGCGGCGATGCGGAGCGTCCGCTCGGGGCTGATGGCGTTCGCGTCCATGTAGATGCCGCGGAAGGCATGCCCGAGGACTTCGTGCGCGACGTTCTCCGCCGCGTGGGGCGGGCAGATCGACAGGACCAAGTCGCTGACGGCCAGGGCGGCTTCGAGCGACTCGGCCGCCTCCAGCCCCGCTTCCCGGGCTCGCTCGATACTGGCGGGACCGCGGCCGGCGGGGACGTAGAGCACGCGCGCACCGGCACGGCGTACCCGGGCACCGACCGGAGCGCCCATGGAGCCTGGGTGCAGGAGTGTCACTGTCGTCGTCATGGACGAGTCCTTGTGGAGTCGGGGCGGTGGAGGGAGGAGGACTCCACGGTACGAGGGAGATCGGCCGGTGCAGGCGCCGGGGCGACCCGCACGAGTCGACGTCCCAGGGGCGGCGCGGGACGATGGAGACAGCGGCGCTCGGAGGCGCATGCGGCGCACGGGGCCGTGGTCACCTGAGGGAGGCCGCCATGGCTCGGGCCGGATCGGGAACAGTGCGCAGGACCCCCGTCGTCATCGAGGATGGCGGCACCTTCTCGGGCAACCATCCCTGGAAGATACGACTGGTCAAGCATGGCCCGCGGGACGAGTCGGCGAACTTCCGCGCGGCGAAGACGACGGCGAAGAAGATTCTCCAGGAGATGGCCACGGCCGGGACCACCCTGCCGTACGGGCCCCCGCCGTTCGAGATGCACCACGGCGGGAGCCTGTGGGTTAGGGCGGCGGACGGTTGGCGGATGTACCGGGCCAGGGTCGGTATCGAGTGGAGCATGCAGTTCTGCGCCGACCCCGCGAAGATCGACCGGCTGCGGCGGGAGGCCGCCGATCTCGTCGACGCGTTTCCGTTCACGCTCCCGGCCCTGGACGCCATGGGCTACAAGCGTGCCGCGCGCCTCCTGCGCACTCCGATCACGGACGCGCCCGGTGTCGCCGCGTGGACCGACTCCCTCTTCAACGCGTGTGTGCCGCTGAGCAAGAACAATCACCAGGGGATCCTCCCCAAAGCGGCCGGCGAGCATCACTACCCCTGGCCGATCAAGGGCGCGGAGTTCATCAAGGTCGACGACTTCCAGCTGTGGGTGACCCTGCCCGACGGTACCCACGCCGGTGTCGTTCCGATGAAGCGGCGGGGCTCCGGCGACGGGCGGGTACGCATCGTCCACGCCCGGCACGGCACACCCGCCGGAGACGCCCTGGCCGAGGCGCAGGGGAAGGGCGAGATGGCGGTTCTCCCGGCGGACAGCGACATCGCTCTCAAGGCGTTCAAGGAGCAGATCCCGCCCGGAGCGGCGACCGCGGACGGCGCGCTGGTCACCGGCCGGGCACGCCGCGTCGCCACAGGCACGCGGCGCAGAAACAACCGGCTCCCCGGTTAGCCACCGGCTCCCCGGTCCTTTCAGAAACCGGCCTTCCGGGGGGCGAGGAGTGATCATGCCGCGCAAGATCGTCATCTGCCTCGACGGGACGGGCAACCAGGTCGGCGCCCGGAACCCGACCAACGTGGTCAAGCTGTTCGAGATGCTGGCGGCGGCCGACCCCGCACGCCAACTCCTCTACTACGACGCCGGGGTCGGCACCATGTCGGCGGCCACCGCGCGCGGACCGCTCGGCCGCCGGATCTCCCGGACGAGCGGACTCGCGTTCGGTACGGGGCTGAAGGCAAACCTCGTCGAGGCCTACACGTACCTGATGCAGAACTGGCAGCCGCAGGACTCGGTGTACGTCTTCGGGTTCAGCCGCGGCGCCTACACGGCCCGCGCCCTCGTCGGGATGCTGAACAAGCCCGGACTCATGCGCCCAGGCTCGGAGAACCTCGTCTCCTACGCCGTGGCGAGATACGCCTTCAACCAGGACATCGACGAGAGCATGGAGGCGGTCGCACGCTTCTCGCACGCCTTCTGCCGGCGCACCGAGGACGAGCCGCTGTGGGAGACGGTCAAGCTCAACAACAGGCAACAGATCTCGCGCTACGCCCTGCCCATCGCCTACCTCGGCCTCTGGGACACCGTGAAAGCGGCCGGCATCCTCCGCCTCGGCAACCTCCACTGGCCCTACACCCGCCAACTCCCCAACGCCGCCCGTATCCGCCACGCCGTGTCCCTCGACGAGAAACGGCGCCCATACCGGGAGTTCCTCGTCACACCGCGACCGGAGCCGGTCCGGGACACGCTGGAGGAGGTGTGGTTCGCGGGCGTGCACTCCGATGTCGGCGGGACGTTCGACCACGAGGAGCATGCGCCGCTGCTGTCCACCATCACCCTGAAGTGGATCACCGACGGTGTGTGTGCGGACCTGGACTTCCGGCCCGGTGCATACGCCGAAGTGACCGCGTTGAACGAGGACTTCGCTTCCGCGCCCGTCCACGACAACGGCCCGCTGTGGATACTTGTCGGTCGGCGGTCGCGCGCCGTGCCCGACGACGCGGTGTTCCACGCGAGCGTCCGACTCCGGCGGGAGCAGGACCCGACGTACCGTCCGGACCTGCCCGCACCGGACGCTCCCGGCTGCTGGGCGGATCCCGACTGGCTGACGCCGGCCTGCGACTGACCGGGCCCCTGGCTACGGCACCAGGGTTCCGCCGTCCGTCGGCCGAGCCGCGTCCCGCAGTGCCCCCAACAGGGCGGCCGCCGCCGGGATACGCAGCGTGTCCGGCCATAGGAGGGCCAAGACGCGGCGGACGGGCCAGCCGGCGAGGGGGCGGGCGACCATCCGGGGGGTCGAAGTGTGCGGTCACGCCCGGTTCGTTCATGACGGCGAGGCCGATGCGGTTGGCGACCAGGCTGTGCAGGGTCAGTTGGTCGTCGGCGGTGGCCGCTGTCCGGGGGGTGAATCCGGCGTCGCGGCATGCGGCCAGGAAGCGGGTACGGCCGGACTCCAGCACCCAGCGTTCGCCCGCGAGGTCGACCAACGACACCGTGGGAGAGGCCGCGGCCGGGTGGTCGGCGGGGAGCAGGGCACAGCGGCGGTCGGTGAGCAGTGGGACGCGGCGCGGGCCGGGGTCCACGATCACGGACGGGTCGCCCGTGCTGTCGGGGGTGTCGCCTGTGCTGTCAGGCCGGCGGTCCGTCTCCGTTTCCCTTGCCCTCTTTTTCCTTCTCCCTGAAGTCCAGGTCGCACATCACCGCGAGTTCGACCGCGACCTCCAGCAACAGACCGCCCTTCCATCAACCAGCGGCACGTCGGCGGGGTCGTCGCGACCGGCCGCTCGGGCGTCACCGAGCTGCTGCCCTGTGCGCTCGGAGCACTCCTCGCGGCAGCCGTGCTCACCGCACTCGGCCTGCGGCCGCGGCTCACCGCGGTCCGCGAGGACAGGGGCGACAGACCCCGGGTGCCCGCCCAGGCCGGCACCACCGATACCCGCCGGTTCAGGTACTGGACGCCGTCTGGTCCTGCAGCTCGCCGCGCCAGCATGAGGTCGGCGAAGTCCGGCCCACCGGCGTCACGTCTGCCCAGGCGATTCACGCTGAGGGCCAGGACCACCAGGGCCGCGCCCTCGGGGCGTCTGGGGTCGCGGCCGGTGAGTTCGGCGAAGCGGTTGAGGCGCTGTTGGATGGTGTTGCGGTGGCAGTACAGGGCGGCGGCCGTGTCGGCGAGGGAACCGCTGCCCGACAGGTGCACCTGGACGGTCCACAGCAGGTGGTCCGCCTCCGCCGGGGGAGCCCCGGCGTGCAGGCCACCGAACACGTCGCCCGCCAGATCCCGGCCGAGGTCCCCGGCCCGGTGGACCAGGACGTCGAGCCAGCTGTCCTCCAGGCGATGCGGTTCGGTGGCCTCGGGCGGCAGGACGCGGGCCGCGGCGGTCGCCAGCGTCACCGCGCGGGGCAGTTCGGTCAGCCCGGTCACCTCAGGGGAGACTCCGCACGGTGTCCCTGAAACTGTGCCAGCACCGCGTCCCGGGTCAGCCGGGGGCTCAACTGGACGACCAGGACCATGTCCGAGGCGACCGCCTGCTGTTGCAGCGGGGCACCGAGGTCACGGAGTGCGTTGGCGACTCCGCGCAGGAAGGCTTCACCGCCTCCCGGGAGCGACCGCACACAGGAATCGCCCGGACACCTGGAACCCGAGCGCCCGCGCTGCGTCCCGCACCACGGTCGGGTTGCGACCGTCGCTGTCCAGGAGCCGGCTGAACCACAGCCGCCGCTCGTCCTCCGCCCGCCGCCCCATCTCCAGCACGGTCCGCTGATAGGCGGTCTAAAAGCCCGGGGAAACTGGGGTTGTCTTAAGGGAGTTCGGCGGAGACCTGCGAGGTCATCCGGGAGGGTTTTGGAGAGGTGGAGGCTGGCGTCCCGGGCTTCTCGACGAGTTCCCGTTGATGGTGTGGACGATCATGCCGATCCTGGGCGGTCCAGGAGTTGTAGTTATCCTCACAAACCATGCAATGAGAGCTTTTTCGTGACACCGGTCACGTCACGGAACCGCCACCTCGTCTACGTTCGCAGGTCTGTGCCCCCGCCCCCGAACTGCCGAGGCCCCATGCCATACCGCCCGAATCCCCGACCGACCACGCGCAGTGCGAGCACGCACGGCCGACGCGGCAGGCGTGCAGGCCTCTGCGCGGTTCTCCTCACCGGCTCCGTGACCATCCTCCTCGCGGCAGGCACTGTGGGTCCGGGCGCGGCAGCCGTCACCGAGACGGCGGAGCGCTCCGGAGCCAGGACCACACAGGCGCCTGTGACGAACGAGGCGCGCGTGACGACCGCCGTGCTGGACTTGGACCACCCCGCCCGGAATCCGCAGGTGCGTGGGAAGGACATTCCTTACGACACGGCCAGCATCATCAAGGTCGACATCCTCGCCGTGCTGCTCCTCCAAGCCCAGGACGCCGGACATGGCCTCACCCAGCAGGAGCGCACCCAGGCCGAGGCGATGATCGAGCGCAGCGACAACGACGCGGCGAACGCGCTCTGGCGGCGGATCGGCCTGGCGCCCGGCCTGGAAGCGGTGAACAAGCGCCTCGGCCTGTCCTCGACCGTGGGCGGGGCCGGCGGCAAGTGGGGACTCACGCGCACCACCGTGACCGACCAGATCCGCCTGCTGCGCGCAGTGTTCGCCGATGGCGGGACCACGTCCGCAAGCGAGCCCGCACTGACCACGACGTCACGGAACTACATACGTACGCTGATGACCCGCATCGCCGCCGGACAGTCCTGGGGCGTCTCTGCGGCCTCCGACTCCGGATGGGCGCTCAAGAACGGCTGGCTGCAACGCAGCACCACCGGACTGTGGGACATCAACAGCGTCGGACAGGTGACCTCGGGAACACACCACTACCTCGTCGCGGTTCTCTCCGACGGCAACGTGTCGATGACGGGCGGCATTGCGGCGGTCGAACGCGCGGCCCGCGCGGCGGTCTCCTCGGCACGGGCGGCCGGGTGACGGCGGAAGGTGATGGCACCTCCGGTTGACGGCAATGGCCCCACCGGGCCATGTCGACTGCGCGGATCGCCGCACTGACGACGGGACGACGTGAACCGGGCGGATCCGGACCAGGCGCCACGGCCTGCCGCATGATGACCGCCGACACCAGCCTCTCCACCGTCCCGCGCATCCTCAGCCACCTCACCCGCACCAGCCTCTGAATGTGGTCGGCGGCAGCCGGACCACTGACGGGGCTAGGACTGACGGCGCGCGAAAAGGACCGCCCCTGGAACGCTGTCGTCGGGGTCGAGCAGTATCTGAGCCTCGACCGTGAACCCGGCATCGCGTAGCCAGGCCGCCACTTTGTCAGGCTGGCGGCGGTGGACGTAAACGTTCATCGGGCGACCGCCGTAGCCCTGGGTCTTCAGCCTTGACTGGTTGCCGACGTGAAAGCCGAGCAGAAGTGATCCGCCGGGACGCAACACCCGCCGGAAGTGCCCGAAGACCGTGGGGACGGCCTCGTCGGGGATGTGAATCACCGACCAAAATGCGAGCAGGCCGGCGACCGAAACATCGGTGAGGGCGAGGTCCGTCATCGAGCCCACTTCGAACCGCAGGCGAGGGTGGTCACGCCGAGCGACATCGATCATCACGGGGGAAAGGTCAATGCCGAAAGCATCCACACCCAGCTCGTGGAGGTGAGCGGTGACCTGTCCAGGCCCGCAGCCCACGTCCGCCACCGGTCCGCCGCCAGCGGCGTGGACCAAGTCTGCGAACAACGTCAGAGTCGCCCGAAGATACGGTTTCTCGGCCAGAGCCTCGCGTATTTGGTCGGCATAGTTAACCGCGACCGTGTCGTACAACCACTTCCCGTCGAAGGAGGCACTGGCGGTCATCGCGCTGGAGCGGTACGGCTCGAGTCTGCGGCTCGAGGACCTCAGGGACTCCTCGGTGTACCCGCTCATCCGGCTCCGCCGGCACTTCGAGTTCCTCCGGGACGGCCAGCTCGACCAGCAGTTCCTGCGGGGTTGCCTGTTCGGCGACTTCGCCAACGAGATCAGCGATCACAGCGAGATCATCCGGGAGGCGCTCCGGGAGGGCTTCGCCTTCTGGGCCGAATGCCTGACGTGCGCGGTTGCGGACGCCCAGGCGGCGGGCCAGGTGTCAGCCGGACAGGACCCGGCAACGCTCGCCGCATTCCTGCTCAACGCCTGGGAAGGGACGCTGATCTCCTCCCGGACCGAGCGGTCCGCCAAGGCCTTCAAGCCGTTCTTCGACACGGTCTTCGGGGTACTGCTGCGCTGAGCTTGGTCTTTAACCAGGAGCCGCCGAAGGGTCCCCGGTATCGGACTACGAAAGGCGGTCGGCGCCGCCGTCGGGGGCGGCGTGGGCCAGGCCAGTCCGGTAGGCGATGACGACGAGTTGGGCCCTGTCGCGAGCCTCCAGCTTCGTCATGGAGCGCTGCACGTGGGCGCGGACGGTGAAGGGGCTGAGGAACATCCGCTCGGCGATCTCCTGGTTGGACAGACCGGTCGCGACCAGAGCCACCATCTCGCGTTCGCGCGGCGTGAGCACGGCGAGCTGTTCGGGGTGGTGCGGCGCGTCCGGTGTGGCCAGGAAACGGGCGACCAATGAGCGGGTCGCAGCTGGGGACAGAAGAGTGTCGCCGTCGGCGATCGTACGCACGGCGTCCAGTAGGTCCTCGGCTCCGATGCCCTTGCCGATGAAGCCGCCGGCCCCCGCGCGCAGCGCCTGAGCGACGTACTCGTCGGTCTCGTACGTGGTAAGGATCAGGATGCGACTGGCACGTAGTTCCGGGTCCGCGCAGATCTCCGACGTGGCGGTGAGACCGTCCACCTCGGGCATACGGATGTCCATGATCACCACGTCCGGGCGCAGCTCCCGGGTGAGTCTCACCGCCTCCCTGCCGTCGGTGGCCTCGCCGACCACGGTGATGTCGTCGGCGGTGTCGAGAAGCATCCGGAAGGCCCCGCGCAGGAGGGCCTGATCGTCGGCGAGCAGCACCCGGAGCGTCACGGCGTATCCCCGGCCTCTCCGTCGCCCGTTCGTTCGTCGTCTGTCGCTCCGTCGGCCATTCGCCCCTCGATGGTTGCTGCTTCGTCAGTCGTACGCGTCGTGTACTTGACGGGCGGGACGGGTAGCTGGGTGGAGACGAGGAAGCCGCCCTCCGGGCGCCTGCCCGCAGAGAGGTGTCCCCCGACCGCCGTGGCACGTTCACGCATCCCGATCAGACCATAGCCGGGTGGTCGGTCCGCCGCCGCGGACGCAATCGGTCCCGTGGACGCGGTCGGCGCCATACGGGCGCCGCCTCCGTCGTCGGCGACGGTGATGGTCACGCGATCGCGGTTCCAGGCGAGGCGCACCCGGGCGCTACCGGTACCGGCGTGCTTGGTCACGTTGGTCAGTGCCTCCTGGACGATGCGGTAGGCGGTGAGGTCCACTCCCGGCGGCAGCGGCCTGGCCGTGCCCTCCTGGTGCACCGACACCTCCAGACCCGCGCGGCGGAAGGACTCCAGGAGCGTGGGAAGCCGGGACAGCCCGGGCGCCGGTTCGGCGGGCGCGGCAGTGTCCCCGGACTGACGCAGCAGACCGACCGTGGCCCGCAGGTCGTCCAGCGCGGCGCTCGTGGTCTCGACGAGCTCCTTCAGGCTCCTGCGGGTCTGCTCCGGGCGGACGTCGAAGAGGTGGGCGGCGACCGTGGCCTGCGCGTTGGCCAGGGTGATCTGATGGGCCACGAGGTCGTGCAGTTCCCGGGCGATGCGCACCCGTTCCTCGGCCACTCTCCGGCGCGCCTCGCTGTCCCGGCTCTTCTCGGCCTGCCAGGCCCGCTCCTCCACAGCCGCCAGGTAGGCCCGCCGGTTCTGCGCCGAGTGACCGAGTACGCCGGCCACCAGCGGGAACGCCGCGACCGCTCCGATCCTGCTGGCGTCCTGCCACGAGTTGGTCCCGAACGGGAGGGTCGAGGCGCTCAGCAGCGCCGTGGAGGTGAGCACCACCGTGGTTGCCACGCGCTGTTCCACGCGCACGGCGAGCGAGTAGGCGGTGATCACGGCGGGGGCCACGATGAGCGGGCTCAGCAGGAGACCCGACGGCGCGACCAGCATGCCGCAGACGGTCGTGACCGCCATGGCGGCCAGGGGCGTCCTGTGCCGCACCGGCAGCACGGCACAGGACACCACGGCGATGAGGTAGGCGGCGGCGGACGGCGGAGACAGCGGCTTGTCGTCGGCCCGCACCACGCCGCCGAGCAGACAGAGCGCGAACGCCGTCGCCGTGATCGCTCCCTCCCGCCACCACGTGCCGCGTGGTCGCGGGCCACCGCCACCCGTGTTCGTCATGGCCGGCTCAGTCCCGGCCGATGGGGAGCCGCCGCACCGCTGCGTCCGACTCGGTCGCGGACGCCGGGACTCGCCTGCTCAGTGCCTCACCCTCGATATCCACATTCGGCAACACACGGTTCAGGATACGAGGCAGCCACCAGGCCCGGTGGCCGAGCAGTGCCAGGACCGCGGGTGCGATCGCCATCCGGACCACGAAGGCGTCGAAGGCGACGGCGGAGGCCAGGCCGACGCCCATCGTCTGGATGGTCGGACTGCTCATCCCGATGAATCCGGCGAACACGCTGATCATGATGATCGCCGCCGCGGCCACCACACGTCCGCTGTGCCGGAAACCGTTGACGATCGCCTCGTCGGGGGACGCGCCACGGACGTAGGCCTCCCGCATCCGGGTGAGGAGGAAGACCTCGTAATCCATGGCGAGGCCGAACACTATTCCGATGATGAGAATCGGCATCAGCGACATGACCGGTCCGGTCTGTTCGATGCCGACCAGGTCTGCCGCCCAGCCCCACTGGAAGACAGCGACGAGGACGCCGAAGGCGGAACCCACCGACAGCAGGAAGCCGAGCGCGGCCTTGACCGGGATCAGGATCGAGCGGAAGACCACCATCAGCAGGAGCACCGCCAGGCCGATGACCACGGTCAGATAGGGGATGAGGGCGTCGGACATCGCTTCGGAGATGTCGATGTTCATCGCGGTGGTGCCGGTCACCAGGACGGCGGCGCCCCTGTCGGCCTCGATACCGGTGACCGCGCTCCGGATCGCGTGCACCAGGTCCTTGGTCTCACCACTGTTCGGCGCGGTCTGCGGGACGGCGGTGAGGACGGCTGTGTCCTTGGTCCGGCTGAGAACCGGATCACCGACCGACGCGACGCCGTCCACTCCCCGTACGGTCCTGACGACCTGGTCAGTGGTGGCGCGGGTGTCCTCGTCCGCCGACTCAGACGTGTCCACGACCACGGTCAACGGGCCGTTGAAGCCGGGGCCGAAGCCTTCTGACAGCAGGTCGTAGGCGCGGCGCTCGGTGGTCTCCACCGACTTGGACTCGTCTCCGGGCAGGCCGAGTTCGAGGCTCAGCGCCGGTAGGGCGACGGCGCCGAGACCGAGTACGGCGATCATCAGCACGGCTCCCGGCCGGCGCAGCACGAACCGCGCCCAGCGGGTGCCGAGCCCAGGCCGGCCGGCCGCGGTGGGCACCGGGTGCGGGAGCTTCCTTCCCGGCCGGGTGGCCCTGCGGACGGCGCGGGAGAGTATCCGCCGGCCGCAGAAGCCGAACAGCGCGGGGACCAGGGTGAGTGCGACGAGTACGGCAAGGGCCACGGCGCCCGCGCCGCCCAAGCCCATCTTGGTGAGTTCGGGGATTCCGACGACCCCCAGCCCGACCAGGGCGATGAAGACGGTCGCGCCGGCGAAGACGACGGCGGATCCGGCCGTGCCCACTGCCCGGCCGGCGGCCTCCTCCGGCTCGCTGCCCTCAGCGAGTTCGTCGCGGAAGCGCGAGGTGATGAAGAGTGCGTAGTCGATGCCGACCGCCAGCCCGAGCATCAGCGCCAGAATGGCGACGGTGGAGGTCAGGCCCAGCGGAACGGCCAGCGCGGTGATCAGGCCGAAGGCGATGGCCACGCCCACGAAGGCGGTCAGCAGCGACAGTCCGGCCGCGACCAGCGACCCGAGGGCGAGGGCAAGGACCACGGCCGCGACGACCACGCCCACGATCTCCGTCGTACCGCCCGGTTCCTCTTCCGAATCCAGGGCCGAGCCGCCGATCTCCACGGTCAGGCCCGCGTCCCGGGCCTGGCTCGCGGCGTCCTCCAGGGCGCTCTTCGTCTGCTCGGTCAGGTCGACGGCGTCCGCGGTGTAGGTGACGGTGGAGTAGGCGATGGTGCCGTCCTCGCTGACAGCGCCGGTCTCATAGGGGTCGGTGGCCGAGGCGACCTGATCGTCCCCGTCCAGTGAGCCGAGCGTGTCCTCGACGGCCGCCTTGTTCTCCCTGGCCGTAACCCGCTGCCCGTCCGGGGCCTGGAACACCAAACGGGCTTCGGCACCCTGGGAGTTGCTCTGGGGGAAGCGCTCGTCCAGCAGGTCGAACGCCTTCTGCGACTCGGTACCGGGCATGGAGAGTTCCTCTTCCTCCCCGGCCGGCGCCATGGCGGCGGCGGCAACGGCCAGCAGTAGGGCACCCAGCCACAGAAGAAGCACGCGCCGGCGCCGCCGGAAGGCCCACCGTCCGATCCGGTAAAGAATTGTTGCCACTTGTTGATCACTCCAGACGCCGCAGGGCAAGGGGAATGCGCGGGATTCACGCGTCTCCCACACTTCCCTCCGGCGCCCCGGCCGGGCATCGTTCCCCGTCGCCGTCTTTCCCTGGTGCAGCCCGACCAGCTGCTCACGTGTCCTGGTGCCTACGCACTACAGGCCGACTTGGGTCTCAACGGGCTTGACCTGGAGTTCAGTGACCTGGGGTTACAGCCGGACCGTCACGCCGTCGGCGGACGAGCGGTGCGCCTCGACGAGGACGCCCGCGCGCACCTAAACCGGATGGCAGGTGCCACGCCAAGCGATCGGCCCTCCGTCCATGCCACCGAGCGGGTCAGCCCGGCGCTGCGCCAGCAGCTGGCCACCGCGGTGAGTACGTGATCCCCCGCTACTTTGCGGCTGGTGTCTGAGCCAGGACATCAGGGCCAACGGACCAGATCGTCTGAGACAGGGGCCAATTCGCAGGAGACAGGGACAGTTACCTCAGGTGGAGCGAGACGGACGAACACTCGGCGTCTCACTCAATCGCTGATGCGACTGACGGGCTATGAGCTCGTAACACGATCATGATCGGGCCTTCTGCGGCCTCCTCCAGCAGATGAGGCCGCAGGCCAAAGAGACGAATGCGTCGTGGAGTTCGGTTCGGCGTTCCCAGCGGACGGCGAGGCGCTTGAACTGGTGGAGCAGGGCGAAGGTCTGCTCGACGACGTAGCGGAGTTTTCCCAGGCCCTTGATGTTCGGGGCGCCCTTGCGGGAGATGACCGGCAGAATCCGCCGCTGACGCAACTGTTCGCGGTGGGCGTTGGAGTCGTAGCCCTTGTCGCCCAGGAGCGAGTCGGGGCGGTGGCGCGGCCGGCCGGGGCGGCCTGCGACGGGCGGGATGCCGTCGACGAGGGCGAGGGTCTGGGTGACGTCGTTGACGTTGGCCGCGGTGGTGACGACCTTGAGCGGGGTGCCTCGTCCGTCGCAGATCAGGTGGTGCTTGCTGCCTGTCTTTCGCCGGCCGACCGGCGACGGACCGGTGTCGGCTCCCCTTTTTTCGCACGGATGTGGGAGCCGTCCACACACGCACTCGCACAGCTCGACGTACCGGAAGGACAGACCGCCGTAGAGGTGCCGACCGAGCTGTTCGAGCACCTGACCAAGGACGGCCAACTGTCCGGCGAGATCAGGAAGTTCACCGCCCCGATCATGCTCGTCACGGAACAGGGAACATGCGTACTCCAAGGCCCGGAAATGCACGATCCTGAAGCCCTGAGCCAGATGCGCATGCCCGACTATGAGACCTGCATCGAGGTCCCCAAGTCCTCGATCATGGCCCTACTGGAGGAGAGCAGTGGACCTGATCACCCCCGCACAGCGTGACGAGCTGTTCCGCAGCTTCGAGCGTGACGCCTTCCACCTGGAGCTGCGGGACGACTACGGATCTCCCGTCGAAGACACGCCGTACGCCAGGTGGCAGCGGGGCGAGCCCGACGACTACGCGTGGCTCGACCTGTGGATGACGCTGATGAAGCGCGTCACGGGTGAAGGCAAGACCGTGCGACGTGTCCGAGTCATCACGGAGCCACACTCCGAGTACGTCGGATGGGAGCACTCGCTGACCCACCTCAACATCGAGGCCGGCGAGGACATCCGATGGCTACCGCGACACCGGTTGCCCGAGGCCGTCACCTTCCCCCTGGACGGCAACGACTGGTGGCTGTACGACGACCGTCTCCTTGCAGTCGGTCACTTCGATCCGGAGGGCCGCGTCCTCGGGTCAGAGATCGTCGAGGACCCTGACACGGTGGCCGCCTGCATCCGTGCGCGCGACCTGCTCTGGGCCGACGCCATCCCACACGCCGAGTACAAGCCCTGACCCGTCAGTGAGCAACCAAGCACAAGAAGCACGAGAGGCACTGGGTGCCCGGCTACGTGGATTCCGCAAGGATGCGGGGTTCGCGAGCGGTCGGGCATTCGCCGTGGCCACCGGGTGGGCGGAGTCGAAGGTCTCCCGGCTGGAGAACGGCAAGCAGAACCCCAGCGAAGATGACATCCGCACCTGGTGCATGAAGACCGACAGGCAAGAGCACCTCGCCGACCTGATCGCCACGGTCCGCCACATCGATGAGCTGTGGCTTGAGTGGCGCCGGCAGTTTCAGACCGGTGCGGAGCAGCGGCAGAAGAAGGCCTTGCCGGTCTACGCCAAGACCAAGGTCTTCCGCATCTGGCACCCGACGCTGGTGTGGGGAACCCTCCAGACCGCGGAGTACGCGGCGGAGACCTTCCGCCAGGTCGTCGACTACTACGAGATTCCCGACGACGCGGAAGCCGCCACCGCCAAGCGGCTGGAACGACAGCAGTACCTGTACCGAGGCAACCGGATCTTCAACGTCGTGCTCGGCGAGCAGGCGCTCTACACGAACTTCGGAGGACCGGAGGTGATGAAGGGGCAGCTCGACCGACTGCTGGCGGTGATGCGACTGCCCCGCCTGAGCCTGGGCATCATCCCGCGCTCCGCCCCCATCGGTATCTGGCCCGGCAACTCCTTCTCGATGTTCGACGACAAGCTCGTCCTTGTTGAGACCTACTCGGCGGAGTTCTCCGTCACGCAGCCCCGAGAGATCGAGCTCTACGCCAAGGCCTTCGCCCTCTTGAAGCAATCGGCGGTCTACGGCACCGCTGTCCGAGACCTCATCCTCACCGCCAGCCAACACTTCGATCAGATGCCGAGCGACTAGGAGAGCACCATGCAGCCTGTGACCCCGAACTGGCGGACCAGCACCTACACCGGGACCGAGAACTGCGTTGAAGTAGCCGACAACGAACCGACGAAAGTGATGGTGCGGGACACGAAGGCTCGCAGCCGCGGAATCATGGCCGTCCAGCCGACCGTGTGGGAGGTATTCCTGGAGGTCGTCAAGAAGGGATAGTGGTGTACCCCGCACGGGGCCGCGTGCGCGGGGTGCTGATCACGCGGAGTGAATTACTGAGGTTTGAACTCGGGTTGTCGTAGCCGATGACACGGCTTGATCGTCGCGGTACGCCGTTGATATGAGGTATGCGCAGGGCGGTGGCATGTCCGATGAGCGTCGACAGTTCCGTGAAGGCGTCCGGATGATGGTCGCTGAGCGGTTCGCCCTGGGCAAGCCGAGTTCGGTGATCGCGAAGGAACTGCGGGTCAGCGCCCGGTCGGTGCAGCGGTCGCGCGGGTCCTGAGACAAGTGCCTGCGGGCTCTGCGGTCGGTAGGTTCGGCATTGCCACCACGATTGGGTGAAGCCCAATTCGCCCAGCTGGAGCGGGAGTTGGCCAAGGGGCAGGTCGCGCACGGGTGGCCGGATCAGCGATGGACGCTGTCGCGGGTCAAGACCGTAATCGGGCGGCGCTTCCACAAGAGCTACACCCCATAGGGGGTGCGCAAGCTCCTGATCCGGCAGGGGTTCTCTTGTCAGGTGCTGGCCAGACGGGCCCTCGAACGTGACAAGGAGCAGGTCACCGGCTGGGTGAAGAAGATCTGGCCGCAGGTGGAAGGACCGCGCGGCGGCGCTCGACGCGTGGATCGCCTTCGAGGGCGAGTCCGGTTGTTCGATGACGCCGCCGATCGCCCGCACCTGGGCCCGACGGGGGCACACACCCGTCATCCGGGTTCGCGGCCATACCCGCCGTCGTATCTCGATCGCCGCCCTGACCTGTTACAGGAGCGGCGAACGGTCCGGGCTTATCTACCGGCCGCGCCGCGACGACGGCCGACGCGACGGACGCAAGAGATCCAGAACCGTCCCCAATAGCGGCCAAAACTGCTTGTGACCAGCACGTTAGCGTTTACCGAGCCAACTGGGCAGACCCCGGAATCAGGCCATTGCAGTAGATTCGACTCTCGGTCACGGTCGATGCAGACTGCGTTCCAGATGAGCAAACAAGATGACTGACGCAACTGCGGTGCCCACCGTTGTCAACACTGGATGCACCTTGAGGTGGTTACCGGTAGTTCGTTAAATCCGGAGGTCGAGGTCAATGCCGTGTCCGGTAGTGACCGCGTTGATCAGTGCCTGCAGGTCGGAGGGCGGGTCCTTGTCCGTCCAGGCTTGCCACCACCGGTTGAGGGTGACGGCGGGGGTGAGCCAGGAACGGATGGCTCGTAAGGCCCTGGGCCAGCAAGGCTGTTGGGGCTGGTGGGACCGGTCTGGTCCCCCTCTCTGCCCCCTTGTCGGGGCACGGGTCCGGCGCGGTGGCGTCCAGGGCTCCGGGTGGGGCGAACCATTGGTCCCAGCAGAAGGAGAAGGCGCAGTTGACCAGGGTTTGGTGGCGGCGGATGGCGCGGTCGGAGCGGACTTGGAAGTCGGCCCAGCCGAGTTCGTCCTTGATCTGTTTGTAGCTCTGCTCGATCCATGGCCGCAGGCCGTAGAGGCGGACAATCTCGCCGAGGTCGGCCGGCGGGTGCGGGCCGGTGGAGGCGTGGGGGTGGGGAAGGTTGGTGGCCAGGTACCAGGTGGCCTTCGGCGGCAGCCCGGCTGGGTCGGTGGTGGCCACCACCAGCCGGCAGGGTGAGTTGGGGCCGTAGCCGCCCAGGCGGGCATCAGCGGCCCACCAGGTCTCGGTGTGTCCGTCGCGGAAGTGACGCTTAACGGGTGTCCAGTCACCGGGGCTCTTGGCGTCCTTCCAGGTCAGGTCTTGGGCGGCTTCGATGGGAATGTGCGGCTGGTCGGCCGGGGCCCAGGTGCCCCGGTGCGGCTTGAGTGCCACCACGTAGGCCAGGCCGGCCTCGCGCAGTGCGAGGTACCAGTCGTCGCTGACGGAGTAGGCGCAGTCGGCGACCACCGCCCGGCAGCCGAAGCCCGCCTCCTTCCCTCGGGCCGCGAGGGCGGCCGACAGTTGCGGTTTCGTGCGGAAGGCCGGATCGGACCGGCCGCGGGCGAAGTGGTGGGCAGGGGTGTAAGGCGTCGCGTGCAGCGGGTAGTAGACGCGGCCGTCGGTCCACACCGTGGTCACCGTGACGATGCCGTTGTCCGTCTTGCCCAGCCGGCCCAGCCACTGCCGGCCCACGTTGGCCGTGGCGGTGCCGTCCTTGCGGTCCCCGGAGTCGTCGATCACGATGACCCCGCCGTCGTGCGGAGCCGTCGCCGACTGCTCGCGCAGCAGCTCAAGGCGCCGGTCGTTGATCTGCTCGGCCTCCCACGGCGATTCGGACAGGAAGAACTGCAGCCGCTGCACCCCAGGCGTCCCCGCACCCGCCACGGGCTCCGCGCCTGCCAGGCAGGTGATCGTCTTGTTCCGCTCCCGCGGCGCCAGCAGTCCCGTCAGGTACTCGCGAAAGCCCCGCCGCTGGGCCAGGCTGAAGAAGAGGTCGTCGAACCGGGCCGCGTACTCCTCCAACGGCCCCGGAGCAGGCGGACACGGACGGCGACTGGTCATCTTCAGCCCCCAGTCAGGCAGTTGACTCCTACCATCGGCCTACGGCCAACCGGACCAGCCGTCAAACCCACACCACCACCGGATTTAACGAACCGTGTCAGAACGGAGGTGATCACGTGTCGGGTGTGCCGGGCACGGGACGGGGAGCCTCTAGCCTCGCAAGCCGCACGCGACGCCGACAGTCCGGGACGCACTGCATGCGGCGCTGACCGACTGCCTCATGGCCGACGGTGAGAGCCTGCCGCCCACGGACCGTTCCCCGCCTGGGACACCTACGGCATCGACGACACCTCGATGACCACGCCGATCGCCTGGTCGATCACGGTGTACGAGCTGACGGTCTCCTGGAGCCGGCGACCAGCCGTTGCAGCTCGCTGTTCTTTCGTGGACGGGCGGGGACGGCGTCGCTTTTCCTCCACGCCGTTGAGCTTCAGGGTGACCGTCCGGCCCGCAGAAAAAAGTTCTGTGGATCTTCGCGGCAACCTTTTCGGCCTCTCTGACCACTCAGTGTTGTCCGGCCAAGTGGGCCGGTCAGATGCAACAGTTGAAAGAGAGCACAGGCATGTCCCTGGAACGAGAGCGCAGACATGTCCCCGGTCCACCCTCGTCATCGGTGGCGTCCCGCGGCGGCCACCGTGCCGACGGCGGTGCGCGCGGTGGCCGTCCGAAGCATCGTGGTCGTCGGTTGCTCGCGCGTCGGGGTCTTTGGGCGGGTCTCGCCATGGTGGTCGTGGCCGGGTCGGCTGTGGTGGTCAGCCAGGCTTCGGCAGACCAGAAAACCCTGGATCTGAAGAAGTGGTACGTGCTGGTCAACCGCAACAGCGGCAAGGTGCTGGACGACCGCGGCTCCGCCAGGAACGACGGCGCTGCGGTGGTGCAGTGGGCGCGCCACGGCGGGGCCAACCAGCAGTGGCGGTTCATCGACGCGGGTGACGGCTACTACCGGCTGAAGAACCGGACCTCCGGCAAGGTGCTGGACGACCTCGGCTGGTCGAAGACCGCCGGCTCCGCCGTCGTGCAGTGGAAGGACCTGAACGCCACCAACCAGCAGTTCAAACTGGCCAAGTCGTCGAACGGCTACCTGCGTCTGGTCAACCGCTTCAGCGGCATGGCTGTCGGTGTCCACAAGGCCGCCAAGGCCAACGGGGGCAACGTTGTCCAGAACCGCGACCGGAGCGGCGCCGATCAGCAGTGGAAGCTCGTCGCGGTCGGGAACGTCAGCGGCGGCGGTACGCCCACCACGCCGAGCAGCAGCGCTCCCGCGAGCCCGACTCCGAGCGCCCCGCGCCCGTCGTCCTCGCCTTCGTCCGCGTCTCCGTCGCCCACGAGCGGTGGCGGCAGCTCGGCGAAGCGTTTCCTGGGCAGTGACAAGGTGATCATCGGCGGCTCGATGACCGACGCCTCGGCGAACGCCGCGCCGTTCGACGCGCGCTACGCCTATGTGCACAGCCAGCCCGCGCCCTCGTCGGACTACTACACGGCAGCGAAGTGCAAGGACGGGTGGTCGAACTGGTGGGGCTGCTGGAACGGCAGCACCACGGCGCCCGGCACGTACGTGACCTGGCGGGACGAGGTGGCGTCCCAGGCGACGTACAAGGGCAGCTCGCGTCCGCAGAAGATGCTGTGGAGCTGGTACTCGTTGCGCGACCTCGGCGATGCAGCGGGCGAGGGCGACGGTCCGGGTGAGGTCAAGGCCATCAACCGGGTCGACCTGCTCACCCGGTACCTGAACGACTACCGTTTCTTCCTCCAGAAGATCGGCACGTCGCACGACGCGATCGACATCGAGCCCGACTTCTGGGGCTACGTCCGGTCGCTCGGCGATCCGCACAAGATTGCCGCGCAGGTCTCGGCCGCAAATCCGAAGGATTGCGGATCACAGGAGAACAGCGCTGCCGGACTCTCCCGCTGCCTGATCTCGATGGCCCACAAGTACGCGCCGAACACCGCCGCGGGGCTCCACCTCACCTGCTGGGACTGGCAGAACAACACCCAGCAATGCGTCAAGGACTACGCGAGCCTCGGGGCGCAGAACGCCGACTTCCTGGTCGCCGACGTGTCGGACCGCGACGCGGGCTGGTACGCACAGCCGGCCCACGGCGGCCGTAGCACCTTCTGGACCGACCAGACGGCCGCTGACACGCTGAAGTGGTACAAGACGATGGCCGAGTCCGTGGGCAAGCCGGTGGTCCTGTGGCAGATCCCCGTGGGCAACATGGCGCAGAACGACACCCTCAACCACTACAAGGACGACAAGGTGGACTGGTTCTTCGGACACATGGACCAGGTGGCGAACGCCCATGTCGCCGGCCTGTTCTTCGGTCCAGGGCAGCAGGAACAGACCACGGTCGAGTCCGACGGCGGAAACCTGATCAACAAGACGATCGCCTATCACAACTCGGGTGGTACAGCGCTTAATTGACATGCTCCTCGCCTTGAAAGGCGAGGATTCTGGCCTTCCCCACCGGTTGCCGTGCCGCTACGCGGCGCGGTTTCCGGTGGGGAATCCGTGGCTTCCTGTTTCTTCGCGCTGTGCCCGAACGGATTCTGGTCTTACCGGCGCTCCGCAGGCTGTCACCGCCAGT
Source organism: Streptomyces pseudovenezuelae (assembly GCF_029892565.1). Classification (GTDB taxonomy): domain Bacteria; phylum Actinomycetota; class Actinomycetes; order Streptomycetales; family Streptomycetaceae; genus Streptomyces; species Streptomyces pseudovenezuelae_A. The sequence continues at coordinate 19,062 of NZ_JARXVH010000033.1, read as the reverse complement.
CCGGCGGCCTGGTGGATGTTGAGTGCGGCGTTGTGGTCCCGGTCGTGGAGGGTGCCGCAGGCGGTGCAGGTCCATTCCCGGATGTGCAGGGGCTTGGGACCGTCCACGGTGCCGCAGAGGGAGCAGGTCTGGGAGGTCGGCTCGAACCGGCCGATCTTCACCAGCGCCCGCCCGTACCGCTGCGCCTTGTATTCCAGCATGTTCACGAATGCCGTCCAGCCCGCGTCGTGGACGGACTTGGCCGGCTTCGTGCGCGCCAGTCCCGCAACCGACAGGCTCTCCACGGCGATTCCTTGGTTCTCGGAGATCAGCCGGGTGGAGAGCTTCTCGCCGGTGGACAGCACCGCGATGGGGGTCCCCCGGACGGAGTGGGGGAGCGTCAGGCCGAGGTCGATGCCGACGCTCTGGCCGGATGCGGGCATCCGGTTCGCGTCGGCGGCGGGGTCGGTGCCGGTGACGAACGAGGCGAAAAACCTGGCGTTGGCCGTGAACCGGATCGACTGCCGGGTGTCCTTGCGGGACTTGAACCGGGGCGCACTCAGCTTCGGACCCTTGCGGGTGCCCTTGAAGGAGGCGAAGAAGTTCTTGTAGGCGGCCTCGGCATCGCGCAGCGACTGCTGCAGCACGACCACGGACACCTCACCCAGCCAGGACCGCTCCACGGTCCGTTTCGCCTCGGTGATCACACGAGTGGACAGCTCACCGGCCCCGGGGAAAGGCCTGCCTGCTCTGCGGGCCTCCTCACGGGCGCGTACCGCATGGTTGAACACGACACGGACACACCCGAACGCCCTCGCCAACGCGGTCTGCCGGCCGGCATCCGGGTGCAACCTGAAGGCGTACCGGAGCTGCACTGCGAATGAATCCCGGTAGCGGTACAGCACTCAAGTAGGTGCAGATGACGAAAGGCGCCCCATCTCTTCGATGGGGGCGCCTTTCGTCGTCTTCGTCGGGCTGAGGGTCAGCGCTTCAGGGTAAGGACACCCGGCCGGTACGGCAGCTTCGCGTAATCCATGCCGTCCGATGAGGGGTTCCTGCCCTGGTAGAGGAACTGCAGGTTGCAGGGGTCGATGGTCATGGTCTGGTCGGGGTTGTTGCGGACCAGGTCACCGTGGCTGATGTCGTTGGTCCAGGTGGCACCGCTGTTGGCCTTGCCCGCGAAGGGGCTGCTCTCGCTGCCGGCCTGCTCGGCCCACGGGCCGTTCAGGCTGGAGGCCGTGAACGAGCGGAAGTAGCGCCCGTTCGCACCCATCGCCTCGACGATCATGAGGTACTGGTTCTGGCCCTGGACCTTGTAGACCTCCGGCGCCTCGAACAGCTTCGCCTTCGTGTCGCTCATGACCGTGGTGTACGAGGAGCCGAAGCTGCCCGGGAAGTTCCCGAGCGGCGTGGTCGACTTGTAGATCTTGCCGTTGTCATCGGCGAAGAACAGATACATGTTCTGGCCGTCGGCGATCACGGTCGGGTCGATCGGGGCGCCCACGGGGAGGCTGCCGGTGAACAGCTCCTTCGGCGCGGACCAGCCATTGGGGTCGGTGGGGTCGCTGGACGTGCGGTAGCTGAAGGGCCAGGGGGTACCCCACCCGTTCGAGACCAGCACTCAGATCTTCTTGGGCGCGAAGTAGAACAGTTTGGGCGCCACCGCGGACCCGCTGATCTTGGTCTGGGTGGCCGTCGCCATGTCCGACCAGTCCGTGAACGGACGGAAGGTCATCGCGCCCCACGCCGATCCGGTGGAGGTGGTCGCGTAGACCAGGTGCTTGCCGTTGTACGTCACGGTGGTGAAGTCCTTCAGCGCGACCGCCCCGTTCGCCGGCTCCGCCAGCGGGCCCGTCGAGGTCCACCGGTACGTCGACGGAAGAGCACACGTGTCGCTCTTCGGCGCCGGGGCTGGCTGGAAGGTCCAGCGCTGGTTGGCGCCGCCCTTGGAGTCCCAGATCTGGACGGCAGTGCCGTTGGCGGTCCGGCCGCCGGGGATCTCCAGCGCCCGGCCGCTGGCGACGTTGGTCAGCGTGTAGGAGCCGTCGCTGTTCCGGCTCGCCTTCCAGTGCTGGTGGGCGCCGCCGTTGGCGTCCCAGACCGTCAACTTCGTCCCGTCGGCCGTCCGGTTCAACGGCTCGTCCAGTACCCGGCCGCTGGCGACGTTGGTCAGGGTGTAGGAGCCGTCGCTGTTCCGGCTCGCCCGCCACTGCTGGTTGGAGGCGCCGCTGGCGTCCCACACCTGGAGCGGGGTGCCGTTGGCGTTCTGTCCCGCGGGCACGTCGAGAACGCGTCCGGCGGCCGCGTTGGAGAGCGTGTAGACGGTGCCGGAGGTGATGTCCCCGGCCTGCGTGCCGCCGCTGCCGGTGCTGTCCAGGGCGGTGAGCACGGCGTTGTAGGCGGGCTTCTTGTTGCCGCCAGCGTCGAACAGCAGCGCGTTCTCACCAGTGCGCCAGGAGTCGCTGTCGCGGATGCCCCACACGGTGATGCCCGTGCAGCGGGCGACGTTCATGCACGCCTGGACGGCGTTGGTGTAGGCGGTGGCGGGCGCCTGGGCGATGTCGAGCTCGGTGATCTGCACGTCCACGCCGAGTGCGGCGAAGTTGGACAGGGTGGTCTGGAAGCTGGCCGGTGGGCCGCTGGATGCGAAGTGGCTCTGGAAGCCGACGCAGTCGATGGGGACACCGCGGGACTTGAAGTCCTTGACCATCTTGTAGACGCCCTGGGTCTTGGCGTCGGACCAGTTCTCGATGTTGTAGTCGTTGTAGCAGAGCTTGGCGGAGGGATCGGCGGTCCGGGCGGTGCGGAAGGCCTCCTCGATGAAGCCGTCGCCCAGCACGTCCTGGAACACGGAGCTGCGGTGCCGGCCGCTGCTGCCGTCGGCGAAGGCCTCGTTGACCACGTCCCAGACGTAGATCTTGCCCTTGTAGTGGTCCATCTCGGTGGTGATGTGGTTCTTCATCACCGTGCGCAGGGTGTCGGCGTCGGTGATGGACTTGACCCAGCCCGGCAGTTGGGAGTGCCAGACCAGGGTGTGGCCGCGGAGGCGTGGCTGACGATCGAGTCGGCGGCGGCGAAGGTGAAGTTGCCGCGGGAGGGTTCGATGGCGTCCCACTTCATCTCGTTCTCCGGGGTGATCATCTTGAATTCCCGGTCGAGAAGGGTGGAGTACGTGGAGTCGCCGAGCTTGCCCGCGGCCACTGCCGTGCCGAAGTAGCGACCGCTGCCGGCCGCCGCGTCGGCGGCCGTGGCCGGTGCGGCGGCCTCCGGCGTGCGTGCGGCCAGGGCGACCAGTGGTACGGCGGCGCCCGCGGCGGCGAGGACCACGGAGGCGGCGATCACGCGGCGGGTCGCCGGACGGCGACGACGAGAACGGTTCTGATCTGACAACGGCATGTCCTTCTGGCACAGCGGGCCCTGATCCGGCCCCGGATGCCTCTCAGCTGCCGCCACGCACACAAGGGTTGCCGCGATCGAAAAAGCATTCTCACGGCCGCCGCCGTCGCCCTGCCGCACAGCGGCGTTCACCGGGTCGGGACGAACCCTCCCCGGACCGACGCGGAGCCGCCCGAGCCCTGTGCGTCGACGCGGTAGCCGTCGCCCGCGGCACTGCGGACGCCGGGGCCGTTGTTGAACTGCGCGGCGAACTCATGGTTCCCGGCCGGCACGGTCAGTCCCGGCTTGAGGACCCAGCGGTAGACCAGCGCGCCGCCGGCCTCCTGGACGGTGACGGTGAAGTCACCATTCGGCAGGGTCTGCCAGGTGCCGGTGTTCTTCGCCTCGCCGGTCTGCACGATCCGGATCTCGACCGTGAGCGAGGTGAGCGGCTGGGTCGTCTTGAGGACGAGGTCGCTCTGCGTCCAGTAGACGGTGCTCTTCGGATCCAGCGAGCCGTCCGACCGCAGCGCCCCGTTCTGGTTCTCGCCGACGGTCGGCGAGGGACTGGTGGCCGACGGAGTCGGGCGCGAGCTGCCCGGGGTGGTGGCCGGGGGCGGCGCGACAGGGGTGGGGCGGGCCGATGTCGGGTGCGGGGAGCTCACGGTCGGGGACGGGGCGGCAGGCGTGGTCACGGTGGGCGGCGGCGGGGGGGACGCGACGATGGCGGCGACGGCGAGGCCGCCGGTCGTCAGGATGCCGCCGGCGGCGAGCCCGGCGAGGGCGACCCTGGTCCCGGACCTCGCGAACGGTCGCGCGCGGTGACGGACGGCGGGGCCGGCCATGCCGCGTTCCACCCGGGCCAGCATCCGCGCGCGGTCGGGCCGGTGGGCCTCGGCGGCCTCGCGCAGCCGACGGTCGATTTCCTCGTTCACCGGTTCCTCCTCCTCCCTGGCACCAGGTCCCCGGCCGCGTGTGCGCCCAGGAGCTTTTCCAGCTCGGCCATTCCCTTCGAGGTCTGGCTCTTCACCGTTCCGACCGATATCCCCAGCGCTGCAGCCGTCTCCTTCTCCGACAGGTCGAGGGCGTGCCGAAGCACCACGCAGGCGCGCTTGCGGAATGGCAGCCGGGCGAGCGCCGCGCGGACGTCCAGCACGGCCGCCGCGTCCGGCCCCTCCACCTTCTCGGGGCTGCGGGACCAGAACAGCGTGATCCGGCGTCGCTCCCGCACCGTGCTGCGGATGCGCCCCCGCGCCAGGTTGGCCACCACACCACGGGCGTAGGCGAGCGGGTGGTCGGCCTGCCGCAACCGGTCCCAGCGCTGCCACAGGGCGACCAGGGCATCCGCCGCGAGGTCGTCCGCCGCGTCGGCCTCGCCGGTCAGCAGGTGTGCCAGACGGGCGAGCTCGGCATAGTGGCGTTCGAAGAATTCGTGGAACTCCGCGGACGCGTCATCGAGGACCATCCCCCGGTCGCCCTCTCCTTGCCATGATGTGTGCGTTAGTTGCGTGTTCAACAACGGGGAGCGCAGCCTAACATTGCCCAGCCCGGGATTCGAACGGCGGTCGTGCATGGTTGCGGGGCGGTGCAGGCCGGCCGGCGGGCTGGTCAAGGCCGGGCGAACCGGACGCCGGTCGGCTGCGCGACGTCCGGCTGCACGGCGGCGACGAGCAGCGCCAAGGGAATGCCCGTGACCATTCCGCGCCTGCGCCACGGTTGCGGCGCGGCGTGCTTCGTTGCCCTCATGACCGTCCATCCGGTAGTTCGAGTCGGCCTTCCGGCTCCTAGTTGCCGCAGAGGACGAGAAGGTTGCCGCGTACTCCTCCAACGGCCCCGGCGCCGGCGGACACGGACGTCGCTCGGTCATCCTCGCCCCCGAAACTCGACACCCCACCGCAGTACGATCGACCCACTCAGCCGTCAACCCCACCTACCGACGAGTTCAACGAACTACCGGTAGACACGCGTGGCCGTCGGCGCGTTCGGTCACGCGTACGTACCGGTGCTGTGCCTAGAACTTCCACTTGATCTCTATCTTCTCTGGATCGAAGCGGTAACCATGCCAGCGCTGCGTACCGGGCCGACCGGGGTGGACGATGACCCGATCGACCACCAGGCGCAGGGTGTTGCGCCGCCACTCCAAGCCCGAGGTCTCCCACGCGTCCCGGATCGTCTGTGTTGCTGGCATGTGGGCGAGGGAGGTCTCGCTCTGGTAGTGGCTCAAGGCCTCTCGGGCTTCCTGGACCGATGCTTCGGCGATGCCTTTGGCCTGGATGAACTGGTCGCGGCTTAGCACGTCGGTGGCGTAGTCGGTGACCAGCTGGTCGAGTTTGCCCTTGCGTCGCTCAAACTCCTGCACCAGGTGGCGCACTTTGTCCTCATCTACCTTCGGCGAGAGGAATACAGCGACCTTCGGATCGTCGAAGACATGCCAGACGGCCTGGGTCACCAGCAACTCGACCGGCTCGGCGATACGGAAGGTTTTGCTGCACCCACTGGCGTTGCCGTAGTTGTCGTGAGGTCGGCATCGATACCGACGCTGCGACGGCCGGCCGCACTCCGGCCCCCGGCCGCCGCTGTACATCCTGGAACCACACCGGCCGCAGTAGATGAACCCGGTCAGCAGGTACTTGCGTACGCCGGTCTGGGTCTTGGGCCAGCGCCACTGCTTACTCAGGCGCTGTGCCTCCATACGGTCCCACTCTTCGCGGGTGAGGACGCCCGGCCACTCCGCGGGATACTCCTGGCCCTCATACTCCCGCACGCCGATGTTGCGCTTCTTCATGATCGTGCGCTGGAGGTTCTCGATCCGCCATTGCTTGCCGGTGGCGGTCAGCACGCCCCTCTTGTTGAGGTCTCGCGTGATGTCGCCGATGGACTCGCCAGCGATGAAGCGCTGGGCACACTCCCGGACGATCAGGGCCTCCGACTCGCGGATGACCAGTCCGCCGGGTTCGTAGCCGTAGGGCCGTCCGCCGCCGTGGATCTTCCCCTCTATAGCGCGCGCCTTCTGCTTGCGTTTGATGCGCTTGGAGAGGCGGGCCGCCTCCAACATGGCGTTGTTGACCGCGTTGATCGCCGCGTGGATGCCTTCGGCGCTGTCGAGGTTGTAGCTGATGCCGTCGCCGTCGGTCGTCTGGATGCGCTGGAGCTTGGTCGTCTCGGCGAGCTTGATCAGCTCCAGGAGCTCTTCCAGCCGCCGGTACAGCCGAGGCATCTCCGTGATCAGGATGATGTTGACCTGGCCCTGCTTAATGGCGCTGAGCAGCAGGTCGTAATGCTCACGGGGCTTCTTCGAGTACTTCGAGGCGCTGATGTCGTTGTCGGGGAAGATCCCGACCACAGGCCAGGCGTTCTCGTCCGCGTAGTCACGGCACTCGCTGACCTGGATGGAGACGTTCTCGCTGAGCCCTCGTCGGTCGCGGCTCAAGCGGGCGTAGATGGCTGTGTTCCAGGCTCCCCGAGGGGAGGTAGGGGATGTATCGGACATGGCGCACTCTCCAGTGGAGCATGAGCGACGCTCCTGGGGAAGTGCTGACCTGGGACTTTCGTGCCTTGGGGGAGGCGCTTCTAGCGGGTGCCTTCGCCGTCAGTTGCAGATGTCGCGGAGTTCGTCGACGAGGCCGGTCACCGCGGGATCGGTGGGGTAGCGGGCGAGGGTGGTGTAGAGCTGCATCACGACGCCCAGCCGGAAGTCGGCGGCGTCGGAGATCCCGTAGAGCGTCGTATCGGCGGGCTGCGGTCCAGGGAGGCCCGGCGTGCGAGGTTGCGGTCCTTGGGGGAGAGCGGGGCGAAGTCCTCCATGAGCGCGGCCGCGAGGTCGTTCCAGGCGAGGACTTCGCATGCGGCGGACATGACGAAGCCGGCCGTCTGCGGCAGCCGCTCGAGGAGGGCGAGGATGCTGGGGCGGACGTCGCGCCGGTGCGGTCCGGTCCGGTTCGGCGCGGTGCCCGCGAGGACGTGGAGGTGGTCGGACTCGGCGTCGGTGAGGTGCAGCGCTCCCGCGATCGCGGCCAGGACGTCGCCCGAGGGGCGTGGCGCCCTGCCTTGTTCGAGGCGGATGTAGTACTCGGTGGAGATGTGCGCGAGGACCGCCACTTCCTCGCGGCGCAGACCTGGTGTGCGGCGGCGCGGTCCGGAGGGGAAGTCGACGTCCTGAGGGCGGAGCCGCTCGCGGCGGCTGCGGAGGAACGCCCCAGTTCCTGTTTGTCCATACGCCCAGTGTCCGCGCGGCGCGGCGGCGGATCCTGGTACAGCCTGTGCCTGTATCCGGCCGGCAGGCGGCCGGACGCTGTTGCCATGACGAACAACACGAACACCACCGACAGCGCACCCATCGGCCTGCTCACCGGCAAGGTCATCTTCATCACCGGCGCCAGCCGCGGCATCGGGGCGGCTGCGGCCCGGCTCTTCGCCTCCGAGGGCGCCGCCGTCGTGCTCGCCGCCCGCAGCACCGACGCCCTGGACCGCATCGTGAAGGAGATCCGCGCCGACGGCGGCGTCGCCGACGCCGTCACCCTGGACCTCGCCGACCCCGCGAGCATCCGCGACGCGGTCGACCGCGTGGAGGAACTGCACGGACGGCTCGACGGCGCTTTCAACAACGGCGCGGTCGTGCAGCAGCAGCCCGGCCCGCTCGACACCACGAGCGACGCGGACATCGACGGGCAGTTCGCGGTGAACTTCCGCTCGCACTGGACCGCCATGACCGCCGAGGCCGCGCTCATGCGGCACAACGGCGGCGGGGCGATCGTCAACACCTCCAGCATCGGCAGCCGCCGCGCGGTACCGCCCCTGCCCGCGTACGGCGCCATGAAGCGCGCGCTCAACAGCCTCACCGAGACCGCCGCGGTGACCTGGGCCCCGGAGGGCATCCGGGTGAACGGCATCACTCCCGGCGGCACGGCCACGGAGATGATGGAGGAGTGGGAGGCGGCGACTCCCGGCATCATCGAGGCCAGTACTGCGGGGACACCGCTCGGCCGGATGGCCGAGCCCCGAGAGGTCGCCGAGGCGGCCGCGTGGCTGCTCAGCGACCGGGCCTCGTACGTGACCGGCGCGATCGTCCCGGTCGACGGCGGCGCCGGCGTCTGAAAAAGAGCGGCCCGCGCTCCGGGCCGCTCTGTCGCGACCCCGTACATGAACGGCGACGGCATCTCGATCACCGGCGATGCGCTCGGTATCGGTCCCGGACCCGCACGGAAGCTGCGGGACGCCGAAAAGAGGGGGACAGCCACCGAACCCGCGGACGGGGTGTGGACGGTGGTGCCGTGATGAACATCGACGGCGGGTGTGCGAAGCGGTGAGTGTCGGCCCGTCGGCCTTTCCCCTTCATGAGCACAAAGACCGTTGCGGTACTAGCGTTTTCCGGCGCGGCCGTCGTACTCCTCACGGGCGGTGAGGACTTCCTCGATGTGCCCCACCGACCACTCCGTGAGCGCCCTCAGGGGACCTCGCAGCGTCTGGCCGAGCGGGGTCAACTCGTACTCCACGCGGGCCGGCACCTCCGGGTACACCGTCCGCAGGACCAGTCCGTCGCGTTCGAGGGTGCGCAGAGTCTGGGTGAGCATCTTCTCGCTCACTCCCGCCAGCCGCTGCCGCAGTCGGGTGAACCGGCACGCCCCGTGCTTGCCGAGTTCGCCCAGCACGAGAACCGCCCACTTGCTGCCGATCTGGTCGAGCACGTCACGCGAGGGGCAACCACGCGCGTACGGGTCCCATGACGGTATGGGCTCGATCACATCCTCGGTGGTCGCCACACTGCTCACCTCGATACTCACTTCGGGGTTGCCACCTTACCTGGAAGTGGTTCCTTACCAAAGGAGAGTGACGAGGTCACCCTGGGTTTCGTGCCGCGGGAGGTCTGCGGCAGGAAGGGGCGAGCTCATGTCAATCGTTGTCACCGGAGCCTCCGGTCAGCTGGGCAGGCTCACCGTCGAAGCACTGCTGGCGCGCGGGGTGCCGGCCGCCGACGTCATAGCGACCAGTAGGGACATCGCCAGGATCAAGGACTTCGCCGACCGCGGCGTCGTGGTGCGCCGGGCCGACTTCGTGGAGCCGGACAGTCTCGCGGCGGCCTTCGAGGGCGCGGACAAGCTGCTGCTGATCTCGACCACGACCGTGGACGAGCGGGTCGCCAACCACCGGCGCGCCATCGACGCCGCGGTGACGGCAGGCGTGTCGCTGGTGGCGTACACGAGCATGTCGCACGCGGACAGGGCCACCACGGTCCTCGCCTCCACCCATCGCGTCACGGAGGAGTACCTGCGGGAGCGCGCGGTCCCCAGCGTGATGCTGCGCAACAGCTGGTACCTGGAGAACTACACCGCCCAACTCCCGCTGGTACTGCGCAACGGGGTCGTTGTCGGGTCGGCCGGCCAGGGCAGGATCAGTGCCGCGGCCCGCGCCGACTACGCCGACGCCGCCGCGGTCGTACTGACCACCGAGGGCCATGCCGGCGAGGTGTACGAGCTGGGCGGCGACGAGGCGTTCACCCTGGCCGAACTCGCCGCGGCGATCTCGGCCGCCAGCGGGAAGCAGGTCACGTACACCGACCTCCCGGCCGACGGACTCGCCCAGGTGCTGACCGGTGCCGGTCTGCCCGCCGAGCTGGCGCACGTCCTCGTCGACGCCGACCTCGGCATGAGTCGCGGCGAGTTGTTCACCGCTTCCGGCGACCTGCGGCGCCTGATCGGACGGCCGACCACGCCGCCGGCCGACGCGATCGCCGACGCGCTGCGCTGACAGGCCTACGCCCACCGATTCACTTGCCCCACTTGCCCACGTCCCTCCCGGTCACCCGGGGAAAGGTCCTTCACGATGTCCACCCGCACCACTGCGCACGCCACTTGGCAGTCCGCGCTCCTCACCCTCACCGCGGCGTCCGCCGCCGTGGCCGCCTTCACGCTTCCCGCCACCGCCGCACCGATCCATGGCCGCGAGGGCAACGGCCACACGATCGCGCTCGACGGCAGCCGGGCCTTCCCCGAGAGCGTCGCGGCCGACCACCACTACGTCTACACCGCCAGCATCGCCGACGGCACCGTCTACCGCGGGCGCCTGGGGGCGAAGACGCTCGAACCCTTCCTGCCGGGCGGTCAGGACGGCCGTAGCCAGGCCACCGGGATCAAGACCACCGGCAACCGCCTGCTGGTCGCCGGCGCCTTCACCGGGCGCTTCTTCGTCTACACGAACACCGGGAAGCTCGTTTCCTCCTACACCGTCCCCGACACGGGCGAGTCGACCCTCGTCAACGACGAGACCGTCGCCCCCGACGGGGACGTCTACATCACCGATTCCTTCCGCGCCGTCGTCTACCGGATTCCGGCCGCCGAGGTGAACACCCCCGTCACCGGCGCCCGTCGGACCCTGGAGGTGGCCTACCGCCTGCCGGACTACGTGGCCGGCCAGTCCAACGGCAACGGCATCGTCACCACCCCCGACGGCACGTCGCTGATCATCGGCTACTGGTACAGCGGCGCGCTCTACCGGCTCACCCTCGCCACCGGCGAGATCCGCAGGATCGCCGCACCGGCCCTGACGAGCGCCGACGGGATGGCACGGCGAGGGAACACCCTGTACATCGCCCGTTCCGTGAACAACGAGGTCGACGCCGTGCGGCTGTCCGGCGACGCCACCCGGGCCACTGTCGTCTCCGCCCGCACCTACACCGGGGCCGACACCACCACCGGCGTCGCCGTGAGCCAGGACCAGCTGCTGGTGACCAACTCCCAGATGGACACCTTCCTTTACGGCGATCCGCTGACCAGCCCGGTCTTCACCCTCGAAAGCCTGCCGCTGCGCTGACCCCGCACCATTGGTTCGGTGCTGTGCTCGCGGCGGGTGGGCCGCTTCGCGGCCCGGTCGGAGATCAGTCCGCCGATCGCTCGCCGGGCCTGGGCGAAGGTGCCGCGGCGTCCGGTGCACCGGCACATCGGGGCCCACCGCCGGAGTTCGGCGTTGGCGTGCCCGACGCCGATGCGGGCCGAGGGCTGCAGGCGCCGGGCCCCGCGCCAGGCTCGCTCGTCACTCTCGCAGGCGTCCTCCTCCGGTTTTTCGGCGGGGCGGTGACCTGGTTGCGGAACTCCCTGGCCAGGCCCTGGTAGCCGGGGTAGACCTTCGCCTGCACCGTCGGGTGCCGGTGGAACTGCTCGGCGACGCCCTCGGTGCGCAGGGCGGTCCGGTCGTGCATACGCCCAGGCCTCTCGATGCCGGAGAACGGCATCCGGCCCTGGCCGTCGCTGAAGGTGGTGGTGGTCTTGGGGCAACTTGCCCCAGACCTTTAGGGCCGGATCAAGTTGACAAGTGGGAGTCTCCGCAGCGGATCCTGCGGCCCGGCGCAGCAGTGCACCGGCAGGCCGGATGCGGCACGATCGCCGGATTCATCGGGTCCCGGGGCGGGTTCGGGCGACCAGCCGGGTCTCGATGTTGCGCAGGGTCGAGATCGCGGCGTCGATGTCGTCGGAATCGGTCACGGCCTCCTCGAGAAGGCGGCTCCAGACCTCACGCAGTCGTTGCAGGTTCTCCTGTGCCTTCTCGGTGGGATACAGGCGCACCCGCCGCGCATCGTGCTGATCGGTGTCGCGCCGCACCAGCCCTGCCTGCTCCAGGCCCCGCACCGCCCGGCTGAAGTTGCTCGAGATCATCTGGGTGGCCTCGGCGGCCTCGCCGGCGGTCGTGCCCGGGTGGCGGTCGATGTAGCGCATCACCGCTCCCTGCAGCGGTGTTCCCGACTCGACCTCGCCCTCCTTCGACGCACCGATGTGGCGGCCCACCGCCAGGATCCGGTCGGCGAGTTCGAACAGCCTCGAAGTCTGTTGCTCGTCCATGCGCCAGGTCCTCCGCCGTCGCCCCTCGATTGCTGTCAGTTGACAGCTACTTTAGTCCGTGCGTTAGCTTTGCTGTCAACTGACAGGCATCGGTGGAACGAAGCCACCGGACGTGCCGCCCGCCCGATCGAAGGACGAAAACCATGCCCCTCGTCGCCATCGAAGAACACTGGGTAGCCCCGGGCCTCACGTCCGCTCTCAAAGCCCTGCCGCGGCCGGACGAGAGCCTCGCCTTCAACGAGATGGGCGACCACCGGCACCGCCTGGAGGACCTGGGCGAGGAGCGGATCGCCGCGATGGACGCCCAGGGCATCGACATCTCGGTCCTCGCCCTGACCCCGCCCGGAACCCAACCGCTCTCCGCCGAGCAGGCCCGGCACCTGAGCCGCGCCGCGAACGACACGGCCATCGCGGCCGTCGACAAGAACCCGACGCGGTTCCGCGCGCTTTCGACCCTGCCCATGTCCTCCCCGGAGCACGTCGTCGACGAGCTCGTGCGCGCGAAGGGCCTGGGCCACGTCGGCACGATGGTCTACGGCCGCTCCGGCGATCGCTTCCTCGACGACCCGGCCTACGACGAATTCTTCGCCGCCGCGGCGGAACTCGGCCAGCCGGTCTTCATCCACCCCCAGATCCCCTCGGACGCGGTGCGCGACGCCTCCTACCGAGGCCTCGGCGAGCTGACCGATCTCGCCCTGGCCACTTTCGGATGGGGCTGGCACCTCGACACCGCGACCGCGGCACTCCGGCTCATCCTGCGCGGCACCTTCGACCGCCACCCCGCCCTGCAGATAGTGCTCGGCCACTGGGGCGAGATGCTGCTGTTCTGGCTCGACCGGGCCGACAGCCTCTCCCGCCTCGCCGGCCTGCAACGGCCCGTCTCGGACTACATCCGGACGAACTTCCACATCACCGTCTCCGGCATGCTCAACCCCGCGCTGCTCCACCACGCCCTGTCCGTCACCACCATCGACCGGCTGATCTTCTCCACCGACTACCCGTTCCAGCACCCGACCCAGGACGAGATCAACTCTTTCCTCGCACACTTCACTTCCGACGAGGACCGACAGAAGTTCTCCTCCGCCAACGCGGCGGCGCTCTTTGACCTGGAACTCTGATCAGGACGAAATAGCGAGCCTTTCCGATCTACGGTTGGTCCGTCGTGCGGGGTTGGCGGGTTTCGGCTCGCCGGCGGGCTCGGCCGTGGCGCGATGGGGCGGTGAGTGAGCGCAAGGCGTACAAGACCGACCTGACCGAAGCCGAGTGGGCCGGATCGAGCTACTGATCGCGGCGTGGAAGGCACGGCATCCATCGGCCTCCGGCCGCCAGCGGCGTTACGACATCAGTTTTAGTAGGTTCTTGGGTGTGCAGCTCCGCTACAACCAGCCACCGAGCACGAGCACCACATGCGAGTTCAGATCGCGCACCGATGAGTCTGCCGCGCCGCGCCGGTCTGTACGCGTGAGTCCGACTCACGGAAGGCTGGCGCTATGCGGAAATTGATCTACGGCATGAACCTGACCCTGGACGGCTACATCGCCGCGCCCGGCGACGACATCGGCTGGGGCGTGCCGAGCGACGAGCTGTTCCAGTTTTGGTCCGACCAGTTGCAGGCGACCGACCTGACGCTGTACGGGCGCAAGCTGTGGCAGACGATGAGCTCCCACTGGCCGACCGGCGACCAGCAGCCCAACGCCACTCCGGCGCAGATCGAGTTCGCGCGCCGCTGGCGGGACATGCCGAAGGTGGTGTTCTCCTCGACGATCGACAAGGTCGACTGGAACACCCGCCTGGTCACCGGCGACGCGGTCGCCGAGATCACCCGGCTCAAGGCCGAGGACGGCGGCCCGATGGACATCTGCGGCGCGACGCTCGCCGGGGCGGCCATGCGGGCCGGGCTGATTGACGAGTACGTGCTGGCCACCGCGCCGGTCCTGGTGGGCGGCGGCACGCCGTTCTTCACCGCGCTGGACAGCTGGGTGAACCTGAACCTGGTGGAGACGCGGACACTTCCCCGCGGCGTGATCCTGACCAGGTACGAGACGAGGCGCTGAGCGCCCGTCACGCGACTCGACCGCCTGCCGGGTCCACGCGAACGTGAACGCCACCACTGGGGTGGACAGCCGGCAGTGCGGCTTCACATCCACCCATGCCGGACCCTGCTCAGTGGTCAGGATGTAATCCGGGATGTGCTTGCGGGCCTGCCCCTCCACAACGGCCTTCAGCAGGAACGGCTGGGCCACGATGCCGCGTACGGACGGATCGAAGTCGGCAAAGAGCAACCGCGTCAGTTCCTAGCGCGACTCGTAGATCACGTGGTCGCGCATCGTCGCTGACCAGTAGATACCCGAGCAGTGCTTCTGGCCCTCGCACCAACGGAACGTCCGCTACGGACAAGCCGACTGCAGAAGGTCGACAGGTGCCGTACCCCAGTCCCGGACCTCCACAAGAGCACCACGCTGCTGACGGATACTCACCGTCGCCGTGACACTGTTCATCGCAAACCCCCGCCCCACGGGCAACGACCCGTACAGCCAACGGTGTCAGCCAGGCACTGACGGGCGGAGCGGGCCGGATCCCCGCCATCCGAAAGGGTGAGAGCCCTGTCAGCTCCGGTGAGCGCCGACCAGGCAAGTGACAGAACCATAGAGACCCCGAGCGGTGGATTCTCATCGATCTTGTCAGTTTTCCGAGCCGACACCGCCTCATCGGAAGGTGGCCTGGCCGCCGAACGGGTGCTCCAACGCGCACCATGTGGCATGAGCGGAGGTCGTCCGGCGGTGTCCTACCGAAGTGTGGTCCCTCTCGACACGTTTTGTGGCGCTTACGGCTTGGCCGACGAGGTGATCGGCGATCCGGCCGGGGCTGCGGAGTCCGGCACCCCCGCGTAGTCGGGCAGCTCGACGCCGTTGATCGCGCGCCCGACCAGCTCGGTGAACCATTCGCCGGCGAAATCGGGGCGCGGCTCGGCGTCCGGCCCGGGGACGTCGCGGCTGCGGGCGTTCAACCGGCCGATCTCCTGGTTGGCCTCGACGAACGAACGCATCCGCGCCTCGTAGCGGGCGAACCCGGCCTCGGGGTCCCATCCGGCAGCGGCCAGCTCTGCGGCCAGCAGGTAGGCGCCGACCAGTGCCAGCCCGGTGCCCTGCCCGGACATCGGCGACGAGCTGAACGCCGCGTCCCCCAGCAACCCCACCCGTCCACTCGACCAGCGGTCCATCACCACCTGGGCGACCTGGTCGAGGTAGAAGTCCGGAGTGTCGTCCAGGTGCGCGAGGATGTCCGGGGTCAACCAGCCCAGGCCCGCCATCCGCTCCCGCAGCAGGAGCTTCTGGGCTGCGACGTCACGGTGGTCGACGTCGAAGTCAGCCGAGTCGAAGTAGAACATGGCCATCGCCCGAGTGGCGTCCTGGATGGGCCGCAGGAGGGCGGAGCGCCCGGACTCCTGATCCTGGTACTCCAGCAGCCAGCGGTCCAGCCCGAACTCGTTGGGCACGCTGCAGAAGGCCAGCACATGCCCGAGGTGGCGCAGGAACCGCTCATGCGGCCCGAAGACCATCGCTCGCAGCTCCGAGTGCAGCCCGTCTGCCCCGACCACCAAGTCGAAGCGCCGCCGGTTGCCGCCCGCGAAGACCACGTCGACCCCGTCCGCGTCCTGAGCGAGCCCGGCGATTCGGTCGCCGAAGACGTACTCGACGCCGTCGCGGGTGTCGTCGTAGAGCACCTGGGACAGGTCCCCGCGCAGGATCTCGATGTCCGCGATGAACCCGTCGCCACCGTCGTCGTCGGCACGGAAGGTCTCCAGCACCTGCCCGTCCGCGTCCACGGTGTGCGCGCCGGCGGTGTCGGTGCACGCCGCGCGCACCGCCGCGTCCAACCCCATGCGCGCGATGACCTCCTTGGCGACCCCGCGCGCGTCCACCGCCTGCCCGCCGGGACGCAGCTCGGGAGCCCGCTCCACCACGGTCACTTCAGCCCCCCGCCGGCGCAGCCAGTGGGCCAGCGCGGGTCCCGCGATGCTCGCCCCCGCCACCAACACCCTGGGACCGCTCACCCGCGTCCCCTGCCCGCCCGTCCGGATCGAGTGGCCCTGGTCGGAGTCGTCGACGCTCATCACAGCCTCCATCTGCTTGCTCCCGCGCTGGAACGTCCCCAGCACAGGCCCACCGCTGTCGGTGTATCCAGCCGTATCGACCACGGATCCGCACAAAACTCATCGGTCACCGCAGACATTGATGAGAAACGCCAACTCCGATGAGACTCACATCGACCCAGACTGGTGTAGACCAGGCGGACCGGCCTGTCGGCCAGGCCGCCGGCTGAGAATTCGCCAGATCTGCGCGCAACACGGTGAGACGCTGAAAGGACCAGTGAGAACGGACAGCCCCGACCAGCGAGTCTCACGAAGACGGCATAAGTCCCGTCGATGTGCCATCGGAGATGAGACTGTGCCGCGAAATCTGGGTCCCTACAGTCAGCCGCCCGCGGCAGTGGCGCCGAGGCCAGCACTCGCCGCAGCCGGGCGACCTCGATACGGCCCTGGCTGAGAGCGCCGTACAACGCGCCGTAGCCACGCCGGTGTTCGGGCGCAGGGGCGAAGTCCGACCAGTGTCTTCACCGGCCCGTCCGTGCAGAGCAGGGAGTCGGTCAGCTCGAACAAGGTGTCCCCGCGTCCGGTCAAGCAGCCGTAGAAGCCCGCCCGGAAGCATGACAGTTGCCCAAGCGCATCCTGCGGGACACCCACGCACAGCAGACTCATGCCCACGGCCTTCCTGCTGAGCGGTGTATCTGTGACGGAGCACAGCCTCAGCGGAAGGCCGGCCCCACGTGCCCTGATCTGGGCAAACCTCACTCACGTGTGAAACACATTCGAGGTCGAGCGGGAGGCCACGGGTTGATCAACTTCCAGTTGTGCACGAGTGGGCTCGAACCGGGCGCTGAGCGGCCCCAACTCCGTTGTTCCTGACTCGCAATGTTGTCATGATCGTGAAATGAACAGTGTCGGAGCGAGCGGCATTCATCGGTGGGGGCGATCCCTGTTCGAGCGGCAGCAACAGCCAGTGGCATGGGCTGGACAGGTCCTTGAGGCAGCTTCGCTGAGTCTGGGAACGACTCCCGAGATCGACGCGGCCCTGGAGATGGCAGCCGATCCAACGCAGTGGAGCCGTGGGCGTGAATTGTTCGATCGCGTCCGCCAAAGGAGCCTGGGCGGCGAGGACCCAATCGCTGAGCATCTGCTCTTCCGGCTCGCTGAGTTGGTCGGCAAGCTCGCGTACAAGGCGAGTTCAACTGGTCGATGCAACATCGACTTGTTGAACTCGCCCGATACACATCATTCGCCTTCACCGCGCACCTCCTCGACGCCGGCATCGACGCCTCGATCGGCACCGTTGGCGACGCCCTGGACAACGCGCTCATGGAATCCCAGATCGGCCTCTACAAAACGGAGTTGATCAAGCCCCGCAAGCCGTGGCACGGCCTCTCCCACGTCGAACTCGCCACCGCGGAGTGGGTCGACTGGTTCAACATCCAGCGCCTCCACACAGCGATCAGAGACATCCCGCCCCACGAGCACGAGACCAACTACTACGCTCAACACCAGCCCCAACCGGCGGCTGGAGCCAACGCATAGAGCCTCCACCGATCTCGGAGCGCTTCAGGCCCGCAGCTGCTTTTCGCTGGACAGAGTCTGGAGCTTCGCCAGTTTGCATGCGTCGGCCGACCCTGGCTCTGCGGTGAAGACGAGCAGCTTCAGATCGCCCTCGGGAACCGTCAGGACGGTGCTGTCCGTTTTGACGGGCCCGATGTCCGGGTGGTCGATAACCCCGCTGCGTCGCTCGAACCGCCTGCTGGCACCGCCGCGCCACAACTCAGTGAACCGTGGACTCACCGCGTGCAGCGCGGTGATTCAGAGCAGTGAGTTCATCGTCGGACGGATGACGGCTCGAGGTCTCTCGCAGATCAGCCACCAGGGATGCTTCGAAATCCTGGTCCTGTCGCCCTGGCTCCGCCGCACAGTTCGTCGTGCTCGTGAAATAGCGCCAGGCCATATTGCGCTCGCGACGAGCGGAGAGCGACGGATCACCGCAGAGGGCGGCACCGAGGGAGTTGTAGCGCAGAAGCGTCCAGGTCGCGTCAAACACGGCGACAGGCACTCCGTCGAGGCGATCGAGCAGTTGCCCCGTGGCCGGACCGATGCGCCGGTTGACCCGGCCCGGCTGTGTGATCGAGTGACCGGTGAGGATGCAGAGGTGTTCATACTCGGCCTGCGCCAGACTCAGCGTACTGGCGAGCGACTTCAATACCTGAAGGGAGGGGCGGGCTCGGCCCTGCTCAAGGCGTTTGATGTAGTCCGCGGACATGTCACTCAACTCGGCCACTTCCTCCCGTCGCAGGCCTGGGGTGCGGCGCGAACCACCCGTGACGAGGTGATCGAAATCGGTGGGCGTGACGCGGTCTCGCCACTGCCGAAGCAGCCCACCGAATCGACGGAGTTCATACACGAAGAGCAGTATAAGGACGTGCCCAGCACGACCAGTTCGCCGCCCGGCCACGCTTCACCTGCGTACGGAGAGGCCATTGCGCCTCTGCGCCAGCCGAGTCAGCTGGTGGACAGGAAGTCTCCGTCGCTGTCTTCGGTTTGTCGCGCGACCTCGACGAGCCGATCGATCCGACCTGCCTCGACACGTGCGAACAGATGCGATTCAAACGTCATGCCGGGTCCCTGTGCAGGCACCATCCGAAACAGGTAGCGGCCGGCGATCGTGCTGCCCACGCTGAACTGCTGTCGACGATCGCGATTTTCCCCATGTCGGGTGGTTTGAGCACTTTGTTATTCCCCATACCGAATTCTCCTAATTGGCCATGGGTACGGCGGAGT
>NZ_JARXVH010000032.1 GCF_029892565.1 Streptomyces pseudovenezuelae | reverse complement strand
GGCGAATCTTCCGTCACGCCCGGTGCAGCCCGAACCGCATGACGTCAATCACCAAAGCCGTCCTCACCCTGGAGCGGCACCGCTGAAGATGCTCATTGGCTTCGTGAATGATCTGCTCACGGTCCGTACGGCCCACCAGCGCGATCCGGTCCGCTTCGGCACGTGCGTCCCCGAGGATCGACTCGGCTTGCCGTTCCACCGCAGGCAACCGCTCATGCGCCTGCCGGATCTGATCCAGGGCCTCCGCAAGCACCGACCGCGCCTGCGCCTCAAGAGCCGTAGCCCGGTCTATGCGGGCCGCTGCGACTTCGGTGGCGGCTTTCGCCTGCGCGATGACGGAATCAGGGTGAAAGGTCAGGGCCAACAGCTTCTTGTTCTCGTACTCCAGGCGCGCGACCTGGGCCTCAAGGGTGTCTCCCTCGCGCGCGGTGGCCGCCTGGAACTCGTCCTCGGCCTCCCGTAACGCCTTGAGTTGTACGAGCCACGACGCGTCGTCTCCGCCGAGCGCCTGAACGACATCGCGCACAAGATCATTGCTCGGCATCCTCTTCGCGTTGAACAACTCGGAGAGGCGAGGCTGGCCATAGCCGGTCATCTCCGCCAACTCGGTCAGGCTCGGGGAACCGGCCTTGTCGCGCAGGGCACGCAACCGCAGCGCGAAGCCCGTCAACGGTCGCCCGTCATCGGGCAGGGCATTGACCCTGCGCCCCATGAGCCCCCCTTTGTAACGCCCCCTCAGATGGTGGGCCATTCTTCCCGGGCGTGGGTGTCGTAATCCACCTGATCCGCATATACCAGGGCGGGGAGCTATGAGGAAACGATCCACCAAGATTCTTCTTCATCGGGCGGCGAAGAAAGAGGCGAAGATCTAGAAGAATTCGGCACACGGTTGCCCCGGTGCGGGAACGCTGATTGATCGATGTTTCATCGACTTGAACTATCGCGTTTGGCTGGAAGTTCAGATCCGCCTTCACTGGATATGCCAAGTACAAGTCCAGTCCAAGCGCAATCCCAAGCACAAGCCCAGCACAAGTCCAAGCGGAAGCCGAGGCCCAAGCCGAAACCTAATACGGCCGGCAATCAGCACTGGAGCTGTCCATGCCTTCTGAGCGTGACACGAAGAAGAGCCCTCCGGGCGGGAACGCAGCCAACTTCACCCGAGAGCGTAGTTCCGCCTCGGACGCACGATTCCTTGACGCAGGCCGCCGCAGCGTATGGCGCCTTGAGGTGCCGGCCCCGCGGCTGCCGGCGATCCCCACCATCACCGCCGTCGGCAGCAGCGGCGGCCTCGCCACGGCCATCGCAACGGGCCACGTCCAGCCCGCCGTTGTCTGGCCCGCCGTCGCCCTCGCCATCGCCGGCCTGGCGTACGACATAGCCATCCGCGCGCTGAACAGGCCGTACGAGGCCTGAACCCGCACGCCGTCCGGGGACGGGGACCGGACGGGGACGGGCTCACGCAGGTGTGCTCAAAGAGGGGGCAGCCCAGGAGGAACCTTCCTGGGCTGCCCAATTCCGGTTGCCCGCATGTCATGCGGACCGAGACACGATGCTCACCGCGCGGTAGTCGTACCCGTCCTGCTTGAAGCCCGGGGCTTCCCAGGCGAGTTCGACCCGCTGCCCCGGCTCCAGCGTGTGGAAGCCCGGCGCCTGAATGTCGGCGTAGTGGCCGAAGCAACCGCCGGGAGTCTCGGGCGAGTCGAGTACACCCCACCCTTCCTCGTCGCTCCACTCACGGACGGTCGCGATCACCACGGAAGGTCGCACCTCTTCTCCTCGTCGGCTCTCCGGCCCAGCTCCTGGGCCTGTTCCAGCTAGCGTAGGGGCGTCGCGTGCGCCCGATTCCGCCTCCAACCACCGCTGCCGACAGCAGGGTGGTCCCGGCCAGGGCACCCCACAACAGCCCCGGACCCGCCGTGAGCAGAGCGGTGAGCGCGGCCGGCCCGGCGGCCCGGCCGATGCCGGTGGACAGCTGCCGGCGGCCGAGAGCGCGACCACGCAACCTTGCCGGTGTCGTGGCGAGGACGAGCGCAGTGGCGCTGCCGGTGTCCCCGCTGGCCGAGCCGACCGCGATGCTGCACGCTCTGTCCGAGCCGCCGCCCGCCCCGGCCCACCCCGCAGCCTCCGAAGCGCAGCACGAAGGCCCTCCCGTCCGCCGGACGAAAGGGCCTCTGACCAGGTATTCCGCTGTGCCCCCGGCAGGATTCGAACCTGCGACACCCGCTTTAGGAGAGCGGTGCTCTATCCCCTGAGCTACGAAGGCAGGGACCTGTAGGAAACCTCGGAGAGAATCCAGGAAGTGGATCTTCGGCGAGGAGTACAAGCCCGCTGGGACAGCCTAGCGGATGTGTATCGGTGGGCGTCGTCGGTATAAGGGGCAGGCGGGCAGGGTGGCAGTGCGCGCTCAGGGGATCCGGGAGATGCGGATCACTGCCCGATTGCCCTCGGCATGGACGGTCTCGAGGCTGATCCCGCCATTGATCTCGATCCCGCCGTAGGCGGTCGTGGTCATGCCCGAGGGAAGCAACAGGGTGGGGCCGTCGCTGGTGACACCCACCACGGTCGACGAGTCGACCCTGGGCTTGGTCTTGACCTGGCTGCCGAACCGGATCACATCCCCGGTCTTGATCTCGACCTCGCACGCGCCGTCGTTGCAGGCATCGAGATGTCTACCGTCCGCCGCCTCCGGGTGCGCGGAGCTCGTCACGGACGGTGAGGGTGATGGAGAGGAAGAGGAAGAGGGGGAGGGGGAGATCGACGCCGTCGTCCTGGCGTGTGACGTGGGCGTCGCGCGCTTCGTCGCCGCGGACGCGTCCGGGCCATCACCCCCGCATCCCGTGAGCAGCAGCGCGGCAGCCGACAGCGGTGCCACGAGGGTCACGCCCTGTCGTACCAGTAGCTTCCAGTTCATCGTCTCTCCCGCGGGGCGGCCCAGGGAACCTCCCCGGCGGCCGACTCACCTTGGCACGGGACCCCAGGGACGGGTCCCGAACCGCCCTCACGCAGGCGCGGGCCTGACGGGTCTCCCCGGGTCTTCCACGCGTTCCGGGAGGGACACCCGGTCGAAACACAGCACCTCTACCTTGATGTGAACCGATCGGTTCAACGTCGAGGAGTCAGGGATGGACGTCAGCTCCGCAAGCTTCGTTCCACGCCGGGTGTCCAGCGCCGAAGAGGCCCGTGAAGTGCTCGCCGCCGAGGGCGCGGTCATCGTGACCGGGCTCACCGACGAGCGGTCCGCCGTCGCGTACGGCCGTGAGGTCATGGGCGACAAGGCGATTCGCGTCGGTACCCAGTTCGAGGCCACCAAGGCGCACGGTGAGCGCGAGGCGGCACAAGTGGCCGCGCAGCCGGCCGACTCCCGTGGCCGCAAGCGCAGTTTCGCTCCGACCGAGGAGCGCATGGTCGCCCACAACGACGGCTTCGCGTTCGGCGACTATGCCCCCGACCACCTGTTCCTGTGGTGCGAGCGGCCCGCGGCCCTGGGCGGTGACTCCTTCCTCGTGGACACCTCCCGGCTGCTCGACCTTCTCGCCGCCGACCCGGCATGGGCCGCCGTGGCGGAGTTCTGTCGCACCACCGACATCGACCACTCCGAGCCCAACTACCCGCAGGACACGTACGCGCCGATCGCCCGAACCGTGTCCTCCGGACGCTTCCAGGGCCGCTACCACCCGTATCTCGCGCCGGTCGAGGGCCCTTCGGAGGACGAGCACATGGCCCTCCTGCGCAAGTGGGAGGAGGCCGTGGTCGCGGCCCGGGACACCGGACCGATGTTCCGGGTCGAGGCCGGCGAGATGATCTGCCTCGACAACTACCGTGTCCTGCACGGCCGGGACGGGCACAGCGATCCCGGGCGCCGGGTCTGCTCGATCTGGGGCTGGTCCACGGACGCGGTCGCGATCCCGGACGGCCCGCTCGACATCGTGGTGCCGAAGATGCCCAGAACGCCGAAACTGCGGCAGAGCGCGTAACGCCCGTCGGACGAGGGGTGGCCGCCTGCCGCGCCGCCCGCCGCGCCGACCGTCCCACCGCTCGGCGTCAGCCGAGCGAACGGCTGGCCGCGGCAGCTCCGGCGCTGGCGGCGAAGGAGGCGGCCGCCGCCGCGTTCACGCGCAGGGTCGCCGCGCGGTCCCCGGCGGTGAGCAGATCCAGCTGGAGTCCGCGCCAGAGCGCGACCAGCTCGCGCGCCAGGTCGTCCGCCTCGTCGGCCGGTACGCCCTCGGCGCGCAGCGCGGTCGCGACGCGGCCTCGCCAGGTGGTGGCGACGGCGTCGAGGAAGGCGTCGAAGCGTCCGCGCTGATAGCCGGCGAGGCCCAGCACCTCGAAGAAGACGCGGTGGAAGGGGAGGTTCTCGTCCGCGGAGAGCAGCTCCCAGGCCGCCTCCAGGCGGGTGCGCAGCGGCTGGTCGCGGTCGTCGAGCAGTTCGAAGATCCGTTCCAGGAGCGGGAAGCGGCCGCCCGCCTCGGTGAGCGCCGCCGCGATCAGCTCCTCCTTCGACCCGAAGTAGTACAGCAGCATGCGGTTGTTGCTGCCGACGGCCTTGCCGATGCCGCGCAGCGACAGACCGGCGACACCGTGCGCCAGGATGTGGTCGGCGCTCAGGCGCAGCAGCCGCGTGCGCTCGTTCTCCTCCGGGGGCTGGGACATGGTCCGCACTTTATCCGGGCGCGAGGGCCCCGATCCCTTGGGCAAAGGGGCGTAACGGCCCGGCTCAGCTCCCGCAATGCGGGGGAAACGGCGCGGCCCTACCGTCCATGAACCGAATGGTTCATGAACGAGGAGGGCCTGCCATGGCCGCCACGGGAATCAGTGAGTCCCCTGCCGAAGCAACGCCCCGGACCACTCCCGCGGCGCTTGAACTGCGGGGGGCGACCAAGGAGTTCAGGCTCCGTCGATCACGTACCGTCACCGCGCTCGCATCCGTGGACCTCGCCGTCGGCAACGGCGAGTTCGTCGCGCTCCTGGGACCGTCGGGCTGCGGCAAGTCCACCGTGCTGCGCATGCTCGCGGGCCTCGACACCCCGACCCGGGGCGAGGTGCTCGTCAACGGCGGCGCCCCCGCCGAGCTGGTGCGCGGCCACCGGCTGGGCATCGCCTTCCAGGAGCACGCGCTGCTGCCCTGGGCGACCGCGTACGACAATGTCGCGCTGCCCTTCCGGGTGGCGGGCCGCCCGGTGGACGCCGACCGGGTCAACGCGTTGCTGAGTCTCGTCGGGCTCGAAGGGTTCACCGACGCGCGGCCGCGGCAGCTCTCCGGCGGTATGCGGCAGCGCGTCGCCATCGCGCGGGCCCTGGTGCTCCAGCCCGAAGTCCTGCTGCTCGACGAGCCGTTCGGCGCGCTGGACGCGGTGACCCGGCGCCGGATGAACTTCGAACTCGCCCGCATCTGGGCCGACCAGCAGATCACCACGCTGCTGGTCACGCACGACGTCGATGAGGCCGTACTGCTCGCCGACCGGGTCGTCGTCCTCACCGGCCGGCCCGGCACCGTACGCCATGTCGAGGACATCACGCTCCCGCGGCCCCGCGACAAGGCACTGACACGGGACGCGGAGTTCCACGACATCGTCGACCGGCTGACCGCGCTCCTCGACGAGGGGGCCGAGTGAACCGGGCCCGCACCACGGTGCTCACCGTCGCCGGAACACTGCTGCTGCTCGCGGCCATGGAGGGCGTC
The DNA here is from genome assembly GCF_029892565.1 of Streptomyces pseudovenezuelae. Taxonomy (GTDB): domain Bacteria; phylum Actinomycetota; class Actinomycetes; order Streptomycetales; family Streptomycetaceae; genus Streptomyces; species Streptomyces pseudovenezuelae_A. The sequence goes on along the minus strand of NZ_JARXVH010000032.1, from coordinate 69,620 downwards.
GGGCGGCTCGGCGTCCTCGGCGAGAGCTGGCCCCCGCTGACGCAGGTCGTCGCGGCGCTGGACGATCCGATCACCCGTGATCTGCTGGGCCGCGCACTCGCCGCGACCGCGACCGCCGCGGGCACCGGCTTCGTCGCCGGTACGCTCGTCGCCCTGGTCGTCGCCGTCGTCGGTGCCTTGCTGCCGCCGTTGCAGCCGGGGCTCGACCGGCTGGCCGCCGTCGTGAACGCCGTGCCCCTCATCGCGCTCGGCCCGCTGCTGATCACCACGGTCGGCCGGGAAGGCACCCCCGCGGTCATCGCCGCGCTCGCCGCCGGTTTCGCGGTCTTCGTGGCCGCCACCTCAGGGCTCGGCGCGGCCGGTGCCGCCCACCGCGATGTGTTCCGCGCGCTGGGCTCCTCACGGCGAGCGACGCTCCTGCGCCTCCAACTCCCGGCCGCCGTCCCGCTGTTGATCGACGGGCTCGCGCTCGCCGCACCGGCCGCGGTACTCGGCGCGGTCGTCGGCGAATGGTTCGGCGCTCCGCGCGGTCTGGGCGTCCTGCTGGTCAGCTCGATGCAGAACTTCCAGACCGATCTGATGTGGGCGGCGGCCCTGTCCGCCGCCGTCATCTCCCTCACCGCGTACGCCGCCCTGGCCGGCCTGCGCGTGGCGGCCGCCCGGAGGTTCGTATGAGCAGGAGCGAAAGCGCGGTCGTCGAGGGCCCGAGTGCCGGGCAGCACCCGGTCGGACCAGGTGACGGGACCGCACCGCGCGCCGACGCCGAGGACGGCGGCAAGCAGCCCCGGCGCGCCCTTCTCCACACCTTGAGCCGCACCCTGAGCCGCCTGCTGTCCCGCTACTGGACCGTGCTCGCCCTCGTCGCCGCCTGGGCGGTATGGGTCCGCACCCGGCAGCTGAACCAGATCGTCGCGCCCACACCGGCCGCGGTCTTCGGCGACGTCCTCGGCCACCCGGGTGCCTACCTCCCCGACCTCGGCTGGACGCTGCTCAACGCGGCCGTGGGTCTCGCCCTCGGCCTGGTCCTCGGGGTGACGGGCGCGCTGCTGGTGTGGGCTTCCCCTCTGCTGTCGGGGCTGATGACACCCATGGCGCTGATCATGCGCTCGGTCCCCGTCGTCGCGATGATCCCGGTGATCGCCAGGGTCGTCGGATTCGGCATCACGGCGGTGCTGACCGTCACCACCGTGGTCTCCTTCTTCCCCGTCTTCGTGATGGCCGGCTCGGGGCTGCGCGCCGCGCCCGCCGCCACCCGCGACGTCTTCACCGTCCTCGCCGCCACCCGCCTGACCCGGCTGCGGCTGCTCCTGCTGCCGCACGCCGTCCCGGCCGTCCTGGTCGGCCTCCGGCTCACCGCGTCCACCGCGGTCCTGTCCGCGATGCTCGCCGAGTACCTGCTCGGTACGCACGGCCTCGGCCTGCTCTTCGCCCGGTCCGTCACCTTCATGGACCCCGCCCGCGCCTGGGGCACCGCCCTGGTCGCCACCGTCGTCTCCGTCCTGTGCTTCGTCGGCGCCCGGGCCGCCGAACGCCTCGGCTCGGCCCGCTTCAGCTGATCAGCCCTCACCACCCGGGCCCGGGCCCGCTCCCCCCGGTGGAACTCGTCGAAGTTGCGGAACCCTGGAAGGAACCACCGTGGCACCACACACCGATCCCGCCCGTCCGCCCCACCTCTCCCGTCGAAGTCTCCTGCGTGCGGCGGGAGCCTCGGGGCTCGCTCTCGGTGCCGGCGGGCTGCTCAGCGCCTGCGGCGGCGATTCCGACGCCAGTTCCTCGTCCGGATCGGGCGACGGCCGGTCCACCACCGTGAAGGTCGCCCTCGGCTGGATCAAGAACGTCGAGTTCGCGGGATTCTGGCTCGCCGACGAGAAGGGCTACTACGCCGACGAGAACCTCACCGTCGAGTTCCAGGCGGGCGGCCCCAACACCCCCGACCCCACGCAGTCCGTCTCCGCGGGCTCCGCGGACCTCGGCGTGCACGCCAACATGCAGACGCTGCTCCAGGCGATCCCCAAGGGCAACGACTTCTCCCTCCTCGGCGCCGTCTTCCAGACCAGTCCCGGCGGGCTGCTCTCCCTCGCGTCCGACCCGGTGCGGGAGCCGAAGGACCTGCTGGGCGCCAAGGTCCTCGGCCAGCAGGGCACCCAGCCCCTGATCGACGCGATCCTCACCGGCGCCGGGCTCAAGAAGTCGTACGACTTCACTCCCGTCGGCTACGACGTGAGCCCGCTCGTGCAGAAGCAGGGCAAGGCGTACACCTGCTTCCTCACCAACCAGCCGATCACTCTGGAAACCAAGTACGGGATGAAGAAGGGCAAGGACTACGAGGTCGTCACCTACAGCGACCTCGGGCTGCCCTCCTACTCCTCGATCGTGTTCTGCAAGCGCACCATGCTGACCGGGAAGGCGGACGTCCTGGAGCGGTTCATGCGCGCCACCGTCCGCGGCTGGCAGGACAACGCGAAGGACCCGGAGCAGGCGGCGAAGCTCGCCGTCACCAAGTACGGCGTGGACCTCGGCCTCGAACTGAAGCAGCAGGTCCGGGAGAACGAACTCCAGATCCCCTTCACCCAGAGCGCGCTGACCAGGAGCAAGGGACTGCTGCGCATCGACGAGAGTCTGCTGGGCGGCGACATGTACGACGGGCTGAAGGCGTCCGGCGTCAAGAAACTGCCGGACGCGGCGAAGATCGTCGACCAGTCCGTACTGGACGCGGTGTTCGGCAAGAAGGCCACGGTGTGACGGCCGAGGCCGTCCCCGGCGGCGCGGCACCGTTCGGCGCGGCACCGCCGGCGGCGGTCCCCCGCGATCTCCGCCGACTGCCGAAGGCGCATCTCCATCTGCACCTGGAGGGCTCCATGCGGCCCGCCACTCTCGCCGATCTCGCGCGCCGGCACGGTGTGCCCGTCCCGGACATGGACGCGTACGGCGGCTTCCGCGAGTTCGGGCTGCGCTACGACGAGGCGGTGTCGCTCGTCCGGTGCGAGGACGACCTGCGACGGGTCGTACGCGAGGTCGTGGAGGACGCGGCCACGGACGGCGCGGTATGGCTGGAGCCGGCCGTCAACCCCGTGCGGTACGGGCAGACCTTCGGCCGAAGCTCCGCCTACGTCCTCGACCTCATGATCGACGAGGCGTGCGGCGCGGCGGCCAGGGCCGGCATCGGCTGCGGACTCCTCGTCACCGCCCTGCGCCACCTCGACCCTCGCGAGGCCGTGGACCTGGCGCGGCTCGCGGCCACGCGGGCGGGTGCCGGAGTGGCCGGATTCGGGCTCGCCGCGGACGAGTCGCTGCACCCGCCCGAGCCGTTCGCCGATGCCTTCGCGCTCGCCCGCGCCGCGGGGCTGATCACGGCGCCGCACGCAGGCGAGCTCGCGGGTCCCGCGAGTGTGCGTGGCGCCCTGGACGCGCTGGGCGCCCAGCGCGTCCAGCACGGCGTACGGGCGATCGAGGACGCCGGCCTCGTGGCGCGCCTCGCCGACGAGGGTGTCGCCCTCGACGTCTGCCCGACGTCCAACTACCGCCTGGGCATTGTCGATTCCGTCATGGTCCACCCTCTGCCGCGATTGCTCGACGCCGGTGTCCGCTGCACACTCGCCGCCGACGACTCGCTGCTCTTCGGGTCCGGTCTGCTCGACGAGTACGAATCGGCCCGTACGGTGCTGGGGCTGTCCGACGACTCCCTGGCCGCGGTGGCCCGCAGCTCGCTGGAGGCGTCGGGGGCCCCGGAGGGGACGGTACGGGCGGGGGTGGCCGCGGTGGCGGCCTGGCGGAAGGGAGAGGGCGCGGCCGGCTGGTGAGGTTCTCCTCGATCCGGCATGGCGGGAGGCGTTACTGACGGTCCATCAGGACCGGCCCCCCACTCCCGGCACCAACGCCACCAGAATCTCCCGCACCCTTTCCGCGATGTCCGCCCGGTCGTTCAGCACCCATGAGATGTGCTGCGCACCGAAGAAGGCGGAGACCAGGACGCGGGAGGTGGACTCGGGGGAGGCGCCGGGGGGGAGTTGGGACTGGTCCTGGGCCTGGCGGAGCCAGCGGGTGAGGGACTCCGTGTAGCCGAGGTAGGGCATCGGCATCTCTACGCCGATCAGGGAGCGTTCGATCTGTAGGCGGGCGCCGGCCTGGACCATGGTGTCGTCGCGGAAGGCGAGCGCCGTACGTTCCAGGAGCTCGGTCACCGCCGCGAGCGGGGACAGTCCCGCCTCCTCGACCTCGCTGCCGATGACCCCCAGGAGGTGGTAGAACTCCTCGGCCACGGCCTGGGCGAGAGCCTCCTTGTTGGCGAAGTGGAAGTAGACCGCGCCCTTGGTCACGCCGGCGAGTTCGGCCACGTCCAGCACGGTCACCGCGGGGAAGCCCTTCGTGGCGAACGCCTCCGCCGCCGCGTCGAGGACCTGGCCCCGGGTGCGCACCGCGCGCTCCTGCTTGAGGCCCGTGTCCCGGTTCCGAGGAGAGGCGGTCCGGGGCGCCCGGTCCTGGCCACTCACGCCGGTACCGGCGTCGGCACCCGCACTGGCACCGGCACTGTTTTTCATGGCCATGGCTTCCGTCCTCATGTCCTCGTGCACATCCTCGGGCGTCCTTGAAATATACCTTCGGGAATGTATTGTAAGCGGGCGGCTCGATGAGCAGAAGCGTCGGGCCGGTGTTGCTGTCTGTGTGAATGCATTCACTGGGGGTTCAGACCATGCATCAGCCTGCCGCCATACCGGAAACCAAACCGGTCGCCATCACATCCGCGCCCGTGCGCCCACCCGCACCAACACCCGTACGCCCACCCGCCCTCAGCTATCTCCAGCCCGTCCCCCGCCACATGGTGCACCGCGCCGCGATCGCCGAGGTCTTCCTCACCGACGCCGTCCGCACCGGCGAGCACAGCTTCCTCGTCGCCGCCCAGTGGCCGCGCGACCACGCCCTCTACTCGCCGGGGAGCGACGGGACGAGCGACCCGCTGCTGTTCATGGAGACCATCCGGCAGGCCCTGGTCTACCTCGCGCACGCCTACTACGACGTACCGCTCAGCCACCGCTTCATCGGCTTCGGGTCGGAGTTCCGGATCACCGACCCGGCCGCCCTGCGCATCGGTGGGGAGCCGGTGCCCGTGGTGCTTGAGGCGCAGTGGGTGTGGGTGGGGAACCGGCCGCCGAATCGATTCGGCATGCGGTTGGAGGTCGTCCTCACCGTGGGCGGACGGGCGTGCGGGCGCGGGGCGTTGCACGTCGTCGCCGTGGACGACAAGCGGTACGCGATGCTGCGCGGGCGGGGTGCCGCGCCGCGCGGCGCGGAGATGAGCGGGACTACGCGCTCGTCGCATCCTGCGAACGGCCGGCCCGTCGAGCGTGTCCACCCCGCCGCCGTAGGTCGCCTGCGCGCCAAGGACAGCGTGCTGGTACGCGAACGTGCCGACCGGCCCTGGCAGTTGCTCGTCGACGTGGAGCACCCGATCTTCTTCGACCACCCAAGTGACCATGTGCCGCTGATGGTTACCTTGGAGGGATTCCGGCAGCTCGGGCATCTGCTGCTGCACGCCGAGGTCGGCGCCCCGCCCGCCCCGAGTTCCCCGCACACCCTCCTCGGCATGGAGGTCGACTGCCTGGCCTTCGGTGAGTTGGACCAGCCGATCGACCTGGTGGTGGGGGAGCGGGAGACCGGTCCCGCAGGGGTGCGGCTGACGCTCGACGCCGTACAGGGCGGTACGGCGCTCGCGTCCTGCCGGGCCACCTGGGGTCCCGGCGCCGCTCACCGGGACGTACCGCTCAGCGCCTGACCGTCCGTCGGGAACGCGTCCCACAGATCGCGCACCCGCTCCGCGAGTCCGCGCCGGTCCGGGTCGGGCGCCGTGCAGTAGGCGCCCACCAGGATCACGATGGCGAGGTCGGCGAGGGGCGCGGTCGGTGGGCGCTCTCCCAGGGCCCGCAAGTCGGCCAGGAGCTTGGGGGGTTCGGGCGTCGAGTGGATCTCGTCCATCACCAGCCGCAGAGCCGCGTTGACCCGTACGTCCGACTCGATCCGTTCGGCCAGCGCGCAGGACAGGGTGCGCAGCCGGTCCCTGGCCGGCAGGTCTTCCGCCGCGGTCCGGGCGACCAGCTTGTCGACCACCTCGTCGAGATGAGTGGTCAGCGCCTGGGCCAACTGCTCCTTGGAAGCGAAGTGGCCGTACAGCGCGCCCTTGGTGAGGCCGGTGCGGTCCGCCACGTGCTGGAGGTTGGCGCGCGGATAGCCGTGCCGCAGGAACTCGGCTGCGGCGGCGTCGAGGACGAGTTCGTGGGTGCGGCGCGCGCGTGCCTGCTTCGCCATGGCTGCTGATCCCTTCGTCCCTGGTTCCCAAAAGAATACCTTCTTGAACGCACTTTTCTGTAGACGGGAGTTGCTCCATGTCCTCCAACAACGTCCCTCGCCCCACCGATCACGCCCCTCGCCTCACCGACGACGTCCTCCTCCTCGCCGCCGACCAAGCCCAACTAGCCGATCAGCAAAGACAGTTGAACGGCGAGGTCGTCACCGCGCTCACCTCCGCCGGTCTCGCCCGCCACTTCGTGCCCAGGCAGTGGGGCGGCAAGGAGGGCAGCTTCCTCGCGCTCCTCGAAGACATCGCGGTCGTCGGCGAGGCCTGCACGTCCGCCGCCTGGGTCGCCATGTTGTGGGCCGCGCACGGGAGGTTCGCCGCATCGCTCCCCGAGGAGGGGCAGCGGGAGCTGTGGGGCGGCTCGCCCGACGTGCGGATCGCCGCCGCGCTGGTGCCGCCGGCCGGGCGGGCCGAACCGGTCGACGGCGGCTGGCGGGTGACCGGGAGTTGGGCGTGCGTGAGCGGGGTCGAGCAGGCCGCGTGGGTGCTGGTCGCCGCTCCGGAGGCGTACGGGGACGGGGTGCGGGTGTGCGCCGTGCCGGGTGATGCCGTGGACGTCGAGGACACCTGGGACGCCACCGGGTTGCGCGGCACCGGGAGTCATACGGCCGTGGTGCGGGACGTCTTTGTCCCGCGGCGCCGGACCTTCCCGCTCGCCGAGTTGATGCGTGGGAGCGATGCCCAGGAGGCCGCCCGCTGCCACCGCGTGCCCGCTCACCTCCCCGGCGGGCTGATGTTCTGCGCCCCGGCGCTGGGTGCCGCCCGGCGGGCCGTGGCCGTGTGGTCCGAGTGGGCAGCGGCGAAGGGGCCCGGTGGACGCCCCAACCACGACAGCGCGGCGGTGCGCGAGACGCTCGCCGTGGCCTCGGCCCAAGTCGATGCGGCCGGGCTGCTGTTGGAGCGGGCGGCCCGCCGCGCCGACACCGAGCCCGTCACCGAGGCACTGGTCGCCGGCAATCGGCGGGACGCCGCCGTCGCTGCGCGGATGCTCGCCGAAGCCGTCGACCGGCTGTTCCGTACCGGCGGTGCGCACATCCGGGCCGGCGCGGGTGAACTGACCCGGCTGTGGCGGGATGTGCACACCGTCGCCTCGCACGGCGTGCTGCGGCTGGAACCGGTGGCCGGCGCCTACGCCTCCGCCGTGCTCGGGGCGGAGGCGGTGGACGCGGTGGTTGCGACGGAGGCCCGTACGAGTGCCGCCTCCCGCTCCAGGTAGAAGCCGATCTTCCAGTCCAGGTAGCGCAGCGTGGAGTCGTGCTCGCGGGCCTGCCTGCGCAGCAACTCCCGGTGGGCTTCGAGGAGTTCGCGGCGGGCGGCGATGGTCGAGTCGCCCGCGCGGTACAGCTCGACGTAGTGGTTCATGTGGGCCGGTGACATCCCGGTGCTGCGCAGGTGGTTGAGGAACTCCAGCCAGCGCAGGTGCAGCGGGCTGTACGCGCGCCCGCCGTAGGGGTCCTCCGCGGCGCCCTCGATCAGGCCCTGGTCCTCGTACCAGCGCAGGGTGTCGGCGTCGAGGCCGCTGATCCGGACGACGTCCTCCAGGGAGAAGGTCTCCGCGTGCGAAGTGACGTACGCGGTGGGGCGGTTGTCGTGGCTCGCGCTCGTGGTCGGGCCCGCGCTCGTGACAGGGGTCGTCGGCATGGTGATCGTGCTCCTTCGGGTCAGTGGCGCCAGGACGTGGCGGCGCGGTGCGGGGTCAGGGTCGGGCGGTGCCAGGTCGGTACGGGCCGGACGGGCGCGGGCTCCTCCGCGGCAGGCGACCGTCGGGCCAGTTCCAGCAGGACCGCGGTGGCGGCGGCCAGCTCCTCCGGGGTGGGGGTGCCCCGCACCACGCGCAGGACGAACTCCTCGGTCTTCGCGGCCTCTTCGGCCACGCCGGCCTCCTTGGTCCTGTCGCTCATGTCGGCTGGTTCCCGTGTTTGCGGGAGGGCAGGTCGCGGTGCTTGGTGCGGAGCATGGCGAGCGAGCGGATCAGCACGGCGCGGGTGTCGCGCAGGTCGATGACGTCGTCGACCAGGCCGCGCTCGGCCGCGTAATAGGGGTGCATCAGCTCCGACTTGTACTCCGCGATACGCCGGGCCCGGGCCGCCTCCGGATCGGCCGCGGCGGCGATCTCCCGCCGGAAGACCATGTTCGCGGCGCCCTCTGCGCCCATCACCGCGATCTCGTTGGTGGGCCAGGCAAGCGCCAGGTCGGCGCCGATCGAGCGGGAGTCCATGACGATGTACGCGCCGCCGTACGCCTTGCGCAGCACCAGCGAGATGCGCGGGACCGTCGCATTGCAGTACGCGTACAGGAGTTTGGCGCCGTGCCGGATGATGCCGGCGTGCTCCTGCCCCACCCCCGGCAGAAAGCCCGGCACGTCCACCAGCGTCACCAGCGGGATGTTGAAGCCGTCGCAGAACTGCACGAACCGCGCGCCCTTCTCGGACGCGGCGATGTCCAACACCCCTGCCGTCGCCGCCGGTTGGTTGGCGACCACACCGACGACGTGCCCGTCCAGCCGGGCCAGCCCGCACACCAGATTGGCCGCCCAGGAGGGCTGCACCTCGAAGAAGTCGCCGTCGTCGACGACTTCCTCGATCACCCGGTGGATGTCGTACGCCTGGTTCGGCTCGGCCGGCACCAGGTCCAGCAGCGCCTCGCAGCGCCGCTCCGGATCGTCAGACGGCGGTTCGTGGGGCGGGAGTTCGCGGTTGTTGGCGGGCAACAGCGACAGCAGATGCCGTACGTCCTCCAGGCAGGAGGCCTCGTCGTCGTACGCCCCCGCGGCCACCCCGGAGACGCCCGCGTGGACGTCGGCGCCGCCCAGCCCGTTGTGCGTGACCTGCTCGCCGGTCACCGCCTGGACGACGTCCGGGCCGGTGATGAACATCTGCGAGATGCCGCGGACCATGAAGACGAAGTCGGTGAGCGCGGGGGAGTAGGCCGCGCCGCCCGCACACGGGCCGAGCATCACGCTGAGCTGCGGGATCACGCCGGACGCGGCCACGTTGCGGGTGAAGATGCCGCCGTACCCGGCGAGCGCCGAGACGCCCTCCTGGATCCGGGCGCCGGCCCCGTCGTTGAGGCTGACCAGCGGGGCGCCGGCCGCCAGCGCGAGGTCCATCACCTTGTGGATCTTGGCGGCATGCGCCTCGCCGAGGGCACCGCCGAAGATACGGAAGTCATGGGCGTAGACGAAGACGGTACGGCCGTGGACCGTGCCCCAGCCGGTGACCACGCCGTCCGTGTAGGGCCGCCTGGCCTCCAGCCCGAAGCCGGTGGCGCGATGCCGGCGCAGCGGCTCGATCTCGCTGAACGAGCCCTGGTCCAGGAGGAGTTCGACGCGTTCGCGGGCCGTGAGCTTGCCGCGCGCGTGCTGCTGATCGCTCGCCCCCGGGGCCGGCCCCTCGTGCGCGAGCTGCCGTATCGACTCCAGTTCGGCGAGCCGGGAGTGGGTGGTCGGGGGTGGGGGTGTGGGTGGAGGCGGGGCGACGGTGCGTTCCTCGATGACGGTCATGGGCTCAGCATGCCGTATTTAAATTCCTTCGTGAAGGTTTTTTAACGCGACTTTGCCGGAGTAGGGCGGACCTGCGGACATACAGAAGCCCCGCGCCCCTTCAGGGGCGCGGGGAACTGCGCGACCAGCCACAACGAACTCGCAGCCGATCACCGGCCTCAAGCGAAGCGGCGAGGCGGCTAGGCCTTGCCGCCGGTCGACTTCGTCAGCCGCGGCAGCAGAACCGCCGTGCCCACGGCAGTGACGAGCAGCATCACCACGCTGATCACAAAGCTCGTGTCGAAGCCGTGCTGGAAGCGCGACGTGTCCGCGATCAGCGCGCCGAAGGCCGCCACCGCGATGCAACTGCCCACCTGCCGGAAGGTGTTGAGTACCGCGGCCGCCGTGCCCGCCCGCTCGCCGTCGATGTTCTCCAGGATCGCCGCCGTCAGCGACGGCACCGCGAGCCCGCCGCCCAGGCCGATCGGGACCAGCAGCAGCACCGGGATCAGGTACGAGGTGGAGGAGGTGACCGTGAGCATCAGCAGCGCACCGGCCGCCATCACCAGCTGCCCGATCGTCATCGGCACCCACGCGCCCTTGCGGGCCGCGAGCTTGACGCCCGCCATGTTGACGATGGAGATCAGCGCGCACATCGGGATGAACATCGCGCCGGTGCTGACCGGGGAGGCGCCGCGCACCTGCTGGAAGTACATGCCGAGCAGGAAGATGGCGCCGTAGAACACCGCGTTGATGGTGAAGCCGGCCGCCAGGCAGACCACGACCGTGCGGTTCTTGAAGATGCTCAGCGGCACCATCGGGTGCTCGCGGCGGGACTGCGTCAGGACGAACGTCACCGTCGCGACCGCCGACAGCGCCAGCGTGGCCAGCACGTCGGGGCTGCTCCAGCCCGCGCGGCCGCCCTCGATCACGGCGTACGTCAGACCGGCGAGCGAGGCCACCACCGACAGCTGGCCGAACAGGTCGACCGGCGCGGCACGGCGCGCGGAGGGGGCGATCCGGGTCAGCAGGGCGAGTCCGATCGCGCCCACCGGGAGGTTCAGGTAGAACACCGCCCGCCAGCTCAGCCCGCTGGTGAGCATGCCGCCGATGACCGGTCCGAAGGCGACCGCGACGGAACCCGCGGCCGTCCAGATCGCGATGGCCCGCGCCCGCTTGCCCGGGTCGGAGTAGGTCTGCCGGATCAGCGCGAGCGAGGCCGGCACCATCAGCGCGGCGGCCCCGCCCTGCACCATGCGGGCGCCGATCAGCGTGCCCAGGTTGGGCGCGATGCCGCAGGCCAGGGACGCCACGGTGAAGGCGGCCAACCCCCAGGCGTAGGCCCGGCTGGCGCCGATCCGGTCCGAGAAGGTGCCCGCGGACAGCATGAACGCGGCGAACATCAGGGTGTAGCCGTCGACGATCCACTGCAGGTCGGCCATCGAGCCGCGCAGGTCGTGGGAGATGGCGGGCAGTGCCACGTTGACGACCGAGCCGTCGAGGGAGATGACGAAGAAGGCGAGCAGAGCCGCCGCGAGGACGGTGGTGGGGGAGGAACTGCGCGGCGAGGCCGGTTCGCCGCCGGGTACGACCGGGGTCCGGTCGCTCCGGTCGGTCCGCGCGGACCGGGTCAGGATGGCCATGGGAACTCTCCTTGAAAGAGGCCGAGTTGGGGTGGGGGGAGCAGAAATAACAGGTGCGATGGGGGGAGGGGAGAGGGCGGTCAGACCTGGGCCGGCGCGGCTCGGCGGCGGCTGAGTTCGGCGAACTCGGGGTTCGTGCCGAGTACTCCGCCCTCGCCCCAGCGGTTCTGCGGGATCTCCTGGAGGTAGACGGTGATCTTGTCGAGGGGTGCGCCGATCACGCGGTGCACCGTGGCGGTGAGCTCCTCGATCAGCTCCTGGCACTTCTCGTCGGTCTGGTTCGGCCAGGTGGTCATGGTGAGGATGGGCATGGCGAAGCTCCTTGTGTCGTACGAGAGTTGAGGGTGCTGCGAGTCGAGGGGGCGGGCCGGGCTACAGGCCGGCCGAGGCTCCGCCGTCGAGGGTGATCGCGGCGCCGGCCACGTGCCGGGCGGCGGGGGAGAGCAGGAAGGCGGCGAGGCGGGCCACGTCGGCCGGCTCCGCGAGCGTGCCGAGCGGTGTCCGGTCGGCGACCTGGGCGCTGACCTCCTCGGCGGTGGCGCCGGTGCGGTCGCCGATGGCCTTGGCGATCTCGTCCCACAGCGGGGTGCGTACGGCGCCCGGGTCGAGCACGTTGACGCGGATCCCGGCGCGGCCGAGGTCCTTGGAGACGGACTTCGCGAAGGCGGCGACGGCCGCGTTGACCGCGCTGTTCACCGGGAAGAGCGGGTCGGGGTCCTTCCGGAAGACCCCGCTGACCAGCACGACCGAGCCGCCGCCGGCCGCGGTCAGGGGACCGGCCAGCGCCCGGACGAGCCGGACCGCGCCGAGCAGCTTGCCGTTGAACGTGGCCTGCCACATCGCGTCGGTCGTCTCGGCGAGCGGGGCCAGCGGACCGTCGCCCGCGGTGTGCACGAGCCCGTCCACCCGGCCGAGTTCGCCGACCAGGGCGTCGACGGTGGCGTCGACCTGAGCGGTGTCGTTGATGTCGGTCTCGTACGTCACGAGCCGGCCGGTACCGCCGGTGCGGGCGTCGATCTGGCGCCGGACGCGGTCCAGACGGGCCGCGTCCCGGCCGAGCAGGGCGACGGTGGCGTCGGAACGGGCGAGCTCCTCGACCACGGCGGCGCCCATACCGCCGGTTGCTCCGCTGACGACGATGACGGGGGTCTTCCGGACGGCCGGGTCGGCGGGGGAGGGGGCGGTGACGGTGTCCACGGGGTCCTCGAATCTCCGGGGCTGCGCCCCCAGTTGACGATGCGTCAGATCAACCCGGACGGTCCGAACGGAGCGGTTCCGGCCTGGTGATGAAGAAGGTAGCCGGGTTCGGGAGCTGCCGCAACCATCTAGTTGGTTTTCTGTGGCGCCGACCCCCGGGATCGCCCTCCTGGACGGCCTCCGACCAGCAGAAAGGGAGCCCGGAACAGCCCGAACTCCCTTACCGAAACCCTGTGTTACCGCGGGGCGCCCCGCCTCAGACCGAGCCCTGCAGCACGTTGTCGATGATCGAGTGACCGTGCGCCACCACGCTGGTCCGCAGCAGCGCCCACCCCGACTCCGTGTCCCCGTCCGGGCCGAGCATCAGCCGGCGCTGCTGGGGCACGATGAACGGCCAGGAGGCGATGCCGACCAGGATGATGAGGACGCGGGCCGCCGCCGACGGGTCGTCGATGCCCAGGGCGAGGCTGAGGGCGGCCGTCTTGTGGACGTAGTACGCCTCGCGTTCCTTCTCGTCCGGGATCGGGCCGGCCCCGTAGTGCAGTCCCTCCCAGGCCAGCAGGCGCACCAGGTCGGACCGGCGGTGGTAGTCGAAGACCTCGCCGACGTAGGAGCGCAGGCCCTCCTCCGTGGTCGGGATCGGCACGACCTCGGACATGTGGGCGTACACCTTGCTCATCACGGCCGCGAACAGGGCTTCCTTGTTGCCGAAGTAGGCATAGATCCGCTGCTTGTTGACGCCGGAGCGCTCGGCGATGCGGTCCACGCGCGCACCGGCGAGACCGTGCTCGGAGAACTCCGCCTGGGCGGCCTCCAGAAGCTTGGCGCGGGTCTGCTGTCCCTTGGGTGTCTCAGCCATGGGGCGAGCGTAGTCCACCGTGAAACCAACTGGATAGTTCTGAAAAACCAACTAGATGGTTGCGTTCTCGCCCGGACTCCTCTACGTTCTTCACATCGGCCCCGCCACACCGGCAGAAACCGGCAGGAAACCGTCATGAGCCGGTAGGAGCAAGCCCGTTGGAAGTCGGCAGGTACCGGCATCGGCGAAGGCGGCAGGCCTCTGCAAGCGAGAAGCGACCAGCGACAGCTGTATCCCCACCAAGGAGAAACGCATGTCAGCCACAGCGACCCCCCGCACCCTGCTGATCGTCGGCGACCGTTTCGTCGGGTTCGCCGCACAGGACGACGTCCTCACCGTCACGCAGTTCGTCGAGGAGATGCGCCTCGGCGTGTACTCCTGGGACACCCGGCCGATCCTGGTCCGCGCCGGACAGGGCGTCACCGTCGAGGAATGGGAGCTCGTCCGCGGCCAGGCCCAACTCCTCGGCCTAGCCGACCGGTTGGACCTCGACTACCGGGCGCCGGCGCTCGCCGGGAGCGGCGAGGCCCACAAACACCGAAGCTGCAACACCCTCATAGCCGACCTGCGGCGGGACGGCGAGGACCTGTTCTCCGCGACCCTGCGGGTGCACAACGACAACGAGCTGCTCATCGACCACCAGACCGGGGAGCACGTCCAGGGCATGGTCGCCGTCGAGGCCGCCCGCCAGATGTTCCTCGCGGTCAGCGAGCGCTACCACGCCTCCCGGTACCTGGACCGCTCGTACTACTACGTCATCGAGTCGCTGAACACCGACTTCGAGAACTTCCTCTTCCCGGTCGACGCCACCGTCGTCTACCACTCGCTCCGCGCCGAGACCGACGACCCGGACCGGCTCTCCTTCGCCGCGGAGATCTCCCTCCACCAGGCCGGCCGCCGCGCCTCGATCACCACGGTGACCTACACGGCCTTCGACAGCCCGGTCATCGAGGCCAAGGAGCACCGCCGGGCACGCCTCGCGGTCGAACACACGGTACGTACGGCGACGCAGGCGGCCGTGGCGGCGGGGGCCACGGCGGCGGGCGCGGGCACCAAGGCCGGACAGCCGGTGCTGGTCGGCGCCTGAGCGGGTCGAGCCGACCGCGCAACTCCCTTCGCAGACACGTCACTTCACCACGCACCACCCCCACGACCGGCATCACCCCTCACCCAAGGAGAACAACCATGTCCGCTTCCGCCGCCCTCATCACCGCCACCGAGCTCTTCGCCAAGCCCGAGCAGATCGACGCCGTCGCCGAGGCCTGGCAGGCGCACAACGACGCCGCCGGGTTCGCGGGCCGCATCCTCTACCGCGGTCTGGAGAGCAACTCCGTCCTCGAACTCGCCCCGCTGGAGGGCTTCGAGCGGATGGAGGAGCTGCGCGCCGACTGGTGGAAGCTGTGGGAGGCCGTCGGCCCGCTGGGCGAGGGCGACTTCCGCCGCCAGTTCCTGCAGTTCGTCGAGGCGCCCAAGCCGGCCGCGGGCGCGCTGCCCGACACCCGGTACGTGCAGATGCGGCACGTCGAGGTCGTGCCGCGGGTCTACCGGCAGTACCGCGCCTGGCGCGAGGAGACCATCTTCGACGTCGTCCGCACCTCCGAAGAGGTCGTCAGCTTCCAGGCGTTCCACTCGCTGGCCAGCACCGAGCCCGGCGTGATGTTCGTGTCCGGCTTCGACGCGGACCCGGCGAAGTACCTGGAGGCCTTCACCTCCCCGCGCTACCAGCAGATCGTCCGCGAGGCCGGCGACACCTACATCACCGGAGGCGACAACGGCCTGTACACCCGCATCTACGAGCGCTTCACCGCCTGATCCCGGCCCGGCTCAACCGGCTCCCCTCCTCCCACGGCCGGTCGCGGAACCCCCCTGTGCACCGAGGTGCATCGAGCAAGGCGTCCCGCGGCCGGCCGTTCGTATCGGCTTCGCACCGGCGAAGGAGCACCCGACATGACCATCGCACCCGACCTGACCACCGCGTCCGAGCGGGCCGTCGTCCCTGAGACGCCGGCCCCCGCGACCCCCATGACCCGCACCTACGACCTGAGCGTCACCACCCAGGGCCCCCTCTACCCGCCCAGCGAAATCGTCGACGCGAACGGTGACTTCGTCGTCGTCGGACGCGTCAACCGCCCCGGCCCGGACGGCGCCACCGTCTCCGAGTGGGGGAGTGCGGTGGTCTCCCCGGACAGTCCGCTGCCCCCGCTCGGCACCAACCTGCCCTACGACGTCGTCCGCGAGCTGGACTTCGCCGACCCGACCGGGCCGGACGCCCAAGTCCAGCTGTACACACTGCCGTTGCCGCTGCCCTGCAACAACTACCCGATGCTGTTCGCGCCGGAGCAGCGGCCGGACGCGCACGACGTGCGGCGACCGAGCTATCCGCTGCACGGCGCCCCCATCCCGGATCTGCGGGAGGAGGACGGGCCCAAGGTGCGCGAGCCCATCACGCTGGGCCAATGGGTCAAGGCCCGGGGCCAGTTGGAGGTGCATGTGCCGGCGCACCGGCGTGGCGCCGACTTCTCGTTCGCCTTCACCGGCCTGATCCCCGACAGCCTCTACACCGTGATGTCGCTGCGCGAGCACGACCTCGACCCGGCGGGCCCGACCCGCCCCGGCCCGCTCGGCGTGCCCAACGCGTTCATCAGCGACAGCAACGGCATGGCCCACTACCGCGCCACCCTGCCCAACCCCTTCCCGGCGCCCGGCACTCCGGGAGCCAACCGCGTGATCAACGTGGTCGTGCTGTGGATGAGCTACCAGCAGAACTACGGCGGCGCCATCGGCCACTTCGGCCTCGGCGGCGACATCCACGCCCAACTGAAGATGCGAGGCCCGAGCTTCGGCGAGTTCACGACGGGTCCGGCGAACTGACCTTTCCAGTCCAGTAGTTCATCGCCAACTCAGGAGAGACGCATGAACACCAGCACCTCGATCGGCATCATCGCCACCGGCTCCTACCTGCCCGCCACGGTCGTCGGCAACGAAGAGGTCGGCGCGGCGGCGGGGGTGACCGCCGAGTGGATCGAGCACAAGACCGGCATACGACGACGACACCGCGCCGCCCCGCACGAGGCCACCTCGGACCTCGCCGCCCGGGCCGCCCAACGGGCGCTTGAGCAGGCCGGACTGACGCCGGATCAGGTGTCGTACGTCGTCGTCGCCACCTCCACCCCCGACCACCCCCAACCCGCCACCGCGGCCATCGTCACCGACCTCATCGGCGCCCGCCGGGCCGCCGCCTTCGACGTCAACTCGGTATGCAGCGGCTTCATGTTCGCGCTCACAGCGGCGGACCGCATGCTGCGAGCGGACGCGGCCGACGCGGACCGCCCGGCCGTGCAAGGCCCGTATGCCCTGGTCATCGGTGCGGACGTCTACTCCCGCATCCTCGACACGGCCGACCGCAAGACGGCCATCCTGTTCGGTGACGGCGCCGGCGCGGTGGTCCTCGGTCCGGTGCCCGCCGGGACCGGCTCCCTCGTCACCAGCCTGACCACCCGGGGCGACCAGCACCGGCTGATCAGCGTGCCGGCGGGCGGCAGCAGGCGGCCGGCGTCGGCGGACACGCTGGCGGAGGGCGCGCACTGGTTCACGATGGACGGACGCGGCGTCCGCGGCTTCGTGCACGACAACCTGCCCGGCGCGATCCACGAGTTGCTGGCGAAGGCGGGCGTACCCGGCCGCGCGGTCCGGCACTTCGTCCCGCACCAGGCCAACGGCGTGATGCTCGCCGAGGTCTGGCCCGCCCTCGGCCTGGACGCGGCCCGCATGCACCTGGCCCTCGCCCTGCACGGCAACACGGGTGCCGCGTCCGTCCCGATCACCCTCGATCTGGCCCACCGGCGCGGCCTGTTCACGGAGGGCGACCTCACCGTCCTGTCGGCCTTCGGCGGCGGGATGTCGGTCGGCTCGGCCCTGCTGCGCTGGGCACCGACCCGGCACGCCCGCCCGGCCCGGGAACGCGTGTCCGCCCCGGTGCTGGTGGGGGCGCGCTAGCGGCAGCCGACCCCGACACAGACGAACATCCTAGAGGTGAGCGAAATGAGACAGCGCAGGGTGAGAAAAGACAAGACCGTCCCGGCCATGGCCAGAAGGACACCCGCCACAGCTCCACGGGCGAAGGCACCCCTTCTCCGTCTCGCGGGCGACAGCGAGGACGCCTGGTTGGAACCGCACATCTGCCGGAGCATCGACTGAAGCCGGCACACACGTCGAGGGACGGAGGAGAACACTCCCCGTCCCTCGACGCATGTCGCCGTACCCAGTCAGCCGTCAGCCCAGCGGCAGCGCACACCCTCCCGAGCACCCCTCGGAGTGCTCGTCCCGCCCCATCGACCAACAGGCCAGCGCACAGCCGGAGTTCGCGACCTTCACGACCTCGCCGACCGGCTGTGCGAGCCGCCGCGCAAGATGTTTCCGTACCGCCGGATCGTCGCCGACCCCCCGCGGATGCCCCACGCAGTCGAGCATCGGGAAGTCGGAGGGATGGTCGCCGTAGGCGAAGCAGTCGCGCGGGTCGACGCCGGGGTGTTCGGCGAGCAGTCGCAGGACCGCCGCCCGCTTGCCCTCGCCGATCACGGGCTCGGGGACCTCACCGGTGTAGTGGCCCTCGTGGACGACGGGCGAGGTGCACAGCACGTGCCGGGCGCCGACGCGTTCGGCGACCGGGTCGAGGCAGGGTGCGAAGGACCCGGAGACGAGGACGACCTCGGCGCCGGCGGCCCGGTGCCGGTCCAGCTCCGCCACGGTGGACGCGATGAAGAACCCGGGCGCCCGCGAGGCGAGGTCGAACCACTCGCGGCCGAGGGCGGTCATCGTGGCCGCGCTCTCCCCGGCGTAGGCGCGGTAGTAGGACCGGTTGACGGCCTCCCGCGGCGCCCCGGCGGCGGACTGCCGCCGCAGCTCCCCGGCGAGCTCCTCGTACCACCGCGCCCCGGCGCCCCCGTACCGGCGCACGCGCTGGAAGCGGGCGAACTCGAACATGCTCTTGCAGCTGATCAGCGTCTCGTCGACATCGCAGAAGACGAGATACGCGGGCCGGTGGACGCCACCCGCACCGGCGTCACCGCCGGCTCCGGCCCCCGTCCCCGCCCGTATGCCCGTCTCGGTACCTGCCACTACCGCCATCGCTCGGACCTCCCCCTCGACCATGAGCCCTTGACCGCGGGCTCTATAAAATTCCTTCGCGAAGGTATCAGGTGAGCGGTACCGGCCGGAAGCGCCCCGCGATCCGCACGTCCGCCTCGATGCGGTCGGCGGCGGTGCGCAGGGCGGGGAGGATGTCGTGGACGCACTCCTCGGCGGTGCGGCGGCTGCTGTGCAGGGCGACGTTCACGGCGGCCACGATCTGCCCGCCGCGCTCGCGCACCGGGACCGCGATCGACCGCAGGCCTTCCTCCAGCTCCCCGTCGACCAGGGCGTATCCGTCCGTCCGGATGCGGTCCAGCTCGGCCCGCAGCGCGTCGGGGTCGGTGCGGGTGTGCCGGGTCAGGGGGCGCAACTCGGGGAAGTGCGGGGCGGGTCGGCCGGCCAGGATGACCCGGCCCATCGAGGTGGCGTACGCGGGCAGGCGGGTGCCGATGGTGATGTTGACGCTCATGATGCGGCTGGTGGCGACACGGGCGGTGTACTGGATCTCGTCGCCGGTGAGGATCGCGAGGGACGCCGACTCGTGCACGTGCGCGGAGAGTTCGGCCAGGTGCGGGGTGGCGATCCCGGGCAGGGCGACGCGGGACAGCGGGGGATAGCCGAGGTTCAGGACGCGCGGGGTGAGGCGGAAGACGCGGTCCTCGGCGGTGATGTAGCCCAGGTGCTCGTAGGTGATGAGGGCGCGGCGGGCGGTGGCGCGGGCGAGGCCGGTGGTCTGGGCGACCTCGGTGAGGGTGAGGGCGGCGCGGCCCTCGCCGAAGGCCGTCAGGACGGTCAGTCCACGGGCGAGCGACTCGATGAACTCCCGCCCCAGTTCCTGCTTGGAGGCGCCGGTCCAGGTGGCCAGTCCGGAGGGAGCCGCCCCGGGGGCCGGCGCCGGTGCCGTGCGCAGTTCCTCCTGCATGTCCGCGACCGCCGCCCGCAGCCGTGGCAGCAGGGTGTCGCGCAGGGCGGCGGCGGTGTGCCGGCTGGTGTGGCTGACCACGCTGACCGCGCAGGCGATCCTGCCGGTGCGCGGGTCCCGTACCGGCATCGAGACCGCGACCAGGCCCGGCTCGATCAGCTCGTCGTCCAACGCCCAGCCGTCCGTGGCCGCTTGGGCCGCACGCCGCTCGAAGTCGGCCTCTCTGTCGGTGTGTTCGTGGGGCGGTACGGCCGGGAAGCCGCGGTCCCGCGGGTCCGTCGACCGGCGCGCGCGCCAGGCCCGCCACTCCCGTGCCGTCCACTCCGTCGCGAACAGCGGGCCCGGCGCGGTGCGTTCGGCCGGCAGCAGGTCGCCGATGCGGAAGCTGAGGGACATCGCGCGGCGGCGGGTGGCCTGGTGGATGAAGCGGATGCCGTCGCGGTCGGCGACCGCCAGGGACACCGACTCGTCCAGCTCGTCGGCGAGGGCGTCGGCGCGCGCGTCGAGCAGCGCGGGCAGGCGCAGGGCGGAGAGATAGGCGTTGCCCAGTTCCATCAGGCGGGGGGTGAGGATCGCGTCGCGGCCGTCGAGGCGGACGTATCCCATGCGCGCGAGGGTGGCGGTGATCCGGTCGACCGTGGACCGGGCGAGCCCGGTGGCCCGCTCAAGACCGCTCGGGCTGACCGTCCCGCCGGCCTCGGTCAGCTCCCGCAGCACGGCGATCCCCCTGATCAGGGGCGTGACCGCCTCTGCCGGCACGGCGGAAGCATCGGCAAGGGCGTCCAACGTGCGGTTCGCGGCCATCACATCTCCGGTACGGCAATCAGGGCAGGCCTACCGTAATGCGCCCACCCGTCCGCTCACCGGCGGGTGACCCGTACCCGGTAGTCCCCGGCGAGATCCGCCCCCGCCACCGTGATCCGGATTCCGTGCCGCGGGTCCTTGAAGGTCTCGCCCGGGGTGAAGGGGGCGTCGGAGAGTTCGGCGTTCACGTTGGGGCCGCGGGTGCAACCGCCGCTGTCGCGCCGGGAGTCGTAGACCGTGACCGGGCCCATGCCGGTGTCGACGTCGGCGTCGACCTTGTAGACGAGGACGCCCGGCCGGCAGACGGCCTCGTCGTTGCCCTCGCGGGTGCGCAGCTCCAGGGCGTAGCCGGTGCGGGTGCCGGTCGGGACGAAGATCAGCTTCGCGCCGCCAGGGCGGGCCAGCGGGGTCAGGGTGTACTCGGCCGTGCCGCGGCTCGCCGCGCAGCCGACCTGCGAGGCGTCCAGCCAGCCCAGCTTCCACTTGTGCCAGCCCAGGAAGTCGTTGTTGGCGCCCCAGTCCTCGCTCATGATGTCCCAGTGCCCGACCGAGCCGCCGCCCTCCTGGGTGTAGAGGTCGGGCAGGCCGAAGACATGGCCGTTCTCGTGCGGGAGCACCCGGTAGCCGGTCTGCGCGTAGGAGCCGGAGCCGTCGTCCTGGCGGGAGTAGACGAAGGAGGCGTTCGCCACGGGGACGCCGTCGGCGACGGGGGCGTCCATGTTGCCCGCGAACGTCACCGACAGGACCGTGTCCAGCGCGGAAGGGCCCGCGGTCGGGGTGACCAGCACGTTCAGGAAGTCGTACGAGCGGAAGTCGACGTCGGGATCGGCGGCGGACACGATGTCCTGGACCAGGTCGCGGTAGCCGGGGTCGAAGGGCGCGCCGCGCTCTATGCCGTACGCCTTGAAGGACTTGGGCATGCGCAGCCAGTGCGTGATCGGGGTCTCGGGGCGGTAGTCGAGGCGGCCGTAGGAGGCGGTACGGAACCACTCCTGGGTCTGCGGGAAGAACTCGTGGAAGCGGTCGAGCGCGCTGCCTTTGCCGGGCGCGTCGGAGAAGTCGACCATCAGGGTCAGGGCGCGGACCGTGCCGGTGGAGCGGGAGTAGCCGCCGGGGGTCGGCACCCCCTCCGACATCTGGACGGCGTGGCCGCCGCTGATCATGCAGGGGCCGAACGCGGCGGAGCGGGCCAGGGCGATCGGGCCGGCGCCGGCCGTCGTGGAGCCGGCCGTGAGGTGCCCGGTGCCGGCCGAGGTGCTGAGGGCGAGGGTCAGCGCGGTCACCGACGCGAGGGCGGCCACGCGGCGCGCGGATATCCGACGGCGGAGCGGCTGGGGTCGCTCAGGCGGCATGCACGGGCCCTTCGTCCATGGCAGCCGCCGGTCTCTGGCTGCGCCCTTTCGATCACCCTGGGTCGCGGGCTGCGAGGGCGCGCGCTGGAGGAGCCCGAACGGTGGGTTCCGGCGGGCGAGGCTGTGACTCAGGTCACAGGAAGTCTTCGTCAGGTCGGGAAATAACCGGGGATCGTTTCCCCGTTTAATCAGGCGTCCGAGCGAAACGGGGACTGCTTCCCCGGATCCCGGGATCCGGCCTCAGGACCTGATCGCAGAACCCATCGACTCAAGGAGTACGCCGTGACCGCCATGACGACCGCGAGCCCCGTGCAGCGCAAGGTGCCCCGGCCGCGTGCCGACGCCCTGCGCAACCGGGAGCGGATCGTCAGCGCCGCCCGCGAGATGTTCACGGAGTTCGGCCCCGATGTGCCGCTCGACGAGATCGCCCGCAGGGCAGGCGTGGGCAACGCCACGGTGTACCGCAACTTCCCCGACCGCGACGCGCTGGTACGCGAGGTCGTCTGTTCCGTCATGGACCGGACGAACGAGGCGGCCGAGGTGGCGCTCGCGGAGAACGGGGACGCCTTCGAGGCGCTGGAGCGCTTCGTGCACACGGCCGCCGACGAGCGGGTCACCGCGCTGTGCCCGATGATCTCCAGCACCTTCGACCAGCACCACCCGGACCTGGTGGACGCACGCGATCGGTGCGAGGAGCTGATCGGGGAGATCATGGGCCGCGCAAAGGCGGCCGGTCAGCTCCGTACCGATGTGGACGTCGGCGACATCATGATGGCCGTCGCCCAGCTCAGCCGGCCCCTGGCCGGTACGGCGTGCTTCAGCGTGGACCGCTTCGTCCACCGCCATCTCCAGCTGTTCCTGGACGGACTGCGGGCCCCGGCCCCCTCCGTGCTGCCGGGCGCGGCGATGACCATGGAGGACCTGCGCAAGGTCTGACGACGAGAGAACCGATTAGTCAGGAGCTACGGGGGAGTCTCAACAGCCTCAGAACGTTCTCAACACCTTCAGAACCGACTCAGTGCCGCGCCGCACGTTCCACAGCGCGTCCGACACTCCACCGGCCGTCAATGACGACGGGCCGTTCAGGATCACATTCTTCTTTTCCGTCTTTTTCCGTCCCGAAGTACCGAAGTGGGTACCCCCATGTCTGAAACAGCCACAAAGGCTAACGGTGTGCCGGCCACGTCCGGCGACGCCAACCGCTGGAAAGCGCTCGTCTTCATCGCGCTCGCCCAGCTGATGGTCGTGCTCGACGCGACCATCGTGAACATCGCCCTGCCCTCCGCCCAGCAGGACCTGGGCATATCCGACGGCAACCGGCAGTGGGTCGTCACGGCCTACGCCCTCGCCTTCGGCGGGCTCCTCCTCTTCGGCGGCCGGATCGCCGACCTCTGGGGCCGCAAGCGCGCCTTCGTCGTCGGTCTGACCGGTTTCGCCCTGGCCTCCGCGCTCGGCGGCGCCGCCACCAGCGGCGCCATGATGTTCGGCGCCCGTGCCCTCCAGGGTGCCTTCGGCGCCCTGCTCGCCCCGGCCGCGCTCTCCCTGCTCGCCGTGATGTTCACGGACGCCAAGGAGCGCGCCAAGGCCTTCGGCATCTACGGTGCGATCGCCGGTGGCGGTGGCGCCGTCGGCTTCATCCTCGGCGGTGTGCTGACCGAGTACCTGGACTGGCGCTGGACGTTCTTCGTGAACATCCCGTTCGCGATCGTCGCCGCGCTCGGCGCGTACTTCGTCATCCGTGAGCCCGAGGGCGGCCGCAACCGCAACCCGCTCGACATCCCGGGCGTGCTCCTGTCCACCCTCGGTCTGGTCTCGCTGGTCTACGGCTTCACCCGCGCCGAGTCCGACGGCTGGGGCGACTCCTCGACCATCGGCCTGTTCATCGCGTCCGCGGTCCTGCTGATCTCGTTCGTGATCGTCGAGTCCAAGGTCAAGGCCCCGCTGCTGCCGCTGCGCGTGATCACCGACCGCAACCGCGGCGGTATCTACCTCTCGCTCGGCATCGCCATCATCGCGATGTTCGGCACCTTCCTGTTCCTGACCTACTACCTGCAGGTCGTGAAGGGCTTCTCGCCGATCGAGACCGGCTTCGCCTTCCTGCCGATGATCGTCGGCATGATGATCGGATCCACCCAGATCGGCACCCGCCTGATGACCCGCCTGCCGGCCCGTCTGCTGATGGGCCCCGGCTTCCTGGTCGCCGCGGTCGGCATGCTGCTGATGACCCAGCTGGAGATCGGCTCGTCGTACGCCTCGATCATCCTGCCCGGCATGCTGCTGCTCGGTCTCGGCATGGGTACGGCGTTCATGCCCGCCATGTCCCTGGCCACCCTGGGCGTCGAGCCCCGGGACGCCGGTGTCGCCTCCGCGATGGTGAACACCTCGCAGCAGGTGGGCGGCGCGATCGGCACGGCCCTGCTGAACACGATCGCCGCGTCCGCGACGACCGCGTACATCAAGGACCACATCGCCGGTGCCGGTTCGTCCAAGACCCAGCAGCAGCTCGTCGCGCTGCAGGGCCAGGTGCACGGCTACACCAACGCCATCTGGTTCGCCGTCGGCATGCTGGTGCTGGCCGCGGTGATCGTCTCGGTGCTGGTCACCGCCGGCAAGCAGGGCGGCGGCCCGGTCGCCACCGGTGACGCCGTCGAGGACGAGCTGGCGGTACCGGTGATCGCCCACTGACGGCCGCCTAGGTACCCCTTCGGAAAAACTCGTACGTACGGGGAAGGGGACGCCCCGTACGTACAACCCGGCGGACCTGTCCGGCACGTTGAGCGAGCGGCTCAGCGCAGCCAGGGCAGGTCCGCACCCGCTTCTTTCGGCTGAAGGCCCTCGGCGACGATCTCCATGATGTCGCCCAGGGCCTTCTGCTGCTCCGGGCTGAGCCGCTCGAACACCGCCTGCCGTACGGCCGCCACATGGCCCGGCGCATTGCGCCCGAGCACCTCGAAACCCTGGTCCGTCAGCACCGCGAACTGGCCCCGCTTGTCCGAAGGGCAGTCCTCGCGCCGCACCCAGTCGCTCTTCTCCAGCCGCGCGATCGCGTGCGAGAGCCGGGAGCGGGTGATCTTCGCCATCCTGGCCAGCTCGGTCATCCGCAGCCGCCGCCCCGGCGCCTCCGCGAGCACCACGAGCAGCCCGTAGTAGATGTGCGGCATGCCCGCGTCCCGCTGGAGCTGACGGTCGAGATGGTCTTCGAGAAGCGTGGACGCCTGCATGTAGGCACGCCAGACACGCTGCTCGTCGGCGGTGAGCCAGCGGGGTTCTTCCGAGTTCATGGACTCCACTGTACGAAACTCTTCTTGAAGATTAAACAAGTGGCGCGTACGCTGTTGCACACAGGAAGTTTTAGAGTTCAAGTAACTGGGTCCGAGCAGACGACTCAGGCAACTGCCCCCGGAGGAAGCCGCCGCCATGTCCGCCGCCACGCAGGAGCGCATGCCCGCCCTCTACCTCAGTCACGGCGCCCCGCCGCTCGCGGACGACCCGATCTGGCCCGGCGAACTCGCCGCCTGGTCCGCCGACCTGCCCCGCCCCAAGGCGATCCTGATGGTCTCCGCCCACTGGGAGGAGGCCCCGCTCGCCCTCGGCGCGGTCGACCCGGTCCCGCTGGTCTACGACTTCTGGGGCTTCCCCGAGCACTACTACCAGGTCCGCTACGACGCCCCGGGCGCCCCCGAACTCGCCGATTCCGTACGGAAGTTGCTGCGCGTCCCCGGTATCCCCGTGCAGGACGTCCCGGACCGCGGCCTCGACCACGGCGCCTACGTCCCGCTCGTCGAGATGTTCCCCGCCGCCGACATCCCGGTCCTGCAGATCTCCATGCCGACCCTCGACCCGGTCAAGCTGATGGAGATCGGCCGCCGGCTCGCCCCGCTGCGCGACGAGGGCGTCCTGATCGTCGGCTCCGGCTTCTTCACCCACAACCTCGCCGCCCTGCGGCACACCGGCGGGGGAGTGCCCACCTGGTCCTCCGAGTTCGACGACTGGGGCCGGCGGGCGCTGGAGGCACGGGACTGGGACGGACTGCTCGACTTCCTCCACAAGGCCCCGGCCGGCCGCTACGCCCACCCGCGCACCGAGCACTTCGCCCCGCTCTTCGTGACCATGGGCGCGGCCGAGGTCACCGGCGAGCTGGACGCGCAGAAGTCGGTGATCGACGGGTTCTGGATGGGGATGGCGAAGCGGTCGGTGCAGTTCGGCTGAGCCCTGTCCGCTTGCGGCGCCTGGAGCTACAGCTCCTTCTCGTACCAGGCGACGTCCCAGTAGCGGCCGAACTTGCGGCCCACCTCCCGGTAGGTGCCGACGTACCGGAACCCGAAGCGTTCATGCAGCCGCGTGGACGCTTCGTTGGGCTGTGCGATGCCGGCGTAGGCGCGGTGCAGGTCCTCGTCCGCCAGCGCCTCGAAGAGGGCCTTGTAGAGCAGCGTGCCGATGCCGCGCCGGCCCGCGCGCGGGGCGACGTAGACCGTGACCTCCACCGAGGTCGAGTAGGCGGGCTTCGGGCGGTAAGGGCTGGATGTGGCGTAGCCCAGAATCTCCTGTGTGTCCGCATCTACGGCAACCTTCAGCCGGTGCGGGCCGTCTTCAGGGTGGGAGAGCAACCAAGGGCGGCGCTCTTCCGGAGTGAAGACAGCGGTATCGAATGTGATGGGCGTCTCACGAACGTAGTGGTTGTAGATGTCGGTGAGGGCTTCGAGGTCTCCCTCGACTCCCGCCCTGACCTGCACCTCTGTACGTTCCGACGACACCGGACCACCTCCGTGGCGGCACAGGGTACTGCATGATCAGAAAAATCGGGGGGCAGGTTGGGAATTCTGTCCGGATTCCAGTCGTTGTTTCCTTCGGATGCAGGGCACCCGAGAAGGGTGCTGAGGGGTACTCGACGGTGAGTGCCCGGTGTCCGACAGACCACCCGCCAGCCACCATCGCAAGGGAGCTCGCATGGCAACCCGTGCCGTCGCCCGTCGTAAGTCCGCCTCTGGCGAGACGGCCGACAGGGCAAGCAGTGTTCGCGCCCGCGCCGGCGAGATCGCCGACCGTGACCTGGTCGGCATGTACCTCGACGAGATCGCGCGCACACCGCTGCTCGACGCCGCCAAGGAGGTCGAGCTGTCTCAGATCATCGAGGCGGGTGTGTTCGCGCGACAGGTTCTCGAGGGCTACGAGGATTCACAGGCCGAGGCCAGCCGCGAGGAGCTGCAGGCCCTGGTCGACGAGGGAGAGCGCGCCAAGGACGTCTTCATCCGCTCCAACCTCCGTCTGGTCGTGGCCGTGGCCCGTCGCTACCCGCGCAGCGGCCTGCCCCTGCTGGACCTGGTCCAGGAGGGCAATGCGGGCCTGGTGCGCGCGGTGGAGAAGTTCGACTACCGCAAGGGCTTCAAGTTCTCGACGTACGCGACCTGGTGGATCCGCCAGGCGATCACCCGCTCGATCGCCGACCAGTCCCGCACCATCCGGCTCCCCGTCCACCTGGTGGAGGAGCTCGGCCGGATCCGCCGCGTCCAGCGCGAGTTCAACCGCGAGCACGGCCGCGACCCGGAGCCCGCCGAGATCGCCGCCGAGCTCGCCTCCACACCGGAGCGCGTCATCGACGTCCTCGACTGGGCCCGCGACCCGGTCTCGCTGAACATGGCGGTGGACGACCAGGGCGAGACCCAGTTCGGCGACCTGCTGGAGGACACCTCGGCGGTCTCCCCCGAGCAGTCCGTCCTGACCCTGCTGCGCAGCGAGGAACTGGACGACCTGATCGGCCGCCTGGACCCGCGCACGGCCTCCATCATCAAGATGCGCTACGGCATCGACGACGGCCGTGAGCGGACGCTGACCGAGGTCGGCAAGGAGCACGGCCTGACGCGCGAGCGCATCCGTCAGATCGAGAAGCACGCGCTGCTGGAACTGAAGAAGCTGGCCCGCGACACCGGCTTCGAAGCGGCGGCGTAAAACCGACACCGACCCCGACGTCTCGTGGCGAGGGGGGCGCGCGACTCCCGGCAGGTGCCGGGCAGCGTACGACCGTCCTTCGCCGCGTACGCCGGGTGGCGGAACACCGGCGCAAACATGGCTGTGTTCCGCCGCTTCAAATCTCCGGGCCCCGGGAACAAGACTTCAGGGCCCATGAGTTCGGGTCAGGGGGCACCGCCCCCGAGACCCCCTTGGACCACGTCCCGACGCACTCCCCCCCGGTGCCGGGACCTTCCCTGAGCCGGGCTTCGGCGCCCTCCCCCCGGGCGCCGGGGCCCGGCTCTCTTTGTCGCCCGCTGCTGCCGCCGCTTTTGTCGTCCGCGGCCGGGCAGGGCAGAGTGGGTGGCGGGGCACCCCGAACCTGAACCCCGGGGTGGCCCGCCGAATGGCAGATTGTGCCACATGGGCATAGCCTGCCGATGTGAGCAGCTCCACCCCCGCACAGCCTTCCCGCGCCGCCACTTCTGTGTCGCCGGGTCCGACACCCCCTCCCGCCTCGCTGACCGAACGGCGGAAGGCCGCGACCCGGATGGAGATCGCCCGCGCGGCGGCCGGGCTGTTCGTCAGACGCGGACTGCGCGCCACCCGGGCCGAGGACATCGCCCAGGCCGCCGGCATCGCCCCGCGCACGTTCTACCGCTACTTCGCCTCCAAGGAAGAAGCCGTCGCCCCGCTCTACGCGGCGGGCGCCGAGCGCTGGGGCGAGGCGCTGCGCGCGGCCCCCGCCGACCTCTCCGTACCCGAGGCACTGGAACACGCCGTACGCCACACCCTGACCCCGGGCGTCGGCGTCTCCGCCGCCTCCTGGGAACTGGTCCGCACCCTCATCCGCCTCACCGACACGAGCCCCGCACTGCGGAAGGTGTGGGCGGAGGTGTCGCACGAGGCGGAGGGACGGCTGGGGGAGGTGCTGGCCGTACGGCTGGGGGAGTCTGCGGTGCAGGGTTCCGACGGGGATGCCGACAACGTTGGCAGCGGTCTCGCCCGGTCTCCCGGCCTGCGCTTCGCGGCCGCCACCGCCAGCGCCGCCGTACGGGTCGCCGTGGAGGGCTGGGCAGCCGGTGAAGCACCGGCATCGGGTCCGAAGGGACCGGCGGCGATGGCGCTACGGAACCTGGAGGCGCTGCGGGACTTCCCGTGGGGGGAAGTGGCGCGGGGGTAGGGCGGAGGGGGAGGGCACGTGGCTCGGATGATGCCGATGCCGATGCCTGTCCCGCCTCAGCCGCCCGCGGCCCGTGTCAGCCGGCCACCCAACTCCCGTACGCACTCCATCAGTTCAGCGGGCTCCTGGACCGTGAACTCGAAGCCCGGCATGGCCAGCCGGACCGCCAGCCACTCCTTCGCGTCGGCGACCGTGGCGCGCAGTCGGCAGGTGTCGGCGTCGAGGGGTTCGGGTGTTCCCAGCCAGGTCGGGAGGCGGGCCGCGACCGACTCGGCGGGGGCGGCGAAGGTGACCTCGAAGTCGTACGACTCGTGCCGGCGCTGCATCGAGCGTCGCAGGTACTCCGCCGCGCTCCCCGTCGGCAGCTCCCGCGGAGCGAACCGCGCGCCCGTCGCGAAGGGGTCGGCGACCCGGTCGACGCGGAAGGTGCGCCAGTCGGCGCGGTCGAGGTCGTAGGCGACGAGGTACCAGCGGCGGCCGGTCGAGACCAGGCGGTAGGGCTCGGTGAGGCGGCGCGACTCGGTGCCGTCGGCCGCGCGGTAGGCGAACCGCAGCCGCTCGCGCCCGGCCACCGTCGAGGCCATCACGGTCAGCGTCTCGGGTGCGATGCTCGCGCCGTCGCCGCTGGTCAGCGGGGTGGTCGCGGACTGGAGGGTGGAGACGCGGTGGCGCAGCCGGGAGGGCAGCACCTGTTCCAGCTTGGCGAGGGCGCGTACGGAGGCCTCGTCGACGCCCTCCAGCGCGTGTCCGGCGCCCGCGCGCAGGCCGACCGCGATGGCCACCGCCTCCTCGTCGTCGAGGACCAGCGGGGGCATCGCCTTGCCCGCGACGAGCCGGTAGCCGCCGTCGGAGCCCAGGGAGGCCTCGACGGGGTAGCCGAGTTCGCGCAGCCGGTCGATGTCGCGGCGGACCGTGCGGCGCGAGACGCCGAGCCGGTCGGCGAGCTCGCCGCCGGGCCATTCGCGGGGCGTCTGGAGGAGGGAGAGGAGCTGCAGGAGCCGTGCCGGGGTGTCCGTCGTCATGAGTTCGAGGATGCCGCAGAACTAGGACACGATCTGACCTAATGGCCTTCTAGGTTCGTTCCATGACCTCAACGGAGACCACCCCTCTCAGCGCCCGGCCGGCGACGCCGGCACCGGATGACGGTGCTCGGGCCGCCGCCGGCGACCGGCGTCGCTGGTTCGCCCTCGCCATCGTGATGACCGCGGCCTTCATGGACCTCGTCGACGTCACGATCGTCAATGTCGCGATCCCGTCGATCCAGCGGGACGCGGGCGCCTCCTTCAGCCAGATCCAGTGGATCACCGCCGGTTACGCGCTCGCCTTCGCCGCCGGCCTGATCACGGGCGGTCGGCTCGGTGACATCCACGGCCGCAAGCGGCTGTTCCTCATCGGCATCGGCGGCTTCACGCTCGCCTCCGCGCTGTGCGGCTTCGCCGCGAACCCGGAGATGCTGGTCGCCTCGCGGATCCTGCAGGGCGGGATGGCGGCGATGATGGTGCCGCAGGTGCTGTCGATCGTGCACGCCACCTTCCCCGCCCATGAGCGGGGCAAGGTGTTCGGGTTGTTCGGTGCCGTCGTGGGCCTGGGCGCGGTCATGGGACCGTTGCTCGGCGCCCTGCTCACCGAGTGGAACCTCTTCGGCCTCGAATGGCGCCCGATCTTCCTCATCAACCTGCCCGTCGGCATCGCGGGCCTGATCCTCGGCAGCCGCTTCATCACCGAGTCGAAGGCACCGCGCGCGCTGAAGCTGGACCTGGTGGGCGTCGCCCTGGTCACCCTCGGCCTGCTGATGCTGCTCTACCCGCTCACCCGCGGCGAGGAACTGGGCTGGCCCGCCTGGGGGTTCGTGTCGATGTCCGGCTCGATCGGCGTCTTCTCCGGGCTGGTGGCGTACGAGAAGAAGAAGGCGGCACGGGACGGTTCCCCGCTCGTCGAACTCTCCCTGTTCAAGGTGAAGAGCTTCGCGGCCGGCATCGCCGTGCAGACCGTCTTCGGTGTCGCACTCGGCATCTTCTTCCTCGTCTGGACGCTGTACATGCAGATCGGACTGGGCTGGAGCCCGCTGCGGGCGGGGCTGACCGGCGTACCGTTCTCCATCGCCGTCTCGGTGGCGGCCGGGATGTCCGTACGGAAGCTGGTGCCGCGCGTCGGCGGACGCAACGTCCTCCAGGCCGGTGCGCTGGTGATGGCCGTGGGCGTGCTGCTCTACCTCTGGGAGTCCGAGCGGTACGGACTGGGCATCGCCTCCTGGCAGATGGCGCTCCCGCTCGTCGTGATGGGCGCCGGCATGGGCCTGATCTTCGCCCCGCTGACCGACACGATCCTGTCCGAGGTACCGCGCGAGCACGCGGGCTCCGCGTCCGGACTCATCAACACCGTGCAGCAGATGGGCAATGCGCTCGGGCTCGGGCTGGTGTCGGTGGTCTTCTTCGGCGCGATGGACGACCACCTGGCGCCGGAGCGGGTGGGGGCGGCGTTCGTGGACGCGTTCCAGGGGGCGCTGGGGTGGGTGGCCGGCGTGATGGGGCTGATCTTCCTGTTGATGTTCGCGCTGCCGGGGCGGGGGGCCAAGGCGGTCAAGGAGGCGCAGCCGAGCGGGAGTTGAAGCCGTACGGCGACGCAGGCGCCGTGGACAGGACCCCGCCCCGAGGTCGTACCGGGGCGGGGTCCTTGATGTGCCGAACGCGGCACTACGTACATGAATGATCGCTTCTGAGTGGAACACTCCGGTTTTTAGGTGTCCCACGCGCTCAACTTGCGTGCTCTGCAACAAAACTGACAGGTCATAAGTTCACCGTGCGTGGGCGAACCGGTTGTTGGACCGACGGGCGGCGACCTTGTTCCTTAGTCGACATTTGTTGATGTGCGAGGGTGAACTGTGGATTCCCGTACGGGATTCCGTTCCTCGTGCGGAAACGCCGTATTTTCTGTCGGTCCTGATTACCTCCAGAAAAGAAATTACTGAAGCGGTGGCGGGTTAATTGGGTCGGTGGTGGCGGTTCGCTCCGCCGGGTCCGGTGGGTGTGCTTCCGGCCGGTGAGGGGGTCGGGCGGATGGGTGCGTGTTGACCGAATCTGTTGACTCTTGATCGGTGGCCTTCAATTGATAACGCTGTCACGGCCCTGTGCGGTCGGGGCCGTCTCGCCCCTGTTTGGATAAAGGGGGTAAAACGTACGGCCGGGTGGGGCGCCATGTCGGCACGTGCGGGGTGCTGTGTTGTCCGTAACGAACCCCCGTGGGCGGGGGTTTCGGCTGGCCATGCGCTGGCGGTGGCTGACTGTCGCCTGACGGGGAGTGACCGAAAGGCCATCCGTGGTGTTTACTGGGCAGCGGTCTGATCCCTGGTGGGTCCGGACCTTTCCGGGAGGTCCTGGGGGTGGTGCCCCGGGGCCTCTCGTTTTTGCTTTGGGTTTGTGCGGGCGTCATATGTCGCTCACCCGGGAAGGGTCCTGCCGCACCCTGTGGGGTGCGCCGATAACCGGGATCCGTAATTGCGCAAAAGCCCGGTGGCTTTCCTGTCCGGATTGCGCGTGATCTTCTGTAACAAAACCCCGGAATGAGGGGTTTGCGTCATGATCACTATTTGGCGCCGTGCCTTCGAAAACACGACTGGCTCTGCACTCGCGGCGAGGGGTAGCTTTATCTCGCTCAACCGTCTCCACCCCCGCCCGGCCTCACCACCCGGGCGCTGTCGTACCTCTCGGAGAGGGAGCAGGACCCACCACCCGGAACCCCGCTGACCAGTGGGGTTCCAGAGCGCCAACAGAACAGGGATCAACGTCGATGCGCACCGTCAACGACGACGGCGTCATTCCGCCGTCGGGCCGCGGACACCGCGGTACCTCACCCGTGACACGTCGTCACCACAGCGCGCCGCAGGGCGCGTACGCCGGGACACGCGCCGCTGCGGGCGCCGGAGCGGGGGAGTGAGCATGCCCGCGACCGTCGACACCTCCCGGCCGACCGGCCTGCTCCTGGGCCACGAGGACAAACCAGAGGGAAGCTTCCTGCAGCGCCTCCCGGCCGAGGACTGGCAGACCCTGCTGCAGGCCGGACTGCGCGGCCGTGTCTTCGGCCGGGACGAGCTCCTGCCGCTGGGGTCGGACGGCCGGGACGTGTACATCATCTGGGAGGGCGTCGTACGGCAGGACCGCTTCCCGCTGGGCGAGGGGGACAACGTCCCCACCGTCACGCGCTTCCGGGGCGGCGGTCAGCTGGTCGGCGAGGCCAAGCTCGTCACCCCCGGCTCCGGCGTCCGCACCAAGTGCCTGGCCAGGACCGTGGCCATCCCCTGCCGCGCACGCCACTTCAACGTCCTGCTGCGCCGCCGACCCGAGATCCAACTCGCCCTCCTGTGCAGCCTGGAGGACCGAAACCGCAGCGACGAGCTCGTGTACGCCATGGCCACCCGGCCGCCCCTGGAGCGCATCGGCAGACTGCTGGCGCACCTCGCCGACACCGTGGGTGTCCCCGACCCGCGGACGGGCTGGACCGTCATATCCGGCCCGGGCCAGAAGGACATCGCCGCCGCCCTCCAGATCGCCATGTCCACCGTGGAGAACGCGATCCGGACCCTGCGCTACCACGGCGACATCGAAGCCCGGTACCGCCAGTTCATCGTTCACGACGTCGACGCGCTGCGTCACTTCGCCGCCGGGAGCTGACCACAGCATGATGACCAGCACCACCACGCTGGCGATCGGCACCGGCGCCGGCTCCCTCGCGCTGACCGCCGTCTCCTTCCTGGTCACGGGTGTCCTCGCCACGTACACCCTGCTGCACCACAAGCAGGTCTTCGCCTGGATGCGGACGATCCGCAGCAAGGACGAGGCGAACACCGAACTCGACAAGCCCGCCGAGTGGCTCGCCGACCTCTACAAGGCCCAGTGCCGCCTCGCGCAGAAGCCGTGCCGCGCCGACGACTTCGAGGACATCTCCCAGATCAACAACATGATCAAGGGGATCGCCGACCATGTGGAGGCCGTCCGCCCCGAACTGGCGAAGGTCGTCGAGCGCGTCGACGAGTACATCGCCACCGCCCTGCCCGACCCGGGTCCGGCCGTGAAGGTGCCCCTCCTGGAGCACCGCACCCAGCTCGCCAGGGCCATGCGCCAGGAGGCGGCCCGCAACGAACTGGTCCGCGCCGTCATCGCCGCCCAACAGAAGATCAAAACGCAGCGGCACAGCTGACGGACCGGAGCGCCTGCCGCTGACCGACACGAGGGGCTGCTGCCCGTTTACGTCTGAGTCGTGTCCGAACCCGTTTACTTTCCGGAAATCCGGGCGTAGCCTCCGAGAGAAACCACAAGTTCGGGCATTGGTCGGGAACGGTCAGGCATCGAGTCGGAGGCGAACGGACATGTACGCACCGGAGCGGCAGCAGGAGATCCTCCGGCTCGCCCGTGACGGCGGCCGGGTCGACGTCGTGTCGCTCGCCGAGGAGTTCCAGGTGACGGCGGAGACGATCCGCCGGGACCTGAAGGCCCTCGACCGCGCCGGCCTGCTCCGCCGTGTGCACGGCGGTGCCATACCGGCCGGGCGTCTCGACTTCGAGCCGGACCTCGCCGAGCGCGAGAGCACCGCGGCCGACGAGAAGGACCGCCTCGCGAAGGCGGCCGTCGCGGAACTGCCGAGCGAGGGCACGATGATCCTCGACGCCGGTTCGACCGTGGCGCGGCTGGCCGCCGGCATCCCGCTGGAGGCCTCCCTCACCGTCGTCACGCACAGCCTGCCCATCGCCGCGCGCCTCGCGGACCACCCCGGCATCCAGCTCCACCTCGTCGGAGGGCGCGTGCGTCACCGTACGCGCGCCGCCGTGGACGCCTGGGCGCTGCGGGCGTACGGCGAGATCCGGGCGGATGTCCTGTTCGTGGCGGCCAACGGCTTCTCCGCCGACCACGGCCTGACCACCCCCGACCTCGCCGAGGCCGCGGTGAAGCGCGCGGCGGTCGCCGCCGCCCGCCGCGTGGTGCTGCTCGCCGACTCCTCCAAGTACGGCCAGGAGCACTTCGCCCGCTTCGGCGACCTGAACGACGTGGACCTGCTGATCACCGACAGCGGGCTGAGCCCGGAAGACGCCGCCGACATCGAGCGCGGTGGTACGGAAGTAGTGCGCGCATGATCCTCACGGTCACCCCCAACCCGTCCCTGGACCGTACGTACGAGGTCCCTTCGCTGGAGCGCGGCGAGGTCATACGCGCCACCGGCGAACGCATGGACCCGGGCGGCAAGGGCGTCAACGTCTCGCGCGCCGTCGCGGCCGCCGGACGGCGCACGGTCGCCGTCCTGCCCCTGGGTGGTGCGCCGGGCGCGCTCGTCGCCGACCTGCTCGACGCCCAGGGCATCGAGGTCGCGCCGGTCCCGGTCGCGGGCGCCACCCGCTCGAACATCGCGCTCGCGGAGGCGGACGGGGTACTCACCAAGATCAACGCCCCGGGTCCCGAACTGTCGCCGGAGGAGCAGGAGTTGCTCCTGGAGACGGTGCGCGCGCAGTCACGGGACGCGGACTGGATCGCCTGCTGCGGCAGCCTCCCGCGAGGGCTCGCGCCCGCCTGGTACGCCGATGTCGTCGCGCGGGCGCACGCCGGGGGCGCTCGGATCGCCCTGGACACCTCGGGGCCCGCACTCCTCGAAGCGCTG
The DNA here is from genome assembly GCF_029892565.1 of Streptomyces pseudovenezuelae. Classification (GTDB taxonomy): domain Bacteria; phylum Actinomycetota; class Actinomycetes; order Streptomycetales; family Streptomycetaceae; genus Streptomyces; species Streptomyces pseudovenezuelae_A. Next base: position 34,112 of record NZ_JARXVH010000032.1, on the reverse strand, counting down.
CGCGAGCGGCCCGACGTCGTGAAGCCGAACGCGGAGGAACTCGCCGAGGCCGTCGGACGCCCGCTGGCCACGGTGGGCGACGCGGTGAAGGCGGCCGAGGAGTTGCGCGAGATGGGCGCGCGCGCCGTGCTCGCGAGCCTGGGCGCCGACGGGCAGTTGCTCGTGGACGGCTCGGGCGCCTGGTTCGGCAGCGCGCGCGTGGACGTCGTACGCAGCAATGTGGGCGCCGGCGACTCCTCGCTCGCCGGATTCCTGATCGCCGGCGGCAGCGGACCGGAGGCCCTCGCCTCCGCGGTCGCGCACGGCGCGGCGGCCGTCCAGCTGCCGGGCAGCGTGATGCCGGCGCCGGGCGACCTGGACCCGGCCGCGGTGACGGTGACGGCCGAGATACCGGCGGACCGCGCACTGACGGAGCCGGTGTCATGAACCTTCGTATGCCTCCTCGTACACCCCCTCGTATGCCTCTTGGCACTCCTCTTCGGCCGGCCCCGGGGCGGCGGGGCGATCCCTTGGTCGCCTGCCCCGGTCCTGTGACTCCGGGCCCCGGTTTCCCCCACTCCCCGCACCCCCATCACCCCCCGCTCCCCACAACCCCCCACACCGCCCCCGTCCCCATACGCGCCCACTCAACTCCCCGGGCGATACGCGTGCGAAGGAGCCCGCGATGAGCGACATCATCACCGCGGACCTGGTCGATCTCGACCTGTCCGCCGATACCAAGGAAGCCGCGGCACGCGCCCTGGCCGAGCGCATGGTGACTCTGGGGCGGGTGACCGACCTGGAGGGTTTCCTCGCCGACGTCGCCGCGCGTGAGCAGCAGATGCCGACCGGCCTCGACGGCGGCATCGGCATCCCGCACTGCCGCAGCGAGTACGTCACCGAACCGACGCTCGGCTTCGGGCGCAGCGCGGCCGGGGTCGACTTCGGTGCCCCGGACGGCCCCGCCGACCTGATCTTCCTGATCGCCGCGCCCGCCGGCGCCGACGACGCCCACCTGACGATCCTGTCGTCGCTGGCCCGGCATCTGATGAACGCCGAGTTCACCGACGCGCTGCGGTCGGCGGGCGACGCGGAGGCGGCTGCGGCGCTGATCCGCGGGGACGAGAGCGAGAGTGAGGGCGAGGGCGCGCGTGCCGCGTCGAGCGCCGCTGAGGGCGCCGTGAGCGCCCCCCAGGACACCGCTGCGGCGTCGGGGGCGGCCTCCGCCGATGCCGCAGCGGGTAGTGCGAGCCGGGCGCCGGGCGCACCCGACTCCGCCGAGCGCCCCTTCCGGGTCGTCGCCGTCACCTCCTGCCCGACCGGCATCGCCCACACGTACATGGCGGCCGAGTCGCTGGAGAACGCGGGCCGCGAGGCGGGCATCGAGATCGTCGTCGAGCCGCAGGGCTCGGCCGGCTTCACCCGGCTCGACCCGGCGGTGATCGCGGCGGCGGACGGCGTGATCTTCGCCCACGACGTGCCCGTACGGGAGAAGGACCGCTTCGCCGGCAAGCCGACCGTCGACGTCGGTGTGAAGGCGGGCATCAACCGCCCCGGCGAGCTGATCTCCGAGGTGCGCCAGAAGGCGGAACGGGGCGAGGTGACGGCCGGTTCGGGCGCCGCGACCCCCGTCGAGCGCGGCGGTGACACGGGCGAGGGCTACGGCTCCATGCTGCGCAAGTGGCTGATGTCCGGCGTCAGTTACATGGTGCCGTTCGTCGCGGCGGGCGGTCTGCTGATCGCCCTCGGGTTCGCGATCGGCGGGTACAAGATCAACAAGGCGCCGTCGGTCATGGACCACTTCCTGTGGACCCAGGCGGACAGCTGGGGCGCCCTGCTCTTCCAGATCGGCGGCGTCGCCTTCGGCTTCCTCGTCCCGGTCCTCGCGGGCTACATCGCGTACGGCATGGCGGACCGCCCAGGTCTCGTCCCCGGCTTCGTCGGCGGCGCGATCTCCCTCACCATCAACGCGGGCTTCCTGGGCGGCCTGGCGGCCGGTCTGATCGCCGGCGGCGTGGTGATGGCGATCCAGAAGATCAACATCCCGGCGGCGCTGCGCGGCATCATGCCGGTGGTGGTGATCCCGCTGATCTCCTCGGCGATCGTCGGATTCCTGATGTTCGTCGTCATCGGCAAACCCATCGCCTCCGCGCAGAAGGGCATGACCGACTGGCTCAACGGCCTCACCGGCTCCAACGCCATCCTGCTCGGCGCCCTGCTCGGCCTGATGATGTGCTTCGACCTCGGCGGTCCCGTCAACAAGGTCGCGTACACCTTCGCCACCGCCGGCATCGCGGTCTCCAACCCCAGCGACTCGGCGATGAAGATCATGGCCGCGGTCATGGCGGCCGGCATGGTCCCGCCGCTCGCGATGGCCCTGGCCACGACGGTCCGCGGCAAGCTCTTCACGCAGACCGAGCGCGAGAACGGCAAGGCCGCCTGGGTCCTGGGCGCGTCCTTCATCTCCGAGGGCGCGATCCCGTTCGCCGCGGCCGACCCGCTGCGCGTCATCCCCACCTCGATGGTGGGCGGCGCGATCACCGGCTCCCTGTCGATGGCCTTCGACGCCACCCTGCGCGCCCCGCACGGCGGCATCTTCGTGGTCCCGCTGATCGGCAACCCCTTCCTCTACCTGATCGCCATCGCGGCCGGCGTGTGCGTCACGGCCGCCCTGGTGATCGTCCTGAAGGGCATGCGCAAACCGGCCCCGGGCGCCGTGACCACGGATTCCCCGGACTCCACGGCCGCGCCGACGGCGGAGAAGAAGGAGCCGGTGGCGGCGTAACTGTCACGCTTCGCGTAAGTCTGCGAGATACATCACGGCCCGGGACCAAAGTCCCGGGCCGTGATGTCTACTGGGCGCATGCCCGATGAGCACGTCTCGATCCTGCAGTCACTGGGCGTGGCCCTGCTCGCCTTCGCCACGGTCGTCTGGCTGACAGGCCTGGTCCGCCTGCTGCGCCGCGCGCGCTCCGGCGCCGCTCCCTGGCGCGACGACCCCACCCTGCACGCGCTCCCGCACCAACGCCGAACGGCCCCTCACCTGGAGTCCGTCGAACTGACCCCGGCGGAGAAGGACGCGTTCGCGGGTCTCGTACGACAGCTCAGCAACGGCCGCTAGCGCAACGGCCACCAGAGCAACGGTCGCCAGCGCAACGGCCGTTGAGGCCTACACCCTTCTGGAGCCCTACGCCCTTCGGGAGACCTGCGCCGCCCGCCGCTCGATCGCGTCGCGGGCCGCGTCCTCCGTCACGTACACCTCGCACATGTGCCGCCCGTCCGGCGTCGCCGTGTGCTCGACCTCCCACAGGGAGACCTCCGCGCCGTCGCACAGCAGGAACGCGTGCTCGTAGAGCGAGAAGCACAACCCGGCGCGCACCGAACGGCACGGGCGCCCGAAGGCCTGCGTGATCTGGTGCGCGCACGCCATGGTCAGCAGATCGGCGGTGTCCGCGTCCGGCCGGTCGGTGTTCTCCGCGCGGCGCAGGAGCCGGCGCGCGTGATCCGCCGAGTCGTCCGGCAGGTACGCGTGGCGCGGCGCGGGGACCGGCGAGAGCTGCACCGTCACCGGCAGCTCGAAGTCCGGGGCGTCCGGCGGCAGCGGCAGGCGCGCGGTGGCCGCCCGCAGCTCCTCCTCGTCGACGTACACCTCGTGCTGCGCGGCGCTGCCCGGCGCGGTGTTGTGCACCAGCTCCCACAGGGTGAGCGCCGAGCCGTCGGCGAGCAACCAGGTGTGCCGGTATGTCTCGCGGTGCAGGCCCGCGCTGTGGTGCGCGGAGTGCAGCGAACTGTCGTGCGCCAGCGCGCAGTCGAGTCGCCGTATGGTCTCGTCCGGCAGCTCGAAGGAGTTCAGGGCACGGCCGAGGAGCCGCTCGAGGTGCTCCTCCGGAGACTCGGGCGACTCGGGTGGTTCGTACGCTGCCGTCTCGTACGGAACGCTCAAGGTTTCTCCCGGCGTTGCTGCATGTCACCTTGTGGGTGCATACCGTAGCCCCTCGGTCGGACATCATGTCCGGGAACCGAGAAAACGTACGTCCACAAAACGCGCGGGCCGTGCGGGGAGTTCCCGCACGGCCCGAAGATCCGTCAAAAACCGCCGGTCAGGCGGCACTTCCGGCGGTCCACTCGCTCCACGACATGTTCCAGCCGTTGAGCCCGTTGTCCGGGGAGACCGTCTTGTCGGGGGAGTTCTTCACGATCACTACATCCCCGATGAGTGAATTGTCGTAGAACCACTTGGCGTTCGTCGGACCCTGCGCGCCCTGCACGTCCGCGAGCCCGACACAGCCGTGGCTGGTGCCCGTCTGACCGAAGGGCGGGTTGGCCTTGTTGTACCAATAGTTCCCGTGGATGAACGTCCCCGACGAGGTCAGCCGCATCGCGTGCGGAACATCCGGGATGTCGTACTCGCCGCCGAGCCCGACCGTCCGGCTGTTCATCCGCGTCTGCGTGAACTTCTCGGAGATCACCATCTGCCCGTTGTACGTCGTGTGATCCGGGCTGCCCGACGAGATCGGGACCGACTTGAGGGTCTGACCATTGCGTACGACCGTCATGGTCTGCGTGTTGACGTCGACCGTGGAGACCTGCGAGCGCCCGATGGTGAAGGTGACGGTCTTCTTCTGCACCCCGTAGACGCCGTTCGCGCCCTGCACGCCGTCCAGGTCGATCTTCATCGTGACCTTGGAGCCGGCCTTCCAGTACTCCTCGGGCCTGAAGTCGAGCCGCTGCGCCCCGAACCAGTGCCCTTCGACCTTCTGCCCGCTGCTGGACGAGACCGTGATGTGCGACTGCACGGCCTTCGTGTCGCTGATCGCCTTGTCGAAATTGAACGACACCGGCATCCCGACACCGACCGTCGTGCCGTTGTCCGGCGTGTACGTCCCGATGAAGCTGTTGGCCGAAGAAACCGTGGTGAAGATCGAGTTGGCGGCGGCGGTCTTGCCGCTCGCGTCCTTCGCGGTCGCCGATATCTCGTACTTCGTCCCGCGCTCCAACTGCTCCTTCGGCTTCCAGCTGCTGCCGTTCGCCGACATCGCGCCGTCGACAGCCTGCCCCGACCCGGCCACCGTCATCTTCACGCCGGCCAGCCTGCCGCCGCTGACCTGCACACCGGTCGAGTTGATCGACGCGTTGGTCGAGCCGTCCTTGGCCGAGATGACGATCTTCGCGACGGACGTCTTGACCGACGTGTCACCGTTCTTGCCGTCGCTCTTGGTGTTGGAGTCCGCGCTGGCGTTGCCACCGCACGCGCTGAGGGTGAGGGTGCCGACCACCAGGGCGGCGATGGCCCCCAGTACGCGCCGCGCTGCTATGTCCGGCGTTGTCACGGGCTGCTCCAGGTTCGTGTGATGTGCGTGATCCGCTGCGATGCGTGAACAAAGAGGGACCCCGCCCCCGCACGGGTTCCCTCCGTTCCCCATGAACGCCATCGCGTGACAAAACCCGGACAATCACCGACGCGCTCTGGCCCGCGGGAACGCCGTGCCGAACGCCCTTCCTCTCTCCCCTGGGGCCCCCTCCCCCCTCCCCCCTCCCGCCCGCCCCGCCCCCGCCCCCGGCGTCACCGCCCCCCGTACAACTCCTCGTACGACGGCCACTCCCCGCCCGCCCCCGCCACCGACTCCGCGGCGCGCACGGCTCGTACGATCGCGCGCGTCACCAGGTCCGCGCCCGCCGCGAGGAGGTCGTTCAGCGCGAGAGGGTTCTCGGCGTCGAGCGCGCGTGCCCCGGTCGCCAGCGCGAACACCGTGTCCCCGTCATGCAGCAGATGCACCGGCCGCACAGCGCGCGCGATGCCGTCGTGCGCCGTGCCGGCCAGCTTCTGCGCCTGCGCTTTCGACAACTCCGCATCGGTGACGACGACGGCGAGCGTGGTGTTGAGCGGAGGGCGGGCGTTCTTCGCCTGGGACTCCGCGAGGCGCCGGCGCGCGGCTTCGTGCACCTGCACCTCCGGATAGTCCACGCGCCCCTGGAACAACTCCCCGTACAGCACGCCCGTTTCGGGATCCACCACCGACCCCGCCGCGTTGGCCACGACCAGCGCCGCCACCGTGACCCCCGAGTCGAGTACGACGCTCGCGGTACCGATCCCGCCCTTCAACGGCCCCGTCGTCGCCCCCGTACCGGCACCCACGCACCCCTCCCGCACCCGCGCCCCGGCCGCACTCGCCGCAGCCGCCTCGACCGCGGCCCGACCGGTGGCCGCGTCGGGCCGGGCGGAGAAGTCGCCGCCCCGCCCCAGGTCGAAGACGCAGGCCGCGGGTACCACCGGCACGACGTGCGTGGGATCCGGCCCAACGCGCACTCCACGCCCCTGTGCCTCCAGCCACGCCATCACCCCGGACGCCGAGTCGAGCCCGTACGCGCTGCCGCCGGTCAGGACGATCGCGTCGACCTTCTGCACGAGGTTGCGCGGGTCGAGGGCGTCGGTCTCCTTGGTGCCGGGCCCGCCACCACGCACGTCCACGGCGGCCACGGCACCTCCCTCCGGCGCGAGGACGACGGTGGTACCGGTGAGCCAACCGTCGCCGATACACGTCGCATGGCCCACCCGCACACCGGCCACGTCCGTCAATGCGTCAACTGTCATGGGCCCAGTCTTGCCCGACGCGGGGCGCGGTGGCGCGAGCGGCGTGGGGGCGCGTATTCGGGGCGCGGGTGCCCCGGGCGCCGGTGCTCGGGGCGCGGGTACTCCGGTCACACCTCCGGCGTCGCCGCGCGCTGCCCATGATCCTCGCCAGCCTCGCCAGCCTCGCCCGTCCCGCCCGCCCGGCGCTCCCCGGCGACCATCCGTGCCGTCAGCGTCACCCCGGTCACCACCGTCAGCGCGGACACGATGCCGGCGGCGAGTACCGCCCAGTCGCCCAGGAACGTGCAGAGGATCACCAGCAGGGCGGCGGTCGGCAGGACCAACTGCTGGGCCGTGCCCACCTTGTAGAAGCGCGCGTGCAGCACCCAGACCGTGAGCAGGTACAGCGCCGTCGGCAGGGTCACCGCGGCCGACGCGGCCAGTGTGGAGATGTGCGCCTCGCCGACCGCCTGCTCGACCGCCACCTCCAGGCCCGCGCCGATCGCGGCCGCCGAGGCGAAGATCAGGTAGTGGCCGTAACCCCACAGGAAGGACTGCCGGTTGGAGCGCAGGTGCCCGTGGATGGGGACCACGAAGTAGATCCACCAGGCGGCGAAGATGATCAGCAACCCGCCCGCGGCGATGGGCAGAAGCTCGCCCAGGGCGTCGTTCTCGTCGACCCCCGACTTCACGGCGATGGTGGCCGAGGCGATGGTCTCGCCGAGCACGATGATCGTGAACAGCCCGTACCGCTCGGAGATGTGGTGCGGGTGCCAGGAGGTGGGGTGGTCCTTCTCCGCGTAGATCGGTACGCACATCTCGAGGATCGCCATCACCAGGAAGACCCAGGCGCGGCCGCCCTCGGGGAGGACCAGCAGCCCCAACCAGCCGACCTGGCACAGCAGTACACCGCCGGCGTACCGCAACGCCGTCGTTCTCTCCGCACCCTCGCTCGACCACGCGACCCGCAGCCACTGTGCGCTCATGGCGAGCCGCATGATCAGGTAGCCCAGCCAGACGGCCAGGAACTCGTGGTCCTCGAACGCCCGGGAGATCCCGGCCGCCAGGACGAGCACTCCGGCGATCTGGACCAGGGTGACGACCCGGTAGAGCACGTCGTCGTTGTCGTAGGCCGAGGCGAACCACGTGAAGTTCATCCACGCCCACCAGATGGCGAAGAAGACCATCGCGTAGTTGAGGATCCCCTCGCCCGGGTGTCCCTCGGCCACGGAGTGCACCAGTTGGACGCCCGCCTGGGCGACGGCCACCACGAAGCACAGGTCGAAGAAGAGCTCGAGCGGGGAGGCGACGCGGTGCGCCTCGTCCCGGCCCCGGGCCGTGATCCTGCGCAGGGGTCTGTGGCGTGCGGGCTCGTCGGAGGACGCCGTCGGCGGAGTCGAACTGCTCGTCATGGGTCCAGCACACCAGATAATCCGCGGAAATTCTTGTGAAAGCATTCACAAGAGCGCGGGGGTCGTACTCTGGACGCATGACCACCGCCCCCGACCCCGCCACAGCCGCTGCCGGCGCCTCCGAGCCGCGCGAGCCGAAGCCGGCGCTGATCTTCGACGATCCGCTGGACCAGCAGTCCTCGGACGACACGGACCGCGGCTGGGGTGAGCGTCCCGGCGCCGACGGCGGCAGCGCGGCGGACCTGAAGCGCTTCCTCGACGAGAAGCCGCCCCACCACATCTGAGCCATGCCGACGGCCACGCCGCCCGCTGCGTCGCCTGCCGCACTGATCGCCGCGCCGACCGCCGACCGCCACGCTGTCCGCCGGGCCGGACGGACCCGGCGGACAGCCGCCGCTACTGCTACTGCTGCGGCTCGCCCTGCCCGGGGGCGCTCTGCCCCGAGCCGCCCTGCGTGGAGCCGCGCTGCGCGACCAGCGCGTCGCGGATCTCCTTGAGCACTTCCAACTCGGTCAACTCGATGACCTCGTGCGCGCCCTCCTTCGCCTTCTCCCGGGCCGCCTGCCGTGCCAGGTACTTCGACATCGGCAGGACCATCAGGAAGTAGACGACGGCCGCGGTGATCACGAAGCTCAGCGCGGCGCCGAGGACCGAGCCCCACATGAGCTGGATGCCCTTGTCGCCGGAGCAACTGTCGCTCAGGCACGAGCTGTAGCTGTCGAGGTTCTGGGTGCCGATCGCCCCGACGAGCGGGTTGATGAGCCCCTTCACCACCGCGTTCACGATGTTCGTGAACGCGGCGCCGATGACTACCGCCACCGCCAGGTCGACGACGTTCCCGCGCATCAGGAAGGCCTTGAAGCCCTGCCAGACGCTCGGATCCTTCTTCTCGCTCACCGCGGGGCCTCTTCTCGCACGCACAGGTTGTGGAACAAACAGCTCCGCAACCTACGTCAGGGCACGGCCGCCCTGTCCAATTGGGTAGCTCGAACGAGGGACTTGACAAGCGGTCGCGCAGAACGCGGACGACGTGGACGACCCGATTCGGCGCAAGGTCACCGCTCAGCACAGCGTCACCGCCAACCGTGCCGTGGCCCCGGCGCCGGCCAGCCGCGCCGCCAGCGAGCGAGGAACCGAGAGAACGACCAGCGCCCCGCTGTCGACCGAACTGTCCAACGGCTCCGGCACCTTGGTCACCCGCGCCCCGCGTGCGACCACGCGCGCGTCACCGCCCGTCGCCGTCTCCCGCGCGGCGATGACGTCGACCCGGTCACCGGGCCGCAGGAGCCGGACCGTGGCGCCGTCGGTGATCCGCACCGGCGCGGCCACCATCTCGACGGCACGGTGTGGTCGTACCGGCTCCGCCACCCGATGCCCACGCGCCCGGTCCGTGTCCTGCGGACCCGCCGCCACCAGCGCGGCCGCTGTCACGGCCAGGCCCGCGGCCAGGGCCCGCCGTCGATGCCGTACGAGCCGCCGCAGTTGATACCGCCCGCCCCGCACCCGCACGGGAGCGAAGTGCGGCACCTCGCAGGTGGCGGGAGCGTCGGTGCCGGGCGGGCGCTGGGCCCAACGAGGGGCGGGCCGGGCGGAGATGGGGGAGAGGGAAGGGGGCGAGCAGACGGGCGGAAGGGAAGGGTGCGGAAAGGAAGGGTGCGGAAAGGACATGCGGGTCACCACCTGCGACGAGGAATCGGCTTGCGAGCCCACGATGAGGCTTTTCGCCGACGCTCGCCGAGGCAGGTGGACTACCGACGGGTTGTGGACAACTCCCTCACCCGAACGGGACGTTCCGCGCTCGCCAGCCGTCCACAGCCCTCCGCACCCGCCCCGCTACGGCAGCGCGAACCCCGGATCCATGCCGCCCAGTGCCGTCGTGCACAGGCAGTCTCGGTCCTCGGTGGCGGGCAGACCTGCCACCGCGTCGAACAGCACGCCGCGCAGTCGGTCCACGTTCGCCGCGAACACTTGCAGCACCTCGTCGTGCGAGACGCCCTCGCCGGTCTCGGCGCCCGCGTCGAGGTCGGTGACCAGGGTCATCGACGTGTAGCAGAGCTCCAGTTCACGGGCGAGTGACGCTTCCGGGTGGCCGGTCATGCCCACCACCGACCAGCCCTGCGCCTGGTGCCAGAGCGATTCGGCGCGGGTCGAGAAGCGCGGCCCCTCGATCACGACGAGCGTGCCGCCGTCCACCGCCTCCCAGCCCTGTCCGCGCGAGGCCTTGAGCGCGGCGGCGCGTCCGGTGGGGCAGTACGGGTCGGCCAGGGACACGTGTACCACGTTCGGCACGTTGCCGTCGGGCAGCGGCAACCCGTCGAAGTACGTCCCGACCCGGGACTTCGTACGGTCGACCAGCTGGTCCGGCACGAGCAGCGTGCCCGGTCCGTACTCGGGGCGCAGACCCCCCACCGCGCACGGACCGAGGACCTGGCGCACCCCGACCGACCGCAACGCCCACAGGTTGGCGCGGTAGTTGATGCGGTGCGGGGGCAGATGGTGGCCGCGTCCGTGCCGGGGCAGGAAGGCGACCCGTCGGCCGGCGACCTCGCCGAGGAAGAGGGAGTCGCTGGGCGGCCCGTACGGGGTGTCCACCTGGATCTCGGTCACGTCCTCGAGGAACGAGTAGAAGCCCGAGCCGCCGATTACACCGATCTCTGCGTTCGCCATGACCAGCACAGTAACCGGCCCCGACGGCGCGCGGTGAGCCGCTCCGGGAACACCTCCGGGAACACCGAAGACCCTGCCGTCCTACGACGACAGGGTCCCGTGAGCGAGTCCTAAGCGGCGGAGCTGCTGGAGGAGGAGCCGGTGTTCGACGACTTCGACTTCGAGTCCGAGGAGGACGAAGAAGAAGACGAAGAGGACGATGAAGACGACGAGTCGCTCGAAGAGGACGACGACGTCGACTTGGACGACGATCCCGACGACGCCGGCGCGCTGCTCGAAGAGGAGCCGCGGCTGTCGTTGCGGTAGAAACCGGAGCCCTTGAAGACAATGCCGACCGCGGAGAACACCTTCTTCAGGCGGCCACCGCAGTTGGGGCACTCGGTAAGGGCGTCATCGGTGAACTTCTGCACCGCCTCGAGGCCCTCGCCGCACTCGGTGCACTGATACTGGTAAGTGGGCACTGTCTTCCTCCTGGCACTCTCACTCAGTGAGTGCTAACGACGGTCCATAGTGACGTATTCCTGAGGATCAGTCCACCGTCACCGGCACGCGGTGACCGACGCCACGTGCCACGGTCCGGCTGCGGGGCCGCACCGCGAGGCGTGAGCGGAGGGTCAGGAGAGTCGCCAGGGCCAGTATCGTGCCCGCCGCCGGCACCAGGAACCCGGCGCCTCCCCAGAAGCGGTCCTCCAACTGTCCGGCGATGGTGACGGCGGCCGCCTGACCGAGTGCGACCGCACCCGTCAGCCAGGTGAACGCCTCCGTGCGCGCGCCCGCCGGGACCAGGCCCTCGACGAGCGTGTAGCCGGTGATCAGCGCGGGCGCGATGCACATGCCGACGAGCAGGCCGAGGCCGGCCAGGACGAGCACCGAGTGCGCCGCCCACAGTCCGGAGGCCGCGAGCGCGAGGGCGCCGTAGCCGACGACCAGGCGCCGCTGTGGAGCCGTCTTCCACGCGATCGCGCCGCAGACGATGCCGGAGATCATGTTGCCCGCCGCGAAGACTCCGTACAGGACGCCGTTGAGGCCGGGTTCGCCGATCGACTCGGTGAACGCGGCCAGGGAGACCTGCATGCCGCCGAAGACGGAGCCGATGCCCAGGAAGGTCACGATCAGTACGCGTATGCCGGGGATGCTCAGCGCGGAAACGTGCTCCACGCGTGCGTGCCCGGTGAGCGCGACCGTGGGCTGGGTGCTCTTCTGCGCCGCGAACAGCAGGCCGCCGATGAGGGTCAGCGCCGCTTCCGTCACCAGGCCGGCGGCCGGGTCGACGGCCGTGCACAGGGCGGTGGCGAGCAGCGGGCCGAAGACGAAGGTCAGTTCGTCGGTGACGGACTCGAAGGCCGCGGCGGTGGTGAGCAGGGGCGAGTCCTGGAGCTTCACGCCCCAGCGGGCGCGCACCATGGGGCCGATCTGCGGCACCGAGGCGCCGGTGGGCACGGCGGCCACGAACAGCGCCCACAAAGGCGCGTGGGCCAGGGCGAGCGCCGTCAGGGTCAGACCCGACAGCGTGTGCACCAGTACGCCGGGGAGCAGCACGGTGCGCTGTCCGTAGCGGTCCGCGAGGCGGCCGTTGTAGGGCGCGAACAGGGCCATGGAGACGCCCGTGACGGCCGCGGCCGCGCCCGCGGCGCCGTACGAGCCGGTGGTGTGCTGCACGAGCAGCACGATGGAGATGGTGAGCATCGCGAACGGCTGGCGTGCCGCGAAGCCGGGGAGCAGGAAGGTCCAGGCGCCGCGGGTGCGCAGCAGCTGTCCGTACCCCGGGCGGGTGGGAGCCGACGAGTTCTCCGACGGCTCGGTGGTGACCGTGGATGCCACGGCCCGTGCCTTTCTGCCGCCTGGTAGCGCGCCCGTGCGGGGGCGCCGAGAGCTGTCCTCTTGCGCGGAACTGCGGTAGATGCCGGAGCCTGCTGTCTCCACCGTGGAGAGCGTTCCGACCGCCATACGGTCGCGCCAGCTCTGCGTCAGGCAGAGTTGGTTCGATCAAAGTCTGCCTTCATCCTACAGGGATCAAGGACTGGTGCTCCTGTGAAAGTGAGCACCATGCGGACGTTCACCTGCGATTGCCTTGGGTGTGAACCGTAGGAAACACACCCTTAACGGCGTGACGCGACGTGGGAGGGCATGTCAGCGCCCAGCGCCCGCCCCGTCCGGCCCCAGCCAGTCGGCCAGCTTGCCGCCGTGGCCCACGGCCCGTAGGCGTCGTTCCGCCGCGTCGCGGACGGGGTCCGTGGCCACGACGAGGAGTTCGTCGCCGTGTCGCAGCACCGTGGTCGGCAGCGGGACAAACGATTTTCCCTCGCGGACGACGAGGGTGACGGCTGCCCCGGCGGGCAGCCGCAGCTCGGCCACCTCGACGCCGTGCATCTTGGAGCCGTCGGGAATGGCGACCGACAGAAGATGGCCGCGCAGTCGCTCCAGGGGCGCCGACTCGATGCCGAGGTCGGCGGCCTCGGCGTCCTCGCCCAGGCGCAGCTTGCGGGCGAGCCAGGGCAGGGTCGGTCCCTGGATCAGGGTGTAGACGACGACCAGGACGAAGACGATGTTGAAGATGCGGCGGCTGGCGTCGACGCCCTCCACCATGGGGATCGTCGCCAGGATGATGGGCACCGCACCCCGCAGCCCGGCCCAGGACATGAGGGTCTGCTCCTGCCAGGGCACACGGAACGGCGTCAGGCACACCACCACGCTCAAGGGGCGCGCCACCATCGTGAGCACCATGCCGATGACGAGGGCGGGCCAGATGTCGTCGCCGAGTTCGTGCGGGGTGACCAGGAGGCCGAGCAGCACGAACATGCCGATCTGGGCGATCCAGCCGAGCCCGTCGGCGAACCCGCGCGTGGCGGGCCAGTGCGGCAGCTTGGCGTTGCCCATCACCATCGAGGCGAGGTAGACGCCCAGGAAGCCGCTGCCGTGCGCCAGCGCGCCTCCCGCGTACGCCGTGACGGCGATCGCCATGACGGCGATGGGGTAGAGGCCGGAGGCGGGCAGGGCCACGTGCCGCAGGCCCCAGGAGCCCAGCCAGCCCACCGCGAGGCCGATGGCGGCGCCGATGGCCAGTTCCAGAGCTATCTCGCCGAGCAGCGCGTACCAGTGGTCGACCGGGCCCGCCGTCGAGAAGGCGACGACAAGGATGACGACAGGGGCGTCGTTGAAGCCGGACTCGGCCTCCAGGGTGCCCGTCACGCGTGTGGGCAGCGGGATCTTGCGCAGCACCGAGAAGACCGCCGCCGCGTCCGTCGAGGAGACGACCGCCCCGACGATGAGCGCCTGGCGCCATTCGAGGCCGATCAGGTAGTGCGCGGCCGATGCCGTTACCCCCACGCTCACCGCTACGCCGACCAGGGCCAGCGCGGAGGCCGCCGGCAGGGCCGGCTTGATCTCCTTCCACTTCGTGCCAAGACCGCCCTCGGCGAGGATCACGACCAGGGCCGCGTATCCGATGACCTGGGTCAGTTCGGCGTTGTCGAAGCGGATGTCGCCGACGCCGTCCTGCCCCATGGCGACGCCGATCCCCAGGTACACGAGCAGGCTGGGGAGCCCGCTGCGCGAGGAGATCCGGACCGCGGCCACGGCTACGAGCAGGACGAGCGAGCAGACGAACAGGAGCTGGTTGAGGTGGTGGACAGTCAGCGGCCGTTCCCTTCCCTGGCTCACGCGCATCCCGCGCGGGAGCTCACGTACATAGGACACGAGCCCATGGAGCTCCGCATCCAGGTACTTCGTTACCTTACCTAACTCTTGACGATTTCTTGACGCTCGCCGAGGCAAGATCGAACGCTCGCCCGCGCTCGTTCCCGACACCGCGTCAAGGGGCTCGGGGCCCTGCGCCTATGGTTGCTCCAGCGCTCAGTCACATGGACAAGCCCGCCTGCCGCTCGCGGAAGGACAGCAAGGACAGCGATGCCCCCCAACACCACCGCCTCAACGGGTCGCAAGGCCCGCAAGTCCGGCAGGAAGAAGGGGCGCAAAGCCCGCCTTGTCGTCCTCGTCCTGGTGCTGGCCATCATCGGAGGCGTCGCCTACGGGGCGTACTGGTCCATCAGTACCGTCCGTGCGTCCTTCCCGCAGACGAAGGGCTCCATCACGCTCGACGGTCTGTCAGGACCCGTCGACGTCAAGCGTGACAACTACGGCATCCCGCAGATCTACGCCTCCTCCGACGCGGACCTGTTCATGGCGCAGGGCTACGTCCAGGCGCAGGATCGGTTCTACGAGATGGACGTGCGCCGGCACATGACCTCCGGGCGCCTGTCGGAGATGTTCGGCAAGGGCCAGGTCAAGAACGACAAGTTCCTGCGCACCCTGGGCTGGGACCGGGTCGCCAAGGAGGAGTACGACACCAAGCTGTCGGCCTCCACGAAGAAGTACCTCCAGGCGTACGCCAAGGGAGTCAACGCCTACCTCAAGGGCAAGGACGGCAAGGACATCTCCCTGGAGTACGCCGCTCTGGGCTTCACCAACGACTACAAGCCCGAGCAGTGGACCCCGGTCGACTCCGTCGCGTGGCTGAAGGCGATGGCCTGGGACCTGCGCGGCAACATGCAGGACGAGATCGACCGCGCCCTGATGACCAGCCGCCTTGGCCCCAAGCAGATCAAGGACCTGTACCCGGACTACCCGTACAGCCGCAACCAGGCGATCGTCCAGGAGGGCCAGTACGACGAGCTCACCCAGACCTTCGAGCAGGGCGACAGCGGGACCTCCGGGACGTCCACGAGCGGCACGACGGGCTCGTCCACGTCGACGGCGGGTTCGACCCTGGAGAGCCAGCTCTCGGGCCTCTACAACGTCCTGGACGACGTCCCCACGGCCGTCGGCGTGAACGGCCAGGGCATCGGCTCCAACTCGTGGGTCGTGGCCGGGAAGTACACCATCACCGGCAAGCCGCTGCTGGCCAACGACCCGCACCTTTCGGCCTCGCTGCCGTCCGTCTGGTACCAGATGGGCCTGCACTGCCGCACGGTCTCCGCCAAGTGCCAGTACGACGTGACCGGTTACACCTTCTCGGGCATGCCCGGCGTGGTCATCGGCCACAACCAGGACATCGCCTGGGGCATGACCAACTCGGGCGTCGACGTCACCGACCTCTACCTGGAGAAGCTCAGCGGCGACGGCTACCTGTACGACGACACCGTGAAGCCCTTCAAGTCCCGTACGGAGACCATCAAGGTCGCCGGCGGCGCCTCCAAGAAGATCGTCGTCCGCGAGACGAACAACGGGCCCCTGCTGTCCGACCGCGACGACGAGCTGGTGAAGGTCGGCAAGAAGGCCACCGTCGACACGGCCGCGCCCGACCGCGGCGACGGCTACGGCATCGCCCTGCGCTGGACCGCGCTGGACGCGGGCACCACCATGGACGCCGTCTTCGCGATCGACAAGGCGTCGAACTGGACCGAGTTCCGCTCGGCGTCCGCCCTGTTCGACGTGCCCTCGCAGAACCTCGTCTACGCCGACACCGACAACCACATCGGGTACACGCTGCCCGGACGGATCCCCACGCGCGCGAAGGGCGACGACGGTTCGATCCCCGCGCCGGGCTGGGACTCCAAGTACGCGTGGACCGGCTTCATCAAGCAGGACGAGCTGCCCTACGAGTTCGACCCCACGCGCGGGTACATCGTCACCGCCAACCAGGCCGTGGTCGACGAGGACAAGTACCCCTACACCCTCACCACGGACTGGGGCTACGGCACCCGCAGCCAGCGCATCACCGACCTGATCCAGTCGAAGATCAAGGGCGGCGGCAAGATCTCCACCGACGACATGCGGCAGATGCAGCTGGACAACAGCAGTGAGATCGCCAAGCTGCTCGTGCCCAAGCTGCTGAAGATCGACATCGACGACAAGGACGTCCGCGAGGCACAGGAGCTGCTGGAGGGCTGGGACTACACCCAGGACGCCGACTCGGCGGCCGCCGCCTACTTCAACGCGGTCTGGCGCAACATCCTCAAGCTCGGCTTCGGCAACAAGCTGCCCAAGGAGCTGCGGGTCGAGAGCCAGTGCCTGTGGGTCGACCCCGTCAACGACACCGGGCCCGTGGACGACACCAAGAAGGTCCGCGAGTGCGGTCAGCGCGACGCCGACCAGGCGCAACCCGACGGCGGCGACCGCTGGTTCGAGGTCGTGCGCAACCTCATGAACGACGAGAAGAGCGAGTGGTGGACCACGCCCAAGTCGGGCACCCGGCCCGGCGCGACCAACAACCGTGACGATCTGTTCAAGCGCGCCATGATCGACGCCCGTTGGGAGCTGACCTCCAAGCTCGGCAAGGACATCGACACCTGGAGCTGGGGCCGGCTGCACCGCCTGTTCCTGAAGAACCAGACCCTCGGCACCGACGGTCCCGGCATCGTGCAGTACATCCTCAATCGCGGCCCCTGGAAGCTCGGCGGCGGCGAGGCGACCGTCAACGCCACCGGCTGGAACGCGGCCGGCGGTTACGGCGTCGTCTGGGTGCCGTCGATGCGGATGGTGGTCAACCTTGACGACCTCGACAAGTCAAAGTGGATCAATCTCACCGGCGCCTCGGGGCACGCCTTCAGCGCTCACTACACCGACCAGACCGGCAAGTGGGTCGACGGCGAACTGCTGCCGTGGTCCTTCTCGGACAAGGCCGTCGACGACAGCACGAGCGACACGCTGGTCCTGAAACCGTGAGCCTGCGGCGGTAAGCCATCAGGACGTGAAAGGGCCCTCCACGCACGCGTGGAGGGCCCTTTCACGTCTTCTCACGCCGCCCACGGAAGTCACGCCCCGCGACGGAAGCGGTGCACTCCCGAAGGCGTCACCGCGGCGTGCACGGCCTGGTCGTGCGCCTGGACCGGGACGCGCTCGACGACCTCCGAGTCGTAGAGCAGCACCACCAGCGCGGGGTGGGCGTCCGTGCGCTCCAGACGGGCGAGAACACGGTCGTAGGACCCTCCGCCGCGCCCCAGCCGCATCCCGCGTGTGTCCACCGCCAGCCCGGGCAGCAGCATGGCGTCCGCCTCGGTGACGGTGTGCGGGCCCAGACGCGTGCCGGTGGGCTCGAACAGCGCCATCTTTCCGCCGTGTTGGACCCGGGCGAGGGAGTCCTCACCGGCGTAGGAGCCCCAGTCCAGGTCGTTGTCGGGCAACAGCACCGGGAGCAGGACCCGCACGCCCCGCGCGTGCAGCGCGTCCAGCAGCGCGAGCGTTCCGGGTTCGCTCCCCACCGAGACGTACGCCGCCACCGTGCGCGCGTGCGCCAACTCGGGCAGTTCGAGGGCACGTTCCGCCAACGCGCCCGCGGCTTCCCGCACGTCATCCGCCGTCAACCTGTTCCTCACCGCGATGAACTCCCGCCGCAACATTTGCTTGTCAGGCTCGGCCGCACGTCCGATGTGACTCACAGGTCGCACCCGTACCCTTCCTAATGCGCTCATATGAGAGCTAATTAACCGGACCCACAGATTCACTGCAAAGGCACCGGATAAGGTTGCGGACATGACTCAGTCGCACCCCAGGATCAGCAAGGCTGTCATTCCCGCAGCCGGCCTCGGCACCCGGTTCCTGCCGGCCACCAAAGCCACTCCCAAGGAGATGCTGCCCGTCGTCGACAAGCCGGCGATCCAGTATGTGGTCGAGGAGGCCGCGTCCGCGGGCCTCGATGACGTCCTCATGATCACGGGGCGCAACAAGCGCCCCCTGGAGGACCACTTCGACCGCAACTACGAGCTCGAGTCGGCTCTTCAGAAGAAGGGCGACGCCGGCCGGCTGGCCAAGGTGCAGGAGTCCAGCGACCTCGCGACCATGCACTACGTGCGCCAGGGCGACCCCAAGGGTCTCGGTCACGCCGTGCTCTGCGCGGCCCCGCACGTCGGTCACGAGCCCTTCGCCGTCCTGCTCGGTGACGACCTGATCGACCCGCGCGACCCGCTGCTCGCGCGGATGGTCGCGGTCCAGGAGCAGTACGGCGGCAGCGTCATCGCGCTGATGGAGGTCGAGCCGGAGCAGATCCACCTCTACGGGTCCGCGGCCGTCGAACCCACCGCGGACGGCGACGTCGTCAAGGTGACCGGCCTGGTCGAGAAGCCGGATCCGGCGGACGCTCCCTCGAACTACGCGGTCATCGGGCGCTACGTCCTGGACCCGCACATCTTCGACATACTGCGCAAGACCGAGCCCGGCCGCGGCGGCGAGATCCAGCTCACCGACGCCCTCCAGCAGCTCGCCCAGGACGAGAAGGTCGGTGGCCCGGTGCACGGCGTCGTCTTCAAGGGCCGCCGTTATGACACCGGCGATCGCGGTGACTATCTGCGTGCCATTGTCAGACTCGCGTGCGAACGTGAAGATCTGGGCCCGGACTTCCGGACCTGGCTTCGCAGTTACGTAGCCGAGGAGATGTAGCGATTTTGAGCAGCGCCGCGCCCCGCACAGCCGGCCCGGACCACCTGTGGTCGGTGGACGAACACCTGGAGGACATCCTCGCCACCGTCCGTCCCCTCGAACCCATCGAGCTGCAGCTGCTGGACGCCCAGGGCTGCGTTCTCGTCGAGGACATCACGGTGCCGGTCTCGCTGCCGCCCTTCGACAACAGCTCCATGGACGGGTACGCGGTACGGGTCGCGGATGTCGCGGGCGCGAGCGAGGAGTTCCCCGCCGTCCTGGAGGTCGTCGGCGACGTCGCGGCGGGCCAGGCCGACCTGCTGCACGTGGGCCCCGGTCAGGCCGCCCGCATCATGACCGGCGCCCCGCTGCCGCCCGGCGCCGAGACCGTCGTCCCCGTCGAGTGGACCGACGGAGGACTCGGCGACGGACCGGTGACCGGGATGCGCGCCCGCAGCCTGGCCCCCGAGGCCGCCGAGGGCCACGTGCACGTGTACCGGCCGGCCGAGGCACGCGCACACGTACGCGCGAAGGGCAGCGACGTGAAGGCCGGCGACCGAGCCCTCGACGCGGGCACCGTCCTCGGCCCGCCGCAGATCGGACTGCTCGCGGCGATCGGCCGCGGCACGGTACGCGTGCGCCCGCGTCCGCGCGTGGTCGTCATGTCCACCGGCAGCGAACTCGTCCAGCCCGACGAGCAGTTGGGCAGCGGCCAGATCTACGACTCCAACAGCTTCGCCCTCACCGCGGCCGCCATCGACGCCGGCGCCATCGCCTACCGGGTGGGCGCCGTCGCCGACGACGCCGAGACCCTCCGCGCCACCATCGAGGACCAGCTCGTCCGCGCCGACCTCCTGGTCACCACGGGCGGCGTGAGCGTCGGGGCGTACGACGTCGTCAAGGAAGCGCTGTCCCACGTCGGTGACGAGGACGCGGCGGGCAGCGGCATCGAGTTCCGCAAGCTCGCCATGCAGCCCGGCAAGCCCCAGGGCTTCGGCTCCATCGGCCCCGACCACACACCGCTGCTCGCCCTGCCGGGCAACCCGGTGTCGTCGTACGTCTCCTTCGAGCTGTTCGCGCGGCCCGCGATCCGCACGCTCATGGGGCTCGACGACGTGCACAGGCCCAGGACCCGGGCCACCCTGACCGCCGCCAAGGCGCTGAGCTCGCCGAAGGGGCGCCGGCAGTTCCTGCGGGCCGCGTACGCCGACGGCTCGGTGAGCCCGGTCGGCGGTGCCGCATCGCACCTGGTCGCGGCCCTCGCGCACGCCGACGCGCTGATCGTCGTCCCCGAGGACGTGGAGTCCGTCGAGCCCGGCACCGAGGTCGAGGTCGTCCTGCTGGGCTGAGCCCACGCGTGCGTGCCGGTCCGCGAGACCGTGCTGGTCCGTTGTCCGCGCCGACTTGGCGGTACCGTGTCGCGCACAACAGGCCCGCGCGCCGCATCGCGACGGGCCCGGACCGGGAGCGCCACACACCATGAGCACGCAGGACCGTCTGACCCACATCGACGACGCGGGCGCCGCCCGCATGGTCGACGTATCCGGGAAGGACGTGACCGCCCGGACCGCCCGTGCCAGCGGTCGCGTCCTCGTCTCGCCGCGCGTGATCGAGCTGCTGCGCGGTGAGGGCGTCCCCAAGGGCGACGCGCTGGCCACCGCGCGCATCGCGGGGATCATGGGCGCCAAGCGCACGCCCGACCTCATCCCGCTGTGCCACCCGTTGTCGGTGTCCGGTGTGAAACTGGACCTGTCGGTCGCGGACGACGCCGTGGAGATTCTGGCCACCGTGAAGACGACGGACCGCACGGGCGTCGAGATGGAGGCGCTCACCGCGGTCTCCGTCGCCGCGCTCACCGTGATCGACATGGTCAAGGCGGTCGACAAGGGAGCGGTCATCACGGACGTGCGCGTGGAGGAGAAGACGGGCGGCAAGTCGGGCGACTGGAGCCGGTCATGAGCCTTGAGGCGTCCATAGACGGTGCTCTCCCCGCGACCTACAGCGCGCTCGTCGTCACGGCGTCCAACCGGGCCGCGGCCGGCGTCTACGAGGACAAGGGCGGCCCGCTGATCGCCGAGAGCCTCAAGGGGTTCGGCTTCGCCGTGGACGGGCCGCGGGTCGTGCCCGACGGCGACCCGGTCGAAGCCGCGCTGCGGGCGGGCACCGAGGCCGGCTTCGACGTGATCGTCACCACCGGCGGCACCGGCGTCTCACCCACCGACCGCACGCCGGAGGCGACCCGCCGAGTGATCGACTACGAGGTACCGGGCATCGCCGAGGCCGTCCGGGCGTTCGGACGGGAGAAGGTACCGACCGCCGCGCTCTCCCGGGGACTGGCCGGAGTCGCGGGGCGGACACTGATCGTCAACCTGCCGGGCTCCACCGGCGGGGTGAAGGACGGACTGGCCGTCCTGGAACCCCTGCTGGTGCACGCCGTCGACCAGATCCGGGGCGGAGACCACCAAAGACCCGGCGCCACCCGTGGGGGTGCGAGCTGAACAGCCCATCCTGGCCCGCCGTGCTGGTAGACGGCGACATCGTCCTGAGGCCGATAAAACTGCGCGACCAGCGAGCCTGGCGCGAGGTCAACCGGCGCAACCGGGACTGGCTGCGTCCCTGGGAGGCGACCATTCCGCCGCCCACGCCCAGCGGGCCGATCGCGCACCGGCCGACCTACCGCCAGATGGTCCGGCACCTGCGGTCCGAGGCGAACTCGGGCCGGATGCTGCCGTTCGTCATCGAGTACCAGGGGCGCCTGGTCGGGCAGTTGACGGTCGCCGGAATCACCTGGGGCTCCATGTGCTCGGGCCACGTCGGCTACTGGGTGGACGAGTCGGTGGCCGGGCGCGGTGTGATGCCGACGTCCGTGGCACTTGTCGTGGACCACTGTTTCCGCACCGTCGGTCTGCACCGCATCGAGGTCTGCATTCGCCCCGAGAACGGACCCAGCCGCCGGGTCGTGGAGAAACTCGGATTCCGCGAGGAGGGGCTCAGGCCGCGTTATCTCCACATCGACGGAGCCTGGCGCGACCATCTCGTCTTCGCGCTCACGGCGGAAGAGGTCCCCGACGGGTTGCTGAACCGCTGGCAGCGGGCACGCTCTCAGCGGACGTCGCACGACACCTCCCCGAACACCCCGCGGAACCCCCAGAACACACCGGGGAATCCCGGATAGCCCCGGAAATTGAATAAGTGTTCGAAATTGATCGTCCGGCGACCGTCTGAAGGCATTAATTTCGCGCCCTCGGTGGGCTGCTGATCGCATCGGTCACAAAAAAAGTTCGAAATATCAGCCAGATCGTGCGACACACCGGCTCAATTGGCAGATGGCCTCACGCAAACCCCTCTACCGTGTGAGGCGTGAGCAGCAGCGGCCTCATCTACGCAGTCATTGTCGGGGCCTGGGCCGCCTACTTGGTGCCGATGTGGCTCCGTAGGCAGGACGAGCTGAACGAGGCCCGTCCGACGGAACGCTTCAGCACGGCCATCCGGTTGCTGTCCGGACGGGCGGGCATGGAGCGCCGGTACGCCAAGGACCTGCGCGCGCGCTCCACCGAAGAGGAGGAGCCCAGCGCCGACGCTCCGGACGTCGTCACCGACTCGGTGGACGTCCGGGCCTTCGCCACGCCTCCGGCGCGCCCGCAGGTGCGCGCGGACGTGAAGGCGCCGGCGGCAGGGCGCGCGCAACCGGCGCGCGAACAGCGCGAGAAGCGGGAATCGGCGGATGCGCCGGGGGCGGCAGCGCCCGCGGCCGGCACCGGATCGGCACAGGCACCCAGTTCCAAGCCCGCCCGCACGTCCAGGCCCGCACCGGCGCGCGCGTCCCACTCCGCACCGGCGCCCGAATCCGGCTCCGCGCCGGCGCGCAAACGCGTCCCGGCTGCCCGGCGTTCGCCCGCGGCCGAGGCGGCCGCCGCGCGCGCCCGGCGTACGAAGGTGCTCGCGCGCCGTCGGCGTACCACCGTGATGCTCTTCCTCGCCTTCACGCTCGGCACGATCGTCGCGGCGGTCGGGGGACTGGCGTTCCTGTGGGCGCCGGGTGTGCCCGCCATACTGCTGAGCGGCTACATCGTGTACCTGCGCTCGCAGGAGCAGCGCCGATTCACCTACCAGATGGACCGGCGCCTGGCCGAGGCCGCCGCGCAGCGGCTGCGGGAGCGTCAGCGCCAGCCGCGCCGGCGTGCCGCCGCCGAGGCCCCGGCCGACGAGCCGGAGGGTGCGCCAGAGCAGGAGCTCGACCCCGGGTTGTCCGCCCTCGCCGCTGACCGTCGCGCCCTCGTCGAGCAGACCGACCACGCCGAGTGGGTCGACCAGCAGCGCGAGCGCCAGCGGCGGCCCGGACACGGCGACAGCTGGGACCCGGTACCGGTGCCGCTCCCGACGTACGTGACCGCGCCGGTCGCTCCGCGGGCCACCGCGGACGTCGACCTGGGGGCGCCGGACGCGTGGAGCTCGGCGCGATCGAGTTCGGTCGCGCGGGACCAGGAGGCGGAGGCCCGTTCCGGCGCGGAACCGTGCGAGGACGCTCAGGTGGATCCCGCCGACGACAACTCGGACGCGGAGGCGGACGGCGACGGCCGCAGCGACGCCCGCCGGGCCGCGTCCGCGAGGCGTGCGCGGGAGCGCGGGCGCACGCCGCTGTTCGACCAGTACGAGGACGGGGAGCGGCCCCGGGCCGCCAACGAATAGGCAGGCCCGGGGCGCCCCGCCTCTCCCTGCTTCTCCCCGCCCCACCTGTGCCGCTGCCGTCTCCCCGGGCCCGGGAACGGATTTCCAGGCACGCGGACCGGGGTGCTAGAGTTTCACTCGTTGCACGGGCCTGTGGCGCAGTCTGGTAGCGCACCTCGTTCGCATCGAGGGGGTCTGGGGTTCAAATCCCCACAGGTCCACCGCAACAACTGGTCAGGGAAACCTGGGGCAGTTGAAAAGATCCCGTCCGATCGGAAGATCGGGCGGGATCTTTGTTGTGCTGACGTGTTGTCAGGTGGTGGTGGAGGTCCCCGCCGCCCGGCGGCGCAGCGCGAAGGCCGTCGGGATCAGGGCCGCGGTGACCGCCAGGGCCGCGCAGGCCGTCGTGGTCAGGGCGAGGGCCGGCCAGGGGAGCCTGAGTGGGGTCCATACCGACTGGCGGGCCAGGGCGGTCCACATGCCGAGCAGGTTCAGGGCGGCGACCAGCAGGCCCAGGAACGCGCCGAGTGCCACCGTCGTCAGTGACTCCGCCGTGATCAGGCGTAGGAGCTGGCTCCTCGTGGCGCCCGTCAGGCGGAGGGTCTCCAGGTCGCGCAGGCGGTCGGAAGTGGCCATGACCAGGGTGTTGGCGAGGGAGATGCCGGTGTAGAGGAGGGCGATGCCGAGGACGAGGAGGAAGCCGAGGCGGGTCGTGCGGTCCGTCCCGGCGCTCAGGCCGCCCGAGGTGGAGGGGGCCGTGCGCCGTAGCCAGTCCGCCCTCGTGAGGACCTCGGCTCCCGTGCCGCTCACCGCCTTCCGCAATGCCACCGCCACGGCGCCGGTCGTCGCGTCCTCCCGCACTTTTACGTCGACCCGGTCGACGGGGGCGCGCGGGGCGTTGGCCGGGGTCACGTACGCGCCGTTGTCGCCGGTGCCGACCGGCATCACGGCCGCGACGCGCAGGGACTTCCGGGTGCCGTCGCCCAGCCAGACGGTCACGTGCCGGCCCACGGTGTGCCGAGCCCATTCCTCGTTGACGACGATCGAGTCGTCGTCGAGGTCGGTGACGCGGCCGGCGGTCAGCGGCAGGCGCACGGTCGTGGCGAGGGCGTGCGGATCGGCCGCGCGCGCCTGCGACTTGATCAGGGCGACCCCGTCCTCCAGGACGTAGACGGCGGTCGTCGCCGTGGGGGAGACGATCGCGTCGGGGACAGCGCGCAGGCGGCGCAGGGTCGCCGGTGAGAAGCCCGTCCCGGCGGTCGAGGTCAGGACGAAGTCGGCGACCGTCCGCCCCCGCGCCTCCGTGGCCCGCGCGCCCTCCAACGTCGCGGTGGCTCCCAGCAGGGAGCCGGTCAGGGCCACCGTGACCAGGACGGGGGCCGCGACGGCGGCGGTACGGCGGACACCGGCGGCGGCGTTCTCGCGCACCAGCATGCCGACGGCGCCGGGCAGCCGGACGACCAGCCGGACCAGCGGGCGCACCACCGCCGGTGACAGCAACGCCACCGCCGTGATCAGCAGCATCGGGCGGCTGACGTACGTCTTGCGGTGCAGCAGGTCACCCGGGTCGGTCAGCAGGGCGAACGCCTGCGTGGCGACGGCCGTGATCAGCAGGGCCGTACCGGACAGGAGGCGGCCCCCGGTCAGGGCCGCGGTGTCCACCGACGCCTCCCGCAGCGCGTCGGCCGGGCTGGTCCGGCCCGCCCGGCGGGACGCGGCCAGCACTCCGCACAGCGACACCAGCAGGCCGGTCCAGAAGGCCAGGTGGTACGGCCAGGTGTGGTCGCCGATCGCGAACCACGCCGGCGCGAGACCGCCGTCGACCACCCGGGACGCCAACTGCGGGGCGGCGTACGCCCCCAGCGCGCAGCCCGTGGCCGAGGCGGCGACGCCGACGAACAGGGCCTCCGCGCAGACCGTCCGGCGCAGCTGGGCCGGGGTCGCGCCGGCCAGGCGCAGCAGCCCGAACTCCCGGCGGCGCTGGGCGACCGAAAAGGCGAAGGTGGACGCCACGACGAACACCGACACGAACCCCGTGACCCCGCCGGCCGTGCCGAACAGGGCGTTCAGCGCGGTGAGGGCCTCGGCGTCCCGGTCGGGGTCCGCGTCCGCGAGCTTCCGCGCGTCGCCGGTGAGAACCCGCACACCGGCCCCCGCCTCGCCCACACCGTTCACCCCCCGCCGCACCGCCGCCGCATCGGCGTCCACAACGAGCTGCGTACTCACCGGCGAGAGGCGCGCGGCCCGGGAGTCGGTGTAGAAGAGGGCGTTCTCGAAGGGGAGGCCGTCGAGGGTGCCGACCACGTGGACCGGCCCGAAGTCGGTGCGCAGGTGTCGGCCGACCTCCGTCCAGTCGCCGGTCGTCACCACCTCGTCGGCGGCGCGGGGCGCGCGGCCCGCGGTGAGTTCGTACGGGGCGTACGCCGCCGTCGACCACGGGTGGCCGACGAGGTCGTGCGGGCCGCCCTCGGTGCGTACGGCGAAGGAGCGGTCCTCGCTGACCTTGCCCAGGTGGCGCAGGGCGGCGATCGTCCGCGCGGGGACCGGGCGTGGTTGGGCGAGCTTCTCGGTGCGGACGCCGTTAGAGGTGGGCACGCGCAGTGTGTCCTGGCCCTGCACCACCACCTCGGCCGCCGCGAACCGTTCCGGACGGCGCTCGGGGGCGTCCAGGGAGGCGGCGAGGGCCTGGCCCATGACGGCGATCAGCGCGACGCCGAGCGCGAGGGCGACGAAGCTGCCGGCGAAGGTGACCCAGCGTGTGCGCAGGGTCTGGACGGCGACCGTCAGCACGGCACGGCCTTCAGCGTCGTCATGCGGGCCGCGATGCCGGCCGCCGGGGCGCCGGTCAGTTCGCCGTGCACGCGGCCGTCCACCAGGAACACCACGCGGTCGGCGCACGACGCGGCGACCGGGTCGTGGGTGACCATCGCGATCGTGCGCCCCTCCGTGTCGACCATGGCGCGCAGCAGGGCGAGTACGTCCCTGCCGGTCCGTGAGTCGAGGGCGCCGGTCGGTTCGTCGGCGAACAGGACCTCGGGGCGGGTGACCAGGGCGCGGGCGAGGGCGACGCGCTGTTGCTGGCCGCCGGAGAGTTCGCCCGGGCGGTGCCGGGCGCGGGCGGTGAGGCCGACGCGGGCCAGGGCCGCCCGCACCTCCGACTTGGGTACGCGGCGGCCGGCCAGGCGCAGCGGGAGGGCCACGTTCTGTTCCGCGGTCAGGGACGGGAGGAGGTTGAAGGCCTGGAAGACGAAGCCGACGCGGGCGCGGCGCAGGAGGGTGAGGCGGCGCTCGGTCAGCGTCGTCAGCTCCGTCCCGCCGATCCGGACCGAGCCCGAGGCGGGGCGGTCCAGGCCCGCCGCGCACTGCAGCAGCGTGGACTTGCCCGAGCCGGACGGGCCCATCACGGCGGTGAAGGTGCCCTGCTCGAAGGCGAGCGATACGTCGTCCAGAGCGGTGACTTGACCGTCGCCCGACCCGAACGTCCTGCTCACGCCTCGTAGTTCGATCGCGTTGGACCGCATCCGACCTTCTTCCCGTATGCCCGTCCGTACGTCCGTCGTCGGCGGGTGGGATCAGCGAACCGCGACAGGGGCCGGTCAATCAGTGCGGCAGGGACGAGACTTGGGGTAGGGCCAGGCATACCCCCGAAGCTCGCCCGGAGCGGATGGTCCCCGGCGAGGTCCGCTCCTACGGTGATCTCCATGACTGTGTGGCGAGACCTGTGACTGTGTGGCGAGAGCGATGACTGTGTGGCGGGCGCTCCGGGGGCGCGGATACCTGTGGTCGGCGTGGCCGTGGCGGGCGCTGGCGTACCTGGGCAGCGGGGTGCTGTTCGGGATGGTCGTCCTCGTGGCGATCGGCTGCGGAGCCGTACTCGGGGGCGTACTCGCCGTCGTACTCGTCGGGCTGCCGCTGCTCGGGCTGACCGCGCTGGCCGGGATTCCCGTGGCCGAAGTGGAAAGGCGGCGGCTGCGGCTGGTCGGGGTCCGCGCGGAGCCCGCCGGGCAGCATCGGGTGCCGGAGCGGGCGGGGCTGTGGGCGTGGCTGTCGACGCGGCTGCGGGAGGCGGCGACCTGGCGGGAGTTGGCGTACGCCGTGCTGGTCGGGGTGGTGCTGTGGCCGCTCGACGCGCTGGCCGTCGTGCTCGCCGTGGGTGTGCCGGGGCAGATGGTGGCAGCGCCTGTTCTGGTCGGCGTCCAGGGTGAGGCGAAGGTGCTGAAGGCGTGGACCGTCGACACGCTTCCCGGCGCGTTCGGGGTCGCCGCGCTCGGGGTGGTCCTGCTCGCGACAGGGGCGTACGCGCTGGGTGTGTTCGTGGGAGCGCGCGCCGAGCTCGCGCGTGCCATGGTCGCGCCCCCGGCCCGTGCCGAGGACAGCGCGCGAGTCACCGAACTCGTGCGCTCCCGCGTACGCCTGGTGGACGCCTTCGAGGCGGAGCGCCGGCGGATCGAGCGCGACCTGCACGACGGCGCCCAACAGCGGCTCGTCGCCCTCACCATGACCCTGGGACTGGCCCGCCTCGACACCCCGCCCGGCCCGCTTGCCGACCAGCTCGCCAAAGCGCACGACGAGGCCGGTCAAGTGCTCGCCGAACTCCGTGAGTTGATCCACGGCATCCACCCCAAGGTGCTCACCGACTACGGGCTGGAGGCCGCCGTCGCCGATGCCGCCGACCGCAGCCCGGTCCCCGTGGACCTCGACCTGGACCTCGGACTCGGCCTGGACGGGCGGCGGTTGCCCGAGGCGGTCGAGTCCGCCGCGTACTTCGTGGTCTGCGAGGCGCTCGCCAACGTCGCCCGGCACAGCGGGGCGAGCCGGGCCGAGGTGGGCGGCGGGTACGAGGGCGGTGACAACGGCGACGGCGGGCGGCTGGTGCTGCGGATCGGCGACGACGGGTGCGGGGGCGCTCGGCCCGGGTCCGGTACCGGGCTGACCGGGCTCGCCGACCGGGTGTCGGTGCTCGATGGCAGACTCACCCTGTCCAGCCCACCGGGCGGACCGACCCTGCTTCGTGTGGAGATTCCTTGCCGGCCGACCGACCGCTCCGGGTAGTCCTCGCCGAGGACAGCGTGCTGCTGCGGGACGGGCTGACCGGGCTGCTCACCCGCTTCGGGCACGAGGTGGTCGCGGCGGTCGGCGACGCGGACGCGCTGCTCGCGGCGGTGGCCGCGCAGGGTCCTGACGGGCCGGACGTGGTCGTGACGGACGTACGGATGCCGCCCGGTTTCCAGGACGAGGGGCTGCACGCGGCGGTCCGGCTGCGCGCGGAGCGGCCGGGGCTGCCGGTGCTGGTGCTCAGCCAGTACGTGCAACGGGCGTACGCGGCCGAGCTGTTGGACTCCGGGGACGGGACCGGGGTCGGCTATCTGCTCAAGGACCGGGTGGGGCAGGTGGAGCAGTTCGTGGACGCGCTCCGAGACGTGGCGGACGGCGGCACGGTCGTCGACCCCGAAGTGGTACGGCAGTTGCTGCGCCGGCGCCGTGATCCGCTGGCGCGGCTGACCCCGAGGGAGCGGGAGGTGCTGGCGCTGATCGCGGAAGGGAAGTCGAACGGGGCGATCGCGCGGGCGCTGGTGGTGTCCGAGGCGGCCGTCGGCAAGCACATCGGCAGCATCCTGACCAAGCTGGACCTGCCACCGGCGGACGACGTGCACCGGCGGGTGCTGGCGGTGCTGACGTATCTCAGGGCCTGAGCGCCGGCGATCTCACACGGCGAGCGGCTTCGCGAAGCAGCGGCTGTCCTCGTGGAACCGGTAGTAGCCGAACTTCTCGCACGGCTCGTACCCGCTCGACACGTACAGGGCGATCGCCTCCGGCTGCTTGGTGCCGGTCTCCAGGACCATCCGGCTGCGCCCCGCCGCCCGCGCGTCCTCCTCCAGCGCGGCCAGGATGCGCCGGGCGAGCCCCAGCCCTCGCGCACGCTCGACCACGTACATGCGCTTGAGCTCGGCGTCGCCGTCGAGGTTGCCCTCGCCGTTGGCGTCCTTGGCACGCCAGCCGCCGGTGGCGACGGGGCTGTCGTCCTCGTCGTACACGATGAGGTACACGCCCTTCGGCGGCTCGAAGTGCGTCGGGTCCAGGACGGTGGCGTCGCCGCCGTCGCCGTAGCGGACGTGGTATTCGGCCTGGACCTGGTCGTTCAGCTTCACGGCGTCGGGGTGGTCGAAGGGGACCCGGCGTATATTCATGTCGAAGATCGTACACCTATGCATAGAGTGGGGCATCGGACTCCGACCAGTGTGCCGGTATCGTTCCCGCGTGCTCACTGTGACCACTGCCAACGTGAATGGGTTGCGTGCCGCCGCGAAGAAGGGCTTCGTGGAGTGGCTCGCCGAGACCTCCGCCGACGTGCTCTGCCTGCAGGAGGTGCGCGCCGAGCCGCCGCAGCTGCCCGAACATGTCCGGCAGCCCGAGGGCTGGCACGTCGTGCACGCGCCCGCCGCCGCCAAGGGCCGCGCCGGCGTCTCCCTCTACACCCGGCGCGAGCCCGACCGCGTCCGGATCGGCTTCGGGTCGGCCGAGTTCGACACGAGCGGCCGCTACGTCGAGGCCGACCTGCCCGGTGTCACGGTCGCCTCCCTCTACCTCCCCTCCGGCGAGGTCGGCACCGAGCGCCAGGACGAGAAGGTCCGCTTCATGGGCGAGTTCCTCGCCTACCTCAAGGAACTCCGCGAACGCGCCGCCGCCGACGGCCGCGAAGTCGTCGTCTGCGGCGACTGGAACATCGCCCACCAGCCCGCCGACCTCAAGAACTGGCGCGCCAACCAGAAGAGCTCCGGCTTCCTGCCGGAGGAACGCGCGTGGCTGACCCAGGTCTTCGACCCGACGGACGGGGGGTACGTCGATGTCGTGCGCGCCCTACATCCGGATGGGGAGGGGCCGTATTCGTGGTGGTCTTATCGGGGGCGGGCCTTTGACAACGACACAGGTTGGCGCATCGACCTCGCCGTGGCTACGCCGGGACTCGCGGCCAAGGCGGTCAAGGGGTTCGTCGAGCGCGCGGCCACACACGCCGAGCGGTGGTCGGACCACGCGCCGGTGACGGTCGTGTACGACCACTAGATCCCCGGCTCTAGTCCCGCTTCCGCAACCGTCGGTCCAGCGCCAGTGACAGTTCCGCCTCCACCACGCTCCGTGCCAGTGGCCGTAGTCGCTGGAGGTTTTCCTCCGGGCCGTGGCGTAGGACCAGGGTGGCGAACATTTCGGCGAGGGTGTCGACGTGTTCGCGGACCTGTTTGCCGGCGGCGAGGACGTCGGCGAGGGGGATGCCCTCGCGGACCAGGGCGGAGGAGACGTCCAGGAGGCGGCGGCTGATGTGGACGATCTCGTCGCCGTCGGTGCCGAGGTAGCCGAGGTCCATGGCGGCGGCGAGGTTCTCAGGGGTGACCTCGCCCTCGAAGCGGGCGGCGAGTTCCTCGGGGGTGAGGCGGACCGGCTCCTCCTCGGTGGGGGCGCCGACGCCGAGGAGGTCGGCGACGTCGCGTCCGTGGTCGAGGGCGTCGGCGAGTTCCGCGATGCCGTTGAGGGTGTGGCCGCGTTCCAGCAGCGCCGAGATGGTGCGCAGGCGGGACAGGTGGTGGTCGTCGTACCAGGCGATGCGGCCCTCGCGGCGGGGTGGCGGGATCAGTTTGCGCTCGCGGTAGAAGCGCAGGGTGCGCACCGTGATGCCGGCCTTCGCGGCCAGCTCGTCCATGCGGTATTCGTGTCGTCGTCCGTGGTCCCCTGTCACGTCGCGAGCCTATGTCGTACTGGCGGTAACTTTCCTTCCGCCGACCCCTACCCATGAGTACGGAGCTGCTCTACGCTCCGATTGCGCCAGTGTTCACTGGCAGAGTCGCACAGGGAAGGGCATCGGCATGGCCGAACAGGAACATGTGCGGGTGGTGGTCGTCGGGTCCGGGTTCGGAGGGCTCGGGGCCGCCGTGCGGCTGCGGCGCGAGGGCATCACCGACTTCGTCGTGCTGGAGCGGGCCGACAGCGTCGGCGGCACCTGGCGGGACAACAGCTATCCGGGGTGCGCCTGTGACGTGCCCTCCCACCTGTACTCCTTCGCCTTCGCCCCGCATCCCGACTGGCCGCGCACCTTCTCCGGGCAGGAGCACATCCGCGCCTATCTGGAGCACGTCACCGACGTCTTCCACCTGCGACCCCACCTCCGCTTCAACTCCGAGGTCAAGAAGATGACCTGGGACGGAGAGAAGCTGCGCTGGGAGATCGAGACCAGTGGGGGGCGGTTGTCCGCCGACGTCGTCGTGTCCGCCACCGGGCCGTTGTCCGATCCCAGGACCCCCGACATCCCCGGGCTCGACTCCTTCCCCGGCGAGGTCTTCCACTCCGCGCGCTGGAACCACGACTACGACCTGCGCGGCAAGCGCGTCGCCATGGTGGGCACCGGTGCCTCCGCCATCCAGATCGTGCCGAGCATCCAGCCGCAGGTCGAACGCCTCACCCTCTTCCAGCGCACCCCGCCCTGGGTCATGCCCCGCGCAGACCGCGCCATCAGCGGCGCCGAACGCGCGCTGCACCGCGCGCTGCCCTTCACCACGCGGGCCCGTCGCGGACTGCTGTGGGGGATAAGGGAGTTGCAGGTCCAGGCGTTCACCAAGCACCCCGACGAGCTCGGGTTCGTCGAGCAGTTGGCGAAACGGAACATGGCCCGCGCGATCAAGGACCCGGCCCTGCGCGCCAGACTCACCCCCGACTACCGCATCGGCTGCAAGCGGATCCTGCTGAGCAACACCTACTATCCGGCGCTCGCCCGGCCCAACGTGGATGTCGTCACCAGTGGATTGAGCGAGGTGCGCGGCTCCACCGTCGTCGCCGCCGACGGCACCGAGGCCGAGGTCGACGCCATCGTCTTCGGTACGGGCTTCCACGTCACGGACATGCCGATCGCCGACCGGGTGGTGGGCGCCGAGGGCAAGACCCTCGCCGAGGCCTGGTCGGGCGGGATGGAGGCACTGCGGGGCGCGTCCGCGGCCGGCTTCCCGAACTGGATGACCGTCATCGGGCCCAACACCGGGCTCGGGAACTCGTCCATGATCCTGATGATCGAGTCCCAGCTGAACTACATGGCGGACTTCCTGCGGCAGTTGGACGTCCTCGGAGGCCGCGCGGCTCTCGACGCCCGGCCCGGCGCGGTGCACGCCTGGAACCGGCGCGTGCAGGAGCGGATGAAGCGGACCGTGTGGAACACCGGCGGCTGCACCAGCTGGTATCTCGACGCGAACGGTCGCAACACCACCATCTGGCCCGGTACGACGACCGAGTTCCGGCGGGCCACGCGGCGGGTGGATCTGGCGGAGTACGACGTCGTACGGCCGTCGGTCAGCCCTTCCGCGGACGGCTCCGCCGAGCAGAATGCCCCCGCCGAGAAGGCCACCTCCGCCAAGATGGGTCCCAAGAAGGAGGTCTCCGCGTGAGCCGTCTCATGCACGTCGCCGCCGGTCCCTACGCCCCGCCCACCCCCGCCCGGGAGTTGACCGCGGTCTCCGCCGACGGCTCCCGGCTGCACGTCGAGATCCACGGCCCCGAGGGTGCCCCGGCCGTCGTCCTCGCCCACGGCTGGAGCTGCTCAACCGCCTTCTGGGCAGCGCAGATCCGGGACCTGGCCGCCGATCACCGCGTCATCGCCTACGACCAACGCGGCCACGGACGCAGCCCGGCGAGCCCGGCCTGCAGTACGGACGCCCTCGCGGACGACCTCGAAGCCGTACTGAAGTCGGCCCTCGCGCCCGGCGAGCAGGCCGTGATCGCCGGGCACTCGATGGGCGGCATGACGGTGATGGCGGCGGCCACGCGCGCCGCCTTCCGGGAGCACGCCGTCGCCGTCCTGCTGTGCAGCACCGGTTCCTCGCGGCTGGTCGCCGAGTCGACCGTCCTGCCGATCCGGGCGGGGCGGTCGCGGACCTGGCTGACCAAGAAGATCCTCGGCGTGCGGGGACCGCTCGGGCCGGTCACGCCGCTGGCCCGCCGGATCGTCAAGTACGGGACGATGGGCCCGGGTTCGGCGCCGCACATGGTGGAGGCGGTCGCGCGGATCGTGCACGCGTGTCCGCCCAGGGTGCGGTACGCGTGGTCGCGGGTCCTGGATCTGCTCGAACTCGACCACGGCGTACGGGAGATCGGCGTACCGACGGCCGTGCTGTGCGGGACGGCGGACCGGCTGACGCCACCGGTGCACACGCGGGCGCTGGTCGCCGCGCTGCCGAACTGCGTGGGCAGTACGGAGTTGGCGGGGCTCGGGCACATGACGCCCATCGAGGCACCGGAGTTGGTCAGCGGGCGGATCCGGGAGCTCGTGACGACGTACGTGACGGCCGTGACGGGCGACCAGGCCGTGACGGCCGACACGACCACCAAGGAGAGCGCATGAGTTTCCTGAGTCAACCTCTATGCCGCCAAGGGCTCTTCAGCGGCTGTGCTGACCTTGTTGTTGGCTTGGTGGATGGAGGGGTCGTAGC
>NZ_JARXVH010000031.1 GCF_029892565.1 Streptomyces pseudovenezuelae | reverse complement strand
CCGACTGCCCCCCGGGCGCCCGCGCCCACCCCCGGGGGGGGGCCCGGCCCCGCCCCGGGGCTACCCCCCCAACCCCACCGCGGGTGTGGGGGTGGGCTTTGCGCCATGACGCCAGTGTCAAACGGGGCGTTTCTCCACGGAGTTGGCAGGTGCGTTGGGGATGAGGAGGGCGTGGACGGTCCAGCCGCCCTCTTGGTTGGGTCCGGCGGTGACCTCGCCCCGATACAGGGTGGCGCGCTCGCGCATACCGACCAGGCCCCGGCCGGTGCCCGCCCCGCACCCACGGCGTGCGTGGGTGCGGGGCGGACCGGTGTCCTCCACCGTGATGCGTACGATGCCGGGGTCGGCGGCGATGGAGACGTGGAGCGAGGTGTCGGAGGCGGCGTACTTGACGGTGTTGGTCAGGGCCTCCTGGATGATGCGGTAGGCGGACAGCTGGAGCCCAGGAGCCAGGCTGGTGAGGTCGCCGTGCGGGTACAGGGCGATGGTGGGGCCTGCGGCGCGGACCCGGTCGAGCAGCGCGTCGAGGTTGGCGAGGCCGGGCTGCGGATCGAGGGGGACGTCGTGCGACCGTCCCTGACCTTCGCGGTCGTCGCCGATGACGGCGAGCAGGCGGCGCAGTTCGGCCAGAGCGTCGCGGCCGCTGGCGCCGATGATGCGCAGCGTCTGGGCGCCGCGTTCGGGCTTGGTCTCGGTGAGGCCGGCGGCGCCGTCGGCGAGGCCGACGATGACGGCGAGGGTGTGGCCGAGGATGTCGTGCATCTCGCGGGAGACGCGGGCGCGTTCCTGCGCGGTGGCGAGACGGGCCTGCTGGTCGCGTTGCTTCTTCAGGGCGTCGATGTAGGCGTAGGCCAGCCGCAGGAGCAGGCCCAGTGCCGCGAACGCCACTACGGCGACCATCACCGTCAACGTCACGGGCTCCGGACGCGTGAATTACTCCAGTTGCCGGCCGCGCCAGAAGAAGTAGGCCCATGCGACGAGTTGCACGAGGGTGATGCCGGTGGCGGCGGCCAGTTGGCGTGGTGTGCAGTGACGGCCGACATTGAAGAGGGCGACCACCCGGGCGAACTCGGCGCCGGTCAGCACGCCCGCAGGAAGAGCCACAACGGAGACGGCCGTGGTGAGAGCGAAGACCAGCATGGGGCGTCGTTCCCGCCAAAGCAGCGGGATGCAGAAGGCGAGGATGATCGGTAGCTGGGGGTCGCCGACGTTGTGGGGATTGGTGTAGGCATCGCTGCCGACCGCCAAACAGAACACCGGAACCCCCCACCGCCGGACCCAGGGACGGGCCCGGTCGGCCCGCCGCCACGAGGCGAGCCGGGAGACGACCGAGACGATCACTCGCTGCTCGGGATCGTTCGTCAGGGCCTGAAGGAACTGGCGCTCGTCCGGGTGCGGGGTTGGAGCGGGGGCGCTCGGTGCGGTCACGGGGGAGGCCCTTCGCGATGTCGGGCCGTCCGCCGGCCCGGGGGGATCGGTCCGGCGGACGGGTCAGGGGATACGGCCGGTGAGAGTCGGCCGCCACGTCAGGAGCCGTGCGGAAGTCGGAGCTGCGGTTTTGTGCGTCAGCGCCTGCGGATCGGGTTCTTCAGCAGCTTCCTGCGTGCCGGTGTCTGTGATTCCCTCGAGTCGCCAGGGGCGGTTGCGTCGCCGCCCCGTGCGAGGCGCTGCTTGAGCCTGGTCAGTCCCCGTGCCTTCCCGGGGGCCTGCCGAGCAGGTGCCGACGTGTCCGTGTCGCCAGAATGGTGCACCCCGGTGAAGGCGCGGGGGGCGCCGTGGTCGTCCGAGCCCGTGTGGACCCCCGCGGCGACACCGGCGTACGCGGCCACAGGCACGGAGTCCGTTTGCTCGGCTTCGAGCGCGTGGCGCAGCTTCTCGCCCTCGACGTCCACGTTCGGAAGGACTCGGTCGAGCCACTTCGGCAGGGTCCAGGAGCGGTGGCCGAGCAGGGCCATCACCGCCGGGACGATGGTCATCCGGACGACGAAGGCGTCGAGGAACACGGCGGCGGCGAGTCCCAGGCCGATCGACTTGATCAGAACGGCGTCGTCGAGGAGGAATCCGGAGAAGACGGAGACCATGATGACCGCGGCGGCGGTGACCACCCGGCCGCTGTGCCGGAAACCCTGCACGATGGCCTGTGTGGGTTCGGTGCCGTGGACGTACTCCTCCCGCATGCGGGAGACGAGGAAGACCTCGTAGTCCATGGCGAGTCCGAACACCACGCCGATCAGCAGGATGGGCAGCAGGCTGACGATGGGGCCGGTCTGGTCGACGCCGAAGACGTCCTTCAGCCAGCCCCACTGGAAGACCGCGACCAGGACACCGAGGGTCGAGACCACGCTGAGCAGGAAGCCCAGGGCGGCCTTGAGCGGGATCACGATCGACCGGAAGACCAGCAGGAGCAGGACCAGGGCCAGGCCCACGACAATGGCCAGGTAAGGGATGAGGGCGTCGGAGAGCTTGGTGCTGACGTCGATGTTGACGGCGGTCAGACCGGTGACCATCAGGTCGGCGCCGGTGTCCTGGTGCAGGGCGGCACCCTGGTCGCGGATCGTGCCCACGAGGTCCTTGGTGGCCTCGCTGCTGGGGGCGCTCTTGGGGACGGCGCCGAGCAGGGCCACGTCGCCGGCCTCGTTGAAGGAGGGCGGACGGACAGCGGCGACATCGTCCAGCTTGCCCAGCATGGCGTACGCGTCCTGGGCTGCCGCCTTGGGGTCGTCGCTGTTCCGGGCGTCGACGACCACGGTGAGCGGGCCGTTGAAGCCCGGCCCGAAGCCCTTGCTGAGGGTGTCGTAGGCGATGCGCTGGGTGCTGCCGGGGGGCTTTCCGGAGTCGTCGTTCAGGGCCGTCTGCAGGGACATCGCGGGGATGGCCAGCAGGGCCAGGCCGGCCACCGCGATCGCGAGCACCTTGACCGGGTTGCGGGTGACGAACCTCGCCCAGCGCACGCCCATCGACTCGCCCTCGCCGCGCTCCAGCGCCTTGATACGGCGGGTCTGCATCTTGCCCTTCATGATCCGCATACCGGCGAAGCCGAGCATGGCGGGCAGCAGGGTCAGCGCGATGACCACGGCGACGGCCACGGCGAAGGCGGAGGCCAGGCCCATGGAGGTGAGCGTGCCGATGCCGATGACGCTCAGGCCGCTCAGCGCGACGATCACGGTCAGTCCGGCGAAGACGACCGCCGACCCGGCGGTGCCCGCGGCCCGTCCGCAGGCTTCCTCGGGTTCGTGGCCGTCGCGGATCTCGTTGCGGTAGCGGGAGACGATGAACAGGGCGTAGTCGATGGCGACGGCCAGGCCCAGCATCAGTGCCAGGGTCGTGGTGGCCGAGGCCAGGTCGAAGAAGTGCGTGGCGAGCGTGACCGACAGGATGGCCGCGCCCACCCCGAGGATCGCGGTGAGCAGGGGCAGTCCGGCCGCGATCATCGAGCCGAAGGTGATCACCAGAACGATCGCGGCGACCCCGACGCCGATCAGCTCGGCCGCCTTGCTCGCGGCCTTGTCCTTGACGGCGTTGCCACCCAGGCTCACCTTCAGGCCGGCCTTCTCGCCCTGGGCTACGACATCCGTCTGAACGGCGTGGGCCGCGCCGCTGACGTCGGCCTGGGCGACCTTGTAGGACACCTGGGCGTAGGCGATGGTGCCGGACTTGCTGACCAGGCCGCTGGCGAAGGGATCAGTGACGCCCGATACCTGCGGCGACTTCTCCAGCTGCGCCACCAGGGACTTGACCTCGGTCTTGTTGGCGGCGGAGGTGAGCTTCTGCCCACTGGGCGCCTCGAACACCACACGCGCGGTGGCGCCGTCGGCGGATGCCTGCGGGAACTCCTTCTGCAGCAGGTCGATCGCCCTCTGCGATTGTGTGCCCGGAACGCTCAGGGACCCGGAGGACGTGCCGGGCGCAGTCATGGCGCCGATGCCGATGGCGGCCAGGACGGCGACCCACAGCA
Organism: Streptomyces pseudovenezuelae; assembly: GCF_029892565.1. GTDB lineage: Bacteria > Actinomycetota > Actinomycetes > Streptomycetales > Streptomycetaceae > Streptomyces > Streptomyces pseudovenezuelae_A. Next base: position 73,929 of record NZ_JARXVH010000031.1, on the reverse strand, counting down.
TCACGACGATGCGTCGTCGCCGGAACGTCAGCCGGCCGAGCCGATAGAGGAAGGTGGCCACGATTACTCCCACCAGGAGAAGAGATCATTGGGTGAGCTGGGCCTGACTGACCCGCGATCTCAACCTAGGAGCGGTATTGGGCAACCATCCCGTACGGGGGAACGGAATCCGGCGCAGCCAGTTAGTACCGCAGTACTACTCCCCGTCCTCCGCACAGCCCGCCGGTCGGCGATGCCCTGATCGAAGAGAGCGGTGATCAGCATGCCGCCGAAGATGGCGCGCAGCTGCGGCTCGGTGGACCCGGCGAGCCCGGGGCGACGGACCAGCACTCGCGGTAGCCGGCTTTGTGTCCGTCGGTGAGCGGTGGGCGCGTGCCGACCTTGGTCACCAGGTCCTGATCGCTCCCGCTCGCGCGGGGGCGATCCGGCGGCGATCCACCCGCCACGGGAATCTTGGAGCATCTCGGTGGGCCAGCATGAACAGTAGGCATGGTCCGGACTGTTTCGAAGATCGATGCAGTTCTCTAGATGTCAGTTGTCGCTCCGTCCCCGATCCGGTGAGCAAGCCCGTCCCTGACCGCACAGATCGCGTGGGCGGGCAAAATCGAGTCCCTCAGACGTCAGGAGGAGTCGGAGGTGACCCGTCACCTGCGAAGCCGGTCGGCGAAGGCATCCAGGCCCAGGTGGAGCCTCACCCAGCCCCCGGACATCCGGGGCGCATCTCACGTTGGCCTGATGGGGCGGCCCGTCAGGCGGTGAGTTCCTTGGTGATGCGGTCGAGCATGAAGGTCGAGGAGTCGCGGGCGCGTTCCTCCCAGGCGAAGACGCAGGCGGTGGCCACGCCGTCGAAGTCGAGTTCGCGAAGGGTACCGAAGAAGGTGTCCCAGTCGACCTCACCCTGGCCGATGTCGAGGTGCTGGTGGATGCGGGCGGTGGTGCCCGGCGGGTTGAGGATGTAGCGCAGGCCGCTGGACCCCTTGTGGTTGAAGGAGTCGGCGATGTGCACGTGCTGGAGCTTGTCGCCGGCATAGCGCATCATCGCCGCGATGTCCGCCGTCGGGTCGGAGCCCGAGAGGTGGAAGGAGTGCGGGGCGCAGTACAGGTAGTTCACCCAGGGCTTGTTGATGGCGCGGACGAGGTCGACGGCGGGGGTGTTCTCCTCGCAGAAGTCGTCCGGGTGGGCCTCCAGGTTGAGGGCGATGCCCTCGCGCTCGAAGACCGGGAGCAGTTCCTCAAGCGAGCGCCAGAAGGCGGATTCGCTCTCGGCGGCGCGTTCGGGGCGGCCGTTGAACTCCGAGTTCATCAGGGGACATTCGAGGTCGGCGGTGATCTCGATCATCCGCCTCCAGTAGCGGACTGCGGTCTGCCGCTCGGTCTCGTCGGGTGAGGACCACTTGTACAGCGGGAGTACGGAGGACAGCTTCACCCCGTGCGTGCGCAGGGAATTCTTCAGCTCCGCCACACGGTCGTCGTCCGCACGCGGGTGCAGGAAGAAGGGCATGAAGTCATCGCGGGGCGACAACTCGATGTACTCGTAGCCGAGTTCGGCGACCGTGCGCACCATGTCGTCGATGGGCAGGGCACGGAACATGTACGGGTCGAGGGCGATCTTCACGCGGCACCTCCGTAGAAGGCGGGTCGAGGCTTGAGGTCGGTGGCGACGACGTGGCCCGATTCCAGGGCCTCGACGCTCGCGCTGGTGATGACGGTGGCTGCGTAGCCGTCCCAGGCCGAGGGCCCGGTGGGTTCGGTGTCGGCGGCGATCCCCGCGATCCACTCGCGGAACTCGGTGTCGAAGGCGTCCGCGAAGCGGGCCACCCAGTCGGTGAGCACCTCTGTGCTGTGCTGCCCCGCGCTGCGTACTCCCACCGCGGCCGGGTCGGGCAAGCGGACGAGCCCCTCCTCACCCACCGCCTCGCACTGGATGTCGTAGCCGTACTGGCAGTTGACGAAGACCTCCAGGTCGATGCGGACGCCCTTGGTGGTCTCGAAGAGCATGATCTGCGGGTCCTTGAGGTGCGCGAACCGCTTGCTCGTGGCGCGCGGGGTGATCACCTGGGTGGAGACGATCTCGTCGTCGAGCAGCCAGCGCAGTACGTCCACCTCGTGCACGGCCGTGTCCAGGGCGGCCATGTCGGACGTGTACGACTCCGGGACGGTCGGATTGCGGTGGGCGCAGTGCACGATCAGTGGCTCGCCGATGCGACCGGCGTCGATGGCCTGCTTCAACTGCCGGTATCCGGCGTCGTATCGGCGCATGAAGCCGACCTGGACCAACCGGCGGCCGTGTGCCGTCTCGGCCTCGATGATCCGCAGGCAGTCCTCGGCGGTGGTGGCCAGCGGCTTCTCGCAGAACACCGGCTTCCCGGCGGCTATCGCGGTCAGCACGTGCTCGGCGTGGGTGGGGCCCCAGCACGTGACAAGGACCGCGTCGACATCGTCCGCCGCGATCACGGCCGCACCGTCGGGCAGCACCCGGGCACCGACCGGCGCCGCCGCCTCCTCGGCGCGGGCGGCGTCGATGTCGGTGACCGCGGTGACACGGGCACCGGTGACGGTGTGGGTGAGGCGCCGGATGTGCTCCTTGCCGATCCAGCCGGCGCCGATGACTCCTACACGTACGGTCATGGTCATTCCTTATGCATCAGGGGTCAGGAGAAGCGCGCCCGGAGTTCGGCTTCGAGGGTTTCGAGGGTGCGGCCCTTGGTCTCGGGGACGTAGCGCTTGACGAAGGCGAGCGAGAAGACGCCCGCCACTACGAAGAGGAAGAAGGTGTTGGAGATCCCGATCCCGTCGACCAGGGACGGGAAGACCAGCCCGATCGCGAAGTTGGTCAGCCACAGCACCACGGCCGCGACACCCATCCCGAAGCCGCGCATCCGCATCGGGAAGATCTCGGAGAGCATCAGCCAGGTCACCGGCGAGATCGCCCCCTGCTGGAAGGCGAGGAAGGTGACCGTCATCGCGAGCACCGCGAACGCCCGGCCGTCACCGGAAGGCAGCATCAGCGAGAAGACGCCGATCAGCAACAGGGCTGCTGTCGTGCCGATCTGACCGGTCATCAGCATCGGGCGGCGGTTGACGCGGCCCAGCAGCCAGATGCCGACGAAGGTCGCCAGCACCGAGATGACGCCGTTGGCGATGTTCGCGGTCAGGGCACTGTCGGCGGTGAAACCGGCGTCGGTGAGGATCTGGGTGCCGTAGTACATGATCGTGTTGACGCCGGTGATCTGCTGCACGATCGCGATGCCGAAGCCGACGAACATCAGCCGGCGCAGCGACGGCGTGGACTTCATGTCCTGCCAGCCGCCGAGTTTTTGCTGATCCTCCCTGACGGCGAGCGCGGACACCTCGCGCAGTTCGGCCTCGGCCCGCTGCTGGGACCGGACCTGCTTCAGTACCTCAAGGGCCTCACCGAAGCGGGTCTTGGAGGCCAGCCAGCGCGGGCTCTCCGGCATGACCAGCATGCCGAACCAGAGCACGACGGCCGGGATCGTGGCGAGCACGAGCATATAGCGCCACACCCCGCCGGACTCACCGCCCACCCGGGCGATCACCGCGTTGGAGGTGAACGCGAGCAACTGCCCGCTGACGATCATGAGTTCGTTACGGGTGACCAGTGCCCCGCGCCGCTCGGCGGGGGAGACCTCGGCGAGGTAGACGGGCACGGTCACCGACGCGCCACCGACCGCGAGGCCGAGCACGAACCGGGCCACCACCATGACGGCGGTGTTCGGCGCGAGCGTGCAGCCCAGTGCGCCGACGAAGAACACCACGGCCAGGACGAGAATCGTACGGCGCCGTCCTCGCGCGTCCGACAGCCGCCCGCCGGTGACCGCGCCCAGGGCCGCGCCGAGCAGCAGCGAACTGGTGACCATGCCCTCGGTGAAGGGGGTCAGGCCCAGGTCGTCGGTCATGTAGGGCAGGGCGCCGTTGATGACGCCGGTGTCGTAGCCGAAGAGCAGTCCGCCGAAGGTGGCGATGACGGTGATGAGCCGCAGCCGCCGTGACACCGCCGATGGGGTGTTGTCCGCGATCGCGGTGGCCGGAGCTGTGGTCGTGTCGTCCCTGACGTCCATGGCTGTCTCCTACCGGTGGAGGTGCGGGCGGCGGGTACCCGTCAGCCCACAACCGGCCAGGTGCTCACGGGTGTTGACGGCGATGGGCAGTGGCACCTCGGGAGCGCACGGGTACAGGTCCTGCTCGACGATGACGAACAACTCGGCGTCGAGCCGCGCGAGTTCGGCCACGACATCGGCCGGGTTCGGCACGCCCGCGGGAGGTGACACGCACACCCCGCGCTTGACCGCCTCCCCGAACGACAGGTCCTCCGCAGCGACTTGGGCCAGCACCTCGGGGTCCATCTGCTTGATGTGGACGTAGCCGACGCGCTCGCCGAAGCGGTGGATCAGGTCCAGGTTGTCGCCGCCGCCGTAAGCCACATGGCCGGTGTCCAGGCAGAGGTTGGTGTAACGGGAGTCCGACTCGCCCAGCAGCCGCTCGATCTCCGGCTGGGTCTGGATGTGGCTGTCGGCGTGCGGATGGATCACGAGCCGTATGTCGTACTCGTCGAGCAGCAGCCTGCCGAGCCGGTCGGCGGATCGACCGAAGCCCGCCCACTGCTCGGCGGTCAGCTCGGGCGACTCGGTGAACGCGCCGGTCTTCTCGTCCCGGTACATGGGCGGGATCAGGACGAGGTGGTGCGCGCCGGCGGCCGCGGTCAGCGCGGCGACCTGCCGGACGTGGGCGAGCGTCTCGTCCCACGCCCCCGGCCGGTGCAGGGCGCCGAAGGCGGTGCCACCGGAGACCTGGAGCCCACGGGCGTCCAACTCCTCCTTCAGCCGCTGCGCGTCGGTGGGGAGATAGCCGTACGGGCCGAGCTCCAGCCATTCGTAACCGGCCGTGGCCAGTTCGTCGAGGAAACGGGTGTACGGCACCTGCTGCTCGTCCTCGGGGAACCAGATGCCCCAGGAGTCGGGGGCGGAGCCCAGGCAGAGGTTGCCGGCGATGGTGCGGAGCGGGCCTGGCGCCGGTGCCATGACGTGTCCCTTCACCCCGAGATCGGGAGTTTCGCGGTGTGTGCTGTCGCGCTCTACTAGCGCGCTCTAGTACGAGTACGATGACCCTGGTCCAAATGTCATGTCAATAGCCTGTTGCCGGGAGATTTCGCGTCCACTGGCTAGGGTGGGCCGCGTCGAAGGGTGGTTCACAGGTGGATGCATCGGGCAAGCAGCGGCCCACGATGGCGGACGTCGCCGAGAAGGCCGGGGTGTCGAGGGCGCTCGTTTCGATCATCTTCCGCAACCAGCCGGGGGCCAGCGAGGAGACCCGACAGCGGGTGCTGCGGGTCGCCGACGAGATCGGCTACCGCCCCGACAGCGCGGCCCGGCTGCTGGCCCGCGGCCGCAGCCGCACACTCGGCGTGATGTTCACCGTGCACCAGACCTTCCACACCGACCTCATCGAGGGTATCTACGCCGAGGTCGAGCGCCTCGGCTACGAGGTGCTGCTGTCGGGCGCCACGCCGGGCCGCAGCGAGGAGAAGGCCGTGGAGGCACTGCTCAGCCATCGCTGCGAGGCGGTGATCCTGCTCGGCTCGTTCGCGGAGCCCTCTCTCCTCGAGGAACTGGGGGGCCGTACGGTCGCCGTCTCCGTCAGCCGCCGGGTTCCGCACGCCCACGTCGACTTCGTGCACACCGCCGAGGGCAAGGGCGTACGGCAGGCCATGGACCACCTCGTCGAGTTGGGGCACCGCCGGATCGCGCACATCGACGGTGGCAGCGGCCCCGGCTCGGCCGAGCGGCGCCGCGCCTACCGGGCGGCGATGCGCCGCCACGGGCTGGAGTCCGAGGCACGTGTCTTTCCCGGTGACCACACTGAGCGGTCGGGTATCGAGACCGGCCGTCTGCTCCTGGCGGAACGGGACCAGGGGAACCCTCTGCCGACCGCGGTCCTGGCCGGCAACGACCGCTGTGCGATGGGCCTGTTGATGACCCTCACCAGGGCCGGCGTCGAGGTCCCGCGCGACGTGTCCGTCGTCGGCTACGACGACAGCCACCTCTCCCACCTGATGCCGATCGGCCTGACCACCGTCCGTCAGGACGCGGGGCTCATGGCGGAGTGCGCTGTGCGCTTCGCGGTGGAGCGGCTGGAGAAGCCGGAACTGGAGCCGCGGGAAGCGGTGTTGGACCCGAAGCTGGTGGTCCGGGGGAGCAGCGGGCCGGTCCCGGAACCGTCGGCCTGAGAGACGGACGTACGGTTCCGGGGCGACGTGCGGGACGGACCGGTTACCGCGTTCCCTTGGCGGCGAACTTGGCGACGGCGTCCACGTTGTCCTTGGTGATGAAGGCCGGGCCCGTCAGCACCGGCGCGGCGCCGCCGCCGCTGAAGTTGCCGTTGGTCTTGTACAGCCACAGCGAGTCGACCGCCAAGTAGCCCTGGAGGTAGGGCTGTTGGTCGACGGCGAATTCGATCGTGCCGTTCTGGACGGCCTTGACCAGGTCCTTGCTGAGGTCGAAGGTCGCGACCTTGGCCCTGGTGCCCGCGTCGGACAGCGACTGGACCGCGGTCAGGGCGATCGGTGCGCCCAGGGTGACCACCTGGTCGATGGAGGAGTCCTGCTTGAGCTTGGCGGTGATGGTCGACTTGACGGACGGCATGTCGGTGCCGTTGACGTAGAGGATGTCGGTCTTGCCGCTGAAGCCCTTCTTCAGGCCGGCGCAGCGGGCCTCCAGGGCGACCTGGCCCTGTTCCTGGACGACGCAGAGGGCGTGCTTGGCGCCGAGCTGGTTCAGGCGCTCGCCGAACGCCTGGCCGGCGACGTTCTCGTCCTGCCCGAAGTACTCCAGCATGCCGAGCTTCTTCCAGTCGCTCACACCGGAGTTGAAGCCGACGACGGGGATGCCGGCCGACTTCGCCTTGGCCACCACGTCCTTCATGGCGTCGGGCTTGGCCGCGGTGAGCGCGATGCCGTCGACCTTCTGGTCGATCGCGTTCTGCACCAGGTTGGCCTGGTTGCCGGCGCTGGGGTCGCTGGAGTAGACGAGCTTGACGTTGTCCTTGGCGGCGGCGGCCTGGGCGCCCTTGCGGACCAGGTCCCAGAACGTGTCGCCGGGGGCGGCGTGGGTGATCATGGCCACCGTCATACGAGGGGTGGTGGCGTGGCCCGCGGAGGCGGCGCCCCCGTCATCCTCGGACTTCTTGCCGCCGGAACTGCTGGAGCAGCCCGCGGCGAACAGGGTGCCGACCAGGACGGCGGCGGTCAGGGTGGCGGCTCTGCGATGTCCGTGCATGTCCCTTGCACCTCACTGTGCTCGTTGGGGTTCGTCTCAGGGGGAGGGGATGGTGGCCGATACCGGCCGCCGGGTGCGGCCACCGATGCGGTGGTGGCGGAGGCTGGGCTGCGGGTCGGCTTCGGCGCCGTGGCGGAGAGGCGCCTGGCGACGGTGGCGAAGGCGTGTTCGTTGCGGGCGGGGCGGGCTGGTGGCCGGCCGGGCGCCTTGCGCGGATGGGGCGTTGTGCTGTGGAAGCGGTCATGGGTGCGACTGCTTGCGGTCCGTCACTAGAGCGCGTCATTAGCGCGCTCTAGTAGCACGTAACTATGGGACCGGCCCCAAGGGTTGTCAATCGGTTTGTCAGGACGTTCCGACAAGGTTTACGGCCGCTGGCCTTTCGGTCGACCGGGACGGCTCCGGGCCGTTCAACGGTGGCCACGCGGCCGAAGAGCGCCCGCTCTCAGGCCCGTGACAGCATCTCGCTCACGACGACGATCACGCCCGAAGGCCTGGGCCACTGGCAGACGGAACGCGCGGGCATCCCCGACGCCTGCACGGCTGCGACGTCCCCGTAGGTGGTTAGGGTCTGTCCGGCGGATCTTGCCGGCCGTGCTGGCGCAAGGCGGTGGTTGCACGCTTTCCTGCGCGGCTTCTAAATCGCGCGACACCACCTCCGAGCTGTGGGAACCTCACCCGCGATGACACAACGAACCGATACACCCCCCACGTGGGACGAACGTACGCAGCTGGCCACCTTCCTGGATTACGCCCGTGACACGGTGCGAGCCAAGTGTGAGGGCGTGTCCGAGGAAGATGCCCGCAAGGCACCGCTCCCCAATTCACCGTTGATGACGATGTGCGGGCTGATCAGCCACCTGCGATGGGTCGAGCATCACTGGGTCCAGGTGATGTTCCTCGGTGAGGAGCCCGAGGGGCCGCTCACGGAGGCGACCGACGACGACCCCGACCCCGAGATGCGGACAGCGGTCGACATCCCGTTGCCCCAGCTTCTCGCCGAGTACGAGGAACAGAGCGCCCGCTATCGCCGCCTGGTGGCCGACCGCGACCTGAACTCAACGGCCGAACGTCCTATCGGCGACGGCCGCCACGTGGACCTGCGCTGGGTGGTCCTCCACCTCATCGAAGAGATTTCCCGCCACAACGGTCACCTCGATGTCGTGCGTGAACTCGTCGACGGACAGACCGGCGTCTAGCTTCTGGCTGGCATTCATGGGCGGAGCCAGAGTCTGATCGAGGCGAGGGCGACGGTGCCGTGGAAGACGTAGGCGCGCTTGTCGTACCTCGTGGCCACGGCCCGGAAGTTTTTGAGGGCGTTGATCGTCCGCTCAACTTCGTTCCTGCGCTTGTAGATCGTCTTGTCGAAGCCGACGGGGCGGCCGCCTTTGCTGCCCCGGCGTTGGCGGTTGGCCCGCTGGTTCTTCGGTTCGGGGATGGTGTGCTTGATCTGGCGTCGACGCAGGTAGCAGCGGTTGCGGCGGGAGGAGTACGCCTTGTCGCCGCCGAGGTGGTCGGGCCGGGTGCGCGGGTGTCCGCCACCGGCGCGGCCGACACGGATGCGTTCCATGATCGGGATGAGCTGCGGGGCGTCGCCCCACTGACCCGGCGTGATCAGCAAGGCCAGGGGGCGGCGTTCACCTTCGCCGGCGAGATGGACCTTGCCGGTCAGGCCGCCCCGGGAGCGACCGAGTCCCTCGTCGGGACGATACAGCCGGGGCGTGCGTCTTTTCTCGGCACCCGCGGCGCCGTTTTACGGGCCCCGGCGGCGTGCTGGTGGGCCCGGCAGGGGGTCGAATCGACGCTCACCATCGACCAGTCGATCCGGCCTTCCGTGTCGGCGTCGGCCAGGACGGCCGCGAAGATCCTGTCCCACATGCCATCCGCCGACCAGCGTCGATGCCGCTCGTACACGGTCTTCCACGGACCGAGACGCGCAGGCAGATCCCGCCACGGCACTCCGGTGCGCAGCCGATACAGGATGCCGTTGATGACCTTGCGGTGGCTGACCCAACGGCCGCCACGCTGCCCGGACTTCGGCAGATGCAGCTTCAGCCGGGCCCACTCCACGTGCGTTAAATCTCCCCGCTCCATGGCCATGCCAACGACCCGAGACCAAGACGGTCACAAGATCCGTCGGACAAACCCTAGACCGTGTCCTACGTGGTGAGGCGGACGTTGAGCCGGGGTGCGTGGAGTTGGATTGTTCCGGACGGGCTGTGGGAGATCGCGAATCCGTTGATCCCTCCGTCGAGGGTGCGGCCGCAGGGCGCCGGAACGCAGGACACGCCTGATGAGACGCGGGGCAAGCCGGGCTCCAGGATGCACGTCCTGTCGGACGCGAACGGACTGCCCCTCCTCGTCGGCATCTCAGCTGGTAACACCCACGACAGCGAAGGGCTGAAGCCCATGATCGAGGGTCACCAAACGAGACACGACCCCCACCGCGGCCGGTACTTCAAGCCCCAGCGCCTACACGCAGACAAAGCCTACGACCACGCCAGCCTGCGGAAATGACTGCGCGGCAAGCGCATCGGAGTCCGGATCGCGCGCAAAGGCATCGAGTCCAGCGAACGGTTGGGGCGCCGCAGACTTATTCCCCGTTATGAGCGCCATCCCCGCAACTACCTGGCTTTCCTCGGTCTCGCCGCCGCCCTCTGCTGCTACAAGCGGTTCGTCCGCCCCACCACGTAGGGCAGGGCCTAGTAGTCGGAGTCAGCCCAACACGTCATGGCGGAATAGCCGTTTCCGTATGGGGTCCACAGGTAGATCCAAGCGCTGGCGCCGTACACCCCGCACCCGTTGTAGCGGGCTCCGGTAACGTAATAGTCCGGAGCGCACTGCCTAATGTTGCCCTTTTTTACGGTCACCAGGACATCGGCTTCATTTATCGGCGCGGTCCGGATTTTCACGCCGTCGGACAGCGATTCCGCGTACCCCGTCGCGCAGCGGTACGAGTACGCGGCGGCACTGGCGGAGTTGTCGGTAGCGCCGGCAGCACCCGGAATTGCGAGACTGAGGGCTGCCATAGCCATCAGCGCGGCAGTCAAGCTTGATCGAAGAGTTTTTCTCACAGGTTCCCCCACCCGTTCTATCTCGTGCATAAGACGTTGAAGCGTCGATCGCCGCCTGGCAAGTCAAGCCCATCTCAAAATGATGGCCCGTTTTCGTCATTCCCCGACTTGAAGTAGACGGATAGGTGAAGGTGCGGCGATCGCACACAATGCCCCCGCACGCGATGCACCCCCGCGGCGGAGTTTTCTCCAGCCCGGATCATAGCCATGACGTGCTCGCACTACTACTGCTCTGCCTGGGGAAGATGCTGAAAACGGCTAGAGCTTGCCCGCTTGATCATGACCTCTGGCACCATGCCCACATCAACGAGCCAGACACCGCGCAGTCGCACCGCCTGAACCACCCCTAGGTGTTCCCGGCGCGGCCGGGCGGCCGATACCGCAGGAGGACGTTGCCCGATGGGCGTGCCGTCACCGCCCCGGCTGTCAGGTCGATGCGGTCCTTTAGGCCGGCGTACAGGCTCCGACCGCGGCCTAGCAGCACCGGATACAGCAAGATCCGCAGCTCATCCACCAATCCCTGGTTCAGTAAGGCCGTGACCTCGGGCATCCGCTCCGCGGCCGCGGTTGAGGTCCAGACGTCGGCGAAGTGCTCGTAGGTGCGCCGACCCAGCAGCAAGGCGCCCACTTCGCGGGTCCGGCGCAGGTTCCAGTCGAAGAACTCCTCGTCGTAGAGTCCCTAATCCAACTCGCCAGCGGGTCCCCGGAAGGGATGGCGTTGAGCAGTCTCGCAGGCCGGGGCCGTGTTGCTGGTCGACACGATCCGCAAGTCCGGTCTGGACACCGCGATATCGGCGGCGAGGCGCCATGGCGCAAGCCGCGGACGGGCACGATCGGCCCGCCCGCCACCTACCGGCCCGCGTCCTAACCGTGCGCAGGCGAGGCCACTCGTTCACTCGCGCGATTCGGCGCCGCGGGCTACGTGTTGCCGAAATGCCAATCCCCGGTTCGTCGGGCGCAGCACGCCCCTGACCTGCAACTGGCCCACCGTCCGCATCGGTTCGGCCGGTCCGGACCGGAGCACCTTCGACCGCGGTGCGGCGCTGGCCAAGGACCTTGCGTCCCGCTGCGCCGGGCACCGGCATGTGCTGCCGCCGGCTTGCCAGGCGGAGCTTGGGCGCTCCGGCGGCGTGCCGTCCGGGTCCCTGCCGGCCCTCGCTGCGAAACAGCCACGCACCGATCGATCAGCGGAATCTTCGTACGCGGACGACCCCCGACCACCAATCACCAACGAATCTCCGACTCAGGTCACCAGCTGGTCACCGTCGTCGTCTTGAAGCATGTGGCGGCGTTCCTGCTCACGCTTGGAGTAGGCGGCTGCCCGGATCGCCTCGTCGCTCTCCAAGCCTGATCCCAGCGCACCGCCCACCGTGGCGACCGAAGCGACGAACCAGGACAACGTCCAGTATTCCGCAGGGTGAAGCGGGGTTCCTGTCGTGGAGGCGAACACTTGGCCGTTGAGGATGAACAGGGCCCACACCAAGTTGATGACGATCAAACTCACGTAGCAGACGAGCACCCCGATACCCACCGTCATGACCGTCGAGGCGTTGTAGAGCCTTGCCCTTTGTCTCGCCTCAGGAGAGTGCTCTGCCGTTCGGTGCCACAGATTCGCGTCCACGATCAGCCAACCGATCATGAGCGCGACAGACCCGACCGTGGCGATCACGAGGCGCGGCGCGCTCAGTGACTCGGCCAGGCTCCAGATGGTGGAGTTCACGGTGGCGACGGCACCCGTGGCGAGTGCGGCCGCCAGGGCTTTGGACAAGCCCGACACCAAGCGCCACGGCCGGTTGGCGCGGACCATACCGACGAGCACCCTCAGGTAACCGCGCGGCCCGCTGACGACGTACCGCAGATCAGCGGTCTCCTCCGCACCGACCTGGCCCGGGTGAATAGGCGCGAAACAACTGACAAAGGGAGCCAGCGACGGCTGGCTCTGCGGAGGTCCCTCGACGCCGGAGGCCCGCGGATCCGCCAAACTGAGCACGGCTTCTTCCACGGCCCGCCGGGCCCTCGTCTGCAGCCGCAAGCCCCCCAGCGTAGGAAGAGACAGCAGTGCCAAGCCGTGTTCGTGGCTCAGATCCACCACGAGCTTGTGCCCGTGTGAGTGCAGCGGAAGGTCGGTGAGGGCCACGACGATGTCCCAATTCTGCGCACTTCCGCGGTCCATGATCCGGCGCATCAAGGTGGGCAGGTCCTCGGTCCCTGCGGTGAAGGGCTCACTGACCACCTCGACGTCGAACCGTCGCCCCTGGCCAGACTTGTCGGCGAGCCGAGCGGGAAGTATCCGGGCCATGCGCTGCGCGATCTCCGTGGGCGCGTCCGGATCCGCCAGGAGAGCCACGACCGTAACGCCCTGAGACGACATCGGCATGACTCCTTCTCGTCGGCTGCCCCCGCGATCGCCCGTGCCCACAGGATGCCCCCGAGGTATCGCCGACGCCGCGTGACACGCTAGCCCTCCCAGCAGGCGCGGGCGGTACGGTCAGATTTTCCTGTCCGTACCGTGCAGGGTCTGCCTGACGAAAACCTCGGGAAGGGCGGACAACGGGGAGACGGTGTTCGAGGACGGCATCCCGGTTCTGCCCGAAGCACTCCAAGATCCTGAAGCCGGCCGTCGAGGGCACCTGTCCGCGGTGGTTCCAAGGCCGTGTATCGAAAATGGATCCGGGATACTCCCGACGCTCGTGTGAGCGGGGCCCGGTGACGGCGCCTGCCGCGCGGTTCGAGGCGCGATCAGGTAAGCAGGGACGGTGAACAAGGACGCGACCGACTCCTTCGTGCATGTCCGGGGCGCCAGTGAGAACAATCTGCGGAACATCGACGTCGACGTTCCGCGGGACGCGATGGTCGCCTTCACCGGCGTCTCCGGTTCGGGCAAGTCCTCGCTCGCGTTCGGCACGCTCTATGCGGAGGCCCAGCGGCGCTACTTCGAGTCCGTTGCACCGTACGCCCGAAGGCTGTTGCAACAGGTCGGCGCACCGCACGTACAGGAAATCACCGGACTGCCACCGGCCGTGGCCCTGCAGCAGCGACGCGGGTCGCCCAGCTCGCGCTCGACGGTCGGCACCATCACGACGCTGTCCAATCTGCTGCGCATGCTGTACTCCCGCGCCGGCACCTATCCGCCCGGAGCCGCGCGGCTGGAGGCCGAGTCGTTCTCACCCAACACGGCCGCCGGCGCCTGCCCGGAGTGCCACGGACTGGGTGTCGTGCACGACGTCGCCGAGGACCTGCTCGTGCCGGACCCCTCGCTGAGCATCCGCGAGGGGGCGATCGCCGCCTGGCCGGGCGCCTGGCAGGGCGCCAACCTGCGCAGTGTCGTGAACGGCCTGGGGATCGACATCGACCGACCGTGGCGCAGGCTCAGGAAGAAGGACCGGGACTGGCTGCTGTACACGGACGAGCAGCCCTCCGTGTACATCGAGCCGGAGGAGGACCGCGTCGACTACGGCTACCAGGGCAAGTTCTGGAGCGCCCGCAAGCACGTCATGCACGTCCTCGCCGACTCCAAGAGCGAGAGGATGCGCGAACGGGCGCTCCGGTTCGTCAGGAGTGTGCCCTGCCCCGAGTGTCATGGCAGCGGACTACGGCCCGAGGTGCTCGCCGTGACCTTCGCCGGACGTTCCATCGCCGAGATCAACGCGATGCCGCTCACCGAGGTCGTGGCGCTGCTGCGGCCCGTCGCGGGGCGGTCCGAGGCCGACGCCACCACGTCGACCGCCCGATCCGGGGAGACGACCGAGGTTGCGGTCCGGATCTGCGGCGATCTGGTCGCGCGGGTCGACGTACTGCTCGACCTGGGCCTCGGATATCTCAGCCTCGGGCGCCGCTCGACGACCCTGTCGCCCGGCGAGGCGCAGCGCCTGCGGATCGCCACCCAACTGCGCTCGGGGCTGTTCGGCGTCGTCTACGTCCTCGACGAACCCTCCGCGGGCCTGCACCCCGCTGACGCGGAACCGCTCCTTGACGTGCTGGACCGCCTCAAGGCGGCCGGCAACTCGCTGTTCGTCGTGGAGCACGACATGGACGTCGTACGGCGGGCGGACTGGGTGGTCGACATCGGCCCCGGCGCGGGCGAGGGCGGCGGACGCGTGCTGTACAGCGGCCCGGTCGCCGGTCTTGAGCGGGTGGGGGAGTCGGCCACGAGCCACTATCTGTTCGGGCGCACCCCGCCGCTCGATCACCGCCCGCGCACACCGCACGGCTGGCTGCACCTGCGCGGCGTCTTCCGCCACAATCTGCACGACGTGTCCGTCGACGTACCGCTGTGCGTACTGACGGCGGTGACGGGCGTGTCCGGTTCCGGAAAGTCGACGCTGGTGACGCAGGTGCTCGCCGAGGTCGTCCGCGGCCACCTCGGACTCGTACCCGAGGAGCCCGACGAGGCCCAGCTGGAGGTCGACGTCCAGGACGCGTCGGGGGTCGAGTCGTTCGACCGGCTGGTCCGGGTCGACCAACGGCCCATCGGCCGAACTCCCCGGTCCAACCTGGCCACGTACACGGGGATGTTCGACGCGGTGCGCAAGCTGTACACGGCGACGGACGAGGCCAGGGCGCGCGGCTACTCGGCCGGGCGGTTCTCCTTCAATGTGCCCGAAGGCCGGTGCGAGACCTGCCAGGGCGAAGGATTCGTCGCGGTGGAACTGCTGTTCCTGCCCGGCACCTACGCGCCGTGCCCGACCTGCCACGGCGCCCGGTACAACGCCGAAACGCTGGAAGTCACCTATCACGGCAAGAACATCGCGGAAGTGCTGGCGCTGTCCGTCGATGCCGCCGCCAAGTTCCTGTCCGCCGTCCCGGCCGCCTCCCGCAGTCTGGAGACGTTGCGCGAGGTGGGACTTGGGTACCTACGGCTGGGCCAGCCCGCGACGGAACTCAGCGGTGGTGAGGCGCAACGCATCAAACTGGCCACCGAACTGCAGCGAGCCCGCCGCGGGCACGCGCTCTACCTGCTCGACGAGCCGACGGCGGGGCTGCACCCCTCGGACATCGCTCTTCTGCTGCGACAGCTGCACCGGCTCGTCGACGCCGGCAACACGGTCGTCCTTGTCGAGCACGACCTTGACACGATCACCACCGCCGACTGGGTCATCGACCTCGGGCCGGGCGGCGGCGACGCGGGCGGGCGGGTGGTCGCGGCGGGCCCGCCGACCAAGGTGGCGAGGGCCCGCCGCAGCGCCACCGCGCCCTATCTCGCGGCCCGGCTCGCGCGCTCCTGACGACGCCGCGAGGGGCTGAGCACCGGTCAGCCGGGTTCGGGGCGCAGGATCGCGCGCGCGTGGCCATGCTGCGTTCCAGCTTGTGGCGGATATCCCTCGCGCGGTGTCCCGTCCGGCCCCACTCCACGATGAGTTCGGCGACGTGGCGGCGCGGCAGACCGTGGAGTCGACGCTCGGGTCCCACGTGATCGCACCCTTCGCGTCGGCCGGAGACTGGAGCCGGGTGAGGACCCGGTGCCAGGTGCCGTTCCGCGGCCACCCCCTGTTCCAGCATCCAGGCGAGTGCCACCTGGGCGGCGTGGCTCCGAGGGCCCGGGCCACAGCACCCAGAGCCTCGACCTTTAGCAGCCCCTGCTCGATGGGAGCAGGCCATGACCGTCCCTCCCGGCCCCGCGGCATCAAGGGAGCAGATCCCACTCGATGCCGCGCCGGGAGAAGTTGTACAGCACCTGGTCGACGGCCACGGCGTCGCCGCCGGGGAGGGCAGCCAGCTCGACCATGTCGGCGACGTCCAGATTGCTCACACCCCAGTAACGGATCTTCTGCGCCTTCATCAGGTCGGTGAATCCCGGTCAGCAGGCCCCGAGCCGTTGCGGGGACGCCCTACATCGTTCGGCGGACGCGGTGCTGTGTGTGGCTGTTGATCTCTGGTGGAGGACGGCGTGGCCGTGTAGCGTCGGCGTCAGATGCCGTGGTTCGTAGTACCTGCCCGCGCTGTTGCGTGGGCGTTTTGCTGTGCGGTGGCTGGACCAGGGCGAGTACCTCCGGGGCCGCGCGGTGCGGTTCCCGACAGCGAATGAGAGGGACCGGTATGGCCAGCGGAACCGTGAAGTGGTTCAACGCCGAAAAGGGTTTCGGCTTCATCGAGCAGGACGGCGGCGGGGCGGACGTCTTCGCGCACTACTCCAACATCAACGCTTCCGGTTTCCGTGAGCTGCAGGAAGGTCAGAAGGTGACCTTCGACATCACCCAGGGGCAGAAGGGCCCGCAGGCAGAGAACATCACGCCTGCCTGACCCCTCGTCATCAGGGCCCGGAAGCAGCTGCTTCCGGGCCCTGATACGTACGGACGGCGCGACGGGGACCGGCCCGCCCGGGCTGGCTGTAGGGGCATGGTCGCGTTCATCGGCTCCGACGTCGCCAGCCGCATCCCTAGGGGGCGCGGCTGCCTGCTTCAAACGCGGATCGGGCAGGCGGTCATCGGCGATTTGGCTGTCGGTCGGGCTTTCATCCTGGGGCATCACAGGGACAGCATCGCCGATGTAAGGGACAGGCACCGCAGTCGGAGCAGTAGAGAGTTGTCAGCGGTATGCCGTCGACCTGCTGAACAGCACCCTCATCCACGCTGGCCCGTCCCGGGTACAGATGCGAGTTGGTCGACGTCCAGCTTCTTCGCGGCATCGAGGTACTGGTCGTCATACGACGAATACCAACTACCCCTGGTCAGAGCACACTTGGGGTCCTGCTCGGGTGCCGTGACCGCCTCGGTCTTGAGGACCTCCGCCTGCATATTGCAGCCGCCATTGTCCGCATCGGTCCAGTGCTTGAACTTCGTGCGCTCGTAGCTGGTACGACTCTCGCCTCGGACGGTGAGCGCGGCACGCACAGAAGCGTGACGGGGCTGCCGGGCGCCGCCTCCTATCGAAGAGGGGTGGGCGCCAGCGCCGTGTGGGCGGTGGCCGGGGTGAGAAAGCGCCGCTCAGGGGCGGCGGGTGTCCCTGCGTCCTTGAGGACCGTGAGCTCCTCGTGTGCCCACTCGGCGAGACGCAGCGCAATGTCCTCGGGCTCACGTCGCGACCCACGCCGGACAGTCAGCCGGTCCACGTCGTCGTAGTCGGTCCAGTCGCCCTCACGCAGGGCTCGGATCTTCGGGCTGCTCTTGAGTTCCTTCATCAGGGTGGGGCGCAGGTGACGCGAACGGTCCCGGCGGGCTCCCTTCCGACGGGAAGCCACCGGGACCGCGGTCACGCCCGGGTCAACGGACCGTGGTGACTCGGTGCTCCTTCAACGCGGCACAGTTGGAGCCGGTCACGTAGGTGTACACGTTGTCGATGTGCCCACCCCAGTCGACGCAGTGGCCCTTGCCGTACACATATCCCGGTCCCGCGTACGACGTGTACACGCCCTCGTCCTGGGCGTACGCGTCGGTGTCGGGAATGTAGACGTACGCACCCATCTCCCGCGCGACACCGGGGTTGGTGCGGATGGTCGCGACGCAGTTCTTGCCGTTGGAGGCGTTGTAGGTCAGGTAGACCGTGCCCTGCGTGCCGACGGGCGTTGAGTTGACGGTCTTGTAGCTGCTCCCGCAGACCTTCTGCGGGGTGGTGTTCGGGGCTGCGGATGCCGGCCCGGCCAGTGCGGTCGTGGCGCCGACCGCCAGGGCCGCCGCGGCGGCACCGATGAGTACGGAACGCCTGAATCTCATATTTCCCCCTTGAGCGGTTAGCTGTGTTTTGCTCCTGACAGGTCAGACACGTGCCGTCTGTGTGAGGTTGTGACTAAATACCGGCTCGATCAGGCCGAGTTGGTCGAGCGGAGCCGGAGTGCGGCCGGACGGCTGTGACCTCGCTGGCAAGTGGTGCGGAGCAAGTGCCGCGCCCACAGATCTGTGGAGGCGGGGGAGACGCACAGAGGCAAGAACGCCAGGCAGCGGGGCAGACGCGGCCACGTCCCCTCCGAATCCGTACGTTGGCGCATTCTTGGCGCAACCCCCGACGGACCTGGACCTTCGACCTTCGGGTGGCCCCAGTAGAGTCAGGCAGGGCGAGCAAGACAGGCGAGACTGCCGAGGTGACTCGAAGCGGGGACGGTCGGCGCTGCCCTGCCGCCTGACTCTTGACGTCAAAGGTAAGGCTGCTAGCGGCCCAACCATGCCAGGTCATACTCACTAGTCACCCGTCACGGTCCAGGATCCATCCGGGACGTCCGCCGTCCGCGCGGCGCACACCTCTCGACGGTTGTCCGGGCCCTGGGGCAGCCGGGAGACCGGCGGCGACTGCGGGACCTCTGCCCCCGGCTCTCCCCGCAGACCCGGTACCTGCGTTTCCAAGGGGCACTGAACGGCCTCAGCGAACGCCTCCTCGACCATCTTCTCGACGTCGATCATCACCGGCGGGAAGCCCTGAGCGCGTGGGAGAAGGGCGAAATCGTCGGCGTCGCACGTTACGCCGTCACTCCGGACGACGCGCGCGCCGCGGAAGTCGCCGTCGTCGTCGCGGACGCCTGGCAGCACCGGGTATCGCCACACAATTGCTCACCGCACTACGGGACACGGCGACCCGGCATGACTTCGTTCCCCTCAAGGCGTCCGTACTGCCCAGCAACGAACCCGCCCTTGGGCTGATCGCCGCCCTCGCGCCCAATCACCGCATGTTCCGACAGCGATGGTCTGGAATTCCGATGGAACACCGCCGTCCGCCGGCCGGGGCAGGGTTCCCGACCGCATCCGGGAGTGACGGTCGTGTTGTCGCCGGGATTCGCCAGCCGAGTCCGCAAGACGACGCGCGGGCCGTCTCAAGTGGACCGTCTGCACTGGGCCGTCGTCACCCTCGGCCGCGCTGCCTCACATGCGGGATCTCAGCACGTCGCCCTCATAGCCGGGCGCGAACGCGTCGAAGCTGTGCTCGACCAGCCAGCGAACCCCCAGCAGGCTTCGCAACGACCTCCACGCGTGAATCACGTCGAGGTCGATGCCATAACTGGCGACGACGTCGCCGAGGTGCTTCTCGTGTCCGAAGCCTCGCCGCAAACCGAACCTCGCTCCCCTCGGTGACCACACATCCAACGAACGAAGCCACCATCCAGCAGCTGCACCGGAGCATCCCCGATGAACTCGGCGCGCTCGGTGAGCGTGAAGGCGGCAAGAACATCACACAGGACTGGCACGGATCAGCACTTCTGACCTTGGAAAACGTCAAAAATGAGCGCTGAGCAGCCGGTTCTCGATCTTGTTGCACGGGCCGGCTGGCTTTCTGGCTGTCTGTTGGTGCTCGTGACGTGAGGGCGGTACAACCAACCGCGCCCCCGGAGGGTCTTGTCGGGTGCGGTGCATCGGCACCTGCCGTTCACCCGCCAATCGTGAGGGGTTCGCCATGCCTACCCGAAGACGCCACCTGCCCGTCATCGCAGCGATGGCCCTCGCCGCCGTCACGGGGACGGCGAACGCCGCGCCCCATGCCTATGGCACCTCGCCGAAGTCCCTGTCTGCAGCCGACCCCGCGTCCGCCCGTGCCGACTTCGACGGCGACGGGTACTCCGACGTCGCCATCGGCGCCCCGGGAGGCACTATCAACGGCAAGGCGGGCGCCGGGTACATCGCCGTTGACTACGGCATGGCGGAGGGTCCCAACGGCGTCAAGCGTCAGCTGGTCAGCCAGAACCGCTACGGCATTCCGGGCACGGCGGAGACCGGTGACCGCTTCGGCGCCCACCTCACGGCGGCGGACCTCGACTCGGACGGTTTCACCGACCTGGTCGTCTCCTCTCCCGGCGAGGACATCGGCGACGCACAGGACGTCGGCCGGTACACCATCCTGTGGGGCGGTGTCGGCGGGCTGGGCGCCGCCACCGCCACCGTCCAGGGGACGTCACCGACCCGTGCCGGGGACTTCGACGGCGACGGACATCTTGACCTGGTCACCGGTGACCGTGTGCTGTACGGCCCGTTCGACCGCACCAGCGGCCCCGCTCGCACCAATGCCCTCGCGGGCGCGGACGCCCGGCTGTACGCAATGGCGTCCGGCGACCTCGACCGTGACGGCATCACCGACCTGGTCGCCAGCAGCAGTCCTTCCCCCACGGCCGTGCCCCGGCTGCGTCTGTTCCGGGGCACGCACGACGGTCTTGTGCCCGGTGCGGCGATCGCCGCACCGGACACCGCTGCCGTGGACAGCGTCGGCCTCGGCGACATCGACGGCGACGGACGCCAGGACGTTGTCTTCGGGCGCAGCACCTCGGGCCCCGGCGGGCTGGTGGGGGCGGTGCGCGGCACTCCGGACGGCCTCGCGTCCCGGGCCACGCTCCTCAGCCAGGACTCTCTCGATGTGCCGGGTACCGGCGAGAGCGGTGACCGCTTCGGCAGCGACGTGGCGGTCGGCGACATCGACCACGACGGGCACGCCGACATCGTCACGGGCGTGCCCGGCGAGGACGTCGGCACCACCCAGGACGCCGGCATGTTCGTCGTCCTCAAGGGCGGCCCGGCCGGCCTCACCGGCGCGGGGGCGCAGGCCTTCACGCAGAACACCGCCGAGGTGCCGGGAACGGCCGAGGCGGACGACCGCTTCGGTGGCAGCACGGCCGTCCTCGACGGGTACGTGGTGGTCGGCGCGCCCGGGGAAAACACCGGCTCCGGCTCGGTGTGGGTCTTTCCCGGTACGGCGACGGGGATCACCGCCGACGGGTCGGTGAGCTTCGGGCCGGGCACGCTGGCCGCCCCTACGACGGGCGCGCAACTGGGAGCCGCCCTCCATCGCTGACGCCAGCGCTTTCGTGCACCGGGCCCGTGCACATGCGTGGGACGGGTACGGGACCGGTGCGTACCGCGGCCCGCGGAGTGCCTGCTTGTCGACGTGGTCGGGCTGGAGTGGGAACAGGTGCACGCCGAAGCGTGCCGCTGGGAGCATGTGATGAGTGAGGCCGTGGAGCGGCGCGTGCTCAAGCTGCTCAACCACCCCACCGAGTCGCCGTACGGCAACCCGATCCCGGGCTTGGAGGAGCTGGGCGAGAAGAGCGCCGTGGATCCGCTCCCCGACGAAAGCATGGTCCTGCTCAGCGACCTCGATCCCGGGCCGAACGGCGCGAGCGCAGTCGTACGACGTATCAGGGAGCTGATCCAAACCGACCTCCAACGGATGTGCACCCTTGCGCCACGCCGGGGTGCAGATGGGCGCGGTCGTGAGCGTGACGTCCTCGCCCGGCGGCGTGATCGTTGGCAACGGCAAGGAGGCCGCCGAACTTCCCGCACAGACCGCCGCGCACGTCTTCGTGACCAAGTGTTGACCCCAGCCGGGTGCCGGCCCGTTGCCGTGGCCCGTGCAAGCACGAGGATGGTGCGCGTGCGGTTGGCCCGAGGCGATCCGTAGGGGTCAGAAACCTCTGGAGCGTTGGCCGTGAGGCTTCCCGGCGAGGACTCTGCACACTGTCCCAGTACGGCAGGTTGGATGGCGGGCGACTCGCCTTGCCGCCACCAGTCGAAGAACGTGCGGCAGGCGGTGAACGGAACGACCGGCGACTTGACGAACTCCCTTCGGCCATGGGGTTGTTGACGGAGCGCGTGCGGTCGGTGAGTTGGGGCGACATCAAGAGGGCGAAACGAGCGCCGCGAGGCCGGCTTCCCCTTGGGCGGTGATGTTCACGCTGCGTGGGACTTTGTCCCTGGCGATCCAGCCGAGGTCGACGAGCCGATCTGTGATTGCACGATGGCACTGTGCATCCACTGGCCGGCGCTGGCCGCGTGCGCGGCAGTCCTCCATCAAGGACTCATGCAGCGCTTCCGAGTAGGGACCGCGCGTAGTTCCGTCTCCGAGAAGTCTGGGGAACATGCCGGTCACCCTGCACCCCCAGGCCGTTGTCGCGCACCGGGGCCGGAACGCGATGGAGCCGGTGACAACCACTGGTTTCGGGCGCGAAGGTGTTCTCATGGTGCTGCGCTATCGGACCAACGGCCCGGAGTTCGACTTCCCGCCCTTCACCGGTCTGCCGCCGGTCCGTTACGTGCTCGCGTCGACGCCCCGGTGCGGCAGCAACATGCTTGCCCGCGCCCTGTGGCACACCGGGTTGGCCGGCTTCGCCGAGGACTACTTCGCCGACGCCTTCGTGCTGGACTTCTTCGAACGGTGGGGATTCGACTCCGGCGATCCGCAGGAGTTGGCGGCGGGCTATGTGCGGCAGCTGATGACGTGGCGGACCAGCCCCAACGGTGTGTTCGGGCTGCGGATCCACGCGGGGCACCTCGGGAGCCTGGAGGTCGACCCGTACGACATCCTCCAGGTACCCCGGTACATCTGGATCCAGCGTAGGGACAGGGTGCGGCAGGCGGTGTCGTACTCCATGGCCGAGCAGACCGGTGTCTGGATCCTGGACGGGACCTTTCTGCCGGAGGGGAGCACGCGCGCCGCGCCCCGGTACAGCTATGAGGAGATCCGCCGGCATCTGCTGATGCTGGACCGCGATGCGTTGGTCTGGGAGGAGTACTTCGGGCGGCACGGTGTCGTCCCGCATGCTGTCGTCTACGAGGATCTGGTCGCCGACTACGAGGCAGGACTGTTGGGCTGCCTGGACTTCCTCGGCGTCGGGGCTCCCGCGTCGGTGCCGGCGCCGGGGATCAGGCGTCAGGCCGATGAGTTGACGGAACGGTGGGTGGAGAGGTTTTTACGGGATCGTCGTGCTGAGCGGCCAGCGTCGTAGGCGGTACGGCGTCCACCACAAGTAGCGCCCGGCGCGATGGACCAGGTTCTCGCGCAGGTGACGCTCCAGGACTCGTTCCGTCGACGCCGACGCGACCACCGGGACGCCGTCCAGCAGCCCGTGGAACGCCGTGCTCCGGGGGGCGTTGACGACCAGGCGCCGGAAGGAGCCCCAGCGGTGGTCGCGGATCTCCAGGAAACCGGGGCCTCGGCGGTAGCCGCACTTCGCGATGTGGAACGAGTCGCGCCACGCGGTGACCACGTGGTCTTCGTTCTCCTCTTCCGTGGAGCCGCGGAAGACGGCTGCCGGGGGGTGCAGGTGGCTCAGCGCCCGCCACTGGGGCGGGTCGGGCATGCGCAGGGTCCAGTCCACCGCTATGCCGTGGCTGGTGAGTTCCCGGACGAGGAGGAGGACGGCGACCGCGGACGCGCCGTCCGGATCGGTGAGGTCCACGGGCTCGTGCACCTGGACGAACTGGACGCCGTCGGAGGCGAGTTGTGCGACGGCGTCCACCGGGTCGGTCGGCGGTCCGTCGAGGGTGCCGTAGTGGATACCCGGCAGGCGCATGGCCGCCGGATCGCGGTCCTTCCACAGCGTCAGTTCCGGCGTCATCGGGTGTCTCCCGCGGCCGGGGCCGCCAGAGCTGGGACGAGGGACGTGTCGTCCCTGTGCAGTCCGGCGCCGTCGAGCCGCAGGAGGTCCTGGTTGGCCACGGCGGGCGCGAGCTGCACGTACTGGCCGCCCTCGGCGAAGACCAGGCCGAGGGTGCGCCAGTGGGTCAGCAGCCGGGCGAGGCGCTCTTCCGTCACCTCGCCGGCCGATTCCCGCGGGTCCGCGTACCGGGCGGCGGCCTTGCGCAGCAGCGCCGCCGGGCTGTGCGGCGTGTCGAGCAGCCGGAACACCGTCACTTCGAACGGGTCGGTGAGGTCGAGAAGATGCCAGGAGAAGTCCGGTCGGGTGTCGACCAGGACGATGTGTCCGCCGAGGTCGCAGTGGGTCAGGCGGCTGCGCGGGTACGCCCGCGTCCAGTCGGCGACGGCCGTGCGCAGCCGGTCCAGGCATGCGCCGGCGATGCCCTGGTGCGGTGAGTCGAAGATGTACACCAGGTCGGCGAGTTCGTCTTCCGGCAGGTCGTAGATGTGGTGGTAGTGCGAGGCGGGACGCAGGTCGCCGAAGCCCAGTTCCGGCCGGTCGAAGTAGGGGCTGAACCGCTCGACCTTCAGGCGGGTGGAGTTGGCCGGCGGGCCGAGATGGTGGAGCGCGGGCAGTTGGTCGACGATCTCGTCGTAGTCCTGTTCGGTCTCCCCGGGGAAGCCGTAGAGGTAGTTCCAGCTGAGGTTGACGCCGACGGTCTCCGCGTCCCGTAGCAGCCGTACGTTCTGGCAGCCGGTCACCCCCTTGTCCATCAGCTTCAGCACCCGGCTGCTGAGGCTCTCCACGCCGGGCTGCACGTAGCTGACTCCCGCTGCGTACAGCGTCGCCAGCTGTTCGCGCCGCAGGTTCGACTTGATCTCGTAGCACAGCCGCAGGTCGTACCCGCTCTCCTTCAGGAGCGGGGCCATGGAGTTGAGGTAGGTCATGTCGAGGATGTTGTCGGTGACCCACACGTCGAGTACGCGGTGTCGCTCGACCAGGCCGAGGATCTCGTCCACGAACCGCCGCGGGTCCTTGCTGCGGAACTCCATGAACGAGCCGTTGAGGCCGCAGAAGGTGCAGTGGTGCTTCTCGCCCCACCAGCAGCCGCGTGAGGCCTCCACCACCAGCCGCGGTTCCACCCAGCCGCCCGCGGTGGACCGAGCGTGCCGCTCGAAGTAGTCGCCGTAGTCCGGGGTGACCAGTGCTCCCGGAGGCAGCGGGGCGGCGTCCATGGGATGGGCCACGGACCGGCCCTGCTGGTCGCGGCGGCACAGGCCGGGGATGGCGGCCAGGTCGTCGGCGTCGCCGTCGCGGAGTGCGGCGAGCAGCCGCGGGAACGCGAGCTCGCCCTCGCCGCGCACCACGAAGTCGACGTGGGGGAAGTTGCGGTGCAGGGCGGCGCCCTGCGGGCCGTCGCAGTTCGCGCCGCCGAAGACGGTGGTGGTGTCGGGTGCCAGTTCCTTGACCACGCGGGCCGCCGCGAGGGCCGCAGCGTTCTGCGCGAACGTGGTGGTGAAACCGACCACGTCCGGTGCCGTGGCGGCGATCTTGGCGGCAGTCTCCCGGACGAACAGCGGCGCGAGTTCGTGCAGTTCCCGTGCCTTGGCCAGCATGCGCTCCGGCATCTTCCCGCCGAAGTGTTCGGTGAACTCGGCTACCCGCCACAGCGGTTGATCGTTGAGCGCGGCCGAGAAGATCCACTCGCTGTGTCCGGAGAAGTACGAGGTCGAGCAGAAGTCGTACTCCTCGATTCCGTATTCCGTACGCGCGGACACCCAGTCGGCGAAGTCGAGGTTGGCGTGCACCACCTCGACGTCCACGGCGCCGTCGGGGAAGACGTCGAGGATCCGGCGTTTGAGAATGCCGAGGGCGAGGGACGGCGCGTCGAGCGACGACCACGGCATATCCACCAACACGATGTGCAAGGCGGTTCCTCTCCCCGTCACCACAGTCCGCGGCGTGCCAGCGCCCGCCGCGCGGTCTCGCGCCGGTGCGACGGTTCGGCCTCGAAGGCCGCCGCCACCCGCCCGGACACCACGCCGTGAGCCAGCCCGGCGGACGTGGTGAAGTAGGCGTACTGCACTGTTTCCGCGTTCGCGGCGTGCTCAGTTGTCTCGGGGTGCTCCGTTGAGGTGGCTCCCCAGGTGGCTACGGACGCGGCCGCGTACGTACGCAGGGCGGTGTGGCCTCGGTCGGTGGGGACGATTCCCTCCGCCTCGATCACGAACGACAGCGGCTGCTCGCACGTCAGCGCGGTGAACAGGGCGATCATCAGCTCGTGGGTCACGGTGTCGCGCAGCGCCCCTGACCCGGCGTCGTCCAGCAGGTAGGACGCGAACGCCTCCTCCGCCGACAACCCGGGTGCGGTGTACGGGATCAGCCGGAACCGGGCGAAGTGCGGTGAGCCGAGGAAGCCGGTGAGGAGGTCGGACTCCGTGGCGCCGGCGTCCTGGAGGAGCCGCAGGCTGCGCGGGAACGTGGTCGCGAGGCTGCCGCCGCTGCCGGGGCGCCAGACCTGGGAGCGCAACCGGCGTGCGGTGGTGTCCAGTTCGGCAAGGTCGACGGAGGCCAGGCACTCCAGCTCGCCGGGATCCGCCGCCACGGCCTCGGCGCCCTCTTCGGCGAGCCGGGCCCGCAGGTCCGCGTCCAGCAGGAGCCGCATGAGCAGGTCGGTCAGCTGCTCGCCGTCGAGCGACGCGCCCGGTTCCACCGTGGTCATGCCGCCTCCCCGCGCTGCCAGGCGGCGACCAGGTCCCGCAGCCGCGCGTAGTTCCGCCGTGACTTCTCGACCAGCTGTCCGTCCTCGCGGTACATCGGGTCCTCGTAGGACACCCCGAGGAGGTTGGGGCAGCGCGGCAGCAGATGCTCGGTGAGCTCGATCTGTTCGTCCAGCAGGACGCCGTGGTGCAGGTCGCGGAACTTGCCGCCCACGATCTGGCAGCCCGACAGGTGCAGTTCGCGGCAACGGGACAGGGGCAGGGCCTCGATCCCGTCGTACATGCTCTTTCCGGTACGTCCTCTCAGCCACTGGTAGCTGAGCAGATGGCCGACGTCGAGCGTCACCCACACGTCGGCGTGCTGCGCCAGCCGTGCGAAGTACTCGAAGGCGTCCATGTGTCCCAGGACGAACGAGCCGCCCTCCGTGAAGCCGGGGAACTCGACGTGCAGCGGCGGATCGAGCAGCCGGGCCGCCTCCGCCACGTTCCGGGTGGCGATCTCCAGGCCCGGCTCGGTCAGCGGCGGCGGGAGCGGATAGGGCATCGGTATGCCGCGCAGGCTCCAGATGCCCAGGTCCTCGACCACCCACGAGAAGCCGTAGCGGGCGGCCAGTTCGTTGGTGAACTCGGCGGCCGGGCGGCGGTCGTAGCGCTCGGGCGTGCCCATGTTCAGCTCGGTCTGGTGGAAGGCGCGGGCCGACCCGGTGGGCACCGCCTCGAAGAAGCGGTCGTAGGCGCGCTCGTAGTCGGCCGTTTGTACGCGGGCGCGTGAGCGCGGCTGGAACGCGAGGGCCGAGTAGGCGAAGTCGCCGCCGTGGCGGCGCAGGAAGGCGCGGACCCGGTCGGTGACGTCTCCGCCGCCGTCGTCGCTCTCCACGAATCCGATGCCGCGCCTGCCGAGGCGTCCGCCGCCCCACGGCATGTCCATCAGGACCCCCAGGCCCATCCGGCGCGGGGTCTCGGTGACGGTTCGGGCGCCGCGGGGTGCGGTGCGCGGCGGTTGGGTCATGACGAGCTCCTGGCTGAGGGGGCCGGGTCGGTTGAACGTGCCGGGTCGGGGGTGCCCGCCGCCGCGTCGGCCAGGCGGGCCAGCAGTCGGCTGCCACGGTTGGTGCGGGCCCTGAGCAGGCCGTCGGCGCGCTGTTCCACGTCGTCGCGGGGGAGTGCGTAGAACCGCTCCCGGACGAGGTCGGCCAGGGTGACGCGGTCTGCCGTGCGGTCGTCGGCGTACGCGGGCACGGTGCGTACCCACGTGTGCGGGCGCAGGGCCGCGACGGCGGGCGTGCGCTGGCCGTTCGGGGCGGGGTGCGAGGAGGCCGAGTCGTTCGCAACGCCCGGTCTGACGGTGTCGAAGATCCGCACCAGCCGGTCCAGTGCCTCCGTGCGCGTCGGGCCGCCGCGGACCGCCAGCGGGTGACCGACCCGGCCGGACAGGTAGCTCAGCTCGGGGTTGCCCGCGAGGCGGTCCGAGGTGTCGAGGGCGAGCCCGTACTTCTCCGGGCTGCCCACGAGTCTGCTGCCGGGCTCCGCCACCATCAGCTCCAGCGCGTCGATGCCGATCCGCCGCTCGTTGTCGACGAGGAAGCGCAGGGACGCCTCGAACTCGTCCGGCGTCTCGTCCAGGACCTGGCCCATCACGGTGAACCGGACGGCGATGCCCGCCGCGGCGAGGTTGTCGAGGATCCGCTGGTAGTCGGCCGCGCGCACACCCCGCTCCATCCGGTCCAGCAGGCGCTGCGAGGTGCCCTCGTAGCCGACCGAGATCATCGCGCAGCCGACCGCGGCGAGGTCGTGGCACAACCCCGGGTCGGTCAGGGCGGCCTCCAGCCGGCCGCGCACGCCGAACCGGACTCGGATGCCGCGTTCGCGTGCCGCGCGCATTGCCTTCAGGATCAGCCGCAGGTTGGTGTTCTCGTCCGCGACCGACACGTACCGGGTGCCCGTGGCGCGGACCACGGCCTCCACGGCGTCGGCGATCTGGGTGGCGGTGCCCTGCTGGTAACCGCCTTGCGGGAGCGACCGGTTGCCGTACGAGCAGAACGCGCACCGCCCCCAGTAGCAGCCGACGCACGAGACGATCGCGAGCTCCAGAGCGTCGTTGAGATAGGAGCGGAACGGCAGTCCGGTGAAGTCCGGTGGCCCGAGGTCACGGAAGCGCAGGGTCACCGCGGGCCCCGTGCGCGGCCCGGCCTCGGAACGCGGCAGCCAGGTCATGCCGGGCACGGCGGCGAGCGGAACCGTCCCGTCCAACGCGTCCAGCCAGCGTTCCAGCGGCTCTTCCCCGGCGGTCGGGCACAGGGCGTCGATGGTTTCCCGGACTCCGGGCAGCCGGGCGAGGCTGTCGTGACGGAGCATCACCTGCTGACCGCCCAGACAGATTTGGGTGTCCGGTGCCAACTGCCGGATCCAGGCGGCGATCAGCAGCGCGGGCGCGAGCTGGCTGAAGAACGCCACGGAGAGGCCGACCACGCGTGGGCGATGCCGGCCGAGCAGCCCGGTCAGCAGGCGGTGCAGCGCTACGACCGGTACGTCCGACGCGGCGGGCGGCCGGTCCGCGGCCCGGCGTACGGCATCGTCGAGCCGGCCGAGGTCCTCCCAGGTCTGCACCAGGAAGGTGTCGCGGACCAGCAGTTCGAGGGCCAGAGTGGCGAGCCGGACCGCGCGGTCCGGGCCCAGCTCGCCGGCCGGCTCCTTGTGCAGGACGTGGGCACGCAGTTCGCCGATGTGCGCGGCGAATACGTCGGCCATCTCTCGGCGATACCAGTCGCTCACGGCCTTGCCGTCGTCGCCCGTGTCCTGGGCGCGGACCGCGTCGTCCAGCAGTGCGGGACAGCGCAGCAGCTCGTGGAGCACGGCGATGTTCAGGTCGGCCTGGTGCACCCGCCGACCCCGGCGGCGCAGGTGGCCGGTCAGGTAAGGCAGGCTCAGATACGGGAAGAACCTGGCCTCGGTCTGCGGCGGGAAGAGCAGCAGGACGTCGGTGCGGGTACGGTCCGCCGACTGGCTGGACGGCACGACCCACCTCCTCGACCCACCGGTCTCGTCCGTCGGAGAGTTGCCTCGGCTTCCGGACGTCCTAGTCGGGGATGTCCTCCGTGCTCTCCGCCGCGATGTAGGTGTACGTGTGGTAGGCCGCGCCGAGCTTCAGTTCGCTGGAATCGATCACCTGGAGTTCTTCGAGCTCACCGAATTCCTCATCGGCGAGTTTCTCAGGAGACACAGCAGTCATGATTCTCTCCCCTTCGCAGACATGATGGGAATGTGCCGCTTGCCGTGTGCGGCGCCCAGGCTAGGCCAGACAGTGCGTGCGTCAACAGCCCATACGTCGTCGTTTAGTTGGGGCGGCATTCGGCCAGTTCAAGGGCTGATGGAGACTCTGCGGCACCGGTGTCGCGCAGCAGCCGCCACAATGACCATGACTCATAATCGCCCTCGGAACCGGGCGGTTCGGAAAAATAGCGGACAACGCCGTTGTGCTGGAGGGCCGTTTGTACCGCCACGTTGATGCGGCTGTGGTTCGGGCGGCGGTCTGGCGTCCCGACCACCCGGTGGTCTGGCCGGACCTGACCGGCCCGTCCGCGCACAAGGCGGCGTGGCGGGCATGGCTTCAACAGCTGTGGCAGGCAACGGATTTCGCCATCGCGGTCGAGTTCTCCAGCCCGGACCTGGCGAGACGGGTGCATCAGATATGCGTCGGCGGGCCGGTGGCGGAACTCGCGGTGCGGCGCGCGGTCCTGTCGGTGGTGCGCTACCTGCTGCGCGCCCGCTCACGTGCCACTCCGTTCGGCCTGTTCGCCGGTGTCGAGGCCGCCCGCACAGGGGCCGCTCCCGTGCTGCGTATGGGCACCGGGCACCGAGCGGTCACCAGACCGGACGCGGCCTGGACCGCGGCTCTGGTCGACCGGTTGGAGGAACACCGCGAGCTCAGGCCCCAATTGACGCTGCTCGCTTCCAGCCTCGCGTTCGAGCGCGACGGACGCCTGACGATCGAGCACCGATCGAGCAGTGCGATCGACGGCGTGCCCGCGCACGTGGGGATACGCGCGACCGAGGTTGTCCGCATGGCCATGGGCGGCGCGCGGGCGCCGGTCTTGTGGGCAGATCTCGCCGAGACGCTCTCCGCCGGTTTCCCGGCCGCTTCGCCCACCGCGATCGAGAACCTGCTCGCGAACCTCGTACGACAGCGATTCCTGATCACCAGTCTGCGTCCCGCGGTCACGGCATCCGATCCGATCGCCGCCCTGCTCGGACAGGTACAGTGCCTGCCCGCGGCCGAAGCCGCCGAGTTGGGTGAGGTCGCGGCGGGACTGGCACGGCACGACGACGTGACCGCCGCCCCCGCGTCCGTCGCCCCTGCGGGCGCCCGCGCCGAACGCGCATGGGTGATGGCCGCCATGACACGGCTGTGTCCCGCGGCGAAACCCGCGCTTGCCCTCGATCTGCGGCTGGACTGGGACCTGGTGATCCCGGAGGCGGTCGCCAAGGAGGCGGAGAGGGCCGCCGCGGTGCTCACGCGCCTGGCGCCGCGCGCGGCGCTGAGCCTGGGGTGGGTCGCCTGGCACGGCCGCTTCCTCGATCGCTACGGCCCGGGTGCGGTGGTACCCGTCCTGGACGCCATCGATCTCCTCGGCTACCCGTCCGGCTACCTCGGGTCCACAGTTGCGTCGACGGGCCCGACGCTGACCGCCCGCGACAGCAGGCTGCTGGGGCTCGCATACACCGCCGCGACGAGGCGCAGCCACCAGGTCCGACTCGATGACGCCGCGATCGACGAACTGGCTGTGGTGGATCCCGGTGCGCCCGTGCAGCCGAGCACCGAGGTGACCGTTCGGATCCACGCGGCGAGCGTATCCGCCCTGGAACAAGGGGAGTTCACGCTGCATGTCGTCGGTGTGGCCCGTGCGGCCGGAACCGCCACCGGGCGCTTTCTCCACCTGTTCGACGCCGACGACCGACGCCGGATGACCGATGTATACGCCGGGCTGCCCGGCGTACAGCAGGACGCGCTGATCGCGCAGATCAGTACCAGCCCGCTGTACATACGCTCGGCGAACGTCGCGCACACCCCGCAGGTGGGGGAGGTGGTGATCCCCCTGGGCGACTACGACGGCCCGGACAGGGACCAGCTGCCCGTGACGGACCTGGCGGTGACCGCTGACGCCGAGCAGTTGCACCTGGTCTCGGTCTCCCGCCGCCGTCCCGTGCACACGATGCTGCTGAACGCGGTGGATCTGACCCACCACACCCATCCGCTCGCGCGGTTCCTGATCGAGGCACCGGTGGCACTGGGCGTCCCGTGCACCGGGTTCTCGTGGGGAGCCGCCGTTTCCAGCCTGCCGTTCCTCCCCGCACTGCGCTACGGGCGCACCGTACTGTCCCCGGCCCGCTGGACACTCGGCGAAGACGATCTGCCCGGCCCGCGGATGCCGTGGCGGCAGTGGGACCAGGCCCTGGCCGAGTGGCGTCGTGATGTTCTCCTGCCCGAGCACGTCTACCTGGGCGACGGAGACCGGCGCATGAACCTGGACCTGGCGGAGCCCTCGCACCGGGTCCTGCTCCGTACCCACGTGGAGCGCGACGGCAAGGCGCTGCTGCGTGCCGCACCGAAGCCCGGGGACCTGGGCTGGACCGGCGGGCGTGCCCACGAGATCGTCATACCCCTGGCCGCTGTACATCAGCCCCGTGTACCGGTCCGTGGATCGGGCGACGTCGTCACTCGGGAACACGGCCGTCTGCCTGGCTGCGGCAACCTGCTCTCCATCAGCTTGCACGGGCACCGCGACCGCCAGGACCCACTCCTGACCCGGCATCTGCCGTCCTTGCTCGGGGAGTTGGGCGAGCCCAGCTGGTGGTTCGTTCGCCACCGCGATCCCGAGGACCACCTACGTCTCCATCTGACCTGCGCGCCCGGTGCACTCGGCACCGCTGTTGGACAGATCGGCGAGTGGACCCGGCGGCTTCGGCGCGCGGGCCTGATCACCCACGCGAGCCTGGACACCTACTACCCGCAGACCGCGCGCTTCGGAGGCCCTGCGGCGATGGAAGCGGCCGGGGACTATTTCGCCGCCGACGCGGCCGCCGTCCTCGCCCAGCTGACCGCGCAGGCCGGCCGGGGCGCTCCCGACGCTCGTGCGGTGACCGCCGCGAGCATGGTGGACATCGCCGTGGGCCTGCTCGGGGACGACGCGAAGGCGATGCGCTGGCTGGTCGGGCACACCCACACGGACAGGAGCGCCCCACCCCGGGCGGTCTACGACCAGACCATCGCCCTGACGACCGCAGTCCTCGTACCCCAGGCCGTCGGCACCCCGGTGCTGGACACGCGCGTCATCTCGAGCTGGTCCGCACGCCGCGCCGCGCTGGCCGCCTACCGCAGCGCGCTGGAGGGTGCGGGGACGCTGCCCCCTCAGGACCTCCTCCCGGACCTGCTGCATCTCCACCACGTCCGCATGCACGGGCCGGGACTTCCCGAGGAACGTGCACACCTGCACCTGGCCAGAGCCGCCGCACTGAGCTGGACGGCACGAGCGAGGGGAACAACGTGACCACCACCCTCGTCGTCGGCAAATGGGAGAAGGCGATCGACCGGGAACGACTGCGCACGCAACTCGACGCCGGATACCAGTCCGGGTAGCGCAATGGGCGCTGCCTCGGCTCGGCGGCACATGCGAGAGCGCCGGCCACGATGATGAGGTACCCAGCGGATCGGCGAAGCCCTGTCGCTCAGCTTGATCCTCCTGGTGTCGATTGCTGACCGTGCGGCCGTTCATCCGCTCGAGTCGGCGAACCAGTGAGGAATCGCCAGGTCCAGTAAGAACGAACAACCGGCCGACATATTGAGCGTTGAGGCCGTCGCGGTGCCAACCGGCGTGGCCAGGTGCCAACTTACGTGTCCCGGCACACCCGCGATGCCCTGGGCATGGCCTGGTGACAGCTTTCGCGACCAAGTGACAACTATCGCGACCAATCACACAGCCCGCCAATTGATCGCGACCGGATACGCGCCGTAGGGCGTGTTGCGATGTCTGTTGTCAACGCTGGGGCGGCAACGCCAGTCACCGCCAAGACCGCTGAAACAGCCGACATCTCGTGGCTCACCCAAGCACTCGCCCTCGGTAAGACGTGTGACATCGTGCTGTACGCGTGTCGTGCCCCGCTCTCCGTCAGCGGGCGATAGAGAGCGCGAAGGGCGCGAATCCGCTGGAGCGGATCACGTGCGGGACGAACAGGATCGCGGCCTCCGTGGCGCGGGCGGTCTGGATCCCGCCGAGATCGGTGATCCACTCGTTGCGCCAGCCCAGGTCGATGAGCAGTTCGCGGACGGTCTGCTTGGCCTGCGGGTCCTCGCCGGAGAGGAAGGCGCTGGGTGTCTGGGTGAGTGTGGCGGGCGCGGTCATCACCGGGAAGAGCATGGTGTTGAGCGTCTTGACGACGCGCGTTTCGGGGAGTGATTCCTGGAGTTGCTCGGCGAGGCTTGAGCCGGGGTAGAGCAGGTCGGCGGGGAGTCCGTCCGGTCCGTCGACGGCGGCGTTGGAGACGTCGACGAGGATCTTGCCCTGCAGCTCCTCGCGCAGCGCGACAAGCCGCTCCAGGGAGCCCTCACCCGGCGTGGCGTTGACGACGATCTGTGCGGTCCGGACGGCGTCGGCGGCAGAGCCGGGCGAGCGGTCCGCCACGGTCACCTCGTGTCCGGCCTGGGTGAGGGCTGTGGCCAGGCTGCCGCCGACGCGGCCGTTTCCGAGAACTGCAATCGTGGTCAAGATGATCTGGTCCTTCCTGTGCTTGCGGGTTTGGGTCTGCGATCAGCGCGAGAGGGTGGCGACGGCCTCGGTGTGGACGCCGGGTGCGGCGGCCAGGAAGCTCTCGCTCGCTGGCGTCCAGGGGTGACCCTCGGCGTCGGAGATCTGTCCGCCGGCCTCGGCGACGAGCAGCGCTCCGGGAAGCAGGTCCGCGCGTGCTCCGGCGAACTGCCAGAAGGCGTCGATCCGGCCGGCGGCCACGTTCAGCAGGTGCAGGGTGGCGGGCACCGAGGTCCGTACCACCAACGCGTCGAGGAGCATCTCGGTGATCGAGGAGCCGACGCGCCGCACGACCTGCTCCGCCTCGTCGGGCCTGGCCTGGCTGGTGGCCACGATGCTGAGGCCGAGGTCGGCGGTGTCGGAGACGTGCAGGGAACGGTCGTCGAGGTGGGCGCCGGCGCCGGTGAGTGCGGTGTAGGTCTCGCCGGTCAGGGGCAGATGGACCGCGGTGAGCACTGGCTGGTTGTCGCGCACGAGGGTGGCGGTGACGGCCCACTCTGGCAAGGCGTGCAGGTGGTTGACGTTGCCTTCGGCCGGGTCCACGACCCACCATTCGCCCAGTGGAAGGGCCCCGCCCGCGAGCTCGTCCTCCACCCAGCGGGCCTGCGGGCGCAGTTGCGTAAGGCGGGGACGCAGGGCATTGAGGGCTGCGTCGTCGTTGGCGGCGAGCGCGCGCATCAGCTCTTCACGGCTCTGGTAGCGGACCACATCGCCGAAACGCTCTCGCAGCGCCGAACCTGCCGTGCGTACGGCGATCTCGGTTTGCGCCAGCAGATCGGCGTCGGAGGCGGCAACGTCAGTGGTCTGAAGCGTTTCCGGCATGGCGGAACTCCCGTCTGAACAGGGGCGATGAGGTCGGTCGGGCCAAGCTGCGCGTTCCGTCGCGCGCTCTCGTCCCGAAGGTATGCACCCCGGTCGTTAACTTCAACTGCATGTCAGGCATGCCTAGAATTACTCTCATGCAATTGGACTTGAACCTCCTAGCCGCGCTCGACGCGCTGCTGGAAGAGGGCAGCGTCGCCGGGGCAGCCGCGCGCCTGCACGTCACCGCCCCCGCGATGAGCCGGAGCCTGGGCCGGATCAGGCGCACGACCGGGGACCAGATCCTCGTGCGCACAGGACGTACGATGACCCCGACGCCGTACGCGATCGCCGTCCGGGAGCAGGTGCACGATCTGCTCCAGCAGGTCCAGGGCGTGCTGGCACCGAGCCGCGAACTCGACCTCACGACGCTGGAGCGCACCTTCACACTGCGCTGGCATGATTCCCTCGTCGCCCTCAGTGGCCCCGCACTGCTCGCGGCCGTGCGCGGACAGGCGCCCGGCGTGCGACTGCGCTTCATCGCGGAATCGAGCATCGACACTCCCGAGCTGCGGCGCGGCGAAGTCGACCTGGAAGCCAACGCCAACCGACCGACCGCACCGGACATCCGCGCCGAGAACGTGGGCGAGTCCCGCCTCGTCATCGCCGTGAGGCAGGGACACCCCCTCACCCGCGTCAAGGCCGTCACCGCCGAGCGGTACGCCGCGGCCGAGCACATCACCATCTCGCGACGCGGAAACCTCAGCAACGCCCTCGACGACGCCCTCGCGCGACTCGCCCTCACCCGTACCGTGGTGGCGACCGCTCCCACGGAGGCGGCCGCGCTGGAGTTCGCACGACACTCCGATCTCCTGATCACCGCCCCCGAAGCCACCACACGTTCCGCGGTGGCGGACCGCGGCCTGGTTCTGCTCCCCCTGCCGCTCGAACTTCCGGCGGCACCGATGTACCTGTCGTGGCATCAGCGCTACGACACCGACCACGCGCATACCTGGCTGCGCGAGCTCGCGCGAACCGCGCTGACCATCAGCGGAGCGTCGTAGCCGGCGAACGTGGCAGGCCCGGCCCGGCAGCACGAGAGACCCGCGCAGTCGGCCCGGCTGCTCGCGGTGATCCGGTGCCTCCTCGCCAACCGGCGCGCGCACCCGGATGACGACCTGCTCGGTGACCTGATCGCGGTCCGCGAGGGCCAGGAACCAATATCGGGAATCAGGCCGCGACGAGCTCCTGCTCGCGGTCCGGCGTTTTGACCTTGGGCTTCGTGTTCGGCAGCGAGAGCCGGAAGACCTTGTGCCACGCGGAGAACACCTGCTTGGGCAGCGGGCCGGTGACGTACTCCAGCTCGTACTTCTCGAACAGCGCGCGCACCTTCACCGCGACCTCGGCGTACCGGTTGCTCGGCAGGTCCGGGAACAGGTGGTGCTCGATCTGGTGCGACAGGTTGCCGGTCATGAAGTGCATGGCCTTGCTGCCGCTGATGTTCGCCGAGCCCATCATCTGGCGCAGGTACCACTGGCCGCGCGTCTCGCCCTTGATCGACCGGCGCTCGAAGACCTGCACACCCTCGGGGAAGTGCCCGCACATGATCACCGAGTGGGTCCAGATGTTGCGGACCAGGTTCGCGGTGAACGTGGCGCCGAGCGTGGGGAGGAAGGACGGGCCCGACAGCAGTGGGTGGATCACGTAGTCCTTGAGGACCTGCTTGCGGATCTTGCGGCCCACGGCCTTGGCCCGCGCGCGGAACTCCGGGTTGTTGCGGCGGCGCTTGTTCAGGTTCTTGCCGAGCTCCAGGTCGTACGCTGCGATGCCGTACTCGAAGAAGCAGGCGTTGATGAAGTTCCACAGCGGCTGGCCGAGGTGGAACGGGTGCCACTTCTGGTCCTCGTCGACGCGCATGATGCCGTAGCCGAGGTCGTTGTCCTTGCCGATCACGTTGGTGTACGTGTGGTGCAGTTCGTTGTGCGAGTGCTTCCACTGCTCGGACGGCGAGACGTGATCCCACTCCCAGGTGGTGGAGTGGATCTTCGGGTCTCGCATCCAGTCCCACTGGCCGTGCAGGATGTTGTGGCCGATCTCCATGTTGTCCATGATCTTCGCCACGGACAGGCCGGCGGTGCCGATCAGCCACGCGGGCGGGAAGATCGAGAACAGCAGCACGCCCCTGCTGACCAGTTCGAGCTTGCGCTGCGCCGAGATGACCTTGCGGATGTAGGCGGCGTCTTGCTCGCCGCGGTCGGCGATCACCTCGTCGCGGATCGCGTCCAGCTCGCGGCCGAGCTCCTCGATCTGCTCCGCGGTCAGGTGGGCGGTGGGGTCGGTGGCGGTCAAGGTGCTCCTACCGTTCGATGTCGCAGGGGCCCGCCGCGGCGGACACGCAGGTCTGGATGAGGACGCCCGGCTCGGCTTCGGTGATCTCGCCGGTGCGCAGGTCGCGGACGGCGCCCGCCTTGAGCGGCGTGACGCAGCCGAAGCAGATGCCCATGCGGCACCCGGAGGGCATGAGCACGCCGGCCTCCTCGCCGATGTCCAGCAAGGGCGTGGCGCCGTCCGCGTCGACGGTCTTGCCGGTGGCGCTGAACGTGACCTCGCCGCCGTCGCCGGCGACGACGACGCTGGGGCGGAAGCGCTCGGTGTGCAGGCGCTCTTGTACGCCGTGTTCGGTCCAGTGCTTTTCGGCGGCGTCGAGCAGGCCCGCGGGACCGCAGGCCCAGGTCTCGCGCTCGGCCCAGTCGGGCACGAGTTCGTGGAGACGGGCGATGTCGAGCATGCCGTCCGTGTCGGTGTGCACCTCGGTGAGCCGCAGCTTCTTGTCCGCGACCAGGTCGTGCAGTTCGTTGCGGAAGATCACGTCTTGCGGCTGTGGCGCGCAGTGGACCATGACGACGTCGTCGAACTCGGTGTCGCGCAGCATGCCCATCACGGGCGTGATGCCGCTGCCGGCCGTCAGGTAGAGCACCTTGGCGGGCTTGGCCTGCGGCAGCACGAAGTCACCGGTCGGCTGGTCGAGCTGGATCAGCGTGCCCGGTTCCGCCCTGCGGACCAGGTGATTGCTGACCTTGCCGTCCGGGATCGCCTTCACGGTGATCGTGACGCGGCCGTCCTGGCGGTTTGTCGGTGAGGTGATGGAGTAGGCACGCCACAGGCGCACCCCGTCGACGTCGACCCCGATCCGCACGTACTGGCCGGCTGTGTGGCGGCGCCAGCCCCGTCCCGGCCTGATCACGATGGTCGCGGCGTCACCCGTCTCGGGGTGCACGGCCTCGATGCGCCCACGCAGGTCGGCGCCCGCGCGCAGCGGGCTGACCAGGTCGAGGTAGTCCGACGGCAGCAGCGGCGTCGTGACCATCTCCAGCAGTTTCCACGCCCTGCTGCGGAGGGCTGCACTCGTCATGGCTCCAGCTTGCTGCGCCTCAAGGCGTAAAGTCCTGTCCGCAGGACGTGAATCTGGTCGACTGAATTGTTCGCAGGGAACAAAACGTGAGCCATGCAATCCAGAGGGCCAGCGAACTGGCCCTGGATGAGACGACGGTCACCGCACTTCGGGCCGCGCTGAGGACCACCGCCGACGAGGTCGTCGAGGCGATCATCGACGAGGTCCCTTCCTACGCCAACGCCCTTTCGGGCCGCATGGGCGTCACCATCCGCCGAGCCGTCCGCACCGCCCTGGGCAACTACCTGGACCTCGCGAGCGGGAACGCCACGGGCGGTGACGCCGGTGACGCGGCCTACGAGCTGGGCCGCGGCGAGGTGCGTGACGGCCGTTCGATGGACGCCCTGCTCAGCGCCTACCGCGTCGGCGCCCGCGTGGCCTGGCGATGCCTGGCAGCGGGTGCCGTACCCGCAGGTCTGCCCGCCGCCGAGGTCGCCAAGTTCGCCGAGCTGACCTTCGCCTACATCGACGAGCTCTCCGCCGCGAGCGCCGCGGGCCACGCCGACGAACTGGCCGCCCGGGGCAGGGACCACGAACGCCACCTGGAACACCTGGCCCGCGACCTCCTCGCCGGCGCGAGCCCGGACGTACTGCTGGCCTCTGCTCAACGGGCCGGATGGCAGCCTCCGGTTTCGCTGACCGCGGTCCTGCTGCCCGCCGCCCAGACCCGGCCTGCCTACCGCGCGCTCGACCCGAGCACCCTCGTCCTTGACGATCTGCCGGATGCCACCGGTGTGCTGCTCGTCCCCGATGCCGACCGATCACATCTCTTGCGGCAGCTGACCGACCGCACCGCCGTGGTCGGCCCGGCCCGGCCATGGACTCGTGCGTCCGCCTCGTACGCACGAGCCGCACGCGCGCGCTTGCTCTCCTCCGATATCCGCGACACCGAGGACCACCTGCCCGAGCTGGTGCTGAGCGCCGACGCGGACGCGTTCGCAGACCTGCGTGCCCGAGCCCTCGCACCGTTGCGGACCTTGCCTGTCGCGACCGCACGGCGTCTGGAGGAGACGTTGCGGGCGTGGCTGCTGCACCAGGGCAGGCGGGACGAGGTGGCGGCGGCATTGTTCGTCCACCCCCAGACAGTCCGATACCGGATGTCGCAGCTGCGGGAGCTGTTTCCGGATCTCGCATCGCCACACCGGGTCCTTGAACTGACGCTCGCGGTCGGTCTTCGGGCCAGCTGACGCGTACTTCGACCGTCCACGACCGCGTCCGCGAACGGTCCAGGAATCGTGCCTCGTCCTCGGCGCCATCAGCTGGCTCATGCGGCCCGTCGAAGAGCGGCATGAGCCAGCTGAGACCGGGGGTTGACGTGAAGACCAGACAAGGCCTCGGGAATCCCGTCGGGGCGCTGTCTATGAGAAGCGCGGTGACGGATACGGCTCGACTGGATCCGGTGGACGATGCGCACCGGCCCGCTCGTTGACGCGCTCATCGAGCTTCTGGTCCGCGATCTGGGCCTCTACGCCCTGGAAAACAGCTTTCATGTCGTCGTGGAGAGCGCTGTCCTGGCACGAGCTGGCCCACGGGCGCGCGGCGGGCTACAGCTGGGGGACCGGCGGGGCGGCCAGGCCGGGTCACCAGGGGCGGGGGGCCGGGCCGCTCGCGCCGGGGACCACCGTGGTTCTGCGACGGCCCCGTGCCTGCCTTCCGACAGGTCAACCGGACGACCGACCGGGCCGGCCTGCCACACCGCGCGAGGGATGATGGGGATGGAATGACGGAACGCGAGGTCAGGAGCCTCCATGGCGCAGCGGGTTCACCGACCCCGTGAGGACGCGGAGTTCAATTTCATCCTCGGGATGAGCAAAGTTCCAGTCCTCGCATACTTCACCGGGACATGGCCCAAGGCAATCGAGCCCTGCCGGGTGATGGACCTCGTAGTGGGTGGCATCGCCGACGAGTACACGGGCCGCCTGACGGCCGTCCGCACCGACATCACGCGTTGTCCGGCCGCAACCGAGCGATACGGGATCACCGGAGCCCCGTCCTACGTCCTGCTGAAGGAGGGAGAGGCGGTGGCGCACAGCATGGGGCCCATGACCACCGCCGAAGTAGGGAAGTTCCTGGACGGCCACCTCTGAGCGGCCGCTGCGGCACGAGGCAGCGACGCCCGTCACGTCTCGCCTATGGGACCTGCGCCGCCTGAAACACCTTGGGGCTGAGACACCCCCACAGGTCACATAACGCCGTCCAGAATCGCGCCGGGCGGCAGGCGTATGGCCGGCCAGCGCGGGGTCCATCCATTGGGCGGCGACGTTACGGCCGGGGCGTGACTGAAGCCGAACGCCGTCCTCGGTGCGCCACAGCACGGTCCGGTGGCCGTCGACCTTGATCTCGTAGGCCCACGGCCCGGCCGGCAGCACGTCACGGGTCGCGCGAGGACGACGTCCACCGGCCAATCCACACGATCAGCCTGCGGTTCCCGGACGTCGGCTGCCTGCCGGCCGACTCCTGCACGGTCGGCAGGCAGCCCGGGCGGCACGGCCGTTGGGGAACCCAGCGCAAGCCCAACTGCCCAGACGGCCACCCGAGATCAGGGGCTGGCACAGCAGGCGGCCTCACCGACTGCGGGGTCGCGGCAACCAGCTAACCAGCCGCCTAGCCAGCCGCCAGCCTCATCACCTAGGTTTCCCTCTGCCTGAATGGGGGAGGGGGGTTCAGCCGGGGCGCTCGGGGACCGCTCTTGCGGGTCCGGGCCGGTCTGACCCGCGGGTGCCCCGTCTGTAGTGCGTAGGAGACGGAGGATGGCGCGCGCGGTCTCGATGTCACGATGGGTGTCGATCAGCTTGCGTGTCCATGCCGCGGTGCGGCCGTCCGACAACGCCCTGAGCACGCCAGGGATCTCGTCGGGGAAGAGGTTCGCTGTGGTCTTCGGGCTGCTTATGGGACTCGTCTTCAGCCGCACGGCCGTCTCGGAGCGGCTGCAGCAGCGCCGGCTCAAGCGTCTGGGGATGTGGGACGGATCTTGAGGGAACTTGGAGGCTGGAGGAGTCGCTACGGTCGGAAGCCGGGGGCGGGCGCGGCGCACCGACGTCGGGTCGGAGCCCTGCAGTAACTGATCGGGCTTGGAGGCGACTGCCCCAGACCCAGCCAGTTGGGCCGTGGTCACGCGGAGAACCTGGTGCAGTGTTGCCGGAGAGCGGCAGTGTTGCAGAGCAACACCCTGACAATGAGCGGGACTATGGAGCGCTCACCAGCCAGAATGCCCCGCGAACGGGCGCCGGACGGTGCGCGCATCCACGACCGTCTCGTCCGAGGCCGCCGACTGGGCGAGATCGTCCCGCTGTCTACCCTCACCCACGAACTGGACGGCGGCACACGCTGGCCACACGTCGGAGACTGGGAGGCGGTCACCGACGATCTGCTGCAGTCGACTCCGACCCCGGCCCCGACTGCGACGCCCTCAGCCTGGGACTGCCGGCCATCGCCCGCGCCCTGGTGTGCGCCGGCCCGCACAGCGAGGTGCGCGCCGTCGCCCCGGCAACGGGGGAGCAGCGGGCGTATGGACCCGCCGACCGGATCGAGGTCCTCATCGAGGTCGGCAGGCAGCTGGCCCGAGCGGAGGCAGGAATCCCCTTGTGGCCCGGCGACGGCCTGCTTGCCCTGATCAACTCCGCGGATGCTAGCTGATGCTCGTCTGTGAAACCGACGAAATCCGCTCGCAGCTCCGCCGGTTGCCGACCCGGCCCGATACCGGAAGTGCTGTAGCCAGGACCGCTACTGCTGCGGATGGCACAGCCGCCTGACAGGCCCGCGACCAGGCCCCCCTTTCTGATTTGATCAGCGTGGGTTGGAAGTCCTGGGCATTGTCGCCTTGCGCCGCCCCATAGGGGCTTGAGTCGGTGCTGGATCCGGACGGCCGCAGGGGCAGGCCTGCGCGGGGCACGAGTGATTGGATTGCCGGTCGGCTCATCCCGGGCCCGTGGTCTGCGTCCTCTGGGCCCGGGTGCCCCTCAATCCGGTCAAGAAGCTGTGCGAGAACCCACCGCAAAGGGTCCCGGAGGCGGCGTGCTGTCGGCCCTGATCGCTGCTCAGCTCGACGCTGTCCTGGTAGCCGTCTGCATCGTGTGGAACTGACGGAGACGTGGCCGTACCTTCGTGAACGGTATTCGCGAAGGTACCCATGGGTGCATACTCGGGATATGGCTGACACCACCGTCAAGGTCGACTCGAAGACCAGGGACCGGTTCGCTGCGGTCGCCGCAGCCCGCGGGCAGAGCGTGCGCGCCTACCTGGCCGAGCTGGCCATAGAAGAAGAGAACCAGATCAAGCTGAGCAAGGCGACGGCGGTGTTCCGCGAGATCATCGCCCAGCCCGGCCTGGCCGAAGCGTTCGACGAGGCCTTCCCTGACGACACTCCGGCCAGGCAAAACACCGCAGGGCGGGCGGCCTGATCCTTGGACCTGCACATCGACATCCGATGGCTCCTTGACCGACAAGAGGAACTACTCGGCAAGGAACTCGGGGTTCGGGACTACTCGGGCCTGGTCGCCGCCGTCGCTCGACACCGCGTGAACACACCCCAGTTGGAGGCGGGCGAGCCCGACGCCTACTGGCGGGCTGCCGCCCTGCTTGAGCAACTGCTCCTCCTGCGCCCGTTGCCGGCGCGCAACGCGTACTTCGCGTACGGCGTGGCGGTGGCGTACATCCGGGCCTCCGGGAAGGAGATCGACGACTCCTTCGAGCCGTGGCGGGACCTGATCACCGACATCCGCGCGCTGCGACTCACCGTCTACGACATCGCCGACCGTTTGCGTTCCTGGAGCGGCGACGCCTTGCATTAGGCGCTGTTTCTCGGCATGTTCGGAGCCAGATCGTGAGGGCTGCGAGGGTGACGGTGCCGAGGTAGGTGTAGGCCGGCTTCTCGTAGCCGTCGTCGGCGTGGGTGAGCTGGGATGACCTCGCACTCGCGGGCAGAGGGTGAGATCGATCTGTCCA
The DNA here is from genome assembly GCF_029892565.1 of Streptomyces pseudovenezuelae. Lineage (GTDB taxonomy): Bacteria > Actinomycetota > Actinomycetes > Streptomycetales > Streptomycetaceae > Streptomyces > Streptomyces pseudovenezuelae_A. The sequence continues at coordinate 30,587 of NZ_JARXVH010000031.1, read as the reverse complement.
CCGTTCCCGCTGTCTGCGAGGCTCTGGAGACGCGTCTCGCCAAGAGGATGACGGACATTGGATCTCGCCGCGGTCGGCTTCTGTGACGCAAGCGGTCTGGATGTCGTCCTCGCCCTCTCCCAGCGCCTGGCTGCCTCGCAGAGGGAGCTGCGGCTGCACCTCCTGCCCCGGTCGTGCGACGGCTCCTGGACCTCACCGGTACGGGATACCTCCTTGCGGAGGGGTACTCGGGCATCGCCAGAGTCAAATTGGCACCTCCCGGCCGTCCAGCGGAGCCGCATGATCAGTGACCGGATGTCAGAGATCCTGCTCCTGCTTCAAACCGAGGAGTGGCCGACCGTGGCGGCGGACACGGCCGATGTGCTCGCCGTGGACGGGATCGCGGTCAGCGCGGGCAACGCACCGGGCGGGACGGAGATCCTGTGGTCCTCCGGCCGCATCTCGCGTGACTTCGAGGATCTTCAGCTCACCCTCGGATACGGCCCGGGGGCGGACTGCCTGGCCGGCGGCACCGCGGTACGCGTGCCCGATCTGGGCCGCGTGCGGGAGGACCGCTGGCCCGCTCTCGTGATCGAGGCGTCGGCCCTGAAGGTGCGGGCGGTGTTCTGCTTCCCCCTGCACATCGGTGCCATCACCCTCGGCGTGCTGACGCTGGTCAGAAGCAGTCCCGGGCATTTGGCCCGGGCGCAGGGCGACGATGTCAACGTCCTGGCCGTCGCGTTGACCAAGTACGTCCTGGGCCTCGGGAGCCCGCTGCTGTCAGCTGCGGAGAACCAGGAGCTGACCGCCCCGGTACTGCACCAGGCGGTCCTCCACCAGGCGACCGGCATGGTCAGCGTCCAGCTGTCCGTACCCCTGGGAGAGGCTCTCCTGCGGTTGCGCGCCCACGCCTACAGCAACAGCCGCACCCTCACCGACACGGCCCGGGACGTCGTGGACCGCCGACTGTGGCTCGAACCCGATCCGCACCCGATGAACCCGACAGATGACGAAGACACCGACGAGGACGAGGACTGATCTCGATGGCAACCCGTGAACAGCAACTCACCGAAGTCTTCGTCGAGGTGGCCGACTCCCTGATAGACGACTTCGACGTCATCGACTTTCTGCAGAAGCTGTCTGTGCGCTGCATGGAACTGCTGGACGTCGCCGCTGTCGGCATCCTGCTCGCGGACCAGAACGACCGGCTGCACCTCCTGGCCGCCTCCGACGAACACACCCGACTGCTGGAACTCTTCGCCCTCCAGCATGACCAGGGTCCCTGCGTCGACTGCTACCGCGATGGTCTGCCACGGATCAACATCAGCCTCACCGACCCCACTGCCGCCACGATGTGGCCGCAGTTCGCCCGTGGCGCCGAGTCCGTCGGGTTCGTCGCCACCAACGCGCTGCCGCTGCGCCTGCGGGGCCGGATCATCGGCGCGCTCAGCCTCTTCCAGAGCGCCTCCGAGCCCCTGCCCGACCAGGACCTCACCCTCGCCCAGGCCCTCGCCGACGTGGCCACCATTGCCATCCTCCAGCAGCGCACGCTCGCCTACAGCGAGGCCGAACGCGACCAGCTCCAGTACGCCCTGAACAGCCGGATCGTCATCGAACAGGTCAAGGGCATCCTCACCGAGCGATGGCAGATGCCCATCGACGAAGCGTTCAGCGTCTTTCGCGCTTACGCCCGCGCCCACAACCGCAAACTCTCCGCCCTCGCCCGCGATATCGCCGAGGGCACACAGGACACCGACACCATCCGTACCTTCGCCGAACAGTCGGCCGCGCGGGACTCCTGACACCCGTCAGTTCGGCAGCGCCGACGAGTCCTGGGGAGTCAGCAGGGAGACGGGCGCTCGACGTCCTCCTATGACGGTCTGCCCTGTTCCGTTCGGGTGTCGGCGGCTGCTGCATTGGAGGCTCTTGACGACGGCTTGGACGCCGAACGTGCCTGCGCGGCGGTGAAGGATCTGTCATTCGCGGTCTAGGACCTCGTAGCACGATCTTGTTGAGGTGCCCTGGTCGCGATTGACCGATGTGGCGATTCGGCCGTTGGGGAGAGTGCGAGTACTGGTCCATGGATGGTGGATGGCGGCTTGAGGATGCTGATCGAGCCGCTGCTGCCGTCTTGGCCTGAGCGATCACCGGGACCGCGGCCGGCGCGGGCCGGCGGCGTCTGCGGGGCATCCTGTACGTGCTCCACAACGACATAGGCGGGCGCCAGCCGTGCGGAACGCCAACCCGGCGCCCCGATCCCCTCGTTCGGCGCCCGCGCTTCCGCCCACCTCCCTTTCCTTCTGGTGTCCTGGCCGGGGCGTGGGTGGCGTAGAGGGGACGTCAGCCCCACCGGAAGCCTGCGACCACGGCACCTGACCAGCGACGACGGTAGGCCGCGGAATCTGACCTGCGCAGTGGGTGGCGCAGCCGGTATCGCAAGAGAAGGCGTGCCCCGGCCCCTTGACGAAACAGTCCGGCTCGCGCGGGCATGCATGCGGGCGATGAGGGCATGTGACGGCCATCCTGCTTTCAGAAAGGCGGCACCGTGACCTCCTCTGTAAACGCTTGCGAAGCAATCGTCGGCACGACGGAACCGGCCGACGCCGTCGGCGAGTTGCCCTGGATCGAGGACGGCGGCAAGGTCGCGCCCAAGGACGCACGCGCACTGTCCCGGCTGTTCCTGGACCGGTTGCAGGTCCTGGAGGAGGGCACCCGCGAGTATCAGTACGCGCGCAACACCCTGATCGAGATGAACCTGTCGCTGGTGTCCTTCGCGGCCCGCCGTTTCCGCAACCGGGGCAGCGGTGAGATGGAGGACGTCATCCAGGTCGGGACGATCGGTCTGATCAAGGCCATAGACCGGTTCGACCTGTCGCGTGAGGTCGAGTTCACGTCGTTCGCGATTCCTTACATCGTCGGCGAGATCAAGCGGTTCTTCCGCGACACCACCTGGGCCGTCCATGTCCCGCGGCGCCTGCAGGAGCTGCGCGTCAACCTCGCCAAGGGCAAGGAAACTCTCACCACCGAGTTCGGTCGCCCGCCCACGGTGAAAGAACTCGCCGACCACCTCCACCTGAGCGAGGAAGAGATCATCGACGGCCTGGTCGCCGCCAACGGGTACGTCGCCGGCTCCCTCGACACCCCCGGCGGCGACGAGGAAAACAGCGAGGGACTCAAATACGCCGACATGGTCGGCGACGTCGACCCGGCGATGGACCTGTTCGAGGACCTGCACACGCTCGCCCCGCTGCTCCAGCAGCTCGACGACCGTGAGCGGGCCATCATCGAGATGCGCTTCGGCCAGGAGATGACCCAGGCGGAGATCGGCCGGGAACTGGGCGTGTCCCAAATGCACATCTCACGCCTGCTGAACCGCACCCTCACCACGCTCCGCACCGGCCTCCTGGACGCCTGAATCCAGGGGGACGTCGGCGGCGGTGTCCCTGTCGGCCTGGTGCAGGCCGTCCTCCGGCGCCTTCGCGAGCGGGGCCCGGTCCAGCCGGCCGGTGACGACCTCGGCGCGTGGGAACCCGTACGGTGCGTCGCCGAACCGCCGGAGAGCAGCCGATGGCCGCACGGCGTGCGCTGTGCGGCCATCGAGGTGTGTTGGGTGTCTGCCTTCCGCGTCTGCTCCGTCGCGTCGACGCGGGCACGGCAGATCAGGTCAGGCAGGGTTGATGTTTTCGGCCTGGGGGCCCTTCTGACCCTGGGTGACTTCGAACGTCACGATCTGGCCTTCCTGGAGTTCGCGGAAGCCCGAGGAGTTGATCGCGGAGTAGTGCGCGAAGACATCCGGGCCGCCGCCGTCCTGGGCGATGAAGCCGAAGCCCTTCTCCGCGTTGAACCACTTCACAGTTCCTGTAGCCATGTCTGGTGCCTTCCAGTCGATGAACGCCTCCCACTCTCTGTGGAAGGCGGAGGTGATCGCCCTGGTCCCTGCGGCACAGCACAGCTAAAAGCCCACGCCAGGAGCGTGGGCCATGGGGAACTCCGAACCATGACAGCTGACGCAGACGCTACACGCCCGCACACCGCGTCACCAGAGAAAGCGATCATGCGGATCACCGGGTCCAGGTGCAAGAGGCCGAAGGGTGCTGGCGGGCATGCTTACTTCAGGCCGTGGCCGATGGATGGGACGATCCGGCGCTGCGTACGTGTTCGGCGTTGATGCGTTGGGCTTCTTCGAGCTGGTCTTCGAGGACGATGATGCGGCAGGCGGCCTCGATGGGGGTGCCGTGGTCGACGAGTTCCCGGGCGCGGGCGGCGATGCGCAGCTGGTAGCGGGAGTAGCGGCGGTGGCCGCCTTCGGAGCGCAGCGGGGTGATGAGGCGTGCTTCGCCGATGGCGCGGAGGAAGCCCTGGGTGGTGCCGAGGAGTTCGGCGGCCCGGCCCATCGTGTAGGCGGGGTAGTCCTCGTCGTCGATACGGCCGAACGAGTCGTCTGCTGTCATCTGCACCTCTCTGTGGAACGCGTGGAGGGGCCTTGGTGCCATTGGCACCAAGGCCCCGAAGGAACTGCTACACCATCTGCCGGCCCTGGTACTGCGCCGGCCCTCTGTTTCCGCAGCCCCGGCCTTGATGCTGCCGGGGGTGCTGGGATCGCGGTTGCTTGACCGGAGACCACCTCACTATCGATGTCCTGCGGTACCCGGGTTCAAGATGTCGGCCCGGGCGATCCTGATGGCGCTCGGCTCCTCCGTTCTTCCCTCTGGGATCAACTGCTTACAAGTGGGGTACTGCGTACTGCTGGTGATGCGAACTGCTCAGCGGCCTGTGGCAGCGCCGCTCTTCGGCAGCCAGCCCCGTCGCCCGTCCTGCGTCTGCTCTGGCTTGGAACCCCACTGCCGAACCTCCCGGTGCGCGCGTCCGCAGCCGACGCCTTCACCGAGGTGCTGCTCACTGACTTTCACTGCTGGGTACCGCGAACCGCACTTACGGGTACTGCCACCGCGTCAACCGCGGTCCTGCTCACGGCGGCCCCTGATCACTGCGGGCCACCCGGTCCGGTCGCCAGTCCCGTCGCCGTCCTACAACCGCTCTGGCTTCGCAACTCCACCACCGCACCGTCCTGCGTACTGCTGCCCGGCAGTTCGTGTCTGCCAGGCCCTGCTGTCTCTCTGGGCTACGAGAGAAACCATAACCACGCCACCGCCATGATGTCTACTCCGACAAACACAGATTTCCGCGCGTTCGGCAGGGAGGTAGCCGCCCTCGGCCGCTCTGCAGACGTCGGGGACAGTCCGCGGCACCCCGGCCCTCAAGCGACGGCTCACCGGGGTGCCGCCCATCGGGCTTGCCTTGAAGTCACCGGCTGCCGCAGTGCGTCGACGGTGATCCGCAGTCCCCTCCGGTAAACGCTGTGGCTCCGGCGAGGTTGGCGGACGGAGGGGCAGGGCACAGGAGTTGGGCAGGCATTGGCCGGGCATGGACGATCCAGAGACCAGGGTGCCCCTGATGAACACGATGACCGCCAGCGTCACAGCCGTCCGTTCCACACCAGAGGTTGCCGACGCACGCGGTGCGACGCGGGCCTTCCTCGGAGGGTTGCGGCAGCCGGCCGGGGGCCCGGAAGCCGCGGCCACCGTGGTCCTGGTCGTGTCCGAGCTTGTCACCAACGCCCTGCGTCACGGCGGCGGCGCCTGCACCCTGGAGCTGACCGCACACCCCGGTAGCATCGAAGTGACCGTCCACGACAACAGCCCGCAGGCGCCGCGCATGCGCACCCCCGACCTGAACGGCGGCACCGGGGGGTTTGGCTGGCCCATGATCAACCGTCTCGCACGGACCACCGCGGTCACCCGCCGGGCCTGTGGCGGCAAGACCGTGAGCGCCCGCCTTGCCTGGTAACGCCACCGCTGAAGCAGCAGGACGGCCAGCAAATACAATCTGCCCCATGTCGAAGCCTGACGAACTGCTCGTTGACATCGCCACCGTGGTGGAGTCCGGGCAGAGCAACCAGATGTCCCTGACCGTGGTCACCGGTGGCGCTGTCATCACCGGTCGGCTGGCTCCCGAAGCCGTGTGGAGGCGGAGGGTGTCGGAGGTGCTGACGGATTCCTCCCGCCTGGGAGAGTTCTCCGCCGTCTTCGACACCCCCGGGAAGGAGGACGGGCCGCCCACTCATCTGCACTTCCATGTTGCCCGGATCCTCCAGGGCACGGTGGGGATCCCGGAGACGGGCGGGATGTACCGGGTAGCGATCGACGACGTCAGCGCCTGGACCGTGGGCGACTTTAGCTATTCCGACCACTGAGCAACCACGGCGACGGGGACCCGTTGAACGCACTGTGGGCCCGGCCGGCTTCCGCCAGTCGGGCCCATGGCTGTTCAGGTGTCGACTCGTGCCTGCCTTGTCGGTCAGACAGGCAGGGGAGTGCCGAGCATCGCGGAAGCTTGCTGGAGCGAGCCGAGGATGCCAACGGGTACGGCCTTGGGGAGGGCGCGGCAGGTGAAGCCGAGCTTGGTCATCGCCCGGAGGACTTCGTCGGCGCTGAAGTCACGGCGGTCTTGGCGGGTGATGACCTGGCCGACCTGCTTGACGGGGTAGTGGCGGCGTCCGATGATCACGGACTCGCCCATGACCTGCTCGGGCTTGATGCCCTTCATCGATTCCAGCACACCGCTCTTGGTGAGTTCGAAGGGGAAACGGGCGATGACGCAGCGCATGGGGCCTCACAGGGAGAAGAGGAGAACGGTCCGACCAGGGTGAGGCGGATCAGCGGGAGAGCGCGAGGGCGCCCAGGACGCCGTCTTGCCCGTCGACCACCGCCAGGGCACCGGACCGGCGGGAGCGCATCTCGTGCTCGGCTTCGGCCATCGTCATCACGGGTGACGTGAACGACCCGTGGTCGCCGAGGAGGTCGCGCAGGCGGACCCGGTCCGTGTAAGCGGAGCTGTCGCGGACTGCGGTGAGTTCGGCCCGGGTGACCAGGCCGGTGCACTGGCCGTCCTGGTCGCAGACGACCAGCCGGCCCGTGCGGGCGGCGGCCATGACGGACAGCGCCACCTCGACGCTCATGTCGTCCCAGACCTGCGGTCCGGCCGCCTCCATGACCTCAGTCGGCGTCCTGTGCACAGGGCCCGCGTTCGCCGGGCGGGGCTGCGTCTCAACCAGCGTCAAAAGGTACCTCCTGCAGAGATGGGTCAGCTTCCTGATCACGAGGGTTCTAGGCCGCGCTGCCAAGGACGGACTGGCGTACGGGCGAGCGCCGGGCTGCCGAAGTGGGGCGGCGCCGGCCCCGGAAGGGGGAGGACGCGCTGCGCTTGGGGCGTTCGACGACGGGTGCGGTGATGACGACCGGGATGCCGGAGGGGGCCTGGGCGCCGGTGATCCGGCTCAGGGCCTCGTCGCCCGAGCGGACCTGCGTGGTCTGCGGGCGGATCCCGGCGTCCGACATGAGGCGGACCATGCCGCGGCGCTGGCCGGGGGTGACGAGGGTGACGACGCTGCCGGACTCGCCGGCGCGGGCGGTGCGTCCGCCGCGGTGGAGGTAGTCCTTGTGGTCGGTCGGCGGGTCGACGTTGACGACCAGGTCGAGGTTGTCGACGTGGATGCCGCGCGCGGCCACATTGGTCGCCACCAGCACGCTGACGTGCCCCGTCTTGAACTGCGAGAGTGTGCGGGTGCGCTGCGGCTGCGACTTGCCGCCGTGCAGTGCGGCGGCCCGGACCCCGCTGTTGAGGAGGTCCTGCGTCAGCCGGTCGACGGCGTGCTTGGTGTCCAGGAACATGATCACCCGGCCCTCGCGGGCGGCGATCTCGATCGTGGCGGCGTGCTTGTCGGCGCCGTGGACGTGCAGGACGTGGTGCTCCATCGTCGTGACCGCACCCGCCGACGGATCGACCGAATGCACGACGGGGTCGGTCAGATAGCGGCGCACCAGCAGGTCGACGTTACGGTCCAAGGTGGCGGAGAACAGCATCCGCTGCCCCTCCGGACGCACCTGGTCGAGCAGAGCGGTGACCTGCGGCATGAAGCCCATGTCGGCCATCTGGTCGGCCTCGTCCAGCACTGTGATGCCCACCTGGTTCAGACGGCAGTCGCCGCGGTCGATGAGGTCCTTGAGCCGGCCCGGGGTCGCGACGACGACCTCGGCCCCGCCTCGCAGCGCGCCGGCCTGCTTGCCGATCGACATCCCGCCCACCACCGTGGCGAGCCGCAGCCTGACGGAGCGGGCGTACGGAGTGAGTGCGTCGGTCACCTGCTGCGCCAGCTCGCGCGTCGGTACGAGGATCAGCCCCAGCGGCTGGCGGGGCTCGGCACGCCGTCCGGCCGTGCGGGCGAGGAGAGCCAGGCCGAAGGCCAGGGTCTTGCCGGAACCGGTGCGCCCGCGGCCCAGGACGTCACGGCCCGCCAGAGTGTTCGGCAGCGTCGCACCCTGGATCGGGAACGGTGCGCTCACACCCTGCCTGCCGAGTTCGGCCAGCAGCTGCTCGGGCATGTCGAGATCGGCGAAGCCCTGGGCGGCAGGCAGCGCGGGGGTGATCGTCTCGGGGAGCGCGAACTCCCCCTGCACCGCGGCGGGTCGGCGGCCGTAGCCGCTGGAACGGACAGGCCCGCCGGACCGGCGGGGTGCCGACGAGCCGTAGCGGCTGCCGCCCTTTCCTGCGTCGGCACTGCCATTACGGGTGCGGGCGGAGCGGTCGTTCGTGCGTGTGCGGTTCATGCGGAACCTTCCTCGATGTGGCACATATCAAGGAATTCCCGCGGCTTTGAGCAGCACGGAGAACTACAAGTATGGACCGATGACAAAAAGGCAAAAAAGCAGATCCGGCCGATGGGAATCCACGCGGGCACAGGTGCTGAAATGGGTGACGTGGCAGGAACGCACAATCCGGGCGTCGACTGCGGTGCGGCTCTTCAGGTTGTGTCTGCATCTCTGAAGGATGAGCCGTACGTGGTGTGGCTGGGGATTTCTCCGAGCCGTCCCGCAGGTGAAACCGTTGCGGGAAAACGCGTGCAGCTGGGGCCCGCACCCCGAGGGATGCGGGCCCCAGCTACAAAGTGCTCGTCAGCGTCAGGCCGGAACGATGTTCTCGGCCGTCGGGCCCTTCTGGCCCTGCGCGATGTCGAAGGTCACCTTCTGGCCTTCCAGCAGCTCGCGGAAACCCTGGGCGGCAATGTTCGAGTAGTGGGCGAACACGTCAGCGCCGCCACCGTCCTGCTCGATGAAGCCGAAACCCTTTTCCGCGTTGAACCACTTCACGGTACCAGCAGCCATGTCATATCTCCTTCGGGGCAGTACATCGGAATCCACACTGTGCGGACACCGTGTCGCCGCAATGATTACCCCGCCCGGAAAACGACCGGAAATACAAAAGCGCTCTCCCCGGCAGGAGCCGAGTGGGAGCACTTGAAGTTTCGGGAACCAAAACTGCAACTGAGATCAACAGTAGCACGCCGCCACGGCCTGTGAGCATTGAATCATTCAGCTTACTCAGTGCGGCAATAATTTTGCCCGCACGGCCCACTGAACTCTTACCTCGCGGGAATAGATTTCGATGGACCGGAGTGCAACGTTTCCGGAAGGACGCCGAGCGTACTCAGCGTGGCGGACGCGAGTGTTTACGTGCCTCGTAGGCACCCTGGGAGGCAGTCGGTCATGGCCTGCCGCCGCACCTCCCGGTGGTTCGTGGACGCCTCGTTCGCAGAGGCGCTCCGGTCGTTCGGGTTGAACGGGGTTCGAGGATCACGCTCTGTCGCGTCTCGCCTTGTGGCGTTCGACTGGAGTGGATCCGCGCTCCCTTGAGCAGTGCTGTGCTGGACCGTCTGCTCACGCGTCGCGTCCTCTCTGGGATCGGCTTGTGCTCTCTTTTCGCCTCGATCACCGTCGCGAGGGCCTCTGTGTAGGTGTCCCGGAACTCCGCGCCATCCAAGTCGTCGCGCGCCATCGTCTCCATCGGCGCGAGTGCCCCTCGATCTCACCCTCCTCCAACTGCACTGCCGGAGGGAACAGTTCGGCAGAGAGCGGATCTCGTCCAGCCATCGCCTTGCGTGCAGGACCAGCACATCGTCCCGTACCCACCGAGCGCCCTGAGGGCGTGAAGTAGCTGGTCAGGGCTGTGGAGTCGGTCTCGTGGCTCCACAGCCTTTGACGCGCGGGACGCCTGGCCGTTGATACGGTGCGGGTTCCCTATCGCGGCCGTTGGGAGAAGCTGTCCGCAGGTCAGCAGGCCGTCAACCTGTCTAACGCCAGGATTCGTGCGCTCGGCGAACAGGCCATGGCCACCCTCAAGACCTGGCGCCTCCTGCGCAAACTCCGGTGCAGCACCGCCCGCATCACCGCCCTCGTCCAAGCCGTCCTCACCCTGCACCTCAGCGCCGCAGTCTGAGGCTACGAAAGGCTCACTGTTTCCTTTCGCAGTTTCGCGGCGCGGTCCGGCCCACTACAGGGCGGGCTGTGCCGCGTCACGGTTGGTCAGACCTGGACCAGTCCGCCGTCGACGAAGTGTTCGGCGCCGGTGATGAAGGAGCTTTCGGGTCCGGCGAGGAAGGCGGCGAGTGCGGCGACCTCCTCGGGGCGGCCCATGCGCCGCAGCGGGATGTTCGCGGCCAGCGCGCCGTGGAAGTCCTGCGCGCTCTGGCCGAGCCGGCCGGCAAGGCGGTCGATGGCGGGGGTGGCGATGGGGCCGGGCGTGATGACGTTGACGCGGATGCCGCGCGGGGCCAGTTCCGCGGCCCAGGTCCGGCCCAGGCTACGTACGGCGGCCTTGGAGGCGGCGTATACGCCCATCCGGTCGGCGCCCTGGTGGATGGTGGAGGACGCCAGCAGGATCACCGACGCGGGCTCGGTGAGCAGGGGCAGCGACTTCTGCACGGTCAGCAGACTGCCTTTGGTGTTGACGCCGAAAACGAAGTCGAACTGCTCCTCTGTGACGTCCTTCAGGCGGGCGCCGTCGCCCAGGCCGGCGTTGGCCACGACGGCGTCGAGCCGGTGTCCGTCGGCGCGGATGACGTCCATGACGCGGTCGAGGTCGGCGGCGCGGGAGACATCGGCTGGCACGGCGACCGCACCGGGACCGATGGCCTCCGCTGCGGCTTCGAGCTCGTTCTTGCGGCGACCGGTCAGGTAGACGCGGGCGCCGTCGTCGGCGAAGCGCTGGGCTATGGCCCGGCCGATTCCGCTGGAGGCTCCGGTGACAAGGGCAGTCTTTGCGTTCATGGGGGGCATGGCACTGATTCCTTTCGAGATGGCAACGGCGTTTGCGCTGCTCGTGGCCATTGCCGGGACAGTCGATCGACTTTCTTGACTGTCTCGTCCAGAACGTACTCGGTTCTGGACGAGACAGTCAAGAATTGCTATCGTTCGACCATGGGACGACCTCGAAACTTCGATGAGAGCGAGGTCCTGCGCGCCGCCAGGGACCAGTTCTGGTCGACCGGATACGCGGCGGCGCGGGTGGACGACATCGCCGCCGCCACCGGCCTGGGCAAGGGCAGCCTCTACGGCGCTTTTGGCGACAAGCACCAGCTGTTCCTGCGCACCTACGCCGACCACTGCGCCGGGCTGGTCGAGGCCGTACGTCGGGCGCTCGACGGCCCGGACACTGACGCCTACGAACGGCTGCGCGCGCATGTGATGAAGGTGGCCGAGGCCACCGCCTCGGACGTCTGCCTGCGGGGCTGCCTGCTCGCCAAGGGTGCCGCCGAGCTGTCCGAACAGGACCGGGCCGTCGCAGCGACGGCCCGCCGGACGTTCACGGCCATCGAGGAACTGATCACCTCCTGCGTCGCGGGAGCGCAACGCGCGGGCGATATCGCGCCGGACGCAGATCCCGCACGGCTCGCCGGGCTCCTGCTGGCCGTGCTGCGCGGCATCGAAGCGCTGGGCAAAGGCGGCAGCAGTCCCGACTCACTGCGCGCGATCGCCGAAACGGCCCTGGCGGTCCTGCCGCGACCGCAGAGCGACCAGGACCGCTCAGCCCGCCCTCAGTCAGGTTGAGAACAGCTCACTGACAGCGAGATGGTCGACCACGTCGGTCGCCTACTCCATCAGATGAGTGACTGCGGGGGGATGGGACTCACCCTCGCTCACTACCTCCATTCGGGAGCGGTCCTGGAAGCTCATGCTCACCGTGTGGGTCGGCTCAGCCCGACGATCGAGCGCTATTTCACGATCGCGGTGCTCGCCCAGCACCTGACTACAGAGCCTTCCGAGGCTGCGGGATGCACTGCGGCGCAGCAGGAAGCGCTCCGGGCGACCTACCTTGAGGTGCTCGACCGAGAGGAGTGGACCCAGGCCGCACGCGCTGGGCTCGCGACGGATGACAACCGGATGCGATGGCTCGCCGACCACCGGGCGCCCCGGTTGAGGCTGCGTGCGTTCCCCGATCGAGAGCCGGATACCGAGGAATAGCGCACGTCAGGAATAAGTGCTCTCCGCCGGTACGAAGCAGTCCAAGTCGCTCCCTGCCGCTCCACGCCTACTTGGCGACGGCAACTATCGCCGAGCGGCCCAGTGCCACGCCAATCTCGATGACAACGACAACGACAACGGTGCGCGGGACTACGTCGATTGCTACTGACCCCACTGGTCAGGCCCCGCTCGGCAGGCAGCCCCCGCCGGGGCGTTGCTGCGAGCAGCCGACGAACGGTAGCGGTGCCTGATCGAAGGTGAGCTGGCAACCGGGGTTCGTCGGGATGCATCCGTGTGGGGGCCGCGGGCGAGGATGCGCAACCCCCGCTGCAACAAAGCGAGTCCGGCCATTACCGGTTTCGACGTGGCCGTTACGATCTCCGTGATCTGCCCGCCGTCCGTCGTCCTCTCTCCGCTGACCGAACACCACCTCGACGGCCTCCAGCCGGGCCACCTGGGCGATGAGCTGGCCGGCGGAGGACGAGCGTAGAGCTTCGGCAACCAAGCGGCGAAGAAGCCGTTCGTCCCGAACGGCGTGGGTCAGTGCCAGGAGTGTGCGCAGGCCGGCGCATCCGTGCGGTGGCGGCAGAGGGCAAGAAGGCCCCGTCGAAGCGGCAGACGCTCGGCCGGGGGCGTGGTGTGGAGTGGCGAGTCGAGGCTGCCGGGTGGTGCTGCGACGCGTCAGTGGGACTCCTGTACGCCGAGCAGCGTGAGGGCGTTGCGGATGCCCTCGTCGAGGAGTTCGTCGGAGAGTCGCCGGTCGGCCAGGGCGCGGGAGAGCTGCAGTGTTCCGACCATCATGGCGTAGACGCTGAGTGTCTTCGTGTGCACCGAGCGCGGATCGGTGGGCGCCAGGCGAGCGGCGATACCGTCGATGATGGCCAGCACGCCGTCGGTGTACGCCTGCTTGGTCTCGTCCGCGCAGCGCCCGATCTCATCGAGTAGTGCCGCGGAGGGGCAGCCGTCGTCGGGACTGTCGCGGTGCTGGGGTGACAGATACCACCGCACGATCTGCTCGAGTCCGGCGATGCCGGGGGCCGCCTGCTCGATGACGTTCGCGTACTGCGCGCGCAACTGGTCCGCGACCGCGGTGGCCACGAGGTCGTCCTTGGATGCGAAGTGGGCGTAGAAGGCGCCGTTGGTCAGTCCGGCGTCTGCCATCAGCGTCGAGACGCCCGAGCCGTCGATACCGTCCCGCTTGAACCGGCGGCCGGCGGTCTCGATGATCCGCTGCCTCGTCGCCTGCTTGTGCTCTTTCCCGTAACGCGACACGCGCTCACTCCTTTGTGCGCAGGAAGGGTCACCTGCCCTCCGCGGCCTTCGCCATCGTATTGGATTGCGAACGTACTCCAATGGTGTGCCGGCGGTCTCTTGGAGCACCGACACGCCTTCTCTGCGGCCGGCCCGATTCACTCGTCGTCGGGGGCCATCGAGATCACGACCTTTCCGGCCGTGGTACGGCCCTGCTCGACGTACGCCATCGCCTCGAGCGTCTGGTCGAAGGGGAACGTTCGGTCGATGACCGGGCGGAGCTGTCCGTTGTCGTACAGGGCGCCGAGTTCACGGAGCTGGGAGCCGCTGGCCTGCATGAAGAAGAACTGATAGCGCACGCCCAGGGCCTTGGCCTGCTTGCGCACCTTGCGACTGAGCGCGTTCATGACCACGCCCATGAACGAGGGGGCGCCTAGTTGACTGGCGAAACCTGCGTCCGGCGGCCCGGCGACACCGATGGCCAGGCCGCCCGGCTTCAGCACGGTCAGCGACTTCTCGAGGTTCGCCCCGCCCAGGGAGTCCAGCACCAGGTCGTAGCCGGACAGCACCTGAGAGAAGTCCTCCTTGGTGTAGTCGACGACGATGTCGGCGCCGAGGCTCCTGACCAACTCCTCGGTGCGGGTGTTCGTCGTCGTCGCCACCGTGGCACCGAGGTGCTTGGCGAGCTGGATGACCGTCGATCCGAGGCCACCGGCACCGGCGTGGATGAGCACCTTCTGTCCCGGCTTCACGTGGGCACGGTCGACGAGGATCTGCCAGGCGGCCAAGGCCACCAGCGGCACTGCGGCCGCCTCGCGGAGGGTGAGTGACTCCGGCTTGGGCGAGACGTCGTCCTGGTCGATGGCGATGAACTCGGCGAAGCCTCCGATCCGCAGGTCGCGGGGACGTGCGTAGACCTCGTCGCCGACGGCCACGTCGCGCACGGCGGACCCGACCTTCGTCACGACGCCGGCGACGTCGTGGCCGAGAACGAAGGGCAGTTTGTACCTCAGGAGTCGTTTGAACTCCCCGTTGCGGACCATTTTGTCCAGCGGGTTGATGCTGGTGGCGCTCACTCGGACCAGGACGTCGCCGTCCCCGACGGCGGGCTCGTCAACGTCTGCGGCGCGTACGCCGTCCTTGCCGTACTTCTTGACGACGAATGCCCTCATGTCAGCTATCCCTTTGCGTGGTCTTCTCGGTTGCCTTCTCGGCGGACGATGCGCATGCCCGGGCGGCTTCCGTATCAGCTGCCGAGGTGCCGGCGGAGCCATCGGCCCATCTGCCCGATCGCCCTATCCACCTCGGGCACCCGCCCCGCGCCGAGGATGAACGAGTGCTGGCCCTCGGGCAGCGGGCGGACCTCGGAAACAATCTTGAAGTCGGCGAGGCGGCGGCCGAAGTCGGCGCCCTCGCCGGCAAGCGTCTCGGACTCGCCGTAGTGGAGGGCCGTTGGCGGCAGGCCGGTCAGGTCGGCGTTCACGATGCTGATGTCGGGGTCGGTGAAGTCCACGGCGGGGTCCTGCAGCCACGCTGCTCGGAACGATTCGAGGATGCCCCGGCTGAGCATCTTGTCGTGTTCCTCGTTCTCGTCGACCTTCGGGTTGCTGATGGTGAGGTCGGCCCACGGCGAGATGCTGATGATCGCCCCGGGGGTCGCCTCGCCCTTGGCGAGCAGGCGCAGCGGCAGCATGACCGCGAGGGTGCCTCCGATGGAGTGGCCGGTGCTGCCGATGTTCCGCGGCTGGTAGCCCTGCGCGAGCAGCCAGCGGTAGGCGGTCTCGGCGTCGTCGATCTGCGCCGGGTGGGGGTGCTCGGGCGCCAGGCGGAAGCCCACGACGAGTGAGCGGATCCCGGCCGCCTTGGCGATGTGGCCGGCGGCCTTGCGGTCCGATGTGATCGAGGCGGCGACCGATCCGCCGAAGTGGAAGTGGAGCAGCGCCCTGTCGGGGTCGGCGCCCTCGGGGATGGTCCACAGGGCGGGGACGCCGTCGGCGTCCACGTCGGCGTAGGTGACGCCTTCCGGCTCGGTCGATGCCGAAGCGTGTGTGTCGACGATGGCGCGGACGACGGCCAGGTCGAGGCCCGGTGTCGACGCCTTCGCGCGAACGCTTTCGAGGAATTGCGCGAACTGCTGTGCTTCCGTACTGGTTCCCATGGTGATGCTCCTGTTCAGGTCGGAGGTGAGTGCGTCTCTCGCGCGCAGTGCAGGTCGATGGGCCGGGTGCGACGTCAGCCGGGCATCCGGTTGAATCTGCGGATCTGCTTGTCGAAGATCCCGGCGGGGACCAGGCGTCGCGCGGTGGTGATGCGTGAGGCGAGCGGTCCGGCGGTGTAGCGCAGCTTCGGCTTCGGGGCGGTGGCTGCCGTGACGACCTCCTTGGCGACAACGGCGGGGTCGTCGCCGGCCTCCATCGCCGCGGCGACCACCTCGTCGAAGACACGCCGCCGCTCCGCATACAGCGGCAGCGGCGTGTCGGGTTGCACGGCCTTGGCATCGAACGCGGTCCGGGTGTAGCCGGGTTCGACGAGCAGGACGCGGACGCCGTGCTCGCGGACCTCGTGGTCCAGGGACTCGGAGTAGCCCTCGACGGCGTGCTTCGCCGCGACGTAGAGGGCCATGTAGGGCTGCGGGATGACGCCGAGGACGGACGAGAGGTTGATGATGCGGCCACGGCCCTGGGCGCGCATGTGCGGCAGGACGGCCTTCGTCATGCGGATGAGACCGAAGAAGTTGAGGTCGAAGAGGCTCTGGGCCTGGGCGACGGAGTTCTCCTCGACGGCGCCGGCCGAGCCGAGACCGGCGTTGTTGACGAGGACGTCGATCCGACCGAACCGTTCGATCACTTCCCGGACGGCGGCGGTGACGGATTCGTCACTGGTCACGTCGAGGTCGAGGAAGGTCACCCCGGCGGGCGGGGTGAGTCCCGAGGTGTTCCGTCCGGTTCCGATCACCTCGAACCCGGCTGCCACGAAGGCGCGAGCGGTTGCGTTGCCGATCCCCGATGATGCCCCCGTCACGAGTGCTACCGGCCGATCTGTCGCCATCACAGACTCCCTGAGTTATTGAATTACGATCGTTTACCTTACGATCGTAAGGCTATGACGGAACGGAGCGGATGGCAAGGAGCGGCTCCGGCGATCGCCGGGACCCTGCGGCTTTGTGCGGGAGGGGAGACCAGGGGCGACGAAGGCGGCAGGCCACCGATAAGGCCCGGTACTCCCTGTCCGACCAGGGGGGAGACGGTGTGTGCGGCACCGCGCGGGGATGCCGTACTGATAGCGGGCGGCGCGAGGTGCGAGACGGGTCACCGGCGTGCCGCGCACAGCTTTACGCGCTGACGCCATCACTCCGTATGCGACGAAGGGTCCGACGCTGGCGGACGAGTGGTTTGGCGGCTGGCCATGCCGAGGTCGATGGTGCGTTGACGAGTGCCCTCCGCGTCGAGCTGGGCGAGCTTGTCCTGGGCGCCGGCGAGGCCGACTTCGGGTCCCTCTATCTCGCCTGCTAGATGGCGCCGAATGACATCACGTGGCGCCACTCGGCGCCACGAGGACCCTTCGACCCTATTTGCGCAGTGACGCAACAAGGGGCATGCCCGTGGAGTCAGACCCGCACGCACGTCACGTGGGCGTCGGGGCACAGCCACATCACGGATCGGAGGCGGGCATGGGTGCCGACCCTCCTTGGCCGCGGCCCAGGCCGACCAGGTCCCGGCATGTCGCACGTGCATGATCATGCGGATCCGCTCGCGTGCCCTCATCCGATGCGCAGGCGATGCTTCAGTTGACCCCTTGCCACGCCGATTGGCCTCGTTCGTGCGAAACTCGCCGACCTGTTGTCAGCGGCAGCGGCTGAAACGACAGTGTCCACACGCGGGCCAGCCCCATGGATCGGAAACGGAGCCCGAAGGTATTGGACTCTCTGGTTCCGAAGGGTCGGACCGAGCAACTGTTGGTCCGACCCTTCGAGTTCAGTGTCGTGGGTGTGTCAGCTGTAGGAGCCGCTGGAGTCGACGATGAAGTCGGCTGTGCCGTCGCTGTTGTTGTAGATGCTGACCTGTCCGTTGCTGTCGGTGGGTGTGAGGGCGAGGTTCGCCATGGTGTCGTCGATGCCCCAGTTGAGGTTGCTGGTTGCGGGTCTGCCGGTCGCGGTGGGGTAGACGATGGCGTAGCCGTCGGCGGTGGGGCCGTTGACCGTGACCATGGCGGCGAGTGTGGGCGTGGTGGCCGTGGTGACCTGTTGGGTGGTGCTGCTGGTGAGGGTGTAGGTCCCGTTGGCGGCTACGGGGGTACTGCTGCTACCAGGGCCTGGGAGCCCAGACGGGCGGACGTGTGGTCACACCACCGCACCGCAAGTTCAAGAAGAACGCCCCGGACTGGTACGAGGAAATGCATGAACGCCAGCGCAAGGCCCACTCCTCCCGGCGTATCCGCGTCGAGCACGGCATCGCTCACCTCAAGAACTGGCGGGTCCTTGCCCGACGCCACGGCCGCCGCGAGCACATGACCGACATCATCCAAGCCGTCGCCGGACTGCTCTCCCACCAGCAGACCGCCACCCTGGCGACCGATTGCCACGTGTGAACACCAGGCGAAGCCGAACTCCGCGACGCGCCACCACCAACCATGCACGAGCTCGTAAGCGCTGTCCCGCAAACGGCTTTGGGCGTGACTTCGAGCGATGGGTGGCCGGGGGCGCTGTGATCCGCCCTGGTCAGCCCTCCGTGACGATTCGTAGTTGGCTACTCCGGTGGCTCCGATCACCATGCGTTGATGACCGGCGCGTCGGGTTCGTGCTGCCGCCAGACCTCGTTGAGGCGTGCGAGCCGGTCTGCGGCGGCGATGCCGCGCAGGGACGCGACCTTGCCGTCGCTGACTTCGAACGCCACAGCGCCCACGACCCGGTCGTCGACCACGGCGAGGACGGCCGGGGAGCCGTTGACCAGGGCGATATGCATCGCGGGCGAGCCGCCGGCCAGCCGCCGCTTCGCCGGCGTGGGCTTGAAGCCGGCCCGCGCGTAGGAGGCGACCCGCTCGCGCGTCTCGTACCGCAACAGCCGCGTGCCCAGTCCGTAGCCGTCCGAGACCGCCGTCACATCGTCGGTGAGCAGTGCCACCAGCCGTTCGGTGCGCCCCGACGTGGCAGCGGCGAGGAATTCCTCGACGACACGGCGCGCGGACGCGGGGTCGGCCTCTCCGCCACGCCGGCGCTCGGCGGCGACCCGGATCCGAGCCCGGTGGACATGCTGCTGGCTCGCGGACTCGCTGATGTCTAGGATCCCGGCGATCTCGGCGTGGCTGTACGAGAAAGCCTCGCGCAGGACGTAGACGGCCCGTTCAACCGGCGAGAGCCGCTCCATCAGGGTCAGGACGGCGAGGGACACCGATTCGCGCTGCTCGAAGGTCTCGGCCGGGCCGAGCATGGGGTCGCCCTCAAGAAGCGGCTCAGGCAACCAGGCACCGGCTGCTCGCTCGTGGCGCGCCTGCGCCGAGCGGAGCCGGTCGAGGCAGAGATGGGTGACGACCTTGGTCAGCCACGCTTCCGGCACCTCAACCCGTTCGCGGTCTGCGGCCTGCCAGCGCAGGAACGTGTCCTGCACGGCGTCCTCGGCGTCGGCGGCCGAGCCGAGCAGACGGTACGCGAGCGAGGCCAGTCGGCCCCGGCTGGCCTCGAACCCATCGATGGCTGCGCTGTCCATCCTGAACAGCCTATGCAGCGGCCCTTACACCGGCCCGGTCAGGCACGGTGGCCAGGCGGCGCTTGCGCTTCGGCATACCGAAGGTCGGGTGGGCGATGCCCCACCCGGCCCCCTTGAGCACGCCCGACTTCAGCCGCGCGGCGGTCCGGCCGCCCAGATACCAGGACTTCGACCGGACGTCCGTGTCCACCATCTGGAAGATTGCGTCCCGCCGCCCGAGGCTGATGTGGTTGCCGTAGTACTTCAGCCCGATGGTCGGCACGTCACGGGCGGTCAGGCGCGCGATGATCGCGGCGGTCGCCTGCAAGTTGGTGAAGCCGGCCGAGGCGCAGGACATCGGCAGCGGCCGGCCGTTCTCGCCGATCGCGTAGGCGCAGTCACCGGCGGCGTAGACGTCCGGGTGCGACACCGAGCGCATGGTGCGGTCGACGACGATCTGGCCGGTCTCGGCGACGTCCAGGCCGCTGGCGGCCGCGATGGGGTGCACGGCGAACCCGGCCGACCACACGGTCACATCGGCCGGGATGGACGTACCGTCGGCGGCGATCGCCCGGGTCGGCTCGACGGCTTCGATGCCGGTGTGCTCGTGGACGGCGATGCCCAGCCGGTCGAAGGCATGGCGCAGGTGACGGCGGGCCTTCGGCGAGAGCCAGGCGCCCAGCTCGCCGCGGGCGGCGAGCGCGACCGAGAGGTCGGGCCGGGACTCGGCGAACTCGGTGGCGGTCTCGATGCCGGTCAGCCCCTCACCGACGACCAACACGGCGCCGCCCTCGCCCAGGCCGGCCAGGCGCTCGCGCAGACGCTGCGCCGAGGACCGGCCGGTCACATCGAAGGCGTACTCGACCACGCCGGGCACGCCATGGTGGGCTACGGAGCTGCCGAGCGCGTAGAGAAGCGTGTCGTACGCGAGCTCGCCATCGCCGTCCTCGCCAGTCACGGCGACGGTCCTGCGCCCGGGGTCGACACCGGTGACGCGCGCCAGGCGCAGTCGCACCCCGGTGCCCTCGAATACGTCGGCGAGCTTGCGGAACGCGAGGTTCTGGCCGATCGCGAGCTGGTGGAGCCGCATTCGCTCAACGAAGTCGGGCACGGCGTTGACGACGGTGATCTCGATATCCAAGGGGGAGAGCCTGCGGGCCAGGTTTCCGGCGGCGAAGGCCCCGGCATATCCGGCGCCGAGTACAACGATGCGATGCTTCATGGCGTTGCTCCTGTCTCGTTCGCGTGCCCTTCGAACGAGACGGCGCCTCGATTGCTGACAGGAGCTGGGTGTGACGCGGGTCACCAAACCAGGACGAACGACTGGGCCTCCGACAGCCGTTTGGGCCTGTCTTGGGCCGTCGAAACGGGGCGATGGTCAACTATCCGGTCGACGTCACATCGGGCACGGTCGCTGACCTGGCTGATTGCTGGTCATCCGGCGAGGGCGAGGTTGTGCAGGCGGGCGATGCCGAGCATGGCGTGGTGGACACCGCCGCCCTTGAGGCGGCAGTCGCGCAGGATTTTCCAGGTCTTCATGCGGGCGAAAGTATGCTCGACGCGGGCGCGGACCCTGCGGTGGGAGGCATTGTGCTCCTCCTTCCAGGCCGGGAGTTCGGCCTGGCCGCGTTCGTGGCGGTGCGGGATGACCAGGCCGGTGGCCCGGTAACCGCCGTCCGCGATGGCTGTGGTGCGGCCGACGGCGTCTTTCGTTCCGTGCGGGTGCCGTCGTCGGTCTGGTGTTGGCGGTGGTCGATGCCGGGCACGAGGGTTTCGGGGGCGATCGTCATGAGCCGTTCCGTTCGGTCGTGTTCCACGGACTTGCGGCAGGGGCGAGCGCGGGATCGGCAGACAGGGCACGACGCAGCGCCGAGAGACTGAAGGTGGCGAGCACCGGGGGATGATCGGATGCCTCGATCACCTCTTCGGTGACCACGACCTCCAGTCCTGTGAGGGCTC
Source organism: Streptomyces pseudovenezuelae (assembly GCF_029892565.1). Lineage (GTDB taxonomy): Bacteria > Actinomycetota > Actinomycetes > Streptomycetales > Streptomycetaceae > Streptomyces > Streptomyces pseudovenezuelae_A. Next base: position 9,361 of record NZ_JARXVH010000031.1, on the reverse strand, counting down.
TGGCAACCTGTGGCGTCGCGTAGAACCGGTCGATTCGCTGCCTGGGACCCTGGTCTGTGCGCCACAAGGACGCGGTCGGTTCCAGGGCGCCCTGGAGGCCGAGTTCGGTTGCCGCGTAGTGCCCCAGCTCTACGAAGACCGGTGGTCGCCCTCCATGCTCGCCGGAGAGGATCTCGTCCGGCAGCGTGTCAGAGATCCGCTTTCCGTTCCGCTCGATCGTGCGTGCCTCGAAGTGGGCTCGGTCGGTGATCTGACTCCAGTCAGGCAGCGCAGGTCCGGACCCCAGTCGGTGCGAGTACGAGTTCATGTCGCCCCCGACAATCGCTGCCACGCCGGGCCGTCCCAGCGTGGCCAAGCGCCTTGCCTCGCTCGCCCGCATGGCCGGGTCGAAGGGGCACAGATGGACCGACGCCAGACTCAGCGTCCGCGCAGTGCCCTTGAGCCGGACCACCGGGTTGCACACCGAGTGCCACATTCCGGTGCGGTGCTCGAAGTACTGGGCAGGCCGGCACAGGTCCCTGTCCACGTAGGCACCGGTCGGATTGGCCGATTCAGGGTTCGCGCTGGCAAGGAAGGCGGCGTGTCCGCCAAGCCGCGCGGACTCTGCCCAGATGGCGCGGCCGCCGAACATGTCTGCGCGGGTCAGTTCCTGGCGCAGGAGTACGTGCGGCTGGAGGGTGGCAAGAACGTCCATGGCCAGATGCCATCGCGCATCGTCGCCGTTGTTGCTGATGCCATTGTGCTCGACCTTCCACGTGACCACGCGGAATTCGTCGTTCTCGGGTGGCTGGGTCACGAGGACCTCCGTAGGGTTCGGGTCTTGTGGTGGGGTGCTGCCTTTGGCCCGGTTGGGGGGCGGGGCCGCGTGGTGGATCTGGGTTCCATCAGCGAGCGGTGCTCAGGATGCGGTCGACCGCGGCGAGGTCGTAGCGGGCGATGGTGAGGGCGTGGTCGGTCCACCGCTGTACGTCGGCGGTGTCGATGACCTCGAAGCTGATCAGGGCCGATGCGAGGTCAGGCGTACCGAGTTGGACGTCGATGCGCTGGCGGGGGCCTTGGTCCGTGCGGTGGAGGCTGGCCGTGGGCGTCAGCGCCTGGCCTTGGCCCAGGGCACCGGCAGCGTGGTGGGCGAGATCGGTGAAGACTGGCTTCGCGCCGCCGGTGAGGATCTCGCTCGGCCCGGTGTTGGGGACACGACGACCGTCGCGTTCGACGGTGCGGTGCTGGATGTGGCACGGGTCCTCGACCGTGTTCCAGTCGATGGGGTCGGAGATCTCGTCGCTGGCGCGGTGAGGGTAGCTGTTGGCGTCCATGCCGATCAGAACGGTGCGACCGTGGTCGGCGTAGGTGGTGAGACGGCGGGCTTCAGTGGCCCGCAGGCCGAGGTCGTAGTGGCACAGATGAGCCGAAGCAAGGTGAAGGGTTCCGGGACGGTTCTTGCGGCGGACCGCAAGGCGGCAGATCTGCTTCCAGGGCAAGTCTTCGTTGGTGTGGGCCACGATGTCGAAGAGGCGCGGGGTGACCATCACCCCCGTGGGGTTAGTGCTGCGTCCCTCACGCTCCTCGCCCATGAACGCGATCAGGCCGCCGACCGCGTGTGCCTCCGCGTACAGGGCGTGTTTGCCGTGGGCGCCTGCCCCGGTCAGCTCCTGCCGGAAGACGACGTCCGGCTCGTAGGCCGCGAGGATCTCGTGCGGGCGGGGCGGGTGGTCCCTGCCGTCGACCGGGGCACGACCGTTCTTCTGGATGTTCCAGGACGCGACCACGAGTACGTCGGGCGTCATGCGGGCTCCTCGATTGGGGGTAGTGGCGGTTGCCGGTGTGGGGCCCGCGCGCGGCAGTGAGCTACAACGGGGCTACCGCGCGCGGGTGTTGAGGTGGCGGTCAGGCCGTGGCGAGACCTCGGTGCAGGTCGAGGTCGGTCACGGTCGTGCGGTAGACGGCGAGTTCATGGCGGGCGGCGTTCGTGTAGTGCGCGACCACGTCCGGGGTGAGCAGGTCCGATGCCGGCAGAGGGCAGTCCGGGAGGGCGGCGAGCGCCTCCTCCAGCGAGCCCGGCATCGGGGGCGCCTGGACGTCGTCGAAGGCGCTGCCGATATAGGGCGGGGGTGGGTCGACCTTGTGGTCGATGCCGGCCAGTGAGGCTGCGAGGACGGCTGCGAGGGCGAGGTAGGGGTTGGTGTCGGCGCCGGGGAGGCGGTTTTCCAGGTGGAGGGTGTTGCCGCGGCCGACGACGCGGATGGCGCAGGTGCGGTTGTCGCGGCCCCAGGTGAAAGTCGTCGGCGCGAAGGTTCCGGGTACGTAGCGTTTGTAGGAGTTGGAAGTGGGGGCATACAGCAGAGCCAGGTGCGGCAGGATGTCGAGCAAGCCGCCGATGGCGTGGCGGGCCTTGTCCGGCATCCGTCCGCCAGTCTCGGCGAACAGCGGGACACCGTCGCGGGTGAGGGAAAGGTGGATGTGGCAGCTGCTGCCGACTCCGGTCGCGGGCGCTGCCATGAAGTTCGCCACCAGCCCGGCCTGCTCGGCGATGGTCCGCACTGCGTGCTTGAACAACAGGTGTAGGTCAGCTGCCCGCAGAGGATCGCCGTAGGGGAAAGTCACCTCCACCTGCCCGTGCGCGCTTTCGGTCTTGATCGCTTCGACGGGCCACCCCATACCGGCGAGGCACTCCGCCAGTTCCTCGAAGAAGCGGGTCATCACGCGGGGGTGGGCGAGGGCGTAGTCGAGATTGCGGGTGGCCACCGGCCGTGTCCCTCTGCGACCGCAGTCTCCTGCGTCGGCATGACTCAGGACGAACTCGGTCTCCAGCCCGGTCCAGGCCATGATGCCCCGGGCAGCGAGCCGGTCGAGCTGGTGTTTCAGGATCTGCCGGGGGGCCACATTGACGGGCTGCCCGTCGTCGTGGATGGCGTCGGCGTAGACCAGAGCGGTGCGGGGCATCCAGCCCAGTTGGTAGACGGCGTTCGGATCGGGGAGCAGGCTCACGTCGCCGTACGCGGTATCGGCGGAGGACAATGCGAAGCCGTCAAGCGGGCGCATGTCCACGTCGGTGGCGAAGACGTATGCGCACATGTCGCTGCCACCGGGCACGACGCGGTGAAGGAAGTGGTCCGCGCCGAAACGCCTGCCCTTCAACCGGCCCTGCATGTCGGGCACGGCCAGCATCACGGTATCCACGGCGCCCCGTTCCACCAGGTCACGCAGTACCTCGAACGTGGCGCCGTGGATACCGTGATGCTGGAGAGTGTCAGTCATACGAGGTCCTGTCCCATCTGCTCGCGCTCCTTGGCAGTGCCGTACTCGGGGATGCCGTAGCTGCGTCGCCCACGGGTCACCCACAAGACGGCGGCCAGGAGCAGCACCGACAGCAGGGCGAGGGGGGCGTAGTTGAAGGTGTCGACGGTGACCGGGCTGACGGCGGGCAGGCAGAACAGCACGGTGACGAAGCCGACCCAGATCACCGCCGTCCAGCCGATCGGCTTGCTCCAGCTGCCCAGGTGCCATGGGCCGCGCGTGAAGTGCTTGCCGGCGCGCAGCCGCAGGTAGATGGGGATGGCGTAGGCGGGGGTGATGCCGATGACGTTGATCGAGGTGATCGCGGTGTAGGCGGTGGCCGAGTAGAGCGAGGGCAGGGCGAGGCAGAACGGGACGACGACCGACAGCCACACGGCCGCCACGGGAGTTTTGGTCCGTAGGCTCAGGCGTCGCCAGGTGCGGGAGAACGGCAGAGCGTTGTCGCGGGAGAAGGCGAACACCATGCGGCTGGCAGAGGCGAGCCCGGCGTTCGCGCAGAACAGCTGCGCCACGATGATCACCAGCAGCAGGACTTTGGCCGCGTTGGTGCCGAGGGCGTCGAGGAAGATCTGCGCGGGCGGAACGCCGGTCGCGGTGCCCACGGTCCCGGCGTAGTCCTGAATAGCGAAGAGCATGCCGGCGAGCAGGACGAAGCCGACCACCCACGACCAGAAGATGGAGCGGACGATGCCGCGGGCTGCGCTGACCTGGGCGTGCTTGGTCTCTTCGCTGAGGTGGGCGGAGGCGTCGTAGCCGCTGAAGGTGTACTGGGCCAGCAGGAGTCCGAGCAGGCCGACGTAGAGGGGGTTGTTCCAGCCGGTCCTGTTGGAGAACTCGCCGAAGACGAAGTCGGCCGGCTGGTGGTGGGCGGGCACGAGCACGAGTGTCCCGACGATCACCGTGACGCCTGTGACGTGCCACCACACGCTGATCGAGTTGAGGACGCTGACCAGGCGGACGCCGAACAGGTTGACGACGGCCAGCAGCAGGAGGATGGCGCCGAAGATCACCATGGTGTTCTCCGGCGTCGGCGCCCAGCCCCACTGGAGATTGAGCAGGGCGCCGATGAAGAGCGCGCTTCCGTAGCAGCCGCCTGCCATCCCGCCTAGCAGGCCCAGCAGGTTGAACCAGCCGGTGACGTAGCCCCAGTGTGGCCCGCCGAGCTTGCTGGCCATGAAGTACAGCGCGCCGGAGACCGGGTAGGCGGAGGTGACCTCGGCCAGTGCGGCACCCACGGCCAGCACCATCAGGCCCACGAAAACCCAGCCCCACAGCATCACGGCCGGACCGCCCGTGATGAGTCCGAAACCGAACAGCGTCATGCACCCGGACAGGACGCTAATGATGGAGAAACTCAGGGCGAAATTGCCGAACGGGCCCATGCGGCGGGCCAGTTCGGGCTGGTAGCCGAACCGCCGTAGCGTCTCATCGTCGCTCGATGTTCGGCGGTGGGTGGTCCTTGGGGAAGACAACGGAAGTACCTCCGGGGACGGGGGAGTTGGAGTGATCGGGGGTTCTGTGGCTGTCCGGCTTGGGGGTGGAGGGGAACGGCTGCTCGGTGGGGCCCGACAGGTGCTTCGACGGGCGGTCACCGGCGTCGTGCCGGGTGTGGCGGCCGAGCTGCCGCACCTTGCAGGCAGCGGCGGCGGGCGCGCTCAAACTGCTCAAGCCACCGCTCCGGCGCCTCGGCCATGTATGTCCACGGCTCAGGGGTGGCGAAGGGCCCGATCACCTGGAAGACCGGGGTAGCTTCCGTGGTGAGCCCGCCGGAAAACAGCGCCTGTGCCAGGTAGTTGAGGTCCAGGGGCGACCAGGCAGCCGGGTCTGCGTATCTGAACCACCGGCTCAGTGCCCGCTTGGTGTAGTAGGCGATCGGGTCTGTGTTCCAGTACAGGGACGTCTGTGAACCGCTGGCCCGCTGCTTTCCGTAGTGCTCGGCATGCAGATATAGCGGCAGCAACAGAAGCGGCGAGCCCGCCGGTGCCCACGTGCAGATCCACCGCGCGACGTCGTGAACATCGTCGCCGTACGCCTTGAGCGCCTGGATCATGCGGTGCCATGCTTCACGGTTGCCCCGATCACGCTGGTCGGCCTCGTGCAGGAACCCCCAAGGGCCCGGCGGCAAGTTGTATTCCGGGGCTGGCAAACGGTGTTCGGGACGGCGCCGGCTGACCTCCGGGGAGTCCAGTTGTGCCAGTGCCACCAGGCACACCCAGGGCACCGGATCCACGGGCCAGTTGCGCGCCGCCTCCAAACAGGCCTTCCAGGCGAGATCCGCCAGCACGCCCCCATCGCGCCGCCCGGCGCGGTGCGCGGTCAGTGCGCGCTGCGTCATCACCCGCGCCCGCATCATCACCGCGTTGGCGTCCCGGTCCTCCTGCAACCAGGCTTCGACCGCGTCCCCTTGAGCCGCAGCCACAGCGAGGACCTGACTTCGCGAGGTCCGAATGCCCCACGTGGGGCATCGCCGCAGCAGCTCACTCATCGAGCGCCACCGGCCAGCGCGTACATCGTCCAGCACCGTACGTAACTCGTCGTCGAACCCGGCCGGATGGAACCGGGCCTGAACCGTGCCGCTCACAGTCCGCACCTGCGCGCGCGATCTGAAGCGTCTCCTGCCGCGACCGCTCGACCGATGGCAAGAGGAACTAACGGCTTGGGAACGGGCGCAAGCGCCGGTAAGGATGTCATCGGGACCTCAGGGAAGTTGGTCAGAGGAAAGTTGACCGCCGGGATGCGGGCCTCTAAGGGGGGGGCAAGGCGCAGACACCCCGGTGGTTGATCAAGGGGTGCCGTACGGAAGGGATTACGCGGGCACTGAGCGCGGCATGATCACGGCCTGAACGATCTTTCCGCTGTCTTTGGGGGCATAGGTGACCTCGGCTCCGAGCTGGCGCGCGGTCCACAGTCCACGGGGTCGTTCGCCTTCGGCCGGCTCCCAGGCCAGGACCTTGTCGAATTCGGGGAAGTCGCGCTGGGCGTCCCGCACTTGAATCACGAATGCACCGGACTGAAGGAGTGCCCACTGCATCGGGATCTCGGCGTACTCGGGGACACCCGAGTACGCGACAGCGTTGGCCACCAACACGTGCCCGATCGCAGCCAGGTCCTCGATGTCCGCAAAGCCGTGATCCACGCTCAGATACCAGCGCAGGTACATGAGGGTGTAGAGGCGAGCGTTCCCGGCCGCATGACGGTTTGCCCGGAAGACCTCTTTCTCGGCCCACGTGGTCTCTTCGTGCGCGAGATCGGGGATCACAGTGATTCCACCGTGTTCCATGTCGTCGTTCCTTCTCAAAAGGGGAGGGAGCACCAGGTCGTCGTGCCGTCAGGGCTGATCCCCCAGTCGTCGGTGGTGGAGGCGACAAGGAAGAGGCCACGGCCGGCCTCATCGTCGAGAGCGGCATTGCCCAGCACGGGGAGTTGAGGAGAGCCGTCCTGCACCTCGATCAGAAGGTGCGTGTCGGTGAGGTACACACGAAGCCCAACATCACCGAGCCCATGCTCGAACGCGTTCGTGACCAACTCCGTGACGAGGAGATCGGCAGACTCGATAAGTTCGGGCCACCCCCAATACCGCAGCCCCGCCCGGACGATGGCGCGTGCGCGACGTGGCGCGGCACGGTCCGTATCGGCGATGGCACCGTCCTTGGAACCTTTGCCGCGTTCGAAGGACACGTCGAATCCGGGGTACACCCGCAGAGCGGAATTCGTGGTGGCGTCCCTCCGTACCGTGGCCACAACCGGTGCCCTGCCGGACCCTCTGAACGCCCCGTGGAGCGGCACGACTGGCGCTACGCGCCCTGGACACGCAGCTGCCTGGTCAACGTGGCCAGTGACCGTGGGGGGCATGCTCGTCACCTTCTCCATCTTGTCGTGAAGCAGTGGCGCGTACGGCCCGGCGTGGATCTCCCGCTACCCACGCCCACGGAGGTGGGGGGCCCAGCAGGAACCGGGCCGTACGCGAGGCGCGGATCTTCTCGGAGCTGTTCACCAGCCCCGTCACACGAAGGCGCTCACCAAGCGCTCCGTCCTGAACGTGACGTCCGATCCGGCGCGCCCAATTAGGTTGGCGCGTAGGCAGGTTCATACGCAATCGAATGTGTACTGCATATGCACTGGCGCATGGATTGGTATATGCCGCAAGATGCAGTGGGGGCTACACAGAGGGGACTTGGGGTGTCAGGCTCTGAGCTCTGGTGGCAAGATCGGTAGCTCCCGTGCGTACACAGGCGACTTGAGACGCTGGAGGATGCAGGGTATGGCCAAGCAGATCGGGACGACGGCACCACGGGTGGACCTCGGCATCCAGATGCGCGAGCTTCGCAAGACCGCTGGCTTGACCATCGAAGAGGCGGCGAAGACAGTCAGCGGCCTCACGTACGACAAGCTTCGACGCATCGAACTGGGCCAGAGCACTTTCCGAATGGTCGGCGACCTCCGCAAGCTAGTGATCACCTACGGTGTGGGAGACGACCTCGACCTGGCGCAGTCGCTTGAGGATCTCTACAAGGCACCGGCAAGCCAGGACTGGACCACCCAGTTCCGCACGGTCCTCACCACCACGAGGACGTTCGCCGGGATCGAGTCCGTCGCCCATGCCGTCAGCGTCTACAACCCCAACGTGATTCCGGGGCAGTTGCAGACCAGGGAGTACGCGCACGCCCAGTTCACCGAGGTACAGCCGATCGAGGAGACGACAAGCGAGTTCATCATCAGCAACGTCGCGCTTCGCATGAAACGTCGCGAGCCCTTTACCCGTGACGAGGAGCCTCGGAAGCTGTGGGCGATTCTGGGAGAATCTGCGTTGCGACACCCCGTCGGCGGCCCCTCGGTGATGCGAGGCCAGTACGACGAGATTCTCCGTATGGCCGCCCTTCCCAACGTGACGATCCAGGTGCTGCTGACAGACGCCCCCGTCAAGCGCCTGTGGAGCAACTTCACCATCCTCGACCTCGGCGGAGACCGCCCTACCACCGTGCAGGTCGACACCGGCTTGGGCAGCGCCATGTCCATGTCTGACAGGCCAGCCACGGTCGCCCGTTTCGCACGCTGGTTCAACACCATGATCGCCTCGGCACAACCGCCCGAGGAAACCCCCGCATTCGTTGAGACACTGAAGCGAGAGAAGACATGATCCAGAAGCACGCCATCTCCACCGACCTTGCCCCCGAGGGGGCCTGGCTCAAGTCCTCCTACAGCACCGGGGAGGGGGGTAACTGCGTCGAGATCACCGACTTGAACACCCAGGTGGGGATCCGGGACTCGAAGAACACGGCGGGACCAGCACTCGTCGTGCCCGCTGGGGCTTGGTCCGCCTTCGTCAGCCTGGCTCGCTCTCACTCAGTCGAGCTGTAGTCCGTTCACGAACAGAAGTGTTGGTGTTCCTCCCCTGACCAACAGGGGAGGAACACCAACACCAATTGCGCATCGACCTCACTCAGGTTGGTGCGCGTTCGTCTATTGAGAGCCTAACGAGCTCGTGCATGGTTGGCGTTGGCATGTCGAGGACCGAGGCTTGCTTCCAGGTTCACTTTCGCGGATCGCCGGAGAGCGTGGTGGTCTGCTGGTGCGAGAGGAGCCCGGCTACGGCTTGGACGATGTCGGTCATGTGCTCGCGGCGGCCGTGGTGTCGGGCGAGGACCCGCCAGTTCTTCAAGTGCGCAATGCCGTGCTCGACCCGGATGCGGCGTGAGGAGTGGGCCTTGCGCTGGCGTTCATGCATCTCCTCGTACCAGTCCGGGGCGTTCTTCTTGAACTTTCGGTGCGGTGGTGTCACTACGCGCCCGCCTGTCTGAGCGCCCAGTCCCTGATAGCCGGCGTCGGCAAGAATCTCCACGGCCGGTCCGTTGGCCAGCAGCTTGACCAGGTCCAACTGCCGGGCAGGGGTGATGTCCGCGCAGCTCGCCGGCTCGGCCGGGCTGCAGAACAGCAGCCGCCCGTCAGCGTCCGTGACGACCATGGACTTCACGCAATGCCGCGAAGTTAGAGAGGAAGCTGCCCACGTCAAGTGGGTTGGCGATACTGACGGTTGAGCCGTACGGCGCAACGGGACCTCTGATAGGCA
>NZ_JARXVH010000030.1 GCF_029892565.1 Streptomyces pseudovenezuelae | reverse complement strand
GTTGATAGGCCGGATCTGGAAGCCCAGTAATGGGTGGAGGTGACCGGTACTAATAGGCCGAGGGCTTGTCCTCAGTTGCTCGCGTCCACTGTGTTGGTTCTGAAACCACGAACAGCCCCATGCCATGGTCACGGTGTGGTGCGGCAGTTCGCGTTTCATTGTGTTTCGGTGGTCATAGCGTGAGGGAAACGCCCGGTTACATTCCGAACCCGGAAGCTAAGCCTTACAGCGCCGATGGTACTGCAGGGGGGACCCTGTGGGAGAGTAGGACACCGCCGAACGATTATTCAAAGGGTTGGACCCGGAACTTTGGTTTCGGGTCCAACCCTTTTTTGTTCTGCGTTACTTGAAGTTCACGTTGCGCAACAACCATCCGAAGCATGGGTACTGCTGCAATGCTCAGGGCCGCCGGCGTCGGACTCGGTGACGAGGTCGTGGTGCCGGCCTTCGGGAACGTTGAGCTCGCCGAGGCCGTTGCGATGGCCGGAGCTCTGCCGGTGTTCGCCGACATACATCCGGCGACGTACTGCCTCGACGCGTCCGCTGTGGAGGCGGCCGTCACCTCGCGGACGGCGGCGATCGTCGTCGTACACCGCTTCGGCCGACCGGCCGACATCGCGCGGTTGCACGGGGTCGGGCAGCGTCATGGGCTGCTGGTGTTGGAGCAGGGGGAGTCCGAGGCGCCGTACGACGAGATCGCTCAGCGTCGGGAGCGGGCCTCGTATCTCGATGCGAAGCTGCGCGGGGTGCGCACGCCTGATGGCGGGGACGGGCACACCTATCAGCAGTACGTCGTGCGGGTGCCGGGGAACGGGCGGCCGGACCGGGACGCCTTCGCTCGGGCCGTGCGGGGCAGGGGAGTTGAGTGCCGGGTGCCGGTGAAGACGCCTGTGCATCGGCTGCCGGAGTTCCGTCGGTGTGTGGCTCTGCCGGAGACCGAGCGGGCCGCCGACGAGACGCTCGCGCTGCCGGTGGACGCCTCGTTGACGAAGCGGGAGATGCAGCGGATCGTGTCCGCGTGCAATGCGCTCGGGGGACTGTTGCAGCCCGCCTTCTGACCGAGTCGGGGGCGGACGGCGGTGGTTGGGCCCACGGGTCTGTTCGGGGTATGATCTGTTTCGTCGCCGCGAGGGAAACCTCAAACAGGTGACAGGCCCTCTTAGCTCAGTCGGTAGAGCGTCTCCATGGTAAGGAGAAGGTCAACGGTTCGATTCCGTTAGAGGGCTCCAGTAGTCAAAAGGCCCCGCCCAATTGGGCGGGGCCTTTTGCGTGTTCGGCGTCAGTCCTTCTGGAGGCCCGGGACGCGCATCGCGAGGATCGCCATGTCGTCGGAGGGGGCGTCCTGCGCGAAGCGTTCCACCGCGCGCATGATGCGGGCCGCGACCGCGCCCGCTGTCAGGCCCGTGCAGGTCGTGAGGACGTCGGTGAGGCCGTCGTCGCCCAACATGCGGGTGCCTTCCCGGCGTTCGGTGACGCCGTCCGTGACGCACAGGAGGACGTCACCCGGGTCGAGGGTGACCGTCTGCTCGTAGAGCTCCAGGTCCTCCATGACACCGAGGAGCGGCTGGGGTTCGGCGGCCGGTTCGACCGTGCCGTCCTGGCGCAGCCGGAGCGGGAGGGGGTGGCCGGCGCAGACCACCTTCAGTTCCGCGCTGCCGTCCGCCTGCGGCCTCAACTCGCCGTAGAGGAGCGTCAGGAAGCGGCTGCGGGCGCCCTCGTCGAGGATGGCGGAGTTGAGGCGCTCCAGGACCGCCGGGCCGCTGAGGCCCTCCCTGGCGAGCAGGCGCAGGGCGTGGCGGGCCAGGCCCGTGACCGCGGCCGCGTTCGGGCCGGTGCCGCAGACGTCGCCGATGGCGAAGCCGTAGGCACCGTCGCTGATCGGGAAGAGGTCGTAGAAGTCGCCGCCGACCTCGTTGCCCTCGCCGGCCGCGCGGTAGATGACCTCGACCTCGACGCCGTCGATCTCGGGTAGCTCGGGCGGCAGGAGGCTGCGCTGGAGGGACTGGCTGATGGCCGTGCGCTCGGAGTAGAGGCGGGCGTTGTCGAGGGCGAGGGCGGCTCGGCGGCTCAAGTCCTCGGCCAGTTCCAGGATTTCCTGGCGGAAGTGTTCGTCGGTGGGCTTTCCGAGGGTCAGCATGCCGATGACGCGGTTGCGGGCCACGAGGGGCAGGACGACCGTCTCGCCGCCGACCGCGGAGGCTGTCGCGAGGGTCGGGCCGATGCCCGAGGCGACCTGGCGGGTGGGACCGCCGGTGAGGCCGAGGCTGCGCATGGAGCTGCGCAGGGCGGCCTGGTGGGCGACCTCTCCGGGGGTCGACCAGACGCGCGCACCCGGGGTCGGTACGGGGTCGGGCGGGGAGATCTTCGACAGCAACGACTTGATGCCGTCGATGAGTTCCTCGTCCTCGTGCAGGACGTACGAGAGGTACGGATCGGAGGCCTGGTCCGCGATCGTGTAGACGGCGCACCAAGTGGCCAGTGTCGGGACCGTCATCTGGGCCATGAGCGCGAGGGTCTGGTCGCGGTCCAGGGTGCCGGCGAGGAGGTCGGAGGCCTCGACGAGGAAGCTCAGGGAGCCTCGGCGCAGGCGTTCCAGTTCGCCCAAGCGCGCGGATTCGACGGCCAACGCGATGCGGTCGGCGGCGAATTGGAGGCGCAGGGCCTCTTCGTTGGAGTATCGGCCGGGTGATTCGGCGGCCACGCCCAGGGAGCCGGTGAGGCGGCCCTCGACCTTGAGGGGGACCGTGACGACCGAGCGCATGCCGGTGCCGCTGAGGAGCGGGACGGCGCCGGGTACGGCCGTGAGGTCGTCGTGGACGGCGGGCATGCGGGCCGAGCCGTAGCGGCCGGGTCCGGCCTCGACGGGCACGCGCGCGAAGCGCTGGCGGGCGGAGGGCAGGCCGGTGGAGGCGCGGACCTCCAACTCGGTCTCGTCGTCGGTCGCCAGGAGCAGGAAGGCGGAGTCGGCGTCGAGCATGTCGCGGGCGCGTTCCACCGTGCGCTGGAGCAGGCCGTCGAGGTCGTCCGGTGCGGGCGAGCCGATGAACACCTCGAAGGGGTCCGTGCTCTGGCCGTCGGGCGAGGTGCCCGAGTCGGAGGAGGGCATGCGCAACGGGGTCTGCAGGACGGCCCGTTCGTGGTCCCGTACCAGGAGGCAGACCGTGGACGGCTCGCCGCCCGTGTCACGGACGCGGAGGTGGGAGGCGTACACGGGTGTGACGCGGCCGTTGGCGCCCCTTATGCCGTAACTGCCTTCCCAGCGGGAGAGTTGGAGCGCCTCGACGATGCCGGTGCTGGTGCCGGGGGTGTGCGGCCAGGCCGCGAGGTCGGTGAGGGGCTTGCCGGTGACCTGGTCGGACGGGTAGCCGAAGAGTTCCTCCGCGTCCTCGCTCCAGGCGGTGATGGCGCCGCCGCGGTCGATCTGGACGACCGCGACGCGGACGCGGCCGTCGGCGAGGGGGAGGAGGTCGGCGGGCAGCGACGGGCCCGCCGCGCGTGTGCCGACCGCGCGTTCGGGCAGGACCAGCTGGAACCAGACCGTCTTGTGGGTGGGCGTGTACTCGACGCCCCAGCGGTCGGCGAGGGCCGCGCAGAGCTGGAGTCCGCGGCCGCCCTCGCGGTCGGGGTTGCCCATGGTGCTGGGGTGGCCCTGGAGGGGGATCTCGCGCTCGGGATAGTGGTCGGCGACCTCGATGCGTACGCCTTCGTCACTGCGTAGGCACAGGACGTCGGCGGCGGTGCCGGCGTGCACCACGGCGTTGGTCACCAGTTCGCTGGTGAGGACCACGGCGTCGTCGACGATGTCGGCGAAGCCCCAGCCCTGGAGGGTGTCGCGGACGAAGGAGCGGGCGGTCGCTACCGAACGACCGACGGGCTCGAAGCTGGCGGCCGCGCGCGCGGTGATCACAGAACTCCTCAGCCGGTTGTCGACGGGCAGGGCTGCGTGGCCGACCGGCTCGTGCCGCTGATGCGGCAGGCCGCCCGTCGGCCTACGGTCCGGGGGCTGTCCCCCGGGGATCAGTCCGGTGGTCATGTGTTGCGGCCGCCCCTCCGATGCCCGCTCGTTCTCGTGCCACCGCCCAGGCCGGACGGACCGGTGCGGCTGGACAGCCGCATGCAAGGTTACTTACCTTCGCCGTCCGGGCGGATGCCGGTCTGCAGTGTTTCCGCCCAGAGGGTGTGCGGACGCTGTGCGAAGCTGCCGAACTGTTATGGCCGGGTTCAGACAGGGTGAAACACTGGGCAGGCTTCATGTGAAGGTACGCGCACGCCACGTGTCATATCTGTACGGCGGGCAGCAGCCCTTGGTGTGGCCTGATTACATCGGGCAGAGATATGCAGCAGTAACTGATACGCCGAACAGTAGTACGCGAGCACAGCAGTAACGGTCGACCCCTGCGGGAGGGACACAGTGGAGTCTGGCGCAGCGACGCGGGGCACTAAGACGCGCGCGAAAGGCGGACAGTCCCTGAAGAACCAGCGCAAACCCCGCAATGGGACGACCGAGGTGGACACGGCCACCCTCGATCGCCTGTTGACGGCACTCGTGTCCATGCGTGACGGCAACTTCCGCAAGCGGCTCACGGTGTCCGGTGACGGCGTGATGTCGGAGATCGCCGCCGTTTTCAATGAGGTGGCCGACCGTAATCTCCATTTGACGGGGGAATTGTCGCGCGTAAGGCGCATGGTGGGGCGTGAGGGCAAGCTCACCGAGCGGCTGGAGACGGGTGCCTACGAGGGCTCCTGGGCGGCCGCTGTGGACGCCTCGAACGCGCTCGTGGACGATCTCGTACGGCCTGTCTCCGAGGTCGGCCGGGTGCTGTCGGCGGTGGCGGAGGGCGATCTGTCGCCCCGTATGGAGCTGCGGACGCAGGCGCCGGACGGGACCGGGCATCCGCTGCGCGGCGAGTTCCTCAAGGTCGGCCGGACCGTCAACAACCTCGTCGACCAGCTGTCGACGTTCACCGACGAGGTCACACGCGTGGCCAGCGAGGTGGGCACCGAGGGCAAGCTGGGCGGACAGGCACGCGTGCGTGGCATGTCGGGTTCGTGGAAGGACCTCACGGACTCCGTCAACACGATGGCGTACCGGCTGACGGCTCAGGTGCGGGACATCGCGCTGGTGACGACGGCGGTCGCGAAGGGTGACCTGTCCCGGAAGGTCACGGTTCATGTCGCCGGCGAGATGCTGGAGCTCAAGAACACCGTCAACACGATGGTGGACCAGCTGTCGTCCTTCTCCTCCGAGGTGACGCGAGTCGCGCGCGAGGTGGGCACCGAGGGCGAGCTCGGCGGGCAGGCGCAGGTGCCGGGTGTGGCCGGTGTGTGGAAGGACCTCACCGATTCGGTGAACCTCATGGCCGGCAACCTGACGGCCCAGGTGCGCGGGATCGCCCAGGTGACCACGGCGGTCGCCAACGGTGACCTGTCGCAGAAGGTGACCGTGTCGGCACGCGGCGAGATCGCGCAGCTCGCGGACACGATCAACCAGATGACCGAGACGCTGCGGATCTTCGCGGACGAGGTCACGCGCGTGGCCAACGAGGTCGGTGCCGCGGGACAGCTGGGCGGCCAGGCGAACGTGCCGGGCGCGGCCGGTACGTGGAAGGACCTGACGGACTCCGTCAACACGGTCTTCCGCAACCTCACCACTCAGGTGCGGGACATCGCCGCGGTGACGACGGCCGTGGCCAGCGGTGACCTCTCCCAGAAGGTCACGGTCGACGTGGCCGGCGAGATGCTGGAGCTGAAGAACACCGTCAACGGGATGGTGGACCAGCTGTCGTCCTTCGGTTCCGAGGTCACGCGCGTGGCGCGCGAGGTCGGTGTCGAGGGTGAGCTGGGCGGCCAGGCGCAGGTGCCGGGCGCGGCCGGTACGTGGAAGGACCTGACGGACTCGGTCAACACCGCGTTCCGTAACCTCACCGGGCAGGTGCGCAACATCGCCCAGGTGACGACGGCGGTGGCCAACGGCGATCTGTCGCAGAAGGTCACCGTGGACGTCTCCGGCGAGATGCTCCAGCTGAAGAACACCGTGAACACGATGGTGGACCAGCTGTCGTCCTTCGCCGACCAGGTGACGCGGATGGCCCGGGACGTGGGCACGGAGGGCCGCCTCGGCGGTCAGGCGGTCGTACCGGGGGTCGCGGGTACGTGGAAGGAGCTCACCGACTCCGTCAACGGCATGGCCGGGAACCTCACCGCCCAGGTGCGCAACATCGCCCAGGTGACGACGGCGGTGGCCCAGGGTGACCTGTCGCAGAAGATCGACGTGGACGCGCGCGGGGAGATCCTGGAGCTGAAGAACACCATCAACACGATGGTCGACCAGCTCTCCGGGTTCGCCGACCAGGTGACCCGGGTGGCCCGTGAGGTGGGCACCGAGGGCCGGCTCGGCGGGCAGGCGCAGGTGCCGGGTGTGGCCGGTGTGTGGCGGGACCTGACCGACTCGGTGAACGGCATGGCCGGGAACCTCACGGCCCAGGTGCGCAACATCGCCCAGGTGGCCACCGCGGTGGCCCGAGGTGACCTGTCGCAGAAGATCACCGTGGACGCGCGCGGGGAGATCCTGGAGCTGAAGAACACCCTGAACACGATGGTCGACCAGCTGTCGTCGTTCGCGGAGGAGGTCACCCGAGTCGCCCGCGAGGTGGGCACGGAGGGCCAGCTGGGCGGTCAGGCCGAGGTGCAGGGTGTCTCCGGCACCTGGAAGGACCTCACCCAGTCCGTGAACTTCATGGCGAACAACCTGACCATCCAGGTCCGCAACATCGCCGAGGTCACCACCGCGGTCGCCAAGGGCGACCTGTCGAAGAAGATCACCGTCGACGCGAAGGGCGAGATCCTCGAACTCGTCACCACCGTCAACACGATGGTGGACCAGCTGTCGTCCTTCGCCGAGCAGGTGACCCGGGTGGCCCGCGAGGTGGGCACCGAGGGCATCCTGGGCGGCCAGGCGCACGTGCCCGGCATCACGGGCATCTGGAAGGACCTCAGCGGCAACGTCAACCTGATGGCCAAGAACCTGACCATGCAGGTGCGCAACATCTCCCAGGTCGCCGCGGCCGTCGCCAACGGCGACCTGACCCGGACGGTGACGATCGAGGCGCGCGGCGAGGTCGCGCAGCTCGCCGACACCTTCAACACCATGGTGAAGACGCTGAGTTCGTTCGCCGACCAGGTCACCAAGGTGGCCCGCGAGGTGGGCACGGACGGCATCCTGGGCGGCCAGGCGCGCGTGCCCGGCGTGGCCGGCACGTGGAAGGACCTCACCGAGTCGGTGAACCAGATGGCGTCCAACCTGACCGGTCAGGTGCGCAACATCGCCATGGTCACCACCGCCATCGCCAAGGGCGATCTCACCAAGAAGATCGACATCGACGCGCGCGGGGAGATCCTCGAACTCAAGACGACCATCAACACGATGGTCGACCAGCTGTCCTCCTTCGCGGAGGAGGTCACCCGAGTCGCCCGCGAGGTGGGCACCGAGGGACAGCTCGGCGGTCAGGCACGCGTGCGTGACGTCGACGGCACCTGGCGCGACCTCACCGAGTCGGTGAACGAGATGGCCGGGAACCTGACCCGGCAGGTGCGTGCCATCGCGCGCGTGGCGACCGCGGTGACCCGCGGCGACCTGAACCTGAAGATCGACGTCGACGCGTCCGGTGAGATCCAGGAACTGCAGGACTACATCAACAAGATGATCGCCAACCTGCGCGACACCACCATCGCCAACAAGGAGCAGGACTGGCTCAAGGGCAACCTCGCCCGCATCTCCGCACTGATGCAGGGCCGCCGCGACATGCAGGACGTGGCCTCGCTGATCATGAGCGAGCTGACGCCGGTGGTCTCCGCCCAGCACGGCGCGTTCTTCGTCGCGATGCCTCTGGCCGACGCGGACGGCGAGGAGGCGTACGAACTGCGCATGCTCGGGTCGTACGGCTACTCCATGGGCTCCATGCCGACGTCGTTCAGGCCGGGTGAGGCGCTGATCGGGACGGCCGCGCAGGAGAAGCGCACGATCCTCGTTGAGAACGCGCCCAGTGGCTATCTGAAGATCTCCTCCGGGCTCGGCGAGGCGCCGCCCGCGCAGGTGATCGTCCTTCCGGTGCTGTTCGAGGGCCAGGTGCTCGGCGTCATCGAGCTGGCCTCCTTCACGCCCTTCACGCAGATCCAGAAGGACTTCCTGAACCAGATCGCCGAGATGATCGCGACCAGCGTCAACACGATCTCCGTCAACACCAAGACGGAGCAGTTGCTGAAGCAGTCGCAGGAGCTGACCGAGCAACTCAGGGAGCGGTCGGCCGAGTTGGAGAACCGGCAGAAGGCCCTCCAGGCGTCCAACGCCGAACTGGAGGACAAGGCCGAGCTGTTGGCCCAGCAGAACCGCGACATCGAGGTGAAGAACACCGAGATCGAGGAGGCCCGGCAGGTCCTGGAGGAGCGCGCCGAGCAACTCGCGGTCTCCATGCGTTACAAGAGCGAGTTCCTGGCCAACATGTCGCACGAGCTGCGTACGCCGCTCAACTCGCTGCTGATCCTGGCCAAGCTGCTCGCCGACAACGCGGACGCCAACCTCACCCCCAAGCAGGTCGAGTTCGCCGAGACCATCCACGGGGCCGGCTCCGACCTGCTCCAGCTGATCAACGACATCCTCGACCTCTCCAAGGTCGAGGCGGGCAAGATGGACGTCTCCCCGACGCGCATCGCGCTCGTCCAGCTCGTCGACTACGTGGAGGCCACCTTCCGGCCGCTGACCGCGGAGAAGGGCCTGGACCTGTCCGTACGGGTATCGCCGGAGCTGCCGGCCACGCTGCACACCGACGAGCAGCGCCTCCTGCAGGTGCTGCGCAACCTGCTGTCCAACGCGGTGAAGTTCACCGACTCCGGGGCGGTGGAGCTGGTGATCAGGCCGGCCGGCGCGGACACACCGGCGTCGATCCGGGAGCAGTTGCTGGAGGCCGGTTCGCTGCGGGACGCGGACGCCGATCTGATCGCGTTCTCCGTGACCGACACCGGGATCGGGATCGCGGCCAGCAAGATGCGGGTGATCTTCGAGGCGTTCAAGCAGGCGGACGGCACGACCAGCCGCAAGTACGGCGGCACCGGCCTGGGGCTGTCGATCTCCCGGGAGATCGCCCAGCTGCTCGGCGGCGAGATCCACGCGCAGAGCGAACCGGGACGCGGTTCGACCTTCACGCTGTATTTGCCGCTGCACCCCAGCGAACTGCCGCCGCAGGGCTACCAGCAGCCGGTGCCGGCCCTCGGGGCCAGCGACCTGGTGGCCGCCGCGGACCTGGCGCAGCTCGCCGAGTCCGCGATCGAGACGCCGGCCGAGGTGAAGTCGTACCAGGAGACCCAGAACGGGGCCGCTGCGCTCTTCCGGCGCCGCCGGCGCCCGGGGCTCGACACCGAGCAGCGCAACGGCGCCCTGGAGCCGCGGACGGCCCTGGAGCCGAGCGCGGTGTTGCAGCCGCACCGCAACATCCGCTTCGCCGGGCAGAAGGTGCTGATCGTCGACGACGACATCCGCAACGTGTTCGCGTTGACCAGCGTGTTGGAGCAGCACGGGCTGTCGGTGCTGTACGCGGAGAACGGGCGCGAGGGCATCGAGGTCCTGGAGCAGCACGACGACGTGGCGGTCGTCCTGATGGACATCATGATGCCGGAGATGGACGGCTACGCGACGACGAACGCGATCCGGCGGATGCCGCAGTTCGCGGGTCTGCCGATCATCGCGCTGACCGCGAAGGCGATGAAGGGCGACCGGGAGAAGGCCATCGAGTCGGGCGCTTCCGACTACGTCACCAAGCCGGTCGATCCCGATCATCTGCTGGCTGTGATGGATCAGTGGATGCGAGGGGAATGAGGGGAACCTTTGATGTTCACACGGAGTTGCTGACTGAGTGTGCCCGTGGCGGTGTAGAAGTACGGGAAGCGGGGAACCTTCTGGTCTCCCGCTGCGTTTCTGCTACGTGCACAGTGACATCGCGGTGACAGGGTGTGGCGACAGGCGGGGTGCGGCTACGATGACCGGCACAAGGACGGGCGGCGAAAGGGAGTCGTCCCCAGGGGCGGCGCCCGGTGCACATCCGGGGCGAGGAGGGCGGGCCATGGTGCAGAAGGCCAAGATCCTCCTGGTCGATGACCGGCCGGAGAATCTGCTGGCGCTGGAGGCCATCCTCTCCGCGCTCGATCAGACACTGGTGCGGGCATCGTCCGGGGAGGAAGCACTCAAGGCACTGCTCACGGACGACTTCGCGGTCATTCTGCTGGACGTGCAGATGCCGGGTATGGACGGTTTCGAGACGGCCGCGCACATCAAGCGGCGGGAGCGGACCCGGGACATCCCGATCATCTTCCTCACCGCGATCAACCACGGGCCGCACCACACCTTCCGCGGGTACGCGGCCGGGGCGGTCGACTACATCTCCAAGCCGTTCGACCCGTGGGTGCTGCGCGCGAAGGTCTCGGTCTTCGTCGAGCTGTACATGAAGAACTGCCAGCTGCGGGAGCAGGCGGCGCTGCTGCGGCTCCAGTTGGAGGGTGGCGGCGGCAAGGCCGCGATCGGCGAGGCCAAGGAACCGGCCTCTCTGCTCGCCGAGCTGTCGGCGCGGCTCGCGGCGGTCGAGGAGCAGGCCGAGGCGCTGTCCAAGCAGCTCGACGACGAGTCGGCGGACGCGGCGGCGGTGGCCACGGCCGCGCATCTCGAACGCAAACTCACCGGCCTGCGGCGGGCGCTGGACGCCCTGGAGCCGGGCGCCGGAAACACGTCGACGGTGCCCTCGCAGAACTGACGCCCGCGCGCGGCACAGTTGCGGATGAGGACGCGTCAGTTCCGCGTACACCCAAGGGCGACACGAACGGGTGAAGCCGTGGGCACACGTGTCCCTTGTCGTCTCCACCGGTAACCTCACACCTATGGCCTCACGTCCCTCCGCTGCCAAGAAGCAGCCCGCGAAGAAGGCGGGGGCTCCGGCGAAGAAGGCCGCTGCGAAGAAGCTCCCGGCGAAGAAGGCGCCCGCCAGGAAGGCGGCGGCGAGGAAAGCCGCGCCGCCCCCGAAGCCTGCGCCGAACCCGACAGGCGGCATCTACAAGCTCGTACGCGCCGTCTGGCTGGGCCTGGCGCACTCCGTGGGCGCCGTGTTCCGCGGCATAGGGAACGGTGCGAAGAACCTCGACCCGGCGCATCGCAAGGACGGGGTCGCGTTGCTGCTGCTCGGCATCGCCCTGATCGTCGCCGCGGGCACCTGGGCCGATCTGCGCGGACCGGTCGGCGACCTCGTCGAGATCCTGGTGACCGGCGCCTTCGGCCGCCTCGACCTGCTGGTGCCGATACTGCTCGCGGTCATCGCCGTGCGGTTCATCCGGCACCCCGAGAAGCCCGAGGCCAACGGCCGCATCGTGATCGGCCTGTCCGCGCTCGTCATCGGCGTGCTCGGCCAAGTCCACATCGCCTGCGGCGCGCCCGCCCGCAGCGACGGCATGCAGGCCATAAGGGACGCCGGCGGCCTCATCGGCTGGGGCGCGGCGACCCCGCTGACGTACACCATGGGCGAGGTGCTGGCCGTACCGCTGCTCGTGCTGCTGACGGTCTTCGGGCTGCTCGTGGTGACGGCCACGCCGGTCAACGCCATCCCGCAGCGGCTGCGGCTGCTCGGCGTGAAGCTCGGCGTGGTGCACGCGCCGGAGCTCGAAGAGGACGAGTTCGCCGAGGACGAGCAGCGCTACGACGAGCAGTGGCGCGAGGCGCTGCCGGCACGCGCGCGTAAGCGCGGTTCGAGCCCGGAGGCGTACGACCCCGACAACGCGGAGCAGGAGGCACTCTCCAAGCGCCGTGGCCGCCCGAGGCGCTCCGCCGTGCCGCAGCCCGACATGAACCGGCCCATGGACGCCGTGGACGTCGCCGCGGCGGCCGCCGCCGCGCTCGACGGGGCCGTGCTGCACGGGATGCCGCCCTCGCCGATCGTCGCCGACCTCACCCAGGGCGTGCGGGTGGGGGACCGGGAGGAGACGACGCCCACTCCGACTCCGGTGCCGGCCGCGCGGCCCAAGCAGGAGAAGCTGAAGGTCGAGGTCGCCGACCTCACCAAGCCCGCGCCCGAGGCCCCCGGCGACCTGCCGCCCCGCGCCGAACAGCTCCAGCTCTCCGGCGACATCACGTACTCGCTGCCCTCCCTCGACCTCCTCACCCGCGGCGGCCCCGGCAAGGCGCGCTCCGCCGCCAACGACGCGGTCGTCGCCTCGCTCACCAACGTCTTCGCCGAGTTCAAGGTCGACGCGGCCGTCACCGGCTTCACGCGCGGGCCGACGGTCACGCGCTACGAGGTCGAGCTGGGCCCCGCCGTGAAGGTCGAGCGGATCACCGCGCTGACCAAGAACATCGCGTACGCCGTCGCCAGCCCCGACGTCCGGATCATCTCGCCGATCCCCGGCAAGTCCGCGGTCGGCATCGAGATCCCGAACACCGACCGCGAGATGGTCAACCTCGGTGACGTACTCCGTCTGGCGGCCGCCGCCGAGGACGACCACCCCATGCTCGTGGCACTCGGCAAGGACGTCGAGGGCGGCTATGTGATGGCCAACCTGGCGAAGATGCCGCACGTCCTGGTCGCCGGAGCCACCGGTTCCGGTAAATCGTCGTGCATCAACTGCCTGATCACGTCGATCATGGTCCGCGCGACTCCCGAGGACGTGCGGATGGTCCTCGTCGACCCCAAGCGCGTCGAGCTGACCGCGTACGAGGGCATCCCGCACCTGATCACGCCGATCATCACCAACCCGAAGCGGGCCGCCGAGGCGCTCCAGTGGGTCGTACGCGAGATGGACCTGCGCTACGACGACCTGGCGGCGTTCGGGTACCGGCACATCGACGACTTCAACCAGGCCATCCGCGACGGCAAGCTCAAGACGCCCGAGGGCAGCGAGCGGGAGCTCAAGACCTATCCGTATCTGCTGGTGATCGTCGACGAGCTAGCCGACCTGATGATGGTCGCCCCGCGCGACGTCGAGGACTCGATCGTGCGCATCACGCAGCTCGCGCGCGCGGCCGGCATCCACCTGGTGCTCGCCACGCAGCGGCCCTCCGTCGACGTCGTCACCGGTCTGATCAAGGCGAACGTGCCCTCGCGGCTCGCCTTCGCCACCTCCTCGCTCGCCGACAGCCGCGTCATCCTGGACCAGCCCGGCGCCGAGAAGCTGATCGGCAAGGGCGACGGGCTGTACCTGCCGATGGGTCAGAACAAGCCCACGCGTATGCAGGGCGCCTTCGTGACCGAGGAGGAGGTCGCGGTCGTCGTCCAGCACTGCAAGGACCAGATGGCGCCCGTCTTCCGGGACGACGTCACCGTGGGCACCAAGCAGAAGAAGGAGATCGACGAGGAGATCGGCGACGACCTCGACCTGCTGTGCCAGGCGGTCGAGCTGGTGGTCTCCACCCAGTTCGGGTCGACGTCCATGCTCCAGCGCAAGCTGCGCGTCGGCTTCGCCAAGGCCGGGCGGCTCATGGACCTGATGGAGTCCCGGGGGATCGTCGGACCGAGCGAGGGTTCGAAGGCGCGTGACGTTCTTGTGAAGGCTGACGAGCTGGATGGTGTGCTCGCGGTGATCCGCGGGGAGGCGTAAGGGGAGTCCGGTACGGGTTCCCAACCGTGTGCGGTCACCGATGTTCGATCGTGATCCACCCGTAAGGGATCATTGAGCAACCGTTTCCCTTCGGCGTACGTCAAGTTGAGGGAAGCGACAGGCAGTACCCCCGCCATCGGCGTGTCCGGCCATACCGATGGGCTACAAAGTCCCACCGCCCGGTTGCCCCACCCTTTCGTACCCCCCCTAGACTGAACCTCCAGCACAGGTGGCTTAAACGCTCGAAAGGCGCCCCCGTGTCCATCGGCAACTCTCCTGAAGACGAGCGTCCGTTCGAAGACGATCGCGAGGAAGCCCGCCCCTCCATCGGCCGCGCCCTTCAGCAGGCGCGTATCGCGGCCGGGCTCACCGTCGACGATGTCAGCAATGCCACCCGAGTCCGCATCGCCATCGTGCACGCCATCGAGGCGGACGACTTCGCTCCCTGTGGCGGAGACGTCTACGCGCGCGGCCACATCCGGACCCTGGCCAAGGCCGTCCACCTCGATCCCGCACCGCTTCTCGCGCAGTTCAGCGAGGCGCACGGCGGCGGCCGGCCGGCCCCGACGCCGGCCGCCCCGCTCTTCGAGGCGGAGCGCATCCGCCCCGAGCGGCGCGGGCCCAACTGGACCGCGGCGATGGTCGCCGCGATCGTCGCCGTGGTCGGTTTCGTCGGCTTCACCGCCTTCAAGGGCGGCGACGACGGTGCGAAGACCCAGGTGGCCGAGGGCTCCACGCCCACGGCCAGCAAGTCGGCCTCGCCCACACCCAAGAAGACCCCCTCCGGCAGCCCGAAGAGCGACCCCTCCGACAGCGCCATCGCGGCCGCGCCCCAGGACAAGGTGACCGTCCAGGTCAGCGCCGCCGACGGACGCAGCTGGATCTCGGCCAAGGACCACAACGGCCGGCTGCTCTTCGACGGCCTGCTCGAACAGGGCGACTCCAAGACCTTCCAGGACAGCGACAAGATCAACCTCGTCCTCGGCGACGCGGGCGTGATCCAGCTGTTCGTCAACGGCAAGAAGATCGAGGACGACTTCCAGCCGGGCGCGGTGGAGCGCCTGACGTATACGAAGGGCGATCCGCAGGTCGGCTAGAACGCCGATCACCACCTGATGCGCGCTCTCACGGGGCTGGCGATGATCGCCAGCCCCGTCGACGTGGGGTGTCAGTGGGACGAAGTAGTCTTGAGCCCATGCCTGAACGCCGTACCGTCGCACTCGTCACCCTTGGCTGCGCCCGTAACGAGGTGGACTCGGAGGAGCTCGCAGGCCGCTTGGAGGCGGACGGCTGGGACCTCGTGGAGGACGCCTCGGACGCGGACGTGGCCGTCGTCAACACGTGCGGCTTCGTCGACGCCGCCAAGAAGGACTCCGTCGACGCCCTCCTGGAGGCCAACGACCTCAAGGGGCACGGCAGAACCCAGGCCGTGGTGGCGGTGGGCTGCATGGCCGAGCGGTACGGCAAGGATCTCGCCGAGGCCCTCCCCGAAGCCGACGGCGTGCTCGGCTTCGACGACTACGCGGACATCTCCGACCGCCTGCAGACCATCCTGAACGGCGGCATCCACGCCTCCCACACCCCGCGCGACCGACGCAAGCTGCTCCCGATCAGCCCGGCTGAGCGCCAGGAATCGGCCGCCGAGGTCGCGCTGCCCGGACACGGTCCGGCCGCGCCGGTCGCCCCCGCCGACCTCCCGGAGGGCCTCGCCCCGGCGTCCGGCCCCCGCGCGCCCCTGCGCCGCCGCCTCGACGGCGCCCCGGTCGCCTCGGTGAAGCTCGCCTCCGGCTGCGACCGGCGCTGCTCCTTCTGTGCCATCCCGTCCTTCCGTGGCTCCTTCATCTCCCGCCGCCCCAGCGACGTGCTCAACGAGACCCGCTGGCTGGCCGAGCAGGGCGTCAAGGAGGTCATGCTGGTCTCCGAGAACAACACGTCCTACGGCAAGGACCTGGGCGACATCCGCCTCCTGGAGTCGCTCCTGCCCGAGCTCGCGGAGGTCGACGGCATCGAGCGCGTGCGCGTCAGCTACCTCCAGCCGGCCGAGATGCGGCCCGGCCTCATCGACGTACTGACCTCGACGCCCAAGATCGCCCCGTACTTCGACCTCTCCTTCCAGCACTCCGCCCCCGGCGTGCTGCGCGCCATGCGCCGCTTCGGCGACACCGACCGCTTCCTGGAGCTGCTCGGCACGATCCGCTCCAAGGCCCCGCAGGCCGGCGTGCGGTCCAACTTCATCGTGGGCTTCCCGGGCGAGACCGACGCCGACCTGGCCGAGCTGGAGCGGTTCCTGAACGGCGCGCGGCTGGACGCCATCGGCGTCTTCGGCTACTCCGACGAGGAGGGCACGGAGGCGGCCGGCTACGAGAACAAGCTCCACGAGGACGTCGTCGCCGAGCGGTTGGCACGTGTCTCGCGGCTCGCCGAGGAACTCGTCTCGCAGCGCGCCGAGGAGCGCCTGGGCGAGACCGTGCACGTGCTCGTGGAGTCCGTGGACGACGAGGGCGTGTACGGGCGCGGGACGCACCAGGCACCCGAGACGGACGGCCAGGTGCTGCTCACGAGCGGCGCGGGGCTGAGCGTCGGCCGTATCGTCGAGGCCAAGGTGGTCGGTACGGAAGGTGTCGACCTGGTGGCCGAGCCGCTGGCGGGCTCGCTCGCGTGTAGTGAGGAGGCGGACAGATGACCGGAGTGCCGGCATCGGCGGCGAACGGCTCCTCCGGCGCGCAGGGTGCGCCGGCGAGCGCGGCGTCCGGCGCCCTCTCCGATCCCGAGTCCGAGTCCGTCTCCCCATCGGTGCCCGAGTCGCTGCCCGAGGTCGTGGCGTACGCCGTGTCCGAAGACAGCTCCGGCGTACTGTCCGAAGGCGGGGCGGGCGTCGCGTCCGAGGCGGGCGTGAAGCCGGTGCGGGGCGGAAAGCTGGCCGCCGCGGCGGTCAACGAGGCCAGCGTCTGGAACATCGCCAACCTGCTCACCATGCTCCGGCTGCTCCTCGTCCCCGGCTTCGTGGCCCTGATGCTGGCCGACGGCGGGTACGACCCGGCGTGGCGCGCGTTCGCCTGGGCGGCCTTCGCCATCGCCATGATCACCGACCTGTTCGACGGCCACATCGCACGGACGTACGACCTCGTCACCGACTTCGGGAAGATCGCCGACCCCATCGCCGACAAGGCGATCATGGGGGCGGCGCTGATCTGTCTCTCCTCGCTGGGCGATCTGCCCTGGTGGGTGACGATCGTCATCCTCGGCCGGGAACTCGGGATCACCCTGCTGCGTTTCCTGGTCATCCGCTACGGCGTCATTCCCGCGAGCCGGGGCGGCAAGCTCAAGACCCTCACCCAGGGCGTGGCCGTCGGGATGTACGTCCTCGCGCTGACGGGCTGGCTGGCCACCCTGCGGTTCTGGGTGATGGCGGCGGCGGTCGTCCTGACCGTGGTGACCGGGCTCGACTATGTGAGACAGGCCATTGTGCTGCGCCGGCAGGGAATCGCCGAGCGCAAGGCCGCGTTGGAGGAGGCGGAAGCGTGAGTTCTCCGGCCGCCGACGTGGTGCGACTACTGACAGTGAAGGGTCGGACCCTGGCGGTCGCCGAGTCGCTGACCGGTGGGCTGGTTGCGGCGGAGATCACATCGGTCCCCGGGGCCTCCAAGGCCTTCCGCGGCTCGGTGACGGCCTACGCCACCGAGCTGAAGCACGAACTACTGGGTGTCGACGCCACCCTGCTGGCACAGCGCGGTGCTGTGGATCCGCAGGTCGCGGCCCAGATGGCGGCCGGAGTACGCAAGGCGCTCGGCGCCGACTGGGGCATCGCGACCACCGGCGTCGCGGGGCCCGAACCGCAGGACGGCAAGCCGGTCGGGACGGTCTTCGTGGCCGTGGACGGCCCCTTCGCGGTCGAATCCCGTTCCGCCGGTGGCGGAAAAGTAGAGGCTCTGCGGTTGAACGGCGACCGTGAGGAAATTCGTAGAGAGAGTGTACGGAGCGTACTCGCGCTGCTTCTGGCGGAGCTCGCGAGCGAACAGACCGGGAATGAGCGGGCACAGGATACGGAACAGAACGGGGGGTTTTGATGTTTGCAGCCCTGAGTGAACACGACATCGCTCCCCGCACGGCCGCGGCGCAAGGCGGTACGGTGGGGCGTGAAGGATGCGGCTACGCGGTCCGAGGAGGGAGCCACCGATGATTCTGCTCCGTCGCCTGCTGGGTGACGTGCTGCGTCGGCAGCGCCAGCGCCAGGGCCGTACTCTGCGCGAAGTCTCCTCGTCCGCCCGAGTCTCACTCGGCTATCTCTCCGAGGTGGAGCGGGGGCAGAAGGAGGCTTCTTCCGAGCTGCTCTCCGCCATCTGCGACGCGCTGGACGTACGGATGTCCGAACTCATGCGGGAAGTGAGCGACGAGCTCGCTCTCGCCGAACTGGCCCGGTCCGCCGCGGCCACCGAGCCCGTACCCACGCCGGTTCGCCCGAGGCTGGGTTCCGTCTCGGTGACCGGTGTGCCACCGGAACGGGTGACCATCAAGGCGCCCGCCGAAGCGGTGGACGTCGTCGCCGCGTGACGCTCACGCGGGTGTGAAGCTGATCAGGCGCTGACCGGCGCCGAAGATGTGTACGAGCCCCGGCTGGGGCCTCTGCCAGGCAACTGGAGAGGCGTCGCCCGGGGCTTTCGTGCATCGTGGGGTACGGGTCCGAGTGCATCCGTGTGCCGTCGGTGCGCCCTCCATGTGGTTGATGGGGGCGTCCTGGCGTCGGGGTGTCCGGCTGGAGGTGGTGGAGTCCATGGCACGGCCGATAGTGCGCTGGGGGGCGATGTTCGGGCTCGGGGTGCTGTGGTGGTGGGCTGTGCTGCGGCTCGCGCTGGCGCCCGATGCCGGGGTTCTGGAGGGGGCGGTCGCCGCCGGCGGGTGGGGCCTGAGTCTGCTGCCGGTGCACTGTGTGCCGAAGGCGCGGGCCGCGGGGGCGCTCGGGGCGGGCAGGTGGCGGGCGGCCTGGCGGGGCGCTCAGGTCACCACGGCATCGCCACTCCGCCGTTCGGACGCAGGATCTGGCCCGTCGTGAAGGCCGACGCGTCACAGGCCAGATAGAGCACTGTGTGCGCGACGTCCTCCGCCTCGCCGACCCGGCCGAGCGGCGCCATCCGGGCCATCACGGCCTCGGTCTGTGCCTGTTCCTCGGCCTCGTGGCGCTCGGTCATCGGCGTACGGATGAAGCCGGGCGCGACCGCGTTGACGCGGATCCCGTGCCGGCCGACCTCGTTCGCCAGCGTCTTCGTCAGCTGGACCACGGCCGCCTTGGCCGCGCCGTAGCAGAGCAGGCCGGGGCGGCCGGTGTCGACGGCGCCCGAGGCCATGGTGACGATGCTGCCGCCGTGCTTCCCGTCGAGCATCCGCCGGGCCGCCTCCTGGCAGGCGTACAGCACGCCCTTGAAGTTGACGGCCAGCACGCGGTCGAGATCCTCGTCCAGGGTCTCCAGGACCGAGCTGCTGTGCATGATCCCGGCGATCGCGGCCATCACGTCCAGCCGCTCGCAGGACTCGACGGCCTGCCGCAGCTGGGTCCGGTCGGTGACGTCGAGGTGGTGGGTGCGGGCGGTGCCGCCGGCGTCCTTGATCAGGGTCGCCGTCTCGTGCAAGCCGTGTTCGTCGCGGTCGGCGCAGTGGACGGCGGCGCCCGCCTCGGCGAGCAGCACGGCCGAGGCGCGGCCGATACCGCCGGCGGCCCCGGTGACGAATGCGGTGCGTCCGGTGAGGTCGTACGCCTTGAGGGGCATGAAGGGACGGTACGAGGGTTTCTGACGGGTCGTCAATTGGCTGTACGGCGTGGAGTTCCGCGGGACGGGGCGCCGGTCGGCGCCGGGCCCGTCTGGCAGGTGGGGCACCAGTAGGTGGGGCGTTCGCGGGAGCCGTCGCCCTGGTCGGCCACGCGGACCGAGGTCTGGCAGCGCAGACAAGGGCGGGGCGCGCGGCCGTAGACGAACAGGTCCTGGCCGCGGCGGCCCGTCGTGCTGCGGACCGGGCGGTCGCGGTTGGCCTCAAGGAGCTTCTTGGCCAGCGCCGGGAGCTTCGCGGCGCGGCCGGCGGGCAGCGCGCCGATGGGGAGCCAGGGGGTGGCGCCGAGCAGGAAGCAGAGCTCGCTCTTGTAGATGTTGCCGATGCCGGCGAGGTTGCGCTGGTCCAGCAGGGCCTCGCCGAGGGGGCGGGCGGGGTTCGCGAGGAGGTTGGCGAGGACCAGGTCGGGGTCCCAGTCGGGGCCGAGGAGGTCGGGGCCGAGGTGGCCGACGGCGCGCTGTTCGTCGGCGGTGCGCAGGAGTTCCAGGACGGGGAGGCGGTAGCCGACGGCCGTGTTCTCGGTGGTGCCGAGGATTACGCGGATCTGGTGGGCGGGGCCGCCGCTCCAGCGCCTGCCGTTCTCGAAGACCTTCCAGGAACCGTCCATCCGCAGGTGCGTGTGGAGGGTCAGACCGCCTTCGACCCGGGCGAGGAGGTGCTTGCCGCGCGGGGTGACGTCCAGGACCGTGCGGCCCGTGAGGTCGGCCGTGGCGTACTTGGGCACGCGGAAGTCGCTACGGATCAGCACCTTGCCCGCGAGGGCACCGTGCAGCCGCCTCGCGGTCTGCCAGACCGTGTCTCCTTCGGGCATGGGTCAAGGGTGGCACGCGGGTGTCTGGTGGGGGCGGGCAGCCGGGAGGAGGGTTGTGGAGGGGCTCACGCGCGTAGGCGCAGACCGCGTGGGGTGGCGATGAAGCCGGCTCCTTCCAGGAGGGTGCCGATGGGGGAGGTCAGGGCGGAGGCGCCGTTGACACGTTCCACGGTGACCGTGCCCAGGGAGCCCGCGCGGGCGGCTGCGGCGAGGGCTGTCGCTGCCTGTTGGAGGCGTGGATCGTCGGTGGCCGTGCCGTCCGGTTCGGTCGGCCAGGCCAGGAGGGTCTTGCCGCCGCGTTCCATGTAGAGCGTCAGCTCGCCGTCGACCAGGACGACCAGGGAGCCCGCCTTGCGGCCCGGCTTGTGGCCCGCGCCGGTCGGGGGCTCCGGCCAGGGGAGGGCCGCGCCGTACGCGTTCGCCGGGTCGGCGGCGGCCAGGACCACGGCTCGGGAGTCGGGGGTGGGGCGGGGGCGGTGGCCGGGGAAGGCGGAGGCGGTGGGGCCTGGGCCGTGGGAACCGTAGGCGTCCTGGGGCTCGTATGGGGAGCTGGGGCCGCCTCGTGGGCCTCCTGCGCCGGGGGCGGCCAGGTCGCGGGGGGAGACGTACTCGTCGCGTGACCTGGGGCTGGCTGTGGGCGTGGACGTGGGCGGGAAGTCGAAGTTGTCGTCGAAGCCGTCTTTGTTGCCGTCGCCGAAGGCGTTGTCGAGGTCGGAGAAGTCGAAGTCGGCGTTCTTCGCGTCGAAGGTCCGGGGGAAGTCGTCCGACTGCGGTGACCGCTGCCACTCCGGGGAGGGGAAGTCGTCGGCGACGGGGCGGGGTGGCACGGGCTCGCCTCGGTCGCGGGCGTTCGACACCGCGCGGAGGCGGTCCACCGCGCCGTCCATCGCGAACTGGGCCGCGCCCAGCCCCTCCACCACATAGCCGCGCCGGGCCTGACCGCTCTCCTCGAAGACGGACAGGATGCGGTACGTCGCCGAGAAGCCGCCCTCGACGCCCTCCGCGGCGACGGCGCCCCGGGTGACCACGCCGTGCCGGTCGAGGAGGGTGCGGGCCAGGGCGTGTGCGCGGACGGTCGGGTCGGCTTCGTGCGCGGGGAGCAGGGACCAGCGGCCGGCGACGGTGGGCGGGCCGCTGCGGGAGGCCGGGCGGGCGGCGGCGGTCAGCGAGCCGTAACGGCCGCGCGGGACCGTGCGCTTGGCGCGGTGCGCCGTGGAGCCCGCGGTGCGGCCCGAGCCCAGCAGGGAGCGCATGGGCGCCAGCGTGTCGTTCGTGAGCCGTCCGGACCAGGCCAGGTCCCAGACGGCGTCCGCCAGTTGGGGATCGGTGACGTCCGGGTGGGTCGTCGCGCGGACCTGGTCGGTGATCTGGCGGAAGAACAGGCCGTAGCCCCCGGAGAGGATGTCCAGGACGGACTGGTGCAGCGCCGTCAGCTCCAGGGGGTGGGGCGGCGGGAGGAGCAGCGGGGCCGCGTCCGCCACGTACAGGGAGACCCAGCCGTCCTTGCCGGGGAGGGCGCCGGCGCCGGCCCAGACGACCTCGCCCGCGGCGGTCAGCTCGTCCAGCATCGCGGGCGCGTAGTTCGCGACGCGGGACGGGAGGACCAGCTTCTCCAGGGCCGAGGCCGGCACGGAGGCGCCCTGCAACTGCTCGATCGCGCGCACCAGTCCGTCGATGCCGCGCAGCCCGTGCCCCTTGCCGATGTGCTGCCACTGCGGAAGGAACTGGGCGAGCGCGGCCGGTGCCACCGGCTCCAGCTCGTGCCGCAGCGCGGCCAGCGAGCGGCGGCGCAGTCGGCGCAGCACGGTCGCGTCGCACCACTCCTGGCCGATGCCGGCCGGATGGAACTCGCCCTGGACGACCCGGCCGGACGCCGCGAGCCGCTGGAGGGCGCCGTCGGTGACCGCCACGCCCAGGCCGAAGCGGGCCGCCGCGGTGGCCGACGTGAACGGGCCGTGGGTGCGCGCGTGCCGGGCGAGGAGGTCGCCGAGGGGGTCCTTGACCGGTTCCATGAAGGCTTCCGGTACGCCGACCGGCAGCGCCGTGCCGAGGGCGTCGCGCAGGCGGCCCGCGTCCTCGATCGCCGCCCAGTGGTCGGTGCCGGCGATCCGGACCCGGATGACTCGGCGGGCGCCGGTCAGGTCCTGGGCCCACTGCGGCTCGGCGCCCCGCTCGGCCAGTTCGGCGTCGGTCAGCGGCCCGAGCATCCGGAGCAGGTCCGCGACGCCCTCGGCGTCCTTGATGCGCCTGTCCTCGGTGAGCCACTGGAGTTCGCGCTCCAGCTCGGTCAGTACCTCGGCGTCCAGCAGCTCGCGCAGCTCCGCCTGGCCCAGCAGCTCGGCCAGCAGCCGGGAGTCCAGGGACAGGGCGGCGGCGCGGCGCTCGGCGAGCGGCGAGTCCCCCTCGTACAGGAACTGGGCGACGTATCCGAAGAGGAGGGAACGCGCGAAGGGGGACGGCTCGGGGGTGGTGACCTCGACCAGGCGCACCTTGCGGGACTCCAGGTCGCCCATCAGCTCGACCAGACCGGGGACGTCGAAGACGTCCTGGAGGCACTCGCGGACCGCTTCCAGGACGATCGGGAACGAGCCGAACTCGCTCGCCACCTGGAGCAGTTGGGAGGCGCGCTGGCGCTGCTGCCACAGCGGGGTGCGCTTGCCGGGGCTGCGGCGCGGGAGCAGCAACGCGCGCGCGGCGCACTCGCGGAAGCGGGCCGCGAACAGGGCCGAGCCGCCGACCTGGTCGGTGACGATCTGGTCGACCTCGCCTTTGTCGAAGACGACGTCCGCCGCGCCGACGGGGGCCTGTTCGGCGTCGTATTCCGTGCCCGCCTTCATGGGCTCTTGGTCGAGGAGGTCCAGGCTCATCAGGTCGGCGTCCGGCAGGCGCAGGACGATGCCGTCGTCGGCGTGCATGACCTGGGCGTCCATGCCGTAGCGCTCGGAGAGCTTGGCGCCCAGGGCGAGGGCCCAGGGGGCGTGGACCTGGGCGCCGAAGGGGGAGTGCACGACGACGCGCCAGTCGCCCAGCTCGTCGCGGAAGCGCTCGACGACGATCGTGCGGTCGTCCGGGATGTGGCCGCAGGCCTCGCGCTGCTCGTCGAGGTACGACAGGACGTTGTCCGACGCCCAGGTGTCCAGGCCCGCGGCGAGGAGGCGGAGGCGGGCGTCCTCCTTGGGCAGGGAGCCGACCTCGCGCAGGAACTGGCCCACCGCGCGGCCCAGTTCGAGGGGGCGGCCGAGTTGGTCGCCCTTCCAGAAGGGGAGGCGGCCGGGTACGCCGGGTGCGGGGGAGACAAGGACGCGGTCGCGGGTGATGTCCTCGATGCGCCAGGAACTGGTGCCGAGGGTGAAGACGTCGCCCACGCGCGACTCGTAGACCATCTCCTCGTCCAGCTCGCCCACACGGCCGCCGCCCTTCTTGGGGTCCGAGCCGGCCAGGAAGACGCCGAACAGGCCGCGGTCCGGGATCGTGCCCCCGGAGGTCACCGCGAGGCGCTGGGCGCCGGGGCGGCCGGTGACCGTGCCGGCGACGCGATCCCACACCACGCGCGGGCGCAGCTCGGCGAACGCGTCGGACGGGTAGCGGCCCGCGAGCATGTCCAGGACGGCCGTGAAGGCGGACTCGGGGAGCGAGGCGAAGGGGGCGGCGCGGCGGACCGTGGCGAGCAGGTCGTCGACCTGCCAGGTGTCCAGGGCGGTCATCGCCACGAGCTGCTGGGCCAGGACGTCGAGGGGGTTGGCGGGGACCCTGAGGGACTCGATGGAGCCGGTGCGCATGCGTTCGGTGACGACGGCGGCTTGGACCAGGTCGCCGCGGTACTTCGGGAAGACCACGCCTGTCGAGACCGCGCCCACCTGGTGGCCCGCTCGGCCCACGCGCTGGAGGCCGGAGGCGACCGAGGGCGGGGACTCGACCTGGATCACGAGGTCTACCGCGCCCATGTCGATGCCTAGTT
This sequence comes from Streptomyces pseudovenezuelae, assembly GCF_029892565.1. GTDB lineage: Bacteria > Actinomycetota > Actinomycetes > Streptomycetales > Streptomycetaceae > Streptomyces > Streptomyces pseudovenezuelae_A. The sequence goes on along the minus strand of NZ_JARXVH010000030.1, from coordinate 54,842 downwards.
CGAGGCTGGAGGTGGCGACGACTGCCGGGAGGCGGCCTGCCTTGAGGTCCTCCTCTACCAAGGCGCGTTGCTCTTTGGAGACCGAGCCGTGGTGGGCGCGTGCGATGACCGGTGGGGCACCTTGGGCTGCGCCCGAGCCGCCCATCAGTTCGGCGGGGGAGTGGTGCTCGTCCAGGGGCTCGCCTGTGGCGCGCTCGTACGCGATCTCGTTGAGGCGGTTGCACAGGCGTTCCGCCAGGCGGCGGGAGTTCGCGAAGACGATCGTTGAGCGGTGGGCCTGGACCAGGTCGGTGATGCGTTCCTCTACGTGGGGCCAGATCGAGGGGCGTTCCGCTGCCGCGGAATTGTCGGAGGCGTCGGTTACCGGGGAGCCGGCCAGTTCGCCCAGGTCCTCTACCGGGACGACCACCGAGAGGTCGAACTCCTTGCCCGACTTCGGTTGGACGATCTCCACCTTGCGGCGGGGGGAGAGGTAGCGGGCCACCTCGTCCACCGGGCGGACCGTTGCCGAGAGGCCGATGCGGCGGGCCGGCTTCGGGAGGATCTCGTCCAGGCGCTCCAGGGTGAGGGCGAGGTGGGCGCCTCGCTTGGTGCCGGCCACTGCGTGGACTTCGTCCAGGATGACCGTCTCGATGCCCGTCAGCGCGTCGCGTGTGGCCGACGTCAGCATCAGGAACAGGGATTCCGGGGTGGTGATCAGGATGTCCGGGGGGCGGGTGGCCAGGGAGCGGCGCTCGGCGGGTGGGGTGTCGCCTGAGCGGATGCCGACCTTGACCTCCGGTTCGGGTAGGCCCAGGCGTACGGATTCCTGGCGGATGCCGGTCAGGGGGCTGCGGAGGTTGCGCTCTACGTCTACCGCCAGGGCCTTGAGCGGGGAGACGTACAGGACGCGGCAGCGTTTTCTGGGGTCGGCGGGTGGGGGTGTGGAGGTCAGTTGGTCCAGGGCGGCCAGGAAGGCGGCGAGGGTCTTGCCGGAGCCGGTGGGGGCTACTACCAGCACGTCCGAGCCTTCTTGGATGGCCTGCCACGCGCCTGACTGGGCCGCGGTGGGGGCGTTGAAGGCGCCCGTGAACCAGCCGCGGGTTGCGGGGGAGAAGCCGTCCAGGGCTCGGTGCGCGGAGCTGACCATGTGTCCATCCTGCACCCGGGGACTGACAATGGCTCTGACCAGGGGAAATGCGTCCGCGCTGTGCTGTGCTGGGGTGGAGGGTGGGTGGTGGTGCTCGGCTCGGGGCTTGGTGGTGGGGCGGAGAATGGGGGTATGGCGGGATCGGGTGAGGTGGCGCGGCATTGGCGGTACGGGGAGCTGCCCGGGGTTGATTTGCTGCGGGCTCGGTATGTGCGGAAGACGTTTGTGCGCCATACGCATGAGCACTTTGTGATCGCTGCCATCGCTGATGGGGTGGAGGTTTTTCATCACGGTGGGGGTGATGTGTCGGCGGGGGCCGGGGCGCTGGCGTTGGTCAATCCTGATACCGCGCATACCGGGCGGGCGGGGGTGCCTGAGGGGTGGCGGTACGGGGCTGTCTATCCGTCGCCGGAGGTGGTGGGCGCGATTGCTGCTGAGACCACTTCGCTGCGTGGTACGCCCGGGTTTGTTCGGCCTGTGCTCGATGATCCGTATGCCGTGGGGCTGGTGCATCAGGTGCTGCGGGCCGCTGATGAGGGCAATGCGCTTGCCGCCGATACGTTGTTGCGGGTTGCTGTGACGCGGTTGTTGCGGTTGAACGGTGGGGTGCTGCCGCAGCGGGAGGTGCGGTCGGCGGGGGATCGGGTTGCTGCACGTGCGCGTGCCGTGTTGGAGGAGCGGATGGCCGAGCCGCCGTCCTTGGAGGGGCTCGCGGGGGAGCTGGGGGTCGGGCCGTTCGCCTTGTTGCGGGCGTTTCGGGATGCGTATGGGATGCCGCCTCATGCCTGGCTGACGGATGCCAGGGTGCGTCGGGCGCGGCGGCTGTTGGATGCGGGGACGGTGCCCTCGGAGGCAGCTGTCGCGGTGGGGTTCACGGATCAGCCGCACTTGAATCGGCATTTCGCGCGGATCGTCGGGGTGCCGCCCGGTGCCTATCAGCGTGAGCGCAAGAACGTACAAGACGTGCGGGGGCCGCTGCTTCTACGGTCTGGGGTGTGGCAGAAAAGACAACTTCCGAAGACACACGTGCCGGAGTGGGCGGGAAATCCGACGCCGCCGTTGTCCGGGACGCCCTCGGCGTCGGCGTCGCCGTCGGGCTCTCCGGGTTCGCCTTTGGGGTGACCTCGGCAGGTAGCGGGCTCAGCGTGTTGCAGAGCTGTGCGCTGAGTCTGTTGGTCTTCACCGGTGCGTCGCAGTTTGCCTTGGTGGGGGCGCTCGCGGCCGGAGGGAATCCGCTTACGGCTGCTGCTGGTGCCTTCTTTTTGGGGGTGCGCAACGCCTTCTACGGGTTGCGTCTTTCGCAGTTGTTGGCTCTGCCGCGTGTGGTGCGGCCGTTTGCCGCTCAGTGGGTCATCGACGAGACGGCCGCCGTCGCGCTGGCGCAACCCACGCGGCGTGCTGTGCGGATCGGGTTCGGTGTCACCGGGCTCACCCTGTATGTGCTGTGGAATCTGACCACCTTGGTGGGCGCGCTGGGTGCCGAGGCCATTGGGGACACCGACGCGTGGGGGCTTGACGCTGCTGGGCCCGCCGTCTTTCTGGCGTTGCTCGCGCCGATGCTCACGTCCGCCATGGAGCGTGCCGTGGCCGGGATTGCTGTGCTGTTGGGGCTCGGGCTGCTGCCTGTGCTGCCGGCCGGGGTGCCCGTCCTGGTGGCCGCGCTCGCCGCGCCGGTTGCTCTGTTTGTGGAGGGACGCCGCCGTGGTCGTGCGCACCGGGGTGACGTGAACGACGTATCAGGGGAGGACCGTTGAACACCTGGATCGCGATCGGCGCGACCGCTCTTGGTTGCTACGTTGTCAAAGTCGCCGGGCTGCTCGTGCCCGCGGGTGTCCTGGAGCGGCCGCTCGTCAGGCGGCTGGCGGCGTTGTTGCCGGTGGCTCTGCTCGCCGCGCTCACGGCCCAGCAGACCTTCGCCGACGGGCACGCCCTGGTGCTCGACGCGCGGGCCGCGGGGTTGGCCGCGGCTGCCGTGGCGTTGGTCCTGCGTGCTCCGTTTCTGCTCGTCGTGGCGGCGGCCGTCGTGGTGACGGCCGGTGTGCGGGCGGTGGGTGGGTGAGAGGCCCCGGGTCAGCCGATGGGGCGGCCGTGTGCCCTCAGGGTGCGTAGTGCCTCGATCGTCACCATGGGGCGGGCCTCGAAGGCGACCACCGGTGTCCACTGGCGCCAGCGGACGGGCCAGCCGCCGTCCTCCTGCTGGGTGGCGGCAAGGTAGTCCAGGGAGCGGGTCATCTCATCGTCCGTGAACCACGCGCGCGCCAGAGAGCTCGGCGTCTTCGCGTAGTCGTGCGGGAAGTGGTGCTCCCCGGGGGCGTAGCCGGGCGCGACCGGATACGCGTCGAGGTGGTCCGGGTCCAGCGCCGCGAGCCGGTGTTCGCGCACCAGGCGGCCGAGCCGGTCGGCGGCGGCCTCCGCGCGCGGGCGGTCGGGAGCGGAGTCCAGGAAGGCCACGGCGGCCTCGATCTCGTAGGGATGGGACTCCTCCAAGGACTCGACCGCCTGCCAGCAGAAGTCCGTGGCCCGGAACAGCCAGGCGTGCCACACCTCGTTGCGGTGCAGCAGGCCCACCACCGGTCCCGTGGCGAGGAGTTCGCTCGGCGGGTCGTCCACGATCGGCACGAAGGGGGCCGCGGGATAGCCGCGCTGGCTGGGATGGACCGCAGGCAGCGCCCCGTCCGCCGTGGAGACGGAGGTCAGATAGCGGCACACGCGCTCCACCCGCTGGCCGCCGCAGCGCCCGACGCAGTCCAGGACGCGCAGCGCGTGAGCGGTGTGCAGCGGCTGGCTGACCGGACCGCGCAGATCGGGCTCCAGCGCGTGACCGTAGCCGCCGTCCTCGTTGCGGTAGGCGTCCAGCGCGGTCTCCACCGGATCCGCGCCGCCGTTGAGGAAGTCGTGCGCGAAGAGGCGCTGTTCCAGCACGCGCGCGGTGAGCCACACGAAGTGCTCGGCGCGGAAGAGCGGGGAGCGCGCCGGGGGCGTGGCAGGGAGTGGGGAAGCTCCTGTTTCGGACATGTGTCAGACCGTAGGACGGAAAGCGGTCTCGGCAAGGGGTCCCGGCGCAGGCCCACCCTCAGGGGCGGGATACTGGAGTCATGCGGTTGACGGTCTTCTGGCAGCGGATGGCGGATCACTTCGGTCCGGGATACGCCGACACCTTCGCGCGCGACCACGTGATGACGGAGCTCGGCGAGCGCACGGTGAACGAGGCGCTGGACTCGGGCTGGGCGGCCAAGGACGTGTGGCGTGTGGTCTGCACGGTCATGGACGTTCCGGGAGAAAAGCGCTGACCTGTTACGAAGATCGCAGGACGGCAGCCGATTGTCAGTCCCGTGGGCGAGACTGGCACCGTGGCACCCACTGACGAGACCGGGCAGGTCGCCCAGCACCCATCACCGTTCGGCACGACGCCGCCCGAGCGGCCCCCTGCCGACGGGCCAGGCACCCGCATGCCGCGCTGGCTGCCGCGCGCCGTGGTGCTCGTGCTCACCCTCTACGCCACCTTCCAGCTGGGTACTTGGGCCTTCCATCAGCTCACCGGCCTGCTGATCAACATCCTCATCGCGTTCTTCCTGGCCCTCGCCATCGAGCCCGCGGTGAGCTGGATGGCCTCGCGCGGCATGCGCCGCGGGCTGGCCACCGGTCTCGTCTTCCTCGGCGTGATGATCGTGGCGGCCGGTTTCGTCACCCTGCTCGGATCGATGCTCGCGGGCCAGATCATCAAGATCGTCGAGGACTTCCCGGACTACCTCGACTCCGTCATCAACTGGGTCAACACCCACTTCAACACCGACCTGAAGCGGGTCGACGTCCAGGAGGGCCTGCTCCGCTCCGACTGGCTGCGCAACTACGTGCAGAACAGCGCCACCGGCGTGCTCGACGTCTCCGCCCAGGTCCTCGGCGGCCTCTTCCAGTTGCTGACGATCACGCTGTTCTCGTTCTACTTCGCCGCGGACGGGCCGCGACTGCGCCGCGCGATCTGCTCCGTGCTGCCGCCCGCCCGCCAGGCCGAGGTGCTGCGCGCCTGGGAGATCGCCGTCGACAAGACCGGCGGCTACATCTACTCGCGCGGTCTGATGGCACTCATCTCCGGCATCGCGCACTACATCCTGCTGGAGGCCCTGGGCGTGCCCTACGCGCCCGTGCTCGCCGTCTGGGTGGGCCTGGTGTCGCAGTTCATCCCCACCATCGGCACGTATCTGGCGGGCGCCCTGCCGATGCTGATCGCCTTCACCGTCGATCCCTGGTACGCGCTGTGGGTGCTCGTCTTCGTCGTGATCTACCAGCAGTTCGAGAACTACGTGCTGCAGCCGAAGCTGACGTCCAAGACGGTCGACATCCACCCCGCCGTCGCCTTCGGCTCGGTCATCGCCGGCACCGCGCTCCTCGGCGCGGTCGGCGCGCTGATCGCCATCCCGGCGGTCGCCACGCTGCAGGCCTTCCTCGGGGCATACGTGAAGCGGTACGCCGTCACGGACGACCCCCGTGTCCAGGGACACCGGCGAGGCGGCTCGCGCGGGCCGGGGCCCGGCCTGTTCACGCGCGCGCGACGGCTGTGGGAACGGCGGCCGGGGGAGCAGGAACCGAGCGGGGAGAGCTCCTCCAGAGAAGGCGAGGGCAGGGGATCCTCATGAGGGGCTTGCGGGTTCTGAGGTCCTGAGGGGCGAGCCGATCGGTGGGTGGCGACGTCAGTACGTGAGTACGGCCCACACCGCGGCGCCGGCGACCGCCGCCACGTAGCAGCCGGTCGCCGTGGCCACGATCCGTCGCCGTGTCGTCTCGCTCCAGGACGTGTACGACAGCAGCCAGGCCAGTGCCGGCAGGACCAGGACGGCGTGCAGGCTGACTCCGTGCAGGGGCTTGAGCGGGGCCGTGGAGTGGTAGGCGGCCTCCTGATGGCCGGTACGGGTGAGCACGACCCCGCGCGCGATCATCGCGGCCCCCGAGGCGAGTCCGACGAGCAGGATCGCGAAGCCGGAACGTATGGCGAGCGGCATCCCGGCGGGGCCGGTGGGGCGGTGCCGGAACGAGGCGACCGCGAACACGGCCAGCAGTACGACGAGGACGCCGCCGCCCACCGCGAGCGTCATCGACACCACGGTGTCGAAGGGCGTCTCCATGTCGAGGTGCGAGGGCACCCGGCGCCACGCCTGCAGGGTGATGCCCCCGACCTCCACGACGCAGTCGGCGGCGAACACGGTGAGCAGCAGGGCGCGCAGCCGTGGTCCGACGCGCAGATACGACGTGACCCAGGTGATCGCGATCAGGGTCGCCCCGAAGGACAGTCCGAACGTCACCGGCTTGCGCCAGGAGACGGGTCCGTCCCAGGGGCCTCCGTCGACGGCGAACACCCCGAGGTGCACGAGCCCGGAGAGGATGAGTACGAGACCGGTCGCGTGGCAGAGGCGCTCGGCGGGGTGCGTTCCGGGGAGCCGTCCTCTCGCGGCCGACAGCCTTGATCCGGCCGCCGACAGTCGTGCCCTGGCGGCCGACGGCTGTGCCGGGGCGGTGGACGACGCCGTCATCGTGCCCGCGCTCGCGTCCGCAGCGTGGCCATGGCTCCGGCGACGACCAGGCCGGCGAGGGCCACGAGTTCGGCGACGGTCGAGACGATGAGCAGGGTGTCCCCCGACGAGAGATGGTCACCGGTGTCCGGGGTCAGGAACGCGCCCGTGCCGATGAACACGCCGATCGCGAGGGCGAGCCCGGTCGTCCAGCGGTTCGTGCGCCACAGCAGCAGGCCCGCCGCCACGAGCGGGATGACGAGGCCAGGCGGCACGGTGGGATAGTCCGCGCCGGCGGCGATCTGGACGACGATGGACACGGCCAGCAGAAGCAGCGCGGCCAGGGTCGCGGCGACCGCGGGGGAACGCGTCGTGTCGCCCGCTCGGGTGATGTTCTCGGTCTCCATGCCCTCAGCCTCGCGGGACGGCCCCGCCCGGTCGTCGTCCCGCCGAAGACACCCGTCGTACGCCGACGGAAGTAGCCGCACGCCTTGCAGGAGCGGCTGCACGCCTCGCGGAAGTGGCCGCACGTCCAGGCGAAGCAGCCGGGCCGGGCGGGCGTCCGCCGGGTCGTGGGACCGCGAAACCGGTGACTGGGGTGCCGCGTGGTGCGCTTGACACGAAAATCGAACATCCATTCTCATGGGAGTTCCGGCGAGGTCCTCGACAGGGATCCCGACGGGGGTTTCGACACGTTTTCGACGCAGAAGTCCCGGAGTTATCCACATGCTGGACGGGCGTCGGGGCCCATTGTCAGTGGCAGGCGTTAGCGTCTTCGACGTGAAGCGATCGACTCAAGCAAATCGGGTGGAACCCATGGCAGGAACCGACCGCGAGAAGGCACTGGACGCCGCGCTCGCACAAATTGAACGGCAATTCGGCAAGGGCGCGGTGATGCGCCTCGGCGAGCGGCCGAACGAGCCCATCGAGGTCATCCCCACCGGGTCGACCGCGCTCGACGTCGCCCTCGGTGTCGGCGGTCTGCCGCGCGGCCGAGTGGTGGAGGTCTACGGCCCGGAGTCCTCCGGCAAGACGACCCTGACCCTGCACGCGGTGGCGAACGCACAGCGGGCCGGTGGCCAGGTCGCGTTCGTGGACGCGGAGCACGCCCTCGACCCCGAGTACGCGAAGAAGCTCGGCGTCGACATCGACAACCTGATCCTCTCCCAGCCGGACAACGGTGAGCAGGCCCTGGAGATCGTGGACATGCTGGTCCGCTCCGGCGCCCTCGACCTCATCGTCATCGACTCCGTCGCCGCCCTCGTGCCGCGCGCGGAGATCGAGGGAGAGATGGGCGACTCGCACGTGGGTCTGCAGGCCCGTCTGATGAGCCAGGCGCTCCGCAAGATCACCGGCGCGCTGAGCCAGTCCGGGACCACCGCGATCTTCATCAACCAGCTCCGCGAGAAGATCGGCGTGATGTTCGGCTCCCCGGAGACCACGACCGGTGGCCGGGCGCTGAAGTTCTACGCCTCGGTGCGGCTCGACATCCGTCGTATCGAGACGCTGAAGGACGGCACCGACGCGGTTGGCAACCGCACCCGCGTGAAGGTCGTCAAGAACAAGGTCGCGCCGCCCTTCAAGCAGGCCGAGTTCGACATCCTCTACGGCCACGGCATCAGCCGCGAGGGCGGCCTGATCGACATGGGCGTGGACAACGGCTTCGTCCGCAAGGCCGGCGCCTGGTACACGTACGAGGGCGACCAGCTCGGCCAGGGCAAGGAGAACGCGCGCAACTTCCTGAAGGACAACCCCGACCTGGCCAACGAGATCGAGAAGAAGATCCTCGAGAAGCTGGGCGTCGGTGTGCGGCCGGAGGAGCCGACCGCGGCGCCGGGTGCGGACGCCGCCACCGTCACCGCCGGAGCCACCGCCGACGACGCCGCGAAGGTGCCCGCTCCGGCGGCTGCCAAGGCGACGAAGGCCAAGGCCCCGGCTGCCAAGAGCTGACCCGTACTGTGCGTGACGCAGAAGCATGGCTGGCCGAGTTGGCCGAGCGCGCCGACCCCGACGCTCCGCGTGAGCGGGGACCAGGAGGGGGCGGCGACGGGGGCTCTGCCGAGCCGGACGGCGATGCGTACGGGGACGGTGATGGTTCGGGGCGCGACGCGGACGGGGGACACGGCCGCGTGGCGAGGGACGGTACGGGTGGGCCGGGCGGCACGGGGAGGTCCGGCGGCGGGGGTAAGGCGTACGGCGCGGGCAGGTGGTCGTACGGCAGCGGCGGATCCCACGGCGACGAGCCGGGCTCCGGCGCGGATGAGGGCTACGGCCGCGCTGACAGGCACGGCTCCAAGGCCTCGCACGGCACCGGGATCTCGTCCGGCTCCGGACCCTCGTACGGCAGTGACGGGCCGTACGAGGGTGACGGGTCGGACGGCGAAGGCGGGGAGGCCGGGGACGCTGGCTCGGCGCGTGGGTCCCGGGCGTCTCGTGGTGGATTCCGCGGTGGCGCCAACCGCGGGCGTCGGCAGCGGCGTCGTGGTGAACGCGCCGGTGAAGACGGAGGCTCTCCTTCCTCGTCGAGGGCCGAGCAGGAGGGGCCTTCAGGGGACCCGGTCGAGCGGGCGCGGGCGATCTGTCTCCGCCTGCTCACCGGGACCCCGCGCACGCGCAAGCAACTCGCGGACGCCCTGCGCAAACGCGAGATCCCGGATGAGGCGGCGGAGGAGGTGCTGTCGCGGTTCGAGGAGGTCGGACTGATCAACGACGGTGCGTTCGCGAACGCGTGGGTGGAGTCCCGGCACCACGGCAGGGGTCTTGCCCGGCGTGCGCTCTCCCGGGAGCTGCGGACCAAGGGAGTCGACTCCACGCTGATCGACGAGGCCGTCGGACAGCTCGACTCCGAGCAGGAAGAGGAGACCGCGCGCGAACTCGTCGCCCGCAAACTGCGCGCCACGCGTGGTCTCGACCGCGACAAGCGGCTGCGCCGCCTCGCCGGGATACTCGCCCGCAAGGGCTACCCCGAGGGCATGGCCCTGCGGGTGGTCCGGCAGGCGCTGGAGGAAGAGGGCGAGGACACGGAGTCCTTGGGGGACGAAGGGTTCTGAGCCCGGCGGGATGATCCGTGTGGCCGAGGTGATCGGTCACGTCGGTGTGTCCCGGACCGGGGTCAGGGACGTGCCCGGCCCCGGACACGGTGGACGCGCGGGGGCGCCCATCGCGTTCAAGGGCCGGGCGGGAACGCGTACTTCGGGGCGCGGGCTTCGTGCGCACGGCGTTCGGCCTCGGCATGACGGGGTGGCAGTGCCGCTCCCTCGGTGGCAGCCCCTGGTGTACGTCGTAGTCGTCGCCGGCGCGGGTCTACTCGCCCTCGTCGCCACCGCCGTGCTCGGTCGCGCCGCCCCGCGTTCACACCGCGCTCGGCGACGATGGCCGCCACAGAACCTGACGACTCGTCAACCAAGGCCTGTCTTCCGGTCGTTGAGCGGCACCGCCTCGGACGGCTCCGGAAGACAGGCCTTGGGCTCTCCCCCCGAGTTGTCCGACGCTAGGGTCTCGCGGCCGGGTTTGAGCATGCTGCGGTGTGCAGCATTAGGTTGCGCTCCTTGATGGGTTGAGAGATGCCGGTCACGGGTACCGTCTGCTGCCGTCGCGGGACCGTCCGACCTCATGTCGCCCCGTGCCATCGCGAGTGTTCGCCCGTCCCACCTGGACACGGGCCGTTTCGTCGCAGCCGCACGCACCCTCCGTACGCCACGAAAGGCGGCCCCGCCGTGTCCGAACCCGCCCGCTTCCGAAGAACGCCCGCGGCGACGGCCCTGAGCATGGTCCTGCTGCTGAGCGGGTGCGGGCTGGTGTCCGGCGACGGGGATACCGGTGCGGCGGTGCAGGGCACCCTCACGCTCGGTTTCGTCAACGGAGGGACCACCAAGTTCCACACGTGTCTGGAGGAGTCCGTCGAGCAGGCGACGAGGAGCAACTTCGCCCGGATCCGTACCGCCAACTCCCATCAGAAGGCGGGTACGGAGCTGACCAACATCGACGACATGATCGCCGCCAAGGTGAGCGCGCTGATCGTGCAGACGGTCGATGTGAAGGCGCTCGCGGACGACATCGCGCGGGCCAGGAGCGCGGACATTCCGATCTTCCTCATCTCGGTCGTGCCGGCCGACACCTCCCACATCCTGGGCGCCGTCGTCGTCGACCTGAAGAAGGTCGGCGGACTGGACGCCGACTGGATCGAGCAGGACGCGGGCGGCAAGGACGTGCAGGTCGGGGTCGTCGCAGGTGCTCCCGGTGCCGCGTCCGACCTCCTGGTCGGCGGTTTCACGGCCGAGTTACCCACCTCCGCGAAGGTGGTCGCGAACCAGCCCGGCATGTTCGATCCGGTGAAGGCGGGCCTGGTCGCCGAGGGCATGATCGAGGCCCATCCCGATCTGGACTACGCCTTCGTCGCCAACGAGGAGATGGGCTTCGCCGTCCGCAAGGCCTTCGACACGGCCGGCGCCAAGAGCGTGAAGATCGTGACCGTCAACGGCACGGACGAGGGGCTGAAGGCCCTCAAGGACGGCCGGTTCGCGGCGACGGTCTCCAACTCGGTGGCCGACACCGGGGAGTTGGCGGTGTCCAACGCCATCGACCTGTTGCGCGGCCGTAAGGCGGAGAAGATCGCCAAGACCCCCGCCGAGCTGATCACCAAGGACAACGCGGACACCGCCCCGCTGTACTGCCCTCCGGACCTTTACTGACGGACCTCCGCCGACCTGGTCTCCGCCGACCCGACCTCCGCTGACCCGGCCGCCACCGAGCCGCTACGCCGTCACCGGCAGTCCCGCCGCCTTCCACGCCTGGAACCCCCCGACCAGATCGGTGGCCCGGCGCAGTCCCAGCTGGTGCAGCGACGCGGCGGCCAGGCTCGACGCGTAACCCTCGTTGCAGATCACCACGACCCGCAGGTCATGGCCGGTGGCCTCGGGGAGGCGATGGCTGCCGCGCGGGTCGAGCCGCCACTCCAGTTCGTTGCGCTCGACGACCACGGCACCGGGGATCACGCCGTCCCGCTCGCGCAGGGCGGCGTACCGGATGTCGACCAGGAGTGCCTCGTCGGCGCGGGCGGCCTCGTACGCCCGCGCCGGTTCGATCCGCTCGTACCCCTCGCGCACCCGCTCCAGCAACTCGTCGATCCCGACGGGCTGTTCGGCCGTGTCGCTCACTGCCAGTCCTCCGGGCGCTCCACGTGCTCCAGACGCAGGATCTGGCCCGTGCGGCTGTAGCGGCGGATCTGGGGGAGGGGCGGGTAGTAGGCGTGGACGGAGATCGCGTGCTGCTCGGTCGACTCGTTGAGGACCTCGTGGACGTGGTGGTGGCCGAAGGCGCGGCCCTTGCCGGCGGGCAGTTCGCGCTCGCGGTCCACGTCGTCGCTGAGTTCCAGGGTCTTCCAGCCGTCGGCGGGCAGCCGGGCGGCGAGCGCGTGCTCCTTGAGCTCACCGGCCGCCGTCAGGAACGCGCCGACCGACTCGGCGTGGTCGTGCCAGCCGGTGCCCGTGCCGGGCGGCCAGCCGATCAGCCAGGCCTCGCTGCCGCCGGGGCCTTCGAGCCGGATCCAGGTGCGGCCCTCCGGGTCGAGCGGGAGGGAGGAGATCAGCTCGGCGTCGGCGGCGGTGCGCCGTACGAAGTCGAGGAGGTCGGCCTGCGTCGGCGCGGCGACGGCAGGGGACGCGGAGGGAGAGACAGACACGGGAACCGTCCTGAAGTGCGTTCGCGGAGCGCGCGCGGCGTACGAGGGCGGCGCGCGAAGGAGAAAGGGATGCGAATTCAGCAGGACGGGCGACACACGCAGCCCGCATAGCGGATCAGGTCCATATGGACCCTCCGCCACAGGCGCACACAGGTGTCGGTCACGATCCGGAGTACACCATGGCGGTGCGGGCCGGTCAACTCACTGTCACTATGTGGACCGCACAGTGACAGTGAGTATGACGATCTCAGTGACAGCGAGCACGAGATATCAGCGGGATCCGGCCGCCGCGCCCGCCCCCGCCGTCGAGGACTCCGCCTTGGCCGGGCCGCCCAGCGCCGCTTCCGCGGCCGCGTACAGGTCGGCCGGGCGCACCCCGTTGAGCGAGGTCACGAGGTGGCCGTCGGGCCGGACCAGCAGCACGGTGTGCGCGGCGGCGCCCGGGTAGCTCTCGGCGACCAGCAGCTCGGCGGGGTGCGGCAGCGCGGCCACCGCGGCCGCGAGGCGGGGCATGATCCCGGCGGTCACCCAGTGCTTGCGGTCCCACACGCCGGTGCCCGGCGCGACCAGGACGACCAGCAGCGCACCGCGCCCGAGCCGCTCCCGCAGCCCCACGAACGCGCCGTCCTCGGCGGTCACCCGCACATCGTCGACCGGCGCCCCTGGCGGCGTGTCCACCGGCACCTCGCCTTCGAGGTGGCGGGGTGCGAGCGGCGAGGCATCGTACGCCCCCGGCGCGCCGAGCGCCCCGTGCCCCAGGTGACCGTCCGTGAGCAGCGCGTCGTTCCCGCGGGCGGCGCCCGGAACGTACGCGCGCAGCCCGCCGCCCCCGCGCAGCAGCGGCAGCACCTGGTCGGCGGCGCGCAGCCGGGCGGCGACCGCCCCGCGCCGCTCCGCCTGGTAGCTGTCGAGCAGCGCCTCGTGCGGCCCGTGGTGCCAGGCAAGCGCCAGCTTCCAGGCGAGGTTGTCGGCGTCCCTCAGCCCCTCGTCGAGCCCCTGCGTGCCAAACGCGCCGAGCAGGTGCGCCGCGTCCCCGGCCAGGAAGATCCGGCCCCTGCGCCAACGCCGGGCCAGCCGGTGGTGGACCGTGTGGACGCCGGTGTCGAGGAGTTCGTACGACGGTGTCCCGCCGCCCGTCCAGCCGGACAGGGTCTCGCGGATGCGGGCCAGCAGCAGCTCGGGTGTGACCAGGTCCTTGCCCGGCGGCAGCAGCCAGTCCAGGCGCCACACCCCGTCCGGGAGCGGGCGTCCGGTCACCTCCCCGCCCGAGGGGCCCGACGTCCGCCACGGCGGCATCCGATGGAGCAACGCCTCACCGCCCCACGGAAGTTCCGTGCGCAGCGCGGCCACGGCGTGTCGCTCCACGGCCGTACGGCCCGGGAAGCGGATGTCCTGGAGTTTGCGGACCGTCGAGCGCGGGCCGTCGCAGCCGACCAGGTGGCTGCCGCGCCACCAGGTGCCCTTCGGGCCGCGGGTGTGGGCGGTGATGCCCGAGGGCTCCTGCTCGATGGTGTCGAGGCGGCTGTCCACGGCGACCTTGACCAGCCGCTCACCGGCCAGTGCCTGGCGCAGGGCGCCGGTCAGTACGTGCTGGGCGATGTGCAGGGGGGCGGGTTCGTCGGGGGTGCCGAACGTGACCTCGCGCATCACCTGCTTGCGTCGCAGCGACCGCCATCCGGCCCAGTGAACGCCCAGGTCGGCGAGGCGGATGCCGGTCAGCCGCTCGACGAGGGCGGTGGTGTCCTCCCGCAGGACGACGGTGCGCGCGGGGCGCGGTTCGTCCTTGCCGGGACCCTCGTCGAGCACGACCGAGGGGACTTCCTGACGCGCCAGGGCAAGGGCCAGGGTGAGCCCGACGGGCCCCGCCCCGACGATGATCACCGGGTCCACGGCGCGGCGCCCCCTGCCCGCGACGGTGTCCTGAGGGACGCATGTGAACAGGAAGGTGGGGCAGGGTGCACGATCACAGAACGTATGCAACCCATTGCCGGTGCTTGCGTCAAGTGACGGAGGCAGTGGCGATCATGCCACTGCCTCCGTGTGGGTCAAGCGAGTTGACCGATCATCAGATCCCGCCGCCGCCGGTTCCGGTACCGAAGGAGCCGGACACTCCCGCGGGGTTGAGGTCCTCCACCTTCTCGGCGCCCAGGACCGCGCCGGTGCTGCGCTTGCTGCGGCGCAGCCGGCCCTCCAGCCAGCTCGCGAAGCTGGTGAGGAGGAAGTTGACGGCGATGAAGATGATCGCGACCACGATGAAGCTCGGGATGACGTTGGCGTAGTTGGCCGCCAGCGTGCTGCGCGCGGTGAGCAGCTCGGCGTAGCCGATCATCACGCCGCCGAGCGCGGTGTCCTTCACGATGACCACGAGCTGGCTGACGATGGCCGGGAGCATGGCCGTGACGGACTGTGGCAGCAGGATGCTGGTCATCGTCTGGCCCTTGCGCAGGCCGATCGCGTAGGCCGCCTCCGTCTGTCCCCGGGGCAGCGCGAGGATGCCGGCCCGGACGATCTCGGCGAGCACCGAGGCGTTGTAGAGCACCAGGCCCGTCACGACCGCGTACATCGGCCGGTCCTCGCTGCTCACGCCGGAGGAGCGGGCGTAGACCTCGTTGGCGAACAGCATCAGCAGCAGGACCGGGATCGAGCGGAAGAACTCGACCACCACGCCGGCCGGCACCCGCACCCACCGGTGTTCGGACATGCGCGAGATGCCGAAGAACGCACCCAGAGGGAGCGCGATGACCATGGCGAGCGCGGCGGCCTTCAGGGTGTTGCCGAGGCCCGGCAGCAGATACGTCGTCCAGGCTTCCGAGGTGGTGAAGGGCTCCCACAGGGGCCACCTCAGCTGGTTCTTGTCGTCCATCTTCTGCCAGACCCACCACAGGGCCAGGGCGAGCAGGACGAGGAAGACCACCGAGAGGACGACGTTGCGCCGTCTGGCACGGGGGCCGGGGGAGTCGTAGAGAACGGAGCTCATCGCTTCACCGCCAGTCGCTTGCCGAGCCAGCCCAGGATGAGGCCGGTGGGCAGGGTCAGAACCACGAACCCGAAGGCGAACACCACACCGATGAGCAGCGTCTGCGCCTCGTTCTCGATCATCTTCTTCATCAGATAGGCCGCCTCGGCCACGCCGATCGCGGCCGCCACGGTGGTGTTCTTGGTGAGTGCGATCAGTACGTTGGCCAGCGGGCCGATGACCGAACGGAACGCCTGCGGCAGTACGACGAGCCGGAGCGTCTGACTGAAGCTCAGTCCGATGGCGCGGGCCGCCTCGGCCTGTCCCATGGGCACCGTGTTGATGCCGGAGCGGATCGCCTCGCAGACGAAGGCCGCGTGGTAGGCGGCGAGGCCGAGGATCGCGAGACGGAAGCCCTGGGCCGCGAAGTCGTCGGACGCGCCCAGCGTCATGCCGAAGACGTCGGCGAGGCCGAGCGAGGAGAAGACGATGATGACCGTCAGGGGGATGTTGCGGACGATGTTGACGTAGGCGGTGCCGAACCCGCGCATCAGCGGGACCGGGCTGACCCGCATCGCGGCCAGCAGGGTGCCCCAGACCAGGGAGCCGAGGGCGGACAGAGCGGTGAGTTTCACCGTCATCCAGAACGCCCCGAGGACGTCGTAACCTTCAAGAAAGTCGAACACGATCTCCCGCGCTTCCGGGTGTGTGGCGTACGAAGAGGGCGGGGCGCGCCGCCGCCGTCAGCGCGGCGGCGGCACGCCCCGGGAACCCTGCGGTGCCCGGCCTCGGCCGGGGACTACTTGACGATGTCGCCGATCTTCGGGGCGGGGTCGTTCTTGTAGTTGGCCGGGCCGAAGTTGGCGTCGACCGCCTTCTGCCAGGAGCCGTCGCTGACCATCTTCGTCAGGGCGTCGTTGATCTTGCCGAGGGTCGCGGAGTCGCCCTTCTTCAGGCCGATGCCGTAGTTCTCGTTGCTGAGCTTGAGCCCGGCGAGCTTGAACTGGCCCTTGTACTTGTCCTGCGCGGCGAAGCCCGCGAGGATCGAGTCGTCCGTGGTCACGGCGTCCACGGCGCCGTTCTGCAGGGCGGCGATGCACTCCGAGTAGCCGCTGTACTCCTTCAGCTGGGCCTTCGGAGCGATCGTGTCGTGGATGTTCTGCGCCGAGGTGGACCCGGTCACGGAACACAGCTTCTTGCCGTTGAGGTCCGTGCCCTTGGAGATGTCCGAGTCGGTCTTGACCAGCAGGTCCTGGTGGGCCAGCAGGTACGGGCCGGCGAAGTCGACCTTCGCCTTGCGCTCGTCGTTGATCGAGTAGCTGGCCGCGATGAACTTGACGTCGCCGCGGGAGATCGCGGTCTCACGGTCGGCGCTCTTGGTCTCGACCCAATCGATCTGGTTGGGCTCGTAGCCGAGCTGCTTGGCCACGTACGTCGCCACGTCCACGTCGAAGCCGGAGAAGGAGCCGTCCGGCTCCTTGAGGCCGATGCCCGGCTGGTCGTACTTGATGCCGACCTTGATCTTGCCGCCGCCTCCGCTGCTGGCGGAGGAGCCGCTGTCGCTGTCGTCGTCGCTGGAACCGCACGCCGTGGCGGCCAGGCCGAGGGCGAGCACTGCGGCCGTGGCGGCGGTGATCTTGCGGAGCTTCATGGAGAACATCCTTTGGCTGGTGAGGAGAAAGGCTGAGGGCCGTCCGGGACGGTGCGGCAGGTGACGGTGCGTCAGTGGTGCAGGATCTTCGACAGGAAGTCCTTGGCGCGGTCACTGCGCGGGTTGCTGAAGAACTGGTCGGGCGCAGCTTCCTCGACGATCCGGCCGTCGGCCATGAAGACCACGCGGTTCGCCGCCGATCGGGCGAATCCCATCTCGTGGGTGACGACGATCATGGTCATGCCGTCGCGGGCGAGCTGCTGCATGACCTCCAGGACCTCGTTGATCATCTCCGGGTCGAGCGCGGAGGTCGGCTCGTCGAAGAGCATCACCTTCGGGTCCATGGCCAGGGCGCGCGCGATGGCGACGCGCTGCTGCTGGCCGCCGGAGAGCTGTGCGGGGTACTTGTCGGCCTGCGTGCTCACGCCGACCCGGTCGAGCAGCGTCCGGGCCTTCTCCTCGGCCTTCTTGCGGTCCGCCTTGCGGACCTTGATCTGGCCCAGCACCACGTTCTCGAGCACTGTCTTGTGCGCGAAGAGGTTGAAGGACTGGAAGACCATCCCGACGTCGGCGCGCAGCCGGGCCAGCTCCTTGCCCTCCTGGGGCAGGGGCTTGCCGTCGATCGCGATCGAACCGGAGTCGACGGTCTCCAGTCGGTTGATGGTGCGGCACAGGGTGGACTTACCGGACCCGGAGGGCCCGATCACGACGACGACCTCGCCGCGGGCGATCGTCAGGTCGATGTCCTGGAGTACGTGCAACGCGCCGAAGTGCTTGTTGACGCTCTTCAGGACGACCAGTTCGCCGGTTGGGACCAGGTCTTCCTTGGCCACCGATACTTCGGTCATCGCTATCGGGCTCCGTCCTCCTCGGTTGCGGAGGACAGTAATGAGGAGGTAATGCCAGCGTCTGTAGATCTGAGCGGAATCTGAGCATCACGATCCGATAGCAATCGGACACGTGTCGTAGCACTTGTCCCGCACTTGCCCTCGTGGCTCGTATCGGCCGGGTAACGGAAGGGCCCTGCAACCGGAACCGGCTTGACGGCGTCCTCGTCCATCAGCGTGACTGCGGTGGTGCACGCGCGCGTACGCACGTGTTTTGTACCCATCCTGTTCGCATGGCTGGTGAACCGAAGGGGGCCCGGATGAGACTGCTCCTCGTCGAGGACGACAACCATGTCGCTGCCGCTCTGTCCGCGGTCCTCGCGCGGCACGGCTTCGACGTCACGCACGCGCGCAGTGGCGAGGAGGCCCTGCAGGCACTCGTCCCCGAGGGGGACGGCTTCGGGGTCGTCCTGCTCGACCTCGGGCTGCCCGACCAGGACGGCTACGAGGTCTGCGGCAAGATCCGCAAACGCACCAGCACCCCGGTGATCATGGTCACCGCGCGCGCCGACGTCCGCTCCCGCATCCACGGCCTCAACCTCGGCGCCGACGACTACGTGGTGAAGCCCTACGACACCGGGGAACTGCTCGCCCGGATCCACGCCGTCAGCCGGCGCACCGTCCACGAGGACGCGGCCGGGGGCGCCGACACCTCGCTGCGCCTGGGCCCCGTACTCATCGAACTGCCCACCCGCCAGGTCAGCGTGGACGGTTCGGTTGTCCAACTCACCCGCAAGGAGTTCGATCTGCTGGCGTTGCTCGCGCAGCGCCCCGGAGTCGTCTTCCGCCGGGAGCAGATCATCAGCGAGGTGTGGCGCACGAGTTGGGAAGGGACCGGACGCACCCTGGAGGTGCACGTCGCGTCCCTGCGCGCCAAGTTGCGCATGCCCGCGCTGATCGAGACCGTGCGCGGGGTCGGCTACCGGCTCGTCGCGCCGGGCGTGTAGCGGGCACGGGTGCGTACACGGCTTCTTCCGCTGCTCATCGTCCTGATGGCGGCCATGCTGCTCGCGCTCGGCATTCCGCTCGCCGTGAGCGTGGCCGCCGCCGAGCAGCAGGACGTGGTCGTCGACCGGATCGACGACACCGCGCGCTTCGCCTCGCTCGCCCAGTTCGTCACCGACGCGTGCAGCTCCACCGCCACGTCCACGGACGAACGCCTGCGCACGCTCAGCAGCGAACTCGACAGCTACTACGGCGTCTACGGCATCCGGGCGGGGGTGTTCTGCCGCACCGACATCCCTATGGCGCAGGCTCCGGCGACGTTCTTCCTGCCTGACGAGGGTGTGGTGCGCGACGCGTTCGCCGAGGCGAGGCTCAGCCGGCGCAGCCACGACCCGAAGCAGGTGTGGCCCTGGCAGCGGAACCGTCTCGTCGTGGCCTCACCGGTGATCCGGGACGGCGACGTCGTCGCGGTCGTCGTCACCGACTCGCCCACGGGGCACATGCGTTCGCGGATCCTCCACGGCTGGCTGGTCATCGGGGCGGGCGAGATCGCCGCGATGCTGCTGGCCGTCGGCGCCGCGCTTCGGCTGACCGGGTGGGTGCTTCGGCCCGTGCGGGTTCTCGATGCCACGACGCACGCGATCGCGAGTGGGCGGTTGAAGTCGAGGGTCGCGGCGGCGGGCGGGCCGCCGGAACTTCAGCGGCTGGCCGGGGCGTTCAACGAGATGGCGGACAACGTGGAGGAGGTGCTGGAGCAGCAGCGGGCGTTCGTCGCCGATGCCTCGCACCAGTTGCGCAACCCGCTCGCGGCGCTGCTGTTGCGTATCGAGCTGCTCGCCCTCGAACTGCCCGAGGGCAACGAGGAGATCGCGTCGGTCCGTACCGAGGGCAAGCGGCTTGCCGAGGTTCTTGACGACCTGCTCGATCTCGCGTTGGCCGAGCACACCGAGGCGGATCTGAGGATCACGGACATCGGTGCGTTGACCGCGGAGCGGGTTGCCGCCTGGACGCCGACCGCTGAGGCGAAGGGGGTGCGGCTGGTGGCGGACTGCCCGGCCACCACCGCGTGGGCCGATCCGATCACCCTTTCCAGCGCACTGGACGCGGTGATCGACAACGCGATCAAGTTCACGCCGGAGGACGAGGCCGTGGAGGTCGTGGTCCTGGTCGACGGGGCCGTCTCGAAGGTCGTGGTCACCGACGACGGGCCTGGTCTGACGGATGAGGAACTTGCCCGGGTGGGGGACCGTTTCTGGCGTAGTGGGCGGCATCAGAACGTCAAAGGGTCGGGGCTCGGGCTGTCCATCTCCCGCGCGTTGCTCGCGGCGGGCGGGGGCGACATCTCGTACGGCCCGCATGAGCCGCACGGATTGACGGTGACGGTGTCGGTGCCCAGGAGCGGGCCTACGGCTTGACCGATGCGTAAGCAGGTCTACGGCTTGACCGATTCGTAGTAGCGGCGGGCGCCGTCGTGCAGGGTCAGAGGATCCGTGTAGATCGCCGTGCGCAGGTCCACCAACTGCGCGGAGTGGACGCTCCTGCCGATCTCGTCCCGGCTCTTGATCACGGCGCGGGTCACCCACTCGGCGAGCCGCGCGTCGACGTCCGCGCGGGTCATCAGCAGGTTGGACACCGCGATCGTCGGTACGGCGACGCCGTTCTGGATGCTGGGGTAGGCCGACTCCGGCATGTTGGTGGCGCGGTAGTAGCGGGTGGCGCCGCCCTGCTCGTGCAGCTTGGCCACGAGGGTGGCCGGGATCGGCACGAAGCGGAAGCTGAAGCTGTCGGCGAGGATCGCCAGGCCCTGGGTCGGCAGGCCGCCCGACCAGAAGAACGCGTCGATGTCGCCCCTCTTCAGGCGCTCTGGGCCTTTGTCGATGCCGTCGGCGAACGGTGTGATGTCGTGCTTCGCGTCGAGGCCCGCGGCCTTGAGGACCCGGTTGGCGATCAGGCGCACGCCCGAGCGGGGGCGGCCGATGGCCACGCGCTTGCCCCGAAGGTCCGCGACGGAGCGGATGTCCGAGTCTCGCGGGACGATGAGCTGTACGTAGTCGTCGTACAGGCGGGCTACTCCGCGCAGTTGGTCGGCGCCGGGCTGGTTCGCGAGTTCGTAGGTGTCGACGGCGTCCGCTGCGGCGATGGTGAAGTCGGCTCCGTCGGTCGCCACGAGGCGGACGTTCTCCTGGGAGCCGTCGCTGGTCTTGAGCGTGACGCGCAGGTTCGGCATGTCCGTGTCGAACTGCTTGCGCAGGAGTTTGCCGTACTGCTGGTACACGCCGGCCTTTGTGCCTGTGCTGAACGTGATCGTTCCGCTCGGTGGGGGTTCGCCCAGGGAGAGCAGCCACCACAGGAGCAGGCCGAAGGCCACGAAGCCGGCGGTCGCGGCTTGCAGGGCCCGGCGGCTGCTGATCCGGGGGAACGTGGTGGGCATGCGGGCGATCCTGCCAGGCGGGCGGGGTGCTGACCAGGGCACTGGGCTGCGCTGGGCTGGGGCGGGGCCCAGGCGCAGCGAGGTGTCGGCGCCCCCGGCGGCGTCCTCGTGGACGGTGCGTCGGCGGCCACAGGTGTGTGGGGTGCGGCCGTCCTCTGGAGGTGTCAGTGGTGGTCGGTAGGGTCGGGGGATGAGTTCTTCGCCTGCTGAGCTGGTTCGCGCGTTTCATCTCGCCGTTGGGCTTGATGCCCGGTCCAGGCCTACTGAGGTCACGCCTGGACTGGCTGCGCATCGGCGGGAGTTGCTTGTCGAGGAGGCCGCGGAGGTTGCCGAGGTTTCGGTGAAAGGGCCCCTCGACAAGCTTGCGCACGAGTTGGCCGATGTTGTGTATGTGGCTTATGGCACCGCTCTTGTGCACGGCATCGATCTGGATGCGGTCATTGCCGAGATTCATCGCTCCAACATGACCAAGTTGGGGCCCGACGGGAGCGTGGTTCGGCGGGCCGACGGCAAGGTGCTCAAGGGTGAGCACTACGAGGCGCCGGATGTGTCGGCCGTACTGCGCCGCCAGGGGTGGGTGCCCAGCGGCGCGTGACGGGGGTGGAGCGAGTCGTCAGTCCCCTACCGACACCTCCGTCGCCTCCACCGGTTCGGCCGGGCGCCTGTGGGCGGACCTGCGGTCTGTGAAGTGGCGGGCCAGGGGTTCTGTGTAGCGGGCGGTGAGAGGGCCCACTACGACCAGGATCAGGACGTATGCCGTGGCCAGGGGGCCCAGGGACGGTTCGATTCCGGCGGTGACCGCCAGGCCCGCGATGACGATGGAGAACTCGCCTCGTGCCACCAAGGCGCCGCCCGCGCGCCAGCGGCCCTTCACGGAGATGCCGGCTCGGCGGGCCGCCCAGTAGCCCGTGGCGATCTTTGTCGCGGCGGTTACCAGGGCCAGGGCCAGGGCGGGGAGGAGTACTGGTGGGATGCTCGCCGGGTCCGTGTGCAGGCCGAAGAAGACGAAGAAGACCGCGGCGAAGAGGTCGCGCAGGGGGCTGAGGAGGGTGTGGGCGCCCTCGGCCACTTCGCCGGACAGTGCTATGCCGACCAGGAATGCGCCCACGGCTGCCGAGACCTGGAGTTGTTGGGCCACGCCCGCTACCAGGATCGTCAGGCCGAGGACTACGAGGAGGAGTTTCTCCGGGTCGTCGCTGGAGACGAAGCGGGAGATGACCCTGCCGTAGCGGACTGCCACGAAGAGGACCAGGCCCGCGGCGCCCAGTGCGA
Source organism: Streptomyces pseudovenezuelae (assembly GCF_029892565.1). Taxonomy (GTDB): domain Bacteria; phylum Actinomycetota; class Actinomycetes; order Streptomycetales; family Streptomycetaceae; genus Streptomyces; species Streptomyces pseudovenezuelae_A. The sequence continues at coordinate 32,387 of NZ_JARXVH010000030.1, read as the reverse complement.
TCGCGAGGGTGAGGCTGCCCGCCATCAGGCCGGCGCCCGCCACCAGGGCGGTCACGATGGGCAGGTACACCGCCATCGCCAGGTCCTCCAGGACCAGGACGCTGAGGATTACCGGCGTCTCTCGGTTGCCCACGCGGCCCAGGTCGCCCAGGACCTTCGCGATCACGCCGGACGAGGAGATCCAGGTGACGCCGGCCAGGACTACCGCCGCCACCGGGCCCCAGCCGAGGAGCAGGGCCGCGGCGGCGCCTGGCAGGGCGTTGAGCGCGCCGTCGACCAGGCCCGCGGGGTAGTGCGACTTGAGGTTGGTGACCAGGTCACCGGCCGAGTACTCCAGGCCGAGCATCAGGAGCAGGAGGATTACGCCGATCTCGGCGCCCGTGGCCACGAACTCCTCGCTCGCCCCGAGGGGGAGCAGGCCGCCCTCGCCGAAGGCCAGGCCCGCGAGGAGGTAGAGGGGGATGGGGGAGAGCCGGAAACGGCCGGCGAACCGGCCGAGCAGGCCCAGGGCCAGGAGGATGGAGCCGAACTCGATCAGCAGGACCGCGGAGTGCACCGGTTCACTCCCGCCCGAGTATCGCCGCGGCGGCGTCTACGCCTTCGCGGGTGCCGACGACGATCAGGATGTCACCGCCCGCCAGCCGGAAGTCCGGCGTCGGGGAGGGGATGGCCTCCGCCCGGCGCAGCGCCGCCACGATCGAGGCGCCCGTGGCGGTGCGCATCTTGGTGTCGCCCAGCACGCGTCCGTTCCAGTGCGACGTCGCCCGGACCTCGATCCGTTCGGCGACCAGGCCCAGGTCCGAGGTGTAGAGCAGGCTCGCACTGTGGTGGGACGGCTTCAGCGCGTCGATCAGCGCGCCCGCCTCGGAGCCGGTCAGGCGCAGCGATTGGGCGCAGGAGTCGGGGTCGTCGGTCCGGTAGACGTTCACCGTGCGGGCGCCGTCGCGGTGCGCGACCACGGACAGATGGCGCTGGTCGCGGGTGACCAGGTCGTACTGGACTCCGATGCCCGGCAGAGGCGTCGCCCTCAGACGTGGCGCAGACACGTTTCTCCCCTTGAATCGGCAGCTGTGTGAGTTGGCAGTTGGGTGGTGACCGGGTGGCCGCTTGATCGGCCGTTGAGCCGTGTTGTCGGGCGGGCCGTGACCGGCGGTGATCATGCCGCCCCCTCGCATGCTGTCATCCCGCCGTACCGTGGCGACATGGGTGACGTCACGGATATACACGGGCCGGCGGCTCGGGAGAGGCTGGTCGCTTCGGGGTCGGACGCCAGAAGAAGGGCAGGGAGAGGGAGCACCGTGTCGTTGTTCTGGCGGATCTTCTCGTTCAACGCGGTTGGGCTGGTGCTTGCCGCTGCCCTGTTGCTGGGGCCCGTCACCGTGTCGACTCCGGTTGCCCCTGCGGAGGCTCTGGTTGTCGTGATCGGCCTTGCTCTGCTGCTGGTCGGCAACGCGATCGTGCTGCGCCTCGGGCTCGCCCCGCTGCGTCGGCTGGGGCGGGCCATGGCCACCGCCGATCTGCTGCGGCCAGGCGCCCGCGCGGTCGTGGCCGGTCCCGCGGAGGCGGCCGAACTGATCATGACGTACAACACGATGCTCGACCGGCTGGAGGGCGAGCGTGCGGCGGGGGCGGGGCGGGCGCTGTCCGCTCAGGAGCGGGAGCGGCATCGGATCGCTCGCGAGCTGCATGACGAGGTGGGGCAGACGTTGACCGCCGTGCTGCTTCAGCTGAAGCGGGTTGCCGACCGGGCTCCGGAGGGGTTGCGGGAGGAGGTCGGGCAGGCCCAGGAGGCCACTCGGGCCGGGCTTGACGAGATTCGCCGTATTGCTCGGCGGCTGCGGCCCGGGGTGCTTGAGGAGCTTGGTCTGTCCAGTGCGCTGCGTTCGCTCGCCGCCGAGTTCACCACCCATGGACTCACGGTGCGCCATGACGTCTCCGGCGAACTGCCGCCGCTGACCGAGGAGTCGGAGCTCGTGGTCTACCGCGTGGCCCAGGAAGGGCTCACCAACACCGCACGGCACGCGTCCGCCGACCGCGCCGAGGTCCGCCTCCGGCCCGTCGCCGACGGTCTCGAACTCCTCGTACGGGACAACGGCAAAGGCATCGGTACGGCGGTGGACGGGGCCGGTATCAGTGGGATGCGGGAGCGGGCGCTGCTGATCGGAGCCCGGTTCTCGCTCGCGCCCGCTCCCGGGCGGGGTACGGACGTGCGTCTGCTCATTCCGGTCGCCGTCGCCGAGGGAGGCCGCTGATGGGGCTCCCCGTGCGCGTGCTGCTCGCCGACGACCATGCGCTCGTACGGCAGGGTGTGCGGCTCATCCTCGACGGTGAGCCGGATCTGACGGTGGTCGCCGAGGCCGGGGACGGCGCCGAGGCTGTTGAGCGGGCCCGTGCGGGTGACATCGACCTCGCGGTCCTGGACATCGCCATGCCTCGTATGACCGGGCTGCAGGCGGCCCGTGAGCTGTCTCGCAGGCTGCCCGACCTGCGCATCCTGATCCTCACGATGTACGACAACGAGCAGTACTTCTTCGAGGCCCTCAAGGCGGGGGCCAGCGGGTACGTCCTCAAGTCCGTCGCCGATCGCGATCTGGTCGCGGCCTGCCGGGCGGCCGTACGCGACGAACCCTTCGTCTACCCGGGCGCCGAACGCGCCCTCGTCCGCTCCTACGTCGACCGCCTCCACCGCGGCGACGACCTGCCCACGCGCGCCGTCACCGAGCGCGAGGAGGAGATCCTCAAGCTCGTCGCCGAGGGGCACACCTCCAAGGAGATCGGCGAACTCCTCTTCATCAGTACGAAGACCGTCGAACGCCATCGGGCGAATCTGCTGCAGAAGCTCGGGCTGCGGGATCGGCTGGAACTCACCCGCTATGCGATCCGGGTGGGCCTGATCGATCCCTGAGGTCGTAGTGCGTAGGGTTCTAGGCCGCGTTGCGCCAGACCTTGACGTCCAGGACCGTGTACGTCGTCCCGGATGAGGTGCGGTACGTCACCAGGCCCACGTGGCCCGTGCCGCTGATCACGCACATCTGCTGGCCGGCCGTCAGGTCCTTCACCCAGACGTAGCTCTTGTAGCCCGTCGCCGCCTTGCATGCCTCCAGGCTGCCCGGTCGGCTCGCCGGCAGCACGGCCAGGGAGCTGCCCGAGTCGGTGCCGGGGGCCAGGACCGCGCCGGAGGAGTAGACGGCGTAGGTCAGGTCCTCGTCGGAGGTACCGGTGTCCGCCTTGGCCCGTACCGGGGTGTCGGCCAGGTAGATGTCGTGGCTCTTGGTCATCTGGATTCCCGTGTACGTCACCGGGAGGGGTGCCGTCGGAGCCGCGGGGCCGCTGGACGCGGCGGTCGGGGTGGCCGGGGCCGCGCTCCGCGTGGGCGTCGGGGGGCCCGAAGGAGCGGACGGTACGGGGGAGTTGGACGCCTTCGGCTTCTTCGACTTGGAGGGGGAGGGCGAGGGCGAGTGGGGGGACGAGGACTCGGTGGGTGTCGCGGACTGGGACGCGGCTACGTCCTGGGTCTGGTCGTCGCCCTTGTCGCCGGGGGCGAGGAGCAGGGCCGTGCCGGCTCCGCAGGCGACGAGGGCGACTGCCGCCGCCGCGAGGATCCAGGTCCGGTTCTTGCGCTTCTTCTCGTCGGTGCCGACCGAGGAGGTCTGTGCGGCCGACGGGTCCTGGGGGTTGGGTTGCTGCCAGGCGGGTGGGGTGTACGCGCCTGGGGGTGGGGCCTGACCCAGGAGGACGGGGTCGGGGAGGGAAGCGGGGGCAGGGGAGTAGGCGGGTGAGGGGGTGGGTGCGGCCGGGGTGGAGGGGCCGTACGGGGTGGGGATCGGGGGGCCGAAGGCTCCGGGGGGTGGCGGTGGGCCGTAACCGGTGGGGGCGGCGGGGGTGGGTGCTGCGGGGCCGTAGGCGGCGGGTGTCGCGCCGGTGGAGTGGTGCGCGCCGGGTGTTGATCCGGCCCTAGCGGCGCGGTCCGAGTCCTCGACGCGAGCCGCTATGCCCGCCGCCAGTTCGCCGGGCAGCCAGGCTCCGGAGGCGTGGTGGGCCTCGTCGCCGCGGTGGGTCTGGAGGGTCTGGACGGCGCGGATGACCTCCTCCACGGAGGGGCGTTCGGCGGCGGGCTTGCGCAGGCAGCGGGCCACCAAGTCGCGTATCTCGTCCGGTACTTGGGTGAGGTCGGGTTCCTCGTGCACCACTCGGTACAGCACCGCGTGCGGGTCCCCGGTGCCGAAGGCCGAGCCGCCCGTCGACGCGAAGACGGCGGTCTGGCCGAGTGCGAAGACGTCGGCCGAGGCGGTGGCCTCCGCGCCGAGCACCTGCTCCGGTGCCATGTAGGCGATCGTGCCGAGGGCCGTGCCGCTCTGTGTCACCGAGGTGGCGTCGGCGGCGCGTGCGACGCCGAAGTCGATGACGCGGGGGCCGTCGGCGGCGAGCAGGACGTTGGAGGGCTTGAGGTCGCGGTGCACGATGCCTTCGCGGTGCACCGCCTGCAGCGCCTCCGCGACTCCGGCGATCAGGCGCAGCAGGGTGTCGACGGGCAGCGGCCCGTGCTCGCGCACCGCTTCTTCGAGGGACGGGCCCGGTACGTACGCGGTCGCGCACCACGGCACGGTTCCCTCGGTGTCGCTGTCCACGACCGGGGCCGTGTAGAGGCCGTGCACGCGGCCGGCCGCCGCCACCTCGGCGCGGAACCGTCTGCGGAACTCGGGGTTCTCGGCCAGCTCCGGCCGGATCACCTTGACCGCGACGGCCCGCCCGCCCGGCGTGTGCGACAGGTAGACCCGCCCCATCCCGCCGGACCCGAGCCGTGCCGCCAGCCGATAACCGCCCACGACCTGCGGATCGCCGTCCTCCAGCGGCTGCAGACCGCCCCCACCGTTGCCCAACACGCCTACTCCACCCCGTGACCACTGTGTGTGGCCCATTGCATCACGGGGCCCTGTGGACCCGTGGGTCACTCCCGGCTCTCGGCTTGCGACATGCGGCAGGCGGCTTGCTATCGGACCACGCTGGCCTCGGGACACCCGGCCGCCGCCGTCACCCAAGTGGCCGACGGCACCTGCCGCGCCTCTTCCGTTCCGGCGAGCACCTACCCTTGAGGAATGACCAGCAGCAGCGACCGGAGCCTCGCAGTGGACGTCCAAGCCCCCAAGAGCTATGAAATCCGCACCTACGGGTGCCAGATGAACGTCCACGACTCCGAGCGATTGTCCGGACTGCTGGAGGAGGCGGGCTACGTCCGCGCCCCCGAGGGCTCCGACGGCGACGCGGATGTCGTCGTCTTCAACACGTGCGCCGTGCGGGAGAACGCCGACAACCGGCTGTACGGCAACCTCGGGCGTCTCGCGCCGCGGAAGGTCTCGCGGCCCGGGATGCAGATCGCGGTCGGCGGCTGCCTCGCGCAGAAGGACCGCGACACCATCGTGAAGAGGGCGCCCTGGGTGGACGTCGTCTTCGGTACGCACAACATCGGCAAGCTGCCGGTCCTGCTGGAACGCGCGCGCGTGCAGGAGGAGGCGCAGGTCGAGATCGCCGAGTCGCTGGAGGCGTTCCCCTCGACGCTGCCGACCCGGCGCGAGAGCGCGTACGCGGCGTGGGTGTCGATCTCCGTCGGCTGCAACAACACGTGCACGTTCTGCATCGTCCCTGCCCTGCGCGGCAAGGAGAAGGACCGCCGTACCGGCGACATCCTCGCCGAGATCGAGGCCCTGGTCGACGAGGGCGTCTCCGAGATCACGCTGCTCGGGCAGAACGTCAACGCGTACGGCTCCGACATCGGCGACCGTGAGGCGTTCAGCAAGCTGCTGCGGGCCTGCGGGAAGATCGACGGCCTGGAGCGCGTCCGCTTCACCTCCCCGCACCCGCGCGACTTCACCGACGACGTCATCGCCGCCATGGCCGAGACGCCGAACGTGATGCCGCAGCTGCACATGCCGATGCAGTCCGGCTCGGACACGGTCCTGAAGGCGATGCGCCGCTCGTACCGCCAGGAGCGCTACCTGGGGATCATCGAGAAGGTGCGCGCCTCGATCCCGCACGCGGCGATCACCACCGACATCATCGTGGGCTTCCCCGGCGAGACCGAGGAGGACTTCGAGCAGACGCTGCACGCGACGCGCGAGGCGCGGTTCGCGCAGGCGTTCACCTTCCAGTACTCCAAGCGGCCCGGCACCCCCGCCGCCACCATGGAGGGACAGATCCCCAAGGAGGTCGTCCAGGAGCGCTACATGCGTCTCGTCGCCCTCCAGGAGGAGATCTCCTGGGACGAGAACAAGAAGCAGGTCGGCCGCACCCTAGAGTTGATGGTCGCCGAGGGCGAGGGCCGCAAGGACGGCGCCACCCACCGCCTCTCCGGCCGCGCCCCCGACAACCGCCTCGTCCACTTCACCAAGCCGGACCAGGAGGTCCGCCCCGGTGACGTGGTGACGGTCGAGATCACCTACGCCGCCCCGCACCACCTCCTCGCCGAGGGCCCCACCCTCGACGTGCGCCGCACGCGCGCGGGTGACGCGTGGGAGAAGCGCAACACCGAGGCGGCCGCCAAGCCGGTGGGCGTGATGCTGGGCCTGCCGAAGATCGGCGCCCCCGAGCCGCTGCCGGTGGCGACGGGGAGCGGCTGCGGCTGCGACTGACCTCGCTGGTCATTGCCCTCACGGTCATCGGCCTCATGGCCAGCGGCATCACCGACGTGCTGATCGGGGACTGACGCCCGTCCGCCCCGCAGGGTTACGCTGCCGATCATGCTTGTAGCCGCCGCAATCTGTCCCTGCCCGCCGCTCCTGGTGCCCGAGGTCGCCGCCGGTGCCGCTCCCGAGCTGGACGCCGCGCGTGCCGCGTGCACGGACGCGCTCGGTGTACTGGCCGCCGCCCGGCCCGACCGGCTCGTGGTCCTCGGACCGGCCGAGCAGAACGGGCGAGGTACGCATCCGGAGGGCACGCCGGGGTCCTTCCGGGGATTCGGCGTCGACGTCGACGTCCGGCTGGGCGGCCGGGGGCCGGACGCCCCGTCCGAGGGGCGGCTGCCGCCCTCGCTGGCCGTCGCCGCGTGGCTGCTGGAGCGGACCGGCTGGTCCGACGCCTCGATCGAGGGACTCGGCGTGGGGGAACCGCTCGCCGCCGAGCGGTGTATCCAAGTCGGGAGGGACATCGCGACCAGGGACGAGCGGGTGGCACTGCTGGTGATGGGCGACGCCAGCGCGTGCCGCACGCTCAAGGCGCCCGGTTACTTCGACGAGCGGGCGGCGCCGTTCGACGCGGAGGTCGCACGGGCGCTGGGGACGGCCGACGTGGCGGCCGTCAAGGCGCTGGACAGCGAGTTGGCGTACGAACTGAAGGCCTCGGGCCGCGCCCCGTGGCAGGTCCTCGCGGGGGCGGCCGAGGGCGCGGACCTCGTCGGCACGCTGCTGTACGAGGACGCGCCGTACGGGGTGGGGTACGTGGTCGCGACCTGGTCTTAGGGCGGGCTGTCCGCGAGCTGGTTGTGGAGGTGCAGGACACGGCGGACGGCCGGGAGCCCCAAGGCCCCGCGGCCGTCCGTCGATGTGCCGTGCCGGTCAGGTGGTCGGCGGAGTCGGAGTGTCCGGCGGCGGTGTCGTGCCGCCGACCGGGCCCGTGCCGCCTACTGGGCCCGTGCCTCCGGTCGGCCCCGTGCCCTTCGGGTCGTCCTTGTGGGCGAGGCGGTCCATGGCGCCCTTGGCCTTGCCCGATCCCGTCTGGATCCGGTCGCTGTACTTGCCCTTGGTCTTCTCGTCGACGGCCTTCGCGGCCTTGTCGATACCGGTCGAGATCTTGCCCCCGTGCTGCTGCGCGAGGCCAGAGACCTTGTCCTTGGCCGGAGAGAGCTTGGCCTTCAAATTGTCCAGGAGACCCATGGTCCACCTTCCGTGTGTCCCGGCCCCCGTGCGCCGGACGGGTACCCCGTCGGCGCACGCGTATGCCGGGCGGCTACGTGCGGGCGCCCTCGCCGGCCTCACTGTCGGCCGTCGCCTCGGCGGACTGCTGCTTGGGGATGTCGACGCCCTCGCCGGAGCCGGACTCGACCGTCTCGGCCGGGGTTTCCGCCTGCGCCGCCGTCGGCTCGACCTCGGCCGCACCGGCGTCCTCGGACTGGTCCTCGGACGTCTTGGCCGACCCCTTCGCCTCTGCCGCCTCCTCCGCCACCGACTCCGCAGGCGCCGTCACAGCGCCGTCCTGAGCCTCGGCGGTCGACGCCTCCTCCGTGGCCTTCGACCTCCGGAGAAGTCGTGCGAAAACACCCATATCCACTCCATACGTTACTCGTGCGGGCGAAATCCCGCGTCGTCCGGTGCGCCCGTTCGCGTCACCCGGCCCGCCGCCTCCTTCGAACCGGCGGCAGGGACCTCGACCGGGCAACGACCCCGTCCCGGTGCCGTCACGTAACTCGTTCGAGGAGTGCCCGTCGGGTTTGCGAGACTGGTCCGGTGAGCACCGCACCCCCCGCCCCCCGAGTCATCGCCGTCGTCGGACCCACCGCCGCGGGAAAGTCCGATCTGGGCGTCTTCCTCGCCCGGCAACTCGGGGGCGAGGTCGTCAACGCAGACTCCATGCAGCTCTACCGGGGGATGGACATCGGCACCGCCAAGCTGACGCCCGAGGAGCGCGACGGCGTCCCGCACCACCTCCTGGACATCTGGGACGTCACCGTCACGGCCTCCGTCGCCGAGTACCAGCGGCTCGCCCGTGAGCGGATCGACGCCCTGCTCGCCGAGGGCCGCTGGCCGATCCTCGTCGGCGGTTCGGGCCTGTACGTCCGGGGGGCCGTCGACAACCTGGAGTTCCCCGGCACCGACCCCGAGGTCAGGGCCCGGCTGGAGGAAGAGCTCACCCTGCGCGGCTCGGGCGCGCTGCACGCCCGCCTCGCCGCCGCCGACCCCGAGGCGGCGCACGCGATCCTGCCGAGCAACGGCCGCCGTATCGTCCGCGCGCTCGAGGTGATCGAGATCACCGGGCGGCCCTTCACCGCCAACCTCCCCGGCCACGACTCGGTCTACGACACCGTCCAGATCGGCGTCGACGTGGCCCGCCCGGAACTCGACGAGCGCATCGCCCGCCGTGTCGACCGGATGTGGGACGCGGGGCTCGTGGCGGAGGTGCGCGCGCTGCAGGCGCAGGGCCTGCGCGAGGGGCGTACGGCCTCGCGCGCGCTGGGCTACCAGCAGGTCCTGGCGGCGCTCGCGGGGGAGTGCACCCTCGACGAGGCGCGCACCGAGACCGTCCGTGCCACCAAGCGCTTCGCGCGCCGTCAGGATTCGTGGTTCAGGCGCGATCCGCGGGTGCACTGGTTGAGTGGGGCTGCGGCGGATCTCACAGAACTTCCGCACCTCGCACTGGCGTTGGTCGACCGACCGGTCACAGCCTGATCACGTCATGGCATCGGGACGCTCCGGCCGTCATCCCGGCCTCCGGTGCCGTGCCATCATCGAGCTTCGATCGACCAAGTTCCTAGTTGGGAGGGCGCGTGGTGATGGAGGCCGGCCCTCGCGACACCGCACACGGCACCGAGCCCCTGACCGCCGAGAGCGGTGAGCCGGAGCTGGGGCTGGACGAGGACCGTCTGAGCCCCGACGGGCCCGACGACACCCAGGGCGGAGTGACCGCGGACGGTCCCGAGCCCGAGGAGATGTTCGCGAGCGGCCCCGAGGTCGAGGTCGAACTTCGCCCGCAGCGTCGACTGCGCATCTGGCAGCTCGCCCCCATCGTCGCCCTGGCCGCGGTCGGCTCCCTGATGTTCGCCTTCCCGCTCGCCTTCGACTTCGGCGACAGCGGCGCCGTGATCGCCATGCTGGGGCTGCTGATCTGCTCCTGCGCGGCCGGCTGGGGCATGATGGCCGCCCGCCGGGTCGGCTACACGGGCCCGGGCCTCCCGCAGCGCGGCTCAGGGTCCAGGCCGGACTGGCGGGTCGTGCTGGCGTACGTCGTGGTCGTGGCCGCGGTGGTCGTGCTGGCGGTATGGCGCGTAGCTAGGCTCCGCTGAGGTTTTCAGGGGCGCGTGAGGTTTTTCCGGGGCGCGGGGCTGTATCGATGTGCGGCTTCGCCGCGTGGGCGCACCCGGCCACGATGGCGCCGCACCGGCCCACCGGCCGACACCACCCCATCACTTACGATCGAGGAATGAGCTCCCGCGCGCGGATCCCCTTCCTCAAGGGCCACGGCACCGAGAACGACTTCGTGATCGTCCCGGACCCCGAGAACACTCTCGACCTGCCCGTGGCAACCGTCGCCGCCCTGTGCGACCGTCGCGCCGGCATCGGCGGTGACGGACTGCTGCACGTGGTGCGGTCCGCCGCGCACCCCGAGGCGCGGGAGATGGCGGCCGAGGCGGAGTGGTTCATGGACTACCGCAACGGCGACGGCTCGATCGCGGAGATGTGCGGCAACGGCGTGCGGGTCTTCGCGCGCTACCTCCAGCGCGCGGGACACATCGGCGAGGGCGACCTCGCGGTGGCCACGCGCGGGGGCGTGAAGAAGGTGCACATCGCCAAGGACGGTGACGTCACCGTCGGCATGGGCCGGGCGCGCCTGCCCGAAGGGGACGTCACGGTGAGCGTCGGCGAGCGCAGCTGGTCCGCGCGGAACGTGAACATGGGCAACCCGCACGCGGTGGCCTTCGTCGACGACCTCGCGCACGCGGGCAACCTGTACTCCGCGCCGCCGTTCAGCCCGGCCGCCGCCTACCCGGACGGGGTCAACGTGGAGTTCGTCGTCGACCGCGGTCCCGGGCACGTGGCGCTGCGCGTGCACGAGCGCGGGGCCGGCGAGACCCGGTCGTGCGGCACGGGCGCGTGCGCGGTCGCCGTGGCCGCCGCTCGCAGGGACGGCGCCGACCCGGCCGTCACCGGCGCCCCGGCGACGTACACCGTCGATGTGCCCGGCGGGACGCTGGTCATCACCGAACGGCCCGACGGCGAGATCGAGATGACCGGCCCCGCGGTGATCGTCGCCGAAGGCGAGATCGACGCGGAGTGGCTGGAAAAGGCCGCTAGTTGAAGTTGGCGGTGGCTTGGCATCCGAGGCGTACACGCGTGCGTGGTGCATGAGTCGTCACCAAGGGAGCGGTTCCGGGTTCGAAAGCACGGCCGGCCCTCTGTCACTTGGCGCGAAACCGTAAACCTACGAACCTTCGCTCGAATGGGTGATCCGTTTCACGCTCGACGAGAGGCGGTCAGTCGCACGTGGTGGGCTCGGTAGCATCAAGCACCGGCCCGGACGGGGGAGTGTTGCCGCCCCCTGAGCCGTGTCCGCCCTGGGGCACCCCGTCCGCCGGTCCACGCAGCCGGAGGTGCCCATGAGTGCGGAGGCCACGAACCCCGCGACCCCAGGTCCGATGACCGGGTCCGCGGCTCGCTGGCGGGCGCGGATCGACCTGCGCCGACTGGGCCGTGCGGCCCTGCTCGGCCCGACGGCCCGCGACCGGCTGCCCGACGCCATCGGCCATGTCGCCGAGGCCCACCGCGCCCACTACCCCGACGCCGACCTCGAACCCCTGCGCCGCGCCTACGTGTTGGCCGAGTCCTCGCACCGCGGCCAGATGCGCAAGAGCGGCGAGCCGTACATCACCCACCCCCTCGCGGTGACTCTGATCCTCGCCGAACTCGGCGCCGAGACCACGACGTTGACGGCCTCCCTGCTCCACGACACCGTCGAGGACACCGACGTGACGCTGGACCAGGTCGGCGAGGAGTTCGGCGCCGACGTCCGCTATCTCGTCGACGGCGTCACGAAGTTGGAGAAGGTCGACTACGGCGCCGCCGCCGAGCCCGAGACCTTCCGCAAGATGCTCGTCGCCACCGGCAGCGACGTACGCGTGATGTCGATCAAACTCGCCGACCGGCTGCACAACATGCGCACCCTCGGCGTCATGCGCCCCGAGAAGCAGGCGCGCATCGCCAAGGTGACCCGCGATGTCCTCATCCCGCTCGCCGAACGGCTCGGTGTGCAGGCGCTCAAGACCGAGCTGGAGGACCTGGTCTTCGCGATCATCCATCCCGAGGAGTACGAGCACACCCGGGAGTTGATCGTCGACAACGCCTCCCGCGCGGACGATCCGCTGGCCGAGACGGCCGAGGAGATGCGCGTGGTGCTGCGCGACGCCGACATCCCGGCCGAAGTCCTCATCCGGCCACGGCACTTCGTCTCCGTCCACCGCGTCGCCCGCAAACGCGGCGAGCTGCGCGGCGCCGACTTCGGGCGGCTGCTCGTGCTCGTCAACGAGGACGCGGACTGTTACGGCGTCCTGGGCGAGCTGCACACCTGTATGACGCCCGTCGTCTCGGAGTTCAAGGACTTCATCGCCGTCCCCAAGTTCAACCTGTACCAGTCGCTGCACACCGCGGTGGCCCGCGGGGACGGCCAGGTCGTCGAAGTCCTCATCCGCACCCCCCAGATGCACAAGGTCGCCGAGGCCGGCGTCGTGGCGCTCGGCAATCCGTACGCGCCCGCGCCCGAGGACCCCGTCGACGGCGAGCGCGTCGACCCCACCCGGCCCGGCTGGCTCTCCCGCCTTCTCGACTGGCAGGAGGCGGCGCCCGACCCGGACACCTTCTGGTCGACCCTGCGCGAGGACCTCGCCCAGGACCGCGAGATCACCGTCTACCGCCCCGACGGCGGCACCCTGGGCCTGCCCGACGGCGCCACCTGCGTCGACGCCGCTTACGCACAGTACGGCGAGGACGCGCACGCGTGCATCGGCGCCCGCGTCAACGGCCGCCTGGCGACGCTCAGCACGGCCCTGCGCGACGGGGACACCGTCCAGCTCCTCATGGGCCAGGACCCCGCCTCGGAGCCCTCCAGGGAGTGGCTGGAGCACGCCCACACGCCCGCCGCCCGGATCGCCATCCAGCGCTGGATCACGACCCACCCCTCGCAGGACGCCGCCGAGGAGGCCGAGGGCCCCGCCGTCGCCCTCCGGCCCACCGCGGAGGCGCCGACCACCAGCCCCGCCACCGATCACGTCACCGTCGACCAGCCCGGCGCGACCGTGCGCCTGGCCGGCTGCTGCACGCCCGTACCGCCCGACGACGTGACCGGCTTCGCCGTGCGCGGGGGCGTGGTGACCGTCCACCGCGTCGAGTGCGCCGGGGTGGCGCGGATGAAGACCGTGGGGCGCCCGGAGGTCGGCGTGCGCTGGGGCGACACCGCCGAGTGCCGCGTCACCCTGGTCGCCGAATCGTTCGTCCGCCCCCACCTCCTGGCCGACCTCACCGAAGCCATGGCCCTCGAAGGCGCGGAGATCGTCTCCGCGACGGTCGAACCCCCGACCCAGCAGCGCGTACGCCACACGTACACCCTCCAACTCCCGGACGCGGCCCACCTCCCCGCCCTGATGCGGGCCATGCGGAACGTACCCGGGGTGTACGACGTGAGCCGGGGCCAGACGACGGGACTGTGAGGGGCCCCAGGCCTCTTCAGCTACCTCCTGCGAGGGGCGTGCGCGGTGGGTGATGCGCCGGTGGGTCACGCCGTGCGCCCCCGCCCGACCTACCCGTTCGGGTGGGCCGGACGCGCGCCGTCGCCGTAGCGCACGCGCGCGCTGGTAGGCCGTGGTGCATGCTGCTCACCCCCCGCGCCCAGGCGGCCCGCCCCCAGGCCGCCGCCCCCCACACCGCAAGCCCTCGCACGAGGAGCCCCCGACGCCTTCGGGCGACCGCGCTGCTCGCCTCCGCCGTCTCCGTCTGCCTCCTCGCCGCGAGCGCCCCGGCGGCCCCGCTGGGCGTCGGCGACCGCCTCTTCCCGTACCTCGGCAACCCCGGGTACGACGTGGCGTCGTACGACCTCTCCTTCACCTATCCCGGCTCCAACAGCAAGCCCCTCCAGGCGGTCACGACGATCGACGCCTGGACGACGACCAACCTCGACCGCCTCAACCTCGACTTCGCGCACGGCAAGGTCGAGTCGGTCGAGGTCGACGGTGAGTCGGCGTCGTACACCAAGGCCGGTGACGATCTCGTCGTCACGCCGCGGGAGCCGCTGGTCGAGGGGAGCTGGACGCGGATCACCGTGCGGCACACCAGCGACCCCGTGTCCGCCGACGGCCAGGACGGCGGCTGGGTGCGCACCAAGGACGGGCTCGCGATGGCCAACCAGGCCGACGCCGCGCACCTGGTGTTCCCGTGCAACGACCACCCTTCCGACAAGGCGATGTTCACCATCAGGGTCACCGCCCCGGACGGCTACACCGCCGTCGCCAACGGCCTCCCGGCGGGCGTGGACCGCGTCGGCAGGGCCACCACCTGGACGTACCGCACCCAGCACCCCATGGCCACCGAGCTCACCCAGGTCTCCATCGGCCGCTCCAGCGTGGTGCATCGCGACGGACCCAACGGCCTGCCGGTACGCGATGTCGTGCCCACCAAGGACCGCAAGGTGCTCGAACCTTGGCTCGCCAAGACGCCCGACCAGATCGCCTGGATGGAGAGCAAGGTCGGCCCGTACCCCTTCGAGACGTACGGCGTGCTCATGGCGGAGGCCACTACGGGCTTCGAGCTGGAGACGCAGACGCTCTCCCTCTTTGAGAAAGACCTCTTCACCGAGCCCGCCTACCCGAAGTGGTACGTCGAGTCGATCATGGTGCACGAGCTGTCCCACCAGTGGTTCGGCGACAGCGTCAGCCCGCGCGCGTGGTCCGACCTGTGGCTCAACGAAGGACACGCCACCTGGTACGAGGCCCTGTACGCGCAGGAGAAGGCGGGCCGGTCGATGGAGACGCGGATGAAGGCCGCGTACGGCGCCTCGGACAGCTGGCGCGCCGCTGGCGGACCGCCCGCCCGGCCCAAGGCGCCCGCCCCCGGCCAGAAGATCAGCATCTTCCGCCCCAACGTCTACGACGGCGCCGCGCTCGCCCTCTACGCCCTGCGCGAGGAGATCGGCCGCTCCGACTTCGAGCGCCTGGAACGCACCTGGGTCGAACTCCACCGCGACGGCACCGCGACGACCGCCGACTTCGAACAGCTCGCCGCCGAGATCTCCGGACGCGACCTCGGCGACTTCTTCAAGGCCTGGCTGTACGGCGAGAAGACCCCGCCGATGCCCGGTCACCCGGATTGGAAGTCCGTCGACCCGGGCAAGAAGGCCGGGAAATAGAACGGTGAAGGCCGGAAAACAAGGCGCTGAGGCCAGGAAAGAGGGCCTTGAGACCGGCAAATAAGGCGGTGACGAGACGAGGCGTCCCGTGCGACCATCTTCGGGTCGGCGCGGGACGGGACACGGGAATCTCCCGGGGTACTCGGACGTTGAGATTGATGAGCGCCGTATCGCAATCCCTATCTACGTAAGGATCCAATGACCTCCTCTTCTTCCCCTTCCCAGGACGCCAAGCGCTTCGCCAGCGACTACCCCGACGGTCTTCGGGCCAATGCCCTGATGGAAGAGGACGTCGCCTGGAGCCACGAGATCGACGGAGACCGGGACGGCGATCAGTTCGACCGCTCCGAGCGCGCGGCCCTGCGCCGCGTGGCCGGCCTCTCCACCGAACTCGAGGACGTCACCGAGGTCGAGTACCGCCAGCTCCGCCTGGAGCGGGTCGTCCTCGTCGGTGTCTGGACCACGGGGACCGCACAGGACGCGGACAACTCCCTCGCGGAGCTGGCCGCCCTCGCGGAGACCGCCGGCGCGCTCGTGCTCGACGGCGTCATCCAGCGCCGCGACAAGCCCGACGCGGCCACCTACATCGGCTCCGGCAAGGCGACCGAGCTCAGGGACATCGTCCTGGAGACCGGCGCCGACACCGTGATCTGTGACGGTGAGCTCAGCCCGGGCCAGCTCATCCATCTCGAAGACGTCGTCAAGGTCAAGGTCATCGACCGTACGGCCCTGATCCTCGACATCTTCGCCCAGCACGCCAAGTCCCGAGAGGGCAAGGCCCAGGTCGCGCTCGCGCAGATGCAGTACATGCTGCCGAGGCTGCGCGGCTGGGGTCAGTCGCTGTCCCGCCAGATGGGCGGCGGCTCGGGCGGCGGCCTCGCCACCCGTGGTCCCGGTGAGACCAAGATCGAGACCGACCGGCGACGGATCCGCGAGAAGATGGCGAAGATGCGCCGGGAGATCGCGGACATGAAGACCGGCCGCGACATCAAGCGTCAGGAGCGCAAGCGCCACCGGGTGCCGTCGGTCGCCATCGCGGGCTACACCAACGCCGGCAAGTCGTCCCTGCTCAACCGCCTCACGGGCGCGGGAGTCCTGGTCGAGAACTCGCTGTTCGCGACCCTGGACCCGACCGTCCGCCGGGCGGAGACCCCGAGCGGGCGGCTGTACACGCTGGCCGACACCGTCGGATTCGTCCGGCACCTGCCGCACCACCTGGTCGAGGCGTTCCGCTCCACCATGGAGGAGGTCGGCGAGTCCGACCTGATCCTGCACGTGGTGGACGGCTCGCACCCCAACCCGGAGGAGCAGCTGGCCGCCGTGCGCGAGGTGGTCAGGGACGTCGGCGCCACGAAGGTGCCCGAGATCGTCGTGATCAACAAGGCGGACGCGGCCGACCCGTTGACGCTGCAGCGGCTGATGCGGATCGAGAAGCGTTCCATCGCGGTCTCGGCGCGCACTGGCCAGGGCATCGCGGAGCTGCTCGCGCTCATCGACAACGAGCTGCCGAGGCCGTCCGTCGAGATCGAGGCGCTCGTGCCGTACACCCACGGCAAGCTGGTCGCCCGCGCGCACGACGAGGGCGAGGTGATCTCCGAGGAGCACACCCCGGAGGGCACGCTGCTCAAGGTGCGGGTACATGAGGAACTGGCGGCGGAGCTCATGCCGTACGTTCCCGCGCCGCTGGTCTGAGTGCCGTAGACCGGCTCGGTCGTAGAACGGCCCGAAGGCCCGCCCCTGTTGTTCGGGGGCGGGCCTTCAGCATTGCTTGAGGTGTCGGTTCCTCCGGCGTCACCGACCGCCGTACGTCTTGCTCATGTTCTCGTAGAGCGACTCGGCCGTCCGTCCCAACTGCGGGCCGGCCAGCCAGGTGTTGTCGGACGGGCCGATCGACGTGTTCGAGACCAGCTTCGTCTGACCGTCGACCACGCGGAACCAGCCGCCGCCGGAGGAGCCGCCGGTCATGGTGCAGCCGATGCGGTACATCGTCGGCAGGGACGGATCCAGCGAGAGCCGGCCGGGCCTGTCGAGGCACTTGAACATCTGCAGACCGTCGTAGGGCGGTGCCGCCGGGTAGCCCCATGCGCCCATCTCGGAGACCTGGGGCGCGGACGGGGATGAGAAGTCGACGTCGAGCGCCGCGCCGACCGTCTCCTCAAGGGACTTGGCGCCCTGCTCGGGCTTCACGTGCAGCACGGCGAAGTCGTACGCGGCACCCGCGCCGCCGGTCTCCGAGCCGCCCTGGATCCACTGGCCGGAGGTCGACGCCCAGTCCGCCCACCAGTTGCCGTACGGGGCGATCTCCGAGGCGTTCGCGTTGCTCAGCTGCGACGCCGACTCGCCGAGGTCGTTGTAGGCCGGGACGAAGGCGATGTTGCGGTACCAGCCGCCGCCCGCGCCCGCGTGCACGCAGTGGCCGGCCGTCCAGACCAGGTTCGACTTGCCCGGGTGGTTCACGTCCTTGACGACCGTGCCCGAGCAGACCATGGAGCCCTCGGGGGAGTCGAAGAACACCTTGCCGACCGGGGCCGCGTTCTCGTGGTACGGCGTCTTCTCGGCCGTGGCCTCAACGGGCGCCGGCACCGGGTCACTGACGCCCTGATCGGCGGTGGCGTCCTTCGTCGAGACCGTCTTGTTGGCCTCCTTGGCGGACTTCATCCGCTCGGGCTTCCAGAGGCCGTCGATCACCGGGTTGACGAAGTCCTTGGCCGCGCTGAGCCACTTGTCCTTGTCCCAGTCCTTCCAGCCGCCCTTGGCCCATTCGTCGACATCGAACCCGTGGTCCTTCAGCTTGCTCGCGATGTCGGCCGGGACGTGCAGCCTGCCGTCGCCCGTGCCGGACGACTGCGAAGCGGTGTCCGGCTTGTCGCTCGCGCTGTCGTCGTCCGAGCCGTTGCACGCGGTCGCGGTGAGGGCGAGAGCGGCGAGGAGACCGGTGGCGGCAAGTGCCGCGCGCCGGCGGCGGTTTGGCGAAGTGGGCGTGCGTGTGGAACGCATGGTGCGGTAACCCCCGTTGAAACGTGTGGTGTTGGTGCGGATCGCGGTGCGCCGATCGCGAGGAGCGGCGTCGCGGGATGTCGCGGCACATGTGATCCGTCCGCGACACCTCACTATGCCCGCGGAGTTGCGGGCGAACGGGGATGGGGCGGTGAATGTTTCTGTGCGGTACCCCATCGCCCGCTGTGCCTACGGCATCCACCGACCGCCGTGTCCACCGCACCCGCCGCGCCTCACTGACCGGCGAACTTCTCGCTCACCGAGTCGTACACGCCCTTCGCCACGTCGCCAAGACGCGGACCGGCCAGCCAACCCGCGGTCACCGGGCCGATCGAGGTGTTGGACACCAGCGCCGGCTTGCCGTCCGAGCCCGTGGCGACCCAACCCCCGCCGGACGAACCGCCGGTCATGGTGCAGCCGATCCGGTACATCGTCGGGTCCGCGGTACTGATCGACAGCCGCCCCGGCTTGTCCTGGCACTGGTACAGCAGTTGGCCGTCGAACGGCGCCGCCGCCGGATAGCCGGTCGCCGTGATGCCGGCGACCTTCGGCACGGCCGGTGCCTTGAAGTTCACCGGCAGCGCCGAACCGACCGTCTCCTCAAGGGACTTGCCGTTACTGCCCTTCTCGGGCGTCACATGAATGACGGCGTAGTCGTACGAGGCCCCGTCGCCGCCCGTCTCGCCGCCCTGCTCGATCCACTGCTGGGAGGTCTGCGCCCAGTCACCCCAGTACACGCCGTAAGGAGCGGCCTCCTCCCGGGTGGCGTTCTCCAACTCGGCGGCCGACTTGCCCGCGTCGTTGTACGACGGAACGAAGGCGATGTTGCGGTACCAGCCGCCCTTCTTGCCGGCGTGCACGCAATGGCCCGCCGTCCAGACCAGGTTGGACTTGCCCGGGTGCGCCGGGTCCTCCACGACCGTCGCCGAGCAGACCATCGTGCCCTCGGGGGCGTCGAAGAACACCTTCCCGGCCGTCGCCGCGTTGGCGTGGTACGTAGGCGGCACGGCCTTCGCGTCCACCGGCTCGGGCGCCGGGTCGGTCACGCCCTGGTCGCCCGAGAGGTCGCTGTCGTCGACACCCTTGTCCGGGTCGTCGGCGTCACGCATCCGCTCCGGGTCCCACAGGCCCTTGATGATCGGGTTGACGAAGTCGTCGGCCTCGCGCAGCCAGTCGTCCTTGTCCCAGTTCTTCCAGGCGCCGTCCTTCCACTTGTCGATGTCGATCCCGTGCTCTTTGAGCTTGTCCCTGATGTCGTCCGGGATCTTGATCCTGCCGTCGTCCGACGCGGCGGCGGCGGCCGAGGCCCGGTCGTCCGCCTTGGTGTCGTCGGAGCCGCAGGCGGTGGCGGTGAGCGCCACCGCGGAGGCGAGGGCGACGGCGGTCAGCACGGGGGAGACTCTGCGGCGCGCACTCCTCCCGGGGCGGGTGGTGAAGGACGGCCGGATGGGTCGCATGGTCTGACTCCCCCTGGGTTCAACGGAATTCGGCGGAACGGCATCACAGACTATGGGTCCGCTGTGGGTGACGTCCCACGGAACGGCAACGGTTCGGCTACAAGCGGTCTGACCTGGGTGTCGAGGGTTCCGACCTGGTCAGTGAGGGTGCGGGCGCGGCCCGTTCGGGCGGCCCGGCGGGCCCCGCCGAGCCGGACGGTGCCGATGGGGCTACCGTGTTCACTCATGGGGACTCGTCAGCCGCTGAACGCCCTGTCCAGGCTCGCCGGCGCGACGGTCCTCGGAGCCGTCGTCGGGGTGGCCGTCGGACTGCCGACCGATCTGGTCCTGGGCATGCTGGCCGGCATCGCCGCCACGGAACTCATCTTCGTCGTGACGGGCTGGGTGGTGCTGTGGCCGATGGACGCCACCGACACCCACCGCAACGCCCAACGGGAGGACTTCCGGCCCCTCGTCGAGGAACTCCTGGTCGTCGCGGTGGCCCTGTGTGGACTGATCGCCATCGTGCTGCTTCTCGTGCGCGGCAGATCCGACCCCGGCCACGCCGCGGCCACGACCGCACTGTGCGGGGTCTTCATGGCCTGGGCCGCGCTGCACCTGATGTACGCCACCCGCTACGCGTACGTGTACTACGAGACCGGCAAGGGCATCGACTTCAACTCCGACCAGCCGCCGGCGTACCGGGACTTCTTCTACTTCAGCTACAACCTCGGCATGACCTACCAGGTCTCCGACACCGACGTCTCCAGTCCGGAGATCCGCGCGATCGTGCTGCGGCACTCGCTGCTGTCCTACGTCTTCGGCACCAGCATCCTCGCCACCGCCATCAACCTCGTCGTGGGTCTCGTCGGCGGCTGAGTCACCGTGTCCTCGTGCGGATTTCCCGGGGACACAGCAGGATGGCGGGGAACGGACCCGTCTCGTACAGGAGCTCGTACCCGATCTCGCACAGGTTGAGGAGGCCGACCCGTGGTCGAGCCGCAGGCAGTGATCGTCCCTCCGGCCAGGGCCGCGGTGTTTCTCGTGGTCACCATCGTGCCGGGGCAGGAAGAGACGGTCCGCGATCTGCTGGAGGACGTCTCGGGCCTGCGCCGCTCGGTCGCCTTCCGCGCCCCCGACGACGAACTCACCTGTGTCGTCGGCATCGGATCGGCGGCCTGGGACCGGCTGTTCAGCGGACCGCGCCCCCAACAACTGCATCCGTTCGTCGAGTTGGCCGGTGACCGGCACCGGGCCCCGGCCACGCCGGGGGACCTCCTGTTCCATGTGCGGGCCCGTCGTATGGACCTCTGTTTCGAACTGACCCGGCTGTTCGTGGAGCGGCTGACCGGCGCGGTCACGGTCGTCGACGAGGTGCACGGCTTCAAGTACTTCGACGAGCGCGACCTGCTCGGCTTCGTCGACGGCAGCGAGAACCCCGAGGGCCGGCTCGCGTCCGACGCCGTGCTCATCGGCGACGAGGACCACGCCTTCAAGGGCGGCAGCTACGTGATCGTCCAGAAGTACCTGCACGACATGACGGAGTGGAACGCCCTGCCGTCCGACGAGCAGGAGAACGCCATCGGACGCACCAAGCTGACCAACCTCGAACTCCCCGACGACATCAAACCCGCCGACTCCCACGTGGCCCTCAACGTCATCACCGACGAGGACGGCAACGAGCTCAAGATCGTGCGGGAGAACATGCCGTTCGGGACCGTGGGAGCCGGCGAGTTCGGCACGTACTTCATCGGCTACGCCCGTACGCCCGACGTGACCGAGCGGATGCTCAGGAACATGTTCCTCGGCGACGGCCGGGCCAAGCACGACCGCATCCTCGACTTCTCGACGGCGATCACGGGATGCCTGTTCCACGTGCCGACGGTCGGCTTCCTGGACGACTTGCCCGCCGCGCCGGCGGGCTGACCTGCGTCGATCGGCTGACCTGCGCTGACCGGAGGGGCGGGCCGGAAGGGTCGGGCAGCCCGGGCGGTCTGGGTGGTGCGAACGGTCAGGGTGGCCCGGGCTGTCCTGGCGGGAGCCTGCCGTGCCGAATCGCGCTGCCACGGGCCGTGTGGAATCGTGGATGTCCGGAAAAGGGCATTTCGCCTGACATCTCATGCGTACGGGAGGCAGCCATGTCCTCGAAGCGACGCCGCAAGAAGAGGAGCCGCCGCAAGCACGCCGCAAACCATGGGCGGCGGCCGCAGTCCTAGGCGTTCGGGGCTGCGGGGTGCCCGTCCGGACGGTGAGAGGGTGAGACTCTTGACCACCACACATGACGGCCGGGACGGGCCTCCGCAGCGCGCGGGAAGCGATCCGACGGGCGAGGGGACGGATCCTCCGCACGTGGGGCCCGATCCGCAGGGTGAACCGCATTTCCACCCCTACCACCACCCCGCCGCCGGCTGGGGCGCGGCCAAGAGCGTGGGCAAGGTGCTGGTGCGCGAGGGCGCGCTCGTGGACGGGCCGCGGGCGATCATGCGGATGAACCATGAGAACGGCGGATTCGACTGCCCCGGGTGCGCCTGGCCGGACGACACCAAGGGCCTGCACCTGGACATCTGCGAGAACGGCATCAAGCACGTCACCTGGGAGATGACCCCCAAGCGGGTCGGCCGTGACTTCTTCGCCGCCCACTCGGTCACCGAACTGTCCGGCTGGAGCGACTTCGACCTGGAGGACCAGGGCCGGCTCACCGAACCGATGGTCTACGACCCGGAGTCCGACCACTACGCCCCGGTCAACTGGCACGACGCGTTCGAGACGGTCGGCCGTGCCCTGCGCGGACTCGACAGCCCGAACCAGGCGGCGTTCTACACCTCCGGCCGACTCGGCAACGAGGCCACCTTCCTCTACCAGTTGATGGCTCGCGAATTGGGCACGAACAACCTGCCCGACTGCTCCAACATGTGCCACGAGGCCAGCGGCCGCGCGCTGACGGCGTCCCTGGGCACCGGCAAGGGGACCGTCGACCTCAAGGACTGGGAGGCCACCGACGCCCTGTTCATCATGGGCGTCAACGCCGCCTCCAACGCGCCCAGGATGCTGACGGCCCTGGCCGAGGCATACCGGCGCGGCGCGCAGATCGTGCACATCAACCCGCTGGTCGAGGCAGCCGCCACCCGGACCATCGTGCCGCACGACTTCACGGACATGGCCCTCCTCAAGTCGACGCCGACCAGCACCCTGAACCTGCAACCACGCATCGGCGGCGACATGGCGCTTCTGCGGGGCGTCGCCAAGGCGGTCCTGGACCAGTCCGGGACCGACCCCAAGGCGCTGGACCGGGAGTTCCTCGACCGTCACACCACGGGCTTCGACGCCTACCGGGCCCTGTGCGAGGAGACCTCCTGGGCGGAGATCGAGCGGCAGTCCGGGGTCGACCGCGACGACATCCTCAAGACGGCACGCGTCTACCGCGACGCCGACCGCAGCATCGTCAGCTGGTGCCTCGGCGTCAGCCAGCACGAACACGGCGTCGACACCGTCCGTGAGATCGTCAACCTCCTTCTGCTGCGCGGCAATCTGGGCCGCGAGGGCGCGGGACCGTCCCCCGTCCGCGGCCACAGCAACGTGCAGGGCAACCGCACCTGCGGAATCGACCACCGGCCCACCGAGACGTTCCTTGAGCGTCTCGCCGAGGCCTGCGAGATCGACCCGCCGCACGAGCACGGTCTGGACACCGTCGGCACCGTCCAGGCCATGCACCGCGGCGATGTGAAGGTGTTCGTCGGCATGGGCGGCAACTTCGCCCTCGCCGCCCCCGACACCCCGTACACCTACGAGGCCCTGCGCACCTGCGACCTCACCGTCCAGGTCAGCACCAAGCTCAACCGCAGCCATCTCGTCCACGGTCGGCGGGCGTTGATCCTGCCGTGCCTGGGCCGCACCGAGAAGGACCAGCAGCGCCACGGCGTCCAGAGCACCTCGGTCGAGGACTCGATGAGCATGGTCCACCTCTCCCTCGGCATGAAGCGCCCAGCCTCGCCGCACCTGCTGTCCGAGCCCGCCGTCATCGCCGGGATAGCCCGCGCCGCCCTGCCCGACAGCTCCACTCCCTGGGAGTGGTACGTCGAGGACTACGACCGCATCCGCGACACCATGGCCCAAGTCCTGGACGGCTTCGAGGACTTCAACCGCCGGGTACGGCTGCCGCTGGGCTTCCGCATCAAGCAGCCCGCCCGCGAACTGGTCTTCCTCACCCCATCGGGCCGCGCCGAGTTCTCCACCGCACCCCTGCCCGACGTGGTCCCCGCCCCCGGCACCCTGGCGCTGGGCACGATGCGCTCCCACGACCAGTGGAACACCACCATCTACTCCGACAACGACCGCTACCGCGGCATCGAGAACCTCCGCACCCTCGTCTTCATGAACAAGGACGACATGCGCGAGCGCGGCCTCGCCGAATTCGATCCGGTCGACATCACCAGCACCGCCAAGGACGGCAGCCGCCGCCACCTCGACGGCTACCTGGCCATCCCGTACGACATCCCGCGCGGCTGTGCGGCCGGCTACATGCCGGAGATGAACGTCCTGTGCGCGATCGGCGACTTCAGCACCCAGAGCGACCAGCCGCTGATGAAGCACGTCAAGGTCACCATCGAACCGGCCGCCTGAGGACGCGGCTTGGGGCGCGACGGCGTGAACGGCCCCGTCCCGACAAGGATCTTGAGGCAACCCGTAACCCCGTGAGCGATGCGGGGTTGGTAGCGGTGGGGGGCCTGCTGTCCGTGTCCGGTCCCCGTGGTGGCGAAGCCCCTTTGCGCGGCGGGAGGACGGGGAGCCTTGGCCGAGTCCGCAGATGGCGAGCCGGCGGCTGGCGAGAACGCGTCCGAGTGCGGTGCGGCCGAGCGAGTCGGCGCCCAGCGAGTCGGGGCGGGCGTAAGTGGCAGGGTGGCTGCGCCACCTGCGACCGGGGGAGTGGCCGGCGTTTCGACCGCCCGTGCGGCACGCGTGGCCCGTGAGGCCGGTTCGGCACACGAAGGCATCCTGCGGCGGCAGCCGGCGCGCGAGTCGGCGGCACGCACCTACGCCCGCGCCCTGCCGATCGTGCCGGTGCGGGCCCGCGGGCTGACCATCGAGGGCGTCGACGGCCGCCGCTACCTCGACTGTCTCTCCGGCGCCGGAACCCTCGCCCTCGGCCACAACCATCCCGTCGTCCTGGAGGCGATCCGGAAGGTCCTCGACTCGGGCGCCCCGCTCCACGTCCTCGACCTCGCGACCCCCGTCAAGGACGCCTTCGTCACCGAGCTGTTCCACACCCTGCCGCCCGGCCTCGCCGACCACGCGCGCGTGCAGTTCTGCGGACCGGCCGGAACCGATGCCGTCGAGGCCGCACTCAAACTCGTCCGTGCCGCGACCGGCCGCACCGTACTCCTCGCCTTCACCGGCGCCTACCACGGGATGACCGCCGGAGCGCCGGCAGCCTCCGGGGACGCCTCCGACATACGGGTCGCCCGCCTGCCCTACCCCCAGGACTACCGCTGCCCCTTCGGCGTCGGCGGCACCCGCGGCGCCCAACTCGCCGCCCGCTGGACCGAGTCCGTCCTCGACGACCCCAAGTCCGGGGTACCGCACCCCGCCGGGATGATCCTCGAACCCGTCCAGGGAGAGGGCGGTGTACTCCCCGCCCCCGAGGCCTGGCTGCGCGGCATGCGGCAGATCACCGCCGCCCGCTCCATCCCGCTGATCGCCGACGAGATCCAGACGGGCGTCGGCCGCACCGGCGCCTTCTGGGCGGTCGAGCACAGCGGCATCACCCCCGACGTCATGGTCCTCTCCAAGGCCATCGGCGGCAGCCTCCCGCTCGCCGTCCTCGTCTACCGCGACGACCTCGACATCTGGGAACCGGGCGCCCACGCGGGCACCTTCCGCGGCAACCAACTCGCCATGGCCGCCGGCACGGCCACCCTCGCCTACGTCCGCGACAACCACCTCGCCGAACGAGCGGCCACCCTCGGCACCCGAATCCTCACCCAACTCCGCGCCCTGGCCCAGGAGTTCCCGTGCATCGGGGATGTGCGCGGGCGTGGGCTGATGATCGGCGTCGAGTTGGTGGACACGGAGGCGGACGACAGCCCTCCTCCGGCCGCCCCCGAACTGGCCGCCGCCGTCCAACGAGAGTGCCTGAAACGCGGGTTGATCATCGAACTCGGCGGCCGCCACACCAGCGTCGTACGACTCCTTCCCCCACTGACGATCACCGACGAGCAGGTGTCCGCGGTGCTTGATCGCTTGGCTGACGCGATCGAGGCCGTGGCCTGCGGGCAGGCCGGGCGACTGACTTCCATACATGAGCGATAACCCCCTAACCCCTTGCATGCAGCGCGATCACCAGACGAGAAAACGAAACGCGAGACCAGGCAAAACACCAGGCAAAACACCAGGACGAACCGCTAGCGCGAGCCAACAGCACGGCCCAGAACCACCCGTGAGGAACCGCCTTGAACACCACCCCCGCACCCGAACACGACTCCGCCCACGCACTGACCGACCCGACGTCCGCCCCATTGCCTCGCCAGCAGGGAGGCACCTCGGAGCGCGAACGGCTGTCCGGCGGAGCCAGAAGCCCGGGGGAATCGAGGGAGCCGGGGGCAGCGAGGACGGGCACCGGGCTGGGATCGGGCTCGGCCGTGGGGACGCAGCAAGAGGAGAGCCGGGCGTCGGCGGACTACGCCTCGGTGCGAACTCGGGTTCCAGAGCAGGGCAAGGCGCCGGAGGTCTCGTTCCCGGCGCAGAGCCGAACCCCGTGCGTCGAGCCGCCGCGACCGCATCGCACCCTCGCCGACCCACTGGAACACGTCGACCCGGTCACCGCAGCTGACGCCGCCGCCGTCGAAAACCTCCTCCGTTGCTGGGTACGCGAGGTCGGCCTCCCGGCCCCCGATGACACCACTCTCCGCATCCCCCTCCCTGCCAGCGGTGCGACCCTGCACGTCCCGATCCGCTACTGGTCCCCGACTGGCTGGCACCGCTTCGGCACCCCGTACTTCGCCGGCGCCCCCGACCCCGAACGGTCCCCACCGGCCGACGCGGTCACGGTCGCGGCATTGCTCGCCCGCGAGACGCCGGTCGGTGCCGACGACTTCGACTACCTCGGCCTCGACGGTTCCGACCGTAGGGATGGTCCTGACCGTAGGGGCGGTCCTGACGGCTGCGACGTCGGCGAACCGCTGGGAAGCCCCGCAGGCAAGCCCGCGTCGGCCACGCACCGGTCAGCCTCAGCCGTCCTCACCACGCCTCCTGTCACCCCTGCGCCCATGACTGGCCCCACGTCCACGGCCAGCCCCGTGCCCACGACCGGCCGCGCGCCCGTAACGAACCCCACGTCCACGGCCAGCCTCACCCCTGCGATGGACCTAGCCCCCGCCACGGACCTTGGCCTCACGTCCACGGCCGGCGCCGCGTCCACGACGAACCCCGCGTCCACGACGAACCCCGCGTCCACGACGAACCCCGCGTCCACGACGAACCCCGCGTCCACGACGAACCCCGCGTCCACACCCGGCCCCGACCTAGTCGCCCGCGTCATCGACTCCCTCCGCCATACCGCCACCTTCCTCACCCACCGCCGCCGGCATCCTTCCGACGGCCCCGACCTCTTCCTCGCCGCCGAACAGGCCCTCCTGCTCGGACACCCCCTGCACCCGACCCCCAAGAGCCGTGAAGGCCTCACCGAGTCCGAAACGCAGCTGTACTCACCGGAATTGCGCGGCTCCTTCCCCTTGCACTGGCTTGCTGTCGCCCCGTCCGTACTCGCCACCGACTCCTCCTGGACCGAGCGTGGCCGTCTCGTCCCCGCGCCCCAGCTCGCGGCTCGACTCGCCGGAGACGAGGGCCCGTTGTCGCTGCCCGATGGCTACACGGCCCTGCCGATGCACCCCTGGCAACTGTGCGAGGTCCGCCAGCGCGCCGAGACGGCGGCCCTGCTCGATGCCGGACTGCTCCGTGACCTCGGAGCACACGGCCATCCGTGGCACCCCACCTCCTCCGTGCGAACCGTCCACCGGTCCGGCGCCCCCGCCATGCTCAAGCTGTCTCTGGGTCTCCGCATCACCAACTCCCGTCGTGAGAACCTCCGCAAGGAACTGCACCGAGGCGTCGAAGTCCACCGCCTGCTGCGCAGCGGCCTCGCCGAGCAGTGGCACGCAGCCCACCCGGGGTTCGACATCATCCGCGACCCGGCCTGGCTCGCCGTCGACGGTCCGAACGGTGTCCCAGTGGCCGGCCTAGACGTGGTGATCCGGCACAACCCGTTCAGCCCGTCGGACGACGTCTCCTGCATCGCCGGCCTCGTCTCGCCCCGGCCGCACTCCCCAGATGCGGGCCAGCCGGCCATGCGATCCCGACTCGCCGACCTCGTCACGAGCTTGGCTCGCCGAACCGGCCGTCCGCGCGGGGCCGTTGCCGCCGAGTGGTTCCTGCGCTACCTCGAACAAGTCGTCCGGCCCGTGCTGTGGCTGGACGCGGAGGCGGGGATCGCGCTGGAGGCACACCAGCAGAACACGCTGCTCCTGCTGGACGCCGACGGTTGGCCCGCCGGTGGTCGTTACCGCGACAACCAGGGCTACTACTTCCGCGAGTCCCGTCGCGCGGAACTCGACGCCCGGTTGCCCGGTATCGGCGAGCACAGCGACACCTTCGTCTCCGACGAGGTCACCGACGAGCGGTTCGCCTACTACCTCGCTATCAACAACGTGCTCGGTCTCGTCGGCGCGTTCGGCTCCCAGCGTCTGGCCGACGAACGTGTGCTGCTCGCCGCTTTCCGTCGCTTCCTCGGTGGCGTCGCCTCCGGTCCCGGCCGGCTGCGCACCTCCCTGCCCGCCCGCCTGCTCGACTCACCTGTGCTGCGCTGCAAGGCCAACCTCCTGACCCGACTGCACGGCCTCGACGAACTCGTCGGTCCGGTCGACACCCAATCCGTCTACGTCACCATCGCCAACCCTCTCCATTCCTGACAGCCGCCGCCGACCATCCCCAACTCCCTTCATCCCGCCGTCCCTTCGTCCCGCCGTCTCTTCACCCTGTCGTCTCCTCATCCCTGAGCGCCTGAGCGCCTGAGCGCCTGAGCGCCTGAGCGCCTGAGCGCCTGAGCGCCTGAGCGCCTGAGCGCCTGAGTCCCTGAGGAACATGTCCCACCCCGTCTACTGAGACCTCTGAGAGGAGCGTCACCGTGTCTCCCACCGACGCCGGAGCGAACGCAGCCCCAGCCTCCGTCCCTGCCTCCGCCACCGCCCCTACCTCAGCTGTCACCGACCTCGGCATCGGCGTCGGCATCGGCCCCGACACAAGCTCCCGCCTGTCCGAGAGCAGTGCCCGCATTGGCACCGACTGCGAGGACACGCTGGACCTACGTCTGCCCGACGAGTTGATCGCGCTCTTCGCTCAGGACACCGATGCCGCTACTGACGCCCACGGCGACCTCTGTGACCGGTCCTCCCTCGACTCGTCGTCTTTCGACCGCTTCTCTATCGCCCCGTCCTCCGACGATCTCCTTGACCAGATCGCCGACTGGGGCCCGGCCCTCTCGCCCGCGGGCGTGTTCCAACTCGTCCCCGTCCACGTCGAGCGGGACCTACCGCTGATCAGCCGCTGGATGAACGACCCTGCTGTCGCGGAGTTCTGGGAGTTGGCCGGCTCCCAGACCGTGACCGAGGATCACCTGCGGGCTCAGCTCACCGGCGACGGACGCAGCCTTCCCTGCCTCGGTGTGCTGGAGGGCACGCCAATGAGCTACTGGGAGATCTACCGGGCGGACCTGGACCCGTTGGCCCGCCACTACCCCGCTCGACCTCATGACACCGGAATCCACCTCCTCATCGGCGGCGTCGCCGATCGTGGGCGAGGGCTCGGCAGCACGCTGATCCGAACCGTCTCCGACCTGGCCCTGGACAAGCGGCCCGCCTGCGCACGAGTCATCGCGGAACCCGACCTTCGCAACACCCCTTCCGTAGCTGCCTTCCTGCGCGCCGGATTCCGCTTCTCCGCCGAGGTCGACCTGCCCGCCAAGCGAGCCGCCCTCATGATCCGAGACCGGTCCCTGCGCGACCTGCTGTAACGCCATGCCGCGACATCGTCACTTTTGGTACACCGCTCGTGCCGATCCGGTTCCCACTTCCGCCGAACCGATTTCCGAGCCGGCGGATCGACTGTCGGCCGCGCCGATTGACCGGCGAGTGCCCGGCGCCGAGCCCCGCTCCCGGACGCCGTGCTTTCGGACTCGCGTCTCGCGCTCCCCACTCGCGACCGCGTCCCGCACGACTCCAATTGCGACCGCGCCGCTCGCGCGCACCCGCACACAGGCGCCCCTTGCACCACCCGACCCGCGACGCCACAACTCCCCAACACACCGCCCCAACACACCGACCCGACCCAACGCGTCTGCGAACGCCGAGAACCCAGCATCACGCCCCCGCACACCCCTCCCCTCCCCGCCCCACGCCTCACAACCACCCGCCCTCGCCCCACCGCCCGAACCCACCCCGGCGACGAGGCCTCACCGATCGGATCCGATGCCACCCCAACCACAGCCGATCCCCACTCGGCTCCCATCCGATCCGCCTCCGATCGAACTCCGACACCACTCCGCACCAACCCGGCCACCGGCCGAGACGGCCAAGGCCTTGATCCCGTCGCCCCCACCTGCCTTGATCGCCCGTTTGTCAGTCCCGGGCCGTAGGGTGGTCGCCCTATGACGAAGTCCTCACTCCCCGAACTCCTGCATGCTGCCGTCACTGCTGTCGGCGGTTCGGAGCGCCCTGGCCAGGTGACCATGGCCGAAGCCGTCGCGGAGGCATTCGACGGCGGTTCCCATCTGCTGGTCCAGGCCGGCACCGGTACCGGAAAGTCGCTGGGCTATCTGGTGCCCGCGCTCGCGCACGGGGAGCGGGTCGTCGTGGCGACGGCCACCCTCGCCCTGCAGCGCCAGCTCGTCGAGCGCGACCTGCCGCGCACGGTCGACGCACTGCATCCCTTGCTGCGCCGCCGCCCGGAGTTCGCGATGCTCAAGGGCAGGTCGAACTACCTGTGCCTGCACCGTCTGCACGAGGGAGTTCCGCAGGACGAGGAGGAGGGCCTCTTCGACCAGTTCGAGGCGGCCGCGCCGACCAGCAAGCTGGGCCAGGACCTGCTGCGCATGCGCGACTGGGCGGACGAGACGGAGACCGGCGACCGCGACGACCTCACGCCCGGTGTCTCCGACCGTGCCTGGGCTCAGATCTCGGTCTCCTCCCGCGAGTGCCTGGGCGCGTCCAAGTGTGCGTACGGTGCCGAGTGCTTCGCCGAGATGGCCCGCGAGCGCGCCAAGCTCTCCGACGTGATCGTCACCAACCACGCACTCCTCGCGATCGATGCCATCGAGGGTGCACCGGTCCTCCCGCCGCACGAGGTGCTGATCGTCGACGAGGCGCACGAACTGGTCTCCCGGGTCACCGGAGTTGCCACCGGCGAACTCACGCCCGGCCAGGTCAACCGCGCTGTGCGCCGCGCCGCGAAGCTGGCCAACGAGAAGGCCGCCGACCAGCTCCAGACCGCCGCCGAGGGCTTCGAGCGGCTGATGGAGCTGGCGCTGCCTGGCCGTCTCGAGGAGATTCCGGAAGATCTCGGTTACGCGCTCATGGCACTGCGCGACGCCTGCCGTACGGTGATCTCCGCGATCGGCGCCACCCGTGACAAGTCGGTCCAGGACGAGGACGCGGTCCGCAAGCAGGCGCTGGCGTCCGTGGAGAGCGTCCACGACGTGGCGGAGCGGATCACCAACGGTTCCGAGTGGGACGTCGTCTGGTATGAGCGCCACGACCGCTTCGGCGCCTCCCTCCGCGTAGCCCCGATGTCCGTGTCGGGCCTGCTCAGGGAGAAGCTGTTCACGGACCGCTCCGTGGTCCTGACCTCGGCCACGCTGAAGCTCGGCGGCGACTTCAACGGCGTAGGCGCCTCCCTCGGGCTGGCCCCGGAGGGCACCGAGGGCGAGGACATCCCGCAGTGGAAGGGCGTCGACGTCGGTTCGCCCTTCGACTACCGCAAGCAGGGCATCCTGTACGTCGCCAAGCACCTCTCGCGCCCGGCGCGCGACGGTGACCGCGGGGACATGCTGGACGAGCTGACGGACCTGATCCAGGCCGCCGGTGGACGCACGCTCGGCCTCTTCTCCTCGATGCGGGCGGCCCAACTCGCCGCCGAGGAACTGCGCTCCCGGATCCCGGAGTTCCCGATCCTGCTGCAGGGCGAGGAGACGCTCGGCGAGTTGATCAAGAACTTCGCGGCCGATCCGAAGACCTGCCTCTTCGGCACTCTCTCGCTCTGGCAGGGCGTCGATGTCCCGGGGACCAGCTGCCAGTTGGTCGTCATGGACAAGATCCCGTTCCCGCGCCCGGACGACCCGCTCATGAGCGCCCGCCAGAAGGCGGTGGAGGACGCCGGGGGCAACGGCTTCATGGCTGTCGCCGCCACACACGCGGCGCTGCTCATGGCCCAGGGCGCCGGCCGCCTCGTACGGGCGTCGGGGGACCGTGGTGTGGTCGCCGTACTGGATCAGCGCCTTGCCACGGCTCGGTACGGCAACTATCTGAAGGCGTCACTGCCCGACTTCTGGTTCACGACGGACCGTAACCAGGTCCGGAAATCCCTCGCCGCGATCGACGCGACCGCGAAGAAGGCCGAGGAGCAGGCGGAGGCCGAAGGGCAGGCGCAGGCGGAAGAGCAGAGTCCCACCGAGGCCGAGACTCAGACGGAAGACGAGTGATCGGGGGTGGGGGGGGGGGGCCGGCCCCCCCCCCCCCCCCCCGCCCCCCCCCCCCACCCCCCCCCCCCCGGCGCCCCCCCCCCCCCCCGGGCGCCCCCCCCGGGGCCCCCCCCCCCCCC
>NZ_JARXVH010000029.1 GCF_029892565.1 Streptomyces pseudovenezuelae | reverse complement strand
GGGTCCCCACCCGGAGGCCGGCACCCGTCCACCAGTCGTCTCCGGCCCCCCCCCCCCCCCCCCCCGGTCAGCAACCACGCAGGCCAAAGCTCCCTACAGAAGAGCCACACCCATCGCGAACCCGGCCTCGTCCTCGAAGACGATGTAGGCCCCGAGCGCCGCCGCGGTGCTTCCACCTGCGGCCACACGTCCTTCTTCCAGAGCCCGACCTCGTGTTCGTCACGTTCCATCGCGCGACGGGCCGGGCGATGCCAGGACCAGCCGTGGCGGTGCAGAAGTCGCCACACTCCCGTGATCGAGCAACTGCCCTTGAACTGGCGGCCGATCAGCGTTCCGAGGCGTTCCAGGGTCCACCGCTGATCTTCCCAGCCTTGCGCGGCCAGCCCTTTGGCCAGCTCCTTTTCCAGCAGGGCGAACCGTTCGTCCGACAGCTTCGGCAGTTTCGTCCCTTCGACCTCAGACCCTCGATACCGCCTTCACGCCAGTCCCGGCGCCATTGCTCCACCGAACGCTCGCTCACCCGCAGGTCCTTGGCGATGTCCGAAGTCCTGTCACCTCATTCGAACCTCTGCCCGGCCTCCAGCCGGATCCCTTCACGCGCAGCCCGCCGCTCAGCAGTCAGACCCCCACCATCCGCGTACCGCATAACACCGGCATACCGCAGGGATCACCCAACGTCACCACCCGAAGGCAACCCGAAAAGGTCAGTAGAGGACCCGTCCCTGGCGATCATCGACACCCAGTCTGTCCGCGCGGCCGCGGATGTCCCGAAGACCACGACGGGACTGGGCGCCAACAAGAATTCGAACGGCGATACGAGCACCAAGGAGCTGGGAACGTGCAGGAGCACCCCGTCGCTTTCCCAGACGAGCTGACCGGCAGGACGGTGGAGTACCACTGCCCGGCGGGGCTGCCCGGCCTGATCAGAGCGGTCACCGTCCGCACACCGGACGCGATCGCGGTCGTGGACGACACGCAGGAACTCACCTACCTCGAACTGGAATTATGGTCCGACGCCGTCGCACGCAGGCTGCGTGAACACGACGTGTCCAGCGACCCCGTCGCGGTGGCGGTTCCCCGCAGTGCGGGGCTGCTCGCAGCGCTGCTCGGCGTCCTCAAAGCGGGACTTCCCTACCTTCCTGTCGACGCCGCGGACCCTGCCGACCGGCTCCGCCGTGTCCTTTCGACAGCGGGCACCTCGATCGCGCTGACCTCGACGGCGACCCATCAGACCATGGCGGCACAGGAACTCCACGCCCTGGACGTGGAGACACTGCGCCCCACAGCCCCCATCGCCGGCCCCGAATCGCTGCGGCCCACGACCCCGGTCTCCCTTCTCGACGCGCTGTTGCCCGTCGCCGCCGTCCAGCCGGTCTATGTGCTCTTCACCTCAGGATCCACGGGCACCCCCAAGGGCGTGCTGCTGCCGAGTCAGGCGCTCTGCAACCGGCTGCTGTGGATGCGGGACGAGTACGGAATCGGACCCACCGACCGGATCCTGCAGAAGACCCCGGTCACTTTCGACGTGTCCGGGTGGGAGCTGTGGATGCCGCTGGTCAGCGGAGCGCGATGCGTCTTCCTCGCACCCGAGGAGCACCGCGAGCCCGTACAGGTCGCGCGCACCGTGGTCGCGGCGGGGATCACGATCTGTCACTTCGTGCCGTCGATGCTCAACGAGTTCCTGCGCTGGTCCGACGCCGCGCACTGCACCAGCCTGAGGGACGTGTTCTGCAGCGGAGAGGCCCTGCCTGCCGCCGTCGCGCGACGGTTCGCTGCCACGCTGCCTGCCCGGCTCCACAACTTATACGGTCCCACCGAGGCCGCTATCGAGGTGACGTACTGGGACTGTCCCCGTGACCCCGACGCCATCGACCGCGTGTTCATCGGCCGGCCGGTCCACAACTGCGTACTCGGCGTGATGAATCCCGACGGAGCGCCGGTGCCGGCTGGCGAGGAGGGCGAGCTCTACATCGGCGGTGTGCCACTGGCCACCGGCTACCTCAACCGGCCCGACCTGACCGCCCAGGCGTTCGTGCCGGCTGCGCCCTCCGACCCGGTACCGACCTGGTACCGCACCGGGGACCGGGTCAGGCTGGTCCACGGCGAACTCGAGTACCTGGGACGGATCGACGACCAGGTGAAGATCCGTGGTCAGCGCATCGAACCCCATGAGGTGGAGCACCACTTGACCACCCCGCCCCAGGTGGCCGAGGCAGTCGTGGTGGCCGCCCGCATCGGCGAGGACGTCCAGCTGGTCGCCTGGATACGCCCCACCGATCCACGGGCGGACGCCCAGCAGTTGAGGGCACAGCTGCGGGAGCACCTGTCCGGCCAGGTGCCCGCCGCCTACGTGCCCAGCAGATTCCTGCTCACCGACACGGTCCCGATGACCACCAGCGGCAAGCAGGACCGCACACTGCTCAGGCAGCGCGCGGAGGAACAGGTGGCCGTCCGCACGCCCCGGACCGGCTCCTCGGCAGCGGCGGGCGGCAGGCGGCTGCTGGACCTGCTGCGCCGGGAGCGTGATGCTTCGGTGTCACCCCGAGCGGCGGCCAATGCCGCCGGCAGCGAGATGCGGAACCGCCGGCATCCCGACCGGCCGGTGACCGGGTCCGGTAACGAAATCGCACCCGAGTTGGTGCCCGCGCGCCGCGGCGGCGCAACCGCGCGGGAAGAAGTGGCCGAGCATGTGCCCGCCCACGCCGGCCGGGAGCCCGAGACCCCCGCGTCGCGCTCGACGGACAGCGAGATGCTCAGCTACGGCGGGCTGCACGACGCGGCGCCGGCCCTTTCCGCGGAGCCCGACAGTCACCCGCCCGCCGGACCTCCCGCAGCGTTGCTCGACGCGGAGGGCCGGAGCGGCGCGACGACGACAGCGGTGACGGTACGAGAACAGCACACGGAGGAAACGGCATGACCCACGGTTTACGAAATGTTCCGGACGCGGGCCCGTCGGGCCCCCGAGGCCACGGCGCTCCGGCGCTGTCCGCCCACGTGGAACCCGCCGAGGCGGCCACAGGCGGCGACGTCACCACCGCCGAACTGAGCGGGTATCCCAAGGAGGTACTGCCGCACCACCTGGAGCCCGCCGCCCTGCCGGCCGTCGACCGGCTGCCGCTCACCGGAGGCGGAGAACCCGACCGGACCTCTCTGCCCCCGGTGCCGGCCACCGCCGGAGCACCCGCGCGGGACCACATCGCCTCCGCGGGTGGGGAGGGCGGCGGGACGGCACGGCGTATCGCCGCCCTGATGTCGGACGTCCTGGGACACCCCGTCGGTCCGCTGGACAGGTTCGACCTGCTGGGCGGTGATTCCCTGGCTGCGGCCCGGGTCGTCGCCCTGGTCAGGACCGAGACGACCGCCGACGTGAGCCTGGCGGACTTCATCGCGGAACCCACGGCGGCGGCCCTCGCCCGCCAGGTGGAGACCGCCGGGACGCGGCGGTGGCCGACCGTGTCCCGGATGCAGGGCGACGGCACGGTACAGCTCACCGACATGCAGCGGCAGTTGTGGGCACTGCGTCAGGTCAGTTCGTTCCCCGGCGTGACCACCGAGGCGTTCCGGGTGGGGATCGACGGTTCCGCCGACACGGCCGCGGTCCGCGCGGCGCTCGACGGATTCGTCGCCCGCCACGAGGCACTCCGCACCCTGATCCGCGAGAACGCCGATGGCCCCTACGGCGTGGTGGCCCCGGCGGCCCCCGTTCCCCTGACGGAACACGACGTGCGAGAGCTGTCCGCGGCCGAGCGCGACAGCGTGGTCCAGCAGGCGGCACAGCAGGCCTTCGACCCTGCCCGCGACGTACCCTTGATGCGCGCAGCGCTCCTGCGCACCGGCCCCGACAGGGCTGAACTCGCCATCGCCGTCGACCATCTCGCCTTCGACGGCTGGTCAAGCGGCATCTTCGTGAACGAGCTCGCCGCCACGCTGGACGGATCCGCACACCTCCTGCCGGAACCGCAGGTCCAGCCGGGCGACGTCGCACGGTACGAACAGGAGCTGTTCGCCGTCACGGCCAGAGCCGACAGGGCCTTTTGGCAGTCCGAACTCGAAGGCGCCGTACCGCCGTACGCGCTGTCACCGGCACCGCGCACGGCAGTTCCCGGACACCGTGGGGCACGCGTGGTCCGGCCGCTGGAGCCCGCGCTCGCGAAGGCGCTGCGCGTCTTCGGCGACAGCGCGGGCTCCAGCCCCGCCGCGGTCTGCCTCGCGGCACTCCACGTAGTGATCGCCCGGTGGACCGGACAGCCGGACGTCGTGGTGGGCGTCCCGGCCGCCCGGCGCGACCTGGCGGCACTCGAGCGGGTCGTCGCCCCGTTGCTCACGATGCTCCCGGTACGGATCAGGTCCACCCCGGACATGACCTTCCAGTCTCTGACCGCCGTGGCCGCGCTGGCCTCCGGCCGCGCGCTCGGCCACGCCGACCTGCCTGCAGCACAGATCGCCGACGCGGCGCTCGCCGCAGGTGTGAGCCGTCCGTACGGCGTGGCGCTGACACCCGTGGTCCTGTCCCTGCGCCCCGCGGGAGCGCCCGTGCGTGCCACCGGGGAGAAGGTGGAGATCCGCTCCCTCGGCGGACTGGACGGCGGCGCCGCGCAGAACGAGGCGACCTTCCTGGTGAACGAGACAGCCTTCAGCACTGAGATACAGCTCTGCTACAACACCGAACGGTTCGACGAGACGACAGCGACGACGCTGCTGGACGGATTCGTCGGCGTACTCACCGAGGGTGTGGCCGCTCCCGGCACCGCGTGCGGCGACCTGGCGGTGCCCGAACCCCCGGCTGCCGTGCCGGTCGGAGAGGAGCCGTCGGCGCCCTCGCGGCCCCACCGCGAACCTGCCACGGTGATCGAGGAGTTCCTCGCCGGCTCCTGGTGCGACCTGCTCGGCGTCGAACGGGTCGCCGCCTCGGACTCGTTCTTCGACCTCGGCGGGACCTCGTTGGCCGCGATGCGGCTCACGAGCGAGGTCTGGGAGGCGCTCGGCGTCGAGCTGTCCGTCCGCACCGTCTTCGAGCTGCCGGTCCTGTCCGACCTGGCCGAGGTCGTCGAACAGCGGGCACTGGCCGCGCTGGACCAGGAGGACAGTGCCCGATGAGCGTCCCCACCGCCCGCCCCCGCGATCAGAACGAGGAACGGCTGCGCGCCCTGCTCGCGGCCAGAACCACCCGCGTCGCCCGCCCCACCACGGCGGGCGACGCGCCCGTCCCCCTCCGGTCCGTCCAGCGGCGCTTCTGGTTCGAGGCCCAGCTGCACCCGGAGAGTCCCGCCTACAACGTGCCGGTACTGCTGCGGCTGCGCGGCCCGCTGGACCGCGAGGCGCTGCTTGACGCCGTCGTCGATCTCGCCGACCGGCACCGCGTGCTGCGCGGCGTCGTCGACGCGCGCGAGGAGCGCCCGGTACTGGTCCTGCGCCCGGCGGGCGAGGTCCTGGTGGACCTGGTCGACCTGACGGCGCACCCGGATTCCGCCGGCGAATTCGACCGAAGAGTGCGGGAGTCGGTACGGCGTCCGTTCGCCCTGGACCGGGAGGTCCCGCTGCGGGTCTCCTGCTTCACGCTCGCGCCGGACGACCACGCACTGCTCCTCGTGCTGCACCACATCGCCACCGACGCGCACTCCAACGAACTACTGATCGACGACCTTGCCGCGTTGTACGCGGCAAGGACGGCCCATGCCGCGCCTCCGCCCGCGCCGACGCAGTACGCCGACATACCGGACGACGCCACCGGCCCGCTGGCTGAACGCCGCCTGCAGTGGTGGGAGGAGCGGCTGAAGGGTCTTGAGAGCGGCCTGGACCTGCCCACGGACCACCCCCGCGGCACCGGCGATGACATGGGCGGGAAGGCCCCACTGACCTGGCCGGAGGACGTTCCCGCACGCGTGCGGGCGCTGGCCCAGGGCGTCGGCTGCACCCCGTTCGTGGTCTTCCTCGCCGTGTGGCAGACACTGCTCTCCCGGATCTCGGGCAGCCACGACATCGCGGTGGGCGTCCCGGAAGGAGGCCGGCGAGCCCCGGGCAGCACGGCCGCTGTCGGCCTGTTCGTCAACACCGTGGTGGTCCGTACCAATCTGTCCGGCGACCCCACGGGACGTGAGCTGCTGGAGCGGGTACGGACGGACACACTGGACGCGCTCGATCACGCCGACGCGCCGTTCGACCGGGTCGTGGAACGGCTGCGCCCGCAGCGGATCCCCGGATCCAACGGCCTTTTCGACACCATGGTCAACCTCTACAGGCGCCCGGACGTCGGCACGCGGTTTCCGGGCGTGGAGGCCGAGCTCGCTGAGGCCGGCACCGGCTACGCAAAGACCGATCTCACCCT
The DNA here is from genome assembly GCF_029892565.1 of Streptomyces pseudovenezuelae. GTDB lineage: Bacteria > Actinomycetota > Actinomycetes > Streptomycetales > Streptomycetaceae > Streptomyces > Streptomyces pseudovenezuelae_A. The sequence goes on along the minus strand of NZ_JARXVH010000029.1, from coordinate 87,773 downwards.
GCGCTTCGTCGAGGAGGAGGGCGGCCTGCTCCGGGGAGTGCTGGAGTACCGCTCGGCGCTCTTCGACCCGGCGACGGCGGAACGGATCGCCGACTGGTACACGCGCCTGCTCCAGGGACTCCTCAACGACCCCGACCGCGTGCTCAGCGCGGTCGCCCTCGCCGACCCGGAGACCTCGGTGGTGCGCGGACCGGTACGCGACTACCCCCTCGGGCGTCCGCTCGCCGCACTCTTCGAGGACTGGGCGGACGCCGTTCCCGACACCGTCGCGGTGGTCGCCTCCGACGGTTCGCTCACCTACCGGGAACTGGAGGAACAGGCCAACCGGATCGCCCGCCGGCTGCTGTCTCTCGGAGTCCGTGCCGACGAACCCGTCGCGATCCTGTCCGAGCGAGGCCTGGCCCTGCAGGCGGCGCTGCTCGGTGTGCTCAAGGCCGGAGCCGCCTTCGTCACCCTCGAACCGTCCTACCCGGACGACCGTCTGAACCGGACCGTGCAGACGGCGGGCGCCAGGATCGTCCTCGCCGAACGCGCTCTGGACTCCCGCGTGCGGGCCGAGCATGTGCTCGTCGTCGAGGACCTCGTCACGGATCCCGGACTTCGGCGCGAGCGGCCCGTCGCGGACGTGCGGCCCGAACACCTCGCGTACGTCGTCTTCACCTCGGGCTCCACCGGAGTCCCCAAAGGCGTCGCGGTTCAGCACCGCAGCATCGTGCACTACCTGCACGCCGTTCTGGAGCGCGTCGACGGGCACGGCAGGTCCTTCGCGCTGCTGTCGACAGCAGCGGCCGACCTGGGCTTCGTCTCGCTGTTCGGCCCGTTGATCAGCGGTGGCACCCTGCACCTCGTGGCGCGGGAGACGGCCACGGACCCCGGTGCCCTGGCCGACTACCTCCGGCGGCACCGTGTCGACGTCGTCAAGATGGTGCCGAGCCATCTGGAACTGCTGGCTGCGCACGGCGACCTCGCCACCGTGCTGCCCCGCCAGACACTGATCCTCGCCGGCGAGGCCTGCCCCTGGTCACTGGCCGACCGGATCCGGGCGGCACGCCCCGATCTCGTCCTGCACAACCACTACGGGCCGACGGAGACCACGGTTTCCGTACTCGGCTGCGACCTCGCACAGGTCCCACCCGGCTGCGGGGCGGTGGCCCCGCTCGGCCGACCCTTCCCCAACGCGGTCTGCTACGTGGTGGACCCCGCCGGACGGATCCTCCCGCCCACCGTCGCCGGTGAACTCCTCCTCGCCGGCCCCGGCGTCGCCCGCGGCTACCTCGGCGACCCGGCCGCGACCGGCCGGGCCTATGTCCCCGACCCCCTCACCGGCGAGGACCGCTGCTACCGCACCGGCGACCGGGTGCGCGTACGCGCGGACGGACTCATCGAGTTCCTCGGCAGGCTCGACGACCAGATCAAGGTCCGCGGCCACCGGGTGGAACCGGGCGAGGTGGCAGCCGTCTGCCGGAAACTGCCGACCGTACGCGACGCCGTGGTGCTTGCCAGCGGGGAGGCCCACCGCTCCCGGCTGGTCGCCTGGCTGGTGCCCCAGGGCGGCGAGACGCTGGACCTGCGGACGGCACGGAGCGCGTTGCGCGAAGCACTGCCCGAACACATGGTGCCCGCCGCACTGGTGCCGGTCAGGGAGATCCCCCTCACCCCCAACGGGAAGGTCGACCGAGCGGCACTGCCCGAGCCCGGCGCCGAACAGCACGAGGAACGGATCGCGCCCGGCACGCCGACGGAGCGGCACGTGGCCCGGGTCTGGAACTCGATCCTGGGACTCGAGGAGAACGCCCCCGGTGTCGACGAGGACTTCTTCAACCTCGGTGGCGACTCCTTCAGCGCGCTGCGCGCGGCCCGTGCCATCGATCCCGCACTGCGCGTGATCGACTTGTTCGCCCGGCCCACGGTCCGTGAACTCGCCGCGTTCCTGGACGAACACACGGAGGCGGACGACCGGCTGCTGCAACGACTTGCAGGCCCGCCCGCAGGCGCAACGCCGGCATTGACGGTGGTCTGTCTCCCCTACGCGGGCGGCTCCTCCGCCTCGTACCTGCCCCTCGCCGAGCGACTGGCCACGTGGGCACCCGGTGTGGAGGTCCTGGCGGTCGAACTGCCCGGCCATGATCCCGCCCGCCCCGAGGAACCACTGCTGGCGTTGACCGAACTCATCGGCAGATGCAGGGCGGAACTCGACGCGCGGACGACCGGAGACCTCCTGGTCTACGGCCACTGCATGGGCACGGCGGCCGCGGCGGCGCTCGCCCTCGAACTGGAGGCCGGTGGCCGCGAACTGACCGGAGTCGTGCTGGCAGCCGCGTTCCCCGCCGCCCGCCTGCCGGGACGGCTGGCCACGGCGATGAGCCGGCGGCTGCCCAGCGACCGCTGGATATCGAACCGCCGCTACCGGGAGGGCCTGCAGGCGCTGGGCGGGCAACTGGAGGAGGAGACCGAGACCGCGATCATGCGCGGCCTGCGGCACGACGTGCGCGAGGCCATCGACTGGTTCAGCTCTCAGCTCTCCGACCCCGGTCACCGGCGACTGCGTGCTCCGCTCCTGTGCGTGATCGGCGAAGGCGACCGCACCACCGAACTGTTCACCGAGCGCTACGAGGAGTGGTACGAGTTCGCCGACCGGGTGGAACTCGCCGTCATCCCCGACGCGGGCCACTACTTCATGAAGCACCAGGCCGCGGAGCTCGCCACGATCGTGACCGACACGCTCACGTCCTGGCAGCGGGCTGCCGGCACGACGGACGGGGACATCCCGGCGGCCGGCCGCGACAAGAAGACCGTCCGGCCGGTGCACGGCGGTCGCCGTCCTCGCTTCTCCGCGCAGGCGGCGCGCCGTGACCTCCTCGCTTTCTACCGGCTCGCCCTCAGCCAGGTCATCGCCCTCACGGGTTCCGCGCTCACCACCTTCGGCCTGGGCATCTGGGTCTTCCAACGCACGGGAGAGGTCGGGTACTACGCGCTGATCACCATGCTGGCCGTGCTGCCGGCGGTGTTCGCCTCACCTCTCGGCGGCGCCGTGGCCGACCGGTACGAGCAGCGCACCGTCATGCTCTACTGCAACATCGTCTACGGCGTGGTCCTGACCGGGCTGATCGGCCTGGTGCTGACCGGCCGGCTCCAGGTGTGGGAGATCGCCGTCTTCGCGACGACCGTCTCCCTGGCGAACGCTTTCCACCGGCCAGCCTATCTAGCCTCCGTGTCACGACTCGTCCCCAAGCCGTATCTGGCGCAGGCTGCCGGTCTCGCCCAGATGGGGAACGCCGTCAGCACTCTGGTCGCTCCGCTGGCCGGCGGCGTCCTGATTGGGCTGATCGGCCTGCGGGGGCTGATCTGGACCGACCTCGGCGCTCTGCTCGTCGGCATCGGCGTTCTGCTCTCGGTCCGCTTCCCCGACCGGCTGTTCCGCAAGCGGCGTGAGACGTTCCGCGCGGCGATCCTCGGCGGATGGCGGTTCATCGTCCGGCGCAGGCCGCTGGTGGTCATGGTGGTGTTCTTCGTCGTCGTCAACCTCGTGACGTCGATGGCCACCGTGCTCACCGCCCCCCTCGTGCTGTCCGGCCACTCCCCGGCCGTCCTGGGTCTGGTGACCGCGGCGGGCGGCCTGGGAGCCGTGGCCGGTGGTGTGACGATGGCGCTGTGGGGCGGCACCCGGCGACGCGCAGACGGCATGGTCGGGCTGGTCGTCGGAGTGGGGCTGGCCATGGCCGTGATCGGGCTGAGCCCTTCCCCCGTACTCATCGCCATCGGATTGTTCCTGTGGTGGGCGTGCAACACCCTCCTCAATGCCCACTGGCTCGCCATCATCCAGGCGAAGGTCGGCCTGGAACTACAGGGCCGGGTGCTCGCAACCAACCAGATGCTCGCCATGGCGATGATGCCGGTCGGGTTCCTGCTGACGCCGGTCCTCACCGAGCACGTCTTCGAACCGCTGATGGCGCCGGGCGGTGCCCTCGTCGACGTGCTGGGCCCGGTACTCGGCACAGGAAGCGGCCGGGGCATGGGGCTCCTCATGGTGACCGGTGGTCTGCTCCTCGCCGGCTGGGGGCTTCTGGGACTGCGGTACCACCCGCTGCGCCGCATGGAGGACCTCCTGCCCGACATCCACGCGGGAGCGACCGTCGGCAGGGACCTCGAAGCCCTGCAGGACGACGCCGACGCCCTGCAGGACCAGAGGGACCGGGCGGTGTCGGCCCGCGCTGAGGTTCCTCGCGCGGCGTACGCCCGATCCCCCGGCACCACGCACGGAACGGACGTGCGCCGCCCTGGCGGATCACACCGCGGACCTCAGCCGTCCGTTGGGAGTGGAGGCGATCACGTCGACGACCGCCTCCCGTCCGGCACTGATGAACAGATGGAGCTGAGGCCGTAGCCATGACGAAACACCGTATGAGGGCACGACCGGGCGAGGAGCAGCACATGACGAAGGACCGGGGGACGCTGATCGTCCTGGAGTTTCCGGGCGTCGGTACGGCGGGCCGGACCCGCAGTCTGAGACTTGAACGACTGGGGCGTCGTACTCGCTACCTTTTCGACGAGGTCCGACCGCGGTCCACGGAGATCGGCGCGTACGCACGCGAACTGTTCCGCCACGACGCGCTCGACCAGGACGACATCGAACTGATCGTGGCCTACTGCGGAGCCACCTCGATCGCCCGTCACTTGGCAGATCACTGCTGGCAGGAGACCGCGAGACGGCCGGGGATCGTCGCGCTGAATCCTGAGGACACCCCGGCCGAGGTGGTCTCCCGACTGCTCGCAGGCATGCTGTCCAAGGCCCGGGTACCGGAAGACCTCAAGGACGGCCTCACCCCGGCCGCCGACACCGTCCGGGAGGTCATGGCGGCCTCCTTGCCCGTCGTGGAGGCGCTGCTGACCGAGTCGTACACGAGACCCCCTCTGGGGCTGGGGTCGACGGCCCGCCAACTGGCCGCCATGCAGGCGGACTGGCTGGCACATGAGACCGCCGCCTGCGATCCGGCGGGACGGGAGGCTGACGAACAGGAACTGCATGTCCTGGCACAGGACCACCCGTGCCCGGCGGACTGTCCGGCGCGGCACACCGTCACGAGTCCGCTTCACAGTGAGTTCTTCAGCATGGAGGAGACCTTCCACGCCATAGCCGGCTGCCTGGCTGATCGAAACCAGCTGGCAAACATCCAGGGCGATTCCGAAGCGGTCCCAGCATTGTGAGACCGACCGATCGAGGTGGAGAGAAAACGATGTCAACGCCGAGCGCACCAACTTTTACCGAATTCGTGAACCTGTGTGCCCAGATCTTCAAAGTGCCTGACCTGAGTCCCGAGGTCAGCATTTTGGACAACGGCGGGGATTCGCTCCTGGTTGCCCGACTGGCCGTCGAACTGGACGAACGCTGGGGAATCCAGATCAACATCCTCGACGTCTATACCGCCGCGAACGTCCGCGAACTGTACGACGGGGTACGGGGGGTCTCCCGTGCCGAGTGACCAGAACCCTGTGACGCCAGGGCCCGGGACCGGCGGTGCTGTGGTCCTGGTGGATCCCTACTCATCGGGCGTGGCCTTGGGAAAGGCTCTGCGACGGGCCGGTCTGACCACTTACGCGGTCCTCAGTTATCCTCCCCCCGACCCGCGGCTCACCCGGACTTTCGAGGCGGGCGACCACACCGACGTGATATCCGCGGAAAAGGGCTTCTCCCGTGTCGTGGACTTCGTCAGGAACCTCGGTCCTCTGGCGGTGATTGCGGGTATCGAGACCGGGGTGGAACTGGCCGACTCCCTGTCCGCCGAACTCGGTCTCACCCTGGCGAACGACCCGGCCCTCTCCCGCGCACGCCGGGACAAGGCCGCCATGATGCGCACACTCCAGGACGCCGGGGTGCCGGTCATCAGGTCCATGCCCGTTACCGACTGGCGCGGATCCGCGCAGACTGTGGCGGCCCACGGGCTGTCGACGGAGACAGGTGACCTGGTCGTCAAGCCGACCAGGAGCGCCATGTCAGACGGCCTCAGGCTCGCCCGTCGAGGCAGTGACCTGGAAGCGACGGTCCGGGAGGTGCTGGGTACACGCAACGTGATGGGCTCTGTCAACGACACCGTGCTCGTCCAGGAACGGGTCCACGGAACCGAATATGTCGTGGACACGTTCAGCGACCGGGGTCATCACGTCGTGACGAACGTCTGCCGCTACAACAAGGTCGCCTTCGGCGACAGCTTCGCGGTCTACGAGAGCACCGATTTCCTGCCCGAGGACTCTCCGGAGATCGCGGCACTCGTCCCCTATGTGAAACGGGTGCTGAACGCCCTGGGCATCCGGTTCGGCGCCTGCCACAACGAGGTGATGCTCACGGAAGACGGCCCCCTGCTGATGGAGACCGGAGCGCGACTCGCCGGCTCCGGCCTGGTGGGTGCGGCCGAACTGGCGACTGGCGGCAGCGGCATCTCCCGATACGTCCAGCGACTGGCCGAAGGGGCTACGGACGGAGGGGACTACAGGCTCCAGCGGCGCGTACGCGGCGTCTATCTGGTCTTCCGCCGCCATGGCACGGTGACGAACACAGCCGCCCTGGAACGGATACGGACGCTGCGCAGTTGTCGGCACGCCGAGCTGTCCGTACGCGACGGCGACGTCGTGTCCCCGACCGGCGGGCTGATGTCCACCATGACGCGGGGCTGGGCACTGCTCGCCCATCGCGATCTCGACCAGGTCGAGCGCGACCATGAAGAGTTCCGCCGAATCGAGAGCGAACTGACGTTCACCGGGCACGCCGGAGAAGGCCGGTGACACAGTCCGTCAAGTCACTCTGATCATCGCCGTGTTGCGGCCGGCCGTGCTGCCGCTGAGGAACGTGAGTCCTGGGACAAAGTCCGGAATCTGACCCCTGCGTCTCGAATCGAGTGAGAAATCAAGTGAAAATCGAGTGGAAATGGTACCGCTGATGGAGTGCCCGGTGCTGGACCAGGTGAGGACCACGGTCTCCAAGCACGCAAGTGAGCCGGCGGTCGTCGGTATCGACCGGACCATCACCTATGAAGAGCTGTGGTCGACTGTCGAACGGACGGGCGTCGCGTTGGGCGAGCGCCTGGCACCGAACAGTGTCGTGGCGATCAGGGCCCGCGGTGGCGTCGACCTGCCCGGCCTCTTCCTCGGTGTGCGCGCGGCCGGGGCGGTACCGTTCCTGCTCGACAGCTACCTCCCCCGCGAACGCGCCGAGAACCTGCTTGCCGCGGTCCGGCCGGCCGCCGTGATCCACGAAGCATCCGAGCCCCGGATCTCCACCGGTGTGGCGAACGCGCGGATCCTGCCGGACGAAGCGGGCTACGTGACGTTCACCTCGGGAAGCCAGGGCGCACCGAAGGGCATCATCGGCAATGCCCGGGGACTGGCCGCCTTCCTGGACTGGGAGAATGACGAGCTGGATCTCGAACCCGGCTTCCGCGCCGCGATGCTCACATCCCCGTCCTTCGACGTGGTGCTCAGGGAGATGCTGGTTCCCCTGGTGCGGGGCGGCCGCCTCCACGTGGCGGGCCCGGGTGTGCGTACCGACGCGCGTTCCGTACTCGCCTGGCTCCGTGCCGAGGACATTGACCTCGTCCACCTGGTGCCCAGCCTCAGCACCCGATGGCTGGCGGGCAACACGACCACCGCACCGGGGCTGCGCTGGTCGCTATTCGCGGGCGAGCCGCTGTACGCCAGGCATGTCCGGCAGTGGCGGCAGGCGGCGCCGCGCACGCGGATCGGTAACCTCTACGGCCCCTCGGAGACCACCCTGGCCAAGTTCTGGTTCACCGGAGACGGCCCCGACGCAGGTCTCTGGCCGGTGGGGCACCCGCTGCCCGGCACGGTGCTGCGCCAACTGCCTGACGCCACGTCCCAGACGGGGCAAACCTTCCGGACTGTCATCGAGACCCCGGATGGATCACTGGGGTATCTCGACCCGGAACTGCACCCCGACGCAGCTGCCACGCTGTCACGGCGAGATGGGGTGACGGCGTTCGAGACCCAGGACAGAGGGAGACTGACCCCGCAGGGGGCGCTGGTTGTGGAAGGACGGCTGGACTCGGTGGTGAAGCGGCGGGGCGTGGCTGTGGACCTCGCCTCGATCACGGCCGCCGCGCTGAGTGAACCAGGCGTACGGGCGGCCTGCTGCCTGCAGGTCGACCGGGACATCGACGGCGATCTCGTCCTGGCGCTGGAGACCGATGCGGTCGTCGGTGACCGCGAACTAGTCAACGCGCTGCGGGCAGCCCTGGGACCGTCGATGCCGGATGCAGTCCTCGCCGTCGCCAAATTGCCTCGCCTGCCCAGCGGGAAGGTGAACGCCTCCGTGGTGGAAGACGACCTGCGCAGGGGCGATACGCAGGGAGCCCTCCTACTGGGCGGCATACGCGGCCGGGTGTCGGCGGCACAGGAACCAGCCGGAGGACGAGAGGCCGGTCATTGACCTCGGGTACGCCAGGGCGGTTTCAAGGTCTTGGTGCTCATGTGAGGCGGAGGCGACGCTTCGCCGAGTGCGCCACCTGTTCGTGAACCGGGCGCATGCTTGCCCTGCACCTTTTGCAGAGCAGTCTCGTGCATGCCAATACCTTGCTCGTCCAGCAGGTTCTGGCCGACCCGGAGTGGGCGGACACGCTTACCGAGGCGGACCGGCGAGGGCTGTCACCGCTGCTGTGGACCCACGTGAACCCATATGGCCGGTTCGAACTGGATATGAACAGCCGTCTCGACCTGGACCTCGCGGCCACCGGGGCCACCGGGGCCACCGGGGCCACCGGGGCCACCGGGGCCACGGTGCCAGGCCCGCGCAGTCCACAGGGCGAGTCGGTCGGCGCTCCGAGCTGAGGTCAGACGCGGAGCAGGTTGGTCGAGACGGTCCAGAGGCGCTTGGCGGTGGTGGGATCGAGCGCCCATTCCTTGACACCGTGCGGGTGCTGCGCGAGGGCGGCGTCGTTCGGTGCCGATGCCAGGGCTGCCCTCACCGGGGCCGTCGGAACGGCGCGGGGCATCGCGCCGGCTGAGCCGGTCATGGCTGTCCTTCGGACCGCGCCAGCCCAACTGCCCCGCCGCGTCGTACCAGAACTGCTGGACCCACACCTGCCGCAACACCTGGACCTGCGGCAGCAGCCGCAGCCGGGGCGGAGCATCCTCCTGGTGGACCGCGCGGAGCAGGCTCATGCCGTCCTCGCCGACCTGCAGCACATGGGCAGCCAGTTTCTCCTTGGACCGGGGCAGCCGGTCGTAGCGGACCGGGCGTCCGTAGCGTTCCGCCCACCCCACCGTGACCAGCGGCGCCAGCCACTCCTCGTTCACCCGGGCAAGTTCTTCCAGGGCAACGCGGAGCGTCTCAGTGACCAGCTCCACCCGGTTCAACTTCCGCACCGCGCCCAGGACATGAGTGGAGTCGGTGCGCATCCGCCCATGCCGCTTGACCAGGCCCGCCGCGGCCAAGCGGTCGACCATCAAGGCGAGCAACCGGTCCGCGCGGTCATGCTGGGCCATCCGGTCGCGGAACTCGCAGAGGACGGAGTGGTCGAAGCCGGGATCATCCAAGGCAAGGCCCAGGCAGTACTTCCAGTCCATCCTGCAGCGCACTGCTTCGGCGGCCTGGCGGTCGGTCAGGTTCTCCGCGTACTGCAGGACCGACACCATGGCCAGCCGGGCCAGCGACAGGCCCCGCCGCCCGTCGGCCGGATACCAGTCGACGAAGTCGTCGTCCGTGAACACCTCGTCCAGCCGGTCCCGCATCCACATCGCCGTGGTGCCCCGCGGGTTGCTCGCCCTCGCTATCCGCACCGTCAACGGCGGAATCCCCCGCCCCGTGCCCGAACCCATCGCCATCGCGGTCACCCCTCCGACCGCTCGATCCGCCCCGCTCTCCTCAGCGGACCACCACAGCGAGATCAACAGGGACAACGACGACGAGTTTCACCCCACCGAGCGAAGATCACCAACAGCATCCGGAAATCTTGACTGAGCCACGATTCAGCCGCCGCCGACATCGAACCGTAGACCGTGCCTGGGACGTCGCGTCCCTGACAGATGTCAGGGTGGTGAGGGTGCGTGCCGGGCGGCGGGGTACGGGTGACAGTCGGGGCAGGCCAGGCTGTCAGCCGGGTGGGAGCCCTGGTCGACGGGAACTTGACGGCGACGATTGCGGCCGCTGTATGTCCTCACTTGACCGCCCCACACCACCCTGCCCCATCGTCCACCGTACCGTCTGTACCAGGTCGTCCGGCTCACGGTCCCGTTTGCAGTCCTGCCTGAAGCGCCGTGTGGCGTCCTGGACTGGTGAGCGTGCTGTCCACGAAGGCGCGGACGATGCCGACGACCTCGGCCACCGTCACCTCCGTTGTCCATTTCGCTGTTGAGGCGTGCGCGGGGCAGGACAGGGTGATGTGGTGCACGCCGTCTGTTTCCCTGAGTTCGGCGTACGGCCGAGGGCGACAGTGGCCGTGCCCCTTGTCGGCTTCCAAGTGAGCGAGGGCGACGTCGAGGTGGAAACGGCGCGGCAAGGTGCTCGCGTCCCTGCATCCTCGGCACGCGAGCAGATGCTCGAGGCTGCCGTCCCGGCGGAGGAAAGCCACGCCCTTGCCCTCGAAGGTGTTGCAGCTCGCGCACACCGGACCGCGCACGAAACCGTGCTCGTGGCAGTGATCCCAGATGAACGCCCGGCTCTCGCGGCACAAACAGCACAAGTAGGCATCGGCACGGTGCGTACGGCGCAGGGAGGTGTAGGCGACACCGTGCAGGTGTCCGGTGTAGGCCTGGAAGGGCTCGCCGGAGCAGGACGGGCACATGGTGACGTAGCCGCCTGCGGTGGGCGTGCGCCATGACCAGCCGCTTCCCCGCCGTCCGCAGCCACTGCAGATCCGAGCACGCTCGGAGAGTTCCCGGTCCTGGGCTTGCCAGTGATCCAGCATGTCCCTGTACGCGCGGGGGAACACCCAGTGCGTTCCCGACCACGCCAGCACGTCGAGCGGGCGGGTGCCGGCGATCGTGCGCTTGCCGTAGTAGGAGACGAACTCGTCGAAGGTGAGCTGACCGGGAAGGCCGTGAGGACCGATCTCGTACCTGCTGCTGCTCCAGATGTCGACGTCGATGTCGATGCTGAGCTCTGGATCGAGGAGATCGAAGTCGTCGGCAGGGTTGAACCCGACGGTGGCCGGGCCATCGCGTTCAAGCAGTAGGGACCGGTGCGCCGCAGCGTAGGCCCAATGGTTCAGCGTGCCGCGCCAGTCGGCCCCCCTCATGTCATCGAAGGTTCCTCGAACGTCGAACCAGCGACGATCGGGGAACCCGGCTTCCGCGAGGTCAGCGCTGTCGATCACCACGGAGGCGAGGTGCCGCCCGGCTCGGCGGATGTCTCGGTCGTCGTACCTCCACCGTCCCTTGTCCTTGTAGCCGCGCACGGCAACGTCGCCGACGAACACATGGCCGTGAGCAAGGAACTCGCCCTTACCGGGGATCAGTTCACCGGCCTCGAGGGGCAGGCCGCAGTCCTTGATCAGATCCGCCAGGGTGTCCCGGGCCAGCTGTGGGCTGATGAGCATGCCCGGATGGTCCCAGAAGAGTCTGACAGTGATGTCGGTGCTGGTTCGTAGGGTGGGGGTGTGGTGAGGGTTCCATGGGACAAACTGGCGGCCGAGAGCCCGAAGGTGTCCGAGGCGCTGGTGACGATGCTGATGCTGCGGCTGCGCGAGAGGGCACGGGCGATCGACGGCAGCGGCGGGGACGGCGGCCAGGACCTGTGCGAGCACACCGAGAACGGTGAACTCCTCATCTACGAGGAGAAGTCGTTCACCGGGCGCATGAACCAGGTACGCCGCCGGCAGGTCGTGCGCTCGCTGGTGTCCGCGGCCCGTCATCAGCCCGACCATTGGGACCTGTTGGTGCCGATCGATCACAATCCCGCCGAGCTGCGGTGGTTTGAGGGCCTGCGCGAAGAGTTCCCGTTCGTACGGCACTGGCGCGGGCGCAGCTGGCTGGATGGGAAGTTCGCCGCCCATCCAGACCTGGTGCGCTACGCGCTGCAGGAGTCCGGCGACTACATTCTGGAGCGGATCGCCGAAGCTCGCGCCGAGCGGGATGTCCTGCTGGGCGGCCTGCCCGACTACCTGGAGCGGGCGAGCGCGCTGCACGCGCGGGCCCAGGAGATCTGCCCGCACTACGCGGTGCGCTCCACGCTGGGCTCCAGCGGCCAGACAGCCGTGCACCTGACGCCCAAGGCACCCTCCCCCGGCGAGCAGGCGGCGATCCGCTTCGTGGGCCGAATCCGGTTCCCGGCCGGCGACGATCGGGAGGAGGAGCGGCGGCGCCTGTTCGAGGAGACGATGCGCTTCGGCGGCGAGGTGGAGCTGGCGGCGGACAACCTCACCGGGATGCGTCTGACCGGGCCTGCGGGTCTCGGACTGGAGCAGCTGTCGCTTGGCGGCGTGCGCATCACCTCGCCGCGCCAGGAGGTGACGCCGCCGCTCCACGGACAGCTGGTCTTGAAACGACAGTCCGGTGTCCCGCTCACCTCCCTGCCGGTCACCTTCACCGAGAAGGTCACCGGCACGGAGGGCGGGACCCTGCACGGGCACGACGTCACCGGGGTGATGAGGGTGAGGTTGCGCTACCACCTGCGCGACCGGAGTGGCGCGCTGACGTTCAGCTTCGAGCTGGACCAGCCCGTCCTGCCGCAGACCGTGGTGCCGGTGCTCCGGCTGATCGCCCACAGCCTCCCGGGTAACGTCATGGAACTCGTCCTGGCCGGCGCCAACACACCCGGGGTGCAGGCCCTGATCTCGGCGGGTATGGCCCCGCCCGGCTGGAAGGACAACGAGGCGCAGTTCTGGGCCGACGCGTTCGACGACCTGGGCCGCTTGCAAAGCCGCACCGGGCACTACTTTCCGCTTCCCGAGGACTTCAGCCGCCAGGATGTGCGTGACGTCAGGGAGATGATTGCGCTACTCGACGGGGATGAGAACGTCCTCACGGGCGACACCGTGTCCGTGGGCATCGAGAGCGCCGAGGCCCTGGACCAGCTGGCCGAAGCGGCCGCCTCGTTGTCCCGCGTCACCGTCGGCTACGCGTCGTTGGTCTTCGCCCTCGGCGAGCACCAGATCGACCTCGGACCGTGTACCGAGGCCTACACCATGGACGAGATCCTCAACATGAGCGAGGCCCGCACCGAACTTGCCGCTCACGGGCACACCACCGTCCACATGCGGCTGGCCAGACACATCCCGGCCGTCCGCTACCTGGGGGACGAACCGCCGCAGTAAGGGCAGGGCCCGGGGCGGATGCACGAAGACGGGCATCGCGGCCGGAGGGACCTGGTTGAACGAACGACGGTGTCCTTCGGGGGCCACAGGATGCCGCTGCAACCGCTGCGCTCCGGTAGGGGTCTTGACGGGGTATGGGAACACCTTTGTCCGGCGTCGGACCGAGCGCGGGCTGCGCCTGTGGCCGGTCGGCCTGGTCCTTGCGCTGATGTTCGCCACCGCGGTCTTGGTGGCTTTCGCGGTCTTCTACATGGGGTGGCACCTGCTGGACGCCCGAGGGCTCAGGCCCGAGCACCAGCTCGAATCCACGACGCTCTTCGACCTCGTGAAGCTGTCCTTCGGCGTAGTCGCCGGGGCCGGCGCCCTGGTCGCCCTGGTGGTGGCCTACCGACGCCAGCGCATCGACGAAGACGGCGCCCTGCGCGAGGCCACCCGCCTGCACACCGACCGCTTCACCACCGCCGTCTCCCAACTCGGCGGACTCGGCCGCCGTGCGCCTCGGCGGCGTGCACGCCCTGGCCGGCCTCGCCGACGACGCCCCCACCCGCGACCTGCGCCAGACCTGCATCGACGTCCTGTGCGCCTACCTCCGGCTGCCCTACACCGCCGAGACCGACCTTCCCCCTGACGACACCGCCGCCCGGCAGACCTACCAGGCCCTGCGGGAAGTCCGGCACACCGTCATCCGCGTCATCCGCGACCACCTCCGCCTGCCACCCGAGCACCCGCACTCCTGGCACGGCCACGACTTCGACCTCACCCACGTCACCTTCGACGGCGGAGACCTCTCACGGGCACGGTTCTCCAACGGCACAGTGAGCTCCCGCATGGCTCGGTTCGTCGGTGGCACGGTCGACCTCCGCGGAACTCGATTCTCCGGCGGGGCAGTTGACTTCCGTAGGGCACACTTCACCGACGGCAGAGCCGACTTCCGCGAGACACGGATCTCCGGCGGCTGGGTCGACTTCAGCGGGGCGCAGTTCTCCGGCGGCGCCGTCGACTTCCATCGGGCTCGATTCACCGACGGCAGGGCCGACTTCAGCGGGGCTCACTTCTCCGACAGCCCAGTGATCTTCAACCTGTCGGAGTTCTCCGGCGGCCGGATCGAACTCCGCGGCGCGCGGTTCGCCGGCGGCAGGGTGAGCTTCCACGGGGTGCGGTTCTCCGGCAGCAGGGCAGACTTCCGCGAGGTGGAGTTCGCCGGAGGCATGGTGGACTTCGCCGGAGCGGAGTTCACCGGAGGCACGGCCAACTTCGCTGGAGCCGTCGGCTCAACGCCAACTGGCCTCGTGCCGTCGAACGGATCATCTGTGCCGGACACACTCCGTCCACCCTCAACCTGGCTACCAACGGGCTCCTGACCCTCTGATCCGGACCGAACGAGCGGTCACCTCATCGGCCTGGTGCCAACGGCCACGGAAGGAACAGTGGTGCCGGCGACTTGCGCCAACTCTCCGGCCGACTGGGGTGTCAGACGGTAAAACCCCTGGAGACTGATCGCGCGCTCAAGACGCCCATCGACCACGTGTTTCAGACCGCGGATCTGGCCCCGCCGGTTGCGCCAGGTGACCTGTGCCAGGAGGTCAGCGGGGACAGGCAGGTCGAAACGCACAGGCGTCGCGTCCACGTGCACGGGCGCGGCACCGCACGCGCCGGCACCGAGCATCGACCACTCGCCATGCCCGGAGAATGCCTCGTCCTGCCAAGTCGCTGGAGCGGTCCCACAGCATCGGATACACCATCAGCCCGACCCAGTTGGAGCGATGGCGCTCGCAACGGTGTCTTCGCCGGTCCGCGGACTGGACCGATTCCACGACCGGAAAGATCCGGGACGAGATCGTGCACCGGGCCGCGTGGCTGGCACACGCCTCCACTTCTGGCCGCAGCATCAGCTGGATCGGCTGGATCTTCTGGGCGATCGACGACACGCCCGAAACCGCGATGCGTCTGCGGTCAGCCGTCATCGACGCCCTCGAACGACCCCTTCGGCGAGCAGGCCTCGACCCCCGCCAGATCCCCGAGGCCGCCGCCGATGATCGCGATCGGGTGATGCGGTGTCGTTGTCAGGGGTGTTCTCGTTTCTGGTGGATGCCTGCGGGTAGGCAGCTCTTGGCTGATGGTCGTGGATCGCGATCTGTCCTCGGATGGTCCAGCTCTACCGCTGTACGGTGCGCGCGAGAGTCTGACCGGAGGAACCGGCCAAACGTAACGTGGATGTCGGGGCTGACGGGCGTGGTCAGGTGTCGCTGCCGAAGGTGCGGATGCCTGTGGCCAGCAGGTCGAATGCCTGGTCTATTACCTGTGGCTGATCCGTGGCGATGGTGGTGGCCGGTTCTCCGGCGATGAGCCGCCGGATCGGGGTGACCACGGCGGTGGTCGCCGTGGCCAGGAGCAGCCGGGCGACCAGGTCGGCGCGGACCGGGTCGCCGGTTTCCTCGGTCAGCTGGCGGGCGACCGCGGATTCCAGGTACTCCCGTTGTTCCCGGGCCCGCGAGAGCAGTGCGGGGCTCTGCGCTATCAGGTGTCCGAACCACGCCATGGCCGGCTCGACGGCGGACAGCGGATGCTGCTGGGCCAGCAACCGGTGCATCAGCGCCCGGACCGCCTCGACAACACTCTGACCGGGCGGACGCGCCCGGATGGCGTCGACGAGCAGTCGTTCGGCCTCCGCCTGCAGATCCAGCAGCAGGTCTTCCTTGCGCGGGAAGTAGTTGGTGACCGTGGCCTTGGCGACCCCGGCCGCCTCGGCGATCTCGGCGACCGTGACCGCCTCGAATCCCCGCTGGGCGAACAGACGTGTCGCGACATCGGAGATGCGCTGCCGCGCCTCCCGCTTCTTGCGTTCCCGCAGTCCCTCATGCATAACAAAAAGTTATACCAGAACTAAACTTGACACGGTACTAAATTCAGTACCATCCTAACTTCAGGAATGCCGGCGTGGCGGTCCCCGCGAAGGCTGATGCAGGCGGGTCTCTCCCTGACCGTCTTGGCGCGTTTGGTTGAGCGGATGGAGTGACATGAATGTGCAGAGCGCGACAACGCCTGGCAGGCCCAGTAGCAGCGGCCGCCCAGCCGACGGCGAGAGCCGTGTCCAGAGCCCGACCGCCGTCGAGGCTCGCGGCCTGACGAAGACGTTCGGCACGAACCGGGCCGTGGACGGCATCGATCTCACCGTCTGCGAAGGTGAGATCTTCGGGGTGCTCGGCCCGAACGGTGCCGGCAAGACCACGGTGCTCAACATGCTGGCGACACTGCTGCCGATCGACAGCGGATCGGCGAGGATCTTCGGCTACGACGTGCGCCGGGAAGCCCACGCGGTGCGGCAACTGATCGGTGTGACGGGCCAGTACGCGTCGGTCGACGAGAACCTGACCGGTCGCGAGAACCTGTGGCTGTTCGGCCGCCTGCAGGGACTCTCCTCCAAAAGAGCCCACGGCACCGCCGACGACCTGCTGGCGAAGTTCGACCTGACCGACGCGGCTCACCGACCCATCGCCCAGTTCTCCGGCGGCATGCGCCGCCGCCTCGATCTCGCGGCCAGCCTGATCACCAGGCCGGCGCTGGTCTTCCTGGACGAGCCGACCACCGGTCTCGACCCCCGCACCCGTGCCCAGATGTGGCACACGATCCGCGACCTGGCCGCCGAGGGTTCCACCATCATGCTGACCACCCAGTACCTCGACGAAGCGGACGAACTCGCCGACCGGATCACCGTCATCGACCACGGCCGCAAAGTCGCCGAAGGCACCCCCGACCAGCTCAAGGCCCAGATCGGCACGTCGAGCCTGCGCGTCAGCCTGACGTACGACGCCGACACGGCACGAGCAGTCGCCCTGGCTGCGGAACTGATCCGCGACACACCGATCCCCACGCCAACCGGCTCCGGATTCAGCGTCACGTTGAGCGACGCGAACCAAGCCGCCGACGTCCTCATCGCGCTGCGCGACCACCACCTCGACATTGCGGGCGCCGCGATCGAACAACCCAGCCTCGACGACGTGTTCATGGCCCTGACCGGCCGACCTAGCGACACCGGCGTCCCTGCGACCGAAACGAGCCACTCATGACCGCCACCGTCACCAACCCCACCTGGGCCACGCCCCGACCGGCCACCCGCACCGTCCAGGCATCAGTACCCCTTCACGACGCGTTCACCCAGACCACGACCCTGGCCTGGCGCGCCCTGCTCAAGATGCGCCGCAACCCCGAACAACTCGTCGACGTCACCGCGATGCCCGTGCTGTTCACCGTGATGTTCGGGTTCATGTTCGCCGGGGCCATCTCCGGCAGCCAAGCCAGCTACCTGCCGATCCTCATCCCCGGCATCATCGCCCAGACCACCATCACCGCGTGCGTCGCCGCCGGCGTCCAACTCCGCGAGGACATGGACAAAGGCGTCTTCGACCGCTTCCGGTCACTGCCCATCACCCGGATCGCCCCGCTTGCCGGACCGATGATGGCCGACCTCGCCCGCTACGCGATAGCCGCCAGTGTCACCATCCTCGTGGGCATCCTCATGGGCTACCGGCCCGGCGGCGGCCTTCCCGGCGTCACCCTCGGCATTCTCCTCGCCGTCATCACCGGCTGGTCCCTCGCCTGGATCTTCTTGTGGATCGGCACCATCACCCGGACCGCCGGCGCCGTCCAGGGCATGTCCATGATGATCATGTTCCCGCTGGCGTTCCTCTCCAACGCCTTCGTCCCGGTCAGCACCCTGCCCGCCTGGCTGCGCGCGGTGACGACAATCAACCCCGTCTCCCACGTGGTCTCCGCGATGCGGGACCTGATGAACAAAGGCACCATCACTGCCAACGTCGGATGGGCGCTGCTCGGCTGCGCCACGGTCGCCGCGATCTTCATTCCACTCGCCGTCCGCTCCTACACCAAGCGGGTCTGACGCATCTCACATCGCCGCCGGCGCACTCCGGACGGGAAACCACGACCAATGACTGATTCCATCTCCAGGAGTCTCAATGACGAAGTCAAGCCGCCTGCGTGACCGGTGGGGCGGAGGTGAAGACGCGTTCGTCACGCAGCAGGGCCCACAGCACACTCGCCGTCTACTGATACGGGACCACGCCGTTGTGCCGCTCGATTCGACCGAGTCGGTTCTTCCTCGTTTCCTTGTTCAGGACAACCCTATTGGGTGCCTGTCCGGAAACTTCGGGGCCCCTCACCGGCCACCTCCTGTCCCGGCGCACCCGGTCACACCCAGACAGGGAACCGACCGGTGCAGTTACCCCTCTTCGTCACCGAACCTGGGTGCCGGTGGCACGGCAGGAAGGGCGTGGGCAGCGTGACGGAGGAGCTTCGCTTTGCTGTGCTCGGCGCATTGCGAGTGCACCGTGGCAGTGCCGAACTACATATCAGGCAGCCCCAGCTGCGGGCCGTGGTGGCGGTCCTGCTGCTGCGGCCCGGACATGTGGTGTCCAAGGCACAACTCGTCGACGCGTTGTGGGGTACCACGCCCCCCAGCAGGGCCACGACCACGATCCGCACCTACGCCTGGCAGTTGCGGAGCCTGCTGGAACCGGACCGCTCCAGGCCGAGTGTCCTCGTGTCGGTCGGGGACGGCTACCGGTTGGTCGTCCCGCCGTCCGCGCTCGACGTTGGACAGGCCGAACTGCTCACCCGGGAAGCCAGGCTGGCACGTACCTCGGGACGGACCCGGGAGGCGAGCGACCTGCTGGCGCGGGCACTCGGCATGTGGCAGGGAGAGACGCTGGCAGGTGTCCCCGGGCCCTTCGCCACCCGGCAGCGCGACCGGCTGGAGGAGTTACGGATCTCCATGCTGGAGGAGCGTTTCGATCTCGACCTCGCCCTCGGCCGTCATCGCCAGGTCATTCCCGACCTGACGGACCTCACGGCCGCCTATCCCCTGCGCGAGCGTCCGCACGGCCTGCTGATGCGCGCGCTGTACGGGGCGGGCCGGCAGGCCGACGCGCTCGCGGTGTACGGCGGCGCCAAAAGGCTGCTGCTGGAGGAGCAGGGCATCGATCCGGGACCCGAACTGACCACCGTCTACCGGCAGGTCCTGGAGAACAGTCCGGCCCTGTCCATGGCGACCGCCGAGGAATCCGCGGCGCCCGACGAGCCGGCGGGGAGAACCGAGGCAGCGACCACCGCCGCCGTCCGTGACCGGGACGCGTTACCGGTGCCGGCGCATCTCCCTCCCGATCTGCCCGACTTCGCCGGACGTACGGACGCCGTAAGCGACATGCGCACCGTACTGACGATGCCTGGACGCCAAGCGCTGACCATCGTGGCGATCGCCGGGATGGGCGGGATCGGGAAGACCTCGCTGGCCCTGCACACCGCCCACGGGGTACGCCACGCCTATCCGGACGGGCAGCTCTACGCCGATCTGCGCGGCAACGACGACAGTCCGGCCGAGCCCGCCATCGTACTGACGGGCTTTCTCCTGGCGCTCGGTGTCGCGGCCGGGGCCGTGCCCGACGCCCTCGACGACCGCTGCAAGCTGTTCCGCTCGATACTGAACGGTCGCAGAGTACTGATCGTCCTGGACAACGCACGTGATGTGTCGCAGGTCAGGAACCTGCTGCCCGGATCGGCCGGCTGCGGGCTCGTCGTCACGAGCAGGTCTCGGCTCTTCGGTCTGCCGCTCACGAAGCAGGTCGGCGTGGACACGTTCCGGCCCGATGAGGGCCTGTCCTTGCTGAGCGCGGTCGTGGGACCCGAGCGGGTGGAGGCGGAGCGGACGTCGGCGCTCGAACTGCTGCGGCTGTGCGGGTTCCTGCCACTGGCCGTCCGGATCGTGGCCACCAAGCTGGCGTCCAGGCCGCAGTGGACCATCGCGACGCTGACCGCCCGGCTCTCCAACGAGCGGCGGCGCATCGAGGAACTGCGCGTGGGTGATGTGTCGATCCACGCGGCCTTCGAGGTCGGATACCGGCAACTGCCGCCTCAGCAGGCCCGTGCCTTCCGGCTTCTGGCCGTCGCGGGTCCGCTGGACTTCGGCCTCCCCGCAGCCGCGGCGGTGCTCGCCGCGGAGGAAGAAACGACGGAGGAGCTGCTGGAGTCCCTGGTGGACGCCGCCATGCTGGAATCCCCCGAACCGGGGCGCTACCGCTACCACGACCTGCTCCGCGTCTTCGCTCAGCGGACGGGGAGCGGTCACGGGGCCGAGACCGACCAGGCCTTCGGCAGACTGCTCGACCACCTGCTGGCCACGGCGTGCAACGCGTTCGCGCACGCCGTACCGGGAGACCCGGTCGCCGACTCGCTCGGGCCGTTGCGGTCGCAGGGGCTGCGGTTCCGCGACGTCCAGGAGGCGCGGTCCTGGATCACCGGTGAGATCGCGGTGGTGACGAGCGCGGTGCTGCGCACGGTGGGCCGGCCGGCGGAGGCGGACGACGGATGGCTGGGGACCGCCGTGGACATACTCATCGCGGTCAGTCCCTTCTGCGTCGACGCCCGCTTCGAGGAGCTGGGGTCCGCCGCGTCGGAGCTGGCGGGGGAGGCCGAGCTGCGCGGCGACCAACGGGACTTCGGCCGGGCGCGGTTCCTGTGCAGCGACATCGCGTTGCAGGCTGCCCGGCCCGTCGACACCGAACAGCACGCGCGCCAGGCCGTCGACGCCTCAAGGAGCACCAAGGATTCGGTGATCCTCCGCCAGGCGCTGAACAACCTCGGCGTGGCCGTCATGTTCCAGCGCCGGTACGCCGAGGCGGTGGTGTGCTTCGACGAGGCGATCGCGCTCGCCCGCGTGCTGGGCCACAGGTCCGGCGAGGCGGCGACCACGATCAACGCGGCGCTCGCCCGTCTGCGCAGTGGGCGGGCGGTCGAGGCGGCAGCTGCCTGCGAGGCCACGCTGGGGGTACTGCGCGCCATGGGGGACCTTCCGGGGGTGGCGTACGCGCTGTACGTGCTGGCGCTGGCACTGCATGAGGAAGAGCGGTTCGACGACGCCGTCGCCCGGTACACCGAGTGCCTCGCCGTGTGCCGGTCGGCCGACATCCGCGGACGCGAGGCGCACGCCCTCTACCGGCTCGCCGAAACGCTCCGCAGGACGGGACGGTACGAGGAGGCGGTGCGGTACGTCACCGAAGCCGTGGCCCTGTGCCAGGAGATCGGAGCCGTACGGGACCACGCGTACGCCTTGAAGGTGCTCGGCGAGGCCCAGGCCGATCTCGGCCAGATCGAAAGCGCCCGCGTCCGGCTGGACGAGGCGAAGACGCTGTTCACCCGTCTCGGACTTCCTGACGCCAACGACGTCAGCCGGATCCTGGACCGCTTGGCACCCCAAGGGTGACACCAGGGTCGATTCAAAGTCCTGGGGATCATGGAAACGTGCAGGTCGCTGCGGTGTGACGATCCGGTGGAAGACCGTCACGGACACAACGAAGCTCCGGTTGACGGGGTGACCTTCCCAAGTCGCCCTGCCCGTCCGGAGCATCGATGTGCCGCCAGTCTGCCACTGTCTGCCTGACCAAGTCGCCCACTGCCGCCCAGCGCGGCGTGAGCGGTGTCGCCGAACGACTGGCCGTTCTTCGTGATCCGCGAGATCGGCGGGGCCGGCGCCATTCGCTGGTATCGGTCGTGCTCACGGCCTGTTGCGCGGTGCTCGCCGGGGCTCGTTCCTATCTGGCCGTGGGCCAGTGGGCCCGCCACGCGCCCCTGGACACACTCGCCCGCCTCGGCGTGCGCGCCGTCGGCCCGCTGGGCGTGCGCAGGGCACCGTCGGGCTCCACCATCCGCCGTCTGCTGACTCTGGTATGTCCCTGCGGGCTTGCCGACCTGCTGGGATGCGACCCCGCGGGCACCCGGCACCTGGCTGTGGACGGCAAGACCGCCCGCGGCTCGCGCACGGACACCGGCCCCGCCGCCCACCTGCTCTCCGCCGTCCTTCAGGGCGGACGGACCGTCAGCCAGCTGCGGGTGCCGGACAAGACCACCGAGGTCACCGGCTTCACGAAGCTGCTGGCTCCCTTCGACCTGACCGGTGTCGTGGTGACCGCCGACGCCCTGCACATCCACCGTGACCACGCCAGGTGGCTGGTAGAGGGGAAGAAGGCGCACTACCTGCTCGTGATCAAGCGGAACCAGCCAACCCTGCACGACGCGTTGCGCGCGCTGCCGTGGAAGGAGGTCACCGCCCGCCGCTACGACCGCGAGGCAGGGCATGGACGGCGAGAGACCCGCTCCGTGCGCACGCTCACCGTCACCGCTCTCGGACTGAACTTCCCGCACGTGACGCAGGCCGCGAAGATCCACCGGCACCGCACCGACCTCAAGACCGGCAAGATCACCCGCGAAACCGTCTACGCCATCACCGACCTGACGGCATGTGAGGCATCACCCCAGGCCATCGGCCAACTCTCCCGCGCACACTGGGACATCGAGGCCGTGCACCACGTCAGAGACACCACGTTCGGCGAAGACGCCTCGAAGATCCGCACGGGGCACGGCCCGGAGAACATGGCCACCCTGCGCAGCTTCGCGATCAGCACCCTGCGCGCCACCGGACACCGCAGCATCGCCACCGGCCTGCGCGAGGTCTCCTACATGTCCTTCACTCGTCCGCTGGACCTTACGGGACTGCTCTGACCAGCGACGCCACATGATCGACAGAACTTTGAATCAGCCCTGAGGGTGACACAAGCCGGAAAAAAGCACCAGAGAAATCCCGGAGAAAGCCAAATATACCGGGAATGGACCGCCCGTATGGCCCGGCATGAAACAGTAGTCATCAATAGTCAGAATGTGCATCGAAAGAGCCGCAGAACTCTTGGCAATTCAGTTCCGCGGCGGCATAGACCGAATTCAACCCTTTCTCAGGAGGCGTTGAGATGCCCAAACCTCGCGAAGTGGTCCGGCAACTGGAGGTGTTCGGGTTCGCTCACCTCCGTCAGGTCGCTTCGGACGCCGTCGGGGGCCTGGAGCGCGGATTCGGGAAACTGATCGAGCTGTCGGCGGACAGCGCGTCGAGCGAACGGGTGACCAGGTTCGACATCCTCACCGAGCTGCCCGAACTCGGCCGGATCTCCCGGTCGTCGTGGGTACGCGGCATCTGCGAGACGTACTTCGCACGACACCACCAGGTCATCACCAGCGACGCGAACGCGCTGGTCGGCGACTCGTACTGGCACTCGGACGGCTTCTACAACACGCCCTTCCTGCGCTTCGTTCTGTACCTCGACGCCGTCACGCACGACACCGGCGCGCTGCGCTTCCTGGCCGGGTCGCACCGTGCCGACAACGGCTGGCTCGGTGATCCGACCCGCCACGTCATCAGGCACCGGCAGGACCTCGGTCTCGACGGCGACGACGTACCGGCGGTAGTGGTCGACTCCCGGCCCGGTGACGTCATCGTGTTCGACACGAACGTCATGCACGCGGCATGGAACGGCGATGTCCGGCGCCAACTGGCCTTCAACTGCGTCGGTGAGCCGGTGACCGAGGCCGAGCAGCTCGACACGCGCCGCTACTTTCTCAACCGCTACGTCTCGGGATCGGTGCTGATCGGATGAGCCTCGCTCCACTGTCGGCGACCGCCGCCGAGGTCACGCACTTCAGGACGTTCGGATTCGTGCGCCTGCGCGGCGCACACGACGATGTCGCGCCGGCGGTCACGGAAGCCTTCGAAGACGTCCTCGGCCGTTCCTCACCGGGTCGGCAGGCAGGTGCGGGCGTCTCCCGCATCGCCGAGCGCAGTGACGTTCTCCGGGCGGTACTGCTGGCGGACCACCGGTGCCCGCGGCTGGCACGCCGGCTGCTGGGCACGGACGTGGTCTACGCCGGCGGGGACGGGGTCCGCCACGACGGAGCCGTCGAGTGGCACCGGGACGGCGACCACCGCGCGCTCCGGCTGCTCAAGATCGTCCAGTACCTGGATCCGCTGCGCGGCCGCACCGGAGCCCTACGGATCATTCCGGGCACTCACCGGCGCGGCGGGAGCTGGGACACGTTCACCGCGGAGCTGGACGACCCGCTCCGACGGCTCGGTATGGAGCCGATCGACGTGCCGGCCTTCACCGTCGAGTCGTCCCCGGGCGATCTCGTCGCCTTCGACCCGCACTCCTACCACGCGTCGCTCGGCGACTGTTACGGGCGGCGGCAGATCACCACCACGTACGCCTCCGTACCGGAGTCGGACGAAGCACGAAGGGAACTGAGCGACTACCTGCTCGCCGACCGACCGGCACTGCGGGAGTCCGACGATCTCCCGGCTCTCACCTGACGAACGCACAGAAAAGGGTGGTTGGGGATGGACGACGCGACGGAGGGCACCGGGGTGGCCACGCTCCGGGCGAACCGGGAAGTGGCGCCGTTGGAGTGGTTCGACGAACTGCGCGAGTCGCGCGGCATGGACTGGGACGAGACCACGGGCACGTGGTACGTGACACGGTACGACGACGTGTACGAACTGCTGCGCGATCCCCGTCTCGGCGCACAGGTCGAGACGTACTGCCCACCCGGTCTGACGGAAGGACAGCAGAAGACCTACTGGCGGGTGACGGAGTTCATCGACCGCTGGCCGGTGTTCTCCGATCCACCGCGGCACACCAGCATGCGACGACTGCTCCTCCCGCTGTTCACGACCGCCGCCGTGGGGCGGGCGGCCGCCGCGGCGGCGACCTCTGTCGCGGTCACAAGCCCCGCGGTCGCGCCGGACGGGCTCTTCGCCGCCGTGGTCAGGCCCGCGTTGGCGGCCGGTCTGTGCAGCTTGCTCGACGAGCCGCCCGACGCCCTGGCGGAACTCGGCGACTGTGCCACCCGGATTCTGGCCTTCGGGTCGATCGAGACGTACGACCCTGCCGCCGGCCTGCGCGCGGAGGAGGCCTTGGACGAGCTGACCGAGCTCGTGCGGCAGCGCTGTGCCACCCCGGCCGGAGTCCTCGCCTCCGCGCTGAGCCGCTCCCTGTCCGACGGGACACTCGATCTGCTGGACGCCACCGCGGTGTACGCCCAGCTCGTCAGCGGAGCGCTGGAACCCACGGCGGCGGCCGTCGCACGCCTCCTGGAGGTGGTGACGGGCCCGGAGGGCGTCGGGCTCGACATCAAGGCGGACGTCGACGCAACCATCGACGAGGCGCTGAGGCTGGTCACCCCCTTCCACCTGGCCATGAGACGAGCCCTGACCGACTTGCGGATCCACGGCCACACCGTACGGGCCGAGTCGCGCGTAGTCCTCGTGCTCGTGGCGGCGAACCGCGACCCGAGGAAGTTCACGGAGCCGGACACGTTCCGCCTCGACAGGGCCGGAGCCCGTCATGTCGCGTTCGGGCGCGGCCGGCACGCGTGTCTGGGCGCCGCGCTGACCCGTCAGGTCATGCGGGAGGTGGTGCTCGAACTAGCGGTGAGCGGAGTACTGGAGGGGCTGCCGCCTTTGAAGTCCGTGTGGAACACGGACTTCGGAGGGCGCTTCGTCCAGGACGTCGTGAGCGCACAGGACGCCTGAGGCAGCCGGACAACAGGTGACGGACGAACACTCACCACCGAGGATATCGATGCCCAAGACCATCACGAGTACCGGCGAGTTCAAGGAACTCTGGACGATGCCGCCCAACTTCTATGTCAGCCACGAGTTCTACCGGCCGGACTTCTCCTTCCCCAGTGCCCTGGAGGTCCTTGAAGTCGTCCGGCACGACGAAGAAGCGCGCGTGACACTTCTGGGCTCGGACAGCCCTGCCGTGCAGACGGCCAAGACGATGTCCTTCAAGCGCGCACCCGTCGAGGAGGTCGCCACCTGGTCGTTCAGGCTCGCGCACTTCAACCTCTCCCGCTTGTACGACGGCGTCCTGCACGGCTTCTACGAGCAGGTGATGATTCCCTGGCGGATGTTCCTGGCGGCCCAGGGATTCACCTGGCAGCGCTGTGCGCCCGACCTGTTCATCTCCGGCCCCGGCGGCAGTTCCACATATCACGCAGACCAGTCGCACGGTCTGGTGTGGCAGGTCGAAGGGGCCAAGACCTTCCACAGCTACGTCGTCCCCGACAGCGCGGTCCCGGCGGACTCCGCGATCAGCGGCGACTTCACGGCCGAGGACCCACCGCCGCACGCCGACGAGGACCGCCAGGACGCACGGATGGAACCGGGCGAGCTGCTGTGGAGCCACTTCCTCACGCCGCACTGGGTCACCGGTGAGTCGCCCCTGAGCATGAGCGTGACCCTTTCCCACGGCGGCCTGTGCCACCGGGGCCGCTATGCCGAACGGGAAACCGCCCTGCGCCGCCACTGGGACCACCACCCCGAGCAGGCGTGGCTGACCGACCTGCGCAACACACGTTACTGAGAAGGCTTCCGCTTTCCGAACGCGATCGTGTGGTGCGAGGTTGGTGGGCATGAACTCCGCCTGCAAGCGGGAGAGATGGGGCGGTTCGTCTGCTCGTCTCGTCCGTGGAGGTGGCTGTGCCGTCGGTGCTCGGACTGCTGGAGGCCCGGGAGAAGAAGGTCCGTGAGGAGGTGGCCCGGCTGCGGGAGGAGGCCGACCGGGTGCAGGCCGCGCTCGTGGCGGCGGAAGGCGCCCTGGTGAAGCTGGCCGGCGCCCGGGAAACGGTGGCCGAGGTACTGGGTGAACAAGCAGGCCAGAGCGGCGAGTTGACCCGTAGCGCGGTAGCAGGCTCGACCGTTCCGCACCGGGGTGAGAATGCCGTCGCATCGGTGCTCGCGCCCGAATACCAGCACATCCTGCGGGTGCTCGCTGCGCCGGAGGCGTCCGGTGGGATGCGGGTGAAGCAGATCCTGGCCGGGCTGGGGTGGGAGGCGACACCGACCCGGGTCGAGGGAGTGCGCTCGCGGGTGAAGCGGCTGGCCGCCCGCGGGTGGGCCACCGAGGTGGCGCCGAATGTGTTCGCCTCCGCTATGACGACGGCGCTGGCTGCCGTGGGATGAAGGCATTGCGGCGGCGTCCGGCCAGTCGCCCGGTCATCAGCATGGTCACCGACCACAGGACCATCGCCTCGTGTATGGCGGGCAGCGTCTCGTAGTCACGCACCAGACGACGCGAGCGCATCAGCCAGTTCGATGGGTGGGCCGCGCAGCGAGGTTCTCACCGAGGCGAGTCCTTTTCCGCGCGGCCTCCCGCCGAACCGGACGTGCCGTTGGGTAGGCCGCCAGCGAGGTCAGGGCTTCGGCGTTGTAGCGTGACGTCCGTTTCGTGATCAGGTAAGTCTGAGGAGGGCGAGGGGCAGTCCGCGTTGTGGGCGTAGCGTCGCCCCAGCAAGGCGCAGGGCTCTGATGGCGACGTTGCACCAGGCCGCCATCGCGCGGGGGCGCTGCCAGGCCGCGTTGGGAGGCGTCCTCGGCAAAGGTGGTCTCGCGCGGCGGTCGGGGTGGGCCTGGGTGGGCTCCCGTTGTGGATCACCAGGCATTGTTCGATGAAGAGTGCGCGGCGCTGGAGGGGGCAGGCTTCGCACCTGCGCCGGTCGTCTTGATCCTTAACTGCGCTAGCCGTTGATGTTGCAAGCCGTTGTCGGTCTCTGTCAGTGCATTTTCCTGAGGTTTGGGGAGCGCGTCGCGCCCCTCCTGATGAGCTGGTTCACAGCAATGTCGAGGAAGTCCTCGACGAGCGGTCCACGGTCTTCGGCCCTGGTCGCAAGCACGACTCGGCACGGTTCGATTCCTTCAACGGGAATGGTCGTGAGGTCGTGTCGAAGAGGGGTGTGCTCGCCGCCGGCCGGCGCGAGGGCGAGGGCCTGGCCGCTGGCGATGAGTTCGAGCTTGTCTGCCGCGGACGCGACGAGTGGGCCTTCGGGTGTCGGACGTCCATTCGGGCGTGGTTCGAGACGCCAGAATGCGTCATAGGCCGCGTCGGTGTACCGGACCAGGGCTTCGTCCGCAAAGTCGTCAATGGTGACCGATGTGCGGTCGGCGAGGCGATGGAAGGTGGGCACCACGAGCACCCGGGGCTCCTCGTAGAGGGCCGTCACGCGCAACTGGTCGGTCGGGAACGGCTCTCGGGCGAGGACCACGTCGACCCGGTAGTCCAGGAGGGCCGCTTTTACCTGGCTGAAGTCCAGATGCAGGGTGCGCACCTCGGCGTCGGGACGCCGGTTGCGTAGTGCGCGCGCCGCGGTGGTCACGATGAGGCCGCCCGTGTACCCGATGGTGAATTCGTCGGGGCCAACGGCGGCGCGGGTCGTCGCCACGGCTTGCCGGGCGGAGTGCAGGAGTGCTTGCGCCTGAGGCAGGAAGATCCGGCCCGCCTCGGTGAGGTGGCTGCCCTGTTTCGTGCGATCGAGCAGGCGGACGCCCATTCGTTCTTCGAGACGCTGAATCTGCCGGCTCAGCGACGGCTGGGCGAGGTGCAGAGCGTCGGCCGCGCGGTGGAAGTTGCGGTGCTCGGCGACGACCGTGAAGTACCGCACCAGGCGCAGGTCGAGGTCCGCCGAGGAGGAGGGATGGTCGGGCACGCCGCCAGGATACTCGTGATACCCATTTCGCATCACGTGGTGTGGAACAGGACTTGGACGCGGGGTGCCTGCGGTTCTTAGCGTTGAAGCACAAGCCCACCCCTCTCCAGAGGCCGGGCTGACTCGAAGCCACAAGAGGATTGTCATCGTGCGCATTTTTGTCACCGGTGCCACCGGGTACATCGGATCCGCGGTTGTCCGCGAGCTCCTCGGAGCAGGCCATCAGGTCATCGGCCTCGCCCGCTCAGACTCGGCCGCCGCAACGTTGTCAGCGGTCGGCGCAGATGTGCGACGCGGCGAACTGGAAGACCTCGACAGCTTGCGTGCCGCCGCCACTGCAGCGGACGGGGTCATTTACGCGGCCAACCAGCACATTACTGAGACCACGGATCCGGCCGCCCGAGCCCGGGTCGAACTGAGCGCCGTCGAGGCGATCGGGGCAGCACTTGAAGGCTCCGACAAACCATTCGTGGTGACCTCGGGAACCTTGGGCCTGACGTTCGGTCGCCTGGGCACGGAAGCGGATGCCCCCGATGTAGAAAGGCTGGGGGCGTGGGCCCTGCGGGTTCCGACCGAGCACACCGTGATCGCCATGGGAGAGTGCGGCGTGCGCTCAGCTGCGCTACGGCTCGCGCCGCTGGTGCACGGCGAGGGAGACCTGAAGGGTTTCACACCGACTCTCATCGGCATCGCCCGTGCGAAGGGTGTGTCCGCCTATGTCGGCGACGGATCGAACCGGTGGCCTGCGGTGCACCGGCTGGACGCGGCGCACCTGTACCGGCTGGCTGTCGAGACCGCCCCTGCCGGCTCGCGCCTGCACGCAGTCGGCGATGAGGGGGTGCCGTTCCGGGAGATCGCTGAGGCTATCGGCCGTCAGCTGAAGGTGCCGGTCGTCAGCGTCGCGGCCGAGGACGCAGGCAACCACTTCGGTTTTCTCGGCCCCCTGGTGTCGATCGACAGCCCGACGTCGAGCGCAGTGACGCAGGAACGCCTGGGATGGTGGCCGACGCGTCCCACGCTGATCGCTGACATCAAGAAAGACCACTACTTCAACGATTGATGATTCATCTTGGAGAGCACACTGGGTGGTCCAGTGGGCAGGGCTTCGGCGAGTCGCATGGCGTATGCGGCTCGATCATGTGAGCCCGAGGAGAGCGAGCGGGCGGTCCGCGTTGCGGGCGTTGTACCGCAGGACGGCGGCGATGTTGGTCGCGCCAGCCAGCCGCAGGGCGCCGATGGCGAGGTTGCGCCAGGTGGCCATGGCCCGGGGCGCATTGCCGGTGCGCAGTTGAGAGGCGTCCTCGGCGAATGTCATGTCTCTCACGTGGTGCAGGGCCTCGACCCGCCAGTGGTCACGGATCAGGATCGCGAGTTGGGTCGGGGTGGCCTGCTCGGCGGTGAGGCTGGTGACGGCGTAGACGGTTTTGATGGTGGTCTTGCCGGTCTTCCGGTTAGTTAGTGCGGCGGCGCTTGATCTGGACGGCCTGCCGGGCCTCGGGGAAGAGCAGGTTGCTGACTGTGGCCACCTTGATCCGTCGGATCTCCGCGCGCCCGTGACCGACGTCCGTGGTGCGGCCCTGGAGCGGGATGTCCTTCCAGGGAAGGGATTTGATCTGCTTGCGAAGCTTCTTCTGGTTGCCCTTGACGATCACGATGTAGTGGGCTTCGCGGCCCAGGAGATAGTCGGCGTGCTCGCGCTGTGTGTGCATGGCGTCGCTGGTGACGACCACGCCGGTCAAGTCAGCCACGTTCTCCAGCAGCTGCTGGAAACAGGTGATCTCGTGACTCTGTTGGCGATCTTGTCAGGGGTGTGCGGCGGAGGCGTAGAGGGTGTGTAGCCGGGTGGCTCGGCGCCGAGCGGGCGCCGGTGTGTTCAACCAGTCGGCGATGCGGGCGACGTTGCAGGCCAGGGCGGTCAGAACGGGTTGGACATGAACCTTTCTCACCCCGCGATATCGGGCCCGGCGCGGCCGTGGACCCGTACGTTCTCGGAGAGCGTGGATTCGATTCCAGCGCGGATCGCGTAGCGGCGCTGCCATTGCTCGGTGGCCTGGTCGAGGCGGTTGCGCGTCTGGATCTCGTGCAGAGGGCGGGGCAGTAATGCGATCAAGCGGGGATAGGCCGGGGAGTTGGTGCACTGGGACCGGACCGGACCGGACCGGACCGGACCGGACCGGGCAGGCGAGGCAGGTGGCCTGGTCGAAGCCGATCTGGATGTACTCATATCCCCCGGACCGCATGGGCCCCCATCCGGTGCTGACGTGCCCCTGCGGGCATGCGGCCTCCTGTTCGTCCCAGTCGATGGCGAAGCATGACTTGTCGAAGCCTTCCCCGGCCCTGGCCTGATGGCTGTGATCACGATCGAGGGGGCTGAGCAGTTCCACCCCGTGGACACGGCGGGCTCGCTCGATCCTGCCTGCGGTGACGTAGGCGCTGTCGACGACGTGTTCGTCCGGCAGCATGTTGCGGCCGGCCAGATCGTCATGGATACGCGGGGTCAACTCGCCGTCCTGGACGGTGGCGATGGTGGTGGCGACATGGACGACCACGTCGGGCCGCTCGGTATCGTCACAGGTTTCACTGAAGTGAACCCGATAGCCTCGCCACGCTGTGCCTCGCTTGACGCAGTAGTGGGCGTCAGTGTCGTAGGTCGAGTCGAACCGCAGCGAGGCCGGCGGCAACGCCTTTCCCTTACGCCACCGCAGCTTGCCCCTGGAGTCCCAGTAGTACTGATGGACCCAGATCCGGCGGAGGATCTCCACCTGCGCCAGCCTCCGCAGCCCAGGCGGTGCCTGGGTGCCCCAGAGCGCGGTCAGGATCTTCGCGCCGTCCCGGCCGATGGTCTCGCCCAGCGCGGCGACTGCCGGTTTGCCGCCCGGAACCTTCCCGATCTCGACCCGGCGCCCATAACGCTTGCCCCACTCGGGCTCGAGCAGCGGTAACAGCCACTGCTCATCGGCCTCGGCGAGATCTTCCAGCGCAGCCCGCAGGCTCTCCCCGACGAGTTCGAGGCGACCGAGGTTCCGTACCGCGGCCAGCACATGAGTGGAATCGGTACGCTGCCGACCTCCCGCCCTGAGCAGCCCGGCCTCCACCAGCCGCTGCAGCATCACCTGCAGCAGCCGCTCGGCAGCATCGCCCTCCGCAAGCCGGGCGCGGAACTCGCACAACACGGAGTAGTCGAACCCCGGATCATCCGGCTCCAGGCCCAGCCCGTACTTCCAGTCGATCCTCGTGCGGACCGCGTCTGCAGCCCGGCGGTCCGACAGGTTCTCGGCGAACTGCAGCACCGACACCAACGCCAACTGCCCCGGCGACAGCGCCGGCCTGCCGTCCGTGGGATACAGATCCGCGAAGTCCTCATCAGCGAACACCACATCCAGCCGGTCCCGCATCAGCATCACCGGCGTGCCCTTGGGACACGCCGCCCACGCCGTCCTGACCGTCTCGACCGGGATCCGCAGATGACTTTCCGGATGCAGCGACACCATCCACCACCTCATACCGAGGCCGCCCCGCCGTTCCAATCAACCACCAGCGGCGCCCGCCGTCACCACCCTGACAAGATCGCCAACAGAGTCATCTCGTTCGTCTTCTCCCGGACGTCCAGCTGGGCCAGGACCAGGCCCGTGGCATGGTCCAGGGCTGCGATTAGGTGGATCTTGCGTCCCTTCGCCCTGGCGGCTCCGCGAAGGCTCTTCCCGTCAACCGCCAGGCCGCGCAGTCCGCCTGCTGCGGGGTTGCGGCGGTCAGCGAGCCAGCGACCGACCGCCAAGTCCAATGCGTCGCCGTCGATCCGGGCCAGCAGCCTGCGAACCGTCGTTTCCGCAGGTAGGGAGCGTTTGGGAAACAGGGGGTCGAGCCGCACCCCAACGTGTTCCAGCACGTGGGGCGGAGCGTCGGTGATCCACTCGCCGACCGCCAGTATTGACGTTGCCCCCGCCAGCACGGCGCAGGCGGACAAGGCGAGGACGACGACCAGAGCGTGGCGCACTCCGCGGGGATCACGCGGATCGGGCACCTGGGCGAGGCGCTCCAATAGTCCGGGCACCTCTTCCGGTGCGACCTCGGGATGCTGGCGGAGCCGGTCAAGGGCAGGCGGGATCAGCGATGACGCGTCGGTAGGCACGGTCTTCCAGGCAGGTCACGGGGCGTCGAGAACTCCATGATCTTGGATGCTGTGCCTGCCCCGCTCTTCCGGCTGATCAACCTGACAGACCATCATGAACCGGACGCCAGCCGACTACGCCGAAGCCCTGCCACGAAAGCAGCAGACCAGATTCACGTCGCCTCCACGCCGGGCACCACCTGGCCAGTAAACGGGTTTCCGCCAGACTCATCCCGGGCCAAAAAGTAACACCCGGTTCTGATGCCGTTTAATCAATAACGACGCGTCAACAGCGATCCCCTGCAAGGGGACTGCGCTCCGTCTCCCTGATCCCCACCTGACGCCTCACGGACGCCTTTTCCACAGTCGCTCACCACGGTCGCGTCACCGCTTCCGCAGCATGTGACGGTTTGGAGCCTCCCCCCGCAGGGCGACTCCGAAGGGCCGAAAATCCTTCATCTCTCGTGTAGCACCGCGTTCAGCTACTCAACTACCCAAAGCAGCCTCCCGCGTTCGTGGCACACCTTTTTTCAGGAAGGTAACTTCCATCTCCAGCTCGCGGTTGTGTCGTTCGAGTTCCTTCAGGCGCGCCCGCTCGTTCACTGTCAGCTCCGCATCGAGAGCCGGTTCCTACTGCTACTGATGCTTCTTCACCCAGCCGCGTAGCGTCTCTGAGTTCAGCTCAAGCTCCCGGGCGACTTCAGAGATCGTCTTGCTCGACCTCAGCGCGATCTGGACGGCTTCCTCGCGGAACTCCGGTGAGTACTTGCTGGGTGGCGCCACTTCTTCCTCGTTTCCTTGTTCAGGACAACCCTATTGGGTGCCTGTCCGGAAACTTCGTGGCCCCTCAGGACCACACCCACCGACTCCTGGCAGCCATCCTGCGCCGCCGCAGAGCGGTGACCATGACCTTCCTGGCCCAACTACTGGGCGTCAACCGCACCAACCTGCCCATCCAGTACCAGGACGGAAAACGGCTCCTGGACCTGCACGGGATCCTCGTCACGCCGATACCCGGATCGCCCGCCCGCACAATGGAGCAGCTACACGCACGAACAACCCCCGCGGAAACACCCGTCGCCGACAGTTATTGAAATACGGGCCCCCAGCGCTCCGGAGTATTGGCGGGCCGCGCCGACACAGTCCGTGGAGGACTTCTCGTCCCCGGTTTCGTCCACGATCAACACCGCGTCCGGATCGGCGAGTTCAGCGGCCGTCCAGGCAGTGATCCGGTCCCGGGCCCGGTCGTGATCGACGGCCGCGCGGGACAGGAAGTGCTGCAGTCGGTGCGGCCCGCGGTGGCCAAGGGCCTCGGCGAGCGTCCAGCAGTTACGCGTGTCCAGCTCCATCAGCATCGCTTCGGTCATCTCCCGGACCAGGGTCCGTGGTTCGCGGCGCTCGAAACAGTCCGCGATCTCTTCGGTCACCGCCCCGAGCGTCGCCGCCCATGTCTGCTCGGCTATCGTGGCCTCCGCCGCCACCTGGTTCTGAAACGTCGTCACAAACGTTCAAGATCACGGTGGCCGTACTCATGCCCGCAGGCACCCCACCATCCCGCTGACCAGCCTCAACTCACGACCCAGTCACATCTACAGCTGCCGTGTCTGAGTCCCGGTGATCGCGGGGAACACGACGACGAGATGCCCTACCAGACCTTCACCCAGCCACTCGACCTCCTCGGCATGACCCCTTGACCAGCAACTACGCCAAAACCCAAGAACCCTGCGTGCGCCCCTGCGAGAAAACGTTTCGAACCACTTGAGAAACTAGGTTCGCACGACCCGGTAATTTGCGGTAGGGCTTCGACGGAGAACTAGTGTATTCACTAGACGTCGAGCATTGGGCCCGTCAGGAAAAAGACCCGTGAGCTGGACGGGGAGGCCGGCGATACACCCGTACGTAGAGGCGACGAGGACAGTTCGTGCGCCTGCGGGATCGTCGAATATACCGAGAATGAACCGCGTTTATGGTCCCGCATGTGAGACTGCCTATCAGCGGTCAGAGTGTGCACGCAGAAAGCGGCCGTAGAGCTTTCCGCAATTTAGCTCCGCGGCAGCACAGACCGGACTCTGCTTTTAGGAGGAGTTTGGATGCCCAAGCCACGCGAACAGAAGGACAACCACCTGATCTACGCCGACGCGGTGGGATCACGCGGAAAGTCGGGCGTCTGGTTCGGCGAGCGCGAGGACTTCAAAACCAAGCAGGTCAGCGTCATGGACGCCATCAAGGATAAGGTCGAGTGGGTGCCCGTCGAGGACGTGGTCATGGCGATCAGCCTGGACCCGCCCGGCATCGTGCTGATGGCGCCCAATCCGTCGCTGCCCGGCATCATCGTCCTCGCCGACGGTGCCACGTCCGAGAACAGTGAGCATCTCAAGAAGCACTACACGGAGATCGTTCAGGGCGTCCTGAAGGCCGCGGACATCGCGGAAGAAGAGTAAGAGTCTCGTCCTGTTGCGGTGTCATCGACGATCGTCGATGACACCGCAACAGGCTCCTCACCGTGCGGTCATTTCCGACGCACGGCTTGTTCCGTGCGTTTAGGAGGTCACCATGACAAATGATACCGATCGACTCTGGAACAAGTACCTGCTTGTGGCCCAGGGCGCGGAGGGTATCGTTTTCGACCCTGTCTCTCTGGTGAGCGCAAGTCTTACCGCCGACGAAATGAAGCGGCTCGACGAATTCGACCCCGAGCTCATGGCGGAGATGGATCAGCTGGGCTTCTCTCCGGACACGCCGACCGCGCCGCAGCGTGATCGTGTCCTCGACCGAGTCCGCGGACTGGGCATGACGGGAACGCCGCCACGAATCAGTGGTTACCGCATCGTGGTGACCGACCGCTGCAACATGACCTGCACGTACTGCTTCGTCGACACAAACACCGGCGCCGACGACATCACCATCCCCGAGCTGCGCGAGGGGCTCGAGTACCTCTTCGAGCAGAACGCGGGGCAGGACGAGGTCACCATCCAGTGGTTCGGCGGAGAGCCGACCACTCGGTTCGACCTGATGAAGTACGGCGACGAGTACGCCCTCGAACTCGCCGAGAAGCACGGCGTCGGACGGGTGCAGTTCACCGTCGTCACCAACGGTGTCCTGATCAAGGACCCCATGATCGAGCACTTCAAGAAGTTCAAGTACGGGGTCGGTGTCTCCTTCGACGGCGCTCCGGACGCCAACAAGATCGAGCGATTCCTGCTGTCGGGGAAGCCGGCCGACGAACGGATCCACCGGAACATCCAGCGGTTGCGCGAGGCCGGCGTGCACGTGGGGTGCAACCTCACCCCCACGCCGACCAATGTGAGCGATCTTCCGAACACCGTCGAGTACGTGCTGTCGCTCGGCATCAACTTCATCTACGTCAACACACCGATACCGATCTCCGGCCGCTGGCACGTCGACGGCGAGGCCCTGTGCCGCGCGGTCTTCCGTTCGCGGCTGCTGGCCCTGTCCCGCGGCGCCATGCTGTTCTCCTCGATCGACCGCATCTACCAGGCACTGGATACGCGGCTGCCGAAGCTGTACGAACACATCCAGCAGGACGGTGGCCTCAATGCCGCGCTGCTGTCGCGCGGGCGGATCTCCATCCTCGACCTCAACTGGCGCGACGAGTCGTTCATCTTCCCGATCAGCCAACTCCGCGAGCAGCCGGAGCTGTTGGCGGGGGCGGCCAAGAACCTGCTGCCGGCGAGGCAGTGCGGGGAGTGCCCTGCCGCTGCCGTCTGCGGCGGTCCGTCCCGCAACGACGTCGCCCTTCGCAACAACCCCGAACCCGACCCGCAGATGTGCGACTTCTTCCAGGTGGGCCTCGAACTCGCACTCACCGACCAGACGGGGTTGCAGTGACCGACCGGTATGGCGCACTCCGCGGGGTGCTGATCTCGACGGCCGACAACTGCTCGGTGAACTGCCGGTTCTGCTTCCGGGCCGACATCGGACGCGACGTGCTGAGCCTCGACACCTATGCCCGGGCCCTGTCCCGTCTGCGCGAGGTCGGCGTCGAGGAGCTGTGTCTGTCGGGCGGTGAACCGACGGACCACCCCGAGTTCGGCCAACTCGTCCGTGTGGCTGTCCAGTTCGGCTTTCGGGCCTCGGTGGTCACCGCCGCCAGGACTGGGCCGCGGCTCGACGCGCTCGCAGAAGTGGCGGGCATGCTCAGTCACATCACCGTTTCCGCCGACAGCCGCAAGGCGGAGGAACGGGGCCGCACAGGCCGGACGCTCTCCTCGGCCCCTCCGGTTTTCGAGGCGCTGGGGCATCGTCGGGCGAGCCTGCACGTCACCGCCTGCGGCTTGGACGAGGACGATCTGAAGGAGATCGTCACCGTGGCCGAGACCGCGGAGGTTCCGGTCGAGGTCAGCCCGCTTCTGCCGTCGCCGACGTTTCGGTTCGAGAATCCCGGGCTCAAGCGCGACCTGGCGCTGATTTCCACGTTCTTCGGCATGTCGGAGCAGCTGACCACGGTGGTGTCGGACTATCACGCGTGGTTGCACGGCGAGGTGGCGCGCTCCTGCGAGTCCGAGCGGCTGTATCTGTCCGCCGACGGGTTCCTGCGCCGTTGCCCCTACGACAGTTCTCGGCAGGTGTCGGTCTTCGCGACGCGACAGGAGATCGGCGAAGCACTTGAGCGGTCGTTCTGCGAACCGCCCACCACCGGGCTCGCCTGCATGGCGATCTGCCGTCCGGAAACTCGCGAGGGATGAGGCGCCCATGAACACGACGCAGGACGGGCCGTCAGTCGTCGTCGGCACCATGCGCTGCTCCGGATCGTTCAACGGACTGATGGTTCTGGGCCGCGACACAGACGAGAGCCGGGACTTCGTCGAAGGCGCGATCGCACAGGGGTTCCGTACCTTCGACACCGCCCCAGCGTATGCCCGCGGGAGAGCGGAGGAAGACCTCGGCGCCCATCTTCCCGGTGACGCCTCGGTGTGGACCAAGGTCGGCGTCGACATCACCACTCCCCTGCCCACGCTCGACTACAGCCGTGAGGGGCTGGTCAAGTCACTGCAGGGAAGCCTGAAGCGGCTGGGGCGCGACCATGTCGAGGTCGCCTTCGTGCACAACCCCGAACCGACCCGGGTCTCGGACATCGGCTTCGCCGCGTTCGCCAGGCACTGTTCCGAAACGGGACAGGCGGACCACATCGGCGTCAGTGTGCTCCTGCCGGAGGTGAGTCTGCCTCAGATCGTCGGCCGACTGCCGGCCGGAAGCCTGGTCATGTGCGAGGCGGACCAGCTGGATCCGGAAGACACGAGCACGATCGAACTGCTCGCCGACTACCGCCTCGTGATCCGCAGCCTCTTCTCGGGCGGCTCGCGGCTGCACGCCGCATCACCGGGCAGAAGAGCGGAGTCGATCGCCGCCAGGATCTCCGAGGTACACGAGATCTTCGCCCCCGAGGCCGTGGTCATCGGTCCCCGGGACAGGGAGCAGATGCACGACTACGAGCCGGGGCCGGTCTGGACGTCGTTCCCCGGTCGGCGTCCTTCGCCCGGGGGTTCCCATGTCGCCCCGTGAGGTTGAAGTGGCGTGCCAGCTGAGGGTGTTCGGCTTCGCCCACCTGCGGAGTGCCGTCTCAGAAACCGTCGCCGACCTGCGAACCGCATTCGACCGGACGATGAGTCTGCCGGCGGAGGGCGTTTTCCGGACGAGCGGGTGTCGAAGTTCGATGCCCTCGCCGAGATGCCCGAACTCGGGCTGGTCTCCGGGTCGGACCTGGTGCACGGAATCTGCGAGGCGTTCTTCGAACGCGACCATCAGATCATCACCAGCGACGCCAACATCCTTGTGGGCGACTCGGACGGGTTCTACGAGACGCCGTTCCTGCGCTTCGTTCTCTATCTCGAAGCCACCGCGCACGACGCGGGAGCGCTGCGCTTCGTACCGGATCGCACCGGGCGGACAACGGCTGGCTCGGCGAGCCGACCAGGCACGTCATCCGGCACAAGGAGGATCTCGGTCTCGCCGGCGGTGACGTTCCCGCGGTGGTGGTCGAGTCCCGGCCCGGTGACGTCATCGTCTTCGACACGAACGTTCTGCACGCGGCATGGCACGGCAGTGTGCGTCGACAGCTGGCGTTCAACTGTGTCGGTGAACCAGTGAGCTTCTTCAGATCGGCCACTGATCGGGTGACGTGGCTGAGGTGTCGGTCTCAGTCAGCGCGCTCAATGCTGCTGGTCACCCGTACGTCAACGACAGACCTACCTTCCCTCTCCCGGGGCGCAGTTGAAGAAGCTCAGTGACCGAGACCGAACAGCGCGACACCCGCCGCTACTTCCTCAACCGCTACGTCTCGGGATCGGTGCCCTTCGGATGAGACTCGCCCCTCTGTCAGTGACGGACGCCGAGGTCGCACGCTTCAAGACGTTCGGGTTCCTGCACCTGCGCGGTGTGCAGAACGACGTCGTGCCGGTGATCTCCGACGCCTTCGCGAACTTTCCGGTGGTCGGCCGGCAAGGACGCGCGGGCGTCGCCCGGATCGCTGAGCGCAGCGAAGTGCTCCAGAAGGTTCTGCTCGCTGACGGCCGTTGCCCCCGACTGGCACGCCGGCTGCTGGGCAGCGACGTGACCTACATCGGCGGGGACGGGGTCCGGTACGACGGTGCCACCTACTGGCACCGGGACGGCAACCACCGTGCGCTGCGGCTGCTCAAGATCGTTCAGTACCTGGAACCGCTCGGGAGCGGCACCGGAGCGCTGCGGATCATCCCGGGCACGCACAGGCGGGACGGGAGCTGGGACACGTTCGCCGCAGAGCTGGAGAATCCGCTCCATTTCCTCGGCATGGAGAACACGGAGGTGCCTGCTTTCGCCGTCGAGTCCACCCCGGGTGACCTCATCGCCTTCGACCCGCATTCCTACCACGCGTCGTTCGGCGGTTCCGACAGACGGCGGCAGACCACCACCACCTATGCCGCCGCTCCGGAATCGGCCGAAACACGTCGGGAGTTGCTGCGGTTGAACTCGCAGTGGCGGACCCGGTGATCATCCGGCATTCATGATCAATCCGGTTTCGGTGAGGCAGCCGTCGATCCGTTCCGGACGGTACTGGATCTTCTTGAGCTTGCGCTTCATGACGCGGGACAGGTGGTCGAGGTTGGCGGCGGCAAAGTCGGCCAGGCCGCGCTTGACCAACGACCAGACGCCCTCCTGCGGATTAAGCTCAGGAGCGTAAGACGGCAACTGTAACACCGTCAGCCACTCCTCGTTCTCCACGAAGAACAGCGCGAGCTCGTCGACCAGATGAATGCTGAAGCGAAAGCCCCTATGGGGACACGTCCGTTCGCCGAGTTGCCAGCACGTCCCGCTCGCACCACGGCCGACAGATCAATTCTCTGGACACCGAGGTCAGTCCCAGACCGAGCCAGGCCGTGATCCGAACGGGACACCGTCATTCTCACAGTCCCAGACCACGGGGGCCTGGAGCTGGTTGTGCGCCACGACGATCAGGTCGCGGTAGTCCTGCCAGGTGAAACTCTTCGCCTCGCCCTTCCGCCCCCGGTACACGTGCAACCGGTAGATCAGACGCGATCGTTCACCGCTCTTGTAGCAGACCAGTCCCGCCACGGAGACCCGTCCCCGGTCCGAGCCGCGCACCCGCACCCGCACCCGCGGTGTCTGTCCGCGCGGTGCCCACGTGTGTCCCTTCGGCGGCCTCAGTCCCTGCCCGGCCTCGTCCTCGAAGCAGATGTAGGCGTCCCGGGACGCCGCGGTGGCTTTACCGTCTCCCACACCTCGCTCCGCCACCGCCCGACACTCGCCTCGTCCCGCTCCAGTGCCCGCCTCGCCGGCGCCTGCGGGGACCAGCCGTGCCGCCGCATCAGCTTCCAGACCCCCTGGACCGTGTACTCCACCAGGAACAACCGGATGATCAGCGCGCGGATCCGCACCAGCGTCCAGCCCTGCTCCTCGTCCCACCCGTGTGCCAGGGTGCCGCGCTCCAACTCCCGTACAAGACGCTCCCATTGCACAGGGCTCAGAAGTTCCACACACATCGGCCCCCTCCACCGCAGCGCCTTGGCCCCGCCCTCGCGCCACTTCTCCACCTGACGCTCCCCGACACGAAACTCACGCGCGATGTCCCTGGTCTTCTCCCCACGCGCGAACCGCTCCGCGGCCCCCAGCCTCACCTGTTCACGAGCCGCCTGCTTCCTCGGCGTCAGCCCGCCTCCCTGCGCGTACCTCATCCCTCCGGCATACCGCAACGATCATGAAACGTCAGATCCCCACCCGCCACTGCGAGTTCAACCGCAGTGAGCAACTACCTGCTCGCCGACCGATCGGTGCTCTAGGAGCCCGGTAGTCGGCCGACTACCGAAAGACCCAAGGACGGGAAAGGATGGACGGAGATGGCCGACCCCACGACAGGGGCTGGGGTGATACCGGCTCGAACGGACCGGGAAGTGTCGCCGATCAAGTGGTTCGACGAATTGCGCGAGTCGCGCGGTGTGGACTGGGACGAGAGCACGAGCACCTGGTACGTGACGCGCTATGACGACGTGTACGAACTGCTTCGCGATCCCCGGCTCGGTGCGCAGGTAGAGACCTACTGCCCGCCCGGCCTGACGGAGGAACAGCAGAACACGTACTGGCGAGTGACGGAGTTCATCGACCGCTGGCCCGTGTTCTCCGACCCGCCGCTGCACACGGGCATGAGACGTCTGCTCCTCCCCCTGTTCACGTCCGCCGCCGTTCAGCAGGTGGTTGCCGCGATGACGGAATCCGTCGTGGCGACCAGTTCCACGGCGGCGCCCGACAGACTGTTTTCCGCCGTGGTGAGGCCGGCGCTGGCGGCGGGTCTGTGCCGCTTGCTCGACGAGCGGCCGGACGCCTTAGCGGAGCTGGCCGACTGCGCCGGCCGCATTCTGGAGGTCGGGCCAATCGAGACGTACGACCCTGCCATCGGACTCCGCACGGAGAAGGCTCTCGACGAGCTGACCGGGCTCGTCGCGCAACGCTGTCGGGAACCGCGAGGAGTCCTCGCCACAGCACTGAGCCGTGCCCTGTCCGACGGGTCCCTGGACCTCCTGGACGCCACCGCGGTGTACGCCCAGCTCGTCAGCGGGGCGCTGGAACCCACCGCCTCGGCTGTCGTCCGCCTGCTGGAGGCGGTGACCGGGCCGGAGGGTGTCGAGATCGACTTCGAAGCGGACATCGACGGCGCCGTGGACGAGGCGCTGAGGCTGGTCACGCCCTTCCATCTGGCCACGCGACGCGCACTGAAGGACATGATTCTCTACGGCCACACCGTACGGGCCGAGTCGCGCGTGGTCCTCGTACTCGTGGCGGCCAACCGCGACCCGAGGAGGTTCGCGGACCGGACACGTTCCGCACCGACAGAACCTGGGCTCGCCATGTCGCGTTCGGGCGCGGTCGGCACGCGTGTCTGGGCGCCGCGCTGACGCGCCAGGTGATGAGAGAGATGGTCCTAGCTGTTCCTGCCCGCATCCTGGGATCCCGACGCGCCGGAGGCCGACCCGGACAAGATCGCCCGCCGCGGCCGGTGCGGGATTCCCGCCCAGGTGGGGCATGTGGAGAAGTGGCAGATGGCCCTGGACATGATCGACGAGACCCGATCGTGGGGCATCGACGTCCCCCTGGTCGTCGCGAACGCCGGATACGGCGATGCCGCCGCCTTCCGGCTGGGCCTGGAGGAACGCAAGCTGCCCTATGCGGTGGGCATTTCTTCCCGCCACACCGCACAGCCCGCCCACGCCCAACCCGTCCAGCCCGACTATGCGGGCACCGGCCGGCCACCCAAAATGCAGTACCCCGAGCCTGCGCAGACCATGAAAGACCTGGTCATCGCGGCCGGGAGGACGGCGGCGAGACCGGTGTCCTGGCGGGAAGGCTCCCGGCCGGGCAAGAGCCAAAGCAGCTTCAAGCGCATGTACTCCCGGTTCGTCGCCCTGCGCATCCGCCCGGCCGGCCGCGGCATCCGCAAGGCCACCGACGATCCTGAACTGCCCGAGCGGTGGCTGCTGGCGGAATGGCCCGCGACCGAGCCCGAGCCGGTGCAGTTCTGGCTCTCGAACCTGCCCTCCGGGATGCCCCTGGCGACTTTGGTGCGGCTGGCCAAACTCCGCTGGCGCATCGAGCACGACTACCGCGAGATGAAACAGGCCCTGGGACTGGCCCACTTCGAAGGCCGCACCTGGAACGGATGGCACCACCACGTCACCCTCGTCTCCGCCGCCCACGCCTTCTGCACCCTGCAACGACTGGCACCAGACCCAAAAGACACCGCGCAGGCCTGAGCCTCTACCAAGTGGTCCGCGACCTGCAGACACTCCTCGCCCTCTGGACCGGCGCCTGCCCCACCTGCCACCGCGACATACCCACACTCATACGAACCTGACCAAGCCCGACTAGCCCTCGCCGCGAACGGTGTGCTGGAGGGGCTGCCGCCGCTGAGCGCGGTGTGGAAGGGAGACTTCGGGGGCCGCTTCGTCGAGGACGTCGTGGTCGCGGGGAGCACCTAAGACAATCTGAGAGATGGCGCCGGGCCGGTGCGCGTACGGGATGGGCGGCACGGAACGCGGTTTCCGACCCGCGCCGGAGCAGCCGCCGGACAGCACCCGGCCCCCGCCCTGCGGCGTCATGGGGAGATGTTCCGGTCCGCTGTGAGGTCACTGACCAGTTCGGCGTCGTCGGCCAGGATCGCCTGGTGCAGCGCCTCCAGCCGGCGCCCCGGAGTGATTCCCAGCTCGTCGGCCAGAAGCTGATACGCCTCGCGGTACGTGGCGAGCGCGGCGTGGCGCTGCCCGGATTGCCACAGGGCCAGCATGAGATCGGCACGCAGTCGCTCTTGGTGGGGATGGGCGGTGACTGCGGCAAGAAGCTCGGGAATCACTTCGACGTGCTGGCCGTCCGCGAGCTGTGCCTGGAAGTACTTCATCAGCAGGCCGAGCCGGAACTGTTCCAGGCTCGCGGCCTCGGCCTGCATGACCAGGGTCCCGGTGAGGCCGCTGAGGGGCTTGCCCCGCCATAGCTGGATCGCTTCGCGCCAGTGCCCGCACGCCTGCCTGAGCGCGCCGTTGTCGAAACTCTCCTTGCCGAGCCGCCACAATCGCTGGCACCGCTCCAGATCCACCTGGCCGGCTTCGGTCGAAAGCTGGTAGCCGTCGCCCGTCGTGACCAGTTGTACGTCCGCCGCATCCTTGACCTGCCTGCGCAACCGGCTGACGTACAGCTGTACGTTCTTCCTCGCACTTGTCGGTGGTTGCTCCCCCCAGGCGGCCTCGATGATGTTGCTGATCGAGACGTGCCGGTTTGCATGGAGGCACAGGTAGGCAAAAAGGATCTGCGACTTCACTCCTCCCGGTGACATGGCGACGCCCGACACGTGGATCTCGAGCGGCCCCAGAAGGTTCAGCTGCGTGGGACCGGCCTCGGGGACCATGCACCGGTCAGCATCGGGACGAGGCGTTCCGCTGTCCGGTCGCGTCCTGCACGCCGACTCCACTCCATCTCCCTCCCTGAAACCGGCGGCATGCCGGGGAAACAGCAACGCGTCGTCGTCATGGACGGTCGGGGGATCTGGCCGGAGGAAAAGCTGTGCGGGAGTGTCCATACAGCCACCCAATTCTTAGCGCAATCCATGAATGGCATCGGCCTGAAATCCCACGAGAAGAGATCGGTGACCGAGCGCCCGATGCGATGAGTCGTGCCACCAACCGGTTACTCCGCCATAGTGGCTCACGACGATCAACGGCTGATCAACGGGAAATCGACACACCCCGGACGCCGTCCGGAATCCACCGTTTCCACAGAAAATTCTATCGACCGGCCGAACGGCGGGCTCGAAGCCGTCCGGTTCCGTCCGGTGTCACCAGTACCGGAAAGAACCGCTCACAGCTCAGCCGGTACTGCGATACGCACGACCGACCCGCGCGCGTCGTCCCTGTGTGGTCCACCGCCGCCCCCCGCACTCCGGTCACAGGTCCGGACGAGACATCAAATGCACCGCCCGACCTGCGTATTGATCGCGCGTTGACCACGATCTGCCAGGATGACGCATCGTGGCGGCCTCTCAACGGCGCACAGCTCAGAAACAGACAAGAATGGACATTACCCGTGATCTTTCGCAACTCAGCCATGTCCTTGCGC
This sequence comes from Streptomyces pseudovenezuelae, assembly GCF_029892565.1. GTDB lineage: Bacteria > Actinomycetota > Actinomycetes > Streptomycetales > Streptomycetaceae > Streptomyces > Streptomyces pseudovenezuelae_A. Next base: position 42,917 of record NZ_JARXVH010000029.1, on the reverse strand, counting down.
CTGTGCCTTGTTTTCACCACGCTGGTACTGACGTTCATCCTGAGCGGGCCACCCGGAAATGCCCGAACGAACGGAGCACCGGACCGTTCGTCCGCCAACTCCGCACAGCACCACGAACTGGCCGGCGGCGAACCGCCCTGGAACGGCACAGGATCCGTCGTCCGCAGATGTTCCGGAGTATGACCTCTGCTGGCGTCGCCGCCCCTGAGTGACCTTCCCCTCGTAGCGTAGAGGTCCTGACTGCAGGCGAAGTTGATGTTCACGGTAAGCAAGAGGCGGAAGTTCGACGCAGAGTTCCGTGAGGGTGCTGTGCGGATCGCCGCCGGGACCGGCAAGGCGATCGCGCAGGTCGCGAAGGATCTTGGGATCAACGAGACCACGTTGGCGAGCTGGGTGTCGCGGCAGGGTTCTTCAGAGTCCTTGGGTTTTGGCGTTATTACTGGTCAGGGGTCACGCCGAGGAGGTCGAGTGGCCGGGTGAAGGGCTGGTAGGGCATCTCACGGAGGGCAGCTGCGATGTTGGGGTGGCCGTGTTCACGGAGTTTGTTGATCGCGAGGTTGCGCAGGGTGGCCATGTTGTCCGGGCCGTGTCCGGTGCGGACTTGGGAGGCGTCCTCGGCGAAGGTGGTGTCGCGGATGAGGTGGAGCCGGTTCTCTATCACCCGTTGGGTGTGGAGGGCATCGGCCATCACCACGATCCCGGTCAGGTCGAACGGTTCCAATAGAGTGGCGTAGCAGATGATTTCATTCGTCTTGTCCGGGACCCGCAGCTGGGTGACGGTGAGGCCGTCGCCGGTCACGGCGGGGGCAGGTGTGCTGCCGGTGCATCGTGGTGACGCGAGCCGCGGGCGCTCGTGCCGTCCGCGGCCGCTGGCTCCACCCCGTCCGGGCATTCGCCCGTCAGATCGGCAAGGCCGCCCGGACCAGCGGAGACGATGATCCGGCGGATACCACCGGACCGTGCCAGCGCCTCCTGGGAAGCAAGCACTGCGAGCCCACTGTCCGATCCCCGCATACGAACGCGCGGGGTCCGGCAGCCTAATGGGAGCTGCCGGGTCGGAGAGACTCGATGCCGCAGCCGCCAGCTACAGCCCCGAACGTCCCGCCAGCACAGGCGACTTGACGAGGCAGGGGGTGACAGGCCAGCGGCACATCGAGGCTCCGGTTCTGAACGGTGACTGGCAAGGTCGTCCGTTCACAACGGGATCCTCGATCTGTTCGTATCGGTCCTCGTGATCATCGTCACCACGCTGTGACCAGCAACTTCAGCTGACCAACCGGACTTTGAAACAGCCCCGGGCGTACGGGTTCTACTTGACGAGACCGTCGGCCACCCGGGGTGGCCAAGTACCGGTCTTCAGAATTCCCGTCGAGTAGGCGAGTGCGATCAGCGCCGCCCGGTTCGGCATGCCGAACTGCCGCAGCATGCGGGCGATGTGGTAGTCGACGGCCTGGCGACTGATGAACAGATGCGCCGCCAGGAACTCGGAGGTCAGGCCGGCCGCGGTCCCTTCCAGGACTTTCACTGACATCTCACTGAGGCTCGTGCCACGGCTCGCGGCACGCGAGGCGTATCCGTCCGCCGGGCGGGCGAGCTGAATGGCCAGGGCCCGGTTCGGCGAACTGCCCTTCAGGGCAGTGGCGGTGAGTGTTGCGATCAACGGCGACGCCGACCGCCGCAGCAGCGCCGTCCGGTGACTGTACTTGTCCCGGGCGCCGAGGAGCAGTTGCTTCAGGTGGCTCTCAAGGCCCTCGCGGAGATCGGGTGCCACAAGGTTGCGAAATGGCCGCCCGCACAGCTCCTCGGCCGATCCGCCGAACTGCCGGAAGAATTCCGGACTTGCGTACTGCACTTGTTGGTTCCGGTTGAGGAAGACCAATGCCTCGCTGTCCGCGGTCAGCGCAGAACGATTCATTCGTGCTCCTGTGGAGGGGGGATGACGGTCGCGCATCCGGTCGATCAGCCGTGCCATGTGCCGGTACACGCTCATACTGGCTCACGGTGATCAATGCCTGATCAACGGGAAATCGGTTCGCCTCGGATACCGACCGAAACCATCCTTTTCCGCAGGAGTCCCTGCGTGGTGCGGCCACCGGTGGCCGCACCACCAGGCGGACATGCTCCGCCCCACGACAGGCAGTGCATCTCCGCCTCGTTGCCCGACGGAACGTGTCAGCCCAGCTTCTCCCAGTCAACGATGCCCTGCGCGAGGTCGCGCACGGCGGCGAGCAGGCCCAGCCTGTTGGCGCGGACCCCGGGGTCCTCGACCATGACCAGGACGTCTTTGAAGAAGACGTTCACCGCGTCGACGAGCTCGCCCGTCTCCGCAGTCAAACGCACGAGCGAGGTCTCCCCGTCGAGGACCTGCCGGCACTTGGTCAGCGCGGAGTGCAGGGCCTGCTCGGCCGGTTCCTTCAACTGGTCCGGGCCGTAGGCCCCTTCCACACTGGCGGGCACGATGCGTCGTACCCGCTGGAATGCCGCCAGGACCCGGACGAACCGGTCGTCGCCCTGCAGGCTCTCCAGCTCCTCCAGGGTGTGTACGGCCAGCAGCGGTGAGTCGGCCCGCACCAGGACCGCCCGCACGTCCGTGGTGGCATGCCCTACCTCGATGAGCTGCTGTTCGAGACGGCGCAGCACGAACTGGGCAGCGTCGTCCAGGCGCTTCGGTTCGACCATGACAGCCTGCTGCTCCACCGCGATCGCCAGCCCCTGACTCAATCCGAGCCCGGCGAGTTCGCTCCTGCTGAGCAGGATGTTGACCACGCCGAGTGCGGAGCGCCGCAGCCCGAAGGGGTCGGAGCTGCCGGTGGGCTCTGCTCCGATCGCGAAAAGACCCACCAGCAGGTCGAGACGGTCCGCCAGCGCCAGCAGGGCCCCCGGCAGGGTGCCGGGCAGCCGGTCACCACCGAAACGCGGCAGTTCGTTCTCGAAGAGGGCCTGTGCCACCGCCTCACTCTCCCCGGCGCGCACCGCGTATTCGCGGGCCATCACGCCCGCGAGGCTCGAAAGCTCCGTGACCATCTGGGAGCCGAGGTCGAACTTGGTCAGGGCCGCGGCCCGGTCCAGGACCTCGCGGTCGGTACCGGAAACGCCGACGACGTCCGCGAGCCGGCGGGCGACCGCCGAGATGCGGTCCGCGCGGTCCGCCATGGAACCGAGCCGCTCTTCGAACGTGAGGAGCCGGATCTTCTCCATCATCTCGCTCAGCGGTGTTTCGAGGTCCGCCTTCCAGAAGAAGGACGCGTCCTCGTACCGGGCGCGCAGGACGGCCTCGTTGCCCCGGCGGACGACGTCGTGGTCGCACGATCCGTTGGCCACCGCGACAAAGTACGGCTGCATCGTGCCCTCCGCGTCCACGACGGGAAGGTAGCGCTGGTGCTTGCGCATCACGGTCACGAGGATGTCCGGGGGCAGCAGGAGGTACTTCGCGTCGAAGCTCCCGAGGATCGGGGTGGGGAACTCGACCAGATTCGTGATCTCGTCGATCAGCGGGCCGTACTGCTCGACCTGAATGCGGCCGCCCACGCTCGAGGCGAGTCGTGTGGCGCCGTCCACCACCAGGCGCCGCCGCTCCGCCGCGTCCGCGAGGATGCCGCGCTCCTTCAGAAAGGACAGGTACCCGTCCGCCGTCGGCACCTCCACCGCGGCAGGCACCGCGTTACGGTGCACCTGCGTCGTACGTCCCGACGCCAGGCTGGACACCGTGAAAGGGACGACCCGCTCTCCCAGCAGAGCGGTGATCCAGCGGATCGGGCGGGTGAAGGAAAGCCGCGGAACGTTCCACCGCATGTTCTTCTCGGCCCGGAGACCGCTGACGACCTCCGCGAGGAGGGAAGAGAGGACCTCCTCGGCCGAACGCCCGACGACCTGCCGGGTGAGCGCGACGTGCTCGTTAGCCCCCACGACGACGCGGCCGAGTTCCGCCGGATCGGCGCCGTGGCTGCGGGCGAAGCCGACGGCCGCCTTCGTGGGATTCCCGTCGGCGTCGTAGGCCGCCGAGACCTGGGGTCCTTTCAGCGTCTGTTCGTAGTCGGACTCCCAGGGTTCCACGTCGGCGACGGTGGCGATCACACGCCGGGGTCCGGCGGCGACACGGATGTCCCCGTATCCCAGCCGGGTGGCGGCCAGCTTCTCCGCCAGCACGTCGTGTACCGCCTGCGAGGTCCTGGTGACCTCGGCCGGCGGCATCTCCTCCACGCCGATCTCCAGCGCCAGCGTGGCGCGCCCCGACTCGGCCGTCAGCGCCGGTGCTGTGGCCGCGGCGTCCTGCTCCGCCCCGGCGGACTCCCCGGCCGCCGCGTCGGCGGACGTTCCGTCCACAGTGGCGTCGGCAGCTGTGTCCGGCCCCCCTCCGAGGGGGAAGCTGAGTTCCTCGCGCCGGGCGACCCACAACTCGGCGACCTCGTGGGCCATCCCTCGCATCCGGGCGAAGGAACGCGCCCTCTCCGTGGTGGAGATGGCACCCCGGGCGTCGAGCACGTTGAACGTGTGCGAGCACTTGAGGACATAGGAGTACGCGGGCACGGGAAGGCGCGCGTCGAGCATGCGGCGCGCCTCGCCGGCGTAAGCCTCGAAGAGAGTCCGCTGGGTGTCCAGGTCGGCCTCGTCGAGGTAGTAGCGGCTCATCTCGTACTCGGCCTGACCGAACGCCTCACCGTAGGTGACGCCCGGCGCGTACTGGATATCCTTGAAGTGACTGACGTCCTGAAGGGCCATCACGATGCGTTCCATGCCGTAGGTCATCTCGACGGACACGGGGTCCAGAGTGATACCACCCGCCTGCTGGAAGTAGGTGAACTGGGTGATCTCCAACCCGTCCAGCCACACTTCCCAGCCGAGCCCCCAGGCCCCGAGCGCGGGGGACGCCCAGTTGTCCTCGACGAAGCGAATGTCGTGTGCCGCCGTGTCGATGCCCAGTGCCTGGAGACTGCCCAGGAACAACTCCTGAGCGTTTCCGGGCTCGGGCTTGAGGATCACCTGGAACTGCGTGTGCGTCTGCAGGCGGTTCGGGTTCTCGCCGTAGCGCGAGTCGTCGGGTCGGACGCTCGGTTCCACGTACGCGACGCGCCACGGCTCCGGTCCCTGGACCCGCAGGAACGTAGAAGGGTTGAGCGTGCCCGCACCCACCTCAGTGTTCATGGGCTGAACGACCAAACACCCGTGTTCGGTCCAGTACTTGTTCAGCACCAGCAGGGCTTCTTGCATCGTCAACACTGAGATCGTTCCTCCACGGGCACGGGGCAGGTTCAGAGTCCCTCCCGGCTGACGCCCGGGAGACCTCGGCATTCCGGAGTCTACCGATCAGGGAGATTTCGCCTCACGTGACGGCCAGTCAATATGCGGGGTGTACTGAGCAGTTGCTCGAGATCGGTGCTTCCTCCGCCGCCCCGACGGCGCGCATCGTACGCCCGTCCACCACGGAAACCGCAGGCCGAGACCGGCACTTCGTCCTCATCGCCGCGTGCTTCTCTTCCCGGTGGCCGCCGGGAGCGGTACGTCCGCCCACCCGGCTCGCGCCCACTTCCCGGGGATCACCCGGTTATAGGACGCGCAGCTTCCGGCAGCACCTGTCCGCAGGCCGCCGAGCCCGCTCGTGCTGAGCAGTGAAACAGACACGGCAGCTGTAGATGTGACTGGGTCGTGAGTTGAGGCTGGTCAGCGGGATGGTGGGGTGCCTGCGGGCATGAGTACGGCCACCGTGATCATGAACGTTTGTGACGACGTTTCAGAACCAGGTGGCGGCGGAGGCCACGATAGCCGAGCAGACATGGGCGGCGACGCTCGGGGCGGTGACCGAAGAGATCGCGGACTGTTTCGAGCGCCGTGAACCACGGGCCCTGGTGCGGGAGATGACCGAAGCGATGCTGATGGAGCTGGACACGCGTAACTGCTGGACGCTCGCCGAGGCCCTTGGCCACCGAGGACCGCACCGGCTTCAGCACTTCTTGTCCCGCGCGGTCGTCCATCACGACCGGGCCCGGGACCGGATCACTGCCTGGACGGCCGCTGAACTCGCCGATCCGGACGCGGTGTTGATCGTGGACGAAACCGGGGACGAGAAGTCCTCCACGGACTGTGTCGGCGCGGCCCGCCAATACTCCGGAGCGCTGGCCGGTATCGGTCTGTGCCAGGTCGCCGTCCACCTCACCTACGCAAGCCGGCACGGGTACGCCCCGATCGACCGGGCCCTGTACCTCGGCGCCGAGTGGGCCGCTGACGAGGAACGGCGACTGCTCACCCATGTCCCCGACGACGTCGTGTTCGCCACCAAACCCCAGATCGCCGCCGCCTTGCTCACCCACGCCCGCGACCTGGGCACACAGGCACGGTGGCTGGCCGGCGACGAAGTCTACGGCGGGAACTGCGGCACAGCGCCCGCGCACTCGGCTTCGGCTACGCCCTGGCCGTCCGCGCCGACCACCGCGTGGACACCGCCGTCGGCCGCCTGACCGTCACCCAACTCGCGGCCCGGGTCCCGAAGAAGAGCTGGATGCGCCTGCGCACCGGCCACGGCCTCAAGGGCGACCGCCACTACGACTGGGCCATGCTCGACATCCACCCCGACGACACCCCCGACGGACACCGGCCCCGGCACGCCACCGTCCTGGTCCGCCGTCACCGCTACACCCGTGAACTCTCCTTCTACCGCTGCCACTCGGCCACTCCCGTCACCCTGGCCGATCTTGTCGATGTGGTGTGCTGCAGGTGGCGCGTCGAGGAGGACTTCCAGATCTCCAAGGGCGTCTGTGGCCTCGACCAGGGCCAGTCCACCTGCTGGAACTCCTGGATGCGCTGGACTTTGATCAGCATGCTCGCCGCCGCAGTCCTGGCCGTCACCCGCGCCCGCACCACCACAGTCACCACCGCCGACAGCGAGCGCGTCCCGGCCAGCGGCCGCGAACTGCTCCGACTCCTGCGGATCACCGCCCCGCCCCCGACGCGACCGCGACCACCTCCTGCACTGGTCCGCCTGGCGCCGCCACCACCAACACCAAGCCGCCGAAGCCCACCGGAGATGGAACAACATCACCGCCACCACAACAACCTGACCAGCAACAACACCCTACCGACCAAGGAACAACAGCTGCCGTGACAGACCAGGAAACTCGAAGATCTAGGGAATCCACTAGTCTTGCCATGATGCTTTTTGGGGAAGTGCTTCGCTGTGAGAGCATGACTCCATCATTGATCCGAGATTAACCGAGTCCGCCGCACAAACTATGACGTACCCGCGGGCGAACCTGTATCAGCGAGTCGGGTGATAATCCCGCCCGACCGCTCGTCACGTGGTTCCGTGCCGCCTATGAATTCATTTCCCAGTCGGCGGCCGGTTTCCGTCTCAGCTCGTTCGCCTTCGACGCCTTTCCGTCGGCGCCATCGGGGCATGATCACACATCCTGTATCAGGAGGATCTGCATGAACAATCCGGGATCGATTCAGCGGATCGGTACTCTGTTCACCCGCAAAGCAGCGCACTGGAACACGAGGCTCCGGTTCCTGACTCTGAGCACCGCACTGAAGTGCAGTCCGGGATTTTATATCTGCTCAACAACGACCCCTGTGTGATGCATGTCGAATGCAGGCTTGAAGAAAACAAGATGCACCGCAGGGGCGATTTTCTGTTGCCATTTTCTCTTCAACCAGCCCTATCTATTGCGGGCGATGAGCGGTCTTGATAGTCGATCTGCACCCTGTTAATCTCCCTGCTGGAGTGGCCAGCAGAGAAACGGTCGCCAAATCAGAGCCTGAAGCGAGTCGGGTACTTTCCGTCGGTGACACCTACTAGTACAAGATGCCTACGGACGGCATATCGCCAAGCACTCTCTTCCGGGTTGAGGAAAACCATCCAAGACAGGAAATCCTATGGAAAACAATCAGATCAACCTCACCGAACTGTCCGACCAGGATCTGGACGACCTTTTCGGAGGCTCCGCTACCGTCCCCTACGGCTGCTGCATCGTCCTTGACGGCTGCTAGGAGGAGCCGTCCGTCTGCGGACCGGATTTCTCGCCTGAGGGCAGAGGGAAGCGGACTCACGATTCTCGGTTGAACGGACATCGGGTGCATGGAGCGGGTGCGTGCAATCGCACCCGCTCCATGCACCCTTAAGGACTGAAAAATGACGGGTAATACACGCTTTCGCCAAGAAGCCCTTGAGCATCGTCATGGACAGGATGGACTCGGGTCCGTACTCGATGGTCGTTCGTTCTTCCGCAGCCCGCGGCACTTCCTGCGGCCCGAAGCGTGGCGTGCGTACCGCGGAAACCGGGGTCGGGCACGTATCCCGATCTGCTACCAGACCCAGGTGAGCGACTGCGGTCCAGCTTGTCTGGTCATGACACTCCGTCATCACGGTATCGATGCGGAACTTGACCAGATCCGTGAACTCGTCAGCTCCGGAACCAACGGTTCCTCGGCACGTTCCCTCCTTGAGGCCGCGCGGTCCCATGGACTGAAAGGCAGGGGAGTGCGAGCGGATCTGGACGGTCTGCAGCTGCTGCCGCCGGGCAGCATACTCTTCTGGAATTTCAATCACTTCGTGGTGCTGGAGCGTTCGACGCGCAATTACACCGACGTCGTCGACCCTGCGGTCGGACACAGACGGCTGAGCCGTGAATCCATCGCCAAGGCTTTTACAGGCGTCGCCATAGAGTTCGAGGCCCCTATCGCGCCGGCAGCCCTGCCTGGCACGAGCAAGGCGGTCAAGGAGCCCTCCCGGCGTCGGCTCCAGGCAACCCCCTGGCATCGGCTGCAGCACCTCATCCCCCCCAAGAAGGAACTCACCAGAATCGCCGCCGTGTCGATGGTGCTGCTGGGCTTTGAATTCGCTCTGCCGCTTGCAATCAGCTTCCTTGTCGGCCATGTGCTCCCCGGTCGGCTGAACAGCCGACTGTCCCTCGTCACCGTGGGGCTGGGAGTTCTCTGTGCGCTGTTTCTCGTCCTGCAAATCGTCCGCTCATCCTTGCTGGTGAAACGTCAGGCCGCCATCGAGAAGAGTTTGACCTGGGGCATCGTCGAACATCTCACTGCGCTGCCATACGACTTCTTCACGGTCCACAGCTCCGGTGATCTCGCGATGCGGGTCCGCACCGGCAGCAATCTCAATCGTGTGCTGAGCATCACGGCGGTGTCGGCGGCACTCGACAGCATCCTGATAGCCGTTTATCTGGTGGCCATCCTCGTTGTCGACCCCGTACTGGCCTGCCTGGTGATCGGTCTGATCGCCGGCCAGGTCGGCGTCCTCTCCATCACATGGCGCCAGCAGACCCGTATGAACTATGAGGTTCTGGAGCAGCAGACGCGTACCCAGAACGAGCTCATGGACATGCTGGAGAGCATCACGACCCTCAAAGCTGCTGGTGTGGAGGGAGAGGCGGCTGAACGCTGGTCTCATGTGCTCGTCCGCGAGGTCAACACACGCCTCTCCACCCAGTTGCGACTCTCGGTTTGCACTTCACTGAGCCGAGCTCTTCAGTTTGTCGCTCCCATTGCCGTCCTCCTGGTCGGTACGTGGCGAGCGCTGGCCGGCGATGCCTCGCTCGGCGGAACCATCGCGTTCATGACGCTGACGATCGCTCTGTTCGCCCCGCTGGAGAGCCTATTCGACGCGGCTGCGCAACTCGCCTCGGTGGGTCCCGCGCTGGCGAGGCTGGACGACATCCTGCGGGCCAAGCCCGAACCACGCGGGCTGCCCACCGGCAGGACCACCACTGAGGCCGCTGCTATCAGGACGGAAGGGCTTTCATTTCAGTACGCCGGAAGTCATCGTCCAGCGTTGTCCGACGTGAATGTGACGATAGAACCCGGTCAGTTCGTCGCCGTCCTCGGGCGCTCAGGTTCCGGAAAGTCGACGCTGGGGATGCTGCTAGCCGCTTTGCGTGTACCCACCGGAGGCACCGTCATGGTGGACGGCACGGACCTGGCCACAGTCGATCGACCCAGTTATCGACGGAAGATCGGCTATGTGAACCAGAATGCTCATCTGTTCGCCGGATCAATTCGCGAGAACATCACATTCGGTCTCGAGGACGTTACCGAGGATGATGTGGTCAAAGTTGTCAAACTAGCCCGCATCCACGAGGAGCTCACTGCCTTCCCCATGGGATACGACACCCTCGTCGGTCCTGGCGGACATGGCCTCTCGGGCGGACAACGGCAGCGCGTCATTCTTGCCCGCGCGTTGGCGAGGAAGCCGCGCCTGCTTGTTCTCGATGAGGCGTCCGGGGCCCTGGATCCAGTCATGGAGAAGGAGATCTTCCACGGACTGATGAAATCGGGAATCACCGTGGTGGCTATAGCACACCGGCTGACTGTCCTGGAATACGCGGACCAAGTCCTCGTGGTACGGGAGGGAAAGATAGTGGAGAAGGGCACCCCGGCCTGGCTCAAAGAAAATGGGAGTGAGTTCCTTTGTCTTTCATGACGGACGACGTACAGGAACAGCAGCCTGTTCCGTTCACGTATGGCCAAGATCGATACTATGCGCAATCTCCCGGACCGGGGGTGTCACGCAAAAACGTCTGGTACGCATGCGAGATCACCGGCGAGTTCGACCCCGCTCTCTTCGAGCAGGCAGTGGACTCTTTCGTCAGACGGCACGATGCGCTGTGCATGGACCTGCTGCCGACCGCCGGTAAGGATCCGGTGCGTGCCCAGCGTGTACGTCCCTTGGGCGTGACGGAGAAGACCGTCGACCATCAGGCCGTGAAGGCATCTTCCGCCCAGCAGTTCTCCCGCTATGCCTCACTGCTGCTGTCCCGCGACTTCGTGGCGCCATGGCCTGACGGAGGTCGGCCGTTCAAGTTTCGGCTGCTCCGTCGTGACGGGGAGTGCCACGCATTCCTCGCAACGTTCCAGAACCTCGTGTTCGACAGTCGGGCGCTGGACCTCTTCTCCCGCGAGATCTGGCGGGACTACACGGCACTGGTGCGGGGAGAGTCCGTCCCGTGGACGGCATCGTCGTTCGCCGAGGCGGCTCATCGTCAGCGCAAGAGCTTCGGAATAGCGCACATGGAGCGTGTCCGGGACAGCTGGCGCGACAGGCTCGCGCATGAGGCGCACCACTCCTGGCGGTGCCCGGAAGGAGCTGTGCCGACGGAGAGCGGTGTGGTGGAGGAGGTCCTTTCCGGCGAAGTCATGGACGCGATCAGGGAGACCAGCAGGTCGGCAGGCTGCACCGTGATGCAGTGCATTGTGAGCGCGTTCGTTCGCGCCTTATACCGGCACTCCGGCCGCAAGGAGGTGAGCCTGTGGACCTCCATGGACTCAAGAAGGTCGGCCGAGCATGATGTGGTTGGCATGTTCGCCAGCGCGGGCCCCCTCAAAGTATGTGACGCCGGCGCGGGGTTTCTCGACGTCTGTGCAGAGGTCGGCGGGCAGATGCTCGACGCATTGCGGTTCCAGCAGATGGACTCCCAGGGACTGCGCACGTTGATTCGCGAGTTCGAAGTGGACGGCCGCAAACTGGATCCGGGCATCTTCATCAACATCAGGCAGATTGAGAGGGAGATGGCCCCCACCCGTCAGGAAGAGGCCCTGCGGGTCGATTCAAGCGCCTATCCACTCATGGGCATCTCCTGGGTTGACACCTATGCATTGCATCTGCGGTGTGACGAGTATCTGGACGGTATAGAGGTCTCTCTTTTGTTCGACGGGCAGCGCGTTGGGCGCCCGCTGGCGCAGAACATAGCGAAATCTCTCATTGACGGCCTTTCTCCGTCGACTGTCCAGAAATTCGGAGGGATGGGTGTATGAGCACTACACCGCCGAACGCCGCCCTCAGTCACGTCCTTGCCGCAGTCGAGGAGGTCTTCGGCCGCGAAGTATCCTCCGCAGACAGTTTCTTCTCGCTCGGCGGAGACTCCATCGAGGCGGTCGAGATCACGACCGCATTAGAGCAGCGCCTAGGCAAGTTGCTTGACGCGACACTGGTCCTGCGTACACCGAATTTCGGGGAGTTGGCGGCCGTGCTCGGGGGCCGAGAGCCCCATGCGGATGCCGCCGTGGGCAGCGGCGACTCGCAAGGAGATCGGCTTTGAAAGCGTATGTGTGGAATCCATGGCAAACAGCGCAGCTCCATCCAGATCGAATTGCCGCAGTAGGCAACGACGGCACCTACACCTTTAGCCAGCTGACCGACAGGGCCGACAGGCTGGGAGAGGGCCTGGCCACCATTGGCATGGACCACGACAGCATGATTTCTACCGACATACCGACGGGGCCGCGGTTCTTCGCGTTGGCGCTGGCGGCCCTCAAGTACGGATACGGCCTCTTCCCGGTCGAGACCGGGGAAATGACGGCCGAGACGGTCGGATCCCTCTTTGCCGACATGAACGTCACGATGCATGTGGCGAGCGTCGAAGCCGCAAGCCTGGACAAGTTACTTCCCTGCCCCGTAGTGACCGACACGTTGCTGTTGCAATCGGCTCCACAGGTTGCGCTGGTCGCACCGGCACCCCGGCAGCGAGCCGGCTTTCTCGCGTTCTCCACGTCGGGTACGACGGGCGCGCCTCAAGGTGTGCCCCGTGCCCATCCCTGGCGCCCATACAAGGGAGTCGCCGTCGAGGAACGCTACGCCGCGGGTATCAGCTTCGGGCCGCACATCATGGCCGGCCCCACGTACCACCTGGGCACTCTCGGCCCCGCACTCTACGCGCTCCAGGCAGGCAGCGCCGTGGTGGTCCAACGTACGTGGTCGCCCAACGGTTTCGCCGACCTGGCCGACCGGTTCGGCGCCGACAGCGCAATGCTGCCCCCAGACTGCCTGCTCGATGTCGTCGAGGCGGGCCGGGCCCCCGACCGACGGCTACGTGCGGTCTTCCATGGCGGCGCCGCCTGCCCACCGGCTGTCAAGCGGTCCGCGATCGAGCTGCTGGGCCCGGTGCTTCACGAGTACTACGGCACATCCAGAGGCACGATCACGGAAATCACAACAGCGGAGTGGTTGAAGTATCCCGGCTCGGTCGGCAAACCCTTGCCGGGAGTTCAGGTGCAGATCCGCCGCGACAGGCAGGAGGTCCCGCCCGGCGCCATGGGGGAAATCACTGTGTCTTTGCGTCCGGCGGACCTCAGATCTGACGATCCGGCCGTCCTGCCCACCGGCGATCTGGGGTTCGTGAACCAGGAAGGTTATCTCTTCATCGTCGGGAGGCTGTCCTCGGACGATGACGTGACCCTGGCGCGTCTTGAATATGAGGTTCGTCTGCTTCCCGAAGTCAGCGATGTGGCTGTGATGGGGGGCACGACGCCTAGGTGCTTCGTGGAAATTCGGAATGGTCATACAAAGTCCCCCGAGGAGAAGATTAGGATAATTTCCGGGGCTCTGGGGATAGTCGCTCCCTTGATCAAGACGGCACCAACGGGTTCTCTTCCAAGGACAGCGAGCGGAAAGATCAGACGGGCCTCATTGGGCGACCCTTTCCCCCGAGGAGAAGATTAGGAGAACTCCAGTGGCCCGTGGTGGCGTTCTGCTTCGTCACACCGCCGGACACCCCGACGTGCTCGTCCTGCAGCTGAACGGCAGCAAGGACTGGCGCGTCCACGAGGGGCCGGCGAACGGCGACTGGCGGCTCGGCAGAGTGGAGGGAGAGCCGCCGGCCGAGGTGCTGCGCACGACGATGTACGCCAGCGACGTCCTCTACATTCCGCGCGGCTTCCCCCACCAGGCCGTCGGCAGCGGCGGCCTGTCCGTGCACCTGTCGCTGACGATCCGCGAGATCCACATGCGTGACCTCTTCCGCAGCCTGCAGAAGCTGTCGGCCAAGGGTATGAACATCCCCGCCCGCCCACTGGACGACGAAGCCGTTCTGGCCGCGGCCACCACCATGCTCGACCACGTCGGAAAGGCGTTGGCCGGGCCTGACCCCCCCAGGACCTGGTGGACCACGCCCGGCGGACCGGACTCGCCGCCCTGCCCGCGCCGCGCGCGTCGATCTCGCTCAGTGAGCTTCTTCAGCGTTGCCGCTCCAGGGTGAGGATGGCTTTGGCGATTGACGTCATGCGGTTTGGACTGCATCGGGATCTGCGGAAGATGCGCCAGGACTTCAGGCGTGCGACGCCGCGCTCGACCGGTGCCCGTGCCGCGGCCAGGGCCCGGTTGAGGGTCTTCTCGGTGAGGGTGAGTTCCTGCAGGGGCCTGCGTTTGATGCCGGTGCTCACCCAGGGGCCGCCGCCCTGGTAGGCGAGGTCGGCCAGGATGGGGACGCCCTGGCGCTCGCAGATGCGGATGATCCGGTGGGTGCGGGCGGCGGTCAGGTCGTGAGTCCGGCCGGGCAGTGCGGGTGAGAGCCACAGCAGCCGGCCGCCTGGGTTGGTGACCACCTGCACGTTCACCCCGTGCCGGCGGTGTTTGTGGGAGTAGTCGGCCCGGCCGTCGCCGACCCGGTCGCACTCGGCGAGCGTGCCGTCCAGCAGGACGAAGTCCGCATCGGCCTCGCGCAGGACCTTCAGCAGGCCCGGCGCACGTTCGGCGAGCAGGCGGATGACCGTGCTGGTGTAGGCGTGGGCGGTGGACTCGCTGATCCCGAACCCGGCAGCGATCTTCGCCAGGGTGGTGTGTTCGCGCAGGTACACCAGTGCCACCATCGCGCGCTGGGACGGGCGGAGCTTGCAGCGCCGGTCACCCTCACGGGTGACGATGAGCATCGTGACCCGCTCCACGAGCGCATGGGGCAGGTCGAGTGCGGCAGGATAGATGACCAACGAGGCCCCCGAGCAATGTGGTTGAGACGTCAGACATCTCGATCAACAGCCCGGGGGCCTCGCTCGTTGCGCTTCATGGACCGTCACCTGATCGGTGGCCAACTCGAAGAAGCTCCCTACGTTGTTCTGCGGGACGCGGTGAGCCCCTCGTATGGTTCACCCACCCAGGGGCACCGGGTGTGGTTCAAAAAGCTCTGCCGCTTGTGGCTTCCACTGATTGGCCGCCCGGTGCCCCACGACGACTCGGCTGCCAATTAGGAATTGCGAATGATCGCTGAGTAGGGAATCGACAGCGAGGTCGTCCGTCGGGAGGCACAAGGACCACACCGCGCGGAGGCACCACATGGCCATGATCTGGGCCGGCATCGACGCAGGCAAGACGCACCACCACTGCGTCGCGATCGACGAGAGCGGCCACCGGCTGCTGTCCCGACGCGTCGCCAACGACGAACCCGAACTCTTGGAACTTTTCACCGACGTCCTGGCCCTGGGTGATGACGTGACCTGGGGCATCGACCTGGCCGACGGCGGAGCCGCCCTGGCCATCACCATCCTGTTCAACCACGACCAGCCAGTGCACTACATCTCCGGCCGGGCCATTCACCGCGCCTCCGAGAGCTACCGCGGCGAAGGCAAAACCGACGGCAAAAACGCCGCCGTCATCGCTGACCAGACCCGCATCCGCCGCGACCTGCACCCCTTACGCACCAGCGACGAGACCGTCACCGACCTCAAGATCCTCACCGGGCGTCGCACGGACCTGGTCGCCGACCGCACCCGCACCGTCAACCGGCTCCGCGCCCAGCTCACCGGCATCTTCCCGGGCCTGGAACGGGCACTGGACCTCACCAACACCGGCCCGCTCATGCTGCTGACCGGCTACCAGACCCCGGCCTCCCTGCGCCGGACAGGCAAGAAGAGGCTCGAGACCTGGCTGCGCAACCGCAAGGTCCTGCGCCCTGACCGGCTCGCCGAGACAGCTCTGGAAGCCGCCGGACGCCAGCACACCAGCCTGCCCGGCGAACAACTGACCGCCCAGATGGTGCACACACTCGCGCGGGAAGTGATGGCCCTCAACCAGCAGGTCGCCGAACTCGACAAGGCGATCGAGGCCCGGTTTCGCGAACATCGGGACTTCGAAGTGATCACCAGCATGCCCGGCCTGGGCGTGATCCTCGGTGCCGAGTTCCTTGCCGCGACCGGCGGCGACATGAGTCTCTTCGGCACTCCTGACCGCCTCGCCGGCTTCGGCGGCGTTGCTCCCGTTCCCCGCGACTCCGGCAAGATCAGCGGCAACCTCCGCCGCCCACGACGCTACAACCGCCGACTCCAGCGAGTCTTCTACATCTCGGCGTTGTTCAGCATCCGACACTGCGAGGACTCCCGCCGGTTCTACGACCGCAAACGCTCCGAGGGCAAGCGCCACATCCAGGCCGTCCTCGCCCTGGCCCGCCGCCGCGTCAACGTCCTCTGGGCGCTCCTACGCGACGGACGGACCTACGAGGCCGTGCCTCCCGCCGCTCACACGGCTTGACAAACAGCATTAGGAATCAGTGACCTGGCCCGGCTGCCGCTCGGCCAGCCAGCCCCGCGACCAGGCGCTTCGCCTTCGACCGCAGTGCCTCCACCCGCGCCGGCACCACATCCATGCCGAACGCCGCGGCCATCTCCTGGCAGGTCAGCGGCCCTTGATGGAGCCGCGCCCGGTCCGGGAGCGCCCCCCAGGATCCGCTGGTAGTCCACCGACAGCACCGACCAGGCCAACCCCTCACACCACATCGGAACCTGCGACTTCGTCTTCGCTGCCTCCGGCACCCGCGGCGTCTTTCCGGACTGCTCCTCAGCGGCCGGCACGGTCCCCTCGGCCCGGGCGGGGTCCTGCCCGCTCTCGTCCGCCGGGGCCAGTACTTCGCCGCCCCGCGAGCAGGCGATGGCCCACTCCTTCCATTCCCGCTCGGCCGCGGCCAACTCTGCCTGGACGCGGTCGGCTTCCTCCCGCAGCTCGTCAACACGAGGCGAGCACCCAGCTCACGCTGTTCCAACAGCCCAACCACCGACGGCATCCACGACCTCCCGGGCAGCGACAGCACACCAGGCCACAACTCCCACGGGATCGCCGACCCTATGCCCGACCAGCGGAAACGGTCCTCAAGCCCGGAAAGACAACAGCTTCTAAGAGAAGTCCTAGCCCGCAGACAGCGGCACCTCTCGCGGGCCGGGCTGAACAGCCTGCCAGGAGGCGGACTTGACGCAGTCGGGTTCGGCGAGTGTGAGACTTGCCAAAGCCGCGAGCGGGGTGACCTGTTGGGCACTCACCCGTCCCAACGGACCGCTGGCGGCAGTCTTCTTACCGCCGGTCAAAGACCCAGGCACAGAGCAATCTGCCCGGCGGTCAGAGCTAACCGGAAACGTCCGCCGAGACCGTGCCCGTCTCGCTCGCACGGCATCCCGGTGGGAGCGGTGCTGGACTGGGGGTCTTCTGACGCGAATATGCCTCCCGCTATGTGCCCACGGGGGCCAAACTGTCAGCACGAGGATCAGGGGACCTCATGTTGCGCATTCACTTCACTTCTGACGATCTGCAACGCATACGCCTGGCACGCCAGCCGGAACCCATGTGGGAAGTTGTCTGCAGCCTCTGCCGACTGCAAAGTCGTGAAGGTGAGGCCTTCTTCGGGAAGTGGCGCCAGCACTCGGTGACCCAACTGTCGCGGCCGGACTTCGACTTCCTGCGCGCGGTACTTCGGCCCCTGGTACCGCTGGGGCCTTACATCCCGGACTTCCTCACCCCCGCAGAGCCTGAGATCGATCCGGAGGGCGCGATCGATACGGTGCTGCGCACCTCCCCGCAGCGTTTGCGGCATGACCTCACGATGCTCAGCGGCGTCAGGGCCCTGCCCTCCTGGACGGTGGAGCTGGCCGACGGGAGGAGGGCGCCTCTTAACCGGCTCGGACGCGCGCTGCACGGCTACTTCGACGCCACACTGGCCCCGGTCTGGCAGGACCTGCGCGAGCAGGTCGATGCCGATGTGCACCTTCGCGTACGCCAGTTGGTCGACGGCGGCAGCGAAGCGCTGCTCCGCGAGTTGCCGACGGCGCGGTGGGAGCCCCCGGTCCTGTTTTTTCCTTATCCGGCCGACCGGGACCTACACCTCGCCGGGAGGGGGCTGCGGCTGGTGCCGTCTTTCTTCTGCTGGCGAAGAGTCCTGACGCTCGTGGACCAGGAGCTCACACCGACCCTTGTCTACCCCGTGCAACGCCAGGCCGTTGGAGTGCTTGCCGCGCCTGCTGACGACCCGGGCGGTCCGACTCTCTCGGCACTGCTCGGCCGGACCAGGGCTTCGATCTTGGAGTCGCTCGCGGACGCCGTCGGCAAGTCGACATCCGAACTGGCTTGGAGTGTCGGGGTTTCCCTGCCGACGTCGAGTCAGCAGGTTTCCGTCCTGCGGGCCGCGGGCCTCATCGCCAGCCAGCGTGACGGAAAACGCGTTCTGCACAGCGCTACCCGGCTCGGCCGCGCACTCGTCGAAAGTGGGGGGCACCGGCACCAGGACACCATCTCACTGCTTGCCCGACCGGGAAGGTTGTGATCGCCGCCCTCGCACCGCGGTAGTGCCACGGGATGGGGAATTCCCCAGCGAGGGATCACCCGAACACGATCAGGGCTCTGATCAGCGGAATTTGCGACATCTCGGTGCAGTATTTGGCTGTCGTCGAAACGTGTTGCCGTGGTGGTGCGGCGTGGAAATCCTGGGCTGGGCAGGAGGGAAATCGCCTGCGCAGTTCTTGGAGTTCCACACGAATTGAGGTGTTCGCTGATGTCTAGACGTTTAGCCGGCGTCCTGGTGGCGGTCGCGGCTCTGGCCGGATGTATCGTTCCGGCTGCTGCGAGCGCACAGGACCGGGTCGCATGCTCGCCATCGGACTACACGGATGGAACCTGCCTGGCTTTCGCGGTGACGGGCGGCGAGAAACCCGAAATCGGGGCGGTCCGTGCCGCCGTCGAGCGCGGTGACGTGGCGCAGGCGCGCGGCTATGTGAAACAGCGCGCGAAGAACCACCAGGACAGCCTGCAGACGGCACTCCGGGCGCTGGTGGTGTCACCAAAGGCGTCCTCCGACGTCCACATTCTCAACGACCCGGAGAATGACGGAATCGGCACGATCACCAGCAGATGGAACTGGCGTCTGGACCAGCCGATCATCTTCGGCTACTGCGATCCGCAAGGCTGCACGCAGCGGGATACGCTGGACGCGCACTACGCCCTCAACATCTTCTTCACCGGAGAGACAACCCTGGACGGGGAACTGTCGACCCGGGCGGGCGCGACGTTCAGCATCAACAACCACGACTGCACTCTGTACGCCGACCTGAGCTGGCAGATCGACCCCAATCTCGCGGACTGGCCCAGGTGCGACACGGCCTACCAGACCAGCCGGTACACGATCTACCCGGGGAACGTCACCCAGATGCGCAGGAACGAGTGGAACTACTTGGCGATCGGTCTGCGTTTCACTCCGACCGGAAGTGACCAGGCGTTCGCCTTCAACTGGGAGTCCCGGCGCTGGTACGTTGACGGCGGCGGCTCCCAAGAATTCCGGCAGTATTCGTCATGATGCACAGGTGACAGAGCCACCGGTGGGCGCGAACGGCACTACGCGCCCACCGGTGCTTTGCTTTCTTGCCACCGCGCTTCATCAGATTTCGAGAAAGGGTCGAGATGAATGATTCCACTCGTTCCCTTCGGCAACGCCTGCATGTTCTCGACGGGTTGCTCCTGGCGATCGAACGCAGACACGAGCTGGTCGATATCGTGTCAGGGTGTGAATCGACTGACATGGCCGTGCACAGGATCACCGCGCGCTTCGGCGTCACCGAGCCCGCCGCGCGAGTGCTCCTGGACATGCAGTTCCGACGGCTTCTGCCGCAAGAGGTGGACAAGTTGAGGCAGGAGGCGGCGCAGCTTCGCGCCACCCTCGATCCGTAGAATGACTGGCCCTGCCGCCACGGCCGACGCCGGAGTGCCTGGACATCCTGTTCAGCAGGTGCGAAGGCCCGGAATGGGTTCGTAGTTGCCGCCGCCGGATACCTTGGTGGCGGGGAACCACCCCCAGCCGTTGTCAGCGTCGGCAACGTCGCCTTGCGTCCAAAGCCACCAGTCGTTGCGGGCCTCACCGACCGGAGGGTTCTCCACCCCCTCCATCTTCACCTGGCAGGCGAACCAGCTCCGACCGGCGTAGAGATAGCCGCTGTACACGTAGACCGGATAACCGGCTCGCACCAGATTGCCGCCCTCGTAGGCATTGCAATAGGTGGTCGCGTACGTGGTGCCCAAGAAGTCCGTCACGGTGGGCCCTGCCCCAGAACAGCCGGCTGCCGGGGCAGCCACCGCCGTGCCGCTCGCACCCAGACCGAGGCCCGCCGTCACAAAGACGACCGCAGCGGCCGCCCGCACGGCCCTTGCCGGGCCCGCACGCTTAATGCTGCCTTTCCTGCCTTCCCGTATGCGCAACAGGCGCATGGGTAACCCTCTTTCCTCGCCGATCTAAGAAACCGGCACCCCGGTAGACGACCGCGGTAACCGTGACGCCGATACGCGTCCTTGTGACCCGCCTCATCCAAACTGCCGCCGACGCCAGGACGTCGCCACACCTTTCCACCGTGGCCAAAAGGACCAGGCCACATGGGAGCAAAGAGGCGACACCCACGCCGCACGCGCCAGGACCCGGGTCTGTACGCTCACCGGTGTAATTGATGATCATGGAAGAGACATCAAGTGACTGACACCGTGACCGAGTTCGTGGCCGCCGATGACCAGGCGGATCCGTCGCCGGAGGCCGCGACGGTCGAGCAGAAACTGATCGACCAGCTCGTCGGGCAGGCCCGCAGCAAGGGGCTGCAGCTGACCAGCAACGGCAGTCGGCCGCGGAATCCGGCCTGCGCAGGAGAAGACGCAACCGATGACGCAAGGGAAGGTGCGCCCCCGACCGCGGGCCCGCCTCGCTCCCCGGTCCTGGCCGGGCCTGTGCCACGCGGCGGCGTTCCGCACGCTGGGATCACTCGTGTCCGGCGACCGGAAGAAGCCGAGTCAAAGCCTGACGGCAGTTCGCCGCAGTCCGGGCAGCTGCCTCCTGCGCTCCCATGGCTGCCTGCGGGGGAAGCTGCGCAGAAGCGTAGAACGTCAAGTCGTTCATCAGAGGAGTCTCCGAGCGGGGTCCGCGACCGCCGAACTCGGCATGCGCGCTGGTGATCACCGTGGCCTGACGCTCAGGGGAAAGGGCCCGTCAACGAATCGACGGGCCCACAGGTTCGAGTGAGGCGGGTGTTGGGTCAGCAGGCCCTCACCCACCAGATGGGGGTCCAGTCGATGTATCCGTGCTGTCCCGCGGCGTCGGCTCCATAGGTACTTCCATCGGCGTTCAACCAGTACACGTAGGTTCCAGGTGTCTGATTGTTGAAGAACTCCCCGGGCCCGGAGAGCCCGATGGGTTCGTTCCTTCCGCATGCGGAGAAGTCGAACCGATTGCCGTGGTTGTCCACGCCGCAGACGTGCCCATAAGCGCACGCGATGGTCGCAGGTTTGGCTTCGGACACCTGCGCCGTGCCGAGTGTCGCTCCTACAGCCAGCAGGCTCGCGGCGAGTGCGAGGTTGAGCTTTCTGCTGAGACTCATGACGTCCTTCCACACAGACTTATGACGCTCCGACCTTCAGCGAGCGCCGCCAGTCTCCCCATCCAAATCCGCGCGTCACAAACCTTTCAGCGCACGCTGAAAGGCGAGGTAAGCCCGGAACGACGCACGCAGCCGGGTCTGGAACCCTCACCATCGAACCCTTCACCGCGCACTGATGTCGCGGGCGGCTCTCGATGTCCTCGGGGTCCGTGGGAGGCGACCTGACATTAGCGCTCAGGTACCGGTGGACCGCACGGCGCGAGCCGGGCGGAACGCCGACCTGGCGCCGCGATCCTGGTGGCCCCAGCACGCGAATGTGGAACTGCGGGTGGTCGCGGAGGCCGTGACGGCGACCGCGCCCGGCCAGCCGATACCGGCCGCCCTGAAGGACCACCTGGCGGCAGCCGTGCAGATGCGGCAGACGGGGCGTGAACAGCAGTCACCCGGGTAGCCGGACTGAGCTTGCACGGGGAAGGACTGCCACACCTGGGGAGGTCGAAGCAGTCCTTCCCCATTCGCGCCGTCTCGCCTCAGACAGGCCCGGACCCGCAAGAACGGCCACCGCTCCCAGCCGAACCCCCTCCCTGATCCCAACGGAGGGAAACAGGGAAACCTGGGGTGAGATGGGACTGGCGGCTGGCTAGGCTGCTGGTCAGCCGGTTGCCGCGCCCCCGCGGCCGGTTAGGCCGCCCGCTGTCCCTGCCCCTGATCTCGGGTGGCCGTCTGGGCAGTTGGGCTTGCGCTGTGTTCCGCAACGGCCATGCCACCCGGCTGTCTGCCGACCGTGCAGGAGTCGGCCGGCAGGCGGCCGGCCTCCGGCGGCCGCAGGCTGATCATGTGGAATGGCCCGTGGACGTCGCCCTCGCGCGACCCGTGACCCAGCTGCCGACCGGACCCCATGCCTATGAGATCAAGGTCGACGGCCACCGAACCGTGCTGTGGCGCACCGAGGACGGGGTTCGGCTGCAGTCGCGGACCGGCCGGGACGTCACCGCGCTGTGGATGGACCTCGCGCTGGCCGCCATGCGCCTGCCGCCCGGCACGGTCCTGGACGGCGTTATGTGACCTGTGCGGGTGTCTCAGACCCAGGGTGTCTCAGGCGGCGCACCTCCGTGGACGAGACGCGTTCGCCGCCGATGATTCGGCGAGCCGAGGAAGGAAGAGGGCCGCGCGGCCTCGGTTCGACGCAGATAACCTGCGCGAATGAAGCGGATTCAGCGGGCCGCTGGCGCGGTCGTCGGCTCAGCCGTGGGTGACGCCTTGGGCGCCCCCTTCGAATTCGGTCCCCAGGGAGCGTTCTCCGCGCGGTTTCCCGCGCCTGGTGCCGGTGGCGAGATGTGCGGAGGCGGCGGCTGGGACCCCGGCGAGGCCACGGACGACACGCAGATGGCCGTCCTGGTCGCGGAGTCGCTGCTGGAGCGGGGCGGACTGGATCTGCCGGACATCTTCGCCCGCTTCCAGCGGTGGGCAGCATCAGAACCGAAGGACATCGGCCTGCAGACCGAAGACGTCCTGACCAACGGCATGCCCTGGGACCTCGCCGCCGCGATCCATTTCCAGGTCAACCGGCGAGCAGCGGGAAACGGCTCCTTGATGCGGGCATCGACCTCCGCGGTCCACTTCGCGGCTGCCGGCCAAGAAGCCACCGTGGACGCGGCCCGCCGTATCGCTGCCCTCACCCACGGGGACCGCGCGGCCTGGGAAGGCACCGCGATCTTCCACGAACTCATCCGCGTCACGTTTGAGGACACCGACCCCCTCACCGCGCTCCCGGACGTCCTGGCTCTTGTCCACCCCGACCACCGCGACCGCTACGCCACAGTCCTCGCACCCGACTGGCACCCCGATCAGGCCACCGAGTTCAACGGCGCCGTCTGGCCCTGCCTGGGCTCCGCCGTCTGGGCCCTGCGCACCACCACCAGCTTCGAAGACGCGATACGCGCGGCGATCGACCTGGGCGGTGACACGGACACCGTCGCCGCGGTGACCGGAGGCTTCGCGGGGGCGTACTACGGGCTGGATGCAATTCCCGCCCACTGGACCCAGCCGCTCCACGTCCCCCTCCCAGGATTCGACGGACGGCTGCTGCGCTTGGGAGATCTGCTCCACCTTGCACGCCGCCTCGGAGAGGGCTGTTGATGAGACAGGTGTGGTAGCCCGCATAAACGGCGAAGCCGTCATCTACGTCACCGACGACCAGGGCAAGGCGCGCATCAGCTTCGAAGCCGCGCAGTGCCGCGCGCTCTCCCGCCCTCGCCGCGCCCGCGAACTCGCCGACCGGCACCCCGCGACCTATGTGGGTTTCGATGTCCTGGCCTATCCCGCCGGAGGGCTACCTGATCTGCGTCCGCGCCCGTACTCGGAGCGCCGCCAGGTCTTGCTGGACGTGCTCGCCGGTATCGGACCGCCGATCCAGCCGGTCTGGTCGACCACCGACCGCAGCGAGGCCCTGCTCTGGTACGAGGCATTGAGGGGCACGGGTGTCGAGGGAATCGTGGCGAAGCCGCTGCGGTCCTCGTATGCCCCGGGCCGGATCTGGTCGAAGATCCGAAACAGGATGAATTGCATCGAGCGCAACACGCTACAGCTGGCCGTGCGCCGTTTCGTGCTGGTCAGCGTCTCGGCAGTGAGGTTGCTGCAACGTCACTCGAAGCGGTGACCTGCTCGCAAAGACCAGATGCATCGATGTTGCACCAGATACAACGGACGGGTGATCACTGAGGCTCCCGGTGCGGCACCGCTCGCACTGGCATCCAACATCGTCCACCTCGATCCCGAACCGGCGATGTTCTCGGCGATGCGTGAGGGGTGGGCGAGGCAGCAGGCTGCTCGGGTCCTGCAGAAGGACGCGATCGGATCGCGGCTGCGACTGGTCGAGCGGATGGGCGAGTTCACGGGGCTGTATCCGTGGCAGTGGACGCCGGTGGACGGCGGGGCGTTCATTGCGGAACTGCGGAGCGGGCCGAAGCCGATCCAGCTTTCCACGGCTCGTACCTACGAGGTGATGATCGCCTTGTTCGTCGAGTACCTGCTGGATGCACGGTACGGCTGGGTGGAGTTGTGCCTGGAGCGGTTCGGGGAGGCACCTCAGGAGGTCTTCCATGATGGCAACTCGGTACTGCACGCGGTGGAGTATGAGGGCGATCCGCGCAGGCGCCCGCTGGACTATGACGAGGTGCAGGCGCTGTTCGACGCGGCGGACTCGCGGGTGAAGAGGATCCGTGGCCAGGGCAGGAAGGGGGCGCTCACCGCGCTGCGGGACGCTGCCGTGCTCAAGACCATCTATGCGTATGGCACTCGCCGGACGGAATCGACACGGGTCGATCTGGTCGATCTGCGACGCATCCGCTCGGCGCCGGACTTCGACCGCTTCGGGAGCATGGCGGTCCGGTACGGAAAGTCGGCCAAGGGGGCTCCGCCCAAGCGTCGGTCGGTGCTGCTGGTGCCGGAGATGGACTGGGTGATCGACGTCCTGGGCGAGTGGATCGAGGAGATCCGGCCCGCTTTTTCACCGGGCCGGCATCCGGCGCTGTGGGTGACTGAGCGGGTGGGGCGCCTTTCGCCTCGTTCGATCAATGAGGCGTTCGTTGTGGCGCGGACCGACGGCGGTCTGGACGAGGACCTGGACCTGCACCGCCTGCGCCACATTGTCTCCGCTTGGTTTCCGTGTAGCGATGAGCTTCAACTCGGCTGATGGCCTGGGCGTTTGGGCGTTGCGCTGAGGCGTGTGGTGTGTCCACTCCCGGCGCTCATGATCCTCAGCTTCTTCTCGTCCCGGGGCTGGGAGTCCTGGGACGTTGAGCAGCGGCCATTGATCCCCGAGGGGGATGCCCGTACTCGTCGACGACGGCCTGCGCTTCGAGGACGGCCCGGCCGCGCCGCGTCCGAATGGGGCCGGCACATGAGCACATCACGAACGCTGGATGCTACGTCTTGACGTTTGCCGAATCTCACGCCGGACCTGCGGTCGGTTCGAGCACCTTCCCCAAGAGGCTCACCAGGTTGAGCAGGTCGTCGGTGTCCAGTCGGGCGAAGGGGCTCAGGGCCAGTGTTGCCTCGATCACCGCGGATCGTACCTGTCGGCCGTCCGCCGTCAGCGTTACCACGCGTGAACGGCGGTCGGCGGGGTCGGCGGAACGTTCGACGAGTCCCCGATCGGTGAGCTGATTCATGACGAAGCTGAGGTTGGGTGCGTTGCAGTACAGTCGGCCGGCCAGTTCCTTCATCGAGGGCGGCGCCTCGGCCGGGTCGATCGCCCAGAGTGCCTGAGCGGTTGCGTGCGTCAGACCGTGTTCAGCCAGGACGGTCTCGATCCGGTCGCTGGTCTGCATGAAGATCTCGTGGTTTGTCACCACCGCTGCCTCAAGGGTGCTTCGCGTCATGGCCTCATCATAGCTTTTCACTTCGAGTCTCGAAGTGTTATGTTTATTCGAGACTCGAAGTACTTGTCCTCGCTCCCGCTGTGGACACGAGGCCGTCGCCGGAGCGAGACGCTCCCCCCGTCCCGTCTTTTCCGAGGCCCGTCCGCTCTGACGCGGACCGGCGCCCAGCCGAACAGGAAGCACTCACGCATGCACGACTACACGAACACCACCGCCGTGGTCACCGGCGCTTCGAAGGGGCTGGGCGAGGCTTACGCACGGGAACTCGCCTCCCGAGGCGCACACCTCATCCTTGTCGCCCGCTCGGCCGACGCACTCCACACCCTTGCCGGGCAGATCCGGAAGGCGCATTCCGTCCGAGTCGATGTGATCGCCGCGGACCTGGCGGACCGGCGGTCCCCGCAGACGGTGGTCGACGCCATCGGGGAACTCGGCCTGGACGTGGACCTCCTGATCAACAATGCCGGGATGGGGTCGGTGGGGCCCTTCCTCGGCCGTCCCCTCGAACCCAACCTTCAGTCCGTCGACGTGAACGTCACCGCGCTGATCGGCCTGGTCCACCTCCTGGGCACCGGCATGGTCGAACGCGGTCGCGGCGGCATCGTCAACGTCGCCTCCACCGCCGCCTTCCAGCCCATGCCGTACCAGGCCAGCTACGCCGCCACCAAAGCATTCGTGCTTTCGTTCACCGAGGCACTCGCCGAGGAGGTCCGCAATACCGGCGTACGCGTGATGGCGGCCCACCCGGGAGCCACCGACACCGGATTCTTCGACCGTACGACCGTGTCCATGGACCCGAAGACCACGGACACCCCCGCCAGCGTCGCTGCCAGAACACTCGACGACTTCGCACGCGGCCGGTCCATCTCCTTCCCCGGACGCGCCTCCAACCGCGCCGGAACCTGGGCGTCGCGCCTGCTTCCCCGGACCACGGTCGCCCGCATCATCGGCAACCTCAACCGCAAGGCCGGATTCGACGACGCCAGCGACCTCGACCCCGCCACCTCGTGACGCCAGAACCTGCGGCGCGAAACCAACAACGGCACCAAGGCCGCTCAGAGCCGATGACATGGGAGAAGAGATGACCACGCTGAACGATCCGCTGCACCTGAGCAACGGAGCTCAGCTGCCCAACAGGATCGCGAAGGCCGCGATGGAAAAGTTGCCCGCAGCGCCGGGGCAGCTGCCAGGTGACGAACTCCTCACGCTCTACCGCCGTTGGGCTGCGGGCGGTGCCGGACTTCTGATCACCGGAAACGTCATGATCGACCGCAGAGCAGTCGCCCAGCCCGGCGATGTCGTCCTGGAACAGGACACGCCGCTGGAGCCGTTCCAGCGCTGGGCGGCGGCCGGTAATAGGCAGGCGGACAGATCTGGATGCAAATCAACCACCCCGGGCGCGTCATCCCCAAAGACCTTGCCGACACCACCTGGGCCCCCGCCGCGGTGCCGATCGACATCGGCGGCTTCTCCAGCATGTACCCGACACCCCAGCCGATGACCGCCCAGGAGATCGACGAGACGGTGGAACGCTTCGCCGTGACCGCGCAGCGGGCCCAACAGGCCGGCTTCGACGGAGTCGAGATCCACGCCGCCCACGGCTACCTCCTCTCGCAGTTCCTCTCTCCCCTGGTAAACCGGCGCGACGACCGCTGGGGCGGCAGCCTGCACAACCGCGCCCGCCTGCTGCTCGATGTCGTGGGCGCGGTCCGCGAGCGCGTCGGCACGGGCTTCGCAGTGGGAGTGAAACTGAACCCGGCGGACTTCCAGTGCGGCGGATTCGACACCGACGACGCACGTGACGTGATCAAGATGCTCGCCGATGTGGGGACTGACCTGGTCGAGCTGTCCGGCGGCAGCATCGAGAGCATGGCCACGGCGGGTTCCCCCGCGGACGGCCGCACCCTTGCCCGCGAGGCGTACTTCCTTGAACTCGCCGAGCAGCTCGTCGCCACCTCGCCGCTGCCACTGCTGCTGACTGGAGGGATCCGGCGACGCGCAGTCGCCCAACAAGTGATTGACTCCGGAGTCGCCATGGCAGGCATAGCCACGGCCCTGGCAATCGACCCCACTCTGCCAGGGCAGTGGCTGGCCGGTAGTGATGTGCAGGTCCGCCCGCCCCGCACCCGTTTCCGGAACAAAATGGTGGCATCCGCAGCCGTCCAGGCTGTCACGTCGCGGCAGCTCGCCCGCCTCGGTGCAGGCAAGCCGTCGAAGACGCCCTACTCTCCGGCCGTCGCCCTCCTCCTCGAACGGCTCGTCCGCGCCCGGCGCCGGCGCAATTATCTGAAATGGCATACGGCCGCCTGAGGCCGGACCGGATAGAGCCGGCCCCCGCGTACAAATCAGTCGGGCCGAGTGCCTCTCCTCACCGAACACACCGTCCGGCACCATTGTCTCCGCTTAGTTTCCGTGTGGCGATTGACATCAACCGGGGTGATGGCCTGGGTGTTTGGGCTTTGCGCTGAAGCGTGTGGTGTTTCTACTGTCGCCACTCATGATCCTGAACTTCTTCTCGTCCCGGGGCTGGCAGTCCTGGGACATCGAGCATCGGCCGCTGATCCCCGAGGGGATGCCCGTGCTCATCGACAACGATCTGCGCTTCGAGGACGGCCCGGCCGCGCCACGTCCGACGGCGGTAGTGAACCGCTGGTTGCGTGAACTCCCGTCCAGCGGGGCGCCGGCGCCGAGCTCGTGGGAGAACTACGCGCGGGTGGTCAAGGAGTGGATGGAGTTCCTGGCCAAGCACGGGGTGGCTCTGTTCGACTCGCGCGTACGGCTGAAGGCCGCGTTGAGCCGGTACGCCGAGCATCGGGCGGCGGGTCCGTTGAAGGCCCGGTTCGCGGCGACGACGTGGGGCCAGCACATGAGCATCTTGTCGCTGTTCTACCGGTGGGCGATACATGAGGAGTACGCGACGGCCGAGCCGTTCACCTACCGCGCCGCGCGGGCCCTGTTTGCCGGGACCGGGCGGGAGATGAAGGTGAATCTGGCGGTCCGCCGCACCCCGAAGCCGCACGTGACGATCAAGTACTTGGAGCCGGACTTCACCGAGCTGTTCCGCAAGGGCCTGCGTGGGCTGGCCCCGGACGGCTCGCAGGACACCGGATTCCATGGGCGGGAGCTGACCCGCAACGGGGCGGTCGGGGATCACGCGCTGGCCACCGGGATGCGGCTGCAGGAGTTCACCTATCTGCTTCCCTGGGAGGTTCCTGCCCTGCCGCCGGAGCCGACCACCGTTCCCATCCCGTTCCCGGTGCCGGCCGGGATCACCAAGGGCAAGAAGTTCCGCACCACGTGGACCTCTTACGAGGCCCTGGCCGGGCTGCACGATTATGTCGAGTTGGACCGGGCCGCCACGACGGACGGCTCGCTCTGGCGGCCGCCACGGCGGTGGGGTGAACCGCTGATGGTGACCGAGCCGGACGCCCGGGGCGGGCTGATCAACGGGATCCGGCGGCCCTGGGCATCGCTGACTCCGGCCGAGCGGCGTCGTCTGGTGGCCCCGGAGGGCGGTTCGTGCCTGCTGGCGGTGAAGAACGGCGGCGGCCCGTTCACCGCCTGGGCCACGATTTTCGAGCGGACCTCCGACCGGATCCGGGTCCGCTTCGAACCGCGGTTCCCGCGCGTCTGGCCCCACCGATGCCGCCACACCTTCTCCATGAGGACCTTGGAATACCTGGTCACAGGGCATTACCGGCAGGCCGCGAAGCTCGTGCGGGACACCGATGCCGACGCCGCTCTGGTCTTCTACCTGAGCAAGGCCGACCCGCTGCTGGTGCTTCGTGATCTTCTAGGACATTCCACCGTCCTGACCACGGAAAAATACCTCCGCCGCTTGGATACGACCCGCATCTTCCGGGAGGCATACGAGGGGGCCGGCGCCGAGGCCGGGCTGACCGACGACGCGGGCTCCGATCGGGAAGCCGCCGCCGAGTTCGACGACGACGTCGAGGACGGGGCTCTCTGATGCCGACCATGCTGATCGACCAACCCCTGCGCATCACCTGCGTGTTCAGCGATGGAAGCCGTGCGGCGTTCTCGCTGGACGGCTTGCCGAACCCGTTGCTGGCCCGGCAGTTGGCAACCGGCCTGGTGGATCTGATCCACCCGCACGGCACCGCGGATTCCGCGGGCACGGTCAACCATTACGCCCAGGCGATCCGGGGCATGGCGCGGACACTGGCCGAGCAGGGCTTCGCCGGCGGCCTTGACCAGCTCAGACGGAGCAGGCTGGCCGAGTATTTGATGGGATGCTCGGGCGGCCGGGAGGCGTGCACCCGCGCGATGGTCGAGGCGTTCGGTCAGGCCGGCGGCTCGCTGGCGGACGGCGTGCTTGAGCTCGCGGCCGGACGGAACTTCAACGTTCAGCCGAACCACCACGCCCTGCCTCCCTACTCGGAGACCGAGTGGCAGCGGCTGGGCGACCTCTGCCGACGGCTCGTCGAGGAGTCGTACGCGGCCCACCGGCAGGCCCTGACCGCTGTCGCTCACGGACAGCATCCCGCCGAGGGCGGATGGACTCCCCAGAATCTTCGCTGGCTGCTGGCCACCATCGGGCCGGTGAGCATCTCCGAGTTCGGCCGCAACGCCGGTATCTCGGCCGCCTTGGTCCACCGCCGCGGCGGCTTCCACGACGCGACAAAGGCTCTGTTCCCGCACCTGGAAGTACTCATCGCCTACCGGCTGTTGTTCGGCATCTACTCCGGGATCGTGCCGGACGGCATCGAGGACCTGGTCACGCAGGACGTCGACTGGGCCGGGGACTCCACGATCCTGCTCTCCTACGTCAAGGGCCGCACCGCGGCCGAGAGCTTGAATCTGCCGCGCAGGGCCGTGCGCCTGCTGGAGCAGTGGCTGGCCCACTCCACGCTGCTGCGGAGCTTCGTTCCGCCGGACGAGGGCCGCAAACTGTGGTTGGGGCTGAGCCGGGCCGGCGGTGACCGTCGGGTGAGGAAGTTCGACCGCGTCGCCATTCAGCGGTGGGTCGTGCGCCACCAGCTGGTCGGGGACGATGGGCAGCCCTTGAAGATCCACCGGTCCCGGATCCGCACCACGCACGAGGCGATGCGGGACAAGAGCGCATGGACCGGCAGCGGCCGGGCCACCATCGATCCGAACCACACCCCCGCCGTCGAGGGCGACCACTATCTGACGGCCGCGACAGCCGCTCAGCAACGTGCGGTCGAGGCCGTGATCGAAGACGCCCAGCATGACCTGCTGCGCCGGTCGCATCCGCCGACGGTGATCACCGAGGACGAGGCCGCCGCCCTGGCCGAGGGCTATCCGCAGCTGGTGGCGGACCTTGCCCTCGACGACGAGGTGATCGCCGAACTCGTGGGCGGACAGCGGGATGTGTTCACCGCTGCCTGCGGTGATCAGCTGTCCGGACTGCATGGCCCGAAGGGCAAGCCCTGTCCAGCCCGCCCCTGGGTCTGCCTGTTGTGTCCCCTGGCGGTGTTCGCGCCACGGCATGCGGTCAGCCTGCTGCAGCTGAAGGCGTTCTTCTCCCGGCAGTGGCAGCAGATGCCTGCCGCCCACTTCATGGCGGTCTTCGGCCCCTATGCCGCCCGCATCCAGCAGGTCCTGGACCGCTTCGATCCGGCCGTGGTCACCGCGGCCACCGCCCACGTCATCGACCGGGACGACGAACTTCCCCTGCGACCCGAGGAGATGACCGCATGACCACCGCTCTTGCTCCCGCCTTCGACGGACGCTCTGCCGTCTTTGCGGGCGCCGATGTCTGCGGTGAAGCCGGGCTGGCCCTTCCGGGCAACGCCGCTCGCCCCGCGTTCGAGGACGACATCTGGGACTTCACCCACGTCATCGGCTTGCCGACCCAGCTGAGCCCCTCGGTAAGGCGCTTCGACTTCACCCTGATCACGGAATCGCCTTGGCGGCTGGTGGCCAAGGAACTGGTCCTGGCGATGCTCGCACCCCGCCACCAGTCGGTCGCCCCGTTGCCCCGGGCCTTCCGCAACCCGCTCCACGTCACCAGTTGTCGCGCCCGTCTCGACGAACTCGTCCGCTTCTTCAACTGGCTGGGAGAGCGGGCGACCATCAGCCTGGAGCAGATCACCACCCGGGACTGCGAGGCATACCTGGCTCACCGCCGCTACGTTCTCGACGAGGACGGGGCTGTCGTCGGTGAACAGAGCCACGGAACCAGGCGTTCGGCTGCCGAGGTCGTCGTCGACCTGGTGAACTACCGCGACCTGTTCACCGCCGACCGCGTCCCCGCCGAGCTGCGGCCCTGGGGCGGCGCCACCGCCTCAGCCGTCGCCGAGATGCCCAGCGGCCGAGACGAGAACAAGACTCAACCGGTCTCGGACGAGATCATGCAGCCGATGCTCGCGGCCGCCCTCTACCTGATGTCCACACTGGGCCCGCACGTCGTCGAGCTGGCACACAAGGTCCGCGAATCCGACCTTCACTCGGCACGGCGAGCCCAAGGAATCCGGCGCGTCGGTCCCAAGAATCGTGTCCCGGTCCGGGAGCTCAGCGAAATCCTCGCCGAGTACACGCGAACGTGCACAGCCCTGCCCATGCTGGACGACCATTACATCTCGAAACGCCTCGAACAGGGCTGGGCCGAGGACGATCGCCTTCTCCCGGTGGCCATGGGCACCCTCGCCCGCCGGGCTGGGCTGAGCCAGTTCTGCCACCCGTGGCTGCCCACCATGCGGCCTGCACTGGAAGACGCCCTCGCGCAGGTCGGCGTCGAGAGACCGTTCGGCCGCGATGCCGGCCCGGTCCCCGCGGCCGACGGAACAACGTCACTGCCCTGGACCCTGCCACTGTCCAGGCTCCAGGCCGTCGCCCTGGTCGGCATCGTCCGCACCGCCGCGATCATCACCGCTGCCGCCATCTCAGGCATGCGCGCGAGTGAGCTGATGGAATTGCGCATCGGCTGCCGACGACCGCCCGACGAGGCCGTCCCGGGCCTGACTCGCTACCGAATCGCAAGCAAGATCGTCAAAGGGCAGCCGCTGGGCGGCACCGACGACGAGTGGGTCGTCATCGCACCGGTCTATCGCGCGATCGAACTCCTCGAGCAACTGCACGACACCCCGGCAGAAGGAGCCCTGCTGATCGGCAGGTTCTCCTTCAACGTCCGCTTCAAGTGGTTCAAGAACTGGGCTAACTCCGAGGCCGGCCAACGACTTGGCCTGGCGCCAATCCCCGGGGGACCAGTCAACTTGCGGATGCTGCGGCGCACTTTGTCGCTGGAAATGGCCTACCGGCCCGGCGGCGTCCTGGCCACCAAGATCCACATGAAACATATCGCCGTGGCCACAAAGGAGGGCTATGCCTCGCGCCCTGGCGGGGCCCAGGCCGAGCTGTTGGCCGAGGTTAACAAGCACGAGAGTGAGCGCAATCTCCAACTGGTACTAGAGGAGTTCCGAAACTACCAGGATGGCGTTCTGCCCGCCGGTCCCGGCGCCCGCAGCCTCACCGAGTTCTTCGCCGGCATCGACGCCCAACTCGATGCCGCCTCGGCCACCGCCCCGAAAACCCAGCGCAACGACCGCGACGTCCTCAACCTCCTGACCAAACGCGCCAACGTCCTGCACCTCGGACCGGCGAACTACTGCTGGTTCACCGACCCTTCCCGGGCGCTCTGCCTCAAACTCGCGGGCACCCCCACCGCGGACCGTCCGCTGATCGGGATGTGTGACTCAGCCCGCTGCCCGCAGGCCACCCACCACCCCGGTCACCGCCCCGTCTGGGCCGAGCACGCCGACAGAACAAAGATCTTCATCGGCCAACTCGGCACCACCCGCAAGACCGAACGCACCCGGCTCCAGGCCGACTACGACCGGGCCCTCCGAGTCGTCGCCGAGATCGACGCCGCCAGCGCCACCACGGACGAGGAGTCCGCATGAGAATCTCTGCAACCCAGCGCACCGAGAACGAGAACCGCATCCGAGCCGCCATGGACCGCCTCCTACGCGGCGAGATCCCGCCCGGCGGAAAATGCGACATCAAAACCCTCGCCAACGAGGCCGCCGTCGACCGCACCGCGTTCTACGGCACCCGCCCCTACGGTCACCTCCGCGTCGAGTTCGAACGACGCCTGCGGGCCCTCCAGGATGCCGGCGAAATCCCCGACCCCCGCGAAGCCCAGATCGCCCGCCTCAAGGCAGAGAACGCCAAGCTCAAAGCCCGGATTGCCCAGTCTGACGAGACGATCGACGAGCTCACCGACTTCCGCTCTCAATCCCTGGCTCGCCTCGCCGCGCAACACGAAGAGATCGTCCGGCTCCGCGAAGCCTCCGCCGGAACCACCCAAGTCAGGCGGCTTCCAGCACCACGAACCACGGTGATCGGGTCCTGCAGCTGAAATGCCCGCCCTGGACCGAGGCCACCCGCATCGCCTATCACCCAGCCAGTTCGCCCGCACCGCTGCCGGATCCGGACTCCAAGTATCGACGCAGAGCTTCCCGCCCTCCCGGAACGAAGCACCATTGATCAATCACGTCGCGCAGTTCGTCCAACGTCAGCCAGTCCTGCCAGCCGATCTCACCCGGGTCCGGGACCAGGTGTTCCGACACGACAGCCTCATGCACCCCAAACCACACGGGGCTGATCCCCTCCCGGCAAAGGAACTTGAACATGAAGCGCACGGGCACACGAACGCCCAGCTCTTCGGACAGTTCCCGGGCCGCGGCTTCCTCATACGACTCGCCCACGTTCACGGCGCCACCGACCATCACGTCGTAGTAGCCAGGGAACCGGGAATGCGTCTCGGACCGCCGCAGCACCAAGATCCGCCCTGCCTGATCACGGCAGATCGTCGTGGCAATGCGATGCGGCCAGTGCTGACGCTCCGCCTCGCCTCGTTCGACGACTCCCAAGACGCGGTCCTGCTCATCCACATGTTCCACCAATTCGCTCACGGAGGCACGATCTCAGTCCCCACTGACAGCGCGGCCCGAGGAACACGAGAGAGAGTGACCTGCATCACAGGAGGTCCTGCGGAATACAACACAGCCGACCATCTGCGTCGCGAAAGCCGCCTCTGCGAGAGAACCTGCTCAATCGCCACACGGAGTCATCCGCACACGGCCTCTGCGGACACAAGCCATGGCTATATCACGCATCTGACGGAGTTCGGCTACCCGGCACGGTTCGTGCAGGAGCAGGTCGGGCACTCCCATGCCTCGACCACGGCCGTGTACATGGGGGTGTCCAACGAGTACCGCAACCAGTTGCTGGAGGCTTCGTTGAAGAGGCGGCTGGGCGACGACTGGGACGTGACCTCGTGATCAAGAAGATGGGCTACGAGTGG
Source organism: Streptomyces pseudovenezuelae (assembly GCF_029892565.1). Taxonomy (GTDB): domain Bacteria; phylum Actinomycetota; class Actinomycetes; order Streptomycetales; family Streptomycetaceae; genus Streptomyces; species Streptomyces pseudovenezuelae_A. The sequence continues at coordinate 7,868 of NZ_JARXVH010000029.1, read as the reverse complement.
CATCTGCGCCAGCTGATGGCGGCGCGGCAGTTGTTCCAGACGTCGGATCTGGTGCCGCTGCTTGCCGAGCGCGGCATCCGTTTGTCGCGGGAACAGGTCTACCGGCTGGTGACCCAGCCGCCGCAGCGGTTGAGCATGGACACGCTGGTCGCGCTGTGCGACATCCTTCAGTGCACGCCGAACGACCTGATCACACCGGTGGTCGTCAACGCGCAGGTGAAGAAGACGGCCGACGGCGATGCTCCCCTTCCTTCACCGGTGCCGCTTGAGCCACGGCGTGCCGTGGTGCGCCGACCGGGCCGGCGGTGAGGCCGCCGACGCCGGACCAACTGCGGCTGCGGGCCGAACTCGCCCGTGTGCGTGCCCGGTTGCTGGTACACCTGTCGTCCGTGGTCGGGCCCGCCTTGACCGAGGAGGCTGCGCAGTCGGCGCTGGAGGAGGCGAAGGCGTGGAAGGGGCCCAACGCGTTCCGGCTCGCCGCGTATCTCGACGCCTGCCCACGTGCGCTGGCCGCGCCCTCGCCCAACTGCCCACGTGCGCTGGTCCGGCTTGCCTGCCTCCTGGTGGAGGCGGGGCACGGGGACATGGTGGCCAAAGTGGCGTGTACCGACTGCCGCCGCACGACCCCCTTTGCCGTCCCAGGACACGCCGCAGGGGAGGATGTGTTCGTCCTGTTACCACCGGCGCCTCCGGCGGGCCTGTGCCCGGTGCGGCCTGGTCCGGGCCGTCTACGCGCGGCGGCCCGAGGGCGCGATCTGCGCACCGTGTCACCGCAGGGAGACAAGCGTGAAGCTGCCGTGTCCCGGGTGTGGCCGCCTGGCCCTGCTTGAACACCGGTCGGCCGACGGCGAGAAGGTCTGCTGGACCTGCGCGCCCACACCGACCCGCCGCTGCACGGGGTGTGGACGGCAGCGCCGCGTCAACGCCATATCCCCGGCGGGATCGGTCTGCGGCAGCTGCTACACCAGTCCACCCCGGGCATGCGGCGTCTGCGGCATCGTCGGCCCGATCTCGGTGAGGGCCGCTGGCGGCCGGCCGGACATCTGCTACCGCTGCTACCAGCAGCCGCGTAAGGAGTGCAGCGTGTGCGGCCGGGTTCGGGCCGGAAACCACATCGACGGCGGCCGGGGCGCCTTCCACTGCGACACGTGCATTCCCCGGCCTCTTCGGGACCGCGGAATCTGCGGGCGGCTACGGCCGGTCAAGATCTTCTGGCCGCTGGGGCCGGTGTGCTCTTCGCCGAGTGGGGCATCGTCAAAGACGCCCGGCACCGGGCCGCCCGCGGCCGCTACAGCCTGAGTGCCTACAAGGGCGACTGCACCGACATCCGCGTCACCATCCGCTTCCTCGCCTGGCTCGACGACCAGGACCTGCACATCTGGGACCTGACGCAAGCGCACCTGGACGATTTGGCGAGCACGCATCCGACCCAGCGCACTCGTCTCATTCCGTTCGTCCGCTGGGTGCACGCCCGTCACATCGTCCGTGACCTGGAGATCCACCACCGGCCGAGGCAGCTCCCCGGCACCTTCCAGGACGAGGCAACCCACCAGGCCGAACTGCGGCGCTGCCTGACCGACACCGGCCTCCCCCTGCCTGTACGCATCATCGGCGCCCTGGTCCGCCTCTACGCCCTGCCCCTGACCCGGATCGTCGAACTCGCCACCGACCAGTTCCACCGGGAAGCCGAGGCCGCCTACCTCACCCTCGACCGCCACCCGGTGCTGCTCCCACCGGCGCTGGCCGCCCTGCTCGATGAACAGATCGCCCAACTCCCCGCCCCACAGCCCCCGCAGGGCCGTCGGCATCTCCTCCTGCCGGGCGCCGTGCCCGGCCACCCCCGCAACCCCGCCGGTCTGGCCGACCAGATGAAGCAACACGGCCTTCCCGTGCGCGCCGCACGCAACACCGCCCTGATGGAGGCCATCACGGACCTGCCGCCCATCGTCGTCGCCGACCTCTTCGGCATCAGCCCTGCAACCGCCCACCGCTGGTCCCAGCTCGCCGGGAACAGCTGGGCGCCATACCTCGCCACCCGGCAGCGATCACGGCCGTAGCGACCGACCGGGGCTGGCCGCGCGGGCAGCGGGCCGTTCAGTGTGGAATCACCCAGTCCGGCGTCCAAGTCCCGGCGGCGTCGTGACCGGCCGCTAAGGCGGCGAGGTGGGCCCGCAGCGTCGCCAGCGCTGGGTGGGGATTGTCGCGGTGCCAGAGGAGTGAGTGCGGGTAGACGGGTGTCGGGTCGGTCACCGGGATGCGGCGCAGCCCGTGGTCGGCAGGCCACACGAGGCGGGTGGGCTCGCCCATGAAGGTGGCCAGGGCCGGGGTGTCGGCGATGGTGTCGAGGAGCGCGTCGGAGCCGAAGTTGGGGCCGGTCGCCTCGATGGTGAGGCCGAACTCGGCGACGAGGTCGTCGTAGTAGGCGGCCCATTCGCTGCCTGGGAGGATGCCGGGCATCCAGATCCGGTGCCCGGTGAGCTGGGCGAGGGTCACCGAGCGTGCGCCCGCAAGTGCGTGGGCGGGGCCGGTCATGAGCTGGAGCGGCTCGTCGAGCACCCGGACGGACTCGATGTCCTCGGGAAGGGGCCGGCCGGGCGCGGCGACGGCGCGGAAGGACGCGTCGATCGCACCGGAGCGAATGGCGGCGACGGCCGTCTCGATGTCGAGCAGCATCATCACGTCGAGGTCGATCTCGGGGTGCGCGTGATGGAAGCCGCGCATCAAGCCCGACTGCGCGCTGCGCGAGGCGATCACGTCGACGCGAAGCGGACGGTGGCCGGGGCACACGGACGCGCCTGCCCGCTCGGCGACGCGCAGCAGCTCGCGGGCGTGGGGCAGGAACGCCTGCCCGTCGATGGTGAGTTCAGCGCCGCGTGGGCCACGGGTGAACAACCGTACGCCGAGGGTGCGTTCCAGCGTGGCGATGCGTTTGGAGACGGCCTGCTGGGTGATCGAAAGGTCGGCGGCGGCTTTCTGGAACTGGCCCGCTTCCGCGACGGCGACGAAGGTACGTACTGCTTCGAGATCCACGCCGACCCACCTTAGTGAACAACTGATTGTTGTGGATTGCTGGCAGGTCAGTTGTTTGACCTGCTGTTGTCCTGCCCGCTTATCTCTCAATGGTCAACGTCAGTTTGTTCGGGTGGGACCTCAAAGGGAGTGCGCTGAGCATGGTGGGCACGCGACGGTTGGGGCGGCAGTTCGGCTGGCTGTGGGCGTCATATGCGGTGAGCGCATATGGGTCCGGGCTGGGGTTCGGGGCTTTGCCGCTGATCGCCGTGCTGGTGCTGCATGCCGGCCCCGCTGAGGTGTCCGCGCTGTCCGCGGTGGGGCCTGCGGTGGGTGCGCTCATCGCGGTGCCCCTCGCGCCGTGGCTGGAGTTCCGGCGCAAGCGTCCAGCCATGATCATGATGGACCTGGCCCGGTTCGCGGCCATGGCGACGATCCCCGTCGCCTACGCCTTCGGATGGCTCAGTTTCGTCCAACTGCTCGTGGTCTCGGCTCTGGTCGCCGCAGCCAAGATCACCTTCAACGCGGCCAGCGGCGCCTACCTCAAGGCCCTCGTGTGGCCGGATGACCTGCTCGTGGCCAACGCCCGGTTCGAGTCCACGAACTGGAGCTCCATCGCAGTGGGGCCACCGCTGGGCGGGGCGGCGATCGGCCTGTTCGGGCCGGTCACGACCGTGGTGGCCGACGCGCTCAGCTACCTGCTCTCCGCGCTGGGCATCACCGCGATCCGCGGCCAAGAGGAAGCGCCGAGGACGACCAACAAGAGGCCCGTTCGGGCGGGCGCATTGCTCGACGGCTGGCGGCACATCATGGGCCACCCCGGTCTGCGGGCGCTCTACCTCAACAACATGCTCGTCGGCGGGCTGATCATGGCCACCGAGCCGCTGCTGGCGGTGCTCCTGCTTCGCCAGCTCGGGTTCCCGCCCTGGCAGTACGGCCTGGCCTTCGCCGCCCCCTGCCTCGGCGGGCTCATCGGCTCGCGGCTGACCCGCCGTGTCGTGGCCCGCTTCGGCCGGCACTGGGTCTTCCGGACCGTCGGGACCCTGCGCGCCATCTGGCTGATCGGCCTGGCCTTCGTCCGTCCCGGCGCCGTCGGCCTCGTGACTGTGATGGCTGTCGAGCTGGCGATCATCATCAACATGAGCCTGTACAGCCCGGTACTCGCCACCTACCGGCTCGAACAGACCCCCAAGCATCTCGTCGCCCGCACCCTGACGGCCTGGTCGATCGGCCAGCAGGCGTCCATCGCCATCCTCACCGCACTCGCCGGGCTGCTCGCCGATGTCACCAGCCCGCGCACCGCTCTCGCGGTTGCGGGACTGCTCATCCTGACCACTCCGCTCCTGCTTCCTCGACATGACCAGACGTCGCAGCACGAGCCGGAACTGTCCAGCAGCCACTCATGAGACACCCCAATTCACCACTGACGCCCGCAGGCTGCAGCTGGTCTGCCGGTGCGCGTCCGCGTCGACCAGGCACACCACCAGCAAGGAGAACACTCGCGTGAGCACTGCCCCGCACGCGAGCCGATCCCACCCACGGCCGCCGCACCCACCAGGTGTGGTGGCCCGCCCGCAGGACGAGCAGCGCCAGCAGCAGACCGGACAACCGCCAGGGGAATACTGCAGCTTCCGAACAACGGAGCTTCGCCAGTGCCATGCGGACACGGTCGATGTCGCCGTGGTCGGCTTCACCGGCACGGCGCGGCATCCCAGGGCGCTCGCGGTACGGCTGCCCGACGGACACGTCACCCTGTCCCAGCGCCTGACCACGGCGCTCGCCACCCGCATCGCCCCCCACCTGCACCCCCGGACCGGGCAGGCCGCCACGACGGCCGGCGACGCCTACACGCCCACCACGGGCGAGGTCACGGTGGAGGTCGTGGCCGCACCACACGGCACGCGGTGGTCACGGTGGTCCGGCTGCGCTGACCAGCCGATACCGCAACGCTGACCACCATGGTGCATCCGAAGTACGCAGGGGCCCTGTCCGCAATTGCACGGACGAGGCCCCTGTTCGAGCGCCGGGCAGGCCTTGCACCTGCATCTCCCCGCAGGAAGCGGGGCGTCTTTCCTTGGACCACCAACGCAGCATCAGTCGACCGGAGTTACGGCCACCAGCTCAAGATCCATTATAGGCCGCGGAAGCTCGGGGAAGCATCACTGGACGGTGCTACGGTCCTGAATCCGGACGGCGGCCGCCTGCGGGTGCCTTTGAGGTGGTAAGCCATGCGGGTTTCGTGTCCGTCCGCGCTGCTGGCGGCAGTGGCTGCCCCCCAGCAGACCGCGACTGCTTCCCTGAAGAACAAGTACACGGACGCGGGCTCCTCGTGGCCGGCGGCGGTGACTTCCACTACGAGCTCTTCCGGTCCTCGCGCTCGCGCTCGCTCGGGAACCCAGGCCGAGATGGTGCCCAGCACGGGCCGGTTGGGCAGCTCCTGCGCTGCCGTGTCGGTGGCGCGGATGTGTTTGCCGCGGCCGGACGCCGCGTAGGCGAGGATCTCCAGTCGTTCGGCGAAGTCCTCTCCCGGGACGGGCAGTTCGAGGTCGGGGTGGCATTCGTAGCCGAGGGCGACGGCCGTGGACACGAACTCGATGACGGCGCGTGCCATCGGCGTGGGCCGGCGCAGAGTGGTGCGGGTGAGCCGGCTGAGGATGCGCAGCACCGTGGGAAGGCTGGTGTCGGCGTTCATCATCCGCAGGGCCGGAGCGTCCTCGCTCTCCTTCTCCGGCTGGTTGCCGTCATCGTCCCCGGGCGCGTGGAGGCCGGCCTGGGCCTGCCACAGGGCCGCGGCGTGGGTGTCGCCCTGGGCGAGGTGCTGCAGGTAGAGGCAGTAGGAGGCGGGCGCGTCGTCGGCGCCGGCGGCGTACTGCCACCAGAAGCGGGCGCCGTCGTCGGCGCCGGCGAGCTGCAGGGCGCAGCCCAGGATCCAGGCGGCCCGTGGCTGCGGCACCTGATCGGTGAGGAAGTCAGCGAGCTGGTCGGGGGTGCAGTGGGTGACGACCGCCTCGCACAGGACGGCGAGACTCTGTGCGGCGCCGTCGTCGGCCACCTCGTGCCCCACGTCCCACAGCAGGACGTCCTCGGTGAGGTGGGCGTAGGCGAGGTCGTCGTAGGGGACGACGTCGGAGGGGACGGGCCGGTGCAGCAGCAGAGACTGGGCGAGGAGGTCGTCGATGGTGCTCATGGCGGGGTGATCACTCCCGGGTGTCGGTGTCGGGGTAGAGACCGTTCAGCGCCCAGCGGGCGTGATGGTCCAGGGTGTGGGTGATGGCCGGGGACAGGCCGACGATGGCGGGCACGGCGCTTTCGCGGATGCCGCACAGGTAGCGCAGGACGGTCACGTCCATCTGGTCCGGGGGCAGGCAGGCGATCATGTCGAAGAACCGCGCCAGCCGGTCGATGCGAGCCAGCCGCTCAGCGAGGCCGGACAGCTTTGCCTGGGCGGCGGTGGAGAACGCGGCTGCCCGCAGGTCGGGGCGGCCGCCGGGCCGCTGTTCGGCGCGGGCGAGGACTCGCTTGCGCAGCAGCTGCCAGGCGTGGCGGGCGATGTCCGGGCTGGTGGTCGCTTCGTCCCAGGTGAGCCAGAGGATGTCGAAGGTCTCCGTGACCACCTGCTGGGCACGTTTGTCGGACTGCAGGAAGGCCGCGGCGTAGGCGGTGTAGTGCCGCCACATGGCCTGCGTGAGCCCGAGATGGGCGACGGGCGGCTCCTCGCCCGTGGCCAGCTGCACGTCTTGCAGCCGGCTGGTGATCCAGTCGGTGTGCTTCTCGGCCTCCACCGCGGCCGCCGTCCATAACCGGCGTACCGGGAGGGCCGGGATGTCCAGCACACGCACCACGGTGTAGGTGATCTGCCAGCCCGGGTAGTAGCCCTTGCCGCGCAGCAGTTCCGACAGCCGTGTCTTGGAGTACCCGGAGCGCAGGGCGAGGTCGTCGAGGGTCAGGCCGCTCGTGGTGAGCCGGCTGCGGAGGGGTTCCAGCCACGTGCGGTGCGCCGCACCGGCCGTCTCGCAGATCGGCTCCGCAGGACGGCCGCGGCGACTTGGAGGGTCCCCGCCGGACTGCTCGGGTACCTGGGGCGGCTTCACCGGGAGGGCTCCTGGCTCCCGGCCGCCGAGGCGGCCGGTGAAGCCGGCGCCGTGGCTTGCCGTGTGTCCGTGCCGCTGTACGCGGCGACGATCTGCTGGATGAGGAGTCCCAGCGAGGGCAGCAGCGCGGCCACCGCCGCGAGCTGCCCCAGCACGGTCATCACCGTGCTCCATGCGAGAACCGCCGCCAGTACGGCCACGGTCATCACCTGCTTGCCTGTCATCGCACCTTCCCTTGACGGATGAAGAAGTCCGGTCGGCCTCCTCCGGGACGGTGCTCAAAACGCGCCCCGGAGGAGTGGACGACAGCATGGTGCGCCGGGCGCACACCACTCAACGTGATTCGGGGGTTACGGAACAAATAGCCCCGCGCCGCCCGCCCGGCACGCCCCGCCTCTACCGCACGACAGCCGCAGACACGGGCAAATCATGGCCGAATGAACGCTTTTAGTGGCGAAACCGTACTTCTCATTGCGGCACCAACGGGATGGCGCACCATGGAAGCGGACGCCTCCCCCGGCGTCGCACCTTCCAGTCCGGAAGGCCGCGCGGCCCCCTTGTGCTCAAGAACCACCGAAGGGGACCGCCCCGCTTCCGTCCAGCCGCCCACGCGTTGGGCGGAAGCGGACCACCTGGTCTGCTCCAGCCGGGCATGGGGGGGGGGGGGGGGGCCCCCCCCCCCCCCCCCCCCCCCCCGGCCCCCCCCCAGTTTTGTTGGATGACGGGGGGGGGCACGGGGTAGGGGTTTTGGGGGTGGCCCCCCGCCAC
>NZ_JARXVH010000028.1 GCF_029892565.1 Streptomyces pseudovenezuelae | reverse complement strand
AAGCGCGGCAAGCCCCCGGTCAAGTGACCCCGATCAGGCGAGGGGTGGGCGAATTACGCAAACTTTCGGCGGGGGAATATCGCGAACGTCCACAACTGCTCCAAGACCGTCAACTCGCCGCCGCCGACCACGAGCTGCCGCATCTCCCGCACGTGCGGGATGTACGCGACACGGTCGTACACGGCCCCGTTGATGCGCTGGACGAAGGTCGGCGTGATCAATCTGTCCAGCGTCGTTTCCAGCGGCTCAGTGCTCTCGTCTCCGAACAGCAGCTCCGACAGGACGGCGGGCAGGTCGATTTCCTCGCTCATCAGTGATGCTTCCTTCTGCCCCGCAGAGGGGCGGACGTGTTCACGCGGTGATGCCCCACCTCGCGGTGTCGGCGCACTGACATCATGCTTTCGGAGATCAACGGCAGACAGGGCCAGCCTGTCCCCCTTGCTCCTGACTGCGGACTTGCCCAAGGGACGGGCTGCTGCCGCCGACTTCATCGGCGGCAGCAGCACTTTGCCCGGAGCGCTCCTCCGGGGAGGGAGGAGGGCCGCGGAATCCGTCCCCACCCGGTCCCGACAGATCACCCGCACCCCGGGGCGCGCGGTCAACCATGCCGACAGTGGGGCCACTTCAGCAGAATGGTTGAGCTTGACACTGGAACAGGCCATCGACAGCATCGGCCTCGCTCGGCAACATCAGCCGAAGCCCTCCCTGCCCGTCCCGTTGTCAGTGCGGACTGGCAGGATCACGAACCAAGCTGACCGAGACGAAGGCGGATGCAGATGAAGGTGCTTGTCAGTGGCGAGGTGCATGTTGACTACGGCCAGGTCTTTGTGGAGAGCGAAAGTGGCGAAGGCGACCTGCACGATGCCTTTACCGGGCAGGAGGGGGTCGGGCTCTGCGGGGGCGGGACTGACGGTCTGCTGTTTCTCCTGACCGGTCTGCGTATTGGCGGCGTTGGCTTCACTGTCGAGCTGCATGACAGCCGACCTGCGGTGGACGAGACGTGGGAGGAGATCGTCGAGGTCCCGTTCCGGCCGGTGTCGGAGGAGACGCGGCTGCGGCAGTGGAACTGGAAAAACTCTTGGGAGTTGGAACTGGAGAAGCAGGACTACCGCGTGCGCTACTCCGCCGTCGGTATGGATTCCGGCAGGCGTAAGGACGTCCGGGAGGACGACGAGCCTCAGACCGATGACCGGTATCTGCTGCAGTTGTGGCCTGCCGCGCCCGAACCGGCCCGACTGCTCAAGCAGACCAGCCGCGCAGCCGCGTCCTGGCATGCCTTCGCCACTTCGCCGGTGGGCTGACCGCCTGAACGGACCGGGTGCGGGCGGACACGGCAGCCGCTTTGTCATCTCGGGCTCCCCAGACCGTAGTTGACGGCTCAGCGTCACGGACCGCTCCCGCAGAAGACCGTGTCCTACGTGGTGAGGCGGACGGTGAGCCGTACATGCGGCGGGGCACGTGGAGTTGGATTGTTCCGGACAGGCTGTGGGAGATCGCGAAGCCGCTGACCCCGCCGTCGAGCGTGCGACCGCAGGGCGGCGGAACGCAGGACGCGCCTGATGAGCCGCTGTTCGCGGCCATCGTCTACGTCCTGGTCAGCGGTTGTGCCTGGCGTCAACTGCCGGCCTGCTTCGGGATATCGAATTCGTCCGCCCACCGCCGGTTCCTGGTCTGGTCCCGGGCCGGCGTCCGGGCCGCCTGCACGAAGCCGTGCTGCACTGCCTCGACGACGCCGGCCTCATCGACGTCACCCGTGTCGTTCTCGACACCACCCACGTCAGGGCGAAAAGGAGGGCGAACACACAGGTCCGAGCCCTGTGGACCGGAGGCGGATTCAAGGGGGCAAGCCGGGTTTCAAGATGCACGTCCTGTCGGACGCGAACGGACCGCCTCTCCTCGTCGGCATCTCTCTCGGCAACACCCACGACAGTGAAGGGCACCGCCCTCTCAGTGCTGGTCTGCCCACGGTGGTCCGTCAGCCGACGACGTCGTCGAACGGTCGCGGTGAGTTGTACCTCCTGCCTGATGGCCCAGCTGCCAAGCGGTGCCAGAGCGGCGGGCAGCGCGCGGCCGAGCTTCTTCGATGCACGCAATAGCGATGCGGTGAAACTTTTGGCGACCGGTCGGATCAGCGGTACTGCATCAACAGCATTTCGCTGCCGCTGCCGCTGCCGCTGCCGCTGCCGCTGCCGCGGGCATAGCGGTCATCCTCGACTGACCGTCCAGCCAGGCACAAACCGGATGAGCCGTCGGCCCAGAGCCGAGGAGCACTCCAGTCCACTTGATTGGGCGTGAGAAATCCGAGCCCGCGTGACCTACGGGTTGCCGGGTAGAAGAAGTCTTTCCAGCGGCGCGGTCGGCAGATGGGAAGCGATGCGTTTCATGAGCAGGTCAGGGAGTGTGCCAGCGACGGCTGGCGACTGGGAAGCGGGGGCGAAGCAGGATGCCTCAGGTCCTTCACCCGGGCCGGCGGAGTCGTCGAGACGCGCGACGTCCGGCCGGGGTTTCCCGTCGGCGGCCGCGCACAGCGGCCGAGTAAATGGTCTGGACGGACTGAGGACTGTTGCGGTGGCGATGGTCCTCGTCTACCACGTGAGGCCGGACCTGTTGCCGGGCGGCTCGGTCGCAGTGGATGTCTTCTTCACTATCAGCGGTTTTGTCATCACACGTCTGCTGCTCGCCGAGTACGCCCGCACGGGCGGCATCGGCCTGCGGAGCTTCTACCGGCGGCGCTGGCTGCGACTCGTCCCCGCCCTGCTGGTGGTCTGCGCGGTGTGCGTGGTGCTGTCGCTGACCACCTCACTGCGGGCGTTCGACGGCGCTTGGGCGGCTGCCGGCCTCGCGGCGGCGTTCGTGGTGAACATCGTGCGGGCCCTGCAGCCCGGCCCGTACTCCGACGTGACAGGACCGCTGGGGCACACATGGTCGCTCAGCGTAGAAGAGCAGTTCTACCTGCTGTGGCCGCTGGCGTTGCTGTTCCTGCTAAGGCGATTCCGGGCTCGTACGGTGCTGCTGTGCACCGCGGCACTGTGCGCGCTACCGGTGCTGTGGCGATACCACCTGTGGAACCCCGACGCGGCGCACCGCATCTACAACGGCACGGACACCCGCGCCGACCAGTTGCTCGCCGGCGCTTTGGTGGCAGTGGCCCTGGCCCGGTTGCGCGCCGACGATCCACGGCTGGCCATGCTGCGCAGCTGTGCCGGGCGACTGGCCTGGCCCGCGCTCGGCCTGCTGTTCCTGGTTGCCTTGAAGGTGCCGGTAACCGGCGGCGAGGGCGCCTGGAACGCAGTCTGGTACACCGTCGGGTTCTTGGCGGTCGCCATGGTGTCCGCCACGCTCGTCATGGGGCTCGTGCTGCGCCCGGATACCCGGCTCTCACGAGTGCTGTCCCTGGCGCCCCTGGCCTGGGTGGGCCGCAACCTCAGCTACGGCATCTACTTGTGGCACTACCCAATCATCCGTCTCCTGGGCTCCCTCGGGGTGAAGGACGGACGGATGTCGGCCACGGTGGTGCTGACCATGCTTATGGCTCTGCTGTCGTACGCACTCGTCGAGACCCCCTTCTTGCACAGAGGCCGACGAGTCCCCTCGGAGCCTGCACGCTGTGCTGCGGTGAGTAGCCCGACGGCAGCACCTCCATCGACGTGGCCCGAAGCCGACTGTGGAACGGGCCGGCAGCGAACCCGACGAGGCCAAGGCCCGGTACATGTTGACGGTATCTCCGGGAGGCCGACTGCGGCTGGGCCTCGTAGTGAGGGACCAGTCAGTGATGGTTCATGAGGCGGCCCAGTGTGTTCTCGACGTTCCAGCGACGACAGCTGCGCAAGCATTTCGCCGAACACACGGTAACCCTCGGCATCGACGTCAAAATCGTCCAACGACCCCTAATACTCCAGCCGTAGATCGCTGGTGCGACGTCGGACCGACCGCGCCTACGGGTGCGTGTCCGTGATCGCGATGACCTCGTCGAGGCGGTCCAGGGCAGCCTGCAAGTCGTCGATCTTGGCCCGGATGCGGTCCCGCTCGGCGCGCAGCATGGCTCGTTGCTCGGCGTCGGTGTGCCCGGCATCCCAGCACGGAAGGAGTTCCGTGATCCTTCGGCTGGTCAGGCCAGCGGCGAACATCTGCTGAAAGAAACGGACCAGGGGGACGGCATCCTGCCGGTAGAGGCGCTGGCCGGATGGGCTGCGCTCCGCGATGAGCAGCCCCTGCTGCTCGTAGTAGCGCACGGCGCGTACCGAGACGCCGGCACCCCGCGCCACCTCGCCGATGCGGATCAGCCGCTCGGCCGCAGCCTCTGTGACGGTCATGAATGATTCCTCTCAGCCCGGCCCTGATGACCAGCACTTGCCTCTGACGTTAACGTCAGGTTCTAGCGTACCGGGCATGGACATCAACAACTCAGTTGCCCTTGTCACCGGAGCCAACCGAGGCCTGGGCCGCGCCTTCGCCCAGCGCCTGCTCGAACGGGGCGCCCGCAAGGTCTACGCGACGGCTCGCCGGCCCGAGACCGTGGACCTGCCCGGGGTCGACGTGCTGCCGCTCGACATCGCCGATCCCGCATCCGTGAGGGCTGCGGCCGAGGCCGCCCCGGACGTCTCGCTGCTCATCAACAACGCGGGGATCCAGACGGGGACCGACCTGGTGAGCGGTTCGCTGGACGCGGTACGGCACGAGCTGGAGACGAACGTGTTCGGCCACTTGGGAATGATCCGGGAGTTCGCGCCGGCGCTCGCCAGGGACGGCGGGGGCGCGATCGTCAACGTCCTCTCCGCCATGTCATGGTTCGGGGGCAAGGGCGCCAATGCCTACCACCTGACCAAGGCTGCCGCCTGGGCCATGACCAACGGCGTCCGCCTGGAACTCGCCGAGCAGGGCACGCTCGTGACAGCGGTGCACCTCGGCCTGGCCGACACCGACATGGCCGCGGGCTGGCCCGTGGCCAAGATCGCGCCGTCGGACCTGGCCGACGCGGCGCTCGACGGTGTCGAGGCGGGCTCCGCCGAGGTCCTCGCCGACCAGTGGAGTCGGGACGTCAAGTCCCGGCTGCCGCTGGCGCCGGAAGAATTCAACGACGCGATGGACCGCGCCCTGGCGGCGCTAACGGCGGCATGAGGGGCCCCTCGGGCCGCATTGACTTCGGTCGGTTGCTTCTGAGCGCAGTCAATTAATACTCCATCCGCAGTTGTGGATTTTCATGTTGTGGCCTCGCGTCGGCGGTAGTCAGCCGCGGGCGCGGGCCCGGTGTCGACGACGCCATAGGGACCAGTGCAGACGATGGTCGCGTTGGTCGTTCGGGGATGCGGCGGGCAGGGCGAATAGTCACTGTATTTCGTTGCAGGTGAGGGCGATGAGTCCGGTGGGGGCGGGGTGTTCGTAGTGCTCGCCGGCGCGGATGACGGCCAGGAAGGCGTGGGCGAGCATTGCGAGGGTCACCCAGCGCAGCCAGGGGGTGTGGCGGCGGACCTGGTGCTCATCCAGGCCGGCGAGGCCCTTGCTGGCCTGGAAGGTCTCCTCGATCTTTCAGCGGGTTCCGGCGACGCGGACCAGGGCGGGCAGCGCTACGGGCCGTGGGCTGAAACAGCGGTAGAAGGTCACCTCGCCGGTGGTGCGGTTGCGGCGGATCAGTAGCTGACAGGTGGCCGCCGAGTGGGCGGGGATCAGGTCGACGGCGGCCTAGTCGTATCGGCGCGGGCCTTTTTCGCCGGCGCCCGCGGACAGTTGCTGCCAGCCGCGTCGGGGCACCTTGCCATCAGCACGTCGAGACGGAACTTGCCGCCGGGGGTGCGTACTTCGGTGCGGCAGGAGACGGCCATGACGTATCCCGTCCCGTGCGTGGCGATCACCGACAGCAGGGCCGGGTTGCCACCGTAGGCCTCGTCGCCGGTGACCCAGCCGGCCGTGTGACCGCCGGCCCAGAACCTCTCAAGCATCGCGGCGGCGAGCTGCGTCTTGGTGGCGTAACGCACCTCGTCGGGGTCCAGGCCCGCCCTGCGGTACCGCTCGGGATGGTCGGTCCATGCTCTGGGCAGGTACAACTCACGGTCAACGGCGGCGTGTCCACGCGGCGTGGCATGGGGTCCGGCATCGGCGGCCGGTGCGATGTGACCCGGGAGGCCTTCACGTCGGGGGACGGCGCGCCCAGTGCGTGACGATTCCACGGCTGTCCTGGTGCAGAATCATCCGGAAAATCTCCGAAACATTCGATCGCAACATTCGGTCAGCGGATACTGTCCGTTTACCCATAGCCCGGCAACCCATGCTGTGAATCGTTCAATGAGTGGTGTGAGCTGGAGGATTCCTCCCAGAACCTCGCGTATCTAGGTGGCGAATATTTCGCCACTGATACCGAAACTATTGACAGTTGTCAGGGCCAGTTCAACACTGGCGCCGTCGTGACCGTGTTGCCACGAGAACGAGGAGGAAGCACTCGCATGGACAACGCACCCGCACACACGACGGACCGTGAACACCGTGGACGTGGCCGCTTCAGGCTGTTGGCCAGCAGCGCCTGCACCCTGCTGTTGGCTCTGCTGGCGGCGATGACCCTGCCCGGCACCGCACGTGCCGACACGGTTGTCACCACGAATCAGACCGGGACCAACAACGGCTACTACTACTCGTTCTGGACCGACTCCCAGGGGACGGTCTCCATGAACCTCGGCTCCGGTGGCAACTACAGCACCTCATGGAGCAACACCGGTAACTTCGTGGCCGGCAAGGGCTGGAGTACCGGTGGGCGTCGGAGCGTGACGTACTCGGGGACCTTCAACCCGTCCGGCAACGGGTATCTGGCGCTGTACGGATGGACGTCGAACCCGCTCGTCGAGTACTACATCGTCGACAACTGGGGCACCTACCGGCCCACCGGAACGTACAAGGGCACCGTCACCAGTGACGGTGGGACGTACGACATCTACAAGACGACGCGGTACAACGCCCCCTCCGTGGAAGGCACGAAGACCTTCGACCAGTACTGGAGTGTCCGGCAGTCGAAGCGGACCGGCGGCACCATCACCACCGGCAACCACTTCGATGCCTGGGCGCGCGCCGGGATGCCCCTGGGCAGCTTCAGCTACTACATGATCCTTGCCACCGAGGGCTATCAGAGCAGTGGGAACTCCAACATCACAGTGGGCGGCACCAGTTCAGGTGGTGGCGGCAGCAGTGACAGTTGTGCCGCCACCCTGTCGGCCGGTCAGCAGTGGAGTGATCGGTACAACCTCAACGTCTCGGTCTCCGGCTCCAGCAACTGGACCGTGGCGATGAACGTGCCGTCCCCGGCGAAGGTCCTCTCCACCTGGAACATCGCCGCCACCTATCCGAGCAGTCAGGTGCTGAGCGCCAAACCCAACGGCAGCGGCAACAGTTGGGGCGCCACCATCCAGCCCAACGGCAACTGGACCTGGCCCACGGTCTCCTGCACCGCGAGCTGACCCCCGAACTCCCGAGGCTGGAGGACCACTTCGCATGAGAAACGGACCACGTTGCTCGTTACGCTCCCTGGTCGCCAGGTTGGCCGTCGTCGCCCTGGCCGCGGCGGGTACCCTCGCCGTCGGCGCGGCCGGCCCGGCGCAGGCCGCCACCTGCAATGGGTATGTCGGGCTCACCTTCGACGACGGGCCGTCCGGCAGCACGCCCACCCTGCTCAACGCGCTGAAGCAGAACGGCCTTCGGGCCACGATGTTCAACCAGGGGCAGTACGCGGCCTCGTACCCGTCCCAAGTCAAGGCGCAGGTCGACGCCGGTATGTGGGTCGGCAACCACAGTTACACCCACCCGCATCTGACTCAGCAGAGCCAGGCGACCATCGACTCGGAGATCTCCCGGACCCAGCAGGCCATCGCGAGCGCGGGTGGTGGCACACCCAAGCTGTTCCGGCCGCCGTACGGAGAGACCAACGCGACGGTGAAGGCCGTCGAGGCCAAGTACGGCCTGACGGAGATCATTTGGGACGTTGACTCGCAGGACTGGAACGGCGCGAGCACCGACGCGATCGTCCAGGCGGCCGGCCGGCTCACCAACGGCCAGGTCATCCTCATGCACGACTGGCCGGCCAACACGGTCGCGGCGATCCCGCGTATCGCCCAGGGGCTGGCCGCCCGCAACCTCTGCGCCGGGATGATCTCCCCGCAGACCGGCCGGGCCGTCGCCCCCGACGGCAGTGGCAACGGGGGTGGCAGCGGCGGCAGTTGTACCGCGAGCCTGTCGGCCGGTCAGCAGTGGAGTGATCGGTACAACCTCAACGTCTCGGTCTCCGGCTCCAGCAGCTGGACCGTGACGATGAACGTGCCGTCCCCGGCGAAGATCATCGCTACCTGGAACATCAGCGCCACCTATCCGAGCAGTCAGGTGCTGAGCGCCAAACCCAACGGCAGCGGCAACAGTTGGGGCGTCACCGTCCAGACGAACGGCAACTGGACCTGGCCCACGGTGTCCTGCGCCGCGAGCTGACGGGCAACGGGATCGGCCCGGCAACGCGACATGGTCGCCAAAGGGTGCGGGGAGCCGCGTAAGCGCCCCACACCCTTTGGCCACCGCCCCCTGACACCATCACCCCGGTCACATACGAGGCCGCCGGCGACAGTACGAACGCTCCCGTCCGCCCGAACTCCTCCGGCGCCCCGTACCCGCAACGAGACCGCGCCTCCGGCGACGGCCGGACGGTTTGCCCTCGCCTGGGTCCTCGCCCAAGACGGGGTCACGGCCGTCCCTGGAACGAAGCGGCGCACCTGGCTGGAGCGGAACGTCGCCGCCGAGGCCATCGACCTCGACCCCGCGACCGCGCGGGCCGTCGGCGCCGACCCGGCCCGCGCGATGCGCTTGCCGACCGAGACCGAGGCCACCGGACACTCGTGCACCCTCACGCAGGCAGAACTCGGCGTGGGTCGACCGCACTTCCCCGAACCATCCGTCGTCGGCCGACGCACCGCCGGGGCCCGCCTGCACCCGTACGCCGATCGTCAGCCCGCCGGGACCCGCTCGGCGGTCGTGCGCAGGCTCGGCCACCGCAGCCAGTGGCTGCGTAGCCCTCAACGGATGTCGTTTGTCGATGAGTTCGAATGTCATCCGAGGGTCTGTGGGGCTGTGAATGTCGGTGAGTTTCGATGTCACTCGGGTATGCGGATGCCGGGTCTCTGTGCGCCCGATCTGCTGCAGCCATGGGAGCCTGCGTCTGAAATCAAGATCCGAGGCGAGTGGGTGGGTCGCGTTTGGGTGGCGCTTTGCCGGTGCGGGGCGAGGACACTTGGGGCGGGATCCGTCCGGGTTTCAGCGTCCTAGAGAGGGGCCTTGTGGAGGCGTCGCCCTCTGCTGCCCAGGTGAAGACCATCGCGGAGATCGTGGTGGCGGTCCGCGAGGCTGACCATTGGCGGGCCGGTGTCCTGATGGAACGGTTTGTAGTGAATGCGGACCTGCCGGCGCTGCTCTCGCTGCGGGCGGCTCTCAGCGAGGTTCAGGCGTAACAGGTCTCCGGTCGAAGCCCCTGATGGGCGGGAGTGGCGGCATGTGGGCGGCGCCTGGTGTCGGCGTACACGTGAACTGCCCAGCTGCGTATGGACGAACGTGCTTGCTCAGTTGCTGACGTGCTGAGGGTTGTGAGTCGGCAGTCTGCTGTTGTCCCTTCGGGGGCGAGGACGGGCGACAGTGGTTTTAGGCAAGCTTCGCCAGCTGGTCAGACCAAGTGTCCGATGGTGGGGACGATCACTGCGGTTGAGATCGCCATGGAGACGGTGTTGCCGATGAACGGATGGAAGTCGTCGGGCAGCACTTTGGAGATCGGCCGTGCAATGACGGGGCAGAGCACCGCACCGCTCATGGCACCGAGGACGAGTGCGGTGACGCTGTTCCCGTGGGCCAGGACCGTTGCCGGCGCCACGGACACAACCGAAATGTAGGTAGGTGCCCATCCTCCATCGCGGTACAGGTGGCGCCAAATGATGATGCCGATGGCCGAAGTGAGAGCCTGCGCGAGCATGATCTTGGGCAGCAGCCCTGTGCCGTAGGAGGCGAACGACGGATTGAGCACGGTGGTGACGATCGCACCCACGATCAGCCCGATGCTTGCCCACTCGTTGGCGTAGAACTGGGTTTCGGTGAAGTCGGTGATGATCCGGCGAATCATCCATCTGGTGTCGCCCAGGAGCGTTGGGGCTGCCTTTTTGGCTACGACGGTCTCCTCCTGGGATTCGGGCTCGGAGGTGGGGCGCCTCATCCAGGGCAGCGCCCGGCACAGCAGGAAGGTGAGCGCGGCGCCGATGCTCATGGAAGTGGTGTTCGCTACGACCGGCGGGAGCGAGAGGGGCCCGGTGACATGGTCGATGAGCACCATGGCAAGCGGGGTTGTGAACGCACCGAGGATCGCACCGGTGAGCAGTTTCGTCCAGCCGCGGCCGTAGACCAGGATCACGGAGGTGGCGACACATACGAACGGGACGAAGGTCGGCTGCCACCCACTGTCGAGGCTGCCGCCGAACAGGGCGTTGGACAGTACTAGGCTGAGGCCGGCCGCGCCGAGCATCCACGGCCACAGCCCGGTGCCGTAGGCGATGGGCTCCCCGGCCCACCGCTTCTTCGCCCGCAGGGCCCACCAGCCGACGGTGGCTCCTGCGAGCAGGCCGAGCGAGGCGACCCAGGACTTGTAGAACTGCGGTTCGGTGATGTCCCCGAGAAGCCACTGCAGTCGTGCGACCAGCTCGTGGGGGACTTCCGAGGCCCAGTCCGGGTAGTCCGGCAGGGCATTGTGGCTGGACGGTACCGCGTTCAGGACGGCCAGCAGGGCTGCGAAGGCCCCCACGGTCAGCGCTCCGCCGAGCAGGAGTCCGGGCAGGGCCAGTTCGCGTCGGTTGTTCATCGCGTGTGTTGAGTCGACCGGAGACTGGGGTTGGGTCGGAATTGTCATCGTGGGATCCGCCTGAAGGGTCTGCTGGTGGCCAATGGGCTCAGATGCCTGGTCGGCTGCGGGTTCAACGGACCGTGGGGCTGCCGCCGGTGTAGCCGAGCAGCGGGTCGTAGAGGTCGATGCGGCGGTCGCGGGGGAGGTCGTTGAGTTCGCTCCAGACGACCGCCGAGCGGGAGGCGACGACGTCCATGTCGGCGTAGAGGATCTCTTCCTTCTCCGCGTCGGCGATGCCGGCGCTCGGCCAGCCGTTCACGCCGGTGATCAGTGAGCATCCGAGGAACTTGCCGCCTCGTTCCTCACCGACGCGGTTCGCGGCGATGATCGGGACGCTGTTGACGTGGGAGGCCCCCATCGTGAGGTAGCTGGCCATGCAGTTGCCGGCCTGGTCGAACAGGGGCGGTGGTGTCCACACCCAGTTGTTCACCGAGCAGATGATGTCGGCGCCCTGCGCCGTGAGGATTCGGGCTACCTCGGGGAACCAGATGTCCCAGCAGACGAGGAGGCCGATCCGCCCGATCTTGGTCTCGAAGACGGGGTAGGACGATCCGGGGGTGAAGATGAGCTTCTCCCGGTTCCACAAATGAGACTTGCGGTACTTGCCGATGAAGCCGTCGGGACCGATCAGGACGGCCGTGTCGTACAGGTGGACGCCGTCGATTTCTGCGATGCCGGCCACGATATAGACATCGAGCTGGCTGGCGAGTTCGATCCACTTCGTGCAGGTGGGGCCGTCCGGGACGGGCTCGGCGTGCGCATAAGCCTCTTCTCTGGTGTCGAAGGAGTAGCCGGTGCCGGCCAGCTCTGGCAGCACGATCAGTCGGGCACCGTTGCCGGCGCACTTGGTGATCTGCTCGAGGGTGGCCGCGACGTTGGCCTCCTTATTCTCAAGTCCGACCTGCGGGTCGGACTGGACGGCGGCGACGCGGAGCGGGCTCGCGGCCGGGTGGGTGGCCGAGCGGGGGGTTTCAGTCATGGCGGGGACTCCCTGTGGGTTTGGGTATTGCTTCTGACTCGACGGCGGCTGGGGTCACGTGGACAACGACGGCGTCACCGCTTCCGGTGACTCGATGTACCGATCGGGTTCGGCGGCGAACGCCGGGACGATCTCCTCGCGCGTGCGCCCGGAGGCGATGAGCGCGGCGAGCAGGATCCGCGCCTGGCTCGGACGCAGGTGGCCTGAGGAGATGGCGCCCGCGGCAACCAGGTCGACGCCGCCACCTCCGCCCCCGTACACCGGCTTGATGACGCCGGCCGCCACACGCGAGGAGAGGACCACGTGCACGCCGGCGCGTGTGCAGCGTTCGACCGCGGCGACGATTTCCGCGTTCGCGTTCCCGTAGCCGGTCGCCTGCAGGACGACTCCTCGGGCGCCCTTGGCGAGAACTGCCTCAAGGGCGGCCGCATCGGCCCCGGGAAAGGTCGCGACGATGTCGACACGCGTGCCTGCGATCACCACGCTGGGCGGCAGTCCGGTCGGGGCCCGCCGGAGCCTGGTGTGAACGCGAACGCAGCCGTCGCCGATGACCGTGCCCAGCGGACCATGGTCGGCGTCGAGGAACGCCGAGTCTGCGCTGTTGTGCACCTTGCGGGTTCCCCGCGCCGAGTGCAGCACGCCGGCGAAGCAGACCAGGACTCCGAGACCTCGGGCGTCGGCGGCCGCCGCGGCAGCGATCGCGTCGCAAAGGTTGCGCGGGCCATCGGTTGCCTGGTTGTCGTGGCTCAACTGGGCCCCGGTGAACACCACCGGCCGGGGGTCCTGGTGGAACAGATCGACCAGCATCGCCGACTCCTCGAGCGTGTCGGTGCCGTGCGTCACCACCACGCCGCAGGTGTCGATGTCGGCGAGCGCCTCCTTCACCAGGCGGCTGATCTCATCCATCTGCTCAAAGCCGATGTCGTAGCTGTTCCGGTTCATCGCCTCCACGACGCGCACCGACACACTCCCTCCGGCGGGAAGACCGGACATCAGGGTGGCGCCGGAGACGCTCGCGACCTTGGCGCCGTCCTCATCCGAGGTGCTGGCGATGGTTCCGCCCGTGGTGATGACGACTACTGTCCGCACAGCTGCCCAATCGTTTGCGCCAATCGATTGTGCTAATGTAGCCGGGGTCACATCGGGTGGCAAGAGGTCGCTTTTAAGGTCTCTCCGGCGGTGTCGCTCGGGGAGAGCTAGGGGGAACGCAGCGTGTCCAAACCGGTCAGGGACGATCTTCCTCATCTGGACAAGGCCGGCCGGCCGACACTGGCGACCGTTGCCACCCTCGCGGGAGTGCACCCCTCGACGGCCTCGCGGGCCCTGTCGAGTTCACTGAAGGGCGGCGTGCGCGTCGGTTCCGCCGACACCGTCGAAAGAATCCGCAGGATCGCCAAAGAACTCGGGTTCTCCCGCAACCTCCACGCGGCCGGGCTCCGGACGCAGCGCACATCACTTGCCGGTGTACTAGTCCCGCGCCTCACCGATCTCGTACTCGCGACAATCTATGAAGGCATCGACGAAGAGGCGCGCCACCACGGCTACCAGACGTTCGTGGCCAACACCAACGACGACGAGGCCGAACGCGCTTCCAAGACCGACATGTTGCTGGCCCGCCAAGTCGACGGGATCGTGCTCGGCGACGCGCGGATCGACCACGACGAAATCATCGAACAACTCCAGGCGCGCCGCGTGCCGTTCGTCCTGGTTAGCAGGCGGTCTCAGCACCATCCGAGCGTGACCTGCGACGACTACGCGGGAGGCCGCCTTGCCGCCCAACACCTCCTCGATCTTGGACACCGCAGGGTCGCGGTCATCGCCGGTGAGCAGTACGCCAGCACCGCCCTCGACCGCCTGCAAGGATTCGCCGACGTCTATCGCGAAGCCGGCCATCCCCTGGCTCCCGAACTCGTCGTCCCATCCCGGTTCGACGTCGCCGGAGGACGCCGTGCATGTCAACAGATCCTGAACACGTCCGGTGCTGCGCCCACAGGCGTCTTTGTCGTCAACGACTTCGCCGCCATCGGCGCTCTGGGAACGCTCCGGTCGGCGGGCCTGACCGCGGGTCGAGACATCGCCGTGATCGGATATAACGACATCTCGCTGGCCAGTGAACTGCCCCTGCCGCTGAGTTCGATCAGATCGCCGCTCCACGACATGGGAACCGAGGCTATGAGGCTCCTGCTCGCAGGAATGGAGGGAGCGGAGATGACTTCCAAGACCCTCAAGCCCAGCCTGGCGGCCCGTGAGAGCACCTTGGGAATAAGCACTCCGGCTTAAGCCGTGGAGTGGAGGTGCGTCACAGGAAACAGCCAGAAGTCCGACGCGCCAGGGCATGCCGGATGTCACCCGTCTGCCAGTTCAGGCCAACATCGGACTGATGCAATATACGAACCTGACGCGGCTCGATGTGTCGCCTTCCCCCTGACCGCACACACCCAACATCAGCACATCGCGGGACTGAGCACGTTCACGGGTACCCCGACACTTGGATGAACGGTGAAGCGGTGAAGCGGGCGGTAGCTGAGCCGCCGGTCGGGCGGGCAGTTTTCCCATGTGGGACACATCTATGTCGGAGAGATGCCGGGTGGCGGCTTGCCCTGACGGAACGGCTGTTGGCGGCTCAGGACTGCGCCGCGCGGCTGGGCAAGGAGAATCGTCAACTCTCTGAGGAGAATCGGCAGCTCAGGTTGTCGCGTTCCCGGACGCTTGAGCTTCTGAAGGCGGACCGGCCGCAGCTTTCCTCCACGGCGACCTGATTCCTGGCAGGTCGCTGGAGAGCATCCCCCGGCGCGAAGCGCCGGGGCGGGGGTCAGACTGTGGCTGCCTGTTCGGCTCGGGCTTTGGTCTGGGCGAGACGGTAGGGGGCTGTGCCGGTCTCGATGATGGCCGCGTCGAAGGTGAGCCGGTCTACGATGGCCGTGCAGAGCCTCGGATCACTGAACGTCTTCGTCCATCCGCCGAAGCTCTCGTTGGAGGCGATGGCGACGCTGTTCTTCTCCTCGCGTTCGGTCAGGACCTGGAACAGCAGCTCGGCGCCCCTGCGATCAAGCTCCATATAGCCTAATTCGTCAATACAGAGGAGATCGACGCGTCCGTATCGGGCGATCGTCTTGGTCAGCAGCCGCTCGTCGGCCGCCTCGACGAGCTCGTTCACCAGTTTCGTGGCGAGGGTGTAGCGGACGCGGTAGCCCTTCATCGCGGCCTCCGTGCCCAGCGCGATCAGCAGGTGCGATTTCCCGGTGCCCGAGTCGCCGATCAGGCAGAGGGGCTGTCCCTTCCTGACCCACTCGCAGGTCGCGAGGGTGTTGATCGTGGCGGCGTCGACGTTGGGGTTGGCGTCGAGATCGAACGCCCGCAGTGACTTCTCGCGCGGGAACGCGGCGGCCTTGATCCGCCGCTCCGAGCGCCGGCGGGCCCGGTCGTCGCACTAGGCCAGCAGCAGTTCGGCGAGGAAGCCCTTGTAGGACATCTGATCGCGCTTCGCGGCCTCGGCGAGGTCGGGGAACTGGCTCCGGATGGTGGGCAGCCGCAGCATCCGGCATGCCTGGTCGATGGCGGTGTCGGCGGCTTGTTCGGTCAGGCCGTGATGGCGTTGGGCACTCACGTCGCTTCTCCCTCGGTGGCCGGGGCACCGCCTGGGCGGCGGTGTCGCAACAGCTGGTCGTAGGGGGCCACCGAGGGCAGCGGCCGGGTGTCGGCCGGCAGATGCGCCATCCGCCAGTCGGACAGGAAGGTGACCGTCGCCCGCTGCCGCCCAGGCGGCTCGGGCAAGGAAACGTGGGCGGGAGCGGAGGCCGCCAGTTCGTCGGCTTCAGCGGCCT
The DNA here is from genome assembly GCF_029892565.1 of Streptomyces pseudovenezuelae. Taxonomy (GTDB): domain Bacteria; phylum Actinomycetota; class Actinomycetes; order Streptomycetales; family Streptomycetaceae; genus Streptomyces; species Streptomyces pseudovenezuelae_A. Next base: position 78,906 of record NZ_JARXVH010000028.1, on the reverse strand, counting down.
TGCGGGCCTCCAGGGCGACCGCGTCCGCGGTCAACGCGCCGGCCCGCAGAGCCGTGGCCAGTCCGGCGACGATGTGTTCGTGGCTCATGTGACGCCCCAGCAGCAGGACCTCGATCAGGGCCCTGGTGCCGTCCTTGTCGCCGTGGGCCGCCCGGGCGGCCGTCCACCAGTCGTCATGGACTGGCGTGAACTTCCCCGCGGACTTGGCCTGTTCGAGGGCGGTGGCGCTGGGGAAGGCGCCGGGCTTGCGGATCAGTGCCTCCAGATAGTGGTCCAGCTCCAGGCGCGAGCCGGCCTTCGTGCTCAGCCGCTCGTGGCGGGCGACCTCCCGGCCCTGGTCGTAGACGATGAGGTGGTTGGCGTGCAGCATCACCCTCACCGTCCGGCCGATCAGCCGGACCGGAACCGAGTAGCGGTTGGTCTGGACGGCGATCTGGCTGTAGCGGTCCACCCGCGGCGTGAAGAGCCGGCCCGTCTCGAACAGTTCGGTCGGCAGCGGCTTGAGCAACGGCGCCTCGGCGGCGAAGTACTCGCCCACCGTCCTCGCCCGCGAGCGGATTCTTCGGCCTTCGTCCTGAAGGTCCCACCGGTCGACCATCTCGTTGAGCTCGGCCACCGAGGCGACCTCGGGGACGGGGACGAAGTGGTTGCGCCGGAAGTACCCGATCTGGCCCTCGACGCCGCCCTTCTCGTGGGCGCCTTCGAGTCCTGGCCTGCAGTAGAAGCTCTCGATGCCCCAGTGTGTGCGAAACGCGGTCCACCGTTCGCTCTCCTTGCGGTGCCGGGCGAACCCGAGCACCTGGGCGACCGCGGCCTTCAGGTTGTCGTAGCGGACCTTGCCGCGAGGCGCGCCGCCCAGCACCGACAGCGCGTGAACGTGGCCCTCGAAGAACGCCGCCTGGCCGCAGGACGCGAATACCCGGTGGACCGCCTTGCCCGAGTACGACAGCCGGAAGGAGAACAGATAGCAGCGGGTCGCCACGCCGGCGAGCACGATGTGCACGTCTCCGAAGTCCACTTCTGCCTCGGTGCCCGGCAGATGGGTCTGTGGCACGAACACCTCAGACGGCCCCCGCCCTGCCTCCTGGCGGATCTCCCCACGACGTGTGGCGATGTAGCCGCGGACCATCTGGTACGAGATCCCCGTCGTCGTGTACTCGTCGAGCAGCCGGTCGAAGACCCGCTTGGCGGTGTGCCGCTGTTTTGGCGGAGCGTCCAGATCCTTGCGGAGCATCTCGTCGATCAGCGGCTTGTAGGGATCCAGCCTGGTCGGACGCGGGGGCAGCTTCTTGCGCGGCTCGGGCCAGACCAGATCCAGTGCCTTGCGGACCGTCTGCCAGGTCACCCCGTACTTGCGCTCCAGAGCACGCATCGACATCCCGGCGCGGTGGTCCCGACGGATCGCCGCGTACAGATCGGCCTTGGATTTCGACAGGCGCATCGGTGCCCCCAGCATGAGAAGCACAGCCATCGTCCCACCACAAGGCCCCAAGTGTCTCTAAAACTCAGCGACTTCACTTTCGCCGCCACGACAGTGCCATCCGCACTCAACGACAAACGACATTACGACTCACCTACAGAGCCACAGCCAGGGTTCTCCAGGCTGCTATGCGTCTCGCGAGGCACACCTACACCCACTCGCGGGTGTCCTTTACTTCCGGACGTCGATCCGCAGCACCAGCGCGAGCTGAGCCCCGGGGTTCCACGACTCTCCTCCGAACGCGCCCGCGGGTCTCGGGGATCGAGAAGGAGATCGAGATCCGGGGGTCCGGTGTGGGCGTGGTGGGTGTCCGTCCAGCTCACGCATGTTCAGTGAGGGTGGGCTGGACAGTAGGGCTGGTGGGGTTGCCCGGACAGTGGCCTGGAATGTGCCGGCTTCTGCAACTCAGGTGGGTGCTCCGGCGTCCCACTCCATGACGGACACCTGCTGATCACCGGGAGAGCGCGTGGCGAAGAGCGACCAGTCGAGGGATGCGGCGGGGGAGAGGGACCGCGAGAAGTGGATGGCGCGTTTCCAGGTACGGCTGGCGATGCAGCCGGGTGTGGACCGGGCGGTCGTGCTTGAGGCGGTGAAGGGTGTCACGGCGCATTGCGCGGAGACGGGAGAGGACCCGCAGACTGCCTTTGGTGATCCGGACGACTACGCGGTGCAGGCCGCCGCGCGGCTGGTGCCGGCGGACCGGGCGGCGCACGCGAGGCGGCGCAACGTCGTGGTGGACAGGTTCAGTTCGGTGCTCAAGAGGGTGAGGGATGTCCCCGGTCTGTGACCGGTTGGAGCGGCTTCTGCCATGGCTCGGCTAGCCGGTCGGTGCCGGTAAGAGGGTGTGCCCCCCGGCGCTTCGGGGCAGATATGGACGCTTTAGTCCTGTTTGCTCGGAGTGGACCGAGAGGTGGCGGGAGCCGAACACTCAGGCGATCTTGCGAGCGGCGACGCTGACGACAGCCCCCGTCGCCATGTCGTGGCGTTGCCCGCCTCCAAGGCGGTCACGCCTCCGTCCGGTCATTCGATCAGTGCCGTTGCCCCGGTGGGCACCGTGGTGTGCACCTTGATACCCGAGGTCCAGGTAGCGGAGTGGACGTGCCATCTCGTCGCGCATGACGCCAAGTGTGGCCCATCTGTACCGAGCTGGGAGATCCGGATGCGGAACCGCTCTGTGGCAGCGGATGCGCCCAGTTTCCGTCCGCGGTTTCCGGGCTGGTTGGCCGCTGCGGGTCAGCCGCGCACCGCGGCCAGGCACTCGTCGTACAGGTCCATGATCTCGCCCTTGCCGTCGTTGGCGACCCACGTCATCGATGCGGCATCCAGGCACGCGAACGCCGTCGCGATCACCGCGCGGACCTTCGCCCCCTCGTTGCCGGTAGCCGCGTCCATACGGGTCTCGACGAGCGGCAGCAGGTTCTCCTGGAATCGCAGTCGCTTTTCGAGCCAACCTGCACGCAGCGAGGCGGTGTTGTGCAGGAGACGGAACCGCTCCAGGGCGTGTTCTCGGCTGTCGTGCAAGGCCAGTACGGCAGCAACCCCTGCGCGCAGGGACTCCCAGACACCGGCATCGGCGGGCTGTTCGCTGATCGTGTCCATCAGGACCTGCCCGAACCGGTCCTGGCCGTCGCCGAGAAGGTCCTCCTTGGTGCCGAAGTAGCGGAAGAGGGTGCGCTGGGAGACGCCGGCCTCCCGGGCGATCTGGGCGATGGTCGTCTCGTCGTAGCCCTGCTCGGTGAACAGGCGTAGCGCCGTCTCGAGGATCTCCTGGGAAGCCAGCTGCCGTGTCCGGTCCCACAGCGTGGTCGGTGCGCCCGTCGCTGACTTGGCTTCCTGCTTCATGTCTCCAGACTAGCCCAGCACTGCCAGGCCGACACTCACATCACACTTGGCAGTCGCTGTCAGATAGGCGTACGCTGCCATGGTGGTGGCGCGGCACCGCCCACTGCCCCACGGACAGAGCCCCCGCCCAGAAGTACGCAAGGAGCGCATCATGCCTGCACCCACAGCTTTGATCACCGGTGGAACCAGCGGCATCGGCAAGGCGACCGCCGAAATACTCCACTCCCGCGGCTACCGCGTCATGGTCACTGGCCTCGGCAATGTCGCCGACGCCGCACTTCCCGAAGACGTCACGGCTGTCCGGGCCGACGCACGGTCCCTGCCGGACCTCGACCAGGTGATGGACCAGGCGCGCCGGCAACTCGGCTCCCTCGACCTGCTCTTCCTCAACGCGGGCGTCTCCCGCCCCGGCTCGATCGAATCAACCGACGAAGACGCCTTCGACGCCCTGTTCGACATCAACGTCAAGGGAAACTTCTTCACCCTGCAAAAGGCGCTGCCGCTCCTCAACGAGGGCGCCTCGGTCGTGTTCACCGTGGGCGCCGCCGAAGGACTCGGCGCCGCGATGACAGCGGCCAAGGGTGCTCTGCTGCCCCTCATGCGGTCCCTCGCGCTCGAACTCGCCCCCCGCCGCATCCGCGTCAACGCGGTCAGCCCGGGAATGATCAACACCCCTGTCTACAGCAAGATGGGTGTCTCCCAGGAAATGATCGACTCCTGGGCCCGGGACGTCCCGCTCGGCCGCGTCGGCGCTCCCGCCGACATCGCCGAAGCCGTGGCCTTCCTCGCCTCGGACGCCGCCGGCTACATCACCGGCGACAACCTCACCGTCTCCGGCGGCATCGGTGTTCACTCCAACGCCTGACGAGTAATTTGGCTCTGTCCTGGAAGGCTCACCGGGTCCGATGCCCAGGCTGTGGCCCTGGCGAACCAACGGCCCGTGCGGGAAGCCGGCCCCGCCGCGCTTCGTTCTCCACCACGGACAGGTGGGCCGCTCTCCTTCCATGCCCGTGTGTCCCGCCGTGCTCTTGGAACTGACCGCTGCCGAGCGCCACCGCCTCAAGAAGACGGCCTACGGCCACAAGACCCCGCACCAGGCACGCCAGCGGGCGACAATCGCGCTCCTGACAGCACGAGGCCGCAGCAACGCCCAGGTCGCCGCTGAAACCCACCTGCACCTGGACACCGTGCGCCGCCGGCGCAGCCGATTCGCGGCCGGCCGGGTGCCCGCCCTGGCCGACCGCAAGCGGTCGGGGCGGCCTCCAACGTTCACCGCACTGCAGGGGGGTGCTTCTATCTGTTCGGTCAAGGTCTGTGGGTTTGGTCAGGCTGTCTGTTGGCGCCCGGGCTGGTAGAGGGTGCGGTGTTTGAGCATGGCGTGCAGGACGTCGACGCGGCGGCGGGTGAGGCAGATGAGGGCTGCGTTGTGGCGTTTCTTCTCCGCCCGTTTCCTGTCGTAGTAGGCCCGCGATTCTGGGCTGCTCAGCGAGGCGAACGAGGCGAGGAACAGGGCCCGTTTGAGCATCTTGTTGCCGCCACGGGGCGGTCCTTCGCCCCGGATGGAGGTTCCCGAACGACGCGTGGTGGGGGTCAGTCCCGCATAGGAGGCCAGGTGGGCGGCGGTGGGGAATGCGCCGGCGTCGCCGACCTCGGCCAGGATGCGGGCACCGGTCCTGACCGCGACCCCGGGCATGGAGGTCAGGACCTTCGCGAGAGGGTGGGCCCCCAGCAGTGCGGCGATGCGAGTCTCCAGAATGTCCCGGCGCCTGAGGAGGACCGCGAGGGCCTCGGCCAGGCCGGAGACGATCTCGCCTGCCGAGGCGGTGCCGGGGACCTGCACCGTCTGCTCGGCCAGAGCGGCGACCATCCAGTGCCGCCAGGACCGGCGACAGCACCCCCCGGATCATCAAGGACAGGGGCAACGAGTCATACCGGCCCCGGAGGCCACGAGCCCGAACCGGGCTCTACAAGAAAGGTAATGGGCTGACCCGGTGCCCGTTCGGGAAGGAGGTCTACCCCGGGGCTTCTACCGGGTGGCGCGGGGAGCTGGTAAGCAGGGCGGGAACGCCGCCACGTCTCCCGAAAGGCCGCCCATGCGCGCGCAGGATCCCGCGAAGGACCCCGACCGAGCAGCCCGCGGCGGCCGTCTGCGGGCGGCCGACCCCGCGGCGCCGCGGCCCGCGGCCGGCCCGGCGGCACAGATGCTCGCGCTCCAGCGCACCATCGGCAACGCCGCGGTGGCCCGCCTGATAGACGCGGCCCGGCACACACACGGGCCCGGGTGCGGCCACCAGGAGGCGCCGGTGCAGCGCTCCGCCGTCCATGAGGCGCTGCGCGGCCCGGGGCAGCCGATGGCGGCGCCGCTGCGCGCGGAGATGGAGTCCCGGCTGGGCGCCGACTTCTCCGACGTACGGCTGCACACCGACGCGGCGGCGCGGCGCTCCGCCTCCGGCATCGGCGCCCGGGCCTACACGTCCGGCAGCCACATCGTGGTCGGCGCGGGCGGCACGGACCGGCACACCCTCGCCCATGAGCTGACGCACATCATCCAGCAGCGCCAGGGGCCGGTGGCGGGCACCGATCACGGGGACGGGCTGGCGCTGAGCGACCCGTCGGACCGGTTCGAGCGGGCGGCGGAGGAGAACGCGGCGCGGGTGATGAGCGGCCCGGCGCCGCAGGCCGCGGTGCAGGCGGAGCCGGCCGCGCGGCCGGTGGCCGGCCCGCGTGCGGCGCCGGTGCAGCGCCGGCTGTCGTACGGTCCGTGGTCGCGGAAGCACGTCCAGGACGGGGAGTTCATGTCGTTGCTGGAGGCGGCGGACCCGGGTGCGCGGGCGCGGGGTATCGAGGCGCCGTTCGCGTCGCTGGTGCGGCAGGTGGAGCAGGCCGGGCGGCAGGTGCACTTCCGGGAGGAGAAGCCGCCCCGGGGCCGGGCGGCGTTCTCGGTGGTAGAGGGCGAGGGGGTCCTCGCGATCGACCCTCCGTCGGCCACCGCGAGCGCCAAGGAGCTGCGGGCGTTCGCCACCACGCTCGCCCATGAGCTGCAGCACGCCGTGGACTTCACGGAGAAGCGGTTCCCGACCGACCGGAAGGCGGAGTATCCGGGAGACGACGACACGAAGCGGAAGACCGGGCAGATCTCGGCGGAGCTGCGGGCGTTCGGCGTGGAGGCGGCCGCCGCGGCGAAGCTGGCGCTCGGCGACCACTACGAGGAGGCGGAGAAGCCGTTCAGCAAGCTGGTGTCGGGGCTGGGGTCGTCGTCGATCTCGCCGGAACAGCAGACGATGGTGCAGGAGTTCCAGCAGATCGCGTCCTTCGAGGCGGCCGGGAAGGACCCGCTGCTCGCGCTGCGCAAGGTCGGTGTGGCGCAGAGCCGGATTCTGGACCGTCTCGCCGCCTATCTCCTGCAGTACGGCATGATGCCCGAGCCCGGCCCCGACAAGGCCCTGGCCTGGCTGGAACAGAACCCGAAGGTGGTACAGCTCGGGCTCGTCGAGGGCGCGGGGCTCTTCCACGCCCGGCGGCCGCAGCTGCGGAAGTGAGCGCGCCGGGCCCGGGGGCGGTCAGGAGCCGCCGCATTCCTCGACCGTCTTAAGGACGGAGGGCAGCGGATACCAGTCAGTGGTGGCGAAACTGGCGTAGGCGTAGGCGAGCCGGCGGACGCGGGCGAGGGCGTCGGCCTCGGTGGGGCGGGTGCCGTCGATCTCCGGGGCCACCTTGTGGGCGTCCGCCATGATCAGCGGGTAGTGGCGACTGTCGTACCAGGCGGTGTCGGTGCCGTCGGTGAGGTACTTCGAGGCGTCGTCGTCGAAGACGACGAACGGGGGGCGCAGCGGGGGCGAGGGTCGCCGGCGGAGGCGCCGTGCACGGCGGGGAAGGCCGTGGAGCGGACGAGGTCGCCCTTGGCGGCGAGGTCCTTGGTCAAAACGATAGATACCGCTGCATTTGGGAATGCGTGGCACAAAGCCATAACGCCCTCACTCCCACCGCGAAGCAAAGGTTGTCGCATCCATGAGCGCCGCCGAACTCACCGCCCGCATCCACGAGGTCGTTGCCCATCCGCTGACCGGTGACGCCGGCTTCGACATTCACCGAGCTCTGCGTGACGTCCTCGTGCCGGCCGGCCTGCGCCCCGAGGACAGCGGCGGAAGGATCACGTTCAACGGGAGCGACCCGATCGTCCCGAGCACCATGCGTCTGGGCGCCGTCTCCGCGCTCGGTCTGACCGCCAAGTCATCGCTGTCGACCCCGACCCGGTCGGCCTGCGGGGGCTTGTCGAACTCGTCGAACAGGGCAGGCTGCGGGTCCACGTGCAGGAGACGTTCCCGTTCGAGCGCGTCGCCGACGCGCACCGGCTGCTCGACGGCGGGCACCTCCAGGGCAAGGCCGTCCTCACCGTCTGATCCCGCCGCGCGGCCTCATGTGAGCGAGGCCCAGGCCGAGTTGCAGATCCACGTGCTCGAAGTGTTCTCAGGGGGCTCGATCGAGCCGATGACGCACAAGCATTCACCGAGGGGGTCCTCATGGCCATCATTCAAGACGACACGCTCCTCACACGAGAGGGGCGAGCTGTGGCGAATCAGTGGCGAGGTGGCGTCCGGCCTTGCCCACCAGGGGGATCCGGCGCGGATGTGTCGTCGCGGTTCAACTCCCGAACCGGCTCGAGTTCGTCTACGTGCTAGCCGCGGTCGTTCGCTTGGGCGCCGTGTTCTGTCAGTTCCGCCGGACTATCGCGCACGCGAGATCGAGTTCATCTTCCGGTTCTCCGAGGCGCACACGTTGGTGGTGCCGGACCGGTTCACCCAGCCTCGGCCGTAGTCGACCGATGTCGCCCCGACCTGCCCGCTTGTCCCGCACGAAACGAAGAATCGAGCATCAGATCTCATACCGCCCTCTGATGGGCATACCGGCCGGGAGCCGATCCGGTAACGCGGGAAAACGCGGTGCTGAAGGCACTGGTCGAGCCGTAACCAACCATCCGGGCGATTTCGGCGATCGGCTGATTCCCTTGTCGCAGAGCTCGTTTGGCCATGGCCATCCGCCAGGACAGCAGATATTCGATCGGCGTCAGGCCCACGCGTCGGACGAACCGCTCGGCCAGGACCGATCGTGAGATCCGTGCCTCGGCCGCCAGGCCGGCCACTGTCCAGGGCCGGGCGACGTTCGCGTGGATCGCGTGCAGGGCAGCCGCCACCGGGGGGTCGCTCAGGCCTGCCAGAAGGCCGGCCGGGGGTTGCTCCAGCGTCGCCGGAGCGCTGCGCAGCGCCTCCACCAGCATCACTTCGACGAGCCGGGTCAGCACCAGCGACGCGCCGGGTCGGTCCGCGCCGGCCTCGTCGCCGATCAGTTCGAGCAGGCTCGCGATCCGCCCGGCGCCGTCGGTACCCGCCCGCAGGTGGACCACGGTCGGCAGCAGGTCCAGCAGGAGATCGGCGTTTTCCGGCTCGATCGCGAAGTGCCCGGCGAGCAACTGCACTGCCGGCCCTCCTTCGCTGCCCAGTCTCAGGTGGTTGTCCTGGGTGCCGGCCAGTGTCCGTTCCCCGTCGACGACGTCCCCGCGGGTGTCCTCGTCGATGTCACTGCTGAAGGTGAAGGCAGGCGGGCCCGACAGCAGCAGGAAGTCTCCCTTCGTGAGCCCGACCGGGCCTCCCTCGCACTGCAGCCAGCAGTGGCCGGTGGTGACCACGCCGAAGTTGATGTCGGGGTTGGCCTCGAATCGCAGCGCCCACCGCCCGGTGCCCTCGATCTTTTTCCAGAGGACGACGCGCGGGTGCAGCAGGCCGATCACATCGGCCAGGGGTTCGGTCACGCGGACGCTCGCTAACTAATGTAGGGGTATTGATGATAGACAGTCCGGGTGGGTGGCGTCGAGACTCAGTGCATGAACACACAGACCCGCAAGACCGTCCTGATCACCGGCAGTTCGTCGGGGTTCGGCAAGGCCACGGCCGCGCTCTTCCTGGACCGGGGGTGGAACGTCGTCGCGACTGCCCGCCGCCCGGCGGCGGAGGGCCACCTCGGCCCGGACACCGAGAACCTGCTGACCTGCGCGCTGGACATCACCGACCCGGACTCGATCCAGGCCGCCCTCCGGGACGCTCTGGTCCGCTTCGGCCGGCTCGACTGCGTCGTCAACAACGCCGGCGCCGGGCTGTTCTCCGTCTTCGAGTCCACCCCGATGGCCACCGTCCGGGCGCTGTTCGAGACCAACGTCTTCGGGATGATGCAGGTGACGCAGGCCGCCCTGCCGATCCTCACGGCCCAGGGCAGCGGGTGCCTGATCGCGATCAGTTCCGGGGCCGCGATCGTCCCTGAGCCGCTGCTGTCGGTCTACAGCGCCACCAAGTTCGCCGTCGAAGGCTTCACCGAATCCCTGCGGTACGAGGCAGCTGCGCGCGGGATCTCGGTCAAGCTCGTCGAGCCCGGGTTGGTGCGGGGAACCAACTTTCTGGCCCACACCGCCGAGAGTGCTCAGGCCGTCCCCGTCGCCGCCGGCTACGAAACGCTCGTGCAGCAGGTGATGGGCGCGTTCGAGCAGGAGTGGCCCTACCGGCTCGCGACCGCACAGACGGTGGCCGAAGTCGTCGTCACTGCGGCCGGCGACGACAGCACGCAGCTTCGGTACCTGGTCGGCGAGGACGTCGAGACCTCCGCCCGGATGCGGCGCGAGACCTCCGAGAAGGACTACAACGACTGGGCCCTGGCCCGCGTCGGCGCTCAGTGAGGTCGCAGGTCGCCCGCCTTTTCACCCCCGGCGTGGCGGCCCGGTTCGTGACCGCCGACGCCCATGACCGTGGCGTCGGCCTGCGCACCACACCCCGCTGGCCGGGCTCAGTCAGAGGGAGCTGCGCGGCACCGTCACCACGTGCTTGCCCACGACGCCGCCGCGCTCGAACGCCTGGTGCGCGGCGGCGATGTCCGCGAGCGGGTACACGCTGTCGATCACCGGGCGCAGCGCACCTGACATGACACGGCCGGCCACGTCGCGCAGGACGGGGGTTTCGGGGTTGGCACTGAAGGTGCGGATGCGGCGGGAGCCGTGCACGCTGGAGGCGGCGATCGCGGCTATGGCGGACGGGGACAGTCCGACGGTGACCATCCGGCCGCCCTTGGCCAACCGGCCTCGGTAGCAGTGCAGTTCCGTGCCGACGGTGTCGACGATGACGTCGAACGGCCCGATCTTGTCCGAGGTGGTGGAGCGGTAGTCCAGGACCTCGTCGGCGCCGAGGTCGGTGAGGAGCTCGGCGTGGCGATCGCGAGCCAGCGCGGTGACGTGACCGCCCATGGCGTGCGCCAACTGCACGGCGGCCGTGCCGACTCCGCCGGCCGCGCCCCGCACCAGGACCCGTTCCCCGTCCGCGAGGTGCACGCTGTCGCGCAGCGCGATGAGCGCCGTAGCACCGGCGACCACCAGAGAAGCCGCCTCGACCGACGAGAGGTCCGCCGGGGCGTGCGAGATACGGCTCGCAGGAACCACGACGTATTCGGCCGCCCCGGCGAGGGAGTGCCGCTGCCGGGGATGCACCATGCCCCACACGCGGTCCCCGACCCGATAGCCCTCGACACCGGCGCCGGTCGCGGCGACGGTGCCCGCGAAGTCCAGTCCCACGCCGATCGGGAAGCGGCGTCCCGACACCATCTTCAACTCTCCCGAGCGGACGATCACATCGTGTCCGTTCACGCTGGTCGCTTCGACCGACACCAGCACCTCACCCGCACCGGGAGCGGGACGATCCACCTCATTGACCCGCAGGACGTCCGCTGTACCGAAACCCGTGATCTGAACGGCCTTCATGTCGCTGTTCCTTCCGTGACCGGCTGTGGTGGATCCGATGCTGGACCCCGCGCGCGACATCGCGGTCGTTCTCTTTTTCCTGGGTCTGGCAGACCCACCCTTACGGGCGGCGCCGACGGCATACTGACGCCGTGACCGACTCCTCCCACGCCATGAGCGACGATCCCCGGCGCGAACTCGCCGACTTCCTGCGCACCCGTCGAACTCGGCTTCGGCCAGAGGACGTTGGACTGGAGCCCGGTCCGAGGCGGCGCGTCGCCGGATTGCGGCGCGAGGAGTTGGCCCTGCTGGCGGGGGTGAGTTCGGACTACTACCAGCGCATGGAGCAGGGACGCGACGTCCGGCCCTCCGAACAGGTCCTGGACGCCCTCGCGCGCGCCCTGAACTTCTCCGCCGAGGAGTCCCGGCACCTGCACAGCCTCGCCGCCGCCGCACGTAATCCGGCCCGCCCGCCGCGGGCGTACGAGCCGGAGGCGGTGCCGGACACCACACTGCGGCTGCTGCGTACGATGACCTCGCCCGCTCTGGTCGTCGGGCGCTTCCTGGACGTGCTGGCCTGGAACCCGCTCGGCGGTGCCCTGCTGGGCGAGTTCACCCGACAGCCGCAGAGGGAGCGCAACCTGCTGGCTCTGTTCCTGCACCCCCAGGCCGACCGGACCTGCCCGAACCGGGCGGCCACCGTCGCCGAGCTGATCGGGATGCTGCGGACCCAGGTCGCCGCCGATCCCGGCCACCCGCGCGCGGTCGAGCTGGTGGGTGAACTCGCCGTCCGCAGCGACGAGTTCGCGGCCCTGTGGGCCCTTCACGACGTGGAGGAACCCACCCGCGGCCAGATGCGCCTCAACCATCCTCAGGTCGGCGAACTGAACCTGGACTGGGACGCCTACCCGATACCGGGCAACCCTGGCCCCGCACTCATGGTGTGTACCGCCGCCGAAGGCAGCCCCGACGCCGAACGGCTCCAACGGCTCGCCGGCCTGCTGGGCACCCCTTGACGCACCACGGAAACCCATCCTGCGGGTCAGTACGAGCTTGGAGCGATGCGGCTCAGATCATCCGCGCTGCTACCTGGGGGACATGATTTCGTAGAGGTTCCCCGCGTCGTCGGTGAAGTACAGGCCACGAGGGCACAAGGGGTGGTCGATCCGACCGTTGTCGGGCTCGCTGGGATCGTTGCCATAGGGCACCCCGGCGGTTCGGAGCCGCTCGAGGATCGCGTCGAAGGACGACGGGCCCACGTCGAAGGCCAGGTGATGGCCGACCGGATTCTCGACGGACATGAAGTCCAGCGTCAGAGAATCGTTGACCTGCACCGGCGCGAAATGCCGATCTGCACCTCGATAGCCCAGTCCCATGACGGAGGCGAAGAAGCGTGCTGCCGCCTCGTTGTCGATGGCTGGGACGATGGTGTGGTTCAGCGTGATGGACATGCTCTGCCTCTCAGTTCTCGACCGGCTGGGACAGGACGCCGTGAAGGAAGACGTCGACGAGGTCGTGCACTCCCGACTGCGTCGACGGATCCGCTGACTCGCCTTCTACCGGCTGCCTGCCATTCCCGACGAACAGCAGACCCAGGAAGATCAGTGCGGCCTGCTCAGGAGGCAACCGCAGCGACTCCCGCTCAGGTTCGAAGAGTTCGGCCAGCGCCTCTCGCACGGGCAGGGAACCAGCCGCACGATCAGGCGGCGCCTCTGAGCTGCCGGGACGGCCACTTCGTCCCCGCCCTCCCGTCGCATGAAGCGCACCAACCACCGCGCCGACCCGGTCCAAGTGGGCATGCAGCGCCGAGGCAGCCTCGGTCAGCCGGGTAGCGAGCGGCTGCTCCATGGACACCAAAGCGAGTTCATCGAGGGCAGGGGCCGGGCTGAGAGCCTCCGTCACGCATGCGTCCAGGAGCTCCTCCTTGTCCGCGAAGACGCGGAAGATCGTGCCCTCCCCGATGCCTGCGGCCCGAGCGATCTGGCGCGTCGTTACCGCGCTGCCGTGCTCGATCACGAGGGGAAGCGCAGAACGAACGATCATTTCCCGGCGGCTGTCGGGGTCCATTGCCGGCGCTCTTCGCCGACTTGATGTTGTCGCCATGGCCACAAGTATCGGAGTGAGCACTCACTCCGGTCAAGGGACCGCCCACCCGGAGGGTGAGCTGCCCGCCCCGGTCGTGGAGCGGTCTCGCAGGCCGGGGCGGTGTTGCTGGTCGACACGATCCGCAAGTCCGGTTTGGACACCGCGACATCGGTGGCAAGGCGCCGGGGCGCAAGCCGCGGACGGTGCACGACCCGGGCGAGGCCAGAGCCTGTCTGGCAATTCCCGTCCGCTCGACGGCGTACAGGGCCATCTCCCGCGCGGTATGGGATGTGGATCCTCCATGAATTCCGTGGAAACTTCACCTACTTCACGTGCTCATGACAGCATTCGGGCTGATGTTCCATTTGTTGTCGAACGGGGGAGCGGGATGAGGAAGAGACGTAGGGTCGCAGGCGTGTTGGCGGCCGCCGCCATGGCCGTGCTGGCGTGGGGAACACCGGCGCAAGCCGCGACCCCGGTGCCCACACCCGGGGCGCTGCTCCCGAACGCGACCAGTTCAGCGATGAGCAAGCTGGAGCTGACCGAGCACCGTGTGTCCGCCACGACGATCAGCACGCTGGACGGTCATCTGCCCAATGTCGGGGTGGACACGGTCCTGCAGTCCGCCAACCACCCCATGTACAACAGCTCCAGCTCCGGGTGCACGAACACCGAGTTGGCCGCGCGGCCGATCAACCCTTCGGCGGCGTCGGCCTACTGCTGGGACACAGGGGACGCCCTCACCCAACAATTCGTACCCCAGGGACTGACCTCGTCCGGCGACGCCGACGACGACGGCATGTGGGGTACGAACAAGGTGATCCTCTCGGGGTGGACCAACAACAACGACCTCGCGAGCTCCACCGCCGATGACGACGGCCTGGCGCGGGTGGCGTTCATCGACGCCAACACCCCCGGCGCCTTCAAGTACCGGTGGGTGCTGCTGGTCGTGCCCACCGAAGGCGGCGACGACTTCGACAAGCTGGGCTCGCACCTCGGCGGCATGGTCTGGTACGGCAACAAGCTCCTGGTCACCGCGTCCCGCGGCGACGACAGCGACAACGCGCTGTTCGTCTTCGACTTCACGCACATCCTGCAGGCAACGGTGAACTCCCACGAGATCGGCCAGGTCAGCGGCGGCTACTCGGCGCGCGGCTACCAATACCTCATGCCCGCGATCGGTTCCTACAGCCTGGGCGGCGGGTGCAGCGGCGCATCCATCACCGGCTACCCCTGCTTCGACGGGCTCACCATGGACCGCAGCACCAGCCCGTACAGCATCGTCGCCAACGAATGGCGCACCACCGGCGGTGACGCCCAGCCCGCCCGGATCTTCCGCTACGCCCTCGCCGCTCCCGGTGGTGCCATGCCGCTCGTCACCAGCGGGGGGAAGGCCTATGCCGACCCGACCAAGAGCTACGTGACCAACAACGCGGCGGGGTTGCAGGCGGTGCTCGCGAACAACGACAAGTACTACGCCGCCGACGCCCTGTGGGGGCCAGGGGTGCACGGCATCATGTGGAAGATGAGCAACACCGGCGTCGCCACGTCGCACACCTGCAGCGGACAAGTCCAGGCGAACGCATGCTGGGCCCAGCACAGCGAGGGCATGTCGCTGTGGTGGAGCACCCAGCAGCTGTGGTCCCAGACCGAATGGGCCGCGGACTCCGCCGGAGGGTGGAATCAACCGGCGGTTCCCGAAAGGGTGTTGTTCTCCGTACCGCTCAAGAACATGTGACGGCGGCGCCGGGCGGGCGAGGCGGCCCGCAGCGCCGAGGGTCGCCTCCTCACTGCCGGGTCAGGACTGCGGGCACTGCTGCCATGCCATGTGGTAGACGGTGCTGATGTCCCCGTCCGTCGAGTCCATTGTCATGAAGCTGACCTTGCCGGAGTTCATCGACCCCGCGGCCACCCTGAGCTCGGTGTTGATGTTGAAGTGCGCTGAACTCCGCAGGGCGCGCGGACCGGTTGGGCCCGGACGGTCTCGTCGGTGGCCTGCCAGTTGTCGTCGTAGGGGCCGGTGAAGGGGTGGGTCGTGATGCGGTCTGCGGGCAGTCCCTCCTCTACGGCATCAGCGGCCAGCGGATCACCGAACCCACCGCCGATCGCCTCACCGGCGGCAAGCAGCCCACCACCCTGCTCGGATCCGACCCCGCAGCCCTCCCACCGGCGGTATTCCAGCTCTTGGCCCAGCAAGCCGAGCATGCCGTGACCGCCTCGGCCATCGCCCGCAGCAGCAGTCGCCCCGGGCCATCCTGGCTGTTTCCCGGCCAACTCGCCGACCAGCCCGTTACTGCCCACTGCCTCACCGCCAAACTGCGGCGCTACGACCTCCCGGTCGTCGCCCTGCGCAATCCGCCCTCCAGTGCCCTGCAGTGGACACGGCGCGCCGGCCGCGGCTGGAACGCCTACCTGGCCAGTCGCACCTGACCGCGCCCCGCGCCGTGATCACGCTGGGACCGCAATCCCCAGCTCGCCAAGCAGGCCGCGCACCCGCTGTTCGACAGCGTCACGGATCGGCCGGACGGCCTCGACGCCCTGGCCGGCCGGGTCGTCCAGCTGCCAGTCCAGGTACCGCTTACCGGGGAAGACGGGGCAGGCGTCGCCACACCCCATGGTGATCACCACGTCCGAGGACCGCACCGCCTCCACGGAGAGAACCTTCGGCGTCTCGGCGGAGATGTCGATACCGATCTCCTTCATCGCCTCTACGACTGCCGGGTTGACGGCGTCGGCGGGCGCGGAGCCGGCCGAGCGGACCTCGACCCGGTCGCCGGCGAGATGGGTGAGGAAGGCGGCGCCCATCTGGGAGCGGCCGGCGTTGTGGACACAGACGAACAGGACCGACGGACGCGGGGTGGGAGTGCTCATGGCGGGTGTCTCTCTCAGGAGTTGGTCAGGACGAGGCCGGCTCAGGTTCGCTGCTCGGGACGTCGATCGCGCGTCGTGCCGAGGCAACGTTCGGGGCGTAGACCGCGGTCACGACAGCGAGGCCGAGCGCGGTGCCGAGCAGCTGGGCGGCAATGAACGGGGCGACGGAGGCGGGTGCGATACCGGCGAAGGTGTCAGTGAAGGCCCGGCCGATGGTCACCGCGGGGTTCGCGAAGGACGTGGAGGAGGTGAACCAGTAGGCGGCCCCGATATAGGAGGCCACCGCGGCCGGAGCGAGCGCGGCGCGGCCGACCCGGGTCAGGCCGAAGATCAGCAGGATCAGTCCCGCCGTGGCGACGACCTCGCCCAGCCACAGGTGACTGGCGGACCGGTCGTGGGTGGAGAAGTTCGCGAGTGGCCTGGCGAACATCGCGTCGGCCAGGATCGCCCCGCCGATCGCGCCCGCGATCTGGGCGGGCACGTACGCGGCGACGTCTCGCAGGGGGAAGCCTTCCGGAGTGCGGCGACCGCCGAACCAGGCAGCCAGGGTGACGGCCGGGTTGAAGTGCGCGCCGGAGACCGGCCCGAGTAGCAGGATGAGGACACCCAGGCCGAAGACGGTGGCGAGGGAGTTGGCGAGGAGCTGCACGCCGACGTCGTGCGACAGCTCGCTGGCCTGGATGCCGGAGCCGACCACCACGGCCACCAGCAGTCCGGTGCCGATCGCCTCGGCGGCGACGCGACGGCCCAGGGAGGTGTTCACGCGGTGACTCCGGCGGGCTGCGGAGTGCTCAGGAACGCAGCGAGCTTGTCCAGGACGCCGGGCAGCACCCAGTAGTAGACCCAGGTGCCGCGGCGCTCGCAGTCGATGAGGCCGGCCTGGCGCAGGAGCTTGAGGTGGTGGGAGATCGTCGGCTGGGACAGGTCGAAGGCAGGGGTCAGCTCGCACACGCAAACCTCCCCGCCCTGCCCGCGCGAGGCGATCATCGACATCAGGCGCAGACGCACCGGGTCACCCAGGGCCTTGAACACCTTCGCCAGGTCGGCCGCCCGGTCCTCGTCCAGCGGCGCAGCGGCCAGGCCCGGGCAGCAGGTGGCGTCCTGGCCGATCACCTCAAGCTCTTGTTTCGACATGCCTCTATGTTGACGTTTTTCGATTCAAGGCGCAAGGTTGAATCAATGAACGTCAATACAGGCCGTTCCGGGCGCACGCCGTGGCCCGTCACCTGGGAGTGAGTCATGAGCGAGCAGTCCACCGACCTGCGCGAGACCGTCCGGCAGCGGTACGCGGCGGCGGCCGTGAAGGTCACCGAGGGCGGTACCGCCTGTTGCGGGCCCCAGCCGGTCGAGGTCGACGAGAACTTCGGCTCCACCCTCTACGCCGCCGACGAGCGCGACACCCTGCCCGCCGAGGCCGTGGCCGCCTCCCTCGGCTGCGGCAACCCCACCGCGGTGGCCGAACTGCGCGAGGGCGAGCGCGTCCTCGACCTCGGCTCCGGCGGCGGCATCGACGTCCTGCTCTCCGCCCGCCGCGTCGGGCCCACAGGGAAGGCGTACGGGCTGGACATGACCGAGGAGATGCTCGCCCTGGCCCTGGCCAACGCGGAGAAGGCGGGCGCCACCAACGTGGAGTTCCTCAAGGGCGCCATCGAAGCCGTCCCGCTCCCCGCGAACACCATCGACGTCGTGATCTCCAACTGCGTGATCAACCTTTCCACCGACAAGCCCGCCGTGTTCGCCGAGACCTTCCGCGTCCTCAAGCCCGGCGGCCGCATGGGCGTCTCCGACGTCGTCGCCGACGACGCCCTCACCTCCGGGCAGCGGGCCGAGCGCGGTGACTACGTCGGCTGCATCGCAGGCGCGCTCTCCTTCGCCGAATACCGCACCGGCCTCGAAGCCGCAGGGTTCACCAACATCGAGATCACCCCAACCCACCCGGTCGCCGACGGAATGCACTCCGCGATCGTCCGCGCCACCAAGCCGCTGGCCACCGAGACCCAGACCGAGGTGACCCAGTCCGCCGACGCCTGCTGCGGCGTCAACTCCTGCTGCACCTCCGTCGAAACCGCCGCCGATCCCGCCCTGACCGTCACCGAGGCCAAGGCCGCCTCGGGCTGCGGCTGCCAGGACTGAGCTGAGCCTACGTGAGCAGGACCTCGCCCCTGAGGTCCTGCTCACGTACGAATACCGCGGACTTCGAAAACGTACCTGGTACCAGCTGTGCGCGAGGGCCTTGCTGTGCAGCGGGTGCCGCCCTTCGGCACCTGACCGCGGCACCATGGCGACACCGCCGGTCATGAGGGTCGGGTCAGTGCGGCCGGCGCTGGGTGACGCGCCACAGCCGGCGGGGCAGTTCGCCCTCCTCGAAGGCGTGGACCTGGTTCAGGTGCCAGCCGTCGGCGAGGGCGTCGACTAGCGGGTGGTCGAAGAAGTGCACGGCCAAGCCGCCGTGTTCGAAGATGTTGTCCCCGCGGGCGGTGCCGGTGCCGTAGTGGGCGTCGCCGGTGTGGCGGACGGTATAGACGAAGGTGCCGCCGGGCCGCAGCACCCGGGCGACCTCGCCGACCAGGGCGTGAATCTCCTTGGTGGACAGCGCCCTGCACAGCAGCATGTGTGCGAAGACCGCGTCGACGGATGCGTCCGGCAGCGGCAGGGCTTCCCGGACGTCGTGCACGGCCGTGGTCACGCAGCTGTCCAGCCCTCGGGCACGGGCGGCGTGGCGCAGCTCGTCGAGTCCGGTCGCGGAGAAGCCGGT
Organism: Streptomyces pseudovenezuelae; assembly: GCF_029892565.1. GTDB lineage: Bacteria > Actinomycetota > Actinomycetes > Streptomycetales > Streptomycetaceae > Streptomyces > Streptomyces pseudovenezuelae_A. The sequence goes on along the minus strand of NZ_JARXVH010000028.1, from coordinate 60,102 downwards.
GGCCTGAACGTTGAAGCCCTGGGCCGCGAGGTACAGGGCGTCGCGGCCGTGGCCGGCGCCGAGTTCGAGAACATCCCGGGCCCCGGTGGCGCGGAAGACCTCAGATGCGTGGACTGCGGGCTCGGACGGCTCCTCGCCGTACATCCCGGGGTAGGCGGCATAGGTGTGCTGCCAGTGCGCGCGCTGGACACCGGTGCGCGGTAGCTGCCGAGGTCGTCGTCGGGGTGGGGCCTCTGGGTCTGCTGGCCGCGAGGGTGGTCAACACTTGACCTGCTTTCACACGATGCCGACTGGATGTAACGCCTGCTACATTCCACGGCGTGACGAAAGCGAACAGGGAATCTGGAAGCCGCTGGCTCATCCTCGTGATCAAGCTTCCCGCGGAGCCCTCACGCCACCGGGTCGCAGTCTGGCGAGAGCTGCGCAGGATCGGCGCGCTCTCGCTCGGCCAGGGCATCTGGGCCGTACCCGACGTGCCCGTCTTCGGGGACGGCATCGCCCGTGCGATCGGACTCACCGAGCAGTCCGGCGGCCAGGCGGTGACGCTGAACGCATCGGGGCGCGGTCCTGAGGACGCTGCCCGATTCCAGGCCATGTTCACCGCCGCACGGTCGGAGGACTGGACGGAATTCCTGGCCGACTGCGGCAAGTTCGAGGCGGAGATCGCCAAGGAGATCCGCATCGCCAAGTTCACCCTGGCGGAGCTGGAAGAAGAGGAACAGTCACTGGAACGACTGCGTCGCTGGCACCGCGACCTCACTGCCCGGGATGTGTTCGGTGCCCTGGAGGCGGCCGAGGCCGGTGAGCGCCTCAAGCGGTGCACCACCGTCTGCGAGGACTATGCAGAGCGGGTCTTCCGTGCCCTGCACGAGGTCCCGGAGCAGGGTCGATGACTACGCCGGTGGTTTCCCAGGCGGCGCCCGCCCGGCAGATGTGGCCCCTGTACGCGGCCGGGTTCACCACCGCGTTCGGCGCGCACGGCATCGCCGCCAACCTCGGCGGCTACTCCGGCGATACGGTCACCTCCCTCCTGGTGCTCGGCGGCCTGCTCGCGTTGTACGACGGGGCCGAGGTCCTGCTCAAGCCGGTCTTCGGCACGCTCGCCGACCGCGTCGGCGCCCGCCCGGTGCTCCTCGGCGGGCTCGTCGCCTTCGCCGCCGCGTCCGCGGTGTACGCCATCGCGGACAGCCCCGGCTGGCTGTGGGCGGCCCGCCTGGGCCAGGGCGCCGCGGCCTCCGCCTTCTCCCCGTCGGCCTCCGCCCTGGTCGCCCGTCTCAACCCGGCCGCCAAGCACGGTCGGGCGTTCGGTAGTTACGGCTTCTACAAGTCCATCGGCTACACCCTCGGCCCGCTGCTCGGCGGCGTCCTGGTGTGGGCCGGCGGCCTGCGGCTGCTGTTCGTCGTACTGGCCGTGCTGGGCGCGGTGGTTGCCGCCTGGGCCGCACTCGCCGTCCCTGCTCTTCCTCCGCTGCCCAAGATCCGGCAGACCGTGCTCGACCTTGCCCGGCGCCTCGCCGATCCGGCCTTCCTCGGCCCCACCGGTGCCCTGGCCGCCGCTACCGCCGCTCTGTCCGTCGGCGTGGGTTTCCTGCCCGTCTCCGGCCTGGCGGCCGGGCTGGGCACGGTGGCCACCGGCGCGGCGGTGTCGGTGCTTGCCGCGTGCGCCGCGCTCGTGCAGCCGCGAGCGGGGCAGGCGTTGGACGACGGACGCCTCACCACCCGCATGGGCATCACCGCTGGCCTGCTGACCGCCGCCGCTGGTTTTGTCTGTGCCATGTCCCCGGGGCTGGCCGGCGTCTTGACCGGCGCGGCCTTGATCGGCATAGGCACCGGTCTGATCACGCCGCTCGGCTTCGCGGCTCTCGCCGCCTCCACTCCCGCCGAGCGCCTGGGCCAGACGATGGGCGCCGCTGAACTGGGACGTGAACTCGGTGACGCAGGTGGCCCGCTTCTGGTCGCGGGAGTTGCCACGCTCACCACCCTCACCCACGGCTACGCAGCGCTCGCGGTGCTGCTCGCCGCCGCAGCGGCGGTTGGCCTCGTCCACCGCCGCTCCGCAACGGCATGACCCCGACTTGCGTATGACGCCGACCGGTCATCGGAGGCAGCCCCGCTCAGCAGGCGATGTCCAGCGTGATGACGGAGCCTGACGTTCTGTTCTCGGCGCGGGCGCTCCCGTCGTGCGAGACGGCGACGGGTGCGCGACTGAGACCCGATCGGGGGATGCCGGCGGCTCCTCTCGACGCGGGTGAAGCGGTCGAAGAGGCGCGGCAGGAACTCGGCCGGGAATCCAGGCCGTTGACCGGTGACGCACACGAGGAGCGGCCCGCGCAGGTCAGGAGGAGTCGTCGGCCGGCAGTTCCAGGCGGAGTTGGTAGCCGCCGTCGGTCGTCGGGCCGGAGGTGATGGTGCCGCCGAGGAGTTCGGCGCGCTGGCGCAGGCCGACGAGGCCGTGGTGAGCGCCGGGCAGGGGGAGTGCGGGGCGGGTGGCGGCGGAATTGGTGACGGTGGTCCGCAGGGCGCCGTCGCGGTGGTGGATGCGGACGGTCGCGCCGGCGCCAGGGGCGTGTTTGCGGACATTGGTGAGTGCCTCCTGAACCGTGCGGTAGACGGCACGCTGGAGAGCGGGCGGGAGTCCGTCGGGCAGGTCGGTCTCCAACTCGGTCTCGATGCCGCTGGCCCCGATCAGCTGGTGCAGGTCTGCGAGAGAGGGCTGGGGCGTGAGTTCGGTAGGGCGGATGCCGGAGGCGCGCAGGACGCCCACCATGTGCCGCAGCTCTTCCAGTGTCTGCACGCTGAGCCGGCGGATCGTGGCCCCGGCCGCTCTCGCCTCGGCGTCCGGGCTGCCGACCTGGAGCGCGCCGGCGGTTACGGCGATGAGGCTGACCTGGTGGGAGACGACGTCGTGCATCTCGCGGGCGAGCTGGGCGCGTTCCTTCGCCAGCACAGCCTGGGCGCTGAGCAGTTGCTCCTGCTCGCGGGCCTGGGAGATCTCCGCGAGCCGGAGCGACAACTCACGTCGGGCCTGGACGAGTTGGCCGAGGAAGACGGGGGCGGCGGCCGTCGCGAGGGTGTAGGTGAGGTGGACCAGGCTGTAGGTCTCAGCGAGTTCGTCGACGTCGAGGGACGTCCACGGCCAGGGCATGAAGTCGCAGACGGCGAAGGCCAGAGCGCAGCCCACGAGGAGGGCGCGGTGGCGGCAGTGAGAGGAGAGGGTGTACAGCGTGGCCATTGTGGCGAACACCGCGTCGCCGACCAGGGCGCTGGGGAGAGTGAGCGCGAAGGCGAGCAGCGGCCGGTGGCGGCGCAGGGCGAGGGCCAGGGCGGCGAGGAGACCGTAGGCGGTGGCCGGGTGGTCCTCGCTGTCGACGTTCACCCACAGGTCCAGCAGTGCGACACAGACCAGCAGTGCGTCCAGCAACAGGGCGGGTGGGCGTCGGGGGTTCATCGGTCGGCTCCGTGATCGGGCGGCCCGAGCAGACCCGCGCGTTCGGCGACCAGTGCTGCCTGCACGCGGTTGTCGACCTGCAACTTCTCGAAAACGGCGCTGACATGGCCTTTGACGGTGCCGGTGCTCAGGTGCAGTCCGTCGCCGATGTCGGTGTTGGACAGTCCCTCGGCCATCAGCGTGAGGACGGCACGCTCGCGCCCGCTGAGCCGGGCGACTAGACGGACGGCGTAGGGCTCGCGCCCGCCCTGGTCGAGAAAGGCGTTCACCACCGTGCGGGTGACCTGCGACGACAGTACGGTTCCCCCCTCGGCCAAAGTGCGGATCAGATGGGGCAGTTGCTCGGGGTCGGTGTCCTTGAGGAGGAAACCGGAGGCGCCGGAGCGCAGCGCCGCCTCGACGTATTCGTCGGTGTCGAACGTCGTCAGCATGGCCACCACGGGTGGGTTCGGCAGGCGGCGGAGCTCGGCCAGGACGGTCAGTCCGTCCACGTCGGGCATCCGGATGTCGAGGAGGACGACGTCAGGGCTCAACTCCCGTACGGCCTGGATGGCTTGACCTCCGGGAACCGCCGCCACGGCCCCGATGTCGCCCGCGGCGTTGAGTATGTGCGTGAAGCCCGTACGGACGAGAGCCTCGTCGTCGACCACCAGTACACGGATCACGTGCGCCCCGCTCCTCAACTGCCTGCCGTTCGATGGGTACCACGCCGAACGGCTCTCGTCTGCGGGACCCGGTTCGGCTCCGGCCAGTCGTCGACAGGGACCATCCGGTCGGCCGGTGCGGTTCCAGCCGACCGGATGGTCGGCTTCGGAAAGTTGCCGGGTGTGCTGTTCCCCGCGGTCCGCGAACCCTGAAGGCATGACACACGACGCATCCCCGGCCGCGCCGGCAGCCGCGTTACCCGAGCGGCGGACGGTCCCCTGCGACGCTCCAACGACCGGACGGCTGATCGGTATCGACCTTGCCCGCGGGCTCGCTGTCCTCGGCATGTACTCCGCCCATGTCGGGCCCGACGTCACGGTCGGCGGGCCCGTCGGCTTCCTGCTGGAGACCGCACGTGGCCGCTCCTCCGCGCTGTTCGCCGTGCTCGCCGGGTTCTCGCTGGTTATCATCACCGGCCGTCCCCGGCCCCGGACCGGCCGTGCCGGACGGCAGGCGGCGATCAGGATCGTGATCCGCGCCGTCGTTCTGCTGGCGCTCGGTTACGCGCTGACCGCCCTGGGCACCGAGGTCGACGTGATCCTCAGCTTCTACGGTCTGCTCTTCCTGAGCGTCCTCCCGCTGTACCGGCTGCGCCCCGCGACGCTCGCGCTGATCGCAGCCTTCGGCGCGCTGGTCATGCCTCAAGTCCTGTACGCCGCACGGAAGTCCATCGAGGAGGGCGCGTGGGCGGACACCGTCGTCCAGGCGGACCCCCTGGCCTGGATCGGCGGCGCGGACGGCGTCGTAGAACTGTTGTTCACCGGCGAGTATCCGGTTCTGACCTGGGCGCCGTTCCTGATCGCGGGCATGGCTGTGGCCCGGCTCGACCTCACCCGGCCCCGGATCCGGTCCCGGCTCGCCCTGGCTGGCGGGCTGCTCGCCGTCCTCGGTTACGGAGGTTCCTGGCTGGCCCTGCGCCTCGTCCCGCACGCGCTCATCACCATCGCGTCGGCCACGGGCGGCGGTTCGGCGTCGTCGGCCTGGTGGTCCGACACGGTGGGCGAACCTGAGAACGGCACACCGCTCGCCTGGCTCCTGGTGGCCGCACCGCACAGCCAGACGACCCTCTCCGTCCTCGGCAACACAGGCGTCGCCCTCGTCGTGATCGCCACGTGCCTGACCGTCGCCGACCGGATGCCACGCCTCACTCGCCTGGCCACACCCGTCTCGGCGGTGGGCACGATGGCGCTGACGGCCTACGTCCTGCACATCGTCGCCTTCTGGTTCCTGACCGATGTCTGGTACCTGGCCGCCGTCGAGGACGAGACGATGTCCGGACTGCCAGCACTGCTCGCCTTCATCGCGGCCACCGTGCTGCTGGCCACCGTGTGGACCGGTCACTTCAGGCGCGGGCCCCTGGAGCACCTGCTGCACATGGCCACCCGGCCCGCACGGCACATCAAGTAGCCGCGCATCGCCGAGTTCCGGCCGCCGAAAGAGCGAGCCGTCACCGGTGCACGGCGTCGGAGGGCACGCTATGGGGCACCACCGCGTGGATCTGTTGGACGGCCTCATTGCGGACGCGGGCTTCGAGGTCGGCCGGCACGGCGACGTACGGCCCTGGCTGTACTACGTGCAGGCAACGCGACCGCGGTAGTGACAGGGCACCGGCCTACCCCTCATGAGGTGTGGGTCATGGCGACGTCAACCCATGTGTCCCGGCTGTGGTGGTCGCCAGCGGGATGGACGGTTTCGCATACGTCCCCGAGCCGCTGACGGCGCTCGTTCCCGAGGGGCTCGTCACGCACAGTTCCCACCACGACCATCTCGCGAAGTTCGTGGGGCGGGATGTGCTCGTGGTGGATGCAGGCCAGTCGGCGCAGGAGAGCGCGGCACTGTTGAGCGAGGCTAGGGCGTGGGTACAACTGCTCGTGCGTGGCGGGAAGTTGGTGTTCGGCACGGCTGCGACGCCTCCGCCGCACTGGCAGCCGGACACGGGCTGGGCCGGTCCTGGGGGCTGTACGGCGTTGTTCACCATGCGGCGGCGTTCCGCTTCCTGCCCGAAGCCACGCGGCTGCAGGTGGTGAAGCGGGTGCTGGGGCCCTTCGGCTCCTGGTGGCTCAAGCCGCGCCTGGAGGGCGTCGTGCCCCTCCACGTCGGGCAACACATCACCGAGGCCACGCGGAACGACGACGGCGTCACCCTCACCACCCGGGACACCGACGGCCGGACCCGCACCATCGAGACCGGTCACGTCCTGGCAGCCACCGGCTACCGGATCCGCCTCGACGCGGTGGACTTCCTCGCCCCCCGAACCGCAGGCCGAGCTGACCCGCACGGCCGGCTTCCCGCACCTCGACGCCGGGCTGCAGTCGTCGGTGCCGGGCCTGTACTTCACCGGCATCCAGGCGGCGGCGACCTTCGGGCCCGTGCTGCGGTTCACGTGCGGCACGGAGTTCGCGGCACCGCGACTGGCTGCGGCGATGGCGACGACCGGCTGATGGCGGATCGGGCCTGGGGGCGTCGCTGCGGTAGGACCCCCCCAGGCCGTCGGCCCGACCTCTGGCCGTCCCGTTCTTACGTCGGACCGGAGAGCGGCTCAGCGGGTCCCGACCGTCGCGGTCGGGACCTCCGTCGCGGCGTCGCGCAGGCCGAGGCGAAGGTGCTCGACGTGGTAGAGGGCCTGTTCCAGGAGTTCGGCGACGTGGTGGTCGTAGAGCGCGTAGATGACCGAGCGGCCGCGGCGCTCTCCGGTGACCAGACCGAGGTTGCGCAGCAGACGTAGTTGGTGGGAGCAGGCGGACTGCTCCATGCCGACTGCGTCGGCGAGTTCGGTCGCCGCGCACGGACCTTCCTGGAGACGGGCCAGGATCCGCAACCGGGAGGGAGTGGCCAGGGCCTGGAGCGTGGCGGCGACGTCGGAGGCCCCCACGGCCTCCAGGCGTTCGCGCGCGGTGGCGGTGGTCTTGGCGTCAGCTCCGTGGCCCATGGCACTCATCTTACGGAGGTGAACCCATGAACACATGAATGGGTCTTCATGTGGTCCTGTATTGTGGAGAGGCGAGGCCGGTTCCCCGGCTGACCGTTGTTTCGTCATGCCTCCGTGAAGGACTTCCGCTCCGATGACCTCCACCCTCACCCAGCCGTACGCCGACCCAGCCACGCCGCCGCGCGATGGCGGCACCCTTCGGCACCGCACCCGTGTCCTCGCCCTGTCCGAGGTGCGCTGGGCGATGGCGGCCACCGTCCTCTTCCTGCTCGCGCTGGCGGCGCAACTGGCCGGCGCTCCGGGGTGGGCGTGGGGTCCGCTGTACGCGCTGTCGTACGCCACCGGCGGGTGGGAGCCGGGCTGGGAGGGCCTGATGGCGCTGAAGGGCAAAACCCTCGACGTCGATCTCTTGATGGTCGTCGCCGCGCTCGGTGCAGCGGCGATTGGGCAGGTCATGGACGGCGCGCTGCTGATCGTCATCTTCGCCACGTCCGGTGCGCTGGAGGTGTTGGCCACGGCGCGGACGGCCGACTCCGTGCGCGGGCTGCTGGGTCTGGCACCGGCGACGGCCACGCGCGTCGACGCCGACGGTCGCGAGGAGACCGTGGCCATCGAGGAGTTGGGCGCCGGCGACATCGTCCTCGTACGGCCCGGCGAGCGCGTCGGCGCGGACGGCCGGGTGCTGGACGGGGCGAGCGACGTCGACCAGGCGACCATCACCGGCGAACCGCTGCCTGTCGCCAAGGAGAAGGACGACGAGGTTTTCGCGGGCACCCTCAACGGCACCGGCGCGCTGCGCGTCCGTGTCGAGCGGGACGCCTCCGACACGGTGATCGCCCGGATCGTGCGCATGGTGAAGGAGGCGTCGGAGACCAAGGCGCCGACCCAGCTGTTCATCGAGAAGGTCGAACACCGTTATTCGCTCGGCATGGTGGCGGCGACCCTCGCGGTGTTTCTCGTCCCGCTCGCCTTCGGCGCGAACCTCACCGACTCACTGCTGCGGGCCATGACCTTCATGATCGTGGCCTCGCCGTGCGCGGTCGTACTGGCGACCATGCCGCCCCTGCTGTGCGCCATCGCGAACGCCGGACGTCACGGTGTGCTGGTCAAGTCAGCCGTGGTCATGGAACGGCTGGGGCAGGTCGACGCGGTGGCGCTCGACAAGACCGGCACGCTGACCGAGGGCACCCCGCGGGTCACCGACGTCCGACCGCTGCCCGGATCCGGTCTGGACGAAGGCGAGTTGCTGGTCCTCGCGGCAGCGGCGGAGCACCCGAGCGAGCATCCGCTGGCCCGGGCCGTGGCGGATGCGGCACGCGAGCGCGGACTCGCCCTGCCGGTGGCGGAGGACTTCACCTCCACGCCCGGCGTCGGAGTGACCGCCACGGTCGACGGGCGCGTGGTCGCGGTCGGCGCACCGGCCCGGTTGCTCGTCGCCGCCACGGACACCGGCTCCGCCCCGGCGGCGGTGCTCGCCGCCGGGTTGGAGGACGGCGGGCGGACTGCGGTGGTGGTCAGTGTGGACGGTATGCCGGCCGGCGTGCTCGGTATCGCGGACCGGCTGCGCCCGGACGCCGTCGCCGCCGTCGCCGCACTGACGTCTCTCACCAGGGCCGCGCCCGTGCTGCTGACCGGCGACAACCAGCGCGCCGCTGCTCGCTTCGCCGCCGAGGCCGGCATCGAGGACGTGCGCGCCGGGCTGCTGCCGCAGCACAAGGTGTGCGCCGTACGGGAGTTGGAGGCCGCCGGCCGCAAGGTGCTGCTCGTCGGCGACGGTGTCAACGACGCCCCGGCGCTCGCCGCCGCTCACACCGGCGTCGCCATGGGGCGGGCGGGCTCCGACCTCGCCCTGGAGACCGCGGACGCCGTGATCGTCCGCGACGAACTCGCCACCGTCCCCGCCGTGATCTCCCTGTCCCGGCGCGCTCGCAGGCTGGTCGTGCAGAACCTGGTCATCGCCGGTGCCTTCATCGCGGGCCTGGTGGCCTGGGACCTGGCCGGCACCCTGCCGCTGCCGCTCGGTGTGGCGGGCCACGAGGGCTCCACCGTCATCGTCGGCCTCAATGGACTCCGGCTGCTGCGCGAAGCGGCCTGGCGGCAGGCCCCAGAGTGGGTGTGATCATTCGTGCTTCGCCGATGGCGCGGAGGAAGCCGGGGGTAGTACCGCTATAGATGAATCGGAGTGCAACGTTTCCGGAAGGGCGCCGAGCTTACTCAGCGTAGGTAGACACGAGCGGGCTCGATCGCTTACGAGTCCCGGGTGTTCCGCGAGGCAGACGGCCGCAGTCTGCACCATCTTGCCTTCTGCCGATCAACTGGAGTGGATCTGTGCTCCCTTGAGCAGTGCTGTGCTGGACCGTCTGCTCGCGCGTCGCGTCCGCACGGAGCCCTGGCTCTGGGTGGTGGTTCAGTGGTGGTCGTTGCCGGTTTGGCGGAGCTGGTCGGTGTGGTGGGTGATGGTGTTGATGCGGGCTGCGAGGTCGGGGTGGTTGGCCTTGAGGTGTGTGTGGGTGTCGGTGAGTGGGCCGATGAGGTTGACGGTGTCGTTGTCGGCGAGGGCTTGGGTGAGGCGGGTCAGGGGGGTGTGGGCCTGGGTGGGGAGATCGGTGAGTGCGGTGATCTGGCCGGCGAGCTGGCGCAGGTCGGCTGCGTTGGAGCGGGCCCAGGTGGTGAGGGTGCGGTCGGCGGCGCGGCGGTTGCGGGTGGCTTGTACGCGCTGTTCGCCGGTGGCGCCGGGTGTGCCGGGACGTACCCGCAGGTAGCGGCGCTCTGCGGCCTGGCGGCTGGCGACGCCCAGGGGGTGGGCGAGGTCGGCCCAGCTGGAGCCTGCCGCGCGTGCTGCCTCGATGAGTCCGGGTTCCCATCCGGCGAGTTGGTCGCGTAGTTCGCGCAGCATGAGCAGGGCGGCCAGGACTTCCTGGGAACTGGCCTGTGCGCCTTCGGCGGGTGGTGGGGTCTGCGTGTTCTGGGCGGTGCGGACGGCTTCGTTGATGGTGTTCAGCGCTGCCGCGGCGGCGAAGAACGAGGTGGGGTCGCGGGGGGCGGGGGAGGTGGTCATGGAGATCCTCTCAGGCCGTCATCGTTTGGATGACATATCACTTGTCATCGCATGGATGACATGTTACAACGGTGTCAGACGAAGCGCATTGGCAGTTCCTGCCAGACCTGTGGAGGTGTTTTCGCGATGTTGATGCGCACCGACCCGTTCCGCGAACTCGACCGGCTCGCTCAGCAGTTGACAGGTGTGACCGGTACCTGGTCCAGGCCCTCGGCGATGCCGATGGACGCCTACCGGGAGGGTGAGGAGTATGTGATCGCCCTCGACCTGCCGGGTGTGGCGAAGGACGCGATCGACATCGACGTCGAGCGGAACATGCTCACCGTCAAGGCCGAGCGCCGCCCGGTCGCGAAGGCCGACGACGTGCAGATGGAGCTCTCCGAGCGGCCCCTGGGTGTCTTCTCCCGGCAGCTGGTGCTGGCCGACACCCTGGATGCCGAGGGCATCACGGCCGACTACGAAGCAGGGGTGCTGACCCTGCGGATCCCGATCGCCGAGCGCGCCAAGCCCCGCAAGATCACCATCGGCGGGGCGTCCGAGCCCCGGCAGATCGGCGGCTGAGGAGCCAGTCCCCTCGACCGCACGGACGGCGGAGAACGGGCATCGATCTCCCCCTCTGGTCCCGTTCTCCGCGTCCCGTCCTTCGCACTACGACCTGGTGGGTGAGGTCCGGGCCGAGCTGGCCGTCCGGCTCCCGGAAGCCTTCGCCCTGGTTCTCCTCAATCCGCCGCAGGCCAGCCAGCCGCTCCCGCCGGAGCGGTTCCTGCGGGCGACTGCGGCGTGGATTGAGGGGCAACCAACCAGACCGCTGCCCGGGATGCCGGCGCCGTACTGAGCGTGACCGCCGGTGCGGTGGGCGAGGAACTCACCCGCCGCATTCTGTTCCAGCTCCCCCCGGGCTACGGCCTTCTCCTCGGCCGCCCCGACTCCACCTGAGCCCACTGAGGCGCGGCCCGCCCGCACAGTCACAGGGCCGTCCCTCATCCGGCCGGCCCTTCCCGCCGGCGACGAGCCCATTGCACGAGAAAGGCAACCGCATCCCCATGCTTCCGCTGCGTGAACCGGCCTTTGCCCGGCCTGGCATGACGTTTCACCAGATGTTGGAAAGAATCCGCTACGAGGGCGCGTATCCCACCCGGGAGCGGGCCGAGGACGTCACACGCGCCGTACTGGAGGCCTTGGGCCGCCAGCTCACCGGCGACGAACGCGTCGAACTCGCCGCCTGCCTCCCTGCGGAGGCCGCCCTGGACTTCACCGGCCAGATCCCATCCCCTCAACCGCTCACCGGCTGGTGCTTCGTCAAGGACCTGGCTGCCCGCACCGGTGCCACCCCCGCGACCGCCCGCTGGGATACCGGAGCCGTCCTGGCCGTCGTCGGCCGCCTGGCCGGCCTCAGCCTCCTGGACCGCATCCTCACCCAGCTCCCGTCCGGATACGCACTGCTGTTCGGCCGCGCCGAACTCACCCAGCCCGCCTGACCGTCCCGGGCCGCAGAGCGAGAACGGCTGCGGTGGTCAAGGACACGGCTGGAACGTGAAAGGGCTCCGGCGATGACATGGTCGGGGCCCTGCGTTCCGGGCTGCTGGCCCGGGCAGGCCGCCATCCTGCCGACGGCCGTACGACGCCGGCCGGGTCAGGCGTCCGCCGCGTGGTGCGACCCTGCCGCGGTGCGGTGCTCTTCGTTGATGCGGCGGGCTTCTTCGAGCTGGTCTTCGAGGATGACGATGCGGCAGGCGGCCTCGACCGGCATGCCCTGGTCGACGAGTTCGCGAGCGCGCGCGGCGATCTTCAGCTGGTAGCGGGAGTAGCGGCGGTGGCCGCCCTCCGAGCGCAAGGGCGTGATCAGACGGGCTTCACCGATCGCCCGCAGGAAGGCAGGCGTGGCGCCGAGCAGCTCGGCGGCCCGTCCCATCGTGTAGGCGGGGTAGTCGTCGTCGTCGATACGACTCAGAGGGTCTTCTGCGGTCATTCGCACCTCGTTTGCGGGAACGCATCGGGGGGCCCTGGTGCCGTACGGCACCAGGGCCCCAAGGGAATTCCAACACCATCGGCCGGCTTACTGCGATGCCGGCCTTCTCTGTCCGCCCACTCTCCCGTGAGAGGGAGATGCGTGCGGGGATCGCGTCTGCGTGACCGTGGGACCACCTTCCGTTCCGGGGCCTGCGGTACCCGGGCCGACTATCTCCGCCCGGGCGATCCTGATGGTGTCTGCCTCCTTCACTTCCTTCTGATCCATCTGCTTGCGCCTGCGGGTCCTGCGTACTGCTGACGGCCCCGGTGGGCCGCCCGACCCGGCAGTCAGCGAGGGGGCCCCGAGATCCTTCCGGCCCCGCCACTCCACTGCCGTGCCACTACCTGCCTGCGTCCTGCGTGCGTGGCAGTTCGTGTCTGCCGCGCTTTCCTGACTTCCTGGCTACGGGCAAGACATTAGCCCCCCGCGATCCTCAATGTCTACTCCCACCGCTACAGATTTTCTGCGTGCCGGGGTGGCTGTGTTCTGTCATCCGGCCACGCCGGAAGCTGCAACGGAAGATGGAGGGCAGGTGCGAAGCCGTAGAGCGGGGGTACACCGCCTGGCGCTGCACAGCGGTAGAACCGATGCAGGTGAGCGCATGAACAGCAGGAGGGTAACGATCGCTCGTCGGGCTTGAGCTGCCGAAACATAGTCGAACATGTCTGTGGCCTGCGGAGGTCGCCCACCTGTTTCGGTGCTGAGGCAGGCAAGGAGCGCACTATCGTTGAGCAGTGCTCTAATCGGTTCACGCGGCGGCGCGGCCTGGTGCTGCGGACTAAGCAACTTGCTCTCGCCCCTCGAGGTCGCGCTCCACCTCGCGGCGATCCTCATGTGGACCCGGCGCTGACCTGGTGCGCTCAGAGGCTGAAGACCCGTCGGGCGTTGCCGGACAGGAACAGCTCGGTGGCCTCCTCGTCCAGGTCCAGCTCGTCGAGGTGTTCCAGCGCCTGGACGGGGGTGATCATGGGGTAGTTGGTGCCGAACAGCACCTTCCGGCGGCCCCGGCCGCGCAGGTACTCGACGAGCTCGGGCGGGTAGCGGCGGGCGGTGTAGGCGCTGGTGTCGATGTAGACGTTCGCGTGCTTGTCGGCCACCGCGATCATCTCCGTGGTCCACGGATAGCCGATGTGACCACACACGATGGTCAGCTCGGGGAAGTCGAGCGCGACCTGGTCGATATAAGGGATCGGACGGCCTGTCTCGGACGGGCGCAGTGGGCCGGTGTGCCCGACCTGGGTGCAAAACGGGATACCGAGATCCACGCAGACGGTGTACAGCGGGTAGTACAGCCGGTCGGTGGGCGGAAGTTGCCACAGCCAAGGCACGATGCGCAGGGCCACGAAGCCAAGCTCATCCACTGCCCGGCGCACCTCTCGCACGGCCTGGACCGGACGGGTGAGGTCTGCGCCGGCCACCCCGCGCAACCGTCCCCCCGACTGGGCAACGAACTCCGCCACCTCGTCATTGCTGATCAGCACCCCCTGGGGCCCGTACCAGGCCGCCGAAAGGCCAATCTCGACATCAGCCGCCGCCATCGCGGCCACCGTCGCCTTGACCGGCACCTGCTCCTCCAACAGGCCCCGCCCCGTCCACCGGCGCAACGACTCGAACATTTCGTGGTTGGAGTGGCGGAGCGTGGGGTGCTGCATCCACGCATCGATGACCGGCATCAGGTTTCCTGCCTCTCTGATGGCGCTCCGACTGAGCTCAATCGGAAGATAAGCGATCGCTTACTTAGGCCTTAACCAGCACATGTCGTCCGCAACCACCCCTCAAGCGGGAGGACCTCAAGGTCCGCAATATGAGCAAGGCGCCCGCGTCGAAGCCCGACCCCGGCCGGCCGGGCCTCTTCCTGCACAACGGGGCCGCGGCGAAGGCCGGGCTCAACAGGTCGATCAACGATGCCGGTTGGGGGGTGGCGGAGCGGACAGCAGAACGAACCTTCGTCTCGTACACGCCGACTGCCATCGCCAGCACCATGCCAGCGACGGCAAACGGCCTCATAAGCAGGAACCCGCGTCGTCCATAGGGGCTTGCTTGAGCCGGATGCGGTTAACGTCGCACGTCCGGTTCTGAGGGGGCCGGGGCACAGCAATGTGCTCCGGCTACCCGACCGGGAAGTGATCGCCGTAGATCCCCGCAACGCCTCCCGCCAGTGCCCCGACTGCGGGCACACCGCCAAGGAGAACCGGCCCACACAGGAGAAGTTCCACTGCGTCGCCTGCGGCCACACTGACACAGTGGGAGCCATCAACGTATTACGGGCCGGGCTGGTCCGTCGCAACGCCAACCCGGCGTAACGAGAAGCCCCCGGCTTCAACCGGGGGAGGAGTCACGAGGTTGTGCGCCGTGGCGGAATGGTCGTGCCAAGGCGTGGACAATCCCGTTGACGGGGGCACGAGCCTGGGTGAACAGCGACGACGTGTCGGTGAGGGCGAATAGTCTCTCGACCCTGGGGCTGACGGCCCGGACGCGAAGTGTCTTTCCGTCCGACAGCGCGATCCAGCGGACGCGCAGCAGGACATTGAGGCCGGAACAGTCGCAGAAACCGACTCCGCTCAGGTCGAGGTCCACGCCTTGGGAAAACCGGGCCAGTGCCAGGCGCAGAGCGTGTTGCATCGTCTGTTCCGTGTCCATGTCGATCTCTCCGGAGATCGTCACGACCGTATGGCCCCCGGCCGGATGCGTCACGATCTCCAGGAAAGCCGACGGGGCGACCGCCGCTGGGACGCGCGGCGTTGCAGGGATGGCTGGGCCGCTGCTCCTGGGCGGAGCGGAAGGTTGGCGTTCCGGCATGGCAGTCGCTCCCGAAGCGTTCGCCTGTCCTCTGCCAGTACAAGTCTCATCAGGCGTATGGAACGCGTCAAGAGATACATGAAATCTGTTTCGCTCCTTTGAATGCGTGAACATCACGTCCTAAACTGGGGCGCATGGGTGGAGTATCCGAGACACACGCAGGATGGACGTTCCTCACCAGCCATGCCCGGGTGTTGGCCACGATCGCCGAGGATTACCGCATCCGCATACGTGACATCGCCGCGCGGTGCAGGCTTACCGAGAGGGCCGTCCAGAAGATCATTTCCGATCTGGAGGAGGACGGCTATCTCACGCATACACGGCAGGGGCGAACCAATGTGTATCGCATCGAGCCGGGGACCATCCTGCGGCATCCGGCCGAGGCGGGGATGACGGTCGAAGCGCTGCTTTCCGCCCTCGCGCGGCACGACGCGCAGCGTGATGGACGACCACAGCGGTCGTCGACGGTATTGCCGCGTGAGCGTGATTCCGAATCCGCCAGGTGACGGCGGCGACCTGGGCGCTGGAGCGCCTGGGCATCTGCCGGCCCGCGTGTTGTCCCATCTGGCGCAGGCGGTGAGCGGCGCTGTTTGAAGCAGGCGGCAAAGTGGACTTGGTCGCTGCTGAGTGGCAAAGGTTGTCCGACGGCGCCGTGGTGAGCGGTCCCGTCGGACAGCGCCGCAGCCGTCCTTCGAAACCCGGATCGAGCCGGCCGGCACCCTCGCCGTCCGGCTGCCGGGCGCGGGCTGAGAAGGCCGAGAGGAACGGGGGCATGGAGGGAGGCCGCCGAGCCCTTGCCGAGGTGGCATTCCGCGGGCAGCCTCCCGCCGGAGCCCCCTGTCGTCTGCTCAACCGCACGCTCTACAGCGCGTCCCTCGGGGTCGACTCGTTCCACGTTCGGGAGGCGACGCGTCGACCGCACTCGTACGCGTCCAGCGTGGCGTTGACGTGGAACGTCTCGGCGCCGCAGGTCAGTCGGGTGTTCGTGCGGACTTGCACGTCCCAGTCCCTGCGCCGGAAAGTCATCGTCCAGGTCACCTCGCCGGCCGGTGACGTGAAGTCGTCGGCGACCGAGGTGTACCGCTCCTCGGCGCGGCAGCCGACGTCGAGGTCCATCGTGTCGTAGTGGACGGTGCTGCGGTCCTTGACGATGTTCAGGCCGCGCCGTAGTCAATCAGGTCGCGAGTGACCTCCCAGCGTTGCTCGGGCGGGGTGCTCTGTGTCGTCGCGAGGGGGGGCCGTGCCCTCGGGCGCCTCGAACGGGGCCGACGCGTCGGACTCGGCCGTCGGGCGGACCGGCAGGACGAGGCGACAGGGTTGCTCGTGCACGGTCAGGAGCGTGGGCCTCGGCGGTGGCCAGGCCAACGGCCAGTACGACGTGGACAGGGAGAGCCGTATGCGATGGCCCAGCGGGAAGCCCTGTGCCACACCGTTCAGGTGCAGCGTGGCCCGTTCGCGCTGGCCCGGTTCCAGGGGGGCTCGTCCGCGCTGTCCCGGCGCGTCAGGTTGAGGACGCCGTAGGTGACCTGGGTGGCGCTGCCGTCGGGGGCCACGTCCGGCAGTCGGCCACACCCGGCGCCAGCCCCCCGTCCCACACCCCTTGTTGTTCCGAAAGATCAGCACCCTGCAGCCCGCAATGCCATGTGCTGCACAACCCCAGCTTCACTCGAAACGAACCGCACCCTTTTCGCTTCCCCGGTCCCGGTCTGTCGCGGGGAGGGCGTTGTCGATGAGGACGGCGGCGATGGCGGCGGCGGCGGGGAAGGATTCGGCATTGAGGACTCGGGTGCGGGCCGAGGCGCCATCGAGGAGCAGCGCCAGTTGTTCGCCGAGCTGTTCGGGGTTGGCGGCGCCGCCTTCGCGGGCCGTTTCGGCGAGCCGCGCGGCGACGGCGAGCTTGTAGTCGCGTGCGTATTGGGACGCGGGGTGTTGGGGGTCGTGGATTTCGACGGTCGCCGCGATGTAGGGGCACAGGGGCGTGAGTTCCTCTGGGCCGGATGTGGGGACCTCGAAGGCGGCGAGGAGTCGTTCGCGGGGTGTGAGGTCGGTGCGGTCGAACACTCCGGCCATGATGTCGGGATCGAATCGGCGCAGGTATTCGGCGACCAGGTCGTCCTTGCCGGTGAAGTGCTGGTAGGCCGTGCGCTTCGAGACCTGGGCCACTGCGCAGAGTTGGTCCATGCCGGTGCGGTTGATGCCCTGAGCGCGGAACAGTTGCTGTGATGCGCTGAGGATGCGCTCGCGCGCCCCCCTGCCGCGGCGCCGGCCTTGGGGGCCCTTCTCCAGCTTCGTCATGACTCCATCATAGCCCAGCGCGGTACCGCTCGGTGTACATAGCTTGCGTTCCCGCCGGTCGACGGATACGTTTTAAGTACACAGCTCGGTGTACAAAGGAGTAATCGTGGGAAAGCTCGATGGCAAGGTAGCGGTGATCACGGGCGGGTCGACCGGCATGGCGCTGGCCGGCGCGAAGCTGTTCGCCGAGGAAGGGGCTCATGTTTTCATCACGGGCCGGCGGCAGGAGGCGCTGGATGACGCCGTCAAGGTGATCGGCCGGAACGTGACCGCCGTGCAGGGGGACGCGGCCGACCTGGACGACCTGGACCGTTTGTACGAGACGGTCAGGCGGGACAAGGGCTCGATCGACGTGCTGTGGGCGAGTGCCGGTATGGGTGAGCAGGGCAAGCTCGGCGAGATCACCGAGGAGCAGTTCCATCGCGCGTTCTCGCTGAACGCGCGCGGCACGCTGTTCACCGTGCAAAAGGCGCTGCCGCTGCTCAACGACGGTGGCTCGATCTTCATGACCGGGTCGAACGCTTCGCTCAGGGGCTTCCCGGGGTGGAGTGTGTATGCGGGGAGCAAGGCCGTGCAGCAGGCCTGGGCCCGTGTGTGGCTGAACGAGCTGAGGGACAGGCGGATCCGGGTGAACGTGCTGACCCCCGGCCAGGTCGCCACGGCCAAGCAGGAGGAGTTGTTCGACGAGGAGACGAAGCGGCAGTTCGAGTCCCTGATCCCGCGGGGCAAGATGGGCCGCCCCGAGGAGATCGCGACGGTCGCGCTGTTCCTCGCCTCGGACGACTCAAGCTATGTGAACGGGCTGGAACTGACCACCGACGGCGGCACCACGGTGATCTGAACGGACTCACCAGGTGACCACATGGTGGCTCCCGCTGCCGTCCGCCGTCGACATGCAGGGGCGCCTTGCGCATGTCCTCGGCGTGCAGCCCTGGGAACTGCACACGAACGGGGAGTAACGATCATAGATGCCACTGTCCCATGTCTGTGACCTCCTAGGAACAGGTCACCGAGGGGCAGGTTCACGCATCCCGACCTACCGGCGGAATATCAGCCGGCGCCGACTGGATGCCGGCATCCAGTCGGCCCCGGCTCCTCCGCCAGCACCGAACTCTGCACAGACGAAACAAAGCGATGTCCGAGAACAAGGAAGAGAGCACACCTCATGAGCAGCATCAGCATCATTGGCACTGGGAACATGGCCCGTACCATCGGCGCGCTGGCGGTAGCGGGCGGCAACACTGTCGAGGTCATGGGCCGCGATCACTCCAAGTCCGCTGACCTGGCCAAGGCTCTCGGCGGCGCCACGCAGGGAGAGTGGGGCGCCGTCCCGGCCGGGGACATCGTCATCGTGGCCCTGTTGTTCGACGGTGTCGTTCCGGCCGTCGCCCACTACGGAGACGCCCTCGCGGGCAAGGTCATCGTCGACATTAGCAACCCCTTCAATTCCACGTTGGACGGTCTGGCCCACCGCGAGGTCACCTCGATCGCGCAGGAAGTCGCCAAGGTGGCCCCGGCCGGTGCCAGCGTGGTGAAGGGATTCAACACCGTCTTCCGTCATGTCCTGGAGAACGGCCGGCCCGACGTCTTCATCGCTGGCGACAATGTGCAGGCCAAGGCGGGCGTGGAGGCGTTCATCAAGAGCCTCGGGATGCGCCCGATGGACGCCGGTGGCCTGGAAATGGCGCACTGGCTGGAAGGAGCGGGTGTGCTCACGATGGGCCTCGCCCGCCACGGGGTGGGGGGTTGGGACTTCGCCCTCGGCGTCACGGAACTTCCCGCCTGAGCTGCACCGGAGGAGATACTCGCGACGAAGCTTGGAGGTGGTCGGCGGCCCCTTTCCCTTTACGGAGAGTCTTGACCGCTGAACCCGGAGTCGTGTCCGCCGGCGGGCCGATGTGGTCGGCGTTCCGGAAGCCGTGTGATCGCGGCGCTCACTGCCAGCCCGAGCGTGACACCGACAGCGGAGCCAACGCTCTGCGCCCAGGCATCGTCGAGGGAGCCGGGCAGGACGGCTCTTGTGAGCCGGCTGGCAGCCGACAGGACTGTTAGCGCGGCCAGTATGGCCGTCCAGCGGTACCGCACTCCGTCGATGATGTCGCCATAAAAGAGGAGCAGCAGTGCCATGCCGAACTCGTCGTCCCAGCCGATCGCGGTGAGCCCGGCCCCGAAGGCAAGCGCGAACAGCCAGAGCCCCACCAGTTGCCGGGCGAACGTGGGCGGCTGCCGTCTTGCACCACGCGGGGGCCAGAAGAACCGTGTGATGTGCTGGACGATCGCGTACTTCTGCATGACTCGCGTCCCGATCCCCCCGGGGTAGCCGACTTCTGCCGGCGCTCAGTAGTAGGACGCACAGGAGCAGGACGCGGTTGTGGTGAAGTGTTGCCGCATGTCGTCTCGGGGAGCCAGAGGCTGTCGATCTTCGCTTCTGGTGACAGAAGGGCCGCCGACACCGAATTCGCATGTGTGACAAGCCGCGTGCCTTGCTTGTGACAACCAGGCCGCTTCAACCGGTCCTGTACACCGGATCTTCTGCCTCCCCTGGTGACAACTTCCGTCCTTCGGCTCACGAGTACGGAGCAACCTGAAGAGCTGGCGAGGTGCTCAGCCGGTGGTTCGTGAGGTGTCCAGGGAACTGGCGAAGTCGGCGAGCGTGTGGAAGTCGTTCTCTCGTGGGCCGATCCGCGGGTTGACGTGGTGCAGGAGCCCGGGCCCTTGATGGTGGGCGGTCACGTACGTCTGATCCAGCTCACTCTGCTCGTCGTCCACCCAGGCGAAAGGACGGCCGCCTGCGTAGTCCACCAGCGGCTCGGTCTTCCAGTGGACTCCATCGGGGCGTTCTTGGAGTAGGACGTCGCCGAAGTCGACGAAGGGAAGTTCCGGAAGGCCGAGGACCGGTGCGATCCACCGGTTGGCGTCGTCCATCCATGTGGTGGCCCAGCACACCTCGAAGCCGAGCTGGAGCAGGATTCGTCCGTGCTCTGGGTTGAGCCAGACACGTAGGGGGCGTCGTCGGGACGCCTCTCCGGCTGGGCCGTGTAGGGGTTGAGCGGCCCGTCCACGTCGAGAAACAGCGGCGGTCGGTTCACGGTTTCCCCCGGTCTTGCTCACTGTGGACGGCCCCGATCAGCGTAGCTGTGGGATTGTCTCGGCATTGGGCCAGCCTGATTGATGATCACGATATGGCGAGTGTGATCACGGCATTGGAGCCGTCCTGGATAGCCCCGTTCACAGGGCTGAGCCCGCGCTGCTTCGGCAAGTTGCTGACCACGTTGCGGCGCGATGGAGCAGATGTGGTCCACCGAGACCGGCCGTGGAGTGCGTACCAATCTGACGTTGCGGCAGCTCGCTCCGCTGTTCGGCGTCTCGAAGTCCACGGCCGGCCGAGTCATCAACTACCTCGGGCCCCTGCTCGCACTCCGGCCCCGCAAGCGGTTCGCCAAGGACACCGTTCTCATCGTGGACGGCACCCTGGTCCCCACCCGCGACCACCAGGTCGCCGAGCAGTCCAAGAACTACCGGTACTCCACCAACCACCAGGTCGTCGTCGACGCCGACACCCGGCTCGTCGTCGCCGTCGGCCGGCCGTGCCCGGCAACCGCAACGACTGCACGGCGTGGGAGCTGTCCGGCACGAAGGGCACCGTCGGCCACACCACGGTCATCGCCGACGGCGGCTACGGGGCACCGGCCCGCTCATCCCGCACCGCCGCGAACCCGGCCAGACCGAACTCCCTGCCTGGAAAGCAGAACACAACCGCTCGCACCGCAAGGTCCGAGCCCGCGTCGAGCACGTCTTCGCCCACATGAAGACCTGGAAGATTCTCCGCGACTGCCGCCTGAAAGGTGACGGCGCTCCCCACGCCATGCTCGGCATCGCCCGGATGCACAACCTCGTCCTCGCCGAGTAGCTCGACAGGTGGCACGGTGGCCCGCTATGCCCGAGGCGACTCAAAGATCTTTACGGGGCAACCCTTAGTACGGCTGAAGGGGTTGGACTATCCGTTGTGTGCTTCGAACTCGGTCGCCAGCGTCTGTTGGGTGGCCGCCCACGACGCCAGGAGCGCTAAATTGTCAGCGGTCGGTGTGCCCGCGGGTGCGGTGTAGACGTTGAGGTGCAGGCCGGGTTCGGCGGGCAGTTCCAGGGATTCGACGTCCAAGTCGAGCTGGCCCACGATCGGATGGTGCATACGCTTGCGGCCGGACCGGTGCAGCCGCACGTCCTGAGATGCCCACCGCTGCCGAAATAGCTCACTGCACGTTGACAGTTCGCCGACCAAGGCGATCAGTTCCTCGTCGTGCGGATTGCGGCCGGCTTCCATGCGTAGCTTCGCGGCCACGCCACCGGCAACCTGGTCGTAGTCGACAAAGAAATCTCTGGCCGCCTCGGGGTTCAGATAGACGAACCGCGCTGTGTTCGCGGGCCGTCGCGGGTCGGCCAGCACCGGTGAATACAGCGCGCGAGCGAGTTGATTCATGGCGAGCACGTCATAACGGCCGTTACCGATCCAGGCCGGCGCATCGGAGATCGCGTCGAGTACCTGCTGCAGCGTCGAGCGCACCGCCACGGCAGGCCTGCGCCGGCCTGGGCTGCGGGGCGCCCTCGATTGGCGTGCGAGGTGGAACAGGTGGTCGCGCTCGGCTTCGTCGAGCTGCAAGGCAGAGGCCAACGCCTCGAGCACGCCGTCGGAGGCACCGGCGAGGCTGCCGCGCTCCATGCGCACGTAGTAGTCGACCGATACCCCCGCCAGTAGCGCGACCTCCTCGCGGCGCAGACCTTTGACCCGGCGGTTGCCGCCGTAAGCGGGCAGGCCCGACTGCTCGGGTGCGATGCGGGCGCGACGTGAGCTGAGAAACTCCCGGATCTCGGTGCGTAGATCCATCGCGGTTATCTCCTCACCGTAAGCCCGTCCCGCAGTTTAATGGATACCCGATGCGGTCGTTGCGGTACCGCCGTCCACCGGGATGATGGCGCCCGTGAGGTAGGACCCAGCCCGGCTGGCGAGAAACACGGCGGCACCCGCCATGTCGTCGTCGCGGCCGAGCCGGCGCAGAGGGGCCGCCGCCGCGATCGTGTCGCCGATGGCATCGATCGTGGAGTCCATCATCTGCGACGGGAACACTCCCGGTGCTACCGCGTTCACCGTGACGTGCTGTGGACCCAGCTCCCTGGCAAGTACCCTGGTGAGTTGATGGAGTGCCGCTTTGCTGCTGGCGTACGAGTAGTTGGGCGACGGGGCGACGTGGATGGCGGCGATGCTGCCGATGTTGATGATCCGTGCGGGATCATCGGCGGTGCCCGCCTTACGAAGTGCCGGGAGCAGTGCCTGCACCAGCCAGAACGGCGACTTGAGGTTGAGGTCGAGCACTGCGTCCCAGGCCTCGTCCGGGAACGTCTCCAGCGGCTCGCGCCGCATCGCTCCCGCGTTGTTGACAAGGATGTCCAGGCGGTCCGAGTCGGCCTGGACAAGATCAGCGAGGCGCTGACACTCGTCGTGCCTGGACAGGTCGGCGGGGATTGCTCGCACGTCGCCGAATTCGGACAGTAGACGCTGTGCCTCCGCGCACGTGTCTGCGTTGCGTGAGCTGATGACGACGCGGGCGCCCGCCTGGAGAAGGCCGCGCGCTATCATCATCCCAATGCCTCTGGTGCCGCCAGTGACAAGGGCGTACTTTCCCCTCAGGTCGAAAAGTTCTGTGTGAGTGGTGAATTGGTTGTCCGTCATTGGTCTTCGTCCCTTCTGTCGTGGAAGAATGCGCCGACACGGTCACGCATTCGGGGCAGCTGAATTGAACTGATGGGGTAAAGCTGCAGTGCGTTTCCATGGAGTGTTGTCGGCGCTTTCGACTCACTCAGATTGACAGGCGTTCCGGACGTCTGGGAGACCCTGGTGATACAGGTACTGCGAGATCCCCCCTTGCCTGGTGCGCTGATTCAGCCCGGATCCGCCGGCTTGATTCCCGGTTGGTCGTTTCGGGGTCGTGCAGGGCCGTGTTGGGGCTGAGTTGCGGATTCGGGCATGGAGTGGCCGCTGGTCTGCCCAGCTCTTCCGCTTTGTCCGCAGGTCTCGGGCCCTTTCGGGCAGGTCGGGCAGGTCGGTCAGGGAGCGTCAGAGGGTCGGCGGTGCCTGCACCGTGCTGAACAGCTGGGTGA
Organism: Streptomyces pseudovenezuelae; assembly: GCF_029892565.1. GTDB lineage: Bacteria > Actinomycetota > Actinomycetes > Streptomycetales > Streptomycetaceae > Streptomyces > Streptomyces pseudovenezuelae_A. The sequence goes on along the minus strand of NZ_JARXVH010000028.1, from coordinate 36,704 downwards.
AGTCCTCGCTCCAGGGCCAGCGTTCGGGCAGGTGCAGGGTGAGGCGGCGGGCGGAGCGGGCCAGGCTGGCGAGCACGTTGATCAGGCGATCACGGATGGTGGCGGTGGTCGTCCTGCTCTTTTGCGGACGGCCCGCTGCCATCTTCGGGCGGCGGGCGGGTGCAGCACGATGCCGGCGGCAACACGCCGTGGCCAGCGTCAGATGGGGAGCTCGCCTCGTCCATCATGGCTTCTTCGGGTTTCTCAATCAGGCTTTCCGACAGGATGGTTCAGTTCAATCGAAGATTCAGACGCTTGCACGGCACTGCACTGCGGCGTGAGCAGGCTTTGCTGGCTTCGGTCACTCGCCCACAGAATGGTGACGCTGGCTGGAGGTGCTGGCCACGTTTCGAGGAGATAGTCCTCGACCGGTTCCGTGCTCACCCGGTCGCGAAGGATTTTACGACCCTGACGTGGGCGCGTACTCGATACCAAGCGGGGCCTTTTTCCAAGGTACTCTACGCATGGTTGGGCCGCCGGGGCATTCACGCTGGCCTCGACAACCTCCTCCAAGGAATCCGAGGATGTGCCAGCTTGGCTGCTATTCAACTCTTCCACAGCGGCCCGCACATTGCTGGCATTGATTCCAGTCACGATCAGTGCTCCTTACGCCATAGGAACGGCGAACCCGTTTGACCAGTCAGCCGTTTCGCTAGGAACCGCACCGCCGTCCACCAGGCCAAAGAGCCCATCATTGATGGAGACCTGGTATAGATTTGCCACAATGGTCCTTTCTGTGCGATTTTTCCTCTCGCGGAAGATGTCACACCTGCGACCACGGGCTGGTGGTTCGGCAAAAGAACTTGCGCCCGTCGAAAAGATCTTGGCACCCTCTCTTCAGCCGCTGATACGGTCCTTTTGTCAGCCCAATTGATGGAGTGGCAGTGAAAACTGAAACCAAAGCTGAACATGAGATTGACTCAAGCAGCCGCGAAGCAATTCAAGAATTGCTTTCCGCATGCTTTCCTCAATACCCTTCACGCACCTACTACAAGCAGCTGCCTCACCTCAGACACCTGGCTTGGGAGGATGGCATCCTTGCTGCCCAGGTGGGCATTGATCACCGAATGATCAAGAACGGTGATACAGCGTTGCGAATTTTTGGCATAATTGACCTTTGTGTCGCCGCTTCGGCGCGTTCTCGTGGGATCGCGAGCCGTCTTTTGGCGGAAGTCGAAGCCGCGGCGCGCACCTCTGGGGTCGATGCGATTCTCCTCTTCGCAGATGACCCACGTATCTACCTTGCCAACGGATACGAGAAGGTGGCGAACTGTGCGAAATGGCTCATGATCAACGATCATGAGACTCTCGGGATAGCAGAAAAGCCCATCGCCGAGATGATGGTGAAGATGCTTTCGGGAGATTCGTGGGACGAAGGCTCCGTCGACCTACTCGGCTACCTGTTCTAAAATTGCATTTAATCAATCTTGCGCGGATGGGGCGGCGTCTGGCGCGGGCACGGGCGGCCGGGTCGGGCGCAACATCTCCGACGTCTCCTGCACGAGCCACTCGCGGTCCGCCAGGCGCCTGGCCTTCGAGCGCGCCCCTTCGGCCTGCGCCGACGTCGCCTGAAGGCCCAGCTCCACGGTGATCTCCTTGACTTTCAGCGGTCCTTGGCCCGCCGACAGTCGCTCGTCGAGGACGCCGGGGATCCGCTGGTAGTCCGGCGCGAGTACCGTCACCGGCAATCCTTCGCGCCAAGGTGGCACAATCGAGCCCGGCACCGGCGCGGTTTCCTGTTCAGCCTCGGTCACGGCGGTGGTCTCGGCGGCCCCTTTGTGGAGCACCAGCAGGGCGGACACCACCTGAACCTCGAATCTCCGGGCCTGCTGGGGACCCCTGGGCATCGACTTTGACTGGTTTGATGTGTCCGGCGATGTCACAGGCGACCTGTTGGAGTGCCGCGCTGCCCCGCTGCGCCGGCCTTCCGGGTATCCGCGGTCAGCGCCGCCCACCCAGGATGATCTTCCAGACACGCGTTGCCACCTGCAGATTGAGCCGGGTGTCCGCATCCGTCAGATCGCGGTCACTGATCTCACGGATGCGCTGCAGCCGGTAGCGCAGGGTGCTGCGGTGGACCGTCAGCGCGGCGGCCGCATCGTCGTAATTGCCTCCGCAGTCGAAGTAGCGCGAGAGCGTCTCCACCAACTCGGTGTCGTGCCCTGCGTCGTAGTCGATGAGCTGGCCGAGCCACTCTCGCACGAAGCCTTCGAGCTCCCGGAGGTCGTTGCCGGGCCCCAGGATCCGGTACAGCCCGAGTTCGTCGAAGAACGTCGTCCCGCTGCGCTGGCGGGAGTTCTGACGCACCTCCAGGGCCCGCAGCGCCTCCTGATAGCAGCGGGGAACGCCGTCCGGGGAGTCGCAACGGGTGCTCACCCCGATCGCTCCGTCGGGCGTCCCCAGCTCCTGGGCCAGCGCCGCGTGCACGGCATTGTCGTTGGGCCTTGCTTGAGTCAGCATGACCACCCGGTCGCCGCGACGGGTGATCAGCGGACGGGTCGCTGTGGTGGCCGTCGCTTGCTCGACGGCGCGGGTGAAGGAGCTGTTCGCGGCGTTGCCCGGCCAGTGCACCACGACCACGTAGTGGGTACGTTGCAGGTCGTGGCCGACAGCTTCGGCCCGGGCGTAGGCGCTCGTCTCGTCAGTGCCCTCCAACAGGTCGTCGATCAGTTGGCGGCGCAGCCGCAGTTCGACCTCGGTGAGTTCGCGCATATGCATGAGTTCCTGGGCGAGCGACCGCTGGGCGTGATCCAAGGCGAACCTGGTGTGCTCGTTGGCCGTCGCTTCGGGGTCCTCGATGGCGAGTACGCCGAGGACATCGCCGCGCGGGCGGGCCAGGGCGATCAGCCGGTCCTTGACTCTGACCGGGCCCGCCTCGCGCGCGACCTGCCGCAGCATCTCTTCCTGGTAGATCGAGGACCGCACCGGATAGGGATCGGGCCGGTCCGGACCGGCCCAGGACCGCAGGTTCCCGAACCGGTCCTCGATGAGCGCCGACAGCCCGGTGAGCTCGTACAGTGCTTGAGTGATGGAGTCCTCGCCGCCGCCCCGGGCAGCGACACCGGCGAGGGTCTCGTGCACGGTCTTCTGCATGTGCAGCTCGGCGCGCGTTGTGTCCAACTGCCGCAGTGCGGTGTCCCGTTCGGTGCGGAGTCGGCTCAGTTCGCCGGCGTTGTCGTGGTGCGCGGGGCGCGTGGCCGCCAGTGTCAGGGCCGCCGATGTGAGCCCCACGAGGGTCGAGAGGAGGAAGTGCCCCTGCTCATCGGGCCCGGAGGTGGAGGAGACCACGATGTAGCCGAGCAGACGGCCGGCCCGGCGCAGGCCGAACGCCCAGTTCCAGGACCGCTCTGGAAGGGATACGGAGCCGTCAGCCTCGCCCAGCTCCTTCATCCGTGCGTCGTCGACCATCGGCGCTCCCGCGTCGGGGCCGGGGACGCGGGACAAACCGTCGCCCGTCGCGAGGTATCCGGCCTCGGCGTGGTAGGGACCAAGGGCACTGACGTGCCGCATGGCCAACCGCACGATTTCACTCTGCTCCGCGCATGTGAACAGGGTGTGGGCCAGCACCAGCAGCCCGTGTGGGTCCAGCGCTGCGAGCGGACGGGGGCCGTGCCGTTCGGTGCCTGCGGTGTTGCTCGGGTGGCGGGGCACTTCCTGGTCGGAGACGTGAGGGGACAGTCTCCGTGACGGATGGCGGTCCATTGATCACTCCGTTCTCCTCCGGTCATCGGAGGCGATCGAGCGAGCCGTGGGATCCACGCCTGGGCGAGCCCTCAGCACCCAGCCTAGGCAAGAACCTCGGACTTGTCCGAATTTGGGCCTTGTTCTCGTGGACCGACCGACTGCGTCGATTTCTGACCTGCCGGGGTCAGGCGGAGCGCGCTGCTCCTTGCCACGCTGGGCTTGTCAGGGATCGCTGGGCGCGCCGGTGGCCGTGGCAGGAAGGACTGGCTGACGAACGAGCAGGCCCGCAGGACCATCGTCTCCTTCACGAGCTACCACGACGCGGAACGCGCCGTCGACCACCTTTCCGATCAGGGTTTTCCCGTAGACAGGATGGCCCTCATCGGGAAGGACGTGTGCCTGGTCGAGCAGGTGGCCGGCCGGATGGGACATGGCGGGGCCGCGCTGCACGGCGCGGCGAGCGGTGCACTGGGCGGGTGGATATTCGGGCTGCTGAACTGGCTGGACCTGTTCGTGTCGGACTGATCCTCGCCCTGTAAGGGCTGGTTTGCGGAGCACTCGCCGGTGCTCTGCTCGGCCTGCTGGCGCACGCGGCCCAGCGTGGCCGCCGGGGCCCCGCCTCGGTGAGCTTCATGTAGCCCAGCCGGTGCGATGTCGTCGCCGGCGAGGCGGTGCAGCTGCCGGCCGAGCTGACCGGCACCAGCACAGGTAGCGGGGCTTGGAAGAGCAGCCGCCCGCGGAGTGGTCCCGCCGTCATCTGAGCGAGTGTGGAAGACCGGGCGCGACTCCGAGGGCGAACGGGGCCGCCCGTTGCGGAAGGAGTTCCTCATGGCCAAGGCAGTAGGCATCGACCTGGGCACCACGAACTCGGTGATCGCCGTCTGGGAGGGCGGCGAGTCGAGGGTCGTACCCAACAGCGAGGGCAACCGCACGACGCCGTCTGTGGTGGCCTTCACCGATACCGGTGAGCGCCTGGTGGGCCAGCTGGCCCGACGCCAGGCGATCCTCAACCCCAAGGGCACCATCTACTCGGCCAAGCGGTTCATCGGCCGGCACTTCGACGAGATCTCCGAGGAGGCCAAGGCCGTCGCGTACGACGTGGTCGAGGGAGACGGCGGCGCCGCCCGCTTCGAGGTGCGCGACAAGCTCTACGCGCCCGAGGAGATCAGCGCGCAGGTGCTGCGCAAGCTGGCCGACGACGCCTCCAAGCAACTGGGTGAGCGGGTCACGGAGGCGGTCATCACGGTGCCCGCCTACTTCAACGACGCCCAGCGCACCGCTACCAAGGACGCCGGACGGATCGCCGGCCTGGAAGTGCTGCGGATCATCAACGAGCCGACCGCGGCCGCTCTCGCCTACGGCATGGACAAAAAGGAGCACGAAACCGTGCTCGTCTTCGACCTGGGCGGCGGCACCTTCGATGTGAGCATCCTCGATGTCGGCGACGGCGTGGTGGAGGTGCGGTCCACGGCGGGCGACAGCCATCTGGGCGGCGACGACTTCGACCGCCGGCTGGTCGACCAGCTCGCCGACGGCTTCCAGAAGGAGAACGGCATCGACCTGCGCAAGGACCCGCAGGCGCTGCAACGTCTGTTCGAGGCCTCCGAGAAGGCCAAGACGGAGCTCAGCTCGGTGACGCAGACGCAGGTCAGCCTGCCGTTCATCACCGCCGACGCCTCCGGGCCCAAGCATCTGACCACGACGATCATGCGGTCCACGTTCGAGCAGATCACCGGCGACCTGGTGGAGCGCTGCCTGGGGCCGGTGCGGCAGGCCATGGACGACGCCAAGGTCAGTGACAACGACATCGACGAGGTCATCCTCGTCGGCGGCTCCACCCGCATTCCCGCGGTCCAGGCCCTGGTGCGGAGGCTGACCGGTGGCAAGGACCCCAACATGAGCGTCAACCCCGACGAGGTCGTGGCGATGGGCGCCGCGATCCAGGCCGGGGTCCTCAAGGGCGAGGTCAAGGATGTCCTGCTGCTCGATGTCACCCCGTTGTCGCTGGGCGTGGAGACACGCGGTGGCGTGATGACGAAGATCATCGAGCGGAACACCACCATCCCGGTGCGCCGCACCGAGACCTTCTCCACCGCCGAGGACAACCAGCCCGCCGTCGACGTCGTCGTCCTGCAGGGGGAGCGGGAGAGGGCCGCCGACAACCGGGTCCTGGGTCGCTTCCAGCTCACCGACATCCGCCCCGCGCCGCGCGGCGAGGCGCAGGTCGAGGTCACCTTCGACGTCGATGCCAACGGCATCCTCAACGTCACCGCGCGGGACAAGGACACCGGCAAGGAGCAGGGCATCACCATCAGCGAGAGCTCCAACCTCGACCGCGGCGAGGTCGAGCGGATGGTCCAGGAGGCCGACCGCAACCGCGGCCAGGACCAGGCCCTGCGCGAGGCGGTCGACGCCCGCAACGAACTGGACGCCATCGCCTACCAGGTCGAAAAGCACCTCGGCGAGCTCGGCGACGCGGCGCCCGCACATGAGAAGGCCCGCGCCGAGATGCTGGTGGCCGAGGCCCGCGAGGCGGTCAAGAACGAGGCCGGGGTGGACAAGGTCCGTCCGCTGACATCCGAACTCCAGCAGGTCTTCGCGGGGCTCGCGGCCCATCAGGCGGGAGCCGCCGCGGGCGGTCCGGCGGGCGCCGGCTCACCGGACGGATCCGGTACCGGCGGGGCCGCGCCGGGCGGCGCCGGGGGCGACGACGATGTGATCGACGCCGAGTTCGACAAGGGCTGAGGTGCCCGCCATGCCCATCCCACCGCAGGGCCCAGAGCCCCACCCGCCGCCGGAAGGCGCCGTACGGCCGCCGCGCGGAGATCTTGCGCAGTCCGGACAGCCGACCGAGGAGGCCGAGCCGGGGCCCGACGCCGCAACCGGCGCCACCGCACCTGACGACGCATACGCGGCCGCGTTGCGAGAGGTCGAGGACCGCTGGCGCCGCGCCCTGGCAGACCTCGACAACCTGCGCAAACGCCACGCCAGGGAGCAGGAGCGGGAGGGTGCGGCCGAACGCGCCCGTACGGCTGCGGCCTTCCTGCCCGTCATCGACAACCTGGAACTCGCCCTGAGCCACGCGACCGCCGACCCCGGTGCGATTGCCGAAGGCGTCCGCGCTGTGCGTGACCAGGCCGTGAACGTCCTGGAGCGGCTGGGTTACCCGCGCCACGCAGAGAGCGGCGTGCCGTTCGACCCGGCCCGGCACGAGGTGGTCGGCGTGGTCCAGGATCCCGACGCCGGTCCGAACACCGTGGTCCAAGTGCTGCGGCCCGGTTACGGGGAGGCCGAGCGGCAACTGCGGCCTGCCGCCGTGATCGTCGCCAAGCGGGAGTGAGCGGCCATGGCACGCGACTTCTACGAGGTGCTCGGTGTCTCGCGCACCGCCGACCGGGACGAGATCCAGCGGGCCTATCGCACCCTGGCTCGCAGGTACCACCCCGACGTCAACAAGGACCCCCAGGCGGAGGAGCGGTTCAAGGAGATCAACGAGGCCTTCAGCGTCCTGTCCGATCCGGAGCAGCGAGCCCGGTACGACCGCTTCGGCGAGGACTTCCGGCAGGTCCCGGAGGACTGGGAGGAGCGGGTCGCCGCCGGCGCTGGAGCCGGCAACGGCTCCCGTCGGGCCACCGGCGGCGGTCCCCGGGTGCGGTACTCCACGGCAGGCTTCGGGGGCGAGGGGGTCGACGTCGAGGACCTGTTCGGCTCGCTGTTCGGCGGCACCGGGCGAATGCGCGTGCCCGGCGCCGACCAGGAGGCCGAACTGCCGCTCACCGTCGAGGAGGCCTATCGGGGCGGCCGCCGTACGGTCACCCTCGCCGGGCCGAGCGGCCAGCGCCGGTACCAGGTCGACGTGCCGCCCGGCACCGTCGACGGGCAACGCATCCGGCTGGCCGGGGAGGGCGGGCGCGGGAGCGCCGACGACGCTCCCGCCGGGGACCTGTACCTGAGGGTGCGGATCCAGCCGCACCCTGAGTTCCGCCTCGACGGCCGGGACGTCCACGTGAGGCTTCCGGTCACCCCGTGGGAGGCGGCGCTGGGAGCGACCGTGCCGGTGCGCACGCCGAGCGGTGACACGGCGAAGGTGACCGTGCCCGCCGGGTCCTCCAGCGGACGGCGCCTGCGGCTGCGCGGCGAGGGCATGCCGGGCCCGCGCGGCGTGAACGGAGACCTGTACGCGGAGCTGCGGATCATGGTGCCGTCCCGGCTGAGCGACCGGGAGCGCGAGCTGCTGGAGGAACTTGCCGCTGTCTCCTCGTTCGACCCCAGGAGGACCTGATGACCGACCGAGCGGCCAAGGCCCGCCCGTCCCACGCACGCACGACCGAGGTGGGCGTGCAGTACGCGATCGTGCCCGTGCCCGTGCTCTCCCTGGAGACCGTAGCCCGCCGCTCAGGCCTCCATCCCGACCTGATCCGTAGGTATGTCGCCCTCGGACTGGTGGACGCGGGCCGTGACGCCTCCGGACGGCTGGTGTTCGCCCCCACGGCCCCGGCCGCCCTGGCCCGCGTCCAACGTTTGCGCACCGGGCTGTGCCTGAACTACGCATCCCTCGGTCTCGTGCTCGATCTGCTCGACCGCATCAGCTTGCTCGAAGCCGCGCTGCGGCGTGCAGGCATGAGGAGTGATCTACCACCATGGACATGAACCGCCTGACCCAGAAGTCACAGGAAGTCCTGCAGGAGGCCCAGAGCGCCGCCGGCCGCCTGGGCCACACCGAGGTCGACGGCGAACATCTGCTGCTTGCCCTCCTCGACCAGGAGGAGGGCCTGATCCCGCGGCTGGTGCAGCAGGCGGGCACCGAGCCCAAGGAGTTGCGCGCGGCCGTACGCGAGGAGCTCTCCCGCCGGCCCCAGGTGACCGGCCCGGGCGCGGCGCCGGGCCAGGTCTTCGTCACCCAGCGCTTGGCCCGGCTGCTGGACGCGGCCGAGCGGGAGGCCAAACGCCTCAAGGACGAGTACGTGTCCGTGGAACATCTGCTGCTGGCGCTGGCCGAGGAGGGCTCGGCGACCGCCGCCGGGCGCCTGCTGAAGGAGCACGGCGTGACCCAGGACTCCTTCCTCGGCGCGCTCACCCAGGTCCGCGGCAACCAGCGCGTGAGCTCCGCCAACCCCGAGGTGGCCTACGAGGCCCTGGAGAAGTACGGCCGTGACCTGGTCGCCGAGGCCAGGGCCGGGCGGCTCGACCCCGTCATCGGCCGGGACGCCGAGATCCGCCGCGTCACCCAGATCCTCAGCCGCAAGAGCAAGAACAACCCCGTCCTGATCGGCGACCCCGGCGTCGGCAAGACCGCCATCGTGGAGGGTCTGGCCCAGCGCATCGTGCGCGGTGACGTGCCCGAAGGATTGCGCGACAGGACGGTGTTCGCCCTCGACATGGGCTCGCTCGTGGCGGGCGCCAAGTACCGCGGCGAGTTCGAGGAACGCCTCAAGGCCGTGCTGAGCGAGGTGAAGGCCGCCGGGGGGCGGATCCTGCTCTTCGTCGACGAGTTGCACACGGTCGTTGGCGCGGGCGCCGCCGAAGGAGCCATGGACGCGGGCAACATGCTCAAGCCCATGCTGGCACGCGGCGAACTGCACATGATCGGCGCGACCACCCTGGACGAGTACCGCAAGCACATCGAGAAGGACGCCGCCCTCGAACGCCGCTTCCAGCAGGTCCTGGTCGACGAACCCAGCGTGGAGGACACCATCTCCATTCTGCGCGGCCTGCGCGAACGCCTCGAGGTCTTCCACGGTGTCAAGATCCAGGACACCTCGCTGGTCGCGGCAGCGACGCTCTCCCACCGCTACATCACCGACCGTTTCCTGCCCGACAAGGCCATCGACCTCGTCGACGAGGCCTGTGCCCGGCTGCGTACGGAGATCGACTCCATGCCCGCCGAACTCGACGAGATCACCCGCCGCGTCACCCGCCTGGAGATCGAGGACGCGGCCCTGTCCAAGGAGACCGACCCCGCCAGCAAGGCCCGCCTGGAGGAACTGCGCAGGGAACTGGCCGACCTGCGCGGCGAGGCCGACGCCAAACACGCCCAGTGGGAGGCCGAACGGCAGGCGATCCGCCGCGTGCAGGACCTGCGCCAGGAACTGGAGCAGGTCCGCCACGAGGCGGAGGAGGCCGAACGCGCCTACGACCTCAACCGCGCCGCCGAACTCCGCTACGGCCGCCTCCAGGACCTGGAGCGCCGACTCGCCGCAGAGGAGGAGCAACTAGCCGCCAAACAAGGGCAGAACCGGCTGCTGCGCGAGGTCGTCACCGAGGAGGAGATCGCCGAGATCGTCGCTGCCTGGACCGGCATCCCCGTCTCCCGCCTCCAGGAGGGTGAACGCGAGAAACTGCTGCGCCTCGACGACATCCTGCGCGAGCGCGTCATCGGCCAGGACGAGGCCGTCAAGCTCGTCGCCGACGCCATCATCCGCGCCCGCTCCGGCATCCGCGACCCTCGCCGCCCCATCGGCTCGTTCATCTTCCTCGGCCCCACCGGCGTCGGGAAGACCGAGCTGGCCAAGACCCTCGCCCGGACCCTGTTCGACTCCGAGGAGAACATGGTCCGCCTCGACATGAGTGAGTACCAGGAGCGGCACACCGTCAGCCGGCTCATGGGTGCACCGCCCGGATACGTCGGCTACGAGGAAGGCGGCCAGCTCACCGAGGCCGTACGCCGCAAGCCGTACTCGGTTGTGCTGTTCGATGAGATCGAGAAGGCGCACACCGATGTCTTCAACACGCTGCTGCAGATCCTCGATGACGGCCGCATCACTGATGCTCAGGGCCGCACGGTCGACTTCCGCAACACCGTGATCATCATGACGTCCAACATCGGCTCCGAGCACCTGCTCGACGGCGCCACCGCCGAGGGTGAGATCAAGCCGGACGCCCGCGCCCTGGTGATGGGCGAGCTGCGCGGGCACTTCCGCCCGGAGTTCCTCAACCGCGTCGACGACATCTTGCTGTTCAAGCCGCTCGGTGAGCGGCAGATCGAGCGGATCGTGGAGTTGCAGTTCGACGAGCTGCGGCAGCGGCTCGCCCAACGCCGCATCACCGTCGAACTCACCGACGCGGCTCGGGAGTTGATCGCCCACCGGGGCTACGACCCGGTGTACGGGGCCCGGCCGCTGCGGCGTTACATCTCCCACGAGGTCGAGACACTGGTCGGACGCGCCCTGCTGCGCGGCGACGTCCAGGACGGCGCGACGGTGCGCGTCGACGCCGAGCAGGGCGAACTGGTGGTCACCTACGACCAGCCCGGGGACGGGAAGGGAGCGAGGGCGGCATGAATACCGTGCAAGCCACCAACGTCACCTGCCCGCACTGCGGACGCACCAACCGGGTACCCGTGGCCGCCGAGGGCCGCCCCACGTGCGGCAACTGCAAGCAGCCTCTGCCGTGGATGGCCGACGCGGGTGACGACGACTTCACCGAGGTCGTCGAGCAGGCCACCGTGCCCGTCGTCGTCGACCTGTGGGCCACCTGGTGCGGCCCCTGCCGCATGGTGAGCCCCGCGCTGGAGAAGGTCGCCACCGATCTCGCGGGAACGATCAAGCTGGTCAAGGTCGACATCGACGAGAACCCGCGCCTGGCGCGGCGGTTCGAGGTCCAGGCGGTACCGACGCTGCTGGTCCTCGACAAAGGACAGACCATCGCCCGGCAGTCGGGTGCCGCACCTGCCCCTGCTCTGCGGCGGTGGGTGGAGCAGTCGATCGCGGGCCGCGAACCGGCCGGGAAAGGATGATCGGCCATGACCGTACGAACCGACCCCCACCTCGCCCTCGTACGCCCCGTCACCCCGCGCGCCCCGGGATGCGAGGAATGCCTGGCCACTCATTCCCCCTGGGTCCACCTCAGGCTCTGCCTGACCTGCGGCCACGTCGGCTGCTGCGATTCCTCGCCGAACCGGCACGCCCGCCGTCACGCCGCCGCCGACGGTCATCCGATCGTGGCGTCGCTGGAGCCCGGCGAGGACTGGCGGTGGTGCTTCGTCCATGAGGCGTTCGTGTGATGTCCGGCGACGAGACGCGGCCGGGCGCAGCGCCGGTGCCGGACGAGGCGGAGGAGAGCGTCCCCTTCGAGACCCCCGACATCTACGGCGCCTATCCCCGCCTGTCGGACGACCAGATGGCCCGCCTGGCGCAGCATGGCCGGCGGCGTGCGGTTGACGCCGGTGACGTGCTGATCCGGGAGGGGGAGCGGTGCGAGATGTTCTACGTCGTCCTCAGCGGCTCGGTCGCCATCGTCGAGGGCTACGGCGCGCCCGATGAACACCTGCTGCGGGTGCACGGCTCTGGTCGCTTCATCGGCGAACTCGGCCTCCTGAACGGACAGGTGGCCTTCTACGCCGCCGTGGTCAGGGACCCCGGCGAGGTCCTCGCCCTGTCGATGGATCAGCTGCGCGACCTGGTGACCCGGGACTCCCTCCTTGGTGATGTGGTGCTGCGCGCCTGCCTGGGCCGCCGTGCCCTGCTCGTCGGGCAGGGCGCCGGGTTCCGCATCATCGGCTCGCGCTACTCGCCCGACACCCGGCGGCTGCGCGAGTTCGCCGCCCGCAACCGGCTGCCGCACCGCTGGATCGATCTGGAGACGGACGAGGAGGCCGAGGCGCTGCTGCGCCGCTTCGCGGTGGGTCCGGAGCAGACGCCGCTGGTGATCTGGCGGGACACGACCCTGCTGCGCAATCCGAGCAACGCCGAACTGGCCCGGTTGATCGGCTTGCCGCCCCTGCCGTCGGGCAACGGCCGCGACGATCTCCTGATCGTCGGCTCCGGTCCGGCCGGGCTCGCCGCCGCGGTGAACGCCGCCTCGGAGGGCCTCGGCACGACCGTGGTCGAGGCGATGGCTACCGGCGGCCAGGCCGGGACGTCGTCCCGCATCGACAACTGCTTCGGCTTCCCCGCCGGCATCTCCGGCGCCGAACTCACCGAGCGCGCCGTGCTCCAGGCCGGCAAGTTCGGCGCCCGGATCAGCGTCCCGGCGGAAGCGGCCCGGCTCGAACGGCGGGACGGCCACTACGCCGTCGGGTTCGCCGACGGCAGCGAGATCACCGCCCGTACCGTCGTTCTGGCCACCGGCGCCCGCTACCGCCGCCTTCATGTGCCCGGCATCGAGCCGTTGGAGGGCACGGGCGTCCACTACTCGGCGACCGTCTACGAGGCCCAGCAGTGCCGTGCCGACCCGGTGGCGGTGGTCGGCGGCGGCAACTCCGCAGGCCAGGCCGTGCTCTTTCTGGCCGGGTACGCACCACAGGTGTATCTGCTAGTCCGTGGGCCGAGCATCGAGGCGCACATGTCCCGCTACCTGATCGATCAGATCGAGCGCCACCCTCGGGTGCGCGTGCTGCTGCACACCGAGATAACGGAGGCACTCGGCGACAAGGCGCTCGAGGCGGTCACCGTGATCGACCACCGTACGGGCGAGCATCGCCACCTTGCGGTGCGGGCCCTGTTCGTCTTCACCGGCGCCGACCCTCACACCCAGTGGCTGTCCGGCGCGCTCGCCCTCGACGCACGCGGCTACGTGCTCACCGGCGCGGAGGCACAAGCCTGCTCCGTTCCCGAACTGTGGCAGAGCCAGGGCCGCGACTGCCTGACGTTGGAGACCAGTCTGCCTGGCGTCTTCGCCGCCGGCGACGTCCGCAGCGGCTCGGTGAAGCGCGTGGCCTCCGCGGTCGGCGAAGGCGCGATGAGCATCCACTTCGTGCACCGCTACCTGGACCACACGGCCGCGCCCGGCGGCACCGACAGCTCTCCGCACACCCGTCCGAAAGAGTCCGCTTGGCTCGCATGACACCCAGCGGGCGACGAGATCATGAGAAGGAGGCGATGGAAATGACCACGCCCGTCCGGCCCCACCGCGGTGGCGCAATGCAGGACAGGCCTCTTGGCTGGGCACGCAATCCGCTGACGGAGTTCGACCAACTGCTCAGCGAGATGAGCGGACTGATCGAGTCCACGGTGGGAGGCACTGCGCCCGCAGTCGCGTGGACACCACTGGCGGATGTCACGGAGTCCGACGACGCCTTCCACGTCGAGATCGAACTCCCCGGCGTCAAGAGCAAGGACATCAACGTCGAAGCCAACGGCCAGGAGCTGGTGGTCACCGGAGAGATCAAGGAGAAGGAACGCAAAGGCGTCCTGCGCCGGAGCGCCCGCCGCAGCGGCGCCTTCGAGTACCGGCTGCGGCTGCCCGGAGAGGTCGACACCGAAAAGATCAATGCGCAGATCTCGGACGGAGTGCTCACCATCACCGTCCCCAAGGCCGAGGTCGCAAAGCCCCGGCACGTCGAGATCAGCGAGAGGAGTGAAAGCACCGAGAGCAGCGGCTGAGACGCGAACGCCGCGGTTCCGGACACCCATCAGGCACCGCGGCCGGGCCGGCGAGGCTCGACACCCGAGGTGGCTCATGAACGACGTCCCCTGTCACAACCCCTCACGGCGGCGGAGACTCGACACGCGGCTGCTCACCGGCTTCCTTTCGGCGCCGCAGACGCCAGGCGCGGAGCAGCCGAAGGGGGAGCAGACCCAGCGGTGCTCGCCGGCCCATGTCCGCCTGGTCCTCGTGGTCGAATGCCCGTGCGTAACGCTCGGCGTCCTGGGCCGTCGGATACCGCTTGCTTCCCTCCGCTCCGCATCCACGCGCGCAGCGCCAGAGCATCGTGTCGCCCTCATGGAGAAAGCGAAAACGGTGTCCCAGAAGGCGGCAGCGCAGCACAGCAGACCACGCTATGCGGACCTGTCCATTCCGGCCTGTTCTGTCCCTCTCCAGGCAACGGCCCAGGCCCTGATCGAGGAGGTGTGGCATGACCAGCACCGCCGAGCTCGGTGTCATCACGACCAAGGTCCCCGCCCGGCTTGACCGGCTGCCGTGGTCCCGATTCCATTGGCGGATCGTCATCGGTCTGGGAGCCGTCTGGATTCTGGACGGACTCGAAGTGACGATCGTCGGGGCGGTTGCCGCCCGTATGACGGAGCCGGGCAGCGGCATCGGCCTGACCAGCGCCGACATAGGCACTGCCGCCGCCATCTACGTGGCAGGCGCGTGCGCGGGCGCTCTCCTGTTCGGGAGTCTCACCGACCGCTACGGGCGCAAGAAGCTGTTCATGCTCACGCTCGGCATCTATATCCTCGCCACCGTCGCGACCGCGTTCGCCCACGACGCCTGGTACCTCTACCTCGCCCGTTTCATCACCGGCATGGGCATCGGCGGAGAGTATGCCGCGATCAACTCGGCCATCGACGAGCTGATTCCGGCCCGCAACCGCGGGCAGGTGGATCTGGCCATCAACGGCAGCTACTGGGTCGGTGCGGCGCTCGGCAGCCTGGTCGCCGTGCTGCTTCTCAACGAGGGGCTGCTGGCAGCCGACCTCGGCTGGCGGCTGGCCTTCGGCCTGGGCGGCATTCTGGGCCTGGGCATCATGCTGGTACGCCGCCACGTTCCGGAGAGTCCGCGCTGGCTGTTCATCCACGGGCATCAAGCCGAGGCTGAACGCATCGTCGACCGGATCGAGGCCGAGGTGCGCCAAGAGACCGGCCGCGAGCTGCCGGAACCGGGAGAGGCGGTCACCGTACGGCAGCGCGACGTCATCCCGTTCACGGAGATCGCCGGCGTGGCTCTGCGGCGATACCCGCGTCGCGCCGTTCTCGGTCTGGCGCTCTTCATCGGACAGGCGTTCCTGTACAACGCGATCGTCTTCGACCTGGGCACGATCCTGAACGGCTTCTTCGACATCGGCTCCGGCTCGATCCCCTACTTCCTTGCCCTCTTCGCGATCGCCAACTTCCTCGGACCACTCCTTCTCGGTCGGCTGTTCGACACCGTCGGCAGAAAGCCGATGATCGCGGGCACCTACTTCGGCTCGGCCGTCGTGGCAGCCGTCCTCGCCGTCCTGCTGATCAACGGCTCCCTGACGACATGGTGGTTCTTCCTGCTGGTCTCGTTGACCTTCTTCGTGGCGTCCGCGGGAGCGAGCTCGGCCTACCTGACGGTGAGCGAGGTCTTCCCCATGGAGACCCGAGCCCTGTCCATCTCGCTGTTCTTCGCGATCGGCACGGCCGTGGGCGGAATCACCGGCCCGCTGCTGTTCGGCCACTTGATTCACAGCGGCGATGCAGACCTGGTGGCCATCGGCTTCCTCGTCGGAGCGGCAGCCATGGCGCTGGGCGGCCTGGCCGAGGTCTTCTTCGGTGTCCGGGCCGAACAGCAGTCCCTGGAGAACATCGCCCGGCCGCTCACCGCTGAGGAAACCGAGGCAGCCTGGCGCAACGAGCCCGCGCCACAGGACGCACGAGACCGCCTCCGGCCCGCGCACGTCCGGCAGGCCGCGCA
Organism: Streptomyces pseudovenezuelae; assembly: GCF_029892565.1. GTDB lineage: Bacteria > Actinomycetota > Actinomycetes > Streptomycetales > Streptomycetaceae > Streptomyces > Streptomyces pseudovenezuelae_A. Next base: position 20,660 of record NZ_JARXVH010000028.1, on the reverse strand, counting down.
CGAGCGGGAACTGCGGATCGCCGACCGCACCGCCCGCCGAGAGCGGGAGCGCGCCGGAGCCCGCCGCTACCGCCCGGGCACCGGACCGGGCAGCACCATGTACTCGCCGGGGATGGCCGGCACCGCGGGCACGGCAAGCCGTACGTCCGCCATGGCCGAACAACGCCTCGACGACGAGATCGAACAGATCACCCACGCGCTCCAAGAAGCCGGTCCGACGAGCCGCGACCGACTCGAACAGGCCGTGGGCGGCCGTTCCTGGGGCCCCGGGCGCTTCCGCCGTGCCCTGCGTGAGTCCGTGGGGGAGTCCCGGGCCAAGAGCCTGGCGAACGGCAGCTACGCGCCGACGGACAGACCCGCCCGGCCCGACAGCGCACCGGGCGACCCCCATTACCAGCGGTGACCGGGGCAGAAGGAGGCAGCGATGAAGCGTCTCTGTTCAGCTGAGCGAACCTATGCGACAACCGGGTCATCAAGACCGTCGCCCGCGACGCCTACGGCTTCCGCCACCCCGTCAGCCAGCGCCTGCACACCCGCTGCGCAACCACCCGGCGAGCCCGGGGGCACCTCGACGCCCGCTAATTTCGTTGAGCCCGCGCCTGTGATCGTGTTGGCTGGCGGCGCCGAACTGTCGGTACCGCTGGTGTCCGCTGGGCTGTAGCAGGGAGTTAAACGTGCAGGACCGTGTCGTCGACCCCGGTGCCCATAATCGGGCAGCCTGGGACAAGTACGTCCAGGAGGGCAACGAGTGGTCGAGGCCGGTGAGCGCCGAGGATGTCGAGCGCGCCCGCATGGGCGACTGGTCGATTGTTCTCATCGGGCGTGAGCCAGTCGACCGCTCCTGGCTGCCGACGGACCTGACCGGCAAGGACGTGTTGTGCCTGGCCTCCGGCGGTGGTCAGCAGGGTCCGATCCTCGCCGCCGCAGGGGCGCGGGTCACCGTGTTCGACAACTCGCCCCGCCAGCTCGGCCAGGACCAGATGGTGGCGGCGCGCGACGGACTTGAGCTGCGCACCGTCCTGGGTGACATGCGCGACCTCAGCGCCTTGGGCGACGCAGCATTCGATGTGGTGTTCCACCCGGTCTCGAACCTGTTTGTACCCGACTTGGCACCGGTGTGGCGTGAGTGCTTCCGCGTCCTGCGACCGGGCGGAACTCTGCTCGTGGGCTTCCTCAACCCTGATGTGTACTTGTTCGACCACGAGGCCCTCGACGAGCGCGGCGAGCTGGTCGTCGTGCACAAGCTGCCCTACAGCGATGTCACGCAGTACTCCGCCGAGGAACGCGCCACGAAGTTCGGCGCGGATGCCCCTCTTGAATACAGTCACACCCTCACCGACCAGATCGGCGGGCAACTCGCTGCGGGCTTCGTCCTCACCGGCTTCGCAGAAGCACCGGATCAATCCAACGCATCCGCCCAATACATGTCGAACTATTTCGCGACGCTGGCGGTCAAGCCAGGCTGACCCAGCGGCGGCGCCGGCCGAGACGGCCGTGAACAACCAAATACCATTCGAAGATTGGCGGCTCTTCACAATCGAGGGTGTAGTCGGGGCCTGAACCCGCCGGACTCGAGCAGGGATCTGGCGATGTAGTTGGTGAGGTTGCGAAACCCGAGGGCTGAGCCGCGTAGGTGCTCGAGCCGTCCATTGATGGCCTCCGTCGGTCCGTTGCTTGTGCCGGGCCGGTCGAAGTAGGCCAGAACATCGTCGGCACGCTGCTTGAGGGTCCGTCCAAGGGTGATCAGTTCACTCAGCACCGTTGGGACGCCGACGCTGACGGACTCGATGAGCTTGACCATCAGCTCGCGACCCTTGACGCGGTCGGGTTCGCGGTAGGCGGCGATCATCCGTTGGTGGATTCCCCAGGTCGCCTCGACCTGGACGTGGTCCGCGCCGTCGAACAACGCGACGAGGCGGTCCTTCTGCTTCTTGGTGAGGAGATCGGCGCCGGTGTGCAGGGTCCGACGGGCCCGGTAGAGCGGGTCGTCCTTTCTACCGCGGTGACCACGGGTGATCTGCTGAATCCGTCGCCGGCACCGTTCCAACGCGTCGCCGGCCAAGCGCACGACATGAAACGGGTCCATCACGGTCGTCGCGTCAGGGAGCTCCTCGGCGGGAGCAGTCTTGAAGCCGGTGAACCCGTCCATCGCGACGACCTCGATCCCGTCGCGCCACCCCTGCGGGCGTTCGCTGAGCCAGGTCTTGAACGCCTGCTTCGAGCGTCCCTCGACCATGTCGAGCAGCCTGGCTGGGCCGGTGCCGTCGCGGATCCCGGTGAGGCCGATGACCACGGTGACGTACTTGTCCCCCTTCCTGGTGTGGCGCCACACGTGCTCGTCCACGCCTAGGACCCGGACGTCGTCGAACCTGGTGGTGTCGTCGATCAGGACCCGTCTGCCCTCGGCCAGCACGGCGTCATTGGCGGTGTTCCACGCGACGCCGAGGCCCTCGGCGACGCGGGCGACGGTGAGGTGCTGGACTACCAGAGCCTCCAACGCCCACCGCAGCCCACGACGTGACAGCTTGGCTCGTGGCTCTGCGGCGCGAGTGGTGTCTTGGCGCCACACGTGCGAGCACTCGGCGCATCGGTAGCGGCGGATCGTGACCGCCAACGTCGTGGGCCGCCAGCCGAGCGGCTCGTGTGCGAGCCGCCTGGTCACCGTGTCACGCACGGTCCCCTCGCCACCGCAGCAGCGGCACCACTGGTCGGGTTCGAGGACCCGAAAGGCGAGCACGGCCCGGTCGGGTGCGAGACGTTGGCCGGTCACCTCGAGTCCGAGCTCATCGAGACGGCAGAACGTGGTCAGATCAGCGCGCGTGAACCCATGATCGGGGCGCGCCGCGACGGTAGCGTCGGGCATGCCGAGAGCGTCCAGATGAGCAGTGTGAGAACGTCCATCCTCGGGAGACCTCGACGACTATCCCGTCACCGACGCACCGGTCCCAGCGGCGAGGACCACACTCTCATCTGTTGGAGCCCGCTTAGGTCGAGCGCGCCTTGTCGACGGCCCGCTTCCTCAGGCCCCTCTATGGGACCATCTTGTGTACCTGCTGCACGCGTTCATGGGCCTTGCGGGAGCAGCGAGAAGTGCTGCGGCGCGCGCCGACTTGCGGTTACCGCGTGGCCCTGGCCAGGGCGGCGCGGATCGCATTCGCGCCGACCGGCCGGCCTTCCTCCTCCGAGTACGGTCCATATGGCGTCCCCCACACCGGCGTACTCGTCTCCTGCCGCCAGCTGTCGGCCAGCGGTCCTGTGTCCACCACGCTGTAGCCGATCGAGTCGATGAACTCGGCCACCGTCGCCTTGGCCTCAGCGGAGTCGCCGGCGATCGGCAGGTAGGAGCGGTCGGCTGCTCCTACCGGGCGGCCGAGTGACAGCAGGTGCTTGTAGAAGATGTTGTTGAACGCTTTCACCAGCACGGCGTCCGGGAGATAGCGCAGCAGCAGTGCGCTCGAGGGCAGCGACTTATCGTCGAGTTCGGGGATGGGCCCATCCCGCTCGGAGCCGTAGTTGCAAGTATCGATGACTGTTTTCCCGACCAGTGGCGCGGCGGGCAGCCCAGGAAAGGCCCTGACTGGCACCGCTACCACGACGATGTCGCCGGCCGCCGCGGCATCCGTGCTCGATGCGGCCGACGCCTGCGGCCCCAGTTCCGCAATCAAGTCCGCGAGCGTTTCGGGACCACGCGAGTTGCTCAGCACCACCCGGTGCCCGGCTTCGATGGCGAGCCGCGCGACCGCGCTTCCGATCTGCCCACTTCCGATGAATCCAACCGTTGTCATAGTTCTGCTTCCCTTCTCGAAAGCACCTGCTCTGTCGTTGCTACTGCTCGATGTCGGCCTAGGAACGACGTCCTTGAACACCGGTCGCCCTCGAATCACAGAGGCCGTACCAGTCACACAGCCGCCCATCTGCCTCACCCGATCAGCACGGGGCAGCCGAGACAGCCATGTGTTCAGTTGACTTCTGCGCCGAGGGCGATGTCGAAGCCGGCGCCGTGGCGGGCCAGCCCCATTAGCAGGAGGCCGGTCCATTCAAGGACCGACGCCATCTGGAGCCCTCCTGCGTCGAGAGGCCGCAAGCCGATGCTCTTCAGAAACGCCGCGACTTGGGCCTTCGCCTCGGCATCGTCGCCGGCAAGAAACGCGTCCAGGGGCTTGTCGTGAGCGAGGACGTGCCCGAATATCGAGTTCAGCGCCTTCACGACCGGTGTGCCCTCGGGGGCGGCAGCGGCGATCTCCTGGGCCGCCGAGCGACCTGGGGTAGTCGCGAGCCCGTCGGCGTCGGTGTTGAAGGGATTGGAGATGTCGACGAGGATCTTGCCGGCCAACGCGCCGTCGTAGCGAATGACCGCGTCGACTGCGCCGGTGTACGGGACGGCCACGATGACGATGTCACCTGCCGGCGTTGCACCGAACGCGCCGACGGTGGCTCCATTGCCGATCTGGTCGGCCAGCGCCTGAGCTTTGACGGTGTTGCGGCTCATGAGCTCGATGGTGTGGCCGTGCTTCGCCGCCCGGGTGCCGATGGCGGTGGCCATGTTGCCCGAGCCGATGATGCTGATGGTGGTCATGACGTTTTCCTTTGCTGTCTATCAATCAACTGCTGGGTAATAGGGGTCTTGCCGGTGTGGTGGGCTGCGTCGAGAGCATTGGCCGCGCAGGGCGGAGTGCTAAGAGCGTTCGCGGGCGACGTGTTCGCGTACGGCGGGGATAGTTTCCGCGGCGAAGCGTTCGAGTACGTCCGGGTCGTCGCTGGCCAGGATGAAGACGCTGACACCCTCCTCGACGGCCATCTGGGCCAGTGCCTCCGCGGTCTGCTGACCCGGGAAGATGTTCAGCAGCCGGGTGATCTCGCGGGGGTCGCGGCCGGCGGCCCGCGCGGCGTCGTCGATGATCGCGTTTCCCTTCTGGAGGCCGCCTGGCTCCATGACCGGCAGCGACGGCAACCAGCCATCGGCCTTACGTCCCACCAGGCCCTGCATCTTCGGCTTGTGGGCTCCGAGCCAGATCGGGATCTCGTGTGCGGGCGCGGGTCCGCGCTCGGCGCCGTGGACCGAATGGAACTCCCCGTCGACATCCAGTCCTCCGGGCCCGTCGGCGTCCCACACCCCGCGGATCACGTCGATCGCCTCGCTCAACGCCGCCACTGACTGCAACGGGGTCAATCGACGTCCGCCGATCGCCTGCACCGCATCCCAGTAGAAGCCGGCCCCGAGCCCGAGGCTCATCCGACCACCGGAGAGCAGGTCGAGGCTGGCGGCCGCGCGGGCGAGCACGGCGGGAGGCTGACGCAGCGGCAAGTTGAGCACATTGCCAGACAGACCGATGCGCTCGGTCCGCGCGGCCACCCAGCTCAGCAGAGTCCAGGTATCGAGAAAGCTCGACTGGTAGGGATGATCCTGGAAGGTCACGAAGTCGAAACCGAGCCGCTCACTGAGCTGCGCCAACTCGACCGGACGGGTCGCCGGGGAGTTCGTGGGACCAATGAATGTTGCGAAACGCAAGGGATGACCATAGTCAGGCATCGATGTCTCCTTCAGCCGTTCGTGTGTGGTCAGCCGCGACGCGCGACGTCGTCGCCCACGGCGTGTTGTCAGATCAGGGCGCTGACGATTCCGTCGAGAGGCTCTGGCTGGCCGGCCTCGTGGTGAAGGCTGGTGCCGCCGCGGATCAGGGCGCCGCAGATGACAGCGGCGGCCCAGAAAAGGCCCGCAGCCCACCAGAATCCGATGGCGAACCCGTGCACGGTGGCACCGACGACGGCCGTGCTGCCATGGTCGGTCAGGTAGTGGTTGGTTGCGGTGGCGACGAAGGTGCTGATCAAGGCGACGCCGAGCGCTGAGCCGAGCTGCTGTGAGACATTGTTGAGCGCCCCGGCGGTGCCGGCGTCGCGCGGTTCGACGCCCATCTGCCCGACCGCGACGGCCACGACGGCGGCCGAGCCGATACCCGTTCCGATCAGCACCAGCCCGGGCAGCACCCAGGCCGCGTACGGGCTGCCCGCATCGGCCTGGGTCAGCAAGGCGGCCCCAGCACCGGAGGCGATCAAGCCGGCGGCGACGATGAACCGCATGGTCAGGCGCTGCAGCAGCACGCCCTGGGTCAGCGTGGCTACCACGCCGATTGTGACCATCAGCGGCAGGAACGCGACGCCGGTCGTGATCGGCGAGTAGCGCAGCACGCCCTGGAAGTAGTACGTCAGGAACAGGAACACTGCGAATACCGCCGCGTTCGCCAGGAAGAGCGTCAGGTAGGCCGCACTGCGATTGCGGTCGGCGAGTACGCGCAGCGGGATGAGCGGGTGACGGTCGACCTTCTGGAGCACGACGAAGCCGACCAGCAGGAGACCACCGACGACGAGCGGCGTCAGCGTGACTGCTGAGCCCCAGCCGTCCGTCTGGGCCCTGGCCGAGCCGAAGACCAACCCGAAAATCGCCGCCGAGCCGACGACCGTGCTAGGCACGGAGAGTTTGGGCTTGTCGGGTTCGATGGAGTTGTGCAGCAATGTGAGTCCGCCGATGAGTCCCACGACCGCGAGGACGATGTTCACGTACATGCACCAGCGCCAGCTCACATAGTCGGTCAGCAAACCACCCAGCAGCAGGCCGATGGCGCCGGCGCTGCCCGACACCGCACCGAAGATCCCGAACGCCTTGTTCAGCTCCCTGAGGTCGGTGAAGATCACGGTGATCAGCGACAACGCCGCCGGCGCGAGAATCGCGGCGAACCCACCCTGGACGGCTCGGGCAGTGACCAACGTGCCAATGTTCGGGGCCGCGCCGCCGACGGCGGAGGCAATCGCGAACCCAAGCAGTCCCACGATGAACATGGCTTTGCGGCCGTACGCGTCGGCGAGCCGGCCGCCCAGCGGCAGCAAACTGCCGAACGCCAGCACGTAAGCAGTGATGACCCACTGCCGGTTGGCGTCAGAGAAGCCCAGGTCGACCTGCGCCGAAGGCAACGCCACGTTCACGACAGTCGCATCCAGCAGAATCATGATCTGGGCGGTGACGACGACGCCCAGAGCCATCCACCGTCGCTCGTGGTACGGATTGTGTGGAACCGTCGATTGCGCTGCGTCGGCTTTGGCGACGACTGAGACGCGGGGGGCCCTGGAGGGCTCGTTACTGCTCATTTTCTCTGCCCTTGGTGCGGTTAGGTCGGAGCGCCGACATGAGGCGCTTCTCTGGTCGTCGCTCGCTGTCAGATCTGGCTGAACCCGCCGTCGACGACTAGGTTTGCGCCGGTGATGAAGCTGGCGTCTGAGGAGGCCAGGAACAGCGCAGCAGCCCCGATTTCCTCGCTGCTTCCCAGCCGTCCCAGCGGGATGGCGGCGGTGATCTGCTCCCGAATCTCGGGGGATACGGTGCTGAAGAGCGCGGTGTCGATCGAACCGGGACTGACGACATTTACCCGGATGCCGCGGACCTTCAGCTCCGCGGCCCAGGTGCGGGCGAGTGAACGCACGGCGGCCTTGCTCGCCGAGTAGACCCCGGCACCGGGAATGCCCTTGGTCGCGCTGGTCGTGCCGTTCAGGATGATCGACGCACCGTCGCTCATCAGCGGCAGCAGGTACTGAACGGTGAACACAGTGCCGCGGAAGTTCACGCCCACCAGCGCATCGAACGTATCCGGGGTGATGCTTCCCAGCGGGTCCGAAACCGATCCGAGGCCGGCGCTCGCAAATAGGACGTCGACTCGTCCGTGACGCTCCCGCACGGTCTCGGCCAAGCGAGCCAGGTCGTCGAGATTTCCCGAGTCCGCCTGTACGCCCGTCACGTTGTGGCCGATGGAGGCGACCGCCTCATCCAGTCGGCGCCTGTCTCGTCCGGTGATGAACACGTCGGCGCCTTCGGCCACGAACAACTTGGCCGTCGCCAACCCCATCCCAGAGGTTGCTCCAGTGATCACGGCGACCTTGCCATCAAGTTTGGGCATGTTGACCTTCATCCTTCTGTCGGCAAAACGGCCGAACGGTGCGCGGACCCTGCGGGGCACGCGGGTCGGCGAGTACGCGCCGGTTGTGCGAAGCGCTCCGCAAACGGGACTGTTCTCCCGTTCGTGACTACACGCTCACCGTACCAGATGCGTGCGCGCGCACCTAAATGGGAGGGCACTCAGTTTCCGGGTATGCTGCTGGGTGTGAAGGCACCCGTGTCGCAACCGCGCATCATCTCCCCGGACCAGGTCAAGGGCTGGTTTGCGCTGCTGTTCACCCACGCCACAGTTACCGGGCGGATCGACGCCGCGCTGATGGACCAGCACAAGATCTCGTTCAGCACCGTCGAGATCCTGTGCTGGCTCCTGGAAACCGAGCCTCAGTCGGTTCGAGTTCTGTCTGGCGAACTTGTCAGCGTGAGCCCCACTCGAGCATCACGGTTGGTCCAGAATCTGATCGATGCCGGGCACCTCCAGCGTGGCGCCGACCAAGGCGACGGGCGGGTGTCGCTCATCAGCTTCACCGAAAGCGGACGGCACTTCGCCGAGACGGTCAGACGAACCTTCGAGGATTCGGTCAAGAGATACTTCGTCGATCCCCTCGACGACGATGACATTGCTGCCATCACCCGGATTTGGGCCAAGCTCGAAAACGCAGAAGGCCCTAGCTGAGGGAAATCCGGATCGCTGTGATCGCTATTCTCTTCCGGCGACACGAGACCGGTCAGCGGCTGTCGTCCGCTGTCGGGACTTCGAGCGACAGGGACCGCGCGATGCGGCGGCGGATCGTGACCGCCAACGTCGTGGGCCGCCAGCCGAGCGGCTCGTGTGCGAGCCGCCTGGTCACCGTGTCACGCACGGTCCCCTCGTCACCGCAGCAGCGGCACCACTGGTCGGGTTCGAGGACCCGACAGGCGAGCACGGCCCGGTCGGGTGCGAGACGTTGGCCGGTCACCTCGAGTCCGAGCTCATCGAGACGGCAGAACGTGGTCAGATCAGCGCGCGTGAACCCATGATCGGGGCGCGCCGCGACGGTAGCGTCGGGCATGCCGAGAGCGTCCAGATGGGCAGTGTGAGAACGTCCATCCTCGGGAGACCTCGACGACTATCCCGTCACCGACGCACCGGTCCCAGCGGCGAGGACCACACTCTCATCTGTGAAGAGCCAGATTGGCCACTGGTTCATTCGATATGGCCCATCTCCGACTGGCCAAGTGGAGCGCTGTTCCAGCCGACCCCCCTAACTTCGCTGACCCTCGATCAGGCCCGAAACCGCAAGAATCTGGGCTCCCGCGGCGGTCGGCCGCCGAAATTCGACAAGACGGACTACAGGGCGCGCCATGCCGTCGAGGGCGGGAACAATCGGCTCAAGAGGCGCCGCGCTGTGGCGACGCGCTACGACAAGCGCGCGGTCCACTACGAGGCGACCGTTCTCGGCGCAGCCATCAACGAGTGGCTGTGACCAGCACATTCGATATACGCCCTACGCGGGCAACGCCGTACGGTCGAGGCGCTGCCGCTGGGATTCGGTCAGTTGGAGGTCTGCCGCGGCGAGGTTCTCCTCCAGGTGGGCAAGCGAGCTGGTCCCGGGGATGGGCAGGACGACCGGGGACCGAGCGAGCAGCCAGGCGAGCATGGCCTGGGGTGCGGTGGCGCCGAGTTCGGTAGCGACGGCGTGTACCGCGGGTGCCGGGCCGGAGGCTGCGGCGGCGACCGGCTGCCAGGGGAGGAAAGCGATGTCCGCGGCCTCACACGCCTGGAGGACGGGCTCGTGCTCTCGGTCCAGGAGGTTATAGCGGTTCTGCACACTCGCGATATCAGCGGTCTGCCGGGCCTCGGCAAGCTGCTCGGCAGTGACCTCAGACAGCCCGATGTGTCCGATCTTTCCTTCCTGCTGAAGTTCGTGGAGCGAGCCGATCTGTTCGGCCAAGGGGACCGTCGGATCGATCCGGTGCAGCTGAAGCAGGCCGACGCGCTCGATACGGAGCCGGTGCAGGCTCTGCTCGACCTGCTCGCGCAGGCTCTCCGGCCGTGCGTCGTGCGCCCACCCGTCAGGGCCGGACCGGGTGATCCCGGCTTTGGTGGCGATCAGGAGGTCGTCCGGGCACGGGTGTAGGGCCTCGGCGAGGAGTTCCTCGTTGGCTCCCCATCCGTACATGTGGGCGGTGTCGATCAGCGTGACGCCCAGCTCGACGGCACGCCGGGCCACCGCGATGGCGGTGCCCCGGTCGGAGCCGGGCCCGGTCGGCAAGCGCATGGCGCCGAAACCGAGCCGGGATACCCGGTAGTCACCCCCGATAGAGAACGTGCTCGGCGTGCCGGACATGCGCGGTGTGTCTGACGTCATCGGTTTCCCCCTCGACAACCGACCATACCCGGCCGCTCACTGGCCAATTGAAGCATTCAGGCACCTCACACCCAAGATCCACTACCGATACACGCCCTAAGCGGACGTCCCGGTGATGCCCCTCAAACTGGTCACCACGAAACCAGCGGCAGTGGAATGGCACGGGACAGCCGTCCCGTGCCATCGGTTCCTTTTGCGGTCCGTCAACGATCTCGGGTCAGTCGAGGAAGTTCACTTGTCGCCGGGGAAGTCGTCGACCAAGAGAAGAGCCAGAGGGCCGGCGGGCAGGAGGAATCTCCCCTCATGGACGGTCTTCACGGCGTCGTCCATCGGCCACCACATGAGGTTGAAGTCCTGTTCCGTCTCTGTGAGTTCCTGTGCACCGATGGTGAGTTCACGGGCCTCGAACAAATGGACTCGCGCAGCAGATCCGAGAGTGATCGCGTATGCGCCGAGTGGGTGCCACTGTTCTGCGGTGACTCCTGCTTCCTCTCGAAGTTCACGGCGGGCGCATTCGAGCGGGGATTCGCCGGGCTCGAAGCGGCCGCCGGGGAGGAACAGGAATTCGCCCCCGTGACGGGGGAAGCTGGCGGTCAGCAGAGCTACCAGCCCCTTCGCGTCGCGGGCCACAACCACGGAGGCGTCACGCGTCACTTCAGTGCTCATGCCCGGTGAGCCTAACCTCGCGCTCATAGGCCCTGGCTATGCGGAGCGCAGCCGCGATTCCGCATGGGGCAGGCCGTGCGGCGGCCCCAGCGAGGTCAGGTCGACGGCGCGCAGCGCCTCGCTGTCCAGAACGGCGGCGACCGCTCGGTCGCGCGCCTGCCGTACATGAAGGGAAGCCAGACCGACAGCCTCGGCCCCGCGGCGAGGCTGTCGGACCTCGCCTTCCGTGTTCCCTGCCTCCGCCGGTCAGGCTGTGAGTCCCGCGTCACGGGCCAGCAGGGCGGCCTGGACGCGGTTGGTGACTTCCAGCGCGGTCAGGACACGGCTGACGTGGGCCTTGACGGTGCTCTCGCGCATGGCGAGGCGGGCGGCGATGTCGGCGTTGGTGTCGCCGTGGGCGAGCAGGGCGAGCACCTCGCGTTCGCGGGGGGTGAGCCGGTCCAGCCGGGCCTTGGCACCGGTTGCTTCGGGCTGGTTGGCCGCGTGGTAGCGGTCGATGAGACGGCGGGCCGCGAAGGGGTGGAGCATGGCCGAGCCGGCGGCCACCAGGTGGACGGCGCGCAGTATTTCGTCCGGGTCGGTGTCCTTGAGCAGGAAGCCGTCGGCTCCGGCGGCGAGGGCGTTGTAGACGTACTCGTCGAGGTCGAAGGTGGTCAGGGTGATCACCTTCGGCGGGTGGGGGAGGGCTCGCAGGCGGGCGGTGGCGGTGATGCCGTCCATGCGGGGCATGCGTACGTCGACGAGGGCGACGTCGATGCGGTGGGCGGTGGCCTGATCGATGGCCTTCAGGCCGTCGGAGGCTTGGGCGACAACCTCAATGCCGGGGTCGCCGTCGAGGAGGTCGGCCAGGCCGAGGCGGACTAGGGCGTCGTCGTCGACGATCATGGTGCGGATCATGTGCGGGTGCCGTTCTGTTCGATGCCGGCGGGGTGGGGGATGCGTGCGGCCAGCCGCCAGGCGCCCGCGCCGGCCGGTCCGGAGCTCAGGTGCCCGCCGAGGGCGGTGACGCGTTCGCGCAGACCGACGAGCCCGTAGCCGCTGCCCACGGTGTCCGTGCGGGCAGTGCCAGGGGGGTTGGTGACCTCGACGAGTGTGGCGGGCGGCCCGTAGCCGATGCGTACGGTCACCGGAGCGCCGTCGGCATGCTTGCGGGCATTGGTCAGTGCCTCCTGGACGATGCGGTACACGGCCAGGCGGTGAGTGGTGGGAGCCTGCTCAGGAAGGCCGTCGGTGGTCACCTCGATGTGCTGGCCGACGGCGCGCGCCTCGTCGGCCAGCTCCCCTACTTCCCTCATCATCGGTGTGAGGGCGGCGCTGGCCGGCGTGGCGGCGGGGTCGCGCAGCACACCGAGAACCTCGCGCAGATCGGTGAGGGCCTCGACGGACGTCGTGCGCAGCAGTCCGAGGCGCTCGGTGACCGGTGCGGGCAGTGTGCCGCTCTTGGTGGCCAGGACACCGGTATGCAGGGCGATCAGGCTCAGGCGGTGGGCCAGGACGTCGTGCATCTCGGCGGCGATACGGGACCGTTCCGCGACGCGGGCCGCATCCTCGCGCAGCTGCGCCTCGACGCTCAGGTGCTCGACGTCGGCTGCCAGCGCCCGGAGCAGGCGGCGGCGACTGCCCAGCCACAGCCCGACGAGCACGGCCAGAACCGGCAGGAGCACCGTGGACGCGTAGGACTGGCTTGTCCACAGGGAGGTGGCCCGGTAGCTGAGGAGGTTGGCGCCCAGCGCGGCGACACCACAGCCCGCTGCCATCCGCACGCGGCGGTCCACGGCCAGGTCGTACAGGACGACTGCCAGCATGGGCAGCAGCAGCACTCCCCACCATGCCGTGGCCACGGTGACCAACACCGGCGCAGCGGGCCATCGCAGCCGAGGCACGAGCAGAGCCGCTCCGCACACCAACGCTGTGGCCATGACGGGGGCCAGGTAGTGCCCCTGGAGCGCCGCGTCGTTGACCACTGCGGCCAGTACGCACAACGCCACGAGCGCCCCCCGCCCGTAGGCCGCCCATCTGCGGTTTTCTCTGCTGCTCACCTGCGCCATCCTAGGCAGCCCGGTGCGCTGTTCCGTCCGACGATCGATGACGTCCACCCCCTACTTTCGTGGGGGGACGCCGTCGCAGAACGACGGATCCCATGACGATCGCGGCTTTCTAGCGTCGATTCCATGAACGACCGGACCACCTCCCACGACCGTGTCCTGACGCAGCGCAATGCCGAAAGCTGGATGTTCCTGATCGAAGCAGCCCGTGATCTGCGCACCACGGGCGCCATAGCCCCCAGCGGCAAGGCCCTGGCCCGCGTGCTCACCGAACCCGTACGGGCTCAGACACCCCACCCGCTGGCAGTCCTGGAAGCCGGCGCCGGCACCGGCCCGGTCACCCGGGCCCTGATACCGCAGCTGTCCCGGGGCAGCCGCCTGGACATCGTCGAGGCCAACCCGCGTTTCGCCGCGCGACTGCGCACTCTCGTCACCGCGCACCCGCACCTGACAGCCACGTCTGCGCAGGTGAACGTGCATCAGACCTATGTCGAGCAGCTCGACACCGACCAGCGGTACGACGTCATCGTCTCCGGGCTTCCCCTGACCAACTTCACGCCCGCGCAGGTCGAGCACATCATGGCCCGCTACCTGGAGCTCCTCCACCCCGGCGGCACGCTGACGTACTTCGCCTACCTGGGCACCCGCAGGGCCCGTGCATTGACGGCGTCGCGAGCCGAAGCCCGCCGCCACGCCGCCGTGGACGAGATCATGGCCACCTATCAGCGGACCTACGCCACGGGCCTCTGGACGGTATGGGCCAACGTTCCCCCCGCTTACGTCTGGCATCTGCAGCGCCCCCTGGTCTCCGCGGACCAGGCCGAACCGCAGTCCGTCGAGGCGCGGCGGTGAACGCGCTCTCCGACATCCTCGGCCACCTCCCGCCGGCCGCGGCGTACGCGGTGGTGGCTGCTGCGGTCCTGGCCGAGTCGATCCTTCTGATCGGCGCTTTCGTTCCGACGCTGACCCTGCTCCTGACCGCCGGCGCGCTGGCCCGCACCGGCCAGGTCAACCTTTTTCTCGTCATCGCCACCGCGGCCGGAACCGTGGTGGCGGGTGACTTTCTCGCCCATCGCACCGGCAGGTTCCTCGGTGACCGGCTGCGCGCAGGTCGCATGGGGCGTCGCGTTCCGGATGCCCCGTGGGGCCGGGCTGAGACCCTGATGACGCGCCATGGCGGCCGAGCGGTCTTCGTGGCCCGCTTCCTGCCGGTGGTGCGCACCCTCGCGCCGCACTCCGCGGGCGCTACCCGCGTGCCCTACCGGCGCATCGCTCCGTACAGCGTCGTCGCCGCTTGTGTGTGGGCCACAGCGGAAGCGGGTGTCGGATACGCCGCCGCGACCTCTCTCCAGCGCGTCCTCACGCTGGGCGGCCCTGCCCTCGCCCTGGTCGCTCTGATGGCGAGCGGGGGCTCGCTGCTGTGGCGAAGAGGACGACGCCCGTCTCCTTCGGCCCAGGAACCGGCGCCCGAGCCCGCCACGACGTCCTGCGGCCATTCTCAGGCAGGCCTGACGAGGCCGGTGTCGTAGGCGAAGATCACGGCCTGGACCCGGTCCCGGACCCCGATCTTGGTGAGGATGCTGCTCACGTGTGACTTGACGGTGGACTCGGCGAGGGAGAGGCGTTCGGCGATCTCGGTGTTGCTCCAGCCGGTCGCGATGGCGGTGAGTACTTCGCGTTCGCGGTTGGTGAGGCGTGCCAGCTGCCGTTGCTGTTCAGGTGTGTAGCCCGGCAGACGGCTGCTGAAGGCGTCGATGAGCTGGCGGGTCAGACCGGGCGAGATGACGGCGTCTCCGGCGGCCACCGCGCGGATGCCGGAGACGAGCTCGTCGGGAAGGGCGTCTTTCAGCAGGAACCCGGACGCTCCGGCGCGCAGGGCGTCGTAGGCGTATTCATCGAGGTCGAAGGTGGTCAGGACCAGGATGCGGGAGCGGCCGCCGGACGCGATGATGCGTCTGGTGGCCTCGATGCCGTCCATGCCGGGCATGCGGACATCCATGAGGACGACATCGGGCTTCAGCTCTGCGGCCATGCGGACGGCTTCGGCGCCGTGGGTGGCTTCGCCGACGAGGGTGAGATCGGGGTGCTGCTCCAGGAGCATGCTGAAGCCGAGGCGTTGCAGAGCCTGGTCGTCGACGATGAGCACGGTGGTCATGTGCGGGGTTCTCCGTTCCGGTCGTGGATGGGGGTACCTCCCTGCTCACGGGGGAGGGCGGGGGGTCAGGAAACGGGCGTGGACGCTCCAGCCGCCCTCACGGTTGGGTCCGGCGGTGACCTGGCCCTGGTAGATGGCCGCGCGTTCGCGCATGCCGATCAGGCCGCGGCCGTTTCCGGTGCTTCGTCTTCGGGAGTGGGGTGCGCGGAGGGGGCCGGTGTCCTCGACATCGACGTGGACCGTTCCGTGCCCGACGGTTACCCGGACGTTGACGGAGGTGTCGGCGACGGCGTGCTTGAGGGTGTTGGTGAGAGCTTCCTGGACGATGCGGTACACGGTGAGCTGAAGGCCGGGGGCCAGCGCGGCGAGGTCGCCGTCGGCGCCGAGGGTGATGCTGGGGCCGGCGGTGCGGACGCGTTCGATCAGCGGGATGAGGTCGGCGAGGCCGGGCTGCGGGGCGAGCGGGGCCTCGTGTTGCCGGTCGTTGTCGTTGCCGATGACGGCGAGGAGACGGCGTAGTTCGGCCAGGGCGCCGCGGCCGCTGTCGGCGATGATTCGTAGGGTCTCGGCACCGCGTTGGGGCTTGGTCTCGGTGAGGCCGGCGGCGCCGTCGGCGAGGCCTACGATGACGGCGAGGGTGTGGCCGAGGATGTCGTGCATCTCCTTCGAGACGCGGGCGCGTTCCTGGGCGACGGCGAGGCGGGCCTGCTGGTCCTTCTCCTTCTGCAGGGCGGCGATGACGACGTTCACCAGACGGGTGGCGAGGCCGAGGCCGGCGATGGCCGTCACCGTCACCATCCCCAGCAGTATGAGGAGTTCCGGGCGTGCGGCGTACTCTGCCTGGCCGTCGCCCCACAGCCCGGCGGCCCAGGCCACGAGCTGCATCAGGGAGATGGCCAGGGCGATGAGCACCTGGCCGGGGGTGGCGAAGCGGCCCACATTGAACAGGGCTACGAGGCGTGCGACGTCGGCGCTGGCGTTGCCGTTGGCACCGTGGAGGGACCCTGTGCAGGCCGTCAGCACAGCGGTGGCAGTGATGAGCGCGAAGACCAGCATGGGCCTGCGCTCCCGCCACAGCAGCGGAACGGCCACGGCGACCGTGAGGGCCAGCTCTTCGACGACCCCGGATTCGCCGGCGGAGGCGAGCATGGACGGCAGGCCAAGGCCAGCGCAAAGCAGCGGTACGCCCCACCGTCGGACCCAAGGGCGGGTCCGGTCCGCCCACCGCCAGGAGGACAGCCGGGCGATGATGGACACGATCACACGCTGCTCATCATCGGTTGTCAGTGCCTCGGGCAGCTTGGGAACGTGTCGGCCGGGCCGGGAATCCTGCGGGGAAGTGGGGGTCAAGGTCTGTGCCCTTCGAGGTGCAGGCGAGCCGCCCGCCGGCCCTCGGGGGAAGGTCCAACGGGCGGCGACTGGGAAGAACGCCGACCGGTGCCGACCGCTCTTCCATGATCGTACGGCCGAAGAAAGCACGGCTTCGGTGGTCGTCCTGCCCGGGCTTCAAACCTAGAACCGGTATCCGCCGACGCCACGGCACCGCGGGTGGAAATGCGGCGACGCCGACTAGGATTTGTCCGGGCGATCATGTTCGGAGCCAGATGGTGAGGGCTGCCGCGGTGGCCGTGCCAAGGTAGACATAGCCGCGCTTGTCATAGCGGGTGGCCACCGCCCGGTGCTGCTTCAGCCGGTTGATGGCCCGCTCGACGGTGTTGCGCTTCTTGTACCGCTCTTCGTCGAAGCCGGGTGGTCGTCCGCCGCGTGAGCCTTTGCGGAGGCGGGCGGCCTGGCTGTCGGTCTTCTCCGGGATGGTGTGCCGGATGCCCCGGCGCCGTAGGTAATCGCGGCAAGGTCGGTTGCTGTAGGCCTTGTCTGCGGCGATGCTGTCGGGCTTTGTGCGGGGCCTGCCCGGCCCGGGTTTCGGGACTCGGATCTTCTCCAACACCGGTTTGAACTGCGTGCAGTCAGCCCGCTGACCTGGTGTGACGATCAGGGACAGTGGGCGGCAGCGGCCGTCCGCGCTCAGGTGGAGCTTGGTGGTGAACCCGCCGCGCGAGCGACCCAGGCCCTCACCTCCTGCACCACCTCCACCAGGCGGGCGACGAGGCTCTGCCACGGCGTTTCGCCCTGGTGTTCGTTCGGTTCTGCCCCTTTGGAGGCGAGGGCTGGTGGCGGTTCGGTGCGGGCGCCGGCCGCGTGCTGGTGGGCGCGGACGATGGTGGAATCGACCGAGACATCCCAGTCGATCTCGCCCGCGGTGTCGGCCGCGGCCTGGACCTGTTGGAGCAGATGCTCCCACGTTCCGTCGGCCGCCCACAGCCGGTGACGTTCATAGACGGTCTTCCAGGGCCCGAAGCGTTCAGGCAGGTCACGCCACTGCACGCCGGTCCGCACCCGGTGCAGAATCCCGTCGATCACCTGCCGATGGTCCCGCCACCGGCCACAACGCCGGTTGCTGACAGGCAGGAACGGCCGCAGCCGTTCCCACTCCGCGTCACTCAGATCACCCCGCCCCATGGCAGGAAGAACGACCCGGACGCATGCCGGTCACAAGATCACTCGAACTCTGATCCCTACTTCGTGACGAAGGGTGCGTATCCGACCGGGATCTCGCTCACCTGAAGGTCCGAGAAGAGCAAGGTCAGGTTGTGTGCGTTGGTCTCAATGCGGACCTCATGAAAGTCGATCCCGAGGACATTCGACCAGCGGCGGGTCGCCTCCGACTCAGGGAGAAGCTTGGCTCCCGGGTACAGGCAGTGCCACTTCACGCCCCAGACGTAACCGTCGAGGTCGACGCCCGTCTCGGACTCGATGAGCCGGTCGTCCAAAGAAACCCGCCAGGTCCCCGCCGACACGGACGTCTCGCAGCGGGCCTCGACGCAGTACCGAAAGAGATACCGCAGGTGGGACGGCGTGACGCCGGTACGGGGATCCGCAGTCGCGTAGACGATGACCTCGTAGTCGCGCATGTAGTTGGTGTACCCGTGGTGCACGACAGCGTGATCGAAGGTCTCGTCCAGCATCTGTTCAAGAACAGCGGTATCCATACCGCCCTTCTACCTCACTCGGCGAGACCTTCGACAACGAGATTCACAGGCGTCAGGCACCGTTGCCTCAGAGATCGCCCGGACAAGTCCTAGTACCGGGGTACTACCTCGCAACGTCGCTATGACCGGGCGAAGGAAGCGGCGAGCGACTGGTGCGCAGAGCGGCGGGCCGGCCTCGTAGGCGAAGGCAACGGCCTGGACGCGGCTGCGGGCGCCGATCTTGGTGAGTATGCGACCGATGTGGGACTTGACGGTGGTCGGGGCGATGGACAGGTGTTCGGCGATCTCGGTGGTGCTCCAGCCGCGGGCCACGGTGGCAAGAACCTGGCGCTCACGTTCGGTGAGTGTGCCAATCCGTTGTGCCGCGGGGGCCGTGGAAGCGGGCGGCCGCCGTCGTACGGTGTCGATGAGCCGGCGGGTGAGCTCAGGAGTGATGACGGCACCTCCGGCAGCCACTGCGCGGATGGCCGCGGTCACCTCGTGCGGGGCGGTGTTCTCCGGCAGCAGTGCGTCAGCGCCTGCCGCCAGCGCGGCCCAGGCGTACCCGTCGAGCCCGACAGGGGTAAGCACCAGTACGCGGGGGTGGAGTGGACTGTCACCGCGTGTGAGGCGGCCGATGGTGTCGATCCAGTCCGTGCTGGGCTTGAGGATGTGTATGAGGACGACGTCCGGGCGGAGCCGGGTGGCCGTGCGGACCGCCTCGGCACCGCCGGCCGCCTCGCCCACCGGGCTCAGGTCTGGCTCGCAATCCAGCAGGAGGCGGTAGCCCAGGCGTCGAGGTTCCTGGTCGTTGACGATGAGAACGGTGAGCACGCTGCCGGGGTTCTCCCTGTATGTGGGGCATACCGGCGACGAGCGCGGTGGATCGGGTGGGCCGGTCGGTCGCCAACGGCTGGAAGATCCCTGCCTTTTGGGAACTCAGTCGCCGATCGCCCGGAGCACGGCATTGGCCATGCCTTTCTCGCCGTGTGCGTTCGGGTGGACGGCGGCGGCCGGGCTGCTGGGCTGGAGGGGCTCTATCCAGCGGGTCTTCTGCGCGGAGCAGGCGTCGTGTCCGACGGACGGGGAGTAGGTGTCGACGTACGTCGCTCCGGCGGCTTCGCTCTGCCCGCGCAGCATGGTGTTGAGCTGCTTCCCCTTGTCGTACAGGTAGGTCGCGTCACCGGGCGCGAGGGGCAGCTCCCGGCCGCAGCCCTTGGCTTCGGCGGGCAGGATCGCCGGATAGCCGACGACGTAGACCCGGGCCTTCGGCGCACGCCGTTCGATCTCGGCCAGCGCCGCGGACAGCTTTCGGCCGGTTGCCTGGATCTTCTGTGCCACTTCGTCGGTGCCGCCGTCGGCGTACTGCTTTTTGCAGGGCGCATTGTCAGAGAAAAGGCGGCCGCTGCCGATCGCACGGTACATCGCTCCCATCGTGACGCATTTCGTGACCGTCGAACCGAACCCGATGTCGTTGCCGCCTATGCCGAGGGTGACCAGTCGCGTCCGCTTCGAGAGGGCCGAAAACTGGGCGGGGTTGGTCCCGTTGGATGTCTTCTGCGGCGCGGTGAGGTCGGTGATCGTGGCGCCGCTGCAGCTGACGTCACGGAAGTCAGCGGCCGTGACGCCGAGTTGGCGTGCCACCACCGCGGGATAGTTGTGGTCGGAGCGGTCGCATCCGGCCGGGGTTCCGGACTGTCGGGGGATCTTCGGACCAGAGGTGTAGGAGTCGCCGAGAGCGACGTAGGGTCCGGGCTGCGGATGCTCGCTCCCGGAGTTTTCGGCGTCGTCGTCCGGCCGTGCGACGAGCACGGCGGTGAGCAGAACACCGCAGCTCACGATTGCGGCCAGACCTGTGCGTGCATACGGTCCCATGGGTTTCTCCTGTCGTCGTCACAGATGACCAACTGCTGGGCGGGCACCGCAGTGCAAGGGGGCTGCGGGGGATGGGCGGCGGTGCCCGGAGCGGGACCGGCAGGGCTGGCTGAGGGAGGCGGAAGGTTTGCCCGGATGGCGGCGGGGACGAGGGCGTATGTGAACCTGTCGTCAAACTAGGCGGGGAAACGCGCTTGTCGGCGGCACCGCGGGACCGAATACGGCAGTGCCGAGTAGTACTGCGGTAGGAAGGCACGTCGACTCGCGGCGGAGGTGCAACCAAGGCCGGCCGGGTATGTCGTAGGCATACCGGCGCAGCGCGCATCCGTTCGCATCAAACCCGTGGAACCGAACCGGAGTTGACGACGTGCCTGGTGGTCTCGATGCCGGGCATGCGGGTGTTTGCACGGACAGTGTCGGGGTGGCGTTCGGGGTGTGCCGACTGATCCGCAGGCGTCCGCGGCCTCGCAACGGCGGTGAGGCCGGGCCGCGCCCTGGCGTCATGGCCGAAACCCCACCCCCGGGGGGGGGTGGGGGTTGGGGGGGTCGCCCCTGTCAAAACGGGGGGTTGTCCACCGCGTTTGGGGGGGGGGTGGGGGT
>NZ_JARXVH010000027.1 GCF_029892565.1 Streptomyces pseudovenezuelae | reverse complement strand
CCGCGCCGCGGCCGGGTGGCGCCCCGGCCGCGGGGCGGGCCCGCCGCGCCGGGGTCCCACTACCGCGCGGGGGGGGCCCCCCCCCCACCCCCCGCCCCCCCCCCCCGCTCCAGGGTCACGCGTACGAGGAGCCGTACGCGATCAGACCTCCACCACCACCGGGAGGATCATCGGCCTGCGCCGATAGGTGTCGGAGACCCACTTGCCGAGCGTGCGGCGGATGAGTTGCTGCATCTGGTGCGGCTCCACCACGCCGTCCTGGGCCGACCGCTCCAGCACCTCCGAGATCCTCGGAGTCACCTCGCCGAAGACGGAGTCGTCGATGCCCGAGCCGCGGGCCTGGATGTGCGGGCCCGCCGTGATCTTGCCGGTCGAGGAGTCGATGACCACGAAGACCGAGATGATGCCCTCGTCGCCGAGGATCTTGCGGTCCTTCAGGGCCGGCTCGCCGACATCACCGACGGAGAGGCCGTCGACGTAGACGTAACCCGCCTGGACCTTGCCGGAGATCTTCGCCTTGCCCTCGATGAGGTCGACGACGACGCCGTCCTCGGCGATGACGATCCGGTCGTGCGGGACGCCGGTGAGGGCGCCCAGCTCGGCGTTGGCCCGTAGGTGGCGCCATTCGCCGTGGACCGGCATCAGGTTCTTCGGCCGGCAGATGTTGTAGAAGTACAGGAGCTCGCCGGCGGACGCGTGGCCCGAGACGTGCACCTTGGCGTTGCCCTTGTGGATGACGTCGGCGCCCCAGCGGGTGAGGCCGTTGATCACGCGGTAGACCGCGTTCTCGTTGCCGGGGATCAGGGAGGACGCCAGGATCACGGTGTCGCCCTCGACGATCCGGATCTGATGGTCCCGGTTGGCCATGCGGGACAGGGCGGCCATCGGTTCGCCCTGGGAGCCCGTGCAGACCAGGACCACCTCGCTGTCCGGGAGGTCGTCGAGTGTCTTGACGTCGACGACCAGGCCCGGCGGGACTTTCAGGTAGCCCAGGTCACGGGCGATGCCCATGTTGCGGACCATCGAGCGGCCGACGAAGGCGACCCGGCGGCGGTGCTCGTGCGCCGCGTCCAGGATCTGCTGGATGCGGTGCACGTGGCTGGCGAAGCTCGCCACGATGATCCGCTTGCGGGCGCTCCCGAAGACCTGCCGCAGGACGTTCGAGATCTCGCGCTCGGGCGGGACGAAGCCCGGGACCTCGGCGTTCGTCGAGTCGGCGAGGAGCAGGTCGATGCCCTCCTCGCTGAGCCGTGCGAACGCGTGCAGGTCCGTGAGGCGGTTGTCCAGCGGAAGCTGGTCCATCTTGAAGTCGCCCGTGTGGACGACCATTCCGGCCGGCGTGCGGATGGCGACCGCCAGCGCGTCCGGGATGGAGTGGTTGACCGCGACGAACTCGCAGTCGAAGGGGCCCACACGTTCGCGGTTCCCCTCCGCCACCTCAAGGGTGTAGGGGCGGATGCGGTGCTCCTGGAGCTTGGCCTCGATGAGGGCGAGGGTCAGCTTGGAGCCGATCAGCGGGATGTCCGGCTTCTCCCGCAGGAGGAAGGGGACACCGCCGATGTGGTCCTCGTGTCCATGGGTCAGGACGATGCCCTCGATGTCGTCGAGGCGGTCCCGGATGGACGTGAAGTCCGGCAGGATCAGGTCGATTCCGGGCTGCTCCTCCTCGGGGAAGAGCACTCCGCAGTCGACGATCAGTAGGCGGCCTCCGTACTCGAAGACCGTCATGTTTCGGCCGATCTCGCCGAGGCCGCCGAGTGGGGTGACCCGTAGGCCGCCTTCGGGGAGCGGCGCGGGCGGGCCGAGTTCAGGATGCGGATGACTCAAAAGACTCTCCTCACCACGCGCGCCACGTACCGATGGGCACGTGGCGCGCGTGACGTTCGTGCGTGTAGCAGTTGTCATTGTGGATTGCAGGCATCGGTGGCCTGCCTATTCAGTTGTGAAGTCTGGTGTCAGAGCTGTACCCCGCCGGCGGCAAGATCGATCTTGAGCTGCTCGATCTCTTCCGAAGTGCACTCGACCATCGGTGCGCGCAGAGGTCCGGCGGGCAGGCCCTGCAGGGTGAGCGCGGCCTTCGTGGTCATGACGCCCTGGGTGCGGAACATGCCCGTGTAGACCGGGAGCAGCTTCTGGTGGATCTCGGTCGCCTTCTGCACGTCGCCCGAGACGAAGGCGTCGACGAGGGCCCGCAGATCGGGTGTGACCACATGGCCGACGACCGAGACGAAGCCGACCGCGCCCACGGAGAGCAGCGGCAGGTTCAGCATGTCGTCGCCGGAGTACCAGGCGAGGTCCGCGCGGGAGATGGCCCAGCTCGCACGCCCGAGGTCGCCCTTGGCGTCCTTGTTGGCGACGATCCTCGGGTGCTCGGCCAGCCGGACCAGGGTCTCGGTGGTGATGGGGACGCCGCTGCGGCCGGGGATGTCGTAGAGCATGACCGGCAGCTCGGCGGCGTCGGCGACGGCCGTGAAGTGCCGGTACAGGCCCTCCTGCGGGGGCTTGTTGTAGTACGGGGTGACGACGAGCAGGCCGTGTGCGCCGGTCTTCTCGGCGGTGCGGGCCAGCTCGATGCTGTGGTGGGTGTTGTTGGTGCCGACGCCGGCCACTACGTGGGCCCGGTCGCCGACCGCCTCCAGTACCGCTCGTACGAGGTCCGTTTTCTCCGCGTCACTGGTGGTCGGGGACTCACCGGTGGTGCCGTTGATGATCAGGCCGTCGTTGCCTGCGTCCACCAGGTGGGTGGCGAGCCGCTGTGCGCCGTCGAGGTCGAGCGCGCCGTCCGCCGTGAAGGGCGTGACCATGGCGGTGAGGACCCGCCCGAAGGGGGTCTGCGGAGTGGAGGTCGGAGCCATGGGTAACACGCTACTCGCTGCTCAATGCGGGGTCTGCCCTTGGGGTGAGGGATAAGTCCTGACAAAGGAGGAGCCCGGTACTGCCTGCTCGGGGGTTCAAGCAGTACCGGGTCCGTTTGATCAGGCTAGATGAACTTCGCTAAATGCCGCAATACGGACACTTCGCACGGCTGATCCGTACATGTGTCCCGGGTTACGGGGCGACACGGCCGTTGGTGTTGAAAGCGGCGTGGGTGAGCGGCATGAGCCTGGCCCACTCCTGCTCCATCTTCTCGCCGACCATCTCGATCTCCCGCTGCGGGAAGGACGGCACCTTGGCCAGCTCGTGCTGGGTGCGCAGGCCGAGGAAGTGCATCAGCGAGCGCGCGTTGCAGGTGGCGTACATCGAGGAGTAGAGGCCGACCGGGAGGACCGCGCGGGCGACCTCGCGGGCGACGCCCTCGGCCAGCAACTTCTGGTAGGCCGCGTACGCCTGTTGGTAGGACTCGTCCAGGACCTCCTGGACCGCGGCGCGCTGGGACGGGGTCCCGTCGACGAAGACGTACTTGCCGGGACGGCCCTCCTGGACGAGCTTGCGGGACTCGTCGGGGACGTAGAAGACCGGTTCGAGCTCCCGGTAGCGGCCCGACTCCTCGTTGTACGACCAGCCCACGCGGTGTCGCATGAACTCGCGGAAGACGAAGATCGGGGCGCTGATGAAGAAGGTCATCGAGTTGTGCTCGAAGGGGCTGCCGTGCCGGTCCCGCATCAGGAAGTTGATCAGGCCCTTGGAGCGCTCGGGGTCCTTCTGCAGCTCTTCCAGGGACTGTTCGCCGACGGTCGAGACGCGGGCGGCGAACAGGACGTCCCCGTCCGAGGCGCTGGATTTCACCAGCTCGACGGTGACGTCGCTGCGCAGGAACGGCTGGGTGTCGTCGCCGGAGGTCAAGGAGGGTCCTTCCCGTCACATCTGTGGTTCGCGCCAACAATACGGGGCCCCTGTGACCGGGCGGGAGGTGCCTTGCCGGAGGGAAATCTCGTGAAACGGGGCACCATTTGGGGCGTTCACTCGTCTGTGGTGATGAGAGACACCCGTTCGATCCCCGAAGGGAGAAGTACCCCGATGTTCAGTCGGCGCGAACCCGTCCCGTTCGCCTTCCTCGCCGAAGCCGACAGGTTCCGCAGCAATGTCGCTCCCCCGCCCCGGCAGCGGGCGTCCTTCGGCCAGACAGCCGGGCATTGGCTGCTGGGGCTCACCATCGTCGCCGGGATAGCGGGTTCGCTGATCCTCGGCATGCCTGCGCTGTCCACCCCGACGACCACGCCGGCCCAGCAGTCACAGGCTTCCCAGGGGCGCTGACTCCATCCGGACCCCACAGGTGGTGAGCGCGGACACAGCCGGATAACCTCACCGGGCACAGCCCGTGCATGGATTGAGTGAGGACCAGCCGTGCCCCTGCCCTTCCTGACGGCCGACCGAACCTTCGAGACGGCGGACGACATCGCGCTGCCGTTCGACGACCGCGACCGCTGGCGGCGGCCCTACCGTCCCGGTCCCTGGCGCGTCGGTATGGCGGCCCTCTGGCTGCTACTCGCCTCGTTCGTGCTGTTCTCGGCGGTCATCCTGGCGCTCACCACGTCGCCGTCAGAAGCCGGTGTGATCCTCGCCATCGCGCTCGCCGTCATCCTCTGTTCGCTGCGCCTGCTGCGCGTGGGCGTGTGGGTGAGCGCGCACGGACTGCGCCGGGTGGGCTTCTTCGGTACGCGGACCACGCCCTGGGACCGGATCGTCGCCGTGCGGACGGTGCAACAGCCGGTGCGCTGGCTCGGGTTGCCCCGGACCGTGCAGGGACAGGCACTGGTCCTCGTACGCAAGGACCGCAGCCCGCAGGACACGCCGGTGCTGCTGACCACGCACAACGCCGACTTCCTGGCGCGCACGGGGTCGTTCGACCGTGCGGCGGACACCATCGAGGCCTGGGCGGCGGAGAACCGGCGGGGCTGACACAGACGCCTGTACGCAGGTCGGAGGGGCCGGTCCGCAGCGAGTGCGGGGCGGCCCCTTCGGCGTATCTCCGCGCGGGCATCCTTCACAGACGCGGTCAGACCTCGATCGTCCTGCCGTCGTGCAGGGCGATCGCGCGCTGCATCGCCTTGCGGGCGCGCGGGGTGTCGCGGGCGTCGTGGTAGGCGACGGCGAGCCGGAACCAGCTGCGCCAGTCGTCGGGGGCGTCCTCGGTCTCGGCCTTGCGCTTGGCGAAGACCTCGTCGGCCGAGTCGCGGTCGATACGTCCGCCGGGCGTGCGCGTCAGTTCGTCGACGGGCAGGCCGCCCTCGGCGTCGAGTTCGGCGGCCAGCGCGTTGGCCCTGCGGACGAACTGGGTGTTCTTCCACAGGAACCACAGGCCGATCACCGGCAGGATCAGCACCGCCACGCCGAAGGTGACGGTGAGGAGCGTGCCGGACTGGATCAGCATGACGCCGCGGCTGCCGACCAGGACGAAGTAGAAGACCAGGACGGCGGCCGTGACGGCATAGGTGAGCTTGGCTCGCATGGCAGTTGTCAGCCCAGGTCCAGGAAGTGTTCCAGGCCGAAGGTGAGGCCCGGCGTGGTCACCACGCGGCGCGCGCCGAGCAGGATGCCCGGCATGAAGCTGCTGTGGTGCAGGGAGTCGTGGCGGATCGTCAGCGTCTCGCCCTCGCCGCCGAGCAGGACCTCCTGGTGGGCCAGCAGGCCGCGCAGGCGGATCGCGTGCACCGGGACACCGTCCACGCTGGCGCCGCGCGCGCCGTCCAGGGCCGTGACCGTGGCGTCCGGCGCGGGGGCGGAGCCGGCCTTGGCGCGGGCCTCGGCGATGAGCTGGGCGATGCGGGTTGCGGTGCCGCTGGGGGCGTCGACCTTGTTCGGGTGGTGCAGTTCGACGACCTCGACGGACTCGAAGTAGGGCGCCGCGATCTGCGCGAACTTCATGGTGAGGACGGCGCCGATGGAGAAGTTCGGCGCGATCAGCACGCCGGTCTCCGGGGACTGGGCGAGCAGGTCCTTGAGGTGCGCGAGGCGGTCGTCGGTCCAGCCGGTGGTGCCGACGACCGCGTGGATGCCGTGCCGCACGCAGAAGTCGAGGTTGCCCATCACCGAGGCGGGGGTGGTCAGTTCGACCGCGACCTGGGCGCCGGTGTCCGCCAGCGTCTCCAGCTTGTCGCCGCGGCTGAGGGCGGCGACCAGCTCCATGTCCTCGGCGGCCTCGACGGCCCGTACCGCCTCCGCACCGATCCGGCCCTTGGCACCGAGGACGGCCACGCGCAGCTTGCTCATGTTCTTGCTTCCTTACCGGAGGGGTGTCAGGCGACGGCTTCCTGCAGACGGGACGCCTGTTTGTCCTTCAGCGGCCCGATGACCGACAGCGAGGGCCGCTGTCCCAGGATGTCGTGGGCGACCGCGCGGACGTCGTCCGGGGTGACCGCCGCTATCCGGGCCAGCATGTCGTCGACGGACATCTGGTCGCCCCAGCACAGCTCGCTCTTGCCGATACGGTTCATCAGCGCGCCCGTGTCCTCGAGACCCAGGACCGTGGAACCCCGGAGCTGGCCGATGGCGCGGTCGATCTCGTCGTCGGACAGGCCGTGCTCGGCGACCTGGTCGAGCTCGTCGCGGCAGATCTTCAGTACGTCGTGGACCTGCGAGGGCCGGCAGCCGGCGTAGACGCCGAAGAGGCCGCAGTCGGCGAAGCCGGACGTGTACGAGTACACGCTGTAGGCCAGGCCGCGCTTCTCCCGGACCTCCTGGAAGAGGCGGGACGACATGCCGCCGCCGAGGGCCGTGTTGAGGACCCCGAGCGCCCAGCGGCGGTCGTCCGTGCGGGCCAGGCCGGGCATGCCCAGGACGACGTGCGCCTGTTCGGTCTTGCGGCCGATCAGCTCGACGCGGCCCGCGGTGCGCAGGGTGCGGCGGCCGTCGCGCGGGGCGATGGGCGTGGCGTCGGCGCTCTTGAGGGCGCCCGCCTTCTCGAAGGCCGCGCGGACCTGGCGTACGACCTTGTTGTGGTCGATGTTGCCGGCGGCCGCGACGACCAGGTGGGTGGGGTCGTAGTGCTTCTTGTAGAAGCGGCGGATGCGGTCGGCGGTGAGGGCGTTGACCGTGTCGACCGTGCCGAGGACCGGGCGGCCGAGGGGGTTGTCGCCGAACATCGTGTGCGCGAACAGGTCGTGCACGCAGTCGCCCGGGTCGTCCTCGGTCATCGCGATCTCTTCGAGGATCGCGCCGCGCTCGACGTTGACGTCGTCCTCGAGGATCAGCGAGCCCGTGAGCATGTCGCAGACGACGTCGATGGCGAGGGGGAGGTCGGTGTCGAGCACGCGCGCGTAGTAGCACGTGTACTCCTTCGCCGTGAACGCGTTCATCTCGCCGCCGACCGCGTCGATGGCGGAGGAGATGTCCAGCGCGCTGCGCTTGGAGGTGCCCTTGAAGAGGAGGTGCTCCAGGTAGTGCGTGGCGCCGTTCAGGGACGGCGTCTCGTCACGGGAGCCGACGTGCGCCCAGATGCCGAAGGTGGCGGAACGCACCGAGGGCAGGGTCTCGGTGACCACGCGCAGGCCGCCCGGGAGGGTGGTCTTGCGGACCGTGCCGATGCCGTTGGTGCCCTGGACGAGGGTTTGGGTACGGGCGACGGCCCGCGCCTCCGAAGAGGTGCGGGCCGTCGCCGTGGAGCCGCTCGACGTCACTGGTCGGTGTCGTCCTTCTTCTCGTCGTCGTCGCCTTCGCCCTCGATCACGGGGATGAGGGAGAGCTTGCCGCGGGAGTCGATCTCGGCGATCTCGACCTGGACCTTGGCGCCCACACCGAGCACGTCCTCGACGTTCTCCACGCGCTTGCCGCCGGCGAGCTTGCGGATCTGCGAGATGTGCAGCAGACCGTCCTTGCCCGGGAGCAGCGACACGAACGCACCGAAGGTGGTGGTCTTGACGACCGTACCCAGGTAGCGCTCGCCGACCTCCGGCATGGTCGGGTTGGCGATGCCGTTGATCGTGGCGCGGGCGGCCTCGGCCTGCGAGCCGACCTGGGCACCGATGTAGATGGTGCCGTCGTCCTCGATCGTGATCTCGGCGCCGGTGTCCTCCTGGATCTGGTTGATCATCTTGCCCTTCGGGCCGATGACCTCGCCGATCTTGTCCACGGGGATCTTGACGGTGATGATCCGCGGGGCGTTGGGGGACATCTCGTCCGGCGTGTCGATCGCTTCCATCATCACGTCGAGGATGTGGAGGCGGGCGTCACGGGCCTGCTTGAGGGCCGCGGCCAGGACGGAGGCCGGGATGCCGTCCAGCTTGGTGTCGAGCTGGAGGGCGGTCACGAACTCCTTGGTGCCGGCGACCTTGAAGTCCATGTCACCGAAGGCGTCCTCCGCACCGAGGATGTCGGTGAGGGCGACGTAGTGCGTCTCGCCCTTGATCTCCTGGGAGATCAGGCCCATGGCGATACCGGCGACGGGGGCCTTGAGGGGCACACCGGCGTTCAGCAGCGACATGGTCGAGGCGCAGACCGAGCCCATGGACGTCGAACCGTTGGAGCCGAGGGCCTCGGAGACCTGACGGATCGCGTAGGGGAATTCCTCGCGCGTCGGCAGGACCGGGACCAGGGCACGCTCGGCGAGCGCTCCGTGGCCGATCTCGCGGCGCTTGGGGGAACCGACGCGGCCGGTCTCGCCGACGGAGTACGGCGGGAAGTTGTAGTTGTGCATGTAGCGCTTGCGGGTCACCGGGGAGAGGGTGTCCAGCTGCTGCTCCATACGGAGCATGTTCAGGGTGGTGACGCCCAGGATCTGGGTCTCGCCACGCTCGAACAGCGCCGAGCCGTGCACGCGCGGGATGGCCTCGACCTCGGCGGCGAGCGTACGGATGTCCGTGACGCCGCGGCCGTCGATGCGGACCTTGTCCTTGATGACGCGCTCACGGACCAGGGACTTGGTCAGCGAGCGGTACGCGGCGGAGATCTCCTTCTCGCGGCCCTCGAACTGCGGGAGCAGCTTCTCGGCGGCGAGACCCTTGACGCGGTCCAGCTCGGCCTCGCGGTCCTGCTTGCCCGCGATGGTGAGCGCCTGGGAGAGCTCGTCCTTGACGGCGGCGGTGAGCGCCTCCAGGACGTCGTCCTGGTAGTCGAGGAAGACCGGGAACTCGCCGGTGGGCTTGGCGGCCTTGGCGGCGAGGTCGGCCTGGGCCTTGCAGAGCACCTTGATGAAGGGCTTCGCGGCGTCCAGACCGGAGGCGACGACCTCCTCGGTGGGCGCCTCGGCGCCGCCAGCGATCAGCTGGATGGTCTTGTCGGTGGCCTCGGCCTCGACCATCATGATCGCGACGTCGCCGTCCTCCAGGACGCGACCGGCGACGACCATGTCGAAGACGGCGTCCTCGAGCTCGGTGTGCGTCGGGAACGCGACCCACTGGCCGTTGATCAGCGCGACGCGGACGCCGCCGATCGGGCCGGAGAAGGGCAGACCGGCCAGCTGGGTGGACGCGGAGGCCGCGTTGATCGCGACGACGTCGTACAGGTGGTCGGGGTTGAGCGCCATGATCGTGGCGACGACCTGGATCTCGTTGCGCAGGCCCTTCTTGAAGGACGGGCGCAGCGGGCGGTCGATCAGGCGGCAGGTGAGGATGGCGTCCTCGGAGGGACGGCCCTCACGGCGGAAGAAGCTGCCGGGGATCTTGCCGGCGGCGTACATCCGCTCCTCGACGTCCACCGTGAGGGGGAAGAAGTCGAGCTGGTCCTTGGGGTTCTTGGAGGCGGTGGTGGCCGACAGCACCATGGTGTCGTCGTCCAGGTACGCCACGGCGGAGCCGGCGGCCTGCTTGGCCAGGCGGCCCGTCTCGAAGCGGATGGTGCGGGTGCCGAAAGTACCGTTGTCAATGACGGCCTCGGCGTAGTGGGTCTCGTTCTCCACTAGCGTTTTCTCCGTTACTTGTCGTCTTTCGTCCCTCCCCGCCCGTGTGGCGGGGGGACGGTGGCGGAGAAGCGCTGTCTGGTGCGGGCCGGTCTTCGATCGAAGCACCCGGGG
This sequence comes from Streptomyces pseudovenezuelae, assembly GCF_029892565.1. GTDB lineage: Bacteria > Actinomycetota > Actinomycetes > Streptomycetales > Streptomycetaceae > Streptomyces > Streptomyces pseudovenezuelae_A. The sequence continues at coordinate 86,813 of NZ_JARXVH010000027.1, read as the reverse complement.
CGTCATGCCCGGGGGCCACTACCGAGGACCGGCGGCTGCGAGGCGCGCTTCTCCTCTTCGTTGTCGTGCTGTGTCGTGCGTATTGCGTCGTGCCGTACAGCGTTGTGCTACCACACTACAAAGCGGGTGTGACACTCCGCACGTTTCCGCACGTACGGCGAAGGGAGCGGCCCCCGATCGTTTCGGGAACCGCTCCCTTCACGGCGTACTACTTGGCGCCCGCCGCACCGCGGCGGATGCCCAGGCGGTCGACCAGCGCACGGAAGCGCTGGATGTCCTTCTTGGCCAGGTACTGCAGCAGCCGGCGGCGCTGACCGACCAGGATCAGCAGACCACGACGGGAGTGGTGGTCGTGCTTGTGGGTCTTGAGGTGCTCGGTCAGGTCCGAGATGCGGCGCGAGAGCATGGCGACCTGGACCTCGGGGGAGCCGGTGTCGCCCTCCTTCTGGCCGAACTCACCGATGATCTGCTTCTTCGTGGCGGCGTCGAGCGACACGCGTACTCCTCATGGTCTGTGTGCCTTCGAGTGCCCCCGGTCTAAGTCTCGGGGGAGCTTCGGTGACTCTTAAGGCGGAAAGCCGTACACAAACGGCCGTCACTCAGGGTACCAGCAGCAAGTGGGCACCCATGTCCAGGTCCGCGAACCGCCGAGAGCGGCCGGACGGGATCACTAAGGTTGACACACGGATCACGTCGGGAAGGGGTCGCTGCGGCATGGCGGAGACGGAAGAGCAGATCAAGGCACGCAAGGAGCGGGAGCGGGACGAGCTGTACGCGCTCGACATCTCCGGCGTCGAGTGGCGCAGCGCGCCCGGTACCGAGCAGGACGAGGAGCGGGTCGAGATCGCCGACCTTCCCGAGGGGGCGGTGGCCATGCGGTCCTCGCTGGACCCGGACACCGTGCTGCGGTACACGGAGGCGGAGTGGCGGGCCTTCGTGCTCGGCGCGCGGGACGGCGAGTTCGACCTGGAGCCGACGACGCGCAACGGGGGCCTGCCCGCGGAGTGAGCCACGCACGCGTAGGCGATCGCGACATGGAAAAGGGGCGGCACGTACGCGTGCCGCCCCTTTTCCATGTGCCTGTTCATGATCCTCAGTGCTTCAGTCCCGCGGTGCCGTAGCCGACGGTCACCAGGACCGGGTCCTTCGGGTACTTGTCGTCGCGGGACAGTTCCCGCTTCGCGAAGAAGACGCGGCCCTGTTCGTAGACCATGTCCGACTGCTCCGGGTCACCGAGTTCGGAGTCGTCGTCCTCCGGCAGGTTGAACAGCAGCAGCGGGCTCTCCCGGTCCGTACGGGGGTTCCAGCTCACCACGGCCGCCGGTTGGAAGCCGCTGACGCTCTGGCGGAAGATCAGCAGGTCGTCGCCGTTCATCCGGAGCGGAAAGACCTGCTGGGACGGGCGTCCGTCGAACTTCCCCTCGCTGTGGCCGGTCTTGAGGTCGAACGCCACGATCCAGTCCGCGGGCTGGTCGATGTCGGTGGTCTCCTTGCTGGTGACGTACGCCTGGGTGGGGCCCACGACCACGCCGTCGCAGTTCTCAAGGGTGCCGAAGTACGAGCTGCCGAAGTAGCGGTCGTCGCACTTGGCGTCGTAGCCGCCCAGCGAGATGGTGGCCAGGTGCTTGCCGTCGTCGTCGAGCGTGATCAGGTCGGTGACCAGGCTGTCGCCGGCCGCCACGGCGAGGACGGGCGGGTCGGACGAGGGCAGGTAGACGTCCTGCACACCGCTCGCGAGTCGGTACGTCCACTGCGGCTTGCCGGTGCGCGGGTCGAGCCGCTGCACCTGGTACCGCGTGTCGGGCAGCTCGCCGCAGGCCTCCAGCGCGAGCAGTCCGCTCCCGCCGGCGAAGCCCTTGTCCTCGCACTCGGAGGTGGTGGTGCCGTTCCAGAGCTGCTTGCCGCTCTTCATGTCGTACGCCACCGAGCCGTGCCCCCAGCCGACCGCGACGACGCCCTTGGCCAGGGTGATGTTCGTGTTCGTCACGAACGCGGCGCGGGCCGAGGGCATCGTCGACCGCCAGAGCTTCTTGCCGGTGTCGAGGTCGAGGAAGACGACCTGGTCGCACACGCCCTCGGACTTGGCGCCCTCGGGCTGCGGGGGCTGGACCACGACCGCGGTACGGCCGTCGGCGGTGACGTGGTCGGTGACGGCGCAGAGGTGGCCGCCCAGGTCGAGGGTCCAGGCCCGGTCGCCGCTCTCGTCGCCGATGCGGTAGCCGTCGACGCGGGTGGCGATGCCCTTGGCGAGAGTCTTGCCGGTGGCCCAAGTGCCGGGTGCGTAGCGGGGATCGGTGTCGGGGCGCTTGGCGAGTCCCTCCTCGCCGAACTCCAGCACGTTCTGTCCCTCGGGCGACACGGGGCGCTTCTCGACCGTTTCCCTGACGTCGTCCGGGGCCTGCACGACGGCGACCGTCTTCTGGTCGCCGGGTCCGTCGTCGCCGGACATCAGGAGCCGGCCGCCGAGGCCTCCGACGGCGACGATGGCGGCTGTCACGACGCCCAGCAGACGGAAACAGCGACGCCTGCGGGCCCGGTCGGCCGCGAGTGTGGACTGGGTGTAGATCGAAGGAGGTGGGCCGAAGCTCACGCGAAGAGGTCCTTTTCGGTCAGATTCCGTCGGGGGGTGGTCGGAGCGGCCACCACTATGCCCGTCGCCTGGTGGGGAGGGTGGCGTGGGGTGGGACGCCGTTTCCCCAACACCCTTGCAGGGAACGCCTCTTCGGGTGTAAGCGCGGCCGCCTCGGTGTCGATTCCTGTCCGGCACGTTCACGGATTACGCCCGGTTTGTTCACCGATACGGCAGCTGGGTACGGCGCTTCCGGGCCGGTTGTGACGCGCCGGGAAGGCGCTCAGGGGTGGACGGGCCTGCCGAGGTGGGGCCCCTGGTGATTAGGCTGGGAGGGGGCGCGTCGCCATAACCCGTGGACCGGGCGGTGGTGTCCCAGGGGGAGAGCCGGTGGATCGGACTACCTCGGACAACGTAAGGACGACAAGCGATGGTCGCCCCGGCACGGCATGAGGGTGCTCGACCACATCAGGAGGAATTGTGAGCAGCGATCGGGACGGGATCCGCGGGGGCTGGGCCACACCCGGCGAAGACCAGCCCGACGCGGAGACCTCTGTCGAGACGACCGGCGAGTTCACCATCGATTACGCGCCGCCCGCCTGGTACACGCAGAACGCGGCCGGGGGGTCAGGATCGGGATCAGGATCGAGTTCCCAAGAGGCGCAGGGGGCTGAGCAGGGTCAGGGTGCGGGGCAGGGTCCTGGGCAGGGGCAGGGTTCCGGTCAGAGGCCGGAGCACGTGCCTGGTCAGGGGCCCGGGCAAGTACCTGGACGACCGGGGAACTCCGGTGCGCCGGCCGCCGGCCTCTCTCCTACGGACTTCTCGGCTCTGCCGGGACTGACTCCGCCGGCTCACTCGCTTCCGCAGCCGCCCAAGCCTGCCGGTGGCGGTCCGGCGTCCAATCCGGCTCCGGCTCCCGGTGCTCCGTTCACACCGCCCGCGCCGCCTGCGCCCGGTGCTCCGTTTACGCCTCCTGCGCCTCCCGCGCCCGCGCCCGGGGGTGCCTTCACTCCCCCCGCGCCTCCTGCGTCTGCGCCGGGGGCTCCCTTCGCGCCGCCCGTCACGCCGCCGGCCGTGCCGGCAGTTGGTGGGCCGGGAGCGGTGCCCAGGCTTCCGGCGGGGAGCGGGTTCGAGCCGCAGGGGTCACAGTCGGTGCCGGGGCCTGCGCCCGCTGCGCCTCCGGCCCCGGCGGCCGCTCCGGCTCCGGCTCCGGTCGCGGACGGCGCTTCTCCAACGGGCGTGCCGAACATGCCTGTTGTCGGGTTCCAGTCGCCTTCGGGTCCTTCCGGTGTGACCTCGCTTTCCGGGGAGGAGTCCGCGAACGGTGATCTGGAGAGCGGCGCGACCATGCGCATCTCGCCCGTCGCCCTGAAGCGGGAGTTCGCGGAGCGGGCTGCCGCTGCTGCCGAGGAGCAGGGTGACGGTGGCTCCGCCAAGGAGGCGGAGGGTGCCGGTGAGGTCGTGGCGACCGACGGACAGGACGAGCCCGAGGCCACGCTTCCTTCGGCAGTTGAGCCGGAGGAAGCGGAGGCGACTGACGCCGAGGCGGAGACCGATGCGGAGGCTGAGGTAGCGGTCGAGCCGGAGGCGGACGCGGACGCGGAGGTCGCTCCGGAGGCTGACGTCGACGTCGAGACCGAGGTCGCGCCGGAGGCTGAGGCGGAGACCGAGACCGAGGTTGCGCCGGAGGCTGAGGCCGAGCCGGAGGAGGCCGGATCTCAGGACACCGCGCCTGCCGACGCCGAACTCTCGGACTCGGTGGCCGAGGATGCGGTCGCCGAAGACTCGGTGACCGAGAACGTCGTAGGCGAAGACCTCGTGGACGAGGAAGCCGATGACGCCGATGACGCCGATGACGAGAACGTCGTGGACGGACACGCCGAACCCACAGGCGCCCTCCCCCAGCACGACGAGCCGCAGGACGACACTCACCGGGACGAGGAGCCGCAAGGCGACGCTCCCCAGGCCGCAGAAGAGCCCCAGGACGCCGTCCCCAGCCCCTCCGACTCCCCCCAGCCCCAGGACGTTCCGCCGACCGCGCCCCCCGTCTGGACTCCCCCGCAGGCGCCGCAGAGCGGGCTGCCGCCGTTGCCGCCGTCGTACCAACACGCCGCGCCCGCACCGGCGGCCGAATGGCCCGCGCAGCCCCAGCCGCAGCAGCCCGAGCCGGTCGCGCCCGCGCAGCCGGAGCCGGCCGCCGCGCAGGCGCAGCCGCCGGTGCCGCCGTTCCAGCCGCAGGCCCCGCAGCCCGCCCCCGCGGCCTGGAACCAGCCGCCGCGACAGCCCCCGGCCCAGCAGCCGACCGGCCAGGGCTTCCCCCAGCCGGCCCCACCCGCCCCCAACTCCCCCGGCGGCTACGGCTTCCCGCACCCCGGCGCCCCTGCACCGGCCGCCCAGCCTGCGCCCACCACACCGCAGGCCCCGGCCGACGCACCCCCGCCGAACGGTTACGGCTTCCCGCAACCGCCGGCACCCAACACCCCCAACGGACCGAGCGGTTACGGCTTCCCGCAGCCCCCGGCTCCCAACACGCCGCCCGCCCCCACGGCACCGCAGGCTCCGGCCGACGCACCCCCGCCGAACGGCTACGGCTTCCCGCACCCAGGCGCACCCGCACCGACGCCCGCAGCACCGCAGGCCCCCGCGGACGCGCACCCGAGCGGCTACGGCTTCCCGCAGCCTCCGGCGCCCAACACCCCTGGCGGTTACGGCTTCCCTCAGCCGCCCGCGCCCCAAGCGCAGCCACAGCCCGGCGTCCCGCCGCACCCCCAGCCACAGGCTCACCCGCAGCCCAACCCCCAAGCCCCGCAGGGCGTGCAGCCCCCGCAGAACCCCCAGTTCCCGCAGGCTCCTCACGCCCCCGCGCCCCAACACCCGCAGGCGCCGCACACTCCCCAGGACCCGCACGCGCAGCAGCCCGCTGCGCCGCAGCCCCCGCACGCACCGCAGCAGCCCCAGCAACCCCCCGTAGACCCCCGCGCCGGCGCCGCCTGGCCGCAGCCCATGCAGCACGACCAGCGGCAGATGACCAACCCCGGGGCCGCACCGCTGGGTTACACCGCCGCCGTGGAGCTGTCCTCGGACCGACTGCTCAACAACAAGAAGCAGAAGGCGAAGAGCGGTCGGCCGGGGGCCGCGCCGTCGCGGTTCAAGATCGGGGGGAAGAAGGAAGAGGCCGAGCGGCAGCGGAAGTTGGAGCTGATCCGGACGCCCGTGCTGTCCTGCTACCGGATCGCCGTCATCAGCCTCAAGGGCGGGGTCGGCAAGACCACGACCACCACCGCGCTCGGCTCGACGCTCGCCACCGAGCGGCAGGACAAGATCCTCGCCATCGACGCCAACCCGGACGCCGGTACGCTCGGCCGTCGGGTTCGGCGGGAGACCGGGGCCACCATCCGTGACCTCGTCCAGGCGATCCCGTACCTCAACTCCTATATGGACATCCGGCGGTTCACGTCCCAGGCGTCGTCCGGGCTGGAGATCATCGCCAACGACGTCGACCCGGCCGTGTCGACCACCTTCAACAACGAGGACTACCGGCGCGCGATCGACGTGCTGGGCAAGCAGTACCCGGTCATCCTCACCGACTCCGGTACGGGTCTGCTCTACAGCGCCATGCGCGGTGTGCTCGACCTCGCCGACCAGCTCATCATCATCTCGACGCCGTCGGTGGACGGGGCGAGCAGCGCCAGTACGACGCTGGACTGGCTGTCGGCGCACGGGTACGCGGACCTCGTGTCGCGGTCCATCACCGTCATCTCCGGTGTGCGCGAGACCGGCAAGATGATCAACGTCGACGACATCGTCAGCCACTTCGAGACGCGCTGCCGCGGTGTCGTGGTCGTGCCCTTCGACGAGCATCTCGCCGCCGGTGCCGAGGTCGACCTCGACATGATGCGGCCGAAGGTGCGCGAGTCGTACTTCAACCTCGCGGCGATGGTCGCCGAGGACTTCGTACGCCACCAGCAGGCACACGGCCTGTGGACGAGCGACGGGAACCCGCCGCCAGTCGCGGCCCCGCCGATGCCGGGACAGCAGCAGGCTCAGGGACAGCCGTATCCGCAGCAAGAACAGCCGTACCCGCCGCAGGGACAGCCGTACCCGCAGCAGGGGCAGCCGCCCTACCCGGGGCAGCAGCCGGGTCCGTATCCGCAACAGCCCCAGCCCCAGCAGCCGCAGGCGCCCCAGCCCGGTCAGCCGTACGCTCAGCCCGGTCAGCCCTACCCGCAGCCCGGCCAGCCCTACCCGCCGCAGCAACAGCAACAGCCGTATCCGCAGCAGCCCGGTTACGGCTACCCGCAGCAGCCGCAGCAACCGGAGGGGCAGCAGGAGTAGGCCCGCACGGACGAACGAAAGGGCGGCCGGTGTCTCAATGACACCGGCCGCCCTTTCGTTTCCGGAACGACCAGGACGACGACTACTCCGCCGCCGAGATCAGCTCCCGGCACCGCTTCACGTCCTCAGCCATCTGCTCAAGGAGCGCTTCCAGGGACGCGAACTTCGCCTGGCCGCGGACGAAGGCGAGGAAGTCCACGGCGACGTGCAGGCCGTACAGGTCGAGGCCCACGCGGTCGATGGCGTACGCCTCCACCGTGCGCTCGGTGCCGTCGAACTGCGGGTTCGTGCCGACGGAGATCGCGGCCGGCATCGCCTCGCCCTGGGTGTGCAGCCAGCCGGCGTAGACGCCGTCGGCGGGGATGGCGGTGTGCGGGAGCGTCTCGACGTTGGCTGTGGGGAAGCCGAGCTCGCGGCCTCGCTGGGCGCCGCGCACGACCACGCCCTCCACCCGGTGCGGTCGGCCCAGGATCTCGGCGGCGCCCTCGACGTCGCCCTCGGCCACCAGGCGCCGGGTCAGGGTGGAGGAGAAGGGCTCGCCGCCGCCCGCGTCACCGGTCACGTACAGGTCGACGACCTCGACCTCGAAGTCGTAGACCTTGCCCTGCTCGATCAGGAACTCGACGTTTCCGGCGGCCTTGTGGCCGAAGCGGAAGTTGGGGCCCTCGACGACCGCCTTGGCGTGCAGCTTGTCGACCAGGACCTTGACGACGAAGTCGGCCGGCGTGAGTTTCGAGAACTCCGTGGTGAAGGGGAGGATCAGCAGCTCGTCCACGCCCAGCTCGGCCATGAGTTCGGCGCGGCGGTGGTGCGGGGCGAGCAGCGGGGGGTGGCTGCCGGGACGGACGACCTCGCTGGGGTGCGGGTCGAAGGTGACGACGACGGAGGGGACGCCCAGCTCTCGGGCGCGTTCCACGGCATGCCGGATGATCAGCTGGTGCCCGCGGTGGACCCCGTCGTAGGAACCGATGGTGACGACGCTGCGCCCCCAGTCCTCGGGGATGTCCGCCAAGCCACGCCAGCGCTGCACTGTGACCGCTCCTCGAACCCGTGTCCGTATCTACCGACCTGTTACGCAGGTCTAAGGGTGCCATGCCGGGCGCCGCCCGCCCGCATCGGCATCGGGGCTGTGACCCGATGCACGCGGCGACGGGCTCAGGCGGGCACGCGGACGCCGGACAGGTTCTCGATCATGCGGCGGGTGCTCGGGCCCACCACGGCGGCCCACGCCTGCGGAGTGTCGGTCAGCCAGCCGGCCATCCGCGCCGCGAAGCCGGGGACGTGCCGGCCCAGGTCGACCAGACCGCGGTCGAAACGGGCCGCGCCGTCCGGGGTGCGCACCAGGAGGAGTCCGGTGCGGTGGACGAGGTCACGGACGTCCTCGCCGTCCTGCCTGGCCGTGGCGTGCAGCAGGGCGTCCAGGACGGCCGGTGCGTGTTCGTGCGCCAGGAGGAATTCGAGGAGTTCGTGGCGCAGGGGGCGGGAGGCGGGGCTACCGGGGGCCGCGAGTACGGCGGCCAGCGCGGCCCGCACTCCTTCCTGGCCGCCGTCCAGCAAGCCGGTGACCAGCGGCTGCAGCACGGCCCGTGCCGTCGGGCCCTGGTCCAGGCACCGGTCGACGTACGCGGCCACGTCGGCGGCCGTCTCCGGGCGCTGCTCGACGGCCTCGCGGACGAGGTCGGCGACCCGGCGGGCCAGCGGGGGCGTGGTGACGTCGGCGAGGGTGCGCAGCGCGTGTCCTGCGTCCGCGCGGCGCAACCGTTCCCGGAAGGCGTCCAGGACCGGCTCGGGGTGGGTGGTGAGGGCGGCGATCAGCGCGTTCGGCGGGAAGTGCGGGTCGCCGGCCGCGAAGTGCCGCAAGGCCTGCGGGAGATGACGGGCACGCGTGCGTGGATCGCGGACGAGGAGGGCGAGGGCGCCGCCGTGCAGGGTGCAGTCGGCGGGGCGGGCGAGGAGGAACTGGGCCGCGTAGCGCAGGAGTTCACGGTCGGCCGCCGAGCGTACGTGCGGGGCGGCCCGCAGCCCGTAGGCGATGGCCGCCACCCGCCGGGACGGCCGCTCGTCGTGCGCCCACCGGTCCACCGCCCGGCACACCGCCGACGGCTCGTCCTCCGCCAGCACGGCGAGCAACTCGTCCGCCCGCCGGTGCGCACTCTCGACGAGCACCTCGGCCAGGTCGTCCAGCGCGAGATGCCGGTGCGTGTGCAGCAGCGCCTGCGCGGCCTTGGAGACGGTCGCGTGCGGGGTCGCGGGCAACGGCCGGTCGTCGTCGAACCAGAGGGTGAGAAGCGGTTGTACGGCGGTGGGGTCGGCGGCGAGCAGCCGGGAGGCCTCGTCGAGGAACCGGTGGGCGATGTCCGTAGCGCTGTTGCCTGTGCCGCCGCCCGAACTGCCGTCCTGCGGTGGGCCGTCGGCGAGCACGAGCCGCCGAAGCAGGTCGAAGCGATCGGCGTCCGTGAGGCGAAGGGCGGTCCAGAAGGCGGGAGTCAGGGCCCGGCTGCCGTGCTCCCTCCGCATCCTCACCACCAGCTCCGCCAGCGACCGCAACGGCTCCAGGTACGGCGTCGCGTCCGGCACCCGCGTCAGGGTCTCCGTGAGGAGTGCGGTGGCCCACCAGGAGTGCGGGTCGATCTCCAAGGCGTAGGTCAACTCATCGATGCGAAGGGCCAGTTGAGGCGTACCGCGCTGGCGGGCCAGGAGGAGCAGGGACTGGACGACGGGGCCGATGCGGTGGTGCGGCACGGGGAGGGGGTGGGCGTTCCGCGGGGTACGGCGGCGGTGGACCAGGGCGCGCAGGGCCTCGTCCAGGTCGAGGTGGATGCCCTGGATCCAGTCGGCGAGTTCCTCGTGGGCGAACCGGTAGCCGCCGCCGGCCGGCACGAGGAGGCCTTCGGTGAGGACGGCGGACGCCCAGCCGGTGCCACCGCCGAGCCGTGCGGGGGCCGGGCCCCAGGGGAACACCGCCTCGAAGGACGCCCGGTCCAACTCCCCCTGCCCCGGCCCGAGACTGCGCCGGGCGGCATCGTGCACCTGCCCGGAGACCTTGGCGGCGAGTCGGCGTACGGCGGTGCCGCGCAGGCCGTTCTCTGCGGCCAGGCGGACGGCGATGCGCAGGCACATCAGGTCCAGGTAGGCCGAGAAGACCTCGTCGCGATCCACGCGTGCGTGCGGGGCGTCGGGGAGGGCGGCGCGCACTTCTGAGAGCAGGCGGAGGGTGAGGGGGTGCCGGGCGTCGGGCTCGTCCAGGACACCTTCCGGGATGCCGTAACGGGCGCGGGCTCGGCGGGCCTCGTCGGGGGTGAGGTCGTCGAGGTGAACGCAGGCGGGCAGCCGCCGTGGGCTCTCGTCGGCGGCGGAGTCATCGGCGGTGAGGTCGTCGGGCTGCACGCGGACCGACGGCCGTCGCGGAGCCTCACCCCCGGCGCCCTCATCGCCCCCGGCAACCCCGCCGAACCCACCGCGTGACGCCCCCCGATGCAACACCTCCCCCCGAAACTCCGCCCCGGCCCCCTCCCAGTACTCCGCCCGACACGCCACCACCAGCCGCGCCCCGGTCTCCCCCAGCCACTCCGACGTCCCCGTCGTCCACTCCCGCAGCCGGTGCGCCAGCACGGACGGCATCTCCTCGGGGCCGTCGAGCAGGAGCAGCAGGGGTCGGCCCGCCGCGCGGGCGACGTGGGCCAGACGGTGCGGTGTGATGTCGCCGAGGTCGCCTCCCACACCCCCGAAGGCTCCCGCCCCCGACGCCGCCACGATCCGCCCCGCCCGAGCCAGCGCCCGCGTCACCGCGTCCGCGAGCGACATGTCCTCGTCGTGCAGGTCGGCCCCGCGGAGCCACAGCGTGGGGGCCGGTTCAGAGGCACGGTGGCGGCGGGCGGCGAGGGTCGCGAGTTCTGTCGTACGGCCGCTGCCCGGTGCTCCGACGAGGGCGAGGACGGCGGCCGGGCCCTGGGCGAAGGCGGCGAACTCCCTTGCCCTGGCGGCCCGTTCGACCGGTTCCACCGAGCCGAGGGCGTCGGTGTCCGCGCGGCCGACGTATCCGGCGAGGGCGCCCGGTGGGCCGTCCTGGCCTACCGAGGTGGCCGTCAGTTCCAGGACGCCGGCCAGGTTGAGGTCGGCACCGTAGGCCGGCACGGTGGCCGCGTTCTCGGCGAGCAGGTCGGCGAGCGGGCCGGCCACGGGGCGCAGGGGCACGGCGAAGCCGGCGTCGCGGTGGCCGTTGTGCAGGGCGGTGCCGAGGACGCCGATCACGGCGCCGGTCGCGGGGTCGAGGACCGGTCCCCCGGCCGCGCCGCCGCCCAGCCGCAGCGCGTCCCGGCCCGCGGTGCCGATGGCCAACTCCAGGGTGCCGTCGAGGAGATGGAAGCGGTCGGTCGCGGTGTACGTCACCGACGTCGTGCCCAGCACCCGCGCCTCGCGCCAGCAGCCGGCGGCGATGCGGACGTACGCGCCCGTCTCGATGTCGTCCCGGACGCTGACCGGCAACGGGTCCACGCCGAGGCCCTCGGTGCGGACCAGGGCCAGGTTCAGGTCGGGCAGCGCGGTCACCGCGTCGGCTGTCACCAGGCAACTGCGGTCGCCGGCGGCGTACAGGATCAGCCGGGGCAGGCCGTCGACCGCTTCGTGGCTGGTGATCACGGTGCCGTGGTGGTCGGCCATGAAGCCGGTGCCACGGGGGCGTCCGGCGAGGTCGCGGACGCGGATCAGGGAGTCGTCGCCACCCGGCGTCGGCTCCTCCTCGTGGGTCAGGTGCCGTGCCGCCCTCGTGCCGTCCGGCGGCCGGCGTCCGCCCCCGGTGCGCGGGCCCCGTCCCGCCATGGTCGAACCTCCCCGCCGTACACCTGTGCCCTGTATTCGACGGTAGGCGCGGGGTGATCGGCGGGACAGATCGCGTGTCGAAAGCGCCCCCTTCCACTCCCTCGGTTCACTCCGAGCGCCTGCCCGGACGGGTGAATAGGTAGGGGGCGACGGATACACCCTAGGGGTGGGGGAACCGAGGGGGACCGTGGAGCGGCGACACATCTCGACCCCGTGATCGCCGCTCCACGGGCGGGTACAGGCCCGCCCGGCCGTGCGTCATGTGTCATGCGTCAGCCGAAGACGGCCAGGCTCTTCGCCCTGCCGTTCTGCTCCTCGACCAGCGCGAGGAAGGTACCCGCGGGGTCGAAGACGGCCACGGCGCCCCGGCCGGCGTACCCCTCGGGCACGTCGAGCCGTACGCCGTTGGTCAGCAGCTTGGCCCGTCTGGTGTCCACGTCCCAGCGCGGGAACGCGGCTGCCGCTGCCTCCGCGAGCGGGAGCACGGTCAGCTCCTGCTGGAGCTGGTCCAGCGTCCTGGCGGTGTCCAGCTTGTAGGGGCCGACGCGGGTGCGGCGCAGGGCGGTCAGATGGCCGCCGACGCCGAGCCCGGCGCCCAGGTCACGGGCGAGGGCGCGGATGTAGGTGCCGGAGGAGCAGACGACGGAGACGACCAGATCGAGGACGGGGGTGCCGTTCTCGGCGACGGCCTCCCGGACGTCGTGGACCTCGAAGGAGGAGATGGTGACGGGGCGGGCGGGGATCTCGAAGTCCTCGCCGTCGCGGGCCCGCTTGTAGGAGCGCACGCCGTCGATCTTGATGGCGCTGACCTTGGACGGCACCTGCATGATCTCGCCGCTCAGCTCGGCGATCCCGGCGTCGACGCCCTCGCGGGTGACCTTCGAGGCGTCGACCGACCCCGTGATCTCGCCCTCGGCGTCGTCCGTGACCGTCGTCTGCCCGAGCCGGATCGTGCCCAGGTACTCCTTCTCGGTGAGCGCCAGATGCCCGAGGAGCTTTGTCGCCTTCTCGACACCGAGGACGAGCACGCCCGTCGCCATGGGGTCGAGCGTTCCCGCGTGCCCGACGCGGCGGGTACGGGCGATGCCCCGCATCTTGGCGACCACGTCGTGCGAGGTGAAGCCCGACGGCTTGTCCACGATGACAAGGCCGTCGGGCGTCCGGTTCTTCTCGGTCATTCGGTGGCGTCGTCCTCGTCGTCCTCGTCCGGCTTCTTGTACGGGTCCGCGTCACCGGCGTACGCGGCGCCCGCCGAGACCTCACGGACCTTCTCGTCGGACTGCCGGGCCCGGTTGAGGAGGTCCTCGATGGTCTTGGCGTTGTCCGGCAGGGCGTCCGCGACGAAGGCGAGCGTCGGCGTGAACTTCACGCCGGCCGCCGCGCCGACGGCCGAGCGGAGCACGCCCTTGGCGCTCTCCAGGCCTGCGGCCGCTGCCGCGCGGTCCTCGTCGTCCCCGTACACGGTGTAGAAGACGGTCGCCTCCCTCAGGTCCCCGGTGACCCGGGTGTCCGTGATGGTGACGTGCGAGCCGAGCCGCGGGTCCTTGATCCCGCGCTGCAGCTTCTGGGCCACCACCTCTCGGATGAGGTCCGCCAGCCTCTTGGCACGCGCGTTGTCGGCCACTGGTCCGTCTCCTTAGTAACTACTTCTTGCTGCTTGCTTCAGTCTTCGTCGCTGTGGAGCCTGCGTCGAACCGAGAGCAGTTCCACCTCGGGCCGCCCGGCGACCAGCCGCTCACAGCGGTCCAGTACGTCGGTGAGGTGTCCCGTGTCCCCGGAGACCACCGCGAGCCCGATCTCGGCCCTGCGGTGGAGGTCCTGACCGCCCGTCTCCGCCGCGCTCACCGCGTACTTGCGCTGGAGCTCGGCCACGATCGGACGGACGAGAGAGCGTTTCTCCTTCAGCGAGTGGACGTCGCCGAGGAGCAGATCGAAGGACAGAGTCCCCACATACATGTGTGTCCGGATGTCCCGCCGGTTCGGGGTATGGGCGCCTTCCTGGACGCCGATACGGGAACCGTACACGCAACGGCCGGGGCCGATCGACGGAAATATTCTCTCCGCCGACCGGCCCCGATCGCGTGCTGTGCCGATCAGACGCGCGGCTTCTCGCGCATCTCGTACGTCGCGATGACGTCGTCGACCTTGATGTCGTTGAAGTTGCCGAGGTTGATACCGCCCTCGAACCCTTCGCGGATCTCGGTGACGTCGTCCTTGAAGCGACGCAGACCGGAGATGTTGAGGCTCTCCGCGATGACCTTGCCGTCGCGGACGAGGCGCGCCTTGGTGTTGCGCTTGACCTCGCCCGAGCGGACCAGGACACCGGCGATGTTGCCCAGCTTGGACGACTTGAAGACCTCGCGGATCTCCGCCGTGCCGAGCTCGACCTCCTCGTACTCCGGCTTGAGCATGCCCTTCAGGGCCGCCTCGATCTCCTCGATGGCCTGGTAGATCACCGAGTAGTACCGGACGTCGACGCCCTCGCGCTCCGCCATCTGCGCCGCGCGGCCCGCAGCGCGGACGTTGAAGCCGATGACGATCGCGTCGGAGCCGGTCGCCAGGTCGATGTCCGACTCGGTGACCGCACCCACGCCGCGGTGCAGGACGCGGATGTCGACCTCTTCGCCGACGTCGAGCTGGAGCAGCGAGGACTCGAGAGCCTCCACCGAACCGGACGCGTCGCCCTTGATGATGAGGTTGAGTTCCTGCACCAGACCGGCCTTGAGGGCCTCGTCCAGGTTCTCCAGGGAGAACCGGACACCACGCCGGGCGAAGTTGGCGTTGCGCTCGCGCGCCGCGCGCTTCTCGGCGATCTGACGTGCCGTGCGGTCCTCGTCGACAACCAGGAAGTTGTCGCCGGCGCCCGGGACGTTGGTGAGACCGAGGACGAGGACCGGGGTCGAGGGACCCGCCTCTTCCACGTTGTCGCCCTTGTCGTCGAGCATCGCGCGGACACGGCCGTACGCGTCGCCGACCACCATGGTGTCGCCGACCCGCAGGGTGCCGCGCTGGACCAGGACGGTCGCGACGGCGCCGCGGCCCTTGTCCAGGTGGGACTCGATCGCGATGCCCTGCGCGTCCTGCTCCGGGTTGGCCCGCAGGTCGAGCGAGGCGTCCGCGGTCAGGACCACGGCCTCCAGCAGGCTCTCGATGTTGAGGCCCTGCTTGGCGGAGATGTCGACGAACATCGTGTCGCCGCCGTACTCCTCGGCCACCAGACCGAACTCGGTGAGCTGACCGCGCACCTTGGTCGGGTCGGCACCTTCGACGTCGATCTTGTTGACCGCGACCACGATCGGCACGTCGGCCGCCTTGGCGTGGTTCAACGCCTCGATCGTCTGGGGCATCACACCGTCGTTGGCCGCCACCACGAGGATCGCGATGTCGGTCGACTTGGCACCACGGGCACGCATGGCGGTGAACGCCTCGTGACCCGGTGTGTCGATGAAGGTGATCCGACGCTCTTCGCCGTTGACCTCGGTAGCGACCTGGTACGCGCCGATGTGCTGCGTGATACCGCCGGCCTCGCCCGCGATGACGTTCGTCTTGCGGATGGTGTCCAGCAGTCGGGTCTTACCGTGGTCGACGTGACCCATGACGGTCACGACCGGCGGACGCGCGACGAGGAACTCCTCGCCACCCTCGTCCTCGCCGAACTCGATGTCGAAGGACTCGAGCAGCTCGCGGTCCTCCTCCTCGGGGCTGACGATCTCGAGGACGAAGTTCATCTCGTCCGCGAGGAGCTTCAGCGTCTCGTCGGAGACGGACTGCGTGGCAGTGACCATCTCGCCGAGGTTCATCATCACGCCGACGAGCGACGCCGGGTTGGCGTTGATCTTCTCGGCGAAGTCGGTGAGGGACGCACCGCGCGACAGACGGACGGACTGTCCGTTGCCACGAGGCAGCATCACACCGCCGACCGACGGGGCCTGCATGGCCTCGTACTCCTGGCGCCTCTGCCGCTTCGACTTGCGACCACGACGCGCGGGACCACCGGGACGACCGAAGGCGCCCTGTGTGCCACCGCGGCCACCCGGACCACCGGGACGACCACCGAAGCCGGGACGACCACCGCCACCGGCGGGAGCACCCGGACGGCCGGCGAAACCGCCACCGCCACCACCGGGACCCGCGGGACGACCGGCGAAACCGCCACCGCCGCCACCGGGACGACCGGCGAAGCCGCCGCCGCCACCGGGACGACCGCCGCCACCGCCACCGGGACCGCCGGGACGACCGCCGCCGCCACCGGGACCGCGGCCACCGGGGCCGCCGCCGGGACGGGGGTTACCCGCAGCGGGACGCTGCGGCATCATGCCGGGGTTGGGACGGTTGCCACCGGGGCCACCGCCCGGACGCGGAGCGCCGCCCTGCGGGCGAGGCATGCCGCCCGGGCTGGGACGCGAACCGCCCGGAGCCGACGGACGGGCACCGCCCGACGCGCCCTGGGGACGGGGACCGCCCTGACCGGCGCCCTGCGGACGCGGAGCGCCACCGGGGGCACCCTGGCCGCCCTGGCCGCCGGGACGCGGGGCGCCACCGGGACGGGGCGCCCCGGGACGCGCCATGCCGGTGGAGCCACCGGAGGTGAACGGGTTGTTGCCCGGACGGGGACCGGCCGGACGAGCACCGGGACGAGCGCCCTGGCCGCCCGGACGCGGAGCACCGGGACGAGCGCCCTGGCCGCGGTCGCCACCGCGCTCACCGCGGTCCTGGCCGGGACCGCCCGGGCGGGAGCCCGGACGCGCCGTCTGACCACTCGGACGCGGAGCGCCCGGACGCGGACCCGCAGCGGGTGCGGGGGCGGCCGACGCGGCGGGAGCGGCCGGGGCGGCCGGAGGC
Organism: Streptomyces pseudovenezuelae; assembly: GCF_029892565.1. Classification (GTDB taxonomy): domain Bacteria; phylum Actinomycetota; class Actinomycetes; order Streptomycetales; family Streptomycetaceae; genus Streptomyces; species Streptomyces pseudovenezuelae_A. The sequence continues at coordinate 70,249 of NZ_JARXVH010000027.1, read as the reverse complement.
GCGGTGAACTCGGGCGCCGTCGGCGCCGGAGAGGCCGGAGCCGGTCGCGGCGCGGGCCTCGGGCCCGGAGTGGGACGAGAGCCGGAGGAAGCCGGCGCGGCGGGAGCCGCGGGCCCCTCGGCGACAGCCGGCTTGGGAGCCGGCGGGCGCGGGGCGGCCGGACGGGCAGCCTGCGCCGGAGAGGGGGCGCCCGGCTTGGCCGGGGCAGCCTTACGCGCGGAAGCGGGCTTGCCGCCTCCGTTGCCCTGCTGGAGGGCGTCCGTCAACTTACGGACTACGGGCGCTTCGATGGTCGAAGACGCCGAACGGACGAATTCACCGAGTTCCTGGAGCTTGGCCATGACGACCTTGCTCTCAACCCCGAACTCCTTGGCGAGTTCGTATACCCGGACCTTAGCCACTTCGCTCCTTTTAGGTCCGGGTGCGTCCGGACCGTCGCTACTTCATGGGCGTACTCATCGCGTGCTCATCGAGTGCTCATCGCAATCTCGACCTACTTCCAACTCGCGGAATACCGGGCCGCACGGAGGTTCCGTACGACCCGCTCTTACGGTGTTGCCTGCTCGACATAGAAGCGCAACGCCTTTGTGTCGAGCGCTCCCGGGGCGCGCAGCGCCCGCGTGAACGCCCGGCGGCGTACCGCCAGGTCGAGACAGACCAGGGCGGGGTGCACATAAGCACCCCGGCCGGGCAGCGTACCGCGATGATCGGGGACGCACTCGCCCTCGACCGCCACGATGCGCAGCAAGTCCTTCTTGGCCGCTCGCTCCCGGCACCCCACACAGGTGCGCTCAGGGCATGCGCGGGCTCGCGTCCGGCCAGACACTCTTAAGTCTACCTCCCCGCACCGACCTCACCCCTTTGGGGCAAGAATCGAACGGCTGTTGTCGTGATCTCAGCCTGCCGCGGCTCAGATCTATTCCTCGGGCTGCTCCGTGTCGGGCCGGATGTCGATCCGCCAGCCTGTCAGCCGGGCCGCGAGGCGGGCGTTCTGGCCCTCCTTGCCGATGGCCAGCGACAACTGGTAGTCCGGCACCGTCACGCGCGCGGAGCGGGCCGCGAGGTCCACGACCTCGACCTTGGAGACCCGGGCCGGGGACAGCGCGTTGGCGACCATCTCCGCCGGGTCGTCCGACCAGTCGACGATGTCGATCTTCTCGCCGTTCAGTTCGCCCATCACATTGCGGACTCGGCCGCCCATGGGGCCGATGCACGCGCCCTTGGCGTTGAGCCCGGAGCGGGTGGAGCGGACGGCGATCTTGGTGCGGTGGCCGGCCTCGCGGGCGATCGCGGAGATCTCGACGGACCCGTCGGCGATCTCCGGCACCTCCAGCGCGAAGAGCTTCTTCACCAGGTTCGGGTGGGTGCGGGAGAGGGTCACGGACGGGCCGCGGACGCCCTTCGCCACGCGTACGACGTACGACCGCAGCCGCATGCCGTGCTGGTACGTCTCGCCGGGCACCTGCTCCTGCACCGGCAGGATGGCCTCCAGCTTGCCGATGTCCACCAGCACGTTCTTCGGGTCGCGGCCCTGCTGGACCACGCCCGTGACGATGTCGCCCTCGCGGCCGGCGTACTCGCCGAGCGTCGCGTCGTCCTCGGCGTCGCGCAGCCGCTGCAGGATGACCTGCTTGGCGGTGGTGGCGGCGATACGGCCGAAGTCGGAGGGGGTGTCGTCGAACTCGCGCGCCTCCTGCCCCTCCTCCAGGTCCTCGGGGTCCTCCTTCGCCCACACCGTCACGTGGCCGCTCTCGCGGTTGAGCTCCACGCGCGCGTGGCGGCGGCTTCCCTCGGTTCGGTGGTAGGCGATGAGGAGGGCCGACTCGATCGCCTCGACCAGCAGGGGGAAGGAGATCTCCTTCTCCCGTACCAAGCCCCGCAGGGCACTCATGTCGATGTCCATGGCTACGCCTCCTCTTCCTTCTCGTCGGACTTCGCGTCGGACTGCTCGTCGGACTTGTCGTTGTCCTTGCGGTTGAACTCGACCTGCACGCGCGCCTTGTCGATGTCGGAGAAGGCGAGTCTGCGGCTGGTGGGCTTGCGGCCCTTCACGCCGGGCACTTCGAGGTCGAGGCCCTCGTCGTCGACCACCAGGATCCTGGCGACCAGCTCGTCGCCCTCGACCGGCTGGAACTTCACCAACCGCCCCACGGCACGCACGTAGTGCCGGTGTTCCTTCAGGAGGCGCTCGGCGCCCGGGGTGCCGACCTCGAGCGTGTACTCGCCCGCGCCCATCGCGTCCGTCTCGTCGAGCTTCGCCGAGAGCGCGCGGCTCACATCGGCGATCTGGTCCAGGTCCGCCCCGGTGTCGGAGTCGACGACGACACTCAGCACGCGCTTGCGTCCGACGGAGTCCACCGCGATCTCTTCGAGATCCAGTCCCTGGGAGTTGACGAGCGGCTCCAGGAGCTCTCGCAGCCTCTCGCTCTGGGTGGTGCTCATCCGGGTGACTCCTCGGCCGCGTGTGCTGTTGTGGGAAGGTCGCGTGTCTGGTCAAAGGGTATCCGGTCGCGGGGTGTGTTGCCGTCCACGTACGGACGGCCGACGGCCCTCGTACACACGGGCGGTGCCGGTGAGGGGCACCGGGCGGGGGCGCGGGTACGGTGATCACCTGCGGGCCGCCCTTCCCGCCCGCGGATTCGTACGAGCCTTCGAGGACGACTGCCGTGCCGTACCCCCCGCCACCGCGCACCCCCTCGGGTCCGCGCAGAAGAACCCTCCTCGCCTCGGCCGCCGGCGCCGCCCTGCTGGCGGGCTGTTCCTCCGGGTCCGGCGGGGACGAGGAGAACACCAGCGGCAGCATGTCCGCGACCGCGCGGGTACGCGCGCGTGCGGCCCGGGACAGCTCGGGGCTGGCGGAGCGCTACGACGCCGTGATCACCGCGTATCCCGCTCTCGCGGAGCGGCTGGCACCGCTGCGGGCCGAGATCGTGCGGCACGCGGAGGCGTTCGGGGGTTCGGTGGCGAAGCCGAGTACGGGGAACGCCGGGAGCGAGGAGAGCGCGGGGACGGGAGCGAGTGCGAGTGCGAGTGCGGGTACGGCGTCTCCGTCGGCCTCGCCGTCAGGTACCGGTACCGGTACCGCCGTGCCCGGGACCGAGCAGGAAGCCCTCGTCGAACTCGCCGCCGCCGAGCGCGCGCTCGCCGACCGGCGCACGACGGCGCTCCTCGACGTACCCGGTGAACCCGCCCGGCTGCTGGCCTCGGTGGCGGCGGCCGGGGCGGCGCACGCGTATCTGCTGACGGAAGGTGCCAGGTGAGCGACGACGAGAAGAAGGCGGCGAAGGCGGAGCTCGCGGCCTTCCAGGCGGCGCTGGCTGCGGAACACGCGGCCGTCTACGGGTACGGGGTCGCCGGCGGGCGGATCCGCGAGGGGCGTCGGACGGAGGCCCGGTCGGCATACGACGCCCATCGGGCCCGGCGGGACGCGCTGGCGCGGGAGGTGCGGGACCTGGGCGGTACGCCGGTCGCGGCCTCGGCCGCGTACGCGCTGCCCTTCCCGGTGACGGACTCGCCCTCGGCCGTGCGGCTCGCCGCGGAGCTGGAGGACCGGGTGGCGGGGGTGTACTCCGACCTGGTGCGGGCGACCGACGGGGAGCGGCGGCGCACGGCCGCCGGGGCGGTGCGGGAGGCGGCGGTGCGGGCGGTGCGCTGGCGCGGCGAGAGCGTAGCCTTCCCAGGGCTTGCCGAACGGGCGGCCGACGGTTCGGCCTCGGCGATGCCCTCGGTGACGCCCACTGGATAACGCGTAGGGGAAAGGAACTGCTCGCGTATGGCTTTCGAACCGCCGCAGCGTCTGGTGAGGGCGCTCGGTGAGACGGCACCGGACGGTGACGACTGGTTGGAGAAGCTGCCCACGGCGGCGCAGCAGGCCGTCGCGCTACGCGAGTTGACCGTGGAGCGGGTGCAGGTACCGGGTGGGCGCAGCAGCCTGGTGGTGCTGGTGCGGCGGACCGACGGGACGCCGGCCGTGCTCAAGCTGGCGCCGCCTCGGGCTCGTCCGCAGAGTGAGCGGGTCGCGCTGGCGCACTGGGGCGGGCGCGGTGCTGTGCAGTTGCTGGACGGGGCCGGGGGTGAAGGGGTGCTGTTGCTGGAGCGGTTGCATCCCGATGTTTCGGTGCGGTCGTTGCCCGAGGCGAAGGCGTTGCTTGAGGCGGCGGGGGCGTTGCGACGGCTTTGGGTGGAGCCGCCGGGTGGGCATGTTTTCGAGACCGTGGCCGAGCGGACCGGGCGACAGGCGGAGGCCATGAAGGCGGGGGCCGGCGGGGACGTGGTCTCGCTGGTCGATGCGGCGCTTGGTGCTCGGGAGGAGTTGTTGGCTGCGCCGCCTGAGGTGCGGTTGCTGCATGGGACTTTTCGGCAGAGCAAGGTGCTGGCGGGTGAGCGGGTGCCTTGGTTGGCCGTGGGGCCTGATCCGGTGGTGGGTGAGTGTGCGTTTGATCTGGCGCGGTTGGTTCGGGATCGGGTGGAGGACGTGATTGCTTCACCTTCGGGGGCGGGGACTACTCGGCGGCGGGTCAAGCGGCTTGCCGAGTCGTTGGAGGTGGATCAGGAGCGGTTGCGGGGGTGGACGTTGTTTCGGGCTGTTGAGTCAGGTGTGCGGGCACTGCGCGTGGGGCGGTTGACGGATGCCGAGTTGTTGCTGGAGTTTGCCGGGTGGCTGTAGGGATTGTTGTTTGGCTGCGGGTGAGTGGGGGCTGGTCGCGCAGTTCCCCGCGCCCCTTTAGGGCGTTACCTCATCGCCAATTTCAAAGCTAGGACCGGGCAGTCTTCCGCTGCTCTGCGGGCCCGCTTTGCCGTGCGGGCCGGGACCGGCGTCCCCTCCACCAGCGGGTAGCCCCATTCGTCGAGGGTGATGTGGTCGGGGAGCAACTCGGCGCACAGGCCGTGCCCTTGGCAGGCGGCCCAGTCGATGTCGATGTGCTGAGCGGGGTGGGTCACGTCAGCTCTCCTGGGGGACTGGGAGTAGTGGTGTGCGGTCGGTTGCCGTGCACAAACCCCTTGCGTGGGCGTCTAGTTCCGAGGCGAACGTCGTAAGTGCGCTGCGGACCAGGCGGGTTGTGCCGTCAGGGTGGTGGCAGGCACCTCTGCCCTCCACCAGGCCTGCCCAGCGGGCGATGTCCGTGCGGGTGGTGCCCTGGGGGCCGGGCACGGCCAGGGACTGGAACGCGGCGGCCATGCGCGGGAGGCCGTTGAGGCAGGGGCCGCACTGGCCTGCTGACTGGAGGGCCAGGTAGCGCAGGACTCGGGCGGTTTCGGTGAGGCCGCAGTGGGTGGTGGGGAGGGCGGCCAGGACGCCGGCGCCCATGGTGGTTGCGTCCAGGGGGAGTTGGGCTGCCTCGGGGGACGGGATCCAGGTGCCGTGGTAGCCGCCGAGCAGGACGGCGGAGGTGGTGGCTTCTATGGGGAGGATTCGGCCCAGTGGCATGCCGAACGGGGCTTCCACGACCCGGACTTCACGCCCGGGGACGTGAACCGTGCACAGGGCGCTGCCGGGTTGAGCGGGGGTGCCCGCGGTGCGGAACCAGTCGGCGCCGTAGCGGGCGACCAGGGCGACGTGGGCCAGCGTCTCGACGTTCTGGACGAGGGTCGGTGCCCGGCGCACCCCGCGTTCGCGCACCGGCGGGTCCTGGTGGGCCGGCAGCGCGGCGGCCCCGGAGATGTACTGGGCCAGCGCCGAGGACTGCCCCGACAGGAACCGCTTCGGCACCCGTACGACGTTGACACGGAGCGGGTCGCTACGCCGGGCCAACGCGGCCTCCAGGTAGGAGGCGCCGTCCTCGACCGCGAGATGGGCCTCGTCCGCGCCGACCGCCTGCGCGGCGATCTGCAGTCCGTCCAGGACCAGGTGGGGCGAGAGGCGCAGCAGCGTCTTGTCCTTGTGGCTGGCGGGCTCGCCCTCGGCGCCGTTGGCGACAACCACGGGGGCTCGGCCGGTGCGGCGGCCCGCGTCGGCGACCGCGACCAGCTTGCGGTACACCGCGAACGCCGCTCCCCCGCGCCCGGTGAGCCCGGACTCCGCGACCGCGCGCAGGACGCCGTCCGGATCGCCGTACGCCAGGGGCCCGTACCGCTGCTGGTGCGTGGCGAGGTCGGCCGGGGTGCCGCCGGGGGCGAGCAGGCGCGGGGACATGTACAGGTCGGGGAAGGTCGCGGTCATGAGCGGGCTCCTTCGGCCGTGCGCAGCAGGGCGGCGGGGGTGCGGCGGGCGGCGCGGGCGGAGGCCGCGAGGCGGATGCCGATGGCGGCGACGACCGCCGTCACGCAGGAGACGGTCAGCCAGGTCATCCAGTCGGCGCCGGTGTCCGTGCCGATGCCGATGCCGTGGACGAGGGCGACCGGCCAGGAGGCGTACGCGAGCCAGTGCACGGCGCGCCAGGCGCGGTGGCCCATCCGGGCGCGGAGCAGGCTGGTGATCACGACGGCGAGCATCAGGTCGAGGGCGACCGTGCCGAGGCCCAGCCACAGCGGCTGGTAGTTCGAGGCGAACGGGACGACGGCGTCCACGACCGTGATGTCGACGTAGCTGTCGATCACCGCGAACGCGATGTGCAGGGCCAGGAAGGCCATGGCGGAGAGGGAGAGGCTGCGGTGGAGGGAGACCGTGCCGAACCGGGGCAGGCCGGGGAGCCGGGTTCTCAGGCGGACGGCTATGCCGAGCAGGACGACGACCGTGAAGAGGACCAGGCAGACGGCGCCGGTGGCGCGGTTGGCGTACCAGAGGATCTCGGAGCTCATGCGGCTGCCTCCAGGTCGGCGCGGTCCGTGGGCCAGCCGGGTGTCGTGACGACCGCCCCGCTGTGTGCCACCAGCCGTGCAGGCAGGCCCCGTTGGGTCAGCCAGCGTTCCGCGTCCGCGCCCTTCACCAGGGCCGCCGTGGTCGCCGCGTTCGCGTCGGCGCAGGTGGAGGCCGCGACCGAGACCGTGCGCCATGGGGAGCGGACGGGGAGGCCGGTGCGGGGGTCGACGATGTGGTGGAGGTCGTGGCCGCCTCGGCGCCAGTTGCGGGCGGCCGTGCCCGAGGTGGCGAGGCCGCCGCTGCGCAGGCCGACTGTGGCGTACGGTCCCTGAGTTGGCGTCCGGTCGACCGCGCCGGTCACGTCCTGGACGCGGATCTGCCAGCCGTCCGCGGGGGACTCGCCCGCGACGGCCGTGTCGCCGCCGAGGCTCACCAGCACTCCGCAGCCGGCCGTCTCCGCGAGCATCGTGGCGGCCCGGTCGGCGGCCCAGGCCTTGGCGGTCGCGCCCAGGTCGAGGCGGACGCCCGCCGGGACGGTGACCGTGTCCGACGCGAGGTCCAGGCGGACCGTGCGCCAGCCCGGGGCCCGCTTCACGGTGAGCCGGACCGGCCGGTCGTCCTCCTGGACCAGCGTGAAGTCACGGTCGTAGCCGATCGCGTCCATCGCCGAACCGACCGTGGGGTCGACGGTTCCGTCGGTCGACTCGGCCGCGCGCAGGGCGACTTCGAGGGCCTGGGCGAGCAGCGGGCTGACCCGGACCGGGCGGCCGTCGGTGGTGTCGAGGGCGGCGAGTTCGGAGTCGGCACGGAAGCGGCTGCAGGCCGCGTCCACCTCGGCGAGGTGCCGGGCGAGCAGCAGGTTGCAGGAGTCGAGCAGGGCCGGGTCGGTGACGACCAGGCGGACGCCGGTGCCGAGGGCACGCCACTCGGTGGCGGCCGTGGTGCGCGGAGTGATGCGCGGGGCGGTGGTCATCACGACGCCCCCGACGTGGAGTCGGTGGAACCGCCGCTGGAGGAGGTGAGGCCGCCGCTGGAGGACGAGCCGCTCGACGAGGAGCTGTCGGTCGAGGACGACGAGGAGCTGTCGCTCGTCGAACTGTCCGTCGACGAACCGCCGTTGGACGAGCTGCTCGACGTGAACGAGTCCGTCGTGCTGCTGTCGCTGCTCGTGGTCGTCGAGGACGCGCTCGTGTCCGTGTCCATCGTGCCGATGAGCGCGAACATCCCGGCGGCGGCCGCCAAGGTGACCGCCGCCGCTGTCGCCGCCGTGCGCCGGGCCCCTCTGCGGACCGTGGCTGCGGCACCTCGTTCCCTGCTGTTCATGGCCGTTCCCCTCCCTGGTGACTCTGTGTCACCCACTACGGTCGGGGAACAGCCTGAGAGAAGTCTGTGAGGCACCCATACGCCTCGGCAGAACTCCCTGAGAGGTGCCTTAAATCAGGGCGTCAGGCGGTGAGGCGGGCGATCGCCTCGTCCACCGTCAGCTCCTCGCGCTCACCGGACTTGCGGTCCTTGAGCTCCAGGACGCCCTCTGCGGAACGGCGGCCGGCCACCAGGATCTGCGGTACGCCGATGAGTTCGGCGTCCGTGAACTTCACGCCCGGGGAGACACCGGCCCGGTCGTCGACCAGGACGCGCAGTCCTGCGGCGCGCAGCTTCTCGGAGACGTCGAGGGCGAGTTCGATCTGGAGGGCCTTGCCGGCCGCGACGACGTGCACGTCGGCCGGGGCGACCTCGCGGGGCCAGACCAGGCCGTGCTCGTCGGCGGTCTGCTCGGCGAGGGCCGCGACCGCGCGGGAGACGCCGATGCCGTAAGAGCCCATGGTGACGCGGACCGGCTTGCCCTGCCGGCCGAGGACGTCGAGCTTGAGGGCGTCGGCGTACTTGCGGCCCAGCTGGAAGATGTGGCCGATCTCGATGGCACGGTCGAGCTTGAGGCCGGTACCGCACTTCGGGCAGGGGTCGCCCTCCTGCACGACCACGACGTCGACGTACGTGTCGACCTCGAAGTCCCGCCCGGCGACGACGTTCTTCGCGTGCGTGTGCTCCTTGTTGGCACCCGTGATCCAGGACGTGCCGGGGGCCACGCGCGGGTCGGCGATGTACGTGACCTTCTCGCCCAGGCCCTGCAGACCGACGTAACCGCGGACGAGGTCGGGACGGCCGGTGAAGTCCTCCGCCGTCACCAACTCGACTGCGGCGGGGGCGAAATGGGCCTCGACCTTGTCCATGTCGACCTCGCGGTCGCCGGGCACGCCGACGGCGACGATCTCGCCGTCGACCTTCACCAGGAGGTTCTTCAGGGTGGCGGAGGCCGGGACGCCGAGGTGGGCGGCGAGGGTCTCGATGGTGGGGGTGTCGGGGGTCGGGATCTCTTCGAGGGCGGGCACGCCGGCCGCGTCCACCGGCTTCAACTCGTACGAGATCGCTTCGGTGTTGGCCGCGAAGTCGCAGTTGGGGCAGTCCGCGAAGGTGTCCTCGCCGGCCTCGGCCGGTGCCAGGAACTCCTCCGACTTGGAGCCGCCCATCGCGCCCGCGGTGGCGGCGCAGATGCGGTAGTCGAGGCCGAGGCGCTCGAAGATCCGCTGATAGGCCTCGCGGTGCAGGGCGTACGACTTGGCGAGACCCTCGTCCTCCGTGTCGAAGGAGTACGAGTCCTTCATCAGGAACTCGCGGCCGCGCAGGATGCCGGCGCGGGGGCGGGCCTCGTCGCGGTACTTGTTCTGGATCTGGTAGAGGATGACCGGCAGGTCCTTGTAGGAGGACGCCTGGTCCTTCACCAGCAGGGTGAAGATCTCCTCGTGGGTCGGGCCGAGCAGGTAGTCGCCGCCCTTGCGGTCCTGGAGGCGGAACAGCTCGGGGCCGTACTCGTCCCAGCGGCCGGTCGCCTCGTACGGCTCCCGGGGCAGGATCGCGGGGAGCAGCACCTCCTGGGCGCCGATCGCGTCCATCTCCTCACGCACGATCCGCTCGACGTTGGACAGCACCTTCTTGCCCAGCGGCAGCCAGGACCAGATGCCGGCCGCGGTGCGGCGGACGTAACCGGCCCGGACGAGGAGCTTGTGACTGAGGACCTCGGCGTCCGCCGGGTCGTCGCGCAACGTCTTCGCCATCAACTGGGACATGCGCTGGACCGGTGCGTTCGCCATGGTTCTTGTACTCCTGCCGGAAAAGGGTGATGGCTAGGAGGTTAGCCGGGCGCGCTGCGGGGGTGGAAATCGGTTATCGGCGGCGGAGTGGGAGGGGTGCCCCCATGACCGCGTACGGCTTCGGGGCGCTCGGGAAGAGGACGCGGCGGGCCAGGTCCTGGTAGCCGAGGGAGTGGTAGAGGCCGCGGGCCGGGCTGTCGGTGTCGATCGCGGAGAGGATCGAGCGGGGCTCGGCGGCGGAGTCGGTGATCGTGGTGATCAGGGAGCGGCCGATGCCCCGGCTCTGGTGGGCCGGGTGGACGTGCAGCTCGGTGATCACGAAGGAGTCGTCGAGCCAGTTGTCGTGGCCCTGTTCATGGAGGTACGGCTCGACGACGGTGGACCACCAGTGACCGCGGTCGTTCGGCATGCCGTAGACGAACCCGACGAGGTGTCGTCCGACGGTCGCGCCCAGGGCCCTCGCACCGGGGTGGGTCATGTGGCGGAGGACGATCTGGCGGCGTACGGCTACTTCGTCTGCGCCGAGTCCGAAGGCTACGGCCTGGACGGCGAGGGCCTCGTCGACGTGGGCGGAGAGGTCGAGGGGGCCGATGACGAGGTCCATGCGGGGAGGGTACAGGGGGGTGCCGGTCGTCTGCCTGGTGCGGGTTGCAAGTGGCTGATGGTGACTAGAACAGGACGCTCATGAAGGCGCCGATCTCCTGGAAGCCCACGCGGTGGTACGTCCGCCTCGCCGGGGTGTTGAAGTCGTTGACGTACAGGCTCACCAGGGGGGCCACGTCGGCCAGGGCGTAGCGCAGGACCGCTGCCATGCCGGGGGCCGCGACGCCTCTCCCCCGGTATTCGGGGGCCACCCACACGCCCTGGATCTGGCAGGCCCGCGAGGTGGCCGCGCCGATCTCGGCCTTGAAGACGACCTTGCCGTGTTCGTCGACGCGGGCGAACGAGCGGCCGGCGCTTACGAGTTCGGCGACCCGGGCCTGGTAGAGGAGGCCGCCGTCGCCGGCCAGCGGGGAGACGCCGACCTCCTCGGTGAACATCGCCACGCAGGCCGGCATGATCGTGTCCATCTCGTCCTTGCGGATGCGGCGGACGTAGGGATCCGGGGCGATGTCGACGGGCATGCGGTCGGCGACCATGAGGGGCTGGCGGGAACGGACCTCGCGGGCCGGGCCCCAGCTCGGTTCGAGGAGCCGCCACAGCTGGGAGACGGCTTCGGCGGGGCCGACGACGGAGGAGCAGCGGCGGCCGGCCCGGCGCGCGCGGTCCGCGAAGGACCGTACGGCCTTGGGGGTGGCGCAGATGGGGACCAGGTTGGCGCCCGCGTAGCAGAGGGACGTCAGCATGCCGTCCTCGTAGAAGCCCCACATCTCGCCGCCGAGCCGCCAGGGGTCGAGGCCGGCGATCTGGACCCGGGACGTCACGAAGGCGTTCGCGACGGGCTCGCGGTTCAGGACGGCGAGCGCCGCTTCCAGGTCGCTCGGTTCGAGCACTCGGGAGGTGGTCTGGGTCAACACGTGCGGGGCCTCACCCTGAGGGTTCTGCTGATCCCCGCACTGTACCTGCGGAAGCTGAGCGGTGCCGCCCCGGTTTGTGCTGCCGGTCCTTCAGTAGCTTGCGTCGGATGCCGTTCCGCCTCTGGCGATCTGCCGCCCCCAGGCCCCCGCTTCGGCCTGAACGGCCTCGTCCTCAACGCCGGACGGGCTGAAAGATGCCGACCGGCGTTGATACGGCGAGGACGATACTCAGCCCGCCACCGACACCGACGGCTCGCCCGAGGCGATGCCGTCCGCCTCCATCTGCTCCGCGAGCTTCATGGCTTCCTCGATGAGGGTCTCCACGATCTTGGACTCGGGGACGGTCTTGATGACCTCGCCCTTGACGAAGATCTGCCCCTTGCCGTTGCCGGAGGCGACGCCGAGGTCGGCCTCGCGGGCCTCGCCCGGGCCGTTGACGACGCAGCCCATGACGGCGACGCGGAGGGGGACCTCCATGCCGGTGAGGCCGGCGGTGACTTCCTCGGCGAGCTTGTAGACGTCGACCTGGGCGCGGCCGCAGGACGGGCAGGAGACGATCTCCAGGCCGCGCTGCCTGAGGTTGAGCGACTCCAGGATCTGGTTGCCGACCTTGACCTCCTCGACCGGGGGCGCGGAGAGCGAGACGCGGATGGTGTCGCCGATTCCCTGCGAGAGGAGCGCGCCGAAGGCCACGGCCGACTTGATCGTGCCCTGGAAGGCGGGGCCGGCCTCGGTGACGCCGAGGTGGAGGGGGTAGTCGCACTGGGCGGCGAGCTGGCGGTAGGCCTCGACCATCACGACCGGGTCGTTGTGCTTGACCGAGATCTTGATGTCCCGGAAGTCGTGCTCCTCGAAGAGGGACGCCTCCCAGAGGGCTGACTCGGCCAGCGCCTCGGGGGTCGCCTTGCCGTACTTCTGCAGGAGGCGGCGGTCCAGCGAGCCCGCGTTCACGCCGATGCGGATCGGGGTGCCGTGGTCCTTGGCGGCCCGCGCGATCTCCTTGACCTTGTCGTCGAACTGCTTGATGTTGCCCGGGTTCACACGGACCGCGGCGCAGCCGGCCTCGATCGCCGCGAACACGTACTTGGGCTGGAAGTGGATGTCCGCGATGACCGGGAGCTGCGACTTCCTGGCGATGGTCGCGAGCGCGTCCGCGTCGTCCTGCGTCGGGCAGGCCACGCGCACGATCTGGCAGCCGGACGCGGTGAGCTCGGCGATCTGCTGGAGGGTCGCGCCGATGTCGGACGTACGCGTGGTCGTCATGGACTGCACCGACACGGGGGCGTCGCCGCCGACCGCCACGGTACCGACCTGGATCTGCCGGCTCTTGCGGCGCTCGGCGAGCCTGGTCGGTACGGACGGCATGCCGAGAGAAATCGCAGTCATCTGCTGTGCAACCCCAAGTCGTGGATCAAGGCCCCGGTCCCGGAACAACGGGCTCCAGGCTTCGAGATTACGTCACCGGCGGGGGGCCGGGCACATCCCACTGGTTAAACCCACTCAATGGAGAACGGCCCGGCAGGAAGGATGCCGGGCCGTCGCGAACCAGGAGTGGCTAGGAGATTTTCACCGGGTTAACCACGTCCGCCACCAGCACCAGCAGCGTGAAGCAGACGAAGATGCCCGCCACCACGTAGGCCACCGGCATCAGCTTGGCGACGTCGAACGGACCGGGGTCCGGGCGGCGCAGCAGCTTGGCCGTGTGGCGGCGCAGGGACTCCCACAGGGCACCCGCGACATGGCCGCCGTCCAGGGGCAGCAGCGGGAGCATGTTGAACAGGAACAGGGAGAGGTTGAAGCCGGCCACCAGCATGACGAACATCGCCAGTTGCTGGCTGGCCGGGATGTCCAGGGTGAAGATCTCGCCGCCCACCCGGGCCGCGCCGACCACGCCCATCGGGGAGTCGTCGGCGCGCTTTCCGTCGCCGAAGGCCGCGTCCCACAGGCCGGGGATCTTGCCCGGCAGCGCGACGATGGAGTCGACCGCGTCACCGACCCGGTCGCCCATCCAGGTCACCGAGTCGCCGAAGTCCTGCTTGACGACGCCGGTGGCGGCGCTGAAGCCGAGGAAGCCGGCGTTGACGTACTTGCCCTGGACGATCTGGCCGCTGGAGTCCTTCTTGGCGACCTGGTTGGTGGCGATCGTCGCGTGGAGGGCGACCTCCTTGCCGTCGCGCGAGACCACGATCGGGACGTCCTTGCCGGGGTTCGCGCGGATCAGGTCGGAGAGCCTGTTCCAGTCGTCCGTCCGCACCCCGGCGAAGGAGACGATCTTGTCGCCGGGCTTGAGGCCCGCCGCCGCGGCCGGGGAGGCCGCGTCCTTCTTCGTGCAGTTGTCGCGGTTCTCGCTCTGCGCGATCACGCACTGGGAGACCGAGCTGACCGTGGTGGTCTGCTGGGCGATGCCGAAGCCCATCAGGACGGTGAGGAAGAGCGCCACCGCCAGGATCAGGTTCATGAACGGGCCCGCGAACATCACGATGACCCGCTTCCACGGGGCACGCGTGTAGAAGAGCCGGCTCTCGTCGCCGGGCCGCAGCTCCTCGAAGGCCGCCGAGCGGGCGTCCTCGATCATGCCGCGCCAGGGCGAGGTGGAGCGGGCCTCCAGGCGGCCGTCGGGTCCTGGCGGGAACATGCCGATCATGCGGATGTAGCCGCCGAACGGGATGGCCTTGAACCCGTACTCGGTGTCGCCCCGCTTGCGCGAGAACAGGGTCGGCCCGAAGCCGACCATGTACTGCGGCACCCTGATGCCGAACATCTTGGCCGTGGACAGGTGCCCCAGTTCGTGCCACGCGATCGAGACCAACAGGCCGAACGCGAAGACGACTATGCCGAGGATCATCATCAAGCTCGTCATGCACGCGCCTCCGCGGTCGCCGTCTGCGCTGTCAGTTCCCGGGCCCGGGCCCGTGCCCAGGTCTCCGCTTCGAGGACGTCCGACACGGTGAGTGAAGTTCCCGCGCCGGGTGTGCCGTGCTCCTCGACCACTCTTGTCACGGTCTCCATGATCCCGTTGAACGGCAATGCGCCGCCGCGGAACGCCTCCACGCACTCCTCGTTGGCCGCATTGAACACCGCCGGGGCGGTGCCCGCGAGCTCACCCACGTGTCGGGCGAGGTTCACCGAGGGGAACGCCTCATTGTCCAGTGGGAAGAACTCCCACGTCGAGGCCCTGCTCCAGTCGAAGGCGGGCGCCGCGTCCGGAATCCGCTCCGGCCAGCCGAGCCCGATGGCGATCGGCCCGCGCATGTCGGGGGGCGTCGCCTGGGCGATCGTCGAACCGTCCGTGAACTCAATCATCGAGTGGACATACGACTGGGGGTGCACGACGACCTCAATGCGGTCGAAGGGAATGTCGTAGAGGAGGTGCGCCTCGATGACCTCCAGTCCCTTGTTGACCAGGGTCGCCGAGTTGATCGTGATCACCGGACCCATCGCCCAGGTGGGGTGCGCCAGGGCGTCCTCGACGCTGACGCCCGCCAGTTCGGCCTTCGTCCGGCCGCGGAAGGGGCCGCCGGACGCGGTGACGACGAGCTTGCGCACGTCGGACCGGGTGCCGGCCGCCAGCGCCTGGAACAGGGCCGCGTGCTCGGAGTCGACCGGGATGATCTGCCCGGGCTTGGCCAGCGCCTTGACCAGCGGGCCGCCGACGATGAGCGATTCCTTGTTGGCGAGCGCGAGCGCGCGGCCCGCCTCCAGGGCGGCGAGGGTCGGGGCGAGGCCGATGGAGCCCGTGATGCCGTTGAGGACCGTGTGGCAGTCGGAGGCGGCGAGGTGGGTGGCCGCCTCAGGTCCCGCGAGGATCTCGGGGAGCGGCTCGCCCGCGCCGTAGCGGCCGGTCAGCGCCTCGCGCAGGGACGGTACGACGTCCTCTCGGGCCACCGCGACGGTCCGCACCCGCAGCCGGTGCGCCTGCTCGGCGAGGAGGGCGACCCGGCCGCCGTTGGCGGACAGGCCGGTGACCCGGAAGCGGTCGGGGTTGCGCAGTACTAGGTCGATGGCCTGGGTGCCGATCGACCCCGTGGATCCGAGGATCACCACGTCCTTCGGACCGCCGCCCGCGACCGGGTCATAGACGAGGTGCGGGTCGGCGAGGGGGGCTGGACTGTCGCTCATCCCTCCATTGTTGCCGCATCCGACCGCAAGGAGGACAGCGCGTCCCTCGCGCGGGTGGCTTGTCGCTTCCTGTGCCGAATGAAGCAGAAACCCCCTTTGTGAAGTCTGAGTGAAGATCGTGTGATAACACTTCACTACCGACCGGGGAGGTTCGGTCGGGGGGACGAAATTCTTGGGGGATTTCCATGCGGATACGCGCCGCCCTGCCCGCGCTCGCGGGCGCCGCCGTACTGACCGGCACCCTGCTCAGCTCACCCGCCGAGGCCGCCGGCGGGGTGATCGTCTACCGGGCCTGGTTCGACAGCCCGGGCTCGGACAACCGTTCCAACACGAGCCTGAACGGCGAGTGGGTGCAGATCAAGAACACCAGTCGCTCGGCGATCTCGCTCAAGGGCTGGATCCTGAAGGACACCTCGAACCACAAGTACGTCTTCAAGAACATCAAGATCGGCGCCGGCAAGTACATGAAGGTGCACACCGGCAAGGGCTCGGACACCGCGTCGAACAAGTACCAGGGCCGCGCCGCGTACGTCTGGAACAACACCAGCGACACCGCCACGCTGACCAAGGCGACCGGCACCAAGGTCGACTCCTGCTCCTGGACTACGCGGGATCCGAGCGACAAGTACTGCTGAACCAAAGGGTGTTGCCGAGGACCGGTCAGGACCTCTCGGCTCACCTCACCCGATGGGCCGGTGCACGTTCTCGGTCTTCGAGGGTCCGGGGGTCGCGTCCGCGATCCACGGGCCCTCGCCCGACGGGTCGACGATCCCCTGCTCCAGCCACGCGTACGTGCCCGCCATGACGCCCTTGACGACCTTGCGGTCGATGGCGTCGGTGTTGCTCCACAGGCGGCCGAAGAGTTCCTCGACACGCAGCCTGGACTGGCGGCAGAAGGCGTCGGCGAGTTGGTAGGCCTCGCGGCCGTTCTCGCCCTGGCTGCGCAGGAGTTCGGCCCGTACGCAGGCCGCGCTCATCGCGAACAGTTCCGCGCCGATGTCGACGATCCGGCCCAGGAAGCTCTGCTTGGTCTCCATCCGGCCCTGCCAGCGGGACATGGCGTAGAAGGTGGAGCGGGCGAGTTTGCGGGCGGTGCGCTCCACGTACCGCAGATGCGGGGAGAGATCCACCTCCCGCTTGAACTCGCCGTACGAGCCGGGCAGTTGACCCGGTCCGGCGACCAGCTTCGGCAGCCACTTGGCGTAGAAGACACCCGCGTTCGCGCCCGCCTTCGCCTTGTCCGACAGGGACTTGTCGGGGTCGATGAGGTCCCCGGCCACGGAGAGGTGGGCGTCGACCGCCTCGCGTGCGATCAGCAGGTGCATGATCTCGGTCGAGCCCTCGAAGATGCGGTTGATACGCAGGTCGCGCAGCACCTGTTCGGCCGGGACCGCCCGCTCGCCGCGGGCCGCGAGGGAGGCCGCCGTCTCGAAGCCGCGGCCGCCGCGGATCTGGACGAGTTCGTCGGCGATGAGCCAGCCCATCTCGGAGGCGTAGAGCTTGGCGAGCGCGCCCTCGATGCGGATGTCGTTGCGGTCCTCGTCGGCCATCTGCGAGGACAGGTCGAGGACCGCCTCCAGTGCGAAGGTGGTCGCCGCGATGAAGGAGATCTTCGCGCCGACGGCCTCGTGGTCGGCGATCGGCTTGCCCCACTGCTCGCGGGCCGCGGACCACTCACGGGCGATCTTCAGGCACCACTTGCCGGCCGCGACGCAGGACGCGGGCAGCGAGAGGCGGCCGGTGTTGAGGGTGGTGAGGGCGATCTTCAGGCCCGCACCCTCGGGGCCGATGCGGTTGGCGGCGGGCACCCGGACCTGGTGGAAGCGGGTGACGCCGTTCTCGATGCCGCGCAGGCCCATGAAGGCGTTGCGGTTCTCGACGGTGATGCCGGGCGAGTCGCTCTCCACGACGAAGGCGGTGATGCCGCCCTTGTGGCCCTCGCTCTTGGGCACCCGGGCCATCACGACGAGCAGGTCGGCGACGACCCCGTTGGTGGTCCACAGCTTCACGCCGTCGAGGAGGTAGTCGTCCCCCTCGGGCACCGCGCTGGTGGCGAGGCGGGCCGGGTCGGAGCCGACGTCGGGCTCGGTGAGCAGGAAGGCGCTGATGTCGGTGCGGGCGCAGCGCGGGAGGAAGGCCTCCTTCTGCTCGTCCGTGCCGAACATCTTCAGCGGCTGCGGTACGCCGATCGACTGGTGTGCCGACAGCAGCACGCCGATCGCGGGGCAGGCCGAGCCGGCCAGGGCCAGCGCCTTGTTGTAGTACACCTGGGTGAGACCGAGCCCGCCGTACTTGGTGTCGATCTTCATCCCGAGGGCGCCGAGTTCCTTGAGACCGTTGATGACCTCGTCGGGGATTCTGGCCTCGCGTTCGATGAGCGCCGCGTCGACCTTCGTCTCGCAGAAGTCGCGGAGCGCGGCGAGGAACTCCTCCCCGCGCTGGGCGTCGTCCGGGGCTGGGGTGGGGTGCGGATGGACCAGGTCGAGCCGGAAGCGGCCGAGGAAGAGTTCCTTGGCGAAGCTGGGCCTGCGCCACTCCTGCTCGCGGGCGGCCTCCGCCACCTGGCGGGCCTCGCGTTCGGAGACCGTGGCTTTGACGGGGGAATCGCTGGATGGTGCGGACATGAGGGTCACCTCGCCGCGAATCGGGACCTCGGACCAGTTTGGTTACCGACGGGTGCTACCCGATCGTTAGTACCCGATCCCGGGCGACCCCACCACCCTTCGCGCAGCCGTCCGACGGAATGGGGTGTTGCGTCGGGGGGCCGTCCGGGGGACGGTTCGGGTACGACCCGCGGACGGTTGGGCTACGACCCCGCAGCCGCCGCCGGGCCGGTCCGAGGCCAGGTCGAGGCTGGACCGGGAAAAGTGTTGTCGAAGCGCTTCGACAACCTATGGACACCCACCCCGCGCCAGAGCTAGTGTCGAACCATCCTCACCCGCCCTTGTTCGTAATGCGCACTGTCGAAGCGCTTCACACCGCTTGGAGAGCTGGATGGTCACCCTCGCCGAGGTCGCCCAGCACGCCGGAGTCTCGGCGAGCACGGTGAGCTATGTCCTCAGCGGGAAGCGGTCCATCTCCGTGACCACCCGGCTGCGGGTCGAGCAGAGCATCCGCGAGCTGGGGTACCACCCGAACGCGGGCGCGCGAGCCCTGGCCAGCAACAAGTCGAACATCATCGCGCTGATGATCCCGCTGCGCACCGACATGTACGTGCCGGTGATGATGGAGATCGCCATCGCGGTCGCCACCACGGCCCGTACGCACGGCTACGACGTCCTGCTGCTCACCGGCGAGGAGGGCCCGGACGCGGTGCGCCGGGTCACCGGCAGCGGGCTCGCCGACGCGATGATCCTGATGGACGTCGAACTCGACGACGAGCGGCTGCCGTTGCTGCGCGGCACGGACCAGCCGTCCGTGCTGATCGGGCTGCCCGCCGACACCTCCGAACTGACCTGTGTGGACCTCGACTTCAAGGCGACGGGCGCGCTGTGCGTCGAGCATCTGGCGATGCTCGGCCACCGCGACATCGCTGTCATCGGCGAGGCCCCCGCGGTCTACGAGCGGCACACCGGCTTCGCCGAGCGTACCCTCGACGGACTGCGGTCGCGGGCCCAGGAGTTGGGCGTACGGCTGCTGCACCGGCCGTGCGAGGGCGGGTACGACGCGATGGCGCTCACCCTCGCCCGCATCCTCGACGAGCGCCCGGGCACCACGGGCTTCGTCGTGCAGAACGAGTCGGCGGTGGAGCCGCTGCTCGCCCTGCTGCGCGGACAGGGCCGTGCCGTGCCCGAGGACGTGTCGGTGGTGGCGATCTGCCCGGAGCAGGTCGCCGTGCAGGCCTCGGTGCGGCTGACGTCCGTCGCCATCCCCGCGCAGGAGATGGGCCGGCACGCCGTGGACCACCTGGTCGCCAAGCTCGACGGCCGTGGCAAGGACGAAGTCGTGCTGATCGCACCGGAGTTGACGGTGCGGTCCAGTACGGGTCCGGCCCCGTCGGCCGCTTCCTGACCCGCACCTCCCCGCACTGTTCCGCACCGCACCTCTCCTGACCCAGCATTCGTGCCCTCCGCGGCACCCTCATGTCCTTTCGGGAGCACCCCTCGTGAATCTGCCTGCCGAAAACCAGCCCCCGACCGGCGCGGTGAGCCTCGCGCAGTCGTCCCCCACCGTCGGCACCTTGCGCGAGCGGGACGGCGCGCTGGAGTGGAGCGGCCGTCAGGAGACGCTGCGCATCGAACCGTGGGGTCCTGACGCCGTCCGGGTCCGGGCCCGGCTCGGCGGTCCCGTCCTCGACGGACTGCCAGGCGCGCTGCTCGCGGACGCCCCGCCGGCCTCGTACACCGTCAAGATCGAGGGCGGGCAGGGGCAGTTGACCGTCGGCGCGCTCACCGTCGAGGTGGACGCCGAGGGGCTGATCCGCTTCCTGCGCACGGACGACCGCGTGGAGATCCTCGCCGAGGAGCGGGCGCACTTCTGGTGGCCGGGCTCGCGCCTCTACACGGCCGTCGGCAACGGACACCACCGTCTGGAGCAGCGCTTCGCGGCCTACGACGACGAGAAGCTGTTCGGCCTCGGGCAGCACCAGCACGGGCAGTTGGACCAGAAGGGCCTGGTCCTCGATCTGGTGCAGCGCAACGCCGAGGTCTCCATACCCGTGCTCTCCTCCAGCCGCGGCTACACCCTGCTGTGGAACAACCCGGCGATCGGCCGTGTGGAGCTGGCCCGCAACGGCACGCGGTGGGTGGCCGATTCGGCCCGGCAGATCGACTACTGGATCACCGCGGGCACCCCGGCTGACGGCCAGCGCCGCTACAGCGCGGTGACGGGCCGTACGCCGATGCTGCCGGAGTGGGCGGCCGGCTTCTGGCAGTGCAAACTGCGCTACCGGACTCAGGACGAACTCCTCGCCGTGGCAAGGGAGTACAAGCGGCGCGGGCTGCCGATCTCGGCGATCGTCTGCGACTTCTTCCACTGGACGCATCTGGGCGAGTGGAAGTTCGACCTGGCGGAGTGGCCCGACCCGGGCGCGATGGTCAGTGAACTCGCCGAACTGGGCATCAAGTTGGTGGTCAGCGTCTGGCCGTCGGTGTCGCCGCTGTCGGAGAACCACCCGGTGATGGAGCAGCGCGGCTATCTCATCGGCACGCAGTACGGCCCGATGGCGCACGCGGACTGGCCCGACAAGGGGGTCGCCTCCACCGTCCAGGTCGCCTTCTACGACGCCACGAACCCGGAGGCCCGGGAGTTCGTGTGGGCGAAGGTGAAGGAGAACTACCTGGACCCGTACGGCATCACGGCCTTCTGGCTGGACGCCTGCGAACCGGAGCTGAAGCCCGGCTTCCAGGAGAACCTGCGGTACTGGACGGGCCCGGGCCTGGAGGTCGGCAACAGCTATCCCGCCGAGAACTCCCGCACGTTCTATGAGGGGTTGCTCGCCTCGGGTTCCGGAGACGACGAGGTCATCACCCTCAACCGCTCGGCCTGGGCGGGCAGTCAGCGCTACGGCGCCGCCCTGTGGTCCGGCGACATCGGCACCGACTTCCCGACGCTGCGCCGCCAGATCGCGGCCGGGCTCAACACCGCGCTGTCCGGCATCCCTTGGTGGAAC
This sequence comes from Streptomyces pseudovenezuelae, assembly GCF_029892565.1. Classification (GTDB taxonomy): domain Bacteria; phylum Actinomycetota; class Actinomycetes; order Streptomycetales; family Streptomycetaceae; genus Streptomyces; species Streptomyces pseudovenezuelae_A. The sequence goes on along the minus strand of NZ_JARXVH010000027.1, from coordinate 49,114 downwards.
ACGGACATCGGCGGCTTCCACGGCGGCGACCCGGACGACCCCGCGTACCGCGAAGTCATCGTCCGCTGGTTCCAGTTCGGCGCCCTGTCCCCGCTGATGCGCCTGCACGGCTTCCGCGACCCCGGCATGCCGCTGGGCCCCGACATGACCGGCGGCCCCAACGAGGTCTGGTCGTACGGTGAGGAGGCCGCCCCGATCCTGGCGAAGTACCTGCGCCTGCGCGAACGCCTGAGGCCGTACGTCCTGGACGTGATGCGGGAGGCCCACGAGGAGGGGCTGCCGCCGATGCGCCCGCTGTTCCTGGAGTTCCCGGACGACCGGGCGACGTGGACGGTGGACGACGCCTATCTCTTCGGCCGGGACCTGCTGGTCGCCCCGGTCCTGACCGCCGGCGCCACGGCCCGCACGGCCTACCTCCCGGCGGGCGCGACCTGGACGGACGCGTGGACCGGTGAGACGTACGAGGGCGGTGCGGCCGTGACGGTCGAGGCGCCCCTGGACCGTATCCCGCTGTTCCTGCGGGACGGGGCGCGGCTGCCGGTGGCGGAGTAGCCGTTTCGCGGGCGGGACGAGGGGTGTTACTCGGGGAAGCCGACCGTCGTTTCGCCGATGGCCAGGTTGATCCGGCGACCGGCTTCCTTCAGGTGCCGCTGCTGGACTTGGTGAGGGGATCGAAGACCAGTCGCCGGACTTCGGCGGCATGGGTGGGAGCGACGGCGGTGACCTTCTCCCATCCGGCGTCCGTGAGCACGGCCAGGGTGAAGCGCCCGTTCACAGGGTCGGGGATGCGGTACAACCAGCCTTGTTTCTCAAGGCGTTTGGCGGTGTGGGAGAGCCTGGAGAGCGAGATCGCCACGAAGTCGGCGAGCTCGCTCATCCGCCGGCGGCGGTCGGTCGACATGGACAGTCCGGCAAGGATCATGTACTCGGAATGACTCCTCCCCGCATCACGCTGAAGCTGCGCGTCGAGAGCGGCCGGCAGCCGGGTCATCAGGGCGGCGACCTCCAGCCAGGTGCCGCTCTCGTCAGCGTCCAGCCCCTTGGGCTCTTCCGGAATCATGAACATGAGTCGAAGGTCCTTGCTGGGCGCGGCGAGCGTGGCGCCGCGGCAGGCCCGGTGCTCAGCAGCGGCACATCGGCGCAGGCGGCGGGCGCGTTGTCGCCGGCGAACCCACCGCTGGACCGGTCCCACACGACCGACGGAGTCGTCCGGAGGCTGGTCGGCCTCTACGCGGCGAAGTCCCGGCACGATGTCGAGGCCACCACGTCCCACTTCCACCGTCCGCGCCTGACGTACATCGACGCCGCCTTCAACGGCTACTCCCCGTCCTGGCAGCCCTACCACGACTACTTCGCGTACGTGATGCCGACCTGGCCGGCGAGCGCGGTGTCCTATCCCACCCGGATCATCGGCGACAGCCGCAGCGCCGTCGTCATGTTCACCGACACACCCGGGATGTTCGGCAACGAGATGCGCGTCATCGCGGCCATGGACTTCGTCGACGGAAAGGTCACACGCCAGATCGACTACTCCGACGGAAGGCACTACGGCGTGGCCGCGGCCGCGGCATACCGCAATCCCACTCCCCTGCCAGCCCAGTGGGGCGAACAGTTCGTCCACTCCACCCCGCCTCGTCTACTCACCCGCACACTGACGGCTCTGCACGACGCGCTGACGGCCGCCGAGGCCGACGCCGTGGCCAGACTGTTCACAACGGAGGGGATCTACGAGGACCGGACGCTCCATCTGTCCGTGGCAGGCCCGTTGGCCATCAGGCGCTCGCTCGCCGACGTGCTCCGGATGCTGCCGTGCACCCAGCAGACCTCGGTACGGCACACCGTGGGAAGCGAACAGGGCGGCGCGCTTGAACGGAGCAATCCCGGTGCGCAGGTCGACCGCGACATCATCGCCGTCGAACTCGACCACCAGGGATCGATCCAGCGGCTGACCACCGTCTGTGACGGCTCCTTCGTGAGTGACGCCGACATCCGGCGCATGCTCGCGACGACGATCGAGCCCTGACGCCCGCACGGGCCGACCCCCGCACAGGGCGAGGGCCGGCCGGTCGAGCCGGTCAACTACTGGTGACGCTCTCGCTGTTGACGGTGAAGTTGAGGCCGCCGGACGAGGACGTGATCTCGAAGCCGAACTGCAGGTCCCCGATGGTCACGTTGCCGAACCAGCCCTTGGTGTCCTTGATCCACTTCAGGATCGGCAGGACGTTGACCGTGCCGGAGCTGGAGTTCGAGGTGCGGATGAACGAGAACACGTCGTTGGCGCCGTTGTTGCCCTTGTAGACGGTCCAGGTGTGACCGCCCAGCGTGAGGGTGCCCTGTGAGGTGCCGAGCGGGCCGACGGCTCCGGTCTTGTTCATCCAGAGCATGATCTCGTAGTCGTAGTTGGTGTCCCAGATGTCGTACGACGTGTTGTACGCGCCGGACGACGGGACGGAGACGTTGTAGCTGCTGGACAGCGAACCGAGCGAGGTGATCGACTTGTTGATCACCTTCTTGGCGTTCGGGTAGGACTTGATGCCGCCGGTGTTGGGGTGGTTGGCGTTGACGCCCCAGTTGGTACCGGAGTTGGCCCAGATGCACTGGCTGCCGGCGCCGGAGCCCCAGATGTTGTTGTAGAGCGTGTAGCCGTTCAGCGAGGTGTTGCCCCACTGGTCGCAGGAGCTCCAGACGGCGGCCGAGGCGGGGGCGGAGGCCAGGCCGACGGTGGCCCCGAGTGCGAGCGCCGGGGCCAGCAGGACCATGGTGATCCTGCTCAGCGTGCGTGTTGCCATGGTGTCCCTTCCATGGGTGGGGGGAACTGCGGGGATCACCACGTCCCCAGGGTGAGGACGCGGTCTTCTCCGGCGACGAGATCGAGCGGCTCCACGCCGGAGGAAGTCCGGAGTTCGACACGACGGCTGCGGGTGGGGCGCAGCCGCACGGTCGCTTCGTGCGGGCTCCAGGCCAGATCGAGCACGGCCCCGAACCGGGTACGCACGCCCAGGAGTTCACCGTTCGGGTACGTCGCCGGGAGCGCGGGCAGCAGGACCAGCCGGTCCGGCGTCGACTGCACCAACGTCTCGACGAGCACCGCGGGCAGGGTGTGCGCGGCGTCGGCGTTGTAGACGTCCCGGTTCGGGTAGTGCGCGCTCATCAGGGAGTTGTGGAAGAAGTCGCCCTTGAGGACCTGCCCGAGCGCGTGCGCGACCCGGTCGCCGTCACGCAATCGAGCGGCGATCAGAGCGTGATGCAGATGCCCGTGCGCGGAGTCGTTCTCGGCGCCCCGCAGTTCGAGGGCGCGGTGGGCGGCGGAGGCGAGGTCGGGGGTGTCGTACGGCGTGATCTCGTCGAGCGGCCAGACGCCGTAGAGGTGGCTGAGGTGCCGGTGGTCGTAGTTGTCGTCGAGGCCCGGGAGGGCCCATTCGGCAAGGGCGCCATCGGAGTTGACGCGGTGCGGCGGGAGACGGTCGGCGAGCGCCCGCCAGCGCTCGGCGTCGGGTCCCGGGTGGTAGTCGGCCGCGGTCAGCAGGGCGTGTCGGGCTGCCGACAGGTCCATGGCCGCGTTGATCGCACCCCAACTCCCGTTCGCGGGCCGGTTCTCGGGCGAGTAGGACGGGACGACGACCAGCCGCCCGTGGCTGTCCGTCCGATTGAGGAAGTCCTCGTAGAACCAGGCGACTTCGGCGAGCGCGGCGGCGGTACGCGGGTCACGGGCGCCGCGTGTCTCGTCGTGGTCGACGAGCGGCTTGAGCAGCCAGTCGGCGCCGGCGGTCCACAGGTGGAGGGGGTATTCGCGGCTGAAGTGGTACGACAGCCCGGACTCGCCGTCGGTGTGGGCGGGGGCGACGACGCCTCGGGCCCCGAAGACCGTGCGGGCGTTCTCAGCCCAGTCGTCGAGCTGACTGTGGATCAGGGAGGCGTGGGCCTCGGTCACTTCCGGGAGGGCCGCGGTCGCCGCGGAGGCGGTCTGGAGGTTGAGGTTGGCGTCGTTGGTGAAGGCGCCGGACCAGGCCGTGTCCCAGTCACCGGTCCACAGGCCGGTCAGGCGGGGCGGGAAGAGGCCGCTCGCGGAGAGCAGGTGGTAGCGGCCTGCGGCGAAGAGGCGTTCCAGGAGGGCGGGGCTGTCAGGGAGGGCGAGCAACTCCGAGCCGGGCCGGGCGCGTTCGGCGGGGTCGGCGTGGAGGTCGAGGGTGACGCGGTCGTAGGCGGTGCGGTGCAGGGCGGTGTGGCGGTCCAGGAGATGGGTGTAGAGGTCCTCGGCGTACGAGTTCTTGGCGTGCGGGTCGTTGGCGTCCGGGTTCTTGTCGCCGGGGAGCAGGGCACGCAGGGCGTCGGTGACGGGCTCGGTGTCCGGCTCGCCGGTGTGCCGCAGCACGCGCGTCAGCAGCAGCACCGACTCCGCGCCGGTGACCCGAACTCCGGGCGGGATGAGCTTGGTTCGGCCGCCGGTGACCACGACCAGGGTCGCTCCGGTGTACGCCTTCTCACTGCCGGGGTAGCGGACGCGCAGGGTGAGCAGGGCGCCCTCGGGGGTGAGGACCGCGCCGTCACCGACGGCGAGCCCGGCGGGTGCGCCGGGGAGGCGGTGGTCGAGGGTGATGTCGAGGGCGGGCGCGATGACGTGTTGGACGATCACGTCGTCGGCGCGGGACACGAAGACGCGGCTGTGGTGGCCCTCGTGGAGGGTCTCGGCGACGCCGGTGGCGAAGTCGAGGGAGCGGCGGTAGGGGGGCGGTTCGGCGCCGGGTGAGGCGGGCTTGGTTGGCGTGGCCGGGGTGCCGGACGCGGCCGGCGTGCCGCGCAGCCGTATCTGGAAGGCCGGATGGAAGGGCTGCACCCACTGCAACTCGCGCCCGTCGGTGAAGGTCTCGGCCGCGTGGAGGTCGCCTGCGAGCAACCTCTCCTGGAGGGCGGGGAGTTGGGCGGCGAGGCTGGGCGGGCGGGCGTGTTCGGCGCCGTTGGGGCGGACGAGGGTGTGGTGGGTGACGATGACCCGCTCGTCGTTCGGATCACCGAACACGAGAGTGCCGTGGTGGCCGTTTCCGCTCAGGTAGCCGTCCTCCCAACGGGCGGCGGGCCTGGGCTCCCAGGTGCCGTGGGTGAGCGTCATGAGCGCAGCACCGCCACTCCGTAGCGCCCGAGGGTGAGTTCGTCCGCGACAGCCGCGCCCGTGAGCAGGTCGTGATGGGTGCCCGGGAGTTTGACGGTCACGGACTCGCGGCCATGGTGGAGGAGGAAGAGCAGGTCACCGCGGCGCACGGCCTCGACCTGGTCGGGCAGCCCGTCGAGGACGGGGCGGGCGCCGGCGTCGGCCGCGATCCGGGCGAGGAGTGCGCGCAGTGCGTCGGGTTCGGGGAGCGTGGAGACGTACCAGGCACAGCCGTTGCGGAGGACGGCGGGGAGTCCGTCGAGTTCGCCACCGTTGTAGGTGGCCTCGGCCGTGACGCCACCAGCCGCCTCGATTTCCTCCGACCACAGGGTGCCCCGGAAACGGTCCGTCTCCGCCCACTCTCCCTCGTCCAGGGGCCACCACTCGTGCAGGGTGTGGATGCCGAACAGCTCGCGCAGCCGGGGGTCCATGCCGCCGGGGCGCACTCGGTCGTCCTGGTCGGCGACGCCGGTCAGGAAGCCGCAGACCAGAGTGCCGCCGTCGCGCACGTAGGAGAAGAGGTTGTCGATCGCCGTGTCCGTGAGGGCGTAGAGCTGCGGGACGACGACCAGCTTGTAAGGGCTCAAGTCGTGTTCGGGGTGGGCGAAGTCGGTGGTGAGGTGGGACCGCCACAGGGCGCGGTGCCAGGAGGTGAGGACGTCGGTGTAGTCGACGCGGGTGGAGAGGCGGCCTTCGTGGGCGCCGGCCCACCAGGAGTGCCAGTCGTGCAGGACGGCGATGTCGGCGGTGAGGTGACTGTCCGTCACCGCGGAGCCGATCGCGGCGAGTTCGGCGCCGAGCCGCTTGACCTCCTGGAAGGTGCGGCCCTCCTCCCCCGCGTGGCTGACCATCCCGGAGTGGAACTTCTCCGCGCCCTGCCGGGACTGGCGCCACTGGAAGTAGCAGACGGCGTCGGCGCCGCGGGCGACTGCCTGGAGGGACCAGAGACGGTTGAGGCCACGCGGCTTGGGGTGGTTGACGCCCCGCCAGTTGACCGGCCCTGCCGCCTGCTCCATCAGCATCCAGGGGCCGCGCGCCTGGGAGCGGGTCATGTCCTGGACGAGGGCCGCGTGTTGGGCGCCGAACGGGTCACGCGGGTCGGGATAGAGGTCGGCGGAGACGACGTCCTCCTCTCCCGCCCACCGCCACGCGTCCTGCCCGGCCCACAGCGGCATGAAGTTGGTGGTGACCGGGATGTGCGGGGTGTGGCGCCGCACGATGTCCCTTTCGGCGACGTAGCACTCCAGGAGCATGTCGGACGTGAACCGTTTGAAGTCCAGCACCTGCGTGGGGTTCTTGAGGTAGTGCGCGTGCCGGGGTGGCAGGGCCTCCGCCCAGTCGCCGTAGCCCTGGCTCCAAAATGCCGTGCCCCAGGCGGAGTTGAGGACGTCGAGGCTGCCGTACCTCTCCCGCAGCCAGTCTCGGAAACGGGCCGCGGCCTCGTCGCCCCAGTCGTAGGTGCAGTACTCGTTGTTGATGTGCCACAGGGTGAGGGCGGGGTGGTCGGCGTAACGGGCCGCGAGATCCTCGGTGATGGCGGCGGCCCAGCTGCGGTAGGCGGCGCTGGAGTGCGAGAAGTGCTGGCGGCCACCCCACCATTCGGTGCGGCCGTCCTCGTCGCGGGGCAAGGTCTCCGGGTGAAGGCGGCCCAGCCACGGGGGCGGTGAGGAGGTGGGGGTGGCGAGGACCACACCGATGCCGTTGTCGTGCATCAGGTCCATCAGCCGGTCCAGCCAGCCGAAGTCCCGCTCCCCCGGCCGGGGTTCGAGCTTCGCCCACGAGAAGACACCAAGGGTCACGGAGTTGACGCCGGCGTCCTTCATCAGCCGGACGTCCTCGGGCCAGGTCTCCTCGGGCCACTGCTCGGGGTTGTAGTCACCGCCGAAGAGGATGCGGCCACGGGTGACGTCGGCGAGGGCGGGTGCCTTCGACTGCTCCGGCGCGGGCATCAGACCGGCTCCCCGTACTGGATCCCACGTCCGTTGGTCGCCAGGAAGACCCGCCCGTACACGCGCGGATCACCGGTGATGGCCTGCCCGGTCCAGCCCCACTGGTGAGCATCGTCATTGAGACGCACCCAGGTCTTCGCCTCGTCGTCGGAGCGATAGACAGCGGTGATGGTCTCGGTCGAGCCGACTTGATAGATCGCCGGATAGCCCGCACCGTCGGCGGCCTTCCCGAAGCCCAGGGTGTACGAAGCCCAGCAGCTGGCCACCTTGGCGAAGCTCACACCACCGTCGATGGACCGGTACAGGCCGTTCCACTTGACGCTCAACCACAGGTCGCCGGACCGCTCCGGCGCCGCGACCAGCTGGAACTGGCTGTCCCCGGCGGGCAGCCCACCCGCACGCCCGGTGAACGAGAGGCCACTGTCAGTGCTGGCAAGTAGCGTTCCTGTATCGGTGTCGTACGCGTAGAAGAGCGTCGGGTCGGCCGGGTCGGCGACCGGCGTGGCGCCCTTCGGGAAGGAGGAGATCTCGGTCCAGGTCGTGCCGTTGTCGGCCGAGCGGTGAGCTGCGTACTTCGTGCCGTCCCAGTGCACGAAGGACCACAGCAGCACGCTGCCGTCGGCGTTGGTGGCGATCGGCCCCGGTGCGTCATGGGCGAGGGAGGGCTGGGCAGCGAAGGGCGCCCAGGTCCGGCCGCCGTCGCCCGAGAAGGCGCCGTTGCCGTTGTCGCCCCAGCCGGTGCGCACGACGTACGCCGGCCTGCCCGCGGCCTGTGCGAGTCCCGTCGCCGACCCGAACACGGGGTTCGCCGCCATGCCGCGGGAGGGCGAGGCCGTGAGCCGCTCGTGGTACAGCACGCCGATGTCCCCCGAGCCGCTCAGCAGGTGCGCCTCCCCGACCGGGGGCGACACCAGCTGCGTCACGGACGCCTCCTCCAGACCACGGACCTGCGGGGCCCAGTGCCTCAGGTCTCGCGTGCCGTAGAGCGTGGCCCCGGTGCCGTACACCACGTGCCGGGAGTCGTACGGGTCGACGGCGACGGCCTGGATCCACCAGCCGAACTTGGGCTGCTCAGCACCCCACTTGAGGAAAGGAGTCTCGGACACGTCGAAGACAGCAGCGTCCTTGAGGGACGTCCAGGTGCGACCACCGTCGGCCGTCCGGTACAGCGTGTCGACGGCAGCCCAACGGTTGTTGGTGGACACGACGACGGTGCCGGGGCGACGGGCGTCGACGGCGACGCCGCCATAGCCGAAGCTGTCGACGGACCCGTCACTCGTGGTCCCACCCGGCCGCACCGGCGTCACGTCGGCCCACTTGCCCCTGCCCGTGGCCAGCTTGTGCAGGCTCCCGTCGGCCTGCCCGTTGGGCCCGGGTGCGTCGGCGTAGGACACGTACAGCTCGTGGGTGTGCGCGTCGTACGCGGCCCGGATCGGCACCTTGGCGGAGGTGCCCGTGGGCTGCCCGGGGACGGCTTCCCAGGTGGTGCCGTCGGTGGTGCGGTACAGGTTGCTCGTGGCGGCGGTGCCGTCGCCGTCGCCCCAGCCGGCGTAGAGGGTGCGGCCGGCGGCGACGAGGAGGGTGACGCCTTGGCCGGTCGCGCTCGGGGTGGCCGGGAAGGCACTGACGCCTGCCCAAGTGGCGCCCCGGTCGGTCGACTTGAGCAGCCCGTCGTGTCTGGTCCCCAGCCACAGGGTGTCGCTGTCACGCGGGTCCACGAGCAACCGCTCCCCCGCGCCCCGCCCGTCCTCGTTGCCGCCGAGCTTCACGGCCAGGTCGGTACGGGTCCAGGTGGCGCCGCGGTCGTCGGAGCACAGGACGGCTCCGTTGCCGGCCCAGGACTGGGCGTAGGTGCCGAGGGCGAGGTAGAGCCGGTTCGGGTGGACGGGGTCGATCGCCATCGCCTCCACGCCCAGGAGGTTCCAGTCGTCCCAGCCGAGCTGGTCGGTCAACGGGGTCCAGCGGGCGGCCCGTTCGTCCCAGCGGTAAGCCCCGCCGATGTCGGTGCGGGCGTAGGCGAGCCCGCGCACGGAGGGGTGGAAGAGGACGCCGGTCACGAATCCGGTGCCGCCGATGGTGGCGTTGCGCCAGCGGTAGGAAGGGCTGACGGGGGCGGGGGCGGCGGCATGCGCGGATTCGGGAAGAAACGGCACGGTGGCCAGCGCGGCGGCGGCTCCGCCAAGAACGACCCGCCGACTCGGTTTCGACGTAGGCATGACACATACCTCGCTAGAGAAATTGACATTCGGGGAGCTACCGAAAGGGGCGCGGGGAACTGCGCGACAAGCCACCACAGACCCGCAGCCGCCACCGAACAGAAGGCGCCCCGCCCATTGGGCGAACCGTCACCCCTTCACCGCTCCGGTCAACATGCCCTTCTTGAAGTGCTTCTGGACGAAGGGAGAGAGCACAGCCACCGGCAACAGGGCCATCACCATCACCGCCATCTGAACAGCGAGCCCGGACAGTTCACCGGTCTTGATCGCCTGCCCCAACCCCACCGGCGCCTCCTGCTTTTGCACCAGCTGGATCATGACGTTCTGCAGCGGCATCATGTCCTGATCGTTGAGATACAGGGACGCGTTGAACCAGGCGCTCCAGTACCCGACGGCGTAGAACAGCGTGATGACCGCAAGCACCGCACGGGACAACGGCATCACGATCTTCCACAGGATCCAGAAATCCCCGGCCCCGTCGATCCGCGCACTGTCGATGAGTTCCGGTGAGATCCCCATGAAGAACCCGCGCAGAACAAGGATGTTGAACACGCTGAGCGCACTCGGCAGGATCAGCGCGAGATAGCTGTCGGTCAGGCCGAGGGACTGCACCAGCAGGTACGTCGGAATCAGACCGGCGCTGAAGAACATCGTGGCGAGCAGGATCATCAGCAGCCAGCGGTGCCCGAGGGACCCGATCCGCGAGAGTCCGTACGCACACAACACCGACACCGCCATCGAGAACAGCGTGCCGACGAGCGTGACGAGGATGCTGATGATCGCGGCGCGGGTGACCTGGCCGCCGCTGAGGAGTTCCTTGTAGGCGATGAAGGTGATGCCCTTGGGCACCATGACCAGGCCGCCCGCCTGGTCGATGGTCTTGCGCGAGGAGAGGCTGGTGACGAGGACGATCCAGAGCGGGAAGAGGATGCCGAGGCAGGCGAGGGTGAGGACGAGTCCCTTGCCGGCGAGGCCGGCCCTGCTGGGCTCCTCCTCCCAGGTCGGCCGGGGCGGCGCGGCCCAACGGCCGGGCTGTCGTACGGACTTGACCGGATCCACGGCCTTGTCGATGACGGCGGTCATTTCTTGTACACCCCCTGCTCGCCCATGAGATGGGCCACCTTGTTCGCGGCGAGGACCAGGCCGAGGCTGATCACGCCCTTGACGAGTCCGGCGGCTGCCGCGTAGCCGAAGTCCTGGTTGCGGACGCCATTCCACCAGACGAAGGTGTCGAGGACCTCCGCCGCTCCCGGTCCCACGGCGTCGCGTTGGAGCAGGATCTGCTCGAAGCCGACGGTGAGCGCGTCACCCACGCGCAGCACCAGCAGCAGCGCGATCACCGGGCGCAGCGCGGGCAGCGTGACGTGCCACATGCGGCGCCAGCGCCCGGCGCCGTCCATCGCGGCGGCCTCGTACAGATCCGGGCTGACCGAGGACAGCGCCGCGAGGAAGACGATGATCCCCCAGCCGGCGTCCTTCCACACGCTCTGCGCGGTGATCAGGAACTTGAACGTGTTGGGGTCGGTCATGATGTCGAGGCCGTCATAGCCGTGTTGGCGCAGGAGTTGCGAGAACAGCCCTGCCCCGCCGAGGAGTTGCTGGAAGACGGCGATGACCAGCACCCAGGAGAAGAAGTGCGGCAGGTAGAGGATGGCCTGTGAGAGCGCCCGGACCCGGGGCCTGACCACGCTGTTGATGAGCAGCGCGAGCATGATCGGGATCGGGAAGAACAGGATCAGCTGGAGGAAGAACAGGACGAGTGTGTTCTGTACGGCGTTCCAGAAGGCCGAGTCCTGGAAGATCTGCTGGAAGTTCGCGAGGCCGACCCAGGGGCTGTGCAGCATCGAGACGATGCCGTTGTCGCTGACGTAGGGGTCGTAGTCCTGGAAGGCGACGATGTTGCCGAGGATCGGCAGGTAGTTGAAGACCAGGATCAGCAGGAGCGCCGGGAGCGTCATCAGGAGCAGGACGCGGTCGCGTCGGAACCTGAGCCGCAGGCTCACCTTCTTGCCGGGACGTTTCTGCCGGGCGCCGGTGGTGCCGCCGGACGCCACCGGGGTCTTCCCCGTCGTGTCGGCCTCGGTCCTGCTCCGAGGCACCGTGCTGTGGGACACGGCCGTTCTCCTTGCCTCAGTGCCTGGTCAGCTCGCCGAAGTGCCGTTGTCGTCGAGCAACTTCTGGTACCAGTCGCGGAGTCTGTCGCCGCCCTTGCTCTTCCAGTCGGAGACGGCCTGCTGCATGTCGCTGACCTTCTTGCGGCCGCGCGCGATGTCGTCCTCCAACTGCTCGAAGTCGTTGGAGAGGTTGGTGTACCGGCTGGGCTCGGTGATCTGCTGACCGTAGAAGGTCGACTTCTTGGTGAAGGCGCCCATCCGCTGCTGCCACTCGACCTGCGCCTTGGCGACCTCGGGGAAGTCGGGGTGGGCGATGGTGGCGGCGGGGCTCGCGACCATGACGTAGGCGTTGATGACCTCGTTGTTGCCTTGATCGGTCTTGGTGGGCACACCGTCCTTGACGGTGTAATGCGTGCCCTCCACGCCGTAGTTGGTGAGCATGTACTCCTTGGTGCCGTACGGCGCGGCGGTGACGTTGGCGACGGCCAGCACGTCACGGATCACGGACTCGGAGGCCTTCTTGCTGACGAAGGCGAAGATGCCGGCGGGCTGTTCGGCCCAGAGGGTCGGGTCGCCGCCGTCGTGGCCGAAGATGTCCATGCCCCAGATCTTGTACTCCGGGTTCTGGGTGGCCTGTTCGGCGGTGCGGCTCCACCACTGCGTGATGTTCTGGGCGTAGATGAGGAACTCGCCCGCCGCGAACTTGGGGCCCGGGTCGGTGGCCGCGCTCTTGCCCAGCTTGGCGTCCGGGTGGACGTATCCGGCGGCGAAGAGCTTGCGGGTCCACTCCAGCGCTTCGAGGTACTCCTCGGTCTCGATGCGGTAGACCAGCTTGCCGTCGACGAGGTTCCAGCCGAGCGGCTTCTCGCTGCCCGAGAGGACACCGAAGGCCTGGAAGGCGGTCCACTTCATGTCCAGGCAGGCCCAGCGCTTGGCCTTGGCGTTGGTGATCTCCTTGCACAGCGCCATGAACTCGTCGGCGGAGGTGGGGACTTCGTACCCCTCCTTGTCGAAGATGTCCTTGCGGTACAGGGGCACGATGCCGGTGACGTACGGGGACGGCTGCGGCAGGCCGCGCAGCTTGCCGCCGAAGATCGAGCGCTGCCAGGCGTCCGAGGGGATCGCCGCGAGGTTCGGATACTCCTTGATCTTGTCCCCGGAGAGGTAGGGGCCCAGATCGGCGAACTTGCCGACGATCGCGCTGGGTATCTTGCCGCCCATGTTCCAGCCGGGGATGACCACGACGTCGGGGATGTCGCTGGAGGCCAGGACCGCGCCGAGCTTCTGGTCGTAGGTGTTGCCGTCCTGGTTCTGCCACTCGACGTCGACGCCGATCAGGGCGTTCATCGCCTTGTAGTAGGCGTTGTCCGACTTCGGCGGGGAGCCCCAGAACGGCGACATGACGGAGACCTTGCCGCCCTTGCCGAGCTTCTTGGGGACCGAGGTCTTCAGGGTGGCGAGGTCGAGCTTGCCGGTGAAGCCGAGCGCGGAGCCGTTCTTCGCGGGGATGTCGGGGGTCACCACGTCGCCGGCCACGTAGGCGGGCAGCAGCTTCTTGACGCCCTTGCCCGACGAGGAACCCCCGTTCGACCCGCTGTCCGAACCACCGCACGCGGCGAGCAGCGGCATTCCTCCGGCCACCGCTGCGGCGGCGACCGCCGTGGAGGCGAGGAAACTTCTCCGGCTGGGGGCGGAGGCGGCATTCGGCGTCATTGCGTCAACCCTTCATGGCGCACCAGGACACCCGGCGGTGGGCCGTCGGCTGCGGTGTCTTGAGTGAACAGAGCAATTAGTCGAAGCGCTTCGATGTTGCTGCGAGGTTAAGTGAACGCCCCGGGGTGCACAAGGGTCGCTCCCAAGATTCCTCCGAGGTGTCAGAGGTGACCTCTTCTTAGGTGCTGCTTGAAATTGCGGTGAGGTTCTCTTGACACCCACCCGTCCGTCGAATGAGCATCGAAGCGCTTCGAAAGCGCTCCGTCGCTCCATCGCAAGGGGAACCCCACGTGACCGAACAGACGCCGCCCACGCCGCCGTTCCGCGATCCGCAGCTGCCGTTCGCGAAGCGCATCGACGACCTGTTGGAGCGGCTGACGCCGGACGAGAGGATCTCCTTCCTGCACCAGTACGCGCCCGCCGTCGAGCGTCTGGGCATCGCCGCGTTCCGCACCGGCCAGGAGGCGCTGCACGGGGTGGCGTGGATGGGCCCGGCGACGGTGTTCCCACAGGCCGTGGGCCTCGGCGCGACCTGGAACCCGGAGCTGGTGCGCCGAGTTGGCGAGGCTGTCTCCAAGGAGGCGCGGGCCATGCGTGCCCACGACGACCGCGTCGGCCTCAACGTCTGGGCGCCGACGGTGAATCTGCTGCGCCATCCGCTGTGGGGCCGTAACGAGGAGGGCTACTCGGAGGATCCGAAGCTCACTTCGGCGATCGCCACCGCGTACACGCGCGGTCTGCGCGGCGACCACCCGACGTACTGGCGCACGGCGCCCGTCCTCAAGCACTGGCTCGCCCACAACAACGAGACGGGCCGCGACGTCACATCGTCCTCGGTCCGCCCCCGCGTCCTGCACGAGTACGACCTGCGCGCCTTCCGCGAGACGGTCGAGGCGGGCGCGGTCGCCGGGGTGATGCCGGCGTACAACCTGGTCAACGGCCGCCCCAACCACGTCTCCCCGTACCTGCGCGAGCACCTGCGCGCCTGGACCGACGAGGATCTGCTGGTCTGCTCGGACGCGGGCGCGCCCTCCAACCTGGTCGATTCCGAGCACTACTTCGACACCCACGAGGAGGCGACGGCCGCCGCGCTGAGCGCCGGTGTCGACAGCTTCACCGACCACGGGACGGACGCCTCGCAGATCGTCGGACGGCTCAAGAGGGCTTACGAGCAAGGCCTGTTGACGGAGGCCGACATCGACACCGCCGTCCGCCGCCAGCTCTCCGTACGCTTCCGGCTCGGCGAGTTCGACCCGCGCTACGACCCGTACGCCGGCACCGGCGACTTCGACACCCCCGCGCACCGCGCCCTCGCCCAGGAGGCCGCCGAGCAGGCAATCGTGCTGCTGAAGAACGACGGCCTGCTGCCGCTCGCCCCCGACACCCGGATCGCGGTCGTCGGCCTGCTCGCCGACGAGTGCAAGCTCGACTGGTACAGCGGCACCCTCATCCACCGCTCCACTCCGCTGGAGGGGCTGTACGAGCAATTCGGCGCCGAGCGGGTGGAGTTCGCGGAGGGCGTGGACCGGGTGCGGCTGAGGACTTCCCAAGGCGCCTTCCTGCACGTGCCGTTGGTGGAGGTGGCCGACGAGGTGCGCGGCGCGGAGGGCGCGTTGGACCCGGCTCTGCTGGCCGGCCGCACCGACATGCCCCCGCTCACCACCGACCCCACCGGCACCGAACTCGCCCTGATCGACTGGGGCGAGGGCCTGTTGACCCTGCGCGCCCCCGACGGCCGCTACCTCTCGGTCGCCGAGGACGGTTACGTACGCGCCTCCGCCGACCAGCCGGGCGGCTGGGTCGTCCAGGAGACGTTCCGGCTCGAACCCCACGAGGACGGTCACCTCCTCCGGCACGTCGGTACGGGTCGCCACATCTCTGTCGCCGCCGACGGCGTGAAGGTTGCCGACGAGAACGACGAGCGGGCCGAGCGCCCGGAACCCTTCGAGCTGGTCTTCGCGGAGCGCGGCGAGGAGGCGGTGCGGCGGGTCGCCGAGCAGGCCGACGTCGTCGTGGTCGTGGCGGGCAACGACCCGCACATCAACGGCCGCGAGACCGAGGACCGTACGACACTCCGCCTGCCCGCCCAGCAGGAGCGCCTGCTGCGCGCGGCCCGCGCCACCAACCCGCGCACGGTGCTGGCGCTGGTCTCCGCGTACCCGTACGCCGTCGGGACCGCGGCCCTGCCGGCGGTGCTGTGGACGGCCCACGGCGGCCAGGCGGCCGGCACCGCGCTGGCCCGCGTCCTGTCCGGCGAGGTCTCCCCCGCCGGCCGCCTCCCGCAGACCTGGTACGCGAACGACGGCGACCTGCCCGACCTGCTCGACTACGACGTGATCGGCGGCCGGCAGACCTACCTCTACTTCGAGGGGACACCCCTGTTCCCCTTCGGCCATGGACTGTCGTACGCCTCCTTCTCCTACGCCGACCTCGCCGTGCGGGTCGAGGACGGGTCGGCGCACGTCTCCTTCACGGTCACCAACACCGGTGACGTCACCGCCGACGAGGTCGCCCAGCTCTACACGCGGGCCGTGGAGCCGTCGGTCCCGCGCCCGCGCCGCGAGCTGCTCGCGCACCGCCGGATCACGCTGGCACCGGGTGCACGGGCGGACCTGTCCTTCGAAGTCCCGCTCACCGCCTTCGAGTTCTGGGACGTGACGGGTAGCGGGTGGCGCCTGGAACCGGGCCCGTACGACGTGTTGGCCGGCGCCTCCAGCGAGGACGTCCGCCTCCGCACGACGGTCCTCCTGGACGGCGACCCGGGCGGCCCGCGCCGCATGCTCCAACGGGGCCTGCCGGCCGCCGACTTCGACGAGCAGAGCGGGATCGCGATCGTCGACCGCGCGAGGGTGTCGGGGGACGCGGTGACGCCGGCGGGCGGCGGGGCCGGTGAACTGGTCTACCGGGACTGCGACTTCGGGGACGGCGTCACGGAGGTGACCGTGCGGGTGGCGGGCGAGGGGACGGTCGAGCTGTCACTCGACGGTGGTCCGGCACTCGCCGAACTCGCCTTGCCCACGCCCACGTCGGGGCCGTACGACTACACGATCCTCGGTGCCGGGATCGTCGCCGAGGGTGTGCACGACGTGCACCTGAGACTGCGCGGCCCACTGCGGCTCGCGCACGTCGGCTTCTCCGGTTGAGGGTCCGGAGCATGCCGACGCGGAGAAGGGGCCCGGCACCGGAAGGCATCGGTGCCGGACCCCTTCGGGGAGCCTATATGAAAATGGTTCCCATTAGCCAGAGGGGTGGTCAGAGCGCGAGGCCGGTGAGGACCAGTACCCGCTCGTACGTGTAGTCGTCCATAGCGAACTTCACGCCCTCGCGACCGACGCCGGACTGCTTGGCGCCGCCGTACGGCATCTGGTCGGCGCGGTAGGACGGGACGTCGCCGATGACCACGCCGCCGACCTCCAGCGCGCGGTGGGCGCGGAAGGCGACCTGGAGGTCGTGGGTGAACACCCCTGCCTGGAGGCCGTACTTGGAGTCGTTGGCGGCGGCGAAGGCGGCGGCCTCGCCGTCCACCTTCGTGACGGTCAGCACCGGTCCGAAGACCTCCTCGCAGGAGATCGTCGTGTCGGCCGGTACGTCGGTCAGCACGGTCGGCGCGTAGGAGGCGCCGTCGCGCTTGCCGCCGGTGAGCAGGGTGGCGCCGGCCGTGACGGCCTCGTCGACCCAGGACTCGACGCGCTTCGCGGCGTCCTCGCTGACCAGCGGGCCGACGTCGGTCTTGTCGTCGGCGGGGTCGCCGGTGACCTGGGCCTCGACGGCGGCGACGATGCGCGGCAGCAGCCGGTCGTAGACGGCGGTGTCCGCGATGACCCGCTGCACCGAGATGCAGGACTGGCCGCCCTGGTAGTTGGAGAAGGTCGCGATGCGGGTCGCGGCCCAGTCGAGGTCGGCGTCGCTCGCGTAGTCGGCGAGGACGACGGCCGCGCCGTTGCCGCCCAGCTCCAGGGTGCAGTGCTTGCGCGGCACCGAGTCCATGATCGCGTAACCGACCTTCTCCGAACCGGTGAAGGAGATGACCGGCAGACGCTCGTCCTGGACCAGGGCGGGCATCTTGTCGTTGGCGACCGGGAGGATCGACCAGGAACCGGCGGGCAGTTCGGTCTCGGCGAGCAGGTCGCCGATGATCAGTCCGGCGAGCGGGGTGGCCGGGGCCGGCTTGAGGATGATCGGCACGCCGGCCGCGATCGCCGGGGCGATCTTGTGGGCGCACAGGTTCAGGGGGAAGTTGAAGGGCGCGATGCCGAGGACGACGCCCTTCGGGAAGCGGCGGGTGAGGGCGAGGCGGCCCTGGCCGCCGGCGTCCGTGTCCAGGCGCTGGGCCTCGCCGGCGTTGAAGCGGCGGGCTTCTTCGGCGGCGAAACGGAACACCGAGACCGCGCGGCCGACTTCGCCGCGGGCCCACTTGATCGGCTTGCCGTTCTCGGCGGAGATCAACTGGGCGATCTCTTCCGTGCGGTCTGCCAGGCGGCGGCTTACGTGGTCCAGGGCGGCGGCACGGATGTGGGCGGGGGTTGCGGCGAAGTCCTCGCGGATCGCGTGCGCGGCGGAGACGGCCTCTTCTACCTGGGCGTCCGTCGGGATGGTGACCTTCGCTACCAGGCGGCCGTCCCAGGGGGAGGTCACGTCGAAGGTGTCATCGCCGGTGACCTGGCGGCCGGCGAGCCAGAAGGCGGTGGGGGAAGTCATTGCGGGGTCCGGCCCTTCCGTTGGGGGTGTATGGGGGTGCGCGGGTGATTCGGGTCCACGGTAGGTGGGTGGGGGCGGGGGTGTGGTTGTCCGGGGTGTAGGGGTGGGGGGTGGGCTTGCGCCGGATTGGCCTAGTGGGGTGGGGAAGGTTTTTTCGCCCCCGCCGCCCCTACCCGTCCCATCCTTCTGGGGCTCCGCCCCAGACCCCGCTCCTCAAACGCCGGAGGGGCTAAGAGATGCGGGGTTGAGGGGTGCGGAGCTAAGAGGTGCGGGGCTTGACGTGGCTAGTCGGTCTGCGTCGTCTTCAGTGCCAGCCACAGCTCCATCCTCACGTCCGGGTCGTCCAGTGAGCGGCCCAGGATTTCCTCCACTCTCCGCATCCGGTAGCGCAGCGTGTGGCGGTGGACGCCGAGGTCGGCTGCGGCCGCGTCCCACTGGCCGTGGCGGGAGAGCCAGGCGCGCAGGGAGGCGACCAGGTCGCCTCGGCCGGTCGCGTCGTGTTCCTGGAGGGGGCGGAGGAGGCCGTCGGCGAAGGCCCTCACCGCGTCGTCCGCGAGCAGGGGGAGGACGGAGCCCGCCGCCAGTTGTTCGTGCTCCACGAAAACCCTGCCCCGGCGTCTGGCTACCGACAGGGCCTGCTCGGCCTGTTTGTACGCCGCTGCCGCCGCGATCGGGCCCACCGGTGCCGACAGGCCCACGACCAGTCCGTTCTCGTCACCGCCGCCCTGCTGCTCGGCCACCGATCCGGTGCGCGCCGCCTCCAGTGCGCCCATGTACTCCCCGCACGCGGCGATCGCGGCGCCCTCGTCCGCGGCCAGTACGACCAGCTGCGCCCCCTCGGGCACCACCAGCACCGCCTCCCCTGCGCGGGCGGCGGCTGACTCCACGATCTCGGCGAGCGCGGCCAACGCCGAGGTCGAGGTCGAGGTCGAGGTCGAGGTCGATTCGGCTACGACGATGCGGAAAGGAGCGTCCAGGAGGGCGCCGTAGAGGTCTCCGGCCACCATGCGGGCGTGGTCCGGTTCGCCGGCCAGGAGCATGCGCAGGACCGCCGCGTCGATGCGCTGTTCGGCGTCCTGGAGGGAGCGGGAGCGTTCTGTGGTGAGGGTGAGGAGGGCGATGGCCGAGTGGACTGCGTAGCGCTCGGCCGTGCCCAGGGCGGCTGCCGTGCCAACGGCGAGGGCCGCTCGTGGTCTGCGGCCCGTGCCCAGGGAGTGCAGTTCGACGCGGTCCTCGTTCTCCGGGCCGCCCACCACCGAGGACGCGGGGGCCGGGCGTTCGCGCAGCCGCTCCACGTCGGGCGTGAGGCGTGCGGCCCGGCGGCCCGCCCACTCCGGTGCCGTGGCGACCACGGCGCCCGAGGCGTCGTAGAGCGCCGCCCAGCCGTCGACCTGGGTGGCGAGTGCGGCGAGCAGGCCCTCGGGGCCGTTGGTCAGGGTCTGTCTGGTCAGTTCGCGCTGGGCGGCGAAGCCGGCCGTCACCGCGCGGTACTGGTCGGCCGCGATGGCCGCGGAGACCGCCTTGCTGATGGCGAGGAAAGGGGTGCGGCGCGGGACCTCCAGGAGCGGCAGGCCCTCCTGCTCGGCCGCGTCGACGAGTGCCTTGGGGATGTCCTCGTAGTTGACGCCCACGGCGAAGCCGAGTCCGACCACGCCCGCCTCCGCCAGCCGCTTCACATACCGCCGCATCGCCTCCGGCTCCTCCGCGTCCAGCTTCAGCGCGGTGATCAGCAGGAGCTCCCCGCCCTCCATGTAGGGCACCGGGTCGGCCAGCTCGCTGACGTGCGCCCACCGGACCGGTACGTCCAGGCGGTCCTCGCCCGCGCGCACGGTCAGCTTCAGCGCGGAGTGGTGGACGAGCGAGGCGAGGGTGGGGCGCATGGGGCCTTCAGGTCAGGGGGCAGGAGTGCGGAGGGCTGAGGGCTGAGAGATCGGATGACCGGGGTGATCATTTGGCCGCTTCGTATGAACGACCTCTACCGATTCTGCCTCACCGTAAGGTCCCGCAGCGTGCCTCAGCTCCGCAGGTCCACCAGGAGCGGCGGTGCGTGTTCGCCCTTCACGTTGGTCAGGGACAGGACCGCGTGGCCCGCCGGCAGCCCGTGGGCAAGTTCGGATGCCGACCAGCGCTCCCGCTCGACCTGGCGGACGGTGACCGCGCGCTGGGTCGGGGCCTTGCCGGTGATCACGCGGCGGACCATGTGCAGGGCCTTGCCCGCGGGGGTCTCGGCGATGATCTGGCGGTCGGTGACGTCGCGTGCCTCGGTCCACTCCTTGCCCCAGACCTCGGCGAAGTCCTGGCCGTCCCACGGAGTGAGCCCGGAGAGGGCCATGCGGCAGCCGGCGGCGCCGAGCAGCGGTCCGCGCAGGGGCCTGGGTACGTCGTCCAGGGTGCGCAGGGTGAGGACGACGCCGGCGTTCGCCGACCGCAGCCGCTGGATGCCGCGCACGGCCTCCGGGGTGACCACGCCCGACGCGTCGTCCAGCACCAGACAGGCGAACAGCGACCGGTCCTCCCGCGCCGACACGCTCGCCGTGAACTGTGCGAGCACCAGCCGCGCCAGCATCCGCGAGGCGTCCGCGTGCCCGCGCTCGGGCAGGTCGATGCGGACCCGCACGGGGTGGTCGAGCGCCTTGAGCGAGAACGGCCGCGACTGCCCGGACGTGTCGAAGAACCCCGCGAAGGCGGGCCGGTCCAGCAGCGCCACCCGGTCCGCGAGCACCGGCGCCACATCTCCCGGATGCGCCAACTGCCGCTCCCGCGAGTCCAGTTCACGGATCAGCGACTCCTGCCCCGAGCCCTGCAGCGCCTTGCGCAGCGTGTCCAGCGGGCCGGGCGCGCCGTCCAGCAGCTGCCGCAGCTCCGGTACGGAGGGGAAGCGGCCGTGGACGGCCCGGAAGGGTCCGAGGAGCTGGGCCAGGACGGTCGTGGAACGTCGACTGTCGTTGCCCGGGTGCGGATCGGCGAGGTCCCCGACCAGCGCCTCGGCGAGCACGGCCGCGGCCTCGTCCGGATCCGCGGTGCCGCCGTACAAGTCCAGGTCGTAGACGGATTCCGGATTCCCGATCCGTACGACGACGTCGTACGCGTCGACCGGTCCGAGCCCCGCGCCCGCCGCGCCGACCACGACCACCGCGGCACGGCCGGCCAGCGCGTGCAGGCACAGCGACTCGGCGAGCGGGCGGACCAGGGTCCCGGTCTTGCCGGAGCCGGCCGGTCCGACGGCGAGCAGGGAGGTGCCGAGCAGGTCGGGGTCGAGGCCGAGGCCCGCGCCGCGGTAGGCGTAGGGGTTGCGGGGGTCGTCGGCGGTGGTGCCGAGCCGTACCTGTCCGGTGAGGAGGTCGTGGCGGGCCAGCCGGGCCGGCAGGTCGCGTGCGCCGGAGGGGTGCAGACAGGCGGCGGAGCCGTCCTTCAGTACGGCGCCGGTGAACGCGGCGAGGGTGTGGCGGCCGCTGCGCACGCCCTGCCAGGCCCGGCTGATCCGGGCGTGGTCGACGTCCCGCATCAGCCCCGACCGCGCCTCGCTCGTAAGCCGCTCGGCGGCGTCCACGGCCCCGGCGGCCCGCAGCTGGGGCCATTCGGCGGGGTCCTGGTCGGGGGTGGGGGGGCGTTCGGTGCGGGGCGCTGCCTGGCGGTTCCAGGCGGGCGGGCCGTAGCGGCGCCAGATCTCGGCCCAGCGGCCGAGCCGGCCGACGCCGATCATGATGATCAGGGCGATCAGCACGTAGTAGGCGTAGACGACCACGACGGAGGCGAAGCTGTGGGGCGAGGCCCAGGAGTCCGGGATCATCGCGTAGAGCGGGAGCAGCCACCAGCCGCCCACGTAGCCGTTCCACAGCAGCGACCAGATCAGCCAGCCGACCAGGAAGGCGATCAGCGCGCCGCTGATGAGCTGGCGGCCCGGGATGCGCTCGGGCTCCTCCTCGGGCCGCGGCCGGTGGCCGAACCGCCACACCCCGGGCAGCGCCTCGGGGCGCGCGGTCCGCAGCCAGGTCAGGAAGGCCGAGCCGTCCGGGCGCGGCGGCGTGCCGGGGGCGTCGGCCGGCCGCGGCGGGATCCGGGGCGGCCCCGCCGGGCGAGGCACGGGATTCGCCTGCGTACCCCGCGTGTCCTGCGTCCCGTCGCTGTCCATCGCTCTCGCTTCCCGACCAGCCGTTCCGTCCACCTTCAGCGGTCAATCTAACGCGCCCGCAAAGGGAGTTCACCGATTGCGGGGCCGGGCCGCCCCAGTACCTCTGGGCCCGGCCATGTCCACGGCGGACAATCGGAGGCGACGACACCGCCCACATGGAGCATGCCCACCTCTCCCGACCCGTCCTAGCCTGCGAGAAAAGACAGAGACAAGAGTCCGTAACGGGCCACCACAGTCCGTAAGGCCGCACAACCCCAGGAGCCCCTCATGACCGCACTTCCGCAGGAGCGCCGCGTAGTCACCGCCATCCCCGGCCCGAAGTCGCAGGAGCTGCAGGCCCGCCGTCTCGCCGCGGTCGCGCAGGGCGTGGGCTCGGTGCTGCCCGTCTTCACCGTGCGGGCCGGCGGCGGGATCATCGAGGACGTCGACGGGAACCGGCTGATCGACTTCGGTTCCGGCATCGCGGTGACGTCCGTCGGCGCCTCCGCCGAGGCCGTCGTGCGGCGGGCGAGCGCGCAGCTGGCCGACTTCACCCACACCTGTTTCATGGTCACGCCCTACGAGGGCTACGTGGAGGTCGCGGAGGCGCTGGCCGAGCTGACGCCGGGTGACCACGCCAAGAAGTCTGCGCTGTTCAACTCCGGCGCCGAGGCCGTCGAGAACGCCGTCAAGATCGCGCGGGCGTACACCAAGCGACAGGCCGTGGTGGTGTTCGACCACGGGTACCACGGGCGTACGAACCTGACGATGGCGCTGACCTCGAAGAACATGCCGTACAAGAACGGCTTCGGGCCGTTCGCGCCCGAGGTCTACCGGGTGCCGGTGGCGTACGGCTACCGCTGGCCGACCGGTGCCGAGAACGCCGGTGCCGAGGCCGCCGCGCAGGCCATCGACCAGATCAGCAAGCAGGTCGGCGCGGACAACGTGGCCGCGATCATCATCGAGCCGGTGCTCGGCGAGGGCGGCTTCATCGAGCCGGCCAAGGGCTTCCTGCCGGCGCTCAGCCGGTTCGCGAAGGACAACGGCATCGTCTTCGTCGCCGACGAGATCCAGTCCGGCTTCTGCCGCACCGGCCAGTGGTTCGCCTGCGAGGACGAGGGCATCGTCCCCGACCTGATCACCACGGCGAAGGGCATCGCCGGCGGGCTCCCGCTCGCCGCCGTGACCGGCCGCGCCGAGATCATGGATGCCGCGCACTCCGGCGGCCTCGGCGGCACCTACGGCGGCAACCCGGTGGCCTGCGCCGGTGCGCTCGGCGCCATCGAAACGATGAAGGAGCTGGACCTCAACGCCCGCGCCCAGCACATCGAGGCGGTCATGAAGCCCCGCCTGGCCGCCATGGCCGAGAAGTTCGACATCATCGGTGACGTGCGCGGGCGCGGCGCGATGATCGCCGTCGAGCTGGTCAAGGACCGCGCCACCAAGGAGCCGAACCCGGAGGCGACCGCGGCCCTGGCCAAGGCCTGCCACCAGGAGGGCCTGCTGGTCCTGACCTGCGGCACCTACGGCAACGTCCTCCGCTTCCTGCCCCCGCTGGTCATCGGCGAGGACCTCCTGAACGAGGGTCTCGACATCATCGAGCAGGCCTTCGCCCGCGTCTGAGGAGGGCCACCGGCAGAGCGTGTGAAGAAGGTGTGCGAGGTGCATGGCGGGACTCGATTCCGCCTGTCTTCACTCACTCCACTGCCGTAGGTTCATTTCAGATGAGAGATACACCCCGCCCACAGGGGACTGTGGGCGATTTCAGGCCGAGGCCTCCCCAGCTTCGACCTGGTCGTGCCCTCGCGCACACACCCGGAGCCTCCGGCTCCGGATCTCCTCACCGATCGGACAGTCGCCCGCCCCAAACCCCCCGGGGTGGGCGTCGATCCGATCCGGTCGGCCGCCCCGGAACCACCCCCCCTGTTCCGGGGCGGCCGACCTCCTCTCTCTCACTCCCTCTCAGCCTCTGGCTTCTCGGGCTTCCCGCCCTCCTCTTCGCGCTGATCACCTGGCAGGTCGTGGCCGACGGTCCCCTGCTGCGCGCGGACGAACGGATCAGCCGGGCCCTCGTACATCCGGACCGCGTCTCCGAGCTTCTCGCCGACCTCGGCAACTTCCAGATCGCGGTCCCCGTGCTCACCGTCGCCCTGGTCTACGTCGCCCGGCGCGGCCGAGCCGCGGGCACGGACCGCTGGTGGCTGCCGCCGCTCGCCGGGGCCGTATTGATGGTGCTGGTCCCGGTGCTGGTCGTGCCCCTCAAGGAACTGATCGACCGCCCCGGGACCCCGGCCGTGCCGCCCGCCACCGGCTACTACCCCTCCGGGCACACCGCGACGGCGATGGTCGCCTACGGCACCGCGACCCTGCTCCTCCTCCCTTGGCTCCGCACGGCCTACGCCCGCCGCGAGGTGGTCATCGCCTGTGCCGTCGTCAACCTCGCCGTCGCCTTCGGTCTGGTCCGCCGGGGCTACCACTGGCCACTGGACGTCGTGGCCAGTTGGTGCCTCGGCACGGTGCTGCTGACCGCGCTGACCCTCGTACTCGGACCGCTCGGTCCGCTCAGCCGAAGTACGCGTCGAAGTTCTTCTGGAACTCCCAGTTCGAGTACCGGTCCCAGTTGACCGACCAGGTCATCAGGCCGCGCAGGGCGGGCCAGGTGCCGTGGGTGGTGTATGAACCGCAGCTCGTCCTCTTCGTCAGGCAGTCCAGGGACTTGTCGACCTCGGACGGGGAGACGTAGCCGTTGCCCGCGTTCGTCGACGCCGGCATGCCGATGGCTATCTGGTCGGGGCGCAGGGCCGGGAAGACGTTGTTCGCGTCACCGGCCACCGGGAAGCCCGTGAGCAGCATGTCGGTCATGGCGATGTGGAAGTCGGCGCCGCCCATCGAGTGGTACTGGTTGTCCAGACCCATGATGGGGCCGGAGTTGTAGTCCTGGACGTGGAGCAGGGTGAGGTCGTCGCGCAGGGCGTAGATGACCGGAAGGTAGGCGCCGCAGCGCGGGTCCTGGCCGCCGAACTTGCCGGTGCCGTAGAACTGGTAGCCCATCTGCACGAAGAAGGTCTCGGGCGCCATGCTCAGCACGAACTTGGTGCCGTACTTGGCCTTCAGGGTCTTCAGGGCCGAGATCAGGTTGACGATCACGGGAGTTGTCGGGTTCTTGAAGTCCGTGTCGTTCGTGTTCAGGGACAGCGAGTGGCCCTCGAAGTCGATGTCCAGGCCGTCCAGGCCGTAGGTGTCGATGATGTTCGAGACCGATGACACGAAGGTGTCTCTGGCCGCCGTGGTGGCCAGTTGGACCTGGCCGTTGGCGCCGCCGATCGAGATCAGCACCTTCTTGCCCGCCGCCTGCTTGGCCTTGATCGCCGCCTTGAAGTCGGCGTCCGACTCGACGTTCGCGCACTCCGTCACCGGGCAGCGGTTGAAGCGGATGTCGCCCGAGGTGGTGGAGGTCGGCTCGCCGAAGGCCAGGTCGATGACGTCCCAGCTGTCGGGGACGTCGGCCAGGCGCGTGTAGCCGGCGCCGTTGGCGAAGCTCGCGTGGAGATAGCCGACCAGGGCGTGGGTGGGCATACCTGGGGTGCCGCCGGAGCCCGTACTGGTCGTGGCGGTGACCGCCGCCGACTTCGCGGACTCGCCGGCGTCGTTGCTCGCGGTGACCTGGAAGCTGTACGCCGTGGCCGCCGTCAGGCCGGTCACGGTGGCCGAAGTGCCGGTCGCCGTCTGCACCTTGGTGCCGCCCCGGTAGATCGCGTAGCCGGTCGCGCCGGTGACCGCCGTCCAGGACAGGGCGACGGAGGACGAGGTGATCGTGCCGGTCTTCAGGCCGGTCGGGGCGGTGGGGGGCTGGCCGGCGCTGCCGCCGGGGCCGATGAGGGAGATGTCGTCGGCGTAGTAGGCGCCGGTGCCGTACCAGCCGTGGGTGTAGAGGGTGACCTTGGTGGTGGCGGCGCCGGTGGTGAAGGTGGTGGTGAGCTTCTGCCAGTCGGGGGCGGACTGGGTCCAGGTGGAGACGTCGGTGGTGCCGGTGCCGTTCGCGCCGAGGTAGACGTAGGAGCCGCGGACGTAACCGCTCAGCGTGTACTGGGAGTTCGGCTGGACGGTCACCGTCTGCGCACACTGGGCGTAGTCGCTGCCGGCCGGGGTTGCCTGCAGCGCGGAACTCCCGCTGTGCACGGGCGAGTTCACCGTAGTAGCGGCCGAACAGGTCCAGCTGTCGAGGCCGGACTCGAAGCCTCCGTTCTTCGCCAGGTCCGCGTCGGCCGCACGGGCGGCCGACGAGAGCGCGGTGACACCGGGCACGGCCAGCAGGGTGGCCGTGAGCAGGGCGAGGAAGGGTCTGAAGCGGTCCACAAGTGCCTCCGGGCATGGGGGAATTGGAGGGGTGGAGCGCGCTCAATTTGGTCCAGACCAATCCTGTTGTCAAGACCTCCTGCCGCTACCCGTCCTCATCGCCCGCCGTCACCCGCCTCACCCGTTGTCGTCGGTGGCCAGTCCGGCCGCCGCCTCGTGCATGGCCAGTTCGAGCAGCGCCGGGTCGGTGAGGGTGCCGGAGCCGTCCGGTGGGACCAGCCAGCGGACCCCGCCGGTGGCGCGGCCCGGGTACGGCACGACGATCCAGGTGCCGGCGCCCGCCGTGCGGATGCCGGTGCCGAGCCAGCGGGCGGCCGTGCCGGGCGGCACGAAGAAGCCCATCCGGTTGTCGCCGAAGTCGACGAGCACCGGCCCGGGTTGGTCCAGCACCCGGGTGAGCACGTCGAGCGTGGGATAGCCGAGTTCGCCCGGCAGGATCAGCACGTCCCACGCCTTGCCGGCGGGCAGCAGGGCCACCCCCAGCGGATTGCGTTCCCATTCCCAGCGGCATGCCTCGGGATCGGGTGCCACCGATGCCAGCCAGTCGACCGCCGTCTTCGCCCCAGTCATGAGACGACCTCCCTCTGTGTCGTGGACGCTGGTCGCGTCACGAGAGAGAGGGAGGTCGTCCGGGGAGCATTACGCGGGTTCCGACACCCCGTTGGAGTGAACCGGATCACACCCGCGAACGCCGCGTTCAGCTGTCGAAGCCCAGGCCCAACCGGTCCATGGTCCGCAGCCACAGGTTGCGCCGCCCGTTGTGCGTGTCCGCGCGGGCCAGCGACCACTTGGTGAGGGCGATGCCGGTCCAGGCGAACGGCTCCGGCGGGAAGGGCAGCGGCTTCTTGCGGACCATCTCCAGGCGGGTGCGCTCGGTGTCCTCGCCGTCCAGCAGGTCCAGCATCACGTCGGCCCCGAAGCGGGTGGCGCCGACGCCGAGGCCCGTGTACCCGGCCGCGTACGCCACGTTCCCCCGGTGCGCGGTGCCGAAGAACGCCGAGAAGCGCGAGCAGGTGTCGATCGCGCCGCCCCACGCGTGCGTGAAGCGGACGCCCTCCAACTGCGGGAAGCAGTCGAAGAAATGCCCCGCGAGCTTCGCGTACGTCTCCGGGCGGTCGTCGTACTCACGGCGCACCCGGCCGCCGTACGGGTAGATCGCGTCGTAGCCGCCCCACAGGATCCGGTTGTCGGCCGACAGCCGGAAGTAGTGGAACTGGTTGGCGCTGTCGCCGAGTCCCTGGCGGTTCTTCCAGCCGATCGACGCGAGGTGGTCGTCGCTCAGCGGTTCGGTCATCAGCGCGTAGTCGTAGACCGGGACGGTGTACGCCCGCACGCGCTTGACCAGGTTGGGGAAGATGTTGGTGCCGAGCGCGACCTTGCGGGCGCGGACCGAGCCGTAGGGGGTGCGTACGGCCATGCCGGCGCCGACCGGCTTCAGGGCCAGGGCGGGAGTGTGCTCGTAGACGCGGACGCCGAGTCGGACGCAGGCCTGCTTCAGGCCCCAGGCGAGCTTGGCGGGGTGCAGCATGGCCACGCCCCCGCGGTCCCACAGGCCGGCCTGGAAGGTCGGTGAGTCGACTTGTTGCCGTACCGCTTCGGCGTCCAGGAACTCGACGCCCTCGGCGAGGCCGGCGCGGTCCATCTCCTCGTACCAGTCGCGCAGTTCGGCCGCCTGGTACGGCTCGGTCGCTACGTCGATCTCGCCGGTGCGCTCGAAGTCGCAGTCGATGCCGTGCCGGGCGACCGCGGCCTCGATCTCGTCGAGGTTGCGGGCGCCCAGCTCCTCCAGCTTGTGGATCTCCTCGGGCCAGCGGGCGAGGCCGTTGGGCAGGCCGTGGGTGAGGGAGGCGGCGCAGAAGCCGCCGTTGCGGCCGGAGGCGGCCCAGCCCACCTCGCGGCCTTCCAGCAGGACGACATCCCGTCGCGGGTCGCGCTCCTTGGCGATGAGCGCGGTCCACAGTCCGCTGTAACCGCCGCCGACGACCAGCAGATCGCAGGTCTCGGCGCCGGTGAGCGCGGGCTCGGGGTGGGGCTTGCCGGGATCTTCGAGCCAGTACGGGACCGGCTGTGCGTCGGAGAGTGACTTCGTCCAACTGCTCATGGCGCTTGGGGCCATGATTTCAACTCCCTACAAGGGCTTTGCGCTTACGCCTTTTGCCTGTTGCGGCGATTTCCGAGAACCATGGAGAACAGGACCAACAGTACGGCGACCAGGAACATGGCCGTACCGATGACATTGATCTGGACGGGTGTTCCGCGCTGTGCCGAACCCCAGACGAACATGGGGAAGGTGACGGTCGAGCCCGCGTTGAAATTGGTGATGATGAAATCGTCGAAGGAGAGCGC
Organism: Streptomyces pseudovenezuelae; assembly: GCF_029892565.1. Taxonomy (GTDB): domain Bacteria; phylum Actinomycetota; class Actinomycetes; order Streptomycetales; family Streptomycetaceae; genus Streptomyces; species Streptomyces pseudovenezuelae_A. The sequence continues at coordinate 20,465 of NZ_JARXVH010000027.1, read as the reverse complement.
GAAGGAAAGCAGCGCACCCGCGGCGATTCCGGGGGCCGCGATGGGCAGGGTGACGCGCAGGAAGGTCTGCGCCGGTCCGGCGTAGAGGTCCTGGGCGGCCTGTTCCAGACGCGGGTCCATCGACATCACGCGCGCCTTGACGGCGACGACGACGAAGCTGAGGCAGAACATGATGTGCGCGATCAGGATCGTCCAGAAGCCCAGCGGCGCACCGAGGTTGAGGAACAGGGTGAGCAGCGAGGCGGCCATGACGACCTCGGGCATCGCCATCGGCAGGAAGATCAGCGAGTTCACGGAGCCGCGCGCGCGGAAGCGGTAGCGGACCAGCGCGAAGGCGATCATCGTGCCGAGAACGGTCGCGCCGACGGTCGCCCAGAAGGCGATCTGGAGGCTGAGCGAGAGCGAGCCGCACATGTCGGCGACCCCGCACGGGTCTTTCCAGGCGTCGAAGGAGAACTGCTGCCATTCGTAGTTGAAGCGCCCCTTCGGTTTGTTGAAGGAGAACACCGTGACGACGACGTTCGGCAGCAGGAGATAGCCGAGTGTCAGAAGTCCCCCGATGACGACGAGATGGCGCTTTAACCAGGTGACGACGGGCATCAGACCAGATCCTCCGTCCCCGACCTGCGGATGTAGATGGTGACCATGAGGAGAATCGCGGCCATCAGAATGAAGGAAAGGGCAGCCGCCGTCGGATAGTCAAGAATTCTCAGGAACTGCGTCTGGATGACGTTTCCGATCATGCGGGTGTCGGTGGAGCCGAGGAGTTCGGCGTTCACGTAGTCGCCGGCCGCCGGGATGAAGGTCAGCAGCGTCCCGGAGACCACGCCCGGCATCGACAGCGGGAAGGTGACCTTGCGGAAGGTCGTGAAGGGCTTCGCGTACAGATCGCCCGCCGCCTCGTGCAGCCGCCCGTCGATGCGCTCAAGCGAGGTGTAGAGCGGCAGCACCATGAACGGCAGGAAGTTGTACGTCAGTCCGCAGACCACCGCGAGTGGTGTGGCCAGCACGCGGTCGCCGGAGGTCCAGCCGAGCCAGCTGGTGACGTCCAGGACGTGCAGCGCGTTGAGGGCGCCGACGACCGGGCCGCTGTCCGCGAGGATCGTCTTCCACGCGAGCGTGCGGATCAGGAAGCTGGTGAAGAAGGGCGCGATCACCAGGATCATGATCAGGTTCCGCCAGCGGCCCGCGCGGAAGGCGATCAGATACGCCAGCGGGTAACCCAGCAGCAGACACAGCACGGTCGCGGCGGCGGCGTAGAGGACCGAGCGCAGGAACTGCGGCCAGTACTCGCTCAGCGCGTCCCAGTAGGTCGCGAAGTGCCAGGTGACCTTGTATCCGTCCTCCAGGGAGCCCGTCTGCACGGAGGTGGAGGCCTGGTAGATCATCGGCAGCGCGAAGAAGACCACCAGCCAGAGCAGACCGGGCAGCAGGAGCCAGTACGGCGTCCAGCGGCCCCGTTTGCGCGGTGGCTTCTTGTCGGGGGCCGGCGCCAGGGGTGGCGCCTCGGTGGCTGTGGCCATCAGGCGGCCTCCTCCTCGATGTCGACGCCGGCGTCGATGTCCTGCGCCGCGTCGAGGCCGAAGGTGTGGGCCGGGTTCCAGTGCAGGACGACCTCGGCGCCGGGCACGAGGCGGGCGTCGCGGTCGATGTTCTGGGCGTAGACCTCGAACTCGGGACAGACCGGGCAGTCGATGACGTACTGCGTGGAGACGCCGATGAAGCTGGAGTCGGCGATCTTGCCGGTGATGCGGTTGCGGCCCTCGGGAATCTCGCCCGCGTCGTCCGCGTGCGTGAGGGAGATCTTCTCGGGGCGCACGCCGACCAGCACCTTGCCGCCGGTCGTGGTCGGCGCCGAACAGCGCGCCTCGGGCAGGACCAGCTTGCCGCCGCCCGCCTTGAGGACGATGTCGTCGCCGCTCTTGGTGTCGACCTCGGCCTCGATCAGGTTGGAGGTGCCGAGGAAGTTGGCGACGAACGTGGTGTTGGGGTTCTCGTAGAGGTCGGTCGGCGAGCCGAGCTGCTCGACGCGGCCCGCGTTCATCACGGCGACCGTGTCGGCCATGGTCATGGCCTCCTCCTGGTCGTGCGTGACGTGCACGAAGGTGATGCCGACCTCGGTCTGGATGCGCTTGAGCTCCAACTGCATCTGGCGGCGCAGCTTCAGGTCGAGGGCGCCGAGGGGCTCGTCGAGCAGGAGCACCTTCGGGGTGTTGATCAGCGCGCGGGCCACCGCGACGCGCTGCTGCTGGCCGCCGGAGAGCTGGTGCGGCTTCTTGCGCGCCTGCTCGCCCAGTTGCACCAGGTCGAGCATGTCCACGACCTGCTTCTTCACCGACTTGATGCCGCGCCGGCGCAGGCCGAAGGCGACGTTCTCGAAGATGTCGAGGTGCGGGAAGAGGGCGTAGGACTGGAAGACGGTGTTCACCGGCCGCTTGTAGGGCGGCAGATGGGTCACCTCCTGGTCGCCCAGGAACACGGTCCCGCCGCTCGGCTCCTCCAGGCCCGCGATCATCCGCAGGGTGGTGGTCTTGCCGCAGCCGGACGCGCCGAGCAGGGCGAAGAAGGAGCCCTGCGGCACGGTCAGGTCCAGTGGGTGTACGGCGGTGAAGGCGCCGTAGGTCTTGCTGATTCCGGAGAGGCGGACGTCGCCGCTGTTGTCCGTGGTGTTCATGGTCGTCACGCCCCTGTGAGCTTCGCGAACTTCTCTTCGTAGGCCGTCTCTTCCTTCGCGCTCAGCGAGCGGAAGGCATGGGACCTGGCGGCCATGGCCTGGTCGGGAATGATCAGCGGGTTCTCGGCCGCCGACTTGTCGATCTTCGCCAGATAGGGCTTCACGCCGTCGACGGGCGTCACGTAGTTGATGTAGGCGGCGAGGGCGGCGGCCGGCTCGGGCTCGTAGTAGAAGTCCATGAGCCGCTCGGCGTTCGTCTTGTGGCGCGCCTTGTTGGGGATCAGCATGTTGTCGGTCGACGTCATGTAGCCGCTGTCCGGGATGACGAAGTCGACGTCCGGGCTGTCCGCCTTGAGCTGGACGACGTCGCCGGCCCAGGCGATACAGGCCGCGAAGTCGCCCTTGGTGAGGTCGGACGTGTAGTCGTTGCCCGTGAAGCGGCGGATCTGGCCCTTGTCGACGGCCTTCTGGATGCGGGCGACCACCGCGTCGAAGTCGTCGTCGGTGAACTTCGCCGGGTCCTTGCCCATGTCGAGCAGCGTCATGCCGATGCTGTCGCGCATCTCCGACAGGAAGCCGACCCGGCCCTTGAGCTTGGGGTTGTCGAGCAGGTCGGAGACCGACTTCACCTCGACGCCGTCGAGCGCCTTCTTGTTGTAGGCAATGACGGTCGAGATGCCCTGCCATACGTAGGAGTAGGCGCGGCCGGGGTCCCAGTCCGGGTTGCGGAACTGGGCCGACAGGTTGGCGTAGGCGTGCGGCATGTGGGACGGGTCCAGTTTCTGGACCCAGCCCAGGCGGATCAGGCGGGCGGCCAGCCAGTCGGTGAGGACGATGATGTCGCGGCCGGTGTCCTGGCCGGCGGCGAGCTGCGGCTTGATCTTGCCGAAGAACTCGTTGTTGTCGTTGATGTCCTCGGTGTACTTGACCGTGATGCCGGTTCGTTCGCGGAACGCGTCCAGCGTCGGGTGGTGCTTTCCGCTGTCGTCCACGTCGATGTACTCGGTCCAGTTGGAGAAGTTGACGGTCTTCTCCGTGGCCGAGTGGTCGTCGGCGGACACGCCGCCCTGGGTCTTGCCGGCCGCGGGGATCCCGCAGGCGCTCAGTGCCCCGACGCCGCCGAGCGCGAGTGCGCCGCCCGCGGAGGCGCGCAGCAGCGAACGGCGGGTGAGGGCGGCCCTCCCATTGCGGAAGCTGCGCCGCATGGCGGCCACCTGGGCCGGGGAGAGGCGTTCGGGCTCGTACTGCTCCATGCGCTTGCTGCCCTTTCAGGAGGGACGAGGTTGAGGCCGTGGTCGGCGGCCGGTCTTCCCGCCCGGCGGTAGCCGGAGTCGAACTACAGCCGGTCCCCGAAGATGGTGCGGTGCCAGTCCTTCCTGGCCACCGCCGTGTTGTCGAACATGACGTGCTTGATCTGGGTGTACTCCTCGAAGGAGTACGCCGACATGTCCTTGCCGAAGCCGGAGGCCTTGTATCCGCCGTGCGGCATCTCGCTGATGATCGGGATGTGGTCGTTGATCCACACGCAGCCCGCCTTGATGTCGCGGGTGGCGCGATTGGCGCGGTAGACGTCGCGGCTCCAGGCGGAGGCGGCGAGTCCGTACGGGGTGTCGTTGGCGAGCGCGATGCCCTCGTCGTCGCTGTCGAAGGGCAGGACCACCAGGACCGGGCCGAAGATCTCGGACTGGACGACCTCGCTGTCCTGGGCCGCGTCGGCGATCAGGGTGGGCCGGTAGTAGGCGCCCTTCTCCAGCTCTCCCCCGGGAGCCTCGCCGCCGGTCACCACGCGCGCGTAGGCACGCGCCCGGTCGACGAAACCGGCGACGCGGTCGCGCTGGACGTGTGAGATCAGCGGGCCGAGGTCGGTGCCCGCGGCGAAGGGGTCGCCCAGCCGGACGGTCTCCATCAGGGCGGCCGTCTTCTCGACGAAGGCCTCGTAGAGCGGGCGCTGCACGTACGCGCGCGTGGCGGCGGTGCAGTCCTGGCCGGTGTTGATCAGCGCGCCCGCGACCGCGCCGTTGGCGGCGGCCTCCAGGTCGGCGTCGTCGAACACGACGAAGGGCGCCTTGCCGCCGAGCTCCAGGTGAAGGCGCTTGACGGTGGCGGTGGCGATCTCGGCGACGCGCTTGCCGACGGCGGTGGAGCCGGTGAAGGACGTCATCACCACGTCGGGGTGGCCGACCAGGTGCTCGCCCGCCTCCCTGCCCGTGCCGGTGACGATGTTGACGACACCGTCCGGGATCCCGGCGTCGGTGACGGCCTGGGCGAACAGCAGCGAGGTGAGCGGGGTCAGCTCGGCCGGTTTGAGCACGATCGTGTTGCCCGCGGCGATGGCCGGGAGGATCTTCCAGGCGGCCATCTGGAGGGGGTAGTTCCAGGGCGCGATGGAGCCGACGACACCGATGGGCTCGCGGCGCACGTACGAGGTGTGGTCGCCGGAGTACTCGCCGGCGGACTGCCCCTGCAGATGCCGGGCGGCGCCGGCGAAGAAGGCGGTGTTGTCGACGGTCCCCGGCACGTCGAACTCGCGGGTCAGTTTCAGCGGCTTGCCGCACTGGAGGGACTCGGCGCGGGCGAAGTCCTCGGCGCGGTCGGCGAGCACGGCGGCGAGCCGGTGCAGCGCGTCGGAGCGGTCGCCGGGGGTGGCGGCGGACCAGCCGGGGAACGCCTCGCAGGCGGCCGCGACGGCCGCGTCCACGTCGTCGGGGCCGGCCAGCTCGTAGGTGAGGACCTCCTCGCCGGTCGACGGGTCGACGACCGCGTGCGTACGGCCGGAGGTGCCCTTGGCCAGGCGGCCGGCGATGTACTGCGCGCCGTCCGCGAAGCGGTGCTGCGCCGGGAATCGTTCCGGGGTGGTATTGCCCGGGTTGTGCATGTCGCTCTCCTCCGCCGGAGCCCCTCGGTCGCGGGGGCGGGTGGCGTAGCTCCAGCTCGATTTGAGTGCCGATCCTGACAGAGCAAAGGGCATCCAACAAGTGATTCCGTTGTTGCCTTTTGGTTACACGACGGAATCTGTCGACCAGGTGTCGAGTGACCGCGGGAAAGGGCGGACGGAATGTCAGTGGTGGCTGCCAGACTCGCGTGCATGGGACGGATCACGGGGACGATCGATTCACAGGAAGCGCTGGTCAAGGCGGTCCGCGCGGGGGCGAAGGTGAAGTACCTGCACTTCTGGGGGCACCGGGCGCGGGCGGACGGTCAGGTGGGGTCGAGCTGTCTGAGCCAGTGGTGGCCGGCGCCGTTCACGGTGGACGGGGTGGTGTACGGCACCGCCGAGCACTGGATGATGGCGCGGAAAGCGCGGCTGTTCGGGGACGCGGAGGCGGAGCGGCGCGTCCTGGCGGCGGACCATCCCTCCCAGGCCAAGAAGGCGGGGCGGCTGGTGCGCGGCTTCGACGAGGCGACCTGGGAGCGGGAGCGCTTCGGGATCGTGGTCGAGGGCAGCGTCCACAAGTTCGCGGCACACGCGGAGCTGCGGGAGTTCCTGCTGACGACAGGCACACGTGTGCTGGTCGAGGCCAGTCCCGTGGACCGGGTGTGGGGCATCGGCCTCGCGGCGGACGACCCCGCCGCGGAGGATCCGGGGCGGTGGCGGGGGCCGAATCTGCTCGGGTTCGCACTGATGGAGGCGCGGGCGCGGCTTCGGGGTGAGGACAGTGGGACCGGTGAGGATCAGCCCTGGGCCAGCAGCGGGGCGGAGACGCCGGGGGCCGAGTCGTAGTACGAGCCGTCGTCGGTGCCGCTGTCGTTGTCATTGTTCACGGCGATCGCGATGCCGACGATCAGCAGGGCGATCGTGGCGAGGCCCAGGACGATCCCGATGATGCCCGTGATCAGGCCCGACTGCGCCTGGCCGCGGTTGGTGGCCTCACCGCGGTCGGCCCGTCGCTTGCCCTTGATGGCGAAGATCACGGCGAGGACGCCGAGGATGAGGGAGACGACGCCGTAGATGCAGAACAGGCAGCAGGACAGGATGCCCAGCACCATGGCCGCGGTGCCCATGCCGTTCTGCGGGGGCGGCTGCATACCGGGCCAGCCGTAGCCCTGCGGGTAGGCGGGGTAGCCGTAGCCGCCGGGGGCCGGCGGGCCCTGCTGACCGGGGCCGGGGCCGGTGGGCGCGAACGGCGGGGGCGGAACGGCGGAGTCGGACCAGCCGGGCGGGGGCGTGCCGGGGGCGCCGTAGGTGGGGGCGCCGAAGCCGGGGGTGCCCTGACCGGGCGGGGCGAAGCCGTCGGACGGCAGGGCCGCCATCGTCGCCTGGTCGTGCACGGACGGCGGCTGCGGGTACGCCGGAGGCGGCTGATACGAGGGCGGCTGGGGCTGCTCACCGGGACCCGGGCGGGCGCCCTTGTCCAGCGACGTCTTCTCCTCGGGCGGCGGTGCCCACGGGTCGCGTTCCGCTCCCGCTCCCCCGGCCGGCTGTGTCCCGTCCACCACGTTCCCGTCCCCCTCGATCGATCGCCTCGCCATGGTAAAGCCTCACCTTGAACTGCTCACCGCCCGGTTCGCCGACCAGTCCACCGACCGGTTCATGGACCGGTTCATGGACCGGTTCATGGACCGATTCCCCGCCCGGCCCGTCGTCCGGTTTGTCGCCCGCGCGCCCACCGACCTCACCCGCCGTCCAACCCCCGCCTACGATGATCCTCGAGTCATCGATCAGCCGATCACCCGCGTCCCGTGAGGCCGAGCCGCCCCGGGGCGCCGTTCCGGGGAGGAACCCCCTTGACCGACCACCTCGACGCGTCCGTCGCCCCGCGCGAGCTGCACGCCTTCATCGCCGCACTGCCCAAGGCCGAACTGCACGTGCATCACGTCGGCTCCGCCTCCCCGCGCATCGTCTCGGAACTGGCCGCCCGGCACCCCGACTCCAAGGTGCCCACCGACCCCGAGGCCCTCGTCGACTACTTCACGTTCACGGACTTCGCGCACTTCATCGACGTGTACCTGTCCGTCGTCGACCTGATCCGCACCCCCGAGGACGTGCGGCTGCTGACGTACGAGGTGGCCCGGGAGCTGGCCCGGCAGCAGGTGCGGTACGCCGAGCTGACCATCACGCCGTTCTCCTCGACCCGGCGCGGGATCGACGAGCGGGCCTTCATGGACGCGATCGAGGACGCGCGCAAGGCGGCCGAGGCGGAGTTCGGGACCGTGCTGCGCTGGTGCTTCGACATTCCCGGCGAGGCGGGTCTGGAGGCCGCCGAGGAGACCACGCGGCTGGCCACCGACGACCGGCTGCGCCCGGAGGGGCTGGTCTCGTTCGGGCTCGGCGGGCCCGAGATCGGCGTACCGCGGCCGCAGTTCAAGCCCTACTTCGACCGGGCGATCGCCGCCGGGCTGCATTCGGTGCCGCACGCCGGGGAGACCACGGGACCGGAGACGGTGTGGGACGCCCTGACGTATCTGCGCGCCGAGCGCATCGGGCACGGGACGAGCTCCGCCCAGGACCCGAAGCTGCTCGCGCATCTGGCCGAGCAGCGGATCGCGTTGGAGGTCTGCCCGACCTCCAACATCGCCACGCGCGCGGTCCGCACCCTCGGCGAGCACCCGATCAAGGAGTTCGTGCGGGCCGGGGTCATCGTCACGATCAACTCCGACGACCCGCCGATGTTCGGCACCGACCTCGACAACGAGTACGCGGTCGCCGCCCGGCTGCTCGACCTCGACGAGCGGGGGCTCGCGGAGCTGGCGAAGAACGCGGTCGACGCCTCCTTCCTGGACGTCGCGGGCAAGGCACGGATCCGCGACGAGATCGACACCTTCACCACGGCGTGGCTCGCCCCCTGAGTCACGGAGTCACCACAATGGGGTCCATGCAGAAGGTGACCGCAGTCGCCCATCGCGGCGACCCCTACCGCGTCCGTGAGAACACCACCGACTCACTGCGTTCCGCGCTCCGAAAGGGCGCGGACGCAGTCGAGTTCGATGTGCGGCTGACCAAGGACGACGTCCCCGTGCTGTTGCACGACGACACGCTGAAGCGGCTGTGGGAGCACGACCGGCCGCTCAGGTCCCTGTCGGCCGACGAGGTGCGCGGGCTCACGGACGGCGGGGTGCCGACCCTCGCGGAGGCGCTGGCCGCGACCGAGGGCCGCCGGGTCATGGTCGACCTGCCCGGCGACCCGGAGCTGCGTACGGTCCAGCGGATCATGGAGGTCGTGCGCGACAGCGGCGCGGCCGACCGCGCGTACTACACCGCGGACGCCCCCGCCATGCTCGCCGTCCGGGCCGCCGACCCGTCCGCCGAGATCGCGCTGACCTGGAAGTCGCTGGCACCACCGCGGCCCGCGCTGCTGGACGCGGTGCGCCCGCGCTGGCTCAACTACCGCTTCGCGCTGGTCGACCGGGACCTCGCGACCTACGTCCACCGCTCCGGCTATCTGCTCTCCGTCTGGACCCCCGACACCCGCCGCTCGATGCGCCGCCTGCTCGACTTCGGCGTCGACTCCATCACGACCAACCGCGTCGACCTCCTGCACGCCCTGCGTGACAGCGACGGCGACTGAGCCGCGCGCGGCTGCTACAGACGCGAGCGCTGGGCCACCGTCGCCGGGTCGGCAGGGGTCGCGCGGGTGGCGTACTGCGGTACGGGGGTGTCGTCCCTGCCGGTGTCGCGGACCAGGCCGTAGCGGATCGCGCCCTGGGCGGGGCCGGTGGTGACGTCCTTCTCGACCGCGTCCCAGGTGGTGGGGAAGACGTTCAGGCCGTAGTCGGCGCCGCGTTCGTTCACGGTGAGGGTGACGGTGCCGTCGACGTAGAAGTACTCGTTCTGCCACATCTGCTGGGTGCCGGTGGGCAGGACCGCGTAGCCGGTGGCCGAACTGCCCATGCCGGTGGCGGAGTTGCCGGTCGTGCCGACCGGGTCGTCCATGCGTTTGCCGCCGCCCGAGGCGACGTGGAAGAGCTTGCCCTTCAGGCCGGTCCAGCTCGGCATGACCAGGCTGCCGGCCCGGTACTGCGGCGAGATCTGCCAGCGGACCAGGACATAGCCCCGGCCGCTGAGCGTCACGGCGTCCCCGCGGTGGTTCATGGTGGCGTGCGCGCCGCCGGTGCTGGTGACGCCGGACCCGGGGCGGTGCGGGAGGGCGGCGGGCGGGGTGTCGGGGTCCGGGGCGGAGTCGACGGCGTCCACGACGCTGCCGTACTGGGCGGTCGTCTTCTTCGTGGGTGAGGAGGACGGGGTAGGTGACGGCGACGAGGAGGGCGTGCTGCTGGGGGACGGGGAGCGGTAGCTGGCGGTGGGAGTGGTCGCCGCGCGTGGGGGCGGGGTGTCGGCCGGGCGCGTGCCCACGTACGCGCCGCCCGCGACGATGGTCGCGCTCGCCGTCACGGCGACGGCCGGCTTGGTCAGGGCGCCGAGCAGCTTGGCGGACCAGCCGGCCGAGGTGGCGGCCGCCGCCGTCTTGCCGCCGAAGGCCAGGGACAGGGTGAAGCCGACGGGGAGCGGGACGAGGGCGATACCGACGAGCAGGCGTTCGGCGGGTACGACGGACTCGTGCGTGTCCGAGCAGTAGGCGCAGCCCCTGATGTGCCGGGCCAGGCGTTTGCGCCAGACCGAGTCGGGCCGTCCGGTCCAGCGGGCGGTCAGCTCGCGCAGTTCCGGGCAGGCGCCGTCCAGCGCCCGCACGATGCCGCGCGCGGTCTCCAGCCGCTCCTTCATCCGCTGGACGCGCACGGCCGCGTGCTGCCGGCTGATGCCGACGGCGGCCGCCAGCTCGCGTCGGCTCAGCTCCCCCGCGACCTCCAGCCACCACAGCGACAGCAACTGCCGGTCCTCGTCGTCCAGCCAGCGCACCGCCTCGGCGACCTCGCGCCGCTGGCCCTCCAACTGGAGCCGCAGCACGGTGAGTTCGGCGAAGTCGGTGGCCTCGCGGGCGGCCGACTCGTCCAGTTTCTCGGTGGACCTGCGACGCGCCCGGTCCCGTATCTGCCGCATGGCGATCGCCATCAGCCAGGACCGGAAGCTGTCCGGGTCGCGCAGGGAACCGAGGTTGTCGACGGCGCGCAGCATCGTCTCCTGGACGACGTCGTCCACGTCGGCGTGACCGTTCAGGGCGCGGCCGACGACGTTGTAGACCAACGGCAGCCAGCCGGCGACCAGGTCGTCCAGCGCCTGCCGGTCACCGGCCTGCGCCGCCGCGATGGTGGAACGCCACTGCCGCCCGTCCACGTCCGTCCTCTCCAAGGTCACCGCCCTCCGACCGCACCTTCTCAGCCGCGCTCTTGGTGGTGGTTCCCGGGGTGTGGGGGACGGCGGGTGCGAGAGGAGACGCGGTGGGAGCGGGCGGGATAACACTTTTTCACCCGTAGGGGTCATCCCCCACAACGCCCTTGCCGGGTAAGGGAGTTACTCGGGGTCCGGTCAGGGGCCGGCCCCCTCCCCGCCGACGATCCGCGGGGTGGGGCCCGCACCGGAGGCTGATCGACGACAGCAATCGCCGCAGCCCCCTGGAGCAGCCGATGCGCCCCCGACCTTCCATTCTCGCCGCCTCATTCGTCCTCGCCCTCACGGCGGCGGGCCCGCTGGCCGCGCCGGCCTCGGCGGCACCCGCCCCGGCCGCCTCCGCCTCAACCGCGTCCGCGCGCCCGGTCACCGACCCTGGCACCGCACCGGACGCCGTCGCCCTCCAGGCCGCGATCTCCGGTCTGCCGGACGCCGACGCGACGGCGGCTCTCGTGCGGGTCGGGGGCAGTGACGGGAGTTGGCGGGGCAGCGCGGGCGTGCGCGATCTGGTGAGCGGGCGGGCGGCGGATCCGGACGCCCGTTTCCGGGCCGGTTCGACGACGAAGGTGGTCACCGCGGCGGCCGTGCTGAAGCTGGCCGCACAGGGCCGGATCGACCTGGGCACGCCCGTCCAGCGCTATCTCCCCGGGCTGCTGACCTCGCGCTTCGAGCCGATCACCGTACGGCAGTTGCTGAACCACACCAGCGGTGTCCAGGCCGGCGACGGGTGGGGCGACTTCGAGGACCAGTACGCGCACCGCTTCGACACGCTCACGCCGGAGCAGGTGGTGGCGTCGGCGGTGGCGAAGGGGCCGGAGTTCCGCCCTGGCCGGCAGCAGCACTACCTCAACATCAACTACACGGTCCTCGGGATGCTGATCGAGAAGGTGACGGGGCACTCGTACGCCGACGAGGCCACCCGGCTCGTGCTGCGCCCCGCCGGGATGCGGGACACGTACTTCCCCGGGACCGATCCCCGGATCCGCGGACCGCACAACCACGGCTACCAGGCGGTCGAACAGGCCGACGGGACAACGGAGTTCGTCGACGTGACCGACTGGAACCAAGCGGACCGGTTCGCGGCCGGTGACATGATCTCCACGACCGCGGACCTGGAACAGCTGGTCACCTCTCTCTTCCGGGGCCGGATCGTGCACGGGCCGCAGCTGCGGGAGATGTTCACCGTGCCCGCGGGGATCGAGGGCGCCAGTTACAGCGCCGGGCTCCAGCGGTTCGTGGTCGACGGTCGCACGTACTGGGTCAAGTCGGGCTCCCGGTACGGCTACAGCGCGGTGATCGCCGCGACCCGCGATCTGAGCCGCACGCTCGTCTACTCGGTGGGCGCGACGGACGCGAAGGGCGAGGAAATGAACGCCGTGGCACAGCGGATCGCGCTGGCGGCGCTCAAGTAGCGAACACCGGGGCGGAGTTCGGGGTGAGGGCGGCCAGCCGCTTGATCTTCTGGCGTACGACGTACAGCGGGAGGATCCCGATGACGCCGAAGGACATGTCAATCACCGTCCACCAGAAGGGGATTCCGCGGATCGGCCCGCAGATCAGGGCCAGCGGGATGATTCCGGCGCAGGCGATCATCGCGAACTCGACGACCCAGATGTTGCGGACGGGGTCGCGGTAGGGACCGTAGAAGGCCACCGCGATGACGAGATGGGCGAACGCCAGCCAGTCCGTGCCGTAGAGGACGAAGGGGTAGTCGGCGTCGGCGGTGTCGAGTCCGCGCCGGACGTGCTCGATCCACTCCATGAGCGCGGGGAGGTGCTGCGGCACGGACAGGGAGCGCAGGACGTCCTCGGTCCAGCGCAGTTCGTGGACCAGCGGGAAGGCCGTGGCGCCGCTGAGCACCAGACAGACGACGAAGAGGACCAACCAGGCGCGGATGCCCTTGAGAAGGGCGGCTCTGTCGCTCATGACGGCAGCGTACGCCCGTAGTTGAACATGTTCAAAACTATCGGTGAGTGGTGTCAGCCACGCGAGGAGGGGGTGCGGGTCGGCGACGGCGTCACGGAGGTCGTGTCCCGTACGTCCGTCGGTGCCGTCGACGGTGCCGAGGTGGGGGACGCCGTGGCGCGCTGCCTGGGCGGGGTGCTGGACGGGATGCGGCTGGGGACGGGGGTCTCGGCGGTGGGAGCCGCCTTCGTCGGGTCAGAGCCGGTCGACGGACCGTTCGACGGGCCGGTCGACGGGCCGGTCGAAGGGCCGGTCGAAGGGCTGCTCGCCGGGGGCGGGGCCAGGGGGACCGTCGGGGAGGACGGGGAGTCGGTGGCGGTCAGGCGCAGGGGCAGGACGACGAGGGCGGCGACACCGCAGGTCAGGGCGGCGCCGACGGCGGCCTTGAACAGCTTGCGGCGGGCCGCGCCACGGCGGATCGCCTCGTAACGGCCGGTCGGCGGGCCGAGGTATTCGCTGGAGGGGCGCAGCAGGACGGTGAGTTCGTCCTCGGGGTCGAAGTCCGGGCCGTCGTCAGAGTGTGTGATCAAGGCTTCTCCTCAGCTGGGCGCGGAGCAGTTCGCGGGCCGCGTGGAGGTCGGCCTTGACGGTTCCTTCCTTGCGTCCGGTCAGCGCGGACACCTCCCGGATCGGCATGTCAGCGTAGTAGTGCAGCAGGATCGGCACGCGCAGCCGTTCGGGCAGGGACTGGACCAGGAGCCGTACCGAGGGGTCTTCCTGTTCCGGCTGCGGGCGCACGGCCGCCTCGTCGGTGGCGCGGCGCACGGCCCGGCGCTCGCGCTCCAGCTTGCGCCAGTGGTCCCGGACCAGGTTGGCGGCGGTGACGTAGAGGAATCCGCGCGGTTCCGACACGGTCGTCCAGCGCGCCCACAGCCTGGTGAACGCCTCGGAGGCGATCTCGTGGGCCGTCTCGTCGTCGTCGACGAGCCGGCGGCACCAGCCGGCGAGGCGCGGGTAGAGGGCGGCGAACAGCTCCGACGCGGCCTTCTCGCTGGACCGTTTCAACGTTCTCCAGGTGGGGGGATGGTGGCTTCGCACTGGAAGACCCCGGACCGTCGGTGTGGGTTCCGACGGTCCGGGATCCGGGATCCGGGACGCCGTCAGGGGCTCGCGGTGGCCGGGCAGGCCCTAGGTGCTCAGCGTCGCGAAGACGATCACGTTGTCCTGGTAGCCGTCACCGGTACGGGGTCCGCCGCACGTGATGAGCCGCAGCTCCGGCCGGTCCACGTCGCCGTAGACCTCGTCCGTCGGGAAGTCGGCCTTGGCTACCGTCTGCACCGCCGTGACGGCGAACACCGCGGACTTGCCGTTCTCCAGGCGCGCCACGACCTTGTCCCCCCGGTTCAGCTCCCCGAGGTGACGGAAGACGCCGTCCCCGTAGGAGCCGACCGTGACATGGCCGAGGATCACCGACGGTCCGGTCTGGCCGGGTGTCGGTGAGTGCCGGTACCAGCCCGCCCGGTCGTGCGCGGCGATCGGCGGCACCTCGACGGTGCCGTCGGCGGCCAGCCCCAGCTGCATGACCGAGGTGTCGACCCCGATGGCCGGGATCTTCAGGCCGACCGGGACCGAACGCCCCAGCGCGGCCACCGACTTGGCGGGCGGCGGGACGGAGGCCTCGGACACCGACGGCGGTGGGCTCGTGGAGCTTCCGGTCGTGGTGCCGGGGCCGCCGCAGGCGACGAGCAGCGAGGCCAGCGCCGCCCCGGCGAAGGCACGCCTGGAGAGGGGGCTCATACCCCGTTCGCCCGGCGGCGGCGCACGAGGAAGACCCCGCCACCGAGGGCGATCGCCGCGGCGGCGCCCCCGCCGATCAGGCCGCCCGTGGCGGAGCCGGAGGACGGAGTGACCTCGCCGGTGTTCGGCGCACCGCTGGGCCGGACGGAGACCTGGTCGTCGGACGGCGCCCGGGTCGGCTCGGCGCTCGTGGCGGGAGACGGTGCCTTGGTCGGCTCGGCGGACCGGCTGGGGACGGGCGTCGGGGACGCGGTCCCGTCGGCGAACGCGGGCACCGCACCCGCCAGCACGGCGGCGCAGGCGAGTGCCATGGCACTGAGGCCGGTTCGACGCATGAATCGCTCTCTTTCATCGGGTGACAGATCGAGCGGAGAGACGAGGCAGCGACGAAGCGGGTTGCAAAGAGCCGGCAAAGTCATAAATGGCCTTGCGGTGTACGGGAGTTGGCATGCCGGTTGAGCGGGAGCGGCGAACGTGGCGGGAGTGGCCGGAGGGGCCTCCGACCTGCACGGCGCTGGTTACGTTGAGGCCGTGCGGACACCTCAGCAGTCAGGGAACGGCAGGACCGGCGACTCCCGGCAGGCGCCCCCGTCGGCCCGCACCGCCCGGCCACCCGCGCCGACCGCCGCCGCCCATCCCCTGCTCGGCGTCCAGAACTCCGCGGGGAACAGGGCCACCACCCGGGCCCTACGGCGTAACCGCGCCGGACTCCCCCGGCCCGCGCTGGCGGGCGTGGACGAGGGCCAGGAGACCGGGCTCGAACTCCCTTCGTACCTGATGCACTTGCAGGCGGCCGGTCTCTCCACGGCCTGCGGTCTGACCGGGCACGAGTTCGTGCGGCACGCGGTGGCCGCGGTCGTCGGACGCGGCGACGGCGACGTCGGTGACATCGCCGCCGAACTGGCCGGGCGGCCGGAGAGCTTCTTCGGGCAGGGCCGCGCCTTCGCCGTCCAGGGTCGCGGTGGCAAGGAGTGGTTCGACGTCACCGTCGCCGTCCGCCGGGCTCCCGACGACCGGCCGCCCGTCTTCCAGCCCCCCGAGCACGTGTCCGGGGCCGCGCCGGGCCCCGACGCGGCGCCGCAGGCGGAGTTGGAGGACGCGGAGGGCAAGGACACCAAGGTCGACGTCCAGCACAACAGCGGCGCCACCGTGAGCAGTACGGCGGGCAGTTCGTCCAGCAAGGGCGTCGGCGGTATGGGCTTCGGGCTCGCGCCCGTGGTGCCGGGGCTCTTCCTCGGCGGCGCCGCCACCGGCAACGTGCAGCCCTGGCAGTCCTCCAGGGAGTCCCGCCGGCAGAAGAACGTGGCCGAACCCCGCGTCCTGCGCAGCGACATGGGCTCGGTCGAGGTGACCCGCAAGGTGCTCTACGACGTACGGGTGCAGCAGCACGGCTCCGCGGACGCGCAGTCCTTCCAGGGCGCCGGCACGCTCACCCAGCGGGTGCCGACCGAGCATCTGGTGCCGGGCGGCACCGGCGATCCCGTGCCGCCGCGGCCCCTGCACGCGGACCCGGTGCGGGCCGCCGCGCTCGCCGACTCGGTCTCGCAGGCCGACTCGCTGGCGCCCGTGGCCGTCGTCGGGACCGGTGCCCCGCAGCGCGGCGGGGGCGGTCTTTTCGACGCGGTCGCCTCCGTCCTGCACCCCTCGATCACCGCGTCCGGGGCGCCGGGCCGGGCCCGGCTGCAGGAGGCGACCGCCACGGCGACCGTCCTGGAGGACATGCCGCGGCTGCTGCGGGACGGCGTGGTCGGCGAGGACCTGCGGTCCAGGGACGGGAAGACGGCGGGCAGTTACCAACTGCGCGCCGTGCTCACCGGCCTCTCCCCCGCCTGGGGCACCGGCAAGACCCAACTGCGCACCCACCAGCAGGGGCAGGACACGGTCGCGGAGAGCGCGGGCAAGGGACGGGCGATCTCGGGTGGCGCGGGCCCGGCGATCGGTGTCGGTCTGTCCGGCAGCGCGGCCGTCGTGCGGGCCACGGCCATGCCGGTCGGAGGCGCCCGAAAGGCGCGCTTCACGACGACCGAACAGACCGTCTCCAGCCGGCAGGGCGCGGAGGTCCGGGGCGAGAAGGCGCTCTACTTCGGGACCGTGACGATCAGCGCGGAGGGTACGGGTCCGCGGTCGGCCGAGATGGTCCTGCATCCCGAACGCCGCGTCGCCACGCACTCGATGAAGGTGTGGATGAGCCTGCGGGCCGACGAGGCCCAGGCGCTCGGGCTGCCGCTGCCGCCGGGGATGGCGGCCGGGGAGTTCGTCGAGAAGCCGAAGCGGACCGACGACAACGGCGACGAGGTGGATGTCGAGCGCCATCTCGCCTACGGCGGCAAGGGATCCAACGTCGCGCTCAGTCAGATCGACACCGGGCCCATGGTGCGGGCCGTGCGCGAGATGTTCGCCACCGATCCCCGACTGGCCGGCTATCTCCCCGCGTTCGGCACCAGCCCGCCCGGCGCGCACGTCAGCAGGGAGGAGGCCGAGGTCCAGCGGCGCAACCACCGCGAGCTGATGACCGCCCTCTCGGAGACCAACCTCCGTGTCAACAAAGACCAGTTGCTGTCCACCGGCCTCACGGTCCGGCTGCGCCGCAAGACGACCATGCACGCCCACGACGTGCACCTGCGGGTCAAGGGCGACCTGGGCGACACCACCTACCAGGGCGACATCAAGGACTGGCTGGTGCGCGCCCACTCCGGGGTCACCAGCAACTCGCAGAGCGGGCGCAGCAGTTCGCGCTCGATCGGCGGTCTGGTGCTCGGCCAGGCCCGGCTGGTCCCCGGTGTGCTGACCGGCGCGGCCCGCTACGAGCGACACAGCACCGGCAACCGGCGCAACCAGGCCGGTCCCACCGGCCGTTCGGACATCGTCGCCAACGGCTCCGAGTCGGCCAGCGCCTTCGCGGCGCCCCTGCGCCTGGACGTGGACGTCACCATGACGTCCCGGCCGCGCAAGCTGGCCCGCACCGTCACCCCCGGCTCCCCGGGCCAGGACGGGCCCGCGTCCCGGCCGCTGGGCGGGCTGCACCTGCCGGAACAGGACGTACGGCTGCTCACTCCCACGGAGTTCACGCTGGACCAGGAGGGCAAGGAGCGGCTCGACGCCGTGGTCGAGGCCCGCAAGGCCCAGGCGTCCAGGCCCGATTACGGCTTCGCCGCCGAGGGCATCGGCGACCTGGCCTCGGTCACCCCGAGGCCGTCGGCCGGACGGGTGCTGCGGGACTGGCAGTTGGTGGAGAGCCTCGACGGGGAGCCCGTGCGGGCCCTGGCCTACGAGCTGCTCGCCCGGGCCGCCGCCCGCGACAAGGGACTGCGCCGGGACACCGCGCTGGAGTCGGAGGGGCTCGCGCCCCGGCAGGCGCTGGAGGAGCGGTTCGGCGAGCGGTCGATCCAGGGCGCGCTGCGCCAGGCCGCGTCCTCGGGCTGGGTGGTGAAGAACCTCCGCTATCCGCGCCGTCTCGCGGCTCTCAACGGCGCGGTCGGCACCCGTATCGCCCTCGCCAACCCGAAGTTCCTGCACACCGGTTCGGGCCCGGGTACGGAGACCTTCGTGCTGGGTGGCCACCAGTCGGCCGGGCAGGTCGGCCAGGGCACCACCAACACGGTGCAGATCGGCGCCACGGTCACGGGGAACGCTCCCGAGTGGCGCACCGGCCAAGGCCTGTCGGGGTACCGCACCTGGGGCGAGGGCGATACGCAGGCCGCCGCCGTGTCCGGCACGGTCGAGCGCAACACCCACACGCCGAAGAAGGCCCCGCTGTACCTGGTCCAGTGCGATGTGCTGGTGAACATGGTCGCGGAGGTCAAGGTGACCGGCGGCGGCCCCTACGTGACCAAGGGCGCGCGGACCCTGCCGGCCGCGGCGGGCGTGTGGCTGACGGAGGCGCAGCTCCCGCCGCGCATACGACGGCAGTTGGGGCTGGACTCGGAGCCGCCCAACACGAAGACCGCGACGGCCACCACGGCGTCGTCGGGGGTGCAGGGCGAGAGTCCGGCGGAGAGCTCGCGGATGGCGCAGGAGCGGGCCGATCGGGAACCGGCGGTCGAGGAACCGAAGGTCGGGGAGCCTGCGGGCAAGGGACAGGAGGCCCGGGACCAGAAGGTCGGGGATCCGGCGGCCAAGGACGCGGGCGGCTCGTCCGGGGTGTCCGGGTCCGCTCCGACGCGCGCCACCGGTCCGACCCTCGGCGTCGACTCGGCGCTCGGCTTCGGCACGATCGAGGATCTGCCGGACTTCGTGCCGCTGTTGGCGCGGCTGCGGGCGAGCCTCGCGGCGGCCGGGCAGCAGGGGGTCGCCGACGCCGTGCTGCCCCGGCAGCAGACCAAGGACCGCAACGACAACGTGCAGCGGCTGCTGCGTGTACTGGACCGGGACGGATCCGCCGGGCTGCTGTCGAGCGCCATGGACGGCGGGGTCACCGTCGAACTGCTGGACGGCCGCAGGACGCCCTACTGGGCGGTGTTCAAGATCACCCGCAGCGGGCCCGGCACCTACGAGGGTGACGTGGACGACGGCCGGGACATGGAGTACATCACCTCGGCCGTCTCCCAGAGCGCCGGCTCCCACGACGAGGGCGCGATGACCGGCGTCGAGGGCATTGTCGCGGGATCGGGCAAACCCGAGGGCGGGCTCGGCCAGTTGAAGAGCACGGGTGGCTCGGTGGGCCTCGGCTACGCGTCCGGCGACTCGCGCCGCACCGGCACCGCGGGCCGGGGCCAGCTCGGCATGAAGACGGTCGCCGAGGCGAGCGCCGCGCAGTCGGCGAAGATGCGGGTGCCGATCCGGGCGAGCCTCGAACTGTACAAGGGCGACCGGCGGTTGGGGCTCGCCCAGCTCGGCGACAAGAAGATGTCGCTGACCCAGCGCGTCCTGAAGAACGACCTGGCGGCGCTGAACCGGGTGGTCGCCCCCGTGGCCCAGCGGCAGCCAGCTGCCGGGCGGGCCCCGGCCGGGCTCGGCGCCTGGCGCGCGGGCGGCGTGCGGCTGCCGATGGAGGCGCAGGTCAACGGGTTCCAAGGGGTCACGCAGGTACGGCGGTTGCTGGACTCCGCGGTCCGGCAGGCGGGCGGCGGAGACAGGTTCCGGGACAGGGGCCAGGCCGCCGCGTACGCGCTGAACGAGGCGGTCTCCACCGAGTGGATGATCGCCGCGCTGCCGCTGCTCACCTCCGCCGGGGCCGAGTTGCCGCCGGTGCACGCCTCCGGCGCGGAGGGGCAGGACCTGCGGGCCTCGCTGCACGCGCGGCTGCGCCAGGGGCGGGTGCTGGGCGTCGGCGACAAGATGACCTTCGAGACGGTGGGCCAGAGCCATCTGGAGGCGCCGCGCCCCACCCAGACGGACGGCCAGAGCTCCACCGACAAGAGCAGGGCGGCCCGGCCGATGGGGGGCGCGGGGCTGCTCAACGCCGACGAGTTCCGGCTCAACCAGCTGATGGGCAACACCGGCGGCTCGGGCGGCGCGGCGGACGCCACGGCGAACTCGGCGGGCTCGATGCCGCTGCACAAACCGAAGATGAAGTCGGTCCTGGTCCAGTTCACGCTGGACGTCCGGGTGGTGGCCCAACTGACCAACCGGGTCCGCACCGGCCGCACCGAGACGGTGGAACGCGAGACGACCCTCGCCCGGCCGGTGGTGATCCGGATGCCGGAGCCGATGGTCCGCCGGATGCTGCTGGCGGAGGGGGCGGGGCTCCAGGACCCGGACAACCTTCTGGGCCTCGGCGCGACGGTGGCTCCGCCCCCGCCACCGCCGTCCGGCAACTAGAGCCCTCGGGGTGCGACACGAAGTCGCTCCAGGTAAGTAAGGACAGCCACGTGAAGGAGGTATCGATCGGCTGAACTTCGGGCCAGTGTCCAGGGCCCGTCCCCG
>NZ_JARXVH010000026.1 GCF_029892565.1 Streptomyces pseudovenezuelae | reverse complement strand
CTCAGCGGGGGTGGGGCCCGCCCGCGCGCCCTCCCCGCCCCCCGTGGGGGGGGGGTAGTGCGCCCCCGTGGGGTCCGATTGGGTCTGTTGGGGGGGGGGGCCCCCCCCCCCCCACTTGCCCGGCGAGCTCTGAGTGCCTGACTGTTTTCGAACTGCCGCTGGGAGACATCGGTCTGACGTTTGGCCCTTGAGCCGCCTTCATCGCCTGTGAGAGTGACCAATGCATATTCGCCGGATGGTCTGACATGTCCAGGGCACGGTAGGAAGCTCGATGACTGAGCCATCGGAGACCGTGATGACGCATCCCTCCGAAGAAGATCTCTGGCCCCTTGGCGAGGACAGCGGCTTGCGGACGGTTGGACTGGCCAGGAACGTGACCCGCAGGTTCCTGGCCCTGGCCGCGCCGGAGGGCGAGAGCGCGATAGACACCGTGCTGCTGGTGATGTCGGAGCTGTTCACCAACGCGGTGCGGCATGCCGGCGGGGCGACCGGGTTCCGGCTGGAGGCCGGGCCGGGAACGGTGACCGTGGCGGTCCACGACGCCAGCACCGTGTCTCCGCGCTCTCTGCCTCTGGATCTCACCAGGCCGGGCGGCTTCGGCTGGCTTCTGGTGCGGGAGCTGGCGGTGGACGTGCGGGTCGAGGTCCATGCGATGGGCAAGACGGTGACGGCTGTCGTGCCGTGCCCCACCGGCGTCACATCGCGCCATTTAACAGGTGTTGCTGATTCCTTGATCAGTCGTTAGCCAGGCCGTGGAAGATCGTGATCATGACGTTGTACCCTTCGCGGATTTGCTGGGGGGCTACTGGCTGGAACCAGCCTTCGACGATCAGCGCGATGCGGTGGAGTGCGAACACGGCACCTGTCCGCTGCCCTCTCGGAGCAGCCGGACCGCCATAGTCGTCTTCGCGGTCGTCACTGTGATTGCGGCAGTGGTCGCGGTCCTGATGTAGGCCGTGTTCGGGTAGAAACAGGCACTGGGGCGACGATCCCCCACCGCCCGCGCAGCGTGGCGCCAGCGGCCAGGCGCTCTCCCAGCACGCTCGATCACCACTCCGCCGAGCGCTGCACCGAGCCCCATCGCCTCGGGGTCCGTTGCGCCGTACGTGGCTTCGCCACCACCAGATCAGCACCGCTCAGTCAACCGTCCATGACCTCAGCACGCGGGCCGGTACGTGGCAGCCGGGCCGATCGCGCTGGCCCCGAATCTTGCCCGGATCCGGTCGGCGGTCGCCTCCGCCACCAGGCGCGCCTGCCGGGCGGCGTCGAAGCTGAGCTGTTCAGCGACCTGGTCGGCGTCGACCAGGTCCTCGCCACGCAACGCGAGTCCGGCCAGCCGGCCATGCTGGAGGCCCGCGGCATCCATCACCTGGTGATCCTGCCGCACCCTTCTGACCTGGGCTTACGGAGGCTGAAACGGCTGTGACCTGCTAGGACGGGTTGCAGAGACGATCGGAGACAGTCAGAGGGAAACGCTCTGATTCGACCCCGGTTCGACCCGGGTTGCTCGGAGGCAGTCAGAGGCGATCCCTCTGTAACTCGCCTCCGGGAGAACCGAGTTGACGGAGATCGATCAGGAGCGGCAACCTCGACGGCTCTCTGCTCCCGCCTTGGTCGAGTTGTGATGGGGACGCCTGCCTCCTGAGCGGAGCCAGGCATACGAATGCCTCCAGGACGGCAATCCTGGAGGCATCGCTGGCACCGATCGGAGGTCGGTTCCGGGTACCACCCGTGGTTTTAGCGGGCCTGGGTGGCGCCCTCGTCTTTGCGAGACGACCTCACCGTGCCCCAACACAGTCATCAGGCAGAACCACAACGGCAGACAACTGAACCGCTCGACCGCCTGGGCCTCCACCGGCTTCGCCCGGCTGCGGCCGAGCTCGTTCTTCTCGGGGATCTCACCGGCCGCTACGCGACCGGCAGTTACAGCAGACTTGGCTCCGACGGCCGCACCGTAGTCATGCGCCAGGACCGGGAGGGTGCGGCCAGGCACGGGCACCGCATCACGGCGGCCATCGCCTGCCATGTCGCCCGGTCCGGCGGCACCGTCGACGAGCTGACCCGGCTGTTGCTGCACCCCGACCACGACGGTGGCCGGCATGCTCAGCACATCGCGCTGCGTTCGGGGCAGGCGCGCGCCCTGGACTACATCCGTCGGGTGTGGGCCAGTGCCTCGGCCGTGGTCACTGGAACGCGCGTGCTGGAGTCGCGTCACCACGCCTACGAGGTCCTCGCCGCGCTGCGGGATCGCATCGAGACCACGCCGTGGCGCGGCGAGCGGGGACGGACCGCGCTGCGGGTGCTGCGGGCCCATCTGAGCTTCGCCGAGACCGCCGGCGGCCCGCTGCACCACGCCAGTGAGCGGCAGACCGCGGAGGAAGCGGGGATCTCCCGGACGACGCTGCGCGCGGTCTACGAGACGGTCCTCAAACCGGAAGGCTGGCTGCGTCGTCTGCGGGTCGGTCACAGCCGGGAGGGCTCCACCTGGTACCTCGACCACGCCGGCACGGGTAACCCTCGTGCCCGCGCTTCGCTGTCTCGTTTCTGGACCACTCAGTACCCCCCCGACCTGGCGCTTGAGGAGTGGACCACCCCTGAGACAGGCATGACGGCCGATATCGACTCCACCGTCGTCGCCCGCCTGATGGGCCACGCCGCCTTCGCCCACCGCGGTCTCGGCAGCTCCGCCCTCATGGTCATCGGGGCACTGCACGTCCAGCCTGCCCAGACGGTCAGCGATCTTGTCGCTACGGCCTCGGTGTCCCGGGCCACTGCCTACCGGACCTTGCGGCGCTTGGCCGACCACGGTCTCGTTCACCACGTCGGCGAGACCTGGACGCTCGCCCCGCGCGCGGTGGAGGGCTTCGGTCTCAGCCCTCTGGATGCCGCTTCGCAACCAGGCACACGTCCGGTACTGGGGTGGGAGGGCATCGCCCGGTTCTACGGCACGGCGGGCACCGCGGTCCGACGCACGCTGTTGGGCAAGAAGTTCGAGGGCACGGATCATGTCTTCCGGCTCAACGGCGAAAGGGTCCAAGCGTTCTCAGGAGTCGCGGCCGACATCCTCGATGCTGTCGTCACCAGGAAAGAGGACAAACGACACGCTGATATCGCAGCCTATCGGCAACGCGTACACGCGTGGAGGGACAAGCGACATGGGACGTTCCGGGACCGCGAGTGGGGCGGGCTGGTCTCGATCAGTCCGGACGGCACGGTGCTGGCCATGCGGCAGATTCCGGCGTTCCAGGACGAGTAGTCCGCGCGGCCTGCGTCACCAGTTATTCGAGCACAGCTCAGGCGAGATTCCGTGATGCAATCAGCCGATCGGTCAGCTCCACCGTGGCGAGGTACCACCAAAAAAACCCAGTCCAGGAAGGCTTCGTCGTGGTCGCCGCGCTGATCGGCCCGACGGTGTCGCAGGTCGTAGCGATTGGCAGGAGCGGTTCGAGTACCGTCCACTGGGCGTCGGTCAGGTCGTGACGAGCGAACGCGGGTAGCGTCTCTTCGCGGGGTCTCCGTGCAGGTGAGCGTCTTCTTGGTCGATGAACCCACCTACCGGAGACGTCGTTCATACGCATACTGCGATATGCCGCAGCGATCAGATCGTGGCCAGCACCTTCACGAATCGAGCGAAATTCTCAAACGGAACCGAGGAGCTGGCCCCCATCACCGATATCTCCAATACAGCCGATATCGCTGATGTCACCGATGAAGCCCAGCCCCTTTCCCTTGCCTCGGCGATCCTTCAGCCGGTGCTGTCATCCTCCAACTGCTCGGCGACGCCGCGGGGTTCGCGGCCGAGCAGATTGGCCAGCAGGGGGTCGACCCCGGCGAAGCGGCCTTCGCGAGCGGCCTGGTATCTGGTGAGCATCATCCGTGCCATCCCCTCCGGCATGCCATCCGCGACCTTGTCCGCGATCCACTCCTCGTCGTCCAGCACGACTCGCTTGACCTCGCGGCCGCTGATCTCGGAGGCCATCGCGGCGACGTCGGCGAGGGTCACGGCCTGCCGCGCGGTGAGGGTGACCGGCCCGTCGAACCTCCGGTCACCGGCCAGGATGACCGCTGCCGCTTCGGCGGAGTCGGCGCGGTCGGTCCAGGAAATCGGGCCATCGGCCGGAGCCGCGATCTCGCCGGTCTGCCGCCAGGGGCTGAGCAGCCAAAGCACGCTGTGGGCGTAGTAACCGTTGCGCAGCGAGGTCCAGGCGACACCGGATTCGGCGAGGAGCACCTCGGTCGCGGCGTGATCCCGGGCCGGGGGAAGGGACTGTCGACCCCGGCACCCTGATGGCTGGTGTACAGGATGCGCCGGGCTCCCGCTGCGACGGCAGCCTCGATGCCGACGCGGTGCAAGCCGACATGGTCGGCATGCGGGTCACTGGAGGACACGAGCAGGACCTGCTCAGCACCCTCGAAGGAGTGGCGCAGCGCGGCCGGATCCGCGTAAGAGCCCTGCCGCACCCGCACCCCGCGTTCGGCGAAGTGCCGTGCCTTGCCGACGTCGCGCACGCTTACGCCGATCCGCTCCGCAGGAACACGCTTGAGAAGGTGCTCAACAGTGGCGCCGTTCAACGCGCCCGTGGCCCCGGTGACAACGATCACGATGAATCCCCTTTCACTTGTCACACCCGCCGCACTCAGTACGCACGGAACGGGATTGCCTCAGCGGCCCTCAAGCAGCAACGGCAGGAGAATGTCGTCGACGAGGTGCTCGACAAAGCGTTCATCGCACGGCTCGCCCGCGACGACCACACGGTGCACGATGACCGCCGGAGCGATCTCGGCAAAGAGCTCGGCGGCCCGGGGAGTCAACCGCTCGCCGTCCCCGATCGCCTTGCGGAACGGCTCATCAGTCATCGCCGCCTCGTCCCGGCGCAGGATTCGACGCATCTCCTCAGCAAGCCGCGGGTCCCCACGCATCCCCGCGAACAGCGCCCCGAGCAGTCCGATCTCCTGCTCGGCAATCTCCCGAGCCAGCCACCCGGCAAGCGCAAGCAGGTTCTCCCGCAGGCCGACCGCGGCAGGCGAGGGCGGCGTGGCATGCGAGCGATAGTCCACCGCCGCGGCAACAAGGTCGGCCTTGTCCCGATAACGACGGTAAATCGTCGTCTTGGCAGCCCCCGACCGCCCCGCAACCGCCTCAATCGACAACTGCTCGTACCCAAGCTCCGTCAGCAGCGACAACGTCGCCTCCAGGATCGCCACATCCCGACGAGCATCCCGCGGCCGCCCCATGCCGGCCGCCACGTCCGCCCCACCGCTACGCGGCCCACTCGATGCCCCGGTCAAGAGTGACCGCCCCACTTTCGATACGCTACCGTTTCGTATCGAAACTAACCCCTGATCGCCCCCGAGGCCAACCCGAACGGCGGGCGGACAGTGCTTTCCGGCCACCGGTGCGACGCCCTACTTCTGGGTCGGGCCCGGCGCGGCGGCGCGGCTGGGCCCCGGGCAGGATGACGATCGGGGTGCGCGGCCCGCCCAGGGCGGACGGGGAGTTGGTGACGATCGGGGAGCCGGTGGTGGGCTCGTCGGCCAGGGCACCGTTCACGGCCTGCTGCCAGATCAGGGCGCAGATGGTGGCGTCGAAGATCTCGCCGCCGTAGTACCTGCTCGACGCGGTTGAGGTCCGGGCGAGCTGGCCCCTCCACCCAGCCTGACAACGATGCCAGTACGACTGGACAAAGAGCCTCGGACAAGGTGCGCTCCACCGCACACCGCTTGGGCTGGACCTGGAAGCCGCGCTGGTCAGGATCCTTGCGGACGATCTCCAGCTCACGGCCGAGGATCTGGGCGGTCCAGTCGACCAGACGGTCGGCGAAGCCCTGGTCTGCCCAGACCGTCCGGACCCCGGGGTGGTCGAGCCTGGTCCACAGTAACGGCCGCTTCGCGCTGTCGCGGTCCTGGATGCTCGCCGCGACGACGTGGACGGCCAAGCGCAGGCCGAGGGTGTCGGTGACGATGAATCTCTTGCGGCCCTTCACCTGCGGCTTGGACAAGGGGACGTGCCCGGTCAGGCCGCTTCGCCGACGAGGAGACCCAGCAGGATGATGTCGAGCGCGCCAGCGAGGCGCTGGTGGAGGTCGAAGGGGGCTGGTTCCTCCCGGATCCAGCGCAGGATTGTCGTGAAGTAGCAGGCGGCCAGCAGTTGTCCGGCCTGGTCGCAGTCGACGGCCGCCCTGATCTCACCGCTCCCCCGCCCCTGTTCGACGATTCTGGCGAGTTCGATCTCCAGGGACGGGTCCTGAAGGAGGCGGCCGTACCGCGCGGAGGCGTCCATCAGGATAGTGGTCTCGGCGCGGGAGACGGCGTTGAGGTCGGCCATCTCTTTCAGATAGCGACGCAGCCGGTCTCCGACCGGCAGGTCCTCGGCGTGCTGGGAGCCGAGGATCTCGTTGACGCGGGCGCGGCGGCGGACGCCCCACTCCTCAAGGAACCCGACCTTTTGCGAGAAGTGGTTGAAGACGGTGGCCCGGGCGACGTCGGCGGTTTCGGCGATCTGGTCCATGGTCGTCGTCTCGTACCCCTGGGCGACGAACAAGTGCACCGCAGCCGCGTAGAGCCGGTCGCGCACCTGCTGTCGCTTGCGTTCCCGGCGTCCGGCGGGCGGTGCTGCGGGCGTGGACACCACTTCGCCTCCTGCCTCCGGGATCTTCATGGCCGCCAGTACAGCACATGGCCGCACGGGTATTGACGCCACCCCGCCACCTTCTTAGATTAGCGGCCATTGATGGACCCCAGTCCATCAATATACTCAAGTCTCGCCATCTGATGCGGGGCGAGAACAGGAGGCAACGTGGCTTCCGTGGCAACCCGCACAGGCTGTGTCGAGGTCGGACACGGCTGTTACGCCTGGATCGCAGGCGAGTCCGGATGGGGCATGAGCAACGCCGGGCTGATCACCGGCCGGGGCGAGTCACTGCTCGTCGACACCCTCTACGACCTGCGGCTGACCAGGACCATGCTCGACGCGCTCACGCCGCTGACCGCCACCGCGCCGATCGCCACCGTGGTCAACACCCATGGCAACGGCGACCACTAGTTCGGCAACCAGCTCGTGGCCCACGCCGAGATCATCGCGGCCCGCGGGTCCGTGGCGGACATGCGACAGGTGGGTCCGGCCGAGATCCTGGCGCTGACCGGCATGGACGGCCCCACCGGACACTTCGCGCGACGGATCTTCGGCCGTTTCGACTACGCCGGCATCGAACCCACCCTCCCGACCCGGGTCTTCGACGGCGAGACGGTTCTGGACATCGGTGGCACCGAGGTCCGCCTCATCGACGTGGGGCCCGCGCACAGCGCCGACGACACAATCGTGCACGTGCCGCGGTCCCGGACCGTCTACACCGGCGACATCGCCTTCGCCGGGGCGGCGCCGATCGTCTGGCACGGCCCCTTCACCCGCTGGCTCGCCGCCTGCGACCTGCTGCTGGGCCTCGACGCGGACATCGTCGTACCCGGCCACGGCCCCGTCACCACCAAACAGGCCGTCCGCGAGATCCGTGACTACCTCGAACACGTCCATGAGCAGGCCACCGCCCGCTTCACCGCCGGAATGCCGGTCATGGACGCGGCACGCGACATCCGCCTCGGCCGCTTCGCCGACCTTGACGAGAGTGAACGCCTCGCCGTCAACGTGCACACCGTCTACCGGGAGCTCGACCCCACCCTGCCCCCGCTCAACGGTCCCGGTCTCTTCGGCTGCATGGCCGAACTCCGCCCCCGCGTCTGACGACGTTCCCCGCCCTCCCTCGCTGAGGCCCCACCCTCCGCTGAAAGCACACCGCCCCCGCCCGGTGCGCCCAGCTCACACCGTCCCTCTCGGGCCGTACATCCCGCCAAACCCTGCAAGGAGGAGACATGCTCTCCACCCCCGCCTACAACCCACCCGCCGTCCCGTCGTCCGATGCCGCACCGGCCACCGCGGCACGCCACACCGGCACGATCATCGCCGGTTGTCTGGCCGTCTGCCTGGCCCAGATCGGACTGGTCCTGCCCGCCGCGATCAACGGCGTCATGCAGCGAACCCTCCATGCGTCCGGCGGAGAACTGACCTGGATCAGTGACGCCTTCCTGGTGCCCGCCGCCATCCTCGCGTTGACCTTCGGTGTTGTGGGCGACCTGTACGGCCGTAGAAAACTGGTGGTGGGCGCGGCGCTGCTGTCCGCCGTCGGCTACCTGGTGTCCGCCACCTCCCACTCGGCAGCCCAGCTGATCACCGGCCAGGCGATCTCCGGGATCGGAGCCGCCGCGCTCTTCCCCGCCTCCCTGTCCATGATCACCTCGATCACGACCACCCCAGCCGCGCGAGCCAAGGGGCTGGCCTCCTGGACCACGGCCCTGTCGCTCGGCGCCTTCCTCGCCCCGCTGATGTCCGGCGGGATCGTCGAACACGCCTCCTTCCAGTGGGCGTTCGGCGTGACCGGCGTGCTCGCCCTGATCACCGCGGTGGGTGCCTGGCAACACCCACGATAGCGAAGGGCTGAAGCCCATGATCGGGGGTCACCAAACGAGACACGACCCTCACCGCGGCCGGTACTTCAAGCCCCAGCGTCTACACGCAGACAAAGCCTACGACCACGCCGACCTGCGCAGATGGCTCCGATGGAAGCGAATCGGAGTACGCATCGCCCGCAAAGGCATCGAATCCAGCGAGCGATTAGGGCGTCGGAGGTGGGTGATCGAGCGCACGATGTCGTGGCTGTCCGGCTACCGCAGACTCAGCCCCCGCTACGAGCGTCATCCCCGCAACTACCTCGCATTTCTCGGACTGGCCGCGGCCCTCTGCTGCTACAAGCGCCTCGTCCGCCTCACCACGTAGGACACGGTCTTATGTGCGGCAGGAGGGCGGGAGGGGACACGGGGCCGTCAGACCAGGGCGTTCGCGACGGCCGTAACCAGCAGCGTGGCCGGGGGCAGTGAAGGAAGGCCCTCTCGTCGGCGATCCACATTTCAACCCTCCTCGAATTGATTGCTGGTGCTCGAGCCTCGGATTTAGCATACGGAACGGGCTACGGCCACTGCTGCCGGGTCCGAAATGGCCGCCCGTATGGCCGAGTTCGGGATCGATCGGACCAGCCTGGTCCGGGCTGAGAGGAAGGGGACTAAATGACCAAGTACCGCGTCTTGGCAGGCGGCAGGCGATGGCGGCTTTTCGTCGCACTCACGGGCACCCTGCTCGCGGTGATGGCCACCACGACTGCCAGCGCCTCCACATCCACCGAACTCAGCCAGGATTTCGCCGCGCAGGCGAGGGCGATCCATCTGAGCGGCGCGCAGACCGTTGCGCTGAATACCGAAGTCGAACGTATCCAGGCCAAGATGGGCGGAACGCGGGTCAACCTCAATACGATCGCCCTTGGCGGCAGGAACAGCGTGCACGTAGCCGTGCCGGGAGAAGCTAAGCCGCGGGACCTGAGCTCTGTCCTGGGCGCTGGTGCCGCCGCTTACGACCCGTGCTCAGGCGGAGCCGATTACGGCTGGTTCTGCGCCTACGATGAGACGAACTTCAGGGGCGGCTACATCGAGATGTACGACTGCGCCGATTACTACATGCCGTGGGGCGTCACCGGGTCGTGGGACAACAACCAGACGACCGGCACGAGAGCCCGGATGTATGACGGCAATGGGAATCTCGGCTACACGACACCGGGGGCCCACAGCTCCGACGACGTCGCCCCATGGGCCTGGGTCTATTGGATCAGGAACTGCTAGAGGTCGTCCCGTATGAGGCAGGAGTTGTCCAGTGAGGGCAGGTTGCGAATCCGGGCAATGCCCAGCATCGTTTGGTGAACGTCGTGTCCCTTGAGCCGGCAGTCCCGCAGAAGTTTCCAGTTCTTCAGCCGGGACAGGGCGTGTTAGATCCGTGCCCGGGCCCGGCGATGGACGGCGTTCTCTGCTTCCTGCTGGGGGCTGAGGTGTCTTCGGCCTCGCCGTCTGCGCTGCGGGATCAGCAGGCCGGTGCCCTGGTAGCCGCCATCAGCGATGATCGGGGCGCCGCGGCAGACCCGGTCGACGCCGGACTCGGTAAAGGCACGACAGCCGTTGCGGCTGCCGGGCAGCGGCAGGCCGATCGCCCGCAATGCCGTCCCGGGCGTCGTCGACCCCGACATGGACCGCGGCGAGCGGCCCTTCGCCTGGTTCAAATACTTCCTCAGCGAGGGCGGCTGCGTGGTCATCGATGAGCGCCTGGGCGTGGGGCTGTGGCCGGCGGGCGTGCAGCACGACGACGCCCTGTTCTGCGAGACTGCGGTCACCGGAGAGTTCGGCCTCGACGACGTCAGTACCGGTTCCTAGCGGTGGTTTGTTGACGGCGGATCGGGGCGGTAGTACGTCGGAAGTGAGAGTTCCAACTCGCCTTCGTGGAGCACCAGATGACGAAGCGGCTGCCATGCCCGCCCGCGCACTGACCCGCAGATCCTTCGCGATCACCGCGTTCTTCTCGCCCTGCACGAACCGCTCACCAGCCTCGAAACGGACCCGCTCCCGAGCCTGCTGCCCCTCGGCGGTCAACCCGCCACCCTGCGCATACCGCATATCACCGGCCTACCGCAGGGATCACCACCCGTCGCCCCCTCCGACAACACCTCGAAGAGGTCAGTAGGGCCTCTTAGCCTGCCGCGAACATGCCTTGGAGGTGCGCCACTTCGGTCTCGGTCAGCGGGTGTCCGATGGCGTGGCGCCAGACGACAGTCATGTGCAGCGCGGTGACGTCGGGCGACGCAGGAAGGGTCCCGGTTCGCGTGAAGTACAGCCCCGCCGACACGAGTATGTCGGCGAGCAGCTCAAGGTTTGCCGCTCGAGAGACGCGAGCGTCGGGGTTCCCCTGGAGGCCTCGGAGGATCGGCTCGACGTAGAGGTGTCGGAGCCTCGACCTGAGTGGCGCCGCATCCTCCTCGAGTGCTATCACCTCTTCGAGCAACTGCCACAGGCTGCGCTCGGGTGTGATCAGGGCGAAGAAGTCCCGAAGAGTCGTCCAGAGTCCTTCGACGCCGGGCGCGGTGCGCCAGATTTCACGAGCCTGTTGCCTGCCTTCGTCAGCCATGTCCTCGAGGAGGACAGACACGAGATCTCGCTTGTTCTCGAAGTGGAGATAGAAAGTGCCGTGTGCACGGTTGGCTCGCTGGGTGATCTGAGCGACCGAGGTACGGGCGTAACCCACTTCGCGAAGCAGCGAGCTTCCTGCCTCCAGAAGGGCCTGGCGCGTCTGCTCGTTGCGTTCCTTCTGGGTCCGCCGCACTGTTGTGTCTCCCACGCTCGCGTCTGTTCGTGTGCTGCTCGACGAGTTCTGGACCGGGAAGACTTGGATCGGGCCACCAGGACGGCAACATCGGTGACGTAAACTATAGAGCTCGGCTGGGTGTGGCGAGGCGGTCAGCGACTGCCGAGGCGTCCGTCGAGCTTGGCCCGGGCTGTTGATTCAGGCCTGGTCCTCTGCCAAGCGGATGATCGCCTTTCCGGTGTTTGTACCGGTCAGCATGCCGGTGAACGCTGTGGGAACTGACTCGATTCCTTGAGTGATCGTCTCTGGGTTCATCAGTCGGCCGCTTTCCAGCCACGCTCCCACCTGAGCATCGAAATCCTTCCGAAGGTCCTCGTGATCGAATGCGATGAACCCGTGCAGACGCAGCCGTTTGGCCACGACCTTGATGGCGTCCACGGGGACCGCGCGATGTTCGGCCGCGTTGTAGGTCGAGATGGTTCCACACATCGCCACCCGCCCGTAGTCATTGAGTACGTCGATCGCCGCGGCCAGGTGGTCCGACCCCACGTTGTCGAAGTAGACGTCGAGTCCTTCAGGGAAGGCGCTCTGCAACTGCTTCAGCACGGGACCAGTCTTGTAGTTGAACGCCGCGTCGTATCCCAACTGGTCGACGAGGTACTTCACCTTCTCGATGCTCCCTGCACTCCCGACGACGCGCTTGGCGCCGGACAGCGAGGCGAACTGCCCCACCATGCTGCCGACGGCACCTGCCGCGCCGGAGACGAAGACAGAGTCCCCGGGCCGGAAACCTGCAATGTGGAAGAGCCCGACGAAGGCTGCGAAGGCGGGCCCTCCCAGGACGCCAAGATAATAGGAGCTCGGGTACCGGCCCTTGTCGACGACGCGAGCCGCCTTGGCGTCAACGACTGCATGCTCTCGCCAGCCGGCTTGATGCACGAGCCAGGAGCCCAGAGGAACATCATCGCTCCGCGTCTCGATGACCTCGCCGACGGCGCCGCCGGTCAGGGCCTCCCCGAGTGCGAACGGGGGGACGTAGGACGGAACGTCATCCATCCGCGTCCGCATGTAGGGGTCGACCGAGAGGACAAGATTCCTCACCAGACACTGACCTGGCTGCAGCGCCGGCAGGTCACGCTCGACCAGCTCGAAGGTCTCGGGAGCAGGGAGCCCGACAGGTCGTTGCATGAAGTGCCACTCGCGTGTCGTCAGAGACATCGACAGTCCTTTTCTACGTCAGGGGGCTCACCATTTAATGATATCGATGTCACTATGTTGGAAGGGTGACGTCCTGGCAAGCCCAGCGATGAAACGCTCCTCGATGTCCACCCGTGGCACCGCCGTCCACGAGGTGTTGCGTCGCGCCTACGCGTGGTCCGTGGGCGAGGTGGACACCTGGTCGTATCCGAGTGTGAGTGACCAGATCGTGGAGATCTCATCCGCCAATTCATCAGGCGTCCAGCTGGGGTTTTCCTGGTAAAGGGCGCGGGTGCTGTCGGAGAGCATGCCGGCGAGGACCTGCGCAAGAACCTCGGGATCAAGACCGGGCATCAGTGCGGGGGTCCCGGCGGAAGCCATGCCGTGCATGATGCTCGTCGCGAGCTTGTGGAACCATTGGTCGCTCAACTTCTTGAAGGTCGATTCCAGGCTGCTGCCCTGATCGAGGAGCAGCCAAAGATCTCGATCTTCGCCGTACGCTTCGATGAACCTGCGGACGGTCTTGTGCACGCCAGACTCGGGTTCGTCCCACTGCCACAAGGTCTTGGACTCAAGCGACAACTGGGCCATCGCGTCCTCGAGCAGCGCCTGCAGCACCGCCTCGTTGTTGGCGAAATGCAGGTAGAACGAACCGTGTGCGCGGCCGGCGCGTTTCGCGACGTCGGCAACGCTGGCATGAGCGTAGCCCTTCTCGGCGAACACCTCCCGGGCTGCGGACAGCAATCGTCGCCGCGTCTCGGCGTTGCGCTCTTTCTGTGTGGGCACGGGGGTCAGCGTACTGCCGTCGGTCCTGCGGCCGGCGGGGGCGAGTCCACCCGGCCCGTCCCGCCCGCCGAGCGCGGACTCGTGATCGCGTCGGGGACGCGCGAGCCGGCGGAGTCCGGCCCTTGACACCAGTGCCGGGTGCGGGGAAAGTCGCCCCCAGCACTTAATGATGCCAGTGTCAGTAAGTTATCCGTCGGCTTCCGCTGTGCCAGCGTCGGCTGTCGCTGGGTCCAGGCCATCGAAAGGACGAGATCGTCATGGCGACATTCATCCTGCTACGGGGCGGTTGGCGCGGGGGGCGGGTGGGGGACCTACCGGCGAACGGCCGTCCTGCGGCGGAACTCATGGCCGCGCGCTCCCTCCATGAGGCCTCGCTCAGGGGTGGCCTCATGGAGGAGTCAGACGGTGAGGACGAGCTTGCCCCGGAGGTGGCCGCTCTCGAGCGCTCGGTGCGCATCGACGACGCGCTCGAAGGGGAACGTCTCCTGCACGTGGACTCGAAGCTTGCCCTGCTCGACGAGCTCGGCAAGACCGCGCAAGCCGACCGGATCGGGGTCGACCACGATGCCGCTGAAGCGCATGCCGGCTGCCTCGCAACGGGCAGCGAGCTCCGGATCGTCATCTTCCACTGCTGTCAGCAGATGACCGCCCGGGCGGAGCACCGCGATCGACCGCTCGACGGTGTGACTCCCGATCGTGTCGAGCACGACGTCGATGTCGCGAGCCGCCTCGGCGAAGTCGACGGCCGTGTAGTCGATCACCTCGTCGGCGCCGAGCTCCTCGACGAACTCCCGCTTGCTCCCGCTGGCGGTCGTGATCACGTGCGCGCCAAGTGCCTTCGCGATCTGGATCGCGACGTGGCCGACCCCGCCGCCGCCGCCGTGGACCAGGACGCGGTCGCCCGCGGTCACGTCGGCAAGGTCGACGAGGCCCTGCCATGCGGTCAGC
This sequence comes from Streptomyces pseudovenezuelae, assembly GCF_029892565.1. Lineage (GTDB taxonomy): Bacteria > Actinomycetota > Actinomycetes > Streptomycetales > Streptomycetaceae > Streptomyces > Streptomyces pseudovenezuelae_A. The sequence continues at coordinate 85,769 of NZ_JARXVH010000026.1, read as the reverse complement.
CCGACGGACGGCAACGCTGCGGCCTCGACGTGCGAGAGCGCCGCCGGCTTGTGCGCCAGCTGCAGCGCGGGCGCCGACACGAGCTCGGCGTACCCGTTCACCGGCCGGGGGAACATAGGCATCCCGAACACTTCATCGCCGGGCTTGAGCCGCCACGTGTGGGGCGCCTTCTCAACGACGCCGCTGATGTCCCAGCCGAGGGTGAGCGGCAGCTGCACGGGGAACTCGCCGGCGCGCAGGCGCGTGTCCAACGGGTTCAGGCCGATCGCCTTGACGCGCACGAGGACCTCGGTCGGGATGGCGTGGGGCTCGGGCGCGTCCACGATGGTGAGCACCTCGGGACCGCCGAACTCCTGCTGGGTGATGACTCGCATGACTCTCCTGGTGTGGCAAGGGGGAGCAGTCAGCCTATGTTCGCGACAGGAACTCGTAGGTACCTGAGGAACCATGAACGGTTTTGATCCCGGCGACGGCTTCCTCGCCGACTGCCCGGCGCGTCTGACGATCGAGCTGCTCACCGACAAGTGGTCCGCGGTGGTGCTCTACGGCCTCAGCGAGGGCCCGGTTCGCCATGGTGAGCTGGTTGAGCTGATCGGCGGTATCTCGCGCAAGATGCTTACCCAGACGCTCCGGCGCCTTGAAGCACACGGGCTCATTCATCGCCGCGCCTACGCCGAGGTGCCGCCCCGCGTCGAGTACGAGCTGACACCACTGGGGGCGACGCTGCTCGAACCGATTCACGTGCTGACCCAATGGGCGAAGGCGAACGGCGACGCGCTCCTCGGTGCCCTCGACGCCGGCGCCGAGTCCGTCGACGACAGCGAATGACGCACGTCGAGCCCTGAGCAACCCGTCGACCGCGCTCGCCTCGTGGTCTTGATACTCGCGCGGCGTCTGTGCATAGTCATGGTGCCACTTAATGACAAAGCCATCAGTAAATGTCCTCGCGGCCCACTTGGGTCGCCGATGGACGGGCGTTCATGGAAGGGGACTCATGGCCATCACTCGGGAGGACACACTTCTCACGCCGGAGCTGATTGAGGAGTACACCGCCGCGGGCTACTGGTCGGAGGAGACTTTGGCTGATGCCTTCAGGCGCAACGCGGATCAGTTCCCGGACAAGATCGCCTATGTTGACGATCACTCGCAGGTGACCTGGGGTGAGGTGTGGCAGATCAGCGGCGAGGTGGCGTCGGGTCTGGCCCGCCGGGGTGTTGGGCGTGGGGATGTGGTGGCGGTGCAGCTGCCGAACCGGATCGAATTCGTGCTCGTGCTGGCCGCTGTCGTTCGCTTGGGTGCGGTGTTCTGTCAGTTTCCGCCGGCCTACCGGGCGCGTGAGATCGAGTTCATCCTCCAGTTCTCCGAAGCACACACCATCGTGCTGCCGGACCGGTTCCGGGGCTTCGACCACACCGAGATGATCGATGGGATCCGCGACCGGCTGCCAAAGCTGGTCAACACGGTCGCGGTGACCACCGGCGAGTCCCCGACCGCACTCAAGGACACCTGGGTCAGCCTGGACCAGCTTCGTCGTGACCTGGACCCTGTCGACCCGGCGCCGGATCGGCCTGCCGACGCTAACGACGTCATGCGGATCGCCTTCACCTCGGGAACGACCGGTGAGCCCAAAGCGGTGATGCACACCGCCAACACCACGCTCTACATGACTCGCCATGAAAGCGAGGAGAGGGGCATCGACGGCGATGCCACCATCCTCGTGCTCCTCCCCGTAGGCCTGAATGCTGGTTTCGGCACCATCGTTCAGGTGGCGAATGCCGGGGCGCGGGGGGTGTTGATGGAGAAGTTCTCACCGACCGCGCTGCTGGACCTGGTGGAACGCCACCAGGTGACGTCGTTCCTCACCGCGCCGACGGCTCTCCTCGCGATTTTGAGGGACGAGAGCCTCGGCAGCAGGAATCTGTCGTCGCTGCGCTTCGTCCAGACCGGCGGCTCGTCCACACCCGTGGAGGTGCTCAGGGAGGCCAACGAGCGGTTGGGCTGCCCGGTCATCGATCTGTACGGCATGCTCGAGACCGGTGTCACCTCGTGCACCGATCCGGATGAGCCCTACGAGGAATGGGTCGGCACGGTCGGTCGTCCCTATGGGTTCATGCAGGTCCGCATCCTTGATTCCGACGATGCGGACGCGCCCACCGGCGTCGAGGGCGAGATTGTGAAGAACGGTCCCACCATCTGCGTGGGCTACTACCGCAACCCGGACAAGAACAGGGAGAGCTGGACCACCGACGGCTGGTTCCGCTCCGGCGACCGCGGTCGCCTCGACGCCAACTGCAGGCTCACCATCTCGGGTCGGTCCAAGGACATGATCATCCATGGCGGCGCAAACGTCTGGCCCCGAGAGCTCGAAGAGATCCTGGTCCGGCACCCCGACGTCGCCGATGTCGCCGTGATCGGCATCCACGACGACTACTTCGGTGAGAACACCTGCGCCTGCGTCATCCCCCGACCCGGCGCGGAGCCCACCCTCGAGGACCTCATTGCTTTCATGAAGGACGAGGTCGCCAAGTACAAGCTCCCTCAACACCTCGAGTTGTTCGACACCTTCCCCCTCGGACCCACCGGCAAGGTCCTCAAACGCCACCTCACCGACGAGGTCGAGGCACGACACACGGCAGCGACCACCTCCGAAGGAACAGCACGATGACCACACCGCCCCGTCTGATCGACTTCCACTCCCACTGGGGCACCGAGCAAGGCTGGAAGGGCAGCCCTTTCGAGACCCGTGAGGCCCGGGAGGCGGTACGTAACTACTTCAAGTGGGACATGACCTTCGTCAGCGAGGAGGAGCAAGCGGACCAGTTCCGTCAGGCCAACACCAAGGTGATGCTCGACCTCGCGTACACCTACAAGATGGACGTCGGTGCGATGCGGGACCAGCACGACTACGCATTCGACTACACGCGCGCGCACTCCGACGTGGTGCTGGGCAACTGGATCGGGATCGATCCGACACGGCCCGATCATGTCAAGGAGCTGGAGCGCTGTCTCAGTGATGGTCCGGGCCTGGTCGGGATGGGACTCCACCCGTTCTCTGCGGCTGGGACGCCGGACCAGCCGGGGTGGGAGGAATGCCTGAGCCTGTGCGTCGAGGCCAACCGTCCTGTGCTGATGCTCGTGGGCATGTCAGCGAACGGCGCCGGGATGCGTGGCGGCATGGGCCTCGAGCTCGAGAGCTGTCATCCGCGTTACGTCGACCGTGTCGCGGCGCGCTATCCGGACCTGAACGTGATCGCGGCGCGGGTGGCGTGGCCGTGGCAGTCGGAGATGATCGCGATCGCGCTGCACAAGGCCAACGTCTGGATGGAGCTGCATGGTTGGTCGCCGCGCTACTACCCCGAGGAGCTCAAGCGCGAGATCGGCAAACGGCTCCGCAAGAAGGTGTTCTTCGCCGCCGACTACCCGATGCTCAGCCATGAAAAGTTGGTCCGGGAATGGCAGGAGCAGGGCTTCGCGCCGGACGTCCTCGACGACGTCTTCCACGGGAATGCCGAGTCGTTCCTGGCCTCGATCGGAGTCAACTGATGGATCTGGGACTGACAGGCAAGGTGGCCATCGTCGGTGGCGGAAGCGACGGGTTGGGCTTCGCGATCGCCGATCGATTGCTCAACGAAGGCGCCTTCGTGACGATCTTCGGACGACGTGCGGAGAAGGCCGCCGCGGCCGCTGAAGAGCTCTCTCGCAGGCACGGAGAGGACAAGGTCCTGGGGCTGGCCGCCGACTGTTCGAATGCGGACGACATCGACCGGGTCACGGCCTCGACGGTCGCTCGGTTCGGAGAAGCCGTGCACGTCCTTGTCACCAACGATGGTGGGCCGCCCGTTCGCCCCATCTCGGAGCTGACTGACGACGTCTGGGTGACAGCATTCGAGCGGCACTTCTACTATGTGGTGAGGTCCGTGCGAGCCACGCTGCCCTACATGACCACCGAAGGCGGCAGCATCCTCAACGTCGTCTCCGCGGTCGTCCAACGACCGGCCGTCAACATGGCAGCCCCGGTGACCGTGTGGTCGGCGGTGATCGGCTATGCCCAGACGCTGGCCCTCGAGGTGGGGAGGCACAACATCAGCGTCAACACCTTGATGGCCGGGCTGTTCGACACACAGCTCGTCGACAAGATGATCGACAGACAGCCGCAGCTCTCCAAGGACCGACTGGGGAACAGGGCGCCGCTGGGACGCATCGGGGAGCCGCGCGAGTTCGCGAACATGGTTGCAACGCTCGTGTCGCCGAACTCACGATTTGTCACGGGGACGGTGACGCCAGTGGACGGTGGAGCCCTCATCGGGGCGGGCTTCGGTACGCCAAGCCCCCCGGCTTGACTGCCGTCAGGTTTCCTTGGGGTCCTCGGCTCAGCCCTCGTCGACGTGGTGAGGTGTCAGCAGAGTCACGCCATCCGACGGCTCACCCAACACCTCAACCCACCACGCCGAAAGCGCTCACACCCCCGAGTCGTCAAACGCAGCGTCCTGAAATGGGCAGCGAAACGCTCCCACCACTCACGCCGGCCCCAACCCGAACACAGCCCGCACATCACCACCCAAATCCACTAACTGAACGATATTGAGGCTAAGCCGATGGCAACACCACTCAACTCGCGGCATCGCGTCAAGGGCCACGCCGAGGGCCCGGAACTGAGCAACAGCTGATGCGCGCCGTCGTCTACACCCAGAGCGGCAACTCCTCCGTGCTCGACCTGGTCGAGCGGGCGGCCGCGGACCCCGGGCCGGGCGAAGTTCGGGTGCGGATCGTCCGCGCCGGGGTCAACCCCACCGACTGGAAGTTTCGCTCCGGCGGTTTTGGCAAGATGACCTTTCCCGAGATCGTGCCCGGCCAGGACGGTGCCGGTGTGGTCGACGCCGTCGGCTCCGGTGTAACCGACATCGCGGTCGGCGATCGCGTCTGGACGATGCTCGCGCAGCACGCCCGTCCAGGGGGCACGGCGCAGGAGCTGGTGGTGCTGCCCGTCGACAACGTCACCACGCTTCCCGACACCTCGTCGTTCGACGTGGGCGCCGCGCTGGGCGTCCCCGCCGTCACCGCTCACCGTGCGCTGACCACCTCCGAGGACGGCCCCGATCGGCTCGCCCCGGGTGCGCTGGCCGGCCTGACCGTGCTCGTCGCGGGGGGAGCCGGCGCGGTCGGCAACGCGGCCATCCAGCTTGCGAGGTGGGCTGGCGCCATCGTGATCAGCACGGTGAGTAGCGACGAGAAGGCCACGCTCGCGAAAGCGGCCGGCGCCCAGCACACCGTCAACTACCGCGAGGGCGACCCGGTCACGGCCATCCGTGACCTGGCTCCTGACGGTGTCGACATCGTCGTCGAGGTGGCCCCCGCGCAGAACCTGCGCCTTGACCTCCAGGTGATCCGGCCCCGCGCGACAATCGCGATCTATTCTAGCGAAGGCGGCAGCGAGGTCGCCCTCAGCGTTGGTCAGGCGTTGTCCACCAACGCGCGCTTTCAGTGGGTGCTGCTCTACACCGTCGGGCGGTCGGCACTGCGCGCGGCAGCCGAGGACATCACCGCAGCGCTGGCCGACGGCGCCTTCGGCGTCGGCGAGGAGCACGGTCTGCCCGTGCATCACTACCTGCTCGAGCAGACGTCGGAGGCTCACGCCGCCGTCGAGGCCAGCGCCGTCGGCAAGGTGCTGATCGACGTGTGCGAGACGGCGTGGCCGTAGTACTCCAGGTCAGCGAGATGTAAGCGACAGGCACTCATCGAAAGACGCCGCGGCCCGCCAGGGCTACCGCAGAGGCCCCCGCTTCACCGACGACATGCTCCACACCCTGCTCTGGCGCCGCGCGAACGGCGAGACAGTCGAGTACATCCAGCCCGCCCTGCTCATTCCCACCGGCCGCCGCAAGGGACACAGCCCCAGCCTCTCCAGCATCTACCGGGCCCTGGCCGAGCACGAGAAGACCCAGGCATACCCCGAGGCCATCGAGACCGCGCACGCGGACTTCGCAGCCCTCCAGCAGCACGGCCGCAGCCCTAGGCAGTCACTCAGTGTTACTCGCCACCTGGCGGCAGTTATGCGAGAACAGGGCCTGGGCCGCGGAGTCGACGACGGTTCCGGAGGGCAACACGAACTGCAGTGACTCCAGGGTGCGGTAGGTGTTGCCCTGGATGCCGCAGTTCATTCCGCTGGAATTGTTGGCCACTATTCCGCCGATGGTGCATGCGGACTCGCTCGCCGGGTCGGGGCCGAGTCTAATACTCCAGCAGCACTTTGACGTTTTCCCTGTTCAGGGGCGGTTTGGGTGAGTGTAGTGGGCTGGTTGTCGGCCCGTGCACTCTTTCCCGGGCCGCCCCTCGAACGTGTGCAGCCGCCACTGATAATGGCAGCAGCCCGGGCAGCCTTCCGGCGTGATCGACGAGCGGGCAGTTGAGATCTGGAACGACGAGCTCGATGAACTGTTCCTGCGCACCGGCCACCGCTTCAGGCGCGTCGAGCCGCGCCGCAGGATGCGTGACTACATCCGTGGACTACTGGGACCGGTCCGCAAGAACGGCTGGCAGCTGGCCGAATACGCCGGACACCGCACACCCGACCGCCTCCAGGTGGACCGGGAGTTGTACCTGCCCAAGTCCTGGACCGACGACCGCGACCGCTGCCGCGCCGCCCACATCCCCGACGAGCGGGCCTTCGCCACCAAGCCCGACCTGGCCAAGGCCATGGTGCTGCGGGCGATCGCCTCTCCGCTGCCGATCGCCTGGGTGACCGCAGATGCGGCCTACGGTCAGGAGTGGCGGCTGCGCCGCATGCTGGAGGAGACCGGCCTGGGCTATGTGCTCGCGGTCCCCAAGTCCCAGCAGGTGCCGCACTTCGGACGCGTCGATCACCTCTTCTCCCAGGCTCCTGACCAAGCGTGGGAGCGGCGCTCGTGCGGTGACGGCGCAAAGGGCCCGCGCGTCTACCACTGGGCCGCTCTGCAGATCACCCCCATCGAGGACTTCGACGGCGAGATGCCCACCCACCAACGATGGGCGCTGGCACGCCGCAGCATCAGCAAGCCCGAGGAGATCGCCTACTGCCTCGGCTACGCGCCGCTGGGCACCCCGGTCGAGCACCTGGTGCGCGTCGCCGGAATGCGTTGGGCCATCGAGGAAGCCTTCCAGGCCGCGAAGAACGAATGCGGCCTCGACCAGTACGAAGTCCGCCGCTACACCGGCTGGATGCGACACATCACCCTGGCCATGCTGGCGCACGCGTTCCTGGCCGTCATGGCCGCCGACGCGGCAGCAAAAGGGGCAGCAGAAACGGTTCCTGCCTCGCGCCCCTCACCGTGGCAGAAGTTCGGCGGCTCCTGGCAACTGTCCACTCACCCACCGCCGTCCACCAACACCTCACCAGCGCACGCGCGCTGAGATGGTCACACTGGCGCAGACGACGCCAAGCCGTCGCCCAACGCTGCCATTATCAGCGGCGGCTGCACACGATCGAGGGGCGGCCCGGGAAAGAGGACACGGACCGACAACCAGCCCACTACACTCACCCAAACCGCCCCTGAACAGGGAAAACGTCAAAGTGCTGCTGGAGTACTAGTTGCCGGGGCGCCTGCATGCCGTCCAACAAGGGCTTCCGGATGTGAGGCCTCACCCAAGAGGGCTCGGGCTCTCGATGCCACCGCGCGGTTGAGCCGGCACCAACCGACAGCACTCCTGCTGGTTGCAGCTGCGAGGTGACGGATCGGGGGTTGCTCGACTCCAGAGCGATGGAAACCACCACATTCGAACCGTTTGACAATGGAGTGCTTAAGTAATGAAACAAATATTGACGAGTATCAACAGACTGCGTAGCTTCCGTGCCGACCATCCATGCACTGCACGCGAAAACCAAACTCGGGACGGATTGTCATGCACACATCACTACGCCACTCGATCGGCTGGGCGGCTTTAAGCCGCGGCCCCAACGTGACCCGGAGGGCGGCGAGATACCTGGCCACGGCGGCCACCACTCTCGGACTCGTCCTCGCGTTCGTCGTCAGCCTTCCCACTACGTCGCAGGCCGCGGGCTCACTGCCGTGCGACATCTACGGAGCCGCCGGCACCCCGTGCGTCGCCGCGCACAGCACCACACGCGCCCTGCTGTCGTCGTACAACGGCCCGCTCTACCAGGTCATCCGCGCTTCCGACGGCGGCACGGCGGACATCGGCGTGTTGGCCCAGGGCGGCTACGCCGACGCCGGCCGGCAGGACACCTTCTGCCAGAACACGACCTGCCGTATCTCGAAAGTCTACGACCAGACGTCACAGCACAACGACCTCACCCCCGGCCCGGCAGGCACCGCAGGCGGCGCGGACCGCGGGGCTGATGCCGGCGAGATCGCGGTGACCGCGGGCGGGCACAAGGTGTACGGCATCTGGATCTCACCGGGCGTGGGCTACCGCTACACCGGCGTGGCTTCTGGCGTCGCGGTCAACGGCCAGCCCGAGGGCGCCTACATGGTGGCCAGCGGCACGCACGTGGGGTCCGACTGCTGCTTCGACTACGGAAACGCGGAGAGCACACCGGCCGACACAGGCAACGGCCACATGGATGCCGTGAGCATCGCGACGACGTGCTACTTCGCACCGTGCACCGGCTCGGGGCCCTGGGTCGAGGCCGACCTGGAGAACGGCATGTTCCAGGGGAACAACGGCTCCAACACCGCCAACCTGGGCAACAACAGCGCCTACGTGACGGCCGTGCTGAAGAACAACGGGCAGACCAGATATGCGCTCAAGGGCGGCAACTCGCAGTCCGGAGCGCTGTCGACCTGGTGGGACGGAGCCCTGCCCACCCGTGCCGGCTACCAGCCCATGCAGCAGGAGGGCGGCATCATCCTGGGCACCGGCGGCGACAACAGCAACCGCAACCGCGGCACCTTCTTCGAGGGGGTCATGGTCGCCGGCTATCCGACGGACGCCGCCGAGAACGCCGTGCAGGCCAACATCGCCTCCGCCGGCTACTCCGGCGAGACGGACGTACCCAACGGCCCCCAGGGGACGATCACCGGACCCGGTGGCAAGTGCGTCGACGCCGCGGCGGACGACACAGGTGGCAACGGGACCGCCGTACAGCTCTGGGACTGCCAGACCTACGCCGAGGACCAGCACTGGCAGCACAACGCCGACGGCTCGCTCAGCACCATCGGCAGGTGCCTTGACATCGTTGGCAACGGCACAGCCGACGGGACCAAGGTCGAGCTGTGGGACTGCAACGGCGTGGGCGGCCAGAAATGGGTCCAGCAGGCCGACGGCTCGCTGCTCAATCCACAGTCGGGCCGCTGCCTCGACTCACCGAACGGCGCCACCGTCAACGGCACCCGGCTACAGATCGCGACCTGCAACGGCACCACCGCCCAGAAGTTCGCGGTGAACGGCGGCGCCCCGGCGATCGGCCCCGGTAGCAAATGCGTCGACGTCGGCGCCGACGACACCGGCGGCAACGGCACTGCCGTACAGCTCTGGGACTGCCAGTCCTGGGCAATCGACCAGCACTGGTACCACCGCTCCGACGGCTCGCTCAGCACCATCGGCAGGTGCCTTGACATCGTTGGCAACAGCACAGCCGACGGGACCAAGGTCGAGCTGTGGGACTGCAACGGCGTGGGCGGCCAGAAATGGGTCCAGCAGGCCGACGGCTCGCTGCTCAATCCACAGTCGGGCCGCTGCCTCGACTCACCGAACGGCGCCACCGTCAACGGCACCCGGCTACAGATCGCGACCTGCAACGGCACCACCGCCCAGAAGTTCGCGCTGGGCTGAGCATGCAAGCCTGCCAGAAGTGAGGGTGCCGCGGTCGCACCGTAACAACGGCTAACCTGCGCGTTTCGCTTGATGCCGTGTCCGGATCTTGAGCGGAGACACGAAAGTGCCTTCTGAGCTGGGACGATGAGGCTTGTCTAGGGCTTCTGTCACCACAGCAGGAAGGCACTTTCTGCGTGCACACTACCGGGTCGCGTCCCAAGCGCGTCGTCTCGGCCGACGGTCACGGAGTGGTCAGCCACGCGGGATCACGCCTGCTGGCCGATCTCGCCGACGCCACCGGTCTGACCGGCTCCTTCGCCAATGCGCTGCACCGGTTGCGGCCGCGCGGCACCGGCCACGATCCCGGCCGGGTAGCGGTCGACCTGGCGGTGATGCTCGCCGACGGCGGCGAGGCAATTGCCGACCTGGCCCTCCTGCGCGACCAGCGCGAGGTATACAGTCCGGTCGCCTCCACCCTCACTGCATGGCGCCGGATCTTCGGCGAACCCTGCGGGCCCGGGCTGGCGATGGAGCTCCACGAGGCCCTGGACCCGCTGGCGCCCCACCTGGCCCCTGCCGGCCGGGAGGCCATCCTCCTCCAGGGCGCCCGTATCGCTCTCGCCGACGGGCCGTACACGCCTGCCGAACGGGAGACCCTCGCTACGGTGGGCGCTGCGCTGACGATCTGTGCGGATGATGTGACGCGATTGCTCACGGTGGTGCGGCCGCCGTCGTGAGCCCCGGGTGGGCCCGGGCCCCTCGCGCCCTCCCGGCGGGGGATTGATTTCTGCTGCGGGTCGGTGAGGGCTGGTCGCGCGGTTCCCCGCGCTCCTTCCGGGGCGGCGCGCCGTCCGCCGACTACTCCCCAGGGAGTAATCCGCACCCGGCGTCGCCCCCGGGAGTACGCGTCATCTCGCCCTCCCGCCCGACGAAAGCCGTGGTTCTCACCGGAAGTCTGGGGACCGAAGCAGACGTCACCCGGAGGGAGATCGGTCAAAGGGTCGATCTGAAAGTGTCTTGCAGACGGATGCCGCACCACACAAACACCTGAGGAGAAACTGACATGAAGTCCAACGCAAACCCTCTGAAGCACCTCACGACGGGACGCCGCGGCTTTCTAGCCGGAACGGCAGCACTTGGCATTGGTGCCGGCTTGTCCACGCATGCCATTGCCTCCCGCGCGGAAGCGAACGAGACTACGGATTTTTCACAGCGAGACCAGGACCTGCCCTTCATCGGCACGGAAGAGACCTTTTCCACCCATGAGTTGATGGTGCTGAACGACAGGCTGTTCCTCGAGGATACTGGTCTTGCCGAGCTCGGCCCGCGCCGCATCGGTGCAATGGATGAGGCGGGGCTCAACGTTCAAATCCTCTCCGCGCATACGCCAGGTGTGCAGAATGTCAAAGGGCAGAAGGGCATCGATTTTGCGTATCGTCTCAACAAGTTGCTTGCCGATGGACCGATGGCCACCTATCCGGGGCGGTTTAAGGCATTTGCAACCTTGCCTCTGCAGAATCCGGAGGCCTCGGCAGACGAACTGGAACGCACAGTTCGGGAAGATGGCTTCCTGGGATGTTTGACCAATGGAATCATCGGGAAGAAATTCCTCGACCATCCCGACTTTGAGCCCCTGCTGGCGCGCGCCGAAGCCCTTGATGTGCCGATATACATCCATCCAGGCCTGCCGCCTGACGAGGTTTTCGAAATCTACTACAGCAATATGCGGCCGGAATATCAGAAGGAGTTCCAGGACCAGGTTCTCAGCATCTCCGCATATGGATGGCACCAGGAAGTCGTTACTCAGTGCCTCCGAATGATCACCTCAGGAGTATTCGACAGGTATCCCAAGCTCCAGATTATCATCGGCCATATGGGAGAGGGCCTTCCGTTCTTCTACAAACGCGTCGTGGAGAAGATGAGCGAAGTGACCAAGAAGAGCCTGGACAAGCCGTTCGAGCAGTATTTCCATGAAAATTTCTGGTTCACAACCAGCGCATTCCCCCAGACTGAACTGCTCGATCTCCTGCTGAAGTACATAAGCGTGGATCGAGTGATGTTTGCAACCGACTACCCGTTTGCAAATATGAAAACTCAAACCGACTGGTTCCGGGGAGTCGATTTGCAACGCGAAGCCAAGGAAAAAATTGCGTTCCGAAATGCGGAAAAACTGTTCGGAATTAAAGTCTGACACGTCCCGACGGGCAGAATGATGCCCGTGAAGTGACGCGCCAGCGTCGGGTCTGTCCGGTCACCCGCGCACTGTCACGGCAGCTGTAGATGTAGCTCCGTTGTGAGTTGAGGCTGGTCAGCGGGATGGCGGGGCGCCTGCAGGCACGAGTACGGCCACCGTGATCATGAACGTTTGTGACGACGTTTCAGAACCAGGTGGCCGCGGAGGCCACGATAGCTGAGCAGGCATGGACGGCGGCGCTTGGGGCCGTGACCGAAGAGATCGCGGACTGTTTCGAGCACCGCGAACCACGGGCTCTGGTCCGGGAGATGACCGAAGCGATGCTGATGGAGCTGGACACGCGTAACTACTGGACGCTTGCCGAGGCCCTTGGCCACCGAGGACCGCACCGGCTTCAGCACTTCTTGTCCCGCGCGGTCGTCCATCACGACCGGGCCCGGGACCGAATCACCGCCTGGACGGCCGGTGAACTCGCTGATCCGGACGCGGTGTTGATCGTGGACGAGACCGGGGACGAGAAGTCCTCCACGGACTGCGTCGGCGCGGCCCGCCAATACTCCGGAGCATTGGGCGGTATCCATCTGTGCCAGGTCGCCGTCCACCTCACCTACGCAAGCCGGCACGGCCACGCCCCGATCGACCGGGCCCTGTACCTCGGCGCCGAGTGGGCCGCTGACGAGGAACGGCGACTGCTCACCCATGTCCACGACGACGTCGTGTTCGCCACCAAACCCCAGATCGCCGCCGCCTTGCTCACCCACGCCCGCGACCTGGGCATACAGGCACGGTGGCTGGCCGGCGACGAGGTCTACGGAGGCAGGGAACTGCGGCACAGCGCCCGTGCGCTCGGCTTCGGCTACGTCCTGGCCGTCCGCACCGATCACCGTGTGGACACCGCCGTCGGCCGCCTGACCGTCACCGCCCTCTCGGCCCGCATCCCGAAGAAGGCATGGATGCGCCTGCGCACCGGCCACGGCCTCAAGGGCGACCGCCACTACGACTGGGCCATGCTCGACATCCACCCCGACGACACCCCCGCCGGGCACCGGCCCGGGCACGCCGCCGTCCTGGTCCGCCGTCACCGCTACACCCGTGAACTCTCCTTCTACCGCTGCCACTCGGCCACTCCCGTCACCCTGGCTGATCTTGTGGATGTGGTGTGCTGCAGGTGGCGCGCCGAGGAGGACTTCCAGACCGCAAAGGGCGTCTGCGGCCTCGACCAGGGCCAGACCACCTGCTGGAACTCCTGGATGCGCTGGACTTTGATCAGCCTGCTCGCCGCCGCCGTCCTGGCCGTCACTCGCGCCCGCACCACCACGGCCACCACCGCCGGCAGCGGACTCGTCCCGGCCAGCGGCCGCGAACTGCTCCGACTCCTGAGGATCACCGCCCTGCCCCGCCCCCGACGCGACCGCGGCCACTTCCTGCACTGGTCCGCCTGGCGCCGCCACCACCAGCACCAGGCCGCCGAAGCCCACCGGAGATGGAACAACATCACCGCCGCCGCAACGACCTGACCAGCAGCGATGCCCTACCGATCAAGAACTACAGCTGCCGTGACTGTCCACCTGGGGATGCCCTCCGCCGCTCCGTGACAGCCACTGCGCGCAGGTTGCCTGGCAGGGCGGATCATTGTCTCTGCGGAGCTCAGAAGCCGAAGGAGTTGTGCGGTTCGGGGTCGGCCCAGAACATTCGGGCAAGCTGTCCGATCGCGCCGTCGGTGTGCGGAGTGATATGGCCCGCATACGCCAGGTGGTGCGCCGATATGCCACCGAAGTAGAGCGAGCTGAGCGCTGAGAGCCTGATAGTCAGGTCCGCCGTCTCGTCAGTCGGAACACACGTCGCCACGGGGCCATGTGCTCTCAGATGCCATGTCCTGTTGTTCGCCCGGCACATCTGGTCGTCGTCGATGGTGAACCTCAGCTCGCCGGGCGTGAGATACGAGCGTTGCGTCAGGGCTCGGGGGACATCGAGAAGGCGCGCCCAGAGGTTGTCCGTCTGGCGAGTGACGCGCATCGCCCGCGGGTTCGTGAGCATCCACCGCAGGGGTTCGTCGCGCGGACGACCAGCCGCCACGATGCTCTTGGTGAGGTCGAAGTCGATCAACAGTCCCCACAACGCGCGGTAGGCCACAGCATTCGTCGCCTCCAGGGCTTCCACCACGAGCGTTCCCGCACGATCCGCAGTCGGAGACCACGGCAGTCGGAAGTTGGCGATGCCGTCCACATCGCCGTGCTGGTCGCGGTGGGCGAGAAAGCGCAGCGGTCCGTTTGTGCCGTCTGCTTCGTCGGACAGCCCGTCCCAGCGCCCGGGGAGAGGACTCAGCTCCCCGACCCGGTGTGCACGCACGTCCGCATGCACCAGGGGCCAGGCCTTCTTCGCCTGCGCCGCGTCGACCAGCTCCAGCGACCCGGGGTCCGGCTCCGCCGGAAGGAGGGCCGCTTCGTGACGGGCCAGCTCCCACCGGGTGCGGTAGGTCGCCGGCGAGAACCCGAACCTTCCATAGATGCTGCCCTCGCTGGCGCTGAGCATCGCCAACGGCTCGCCTCGCTCCAGGGCCGCCTCGAACATGGCCTGCATCATCTGGCGCAGGTAACCACGCCGACGATGCGTCGCGATCACTCCGGTAGCAGTGACGCCAGCCATCCTCCCCGTTCCCCCGCCCGGGACCGTCACCTCGAAGGAGATAGTCGCCGATGCACCGACACACCTGCCGTCGACGAATGTCGCGATCGGGTGGAAGGACTCGTCCTTGATGTCGGCTGCCGCCAACTTCTCGAGCTGCTCCGCGCTCGCAGGCGTGCGCTGTGGAGGCCACGGCTCGGGACCACCGTGCCACGCGGCGTCCGCAGGCTCCCAGCTCGGCAATCCGTTCGCGAACGGCAATGCCCGGTAGTACGCAGCCATCTCATCTCGCCGCGGCGGACGGACCTCAGTCACCATGCCGGATATTGCATCCACCACCCTCACAAGCGAGCAACCGAATATCTGCTCAGGGCTTGTCCTTCAGCGGGACAGCCAGGGGCGACCAGGGTGTCCCGGCTCATTTGATCTTGCCCGTGGCCGAGGCTGTGACCAGGGGTGATGTAAAGACAGGTGAGACGGATCTTCGGCGGAGTCTCAACTGGTGTTGTCTGCCAGCCGCACTTCCACGGAGTTGTCTCACTTGATGTTGTCGGTCAGTCGTCTTCGACCGCGACCGGGAAGGGACATCAGCGGCGTCGGGCCCAGAACAGAGCGTGCCCGCCCTCGCCTTCGGGCACGAACTCTTCCTGCTCGACCATCAGGCCGGCTTGAGTGATCCAGGTCCGGTTCGTGGTGGCGTCCGCGTGGCTCCACCACATAGCGGTCCCGCCGCCCAGCCAGTCCTCATCGACGCCGGTCCAGGCCCGATGGCCGGTGGTGCCCAGGAACCAACCGCCAGGTCGCAGCCATCCGGCGACCTTCTGCAGCAACGGAAGCTGTTCCTCAAGCGGGATGTGGATCAGTGCGTAGAAGGAGACGACCGCGTCGAAGGAGGCCGGCCCGAAGTCCACGGCCGTGGCATCGGCGCGGATGAACTCGGCCTGCGGCACGAGCTCCCGGGCCCTGCGGATCTGCACCTCACTGATGTCGACGCCGGTGACACGGTGACCTACGGTCGCCAGGGCGCGGGCGACGGGAACCCCGCTTCCGCACCCCAGATCCAGCACCGTGCCTCCAGCCGGGATACGACCAGACAGTTCGCTGATCCAGGGCTGGTACTTCGTCTCGGCGCCGTACTCCTGGTCATAGCGAAGGGAGAGCGCGTCGTACCCACGCCGGACCAGCTCTTCCAAAACGGTGGTAACAGAACGCCGTAGGCTGTGCCGTCATGCCGAAGGAGCGACTCCACCAGCGGCTGGGGGAACGCCAGGCCGATGGCCTCTTCTGCCATCTCGATCGCGGCGCGCTCGGCTGGGGGCGCCAACCGGGCGAAGGTGCGCGGTGCCTTGCCGGCGAGCCACGCCTCGATGCGGCCCCAGGACTCAGGTATTGAGGAAGTCATAAGGCGGATCGTGCCAGTCGGCACTGACACGCTCGCACCCTCACGGCGTAGGTGCTCGGGGAGCGCTGGCCTTCGGGGTGGGTGCTTGCGAAGCTGTGCGAGAGGGCCGCGGCCCGGCGCTCCGTCCTGCACGCACCGGATTGCGAAGAAGCACCGGCGGGCGCGCCGCTGCTCGATGTGAACCGCGCCCTGGACGCGGCAGAGCACCCGGACACCCAGCTGTGCACGATGTGCGGAACCGCGCAGCAGGAGCCGCGCGGCACGCCAGCCCGGCGCCGCGATCCCCTCATTCGCTGCCCGCGCTCCCCCCGAGGCTGTTATGTCGTGTCAAGCCGCTCGGGCGAGTTCTTCGACGTTTTCGAGCCGGTTCCGGTCGGAGCGCTCAAGGATCTTAAAGATCTGACGGCAGATCACCCGCTTGAGGCATCGCTGCGCGTCACGGGCGGTCTTTCCTTCGGTGATCTTGCGTGCGACGTACGTCTTCGTAGCGGGATCGAGTCGCATCCTGATCAGGGTGATGGTGTGCATGGCCCGGTTGAGCTGCCGGTCGCCGCTGCGGTTGAGCCGGTGTCGGTTGGTCAGCCCGGACGAGGCAGGGATCGGCGAGACGCCGGCGAAGGCGGCGAAGGCAGCTTCCGAGCGGAATCGCCCCTGGTGAGACCAGCTGACCAAGATCTGGGCGGCGGTGATCGGTCCGACTCCGAGCAGGCCGAGAAGCTCGGGGGCCTGCTGCCGCACCAGGGAGAGAATCTCGGTTTCGAGCTCCTTGGCCTCGGCCTGCAGGGCCTGGACGCGCTGGGCCGTGGACCGCATGGCCCGCACCGTCATCCGGTGCTCGAGGTCCTGGGCCGGGCGGTCGCGGAACTGAGCACAGTGAGCGATCTGAGCGGGGCGCTTGAGCTTGCGCAGCTCGGCACGGAGGTCGTCCGGCGCGGAGACGATCAGGGCTTTGAGCTGGTTGATCGCGGCGGTGGAAGCGAGGACTGCGCCGTGACGGGTGGCAAGCAGCACCCGCAGTGCCTCGCGTTCGCCGCGGAGGCGGGGCTGAATCAGATGCTCGGTGGCCAGAGCCTCCTTGGCGGCCCGGATGGCGTCGAGCATGTCGGTCTTGCGGCCGCCGCGGTTGGCCGCTCGTTTCGGGCGGCAGACCTCGACGACCTGCTCGCCGGCCTGGTCCAGGAAGACCGCGAGGCCAGCACCGTAGCTGCCGATGCCTTCCAGCGCCCAGCAGCGGCGGCCGGGAACTTGCTGGCGGGCGAAGTCCAGCAGGCGCCGGTAGCCGCGGGCGTTGGCCGGGGAATCGGCGCTGGCCAGGACGGCGCCGATGGGGCTGACGGCGGCTACGGCGAGTGTGTCGCGGTGGGTGTCGACGCCGATGACGCCATCGACGTGTTCTGCGAGCATGGTCATGCGGTTGTTCTCCTCCGGGCGGACGGCCGTGACGGCGTCGGCCTGGGTGGAGTCACCACGTGGCAGAACTGTGATGAGTCACGCCGGAAGGCGGACAAGCTGCTGATCAAGCCAACGGGTGGGCCGGGCCGACGCCCGTGTCCGGCAGACATCTCGGGGGAACGGCAGTCCCTGACGGGACGCCAGTTATCTTGCGAGTCATACCGGATCACGAGCGCCGAGCCTGGCAGCAACCCATCCCGGGCCGCAGAAGAACTCTCACAGTTATCTTCTTCGCGGTTCCGCAATGGGACCGCTGGCCTCCGGGCCCGGTATGACTGGTCCCCCCTGTCGAATCGATGATGAACCGATGACCTGGGGGGTGGTCCTACGTTGTTGATGGGTCGGATGGGCTGTCGTACGGTCCGGAGGATCCAGTGGCCCCGGGTATGGCTTGGGGGTGGTTGCCTTCAATGGTTCCTGTGACACCTGGCCGCCCGGGGCCGAGAGGCACCGTTGGAGACGCTGATGAGAGGTCCGACCACCGCCTGGCCGAGCGCAATGCCCGGCCGTTCGCGGGCGGCAGGTCTGCATAACGTGGATGCGCGCATACGA
This sequence comes from Streptomyces pseudovenezuelae, assembly GCF_029892565.1. Classification (GTDB taxonomy): domain Bacteria; phylum Actinomycetota; class Actinomycetes; order Streptomycetales; family Streptomycetaceae; genus Streptomyces; species Streptomyces pseudovenezuelae_A. The sequence goes on along the minus strand of NZ_JARXVH010000026.1, from coordinate 67,794 downwards.
CGCCAACGCCCTGGCCAGCACCGCATGAACCCCGTTCGGGAGGATGAGTTGGACGACATCGACGACGTGGGCGTCTTCCTCGGCCTGGACGTCGGCAAGAGCGCCCATCACGGGCACGGACTCACTCCGGCCGGCAAGAAGGTCTTCGACAAACACCTGCCCAACAGCGAGCCGAAACTACGGGCCGTCTTCGACAAGCTGACCGCCAAGTTCGGCACCGTCCTGGTGATCGTGGACCAGCCCGCCTCCATCGGTGCCCTGCCCCTGACCGTCGCCCGGGACGCCGGCTGCAAGGTCGCCTACCTGCCCGGACTCTCGATGCGACGCATCGCCGACCTCTGCCCGGGCGAGGCCAAGACCGATGCCAAAGACGCCGCGGTGATCGCGGACGCCGCACGGACCATGCCACACACCCTGCGCTCGTTGGAACTGACCGACGAGATCACCGCCGAGCTGACCGTGCTGGTGGGCTTCGACCAGGACCTGGCGGCCGAGGCGACCCGCACCTCCAACCGGATACGCGGCTTGCTCACCCAGTTCCACCCCAGCCTGGAGCGCGTCCTCGGCCCGCGCCTGGACCACCAGGCCGTGACCTGGCTGCTGGAACGCTACGGATCCCCAGCCAGCTTGCGAAAGGCCGGTCGCCGCAGACTCGTTGAGGTGATCCGGCCCAAGGCTCCGCGCATGGCTGCCCGGCTGATCGACGAGGTATTCGACCCGCTCGACGAGCAGACCGTCGTGGTCCCGGGCACCGGCACCCTGACCTCGTGATCCCGTCCCTGGCCCGTTCCCTCGCGGCCGTCCACGAACAACGACGAGCTCTGGAAGCGCAGATCGGACAGCTGCTGGAGCCTCACCCTCTTTCCGCGGTCCTGACCTCGATTCCGGGGGTCGCGGTCAGGACCGCCGCCACCTTGCTGGTCACCGTCGGCGACGGAACCAGCTTCCCCACCGCCGCCCACCTGGCCTCCTACGCCGGCCTCGCCCCCACGACCAAGTCATCCGGGACGTCGCGGTGACCACGGTGGAAACATGCACGTCCTTGTGGGTGTCCACCCCCAGGATCACGTCCTCTGCCGACGGTTCATCAGAGTGTGCGGGCAGAGTCGGCCGGGGCAGGCTGGTGATGGTCACGCGGCTCCTCGATCGGCACGGGGCTGATGGCCGGCGTCGGGCCGGTGGGCGGTCAGAACTGTGACGGTGCCTTGTGCGGCAAGGCCCCTATCGAGACACGCCCGCCGGTCCGATGACGGCTATCGCCGCCTGGGACCGCGGGCCGACAGATCTTCAACAAGGCAGCCTGGGCCAGTTGTCCCACGGGTCAGGCCCTGGCCCCGGACGGCGGCCCATGAGTCTCACAGTGGTCCCAGATCAAGGCGATGGGGGCACCGAGCTGGATGTGAGGCCGGACGACCAGGTCGCGGTAGTCACGCCAGGAGAAACTGTCGCGTCCTGTGCCCCCCACTCCGTCTCCGACGGCGTTCGCTGGCTGCGCAGACAGCGCGACTGGAGGTCAAGAAGGCCTGACCGCCGATACGGCGGTGACGGTCACGGTGTCGTCGCACTCGGCGAACTGCCCGTCGTCCAGGGCCACCTGGTGCGCCCCGGACCCCGGCAGCCGGACGACCATCGTGGGATACACCACGGGCGCCGAACCGGACACGCAGTACCCGTCGGCCTCTCCCTGCACCTGCACGAACGTCAGCTTCACCCACGCCTTGCCGCCGGGGGCCACCTTCACCGGCGCCGCGGCTCCGGTCGGCTTGACGGTGAGCGGCACGTTCATCTCGGGAGAGCCGTTCGCGGCGCCGGCCACCGTGGGGTGCCCCTTGAGGACGCACGTCCGTCCGAGCACGTTGGTGAACTCGACGACGGCCGCCCCAGTCCCCGTACCGGCCGGCCGCACGGCGGCCTGACGGGCGGTCGCCTTCAGACTGCCCGCCGAACAGGTCGCCGCCGAACTGCCCGGAGCGGGTGCGGACGGGGGTGCGGAGGACGCGGGCCGGGAGGCGGAGGGCGTGGAGGAACCGGAGGCGGAGCTGCCGGGCTTCGGGGCGCCGCGCGTGGAGGAGGAGGTCGCTGAGCTGACGGCCCCGGACGGGGTGACGCCGCCGTCGCCGGTGTCCGCACCGCCCCCACCGGGCTGACATCCCGCCACCGCCAGAGCCGCCGAAGCCACGACGACCGCCACCGCCGAACCGCGCATTCCGTTCACGTACCGCATGCTGTCCCCCGAGTCCCAGTTGTCCGGAGCACGGCTTTTCGCCGCCCTCGTCGAACCAGACAAAACCGTGGAGCCGGCAGTTCTCCCGCACTCCGACCTGTGACCCACCGGTGACGAAATTCGGCCACAACCACCGTGGGACGCACCGGCAGACCGAGCTCCTGACCCGAGCGACCGAACAACCGACACCCCCGGCAGCGCTGGAGTACCAACCGGCAGCGCGTCCACTGAACCCTGTCCGCTTCGGCGACACGGCGCTGCACCTTTGGTGCGGATCCGTTCTCGTCCCCGAAGCGATAGACCGTTTCACCGCTGCCTGAGTGCATCGGCCGGGCCGACCTGCACCCGGGCAGCCCTCGTGTGTCCGACGGCTTTCACTACCAACCGCGCTGTATTTCAGCAACGTTCGAGACTTTGTCCGCCCCTAGACGAGTTGATCCGAAGTTTCGGCCCGTCAAAGGGGCAAGGGTGTCAAAGATCCGTGTGTGACGACAGACCTGAACACCCCCTTGACCGCACTGTATGTGAAGATCGACGACGAGATCGGAGGGACCCGATGCATGGGCAGGCCGCCGCTGCTCAGCGACTCCGAACTCGTCTGCCTGGCCGTGGCCCAGGCCCTGCTCGGCTACCACTCTGAGTCGCGCTGGTTACGCTACGCGAACAAGCACCTGACGGGTATGTTCCCGTACCTGCCGCAGCGCGCGGGCTACAACAAGCGGCTCCGCTCCACGCTCGGGCTGGTCAAGCGCATGATCCGGGAACTGGCGATAGATAGCGACTTCTGGTTCGACAACCTCTGGATCACCGACTCGACTCCGGTGCCGTGCGGGATGTCGCGCCCGACCGTGCAGCGTTCCAATCTCGCGGGCTGGGCCGGCTACGGCTACTGCGCCTCCCACTCCCGGTTTTTTTTGGGGCCTACGCTTGTACCTGGTGTGCACCCCGACCGGAATGCCGATCATGTGGGCGCTGGCCAACCCGAAGATAGGAGAGCGCGAGGTCCTTGCGGCGATGCTGGAGGTCGACGCCGACCTGGTCGCCGACCGCGAGGGCATCGTGCTGATCTCGGACAAGGGCTTCGCGTCCAAGCCATTCGAAAAGGCCCTCGCCGGGCAGGGCATCGAGCAGCTGCGGCCCTCGCGCAAGCGGGAGAAGCAGCGGTACGGCGAGCCGGTGCTCAAGAAGGTCCGCCAACTGATCGAGTCGGTCAACGACACCCTCAAGGGTCAGCTCGACCTGGAGCAACACGGTGCACGAACCATCGAGGGTGTGGCGGTCCGCGTCGCCCAGCGCGTCCTGGCCCTGGCCGCAGCGATCTGGCACAACAACAAGACCGGTGCAACCGTCACCCGATCACTGATCGCCTACGACCACTGAACCGATCAGGAACTTCGCGCCTGGCTAGACCGTCGGAATACTGCCCCCGTCGACGACGTACTGGCTGCCGGTGAGGAACGCCGCGCGGTCGGAGGCGAGGAACGCGACGAGTTCGGCGACGTCGGCGGGCTGGCCGGGGCGCCCGAGCGGGATGCCGACCCGGTCGATCAGCTGCCGGCGGGCCGTTTCGGCGTCCAGGCCGCTGTCGGCGGTGATCTGGTCCAGACGCCGGGTGACGGCCGGGGTCTCGATGAGTCCCGGGACGACGGTGTTCACCCTGATCCCGTGCTTGCCGACCTCGTTGGCCAGGCCCTTGCTATAGACGGTCGTCGCGGCCTTCGCCGCCGCGTACGGGAGCGACGCGGGGCCGGGCAGGCGCGCTTGGCCCGACGTGACGTGGATGATGACCCCGCGGTTTTGCGCGATCATCCCCGGCAACAGGGCCCGGTCCAGGCGGACCGCGGACATCAGGTTGGTGTCGAGGTCGCGGTACCAGTCGTCGTCGGCCGCGTCGAGCGCCCCGCCTGGGATGTACGTCTGGCTGCCGGCGTTGTTGATCAGGACATCGATTCCTCCGAGCAACTGCGTCGCCTTCGCGGCTAGGGTGGCGGTCCCGTCGGCGGTGGCGATGTCGGCGGCGACGAACCTGCCGGCGGGCGGCTCGTCGACCGGCGTGCGGGCCGCGACGACGACGTCGGCCCCGGCCTCGGCGAACCGGACCGCGACGGCCGCGCCGATTCCCTTCGTGCCGCCGGTGACCAGGACTCGAACCTCGGCGAACTCGCCAGCTGGCCCAGAGGCGGATGTCACGGTGGTGGATGTCATGAGACACAACTCCTTCGTCGGACGGCGCCGCTTTCCAAGAGCCGGCGGCCGGTTACGATGGGCCTCACTCTACAATAAAACGAGAGGTCGTTCTTTTATGCCCAAGGTTACCCAGGAGCACCGCGACGCCCGGCGCCGACAGATCCTGGCCGCCGCCCGCGAGATGTTCGCGGCCAAGGGCTTCGCCCAGACCTCCACCGGTGAGATCGTCGCCGCCAGCGGACTGTCCACCGGAGCGGTCTACAGCTACTTCCCCAGCAAGAACGACCTGGTGGCGGCCGTCTGCGAGGACGCCGTGGATAACCTCATCGACCTCGCAAGCATCCGCGACGCTGCCGAACTGCTCGACCGGGTCCGCGCCCGCCACGGCGGCCACGCCCGGCTGATGGCGCAGGTCTGGGCCGAGGCCGCCGTCTCGCCCGACCTCGCCGCCCAGATCCGGGCGCAACTGGCCAAGGACCAGGAGAAGGTCGCCGGGCTCATCCGCCAGGACCGCTGCGCCCGCGGCCTGCCCGACTCACCGGACCCCTCCGGCGTGGCCGGCGCACTGCTCGCCATGCTCACGGGATATTCGCAGCGCCTGGCCATCGGCCAGGACATCGACACCGCCGCCTTCCGGCAGGCCCTCCAAACCCTGCTTGGCGACGCGACCTGAAAGCACAGATCTGGGCAGACGCGCCGTTTCAGCTGCTAGTGACCAAGACTGAGGCGAAGCGGATCAGCCCTTTCACAGCACGCACTGCGCCGGCGACAGCTCTCCGCCCGCGGCCGCGGGCAAGGCGGCCTGCGGTCTGTTCGGCCATAGCTGCGAACTGCTGGGCGGCAGAGGGTATGTGGGCCTCGGCGGTGTACGCCGCGGTTGGGGCCACCATGCCGGGCGTCCCCAGGAAGGCCGCGGACGGCCTGGGGCCGGTGCCCACCCCACCGTGCGCCTCCCTGATGAGCTGCAGGGCTGTGTCCGCGCTGACCGTACGGGCAGCGGGGCCGCGGCTGCACGCGCCGCGGCCCCCAGGAGTGCCGGCCGGCTCGAGCGGAGGGCCACCGTCCCGGCCCGGACCGCGGAGGCGGCCTCGCCGCGGGAGGCCTACGCCTTGCGCACCAACTCCTGCTAAGGGGTTGGAGGTGCCGTCGTGGCTGGCCGGTGACGCCGGTTGGTGGGCGCATGCCCTCGAGGCGCCCAAGGCCACCGACCGCCTGGAGCCGTTGGGCGTCGACCACTGGCGGCGTCTGGGGCAGGCCGCACGCGATCAGGTCGTCCTGGCCGCGGGCGGCATCGAATCGTTCCTCGTCGTCGGTGACTTCGCGTTACTGGGCGGAGCGTTCAGCCAGTCGGCGTCCGAGTGCGAGAACCACCGTCTTGAGGGTTTCCGGCTGTTGGATGATGAAGGGCCGGTCCAGCATGGCGAGTGTGCCGGCGACCCACTCGAGGCGTTCAGCCCGCAGAAACACCTGCAGCCAGTCATGGCCGTCCGCAGCATCGGGAGGAGACGCCGGCGCAACTGACCCGAGCGTTTCCGGAATCCAGCGCCGCACATAGGCCGGATCAGCGCGGATGAGCACGGAGACGTCGTATCGCGAAGGTGCCGCCGACAGTGGTCCCAGCACCTGGGCCACTGGGTCGATGTTCGCGGGCGCTTCAAAGGTGCCTGGCAGAAGCCGCAGATCGGCCATCCTGTCCAGGCGGTAGGTACGCTGCGCCTGGCGATCGGCGTCGAAGCCGGTGAGGTAGAGCAGGTTTCGGTACGCCACGATGCCGTGCGGTTGTACGTGCCGCGTAGCCGCATGCCCCTGACGCGTCCGGTAGGCGAACGCAACCGGGCGCTGGTCCCGTGCTGCCTCAGCCAGACCGAGCAGCGTCTGAGCACCTTCGTCAGCACCAGGACGAGCTTCGGCGTCGTCGTGGTCTTCCGCGCCCGGGCGTCGCTCACCGGTGAAGTCCACTGCCCGGAGTACCGCGTCGATGCGGCGGGCGAGCGCGGCAGGCAGCACTCGGCGCACCTTCGCAGTGGCCGTCTCCATCACCAGCGGGGTTACCGGACCACTGTGCGCATGTTGGTTGACCAGCAACGCCCACACCACGGCAAGGCCTTCCTCGTCGTTCAGCATCAGCGGCGGCATGCGGTAGTGACGGGCCAGACGGTAGCCGCCGTAACGACCGCGAACCCCGTCCACTGGAATGTCCATCTCGCGTAGCTGCTCGACATAGCGACGCACGGTGCGCTGATCGACTCCGAGGCGCTCGGCGAGGTCGACAACGGTGCGGGTTCCTCCCGCCTGCAACAACTCCAGCAAGGCGAGAACGCGTGCGGTTGGTCGGGTCATACCTGCGATGGTGCGGCATTTCCGGGCGGAATATGACCTGTATTAATTCTACGATGACCACATGACCGCCTCAGCCGCAGTGCAGCTCGCCTCCGTCCGTCTCATCACCGATGACATTCCGCGGCTCGTCCGCTTCTACAAGGCCCTCACCGGTGCGACCCCGCAATACCTCACCGGGGATTTCGTCGAACTGGTGACCCCCTCAGCCACCGTCGCTGTCAGCGGCTTCGCCCGCGTCGCTTTCATCACCACCAACACGCCCCGTGGGGGTGCAAACAACAGTGCGATCGTCGAGTTCCTCGTCGACGACACCAACGCCGTATACGAGAGGCTTGCGACCGATTTCGGTGACGATCTTGATGTCGTTCAGCCTCCGACCATGATGCCGTGGGGTAATCTGTCGGCTCTTGTCCGCGACCCCGACGGATCCCTTGTCAACATCTACACGCCAGTCACACCCGAGGCATGGCAGCTTCAGCGCAACCGGACACCGAAGCCCCCGCATGCAGGCCTGTAAGAAGCTGTGTCATATCCCTTGATCGGTGACCCTCTGTGACTGGTGAGCAAGTTCGTTCGCCAGAAGGGCAGGTGGGGGCGGGTCCGGGTCTGGTTGGGGCGGTTCTGGTGCGTACTGGGGGGTCTTTCGGTCAGCTCTGGTGACCATGGTGGGTGCGTCGGACTCTGCTGTCTGTGCGGGCCGGAGCTTCCCCGGTCGGTGAGGCATCGACCGGGGCCCGTCCGGGGGTGAGTGCCGTGGCCCAGACGATCGAGAGTGTGCTGCGTGACCGCTTCGACGTCCTGGTGGATCAGTCCTTTCAGCTGATCAAGGTGATGACGGGTTGCCAGTTCGCGTTGGGCGACGCTGCTCTGGAGATCTCAGGGTCTCCCAGTGACGGTGGTGACCGCCAACGACAAGACGATCAGTCCTGTTGCGCTTCGCGGGAGGTCGGCTGTCCGCTTCTGCGGGAGCTCCGGCGGGTGATTCGTCTGGTCATAAGGGTGATCGCGGCCCAGGTGATCAGAGATTCGGAGTGCTGGATGAGCCGTTCGTAGTCGCGTGCGTGGCGGCGGGCGTGCATGACCCAGGCGTGGGAGCGTTCGACGACCCAGCGCCGGGGCAGGACGACGAACCCGGGGGTGTTCTTCGGGCGGCTGACGGTTTTGATCGTCAGGTTCAGGTAGGTCTTCGCCCAGGTCACGAGCTGTCCGACATAGGCGGAGTCGGCTCAGACGATGGTGATTTCGGGGTGCATCAGCCGCAGCCGGAACAGCAATTCCTTCGCCGCGTTGCGGTCGGTCATGTCGGCCGGGGTGACCATGACGAACAGCGGCAGGCCCTTGGTGTCCACGACCAGGTGCCGCTTGCGGCCGTTGATTTTCTTGCCGGCGTCGTAGCCGCGCGAGTCCTTCCCGACGGTGTCGGCGGCCTTCACCGACTGCGAGTCGATGACGGTGGCCACTGCCCCAGGCGCCCGGCCCATCTCGCGGCGGATGCGCTTGCGGAGCTGGTCGCGGATCTGTCCGATGACGCCGGCCGCGGCCCAGCGGGCCATGAACCCATAACACGTGCGCCAGGGTGGGAAGTCGTTGGGCAGGGCCCGCCACTTGCAGCCGGTGTCGACGACGTACCGAATCGCGTCCACGATCTCGCGGCGCGGGTGTTTCTCCGGTCGGCCGCCGGCCTTGGTCTCGCAGGCCGGCACCGGCAGCAGCACTTCGATCAGGGCCCATTCGTCGTCCCAGGTGTCCGAGGGGTAGCAGCGGCGACGCGGCAACTGTTCCTCCCTCAGAACGGGGCGGGACCGGCCGTTTTCGCGGCCGGTTCCACCGGTCAGGCGTCGGTGAAGTCGGCGATCACATCGAGCGTGGACTCGACCGAGTTGAGCTGGGTGTTGAGGTGTTTGATCCACCGGCCTTTCGGCCGCTACGCTCAACTGCCCATGCTCTGGCACGACCAGACCAAGGTCGGCAACTACGACCAGGCCATCCGCATCCCCGAGTACACCTTCCAACGGATCCAGGAACGCCGGCACAAGACCCTGGCCCGCTTCGAGGGCAAGTTCGGCCGACCGGCCACCCCGCAAGAGCGGGCCCGGATGGCCTTGTCCCCCGCGCCGAAGCGCAACCCTGGCTTCGAGACGTCGGTCAGCTACGCCTGGTACGGTGCCGCGTTCCACGACTGGGTCGTCGATCTCGACCTGGGCTCGTGCGTCACCCATCAGGCTCGCCATACTCTGGCGACCAGACTGCTGGCCAGCGGCGCAGGACTGCACCACATCAAGCGCTACCTCGGGCACCTCTCGGTCCGGATGGCCGAGCACTACGCGAAGGTCGCCGTCTCCGAGATCGAGGACGTACTGCAACACGTCTGGGTCACGGACCGGGCGCGGCCAGTCCCGGCACGGTGCTCTCCAACGGCACCACCCCGCTCGACCGGCGCCAGGCCGAAGCCCTGGCCTGGACCTCACACGTCGCAGCACCCCGGCCGAGGGCGGATTCTGCACCTTCCAGCCGGTGGTCGACGGCGGCGCCTGCCCCTGGAACCTGAACTGCCACAGCTGCGACAAGTTCGTCATGTCCGGCGCCGACCTGCTCTACTGGCTCCGCAAGCGCGAGCAATGGCAGACGCTGGCCGAGCGCGCTCCAGACGATGCCACCGCCGACTACCTGCACCAGGTCTTCGAACCCACCGCACGCGCCATCGACGGTCTGGAGAAGGCCCTGGCCGGCCTCGGCCTCCTGCAGGATGCTCTCGCCCTGGACCTGCGCAGACCCCAGGACTACTTCCACCGCATGTGGTCCACGGCCTTCCGCGCTGCCGACCTCGCAGCCGCTGCCGAGTACGGCGAAGGCGAGTACGGCGAAGGCGAGTACGGCGAACACGCCACGACCAACGACGAGGAAGCGTGCGCATGAACACCGTCGTCCCCGAACCCCGCACAGCCGCAGCCCTGGCAGCTCGCCGTCGCAGGACGGACATCGCCGTTCAACGCGTCCACGACGCCCTCGCCCGGCTCCGCCGCGAAAAGGCCCAGATCAGCGTGGCCGCCATCGCTCGCAGCGCGGACGTCTCCCGCACCTTCCTCTACGACAACCCCGAGGCCAGAACCGCGATCTCCGCGGCGATGGCCCAAGCCGGCGAACACCGGTCACGGACCCTCGCCGACCAGGACGACGAACGCGAGGCGACCTGGCGCGAACGCGCGCTGAACGCCGAGGATGCACTCAAGGCAGCACACACAGAGATCGCCACCCAGCGCACCCGCATCGGGGAACTCTTCGGTGAGATCCGCGACTTGGAAACCGCGTGGACCGAGGAGACCGTCCAGCGGATCACCACCGAGAACACCACACTCAAGCAGCGAGTCCGCCAACTCACCACCGACAACCGCACCCTTGACGAACGACTCAAGGCCGCCCGCTCCAACCTCCGCTTCCAAGACCGGCGCATCGCCGACCTCGAAGCCCACATCGCCGAGCCGGGAACAATGACGTGACTGTCCTTGACCATCTCATAGCCGCCAACGGAATTCGCTGGTACGGAGACAAGGGCTTCCGGCAATAACTCTGGCAAGGTCACGATTGCTCTATGTCACTTCGCCCTCAATCTGCAGACCCACACGCGTGGACCAACGAACCGGATCCTCTGCTGGCTCTGGCTCTGCATGACCTGGCCTTCTACGAGCAGACACGCAACGTTGCCCGTCGTTGGCACTACATCATCGAGGTGACCGCGCTGCTTTCCGCATCGGCGACGGTCATGGCTGCCGGGTTGGGGGCTACTCCGCTGATCACAACGCTCGCGGCCAGCCTCACGTTGTTCACCAACGGGTTCAGGCAGGTATTCAAGCCTTCCGAACGCTGGGAGCTCGCTGCCAACGGATGGGTAGTCCTCTCACGCGCCATCAATCGATACCGTCTACTCCCCGAGGACCAACGAGATCAGGCGGCGCGAACGGATCTCCAGACCCGCATCGAGGAGGCTGGGGAGAGTGAGATCCAGGGATGGATCGCCCAGCGACGCACGGCACGCGGCGCTCCGGTCAACGAAGTAGAAAGCTGACGAACGCAACGACGTTACGCAGCAGATGCGCATCCCGTCGCTTGCAAGGCGCACTTCATCCTCACTTACGGCCCGTCCCCTCCCCGGTGGACGGGCCGCCCCATGAGACCACCCGGACGAGCGACGTCAGCGACCAGAACTCGCCGTCACGGACATGTAGTCTATAAATCGTCGCAGTTCAGAGCCGGTATCCGAGCTCCTGCGGTCGGTAGAGAGATCAAGCGCGTAATCGCCGATCGTGAACTGGATGCGGCTGGCCGTCTCAACCAGTTTCCGCAGTTCAGCGACAATTTCCGCATAACGGTTCACGCTGACACTGCCGACCTTGTCGGCGACCTCGATCTCTTCGGGCATGGCATCCACCACCCACCGCAGGGCCGGGGCACGGCCCCGCGGCCGTGACAAGACCCGGCCTGCTTCTGGGACCGAGAGTCAGACCATAAGTCCTATGATCACAACGAACGACCACAAGTGACCGGAACCTGACCGAAGTTGTAGTTCAGATGCGTTCGCGATGCGGTCACTGTGACCGTTCGCCGAACGTTTCCTTCCGAGCCCGCCAGGCCCTCGTGACGCACCGCCGCGAGCAGTAGACGGCGTTCGAACGCCGCTCCACCCCGGCCACCCAAGTGGTCCCGCATTCGGGGCACTTGGCCTGGCCGACGCCGCTCAGCTCCGCAGTCACACGCTTGCGCAGCCGGCGGTCCCGGCGCCACTGCCTGGAACGACATGCCGCCGAGCAGTACACGGCCGCGGGCCGTGCTTCCAGCCTAAGCCGCTCACCGCAGCCTGCGCACACCCGCTCTCCGGCTTGCCCGGCGCCCTCGGACACCCAGCCAGCCTAGGCCCCAAAGCTACTCAAAACCCGGGATCAGAAACAGGCACCAAGAGCTCGTAACGTCTGGCTCGAACAGCATTCACTTGTTGCCGTGATGGGCGGACATGAGGGCGGCCCGGTCGTGATCCTGACTCTGCGAGGAGATCAAGGAATCGACGACTGGGTGGTGCCGATGACTGTCTGCTCAAAGTGGGTGACGCGGGTCTGCTGCGGGACCTTCTAGTTGAGTTGCCGCTGCCCCGCTTCGAGGAGCGGATCGTGCTCTCGCCTCGGCCGTGGACCACGTCTACGTGGGCGCGGCGATCGCGGCGGAGCTGGTGCTCGCTACAGTTGCGCCGAAGCGCTTCCCTCTCGCCGTGAGGAGCTGGCGGCACTTCGGGCGGAGGCGGGGCGGGCGATGGCAAGCTGGATCGAGGTCGGCGACAGGGTCTACCAGCGGCGGTACGACCCCTGCGACGTGAACGTCTCCGTCGTCGTCGGCTCGGACGGCCTGCTGGTCGCCGACCCCCGCTGCAGCCTCGCCGAGGCGCGGGAGCTACGCGACCACCTGCGCGAGCTGTCCGCGGAACCGGTGCGGTGGGTGGTCAACACCCACATCCACTGGGACCACGTCTGGGGCAACGCGGAGTTCGTCTCCCCCCGGCAAGTGCCTCCGGCGGAGGTGTGGGGCAGCGCGCCGATGGCCGCGATGATGCGCGGCGCAGCAACGAATCCGGAGGCGGCCGAGTTCAAGGAGTGGATGACCGGCCGCAGCCCCGAGTGGGCGGCGAAGATGGCCGAGCTGGAGGAGTACGCCCCCGACCACGAGGTCGACGGCGCCCACGACCTCGACCTCGGCGACGGCCGGGTGGTCGCGCTGCGGCACCTCGGCCGCGGCCACACCGACGGCGACCTGGTCCTGCACATCCCCGACGCGGTCGTGCTGGTACTCGGCGACCTGGTCGAGCAGTCGGCGCCGCCGGCCTTGGGCCCGGACTCCTTCCCCCTCGACTGGGCCCCTACGCTCGACGCCGCGCTGGCCCTCGCCGGACCGGACGCACGGTACGTGCCGGGGCACGGCGAAACGGTGGGCGCGGAGTTCGTGCGGACCCAGGCGGAGGCGATTCGCGCTGTCGCGGAGCAATGCAGAGCGTTGGAAGCGGCGGGCGTCTCGTCGGAGGAGGCCCTGACGGCAGGCGAGTGGCCGTTCTCGCCGGAGGCCCTGACCCACGCCATTCCGAGGGCGTATCAGCAGCTCCAAGGGTGAGTTGCAACATCCAGGGGTGGGGGGAACTGTGCAGGACGAGCCACCTGTACGGATGGCCCTGCTCGTTGGGGACCATCTGCCCGTCGGAGGCTTGTCGCGCAGTCGCCCGCTCCAGCTTTTATTACTGGCGTCGGACGGCCGCGGACCGGGCCACCCGGCAAGCGGCCGACGCCCGCCTCGCCGCCCGGATACAGGCCATGCACCACGAGTCGGACGACACCTACGGCGTCCCCCGGATCACCGCCGAACTCCGCCACGACGGCGAGCGAATCAACCACAAGCGGATCGCGCGGGTGATGCGCAGCATCGCCCTGGCAGGCGTGCGGCTGCGTCGCAGGCACCGCACCACTGTTGCGGATCCGGCCGCGGCGAAGGCCCCGGACCTGATCGGCCGCGACTTCACGGCAAGCGAGCCGAACACGAAGTGCGTCGGGGACATCACTTATCTCCCGCTGGACGGCGGGACGTTCCTGTATCTGGCCACCGTCACCGTCCTCGCCTCACGCCGCCTGGCCGACTGGGCGATCGCGGACCACATGCGCACCACCCTCGTCACCGACGCCCTGGCCGCCGCCGAACGCACCCGCGGCAGCCTCGCCGGGGCGGTCCTGCACACCGACCAGTTGAACTCGCCCAGTACACCAGTCGGGCCTTCGCCGATGCCTGCCGCCTGGCCGGCGTCCGCCAGTCCATGAGCGCGATCGGCTCCAGCGCGGACAACGCACTTGCCGAGTCCTTCAACGCGACGTTCAAACGCGAGACGTTCCGGGGCCGCAAGACCTGGTCCAGCGAACGCGAGGCCCGCCTCGACGCGTTCCGCCGGCTCAACCGCTACAACACCCGACGCCGTCACTCCAGCCTCGGACAACGCAGTCCCATCGCCTACGAGACCGCACTCGACACAACATCAACCACCCTGGCCCAAGCCGCGTAGCCCGTGTCCAAGATTCCGGGTCATTGCCCGGTGGCAGGTGTCCATCGGGTCGCCCGGCGGCCGCTCAGCTTTCGGCGGTGCCGTCATCTTGGGCGGCTTCGTCGACAAGCCGGCGGAGGATGCGTTCGTGGATGGCGGCAAGGGTGTCGAGCTCGTCAGGGGCGAGCAGATCGATGAAGTACCGGCGCACATTGTCCACGTGCTGGGGTGCCGCTTCCTCGATCGCCCGGCGCCCGGCAGGCAGCAGGCGGACGAGGGTGCTACGGGCGTCGGCCGGGTTGGCCTCGCGGGCGACCAGTCCGCGCTGCTGCATGCCCCGAACCTGATGGGAGAGACGGCTCTTCTCCCAGAGAAGCAGGTCGCACAGGTCTCGCGCGGGCAAGCACTCCTCGGGATGCTCCGACAGTACGGCCAGGATCTCGTAGTCGGCCTCACTCAGTGCGGAGTCCTGGAGGAGGCGCCGCTGCAGGCGGACACGAAGCTGGTGGTGCGCGTGCACGAAGGTCCGCCAGGCGTGGTCCTCGCGGGCGTCGAGCCACTTCGGATCCGTTGACATGCGCCCACTCTAGCTGGAGGTTGAGTACTCAACCAAATGGAGTTATTGTTGAGTCCTCAACCGCGTCGGCGGAGAGGGCCGCGCCCCGCCGACGGCTTGGTCGGCGGCCCGGCCCCGGTACTGGTCGGCTGCACCGCAGTACGTCCCCTGACACGCAGGCACCATCGCCGCGGTCATCGCCCGGAGGGCGGCCGATCGTGCGAGCCCACAGCAGTGAAGGAGCACACCGATGAAGTTCGGGATGATCGGTGCGGGAACGCTGTCCCGCGCCATCGCCGGTCACGTCGTGAAGGCCGGACATGACGTGATTTTCAGCAACAGCCGCGGCCCCGAGACGCTGGGTGACGTCGTGGCCGGCTTTGGTCCTCGCGCCTCGGCCGGCAGTGTGGCCGAGGCCGGTGCCGCGGACATCGTCGTCCTCGCGGTCCCCTGGTCGAAGGTCCGCGAGGCGGTGCGCCACCTGCCGGCCAGGGAGGGGCGGATCGTCATCGACGCAACGAACCAGTGGATCAAGCTCACCCCCTCGTTTGTCGCAGAGCACCTCGACATCGGTGGAAGCGAACTGGTCGCCTCGCTGATCCCCGGGGCACATGTCATCAAGGCCTTCGACAATATGTACGGCCGCTACGTCGCAGCGGACCCCGTCACCGAAACCGGCCGCCGGATCCTCTTCTACGCCGGCGACGACCAGGACGCCAAGAGCGTCTTCCGCTCCGTCGTCGAGGGCTTCGGATTCGCTCCCGTCGACCTCGGCCCGCTGGTGATGGGCCGCCTCATGCAAGTGGACGGAGGGCCGCTGACCGGTCTGCACGCCATCCGAGAGGGATGACCACCCCGTACCACCGACCTTACGGCCCTCAGCCCTCCGCCCCCGGCGGGACCACACCCACGCAACAGGAGTTCGCCCAGCGGCCGTTCGTCGCCGGCAGAACCAACCGAACGCCGCCCTCAGCGCCGTGGTGTGGACGGTCAGCCAATTCCCCACCCGGAACGTCACGTAATGGACCAGGGGGACGGTGACCGTGCGTCGGGATCCCAGGGTGCCAGAGGTTCCCGGGCCGCCCGATAGCCAGACCTTCGTTCAGGCCTGTCCAGGGTGGCCGAGAGGCCAGCGCGTAGCGCCGCCGAAGGCGCCCTTGACCGACCGGACCAGCCGCACACTCAGCCGTCCGGCGGCAGCATGCATGACACATCGTCGCCACGAAGCCGCCTTCTCGGTATCCGCAGGCTGCCCGGTACGACTGGCCTCTTTCCCAGGGCAACCCACACACATCTCGCAAAGGAGCAAGGCGTTGACAACGAAGTCACAGCAGTCCGCCGCCCGCCGCGCATTCCTCAAGCGGACGCTGGCCGCCGCCGCAGTACCCGCCGCAGCCACTTTGATCGGCGGCACACTGCCGGGCACCGCCGCCGCGGCGGAGGCTTCCGACCTGCCCGAGTTCGCGCCGGTGCCGAGGAGCGCGCTGGGACCCGCGCTCAACGCCGACGGCTATTTCGTCGGCCGCATCAAGGGCAACCTGTACTGGGTCACCGACTCCTACTACCAGTCCATGTTCCTGAGCACACGCGACGGGGTCGTACTCGTCGACGCACCGCCGAGCATCGGCCGCAACCTGCTGCGCGCCATCGACGACGTCACCAGGGCCAACGGCCGACCCAGCAAGGTGACTCACCAGGTCTACTCCCACTCCCACGCCGATCACATCGCGGCCTCCGCCGTCCTGGGCAAGGATGTCGTCCGCATCGGCCACACCGAGACCCGTCGCCTGCTGCTCATCGACGCGGACCCCAACCGGCCGGCGCCGACGGTGACCTTCGACGATCGCTACACCTTGCGAGTCGGTGGCGAGCGCCTCGAACTCGCCTATCACGGTCCCAACCACACGTACGACAACATCTTCATCCACGCGCCCGACCAGGAAACACTGATGGTTGTGGACGTGTTCTATCCCGGCTGGGTGCCGTTCACCGGCTTGGCCGTCTCCCAAAACATCCGCGGCTGGGTGACCGCGCACGACGAGGCGATGCGCTACCCGTGGAAGACCCTGGTAGGCGGCCACGTAGGCCGCCTCGGCGTCCGCTCCGACGCCGCCCTGCAGCAGCAGTACGTCGCCGACCTCGACGCGAGCACCCGGGCCACCTACGATTCCCTGGACCCCACCCCGTTCTTCGACAGGTACGGGCCCTCGGGGAATGCCTGGGCGATCTTCAAAACCTACCTCGACGCCATTGCCCAGCAGGCGGCCCTTCCCGTCACCGCCAAGTACACCGGAATGCTGGCCGGGGCCGACGTCTACACGACCGACAACGCCTTCGCCATGCTCGAATCGCTACGTGCCGACTACGGCGTGCTCGGGCCCTCCGGTATCCATCCCTAGGGTTTGTCCGACGGATCTTGTGACCGTCTTGGTCTCGGGTCGTTGGCATGGCCATGGAGCGGGGTGATTTAACGCACGTGGAGTGGGCCCGGCTGAAGCTGCATCTGCCGAAGTCCGGGCAGCGTGGCGGCCGTTGGGTCAGCCACCGCAAGGTCATCAACGGCATCCTGTATCGGCTGCGCACCGGAGTGCCGTGGCGGGATCTGCCTGCGCGTTTCGGTCCGTGGAAGACCGTGTACGAGCGGCATCGACGCTGGTCGGCGGATGGCATGTGGGACAGGATCTTCGCGGCCGTCCTGGCCGACGCCGACACGGAAGGCCGGATCGACTGGTCGATGGTGAGCGTCGATTCGACCTCCTGCCGGGCCCACCAGCACGCCGCCGGGGCCCGTAAGACGGCGCCGCGGGTGCCGGGAAAAGACGCACGCCCCGGCTGCATCGTCCCGACGCGGGACTCGGTCGCTCCCGGGGCGGACCGCTACCAGGGCCTCGGAGCCAAACCACTGGCAACAGGACCCCCACCGGGCCAAACGACGGCAGCAACGCCTCATCGCCGAGCTGAGCGCACTCGGAGTCGACACATCCGGCCCAACCTGCCCGAACTTCCCTACTCCCCAGTTCTCCTATCGGGGAAGGTAGGGGCCGATCGCTGGGTGGCGGGCCGTCATGGCGGGTCACCAACGTGGTCATCTCGGCGATGACGTCGGCGGGTGGGACCCTTTCCCTGGTGGACGTACAGCCCGGCATGTCATGTCAGGACGGCGCGCCGACCGCCGCGCTGTCGCGCAGGAAGCCCGCGAAGGCCTGGGCGGCAGGGGTCAGGGCGTGGTCGCTCATGCGGACGAGGAGGATGCGGCGCACCGGGGCAGGGGGTTGGAGCGGCAGGACGCTGACGCCGCCTCGGATGCCTTCCAGGGCGAGGGTGGGGGCGAGGGCGACGCCGATGCCGGCGGCGACCATGGCCTGGGCCTCCTGGTAATCGTGGGCCTCGTAGGCGATCTGCGGCTCGAACCCGGCTGCGCGGCAACTGCGGGCGAGAGCCTCGGCCACCGGGTGGTGGTCGGCACGGGTGATCCAGGAGTCGTTCGCGAAGTCGGCGAGGGTAGCCAAGGGCTGGCCGGCGAGCGGGTGGCCGTTGCTGACGAGGAGCGCCGGGGGGTCGTCGGCGAGTGAGGTGACCACGATGTCTTCGCGATCGATGCGGTTCCAGTCGTAGTCCCACATCAGGGACATCTCGACCTCCCGGTTCTCCAGCATCGCCCACAGGCCCGCGATGCGGGCGCTGCGCACGGTCAGCCGTACGTCCGGATGCGCTTCCCGGAAGGCGATCACGGCCCGCGGGAGGAGGGAGGCTCCGACGGTGGGGAAGGTGCCGACCCGGAGGGTGCCCGCGCGCAGTCCCGCGAAGTCGGCCAGCTCGTTCTCCGCGGCCGTCAGTTCGCGCTCGATCCGCTCCCCGCGTTCGGCCAGCGCGCGACCCGCATCGGTGAGCGTGACGCCCCGCGCGTGGCGCTCCAGCAGGGGCTGCCCGGCTTCTGCTTCCAGGCGGCTGACCTGCTGGGACACCGCTGACGGAGTGTAGTTGAGGGCTCGTGCGGTCGCGGTGACCGAGCCCCGGCGGGCGACCTCGGTGAAGAGCAGGATGCGCCGGACGTCGAGCATCACGTCACCTCCAGCGTTAACTTCACCTTAATACCCGTGCAGATTTCCGAGATTGTACTTCACGCTTCGCGCGCCCACTGTGGATCGCACCCCGCACGGAAGTGCCGTCGGGGTTTCCACGAGGAGACCGTTGTGTTGCGTCTGCAGGGCGAGATGATCCGCGGAGGAACCAGCAAGTGCTGGATCTTTGACCACCATGACGTGGTGGCGACCGGCGTGGACGCCGACACCCTGCTGCTGGCCGCCTACAACGCCGCCGACCCGCGCCAGATCGACGGTGTCGGCGGTGCCTCCTCGACCACCTCCAAGGCGGCGATCGTCCGGACCTCGACGAAACCGGGCATCGACGTCGAGTACGCCTTCGCGCAGGTCGGCATCGGCGACGAGCGCGTGGAATGGGCCAGCAACTGCGGCAACTGCGCGACCGCCGTCGCCCTGTACGCCGTCCATAACGGCCTGGTGCCGATCACGTCGGACTCCACCACGGTGCGGATGCTCAATGTCAACACCCGCGCCCGCCTCACCGGCACCATCCCCACTCCCGGGCGGATGGCCTTCGACGAGGGCACGGCCGCGGTGCCCGGCACCGCCGCGCTCGGGGTTCCGGTCCTGCTCGGTTTCGAGGACCCGGCGGGTTCGACCACGGGTCGCACCCTGCCGACCGGCCACGCCGTGGACACCCTGACCGGCCCGGTTGGCGGGATCGAGGTGTCTCTGGTCGACGCCGGCGCCCCGGCCGCGCTGTTCGAGGCCAAGGCCTTCGGCCTGCAGGGCACCGAGTCCCTGGCCGAGTTCGCCGCGGCAGTGCCCACGCTCACCACGCTGCGCCGTCAGGCCGCCCTTGCCATGGGCCTGGCCAAGGAGAACGATCCCGTCAGCCACGCCGTGCCGAAGGTCGGCGTCGTCGCCCGCCCTGCCGCCTACCGCACCACCGACGGCACCCCGGTCGGACCGGACGACTACGACCTGGCCGTCCGCATGGTCTCGATGCACGCCCCCCACCCGGCGATCGGTCTCACCTCGGCCGTCGCGCTGGCCACCGCAGCCGCGACCCCCGGCACCCTCGCCCACCGCGTCGCCCGGCAGACCGCCGACGGCACGCTGCGCCTGGGCACCCCGGCCGGTGTCATCACCGCCCGAGCCGTCCCCGCAGCGCAGGGCGCGTCCCCCACGGTGCTGCTGCACCGCGCCGCCCGCCGCATCGCCCGAGCCGAACTCCTCGTTCCCGTCCTGGAAGGACGCCCCGCATGAGCCGCAACGACGCCGCCCCGGGCACCGTCACCGCTCCACCCGGCCGCATCCGCCGACTGCTGTCCCTGCTCTACATCCAGTGCCTCATCGGTGTCTTCGCCGGAGCTGCCGTCGGCTGGCTGTGGCCGTCGTTCGGAGCCGACCTGAAACCCTTGGGCGACGGCTTCATCGCGCTCGTACGCATGATGATCGCACCGGTCATCTTCTGTACCGTCGTCCATGGCATCGCCTCCATGGGCAACGCGCGTGCCGTGGGCCGCGTCAGTCTCAAGGCCCTGATCTACTTCGAGGTGCTGACGACCGTCGCCATGGTGATCGGCCTGGTCGTCGTCAACCTCGTCCAGCCCGGCGTCGGACTGCACGTCGAGGTCTCCACCCTCTCCACCGAGGGCCTGCCGCCGGAGGCGACCCAGAGCCACGAGAGTGTCGCCGCATTCGTTCTGTCCACCATTCCGGACACCCTGCCGAGCGCGCTGACCGGCCACGAGATCCTGCCGGTGCTGCTGATCTCGGTCCTGTTCGGCTTCGGGCTGAACGCCGCCGGCGAGGCGGGGGCGGGGATCACCCAGGGCATCGAAAAGCTGTCCAAGGTCCTTTTCACGCTCATCCGCTGGATCATGCGGCTGGCCCCGATCGGCGCCTTCGGCTCCATGGCCTTCACCATCGGCAACTACGGCCTGGACACCCTGCGCCACCTTTTCCTGCTGGTCGGCTCCTTCTGGCTCACTGCCCTGTTCTTCGTCCTGGTCGTCCTCGGGACGGTCATGCGCATCAACGGCCTGCGTCTGCTTCCCTTCCTCCGCTACATCAAGGAGGAGTTGCTGATCGTCCTCGGCACGTCGTCCAGCGAGCCGGTGCTGCCGCGCATGATGGCGAAACTGCATCACGCGGGCGCCTCCAAACCGGTCGTGGGCATCACGCTGCCCGCCGGATACTCCTTCAACCTCGACGGCACCGCGATCTACCTGACCATGGGCTCGGTCTTCCTCG
Organism: Streptomyces pseudovenezuelae; assembly: GCF_029892565.1. Lineage (GTDB taxonomy): Bacteria > Actinomycetota > Actinomycetes > Streptomycetales > Streptomycetaceae > Streptomyces > Streptomyces pseudovenezuelae_A. The sequence continues at coordinate 47,125 of NZ_JARXVH010000026.1, read as the reverse complement.
CCCAGGCCCTCGGCATCGACCTCAGCCTCACCCAGCAGCTGTCGATGCTCGCCGTCATGCTGCTCACCTCCAAGGGCGCCGCCGGGGTCACCGGCTCCGGCTTCATCGCCCTGGCCGCCACCCTCAGCGCCGTTCCGCACGTCCCCGTCGCCGCCCTGGCGCTCATCTTCGGCGTCGACCGCTTCATGTCCGAGGCCCGTGCCCTGACCAGCGTGGTCGGCAACGGCGTCGCCACCCTGGCGGTAGCCAAGTGGGAGGGGGAACTGGATGAGGACCGCGCCAGGGCCGTCCTGCGCGGTGAGATTCCGTACACCTCCGGCCCCGAGGCCGATCACACCCCCGCGCCGCACGCCGATCCCGCACCGGGGGAGAAGGCCGGGGACGCCGACGTCAAGGAAGCGGCCGGAACGGACCGTGCCCCCGTGCCGGCCGTCGGCTGACGTACCCACACAGCCGGTCCGGAACTCGGGCTCCGGACCGGCTCTTCTCGTGATCAGCAGCACGGCACTCATGGCACCACCTTGGGTCACGGCAGGGGGTGGGTAGTCGGTGCCGGTGCAGGATGCTCGGTCCGGGACAAAGATAGGTGTGGTTCGTCCGCTCGTCGCCCTCGTGGGGTGGTGGGTGCCCTCGATGTTCGGCGTTGCGCGACAGCCGACAGGTGGGGCGGGTGGGACTCGAACCCACGGCCGACGGATTACGAGTCCTTGGGGGAACTTGGCGGTCTTTGCCGATCAACGTGCATCCTTGACGTTTTCACAGGTCAGATGCGGTTGTCCGTGTTGGGACTCGGCAGCCCTTGCCGGTCTGTTCCTGTCCTTGCGGCCTCAACATCGAGACCGGCACCAACTCCTTCCGCCTCGCCCAGACCCGGGCCAGGGCCGAGCAGGACGGCTGACGACCGCAGCAGAGCTGCCCTGGATGGGGCCTGCCCCGCTTTGTCCGAGAGAAATCGTTCGCTGCCCGACGCCGACGCTTCTAACCTGCGTCGGGTGATGACAGCTGATGACGTGTTGTTCGTCTTGGCCCTGTTGCAGCGGGCGGAGGTCGACGTCTGGGTGGGTGGCGGATGGGGGATCGACGCTCTGATCGGCGAGCAGACCCGAGACCATCGCGACCTGGACTTGATGCATCGGGGAGACCAGGAAGCCGCCGTGCTGGCGGCCCTCTCCGCGGCAGGTTTCGGGGAGAGTCTGAACTGGAGGCCCATCCGATTCGTCATGAAGGCTCCGGACCGCCGGGAGATCGACCTTCATCCGCTGGTCTTCAGTGGTGACGGCTCCGCAGTGCAGACATCCCCCGAACCGCAACGTCCTTTCGCCTACCCCTCCTCCTGCTTTGTGACGGGCGCCGTCCAGGGGACGCCCGTCCCGTGCTTGTCCGCCGAGCAGCAGGTCTACTTCCACCAGGGATACCAACCAACGGAACGCGACCGGCGCGACATGGCACAACTTCGCCGCGTCTTCGGGATCGCCACGCACTTTTAACCCACGTCGAAGCGGTGTGAAAACTCACCGAAATGCCCGCGCTGACGGAGATGGGGCGCAGGAGCGTCATGACACGCGCGACGAACCATGGCCCGCGCGGCCTGCCGTCGATCCCACCGCCGACTACGCGCTATCGCCGCTCCTACCGGCCTGCCCTCCGAGCAGTTGCTCGCCCAACTCCGCATGAACGACGACGGCACCCACATGGTCGGTCCCTTCACCACGCGTTAGTACGGCAAGCCACTTCGCGCAAAGGAGGATCGGTGTCCCCCGTCCGGCGCTCCACCAGCCGTCCCAGCCGCCCAGCAGTCCCGGCGAACGGACACTGCGGCTGCACCAGAACCCGTGCGCCGGGCCAGGACACAAGCCGCTTCAACCCATCACGGACCGGGGATATCCCTGACCCTCTTGAGCACCGAACTGACCCTGTCCACCACGGCGTTGCGCCGCCTGGCATGCGCCGCCCGGTCCGCCGGCACCAATCGCGCAGCGGCCTGCACGGCACAGGCATCCGGATCACCGAAGGCAGTCTGCGGGTCCTCTCCCGTCTTCGCACAGTGCACCATGACCTCCTTGACCGCCTGGAGCACGACCGGACGATCCACGCCCGGCTGCATCGCCAACCGCACCTGGAAACGCGCCAACCACCTCTCGCGGTCCCTCTCCCCCGCCGCATCCGCCGTCTGGTCCTTGTCCGCCACGCGCTCTCCCCGGTGATCAGCAGCCGTCCGTCACGGAATGGGACGCCACGACATCGACATGAGTTGCGGAAGCCAGGAGAATCCCAGGCCACTGCCTGAGGAACCCCACCAGCCCTGCCGCCCGGCCCACCGACAGCCTGCGTGCGGAAACAGGAGCGGCGGCCCGCGCAGGTGTCCCGCTCGGGCCGACCCCAGCGGCACGCAGAGGCGCCGGCAGACGTTCCCGGGCGCTGCAGGCCGGTCTCCGGCCGACCCGGTCAAGGCGGCTCGCCCTCCTGCGCGCCCTGGGCGAAACGCCGTGGTTGGGCAACGTCGTCGGTGGGAGCCGGTGAAGGCGCCGTCGGGGGATGTCGGGAAGCCGTCCGGCGGACCTGTTGATCGAGTCGGCAGAGGGGCGTCAACTCTTGTTTAGTGACCGAGTCACGCCCGCGACGACTGCCGTCGTCAGCAGCCAACCCGCCGCGATCAGAACGTAGGACAGCCACTGCGCGATGGTGCCTCCCGTCCAGTACCACGCGGTTCGTTGGCCGAGGCCGCCGATGGGGATCAGCAGGTCGAGGGTATAGACGAGGGCGTTGAACGGTGGGCCTTGGTCGGTCTGGACCTGCTTCGGCGACTGGCTGCTGAAGACAATGGTGCCGAGGACGGTCAGAGCCATGATCCACACTCCGGCCAGCCAGGGGCGGTAGCCGTAGCCGACCAGGGCGTCGAGCAGGTGCCCCCACACCCGCCCGGCTGGGTGAAGTGTGCTGCGACGGTGGCGTTGCTTGGCCAGAAGCACCTTGCGGGCGTCGTCCTCGTGGCCGACCTGCCGGTACCAGGTCGCCAACTGCTCGTAGGGCTGCGGGGCGTAGCCTGGCTCGCGTCGGATCCACTCCACGCGGCGTATCGCGTCGTAGCCTCGTAGGCCGTCTTTGGACTGGATAGAGGCGTAGCTGAACCCTTGTAGCCGCACGAGCCCCGGCCAGATGTCCTCGCCGTCGTGAAGGACGGTCACGTGGGCTCCTCTGAGGTCCACGCTGCCGGCAGGTGGTGCGGCTGGTGTGAAGTACAAATCGCCCGCCTGCATCCGCGAGCCGTCCAGGGCCACGTCCGCGCCGTTGAGGATGGCGCCCTCAAAGGTGAGCTGATCCGATATCTGCGCGCCAGGCAGACATATGGCCCCCTGCGCGGTGAACCCCTTGGAGAAGACCAGCGTCGAGGCCACGGCGTTGTCCGCGACGAGCGCCGGGCCATCGGGGTTGTCCAGTCGGGCTCCTTCCATGAACAGGCCGCCAAGCAGGTGGGCTCCCACCAGACGTATCCCGCCGTGGGCGGTGAATCCTCTGCGGCAGAAGACCGCGCCTTCCATGACCAGACCGCCGGCGAACAACGCCCACCCGTCCGAGGCCGACAACATCGCCTCGCTCAGGTGCAGTTCGCCTGCGATCCGAGCTCTCATGAGCGCAAGCCTGCCCTGGACGACTGATCGCTGCAGATTGAGGGTGCCTTCTATCCGGGCCAACGTGGCGTCCATGCCGGGCACCTGACTGCCGACGATCCCCACCGTCCGAGTAGCAGCTCCATAAAAGCTCGGACTCTCCTCGAACCAGCAGTCCTCGAACCACAACATGTGCCCGATTTCCGCTCCAGCGAGATCGAAACGACCAGTGATCCGCGCTCCAACCACCCGCAGAGCGGTGACCGCCCCTGGCGGGGCTGCATGTGCTCCCCGCGCCAAGGCTGTCACGACGGCCGCCCGAAGCGTGCGCTCGGGCCCCCAGTCCGCACCTCCGCCCGGATCGTCTCCGTTCACAGTGCCCGCACGCAGGTCCACCTGGCGGCCTTCGGGGAAGGCGTCCCACAACTCACGCTCGGGCGGGGTCATTTCTTCGTACGGCAGCATCGATACAGCGTAGAGAGCCAAGACCCAATTGGCCTCGCCGTCGCCACATCAACCGAAACGCGAGCGTATCCATAGCCGCCAGACCAGCTGAGGCAGTCCCCGATCCAGCGCCTCAATCCAACCGGTCACCGCACGTCACCGGCATAGTCGCGAACCAGATCCTTCGAGACGGGAGGATCTGTCGCCGGGTCCTCGCGGGCAGAGACGGCGGCCCACGACCCGGCGACCGCTTTCAGGGGTCACCTGCCCGAGGCATTGAGCCGCCCGCCCATCGAAACGCTCCCGCAACTCTTCCGACGCCCCGTCAACTCCCACCGGACACAACCGACTTCACCGGCCGCGCGGCAGTTCTCCAACACCTGCGCGAGGTCCGGGATCCGGTGCTGACGATCGCCGACGCCCCCGGCGTGGGCAAGACGGCCCTGATGGTGCACGCCGCCCACCTGCTGCGTCGCCGCTTCCCCGACGGCCAGTTGTTCGCCGAACTGCACGGCACGCGGGACCGGCCCAGGAACCCCGACGAGGTGCTCGGACACTTCCTGCTCGCCCTCGGCGTTGCCGAGCACAGCCTGCCGCGACGTACTGGCGAACGCGTCGACCGCTACCGCACCCTGCTCGCCGACCGCCGTGTGCTCGTCGTCCTCGACGACGCGGCCAACGAGCGCCCGGTACGTCCGCTGGTGCCCAGCGGAGCGCGCTGTGCCTGTCTTGTCACCAGCCGGTCGCGGCTCGCGGCGTTGGAGGGGGCCCGACGGCTGGACCTGCCCGAACTGGACGGCGTGGACTCCCTCCGGCTGCCGGATCCGCCCGGATTGAGGCCGAGCCCGGCCTAGCGCGGGACATCGCAGAACTGTGCAGGCACCTGCCGCTCGCGGTGCGGATCGCCGGAGCCAGCCTGTCCGCCCGCCCCGACCTGACACTGCACAGATTCACGGGCCGGCCGCGCGAGGAGCACCGGCGACTGAACGAACTGGCCATCGGTGATCTGGAGGTGCGCGGCAGCCACGCCCTCAGCTACGCCAGTGTCTCGCCCCTGGCGCGGGCTCGCGGCAGTTGCCGAACGGGACGGCGACCGGCTGGCCTCGTAGTCGGTGGTGCTGGTGAACGGGGCCGGATGACCGGAACGGTCGATGGTGTGCTTCCGCATGGTGCTGATCGCTTCACGCTTCCGCTTCAGGGACACCTGGTAGTACGACATCGTGGTGACGACCGACCGGTGGTCCATGAACTCTTCAAGCACGTCAATAGGGACGCCGGCATCGGCATGGCACTGGGCATAGGCGTGCCGGAGCGCGTAGGGGAAGATCAGCGAGCGGACGAACGGCAGCCTGTTCCCTTGCTCGTCGAGGTCGTCGCTCAGCAGCAACGGGATCGCCGCGACCCATTCCCGCATCTCGTTGGCCGCGCTCGACCCCGTGTGCGAGATCCCGTTGCGGTCGGTAATCGAGGGAACAGGTACTTCCGGCTGCGGGAGGGAACCTCCAGCTGACGTCGACGGGCCTGCCAGGACCTCATAACCGCGGCGGTCTCGCGGGTGATGGGCAGCTTGCGGCCGCAGCGGCGCTTTTGACGTTGTCCCAGATGAGGGCCTGGCCGCCCCCGGGATACGAGCCGCAGCGATTCCACCTCCAGCCCGGCGGAGCCCTGGCATCGACCTGCCCGCCGACTCCACTCCGGACGACTACCACTACGCCCCTCCGATCCCACCCCCGCGGTCGGCGAAGTACGCATGTGGACCCTGCAGAAGCACGGCCGCGTGAACAACGCCAAGCTGGAGGCCCGCCCTGACGTCTTCACCTACACAACTCCCGCTCCGGACAACGCCGTCGAGGTCGTCGGAGAGGTGAGCGCCGAGATCTTCTTCCGCTCCAGCCTGGCGTACGCCGATGTGTTCGTGCGCCTGTGTGATGTGGACGAGAGGGGCACTCCACAAACCGTCTGCGACGGCTTGATCAACCTCACCGACGCCGCCGAGACGACGTGCGCGACGGTCCAACTGTGGCCGACGGCCTACCGCTTCGAGCCCGGCCACCGCATCCGCGTCCAGGTCTCCAGCGACGCCATTCCTCGCTTCAACCGCAATCCCGGCACGGGCGAACCCCCGGCCACCGCCGTCACACTCCTCTCCGCCACCCAGCGGGTCTTCCACGACCCGGAGCATCCGTCCGCGATCTTGCTGAGCAGAAAGACGGTGGCTCGAAGTCAGACAGTCCCAGGTATCACAAGCCCCGACTCGTACGCCACGATCACCAGCTGTGCCCGGTCCCGCGCCCCCAACTTGCCAATGATCCGGCTGACATGGGTCTTCGCGGTCAGCGGGCTGAGCCCCAACGCGTCGGCGATCTCGGAGTTGTTGAGACCGCGCGCGACCAGCGCGAGCACCTGCCGTTCCCGTTCGGACAGCCCGCTCGGCCCGCCCAGCGCGGATGTCGTCGCGGTGTTCGGCGCGCGCAGAAAGCGGGCGATCAGCCGCGAGGTGGGACCGGGCGAGAGGAGGGACTCCCCCGCGGCCACCGTCCGGATGGCGTCGAGGAGTTCGGCCGGCCTGATGTCCTTCACGAGGAAGCCGGACGCCCCGGCCCGCAGTGCCTCGACGATGTGCTCGTCGGTCTCGTACGTCGTCAGGACGAGCACCTTCACTCCCGCGAGATCCTCGTCGGCGGCGATGAGCCGGGTCGCCTCGATCCCGTCGAGGTCGGGCATGCGGATGTCCATCACGATGAGATCGGCCCGCGCCGACCGGGCCAGCGCCACGGCCTCCCGCCCGGTGGCCGCCTCGGCGACGACCTCCATGTCCCCGGCCGACGAAACGAGCATCGCGAAGGAGGCCCGTACGAGGTTCTGGTCGTCGGCCAGCAGTACGCGGATGGTCATCGAACCTCGTCCTCCCGGGACAGCGGCAGTGTGGCGGTCACCTCGAAGCCCCCGGCGGGCCCCGGACCGGCGTCCAGTGTGCCGCCCACGCTACGGGCCCGCTCCCGCATTCCGACGAGCCCGAACCCCGGCCTGCCGTCGGACGGGCCCATCCCGCCGCCCGAGCCGGCGTTCCCGCCCCTCCCGTCGTCCCTGACACTCACCCGCAGTGCGCCGTCCTCGGTCCACAGACCCACCCGCACGGTGAGGTCCTCGCGGCCACCGTGACGTACGGCGTTGGTGAGCGCCTCCTGCACGATCCGGTACGCGGCGGCGCCCACGGAGGGAGGGATGCCGTCCGCGCGGACGGACAGTTCGACCTTGGCCCCGGCCACCCGGCCGGTCTCCGCGAGACCGGCCAGTCCGTCGATCCCGGGCACTGGCCCCCGCATGTCCTCGGCCCCGGAGACGGAACCGGCCCCCGCTGCCACGACCGTGTCATGCGCCCGCAGCACCTCCAGCGTCGTACGCAGTTCCCCCCGGGCGGTCCGGCAGGTCCCCGCGATGTCGTCCAGTGCCTGGGCGACGGCTTTGCGGTCGAGGCGCTCGGGGTCGGCGGTGAGGACGTGGGCCGCCACGGACGTCTGCACGCCGATGAGCGTGATGCTGTGGGCGAGCAGGTCGTGCAGGTCACGGGCGATCCGCAGCCGTTCCTCGGCGACGCGGTACCTGGCCTCCTCCTCCCGGGTGCGTTCGGCCCGTTCGGCCCGCTCGACGATGGAGGCGACGTACCAGCGGTAGTAGCGGACGTCGATACCGATGAACAGGACCGCGATGATCCAGCCGGAGATCTCCAGGGACTCCAGCGCCCCCTTCGAGTTGGTGAGGCCGTTGCCGATCACTGTCGGGCCGAGGACGGCGACACCGGTGAGCAGCGTGCGGCGTACGGCGCCGGTCGCCGCGACGGTGTAGAGCGCCAGGACGGTCGCGGGGATGGGCGGGGCGGGGTTGTAGTCGAGGGCGTAGTACGGAGCCACGCAGGCCACCACCCCGAGCAGGGCCACCACCGGACGGCGGCGCCGCCATACGAGGGGCACGTGCCCGGCGAGCAGCAGCGTCCAGCCGAGATGGTCGGGCGGGATCCCTTCGCCGCCCATCAGAGCGATGGCTAGGGCGAGCACGGCGACGCCCAGCGCGAGGAGCGCGTCGTTGCGGGTGCGGTGCGGTGCGGTCAGCGGTTCGCGGTTGATGGCGGACATGATGTGCTCGACGCGAAGGGACCGCCCGCCGTCACCGGCCGCCGTCTCCGCCGCCGACCGGTCGCGTACCCCTGCTGTGGTCGTTCCCCGTTCTTCCACGGCTCCATCTTCCGGTACTCGTGCGGGAACCCGGGTGCCCCTCCGGAAGGAGAGGCACCCGGGCGGGCCCGCCGGATCAAGGTGCTCAATCGGCGTGCTGGATCAGAGCGTTCGTTCAGCGTGCTCAGGGTGCGCCGACGGTTTCCGCCTGCCGTGGCGGCTCGGTCGGTCCGGCCGGTCCGGTCCGTTCGGCCGGGCCGGGCTCCCGTGAGAGCACGCCCGGCCACCACAGCTTCCGGCCCAGGGCGACGCTGGCGCTGGTCACCAGGTACGTCCGTACGAGGAAGGTGTCGAGCAGGACGCCGACGGCGATCACGAAGCCGAGCTGGACCAGCTGCACCAGGCCCATGTTCGTCAGCACGGCGAAGGTCGCGGCGAGGACCAGTCCGGCGGAGGCGATGACGCCGCCGGTGGTGCGCAGCGCGGTGAGTGCTGCCACGGTCGGTTCCGCTCCCGCCAGGGACTCCTCCCTCATCCGGTGCATGAGGAAGATGCCGTAGTCGACGCCGAGGGCGACCAGGAACACGAAGGACAGCAGTCCGAGCCCCGGATCGGTGCCCTTGAGTCCGAGGAGCGGTTCGAAGACCAGTCCGCCGATCCCGAGGGAGGCGCCCCACACCGCGACGACCGCGACCACCAGGAGCAGCGGTGCGACCAGACTCCGCAGCAGCCCGATCAGGATGAGCATCACGGAGACGAGGACGAGCGGTACGACGATCTTCGTGTCCCGGCCGTTGGTGACCTCCAGGTCGATCTGCTGGGCGCTGTCCCCGCCGACGTAGGAGCCCTTCAGTTTGTCCCGCAGGGACTTGATGGTGGCGGTCTCCCCCGCCGACTGGGGTGCGCTGTTTGCGAAGACGGAGATCTCGGTCCAGCCGTCTCCCGTACGCCCCTTGTCCGCGCTGCCGACGCCCGGTGTGCCGCGGACGGCCGCGAGGGTCTCGTCGGCGCGCCCCTGCGGGGTGATCACGTCGATGGGCTGACTGCCCTGCCCGGGATAGGACTTGGCAACGGTCTCCATCGCGACGACGGCCTCCGGCTTGTTGACGAAGGAGTCCTCCTGCTTGAGCGCTCCCGGCAGGTTGAGCGAGCCCAGGGCGAGGGCGCCGAGCAGTACGGCACCGCTCGCGAGTACGGTCAGCGGCCTGCGTCCGGCAGAGCTGCCCATCGCCGAGAACAGGCTGCGCCGCTGCTTGGGCGTGCCCCCGAAGACGGGCACGAGCGGCCAGAACACACGCCGTCCGACCAGTACGAGGATGGCGGGGAGCAGGGTCATCATCGCGATCAGCGCGCACAGCACACCGACGGCGCCGAGCGGGCCCATGCCCCGGCTGCTGTTGAGGTCGGCGGCGAGCAGGCACAGCAGTCCGGCGGCGACGGTGCCGGAGGAGGCGAGCACGGCGGGCCCGCAGCCGCGCAGGGCGGCGACCATGGCCTTGTACGGTCGTTCGAAGCGCCGCAGCTCCTCCCGGTAGCGCGAGACGAGCAGCAGCGCGTAGTCCGTGCCCGCCCCGAACACGAGGATCGTCATCACACCCGAACTCTGCCCCGAGACGGTCGTACCGAAGGCCTGGTTGAGGCCGTAGGCGACACCCATCGACATGTAGTCGGCGATCCCGGCGACGACGAGGGGCACGAGCCACAGCACGGGGCTGCGGTAGATCAGGATCAGCAGTACGGCGACGACAGCGACGGTGGTGTAGAGCAGCGGTCCGCCGAGCGAGTCGTAGACCGCGCCGGAGTCGGTGGCCAGCGCGCCGGTGCCACCCACATCGACGCTCAACCCACCTTCGCCCTGGGCGACTTCGCGGACGTCGTTGACGAGCTTGTCCCGCTGCTCCTCGTTCGCCCCGGGCTCATTGCTGGCAAGCGCGTACATCAGGGTCGTGCCGTCCTTGGACGGAATCCCCTTGGGAGCACCGCCGATCAGCTCGTGCTGCCGCGTGATCTCCGTGACCTGCCCGGCCGCGGTCTTCCGGTCGGCGGCGCTGAGCCCGCCGTCCCGGTGGTAGACGAGCACCATCTCGGTGGTCTCGCCCCCGGGCAACTTGTCCTCGATCTTCGCCGCTTGCGTCGAGTCCGCGCTCGCCGGCAGGTAGTCGGTGACCTTGTCGTGCTGCACGTCGGCGAGCTTCGCCGCGAACGGCCCGACGAGCGCGATCACGGCGATCCACAGCCCGAGCACCGCCCATGGAACGGCTCGCCTGCGTCCCGTCCTCGTCGTGGTTGTCTCTGCGGCCCTCATTGACCGATCTCCCTCCGGGTGACGTCTGCTTCGGTCCCCAGACTTCCGGTGAGAACCACGGCTTTCGTCGGGCGGGAGGGCGAGGTGACGCGTACTGCCGGGGGCGACGGCGGGTGCGGATTACTCCCTGGGGAGTAATCCGCGGACGGCCCGCCTCCCCGGAAGAGGCGCGGGGAACCGCACGACCAGCCCCCACACTCGGCGACGATCCGGTCCCAGTGACGCATGTTCATCGTCCGGAACTCCACTGCTCGTTGGTGAGGGCGGTCCACTTGCGACTGGTTGAGCGGGGGGAACTCCACGCGGGTACCACGGTCGAGGCAGGCGAGGATCACCCCGGACGGACGGCAGGTCTGGGCTGTCCTGGACTGCACCGTCTGACGCACCGCAGACGCGGTAGAGGGTCGCTTGCGGAGAGGGGCGCACGGGTCGGTACTGCGATGCGTCCGTTGTGCGCCCTGCGTGCCCCTTCTTCCTGTCAGGTTGCGTCCTGCCGGGACGTTGGTGTTCTGGGAATCCTGAGCATCAACCGACATCTGGGGGCGTGATGCACGGAAGACGCAGAGCATTAGGCGTTTTAGCCGCTGTTTTGGCCGTTCTTCTGGCTGACTGTGGCACTAATACGACGAAGTCGCCGGACCGCCATCAGGAACGACTGCGTAAAGCATCGGGAATTGAGGTGTTCTACATCGAACGCAGCCGCGACCTTTGGGATGTGACATCCAAGAGCACTCGGGGAAATGAGGGTGACCGCATGGGTCGAGGTTCGGTGAAAGCTTCGAAAATAACAAAGGAACCAGGTGGCCTTTCCCGGATTCGTCTCACCGGGCATCAGCTCGCCGATTACTGAGGTTGAACTCGTAGGGGTGGGTGCTGACGTTCCATGATCCCTGCGGTATGCCGGGATCATGAGGTATGCGCGGGGAGGCGGGCTGACGACGAAGCAGCAGGCGGCCCGTGAACGGGTGAGGCTGGAGGCGGCGGAGTGGTTCGCGCGGGGCGAGAAGACCACCGATATTGCTGAAGCGTTCCAGGTCGGGGTCGGCCGGGTGGAGAAGTGGCGCAGAACGTGGCGCGAGGGCGGGGTGCAGGCGTTGCGCTCGAAGGGGCCGGTCTGTGCGGAGCGGCTCAGTGCCGGGCAATGGGACTGTCTGGTAAGGGAGTTGGAGCGCGGGACCCTGGCGCACGGTTGGGACGAGGAACAGGGCTGGACCCTGGTGCGGGTCCGGGCGCTGATCATCCGTTTGTTCCGGGTGGAGTACACGGTGCAGGAGGTGTGGAAACTGCTGCGGCGGCACGGCTGGTCCCCGCAGGTGCCGGCGAGACGGGCGCTGGAGCGTGACGACGTGAGTGTCGGGCGGTGGCGGAGCGAGGTGTGGGAACAGCTAAAGCCACCGCGGCGGCCCGGGACGCCTACCTCTGCTTAGAGGACGAGTCGGGGCAGGGCCTGAGGCCGCCGAAGGGGCACACCTGGGCGCCGCGCGGGCAGACACCGACGGTGCGGGTCCGCGGTGCGAACCCGGGGCGGGTCTCGGTGGCCGGCGTGGTCTGCTTCAAGCGTGGCGAACGGTCGCGTCTGTTCTACCGGTTGCACCTGTACCGGGGCCGCAAGGGCGAGGCGAAGAGCTTCTCCTGGCAGGACTACCGGGATCTGATCGTCATGACGCGCATCCAGCTCAGGGCCCCGGTGGTCTGGGTCTGGGACAACCTGAGCGTCCACCTGGTCGACGAGCTCGCCGACTTCTTCGAGGAGAACAAGGGATGGCTGACGGTGTTCCAGCTGCCGTCGTACGCCCCCGAGCTCAATCCGCAGGAAGGCGTCTGGTCACTGATGAAGCGCGGTCTGGCCGACTTCGCCGCCGCTAACCTCGACCACCTCGCGCAGGTCATGAAGCGCAAGCTCAGGAAGATCCAGTACCGACCGCACCTGGTCGACGGCCGCCTGACCGAGACCGGTCTGATCATGGAAGAGATGTGATTGAGCCGAAGCCCAGTACTTGTCACCGGTGAAGCATGATGAGCTGGCCGACAGGACGGGGCGAGGCAGCCTCGTTGGCACAACGAGGCGATCGGCTTGTCACAGGTGCTCATTCGGCAGCCTTTCTGTCACCAGTACCGAAGATCGAGAGTCCGTCCGGCTGCCCCGTCGCCGCCGTCCCCACGCCCTCGCTCTGCCCGTCATCGCCGTGGGCGGAATCGCCACCGCCGCCAACGTGACGGCCACGCTGCGCGCTGGCGCGGTGGCCGTCATGGTCGGCACCGTTCTGCTGTGCACCCAGGAGAGCGGGTCCGACCGGGGCTCGGGCCGCTGCTGCGGCCTTGGCCGCCTCGCCGGACGCAGCCAGGTGGGCTTGGTCACACGGGCCTGGATGAACAGACGGGGCGCTACGGCTGGAGCGTCCATCCCCCCTTCCGTAGTCGGCTCGTTGTTGCCCCTTGCGTGATCAGCGACGAGCCTCCATCATCAGGAATCCTGATACTTTAAAGTTATAGCGATGGGGTCCAGTCATGTCATTCAGGCCAAGAATTCAGGCCAGAGGGGTTCAGCTGTTGCTCGGCCGAATGATGAGCCGCGTACACAAGGATCTGCGCTTCACCGACACCCCGAAGCGCACGGAATCCATCCGGGTGGAGACCGGCGCCGGACCGGTGACGTGCACCGTCTACCGCCCGTCGGCCGCCGCAGCCCCTGCCCCCGTCTACGTCAACTTCCACGGCGGCGGGTTCGTGATCGCCCGCCCCCAGCAGGACGACCACATCTGCCGCTACATAGCCGCCACGGCCGGCTGCGTGGTGATCAACGTGGACTACGCCGTCGCCCCGCAGCGGGCGTACCCCGTACCCGTCACCCAGGCGTACGACGTCACCGCCTGGGTGACTGAGAGCGGCACCGCCAACAACTGGGACGGTTCGCGACTCGCCGTGGGCGGACACAGCGCCGGGGCCAACCTGACCGCCGCGGTGTGCCGCATCGCTCGGGACCGCGGCACCTTCACGCCCCGCCTCCAGATCATCGACTCTGCACCGCTCGACCAGCTCGCCGATCCGGCCACCAAGCAGTCACCCATCGTCAAGCCCCTGCTGACTCCTCAGCTCATGCGGGTCTTCACCGCCGCCTACGTCCCTGATCCCGCCGACCTCGCCCATCCGCTGGTGTCGCCCGGACTGGCCGACGATCTCGCCGGGTTGCCGCCCGCCCTGGTCATCACCGCGGAGAACGACCGCCTGCGCGACGAGGGCGATGCGTACGCCAAGGCCCTGGAAGCTGCGGGCGTTCCGGTCACCCACCGTTGCTTCGAGGGTGTCGACCACTACTTCACGCACACCGGCCCGGCACCAGACGGGAAAGAAGCCATCGATCTGATGGCCACCACCCTGCGCACGGCACTCACCGCCTGACCGCTGACAGGGACCGACAGCCCTTGTGACAACACGCTGCCTTGGTGACACCTATCGTGCTTCGGCTCAGTGATCGCACAGCCCGCCCCTACGAGTTCAACCTCAGTACTGCACCCGGTAACCCCATTTAGGCCTAGTACTCCAGCTGTAGATCGTGATCTTCTCAGCCGAGGCACGGGTTTTGTCGTTGTAGAGCCCGCCTATGCCGGTGCCAGCTGGTCTCAGCCGCGGTCCTGCCAGGTGCACAAGCAGACCCGGTTGCCTTCGGGGTCGGCGAGCACCCAGAAGCTCGGCGCCTCTGCGTCGCTGACCAGGGCGCCGCCGACGGCGAGTGCGGCGTCGATGCGGGACTGGACTTGTGCGGGATCCACCCACACGTCCGGGTGCCAGCGCTGACGGGGTTCCTCGCTTCCGGATGTCTGGAACCAGACGGTCGGCAGAGCGTCGGATGGGTCGCGAAGCTCGTCGCCGAAGTCCGGCCCGGATAGATGCTCCATCGCCAGTACGGCGGCCCAGAAGGGAAGGACCGACTCGGCGGTTGGGGTGTCGAGGGCGAGCTCAAGTCGGGAGACGTTCGCGGACTCCAGCTGCACGCCTGCGTTGGCTGCGATTGAGGAGATGGTGCGGGCCAACCGGATGTCGCGGTCGGTGACTCCGTGCTCGCCGTTGCTTGTCAGCCGTGCGTCGACATGGGTGTAGCGCAAGTTGAGGTCGGGGTGGTGGTTCATCTCCTCTGCCGCGTTGCCGATGGCGTTGACGACCGAGAGCCCGGTCGCGAAGTCCCGGGTGTGGATGCGGGTCTGCAGCCCACCGAGCAGGTAGACCCACCCGTCCAGTCCGGCGTCGGCGATCTGCTGTCCGGTCAGCTTGGTCATGAGGCCATGTTCGCAGGCCGGTGCTTCAGCCGTCGATCGTGATCTTGCTGGTGGAGGCCGGTGCGGGGACGGGTACGGCCACCGTTGATCATCGTGAGTTGTGTGGACAAACGACGAGACGGTGGCCGCAGGTCACAGCATAGATCCCGCCCGTTGGCGGGAGGCATTCGAGGTGGCCATGAGCCGGATCGCGGGCCGCTTCGCCCGGTATGAACCCCGACTGCGGGCCGGGCGGTTGGTCTTGGGTTTGTTGTCTGACCTGCCTCGCAAGAATTGCTGGACGATCGCGGAGTGGGCCGGGGAGACCAGCCCGCACGGCATGCAGCATCTGCTGTGCCGGGCCGTCTGGGATGCCGATGCCGTCCGCGATGACGTGCGTGAATACGTCGTCGAGCACCTCCATGACGAGGCCGCGGTGCTGGTCGTCGACGAGACCGGCGACGTGAAGAAGGGGACTCACACCGTCGCTGTCCAGCGTCAGTACACCGGCACGGCCGGGGGCCGTAGAAGAACAACCCGTCGACGGAAAACGCGCTGACCTGCGAGGTCAAGTCTCAAAACCCGCAAGTTATTTGTCTGCACGCCCCCGGCAGGATCGAGAACTCCCAGGTCGCGGTCTACCTCGTCTACGCGGGCGCGCGAGGGCACGCGGCGGTGGACCGGGAGCTGTACATCCCGCGCTCGTGGACGTGCGACCCGGACCGCTGCCGGGCCGCGGGACTCGGAGAGGACACCGTCTTCGCGACCAAGCCGGAACTGGCCCGCACGATGATCGAACGGTTCCTGGACGCCGGACACCACGTCGGCTGGATCACCGGGGACGAGGTCTACGGCGGCAACCCGAAACTCCGCACGGCTCTGCAGGAACGCGGGATCGGCTACGTCCTGGCGGTGGCCTGCTCGGCCGAAGTCTCCACCGGCGCGGGGAAGTTCCGCGTAGATGCCCTGGCGGCGAAGCTGCCGAAGCGGGCCTGGCAGAAGCTCTCGGCCGGACACGGCGCGAAGGGGCACCGCTTCTACGACTGGGCGGTCATCGACCTAGCCGCCCCCGGCCTGAGCCACCACCAGCTGCTGATCCGCCGCAACCGCGCCACCGGCGAACTCGCCTACTACCGCTGCTTCTCACCCCGGCTGGTGCCGCTGACCGAGCTGGTGCAGGTCGCCGGATCCAGATGGCGGGTGGAGGAAACCTTCCAAAGCGAGAAGGGGCTGGCCGGGCTGGATAAGCACCAGGTCCGCCGCTACCCCTCCTGGACCCGCTGGGTCACCCTCGCCATGCTCGCCCACGCCTTCCTCGCCGTCGTCCGTGCCGACGAACACGCCCGCCGTCCCGGACCTGCCGGCCTGATCCCGCTGTCCTGCAACGAGATCCAGCGCCTATTCATCACGCTCGTCGTCCAGCCAGTCCACGACGCAGCCCACCGGCTCGGCTGGTCCGACTGGCGACGCCGCCACCAAGCCCGGGCCCGCACCAGCCATTACCAGCGGCAGGCCGCAGCCCAGACATGAAGATCACGATCTACAGCTGGAGTACTAGTGTCCTGCGCCGGAGATCCGTCGTTAATTTGTTTATGAGTGCTTTTGCGGATTTTCCGGTGCCCCGTCGCGGTCCGAAGCTGGAACCGTTGTTGTTGTCGCCTGATGAGCGTGTGGTGTTGGAGCGCTGGGCCCGTAGGGCGTCATCTGCTCAGGCAGTGGCTTTACGGGCTCGCATCGTGTTGGCATGTGATGGTGCTGATGTGCCGCCGATTGTTGTGGTGGCACGCGAGTTACACATCGCGGCGGACACGGTCCGCAAGTGGCGTCGCCGGTTTTTGGCCGCACGGTTGGACGGGCTGGTGGACGAGCCGCGGCCGGGCCGGCCACCCACCATCAGCGTCGACCAGGTGGAGGCCGTCGTGGTCAGCACGCTGGAGGAGATTCCGAAGAACGCCACGCACTGGTCGCGTTCGTCGATGGCGGACCGCAGTGGCCTGTCGAAGTCCACGGTGGGCCGGATCTGGCGCAGGTTCCAGCTCAAGCCACACCTGAACGACACGTTCAAGCTGTCGACGGATCCGTTGTTCGTGGAGAAGGTCTACGACGTGGTGGGCCTGTATTTCAATCCGCCAGAGGGTGCGGTGGTCCTGTCCGTGGACGAGAAGTCCCAGATCCAGGCCCTGGACCGCTCACAGCCCGTCCTGCCGATGATGCCCGGCATGCCCGAACGCCGCACTCACGACTATGTCCGTAACGGCCTGACCACCTTGTTCGCGGCCTTCGATGTCGCGACCGGCGAAGTCATCACATCCCTGCACCGCCGGCATCGGGCCGCAGAGTTCGCCTGCCAGGCCCGGGACGCTGCACTGCATTTCGCGGTGCCTACCAGCGAGTTCCAGGCGCGGGTACCGTCAGCCGGGTGAGCACCGATTTCCAGTCCGGCCGCGAGGCCCTCGGTGTGCGGCTACGCGAGCTGCGCACCGAGGCCGGCCTTCAGGGCAAGGACCTTGCGCAGCGGCTGGGCTGGCAGCGGTCGAAGGTGTCGCGGCTGGAGCTCGGGAAGCAGACCACGACCGCAGAGGACCTCGACGCATGGGCGCAGGGCGCCGGCGCCCCTGGCGAAGCCGAGGACCTCAAGAGCCGCCTGCGGGGGCTGGAGTCACAGGCCCGGTCGCGGCGCCGACAGCTCTCCACCGGACACCGCGGCGTGCAGGAGCGGTACGTCGCCGAGTACCGGCGCACGTCCACCGTGCGCGGCTACGAGGCCACCGTCGTCCCCGGGTTGTTCCAGACCCCGGACTACGCGCGGCATCTGCTGCTCCACAATGCGGAGTTGATGCAGTCGCCGCGCGACACAGAGGACGCCGTACGCGCCCGTATGAAGCGCCAGGAGGTCCTGTACGAGGCGGGCAGGGCCTTCTCCGTGCTGATCTGGGAGGGCGCCCTTCACGCGCTCGTCTGCCCGCGCGAGACGATGGCCGGCCAGCTCGACCGGCTCGTCGGGCTGATCGGCATGAGCAGCGTGGCGCTCGGGATCGTGCCGTTCGGGGTGCAGTTGAAGCTCACGCCCAAGCACGGGTTCTGGATCTTCGACGAGGAACGCGTCATCGTCGAGACCATCAACACGGAGTTCACCCTCGAATCCGCTGAGGACGTCGCGCTGTACGGGCGGGTGTGGGATCGCCTCAACGAGGGCGCCGTCACCGGGCCTCAGGCGCACCGGCTCATCGGCCGTGCACGGGCCGCTCTGGACCTCGCGTGAGCAATCCGCCCCAACGCTGGTAGCAGGTCGGCAATCGCGCGCAATCGGCGCGCGAGCCCACAACTGCCTTTCCTAACGTCCTGTTCATGGCCGCACCGACCGCTCGATTCCGCCACCAGGCGGGCCAGGACTGGCTCCTGACCTGCGCCCCGTACCCCGCCGCCGCAGCACACGCATGGGACGTCGAAGAGTTCGGGGAGATCCCGAGCGGACCGTTGTGGCGCGTCGTCGAGGCGCCCCTGGTGGAGAGCCTGTCGGCGATCCAGCGGATCGGGCCTGCCCGTGTGGGGCCGATCCTTGGCAACGTCCGCCTCGACACCGCCTGGTGGCTGCTGCCGCCGGAGCTGGGCGACGACCTCGACGACGTCCGTGGGTTCACGGTCCGCCCGGCCGGCTGGTCGCTGCGCTGTCCGCCCGTCCTGCATTCGGTGCACGGCCGGTGGTGGATAGAGCGGCCGGACGGATCGGGCCGGCTGACCGACCCCGTGTTGCTCGCCGCCGCGTTCGGCCCCGGCGGGTACCGCCACTCTGCGGAGGCCTTGGGATGAGAACGGACATGGAAGCGGCTCCGGCTCTCGGACTCCCGCTGGAGGAACCCGACCCCCCTGCCGGCTGCGACGTGTGCGTGTCGCTGGTTGGACAGCGAGCAGCAGCCACCACGACCGGGGATCTCTCACAGGTCTCGGACTGCAACGTCGAGATCCGCGCGCACACCGATGCGCACCGGCGGCGGCCGTGACTCGTGCCGGGTGGGCGTTCGTGAACGCGGGCAGCGGGGCCGGGCATCTCCAACGCGTCGCCAGCGACCTTCAGTTCACCAGGGTGCAGCGCGCCTATCGGGCGTACATCGACCACTCCAGGGACTGCTCTGCCTGCACCTTCGACACCACCACGTGCAGCACCGCCGAGGAGCTGTGGACCCAGTACGCCGCCGCGAACTCTCCCGAAGCCGGCGGCTGAACCATCCCACGTCCCACCGCGAGGAATCCCCGTGCACGATCCCTGCCCGCAGTTCACCCCCTCCAGCGCACCGCTGTCGACTTCGCTCGTTGCGACCTCATGGCCGCGCGTACCACGGACCTCGCGGTGACAGCCGAAGGTGCCCTCACCCGCGGCCTGGGCCATGTCGACGGCCAGACCGAGGCCCTCCTCCACATCACCCATGCCCGCGCCTACGCCGCCGTCGGTGAGAGGCCCGCAGCGGCCTGCGCCCTGCCCGCCGCCGAAGACCCGCCGCAGGGCAACGACGCTGAGCCCGGGACGACGTGCGGCTCTCGATGAGTTGGGTATGCGCTGGTAGATCACCTGTGCGCGTGGGGCCGACCCGGCGGGCGGGCCGGGTGGATTCGTGGCGGACGGCCAGGCGACGGGCAATCAGCGCAAGGGCTGCCGTCCCCCGAGACGGCAGCCCTTCCCGGTCCGTTCTGGTCCGGGGCGGGCCCGGCTGGAAACGGACCCGGGCCTAGTACCAGGCGGTCTCGGCCAGGCGCTGGTTGTCGCAGAACAGCACTGCCTTGCTCAGCCGGCCGTCGAGATTGTTGATCACCTTGGTGTAGGCGAAGTCGATACCCGGGTCGACCGATTCGAGGACCCACTCAGTGAAGTTGGGAGCGAGGCGGTTGCTGTGAGCGGCGCAGCCCTGGGGCGCGTTGTCTATGCGGGCGAACGAGCCGCAGCCGGGGCTGTAGAAGTACTTCAGGGTGATGGTGCGCCCGGCGTAGACCGCCGTCTTCGTCGCCCCGCCGGGCACATTGGGCTGAGTGAAGCTTCCCGAGCAAGAGGTCTGCTCGGGGTAGAGGCCCTCATTGGCGAAGACGCCGTAGCCGGCGCTCTGCAGGGAAGCTGCCTGGGCCTGGAACGGCGTCAATGCCGCCAGGCCGAACGCGAAGACGACACCGAGCAGCGCACGCCACCCCCAGCGGCCCGTCCCCCGGTCGGTCGCTCTGTTCCCATTCGAGATCACGCTTCTCTTCCTCCTGGAGATCAAGGCCCGAAAGATGGCGCCGCACCGCTTTTCTGGCTGCTGGCACACGCCGTGAGCCGCCAGGAATCGGCAACGCAGCTCGAACCGTAGACCGCGCCGGGAGTGTTACGTCCCCTGACAGATGTCAGGGTGGTAACGCACTGCCGCTGAGTGCACGGCGACGGTGGCGGGGTGCGTTCGGCCTATTCGGGCGATGCTGGCCGATCCTTCTGCGGCAACACTGGGGGCATGGATGTGGTCAGCACGGCCGAGGTCTCGGCGGGGGAACGGTTCGCCTTCTGGCGTGAGGTGTATGCGAAGCTCTGGGCGCCTTACGATCTGCGCTGCGACCTGCAGACGGAGAGCAGATTCCGGGCTCAGGTCGGTATCAGTGAGTTCGGCCCGGTGCAGGCGGTCCTGTTGACCACGATGCCGCACACGGTCGACCGCACCCCCAAGCTCATCCGCCAGTCCGATCCCGAAGTCCTCAAGCTGGTCTGCACCGTGCGCGGCGGCGCCGCGGTGACGAAAGAGGGCCTGCGTGTGAATCGGGGACCCGGGGAACTGACCCTTCATGACAGCTCGCGCCCCTACCTGGTCGAGCTGGCACCGGACATTCCCGTGACCGAGCTGCTGCTCCTGACGTTCCCGCGTTCGCTGCTGCCGCTGCCTGCCCGGGAGCTACGCCGCCTGAGCGCCGCGACCATCCCGGCCACCCACGGCATCGGCGCGCTCTCGTCACAGATCCTGCTGCAACTGGCCCGGCACATGCCCGCACTCAGCCCCTCCGACACCGCCCGGCTGTCCACCCTCACCCTCGACGTACTGACCACGGCGCTCGCCGACGCCCTGGACACCCCGAGCACCGTGCCACCCCACACCCGGCAACGAGCACTCAAAGCCCGCATCCACACCTTCGTCCAGGACAACCTCGCCGACCCCGACCTCACCCCGGACACGATCGCCGCGGCCCACCACATCTCCCTGCGCTACCTGCACAAACTGTTCCAGCAGGAAGGGCACACCGTCGCCGGCTGGATCCGCGAACGCCGCCTGGAACAGTGCCGACGCGACCTCGCCGACACCGGGCTG
The DNA here is from genome assembly GCF_029892565.1 of Streptomyces pseudovenezuelae. Taxonomy (GTDB): domain Bacteria; phylum Actinomycetota; class Actinomycetes; order Streptomycetales; family Streptomycetaceae; genus Streptomyces; species Streptomyces pseudovenezuelae_A. Next base: position 26,026 of record NZ_JARXVH010000026.1, on the reverse strand, counting down.
GCCGGCCGCCCGATCCACGTGATTGCCGCCCGGTGGGGGTTCACCAGTCCCGCGCATTTCAGCCAGGCGTTCCGCGGCGCTTACGGTCTTTCGCCCCGTCAGTTCCGCCGGCAGTGCGCGACAGTGCACGCAGACTAAAGCCCTGTGCGCTCACACGTAATGACAGGCCCAGATGCGGGGTGCAGCCTCCAGTGGAGAGGAAACAGCACCAACCACACTGGAGGAATCGTGGCATTACGCAAGATCGTTGCAGTCGCTCTCGCGTCACTGGCACTCGCCGGCGCCGGTTTGACGACCCCGGCATCCGCCGCGTCGGCGGCCCCCAGCTCACAGGCCGATTGCCCGGCGGGGTACGGGTGCCTGTACAAGGGCGGCAGCTGGAACAGCGTCCCCTTCACCTACTACCACTACGGGTACTACAACCTCACCGGCGTGTCGGGTACTTGGCGCGCCTACAACCACCAGACCGGCGGGGCAACCATGGCGCTCTGCTATGGGCTCAACGGCACCAACTGTCTGATCGTGCTGTCGGAAAACCAGTGGCGGGACCAGCCCTTCATGCAGGACTTCAAGTCGATCGTGCTGGCGAAATAGCAGGTTACTCATGCGAGCAGCTTTCGTGGTTGTGTGGCGATGAGAGCCTGCTGTCTGAACTGCTGGTGCGCGCGACCGCATCCCGTCTGCGGGTGGTGTGTTGGACATGCCATGGGGAAGAAGAAGCCGGGGCAGAGGCGGCTGAGGTGCGGCGTTGCAAGCTGAAGGCCCCGTGATCTGGGATCCAAGGCCGCCAGGGGCCGGAACGGGCAGTGGCCCAACGGCGAGTTGGCCTTGGTCCTCTGTCCCGGCTGCCAGACCTCGCAAGAGTTCGCGGAAGCGGAGGTCAACGCCGCCGAACTGCGTGCCGGCGTTGAGGACGGGGGCCTGTTCGTGCCTGATCCCGTGATCTGCGTGACCGGGGGTTCCGTGAACGAAGGCTGCATCCTGTATGGCCGTGACCACCTGAACCGAATCGTTCTGACCGGCCGGGCTGCGAGCCTTCAGTTGGTCAGGAATCTGCCGGTGGAGACGCAGTGCGTGCCGGCCGTGGGTGGCGGGATGATCTACCTGCCCAGCCAGACAGCTCACCGTCTATGACGGAAACGGTGACGGCAGGTCAGGCGGCTTCCGGCATCACGTAGCCGTGGGCGACGTCACGGCGTTCGGCGGGACGGGCCGTGCGGCGGGTCAGCCGCCGTGTCATCAGGGTTATGCAGGACCAGGTGATGAGTGCTTCGCTCATCTCGGGGAGTCGTTCGTGGTCACGGCAGTGCCGGCGGGCTCGCATGATCCACGACCAAGATCGTTCCACTGCCCAGCGGCGCGGTAAAACGATGAAGCCCTTGGTCTGTAGTGGCCTGCGCACCGTCTTGATGGTGATGTCGAGGTACTTCTTCGCCCAGGGGATGAGGTCGTTCTTGGCGTAGGCGGAATCGGCCCAGACGATGGCGATTTCGGGGTGCATCAGGGCGAGGCGGAACAGCAACTCCCGTGCGACCAGGGAGTCCTGGGCGTCGGCGGGGGTGACCATGACCAGCAGGACGAGACTGCGGTGGTCGCAGATGAGGTGCCGCTTCCGCCCGTTGATTTTTTTCCGCCGTCCCATCCCCGGGTCGCCTGGCTGACGGTCTCGGATGCCTTGATGGACTGGGAGTCGACGATGACCGATGCGGTCTGAGGTGTTTTGCCCGCGGCAAGGCGGATGCGGCGGCGGAGCTGGTCGCGGATGACACCGAGGATGCCGGCGGCTGCCCATCTCCTGGCGAACCCGTAAATCGTGCGCCAGGGAGGGTAGTCGGCGGGCATCGCCCTCCATTTGATGCCGTTATCGCCTACCACGAAATCGCCGGCGAGAAACGGTGGCCGCCGCTGCTGTGGTCGGCTCAGTCCGGCTACCACCTCTGCGAGGACGCAGTCGAGCTGGAGGAGTGGGAGAGGCACTGGGCCGAGGTGAAAGCCACGCAGATCAGCAGCGTGATCAACGGGATCCTGGCCGGGCATGCGCGGCTTTTCCCCAAAAGCCGCTGGGTGGCCTACATCGGCGCCCAGATGAACGCCATCCAGAGCTCCCTCGACATGATCGCCCACCCGCAGAACCAGTAGCCCCGCAAGAGAGGTGGTCCGCATCATGCAAAGGAGGCCAGGAGGCCGGTCCGGTCCGTCCATCCGCACTCCCCACGGGCCGGCCTCCTGGCCTCCTCCCGTGCGTGCTTCCTGCTCAGCACCTATGGCTTATCGCCACGCCAGTTCCGCCAGCGCAGTCACACAGTGCACTGAGACTAAAGAACTGTGCGTTCTCGTGTAAGGACAAGGGCAGCTACGACGCGCATCCTCTCCCAAGGAGCGACACGCCCCCGGCAGGGGGTGATCGGGGCCAAAAGGCGCCCGGCGAAAGTCGGCACATGACCGGTTGGGCGAGTCAATAGAGGAGCGATAGAGATGACTGTTCTCACGGGGAGACACCGTCTTGCGCGAAAGGGGGTGCTGGCGCTAGTCGCTGCGATGCTTCTGCTCGCTGCGATGACGTTGATGGCCCAGCCGTCAACAGCCGCAGGGGCAGAAGCGGCGCCGTCGCCTGCGAGTGGCGTCGGGGCCGCCGCCTGGACACCCACGGTGTCTCCGCTCTTCACCGCCAGCTCGCAGCCCGCAGAATACGTTTTCAGAAATCAGACCGACGCCCAGCGGAGCTACTATCTGAACAACTGTCCGCTCAGATATCTGTGCATCTCGGTTGGACAGGGCGACGGCCTGCACACCGTTTTCCAGCTCTACTATTGCGACGGACGGACGCTGGGTAACTTCATTGACGCTGGCGGTGCTACCAACCACCAGACCGGCGGGGTGCGCGCATTTTTCGTGAGTAATGACGGAAATACGAAGGGATGGATCCCCGCCGACAACCACCCATACAAGTTCAATCCGTACCCGTACGACATTCTTTGGCCGTGCGACCACGTCTGACACGGCAGCTGTAGTTCTTGGTCACGGTTGGTCGTGGCGGTGGTGTCGTTGCTGGTGGCAGGCGGTCGCGACGGCTTGGTGATGGCGTCGCCAGGCGGTCCAGTGCAGGACGTGCTCGCGGTCGCGGACGGGTGGCGGCAGCACGAGGGCTCGCATCCCCCCAACATGACCGCCCGGTCCTGTGGGGAACCTGAAGACCCTTCAGGAACCTTCAGGTTCCCCACAGTTGCTGCGTGCCACTGTCTTCCCAACGGCCCGCTGAAAGATCACGTGAGTCGGGCCCGGAGCGCGTTCGGGGGCCGTCGGGCCGGTCACGGCCCCGGGAGGACACAGGTCACAGGATCTTCCGGGGGCCGCTGCACCAGAGAGATCGACGTCCCGCCCATTCAGCGTGAATGGGCGGGGCACGGCAACGGAAGGGAATCCTATGCGCATCCGAAGAGCTCTGTCCTTACTCGGGGCGATCTTCGCCGCTATCGCCCTGTGCGCGGCAGCGGTCTCACCGGCAGCCGCCGCAACGTCCACCACCTCCCGCTCCCTTTCCCCCGCCTCCGCGCAGGGAGTCGGTGTCGGAACCTGGGTGGACGGCTTCCGGACGCTCTACCAGTGCCCGGCCAACGGCTGTAACCAGGGGCAGGCGTACCCGGGCAACGACCTGGCCGACGTGTGTACCTGGCAGGGCTGGGACCTGGTCTACAACCGCGCCAACGGCCACACCGGCTTCATCGCGCGATCCAACCTCGGTGTCGGCGCCCCCCGTTCCAATCAGGACTGCAACAGCGTCGGGCACAAGGGCGGCGTCTACGTCAACGACACAATCCGTCAGTGCCCAAGCGCTGTGTGCAACGCGGGCCAGGCGTTCGTCGGAAACGACATCGGCGTTATCTGCTACGTCACCAACGCCACGGAAATCTGGTTCTGGGTCCTCAATCACGCCAACGGCCACGAGGGCTTCATCCTCTATCTGACATCCAGAAACCTCCACTGGGAGGGCGCCGTCCCCCCCTGCTAGAACCCCGCAGGATGCTCCAACGACTGCAGCCACGGGCCCCGCTTCTCCCTTCCGAAGGGGCGGGGCTCTTCGCTGCCAGGCCCCGACTGTGATGGCCACCGCAGTACGCATGGTCGGGTCGCCGGCCGCACGATCACCAGCACCTTGCGACAAAGCTCCGGCAGTACCTCGTCCCCCGACCCCCGCGGCCCACTCGACCACCGGCCCGCTCCCCGCCTCACCACCCGCGGCAGGGCCCCGCGATCCGGCCGGACACGAGCTGGCCCGGTGTCGGTCGATGTTCCATGTTCCTCATGTGCCTCTGCACTACTCATGGCCTTGACCTGCAACAGAGCTTGACAGCCCTAGATAACCAACGACCACGGAGACAGCCGCGCGCTGATCGCGGTCTCCGCGGCCAGCAACCGGTCCAAGAGCGACCAGGACCCGGCCACCTGGCAGCCACCCGCCACCGGCTACCGCTGCACCTACGCCACCGACTGGATCGCCGTGAAGACCCGCTGGTCCCTGACGATCGACCCGTCCGAGCAGACCGCGCTCACCGACGTCCTCGACTCCTGCCCCAACAGCCCGATCGAAGTCGCCCTCGCCCGCTGACCGGAAGGCCGGCCCGCCGCTACGGGGGAGAGCGGCGGGCCGGAACCACCCTGACGACGAGGACTTCGTCATCGCGACGGCCACCACCCGCTCGGTCAAGCTCGGCCAGCCGTTCACCCGCTTGTCGCAGCGCAAGCTGGTCGCCTACCTGCGCAAAGTGCACGGCTGGGTGATCCGCATCGGCCGCGAGGCGTTACGTAGTTTGCTCGCCCGCCGCGGTGTCACCTTCCAGCGCACCAAGACCTGGAAGGAATCCCTGGACCCCGAACGGGAGACGAAGCTGGACCGTATTGAGCACGTCCTGGGCCGCTTCCCGGACCGGGTTTTCGCCTTCGACGAGTTCGGCCCGCTGGGGATCCGGCCCACCGCGGGCTCGGGCTGGGCCGAACAACGGCGTCCCGACCGGCTGCCGGCCACCTACCACCGCACCCACGGAGTCCGGTTCTTCCACGGCTGCTACTCGGTGGGCGACGACCGCCTGTGGGAGGTGAACCGGTGCAAGAAGATAGCCGGGGACACGCTTGCCGCGCTGAAATCGATCCGCGCCGCCCGTGCCCCTGCCGAAAACCTCATCCACCCAGTTCACGCGGCGTGTTGGTATTCGTGGAGGATGCCGCCGAGTCGTTTGCGTCGTCGTATGTCGAGGCGGGATATCCGCTCCGGATCAGTGATCGGCACCGGCAGCGGGTACAGCGGTCGGGCGTTGGCGATGCCCTGATGGGGCCGGTGGGAGTTGTAGAAGTCTTCGAACTCCCGTAGTGCGTGGAGCAGGTGCCGTTGGTTCCAGCTCAAGGTGCGGTCCAGGAGTTCGTGTCGGCAGGTCTGCACCCACCGTTCCATGATCGAGTTCATGCGCGGCATCCGTACGCCGCTGAGCACGACCTCGATCCCCGCGTCCTTGAGGACGGCGTCGAACAGGGCGGGGAACTTCCCGTCCCGGTCCCGGATGAGGAACCGCACCCGGCAGTCGGCGTCTTCGAGGTCCATGACGAGGTTCTTCGCGGCTTGTGTCACCCACGTGGCGGTCGGGTGCCCGGTCGCGCCCAGGATTCGGATCCGCCGGCTGGCGTGTTCGATCACCGCGAACACATACAGCCGCGCTCCGGACAAGGTGACCGTCTCCAGGAAGTCACAGGCCAGCAGGGCGTCGGCCTGGGAGCAAAGGAAGTCCGCCCACGTGCTCGAAGCACGTTCCGGCGCGGGGTCGATCCCGGCTTCCCTGAGGATTTCCCAGACGGTGGAGGCGGCCACCTTGATCCTGAGAACGAGGAGTTCGCCGTGGATGCGGCAGTATCCCCAGCTGGGATTCTCCTGGGCGAGCCGCAGCACCAGGCTGCGGATGGAGCGCACGGTCCGCGGCCTTCCTGAGCGTTTGGGCTGGGAGGCGGCAGCATGGCGACGTGCGATCAGGTCGCGGTTCCAGCGCAGCACCGTGTCGGGACGCACCAGCAATCGCACCCTGCGCAGCACCTGGGACGGCAGTCGGTGCAGCAACGCCGCCAGGAACGCCCGGTCGCTCGGGGTGAACCGTACTCTGTCGTTGCCGAGTTGACGCTCCAGCACGGTGATCTGATGACGCAGGGCAAGGATCTCCGTGTCCTTGTCCCGATCGCTCATCGGCATCAAGCGAAGCATGGCGAACGCGTGAGTCGCGGTCAGGTAAGCCAGTCGCAGCAGCACGACCGACCATCATCCTGGACGATTCATCAGCCTCGCGAGAGCACCATTCGGGCGCCCGCCTCCGACACCCCGAGCACCCCTCACGCCACCCGCCACCCGCCACCCGCCACCCGCCACCCGCCACCAGGGCGGATGAGGTTTTCGGCAAGGGCAAGGCCATGGAGGAGCGACGCCAAAAACGCCCGGTCGCTCGCGTGGAACCGGACCTGCTGCCCGTTCAGCTGCCGTTCCAGAACGCCGATCCGGTGGCGCAGAACGAGGATCTCGACATCTTTCTCCCGGTCGCTCATCGGCAGCAGTCGCAGCATCGCGAACGCGTTCGTCACACCCAGGTACGCCAGTCTCAGCAGCACGACCGATCATCATGCCGCGCCAACCGGCGCCGCGCGATACCGGCGACCCGATCGGCCTCGGCCAACGCCCAAACCCGAACCCACCTGCGTGGATGAAGTATTCGGCAAGGGCACGGTCAGCAACGCGTGGGCGGCGGTGACCACGGTGACGTGGTGATGCCAGCCGGTCCAGGAGCGGCCCTCGAATCCCGGGACCGGGGCGGGGAGGGGCTCCGGTCCCGGGAGCGGGGGTCATCCTGCGGTCAAAGTGGTCCACTTCTGGTTGGAGCCGCCGTGGCAGTCCCACAGTTGGAGCTGTGTGCCGTCGGTCGTGGAGAAGCCCGGAACGTCGAGGCAGCGGCCGGAGGCGGGGTTGCGGTAGCCGCCGTTGTAGGGCTGCCAGATCTGGTTGGAGCCGCCGTGGCAGGCCCAGAGCTGCACCTTGGTGCCGTTGGCCGTGCCGAAGCCGGCGGCGTCGAGGCACTTGCCCATGGAGCGCAGGGTGCCATCGGTGTAGGCGGACCAGTACTGGTTGATGCTGTCGCCGCAGCTCCAGATCTGGACGGTGGTCCCGTCGGCGGTGCCGAAGCCGTTGACATCCAGGCACTTGCCGCCCATGTCGGACTGCACGCGTGCGGGGGCGGGGGCGGGGTTCCTCAGCCACCCGGCGCTGTCCGCGGACTGGATGCCGCGGTGGAAGGCATCGGCCATCTTCTGGTAGCCCGCGTCGTTGGGATGCAGGGCGTCGTCCAGGTCGGCCGTGGTCAGGCTGCTCATGTCCACGTATGCGACGTGCTTGCCCGCGGACTGTGCCTCGCTCACGATCTGGGGGATGGCCTGGTTGTACGCGGCACGGTACTGCTCCTCCGAGCCGCTGGTGGACACGATCAGGGAGGCGACGAGGACGGTCGCGTCGGGGACGTCGGCGGTGATCTGGTTGACCAGCGACTTCAGCCGGTCGGCGGCGGTGGAGACCTGATAGCTCCCGGCCAGGTCGTTGGTGCCGATCATCAGCGTCACGACGTTGGGCCGGTAGCGGGTCAGCGAGGCGTCGGCGAGTTCGGCGATCTGATGGATCCTGTATCCCTGGTGACCTTGGTTGTCGGGGTCGGACATCGAACCGCCCCGCAACGTGCCGACGAAGTCCAGCGGATGGCCGTCCGCCGCGAGCATGTCCCACAACGGACCCCGGTAGCCGTTGCCCGTGCTGCTTCCCACGCCCCAGGTTATGGAGTCGCCCAACGGCATGACCCGCAAGGGCGTGTTCGAGGCGGCGGAGGCAGGTGCCACACCTGCTGCCGTCATCCCGAGCGCGGCCATGACCAGCGTGATGAGGGACAGTATCCAAGGCTTTCTCATGCAATCGTCCTCTTCTGCGAGTGAGTGCTGAATCTGGCGGGGGCTGTTGTTCGCCGTTCGTGTCGGCAACTCGGCCGCTGTGTCGTCCCGTTGGCATCGGCGGGCACATGACGTACTGGCGGAACGGCGTGGTGAGGAACCTGTGCGTAGCCAGCTGTCCGCGACCGCTCCCACAGCGGGCGGGCATGCCCGGACCCCTCGCAGTGAAAGCACTGGCCGGCCACGGGTGGGCGTTGTCACGTTGTCGGGTGGGTAGGGCCTGACGGTGTGTCGAGGCATGGTTCAGTCGGGCTCCGGGCCCGGTTCGGCGTGCGTCGTTGCCCGCGAGCGTCAGGAACACCGGAGCCGGACCTGTGTCATGCCACCGGCTAGCGCTGCAGTGTCAGCACTCCCGGCCGGTACGGCAGGAGGCCGTAGTCCATACCGTCGGTGCTGGGGTCGCGCCCCTGGTAGAGGAACTGCAGGTTGCAGAGGTCGATGGTCTTGGTCTGGTCGGGGTTGGTGCGAACCAGATCGCCGTGGCTGATGTCCTTGGTCCAGGCCGTCGCGCCGCTGTTGGCACTGCCGGCGAAGGGGCTGGTCACGGTGTCGGCCTGCGGCTGCGGTGTCCAGGTGCCGTCGAGGCTGGTGGCTGTGAACGAGCGGAAGTAGCGGCCATACCCTGTGTAGTTCTGGGCCTCGACGATCATGAGGTACTGGTTCTGGCCCTGGACCTTGTAAACCTCCGGCGCCTCGAACAGGTTGAGCGGCGTGTCGCTCATGATCTTCGTGAACGAACCGAAGGTGCCCGGGAAGTTGCCGATGGGCATGCTGGCGCGGTAGATGCCGCCCTCATCGTCGGCGAAGAACATGTACATGTTCGTGTCGTCGCCGATGAGGGTCACGTCGAGGGGGCCCCCCTTCGGGAGGGTGCCCGTGAACAGCTCCTGCTGCGGGCCCCAGCCGTTGGGGTTGGTGGGCTCGCTCGACGTGCGGTAGGAGAAGCTGTATGGCCAGCCCCCGTTGTAGGCGAGCACCCAGAGGTTCTTCGGGGCGAAGTAGAACAGCGTCGGCGCGATGCCATCGAAGGGAATCGTGTTCTGGGTGGCGGTGGCCATGTCGGGCCAGTTCGTGAAGGGGCTGAAGCTCGTCAATCCCCAGCGCCCATCGTCACCGGCGAGGGTGTTGTGCGTCGTGGCATAGACGACGTGCTTGCCGTTGTAGACGACGCTGGTGAAGTCCTTGAGCGAGGCCCACCCCGCGCTCGGGGTTGCCAGCGGGCCGGTCGATGTCCAGCGGTACGTCGACGGCAGCGTGCAGGTGCCCTTGTCCACCTGGACGAGTTGCCACTGCTGGTTGGTGCCGCCCCAGTCGCTGTACTGCACGACGTTGGCGCCGTCGTTGGTGGCCGCGTTCTGGACCTCGACCGCCTTGTTGCTGTTGCGGTTGATCAGCCGGACGTAGCCGCTGTCGGAGTCGGCGAGCCGGAACTGCTGGTTGGCGCCGCCGTGGTCGGTCCACTGGTGGATGGCGGCACCGTCGGCTGTCGACCAGCTGGATACGTCGATCACCTTGCCCGAGTGCCGCGCCTTGAGCCGGTAGTAGCCGCCGCCGGAGTCCACGAACTGGAACTGCTGGTTGGTGGCGTTGGTGCGGGTCCACTGGACGACGTTGGCGCCGTCGGAGGTGGAGGAGTTGTAGACGTCGAGGGCTTTGCCGCTGTTGTGGTTCACCAGTACGTACCAGGCGGTGGTGTCCACCGTGGCGGCCGATGCCGGGGTCGTGGCGATCGTGAGCAACGCGCCCACGATCGCCATGGCTGCCGCGGCGGCCGCCCCCGACCGCCACCGACGACGCCACCTCGCGGCGCGCGCTAACCAAACCGACATAGCGTCTTCCTTCCATCATTGGGATCGACGACATGAGACGGGCCGCATCGGCCGCTGTTTCAGCGAAATAACGGCGACGTCCTGGGCCGCGCGGCTGGCGGCGGTGATGGTCGGGCCACCTCCGCATAGGCGCGCCCGGTATGGCCGCTGCGCGGAAGGGGTCAGGCACGTCCGCGCCCGGCCCCTTCCCGTGGTTCAACCTGGGCAGGGGTTTATCAGCACATCTGGGCGGCCGGGTCTGGTTCATCGGTAGCCGGCGGCGGCGATGTTCGCCTGGACCGCATTTTCGGTCGCGTCCGACGGGTAGCCCGAGACCATGGCACCCTCGTAGAACGTGCCCGAGCTGTCGTTGATGTTGCCTACCTCGGGTGAGCAGCAGTCGCCGCCACTGCCCAGGACGATGGCGCCTTGCTTCTTCATCGGGCTGTATACGTTGGGCTCGTTGGGAAGCGCGCCGTCCCATAGGGTGTTCAGGCTTCCGGACTGGGCATTGCTGCCCTTGATCGCGAATCGCGACGTCCCGTTGTTCCTGAGTGTCGCCGTGACGAACTTGCTGGTGAACGCCTGCTGGTTCGGGTTCCACGTGCTGCCGCCACCTGGGAACAGGCCCCATTCGAGGTCGGCCTGCACCCAGGGTCCGGTTCCGGAGCAGCCGCCGAACCAGCAGCTCGTCCCGAAGTAGATGGCGTCCATGGCACCTGGCCCGTCGGCCTTGCGGGTGGTTTCGCTGTTGCCGTAGTCGAAGCAGCAGCCGCTGTTGACATGCGTACCGCTGGTGACCATGTACATGCCCTCGGGTGCGCTGCCCGTCGGGACACCCGTCAGGTGGCCGTCGCGCCAGTAGCTGGTCCCGGGGTTGATGTACAGCGAGTAGGCCTTGCTGCCACCGACCGTCAGCGATTCGGTGGTCGCTACGGCCGGGCGGGTCTGTGGTGAGCCCGGGACCACGCTGGAACCCTGGTACCACAGGTCGTTGCCATGCCCGGACTGGTCGAACAGGACCGTGATGACACACGTGGTGTTTGCGCAAAAGGAGTCCTGGGCCGCCGCGTTGGCGACGCCGCCAGGGGTCAGTACGCCGATGTTGCGGGTTGTGTTGTCTGAGGAGCGTCTGACCTGATACAGGTCTCCGTTGTAGGCGCTGTAGAGGGCGCGCGTTGTGCTGTGCGCCGCCACGCAGGGCGTACCACCTGCGCCGTAGATGTCGCACGGGCCGGAGCCGGTGCCCGCATCCACCTGGACGAGTTGCCACTGCTGGTTGGTGCCGCCCCAGTCGCTGTACTGCACGACGTTGGCGCCGTCGTTGGTGGCCGCGTTCTGGACCTCGACCGCCTTGTTGCTGTTGCGGTTGATCAGCCGGACGTAGCCGCTGTCGGAGTCGGCGAGCCGGAACTGCTGGTTGGCGCCGCCGTGGTCGGTCCACTGGTGGATGGCGGCACCGTCGGCTGTCGACCAGCTGGATACGTCGATCACCTTGCCCGAGTGCCGCGCCTTGAGCCGGTAGTAGCCGCCGCCGGAGTCCACGAACTGGAACTGCTGGTTGGTCCCGTCGTGCCGGGCCCACTGCGTGATCGCGGCGCCGTCCGCGGAGCTCGCGCCCGCCACGTCCAGCGCCTTGCCGCTGTTGCGGTTGACCATGACGTACCAGGCGTTCGTGTCCACAGTGGCCGCTTGCGCCGCCGGCGCTCCGATCACGACCAGAAAACCGGCCATCAGGGCGGTGATCATGCCGATCACCGTTGTTCGACTGCCCATGTTCACCATCTTTCTCATTCGTCGGCCCGAGTGGGCTCAGCGCTGGACGCGCCCGAAATCGTGGCACCGCTTGGTTGCGGTGGTCAGGATGACTCCACTGTGGAGTGCCGGTGGTATCGCCCACGCGGTGAACAGCTCGTCCACGCGTCGGCGGACCGCACCCCATCGCGATCACCGTGGATCAGGCGGGTCAGCGCTGCAGGGTGAGCAGGCCCGGCCGGTACGGCAGTTTCAGGTAGTCGGGTTCCTGTGTGTTGGTGGGGAGGCCCTGGTAGAGGAACTGCAGGTTGCAGGGATCGATGGTCATGGTCTGGTCGGGGTTGTTGCGGACCAGGTCACCGTGGCTGACGCCCTGGGCCCAGGTGGAACCGCTGTTGGCCTGGCCCGCGAAGGGGCTGCTCTCGCTGCCGGCCTGGACGGTCCACGGACCGTTCAGGCTGGAGGCGGTGAACGAGCGGAAGTAGCGGTTCGTCCCCTGCGCCTCAACGATCATGAGGTACTGGTTCTGGCCCTGGACCTTGTAGACCTGCGGCGCCTCGAACAGAAGGTCCCTTGTGTCGCTCATGACCGTCGTGTACGAGGAGCCGAAGTTGCCCGGGAAGTTCCCGATCGGCATGCTCGCCCGGTAGATGTTGCCGTTGTCAGCGGCGAAGAACAGGTACATGTTCTGGTCGTCGGCAATCATGGTCGGGTCGATCGGGGCGTTCTTCTGGTTCGCCCCGGGGCCGTCGGGGAGGCTGCCGGTGAACAGCGGCTGCCGGGCGGACCAGCCGTTGGGGTTGGTGGGGTCGCTGGACGTGCGGTAGTAGAGCGGCCACTGACCCCACTGGTCCACCAGCACCCAGACGTTCTTGGGCGCGAAGTAGAACAGTTGGGGCGCCACCGCGGCCTCGTTCATCTTGGTCTGGCCGGCCGTCGCCATATCCGACCAGTTCGTGAAGGGACTGAACCCCGTCGAGCCCCACGACGTTCCGTTGGAGGTGGTCGCGTAGACCAGGTGCTTGCCGTTGTACATGGTGGTGGTGAAGTCCTTCAGCGCGACCTGCCCGTTCGCCGGCTCCGCCAGCGGGCCGGTCGAGGTCCAGCGGTAGGTCGATGGAAGAGCACACGCGTTGCTCGCCCCGGACAGGCCGGTCCACTTCTGGTTGGCTCCGCCCTGGCACGACCAGAGCCGCACCTCCGTGCCGTTGGCCTTACCCCAGCCCGAGACTTCCAGGCACAGCCCGGACCGCACGCCGACAATCGTGCCGTCGGAGTTCACCCGCCACTGCTGGTTGTCACTGCCGTTGCACGTCCAGATCTGCACCGGGGTCCCGGACGTGGTGCCGCCGCCCCGGGCATCCAGGCACTTGTTGCCGTACACGGTCAGCTGGTTGCTGTCCGTCAACGTCCACTGCTGGTTGATTCCACCGTGGCAGTCCCAGATCTGCACGTTCGCGCCGTCGGTCTGACTGAAGCCCTCCACGTCGAGACACCGGCCGGAATCAACACCACGCACGTCGCTGATGGCCGCCTGAGCCGGGCCGGCCACGAGCAGCGCCGCCAACGCGGCCAGAGCCGCAACCACGGCGGCGAGCACCACCGACGGACGCCTGCGACGGAAACTACGTCTGCGCATAAGGACCTCGTCATCCCTGAGCAAGCGACTCCGGTCCACCCCGCCAGAGGCCGTCCGGACGCCGACGTGGCACACCCACGTTCGACATGTCGAACAAGGGTCGAAGTGTCGAGCAAGGGAATGCTAGACATCCCATGAATGACGTCAATACTCCTCACACGATTCGCGGACAGAAACGTTCGCAGGCTGAAACCAGGCGGCTCCAAGCCCCTTGGTTGCAAGGGACTTTGACGCGAGTGTCCGGTAGCGGTGCGGGCGCGGGCATGGACAGGCGCCGTTGCAGTACTGGTTGCCGCCGCTCCCGAAAAGGTTGCCGCCCGACCCAAGTTGAGGGCGTGAGGAGCCACGGGCAGTGGATGCAGGCGGGTGCGTTCGACCATCTAGCGCGGAGGCCGGTGTCCTGCCTGCCTCGCGGTGGACGCGGGTGCTGACCTACAGCCAGAAGATCGCGCAGGGCCCGCGGAGTTCGGCGAAGCTGCTGCTTCTCCCGCAGGTTCGCGGAGGTCGGGATCAGGTCCGTCTTCGCGATACGGACGGTGGCCTCGCCGCCCCCATTTGGACTCGGGATCGAACGGGACGCCGGCGTGTACTTGCAGGCAGTAGTGGCGTCCTGCGGCCACGACTTGAGGTTGACTTCCTCCCCCTCCTGAAGGAGGGGGATTCCTACGGCTCGCGCTGTAGGGGTTCCTGCTTCGACGCCGGCTGCCCGCCAGGAGAACTCCCTTGAGGTCTTACACCAGCTCCACAGGCCGAGACGGCCAGCCCGGCCGCCTTGATGGTGCGGGCCGCGTTGATGTCGCGGTCATGCACGACACCACAGGTGTCGCACGTCCACGCGCGGACATTCAGCGGCAATTTCGCCGCGACCGTGCCGCAGTTCCCGCACAGCTTGCTGCTGGGGAAGAAGCGGTCGACCACAACGAGTTCACGCCCATACCAAGCGCACTTGTACTCCAGCATCGACCGCAGCTGCCTCCACGACGCATCCGAGATGGCGCGCGCCAGTGTGTGGTTGTTCAGCAGGTTGCGGACGGTGAGGTCCTCGATCACGACCGTTTGGTTCTCACGGACGAGCCGGGTCGACAGTTTGTGCAGGTGGTCGCGGCGCCGGTCAGCGATCCGCGCATGGACCCTGGCAACCTTGCGGCGGGCTTTGTCGCGGTTCGCGGAGCCCTTCGCCTTCCGCGACAGCTCACGCTGCGCACGGGCCAGACGAGCACGGTCACGGCGCTCGTGCCGGGGGTTGGCGACCTTCTCGCCGGTGGACAACGTCACCAGGGAGGTGATGCCGGCGTCGATGCCGACCGCGTTCTTCGTGGCCGGAGCCGGGGTAATGCAGTCCTCGCACAGCAGCGACACGAACCAGCGTCCCGCACTGTCGCGGGACACGGTCGCCGTGGTCGGCTCGCTGCCCTGGGGCAGTGGACGCGACCAGCGGATGTCCAGGGGGCCGGCCATCTTCGCCAGCGTCAGCCGTCCCTCGCGCCACGTGAAGGCCGAGCGGGTGTACTCGGCCGACGCACGGGATTTCTTGCGGGACTTGAAACGCGGATACTTCGCCCGCTTGGCGAAGAAGTTCCCGAACGCCGTCTGCAGATGGCGCAGCGCCTGCTGCAGCGGGACCGAGGACACCTCCGTCAGGAAGGCCAGCTCCCCGGTCTTCTTCCACTGCGTGAGTGCGGCCGACGACTGCACATAGGAGATGCGGCGCTGTTCGCCGTGCCAGGCCCGTGTGCGCTCTTCCAGCGCCTTGTTGTAGACCAGGCGGACGCAGCCGAACGTGCGCGACAGCTCCGCCGCCTGCTCGCCTGTGGGGTAAAAGCGGTACTTGAACGCCCGCTTGACCTGCCGCGCCATAGCTCACACCTTATCGGATTCCGTGTGAGTGGCGGGTGTCGGCCGGTGGATGGCGCACGCCGGTCCGCCCGGGCGGACCGGCTTTCCTGCCCTGCTTCGCAGGAGCTTCGTTTCCTCCCCCGGCTGAAGCCGGGGGTATCCACAAAGGAGAGCCCCGATAAATAAAATCCGATGTCTGATCTGGTGGTTCTTGAACTTCCCGTGCGCCGGTCTGTGATCCTGGAGGGACTACGACGGAGGGAACTGCGCGTATGCCGTCCGGGTATGGCTTTCACCCGTTGTCTCTCGGTGTGAGGTTCGTGTTGGAACTGGTGGCTCTGGTGTGCTTCGGGCTCTGGGCATGGGCTGTCGTGCCTGGTTCCCTGCGGTATGTCTGCGCCGTTGCCGGTCC
Source organism: Streptomyces pseudovenezuelae (assembly GCF_029892565.1). Lineage (GTDB taxonomy): Bacteria > Actinomycetota > Actinomycetes > Streptomycetales > Streptomycetaceae > Streptomyces > Streptomyces pseudovenezuelae_A. The sequence continues at coordinate 10,560 of NZ_JARXVH010000026.1, read as the reverse complement.
CCTGATCGTGGCCGTGCTGTGGGGAGTCTTCGCCACCCCAGACGATGCATCCCGCTCCGGGGCGACGGTCATTGCGACACCTGGCCCGCTGCGGTTCCTGCTGGAGCTGGCTGTGTTCTTCGGCGGGGCGGCGGCGCTGTACGCGGCGGGATCCCGTACTCTCGCCGTGATGCTCGCCGGTGTGCTGGTCGTGTACCACCTCCTGTCGTGGGACCGAGTCTTGTGGCTGGTCAGGCATTGAGCCCGCCCCAGCCGTATCAGGTCGGCGGTGCGTTCGGGAACACGCGAGGGTGTCCAAGATCGTTGCGTGACGAATGACCTGGACACTCTACTGACCGCGCTGTACCCGCAGCCCTCGGAACAGCTCGCCATCAGCGCCGAGCGGCCGGGCCACGGACCGGAACCGTTCCCGCATCACCGGCCAGCCGAGCCGCTGCCGGGCCCTGGTCAGCGACGACTTGTTCACCCCGGACCAGGACCACAGCCCCTTGTCGCCGGTCTTCACCAGCCGCAGGACCTCCAGGTAGTCGGCCTGCGGGAACAAGCACATCGCCGGCACGAAGTACACCGTGAACCGGGCAGACAACAGACGCCGACGCTTCTCCGAACGACCCGCCTCACCCATCACCCTGTCTACCAGCTCAGACGGACACGACCGGGTCAGGACTCCCAACCCCAGTCGCTCAAGTCGCGATATCAGCACACGACTTCAACCACTCGACCCTCGCAAAGGCAACGGCATGACTCTGTTGGCGATCTTGCCGGGGTCAGCTGAGGTCGGTGCAGAGGGCGTGGAAGTGGCTGGGTGCCCGCCGGGGACGGGTCGGTTCGGCGATCCAGTCGGCGATCCGCTCGACCACCGCCGGAAGGTCCTCGACCCCGAGCTCCCCGGCTTCAGGAAGGTCCCCCCACGGCCCAGAGGCAGGCACCTACACCACATGCCGCTCACTCACGCTCATAGCCCTCCTGACGTTTGAACACATCCAAGTATCAGGGAAGTGGTGACACCGGAGCTTCGGCGACCGGTACTGCGCGCCGACGACCAGGGCATCTGCCGCCGTGTACGGGCCAGTCGAACTGCCGGGGCAGCCCGCCACCACCCGATGACGTACGAGGAGCGATCTGTGGGATACACCCGGTCCACCTGGTCCGAGCACTACACCAGCGGCCGCGGTTTCCGGCGGCTGGGGGACGAGGAACGGCGCCTGCTCGTCGAGCACGCTCCGGCCCCGGAGAACGGCCGGGCGCTCGATGTCTGCTGCGGGACTGGCGAGTTGGCCGCATATCTGGCCTCGCTCGGATACACCGTCGACGCCGCTGACTTCGCCGACGGCGCCCTGCAACGGGCCCGAACGGAGCATGCCAAAGCAGAGAGAGTGCGCTGGCTGCGCCTGGACATCGAACACGACGACTTGGCCGGCCTCGCCGAGGACGGCTACGACCTGATCACCATCCGGCTGGCCGTCGCCTTCATCCGCGACCGCGCCCGGGTCCTGCGCCGCCTGGCCGCGCGGCTGCGAGAGGGCGGGACACTCGTCGTCATCACCCCAATCGCGGAGCACACACCGGAGGCGCGGCGCCACATCGCACTCGATGAGGACGAACTCGCCGCGCTCACCGACGGGTTCACCCACACTGAGAGGTTCGACGCAGAAGGCCTGGCGGTGCTGCTCGTGCGCCGCGCGCAGGGGTGGTTCAGCACCCAGGAGAAACGGCGGCCAGATCCGCAGGCCGTGTTCGGCGCCGCAGTCGTGGTCATTGACCCTCTCGGCAGAGTCCTGCTGGGCCGCTCGAAGCAGGGTATGTGGGAACTGCCCGGCGGCCGGATCGAGACCGGCGAAAGTGCACCAGCAGCAGCCGTACGAGAATTGGCGGAAGAGACCGGGCTGGCAGCACACGTGGACGACGCCTCCGTCGTCACCATCCTGCACGACGGCCGGATGGACGTGCGCCGCATCACCACTGTCGTCCGCGTCACCAGCTGGAGCGGCGAGCTCGGCCTGCCTGAGCCGGACGGATTCGTGCGCTGGGAATGGCAGGACCTACACACCCTGGCCACCCTCGGGAAGATCTTCGCGCCCACAGCGCAGACACTGGCGGCAGTGTGGCCTGGTGTGCTGCCCGGGCTGACGCCCGTCCACTCCTACCCATGCGACTCGGCCCCGCCTGTGCCCGGTGAGCCAGCCTAAGCGGTCTGGGCGATGTCGGCTGCGGTGTGGGTAGGCGTCCTGCGGGAGGGACGCGATGCCGAAGAACCTCCATCTCGAGCTGACCGATGATCAGCATCGTGACCTGCGTGAGCTATTGGGCCGACGCGACCTGGCCCGGCATACCCGGCTGCGTGCGGGGTGCGTCCGGCTGCTCGACCGGGGAAGGATGGTGACCGAGGTCGCCGACCTGCTGGAGTGCAACCCGGTCACCGTCCGCGCCGCCGTCCACCGCTTCGAGAAGGGCGGGCTGGACGCGCTGCCGGACGCGCCCCGGCCCGGCCGGCCCGCCAGGATCCTGGGTCCCGAGGACCGCGCCGAGCTGGCCGACCTGCTGGACACAACGGCCGCCGCAGGGATCACCTGGACCGCCCCGGCCCTGCGCGACTGGCTCCGCGACGAGCGGGGCGTGGAAATCGCACCAGGCCGATCCCGTCCTCCAGCAGGCCGCCCGGGCCGAGCCCCACAGCAGTCTCAGATCCCGACTGGTATCGCACAAAGATCAATCAGGCCACGGCCGGTCGACCCAGACATGACAGTGCCATGCTCATGCTCACGTCAGTCCGCCGCCTCGGCCATGCGGCCCGCGAAGAGAACTTCCATGGCACAGACTTCGTCCACGATCGCCACCGAGTTCTGCTCTCCGCCCGCCCCTCTTCAACTCCCCTTGCAGGTCTGGCGGCGAACTCGTGGCAACCGCGTTCGACCAGACAGCCCGGTAAAGGGGATGGCTTCTCATATTCCAGTAGAGAGGGCTACGTGGCGCCATTGGGCAAGTTCACGTCGCACCAGATCCAGCTTCGCCTCGACGCGCTCAATGGCGTCCACGCCCAGCTGCAGGCGCAGCGGTGGCTCGGCGACCTCAGTGATGTCAACGATGGCTTTCGCCGCCTTCACCGGATCGCCTGGCTGGCGGCCGTCGTTCGCAGCCAGTGCCTCGCGCATCGACCCCGCACCGGCGACGTAGTCAGCGATGGAGGCCGGTTCGACCTGCATGCTCACGCTGCTGAGGAAGTCGGTGCGAAACCCGCCCGGCTCCACGATCGTGACGTGTACGCCGAGCGGGGCCAGCTCGTCGTGCAGCGCCTCGGATACGCCCTCAAGGGCGAACTTGGACGCGCCGTACAAGCCCGCCGCCGCAACGGTCGCGAAGCCGCCCACGGAGCCGATGTTCAGGATGTGTCCGGAGCGCTGGGCCCGCAATGTCGGCAGTGTCGCCCGCAACGTGTTGAGCACGCCGAAGACGTTGACGTCGAACAACGCCCGGGCAGCCTTGTCGGAGATCTCCTCGACCGCGCCGATGAGGCCGTAGCCGGCGTTGTTGGCCACGATGTCGATCCGGCCGAATCTGGCCAGGCCGGCCTCCACCGCAGTCATCAGCTGCTCTGGTTCGGTCACGTCCGCGGTCACCGCCAGCAGTCCGTCCGGCTCGTGCGGGTACGCCCGGCGCACCGCTGACGCATCCCTCGCCGTAGCGATCACGCTGTGCCCCCGGTCCAGCGCCTCCCGCGTGATTCCCGCGCCGAGTCCACGCGATGCCCCGGTAACAAACCAAACGCTCATGTTCTCCCCTGTTTCAATGGCCCGATGAGCCGACAGCCCGACGGTAGAACCTAGAGTCGGGTCTAGATCAACAGTCATGTGGGGAAGGGGCGTTCATGGGCCTGAGTATCGGCGAGGTGGCACAACGCAGCGGGCTGAGTGTGCACGCGCTGCGGTTCTACGAGCGGGAGGGCCTCTTCGCCAACCCGGTGCGCCGCCTGTCCAACGGCCGCCGGATCTATGACGAAGAAGACCTGGAGTGGCTTGCCATCTGCACGAAGCTCCGCTCCTCCGGCATGCCCCTGGTGGTGATCCGGCAGTACATCGAGCTGGTCCGTCAAGGCCCGGGCAACGAACACGAGCGCCTTGAGCTGCTGCGCCAGCACGAAACCCACGTGGAGACGCAGATCCGCGAGCTGCAGGACACCCTGGCGGTGATGCGGCTCAAGGTGCGGATCTACGAGGACCACATCGCCCGCGGTGAAGCCGACCGGCTCTGGAATCCGTCCCACCCGGCTGCCGCACAGGCCGGCACCCAGCAGGAATGCCACCCGCCGGAAAGCACATGATCACCCGTTCTGAATCCATGCGGCATCGGCCCTGACACGTCAGGCGGCGGCCGCCATCGCGGACGTCGCCCGTAAAGGGGGCCTGCGGGCCGCCTTGCGCCAAGAAGGAGACCGTAGGTGTGGAACGCGGGCTTGAAGCAGTGGCGTACTGACCAAAAGCTCCTCTCCTGTCTCCAGCACGGGCCGGCACCTAGCCTCCCGCTGCCAGGAGGCGGGGGTCCGGTGGGTGATCAGAAACGCGGAGAGTGCTTCTGGTCCGAAAATAATGGGTGAGGTGCAGGTCGAGGGGGTGCTGTGACGCTGGTGGGTGTCAGGCTTCGATGGGGTCGAATCGGACGGTGAAGCCGAGAGCGTTGGCTTGACGGCTCAGTCGGCGCATGGCGCGTTCGGGGTCGAGGCGAGTGAAGTAGTCGCCGCCGAGGTCGTGATAGGAGACGCCGTCGGTGAGCATGTGCCAGACCGCGGTCAGGGCGGTCAGGATGGAGTGCTCGATGGCGACCAGGGCCTTCTTCTTGCCCAGGCGGGGGACGAGGCGGTGGTAGCGGGCGCCGAGGTAGGTGGTTGCGCGGGTGCGGGAGGCGGCCATGGCGGCGGTGCCCAACGCTCCGTTGAGCCAACGGTTGCCGTGGCGTCTGCGGCCGGATTTGTGCTTCCCGGCGGATTCGTGGTGGCCGGGGCAGACGCCGGCCCAGGACGCCAGGTGTCCGGCGGTGCGGAAGCGGGACATGTCGGCGCCGGTCTCGGCGATGATGACTTCGGCGGTGGCCCGGCCGACGCCGGGAATGGTCTCCAACAGCTCAAGCTGCTGGGAGAAAGGGCGCATCTCCTCCTCGATCCTGGCTGACAGCTCGGCGATGGCCGCCTTGAGCTGGTCGATGCGTTCCAGGTGCAGACGGCACAAGAACGCGTGGTGCTCGCCGAAGTTCCCGGTCAGTGCCTCGACCAGGGCCGGGATCTTGGGGCGCATACGGGCCTTGGCCATCTGGGCGAGTGCGTGGACGTCGCGTTCCCCGTCGATGAGCGCGGTCAGCATGGCCCGCCCGGAGACGCCGAGGATGTCGGTAGCCACCGTGGAGAGTTTGATGCCGGCATCCTCGAGTTCCTTCTCCAGCCGCTGGGCCTCGCGGCCGAGTTCCGCGGCGAGGGTGGAGCGGTAGCGGGTCAGATCCCGCAGACGCCGGATCGGCTCCGGCGGGACGAAGGAGGCTTTGAGTAGGCCGCATTCGCCCAGCTGGCACAGCCACGCGGCGTCGGCGACGTCGGTCTTGCGGCCCGGCAGGCCCTTGGCGTGCGCGGCGTTGACCAGGATCACGTTCAGGCAGTCCTCCAGCAGGTAGAACGCCCCGCGCCAGTAATCGCCGGTGGCCTCCATCACCACCAGGGTGACCTGCTCGGCAACCAGCCAGTCCCGCAGTTCCAGCAGAGTGTTGGTCGTGGTGGCAAAGGTGCGGATGTCCTGCCTGCGCGAGCGCCTGCCGCTCGGGCTGGGGGTGCGCACGCACGCCTTGAGGTCGCTAGCCCGTGTTCTTGCCCGAGGCGATGACAAGTTCCTGGGCGATCTGCACGGGCACCCCTTTGGCGGTCGCCGCGTTCGTTTCGCGTGGTCGGCGTGAACGGCCATACAAGTGATCGGCGCACCCCGAAGCGAGCGGAGGGTGGCTAGCTTCGCCCCCACGTCCGCCAATACTTGGCTAGCCACATGATTGCTGTTACCTTGATTGTGTGGCCAGCCACGCTTTTGGTGGTCGAAGGAAATGGAGTCATCATGAAAGCAATCGTTTTCGACCAGTTCGGCGGCCCGGACGTGCTGCACGAGGCGGACATCGAGGTGCCGCAGCCCGGCCCCGGCCAGGTCCGGGTCCGCGTGAAGGCCGCCGGTCTGAACGCGCTGGACGGCAAGATCCGCTCCGGGATTCTGGAGGCCGTCCGCCCGACGACCCTCCCCGCCGTCCCCGGTGGCGAGCTCGCCGGCGTGGTCGACGCCCTGGGTGAGGGTGTGAGCGACGTGCAGGTCGGCGATGAGGTGCTGGGCTGGTCGGACACCGGCTCGTACGCCCAGTACGCGCTGGCCACCACCGTGGCCCCCAAGCCCGCCGGCCTCGACTGGCAGCACGCGGTCGCGCTGCCGGTGGCCAGCGAGACGGCCGAGCGGGTGCTGAACCTGCTGGGGGTCGCCGCCGGGGAGACCGTGCTGATGCACGGCGCGTCCGGAGCGGTCGGCACTGTGGCGGTCCAGCTTGCCACGGCCCGCGGAGCACGCGTGATTGCCACCGCTGGCCCCGCCAACCAGGACTACCTCACCTCGCTCGGCGCCACCGCGACCGTGTACGGCGACGGCCTGGTCGAGCGGGTGCAGGCGCTGGCCCCCGACGGCGTGGACGCGGTGTTCGACCTGGCCGGGAAGGGAGCCCTGGAGGACTCCATCGCCCTGCGGGGCGGCCCCGAGCGCATCGTCACCATCGCCGACTTCGGCGCACGACAGCTGGGCATCACCTTCTCCCAGGGCTCCCAGGAACGCTCGACCGCCCGCCTGGCCGCCCTGGCCCAGGACGCCGCGGCCGGCAAGCTCGTCACCACCGTCACCGCCTACCCGCTCGACCAGGCGGCCACGGCCCAGCAGGTCAGCGACGCCGGGCACGTGCGGGGCAAGCTCGTCCTGAGCGTCGACTGAGCACGCCCGCCCACCGCCTCCCCACGACCACCCGCTGCGTTTACGGTGACCGGCCGGTCACCGCCCTATCGAAGGACCCCCTCATGCTGGATTCCCTGTGGACGCCGACCACTGTTGGCGGCATATCTCTGCCGCACCGCCTGGTCATGGCCCCCATGACCCGTGACCGCTCCACACCTGAAGGCGTACCGACCGAGCTGAACGCCGAGTACTACGCCCAGCGGGCGTCGCACGCGCTCGTCATCACCGAGGGAACCCAGCCCTCCGCCGACGGCCAGGGCTACCTCCTGACCCCCGGCATCCACAATGACGAGCAGATCGCCGGGTGGCGCAAGGTCACCGACGCCGTGCACGCGGCCGACGGCCGGATCGTCATCCAGCTGATGCATACCGGACGCATCGCCCACCCCGACAACACCCCCCACGGGCGCCGGCCGGTCGCCCCTTCGGCGATCCAGGCGCAGGGCGCGATGTTCACCGCCTCGGGGCCCCAGGAGATGCCGACCCCCCGTGCTCTGTCGACGCAGGAGGTCGCGGCGACCGTCGACGACTTCCGGCGCGCCGCAGCGGCTGCCGTCGCGGCAGGCGCCGACGGCGTGGAGATCCACGGCGCCAACGGCTACCTGGTGCACCAGTTCCTGTCCGACAACACCAATCAGCGCACCGATGGCTACGGCGGCTCGATCGAGGGCCGCATCCGCTTCGCCGTCGAGGTCGCCGCCGCGGTGGCCGCCGAGATCGGCGCCGAGCGCACCGGCATCCGTATCTCTCCCGGCAACCCCTTCAACGACATCGCCGAGTCCGACACCGCCGAGCTGTATCCGGCGCTCCTGGACGCCCTGCGCCCCCTGGGCCTGGCCTACCTCCACGTGATGCACGCGGGCGACGAGGAGCTGCTGGGCGCTGTGCGCGCGCTGTGGCCAACCACAATGATCCTGAACCGGGGCGGGACCGACCTGCCCGCCCGTGCCAAGGACATCGACAACGGCACGGCCGACCTCGTCTCCGTCGGCGCCCTCGCGCTCGCCAACCCGGACCTGGTCGAGCGGCTCCGCGCCGGCGCGCCGCTGAACACCCCCGACCCGGGGACCTTCTACGGCGGCGGAGTGGCCGGCTACACCGACTACCCCACCCACACCGGCTGAGGAACCGAACCATGCCCACCCCCGAACCCCGCATCCCCACGACGGCCGGCGCAGGACCGATGAGCTACGCGATCTTCCAACTCGCCCGCGCCCACCGCGCCTACGCCGCCGTCATGCTCCGCAAGATGGACCTGCACCCCGGACAGGAACTGCTGCTCATGCAACTCCTCGACCGGGACGGCCAGACCCAGTCCGAACTGCTCGAAAGCGTCGGCCTGGACCACTCCACCGTCTCCAAGTCCCTGCGCCGCATGCAGGACGCCGGCCTGCTCGTGCGCGAGCCGGCCGCACACGACCGGCGCGTCATGGTCGTCCACCTCACCGACAGGGGCCGGGCCATGCGCGAATCCATCTCGGCCCTGTGGCAGGCCCTGGAGGAGACCACCGCCCGGAATCTGTCCGAGCAGCAGGCGGAGTCCTTCGTCGAGACCGCCTACGCCATCACCGACGCGATCAACAGCCGCGCGCTGCCGGAAGAAGAGTCCGCGTGACCCCCCGGTGTGCACCCCACGCGGACCAGGGTGCACACCGTCCCGCATGCGACGCGACCACCGCCGGGCCGGCCCTGTCACCCATCCCGTAGTGGCTGCCTTCGAACGCGGCACGTTCCGGCGGCCGTGCGCACTGCAGATCCGCCTCCACGGCCCGCCACCATTGGCCCGCCCGGCACACAGGCGCCTATGTCTGCCGCCGCCTCTGCCCCGTCCACCAAGCCCCTCGCTGATGACCTGACGGAAAGTGAGACCCTCATGCCTGCCACCGACCCAACCGCCCTCCCGGTCCTCGTCGTCGGCGCGACCGGCTCCCTCGGCGGCAAGGTCGTCGACGAACTGCTGGGGCGCGGCAAGAACGTCCGCGCCCTGGTCCGGCCGACCATCGACGCGAGCAGGCTCGAAAGCCGGGGCGTTCAGATCGCCCGCGGCGACATGCTCGACGTCGACTCGCTCGTGGCCGCGATGAACGGCGCCGATGCCGTCATCACCACCGCCGCCGGCTACACCCGCGGCGGCAAGAACGCCAACGACATCGACACCATCGGCAACGCCAACCTCGCCGAGGCCGCCCACCGCACCGGCATCCGGCGGTTCGTCCTGACCAGCATCCTCACCAGCGACCAGACGCCCCAAGTCCCGCACTTCTGGCACAAGAAGCTCGCCGAGGACAAGCTCGAACAGCTAGGCGTCCCGTTCGTCGCCCTGCGCCCGGGGGCGTTCCTCGACCAGGTCGCGAGCATGGCGGGCGACCCGCTCGACAAGGGCCGCATGGTGTGGATCGGGAAGGCCACCGTCCCGCTGACCTTCGTCCACACCTCCGATCTCGCGGCGTACCTGGCAGCCGCAGTCGACACCGAGGCCGAGGCCGGTGAGCGGATCGACATCGGCTGGGACCGTCCGGTCAGCATGCGAGAGGTGGCCGACGTGATGGGCCGCCGGGCCGGAAAGAAGATCAAGGTGGTGGCCGTCCCGTCCGCCGTCGCCCGCGCCGCAGGAGCCGTCGTCGGCCGCTTCATGCCCCTGATCAAGGACCTGGCCGCGATGTTCCGCTGGTTCGAGACCGGACGCTACGCCGCCGACCCCCGCCGCCAGGAGCAGCTGTTCGGCCCCGTCCCCACGGCCGAGGACGCCCTCGCCCGGTTCACCGACGAGCTGCGCACCGCACAGCACCGGTGACAGGACCGCGTCCCATTCTCGCCGCCCGGCGCCTGACCAGGACGCCTCCGGCCCATCCCTCCCAGACCAGACCCGAGGAAGGAAGCACTCTTGACTTCCTCCCCCTCCTGAAGGAGGGGGATTCCTACGGCTCGCGCCGTAGGGGTTCCTGCTTCGACGCCGGCTGCCCGCCAGGAGAACTCCCTTGAGGTCTGAGAGGGCAACTGATCTGGCTTGCAGGTGATTTGGGGTGCTCGCTGTGACTGTGGTGACTGTGGGTCGTTGCGTGTCTCGTGAGTTCTCGACGCCCTTATCGCAGCGACGTGTCCGATGCCCGTTGGGCGTTGATCGAGCCGGTGTTCGTGGCCTGGCGGGCTGCCCGGACCGGTCCAGGTACCGCGGCGCGGGTGCATGAGCTGCGGGAGATCGTGAACGCCATCCTCTACGTCAACCGCACGGGTATCCCGTGGGAGTACCTGCCGCACGACTTCCCGCCGTACAAGACCGTCTACGACTACTACGCGAAGTGGGAAGTGGACGGCACCGCCCAGCACGTTCACGATCTGCTGCGCGACAAGTCCCGCCGCGCGCATGGCCGGCCTGCGGCCCCGTCGGCTGCGGTGATTGATGCGCAGAGCGTGAAGACCTCCGCGAACGTCGCTGAGGCGAGTCAGGGCATCGGCGCCGGCAAGAAGATCAAAGGGCGTAAGCGCCATGTGGCCACGGACACGCTTGGCCTGGTCCTGGCTGTCATCGTCACGGCCGCCTCGGTGCACG
>NZ_JARXVH010000025.1 GCF_029892565.1 Streptomyces pseudovenezuelae | reverse complement strand
CGCCTGGTCATCGGCGGCCACGAACTCGGTCACGGTGTCAGTCACTTGATGTCTCTTCCATGATCATCAATTACACCGGTGAGCGTACAGACCCGTTCCTCGATCCGTGCGGAGCCAGCAACCGGACGCCAGTCAAGATCACCGCCCGCTGGGCCGGCCACATGGTGCACCTGGACGTGAAGAAGGTCGGACGGATTCCCCACGGTGGCGGCTGGCGTATCCACGGTCGCGAATCCAAACAGGCCAAGGCAGCAGGCCGCGCGAAGTCAGCGGGCGCGAAGCGTGGCTACGTATACCTCCACTCCGCCATCGACGGCTTCTCCCGGCTCGCCTACACCGAGCCGCTCGCTGACGAGAAGGGCGCCACGGCAGCCGCTTTTCTGGCCCGGGCGAAGGTCTGGTTCGCCGCCCACGGCATCAACCACCTCCAGCGCGTCGTCACCGACAACGGCGCCTGCCACCGCTCGCGCGACTTCGCCCGCATCATCGGCAACCGAACCCGGCACCAGAAGACCAAGCCCTACACGCCCCGCCACAACGGGAAGGTGGAACGCTACCAACGGATCATGGCCGAAGAGGTCCTCTACGCCCGCGAGTTCACCAGCGAAGAAGACCGCGCCGCCGCCCTCAGCAACTGGAACATCCACTACAACTACCACCGCCCGCACAGCGGAACGGGCGGCCTGCCGCCCGCAGCACGCCTCAAGAACGGCGTCACCAACGTTCGGCCCTCCTACACCTAGACCCAACCCCGTACGCCGCCTGTACGCCCTGTAGCGCCCCCGCGCAGCCCTCTGGCTGGTGATCATGGAGACGGCCCGGACGCCCCAGGAACACTGGCCGAAGGTGTCGGCGCCGGAGAGGCGTTGGCAGGGGGCGCCTCGCACCGCAGTGTCCCATCGGTAGGATCTCGGGCCTACTCGGCACTTGACGGACCTGCGGGGGAAGCAGACCGATGGCAGCTATCGTGATCGTGCACGGCGTCGGAAACCAGTACCTGGGCAAGTACACGCTCCACAGCAGCATCGCGCCCGCGCTGCTGGACGGCGTACGCCTGGCCGACGGCCCGCCGCTCAAGCCCGACGACGTGGAAGTCGCCTTCTACGGACACTGGTTCCGACCGCCCGGCACCACCTCCGCCAAAGGCGAACCGGCGTACGCCCACCGTGATGTGACGGATCCGTTCGAAACCGAACTGCTGCTGGCCCTCTGGCGAGAGGCGAACCGGCTGGAGCCGGACCGGGTGCCCGCGCCGGACCTGACGGGCACGGCGGACACCGGCACGGCACGGAGCAAGGCCGCCGTACCGTACTCGGTGCAACGAGCGCTGTACGCGCTCAGCAGGTCGTCGTTCCTGTCGGGCGTGGCCGACCGCTTCCTGATCGGGGTCCTGAAACAGGTACACCGCTATCTCACCGACGACCTCGTCCGCGACAGCGTCCAGCAGGAGATCGCCGACTGTGTGACCCCCGAGACCCGCGTGCTCGTCGGCCACTCCCTCGGATCCGTGATCGCGTACGAGGCGCTGTGCGCCCACCCCGAGTGGCCCGTCACCGCCCTGATCACCATCGGCTCTCCGCTCGGCATCCCCAACCTGGTCTTCGATCGGCTGCGACCGGCACCCCAGGCGGGCCGGGGTGCGTGGCCCGGTGGGGTGCGCAGCTGGCACAACCTGTGCGATCGACGGGACGTCGTCGCCCTCGCCAAACGGCTCGCCCCTCTGTTCCCGGACCCGAGGAGCACGGTCGACGACGTCCTCGTCGACAACGGCTGGCGAGCCCACGCCCTCGAACACCACCTCACGGCCGCCGAAACCGGCGCCGCCATAGCCGAGGGCCTGGCCGGGGGAGCGCGATGACAGACTCCGCCGTACCCCGGTGGGCTCTAGTCGCGGGAAACCGGGATTACGAACACTTCGAGCAACTGCCCTACGTCGACCTGGACCTCGACGTCATGGCCGGACTGTTGTCCCGGCTCGGTTACGGCACCGCGCGCCGGATCTCCGGCTGCACGACCGAGGGACTGCGCACGGAGCTGGCCGACTGGGCCACGGCCGAGTCCGACGACGACCACGGCAAGGGCACTCTGGTCCTCTACTACTCAGGCCACGGCGACCGCAGCGCCGACGACCGCCACTACCTCCTGTGCAGGGACAGCCGCCCCGGGCGCCTCAAGGGCACGGCCCTGGCCACCGAGGACGTAGTCGGCATCGTCACGGAGACCGGCTTGCGGCGCCTACTTCTGATCATCGACACCTGTTACGCCGGCCAGGGCTCCGTCGATGCCGTCCGTGAACTGGCCCGCAGCCTGACCGCGACGCGCGAGGCCGACCAGCACCGCCTCACGTCGTTCTCCGTCATCGCCGCCGCCCGGCCACTCGAACTCGCCGCGGACGGCGCCTTCGCCGAGGCCCTGCGCGACGCCGTCGACGACCCGACCCTCGGTGGCCCGCGCCAGCGCAAGCTATTTGTGGAGCAGGTCGTCGACAGGGTCAATGAACTGCTCGCCGAACGCAGCCCCGGCCAGCACGCGACCTTCGGCACCCTGTGCGGCGACGAGGTCTCTCTGTTCCCGAACCCTCGGTACGCACCAGACCTTCCGGCGGCGGGCGTCGACCTCTCCGAGCAATCCGTCGCGCTCAGCGCGGAAGGGCGACGGCGGCGGGAGGAACTGGTCAGCCACTTCGGACCACGTGGTCGGGGAACGGAACGGGCCGCCGAGCGGGGGACGTACTTCACCGGGCGGCGTGAAGCGTTGCGAGCCCTGGTGGCGTGGGTCAACGGGAAGGAAGACGATCAGGACGTCGTCCGCCACCTCATGACGAGCGCGGACTCCCTGCCGCGCTGGACGGTGTTCAGTGCCCAGAGCCAGCTCGTGGTGACCGGCAGCCCTGGTGTGGGCAAGTCCGCACTGCTCGGCCGTCTTGTCGTGGAGAACTCCGAGGTCACCCGTCGGCCCGACCTGAGCGAACTGAGCGAACGGACCGGCCTGGCCGATCCACGAGACCTTGAGTGGCTTCTCGGCGTCATGCAGGAACAGGAAAGGGGGAGTATCCACGCGGCGATCCACGCCCGTCACAAACTGCTGTCCGACGTGGTCGCGGCGGTCGCGGACGCGGCTGGGCTGCCGGGCGGCACCGGTCGGGAGGAACTGCTGCATGCTCTGGCGGAGCGGTCCGAACCGCTCGTCCTCGTGATCGACGCCCTGGACGAGGCGGGCACGGCGAGTGGTGAGGGCAGAGGCGGCGAGGCCGAACACATTGCCTCGGTCCTTCTCGCACCGCTTGCGAGGATCCCGTGTGTACGGCTCCTCGTCGGTACCCGACGGAGGGTTGTCGAAGCCCTGGGCAGTCGGTTCACGACCCTGGACCTGGACGACCCGCGATGGGGCAGCAACCTGGACGTGGCCGATTACGCGCACAAGCTGCTCCGGGCCCCCGACGGTCTCGGCAGCACCGGAGCGTACGAGGATACCGCCGGCACCTGGCGGGTCGCCCAGGCAATCGCCGCGTACGCCGCGGGCAACTACCTCGTCGCCCGTCTGATCGCCCGGGCCCTGGCCCACCGCCCCGGCCCCCTCGACACCACGGTTCCCGGCTGGCGGCAGCAGATCCCGCGTCCCACGGACACACCGTCCCTCCCGGCCGGCCCCGTCTTCCGCTGGGCCCTGCGCGACCAGCTCCACGAACACGCCGACCGGGCCCGTTCCCTGCTGCTTCCCCTCGCCCTGGCCCAGGGTGCGGGGCTCCCCAGTGCCGCGGTGTGGCCGGCGGTCGCCTCGGAGCTGACGGGCGTCCCGGTGACGGCGGACGACATCCGGTGGGTGATGCGGGCCGCGGGCGCGCACATCGTCGAGGAACTGGACGCCGACGGGCGCTCGGTCTACCGCCTCTACCACGAGTCGTTCGCGTACGAGTTGCGCGCGGATGTGGCACCTGGTGCCCTGACCGCCGTCACCCGCGCCCTGCTCTCCCTCGTCCCCACTGATGCGGCAGCGGGCCTGCGTGACTGGTCGGGAGCGGACCCTTACGTCCTGGCCCACCTCGCCACCCATGCCGCGGGCTGCGGCCTCCTCGACGAGCTGGTGTGCGACCCGGGATTTCTGGTCCACGCCGAACCGGCGGCCTTGCAACGGGTGCTGCCGGTCGTGCGGTCCACTCAGGCAAGAGCCGCGCGGGCCCTCTACGAGCAGGTGGGGCCGGAGCTGTCCCGGGAACCCGATCCACGGGCGCGGCTGGCTCAACTCCGGCTGTCCGCGCTCCAGTCGGGCGCCCATGAGCTCGCCGAAGCGGCAGGGGTCCGGGGCGGCGAGCATCTGCCGTGGGACACCGAGTGGACCGTGCCCCTCGATGACAGGGCGGCGGGTTACCGGGCGATCGGCAGTTACGAGGGTGAGGTGACCGCTGTCACCCTGCTGGAGTTCGACGGCCGGAAGGTGGTCGTCACGGCGGAGACCCCGAACCGGGTACGGCTGTGGGACTTCGCCACGGGAACGAGCCTGGGCGAACTGCGGGGCGCCGCCGATCATCCCGTTCGGGCCCTCGCCCCGCTGCCCGGTGCGGAGTCCTCGCGGCTCCTCGTCCTGTCCGGTGCCCAGGAGGGGTTCGGTTCCCGGGCGGTGCTCGGGCTCTTCGATCTGCGTACCCTCGCCCCCGCAGGACCCTCGGTGCCGACTCGGGCGTTCGCGTGGGCAGTCACGGACGTCGAAGGCCGGTCCGTCGTGGCGCTGCTGGAACCCGGAGCGATCCTCCTGGTGGATCCGACCGACGGCAGAAGACTGACGCGTGTCCTGGTGCCCCAGGTCGGACACACACCCCTGTGGTGGTACGGCTCACGCGGCGGCTGGCGGATCGGCATGGGCATGCGCGCGGGGCAACTCGTGGTGGTGATCGCCGGCAGTGACGTGGACAGCGTGGGTCACGGACGGATCTGGGAGTGGGCCGTCGACCCGAGCGCCGGGTGGCAGACAACGAGGTCCTCCCAACCACGCCGCGCCAAGGGCGACGTGATCCTTTCCGTGGCTGTATGGGAGGACAGGACGTGGGTGGTCTCGACGCTCGCAAGTCCGCCGGTGGCGATGGAAGGGCAACGCAAGCGGACCGTGCGCAGCAGCACTCTGGCCGAATGGACGGAGTTCCGGCGATTGAGCTGGGCGGAGCTCGTCTCGGCTCCCGATGAGAAGTTCCTGCTCTGCTACGGAGAACCCGACGACGAGCTCGGTGTCGTTGGCATCGACGGCCGCCTGCAGGCCGCCGCCAGGATCAGTGGATCCCCCGCGTTCTTCCGCCATGTCCAGACCGACACCCAGGGACATCACGTCCTGTCCTGGCAGGGCGACAGCCCCACTCCGAGGGTGTGGACCCTGCGGTCACCGGCGGGTCCGCCGAGCCGGCGGAAACACCACAACCGGCTCCGGCCCACCCTGAGCGCCGGTCAGTACGCCGGCCGTCAGTCGTTCTTCTTCCTCGACAGGTTCCTCGACGCCGCCACGGGGGACGATGTGACTCCCCCGCGGGGGCACGCGGCCTCGAACAGCCGCACAGTCGGCCACCCGGAACTGCCACCCCTGCGATACAGCTGGCAGGACTTGTTCTGGGGCCCGACCCACGTGACCATCCTCGACAAAGACCCGCGTGACCTGCGGCTCCCGAACCGCCTGACACCAGGACTCGGCCGGCTCCAGGGCAAGGACGTGATCGTCGGCCCGCACAGCAACTGGTTCAGAGCATGGTCATTGGAGGGAGAGCTGGTCGGGCAGTGGCACACACGCGGCAACGGGGTATCGGTGCAGTATGTCGAGCACGAGGGAAACCTGCTCGCTGCGGTGCCGCACGCACAGGGCGGTGGGATCCAGGTCTACTCCTTCCCGGACGGCGCTCCCGGTTTCTCTCTGTTCGGGTCTTCCGTCTCTCCGCTGAGTGGCCATCACCTGGGCCTGTGGCGCGGCGAACCGGTGATCGGTGTCCTGCTCGACGGCGGAATCTCGGTGTTCCACGCCCTCTCGGGCAAGCCGCTGTGGCGTTACGAGGACCTGAGCCACCGCCGTGCATACCCGGTCCTCCGGCTGCTGACGGTGCACGGCCGCCGTCTCGTGCTCGTCGTCCGCCCCGACCAGAGCCTGACCTTCCTGGATGCCGACGCCGACCGAGTGGCCTTCCGTGTCCATCCCGGTGCCAGGGTGGACGCCCTTGCCCTCGCGGGCGAAGACCTCCTCGGTGTCCTCACCACGAAGGACTTCACCTGTCTCCGTCTCCCTGCCCCCTGAGGCGACACCTCACCGACCTCGCCACCTCACCCCCGTTCCAACGTCCCGGATACGGCCGGATTCCGAGAGCCCGGCCGCTCCACCCTCGTCCAAGGAGGCCGGCGGGGAGCGGCGCGTCCCTGGACTGCGTCGTGAAGAACTGGCCCGTCTGGCAGGCATATCGGTCGACTACCTGGTGCTGCTGGAACAGGGCCGCGCTCGCAACCCCTCGGCCCAAGTGGTCACCGCTCTGGCCAGAGCACTGCGCCTCGACCCGTCCGAGCGTGACCATCTGTTCCGCTGCGCCCAACTCGCACCGCCCTCTGCCGGGAACGTCTCCAGGCACATACCCGCGAGCGTGCAGCGACTGGTCCATCAGTTGGGAGCGACTCCCGCCGGGATCTTCGCTGCTGACTGGACCATCATCGGCTGGAACAAGATGTGGACGGCCGCGGCCGGCGATCCCCGCGCGTACGGCTGGGAGGGGCGCAGTCTCGTCGCCGGGATGTTCCAGACGAGAGCCAGCCGAGACCGGGACCCGATTGCGGCATGGCCCGTCTGGTCATGGAGAGGCAGCGACGCGGAAGAGGAGGACCTCGTCGCCGACCTGCGTGTGACGGCGGCCGCCCATCCCCAGGATGAACGTCTTGCCTCATTCGTCGAAGGCATGCTTCGACGGGAACCAGCGTTCGCCCGACTGTGGTTCAACGGCACTGCCACCCCCTGGGCCGGCGACCGCAAGACCATCGAACATCCACGGGTGGGTGACATCACCCTCGATGTCGATGTCCTGATGCCTGCCGGCACCGACCTCCGGATCCTCACGTGTGCGGCTGCGGCCGAGACCACTGACGCAGAGAAGCTGGATGCTCTACGTGCGGCCTGTCATCTGCCCGGAAACAGCCTGACCCGCCCCGATCCAGAGGTCTCCAGCCCTGATCAAGGACTGTGACCCGGGCTGCCGACCGGCCTCACCTACCACTGAGGTCTTGCCAGGATGAAAACTTCTCAGTGAGCTGGTGATGCCGTGCGCCGTTGCCGTTTGTGGTCGGTCGGCGGATCGTCGTGTCCCAGGACGTGGTCTTGGAGGCGGCGATGGTGTCGTGGTTGGAGGAGCTCGATCGGCGGGAGGCTGCCGCGCGGAAGCGGATTGAGGAAGCTCGAGCCGGCAACCCGCGATCCCCGCCCCCAGCCCGACGTGTCCGCGCCTCCGTGCCCTCTCCGCCGCTGAACACCACCGGCGACGCGGGCACCGATCGGCCCACCTGGTGCGCCTGGGTCTCCGAAGCCGACCTCGCCGGCCTTCCGTCAACTGCTGGACGACGCCTTCTCCCGGATGCGCCCGCTGGGCGCCTTTGGGCATGGTCAGCACGATCACGGGCTGCGGCCCGCGGCGGCCGCCGCCACCCAGTCCCTGCTCCTGGCCCGCCGCATCGGAGCACCGCGCTGCGTCCGCCTCGTCGACGACCTGCTCCCCCGCTTCGAGCCCTACGCCCACGCCTCGGGGGTAGCGGAGCTCCTCCAGCTTGCCGCCGCATAGGTTCTCGTCAGGTTGCGGGCCGAACGCAACAGCGGTCGTGTGAACCGCTTCGAACACACCAGCAGTCCACTTCGGGAGGGGCCCAGGTCCTACTCGGCTGGCCAGCACGCGGTCGAACACGAAGAACCATGACTCCCCCGCCGGTTGCCGAGAATCGGTCCCAGCACGGCGGAACTACCAGCCCATGTCGCGGGCGACCTCCTGCTGGGCCGCGGCGATCTCCTCTGCCGTCAACCGGGTCACGTCGGTATCCGCCGCCCACTCCAGGCGTGACAGCAGGTCGGCCAGAGCCTGCTTCTGGGCAGGGTGGGTGATCGGCACGCCTCTCCCGACCCCGTCAAGAAGGGCAAGACCCTCACCGTCACCGGCACCCTGACCCGCGCGAACTGGAACACCAACACGTACGCCGGCTACAGCGGCCAGAAGGTCAAGCTGTAGTACCGGCCCAGGAACAGCAGCACCTACACCGCGCTCAAGACCATCACAGCTGGCAGCGCCGGCGAGCTGAGCGCGACGGTGAGGGCCACCGCCAACGGTTACTACCGCTATGCCTTCGCGGGCAGCGCCACGAGTCCGGTCGCGACCGCAATCGGCGACTACATCGACGTGAAGTCGCTGGTCCAGCCGCGCAACAGCCGTCCCGTTCCGCGATCGGCGCCGTGGCGTGCTCGCTGCGAGGTCCAGTCCGAGGGCGGCCGTGACCTCGCTCGGCATGGAGTCAGCCCTGTACGAGCCGGCCGGCGGCGGCGCTGAGGCGGTTGTGCGCGGCCCGGGCCTCGGCGGCGCGCCGGTCACGATCGGCCTGGTCGCGGGGCGCGGGCAGGGTAGCGGGCGGTCAGCTTTTCGTGTCGGGCCGCCCGGTTCTGTCAAGATCCGTCCCATATCCCCAGACGCTTGAGCCTGCGCTGTCTCCGCCGCCCCGCAACGGCCGTGAGGCTGAAGACAAGTCCCATGAGCAGCCCGAAGACCACCGCGAACAGAGGATCGTCGGGTTCCTCCTCACGCGACACCATCGGCAAGAAGAGTGTGAGGGAAACGGCCACGCTGAGACCAGTGCCGATCGGCTTTCGCGCCACCCACTTCTGCACCCGAGTCGGACGCCGTTGTCCACCCATGGTCCGATCCAGAGCCCAGTACGCACCGCTCGCAGACCGTAGCCAGTCCGCCAGGGCAGGAGGATGTGGGCCAGTTGAGTGAGCAACCGCTCGGTTGCGGGGTGCCGTACTCACCGACCGCGCCGACGAGTTCGCACCCAATGCGGCGGGTGTGACCTCACGTCCTTTGCCGACGTCGGGTAGTCCAGGCAGTTCATGTCCGACCTCGCGGCCTCCTGTGACTCACAGAGGGCTCTCTGCGTATCGGCAGGGGGCTCTCTTCGTGCTGTGACAGTTGGTCGGTCGTCGCCATTGTGGGCGGGGTTCTCAACAGGGCTGCAGCGTCAGGTCAGCACCAACCAGCGTCGGCCGTCGATGAGCTCTCGTGCCGCATCGAGGTGGCCGGCGTGGCACGCGGTCTCGGTGATGACGTGCAGCAGGACATCGCGCAGGGTGTGCAGATGCGGCTCGCCGAACAGGTCGTGAGGCCACCACGCCAGGGCGGCGCCGGCGGGAGTGGTGGTGATGACGGCGTCGGAAAGGTCTGCCTCCTGCCGGTATCCGTCGAGGACGTCGGTGGCCCGTGTTTCCGGGGCCACGTTCCATGCTTCGTCGCCGCTCGTCAGACCGTGCATGATCTTCTCGTCTCCGGCGACAACTGCGCGGAACCAGAAGCGCTCGACGTCCAGCGCAAGATGCTGGACCATTCCCAGGCAGTGCCATCCGGATGGCAGCACCGGCCGTCGCAGAGCCTCCTCGTCGAGCCCGTCAAGGGTGCCGAGGACGTGGCGGCGCTGCCCGTCCAAGACTCGAAGAAGCGCGCTGACCTCAGCGTCGGGGGCTGTTTCGCTCGTATTTTCGGTCACGGCATCCAGGATCCCCCCACTCCTTTGGTGATGCAGGGAGTTCTGTAATGCCTGGGGCACTCCGCGCCATGGGCGCCGCACCGGTCTGCGCCCTGCGCAACTGCGAACCGCCCCTGCGCCTGCTGCTGGCAGTAACGCCTACGCCTGCGGACGCGCGGCCTGGGCGAGGCGCCTCGCGGAGGACGAGAAGTGGCAGTCGCTCAGCCTGTCCACCGACCACGACGAGGTGACGGCCCAGAACGCCGAGCGGTGGCTTGCGAACTGACTCCTCGGCGGCCTGCGCTCGGGGGTCAACTGCCTGCCCACGGCTGCTCCGTGGTCGTCACGGGCGTCCCGGTGCGGGCCGACTCCTCGCAGGCCAGCGCCAGCAGGTGATCTTGGCAGCCGTCGGCCAGCGGGTACGGTTCCGGGCCCGCGTTCCGTAGCCACGCGCCCGTCCGGCACAGCAGGTCCACGACGGCGAGGTCGTCCTCGGACAGGCTCGCGCCCACGTACTCGTTGCGCCACACCACGTCGCCGTCGAAGGAGATGTGGTGGACCTCGGCCCCCTCCAGGTTGAGGTCGGTGCCGGTACGGCGGCGCGTCAGCGCGGACTCCACCGGAGTGCGCGGGTCGGCCATCCGCACCACGGTGTCGTCGACGATCTCGCCCAGCGATCCCCGCACCACGATCCGGCGGGTCCGCAGCGGGTTCCACCACTGGTTGTCCGTGAAGTCGTAGAGCGCCGTACGGGCCGCGCCGAAGTCCAGCAGGGCGAGGGTGGTGACGGCGTCCTTCGGATTCGGGTCGTCCGTCCAGCCGGCCGGCGTCAGCGGATCGGCCAGCGGGGCAGTGAAGGCGCGCGCGGTGACGGTCGCGGGTGCGAAACCGACGCCCAGCGTGTGCCGGATCAGCGACATCGCGTGGTACATGTGCGTCGAGGACACCTGTACGGAGGTGACCTCGCCGATCACTCCTCGCCGTACGAGGGCGAGCCGGGCGGCGTGGCCCGGCATGAGTGTGTACTGCTCCGCGACCTGGACGAGGGCGCCGCCCCCTGGGCGCTTCGCGGCGCCCACGGCGTCCCACAGCCGGCCGAGTCCCTGCACGTCGGGTGCGGGCGGGGTCTCGGCGAGCACCGGTGTCCCGCGCTCGACGAGCTCCCGTACGGCCTGCGGCGTGACCTCCCACGGCACCGACGGGATCACGAACTCCGGTGCGGTGTCGCACAGTTCGTCGACCGTACGGAAGGCCGGCACGCCCCATTGCGCCGCCACGCGGGCGGCGCGGTCGGCGGAGCGGGTCACTACGCCGGCGATCGCGAGTCGTTCGGGCAGTGCGCGCGCCAGCCGTACGAAGAACTCGGCCCGCCAGCCGCTTCCCACGATGCCGAACCGTATGGGTGCTGCGCTCACTGCCCGCTCCTCCCGCATCCGGGCCGCGAGTCTAGGCTATGTCGTGACGGCCGCCGTGGGCCGCGTGCCTCAGTGAACGCCGCTTCGGTGGATGGGCCTGCCGGCTCCGGTCAGGGGCCGGCCGGTCCCGCCGCGGCGGGTCGCGACGATCTCGGCGGCGATCGACAGGGCCGTCTCCTCTGGGGTGCGGCCGCCGAGGTCGAGACCGATGGGCGAGCGCAGGCGCTTCAACTCCTCTTGTGTCAGGCCTGCTTCGCGCAGCCGCCGGTCACGGTCGAGGTGGGTGCGCAGCGAGCCCATGGCACCCACGAAGGCGACGGGCAATCGTAGGGCGACCTCGAGCAGGGGGATGTCGAACTTGGCGTCGTGGGTGAGTACGCACAGGACGGTGCGGGCGTCGGTCGTCGTGCGGAGCAGGTAGCGGTGCGGCCAGTCCACGACGACGTCGTCGGCCTCGGGGAAGCGTGCCCGGGTGGTGAAGACCGGACGCGCGTCGCACACAGTGACGTGGTAGCCGAGGAACTTGCCCGCGCGCACCAGTGCAGCGGCGAAGTCGACCGCGCCGAAGACGATCATCCGGGGGGCGGGCAGGCTCGATTCGACCAGCAGGGTCAGTCCGCCGGGGCAGTGCGAGCCGTCCTCGGACACCTCGACCGTGCCGGTGCGGCCGGCGTCGAGCGCGGCTCGTGCCTCGGCCGTGGCGGTGCGGTCCAGGTCCGCGTGACCGCCGAGGGTGCCCTCGTACGAGCCGTCGGGGCGCACGAGCAGTCCCGCGTCGAGGCGCGCGGCCGGGCCGCGGACGACGCGGACCAGGGCGACCGCCTCCCCCGTGGCGGCGAGGTCCAGCGCGGCGCGCACCAGGGCCCGCAGCGGCGCGTCGACGGGCAGCGGGGTGACCAGGACGTCGAGGACGCCGCCGCAGGTCAGCCCGACGGCGAAGGCGTCCTGGTCGCTGTAGCCGAAGCGCTCCAGCACGCTGAGGCCGTTCTGCATTGCCTGTTCGCACAGGTCGTACACCGCGCCCTCGACGCAGCCGCCGGACACCGAGCCCATGACGGCGCCCTCGGTGTCGACGGCGAGCGCGGCGCCGGGGCCGCGTGGTGCGCTGCCGCCGACGGACACCACGGTGGCGACGGCGACATCGCGGTCCTGTGCGAGCCACCGTCGCAGGTCGGCTGCGAGATCAAGCAAGGCGAACCGCCGTCAGGACGCGGTCGGGGCGGATGGGCAGGCTGCGGTGGCGGACCCCCGTCGCGTGCCAGACGGCGTTGGCCACGGCTGCCGCCGCGCCGACGATGCCGATCTCGCCGATGCCCTTGATGCCGACGGGGTCCTCGGGGTCGGGATCGTCCACCCAGTCCGCCTCGATGCGCGGCACGTCGGCGTGTGTGGCGATGTGGTAGCCCGCGAGGTCGGCGCCGAGCGGGCCGCCGTAGACGGTGTCGCGCCTGGCCTCCTCGTGCAGCGCCATCGAGATACCCCAGATCATGCCGCCGGTGAACTGCCCTTTGGCGGTGAGGGGGTTGACGATGCGGCCTGCGGCGAAGATGCCGAGCATGCGGCGCACCCGCACCTCGCCCGTGGCCGTGTCGACGGCGACCTCGGCGAACTGGGCGCCGAAGGAGTGGCGTTCCTTGCGGGCGAGCGCGGCGATGGCCTCGGTCGTGTCGGACCGCACGGTGATGCCCTGCGGCGGGATCTCCATGCCCGGCACCAGCCGTTCGCGCAGTTCCCCGGCCGCCGCCATGACGGCCCAGGACCAGGAGCGGGTGCCCATGGATCCTCCGGCGATCATCGCGGGGCCGTACGCGCTGTCCCCCAGCCGCACCAGGATGCGCCCGGTCGGCACCTCGAGGGCGTCGGCGGCGACGAGCGTGAGTGCGGTGCGGGCTCCGGTGCCGATGTCGGCAGCGGCGATGCTGACGGTGAAGCTGCCGTCGGCCTGCGCCGTGATCGTCGCGGTCGACGGTGCGGCACCGGCGCCGAAGGAGGCTCCGGCGGTGCCGGTGCCGAGGAGCCAGCGCCCGTCGCGGCGCACCCCGGGGCGCGGGTCGCGCTCGGCCCAGCCGAAGCGGCGGGCCCCTTCTTCGAAGCAGGCACGCAGGTTGCGGCCGGCGAAGGGCAGGCCGGAGACCGGGCCCTTCTCCGGTTCGTTGCGCAGGCGCAGTGCGATGGGGTCCACGCCGCACTTCTCGGCGAGTTCGTCGAGGGCGGCCTCCAGGGCGAAGGAGCCCGGCGCTTCGCCCGGCGCGCGCATCCACGTGGGGCTGGGGACGTCGAGCCGGACGACCTGGTTCTCGGTGTGGTGCGCGTCCGCGTCGTACATCACCCGGGCCACGCCGGCGCTCGGTTCGACGAAATCGTAGACGGTGGAGGTGCGGCTAAGGGCGCGGTGGTCCAGGGCGCGCAGGCGTCCGTCGGGGTCCGCGCCGAGCCGTACACGCTGGATGGTGGGGCTGCGGTGTCCGGCCAGCGTGAACATCTGACGTCGGGTCAGCACGACGCGTACGGGCCGCTGCAGGACGGTGGCGGCCATGACGGCCGCGACCTGGTGGGCGCGTACTCCCTTGCTGCCGAAGCCTCCGCCCACGTGCTCCGAGCGTACGCGCACGGACTCCGGGTCGAGGGAGAAGAGGTTGGCGAGCTCCGCGACGACCCAGGTGGCGCCCTGGTTGGAGTCGGTCAGCTCCAGGCGGCCGTCGTCCCAGCGGGCGGTGGCCGCGTGGGGCTCCATCGGGTGGTGGTGTTCCTCGGGCGTGGTGTACTCGGCGTCGATCACGACCGCGGACGCGGCGAGTTCGCTCTCCAGGTCGCCCTTGTCGGTGACGGCGGGCATGTGTCCGTCCACGGGGTAGGCGTTCGGGTCCCCGCCGGTGAACTCGACGTCGTGGGGCTGCTGTTCGTAGTGGACGACGAGTGCTTCCGCGGCCTCGCGTGCCTGTTCGGGAGTCTCGGCGACGACCAGGGCCACCGGCCAGCCCACGTGCGGCACCTTGTCGTTCTGGAACACGGCGCAGGTGGGGTCGGGCCTGGTCCCCAGCATGCCGACGAAGTCGGTGTGCAGGCGCAGGGCGTTGCCGTGGTGGAGGACGGCGAGGACGCCGGGCATCGCGAGGACGGGCTCGGTCTCGATGGCCTCGATACGGCCGCGGGCGGCGCTGGAGAGGACCAGCCAGCCGTGTGCGAGGTGGGCGAAGGGGACCTCCCCTGCGTAGCGCGCCTTGCCGGTGACCTTGTCACGGCCTTCGACGCGGACGTGCTTCGTGCCGACGGCGCGTACCGGCGCGCCCTTCACGGAAGTCGAGGTCATCGGCCGGCCTCCTCGGCGAGTTCACCGAGCACGGCCACGGTCAGGTTGCGCATCAGGGTCACCTTGTAGGCGTTGTGCGCCAGCGGTCTGGCCGCGGCCATCTCGGCGTCCGCGGCGGCTCCGAAGGTCTCGGTGACGGCCTGCGCCCCGATGAGGATGCGTTCGGCCGCTCGGGCTCTCCAGGGGCGGCTGGCGACCGCCCCGAAGGCCACGCGGGCGTCGTGCACGACGCCGTCACGGACGTCGAGCGCTGCCGCGATCGAGCCGATGGCGAAGGCGTAGGACGCACGTTCGCGTACCTTGCGGTAGCGGGAGTGGGCGGCCACGGGTGACGGCGGCAGGGTGAGGTGGGTGATCAACGCGCCGGGCGGCAGGGCCGTTTCGCGGTGCGGGGTCTCGGCCACGGGCAGGTACAGCCACCCGATGGGCACCTCGCCCGGGCCGTCGGCGGTCTCGTAGTGCACCACGCCGTCGAGGGCCGCCAGGGCGACCGCCATGTCCGAGGGGTGCACGGCCACGCAGTGCGAAGAGGCGCCGAGGACGGCGTGGTTGTGGTGCTCACCGCGGATGGCGGGGCAACCGCTGCCGGGGTCACGCTTGTTGCACGGCTTGGTGAGGTCGGTGAAGTAGGCGCACCGCGTGCGTTGCAGGAGGTTGCCGCCGACGGTGGCCATGTTGCGCAGCTGGCCCGAGGCGCCGGCGAGGACGGCCTGCGTCAGCACCGGGTAGCGGCGCCGCACTTCGGGGTGCGCGGCGAGGTCGCTGTTGGTGACGGTGGCACCGATACGCAGTCCGTCGTCGGCGGTGGTCTCGATGCGGTCCAGTGGCAGTTCGCGCACGTCCACCAGCCGGGCGGGCCGTTCGACGCCGCTCTTCATCAGGTCGACCAGGTTGGTGCCGCCCGCGAGGAAGCGCGCGTCGGGGTCGGCGCCGAGCAGTGCGACCGCGCCCGGCACGTCGGCGGCCTTCTGGTAGGTGAACTCCTTCATGCCGCCTGCTCCTCCGAGTCCGCTTGGGTGCCGGCCGGCTGTATGGCCCTCGTTCCGGCTGCCTGTGCGACGGCGTCGACGATCGAGGCGTAGGCGGCGCACCGGCACAGGTTGCCGCTCATGCGTTCACGGATCTCCTCGGCGGTCAGTGGCGGCGGTCCCGACTCGGGCCGCAGGTCGTCCGTCGCGGCGCTCGGCCACCCCGCGGCGTGCTCCTGGAGCGCACCGATCGCCGAACAGATCTGTCCCGGCGTGCAGTAGCCGCACTGGTAGCCGTCGAGGTCGAGGAAGGCCTGCTGGACGGGGTGGAGCCGCTCGCCGTCCGCCACGCCCTCGATGGTGGTGACCTCACGCCCCTCGGCCGCCACCGCGAACTGCAGGCACGCCACGGTGCGGCGGCCGTCGACCAGTACCGTGCAGGCACCGCACTGTCCCTGGTCGCAGCCCTTCTTGGTGCCGGTCAGGTCGAGGCGCTCGCGCAGCGCGTCGAGGAGCGTGGTGCGGTGGTCGACGGGCAGCGTGAACTTCTCGCCGTTGATGTGCAAGGTGATGACGCTGGACGTCGGTAAAGCCATGAGCCACTTCTTTCAGGGATCTTGACGGAAACCGAAAGGGTCGTTCCGGGGGAACCGCGGCAAGGACCGGAAGCCGTTGCGCAGTGCGCGTCCGGCGACGGTGCACGCGGGCTGCGGTACGAGTGGGGGCAGGGCTAAGATGGCGGAAACGGACAGCTGTCCGCTCTTCGGCAAACGTAACGGACAGCTGTCCGCTTAGCAAGGACGGGTTTCGGTCCAGGGCCCGTGAGGAGTCCCGCGTGCAGCAGAACGACAACGCACCCCTGCGCTCGGACGCGCAGCGCAACCGCGAGCGCATTCTCGATGTGGCCATCGCGGAGCTGACCCACTGCCCGGACGTGCCCCTCAGCACCATCGCCAAGAAGGCGGGCGTCGGCCAGGGCACGTTCTACCGGAACTTCCCCAACCGCGAGGCGCTCGTCCTGGAGATCTACCGCCACGAGATGCGGCAGGTGGCCGAGAGCGCGACCCGGCTCCTGGAACAGCTGCCGCCGCAGGAGGCCCTGCGTACCTGGATGGACCGGCTGGCCGAGTTCGCCATGACCAAGGCGGGCCTGGCGGACGCGATCCGCCTGGCCGCCAGCGCTCCGGGCGGCCCCGCCAAGCCCTCCCCCACCTCCGTCATCGACGCGGCCGACCTCCTGCTGCGCACGAACGAGGAAGCGGGCACCATCCGCCCCGGCGTCACCTCCGACGACTTCATGCTCGCCATCGCCGGTCTGTGGCAGATCACCCCGGCCGAGGACTGGCGCCCCCGAGCCACTCGCCTCCTCGACCTGGTCATGGACGGCCTCCGCGCCGGGGCACCGCACCGCTGACGGCGAACAGCGGCCGAAGCCGCCGGGTCAGGGCCGGATCGAGTCCACGTACTCCTCGTCGACGCGCACCGCGCCGCCTGTCGTGGCTGATGTCTGGTCCGAGCTGAGGGTAGTTGGCGCCAGGGGCGGCTCACCCGTTCCCTGCGGCCACGTACAGGGGGTAGGCGAAGAGGTCGTGGCAGCGCAGGGTGCGCCCGCCGACGTTGACGATCTTGTTCTCCGAGACCGACCGCACCCGGTAGAGCGCCGTGACCGTGCGCATGTCGCCCTTGACGCCGCCGTTGCGCTCCAGGATGTTGACCGGCGTCGCGTAGTCGTCCCGCGACGTGTCGGACCCGGCGCTTGCTTCGGGTGCCGCGCCGGCGTCGTGCAGCGTGCGCAGCAGGACGTTGAGCGCGGTCATCGTCGAGTAGGCGCGCTCGGCGGGTTCGTCGTCCCAGTAGCCTTCGAGCAGATACACGAACATGCCCGTCGCCTCCTCGTCGCGGACGCCCGCCGCGTCGCGCGACGACGGGTTCTCCAAGGGGTTCGACACCCATACCGCGAGCTCGCGCAGTCCGCGCGGGGCACCGCCGCCGTCCAACGTGAAGATCACCTTTCGCGCCCGCATGGTCTCCAGCACGAACGTGGCCTGTCCTTCGTCTACATCGTCCAGGGATGCCGGGCGGGTCGTGCGCAGCTCGCCCCTCTTTCGCAGATGTCGGGTCACGGACTCGGCCAGTTCGTGGTCGTTCGCGGCGCGTTCAGCCGACCCCTGCTGGTGTTCGACCACGGGGCCGGTGAGGCCGAGGGCGACCCGCCACTGGCGGTTCTTGGCCTTCGCGGCCGTCGCGCCGATCTGTTCGGCGTAACTCACCAGCCGGGGCCGGTCGATGTACAGGTAGTCCCGGAACACGGGCGATCCCTCCTGGCAGGAGCAAAGGACGTCACCTGGGCGCTCAGCCGCGGCCCCGGGCGGTGATCAGGTGGTCGCGCGCCTCTTTCAGCGCGCGTCTTTCGGTGCGCGGCAGGGACTTCCCCTCGCGCGAGGCCAGCCATGTCTGCAGGACGGCGATGGTCTGATCGCGCGCCTCGGGGTCCCTCGGCTCACCGTCTGCCATCAGGACCGCCAGCACGGCCCGGCTCACCGTGCCCCGGTCGCCGGAGAACTCGCCCCGGTCCATCGCGGCGAGCGCCGCCAGGCCGTGCTCGAGAGCCTTGCCCCGGTCGTCGTCGTCATCGTCCCATTCATCGCCCGACCGCCACAGATCGCGAAAGGCCAGGGCTGCGTTATAGCGGGCCATCGCCCGCAGGTCCGCCTCCTCGTCCGGCAGCAGCGCCAGCGCGCTCTCCAGATGGCCGGCGGCACGCCGGAGCACCGATCTGTCGACTCCGTCGGCACTCCACGACAGCTTGGGGAGCGCCCCGCCTAGCTTCAGGTGCGCTCCGGCCGCGGTGATGGGGAAACGGGCGGTGTCGACGTGCCGCAGGATCGCCTCGCTCTGCCGGATACCTTCTTCCCGATCGTCCGCCGCGTCGGACGCCTCGGACTGGCGCAGTGCGAAGAGGACTTCCCGGGCGGGCTCGATCTCGGCCGGGTCGTCGGAGAAGGCCTGGTCGGCGAGCGCCGCGATCTCGGCGATCATCGGGGAGCCCGACCAGTCGGACTCCGTCTCCCCCTGGGCCAGCTCGCTCGCCCGCAACAGGACGATCATGTCTATGCCGTTGGGTTCCACCTCGCCGCCCATCAGCATCAGGATCAGGTCGTCGAAGTCGGCAGGTCTCATCCGCGTCCCCGGATGGCGAGTTCGGTAGGGCATGGTGCACACGCACCATGCCCTACCGGCCGCGACGCCAACCCTGGCCCGTCAGAGCACCGGCGCGTCCACCCGCTCCACCTTCTGCGTGCCGCTGCGGGTGCGGTACGAGCAGGTCCACGACGACGTCGCCGTCGGGCTCTTCTTGTCCGAGAGGATGTAGTAGTCCACCTGCGCGCGTTCCGGGATCACGTCCAGCACGCTGTAGCCGTGGGAGCGGTCGGACCTGCTGCCGCTGCCCGTCGAGCACACCGAGGAGATGGCTGCCGTGCTGTCCGACCCAGCCCTGCACAGCTTCATCGGCGGCGCTCCGGACGCCCCGCAAGCCCTGCGCTACCAGCGCATGACGGCAGGCTCTCCCGATCCGGCCATGTCCTGGCTGAACTGAGTGATCCGGCTCCATGACAAGTCCTGCCTGACGGGCACAGCCCAGGCCAAGGTCAGCCCCGCCAGCCACAACCCTATTGCCGAGATCGCCTGAGTGGTGGAGACCCCGTGGCAGGGAAGAGACACAGCCACCGAAACAGCCCAAGGACTCGTCAACTGGCTCAGCCGGCAGCCGCCGGGCTCACACCGAGGCATACCGATGAGCGCGGGCTGACCTTGCTGGACGTCGGCGCCGGGAGGCAGTTCGGATACAGGCGGCCGAGCTGTTCGAGTAGGGCATCAGACCGCCGGACGTTCCAGCCTTCCCCAGCTCCTCCTTGTATCAAGCATTTGACACAAGATGCCACCTGAGGCCATCTTGTACTCGCCACTTGGTACAAGATGGTCTGGGGGACCTCCGTATGCTCGACACTGCCCCGCTCCAGCAGCGATTCCTCGACCACGCCGACCAGTACGCCCGATGGTCCGGCCTCGCCATCGGCATCATGGCCGCACAGGCGCTGTCCACACTCGGACAGATCGAGTTCGAGCAGCGCGTCGTGTTCTGCATCACGGCTTTCGGCATGTGCACGGTGGCAGGTGTCCTTCTGGCAGACGCGCTGACTCTGCTTCCCCTGGACGCGGTACGCACCGCGAGTCTCGCCCCGCGCATGGTGAGAGACCATGTGCCACCACGCATGGGTCCCCTGATCGCCCTTCAGGGGGTCACGCTCATCGTGCTGCTGGCAATCACAGCCGCTACGGCCTCCCTCGACTCCGACCGTATCCTCAGTAGCGGCAAGGTCCTTACCGTCGCCTGCAACGGGATTCCGGCGACCCTGGGCCCCTGGCCCGGTCTGTACTACAGCCTTCCGATGTTCGGCGCGCTCGCCATAGCCACCCCTACCTGCGTGTGGGCACTGCGCCGCATCGCTCACGGACCAGGTGGGGAACAGCAGCGTCGCAACCGTGCGTGGGCAGTGACCGGGGCTTGGGGCCTGCTCGTGTCGAGCCAGCAGTTGTACGCAGTGCTGATGGTCACCATCTCCCTCATGGAAACAGGTTGCGCCGGCACGACGGGCGCACTCACCTTCTGGGTGTTCTACCCACTGGCCTTGCTGAACCTTTTCACCGTCATCTGGTCTCTGCTCACGGTGGTGGCCCCGCGAGCCGTCGACGACGCGGCGGAAAGGGACTGCACCGGTGAATGAGCCTGCCGTACGCGTCGACACCACCAGCCAGATACCGCCGTACCTGCAGATCCGCGCACAGCTCGGCGCTCTGATCGTCACCGGCCGGCTGGTCGAGGGCGAAAGGCTGCCGACCGTGCGCCAGCTGGCCACGGACCTCGGCCTCGCACCAGGTACCGTGGCTCGCGCCTACCGCGAGCTGGAGGCCGAAGGCCTGATCCGCACTCGCCGGGGGGCCGGCTCCCGGGTCGCGGCGCCCCCAGCCCGGCCGACCCACAACCATGCCTCTCAACTCATGACCCTTGCACGTGAGTTCACTTTCTCCGCCCGCGCTCTGGGCGCTGACACGGAGGCCATCCTCGCCGCCGTCCGCGACGCCCTCGACCCGGAAATGCACTGAGTCGACGTTACGTACTGGCCACGGCCCGTTGGGATGATCTTTCTCGAGTGCCTGATGGGTCTGGGGTGTTCGCTGTATCCCGCGGTGCATGACGTACGCGGATGGAGGTGGGCTAACGCCTGCGGGACGTCAGCGCCGGGAGAGGGTACAGATGCAGGCGGCTGAGCTGCCCGCCGCTTCCACCAAACCCTCGCCCGGTCGACGAGCAGCGGACTGTGCCCGCCGCATGCTCCACCTCAGGCGTCCACCGCCTCCCACACGACGGGCACTCCGCAGTGTCGCGAGCATCCCGCAAGGTCACGGCCCTCGCCCGCACGCGGCGAGTTCAGGCCACCGGCGTGCCAGAGGCGGTTCTCGAACAGCATCACGTCACACGGGCCGACGGCCAACGCGGTCGTGCTGTCCGTCGTCGTCGCGCCCTCCTTGCCGTCGGTGCTGCGATCCCGCCCGATGACGCGGTTGCTGGCGAGTTGATCCGTCGCTGCGGCGGCGGCCTGCCACACCGGCACCGCCGCCGTCGCCGTCCCTGCCGGGTCCATCGACCCGCCCGGCGCCATCACCCCGGGCACGCGGACGGTCCGCGGAGCGTCGGGCGGGATAGAGGGGAGGTGGATGAGGGTGCTTTGCGCGGCGGGGGTGGCGCGGCGCCTTCTTCGCGGCCGGTGAAGAGTTCCCAGAGGGCGCGGATGGGCATGTCGGCCTCCGCTGGGTGCCGGAACGATCCGTCCAGGTGGAGGGTGTACTGATTGCGTCGCCCGATGCGTTCCCTATGTAAGTAGGCGGCCTGTTCAAGGTCGGTCACGATGGCCAGGACAGTGCGTCCGGTGATCCGGCATGCTGCGGCGATGCCCCGTAGCCGTGCGGCCGGGTCGCGGGCAAGGGTCAGCAGTACCCGTGCAAGGCTGGTCAGGAAGGTCCATCGTTCAACCTGGCTGTTCATCGGGGCTCAGAAGACGAGCCGCCGCAGCCAGGCATGGTTCGGCGCACAGGGCCGCAGCGGGATGGTGCACCGCTCCTGGATGCGCAACCAGGGATTCGGACACGAGGTGTTCGACGGGCGTCCGGTCATCGGCATCGCGACCAGTACCTCCGAACTCACCCCGTGCAACGCGCATCTGACACGCGTCGCCGAAGCCGTCAAGCGCGGCGTGTGGCAGGCGGGCGGCCTGCCGCTGCAGTTCCCCACCATGGCCACCGGCGAGACCCTGATGCGTCCCACCGCCATGCTGTACCGCAACCTCATGGCCATGGAGGTCGAGGAGCTGATCCGGGCCAATCCGCTCGACGGTGTCGTCCTGCTGTCCGGCTGCGACAAGACGACTCCCGCCATGCTCATGGGCGCCGCCAGCGTCGACCTGCCCGCCGTCATGGTCACCGGCGGGCCGATGCTCAACGGCAAGTACCGGGGCCAGGACGTGGGATCCGGTACTCAGGTGTGGAAGTTCGAGGAGGACCTCAAGACCGGCCGGATGACCGAGGAGGAGTACTTCTTCGCCGAGGGATGCATGGCCCGTTCCAACGGCCACTGCATGACGATGGGGACCGCCTCGACGATGGCCTGCCTGGCCGAGGCGCTCGTTATGCAGCTGCCGGAGTCGGCGGCCTGGACCGCGGTCGACTCCCGGCGGATGGAAGTCGCGCAGGCGGCGGGGCAGCGCATCGTAGGGATGGTGGAGGAGGAGCTGCGCCCCTCACAGATCCTGACCCGGGAAGCGTTCGAGAACGCCATCCGGGTCAACGCGGCCATCGGCGGCTCCACGAACGCCGTCATCCATCTCACCGCCATCGCCGGACGCGTCGGAATCGAGCTGAACCTGCGGGACTTCGACAGCCTGGTCCGCGCGGTACCGACCCTGGTCAACCTGATGCCGAGCGGCAAATACCTCATGGAGGACTTCTGCTACGCGGGCGGCCTGCCCGCCGTCATGGCCGAGCTGCACGGCGGCAAGCTGCTGCACGGCGGACAGATCACGGTCACCGGACGCACCATCGCCGAGAACACCGAGAACACCGAACGCGTCGACGCCGACGTCATCACCCGCCTCGACGCCCCCGTCCAGCCGGCCGGCACCGGAATCGCCGTGCTCCGCGGCAACCTGTGTCCCGACGGCGCTGTGATCAAGCAGTCCGCCGCCTCACCGCACCTGCTCACCCACCGCGGCCCCGCGCGAGTCTTCGACTCCCCCGAGGCCGATCACGAAGTGGCCGACGACCCGGAACTCGACATCGACGAGAACACCGTCATCGTCATCCGCAACGCCGGCCCCAAGGGCTACCCGGGCATGCCCGAGGTAGCCAACGTCCCGCTGCCCGGCAAGCTGCTGAAGGCCGGCGTCACGGACATGGTGCGCATCTGCGACGGCCGGATGAGCGGCACCGGGTATGGGACGGTGGTCCTGCACGTGGCGCCCGAGGCCGCCGTCGGCCGACCTCTCGCCCTGGTGCGCGACGGGGACCCCGTCGTCCTCGACGTCCCCAACCGCACCCTGCGCCTGGACGTGGACGACACCGAGCTCACGCGACGCCGGCAGGCACGGAGGGCACCCGCCGAGCGGCACACCAGCGGCTACTCCTGGCTCTACACCCAGAACGTGGAACAGGCCGACCAGGGCGCCGACTTCGGTTTCCTGCGCGGAAGCCGTGGACACGAGGTCCCTCGCGACTCCCACTGAGCCCGCCCCGGGCGACCGTATCCCTTTTATCCAGGAGAGCATCGATCGTGGAATCAGCAGCAGCGCGCCCTCATCCCGTCCTCACAGCCGGCTCCGTCCTGCCGCAGGACGCCGACCGGGCCGCACTCGTCGCGCGCGTCCACAACCCGCAATGCGACGGACCTTGTGTGGCCGCGGTCCGCGGCGAGCAGGTCGTCGACCTGACGGCCGTCGTACCCACCGTCTCCGACCTCATGGAACGCGACGACGCGGCAGCAGTCGTCCGCGAGGCCGAGGGCGGACAGGTCTGGCGTCTGGACCAACTGCTCGCAGCACCGACCGGCCGGCGTGACGTTCCGCATCTGCTCGCCCCCATCGACCTGCAGGTGATCAAGGCCGCGGGCGTCACCTTCGCCCGGAGTCTGCTGGAACGCGTCATCGAAGAGCGCACGGGCGGCGATCCGGCGCAGGCCGCGCAGGTGCGGGCCCGCATCGGGCAGGTGGTGGGCGGCACGCTCGCCGGCATCCGTCCCGGATCGCCCGAAGCCGACAAGGCCAAGGAACTGCTCGTCTCCGAAGGGCTGTGGTCGCAGTACCTGGAGGTCGGGATCGGGCCGGACCCGGAAGTGTTCACCAAGGCCCCCGTACTGTCCGCAGTGGGCACCGGCGCCGACGTCGGAGTGCTCGGCGCCTCGGTGTGGAACAACCCCGAGCCCGAGGTCGTCCTCGTCGTGGACTCGCGCGGCCGGGTACGCGGCGCGACGCTCGGCAACGACGTCAACCTCCGCGACATCGAGGGACGCAGCGCCCTGCTGCTGGCGCGCGCGAAGGACAACAACGCCTCCTGCGCGATCGGCCCGTTCCTCCGCCTGCTCGACGAGGACTTCGACCTCGACACCGTACGCGGACTCGACATCGACCTGCGGATCGACGGCACGGACGGCTACGTACTGCACGGCAGCAGTTCCATGCGCGAGATCAGCCGCGACGTACTGGACCTGGTAGCTGCCACACACGGTCCGCATCACCAGTACCCGGACGGCTTCGTGCTGTTCACCGGAACGCTGTTCGCCCCCACCGAGGACCGACAGGCACCTGGCGCGGGCTTCACCCACGAGTACGGCGACATCGTGCGGATCTCCAGCCCGCGGCTCGGCGCTCTGCTCAACACCGTCGTCCCCAGCGAGCAGGCCGCGCCGTGGACGTCCGGTGTAGGAGCGCTGATGCGCAACCTCGCCCGGCGCGGCGTGCTCTGAGCGGACGAGGGCTCCTGCGGCCGTCACCGCGTTCGGGGCCGTGTGCACAGCGCCGCCGCTGCTGCGACGTGCGCTGCACACGGCCGGTTCATCGGGGCTCTCCTTTGTGGATACCCCCGGCTTCAGCCGGGGGAGGAAACGAAGCTCCTGCGAAGCAGGGCTGGTGGAGCCGGTTCGCCGCCCGGGCGGACCGGCGTGCGTCGTCCACCGGCCGACACCTGTCGATCACACGGGAGCTGATAGAACGTGAGGTATGGCGCGGCAGGTCAAGCGGGCGTTCAAGTACCGCTTTTACCCCACAGGCGAGCAGGCGGCGGAGTTGTCGCGCACGTTCGGCTGCGTGCGCCTGGTCTACAACAAGGCGCTGGAAGAGCGCACGCGGGCCTGGTACGGCGAACAGCGCCGCATCTCCTACGTGCAGTCCTCGGCCGCACTCACGCAGTGGAAGAAGACCGGGGAGCTCGCCTTCCTTACCGAGGTGTCCTCGGTCCCGCTGCAGCAGGCGCTGCGCCATCTCCAGACGGCGTTTGGGAACTTCTTCGCCCAGCGTGCGAAGTACCCGCGTTTCAAGTCCCGCAAGAAATCCCGTGCGTCGGCCGAGTACACCCGCTCGGCCTTTACGTGGCGTGAGGGACGGCTGACGCTGGCGAAGATGGCCGGCCCCCTGGACATCCGCTGGTCGCGTCCACTGCCCCAGGGCCAGGAGCCGACCACGGCGACCGTGTCGCGTGACGCGGCGGGACGCTGGTTCGTGTCGCTGCTGTGCGAGGACTGCATTACCCCGGCTCCGGCCACGAAGAACGCGGTCGGCATCGACGCCGGGATCACCTCCCTGGTGACCCTGTCCACCGGGGAAAAGGTCGCCAACCCCCGGCACGAGCGGCGCGACCGCGCCCGGCTGGCCAGGGCGCAGCGGGAGCTGTCCCGCAAGGCCAAGGGCTCGGCGAACCGGGAGAAGGCCCGCGAGCGGGTTGCCCGCGTGCATGCGCGGATCGCTGACCGGCGCCGCGACCACCTGCACAAACTGTCGACCCGGCTCGTCCGTGAGAACCAAACGGTCGTGATCGAGGACCTCACCGTCCGCAACCTGCTGAACAATCACACGTTGGCGCGCGCCATCTCGGACGCGTCCTGGACGCAACTGCGGTCGATGCTGGAGTACAAGTGCGCCTGGTATGGGCGTGAACTCGTCGTGATCGACCGCTTCTTCCCCAGTAGCAAGCTGTGCGGGAACTGCGGCACTATCGCGGCGAAATTGCCGCTGAATGTCCGCGCGTGGACGTGCGACACCTGTGGTGTCGTGCATGACCGCGACATCAACGCGGCCCGCACCATCAAGGCGGCCGGGCTGGCCGTCTCGGCCTGTGGAGCCGGTGTAAGACCTCACGGGAGCACTCCTGGCGGGCAGCCGGCGTCGAAGCAGGAACCCCTACAGCGCGAGCCGTAGGAACCCCCCTCCTCCAGGAGGGGGAGGAAGTCAATCCCGGGCAACCGGCTCCTGCCCGACGGTGGTGTGCAAGCGCCGCGTGTGATCCACGTGGCGCTCGGCTCCGGTCAACGTGACCCTGGCCGTCAGGCGCGGGTCCGCGCTGGAGGCGGCCAGCCGCAGTTCCAG
Organism: Streptomyces pseudovenezuelae; assembly: GCF_029892565.1. GTDB lineage: Bacteria > Actinomycetota > Actinomycetes > Streptomycetales > Streptomycetaceae > Streptomyces > Streptomyces pseudovenezuelae_A. The sequence continues at coordinate 74,588 of NZ_JARXVH010000025.1, read as the reverse complement.
CTCGCCCGGTTCGACGACGCGCCGGCCGTCGCGTCCGGTGAAGGAGGCGAGGTCGGCCGGGACCGTGACACGGACGCGGCGGCCCTCGCCCGGCTCCAGTTCGACCCGGGTGTAGCCGACGAGACGCTGCACCGGCTGGACGACGGAGGCAACCGGGTCGTGCAGATAGAGCTGGACAACCTCGGTTCCGGCCCGCCCGCCTGTGTTGCGGATGGTGAAGGCGAGGCCGAACTCGCCGTCCGTAGGAGCTTCCTGGACGTCCACGCTCAGATCAGTCCACTCGAACCGCGTATAGGACAGGCCGTGACCGAAGGCGAACGCGGGGGTCGGGTCGATGCTGGACACCTCAGTGGCCTGAGCGAGCCGCGCCCCGAGGTACGTGGCCGGCTGGGAGCCCGGCCCGCGCGGCACGCTGACCGGGAGACGTCCGGAGGGATTGGTACGGCCGCTGAGCACCCCGGCGATCGCGTGGGTCCCCTCCTCCCCCGGGAAGAAGGACTGCACGATCGCAGCGGACTCCTCCACGGCGCGGCCCAGGGCGTACGGTCGTCCCGCGAGCAGGACGGTGACCACGGGTGTCTCCAGGTCGAGCAGGGTGTCGAGCAGTTGTTGCTGCGCGCCGGGCAGCACCAGCGCCTCGACGTCGCATCCCTCGCCACTGGTGCCCCGCCCGAAGAGTCCGGCGCGGTCGCCGAGCACCACCAGGGCGACGTCCGCCTCCTGTGCCACCTGGGCGGCCTCGCCGATGCCGGAAAGATCTCCGTCGTCGATTCCGGTGCCGCGGGCGACCGTGATTTCGGCGTCGGGGAATTCGGCGGCGAGAGTGTCGCGCAGCGTGGGCAGCTCAATGCCCAGTGGGGTACCGGGATGGCGGACGCCGATGTGCTGGGGGAAGGAGTAGCAGCCCAGTACGGCGACGGGCTCGTCGGCGTTGGGGCCGAGCAGGGCGATGCGGCGCGGCCTGTCGAGCGGCAGGGTGCCGTCGTTACTCAGCAGCACAACTGCTTTCTCGGCGACCGTGCGGGCCAGCGCGCGGTTCTCCGGGCCGTCCAGGTCGATGCGGCCGCGCAGGGCGGCCGGATCGACCAGGTCCGCCCCGTCGAGCGCGGCCGGCATGGGGTTCCAGTCCGGGTCGAGCAGGCCGAGCATCGCCTTCTGGGTGAGTGTCCGGCGCAGGGCGCGATCGACCAGCGCCTCCGGTACGCGGCCGTCGGCTACGGCCTCGGTCAGGGGCGCGCCGTATGTCTTGACGTTGGGCAGTTCGATGTCGATGCCCGCGCGCAGCGCCGTGCAGGCGGCGCCGGCCCAGTCGGCCGCGACGCCGTGCAGGGTTTTGAGGAAGGCGATGGCGAAGTAGTCGGCGACGACTGTGCCGTCGAAGCCCCACGTGTCGCGCAGCAGTCCGGTGAGCAGATCCTCGTCGGCCGCGGAGGGCATGCCGTCGGTGTCGGTGTAGGCGTTCATCACCGACCGGGCGCCGCTTTCTCGGATCGCCATCTCGAAGGGGGGCAGCAGGACGTCGGCGCGCTCACGCGGCCCCATGGAGGAGGGGGCGAGGTTGCGGCCGGCGCGAGAGGCCGAGTAGCCGACGAAGTGCTTGAGGGTGGCGACGATCCCGGCGGACTCGAGGCCCTGCACGTAGGCCGTCCCGATGGTGCCGACGAGGTATGGGTCCTCGGCGATGGTCTCCTCGACCCGGCCCCAGCGGGCGTCGCGCATCACATCCAGGACGGGCGCGAGTCCCTGGTGGACGCCGACGGAACGCATGTCGCGGCCGATGGCGGCGGCCATGCGCCGCACCGTGTCCGGATCGAAGGTGGCGCCCCAGGACAGCGGAACGGGGTAGGCCGTCGCTCCCCAGGCCGCGAAGCCGGCCAGACATTCGTCATGCGCGAGAGCGGGGATGCCGAACCGGTTGGTGGCGGCGATACGCATCTGGGTGCGGGCCAGGGAGAGCGCACCCAGGGCGGGGTCGACCGGGACCGTGCCGAAGGGCCGGGTCAGCTGGCCCAGTCCGGTGGGCAGGAGTGCGTCGAGATCGACGGCCTCCTCCATGTCGTGCTGGTGGGGGGCCACTTCACCGCCCTGGTCGGAGGCGCCCACCCACACTCCGTACAGTTGGGCGGTCTTCTCCTGCAGGGTCATCGCGCCGATCAGGGCGTCGACTCTTGCGGCGACGGAAACGGTGGGGTCGTTCCAGAGGGAGATTCCGGGGATGTTCTCTACAGCCACGTTGGCGTTCACTTTCTTCCCACGCCCGTCAGACCCTTGGCCGGGGCGCGATGGGCGAACAGGTAGACGAGCAGGACTCAAGGCGGGGCAGATCGCGTCCGGGCTCCGGCATCGGCCCGGATCCGCGTCGCCCGCCCATCGGGGGCCGGGGCTGTCGCTGCTTCCAGGGTTGGTGCAGGGCCCGCGCGACCACGGGCCGGTCACCGGACACGGCGTCAGCGTCGGTCAACGGCTGAATCCGGCGGTCAGTCCGCTCAGCAGCTGGCGGCGGCCGAACGCGTACAGCACCAGGACGGGCAGTGTGGTGAGGACGACGGCGGCGAGAACGGCAGGGACATTGACCCCGTACTGGCCCTGGAAGGTCCACAGCGCGAGCGGCAGGGTCCGGCGCTCAGGGCTCTGGGTGAGGATCAGCGGCAGCAGGAATCCGTTCCAGATGGTCAGCGAGTTGAAGATGGTCACGGTGAGGATGGCCGGCCGGGTGAGCGGTGCCGCCAGCCGCCACAGGGTCGTCCATTCGGTGGCGCCGTCGACCCGCATCGAGTCGAACAGCTCTTTGGGTACGTCGCGGATGAAATTGGTGAGCACCAGCACGGACAGCGGGATGGCGAAGGCGATCGACGGGAGGATCAGCGCTAGCAGATTGTCGTACAGGTGGAGTTTGATGATGATCAGGTAGACCGGGATCACCGTCGCCTGCAGCGGGATGGCCAGACCCATGAGGAACAGTCCGTTCACCGCGCGAAGAACCCGCATGCGCCAACCGCGAACGATCGCGTAGGCGGCCATGAAGGAGAACACGACCGCCGGCACCACGGCGCCGGCGGTGACCACGACGCTGTTCACGAAGTAGCGAAGGAAGTCGGACTCGATGACCAGCCGGTAGTTGTCCAAAGTCGGGTCGCTTGAAGGCACCAGTGGGTTACTCGCGTAGTAGCGGCTCTGGGCCTTGAGACTGGTGATGAGGGTCCAGTAAAGAGGCACGGCGACAATGACGAGCCAGAGCCATCCGGCCAGGCCGCCGACCCAGTTGTGGCGGCGGGCCTTCTGACGGGAGCGTCGCTGCCGCTCGCGGTGGGTGGCCTTCTGTGATTGTCGCGACTCGGTCAGGGTGGTGGTCACGTCAGGCCCCCTCGAGTTGGCTCGCGCCGGCGTCCCGGCCACCGAGTCGGCGCAGCAGCAGGGCGAGGGCCAGACCCACCAGGACGAGGATGACCGCGATGGCGCTGGCCGGTCCCATCAGACTGGCCTGGAACGCCCGCTTGTACATGTCCAGTGCGAGGACCCGGGTGGCGTCGCCGGGGCCGCCCTCGGTGAGGATGAAGATGAGGTCGAAGAAGGTCAGCGATCCGACCACCATCAGCGTGGACGAGGTGATGATGGTGTACTTCAGCTGGGGCAGGGTGATGCTGAAGAACTGCCGGATCCGTCCGGCTCCGTCCAACTGCGCCGCCTCGTAGAGGGACTTCGGGATCTGCTGGACACCACCCTGGTAGATCAGGGAGTGGAACGGGACGAACTGCCAGGAGACCACGAAGATGACGACTCCGAACGCGAGCCCGGGCCGCCCCAGCCAGTCCTGGCTCAGCGCATGGATCTTCAGTCCGGCACCGAGCCCGAAGTTGGGGTCCAGCAGGGCCTTGTACGCGATCGCGATGGCCGCGGAGCTGAGCATCAGCGGGACGAAGTACACCACTCCCAGCACCGCACGGTAGCGCTGGCGGCCCGCCATGAACGTGCCGAGCAGAATACTCAGCGGCGTCTGAACGGCCCAGGACACGGCCATCACCAAAAACGTCACCCACAGGGCATGCGGCAGCCCGGGGTCGGTGAGCACCGCACGCCAACTGGTCAGCCCCGACGGGTGGATGGTGCCGATCCCGTCCCACGTGGTGAAGCTCAGCGCGAAGACACCGACGAGTGGAACCACGGCGAAGCCGACGAAGACCACCAGCGCCGGCACCGCCAGCCACGGCAGGATGCTGCGCGGTTCGCGACGCGGCCGATGGCCGGTGAGTGAACTCATTTGCCGATGACCGCGTTGAGGTTGCCGGCGAACTGCTTCGGTGAGATGGACAGTTGGAACAACTTGACGATGTTGTCCAGCAGGGTCTCGGCGGCCGTCGGACTGAGCGCCTGGTCCCAGGACTGGCCGAACACCTTGGCCTTGCTGGCGATGTCGTAGGTGAACTGCAGGAAATCGGCGCTCTTGGAGGCGGCCAGCAGCTTCTTCGTGCCCAGCCGGATCGGGACCGACCCAGTGTCGATCCACGCCTTCACCTCCGCGTCCTGGAGGACGCCCGTGGCGAAGAAGTCCTTGGCGACCTTCTTCTGCTCGGCGCTGGCCTTCGAGGAGATGGACAGGTACTGGGCGGGGTTGCCGACGGTGTCGCTCTGATCGCCCTTGCCGCCTTCCACGGGCGGGAAGGTCATGTAGCCCAGCGAGCCGCTGGAGACGAAGTCCCCGCCATCCGCCTGCTGGATGCCGTACGACCAGGCCCCGTGCAGCATCATCGCGGCCCTGCCGGTGTACAGCAGCGCCTGGTCGGCGTTGGAATCCGCGGTGATCGAGGAGAAGCCCTTGACGAACCCGTGGGCCTTGACGAGCTCCTGCACCTTGGTCAGCGCGGTGATGGCGTCCGGGTTGGACCAGGCGTTCTTCTCACCTTCGATGATGGCCTGGAACACCTCGGAACCACCGATGCGGTCGAACAGGAACTCCAGCCACATCATGTTCGTCCACCGGGACTGGCCACCGAGGGAGAACGGCGCTATGCCCTTCGCGTTGAACTTGGGCACCAGCGCCATGATGTCGTCCCAGGACTTCGGCGGACTCACACCAACCTGGTCGAAGACCTTCTTGTTGTAGTAGAGGATGATCGGCTGCACGGCCTCGACCGGCATCGCGTAGATCTTGCCGTCCACCGTCGCCGCGCCGAACGAGGACGGGAACAGCCCCTTCTTGACCTCGGAGTGCTCGTCGAACCACGAGGTGAGGTCCTCGACCTGGCCCGCCTCCGCGTAGGTGCGCAGCGTCCCGCCGCCCCAGCCCCAGATGATGGTGGGCGCCTGTCCGGCGCCGATGGCGGTCTTGATCTTCGTCTTGTACGCGTCGTTCTGGAAGGTCGTGTCCTTGATCTGCTCCTTGGGGTGGGCCTTGTTGAACGCGTCCACCGCGCCGGCCCTGACACCTTCCTGCGGCTGACCGTTCAGGTACCAGTACGTGGCCCCGCCGCTCGTGCCGGGGCCGGACGAGCCGCAGGCCGCCAGCGCCGCGGAGGCCGGCACTGCGGCGGCCAGGCCGAGGAGGGTACGTCGGGAGAGCGCCATGTCTTTTCTCCGCACTCGAGAGCCAGAGGCTTCTCGTGAGTCATGGTGAAAGGTTTTCGAAACAACCTTCTTCTAGCTCTGTCCGTGCAAATTAGGTTTCGGGCTGACGCCCTGTCAAGACATGTGCAGACACGCGTTGTCGGGCAGCAGTCAGGCTGCGTAGCATAGGGCGACAGTCACCTTCGAGAGACCTTGGCGGGGACCGAAACTGTTTCGAAATCGGTTGGTTGTGGGCAAGAGTGAGGCGATGGCTGCGGCTGACTCGCTGTCGGTGCAGGTCATGTCACACCGGCAGGGCGAGGTGCCGCCGATGCGGGAGCGGGGCGCGGTGCTCGTCGGGTCGCGGCACACGGTCCCGGAGGGTCGGCGCGCATGCGGATCGGATCGCGTTCACCGGACGCGATCTCACGCACATCCTCGGACGCGTCGAGGTCGAGGAGCCCGTCGGTACCTCCCTGGACGATCTCGGTGCCGCGCTGCCGTACGGTTGACCGGTTCCACCCGCGTTGCCGGTCCGACCGGCGGCTCACCACACTGGTGGACGTACAGCTGAGAGGAACCGATGCGACCGAACGCCAGGCGCACCACTTTGGCGGACATCGCCCAAGCGGCCGGGGTTTCCGTCGCGACCGTGTCCAAAGTGGTCAACGGCCGCGGTGACGTGGCGGCGCACACCCGCACCCGGGTGCAGGAGCTGCTGCATCAGCACGATTACCTCGCGCCCGTGTTCCGTCACACCGAGGCCGTCGAGAGCCCGACCATCGAGGTGCAGTTCCAGGGCGGCCTCAAGTCGTACGTGGCCGAGACCCTGGAAGGCATCATCGACTCCGCCGCCGAACTGGGGGCCTCGGTGGTGATCAGTAAGGCGTCCCGTGCCCCACACTGGGCGCGGGACCTGGTCTCAGCCGGGCGCCGCGCCGTCATCGCGGTCACCAGCGTGCACACCGCGACGCACCTGAACGAACTGGCCCGGGCCGGGCTGCCGCTGGTCGTGCTGGACCCACTGCACCTGCCGGACAGCCGGGTCAACAGCGTCGGGGCGACCAACTTCGCCGGCGGCCTGGCCGCGACCCGGCACCTGCTCTCCCTGGGCCACCGCCGCGTCGCCTATCTCGGCGGACCGACCCTGGCCGTATGCAACCAGGCACGCATGCACGGCTACCGCGCCGCCATGGAGGCGGAAGGAGCGCAGGTACCCAGCGCCTATGTCCGGCCCGGAGAATTCACGTACGAGACCGGGTTGCTCGGCGCCACGGTGCTGCTGGACCTGGAAGAGTCACCGACTGCGATCTTCGCAGGCAACGACGAGATCGCCCTCGGTGTCATCGAGACCGCCCGCGCCCGAGGCCTGCGCATCCCCGAAGACCTGAGCGTGGTCGGCTTCGACGACACAAGCCTCGCCCAGATGGCCTCACCGCCACTGACCACCGTGCGCCAGCCACTACGGGAGATGGGCGGTGCCGCCCTCCGCACCGCCCTCCGCCTGGCCAACGGCGAAAAGGTCGAGTCCCACCACATCGAACTCGCCACCGAACTCGTGGTACGGGCCTCAACCGCGCCGCCCCGCGAACAGACTTCGGCGCGTGGGTAACCACAAGTGAGAGGTCTTCGGACAGAATTGGCGAACCGGTCGCAGACGTCTCCCGCGCGGGCCGCCGTGAGCGGGGCGATGAAGACGCGGCTGCCCTGCTTGGGCAGCTGACAGAACCCTCGAAAAATCCCATCGTTGCAGGTCAGCGGCGCTCCCCATTTATTTGATCAAGGCCTGGACAGGCCTCTCGCGAAAGCGAGAGGCAAGGCAATGCCCTCGATGGGGAGGGGCAGTTGGAGTGCCCCTCCCCATCGGCGTGCGTGACGGCGGTCAGCTCTTGCCGAGCAGTCGCCAGATCTGGTTCTTCTTGGTGCTCAGTACGCTCGCCGCGTCGCAGGTCCACTGATGGATCTGCGCGCCGGCCGCGGTCGAGACATTGCTGACATCGACGCACTTGCCGCTGTGGACCGCGGCCAGTTGGTAGTCGTGGCTGTTGCCGAGTGCGGTGACGGGGTTGAGGGTGAACTGCTGGTTGGTGGCGCCGTTGCAGGTGTACTGGATGACGGCGGCGCCGTCGGTGGTGGAGGCGCCGGAGACGTCCAGGCATTTCCCGCTGAGTTCGTTGACGACGGTGTAGGTGTTGGTCTTGCCGCTGACCGGCTTGAGGTCGAGCATCTGCTGGTGGCCGCCCTCGCAGTAGTACTGCTGGTACTGGGTGCCATTGGCTGTGCTGAGGTTGGTGTCGTCCAGGCACTGACCGCTGTTCTGGCTGACGGCGACCGTGGAAACGGTCGTGTTGGACGGGGGCAGCAGGGTGACGGTGTAACCGTCCTTGGCGTTCGTCCACGGCAGGTTCACCGAGGCGGCGTTGCCGCTGACCGTGAGGGTGGTGTCGGCGATGGTCTCCGGACCGGTCACGGCTGCCCCATTGCTGTACGGGACACGCTGGACGATGGCGCGGACCTGGCTGTTGGCCACGACAGACGTCGTGTTGAGCCCCGTCAGGTTGACGGTCACGGTCCCGGTGTTGCCACTGCTACCGAGCAACACCTTGGCGTTGGCGGCCGAGTTGTCCTTGGTGGCCAGTCCGTCGGTACCGGTGCCCGGCGTGAGTTTGACGATGTTTCCGGTCTGCGAGCCGTAGTAGCGGTACATGAACCACTCACCGAGCGGCAGGTACTGGCCCGCGCTGTTCTTGGTGAGCAGGTTGGCCTCGTTGTCGTGCAGGGCGGTTCCCGAGGCCCAGTTGCCTCGCAGGCCGTCGGCACCGGCCCGCTCCAGCCGGCCGATGAACCAGGCGCCGCCACCCGGCGATTGCATGGACAGGGTGGCGTACTCGTTGATCTGGTACGCGCGAGTGTTGGTCAACCCGGCTGCGGCGAGCGTGGAGTTGGCGCGGCCGACGTCGGTGGCAGGGTCACCGGGTTCGTCGTGCCAGCTGTAGATGTCGGGGGCGACGTTGTTCGCCTTGATGTACGTCAGATACGTCGTCCACCAACTGTTGGAGGAGTTGGGCTGGCCGGCGATGCTGGGGCCGACGATAAGCTGGGCGGGGAACGCGGCGCGGACCTTGGCGTAGAAGCGCGACCACATCTGGAGGTACTGCGTCTGCGAGGCGCCCCAGAAGCCGCTGCCGTCGGGCTCGTTCCACAGGTCCCACTGGACCGTCATGTTGTTGGCCTTGACGTCACTGATGAGCTGGGCGGCGAAGGAGTCGAACTGGGTCCAGTCGCCGTTGTCGCCGGGCCAGCCCTGGCTGGTGGTGCCGTCGGCGCCCCACAGGTCGTGCGGCAGCAGGACGAAGGTGCCGCCGAGGGCGGCGGTGCGCTTGTACTGGGCCAGGGTTGAGGCCCAGCGGGTCTGGTAGTCGGCGAGGCTGGTGGCGTAGCCGCCGCTGTTGAGCTGGGCGCCGCCGGCTCGCATGAAGTGCCACTTGATGTCTTTGAAGAAGTGGTCCTGGGGCAGCGAGCCGTCCGGGGTCATTCCGTAGATCATGCCGGAGGCGTGGTAGGTGGGGGCGCCGCCTGCGGTGGAGAAGTCGACGGTGACGGAGGTGTCGGCGGCCTGGGAGGGGGCGGCGGGCAGGACGGTCCCGGCCAGTGCGGCGAACAGGGTGACGAGGGCCGATGCCGCTCGTCGTCCGATGCGGTGTCTGCGTGCTGTTCGGGGCAGGGGTGTGGTGTGCATGGCGGCTCCTGATTGAGGGGGGTGCTGCCTGGGCGCGGCCCGCCCAGGTGGTCTGTCAGCCGCCGACGGCCTCGGCGGCCTCGGCGCGTCGGAACTCGTGGGCTTCGGCGAGGAGGAGGTAGCTGCTGGCCGTCCAGGTGTAGGCGCGGTCGCGCAGGCCTGCGCCGGTGAGGGCGTCGAAGTTCTCGGCGAAACCCGAGGTCTCGCACAGGGCCCGGAAGCGGGAACTGATCTCGTCCGCGAGGCGGCCGTGGCCGGCACGGCGCAGACCGTCCTCGATCAGGACGGTGGACGGGGCCCAGATCGGGCCGCGCCAGTAGCCGTCGTCCAAGTAGTGCGGCGAGGTGGGACGTTCGGTTGCGAGACCGTACTGGGTGAGGTGGGCCTCGATGCGGTCGGCCAGCGCGTCGCTGATGCTCTCGGGCAGATGCTCGCCGAGCACGATGGGCATCAGGTCGAGCAGGCTGTGGCTCGTCCAGGTGGCCCCGCCGTCCGCCGAGCGGGCCACGAACCGGTCGCCGGTCCACAGCTCGTCGAGCAGCGCCGCCTGCGTCACGTCGGCCGTTCGTGTCCACTTGTGCGTGTCGTCCGTCAGCCCCAACTCATCTGCCAGGTCGGCGAGTTCGCGCAGCTGGAGGACAAGGAAGGCGGACAGGTCGGCGCTGACGATCACACGCCCGGAGTCGAAGGTGGTGGCGTTGTCCCAGCCGCTGTCGTTGCCATGCTGGTAGTGCGGAAGGGCGGACCCGGGCGCGCGCCGCATGGTGAGCCAGAAGTCGGTCCATCGCACCAGCCGGTCGTACACCTGGGTCAACTCGGCCTGGCTGAGCGGATCGCGGAGCCGTTGGCGTAGATGGCGCAGGGCCCAGCCGTGGATGGGCGGCTTGACGAAGTTGTAGAGGATCTCCGAGTGGGTCACCGAGTCGGGCAGCGCGCCGGTCTCGTCCTGGTGGTCGAAGGGCAGGGAGAACTGGTCCAGGGCGAACGTGGGGCTTCCGGCAGCCAGGGCAAGGGAGTTGAAGCAGTGGTCCCAGCTCCACACCTTGTCCATCCAGTGCTTCGACATCAGCACCGCGGGCCGGGTGACGAAGCCCAGCGGTCGCACGCTCGCCGACCACAGCACGTAGGCGGCGAGTTCGGCAGCGGGCGTCTTGGACGTGCGCCAGGGCGCGACGGAGTCGGCGAAGACGTCGAAGGCGGCGCGCGCGGTGTCCACGATCTGGTCGAAGGGTGCCGAGGACGCGTAGGGGCGGCGCGCGGTCTGGTACTCCTCGACTGCGAGCTCCCAGGCCGCACCGGCTTCGGCGTCGATCGTCACACCTCGGGCGGCACTGCCCAGGCTCTGCGTGCCCAAGGCCTCGGTCACGGTCCCCGACAGCACGGTGACGCGGTAGCGCCGGCCGGTCTCGTACGAGGTGAACACATAGGCGTCCGCGCCGGGTTCGCGGTAGAAGTAGGTGCCGCTGAACGGGGTCAGTACGGTTGCCGCCGCGCCGATGTGCAGGCTGAGTCCGGCACCACGCAGACGTACGGTGTCCGGCGATTCGTAGGTGAGGTCGATGCGGCCTTCGCTCCCGGTCCAGCTGAGCAGGCTCGGTGTCGCGTGCGGATCGGTGGCGGTGCGGTCGCCGGTGGCCGGGTCGAGCGGGACCAGACGCAGCACGGCGTGCATGCCGTTCTGGTGCGAGACGAGATGCAGGTCTTCGGCGTACGTCTTCTCCGCCACCACGGGTGAGATGCCGAACCAAGACCCGCGTGTACTGAACGGGATGTCGTGGACGGAGAAGGCCGGGCCGGACGGGGCGGCGGTCATGCAGCGTGACTCGTTTCTGGAGCAGGGGCGATCGGCGCGTGAGGTGGGTGATCGGCTTTTGGGCAGGCCGGAGCGACAGGCCGGCGAGCAGCCGGAACCCTGACGAGGTGCGGAGGGGTCAGTCCTTGACGGCGCCGGCGGTCACGCCGGCGGCGACGTAGCGCTGGGCGAGGACCAGGATCACCGCGGCGGGCAGTGAGGCCACGACGGCGGTGGCCATGATGGCGTTCCACTCCTGGTTGTTGTTGCCGATGTAGTGGTAGATGCCGAGGGTGATCGGCTCGTGGGCGCCGCCGTTGGCGAGGGTGCTGGCGAAGACGAAGTCGGACCAGGACCACAGGAACGCGAACAGCGACACCGTGACGACGGCGTTGCGGCTCATGGGCAGCACGATGGACCGGAAGGTGCGCACCGGCCCCGCGCCGTCCGTCTTCGCGGCCTGGAGGAGTTCGCCGGGGATGCCGGACATGAACGCGGTGAAGATCAGTACGGCGAACGGCACGGCCAGTGTGGAGTCCGCGACGATCAGGCCGGGCACCGACTGGAGCAGGCCGAGGTTGAGGTAGATGGCGTAGAAGCCCATCGCCATGATGATGCCGGGGATCATCTGGGCGACCAGGAAGAGGAAGCTGAGGACGCCGCCGCCGCGCGGGCGCAGTTTGGCGAGTGCGTAGCCCGCGGGCGCCGCGAGTGCGACGGTGAGGACCACGGTGCCCAGGCCGATGACGAGGCTGGTGCCGAGGTAGGGCAACTGCTGGTCCAGGACGGCTCGGTAGCCCTCCAGGGTGCCATGCACGGGGATCAGGTCCGGCGGGCTCTTGCGCATGTCCTGGTCGCGGGTGAAGGAGACGTTGAGCATCCAGTAGACGGGGAAGAGCATCACCGCGGTGAACAGCACGCCGATGGCGGTCTGCCACCACGTACGGCGGCCGTGCCTGCCCCTGGCGGTTCGCGTACTCGTCATGACAACCCCTGCTTCCGCTGGACCCTGATGTAGACCAGTCCGAACACCAAGGCGGCGACTACGAGCAGGTTTCCGACGGCCGCTCCCGGACCGAAGGCGGGCAGCATGTTGCCGAAGCCGAGTTGGTAGGACCAGGTGGCGAAGGTGGTGGACGAGTCGGCCGGGCCGCCCTTGGTCATGATCCAGATGATGTCGAAGACCTTGAGCGTGTAGACGAGGCCCAGTAGCAGGGTGATCGCGGACACCGGGCGCAGCAGTGGGAAGGTGATGCGCCTGAACCGCTGCCAGGCGTTCGCCCCGTCGAGGGCGGCTGCTTCGTAGAGGCTCGCGGGGATGGACTGCAGACCGCTGTGGAGGACAACCAGATTGAACGGGACGCCGATCCAGATGTTCGCGATGATCACCGAGGCCAGCGACCAGCCCGGTGCGGTCAGCCAGTTCACCGGCCCGATGCCGACGGCGTGCAGAGCTGAATTGACGACTCCGGAGTCGCTGTTGAGCATCCACGACCAGGTGGACGCGGAGACGATCAACGGCAGCAGCCAGGGCACGAGGAAGAGGGCCCGCAGGGTCGCGGAGAGCCGGAAGCGCTGGTTGAAGAAGACCGCGAGGGCCAGGCCGATGGCGTATTGGAAGACCAGGCATACGGAGGTGAAGACCACGGTGTGCAGCAGGGCCGGGGCGAAGGTCGGGTCGTGGAGAACATTGCGGTAGTTCGCCAGGCCCGTGAACGGTGCGTCGCCCTGGACGAAGGACCGGACGGTGTAGTTGCGCAGGCTCAGATCGATGTTGCGGTAGAGGGGATAGGCGTAGAAGAGGACGAGGTAGAGGGTCACCGGTGTGAGGAATGCCCAGGCGGCCCACTGCTGGGAGGTGGGGCGGCGCCGGGCCCGGGGCGGTGCGGTGGGAGCCGCACCACTCGCCAGGCGGACCGGCCGCCGGTGCGACACTTTCGTCGTATGGCTCATCAACAGGCCCTGGTTCCCGGCTACTTGACGGCGGACTGCGCCGCGGCCAGCGCGTCCTTGGGCGACTGCGCACCACTGAGTGCGGACTGGACCGCCTTCCACAACTGCTCGGAGATCTTCGGGTACTTGGTGCCCAGGTCGTCGCTGGTGCGCCCCTTGGCCGCCTTGACCGCGTCGACCCAGGGCTTCAACTCGGCGTTCGCCGCGACCTGCTTGCCCTGCACCTCGGAGGTGGGCGCCACGTAGGACAGCGTGGTGTCGGTGTTGAGGAGGTTGTCGGTGCTGGTCAGGCAGGTCACGATCTTCTGCGAGGTGGCGTAGCGGTCGGTCTTGCCCTGGACAGGGATGGTGACGAACTCGCCGCCGGTCGGGGCGGACGCGCTGGCGCCGTCGGCGGCGGGGACGGGGATGACCCCGTAGTCGAAGCCGGCCTTCGCGGCGTTGGCGAGCTGCCAGGTGCCGTTCTCGCTGAACGCGTAGTCGCCGCTCGCGAACTCCTGCCAGCTGGTGGTCTGTGTGTTGTTGAGGACGGAGTTGGGGGCGTAGCCGTTCTTCAGCCAGTCCTTCCACAACGTCAGCGCGGTGACGGCCTGGTCGGAGTCGAGCGCGGTCAACTGGGCGCCCGATCCCCAGTACCAGGGCAGGAACTGGAAGGTGCCCTCCTCCGTGCCGATCGCGGAGAACGTGATGCCCTTCTTGCCGGCCTTCTTGACCTTCGCGAGCGCCGCGGTGAGCGACTTCCAGTCCTTGACCGTGGCTATGTCCACCCCGGCCTGCTTCAGCACCGTCTTGTTGTAGTAGAGGCCGAGGGTGTTGGCGCCGATCGGCGTGCCGTACGTCTTGCCGTCCGACTGTCCGGCCGCGAGGAGGTTGGCGTCCACCTTCGAGGTGTCCAGCTTGTTGTCCTCGGTCGTGGTGAGGACGCCGGCCTCGGCCAGGGTCGACACCACCGGGTTGTCGACGATGAGGACGTCGGCGGAGTTGTCCTGCTGGGCGGCGAGCAGCGCCTTGTTCGACAGGTCGCTGGTGTCGAACGCGGTTCGCTTGATCTTCACCCCGGCCTTGGTGCCGCAGGCGTCGAGCAGCTTCGCCCACGCGGAGCTCTTGTCGAACTGCGGGTACGGGTCCCAGATCGTGTAGGTGCCGCTGTCCGCGGCCTTGTTGCCGGTACTGCCCGAACCGGAGGAACAGGCGGTGGCAGTGCCGGCGACGGCGAGGACGGTCACGGTCGCGGCGGTGAGGCGGAGCCCTCTGACGGAGCTGTGCATTGCGCGTTCCTTCGTTTTCGGGCACGGGTGTGCCGAGGGAGGGTGACGAGGGGGAAGCGGGCATGCCGGACAGTCACGGCGGCGATGAGGTGGACGGCAGTGCCCGTGATCCGTGGTGAGCAGGTGGGGCGGGGCTAGGTCAGCGGGACTCGATGGACGACGGCAGGCCGGGGCCGGGGCCGGGGCCAGTACTGGCGCGGAGCGAGATCGGCGGGGTCAGCAGGTGGTGCCGGGGCGGCGCGTCGGGGTGGTCGAGCCGCTCGACGAGGAGGTCGACGGCGCGGCGGCCCATCTCCTCCGCCGGCACATCCGCCGCGGTGAGCTGCGGGGTCACCGTCTCCGCCCACCGGCCCGCCACGACGCCGGTGACGGAGAAGTCGCGCGGCACATGACGACCGGCCTGGGTCAGTCCGCGGTACAGGCCGCCGAGCGCGGCCTCGTTGAGGGTGACCAGAGCGGTGGTGGCCGGGTCGTCGTGCAGGATCTGTTCGAGGCAGGCCTGGCCGGACGCGGCGTCGTCCCCGCAGCAGTACGTCCGGACGGTGAGCCCGCGTTCGGCCGCGGCCTTGGTGAAGCCGTCGAGCCCACGGTGAGCCGACTCGTATCCCGTCCGCAGCAACTGCTCGGGGCGGTTGACGAAGGCGACCCGGCGGTGACCGAGGTCCGCGAGGTGATGGACGCACGCCGCCGCCAGCGCGGTGTGGTCCAGACCGACCCACCAGGTGCCCTCGGGATGCGCGCTCCGGCCGATGGCGACGGACGGAAAGTCGAGGGCGGCCAGGTGATCGACCCGGTCGTCCTCCAGTCTGATCTCCATCAGGATCGCGCCGTCGACCCGCCGCTCCCCCAGCATCCGCTGGAACGAGCGGTCGCTGTCGACGCCGCTGGGAGACAGCAGTACGTCGTAGTCCTGAGCGGCGGCCGCCTCCACCACGCTGCCGATGAAGTCGAGTTGCATGCCGGTGTAGTGGTTGCCGGCGGGCGGGAAGACCAGGCCGATCGTGTTGGTCCGGCCGTTGGCCAGGGCGCGCGCGCTGGCGTTGGGTCGGTAGCCCAGTTCGTCGATGACGTGCTGGATCTTCCGGCGGGTGTCCTCCGACACGGGGCGCTTGCCGCTCAGCGCGTAGGACACGGTGCTCCGCGAGACACCGGCCCGCCGGGCGATCTCACCGATGTTCACGGGCACTCCTTGGATGGATCGAACCGGTTCGATGGTGCGAGGGGCGACAGCCGGTCATCGAACCGGTTCGCGTGAAGTGAACGTAGGAACAACCACTGCGGCTGTCAACACCTCTGACCACACACCTCGTAACAGCTCCGAAACTCGGGGGGAACTGCCGCAACTCCCTGTGCCGGAGCTATTGCTGGTGGATTTCGGCGGTGCTAGCTTCCCGACCCACCGTCATCGAACCGGTTCGATCCGCGTCGTTCGGCGTCCGAACCCGCAGCACAACCACGGAGACCTCAGTGCGACGAAGACCGATGAGAACGACGAGAGCCGGCGCCGCGGTGGCGGCCATCCTCGCCACCCTGCCCACTGCCCCCTCCGCCGGCACCGCCCACGCCGCGGATCCGGAACGGCTCGTCATCGATCTGTCCGCCGACACCGGCGCCTTCCACGGCGCAGCCGCCGGCTCTCTGTACGAGGTCTACGGCGACGGCGCACGGGCCTTGACCCGGAATCTGGACACGGGCTATGCGGCTGGGGCCAGGGTAGTTGATGTTGTTTCGAGTGCTGTCTCGTAGGCGCTGGGGCTGCGTTGTCCGAGGCTGGAGTGGCGGCGTCGGGTGTTGTAGCGGTGCAGCCAGCGGAACACCTCGAGGCGGGCTTCGAGCTCGTCGGCCCAGGTATTGCGGCCCTGAAGCGCCTCCCGCTGCAGGTGGCGTGTCGTATCCCCGAGCTACCGAGAGGCCCTGCCTTCATGCGCGCACCACGCGAAGATCACTCCGGCGGGAAACTTGTTCGGCCCGCACGTTCCATGATCGGTTGGGATACGGCTTCTGAAACCCCGTCAACCCGTCCTGACCAGCTGATCAGCTCCTCCCGCACGCCGGGGAACCTCACGTTCAGCTCGGGTGCTGGGTCCTGATCGCGAAGAGCTACCCCAATAGATCCCATGTATGGGATCTCAGTCGACGACGGGTGAGTGACCTTTCGGGCGCAACCCCTCCGGAAACAAGGCACCTTTCCCCCGATCTTGGACCAATCTTGCCCTACCTGTAGACGCAGCCATCATGGTTCTCCTATAAATCCATCCGATGTCTTCAGCAGGGTGACACGGAGCAGGGTCGCCATGCCGACCTTCCGCGCCTAACGTCCTGTCCTCCCCCACCTCGACACATGGAGCCGCACCATGTCCTCTGCCTCCCTGAGCAGACGCTCCCTGATGAAGGCCGCCGCCCTCGCCGGAGGAGTGGCGGCCTTCGGGCTGCCGCAGGTTTTGTGGCCTTCCACCGCCGCGGCGTACGCCGTCCCCTCGAAGATGGACTGGTGGTACCAGGCCCGGTTCGGGATGTTCATCCACTTCGGGTCCTACTCGCAGCTCGGCCAGGGCGAGTGGGCGTTCACCAACTCGCAGTGGACCAAGGCGAACTACCAGACCCAGGTCACCCAGAACTTCAACCCGACCCAGTTCAACGCCGCCCAGATCGCCGAGCTGGCCAAGAACGCCGGCATGAAGTACCTCGTGATCACCGCCAAGCACCACGAGGGCTACGCGATGTGGGACTCCAACGTTCCCGGCTTCACCGACACCACCGGCACCAAGCTGTACAACCTGCACGACTTCAAGGGCTTCCAGGCCGACCCGCTCATGCAGCTGAAGACCGAGTGTGAGAGCCGCGGGATCAAGTTCTGCCTGTACTACTCGATCCTCGACTGGAACCACCCCTCCCAGACCGACCGCCACGACAACGGCCTCACGACGATGTCGTCGCAGGCCGCCCGCACGGGCTACATCGCCGACATGAAGGCGCAGCTTCAGGAGCTGCTGGACCGCTACGATCCGGCACTGCTGTGGTTCGACGGCGACTGGTTCAACGAGCCGCCCAGCGCCACCCTGCAGGACTGGTGGCTGGAAGCGGACGGCGCCGACCTCTACAGCTGGCTGATCTCCCGTAAGCCCGGCCTCATCGTCAACGAGCGGGTCAAGCGCGGTCACCGTCTCGCCGACTACGACGTCGCGGAGTTCGGGGTGCCCGCCGAGCCGATGGGCCGACAGTGGGAGCGGTGCGCCTCCGTGAACGACGCCTGGGGCTACAACGCGTCGAAGGAGAACACTTACAGATCCGTCAAGGACGTCCTCCAGGAGCTCGTCACGGTGGTGTCCCGGGACGGCAACCTCCTGCTGAACATCGGCCCCAAGGGCGATGGCTCCGTCACTGCCGGTTCCCAGACCGTCCTGAACGGCCTGGCCTCATGGATGGCGACGTACAGCGACAGCGTTCACGGCACCAGCGGCAGCCCGTTCCTCAGCGACCCCGCATGGGGGGTGGTCACCAAGAAGAGCGGCAAGCTCTTCGCCCATGTCCTCACCTGGCCCACGAACGGCCAGCTGCAGATCCCGATGATCGACAACACGATCAGCCGCGTCTATCTGCTGAACAACCCTTCGGTCTCGCTCTCGTACACCGTCACCGACCAGATCAACGTCAGCGTGCCAGCCACCGCGCCGAACGCCGACCTCTCCGTGGTGTGCGTCGAGGTCCAGGGCATGCCCACGAGGGTCTCCCCGACGGTGTTCCAGAACGTCGGCTACCAAGGCACCCGCGCCGCTCTGCCGCTGGGCAGCTACACCTCCGCCCAGCTGTCCGCCGCCGGTCTGGGGCCCGCCCAGGCCTCCTCCATCCTGGTGCCCAACGGCTACCAGGTGACGGGCTACTCCGGCGACAACTTCACCGGCACCGGCTGGACGTTCACCTCGAACGCCGCCGACCTCCGGACGACCGGTAACAACGACGCCATCGCCTCGCTGAAGGTGACGTTCAACCCGGTCACGTACTTCCGTCTCGGCAACGCCACGAGCGGCCTGGTGCTGGACAGCGGCGGCAGTTTCAGCAGCGGCTCGAACCTGAAGCAGTGGGAGCCGGTGGACAACGCCAATGTCCAGTGGCAGGCGATCGAACTCGGGAACGGTTACTACAGGCTCGTCAATCGCACCAACGGCCTGGCCGCCGACGGGTGGGGCGCCACCAGCAACGGCGACCCGGCCCGGCAGGGTACCTGGAACAGCGGCACCAACCAGCAGTGGCAGATCACCGACCGCGGCAACGGCCAGTACTCGATCGCCAACCGCGGCACGGGACTGGTCCTCGACGGCGGCGGCGTGGTCCCCGCAGGGTCCGTGGCCAAGCAGTGGTCGTGGAGGCAGAGCACCAACCTGATGTGGACGTTCAAGCCGGTCGGCTGACGGGCGAGCCCCCATGGCATGCCGGCAGTCTTCGTAGGCGGGCGCCTCCCAGCCGATAGGTGCCCGCAGCGGCACGGGGGCTGAATCCCTGGAGACCCTTGGTGAACCGATGTGCGTCACCCGAAGGTTGGGCACGGGTGACGCACCTGCCAGGCTGCTGCCGCAGCGACACATGAGAGGTGAAGGTGCTCCGACTCGGGGCCCCTAGCCGCTTGGTAACACTGGCCTCCGCAAGCAGGGGCACGAATCTCGCCCCGCTGACAGCGCAAGCCGTCCTCGGCGTCCCCGTCCGCGACCTCCACAAGCTCCGTGACACCGTCCGCCGGTCCGACCACGCCGAAGGCTTCCCGGTCCAGGTCGGCGGCGTCGGCCCCTGGCTCCCCACAGAAGGGTCCGGTCACGACCTCGCCCGGGCGGATCCGGCCCAAGGGTCACCATCGCGGTCGCCTGGATCCTGTTGGGCCCCGACATCTCGGGCACGATCTCTCTCCGCTACGAGAACGGAACCAGCCCCTACTGGTGCGACATCCAGGCGATCGGCCGCAGGCGTCGTTCCTCGTCGGCGGCCCACTCGGCGCCGAGGTACAGGGCCCGGTCGATCGGGGCGTGGCCGTGCCGGCTGGTGTAGGTGAGGCGGACGGTGACCTGGCGCAGACCGATACCGCCCAACGCTCCGGAGTATTGGCGGGCCGCGCCGACGCAGTCCGTGGAGGACTTCTCGTCCCCGGTCTCGTCCACGATCAACACCGCGTCGGGATCGGCGAGTTCATCGGATGTCCAGGCCGCGATCCGATCCCGGGCCAGATCATGGTCGACGGCGGCGAGGGAGAGCAGGTGCGGCCCGCGGTGGTCGAGGGCCTTGCGAGCGTCCAGCAGTTCCGTGTGTCCAGTTCCATCAGCATCGCCTCGGTCATCTCCCGGACCACTCAGCCGCGCCCTCGACACCGCGTCCCGCTGACGCCCGCCACCGGGTGCCAACGCTTGAGCGCAGCGGACAGCCCCAGCCCCATGCGCGGATCGCAGAAGAGGACGGTCCAGTCGTCGCCTCAGTGTCCGTCGCGGACCACCGCAAACCCGCCGACCCGGGTCGTGATGCCCGCCGGCCCGCGTCGGGCCGAAGCGAGCACGCTGGCCGGTCGACCGAGGGTGTCGCCCTGCTCCACCTCGATCGCGACCGTCTGCGCCCCTGTCGTGTCGAGCAGGTGGGCGGCCAGGCAGCCGGTGCTGTTGGCGTTGGCGACGTCCTCGTCGACACCGATCGCGGGCGCGAACATCCGCGCCGCACCCGGTCGGTCGCCCAGCGGCGGTACGTACACGAAACAGCCGAGGAGCCCGTACCGCCGGCACGCCGCTGTCAGCCTGCCGAGGTGTGGGTGGACTCGGAGCAGCGCCGACCGGTCGCGGACCGGTACCAGCATGCGTGGTGCGCCGGGCGCGGCGATCCGTGGCGCGTCGGTCGGATGCGGGTCGTCCGCGGTGAGCCCGAGCGCGGCGACGATCGCGGCGCGCTCGTCCGGTGCCGGGTGACGCAGCGCGACGAGGCCCTGGTCGAACCACACCTCGATGCCGGCGGGGTGGCGGATCGCGACGGTGTCGAACGTGCGCCCGCCGGTGTGTTGGCGGTCGTTCAGCTCGCCCAGCGCGGTGCGGGTCAACCGGACGGCCTGCGCGGCAACGGTGCCGTGGCCGCAGCCGGACAGTTCGGCGGTGGCGGTGAAGAACCGGACCGGCCAGCCACCGTCCGGCGTCCGCCCCGGGCCGAGGAACGCCGCGTGCGAGGTGCCGGCCGCAGCAGCGACCTCACGCCGGTCCGCGTCCGTCGCCGCCGGGTCGTCGTCGGTGACGGACGTGGGGCTACCGCCCCGGCCGTCGCGCCGCACGCACGCATCAACCACCGTGACATCCGGCCAGGACATCGGTCCACCTTTGACGCTCAACGAACCGGCAACCGCGAACGGCGTCCGCCGATAGCCGGACCTGGCCGCAACGGCCGACCGAACGCGTCCCGGAGCGTACCGGCCTGCCTCAGCCGGTGCCGTCCTGCACGGGATAGTGGATGATGACCGCGCCGCCGGTGGCGTAGTTGGCGACATCGGCGGCCACCCGCTGGCCGTGCGGCGACGCCCGCGCCGCGGCCATGACGGCGGCGTCAGCGAAGTCGCCTTCGAAGACCGCGAAATACGGCGCTTCTCCCTTGGTCGCCGCCACGTCGAAGCTGTAGCGCCACGCAAGCAGGCCGGGCCAATTCATGACCAGTGGAAGGTGGTTGGTCACGTAGTAATCGCGGAAGTGGTCAGGGTCGGCGGGCTTGGAATACAGGACCACCAACTTATGCATGACGACCTCCGTCCAGAGACGAGACCGTAACGCTCCGGGTGACCTGGGAGCTCCTGTTAAGAACTGCCGCCGGCCTCGCCAGGTGCGGAGCATCGGGATCTGGGTGAGGACGGAGGTGGTTTCGAGGACCGCGTGGGAGTCGGTGGCCAGCCACAGCGGGAGGTCGCCGACGAAGGCTACGACATCGGGGAGGGCCCGGGTGGGTCGGGTCGCTCCAGAATCCATAGTCGAGCACACCGGGCTCGGTGGCCGCGGCCTTCGCGAGAGCCGTGAGGGCGGACTCGAAATCGGCGGTGTGCGTGAGTGCGATGTCCAGTACTGCGGTCAGTGGAATCGTCATATGCGCAGGTTAGGGCTTGATGTGCGGTCGAGGGAAAGACCGGTACGGGATAGACTCAGAACGGATCGTTATCAATCGGCAGGGAGGGCACGTTGGCGCCGGACACGGTGAGCCTGCGGTACTTCCTGGTGCTGGCGCAGGAGTTGAACTTCACCCGCGCGGCCGCACGGATCGGTATCGCACAGCCCGCACTCAGCGCCCGGATGCGCCGATTGGAGGCGGAACTCGGTACGGCCCTGCTGGTCCGCAACACGCGTAGCGTCGTATTGACCACGGCCGGCGCGGCTTTGGTGGAGTCCGCGCCGCCCGCGCTGGCGGCGCTGGACCGGGCATGGGACACCGCCCGGAGCGCGGCGGCCGGTGAACTGGGCACGCTGCGCATCGGATACAGCCTCAGCACCGGGGCCGAGACGGCACCGGCCCTGGTGGACAGGCTGATTCGCGGCACCAGCGCACTCGAGGTCGGCGCGGTCCCGATGGCGACACCGGAGATCTCCCCCGCGGTCGCCGACGGCCGCATCGACGCCGGGATCACCCGCGGTGAACAGCCGGGCCGTGGCGTGCGCCGGTTCCTGCTGCGGCGTCAGCGCGTCGGGGTCCAGTTGGCGCAGCACCATCCGCTGGCCGAACACCCGGAGATCGAGATCGCCGACGCCGCCGCGTATCCGCTGCGACTCCCCGACCGTGCGGCCAACCCCGTGATCCACGATCAGCTGTCCGCACTGTTCCGAGACACCCGACCACACCCCCGATTCCACACGCCCGCAGTCTCTTTCGACATGTCTCAGCGCGACCTGCGCGACGGGGTCACCCTCGCCCCGGCCGGAGAAGCCGCGGTCACGTCACAACCGGCCGGTCTCACCTGGCGACCACTGCGAGGCGCGCCCAGCCTGACGATCCACCTGGTCCTGCCACGCGAGCAGTCGCCACTACACCGCCGCATCCGTGCCGTCGCCAAAACCCTGGCGCACGAGCTGCACTGGCTGCCGGACTGACGCACAAGAGATCAAGCGAGACGGACGCCTGCGGTGGCGAGGCCGAAGACCTTGCGCCGGGCGACCGTGGTGACGGCGAACTCGTGCTCGGCCGGCGCGAACCGGGCCATCGCGTCGACCTCGCGCACCACGGTCGCCCTCGGACACCCGTTTGACCCATGGCAGGTGTCCGGGGTGGAAGTGGAGACCTTCGAACTCGCGTCGCAGCCGGGACACCGGGGCGTGCAGCAGGTTGTCCACGGCGTGGTCCACAGAAGGCACATCGCCCATCAGGGCCAGCAGATCAAGCCCGGCACCCCGCATCGGAACCAGGGACGTCAGGGGGCGCGTGTCGGCTCCCATCCGGCCCGCGACCGCCGAACGCCACGTGCGGAAGTGTGGAAGCTGCCGGTTCTCTCTCAGGAGCTCCAGGCTCACTGGTGGACCGTCGGTATTCGAGGGTTGCAGTATTCGCCGTAGAGCGAGCAGTTCCCTACCCGGCTCGGTCACGTCAGCGGTGACAAGGTGTAAAGCTCTCGCCGAACGGGCGCTGTCTGCGCGAAGACGCCGGAGCAAGAAGAAGACCGGCCTCTTGCGGTGAACCCGCGCCAGCGCCCGCGCTCCGGTGCGGGCCTTCGCCCTCTGCCACCGCGCCATACGGCCCCCTCCCGGCAGCGGC
Organism: Streptomyces pseudovenezuelae; assembly: GCF_029892565.1. GTDB lineage: Bacteria > Actinomycetota > Actinomycetes > Streptomycetales > Streptomycetaceae > Streptomyces > Streptomyces pseudovenezuelae_A. Next base: position 51,556 of record NZ_JARXVH010000025.1, on the reverse strand, counting down.
AATCCCGCGCGGCAGAAGGCTCACCCGGCGCTACGAGGTTCACGGCGCCGGTAGGGCACCGATCTGCTGCATCACCCCGAGGAGATCGGGCTGGCCCCGTTCGCCGACGATCCGGCCGTCGGCCAGGTAGTAGAAGTTCATGGCCTGCACCGAGATCTTGTTGCCGCTCGCCGGGATCCCGAAGAATTCACCGTCGTGGGTTCCCCGCATGGTGAACCGCGCGGCCACGGTGTCGCCTTCGGTGACCGTCTCCTCCAGCGTCCATCGGACGTCGGGGAAGGCGCTGCGCATCATCCCGATGACTTCCAAGTACCCATCGGGCCCCCGCAGTGGTTCCGGGTGGCTTGGCGCGTGGAACACCGCGTCCGCAGAAATGACCTCGCGGGCGAGATCCTCGTTGCCCGTGTTGATGAACTCGACGAAACGGTTCATCACTGACTCGGTGGACTGCGATGGCATCGTGCTGTGCCTCTTCCGGAGACGTTTGGGCGGGTACCTGCGAGCGTAACATCGAATCGATGTTTACATCGATTCGATGTCCGCGTGCGAAGATGGACTCATGCTGGAACTCGCGATACTCGGCTTCCTCGCCGAGGGACCACTGCCTGGACACGAGCTGCGCCGCCGCATCTCACAGCTGACCGGCTATACACGGCCGGTCAGCGACGGCAGCCTGTATCCGGCGATCAATCGCCTGACCAGGGCGGGCTTGATCGAGCGGCGCGCCGACCCGGCCGCGGGGGCGGCCCGGTACGTGCTCAGCCTGACCGCGGCCGGGCGGGCCGAAATGCTTCAGCGCCTGCGCAAGCCCGCCGACCACGAGATCACCGACTTCACCCGCTTCTACGTCGTCCTGGCATTCCTCTCCCACCTGCCCGACGTGGCCGAACGGCACGCGGTGCTGCGCAGACGGCTGGAGTTCCTGGAAGAACCGGCGAGCTTCTTCTACGACAACGAGCGGCCCCTGCGTGCCGAGGAGGTCGCCGACCCCTACCGGCGGGGCATGCTGCTCACCGCCCGCGCCACCAGCCGCGCCGAACGGACCTGGCTGCGCGAGACCCTCGGGGAGGAACCGCCCGTATTCGACACCGGATGCACCGACAGCGATCCGCATGCGCCCGCCGCTCCCGCGAGCTGACTGTCCACGGAGGTACCCCCATGCTTGCATCCTGGTACGACGACCAGGGACCCGCCGCCGATGTCCTGCACGTCGGTGAACTCCCTGATCCCGTCCCCGGCCCCGGCGAGGTCCGCGTCCGCGTCACCGTCTCGGGCGTCAACCCCGGCGACACCAAGAAACGGCGCGGCTGGCTCGGCTCGTCCATGCCCTTCCCGCGGGTGATCCCGCACAGCGACAGCGCCGGAGTCATCGACGCCGTGGGCGCCCAAGTCGACGTCCACCGCGTCGGACAACGGGTCTGGGTATACGGCGCCCAGTCCTACCGCCCCTTCGGCACCGCCGCCCAGTACACCGTCGTACCCGACCACCAGGCCGCACCCCTGCCCGATCACCTCAGTGACGAGCTGGGCGCGAGCCTCGGCATCCCCGGCATCACCGCCCACCGCACCGTCTTCGCCGACGGCCCGGTCGACGGCCAACTGGTCCTGGTCCACGGAGTTCTCGGCGGCGTCGGCTCCCTGGCCGCCCAGCTCGCCCACTGGGCCGGCGCCACCGTGATCGCCACCGTCCGCCGAACCGCGGACCTCGACCGCGTCGACCCGGCCGTCGCCCACGCCATCGCCCTGGACACTGGCGAGCCCGCCGCTGCCATCCGCTCGTACGCGCCGCGGGGCGTCGACCGGATCATCGAGGTCGCGCTGTCCGACAACGCCGATCTCGACAACGCCGTCGCCGCCCAGGGGGCCGTCATCGCCGCCTACGCCACCCGCGCGGAACGCACTGAGATCCCCTTCTGGCCTCTGCTGTTCAACAACGTCACCCTACGGCTGCTCGGCAGCGACGACTTCCCCGCCGAGGCCAAGCGCCAGGCCGCCCGCGACCTCACCTCCGCCGCCGCCGTCGGCGCCCTCACAGTCGCCGCCGGCGACCGCTACGCGCTGGACGACATCGCCAAGGCCCACGACCACGTCGACGCCGGCGGTGGCCACGGCCGCATCCTGGTCACCATCCCCCAATAGCGCAGACTCGGAACACTGCCCTGCTCAACTGCCTAGCCCTGCGGGGCGGCCCGTCGCGCGGCCAAATATTCGGACCAGTTCCCGCCGGCGAGGGTGGCCCAGCGTTCGGCTGCCTTGGGGTGGATTCCGATCAGGTCGGCGATGACCATGGGCGGCAGGTCTACCAGGGCGTCCATCATGGCGGTGTTCCGTGCTGCGCGGGCGGGCAGACCGTGGTGTCTCAAGGTGTCGGCGAGACCGAGGAGGTTGCGCGGGCGTCCAGGGCTGTGACCTGGCAAGAGGTATCTCCACCCGGCCGCGTTGCTGTGCCGGGGGCTGTACTGCAGCTGATCGTCGATGAGGCGGGCGAGCTTCGGCGGGAGCACGAAGGGGTGGTGGTTGACCGTCAGCTAGGTATGCCCCTGGTCGCGGCGAATGTGGTCGTCGGTGAGTTCGACGATGCGGGTCAGGGGGAGGGCGTAGAGGCGGACGAGAGCAGCCGCGACGCAGACCTCCAGGGGCAACACAGTGTCGTACAGGCAGCGCAGCAACTCTTTTCGGGGCTCCTCCTCGGTCTGGAAGTGGCCCGGGAGTTGGGCGACTGAGCGCTCGTTGACTTCCTCCCCCTCCTGAAGGACTTTGTTGGCGGATCCGCTTGCTCAGGCGACCAGTTCGAGGCCGAGGCGGGCGAATCGGCTGATATGGGTGGTGCCGATGGGGGTGCCGGTCCACCAGGCGTCGAGGCGGTGGAGGTTGAGTCCGGCGGCGATCAGGGCGTGCCCGAGGTGGGTCTTGCGCAGCCCGTGGTAGGGGGTGGTGCGTGTCCGTGTCACCCTGACGGCCTGGGAGATGGTGCCCTCGACTCCGGCGCGGGTGCCGTAGGCGGCCTGCCACTCGTCGGTCTTCTGCTCGCGTCGGCGTTGGTCGAGAGCTTGCTGCTGGGGCTGGGTGAGCAAGGTCAGGCTGCGGCCCCACTTGCTCTTGGCACGGGTGCACGCCGCGCGTACCGGGCAGGCGTCGCAGTCGGTCCTGGCGAAGTGGACCCGGATGATCTCGGTGCCGGTGGGCTTGCGCTGAGCGGACCAGCTGATACTGCGCTGCCCGCGGGGACAGGTGCCGGTGCGGGCCGGCCAGTCGACGGTGAAGGCGTCCTGCCCCAGGCCGTCCCCGGCCCGACCCTGGGCCGCGGTATCGCCGCGGACCGGTCCCATCAGCTCGATGTTCTGCCCGGCGGCGGCCACCAGCAGCGCAGCGGAGGTATATCCGGAGTCGACCAGATGGACGGCGGCCAGCAGGCGGCGTGCGGCCAGCGCGTCGTGGACGGGCGCCGTGATCTCCACGTCGGGAACAGTGGCGTCGGTGGTGACCACGTTCGTGATCAGATGCGGGGCGCCTGGCTCGCACGTCTCGGTGAAGTGAACCTTGTAGCCGTCCCAGCCCGCGCCGCGCTTGACGCTGTAGCGGGTGTCGATGTCGTAGGGGCTGGACAGCCTCAGCCTGCCCGGCGGGAGGTCCTTGCCCTCCCGCCAGCGCACCCCCTTCTCGTCACGGTGGTACTGCTGCACCCACGCGGTCCGCAGGACCTGCACCGCCTCGACGTGACGCAGCCAGGCCGCTGTGCCAGGCGCGTAGAGGGCCTGAAGCAGCGTAAATCCGTCCCGTCCCACGGTCAGTGCCCATCGCTGGCGGGCGTCGGCTCCCTTGGGGAAGCGGAAGGAGTCGATGCGCTTGCCGTAGCGTTCGAACCACTCCGGCGCGACGGTCTGCCGCAGCCAGGCAGGCGCTGCGGCGGCCAGCGTCTCCAAAGCAGCGCGCAGGGTCTCGCCCACGAACTCCATCCGGTTCAGCGTCCGCACCTGGGCCAGCACGTGCGTGGAGTCGGTGCGCTGGCGGCCTCCCGCCCTCAGCAGACCCAACTCATCGACCCGTTCCAGCACCCGGTCAAGGACCAGCTTCTCCAGGCCGTGCGCGATCAGCCGGTCCCGGAACTCGCTGAGCACCGAGAAGTCGAACCCGGGATCATCCAGCTCCAGCCCCAGCGCGTACTTGACGTCGATCCGCCCGCGAACCGCGTCCGCGGCCTGCCGGTCCGTCAGCCCCTCAGCGAACTGCAGCACACTGACCATCGCCAGCTGTCCCGGCGACCACGCCGGACCACCCCGACGCGGAAACGCCGAAGCGAACTGCGCGTCCTCGAACAACGGCCCGAGTTCATCCCGGATCCGCATGGCCAGACAGCCCTTGCGGAACGCTGCCCGCGCCACCCGCGCGGTGGCCTCCGGGACGGACGGAGCAGGCACAGGGCGCAGCGACATCGCAGCCCCTCCTTGCCTCCCCGCGCGATGGAACCGAACCCCACCAGACTGCCCGACCAAACAAGATCACCAAGAGCAGTCACCGGATCCGCCAACAAAGTCCTGAAGGAGGGGGGTTCCTACGGCTCGCGCTGTAGGGGTTCCTGCTTCAACGCCGGCTGCCCGCCAGGAGTGCTCCCGTGAGGTCTTACACCGGCTCCACAGGCCGAGACGGCCAGCCCGGCCGCCTTGATGGTGCGGGCCGCGTTGATGTCGCGGTCATGCACGACACCACAGGTGTCGCACGTCCACGCGCGGACATTCAGCGGCAGCTTCTCGCGGACCGTGCCGCAGTTCCCGCACAGCTTGCTGCTGGGGAAGAAGCGGTCGATCACGACGAGTTCACGCCCATACCAAGCGCACTTGTACTCCAGCATCGACCTCAGCTGCCTCCACGACACATCCGAGATCGCCCGCGCGAGCCCGCCGTTCTTCAGCAGGTTGCGGACGGTGAGGTCCTCGATCACGACCGTTTGGTTCTCACGGACGAGCCGAGTCGACAGCTTGTGCAGGTGGTCGCGGCGCCGGTCAGCGATCCGCGCATGCACGCGGGCAACCCGCTCGCGGGCCTTCTCCCGGTTCGCCGAGCCCTTCGCCTTCCGCGACAACTCCCGCTGCGCACGGACCAGACGAGCACGGTCACGCCGCTCGTGCCGGGGGTTGGCGACCTTCTCGCCGGTGGACAGCGTCACCAGGGAGGTGATCCCGGCGTCGATGCCAACCGCGTTCTTCGTGGCCGGAGCCGGGGTAATGCAGTCCTCGCACAGCAGCGACACGAACCAGCGTCCCGCCGCGTCACGCGACACGGTCGCCGTGGTCGGCTCCTGGCCCTGGGGCAGTGGACGCGACCAGCGGATGTCCAGGGGGGCGGCCATCTTCGCCAACGTCAGCCGTCCCTCACGCCACGTAAAGGCACTGCGCGTGTACTCGGCCGACGCACGGGATTTCTTGCGGGACTTGAAACGCGGGTACTTCGCACGCTGGGCGAAGAAGTTCCCAAACGCCGTCTGCAGATGGCGCAGCGCCTGCTGGAGCGGGACCGAGGACACCTCGGTCAGGAAGGCGAGCTCCCCGGTCTTCTTCCACTGCGTGAGTGCGGCCGAGGACTGCACGTAGGAGATGCGGCGCTGTTCGCCGTACCAGGCCCGGGTGCGTTCCTCCAGCGCCTTGTTGTAGACGAGACGCACGCAGCCGAACGTGCGCGACAACTCCGCCGCCTGCTCGCCTGTGGGGTAAAAGCGGTACTTGAACGCCCGCTTGACCTGCCGCGCCATACCTCACGTTCTATCAGCTCCCGTGTGATCGACAGTTCTCGGCCGGTGGACGACGCACGCCGGTCCGCCCGGACGGCGAACCGGCTTTCCCTGCCCTGCTTCGCAGGAGCTTCGTTTCCTCCCCCGGCTGAAGCCGGGGGTATCCACAAAGGAGAGCCCCGATGACCAGATCCGGCGGGCAGAGGCGTCGTGCAGTGCTCCAGCGGAGGAAGGGGATGGAACGGGAGCGCAGGGTTGGCCGCTCGATCGCCCAGGTGTCCAGATGCCGCTGCTGGAGCTGGGAGAGACTCAGGTGCTGGGTGCCGAGCCAGTTCAGGAAGTTGATGGCGGCGAGGACGTTGCCGCAGTCACCCTTGCGTGCGGCATAGGTGTAACGGCCGCGGGGGTGAGCGTCGGCGGGCGTCGCGGATGATGTGCCACTGACCGCGCAGGAACTCGACCTGGCAGGTTTCGAAGCCCAGACGCTGGACGACGAACCGGACGTCGACCCGGACTGGGCGGGCGACGTCGACTTCCTGTAGGACCTCCGCCAGCGCTTTGCGCGGACCTGGCCCGGTCGGCTCGACATGCAGACCGAACCCCAAAGTGGCCCATGAATCTACCACCGAAATGGACCACACTCCTGGGCTACTCCGCTCCTAAGGTCGAAGCTATGACGACGAGCGAATAGCAGCCCGGCCAACGCTGGCCGCGTCCTGTCAGCCCCGCCGAAGTGATGCCGAACGGACTTTCCGTCCCTACAAGAATTACGCCAAAGAGACAAATGACCGAGGAGGCGATTCACATGAAAGCGATCGTGGTGAAGGACCAGGCTGCGGGAACGGCCGGGATGACTCTGGTGGAGCGACCCGAGCCGCAGGCAGCGATAAACGATGTTGTCGTTCAGATTCATGCGTCGGGATTCGTCCCGACTGAGATGGAGTGGCCATCGACCTGGACCGATCGCGCCGGCCGTGACAAGACACCGTCGATCCCCGGCCACGAGCTGGCCGGGGTGGTCACCGCCCTCGGCTATGGCACGACGGGGCTGTCGGTCGGGCAGCGGGTGTTCGGTCTTGCCGACTGGCACCGTGACGGCACCCTGGCGGAGTACGTGGCGATCGAAGCACGCAAACTCGCACCGCTGCCCGGCGACGTCGACTTCACGGTAGGCGCGTCCCTACCAATCTCAGGTCTGACCGCGTGGCAGGGGCTATTCCAGCACGGCCGCCTTCAGGCGGGCCAGACTGTCCTTGCCCATGGCGCGGCCGGGGCAGTTGGGACGATGGTGACCCAGCTCGCACGCGAGGCCGGCGCCTATGTCATTGGCACCGGACGCGCCGCCGACCGTGAGAAGGCACTCGAATTCGGCGCGCATGAGTTCGTCGACCTCGAGAACAACGCGCTGGAAGATGTCGGCTGCGTCGATCTGGTCTTCGATGTCATCGGTGGCGACGTTCAAAAGCGGTCCGCTGCCCTGATCAAGGCTGGAGGAACGCTGGTATCCATCGTCGGCCCGGTCGAGGCACGGCCCGCTGCTGGCCTGGCCGTGGACTTTGTTGTCGAGGCCGATCGTGCCGAACTGGGTGAGATCGTGCAGCGGGTGCGGGACGGACGGCTGCGGACGAACATCGACAACGTCTCGACCCTCGACGATGCCGTCGCCGCCCTCAATCCGACCGAACGACGCAGGGGAAAGACGATCATCCGCGTTCGCCCGCGAGGACACGGGGACTGGTGACTCGCGTGAAGGCGTCCTAGGACGGTCTAAGTCGGGTTCCAGGATGCATGTCCTGCCCTACGCCGACGGACTGCCTCTACGCGTCGGACTCTCCGCGGCCAACAACCCACGACAGGCTCGCCCTGAAGCCGACACTGCCCCATTTGCCCATGGCTGTGATAATCGATTCGCTCATCTCGGGGAGCCGTTCAGGATCGCGGCAGTGCCGACGAGCCCTCGTGATCCACGACCGTGATCGCAGATGCCTCGCAGAACCCGGCCGGCCCCGTCCCGTCCCGTCCTTGACGACACCACAGCAACAACGTCAGTACCCAGCGCAGTGCGGGGACCGCGGATCGACCTCGAACGGGGCGGAATGGCGGGCAGCAGGTACGGGCATCTGCCGGTCGGTCGCAGACGCGATGGGGGTCCGTCTCTGGGGCCAGGGCCTTGACCGCTTGCTCGACTTCGGCGGGACTGGACGGGGCGAGTCGCTTTAGCGATCCCGAGGCCGGGAGGCCACCGCCTCGGGGCCCTTGGCCGTCAAGCGCTGCAAGGGGTGTTGCCCGGGCAGAAGCGGAAGTCAGGCCACCCACTCCTTGAGTTGGCGCACGAGCCCGGCGGGGTCGTCGCCGGTCGGGGTCACCTGGAGATTGGTGACGCCGGACTCGCGGAACGCTTCGATCCGCTCCCGGACGTAAGAGGCTGGGCCGACGAGGTTGATCTGTTCAAGGAGTTGGAATGGGACCTTGGCCTCGGCTTCCTTCTTCTTGCCGTCGAGGTAGAGGTCCTGGATCTCCTTGGCCTCGGCTTCGTAGCCGTAGCGTCGGACGAGGTCGTTGAAGAAGTTCTTGCCGCGGGCACCCATGCCTCCGATGTAGAGCGCGAGTACCGGCCGCGCGAGGTCGAGTATCTCCTTCACGTCCTCGCCGACAGCGACGATGCCACCGGCGACGACCTCCAGGGGCGCGAGGTTCTCGGAGCGCTTCGCGGTTCCCGCGGCAAGCGCGTCGCCCCATACCCCGGCGGCGCCCTCGGGGGAATACAGGAAAGGCAGCCAGCCGTCGGCGTACTCCGCCGCGCCTTCGACTGATTTCGGTCCCAGCGCGGCGAGGTAGAGCGGAACCGAGGGGCGTAGCGGCCTGGTCATGATCTTCAGCGGCTCGCCAACACCGGTGCCCTGACCGGCGGGGAGCGGGATCTCGAAGGAGCGGCCGCTGTAGTCGACCGCCTCGCGCCGCAGCGCCGCGCGGATGATCTCGACGGTCTCCTTGGAACGGCCGGTCGACTGTACGAAGGGCATGCCGTGCCACCCCTCGATGATCTTCGGGTTGGAGGCGCCGAGGCCGATGATGGCGCGACCGCCGGACACGCTGTCGAGGCCGGCCGCGGTCGATGCGAGCATGGTCGGGGTGCGGGAGTAGACGTTGAGGATGGCTGCCCCGATCTCCACGCTTGAGGTGCGGGCGGCCAGGTAGCCCATCAGGGTCGGCGAGTCGTAGCCGTACCCTTCGGCGACCCAGACGGTGTCGAGCCCGGCGGCCTCAAGTCGAGCGATGTGGTCAGCGGCCTCGCGCGGGGCGGTGCCGTAGGTGAGCATCGTCGAGATCTTCATGGTCCGCTTCATGAACAGTGCCTCACTTCGAAGTCGGCGAGTCGAAGCTCGCGCCCATGCCGATGCTGGCGCCGCCGTCGACCGGGATCACCGCGCCGGTGACGAATCGCAAGTTGGGTGACACGAGCGCACCGACCAGGTCGGCGAACTCACGGGGCTCCCCGATGCGTCCCATCGGTACCCCGTTCCCGAGGCCGGCTTTGGACAGCTCCGGCTGCCGTTCCAGCATTCCGCCCAGCAGGGCGGTGTCGAAGAATCCGGACAGCAGAGTGTTGACGTTGATGTCCTGCCTGGCGACCTCCAGGGCGAGGGTCCTGGCGTAGCCGATCACCGCCGACCACACGCTGACGGGCGCCGCCATGCCGACGGCCGGGCGTTCGACGACGCCGGAGACCACGTTGAGGATGCTGCCGCCTTCGGCGGTCATGTACGGCAAGGTGGCTCGCACGGATCTGACGACGTAGAAGAAGTGGCGCTCGAAGGCCTTCAGCCACACCTCGTCGGTGAGCTCGGAGATGCGCCGGATCGGTGGTCCGCCGTCGTTGGTGACCAGAACGTGAACGGCTGGACCGAACCGCTCAAGGGTCGAGGCGGTGACACGCTCGATGTCGGTGTCGGCTGAGCAGTCGGCGGCCAGCCCGAGGACTTTCTCCTCGCCGTAGGCGCCGGCAAGCCGTTGCGCGGCGGCTGTGACCTTCTCCGCGCGTCGCGCGAAGAAGGTGACATTGGCGCCTTCCTTCAGAAGACGATCGGCGATGGCGTATCCGAGGCCGTCGCTGCCGCCGCCGACGATGGCGACCTTGCCGGTCAGTCCGACGTCCATCACTGAACTCCGATCGAGGTGAGGAAGGTCTCGGCGTTGCCGGAGAACACGTCATCGAGGACGTCGGAGGAGAAGCCCTCCTCGCGCCACTCCTCGACCAGCCTCTCGTGGGTGAGCATCGGGTAGTCGGCTCCGAAGAAGACCTTCTTGCGCAGGCGCTTACCGATCTCGCGCTTGAGCTCGTCGGGGAAGTAGCGCGGTGACCAACCGTGGAGCTCCATCCACACGTTCGCCTTGTGCAGTGCGACCGCGATCATCTCCGACTGCCAGGGCCACGCCACCCGAGCCGCGATCACGTTCAGATCGGGATACTTGGCCGCGACGCGGTCGACGTAACGGGGGTGGCAGCCCTCCAGGGTGATGCCCATGCCTCCGCGGGTGCCGGCCCCGGTGGCCGACATGCCGACATGGACCAGGATGGGACGGTTGGCCTCGATGCACATGTTCAGACAGGTCTCCCATTCCGGCTGGTCGGGTGTCCCGGCCGGTGTGAAGGAGTGGACCGTCAGTCCGACGAGTCCCATCCCCTCGCTCAGGCAACGCTCAAGTTCCCTGACATGAGCTGGTTGCGTGGGATCGATACCGATCCAGTTGCCCAGTACGACGTCGGGGTGCTTGCGCGCATAGTCGAAGGCGTAGTCATGCTGGTCGCGCAGTGCACCGGCGTCCATGGTGTAGGTGAACGCGAAGTCGAGCATCGCCTTGACGTTGGCGCGGCGGAACTGGACGGCCTGCTCCTCGTCGCTGACGAAGCTCATGTCCCACTTGAAGTAGCCTCGCAGGGCCTCGCGGTCCTCGGCGGTCTCGTACGGGCTTCCCTTCCATCCTCGCTCTGTGCCCCAGTGGGAGTGGAAGTCGATCAGTCGGGCCGGCGGTACGTTCACGCTGAGTGCCTTTCGGAATGGCCGTGGGAAGGGCATCGGGATGGTCAGTGGACATTGCGGTTCGAGTCGCCCCAGAACGGCGCGCGCAGGCGCTTCTTGTCGATCTTTCCCACCGGCGTGGCGGGAAGTGAGTCCACGACGACGACCTTCTTGGGCGCGTACATCGGGCCCTTGACCTGCTTCACGTAGGACTGGAGCGCGGGAATGTCGATCTGTCGCCCCGGTCGCGGGACCACGAACGCGGTGACGATCTCGCCCCAGCGGCTGTCCGGCGCGCCGATGACGGCGGCTGAGCCCACCGAAGGGTGCGCTGTCAGAACGGCCTCGACTTCGCTGGCGTAGATGTTGAAACCGCCCGAGATGATCATGTCCTTCTTGCGGTCCACGATGTAGATCAGGCCCTCGGCGTCCTGGCGGGCGAGGTCTCCGGTGTGGAGCCATCCCCCCTTGAGTGCCGCTTCTGTCTCGTCGGGGAGGTTCTTGTAGCCCTGCATCACCCCGCGGCTCTGCATGACGATCTCTCCCACCTCGCCCGGAGGAACGTCGTGGCCGTGGTCGTCGATGAGCCTGATGCGGTTGCCGACCACGGAACGGCCACAGGAGGCGAGTTGCTCAAGGCTCGCGGTGTCGTGTGCGGCCTTGGTCAGGACCGTCCCGATGCCGGCCGACTCCGTCTGCCCGTAGATCTGGGAGAAGACCGGACCGATCCGCTCGCGAGCCTCCGCCAGGCGCACCGGCGACATCGGTCCGGTGGCGTACCAGATGACCTCAAGGCTGGAGAGGTCTCTGGTCTCCGGACGCTCCTGATCCAGCAAGGTGTAGATCATCGTCGGAAGGCCGCTCACACAGTTGATGTGCTCGGCCTCGATGACATCGAGGAACCGGCTGGGTTCGAAGCCCTGCTCGATCACGACCGTGCCGCCACGCAACAGTGCCGGGATGACGGCCAGCCCGGCCGCGTGGGTGAGCGGGGCCGCTGCCAGGTACCGCGGGAGGTGTGGCTGCTCGAAGTCGGCCATGTACACATGGACCATCTGCACCATCGACCGATGAGGCTGCATCACGCCCTTGGGTCTGCCGGTCGTCCCCCCGGTGTACTGCAGCCAGGCGACATCCGTCTCCGTCGCCGGACCACGGTCGAGCGATCGAACCGCCGAGGGCTCGCCCTCGGGCAGGCCACCGGCGGCGGGGATCACCATCAGGTGTCGCAGGGAGTCGACCTCGGCGAGGACCTGGCGTCCATGCTCCTCCAGGGGCGCGGTCACCACCAGCACCATGGCCTCCGCGTCCTCGCAGACGGTGATGTGGTCCGTGACCGAGGCCAGCGTCTGCAGCCCGGTGAAGCGGCCGCCCAAGAGATACGTCGCGGCCTGGACGATCCACGATTCAGGCATGTTCGGACTGAGCATCGTGACCCCCGCGCCGAGCCCCACGCCCCGACGGGCCAGCGCGGAAACGTACTGCGAGAGAAGGTCCCTGACGTGTGCATAGGTCAGTCGCCGGTCGCCGGCCACGAAGGCCTCGGACGAGCTGTGCCGGCTGAGCGCCTGCATGATCAGGTCACCTAGCGTGACTCCGGAGGATGCCGTCGTGGCGGCTGCCGAAGCCACAGCGCCGTGACCTGGAAGGTGGTGTGCCATGCCTCAAAGCGTGGCCGCCGAGCGGGCGGGCGCGCCACCGAAGTTCCGCCTCAAATTTCGGATAACCCGCCAGACCGGCGGAGGCAGTGCTCAGCGGTGAGCTGCACCCGCAGTGGAGCGGTAACGACCGGGCGTCTGACCGACGAGATCGGTGAAGGCGTTGATGAAGCTGCCGGGGTTCGCCCAGCCAAGTCGCATCGCCGTCTCGGTGACCGAAGTACCTTCACAGAGTTCGAGCAGCGCTCGCTGAATCCGCAGCAGCGTGCGCCACTGGTGGAAGCTCATCGACAGTTCGCTGCCGAACAGCCGACTGAGAGTCCGTTCGCTCGAACCGGTTCGGTGCCCCAGCTCCGCCAGCGTCGCCGAAATGGCCGGGTCGGCGTGCAGCAGGTCGGTGACGGCCTTGAGGCGAGAATCGCTAGGCTCCGGCAGCCGTAGTGGCTCCTGCGGGGCGCGGATCAGCTCCGCGCCGATCACTGCGAGCAGCAGACGGCCACGCTCACCGGCGGCAGGCTCTTGCTCGCTGCTCATCGCCAGGTATGCCTCGCGCAGCAGCGCACTGGCCACGAAGACCGAGGGCTCGGGCGGTAGTTCCTCGGACAGCGCTGCCGGAACCGGGAGCACGCGGACATCGGTCTCGCCGTAGGAGCGACTGCTGTGGACATAGAAGGGCGGCACCCACGTGATGCGGTTCGCCGGCGCCACCCAGGTGCCGACCCTGGTCGTCGTGACGAGCGCCCCGGAGGCGGCGTACCTCAGCTGGCCGTAGTCATGGAAGTGCGCGGCGATGTCCTCACCGTGCGCCATGGGCTCGCAGACCGGCGAGTCGTCGGTCCAGAACACTGGCTGCTGCGCAACCTCAGTCATCAGCGGACAGCATAGCTCGCGTTGGCGGGCCATCAGAATAGGAGCTTACGAATTCAGTGACGCGCCTGTGAGGGCCCACTCCTCATCGTTCATGTCCGAGGCGTACCGGGGCCGGGCCCCGGGCCGCGGAGGCCTCCTGTGGCACCTGCGGAGCAACCGACACCTACCGCCGGGCTCTCTAAAAGGCCTGATATGCCATGCCCGCAGGTCAGATAACGTTTGCTACGGCCACTTTCACGCAAGGCACCCAGGTCGTCTTCGCGCGAGTCACCAATTGGGGCGGAGTCGGCACTTCTCGGGGTTGCAATGGTGGGCATGGCACGAGGAGCGCCGAGTCCGGCTGATCTGCAGGTGGTCCGTGAACCCGCCCTGCGCACGGTAGTGGTGACGGTGAGCCAACTGGAGAGCTGGCGGCGGCGGGCGGGGTTGTTGCTTTCACCGAGAGCCTCACGGTCCGCCTCGCCCCCTTCCTGGAGACGTGGATCCGTATGCCGTGCGAACAGACCACCACCGGGTGATGTGGGGCAGGCGCGCGAGAAGCCCCCTCTGGGCGGTTCGGCGGATGATTCCCCGGCTAAGGCCTGGGCTGGGGTAGTTCGCGTCGAGCCCGCGACACGCGCGTGGTACCACTGGTACCGTGGATACCATGCCGGACACCAAAACAGCGATGAATCTACGCTTCCCCGACCCCGGGCAGCGGGCCGCGATCGCGGCAGCGGCCAAGCAGGCAGGAGTCAGCATGCAGGAGTTCATCCTCTCTGCCGCCTACGACCGTGCGACCGCCGTGGAGAGGCAGTTCCTGGACGGCTTCCAGGCGTCCATGGCCCGCAGCAGCGCGGCTTTCGCGGCCGAGCCCAGCAGTGTGGATCCCAGCGCCGAGCAGCGGGCGGCGGAGCAGGAAGCGCGCCGCGACCTTGAGCAGCACCAACAGCGAGGCCACGCCGCGTGACGCAGCCGGAACCGCCGCTCCGCCCGCTCGACGTCACGTTCCTGCTGCGCGCCGCCGAGTTGCTCGATGGTGATCCGCAGGTCGACGACCTCGGACCGCTGTACGCCGCGGTCGCCCGGGTCAACGCCCGGTCAATGGAACGCGACATCTACGGATCTCTGTATCTCAAGGCCGGCGCGCTGCTGCAGACCCTGGCGAAACTGCCGTGCCTGGAGCACTCCAACGAAGCCTTCGCCTGGCATGCGACCGAGGCCTATCTGATCCTGCACGCGCGCGAACTTGACTACCCGCCCAAGGCGGCCGTCGCGCTCGTGCGGGACGCCGCCTCCGGCGTGCTCGGCGTCGCCCGACTCGCCCGCCAGCTGCGCGACTGGACCGTCACCTGATCCAGAGGTGCAGTACCGACGGGGAATGGCCGCACCACCGGGGGCACGGGGCGGCGGTGGCGCTGCGCATCGCCGTACGGAACTTCCCGCACCGCCGAGCCTGCTGGGTCCCCTTCGCCGCGCCACACGCACCATCCAGCGCCACAAAGCTGTATCGGTGGGTCGCCGCTGCCGTCGGCCGCACGATGCCGCGGGACAGCAGCGAAGCACAGGCGCTATGGCAGACGGAAGTGCTAAGCGTGTATCGGACCTGCCGCTACGAGTAGCAGCGGGAGCGGACTAGATGTTGATGCCGAGACCGCGGGCGCCTGCGATCGTCCATCGGTTGACAAAGGAGGACGGGTCGGCCACCTTCTCGGCCTGCAGCAGGTAGGTGACGGGCGAGTCGGACCGGATGCGGTCGCGTTCTTTGGCCGTGACGTGGTGGAGCCCGACCAGGCCGAAGCCGATCGATGTGGCGGTGACGGCCGGCCAGTGCGCTGCCGCGCCGCCGATGGCTCCCAAGGCGGGCAGTTGCGTCTGCAGGTTCATCAACCCGAGTCCCGTGCCGAGCTTGAGCCCTTTGATCGCGGCCTTGAGGTCGTTGAGTGGCTGCTCGAAGTGCGTCCGACGGATATGCGCCACGTGGAGGGCGACGATCTGCGGATCCTGTTCTTCCAGGAGGGAGCTGGTCAGCTCGGCGGCGGCCGCGTCGAGGGCGTCGACGAAGCGGTCGAACTCGGCTCGGTAGTTGGTGCGCAGCTTGATGATGTCGTCGACGGGTACGTCCGCGATTCCCTCGGGCAGCGGGAGCTGTGCGGTCAGCATGCCGACCACAGATACTGGGTTTGGGTCGTGCGGATGGTGATCGAAGAGTTCAGCGAAGATCCGTGCCTCATCCCAGTCCTGCGCCTGGTGCTGGGAGACGGGGTTGTCGGTGATCGGCGTCAGCCCGTGTTGCCGGGCCAACTCTTCCGTCAGCGCCAACTTGTAGGCCCAGGCGAGCTTCGGGTCTACCGACATCCAGTCGTACTCCTCGTCGCCGGACAGGAGGGTGGGGCGGCGGGTGTTCAGGCCCAACTGGGAATCGAGCAGCACCTGGCGCAGGGCAGGAGCAAACTCATCCCAGTGCACTTCGACCAGGGACGTTCGCTCGTCACGCGGCCGCCAGATCTCCCCCGGGAGACTGTAGCGGTTCACCGATCGCCACTCCGGATCGCTCGGGTCGCTTTCGTCGATGTCCTCGGGGGACACGCCAAAGTAGCGGTGCAGCTCGGCGTGGTGCTCGCGGACGACGTTGATGAAGTGTGGGGCGACCGCTTCGGCTGCAGGACCTGGAGGCAGCTGCTGGATGAAGTCGAGCCCGTCCGCGAGAGCACGGACGGTGTCGGAGTCGTGGACCGGATACTCGGCCGCGGCGACGCGCGCCAGCGCCGGCCAGTACAGCGCGGTGGCCTTGACCCACGCGGCGTCCCGGATGTGAACGTACGGAAAATAAAGGCCGATACGCGGTGCCACCGCTCCCCCTTGGGCGTCTGCTGCGGGATCTCCGGCACCGACCGTACTCAGGATGTCTTTCCCGGACACGGCGATCCCACATCTCGGAGTCAGCCGGCATAGCAAGGTCGCCTGCCAACATGAGCCGGCATCTCGCGGCACAGCCGCGCGGTCGCCTGGATGCCCTGTTACGGCCTTCTCCGGTCCCTGTTCCACGGCTAGGACTTGTCCGGTCGATCATGGTCTCGGCTGCCCCGGGATGTGAGTGGCTCGGCCCCAGCGGTCGGTCTGCTGACCACGGCGGGGCGGGTCTTACGATCAGTCCTTGACTTCCTCCCCCTCCTGAAGGAGGGGGATTCCTACGGCTCGCGCTGTAGGGGTTCCTGCTTCGACGCCGGCTGCCCGCCAGGAGTGCTCCCGTGAGGTCTTACACCGGCTCCACAGGCCGAGACGGCCAGCCCGGCCGCCTTGATGGTGCGGGCCGCGTTGATGTCGCGGTCATGCACGACACCACAGGTGTCGCACGTCCACACGCGGACATTCAGCGCCATCTTCGCCGCGACCGTGCCGCAGTTCCCGCACAGCTTGCTGCTGGGGAAGAAGCGGTCGACCACGACGAGTTCACGCCCATACCAAGCGCACTTGTACTCCAGCATCGACCTCAGATGCCTCCACGACACATCCGAGATCGCCCGCGCCAACGTGTGGTTGTTCAGCAGGTTGCGGACGGTGAGGTCCTCGATCACGACCGTTTGATTCTCACGGACGAGCCGGGTCGACAGCTTGTGCAGGTGGTCGCGGCGCCGGTCAGCGATCCGCGCATACACGCGGGCAACCCGCTCGCGGGCCTTCTCCCGGTTCGCCGAGCCCTTCGCCTTCCGCGACAGCTCACGCTGCGCCCCGGCCAGACGAGCACGGTCACGGCGCTCGTGCCGGGGGTTGGCGACCTTCTCGCCGGTGGACAGCGTCACCAGGGAGGTGATCCCGGCGTCGATGCCAACCGCGTTCTTCGTGGCCGGAGCCGGGGTGATGCAGTCCTCGCACAGCAGCGACACGAACCAGCGTCCCGCACTGTCACGGGAGACGGTCGCCGTGGTCGGCTCCTGGCCCTGGGGCAGTGGACGCGACCAGCGGATGTCCAGCGCACCGGCCATCCTGGCCAGCGTCAGGCGGCCCTCGCGCCATGTGAAGGCCGAGCGGGTGTACTCGGCCGACGCACGGGATTTCTTGCGGGACTTGAAGCGCGGGTACTGCGCGCGCTGGGCGAAGAAGTTCCCGAACGCCGTCTGCAGATGGCGCAGCGCCTGCTGGAGCGGGACCGAGGACACCTCGGTCAGGAAGGCGAGCTCCCCGGTCTTCTTCCACTGCTTGAGTGCGGCGGAGGACTGCACGTAGGACAGACGGCGCTGCTCTGTGTACCAGGCCCGTGTGCGTTCTTCCAGCGCCTTGTTGTAGACCAGGCGGACGCAGCCGAACGTGCGCGACAGCTCCGCCGCCTGCTCGCCTGTGGGGTAAAAGCGGTACTTGAACGCCCGCTTGACCTGCCGCGCCATACCTCACGTTCTATCAGCTCCCGTGTGATCGACAGGTTTCGGCCGGTGGACGACGCACGCCGGCCCGCCCGGGCGGCGAACCGGCTTTCCCTGCCCTGCTTCGCAGGAGCTTCGTTTCCTCCCCCGGCTGAAGCCGGGGGTATCCACAAAGGAGAGCCCCGATGATGAAGGCGATGCCCAAGAGCACAGCCGCCGCGAAAGCCAACATCAGTTTTGTCCCATCGGTCGTGGGCGGCCCATGCCCGATCGCGGTGGCTACGCCGTTGCCGGGCGCCTTGCCTGTCGGCAACCGACTATTCGTACGGAGGCCCGGGGCCGGCTGCCCGGCCGGTTGCAGACAGGCCCTTGTCAGGAACCTGACAGGATCCTCATATCGTTCGGCCACAGTGGCCGCCATGACGAACCCCTCTCATCGCAGCTGGCCGGTTCCCGGCCGCTCCGCGCGGGCAGCCTTATTCACCGCCATCGGCGCAACGGGCCTTGTCGTCCTCACCGCGTGTGGTGGCGGCGGCTCGGGCAGCGGGAGTGACAGAAGCAGTGCCGGCGACAGCGATGTCGCCTCGATCGCGAGCCCGGGCAAGGCAGTTGGGACACCGACGCGGACAACGGACCCCGACGCCGGCCGCCCCGTTATCCGGCTGGACAGCTCCGCCGAGGAGAACGACCGGATGTGGGACAGCTGGCACGCCTGCCTGAAGGCGAAGGGCGGGCCGCTGAAGGGGGCACCGACCACCCCGGCCGAGAAGGCCGGTGCCAAGGCTTGTGCGTCGAAGGAGCCGATAACGCCGCCGGAGCTGGACCCGGCCAAGAATCCGGACTACTCCGACGACCTGCGGGTCTTGGTGAAGTGCCTGAACGCCCACGGCGTCAGGGCCACCATGGTCGGCGACTCCGATTACTCCTTCGACCCGAGCCAGCCGAATCCTCCGCACTTCGAGGAGATCGAAACCGCCTGCCAGGTGAAAGCCTTCCAGAAGTAGGCGCATACGCAAGGGCGTTGGGCCGTCCAACGGCCCAACGCCCTTCGTCCATGTCGTCCATGTCGTTCATGCTGACGCGAGGGCCTCGGTGGGGGTGAGGCGGGCGGCCCTGATGGACGGGTAGACACCGGCGATCATGCCGACGAGTACGGCGCCGCCGAATCCTTCGGCCACCGAGGTGAGCGGGACGACCGGCGGCCAGTGCTGGTAGGTGGCGTAGCCGACGGTGGCCAGGACGCCGAGGACCGTACCGGCCACGCCGCCGAGCGCGGACAGTACGACGGACTCGGTGAGGAACTGGCCGCGGATCTGGCCCCGGTTGGCGCCCAGCGCGCGGCGCAGGCCGATCTCACGGCGGCGTTCGAGGACCGAGATAACCATGGTGTTGGCCACTCCGATACCGCCGACCAGCAGCGCGACTCCGGCGAGTCCCAGGAAGAGGGCGGAGAAGGTGGTCTGGGTGGCGCGCTTCGCGGCCAGCGCGTCGGACGGGCGGCTGATCTGGACCATGCCGGGCAGTTGCGGGTAGACCGTGGCGGGCAACACGCCCCGGACCGCCTCCATGGCGGATTCCCTGGCCTTGATGTAGATCACCGTGGGGTGTCCGTCGAACTTCAACTGGGCGCGGGCGGCGTCCCATCCGACGAGTACCGAGCGGTCGATGTCGGGGGAGAGCGGGGTCCGGGCGAGGATGCCGATGACCGTGAACCAGCGGTCGTTGATGTAGATCTGCGGGGCGGGTCCCCGGTCGTTCAGCTTCGCGAGGCCGAGCCGGGTGGCGGCGACCGAACCGAGCACCGCGGTGGGGAATCTCTCGGTGGCGGCGTTGAGGAAGCGGCCCGACCGCACCTCGGCGTTGATGGCCGGGAGCAGGTTGACCTTGCTGGCCAGGATGGTGAGTCCGGCGTAGTCGCTGGGGTCGACGCGGTCCGAACGGTGCACGGTGGCATGGGTGTTGGCGACGGCACTGGCCATGGTGACCGGACCGATACGGCGGACCATGTCCACCGATTCCGGCGGGAGCAGCACCGGTGAGTTCGGATTGGGGACCGGCTGCGCCTGGAGCATGTTGGTGCCCATCGCCGAGAGCTCGTTCAGCAGCGCCTTCTGGCTGGAGGCCGGGATCCCGGTGACGACGATCATGGTGGCGATGCCGATCGAGATGCCAAGGGCCGACAGCGCGGCCCGCATCTTCCGGGTACGGATGCCGAGCAGACCCAGCCCCAGAAGATCCAGCGGGGCCAGCCGTACCGGCCTGCTGTTCGCCTCGGTGACGGTGGTGTTCATGACCCCTCATCCGTGTCGGCGACGAGGCGCCCGTCGAGGATCTCCACCCGGCGGGGCAGCCGCTCGGCGATGTCCCGGTCGTGGGTGATGATCGCGATGGTGGTGCCCTCGTCGTTCAGCTCGGTCAGCAGTTCAAGGACGGCCCGTCCGTTGGCGGTGTCCAGCGCGCCGGTGGGCTCGTCGGCGAGCACCAGCGCGGGGTTGTTGACCAGAGCCCGGGCGATGGCGACGCGCTGGCGTTCACCGCCGGAGAGCTGGTGCGAGAGGTGTCCGGCCCGGTGGCCCAGGCCGACCCGGGCCAGCGCCTCCAGCGCCAGCGGACGGCGCCGGCCGCGCGGCACACCCGCGTAGAGCAGACCGGTGGCGACGTTCTCGGCTGCGGTCAGCCCCTCGGTGAGATGGAACTGCTGGAAGACGAAGCCGAGCCAGCGGCCACGCAGCGCGGACAACCGCCGGTCGGAGAGCGAGGAAACGTCCCGGCCGCCGATCTCCACGGTGCCGCTCGTCGGCCGGTCCAGGGTGCCCATGATGTTCAGCAGAGTGGACTTGCCGGACCCGGAAGGTCCGACGATGGCCAGCAGTTCACCGGTCCCGATGGCCAGCGAGACATCGTCCAGCGCGTTGACCCCGCCGGGATACGCCATGCTCGCGTTGCGGACGGTGAGTACCGGACGTGTGCGGTCGGTCATGAGGCCGTTGCCACCTTGGTGCCCGCGGTGATGCCGGTGCCGCTCACTTCCACCAGTCCCTTGGCGAACATCCCCGTCTCGACGGCCAGCAGACGGCCGCCGGGGAGCTGGAGCGCGTAACCGCCGCCGCTCAGCGCGAGCAGCGCGCCGACCGGCACGGCCAGCACGCCCTTCTTGGTCTGCCCGGTGAACTGCACTTGTACGGGTGCGGAGTTGAGGCGGCGCAGCGCCGCCGTGCTGTCCAGCGAGACGGTCACCACCAGCTGCGGTGTGCCGCCGGAGTCACCGCCTGCCTGGTCGGAGGCCTGGGCATCCGTGCTGATGGCCGAGACGGTGCCATGGGCCTCGGAGTTGTCGGGCAGCGTCACGGTCGCCTTGTCGCCCTGCTGGATCGAGTCGACGTCGGTCGCGTCCAGCGGCACCGACACCGACTTGGCGGTACCGGTGACCGACATCAGCGTTCCGGTGGCCGGGTCGCCGGGCTGCGCCTGTACGGCACCGACCCGTACCTCGCCCGGCAGCACCGCCACGTCGCCGGCGCCGAGGACCCCGGTGGAGGGCATACCGACCTGGGTCTGCCACCGCCCGACCGCCGCGATCAGGGAGGCGGTGAGCACCCCCTCGCCGGGCTTGACCCGGACGTAGGACGGCGACGGGGACGGCGAGGCGCTTGCGGCGCCGGTCGGCTCCGGCCGCTGCGCGACCCAACTGCCCGACGCCGGCTGGGCACCGATGTCGTAGCCGAGCGCCCTGAGGTTGTCCGCGACCACCTTGACGTCCCTGCCCATGAGACCCCTGGTGTCCAGGGGGCGGAACAACGGTGTGGTCCCGTAGAACACCGGCACCGGACGATCGTCCACCCGGTACAGGGACCTGCCCCTGGACACCTTGGCCCCCACCGCCGGCAGCTGGGTGACCAGACCGTCCTTGCCACCCTTCACCGATACGGTCCTGCCGTAGCCCAGGGTTCCGTTCAGCGAAAGGGTGCTGGACAGGTCGGTCCTGACCACCGCGACGGTGCTCATCCGGGGCGCACCGCTCGCCGCGGCGCCCGACGGCTTCCCACCACTCCTCACCCCGGCCACGCTGACCCCCACCACGCCTGCCGTGAGCAGTGCGGCCACCGCGATGACGACCCGTTTCCGCGCTTTCCCCGGCGCCGCGCTGCCGGGCGGCTCGTCGGCCTGAGCGTGCTCACTTCTTCGCACTGAATGCCTCCAGCCGGCAACTGCTCTCGATTTCATCCGAATTGGCCGGCTGGTAGTTGGAGGCGTAGTTCCAGCCCGCGTTGTCGGGCAGCCCGACAACCTTGAGCCCCTTGGAGTTCATGCACCTGATCCATTCGCGGAAGTCATCCGCGTAATGCGGGTTCTTCTTCGGGTCCGTCTCCACAGGCTGAAGCGGTTGCTTCAAGGCGCAGACCTTCGCCGATGCGGGAAAGTCCGAAGCGCTCACGCCCGGGAAGATCCATTCGGCGCCCGCCGAGCCTTTGGTGTACGTCTTCACTCCGTGGTCCTGAAGGCAGGACACCCAGGCGTTGTTGAGCTTCCGGTGTTCCTCCTCGCTGCCGTCCAGGCGCAGTTGGGGGCGGCCGGAGTCGGGGGCGGCGCTCGGCCCGGCCGATCCGGCGCTCGCGGCCGGGCCGGAGATCGAGGCCACGTCGGTGTCACCGGTCTTGCCCGCACCGGAGGATCCGCCACCGCACGCGGTGAGCGCGGAAATCGCCACCACCCCGAGGGCGGCCAACGCGACGGATCGGGACCTGGTGCTGTGGCCGCATTGGTTCGCCGGGTTGCGCAGCCTTCGGCCCGGCTGTGTCCTCAATCGCCGGACGGGCTGATTGCAGCCCGTCCGGCGATTGAGGACAAGGCACAGGGGCCGTCCGGCGGCGATTGAGGACGAACCGGCTACCGGACGGACCCGGGACACGTCTGTGGCCACAGCACCAAGGCCTGGCCGGTCATGGATGTTCGGCACGGCGGCCACCATGGCCGAGCGATATGAGGATCTTGTCAGGCTGCCATCAATAACCTGTCTGAATCGCAGCGCCCCGCCCTATGGTCGGCAGCATGTGCGCACATGTCCTGGTGGCCGAGGACGACATCAGACAGGCCACGGTGATCCGGCGCTATCTGGAACGCGAGGGCCACACCGCCCTTGTGGTGCACGACGGACGTGCCGCGATCGACGAGGCCCGCCGCCGACCGCCCGATCTGCTCGTCCTCGACGTGATGATGCCGGTGGTCGACGGCCTGGACGTCTGCCGCATTCTGCGGGGGGAGTCGTCCGGCCTCCCGGTGCTGATGCTGACCGCCCGCGCCACCGAGGAGGACCTGCTGCTCGGCCTCGACCTCGGCGCCGACGACTACATGACCAAGCCCTACAGCCCCCGTGAGCTGATGGCCCGTATCCGCACCCTGCTGAGGCGCAGCCGGCGTACCGGCGGCGCCGCCGTCCCGGACGACCGCCGGCCGACCGACCCGGTCCTGCGGGCCGGCGCCCTCTCGGTGGATCCGGTCCGGCACACCGTCCACCTCGGCGGGCGGCAGGTGGAATGCACCCCCGGGGAGTTCGAGGTCCTGGCGGTCATGGCCGCCGAGCCCGAACGGGTCTTCACCCGGCGGCAGTTGCTGACCCGGACCCGCGGGTCCGACCGCTTCATCACCGAGCGCTCCATCGACGTGCACATCCTGAACCTGCGCAAGAAGCTCGAAGCCGACCCGAAGCAGCCGGTCCTCCTGCTGACCGTCTTCGGGGTCGGCTACAAGATGGCTGACGGCCCCGGGTTCCACCCGGAAGCGGACCCCCGTGCGTACTGAGCCCGCACAGTCCGAGACCCCCGAGGCCAGGGTGCCGCTGCGCAGGAGTCTGCTGGTCAGGCTGCTGGCTTCCTCGCTTCTCGTCGCCCTCTGCGCGATCACCGCCACCGCTTGGCTTGCGGTACGGACCACCACCAGCGCGATCCGCCAGGAACAGGGGCAGGTCCTCTCCGACGACACGGACATCTACAAGACGCTCACCGACTACGCCGCCGTCCACCCGAGTTGGGACGGAGTCACACGGACGATCAGCCAGCTCGCCGACCGGACCAACCGGCGTATCACCCTCACCGCCCAGGACCACGGCCGCCGGACGATCGCGGACTCCGCGCCCGGCACATCGCCGCTGCCCGACCAGGCATTCGCGGTCATCGACCCCCTCCAGGTCGATCCCACACTGTTCCCCGACGCCGGCGCCGACCGTATCGACCCGCGTGCTCTCGGCCCGTTCCGGCTTTCGGTCGAGCAACGCCAGGATCTCCTCAGCGCGGCGAAGACACTCAGGGACTGTATGATCAAATCCGGCTTCCCTGCCACGGTCTCCGTTTCGCTCAGCGGTCACCCCAGCATCGACACCGATGACGGCACCAAGGCAGCCGTGGGCCTGGTCAATTGCAAATCCACGCTCCAACTCGCACTCGTGACACCAGGCGAATCGAAAGCTATCCACAGCCTCAACAAGCTCATCAAGACCTGCCTGGCGCATCAGGGCCTGCCTGCCGTGGTACTCGACCTCACGCTGTCCCCTAAACCGGCCACCGTCGACACCCGAGCCGCGCGGGACTGCGTCAACTCCAGCCGCCGCGAACAGCTCACCGCTTATGTGGCCCCTGCGGCGCAGCTGTTCGTCAGTGAACCGGCCGGATCGGCGGTTCCGGGCTTCGACCTGTCGCAGGCCAACACCATCCGCATCATCGGGGTCGTCGCCCTCGTCCTCGTGCTCACCATGACCGTGACCGTGGTGATAGGCGTCCGCCTGGTCAGACCGCTGCGCGCGCTCACCAGCGCCGTACGGAACCCGGGCCGCCCGCAGCTCCGCGTCCCGGTGACCACCGGCGACGAGATCGGCCGCCTCACCGCCGCCTTCAACGACCTCTCCGAGCACCGGGAACGCACCGAAGCGCAGCGCAAGGCCATGGTCAGCGACATCGCCCACGAACTGCGGACACCGCTCAGCACCATCCGCAGCTGGCTGGAAGCCACCCAGGACGGTGTGCTCACCCCGGACGACGACGTGACCTCGGTGCTGCTGGAGGAGACCCTGCTGCTCCAGCACATCATCGACGACCTCCGGGACCTGGCGGCGGCCGAGGCCGGCACGCTCCAGCTGCACCGTGAGCTCCTGGACGCGGGCGACCTCCTGCACCACGTCGCCACCGCCCACGGCGGCCAGGCCCAGAGCGCCCGCATCACCCTGGACGTCCGCACCGACGGTGACACCGAGCTGTACGCGGACCCCATGCGGCTGCGCCAGGCCGTCGGCAACCTGGTGTCCAACGCCGTACGCCACACTCCCCCCGGCGGCAGTGTCACCGTGCGGTCCCGCCGGACCGGGAACACCGTCCTGATCCAGGTCAGCGACACCGGTTCCGGCATCGGCCCGGAGGACCTGCCGCATGTCTTCGACCGGTTCTGGCGCGCCGAGAAGTCCCGCAACCGGCACACCGGCGGCAGCGGCCTCGGCCTCTCCATCGCCCGCCGGTTCACCGAGGCCCACGGCGGCAGCCTCAGCGTCACCAGCTCCCCCGGAACCGAGACGGTCTTCACTCTCCAACTGCCCGGCTGACCACGGCGGTTCAGGGCGTCAGTACGGTGCGTACGCCCGGTACCTCGGGCTCGGTCCACGCGGTCCCGACGTCGGCCAGGGGCATCGTCCTGGCGGTGACCGCGATGCCGCCGCCGTCGATCTCCTCGATGAGGGACGGCAGTTCGGCCAGATACGCCCTGGTGGACACGGCGCCCTGGCCGTTGCCCTGCAACCGGAAGTTCGCCGAACGCAGTGCCACGGAGGGCAGTTCGATGGTCGGGCCGGCCATGGAGCCGATCTGGATCCAGTTCAGCGCGCGGCTGCGGTCGGCGCGGGCCCGCAGCAGCGCCATGATCGCGTCACCGGCGGGCCTGCCCCAGAGGTAGTCCACGACCGGGTCGACCTCGGCGGCCGTCTCGGCCAGCGCCGCCGCGGTGGCCTCGGCGTCGTCGGTGAGCGCGACGGTCGCGTCGGCGCCGATCCCCGCAGGGTCGCCAGCCGGGCCCGGTCACGGCCCGCGCCGAGCCGCTTGGCGACTTGGATTGGTCATCTGCCCTGCGTTCCCGGCGACACGGTCCACACACCGCCGGGCGAGGAGCACTGGCACGGTGCGGCCCCCGATCACTTCATGACCCACCTCGCGATGTCGGAGGGCACGGGCGACGGCAGCCCCGAGACCGAGTGGCTCGAAAAGGTCTCGGACGAGGAGTACAACGCAGCGCGCAGCAGCACCCGCTGAGCCACGGACCCGCTACCGCTCGATGCCCGCCACCGAGGAGGGCCGCCGGATGGACCACGAGTTCCTCGGCGTGGTCGAGGAGGTCGGTTCGGAGGTGGCCGGGCTGACGTCCGGTGACCTGGTGGTAGCGCCCTTCGCCCCCAGCAAGGCGGAGAGGACGGCTTACGCCGTGCTGCTGCATGGACCGGCCGCGCGCTCAGGCGGCGCCGACGTGAGTCAGTGGCTGCTGCTGCGCGACCGCACAGCGAAGCGCCTGCAACCGACGCACCAGCAGCAGCCACACTTCAGGAACACGTCAGTCACCCAAGACGCCTCTGCATGCGATGCACTGGCCGAATGAAGCCTGTGATCCGGCCGTCGTCGGACCGCCCAACGAGCCGAACGCTACGTCGCCCATCGTCTCCGAGGTAGAGCCGGGTGATCGTCACAGCGCTGGCGACCTCGGGGTGTCTGCGCAGGCGGCCTTGGTGCGCCGCCGGGAGGACGGGCGAGCATGGGCAGGGCCACCCGCCCGAGCGCGACGGACAGCATGGTCTTGCCGACCCGGGGGGGGTGAGCGCGGCGCAGCCGGTACTGCTTGGCCAGCACCCCAGCGGCCCGGAGCTGGGCTCCAGAGCCGAGGGCGGTGGCACGGCCGTCGTCGTGGAGTCGGGCCGCGCCCGCGCCGAGGAGGGTGTTCAGTCCCCAGTCCACGCCGAGCGCGACCGTGTGCCCGGTGCGCTGAGTCTTGGGGACGGGGTGGGTGTAGGCGAGGTCGGCGCGTACGTGGCCGCGCGCGATGCGCAGCGTCGGCAGGTGGATCACTGCGCATCCCGCAACCGTGGGCGGCAGCGCGATTGGGCACTGAACCCACGTCCAGTCCGCGTACTTCTGCGGGTCGGGCCGGGTGGGGAGTTGCAGCCGCAGGAGGGCTTTCGTCGGCTCACTCGCCAAGCGCTCGATGGTGGCCTGCTGCCCGTCGCACGCGGCGAGCAGCAACATGCGTGGCACACGCGGGGTGGGCTCCAACTCGAAGAGGCCGGCTGCCACACGCCCGTGCTCACGCTCGAAGGCAGTGATCTGGCGGGTGCGGGAACGGATGATGCTGGACGGCAGGTACTCACCGCCCAGTATCGCGGCCCGCACCTGCTCCCACTCCTTGGGGGTGCGCTTGTTCGGGTCGGCAGGCCATGCGGCCAGCACACCGTCCACCACGCCGGCCCGCCACTTCACCGAGCGCAAAGCGCGCCCGGCCTGCTCCTGGGCCATGCGGACGATCCGGTCGTTGACCTTCACGCCCTCGTCGGGTGCGGTGGTCCAGCCCAGGCGCCGCAGCGCCATCCACGCATTCGACGGCAGCTTCCTACCGCCCGCATCCTGCCCGGCTGCGTCTCTTCCAGCACCACGGCCCTCCCTCGGCTCCCGGGCGGCTGCCACCTGTGGGAGCCAAAGGGCTGGTGGAGGAATCTCATCCGCGTGCTCGAAGCGACACTGAAGGCGCCCGGTGACTGGCTCCCCGCGCCCGGCTCAGTTACGACCTCGAAGGTCACAGACGAAACGGCGTCAACAGGCAGCAACCACACCCATTTTCCGCCCGGAACGGGCGTCGCCGCAGGGGATCCGATGGGCTCAGTTGATGTGGTCCGACTTCGCTGTGCCGTCGGCCGCAATCGGACCGCTGGCGTGGCTAGGACTGACGGCGCGCGAAGAGGACCGCACCTGGAACGCTCTCGTCGGGGTCGATCAGCATTTGGGCCTCGACGGTGAACCCGGCATCGCGTAGCCAGGCCGCCACTTGGTCAGGCTGGCGGCGGTGAACGTGGACGTTCATCGGGTGGCCGCCGTAGCCCTGCGTCTTCAGCCTCGACCCGTCGCCGACGTGAAAGCCGAGCAGCAGTGGTCCGCCGGGACGCAACACCCGCCGGAAGTGGCCGAAGACCGTGGGCACTGCTTCGTCGGGGACGTGAATCAACGACCAAAATGCGAGCAGGCCGACGACTGAAGCATCGGCGAGGTCGAGGTCGGTCATCGAGCCCGCCTCGAACCGCAGGCGGGGGTGGCCGCGCCGAGCCACGTCGATCATCACGGATGAAAGATCGATGCCGAAAGCGTCCACATCCAGCTCGTGCAGGTGAGCGGTGACGTGTCCAGGTCCGCAGCCCACATCCGCCACCGGCCCACCGCCAGCGGCGTGCACCAAGTCGGCGAATAGCGCCAGAGCCGCCCGAAGATACGGCGCCCCGGCCAGAGCCTCGCGTAGTTGGTCGGCATAGCTAGCCGCGACTGTGTCGTAGGAGGTCCGGGTGTCTGCCAACCAGCGGTCCGCGTTCATGGCTCGACAGAGTAGTGCAGTGATCTGGAGGACGAACCAGATCAACTGAGATCAACGACCCATCAGACCAGGCCACTTGAGACGGAGACCAGATCCTTCGAGACGGGACAACAGTGCGCACTCGCGACTCACAGCCTCGTGGCTGTCCTGTGTCATCGAACCCTGAGCTTGTGCCACCGAAGGTTGATCGGCTAGTGCTCTGACCACATTGGTTCGCCGGGTTGGTGGTCGGGGCGGTTGGATGTTGCGTGACGTCCGATCCGAGTGCTGGGGGTGCGGTGGCTGAGCCTGTCCGCGTGCGCAGGTTGACCGACCAGGAGGGGCAGAAGCTGCAGCAGATCGTGCGCCGGGGCAGCACCAGTTCGGTCCGCTTCCGACGCGCGATGATGCTGCTGGCGTCGGCCGGCGGGAACCGGGTCCCGGTGATCGCCCAGCTGGTGCAGGCCGACGAGGACACCGTCCGGGATGTGATCCACCGGTTCAACGAGATCGGCCTGGCCTGTCTGGACCCTCGGTGGGCGGGAGGCCGTCCCCGCCTGCTCAGTCCTGACGACGAGGACTTCGTCGTCCAGGCGGCCACCACCCGCCCGACCAAGCTCGGCCAGCCCTTCACTCGCTGGTCCATCCGCAAACTGCTGGCCCACCTGCGGAAAGTCCATGGGCGGGTCATCCGCATCGGCCGCGAGGCGTTACGCCGTCTGCTCGCCCGCCGCGGCATCACCTTCCAGCGCACCAAGACCTGGAAAGAGTCCCCGGACCCCGACCGCGAGGCAAAGCTGGACCGGATCGAGGAGGTCCTGGACCGCTTCCCGGACCGGGTCTTCGCGTTCGACGAGTTCGGCCCGCTCGGCATCCGCCCCACCGGCGGTGCGGGCTGGGCCCCCGCCAGTCACCCCGAGCGGCACCCGGCGACCTACCACCGCACGCATGGCGTCAGGTACTTCCACGGCTGCTATTCGGTCGGTGACGACACGCTCTGGGGCGTCAACCGCCGCAAGAAGAGCGCCGCGAACACGCTGGCCGCGCTCAGATCGGTCCGGGCCGCCCGACCGGACGGCGCCCCCATCTACGTCATCCTGGACAACCTGTCCGCCCACAAGGGCGAGACGATCCGCCGCTGGGCGAAGAAGAACCGCGTCGAGCTGTGCTTCACGCCGACATACGCGTCCTGGGCCAACCCGATCGAGGCGCACTTCGGGCCGCTGCGGCAGTTCACCATCGCCAACTCCAACCACCGCAACCACACCGTGCAGACCCGGGCCCTGCACGCCTATCTGCGCTGGCGCAACGCGAATGCCCGTCACCCCGACGTGCTGGCAGCCCAGCGCCGCGAGCGCGCTCGCATCCGCAGCGAGAAGGGCATCCGTTGGGGTGGACGTCCCCTCGCCGATGCCGCTTGACGGCTCGGCGACCTTGCCCGGCCGGGTCCTAGCAGTAGCCGTCCACCCTGACGCCGGCTGGAGCGAGGTTGGGCCAGGGATGTCCTGCTCTGTCGGAGGCAGCGGACCGTAGGAGGTCAAGAATCGTGCACCCCGGGTAGCCCCGAAAACTCGCGTAGGTGCCCCGGTAGTAGCAGCTCCAGTAGCTCACGACCCGCCGTTGAGTGCGCGCGAAGAAGGCCGGGTTGTCCACGATGAACTGCCCGTAAGCGAGGTGGCCGCAGGTGCCGGGCGTGGCGAGATCACGGAGCTCATCGCAGATGACGACCAGGATCTCCAAGACGTACTCGCCAACCAGCTGCACGACGAAGGGGACGACCCATGGGTCCGTGGAACCAACGACCTTCTCCAGGTGGCGCTGCCTGACCATGCCGTCGCAGTGCCTTGAGTACAGGCAGTGCAGAAGCTGTTGTTGGCGCGACGAAAGCGACGCCACCCTGGCAGTTGGCGGCTCGTCGTTGTAGAGGCGCCCGGGGATCAAAACCTGCTGGCCCTCGACAGCGACCGAGAACGAGGCATGCGGCTGGAGCCGAGAATCAGGCATCACCGCCAGGACTGCCTCGGCATCGCTTGCAAGCTCGGCTGGGAACGCCGTGATCAACGGATTGCTGCTGTCGGAAAGCGGCTGCACGAGCCGAGCATAGGCGGATGCCTCGGTCAGGTAGCTGGCATTAATGGCCCCACACCCACCCAACCCGGCGAAGGTACGCGGTCAGAGCACTAGACTCGTGCCACTACGACAGAAGAGAGAATGTGTCCATGGTTCAGCGCACCGTAACCATCTTCACCGACGACTTGACGGGCTCCGAGGGTGAAGACATCGCCGCACACACGTTCAGTCTCGACGGTGTCAGCTACGAAATTGACCTCAACTCCGACGGCCACCAGCAGCTACTGGACGCTCTGGCTCCCTTCCTCGAAGTAGGCCGCAAATCTGGCAGCAGCTCTCGTCGGCGTGGTAACAGCAAGCAAGCTGGCGGGCCGGATCCCATCAAGGTTCGCGAGTGGGCCAAGGCTCAAGGCATCGAGGTCAACGCCCGTGGTCGTGTGCCTCGCGAAGTCATCGAGAAGTACAAGGCCGCCCACTGACCACAGGTTGCTGATCTGACGAGGGCCACAGAGCCGGCGATAGAGAGTCCTCAGAGGGGTACGGCGACGGCGGCTGGTTGCGTTCGGCTTGTTCGGGCGATGCCGGTCCGCTCCCGCCGCGACAACACTGGGCTCATGGACGTGGTCAGCACCGCCGAGGTCCCGGCGGGAGAGCGGTTCGCTTTCTGGCGCGAGGTGAGCACGAAGCTCTGGGTACCGTACGACTTACGCTGCGACCCGCAGGTGGAAAACGGATTTAGGGCTCACGTCGGTATCAGCGATTTCGGCGCGATGCAGGCGACGCTGTTGACCACGATGCCGCACTCGGTCCACCGCTCGCCCAAGCTCATTCGCCAGGCCGATCCCGAAGTGCTCAAGGTGGGCTGCATCGTGCGCGGTGGTGCCACGGTGACGCAAGACGGCCAGCGCGCGGATCTGGGGGTCGGCGACCTGATGCTGTTCGACACCTCGCGTCCCTTCCTGGGCAGGCACGCGCCGAATATCCCGACGAGCCAGCTGCTGCTTCTGCGCTTCCCGCGCGCACTGCTGCAGTTGCCCGACCGGGACCTGCGGCGTCTGAACGGGGTTCGCATCCCCGGCGCGCAGGGCATCGGTGCGCTCTCGTCACAGTTCCTGCTGCAGCTCGCCCGGCACATGCACGAACTCAGCGCGTCCGATACCGCCCGGCTGTCCACCCTCACCCTCGACGTGCTCACCACGGCACTCGCCGACGCACTGGACACCCCGAGCACGGTGGCACCCCACACCAGGCAGCGCGCACTCATGGCCCAGATCCATGCCTTCATCCAACACCACCTGGACGATGCGCACCTGACCCCGGACACGATCGCCGCAGCCCACCACATCTCCCTCCGCTACCTGCACAAACTGTTCCAGCAGGAAGGCCACACCGTCGCCGGCTGGATCCGCGAACGCCGCCTGGAACAGTGCCGACGCGACCTCGCCGACCCCCGGTTGGCCGCCCGCTCGATCCATGCGATCGCGGCCCGGTGGGGGTTTGCCAGCCCCGCGTATTTCAGCCAGGCTTTCCGCAGCGCCTATGGCTTATCTCCACGCCAGTTCCGCCAGCGCAGTCACACAGTGCACTGAGACTAAAGAACTGTGCGTTCTCGTGTAAGGACAAGGGCAGCTACGACGCGCACTCTCCCAAGGAGCGACACGCCCCGGCAGGGGGCGATCGGGGCCAAAAGGCGCCCGGCGAATGTCGGCAC
Source organism: Streptomyces pseudovenezuelae (assembly GCF_029892565.1). Classification (GTDB taxonomy): domain Bacteria; phylum Actinomycetota; class Actinomycetes; order Streptomycetales; family Streptomycetaceae; genus Streptomyces; species Streptomyces pseudovenezuelae_A. The sequence continues at coordinate 19,586 of NZ_JARXVH010000025.1, read as the reverse complement.
ATGACCGGTTGGGCGAGTCAATAGAGGAGCGATAGAGATGACTGTTCTCACGGGGAGACACCGTCTTGCGCGAAAGGGGGTGCTGGCGCTAGTCGCTGCGATGCTTCTGCTCGCTGCGATGACGTTGATGGCCCAGCCGTCAACAGCCGCAGGGGCAGAAGCGGCGCCGTCGCCTGCGAGTGACGTCGGGGTCGCCGCCTGGACACCCACGGTGTCTCCGCTCTTCACCGCCAGCTCACAGCCCGCAGAATACGTTTTCAGAAATCAGACCGACGCCCAGCGGAGCTACTATCTGAACAACTGTCCGCTCAGATATCTATGCATCTCAGTTGGACAGGGCGACGGCCTGCACACCGTTTTCCAGCTCTACTATTGCGACGGACGGACGCTGGGTAACTTCATTGACGCTGGCGGTGCTACCAACCACCAGACCGGCGGGGTGCGCGCGTTTTTCGTGAGCAATGACGGAAATACGAAGGGATGGATCCCCGCCGACAACCACCCATACAAGTTCAATCCGTACCCGTACGACATTCTTTGGCCGTGCGATCACGTCTGACCCTTCAGTTGGAGATCAGCAGGCCCGCTGTAGTTCGGCGTCCGGCCGATGAGGCAGAGGGTGTCCCGTCGGCCGGGTAGCGGCGGGTCTGCGCCGATGACAGGCCCGGGCGACGGCCTGGTGGAGGCGTCCCCACAGAGACCAGGCCAGCCCGCGTCGGATCCGTTCCTCGCGCGGGGGCAGGGGCCACACCAGGGCGAGCAGGCGTTGGATCTCGAACGCGGTGAACCGCACGGGATCAACGAGGCTGGTGGGACCCGTCGGGGCCCCCTGTGTGCACATCTGTCCCCACAGCACGTGGGATGCCGAACCGGCTGGCCGCCAGTGGACCGTCCTCCGGGGCAGCCCGGGCGTCGCTGACGGCCAGGAACGCCGCCGCCAGCTGGGCGAGCGTGATGTGGCGGTACCAGCCGTGGAAGGACCGCACCTCATAGTCCGCCAGCCCGCAGGCCGATTTCGCCAGCTTGATCGCTTCCTCCACCCGCCAGCGTGCGCCGGGCACCAAGACGATCTCCTCGACATCGGTGTCCACCGGGCCCCGGCCCAGGTAGTAGTCCCGGGCCTCGGGCTCGTCCTCGCGGCGGCGCGCGATGATCCACCGCGGCCATGCCCCTGGTCCGGCCTCCGGGTCGGGAATCTGGCGGACCCACCACTGCCAGGTACGACTATCGAGCTGGCTCGGCCCTGCGGGCAGACTCACCCATTCGCCCTCGGCCGCACAGCGGGCCACCAGACGGGCGATGTGACGCCAACCGGGCCTGGGCAGCACTGTGGTGTTGGCCTGCACGTTGACCACGTACGGCAGCCGGTGTTCCTCCAGGAAGCCATGGAAGGCACCCTCGCGTCCATAGACCTCGTCGGCGGCCACCCACACTCGTCCCTTCGGCAGGTCAGGCAGGATCCGGGAAATCATTGCCTCGGCCTGGCGGGGCCTGGTGGCGAAGCCGACCGTGTCGGGGACGTACGCCGCGCGGCAGCGGGGCCGATCAGCGGTCTACTCCTTGGGCAGGTACAGCTCACGGTCGATCAAGGCCTGTCCGGCGCCGGTGGCCCAGGCGGCCATCACCCCGATCTGGCAGGGGAACACCCCGCCCTGGGGCCGTAGAAGAACAACCCGTCGACAGAAAACGCGCTGACCTGCGAGGTCAAGTCTCAAAACCCGCAAGTTATTTGTCTGCACGCCCCCTGGGCGCCCGAATATTGGCGGGCCACCCCTGCCGAGGTCTTGCCGCGTTTGGCGAAGCCGGTCTCGTCGACCACCAGCACCCCGCACCCCCCGGGGCCGGCGCCCTCTCCGTCGTCGGCCAGACCCTCGACGACATAGCGGCGAGTGAAGTCGCGCAGCCCGTCCACGTCCCACACTGAGCGGTCCAACAGGTGCCGCTGCCCCCACGGGGTGCTCTCGCCGCCGTGCTCGGACAGCTGCCAGCCGTTCTTGCGGGAGACGGGAGCGAGCAGTCCGCGCAGGCACAGGGCCGCCCGGCGTTCCAGCTCGACCCGAGGGAAGACCTTCCCCGCCCGCATGATCAGCTCTTCGAGCTGGTCGCTCCACTCCTCTGCCCGTTCCCGGTCGGTCACGCTCTCCGGGACGTCCAATAACTTCACCTGCATGTCCAGGGATTACCCGGGCCAGGAGATCAACGAACTACAGCGGGCCTGCTGATCTCCAACTGAAGGGTCTGTTCACCCCAAACAACAGACCCGCTTACGACACAGCGATCCGACCATCTCGAAAATTTGCACAGACCCCACGGGGGGGGATCAGTCGATCACGGAAATCTTCGATACCCACACCGCGCGGAAAGAGTACGACAAATGAGATCATAACTTTCCGCAATCGACAGATCACTTCGAAGTCACACCAGTCCGCCTACGAGGAATCGCGCGCTTCAATCTCCGAGAGACCCAGTGGATCAAATAGGGGAACCAGCCTCTCCAGGTACCAGCCCATGTCGCAAAATCGAGATGAGCCTGGGAGGTATCTCGGATTGATGCCAATCACACAGGAAAGAGATGTACGGCCTGGATGAAATAGAAAGTCACCCCCATGGTCCGTCTCCGGGAAAAGCAGCGTGATTCCGACGACCCGATCATTCCACCGCGCATCCGCCATCCTAGTGATGACTTCATCTAGCCCGCCATTCTTCGACCTCTGCCAGTCGAACATACCGTCTTCGTCGATCAAATAGGCCACTCCATCTGCATCCGATGATCTCATGCCCGCCGCCAGCAGGGTGCGCAGCGTTACAGAAACATCGATCGGCCTCTTGAATGCGAAGTCGATATCTACAGATCGAGTCACGCCTTCACTTCCTCAATTACAAAATTCACCTTGACATCACTTCCCACGGAATTCCTTTCTTGTCCAGCCAGTTGCTAATTTTCTCAGGAATGGGATTCTCGGATATTACCCTGTAGTCGATTCCCCGCTCATTCGCTATCCCAAATTTCTGACCCTCGGTTGAGTAGAATTTACTCAACCTTGTAGGATTCTTGAGGGTGTTTTCGAAGAATTCTCCCGACTTCGCTTCGTGCCATGTACCCTTTCCGGTCACGGGATCTATATACGCGCCATCAAACTGGCGCCCCTTCTCGGAGAATACTCCGCCGCCACCAAGTTTCTCCTCCAGGTAGACCTCGTATCCCCTACCGTACCTTTCCGCTGCCCGTCCAGCACTCTCCCCAGATCCGGCTTTGGGACTACCACCCAGAAGCCCACCGCCGCCCGCAAAGGTTCCGGTGAGTGGAGCCTTTTCTTCACAGTGGGATCCATCAGGCCTGCACAATGTGTAAGTGTCTGGTTCTTTTGTAAGCTGATTTAGAATGCCGCCGAGCGCCCAGGCGAATGCCCTTACGAGTTTCGTTTCATCAAATATGTCGTCGACATTCGCGTACGGCACACCACCATAGGTGAGGGAATCCTGGATGGGCAATGTGGGGATGGACAGGTCGCTACCAATGCTGGTGACCCTTGCGGTGCCGCCGTATCCAGATGCTGTTCCGCCGCCTGTCGGGTGGCCGTTCTTGGACTTGCTTCCGTCGCCATGGGTGACAACGCCGTCGAACTGTGCCGCCTCTGCATCGGGGAAACTCCTGCAGGCGCCGGGGCTCGCATCCGCGCCCTGCCCCAGACAGCCCGCTCATCTCCTCAGCCAGCGGCGATCAGGCGTTCCTGGAGAGTGAGATTCTTTCAGCGCCACTCCAGAGTGAGGACGGCTGCTGCGACCTGCGCTGCTCCGCGGGAGGCGGTGAGCCCTGCATATGGTTCTCCCACCCGGGCGTGCTGGGTGTGGTTCAAAGAGCTCCTTGTCGTGGCTTCCATTGATTGGCTACTCGGTGCATCACGACGACTCGGCTGCCAATATGCACCAGCAACCGCAGCGGCCCGCCGGATGAACCGGCGGACCACCAAGAAGAATCCGAGCTGAGTCGGACATCAACATCGACTTCGAAGCCACCGAGCACTGACATGGCCCAACCAGACCAGTGCCAAGCTACTCGGTGAGGATCAGGTACGCCCTGGACGCTGACTCAACCACTCCTGGCCAGTGACGTGACTCCATATACTCGGCGTCAGACCGGTCAGATCCTTCCGTCTTCAGCACCAATTCGATCCTCTCAGCGAGTTCCGTCATGGCGGCTACCTCTTCTTGCGACCTGAGAGTTTTCCCCAGGGCCAATGTAGGTTCCTCCAGCACAAGCGTGTCATCGAAGAGGATGTTCAGGTTCAAACTAAAATCGTCGAAATATCCTTCCTGTGGATATTCACGACGGACCCAAACCCGGTCCTGATACTCTGAATCACTCAACGCTCGCACGGCGGAGAGGATATTTTCCCTCATTTCAGGGAAATCGACGTCTGTCATGTCGGCGAGTTCCATGTTTTCCACTTGAGCCAGTCATTCAACGGGATGTGCGCATCATAGGCACTGGTTTTGATGTCGCCGGATATGGGGTTACCGTCACGGCCTATGATCTTCCCGCCCGAATTGATCACCACGTGATCAACCTGTTGGTACGGCTGAGAGTTGTTTGGGTTTCCCTGGTCGATCCTGACACCGTTTCCCTTTCCATCATTCCAGCGCCACCCTATGCCCTTCTTCGTTGCCTTACCAGGTCCCAATTCGCTAGGCACCTTGCTGGTCGCAGATTTGGGAATCCACGAGGGTGCCCCAGCGGGAGTCGCGGCTGACTGGCCACCGCTCTGCTGTGCCTGGTTGAGCGCCTTGTTGAGGCCGTTGTCGATGCGGTTGATGCCGTCTGCGGCACCCATCGCCCCAACGCCTACGAGGGCCAGGCCGCCCGCCGCTGCCGGAGCGCCGACAACGCAGCCGGCGATGGTGGTGCAGATCAGGGCTCCGCCGGCAGTTATCTCAGCGCCGGCGTTCATCAGGAAGATGCTGACGGCTGTCTCGAAGCCGCCCTGCAAGACGTCCGGATTGGTGAGGATGGCGGTGCCGTAGTTGATGGCGGTGTCTACAACGCCGGACACGAAGTTGAGGAACCCGCCGTCGTCCCCTGTACTGGTGGTGTCGCCGGTGCTGCTGGTGGGGGCGGTGCCGCCATATCCCGGTGCTGTTCCGCCGCCTGTCGGGTGGCCGTTCTTGGACTTGCTTCCGTCGCCGTGGGTGACGACGCCATTGCCGCAGCCTTCGGCGAAGTTGCCGCCGCAGGCGAGTCCCTTGCCTGCGGGATCGAAGAAGGTCGCGGGGTTGTTGTTGCTGTAGGTGTATCCGTTGAGTGTCTGGGGTTTGTCGGTTTCCAGGAGTGGGTCGACGCTGATGAATCGTCCGAGGACCGGGTCGTATTCGCGGGCGCCGATGTGGGTGAGGCCGGAGGAGGGGTCAGCGGTCTTGCCGAGGAAGGACTTGTCGTCCGGCCAGGTTCCGGTGCCGCCTGTGCGGGAGGCGCCGAAGGGGGTGGTGTAGCGCTTGGTCACGGCCTGTGTGGTGGCGTCCAGGGCCAGGCTGGACGTGCCGTGCTGGTCTGCGGCGAGGTAGGAGAGCGTCGGCGTGCCCGGCTTGTTGCTGCGGACCGCGATGGTGGCCGAGCCGGCCGAATAGTAGCGCTGGGCCCAGTACTTGGCGGTGGCGGTGCTGGTGTCGAGGTGGACCTCGGTGGCGCCGAGGTAGAGGACGGTCTCGCCCGCCGTGTTGCGGCGGATGAGCAGACTTCCGTCGGCGTCGTAGACGTAGCCGGTCGTGCTGCTGCCCTCGACCAGCTTGGCCAGGCGGCTTTCGTTGTCCCAGGCCAGGGACTGGGATGTGGTGCCGTCCAAGCGGGTTGTGGTGTTGCCTGTGTCGTCGTAGCCGTAGGAGGCGGTGACTCCGGTGCAGGTGCTGGCGGTCGTGGTCGTGGTCAGCCGGTGGACCTTGGTGGCGCTGTAGCAGTAGGTCTTCGTTGTGGTGGCGCTGGTGGTGTGGCTGGTCTCGGTCGAGCGCAGGCCGGAGTCGGTGTAGCTGTAGGAGGTCCAGTACGGGCTGGCGCCGCCGAGGTTGGCGGTGGTGCGGCCGGTGGTGAAGCAGTCGGCCGTGGACGGGGTCCAGGCGTTGGTCAGGCGGCGGTAGCCGTCGTAGGTGTAGCACTGGTTGTCGGCTGCGCCCGTACCGCCGAGGGTCGTGGGGTCACTGATGGCGGTGACGTTGCCGGCGTCGTCGTAGGTGTAGTTGAGGTCCTGCAGTTGGTAGCTGTGGGTCTGGTCGGTGACCGAGGACTCCTTCAGCCGGTCGGTGCCCTCCTCGTACTTGTTGGTGATGTACGCCTTCTTGGTGCCTGACGCGGTGGACGTGCCCAGTGTGAGCTGTTCGGTCTGGCCGAGTGCGGAGTAGCTGGCGCCGAGAAGGTAGCCGGTGGTGCCGGTGACGGCGGTGGGCAGGCCCAGCCCGTTGTAGTCGTTGTTGATTGTTTCAGCGCTGAGGCCGCCTGCGGCGGGCTCGGAGGTGTACTGCTGGGTGCCGTCGATGTTGTAGTACGTCGAGAAGGACAAAGTCCGGGACGGGACCGCGCCGGAGGTGACCAGGGAGTCGCCGGCGGGCAGGACCAGTTGCGTGGTGTTCGCGCGGTAGAGGCTGTCGTATGCCGTGACCTGCTTGGTGTAGGCGCTGCCTGAGACTCCGCCGACATAGCGGGTGGAGGAGTCCACCTGCCCCTTGGCCAGGGTGTCGTAGGCGTAGTGGGTGAGCTTGTTCGCGTCGACCTGTTCCTCCAGCGTGGAGGTCAGGTCGGCGGTCGCTGCGGCGCTCCAGGTGTCGGTGGTCCGGCCCAGGGTGTCGTAGGCGTAGATGGTGACCCGGCTCGCTCCGTCCTTGGTCCAGGAGGCCTGGTCGAGGTTGGTGTAGCCGGTGGTGGCGGTGCCCTTGTCGGGATCGGTGGCGGAGGTCTGGCGGCCGAAGAGGTCGTAGGTGTAGGACCACTGGCTGTCGGGGCCGGTGATCGTGGACTGCTTGCCGTCGCGGGTGTAGGTGAACGCGGTGGAGGTGTACGGGGCGCCCGTGGTGGCCCCGTAGCCGGTGTCGGCCGGGGACGTGCCAGCGTATTCGCGGCGCTCCACCGTCCGGCCCTGGGCGTCGGTGATGGTGCGGGCCGCGGAGCCGCCGGAGACTGCGGTGGTGGCGGTGGAGTCACCGGTGTAGCTAGTGGACGTGGACCATTTCTGTACGCCGTAGACCAGGAGGGTGTTCGTCGTGGGGCGCTCGGCGCCGTCGAAGACGGTCTCGGTCTGCTTGGGAGCCGCGCCGTATTCCGCCCGGGTGTAAGCGCCGGATGGTGTCGCCGTCGAGTCGAAGATGTCGGCGTACGTCTCGTACGCAAGGCCCCGGCTGTTGTACCGGGTGTCCGTCAGCAGCTGGCCCCCAACTGCCGTTGGGGACTGCGTCTGGAGCGTACGCAGCATGGAGTCGTAGATCGTGTATGCGGTGTTGTACGTGGTGCCGTCGGCCTTGAGTGTCGAGGTGGACGTCCAAGACGGGTCGTCGTTGGAGACGAAGTAGGCGTAGGTGTAGTTGGGGCTCTGCGACAACGAGCGGGAGCGGTTGGGCAGCCAGGTGGCGGTCTTGCGGCCGAGGGCGTCGTAAGAGCTCTCGGTGATCTTGTTGTTGGCGTCGTAGACCTTGGTGGGGGTGCCCCGGGCGTAGTCGGTGTAGGTATAGACGATCTGGGTCTTGGGATCGGTGACCTTGGTCCTGGTCAGGGGGCCGGCGGCGGTGGGGGTGTAGACCGTGTACGTGGTGTTGCTGGCGGCGTCGGTGGAAGTGAGGACGCGGCCGAGTGTGTCGTACGTCAGCTTGGAGAGCGTCTGCCAGGAACTTGGGGAGCGCTCGCCGCTGGTGGCCGTGGCCGGATAGGCGGAGGCGCGGCCGGTCCAGGTCACCTCGCCCTTGGTCGGGGTCTGGGAAGAGGTCCAAGCGGTGGCGGTGGCGGTGTCGTAGACAGTCGCGGTGTCGGAGAGGACGTCACCGCGTGTGGCGGCGGAGGCAGGCAGGGATAGGGAGGTCTCGGCGACCGAGCAGGCCCTGCCGACCTTGCGGGTGCGGGAGACCAGGGAGTTGATGCCCAGGGTGTCGTTGCGGGCGTACCAGGTGCGGGTGCAGGTCTCGTCGCCGGTGACGGCGGTGTCGCCCTCGTCGTAGACCGTGGTGGGCATGCCGTAGTCGTCGAAGTCGGTGGTTGAGGTGGCGCTGGTGCGCCACTTCGACGTGGCGGTGAGGTAGGTGTGGGTGTAGGTCTTCGCGGTGCGGACGTAGTACGCCTCGATGTCGGCGTACGACTTGTGCTGGGTGGCTGTCCTCTTCAGCCAGGGGTCGTTGACCGTGACCGTCACGGGCGTTGAGCCGTTGTAGGTGATCTGCTCGCGCAGTTGGCCTGCGTACGGGTCGCTGTCGGTCTGGTCGGCCACGTCGAGGCCGGTGAAGTCGATGCCGGCGACGGAGACGGAACGCGTCGTGCCGTCCTTCTGCTTGTCGCCGTTCATGCCCTGGAGGTAGAGCGACACCGTCTTGGACTGGGTGCCGTCGGAGTCTCCGGCGGTGACAGTGACCTTGCCGTAGCCCCGCCAGATAGACCAGGTGCGCTCGTCGGCAGGGGTGATCGGGTCGTCGTTGTAATGCCAGGCAGGGGCGGAGTAGCTGTAGGCGTGCTCGACACCGACGTTGTGGCCGGTGGGGTCGGAGGAAAGGACCGCTGTCACGCGGTATTTGTGGAACCAGTCGAGCGACGATTCACTGGCGCCGTTGATATGCCAGTACGTCGGATAGCAGCTCTTGGTGTCGTTGTCCTCGGCGGCCGGCATGTTGGAGCCGCGTACGCATTCCGGGTCGGAGAGGGTGACGGTAGTGATCGCGCCGGTTTCGGACGTCACCGTCTCGATACGCGGGCGGGTCAGCGGGAGGATGTCGTCGTCGTTGGAGTCGACCCGGTTGACGCGCATCTGGTAGCCGAAGGTCACCGGGTCCAGGCCGATGTCGGTGCCGTTTTTGCCGGTGTGCTTGATGGACGTCAGCGCCAGTGTCTGGTCGGAGGTGTCGCCGACAAGGTCGCCGCCGTCCAGGAACGTCTGGGCGAGCGTCCAGGAGTCGACGGCGGTGAAGGCACTGGATGCGGCCGACCATGCGTACGTGTCGATGCCCGTCAGACGCTTACGGGTGAAGAAGGCCGGGCTCTTGGCGTCACAGTCCGCGTCCTTGGCACAGATGGAGTCGTAGGGAACGTCCGGCCATTTGTCGGCGGTGGAGTCTGTGAGTGAGGAGCAGTCGGAGGCGGTGCAGCGCTCGTCGTAGGAGAACGTGACCTTGTCCGAGGTGACCCCGCTGAACAGAGTGTCCTTGTTCTGCCCGTAAAGGATCTTGGTGAGGTAGCCGCCCCGGGTGTACCCAGCAGTGGCGGTGTCGGCGCCGTTCTTGGCGTAGTGGTTGGTCTCGGCGGTGTACCAGTAGGTCATCGCGTTGCCGAGCGGGTCCTCGACATAGTCCAGGTTCCAGCGCCAGGCCTGGGTGAGGGAGCGGCCGGAGAAGGAGTCACCCTTGTCGTAGCCAGGTTCGTCGGGGTCGTCGCCGTAGACCGGGGCCGTCCACACGGAGTTGGTCCGCTCGGTGTCGGCGCCGCTCAGCTTGTCGAGGCCGAAGACGTACTTCGTGCCGTTGCCCGTGATCACCGTCCAGTACTCGCCGTTGTCGTCGTCATTGTCGGCGCCGGTGGAATGGGTGACGGTGGAGGCGTCGTCGTTGCTGAGCCGCCACACCTCCTTGGTGTCGTCCTTCTTGGTGTCGTCTTTGACCAGTTCGCTGGACTTGCCGTTGAGGACGATTGAGGCGTTGTCGTACTTCCAGCACTGGTCGTATTTGGTTTCCTGGCCGTCGTCGTCGCAGGCGCCGTAGGAGCGTTCGACGTAGGAGGACGTGATGTCGAAGCCCTCACCGACCTGCGTGGACTGGTTGTTCGTGGACGCCGTCTTGCCGTCCGAACTGCCGGAGTCGTACGACAGCGACAGGGTGGGGGCGGGGCCCGCGGCGGCCGGGGGCGTGCTCAGGGGGTAGGACCAGGTGAACGCGCCGGAGGAGCTGCCCGCTTCCCAGCTGGAGGAGGACGACAGGGGCGAGGCGGAGTAGTTGCCCGAGCCGGAGGCGGATTCACCGGAGGCCGCGGTCACCGCAAGGACGGTGGCCGCGGAGGTGGTGGCAGCCGAGGTCCGGGAAGCGCTTGACGGGTTGGAGGTTGCCGTCGAGCTGGAGGCGAGGCTCACTGTGGCCGAGACGGACTGGCCGGAGATGTCATTGTGTGAGCGAAGCGGGGTCTGGACCCGGCACACCGCCTTCTCGGGCGTGGTCAGGGCGCAGGCGGGCAGTTGGACCAGCCGCAGGCGGCCGGACCAGCCGCCGCCGTAGGCGGACGCGAACGCCGAGTAGTCCACGCTCACCTCGGCTCTGCCGGGATCGTCGGCAGCCGCGGTGAGCAAAACCCCCTTGACACCGGCAGCGTTGACGGCCTCACGACTCAGGACGCGCACCTGCGCCTGGCCCGAGACAGCCTTGTCGCCGCCGGACTGGGTGATGGTCACGGGCAGTCCGCCGGCGGTGAGTTTCGCCTTCCCCTGTCCCGGGACCGTCGCGGTGCTCTCGGCCGCTGTCGGCCAGGACGCGTTCTGTTCCGCCGCTGCCCGCTTGGCCTGCGCGGCATTGGCCGCCTTGGCCTTGGCGACCGTGCCGCGAGCCTTCTTGGCACCCAGGCCGGTCACCGCCTGGACCTTGCTCACGCGAGGTTTGGCCACTGCGGGCTTACCCAGGCCACCGCCCGTCGCGGCAGCCGCGACGGGCGTCAACGCGACCGGCACGGTCAGGGCTACCGAGAGAGCCACCACGAGCGGCGCCCAACGAGCTGGTATTCGGGTACGCACGAAACAACCCCCAGGTGAAAAAGCATCAGGAAAGTCCGAGAGCGGGCGGGCGGCGGCGCCTGCCGCCGCCGCCCGTGTGGTGGTGTGCCGGGGTCAGTCTCCGACGGTGTTGGCGATCTGGTCCTGGCTCGCCATGGCGCCGGCCCAGACCCGGATGTCGGTGATGGATCCCGGCAGGTAGTGGCCCCAGGCGGAGTTCGCGAAGCCCTTGCCGACCGCGAAGTCGCCGGACCCGACGACGGCTGTGTAGGCGGTGTCGTCACCGTTCTGGTTGAGGCCGAGGTAGAGGCTGATCGTCCCGGACTGGGCGTCGTACACGCCGGTCATACGGACGGGGCTGCCCAGGGTGGCCGCCTCATCGGAGGTGACACCGGTGAAGGTGCCGTCGGCGTTGAGGCGTCCAAAGTGCCACACGCCGACCGGGACCGTCTTGTCCGTCTCCGGGTCGGTTTCGGTGCCCTTCAGTTCGTACCAAAAGCCCCAGGCGGAGCCGTCGGCGCTGCGCTGCCCGATCACCTGTGCCGTGTAGCCCACGCTTTTGGCAGCCAGTGCGTCGCTGTCCAGTTGCACGGCGGTGGTCGCGGTGAACGAGCCGGTCTCGTCCACGAGCGGCCCGGAGGTCGTGGCCGTGGCGTTCGTTCCGTTGAGCACGATCCCCTCACCGTCGAGGGACGCGCCGCCGGCGAGGGTCAAAGAGCGGCCGTAGCCCGAATCGCTGTCCGCGAGGGTGGTGCCGCCGGCATCCGCCGGGTTCCAGGAAGCCACCAGTTCGGCTCCCGCGTACCCGTTGGAATTCTTCAGCTGCGCGTCCGTGGAGATCTGGTCATCGGTGAGTTTGGCCTGCCAGGCCCGGACCTCGTCGATCTGGCCGCCGAAGTAGTCGGTGGGAGATCCGGCGGTGTAGAGGGTCCGGCCGATCAGGAAACTGCCGTTGGCGGCGGAGGGCTGTCCTGTGTCCAGCGCGACCGGGGATCCCTGGGCCTTGCCGTTTACGTACAGCTGAATGGTGTGGGTGTCCGAGTCGTAGACACCGGCCAGGTGAGTCCACACCCCGAACGGGACCGACGTCTGGTCGGCGTAGGAACGGACGATGTGCGAAGTCCCGGCGGAGTCTCGCCAGTGCCAGTTGAAGATCCAGCCCTTGTAGGAGGTGGAGTAGTAGATCGAGAGGCCGGACGCGGTGGAATCGCTGCTCACCTGCGATACGACGGCGTAGTTGTGCGCCGGGGCGGACGCTACGCGGGCCCAGGCCGACACCGTGTAGGAAGCCCGGGTTTCCAGCACAGCACCAGAGGTCGCCGCGTAGCCGGCCGAGCCGTCAAGAGTCAGTCCAGTGTCGGTCACCGGGGTGGTGAGGTCGTTGCCGTTGCTGTCCTTGGTGATGACACCACGACGGCCACGTCCATCACGGGACGCACCGGAGGAGAGGGTGACGTTGTCCTGGTCGGCCGTCACCGTGGTCGAGGTATCGATCGCAGCGCCGCTGGCCTCGTCGAAATGCCACTGCCCAACCGGACCCGGCCCCTCGGCGACCACGAAGTCGATCGCGTTCTGCGCGCCCCAGCCGAGGGTGTCCTTGGCTCGCACGTAGATGGTGTACGTGCCCGATGCCGCAGGAGTGACGTCCTTGCTCACCGTCGATCCCAAGATCTCGGGTGACCAAGAAGTCGCCGTGGACAGCTTGTACTGGTAGGCGGTGTTGGTGTCCCCCGAGTGCGGGGTGAAGGTGAAGGTCGCCTTGACGCCGGGCCCGCCGCCCGGGTCACAGGCGTTGGACGTGCACTGCGAGTATGGGTCAGTCAGCGCGATCCCGGGGGCTTTCGGGCGGGTCGAGTCGACCTTGAAGTAGCACCAGCCGGGGACGTCGGCGTTGGACGCCGAGGAGAGATGGCTGTTGTAGCTGTTGTAGTAGGAGCGGGTCCAGGCCCGGTAGCGGTAGAGGGTGCCGTCGGTCAGCGTCGGTGTGGTCGCGTACAGCTTGGTGTTGTCGGTGGCGTGGCCGCTGGTGGGCCGTTCCATCTCGGCGACGGCCTGGGACCAGGAATTGCTGCTGGCGGTGTACTTGTCGACGTCGAAGGCCGCACGCAGCAGAGCGTCGTCCTCACCGCCCTTGGCTGTCTGCACTGTCGCGGACAGCTGCGGAGTGGGGTCCGAGACGATCAGCGGGTCGCTCTGCTTGGTCTCGCACTGCGTGCTGGTACCGGTAACCAGGCCGATCGCGGTGGGCTTGGCCGGGATACCGACGAAGTCAACGTCCAGGGTCGCGTCGTCGTCGAACCGCTTCCAGCCGTTGGGGTCCGACTCGTCGTGTGCCTTCAGCATCAGAGTGAGCCGGGAGAAGTCGCCAGCCGCGAACTTCTTCACGGTCGAGGTGAGGTTCTCGTTGGTCTCGTTCGGACTGTCGTTGAACTCGATCGCCTTGTCCGGCTGGCTCGGGTCACAGGCGGAACCCCGTCCGGCCGACACATTCCGGTCGACCATCAAGTCCCAGTTCGCTGTCGGGCCCGGCCACGTGGTGGACGACGAGATATTGCCGGTGCGCGCCAGATCTACCCAGGTCGGCTCACAGGACATCGAGAAGCGCTCGGTGACCCGGAAGGTGGCATCCAGGACCTGCTTGCCCGCCAACTTGCTCGCCGAGAACTCGAAATACATGCGGTTCTTGTAGCCCGAGCCGCAGTAGTAGGCCAAGCCGCCGGTCACATACGTGCCGCAGTAGCCGACGCCCTTGCCGTCGTCGCCGCCGGAGAAGTTGTAGAACTTGTCCCCGTCGGACGACAGCAGCGTGCGCTCCGACTCACCCCACGACACATCCGGGTCGATGTAGAGCGGGTAGACCGTGTCCGCGCCGGTCAACAGCTTCGTGTCCGGCACCACTGTCACCGAATCCGCGTTCGCCGATACCGGCAACATCACAGAGGCGTCACCGTCGCTCGGACCTGCCGCGGGGTCCGTAGATGCTTCGCCGGAGCCGTCCTCGGTTGACGCGGGAGTATCGTCCGCCGACGCCACTCTGAACGAAGCCTGTGACGCGATCGCCGACGAGGCAGTCACAGACGAAGGGGTCACGTCACCTGCGGAGTCCCACATCTGCGCAGCCGGGGCACGGAACACCGTGTTGCCGTTGGCGTCCACCGCGGACAGGCCACCGCCCCCCCTCCCGCACGGTTAGGCCATCGGCGCGCATGGAGAAGTCGAGCGTCTTCAGCTCCGGGTTGGCAGCCGCGGCCGCGCTCTTGACCACCAGCACCTGCCGGACACCCTCGACAGTGGCAATCATTCGCAAGTCCACGCCGGGAAACACGTTCGCATACAGAGCGGAGGCACCGTCCAACGTCGGCTCCGGAAGCTGCCCGGGCCAGCCCAGAGACAGTGACGACCCGTCCTCGGCCAGCTTCACCAGACCGGCGCCATCGCCACCCGCCGAGAACGAGATGCCCAGCACCGCAGCCTTCGGCCCGATCGAACCGTCAGCTCGCCGCTCCAGCGTCGCGTCCGGTGCCGCCCACGAACCGTCAGCAAGCTTGGCCCGCACGGGAACCGCCGACTGCACCAGCTTGAACGTCAGTCCGTCAGGGTTCGCAAATGTCGTTGAGTACTCAGTGCGCTGGCCCACCACCTCGACCCGCTCGCCGGACTCGGCCGCCTGCGCCGCAGCGGCCTGCGCCTCCGACATCGCGTCCGCGTGCGCGGCCGGCGCCGACACACCCAACACCGGCACTCCCGCCAGCAACCCCGTCACCGTCACAGCCGAGAAGACCCGTCTTGCACCCCATCTGTCGTGTCCGGCGTATTTGCTGTGTCCCCCCTGCGCGCCTACATGACGGCGCGACACACCCCACCCCATAGCCCCCACCCCGTCTTTAAAAGATCTTTACAAGGTGAAGATCTAAGTCGACACGGCATGGACAAGTCAACGCTTTCGAGCTGCCGGATTTGGCAGGGGCAGATCATGGCCTGAATTGAATCCATCTCCACGTTCACAGAAAACCCGGTGATCAGGAGATGCACGTCCAGGCCCGCCTCCGGCTGACCCGAAGCCCTCGATCGGCGATGCGATCTCGAACGGCTCAACCCTGGCGCCCACACTCCTTTTCTCACGGCTCCAGGACGGTCGCTGCCGGCCGTCGGGCGTACGGCCTTGGCGAGCCACCCACGGCTGGCGATCGCACACCACATGCAGGTGCCAGGCTGAGCCGAACTCGCAAGGCTCGCCTGCCGGGTGCCGTCGACGGAGATCTCTTTCCGGGCGGACCGCTACACGACTACCTAGTGTTTGATATGAGCACCATGTGCACGGCACAGCGCTGCCTGACGGCCCGTCCGCTTCAGGCCGCAGGCGCCGACCTCTTCACGGTGGCGCCGATCGGGGCCGCCGTTCTGTCTGATCCGATCTCCGACTTAGGGAACGCGCGTTTGGCTTCCGCCGGCGAACGTCGCGGACCAGGTCCTCACCGAGAGTCTCGACCCCGATCTGCCTGCGGCGGACCCGTGGATCCCGGCCACAGGCAGATCGGAATGCAGGAGGGCAGCGGCTGGTCACGGAGCTGTGGTGTTCACAGCCAGTGCTGCGCCCACATGAAGATCAGGCCTACGGCTCCGGTACCGGCGCCGTAGCAGGCGCCGCGCAGCACCTGTGCGAGGGCGGTGCGCCGGCGTCGCGCGATCCACTTCCACACAGTGGTGAGCCGTTCCCGCCATGTGCGGGGCGTGCGGGGGCTAGGGTTCATGGCAGACGTCCCTTTCTGGATGGCGTCTTGACGGGGAGTCCGTCCGGCCTGTGGCCTCGGAACCGGTGGCCGGTGATGGACTCCCCTTCGTCGTATCGCGGGTGGAGTGTGCGGGTCAGCGGCCTTCGGTGAACTCTTGGAGCCGGGCGACGAGTTGGCGGTCGGGCCGGGCGACGATGACGGAGCAGTGGGCGCGGGCGGCGAGCCGCTCAACCTCGTTCTCCAGGCGGCCGGTGGGCGGATGTGCGCGGGAGCCGTTGACGCGCACGTAGCGGGCGAAGATTTCCAGGCCGTCCAGGAACGCGGCGTCCGGTGGGGCGGTGTCGGCCATGGAGTGGGTGAGTTGGTGGAACCAGTGCCGTGCTCGGCGCGATTCGCCCAGGCACAGGTGGTGCAGGTGCAGGCAGTAGGCGGCGGCGCGGCTGCTGGCGCCGGCGGCGAGCTGCCACCAGAACTGCGCGGACTCGGGGTGTCCGGTCAGGTGGAGCAGGCAGGCGAAGACGAGGGCGCCGTCGACGTCGAGTTCGTCCTCGGTCATCGGTCCGCGGTCGGGGCCTTCGGCGATCTTCGCTACGTGTGCGGCGGCGTCGGGTTCGTTGAGGACCCACCGGCACACCACGCTCAGGCGCTGCCCGGCCTGGGCGGCGTGGGTGACGTCGGTGGTGGGGGTGCGGCGGGCGGCGTCGGCGGCCAGGCGTCGCAGGCCGGCGGCGACATCGGTGCCGCGCCGCGGGGTGGCGGGTAGGCGGGCGTCGGCGAGGAGGGTGTCGATGGTGGCGGTCATGCTCCTGCTCCCTTGTTCTTGGGCTTCTTGGGCGCCTCTGGCAGGCCGAGCTTGATGCGCAGGCGTTCCTTGGCGCGGCGCAGGTGGTGGCCGACGGTGCGGTCGTCGATGCCGATGTACCAGGCGACTTTGGCGGTGGGGTAGCCCAGCACGTAGCGCAGCACGATCACCTCGAACTGGCGGTCGGGGAGTTCGGCGATCGCCTCGTACAGGCCGCTGCTGGACTCCATCTTGTGGAGCTTGTCGCGGGCCGTGACCAGGGCCTTGTCCAGGGCCTGGGCGATGGGGCCGTTGATGATGAACGCCGGCGCCCGCCCCTCCTGCTCCAGGCGGTTGTGGACGATGCGCCGCACGATCGCCCACGCCCCCTGTTCGAGGTTGCCCGCGCTCAGCAGCTGCGACCAGCCGGCGTGGATCTCCAGGAAGACCTCGTGTATGACTTCTTCGGCCGCCTCCCGGGTACCGAAGTGGACCTCCGCGTAAGCGTGGAAGACCTCTTGGTGGCCGAGGTAGAAGGCCTCGAAGTCCAGTGGCAGCTCCAGCGGCACGAACATGGACTGCGACAGCCCGGCACCGTGCTCCGCGGGCGAGGCGCCCTCCGGAGCGTCGTCGTACCTCACGCGCTGCTCCCGTCGGCAGGGGACATGAGTAAAGATCCTCTCCATTGAGGCGGTCGGGGACCCGGCACCAACTTGCCTGCGCCGACAGGCCGTTGGGCCTGCACAACAGCTAAGTGATTTGCAGGGCGGAACACTCACGCTCCTTCGAAAAAATCACGGGGCGTGCCCGTCCGAAGGCGCAGTGCAACCTTCAACAAGCACCGCTAGTCACTCTCCGTAGGCCCTTGACCTGGCCCAACCCTCCCGAGGGACGCAGCGAACACACCTGCGCACCCTCGCCGTGTTCTGCATCACACCCCGCGCACGCCAGGCACATACCGGCGCTCACACCACCCCGCACGCTCCTCCCCACACCCCAGCCGCACCGCCGGCGGTGTGACTTACCGACCGTGCGGGTGAACTGACGGCCGATCACCGGGCGCGTCACGGACCCCGCCCGATACGAAGATCACTCGTCTTCCGTGCTCTTCGAAGGGGTCTTGTTGCCTTCCACGTGTTCCACCGCCGTACGGACCGCAGCCCTCGCACTGTGCACGCTCGCCGCCCTGCTCGCCCCTACAACCGCCCACGCAGCAGCCGACCCAGGCGACACGATCGCCCTGCCCGTCCGCGACGCCCTGACCGCGCTCCCCGTACGAGACGAAGAGCGCACCGGGTACGAGCGCAGCAAGTTCCGGCACTGGATCGACGCCGACCGCGACGGCTGCAGCACCCGGGCGGAGGTACTCCTGGAGGAAGCCGTCACCGCCCCCGAGCAGGGCGCCAACTGCCAGCTGAACGGGGGCTCCTGGCACTCGCCCTACGACGACGCCTCCTTCGACGTCGCCCGCGCCCTGGACATCGACCACCTGGTCCCGCTCGCCGAAGCCTGGGACTCCGGCGCCTCCGCCTGGACCGCCAAGCAACGCGAGGCGTACGCCAACGACCTCGGAGACAGCCGCGCGCTGATCGCGGTCTCCGCGGCCAGCAACCGGTCCAAGAGCGACCAGGACCCGGCCACCTGGCAACCACCCTCCACCGGCTACCGCTGCACCTACGCCACCGACTGGATCGCCGTGAAGACACGCTGGTCCCTGGCGATCGACCCGTCCGAGCAGGCCGCACTCACCGACATCCTCGGCCCGTGCCCCAACAGCCCCATCGAGGTCGCCCTCGCCCGCTGAAACGGAAGTCCGGCCCGCCGCTACGGGGGAGAGCGGCGGGCCGGAACCACCTCCACCATGCACCAGCACGGCGCGGAACGTAGGACACACCGCCGAAGTAGACCGCCCCGCTTCCGTGCATCCGGCAGCGGCCCAGGACCGTCCTGATGAGGTGTGAGCCCACAGTTGCCTGGGCGCCGGTCCGAGTGGCGAGGCCTGCGCCTGTGGCCGCTCGACACCGTCCTCGCTCTGTCCTTCTCCCCCGCCCTCCTACCGGCCGCCACGGTGTTCTTCACCGCGTGGGACCTGCTTGGCGCCCAGGGCCCTGAACCACGAGCCCTGCGTCGACTACAGCACGCTGTTCGACCTGGTCAAGTTCTCCTTCGGCGTGGTCGCCGGGGCCTGCTCCTTGGTCTTCAACTACGCCGCCTCCGAGCTCCTCCAGCTCCTCCAGCAACACATCCGCCGCTGCAACGCCGACACAGCCATTCAGCACGGTGACATCGCCGCTCTGGCCCTCGACGCCTACCTCCGCGCCCACGGCTACCCACCCCAGCCCACCAGCACCACATGACCGTCTCGACAGGACACGGGTCCGCCCTTACCGCCTGCGATGATCCCGCGCTCCCAATCGGGCGCCCGGGACCGTCGCGAGGCGCGTAGGAGGCATCCCGTGAGTTGGCGACTCGGGCCACGCTATCCACCCAGCGTCGCAATGGAGCACCTAGGAGACTCTTTTCCTCCTTGCAACCTTCTGGCTCCTACAGCTCATACCACTCTCCGAGCCCTTCGACCGTTCCCGCTCGGACGAAATTCTCGATGACATCCCATGCGCGATCGACTCGCATCACGAAGTCACCTGTAAAGGTTCCCAGATCATCCATGACCGGAACGTCGACTTGTCCCTCCGGGGAAACAGAGCCGTCCCCAACAAGAAGGGAAACACTGTCTTCGGAGGTGAAAAGATGAACGACTGCATGATCATCCAGGAAGCTGAGGGTCAGATAGGGGTACAGACTATCTGGCAAATTGACTTCCAGATGCCCCCGACCGCTGCCGCGCAGCTCCCTGAAGGCATCCACAAGGTCACTCAGTTCCGAGCGCCTTTCGGTGGAATCGAAGAGTGCCGACTGCACCGATGTCATGGACCACACAACGTCCATCTTTTACCTTCGAAATTTTTATGGCCGAGGCCACGGCTTGGAGCTCGTAACACGATCATGATCGGGCCTTCTTCAGCCTCCTCCAGCAGATGAGGCCGCAGGCCAAAGAGCTCGTAACACGATCTTGTTGAAGTGCCCTAGTCGGGCGTGACCGATGTGCTGATTCGGCCGTTCGGGATGGTGTGAGCATTCGGCCGTGGA
>NZ_JARXVH010000024.1 GCF_029892565.1 Streptomyces pseudovenezuelae | reverse complement strand
CCGAGAACTCACCGGAGAATCCACACCAACCTGGCGAATCGAAACGGACAAGCCACCCACATCGTCCTGAACATTGATCAGATGCTCTCTAAGGGATCCACCGGGGGGGCTGTCGTCAGGACACCACTGTCGTCATTGCCGTCGATGGAGAACCAACCATCCAGATCGACGATGAGCTGGATGATGCCGGAGCTGCCGTTGTAGATGTGAACGTAGGCAGGCCCTGCGCGCGTCGGCGAAGGCGGCCAGCACCGCTTCCTCGGCCCAGCCGTTGATCTGCAGATGCGCGCCGCCAGGACGTCCTCCAGGGTGCGGAACTCCTCGTAGAATTGGCGCGTCGACAGGCCGACCGCCTCGCTGAGCGACGCGACCGTGGTCCCGCGGTAGCCGGGCCCGCCGCCGAACAGTCGCAGCGCCGCGTCCAGGAATCTTCCCCGGCGCTCGGCCTGCCGCCGTTCGGCCGACTTGCCGCAGTAACGGCCGGTCGGCGCTCTGGAGCCTGCCCGTCACTGACCCTCCCTCGTCGGCCCGTGCTCCCCCGCCGCCGATTTTGTCGTGCACGGAGTCTTGTGGCGAAGGGCACCTCTTCCTTACTTTCCAGTAAGTCACTCTGAATGCACCGGTGTTCAGTTTCGGGCGGCCCTTCCGCCCTGCCCCCACGCCTTCAGCCACCCAGAGGAGAGAGCAGCATGCCTGCCTTCAGATCCAGGCACCTTTGCTCCGTAGCCGCCGCCCTCGTTTTGACCGTCGCCGCCCCGGCGACCGCGGCCACCGCCGCTTCCACCGACGCCGACGCCTCGACCGCCGCCGCCCTGCGCGAGGTCCTCTTCGTCGGCAACAACTGGGAGGGCACCGCCGACGTCGTCAAGTCCAGCGGTGACTTCGCCAAGGTCGGCCGGATCAACGTGATCCCCGACAAGGCCGCCCGGATGGCGGAGATCAACGCCGACCCGATCAAGTGGATCTACTTCATGGCCATCCGCAACGGGGTCGGCGAGGGCCACGACCAGTTCGCGGACGACATGTACACCACGCCGGACGGCGCGTCGGTGGTCGTATCGCGGCCGAGCTTCGCCGACGTCGTCTCCATCGACCTGGCCACCGGGAACATCAACTGGCGTTTCCCGGTGTCCGGTTACCGTTCGGACCACATGGCCGTCTCACCCGACGGGAAGCGGGTCGCGGTCTCGGCGTCGATCTCGAACACCGTGCACGTCCTGGACATCGTCACCGGTAAGCAGCTCGGGTCATTCAAGACCGGCGACAAGCCGCACGAGAACATCTTCACCAAGGACGGCAAGTACATCTACAACATGGCGATCGGCGACGTGAACACCTCGCAGGACGCCCCGTGGCAGGACTTCACCAAGGGCGACCGGCACATCACCGTCGTCGACGCGACCACCTACAAGCAGGTCAAGATCATCGACATGCGACAGCGGCTGGACGCCATAGGACTCACGGACTACTCGGACGCCGTGCGCCCGGCGGTGTTCTCGCCGGACGAGTCCAAGCTGTACTTCCAGGTCTCGTTCTTCAACGGCTTCTTCGAGTACGACCTCGCCTCGGACCGGATCACCCGGACGAAGACCCTGCCGAAGAACCCGGCGACCAGCGACGACCGCACCACGTTCGTCAACGACTCGCGCCACCACGGCCTCTCGATGAGCCCGGACGGGGCCAAGCTGTGCGTGGCCGGCACGATGGACGACTACGCGACGGTGGTCGACCGGGCCACCCTCCAGGAGGACCCCCTGGTCAGCGCCTCCAAGCCCTACTGGGCCACGGTCAGCGGCGACGGCAAGGACTGCGTCATCTCCGAGAGCGGCGCCGACCAGATCACCGCGATCGACTTCGCCACCGGACAGAAGGTCCTCTCGGTGCCGGTGGGCGACCATCCGCAGCGGATCCGGCTCGGACATGTAGCGGCGAACTGGACCGGCACCGGCAGCTGACGGCCGCCCGGTACGGCACGGCGGGGGCGGGCGACGGTGACCATCGCCCGCCCCCGCGTCGTCTCCGGCGCGGTCACCCCACCTTCCGCGCCACCCACGCCGACAGTTCGGTACGGGCGGTCGCCAGCAGGGTCGCGGACGGCGCGGTCGCCCCGTTGGTCACCAGGCGTCGTAGTGCACGGGGCACGAGTCCGGCGCGCCCGGCAACAGACGCCGGCTGCCCGTGCCGTCCGGTTCGGCGGCCGCGGCAATTTTCGTGGTCGTGGTGTAGGCGGGCGGGGAGTACACCGTGCCGAGGTCGGCGACCGTCCTCGCGGCGGTCGGGAAGGAGGCCGGCAGATGCGGTCAGTGGCGCGCGCCGCCGTTCAAACGCCACACCACCCCGATTCGGTGGTACCGGGGACTGATCCACACCCGCCGGGTCGTACCGCAGTACTACGTGCCGCCGCTGCCCCGCGCACCATTCAGATTGCGTTCATGCTCGACGTGCCGTCGTGCGGATCATGACCGCGGAGCACTTACTCGACGACCACCCCATCGCCCCCGTACGCCAGTTGGCGAACAAGGTGCCGGAGGTCACCGTCTACTTCTGGATCGTCAAGCTCCTGACCACGGGCATGGGAGACCGCGTCAGACCTCCTGGCCCGAACCCTCGGCCCGATCCCGGCGGTCGCGCTCGGCGCTCTCGCCCTGACGGCCTCCCTCGCCGTCCACTTCATGCTCAGCCGCTACGTCGCCTGGGCGTACTGGACGGCCGTCGTCATGGTCAGCGTGTTCGGCACCATGGCCGCCGACGTCCTGCACGCCAGCCTCGGCGGGCCCTACGCCGTCTCGGCCCCGGCCTTCCTCACCGCACTGGCCGCGAACTTCGCCCTCTGGTACCCGAGCGAGCGCACCCTGTCCATCCACACCATCCGGACGCGCCGCCGCGAGGGGTTCTACTGGGCAGCGTCCTCGCAACCTTCGCCCTCGGCACCGCCGCGGGCGCCTGACCGCCACGATCGGCTTCGGCTACCTGGGCTCGGTCGCCCTCTTCGCCACCACCATCTGCGCACCCGCCCTGGCCCACCGCCTCGGCACCCGAGGGCGCGGTCACCGCCTTCTGGACCGCGTACGTCGTCACCCGCCCCCTGGTAACCTCACTCGCCGACTGGATGGCACTCCCCCACACCCGCGGTGGCCTCGGCCTCGGTCTGTCGCCCGTCACCCTCGCCTGGACGGCCGCGATCATCGGATTCGTCGGCTACCTGACCGTGTCACAACGCGACAGGGCCGCGCACGCCGCAGCATAAGGCAAGGACGCGCCCACGCATGCTGCCCGGAACGCCTGCCTTCCGGGCAGCATGCGTGGGCGGCAGCCGCGAAGCTCCTGGGAGAGCCCTCAGGTCTCAGCCGTTTCAGGTCGTGGCCGTCGGGTTCACTGATGGGTCGGTACGGCGGTGTTCGGCGTTGGTGCGCTGGGCTTCTTCGAGCTGGTCTTCGAGGACGATGATGCGGCAGGCGGCCTCGACGGGGGTGCCGCGGTCGACGACTTGCAGAAGCTCATGCTGCGCAGCCGCAGCAACACGCTGGTCAGCGTGAAACGAGTGACGCAGCAGAGCAGTGGCCGCAAGACCGCTGGCATCGATGGGCAGCGTGCCCTCACCGCCGAGGCGAGGGGCAAGTTGGCGACCGACGTTCACCGGTCGTCGAAGCCCTGGCAGGCTCCTCCTACTACGCGTGGCGCGAGGGCGAGGCCGCCCGCCATGCCCGGCAGGCCGCCGACGACGCGCTCGCGCACGAGATCACGGTGCTGCACGTCGCCTCCCGCCGTACCTACGGTGTCCCGCGCATCCACGCCGAACTGCGGCGTCGGGGCGGCGGGTGAACCGCAAGCGCATCGCCCGCGTGATGCGCGAGCGCGACATCCGAGGCGTCACCCGGCGCGAGCGCCGTTCGTTGACCCGGCCCGACAAGAAGGCGAAGCCGGCCCCTGACCTGATCGGCCGCGACTTCCACGCCGAGCGGCCCGGGATCAGGCTGGTCGGCGATATCAGCTACCTGCCCACTGCCGAGGGATGGCTCTACCTCGCCTGCTGGCTGGACCTGGCCACCCGCGAGGTCGTCGGTTATGCCATGGCTGATCACCACCGCGCAGAACTCGTCGTGGACGCCCTCGACATGGCCTACGGCCGAGGGAACCTGGAGCCCGACTGCGTGATCCACAGTGACCGCGGCAGCGAATACACCTCGACCCAATTCTGCGACTGCATAAGGGAGTTGGGACTGCGGAACAGTTGCGGACGTACCGGATCATGCTTCGACAACGCGGCCGCGGAGAGTTTCTTGGCCCTACTCAAGGAAGAGATCGGCACCCGCATCTGGCCCGACCGCGCCACCGCCCGCGCCGAGGTCTTCACCTTCATCGAGACCTTCTACAACCGCCGCCGCCTGCGCAAGCACAAGACCTTCGGCTACTTCACCCCGGCCGAGACCAGGCAGCGGCATCAACACGCCCTCGCGGCATAACCAACGGGTGTCCAAGATCACGGGGAAACTTCACGGCCGAGCTGCACCCGCTCGCGTTCACGCAGCTCCGTCAACATCCGCTCCCACACGCCTACTTGCTGCCATCGCCGCCAGTAGTGGTAGACCGTCTGCCACGGCGGCAGATCGTGCGGCAGCAGTCTCCAGGCACAGCCGGTCCGCAGCCAGTAGGCCAGCGCGTTGAGGATCTCCCGCCGCGTGTGTTTCGCCGGTCGACCACCGGGCCTGACCGCCGGAACCAGCGGACAGAGGATCTCCCACTCCGGATCGGACAGATCCGTCGAGCAACGGGTACGCAGCTCACACACTCCAGCCCCCGAAAGTGCACCACCACCCCGTTACCAGGCAACTTCCCGCTGACAGGCTTTTCAGAGGCCCTCTTGGGTCAGCTGGACGGTGCCGCCGAGCAGGCGAGAGCCTGCCGTCCGCGCGTGACGGGTCACCGTGTCCAGTACTGGATGTTGCGGAAGCGGGCCTCGGCGCGGCCGGAACCGTGGTTGTACACACCGTTTTTGAAGTAGCGGGTGGCGGGGCCCCGGTCGTCGACGGTCAAGACGAGGGAGTCGTCGAAGTAGACCCTGACGGTGCCGGTCCCGGACCTCGCCTCGTGGGCGATCTTCACGTTGAACCAGGTGTCGTACGCGCCCGTCTTGAGCACGGTGCCGTCGTAGCGCCGTACGGTGCCGCCGTTGGTCTTGTAGATGTTGAGCATGATGTCGGTGGCGGGGGTGCTCGAGGGGTGCACGCTCCGCAGGATCTGGACGAAGGACGCCCCGTCGGTGCCGGACGGGAGGTAGACGTCGGCGTCCCACATACGGTCGCCCGTGGTGTAGTCGACCTTCCAGCGCATCTCGGTACGCGGGTCTGTGGAGCTGCCCTCCTGGAACGGCTCGTCGGTGGCGTACACCCACATGCGGTCGACGCCGCCGCTGTAGCTGTGCCGGTCGCCGAGGTCGAGGTTCCAGGGCTTCTGCCAGCTGTAGGTGAACGAGGTCTTGCTCCAGCCGTCGGTCGGGGAGGCAGCGGGCGCCGTGGCGGCAAGGGCGGCGGACGGCAGTGCGAGCGCGGCACCGCCGGACAGCAGACCGGCACCAGCCCGTAAGACGGATCTCCTGTTCATGGCGTGTCCCTTTCCGGTGAAGTGAGGGTGGGGAGGTGGGGAGCGCGGAAAGCAGGCAACCTCAATACATCGGAGGAGTCAATGACTTGGACCAGACTATTAACTGGGGGCGGAAGGCAACCACGGCCGATGGCGAAACGGGCGAGGCAACGTCAAGTCCGCTCAAGTCGTTGATACACCCGATGAATTGGCATGCCTCTTCGGCGTCGGCCTGTGCGACAGGCCGACGCCGACGTGACTGCCACGACTCAGTCCGGCAGCCCCCACGGCTTTGCGTCGCCGACGGCCGGCACATCCCGCGCACGCAGGTCCGGGTCGGTGCCGCGCGGCAGGACGACGGCCGTTTCGTCCCGGCCGAGCGGGATCTCGATGCGGCCGGGCCCCGTCTCCCGGTGCCGCAGCCGCCGCCCGCGTTCGTCCCGTACGTCGATGGCACCGTCGATGCCGTGGTCCAGAACGAGGGGCGCGCCCACCTCACTGTGGACGCGCACCCATCGGGTACGGCCATCTGATCGGTCGGCGTCGACGAGGAACGCGCCTTGGGTACGCAGGGCTTGGACCGACACGTCGGGCCAGCGGCGCGATACCGAGGGGAGGACTCGTACGACTCCGCCGTGGCTCTGCACGACCATGTCGAGGACGGACTGGGCCGCCGTCAGGGGGCTCTCGACGGCCAGGTTGCCGCCCTCCACGTACATGGTGTTCGGGGTCATCCACGCGTTCTTGATGACGTTGCCGTCGGTGAAGTAGGTGAGGAAGTCGAGGGCGTCCTCGGGTCGTTCCGTCAGGGAGGCCATCGAGGACGCGGCGGCGTAGCTGTAACCGGCCCACAGGCTGCGGTCCTTGACCCAGTGGTCGAAGGTCGTCCGGATGGTGTCCCGGTCGGAGGGGCGGTCCCAGTTCAGCTCGTGCAGCGGGAAGAGCCACAGCATGTGCGAGAAGTGCCGGTGCGACTCGGTGAGGGGTTTGCCGGCGCCGATGTTGATGCCGGTCTCGTCACGCGGGTACTCCACCAGGCGCTGGAGGGTCTCGCGCCAGCGTCCGGCGCGCGGATGGTCCGTGCGGAGAATGCGCAGGCAGTCGAGGAGGGTGGCGCAGCCCCAGCGGATCAGGGAGAGGTCGTAGGTGCAGTCGGTGGCGTCCGCCCACTCGGGCGACCGGGTGAGCGGCAGGTGCAGCTTGCCGTCGCTGCCCTCGTACAGGAAGTGGTCGTAGAAGTTCACCGCCTTCACGAGGATCGGGTAGAGGACGTCACGCACGATCGACACGTCCATGCTGTGGCGGTAGCTGAGCCAGACATTGTGCATGGCCCAGATGAGGTTGCCGTTGTTGTCGGTCTTCGTGGAGGTGCCGGGGATGCCGACCGTCTTGGCGCCGGGGCGCAGCATCCAGTCCGAGGGGTGGGCCAGGGCGTAGGTCGCGCCGTCCTGGTACTCCGGCGGGACGGACTGCGGCAGGTACTTCTCGAAGCTCTTGAAGGTGGAGGTCACGGAGTCGAGTTCGGGGTGATCGGATCCCTGGATCAGCCACGTCGCGATCTGCACGTTCAGGTTCCACCAGACGGCGCTCCAGCTGCCGCCCGTCTCCGGGTACCACGGCCCCCACTCCGACATAGAGGGCCCGCCGGCCCGGGTGGCGCAGGCGGCCTTGTAGAGCTGGATCCAGTAGAAGTCCTGAATGCGTTTGTCCGGGACCGAGACCAAGCTGCGCCGGTAGAAGCGGTGCCACCAGGCGCGGTGGACGCGCACCAGGTCGTCCGGGTCCGCGGAGAGCGTGCGCCCTACCTCGGTGACGGCCCGCTGCGTCGTGCGCGAGAGGTCCTCGGGGAAGCCGTAGACGATGTGCGCGGCCAGCAACCTGCCGCTGCCGACGCGCCGTTCGCGCCAGGCGGTGGTCCATCCGCCGCCCGCGATCAGCGGCTGCTCGACGTAGTGGGTGGCGCCGGCGGATCCGGTGCGGGGGTCCGGGTTGCCCGTGTAGTCGGCGGGTTTGTCCTTCTCGCGGGGCGAGATGGCGGGCAGCCACGTGAACGACCATGCCGCGGTCTCCTCGCCGGCGCTGGGCCGGGTGGAGATCAGCAGCGCGGTGCGGGCGTTGTGCACCAGCATCGAGAAGCGGACGCTGCCGCGGGTGGTGGTGACGGTGCCGCGCAGTTCGGCGTCCCAGAGGTCCAGGGTCCAGTCGACTCCGGTCACCTCACCGGCGAGCGTGAGGTCGAAATGGCCTATGGGCAGACGGGAGAAGCCGTACGGGGCACGCCACTGCGGTCGCTGGTCCTGCACCTGACTGTGGCTGACCATGACCTTTAGGGAGTTGGCTGTCGCGCCTCGGTAGACCTGTACCCCGAGGAGACCGTTGCCGAGGAAGGGGCCGTCCTTCCAGTCGCCGGGCAGCCGCCGCCAGCGCAGGGCGGCGGCTCTGGCCATGCGTTCGTACACGTCCTCCGCGCCTTCGGGCGACCGTGGCGCCGCCCAGGCGGTGCCGGACCCTGCTGTCCAGCCGGCGGCGGCGACCGCGGCTGCCGTGCCGATCACACCTCTTCGAGAGATCCCGTTCCCTGTTGGCGCGGTCACCTGGCTGCCTCCCATTTCTGGTCGTGGATACGGATTCGGCGGGGCCGGGCAGCGGGGTTCGGTATCCCGCTGCCCGGCCGGTCGTCGGGGGTCAGGGCCTGATCGTCAGCCAGTCGAGCGCGGCGAGCCGACTCGTGCCCTTCGCCACGAGGTAGAGGTCGTGCGTGCCGGTGACCTCGCGCTTCAGGGTCACGGTCTGCTCCTGCCAGTCACCCTTGCCTGTGACGGGCACCGATGCGGCTAGCGGGCCGTCCGGCGCGTCCAGGCGCAGTTGGAGTGAGCAGCCCTTCGTGCAGGTGGAGTTGAGTCGTGCGGTGAGGTGCTTTCCGTCGACGTTGGCCTTGCGGAAGGCCACCCAATCGCCGGAGCTGAGGACTCCGGTGGCCGCTGTGCCGCGCCCCATCCCGTGTACGGTCGTGGCCTTTTCGGCCTGGAGCGTCGAAGCGGCGTCGGGCCCAGCGCCGTACAGCCGGATGTCGTTGACGACCCAGGGCGTGGGTCCGCTCGCGGTGAGCGTGATCCGCACATAGCGGGCGGTGGTCTGCTGGGGGAACACCGCGTCCTGGGTGAAGGAGCGGCCGGAGACACGGGCGAGAGGCTCGCCCCAGTGCGTGCCGTCACCGCTGACGGAGACCGTGAAGCCGTATGGCTGCTGGCCGCCGGTGTCGCGGCCCGCGTCGAGGGAGAGCCGGTTGAACGTCTTGCTCTCGCCGAGGTCGACGGTGAGGGACTGGCCGGCGGCCTGCGGGGCAGTGCCCGTCCAGCGGGTGTTGATGTCGCCGTCCACGGTGACGGCGGCGTTGCTTCCGTCGCTTGCGGTGGCACTCCAGTTGCCGTGCCGTACCCGCTGCTGACAGCCGGGCAGGTCGCAGCCGGTGGACCAGATGGGTGCGCCGTACTCGTAGGCGCCCTGGTCGGGGGCCGTGCCCAGGGTGTCGGTGGTGATGCCGTCGACCACCTCGCCGGCGTCGATGGCGGGTGACCCGGGCGTCAGCCACAGCTCGCCGTTGACGGCGTTCGTGTAGCCGGGGGTGGCGCTGATCAGGTTGGAACGGACGATCGGCAGCGGGTTGCCGGTCTGCGTCGCGGTGACCGGCTTGGGACCGATGATGTTGCTGAAGTACGAGCCAGACGCGTCCGTCGCACCGCCGAGGGCGGACGAGGCGGTACCGATGCCCACGCCGTAGCTGGAGTTGTGGTCCTCGTTGGCGATGCTGGGGCCGGTGTGGCCGTTGAAGTAGACGCCCCGGGCACCGGTGTTCCAGGCCACGTTGTGGTGCAGCTTGAAGTGGCCGGAGTAGTTGTCGACGTAGTAGCCGTTCTGGCCACTGGAGTCGTGCGCGGTGTTGTGGTCGATGGAGCTTCCGGTGCCGTTCAGGTAGCAGCACACGTAGAAGGGCGAACCGTCGCGGGAGGTGCGCATCGCTTCGGAGATGTCGTTGTAGGCGATGCGGTTGTCGTGGTACTCGGTGCCGTTGATCTGGTAGGCGGTGTCGATGGCCGCCCGTCCGGTGCGCCGGATCGTGTTGTGGGTGACCGTGTGGCCGTTGCCGTTGATCTCGATACCGGGGGTGTAGCTGCCCATCCAGCCGACGTCGTGAATGTAGTTGTTGGTGACGGTGTTGCCGTTGCCGCGTACCAGAACGCCGTCACCGGCCGACTGGGCGATCTCGCTGTTCTTCAGGGTGTTGCCGGTGCCGAGGACCTGGACGCCGGAGTCGAGGATGCGGGAGGCGACGATGTGCCCCTCGGCCGGCTCGGTCGCGAGGTCGCTGTCCGGCGGCATGGGCAGGGTGGAGTACTCGGAGATGTACGTGGCGTGCAGTCGGTCGACCACGACTCCCGTACTGGACTTGCCCGTGCGCAGCGAGGTTCCCCACAGGTCCAGGCCGCGCACGGTGACGTACGAGCTGTCGCTCAGGTCGACGCCCCACAGCCGGTGCTTGGCGGTCACCGTGTGTCTGGCGATGCCGCCCTTCGGGGGGACCAGGTAGAGCCGGTGCGCGGCCTTGTCGTAGTACCACTCCCCCGGCTGGTCGAGGGCGGCCTTCGACCCGACGAGGTAGTAGTTGCGGTAGGGCTGGTTGCCCATGCACAGCGGGGTGCAGCGGTAGTTGCCGCCCTTGAAGTCCAGCTTGCCGGGTGCCGAGGCCGTGGCGGTGCCGGTCTGCTGGGCCCAGGGGTTGGAGCCCGCCCACAGGTGCACGGTGGCGCCCGTCCAGTCGGCGTCCGGCAGATCCGTGTCGTCGATGTGCTGGTCGGTGGAGGTGGTGTCGGCCTCGGCCCAGGTGGCGTTCAGCGGATCGGCGCCGGAGTTGGGCCAACGGCCTTCCGCCGCACGGGCGTTGTCCAGGAACACCGCGTTGAAGTCGGGGTCGGGCGGCAGGTCGGTGTCGGCGGCGATCAGTCCGCCGCCCGCGTCCTTCCAGCCGGTCACCTTCTCGGTTCCGTCGACGCTCACGGGGCCGTCGCCGTACGCGGCGATCGTGACCGGGGCACCCTCGGTGCCGGAGGGAGGGGTGAGCTGTTCGCGGTAGGTGCCCTTGTGGATCAGGCAGGTGTCGCCGGGGCGGACGAGGTCGAGGCAGGCGCCGATGGTGCGCAGGGGGCTTGCCTGCGTGCCGTGGGCGTGGTCGCTGCCCTGCGGGGCGACGTGGTACGTGTGGCCGGACTGTGCCGCCTGCGCCTGCACCGGGGTGGTCAGCAGCGCGGCCGTGGCGCCCAGTACGGACAGATGTCTGAGTCTCAAGGCCCGTCTCCAGTCGTCGGATGTGCGGTGGTCGAGGGGTGTGTGGTGGTCGGGAGATGCGCGGTGGTCGCCGGATGGGTGAGGGGCCGGGGTTCTCGCCACGCCGTCTCGGCTTCGCTTCCGGTCGGGGCACCGAGCACGGCACACCGCAACCAGTGCTCGCCGGGTGGGAGTCGGCCGACGAGTACGGGCAGGGCGGTGCGTCGTGCGAGGACGTTCGTGCCGGGCAGGCAGTCGACGACCTCGCCCTCGCGCCGGCCGTCGAGGTCGCGCAGGCCGGTCAGTCCCGCGGGGGCCGTTACCCGTGCTTGTCCCGGACCGGTCTCGCGGTCCGTGCCCGCGTCCCGGTCGACGGCGAAGCCGCCCTCGGCGGTGTGCAGGGCGCGAGCGGTGCGGACGCGGTGGGTGCGCACGTGCCAGGGTGCGGCGGCCGTCAGCCAGGTCGTGATCTCCACGTCGGGCCACGGGTGCCAGGTGCTGAGGACCGTGTCGTCGCTGACGTAGTGCGCGGCCGGCTCCTCGCGCACCCGGTAGTGCGCCCCGCCGTCGTCGCTCAGCGCCAGCATCGAGTCGTACGCGCCCTGTTCGAGCCCGAGCGTGCCGTTCGGCAGGCTGAAGCCGAAGCGGGTCGAGTACGCGAACTTGGCATACTTCTCGGCGCCATGGCGTACCCACGGGTGGTGCTGGCGCCCGGCGAGAAGGGTGACGTCGCCGTGTGTGCGCATCAGTACGGCCCCGGCGTGCGGCTGGGCGCTGACGGCGAGCAGGTCGGCGGGTGCCGGTTCCTCCTTCGCGGTCCAGAACGCGTGCTGTTCGGGCAGCGCGAGCGGCAGATACGCCTTGAGCGACCAGTAGGGCGAGCCCGGCGCGTTGTACTGCTCGGCCAGCGCCGGCTGCGGATAGCCGTACCCGACGGACAGCAGCCCGTCGGGCCCGGTCACCGGCCGCCCCTGCCACCAGCGCAGATGCCGCAGCAGGTACCCCTTCACCGCGCTCCACGGCAGTACGTCGACGCCCGCGAACGGCAGCGCGCCCCAGAAGGCGGCCTGCGCCCAGCGGTAGGTGAGGCTGCGGCCGTACGGGACGGCGGCACCGTCGTCGGCGAACCAGTGCCGGAAGTCGCCGGCGAATTGGGCCGCCCGGTCCTTGAAGCGGTCCCCGCCGGTCAGCGTGTCGTGGAGCAGCCCGTAGAAGTGCATGGCCCACGGGACGTAGTAGTCGCGGCGTTCGGTGGGGCCGTCCGCGTACCAGCCGTCACCGAGCCAGAAGGTCTCCAGGCGGTCGAGGCGTGTGGTGATGAGCGAGCGGTCGTAGGGCACCCCCACCCGGTCGAGGCCGAGGCTGATCAGCACCGGGAAGAAGAGCCAGTTGTTGTCGGTGGTCTCCCGGGGCAGCGCGCTGAGCAGCCAGCGGGCGAGCCGGTCGCGTTCGGGGCCGGTCAGCGGGTCCCACCACTGCTCGGGGGCGAGGGCGAGCGCGAAGCCGATGGCGGCCATCTCGACGATGCGCTGGTCGTGGTCGACGGGCTCGCCCCAGTACTCGGGGTGCGCGGGATCGCTGCCGTGGGCGAGCCCCTGGACCCACAACTCGCCGTGCGGTACGGCCTGTCCGCCCGCCGCGAGGGGCGCCAGTCCCCACAACGGCCGGGCGAACGCCTCCAGTTCGGCGGCCGTGTCGTCGTGGATCGCGGTGTTCACGCCGAGCCGTACACGCGCCCGGCCCTCGCTGAAGCGGGACACCAGAGGATCCATCAAGTCGCTGAGTTGGGAGGTCAGTTCGGTGTGTGCGTCGTCGGCCATCAGCCCTTCTCCGCCCCGGCCAGCAGCCCGGTGCGCAGGAAGCGCTGGGCAAGGACGAATCCGATCAGCAGTGGCGCGCAGGCCACGAGTCCGGCCAGGGCCGCCTCCGGCTGGTGGATGTCGAGGTCGGCGAAGCCGCTGGAGTTGTTGACCGCGCCGGTGGACTGCAGCAGGGACATCAGGCCGAGCTGGAGGGTGAAGGTGCGGTCGTCGGAGAGCATCACGAAGGGCAGGAAGAAGTCGGTCCAGCAGCGGACGAAGCCGAAGAAGGCGATCAGCGCGATGGCGGGGCGGGCCAGCGGTACCGCCACCGACCAGAACAGTCGCAGCTCGCTCGCCCCGTCGACGCGTCCGGCGTCCAGCAGGCTGTCGGGCAGGTTCGCCTGGAAGTGCAGGAAGGCGAGATAGACGCCGAAGGGGTAGAAGGACAGCGGAAGGATCACCGACCAGACCGTGCCGGTGAGGTCGAGTGCCGACATCTCCAGGTACAGCGGGAGCACCAGCGCGGCCGGGGGCAGGATCATCGTCACGATCGACAGAGTGAGCAGGGCCCGGCGGCCGGCGAAGTCGTGCTTGGCGAGGGCGTAGCCCGCGGGGACGCACAGCAGCAGCGAGATGGCCACGCTGGCCGCCGCATAGATGATCGAGTTGCCGATCCACAGGGTGATCTGGCCGTCGTTGTACGACGTCAGGTGTGACCAGGCGTCGCCCACATTGCCCAGCGAGCCGAAGCCGAGGGGTGAGCCGGTGGTCAGGTCGTCGGCCGTGCGCGTGGGTGCGAGGAGCAGCCAGAGCAGGGGCAGTCCGAAGAAGACGGCCGCGCCGAGCAGGAACAGGGCGCGGGCGCCGCGTGACAGTGCGGTCATGCCTCACTCACCGGGAGTCGGAGGAGTCAGTGGCGTACATACGGGTGCGGGTGATCACGATCCAGGCGGCCAGTACGCCGACCGCGAGCATGGCCAGGGACAGCGCGGCTGCCTTGCCGAAGTCGCCGTCCTGGGTGGCGTAGGTGTAGGCGAGCTGGTTGACGGACCAGGTGGGGCTGATCTGGCCGGGGGCGCCGGTGGACAGCACGCTCGGCTCGACGAACACCTGGCTGCCGGAGGCGAAACTGGAGATCAGCACGAAGGCGACGTACGTGCGGACCATCGGCAGCTTGATGTGCCACATGGTCCGCCAGGCGGAGGCGCCGTCGACCTGCGCGGCCTCCAGGACGTCCTTGGGGAGCGCGTTGAGCGCCCCGTACAGGACCACGATCCAGCCGCCGGCGTGCACCGCGACGCCCATCACGGTGAGGACGGCGATGACGCTGCCGCCGGACAGTGCTTCCGTGGCGCTGTGGACGTCCAGCAGCTTGAGCAGGGGTGAGAACGGGCTGCTGTCCGGGCTGACCATGAACAGCCACAGCAGGGCGGCGGCCGAGCCGGTGACCGCGCCGGGCAGGTAGTAGACGAGTTGGAGCGCGCTCGTCGTGCGGCCGGGGCGGGCGTGCAGGGTGAAGGCGAGGGACAGGACGGTCAGCAGCAGGATCGGCAGCCAGAGCAGCAGATACGTCGCCACGTTGGCGGCCGCGTCGCCGAGCCGGTAGTCCTCCAACACGGTCACCCAGTCGTGCCCGCCGGTGAAGGAGCCGTTGTCGACGAACGAGGTCCACAGGGCGTATCCGGCGGGCGCGAGCCCAAAGACCACGAGGAACACGGTGTACGGGCCGACGAGGATCCAGACGGCGGCACGGCGGGCGGGACGGCGCCGGCGGCGCGGTGTCACCGGCGCCGGGGCCGCGGCGGCGGGCGGGCGGGGTGTCGTGAGCGTTTTCATCCGACCGTGTACCCGGTGGTCTTGGCCGCCGCCTCCAGCTTGTCCTGCCAACTCGCCAGTGCGTTGCGGAGGTTGCCGCCCGAGTCGACTGCCTTGACGAGCGTGTCGTTGAAGCTGCTCTGCCAGTCGGCCTCGAAGCGGACCGCTCCGAAGCCGGGACGCAGTGCGTCCGCGGCCGCGATGAGGGCGGGCATCGGGTCGGAGGCGTAGTAGGGGTCCTTCGACTTGGCCTCGCCCCACTTCTGCGCGGCTGCCGTGAAGGCGGGGTAGGTGGGCTGCTTCGCCTGGAGGCTGACGTCGGTGGTCATCCAGCGCACGAGATCCGCGGCGTCCTTGGTGCGCTCGCCGGCGTGCGTGGAGACGAGGAAGGCGCCGCCGCCGACCTGTCCGGCGTAGGGCTTGCTCTCGCCGGGCCAGGTGGGCATGGGGGCGGCGGCGATGCGGCCCCCCGGCACCTTGAAGGCGGGGCCGAACATGAAGTCGCCGAACCAGGCCGGGGCCGGCAGCATCAGGATCTTGTCGCCCTTGCCGAACTTGGCGAAGCCCGGGTCGATGGGCACGACGGTGGTGACGGCCTTCTTCCGGGCGAGCGGCTGCAGCAGATCGGCGACCCGGGTGCAGTTCGCCTGGCCCAGGTCGATGTGGACCTCGGTGAGGCTGAGTGTGTCGCGGGTGGCGCAGCCGCTGCTGCCGAAGTAGATGCCGGCGCCGTACTTGCCGTTGACGGCTCCGACGATGGTGCCGGGGTGCTCGTCGGCCGCCTTGAGACCGGTCCGCTGGTACTCGGCCCAGGTCTTGGGGACCTGGTAGCCGTAGCGCTTCATCAGCGTCGCGTCGTACCACAGGACGGTGGGAGCGATGTCGTTGCGCAGGCAGTACGTCTTGCCGCCGAAGGTGCAGGTGTCCAGGGCGCCGGGGGTGAAGCCGTCGCGGACGGACTGGGGGACGCGGTCGTCGAGCGGGGCCGCGTAGCCGAACTTCTCGCTCGCGAGGGTCGCCGCCTCGGCCGGGTTGGCCAGGAAGACGACGTCGGGCCAGCCGCTCTTGGTGCGGTTGGCGAGGGAGATCTTGGTGGGTACGTAGCCCGCGTCGGGCGGGATGGTGACGATGCGCAGCTTCAGGTCGGGGTGGGCCTTCTTGTACTGCTGGGCCGCGGGCATCCGGGTGTTGTCCACCCAGACCAGCAACTCGCCCTTGCCGCCGCCCGAACCGCCGCCGGCACCGCCGCCTGTGCCGCCGCAGCCGGAGAGCACCAGAGCCGCAGCCGCGGTCGTGGCCAGGGAAGCCACGCGCCATCTCTTCATCGAGGACCACCTTTTCGCCGAGGAGCCTTACTCCGGGACCGCGGATTGCGATAGTTTTCGCAAAGCTCGATCGCCCCGGCAACGTAGGAGATTCATCCGATGACGTCAACGGTTCGGACAGGATCCGGTGAGGCAAGACGGCGCACCCTGGCCGAAATCGCCGATCAGGCAGGCGTTTCGGTGTCCACGGTTTCCAAAGTTCTGCACGACAGATCCGATGTATCGGCGGAGACGCGGGCCAAGGTGCAGCGCCTCCTTGGGCAGCACGGCTATCTGGCGAGACACCGTCCGGCGGCCACCGCGGCCCCGCCCGGCGGCCTGATCGACTTCGTCATCAACGAACTCGACAGCCCCTGGGCGGTCGAGTTGATCCGGGGCGCGGAGGACGTCCTGCACGACGCGGGCATGGGGCTGGTCGTCTCCTCCACCCACGGCCGGACCAAACGCGCCCGTCAGTGGCTGGACTCGCTGGCCACCCGTTCCACGCGCGGGGCGATTCTCGTGGTGCCCGAACTGACGCCGGAGCAGCACGAGGAGCTGAGCCGGCTCGGCATCCCCTTCGCGCTGGTGATGCCGATCGACGAGCCCGCGCCGGGCACGCCGTGGGTGGGCGCGACCAACTGGCCCGGCGGACTGGCCGCGACCCGCCACCTCATCGAGCTGGGCCACCGGCGCATCGCGATCATCAGCGGCCCGGAACGCCGGCTCACCTCCCGGGCACGGGTCGACGGCTACCGCTCGGCGCTGGCCGAGGCCGGTCTCCCCTTCGACGCCGAGCTGGTGCGCTACGGCGACTTCACCCACAACCTCGCGCACCAACACGCCCTGGAGCTCCTGGCGTTGCCCGACCGTCCTACGGCGATCTTCGCCGGCAGCGACCACCAGGCACTGGGCACCTACCGGGCCGCCGCCGAACTGGGCCTGCGCATCCCGGCCGACGTCAGCGTGGTCGGCTTCGACGATCTGCCGTTCGCGGACTGGGTGACCCCACGCCTGACGACGGTCCGCACTCCCCTGGCCGACATGACGGCGCTCGCGGCCCGGATGGTGCTGCGACTGCTGTCCGGGGAGCAGCCGGAGACGACGCGGGTGGAGGTGGCGACGGAACTGGTGATGCGGGAGAGCAGCGGACGCCGTCCATCGCAGTGAGACCGTTGTGCGGGCGCCGGTGTACTCGGCGAGGTGGCGCGGCGGGGCGGGCTCGAGTACCCCCAGTGACTGCTGTGCCCGGTTCGGTGAGACCACTCCGCCTCAGTACCGTGCGCCGACCACCTTGGCGGCCAGGGCGTCCAGGGCCGCGAGGTCATCGGCGCTCAGCTCGACGTCGAGAGCCGCGACGTTCTGCTCCAGCCACTTCACTCGCTTGGTGCCGGGGATGGGGACCACACCTTCGGTGCAGGGGGTGCACGCGCTTCTCCGGAATCAGGTAGCAGAGGAACTCCTGCTGGTGAAGGACGATGATCTGCTCGGCCCGCGAAGCCAGGCGCCGCCGTACCCGCATCGGCACCAGCCGTGCAAGTTGGTCGGGTGGCTGGTGGTAGGTGACGGCCGTCGGCCCGGTGCGGTGCCGGGAGGACCAGAACTGCTCGTCCCCCTACAGCACGTGCGCAGACTGGCGGGAGGCGAGGACGCGCAGGTCTGTGGCGAAGTGCTCGGCCGGGTAGAACGGCAGAGGGCACTGAGGACCGAGCACGCGGTGGGCGCCAGTGAAGGCCAGCCACGCACCCAGGTGTCCGGGCGGGGCGATGCGGCGGACGTCGGGCAGGTGGTCCAGCAGGCGGTCGTAGCCGCCGTGGGCGGTGTGCCAGGGCACACGGACGACGGAGGCGATCACGCGCGTCACCTCTCTGTTGCGGGCAGCAGGCCGAGCCGGCGCAGCTGCGCGGTGATGGCTGCGGGCCGGTCGAGGCGCACCACAGTCAGGCCGGCCGTGCGGTCGGGGTGGAGGCGATCGGACCAGCGTCGGCGGTGCCGGTGGTGGTGCAGAGCCCCCCCAGCGCAGGATGGAGTCCGGGGCCAGCAAGTGGCGGCACGTCTCCCGGTTTCCGCCGAACAGCTCTTCGCCGGTGGCGGCCCGGCGCAGCGAGCGGCTGACCAGCCGGGGCAGGCAGACCCGCAGCGGCAAATCGAGCCACAGCACCAGCTCAGCACGTTCCAGGAGCATCTCGGCGACCTCGCCGCCGTAGTTGCCGTCCGCGATCCACGCCGGTCCGGCGAGGCGGTCACGGACGCCCTTATGGAAGACGGGTGTGTCCAGGGGAGTCCAGTCGGGCTCCCAGAACAGCTCGTCGAGGTCGATGCCGGGCAGGCCGGTGTGGGCGGAGAGCGCTGCGGCCAGCGTCGACTTGCTCGAGGCGACCGGTCCGACCAGGGCTATACGGCTGGGTGTCACGGGAGCCGCCCCGTCACCGTGTCGGCGATCCGCTCCAACAGGGCAGGACTGTGTACGCCGGCCGTGATCGCGAGGACGGGCACCGTGGCGATGAGGCTCTCGATGAGCTCGTAGCCCTGGTGAAAGTGAACCTGCTGTTCGGCGGACAGGCAGGGAACGGTGCCGTGCTGAATTGTGCTGGTGACGAAGCAAGCCGCCGGATAGGCGAACGGGCGCCCTGGTTCCAAGGAAGCCTGGGTGGCACTTCTATCGGGTACGAAGACCAGAGGATGCAAGTCGAGTTCAGCACAGCGAATCGAAGTACGCCTCCGCTCGAACCTCGGCGTGCAGTTCGGCGGCCTGGACCTCCGCGTCGCACGGTTGGCACACGGTGAGCCGTCCTGTAGGGTCCCGCGGTTCATAGCATAGGTCGTACGCGCTGACCAGCGGTTCTTTCGCCGTCTCAAGGCGATGGTGCAACGGCTCAGTCTCACGGTCGTGGCACTTCTTCACGATCTCGGCGAGCCAGATGGAACCTGCCTAGATCATTCAATGAAATCGGGATCTTGTCTGCCGGCCGCCTTCCGGCGTGCCCGCCTCTCGCTGCTTGTCGTGGCTACCGCAGCCGCCGTTTTCCTACTTCCGGCCAGCGCCGCATACGCCGCGAGCGCCTGCACCGTCAACGGCACCCCGGTCACTTCCACCACCATCAACGGCACCGCAGGCAATGACACCATCACCTGCACCGCCGGAGTGAACGCCGACACCACCATCAACGGCCTGGCCGGCAACGACACCATCACCGTCGAGGGCCTCAACTCGGACATCGCTGTGGTCCACGGAGACGATGGCGGCGACACCATCCGTGTCACCGGCGAGAACACGGGCAAGATCTACGGTGACCGCGGCGATGACACCCTCACGGTCGAGGACCTGAGCACCGGCCTTGTGGACGGTGGACCACGGATCGGCGCTGCGTCTGCCGATGAGGAGGCGACCACCGCTTCCCTGTTGACTCGGCAGTTGTGCCGACGGGCTGCCATTGGCGGCCGCACGGCGCCACACTGTGAGGTGCAGGTTCGTGACAACTTGCCACCGGGGGACGGATGAAAGACAGCGCTTCGATGAGAGGCGGCCACACGGATCAGCAGGCGGACGGCGCGATGAAAGTACTGCTGGTCCTCTCGCCCGACCCCGAGCTGGACTCGGAGGCGGGGGAACGACTGACACGCCAACTGCGGGCCGAGATCGCCGAACTGGACGTCGAATCGATCCGTCCTGCGCCCGGCGGCCCAACTCCTGACGGCGCGAAGGGCACCGATCCGGTCACTCTCGGGGCTATGGTCGTAGCGCTGAGCGCGTCCGGTGGCGTGTTCACCGCGCTCATCGAGTCCCTGCGTGACTGGCTTGGCAGGTCTTCCGCCCGGAATCGTGTCTCGCTGACCATCGACGGAGACACGATCGAACTGGAGGGGGCGTCCGCCGCCGAGCGGCGAGACCTCATCGACGCGTACATCCGCCGCCACACGGGCAGTTAGCCACGGGACGCCGGCTGGCACTGCTGATCGCCACCTACGACTACCAGGACACCGGACTGCGGCGGCTGACCGCACCGGCGCACGACGCGGAGGCGCTCGCCGCGGTGCTGCGGGACCCGGCCATCGCCGGATTCGAGATCACCACGCTGGTCAACGAACCGCACCACCGGGTTGGCGGGGCCATCGGCGACTTCTACCGCGACCGCCGCCGCGACGACCTCACCCTGCTCTACTTCACCGGCCACGGCCTCAAGGACGACAACGGCCGGCTGTACCTGGCCATGACCAACACCCGCCGTGACAGCCTGCTTTTCACCGCGATCTCCGCCGAGCAGATCGATCAGGCCATGGAGGGCTGCGTCTCGCGGCAGAAGGTCCTGATTCTGGACTGCTGCTACAGCGGGGCGTTCCCGGCCGGCCGCCTCGCCAAGGCCGACACCGCTGTGCACGCGCTGGAGCGTTTCCAGGGCCGCGGCCGCACCGTGCTGACCGCATCCGACGCCACGCAGTACTCGTTCGAAGGCAATCAGCCGCAGGGTCAGGCGGCGCAGTCGGTGTTCACCCGCTACCTGGTGGATGGCCTGCGCGACGGCAGCGCAGACCTCGACGGCGACGGCGACATCACCCTCGACGAGCTGTACAGCTACGTCCACGACCGGGTCGTCGACGAAATGCCGCAGCAGCGACCCAAGAAACAGGACAACGTCGAGGGCCGCACCGTCATCGCCCGAAACATCAACTGGACGCTCCCCTCCCACCTGCGCAACGCCATCGGCAGCCCGATCGCCAACGACCGGATCGGCGCCCTCGACGGGCTCGCCCACTTGCACCGGATCGGCAACGAGACCGTCCGCGGTGCCGTTCTCGACGAGATCCGCCGTCTTGCGGACGACGACAGCAGAGGTGTCTCCGCTGCCGCCACCGCGTGGCTGAAATCCGTCCTTCCCAAATCGCCCGATCCCCCCGCCGAGCAGCTGGCCGCCATGCCACCCGACCCTCAGTCCCGGTCGGCGACCGCCCCCGACCCCAGTCCCGCCGTGGCAGACAGCAGCCCGCCACCGGCCTGCCCCACCGACGAGGTCACCACCCAACCACCCGACAACACGGAGACAGCTCACCCGCCCACCGGCCCATCCCCGGCATCAGGCCAGCCCGAACCCGCCACCACGGGGCGGGCGCGACCCGACGCTCGTGCCTCAGGCAGCCCGACTGCTCCGGGATCCCGCCTGCGCAGGCACCTTCCCGCCCGGACGCCCCGGCTCGCCGAGTCTCCAGCCGCAGCCACCACAGGTGTATCCCGCCGACGGGTCCTGCTCAGCTTTGCCGGAACCGTGACCGCCGCTGGACTCGGCGTCACCGGTTGGTACTTCTTGAACAGCGACGACGACCCCACCCGGGAAGCGAGATGGAAGTCCACCGCTGGCTCCTCGTTCGGGGGGCGCCCCGTCGTGTCCGGCGGGCTGGTGTTTTCGAGCAGTTGGGAGGGTTTCTTGCATGCGGTAGATGCTGCCACCGGCAAACAACGGTGGAAGGTCCGCGTGGGGGAGGAAAGAGCGGACGACAGGTCGCCGGCGGTGTCCGGCGGACTGGTGTACGCAAGCGGCACCAAGTGCCTGTATGCGTTACACACGGACACCGGCGAAGAACGGTGGAGGTTCCCCACCGGCGACAACGTGTACTCAGCACCGACGGTGTCCGGCGGGCTGGTGTGCGTCACCGGCGATGACGCGTACCTATATGCAGTCGATGCCGTCACCGGCAAGCAACGGTGGAAGTACGCCACTGAGGCCGACTCGAACTACAAGGTATCGCCGACGGTGTCCGGCGGGCTGGTATACGTCGGCATGTCGGACGATCTGTATGCGCTGGACGCGGCCACGGGCAAGAAGCGGTGGAACTATCGCACCTTCGGCAGGGTGAGAGGTCGTTCTCTTTCCGAACCTCGTGTGCGGATTCCGCTGGTCAGACATGGGATTGCGGCTGTTGCGGAAGCCTCGACTCGTTGCTGAGCGAGTTGCGGTGGAGGTGGCGGATGCCGTCGATGCGGGCGGTGTTGGAAGCGCGGCGGAAGGCCGCGGCGGTGCGAGTGGAGGAACTCGAAGCCGAACTGGTGCGGGTGCGGACGGACTTGGCGGACGCGGGAGAGGTCCTCAGACGTCGGGTGATCGGCCTGGAGCAGTATTTGGAGGCGCTGGCCGAGGATGAAGCGCCCGCAGTGGTGGCTGTCGGGTCGTCCCGGAGGAAGCCGGTCGGGCCGCGGCGCGCGGTGCCTCACCGGGAGAACTCGGCCGGGGTGGAGGACCTGTCGGTTGACTATCAGGCGTTGATGGCCGCCGTCCTGGATGCGGGAGTCGATGGGCTGGGTGCCCGGCGTGCGGCGGTGGTGCTGGGCTGGGACAGTGCGTCCGTCTCCCGTGTCGAGGGCGCGAGGGCCCGGCTGAAGCGGCTGGTGGAACGGGGCTGGCTGGTCGAGGAGAAACCGGGCCGGTTCATGCCGTCCGCGCTGGAGCAGGACGCTGCTGATGTCGGGCGGCCAGGCGGCGGCTCATGAGCATGGTCATCGACCACCGGATGACGGCTTCGCTGGTGTCGGTGCGTCGTTCGTAGTCACGGACCAGGCGCCGGCTGCGCAGCAACCAGGCGAAGGATCTTTCCACGACCCAACGGCGGGGCAGGACCTCAAAGCCGCTGACGTCGTCGCTTCGGCGGACGACGTCGAGAACGAGTCCGAGGTGCTGGGCAGCCCAGTCCTGGAGGTGGCCGCGGTAGCCGCCGTCGGCCCAGATCCGCGAGAGCCGCCGGAAGCGCTTCTTTGCCGCGGGCAGCAGGATGCGGGCGGCGTCGCGGTCGGTCGTGGACGCCGGCGTGACCAGCACGTCCAGCAGGAGCCCGAGCGTGTCGGTGAGCAGGTGTCGCTTGCGTCCGTTGATCTTCTTCCCGGCGTCGTAACCCCGTGAAGCGAAGGAAACGGTGGCGTCCGCCTTCACCGACTGCGAGTCCACGACCGCCGCACTCGCCTCCTCCTCGCGGCTCTC
Organism: Streptomyces pseudovenezuelae; assembly: GCF_029892565.1. Lineage (GTDB taxonomy): Bacteria > Actinomycetota > Actinomycetes > Streptomycetales > Streptomycetaceae > Streptomyces > Streptomyces pseudovenezuelae_A. The sequence continues at coordinate 85,568 of NZ_JARXVH010000024.1, read as the reverse complement.
TGCCTCACGGACGGCTCCGCGCAGCCGGTCGTGCAGCTCAGCCACGAGGCCCGCATCCCGCCAGCGGGCGAAGAAGGCATACACGCGAGGCCAGGGCGGGAAGTCCGCGGGCATCGCCCGCCACTTGATGCCGTTGTCGACGAGGTAGCGCACCGCGTCGATCATCTGCCGCTGGCAGTAGCCCTCCGGCCGCCCGCCCCGGCCCGCCAGCCATCCCGGCACCGGCAGCAGATCCCGCACCAGGGCCCACTCCGCATCGTTCATGTCGGAGTCGTACCGCGGCCGACGGCCCGGCCGGTCGGCCGCGTTCCCGAACCTGTGGGCGAGACAGTCACACCCAGGGGTGGACCGACTGGACCCGTCGGCCACCACCACGCAACACTTCAACACCAGGGCCTCTTGCAACTCGCTGGATTCGACACCCGCGAGCTACCAAGAGGCCCTTCCTTCATGCCTCAACACCGCTCAACTCACCCGAACCAGCCCGCTGTTCGAACCCCACCGACCACACGAGCGGATAGAGAACAGCTAGTGAGCTCGTGGCCGCCTGTGGTTGCTCAGGGAGCCGTGTACGTGGGTAACGACCTAGGTGAGCTGCATGCGCTAAGCGCTTCCGGTGGTGAGCCGCTTTGGCGATTCACCACCGGAAGCGGCAATGGCTCTTTTAAGTCGCCGGCGGTCACCCGCGAAGTGGTGTACGCCAGCGGCGAAGGCGGATACCTGTACGCCGTGGGCGCCACCACCGGCCAGCAACACTGGAAGTTCACCAGTGGCAACGAATTGTCGGCACCAGCGGCATCCGGTGGGTTGGTGTACGTCAGCAGCGATGACTACTACCTGTATGCCGTGGATGCCACCACTGGCAAACGGCGGTGGAGGTTCCGCAGCGGCGGCACCACGTTGTCCTCGCCGACGGTATCCGACGGGCTGGTCTACATCGGCGGCAGTCACCTGTACGCGCTGCCGGTGTAGCGCGCCTTACCCCGGCCCCGGAGCGGCGCATCCATACAGGGCAGCCTGGCACCACGGTTGTCGACGGTCGCCGGTCTCCTCGGCCAGCTGGGGGCGGCAACAGCGGCACCGTCCAGAACTGCACCGCTACCGCCGGGGTCTGACCGAACCCCACGGCTGCTCCGGTCCCGGCAAACAGCCGGGACCGGAGCGGTTGGGCGTCGGCGAGAGACGTCCGTCGCGGTGTCGGCGGGGGCCGATGCTCGGCAGAGGTACACCGGATACTTCCGGGCCGCCAGGCGGGGCGCATGGTGACGCCGTTCTTGCGTAGTGCGAGGCGGACGGTGGCCAGGCTTGTTTCTTCCCGGTCGGCGATGGCCTGTAGGGACAGCTGGTCCTCCTCGTACCAGGTACGCCATTCCCCGACGCGGGTGGCGGTGTACTGGGTGCGGCGAAACCGCGGTGGGCTCCAGTCGAGGGGGTGCCGGGACAGCAGGTAGGTGATGTGGGCCGTGGTGGTGCCCAGGGCGCGGGCGAGCTGGGCGACGGAGAAGTCGCCGCCGGGCACGGCCTGGTGGAGCTGGTTGGCGGTGATGCTGTCCGGGTCCGGCCCCGGGAGCACGAGATCGTTCAGTTGGCGGGCGGGCAGCCGGGGTGCCCATCGGACGGATTCGTCGATGCCGTGCTCGTCGAGGAGCATGCGTGCGGTGTGGGTGAGCAGTTCGGCCTCGGCGGGCAGGATCCGCCAGCGAAAGCGCTGGTAGTGCTGGCGTTGAGCGTGGGTGGCGGGCGCGATGTCGGAGTGGGCGAGGTGCGCGGGCGATCCGGTCAGGGCCTGGAAGAGCCAGCGTTGGGCGTGCGCGGCATCGGCACCGGGGGTTCGAGCGCAGCCGCCGCTGGAGATCCATCCAGCTCTGCGGGGAGATGAAGCGGGAGCGGGTGGTGAACAGGGCGCGTCGGCGTGCGTAGTCGATCGGGGCGCCGTGTGTATCGAGACGGTCGGCCAGCAGGATCAGTGCGCGCAGGAGGTCGGCGCCGTCCTGGTGGCGGGTGAGGGTGGCGAGGAACGTGGACACGTTGTGGCTGCTGACGCTGGTACCGGTCAGTCGGACAGTGGCGCGGATCGAGGTGGTGTTGCCGGCCAGCAGGCAGGCGACGGTGAGGAGTTCGTCGGCGCGTTGGGCGGCGCGCCTGCCGCTGGGGTGCCGTGGGGAAAGCCGCAGGGCCCACTCCGGCCACAGGGCGGTCGGCAGTAGACGGGCCCTTGAGTCGTGGTTGGCCGGGGGGCGGGTGGAGTCGATGGCGGTGCGGTGGCGCAGGCGCGCCACCGGCATCAGTTTGGTCTCCCGGCTGCAGCGCAGGGCGGCTTCGAGTGCGGGCGAGATGGTGCCGCCGAGGGTGACGACGTTGGCGGGGTGCAGCGGCCGGCCAGAGGCGGCCACGCGGTCGGTCAGCCACCGCACGGCCCTGGCCGCGCAGCGCGTGTTTTCGGCGCGCAGGATGTCGAAGGCCGCGGTGACCGCCACGGCCGTGGCGGCGGCGTCGCCGGGGGCGAAGTGACTGTGCAGATCACTGGGCCGGGTATCTGGTGCCCGCTGGGAGCTGGCGGGCAGGGGGCTGGCGCGGTAGCGCTCCAGACGGTCCAGGACGTCGGGCGGGGCGAAGGGGCGCAGGTCGCTGGGTGTCGCGTGGTTGAGAATCAGCGCCCCCAGACTCCTCGCATCGCGCAGCACCACGTTCAGCGGTGCGCCGCCAGGCCCGTAAAGCGGCCAGCGCACCGGGTCTCCCGGGGCCGCAAGGGCGGTGTCGATGAGGTGTTGCGTCTCGGCCAGGGTGCTGTCGCGGGGATTCTCTGTGACCGGAATGTCGGTCAGGGGGTGGTGACAGCGAGGAGGCCGTGGCCCGCCGTCCGGGGCCGCGCCGGAGCACAGTCCCGGACGGGGCGATTCCTGCCGGGGATGAGCGCGCAGGCGGGGAATCCGCTGGCAGGCCGGACATCGGTCGGCCAGCAGCACATGGTGATCGGTGCAGGCGAAGGACCAACTCAGACGCCAGGCCGCCTGCCAACGTCCGCCGCTGTCGGCCAGGCGCAAGGGGCAGAACCGGGACCCTGCCCGTCCCCAGAGCACTCGCCGGTTCACTCGCCGGTGTCGGGGCAGGATCACCACCGCATGCCCGTCCCAGCGCTGCAGCGTCATCGCCGCGAGAATGTGCTCGGCAACACCGGTGACCTCGGCGATGACGGCCAGCTCGTCCCGGGTGAGCCGGATGGTCCAGGCCGGCAGCACCGGGGCGGCCATGGCTGCTTCCCGGTTCGGCAGGCCGAGCGCGCTGAGCACGTCCGTGAACGGGCAGTTCAGGCGTGCCGCGGTGAACTCCAGCCAGGAGTCCAGGGCCTCGCCGGGATACGGCGCACACCGGATCGGCAGGGTCCGCCGCGCGGTGCTCACCCGGCGGCCCGTGCGGTGCGTGGACGGCTGGTGGCCTTCCCCGCCTGAAGCGCGAATTCGAGTTCGCGGCGGGCTTGTTCGGCGGCCTCGTCGTTCCTGACCTGGTCGAGGAGGTCACGGGTGAGGCGTTCGCTTCCGGTGCGCTGGGCGCGCTGGCAGCCGCGGTTGACCAGCGTCATCAAGGAGCCGATGTGCCCGGTCGACCGGGCGAAGAGGTAGTCGGACAACTCGTCGGCGAGCATGCCGGAATGTGCGTCGGTCAGGACGATGCGCTGTTCCAGCGCCAGGAGCAGTCGGCGCCAGTGGCGTCGGCCCTGTTCGGTGTCGATGGTGAAGGGCGGCATGTCCAGGCGGGTGGTGCGTCGGCCGGTCTGCGCCAGGACCGTGTCACCGGTCGCCTCGCCCTCGCTGAACAAGCCCTTGTCCGCGAGCCCCACACCGACCTTGAGGAGGGTGACGGGGAACTCGTTGGCGATCCACTTGAGATGGTTACTGACCTCGATGCCGCTGGTCTTGCGCCACTTGAGGAAGTGCAGGTCGTCGAATTTACCGACCGCAGGAGCTCGTGAACCGGCTCTGAACTGCGACGATTCATAGACTACATGTCCACGACGGTCGGTCAACGCTCTCCGAGGGATCACGAGTACTGGTGACGGCGGTATCTGTCAGAGGTGTGCAGTACGGTCCTGTCATGGCAGCCAAAATCGATCTGACCCTCGATTGCGTGAACGCACAACTCCTCGCCGATTTCTGGAAGTCGGCATTGGGCTATATCGACGAGCCGCCGCCTGCTCCCTTCAAGACCCGCGAGGAGTGGCTCGCGCAGTTTGACCTGCCGGAGGACGACTCCGAGGACGACGGGGCGTGGCTCTGCGATCCAGACGGCGTCGGCCCTCGCCTCTCCATCCTCAAGGTCCCCGAACAGAAGACGGCGAAGAACCGGCTTCATATCGACGTTCGGGTGCCGGGACACGGCAGTGCCGGTGAGCGGTGGGCGCGGATCAAGGCGGAGTCTGAGCGGCTGGTGAAGGCGGGCGGGGCCGTCCTGCAGGAGTTTGACGGGCACCACGTTGTGATGGCCGACCCGGAGGGCAACGAGTTCTGCGTCGCCGCAGCCTCGGCCTGAGGCTGGCAGAGTCGGGACGTTCCCCGGCCTCTGCCTTGGCTGGCCGAGCGCCGCTGCCACCGTCAACAATCCGTCGACACCCCGTGATGGCAGCTTGGGAGTCCGGCCGCCGTAGGCGGCCGGACTCCCCCGGACCGGGTCGCGCCGTCAGGCGCGGTTTGCAGGAACCCTCGACGTCATCGCTGAACTCCCGGTGAGGGGTCGGTGATCTGGGCTTCGAGGTCGGCCATGCGGCGGTCCTGGAAGCGCAGGTTGGAGCGGGCGGCCTTGAGTCGTTCGTCCAGGGTGCGGTTATCGGTGGTGAGCTGGCGGACACGCTGTTTGAGGGTGGTGTTCTCGGTGGTGATCCGCTGGACGGCTTCCTGGGTCCATTCGGCTTCCAAGTCGCGTATCTGGCCGAGGAGTTCACCGATGCGGGTGCGCTGGGAGAGGATCTCGGTGTGGGTGGCCTTGAGGGCCTCCTCGGCGTTCAGGGCGCGTTCGCGCCAGGTCGCCTCGCGCTCGTCGTCCTGCTCGGCGAGCGTGCGGGACCGGCGTTCGCCGGCCTGGGCCATTGCTGTGGTGACCGCGGCTCTGACCTCGGTGTTGTCGTAGAGGAAGGTGCGCGAGACGTCCGATCGTCGGGCGACGGCGGCGACACTGACCGGGGCCTTCTCGCGCCGGAGTCGGGTGATGGCCTGATGGACCCGCTCCAGGGCGGCCTCGGTCTTGCGGCGGCGGGCTGCCAGGGCCGCCGCGGTGCGGGGCCCGGCGGGAACTGCAGCGGTCTTCATGCGATGTCGTCCTGCTCGGGGTTGTTGTCGGTTGTGCACCTATCGCTGTACTCGCTCTGCTCGTCGTCGCCCACGTCGGCGAGGTCGACGGCGCGGAAGGCCGTGGACCACACGCGGTGGAAGTAGTCCTGGGGTTTGCGCAGGTCCAGGGCGAGGGCGTCATCGAGGAGGCCGAGGCCGGCCAGGGCCTTCTCCAGGCCGTCGATCGCGCGGGCGGTCGGCTCGAAGTGCTGGTGCAGGTAGTCGGCGGTGGCGTCGTCGGGAGATCCTTCGGCCAGCAGCTGCCACTGCTCGCGTTTGCGACGCCAGTAGAGGAGGTCGGCGCCGGACAGGACGAATTTGTCGCAGTTGTGGCAGTCGAGGTTCCAGGGGCAGGCACTCGCCGGGCTGGCGGCACAGGGTGCTTACGAGACGGCCCGAACCGCACTTCGCCGTGTCTTTCGTCGCGGCATCGACCCACGTGACGAGCACGTCCTGGCAGAGCGCAGTCGTCGCTTACTCATCGCCGAAGATCTGACGCGGCAGCTTCGGTTGCACATCCCCACCGAGGCGACAGACAAGGCGCTCGATGCCCTCGCGGGGCTCGATCTCACCCCCGATGCTCAGCAAGCGACCCGCGGCGCATTGCGCTGGAACTCCGAGCTCGGCGAGTGGGAGCATCACCCTTGATCTCCTGCAGAAGGCCGTGAGCAGGCAGCCTAAAAGGGCGTTTTGTCCCGGTGGGGTTGTTTGGTCCGAGGTTCAGGTGTCGCGCCAGTGGAGGGTGGATTCTCGGGTGAGTCTGCGGCTTATGAGGTCGATCATCGCGACGTGGATTATGGCTTCGGAGCGGTGAGGGTGGGTCTCGTAGTCGCAGGCCAGGCGGCGGTGATGCATGAGCCAGCCGAAGGTGCGCTCGACGACCCAGCGCCGCGGAATCACCTTGAAGCCTTTGACGCGCGGCTCGCGTTGGACGACTTCGACGTCGATGCCGAGGCGGGCGCCGTGGCCGATGGCTTTGGTGCGGTATCCGCTGTCGGCCCATGCTTTGGTCACGCGAGGGTGAGTGGCGGCGATGTGGGACACCAGGTGTATGTCGCCGACGTTGTCGGAGACACTCGCTGCGGTGACCCGGACGGCCAGGAGCAAGCCGAGGGTGTCGACCCCGATGTGGCGTTTGCGGCCCGCGATTTTCTTGCCGGCATCGATGACGGCGCGGCCGGCCTGCCGGCCGCGACCGTGACCCGGCTGACCAGGCAGTGGCAGGACGACCACGCCGTCTTCCAGGACCGCGACCTGTCCGACCGCGACTACGTCTACGTGCGGGCGGACCGCGTTCACCCCAAGGTCCGGCTCGGCCAAGCACACTCATGCGTGCTGATCCTGCTCGGAGTGCGGCTGGACGGCACCAAGGAGCTGATCTCGCTGGCCGACGGCCTGCGGGAGTCCACCGAGTCGTGGGCGGACCTGCTGCGCGACTGCCGTCGCCGCGGCATGCGCGACCCCGAGCTGGTGGTCGGCGACGGCGCGATGGGCCTGTGGAAGGCCCTGGCCGAGGTCTTCCCTGCGGCTCACCATCAGCGGTGCTGGGTCCATAAGGCCCGGAATGCATCGAACGCCCTGCCGAAGTCTGCTCAGCCGGGCGCGACGAAGGCGATGCAGGAGATCCACAACGCCGACGACCGCGCCCACGCACAGAAGGCCATCGAGGCGTTCGTGAAGACCTACGGCGCGAAGTGGCCCAAGGCCGTCGCCAAGATCATCGACGACCAGGAGAAACTGCTGGCATGCTACGACTTCCCGGCCGAACACCGGATCACCTGCGGACCACGAATCCGATCGAGTCGACGTCCTCGACGGTCAAGCTGCGGACCAAGGTCACCCGCGGTGCCGGCAGCCCGGCCGCCGCGCTCGCGATGGTCTTCAAGCTCGTCGAATCCGCCCAAGACCGCTGGCACGCGATCCCCGGCGCCCACCTGGTCTCCCTGGTCCGCGCCGGGGCCAGGTTCGAGAACGGCGTCCTGGCCGAACGCGGAGACACGCGCGCGGCGTGATCCTACGGTTCCTCTCGAACGCGACTTCCTGCCAGGAGCAATGGAGAACACGATGCACGAGCACCCGGCTTCCTCCCACCAGGTCGTACAGCGGTACTTCCAGATGTGGAACACGGGCGACACCTCCGCCGCCCCGGAAGTACTCAGCCCCGACTGGACCGACCACGCACATCCAGAGGTCAATGGCCCCGCCGACGTTCAACGAGCGGTCACGCAGACCCACGCCACCCGGCCAGGACTCCGTTTCTACATCGACACGATCCTCGGCACCGATGACCTGCTGTCCGTGGTCGGCGGCGTCGGCCACGAAAGTCACCCAGGCGCGATAGACAGCCGTCTCATCTGGCTGATTCGACTTCTCCACGGTCAGATGGTCGAGATGTGGACCTATCGACTCAGCACCCCCTGAAATCGCCGATCCACAGGTATTGACGATTGCTCCATGCGCCGCGATGGAGCGCAGCTCGCGTACAACATGGCCATCGGCGACGCTCACTCGCTTGTCCTGCCGACCGGCCCCGGTACATGCTGTCCACCGGCCCGCAGCCGAAGGATCTGCGGGCCTCCCCCGCCGAGGTCGACGAGCTGAACCCGCTGCAGATCTGCGCGGCGCGACGCTACGTCTACACCCGCCCGGGCAGTGCCCTACGCCCCTGCATTACCCGGCGGAGCCGCGAGCACCGCCCGTCGAACGAGCAGGTCACCAGCGCGAAATGACCCGCCGGCACGCTGCTCGGCGTCAGCAGTTGCGGATGGACCATGCCGGGTCCCAGTTGTACAAGTAGGTGACGGGTTCGACGGGAGCGCGTACCAGCTCGTTGCCGCTCTGCCCGTAGACAATGGCGACGGCTCCGCCGGTCTGGGAGTTGGCGTAGTACCCGTCGCCATTCCAGTAGGAGAGCGAGTAGAGAGCACACTGGAACAGGAAGAAGACCTTCCAGTCGTTCGTGGTGGGATCCCAGACAGCAGTGCAGAAGTTGCCACTATCGCAAGCGACTCCGTCGCCGACGGCCACGTGTACGACCTTGTTCGCGGCCGGGCTGATCCCCGGCGAGTGAGCGACGGCGGACCTGGCCGCCGCGCTGTGTGGTGCTGTCGGCAGCATCAGATAGTGACCGGACGGGCTGTCGGCGGCCTGGGCCGGCCCCGCGCCGAACAGGGCCGCCAGGACGACGACCAGGGCGCCGATGAGTCCGGGTAAGGATCGTTTGTCGCGCATTCTGTTGCCAACCTCCCATGAGGAACGGTGGCTTGGTCGCCACCCAGCCTTTCCGGCAGCCTGTCTCGGCCGCAACACGTGGAACGGCCATTCGATGCGGTTGATGGACTGGCGGTCCAGGTCGACGATCCCTGTCGCCAGCGGTCTGGAGGTGACCTCTGCTGGTCGATGAGCAAGGTCAACCGAGGGCGCTCGCTGGCCGTTTCGGGAGGCGTAGGCGGGCAGCGGTGTCGGATTGATGTCCCGGAGAACCTCATGCGCTGTTCGGGCACGCTGAGCACATGAGCGATGCCGGGCCTCGACGAAGCTGCTTGCACGTTCATGCCGTACGTCGGACCGGCGGTGTCTGTGGCGCATTGTCCGCCGTACCGGCATGCTCGGCCCGGGCACGGCGCAGGGCGGCCGCGCGGGGTCGGCGGAGTCGAGGGGCATCGAAGACGCGGTACAGCATGTCCCACCGGCCGGGCATCGCGTGCGGGTGAGACACCACGTCCGAGTGCTCGATGAGTGCCAGGCAGTCAGGAGCAAAGTCGCTCACTCGGAGCGAGGTTGGCTAGAGATCGTCTGGGTAGACCATTCCGTCCGCTTTGTTGGCGCCCGTCCAGTCGTCCCCCACGTTGTAGCCCGGGTAGAGGTCACCGATGGGGGTCCCGAGAACACCGTGTATGTCGAGGAACCTGACCGGGATGGTGGTCTGGTTCACGGCGGAATGAACGTTGTTCTCCCAGTTTCCCTTGGTTTCGCTGTTGAACCACGATGTCCAGTCACCGTGTTTGACGCTGCCGCCGTAGCCGCGGCCGCTACCGGTGTAGTTGTGACCCGTCCAGATGCACAGGAAGTACTGCGGACAGGCGGCGCGACCTTGGCCTACGGTGATTACGACCGGCCAGCCGGGTTGCGTGGTGGGGGCCGCCGGAGCGGCGGATGCCGATGTCGCCAGACCGGCGCCGGTGAGGGCCAGTGACGCGAGAGTGACTGCAACGATCTTGCGTAATGTCATGGTTCTCCCTGGTGATGGGCCTACGGTTCCTCTCCATCAGAGGGTGCACCTCACATCTGGGCCTGTCGTTACGTGTGAGTGCACAGGTCTTTTGTCTCCGCGCACGGTTGCACGCTGCCGGCGGAATTCACGAGGGGCGCATCCGTACGCGGCGCGGAAGGCCTGGCTGAAGTGGGCGGGGCTGGTGAACCCCCAGCGGGCGGCGTTCGCGGAGCCGGCCGGCGACGGTGTGCCCGTGCTGCTGGAACAGTTTGTGCAGGTAGCGCGGGGAGATGTGGTGGGCGGCGGCGATCGCGTCCGGGGTCAGATACGGCTCGCCGAGGTTGTCCCGGATGAAAGCCTGGATCTGGGCCATCAGCGCGCGCTGCCAGGTGTGTGGTGGCCCCGTGCCCGAGGTGTCCAGTGCACCGGCGAGTGCCGTGGTGAGCACGTCGAGGGTGAGGGTGGACAGACGGGCGGTGTCGGACGGGCTGAGTTCGTGCATGTGCCGGGCGAGCTGCAGCAGGAACTGGGACGAGGGTGCACCGATGCCCTGCGCGCCGGGATGCGAACCCCGTTCAGACTCCGCAGGTCCCGGTCGGGCAACGGCAGCAGTGAGCGCGGGAAGCGCAGAAGCAGCAGCTGGCTCGTCGGGATATGCGGCGCGTGCCTGCCCAGGAAGGGACGCGAGGTGTCGAACAGCATCAGGTCGCCGACCCCTGGATCCGCGCGCTGCCCGTTTTGCGTCACCGTGGCGCCACCGCGCACGATGCAGCCCACCTTGAGCACTTCGGGATCGGCCTGGCGGATGAGCTTGCGCGAGCGGTGGACCGAGTGCGGCATCGTGGTCAACAGCGTCGCCTGCATCGCGCCGAAATCACTGATACCGACCCGAGCCCTAAATCCGTCTTCCACCTGCGGGTCGCAGCGTAACGAGCTGCCCCGCGATTGGTCTTGAGGCGTGTGGGCCTGGAGGTTCGGCTGGTGGGTGATGCAGCAGGCCGTGGGGCGGGCGAGCACGAGTCATCCCGTTAGCCGCGCACGTGCAGCCCGAAACCCGTGCGGCCCGCCGGCTCCAGTCCCTCCTTCAGGTGCAGCGAGGGGATCTCGTAGTCACCGAAGTTCTGCCGCCGGAACGCGATCGGCTCGGTGGACTCCAGGGTGAGCAGGCGCTGCTCCCATGCCTTGGCGACGTCCGGGTACTCCACGCTGGTCATCCGGTCGGTGCCGTACAGCACGAACGGCGGCAGCACCTCGATGCCCGGGTAGTAGAGGATGCCGTGGTGGATCGGGAACAGCAGATCGTCGATGGGGCCGTTGATCCCGCGAGCGGCGTAGTGCGACTCCGGGCCGCCGGCGGTCACCGACAGCAGAGCCTTCCTGCCAGCGAGGGTGCCTTCGCCGAAGCGCTCGCCGTACCTGGTGTCGCTGTGCTCGCCGACGCCGTAGGCGAAGTGGTAGGTGAACACCCGGTCCACCCAGCCTTTGAGGATCGCGGGCATCGTGTACCACCACAGCGGGAACTGGAAGACGATGGTGTCGGCCCACAGCAGCTTCTCCTGCTCTGCGAGGACGTCCGGGGTGAGAGTGCCGGCGTCGAAGGCCCGGCCCGAGTCCAGGGCAACCTTCAGCGGACTTGAGGCGTCGGGGCCGTAGTCCGCGGCGTCCACGACCGCCTTCCAGTTCATCGCGTAAAGATCGCTCACCCGTACCTCGTGCCCGGCGTTCTCCAAGGTGGACACCGCGAGGTCCTTCAGCGAGCTGTTGAGCGACTTCGGCTCCGGGTGGGCGTAGACGATCAGCGTCTTCATGAGAACTCCTTCGGATCGGATGCCTCCGATCCTGGGCGCCGCGACGCCCGGCGTTCAGGGGCGCTTCTTCCATCGGACGGGACTTCCTGGTATCGGCAGGACCACCTTCACGGGCACTACCGAGGCCATACTGGGGGCATGGACGATCTTGCGGGCTTCCTGCGGACCCGGCGTTCCCGGGTCGACCCGGCGGTCGTGGGCATCCCCACCGACAGCCGCCGTCGGGTCGAAGGGCTGCGCCGCGAAGAGGTCGCGCACCTTTCCGGCGTCAGCGTCGACTACTACGTACGCCTGGAGCAGGGCCGCGCGACCCAGCCCTCCGAGCAGGTCCTCGACGCGCTCGCCCGCGTCCTCGGTCTCGACGAGACCGAACGCGGGCACCTCTTCCGGCTCGCCCGGCAGCGCCGCCGCCACGCGAAGGCGCCGACCGGACGGGTCCGGCCGGAACTGCTGCGCGTCCTCGACCTGGTCGCCGACGCACCCGCGCTGATCATGGACCACCGCCTGGACGTGCTCGCCGGGAACCGCCTCGCCGGGCTCCTCTTCGGCCGGCCGATGCCGGGCCTGAACACCGCCCGGCACATCTTTCTTGAGGAGGCCGAGCGCGGCCTTTACGCGGACTGGGAGAAATGCACCCTCGACGTGGTCGGGCATCTGCGCCTGGCCGCCGGCAAATACCCCGAGGACCCCCGCCTGGCCTCGCTCATCGGCGAACTGGCGATGGGCAGCGAGCGCTTCCGCCGCCTCTGGGCCCGCGCAGACGTGCGCGCCCGCACCCATGGACGCAAGGCGTACCGCCACCCGCTGGTCGGACTGCTGGAACTGCACCAGGAGAACTTCGCACTACCGAATGAATCGGGTATGGAGCTGCTGGTTCTGTCCGCAGCTCCCGGCAGCCCCGCCGAGGACGGACTGCGCCTGCTCGTGGGCCTGGGCGCGGACAGCGATGACGCGCATCCCACAGTGAACGCTCAGATCCGCCGCTAACGGGCTGCCCCGTGATTAATCTTGGTCGCAGGTGGGGGCATGGCGAAGGTCGCGCGAGTTGATTCGGGTGTGATGACGAGTCAGGCCCGCGTGACCATGTCCCATTCCGCCTTCTGCGGTCTGTCGGAGGAGCACCTGGGTGAGCTCGCCGCGGAGTTCGCCGCGCGCTGGGAAGCGCGGTGTGAATCCGGGCGTGATGAGCGGCGTCACGGTTCCCGGAAACGGGAGGCGGGGGCCGGGCCGAAGCACGAGCTGGTCTTCGTCGACCGGCTGCTGGTGACGCTGGTGCATCTGCGGACCGGGCTCACTCATGCCGCCCTCGGTGTGATCTACCAGGTGGGCTCGTTCACGATCGGCCGAGCGATCAGTGAGATCCGTCCGCTGCTCGCCGAGTGCGGGTTCGCCATCCCGGAGCGGCCCGGGCTGCGGCTGCGCACGTTGGAGGACGTGTTCGCCTACGCCGAGGCCGAGCAGGTCACGCTCAGGATCGACGGGATGGAGACCCAGGTCCGCCGTCCGAAGGCGGGCAGGCCCGGACGGCGGGCCTTCGTCTCCGGCAAACGCAAGCAGAACACCATCAAGACCACCACGATCAGCGACGGCCAGGGCCGCACCCTGTGGTCCGGGGCCACCCGGCCGGGCCGGTGTGTGACTGGGGCCTGGCTTCGAGTGCCTGGACGCGGAAGGCGATGTGCCAGCCGAGAGCGTCCTTGACCAGCCGGGCCCCGGTGACACGGTTGGCGGTGGTGGCGTGCTTGCCGACCGGGAGTTTTTTCGTCCAGCGGAAGCGGACGCGGCCGATCCTGGGGATGTTGACCATGCCCCAGCGGCGGTGCACACGGGCGATGTTCAAGTCCCGGCCCTGCGGAATGTCCACGGACATCACCGTGCGGATGCGGGCCTTGAAGTTCGGGGCGTCGGCGCGGCCGTCCCAGCAGTTCCGCCAGGCCTGGACGTACGTCTTCAGCACCGCCTGCGCGGCCTGGGCGGGGAGCACACCGAGCCAGTCGATCTCCTTGCGGGCCTGACGGATCGCGATGTCGGCCGCGGCCAGGGAACGCTTGTCCTTGGGGAGCATCAATCACCACTCGTGCAGACAGTTCCACATGGTGCGGGCCGCATGCGCCTGGTCGTCCATGAGCCGGATCTGCGCAGGTGTCAGCGCCAGCCGGGCGCGGTGCCCGAACTGCCACTTCTCCTGAACACGATCCGCACCCACGCGATCACCCTATCGATTGGTTCACGTCGCCACGATGGACTCCAAATCCCGATGTGCGAACAGGCCGTCACGTTGTCCACAACCTTCACGTCCACTTGGTGTTCGTCACCAAATACCGGCGAAAGGCGTTCACGGGCGAGATGCTGACCAGGTGCGAGGCAATCATGCGAGAGGTCTGCCAGGACTTCGAGGCCGAGCTGAAGCAGTTCAACGGCGAAGAGGACCACGTCCATCTGCTGGTGCACCACCCGCCCAAGGTCCAGCTCTCCAGGCTGGTCAACTCCCTCAAGGGCGTCTCCTCCCGATACCTGCGCACGGAGTACGACGCGCATGTCCGCCGGTATCTGTGGGCCGGCCATTTCTGGCCCGGGTCGTACATCGCCGGAAGCTGCGGCGGAGCACCGCTGACCGTCGTACCCCAGTACATCGAAAACCAGCGGCGCCCCGTGTGATCTGACCAAGGCCAACAGCGCAGACCCGCACCCAAACCGAGGTCAGAGCAGTACTGAGATGCCCTTCACCTCCCCCGTGAACGGGAGAGCACTGCACAAGATCAAAGGTAGAGGGAGCCGGTGGCGTCGGTGCGGACCCATCCGCAGTCGACGGGGGTCTGGAGCAGCTGGTACATGCTGCTGCGCGGCGCACCCAGCTCCTCCGCGAGTTGGTGCAGACGTGAGGGCTGTTCGCCCCGAGCGGCGAGCAGTTCCAGCAGCCCGACGGTCCGGGCCGCCGACTTCACTCCGCGGGCACCTCTCCCCTTCGGCATGGGGCCATCGTAGATCCCCTGCCGATGCGGGCGGTCGCCAGTTTCCGCCCCGCCCGTTGACCCACCATGTTCACGCGTCTAGCCTCCATCTATATACGTAGACGTCATTTACATACGGGGATGGGGTGTGGCGGGTATCAGCACGGAAGCAGCAGAGATCGCAGGGGTCGCCGAGCGGCTCCGTGACGGAATGGCAAGCGGGGTGCTGTCCTTCCCTCTCACGAGCTTCGGGACCGACGGCAGCCTCGCCCTGGACGCCTATCGGGCGTATCTGGCCGACCGGTTGGCCACCGCCCCCGGTGCGGTGTTCCCGGCCTGCGGGACAGGAGAGTTCTTCTCGCTGGACGAGGACGAGTACCGGGCGGTCGTGCGGACCACGGTCGAGGTCGCCGACGGACGATTGCCGGTGGTGGCGGGAATCGGCTACGGCTGGGCACAGGCGCTGCGCTTCGCCCGCATCGCGGAGGAAGCCGGGGCGGACGCCGCGCTGGTACTGCCCCACTACCTGGTCGGGACGCCGCAGGACGGTCTGGTGGAGCAGCTGCGCCGGATCGCCGAAGGCACCCGGCTGCCACTCATCGCCTACCAGCGCGGCCAGGTCGACTTCAGCGCCGACAGCCTGCGCCGGATCGCGCGCATCCCCACTGTCGTCGGCCTGAAGGACGGCCACAGCGACCTCGACCGGCTCCAGCGACTCACACTCGCCGCGCCTCACGGCTTCCTCTTCTTCAACGGCGCCGCCACCGCCGAGATCCAGGCCCGCGCCTACGCCACGGTCGGCGTCCCCGCCTACTCCTCCGCCGTCCACGCCTTCGCCCCCGAGATCGCGAACGCCTTCTTCGTCGCGCTGCGGGACGGGGACGACGCGGCCGTGACCGAGCTCCTGCGTGAGTTCTACGTCCCGCTGGTCGAACTACGGGATCGGGTGCCGGGCTACGCCGTATCCCTGGTCAAGGCCGCCGCCCGGTTGCGCGGCTTCCCGGTCGGCCCGGTGCGCGCCCCGCTCACCGACCCCGCCCTGACCGACCTCGCCGACCTGGAGAAGATGCTGGACCACGGCCTGAGCCTGGTCGACACCGTACGACGACCCGCTTAACGAACGGCGAACGGGCGGGCGTCCCTCGTTCCCGCCCGACGCACCCGCGGGTGCGTGTCGTGCCGCAGGAGGCCCGGCCTCCTGAGCTGACCCGGAACAGAAGCCCCTGGCCCCAGGGGAGCCCGCGGCTTGGGGCCGGTAGGGCCACAGCCGTCGCCATGCCGCACCAGCCGCACCGCATCCCTCCGCACAGCCACGCGACAACGCCCTGCCGCTCCTCCGTGGCGCGGCCAATCGGGCCGCACACGGATCGGGCCGTCCCGCAGCCGGCGGCTGCTCACTGAACAGTTCAAAGGGGAACTGCTATGCCTCTTCTCGTAGTCGGGATCAGCGTTCTGCTCCTGCTTCTCCTCATGACCAGGCTGAAGCTCAACGGCTTCGCGGCCCTCCTGCTCGTGGCGGTCGGCGTCGCACTGGTCCGGGGAATCCCGGTGGCCACCATCCCCGACGTCCTCTCCGAAGGCATCGGGGACCAGATCGGCGACACCATGCTCACCATCGGACTCGGCGCCATGGTCGGCCGTGTCATGGGAGACTCCGGCGCCGCACAGCGGATAGCCGACAAGCTCCTCGACGCCTTCGGCCCGCGCTGGGTCCAGGTGGCAATGGTCGTCACGGCCATGCTGATCGGCGTGACCATGTTCTACGAGGTCGCTTTCATCATCATCGTGCCGAT
Organism: Streptomyces pseudovenezuelae; assembly: GCF_029892565.1. Classification (GTDB taxonomy): domain Bacteria; phylum Actinomycetota; class Actinomycetes; order Streptomycetales; family Streptomycetaceae; genus Streptomyces; species Streptomyces pseudovenezuelae_A. The sequence goes on along the minus strand of NZ_JARXVH010000024.1, from coordinate 69,482 downwards.
CGCGTTCACCCTGGTCAGGGTCACCGGAACGAAGCTGCTGTGGGTCGGACTGCCGATGTCCATCGCCCTGTCCACCATGCACAGCTTCCTGCCGCCGCACCCCGGCCCGACCGCCGTCGCCGCCACCTTCCACGCCTCCGTCGGACTGACGCTCTTCTACGGTCTGTTCATCGCGATTCCCGCCGGCGCGCTCATAGCTCTGACCTGGCCGCGCCTTCCGTTCATCCAGGCGATGAACCCCTCCATCCCCAAGGGCCTGGTCAGCGAGCGTGAGTTCACCGACGAGGAGATGCCCGGACTCGGCTGGTCGCTGTCTGTGGCACTCTTCCCCGTGGTGCTGATCGTGGCCGCCGCCGTCACCGACATGGCCACCTCCGCCGAGACCCCGCTCTTGCACACCGTCGCCTTCATCGGCTCGGCACCGGTCGCGCTGCTGCTGACCCTGTGCCTGGCGATCTGGGCGTTCGGCCCGCGGATCGGCCGGAGCCTGGAGGAGGTCGGCGACTCCTGCACCTCAGCGGCGAAGGCGATGGCGATGATCCTCCTGGTCATCGGCGCCGGCGGGGCCTTCAAGAACGTCCTCGTCGAAGGCGGGATCTCCGACTACATCAAGGACGCCACGGACGGCTGGTCCATCTCGCCGATCATCCTCGCCTGGCTCGTCGCCGTCATCCTCCGCATCGCGCTCGGCTCGGCGACGGTCGCCGTCGTCACGGCCTCCGGCGTGGTGCTGCCGCTGCTGGCCGGCAGCGGGGTCCACCCAGAGATCATGGTGCTCGCCGTCGCCTGCGGCTCCATCGCGTGCTCCCACGTCAACGACCCAGGCTTCTGGCTGTTCAAGCAGTACTTCAACCTCTCCGTCATCGATGCGATCAAGGTCCGTACCACCTATACGACGGTGCTCGCCGCCCTCGGCCTGGGTGGCGTCCTTGTCGCCGAGTGGGCCCTCGACGTCCTCAACCTGTAACCCGACTCATCCATGACGCAAAGGACTTGGACCACCATGAGCACCGCACAGCCAACTGTGACCGCGTTCGCCGTCTACCCGGTCGCCGGCCGCGACAGCATGGAGCTGAACCTCTCCGGCGCGCACGGCCCCTACTTCACCCGCAACATCGTCGTCCTGTCCGACTCCGAAGGCCGTACCGGCCTCGGCGAGGTACCCGGCGGCGAGAAGATCACGCAGACACTACGGGACGCCGAACCCCTCGTCGTCGGGGCGAAGCTGGGCGACTACAAGCGGGTCCTGCGCGAGATCGGCGCACGGTTCGCCGACCGTGACGCTGGCGGGCGGGGCGCGCAGACCTTCGACCTGCGCACCACCGTCCACGCCGTCACCGCCGTCGAGTCGGCACTGCTCGACCTTCTCGGCCAGCACCTCGACGTGCCCGTGGCGGAGCTGCTCGGCGACGGCCAACAACGCACTTCCGTACGTGTGCTGGGCTATCTCTTCTACGTCGGCGACCCGGACAAGACCGATCTGGAGTACCTCCGTGAGCCCGAGTCGTCCGTGCCGTGGTACCGCATCCGGCGCGAGGAGGCCCTGACCCCCGAGGCGATCGTGGCGCAGGCCGAGGCGGCCTACGACCTGTACGGGTTTCGGGATTTCAAACTCAAGGGCGGCGTCCTGGACGGTGCCGAGGAGGTGGCGGCCGTACGCGCCCTCAAAGAGCGCTTCCCCGAGGCCCGGATCACCCTCGACCCGAACGGCGCCTGGTCGCTCCAGGAGGCGATCGAGCTGTGCCGGCCCCTCGGCGACACCCTCACGTACGCCGAGGACCCCTGCGGAGCCGAAGGCGGCTACTCCGGGCGGGAGATCCTCGCCGAGTTCCGCCGCGCCACCGGTCTGCCCACCGCGACCAACATGATCGCCACCGACTGGCGCCAGATGACCCACGCCCTCGCCCTCCAGTCGGTCTCCATCCCGCTGGCCGATCCGCACTTCTGGACCATGCAGGGCTCGGTGCGCGTGGCCCAGCTGTGCAACGCGATGGGCTTGACCTGGGGCTGCCACTCCAACAACCACTTCGACATCTCCCTCGCCATGGTCACCCACTGCGGCGCGGCGGCCCCCGGCGCTTACAACGCCCTGGACACCCACTGGATCTGGCAGGAGGGTACGGAGCGCCTCACCACCACACCGCCGCGCATCGTCGACGGCGAGATCGCCGTCCCCGACGCGCCGGGCCTCGGCGTGCACCTCGACGAGAACCGACTTCTCGCCGCCCACGAGCTCTACCGGGAAAAAGCGCTGGGCGCGCGCGATGACGCCGTCACCATGCAACACCTCATCCCCGACTGGAAGTTCGACAGCAGGCGGCCGTGTCTCGTGCGGTAGACGCCTGCCCGTGCACCCGCCCGTCGCTCCGGGCATGCCACCTCGCACACGGCGAGGACCTGGCGATCGTCAAGAGGCCGGCCAAGTGGCGGGGCACGAGCGAGGCCGAGATCATCCGCCAGGGGATCCATCTCGTGACCATGGCGAACCAGGCCTGGGACGAGCCATTGTTCTCGCGGACAGTTGAGAGGCCGGGGCGCACGCCCCGAAAGCCGGGATCCGTGGCGCGGTCCGCCGCGACACGGATCCCGGAACCCTCGGGCAGTGGCGAACTCCTCCAGGTGGTCGGAAGCATCTTCTGGCGTCCACGTGGTCCGTGGCGATGCCGTTTGCACCGGTGTGGGTGTTGTGGTCTCTACTCACGACCAGCGCCACCTGCTGCTGGACGACCTCGACCACAGCCGCGCCACCCTGCGCGTGCGCCGCACCGGCAAGCCCGTCCACAGCGTCTACCTGGACGAACTCACCTACCGCCTGGCATGGCAGTGGCTGGCCGAACGCCACCGACGCTGGCCCGCCACCACCAGCCCCTACCTGCTGGGCACCGCCCATACCGCCATCGACGACACCCAGCCCCCGGTGTCGATCCAGGCGATCAACAAACCTCTGCGCGCCCACGGCCACCAGGCGGGCCGCCTGCGTGTGGACCGCATCCTCAACGAGGCCCAGCACACCGACGACCCCCTCCACCTCGTCCGCCTCTTCGGTCTCTCTCCCCGCACCGCCATGAAGTACATCCACGCCGCGCACCCGCACCGCAGCCAGAGCGACCCGATCGCGTCCTGAGCAGCACGAGCTGTAGGAATGTGAGGTGCTTGGGCACTCCAACCTGGAACGTTGCGGTGATGAGGGTCCCAGTAGTTCTCGCGGAAAACAGCACTACGCCGTGCGGCAGCCCATTGCTCTGCGCTCGGCCCCCGATCGAGCGCGGCTGGGTGTGGCGTTGACCCTCGTAGCTAATGTTACTAGTCTATAGCTAACGACATTAGCCACTTGGTGGAGGACGGCATGACCGAGCACCTGAGAATCGGCAAGAACACCATCGCCTTCGACGTGACCGGGGAAGGCCCCCTGGTCGTGCTGGCGCACGGTATCGGCGACAGCCGGCACTCCTACCGCTTCCTCGTTCCCGGCCTGGTGGCCGCCGGTTACCGGGTCGCGAACGTCGACATCCGCGGGTGCGGTGAGTCCAGCCTCGGCTGGGACGGTTACAGCCGCACCGACATCGCCGGAGATCTGGTCGCCGTCGTGCGTCACCTCGGCGGCCCGGCCGCGATCATCGGGCAGTCGATCAGCGGCGGCGCCGCGACCATCGCGGCCGCCACCGCGCCCGACGTGATCAGCGGAGTGATCGAGCTGGCTCCGTTCACCCGTGCGCAGCCGGTCGACCTGGGCGGGCTGATCCGGGTCAAGCGCTTCCGGACCGGGTACACGCGGATGGCGCAGGTCATCGTCCGGGGACGAGTGGCGGACTGGAAGAAGTACCTCGACGTGGCCTACCCGGCCAAGCCCGCCGACTGGGACAGCGAACTGGCCCGCATTGAGGCCACGCTGAGTGAGCCCGGCCGGATGAAGGTCCTGCAGGACATGTGCAAGTCCAAGCCCACCGACGCCGGCACCCAGCTCGCCCACGTCACCTGCCCGGTCCTGATCGTCGAAGGCAGCCTGGACCCCGACTGGGCCGACCCCCGCGCCGAAGGGGTGAAGATCATCGCCGACCTGCCCGCCGGCCTCGGCGAGCTGGCCGTGATCGACGGCGCCGGCCACTACCCGCACGCCCAGACCCCCGACCAGGTCCTCGCGCTGGCCCTGCCGTTCCTGGCCAAGGCGGCCCCCGGTGCCTAAGGCCGGACTCACCGCCGCGGCGGTCACCGAAGCCGCCGCCGCCTTGGTCGACGAGGTCGGGTTCGACCAGCTCGGCATGGGCCTGGTCGCCGAACGGCTCGGGATCAAAACCCCCTCGCTGTACAAGCACGTCAACGGCCAGACCGACCTCGCCCACCGGATCGCCATCCTGGCCATGAACCAGTGCGCCGACGCCATCCGCGACGCCATCCAGGGCCGGTCCGGCACCGAAGCCCTGGCCCGCGGCGCACAGGCGATGCGGACGTTCGTCAAGGACCACCACGGCCGATACGCCGCAGCCAACGCCGCCCGCCCGACCGGACCCGGCGACCCCCTCATCGACGCCCTCAACCGGGTGGTCGACTCCTGGGCCGCCATGCTCCACGGCTACCGGATCGACCCCGACCAACAGATCCACGCGCTGCGGATGCTCCGCACCGTCCTGCACGGATACGCATCCCTGGAAGCAGCCAGCGGGTTCCAGTTCGCCACCGACATCGACGACAGCTTCACCTGGATGATCGACTTCATCGACCACGGCCTGCAGGAGACCACGACCAACAGCACCCCCTCCCACAAGGCCGCGCCGGGCGTGACGCTCTGACCGCCGTGGACTGCGCTCCACGCCAGTCCCCGGCCACACCGAGCACCGGTGCACCACTCGCTCGCCGAACCCCCCTCTCTTCCGCACCAGCCAGAAGTGGAAACCACCGTGAAGCCGGTCCTCACCGCCGTTATTGACATCGACGCCACCCCGCAAGCGGTGTGGGACGTCCTCACCGACTTCGCCGCCTACGGCGAGTGGAGCACCTTCTCCGAAGCCGAGGGCACCGCTCAAGTGGGAAGCCGGCTCACGATGCGCATGCCGGGCATGACCTTCAGGCCCACGGTCACCGTCGCGACGCCTGGCCAGGAACTGCGGTGGGTCGGCACGCTCGGCATCAAGCAGCTGTTTCACGGCCAGCACTCCTTCGTCCTTTCCCCCAACCACGATGGCACCACCCGCCTGACCAACCACGAGGAATTCTCCGGCGCCCTGGTCACCCTGATCCGGCCCTTCCTCAGAACACCCAAAAAAGACGGGTACGCCGCGTTCAACACCGGCCTCAAGCAGCGGGTGGAAGACCGCACCGAGCTCGGGCCGGGTGCGTGAGGTGCCGGTGGTCGCGGGGATCGGGATGGCCGCCGCGATGCCCTGCCCCAGCTCTCATACTGCTGACCTCTCAACATGAACGTGGTCCCGGACTCGGTGACCGTCCTGGAGGTGGGACCGCAATACGAGCGAACCGTGCCACACGCCAGCGGCCAGTACGTCACTGACGCGAACCGGTGTCGTGGTCGGTGGCGAAGACGTCCGCCGACTCGAAGACACGACAACCCGAACACTGAGGTTGTTTCATAGGTAACCGCTCGTGAAACACCCCGACACCCGGCGGTCCACCTGGGACGATCGCGTTTCATGAGTTGTTGCAAACGACTGGACGTCTGAAACGACCCCACGAAACGGTCAGGACCGTGAACGACGACTTCAAGCGCATGAAATCGCACGCCTGCCCGATGTCCACCTGGGCCGCCCCGGCGGGCTCGCCGTGCCGGACCGGCAAGGGCGAGGTGGCCATCCAATAACACACCGCCCGCTTCCGCCTCGTGCCCCAAATCGCGGAGGTGCTCGGAGTGCCGACACCGGCCGTACGCAAACCGGGCTCGGTCTGAACCGAGCTGCCCCGGCCCGCGAGCGCCGGCGCCGAGCCCGTCGGACACGTCCGACTCGGTACGCCCGCGCCTCGACGGCCCGGCAGTCCCTGGACGCACAGCTCGACTCCCTCGCCGAGGCCGGGGTCACCCAGGTCTTCTCGGAGAAGATTTCCACCCGCGCCACCCGGCGCCCCGAGCTGGAGGCCGCCGCCAGGCTCGCCAGGGAGATCCGATTCTCCGGCGTCGCCGTCACCCTCGTCGTCCACGAACACAAACGACTCGGCCGCGGCATCGAACTCGCCATGCGCTGGATCACACTGGAGGGCGGGACAGACGTCGACAACAAGCTCGTCAGGAACTCGTCACCAACTCCTACCTGCTCGCCGTCTCCCTCCTGCCCAAGGCCGAACAGCCCGTCGACCCGCCCACCTACGGCACCAGCACGCGGGCGGCTCGGTGAGCACGGTCGGCGACACCCTGTTCCCCCAGCCCCTCGCCCCAGCGAAGCCTCACATGGAAGAAGACCGCCAAGTCACTACACCCTCCCGAGCACAGCCCGTACAACCGCCTGCTGCCTCAACCGGCTGGACGATCGGCGTCTCAACGTCAGGTGGCCAGCCAGTTCGCTTCCCTGGGCCCTCAGGAATCCGCGAACCTGTCGGCTTCTGGTCGGGCCGATGCCGACGCGCACGTCGATGCCGAGGTGGGAGACCGTCCGCAGGCGCAGGACCTCCCCGAGGTGGGAGGCGGTCGCGCCGTGGTAGCGGAGCGCGCCCCGCAGGTCGACCAGGGCCGCGGTGGGCGGCAGGGCCTGCACCACCGGCGACAGCTCCCCCATCTGCTCGAGAGCCTGCCGGTACAGCTGTTCCGGGAGCCGCTCCGTGCAGCGCACATGCATCACCACACCCGGCCCGCGCCCCGTCCACTCCAGACTCATCCGTCGCCCACCTCCCCCGCCACGTTATCGAACACATAATCGAACACGCGAGTGCGAAGGGGGTGATCGCAAGCCTAGAATCAAAAACATGTTCGACCACTCACGCGATCTCGTCCACCCCTCAGGGTGAGGCCCCCACACCGGATCAGGCGAAGGCCGCCCTCACGTCCTGCGGACAAACAATCTCATCAGCAAGTTCGAGGACAGTGGACCCTGCGCCAAGGGTTGACGCACGTACAGCTCCTGCATAGCTTGCGTCTTGCACAAACGTATTGAATCGTTTCAATCTCACCTCCAGCGCTCACCTCTAGTGCTTTGCGCACTCTCGACGGAGCACCGTTGTGTCGCGCTCAGGGCCGGACCGTAGACCACCCGCAATCTCGGAGTGTGCATGCGAACTCATGGCAGAACGCGCCCATCCGGCAGACGCCGTTCGACCGGCGCGGCTCTCTTGCTGGGCCTTGTCCTCATCCTCGCGGTCCTCGTCCAGCCGATGGCGCCGTCCGCCACGGCTTCGACACCGGCTCGCGTCCCCGTGGAGCGGGCGGGCGGCTCCACGCCATCGCGGGTGCCCGGCGACTGGCGGGAGTACGTTCGCACGCCCAAGAGTGCCGACGTCTGCCCGGTCTCCGAGGTCAGCACCTCGGGCGCGGTTGTAGGCGCCCAAAATCTGCTGTGTGGCGGTTCGGGCGGAGCGACGCTGACCTATGCCGAGGGCGGGGAAGTCCCCGCCGTCCTGCTCGACTACGGCCAGGAGGTGGGCGGGCTTCCCTACCTCACCGTCTCCGCCGCGTCGGGATCCCCGACTCTGAAAGCCGCGTACAGCGAGGGCCTGCAGTACATGAGCCCGTCGGGCGACGGCTCTCCGCCGTGGGCCGACGGTGACAGCTCCCGCTCCAACAGCTATCAGGTCACCGGGCCCGGCACCATCACCAACCGCTTCGTCCAGGGAGGCGAGCGGTATGAACAGATCACGCTCTCCACCCCTGGCCGCCTCACGCTGAGCAAGGTCGGCATCAACTACATCGCCGACCGCACCCAGGCTGACGGGTACGGGGGCCATTTCCTGTCGAGTTCCGACGAACTGAACAAGATCTGGTACGCCGGTGCCTACACCCTGCAGACCGATCTCGTTCCGGCCAATTCCCTTCCCGGAAGCTGGTCTGTCCAGGACAGCGCGCTGAACGCCGCCGGCTCAAAGATCAATGACGGTGCCGGAATCCTGAACCGCGGAGCCTCCTGGAGCGACTACACAACCACCTTCCGGACGAAGATCCTGCACAATCAGGCCGGGTGGATGGTACGCGCGCAGAACTCGCAGAACGGCTACCTGTTCATTCTGGACGGGAGCACAGACACCGCAGGCCCCCCGAACACCCTGCAGAAGTTCTCCGTGCGCGACGGGGCCTACACCAGCCTCGGCTCTGTGGCACTGCCTTCCGCCGTCGATGAGGGCACCTGGCACACCATGGCGACCACAGCGGCCGGGACCGGCATCACGATCTCGCTGGACGGCAAGGAGATCGACCGCGTCGACACCTCGTCTCTGCCCTCCGGAGCCGTCGCCTTCCCGACGGGGACCGTGGGCTTCCGGGAGTTCGGCGACGAGAAGGCGGCCTTCAAGGACCTCACCGTCGTCAGTAGCACGGGAAGGACGCTCTACAGCGATCCTCTGAACACACCTGCCGCACTCGCCGACTTCACCCCGCCAGGATCCAACGCCATGCCCTCGGTCCTCGACGGAGCCAGACGCGACCGAGCGATCTGGAGCGGGGACATCCTGATCGAGGGCCTCACCGACTACTACTCCGTGAACAAACCGGAGTACATCAAGCAGTCCCTGGACCTGCTGGGCAGCCGGCAGCTTGCCAGCGGGTTCGTTCCGGGCGCCATGCACCCGGCGGCCGTGCCGCACCTCGGGCCGCTCACCCCGGGCGACACGACCACCTACTCGGCCACGTACTCCATGTACTTCGTCACCGGCCTTGCGAGTTACTACCTCCACACCGGTGACAAGGCGTTCGTCGCTCGGCAATGGCCTGCCGTCAAGCGTCAACTCGCCTGGAACGCGACCAGGGTCGACGCGAACGGCTTGTTCTCGACCAGGGCGGGAGTCGACGGCGCGGACTGGAACTTCTACGACAAAGACAAGGCCGGCGAGGTCTCCGCCTACAACATCCTCTACTACAAGACGCTGACCGATGGTGCGGCACTCGCCACCGCCGCAGGACAGACATCACAGGCCGCCGCCTACAGGGCGGACGCCGAGAAGCTGAAGACGCGAATCAACGAACGTCTCTACGACTCGACGAGCGGACTGTACAAGATCAGCGACACCAATTCCGGGTTCGCGCAGGACGCCAACGCCATGGCCGTCCTGTATGGAGTCGCGCCGCCTTCGAAGCATGCAGAGATCCTGGCCGCGCTGAAGTCGAAGTTGTGGAGCACCCCCTACGGACCGCTCCCCTTCTCTCCCGGCGCCGGATACCGAGAGCTGGTCAGCCCCTTCATCAGCGGGTTCGAACTCCAGGCCCGACTGGCGGCCGGCGACACCGCGAACGCACAGGAACTCCTGCACGATGTCTGGGGCCACATGATCGCTCCGGGCCCGAACCAGACCGGGACTATGTGGGAGAACATCTCCGGGAACGGCGGCACACCCGGCCTGGAAGCAGGGACGAGCCTGTCCCACGGATGGTCCACCGCCCCGACCTCGGCACTGTCGAGCTACGTCCTGGGCATACGTCCGGATACACCGGGATACGCGACCTGGACGATCCAGCCCCACCCCGGGGACCTCACCTGGGCGCGAGGGAGGGTTTCCACCCCACACGGCGGCATCGGCGCCAACTGGACCGCGGGCACCGACGCGGGCCGGTTCAACCTGACCGTCGAGGCACCCAAGCGCACCAGCGGCACCATCGCGGTCCCAGTCTCCGGCCGCGCCCGCACCGTCGTGGTCAACGGCAAGGTGGTGTGGCGCAACGGGACCTTCACCGCCACAGCCGGAGTTGCCGGTGGCCACCTCGACTCCGGCTACGTCCACCTGAAAGTGGAGCAGGGCGGCAGTTACAGAGTCACCTCACACTAACCTCGCGCTTTCATCTGCCGCGAGCATGCCCGCGCGCGTAGAACCCGCCGATCCCGCACCGCACACGATGACATCGAACTCCCCTACCGCGGTTTGCCTGTCGGAGGCCGCGCCCCATGCGGAGTCTGCGCGCTGTTGAGGCTCTTCCCTGTGGTTGCTCATCGGGGCTCTCCTTTGTGGATACCCCCGGCTTCAGCCGGGGGAGGAAACGAAGCTCCTGCGAAGCAGGGCAGGGAAAACCGGTCCGCCCGGGCGGGCCGGCGTGCGTCGACCACCGGCCGACACCCGCCACTCACATGGGAGCTGATGGAACGTGAGGTATGGCGCGGCAGGTCAAGCGGGCGTTCAAGTACCGCTTTTACCCCACAGGCGAGCAGGCGGCCGAGCTGTCGCGCACGTTCGGCTGCGTGCGCCTGGTCTACAACAAGGCGCTGGAGGAACGCACCCGGGCCTGGTACGGCGAACAGCGCCGCATCTCCTACGTGCAGTCCTCGGCCGCACTCACGCAGTGGAAGAAGACCGGGGAGCTGGCCTTCCTGACCGAGGTGTCCTCGGTCCCGCTCCAGCAGGCGCTGCGCCATCTGCAGACGGCGTTCGGCAACTTCTTCGCCCAGCGCGCGAAGTACCCGCGCTTCAAGTCCCGCAAGAAATCCCGTGCGTCGGCCGAGTACACGCGCAGTGCCTTCACGTGGCGCGAGGGACGGCTGACGCTGGCGAAGATGGCCGACCCCCTGGACATCCGCTGGTCGCGTCCGCTCCCGGAGGGCAGCGAGCCGACCACGGCGACCGTCTCCCGCGACGCGGCGGGACGCTGGTTCGTGTCCCTGCTGTGCGACGACACCATCGCCCCGGCCACCGCCACCACAGCGGCCGTCGGCCTGGACGCCGGCATCACCTCCCTGGTGACCCTGTCCACCGGGGAAAAGGTCATCAACCCCCGGCACGAGCGGCGCGACCGCGCCAGGCTGGCCAGGGCGCAGCGTGAACTGTCCCGCAAGGCCAAGGGCTCGGCGAACCGGCAGAAGGCCCGTCGCAGGGTTGCCCGCGTGCATGCGCGGATCGCCGACCGGCGCCGCGACCACCTGCACAAACTGTCGACCCGGCTCGTCCGTGAGAACCAAACGGTCGTGATCGAGGACCTCACCGTCCGCAACCTGCTGAACAACCACACGTTGGCGCGCGCCATCTCGGATGCGTCGTGGAGGCACCTGCGGTCGATGCTGGAGTACAAGTGCGCTTGGTATGGGCGTGAACTCGTCGTGATCGACCGCTTCTTCCCCAGCAGCAAGCTGTGCGGGAACTGCGGCACGGTCGCGGCGAAGATGGCGCTGAATGTCCGCGTGTGGACGTGCGACACCTGTGGTGTCGTGCATGACCGCGACATCAACGCGGCCCGCACCATCAAGGCGGCCGGGCTGGCCGTCTCGGCCTGTGGAGCCGGTGTAAGACCTCACGGGAGCACTCCTGGCGGGCAGCCGGCGTCGAAGCAGGAACCCCTACCGCGCGAGCCGTAGGAATCCCCCTCCACCAGGAGGGGGAAGAAGTCAAGACGGCTGTTCCTTTCAGGCAGCGGCCGCGGTGGCCGGCGTGCGGATCTCGTTCGGCCCTGGTGCTCGCGTTGGAGGGCTTCGGGCTGGTCGTCGCCGACCTGAGCCGTCTGTCGCATTGGGTCCAGGGCCAGGCCCCGCAAGAAGAGAGCCGGTAGGCGGCAGGACCGCCGACTCGGTGTTCACGCGAGTGCTGGGCGGATCGGGGGCGAGGGTGTCTCTTGCGTGCAGCTCCTGGTCCTCGCAATGTCCCCCGACTCCGTCAGGCGCGCCGGCAGGCCGCGTCCGTTGTGCCGGCGGGCGTGGAGCGGTCCCAGAAAGCGGGCTGGTTCACCGGGGCGCTTCCTATGGGTGTGGGCGCGCTGCACTGCGGCAGCGGCTGGTGGGAGATGGCGGTGGCCCGGGCGCGTGCCGCAGACCGGTCGGTCAAACCGTTGTCTGGTCAACGGCCAAGGCGGTGTCGCCGGGTGTTTGCTGCTGCCCCTCCGTGCCCAGTCGTCCGCGGAGCTTCTCGCCTTCGATGTCGACGTCGGGCAGGAGCTTGTTCAGCCAGCGCGGGATCCACCAGGCAGAGCGTCCCAGGAGGGTGAGGGCGGCCGGTACGAGGGTCATGCGGACGATGTAGGCGTCGAGCAGGACACCGGAGGCGAGCGCGAAGCCCATCATTTTGATCATGGGGTCGGCCGACAGGACGAAGCCGAAGAAGACGCTGATCATGATGGCGGCGGCAGCGGTGACCACGCGTGCGCTGTTTACGAAGCCGGACACCACTGCCTGGGTCGGCTGGGCGCCGTGGACGTACTCCTCGCGCATCCGTGCGACGAGGAAGACCTGGTAGTCCATGGCCAGGCCGAAGACGATGCCGATGAGGAAGATCGGCATCATGCTGACGATCGGCCCGGTCTGGGCGACTCCGAGGAGTCCGGCCAGCCAGCCCCACTGGAAGACCGCCACCACGGCGCCGAAGGTGGCGCCCACGGTGAGCAGGAATCCCAGGACGGCCTTGACGGGGACGAGCACGGAGCGGAACACCAGCATCAGCAGCAGCATCGCCATGCCGACGACGAGTGCGAGGTAGGGGATCAGTGCGCTCTGGAGGCGGTCGGACATGTCGATGTTGAGAGCGGTCATGCCGGTGACGGCGACGGTCGCGCCGGACTCGGCGCGCAGGTCCTGGCTCTGGTCCCGGATAGTGGTGACGAGGTCGGTGGTCGAGGGGGCGTTCGGTCCGCCCTTGGGCACGACCTGCAGCAGGGCGGTGTCCCGGGCCGGGTTGACAGTGGCCGGGGAGACGCTCTTCACGTCCGTCAGTGTCTTGACGTGCTCGGTCACGTGTTGCGCCGCGGTCTGGGGGTTGGTGGTGCCTTCGGCGCTCACGACGATGACGAGGGGGCCGTTGAAGCCGGGTCCGAATCCCTCGCTGACCAGGTCGTAGGCCTTGCGCTGGGTGGTGTCCTTCGTGGCCATGCCGTCGTCGGGCAGGCCCAGGCGCAGGTCGAGGGCGGGGAGGGCGGCAACGCCCAGACCCAGGGCCGCGATGATCAGGGCGGTTGCCGGGCGCCGGGTCACCAAGGTGACCCATCGGCGTCCCATCGTGGCGCGCCCCTTCTTCTCCGCCGTCTGACTCTCCGTGCTGTTTGCGGTGACACGGCGGCCGGCGAATCCCAGGAGCGCGGGAAGGAGGGTGAGCGCGATCAGGATGGCGACGGCGACGGCGGCGGCGGCGCCCAGACCCATCTGCGCGAGGAAGGGAACGCCCACCACGGAGAGTCCGGCCAGGGCGATGATGACGGTGAGTCCTGCGAAGACGACGGCGGATCCGGCGGTGCCCATGGCGCGTGCGGCGGCCTCCTCCCGGTCGGCGCGGGGATCGGTTGCCAGCTCGTTGCGGTAGCGGGAGACGATGAGCAGTGCGTAGTCGATGGCGACTGCCAGTCCGATCATCAGTGAGAGGGTCCCTGTTGTCGGGGAGAGGTCGACGAACCCGCTCAGCGTCATGATGCCGGTCATGGCGATGCCCACTCCGATCAGGGCGGTGACCAGCGGAAGTCCGGCCACCAGTACGGAGCGGAAGGTGATCAGCAGGACGAGGGCGGCGATAGCGACGCCGATGATCTCCGTGATGCCGCCGGGGGCCTCATCTTCCAGCGCGTCGCCGCCGATCTCGACGGTCAGTCCCGCCTCGCGGGCCTCGTCGGCGGTCGACAGCAGGGCCTCGCGGGCATCCGCCTGCATGGCCTCTCCGGGAACGTCGTACGTCACCTGGCTGAAGGCGATCGTCCTGTCGGGGCTGACCGTGCCCGTATCGAAGGGGTCCTGCGCGCCGGCGACCTGCGGCCCGTGGGCCAGCTGGGCCACCGTCCGTTCGATGATCCGCCGGTTGGCCGGATCGGTGAGCGGTGAGTCGTCGGGCGAGGCGAATACGACGCGCGCGGTGGCTCCGTCGGCAGCCGCCTGGGGGAACTTCTGCTCGAGCTGGTCCAGCGCGCGTTGGGCTTCCAGGCCGGGAATCTGCTGGGACTGCGAGGTGGGGCCGGAGAGAGTGACGGCGCCGGTCACGCCTGCCACGAGCAGGGCAAGCCAGATGAGCAGCACGAGACGTCGTCGCCTGAACGACAACCGTCCGAGTCGGTACAGAAGAACAGCCATGGGGAACTCCAAGACAGGGGACCACATCGGCGTGCGGATGTCGGCCGCGGCGCGATGAGCTGGTCAGGCGGGAACGGTGAAAGGGGCGGCGAGCAGCCGGACGGACCACACGAGGGGCGACACCGGGGTGGTCCCGAGCGGCGTGGGGTGCGCGAACTCAAGCGCGCCCTGAAGGCATGGGGCCGGCCACGGCCTCAGCGGGCGCGGACTCAGCTTCTGGCAGGTGAACGCCTCGCGCGCAGCTGCTGGAGCACCGCGAGCGAGCGGTCACGGCGGAACCACGCGATGACCGCGGCGGCGATCAGCAGGATGAGGGGGGCGATCGGGCTCTCGTCAACGATGACCATGTCGGTGAGGGCGGCGCCACCCATAACGCCGGTGAGCCCGAGTGCAGCCAGCCCGGACAGACGCGGGATGAGCAGGCCGAGGCCACCGGCGACCTCCAGGGTGCCGGTCACATAGCGCAGCCACTGGCCGGCGCCGATGTCCGCGAAGAGTTCGACACTCTGCTCGCTGCCCAGCAGCTTGCCGGGACCGAAATTGATGATGAAGAGTCCACCGAGGACGATCTGGAGGATCCAGAGCGAGATGTTGCCGCCGTTCGCGCGTATGCCGTTGCCGGTAGTGGTCGTGGGCTGGTCCATGGGACGCTCCTGTTGGTGGATGAAGGAAGCAACGGGTCGCTGATTCGCCGATGGGTTTGCGGATCAGCCCGCAGCTGCACGATCCCGCGAGCAGAGCCGACCTCGCGTCCTCCATCCATGGACATTGCGCCGTACCACGGATGCAGCAGACCGCAATCCTCGCGCTGCGTCATGCCGGGGCCGCGAAGCCAGTTGCTGCCGTAACAGGGCACTGCCATCCCTTCAGCGCCGACGACCGGAGTGCGACTCTTCCAACGCGTTCGGGAAAGCAGCGTCGTGAGATGTTCAGCGGCTCAAGGCGGGGACACGGCCCAAGCCCCAAACACCTCAGGGGTAAAAGCGCAGCCACCACTACTGATCGGGCCCGCGGAAAGAGAACCCCCCGGCACCATGTCCTCGGCTCCTGTGTCGCATGGGCCCGAGGGGCGAGCCGACCGTGCGCGCCGCGTACCACGGCCGTAGTAGCGCGCTTGGTCAACACCTACCGCCGCTACACGACGCGAGCGGCACCGGTGATCCCGTAACGTCCCGGCCATGGCATATCCGGCTATCACTCACCGGCGCATCGCTGCGCTGGCCGCGCGGCACCCCCAGGCCGTGGACGTGATCATCGGTGTGCTTCTCGCGCTCGTCTATCTGCTTGCCGTCTGGGACGGCAAGCCCGAAAGCCGCCACCCGGGCCGCGATCTGCACCTGTGGGATGCAGTCGCGGCGATCGCCATCATCGGGCTCGTCACGGCGCGGCGGCACCGGCCGCGCCTGGTGCTGGTCCTGACCATGGCGGCCACGGTCATCACCATCGCGGTAGGCGAGGCGCGGTCGGCACAGACGGTCACCGCGGCGATCGCCGCATACACCGTGGCAAGCACCTATCCGCGCCGCACCGCATATCTGTTCGGCGGCTCAGCGGCGGCCCTGCTCTACGGCGCGAGCCTGATCTGGCCGGGCCCTGAGTGGCCGGGCGCCGCATGGTGGGAACGCGGGGACCTCAGCCTCCTCGCCGGTGTCGGCATGGCCGTCGCGGTCGGCGACGCACTGCGCACCCGCCGGGCTTACCTGGCGGCGGTGGAGGAACGCGCCCGCCGGGCCGAGCAGTCCCGCGAGGAGGAGGCACACCGTCGGGTGATGGAGGAACGGCTGCGCATCGCCAGAGAGTTGCACGACGTCGTGGCCCACCACCTCGCCCTGATCAGTGTGCAGGCCGGCGTGGCGAAACACCTGATGCAAAGTGAGCCCGAACAAGCAAAGGCCGCGCTGGGGCACGTTCGAGACGCCGCCGGCATCGCCGTCGAGGAACTCGGCACCGTCCTTGCCGTGCTGCGTCGGCACGACGACCCCGACCAGTCCACCGCGCCGGCACCCGGCCTGGCCCATGTGCCCGAACTGCTCGACACCGTGGCCGCGGCCGGGCTGCATGTGCGCTACCGCCAAGCGGGCCGGCCCCGCCCGCTGCCCGCGGCGACAGACCTCGCCGCCTACCGCATCATCCAGGAATCCCTGACCAATGCGCACAAACACGCCGCGGGCACCGCCGTGGAACTCCATCTCGCCTACGCCGGCGAGGGCTTGACCATCAACGTCACTAATCCACACCACTCGCCACGCGACACCCAACGCCCTGCCAGCGGACATGGACTGATCGGCATGCAAGAACGCGCAGCCGCTCTCGGCGGAACCCTCCAAGCCGCACCGGCTGTCGACGGCACCTTCACCGTGCACGCCTTCCTGCCCGCAGCCGACCCCTCAGGAGCATCCCCATGACGATCCGGGTAGTACTGGCCGACGACCAGGCCCTCATCCGGGCAGGCTTCCACGCCCTGATCGACTCCGCGGACGACCTGCAAGTGGTCGGCCAGGCCGGCAACGGCTGCGACGCCATCAAGCTGGTGCGCGACGCCCGCGCCGACGTCGTCTTGATGGACATCCGAATGCCCGTCATGGACGGACTCGCAGCCACCAAGGCCATCACCGGCGACGATTCCCTCGCCGGAGTCCGGGTCCTCATCCTCACCACCTTCGAGATGGACGAGAACGTACTCCTGGCCCTGCGCGCGGGCGCCAGCGGTTTCCTGAACAAGGGCGTCGATCCCACCGACTTGCTCGCCGGCATCCGAACCGTGGCCGCAGGCGAAGCACTGCTGTCGCCGGGCGCCACCCGCAGCCTGATCAACCGCTTCCTCAGCGAACCAGACCCTCCCCAGCCGGTCCCCGCGACGGCGCTCGACGTGCTGACCGACCGAGAACGCGAAGTCCTCACCCTGGTCGCCTCCGGACTGTCCAACCAGGACATCGCCAACCGGCTGTATGTGTCTCCCCTGACCGCCAAAACCCACGTCAACCGGGCCATGACGAAACTCCGCGTCCGCGGACGGGCCCAGTTGGTCATCCTCGCCTACGAGACCGGACTGATCCGCCCCGGCAGCACTCCCGCGAACTGACCACCACCATTCATGGATAGTGTCGGTCAGCTCGAGGAAACCATATGGACGGTGCACATGCAGGCTCCCGGGACGTCTCCGGCGCACCGCGGTGCGAAAGCCGGACGCGGGGAAGCAGCGATGACGACCAGGTCGTCCGTCGGTCCCCAAGCCGGAGAAGCTCACTGTGCCGCCCTCATGGCGCGCAGGACGATCTGTGTGATTGCACGTTGTCCGCGAGCGTTGGGGTGTACCGGTGCTGCCGGGTTACTGGGGATCAGTGGCTCGACCCATCGTGTGTCCCTGGCTGAACAGGCGCTGTGCTTCCGGGATTCCGTGTAGGTGTCCACGTACGTGGCGTCAGCAGTCCGGGCCTGTTGGCGCAGTGCCTTGTTGAGCTGTTCCTCCCTCTCCCGCAGGTAGGCAATATCGCCGGGAGCAAGGGGAAGCCTGCGTCCGCATCCCGTGCCGCCGGGCGGCAGGATCGCGGGGTAGCCGACGATATAGATATGCGCCTTGGGCGCACGCTGCCTGATCTCTTTCATCAGGTCGGACAGTGCGGTTCCCAGAGCTGTCATCCGCTGCTGCGTACTGTCGGTGCCGTCCTTGACGTAGCGATCTCGGCAGGGAGCATCCACCGAGACGTCCTTGCTGCGAATGATGATCTTGTATGCCGTTCCCATTGTGAGGCAGCGGGTCAGCATGCTGCTGAAGCCGATGTCATTGCCTCCGATACCGACGGTGACCAGTCGGGTTCGGCTGGAAAGGGCGGAGAGCTGTGCGGGATTGCGGCCGTTGTCGGTGGACTGAGACGAGGTGAAGTCCACTGTCGTTGCGCCGCTGCAGCTCATGTCGCGGAACATGCCCGGTTTGAGCTTGAGCTGGGCGGTGACCAACGCCGGGTAGTTATGGTCGGAGCGGTCACAGCCAGCGGGTTTGCCGCTCTGAGCTGGTATGCGTGGACCGGAAGTGTAGGAGTCGCCGAGAGCGACATAGGGGCCCTGCAGGTCGCTGTGCCCAGCAGTGTCGCTGTCCATATGGGTCTCGGCGACGGCGGCGGTCAGGGCTACCACGGACAGGAGAATGCCGATCAGGACGACGCGTAGGTGAGTCATGATGCCGTGTGTCCCGTCTTCTGAGTGGGGCTTGAACGTCGGTCAGGACAGGGCATGTCCGGTGCCAGCGGGCGCGGCGGCCGGGGCACGAGATTGCAGCCCTGTTGTGCGGCGTATGTGGGCGAACACTGCGAGGACGGGGCCGGCTTGTCGGCGTCCCCGGGCGTCGGGAGGGCGCCTGCCTCCGCGTTGTCGGTCACCTCGCCGGTTGTACAAGGCCGGCCTGGTAGGCGAAGGCGACGAGCTGTGCGCGATCGCGGGCATCTGTCTTGGTTTTGGCCCGTTGGACGTGGGTGCGGACGGTCAGGGGGCTGAGGAACAGTGCGTCGGCGATCTCGTCGTTGGATTTGCCTTCCGCAACCAGGGCCAGCACCTCGCGCTCTCGCGGAGTGAGGCTGCCGAATTGCTCGGGGTCGGGGGCGCCGGAGCTGGGAGCGGGGGTGGCGAGGAAGCGGGTGATCAGTGAGCGGGTGGCTAGGGGTGACAGCAAGGCGTCACCGGAGGCGACCGTGCGGATGCCATCGAGGAAGGCGTCGGCGGTGGTGTTCTTGCCGAGGAAGCCGCTCGCGCCGAGGCGCAGGGCGTGGGCGACGTGCTCGTCGGTTTGGAACGTGGTGAGGATGAGGACGCGTGTGGCCTGCAGTTCGGGCTGGGCGCAGATGGCGGCGGTCGCGGCCAGTCCGTCGGTGCCGGGCATGCGGATGTCCATGAGGACGATGTCCGGGCGGTGGATGCCGGCGAGCGTAATGGCTTGCTGCCCGTTGGCAGCCTCGTCGACGACTTCCAGGTCGTCGCAGGAGTCGATCAGCACCCGGAAGGTTGCTCGCAGCAGGGCCTGGTCGTCGGCAATCAATATGCGGATCGTCATAGCACTTACTCTCTGGTCAGATACTGATGGGGAGTTCGGCCGTGACGGCGAAGCCGCCTTCCGGGCGACGCCCCGCACGAAGGCGGCCTCCGGCGGACTGAGCGCGTTCTCGCATGCCGATGAGACCGAAGCCGCCGCCGGGTGCGCGCGGGGGCGTGATCGGGTTGCCGTCATCGCTCACGGTGATCGTCAACTGCTCTTGGGCGTAGGCGAGATGGATATGTGCTGTGTTCACCGCGGTGTGTTTGGCGACGTTGGTCAGGGCTTCCTGCACAATGCGGAAGGCGGTCAGGTCCACCCCTGCCGACAGGGGCTGAACGGGGCCGTCGACAGCGATGGTGATGTGCAGTGCGGCGGCGGCGAAGGCAGCGACCAGGTCAGGCAGCCGCTCAAGTCCGGGTGCGGGATTCAGTGATTCCTCGGCGGTCTCAGGCTGGCGCAACAGGCCTACGGTTGCCTCCAGTTCGCGCAGTGCGGCTGTGGTCGTGCCGGTGAGTTCGGTGAGGATTTGGCCGGCCTGCGCGGGGTGGGTGGAGAACAGGTGGGCGGCTGTGCCGGCTTGGGCGTTGGCGAGGGCCATGTGGTGGGCGACCACGTCGTGCAGTTCTCGGGCGATGCGGATGCGTTCTTCGGTGACGCGGTGTTGTGCTTCCTCGTAGCGGGTGCGTTCGGCGTCCTCGGCGCGTGTGCGGACGGTGTCCAGGTACGCGCGGCGCGCTCGCACTGCCGATCCGTGCAGGATGGGCAGCAGGATCCAGAAGGCCAGGCTCACCGCCTCGTTCGCCCAGGGTTTGTCCTCCGAATCCCAGAGCAGTGCGGTGGGCAGGAGGATGACAGCAACCAGGAGGCAGTGGGTGCGGATGGTCCGCTGAGACGCCTGCAGAGTCAGTTCGTACAGCGCGACGATGACCGGGAGCAGCAGGAGGGGGCCGAAGGTGCTGCCCTGGGCGCCCGCGACGGCGGTGGCGAGGGTGGTGAGGACGACGACGGTGCCGGGGCGGCGCCGGCGTGCCAGCAGGGTCGTACAGGTGACTGCGGCAAGGGCGAAGCCCGGCCACCACATGGTGTCGGTGCCGGCCCGGCGGTACTGGTTGCTGGTGGCCGCATAGATGAGCAGGAGGAAGGCCGCTTCGACGAGGCGGGGGTGCCGGTCGGCGTGACGTCGCAGGTGGATGACCATGGGCTTTCTCCTAGCTGCCGTGACCGGCGGCGTGAGGAGGTGGGCAGGGTTTGCGACCCGATCCGGGCCGCTCGCGGGCTTTTGAATGCGAGCGGCCCGGTCAGCGCGTGCGTCAGACGACCCTCATGGGGGTCCGTCGATCGTCGTTGTCAGACGAGTCGCGCGGTGTGTGTGCCTGCTTGGTGAGGGCTTCGCCCTCGACGTCAACGCGGGGCAGCAGTCGGTCCAGCCATTTCGGCAGCCACCAAGCGCGCTTGCCGAGGAGTGCCAGGACCGCGGGCACGAATGCCATACGAACGACGAAGGCGTCGAAGAAGACGGCGCTGGCCAGCCCGAAGCCGACCATCTTGACCATGGATTCGCCGCCCGTCATGAATCCGCCGAACACCGCCATCATGATCAGCGCTGCTGCCCCCACGACGTGGGCGCTGTGCCGGAAGCCGGTGACGACGGCCTGGCCGGGCTTCTCTCCGTGGATGTGCGCCTCGCGGATCCGGGAGACCAGGAAGACCTGATAGTCCATGGCGAGGCCGAAGACGATACCCACCAGGAAGATGGGCATGGTGCTCATGATCGGACCGGTCTCGTCGACGCCGAAGAAACCGGCGCCGTGGCCCTGCTGGAAGACCGTGACGATCGCGCCGAGGGCCGCGCCGACCGACAGCAAGAAGCCGAGCGCGGCCTTGAGCGGCACCAGGATCGAACGGAAGACCAACATCAGGAGGAGGAAGGCGAGACCGACGACGACCGCGAGGTAGGGAATGAGGGCGTCCTGCATCTTCTGGCCCACGTCGATGTTCAGGGCGGTGGTGCCGGTGACCTTGAAGTCGGCGCCGGTGGCCGACTCCACCGCGCTGCGCTCGCTGCGGATGGTGTGCACCAGATCCTGTGTCTGCTGGCTGCTGGGCGCGGTCGAGGGGACGGCGGAGATCACTGCCGTGTCCTTCGCCTTGTTGAAGCGTGCCGGCGAGACGGAGACGATTCCCTTGGTGCCGGCGAGCTTCGCGGAGACCGCTGTCACGGCTGTCTTCGGGTCATCGGCCTTCTTGGCATCGACGACCACGGTCAGCGGGCCGTTGAAGCCCGGGCCGAAACCCTCGGCGAGCGCGTCGTAGGCGCGGCGCTCCGTGGTTGCGGTCGACTTGGCCTCGTCGCCGGGCATGCCCATCCGCAGGTCCAGTGACGGCACCGCGAGCGCCCCGAGGCCGATCACGGACAGGAGCAGTACCGGCAGCGGCCGGCGCACCACGAACTGCGCCCAGCGAACACCCCGGGCGGCCTTCGTACTTGTGCCGGCCTTCTTGGTCCTGCCGATGCGGCTGAAGAGTGTGTTGGGGGTGGGACGTCCGCCCTTGCGATCACGGCGAGAGAGCACCGCATTGGGCCAAAAGCCCAGGAGCGCCGGCACTGCGGTCAGGGCGACCAGGACTCCGACCAGGACTGCGCCTGCCGAGCCGATACCCATCTTGGTGAGCATCGGGACGCCGACCACGGAGAGGCCCAGCAGAGCGATGACGACGGTGAGCCCGGCGAAGACGACCGCACTCCCGGCCGTGCCCGCGGCCAGGGCAGCCGCCTCCTGCGGCTGATGTCCCTTGGCCCGCTCTTCCCGGTAGCGGGAGACCACGAACAGGGAGTAGTCGATGCCGACGGCGAGGCCGAGCATCATCGCCAGTTCACCCACCGTCGAGGAAAATCCGAAGGCGCTGCTCACGGCGGTGATCCCGGCCAGGCTGACACAGACGCCGAGGATGGCGGTCAGCAGCGGCAGGCCGGCGGCGGCGAGTGAACCGAAGGTGATCAGCAGCACCACCGCGGCGACGAGAACGCCGAGTACCTCTCCCAGGCCTTGCCCTGCATCGGTCTCCAGCGCGGAGCCTCCGACCTCGACGGTCAGACCCGCATCCCGGGCCTGCTCGACTGCCTTGGTCAGGTCCGTCTTGCTGGCATCGGTGAGATCGTCACTCTCGACCTTGTAGGTGACGGTGGCGTACGCCGTCGACTTATCCTTGCCGACCGCGTTCGTGTCGAAGGGGCTGGTCGCGCCGGCGACCTGTGACCCGTCGGCCACCGCGGCAACGAGTTTGCCGATGGCCGAGCGGTTGGCTGCGGCGGTGACGTGCTGACCGTGTTCCGCGACGAACACGATGCGGGCCTCGGCACCGTCCGCCTCGGCGCCCGGGAATCGCTTATTGATCAGGTCGAACGCCTGCTGGGATTCGATGCCGGGCATGGAAGACGAGTCGTCCGGTGCCTCGGATGCGCTGGAAGCCCCGAGGAACACGGCGGCCAGCACCGCCACCCAGGCCAGCACCACTATGCGGCGCTTCCGGAAGGCCCATCGGCCCACCCGATGCAAGAAAGTCGCCATGAAAGGACATCTCCATATCTGGATATCGGGAACGTCTCTCACCCTGGCGGGCCGGCCTCTCCATGTCGTCGGCCGTTTCGACAATCCCCTGTACTGAAAAACAAGTAGGACTCGGCGGGTGTCTCATCTCCCGCGGGTAGTCACCCTGCCGCGAACGGCAGGGTGACGCGCGAACAGAACGGCGACACACCTGGGGCACGCCATCGGCTGTTCTTGGGAATCGGCTATGCGTCGGCTACGGCCGGCTGTCCGCAGCAGCTGGCCGAGGGGTTACCAGGCGGTCCTCAGGAATTGCTAACGGAGCTGTCGGGATGCAACGGCAGCAGGACGCGGAACGTGGCGCCCTCCCCTGGCCCAGAGCGAACCTCAACACGGCCGCGGTGAGCGGTCACCAGGGAGCGGACGATGGACAGTCCCAGACCGGCACCGCCGGTCTGTGTACGGCCGCGAGCGGTGTCGGCACGGTAGAAACGGTCGAAGACGTGGGCGGCCTGCTCGGCCGCGATTCCTGGCCCCTCATCGCTCAGCTCAAGGACTGCCTGATCCTCTAGCGTGCCGACACCGATGCGTACCGGCGTGCCGGGCGGGGTGTGGGCGATGGCGTTGCCGACGAGATTGGAGGTGACCTGTCGCAGTCGGGACTCGTCGCCCAGAACGGGGGCGCCACCGGGCGGACCGCCGTCCGGGCCGGTCAGGGTGATGGGACGTTCGGGGGCTAATGCCCGTAGGTCGTGCAGGGCGTCGGCAGCCAGAGTGCGCAGGTCCATGGGGGTGAGACGAAGGGTCAGATGCACGTCAGCGGTGGCGTCTTCGTCGAGCCTGGCGAGCAGCAGCAGGTCCTCGACAATGCGGACGAGGCGGGCCGCTTCGCGTTCGATACGGCTCATGGCGGCATCGACATCGGCGCGCTCTGGCATGCCACCCATCCGATACAGCTCGGTGAAGCCTTTGATCCCGAACAGCGGGGTGCGCAGTTCGTGGCTGGCGTCCGCGACGAAGGTGCGCATGCGCTCGTTGGTGGCGGCGCGGGCGGCGTCGCCGGCTTCGATACGGTCCAGCATTCCGTTGAGCGCGGCGGACAGCCGGCCCAGTTCGGTGCGGGTCGTGGCCGGCTGCGGGACACGGCTGGACAGATCCCCGCCCGCGATGGCCGCTGCCGTCGTCTCGATGCGCCGCAGCGGCCGCAGACCGGCCCGCACGGCGAACCAGGCGATGATGCCCAAGCAGACGAGCACCAGGGAATCGATCACCAGCATCCACACGCCCAGGTGCCGGATCGTCGTGTGGACCGGCGCCAGGGAACCGGCCACGACGACGCTGCCGCCCTTGGCTACGTTGGTGTCGTGGTCGGCGGCCAACGGGGCAGCGATGACACGCCACTCATCGCCGTCACCCTTGCCCGGGACCTGAAAGGGGTGCTGGTCGCGGGCCGCGATCGCTGCGGTGTCGAGGACCGGAAGTTGTGGGGTGCCATGGGTGGCCGGACGCAGCGTATGACGCAGATGCCCTTCGGCATCGAGGTAGGCGACGTAGACATCGCCCGTCAGGTCGCGCTCCACCGCGTCGCGCGTCTCCGGTGCCGTCCCGCCGGGCGTGTCTTCCGTGTTCGACAGCCGTGCCGCAGTCGTGGCAGCGGTGCGCAGCCGGTCATCCAGTTGCTGCACCAGTTGCTGTTGCAGCAGGGTGACGAGTAGGGCGTTGCTGGCCAGCAGGGCGGCGATGACCAGCAGCAACGTGATGGCCACGACCCGCCCGCGCAGCGACAGACGGCTGATTGGCCCGCGTGTGGAGGCGGTGCTCATGAGCGGGGCCGGCGCAGGACGTAGCCGGTGCCGCGCACCGTGTGGATCAGCTTCGGTTCGCCGGTGTCGATTTTGCGGCGTAGGTAGCTAATGTAGGAGGCGACGATGGAGTCGTCGCCGTCGAAGTCGTAGTGCCAGACTTGGTCTAGGAGCTGATCCCTGGACAGGACCTGCCCAGCGTTTTGCATCAGCACGCGCAGCAGGTTGAATTCGGTCGGAGACAGCTGCACCGGCTCGCCGCCTCGCGTCACCTGGTGGCTGTCGACATCGAGTTCCAGGTCATCGACAGCCAAGAGCCCATCGGGCCGGCGGCCGCTGGTGCGGCGCAGCACGGCCTGAATGCGCAGGATGAGTTCCTCGAGGTTGAAAGGCTTGGTCACGTAGTCGTCCCCCCCGGCCCGCAGACCGCTGATGCGGTCCTCGGCTGCATCCCGGGCCGTCAGGAAGAGGATCGGCGGGTGCCCGCTTCCGGAACCGGAGGGATGCTCGCGCAGGCGGCGTGCGACCTCGAAGCCGTCGAAGTCGGGCAGCATCACGTCCAGGACAATCAGATCGGGGCGCTTGTCGCGGACCGCTTCCAGGGCCTGGCCGCCGGCTTCGACCGGAATCACTTCAAAGCCGGCCAGCTGCAAGCTGGCAGACAGCAGCTCACGCAGCGTGGGCTCGTCCTCCACCAGTAGCAGTCGTTGTGTCGTCGTCATGGCACCCGTCCCCGGCTGGCGATCCTCTGTCTTCACTGTCCCGCCCGGCTAGGCGTCACGCTTGCGGAAGACGACGAACGCCGCCGTCAGCAGAGCCGCCACGCATCCGGCCATGACGCCCACTCCTGCCCAGGGACTCAGCAACGTGGGGTCCTGATAGCTGGTGATGATCTGCCCGCCGGCGATCGGCGGCCAGTACTTCGACACCCAGTCGCCGAGTCCCGCGGGCAGGGCCGGGGCGAAGGCCTGAACGATCAGCATCACGCCGAACAGGGTGGTCACCGTTGCCGTGGTGGAGCGGATCACCGTGCCCAGAGCCAGTCCGAAGAGCCCGGCCAGTGCCAGATAAAGGCCACCACCTACGATGCCGCGCAGTGCCACGCCCTCGGAGAGTGCCAGGTGCGGAGCGCCCGCCCCGGACAGCGACGCCTGCCCGACGAGAAACCCGGCCAGCGACACCGCGATCCCGACCGGGAGCGCCACACCCACCAGCACCACAGCCTTGGATACCAGCACCCGCGCCCGGTGCGGAACAGCGATCAGGGTGGGGACGATCGTGCGCGCACCGTACTCCGAGGTGATGACCAGGCCGCCCAACAGGCCGAGCGCGATCTGCGCAAGCAGGTAACCGCGCAGGCTGGTCGCCAACGGGTCGAACGAGGCCTGGTCCGCGGGACTCAGGTCCGCGAACTCACTGCCGGCGGACGAGGCATTCAGCGCGGCGAGAGCGATGCAGAACGCCAGGGTGCCCAGGATCACGTACAACGTCGACCGCATCGTACGGATCTTGATCCACTCGGCCTGCAGGCAGTGCCAGAAGGTCACCTTCCCCCTCCGCGCACGATCCGGGTCTGACTGAAGGCGGGACACGAGCAAGTACCGGCGGGCTTTTGTCGGCCTTGCAGGGAGTTGCGTAGAGGCGTGCGTCATCGGCTCGTCTCCTTCTCCGACTGGTACTCCACCGCATCCCGCGTCAGGTCCATGAATGCCTTTTCCAGCGACACCTGGCGCGGAGCAAGCTCGTGCAGTTCCACTCCGCCGAGCGACGCCAGAGCGCCGATCTCGGCAGCTTCCAGACCCGTCACCACCAAAGCATCACCGCCTTCGGTCCGCACCTGAACGGCTGCGGTGATCATGCTGCGCAGGGCCTCGGCCTGGGGGGTGCGAACAAAGACCTCGCGCTCGGAGTGTGCCTCGATGAAGTCCTTCATCGTCATGTCAGCGATCAGCTTTCCGCGGCCGATGACGATGAGGTGGTCGGCGGTCAGCTCCATCTCGCTCATCAGATGGCTGGACATCAAAACCGCGCGTCCTTGGGCCGCCATCCTCCGCATCAGCGAGCGGATCCACACGATGCCCTCCGGGTCCAGCCCGTTGAGCGGCTCGTCGAACACCAGTATCGGGGGATCACCCAGCAGGGCCGCGGCGATGCCCAGCCGCTGACGCATTCCGAGGGAGAACGTCCCCGCACGCCGGCGACTCACCTTCTCCAAGCCGACTTCCGCCAATACCTCCTCCACCCGGCGGCGCGGAATCCCGTTGCCGGCCGCCAACGCCGACAAATGATGATAGGCGGTGCGACTGGGCAGCACTGCGCCCGGATCCAGGAGCGCCCCGACCACCTTCAGTGGCGCGGGCTGCACAGCGTACGGCCGTCCGGCCACTGTCGCGGTCCCGGAACTGGCAGCGTCCAGGCCCAGGATCATGCGCATCGTGGTCGACTTGCCGGCTCCATTGGGCCCCAGGAACCCGGTCACTTCCCCAGGCCGGACAGCGAATGTCAGATCATCCACAACCAGGACCTCGCCATAGCGTTTCGACAGGCCGCATACTTCGATCATCGGGCCTCTCCTTTGTGGATACCCCCGGCTTCAGCCGGGGGAGGAAACGAAGTTCCTGCGAAGCAGGGCAGGGAAGGCCGGTTCGCCGCCCGGGCGGACCGGCGTGCGTCGTCCACCGGCCGACACCTGTCGATCACACGGAATCCGATAAGGTGTGAGCTATGGCGCGGCAGGTCAAGCGGGCGTTCAAGTACCGCTTTTACCCCACAGGCGAGCAGGCGGCGGAGCTGTCGCGCACGTTCGGCTGCGTGCGCCTGGTTTACAACAAGGCGCTGGAGGAGCGCACCCGGGCCTGGTACGGCGAGCAGCGCCGTCTGTCCTACGTGCAGTCGTCGGCCGCACTCACGGAGTGGAAGAAGACTGCGGAGCTGGCCTTCCTGGCGGAGGTGTCGTCGGTCCCGCTGCAGCAGGCGCTGCGCCATCTGCAGACGGCGTTCGGGAACTTCTTCGCCCAGCGTGCGCAGTATCCGCGTTTCAAGTCCCGCAAGAAATCCCGTGCGTCGGCCGAGTACACCCGCTCGGCCTTTTCGTGGCGTGAGGGACGGCTGACGTTGGCGAAGATGGCCGCCCCTTTGGACATCCGCTGGTCGCGTCCACTCCCGGAGGGCAGCGAGCCGACCACGGCGACCGTGTCCCGCGACGCGGCGGGACGCTGGTTCGTGTCGCTGCTGTGCGACGACGGCATTACCCCGGCTCCGGCCACGAAGAACGCGGTCGGCATCGACGCCGGCATCACCTCCCTGGTGACGCTGTCCACCGGCGAGAAGGTCGCCAACCCCCGGCACGAGCGCCGTGACCGTGCTCGTCTGGCCGGGGCGCAGCGTGAGCTGTCGCGGAAGGCGAAGGGCTCGGCGAACCGGGAGAAGGCCCGCGAGCGGGTTGCCCGCGTGCATGCGCGGATCGCCGACCGGCGCCGCGATGTCCTGCACAAGCTGTCGACTCGGCTCGTCCGTGAGAACCAAACGGTCGTGATCGAGGACCTCACCGTCCGCAACCTGCTGAACAACCACACGTTGGCGCGGGCGATCTCGGATGTGTCGTGGAGGCAGCTGCGGTCGATGCTGGAGTACAAGTGCGCTTGGTATGGGCGTGAACTCGTCGTGGTCGACCGCTTCTTCCCCAGCAGCAAGCTGTGCGGGAACTGCGGCACGGTCGCGGCGAAGATGGCGCTGAATGTCCGCGAGTGGACGTGCGACACCTGTGGTGTCGTGCATGACCGCGACATCAACGCGGCCCGCAACATCAAGGCGGCCGGGCTGGCCGTCTCGGCCTGTGGAGCCGGTGTAAGACCTCAAGGGAGTTCTCCTGGCGGGCAGCCGGCGTTGAAGCAGGAACCCCTACAGCGCGAGCCGTAGGAATCCCCCTCCTTCAGGAGGGGGGAAGAAGTCAACGAGACTCCAGACCGGCAGTGGTGCACGCGACCGTCGCGTGCACCACTCACTGTCCGCCACCGACGTGAGCCTGATCTGGACGAACATGAACGTTTCATGGGAACGCCAAGCCTCTGACCTGGGAAGACCCCAGAGACAGCACCCGATGACCCTGGGACTCACATGAAACTCACATGATGGCCTCCGGCCAGCAGTCATCGACGGCCATACCCCCAACGGCAGGTCAGAGATCGTGCAGGAAGCGACCGACTGGGCCTTCGCCACGGCCTGCAGTGAGACTGCAGACGGTAGATGGCCTCGACGGTGACGCGAGGGGAACATCCTGATCTGCGCCCGAGCCTCTCATCGCGACGGGCGGCGACCGCGCCACGGGTGCGTCCAGGGCGGAGTCCCGGAAATCCACATCATGCGGCAGCGTGGTCGGTCGATCATGCCGAGCTTCCCGTATCCCGATTTCCTCTGCCAACCTGCCAACGCATCGTCCCTCCGATGCGCCCTGCTCTCACCAAGGTCGTCGGGTACCTGGGCGCCAACGACCGGACTGGGATCGTCGACGGCACGGAGATCCGTGGACAGCGGCGAAACCCGCCGCCGGCCGGCCTTGCGGTGCAACTCGTCATCGCGGTCAGCAGGTACGCGTACCGGTAGGCGCACCCCCTGGCCGCCTGGGTCCGCGCGGCCGAACCAACGGGCCCGGTCCGGTACGGGGCTTCGCCGGATTCCTACGCCAGGACTGGGACGACGTCCTCGCCGGGATGACGCTCGCCTGCAGTTCCGGCGTCGTCGAAGGCCCCGTCAACCGTTTAAGACGATCAAGCGGCAGATGTACGGCCGCGGCTGCTGCCACACACTGCGGCTGAGACAGGAACCTGGCGGGTAGCGGCCGACCGCAGCGCCACGGGACGCGCCCGCACCTCCGCAACACGCATAGGCATGGCAGGTTCCGGACAAGACTTGCCCAAGCCCCGACGGAATCCCCTGTACCCCGTGATCGTGTCTGTCCCAAAGCTGTGCCCATGCTGTTTGGGAGGACTTGGTGTCAGTACCGACCCGCAAGAGACGTTGGTTCACGATCTGCGCCATCACCGCATCCGCCGCACTCGTGGCGATACCCGCCGGCGCCGCGCCCGGCCCGGGAGGCAGCCCCTTCGGGGTTCGCGCACTGGCTCAACTCGCCGCCGAACAAGAGCAGTCGATGGGTGCAGTCAGCCCGAAAGCCAAGGCCGAAGACGGCGGCGGCGGTGACGACGGCAACGAGGCCGACGAGATAGCCGAAGGCGCCGACCAGTACGCTGAGGCCCGCACCTCACCCGGCATCGTCGCCCCGGGCGCGTACGGCGCCGCCTGGACGAGTCTGACCAACCTGTCCAGTACCGGCGGCAGTTGGCGCAACATCACCGACCTGCCGTACAACTCCGACGACCCGCGCTATCGCGACTACGACTCCAACTCCAGCGGCGGCTCGGGCAATGTCACCGGCCGGATGGCCGCGATGGCGGCCGACGACGACGGGTACGTGTACGCGGGCAGCGCGGGCGGCGGAGTGTGGCGCTCGCACACCGGAGGCGGCCGCTGGCAGCCCATCAGCGACAAACTGTCGTCGCAGTCGACCGGCGCGCTCGCGCTGGACGGTGCCGGGCGGCTGTGGCTGGGCACCGGCGAGGCGACGACCAACGCAGACGCCTACCTCGGCAGCGGCGTCTACGTTCTGTCCGACCCGCGGCACGGCACGTTCTCCTCCCGCAGCCGGGTCGGCGGCGACGAGCTGGAGTCCACCACCATCCACGAACTGCGCTTCGGCGGCGGCAACGTGTGGGCGGCGACCAGCGAGGGTGTGTGGAGCCACTCCACGAAGACGCTGAAGGGCGCGTGGAAGCTGGAGTTCGCACCCAACCCCGACTATCTGCCGGGCGGTCCACTCGCGAACGACGACTCGGCCGCGTACAAGAACATCGCCAACGACATCGCGATCGACCCGAAGGACCCCTCGAAGGTGGTTCTCGCGGTCGGCTGGCGCAGCGGTGACGACTACAACGGCTTCTACACCAAGGGCGCGGGCGGCACCTGGACGCGGATCACCAGCGGCCTGGGCGACCTGCCCGCCGACGCGGACGACGTCGGCAACGTCACCTTCGCCCGCTCTGCCGACGGCTCGCGCTACTACGCCATCGACCAGTCCCCGGAGCAGCTCAACACCAACCCGGACAGCGGTCTGGAGGGCATCTACGTCTCCAAGTCCGGTTCTCCCACCGGCCCTTGGACGAAGGTCGCCGACTACAAGGGCCTGGCCGCCGACGGTTCCGCGCTGACCTCCAGCGGCTACATGCCGGGCGTGCAGGCCTGGTACAACCAGTTCCTGACCGTCGACCCGGCCAACGCGGAACACGTCTACGCGGGCCTGGAGGAGGTCTACGAGACCAAGGACGGCGGCAGCACCTGGTCGACTGTCGGCCCGTACTGGAACTTCGGCTTCCCCTGCTGGAGCATCGACCCCACCAAGCAGACGGGCAACTGCAGCCCGACCACCCACTCCGATCAGCACGGCGTCGCGATCGGCAGCTATCACGGCAAGAGCTTCGTCTACGTCGGCAACGACGGCGGCGTCTACAAGCGCCCCCTCAACGGCTCCCAGGACGCCTCCGGGCACGCCACCGACTGGACCTCGCTCAACGACGGCACCATCGACACCCTCCAGTACTACTCGGTGGGCGTCGGCAAGGACCTGACCTACGGAGGCGTCTCCGTCACCGGCGGCCTCCAGGACAACGGCCAGTCCATCCTGCGCAGCAACGACACGGTCATGGGCTCCGACTTCGGCGGCGACGGCGGCGACACCCTCACCGACCCCGCCAACGGCTGCAACCTCGCCGAGGAGTACGTCTACCTGGCGATCCAGGTGACCCAGAACTGCGCGATCAACGACGGCAGTTGGGTCACCGACCCCAGCAAGATCACGTCGTACAACGTCGCCCCCGCCGACAACGCCACCGGCGAGGCCCGCTTCATCGCCCCGCTCGCCGCCGACGCGAAGAACAGCTCGACCTGGATCGCCGGCGGCCGCCACATCTGGGTGCAGACCCACGGCTACGCCATCCGCAGCGGCGACGAGTGGACCAGCGTGTACGATCTGGGCGCCGGCCGCACCGCGACCGCCGTCGCGGCCTCGGGCGGCAAGGTGTACGCGGCCTGGTGCGGCCCCTGCAACAACCAGGGCTTCGCCCGCGGCATCTCCGTCGGCAACACGGACGGCACCGGCTGGCACGACATCACCCTCCCGGCCACCGGCACGGACGGCACCGTACCCAACCGCTACCTCGCCGGCTTCGCCGTCGACCCGAAGCACGCCGACCACGTCTACCTCGCGGTCAACGGCTTCTCCCGGCACTGGACCGAAGGCCCCGGCGCCGGCGTCGGCCACGTCTTCGAGTCCACCGACGGCGGCACCACCTGGAAGGACATCTCGAAGAACCTCCCCGACGTGCCGACCAACTCCGCGGTCGTCACACCGAACGGCGGCCTCGCCGTCGCCACCGACCTGGGCGTCGTCTACCGCGCGCCCGGCCGTACGACCTGGCAGCGCGTCGGTAACCTCCCGGCCGTCGCCGTACTCCAGTTGAGGCTAAGCCCGGACGGCCGGACGCTGTACGCGGCCACCCACGGCCGCGGCATCTACACGATCGACGTGCGCGACTGCCACTGACGCAGCGGCTTCGCAGGGGTGACCCCGGGTTGCCGGGGTCACCCCTGCGTCGTGTACGGCACCACACTCACCTCGAGCGTGAAGGCGACGCGCGACGCGCCCGCTACGTCCGGCGCTTTCGCCATCGCCGTGATCTTCGCGGTACCGCCCCGGGCGCCAGCGCAGCGCAGCGCGGCGTGGGCCGTGCCGTCCGCCGCTACCCCCCACCCGGACACCAGGACGAAGGCTGGCGCGGAACTCAGCAGACCCGTCCACAGCTTGTCGTCGTTCCGCGGCTGGAGGACAAGGGACACCACAGTTCCGGGCCGCACGCACAGGTCGTGGACAGAGGCGTCCCCCGGGCGGTGGGTGACGGTAATGGAGCCCGCGGCGCACCCTGGGGGCGTGGAGGCTGTCCCATGAGGGGCCGGGGCTCGTGTCGACGGCGTCGACAGTGACGTCGCCGACCTAGTCGCAGAGGGCGAGCTGGGGATTCCCGGCGTGCCGGGGCCGCTCTCCGAGGGAGTGGCGGTGGCTGAACCGGTAGCAGGACGCGGCGGCGCCGAGTCCGCCTCCGAATCGTCACCTCCCCCTCCGCAGGCGGTCACAACACAGGAGAGGGCAATCATGACGGTCGCGAGCGAGGTCCAGGATCCGCGACCCCGTCTGCAGTCCTCCAGCATCATGACCACTCCCTTGCTCCGCCGAACGTCACTGCGACGCCGTCGGCCGCAGTTCGGTTCCCGTCGCCCGAGGAGAAGCGGAGGGCCTCACCGTATGCCCAAGTCGAAGGGGATGGGGCCCACCGGCGAGCGGACCCGGTCGGCTACCGGCTCTCTGCTGACCAGTCCGCTGCAGGTTCACGCTCTCGCCGGCCGTCTGCGTGCCGGCGGCGACCCGCGCGTCTCCGCCCGGGAGTTGCTCTCCCATCTGGCCACCAGCATCCTCCAGCGCGAGCACCCACGGACCTCGCGCGACGCGTGGGAGGCTCTGCCTCGTCTCGCCGCGCGCATCCTGGACCAGCAAGGTTCCGTCCAGGCCAGTTCGTTTACCCCGCAGCATCTAGTCCCGTACTTCGCGGGTCGTTGATTCGTATGGTGTGACCGGTCCGGGGGTGTCCTGGGCCGGTGGTGTGGCGTTGGGTGGGGTGTGTCGATGACTTCCCGGTCTCCGCGTCCTCGCTTTCAGCGTCAGCGCCTTGATGTGGTGGTGACGTCCGTGGTGGAGAAGCGTCTGGGCGCTCTTGCCTGCCGCTGCCGAGTTTTTGCGCCGGCTGGATGTCGCCGGGATCGTCGACGAGGTGTGTCCGGGAGGTGCGAGCGCGCATCTGACCCACGGGCAGGTGATCGAGGCGTTGGTGGTCAACCGGCTGACCTCGCCCGCGCCGCTGGTGCGGGTCGGTGACTGGGCCCGTACCTGGGCGGTGGAGGAGGTGTTCGGCATCGAGCCGGCTCTGCTCAATGACGACCGTCTGGCCCGGGCCCTGGACGCGATCGCGCCGGAGCTGGACAGGATCGCGGGGACGGTCGGTGCCCGGGCGATCGCCGAGTTCGGGATCGACGTGTCGAGGCTGCACTGGGACATGACCAGCATGTCTGTCCATGGCGCCTTCCCCGCCGGGGACCAGGACGAGCAGTACCCGGTCATCGGCTACGGGCGTCCGGGGGACCGGCGGGTGGACCTAAAGCAGGTCCAGGCCGGACTCGCGGTGTCCGCCGACGGCGGCATTCAAGTCCATGCCCGTGTCTTCGACGGGGGTGCGGCCGAGGTCAGCCAGGTCGTCGGCGCGATGAAGGACCTGCAGGGCATGGCTGGCGCACGGGAGTTCTTGATGGAAGCCGATTCCAAGCTGGTGTCCTATACGAATGTCGCCGCACTGCTCGCGGCCGGGGTGGATTTCAGCGCGCCGGTCCCGGCCGCCCAGGTCAAGGACGAGGTCTACGCAGCCTTGGACCTTGAACAGGCACAGGCGGTGGACTGGGTGCCTGAACGGGACGTGGGCAAACCGGCCGCCGAGCGGGAGAGCTACCGGGTGCTGGAGGACATTCACACCATGGCCGGGCGCCGCAAGCGGGATCCGGTGCACCGGGTGCGCCGGATCCTGGTGCACTCCACCGCTGTCGCGGCGGGCCAGCCCCGGGGATCGCGAGAAGCGACTGGCCCGGGCCGGCGAGGAGATGGACAAGCTTGCCGGCGCGGCGGGCGGCCGACACTACGGCACCCACCAGAAGATCACCGCCCGGATCGGAGTCATCGCGGCCAAGCGGCACGTCACCTCCTGCCTGCGCTGGACGATCACCGGAGGCGAAGGCGAACCTCCCGCCCTTCAGTGGCACTTCGACCAGGACGTCCGGGCGGCCGAGGCCGCGGTGGACGGCTGGTGGGCGCTGCTGACGAGCATCCCGGCCGAGCAGGTCGGCTCGGCCCGGACCGGATCCTTGTCCGCTACAAAGGTCAGGGTGCGGTCGAACGCCGTTACCACGACTTCAAAAGCGCGAAGGATCTCCGGGTCAGTAAGCGGTCGGTGGAACGCTGGCGTGCCTGGCGGGAGGGCGGGATGGACGCCCTGGCTTCCACGGGGCCACCGAAACGTCCCAAGCTGTCCGATGGCCAGGTCGCCGAGTTGGAGAAGGAGCTGGCGCTCGGACCCGCCGAGCACGGCTGGGAGGACCAGCGGTGGACCCTGGCCCGGGTCAGAGTCCTGATCGCCTGGAAGTTCCAGGTCGACTGCTCGATGGCGGATGTGTGGAGGCTGTTGCACCGGCACGTCTGGTCTTGCCAGTGTCCCACCCGCCGGGCCGTCGAGCGTGACGCGCATGCGATGGCCGAGGGCACCTGCCGCGAGGTCCTGGCCGAGCAAGGTGTCTGCCTGCCTTACGTTCCGGTACGCGCATGTGGGCGGAGTCATGCACGGCGCGGGAACACGCACCCGTGCCCGGCCAACAGGTGTTCGCCCACGGCCTTCTGGTGCCGGCGCTTGCGCCGGCGAGACAGGCAGATCAGCCGACGCGCCGCAGGGTGGGGTGCGACTTCCCCTCTTCGTGGACCGGTTGGCGTGCCCGGAACTCCGCCAGCATGTGCAGGAACTGTCTGACGTTCGCAATGGCGGCGGGGTCCAGGTCCGTCAGAAGGGTCTGCTCGCGCACTCCGTGCGCCTGTGTGACGATTGCGCCGTCAGGACCGTGAACCGCGCTGCCGCCGGCCGCGGGCCGGCCCAGTGGGCCGCCGACCGGGTTGACGAACACGCTGTAGACCGTGTTCTCCAAGGCACGCGCGGCCATATAGACGGCCGCCCGCGGCTCGTTCCCCGCGGCGAAGGCGCTGGAGCACAGGTAGGCGTGGGCACCCGCCGCCGTGGCAGATCGGGCATGTTCGGGGAAGGACATGTCGTAGCAGATGGCGATTCCCAGCCGCCAGCCGTCGACTTCCAGGCACCCTCCCGCACGGCCGGGGCGGAAGAGGGCCGCCTCGTCGGCGTGCCAGAGATTCTCTTTGTCATACAGGACGGAGACGATTCCCTCTGGGGTGACCAGCAGGGTGGAATTTGCCAGGGCGCCGTCCGGGCTGCGGACCGCGGCGCCCGCCAGAACGGCGACGGCTCCCTGCACGGCGGCGCCGGTCAGGGGTTCCAGCCGTGCGTCCCACACCCGCCCCGCTTCGTCACACATGATCTCGGACCTGGTGTCCTGCGCGAGAGCAGTCAAGTCATAGCCCGGGAGGTGCAGTTCTGGCAGCACCGCCACCCGTGCGCCCTCTCGGGCTGCGGCGCTGACCAGCCCGGCGGCTCGGCCGGCGTTGCCCGCCACGTCGCCTGGCACGGCCTCCGTCTGGACGGCGGCAAGGCGGAGCGGAGCGGAGGGCAATGTGAGAGGCGGCGGCCTCACGGCCAGATCCTCGAGTCGAGGCGCGCGTACCCGGGCTCGGCTCCAGTGCGTTCCACCTTGATGCGTGCCCCGGCGAGCGGAGCCGGCGGCAGCGGCAGGTCGACAAGTAAATCTCCGTACTCACCGGACGGGTGCATGCCGAGGTCGACGGAGGGCTCACCCGGGACCAGCAGCCTCACCCGCCAGTCCGGTGGCTCGGAAGCATCAGGACCGGTGGCTGCCACGCGCAGGACGGGGCCGTCGAGGACCTGTGCGCCAGCCACGACCGCGGTGCGGTGCACCGGCATGCCCAGCGCATGTAGGGGGCCGTGTTTCACCAGCGGTCGCGGACTGTGGTCCGGGACGTGCACGGCGCTCACCTCGCCTACGTACATGCGGTGGACCGGGAAGCAGACCGTGTCACGGAGGATGCACTCCAAAGCGATCAGACCTCCCCTGACCCAGGGGGTCCGGGTGCTCTCCGCCTCGCCGAACTCGAGGAGCTCGCTGCTGGATTTGTCGATCTCGCTCAGGGAGAAGCTCCCGGCGAAGTCCGCGAGCCCGGCCTGTTCTTCTGAGCAGAGGGTGAGGCTGAACTCTCCCGCTGACGGCAGGAGCTGGCGGCTCTCTGAACTCGGGCCGAGAACTACGGCCGCGTAAAGCGGGGTCTTATTGACGAAGTAGGACCACTCCGCGGACATGACGTTGATAGCCCCGCCACTTCGGACGGCAACGAGTCCCACCGTGCTCGTCAATTTCTTCCACAGTTGATCAGGGATATCGCGAGACATGCACACTTCCTCCATCTCAATTGACCAGAATTTTGCCAGCCTGCTTCAAACAAGACGACAATTTTGCAGGCGACTACCCAGTCGGGTTTGCCTGAAAATCGAGGGGCGAGAATTCGATGGCCTTTGGCTGAAAACCGTTCAGAAGAATCGGACAATCACCCTGAATGTCCGCAATATACGTGTGGCGCAGATCACACTGCACGGAACTTGCGGTCGTCATCGCGGTGGTGCATACGATCGCAGTGCTTTGCAAAGCGGGATCACTCGCCTTCGGTATGAATGGGGGTGTTTTCAGATGACGAAGCCTGTCCGCCGTAACGTCCGCATGGTCCGTTGACCACGATCGGAGGCCGGCCGGGATCAATCGGCCGGCCTCCCTCCCGACTGTCCGAAATCACTGGCCAAAGGGAGGCCGGCGTGGAATTAACGGACCGCATCGTCAGAATTGTCTACGTCGAGGGTACGGGGCTTATCTGCTCCGATGCCTTCGGGCGGGTGCATCTTCTGGATGACGACCTGAATGTCATTCGGTCCTCGCCCCGGCCACCGCAGGGCCGCCCGCTGTACGGACTGACCGTGGCTGGGCCGTGGGTCATCGGCAAAGACCGTATGGGTGCGGTGCTGCGGTGGTCCCTTGACACATTAGACCTGGTCAACCGCTTGGACCCGGCCAACGTCTGCGATCCGTCGACGCTGATCGAGCGCGAAGAGCCCTCTCCTGTCACGTCACGCGGAATCGGAGTGTGGGACGGCCGGGTCTACGTGACGAGCGGCTACCACCACCAGATGCTGGTCATCGACCTGGAAACGTTCGAGGTTCTGGAGATCCGGCCGAACATCTGCGGTGAAAGCCCGATGGAATGGGCGTCGACGGACCACCCGACACAGCATGCGATATCAGACAAAGAGGGTAATCTCCGATTTGGCAACTTCGCCACCATGGAATTCCCCAAACACGTGAAGCTCGATGACGGAAGCATCCACCGTGTCCGTTACGACGCCCGTCACCACCGTTTTTGGTGCACACAGGATTTTGGTGAGGGAGAGACGGCCGATGTCGCCAACGGGATCGTCGTCGTTTCGACGGACGGAGAGAAGGAAGACGAAGCACTCTTCGCTCGGGACGATGTCGAGTTCGTCATCTTCTCACCGGACTATATGCGCGCTTACTCGGGTGGGTTCGACAGTGAACTGCACATCTTCGACAACTCGGAGAAGAGTCTGCGGATCGAGCGCGTCGTCGGCGGGTTCTCGCACCAGCTCAGCGACATCACCGTTGGTCCGACAGGCGACGTATTCGTACTGTGCCAGGACGGAGAAATCGTCAAGCTCACTGAGGACGGCACTTTCGTGCGAGGCCTCGGATTCCGGCGGCAGGCGGTCTGGGACATTCAGCCGTCCGTGGAGGATCTGTCCGTTCTCTACTGCGCCACCGACTCCGGTGTGGCCGTCGCCGAGGTCCACCAGGCCGCCAGCGGGCCGACGCTTCGCATTCTGGAGGACCATGAGACGGGGTACGGATTCACCCGTCGCGTCGCCCCGGTCGACGGTG
The DNA here is from genome assembly GCF_029892565.1 of Streptomyces pseudovenezuelae. Classification (GTDB taxonomy): domain Bacteria; phylum Actinomycetota; class Actinomycetes; order Streptomycetales; family Streptomycetaceae; genus Streptomyces; species Streptomyces pseudovenezuelae_A. The sequence continues at coordinate 31,165 of NZ_JARXVH010000024.1, read as the reverse complement.
GATGGCTGGCCATCACCCGGGACAGGCACGTCTTCAGGGCGGTCCGCGGCAGCCCGCCGCAGTGGGACATCGAGTTGCCCTCGCTCCTGCACACCGTGGCCGTCTCGCCCGACGGCAACCGGGCACTTGTAGCGAGCAACTCGGGCGCGGTCGAACTCGACGCCCGAAGCGGTGAACAGCTCGCCGTCCTGTCGGTTGATGGCCTGCCCGTATGGACCAGCGCCTATCTGCCGACCGGTGAACGTGTCCTGGGCACCAGGAACGGGGTCATCGCCCTCTTCGACGACGGGTCCACGGAGCCGACGTGGCGGCTCGATCAGGGTGACTACCCCAAACGCCTCTGGGCGCAGGGAAACTACCTGTACGTCGTCGGCGACGGCGGCCTCAAGGAGATCGAGATCGGGCACGGAGTGCGACGGCAATGGGGTGACCTGCTGTCGAACACCGCCGAGAACGCGACCATCCACGACGGACTCGTGTGTGTCAGTTCCTACGGGATGCAGATCGGCGCCTATTCCTACGAGGGCGACGAGTTCCTGGGCTTCCTCGAAGAACTGCCCGGCTACCCCAAGGCACTGGCCACGATACGGGACACGGCCGGTGTGGCACATCTCTTGGTCGGCTGCCGGACCGGGGTCCTGTCGCTGTATCGGTTGGACAAACCCGCGCAGGAAGGCACTTTCGGCAAGCTGGAGGACTGCTGGCTGCCGCGCCGGGCCGCTCATTACCGCCTGGGCGACATGCCTGTCCCGGAGCAGGCGTGATCGAGTATGACGCAGACTCAGCAGGCGGACATCGAGGCGGCTCCTTGGCGGGAGCGCAGGTTCCTCGTCTTCGCCTGCGGCAACTTCGCCAACAACCTGGGTGAGTCGGCCTACAAGGTCGGGCTGCCGCTGTACATCTACGACCTCACGGGCTCGCTGCGCACGATGTCCCTGCTGGCGGCCCTCGCCCCGGCCGTTGTGCTTCTCAGCCCGTTGCTCGGCGCAGTCGTGGACCACTGGGGACCTCGGGTGTTCGTCGTGCCAGGGCTCCTGGTGCAGCTCACCGGCGCAGTGGCCCTCAACCTCTGCGTACTGAACGATCACGTATCCATGCCGGTGTTGTTCGGTCTGGCAACAGTGGTGCAGGTGGGCGGCGAGATGTACCGCAGCGGCTGGATCGCGGGGGTGCGGGGCATGTTCCCGCACAATGCCGCGCGCTCGCGTGCCGCCCTGAGCACCCTCTTCGTCACCTCGAACGTCGTGGGTCCGATCGTCGTCGCGGTCGGCGTCGGCCTGGTCGGATACCTGGGACTGCTCTGGTTCAACGTGGCCTCCTTCCTCGCCCCGATCGCCGTGTGGTTGGCCGGGGTTCACCCGCCGGCCAAGGATCGGCCGGTGCCGAGACGGCCGATCACTCTCGGGCGGGACATCATCGACGGCTGGCACATCGTCAAGGCCGAGAAAAGAGTCATGTACGTACAACTGACCGCGCTTCCGCTGCAGTTCGCCAGCGGCATCGGAGTCCTGTCCTTCATGGTCTGGTACCTGCGCGATCACTGGGACGTGTCGGCCAGCGGAGTGAGTGTCGCGCAGGGGACGGCGAACGTGGGCGCGCTCGCGGGCAGCGCCTACATCGCGGCCCGGGCACGCGCCCGTCCCCGATACGTGCTGGCCGTGTCGGTCGCGGTCATGACCGCCGCGCTGTTCGCCATGACCGTCGACTCACCCTGGACCTTCGTGCCCTGCATGGTGGCGTTCTTCACCATGCGATCGGCGATGACCGCCGTGTCAGCGATGATCATCGTCAAGTACCTCCCGTCCGAGGTGCTCGGCAGAGCCGAGGGACTCTTCAACCTCTTCATCGGTATCCCACTGCTCATCGCCCCGCTTCTGATCCCGGTCGTACAGGGCGCGTTGGGCAGCACCGCCGTCCTGGTGGCACTCGGTATGACGGCGGGGCTGTCCCTACTGTGTCTGGCCCGCTTCTGGCCGCAGTGGGACGACTCGGACTCTGCCGACAGTCCTCCGCTCACCAGCAAGGACGTTCCCGTCGAGTAACCGACCAGCGCACGGCCCGCAGTGCCGGTCGGCCTTCGCGCAGCCGCCAACAGCAAGGACCACAGCATGCGCACGATCAGTCTGCCGGCCAATCCGACCGGCCACTCCGCACCAGTCACTCATGTGGCGTTCAGCTCTGACGGCCGACATTTGGCGAGTTGTTCGTACGACGGCAGCGTCCTGGTCTGGGACACCACCGTCCCCGCACGGCCCCGCATCAAGGCCCAACTGCGCCACCGCAGGCTGGTGAACGCATCGGCCTGGAACCCGGTCGACTCCAGCCTCCTGGCCACGGCTTCCGCGGACAAGACGGCAGGGATCTGGCGGATATCCGAAGAAGGGCCGGCGAAACTCGTCAACGTCCTGGCCCGTCACACCGACGACATCAACTCCGTCGCGTGGATGCCCGACGGGGAACGTCTCATCTGCGTGTCGGAGGACGGCCGGGCCACCCTGTGGAACGCACTGGCCGGAACGTTCCTCGGCGAGGTCGGCTCCCACGCCGCCCACTGCATGATGGTCTCCGTCAGCCCCGGCGGCCTGGTGGCGACCGTGGGCGAAGACGGAATGGTGGCCGTAAGCGATCCCGACTCCGAGATCCCGCCTGCGACCAGGCACTACGCCTCCTCTGTAGAAGGGTGCGCCTGGTCCCATGACGGCAAGACACTGGCGATCGCCTGTGACGACGGCTCGGTCAGCCTCCTGACCGGTACCCTCCAACCTGTCCTCACTGTCCAGGTGTCCGAATCCGCTGCCAGGGCCGTCAGCTGGGCCGATGACGACGAAACCTTCGCGGTCGGCGCCTACGACGGGTTCCTACATGTCTACAGCGCGCGCGGCACCGCCCTTCACAAGATCTACGACGCCCGAGTCTGGCCTCGGTCCGTGTCGGTCGTCCAGGGGACCCTGGCAGCGGGGAGTTTCTGGAACGCACCCCACCTGCTCGACCTTGCGTCCGCGGCCCGGATATCCGGGCCGGACACCCCCAACCACGGCACCAACGCCATGGCTCTCATGGGTGACGAACTCCTGTTGGGCTGCGATTCCGGCAGTGTGCTGGCCGTCGATCTCGCGACAGCACACGACACCGCCCGTCAACTGCACGTGACGGAGGCGCCGATCCTTTCCCTGATCACCCGCGGAGTGACGCTGTACGCGGGCACCTATTCGGGTCACGTGGTCCGGTACGAGGACGGCACCACCACGTCCAGCCAGAAAATCAACGCGCCCATCCCCTCTCTGTGCCACGACGGCGAGCGAATCGTCGCCGGCACCTACAACGGCGAACTCGTGGGGCTGGACCCGCAGACCCTGAACATCACCGACCGCAGTGCGGCGCACGAGGGTTCCGTGAAGTCCCTGGCGACGTCAGGCAGCGGGTTCCTCTCGGCCGCCACTGACCGCACCGTGGCCGGCGGCTCCTTCCAGGAGCGCACCACTCTCTGGGAGCACGGCAACCTCGTCAACGCCGTCGCCGCGCTGGGCGCGCACGTCGCCGCAAGCGCGTCACGCGACCACACCGTAAAAGTGGGCCGGTTCGAGACCACCGAGAGTGGTGAACAGAGGCTGCTGGACATACAGACACTCCTCGGACCGGACGAGTCGGTCAAATGTGTGGCTCTCGTGGGCGCTCCCGAGGCGCCGTTCGTCCTCGCCGGCTCCTACGACTTCGGGCTGTACGCATGGCACATCGACTGGCGCGACAACGCCCGCACACTTGCCTCCGGTCAGTTACTGGCCGAGTTCACCCAGGGACTGTCCTGCATGATCGCCCTGGACAACTCCCGTGTCGCCGTGGCCGGCTGGGACGGTCGCGTCCTTGTCGTCGGACAGGACGCAAACGGCAGGGTGAGCGTACAACGCACCATGCACGTGGACGAGTTGGCCGCCGCCGCTCGCGCGGCCGGGAGGGCCGTCACAGCATGACGAAAACACCGCTTGCCACCGCTCTCACAGCAGCCACCGTACGGGCCCGGGTGAGCGTCACACTGACGAGGGCGAACAACGCGCAGGCGGAACTCGTAACGTTCGAGGGACTTCCCGACCCCGGTGAGCACATCGCCGTACTGGTCCCGCCCCAGGAAATCCCGCATGCCGAGACTCCGCTGGTGCGCGTCCACAGCGAATGCATGACGGGAGACATCTTCGGGTCCGCCCGCTGTGACTGCGGGCCACAACTCGACGAGGCCCTCACACGCCTGGCCGTGGAGGGTGGCGTGCTGCTCTACCTCCGTCAGGAGGGTCGCGGCATCGGCCTCTACAACAAGCTGGACACCTACGTGCTCCAGGACCGGGGCAAGGACACCTTCGAAGCGAACCGCCTCATCGGCCGGGGCGAGGACGAGCGCAACTACGCGGTGGCCGCCGCGATGCTCCACGTCCTCGGGCTCAACCGCATCAGACTGCTCACCAACAACCCGGAGAAGGCACGCCAGTTGCAGGAACACGGCATCACCCTCTCGTCCATCGTCGCCACCGAGGTGCACCTGACCGCTGAGAACGCCAGATACCTCGAAGCGAAGGCAAAGTTGGGCGGACACAACCTCACGGGCGCCGACTGGAGGCCGGCATGAGACTGGAGGACGTGTCGAAGTCTCCGCACTTCCGGCATCATGCGCCCTTGGCGTCCCGCCGTACAGTCTGTCCCAGCCCGGATGAAGCCCGCCTACTCGCCGGCTCCGAAACCGACGGACTCGCCGCCATGGTCGAAGACCCGTGCGCTCCGCTGGCGCAGCGACTGGTGGCAGGTGGCATGCTCGCCCTGCTCGGCGACCCGCGCATCACCTCGACACCCGCAGTGTGCGCCGTTCCCGGAGGAACGGCGGAAATCGGCCTCCCCCCGGCTGCCGTCAACGATATCGTCGCCAACTGGCGCCATGTCGGAGTCGAAGCGTCCTGGATCAACAAGGAGACACCGGTCCACGAAGTCCGACTCAATACCTTTTGGATCGCCACCTATCCCGTCACCAACGGGGAGTACCTGGACTTCCTCTCGGAGACCGGCCACGACGACCGGCCAAGCACCTGGTATCTGGGGGCCTTCCCGTACGACCGCGGCAACCATCCTGTGGCCGGAGTGCTCCCCGGATCGGCGGACGCCTATGCGCGGTGGCTCAGCGCGCGCTCCGGCCACCCGTGGCGGCTGCCGACAGAGAGCGAGTGGGAGCACGCGGCCAAGGGGACGGACGGCAGAGAGTACCCGTGGGGTGCCGCATTCGATCCCGGGGCGGCCAACACCCGCGAGACGGGCGTGCACACCACCACCCCCGTGGGCGTGTTCCCGGCCGGACGCTCACCCTACGGAGTCCTCGACATGGGCGGCAACGTGGAGGAGTACGTCGCGGACGACTACCATCCCTACCCCGGTGGCGCCCATGTCGAGGACCATCTGGTCGAGACCATGGGCACCTACCGAATCGCCCGGGGCGGCAGTTTCTCCCGCTTCGGCGACCTCACCCGCACACGTAGGCGGCACGGCGCCTTCCCTGGACCGCTGTATCCGGTCGGCTTCCGGTTGGCGACCGGCGTCGCACCCTAGACCCGGACTTCGCGGGTCGCCGTTTCAGGTTTGTGGCCAGCGGGTTTGTCCGATGTCGGTGTCGAGGAGGTCGAGGAGGTGGAGTTGGACGCCGCGGGTGATCTGGACGGTGGGCGGGTCGGTGATGTGGCCGATCCGCAGGGTGAGTTCGCCGAGGTGGTAGAAGATCATGCGGCCGGTGAGCCGCACCCGGCGGTTGTCCGGGTAGAGGCCGACCATCGTCTGTTCGGGCCCCAGGGCTTGTCTGACCTGGCGCTCGATCAGGCAGAAGACCAGCAGCGCCAGGCAGATGACCTGGATCAGGGCGGCGACGCGGTGGTTGTGCTGCACGAACAGCGGGGTGACCGCCAGGGGGCCTTGCAGTCCGCGTAGCGGCGCTCGACCGAGCCCTGCCCCTTGTACTGGACCAGGACCTGGCCCGGGTCGGCCTGCTCGGGGGTCAGCGCGGTAAGCAGCGCGTACCAGCCGTCGGCCGCCGCCTCGTCGTCCAGGACCTGTTGGTCGAAGTGCCAGGCCAGGGTGGTCCTGCCGGCCTCGTCCTGGCCGATCTCGGTGCGCAGGCAAGAGGCGACCCCCCGGGTCTTGGTGATCACCCCGATCCGTTCGGCGATCTTCTTCTCGGTGTTGTAGTACTTCCCGTCGGCTCCGTTTCTGACCTTGTCCAGGTCCTCACTCGCGCGGGTGAGGCGTTTGGCGCGGGCGGCTTGCTGGCCTGCCGCGTTGCCGGTGGAGTGGACCAGGATGCGGCGAACGGTCAGCACCGGGTCGCGCTTGCGGGGACCGTTCAGGGTGTGGACGTCCTCCAGCACCCGGTAGACCTCGCGCTGGGCGGGGTCCTTGCCCGTGTCCCGGTCGGGTACCCAGTCCACGACGGTTGCCACCTCCAGGTCCAAGGCGGCATAGAAACCGTCCTTGACCTGGGCTGCCGGGACCGGGGCGATGAACGCCGTCCCGGCTGCCAGCAGCGCGGCGACGTTCGCGTAGGACACCAGCTTGGAGTCGGCCACCAGCAGGAACCCCGGCTCGCCGGCCAGCTTCCGCAGGTCCTTCATCGCCCCCACGACCTGGGAGACCTCGGCCGCGCCGCCGCCGAAGACCCGGGCGTGGACCGGGATTCCGCCATCGCCGGTGACCGCGAGCCCGGCCTGGACCTGCTTCAGGTCCACCCGGCGGTCCTTGGGATGCCCGTGCTTGATCACCGGGAACGACGTCACCATCTTGACCGATGACGAGGCTGTGGCAAGGTCGTCACCTGCTGAACCGGTGACACCAGTACGAACAGGAGAACGCGTGACCGAGATCCGCGACATCGAGGTCGTCGTCTTCGACGTCCTCGGAACACTGGTTGACGAACCCAGCGGGCTTCGAGCGGAAATCCGCGACGCGGTGCCCGCGTCCGACGATGCGTCCGTCGACGAGCTGGTCACCTCGTGGCAGCAGCATGTCAAGCTCGAGCAGCAACGCATCAGGCAAGGGCACCGCGCGTACGTCAACACCGAGATCATCGACAGCGAGGCAGCTCAACGGGTCGCCGACCATGCCGGACTCGCCGATCCGGCAACCATCGCCCGGCTGGCCACAGCGGGTCAGCGCCTGCCCCCCTGGGGCGACTCTGTCGCCGGTCTCGAGCGGCTCACGCAGCACTTCCCCGTGCTTGGACTCTCCAACGCCAGCCGCACCGCTCTGCTGCGACTCAACGCCCATGCCGGGCTGCGCTGGCACCAAGCCTTGTCTAGCGAAGCCGTCCTGGCCTACAAGCCAGCGCCGGAGGTCTACCAGCTCGCCATCGACACCGCCGGATGTCCACCAGAACGCGTGCTCATGGTGGCCGCCCATGCCTGGGACCTCCGCGGAGCTCAGGCGAGGGGCATGCGGACCGCCTACGTCCAGCGACCGGTCGGGGATCCGCCGACCAGCTCCGATGTCTTCAACTGGCGGTTCAACGGACTAGACGAACTGGTCACCGCGCTGATGGCAAGGTAGCTGGGCCAATCCGCACTCCACCGCCCCGGCATGACGAGTCTCGGATCCAACACGCCTCACGCCGGCCCCCACCTCATCGGGGCCAGCGCGAGGTTCGAGAAAAGGGATCTTCGTCGAACGACCAACGACGACCACACCAGCGAAGAATCAGGAGGCGATCAGCAAGTCGCATGACACGCCCATCCACAAGTCTTGATTATTGCTCGTTTAAGTCGTCAAGGGGCACAGGGACGCGGTGCGCTCCGGTCGAACAAGCCAGTGGTCAGACGCTGGCGAAGGCGGACAGGAGTGTGTCCGGCTGCGCGCGGACGGCACCGCTCCGCTGCGTTACCGCGTCGAGGGCCCGGCCGGCGATGAACGGCTGCTGTCCATCAGCCCGTTCGGTCCGGACATCACCATCAAGCGGGCCCGGCCGATCGCCGACACGCCCCGTGAACACGTCGTACGGGCCGAGTTCATCCTGCGCGGCAAGCTCACCGCTCCGCTGCGCGAGGTACCGCTCTCCCCCACCCCCTCCAGCCCCTCGTCGACGCCATATCCGACCTGCGGGCCAAAACAGGCAAAGCGGGCGGCGGCAAGACCGAACGGGCCCTGGCCCAGGCGATCGGCTGGGCACACACGGGCGGCGGGCTGGTCTTCGTCGACCCCCACCGCGGCGGCGCGCGAGCGCCGGCAGCGCCTGCTTGTGTCCCTTGCCTTGGGCGCGCTTGCGCGCGTAGTACGCCTTCGACGCCGGACAGCTCTTCAGGCTCGACAGCGCGAAGAGATACATCGCGTCGAGCAGGCCACGGTGGAACCGGGTGGGTCTGCGGAGATTGCCGCGAACACGTCCGGAGTCGCATGGGACCGGAGCCAGGCCGGCGTATCCGGCGAGCCGGTCGGCGCTGCCGAAGACATCCATGTCGCCGCCGGTGGCCGCGATGAAGGCGGCCCCCTGTCCGGCGGCGAGACGGTCTCGGTTGCCGGGGCGGAAGCGGACACGGGCGAAGCGGAGATGGAGGAGCATCGGTTGAGCTGCTTGCTTCCATGCCGGGAGGTTGTTCGCCGCGGATCGATGCGCCGGAACTGCGCGGGTCGCGGGAGCCAGTCCGAGCCGGACGGGATGTCGGCAACGCGATGGTCCGCGAACCTACGGACAGACTTGTGACAGCCAAACGCGCAACCCGGCTCGTCCCCCAAGCGTCATCGCCCCCGTACGACCGACTGCTCCCCTCCCCCTGACAGCAGCTACGGCGGAGCATTCCATGAGCGCGAGGCGAGGAACCGACGATGCGTCGTAGGTACAAATGGGTGGACCGTGAACTGGTCCGGATGGACCCGGAGACCGAGTGGGAGCGGATGATCTCGCTCTACGTCAGCCATCGGATCCCGGAGTTCGCCCTGGCGATGATGATCTATCCGGGGACCATGCACATGATGCAACCAGCCCTTGTGTCCGCCACTTTGGCTCACACCCGGAAGCTGGAAGACAGGCCGCACCGGCGGTTCCAAGACGGGAACGACTTCCTCGTGGCCTGGATGGTGAACGGCATATCCAGCACGGCGGGCCGCGATGCCGCCGAGCGGCTCAACCGCATCCACAAGGCTGTCGCGAGGAAGACCCCGGCCCTCCCCGGGAACTTCGACGACATCGACGACTTCGTCTATCCGCTGGTCCTGCTGGCCACGTTCCCCCACCGCCTCCAGACCTCGCTGGGCTTACCCGGCACCACCAAGCCCATGAAGGTCGCCTGGCACCGATGGGCACAAGCGGTCTTCCGCCTCCTGGACCGCGAATCCGGCCCACTGGCCGGAGAAGCCTTCCCCGAGGACTGGAGCGCCATGACGGAGTTCGCGGCGAAATTCGACGCCCGGCCGTACGAGCAGACCTCGTCCGGTCACCACGTCGCGACCGCGATGATGAACTTCTTCGCCGAGCGCTGGTTCCCCGCTCCCCTCCACGCTTTCGGCCGCGATCTGTCCCGCTACCTCACCGGCAGGCGGATCTGCGAACTGCACCGGATCGGCTGGATGACTCCCCGGCGCGAACGCTTGGTCCGGCTCTTCCTCAAAACCCTGTTCCGTGCCCAGCGCATGCTCCCCGACCACCGCACACCACTCACGGAACGCCTCCACCGCACCCGACTCACCAACACACGCCTCAAGAACCTTGAACGCACCACGGCCCGGCGACCTGCCCGCTGAGTAGGGTCGCGACTAGCGTCTCGTTCATGTCCGAAGGGGCATTGGTGGCTGGTCCAGGTCCTGGCTGGTGCAGCTGACCAGGTCGTGGGCCTGGATCGCGTAGCCGCCGGCCAGGACCAGCTGATAGAGGTGTCCGCTGGCCAGTGCCTCGCTCAGCAACCGTCGGTGGAGTTCGGGGAGCCCCATGCCTCGGTAGTAGCCGCCAATTCAGGGAAGCGCCCTTCCCAGCAGATGCGACGCGGGCGTCTCCGAACTGGCCCGTGTCGAGGGCTCACGCTGGGCCATCGAAGAGTGTTTCCAGGCCGCGAAGAACGAGTGCGGCCTCGACGAATACGAAGTCCGCCGCTACGTGGGCTGGTACCGACCCATCACCCTGGCCATGCTCGCCCACGCCTTCTTGACCGTCCTGGCAGCGCAGGCCCAGGAGGTCGCAAAGGGGGCCGCAGAAACGACACCACCAGCCTCGTCCCCCTCACCGTGGCAGAGATCCGGCGCCTGCTGGACACTTTCCTTCCCCACCCAAGACCCCACCAAGCCACCGCCCGCCACTGCCACTACCAAAGAAGAACCAGCTCAGGACACGAATTCTCACTGGAGTACTAAGGACCAAGACGCCCCCGAAGCACCGCCACCACCGACGCTGATCACATCCGTTCAACCGAACGATTGAATCTGTAGGCAGCCTTTGGACGACGCGAAACAACCCAATTCATCGGCACGATGGGGGCGCCGCCGCCTACAGAATGTGGCGGCGGAACCAGCAGGAGGACCCTCACGATGCCCAGGAACTTCAGCAGGCGCCGGCTGCTCGCCACCGGGGCCGGTGTCGCCCTCGGCGGTGCCGCCGCGGCCGTCGCGACCGATGCGCAGGCGGCCACCCCCGTCAGCGCCTCACTCACCGGTGTTCGCGAGGAGACCCGCTCCATCGACGAGCTCTACGAGGCGGCGATCGCCGAAGGCGGCAAGCTCGTCCTCTACCAGGGCGGAGACGTCGACGGCCAGGCAGCGGGAGTACGGGCCGCCTGGGCAACCCGCTTCCCGAAGGTCCCGCTGACGGTCGCCGTGGACTACAGCAAGTACCACGACGTCCGCGTGGACAACCAGCTCGCGACCGACACTCTGGTTCCCGACGTCGTCCAGCTGCAGACGCTCCAGGACTTCACCCGCTGGAAGCAGGAGGGCAAGCTCCTGCGTTACAAGCCTGCCGGCTTCTCCAAGGTCCACAAGGGCTTCAAGGACCCGGACGGCGCGTGGACGGCGCTCATGGTGATCGCCTTCAGCTTCATGTACGACATCCAGGCCGCTGGGGCGAACGCGCCCAGGACGCCGCTGGACCTGCTCGACGAGCGCTGGAAGGGCGCCATCGCCTCCTCGTACCCGAACGACGACGACGCGGTGCTGTACCTCTACTCCCTTTACCAGCAGAGGTACGGCTGGGACTGGGTGGCGAGGTTCGCCGCGCAGCAGCCCCAGTTCGGCCGGGGCACGAACACCCCGGGCGACGCGGTCAACGGCAAGAAGAAGACCATCGGAGTGGGCGGCTCGGGCAGCACGGTCTCCACGTCGACCACCGTGAAGTGGGTCGTTCCGACCGGCGACCACCCGTTCATGGCCTGGGGGCAGCGGGCCGCGATCCTGAAGAAGGCAGCAAACCCGACCGCGGCGAAGTTGTACCTGAACTGGGTGCTCTCCGAGGAGCGCCAGCTGGCCAGCTTCAACGGCTGGTCGGTGCGTACGGACGTCACACCGAACGCCAGCCTGAAGCCGGTGTGGGAGTTCCCGAACGCCCACACCGACGGCTTCCCCAGGTTCATGGAAGACCGCGCCGCGGCCGAACGGCTGCGGCAGACGTTTTCCCTCTACTTCGGCGAGGTCAAGGGCGATCCGTCGCCGGGCTGGCTCGGTCTGCATCCGGGGCGCTGACATCAGCGCGGGCACGGCCCCATCTGGGCGTTTACAGCGTTCAAACAGGTCCCGGCTTACACTGCTGGCCCTGTTGTCGCCTCCGCCCGGCCCGCCCCAGGGAGCCGCAGCCGTGCCCGTCACCGCCCTCGCCGTACGTCGGCCCTCTGTCTCCGCGCGGTGTCTCCCGCACCTGGTGTTCATGGTCGCAGCCGTCGGAACCCTCGTGCGGCTCTTCGAGCTCAACAACGAGCTGTGCTGGCGCATCGCGCCGCCCACCGCCGCGCTGGCCCTGCTGTACGCAGCCGGGTTGGCCCGGTGGAACCGGCTGGACCGCTGGGCCCAACCTGCCTGGCTCGGCCTTCTCATGCTGCTGTGGTCCTGGGTGGCATGGAACCTCCCGGCGCAGCTTGCCTTCGGGTACGCATGGCTGGCCGTGCCGCTAGCCGTGCTGGCGCTGCGGATGCCCACTCGCGCGGCAGCGGCCATGGCGCTCGGCAGCCTCACGGCACTACTGGTGGCGGCTCTATTGCGGGCCGGCGGTGGCTTCGACGCCGATGTGCTGGCACCACCGGTTGCCGCCCTGTGGGCGACCGTGTTCCTCTACCACGCCCAGCAGCAACTGGCCCGCGAACTCACTGCCGCACGGGGCGAGTTGGCACAGCAACAGCGAGAGGCCGGGCGGCTCGCCGAGCGAGCCCGGATCGCACGGGACCTGCACGACACGCTCGCCCAGGAACTCTCGGGCAGCCGCATGCTGCTGCAGGCCGCCGAACGGGACTGGGACCGCCGACCAGACATTGCCCGGCGGCAGGTACGGTCGGTGACCGGAGCTCTCGGCGAGCATCTCGCGCAAACCCGCGGCATCATCGACGACCTCACTCCACCCCTGCTCGCACGGGACGGCTTGGAGGCGGCGCTGCGGGACTTGTGCGCCCGCACCGGCTCCGTAGCCGGCTCGCCCGGGATCACCTTCCGTACCGAGCGCGAGCCCTGCTCCCTGCGCACAGATCAGGCCGTGGCCCTCCTTCGGGTCGCTCAGGGAGTCCTGGCTAACGCCTGCGAACACGCACGCGCCCGGCACGTACGCGTCACCCTGACCTACGGCGACGCGGGGAGCGCAGCCATCGAGGTCCTGGACGACGGAGTGGGGTTCGGCCCGACGGCCCTACAACCGCCAGGCACTGGTCGCGGATTCGGGCTGGCCGCGGCACGTGACCGGCTGGGCGTGTTCGGCGGCACCCTCACCATCGACAGCACGCCAGGCCAGGGCACCCGCGTGCTGGCGGCCCTGCAGGCCAACTACCGGATCCCGGTGAGCGCCCGATGAACGAGAATCCTGGTCCGGCACTGCGGATTCTGATCGTGGACGACCACACCGTGGTACGAGCCGGTCTGCGTGCGCTCCTTGACAGCGAACCCGGCTTTGCCGTCGCCGGCGAGACCGGCGACGGCACCGACGCGGTGTATCTGGTCAAGCAGCTACGCCCCGATGTGGTGCTGATGGACCTCCGGCTGTCGGACACCGGCACTGCGAGCAGCGGCATCGACGGCGTCGAGGCGACCCGCCGGATCCTGGCCACCTCCACCACTGCCCGGGTCGTCGTACTCACGAGCCATGGCCACCAGGCCGACGTCCTACGAGCCGTAGAGGCCGGCGCGCGCGGCTACGTCCTCAAGGCGGGCCCTCCCGAGGAATTGTTCCGGGCCATACGCGCCGCGGCGGCCGGAGGGATGGCGCTGGCACCGGAAGCGGCGGCACAGTTCATCGGCCATCCTGCCGAGTCGGGTCCGCTGCTGAGCGAGCGCGAGATCGAGGTAGTCCGGCTCCTGGCTCATGGACACACCAACCGGACAATCGCCGACACCCTGCATCTGGCTGAGGCAACGATCAAGACCCACCTCGTCCGCATCTACCGCAAGCTCGGCACCGAGAACCGCGCCGGCACCGTCATAGAAGCAGTCCGACTTGGTCTGATCGAACTCAACTGATCTTGATTCGCGCGCTGGTCCTTGGCAGCTCCGTATCCGATCCACCAGAGATGGAGGCCGAGGCTTCGCTCCGCGCGTTTCGGTGGCTTACAGCGCTGCCCGATCGCCTGTGCACGCGCGTGGCTATCCTGCTACCACTGAGATTCCCCGAAGGAAACGGCTGCGGGGCACTCGCCTAAGGCCCTACCGACGCCGGGGCGGCGAACAGGTTGGTGTGCGGAGCCGACGGAACCGGGTAACGTCCTTGTCATGTTCTTCCAGACGCCGATTCACGAGTGAGAGCGTGATGGGCTCCTGCGGACGTCTTTCGACGTCGCCGCCCGTCCGCCACCGATGAATCCGTAGATCACTTCACATCACTACCGGGAGAGCCCGTGACCGTGAGCAAGAACATCAACAACCCCGTGGGCATGGGCGGCGGCCAGCGCAAGAAGCTGTCCCGCGCCGAACGGCAGAACCACGGTCCGCACCGCAACCTCGACCGCCAGGGTGCAGCCGACCAGAAGGCGGAACTGGTGCGCAAGATGCGCGAGAAGGCAGGCGCAGCTGAGGGCGCCGGGCAGGCGGGCGACGACACCGCACAGAGCTGACGCACCGCCGCCGCATGGCGGCACCGCACGGGGCAGGGCCCGGGCCGTGACGCGCGGTCCGGGTCCTGCTGCCGTACCGGGCGCGGCCAGTCCCGCTCAGCTCTCTGCCGACCACCGGCGTCTCAGCGGACCACCCGGGGCAGCCACGGGCCGCCCTTGGCGTAGTTGGGTGTCGGGCGTGGTCGGGGAATTACCGGGGCTTTCGCAGGGAGTCGTGCGCCTGAAGCGCACCGTTAAGGGATCACCCGTGGGGGGTAGAGCACCGGTACTTTTCCGGGGGGCCTGGTGGGCGAGATCTTCGGGGTGATCGCGTCGATTGGCGTGGTTGCGTCACTGCTCGTGGCGAGCTGGCAGACGCGGGAATTGACGCGGCAGACGTCGCTCAACAACGTCATGGCCGGCGTGTCCGCCATGTACAACGGGATGGAACGGCTGCACCACATCGACAGTTTCATCGCCGCGGAGCCATGGCTGTACAGCCACATCTACGGCGGCGCTTCGCTTCCCGAGGACGAGGATGAGCGGGCCCGTGTTCTCGCCATCGCGGGCATGCTCGCCGATGTGGCTGACTACGGTCTCGTGATCACTGAGCTGAATCCCGGAGTTCAGTTCTACGTGGGGTGGCGTGACTTCGCTCTGTCCCTCCGGCGTACCTGTCCGGCGATGGTCCAACTGGTTGGGGAGCACTCGGCTTGGTGGTCGGCATTGACCAAGTACTGGGCCGAGCATCCAGAACCGAGCGCGTAGCTCACCCGAACTTGTTGCGCTTGAACGTCGCTTTGCGGATGTGGAAGGTGTTGCCGCTGCTGTGGCCGCGCGGGCTGAATACCTGCACGGCGATCCACCCGCCGAAGATCACGCCAGCCAGGATGATCAATTGGTGGATGAACGCGGCCAGTGCGGCGATGAACGAGGTGAGCAGGAGCAGTCCGCCGCACACGGCGAGGAACCCGACGCCTCCGAGCGCGGTGCCGCTTGCGCGGTGTCCGAGGAACCAGTGCTCCGTCGGGTCGCGGCGCGCTTCCCCAGCCTAGCTGCGGAACTCGCCGCAACACTCGCGCAGGACGGCGACGAGGAGGTACGGATCCTGCTGGCCTGCCACCACCCGCTGGCTCCGGCACACCTCCTCCTGGATGTCTTCGTCACTCGCCCGGCCCACCGACCGCACCTGCTGACCCTGCCCGTGTTCCCCCGCACCGGCTGGGCCCAGCTCATCGGCCACCCGGATCCCGACGTACGGGCCCTGGCCGCAGCCGATCCCACCCTGGCCGAGGCCCCAGTGGAAGACCCCGACGAGTCGGTGTGCCGAGCAGCCGCTACCAACCCGAGCTTGACGCCGGAAGCCCTGGATACCCTCCTCGCTGACTCGCGCACCGCAGAGGGCGCCGCGGCCAACCTGTCTCTCCCCGTGCCCCGCATGCACGCACTGCTCGACCGCTGCCTGAACGACACCGCCACCTAGGAATCACCCTCCCGGGAACCTGGTCGCCCCGGGTCAGGGTTTCCAGGTACGCAGGAGGGGCGCGATCCGGGCAGCGGTACAGCGCGGGTTGTTCAGCTCGTGGGCGAGCGCGGTGAGCTGTTCGCGGGTGGGGTTGACGGGGATGTTGCTGGCTTCGAGGTACATGACGGCGACGGCGCAGGCGACGGTGAGGTTGGAGCGCTCCAGCCAGCGGCAGCGGCCCAGGGTGTGGACCAGCGCGGCAGCGCGGGCGTAGGGGCCGTCGTAGACGGGGGTGTCGAGGAGTTCGCCGCGATGGCGGGCGACTGCGGCGATGGGCACGCCGTAGTCGTCAGGGGCAGGGTCGCGGTGCCCGGCCCGCTCGGCCACTTCGAGGATCCAGGATTCGTCGACGTGCAGGATCACGCGGCAGCGCCCGGCTGCGGGTTGGTGTACGGGGCGTCGAGCTGCTCTTCCAGATCATCGAGGAAGCCGCCGTGCTCATCGATGAGCCGCTGGGCCGCGGTCATACCCGCGGCACGGGCGCCGGTGGTGTCCTCGATGATCAGCCGTTCCACGTACCGGTTGAAGTCCAGCCGGCGAGCGCGGGCGGCGGCCTTGCCGGCCTCCAACACGTCTTCCTCCAGCCGGACCTGCGTCTGCTTCTTCACGATAGCCACCCCCGCATGGTAGCAGGGTGGTAGCAGGCATGAGGGCGGGGATCCGCCTTGAGGGGCCAGTCGGTCGGCCACCGGAGTTCCTCGAACGCTGCGACGTCCGTGGTGCACAGGCGCGCCAAGTCGGCGGCCGACAGGCCACTGCGCCCCGCCGCGAGAGCGCGGCAGTGCCTGTTCCTGACCTAGTGAGTTTCAGGAACAGGCGCCGCTGAGAGCTCGTAACACGATCTTGTTGATGTGTCCAATTCTGCCCTCCGCTTCCTCGCCGCCCGACTGAGGGAACACCGGCGCGCTCTCGGCACCCGATGGCGGCGCCTGAGCGCGAGCCGACAGGCCCTGCTCTGCTCACCATCGCCCACCTCCGCAATGGCCAGCCCTTTGCCCAGCTTGCGGCCGGTTTCGGCATCGGCACTTCCACCGTCTACCGCTACATCACCGAGGCCGTCGAGCTCCTGGCCGCCCTCGCCCCCAAACAGTTCTTGGTGCGCTGGAAGGTGATCCCGCGGCGGGCCGGCAGACAGCGCAGGGCCTCCCGGCCGATGCGGATGCCCCGCCCGTGCACCTTGCGCAGGTAGGCGGCGAGCTTGCGGATCGACCAGCGAGTGAAGGGCTGGCCGAGCTTGCGTGGCCGGGTCTTGGCCGTCTGGACGACGAAGTTCTCGTCATCAGGACTGAGTTGGCGGGGACGGCCGCCCGCCCACCGGGGGTCCAGACAGGCCAGACCGATCTGGTTGAAGCGGTGGATGACGCCGCGGACGGTGCCCTGGTAAGCCTGAACGAGCCTCGCGATGACCGGGACGCTGTTGCCGCCCGCCGATGCCAGCAGCATCATCGCCCTGCGGAACCGCACCGTGCTGGTATTGCCCCGCCGCGCGATCCGCTGCAGAGTCTGCCCCTCCTGTTCGGACAGCCTGCGCACCCTGACCGGCTCTGCCATCAGATCTCCCCGTGCTGATCGGACATGTCACCGCAGACGGCCGCCGTGAGGCCACCTTGCACCAACCCGGTGTTCGATCCCGGTCACACCCGGAGCACGGCAGAAGCGTGACGCAGTTCACAAAGAAAGGGTGACAGGGCGTTGTCGCGGGCCGCTGAGACTGTCGACGGCATGACGATCACCGATGAGGACTGCCTCCCCGAAACCCTGGGGTTCAACGAGCAATTTGAGGCTGCCGCCGCGAGCCGTCCAGCTCGCGGGCAGGCGCCGAGCGCCGCCACGCTGGCGCTCCTACGGCGCAACCGGCTCGGCGGCGACACGCCACCGGTAAGACTGCCGCACGGCCAAGACCGCGTCGTTGAGGGCGCAGTGAAGGTACGGGTCTTCGTGCCGGACCAAGTCGACGGCGTGTACCTGCACATCCACGGAGGCGGTTGGGCGTTCGGTTCCGCGGACGGACAGGACGAGCGGCTTTGGCGGCTCGCCGAGCAGACAGGGCTGGCCGTGGTAAGCGTGGACTACCGCCTCGCGCCGGAACACCCGTTCCCCGCCGGGCCCGACGACTGCGAAGCGGCTGCCCGGTGGCTGGTGAAACACGCCGCGGCCGAGTTCGGTACCGACCGGCTGCTGATCGGCGGTGAATCGGCCGGTGCTCACCTCAGCGTCGTGACGCTGCTGCGCCTTCGAGACCGGCACGGCATCACCGGCGCGTTCCGGGCAGCTCACCTGCTCTTCGGCCCCTACGACCTGTCGATGACACCAAGCCAGCGGAGGTTTGGCCCCCGACAGCTGCTGAGTAATACCGACACGCTTCGGGGCGGCTACGAGCTGTTCACACCGGGGATGGGGGAAGAGCAGCGCCGTAGCCCGGAGGTCTCGCCCCTGTTCGCGGACCTGGCCGGGCTGCCACCCGCCCGGATCGTCGTCGGCACCGAAGATCCTCTGCTGGACGACTCGTTGTTCCTGGCCGCACGGTGGCAGGCGGCGGGTGCGCCTGTGCAGCTCGGCGTCGTCGCCGGCGCGATGCACGGCTTCACTCTGTTCCCCCTGACCATCACCGAGCGGGAACTACGGCGAGAGCGGGGCTTCCTGGCCTCCGCGTCACGGTAGCGTCGGCGGCATGAACCGCACTGACCGGCTGTATGCGCTGGTGGAAGAGTTGCGCGCGGCGGCACCGCGGCTGCTGACGGTCGCGGCGCTCGCCACGCGGTTCGAGGTCAGCACACGCACGGTACAGCGCGACCTTCAGACACTGATGCAGACCGGTGTCCCGGTGCGCTCCATACCCGGGCGAGGTGGCGGCTGGTCGATCGACCCGGAGATGACCCTGCCCCCGATCCACCTCACCGCCGATGAAGCCTCGGCACTGACCGCCGCGCTCGCCGCGGCCGACGCCTCCACCCCGTACGCCGGCGCGGCCCGCACGGCGGCTCAAAAGATCGTGGCCTCGATGGCCGGCCCCGCCTCGGCGGCGGCCCAAGAACTCGCCGCACGGATCGTTACCCTGCCGACGCACGGCGACTCCGCGATCCGTACCGCGGTGGAGCACGCCCTCGCCAACAACATGGTGCTGCGGCTGTCCTACACCGACGCGGCAGGACACGAAAGCAACCGCGTCGTGGAACCGGCCGGACTGCTCACCGCCGACGGCCGCTGGTACCTCATCGCCTGGTGCCGCACACGCCGGGCTGGCCGGGGCTTCCGGCTGGACCGGATCGCAGCAGCGGCTCCAACCGGCGAACAGGCACAGCCCCATAACCTGACCGAACTACTACGCGGCTCGGCCGCCGCCGGCGCAGTACAACCCACCGCACTGGCCTCACTCACACCCCCACGATGAGAATCCGAAGGCACCAACCCGGCGAACCTTCCCGGTCACGGCACCAGCGATGGTTTGTTGACGCCGGATCGGGGCGGTAGTACGTCGGAAGTGAGAGTTCCAACTTGCCTTCGTGGAGCCCCAGATGACGAGCGGCTGCCTCGCCCGCCTGCGCCCGGTCCGTTGAAAGCCTATGCCGCCCGCTTCGATGATCTCTTCGAGACCCTGGCGCAGCGGCGTGGGTTTCGCGAGTATCTGGCCGGGCTGCCGCTTCCACGGGACCGGAACAAGACGCTGACCTGCCTCGCCGACACTGAGCCGGTGGTCGGTGCCCAGCATGCCGCGGTGCAGCGGCTGCAGTTCTTCCTCTCGGAGTCGACCTGGGACAACCACCGGGTCAACGGGCGCCGCCTGGAGCTGCTACTGGCCGATCCGGTCACCGCGCCACACGCAAGCGGGGTGCTGGTGATCGATGATTCCGGGGCCGAAAGTCAGGGACGGCAACCGCGCACGTGGGCAAGCAGTACCTGGGCTCGGTCGGGAAGATCGAGCGGGGTTTAGTCACCGTGACCACCTGCTGGGCGGACGAGCGCGTCTACTACCCCGTGCACGCCCGCCTCTACACCCCGGCCCACCACTTCCCTCAGGGGAAAAGGACCCGGGTTTCCAGTCCAAGCTGCAGATCGCGGTGGCCCTGGCCGCCCAGGCCAAGGCGGCCGGGCTCCTCTTCAGGGCGGTGGCCGCCGACTGCGCCTACGGCGACCACGACAGCTTCCGTGCCGGCCTGCACGCAGCCGGCCTGGCGTTCGTGATGGCCCTCAAACCCCGGCACGGCACCTGGTCCTACGGCACCGACGCCTACACCCCCGTCGACGCCGCTCACGCTCTGACCTGGGCCGACGCCGACCACCCCGGGGGGCTGGACGCGCATCGAGCGCACCTTCCGCGACGGGCACACTGCCACCTGGTGGGCCGCTGAAGCCCGGCTCGGCTGGTGGGGCCCGGACGGGAACGTCCGACTGGTCGTGGCCACCACCGACCCCGGCACAGGCGTCCAGTCTCGATCAGGGGTGCGGTGCGGTGGACCATGCGGGTCCTTCTGTCTTTGGGGATGACGATGGCTGGGGGCACGGGTGGTGTCCCGTGCCCCCGGCCACGGTGCGGGCGCCGGCGAACGGTGAGGTTCGGAGTACCCGCTGTTCAGCGGGTACTCGCGTCGGCTCTGCTAGAGCCGCTTGGGGCTCAGAGGGCTTTCCGGGCGCAGGGCGCCTTGGTCATCGAGGTCGTTCAGCACTGCGGGCAGGCCCCTGGTGAGCATCTTGGCGCGGACGGTGCCGAGGATTTTGGCCATGCAGAAGCCTCCGGCGCCGGTGAAACCGGTGTGGTCGAAGGTGAAGCGCGTTCCGCTGCGGTGCGGTTCGAGGCTGTAGGCGACCTCGGTCACCTCGCCGCCGCCTTCGTCCTGCCACGAGTAGCGCAGCAGCGATGGCTCGCGAACCTCCAACACCTGGCACACGACGACGCCGCTCCAGCCGGGCTTCGGTTTCGCGACAAACTTGAACGTGGTGCCGGGGATGGTCGTGAAGCCCTCCGGCCGCCCGCCGGCGCCTGTGGCTGTCCAGAGCGGGACCAGCTCTGGATCAGTGACCGCACGCCAGACTTTCTGGGGCGGGTGCGGGTAGTCACGGACGATGTGGATGGCGCTCATGGAAGCTCCTAGGGCGTGCAGGCACCAAGACCATCAGTGTTTACAGTCACTAAAAACTTACAGTAGCAGAATATATAGGGCGATTGAACTATGCTTCAGTGATGAGTACGCGCACCGTGGACTGGACGGCCTTGCGACGCCGTGAAGAGGAGCCTGCAGTCGAGGGGCTACGGGAGCGCAAGAAGCGGCTCCTACGGCAGCAGTTGTCCGACACGGCCACCGAGATGTTCATGGACCGGGGCTTCGATGCGGTGCGTGTCTCTGAGATCGCTGACGCCTGCGGGGTGTCGGAGAAGACCGTGTTCAACTACTTCCCCACCAAGGAATCCCTCGTTCTGGACCTGGGCGAAACCACGTTGAATTCCCTGCAGACCACACTGGCCAATCTGGACCTGTCGCCGGTCGAGGCGGTGTTGGAGATTCTGTCCGGCCAACTGGCGGGCCTCACGTCCTGGCTGACGGCGCAGGACGACTGGGGCCAGGCCAAAGCCGTTCTCCTTCGCTTCGGCATGCTGATCGGATCCACCCCGTCCCTGCGGGCGTATCAGCGCGACATGACCGACCAGCAGGTCGCCGTAGCCGCCGAAGTCCTGGCCCGACGCACCGAGATGAGCCCGGACGACCCGGAACCTCAGATCGCCGCGGCCGCCCTGCTCGCGCTGTGGCCCCTCCAGTTCCATGCGCTGCGCAGGCACCTGCACCGCGCCAAGACCCCCGAGGAACTGCACGATGAGGTCAGCGCCGACGTCCATCGCGCAGCCCAACTCCTCGACACCGGACTCAACTCACTCACCCCTGCCCGGCGCAGTTGGTGAAACGACCGGCCGGCCGGGGTAAGCGGCGAGCGACATCACAGTTCCTCCGGCCCGCCTGTCGACCGGGCCCATCACCAACCTCTGGGGGCGCGTGAACTGATCCGCCACGAACCGATGACCCACGTTTCTCTGTCGGGTATCACGCCCGAATTCTGTCAACCTTCTGGTCGCGGACTCCCGCTGACCGCCCCAGGTCACCGCCTGCTGTCGCGGGGCGCGAGCAGGCTGGTCACCTCGGCGACGGCATCCGGCGAGGGCTTGAGAGGGCGGTATGAGAGTGCGTAGGTGTTTTGTCGTCACCTGAACGTGTGGCGGTGCGGTACCCCGGCCGGTCGGCGGCCATGGGCATGTTGGGCTGGTCACCGTGAGCGAGCGCAAGCCCTACAAGACCGACCTGAGCGATGAGCAGTGGGCGCTGGTCGAGCCGGTGATCATCGCGTGGAAGGCCGCGCATCCCTCGGTCAGCGGCCATCAGGGCCGGTACGTGATGCGGGAGATCGTCAACGCACTGCTCTACCAGGGCCGGAGCGGGTGCCAGTGGGAGCTGCTCCCGCACGACTTTCCGCCACCCGGCGCGGTGAAGTACTACTTCTACGCCTGGCGTGACGACGGCATCGACCAGACCATTCATGACCTGCTGCGCTGGCAGGTGCGGGAAAAGATGGGCCGGAAGGCGGACCCGAGCCTGGTGGTGCTCGATACCCAGAGCGTGCACGCGGCGGCCGGGGTGCCCGCCGAGTCGACGGGGCGTGATGCGGCAAAAAAAGTACCGGGCCGCAAGCGCGGCCTGGCCGTTGACGTTCTGGGGCTGATGCTCGCGGTAGTCGTGGCGGCCGCGTCGGCGCACGAGAACGCCGTCGGCATCGCGCTGCTGGACAAGGTCGCCGCCGACACCGACACCGTGGAGAAAGCCCTGGTCGACGAGGGCTTCAAGAACGCCGTCGTCGCGCACGGGGAGAAGGTGGGCATCGCGGTTGAGGTCGTGGAGCGCAACCCCGCGCAGACCGGGTTCGTTCCCCAGGCCAAGCGGTGGGTCGTGGAACGCGCCTATGGGATCTTGATGCTGTCCCGCAGGCTGGTCCGCGACTACGAACACCGGCCTCGCAGTTCGGAGTCGCGGGTGTACTGGGTGATGACCGCGGTGATACTGCGCCGGCTGACCGGGGCCACCGCTGCTGCCTGGCGCACCGCATGACCGGCGGAGAGGTGACACTCGGGGCGCTGCCGGCCCGGCTGGAGGAGCGGGAACGCGAGATCACCGCGCAGGCCGAGGCAACGAAGGAGCAGATCAGGCAGCTGACCGCACAGCTCAACGAACTCGATCGGGCCGCCGAGGAAGTCTGGATCACCCGCAAGACACTGCTGGAGCTGCCCGACCCGCAACCGCCCGCGACGCCGGCACCGAAACTGCCGGACCATCCGGCCTACCGGCAGATCATGGCGGTGTTCACCACGGCCGACCATCCGCTGCGTGCACGGCAGGTGTGCGAGGCGATGGACCTGACGGTCGCGCCCAACAACATCAACAACATCCGCCTGAAGCTCAAGCGGCTGACCGACCGCGGGATCCTGGTCGAGACCGAGCAGGGCTTGTTCACCCAGCCCCGGCCGTAGCCGTCCTTCGCCGCCGCGACCTGCCCGCTCATCCCGGACGAAACGAAGAATCAGGCATCAACTCTCATACCGCCCTCTCAGTACGTCCTGCGCAACCTGATCCGCAACTAGCGGCTCCGGTACGGCAGTTGAGGGCCGCATCCTCGGCGACGGGGGTGCGGCCCTCCGCCGTTCCGCTACAGCCAGCCCCGCTGCGCCGCCCGCAGCCCGAGCTGGAACCGACTCGCCGCCCCCAGCCGTTCCTGAAGGTCGCTCACCCGCCGCCGCACCGTGCGCAGACTCACCCCCAGATGGCGGGCCACCGCCTCGTCCTTCAGCCCGGCCGCCAGCAGCCGCGTCAACGCCTCCTCGTCCTCGGAGAGTTCGCCGTTGCCCGCGGGCCGGCCGAGCGGACTCGCTTGCCGCCAGGCCAGCTCGAAAAGCTTCTGCAGGGCCTCGGTCACCGCGGAGTGCCATACGACGACGGCGCAGTAGCCGCCCGCCGCCGACGAGGTCAGCGGGAGCAGGGCCCGACGTCCGTCGACCACCAGCAGCTTGAGCGGCACGGACGGCAACACCCGGGCCTGCTCGCCGAGTTCGACCATGTTCCAGGCGCGGGACAGGGCGTTCGGATCCTCCAGGGCGGTCGCCGCGTAGATGCCGCGCGAGACGATCCCGCGCTTGAGCAGGTCGGCCTGGAGGTCCACCTGCGGTGCGGGCGGGGCGAGGTACGGCGGGGTGTCGAAGAGGCACACCTCGTGCTCCGCGCGGGCGTACATCTCTTCCAGGCGGGCCGCGATGGCGCCCTCGCCGGAGGCGACCTCGATCAGCCGGGACGGCTCCTCGCGCAGCAACCCCGCCTCGTACGCGGTGGCCATCTCCTCGGCGGTGGCGGCGACCAGTTCGGACTCCGTCTCGCGCCGCCGGATCAGCGCACGGATCGCCACCCGCGGGTCGACCGCGCGTAACCCGCCCATGGAGTCCGGCGGTTGGAGCAGTCCCAGCGCGAGCAGCCGGTCGCAGGCCTCGCGCAGCTCTGCCGGGGTCGCCCCGCTCAGCAGCGTCCAGCCGCCCGCGCCGGCGTCGGGCTGATGGAGAATCGACTGGTACACCCGCTCGTCGAAGGCGGAGACCCCCACCGCGGCCCAGGGGCTCGCGGCAGGGGTCTGTCGTGCAGGATCTTGTGCCGTGTTCACCATGGCTCGCCACGGTAGAGCGTGATTGTTAAGAATCCTTACCGTGGCTCGGACCGTCCGCTCACTTCAGGCTCACTTCAGGCCGAAGGCCCGCAGTACGGTCTGGTCGATCCCGTTGCCGTCGCGGTCGGTGGCCCGTACGCGCAGCGACACCGAGGCGGCGCCCTTCGCGGGCCTGAACCGTGCTTCGCCCTTCGTGACACTCACTTCCTTCCAGGACGTGCCGTCGTCGTAGGAGACCCAGGCCTTCTGACTGCTCGCCCGGACGCTCCCCGACTGGTTCGCGACCGGCAGCCCGACCGTCAACTCCCGCTTGGCATCGGCCCTGTTGAGGAGGTCGAGGCCCTTCGGAGCGATGCCGACGGTGAGCAGCGGCAGTGCCGTCGCGGAGTCGGTGTGCGCCGAGGCGAAGGTCCACTCGGTGTGCGTGCTCGTGGAGTACGCGGCCCAGGCCGCCTTGCGCTGCACGTCCAGATCGAAGCGGTACGAGGCCTTCGCCGCCGGGACGTCGAAGACGCCGTACCCGCCGAGCGCCGAGTCGCCGACGAACTGTCCGTCCGCGTAGAGCCTGCCCTGCGCGGTGGTGTCGACGCCGTCCACATATCCGTAGTGGCCCGGTGTGGAGTCGGTCAACTCCGGTATCGAGAGGGTGAGTTCGTCACCGGTGCGTTCGGAGAGCCCGTACTCCTCGCTGCTGCCCGGCCGGACGACCTGACGCAGCCAGTTCTCGGTGGGCTCGGTGCCCGCCTCGGTGAAGGTCCGCAGCGGGCTCCACTCGCCCCGGTACGTCTGCCAGTTCGGGTAGACGACGTGCCTGGTACGGGTGTCCGGGTCGACGTAGTAGTACTCGTCGCGTTCCGTGCCCAGCTGCGTGTACACGCTGTTCTCGATGCTGAAGAGCTGCCAGGGACGGAAGGTGTACAGGGTGTCCGCGCCCATCTCGCCGGCCGTGCCACCGTAGTAACGGGCCTTCCGTTTCACGGTGTTGGACTTGTCCAAGCGGTAGGTCTGGTTCGCGGTGATGGCGCCGCTCTGTGCGGCCAGCAGGTTGTAGACGTACGGGCTGACCGGCGTGCCGCTCAGCTTCAGCGTGACCTTCTTGCCGGTCTTCAGGAGGGCGGCCAGTCCGGCGCCCTGCTCGCCGGTGGCGATCATCAGCGGGACGGTGGTCGCCCGGTCCACTGCCTCGATCCAGAAACCGGGTGTCTTGCGGTAGACGATGAGGTATCCCGCCCCGGCCTTGGTCGCGTTGTCCAGAGCGCTCTGCGCCCGCTCGGTGGCACCGATCCCGACCACCGCCACCTTGCCCCTGACGTCGAGTCCCGCGAAGTCGGCCGTGGTACCGCCGCCCGCGTCCACCGCCCGCACCGTGTGGTCACCGCTGATCTTCAACGGGAATTCGTTGTACGTCTGGGAGTAGTAGAGCGACGACAGCGAGGTCTTCTCCGGGCCGGTGACGCTCGCCGTCAACTCCTTCGCGTACAGCCGGAACTTGGCGGAGAATTCCAGGGTGCCCACGGTGACCCGCGGGGTCGGCGCCACGTAGACGTGATCGGTCCAGAAGCCCTGGCTGTAGGTGAGCCCCCAGGCGCTGCCCGGCCCCTCCCGGTGCCAGTTGGTGCTGAAGCCCTTGAACTCGGAGTCCTCCTTGGTCTTCGGCTTGATCTCCACCGCCTTGCGGGCGTCGAGGACGACCGCGGTGTCCCCGTCGACCTTGATCTCGGGGTTGCCGACGACCGACGTGCCCACGGCCAGGCCGGCCGCGTCCAGGTCCGGGATCCAGGTCGCGATGGAGTAGGTGCCGGCCGGCACCTGCCAGGTCCAGCCGGTGCCGAGGAAGCCGTACTCGTCGGGGTAGGCGCCGTTCAGCTCCTGGAGCGTGTAGAGCGACGCCCCGGTCGACGGGTTGCCCTCGCGGTCCACGATCGAGACCTTGAGGTCGTAGGTCTTCGGTGCTTTCTCGAAGCCGACGCCCGTGGTGACCTGGACGCCGCCGTCGGCGGTCGCCGTGACATGGCCCGTGTACCGGCCCTGGGATTCCTTCGCCGGGTCGACGCCGACGGAGACGGTGGCGGTGCCCCGCGCGGGCACGGTCACCGTACCGGCGCCCAGTGCGAGGTCGGCGAGCGACGACGAGAGCGTCAACTCCACTGCGTTGTCGGTGGTGTTGGTGTAGGTGATGTCCTTGCTGACGACACCGTCGTCACCGTCCTCGAACTTGCCGAAGCTCAGCGTCGAGGTCGCGAAGACGTCCTGCTCGACCGCCCGTACGGCGTCGACCCGGCCGTCGCCCTGCTCGAACACGGAGTTGTCGGTATTCGTCTTCGCCGTACTGGCCAGCGCCTCCTTGATCTGTTCGCCGGTCCAGTCCGGATGGGCCTGCACGACCAGCGCCGCCGCACCCGCCACATGCGGGGTGGCCATCGAAGTGCCGCTGGCCGTCGTGTAGTTGTCGTCGACGGGCGTGCCCATGGTGGTGCCGGCGGCGCGGGCCGCGGTGATGTTCACGCCCGGCGCGGTGATCTCCGGCTTGACCGCGTAGTCGCCGGGGCGCGGACCTCGGCTGGAGAACGAGGCCAACTGGTCCGACTTGTCGACCGCGCCCACGGTCAGCGCCGAGTCGGCGATGCCCGGGGTGCCCACGGTCTGCTCGCCCGGGCCCGCGTTGCCGGCCGCGATCACGAACAACGCGCCGGTGGACGCGGACAGTTGGTCGACGGTTTCGCTGAGCACGTCGGAGGGACCGTAGGCCGTACCGCCCAAGGACATCGAGACGATCTTCGCGCCGGAGTGCGCCGCCCACTCCATGCCCGCGATGATCCAGGACGACTGGCCGTGGCCCGTGTCGTCCAGCACCTTGCCGACCAGCAGTCGCGCGCCCGGCGCCACCCCCTTGTACCGGCCGCCCGAGGCCGCGCCCGAGCCGACGATCGTGGACGCCACATGGGTGCCGTGACCGAAGCCGTCCTGGATCGTCTCGTCCGGTACGAAGCTCTCCGAGCCGGCGATCTTCCCGGCCAGGTCCGGGTGCCCGGTGTCCACGCCGGTGTCCAGGACCGCGACCTCGACGCCTGTGCCGTCGTAGCCCGCCTTCCACACCTCGGGCGCGCCGATCTGCGGCACGCTCACGTCGAGGGACGCCTCCACCCTGGCGTCCAGCCATATCTTGTCGATGCCGTCGCCGAGCTGCTTCGCGGCCTTCGCGGTGGGTTCGGTGCCGAGTGCCGGGGCGATGTCCGACCAGAAGGCCGTGGACTTCTTCGCACTGAGCGCGGCGCCGTCGATCCCGGGCAGCGCCAGCGTCCGGCGCGCGCCCTCGGGGGTCTCGGTGCCCTTGCCGTACGTCGCGATGACCGGGGTGGAGCCGGTCTTCGCGTCGGTGTAGCCCTGCTTGACCAGCTGGGTGATGTTGAACAGGGCCGGGTCGAGGCGGCCCGCCTTGATCAGCGGGACGGCGTCCGTCGGCAGGACGCTGATCTCGCCGTTCTTCTCGCTGGACAGGAAGGTGGCGGCCTCGCGGCCCTTGCCGCGCCGGACGTCGACGGCGTTCCTGCCGTCCGGTCCGGCGGTGAGGGTCACGGTGTCGCCGGTGATGAGGGTGACGGTCTGCGGTGGGGCGGTGCTCGGGCCCGTGAGGTGGGTGGAGACCGTGGAACCGGTGGCGGCTGTCGCGGGCGTGATGGCCCCCGCGAGCAGTCCGGCCAATCCGGCCACGGCCCACAGGGCGTGGAGTCTTCGCATGGGTGGACGTCCTCCCCTGAACGCGGAAACGCTTCCGCCCGGTGAGCGGAAGCCAGCCATCAGAGTGAGTGCCGGGGCGACGGCGACTCAAGGGAATCAGGTGGCCGGAGAGTGCCAACGCCCGCTTTGGCCAGGGTAGTTGGTGAAGACGTCGGTCGCCGGGCGGAGTCATGGCCGGTCACCGGCCCGTGCCCTCGCCCTGGACTCCCGCCCGTATGCACGGATGCGGCTCAGTTGGAACACAGGATTCCCCCAGCGGGCCGGGACCGCGGCCGCCACGACTACCGCGAGCATCAGCCCCAGAACGTCAACGGCCAGGCCGCGCTTGCGGCCCGGTACTTTTTTTGCCGCATCACGCCCCGTCGACTCGGCGGGCACCCCGGCCGCCGCGTGCACGCTCTGGGTATCGAGCACCACCAGGCTCGGGTCCGCCTTCCGGCCCATCTTTTCCCGCACCTGCCAGCGCAGCAGGTCATGAATGGTCTGGTCGATGCCGTCGTCACGCCAGGCGTAGAAGTAGTACTTCACCGCGCCGGGTGGCGGAAAGTCGTGCGGGAGCAGCTCCCACTGGCACCCGCTCCGGCCCTGGTAGAGCAGTGCGTTGACGATCTCCCGCATCGCGTACCGGCCCTGATGGCCGCTGACCGAGGGATGCGCGGCCTTCCACGCGGTGATCACCGGCTCGACCAGCGCCCACTGCTCATCGCTCAGGTCGGTCTTGTAGGGCTTGCGCTCGCTCACGGTGACCAGCCCAACATGCCCATGGCCGCCGACCGGCCGGGGTACCGCACCGCCACACGTTCAGGTGACGACAAAACACCTACGCACTCTCATACCGCCCTCTGAAATAGCGGCGGACGTTCTCCGGCTTCCGATGCCTCGACTTCACTATCAGCATCAGCAGCGACGCACCCTGCTCGCCGGGATGGGTCAGGCCGGAGTGCCGCCACTCGTCCAGATCCCAACCCGTGGCCAGCGGTGTGTTCGTCCCGCAGCATGCGGGACTGGCCGTACGACAGCCGGACCAGCCCGGTGTCCGGGCACACGTCGGGCTGACGACCTTTCCCGACTCTTCACAGATGAGGGTGTAGTTGCGGGCCTGGCTTGCGGGTCTTGGGCCACCCCTCTTGCTGCCGTTGGGAGTTTCCACCCCGAGAGCGCAGCCTTGCACGTTTGGGCCCGCTGCTGAGACCTCTTGTCGGGCCGTGCCGATCGAGACTCCCTCCTTCCATGTCCGCCCCGGGATGCCCTGGGATTCCCCGCGAACGCCCTTGGTGCCGACGGCCTCGATTGCGTAGGCATCAGCTCCTTTGGCGGTGGCGGGACTCAGTCGCGGTCGGCGGGACTCAGTCGTTGGTGGACACCCCTGGCCCAGTCGCGGCGTACCGGGCGGCGATGGTGCGGACGGCCTCGTCGACTACCTGAGCGACGCGTTCGGCGCTCACCTCCCAGCCCGGCACCAGGAGCGTCGGCCAGAAGACGTAGTTGGAGATCATGCCCAGGAACTGGGTGGCTGCGAGGTCCACGTCCTCGACCCGTACCGTTCCCGCCTCGTGCTCAGCCAGGAGGTAGCTGCGTACGGACTCGAAGTAGGGCATCTTCCCGTGCGAGAACTGCGCATGGGCCAGCTCAGGGAACCGCGGCAGCTCGGCGATGACGATCCTGAACAGGTCGGTCATCTGGGCACGGCCCAGCAGCTCGGCGTAACGGCGACCGATGATGCTGAGCCCGTCAACGACGTTGCCTGCCGGCGGAGGATCCTCCTCGTCAGCGGTCGACCAGGACTCGGTCACGATGGCGTCGAACAGGGCAGCTTTGCTCGGAAACTGCTTGAACAAGGTGGCCCGCGAAACGCCCGAGCACTCTGCGATCCGCGCCAGCGACGTCCGGTCGTAGCCCAACTCGAGAAACAGTTCGGTCGCGGCCTTCACGATCAGCGCGCGCTTCTCCTGGGCGACGCGCTGGTGATACGTCGTCACGATCCTGCTCATGGGCCGAGCATACGAGGTGAGTGGCTTGACTCGCCACTGCCGCCGACCTAGCGTCAGAGGGATGGTGAGTCGCCCGGCTCACCACTGGCCGCCGTTCATCACTGGTGATCCCGGTCATTCACCCACGTACCGAAGGAACATCTGATGCCCCGCTTCGACAACCAGACCGTGCTCGTGACCGGTGGGACCGGCGGCCAGGGCTCAAGCCACGTGCGCGCCTTTCACGCGGAGGGAGCGAACGTGGTGATCGGCGCCATCGACGCGGAACGCGGCGCCGCTCTCGCCGACGAACTCGGGACCCGCGCTCGCTTCGCCCGCCTTGACGTTACCGACGAGAGCTCGTGGTCCGCCGCTGTGCTGACCGCCGAGAGCGCCTTCGGCGCCCTGAACGTGCTCGTCAACAACGCGGGCGTGCAGAATCCGCCTGCAACAATCGAAAACACGGAACAGGCCACGTGGTCGCGCATCCTCGACATCAACCTCACCGGGACCTTCCTCGGCATCAAGGTCACAGCCCCCGCTCTGCGCCGCGCAGCAGGGGGAGCCATCGTCAACGTCGCCTCGACCATGGGCCTGGGCGGCACGGCTCACTACGCGCCGTACGTCGCCAGCAAGTGGGCCGTGCGAGGTCTCACGCAAACGGCAGCGCTCGAGCTCGGCCGCGACCACATCCGGGTGAACACCATCCACCCCGGCGTGATATCGACCTCCTTCATCCACGAACCAGCAGCTGGCGCAGTCGCGGCAATCGCCGACTTCTACTCACCCGAGCCGTTCGCCATCCCCCGGCTCGGGGAGCCGACCGACGTCAGCCGACTTCTCCTGTTCCTCACGTCATCGGACGCGTCGTTCATCACGGGGTCGGAGTACGTCATCGACGGTGGACTCCTCCTCGGCCCCGCCCTTCAGGCCGAGACCGCATGAGTTTCCTGAGTCAACCTCTATGCCGCCAAGGGCTCTTCAGCGGCTGTGCTGACCTTGTTGTTGGCTTGGTGGATGGAGGGGTCGTAGCAGGC
>NZ_JARXVH010000023.1 GCF_029892565.1 Streptomyces pseudovenezuelae | reverse complement strand
GGCGAATCTTCCGTCACGCCCGGTGCAGCCCGAACCGCATGACGTCAATCACCAAAGCCGTCCTCACCCTGGAGCGGCACCGCTGAAAATGCTCACTGCTCGTCGGACAGGTCGGTCTTGTAGGGCTTGCGCTCGCTCACAGCATTCAGCCCAGCACGCCCGAGCCCTCCGACCGGCCGGGATACCGCAGCCCCACACAATCAGGTGACGACAAATCACCTACCAACTCGCATACCGCCCTCTGAGAGGGCAACTCGCGTAGGCGTATTGCCCCTTATCTCCTAGTAGGTTCCTCGCCAGGTGGGTATGGTCTCGTCCGTTATGCGTCTGGCGAGGTTGTCGATCGAGGCGATGTGGATCATGGCTTCGGAGCTGGCGGTGAGGGTCTCGTAGTCGCGCACGAGTCGGCGATGCATCATGATCCAACCGATACTTCGCTCCACCACCCAACGCCTTTTCACAACGTGAAATCCTCTGGCATCCGGGTTTCTGTTGACGACCTCGACATCGATTCCGAGGCGGGCACCGTGCTCGACCACTGCGTTCTTGAAGCCAGTGTCGGCCCAACTCTTTGAAAGGGTGGGGTACTTCGACTTCGCCTGGTCGAGGAGGCGTATTCCCAGGGTGTTCTCGGACAGGCTTGCGGCGGTGACGGTCACGGCGAGGATGAGGCCGATCGTGTCGGTGAGGATGCCGCGCTTCCTCCCGACGATCTTCCTGGCCGCATCCGTTCCCTGGCTGGCCAGAGGCACGTTGCTGGAGGTCTTCACGCTCTGGGTGTCGATCACGGAGGCGGTCGGCTCGGGCTTGCGCCCCTCCTTCACTCGGGCCAGTCCGGTCAGGTCGTAGTTGAGCTGGGCAAATATTCCTTCGTCTCGCCACGCGGCGTAGTAGGCGTAGACGGTGCCATGGCTCGGGAAATCGTGCGGGAGATACTTCCAGGGGATTCCTGTGCGGTTCACGTAGAGGATCGCGTCGAAGACGTCACGTAAATCGACCTTGGCCGGCTGCCCGGTTGGTCTGCGGTCGAGCCGGGCCTTTCTCCAGGCCGTCAGCGTTGGCTCGATCAGCGCCCATCGGGCGTCGGGCAGGTCGCAGGGGTAGGGCTGCGCTCGCTCACGTCGTAGCGTGATCACGGAAAAACCGGAACGCTCAATTCTGATTCCCGTTGGGCGATTCCGTGGGATCTTCAAGCCAGACGGGCTTCCGAGGACAAAAGGGAACGAGACGGACGGCCGGCCCACTGCAGCAGAGAAGTCCATTCGTCACATACGCTATGAAATCCGCCAAAGCGGGGCAGGGTCGAGAGTCACATATAGGGTTTGACCTGCATAAACGCCCTCTAAGAACTCCACTGGCATGACGCGGACCGTAGCCAGGCCCCACCCGTGATCGACGATCTTTCAGCGAACCCCTACCCCGGGGACGATCACCGTGCTAGCCGACCATGATCAATCTCAGCGCCAACGGCTGTACCGATGTTCCGAGGCCGAACTCCCCACCAAGATCGACGAGTTATTGATCGGCAGGCCCCTGGGGGCACGGTGACCGGTACGGGCGGATGCCATGTTTTTTGACGTTTCCCCTTGACTGTTCTTCCCGCCGCCAGGAATATGCGTTTGGCTACTGACAGCCGGAAAGTCAAAGGGGCCTAAAATTCCGTTTCACGTATCGTGGGGGCGGCCACTTGATCTCGGACGAGAGTGAATCAGCCAATGCGACGGCGGTCGTACGGCCGGCCTGTGAGGAATGCGGTGGGACCTGCGGACAAGGGGCCGAGGGAGACGTCGGGCAAAATTATTTGTACGCCATCGGAACGGTGGCCGCACGTTTCCCTTCGCTGGACATAGAGAAAGAGTTTGTGCAGGCGTGGGGAAAGTCCTCGGGCCAGACTCTGGCGATCGCCGCAGCGGACATGTACGCCGTGCTGAGCCAGGGGCAGAATCTTTACCTGGCCCGGCAGATGTGCTGGATCTTCCAGAGCGGCGACATCGACCTCTTCATTCTGATGCCAAGGTCGCAGGTGGAGTTGGCGGACCTGGTGACGTGTCTCGCACCGACACCGAATCTGATCAACTTTTCGCTGGTCGTCGGATCGGTGGGCGGTGCGGCACCCCCGTCGATGTGTAATGGAATCCAGTTGCCGGTGGCAGTGTGCGAGCAGGTTTTCAGTTTTACCGGGCAGGCGTTCATCAACAGCATCGTGGCGGAGATCAAAAACGACACACAGCTCACCCAGAGCATAGGGCAGTACATCACTGACCAGCACCTGACTCAGACAGTCGATGAATTCATCACGGCCCGAGCGCAGGATGCGTTCAGTACGCTGACCCTGCTCAGCGACAACACCGGACAGATCGACGAGCACAGGGCGATTAACTATCTGACGTTCAAGTCGCTGGCGCTGTACAAGAAAGTGATCGAGAGGGAGATCAACGGTTTCCGGCTGAACTCGGTCACCGCGCAGCCCGACTCGCTGGCCCGGACACGACGAATCCAGGACGTGATCCTGCTGTTCGCGAAGACCGACACGCAAGAGGTCGCCCGGTACTTCACCCGTGTCGACGTGACGGGGCAGTTCCCCTTCCTGCTGAATGAACTGGCGCTTTTCTTCGACCACCCCTGAGACCAGGAGCCATGCCGTGAGGACACCGCAGCTGACCGCAGAGGCGAGTCTGGGCCCCGCGCTGCACACCTACGCCGCCGTCCAGGGTGGTCCAACGGCCGTCGGGGGAGGGGCGGTGGTCCAGGCAGGGTTCCTGGACATCTTCAGTGACGTACTGGGCAAGGTGCCGTGCCTGCTGTCGTGCGGCGTCCCGAATGCGTTGTCGATCGCCACGCAGTGCGGCTTCGACCCGGCGTGCTGGCTCTCCAAAGCGCCGTCGGCCGGACTGGACTGCATTCGTAGCTGCCTGGGCTAGGGCCTGTTGCGAAAGTGGCGCAACAGGCCCTGGGCGAGAGCCGGACGAGTCAAGGAGGACGCCGGTGAGCATCGAGGTCTCGCTTCCCCGCTTCGCACCACTGCTCGACATGGCGCTGTACTTCGACGGCCTGCGGACCCAGGCGACGGCAGCGCTGCCCCCAGACCTGTTCGCGCAGGATCCGGGCGACCTGGCGTTCACCGTCACCTTCTGGATGTCGCCCGGGCCCGCCCCATGGCCCGGGGCAGGACCGCCTGTCGGACCAGAAGCCGCCCAGAGCGTGCTCGACCTGCGCGGCCCCAGCGGTGCAGTGCTGTCGCTGGTGTACGGGCCGGGCCGGAAACTGGTCTGCGCTCTACCAGGTTCCCGGCCCGACCTCACGGAACTCCAGCTGGAAGGGATCGCCGGGCCCTGGATCTACGTCGTGCTGGGCTATGCCCCGGAGCCGGCCCAGCTGACTGTGCGGGCCACCGACGGCGGACCGGCACCGGCTGCCGCCGCCACCGAACTCCAGGTGCAGTTGATGCTGAAGAACGAGTCGCGCACCCTCACCGTCGGCCGTTCCGCCGCGCCGGGTGACGGCGAGGTCCCCTACCAGGGCATGCTCACCCGGCTCCGGATCCGGCGGACCTCCCCGGACCCAGAGAACGACACCACGCCGGGCGCGATGTACGACGGGCCGATCGGCTTCCGCAGCGCCACCGAGGGACCCTTTGCCGCCGACTGGCGGATGAACGAGGGTTACGGGACTGTCGCTTTCGACTACGCGTCCCCCAACGGCCCTCTTCTGCCCGTCCGTTATCAGCCTCCGCCGGGCAACCACCTTGTCCTCGGTGACGGAGAACCCGCCACCGAACCCGTCTGGACCGTCGCCCGCCTCAGCACTCTCGTCCGGTCCGCGACGGCCCAGCCCATGGCCCACCTGTTCGGCACCGGAGGCACCGTGTGAAGAGGACTCCACCACTCACCGCCGGCCGCTCCGTCGGCCCGCCCGTAGGGGTGTACGCCACCGCGCCCACGGCGGCGGCCCCCACCCCCCACCCGGGCGCGGCCGTCCGGCCCATGGCCTCGGTGTCCTGCCTGACCGGCTGCGTGGGCGCCCCGGCGGCCATCCGCTGCGGCAACAAGTGCGGCTCGGATCTGAGCTGCTGGCGGACGTGCGCCGGAATCAGCAACACCAGCTGCGTCGCCTCGTGCCTGCGCAACTGATGGCCCAACTCGATGAGGAGTGAGAGTCGTTGAAACTGCCCAGACTCACCGCCGAGAGCGGAACCGGCCCCGCACAGGGCATCTACGCGGCTGCTGCCCCCGCCCGGAGGACGGCAGGGACCGGGGTCACCACGATGGCCAACGAGGTCTACAAGGTGAACGGATTCGAGAAGCACCTGATGGTGCACAAAGGGCGGTCGAGCAACTGCGCCGGTGACGAAGTGCCCTGCTGGGGCGTGGTGGACGGAGGGCCCGCCTACACGTGCTGCAACCAGATCGACTGTGTCTCCTCGGACGTTAACGCCCCCTACTGCTGGTCGGACGGCCCGCTGGGCCAAGGGATCCCGGCCACCGCACCCTTGACCGCCGGCGCCGCGTGACCGAAACCCGGGCCCAGCCCGGCCGCTGGGCACCGCTCACCGGTCTGCACCGCCTGACGGCGCAGACCGGAGCGGGAAACCCCCGGGTGGTCGTGGGCGTGGTCGACGGCCCCGTCGACATCGGCCACCCGGACCTGGCCGACGCCGGGATGGCCGCGTCCGCCGGCTGCCGCAACGTCCGCAGCGCCGCCTGCCGTCACGGCACGGCAGTCGTGGCGATGCTCGCGGCCCGGGGAGAGTCCCCCGCTCCGGGGCTCTGCCCAGGCTGCACCGTGTTGCCGCGACCTGTCTTCTGCGAAGCCCCGAAAGGCGGTACGTGCCCCGCGCTGAGGCCGGCCGAACTGGCGACGGCCGTCGTGGACCTGATCGAGGCCGGCGCACGGATCGTCAACCTCAGCCTGGGGGCGGAAGGCTCGGGGCTGGCCCGCAGCCGCGCGGTGGACGATGCCTTCGATCACGCACAGGCCCGGGGCGTGCTGGTCGTCGTAGCGGCGGGCAACCACGGTCAGGTCGGCCCCGCGCCCCTGATGGCCCACCCCTGGCCCGTCCTGGTCGCAGCGTGCGACCAGAACGGCCGACCGCTTCCGGGCAGCAACCTCGGCATCGGAATCGGCCTGCGCGGTTTGCTCGCGCCCGGCCTCGGTATCGTGACCGCGGCCCCGGGCGGCGGCTACCAGGCATTCAGCGGTACGAGCGCCGCAGCCCCCTTCGTCACCGGCACCGCCGCACTCCTCTGGTCCACCGCTCCGTCGCTGCCCGCTGCCGTAGTCCGCGCCGCTCTCCTGCGCCCCGGCCTGCCCCGCTCCAGCGTAGTGCCGCCTCTGGTGGACGGCCTCGCAGCACTGCGGGCGCTGAACCGGCTGACGGGCCGCCCCCTCCCACAAGGACCGTGAACCCAGCGCTCACCCGCACCGGCCCGCCGTCCCGTGCCCGGCCGGGACTTCCCCGTCCGCCCGGCGAACGCGGTATCGGATTGGGATCGCGTCAGGATTCCGCTGAAAGGCCCCGCGGTCACATGCGACTGCCCCAGCGGATCAACAGCTGTTCAGACGGCCAGCAAAGCCCCGCACGACAGAGTTGTTGACCACGAAGTAGCCGACGCTCACCCAGCCGCACTCCTTGTCCAGAAGCCCGGGACCGCCATCGCGAAATGTGGCGCAGATACCGATGGCGCAGCGGAGCCCCCACCACCAACAGGACAGGCCCTGATCATGTGAGTCCGAGGAGGGCGAGCGACCTGCTGGTGTCACGGGCGTTGCGCCGAACGCTGGCGGCGATGTTGGTGCTCTCGGCGAGGCGGGGAGCACCGATGGCGAGGCCCCGCGTGTCATGCCCTCTTTGCAGACTGCGTACGGCGGCCTGACCGAGTGGGAGACGGAGATGCTGGTGCTGATCGCGCGGAGGCTGTCCGGCGCGGAGATCATGGAGCGGCTGGTGGCGGCGGAGTCGATGATCAGGGCGCAGGTCAGCAGGGTGTTGGTGAAGCCGGGGTTGCGGGGTCGGACGCAGGCGGCGGTGTTCGCGTACGAGGCGCGGTTGGTGCGGCCGAACGGTCGGTGATCCGTACCGGGTGACAACCGGGGATCCCTCACGAAGGCCAGTCGGAGGGAAGTCCGTCGTTGTCGTTGTAAAAGTCTTCCCCATCTTGGGCGATCGCCGCCATGGCGCTGCGGTAGGCGTAGCCGTTTTCGGTGACCGACAGCGACTCGCAGCCGGGCGGCCGGGTCTCCGGCGGGGTCGTCTGCGACCAGTCCGCGGTGAAGAGCGAGTCGATGCCCGTCATACAGGCGCGGATCGCCTCGGCGTCGGCCGGGGGCGCGGTGGTGGCCGTGGCGCCCGTCGAGGAGGAAGCTGTGGCCTTGTCCGCCGGGCTGCCGGAGTCCCCTGATCCGTCCGAACAGGCGGCAAGTGTCAGCAGCAGGGCTGCCGTGGATACGAGCGCTGCCGTGGTCCGCATGACCCATGCCGGTGATGTTGAAGAAGACATCACATCGTGGCAGATACGGGCAGGTGATGAACTGGTGTGCGCTGAGCCCGGCCTGCGCTCTGGCAACGGGAGTTCGAGCAAAGGAACGGTGGTTGCGGCGCCGGTCCCCTTCGATGGGGACGGCTTGGGCGGTCGCCCCTACTGGTGTTGCCGTGATCGTGCGCCACGAGCGAGCACGGGACGTACAACCGGTTGGGCCGCTCTGGCGGAAAGGGGCAGGGCGCGGCTCAGACGGTCGTCGCCCAGGGGGCCAGTGTTCGCCATTCGCCTTGTGGATGGCTGATCGTCGGTATGTCGTCGCCCTCGTCCGTCTTGGCGTATCTGAAGGGCGTGCTGGGCGTGAGGCCTCCCTTTGCGCGTTGGAGACCGTCGAACTGCAGGCACCGTACGACGTCGGAGGCGGAATCCGTGTGCGTCACCAGCCACGGCGACAGAGGCACGGGGGGCGCGTCGCGGTTTACGAGAAGCGGCTGCCCCGTGATCACCGGGGCTTGGGTCATCACCGTGTCCGGGACGGGTTTTCCGATCCCTCTGAGGATCAGTACGTCGATGGCGTACTTGGTGCCGTCGTAGGTCATGGACGTCGGGACCGCGAGATCGGCGCGCCAGGAGCAGGCAGCTCGGTGCGCGAAGCGGCGTAGCAGACCGTCGAGTTGCTCGGTCTGGGCCGCGGTGGGGGCGCTTCTGCCGTGTGCGAGGGCGTTGCGGACTGAGATGAGGTCCTGTACTGGTTGGTGGTCGGACCGCTCGGGGACAAGCCAGGAGAACATCCGGGTGAAGTCGTTTCCTGCGCCGGGCAGATTCGCCAGTGTCGTGCAGAGGGTGAACCAGGTTCCCATGCTCGGGGCTGCGAGGCGGTCTGATGTGATTCCCCGCAGAGGGGCGGGTGGGGTGCTGCTGAGCCCAAGAGCGGCGGCGAATCGGAGTACGGACTCCAGTGTGTGGAGCCCTTCGAGGACCTTCTTGTCAGGATCAGTGGTGCGGGCGTACCTGGCGAAGCGGTAGGCCAGCGGGGTCGGCAGATGGCTGGCGGCGTGTTCCAGAGACATATCGAGCTTGGTGGTGGCGATTTCCACGCACCGCTCCAGCAGTTCCTCTCCTGCTTTGTCCTTGTCCACCCAGTCGACCGCGTCGAGGCGGAGCGCCTCAATGATCTGCTGCTTCGAGCCTTCGCCAGACAGGACGAGGCTCGGAATGCGCCATCCGCCGTCCTTGAGCTGCCGCAGCAGCCACAGACCACCCCATTCCTCTGGCGGCATCTTCATGTCGATCAGGAGGAGGTCGAACGGGCGGGTGTTGATCTCCTGCAGGGCGGCATGGCCGTCTGCGGTGAAGCGCAGACGTGCACCGGCCTTGTGCAGGGGGCGACACAGCGTGCGGGCCACGTCTTGCTGGTCATCGGCGACGAGGACGCGCGCGTTGGCCAGGTGCTGGGTCATGCCGGCTCCGATGTCGAAGGGGTGGCGATGGGCAGCGTGATGAGCCACGCAGTACCGGAAGCCGTGGAGGCTGGGCTGAGTTGTCCGCCAGCTCTGGCCAGAAGCGAGCGGACGCCCAGGAGCCCGAGGCCGTTCCCGCCAGGTTTCGTGCTGCGGACCCGCTTTCCCGAATTCAAAGCGGCTGCGATGTGCGGCGGGAGCCCGGGCCCGTCGTCCGTGATCTCGACCACGGCTTCGTATTCGTCGGCTGTCCAGTCCAGGGTGATGGCGCCGCCATCGCGGAGGGCTTGGATCGCGTTGCCGACGAGGTTGTCGAGAACAGC
The DNA here is from genome assembly GCF_029892565.1 of Streptomyces pseudovenezuelae. Taxonomy (GTDB): domain Bacteria; phylum Actinomycetota; class Actinomycetes; order Streptomycetales; family Streptomycetaceae; genus Streptomyces; species Streptomyces pseudovenezuelae_A. The sequence continues at coordinate 117,595 of NZ_JARXVH010000023.1, read as the reverse complement.
GGTCAGGGCCCGCGCGCCCAGGGCGACGTGGACAGCACTCCTGGACTGGGGGATCGACAGCGAGATGCTGGCGGGAAGGCGGGTGAGGACGGCCCCCGCGTAGTGGCGGAGAAAGCCTCCCAGCTCGACGCTCTCGGAGCCGGCGGACGTGAGCAGTGAGGTTGCAGCATGTAGACGCAGTGCGAGGGCGTGTGCCTCGTCGAGGTGATGGCTCGCGGTGAGCTGTTGCTGTAGTTGTGCCGTGCGGCTCTCAGCGGGCTGGGAGTCGGCGAGTCGGGCGGCGATGAGCTGGTTCTTCAGGTCGTGCAGGAGGTCCGCCACAGCTGCCCGGTACGGCTCAGGAGCCGGGCGGAGGGCGGCGGTGACGGCTTGGGTGATCGGGCCCGGCTCGCTGGGTGCGTCTGTCGTGGTGACGATGACGTCGATGCCGTGTTCGGTCGCCTCCATAGTTGCCGTCCTGCTCGCTCTGGACCAGAGGGTGCAGATGTCCTCCGCGGTGGCCGGGGGCGTCGGTTCCGTCGACCGGAACCGCACGTGGAGCGGTCGTACGCCGAGGAATTCGGCGGAGGTGTCTCCTCCGCCCGCCATCACGGTCGACAGTGCGGCATCCAGAACCGCCCGTTCCCGTCCGGAGAGTTGCACAGCGGGCGGGGGTGCCGTGGTCGTGAGCCGGCCGCGGTGCAGGGTCCACCAGTCGTCGGCGAGTTCCGGCAAGGAGATGTCGGAGTCATTGACACCGAGGCACCGGTAGACGTCGCAGAGCTGCACCAGGTCCTGAATGTGCGAATGGGTCAGGTCTTCGGGGGCTTCGATCTGTTCCAGGGCGTCCATGGAGCGCGTCAGCGCCGTGTCGAGTGTGTGGTCTGGGTCAGCTGGCTCTTCGACGGTCTTCCGGAAGGCTTCCCGCAGGTGGCTGCTCGGCTGAAGGGGGACGTCGAGGCCGAGCAACTCATCAATGCCGACGGCCCACTTGAGCAGTGCGGAGGGATCCGGGGCGAGATGAAGCCCGAATAACCGTGTGTCGACCCACCGTTGCACTGGGGCAGGCGACATGTCGAGTACGAATGCCTGATGGGCGAGCAGGAACCGGGCCAGTGAGCGGTCCCGTTCGTCGGCGCCGTCGAAAGAACGCGCCGGAGACTGGTCGGCGAGCCGGTCGAGAACGCTCAGGACAGCCAGCGAGGCCTGGTGCTTCGCTGGTGTCTTGCCCGCCATGGCAGCACCTTCCACCCTGAAGTGGACACCCAGCGCAACGCTGTCGAGCAAGGCCACGGCCGTGTACCGCGGTGCGTGGTCCGGTCCTGATGTGCGGAATTCGTAGCGCACGTGGAGTTTCATGGCGCTGGCCGCACGTTCCAGGCGTGTCGTGGGGTCGACAGGCCGGGGCGCGGTTGGAGCGACGCGCTGCCACACCGACCGCCACTCGGATGGCCATCGTTCGGCCAGCGTCCCCTGGAAGTTCTCGGTGGCGGAGACCGCGCCGATGACGGCCTGGAAGACGTCGGCCCCGATCTCCTCGGGTATGCCCTGCGTCCGTTGGCCAGCGCCGAGGAGCAGACCCGCTGACAGGCCGGTTTGCTGAAATGCAGCGTTGTAGATGTCGCTGGGAAGGGTGATAAACGCGAATTCGTCGGGGGGATCGACGACCGTGTGTCGCGCGGCGGCGAGGAGATGCTCGTAGATGAGGACCAGGGATCCCAGGTAGGCAAGGACCTGGTAGTCCTGTTGGTGGCACTTCGCGATCTCGGAGCGGTTCTCGTAGGCCCACGAGGCGTGCACGAGCGCTTGGGACAGCAGTGGACGGGATGTCGCAGGCAGTGCAAAGAGGTCTTGCATGCGCCGGACCGCCTGGACATGGGCATCGGGCCCGGGGACTTCTCGCGCCGGCATACGACGCGTGACCGTCTCGTCGCGGGTGGTGAAAGCGTGGGGTATGTGCCGTCGGACGAAATCGAGTGCGGCCTGGTGAGCGGCTGCTTTCTTGCTTCTTCCGGTTCCCTCGCCGGTGCGTCGGCGCGTGTCCATGGCAACGGCCCGGAAGACAATGGCGTGATCGGGGCCCTCGTGCTGGTACTCGTACGTGACGGCGTCGCGGCCAAGGTGCTCGTACAGTGCAGATTTGGGATCAGTGCTGTCCGACGCCATTATTCGGCGTTGAGCGGCTATGTGGTCCGAGAGCAGCCCTGCCGCGACCTCCTCTTCGCCTTCGAGGCAGAGCACACCGATGACCTGCCGATACAGGAACGCCGTGATCTTCGAGGTCAGCGTTTCCCGGTCGAGGCCGATGCTCAGGGATGCGGACTCGCGAAGCCATTTCTGCTCCGCAGTCCAGGCCGGGAATGCAGAGACGATCTGGGCGACGTCCTTGCTCATGGCCCCTGACGTGAGATTCGCTCCACTGCGGTAGATCTCCGCGGCTGCCAACTTCTGCAAGAACGCGGCACCCAGTCGGTTGAGCACGTCCAATGTCGCCTTCGTGATGCCTGGCAACGTTGCCTGATTCTCGTGGTAGTACGAGCTGTGCATCAGTGCCAGAGCGATCGCGTTGCGCAGCCCGCGGCGGGGAGCGGGGAGTCCCAGCATGCTGAGGCACTCAAAGGCGGGTGCGGCCTGGATGACTCGTGTCTCCGCAGGATGCTCCAGCGCACCCAGCCGAGCCTGGCTGTACCCGTCACCCTTGATCGCAGTCACGCGCCCCACCCCGTTCGGTTCCCCTGGTCCCGGACAGAACAGTATGGCGAGCCGGATCGGCGATCGATCAAGACCGTGAAGCGTGCGAGCAACGCTCTCGGCCAGTAGAAGGGCCGGAACTACGAGGGGAAGCAGGCTGGCCGGTACCGCTGCTGGCGCTGAGTCAGGGAAGACGCTTTCTGGCCCACAGGTTGAGGTATCGCAGGGGGTCCGGTTTCCTCAGTGGCGGGGACATCTCCGAAGAGCCGCGGGTCGCGGGGGTGGTTGGAGGTCATATCGGTCGTGGTCTCCTGGGCGGCTTTGAGCCATCTCAGGCAGGCGGCCGAGAGGTCGCCGTCTGCCAGATTTGCACAGCAGGGCAGGAGCGGTTTGAGCCAGGTCCCGGGCCGGTCTTGCCAGTGAGCGTTTTCAGCGTTGCCTCTCCAGGGTGAGGACGGCTTTGGTGATGACGCTCATGCGGTTGGGGCTGATGCGGGATCTGCGGAAGATCTGCCAGGACTTCAACCGTGCCATGCCTCGTTCGACGGGTGCCCGGGCCGCGGACAGGGCCCGGTTCTCGGTGAGTTCACCGTTGGGTGGGCGGCGTTTGGCGGTGGTGACCCAGTTGCCCGCACCGATGTAGGCCATGTCGGCAAGGATCGGGATGCCCTGGCGCGCGCAGATCCGGAGGATCTTGTGGGTGCGGGCGGCCGTCAGATCGTGGGTCCGGCCCGGCAGTGCCGGCGACAGCCACAGAATCTCGCCGGCCGGGTCCGTGACGACCTGCACGTTCACCCCGTGCCGCTTGTGTTTCGAGGAGTAGTCGCCCCTGCCGTCGCCGACGCGGTCGCACTCTGCGAGCGTGCCGTCCAGGAGGACGAAGTCCGGGTCGTGCGCGCGCAGCGTCTTCAGCAAGCCTGGCGCCTGCGCGGCGAGCAGACCGGTGACCGCGGTGACGTAGGCGTGGGCGGTGCCGACGGATATCCCGAAGCCCGCGGCGATACGGGCGAGGGTGTCGTGGCGCCGCAGGTACACGAGTGCGACCAGCGCACGGCGGTGCGGCGGGAGTTTGCACCGCCGGTCACCCTCACGGGTGACGATGAGCATCGTGACCCACTCGACCAAGGCGTGGGGCAGGTCGAGTGCGGCAGGATGGGGAACCAACGCAACTCCTGTGCCAATGCCGCGAAGTTAGAGAGGAAGCTGCCCACGTCAAGTGGGTTGGCGATACTGACGGTTGAGCCGTACGGCGCAACGGGACCTCTGAGTGGGCGGTTCGTGAGTGTATGAGTGGTTCTGGTGTCGCCTGATGGTGTGGGTGGAGCCGGAACGTGCCGGTCCGGCGCCGGTGGCCTGCTGGGATCGGTGGGATGAGTGCACGCAAGCCGTACCAGAGCGACTTGACGGACGGGCAGTGGGCGTTGATCGAGCCGGTGCTCACGGCCTGGAAGAACCGGCACCGTTCCGTCAGCGGGCACCAGGGCCGCTATCCGATGCGGGAGATCGTGAACTCGATCCTCTACCAGTCCCGGACCGGCTGTCAGTGGGCCCTCCTGCCGAACGACCTGCCGCCGAAGAGCGCGACGTACTACTACTTCGCCGCCTGGCGGGATGACGGCACTGACCAGCACATCCATGAACTCCTGCGCTGTCAGGTGCGGGAGAGGAACCGGCGATTAGAGGACCCGACCCTGGTGATCCTGGACACCCAGAGTGTCCGGGCGGCCACCGGGGTCCCTTCGGACACGACGGGCAGGGACGCCGCGAAGCGGGTGCCGGGCCGCAAGCGGGGACTGGCCGTGGACGTCCTCGGCCTGGTCATCGCCGTCACCGTGCTGGCCGCGAGCGTCCACGACAACGCCGCCGGCATCACTCTGCTCGACCAGGTAGCCGTCGCGGCCGGCGGCTCAGTCAGTAAGGCCCTGGTCGACCAGGGCTTCAAGAACCAGGTCGTCACGCACGGGGCCGCCCTCGGCATCGACGTCGAGATCGTCCGGCGCAACCCTGAGGAGCGAGGATTCGTTCCGCAGCCGAAACGGTGGCGGGTGGAGCAGACATTCGGGATCTTGATACTGCACCGGCGGCTGGTCCGCGACTACGAACACCGCCCGGCCTCCTCCGCCTCACGCGTCTACTGGGCCATGACTCATGTCATGGCTCGTCGGCTCACCGACACGAACACGCTCACCTGGCGCGATCCACAGGCGGCCGGCGCGTGAACCTCAACCCCCTCCTCCAGGCAATCAACCTTCAGGAAGACGCCGCCCGGGCCCTGGCCGACGGTCTCCGCACCCAGATCGACGCCCTGCAGACCCAACTCCACGAGGCCGAACTCCGTCTGGAACACCTCTCCATCACCCGCACGACCATCACCGGCCTCGCCGACCGAATCCCGGCCCAGAGCGCCGACCCGGCAAGAAGTCTGGAGCTGTCCGAACACCCGGACTACCCCCGCATCCTCGCCGTCTTCAACGACACCACCGGCCCACTGCGGGCCCGGGACATCTGCCAGGCCCTCAGCTTCGAGCTCTTGCCGAAACACGTCGAACGCACCCGGGCCAAGATGAAACGCCTGGTCACACTAGGAATCCTCAGCGAAGCCGAGCCCGGCACCTTCAGCAAGAAGCAATGGCCAAGCCCGGAACGGACATCACCTCACGAACCGCCCACTCAGGGGACGTTCGTGTCATTTATCCGTCGGTTTACGGTAGTTGGCGCGTGCCTGGAATCGGGGTGTACAGGCAGAACGGGTGGTATGTCTCTGCGGTCACAACGCGCCTGGTCCTGCGTTTCACCCCGGTTGCTACCGATAGCTCCTGTCCGGTTCGAATACGCATCTGAAATTGGCTTTTGCCTCGCCCGATCGAGCGATATGCCCGATCAGGAGCCTCGTGCATGAGTGTTCCCATGGCCACTTCGCAGCAGCGCAAGCCGTACCTGAGTGATCTGTCCGACGCCCGCTGGGCCTTGATGGAGCCGACCTTGACATCCTGGCGGGCCGAACGGCAGAAGACCTCGCTCAACCTCGGCGGCAAGGTCACTGACCTGCGCGAAGTGATGAACGCGATCCTCTTCCTCAACCGTACCGGCGTCCCGTGGCGCTATCTGCCGCACGACTTCCCGCCGCACACCACCGTGTTCGGGTATTTCAGCGCCTGGACCGCCGACGGCACCATCGAGAAACTCGGCCTCCATCTGCACCGGAAGGTCCGTGAGCAGGAAGGACGTACCGCCGAGCCCACCGCCTGCGTCCTCGATGCCCAGAGCGTCAAGACCGCCCCCAGCGTGCCCACCGACACCCAGGGAACTGACGCCGGCAAGAAGACATCCGATGCGGAGAACGTGTCAAGCGGCGAGGGTGAGACGGGGGTCTTTCGAGGTCGGGAAGGCTACGGCCTCGTTGAACGGGACGCGGTGAGTCAGGCAGTGGTGGAGGCAGCCGATCATTCGGTTGAAGAGGTTCCTCTGGGCGGCCGTGTGTCGATCTCCTGCCTCACGTCGGCGGTCGTAGTGAGCCCGCGCCCCATCTGAATGGGCCATCGCCGAGAAGGCCCACATGTAGCCGACCCCGGCCAGCCGCTGGTTCTTCACCCTTCGGGCCGCGACGGACACGCTCTTGCCGGAGGCGCGGGTGACCGGGGCGGAACCCGCGTAAGCCTTCAGCCCTCTGGCGTCGGCGAACCGAGTCCGGTCGTCGCCGATTTCCGCCAGAACCCGAGCTCCGCTGAGCGGACCCAGCCCTGGGAAACTGGTGATGATATCGGCGTCAGCATGTGCCCCGAACGCCTGCACCGCCGCCTCGGCAAGCTCGTCGGCGCTCGCGCACGCAGCTTCCAACTGCCGGAGCAGCGCGATTGCCTGGCGTCCCATGGCCTCCTCGACCAGGGGAAGATGGCGCATCTGCGATGCGCGAAGTGCGCTGTGCAGACGCTCGACCTCGGTGTCGATGGTGTTCTTGCGCCCGGCCTTCTTCAGCACGGCCCGCAGTTGCGGCCGGGTCAGCTTGGCTGCCTGGCCCGGAGTTGGCGCCGCGGCCAGGAGCGCCCGGGCTATGGGGTGATAGATGCCCTCGCGGCGGTGCCTGACGGCGGCCAGGTAGCTGGGGAAGTACTCGCGCAGGTGGGAGGTCAGCTTGTTGCCGGCCTGGGTTCGGTCCCAGACGGCGTCCTGCTGGGCGCGGGCAAGGACCGCGACGGCCTGGGCCACCTCCGAGTCGGCGGGAAGCATGCGGTGAGCGGCGGCGTCGGTGCGGAGAATGTTCGCCAGCACCATGGCGTCCAGGTGGTCGGACTTCTTCCGGGAGACCGTGTGGCGGTCCCGGTACCGGGCGGCGGCCAACGGGTTGATGGCAAAGACCGGGCGGCCGGTGGCCCGAAGGCAGGCGACCAGGAGACCGCGGGAGGTCTCAATGGCCACGGGGATGGATTCCTCCGAACTGTCGCCGTGCGCGGCGAGCACCTGAAGCAGCTGGTCGAGCCCTTCCGCGGAGTCATCGATGCGAGCCCGGGCCAGCAGCGAACCCGTTTCGTCGACGACGGCTATGTCGTGGTGGTCGCTGGCCCAGTCGATGCCGCAGAACGCTCTCACTCGCCTCACTCTTTCTCACCGAACCTGTGTGGTGGCTGGTCACAGCCGTGCAGGGCATGCGTCTCTCTAATGGAAGGGCTCAGTGGCCCGACATCCGATTAGCCGTTCATGACCCCAGCGACCTGCGGGGCCCTCGGTCTTGATCGGAGCTGATGGCTCCCGAGCACGTAAGAGGTAGTCCCCGCAGGGGGCTTGGACCACGATCATCATCGGTGATCAAGCGTTTGCTCTCGATGCCGACGGCGAGCGCCAGCACACGTCAGTCTTCTTTGAGGGCTCACGGCCCCGATCGTCGGTGGACGTTGTGCTGACGCCGGCGGTCGGCATCGAGAAGGTCCTTCACCGGGCTCAGCTACCGCCCATTAGATCGTGGGGCGCAAACGCAGCATCGTCGTCGATACCCTCGGCCTGTTACTGCTGGTCATGGTGACCGCCGCCAGCGTCTCCGACAACGAGGCCGGCAAGCAGCTCCTCACCCGCGTCGCCTCCGACCACCCCACGATCACCAAGGCGTGGGTCGACACCGGCTACAAGACCCAGGCCATCGAGCACGGCGCCGCCCTCGGCATCGATGTCGACGTCGTCCCCAGGAACCCGCAGGTCAAAGGATTCTCGGTGATCGCGAGGCGCTGGGTAGTGGAGCGAAGTTTTGGATGGATCATGATGCACCGCCGCCTCGCCCGCGACTACGAGACCAAACCCACCCACTCCGAGAGCATGATCCGCCTCGCGATGATCTCGAACCTCGCGAAACGAGCAACCGGCGAAACACCCATAACCTGGCATAACCCATGAACTGTCCGGTGTTCAATCGGAACATCCTCTCACGGTTGCTGAAGGTCACCGAGGAACACGCTGAGAAGCTGTATCGCCGTACCCGGAGAAAAGTCCGAAACCGCGGGCTTGGCGATGAGAGCCTGCTCGGGACAGGTCGAACCATGGCCTCTCAGTAGGAACCGCACGGGCTGGTCGGTATCAACCGAACACCCCGTGCGGCTCAGGGCGGTTGCAAGTTCCGGGATCGCGTAGATCGTCCGCGTCCAGTGGGAGTTGACGTGGCAACAGCACAGGCACGAGACCGGTGATCATCAGGGTGTCTACGCCAGCTGATCACATCGAGGTCCCGTGCCTGCCGCTCCATCCTCCCCGATCCCTGCCGTCCTGACGAAACTGGGCCCCCTCCACCAGCACGACACCGGCCGCCTGCGCGCCCATCTCCAGCGCGTACCCGACCCGCGTTCGCGTCGCGGGCGGTGGTATCCCCTGGTCGGCTTACTGCTGATCTGCGCCTGCGCAGTCGTCTCCGGCGCCCGGACCGTCACCGAGATCACCGAGTGGGGACAGCGCGCCACCACCACGGTGCTGGAACGACTCGGCATCCGCAGGCACTTGCCCGGATGTCGCCGCGCCCCGTCCCATGCCACCCTCACCCGGCTCCTGGCCACCCTCGACGGCGATGCCCTGGACAGCGCGATCGGCGCCTACCTGGCCGAACGCGACCACATCGACGACGGCGGCACCGGTTCTGCGCCGCGGCCGGCGATCGCGGTGGACGGCAAGGCGCTGTCCGGCTCCGCGCACCGGCAGCAGTGCCACCGGCACCTGCTGTCCGCCGTCACCCACACCCCCACCGTCACCCTGGCCCAGCGGGAGGTGGGGGCCAAGACCAACGAGACGGCCGCCTTCCGCCCGCTGCTGGAACCGCTCGATCTGACCGGTGCCGTGGTCACCTTCGACGCCCTGCACAGCGTCAGGGACCAGGTGCGCTGGCTGGTGCAGGAGAAGAAGGCCCACTACATCGCTGTGATCAAGGGAAATCAGCCGACCGCGTCGGACCAGGTCAAGGCCCTGCCATGGGAGCAGGTACCCGTGGCGCACACCGTCTCGGGGACCGGGCACGGGCGGCGGGAGTCCCGCTCGGTCAAGACCATGGCCATCGCGGCGAACCTGGGCGGGATCGCCTTCCCCGAAGCGCGGCTGGCCCTGCGCATCCACCGGCGCCGCCAGGAGAACGGCAAGCGGCAGACCCGGGAGACGGTCTACGCCGTCACCAGCCTCGATACCCACCAGGCCAGCCCTGCTGACCTGGGCGGATACGTGCGCGGCCACTGGGGAATCGAAAATTCCAGCCACCATGTCAGAGATGTGGTGTTCGCCGAGGATGCCTCCACCGTCCACACCGGCAGCGCGCCGCGGGCGATGGCCGCTCTGCGGAACCTGGCCATCGGCAGACTGCGACTGCTGGGAGCGGACAACATCGCCAAGACCACCCGAGCGATCCGGGACGCACCCGAACACGCCATCTGGATCTGGGGTATCACCGACAGCCCGCCCCTACCGGGAACTTGAAGCCGCCCTGAGGGATCGGCCGTCGCGGGAATCGAAGGAGCACCCCATGAAGCGCATCGTCATTGCCCTGGCCGTGGCCGCCGTGCTGGCGGGAGGCGTGGTGACGGCGTGGAACGTGTTCGACAACTCGTCGGTCGCCACCGCGGGCGGAGCGGATCACACGGTGCCGCGCACTCAGGTCGAGAAGCTGGCCAGGGAGAACTACGGCATCCCCTTCGTCCAGGACGGCCCGCGGTCCGTGACCTGCCCGAGCGGGCTGCACGCGAAGGTGGACGACACCGTGGCGTGCACCGCCGTCTTCAAGGGCGAGAAGAAGACGATGCTGATCTCCGTGACCGGAGTGCACGGCGACCGGGTGAGCTTCGACTATGGCCTGTCGAAGTAGGGCGAGGCCTTCAGGGCCCGGCAGCCAGCGCAACGGGCCCGGTCTGTCCCAGTTCCTCTGCTTCCCATAACCGCGCGTCAACTCGCCTGTCACAGGGGTGCCTTGGTGCAACTCCTGTCTGACGCATCGCCCGGCAGTAGGCCTCCCATGAAACAACCGTGCCCGCTCAGCCGGAGCAAACGACCGATACAACACCGCTTCCCAGGAGTACCGATGCGCGTCAAGAAGATGCCCGCCCTCGCCCCCATCCTCGCTGCTGCCGGCCTCTCGCTGACCGCATGCAACAGCAGCGACGGATCGAGCGCTTCCGCCAACACCAGCGCGTCCACCGCTGCGAGCAGCTCGACCGGCGGCAAGGGCTCGACCTCAGGTTCCTCCTCGTCCGACTCTTCCACCGGCTCCAGCAAGGGCAGCGAGCTCGCTGCCCGGTCCTCGACGTCGGGCTCGAGGTGCAAGACCGACCATCTCGCCCCCAGCGCCACCGCCACGGGGACCAAGAATGAGATAGTCGTCAACCTGAAGAACACCGGTTCCAGCGCATGCAGCATGCACGGCTTCCCGGGCGTCCAACTCGTAGGCCCCGATGGCCTGGGCGACACCGGGCCCGACGCCGCCCGCACCGACGTCTCCGCGTCCACCGTCACCATCGGGCCCGGCGAGGAGACACGCTTCCTGCTGCACTTCATCCCGGACACCAGCGGCTCCGGCAAGACCTACACCCGGCTCTCCGTCACCCCGCCCAACGAGAAGGTCTCGGAGATCGTGGATCTCAACGATCTGGCCTTCACTATCTCCGCCTCCAGCGGCAACGCTCCGGACGTCTACGTCGACCCCGTCGGCTACCACGTCGGTTCCGGCAAGTGAGCCCAGCAGCCACGCCCTCGCCCAAGTCGCCCGGCCAGTCCGAACTCGGATGAGCCGGGCGGGATCGCCGGGCCCGTGGTCAAAGGCGTTGGGTCGGCACGTCGCTGGGCTCCATGTCGGCGCCGACTGTCGGCGTACATGTGAATGTGGCTGACTCCAGTGCCCCCACCAAGGTCTCGTAGGAAGGTCGGCCACGTGCCCTCTCGTGCCGTCGCCGCATGTGACACCTGTGGTGATCCCATCCGCACCAACACGCCATCCAGTCGTCCCCGCTACTGCTCAAACGCCTGCCGTCAACGCTCGTACCGTCAACGGCGGAAGGCCGGCGGGATGGTCACCGGGGCGAATGGCGGATCGCTGACGCAGTTGAGCAGCTTCGTCGGCCGTACCGAGGAGGTGGCCGAGTTGAGAAGGCTGCTGCACGGTGTGCGTCTGCTGACGCTGACCGGTCCTGGTGGGGTCGGCAAGACGCGTCTGGCGCTGGAACTCGCCGCGCAGGAGCAGCGGGGCAGGCGCTGCGACGTCGCCGTGGTGCAGCTGGACGGGCTGGCCGATGCCCATCTGCGCTGCGGCGACAACAATCCAGAGCCGAACGGCAACGGTGGATCTTGCCGATCGTCAGGGTGGACAGCTACGGAACCCCCGCCCGCCACACCGGCCGACCATCCTGATCGCGGCGATGACTCAGGTGGCCTCCTTACTCGGTGCGCGGCGGCGGGTCAGGCGGGTGCGGAGGCCCAGCCGTCCGCCGGTCACGACCAGGGCGACGATCAGGACGAGACCGGTGAACAGGCTGGGGGCCCACTGGGCGGAGGTCGCAAGGCCGAGGCCCACCGTCCCGGTGCCCAGCAGGAGGACCGCGATGACCGTGCCCCAGGAGTTGAAGCGGCCCGCGCGGAGCTGGGTGGCGCCGACGAAGGCGGCGGCGTACGACGACAGCAGATAGGGCGTGCCGGCCTCGGGAGAGCCCGAGCCGATCTGCGAGGCGAAGACGACGCCCGCGCATCCGGCGATCGCCGAGGACGCGACGAGGGTGAGGAAGCGAAGACGGTCGGTGGGCACGCCCTGCAGACGCGCCGCGTCCGAGTTGAAGCCCGTCGCGTACAGGCGGCGCCCGGTCGCAGTGTGCTCCAGGACAAACCACAGCGCGATCGCCACCACCAGGAGGTAGAGAACGGGGATGGTGAAGCCGCCCGCGCTCTTCTGCCCGATGCTCGCGAAGGGTTCACGCAGCAGTTTGACGCCGGTGATCGACGTGCCGTCGGTGAACATCGTGATGAATGCCTGGATGAGCGACCCGGTCGCCAGTGTCGCGATGAACGAGTCCACCCGCAGCGTCACCACGACGATTCCGTTGATCACGCCGATCACCAGGGCGGTGCCCATGGCGAGGGCGATGGCGCCCCCGGCGCCGATGTCCGTGGACACGATCACCTTGGCGGTGATGACTCCGCTCAGCGACATCGTGTAGGCGAGGGAGAGGTCGAAGACGCGCGCGGCCAGCGGCGGCACCACGCTCAACGCCATCAGGCCGGTCACCGCGTTGCTGTTGAGTACCTGCTGGAACGTCGACCAGGTGGGAAAGGTGTCCGGCGCCCAGAACGAGAACACCACGATGATCACGATCCACACGTAGACCGCGCCGATGTTCGTGAAGGACAGACCCGAGAGCGCACGGCGTCCCAGCGGCTGGCGAGTCGGCGGCGAGGCGGGTGGCGCCCCTGTCGGTTCGCCGACGGACGGGCCGGTGCTGCCGGCGGCGGTGGTGCTCATCATTCGGTTCCTTCCATGGCATGGACGAGCGTCGGCTCGGTGATGGCCTCACCGGCGATCTCCCGTACGACCTGGCCGTCGCGCAGCACGAGGACCCGGGTGCACAGTGCGAGCAGGTCGCCCACGTCCGACGAGGAGACGATGACGCCGAGCCCTTGGGCCGCCTGCTCCTTGATCAGGTCGTAGAGCTGGAGCCGGGTGGCGATGTCGACACCGGCCGTCGGCTCGCACAGCACGAGCACCTCGGGTTCGAGGGCCAGGCAGCGGGCCATGACGACCTTCTGCTGGTTGCCCCCGCTGAGTGTGGTGATCGGGGCGTCGCGGCCCGCGGTACGGATCCCGACCCGCTCCACCCAGTCGTCGACGAGTGCGGCCTCGTGCCGGCCGTCGAGGAGGCGCCGCCCCGTACGGAGCCGGGACAGCAGCGGCAGCGTGAGGTTCTCGGCGACGCTGAAATCGGCGATGACACCGTGGGCGGCCCGGTCGCCGGGCACCAGGGGGATGCCGAGGCGGGCGGCGCGGGAGGCGTCCGACCACTCCGGCGACCGGGCGGGACAGCGCAACTGCCCTTGTACGTCACCGGGCCAGGCGCCGGTCACGACGTACGGCAGCACGTCGTGACCGGAACCGGCGAGCCCGGCGATACCGAGCAGTTCACCGCGGGCGAGGGAGAACCCCAGCCCGCGGAGCGGACCGCCGGTCAACTCCCGGGCCTCCAGGGCGGATTCACCGGACCGCGAAGTCGCCGAGACCTTCGGTCGCTCGGCGGAACGCTCCGTCGCCTCGCCGGCCATGAGGGAGGCGAGGCTCTGCGGCGTCAGCCCCTGCACGGGCCGGGTGGCGATGCGCCGGCCGCCCCGGATGACGGTCACCCGGTCCGCCACCTGGAAGATCTCGTCGAGGCGGTGCGACACATACAGCACGCTCGCCCCGCCCCGCCGTACCTCCCGCACGATGTCCAGGAGCTTGCCGACCTCGCCCGGCGGGAGTACGGCGGTCGGTTCGTCCAGCACCAGCAGGCCCTGGTCGGCCTCCCATCCCTGGAGCGCGGCGGCGATGGCCACCACCGTGCGTTGCACGGGCGTGGCGTCCACGAGGGGGCGGCGCACGTCGATGTCCAGGCCGAACCTGTGGACGAGCTCCACGGTGCGGTGCTCCTGCTCGCGCCAACGGATGTTGCCGAGGCGGCTGCGGGCGAAGCCCCGGCTGAGCGCCAGGTTGTCCATCGCGCTCAACTCGCCCACCAGGCCCAGCTCCTGATGGACGAATCGCAGCCGGTCGTGGTCCGAGCCGAGTTCGAAGGGCTCACCGTCCAGCCGGGCTTCGGCTCCCGCGTCGGCCTGGTGGTAACCGGCGAGAATCTTGATGAGGGTCGACTTGCCGGAGCCGTTGGGGCCGACCAGGGCGTGGATCTCGCCTTGTGCGATGTTCAGATCGACGTCCCGCAGCGCCTGGGTCCCGCCGAAACGCTTGGACAGTCCGGTGATGCTCAGCACCGGGCTTGTCGTCACTGTGTCCGACATCCCGATCACGACCCGCCCTGTACGGCCAGGCCCTCGACGGCGGCGATCGGGTTCGTGCGACCTGTCATGAGGTCGGCGAGCCGTTCCGCGGCGGCGATGGTCGGCAGGTTGGTGTTGGCCCGCGGTACCTCGGGGAAGACCGAGGCGTCGGCGACCCACAGGCCTTCGACGCCGAGCACGCGGCCGGCCGGGTCGACCACCGCGCGCGGGTCGTCGGGCGCGCTCATACGGCAGGTGCCGCAGATGTGGCCGGTGTCGCCGATGGTCTCCAGCAGCCACCGGTCGATGGTGGTGTCGTCCGTGAGCGCGTCGATGCCCGTGCCGGCGAGGTTGACGGCGATGTGCTCGAAGGCGGCGTCGAACGAACCGGACCGGACCAGCTCCAGGCAGCGGTGGACGCCGTCCCGCATCCGGGTCAGGTCGCCGGGGTCGTTCAGCAGGTTCTGTTCGATGACGGGGTGGACGTCCGGGTCGGGTGAGGCCAGGCGCAGTGTGCCGCGGGAGAACTCCTGGTTGGCCCACAGACAGAGCAGCCCCGGGCCGCCCGAGGCGTGGCCGCCGCCCGCACCGCCCCAGGTGCCGCGGGCCCCGTCGGCCACCAGGTGCGAGTCGTTCATGTCGGGCAGGGCGAGGGTCTGGTTGATCGACACGATCATCATGTCGTTCTCGCTCGCGCCCGCGAGACGGGACGAGTAGCGCAGACAGCAGTTGGTCTGCCGTTCGTCCAGGCCGGGCCGTGCCTCGGGGCGCTGGTGGAGCCAGAACAGCGCCAGCGGGTGCTCCTGCATGCCCTCACCGACCGGCAGCGACGCGACAGGACCGCCCGGTCCGATGCCGGAACGCAGCAGGATCGAGGGGGAGTGCACGGCCCCGGCGCAGAGCACGACCCGCGCGGCGCGGACCTGCGTCCAGGTGCCTTCCACGCGCACCCGCACACCCACCGCGCGACCGCCCTCGACGATCACCTGATCGACCGTCGCGTCACCCACGATCCGCAGGTTCGGCCGCTGCCGGGCGGGCTCCAGATAGCCGTCGTTGACGGTGACCCGAGCGCCGTCGCGGGCGTTGCTGCCGTACGGCGAAACGCCGGTGCCCGTGGGCCCGTTGTGGTCGTCGCACCACGCGTGGCCGATGTCCAGCGCGGCTTCGGCGAGTGCATGGTCGGCGGGGCCCCACGCCTCGCGCCCGAGCCGCTGCACCGGGATCGGCCCGTCGGCGCCGTGGTGGGGCCGGTCGCCGAAGTCCGCGTCGCTCTCCATGCGCCGCAGGTACGGCAGCATCTCCTCGTACGACCAGCCGGGACAGCCGTAGGACGCCCAGCTGTCGTAGTCGCCGGGCAGCGCACGGATGGCGATCATTCCGTTCACCGACGACGAGCCGCCGAGACCCCGGCCGCGCACATGCGGGCGGCGCTCTTGAGCGCTGCTGCGCCGCGATTCCAGACCGGGCCACTGAAACGGTGCGCACGCCGTCTCGTCCAGCGCCCGCCAGCCGTTCATGCTGCGCATCTCGGGCGGCGCCTCGGCGGACCGCCAGTCCGGTCCGGCCTCCAGGAGCACGACCTCCTGGGTGGGGTCCCCGCTCAGCCGGGCGGCCAGCACGCATCCCGCGCTGCCACCGCCGACGACCACCCAGTCGGCCTCGATCACCTTGCCCATGACGCGCCCACCGCCCTTCGCGGCCTCTCGGGGGCGGTCAGGTCCTTCTCCAGCGGGGCCGGCACCCTCCGGTGGCCGTCGTCGAGGGCAGTGGGCGCGGAGCGTACGGCTGCCGCTGTCCGGCCGCCGTGGGGTTGATAGGAACGGGAACGGGTGAGATCGAGCAGCTGTGTGGACATGCGATGACTCCCGTATGCACCTCGTCGCGCGATCGGGCCGTGAGCCAAGCTGAAGTAACTTCAGGGCCGCGAAGCGTCAGTGATGTGGTGGAAGGCTGTGGCGGGGACGTCGGGAACGGACGTCAGCTCTTGCCCCACAGCTTCTTGAACTGGGCCTGGTAGTCCTCGACGAGCGGGAACTGCGTCTTCGTCGAGATCAGGTTGTCCTTGTCGACGAGCATGAACGGCAGCTTCGCGTCCTGCGTCACCTTCATCGACTGGCCGCTGAAGTGCCGTGCCAGTCCGTCGGCCTGCGCCCACGCGTTCTCCATGGTGTTGAACGCGACGGCGGCCTGTGTCTGACCCGAGTCGATGTACTGGTAGTTGGTGGACTCGCCGACGTTGACGATCGTGTGGACCTTGTTCTGCAGTCCGGCGGCCCGCAGCGCGGCCGGCACGCCCACGTTGAGCAGGGCGAGCGAGTAGGTGATGTGGGTGACCTTGGGGTGCGCGCGGACGTACGAGACCACGCGGTCCGGCATGTCCTTGCCGATGGCGCTGATCGGCACGTCGACCTTGTCGTACCCGCAGCCGGCGCACCACTTCTCGTAGTCGCTGCGGAAGGTGTCGGCGACCGGCTTGAGGATGCCGTAGGTCGGCATGTCGAAGTAGACGGTGTCGGCGTCGCCTCCGCTGTCGGAGGTCACCCAGGAAGCCATGATCTTGCCTTCGACGTCCACGACGTCGGGCCCGTCGATGAGCATGCTGATGCCGTCGCCCGCGGTGTCGTCCGTGGAGGACTCGACGACGGGGATGTCCATGTCCTTGAGCTGCTTCAACTGCCTGGCGAACACGCTGCGCGGGAATCCGGAGGCGATGACCGCGTCGGGCTTGTCGCGCACCGCCTGCGTCCAGGCGGCCTGGACCGACTGCGGGGTGCCCTGGGTGGGGATCTTGTTGACACTCCAGCCGAGCACCTTGGCCGCCTGGGTGAAGTAGTTCGCCAGGTCCTGGCAGGACTGCACGCCGCACAGAATGAAGTCGATCTTCTTGCCGGTCGGGACCGGCTTGCCCACCGGCTGCGTGATACCGATGCTCGTCGGACGCTTCGAGTACTGGGCGAGGACCTCCTTGGCCGCCTTGACACCGGCGGGGTTGCCGCCGGCGGCCTTCGCCGAGCTCCCGGCGTCGGAGTTGCCGCCGCACGCCGCCAGGGCGAGGAGTGCGGCGGTGGTGAACAGGGCCGTTGTGGCGCGGGTGCGGCCCTTCGAACTGGTTCTGCGACGGCTCATGGCACTTCTCCTGTCGACCGGGCTACGGCTCACGCCGTGCCTCCATGTCGTGTAACCTGAGTTCAGTTCAGGTGAATGTAAGCGCGTCGGGTCCGGCAGGCAACAGTCGTGCACACGATTGATCGCGTCTCTTCAATCAGAGTCGATCAGCAGAGAGGCGGGAGGCGCGTGTCAGCCGGGCAGCAGAACCGCTCGGCCTCGCACCCGCCCCTGGCGTAGCCGGCCGAATGCCTCGGGTGCCGCGGACAGGGCGAATTGCTCCGTCTCGACGTGGAGTGAGCCCGCGCGGGCCAGGGCGATGACCTCGGCGAGTTCGGGGCGGGTGCCCCAGAACGGCAGGGAGAGCCGGAAACCCGCGGGAAGGAAACCCGGCTTGCGCACCGTCAGCCGGCCGCCGCCGCTGCCGACCACCGCCAGTTCCCCGCCGGGGCGCAGCAGGTCGACGGCGAGAGCGAACGTCGCCTCGTTGCCGACGAAGTCGAGGACGGCGTCGACTCCCACACCGCCGGTCTCCGCCCTGAGCACCTTGGCCGTGTCCGCCCCCATCGGGACGCCGAGATGCGCGCCGGACCGCAAAGCGAGATCCACCGCCTCCTCGCGGATGTCGACCGCCAGCACCCGGCTCGGGGTGGTCGCACGCACCAGCTGGACGGCCAGGTGCCCGAGCCCGCCGACACCGATGACCAGGGCGACGCTGCCCTCGCCGAGCGCGTGCCGCACTCCGCTGAGGGCGTGATACGACGTGAGGCCCGCGTCGGAGAGCGGCGCCGCCTGCGTGGCGGGCAGGTCACCGATCGGCACCAGGTGGCGGGCCGAGGGGACGAGGAGGTAGTCGGTCATCCCGCCGTCCCGGCCGAGCCCGGCCCCGTGCCAGCCGAGGTCGCCCCGGCGGTCGCAGTAGTTGTCCCGACCGGCGGCACAGCGGGTGCAGTTGCCGCAGCCCCACGGGCCGTAGACCACCACGCGTTCACCCGCCGCCGTTCCTTCGGCGTCGGGGCCGAGGGCCGCCACGTGACCGGCGACCTCGTGGCCGAGGGTGAACGGCGGCCGGTAGGGGAGTGCTCCCTCGGCCGCGTCGATGACATGGACGTCGGACTGGCAGAGCCCTGCGGCTTCGACCCGCACCAGTACCTCGGCCCCGCGCGGGATCGGGCGCTCCAGCTCGGCGAGCGCCGGCTCGCGTCCCCATTCAGTCAGCCGCACCGCTTTCATGCACACCGTCCCGGGTCTTGTCAGTTGGCCGACGGTGACGGTAACAGAGACGAAGTCAGTTCAATAATGATGGGCCGACGGCGAGACGTGTCGAGAGGGAGTGCGTGGGATGGACGGGAATGAGCGAGGGTCCCGGTTCGAGGGCGGCGTCGCACTGGTGACGGGTGCCGCCTCCGGAATAGGGGCGGCGGTCGCCAGGCGGATGGCCGCCGAGGGGGCGCGGGCCGTGGTCGTCGCGGACGTGAACGGTGAGGGGGCCGAGGTCGTCGCCAAGACGTTGACGGCCGGCCGTGCGGTGCCGCTCGACGTGGCGGACGCCGCCGCGGTCGAAGCGGTCGTCGACGACGTACTGCGCGCACACGGGCGGCTGGACGTCGTCGTGCACGCCGCGGGCGTCGACGACCCGGAGGCCAAGCGGCTCATCGCGGACGCCCTCGTCGAGGGGCGGCCTGTCGAGGTGACCGACCGGCTCGACGACGTGGCATGGCGGCGCGTCACGCGCGTCAACCTGGACGGCACCTTCCATGTGCTGCGGGCCGCGGTACGGGCGATGCGGCCGGTGGGGGCGGGTGCGATCGTCGTCATCGGCTCCTCCTCGGCCTTCGACACCCCGGTCGGTTATCCCCACTACGCGGCCTCCAAGGCGGGGGTGCACGCGCTGAGTCAGGCGGTGGCCAAGGAGGTCATCGCGTCCGGGATCCGGGTGAACGTGGTCGCGCCCGGTCCGACGGAGACCGGGATGGCGGCCCGCACGCCCGAGGTCCTGCGCGGCGGCTTCACCGACCCCCGGGTCCGCCCCTATGCGACGCCCGAGGAGATCGCCGACATAGCCCTGTTCCTCGCGAGCGAGGCCTCGGCGAACCTGGTCGGCGCGGTGCTGCTGGCCAACGGCGGCCGTTTCACGACCTGACCGGGCCGGGGCGGGCGGCATGTGCTGACGGGCGTCACTCCGATGGGCGTCACTCCGGCCGGCGCGCCGGCTCGTGTCGTCGGCCCCGGCTCTCCCGGGTGGAAAGCGCTGGAATCAACTCGTGCAGGGGTCTTGCCCCTCCCCGGCCCGTTGCTTACGGTGCATGAATTGAGTTCAGTTTGTAATGCGCGCGGGTAACGGTGAGTGTGCCGGGCGCGCGGGTCCGGGCGCGAGGAGACGGTCGACGTGGATCAGTTCCTGCTCATCCTGGTGAGCGGTCTCGCTAGTGGTGCGGTGCACGGCCTGATGGGCCTCGGGCTGGTGATCATTTATCGGGCGGCCGACGTGGTCGACTTCGCCCTCGCCGGCCTGGCGACCGTCGGGTTGTACGCGGTGCCGGCGCTGAACGAGCGCGGTCTGCCACTGCTGTTGGCCGCCGTGGCCGCGATCGTCACGACCGCCGCGGTCGGCCTGGTGGCCCGGGAAGCGGTGATCAGACCGCTCGTACGGGGGGAACTCCTCACGGCGCTCGTCATGACCATGGGCGTCTCGCCCATCGCGGAGAGCGCCATCAGCACGATCCGGGACGACCGGCCACGGCTCTTCCCGAGCCTGGTGGAGGGCTCCGTCTCCCCCGGGAGCACCGCCGTACCGGCATAGAGCCTGTTGACCATCGCGGTGGCCGCCGTCGCGATGGCTCTGGTGGCGTATCCCTTCGGACGCAGCGCCCTGCGGATGCGGCTGGTGGCCGCCACGTCCCATCCGATGGCCGGCCGTTCGATCGGGATCGCACCCGAGCCCCAGTCGGCGCCGGCCTTCGCGGTCGGTGCCGTGTTCGCCGCACTGGCGGGTGTGCTGCTCGCCCTGGTCGTCGGATTCGTCGGCCGCCCCACCGACCCACCGCACCTGACCATGTCGTTCGACGGCATCACCACCCTCGCAGGAGTCGAACAGGAGTCGAAGATGACAACGATCGATCACAAAGCCTTCTTCATCGACGGGGCGTGGAGAGCAGCCTCAGGCACGGACCACTTCGACGTGATCTCGCCGAGGTCGGAGCTGCGCATCGGGAGCGTCCCGGCCGCCTCGAAGGAGGACATCGACGCCGCGGTCGCCGCGGCCCGGCGCGCGTTCGACGAAGGGGAGTGGCCCCGGCTCACCCCCGCAGAGCGAGCCGGCTGTCTCTCGCGTCTGGCCGACGGCATCGAGCGGCGGCAGGCCGAACTCGCCGAGCTGATCACCGAAGAACTCGGCTGCACGTTGTTCCTGTCGCAGGTCTACCAGACGGTCTCGCCCGTCATGAGCTTCAACTACTGCGCCGAGATCGGCCGAAGCCTGCAGACCGCCGAGGTGCGCATCAGCGACCTCTCCCCGCTCGCGGGCAGGTCGGCAGGAGGCAGCATCATCCCCATGGCGGGTGCCAGCCTGGTCGTCAAGGAACCCGTCGGCGTGGTCGCCGGCTTCCCGGCGTACAACTTGGCGCTTCCGGCGATCGGCCAGAAGGCCGGGCCGGCGATGGTCGCGGGCTGCACCGTCATCGTCAAGGTCACCGAACCCAACCCGCTGGCGACCTTCGTCATCGGTGAGATCTGTGAGGAGATCGGCCTGCCGCCCGGTGTCTTGAACATCGTCGCGGCGCGAGCCGCGGAGTCCGAGTACCTGGTACGCCACCCCGGTGTGGACATGGTCAGCTTCACCGGCTCGGCCGAGGTCGGCGCCAAGATCGCGGCGGCCTGCGGAGAACTCGTCCGACCGTGCGTGCTGGAGCTCGGAGGCAAGTCCGCGGCCATCGTGCTCGAGGACGCGAAGCTGGAGGACGTGCTGCCCACCCTCGTCGGGGCCACCGCCGGCACCAACGCAGGCCAGAGCTGTGTGGCCCTGTCGCGACTCCTGGTCCCCGAGTCCCAGTACCGCGCCTATGCGGAGGCCCTGGCCGACGGCTTCGCGTCGCTCAAGGTCGGCGACCCCATGGAAGCCGACACCGTGGTCGGACCGCTGGTCACCTCGCGCCAGCGGGAACGCGTCGAGTACTACGTGGATGTGGCACGCAAGGAGGGCGCGACGATCGCCTACGGTGGCCGCCGCCCGTCGCACCTGGAGCGTGGCTGGTACTACGAGCCGACACTCGTCACCGACGCCCACAACGAGATGAGGGTCTCCAGGGAGGAGATCTTCGGACCCGTCGCCTCGCTCATCCCCCACCGCGGTGAGGACGACGCCGTCCGTATCGCCAACGACAGTGACCTGGGGCTGGCGGGCTCCGTGTTCACGGCGGACGCGGCACACGGCTTCGAGGTCGCCCGACGCGTGCGCACCGGCACGTTCTCGGTCAACACGTTCGCAGCCGACCTGGGCTCGCCGTTCGGCGGGTTCAAGAAGTCGGGGATCGGTCGCGAGCACGGTCCCTACGCCGTGGAGGAGTACCTGCAGACGAAGACGATCTCGATCGACCCGAGCCAAGAGCTTCCGGAGTCGGTCACCAGGAACGTTCCGTACGGAACGGGACCCGGGACGCGCGGCTCCTCCAGCTGACCTCGGCCCCCGTCCAGTTGCCCACTCGCTCTCCGCCACCCCAACGCGATGGAGACCCCATGCACCCCCGTCACCCCGACATCGACCCCCAGCTGCTGTCCGAGACCGAGGAACAGCGGGAACTGCGCACGGTCCTGCGGGACTTCTTCACCGAGGAGAGCGGTCCCGAGGACGTCCGCAAGCACCTGGCCACCCCGCGCGGACACGACGAGACGCTGTGGACGCGGCTCGCGGGCGAGATCGGGGTCCATGGTCTGGCGATTCCCGAGGAGTTCGGCGGGTCCGGCTTCACCTTCGCCGAACTGGCCGTGGCGCTGGAGGAATCAGGGCGTGCGCTGTACTGCGCGCCACTGCTCCCCACGGTGGTCCTCGCCGCGCACGCCCTGCTGAACAGCGGGGACCAGCAGGCGTGCGAGCGCTATCTGCCGCGGATCGCGGACGGCACGCTCACCGCGACGGTGGCCGGGTTCGACGAGGCCGAGCCCGGCGTCGGCGCCGAGCGGAGCGGGCCGGGGTGGGTGCTGCGCGGGGCGGTCGACTTCGTACTGGACGGAGCCGGCGCGGATCTGATCGTGGTCCGGGCCCGAACCACCGAGGGCGCCCGGCTGTTCGCCTGCGAGCCGGCCGAGGACACCTGCCCGCGGACACCGCGCCGTGTCCTGGACGAGACGCGCCGCCAGGCGCTGGTGGAGTTCCGTGGCGCACCGGCCACACCCGTGGGCGAGTCGGGTGAGGTGACGGCGGCACTCGACGCCGGGCGGGCCGCGCTCGCCGCCGAGCAGGTCGGCGGCAGCGGGCATGCGCTGGACGCCACCGTCGAATTCGTCGCCCAGCGCCGGCAGTTCGGGCGCCCCATCGGCTCCTTCCAGGCGGTCAAGCACCGGCTGGCCGACGTGCTGGTCGCTCTCGAGGCAGCACGCTCGGCATCCGCGTACGCGACCGCCTGCGTGGCCCTCGCGTCGCCGCAACTGCCGGTGGCCGCGAGCGCCGCCGCCGCGGTCTGCTCCGAGACCTACCGCCTGGCCACGGCCGAATACGTCCAGCTGCACGGCGGGATCGGCTTCACCTGGGAGCACCCGGCACACCTGTACGTGCGCAGGGCACGCAGCGGCGAGGTGCTGTTCGGCACCGCGGACCAACACCGCACCCGGCTCGCCGAACTCGTCGGCCTCACCACTCGACCCGCGGCCTGAGCGGGCACGGAGAGCGTCATGGCCCTCGGCCCCATCGGGTGGGCGCAGCCCAGCTCCATGCCGCCGTGCGGGAAGCGGATGCGGGCCGGATTGAGCCCTTCCGTGCTGAACCGAAGTAGGTGAGGGCCTCAACCGCTCTATTGAAGTAAGTTCAGTTCGGTGGCAACCTCAAGGGTGTCGTACGGGACCGACACCGAGGAGGAAGCATGCTGGCCGCCAGGCTGTACGGAGCCAAGGATCTGCGGATCGAGGAGATGCCCGAGCCCGAGCCGGGACCGGGCGAGGTGAAGATCCGCGTGGCGTACGCGGGGATCTGCGGCACCGATGTGCACGAGTACTTCGAGATGCCGCGGGCCACGCACGTGCCCAACCCGCTCACCGGCGCCACCCTCCCGCAGACCCTGGGGCACGAGTTCGCCGGGACCGTGGTGACCTGCGGGGAAGGGGTCGGCCGGGTCGCGCCCGGCGCCCGGGTCTGCGTACGGCCGATCCGCACCTGCGGAGTGTGTCCACGCTGCACGTCGGGACTGTCCCACCTGTGCACGGCCCTGGCGGCGATCGGGGTGACCGCCCCGGGCGGCGGCCTCGCCCAGTACGTGGTCGTGCCGGCCGACTCGGTGCATCAGCTGCCCGAGGGTGTCCCGCTGGAGCAGGGCGCCCTGGTGGAGCCGATGGCGGTGGCCCTGAACGCGGTGGAGCGGGCCCGTGTGCCCCGCGGTGGCAGCGCGCTGGTGACGGGCGCGGGCGCGGTCGGAATGGGCGCGCTGTTCGCGTTCAAGGCGCACGGTGTCGAGGACGTGCTGATGGTGGAGCCCTCGCCGTCGCGCCGTGCGGCGGCCGAACGGCACGGGGCCCGGGTGCTCGACCCCGGCGTGGTCGACGTGGCCGAGGAGGTGATGGCCTTCACCCGGGCCCGTGGCGTGGACGCCGCCGTCGAATGCTCGGGCCGGACCGATGCGCTGAACGCCGCGATCCGCTCGTTGGCCGCCCAGGCGCCGGTGGTGATGGTGGCCCTGTACTCCGGCCCGGTGGCCATCGACGCGTCCGTCGTGCGCCTGGCCGAACTCGCCCTGCTCGGCTGTGAGGCCTACCCGGACGGGGTCTTCGAGAGGGTCATCGAGCACATGGCGAGCGGTCACTACCCGACCGACGGCTGGCTCGATCACATCGCCCTCCGCGACACCCTCGCCGGGCTGCACGACGTCCGGGACGGGCGACGGCTCAAGGTCCTCGTGGACATTCCGGACGGCAGCGGGAGCTGGGCTGAGCGGGGCGGATCGGCGGACGTCCTGTGGGGCAATCTCGACCAGGGGGTTGACAGTTGATCACCACTTCCGCAGACTCGTAGTGAATTCAGTTCAGTTTGGAGGATCAGAAATGGCAGTGGAAGACGAAATCCAGTTCGAGCGTGACGGTCATGTCGCCCGCGTCTGGCTGAACCGACCGTGGAAGAAGAACTGCGTCACGGTGCCGATCCTGGACCGGCTCGACGAGATCATCACCGAGATCGACGAGGACCCCGAGCTGCGGGTCCTGGTGTTCCGCGGTCGTGGGGGCACGTTCTGCTCGGGGTTCGACCTCGACAGCCTGAAGGCGGACTTCGTCGGCAAGTCGACCGCCATCGAGGTCGCGGTGAAGTCCGCGAAGGTGTGCGACCGCCTCTACTCGATGAAGACCCCCTCCGTCGCGGTTCTGGAGGGCTACGTCACCGCGGGCGGCTTCGAGATCATGATCTCCTGCGACTTCGCGATCGCCGTGGACGACGCCAAGATCGGCGACTTCCACATCCGCCGCGCACTGTTCGGCGGGGCCGGTCCGATCTACCGGGTGCCGCGCATGATCGGCATCCGCAAGACCAAGGAGTTGATGCTCACCGGCAAGCTCCTGTCGGGCGTCGAGGCCGTCGACTTCGGCCTGATCAACAAGTCCGCCCCGGCCGACAAGCTGGACGAGACGGTCGAGGACTTCATCGGGGACCTCGTCGACAAGAGCCCGTTCACGATGTGGCTCACCAAGATGACGATCGACCGGAGCCTGGACGCCGACACCCAGTCGCTGATGGTGATGGAGCACCTCGCCGTGGGCGTGGCGCTCAACTCCGAGGACGCCAACGAAGGTGTCTCGGCGTTCCTGGAGAAGCGCGAGCCGAAGTGGCAGGGGCGCTGATCCGCATGACCACGGATCCGCGCAGTCCGGCGACCGCACTCCAGGGCTCACGCTGCTCCGGCTGCTCGGTGTCGGTCTACCCCGCGGACGACGCGTGTCCGCGCTGCGGAGGGCCGGCCGACCCGGCGGCCCTGTCCGGCGCAGGCACCCTGTGGACCTGGACGGTGCAGCGCTACGCACCCAAGTCACCGCCGTACCAGGCCCCACCGAGCGGCTTCGTACCGTTCGCGGTCGGCTATGTCGAACTGCCGGACGGCGTACGGGTGGCAGCCGTCCTCGACGTCGACGACGTCGAGGAGGTCCGCATCGGCATGCCCCTTACGGTGACCGCGGGTGAAGGGGTTCCGCGGGCCCGCCCCACCACCGGCCACAAGGGGAGCTCGTGAGCGCCGACGTCCTGATCTGCGGTGCCGGTCGCACCCCGTTCGGCCGCATGGAGGCAAGCGGTCGCCAACTGGCCGTCGGCGCGGTGACCACCGCTCTCGCGGATGCCGGAATCGAGTGGTCACGGGTGGGAGCGGCGTTCGGCGGCAGCGACAGCGCCGGGCTCGCCGACACCCTGGTGGTCCAACTCGGCCTCACCGGGCTGCCGTTCGTCAACGTCAAGAACGGCTGCGCGACCGGCGGCAGCGCCCTGGTCTCCGCCGTGAACGCGGTCCGCTCCGGCATGGCGGACGTCGTCCTCGCCGTCGGCTTCGACAAACACCCGCGTGGCGCCTTCGACCCACGCCCCGAGGACTGGGGACTGGGCGCCGAGTACGGCAGCGACGGACTGATGGTGACCACCCAGTTCTTCGGCATGAAGATCCAGCGCTACATGTACGACCACGGAATCACACCGCAGACCCTCGCCCTGGTCGCCGAGAAGGCCTACCGCAACGGAGGGCTGACCCCCGAGGCATGGCGGCGCAAGCCGGTGTCCGCCGAGGAGATCCTCGACTCCGGCATGGTCAGCGATCCCCTGACCCGCTTCATGTTCTGCTCGCCAGGAGCGGGCGCCGCCGCGCTCGTCCTCTGCTCGCCCGACGTCGCCCGCACCCTGGACGGCCCGTCGGTCACCCTGCGCTCGGCGGCTGTGCGCACCCGCCGCTTCGGCTCGTTCGAGGTGTTCAGCCCCTGGATCCCCGGGGGCGAGCTCACCAGCGTCAGCCGTGATGCCTCCGCCGCCGCCTTCGAGGAGGCAGGGCTCGGTCCTGGGGACGTGGACGTGTGCCAGCTCCAGGACACCGAGAGCGGCGCCGAGATCATGCACATGGCCGAGTGCGGGTTCTGCGAGAACGGTGAACAGGAGCGGCTGATCGCCTCGGGCGCCACCGAGATCGGCGGCAGCCTACCGGTCAACACCGACGGCGGCTGCATCGCCAACGGCGAACCCATCGGGGCCTCGGGACTGCGCCAGGTCTACGAGGTCGTCCAGCAACTGCGCGGCCGGGCCGGCGAACGCCAGGTCCAGGGCGAACCGAGGGTCGGCTTCACCCATGTGTACGGCGCCCCGGGCGTGAGCGCCTGCACGGTGCTGTCCCGCTGATCCGCGACGGAGGAAGGAGAGGAAGGAAATGAGCGATATCCCGGACCCCGACGAGTTCCGCGCGCAGGCCCGGCAGTGGCTCGCCACGGTCGCCCGCCCGCGCACCGCCGACGGGGCGTGGGGCAGCGGCTCCGACTCCGTCGCCGTGTTCGAGAACTGGACCGAGCAGCAGGAACGCGAGCACACCGCCCGCACCCAGGAATGGGAACGCACCCGATACGACCAGGGCTGGGGCGCCCTCAACTGGCAGAGGGCGTACGGAGGCCGCGAGCTGCCCGCGTACTCCGAGCAGCTCTACCGCACCGAAGAAGCGGCCTTCCACGTGCCGCACCGCACCGAGATCTTCCCCGTGACCCAGCAACTCGTCGCTCCCGCGATCGGCATCTGGGGCACCGACGAGCAGAAGGGACGCTGGCTGCGGCCCATGCTGCGCACGGACGAGCTGGCCTGCCAGCTCTTCTCCGAGACCGAGGCGGGATCCGACCTCGCCGCGGTGCGGACGAAGGCGGTGCGTGAAGGTGACCACTGGGTGCTGCGGGGCCACAAGGTGTGGACCTCCGGGGCCGGGGTCGCGACCTGGGGGGTCGCGGTGTGCCGCACCGACCCGGACGTACGCAAGCACGCCGGCATCACCGTCTTCCTGGTGCGCATGGACGCGCCGGGCGTGACCGTCCGGCCCATCCAGCAGATGACCGGCGGGGCCAGCTTCAACGAGGTCTACCTCGATGACGTGATCGTGCCCGACACCGACCGGCTGGGACCGGTCGGCGAGGGCTGGAGGGTCACGCTGAGTGTGCTGGCCGCCGAACGGCTCGACTCCGGAAACCTGGGCCTCGACAACGCCGACCGTGCCCTGGACCTGGCCAGGAACCTGCCCCGCCCGCTCACCGGCGGCGAACAGCGGCAGGCCTCCGACCTCTACCTCCGCGCCCTCGTGCAGCGGCTCATCGGACTGCGGGTGACCGGCGCCCTCGTCGCCGGACGCG
Organism: Streptomyces pseudovenezuelae; assembly: GCF_029892565.1. Lineage (GTDB taxonomy): Bacteria > Actinomycetota > Actinomycetes > Streptomycetales > Streptomycetaceae > Streptomyces > Streptomyces pseudovenezuelae_A. The sequence continues at coordinate 89,809 of NZ_JARXVH010000023.1, read as the reverse complement.
AACCCGGAGCCGAGGCCTCGGTCGGCAAGCTGTACGCCACCGAGACCATGCGCCGCACCAGCGACCTGGTGTCCGAGCTCCTCGGGCCGCGCCTCGTCGCCGACACGGGGGAGTGGGGCACGTACGCCTGGACGGAGCACCTGCTCGGCGCGCCCGGTTACAGCATCGCGGGCGGTACCGACGAGATCCAGCACAACATCCTCGCCGAGCGGGTGCTCGGCCTGCCCAAGGAGCCCGTCCGATGAGCACGGCCACGCAGGTGTCGGAGCTGGCCGCCCGGGTCCGTGGCGCTCTCGCCCGCCGCCATCCGGGGGCGCCCGTGGGCGAGTTGAGGCCCCTGCCCGGCGGCCACTCGGGGCTGACGTATTCGGTGAGCGCGGGCGAGGCGGCGTACGTCATCAAGGCGGTGCCTCCCGGGCAGCGGCCCGTCGGGCGCAACGACGTCCTGCGACAGGCACGGGTACTGGGCGCGCTCGCCAGAACCGCGGTGCCGGTGCCGGGTGTGGCCACTGTAGACGAGAGCCAACCGGCCTGGTTCGCCATGGACTTCGCCGCCGGTGAGGCCGTCGAGCCGGTCCTGGACGAACCCGAGGTGCCCGCCGCCACGGCCCGGGCACGCATGCTGCAGATCGCCTCCGTGCTGCGGCGGCTGCACGAGACCGACGTCGGCACACCCGGCCTCGACGCGCCCGAACCACTCGACGCCGCCGGCGAGCTGAACCGGTGGAGCCGTACCCTGCACGCCGTACCGTCCGAACTGCGGCCGGGAGGCGAGGAGTTGCTCAAGCGCCTCGCTGACGACGTGCCCGACGGCCTGCCGCCGGTGCTGCTGCACGGCGACTTCCGGCTCGGGAACGTGCTGTGCGTCGGCGAGCGCGCGGTGGCGGTCGTCGACTGGGAGATCTGGAGCGTCGGCGACCCACGCATCGACCTGGGCTGGTTCCTGCTCTTCGCCGACCACCGCAACTTCCCGCAGCTGGGCCGCGCCGTACCCGGCCTGCCCACCGAGGCCGAACTCCTCGACGCCTACGGCGGTGGCGGCCCCGCGTTGCCCGCGATGGACTGGTTCCGCGCCCTGGGCCGCATGAAGATGGCCGCGATCATGGGCCACAACCTGCGGCGGCACCGCGAGGGCAAACACCACGACCCGGACCAGGAGCGACTGCCGCCCACCATCGCCGCGATGATCCGCACGGCGCGCGACATCCTCGGCTGACCGGACCCGCCAGCCACACCCCAGCATGAGGAGCAACCCCGTGGATTTCGGATTCTCGCCTCGGGCGAGTGAACTCCAGGACCGTATGCGGTCGTTCATGGAACAGCACGTCTTCCCCGCGGAGGCCGTCTACGACCGGCAGCTGGCCGAGGCGGACGACCCGCACGCGCTGCCGCCGGTGATGACCGAGCTGAAGGAGAAAGCGCGCGCCGAGGGCCTGTGGAACCTCTTCATGGCGCACGGCGACTGGGGCGCGGGACTCACCAACCTCGAATACGCACCCCTCATGGAGCTGGCGGGCCGCTCCATCATCGGCCCCGAGGTGTTCAACTGCTCGGCGCCCGACACCGGCAACATGGAACTGCTCGCGCTGTACGGCACACCCGCCCAGCAGAAGCGCTGGCTCCGGCCCCTGCTGGAGGCCGGGATCCGGTCCTGCTTCGCGATGACCGAGCCCGAGGTCGCCAGCTCCGACGCCCGCAACATCCGCACCCGCATCACCCGCGACGGCGGCAGTTATGTCGTCAACGGCCGCAAGTGGTACACCTCCGGGATCCTCGACCCCGACTGCAAGCTGATCATCCTGATGGGCAAGACCGACCCGGACGCGCCCACCTACCGCCAGCAGAGCATGCTCCTCATCCCTCGCGACACACCGGGCGTCACCGTCCTGCGCGACCTGCCGATGTTCGGCTACACCGACCGGTGCGGCCACGGCGAGGTGCTCTTCGAGAACGTCCGCGTGCCCGTGGAGAACATCCTCGGCGGTGAGGGGGACGGATTCGCGATCGCCCAGGGGCGGCTCGGCCCCGGTCGCATGCACTACGCGATGCGTGCCGTGGGTTTCGCCGAGCGCGCCCTGCAGCTGATGTGCGAACGCGTCACCGAGCGTGTCGCCTTCGGCGGGCCCCTCGCCGATCGCGGCGTGGTGCGCGAGTGGGTCGCCCGCAGTCGTATCGAGATCGAACAACTACGGCTGCTGGTGCTGAAGTCGGCCTGGCTGATGGACACCGTCGGCAACGCCGCCGCCCGAATGGAGGTCGCCGCGATCAAGGTGGCCGCGCTGGAGGTCGCCCACAAGGTGGTCGACCGCGCGGTCCAGGCACACGGCGCGGCGGGGGTCAGCGACGACACCGTACTGGCCCGGCTGTTCTCCATCACCCGGGCGCTGAAGATCGCCGACGGGCCCGACGAGGTGCACCTGCGCACGGTCGCCCGCCAGGAACTCGCCCGGTACCGGAAAACCGATCCGAAGGCCGAACGGCAGACGGCCGACACGAAGGCAGGGGCAGCGTGAGCGCCAACACCCTCGACGGCAAGGTGGCCGTCATCACCGGCGGATCCCGCGGCATCGGCCTCGGCATCGCCACCGCCTACCGGGCGGCCGGCGCACACGTGGTCATAGCCGCGCGGAAGGCGGCCGGACTGGCTGACGCACGCGAGAAACTGCTGCGCGTCAAGGGCGACGGCGACCTTCACACCGTGGTGGCCAACGCCGGCGAACCCGACCAGGCAGAGGCCTGCGTCGACGAGACCATGGCCCGCTTCGGCCGCGTCGACATTCTCGTCAACAACGCAGCGACCAACCCGTACCACGGCGACCTGCTCGACCTGGATCTGCCGCGGGCGGAGAAGACGGTACGGGTCAACCAGTACGGGATGATCGCCTGGACCCGCTGTGCCTGGCGCGCCTGGATGGCCGAGCACGGGGGAGCGGTCGTCAACATCGCCTCCGTCGGCGGACTGATCGTCGACCCGCACATCGGCTACTACAACGCCACCAAGGCGGCCATGCTCCACATGACCCGGCAGCTCGCCTACGAACTCGGGCCGCGAGCACGGGTGAACGCCATCGCCCCCGGCCTGATCAAGACCGAACTGGCGCGTGCGGTGTGGGAGGTCCGCGAGAGCGTCCTCACCGCCAAACTGCCGATGCGGCGCCTGGGCACAGTGGAGGACGTGGCGAACGCGGCACTGTTCCTCGCCTCCGACGCCTCCTCCTGGATGACCGGCCAGACCCTGGTGCTCGACGGCGGCGCGACCGCCCTGCCGATCGGAGTGGACGAGTGAACGCGCCACGACCCGCCGATGGAGAGGGACGACCGAGCGCGCCGCGCCCCGCCGGTGAACTGTTCTCGCTGGAGGGCAGGACCGCCATCGTCACCGGCGCGTCCGCGGGCCTCGGCGCCCGGTTCGCGACCGTCCTCGCGCAGGCCGGCGCCACGGTGTTCGCCGCCGCCCGCCGCATCGACCGGCTGAAGGAACTCGCCGGCTCCGACGCGCGCATTCACCCGGTTGCCTGCGACGTCGCACTGGAAGCCGACCGTACGAGGCTCACCGAGACGGCGCTGACCACCACCGGCCGCATAGACATCCTCGTCAACAACGCCGCGACCTCGGGCGAGACCCGTGCCGAGGACGAGTCCCCGGATGCCTTCACCGACGTCCTCGGCGTCAACCTCACCGCGCCTTTCCATCTGGCCCGGCTGACAGCAGAGGCCCCGGCCCCGGCGAGCGGCGGCAGGAGCATCATCAACGTCTCCTCCATCCTCGGCCTGGTCTCGGCCGCACCCCTCGGCGGCGCGAGCTACTCCGCGTCCAAGGCCGGGCTCATCGGCCTGACCCGTGAGCTGGCCGGACAGTGGGGCCGCAGCGGGACCCGTGTCAACGCGCTCGCCCCGGGCTGGTTCCGCACCGAGATGACCGAGGACCTCTTCGGCGACGAGCGCTCCAGCCGCTGGGTCGAACGCAACACCCTGCTGCACCGCGGCGGCGACGGCCATGAACTCGACGGCGCGCTGCTGTTCCTGGCCTCGGACGCGTCCTCCTACTGCACCGGACAGGTCCTGACCGTCGACGGCGGATGGACCGCGCGGTGACGGGCGCCGGACCGGGCGCGGGGCACCCCGCGACAGCGGATGTCGGTGCGGGTGCCGCGGATCGCGCGAAGACGGGCGTCAGCCGGCCTGCGGCGGATCGCGCGAGGAGTGTCGGCGTCGAGATCCAGGACGACGGCCTCGCCCGCGTCACGCTGCGCCGGGGCCAGGCGGGCAACGCCATCGACCTGGAGACGGCGCGCGGGCTTCTCGACGCGGCACGGGCCTGCGAACGTGCGGCCGTGCGCGCCGTGCTGCTCACCGGTGAGGGGAAGTCCTTCTGCGTCGGCGGCGACCTCGGGGAGTTCTCCCGGCTCTCCGGTGAGGCCCTGGAGAAACACCTCGTCGCGGTGACCGACGCGCTGCACGACGCCCTGCGCACGTTCGCCTCGATCGACGCGCCCATGGTGGCCGCCGTCCAGGGAGCCGTCGCCGGCGCGGGTATCGGCCTCGCCGCGGCCGCCGACGTGACACTCGCGGCCGACAACGTCACGTTCACCGCCGCGTACACCGGTGTCGGCTACTCGCCGGACGCCGGCGTGAGCTGGCGGCTGCCCCGCCTCGTCGGGCCCAAGCGGGCGGTGGAGCTGCTGCTGACCAACCGCCGCGTACCGGCGGCGGAAGCCGCCACGATCGGTCTGGTGAGCCGTGTCGTGGCGTTCGGCGAACTGGCCGCCGAGGCCGAGCGGACCGCCGAGGCCCTGCGCCGCGGTCCCACCTCCGCCTTCGGCGCCACCCGCCGCCTCGTCGCCTCCGGTCAGACGGCGGATCTCACCCGGCATCTCGACGAGGAGGCCCGTGCGCTCGCCGCCGCGGCCGCCTCGGACGAGGGCCGCGAGGGCGTCGCCGCGTTCCTCGACAAGAGGGGGCCCGACTTCACGCGCATCCCGTCCAGGTCCTGATCACTCAACTCGTCCTCCGAACCAAGGGAGCCCACCGTGCCGGAAGCATTCATCGTCGGGGCCGTCCGTACCCCGGTCGGCCGCCGCAAGGGCACGCTCAGCGGCGTGCATCCGGCCGATCTCGGCGCCCATGTGCTGCGCGTCCTGCTGGAACGTACGGGAGCCGACCCGGGCGCGGTCGACGACGTGTATTTCGGCTGTGTCAGCCAGATCGGGGCCCAGACCGGAAACATCGCCCGCACCGCCTGGCTGTCGGCGGGGCTGCCCCAGCACGTACCCGGAACCACCATCGACCGTCAGTGCGGCTCCTCTCAGCAGGCCGTGCACTTCGCCGCCCAGGCCGTCGGCTCCGGTGCCGCCGACCTGGTCGTCGCGGGAGGGGTGGAGGTGATGAGCCTGGTGCCGATAGCCAGCCCCATGTTCATCGGCGAACAGGCGGGTATGGGCAGTCCCTTCGCGGGGGACGGCTGGCGCGAACACTTCGGGGACCAGGAGGTCTCGCAGTTCCGCGGCGCTGAGCTGATCGCCGAGAAATGGGGCGTCTCCCGCACGGACATGGAACGGTTCGCGCTCACCAGCCACCAGCGGGCCCTCGCTGCGCAGGCCGGCGGAGCCTTCGACGACGAGATCGCCCCGGCCTTCGGACTCGCCGCCGACGAGGGCCCGCGCGGCGACACCACGCTCGAGAAGATGGCGGGACTGAAGACCCTCACCGAGGACGGGCGGCTGACGGCCGCAGTCGCCAGCCAGATCTCCGACGGTGCCGCCGCCCTGCTCATCGCCTCCGCGGACGCGGTCCGCCGCCACGGTCTGACCCCCCTGGCCCGCGTGCACACCATGGCGGTGGTCGGCTCCGACCCGATCCACATGCTGACCGGCCCGATCCCGGCCACCGAGAAGGTCCTGGTCAAGGCGGGCCTGTCCATCGACGACATCGACCTGGTCGAGATCAACGAGGCCTTCGCCTCGGTCGTCCTCGCCTGGCAGAAGGAGATCGGCGCCGCCCAGGAGCGGGTCAACGCCTTCGGCGGGGCGATCGCGCTCGGGCATCCGCTCGGCGCCACGGGCGCCCGGTTGATGACCACGCTCGTCCACCAGCTGCGCAGGACCGGTGGACGCTACGGTCTGCAGACGATGTGCGAGGGCGGCGGGATGGCCAACGCGACCGTGCTCGAACGCCTCTGACCGGATCTGATTGGCAACTGAGTTCAGCTTGGGTCTACTCTCGGGTACGGACACGGTGGGTGACGGCCATGGAGAGGGAGCATGACGAGGATCGTTGAACCGGAGGCGGGACCGCGGTCCAAGCGCGCGGCCATTCTCACGGCCGCCGTGGGCTGTTTCGGTGAAACCGGCTTCGAGGCCACCAAGTGGTCGACGGTTGCGGAGCGCGTCGGCATCGGGCAGACGGCCCTCTACCATTACTTCGAGTCGAAGACCCACTGCCTGCTCACCATCATGCGGCTCGAACTGCAGTGCTCCCACGACCGGTTCGTGGAGGCGACGAAGGACGCCGCGGACCCCGTCGAGGCGCTGCGGGCCGCGGTGCGCGCGGCCTACGACGTGTCCCCGCAGGAGGTCCTGCAGATGCGCATTCTGCAGAACCACATGGATCTGTTGTCCGGTTCGCGCAGGTCCAAGCGCGAGGAGGACGAGCGGGTCGCGGCCCGCCAGCTGGTCCAGGTCGTCGAACGGGACTGGACGAACCTGCTGGTCAAGGGCATGTCCCAAGGCTCCTTCCCGCTGCGTGACGCCCAGCTGCTCGGTGCGAGTGTGCTCGGGCTGATCGTCAGCGTGTGGCGGTGGTACCGGCCGTCAGGACCGACCCCGCTCTCGGAGGTCAGCGAGCTGATCGAGGGCGCCTGCGTCCGGATGGTCGCCTCCTGACGCGCTGAGCGGGTACCGCACCTCGCGGCCCTCCGACGGATGCCCCGTCGGAGGGCCGCACTGTTTCTCCGGCGCGCGGTGATCGGTCGTGGCGCGGGGTGATCCCGCGCGGTCACGGTGATCGAGTACGTAACCAGCCATTGCCAGGGCTGTTACCTCGGGATTAAAATCCAAACTGAACTGAACTCATGTTGATCTGAGGAGGGGTCTTGCGACGACGCACGACACGCTCATCGCCGCGGCCACCGCCCTGCTCGCCCTGGCGGCGAGCGCCTGCGGCGCCGGAGGCCCCGCGTGCGGCGGGGGACGACGGACCAGGCGCCGGCGCTCGGGCAGTTGGGCGGCAGGTACGAGCCCGGGCAGCCGGCCGGCTTCATCACCCTGTGGGGCTGGGCCGCGGCCAAGGCGTTCGTCGAGATCGCCAGGACCTGTCGACGGCCTGATCACCTCCCGGGCGCCGACCGCCGCGTACAAGAAGGCCCGAGCGGTCGACACCGGCGTCGCTCCGGTCCTGAACTTCTCCGTGGAGCACCACCTCGGCACCCGTGACGTACAGAAGGCCGTCGTCAGAGACGGCCGCTGGGAGTCACAGGGTGACTTCTTCAGCCCGCCCGCCCATGACTGAATCCCGCCCGCGACCGAAACCAGCCATTCCCAGCATGGAAGAGGACTCCCATGGCCGGCGTGATCCCCGACTACATGGCCCGTATGGACAGTGACGACCCCCGTCAGGCACTCGAACTCCTCATGCCGGACTTCCGATTCCTGATCGCCCTGCCCGGCCGCGAGGCGACGGGAACGTCAAGGGACGACTTCGCCGCCTACATCGCCGGCCGCAACGCCGTCGAGAGGGGACACAAGATCCTCCGGCACTGCTCCGACGGCGATCTGGAGACCGTGTACGGAGTGGTCACCGAGTCCGGAAAGACCGTCGGCTCCTTCCTGTCGGCCGCCGTCGTCACACCCGACGGGCGCATGGCGCGCTACCAGTCGTACTTCAGCACCACCTACGACCTCATCGACCGGCCGGACTAGCCGCGCCCCGGCGGACACCCACCGATTCCTGGGAGCCGATATGACCGACACATCCACGGACGCCGCCCCCGCACCCTTCCTCACCGCGTGGTTCGACATCCTCGACAGTGACGAACCGACCCGGATCCTCGACCTGATCAGCGACGACTTCACCCTCTCCATCCTGTTCTCCACCGGCGACGGCAACGCGACCGACTTCGCCGGGGACCGTGCCGCCCTCGTCGGCTATCTCGAACAGCGCGAGAAGGGTACCCGCACCCACCATCTCCTGTCCGCGACCACCCTCGGCCAGGACGAGCTCTTCCTCGGCGAGGTGCGGCGCGGGGGAGTGCCCGAGGCGAGCTTTGTCGCCGCGGGCCGGGTGGACGACCACGGACGTCTGCAGCGCCTGCTGATCGGCCGGTCGTCCGAGATCTGCTTCACCTGAACCCACAAGGCCGGATGCAACGGGACACGCAAGCTCCGCTTCGACCGGACACCCACGGAGGACCGTCATGTACAACCTCGTCCTGCTGGCCGCCAGGCCCCCGGAGTGGACGCACGAGCAGTTCATCGACTGGTGGCGCGGCGACCACGCGGAACTGACCTACCGCCTGCCCGGTCTTCGCGCCTGGCGGCACACCGAGATCGACAAGGCGCTGGAGCCCCGCTCGGAGGGCTGGGACGGGATCTCCGTGCTCAGCTTCGACTCCCCGCAGGACCTGAAGAAGGCCCTCGCGAGCCAGGAGTGGGCGGACGCGATCGCGCAGGTCGGGGACATGAAGGGCCGCCGCATCGCGGTGATGGGGCACGAGGCGCAACTGTTCGGCGGCTGAGACCGCCGGACCGAGAGTCCTCCAGTTCCGTCAGCACGGCATGCGTCGGGCATGCACACAGAATTCTCCACGGAGTTCGGCCAGCGTAGCGAGGAAGCGGGATGCGACAGGTAGTGCGGGAGTTCCAACGAAGGGCCGTTCAGGCGGACTTCGTCGCCGTCATCGACGACGACGGCAGTCATACGGCGCGCGAGCTGCTCGCCGACGCCGGCCGGCTCGCCGAAGCGATGTTCCCCGACGGCCCGGGCGGCACCGTCATGCTCCAAGCCGACAACTCATGGCGTACCGTCGCCGGCTCCCTTGCCGTGGGACTGCGCGGAGGGGTCCTCGCGGTGGTCAACCGGCACACCACCCAGGCCGAGTTCGCCGCGGCCTACGAGGACATCCGTCCGGACGCGGTCGTCGCCGAGGCCTCCGCGAGCGACGAATGGGGGCTCGGCGAGCTCCTGCCGGGCCCGGCGGACGCGGTGCTCGACGGCTGGACCTGCCGTGCCACGCCCGGTCCGCGTGATGTGTCACGGTGGTCGGGAGGTGTCCTCATCGGGCTGACCTCCGGCTCGACCGGGCGGCCCAAGGGCGTGGTGCAGTCCGAGGAGGCCCTGCGCTACGCCGGCGCGAGCACGATCGACATCAACGGCCTGGCCCCCGGCGACACAGTGGCCGCGATCGTGCCCCTGTCGTCGACGGCCGCGTACTGCTTCGGTGTGTACCTCTCCCTTCTGCTGGGCGGCCCGCTCGTCCTGACGTCGAAGTGGGACCGGGCCGTCGCGTTGCGGCGGATGGCCGAGACCGAGGTCCGCTGGACCATGTGCGTACCGACGATGGCGCTGCAGATGGGGGCCGAGGCGGCGGGATCCGGTGTGCTCTCGGGAGTCCGCGCCATCACCGTGGGCGGCGGTCCCATGGAGCGTGGCGCCCTGGCGCGTGCCGAACGGTCACTGGGCACCAGGATCCTGCGCGTCTTCGGCATGTCGGAGTGCCTCGGCCACACCTCGCCCCGCCCCGACGACCCCGAGGAGATCAGGCTGGGCAGGGACGGCCGCCCCTTCGCGGGCACGCACCTGCGCGCACTGACCCCCGACGGTGCCGAGGCCGGGCCGGGCATCACCGGCCGGGCACAGGTCCGCGGCCCCTCTCTGTTCGTCGGCTATGCCCGCGACGGCCGGGTCGAGCGGCCGGCGCTGACCGAGGACGGCTTCTTCCCGACCGGTGACCTGCTGCTCACCCACGAGGACGGCACCGTCAGCATCATGGGCCGCGAGAAGGACATCATCATCCGCGGCGGCCGGAACATCGACATCACCGAGATCGAGCGGGCGGTCGCCGGGTACCCGCGGGTGGCCAGGGCCTGTGTCGCCGCAGTCCCGGACGAGGTGCTCGGCGAGCGCGTCGCGCTGCTGGTCGTCACCGAGGACGGACAGGGCATCGACCTGGCCGAGGTGACCGGACACCTGGAGAGCGTCGGACTGTCCAAGGCCAAGTGGCCCGAGTTCGTGTACGACGTCGAGGAGCTGCCCCAGACCAAGGTCGGCAAACTCGACCGGAGCGGGGCCCGCGAACTCGCCCACTGGCTACGGACGGGCACACCCGGCTTGGCCTGATCAGAGGCGATCTGGCTTGATGAGAGGACAGACCCGGCGGGGTCGCACCCCCGCGCACCCCGCCGGGCCCGGTTCCCAGCGAAACAGAAGCATTGGAGAATCATGACAGCGCGGTTCGACCAGGGCCCATGGGCCGCAGCCGGAGTCCAGACCGTCCAGCCCGGAGTCCACCGCGTTCCCCTGCCACTGCCCCACGACGGCCTGCACGCAGTCAACGTCTATCTGCTGGAGAACCTCGCGGAGGACAACGGCATCGTCATGATCGACGGGGGCTGGGCGATACCCGAGGCGCGCAAGGCACTCGAGGAGGCGCTGGTCGCCATCGGGCGCGACCTCGGCGACATCAGCCACATCCTGGTCACCCACATCCACCGTGACCACTACACCAACGCCGTGGAGCTGCGCCGGCTGCTGGGCTCACGGGTCTACCTGGGCGCGGGCGAGCGGCCGGGTCTGGAGATGCTCGAGCGGCTGCGCAGCGACGAACCCGCCGGCTCGCTGGAGACGCTGCGCAGGGCAGGGGCGGCCGAACTCGCCGACCGGATCACGATGATGGACCACGGCGGCTACGACCCGAGCGTGTGGGAGGCCCCCGACCAGTGGCTCGGCGCCGAAACGCTCCGCTTCGGCGACCACGAGCTGCGCGTCGTACCGACTCCCGGGCACACCAAGGGACATGTGGTCTACCTGGACGAACAGCGCGGACTGCTGTTCGCCGGTGACCACGTCCTTCCGCACATCACCCCGTCCATCGGCTTCGAGCTGACCGAAGCCGGCGGGCGCCCCCTCGCCGACTACCTGGACTCGCTGCGGCTGATGACGCGGTACGCCGACACCCGTCTGCTGCCCGCGCACGGGCCGGTCACCGACAGCGCCCACACCCGCGTCGCCGAACTGCTCACCCACCACGACGACCGGCTGGCCAAGAGCCTGACGGCGCTGGGCGAGGAGACCCTCGACGCGCACGCGGTGGCGCGCGAGCTGGGCTGGACGCGCCGCGAGGTGCCGTTCGGCGACCTCAACGCCTTCAACCAGATGCTCGCCGTGAACGAGACGGCGGCCCACCTGGACGTCCTGGTGCTGCGCGGACGCGCCACGGTGGCGTTCGTGGGCGGGGTGAACCAGTACACGCGCGTGCGCTGACACGGCACGTGCACAGGGGGAGGGGCTCGGCCATCGCCGCGCCCCTCCTTCCTTGTCAGCAGACCTTGTCAGCGGAGCTTGTTGGCGGACTTTGGCAGGGGATCTCGTCAGCGGGCCGTCCAGCCGCCGTCCACGTACAGCTCGGATCCCGTGATGAAGGTCGCGTCCTGGGAGGCCAGGAACGCCACCGCGCCCGCGACCTCGTCGGGCCTGCCCAGCCGCCCCATCGGGGTGCCCTCGACCATGGCGGTGTGCCGGGGCGTGCCCCGCCACAGTTCCCGGGAGAGAGGCGTTTCGATGAAACCGGGGTGGATCGAGTTGACGCGGACGCCGCGCGTGGCCCAGTGAAGTGCCGCGTTCTTCGTCATCAGGCGGACCGCACCTTTCGCGGCGTGGTACGAGAACTGGCTGCCGAAGCCGCCGACGGTACCGAAGATCGACGCGATGTTGACGATCGAGCCGCCGCCGGAGCGTTCGATCGCGGGACCGCCGTGCTTCATGCCGAGCCACACACCGCTCTGGGTGACCGCGATGACCTTGTCCCATGACTCCTGGGTCTCCGTCTCAACCGTCCGCACCTCGGCGATGCCCGCATTGTTGACCAGCACCGACAGGCCACCCAGCTCGGCGACCACCCGCTCGACCGCGCCGCGCCACGCCTCCTCGTCGCTGACGTCCAGCGCGAGGCCGAGCGCCCGCGCCCCGTCACCCGTCAGCTCCTTTGCCAGGTCGTCGCAGCGACCGGCGTCCACGTCCGTCACCACCACCGTCGCGCCCTCCGCGGCGAGCCGGTGCGAGACGGCATGTCCAATGCCGCCGGTCGCACCGGTGACCAGGGCGATCTGTCCGGACAGTCGGTCTCCCACGGGCTCTCCTCGGTTCGGCGTGTGCGCGGTCATGGCAGCAGCTCCAATCCCGAGCGCAGCAACGCGGGGACCGCGGACCCGACTCGCTCGAATCCGGTGCCCACGGTCTGTCCCGCGAGGTAGCGGGCGTGGATGCCCTCCGCGATGACGGCAAGCTTGAAACAGCCCAGGGCCTGGTAGTAAGGCAGGGCGTCGAGGGTGCGGCCGGACTGCGCGGCATACCGCTCGGCCAGTTCGGGGCCCGCGGGAAAGCCGGGGTTGGCCGTCGGGACGTGGCGCGCCGCCAGGACCGGCTCGCAGGTCGGATCCCAGTACATGAGGAGCATCCCGAGATCGGCGAGAGGATCACCGAGCGTGGCCATCTCCCAGTCGACGATCGCCGCGATCCGGCCGAAGCCGTCGGGCGCCAGGATGGTGTTGTCCAGGCGGTAGTCGCCGTGCACGATCGCCGGAGCGCCGCTCACGGGCACGGCGCGGGCGAGCCTGCCGTGCAGCTCGTCGACGTCGGGCAGCGAACGCGTGGCGACCTTCTCCCACTGCCCGCGCCAGCGCCTCACCTGACGCTCCAGATAGCCGTCCGGCCGGCCGAAGTCGCCGAGCCCGACGTCGCAGGCGTCGATCGAGTGGAGTGCCACCAGGGCGTCCACGAGCGCGTCGGCGGCCCGTCGTGCCTCGCCGGGCGGCAGTACGGCAGCGTCGTCGCCGTCGCGCAGCACCGTCCCCTCCACGAAGTCGACGACGCAGAACGGCGCGCCGATCACCTCCGGGTCCTGGCACGACAGCACGGCGCGCGCGACCGGCACCCCGGTGCCGCCGAGGGCGGCGACGACGCGGTACTCGCGGTCCATGTCGTGCGCCGTGGGGGTCAGCACCCCCAGCGGGGGCCGACGCAACACCCACCGGTGCGTCCCGTCGGTCACCTCGTACGTCAAGTTGGAGCGCCCGCCCTGGAGCAGCTGGATCCTCAACGGGCCGGCGCACTCGGGGACATGGTGGTCGAAGTACCGCTGTAGTGCGGGCACGTCGACGCCGACCACGGCAGCCTCGGATGCGGTCACTGTGCGGCCACCCGCTCCCGCGCCGCCCGTACCGCACGCTTGGCGATGGCCCACCGGTGGGTCTCGGAAGGACCGTCGTAGATCCGGAACGGGCGCACCTCCCGGTACAGCCGGGACAGCGGGGCGTCCCCCGAGATGCCGAGCGCGCCGCACACCTGCACGGACCGGTCGACCACCCGGTTGACTGCCTCGGAGACGTATGTCTTGGCGATCGAGGTGTGCTGGGCGGCCGAGCGGCCCTGGTCCAGTTCCCAGCAGGCCCGCCACAGCACCGCACGGCCGGTCTCGATGTCGATCTCGGAATCGGCCAACAGTTGCTGTACCATGCCGAGTTCGGCCAGCGGTTTGCCGAAGGCTGAACGATCCGTCGCGCGCTCCAGGGCGATGTCCTGCGCGCGCCGCGCTACGCCGAGCCAGCGCATGCAGTGCGTCATCCGGGCGGGCCCGAGGCGCACCTGCGCGTACCTGAATCCCTGGTCCACCTCGCCCAGGACGGCGCTGTCGCCGACTTCGCAGCCCTCGAAGGCAATCTCGCTGTGCCCGCCGAACAGACCCTGGTCCAGAGTGTCGATGTTGCGGACGATCTTCATTCCCGGATTGTCGGCGTCGACGAGAAACATCGTCGCGCCGCCCGCGTCGCCGGGGCCGCCACTGGTGCGGGCCATGCAGATGGCGAAGGCCGCCCCGTCGGCGCCGCTGATGAACCACTTCCGTCCGTCGATCCGCCAGCCGCCGTCGACCTTGGTCGCAGTCGTGGCCAGGGCGCGCGGGTCGGATCCGGCGCCGGGCGCCGGCTCAGTCATCGCGAAGCAGGACCGGACCTCCCCGGCGGCCAACGGCCCCAGATAGCGCTCCTTCTGCTCCTCGGTGGCCACCACTTCGAGCAGATGGGTGTTGCCCTCGTCGGGCGCCGCGCAGTTGAGCGCCAGCGGTCCCAGCAGCGAGTACCCGGCCGCTTCGAAGACGACTGCCTGGCCGCACAGGTCGAGCCCGAGCCCGCCCCACTCCGCGCCGATGTGCGGTGCGAAGACCCCCGCATCGCGGGCTGCCCGCTGAAGCCGGCGGCGCAGCGGCTCCGGTCCGGCGTGGACGTTCCCGTCACACGCCTGCTCCTCGGGTATCACCACGTTCCGTACGAACTCCGAGGTGCGCCGCGTGATGGCGGCGACCCTCTCGTCGATCTCGAACCCGATGGGCATGTCCACTCCCCGAGCTTGGCTACTGACCATTAGCCATCAGAAGGGCGAAGAGGTTCGCATGTCAAGAGTGCTGGATATAGTTGCAGTACCGGTAGACGCACTCGGGCTAATGATCGATAGTTTCGGGAGTTCGTATGAGCTCAGTCCAAGGCGGCTCGCACGCCGCGTCGTACGAGCGGCCGTACCGGCCGGCACAGCCGGAGGGCACGCCCGTCGCCGACCGCCGGTCGGCGATCCGGCAGGCCGCGCTGCTGCTGTTCGCCGCACAGGGCTACCGGTCCACCACCATGGCCGACATCGGGGCCGCCGTAGGCATCCGCGGCCCGAGCCTCTACAAGCACGTCGCTTCCAAGCAGGAGTTGCTGGCCGAGATCATGATCGGCACCATGGAACAGCTCATCGCCGACAACATCGTCGCCGTCGCGGGCGCCGACGACGTCCGGGAACGGTTGCGCCGCTCCGTGGAGGCGCACATTCGCTACCACGCCCGCCACCGTCTCGAGGCCTTCGTCGGCAACCGCGAGATCGGCAGCCTGGAGCAGCCCGACCAGGACCGAGTGCTCGGCCGCCGCAGTGACTACGAGCGCCGCTTCCGCGAACTCATCGAGCAGGGCGCCGCCGAGGGCACCTTCCACGTGCAGTCGACCCGCATCGCCTCGTACTCGATCCTCGACATGGGCATCGGCGTCTCCAGCTGGTTCCACGAGGGCGGTGAGTTCTCCGTCGACCAACTCGCCTACCAGTACGGCGACACCGCGCTGCGGATGGTGGGCGCGCTGCCTCACAGCGGCACTCGGAACGGGGACGAGCCGGAGTAATGCCTGATCCGCCGCCGACCGGCGATCGCCGGGGACGGCCGACACCGGGGACGGCCGCGGACGTGGTCATCGCCTTGGGCGTCAAGGACGGACCGTGCCCATTCCGGGGCTGTCCGCCGCACCGGGGTGTCCGGGGCGGCGGACAGGTCCGGCCGTGATCAGCCGTGAACGGCGTTGAGGACGGCGGCGAGCTTTTCGGGTGCGCTGATCATTGCCATGTGACCGGTGTCGAGATCGATGACCTCGGGCCGGAGCAGCGCGATGGATCGCTGCTGGAGTTCCTCCACGTAGCACTGATCCCGGGTGAGGTGAACGTAGGTTCGGGGGATCTCCCGCCGGTAGCCGCTCAGGTCCACGGGCTCGGTCAGCACGGCGGCCGACTCCTCGGCCAGTCGGTCCAGAGCGGACGCGGCGGTCGCCTCGTCCATGTCGTTGCACAGCATCGCGGCGGCGCCCTCGCGGGTCTGGTGGTAGATCCCGCCGGAGATGGACTGCTCGACCAGATGCCGCACGCCGGGATCGATCTCGTCGAGCACCCGCGATCCGTCAGGTGGGACGACGGCCGACACGAGGACGACCTGACGGATCCGTTCGGGAATGAGCTCCAGGACGCGCGGCACCGTGACTCCCGCGAAGGAATGGCCTATCAGCACCACGTCCCGCAGATCCTTCGCCTCGACGTCCTCCCGGACCGCATCGGCACAGTCCGCGAGAGTGACCGTGCCAAGGGGGACTCCGGCCCTCGTTCCACGGCCTGGAAGGTCGACCGCCAGCGTTTCCGCAGCCAAATACGGAATCAGCTCGTCCCAGCAGTCCGCGCCGAAGCCGGCTCCATGGATCAAAACGAACGACATCTGTGACCTCCTCGTCCAGTGCGCCAGAACTTTAACTGAATTCAGCTCAGTCGCCTAGGGGTCTGTTTGCCGACCATCGGCGAACCACTGCCCTATGAGCAGGAACGCCGCATGGAACTGGGCCTGTCGCCCCGATGGGACGCCGCGCAGAGGGAAGAAGACGGGGACGGGGCGAGGACGGGGCGAGGACGGGTGGAAGTGGGCCGTGCCGCTGGCCGGACGCCTCGCCATGCGGAGGACGGCGTGTTCGCCAGTGGCCTACCGACGACACACCCACAAACCCCGCCGACCCCCGTGGTCGGCGGGGTTTGTGGGTGTGTCGTCGGTAGGCGTCAGCTGATGTAGCCGGCCACGTCCGCGATCACCTGGGTGGTGCTGCCGGCGTAGAAATCGACCTTGCCGTCGGAGCCGACCGGCACGATCACCTGGTTGGCGATCGTCTTGCCCTTCACCCAGGTTGGAGGCCGTCGGACGGCTGCCGCCGTCGGCCCAGGCGGTGAGGTAGCCGCTGCCGGTGGTGCCGGTGACGGTGACGGTCAGCACGACGGCCTTGACGCCGGTGGACGGAATGGGGCATCAGTCGAGCGTGCGCATTCCAGGAGTGTGAGCCAGATTGTGACGTCCCTGGCACCACGGGCCTTCATTGATTTCCCGTTACCGACCTCCCAGGCTTGTTCAGCTGGCGCGATCCTGTTTGCTTCTCGGCGTAGAGCTTCCTCGGCGGCTCCGGAAGGAGTTGGCAAGATATCGAAACTCTTACCGAGGGCCACCTGATGCTTTTCAGCGGCTACCTCGGCAGAAAGCGCCTCAACGTGAGACAATAGGTCTTGGTCGAATGCCTTATCGAGGGTGGCAAGTGCCTTGCGAGCCGTAGTGAGAGCCTGCTCCACTCGATGTCGGTAGTGAGCGACATGCTCCACTACGACCATCTCCGGAATCGCCAATCTTTGTTGCTGTAGCTCAGCAATTTTGCGAAGCATGCCCAGCACAGCACCATGCGGGAATGCTGCATGTTCAAGCTGATTCGTATCGAGAACGATCAAGAGCGGTCTCCGAGAGTTGTGCGAGCTGTGGTCTTCGCGAAGGATGGCATGCCAAGGTCGACATCAATGCCGGTTGCGCACCGCCTGTTGAGTTGGGCGAGCTTGTCCTCGGCTCCGGCGAGACTGATACGAAGTCCTTCGACTTCCCCGAGCCATCCTTCGCGTTCGACCTCGGCGATGCGGGCGACGAGGTTTTCGCGGATCTCGACGAGCTGGGCGGGGTCGGGCCAGAGCATCGGACACAGGCGTCTTCGTGGACACCAGGTTGGTGAAGCGGGAGTCGGCCAGGCACTCGCGGGCGGCGTAGCCGTCGGTCGCGTCGATGCCTCGGCGGTGCAGTTCCTCGGCTACGCGGCGTGCTGCAGGATCCGTGGGCTGGTCGTGGAGATCCAGGATGGTCAGGCCAAGCCGGGTGTCGAAGACGGTTGTGCCGGGGTCGGGCTGGCGTTGGATGTAGGTGTCCGCCAATTCGGAGAGCAGGGCGTCGACGGGGCGGTGCGCGAGCTGGCGACACATCACCGCCAGGCAGGAGGTGACGGCATTTTCCCAGGGTTCGCCGTGCGCTGTCTGCGCCACGATGTGGGCAGCTTCCGCCGGGTCGCGGCCGAGGGTCGCGAGCACAGCGACCTGCCGGCCGTCGAGCATTCGCTGTCCGAGGCCGTTGTGCTCCTGGATGTGGGCTAAGGCATCGTCCCAGCGTCCTGCAGTGGTCAGGGTTCGGGTGCCGTCGGCCAGGATCACTCGCCACAGCCACGCCCGCACTTTGTGGCGGTCGGCGTCGCTGGCGGTGAGCTCGGCGGGTATACGGATGCCTTCGAGTTGGGCGCCTGCGCCGTCGCTGACGGCCTTGTAGAGCGTGAGCAGGAGGTGCCGGCCGTTGTCGGCGTTGCTTGCACGGATGTGGAGGCGGGCGAGGTTGACCACTGGTTCGAGCGCCCGGATCGCGGTCATTGCCGGGAGGGGCGCAGTGTGGAGGTAGGCGGCGGCGTGTTGATGGCACCACTGTCGTGCGAGGTCGGGAAGTCCGAGGTCAGAGGCGAGGAGCGCGGCCTGGTTGTAGACCGAGGATGCGAGGCCCTGGTCCGTTTTGGCCGCGGCGGCGTCGGAGAGTTCGACCAAGGCGTTGACACGTTGGGGGAAGGGCAGGCAGGCGGGTCGGAATCGGGAAATGAGGGGGAAGCGCTGGGCTATGGGGCCGTGTGGGTCCATGAAGTCTCCCCGGGAGTGAGCGGCAAGGAGAACTGCGTGGGTGTCCGCCGGTGGGCGGGCGGACACCCACGCAGACGGCTACTGCCAGGTGACGAGGACGCGGTTCAGGGGGGTGTCGAGGAGGAAGATTCCGGGCTTCGGCTCGATGGCAGGGGCGTTGAGCGGAAGGAGTTCGAAGGTCGCTTCGCGGTCGCGGTACTCGTGGTCCCAGGTGTGGATGGCGTTGGCGACGGTCGCAGCCAGTTCTTCGCTGCCGGGGCCGTGTCCGATGACGCCGAACTCCCAGAGCTTGCCGCCTTCGGGGGTCTTCTGCTCGGACAGGCGCCGGGTGAGGTAGGTGACCGCGCCTTTGTCGACGGCGGCCGTGGAGGACGGGTACGGGTCTTTGGTGAGCACCGTGCCCTTGGCGGTCTGCGGGAACAGCATGCGGATCAGTCCGGAGGGCAAGGAGCAGGAGACGAATAGCTCCATCCACTCCGGGCTTTCCATGGCGCGGACGGTCATGCCGGTCCACTTCTCGGTGCGTGGCTGGTCCAGGACGCCGGCAAGGGCGTCGGCGTCGATCTGCTGCCCGGCCGGGGCCTGGATCCGTACCGTGCCGTCCGCGGTGAGCGGGACGACGCGGCGGCCGTCGTCGGCGATGCCACGCCGCAGCGGCATGAAGGTATTCATCTGCGAGCCGGACGACACCCACCGCCCGTCGCGCTCCCTATAGACGATGGAGCGAGAGACGCTGCCCTTGAGCCGCTGCGGGGTGACGAGGCGGCCGCCGGGGGCGAGTTGTTCGAGCCAGGCGTGTGGGATGCCGTGCGCGCCCACGGTGGCGATGATCCGGTCGTATGGCGCCCCTTCGGCGTGGCCGAGGGCGCCGTCGCGAGTCAGTGCCTCCACGTTGGTGAAGCCGGCGGCGGCGAGGTGATCGCGGGCTCCCTCGATCAGGTCGTCATCGACGTCGATGGTCGTGACGTGTCCGTCAGAGCCGACGAGATGGCCGATCAGGGCGGCGTTGTAGCCGGTGCCGGCGCCGAGTTCGAGGATGCGCTCACCGGGCTGGGCCTGGAGCTGGTCCAGCATGAGGGCGACGACGCTGGGCTGGGAGGCGCAGGAGATCGAGGTGCCGTCGGTGTCGTACTTGATGTTGACGGGCACGTTCGCGTAAGCGTCGGCAAGCGGCGCGTCGGGGACGAACAGGTGCCGGGGCACGGTGCGCAGCGCGGTCTCGACCGATGTGGTGCGGGCGTGGCCGTCGGCCTGGATCTGGTCTACAAGGGCGTTGCGGAGCCGTTCGTCCTCGGCCTCGGACGTGGTGAGCGTGTCGGTGTTCACTACCCTGACGCTATCGATCTGGGTGCTGCTCGCCGCGATGGACGCGGTGTTGTCACTCGATCCCATGACTACCTCTCGTGCGATGTGAAACAGGGTGTGCTGATCCGATGTGAGCAGACCGGCTCGGTTGGCGTGGAAGATCACGTGGTGGGCGATGACGGCCCGCAGACCGCGGGTCAACTCCCCTTGAGCGGCCAGGCAGGCGAGCGTGGTGCCTGCGTGCTGGAAAGCGGCGACCCACTGCGTGCGACCGTCGAGCGGCCCGCCTTCCCGGCACAGGCTGCGGGCCTCGGTGGCCATCAACGTCTGCATCGCCGGCAGCAGGGCATCGGACCGCGCGGGGACGATCTCACCGCGTCCCGGGCGCAGAGCAGCGGCCTTGGCCCAGGCGTCTCCTTGCTCGAACCAGTCGAGGTTCGCGGTGCGCATCAGGCTGCTGATGAGCAGGACGGCGGTCTCGCGACGGCCCAGCCTTCCCGGGCCGGGCTGGTAGTCGAGCAGATGACGGCTGTCCTCGTGGAAGAGAGCGTGCGCGGCAGTCATGGCGGCTGCGCCGCCGAACGCATCCGTCTCCGGTTCGTAGATCCCAGTCGTCCAGGAGTGCGCAATGCCGTCCGTGACCAAGTTGTCCAACACCGCTTCCACCGCCGGAGATGGGCGGTCGGCCAGATACCGCAGCGGCCAGGGCTGCTTGTTCATGAACCACCAGCCGGTGAGCTGATTGCCCTCCGCGTCGAGGAGTACGGGTGCGATGCGGTCGGCGATGGCCCACCGCGCGGTCTGCCGGTCGGCGAAGGTGATGTTGTGCTGCTGCCAGCGGTCGGGGGGACATCCAGGTCCTTTCGAGGTCACGCGATGAGCAGGCAGGCGTCCCAGGCAGTACGGGGCGGCTCGGCGCTGGCGGCGGTGAGAACACCCAGCGCTGTCCCCGCGGCGCCATCGAGGAGGCCGGGCCCTGCACGGTCGTTCACCAGAGTGGTAGCCGCCTCCTCGGGCGCTGCTCCGGGCGGGACCAGCGTGGCGAGCAGGGAGGGGAGGACGGCGCGGGCGGCGAGACGAGCGAGCCCGGCGACACCGTGGCAGAGCCCGGAGTCCACCATGGCGCGGAGCTGCGCGGGGTCGGTGAGCACGTCCAGGAGCGCCGCTTCAGCCTGTGCGCGCCGCTCCGAGTCACGGAGCGCGGGCGCGGCGAGTAGCTGGGCGCGCGCCAAGCCAGCGGCGCCGTAGCACCAGGAGGGAAGCTGCGGTGCGGCGAGCCCGCGGTGGTCGGCGCGGGTTTGCGCTTCGCGCGCACGGACTGGTATCCGCTGATCAAGTGTCGGTTGCCGACGAGGGCTTCGCAGTATTCCCGGAGACTCAGGCGAAGGGCGGCGGTAGCTTTTGCAGTAGGTGTCCAGGGCGTCGATGCGCTGCTCGACTTCCTTCTTGAGGAACCGCGGAAGTCCGCGACGCGGGCAACGGCCTCCTCAACGACGATCTCAGCCGCTACAACCCACATGTGGGGGTGCGTCGTCGCGGTGGTGGAACGGGATGAGGACTGGTCGGTCACGTGCAGCTCTCCCATGAAGAAGCCGGGCCTGCTCCAAGGGTGTGGTCACTCTGAGGGACGCGACGGTTGACGAATCCGTTACGTCAACTGCCACTTCGCAAGAACGTGGGCAAGTGTCAAAGTCTGACCTGCATTGTCGACATAGTCGCCCCGCGAGACGTTAGGCAATCGTTCTATGTCGCGCTCTCGGTGTGCAGGGTCGCCGCTCTGGCGGCCCAGGCCAGCATGCTCTGTCCTCGCATGGACAGGCCGAGCCGGTTCCAGTGGAAGAGCATGTGGTAGCTGAGCACTTGCCTCAGCCCACGGTCGAGCGTCCCAGCCTGGACGGCATGGGCGAGTGCCTGGCCCGTGTCGTGGAAGGCGGTGACCCATTCGGCAACGGGCTCCAACGGGCCGCGGGACCGGAGCAGGGCATCGGTGTCGGCGAAGAGCAGGTGCCTGATCTCCTGGGCGCGGGAGTTGAGTCGGTCCGTCGGGACACCGTCGATGGCCGAACGGTGTTCGCTCGTGATGACGCGGTGCCAGACATCTCCCTGCTCGTACCACTCCAGTCCGGCGGCGCGCATCATGATCGTGCACAGCAAGACGGACAGTTCCCTTGGCCCCACTGCTAGTTCGCTGCGGTACGGCAGTTGCTGGGCCTCCCGGCTGTCGACGACGAACAGGGCGTGGGCGGCCGTCATGCTGGCCTCGCCTCCGAATGCTGCCGTCTCCGGTTCGTAGATACCGGGCCACCAGCGTTGCAGGTGTCCGTCGTTGACGAGTCGGGTGAAGCGGTCACCGAGGGCCAGTTTGGTCCCGATCGCGGGGCGCACGTGCAGGCGTATGCGCCAACAGGGGTGCTTTCTGGTGTACCACCAGCCGCTGGTGGTGCCTGCGGCCTGTGCCTCTTGCAGTACGGGCAGGACGTATGTGGTGAAGGTGGTATCGGCGTTCACCCAGTCGGTGAAGTGGAGGTAGACCTGCCACCACTCGGTGGTGGAGGCGTTGCGGGCCAGGGCCTCCCGACCGGCCTGGTCGTAGACCACAACAGCGTCGGACAGGATCACGGGGTCCATCCGGTACTGGTCTGCTACGTCGGTGAGCGGCAGGCCGGTGAGGACGGCGAGGACCGCCCGCTGGGTCGGGCTCGATTCGGTCTGGATCAGTTGATCAAGAGACATGCGTCCCATCCGGAGGCCGGTGCCTTCTGCAAGGCGAAGGCGGTGAGGGCGAGCGCGGTGCCGGCGTCGCCGTTGATCAGCCCGGTCGTCGAGAGGTCGCCGGGCTGGGCCCGCGCGGCGAGGGTGCTGCCAAGTCGATGCGGGAGAGTCTGAAGACGGAGGTCAAGGGCATCGGCGGCGGCGCGGGCCGCGGTTTGGTAGATGCCTGCCCACCCGTGGCACAGCCCGGTGTCGGTGACGTGAGCGAGTTGTACGGGGTCGGTCAGGGCCTGGTACAGGGCGTCTTCGTAGAACGCCTGGATGTCGGGTGCGAGTAGAGCGATCCCGGCGAGTTGCCCGGCCCGAGCGATGCCTGTCGTGCCGTAGCACCAGCTCGGGCGTGCGGGGGCTTGTTGGTGGGGGCGTCCGCGAGCCAGGTCGCTGCGGGAGATGTGCTCGGGCCACCACGGGCCGGATGCTGAGGGCTGGCACCAGGTGTCGAGGTGTTCGCAGATGCTGAGCATGGCCTCGCGGTGGCCGTTGACGGTGATGTTCCGGCGCGATGCTTGGGCCAGGAGGAGAAGGGGCCCGGTGATTCCGTGCGCAGCCCCGAAGTTTCCGTGGCCGCCGGGGAAGAGGGGCGACTCGCCGCGGGCCGGGTCGTGCCGAACCCACCAGCCGGGCAGGCCGCGGCCACCGGCAGCGAGCGGGCGGGTCAGCGCGACGAGATACCGCAAGACCCCTTGTAGCGCGGCGCCCTCGGGCTCGGTGCACAGGAGGTAGGCCCCGATGCCGGTGAGGCCGTAGAAGAGGTCGTACTCCGCGAAGGTCGGCAGAGCGCCGTTGCTGATCCGGGCAAGTGCTGCGTCCACGCGGCGGTGGGCAAGCGCGGTGATGTGCTGATGGAGAGTCCTGCGCGCCGGTTCGTACAGATGCTGGAAGGCTGGAGGGACGGCGCTGAGGAGGAAGCCGATGGCAGGGGCGCCGAGGAACAGCCCGGTGGTGTCGGCCGCGCTGATGTCCCCGGAGGCAGCGGTGGTGATCCACCGGTGTGCGAGGCGCCAGGAGCCGCTGAACCGGTCGGCCATCTCGACGTGCAGCAGGGCGATCCCGGCCGCGCCGTCGGCGAGGGACTGTACCGCCCAGGGTTCGTCCGGTGGCGGGGGAGTGGGTTCTGCCAGATAGCGGGCGTACTGCTTTAGGAGCGACGCGACGGTCGCGTTCGGCGCGGTCACCGGTTCGTCATCCGGTGTTGAAGGGCGGCGTTGCGTACGAGCCGCAGCGTCGTCGCCTCGATGCTCGGACTGACACCCAGAGCGCGAACGTGATGCTGGTGCAACAGTGATCGAGCGACGGTGAGTGGGTCACGCTCGGGGGCCAGAATTTTCCGATAGACGTCCAGGACCACGGCGCGGGCCCACCACGCTTCGGCAACCTGGCAGCCTCCGGGGAGGGCAGCGAGAGCGGATTCCCCTTCAGATGTGGCGAGTTCGAGCATTTGGTTGCGCAGCGTCCGGTCCAGCTTTCCATTGCCCTGGGGAAGGTTGTCTACCAGCCACTCCTCGGCTTCGGCAGTGGTCGCTGTGAGCTGGGTGACGAGGTTCAGGGAGCTGGCTGCTGCGAGAGCCTGCGGGGCGAAGGCATCGCTACTCTCGGCGAGCTGGAGTTGGGCGAGGGCGGCGGCGGAGTCCGCGGCGAACACCTGGTGAGCGGCGTCCATGGCCGCGCCGTGGCCGAAGCGTCCGGTCTGTGGCTGGTAGGTGGTCAGTACGAGCCCGGACGCCAGGCCTAGACCGTGAAGAGTATCTGCCCAGGTGTGGACGTGTCCGGCCGCACTGCCGTACGCGCCCTGGGGCAGGTGCAGCGTGAAGTCGAGGTGCTGGTCGGCGTCCGGGCGGGCCGTCTCCCGGTGCCGGGTGAACCACCAGGTCGGTTGAGTGTCGCCGAACGCGGCAAGAAGACGGGGCAGGTACTGGCTCAGGATCTCGTCGTAGCGGCGTGGATGGGCGTGGAGTTGGGCGTGGAGCACGTCGCCGGCACCCGGTAGATGCCGCCTTGTGGCGCCCGGTGTGGCGGGGCGCGGCTGGGGCGTGTCGCCGGTCTCGGGCTGGGGACGACCGAGGGAGAGCCATATCTCGTGCGCCCGCCCGATCCAGCCGTGGGCATCGCCGTCGGGAACCTCGCGCAGCTCCAGGCGTCGAGTGCTGTCGAGGTGGGCGCGCAGGGCACGGCGGTGGGCTGGGTGGGTGAGGTCCAGGGGAAGGCGTTGGTCGTACTCGATCATGGCGGCCTGGTCCGGGACACGCAGTCGGCCCCGCCAGGCGTCGAAGGCGTCGTCCCACTGCCGTGTTGGGGCCTTGCGGCCGGGGAGGTCGTCGGCCATCAGCAGCCATCGGGCTTGGGTGAGGATCGTGCGGCGGTAGCGCACTCGTGGCAGGAACGGGAGGCGGGCGCCGGCTCCGAAGTCGAACGGCTTGTAGGCGGCGTACCGCGCGGTGGCCACCTCGGCGAGGAAGCGAGCCAGCGGCGGGGTCTGGGTACCGCCTTCCAGCGCGTGCAGGACCCGTACATCGATTCGTCGGTCGGTGGAGAGCTGCACCAAGTGGAAGCTTCGTGAGTCCGCGGTCACGGCGATGTCGCAGAGCTGGATCGTCGTCTCGTCGACCTCTCGATGGCCGGACAGCTCGATGATGTTCGGCAGCAACTGCGGTGTGCGGATGACGTTCTCGTTGCGGCGGCGACGCGGAGGGAACACGAGCTGTGTGGACAGAACGTCCGGGGCGCCGAGGTAGGTGGCGCCGAGCCCCTCTTGCTGCTCGGGCGGCAGGACATGGGCGAACCGGCCGGCCATGCTGCTGCCGGGCCGCGGCACCGAGGTCAACTGCACGTCGAAGGAGCCCTGGGCCAGAGCAGTGGTGCTGGGAGCGTGGACTTCGAACGCGACCTCCACGCGGGGCACGAACAGCCGCTCGTCGCTTCCAGCGGCCCTCTCCAGGGCGTCGACTGTCGCGTCGGTCAGCCGGAGTTCGTCGCGGCCGTCCAGAAGAACTTGCTGCACCAGAGCGAGCAGCAGTTCATCGCGATCGGTGAGCAGTTTCGGGGCGGCACCACGTTCGGAACCGACGTACCCGGCGGGCAGGCCCAAGCCACTGTCGGAGACCAGATCCATCACCGGCACCAGGGCGCCGACGCCGTACCGGGCCCGGAACCGGCGATGGTAGTCGCGCCAGTGCTGGTATCCGTAGGGCTGCGGGGTGGTCCGGTACAGGGCAGAGACGGCTGCTTGCGCTTCCGCAATCACGGCCTGCGGGATCTCAATCTCGCAGTCGAGGGCGGTGTCAATGAGCAGCGGCGTCGGGGTGACGGGGCTGAGGGCGCGCATCCGCGCGAGGACGCTGGTGTCCTGCAGGGTCGGCTGAGGGGAGGACACATCCTCGCGCACGGCGTACAGAGCGTGGACCAGGTCCCGGACGTCCGGGACGCTGTCCGCCTGGTGGCGGTCCAGCTCACGGCACAGGTGCTGAAAGGCGTCCACGGTGGTCATCGGCGCCCACAGGCTGCTGATGAGGAACTGCTGCTCGACCAGACTCAAGAGAAGAGCATCGATCTTCTCCGGGGTGGCCTGCGGGAAGCGGTCGTGCAGGCGGGTGTGGAGGTCGCCGTAGGGGACGGGGATGCGGGCCGCGTCCATCGCTGCGGCCACCGGCCGGGCGTTGCGGACGGATATCTCGACCGGGGCCAGGAGGAGAGCATGCCCGTCGGAGGGTGGCCCCGGCGCCACGAGCCTGTCCCCGCGGGCGCGGGCGGCGTTGTTCGCGACGAGGGGCAGCCGCTTCAGCAGCTCAGGGCTGCGCTGGAGACGCAGGATCATCTCGGTGACCCACTCGGCATCCGGCCGGATCGTCGCACGGGGCTTGTCGCGCCATCGCACGCTCGCCCGAGAACCGACGGACACGGGAGCGGTGCCGGCGAACAGGCCGAGGGGGGTTGGCCGGTGCTGCCACCGCAGGAGGTAAGAGACCGTCGACAGGGCGGTACGGCGGACGTGACGGGGCTCGGCCTGGCGCCCCCGCACGACGGTCTCGATGGCGTCGGACAAGACAGGCGTCGCCAGCTTCAGCGCGCTGCGGAACTCCTCGCGCTGCCAGATGCGGTTCAACCACCCGCGGGTGACGGTCACGTCGTCCAGGTCGAGAGTGCGGGGTATGTCCGCTGGTCCGGGGCTGGTGGTGGCGCGCAGCATCGCGGCGCCCTGCCACTGGTAGTCGACGACTGCTCGGGAAGCCATGAGGCCTTTCCTTCAGGCGGCGCGCGCGGGGGGAGGGAGGCGGCTGGTGGGTTGGGCGAAGAGCTTCGCCCAACCCACCAGCGATAGGGGGCTTAGATCAGGCCGGGTCCTCCACGAAGGAGTTGCAGGCGGAGGAACCGGTCGCACAGGTGGTGCCGCAGCCGTCGCCCGTGGAGCACATGAGCTTGCCGTATGAGTGCTCGGCGATGACGACCCTCACGTCCAGGGGTGCGAAGTCGTCGTCCAGGTCCGCCGGCTGCACCAGTCGGGGCGGCGGGGTCACAGTGGCGCTCGTCATGAGGGTGCTCTTCCTTCCAATGGGGGTTGGTGCGGGACGACCTGGCTCTCGGCTCAGGCCGAGGGCCAGGAGAGCGAGATCCGGCTGTGCACCTTGCCGATGACCCGGTCGCCATGGATCAGATCGCCGGGGGTACTCGCCGGATAGGCCCGGATGACCGGGCTGGGGCCGCCGCGCCGGTTGCCTTCCCAGTCGCGCAGCACGTCGGCGACCTTGTGGACGAGCTGCTCCGCATTCGGGCCCAGAGCGTGCACGCCGTACTCGACGTGCTTGTCGTCGTCAGTACGGCGAGTGACGAGGTAGCCGAAGGTGTCGTCCTCGACGACCGCGAGGGCGAACCGCTTGTTCGTCGGGGCGACCAGACCCGTGTCCAGATCTTCGTCGACGGCCATCGTGCAAAAGCCCGGCAGGCTGATCGCCATCGTCATCTGGAGGGTGTCGAGGAGTTCCTGGAGACCCACGGTGACGCCGGTCCACAGCTCGCGGCGCGGATGCGTGACGGCGTTGTCCAGCCGGTGCGGGTCGGCCGGCAAGCCGTCATCGAACCGCAGCCCGATCTCCGGGGTGCCGTTGACCAGCAGAAGCTCTTCCCGGTGGGCGGTCGAGCCCTGCATGGGAACGAAGCCGCAGATCCGCGCCGATTCGCTCTCCAGATAGCCGCCATGCTCGCCCTTCACCTGGGTGAAGGCGACCGACCGTGTCAGGCCTCGCATCCGCAGCGGCACCACGAGCCGACCCCCCAGCTTGAGTTGCGAGATCCAGGCCGGGGGGATGTCCCAGGCTCCCACGGTCACCAGAACCACATCGACCTCACCGAGATCCGCAATGAGCTCGGCCGCATCTGCGGTGACCACCCGCACCCTGTCGTAGCCGTGCTCGACCAGGAGCCGACTGGCGCGTTCGGTGACGACAGGGTCGATGTCCACGGTGACGACTTCACCGGCCTCGCCGACGACTTCGGCGAGATAGGCCGCATTCAGCCCACCCGAACCGATCTCCAGCACCCTCATCCCGGGCAGAAGCCGCGCCTGCTCCAGCATCATGGCCTGGATCTGCGGGGCGGAGACGGAACTGAGCTGCACCCCGTGCTCGTCCGTCTTGGTGATCACGGCCGCGTACGTGTTGTACGCCTGATCCAGCGGCGCGTCGAGGGTGAACTCGTGGCGGGGCACCTTGCGCATCGCCGCTTCGATCGCCGGGGAAACGATCGTGCCGTCCGCGCACAGCTCGTCCACCACCTTGTTCCGCAGGCGAGTCGCCTCGCCGGGCTCGACGGTCGTGTCGGTCATTGATATTCCTTCGGTCGTAAGTGGTTGGGGGAAGCCGGTACGAGCGTGCCGGTGGGCCGGGAGGCTATCGGCGGGCGCTCTGCGTCCTCACGACCGGCTCACCGTGAGCCGAGGTCTGCACTGTTTGCCTCCTTGGTGTTCGAGTGCTGGCGAAGCCTGCGGTCAGCGGCATGCGACGTTGAGGTCCTGGATGTCATCGGGCGTGCTCTCGCCAGGTGAGGGTGGAGAGGGTGAGGGTGTGCAGTTTGGTCCTGTCGTCACCGCACCAGCCGGTCCACAGCGGGCCGAAGGCGTTCTCTTTCCTGTCGGGCCAGGGGTAGCCACGATGTCTGCGGCTCGGCTGCGCACGGCGAGGTCGTCGTGGGGGTAGATGCTGAAGTCGCCGGTGAAGTCGGCGGCGGCCACCCGGGCGGTCCACGGTTCGAGGTGGGGCAGGTTCGTCAGCGCGGCGGCAAGGGCTGCGGCATTCAGGTGCTGCCACTCCTTGTGGTGCAGTTCGTACTGCGCGGCCGCGGTCGTCAGCGCGTTGTAGTGGAATCGCGTGCCGGCCACGGCGAAGGTGTTCATTTGTATGTCGAGCACCCGGGTGTGGTCGGGAGCCAGGGTCAATGGGCCGAACGGACCTTCCACGATGGTGCCGTAGGCGCTGCACCAGGTGCGGTAGAGACGGCGGCCCCGGTCCGGGTGTACTCCCTGACGCAGGATGGCGGTGGTGATGGCGTCCCACAGCCACGGATTGGCCAGCCGCTGCGAGACACCGAGCTCGGTCAGCGGCTCACGCAGCGCGGCCGGGACGGCGGCCGGCAGGTCGGCGGGATCGGTGACGACGAAGGACGGTTTGACATCCTCGGGGCCCTCCACGCAGTCGATGCGCAGGCGTTGGCAGTCGTGCGACATGACCCATATTCCGCAGCCGGCTCGCACAGCGCGCCCGCAGGAGCCGTCGATGTAGCGGTGCCAGGCAGCGTGATCAGTGGTCAGAACGCCGACCATCACAAACCTCTCGTGTAGTGCGGGTGTTGGAGGGTGTCCCGGCCCGTGGGCACCACCCCACGGAGACCGGGACCAGGTCCGGACCCACCAGGGATCAGACCCTCCCGGCCTCCTTATGGACCGGGAGTTGAGCCTCGTTCCCCAGACCACCGTCCGGCCGGGGGAACGAGGTGCTGAACCTCCTGCCACCGAGGGGGAGGGTGCGCTCAGCGGCAGGAGGTGTCGGACCCGCGCACGGGCATGCGCATTCACGGGTATCGACCGTGCGCGGGAGCTTTTTAGACACTGACCGCCTCGTCGGGAATCGGAGGCTGAGCGCGGCCAGCGTGAAGAACAGACCACGGCGTGCGGAGATCGGTGCCGGTCTCCTCCTCGAGGAGGTTTTCCGCGAGGCGTCGGCGCTGGACCTCGCCGGTGCCGGCGGGTGCGTAGGTGGTCTGCATGTCGCGCCAGACGCGCTGGATGGGGTGGTTCTCGTCCAGGCCGTTGGCGGCGTGGAGGTGCATGGCGTCGTTGCCGGTCTGGGCGGCGAGTTCATGGCCGAGTGTCTTAGCGGCGATGAGCTCGTCGTCGCAGGACAGGCCGCGGTCGAGCATGTCGACGGCGTGATAGGCCAGGATCTTGGCCATGAGCAGCCGGGCGGACATCTCGCCGAGTCGGTCTCGGATGACGCTGAGGTCGGCGAGTTTGCCCTTGTAGCGAGGCCGCTTGCTGACGTACTGGGCGGTCAGGGAGACAGCGGTCTCGTGCAGCCCCAGGCAGAGCGCTGTCAGGTTGGCGCGGCCGTAGAGGATGCTGCTGAACTGGGCAACGTCGAAGCCCTGGCCGATCTCCCCGAGCACGTTGTTCGGGGAGACGCGCACCCGGTCGAAACTGATCTGGCCGAAGCTGAATCCGCGCAGCCCCAGCTTGCGTCCGTGCGGGGCGAGGATGACTCCCCGCTGGCCGCTCTTGACGAGGAATGCGGTCAGCGCCTTCGAGGTCCGGGTGTCGGCGCGGGCGGTGCGGGCGATAACGACGTGGGTGTCCGCGAGGTGGCTGTTGCCGACGTGTGCTTTGACCCCGGTCAGCACCCAGGCCCGTCCGTCCCACTCGGCCGCGGTCGTCATCCCGCCGATGTGTCCGCCCTGGTCCGGCTCGGTGACGGCGATCGACATCAGCACACTGGCGTCGGCCACCGCGGGCAGCAGCGTGTGGTGCTGGTCCTTGGTGCCGTAGTGCAGCAGGGCGGCCACGGGGATCAGGCTGGCCTGGAGGAGGGCGGCGGCCGCGCCGGAGACGAGGGCGAGGCGGTGGATGAGGATCGTCTTGGCGACGTGTCCGGCGTTCATGCCGCCGAAGGTCGCGGGCACGGTGACGCCGAACCAGCGGCGGGTGGCCAGCAGTCGGGCGATCTTCCGGTCCACGCGGTGCGGGGCACGCTCCATGCGTTCCACCCGGGGCCGGATCTCCTGGGTGGCGAAGTCGTCGACGGCCTCCCACAGGGCCCTGTGGGCGGGGGTGAGGAACCGGTCGAGACTGACGGGGGTGGTGGGCGTGGACATGGTCGGTCCCTCTCCCTGAAAGGGGCTCACAGGACGGCTGCGGCAAAGACCGCGTACAAGGGGCGGAGGGTTAAGGGGTGGGCAAGGCAGGGATCTTGAGGATGCTGGCGGCCTCGCGGCCGCCGTCGCGGACGATCTCCTGCTTGTGCCGCCAGTCGGCGAGCGTGCGTGGTTCTGGGTCGATGACGCAGACGGTCAGCAGGACCAGACCGGTCACCGCGTCGATGATCGGGGCGCCGAAGTAGGACTGGATGCCGATGGCGTCGACGACGGCGTTGCCCTGGAAGCGGGGGGATGCGGTCACATCCGGCAGCGGCAGACCGAGGCGGCGCTCGACGACTTCGGGGCAGTAGCCGTGGGCGCGGCTCATGGTGCGGCCGACGATGGGATAGCCGGACTCCGGCGGGGGGTTGTGCAGGCCCAGGAAGGTTTGCTGGTCGCTGAAGGCGTTCACCATGCCCCACACGAAGCCGGTCTGGGTGGCGATGCGGGTGGCGATGTCGTCGAGGATCTCCTGGCCCTCCATGGTGATGCCCAGCTCGGCGAAGCGGGACAACCGGGCGGCCATCTCCTTCACTTCGGTGGCCGGGCTGTCCGTGAAGACCTCGATCTGGCGTTGCGTGGTGGTGGCCGGGGCGTAAGAGGGAGTCATCAAGCATCCAGGGGGGTGAGGTCGGGATAGCGGATCTTCAAGATGTGGGTGAACAGGGTGACGAGTACCGAGGCCACGGAGCCGCCGTCGCGGGCGTCGCAGAACATCAGCGGCACGGTGTCCTTCACGGAGAAGGCGTCGCGGATGTCGTCGGGTGTGCGCGGCTTGGTGCCGGGGAAGGTGTTGACGGCGATGACGAAGGGCAGGCCTCTGTGTTCGAAGAAGTCGGCCGCGTGGAAGCTGGACTCGATCCTTCGGGTGTCGGCGAGGACCACCGCGCCGGACGCGCCGTCGCACAGGTCGTGCCACAGGCTCCAAAAACGGAGCTGGCCCGGGGCGCCGAAGAGGTAGAGCTCGACGGGGTCGGGGCCGTCCCAGCCCACCCGGCCGAAATCGAAGGCAACCGTCGTGTGCGTCTTGTTCTCCACGCCGTGCAGGCTGTCCGTCGCCGCGCTGCGCGTGGTGAGGACTTCCTCGGTCTTGAGCGGATCGATGTCGCTGACGGCGCCGATCGCGGTGGTCTTGCCCACCCCGAACCCCCCGCCGATCACCAGCTTGATCCTCTCCCGCTCGACGGTCCGCTCAGGCTGTGTCATGCCCTCACCCGGCCTTCGCGACGGCGTGTGCCCAGTTCCGCTTGAGGCCGGCGACCGCCGCGCGCAGTAGCTGTGCGTCGCGGTCCTCGCCGGGCGTATCCGACACCGGCAGGCGCAGGGCGCTGGCGTCGATCAGGTCGGAGACAAGGATCCTCACCGCGGTGACGTGCAGGCCGAGCATCCCGGCCAGCTCGACCAGCGGCCGGGTGCGCTCCTGGCACAACTCGGTGATCCGCGCGCTCTCCTCGGACAGGCCCTGCGGGGCGCGGGGACCGGGCCCCAGGACGGTGTCCATGCTGAGCTGGTGACGTGGGCGGGTGCGGCCGTCGGTGAGCGCGTACAGCCGCACGATGCCGGCTGTGTCGTCCGGTAACGGGTCCGGACCGGGGCGGGGATTCATTCGACACCGGCGTCCTGACCATCACGCGTGCGGACCGGGGTGGTCATGAACGGGGCGAAACGCTGCACCAGATGGCCGGCGGCGTAGCCCACGGCGCCCAGATTGGCGTCCGGGCGGGCGAGCACGACCAGGATGGTCGACACGGTCTCACCGGTGTCGTTGAAGGCGCTTCCCGTACCGGCTTCGGTCATGAGGAAGAGGGTGTCGGGCCGTTCGATGATGACCTGGCTCGCCGGCATCGTCTTGTCGGTGGGCCCTTTGGTCCCATGTGCCAGCGATGCCACCCCGGAGAACGCTGCGGCCACCTTGTCCGCCCACTCGTCCTCCATGTGGGAGACGGACGCTTGCTTCAAGCCTTCCCGGGTTACCAACAGCGCGTGGGTGACGCCGGCGGTGTCCTTGACGAATTCGTCCAGCAAGCGTGTCACCTGCCCCTGAACCACCTTGGGGGAGTGCACGGAGACAGCGGTCGAGTCGTGGGTCATGGCGATGGGCTCCGGGGGATTCAGGGCTGGGTAGGGCGTGGGGGCTGGAGTCCGGCCTGGAAGCCGGTGCGCCAGTCGGCCGGCGCTTGGGGGTTCGCGGCCGGGGGCGGGCCTGCGGGCTTCTGCCTGGGGGGCGTTGAGAACTGCCCAGGCGTTCGTTTCGGCAGAAGGTCGGCTTCAGGGGGACCGGCCTGCGGCTGCTCAGGAGCACCCGCGTGTGCCAGTTGACGGGCCGGGTCGGGACCGGCCGGTACAGGGATGCTCGCGATGGCCGGCGCGGTGGGCACGAGGTACTGGTTGGGCACGACCACGTTGGCGGTCGTGCCACCCGTCTCATTCATCGACAGCCAGACCCGAAGACCGTGCTTCTCAGCGATCTTGGCCGCTGTGACCAGGCCCAGACTGCCCCTGCGGACCCGCTCCGCGATGTCTGCGTGACTCGGGTTCTTCAACAGCGCGTTCAGTTTGTCCCGCTCGACGGGGTCCATGGGCAGCAGGGCCCGGTCCTCGACCTCGAAGGCCAGGCCGTGGGCCACCTTCTGCGCCCGCACGATGACCTTGGAGGCCGGGTCGGAGTTGTCCAGGCCGTTGTCGATGAGCTCGGCCAGCAAGTGCGTGACGTCCGGGTGGACGTGGGCAGGCAAGGCGAACGCGGAGCCCACGTCGCCGTCCACGGTCCTCACGCGGGGGTACTTCACGACTTCCGACTTCGCTCCGCGCAGCAGCCTGGAGACCACTACGGGAGACCGGGTCTCGCGCAGTGCCTCGCCGTTCAGGACGACGGAGACGCTCTCGACCATGCGGCGCAACCGCGTCGCGAGATGGTCGATCTTGTAGCTCCCGTCGAGCAGTTCCGCATCCTCGGTGCCCTGCTGCTGACGCGTCAGATGTTCGAGCATCTCGCCGATCAGGACATGCTGGCGCCGCGCCAGCTTCTGCTGCATCGTCACCAGGACGGCGGCCTGCGACTCGTCGTGCACCCGCAGCAACGAGTGAGCGCTCTGCAACTGCAGATTGCTGACCCGCCCCAGCAGCCCGTGGAGTTGGTCGTCGTCCGGCCAGTCCGCCTGGGGCGGGAGCGGAGGACGTGCCCCCCGGCACAGCCCGTCCGCCGTCCAGACCACGCTCTGCTCCGCGGCCTTCACCGCTTCCTCGACGCTCTGCAACTCGGTGTTCCGGTGGCGCCGCAGGGATACCGCCACAGCGCGCACGCGGACGTTGCCCACGATGACCGCGACGAGCACGCTGCCCGCGAGGCCAACGGCGATCGGCACCACAGTGAAGTCGAGGGCCCACGCGGTGAGGACGGTCGTGCACGCCAGAACGGAGAGGCAGGCCAGCGGGGGGAACAGGACGCCGGCGACCTCGTCGAGGAAGTAGGTGTCGATCCGTGCGCGGTCTAACCGGGAACGGCGTCGTCTGCGGCGGTGGTCGGCCGGACGAGCAGCGGGTCGGAGGGAAGGCATGAGGTCCTCGGAGTCGATTCAGGCGTACAGGTGCGGTTCAGGCGGGGAGGATGGCCTGCATGTTCTTGGCCTCGACCACGCCATCAGTTCTGGGTGCACATCGCGCTGCTGGGGTGGTTGGCCGCGCACAAGCCGGCCGCTCTGTAGCCCGAGCCGTCGGCATGGGCCATGAGCGCCTTCGTGGTACTGGTCATGGCCTGTCTCCCGTCCGCAGGCCTTCACGGAGGTAGGCGATCACGTACGGCAGGTCGTCGAAGGCGGGGTCCCAGGGCAGGCCGTGATCCATGACGCCGTACCCGGTAGTGCGCAGGAAGCGGCGGACGCGAGCTATGGCGCTGTCCCAGTCCGCCACGGGGGCAGTACTGGCTCCCCTCCACATGATGACCATGGCGGCTGTGACGTACGGCGGCCACAGATGTGTGTCCAGGGAGCGGACGGTGTAGTTGGTGAGGCGGACTTGCTCCAGCGTGGCCGCGAGGAGATCGCGAGGGGACCGCTCGGGCCACTTGTAGGTGGGGTGCACGGCAAGGTGATCCCATCCGTCGGTGGGGCAGGCGGCCGGCGGTGCACCGCCGGGCCGCTGGCGGGACACGATCAGCGGCTGGTACCGGTGGACGCCCGGGGTTCGGCGCGGACCAGGTGCGCGGACCGTGTAGCCGGCGGACTCCAGTCCGGCGGTGACCGCGGCCAGCCGGGTGCGCCAGTGCTCGGCCTGCTCCGCCGCAGGGACGTTCTGGTCTGCGTGCCAGTCGACCTCGACACACAGATCAGCTGTGGCTGGCCACAGAGCCCGATAGAGACCGGTGGCACGGCACCAGCCGTGCCTGGGCGGGATCCGCCGGTCGACGATCCGTAAACCGTCCTGCTCGCCGGTCTGCACCCAATGCTGACCAAGCCGGAGCTCGTCGAGCTGGTGAGTGACCAGGGCGGCGCCGCTGCGAGAAGGGCCCGCCGGGTCGTACACGATGTTCGTGGGCGAGGTACTGGTCATCGCGGCACCAGCCGGTCGTAGTGCCCGCACAGCGTGCGCACCGAGCGGGCCGTCCGCGACGCGATGGCCCCGCGGAGGGCGTCCGTCTCGGCGGGCTCTGCGCGCAGCAGGATCCGGGCCTTGCTGATACACAACAGCGGCGACATGCGGGCGTGTGACAGTCGGGTGTCCGGGGGCATGGTCAGCGTGGTGTTGGTCATGCCGACCGCTCCAATCCACCGACGGCTGACAAACAGTCTTCAAGCGCAGCCTGGAGTGCACTCGAGCCGGTGATCCAGTCGCTGTCCCCGGGGCAGACTCGCCAGTGCGGGCCTGAACCCTCAGTGCGGCGAGCCGGCGGAATGGTGAGGGTGCCGCCGGCGCCGATGGCCTCAGTGCTCTCAACCTCCCAGTCGGCTGCGGTGCCGCGTCTCGGCGCGAGAGTGGCGGTCGGGGTCATGCCGAGCCCTCCTTCCGTCCGGGAGCTACGGACGATGCGCATCGCGCTACTCGCTCAACGCGGCAACGCTTTGCGGGAGTTGTTATCCACGCCTCCTTCAACGTCTTCACGGGGAGGACCGCGGTGCGCTGCGTCTCTGGCTTCACGGGGAACTCCTGATTGCACGTTCTGTGCCTGGTCGAACACCCTCGGCGGGGTTGGCGATCAGGTTCCTCTCACCTAGCGTGGCCTCGCCATGACCTGAGAGGTGTCCTCTGGAGTGCTCGGGAGGGGCGAACGCGGCGCCGGGGTAGCTTTGAAGTGGCGTCTATGCGAGGACTGTTGCCTTGGCGCGGGGTTGCGGCTTCCCCTGCATGAGAAGGGATCGATCCGAGGGCGCCCAGCAGGACTACCGGCGCCGGAAGACTGGGGGCGGAATGGGAGACGTACCGAGGACATTGCTGAAGTTGCTGTGTGATCGGGACAGGCTTTCCTACCGTCAGTTCGAGAAAAAGTTCACCGACATCGGTAATCGCCTCTTCGGGCCAGACCCCAGCAACCCCACCTGTGGCGAGACACAGTTCCGTCGCTGGACAGGTGGCAAACTCGTGCACCTGCCCGGCTCTGCGACGTGCCAGATCCTCGAAGCCATGTGGCCGGGATACACGGCGGAGCAGCTGTTCGGATCACCACCGGAAATCGATCCCCAGGCACCCGCGTTCGACCTGGAAGAGCGAGTTCGAATGACCGCACGTAAAGCACATGACGGCGCTGACGCAACCGCTGCGGCGTCCATCTCCGACACCACAATCGACGAACTGCGAGACCAGGTGGTGACGCTCGCGCAGAGCTACCACCGACTGCCGGCGGTCATGGCGTATGAGGCAGCCGACAGCCTTCACTCAGAGATTGAACGCCACCGCGACAGGACACAGATCCCCGTCCAGCAACAGGAGTTGATCATTCTCAACGGTCAGACAGCCGCGCTGCTGTCGGTCGCCGCCTTCGACCTCGGCTACTTCAAGAGTGCCCGCAGCTTCGCCCGCACCGCTGCTTTGTACGGCGAGAGCTCACGGTTCGTTCCGCTGCGCGCATTCGCCGACGGCACGCTGGCGTACATCGCCTACCACACTGGCAACACGACGGAAGCGGTCGCAAAGGCGAGCCGTGCGTTGTCGTACGGAGGTCTTGGCCACATCGCCCAGCGGCGTCTGCACGCCATCCAAGCGCGCTCGTACGCCCACCTTGGCGATGTGTCCTCTGCCCAGCACGCCATGCAGTTGTCCGAGGAAGGCAACCGGGACCGACACGACGACCTGCACGATGTCGTAGGCGGAGAATTCGGCTTCTCCGATGAGCGCCTGGCGATGTCCAACAGCACTACCGCTCTGTTGGTCGGTGATCCGATCCAGGCCGAGGCCTCTGCGCGCCGGGCGCTGTCCCTCGTCGAGCAGAAGGCGCACGGGGATCAGTCCGCGCACGTTCGGGCAGGCGCGGCAGCGGACATCGCCCAGGCCCGTCTCCTCGCAGATGATGTCGACGGAGCGGCTGAAGCGCTGACACCCGTCTGGGAGGTGCCTGCCGAACGGCGCAACACAGGCATCGTCCTGCGGACAGCCCGTATCGGCCGGCACTTGGCCCGACCGATCTATCACGGGTCGCCGCTGCCCCGGCAACTGCGGGAACAGATCGAAGAGTTCAACCGTGTCTCACCGCCGTACAGGCTCGGTCCTCCGGTGCCCCTGCTCGCGATCGAGTCCTGATCACAGCGAGGCGAGGATCTTCGCCTCCTTTTCCGGGGCGATCCCGTGTTCCGCCCACCGCGGGTGGTCTACGGGACGCCCGTCAGCCGCCCACCATCGCCACGTGTCGCGGATGGTCTCGGCGATCGGACGACAGCTCAGTCCGGCGTCGACAGCTCGGCTGGAGTCAACTGCCCACACCCCGGCATGGGTACGCCAGAGCGGAAGTTCGGTCCACTGCGCCACGCCGTGCTCCTTGAGGACCTCCGGCTCCACCCAGACCGGCGTACCTGTGCTGTCGGTCGCGGCCAGGCATCCGCTGAGGAACTCCTCGAAGCTCGTTCCGACGGGGTGGGTGACGTTGTATCCGCCGCTGGTCGTGCTCGCGGCCTGGTCCAGCGCGAACTGAGCGACGTCGCGGACGTCGACGGGCTGGATACGCTGCTTGGCCGGAGCCGGCGCGATGAAGCGCCCGCCGCGCTTGGCTCGCTCCAGCCACCACGGGAGTCGTCCTACGTACTCACCGGGTCCCAGAATTACCCCGGGCCGCAGGAAGGCTGCCGAGTCCCCGAAGGCCGCGGTGACCGCACGCTCGCCACCCGCCTTCTGGAATCCGTAAAGGGTCGGGCTGCCGTCCTCGCCTGTGTACCCGTACGTCGCGTCGGCGTCAGGCGGGCACTCCAGCAACGGGGAGCCGTCGGTCAGAGCCTGGTGGGGCCATCCTTCGTACACGGAGACGGTAGAGATGTGGACCCACCGCCCGACCTGATCGCGAAGGGTGGTGGTCGCCAGCAGCACATCGCGCGGTGCGAGCTCAGAACTGGAAGTGTCGATCACAGCGTCCCAAGTGCCGTCCTGGGCAAGGCGCACCAGGTCCGCGTGGACCGTTCGGTCCCCATGCACCGGTTGCACCCCAGCCACGTCCTGGCCTGAGCGCCCCCGGTTGAAGGTGGCGACCTCCCAGCCTCTCGCCAACGCTTGCTCCGCGATGGCCTTGCCCAAGAACCAGGTTCCGCCCAACACCAAAATCCTCATGCCCTGATCCTGCCTGCCGACGGTGGGTTAGCGGAAGCCGAAGCCCGACGTGCGCAGTCCAGCGGCGAGCTCGTGAACTCGGATGAGGAGTCGTCGGTCCCAACCCAGTTCGCGGGACCCCTAGCTGCGCTCTCGAGTTCACGGTCGTAGGCCAGGCTTTGCACCCTGCCGCGCAGGCGCACGGTTCTCTCGGCTGTGCCTTACTCACGGAGACCGCCGGCCAGACCCGGCGGGCCGTTACCGCAGCACTCGCAGAGTCCTACCTGCTCGCGGCTCGCATTGAGTTCTTCGACATACGCGATGCGGACCGTGCCGGACATACTCTGCTGTTCGCGCTCCAAGCCGCTGGTGAAGCCGACGATGCGCTGATGGGCGCCGCATTCGACCTGCGTGAGGTAGCTGTAGGAGTACGGGATGCGGCCAGCGAGCCCCCGCAAGGTCAGCCTGGCCAATCTCCGCTGTTCCCTAATGCGGGCACCCGTGTGGTCGTCGTCCAGGTTGGGCATACAGGTCGCCGTTTTAAGCAGCCACTTGGAACGGTACTCGCGCACCGAGCTGCGAGTCAGGCGTCCGTCCCCGTCTCCACCCGGAACGGGGGCGGTTGCATGTGATCAGATAAGACCATGACGACTCCCTCGCCCGTGCTCTACCTCTTCGGCTCTGCCGCTCCGCCTGTCGTCGACGTGGCCGCGGTGATCGAGAACGCTCAGGGCCGCGGCTTCGATGTGTGTCTCGGCCTCACCCCCACCGCCGCGCGCTGGCTCGGCGACCAACTCGGGGACCTGGAGGCGCTGACCGGGCACCCGGTGCGATCCGAGTACAAGTCGCCCGGCGAACCGGACGTATGGCCGAAGGCCGATGCGATCGTCGTCGCGCCAGCCACCTTCAACACAGTCAACTCGTGGGCGCTGGGGCTGACTCACGACTTCGTGGTGGGGGTGGTCGCCGAGGGCCTCGGCAAGGGGATCCCGATCGTGACGATGCCGTGTGTGAACGCGGCCTACGTGCAGCACCGGCAGTTCGAGCGGAGCGTCGCCGAGTTGCGGGCGATGGGTGTCGAAGTGCTGTACGGCGAGGGCGGTTTCGTGCCGAACCAGCCGGGCCAGGGCAAACCCAAGCAGTACCCGTGGCACCTGGCGCTCGTTGCGGCGGAGCGGATTGTCGGTGCCGCCCCGTAGCCTTGTCCTCTGTCCCCCGACTCTGACCGTCCTGGTTCCGTACGGTCTGCTGACGTGGTCAACGAGCTGATCCGTGCACTGTTCCAGCGCTCCGGTGGTCGGCTGTACGGGGAGGACCGGGCCGAGTACGAACGGCTGGTCGCGGAGTGGACGTTGGCGGTCGCGGCCGAGCGGGTCGAGATCGTCGAAGCGGCGTAGAAGCTCAGGGGCCGTCGGAGGCGGCGCCACGAAGGTGCGACATACGCGCGACGAAGAGCCGTGATGGTGGCGGCATGAATCACGACGACGATGAGCTCACCGGCTATACCGGAGACCGCAACCAACCGCCCACCATGGACCGCATGGCCTACCTCCTCCAGTTGTGGGACGCAACCACCGGCCATCCGCAATCGACGAAGCGTCCCAGCGTCCTGACGGACCCACGGATGCTGCCGAGTGTGCTGCGGCGCGATCTTGCGAGCGACCTTCAGAGCCTCGAAAGCTGCGTCGGCCTGCCCGGCCCACAGCTGCGCACGGGCCATCTCGATGTAGAACCCGGACCGGCGCTCGGCTGGAAGCTTGTGTGGAGGTTTCCACTCGTGTGCGACATCCAAGGCGCGACCAGTGCGATCACTGCCAAGACTCACACGGCGACCGACACTTCATGGATGCGCACAGAGTCCGGGCCCAAGGCCATTCCGCAGTACACATCCTCGCCCACCCCATCCCCGAGCGACTGTGCCTCCGCCAGGTGCAGCTTCGCGGCAGCACCATTACCTACTCAGCCAGCAATGACCGCAGCGCGCATGCGCAAGGCGCCGCGGGCAGCAGCCGCAGGAGCGCAGTCGGGGACCGGCGATCGGTCGATAGCCGCTTCCAGAGCACGCAGCCCGGCGGCGTGGGTGACGGCGGCGAAAAGGTCTCCGTCCGTACATAGGCGACGCTCGACTCCAGCACCGGATCCTGAGCCTCGGGAATGACCCACCGCATCAGGTCGATCATTCGGGCAGACAGGACGCGGGCGCCGATCTTGTACGCTGCCGCATCCGCTGAGCGGGCGGCGCTTACCAGCAGGCCGGCCAGGTCCCGGCGGTCGTCGCCGCCTGCTGAGTGGTAGCCGCGCAGCAGTTCCGACAGCAGGCTCGGCCGCGCCCGGGCGATAGGGGTGTACTGCGCGGCAAGCTTCCAGTCCGCGGCCTTCTCAACGGATGCGCGCAGTGCGGACATCGGACGGACGGGGCCGTCGTCAGGGAGGTCGTAGGCGGAAAGTACCGCCGACAGAGCAGGTAGCGCGGCATGGACCCTGGTTTGGGCGGAACCTCGATCGGTCAGCAGCTGGTTGGGATCGATCCTGAACGCATCCGCTATCGCCTCCAAGGTCCCAGGGCTGGGGCGACGTTCGCCCTGCTCGATCTTGCGGACCGCTCCGAGAGACAGATTCGTCGCATCGGCGAGCTGCTGCTGCGTCATCGGTGAGCGGGCCACACTCCGGTAGTAGGCGACTTGATCCCCCACCGTGCGTGCAGTCATACCGGCCAAGTCAGCGGCAGTTGCGCCCCCGAATCGGGGGTTCAGGCAGAGACGACGCCGACGAGGTCGAGGAGACTGTCGATGCGGTAGTCCGCAACGTCCGCCTGCGCGCTATGGGCCCACAGGTGTCCCCACGGGCCGCGGCGAAGGTGCGCGGCTCGGAGCCCGGCGGCCTGTGCGGGGGTAATGTCGTGGGCTGGATGGTCGCCGACGTACAGGGTGGTCTCGGGCTCAGCCGCTGCTGCGGCCAATACGCGACGAAAGAAGTCTGGAGAGGGCTTGGCTACCCCGAGTTCCTCCGAGGTGGTGATTAGGTCGGCGGGCAGGTCGATTCCCCGAAGCAGTTCACCGGCGCGGGCCGTCTGGTTCCCGGCGACGATGATCCGCACTCCGTGGTCGCGGAGCATGGTGAACGCAGGGCGGACGTCCTCGTACAGATCGCTCTCGTCCAGACTCTCGCCGTGGCCTGCAGCCTCCCTGGCGGCGTATTCGGCGGGGATGTCGATGCCCGGGCGGATGAGCCGGAGGGCTTCGGCATTGTCGTCGCCACGTGCGACGACGGCACCGACGAGCGCTGAGAGGGTGTGCCTAGGGAAGCTGAGCCAGTCGGCCCAGGCAGCCCAGTATCGGTCGTCCCGGGTGATCGTCTCCCCGACATCGAAGACCATTACACGAATCATGGCCGCAGAGTATGCGGCTGTGAAAAATGGCCCCTTCCGCCCGAAAGGCAGAAGGGAGCTGCTCTGTTAGGAAGGAGACATGACAGCCAGCCTGGTCAGCATAGAGCGGTTGGAGCAGGCCGCGCACGGTCTGCGCACTGTCGTGTGACACCTTGTCAGTCAGTGGCGGATGGGGAGTTGAGGGGCGCCATGGCACGACTGGTCCTTTGGGACATCGACCACACCTTGATCGATACACGAGGTGTGGGCCGTGAGATGTCGGCTGCGGCGTTCCAGAAAACCAGGGGTCTGCCCCTGCGTGAGCAGGCGAAGATCGACGGCATCACGGAGGCCGTGATCTTCCGTGAGACCGCGAAGCTCCATGGGCTGACCACGGATCGTACGGACTTCGAGCGCTCCGCCGACGCGTTGACTGAGGAACACCTGAAGCGGGCTGCCAACCTGCGCGAGTGCGGCCACGCGCTGCCAGGTGCGGCTGCTGCTCTTGACGCGCTCGCCGCGTTCGGCGTCGAACAGACGGTGGTCTCCGGCAACATCCGCCCTGTCGCCGAGATCAAACTCCAGGTATTCGGGCTTGATCGGCACATCGTCTGGGATCTCGGCGCCTACGGGGAGGAGAGCGATGTCCGCGCCGACCTGGTGCGTCTGTCCCTCCAACGTGCTAACGCGTCCGCCACGGAAGCTGTACTGATCGGCGATACTCCTGCCGACGTGGACGGGGCACATGCGAACGCCGTACGTGTCATCGCGGTTGCATCCGGTCGCAGTGACCAAGCAGCCTTGCGGCAGGCCAGCGCGGAGGTGGTACTGGCAGACCTCCAGGACACGGAGTTGTTGGTCAGGCTCGTACGAGACCACAATCCATGAGTACGCAACACGCGTCAGCTGGCCTGCTGGTGAACCGCGGCGTGCAGCTCGCGGACGCCCGTCGTGCGGGGGTGCCTCTCTGCCAGTTCGTAGACGATGCTGCGGATCGCGGGCCGATCCCGGACTTCTGCGGGACTGGCCCGGTGCGCCGCGAGAAGTGCTTGGGCGGTCTGCTCGGGCCGTTGCCATGCTCACCACGCTCGCGCCATGTCGGTGCCCAGCCGTGCCTTGCGCTCGGCAGTCGGGAACTGTGCGGGGCGCAGGTCCTTCCCCGCTTCCAGGGCTGCGCCGGCATCTCCGAGTGCCCAGTGCACGCCGACCGCATACAAGTCGACGGCGGCCGGGCTGATGGGGAACAGACGGCCCGCCGGGGCGGTCTCAGGCAGACGGGCGGCGGCGCGGCGGGCTTCCACGGTCATCGCCAGGGCCTCAGTGCGGTGGCCGCCCCGGGCGGCAGTGTAGGCCAGGGTGCAGAGCATCTGGGCATACGCTGATGTCGACGCGTCGGTGCGCAGTCCCTGGAAGGTTTCGCGGTAGTCGCGTCCCTGCGCGATGACCGCGCCGAACATTGCGGCGAATGTGTGGCGGGGGACACCGAGCCAGTCAGCCCAAGTGCCGTACTCCCGCGTCTCGTCAACTAGGCATTCACCGACGTCGAAGACCACTGCACGAATCATCGCCGCAGAGTATCCGGCCGTGGGAAAATGGCCCCTCCCGCCCGCAAGGCAGAAGGGGGAACCGACTCGTCAACGTCCTAATTCCCGTGTAACGAGCTCACCGGCCCTCGCCGGTCGGTGAGGTGGTTCGAACGGGTTCTG
Organism: Streptomyces pseudovenezuelae; assembly: GCF_029892565.1. Classification (GTDB taxonomy): domain Bacteria; phylum Actinomycetota; class Actinomycetes; order Streptomycetales; family Streptomycetaceae; genus Streptomyces; species Streptomyces pseudovenezuelae_A. Next base: position 46,021 of record NZ_JARXVH010000023.1, on the reverse strand, counting down.
GCGCCTGCACTCCGCCTGCACTCCGCTCTCCCCCGTAGCGGCGGGCCGGAGTTCCACTCAGAACCTGTGTCCGGGTCCGTCGGGCTGCCGTTTCAGCGGTGTTGTCCAGTGTGTGACTCCCTGCTGGAGCGGGGTGCCGCGCCGCGGGCGGTGTGCTGCTCGTCGGCGTGTCGGGCCAGGCAGTGGCGGCGGCCACGGCGGATTCGACGCCGGGTCGCGGTTGCCGAACTGCTGCGCACGCGCGTCCTGTTGAACGGGGCAGACGTCCCGCGTACGCCGGAGGAGCTCTCGGACTACTTGAGGATGTCGTAGAGCCGGGCGACCTCCGGCAGGTTGAGCCGGCCATTGTAGAGGATGTACTCGCCATGCGAGCGGGTACGGGCGAGGTCGATCAGGTGGTTGCCGAAGCGCTCGGGCAGGCGGCCGACCATCAGGGTGCGGGCGTGTTCGTCCGCTTTGACGAAGAGCTCGGTGCGTTTCACCTCGATCAGCTTGCCGGTGAGGCTGTCCACCCAGCGGATGGAGAGGGCCTTCGCGGCCCGCGACTCGAACGTGCGCAGCTGCTCGGTGTCCACATGGCCCTTCTTCAGCTCCAGGCGCTGCGACCAGTAGTGACCATGGGTCACTCCGGGATCCGCCTCGTCCTTGATCGTGCAGTACCAGATCGCATCGGTGGCCTGCTTCCACCCCTTGTCGGTCAGGAACTCGACGCTCTCCGCCCGGCGCGGCGCCTCCAGCGTGCTGAGCGACAGCTTGACCTCCACCCCGTCGGCGTTCTTCAGGAGCGCGGTGCCTTCCTCGAGGCTTTTGAGTACGGCCCAGGCGCCGCACGCCGCTGCCGCGTCAAGGGCCGGGCTGATTTCGGGGTGGGTCAGCAGCAGATGCTGCACGAGATACCCGACGAACGCCTGCTTGCGGCCCGCGGACGCCAGCTGGGCGCTGGTGAAGTCGGCGACCCGGGAGGCGGCGTCGCGCGCCCAGCGCTCCATGAGCGTGACGACCTCCGCATGGGTGGAGCGCCCGAAGATCTTCGGGTCGATGTTCAGGTCCTTGAGGATCGCCTCCATAGTGCTGCGGGCACTGATGAGTTCCTGCAGGTCGTGCGAGGCATCCTCGACCAGGGAGATCAGGTCGCGCAGCGCCTCGTGCGGATGCGGAAGCACCACGGGCTTCGGGGGCGGCGGCAGCGGCAGACCGAGGTCGGCGACGAGCTTCTGCTTGGCCGCGAGGGCGTGGTCGAGGGCGTCGGCCGCGGTGTCCAGGGCGGGTGCGACCTTGGGGACCGTGGCGTTCACCGCGCCGGTCCGAGCAGGGTCTTGATGTCCTGCACGTAGCCGTAGCCGCGCACGGCATGACGCGCCGCCGCGAGCCGCGTCCCGATCAGTTCGCCGAGGGCGACGAGACCGATGTCCTTGAGGGCCTCGCCGTACACCGTCAGCCGGAACTGGGCGAGCGCGCCGAGCCCGGCGAGCACTTCGGCGCCCTGCGCTGCGGAACCGCCCACCATCAGGCCGGCGACCACCAGCCGTTTCGCCAGCTGGACCTGGGTGTACAGCTCCACGATCTGGTGTGTGGCGACCACCAGGGCCGCGGCCGCGGCGCCCGTCTCCAGGGCGACGGTGAGCAGCGGGACGGCGCCCCAGGGGAACAGGATCAGAGCGGCGATCGAGAGCCCCGCCGCGATGATCTCCACCCACCGCCAGATCGCGCTCTTCTCCGCAGCCCGAGCCTCGTCGGCCTTCTTCCGCTCCAGGAGGGCAAGCCGGTAGTGGCCGGCCACCGCATAGCCGAAACCACCCTGGACCAGGCCCGGTTCGGCGAGCATCCGGTCCCAGGTCTCCTCGTGCAGGAGCGGCAGCCAGGCCCGGTCGTTCTCTATGCCCTCGGCGGCCTTGGTGAGCAGCCGCACTTCGAGTGAGGGTCTGAAGTCGGCGAGATGGACCCGTCCTTCGGGCAGTCGGGTCGCCGAGGGGCCGACGACACCGGGGGCGCGTTCGCCCAGGGCGGTCTTGCGGACGTCGGTGACCGACTCCGTCAGGAGCTGAAGCACCTGGGCGAGCCTGCCCTCGAACTGCTCCTGCGTCGTGTCCAGGTCGACCAGCCGCACGCCGAGCAGCCCGATCGGGCACTCCTTGGTGAACACCGCCGCCTGCAGGGCCGTCCCGGCCCGCTTGGCGTAGCTTTCGATGCTCTCCTTGAGGTCCTTCTCGTCCTGGCTGCCGGGCTTCGGTACGACGGCCAGATGCCGCTTAAAGGCCGCGACAGCCACGAACTCCTTGGCCACGGCCAGGAGCTGGGTGTGCAGCCGGCCGCAGAGTTCGTGATTCTCCAGGGTGTGCCGGTGGACTGGCTCGCTGGTGTCGGGCTCGTCGTCGACCGGGGCGGGGAACCGCCCGATCTGCTGGGTCTTCAGGCCCAGTTGCTTGCTTCCTTTCTCCAGCTGCTCACTGCTGGACTTGAGGGCGTCGGTCGCCAGCTGCGCCGCTCTGGCCTCCAGGTCGACGAGGGTGCGGCCGATCAGGTGCGAGAGCAGATCGCGGACCGCGGCGAAGAACAGCCCGTCCTCGATCTCCGTCTTGCCGCCCCTCTGCAGGGCGAGCAGCGCATCGCGGGCCTGCTCGATACCGGACCAGCCCTGTGTGCTGTACGACAGGACCATGCGACCCAGCAGGCTGCCGTCAAGGACGAGTTCGGGATGTCCGGGCACGACGACGGCGCTCCTGCGGCGGCGCGCGGTGCCGTACTCGCGGGCCAGGACGCGGAACCTCGCGACCGTCTTCTCCTCCAGGTCCCGGAAGGCGGGGGAGCGCGGATCGGGCCTGGGGCCCTCCAGGGGCGTCGTACCCGTCGGCACCCCCGGATCGAGTGCGATGACGACACTCATGACTCGCCCTCGCGCAGGGCGCGCTCGGCCGCCAGGTCCGGCAGCTTGTCGCCGCTGTCGTGCAGATACACCAGTGTCGTCGGCACGACGAACGTCCACGGCTCGCCCTCGGCCTTGCCGCCGAGTCGGTCGTCCGTCTGCTCCCGCATCTCCTCGTGAAGCGATACGAACAGGTCGTCGCCGATCACCGGGGTGCGCCCGCCGGACCAGGGCGCACGGTTCGCCAGGTAGTAGCAGACGGCCTGGCGGTAGCCCGGGGTCACGGCGACAAGGACGCGCGCCATTCCCGCCCGCAAGAACGCCGTGAACGCGGGATCGGCGTCGTCCTGGCGGTCCATCAGCTCCAGCCAGTCCGGCTGCTCCGCCCAGTAGTACGGATAGAAGAGATACGACAAGTGCTGCCACTCAAATGCCTGTTCGAGGAACTGGACAAGCTTCCCCTTGGCCCTGGCCACCTTCAGATCGATCGCCGGCCAGTCGCTCTCCTTCTCGTCCGGCTCCGTCTTGTAACCGGCCGTCGTGGGCGGCACCGGCACCTTCGCCTTGGGGTCCATCGTCTCGTCCACCTCGAAGCGCGTCGTGACCGGCTTCAGCTTGCGGGTGGCGAGGGCGTCGGTCAGGGGCAGTACGTCGTCCCCGGCGTCGCTGTCGAACTCCTTGGTGATCAGGGTCAGACAGTGCTTCTTGATCTCCTCGTCCATGACCGCCTTGTCCGCGGCGTCCGAGGAACCCGCGAGCGCGTCGGCGACGCTCGTCGCCCTCAACTGGGCTATCTCGTCCCGGTATTGAGAGAGCCTGCGCTCGTACTCCGCCGTGCGTGCCTCGTTGACCGCGGCGGTCTTCTTCAGCTCGGCCTTCTTCACCACGGCGTACACGGCGGCCTGCCACTCGGCGCGCCGCTCGGGGGTCAGCCGCAGATGCAGCACCGTCGAGAACTCGTACCACCAGATCTCTCCCCAGAAAGTCAGTCGTACGGTGGTGTCGTCAGCGGGCAGGACCAGGTCCTCCGGTGGTGGCTCGGGCGAAGTGAAGACCCAGTCTTTTTGGAGGGGATGGGTCTGGTCCCAGACCATGCGGTCGGCGATCTCCAGGGTGAACCGGTTGGTGGCCTCCTTGTGGTGGAGGCAGGCGACACCGAGGAAGTCGACGTGTTCGGCCCGGTACCCGGCGATGCCATCGCCATGGCACTCGAAGACCCGGGTGCCGTCCCGCTCGTCCAGGTCTTTCTCCTTGAAGTAGCGGGCGTTCGTGCCGAGTTGGCGCAACGCCACCACCTTCTCCTCGACCGGCACCGGCAGCTGCTCCAGGTCGTAGTCGACGCGCAGCTTCTGGTACGTGGCCGCGTCGATCGCGTCCTGCTCGTAGGGGAACACGGGCTCGTCGTACACCGGGAGCGCCGGCGGCTGCGGGACGGTGAGGCCCTTCTCGGCGTTCCTCAGCCGGGTCTGCACCCAGTACGCGGCGGGCTGCGGGATCAGGAACTCGAACATGGTGCGCTTGCCGTAGTTGAAGATCTGCGCCTTGTAGACCTTGTCGACCCAGCGGTACATGCCCGATACATGCGCCGGGCCCTTGACGTTGGTGAACTGCTGCAGGTTTGTCTCCTCGGTCTCCAGGCGATGGGTCGTCGAGCGCTGGGTCGAGGTCTGTTCGGTGACCCTGCTGACGGCCTTGTCGATGACGTCACGGGCGAAGTTCTGGGCGGTCTTCTTGGTGTCGTCCGAGGCGCGGTTGTAGGAGAACCCCGCAGTGAGCGAGGCCACCACGGGCGTGCTGGTGTAGGTCACGGTCGCGTTCGCCGTCACCCCGAGGGTGGACTTCACAACGGCCTCGGCCTCGTTCTTCACCTCGAAGCGCTGGGTGGACTGGACGTCGCGGGTGTTCTCCTGGCTGTCGGTGGCCGAGAAGGAGAAGGTGTCCTCGGCGTGCTCGGTGCGCTTGTGCTCGCGGGTTTTCGTCTCGCCCTTGAGGATGTTGTGGATGTGCGAGATCTCGCCCGGCCGGTACGCGACGAGCCACTGCCGTACGACCTTGAGGTCGCCGATGCCGATGGGCCGGATGGGGTTGAAGGGGACCAGGTAGCGGAAGAGGCGAGCGAAGAGGCAGTGGATCACCGGGTCTGCGAGCCGCCACCTGGCAAGGGACTTCGAATCCGCGATCAGCGGGAAGCAGGGCGGCGAGCCCTTGAACTGCCAGCCGCGCAGGCCGGGGCAGCGCTCGGCGAGGCAGCCGAGCAGGGCGCGCTCGCCCGCGGTCGGCGTCCCCTGTGTGCGGATGCGGGCGACGATCGCGTCGATGGCGAGGGCTTCGAGGACGTGCAGCGCGCGCAGGCCGTCGATCAGCGGTTCCAGGTCGACGTCGAGCGCGCGGCGCCAGATGTACAGCAGATACAGAGCGTCGAACAGCTCCCGCTTCGCCCGGGCGAAGTCGGCCGAGTGCCCGCAGTCCGCGGTGAACACGACGCGGGTCAGCGGGGCGCCGAGGAGCGTTTCCAGGCGGGCAACGAGGGCGGGGATCGCGTCGGGCGCGCGGACGAGCGCATCCTGGGCGTCCAACAGGTCGATGATGCGTGGGAGTTCGGGGATCAGCGGTACGCCGAAGAGCAGCTCGGGCCGGTCCGGCAGGAGGTAGTAGGTCGAGTCGCGCACGACGTACGTGAACGCGTCGAGCCGCTCCAGGGGCAGCGGATGCCGCATCGGCCCGTTCGTCGACATGCCGCCCTTCTCGCAGGGCCCTGCGCAGGGGACGGCCAGCTTGAGTGACTCATCGAGCAGGACCGCGATCTGTTTTTCCTCGGTGCTCTCGCCCGGCTGCTCGCACAACACTTTGCGGTGGACGAGCTTGCCGATCTCGGAGCTGCTGTCCTCGGTGTGCAGATCGCGCGCCACGCGGCGCACCGCGCTGCCCTGTGCGACGTACACCTCGTCGTGGATGTACGCCTCACCGAGCGCCTGCGGGTCCACCGCGTCCGGCGCCCGCACCACCATGAAGTCGAAGACGGGATCCTGCTCGCCGCCCGCCACGGATCAGCCCTCGGCAAGTGGCGGAGTGGCCCCCTGTGGGCCGGAATTGACGCTCGCCAGCGCCGAACCCCACGTATAGCAACGGGTGATGAGTGAGGCGAGCTCCTCCGCGGAGCCGTCCTCGGTATAGTCGATCACCGCGATGAGCGCCTCGGCGCCGCGCACAGCCGCCCGCTGCCGGTTGCTGAACTGCTCGCGGGTCAGGGGCGGCTGAGCCGGTGCGAGTGTGCGGGTGACCTCCTCGATGAGCTTGTCGCCGTTGGAGTCCGGGAGGTACGGCCACCGTTCGCCCGGCGGCGTCGAGATACCGAAGATCGCGCACACGCCCTCGTTGCGCAGGATCGGATAGGCCCGGTCCCGGGCCGCTCCGGCCAGGGCGCTCTGTGAACTCCACTCCAGGGCGTCCCCGGCGAGCCCCTGCAGGTAGTCCCGCAGCGGCCGGTGCTCGGTGCGCACCCGCTCCCGCAGCATCTCCTCACCGGTGTCGAAGACCCGTTCCGCGTATGCGCTCGCCGCGGCGATCAGCGCGTCACGCAGGCGGGGGAAGTCTCCCTTGCCGTGGTCCCGGACGTGCGCGGTGCGGCCGAAGAGCGGCAGGTAGATCGCGTCGCGCTGCGCCTGGTTCGGAATGCGCTCGTCGCTGCCGCAGCGGGCGGCCAGCTCGGCCAGGGCGGGGGCGAGCGGCGGCCTGCCCAGGGCGGTGTAGAGCTGCGGGCGGGCGAAGAAGTCGGCGGCGACGAGGCCCGCGCAGTGCACCAGGCAGTCAAGCTCCAGATAGAAGTAGGCGGCGGCGGCATGACGCGAGTCCGAGGTGATCTTCCCGAAGGTTGCTGCGTCCGCTATGCGGAAGTGCGGGTCGACGGGAGCCGGCTTGATCGCGGCGGGGGACGCCTTGGCCGCGGCGGACGCCCGGGAAGGCTGCGCCGTGCGCGCGGGCCGGTCCGTGGCGCTGCTGGTGGGTTTGGTGCTCACGATGGGTGCCTCACCTTCGGTGACGCGGCTCCTGGTGCCGCGTTTCTCCGGCATAGCACCGTGCGCCTGCGGGCGATATCCCCGGAGCCGGGAGGGTCGGTTTCTTGCACCTCCCGGCGTCCGCCCCGCCACTGCAGCCAGTCCCGCCGCTCGACATTCATGCCGGGGCACCGCCCCATGGGCCTTGACCCTTGATCTTGGACACACGAGACACTGGATCCTGAGGATCTGAGAACGGACATCTCGTGGTCATGAAGAACTATCCGCCGCAGTTCAAGGCGGACGCGGTCGCGCTGTACCAGTCGCGGCCCGAGGCGACGATCCGGCAGGTCGCTGCCGATCTGGGAATCAACGCCGAGACCTTGCGGAACTGGGTTCGGGCAGCGGGCGCGAGCCGGCCGCGGGGACGCCGGGCAGAGGCCCCCGCCGAGCCGCCAACACCGCTGGAGGCGGAGAACGCCGCTCTGCGCAAGAAGGTCCGCGAGCTGGAGGAAGAACGCGAGATCCTGCGCAAGGCGGCGAAGTATTTCGCCGGGGAGACGCGCTGGTGAACCGCTTCCAGTTCGTTGCCGACCACCACCGCCGCTACGGCGTGAAGCGGCTGTGCACCATCCTGGGCATCGCCCGTTCCAGCTTCTACTACTGGCGCCGGACGGCCGCGGACCGGGTCGCCCGGCAGGCGGCCGACGCCCGCCTCGCAGCCCGGATACGGGCCGTGCACCACGGATCAGGCGGCACCTACGGCGTCCCCCGGATCACCGCCGAACTCCGCGACGACGGCGAGCGAATCAACCACAAGCGCATCGCGCGGGTGATGCGCAGCATCGGCCTGGCCGGAGTGCGGCTGCGTCGCAGGCACCGCACCACGATCACGGACCCGGCCGGGGCGAAGGCCCCGGACCTGATCGGCCGCGACTTCACCGCAAGCAAGCCGAACACGAAGTACGTCGGCGACATCACCTATCTCCCGCTGGAGGGTGGGAAGTTCCTGTATTTGGCCACCGTCATCGACCTCGCCTCACGCCGCCTCGCCGGCTGGGCGATCGCGGACCACATGCGCACCGACCTCGTCACCAACGCCCTGGCCGCCGCCGAACGGACCCGCGGCAGCCTCGCCGGCGCGGTCCTGCACACCGACCAGTTGAACTCGCCCAGTACACCAGCCGGATCTTCGCCGACGCCTGCCGCCAGGCCGGCGTCCGCCAGTCCATGAGCGCGATCGGCTCCAGCGCGGACAACGCACTCGCCGAGTCCTTCAACGCGACGTTCAAACGCGAGACGCTCCAGGGCCGCAAAACCTGGTCCAGTGAACGCGTTGCCCGCCTCGACGCGTTCGGCTGGCTCAACCGCTACAACACCCGCCGCCGTCACTCCCACCTCGGACAACGCAGCCCCATCGCCTACGAGACAGCACTCGACACAACATCAACTACCCTGGCCCAAGCCGCATAGCCCGTGTCCAAGATTCCGGGTCAAGGCCCGTCACCAGCGACACCATCCCCCTGAACGGCCGCCGCTCCTACTTCTCCGAGACCGTGACACGACGGGGGCGATCCCCCCCGGCGGCTCCTCGCCCCCTCGGACCAGGCCGCGTACGTGCGCAAAATGCGGGAGCGACTGGATCTGATGGGCTTACACCTCCTCGACGAAGACCTGTTGCCGGCCTGGCTGTGCGCCGCGGCCAGGCCGGCGTGCCTCAGGTGGCGGTGTGCAGCTTCGCGGCAGTGACCGCTGTGATGGCCTCGGCCGTGACGCCGGGGGCGGTCTCGACGAGGAGCAGGCCGTTGTCGGTGACGTCCATGACGCCGAGGTCGGTGATGACGCGGTGGACGCAGGCCTTGCCGGTGAGGGGCAGGGTGCATTCGTCGAGGATCTTGGGGCTGCCGTCCTTGGCGGTGTGGTCCATGAGGACGATGACGCGCTGGGCGCCGTGGACGAGGTCCATCGCGCCGCCCATGCCCTTGATCATCTTGCCGGGGATCATCCAGTTGGCGAGGTCGCCGGTGGCGGAGACCTGCATGGCGCCGAGGACGGCGGTGTCGATGTGGCCGCCGCGGATCATGCCGAAGGAGAGCGCGGAGTCGAAAAAGGAGGCGCCAGGGAGGACCGTGACGGTTTCCTTGCCCGCGTTGATGAGGTCGGGGTCGACCTCGTGCTCGCGGGGGTACGGACCGGTGCCGAGGATGCCGTTCTCGGAGTGCAGGACGACGTGAACTCCCGGCGGAAGGCGGCCCGGGACGAGGGTGGGCAGGCCGATGCCGAGGTTGACATAACTGCCGTCGGTCAGCTCGGCGGCGGCGCGGGCGGCCATCTGGCCGCGAGTCCAGCTCATGCGAGTACGGTCCCTCGTGTCGAAGACGCGGAAATTCGAAGGTGCTCTATGCGCTTGTCGGCGGCCTGGGCAGGGGTGAGGGCCACGACCCGCTGCACGAAGATGCCGGGGACGTGAATCGCGTCGGGGCCGAGGGCTCCGGGCTCGACGAGCTCCTCGACCTCAGCCACGGTGATGCGACCGGCCATTGCGGCCAGCGGGTTGAAGTTGGCGGCGGCCTTGTTGAAGACCAGGTTGCCGTGGGTGTCGCCGCGCCAGGCGCGGACGAGGGCGTAGTCGGTGGTGATGCCGTGTTCGAGGATGTGGTCGCGACCGCCGAAGGTGCGGGACTCCTTCGCTGGGGAGGCGACGGCGATGCTGCCGTCGGCCGCGTAGCGCCAGGGCAGACCGCCGTCGGCGACCTGTGTGCCCACGCCCGCCGGGGTGTAGAAGGCCGGGATGCCGGCGCCGCCGGCTCGCAGCCGCTCGGCGAGGGTGCCCTGCGGGACGAGCTCGACCTCCAGTTCACCGCTGAGGTACTGACGGGCGAACTCCTTGTTCTCCCCGACGTAGCTGCCCGTCACGCGGCTGATGCGGCCCTCGGCGAGGAGAACGCCCAGCCCCTGGCCGTCGATGCCGCAGTTGTTGGAGACGACCTTCAGGCCGGTGGCGCCCTGGGCGTGCAGGGCGTCGATGAGGGTGGCCGGGATGCCGGACAGACCGAAGCCGCCGACTGCCAGCGAGGCCCCGTCGGGGATGTCGGCGACCGCCGCGGTGGCGCTCGCGCTGACCTTGTTCACGTTTGGGTCCTTTCAGTCGGAGGTCAGTCGGAGGTCAGTCGGAAGCCGACCGCAGGGCGTCGGAGATGGACTTGGCGCCGCCGTGTGCGGTGAAGCCGCCGTCGACGGGGATCTCGACGCCGGTGATGAAGGACGCGTCGTCGGAGAGGAGGAAGACCACCAGCGGGGTGATCTCGTCGACGGTGCCGGTGCGGGCCAGCGGCGTCTCGCGGATGTTCGCCTCGCGGAAGGCGGGCGCGGCGGAGGCGGTCATCTCGGTCTCGATGAAGCCGGGATGGACGGTGTTCACGCGGATGCCCCGTGGGCCCAACTCGACGCAGGCCGCCTTCGACAGGCCGCGCAGCGCCCACTTGCTGGCCGTGTACGCGACCGGGTAGTGCCCGGTGAGCCCGGCGGCCGAGCCGACGTTGACGATCGACGAGCCCGGCGGCATCAACGGCGCCAGGTGCTGGATGCCCAACAGCGGGCCGGTGACGTTGACCGCGTGGACGCGGGCGAAGTCCTCGGGCGCGACCTCGTGGAGCCGCGCGCGCCAGGTGACGCCGGCGTTGTTGACCAGGCCGTGGACCTCTCCGTACTGGCGTCGCAGCCCTTCCGCGAGCGCCGCCCACTCCGCCGCCTCGGTGACGTCCAGACGCAGACAGCCCGGAGCCTCGGTCACATCGGTGGCGACGACCACCGCCCCCGCCCGGGCCAGCGCCTCGACCTCGGCCGCGCCCTGCCCGCGCGCGGCTCCGGTGACGACGACGACCTTGCCGTCCAGCCCGTTCACGGCCCCGCGGTTCACGGGCGCGACCGCGGGCGCTTGCGGGCCCGGGGGACCGGCACCGGTCCGGCGCCGGGCACGACGGTGTTGGAGACGGTGCCGATCCCCTCGACGGTGAGTGTGACGGTGTCGCCGGGTTTCAGCGGCGGCGGATCCTGTCGGCCTCGTACGCCCCACAGCTCGGCCAGGCAGCCGCCGTTGCCGCAGGTGCCGGAGCCGAGCACATCGCCGGGGCGGACGTATGTGCCGCGCGAGGCGTAGGCGACCATCTCCTCGAAGGTCCAGCTCATGTTGGACAGCAGGTCCTTGCCGACCACCTCGCCGTTCACCGAGGCAGTCAGAGCCAGTCGCAGGAAACCATCCGTGTCCCGGTACGGCTCCAGTTCGTCGGCGGTGACCAGGTACGGGCCGAAGGTGGCGGCGGTGTCCTTGCCCTTGCAGGGGCCCAACCCGACCCTCATCTCGGCGGATTGGAGGTCGCGGGCGGACCAGTCGTTGAAGATCGTGTAGCCGATGATGTGGTCGCGGGCCTGCTCGGGTGTGAGGTCGCGGCCTTCGACGCCGATGACTGCGGCGACTTCGAGTTCGAAGTCCAGGACCGAGGAGCCGGGCGGCACGGGCACGTCGTCGTGCGCGCCGATGACGGCGTACGGATTGGTGAAGTAGAAGGTCGGCGCGTCGTACCAGGCGTCGGGCACCCCGGCCGCGTTGTCGATGCTGAGCCGTACGCCCTCGACGTGTTCCTCGAAGGTGACGAAGTCCCGTACGGACGGCGGCTGGAGAGGCGGCAGCAGCCGCACCTGCGAGACATGCGGGCCGTCCGGTACGTCCGGCGTGGCGTTGCCCGCCTCACCCAGGGCCGTGGGGCCCGCCCGGAGCAGGTCGAGCAGCGAGGCGCGGCCGGGGATGGGGCGGAGGGTGCCGTCGTCCTCGACGGTGGCGACGCTGCGGCGGCCGTGGTGTTCGTACGTGGCGAAGCGCATGGCGATCCTGGGGTGCGGCGTAGGGGTGGACAGGGGGCGCGGGGGGAGCCAGGCATGGCTTTCCGCGCCCCCGGAGCAGATGGGGATCAGACCGGCGGGGCGACGAAGACGCCGGGGTCGACGTCGTTGAAGGACTCCTTGGCGACCAGCTCGTTCATCGGGTTCGCCGTGCCCCACTGGTCGGTGACCTCGGGCCGGGAGAAGTCGTAGACGTGCGGATGCCAGGTGTCCTCGTCGAGTTCCTCCAACTCCGTTGTGTACTCGACGGTGTTGCCGTGCGGGTCGAGGAAGTACGTGAAGGTGTTGTCGCCCGCCATGTGGCGGCCTGGCCCCCAGATCTTGCGGGCGCCGGAGCGCATGACGCGCCCCGAGCCGCGCATGTACTCGTCCAGGCCGCGCATCTCGAACGAGACGTGGTGCAGGGAGGTGTGCGGTCCCTTGGCGAGGGCCATCGAGTGGTGCTGGTGGCTGATCCGCATGAAGTGCATGACCTCGCCCATGTGCGGGGAGCTGAGCGTGTCGGACAGCCGGAAGCCGAGGTGGCGCTCGTACCAGGCGCGGGTGGCGTCCAGGTCGGGGGAGTTGAGGACGACGTGCGAGAGGCGGACCGGGATGGCCTCCTTCTCCTCGATACGCCGGTGCTGCCGGGCCCCGACCTCCGCCGAGACCTCGACGGTGCGGCCGTCGCCGTCGAAGAAGCGGAAGCCGTAGCCGCCGCCGGGGGTGTCGACCTTGCCCGGCTGCGAGATCAACCGCACGCCGTCCGCGAGGAGGTGCTCGGCGAGCGTGTCCACGTCGGCGGCTGACGCGGCGCCGTAGGACACGAGGTCGAGCCGCTTCTCGTCGGCCTTGCGGAGCCGTACGACGTACTGCTCGGGGCTGCCCTCTGCGGCCAGGAAGGAGATGCCCGAGTCCTCAGCGACCTTGGTCAGGCCCCAGACTCCGGCGTAGAAGTCGAGCTGCTTGTCGTAGTCGGGCACGGCGAGGTCGACGTGCCGCAGGTGGGTGAGCAGGCGGTTGGGGAGGGCGTCGGTCATGTCGGGGCTCCTCAGGAGAGGCGCAGCAGCGCTGCCGCGTTGCCGCCGCGTACGGCGTGGAAGTGAGGGTCGGGCAGGTCCGTGGCGGCGCGCAGCGCGCCGACCGGGTCCTCGGTGCCCATGTCGAAGGGGAAGTCGGAGCCGAGCAGGACCCGGTCGGGGCCGGCCACCCGGATCAGTTCGCGCAGGACGTGCGGGTCGTGGACGAGTGAGTCGAAGTACAGCCGCTTGAGGTAGCTGCTCGGCTCGGACGCGCAGCCCCGCGTGTCCGGTCTGGCCCGCCAGGCGTGGTCGGAGCGGCCGATGTGGGTGGGCAGATAGCCGCCGCCGTGCGCGGCGATCACCTTCAGGCCGGGGTGGCGGTCCAGCACGCCGGAGAAGATGAGGTGGGAGAGCGCGACGGCGTTCTCGGTGGGCTGCCCGACCGTGTTGGACAGGTACCAGCGGTCCAGGCGCTCGTCGAGCGTGCAGCCGAAGGGGTGCAGGAAGAGCACCGCTCCGGTCGTCTCGGCGAGCGCCCAGAATGTGTTGTACGCCGGGTCCGAGAGCTCGCGCCCGGGTGCGTGGCTGGAGATCTCCACTCCGCGCAGACCCAGGCCCAGGGCGTGGTCGAGGGCCTCGACTGCGAGGTCCGGGTGCTGGAGCGGGACGAGGCCCAGTCCGTGCAGCCGGTCGGGGGCCTGGGCGACGTGGGCGGCGGTGCCGGTGTTGGCCAGTTCCCACACCGTGCGGGCGAGGTCCTCGTCGGCCCAGTAGTGGTAGTGCGACGGGGACGGCGAGACCAGTTGTGTGTCGACGCCGGAGGCGTCCATCGCGGTGAGCCGGGCCTTGACGTCGGTCAGCAGAGGGATGCGGTCGCGGACCATCGGGCCGCTGACTGCGAGCGCGTCGGGGCCGTTGCGGCGGGCGTCGAGACTGCGGGCGGCGGCCAGCCCGGGGTGTCCGGCGACGGCCTTCTCGACCTCGGGAAGCAGGACGTGCGCGTGGACGTCGATGGTGGGGACGGCTGCGGTCTCCGGGGTCGTCAGGATGTCCGGGGTCGTCACGGGGTCTCCTTCAGGACGGACATCGTGCGCCCGATCAGGCCCGGCACGTCGGCGTCACGGACACCGTCCAGCTGCCACTGGCCGAGCTGCATCGAGGCCTCGACGACCATGCGGACACGGTCGATGCGGCGCTCGTGGTAGCGGATCAGCAGGTCGTCGAGGGACCCGGAGGATTCGGGGGAGTCGGGGGATCCATGGGAGTCCCACGACTCCTCCGCGCTCAGCAGTTCGGCCAGTACGAAGGCGTCCTCCAGTGACATGGCCGCGCCCTGCGCGAGGGTGGGCGGGCAGGCGTGGGCGGCGTCGCCGACCAGTACGACCCGGCCGCGGTGCCAGGGCCCCTCGACGAGCAGCCGGTCGAACCAGGTGTAGTTGACCTCGGCCGGGTCGGTGATGCTCGCGGCGATCTCGGGCCAGGCGCCGCCGTACGGGGCTGCCAGGCGCCGCATCTCGTCGGCGTACGAGGCCGGGTCGATCGAGGCGCGGTCGCGGTTGGCCTCGACAAGATAGGCGTAGATGGTGTTCTCGCTGGTGGGGCAGTAGCCGGCGATGTAGCAGGGCCCGCCGTAGGCCAGGTCCGTGCGTTCCACGCCCGCCGGGCGGGGTGCGGCGACGCGCCAGATGGCCATGCCGGTCGGCTCGGGCTTGTCGCCGATGCCGATCATCGCGCGGGTCCGGGAGCTGAGACCGTCGGCGGCGATGACGAGGTCGAAGCGGCCCTCGGTGCCGTCGCTGAAGCGGGCGGTGACGCCCGCCTCGTCCTGGACCAGTTCGTCGGCGGTGGTGCCGAGGCGGACCGTCGCACCGCTCGCCAGGACCGCCTCGCACAGGATCTCCTGGAGCCGGGGCCGCTGCATGCCGATGGTCGCGGGCAGGTCCGTGCCGCCGGTACGGATGTCCTGCTGGACGTGGAACACATGGCCGTCGGGCGTGGCCAGGCCGACGGAGTCGAAGGCGTAGCCGCTCTCCTGAACCGTGTCCCACACGCCCAGCTCGCGCAGTACGCGCAGCGCGTTGCCCTGGAGGGTGATGCCGGAGCCGAGGACGTTCCAGTCGGGCTTGGCCTCGATCAGGTCCACGGTGATACCCGCTCGCCGCAGCAGCACGGTCACGGCGTTGCCGGAGGCGCCGCCGCCTATGACGAGGACGGTGCGGGGGCGGGGGTCGGTCATGGGGTCTCCCTGCGGTGGGGCCGCGCGACTTCGAGCGGCAGGGGGCGGTGGTGCGGGCTGGATGGGTGTGGCTGTCGGGTCGGCCCACTCGGCCGGTCCGGGGTGTTACTTGACGGCGATCGGGTTCACGGGGGAGCCGACGGCTCCAGTGATGGGCAGCGGAGCGGCGGTGAGCCAGAACTCGTACCGCCCGTCGGCCGCGCAGTGCTCGGCCAGGGCGTCGAGGTCCCACATCTCGCCTATGAGCAGGCCGATGTTGGGGATGGCGACCTGGTGCAGCGGCTGGAAGGCGTTCTCGAACTCGTTGGGCCGGACCTCGAAACCCCAGGTGTCGGTGGCGATCCCGGCGATCTCGCTGCCGTGCAGCCAGCCCGCGGTGGTGAAGCTCAGCCCGGGCGAGGGACCGCCCGCGTACTCGCCCCAGCCGTCGCGCCTGGCACGGGCCAGCCGTCCGGTGCGGACGAGGACGAGGTCGCCGCGGCCGACGGTGACGCCGTGCGCCTCGGCGGTGGCGGTCAGGTGCTCCTCGGTGATGGCGAAGCCGTCGGGCAGTTCACCGCCCTGGCCGACGATCCGGCCCACGTCGAGGAGGACGCCCCGCCCGGCCACGTACGGCGCCATGTGTTCGATGCCGGTGACGAGGTCGCCGTCGGAGGTGACGACCTTCTCGGCGGCCCGCCCGTTCCATGCCTTGCCGTGGTCGAAGATGTGGCCGAGGCCGTCCCACTGGGTGGAGCACTGCAGCGGCATCGCGATCACGTCGTCGGCGCCGCCGATGCCGTGCGGGAAACCCTGGTTGCCCAGGGCGGCGTCGGTGCCGGTGTCGAGCATGGTGTGCACCGGATTCGTACGCCGCCGCCAGCCCTTCTGCGGGCCGTTCATGTCGAAGCGCTGGGAGAGCGAGAAGCTGACGCCCTCGCGGACGAGGGCCGCGCCCTCGCGGCGCTTTTCGGCGTCCAGGAAGTTGAGCGTGCCGAGGACGTCGTCCTCGCCCCAACGGCCCCAGTTCGAGTACGTCTTGGCGGCCTCGTCGATCGCGCCCTCGGCGTCTTTCGCATCAGGCACAGTGGTGCGGTCGCTCACGACGTCTCCTCTGCGACGCAGTGGGTGCGCTGGGCACCGAGCCCGGTGACGGATCCGTCCATCACGTCGCCGTCGCGCAGGAGCCGACCCCAGTGCAGGCCGTTCCCGGCCGGGCTGCCGGTCAACACCAGGTCGCCGGGTAGGAGTTGGGCGGTCTGGGAAATGTACGAGACCATCCGCGCCACGCCGAAGATCATGTCCTTGGTGGACTCGTCCTGCATCTTCTCGCCGTTGAGCTTCAGGGTGACCCGCAGGTCGGACGGGTCGGCGACGGACCCGGCCGGGACGATCCAGGGGCCGAGCGGGGTGAAGCCGGGAGCGTTCTTGCAGTGCAGCCAGTCGGTGCCGATGGCGGGCATGTCCCGGCGGAAGATGGTGGCCCGGTCGGTGAGGTCGTTGGCGATGGTGTAGCCCGCGACGTACTCCAGGGCCTCTTCCACCGCGACCCGGTGGGCGGGGCGGGAGATCACCGCGGCCAGTTCCAGCTCCCAGTCGGGCTTCTTGGCCCAGGAGGGCAGTACGACGTCGTCGTAGGGGCCGGTGATCGTGGTCGGCAGGCCGATGAAGACGTACGGGAGGTCCTCGGCGGCCCGCTTGTCCATGATCGCCGCGATCTCGGCGCGTGCCTCCTCGACGGTGCGCGGGTCGTCCTGGGCGCGGTGCGCGACCTCCAGGTCGATCACGTGCTGCCGGTAGTTGGCGCCGGACTGGAAGATCTGCCGGGGCTCGACGGGAGCGTGCACGGACAGGTCGTCCAGCGGCAGCCAGTCACCGGCCGGATCGCCCGCGAGGCGGTGCAGGCGCGGCAGTTCCGCCTCCCAGCGCTCCAGGAGGGAGAGGGCGGTCAGCGCGGGTTCGTCCAGCGCCGTACGCAGGTCGAGCACGCGGCCGTCCGGCACCACGAGGCCGGGGAACGCGGCCCCGCCCGGAGCGGAGAGAGTGCCGATGGCCAAGGGGCCGACGAAGAGGGGCGCCGACGTGGCTGCGGATTTCACGGAGATGTCCTCCCGATTGCGGTGCCACTAATCTGGCCCGTACCCTGCGATCAGGGAAATCGATTCTCTGGATGCCAGGCATCCAGGCCGCGAATACCAAGGCCACAGTCTCCTACTCCGTACAGGGATTTCGCGTGAATCTGGCCAGCCTGGACCTCAACCTCGTCGTCGCCCTGCGCGCCCTCCTGGAGGAGCGCAACGTGACCGTCGCGGGCCGGCGCATCGGGCTCAGCCAGCCCGCCATGAGCGCCGCCCTGGCCCGGCTGCGCCGCCACTTCGACGACGACCTGCTCTCCCGGGTCGGCGGACACTACGAACTGACCGCCCTCGGCCTGGCCCTCCTCGACCGCACCGCCACCGCCTGCGACCTGCTCGAACGCGTCTTCACCAGCCAGGCGGTGTTCGACCCCGCCCATGAGGAGCACGAGTTCACCCTGCTCGCCTCCGACTACGCGGTGGCCGTCTTCGGCGCCGAACTCGCCCGCGTCGTCCACACCGAGGCGCCGGGGATCCGGCTGCGCTTCCGGCAGCCCCCGACGGACATCACCGAGAACACGGGGGCGCTGCTGAGCACCGCCGACGGGCTGCTGCTGCCGCACGGCATCATCGGCGACTTTCCCGCCGTGGAGCTCTACCGGGACCGCTGGGTCTATCTCGTCGCGGACGACAACCCCGAGGTCGGCGAGCAGCTCACCCTCGACGACCTGGCCCGGCTGCCGTGGGTGACGTACCAGCGCACGTACGACGCACCCGCCGCCCGCCAGATCGGCATGCTCGGGATCGAGCCGCGCGTCGAGGTCTCCGTCGACAGCTTCCAGCTGATGCCCCTCCTGGTCGCGGGCACCCGCCGGGTCGCCCTGATCCAGGGGCATCTCGCCGACCGGCTGGACGGACTCGTCCCCGTACGGGTCATGGAACCGCCCTACGACGCCGTGCCACTCCGGGAAGCCCTGTGGTGGCACCCGGTCCACACGCACGACGCGGCGCACATCTGGCTGCGGGAAACGGCGGCGCGGGTCGCCGAGACCATCCACGGCAAGGATGATCGCGATCCGGCAGATCGATCGGACAGAGACTAGGCAGGGCTGGGCCGCTCACTCATAGTCGACCCCAGTTCCTCCGCACGCTCCTCTTCCCGGGGTGTCTGTTCCCCGGTGGCGTGCCGTCCTCCCCAACCTCGCCACGTGGAGTTCCCGCATGCCCGCTGCCGTGCCTGTGCCCCCGCCCCCGCCCGCTTACGTGGAACCAGTGCCGCCACCCGGTGCGATCCTTCCGACGTCCGGTGCCGCGCAGCTGCGCGTCGCTCTCCTCATGGCCGGCAGTTGTCTGCCGATCCTCGGGGCCGTCCTCATCGCCCCCGTGCTGCCCAAGATGCAGGACCACTTCGCCGACGTGCCCGGCGCGACCGCCCTGGTCCCGATGGCCCTCACCGTCCCGGCCCTGGCGCTGGGCCTGCTGGCACCCTTCGCGGGCGTCATCGTCGACCGGCTCGGCCGCAAGCGCCTGCTGATCGTCGCGACCGTTCTGTACGCGGTCTTCGGCACCGCCCCGCTGTGGCTGGAGTCGCTGGGCGCCATCGTGGCCAGCCGCGCCCTGGTCGGTATCGCCGAGGCCGCCATCATGACCTGCTGCACCACGATGATCGGCGACTACTACAGCGGTCGGGTACGGGACCGCTACCTCGCCCTCCAGACCATGTGCGCCTCCGCCTCCGCGACCGCGTTCTTCGTCATCGGCGGTGCCGCGGGGTCGGCCGGCTGGCGGACCCCGTTCTGGATCTACGCCGTCAGCCTGCTCATCGCCCCGCTCATGGCCATCGGGCTGCCGAAGCCGACTGCGGCCACCGATGCCGCCGCCGAGGACGGGGACGGGGAGAGCACGGACACCACGGTCGCGCCGAAGCGCTCCTTCCCCTTCCGGCAGCTGGCCGGGATCTGCGGACTCACCGTGTTCGGGGCCCTCGTCTTCTACACCGTCCCGGTGGAGATGTCCTACCTGCTGGACGACCTCGGCGTGACGGCGACCAGCGTGATCGGGCTGGCCACAGCGATCGCCAGCGCCGCCACCGTGGCCGGCGCGATCACCTTCGCCAAGCTGCGCGGGGCCCCGGGACCCCGGCTGCCATTCGTCTTCGCCCTGTGCTCGGCCGGGTTCGCGGTGATGTGGCTCGCCAACAGCGCGCCGCTGCTGATCGCCGGCGCCGTACTCAACTGCCTCGGCACCGGTCTCCTGCTGCCTTCCCTGCTCACCATCGCCATGTCCAGGCTGGACTTCGCCGACCGAGGCCGTGGCACCGGCCTGTGGACCGCGTCGTTCTTCATCGGCCAGTTCATCTGCCCGCTGGCGCTGATCGCGGCCGAGTCCGCCCTCGGCACCCTGGCCTCCGCCGTCGGCCTGCTCGGCCTGGCCGCGGCCGTCGTCGCGGCAGGCCTCTTCCTGACCGCCCGGCGCGGGGCCGCGGCCGTCGCACCGTTGTCCGAATAGCAGGAAGCCGCCCTCGACGGGCGAGTCGAGGGCGGCGCTGTCCGATACGGACCAAGTCCAGGTGGTGAGGCCGGTTTGCAGAACAGGGGAAGCTCAGACGACCTGGTTCTTGAAGCCCTGGTCGACCAGGGCCTTGCTGGCCGAGCCGCTGGCCGCGACGGCGACCTGGTCGAGCAGAGTGATGCCGGCGGCGTGGTCGTGGACCCTCGCGGCCAGCACGGTGACGGCGATGACCAGGCCGAGGACGTCCAGGGCCAGTCCCCGCTTGCGGCCAGGCACCCGTTTCGCAGCGTCGTGGCCGAGGGGACCCCGGTTGGCTAGGGCGGTGTTCAGTGGGCTCTGGCAGCGATCACGGGGGGCCGTCACGGTCGGTGAAGGGGCTGTTCGATTCTGGCTTGTGAGCCGGGGTGCGCCAGGACGGAATGTGGTGTCCTTGACGCTCCGTCATGTTCTGTTGGCCCGGGCTGAACCGTCCTGGCAGTGTCGACGTCCAGGGCATGGACCATGACGAGATCTCCTGGCAGGACGTGCTGTTCGAGGGCTTCGAGGTACTGGTCACCACTCCGGTGCACGGCATGCGCGGGCTGGTGGTGCGGTTGGCCGGCCGGAGCGGTGAAGGCGTATGTCCGTCCTGCGGCCGGGTGTCGGCGCGCGTGCACGACCGGTACGAGCGCCGGCTGCAGGACCTTCCGCTAGCCGGGCACGCCGCGGTGGCTGGGTCCGCGCCGTGTCCGCAGTGCCGCCAGGAAGTCGCTGGAGGCGCAGGGGGAGGTGGCGTGCTCATTGCGTGGCGGCTCCACAGGTTCCGTGCCGGTTCGGGCTCATCGGCGATACCACGCCGTGGCGTGTCCAGCCCGTTCCTGATCTATGGCCAACTACCCATGCGCAAGGCCAACTATCGCTGAACGTCACAGTGGTTGTGACCTTCAGCGATAGTGGGGCCTCCCCCTGAGTGGTGGACACGCTGATACTGGATCTGCTTGATCCGGAGGAAGCGAGAAGACCGCCGATGGCGATGAAGGACTACTCGGACGAGTTCAGGGCCGATTCCGTGGCCCTATACGAGTCCACACCCGGGGCGACCTACAAGAGCATCGCCGCTGACCTGGGCGTCAACCGGGCCACCCTGCGTGAGTGGGTGCTGCGGGACCGCGAACGCCGTGGCATCACCGCCGCGGTGGCGAAGCCGGGCGGCCCGCCTGGGGAGGCGGTGCCGTCCGTTGATCCGGACGAACGGGTGCGGCAGCTGGAGGCGAGGGTGGCCGAGTTCGAGGCGAGTGAGCGCAAGCTCGCCACCGAGCGGGACATCCTCCGCAGGGCGGCCAAGTATTTCGCCGGGGAGACGAACTGGTGATCAGCCGCTTCCAGTTCGTTGACGATCACCGGGACACCTACGAGGTGAAGCGGCTCTGCCAGGTCCTGGACGTGAACCGGTCCAGCTACTACAAGTGGCTCGCCGGCGCCGAGGCCCGGGCCGCCCGGCAGCACAAGGACCGGATCCTGGCCGAGGAGATCCGCGAGGTCCACGGCCAGTCCGGCGGCGCCTACGGCTCCCCGCGAGTGACCGCCGATCTCCGCGAGAAAGGGCGGCGGGTCAACGAAAAGCGGGTCGCCCGGATCATGCGGACGTTCTCCATCACCGGCAGCCGCCTGCGCAGACGCGTCCGCACTACCGTCCCGGACCCGGCCACCTCACCGCTCTCCGACCTGTTCCACCGGAACTTCACCGCCACCGAGCCGGGGCGCAAATACATGGGCGACATCACGTATCTCCCCCTGGAAAACGGGGAGTTCCTCTATCTCGCGACCGTGCTGGACTGCTTCAGCCGCAAGGTCGTCGGCTGGTCCATCGCCGACCACATGCGCACCGGTGTGGTCGCCGACGCACTGCGGATGGCGGCCTCGACCCGTGGCGGCCTGGACGGCGCCGTGTTCCACATCGACCAGTTGAACTCGCCCAGTACGGCTCCCGGGCCTTCGCCGGCCTCTGCGACCAGCTCGGGGTCACCCGGTCGATGGGCGTTGTCGGCACCAGCGCGGACAACGCGGCCTGCGAAAGCTTCCACGCCTCCCTGAAACGCGAGACCCTCCAGGGCGCCCACGACTATGGCGACGCCGGCACCTGCCGCAGGACCGTCTTCGCCTGGCTGACCCGCTACAACACCCGCCGCCGGCACTCCGCCAACGGCCACCTCAGCCCCAACGAATACGAACGCCGACACCACACCGCTGAACTCACGCTCGCCGCGTGATCAATAACCGCGTGCCCACCTTCACGGGGGAAGGCCCCTTGTGGGACACGCTTGCTGGAACCATCTGGCCACGCTTCTTGCGGCCAGTGGCGAATTGCCATTCAAGTTGGAACCAGTTGTCCACGCCGCATAAATTTCAGCCGCCGTTGGCAGCCGGCCCCTGGCGATAAGGGGGTCGTCGACATCCGGCTCGCGCGCTCGTGCGGTCAGGTGGTTGTCTCGCTTACTGTCCTTGGGCGGTCACCTGAAGTAGTGCCCCTGTTCGATGTCCTCGATGAGGCCGGGGTGGGTGGGCTTCCAGCCCAGGAGATCCTGGGTGAAGGTGCTGGAGGCGGGCATGTCGGTGCTGAGGAGGCGCACGAGCATGCCCTCGAATTCTTCGGCGGGCAGGGACCGGGCGGGCAGGTTCAGGTGCCGGCCGATGGCCTCTGCGATCTCACGGGTGGGCACGCCTTCGTCGCCGACGGCGTTGAGTACTGCGCCGGCGGGAGCCTGCTCGATGGCCAGCCGGTAAAGACGCGCGGCGTCCTTCACGTGGACGGCGGGCCAGCGGCTGGCCCCGTCGCCGATGTAGCCGGAGACGCCTTTGGCCAGGGCTGCGGTGATGAGCTGGGGGATGAAGCCGTGGCGTTCTCCCTGGCCGTGCACAGAGCGGGGCAGCATGACCAGAGAGGTGCGCACGCCCCTGTCTGCGGCCGCGAGCGCTGCCCGCATGTTGGTGATGCGGGCCGCGATAGGCCCGGCGGCGATGAGTTCGTCGCGTTCGGTCGCGGGTCGGCCGGGTGTGGTGAGGGTTGCGCCGGAGATGACCAGGGGCTTGCCGGAGCCGGCGAGGCTGGTGGCAATCGTCTCGATGGCCGTGGCATCGGTCCGCGTCGCTGCCTCGGTCACGCTGGGCACGACGAAGGCCAGGTGGATGACGCCGTCACTGTCGAGGGCACCGGCGCGCAGCACGTCGGTGTCGTTCAGGTCGCCGCGCAGCACCTCGGCGCCCATGTCGGCAACTGCTTTGGCGGAGGCGTCCGAGCGGGCCAGTCCAAGGACCTGGTAGCCGGCGCTAATGAGTTCGGGGACGACGGCCGAGCCGATCCAGCCGGAAGCGCCGGTGACGAAGATACGCATGGAGATTCTCCTTGGTTGTGCTTCAGGTGATGAAGATGCGCAGGTAGAGGCCGCGGCCGGAGTACTGATGCGATCCGGTCGCATCAACTCTAACACCGCCATGCGACGTAGTCGCATCATCACCTACCCGGGTGATGCGATCCGGTCGCCTCGCTTATGCTGTGAGGATGAGCAGATGGGCGCCGGACGCGCGTGAGCGCCTGGAGAGCGCCGCGCTGGACCTGTTCGTGGAGAACGGGTACGAGGAAACGACCGTCGCGCAGATCGCGGATCGCGCCGGCTTGAACCGCGCCACGTTCTTCCGGCACTTCGCCGACAAGCGGGAGGTCCTGTTCGGCGGTGAAGACGTGCTGGCCGAGTTGTTCGCCGACGGCATCCGGGCCGCCGCACCGGATGCCACGCTCACCGAGTGCCTGCAGGCGGCGTTCGCGGCCGCCGAAGTCGCGATGACCCCGCAACAGCGGACTAAGGCCGCAAAGCGCGTGCTGGTGGTCGCGGCGAACAGCGAAGTGCAGGAGCGGGGACTGCTCAAGCACGCCCGGATCGCCAGGTCGATCAGCGCCGCCCTGCGCGCACGGGGCGTAGAGGAGCTGTCGGCCCGGCTGGGGGCGGAAGTGGGGATGCTCGCGTTCTCCATCGCCGTTGAGCGCTGGATGGGGTCGGACAATGACGAACCGTTCCCGGCCCATGCCGCAGCGGCCTTGAGCGACCTGCAGGTGCGCGCGGCTGAGCTTGGCTCCCAGCCCCACCTGTCAATCTGATCTGAGTTCGGCGAAACGCAAACGCCCAGCCCACTCGTGCCTGGAGGACCTCGTCGATGGCGACCTTGCGGGGCTTGGGGACGCGACCGACGTCGCTCGACACGGCAGTCCGCAGTCACCGGCTTGTACTCACCCAAGGCCCGACGATTGCGACGGACCTCACGCGACACGACCACCAGCGAATCCACACCCCACCGAACGGCACACGACGTCACCGGTTCCAACCATCGTGGCCAGGTTCCAACTACCGTGTCACGCCTCAAGGTGCCTCGGGCTTCAGGGCGCCTTTGTGGCCAACTAACGCTGCGACTGGCCAACTATCGCTGCGAGTGTGACCGTTCGTGGTTGTTGGCGATTGAGGCGGGGCGGCTTCACTGCTCGCGCGGTTTCTGTTCATGCGGGTTGGCGGGTTTTGTTCGCGATAGCTGGCGGGACAGAGAGCTTCTTTGGTCACGGAGAGTGCATCACCGGGTTCCGGGTTGCCTTCCGCCGCTGCGAGCCCGGCTGTGTACTCATCGAGGAGTGCTCTGAGGGAGGTGACGCGCCACAACGGACGTGCCCTGGTGACTCAGGTCGCCGCACCGATGCACGTCGGCGCCGACTCGCACAGCATCGACACCCTGGGGCAACGTGTGCGCGCCGCAGGGTGTCGATGCGTCCTGTCAGGAACTTTCGAAGGGGTGCACAAAGCACAGCGTGGGGGCGGATAAGGAGAAGGGCCGAGGCATGCCGGTCACCACCGGCGCGGTGTCCTCTCCCGCCACCACACTCGACGGCGCCGCCGCGCGTGCGGCCCTGCTCGGTCTGGTCGTGCAGCTCGGTATAGAACTGCGCCGCCGGGGGCAGGCCGCGCGTGCTCTCACGCTCATGTTGTCGTTCGTCGGTGGACCGAAGTGGGAGAAGACGCGCCGCCTGACCGAGCCGTCCGCGGACGAGGACGATCTGCGTCTGCTCGCCTACCAGGTGATGGACGCCGCGGGCCTTCAGCGGGGCCGGCTGACCTCTCTCGCGCTGCGCGGCGAGGACCTGGTCGACGGCGAGGTTGCCGAACGGCTCAGCCTCGATACCGCAGGCGCGTCTGGTGGCGGAGTCGACCGCCGACCGGATCCGGGAGAAGTTCGGGACCAACTCGATCGGCCCGGCCGCCACGTACCGGCCCGCCTCCTGACCTCACCCTGCCCGCCCCCAAGGCGGGCGTGTGCGTGGTCAGTCCCCGTATTGGTGACCATGTCGAGGACTTCGACGAGGGTCTGGGTGACCACGACGACCACGACGACCGCGGCGACCTCCAGGCCACCGACAGGGCGAGGGCCAGGGGCAGGACGACCAGGGAGTTGCGGGTCGCGCCGGTGAAGACGATCGTCCGCCTGCCGGGGCGTCGAGGCGGACGAGGGTGCTGTTCAACAGCCTCCACATCGGCGCCGCCGTCAAGCAGATGGCTGCTGAGGGCTTCCCTGTCAGCGACGAATTGCTCGCCCGCCTCTCCTCATCACAGGACGAGCACATCAACTTCAAGGTCCGCGAGGCGGGCCGCGTCGAAGTGGCAGAAGGACCGCCGGGTGTCGGGGGCCCTTCGCCCTCCACAAGATCGGCGTCAGAGCCGGTGGACGTCGCACGAGCCAGTCGCCGGGGCGGTCCGCAGGTCGTCAAGCCCGCCCCCTGCGGGAGAAGACCCACCGCGGTCCATTGCCCTGGCCCGGGTCGAGGACGTTGCCGCGGCGGTGACCACGGACTTGCTGCAGCCGTTCGCGGCCAGGTCGGAAGCGAATGTCATCGCTCTCCGGCAGCCCTGGTTCCGGGCCGGTGCGGGCCGCGGAGCCCGTCGCTTGCGCCGAACGTGGAGGGCTGTCTCGTGCAGGGTGCCTCGTCCAGCTGTCGGTGGCCGAGTGCGAGGACCGTTACCGCCGACCATCGTCCGGAGCCCGCAGCTATCGCCTGGGTCTACGGCCCGAGCTCACTGGTTGGCGTCGCGGAGTGTGCGCAGGATGCGTGCAAAGTGGCAGCGATCTTCGGCTGAGAGCACGGACGTGACATGACTGCGCAGGTGGGAGACATGGGCGGTCAACGCCTTGTTGAGGGCTTCGCCGCCCTGCTCGGTCAGTACGGCGAGTGCCGCCCGCCGGTCGCGGGGGTCGGGCTCTCGGCGGATCAGCCCTTCCCTCTCGATGCGGTCGGCGAGCCGGGTGAAGCCGCCCGAGCTGAAGGACACGGCATCGGCCAGGTCGGTCATGCGCATCCGGTGGCCGGGTGTGCGGCCCAGTCGCAGCAGTACCTCGAACCAGGTGTCGGGGATGCCGATATCGCGGTTCACCAGTGGCTTGATGCATGCGTGGGCCTCCACGAACAGACCGAAGAGGGTCACGTCCTCGTCATTCAGCAGTTGCTCGTTCACCTCACCAGAATGCCAGAATTTCGACACCGGAAGACTCTGCTCTTGCAGACTCTGTAGCGGCAGATATATTGTCTGAGTCGACAGGCACATTTGGTGTACACCCGCTCATGAGGAGCCCGTCTCAAGCGCAAGCACGTGGTGTCGCCCGCCGCGTCGGCAGCGGCCGGGGCTGACGTCCGATCGGGCGCCGCACCCGTCTTTCCAGGACGCACCGCCACATGGCGGAGCGCCGGTTTCCCCCAACCAGCACCTCACGTCAGGAAGCAGCCATGAGCACTCTTTCCTTCAAGGTCCTCGACCTCGACTTCCCGGCCGGCAGCAAGAACAAGACCGCCACCCTCGTCACCGGCGAGAACGAGGCGCTGCTCGTCGACGCCGCCTTCACCCGCGCCGACGGCCACCGCCTGGCCGCCGAGATCCTCGACTCCGGCAAGAAGCTCATCACCGTCTTCGTCAGCCACGCCGACCCCGACTTCTACTTCGGCGCCGAGGTCATCGCCGACGCCTTCCCCGACGCGGTCTTCGTCGCCACCCCGATCGTCATCGAGCACATCCAGCACTCCTACGAGGGCAAGCTCAAGGCGTGGGCGGCGCTCGGCCCGAACCTGCCCACCCGCCTGGTGGACCTCACCCCGCTGACCGGCGACCTCACCCTGGAGGACCACCGCTTCGAGCTCAAGGGCGCCCCCGCCGGACTGCCCGACCGCCACTACCTCTGGCAGGCCGAGCACCGTGCCCTCCTCGGCGGCGTCCTCCTCTTCCAGAAGGAGCACGTGTGGGTCGCCGACACCGCCACCCCCGAGTCCCGCGCGACCTGGATCGGCCTGCTCGACGAGATGGCCGCCCTGCGGCCGGAGCTGGTCGTTCCCGGCCATCGTCTCCCCGGCGCCTCCGCCGACGCCTCCGCCATCACCGGCACCCGCGACTACCTGGTCGCCTTCGAGGAGGAGCTGGACAAGGCCGCCGACGGCGCCGCGCTCACCGAGGCCCTCGTCGCGCGCTACCCGGACAACGGCATGCTGATCGCCGCCCAGCTGGGGGCGAAGGTCGCCAAGGGCGAGATGAAGTGGGGCTGACCGCCATGTCGTACGAGAGCACCGACTTCGCGACCTCCACCGCCCCCGCCGACGTCGTCCGCCGCCAGTACCTGGCCTCGGCGGCCGGTGACCTGGCGGCCCTGCGGGCCACGCTCGCCCCCGACGTCGAGTGGACGGAGATGGCCGGCTTCCCGCTCGCCGGCACCTACCGCACGCCCGAAGGCGTCACGTCCCACGTGATGGAGAAGCTCGGCCAGGACTGGGACGGTTGGACCGCCCACGACGACACCTACGTCGTCGACGGCGAGAACGTCGTCGTCCTCGCCCGCTACACCGCCGTCAACAAGGCCACCGGCAAGCCGATCGACGTGCGCGTCGCCCATCACTTCGTCGTCCGCGGCGGACTCATCGTCCGCTTCGAGCAGTTCGTCGACACCGCGCTCGTCCGCGACGCGATGAACGACTGACCATCGCAACGCCGGTCGTTCCCCGCACCTGTCCCACCCCGACGATGTCGCGGCGACGCTCGCCGAGGCAGTCGCACGGGCCGCGGAACGCGCCTGAACCGAGATCACCCTTCCCCCACACAGAAAGCGAAATCCCGTGACCTACTTGCCCAGCCGACGACGACTTCTCGCCACCGGAGCAGGGGCTGCGCTCAGCCTCGGCACACTCGGCACCACCGCATCCCCCGCCTCGGCCGCCCCCGCCTCGGCCGCCCCCGCCAAGTCCGCGACCGGCAGCGGCCCCGAGGAGACCAGGACCCTCGACGAGCTGTACCAGGCCGCCCTGGCGGAGGGCGGCAAGCTCGTCATCTACTCGGGCGGCGACATCGACAGCCAGGGCGACGGCATCCGCAACGGCTTCGCGGCCCGCTTCCCGGAGATCGACCTCAAGGTCGTCGTGGACTACAGCAAGTACCACGACGCCCGCGTCGACAACCAGTTCGCGACCGACACCCTCGTCCCGGACGTCGTCCAGCTCCAGACCCTCCAGGACTTCACCCGCTGGAAGGGACAGGGCCGCCTGCTGTCCTACAAGCCCGCGGGCTTCTCCAAGGTGTACGACGCTCTCAAGGACCCGCACGGCGCCTGGACCGCCGTCGCCGTGATCGGCTTCAGCTACTCGTACAACGTCGCCGCGGTCGGCGCCGACGTTCCGAAG
Organism: Streptomyces pseudovenezuelae; assembly: GCF_029892565.1. Taxonomy (GTDB): domain Bacteria; phylum Actinomycetota; class Actinomycetes; order Streptomycetales; family Streptomycetaceae; genus Streptomyces; species Streptomyces pseudovenezuelae_A. The sequence continues at coordinate 17,737 of NZ_JARXVH010000023.1, read as the reverse complement.
TCCCCGCTCGACCTGATCGACCCGAAGTGGAAGGGGCAGATCGCGTCGTCCTACCCGAACGACGACGACGCCGTCCTCTACCTCTTCAAGCTGTACGTCGAGCACTACGGCTGGGACTGGGCCGCCAGGTTCGCCGCCCAGGACGTCCAGTTCGCGCGTGGCACGTACACGCCCGGGCTGGCCGTCTCCAGCGGACAGAAGGCGCTCGGCGTCGGCGGCTCGGGCTCGCTCGCGGCGCCGTCCACGGCGGCCTCCCGGTGGGCCGTCGCCGAAGGCCACCCCTTCATGGCCTGGGGCCAGCGGGTGGCGATCCTCAAGCAGGGCCGCAACACCACGGCAGCCAAGCTCTACCTCAACTGGCAGCTCTCCACCGCCCAGCAGCAGAACGCGTTCAACGGCTGGTCGGTACGGACGGACGTCACCCCCGCCGGTGGCCTCAAGCCCGTCTGGAAATACCCGAACGCGAACCTCGACGGCTTCCCCCGCTTCATGGCGGACCGTGCGGAGGTCGAGCGCTGGAAGCAGACCTTCGCGCTGTACTTCGGTGAGGTGAAGGGGGACCCGTCCCCTGGCTGGCTGGGACTGCATCCCGGGGCGTAGCCGAGAGGCGGAGGGGTCGGGAGGGGGCTGCTGGTCCCTCTCCCGACCCCTCTGTTTCATTGCATCTTCACACAAGTCATACAGGCGGTCGCTAGATGATCGATTCCAAGGGATCTGTTGCTAGTGGTCGTAGGCGGTCAGTGAGCGCAGGACGGGTTGGCCGGTGTGGTCGTTGTGCCAGATCGCGGCGGTCAGTGCGAGGATGCGCTGCATGACGCGGGCGATCACGCCGCCCGGTGTGCGGCCTCGGTGCTGTTCGAGGTTGAGCTGGCCCTTGAAGGTCTCGTTGACTGACTCGATGGCCTGCCGCAACGGTTTGAACAGCGGGGCGCCGGGCCGTTCCGGCTCGCCCTTGCGGGCCGGCCGCAGCAGCCGGATGCCGTGCTCGGCCATCTGGTGCTCGAAGTCGCGGCCGAAGTAGTTCTTGTCGCCGATCAGCGTCTGTCCAGGCCGGGCAGCGACGAGGTGCGGTTCGGCGGCGAGCAGGTCCAGCAGGGTCTCGCGTTCGTCGGCCTTGGCCCCGGTCAGGGTGAAGGCGACCGGCAGACCCTGCAGGGTGCACACCAGGTGCAGGCGCAGGCCCCAGAAGAACCGGCTGTGGCTGGCGCAGTACCCGTACTCGGCCCATCCGGCCAGATCGGAGCGTTTGACGGTCTCGCGGGAACGGCCGCACTCCACCGGCGTGGAATCCACGATCCACACGTCGTCGCTCCATACAGAAGTGTCGGTGGCCAACAGCCGGGTCACCCGCCGCAGCAGCTCTGCGGCCTTGCGCAGCCGCTTGTTGTAGCCGGGCTGCTTGGGCAGGTAAGGGAAGAGATGCCGCAGGTGCAAGCGGGCGTGGCGAAGCCACCTGGCCTCGGAGGTGAAGCCCAGCATGGCCTGCATCATGGCGAGCGTGACCAGCTCGGCGTCGGTCAGCTGCGGCACGATGCCTACTGCGGGCCGCCACGGGGCGATATGCGGTGATGCCTTCAGCAAGTCGTCGGTCTTCACGTACAGTGCGGTGGCGAGGGAGTCCAACTCTGTCTTCACACACCGACGTTGAACTCCCTCGTCTTATGCCCGCAGCCGATCCCTTGAAGTCGATCATTCAGGTGGCACGGCTGCTACTGCTCCTTGGCGGAGGGCCGTCGCACCTCGAAGTGGAAGCATCCGTATTCCAGTGCCCTGACGTGTACGAGCACCACGTCCGGATCGTTGAACGCATCGTCGAAGGCTGCATCGAAGCCAGTCGTGGCGTCGGCCGGAATCTCCAGAAGACGGCCGCCTGCGATATGGCCCCGGGCGTCATAGCGGCGCACGGTGCGCAGGGCTCCCGGCCGAGCGAAGGGGTAGTTTTCGCCGGGTGTGAACCCGCCGCAGTCGTCGGCATGGATGAAGACGGGACCCTGTTCGTCGTACGCGCCCGGATCTGCACCCCTCGTGGCGGCCCAGCGACGCAACGGGGCGTACGAAGCAAGGGCGATCCGCTCGCCGAGCGTGATGGGGCGCAGGCAGCAGCGCAGCGGAGAGCCCACGTCGTCGCCGGTCGCGATGTACGGGGCGCAGGGACGGCCCGCGTCGTCGAGAACCCGCAGTTCCTTCAGGACGGCTGCGTCAACAGGGAGCACCGTGTATCTGGTCATGTGCCCATGCTGAATCGACGCCCGGGCGGTTGCTGGCAGGAAACGGACGTCACATTGGTGCGCGCCCACGCAGAAGACCGGCCGGAAAGGTCACACCTGCTGAACGCAGGCCGCCTAGTGCAGCGCCGCGTTAATTCGTTGGGGGGAGGTCGGTGAACCAGGCCGCGGGGTCCAAGCGCAGGCAGCCGCTGCGGTGGCGGGCAGCATGTTGTACTCGCAGCCGTCACGGCTCGACGTATACGCACGAGGTTTGTGTCAGCAGAGACCGTGTCCCCCGCAGGTCGTGTCCCCCGCAGGTCGTGTCGCTTTCGGTCAGGGCCAAGCCTCTGGCGCGTGTCGCGCTAAGACGGACCATCGCGTCCGATTCTCCGTGACGGATGTCACACCTCGCCGAACTTGGTGACCGAGGAGGGCTCTACGGGCGGGAGGCGCCCAGGCGGTTGATTGCGGTGCTGTCTGCCGGTCAGCATTCCTACGAGTCCTGCATCCATGCCCAAGATTGTCGGCCTTTAAGGCCGCTGCGTCAGGAGTGCGTCGAGGGGCTCGTGTGGGGGCCAGACCCCGGCTCGTCTCGCTCCGGACCAGCCAGGGCATTCGTCTCGACGCCTTCAGGGGTGGTCAGAAGGTCAGGCAGGGGGCCGCCCGAGGGCTCCCCGCTGAAAAGCAGAGCCCATAGTCCATGCGCCGTGGCGGATTGTGTGGGGCTGACGATGGTTCACCGGCTGCTGACGGATGTGCTCACTGCGATTGGGGGTGCGCGAGGATGCCTCGGATGAGGATGTCGATTCCCCAGTGGAATCGCTCTTCGCCGGTGCCGGAGAGGATGTCGTCGCGAGCGGCGTGGACGCGGGGGTATTGGCTGGCTGACGTCCGGGCGAGGGCCTGCTCGATCGGGCCGCCGGGCTTGGCCGCTCCTGTGTCCTGGGCGTGTTCCGCCACGGTGGCGGTCACCAACATGGTCAGCAGGTCGATGGCCCAGGCTGCGTTCGCCTGGTCGACGCCGGCCTCGGCGAGGAGTTCGAGAAGGGCTTCGCTGATGCGCAAGGCGTTGGGGCCGACCGCGGTGGTCTGGAACGCCATCCGGGCCAGGGTGGGGCTGCGGGCCAGCACCGTCGCGTAGGAGAGCAGAAGTCCTTCGAGTCGGTCACGCCAGGAGCCTTTACCGCCGGTCTCGACCGCCTGCAGGGCACGGTCGAGGACGAGGGCCTGCAGCTCGCTCATGCCGTCGACGTAGGCGTACAGCGAAGCCGGCCCCGTGTCGAGCGCCTTCGCGATCTTGCGGAGGCTCAGGGGCGCGCTGTCCTCTGTGCTGATCTGGCGCAGCGCCTCATCGACGATCGAGTCCCGGCTCAGCGGCGGTTTCGCCGGTCGGTTGCGGCGGCTCTCCACATGGGATTCGCGGAAGGGATCTCTCTCAGGCACGCGGAGACGGTATTCGTCACGAACGCCCACCGTCAATTGCTTGACGAACACTGTTCGCGACGAATAGCGTTCCAGTAGTGGTTGCCGCTGGACACACGACTGACAGTGCCCGTGAGCGCGCTCCCGCGACGGGGCTCTGCGGCACCTCGTCGGACACCTTCTCCTTCGCCGCAGCCAGAAAGGGAGTGAGTCCATGTCGGGACGTAGCGTTGCCGTCGTCGGTGCAGGCTTGAGCGGCTTGGTCTGTGCGCGGATTCTCCAGCGCCACGGCATTGCCGTCACTGTTTACGAGGCGGATGCGGCGCCGGACGAGCGGCCTCAGGGCGGCTTGCTGGACATCCACGACGACACCGGCCAGATCGCGCTGAAGGAGGCCGGACTGTATGAGCAGTTCCTCGCGCGCACGCACACCGGCGGTGAGGACATACGTCTGCTCGACAAGAGCGGGCGGGTGCATGTCGACCGGCGCGAGCCGCCGGGCGGCCGGGGCCGTCCCGAGATCGGCCGGGTCGATCTGCGGCAGCTGCTGATCGACTCGCTGGAGCCCGGCACGATCGCGTGGGGGCGCAAGGTGACCGGTGCGCGGCCCGCACCCGGTGGGCACACCCTCGAGTTCGCCGACGGTGCGGCGGCGAGCGCCGATCTCGTGGTCGGCGCCGATGGCGCATGGTCGCGGATCCGGCCGCTGCTGACGCCCGCCAGACCCTCCTACACCGGGATCACTGTGGTGGAGTTCCGGCTGTCCGACGCGGCGGCCAGGCACCCGAAGGCGCTGGCACTGACCGGGCGGGGCAACTTCTTCGCACTGTCGGACAACAAGTACATCGGCGGGCACGGCGGGGACACCATCACGCTCGGGTGTGGCCTGCGCGTGGCCGAGGACTGGGCCGCCACCAGCGGTATCGACTGGGATGATCCGGCATCCGCCCGTGCGGGGCTGCTGCGGGAGTATCCCGACTGGGCCGGCGAGCTGACCGATCTGATCCGTGGGTGCGACGACGCGTTCTGGCTCCGGCCGATCTATGCCCTGCCGACAGGTCTGACCTGGGAGCGGGTGCCCGGTGTGACGCTCGTTGGGGATGCCGCGCACCTGATGTCGCCGTTCGCGGGCGAGGGCGCCAATGTGGCGCTCATCGACGGCGCCGACCTCGCACGCGAGATCGTCTCCGGCGCCGACGTGGAAGTGGCCCTGCCCCGCTACGAGGAGACGATGTTCTCGCGCGGGGCGAAGGCTGCCGCGGGGTCGCAGCGGGGCCTGGACCTGATGTTCGTCAAGGGCCGGCCGGGGAAGCTGATTCTGTTCTTCAAAGCCATGGGGGTCGCGGCGAAGGTCGTCAGGCCGTTCGAACGCATCCCCGCTTCCGGGAAGGGGAAGTGACCATGGCACCCTCACGGCCGACCGGGCGGATGGATGCCCAACTGGCTCTCGGATCGGTTGAGTTGACCGTCGCAGACCTTGAGCGCAGCCTGGAGTACTACACGCGCTCCATCGGCCTTCAGGTCCTCGACCAGACTGCGGACAGTGCATCGGTGGGTGTGCCGGGGCGCGTGCTCGCCCAGTTGAGGGAGCGCCCGGGGGCCATTCCCGCGCCTGCTTCGGGGCCGGGGCTGAGCCACTTCGCGCCGCAGGTCCCCACGCCCGGAGATCTGTCGCGGTTCGTGAAGCACTACACGGCCACGCACACCGATGCCAAACTGGCCGACCACAGCGTCGCCCGCTCCTGCTACGTCAATGACCCCGACGGCCATTGCGTGGAGATCACCTGTGCCCGCCCGCGCCGGGAATGGCGCTGGCAGGGCGAAAGCCCGGCCGTCGTCGCGGAACGGCTGACGATGGAGGACTTCACCGGCGAACCCGGCGCCGACGCCCCGTTCGAGGGGCTGCCGGCGGGCACCGAGATGGGGCATGTGCAGCTCAAGGTGACGGACGCGGAGCTGCAGGACAGCGAACCCTTCTACACCGGCCTGCTCGGGCTCGATGTCCAGGGCCGGCTGGGGCAGATGTTCCTCGCCGTCGGCGTCACCCAGCATCGCGCCCTGCTCGTGGTGACCAACTGCTTCAGCACCGGCCGCACCGAACCCGTACCCGAGAACAGCGCGCACCTGATCGGGGTCGACCTGCTGCTGCCGACGGCACAGCAGGTGCACGCACTGGCCCAACGGCTCACCGAGGCCTCCTATCCCCATGTGCTGGCCGGAGCCACGCTGCAGGTGCACGACCCCTCAGGAAACCTGCTGCGCTTCACCGCCAGTGCGGCCTGACCAGCATCTGGCACGTCCCCCGTTTTGACCTGCAGTGCGATGTCCGCTCACCGCCTCGTTGGCGCCATTCCCCACGGCTCAAGACCGTCGGCCCAGCTGGCCGTGCTGCCTCTTTGACCGAGGAACCCTTTGGCCTGCCCGGCTCACCGGGCGGGCCCGCTTCCCGCCATGAGCGGCCGACCATGTGGAGACACCGATGAAGGCTCTGTCGAGGTTCGCGACCAGGCACCGATGGTGGGTGATCATCGGCTGGATCGCGGCGATCGTCCTGATCCAGGTGTTGTCCTCATCGGCCGGCGGCGCCCGGTACAAGGACGACCTCAAGATGCCGGGCACCGACTCCCAGGCGGCAGCCGACCTGCTGGCCAAGGCGCACCTGGCCCAGCAGAGCAACCCGACCGGCACCCTGGTCCTGCATGCCAGGACCGGCACACTGACGAGCGAGCCCGACGGCTTCATCCAGCGGGCCGACAAGGCAGTCTGCGGGGTGAAGGACGCCCACATCGCCACCATCACCACCCCATGGGGACAGGTCGCCTGCACCTCGTCCGACGGCAGGAGCGATACCGCACCCCGGCCCGACCTGCTCAGCCCGGACAAGAAGACGGCCATCGTCGAGGTCGCCTACAACGAGGCGAAACCGGCCGACACCACTCCCAAGGTGGTCTACGACCACCTCAAAACCCTGCGCTCGCACACCCTGCAGATCGAGTTCACCGGTGACTCCTTCGACAGCGTCGACGCACCCACCCCTGTGCTCTCCCCCCAGGTCCTGGGCTTCCTCGCGGCCTTCGTCATCCTCGCCATCGTCTTCCGCACCTTCGGCGCGACTCTCCTGCCGATGATCAGCGCGGCCGCGGCCCTGGGCAGCGGCGTGGGACTGATCGCCCTGCTCACCCACGTCATGCCAGTCACCGACTTCACCTCGGCCCTGGCCGACCTGATGGTGATCGGCGTGGGCATCGACTACGCCCTGTTCATCGTCACCCGCCACCGGCGCAACCTGCTCAAAGGCATGAGCGTCGAGGACTCCATCACCGCCGCGCTGAGCACCGCCGGCCGGGCCGTGCTGTTCGCGGGCATCACCGTCTGCATCGCCATCCTCGGCCTGTGTGCCCTCGGCGCCAGCTTCCTGTACGGCGTGGCCATCGGCACCGCGATCGCCGTCAGCCTTACGATGCTGGCCTCACTGACCCTGCTGCCGGCCATGCTGTCGCTGCTCGGCCGACGGGCCCTGCCACGCTCCCAGCGCGAAGAGCTGCCCTCCGACAAGACTGTCAAGATTTTGCTGTGCGTGATCCCGCCGGTGTGCGTCCTGTTCTGGGCGCTCTACCTTCTGCAGTGGGCGCTGCGGCCGATCACCACGCGGAGGGCCGCACGCCGCGCCACGTCGAACCCGACGCCCTTGTGGACCCGTTGGGCCACCCTCGTCCAGAGGCGATCTGTGATCGCCGGTGTCCTCGCCGCCGCCATTCTGGCCGTCCTGGCTCTTCCGTTCTTCTCCATGCGCATCGGCCACCCCGACCAGAGCAACACCCCCGCCTCCTCCACCAGCCGCAAGGGCTACGAACTGATCCAAGAGGCATACGGGCAGGGCTACAACTCCAACCTGCAGTTGGTCGTCGCAGGACCACGCGCCACCGACAAGACCTACCTGAACACAGTCACCGACACCCTGACCGGCGTCCCCAACGTCAACACGAGCAGCATCACCGCGCTCCCCATCAGCAAGGACATCGCGCTGGTCGCGTTCAAGTCGATCAGCAGCCCACAGGACGCGAGGACCGTCGACCTGGTCAACCACCTGCGTGACACGGCCCTCAAGCCACTGCACCCAGACGACAACACCAAGATCTACGTCTACGGCGAGACCGCGATGTTCGCCGACTTCTCCGCCTCCCTCTCCAGCAAGATGATCTACTTCATCCTCGCCGTGGTCGGCCTGTCGTTCCTGCTCCTCATGGTCGCCTTCCGCAGCGTCGTCGTCGCCCTCACCGCAGCCGCCATGAACCTGCTGGCCGCCGGCGCCTCATTCGGCGCCATCGTCGCCATCTTCCAATGGGGATGGCTCAGCGAACCCCTCGGTCTGGGAGCCGGCGGCCCCATCGAAGCCTTCCTCCCCGTGCTGTTCTTCGCCATCCTCTTCGGACTCTCCATGGACTACCAGGTATTCCTCGTCAGCCGCATCCACGAGGAATGGGTCCGCAGCCGCAACAACCACCGCGCCGTCACCGTCGGCCTGTCCGAAACCGGAGGCATCATCACCGCAGCCGGCCTCATCATGATCCTCGTGTTCAGCGGATTCCTGCTCGGCAACGGACTGACGACCAAGCTCCTCGGCCTCGGCCTAGCCCTCGCCGTCTTCCTCGACGCGTTCATCGTCCGGCCCATGCTCGTCCCCGCCCTCATGCAATGGCTCGGCAACGCCAACTGGTGGTACCCGGCCTGGCTCGACAAGATCACACCGCACGTCACCATCGAGGCGCACGACGAACCCGAAAACACCATCCCCGCCAACGCCTCGAGCCTTCGCCCCGACCCCGACAAGGTCAGCGAACACTGACCCCTCCCCACCCGTCACCCAAGTCCGGTGCCCACCGCAGGTGTGCGGTGGGCACCGTCTGGACCACGGCCTGCGCTGCGGCGGCGCGGCCATGGCCACCGCAGCTGTGCTCGTGGCCGTCCTCCTCCGCTCGGCATCAAGCCAGGCCACTGCGCCCGCCGGCAATCCGACAGAGCAAGACGAACCGGCTTACCAGTAAGAGGAGGACAAGCGAGGATGGAGCGGGCGACGGCGGTGGCCGTGGTGCTGGACGAGGCCACCCGCAGGCAGTTGGAGCGGACCGCCGCGTCCGCATCCGGGCAAGTCCGGCAGGTACTACGGGCCAGGATCGTGTTGGGCGCGGCGGACGAAATGACGAACGGCCAGATCGCTGTTGCCTGCGCCACCAGCGTGAACACGGTGCGCAAATGGCGTGGCCGCTTCGTGCTCCACGGGCTGCCCGGGTTAGACGACGCCCACCGCCCGGGGCGCCCGACGCTCTACGGGCCCCAAGCGCGCGTCCAGATCGTGGCCACAGCCACCAGCACGCCGCCATACCCGGAGTCGACGTGGTCCCACCGGCGGATCGCCGAGCGTCTGGCGAACCTCGGGATCTCGAGCTCCCAGGTCGGGCGGATCCTGAACGACCTGGACATCCGCCCGCATCGGGTCCGCGGCTGGCTCACTCGCCGCGACGACCCCGCGTTCTGGGAGCGGACCATCGACGTGTGCGGCCTGTACCTGGCACCGCCGCCCGGAACCGTGCGGGTCTCGATCGACGAGAAGACCTCCGTCCAGGCCAAATCCCGCAAATACGCCAGCCAGAGCGCCGCCGTGGGCCGGCTCGCACGCCAGGAGCTCGAGTACATCCGCCACGGCACCGTCTCGATCATCGCCGCGATGGACATCGACACCGGCCAGGTCATCACCGAGCCAATATCCCGCAACAACGCGATGACCTTCGTCGAGTTCCTCGGAAGGCTCGACGCCGCCATCGACCCGGCCAATGAGATCCATCTCGTGCTCGACAACGGCTCAAGCCATACCGCGAAACGCACGAAAGCCTGGTTCCAGGCCCATCCGCGCTGGCATCTACACCGGACCCCGCCGCATGCCTCCTGGCTCAACGTGATCGAGATCTGGTTCTCCACTCTGACCAAACGCGTGCTGCGCTACGGCGACTTCCCCAGCCGCAGCGACCTCATTGACAAGATCGAAGCATTCACGATCCTGCACAACGAGACAGCCAGGCCCTACCGATGGACATACGACGGCACCCCGCTGAAGGCACCTTGCCCCTCAACGAATTAACGCGGCGCTGCACTAGGATCGCCAACCCCTTGGAATTGATCATCTAGTCCTTCCGGCAGCAAATCCTCCCGACTAAGTGCGCCGCGGCTGCCGGTGACCACCACTGGGTGCTCGAAAACCGCATCGTTCAGGTGCAGTTCGGCAAAGAGCAGATGCAGCGTAGCTGTCGCTGCCCACCGCGTGCGCCCACAGCTCACCCTGCGGGTGACGATGAACACTGACACCGGTTGGTGGAAGACCGCACCGTCCAACATCACCAACCCACCTGACGTGAAGCTCATGTACGCCGTCATCTCGAACCGCGCCCTGCGGAACCAGGCGCGGTTGGTGGAGGTCGCGAGGGCGAACTCCGTGTCGCCGGAGAAAGTTGCGCTGTCGAACCAGGCGGTGTCCTGGAAGGTCGCCGATTTGAAATTGGCGGTGCCCTGGAAGATCGCCATGTCGAACTCGGCTGAGTCCTGGAAGGTCGCGGAGTCGAACTCAGCGGGGCCGTGGAAGGTCGCAGAGTTGAACTGGGCTGTGTCCTGGAACGTCGCCGATTCAAACCGTGCGGCGCCCTGGAAGGTCACCGAGTTGAACCAGGCGGAACCGAAGCAGGGGTGTCCGGTGGCGGGGTCGCGAAGCGCGTCGAGGAGGGCGCCGAGGAGGGGTTCAGTGAAAGCGGTGCCGCAGTGGTCGATGTCACTGCCGGGGGCCAGGCCAGCCAGGTAGGCGCCGCGGTCGAGGTCGGTCAGGTGGGCGAGGCATGCGGTGTGGCCGGGAACGTGGATGCCGCGGCAGCCGACCGGATCCTCGGATGTAGTTCCGTGGCCGCAGTGCGGCCAGTCAGGCGGAGCCAGGGACGGTGCAGGGCTCGGGTGCGTCATGCCTGGAGGACGATCGAGCACGGCCAGATAGTTGCTCAGACCGCGCGCCCCATAGGGGCATCACTGCAATCATCGGTGCGCCACTGAAGCAAATCGTGCGCTACTGAAATCTTCGATGCGGTCCGACAGTCGACTCCCGCAGTGTGATGATCGAACCCGTGATCAGCATGGGGACTAGACCAGCCGAACGCAGTACGTGGATCGGGATAGCGGCGGCAGCGCTCCCGCTGTACCTGACGATGATCGCCGCCTCAGCTGGTGCTCTGGTCGACACCGCGCTGCTCGGCAACCACGCCACCGCCACCCTCGCGGCCTTCGCCGTTGCCATGGCCGTGTTCAGCCCCGCTACCGCCACGGTGGCGGGCGCGCTGCGCGGCGTGATGCCGTTTGTCACGCCAAGCAAGGAGGATCCTGGCCGTCTCCTGCCCGTAGTGCGCAGCGGGACATGGCTCGCGATCACCGTCGGCGCCATCGCCGCGGCGGCGGTCTCATCTGTTCCTCTGATCGGCCAAGCGGCCGGGGTTCCCCGCACCGCCCTCGACCAGCTGGGGATCTTCCCCTTTCTGCTGGCCGGTAGCGTGCTCGCCATCGCGGTCAGCTCGTCAGCCACGTCCGTTCTGGTGGCACTGGGCCACTCAAAGTTGGTGATGCGGGCCGGACTGCTCGGCACCGCCGCATCCACCACGCTGTCCGTCCTCCTCGTGGGTGGCCCCGGCCCGCTGCCCAGCTACGGCCTGAGCGGGGCAGGCATCGCCATGCTCGCCGCCAGCGTGATCAGCGCCTTTGTCAACCAGGTGGCCATCCGACGCTCTACCGTGCTCGGAGGCCGCTCTTTGTATCCGGGCCGGCCCAATGTGAAGCAGGTCTGGGCATTGGGCACCGTGGGGATTCCGCTGGCCGGCACGGTACTCGTCAAGTTCGCGGTCCTGGGCGTATTGACCTTCGCGGCGGCCAGGATCGGGACGGACAGCGCTGCGGTGCACAGCGTCGGCATCTCCCTGGTCAACGTCATCTTCACAGCCGCAGTGGCGGTAGGCCAGGCCACCATCCCTCTGATCTCCGACTACGCAACGAAGCACGACAGCGCGCGTATCCGGCGCAGCGTTCGGGCGGGAACCGGGCTGGCACTGGTCGTTGTGGTGTTCATCGCGGCAACGGTGATCGTCCTCAGTTCATGGGTCGTTCCGCTGTTCACCCAGGATGTTGGTGTGCGGCCACAGATCACGGACCTTCTGCCTCTGGTGCTGGCCGTGGTCGTCACCGACGCGCTGCAGGCAGTCGTCGGCTTCGGCCTCATCGGTCTCAAGCGCACCGTGCCGAGTTTCGTGTCGACCTTCATCTGCTACGGAGTCCTGGCCGCTGTCGCCGCTCCGGTAGCCACAGCCGGAGGGCTTGCCGCCCTATGGACGGCTCTCACCCTTGCCAACCTCCTCCAGGCAGTGAGCAAGGCCTACTCGTTCTACCGACACAGCACATTCACCGAGAGCCGCGAACACGCACCAGCCGCCACGTGAGAGAGGAACCAACCGGTGTTGCGCTCTCCGCCCTCGACAACAGTCGATGACCCCGCAGCGACGAACGCGAGGCACCTTCTGACTGAAGCACGAGCCAAGAGTCCTAACCCGCTGTCAAGTTCAAAAACACCTACTAAGAGGTCGTTTTAACCAGTGAAATACCACTACCTTATGATTTGAGAGGTGGCAGTGTGTGGTGTTGGTGCGGTGTCTGATGCAGTTGGGGTGCGGGAGCCGGGTGGTGTGTCGCCTGGGGCGGGAGTCGGTTTGCGCCTGTCTCCTTCCAGGACGCCCGGTTCCGCGCGGTGCCCCCATGGCCGCGAACGCACGCCTGGGCGCACTCGATTCCGGGCGGTATGCCCAGGTCATGAGCGAACGGCGCCCGTATCCGAGCGATCTGTCCGATGCCCGCTGGGAGTTGATCGAGCCGGTCCTGGCGGCCTGGCGCTACGAACGCCACGGCCGGGCCCTGGGCTTCGGCCGACCACCCGAGCACGACCTGCGCGAGATCATGAACGCGATTCTGTACGTGGACCGCACCGGCGTGCAGTGGCGCTACCTGCCGCACGACTTCCCGAAGGCGAGGTCTGGGGTGACGTGGTGCCCGGGCGGAGGACGTCCCTGCAACCCGCGCTGGTGTGGCCGGTGCTGTGGGGGAGGGCATGTTCTCGATCGTGAAACCGCCGAGGAACGGGCGGGCGGAGCGGTCGTGGGCGGCGCGGCCGCCGATGCGGCCGCCACGGGGTTGCCAGCCCAGCAGCGCCCAGCCGAGTGCGGCCTGTATCGGGGCTCGGCCGCGGACCTTGGGCTGGCGTACCGCCCAGATGGCCAGCAGCCAGGCGACGATGGGGATCGGCCCCGTCCACGACCACCAGCTGATGGTCTTCACCAGGAGGAAGCCGCCGACGACGGCGAGCGCGATCTGCGCGGGGGTGTACGGCCCGAGGGGAATCTTCCAGTCGGCGACTCTGCCCAGCACCCAGGGGTGACGGCGAGCGGCAGTGTAGAAGCGGCCCACCCGGCCGGCAGCCGCGCTCACAGCCGGCCGCCGACGCGGAGCGAGTGGCCATGAGAGGCCGGGAGTTCGGACTGGACGACGCCGGGGAGGGCAGGGGCGCCCTTGGACGGGTTCTTCACCTCGTCCTCGAACATGCCCGCCAGGGACTCGCGGGAGTTGTAGAGACCGAGCGCGATGATCATCAGCAGTAGGGCGCCGATGCCCGCCTTGAGGCTGAACTTCTGGATCATGATCACGACGACGAGGACGAGCAGACCGGCCTGCAGGCCTCTGGTTGCCCAGTTCTTCAGCATGGTGATCCACGAGTTGCCGAGGTCGTCCAGCTGTCCGGCGAGCATCAGGTGGTGTGCCGTGTTCACCGCGCACCCCCGTTCTGGGCTGTGCCGGTCTGAAGCGCGGCGACTTCCCACCGGCGGGAGCGGGATGTGAGCGTGAGTTCGTATGCCAGCGGCCAGCGCCCGGAGGCATCCCGGGCCTCCACTGCCACGCGCACCCGGACCCTGGTCCCGTCGGCCGGGGCCTTCTCCGCGGCCGCGGTCTGTTCGACGGCCACAATCTGCTGGACGGCTGCCGCGGTGTACGGAGCGGGGGAGACGGCGGTGAGCTTCACCCCCGGCGCGAGATAGCGGTCGACTTCGCCGGCTCCGGTCAGGTAGGCGGCCAGGAACGCGCCGACGGCGGAGGAGAGATCACCGTCGGGGACGGTCACGCCGTACGGCGACGTGGGTATCTCGGCCCGGGCCGGGGCGGCGACCACAGCGGGAGCACCGGTCACCGAGAACGAGGCGTCAGCGGCTACCGGCACGACGTAGTACCTCACCGGTTGGTCGGAGTACTGCGCAGCCACCGTCACCGACCACACGTCGGCGTCACGCTGCGCACTGCGCACCGCGGTCACCGATTCAGGCGCCGTGTGCGCATCAGCGGCCGGGTCGGGCAACTCGACATCCGGAGCGAGTGACTGAGCAAGCAGCGCCTGCGCACTCGTCGCATCGTCCGCGCTGCTGCGCAGCCACGCGCCGACGAACAACTGCGCAAAGCCGCACGGGTCGACGGCGAGTGCGCCGGTGCGCACGGGGGTGGGCTTCACGGAAGGGGCGGCCGCCACGGTGGTCGCCCCGGACCACACTGCGACGCCCAGGGCGACGGGGCCGGCCGCGATCGCGGTGAGCAGAGCCAGCCGGGAGAGGCGGACGTGCCTGCGCATCCTCTCCAACTGGGCGCCCGCAGCCGTCGGGGCGCCAGCCTCGCTCTGCGGGGCCTGCGTGTCAGGGGGCATGGTGGAACTCCCAGGTCAGGGCGGGTACTTGCTGACCTCGAGAAAACCCAGCACCTCCGACCAGACCACCGACCACAAGACCCCGACCACGGTCACGAACCGGGCACAACAGCCATGGTCGGGGTCATGGTCGGGGCTCGACTGGCCGTCGCGACACCTCAGACCGGGACACGCGGGCTCGACGCTCGTCAGGACGATGGCAGGGGGCGGAGGGAACTTCGGGGTCGATCCGCGGCGACGCGCCACGCAACCGCACAGGGGGCGCGACCAGGTTTCGGTGCGCAGACCTCCGCTGGCTGCGCAATCTGGATGCGCATCCGGGCCCACTTACCGTGATGAGGATCTCGGAAAACGGCCGGGGCTGCTCCTCGCTCCAATCGGTCCGGCGTTCAACGGAGTGGGGAGTCTCAGCAAGCGTCATGCGCGTTGTCGCGCCCGGCCGCTCGTGGAGTGTGCGGTCCGTGCCGACCGGTCAAGCGTGCCTCCTGCCGCCCCGGACAGTGCGTCACCCGCTGGACCTGGCTGGCTATTGGGCGGTCTCTCCCCGGGGTCGGCCAAGAGGAGAAGGAGCAAGGGGTGATCTTGGTCCAAGACTGCTGTGCTACGCGGTTGGTCAACGGTCCAGGAGAGAGATGATCCGCCCCGCGGGGAAGGACAGGCGGGCGACCGGGACCACCCAGTCGCCCCATGCCCCGAGCAGTTCGGGGAGCGGCAGGCCGACCGCGGCGGCCCGGGCGGTCACCTGGTGCAGGGCGCCGAGCAGGGAGGTCCACTGCTGGGCCTGAACGGGAGTCATCTTCGGGTCGGCGGGGTTGGACCAGGGACCGCCTGCGGGGTTGCGCTGGGGTTGGAGGTCGGTGCGGAACTGTGCCCAGGTCTGCTGCGGGTCGGTCCGGCTGGTGCGGTGCAGGTGCAGGCACAGGGCCGGCCCCAGTTGCGGGTAGGCGACCAGGGCGGCCAGTAGGACCAGACCGGCGCGGTAGGGATGGTAGGGAGTTGAGGTCGCGGTGGTGGCGGGTTGTTCGGCCAAGTCGTGGGCGCGCTGGGTGCGGCGCAGGGCGGTGAGCAGGCCGTAGCTGTTGGCAAGGCGTTTCACGGCGCGAGGGGTGGAGACGAGTAGCGGGGGCCCCAGGAGGTCCATCAGGGCGATCTCGCCGGGGTCCAGGGTCAGCGGGTCGACCCGTTCGATGACGCGCGGGGCAGGGAGGCGGACGCCCTGCTCCTGCGGGTCCGCCACGGCTGAGGAGGGCCTGGCTGGTGCGGTGGCGGCAGGAGCGCCCGGCGTGGGGCCCGGGGTGGTCGGAGCGGAAGGAAGCGGGGTGCTCTGGTCGATGCGGGTGCCCACCAGGGAGCGGATCATGCGCTGGTACCCGGCGGTGTCCAGGGCGGGCAGGGTGAGGACGACCTGGAAGATCTTCTCCAGGTACTGGGCGGGAGTGGACTGCCACAGTTCCTCGTCGTCGGGGTCCACCAGGCCCTCAAGCGCCCCCGGGGTGTCTGGGGCGGGGATGCCGAGGATGTCGCGGTAGTGCGCGGCGATGGCCCGCAGCAGCCAGCGCGGATCGATGGCGACCACCACGACGAACAGATCCACGGCCAGCAGCAAATGGACGGCTTCGAGCATCTCCACCACCCGGGACGGCGGGCAGCGGTCCAGGTCGTCGATGTAGACGATGATCCGGTCGACCGCCGGGAGCCTGTCGCCCGCGATGTCCTCGGCCGCCTCGCCCGCTCCGCTGCCCGCGTCGGCAAGCAGGGCGGCCATGCGCTGGAAGTCCTCGCGGATCTGCGTCATCAGCCCCAGGTGGGTGCGGTAGTCACCGCCGGCTGCACGCTGGGAGACGAGCCCGGCCAACTGGCCCGCGGCGGTCAGATCCTGCACCTCTCGCTCCAGCGCGGCAACTTCCCCCGCCGCGACGTCGGCTGCCGTCTGCAGCCGGTCCCGCCACCCTTCCACGACGGCCTGCAACCGTTCGCGGACCGGATCGCCCATCTCCTTCGCCTGGCGCACCTTGCCCAGCAAGAATCCGATGTAGGCCAGCGCCGGCAACCCGGCCACCAGGCGTGCCCACACCGGCGGTCCCCAGATCGCCCCCGCCGACATCACCGCCAGGACCAAAACCGACAGCAGGAAGCCCCCAACGACACTGCGCGGATTGCTCCGCACCAGCCGCAACCCGGCGCGCACCGTCCCACGCACCAGCTGGCCCCCGCCGCGCATCCGCTCGTACAGTTCCCCGGGCTCCCCGCTGTCCCCGGCCACCGCCGCCCAGTCCAGGCGCTGCTCCTCGGACAGCTGGGACCAGCGCGATCCGCGGGTGGTCAGGGCCGCCTGGAGCTGGTCGCGGCGCTGGCGCGCGGCGCGCAGCCGGCGTGGGAGCTCGCGTTGGGCGACCAGGTCCGCCGACAGTCGCGAGAGCTGGCGCT
This sequence comes from Streptomyces pseudovenezuelae, assembly GCF_029892565.1. Classification (GTDB taxonomy): domain Bacteria; phylum Actinomycetota; class Actinomycetes; order Streptomycetales; family Streptomycetaceae; genus Streptomyces; species Streptomyces pseudovenezuelae_A. The sequence continues at coordinate 868 of NZ_JARXVH010000023.1, read as the reverse complement.
GGGTGGTACCGCTGTCCTGGGCAGGGGCGGCGGCGAGCTGGGCGAAGAGCTCGGCGACCAGGCTGGCCCACAGCCTGGTCTCGGCGTACTGCCAGGCGTTGAACCGCACCTGGCGCACCGAGTGGTGGGCCAGAGGGTTGTTCAACCGAGCGACCGATATGACCTGCTGCTGCATCAGTTCCAGAAAGTGGCTTTTGCCCTCGCCCCAGTCGCCGAACAGTCCCACCGCCAGCGGCGGCCTGGCCGAGCGGGAGGTCACCAACTCCGCCAGCGCGCGGGCCTCGCTAGCCCGAGACAGGTCATCACCCGTCGACGTCGCATCGGAACGGTAGGAGGGGAGCCGCTCCACCGGCCGGTCCTCCACCACCTCCCACAGCTGCACCCCGTCGACGTAGCCGCCGGTGGCCAGGACAGGTCTGCCGTCAATGACTGCCCAGGCCATCGACAGCACCGAGCCGTTGGGGACGGTCAGGGGCTGCCCCAGGGGGGTGGGTGCGGCGGGGTCGCTCAGATCCCACAGCCGCACCGTGGCGTCGTCACCGCCGGTGGCCAGGACAGGTCTGCCATCGATGACCGCCCAGGCCACCGACAGCACCACACCCCTATGGCTGGTCAGGGGTTGCCCCAGTGGGGTGGGTGCGGCGGGGTCGCGCAGATCCCACAGCCGCGCCGTATCGTCGTAGCCGCCGGTGGCCAGGACAGGTCTGCCATCGATGACTGCCCAGGCCACCGACAGCACCTCACGGCTCTGGTCGGTCAGGGGTTGCCCCAGTGGGGTGGGTGCGGCGGGGTCGCTCAGATCCCACAGCCGCACCGTGGCGTCGTCACCGCCGGTGGCCAGGACAGGTCTGCCATCGATGACCGCCCA
>NZ_JARXVH010000022.1 GCF_029892565.1 Streptomyces pseudovenezuelae | reverse complement strand
CCGCAGAGGGGCCTACACCCTCCTGCCCGGCGTGACAAAACCTCTACCGGAAAGCAAGTTGATCTGCGGAGGAAAGCCTTAACTTCGCGGCATTGGCACAGGAGCCGCGTTGGTTCCGTATTCTGCCGCACTCGACCTGCCCCATGCCCTGGTCGAGTGGGCCACGATGCTCATCGTCACCCGCGAGGGTGACCGCCGCTGCAAGCTCCCGCCACACCAACGTGCCCTCGTCGGCCTGGTGTACCTGCGCCAGCACGACACCCTTGCCCAACTCGCGGCCGGCTTCGGCATTTCCGTCGGCACCGCCCACGCCTACACGGCAGCCATCATCGACCTGCTCGCCGACCGCGCCCCCGGCCTGCTGCGCGCCCTGCGCGAGGCCGACCCGGACTACGTCCTGCTCGACGGCACGCTCGCGGAGTGCGACCGGGTCGGCGACAGCCGGGCCGACTTCTCCCACAAGCACCGACGCCACGGGGTGAACGTGCAGGTGGTGACCGACCCGGTCGGGCGGCTGCTGTGGATCTCGCCCGCGCTGCCCGGCCGCGCGCACGACCTCACCGCGGCCCGCACCCACCGGATCATCCGGATCTGTGAGCGCCAGGGCATCCCGGTCCTCGCCGACCGTGCCTATATGGGCGCCGGCCCATGGGTCACGACAGCCCTCAGACGCCCGCCTGGCCGTGACCTCACCCCCACCCAACAGACCGTCAACCGTGCGCTGTCTGCGGCACGGGCACCGGTCGAGCGCGGCATCGCACGACTGAAGTCATGGCGCATCTTCCGCAGATCCCGGTGCAGCCCGAATCGAATGACGTCAATCGCCGCCGCCGTCCTCACCCTGGAGCGGCAACGCTGAAAACGCTCAGTTACCGGGAGTGGTTTCCGTCGGGTCCCGCAACGGAGGCCAGACCCGCACACCCGGGACCTCCGTGGTGGCGCCGCCCCTCCGGCCGACCCGCTCACCACCCCTTTCACGCCCGCCCCCTCGCATCTCCCCTCCTTCCGCAGACCACCCGCCCCGGCCGCGCGTGCTCACGTCCGGGGCGGCGCCATGTCCTGGTGGCCGCAGCGCCTTTCCAGGACCACGCGAAACGGGCGACAGACCGCCAAACGCGGACACCAAGGCTACTAAATATGGTGTAGAACACTGTAAACCGCAACGGAATATCGTATCCAGTAAATATTCCTTGGGTTCGCATCAATGAAACCGCAGGAAATCTGGCTAATCAGCGTAAAGGGCATTCTCATTCCGGTACGCAAGCCGCAGTTCAACCTGCTGTGCGCGCGGTAGGGCGCTATTGACCAATGGATCCGGCGTCGAGGACAGTGAATTAGCGTCCCGACTGCACCAGCGAACCCACCTGCAGGCGGGGTGCCTTGGCGCACAATCGCAGAATGGAGCGTCGCCATGACACCGATACGTCATCAACTCGCCCTGAATGAAAATTTCTCGTTACATCTTCCAGGTGTACAAGAGGCCATCAGGGACTCGCTGAAGGACATCAACCTCACCTTGGACGCACTGTCGACCGGGTTGTCCACGGCTCTCGCTGAGCATCTGGATGTACCAGTCCGACATGTGTTCGTCAGCCCTGGTTCGGGTGCTCTGTTGTTGCAACTCCTCAATGCCTACGCCGGCAACGGCGCCGAGGTCGTGCACGCCTGGCCGTCCTTCGACATGTATCCGCTGCTCATTCGTAACGCGGGCGGCATCCCGGTCCCGGTGCCCCTCAAAGAATTCTCGCACGACCTGGACGCCATGGCCGCCGCCGTCACTCCGCAGACCCGGGTCGTCGTTTTGTGCAACCCCAACAATCCCACCGGGACCGTGCTGGGCGAGGCCGAGTTGAAGGAGTTCCTCGACCGGCTGCCCAGCGATGTACTCGTACTCGTTGACGAGGCGTATCTCGACTTCGCAGACCCGGACTCGATCGCCAACGCCATCGACCTCCACCAGGGCGACCCGCGCGTCTGCGCGGTGCGGACCTTCTCCAAGTCCTACGGCCTGCTCGGGATGCGCGTCGGCTACCTTGTCGCCGACCCGGCCGTCATCTCCGCGCTCGCGCCAACCTCGCCGTTCCTGCGGGTCAGCACCCCGGCGCAGGCCGCTGCGCTCGCGGCGCTCAAGGCCGAGACCCATATGCGGCGGCAGTGCGCCGAGGTCGGCCGCGAACGGGACCGGGTGCACCGGGCGCTGACGGAACTGGGCTACCGGGTACCGGGCAGTGAGGCCAACTTTCACTGGCTGCCGCTGGGCGAGGACAACGGCCGGTTCGTGGAGTTCTGCGCCGACAACGGCGTCTCGGTCCGTGAGATCGCGGGGGCGGGTGTACGAGTGACCGTGGGGACCCCGGAGGCCAATGACGCGGTGATCGAACTGGCCAGACGTTTCGCCGGTGGCGCGCCGCCCGGTGCGGCTCATCCGAGTGAGCGGCAGTAGCCGGATGGCAGCAATGAACGCCCGAACTGCCGATGCTCCCGCCGCCAACCCCACCAGCGCCCCGGCCGGCACCCTCCTTCACGAACTCAGTTCCTCACCCATTGCCGAATCGCTCCGCCGTGAACTGCTGAAACGTTGGCCGAGCACCCCCGACCGGGTGCGCGAGATCAGCCGTTACGCCCTGCTGGCGCCGGGCAAGACCCTGCGCCCGCTGCTGCTGGTCGCGTCGGCCGACGCGGTCGGCGGCAGCTACGACGGCGTCCTTCCGGCGGCGATGGCGGTGGAGTACCTGCATGTGGCCACGCTGATCCACGACGACGTGATCGATGACGACGAGCTCCGCCGGGGCCAGCGCTCGGTGCACGCCCACTACGGGATGGCCGACGCGATCGTCACCGGTGACTTCCTGATCCTGACGATGTTCACCTCACTGGCCGAGTGCGTCGAGCGCGGGGTTCCCGCGGCGGCCGTACTGGAAGCGGTCCGCGTCCTGGCCGAGGCCGGGGCGGATGTGTGCCGGGGCCAGACGAAGGAAGCCGAGCTGACGAGCGACCCCTCGTCCCCCATCGCCGACTACGAGACGGTGATCTCGCTCAAGACCGGCGCGCTGTTCCGGGGAGTGTGCCGCGCCGGGGCGATCCTGGGCGGGGCCGGCCCGGACCATACCGAGGCGGTCACCCGGTTCGCCGAACACCTCGGCCTGGCCTTCCAGATGTACGACGACCTGCTGCCCTACCTGTGGGAACCCGGGACCACTGGCAAGCCGAACACCAGCGACGCCGGCAACCTACGGCCCACCTTCCCCGTGCTGTTGGGCTACGAGAGCGCCGGGAGAGGGGACCGCGAACGGTTCACCGAGGCCCTCAGCGGCCGGATACCGGCGGCGGAGGCCTACGAGCGGTTGCGCGAGTTACTGGAGTCCACCGGGGCACTGCACCGGGCGCGCGCGCGGGCCGAGACCGAAGCCGCTCTGGCCAGGGAGCAGCTGGCGGGTTTGCCCAGTTCCGAAGGCGTCGGCCTGCTCGCGGCCGTAGCCGAGTTGTCGATCAACCGGGACCGGTAGCCGTGGCCGGAAACGGGACCGGACACGCCACACGGGGCACGGACGGATGGTGGCGGCGCAGCGTCCAGGCGCATGTGCAGACCTGGCGCCCGTACACCCTTGCCCACCCCGCCCTCGTCGGCGTGGCGGGTGCGTGCACGGCGGGCGGTGCGGACCGGCCGGGTACGCTCGCGCTGGCCGCCGGGGCGCCGGGGCTGGGCTGGCTGGCCGGCCACTACCTCGGCGACTACTTCGACCGGCACCTCGACGCGATCGCGAAACCACAGCGCCCGATCCCCTCCGGCCGGCTGCTACCCGAGGCCGCGCTGGCAGGCGGTGTCATCTGCGCGGCGGGCTCGGCACTGATCCTCGCGGCGGCGAACTGGCGGACGTTGCTGCTGTTCGCCCTCGCGATGACCGGAATCGTCGTATACAGCAGGATCTGCAAGGGACGCGGCATCTCCGGCAACCTCGTACGCGGGGCGCTCACCGCCTTGGCATTCGTGGTCGGCGCGATGCTCGCGCAACCCGATCCGCCGTGGCGGGTGTTCGTGCCCGCGCTGATGTTCCTGCTGCACGACACCTCCTCGAACCTCGTCGGCACCATCCGCGACGTGGACGGCGACCGCGTCTGCGGTTACTTGTCGGTGCCGGTCCGCCACGGGGTGGACGTGGCCGCGCGGTTTGCACTGGCGCTGTACGCAGGCGCGATCGCGGTTGGCACGGTCAGCGCCGTGCTCATGCCGATGGCGCACCGGTCCGGCTATACCGTCCTGCTCGTCGTGGCGGCGGGCACCGGCGTGGCGGCTTTCGTTCCGTTACTCCGGCGGACGCGGTCGGTGACCCGGTCTGTGACGGGGGTGGCGGCTCCGACGGAGACGCAGGCGGTGGCATTGCGGGCGCACAAGGTCCTGGTCGTCGAACGCCTGGTACTGGCCGCCGCCGTCATCGCCGCCGGAACGGGGGCCCGGACCGTACTCGGGCTGCTGGCACCGGTACTGATGTTCAGCGTCGTCACCCAGCGAGCGATGCGTTCCCGGCACGAACTCCCGCCGCCCTCCCCCGTAAAGCCAGGAACGCCTGGAACGCAGAGAAAGGCATACCAGCCATGACCTCGCTGAAGATCGACATCAGTCACGTCACCTCGGCCATCGCCTCCGGCGCGGAGGCCATGTTCTCCGTCCAGCGCACCGACGGGGTCTTCGACTACGGCGCGGGAACCCTCACCTCGACGCTCAGCACCGTCGGCGCCGTCTCCGCCCTGCACTTCGCAGACCCGGAAGCCTCGGCCGACCTGATCGCGCTCGGCGTGGACTGGCTGAGCCGGACACAACTGCCCGACGGCGGGTGGAGCATGGTGCCAGGCGGCGAATCCGAAGCCGGTCCTACGGCAGTGGCAGCCGCGACCCTGTACCTGGTCGCCCCCTCGGGCACCGAGGCGGCGGTGCGCTCGGGCCGTGAGTGGATGGCGGCCCACGGCGGGCTGGAAGCGATCCCGCACCCGGAGGTGACCGCCTGGTGCCGGCAGTTCTACGGCTATGCGGGATGGCTGGACCCGCAGGACATGCGGCGCTTCCCTCTCGAACTGGCGCTGTTACCCGGGCTGTTCCGGCGGCTGTTCGACCTGCGCAGCCCGATGGTCGCCGCCCTGGCCCTGGCCCAGACCCGGTACCGCCGCACCAATCCGGTACTGCGGCTGCTCGCCGCCGCCGGGGCACCCAACGCGCTGTCCGTCATCCGCCAGGTGTACGAACACGAGGGCAGCACCGGCGGCTGGTGCGAGGACGCCTGGGTGACCGGGCTGATCTGCGCGGGCCTGGCACGGGCCGACCTGGCCCCCGACATGGTCGCCGGGGCCGTGAAGTGGTTCCGCGACATGGCCAACCCCGACGGCTCGTGGAACAGCGGCACCCTGGACCTGACCTGGTCGATGTACGCGACCGGCGGGCTGCTGGAAGCCGGGTACGCAGCCGACGAACGCCTCCGGTCGACCCGGCAGCTGTTCCTGCGGGATCAGCAGGACCAGCCCTTCACAGCCTTTGGATGCCCGGCCGGGTTCTGGGGCTGGTCCGGGTCGCGCGGATGGCCCGCCTCGATGGAGACCGCCGAGATCGTCTCCGCGCTGACCGCCCTGCCCGACGAGGACGGACACGCCGGCTCCAGTATCCAGCGCGGGATCGCCTGGCTGACCACCCAACAGGACACCCGCGGCTCCTGGGGCCTGTGCGTACGCAACACCAAGGTCGCCAACAGCGGCCCCTGCCCGCACATGACCGCGCAGTCCGTCGACGCTCTGCTGGACGCCGGAGCTCTCCCGGACGATCCCCGTGTCCTGCGAGCGGTCAAGTGGCTGCACACCGCGCAACGGCCCGACGGAACCTTCGAGTCCGTCTGGTACCGCATGCACACCGCCGGCACCTCCGCCGTAGTGCGGACGCTCGTCAAGGCGGCGCAAGGCGGGCACCCCACCGTCGCCAAGGCTCGGCAGTGGCTGATGGACACCCAGCTCGCGGACGGCTCCTGGAGTACCGGGGACGGCACCACGCCCGGGACCGTCGAGGAGACCGCGTGGGCCGTCGACGCACTGCTCTCCTCTGCGGTGCCCGCCGCCGATCCGGCCGTCGACCGAGGTGTCCAGTGGCTGCTGGCCGTCCGGCGCGCGGACGGTTCCTGGCCCGAGGCAAGGGTGAACGAGTACGTCCGCCACGTCTGCCGCTACCCCAACGGTGGTCTCGCAGGCGGTCTCGCACTGCGCGCTCTCGCCCGCTACCGCAGCGCCGTCGAGGAAGGACAACACACGCATGCGTACTGACGTTGTCGTGTGCGGGGCAGGCGTGGGCGGCCTCGCGGCAGCTCACGCGCTGGGCTCGCTGGGCCTGCGCGTCCTGTTGGTGGACAAGCAGGCCGAGCCCACCACAGCCGCCAAGGGTGAGGTCCTGCAGCCCGGAGCGTTGAAGATCCTCAGCGAATGGGGCGTCACCCGACGCCTCCAGGAGCGTGGCGCGTTACGGCTGTCCCACCTGGTCGCCCGCGATCCCGAGGGGCGTCCGCAGATGTCCCTGGAGTACGACCGGCTGCCGGGCGAGGCCAACTGGCTGCTCGCCCACGACTACCCGGCGATCCTGGCCGCGCTGGCCGACGGTCTTGCCCCCACCGTCGACTTCCGACGGGGCGTGCTCGTACGCGGCCCGCTGCGCGACGGCACGGGGCGGATCTGCGGCGTAACGCTCAGCGAGGGCGGCCCGGACCACGACGTCCACGCCGCGCTGATCGTCGCGGCCGACGGGATCTCCTCCCGGCTGCGGCGCGAGGCCGGGATCGAGGTCCACCGGCAGGAGTACCCCCATCGACTCGTCGCCTTCGACATCCACGACGCCCCTCCGACCGAGCCCGACTTCTCCGCCTACGTCAGCGGTCGCGGCCTGCGGCTGCGCTACCCGTTGCCCGGCGGCAGGGTACGCCTCTACGTACAGACCGCACCGGACGAGCTGCGCGGCCTCGACAAGAACGGGCTGCTGCGCTGGACGGATCGGCTGCTCTCCGAAGTACCAGGGCTGGCGCCCCTCGGCGACGCGTTGCCGGCTGCCCTGGACAGCCGCCAAGCGCTGCCCGTCTCTCGCTTCCTCGCGCCCCGCCTCGCCGCACCCGGCTTGGCGTTGGTGGGAGAGTCCGGGCATACCGTGCACCCGATGGCGGCCCAGGGTATGAACAGCTCGGTCTGCGACGCGCACTGCCTGGCCGGGGTGATCGGCGCGCTCTCCGGTGACCTCACCCCGTCCGGGGTGGACACCGCGCTACGGGCCTACGAGTCCGAGCGCCTGCCCAACCTCGCCCACACCGGCCGGACCAGCCACAACGCGGCGCGGATGATCACCGACCTGTCGTGGGCGGGCCGTACACTCGGCCGACGCGCCATGCGGCACACCGGAGCGAACTCCCGGCTGCGCTACACCGTCATGCACAACATGGCCGGCCTGGGCATCCACGAGCTCTCGCTGCTGGACCGCCTGCACCAGGTCGGGCTCCTCCCCGACCCTCGCGCCCGGCAGTTGCCGGCTTGGGCGTGAGGGCCGCCCCGCCGACCCCCATCCCGGCCGGCTCCCGTCCTACTGGATCCTGTCCCGCTTCACCGGGCCGCGGCGCACTCGACGACCACCAGACCGCCGGGCCAGCTTCGCGAACGGGCCACCCTCAGCCCGGCCGCCCCGGCCAGTACCTCGAAGTCCTGCACGGTGCGCTCCTGGCCGCCGAGCAGAACCAGGGACTGCAGGTCGAAGGAGGCATTGCGCTTGGCATGGTCATCCCCGGCGAGCACCTCCACGATCAGGACACGGCCGTCCGCCCCGGCGGCCTCGGCGCAACGTCGCAGGATCAGCTTTGCGTTCTCGTCGTTCCAGTCGGTCAGCACCCGCGAGACTACGTACACATCGCGGCCCGCCGGCAGCGGGTCGAAAAAGCTGCCGGGCACGAACTGCGCCCGGTCGGCCACCCCGGCCCGGCCCAGCGCTTCCTCGGCCTCGGGGGCGACCGGCGGCAGGTCCAGGACCTCGCCCTGCAGGTGAGCGTTGACCCGTACGACTTCCGCGAGCAGCGCGCCGATCCCGCCGCCGACGTCGATCACGGTGCGCACCCCGGACCAGTCGAACTCGGTTGCCAGCACCGGCCCGGTCTGCCAGGCGAAGGCCGCCATCACACCGCAGAAGAAGCCACGCAGGTCCGAATCCTGCTCGTATTCCTGCCAGAACGGCGTGCCGTGCACCGTGCCGTAGGCGGACTCACCGGTACGTATGGAATGCAGCATCCCGGTGAAGGCCAAGTCCATCCTCGTGCCGGGGCTCTCCAGGTTCAGCCAGCCCCGGTACCAGGTGCTGTCCTCGCTGAGCAGTTGCCGGGACAGTCCGGTCAGCCCGTACGTCCCGGGGGTGGTCTCGGCGAACAGCCCGACACCGACGAGGTGACGCATCAGGCGGCCCAACGACTCCTGGTGCGCCCCGGACGCCTCGGCGAGCCCGTCGAGTCCGGTGGTGCCCTTGGCGACCAGTTCCGGCAGGCGCAGGGTCACCGCGGTGCGCACGGCGAACGGGGTTGCCAGGTCTATGAGCCGGGTCAGCTCGGCAGCAGCCGTGGCAGCGGTGGCGGCAGTGGGCTCGGCAGACTGAGATTCCATACGTGTTCACTCCCTGTCGACGTCGGCTGTGACGGGCGCTCGCCACCGGATGAAGAATATTCCGGAAAACGCGAGCGCGATTGAAAGAATATATCAATCGACACCGAAAAGGCAATTGATTCGCAATTGCCCAATCGGAATTCAAACGCGCCCTAAAAAATATTCTCGGGCATCAGAAAAAGGAAGGTCCACGAGTAATGGCTACCATCAGTCATGGCATCGCGTTCGACGTAAGCCCGGTCTCAGGGGCACTCGGCGCCGAGGTCCGAGGCGTCGATTTCGAAGAACTCACCGACGAAGATTTTGAACGACTGCACGCACTCCTGCTGCAATACCTGGTGCTGTTCTTCCCCGAGGCGGCCGGCCTGAGTCCGCAGGCACACAAGGCATTCGGGAGCCGCTTCGGGGATCTGGAGATCCACCCCTTCCTGCCCAAGCTGGACGAGCACCCGGAGATCGTGGTACTCGACTCCGACCAGGGCGCGAAAGCCGACGTATGGCACACCGACGTCACCTTCAGCCCGAGCCCGCCCATCGCCTCGATCCTCCAGATCGTGCGGTGCCCGCCCAGCGGCGGCGACACGATGTGGAGCAACCAGTACCTGGCCTACGAGGCGATCTCGGTGCCGCTCCGCGACCTGCTGGACGGGCTGACCGCACTGCACCTTTTCGCTCACCCCAACGGTTCCTTCCGCAGCGAGGCCGAGCACCCCGTGGTGCGCGAGCACCCGGGCACCGGCCGGCGCTCGCTCTACGTGAACCGCATGTTCACCACCCGCATCCCCCAACTCGGCAAGGACGAGAGCGACATGCTGCTCAACCATCTGTTCACTCTCTCCGAACGCCCCGAACGGACGTGCCGCTACCGATGGGTGCCCGGCGCGATCGCCCTCTGGGACAACCGGGCCACTCAGCACTTCGCGGTCAACGACTACACCGAGCGCCGCGTGGGCCAACGAGTCACGATCCTGGGCGACAAGCCGCAGGGCAATGAGCCCCGCTGGGGCCACCACACCGGAACGGAGAGCGCCGCGGCCGTGGCTCGCGCCAAGCGCTGATCGCCGGGTCCCGTCCCTGACCGTGAAGATCGCGCGTGCGAGCAACCCGGGCGGCACCGTCAGCGGACCACTGCCGGGCCGCCACCCCGGAGCCGAAAGCACCATCAACGAGTTCACCCACGGACCAGGGCCCCGGCGCGTATCCCGGTTGTCCGGTTCGTGGTGATCATGTGATGCCGTAGAGCGCGAGGACGCGGTCGCGGTCGGTGTGGGAGCGTCGGGCGGCGGCGATGTTGGCGTGGCCGGCCAGTTTGAGGGCACCTCGGACGAGGTTGCGCAGGTCGGCCAGGACGGCGGGGGTGTTGTGGGTTCTGACCTGGGATTTGTCCTCCTTGAAGGTGACGTCCCGGTACCAGTGGACAGTATTTTGCACGGTCCAGTGCCCGCGAGCCCAGGCGGCGATCTCGGCGGCGGTACGCGGTCTCGTTCTCGCCGTCGTTCCGCCGGTACTGCGGGTCGGCGGTCGCGAGGTGTGCGAACACATGTGGTCCAGGACGCTCAGCGGCCGGTGGCGGGTGACCGAGCCCTTGCCGCCCGTGCCTCCGGCGACGGCCTCGTCGCCAAGCGCCCCGAACTGCTGCCCTACAAGGACTCCGAGGACGTCTACAAGGACTCGGCGCCCTGACCACCATGGTCACGCGGGTGATCAACGTCAGGGGGCGGATCCACGACTTCGGCCCCCGTCTCGAGTTCGCCCCCGAGGACGTCGTCTACGTAGGCCGCCGCTGGACGATGGGCGGCTGGGACCTCCCCCGCCACCCCCTCTACAACCCCTTCGCCTACGACACCCCGGCCAAGAAGCGGGACGGGACGCGGGCGGAGGTCATGGCGATGTACCGGGCGTATCTGCTGGAGCGGCCCGAACTGCTGGACCTGGTGGCGGAGTTGCGCGGCAGGACGCTGGCCTGCTGGTGCGCGCCCGAGCTGTGTCATGGGGACGTGTTGGCGGAGTTGGCCGACATGGAGGAGTGACGGGCCTCCCTCGGCAGACGTCGATCGGCTCATCGGCCCCCATGCCTGTAAGGGTGGTTTCAGATCAATAGCGCCGACATCTTTCGATTCGCGAGGTTGGGGCGTACGGTCTGTCTTCCCCGCGAAGGGAGCCCGCCGCTTCACTCCCCCGGGAGCGGCGGGCCTGCGGGGCCAAGGCCGTGTGCTGCGCTGTGAGACCCACCGGCGAGCGCAGGTCGGAGTGCACCCGACCTGCGCTCTCCGGACTGTACGGGCGGTCCGGCGCCCCTCTGGGCGCCGGGTAAACTCCGTCCACGTGACTTCCGCTCCCGCCAAGCCCCGCATCCCGAACGTCCTCGCCGGACGCTACGCCTCCGCCGAGCTCGCCACGCTCTGGTCGCCCGAGCAGAAGGTGAAGTTGGAGCGGCAGCTCTGGCTCGCCGTGCTGCGGGCGCAGAAGGACCTCGGGATCAAGGTGCCGGACACGGCGATCGCCGACTACGAGCGGGTCCTGGACACCGTCGACCTGGCGTCCATCGCGGAGCGCGAGAAGGTCACGCGGCACGACGTGAAGGCGCGGATCGAGGAGTTCAACGACCTCGCCGGGCACGAGCAGGTGCACAAGGGCATGACCTCGCGCGACCTCACGGAGAACGTGGAGCAGCTGCAGATCCGGCTCTCGCTGGAGCTGGTGCGGAACCGCACGGTGGCGGTGCTGGCGCGTCTGGGCAAGCTTGCGGGCGAGTACGGCGAGCTGGTCATGGCCGGCCGCTCGCACAACGTGGCCGCGCAGGCCACGACCCTGGGCAAGCGTTTCGCGACGGCGGCCGACGAGCTGCTGGTGGCGCACGCGCGCGTGGAGGAGCTGCTCGGCCGTTACCCGCTGCGCGGCATCAAGGGCCCGGTCGGCACCGCCCAGGACATGCTGGACCTGCTGGGCGGGGACGCCGCGAAGCTGGCCGAGCTGGAGGACCGGATCGCCGGGCACCTGGGCTTCTCGCAGGCGTTCACCTCGGTCGGCCAGGTGTATCCGCGGTCGCTGGACTACGAGGTGGTGACCTCGCTGGTGCAGCTCGCGGCGGCGCCGTCCTCACTGGCCAAGACGATCCGTCTGATGGCGGGGCACGAGCTGGTGACGGAGGGCTTCAAGCCCGGCCAGGTCGGTTCCTCCGCGATGCCGCACAAGATGAACACGCGGTCCTGCGAGCGTGTCAACGGCCTGATGGTGATCCTGCGCGGCTACGCCTCGATGACCGGCGAGCTGGCGGGCGACCAGTGGAACGAGGGCGACGTGTCCTGCTCGGTGGTGCGCCGGGTGGCCCTGCCCGACGCGTTCTTCGCGCTGGACGGCCTGCTGGAGACGTTCCTGACGGTCCTTGACGAGTTCGGTGCCTTCCCGGCCGTCGTGGCCCGCGAGCTGGACCGCTACCTGCCGTTCCTCGCCACCACCAAGGTGCTGATGGCCTCGGTGCGGGCCGGCGTCGGCCGTGAGGTCGCGCACGAGGCCATCAAGGAGAACGCGGTGGCATCCGCGCTCGCCATGCGCGAGCAGGGCGCCGAGCGCAACGAACTGCTCGACAAGCTGGCCGCCGACGAGCGGATCCCGCTCGACCGCGCCCAGTTGGACGCCCTGATGGCCGACAAGCTGTCCTTCACCGGTGCCGCCGCCGCCCAGGTCGCGACCGTCGTGGGCCGTGTCGAGGAACTCGTGAAGCAGCACCCCGAGGCCGCGGGTTACACGCCGGGGGCGATCCTCTGACCCGCTTCACCCAGCAGGAGTTGGAGGCCGCCCGCGACCGCCTCGTCCCCGACGTGGCCGCGGCCGGCCTCCGCGTCCTGTTCTGCGGCATCAACCCCGGCCTCATGACGGCCGCGACGGGCCACCACTTCGCCCGCCCCGGCAACCGCTTCTGGCCGGTCCTCCACCTGTCCGGCTTCACCCCGAGGCTCATGAAGCCCGCGGAACAAGGGGAGTTGCTGTCGTACGGGCTCGGCATCACGAACGTCGTGGCGCGAGCGTCGGCCCGCGCCGACGAGCTGAGCGCGGAGGAGTACCGCGAGGGCGGGCGCCTGCTGGCGGAGCGGATCACCCTGCTGCGCCCGCGCTGGCTGGCCGTCCTGGGCGTCACCGCGTACCGCGCCGCCTTCGACGACCGCAAGGCCCAAGTGGGGCCGCAGGAGCGGACGTTCGGGGAGACGCGGGTGTGGGTGCTGCCGAATCCGAGCGGGCTGAACGCGCATTGGACGGCGGCGACGATGGCGGAGGAGTTCGGGCGGTTGCGGGTGGCGGCGGAGGGCTCCTAGCGGCTCCCGACCGCAAGGTGGCCCGATAGCGAGGTGGGACGGATCCGCCGGGCGTCAGGCGTCCCGGCGTCGCACGCTCCACGCGCCCGCGCACAGGGCGGTGAGCGTCCACAGCGCCGTCACCGCGAGGCCCGTCCAGGGGCCCAGCGCGCCGTCCCAGCTCTCGTGGAACACTACCTGGCCCGCCTTGTCCGGCAGGACGTCCGCCGCGGAGCCGGACACGTCTCCGACGACGAAGGAGACGATGAGCAGGAACGGGATGAGGATGCCGAGCGTGGCGGCGCCGCTGCGCAGTACGGCGGTGAGTCCGGCCGCGAGCAGTGCCATCAGCGTCAGATAGACGGCGCAGCCGACGACCCCGCGCCACTGCTCGACCGGCGTGAGCGTGTCCGCCTTCGCTCCGAGTACTGACTTGCCGACGACCAGGCTCGCAGCTCCGGCCGCCAGCCCGACGACCAGTACCGGCGTGGCGATCGCCGCCGTCTTGGCCGCGAACCACCGCCCGCGCAGCGGCACCGCGGCGAGCGAGCCGCGCAGGGCGGCGCCCCGGAACTCCGCCGACATGGCGGTCGCGCCGAAGGCGATGGCGGCGATCTGCCCGAAGACGACCCCGAGGAAGACCGAGTACAGCGGGTCGAAGTCGGAACTGTCGCTGTCGCTGCCGCCGAGCGCGGTGAACGCGACGGTGGCGAGAAGGACCGCGCCCAGGGCGCACAGGAGCGACCGCAGCGTGCGGATCTTGCTCCACTCCGAGTGGAGCACGGCGGTGAACGGCATGGTCAGGCCTCCTGGGGCTGTGCGGTGAACTCTGCTTCGGTGCCGGTGAGATCGAGGTAGGCCTGCTCCAACGTGCCCTCTTGGGTGGCCAGTTCGAGGATCGGCACCCCCGCGGTGGACACCAGGCGTCCGATGTCGTCCACGCGTGCGTGCTCGACGGTCCAGTGCCCGTCCTCGTGCTCCACCCCGTCGTGACCGTGCTGGGCGAGGAGCTTCCTGAGTGCCGGGGCATCCGTCGTGCGGATCCGTACGACGGGCCGCACGCGTGCGTCGATGAACTCCCGCATCGGGGTGTCGACCAGGAGGCGTCCGCGCCCGAGGACCACGAGGTGGTCGGCATAGGACGCGGTCTCGTTCATGAGGTGGCTGGAGACCAGGACGGTGCGGCCCTCCCCGGCCAGCCGGCGCAGCAGGCCGCGGATCCAGACGATGCCTTCCGGGTCGAGGCCGTTGGAGGGCTCGTCCAGCACGACCACTTCGGGGTCGCCGAGCAGGGCGGCCGCGATGCCCAACCGCTGGCGCATGCCCAGGGAGTACGTCTTCACGCGGTGCCGCGCGACCGAGTCGATCCCCGTCTCCGCGAGCACCTCGTCCACCCGGCGCGACGGGATGCGGTTGCTCGTCGCCAGTGCGCGCAGATGGTCCCGGCCGGTCCGTGAGCCGTGTGCGGCCTCCGCGTCGAGCAGGGCGCCGACGTGGCGCAGCGGTTCGCGCAGGGTGGCGTAGGGGCGGCCGCCGAGGGTGGCCGAGCCTGCGGTGGGACGGGCGAGGCCGAGCAACAGCCGCATGGTGGTGGACTTTCCGGCGCCGTTGGGGCCGAGGAAGCCGGTGACGCGACCGGGGTGGACGCGGAAGGTGAGGTGGTCGACGGCGCGTCGGGTGCCGTACTCCTTGGTGAGTTCGTGGACGTCGATGCTGGTCATGGCAGCAGCCTGGCCGGTGACGTGGGGGCGGGACCTCCCCCGCGCGTGGAGAGCGTCTCCCCCGTGCGGGGGAAGCTCGTTGTCAGAGGCGGCTGGCACGATGACCAAATGGTCCGTTTGCTGCGCCCGTTCGGCCGGGCGGTGACATACACACGGTGGCTGCATCTGCTCGTCGCCATCGTGTGGCCGTCCATGTGGCTGTTCATCGAGGAGGCCTGGTGGACCTGGGCGGTGGCGGCCGCGGTGCTCGTCCCCGTCGGGCTGGTGCCGGCGATGCGCACCGTGGAGGGGCTGCAGGCAAGGCTGTTGCTGACCGGTCACCGGCACGACAGCGCGAGCACCGACATCGTCGTGGCGCCGTCCGCCTCCTGGGGCGACCGTTGGCGGCTCGTCGTATGGCTGCAGGCGCGGCTGCTGCTCGGCTTCGTGGTCTCGCTGCTGAGCGTCCATCTGTTGCTCGCCGCCGTGGACCTGGCCTCGTCGGCGTTCGGGCGGGACGTCGAGGACGGTGTGCTGCTCGTCCTCGACGGTCACCACTGGTGGCACATCCTGCTCGCGCCCCTGGCACTGGCCGCGCTCGCGGGCACGGTGGTCGGCTCGGGCGACCTCGCCACCGCCCTCGCCCGCCGTCTGCTCGGCCCCTCGCCCGCCGAGCGGCTGGCCGCCATGGAGGAGCGCACGGAGCAGCTCCTGGAGCGCACCCGCATCGCCCGCGAACTGCACGACTCCATCGGCCACGCCCTGACCGTGGCCGTGGTGCAGGCGGGCGCAGCGCGCGCGGCCGGCGACCCCGCCTTCACCGACCGTGCCCTGGACGCCATCGAGGAGACCGGCCGGGCGGCGCTGGAGGACCTGGAGCGCGTCCTCGGCATCCTGCGCGAGTCCGAGCGGCCGGTCAGCAGCCGTCCGACGCTGACGGACGCCGACCGGCTGCTGGAGTCCGCCCGCGCCTCCGGCGCGAAGGTCGACGCCGAGCTGACCGGACCGCTGGACACCGTGCCGGGCCCGATCTCCCGCGAGGGCTACCGGATCCTCCAGGAATCGCTGACCAATGTGCTGCGGCACGCGGGCGCGGTGCCCGTCCGGATCCGGATCGAGGTGGCGTCCGACGCCCTGGACCTGGAGGTCCGCAATCCGCTGACGGCCGAGATACCCGGGCCCGGCCGGGGCAGCGGTCTGCGCGGCATACGCGAGCGTGCGGCCCTGCTCGGCGGCGATGCGCACACCGGCCCCGACCAAGGTGACTGGCAGGTGCAAGTCAGGCTTCCCCTGCGGTGATCTACGCTGGCCGGATGCCGGTCACCGTTCTCCTCGTAGACGACGAGCCGCTCGTACGCGCGGGGCTGCGGGCCGTGCTGGAGGCGCAGTCCGACATCGAGGTGGTCGGGGAGGCGGCGGACGGGGCGGCGGTGATCCCGCTGGTGCGGCAGCTGCGGCCCGACGTGGTCGCCATGGACGTACGAATGCCGCTGATGGACGGGATCGAGGCCACGCGCGCGGTGCTGCGGACGGTCGCCGACCCGCCGAAGATCCTCGTCGTGACGACGTTCGAGAACGACGAGTACGTGTACGAGGCACTGCGGGCCGGAGCCGACGGGTTCCTGCTCAAGCGGGCGCGGCCGGCTGAGATCGTGCATGCCGTACGGCTGGTCGCCGAGGGCGAGTCGCTGCTGTTCCCGGCGTCGGTACGGCGGTTGGCCGCCGAGTACGGGGACGACGGCGGCGGCAACCGGGCGGCCCGGGACGTGCTGGAGCGAGCCCGGCTGACGGAGCGTGAGGCGGCGGTGCTGCGGCTGCTGGCGCGGGGGATGACGAACGCGGAGATCGCCGCCCGGCTGGTCGTCGGGACGGAGACGGTGAAGTCGCATGTGAGCGCCGTACTGGCGAAGCTGGGGGCCCGGGACCGGACGCAGGCCGTGATCACGGCGTACGAATCAGGGTTCGTGGCGCCCGGCTGATCGGCGGGGCGAACAGGATGGGAACGGATTGTTCGACAGGTCGATCGGGCCCGGCACTCGCCGGGGTCCGCCACGCCGAGTACGATCCGCCCCAACACGCGCACGAGCTGGAAGGACGGACGTTGGGGCAGCTGACCGGCGGGGATCCCTCGCTGCTGCGAAGGATCAATTCCGCGGTGGTGCTGCACGCGCTGCGTGCCACGGACTGCGCGACGCTGACGGAGATCACGCGGGTGACCGGGCTGTCCAGGCCGACGGTCGAGGGTGTGGTCGAGGGGCTCATCGAGGCCGGCCTCGTGGTCGAGAAGGCGGCCGACGAGAGCGCCACGCGGCGGCAGGGGCGGCCCGCGCGGCGGTTCAGGTTCCGGGCCGAGGCGGGGCATCTGCTGGGCCTGGAGATCGGGCCGCACCGCGTCGCGGCGCTTCTGTCCGACCTGGACGGGCGGGTGCTGGGCGCGCAGGCCAAGGACGTCGACGAGACGGCATCGGCCGACGAGCGTCTGGACCGGCTGCGCACCGCGGTCGCCGAGCTGCTGCGCCGGGCCGGTGTGCCGCGCAGCTCCCTGCGCGCGGTGGGTGTGGCCACGCCCGGGATCGTCGAGGCGGACGGCATCGTACGGCTGGGGACCGCGCTGCCCGAGTGGACGGGGCTGCGGCTGGGCGAGCGGCTGAGCCGCTCCTTCAAGTGCCCGGTCCTGGTCGAGAACGACGCCAACGCGGCGGCCGTCGCCGAGCATTGGAAGGGCACCGCCACCGAGTCCGACGACGTGGTGTTCGTGCTGGCGGGGCTGAGTCCGGGCGCCGGTTCGCTGATCGGCGGCAAGTTGCACCGCGGGTACGGCGGGGCGGCCGGTGAGATCGGCGCGCTGCATCTGCTGGGCAGCGAGGTGACCCCGGAGACGCTCCTGTCCACCACGGACGAGCCGCTGCACCCCCTGGACGAGCAGGCCGTCGCCAAGGTCTTCGCGAAGGCCCGCGAGGGCGACCAGCGCGCGATCGCCGCCGTCGACCGCTTCATCCAGCGCCTCGTCCACGACGTGGCCGCGCTCGTCCTGGCCCTCGACCCCGAACTCGTCGTCATCGGCGGCTGGGCGGCCGGTCTGGACGGCGTACTGGAGCCGCTGCGCCGGGAGTTGGCCCGCTTCTGCCTGCGTCCGCCGAGAGTGGCCCTGTCCCTCCTCGGCGAGGCCGCGGTGGCGACGGGGGCGCTGCGGCTGGCCCTCGACCACGTGGAGGAGGAACTGTTCGCGGTGGAGGGCACGGTGACGGGGCGGCGCTGACCCCGGCCATGACGTGTGCGTGAAACGCCCCGCGCCCCGGAGGAGTTCCGGGGCGCGGGGCGTTTGGTGCTGTGCGGGGTCAGGACGCCTGGCGCTCCGGACCCTCGTGGATCTCCACGCCCCCGGAGTCACCGAAGGTCAGCCGGCAGGTGTCCGCCCGGTAGGTGGCGACGGACAGCGCGGCCGTGCGGCCGGCGGCGAGGAAGCGGGTGGTGACGACGAGGACGGGCGCGCCCGGGAGGCGGTCCAGTTCCTTGGCGTCGTCCGCGCGCGCGGAGCCGAGCTCCACGGAGCTGTCCTGGCCCTCCAGCTCCAGCCGCTGCAGCTCGCGCAGGACGGCACGCGCGCGTGCGGGGCCGGACGGTGCGTCTATGGCGGAGAGGTCGGGGACCGACGACTCCGGGATGTAGAGCAGCTCCGCCGCGACGGGCTGGCCCTTCGAGACACGGGAGCGGCGCACGATGTGCACCGGCTCGTCCTGACCGGCCTCCAGTGCGGCGACGACGGCCGCGGGCGGCGACGTGACCGTGCAGTCGACGGGCTGCCAGACGTCCCCCGCGGCGCCCGGCCAGGCGTGCTGCTCGGTGCCGACGGCCACGCCCACGCGCGGGGGCGCGACGGTCGTGCCGACACCGCGGCGGCGGTGCAGCCTGCCTTCCAGTTCGAGCTGCTCCAGCGCCTGGCGGAGCGTGGCGCGGGCGACGCCGAAACGAGCGGCGAGGTCGCGCTCGTTGGGCAGGATCTCGCCCACGGCGAATTCGGAGTCCAGTGCTTCGCTCAACACTGTCCTGAGATGCCAGTACTTCGGTTCCGGTACCGATTCCAGCTGCGTGGTCCCCACCCTGTCCTCCGCGATCGCCGTGGTCCGGCGGCGTTTTAGCGCCCTTGTTTATTAAAGGTTGTTGCACTTATCTGCGACCATAGGGCGGCCCAAACCCTTGGTCAAGACCAATCCTCGATCCCGTATGCAACCCATAGGCCCCGTGCAGCCCAGCGTTCACGGGGCGTTCGCGCCGAGCCGCATTCGTGACATCCCGGCAAAGCCCCCGTCGTAAAACGGGGGCTTCACTTCATCCGATGGAGGCGCGCTCGGGCGCCGCGGGCTACTCGCCCGCCAGGGACACGAGCTTGTCGGGGTTGCGCATGATGTAGACGGCCTGGATACGGCCCTCGTAGATGTCCAACTGGAAGACGCTGTCGGGGGTGCCTGCCGACAGGGCCACGATGGCGGGGCCGCCGTTGAGCTCGATGAAGCGGAAGGACGGGTCCGGTACGCCCTTCTGCGCCGCCCCGATGAGGAAGCGGCCGACCTTGTCGGCGGTGTCCAGGATCCGCAGCGGCGCACGGGACTTGCCGCCGCTGTCGGCCACCAGGCGCACATCCGGCGCGAGCAGCTCCAGGAGCCCCTCCAGGTCGCCCTCGGCCGCGGCGGCGAGGAACCGCTCGGTGAGGTCGCGGCGCCGGCCCGGATCGACCTCGTAGCGCGGTCGTCGTTCGTCGACGTGCTTGCGGGCCCGTGCGGCGAGCTGACGCACCGCCGGCTCGCCGCGGTCGAGCATGACGGCGATGTCCGCGTACGGGTATCCGAAGGCCTCCCTCAGGACGAACACCGCCCGTTCCAGGGGCGAGAGCGACTCCAGGACGACGAGGACGGCCAGCGAGACGGAGTCGGCGAGCACGGCCCGCTCGGCGGTGTCCGGGACGGTGTCGCCGAAGTCGGTGACGTACGGCTCGGGCAGCCAGGGGCCTACGTACGCCTCGTTGCGCGCCTTGACCTGGCGCAGGCGGTCGATGGCGAGGCGGGTGGTGACGCGCACGAGATAGGCGCGCGGTTCGCGCACCTCGCCGCGGTCGGCGCCGGACCAGCGCAGCCAGGCCTCCTGGACGATGTCCTCGGCGTCGGCCACCCGCCCGAGCATGCGGTAGGCGACCCCCAGGAGGACGGGGCGGTGCGCTTCGAAGACGTCGGTTTCGGTGTCGGTCGTCACGGCACCATCCCACGCGACCCGTACGTCCATGTCCAGGAGGAACCCGCGGTTCCAGGAGCAGAATGACCGCGGGCCGCCGATGGCAGGTGGCCGCGACGCACGGAGGTGGCCATGCGGTACGCGATTCTGGGCACGGGCGATGTGGGCCGCACGCTCGGCGGCAAGCTGGCGGAGCTGGGCCACGAGGTGACGCTGGGCTCCCGTACGAAGGACAACCCCACCGCCCTGGAGTGGGCTCGAAGTGCGGGTGCGGGTGCTCGCGCGGGTACGTTCACGGAGGCCGCCTCGTCCGCCGAGGTGGTCGTGAACGCCGTCGGCGGTCAGGTGGCGCTCGCCGTGCTGGAGGCGGCCGGGGCGGCGCAGCTCGACGGGAAGGTCTTGGTCGATGTCGCGAACCCGATGAGGTTCGAGGACGGCGAACTGCGGCTGTCGCCGGTCGAGTCGGACAGCCTGGGCGAGCAGATCCAGCGGGCGTTCCCCCACGCGCGCGTGGTGAAGACACTCAACACCGTCAACTCTCAGGTGATGGTGGATCCCTCACTGGTGCCCGGCGAGCACCAGGTCTTCGTGAGCGGGGAGGACACGGGCGCCAAGGCGCAGGTGACGAGCATGCTCGGGGAGTTCGGCTGGCCCCCGCACCGGGTGCTCGACCTGGGTGGCATCCGCTCGGCGCGCAGCGTGGAGATGCTACTGCCACTGTGGCTCGACCTCTTCCGGCACCTGGGGCACGCGGAGTTCAACCTGGAGGTGCGCAGGGGGCACTGAGCCGTGTGGACCGGAGGAGGACGAGACCGGGGGACACTGGGGGGCTACCCGTCAGTAGCAATTGCTGACAAGCTGTCTACCCAGCGTCCGTCGTCGCGTCCGTCATCGCGTCCCAGTCGAGGAGCACCCCCATGTCCGCGACCGTCTCCTTCGAGGTCCCCTCTCCCCATGGCCCCCGGCCGGTGACCGTGTCCTACGCGCGCGTGGGCCGCGGCGAACCGTTGCTCCTGCTGCACGGCATAGGTCACCACCGGCAGGTCTGGGACCCGGTGGTGGACATCCTGGCGACCGAGCGCGAGGTGATCGCGGTGGACCTGCCCGGGTTCGGCGCGTCCCCCGCGCTGCCGGACGGGCTCGCCTACGACCTGGCCACGACGGCCGGCGTCTTCGGCGCGTTCTGTGAGGCGCTGGAGCTCGACCGGCCGCATGTGGCGGGCAACTCGCTCGGCGGACTGCTCGCCCTGGAGCTCGGCCGGGAGAAGCTCGCGAGGTCGGTCACCGCCCTGTCCCCGGCCGGATTCTGGTCGGAGGCCGAGCGGCGTTACGCCTTCGGTGTCCTGATCGCGATGCGCCGGATCTCCCGGCAGCTGCCGCTGCCCCTGGTCGAGCGGCTGTCCCGCTCTGCGGCCGGCCGCGCGATGCTGACCAGCACCATCTACGCCCGTCCCGGCCGCCGTTCACCCGAGGCCGTGGTCGCCGAGACGCTCGCCCTGGCGCAGGCCACCGGGTTCGACGCGACCCTCCGGGCCGGCGGCTCCGTCCTGTTCACCGACGACGTCCCCGGGATTCCGGTCACCGTGGCCTGGGGCACCAGGGACATGCTGCTCGTGCGCCGCCAGGGCGTGCGGGCCAAGCGGATCATTCCGAAGGCCCGCCTGGTGCGGCTGCCCGGCTGCGGGCACTGCCCGATGAACGACGACCCGGCGCTGGTCGCCCGCGTCCTCCTCGACGGCAGCCGCTGACCGACGCCGGCCCGCCCACGGCGTGCGGGATCCCAACGCGCCTGATCCGAGAGCGACTCCGGCACCGACCAGGGCACTGCCCGCGGCCTGGGCGGCCCCGTAGGAACCCGTTCCGACGAGCGGGGCGGTGCAGGCCGCGGCGACCGGGATGAGGCCGGAGAAGAGCGTGGCGCGCTCGGCGCCGAGCCGCTGCATGCCCATGTACCAGCACACGAAGCCGATCACCGTGACGATCGCCGCCTGCCACAGCAGCGCGGCGGCCTCGGTGGCGTCGGGGCGCCGCAGCCACGCCGTCCCGTCGAGGAGCAGGCCGGCCACCGCGGACTCGACCGCGGCGATTCCGCACACCGTGGCGGACAGCAGCCGGGGCCCCAGGGGCCGCAGGACGGGCACGGCGAGGACGGCGAAGCCCACCTCGCCGGCCAGCGCACAGGCGGAGAAGGCCAGTCCCGTCCCGTCGGTGCGCCCCCAGCCCTGGACGGTGCAGGCGCCGACCGCGACGAGCAACGCCCCGTACAGCACGACGCGTCGGGGCCGGCGGCCCTCCAGGAGCGGGACGACGACCGCAACGACCACGGGCGCGCAGCCGACGAAGACGCCCGGCACGGCCGGCTCCGCGGTGCGTTCGGCGGCGATGACCGCGAGGTTGAAGCCGACCATGCCCACGGCGGTCAGCAGCGCGAGACGGGCCCGCTGGCGCGGCACGAGCGCCCGCAGCCGGGCTGTGGCACCCGCGCCGGCCAGCGGGGCGAGCAGCACGCAGGCAAGCCCGTAGCGCAGGAACTGGCCGCCCGCGTACGGGTATTCACCCAGGACGCTGTTGGCGGTGAAGGACCCTCCGACGAGGACACAGGCGAGCGCGGCGAGCAGGGATCCCCGCGTGGTGGTGGCGTTCATGGCAGCGACGCTAGGGAGCGGGGCGGTCCGGTTTAAGGTCCATTTCCATGACGTCATCGGAGACCAATCGGGGAGCGGATCCCGACCACCGCCCCGCCGCTCCCGACTCCCCCTCCCCCGCTCCGGACTCCGCCTCCCGCGCCTGGGAGTTGCTGCTTCCCGCCGCCTCGGCGCCGGCACGCGCGCGTGGGCGTTCGCTGCAGGCGGCGCTGCGTGAGGCGGTGCGCTCGGGTCGGCTCGCGACGGGCACCCGGCTGCCGTCGAGCCGGGATCTCGCCGCCGACCTCGGGGTATCGCGGGGGCTGATCACCGAGGCGTACGAGCAGTTGACGGCGGAGGGCTATCTGCGCAGCGGCCGGGGTGCCGGGACGTGGGTGGGCGGTGCCGTGCGGGCCGCTCCCTCACGCGCGCGTGACCTCGCCCCGCGCTCCCCCGGCACGCGGGCGGACTTCGTGCCCGGGACCCCGGACCTGTCGCTGTTCCCGCGCGCCGCCTGGGCCGCGGCGCAGCGCGGTGTGCTGGCGGAGCTGCCGCACCAGGACCTCGGCTATCCGGACCCGCGCGGGCTGCCCCGGCTGCGGACGGCGCTGGCGGAACTGCTGGCGCGCCGCCGGGGCGTGGTCGCCGACCCGGAGCGGATCCTGGTCGTCTCCGGGGTGGCCCAGGCGACGACGCTGCTCGGTTTCGCGCTCCACGCGCGCGGGTTGGGCACAGTCGGCGTCGAGGATCCCGGCAGCCCCCAGCACGACGCCCTCTACGCCTCGGCGGGCGTCACCACCGTGCCGGTGCCCCTGGACGACGAAGGTCTCCGCATGGACGCGCTGCGCGAGGCGGACGTACGAGCGGTGGTCACGACGCCGTCGCACCAGTTCCCCACCGGGATCGCGTACTCGGCGCGGCGCCGTACCGAACTGCTCGACTGGGCGCGGTCGGTGGACGGCTTCGTGATGGAGGACGACTACGACGGCGACTTCCGCTACGACCGTGCCCCCGTGGGCGCCCTCCAGGGCCTCGACCCGGAACGGGTGGCCTACGCGGGCTCGGTCAGCAAGTCGCTCGCTCCGGGGCTGCGGCTGGGCTGGCTGCTGGTCCCGGAGGCGCTGGCCGACGAGGTCGTCGAGCGCAAGCGGACCATGGACCTCGGCCATCCCACCCTCGACCAGGCGCTGTTCGCCCGTTTCGTGGAGCGCGGCGACTACGACCGTCAGCTGCGCCGCTGCCAACGCGCGTACCGCGAACGGCGCGACGCGCTCGTCGCCGCCCTGGCGCAGCACTTCCCGGGCGCGGCGGTGGCCGGCATCGCGGCCGGCCTGCACGTCATCGTCGACCTGCCGAAGCGGTACGGCCCCCCGGAGGACTTCCACGCGCGCGTGACGGCGGCCGGCGTGGCGGTGCGCCTGCTGACCGACTACACGCACGCGCGTGCCGAACACGACGGCGGGGACGAGGACGGGGCCGTGCGGCTGGTCCTGGGGTACGCGCATCTGTCGCCCGCCCGGATCCGTGACGGCATACGACTGATGGCCGGCGCCGTTGAGTCGTGAGGGTGTAGGGCTGAGGGTCCGGGCCGCTGCGACGCGGCCGCCAACCCGCCCGCCCGAAAAGCGAGGTGGCCGATCTCTCAAGCCACCGGAATCACCCATGTCACACGGCGGATCCCCTGTCTCCACGGTCAGTTGTTCACCTGTGGTTTCCGTGTGCGCTGCGGCGCCCCCGTAGTTGTGGCATCGAACCACTGGCCGGATCCCGTCCCTGGAGGCGTCCGCATGTCACACCGTCCGTTCCCCGGCCGCCGCAGCGTGCTGCGCGGCTCGCTGGCCGCGTCCGCGGCCCTGACCCTGCCCACCGCCCTCGGCGCCGCGCCGGCCTTCGCCCTGTCCGGGCGTCCCCGGGCGGACTGGGGCGTGCAGGCGGGAGACGTGACCCACGACTCCGGTCTGGTGTGGGTGCGTTCCGACCGTCCGGCCCGGATGATCGTCGAGACGTCCGCGACGGAGTCGTTCCGCAACCCGCGGCGCCAGCACGGCCCGCTGCTGGGCTCGGGCTCGGACTTCACCGGCACGACCCGGCTGCGCGGACTGCCCGCGGGCGAGCAGATCCACTACCGCGTGCTGCTCGCCGACCCGCACGACCCACGCCGCACCGGCGAACCGGTGACCGGCACCTTCCGCACGGCCTCCGAGAAACGGCGCAAGGGCGTCAAATTCGTGTGGTCCGGCGACCTGGCGGGCCAGGGCTGGGGCATCAACGAGTCGATCGGCGGCTACCGGATCTTCGACGCCATGGCGAAGGTGGACCCGGACTTCTTCCTGTGCAGCGGCGACAACATCTACGCCGACGGGCCGATCACGGCCAGCGCCACGCTGCCCGACGGCAGCGTCTACCGGAGCGTGACCACCGAGGAGAAGGCGCACGTCGCCACCACGCTGGCCGACTACCGAGGCAACTTCCGCTACAACCTGCTGGACAACGCGCTGCGCCGGTTCAACGCGCAGGTGCCGAGCATCATCCAGTGGGACGACCACGAGGTCCGCAACAACTGGTACCCGGGCGAGGTCATCGGCACCGGCACGCCCTACCCGGCCGGCACGAAGCTGGACGACCTGGCGGTGCGCTCACGGCGGGCCTTCTCCGAGTACTTCCCGATCTCCTCGATCAGCGGCCGTCCGGACGGCCGGATCTACCGGGTCGTCAACCATGGTCCGCTGCTGGACGTGTTCGTGCTCGACATGCGCACCTACCGCAACGCCAACTCCGCCGACGACCAGACCGTGGACCCGGTGGGCATCCTCGGCCGTGAGCAGTTGGAGTGGCTCAAGCGCGAGCTGGCGAAGTCGCGTGCGGTGTGGAAGGTGATCGCCAACGACATGCCGCTCGGTCTGGTCGTCCCCGACGCGACCGAGGGCAAGGCGAACATCGAGGCCGTCGCGCAGGGCGACCCGGGCGTGCCGCTGGGCCGCGAGCTGCAGTTCGCCGAGTTGCTGCGGTTCATCAAGCACCGCCGGATCACCGGCACGGTGTGGCTGACGGCAGACGTGCACCACACCTCGGCCCAGCACTACGACCCGTCGCGGGCGGCGTTCAAGGACTTCGAGCCGTTCTGGGAGTTCGTCTCCGGTCCGCTCAACGCCGGCGCCTTCCCGGCCAGCGCGCTGGACGGCACGTTCGGTCCCGACCGGGTGTTCGTGAAGGCGCCGACCGCCTCGAACGTCTCGCCTGCCGAGGGCTACCAGTTCTTCGGCGAGGTCGACATCGACGGCGACAGCGGGGAGCTGACGGTGCGTCTGCGCGAGTACGACGGCACGGTGTTGTTCACGCAGGTGCTGCAGCCGGGCCGGGTCGGGCAGTAACTTCCGCGTCTCCGGCTCCCGTACCCTTGTCCGTGTGCCGCGCACCGGCGTCATCCCCCGGTGCGCGGTCTGCGCCCACGTGTGTCAACTTGCCGCCCGCCAGGGTGTTTTCGCAGGTCAGAACCGATTGTCAGTGGTCGCCTCTACGGTTTTTCCATGACGCGATCCGTACAGGCCGTGGCCTACCGCCGACCCTCCGCGCTGGAGTCCGCGGCGGGTGAACAGCGCCTGGGACTCGAGACCTCGCGGGGTGCGACGCCCACCGGTGTCGAGGACCATCCCCGCTTCTTCACTGGCTTCCTGACGTCTCCTCAGGTGGCCTCCGCCGGGCTGCTCGCGGTGGCGGACGTGGCCGCCGCGCGGTACTACCAGCGTCTGCTGCGCGCCTCGCTGGACCCGGTGGTGACGGGCAACGGGGACCGGCTGCGCTTCGAGTCCTTCTCGGGCTGTGGCGGGGTGTACGCCCGCCTGGACGTGCTGGCGCCGGGTCTGGACGGCGGCGAGGTGGGGCACGGCACGACGAACGTCGACGTCAACAACCCGCTGCGCGAGGCCCTTTCCCGGATCGGCTCGGACGATCCGCTGCATCTGCGGGTCGGCCCCGAGGAGTTGGCCGTGACCACGCTGGACGGCCCGGTCGTGGAGAAGAAGGTGCCGCTGCCGGACCGGTGGCTGCGCGGGTTCGCGGAGGCCCAGGTGATCGCGGCCGGCTTCGATCTACGGGCCGAGCTGCCCGCCGCCGAGGCCGTACGGTTCCTGCGCGCACTGCCGCGCGGCGGCGGACGCGGCTCGGTCGGACCGCGTTGGGTGGTGCCCGCCGGCGGTGCGCTGCGGCCCACCACGCGTGCGGTGCCCGGCGCGGTGTGCCTGCCGGGCCCGGAGCGACTGATCGCGCTCCAGCGGATACTGCGCCACGCGACGGCGCTGCGGGTGTATGGCCCCACCGTCGCCGGCGCCGACGCCACGGCCAGCGCCTGGGAGGCCGTCCTGCCGGGCATGCGGCTCACCCTGACACTGTCGCCGGACGCCTCGCGCGGGTTCTCCGGCGAGGGCGGTGTCCTGGACGCGCTCGCCACCGACGAGGCCGCCGAGGACGCGGAGCTGATCTCGGTGCTCCTCGCCTGGGAACCCCGCATCGACGTCGCCGACCTCACCACCGCCTCGGGCCTCACGACCGAGCGGGTCCGGGCGGCCCTGGTCCGCCTGGGCACCTCGGGCCGGGTCGGCTACGACACCGCGGAGGCGGCCTACTTCCACCGTGAACTGCCGTACGACGCCGAGCGGGTGGAGAAGCACAACCCCAGGTTGCGCGCGGCCCGGGCGCTGGTGGCCGCGGGCGCGGTCCGGCTCGACGGCGCCCTGGCGACGGTGACGGCGGAGGACGGGCACGCGCACCGGGTGCGGGACGAGGCGGGGGTGTTCAGCTGCAGTTGTCTGTGGTGGGCGAAGTACCGGGGTGGCCGCGGGCCGTGCAAGCACGCGCTGGCGGTGCGGATGGTGCGGCGGGGCGCCGCCGCGGTGGAGCTGGTCGGGGTTCGGGTCGACGGGGGCGTGCGATGAGTGAGCTGATGGAAGCGGTACGGGCCGGGCGGACGGCCGAGGTGGTGGGTCTGCTGGACGAGCTGACCGATGCCGAACGGCGGGCGCTGTTCCCGGAGTTGAAGGCGCTGCGCAAGGAGCTGAGAGCGGCTCCCTGGGAGGCGGAGTCCCGCCGCGCCTACCCGCCGCTGTACGCGGCCGGGGTGGCGTGCCAGACGGGCGCCGCGGCCGTCGCGACCTGGATCGCCGCGGCCGACATGCGCTGGTCGCGGACGTCCCCCGCACTGTTGCTGCGCCTCCTGGGCGACCGCGCGCCGGAGTGGCTCGCCGATCTGACGGGGCGGCTCGCCGAGCGGCCGGTCGCGTCCGATGTGCCGTACGAGCTGATGGCGGGTCTGGTACGGCTGTCCGGCTGCCCGGTGCCGACCACCGAGGCCTACGTCATGGGCTGGGTGCAGCACATCAACAGCCTCTGGCAGCACGGGGACAGCGTGCTCGACCGGCTGCGCAAGGACGCGTACCTCGCCGACCTGGTGGCCGCGCTCTTCGAGACGGCAGAGATCGGGAGCCGCCTGGAGTGGACCCCGCGCGAGGGGCCGAACAGTTGGACCGGCGCGCTCGCCCAGCTCACCACCGAGCAAGCCCTGGACCGACGGGCGACGGTCGACGCGTGTGTGGCCCGGCTGCTGCGGGGCGGCTCGACCGCCGACAACCGGGTGTTCCTGCGCCTGTTGGCCTCACTGGCGCTCACCCGCGAGGAGCAACTGGAGCGGACCGCTGACTGGTTGGCCCTGGCCGCCGACGCGGTCTCGCCGGTGGCGTCGCACGCGCAGTCGGTGCTGGCCTCGCTGGCACTGGACGGCGAGTTGCTGCCGGGGCGGCTGGCGGAGATGTCGGACGCGGTGCTGTTCCGCACCGAGAAGAAGCTCGTACGGGCGCAGTTGGTACTGCTCGGCAAGGCGCTGACCCGGGACAGGACGACGGCCGAGGTACTGCTGCCCGCCGTGGCGCAGGCCTTCGGCCATGAGGACTCGGACGTGCAGGAGCGGGCGCTGAAGCTGGTGGAGCGCCATGCCGAGAAGGTCGAGAAGACCGAGGCGCACGCCGAACTGGTCGTCGCCGCCGAGCAGTTGATCCCGGGTCTGCGGGACCGAGCGGCCCAGGTCCTGGGTACCGCGCTCGGGCCGGCGGGTCCGGTCGCGTACGAGGAGGTCCTCCCGCCGGTGCCGGAGCCGACGCGCCTCGCACCCGCGCCGGCCTCCCCGGTCGAGGTCGCCGAGGAGGTGAGCGCGGCCCTGGCGGGTGGGCCCGGTGTGGCCGCGTTCGAGTGGGCGCTGGACGGGCTGGTGCGCCATGCCCATCAGGATCGGGATGCCCTGGTGGAGGCGTTGCGGCCAGTGCTCGCGCGTCGCTGGTGGTACGGCGACGGCTCTGAGGACGCGGCGACAGTATGGGACCGCTTCAGCAGGCGCAACTTCGACGTGGGGGACGCATCCAACGGCCTGGATCTGATCCTCGCGACGCTTCTCGGCAGGACGGATCACCGGACACCTGACCGGAAGATCTCGCGGTTGCTCCACAGCTTCGTCACTCAGCGGACCACGGTCCAAGAGTGCCGGCACAGCAGCCTGGCCCAGCCCTTCGGGAGCCGTCTGGCGGAGATCGCCTACCGGCTCCGGACCGACCCGCCGCCCTTCCTCCTGTCGACCCCCACGTGGAGCACGGGCCTGCTGGAGCCGGCCGAACTCGTGGACCGTCTCGCCGAGTACCGGCGCCTGGGCGCACGGGTCGTGGCGAGCGACTTCGCGCAGGCGTTGCTGCGGGTGCGGCGTGCGGACCGTACCGTCGCCGCGGCGGCCGCCGAACGGGCGGCGGCACTGGGCACACGGGAGGGCAGGCGGCTCGCCGCGTGGCTCACCACCGAGGGCCCGTCGCTGCCGACATCACAACGGCGGACCTCCGGGACGCGTGTCCTGGTCGAGCTGGGTGAACTCTCGGAACTACAGGCGGACTTCCTGGCCGACCACCGCCCGCTGGGCCGGCCGACATCCGCCGACACCGGGCACCGGTGGTACTGCCACCACTGGAGCGACGACATACGCCCGCACTGGCTCGCCCTGCTCCCCGAGAGGCGGGAGCTGGTGGCGGCGCGGCAGCTGATGGACGTGTCCACCGTGGCCGTGGACGACGTCCGGGGTGCCGCCGCCGTCCTGCCGCACCTCGCCGAGTCCGGCGGCGAGGCGGGCGAGGCCGTGCACCTGTGCCTGGCGTACGGGCTCGGCGCACGGCATCCCGAGGACCGGCTCGCCGCGGTGGACGCGCTGCTGACACTGGCGGCGCGTGGTCAGCTGGACGCGGGCCGACTGGGCGCGGACCTGGGCCAGTTGGTGCGGTGCGGGGCGGTGAAGCCGCTGCGGCTGGCGGAGTCGGTGCGTACGGCGGCTGCCACGGGGGCGAACGCGACGATCTGGGAGGTGCTGCGGCACACGTTGCCGGTTCTCCTCTCCGCGCTCGCGACCGACTCGGCGGGGTCGTCCGCGCGCGGGGTCGGCGAGCTGCTGGGCGTGGCCGCGGAGTGCGCCGAGCGCTCCGGGGCGCACGGTGAACTGCCGCACCTGACGCAGACGGCGGACCGACGGGGCTCCTCGCGTCTGGTGACGCAGGCACGCCGACTGCGCAGTGCGCTGGCCGTGGAGGTAGCCGCATGA
The DNA here is from genome assembly GCF_029892565.1 of Streptomyces pseudovenezuelae. Taxonomy (GTDB): domain Bacteria; phylum Actinomycetota; class Actinomycetes; order Streptomycetales; family Streptomycetaceae; genus Streptomyces; species Streptomyces pseudovenezuelae_A. The sequence continues at coordinate 116,616 of NZ_JARXVH010000022.1, read as the reverse complement.
CGTAGGCGAAACCCCGCGCCCCGCACGCCACCAGCGCGCACGTCGTCCACCATGCAACCGTTGAAAGATCTACAAAAAGGGCATAACCACGCTTTACCGATCAGTCACAGAGCGTTCGTGATCACGCAACACCCTTCCTTCACAGTGGCTGCATGAGTCGAGACATGTCTGATGTGACGCGTGCGAAGGACGGTCGTCCCGTGCACCACTGGCGGCGGGACGTCGTCGAGCTCGCCGCCCTGTTCACGGCGGTCGCCGTGGCGGACGGGGTGGCGAACCTGATCGGGCACGGACCCGACGGACCGGCGCTGCTGGTGATCTCGGCGGTCGTGCTGGCCACCACGGCGGTGTTCCACACATGGTGGACACGCCGCCACGGTCATGCGCCACCGACGGGCGATACCGGTGCCCGGCCGCTGGCGGAGGTTCAGCTGGCCGGGCCGTCCGACCCGTCGTCGGAGCCGCAGGAGACCGTGCCCACGGAGAGCACACTGTGGCGGTTGCGGACGACGGTGAAGGACGAACCGGGGTCGCTGGCAGTGCTGTGCACGGCACTCGCCGGGTACCGGGTCGACATTCTGAGCCTGCAGACGCATCCGCTGGGCGCGGGCACGGTGGACGAGTTCCTGCTGCGGGCCCCCGCCGGGCTCGCAGCCTCGGAGCTGACCCGGGTGATCGCGTCGGCCGGCGGCACCGACACCTGGATCGAGCGGGCCGACGCCCACGACCTGGTCGACGCGCCGACCCGGGTCCTCGGTCTGGCCACCCGCACCGCCCTGGACGCGGCGGAACTGCCGCTGGCGCTGCGGCAGTTGCTGGGCCGGTGCACCATCCGCCAGTCGCCCGCCGTGCCGGTCGCCGCCGGTGTCCGGGCCCCGGAGGGCGCGCCGGTCGAGGGAGCGCTGGAGGACACCGTGCTGCGGCTGCGGGCGCCGGAGGGCGGCGTGATCACCGTGGAGCGGCCGTATCTGCCGTTCACGCCTACCGAGTTCGCCCGGGCGCGGGCGCTGGTGGAGCTGGACGCCCGGCTCGGGCCGCGGGTGCCGCGCAGCCAGGACGTGCTGACGCTGCCCGAGGGCAACGAGATCACCGTACGGCGGGCCGACACGGGTGATGTGGAGGCCGCGAAGGAGATGCACGAGCGGTGCTCTGCGCGGACGCTCGCGATGCGGTACCACGGGCCGGTCGGCGACGCCGACCGCTATCTCAACCACCTCCTCAGCCCGCGCTACGGCCGCACGCTCGCGGTGCAGACCGCGTCGGGGCGGATCGTCGGGCTCGGCCATCTGTTGTGGGACGGGGACGAGACGGAGGTCGCGCTGCTGGTCGAGGACAAGTGGCAGCGGCGGGGCATCGGGGGCGAGTTGCTGGAGCGGCTGGTGGCCATGGCGGGCGAGGCAGGATGCGAGAGCGTGTACGCGGTGACTCAGGCGTCCAACACCGGCATGGTCGCCGCGATGCGTGGGCTGGGGCTTCCTCTCGACTACCAGATCGAGGAGGGGACCTTGGTCGTCACGGCTCGGTTGGAAGTGAAGGCTCCGCTTGGTGAGGGCGCCGCGAGGACTACGAACTCCGAAGCGCCGTAGGGGTCGCGGATCGGTTTGCGGGTGCGGGTGCGCTGTGGCTGGTCGCGCAGTTCCCCGCGCCCCTTTCGGGGCGCGTTCCCTCGCCCAGCGCCTGGTCCAGATCCGCCCACAGGTCCTCCACGTCCTCCAGGCCCACCGACAACCGCAGCAACCGATCACTCACTCCCGCCCCGCGCCGATCCTCCGCGTCCACGACCCGGTGGCTGATCGACGCGGGGTGTTGGATGAGGGTGTCGACGCTGCCGAGGCTGACCGCCGGGGTGATCAGGCGGACACCGGCGATCACCTCGTGCGGGTCCCCGACCGTCTCGAAGGCGATCATCGCGCCGCCGATGCGTGGGTAGTGGACGCGGGTGACGCGCGGGTCGGTGGTGAGGCGGTGGGCGAGTTCGGCGGCGTTCGCCGAGGCTGCCCGGACGCGGACCGGGAGGGTGGCGAGGCCGCGTAGGAGCAGGTAGCCGGCGAGTGGGTGCAGGATGCCGCCGGTGGCGAAGCGGATGCGGCGCAGTTGGCCGGCGAAGTCCTCGTCGCAGGCGACCACGCCCGCCATGACGTCGCCGTGGCCGCCGAGGTACTTGGTGGCGCTGTGCAGGACGAGGCGGGCGCCCTGTTCGGCGGGCCGTTGGAGCACGGGCGTGGCGAAGGTGTTGTCGGCGAGCAGCGGGACCGAGCCGCAGGAGTGGGCGACGGCCCGTAGGTCGACCTCGGCGAGCGTCGGGTTGGCGGGCGTCTCGACCAGGACCAGGCCGGTGTCGGGGCGCAGGGCGTCGGCGATTCCGGCCGGGTCGGTCCAGGTGACCTCGGTGCCGAGCAGGCCGGCGGTGAGGAGATGGTCGCTGCAGCCGTACAGGGGGCGCACGGCCACGACGTGGCGCAGTCCGGCCGAGGCCCGTACCAGCAGCACGGCGGTCAGCGCGGCCATGCCGCTGGCGAAGGCGACCGCGGACTCGGTGCCCTCCAGTCGGGCGAGGGCGGTCTCGAACCGGGCGACGGTGGGGTTGCCGAGCCGTCCGTAGACGGGCGGGCCCTCCGGTTCGGCGCCGGTGGCGGCGAAGGCGTCGATGCGGACGGCCTCACCGCGGCTGTCGTACGAGGGGTAGGTGGTCGACAGGTCGATGGGCGGGGCGTGCAGGCCCTGCCGGGCGAGGTCGTCGCGGCCGGCGTGGACGGCCTCGGTGGCCAAAGCTCTCGTGGAGTCCATGGGTGGAAGGGTGAACAACCACCGGGCCGGGAGGATCAATCACCGTGCTACGTTCGCCACATGGCCGAATCTGTCGTACTGGATCCGGTGGATCTACATCTGCTGCGACTGTTGCAGAACGACGCCCGGACCACCTATCGCGACCTCGCCGCGCAGATCGGCGTCGCGCCGTCCACCTGTCTGGACCGGGTGACCAGACTGCGCCGCACCGGCGTGATTCTCGGGCACCAGCTGCGGCTCGATCCGGCCAAGCTGGGGCGGGGGCTGGAAGCCCTGCTGTCCGTGCAGGTCAGGCCGCATCGGCGGGAGCTGGTGGGGCCGTTCGTGGACCGGATCCGGGCGCTGCCCGAGTCCCGTACCGTCTTCCATCTCACCGGACCGGACGACTACCTCGTCCATGTCGCCGTCGCGGACATGGCGGATCTGCAGCGGCTGGTCCTGGACGAGTTCACATCCCGGCGGGAAGTGGCCCGGGTGGAGACGCGGTTGATCTTCCAGCAGTGGGACTGCGGGCCGCTGCTGCCGCCCGCTCCGCCCTCGGCTCAATCGGGGTGACGTGCGGCGGCCCCTCGTACGAGGATGGACCGCATGTCAGAGACCAAGAGCCCGCTGCCCCGTCAGGTCGCCGACGCCTACGTCGACGAACTCGTCGCCCTCGATCCGATCACCGGCACGTTCCTCGGTGTCAAAGAGAGTTCGAGCAGGTTGCCCGATACGTCCCCCGCGGGCGACGAGGCGCTCGCGGAACTGTCGCGCCGGACGCTGGCGCGGCTGGACGAGGCCGAGCGGCAGCCGGGGGCGGACAGCGACATCGAGCGCCGGTGCGCGCGCCTGCTGCGCGAGCGGCTGAACGCCTCGCTCGCCGTGCAGGAGGCCGAGGAGGGCCTGCGCGCGATCAGCAACCTGAGTTCGCCCGCGCACGCGGTGCGCCAGGTGTTCACCGTGACCCCGGCGCAGTCGGAGGAGGACTGGGCGGCGATCGCGGAGCGGCTGCGCGCGGTCCCGGCGGCGCTGGAGGGGTACCGGGAGTCCCTGGCGCTCGGCCTGGAGCGGAAGTTGTACGGCGGGCCGCGCGCCACCGCCACGTTCGTCGGACAGCTCGGTGAGTGGGCCGACGCGGACGGCGAGGGGCACGGCTGGTTCGAGCAGTACGCGTCGGCCGGTCCCGAGGCGCTGAGGTCCGAGCTGGACACGGCGGCCCACACGGCCACCGAGGCCGTCGTCGCGCTGCGCGACTGGCTGCGGGATGTGTACGCGCCGGCGATCGAGGGCGCACCGGACGTGGCCGGCCGGGAGCGGTACGCCCGCTGGGTCCGGTACTTCAACGGCACCGACCTCGACCTGGACGAGGCGTACGCGTACGGCTGGTCCGAGTACCACCGCCTGCTCGGCGAGATGAAGACCGAGGCCGAGAAGGTCCTGCCCGGCGCGGCCACGCCGTGGGTGGCGCTGGCGCACCTGGACGAGCAGGGCACGCACATCGAAGGCGTCGACGAGGTCCGCAACTGGCTGCAGTCCCTGATGGACGAGGCCATCGAGAAGCTCGACGGCACGCACTTCGACCTGGCCGAACGGGTGCGCCGCGTCGAGTCCCGGATCGCCCCTCCCGGCAGCGCGGCGGCGCCGTACTACACGCCCCCGTCGGACGACTTCTCGCGTCCGGGCTGCACCTGGCTGCCGACCATGGGCCAGACCCGGTTCCCCGTCTACGACCTGGTGTCGACCTGGTACCACGAGGGCGTGCCCGGCCATCACCTCCAGATCGCGCAGTGGAAGCACGTGGCGGAGAACCTCTCGCGCTACCAGGCGGGCGTCGGCATGGTCAGCGCCAACGCCGAGGGCTGGGCCCTGTACGCGGAGCGGCTGATGGACGAGCTGGGCTTCCTCACCGACCCGGAGCGCCGGCTCGGTTACCTGGACGCGCAGATGATGCGCGCCGCCCGGGTGATCGTCGACATCGGCATGCACCTGGAGCTGACGATCCCGGACGACTCCCCCTTCCACCCCGGGGAGCGCTGGACGCCCGCGCTGGCGCAGGAGTTCTTCGGCGCGCACAGCAGCCGTCCCGCGGACTTCGTGGAGAGTGAGCTGACGCGCTACCTGTCGATGCCGGGTCAGGCCATCGGCTACAAGCTCGGTGAGCGGGCCTGGTTGCTCGGCCGGGAGAAGGCGCGTGAGCGGCAGGGCGAGGCGTTCGACCTGAAGGCCTGGCACATGGCCGCGCTCTCGCAGGGCTCGTTGGGCCTGGACGACCTGGTGGACGAGCTGTCCCAGCTCTAGACACCGGCCACGGGTGACCGATCACCGGGTCAGTGCCGGAAGCCGCCCTCGGAGTCGATCACCTGGCCCGTGATCCAACCCGCCTCGTCCGTGGCGAGCCATGCGATGAGGCGGGCCGGATCGTCCGGCACGCCCCAACTGCCGCCGGGGAAGAGGGCGGCGACCGCGTCGTACGTCTCCCCGGTCGCGTAACCCGTGTCCACCGGGCCCGGGTTGACCGTGTTCACAGTGATCGCGTGCTCGGCGAGCGTCGTCGCCAGGGTGCGCGTGACCGAGGCGAGGGCGCCCTTCTGCAGGGCGTACGCCAACTCGCCCGGCATACCGCCCCCGTGGTCCTGCCCGGAGGTCATCGTCACCACGCGCCCGCCCGGGGTACGCGGCGGCAGCGCGGCACGGTGACGAACGTAGGCCTGGACGAGGAGCAGCACCGAGCGCGTGTCGACGGCCCAGTGCGCGTCGAGCATCCCGGCGTCGATCGTGTCGAGGTTGCCGTCGCTGCCGCTGAGGGCGTGGTTGGCGACGAGGACGTCGAGCCGACCGCCCAGTGCGGAGGCGGCAGTTGCGATCAGTTGGGCGGGGACGGCCGGGTCGGATAGGTCACCGGGACCGTCGACGACCCGCGCCCCGGGGTCGCCGAGGGCGGCGCGTACGGAGGCGGTCACCTCCTCGATCCGGTCGGAACCCCACGGCATCGCGACGTCGTGCGGCACATGGTGATGCAGATAGACACTCGCCCCGTACGCGGCCAGCCGCCGCGCCACGGCGTGCCCGATGCCGGCGCGCCTGCTGGCACCGGTGACCAGCGCGGTACGGCCGCGCAGGGGCAGGGGGTCACGGCGGAGGTCTACGGGGGTGGGCTGCGGAAGTCGACGCATGAACGATCATCATGGTGACCGGCGACGGTCCGCGCACATGGTTTTCACCGGTCCGCGCACATGGTTTTCACCGGCCCGCGCACATGGTTCTCACCCGTACCGATCAGCCCGCGACCCGCCGCAACTGCACCAGTCCCACCCAAGTCTCCGGCCCCGGCTGGACGTTGGCCGCGCGCACCGCGTACCGCCCCGGTTCCAGCGCGACCCGCAGGCTCTCCGTGCGGCCGGTCTCGGTGCCGGGCCAGGCCGAGTCGAAGAGGACGACCGGGCCGGGCACCTCCCAGTCGACCTCGTCGTCCCAGTCCGCCGTGGCAACAGCGGCGGGGACCTCGGCGAGCAGTTCGTCCTCGGAGTTCGCGGCCGTCCACCGTACGAACATGCCGTGTTCCGGCAGGAAGGCGGTCGAGGCGGGTTCGTCGCCCAGGACCAGCGCGGCGGAGTCCCCGACGGGCAGCAGCCCGCAGTAGCCGTCGACCTCGCAGGCCCGGTCGTAGTCGGAGGCGGTCTCCTCGCCGTCGGCCCCCGCCCAGAACGGCAGGACCGTCTCCGGCACCGCTATCAGGGGCCCTCCACCCGACTCGACCCACTCCACCGCACCGGGTTCCGCGTATCGCACCATGGCGCAGACCGTACACGCACAGCCGTGCCCCACATCCGCGGTCCCCCTTCGACCATAATTCTCCTCAACAGCCGCAGTCCGCCGAGGACATGGGCGCCGTCAGCGGATCCGCGGCCCGCTCCTCGCGCCCCTCCCAGGTCTCGTACGCGAAGCCCTCCCGCACCCAGTACTCGAAGCCGCCGAGCATCTCCTTCACCTGGTAGCCGAGTTCGGCGAGGGCGAGGGCCGCGCGGGTGGCGCCGTTGCAGCCGGGGCCCCAGCAGTAGGTGACGACGGGGACTGATCTGTCGAGGAGTTGGGCGGCCTGCTCGGGGATGAGCGCGGTCGGCAGGTGGATCGCGCCGGGGACATGGCCCTGGTCCCAGGACTCGGTGGAACGGGAGTCCAGGACGACGAACCCGGGGTCGCCGTCGCCCGCGAGCGCGCCGGCGACGTCCGAGACGTCCGCGTGGAAGGCGAGGCTCGCCCGGAAGTGGGCGGCGGCCTCGGCGGGGGTCGCCGGGGCGACGCGCAGGACGGGGTTGGCGGCGGTCGTGGTGCTGCTCATGGGCGCTGGCCTTTCGCCTCGCGTGTTCGGGACGCATGGGAGTCTTTCGGGACGACTGAGAATCTACGGTGGCCGATCGCCCTCCAGAAGCGGCATTCCACGGCACCCGCCTTGCTCGACCGGGGATTCCCCTGCTATCTCTCCCCCATGACCACGTTTTCCCCGGACGCCACCGACTGGCGCATTCTCGACGTCCTCCAGCGCGAAGGGCGGGCCAGTTTCGCCGAGTTGGCGCGGGCCGTCTCCATGTCGCCGAGTGCGGTGACCGAGAGGGTCCGGCGGCTGGAGGAAGCGGGCGTGATCCAGGGGTACGCGGCGGTCGTGGACCCCGAGCGGCTGGGGCTGCCGATCCTGGCGTTCGTGCGGCTGCGCTATCCGCACGGGAACTACAAGCCCTTCCACGACCTGGTCGCGGTGACTCCGGAGATCCTGGAGGCGCACCATGTGACCGGCGACGACTGCTTCGTGATCAAGGTCACCGCCCGCTCGATGCGCCACCTCGAAGAGGTCTCGGGCAAGATCGGCGCCCTCGGTTCGGTCACGACCAGCGTCGTCTACTCCTCACCGCTCCCCCGGCGCCCGCTGGGTCAGTGACCGCGCCGCGGGGTCATTGACCGCGCTGCCGCACCGTCGACCCCGTCCGATCCTTCACGACCTCCAACTGCGCGTGGATCCTGCGCCGCAGGTCGGGCACATGACTGACGATGCCGACGCTGCGGTCGCGTTCGCGCAGCGAGTCGAGCACGTCGAGGACCTCGTCGAGGGTCTGGTCGTCGAGGCTGCCGAAGCCCTCGTCGATGAAGAGCGTGTCGAGGCGGACCCCGCCCGCCTCGTCCGTGACGACGTCCGCGAGGCCGAGAGCCAGGGCCAGCGAGGCGAAGAACGTCTCGCCGCCGGACAGCGTCGCCGTGTCCCGCTCGCGTCCGGTCCACGCGTCGACGACGTGCAGCCCGAGTCCGCTGCGCCCCCGGCCGGACCGGTCGGCGGAGTGGACGAGGGTGTAGCGGCCGGAGGACATGCGTTGCAGGCGTACGGTCGCGGCGGCGGCCACCTGTTCCAGCCGGGCCGCCAACACGTATGACTCCAGGCGCATTTTGCGCTCGTTCTCCGCCGAGGTGCCCGCGGTCAGGGTCGCCAGGCGGGCCACGCGGTCGTACTCGTCGCGGAGCGGGGCCAAGCGGCGTACGGCCGTGGCGGACCGGGCGGAGAGCCGGTCGAGTTCGGTGCAGCGGCGGGCCGCCGCGTCGCGCGCGGAGGCGGCGTCGCGCAGGCGTGCGGATGCGTCGGTGGCGGACCGTTCGGCCAACTCAAGCTCGGCGGGCGACTGTTGGGCGGCGTTCGCGGTGTCGGATTCGGCGAGGACGGCGCGTACCGCGGCCTCCTCCGACTGCCAGGCGTCCAGGCGGCGTCGCAGCTCGCGGTGTGCGTCGTCGTCGAGGAGCGCGGCGGCCGCGGCCTGCGGGGTGTCGAAGCCGGCCCGGAAGGCGGCGTCGGCGAGCCGGGCATCGGCGTCCTTGAGTCGCTGGGCGGTGTCCTCGGCGGCGCGCGCGGCGTCGGCGGCCTCGGTGAGCAGAGCGGCCTGTCGCTCCAGCTGCCCGGCCCGCGCGGCAACACTGGTGGCGGTGCCGCGCGCCTGGGCCAACTCGGCTTCCAGCGTGGTCCGTTCGCGGTCGAGGGAGTCCCGGCGGGCGACCCGGGAGGCGGCGCGCACCGCGGCCTCCCGCTGGGCGGAGCTGCGCCGCTCCCGTTCCTGCTCGGCCTGCCGGAGCCGTTCCTGCGCGGGGTGCAGCGCGCTCGCGCCCTGCCGTGCCTCCGCGTAGAGCCGCTCCAACTCCTCGCTCTGCTGGACGAGTTGGTCGGTCGACGCGTCACCGGCCTCGCCCTGCGCGGCGGCCAACGCCCGTTGTACGACGCCCAGGCGCCGCTCGATCTCGGCGCGCTGTTCGTCGGCGTCCTGGAAGGCGGCCTGCGCGCGTTCCTCGGTCTCCCGGTCCACGTGTCCGGCGTCCTTGCGTGCGGGTGCCGGGTGTTCGGTGGCGCCGCACACCGCGCAGGGGTCGCCGCCGGTGAGCTGGGCGGCCAGTTCGGCGGCGATGCCGTTCAGCCGCTGTTCCTTGACGTCGAGCCACTCGGCCCGGGCCTTCTGGGCGCGTTCGGTCGCGGCGAGCACCTGTCGTCCGGTGTCGTCCGTGTCCCGCGCGAACTGGTCGCGCTGGCGCGCGGCGTCCAGTTTCCTGCGGGCGGGCTCGCGCTGCACGCCCAGTTGTTCGGCCCGGGTCGCCGCCTGCTGGGCGGACTCGACCCTGTCCTGGAGCCCGACCCTCAGCTCCTCCCAACCGGCCAGCCAGGTCTCGGCCTCCTGAAGCACGCCTTCGTCCGCGCGCTCCTGACGATCCAACTGGTCGCGCTCGTCGACGAGTTCACCCAGCCGCCGCTCGCCCCGACGCGCGGACTCCAGCCCGCCCAGCTCCTCGGCGGCCCGGCGCGCGGCAGCCGCGAGCCCGCCTGCACCGGCACCCGCGAACGACTCCGGGAGCAACGCCCGCGCATCCGTCTCACGGGCCGCCGCCCTCCGGTGCTCGGCCTCGGCCGACTCCCGCAGCTCCAACGCGGGTGCCACCGCCTCCGCCTTGCGCGCCCGCTCCATGCGAGCCTGCGCGTCCCGGTAGCCGTCGGCCCGCGCCTCCATCTGCGCCGCCCGCTCCCGCGCCTGCGTGAACCGCCCCTGCAACCGGGCCAGTTCACGCACGTCGCCCAACTCACGCTCGGCGCGCGCCTGTGCGGACTCCGTCGCCGTGAGCCGGCAGTGGGCGACCGTGAGCTGTTCGCGGGCGGTGCTGCGGGCGATCGCGGCGGCGGTGAGGACGGCCTCGGCCAGACCGGGCTCGCCCGGCTGGAGTTCCGGCAGCTCCATCGCGCCGCCGGCGGCCTGCTGCATGCGGTGTGCGTCGGCCAGCAACTCGGTGTCGCCGTCGCGTACTTGGGTCTCGGCGGTCCGTCGGAGCACGGCGAGGCGCTGCTCGACCTCGGCGAACCGGTGGGTGTCGAAGAGCCGCCCGAGCAGCTTGCCGCGCGCCTCGGCGTCGGCGCGCAGGAAGCGCGCGAAGTCGCCCTGGGGCAACAGCACGACCTGGCAGAACTGCTCGCGGCTCATGCCGAGCAGCTGGGTGATCTCCTCGCCGATCTCCTGGTGGGAGCGGCTCAGGTCCTTCCAGGCGCCGGGGTCCTTCGGGGCGCCGGCCGTGGCGTCGTACTCGCGCAGCCAGCTCTGCGCCTTCTCCAGCGTCGTACCCGAGCCGCGCTTCTTGGGGCGTTCCCACGGCGGCTGTCGGGTGACCTCCAACCGGCGTCCGGCGATGGTCAGTTCGAGGGTGACCTCGGTGCGGGAGCCGGGGGCGGCGTGGTCGCTGCGCAGGGCCAGGCCCTGGCCGCTCTGGCGCGCGCCGGGGACGGTGCCGTAGAGGGCGTAGCAGACGGCGTCGAGGACCGAGGTCTTGCCGGCGCCGGTCGGTCCGTGCAGCAGGAACAGTCCGGCGGCCGAGAGTTCGTCGAAGTCGACGGACTGGGCGGCGCCGAAGGGTCCGAAGGCCGTGATGTCGAGCCGGTGCAGCCTCACCGTGCCACCTCCCGGACGGTCTCGTCGGCGCGCACGGCGTCGAACGCGTCGCGCAGCACGGTCTGTTCGCGGTCGTCGGGTCCGGCGCCGCGGACATGGGCGACGAAGTCCTCGGCGATCTGCTGGTCGCTGCGGCCCGCGAGCCGGCCGGCGTAGGTCGCGTCGGGGTCGTCCGGGGAGCGTTCGGGGTCGAAGACGAGGCTGAGGGTGTGCGGGAAGCGCTCGGCGAGCCGGGCCATGGGGTCGGCCGGGCGGACCGGGTCGGTGAGGGTGGCCTCGATCCACGCCTCCTCGTGCCGGGCGAGTCCGGGGTCGGCGAGCAGGTGCTCCAGGGTGCCGCGCAGGCGGGCCAGCGGGCGGGGCACCGGGCAGTCGAGGCGTTCGGCGGTGACCGCGCCGGCCGCGTCGAGGTCGACGAGCCACATGGTCTTGCGGTGGTCGGCCTCGGAGAAGGAGTACGGGAGCGGGGAGCCGGAGTAGCGGACGCGCTCGGTGATGGTCTGGCAGCCGTGCAGGTGGCCGAGTGCGGTGTAGTCGACGCCGTCGAAGACGCCGGCGGGCACGGCGGCGACCCCGCCGACGGTGATGTCCCGCTCGCTGTCGCTGGCCTCGCCGCCGGTGACGAAGGCGTGCGCGAGGACGACGGACCGGGTGCCGGGGGCGCGGACCGCTAGGTCGGCGCGGACGCGCTCCATGGCCGCCGCGAGCACCGTCTCGTGGCCCGCCTTCTCCACCCCGAACTCGCCCTTGACCAGGGCCGGTTCGAGATACGGCAGTCCGTAGAAGGCCACGTCGCCGTGGGCGTCGGACAGCATCACGGGCGTCCCGCAGGCGGCCGGTTCGGTGCGCAGGTGGATGCCGGCGCGGCCGATGAGTCCGGCGCCGACGCCCAGGCGGCGGGCCGAGTCGTGGTTGCCGGAGATCATCACCGTCGGCACGCCGAGGTCGGCGAGGCGGTGCAGTGCGTTGTCGTAGAGCTCGACCGCGGCCAGTGGCGGGACCGCCCGGTCGTAGACGTCTCCCGAGACGACCACCGCGTCGACCTCGTGCTCGCGCACGGTGGTGACCAGGTGACGGATGAACTCGGCCTGGGCGTCGAGCATGTTGACCCGGTGGAAGGCCCGCCCGAGGTGCCAGTCGGAAGTGTGCAACAACCTCAAGAACCCGCTCCGACCCGCACGACTCCCCCTGCCTGGTACCTGGTACACCCGCGCCGACCCGCGGTCAGCAGCCACCACGCTAACGCTTTTCGGTACCTGATCCCCCACAGACCCCGACTTCCCTGGCAAGCGACTCCTACCGGCCGCGCCCGTCGTCCACCCGGCACAGCAGGGCGGCCCACAGGTCGAGGCGGTCCTGGAGGCGGGAGAGGTCGCGGCCGGTGAAGTGCTCGATGCGCTGGACGCGGTAGTGGACGGTGTTGACGTGCAGGTGCAGGGCCTCGAACGTGCGGGCCCAGGAGCCGTCGTGGGCGAGGAAGGTCTCCAGGGTGCGCAGGAGGGCGACGGCGGAGGCGCTTTCGGGGTTCAGCAGGGGGCCCAGGACGGTGCGGCTGTAGGCGGCGCGGACCTCGGCGGGCACGCCGGTGAGCAGGGTGTCGAGCGCGGTGAAAGTGGTGGCGTCGGTCAGAGCGGAGGCGTCCGGTGCGGCGATCCCGCCGTGCGGGGGCACGTCCGGTCGGCAGCCGGCGCCACCCTCTTCGAGCACGTCCGGATCGACGGCACGGGCGCGGTGGAGACGACCGCGTTCCGCCGCTACCGGCTGCCGCAGTACGCCGACGTGCCGCGCACCGAGGTCCACTTCATGGAGACGGCCGACGCCATCGGCCCGTTGGGCGCCAAGTCGATGAGCGAGAGCCCCTTCAACCCGGTCGCCCCCGCCTTCGCCAACGCCCCGCTCGACGCGACCGGCGTCCGCTTCACGGAACTGCCGCTGACGCGGGACCGGGTGTGGCTGGGGCTGCGGGAGGCGGGTGTCCCGGCCGACGCTCCATGACGGGCCGACACCCGGACCGACGCGCCTGACCGGCCGACGGAGACCGGTCACGCGTCCCCGTACGCCTCCCCGCCCAGCTCCAGCTCCGCCGTCCCCGCGGTCGCGTCGGCGAGCCAGGACCGGAAGGCGTCCACGTCGGCGTCCGGCAGGGCGATGTCGATGGTGACGGCCTCGGCGTAGCGCACGTCGCGGACCTCGCGGCCGGTCGAGCGCAGGTCGTTCTGCACCTTGCCGGCCCGCTGGTGGTCGACGGTGACCGTGGCGAGGCGGAAGCGGCGGCGGGTGAGGGTGCCGAGTCCGTCCAGGGCCTCGCCGACCGCACCGCCGTACGCCCTGATCAGTCCGCCCGCGCCGAGCTTGACCCCGCCGTAGTAGCGGGTGACGACAGCGACGACGTAGCGCATCTCACGGCGCAGCAGCATCTGGAGCATGGGGACGCCCGCGGTGCCGCCGGGTTCGCCGTCGTCGCTCGCCTTCTGGACCGAGGCGTCGGCGCCGATGACGTAGGCCCAGCAGTTGTGGGAGGCGTCCGCGTGCTCCTTGCGGATCGCGGCGACGAAGGCCTGGGCCTCCCGCTCGGTGGCCGCCGGGGCGAGAGCGCACAGGAAACGGGAGCGGTTGACCTCGGTCTCGTGCACGCCCGCGCGGGCGACTGTGCGGTACTCGTCCTGCATTCGTCCACCCTATGACCTGGTGCTGTCGCCCCCTTCGGCGGTGCGGGTGAGGATGTCAGGGACACATCGGGGGCGGCTCGCCCGCACGAGCACCGGGGGAGCACGGCATGAGCGGCGCAGAGGTGGACAAGAGTGGCAGCGTGAACTCCCCGACCTCACCGTCCCCCTCCGTCAGGACCCGGCTGCGCTCGTGGCTCCTGGACGGACTGAGCCAGCAGTCCGCCCGGCATCAGGGACCGCATGCCGCCCCGCAGCCCGAGGAGAAGGGCCACACCTGGTGGCGCGTCATGTGCCTGACCGGCGTCGACTACTTCTCCACCCTCGGCTACCAGCCGGGCATCGCCGCACTCGCCGCCGGACTGCTCTCCCCGCTGGCGACGCTGGTGCTGATCGGGCTGACCCTGCTCGGCGCGCTGCCCGTCTATCGGCGGGTGGCGCACGAGAGTCCGCACGGCGAGGGATCGATCGCCATGCTGGAGCGGCTGCTCTCGTGGTGGTCGGGGAAGATCTTCGTGCTGGTGCTGCTCGGGTTCGCGGCCACCGACTTCATGATCACGATCACCCTGTCGGCCGCCGACGCCGCCGCGCACGTCGTCGAGAACCCGTTCGCCCCGCACTGGCTGGAGGGCGAGAACCTCTGGATCACGCTGGTGCTGGTCGGTCTGCTCGGCGCGGTCTTCCTGAAGGGCTTCCGGGAGGCCATCGGGATCGCGGTGGTGCTGGTGGGGACGTACATGACCCTGAACGTGGTCGTGCTCGCCGTCTCCGCCTGGGAGGTGCTGAGCCATCCGGTACGGATCGGGGACTGGACGGACGCCATGACCGCCGAGCACTCCTCACCGCTGGCCATGATCGGCGTGGCGCTGCTGGTGTTCCCGAAGCTGGCGCTCGGCATGTCCGGCTTCGAGACCGGAGTGGCGGTGATGCCGCAGGTCAAGGGCGACCCGACGGACACGTACGCGAAGCCCACCGGCCGGATCCGCGAGACCCGCAAGCTGCTGACCACGGCCGCCGTCATCATGAGCTGCTTCCTGCTCCTGTCCAGCCTCGCGACGACGATCCTGATCCCGCAGGACGACTTCAAGACCGGCGGCCCGGCCAACGGACGCGCCCTCGCCTATCTCGCGCACGAGCACCTGGGCCAGGCGTTCGGCACGGTGTACGACGTCTCGACCATCGCCATCCTGTGGTTCGCGGGCGCCTCGGCGCTGGCCGGGCTGCTGAACCTCGTACCGCGCTACCTCCCGCGCTACGGCATGGCTCCGGAGTGGACGCGGGCCGTGCGCCCCTTGGTGCTGGTGTTCATGGTGACCGCCGTCCTCATCACCCTGTGGTTCGACGCGAACGTGGACGCGCAGAGCGGGGCGTACGCGACCGGTGTGCTGGTGCTGATGCTGTCCGCGGCGTTCGCGTCGACGGTGGCCGTGCACAAGCGGGGGCACCGGCGGGCCGCGATCGGCTTCGGCGTGATCACCGCGGTCTTCGCGTACACCCTCGTCACCAATGTCGTGGAGCGGCCCGACGGCCTCAAGATCGCGCTGATCTTCATCCTCGCCATCCTGGTGACCTCGTTCGTCTCACGGGTGCACCGGGCCTTCGAACTGCGGGCCACGGAGGTCACGTTCGACGAGACGGCGGCCCGGCTGGTGGACGAGGCAGCGCGCCGCGGACCGGTCCAGGTGATCGCCAACGAGCCGGACGACCACACCACCGGGCAGTACCGCGCCAAGGAGTACGAGCAGCGGGCCCACACGCACATCCCCGAGGGGGAACCGCCGCTGTTCCTTGAGGTGTTCGTGCGGGACTCCTCCGACTTCACGTCGGAGGTCACCGTGCGCGGCGACGAGAAGCACGGGGTGCAGCGACTGCGCGTTGGGGGTCCGACCGTGCCCAACACGATCGCCGCGGTCCTGCTGTCGATCCGCGACCGCACGGGCGAAGTCCCGCACGCCTACTTCAGCTGGACCGAGGGCAACCCGGTCAGCCACCTCTTCCAGTTCCTGGTCTTCGGCCACGGCGAGGTCGCGCCGGTCACGCGCGAGGTGCTGCGCCGGGCGGAGCCGGATCCGGAGCGGCGGCCTTGGGTGCACGTGGGTTAGGACGGTGTTCTGTTCGCGGGCCGGGTCAGTGCTTCGTGCCGCCCTTGTCTCCGCGCGGCACGAGCATGTTCGTCAGCAGGGCGGTGCCGGGGGCGAGGGCTTCCCAGGTGGCGCCGTGCCAGGCCAGTACGGCGATCGCGGAGGTCGGGAACTTCAGCCGCACCTCGTCCAGCGCGTTGTCGAGGCCGTCCCCGGCGAGTTCGAGGACGAGCTCCTCCAGGCCCGGGTTGTGCCCGACCAGGAGGAGGGTCTCCACCTCGGCGGACACCTCGTGCACGACGTCGAGCAGTTCGGGGACGTCGGCGCCGTACAGGCGCGGGTCACGGTGGACCGGCGGCGGGGTGCCCCACTGCGCCGCGGCCAACTCCCAGGTCTGGCGGGCCCGTTCGGCGGTGGAGCACAGGGCGAGGTCCGGCAGACAGTCGTGCTCGGCGAGCGCGCGGCCCGCCGCGGGTGCGTCGCGGCGGCCACGCGGGGCGAGCGGGCGCTCGTGGTCGGCGACGCCCACGGGCCAGGCGGACTTGGCGTGCCGTAGGACGACCAGCCGACGCAGCGGACCGGCTCCCGCGCGGGCGATCACTCCGGGGATCCCAGGTCACGGGAGAGTTCGAGGCCGAGCAGCCGGTCCGCATAGACGTACGTCTCGAAGCGGGCCCCCTCGGGCAGCTCGCTCGACGCCTCTACGTCGGCCAGCACGCGCAGCACCTCGGGAACGTCCACGTCGTCCTCCCAGGCGGCGCGCAGCCGTGCGCGGACCTCGTCGGGCACCGGCCGCGAGGGCTGCCGCGCCCACCCCGCGACCGCCCGACGCCAGCGCCGGAGCGTGTCACCGGCCTCGGCCAGAGCGGCCTTGTCGAGCCGGGCGGGCGTGTCGCGGGGGCAGGAGAGGAACGCAAGGCGCAGGACGGCGGGGTCGGTGCGGTTCGCGCCGGGCTGGCCGGGCCGCCGCACCTCCAGATGGCCGAGATCGTCCGGCTCCACGTGCACGGGTGCTACGGCGACCAGGACCCCGTCCCCGGGACTCGTAGCGTCCTCCCCCAGCACATGGACGACCTGCGACTCGCCCAGCCCGGAGCCGACGTCCCGGGTGTCCTCGAAGGGGTGGATGCCCAGCGCGGCACCGTCGGCCCGCAGTTCCGCCTGGTCCCGGTCGCCGGTCAGCAGGGGCCAGACCGGGGTACCGCCGAGTTCCAGCGTGCGGACGAGGAGATCGGCGACCAGCAGCACCCGCAGCGCGCCGGGGTCGCGGCCCCGCACATGGGCCTCCACCCTGGTCAGCCGTCGGCGGACAGGGGCGGCGTCGACGGGTTGGCCGGTTCGGGCGTCGGTGATGCGCAGCACGCAGCGAGCGTAGGCGGGCGGAGGGCCGAGCGCAGGCATCCTGCGCGTTTTCCGGACACGGATCGTGGATTCCCCCAGGTGCGCGAGCGGAAGACGGGCGCGTGTGGCGATGGCGGGGATCGGTCGCGCCCCGCCGCCCTGACTGCCCCCGGCTCGGAGCCGGCGCCGTCAACTCCCCCGTACCAGGCGGGCGGTGATCGTCTTGGGGCGTTGGTACTCGGGCAGGGCCAGGGTGCTCAGGTCCGTGCCGTGGCCCGAGGCGCCTCGGCCGCCGTGCGGGAGTTCGGCGGTCTGGACGAGGTGGCAGTTGAGCCAGGCCTCTCCCGCGTTCAGTCGGCCGGCGAGGTCCAGCCCGGTCGTCAGGTCGCGGGTCCATACGCTGGCCGCCAGCGCCTGGAGGACCCCGTTGGCCAGCGTCACCGCCGCGTCCAGGTTCTCCGCCGACTGCACGGTGAGCAGCGGGCCGAAGACCTCTTCCACCACCGCCGGGTCGTCGTCGGGGAGGTCGGCCAGGATCCGGGTGGGGCGCCAGAAGCCGTTGTCCTCGCCGGGCCCGGGGGCGATGTCGGCCGCCAGGTTTCGTCCGGCGGCGGAGGACTTGACGATGCCGTCGTAACGGGCCAGCTGGTCCGGGTTGTTGAGCGGACCGAAGTCCCGGCCCGCGAGGCAGTCCCGGGCCGCGGCGGCCAACCGCTCCACCGTCTCCTCGTAGTTCTCGCGCAGGGTGATGACGCGGGCGGGGGCGGCGCAGCTCTGCCCGGCGTTGTAGGTGCAGGCGCCGGCGAGTTGGGCCCAGGTGTCGTCGGGTGCGTCGGGCAGGACGAGCGCGGGGGCGTTGCCGCCGAGTTCGAGACTGACCCGGCGCCCTCCGGCCCGCGCCGCCACGTCGGCGCCGGCCGCCGCGCTGCCGGTGAACGCGACCATGTCGACATCCGCCTCGACCAGCAGCCGGCCGGTCTGCCGGTCGCCCGCGACGGCGGTGAGAACCCCGGGACCGAGCGCTTCGGCGGCGTGCTCGGCGAGGAGTTCGAGCGTGTCGGGGGTCGTCTCGGCGGGCTTGGCGACCACCGTGTTGCCGGCGGCCAGGGCCGGGGCGCACCGCCAGGCGGCCATCATCAGCGGGTAGTTCCAGGGCACTACGACCGCTACGACCCCGAGAGGTTCCCAGCGGACCCAGCTCTCGTGGCCGTCGACCAGGCGGCCGGCGGCCGGTACCGACTGGGCGCGGACGGCGGAGGCGTAGAACCGGAAGAGGTCGGCGACCTGCGCCACCTCACCCGTCGTCTCGCTCGCCGGCTTGCCGGTCCCGGCGGCCTCCCGTGCGACGTACGCGTCGGCGTGCTCCTCCACCAGCGCGGCCAGCCGCTCCAGCCGACGGGACCGTTCCTTGGGTGTCAGGCCACGCCAGGCGGGCAGCGCGGTGCGGGCGGCCCCGACGGCGGACCGCACCTCGCTCTCGCGGGCGACGGGGGCGGTGCCTCGGTCGCGGCCGGTGCGGGGGTCGATGAGGGTGGTGTTCACAGTGCGGTTTCCTCCATCGTGCTGTTCACAAGAACCGTTCGGTTCACAACGGGATCGGTCGTGCCTGTTGACCCGGTTCACAGGTCGTACGCCCGCAACCACAGCTCCAGCGTGAGCACCAGCCACAGCTTCCCGCCCTGCCGGGGCAGCAACGCGCCCTCGCCGCGCAGCCAGGTCCGTACGGTCTCGGGCCGGAACAACCCCCTTTGCCGCGCGGCCCGGCCGAGCAGCAGATCACCGCCCAACTCCCGCAGCGGACCGCTCAACCACTGCTGCACCGGAACCCGCATTCCGCTCTTCGGCCGGTCCACGACGGTGGCCGGCAGCAAGTCCCGTACGGCTTCCTTCAGCACCCACTTCTCGCTCGTGCCCCGGAGTTTGAGCGTGGGCGGGGTCGCGAAGGCGTGGTCGATCACTCGTCGGTCGAAGAGCGGGGCGCGGCCCTGGAGCCCTTGGGAGGCGGTGAGCCGTTCGACCTTGGTGAGGATGTGGTGGGCGCCCTTGGTGCGGAGGTTGCAGTGGAGGAGTTGGTTGAGGAGGTGGGTCATGCGGTCGGGGCCGGTGAGGTAGGGCTCGACGAAGCGTTGCGGGGCCGGCGCGGACTCCAGGGCGGACAGCGCGTCGGCGGTCAGCAGGTCCGGGAGGTCGGTCCAGCACTTGCGGTAGGACCGCAGATAGGCGGTGGCCCGGTCCTCGTACCAGGGCGAACCGTGCGCTCCCGGCGCCCCCGCGTGCATCTCCTGGACCAGCATCGGGAGGTTCTTCGGCCCGCCGAACACCGGGTCTCCGCCCTCCCCGTTGAGCACGGTCCGCAGCCCGTCGCCCGCGACCGCCTCGGCGAGCAGCAGGTTCGGCACGGTCAGGGGGTCGCCGACGGGGCTGTCGAGCAGGGCGGCCGTGTCGGCAAGGCGCGCAGCGACCGCCGTACCGGAGACCGTCAACACTCGGTGCCGGGTGTGGCAGTGGGTGGCGACCAGGCCCGAGTAGCCGAGTTCGTTGGGGAGTTCGTCGCCGAAGCTGATGGAGTACGTGTGCACGGGGTGGCTGTGCAGCTTCGCGGCGAGCGCGGTGACGAGCGAACTGTCGATCCCGCCGGACAGCAGGACACCGACCGCCTCGGCCTCGGGCAGCCGCCGCGCGGTGGCCTCTTCGAGGAGTGCGCGCAGGATGAGGACGTGGTCGTCCCCGGCCCCGCCCATCTCCTGCTCCGGGAGCGCCTCTTGGGGTTCCCAGTAGACCGCCTCGGTCGCCGTCCCGTCGGCCGCCAGCCGCAGCACCCGGCCGGGCAGCACCTCGCGTACGCCCTCCAACAGCGTCTCGTCGCCCGGCAGATAGGCGAAGGTGAGGAAGGAACGTACGGCGGACAGGTTCATGCGGGTGCCCAGCGCGGGCCAACGGCGTAGTGCGCGCAGGGAGGTCGAGGCCGCCCAGGCGTCTGCGGCACGGGCGTAGAAGAGGGTGCGGGCGCCGACGTGGTCGCGGATCAGGACGAGGTCGTGGCCGTCGAGGACGGCCAGCGCGAACATGCCTTCGGCGAGCGCGACGCCCTGTTCGCCGAGCCGCGCCCAGCAGCGCAGGAGCAGTTCGCCGTCACCGGTGCCCGGTGGGGCGGGGGCGCCGTCGGCCGCGAGGGCGGCCAGGAGGTCGGCGCGGTTGTGCAGGGTGACCTCTCCGACGGCCCGCGTCCCGTACGCCTCGAACGGCCCCTGGGCGTGGCCGGGTTCGTCCCGCACGAGGGCCATCCCGGGGGCGACCGCGGAGGCGCCCATGGCAGCGAGGTGCGCGTCGGCGGCTCCGGGCCGACCGTCGGTGGGCGCGGTGTCCGACGCGAGACTGACGCAAAAACGCGTCATTCGGAGTGTCCTTTCCTGTTGCCGCGTACCCCGGCTTCCTGTCGCCGGGTACGCGCCTTCTCATCCGCCGGCGGAAACCCTCGCTCAGCCGAAGTCGTCGTCGCTCCAGCCGCCCCCGTCGTCGCCCCAGTGCCCGCCGTCCCAGTCGCCGCCGTCACCACTGTCACCGCCGCCGTCACCCCCGCCGTCCCCTCCGCCGCCACCGTCGCCGCCGGAGGACGAGCTCTGTGCCGCCTGCTGGCGCAGTTCCTCTTCCTCCTCCGGGGTGAGGGCGAGCGGCGGCAACTGGGAGGCGGTGACGGCGAGTCCGGCCACTCCGAGGCCGACGAGGATCGCTCCCATCCGGCCGCCGAACGACGTCCGGTTGATCATGAGGGTCTCGCCGCGTCCCCAGAGCGTCCGGCCGTAGCCGATGTCCCGCCCGTAGGTCACCGTGCCGTCGGCGAGGGTCCGCTTG
Organism: Streptomyces pseudovenezuelae; assembly: GCF_029892565.1. Classification (GTDB taxonomy): domain Bacteria; phylum Actinomycetota; class Actinomycetes; order Streptomycetales; family Streptomycetaceae; genus Streptomyces; species Streptomyces pseudovenezuelae_A. The sequence goes on along the minus strand of NZ_JARXVH010000022.1, from coordinate 95,952 downwards.
ACGATCTTGTCGCCAAGGAGTTCGTCCGTGCCGGTGTTCTCCCGGTCGTCCCGCCAGAACACCTCGCCGGCCGGACCGCGACGACGCCATTCCTGCCGTCCGTCCTCGTAGGTGCGGTGGACGCTGCCGTCGGCGAGCAGTTCGTCCGTGTAGCCGATTTCGCGTGGGCGGATCATCGTCGTAGGTCCTCGGGTCTGCGGCGGAAGGGCATACGGTCCTCGGGTCGGCGTCGGATCATGCGTCGGGCCAGGTCATGAACCCGGCGGTGCGCAGTCCGCGCAGCTCGCCCCAGACGGAGTGACGGGTCGGCCGGGGTCCACGGGTGAGCCGCAGCACGGCGCGCAGGAGCTTGGCCGGCGGCACCGCGGCGACCTCGGCGAACCGACCCGCGGCGAGCCAGTCGACCTCGGCGGGCCGGAGCCCGGGCGGCAACGGTCCGAGCGGTGGCAGCGGGCGGGGCCTGCGCCCGGCCACCAGGCGGAGGGTCTGGGCGTGCCGGGGCACGAGCCCGAGCGAGACGACCCGGACAGGCGTCGATCCCAACTCCTCCCGCACCCGGCCGGACACCGACCCCAACCCCTCACGCACCCGACCGGGCAACGCGATCCCGGCAGGGCTCGCGTCGTGCAGGACGTGCACGGTCGCACCGCCGGCCCGCTCCAGGCCGGCCACCAGCCGGGAGTCCAGCGGCAGATCGTCCTCGGCGCTCAACACGGGGCAGGCCGCCTCCAGATGCACATGGTTGGCCAGCAGCATCCGAGCGATGGCACGGTTCTGGCAGATCAGCAGCCGGGGCAGCGCGTAGTCGTAGAGGTCGGGTTCGCGGGCCGGCCCGCCGATCGTCGGGACGCCAGGGACAGGGGCCGGCAGCAGTCCCGGCAACTCCGCGGCCCACCCCGCGCCGCGCAGCACCTCGGTGAACCGGGACAACCGCAACGGCGGGGCCGGGCTGTACGGGATGCGGCGCACCGGCGCGGGTGTCGGGCGCAGGACGCGGCACGTCTCGTAGTACAGCTGGCGTTCGGTGAAGCGGAGGTTCCCGGGGGCGGCGGCGCGCTGCGCCGCGAGGGTGATCGCCCGCTCCAGCAGCAGCCGGCCGACCGGGTTCGTGGCCGTCGGCATGTCAGTTCCCGTCCCTCACCGGTGGTTTCGAAGGCTGCGGCCAGCTCATGAAGCCGACCGCGGCGGCCTGTTGCCGCTTCCTGTCCGCAGAGGCGCGGGCCTCCCGCACGGCTCGCTCGACCGCCGTCTCCAGCACCGCGGGCGGCACCGCGGCGACGGGACTGACCCAGCCATGGGCCACCCATGCGGCCTCCTGGGGCGCGCGCCACGCCAACTGCCGCAGCCAGTCCGGCTGTTGCCCCGGTTCGCCGAGCACACCGGCGGGCGGTTCCTCGTAGAGCCGTACGACCTTGCGATTGTCGACGACCGACCGCACCGGCAGTCCCGCGTCCACCACCACCCGCCGGGGCTCGATCGCGCGGGCGTCGGCGACCAGTTGGAGACCGCGCGCGCTCGCGTCGTGGAGTACCACCACGGGTCCGGTGCCGGACAGTTCGGAGAGCCCGGCGGCGAGGGTCAGGCTCAGCCGTCGCGGAATTCCGTTGGCCGAGAGAAAGACGCGAACAGCCCTGTCCGGGCAGAGCAGTTCGACCACCAAAGTCCCTGACTCCGGCTCCCGCCGCGGGCCGCCGCCCTTGCGTCGGCCGTCGGTGCTCTCGCGCGACTCCCGATGGTTCTGGTCGTCCACGATTCCGGGCGGCAGCTTCCCGTACGTCTGCACCCACCGCGCGCAGACCATCGTCCTGAAGTCCGGCAGCGCGGGCGACAGATATCCACCGGCCCGGCGTTCGGGCCGATACGCCTCCCCCTTCGCCACGACGTACACGAGGGCGGCCACGCCCACGCACCCCCACCAGAGGAACGCGGCGAAGGGCACGTCCTGGATGAGGACGCCGAGCACCACGAGCCCGATGCCGAGGATCCATTTCACCGTGCGCCCGACCCACCGCGGTCGTCCGCTCTTCGGGACCGCCGTCCAGGAGGAGTTGGCGGTCCGGGCGAGGTACCAGAGCTGGGTGACGGTGACCTGTCGGCGGCCCCCGTCGGTGACCTTCTCGGCGATACGCCGGATGCGCGTGTCGTTCATGCCCGGGCCGTACACCTTGGGGTCGACGGCGTACGGGCGCCCGCAGCGGGAGCACACATTGCCCGTACGTTCCTTGCGCAGCAGGGAGGCCTGGCAGTTGGGGCAGATCATCTCCCCTCCTCCGGCCAGGTCAGGAAACCGACGGAGGCGGCCCGCCGCCGCACCGGATCGTCCGCCGTACCGGCCCTCTCCACGGCCCGGGTGACGACGGCCAGCAGCTTCGCCGGCGGCACCCCGACGAGCGGGAACCCCCACCCCTTGCCCAGCCACTTCAGCTGGGCGGGGCTCAACTCCCCGCTCTCTCCCAGCAGTTCCAGGACCCGCGCCTGCGGCACCTCGCCCCGCACGGGCACCGCGCGCGCGAGCCCCTGCACGGCACCGAGCGGCAGACCGAGGTCGACGACCTGGCGTGCGGGGTGCGCGGTGCGGACGCGCTGGGCGAGCAACAGGCCCTGGGCGTCGGCGTCATGAAGCACGAGTACGGGCCCCCGGCCGGGTGCGGCGGGCAGTGCGGACGCCTCGGCGACGAGCGTGACGCCGTACCGCGCAGTCAGGCCCGCCGCGTCGAGGAAGACGGCGATGGACCGGTCCGGGCAGACGAGAACGATTCCGTCGGGCGACGGCGCCGGGGTCAAGGGGGCGGGCGCCCGGCCCGAGTTGGTCAGCGTCGAGGCCGGACCCGGCGTCATCGGCGTCGGATAGCGGCCGTCTTCGATCACCCCGTCCGGCAGCGCCCCGTACACGCTCTTCCACTCCGCCAACGGCCCGGTGCGGAAGGCCTCCCGGGCGAGTTTCGGTCGCCCCCGGCCCACGCCCGCCACATGTGCGACCACGTCGCCGATCGCCCCGAGGAGCAACAGTCCGCCGAGCGTGGCGATGGCTCCGGACTCCGAGCCCAGCCCGACGAATCCCACGATGACGCCGACGACGGTCAACGCGACGGCGCAGCCCATCTCGGCCCCGCTGTCCCGCAGCGACTTGCGGGACAGGGCGTACCACAACTGGCCCGGAGTACACGGTACTTGGCCGTCCTGGGTGAGTCCGAGGGCGATCCGGCGGACCCGCAGGTCGTTGAGTTTCAGCGGGTTGGTCTTGGGGTCCAGGGCGTACCGGCGCCCGCACTTGCTACAGACGTTGCCGGGACGCTCCTTGCGCAGCAGGGACTTCTCGCAGTGCGGACAGATCACCGTCGGCCCTCCAGTCCTTGCGCGAGCCGACGCAGCCGGGCCGCCAGCCGCTCCCGCACGGTGGTGACGCCCGGCCCGCGCGCCTGCTGGACCTGCTCGATGTCGCGCAGGGCGGCGGCGAGTTGGAGGTAGTCGGTGGCGGCGAGGGTGGCGGTGCGCACACCCGCCGAGCCGATGCCCTCGTACGACGACCCTCCGGCCCTGCGTTCCGCCTCGGGCGCGGTGATCGCGTAGTCCTCGTGGTCGATGCCGTAGCCGGTGTTGGCGGCCAGGATGGTCAGCGGGGCCGTGTCCCGGTTGGCGAAGGAGTGCGGCATCATCTCCGGGATACGGATCAACTCGCCCGGGACGAGCGGGACTTCGGTGACGCGGCCGCGCTCGCTGTCGTAGAGGCCGCAGGCCGCGTAGCCGAGGCTGAGGACGAAGTGCTCGCCGCCGTGCGCGTGCGGGGTGAAGGCACTGCGCGGGCCGACGATGCCGAGTTTGACGGTGGCGTTGGAGGGCCGCTCGGGCGAGGTGCCGGCGTCCCCGATCAGATAGTGGGCGAACTGTCCGTCGTCGATGAACCGCAGAAGATCCCGCTCGGGCCCCAGCTCGCGGGCGCCGTCACGATCGGCGAGGACGACGGAGCCGTCGGGACTCAGCCGGTACAGCCGCACGCCCTGCGGCAGCCCCGACCCCGCTTCACCTGCACTGCCGGACAAACGCGCCTCCCCCAAGAGCCGTTCACATACGCGTTCGCATGGTAAGCCGATGGTCAAGAACGGCACATGGATTCGAGGAATCATCGTGCTCCGCCCGCTGTTGTGCGAAGCGACAGGTTACGCACCAACCCCGAGGAGGCAGAGCGTGTACGGCGACTCAGCGACAGTCCGCAAGATCCTCACCGACCTCGGCGACACCTGGGCGATCGTGGGCCTGTCGTCGAACCAGCAGCGCGCGGCGTACAGCGTCGCCGGTGTCCTGCAGCGCTTCGGCAAACGGATCGTGCCCGTGCACCCGAAGGCGGAGACCGTGCACGGGGAGAAGGGGTACGCCTCGCTGGAGGAGATCCCGTTCGAGGTCGACGTCGTCGACGTGTTCGTGAACAGCGATCTCGCCGGGGCGGTCGCGGGCGAAGCCGTCACCATCGGCGCGAAGGGCGTCTGGTTCCAGCTCGGTGTGATCGACGAGGGCGCCTATGACCGCACCCGCGCGGCCGGCCTGGAGATGGTCATGGACCGGTGCCCCGCGATCGAGATCCCGCGCCTGCGCTAAGCAGGGGTCGCGCCCCACATTCACACCGCCTTCCGACCTTCCGAAGTGCCGCGTACAGACCTTCTGAAGCACAGTCCAGGATCCGCCCTCCCCCTGGTCAAGATTGTGCCAGGGGTCTTCTGCACGCCCACCTTTGATTCCTAACCTGCAACCTCTCAGGCGCTGAAAGTTTCTATACATTTCATGAGAGGCCGCTGAGAAAATGGTGAGCGTCGATCACGCCCCGCGGCGGAGACAAGAGGCACAGGCGGACTGAGGAGGGACGTCGGACTCATCGGTCTGATGTGGGCCTCCGTCGGTTCCATCATCGGTTCGGGATGGCTCTACGGCGCCGAGAAAGCCGTCGTGGCAGCCGGACCCGCGGCGATCATCTCGTGGGTGATCGGCGCGATCGCGATCGTGCTGCTCGCCCTGGTGCACGCCGAACTCGGCGGCATGTTCCCGGTCGCGGGCGGCACCGCACGCTATCCGCACTACGCCTTCGGCGGCCTGGCGGGCATGTCCTTCGGCTGGTTCTCCTGGCTGCAGGCCGCGACCGTCGCCCCGATCGAGGTCGAGGCGATGATCGGCTACGCCGGTCACTGGCACTGGGCGCAGGGCCTTCAGCACGCCGACGGCACGCTGACGACGAGCGGCTTCGCCACCGCCGTCGTCCTGATGGCCGTGTTCGTCGCGGTCAACTTCTTCGGCGTCCGCGCCCTGGCACACACCAACAGCGCCGCCACCTGGTGGAAGATCGCCGTCCCGCTGGGCGCCATCTTCATCATCGCGGCCGGCAACTTCCATCCGGGCAACTTCACTTCGGAGACCTTCGCGCCGTTCGGTGCCAAGGGCGTGCTCAGCGCCATCAGCGGCAGCGGCATCATCTTCGCTCTGCTGGGCTTCGAGCAGGCGATCCAACTGGCGGGCGAGAGCCGCAATCCGAAGCGGGATCTGCCCCGGGCGACCCTGGGTTCGGTCGCCATCGGCGCGGTCATCTACCTGCTGCTCCAGGTCGTGTTCATCGCCGCGCTGCCGCACAGCACCTTCGCGCACGGCTGGGCGCACCTCGACTTCCAGGGGATCAGCGGCCCTTGGGCCGGTCTCGCGACCCTGGTGGGGCTCGGCTGGCTGAGCGTGGTGCTCTATCTCGACGCCGTGATCTCCCCCGGTGGCACCGGTCTGATCTACACCACCGCCACCTCCCGGGTCTCCTTCGGCCTGGCGAAGAACGGCTACGCGCCGAAGCTCTTCGCCCGCACCGACGCCCGGGGCGTGCCGTGGTTCGGCCTGATCGTCTCCTTCGTGACCGGCGTGGTCTGCTTCCTGCCGTTCCCGAGCTGGCAGGAGCTGGTCGGCTTCATCACCTCGGCGAGCGTCCTGATGTACGCGGGCGCTCCGTTGGCGTACGGCGTCTTCGCCGACCGGCTGCCGGACCACGACCACCCCTACCGGCTGCCGGCCGGCAAGGTGCTCTCGCCGCTGTCGTTCGTGGTGGCCAACTTCATCATCTACTGGGCCGGTTGGGACACCCTGTGGCGGCTGGGCATCGCGATCGTCCTCGGCTACCTGCTGCTCGGTCTCTACGCCTGGTACGCGACCGCGTCCGAGCAACCGGACGCGCCCCGGATGGACTTCAAGGCCGCCCAGTGGCTGCCGGTCTATCTGCTGGGGATGGGTGTGATCTCCTCGCAGGGCGGCTTCGGCGGTGCCGGCCGCATCGGCCTGTGGTGGGACATGCTGATCATCGCGGCCTTCTCGGTCGGCATCTACTACTGGGCGCGGGCGACCGCGTCCCCGGTCGAGGCGATCGAGCGGAGCATCGAGGAGGTCGTGGTCACCGACGCGCCCGCGCACTGACGGACGTACGGCACACACGCACCGGCCGGCTCACGGCACCCACGCCACCACCACACGTCCCCTGCCAAGTCCCCTGGTACGACGGCCCGTCGGCCGCGGTGAACCCTGCCGCCGCTGACGGGCCACCGTCATAATGCTCGGGTGACTTTCGCTTCCCCCCACCCCGGCTCCGCCCACTCCGGCCCGCCGTCCGCGCAGCGCTTTCCCGTGGTGATCGTGGGCGCCGGACCGGCCGGCCTCACCATCGGCAACATCCTGCGCGCCGCCTCCGTCGACTGCCTGGTCCTGGAGGTGGAGACCCGCGAGTTCATAGAACGGCGGCCCCGGGCCGGCGTGATCGAGGAGTGGGCGGTGCGCGGCCTCGAACAACGGGGCCTCGCGGACAACCTGTTGGCGCGGGCCGAGCTGCACACCGAGTGCGAGTTCCGGTTCGAGGCGCGGCGCCACCGGTTCTCGTACCACGAGCTGACGGGGCATCACCACTTCGTCTACCCGCAGCCGTTGCTCGTGACGGACCTGGTGCGGGAGTACGCGGACGTGCGCGGCGGGGCCATTCGGTTCGGCGTGCGGGACGTACAGCTGCACGACCTGGACTCGGACCGGCCCTCAGTTTCGTACACGGACCCGGAGACCGGTCAACGGCAGCTCGTGCACTGCGACTTCGTGGCCGGCTGCGACGGAGCGCGCGGGGTGACGCGGACGGTGCTGCCGGAGCGGGCTCGCATCGCCCGGCACGACTACGGCATCGGCTGGCTGGCGCTGCTCGCCGAGGCGCCGCCCTCCTCGGACTGTGTGCTGTTCGGCATCCATCCGCGCGGGTTCGCTGGACACATGCCGCGCAGCCCCGAGGTCACCCGCTACTACCTGGAGTGCCCGCCCGGCGACGACCCGGAGAACTGGTCGCACGAGCGCGTCTGGACCGAGCTGCAGGAGCGGCTCGGCGCCGCCGACCGGCCGCCCCTGACGGAGGGACGGCTGATCGAGAAGCGCGTCCTCGACATGCACAACTACGTGGTCGAACCGATGGTGTTCGGCCGCCTCTTCCTCGCCGGGGACGCGGCCCACCTCACGGCCCCCATCGCGGCCAAGGGCATGAACCTCGCCCTGCACGACGCCTTCCTGCTCGGCGACGGGCTTGTCTCCTACCTCACGAAGGGCGACGCGGGCGGCCTGCACGGCTACTCGGACGCGTGCCTGCAACGGGTGTGGGACTACCAGGAGTTCTCGCAGTGGCTGTCGGACGTCTACCACGGCACGTCCTCGGGCGACCCGTTCCGCGCCGGTACCACGCTCGCCCGACTGCGCCGTCTGTTCACCTCGCCCGCGGCGGCCGGCGCGTTCGCGGAGCAGTACCTCGGCGAGGACTCCGCCACCTGACAAGGCACTGACGGGACACCCCGGTCAGACCGCCACTCCCAGTCCCTCCAGGACCACGGCGCCGGGCAGTTCGGCGAACGCCTTGCCCGGCACCAGCAGCTTGCCGCGCCGCCGGCCGCTGCCGACCAGGACGTACGGGAGGTCGACGACGGCCGAGTCCACCAACAGGGGCCAACCGTCGGGCAGTCCGATCGGGGTGATGCCGCCGTACTCCATGCCGGTCTCCCCCGTCGCGGTGTCCATCGACGCGAACGAGGCCTTGCGGGCGCCGAGTTGGCGACGGACCGTGCCGTTCACGTCGACCCGGGTGGTGGACAGCGCGACACAGGCCGCGAGGGTGGTCTCGCCGCCCCGCTTGCCGGCGACCACCACACAGTTCGCCGACTGTTCGAGCAGCTCCCGGCCGTAGCGCTCCACGAAGGTCGCGGTGTCGGCCCACTCCGGGTCCGTCTCGACGTAGACGATCTGCTCGGCGGGGACACTGCCGCGCCACCGGCGTACGGCGTCGGCGACCGGGCCGATCAGGTGGTCGAGGGCGTCGGGAGCGGGGGCGGCGTGGTCGAAGTGTCCGATGGGTGCGTCCATGGCGGCACGCTAACAAACCCCTCGGACCGCCTCCCGCGCCGCCTTCAGCGCACGCCGGGAACCGAGACGCACATGATCATCTCGACCGGCGCCTGCCCCTCGTTGCCGTACGTGTGCGCGCTGTTGGCCTCGAAGGAGACGCTCGAACCGGCCGGGACGGGGTACTTCTCGCCGTCGACGGTGAGGGTCAACTCGCCGGCCGTCACGTGCACGAGCTCGACCGTCCCGGCGGGGTGCGGGTCGGAGGGGCTGTGGTCGCCGGGCATGAGGCGCCAGTCCCACATCTCCAGCGGGCCGGGGGCCTCGGTGCCGGCGAGGAGGCGGTTGTAGCTGCCGGCGTCGGTGTGCCAGAGCCGCACCGCCTGGTCGGCGGGGACGATCCGGACCTTGGGGCCCTGCTCGTAGTCGAGCAGTGTGGTGATGCTGATGCCCAGCGCGTCCCCGATCTTCACGACGGTGCCGATGCTGGGGTTGGTGCGGGCCTGCTCGATCTGGATGAGCATGCCGCGGCTGACTCCGGCGCGGGCGGCGAGCGCGTCGAGGGTGAAGCCGCGTTCGTTGCGCCAGCGCTTGACGTTGCGCGCCAGGGACTGGTTCAGCAGGTCGAGGTCCGCCACTTCACGTCCAATATTCTGAATGACAGAGTGCAATGCAGTGAACTACGGTGTGGTGCACCGGATCGTTCACCGAACTGTACTGCGAGGCGACCGTGACAGCATTCTTCGCCCTGGCCACCAGTCTCCTGTGGGGCCTGGCCGACTTCGGCGGCGGCCTGCTCACCCGGCGCACCCCGGCGCTGACGGTGGTCGTGGTCTCGCAGGTGATCGCGGCGGCCGTGCTCGGCGTGGTCGTGGTGGCGACGGGCGGCTGGAGCGAGGCGGGGCCGCGGCTGTGGTTCGCGGTCGCGGCCGGCCTGGCGAGCCCCGTGGCGATGATCGCCTTCTACAAGGCGCTCGCGCTGGGCCCGATGGGCGTCGTCTCCCCGCTCGCGACCCTGAGCGTGGCCGTCCCGGTCGGCGTGGGCCTGTTCCTCGGCGAGCGCCCCGGCATGGTGCAGGTCGCGGGCATCGCGGTCGCCGTCACCGGGGTCGTCCTCGCTGGAGGTCCGCAACTGCGCGGCGCGTCCGTCCAGCGCCGGGCCATCGTGCTCACCCTCGTCGCGGCGCTCGGCTTCGGCGCGGTGTTCGCGCTGATCGCGGAGGCCTCGACGACCGTCACCGGCCTCTTCCTCGCCCTCTTCGTGCAGCGCGTGACGAACGTGGTCGCCGGCGGCATCGCCCTGTACGTCTCCGTGCGACGCGGCGCCGAGGCCCTCCCGCCGACCGGCTTCCCCTGGGCCTCCCTGCCGACGCTCGCCTTCGTCGGCCTCGCGGACGTCGCGGCGAACGGCACGTACTCGATCGCCGCCCAGCACGGCCCGATCACCGTGGCCGCGGTCCTGGCCTCGCTCTACCCGGTGGTGACGTCCCTCGCCGCCCGCGGCTTCCTCGACGAACGCCTCCGCACGGTCCAGGCAGCGGGCGCGGGCCTCGCTCTACTCGGCACGCTGCTGCTGGCCGCAGGGTGATCGGGTTTCGGAGTCTGCCGTCCGGCTCGCCCCGAACGAGGAGTGAGGTCGGATTGAGCCTGAGCAGGAGCTTCGAGATCCGCTGCTCGGCTCGACCTCGGCCCGAGCACGGGGCACGGGGCACGATCGGCATCCGCCCCAGCCCGAGCAAGACGCCGGGCACCCTGCCGAACCAGCGGCGCGCGCGTCAGGACTCCACGTCGAGCTGCGCCAACCGCTCCACCGTCTCGTCGTCCAACTCCGAGAGCGCCAGCAGCTGTTCGGGGGTGACACCGTCGGGGATCGGCACCGGCGCGGGAGTCCTGAGGGGCGGCTGCCAGCCCTCGGCCGAGGTCCAGCGGCGTACGACCCGGGCGGGCGCCCCCGCCACCACCGCATGGTCGGGCACCTCGCCGCGGACGACCGCCCCGGCGGCCACCACCACGTTCCGCCCGATCCGCGCGCCCGGCAGGATCACCGCGCCGGTGCCGATCCAGCAGCCCGGGCCGATCTCCACCGGCTCCATCCGGGGCCACTGCTTGCCGATGGGCTCGTGGGGATCGTCGTACGAGTGGTTCGTGGACGTGACGTAGACGTACGGGCCGAAGTAGCAGTCGCTGCCGATGGTGACCGTCGTGTCGGCGATGACGTGGCTGCCGCGGCCGAGGACCACGCCGTCGCCGAGCCGCAGGATGGGGTCGGGGCCGAGGTCGAGGTCGGGCATCAGGCCGGCGGTGAGGGTGACCTGTTCGCCGACGATGCAGTGGGCGCCCAGATGGATCCAGGGTTCGCCGAAGACCGTGCCGAGCGGGAAGGCGAGCCTGGTACCGGTTCCCATCGCGCCGAAGCGGAACCGTCCCGGGGAGTCGGCGGTGACGGAGCCCGTGCGCTGCACCCAGGCCCAGCCCGCGTGCACCGCGCGCTGGACGAGACGGTGACGCCAGGATGAGAACGTGTTCTTGCGCTTCGGCACGCAGTCACCGTACTGAGAGTGCGGTGCCCTTATGAGGTCGAGGGCTTGTGATCTTCGCCCCACCGGGTGGCGTACGGTGCGTTCTGAAGCGAGGACGGCCACAAGGAGCGAGAACGATGACGCACAAGGCGTTGATCACGGGGATCGGCGACAGGGAGCCGAGGATCGACGAAGAGGCGTTCGTGGCGCCCACGGCCTCGGTCGTCGGGGACGTGACGCTGCAGGCCGGGGCGAGCGTCTGGTACGGCGCCGTACTGCGGGGTGACGTCGAGCGGATCTCCGTCGGCGCCCGGGCCAACATCCAGGACAACTGCACGCTCCACGCGGACCCGGGGTTCCCGGTCAGCATCGGTGCGCGGGTGTCCGTGGGGCACAACGCGGTGGTGCACGGGGCGACCGTCGAGGAAGACTGTCTGATCGGCATGGGCGCGACGGTCCTCAACGGCGCGGTGATCGGCGCCGGTTCACTCGTCGCCGCGCAGGCTCTGGTGCCGCAGGGCACGCAGGTGCCGCCGGGTTCGCTGGTCGCGGGCGTCCCCGCGAAGATCAGGCGGGAACTGACGGACGAGGAGCGCGAGGGCATCACGCTCAACGGCACGCTGTACGCGGACCTCGCGAAGGCGCACCGCGAGGTGCACGAGAAGCCGTAGCCGTCCCAGCCTCAGTCGACGGCCGGTACGGGCTCCGTCTCGGCCGCCTCCCGCTGCGCCGCCGACTTCTTCGCCTTGCGCCTGATCACCAGCATCGACGCGAGACCGAAGAGGACGGCCGCCGCCAGGCCCAGGTAGGAGAACCGCTTCAGCCAGTCCTCGGCGACCACACCGACGTAGTAGATGACCGCCGTGGTGCCGCCCGCCCAGCAGATACCGCCGAGGACGTTGGCGATCAGGAACTTCCAGTACGGCATGTGCAGGACGCCCGCGAGCGGGCCGGCGAAGATCCGCAGCAGGGCGACGAAGCGGCCGAAGAAGACGGCCCACATGCCCCACTTCTCGAAGGACCGCTCGGCGGTGGCGATATGCCCCTCACCGAAGTGCCGTGGGAACTTCTTGCCGAGCCAGGCCAGCAGCGGCCGTCCGCCCTTGCGGCCGATCGCGTAGCCGATGGAGTCGCCGATCACGGCACCGAGGGTCGCGCAGGCGCCGAGGACGATCGGGTTGATGCCCGAGTGCTGCGAGGACAGCAGCGCCGCCGAGACCAGGACGATCTCGCCCGGCAGCGGGATGCCCAGGCTCTCCAGACCGATGACCAGTGCCACCACGGCATAGACGGCTGCCGCGGGCACCGTGTCGAGCCACTCCTGGACGTGCAACGCCGGTTCCTCCCGATTCGTGGCCGTTCATGCCCCTACGTTCGCGGGCATTCCCGGCGCGCGCCGCGCGAGGCGCACGCCGGGAAGCCTACCGGGTCACCGCGCGGCGGCACCGTCCCACAGATCGCACCGGTGGTCCCGGTGGACGGAGGTGCTGAGGACGTTCCCGCCCTTCGACGCCGTGCGCAGCGAGAGCACCACGCCCGTGCCACCGGGCATCGGCGGCTGTCCGGCGGCACGCGGCACACCGTCCCGTACGAAGGATCCCCAGTACGCCACCATCTGCCGCGCCAGCGCCCGCTGTTCGGCGTCGAGCGGAGACTCCAGACCGAAGTGCCGGAACAGGTACTGCACCTCGTTCACGTGGGTCGCGCCGAAGTCGAAGTCGGTGTGCAGGTTGCGCAGGGAGGCGAAGGGCGGGGAGGTGAGGTCGGCGAACTCGTACGAGTAGACCGGGCCGCGCTTCGCGAGGAGGCCGTCGAGCCGCAGCGCCGGACAGGCGAAGAGGCTGTCGCCCTGGGCGGTGGCGTATCCGATGGTCGGCGTGGGGTAGTCGGAGACCGGGTAGCGGCGCAGGGCCTCCTCGCCGAAGTCGGCGCGCACGGCGTCCGGGTACTGCTCGACGGTGAGCGGGGTGCCCTTCAGGTCGAACGCCGAGAACGCGAACAGCCGCCCCTCGTCATGGTTCGCCCCGTTCAGCACCGGCACTCCGGCGGCGGCACCCTTCGCCAGTGCCTCCTCGGGCTGGCGGGGCAGGAAGGTCCCGCCGACCACCGGCGCCCAGTCGAAGTCGTCCTGGGCGGCGAGGATCTCGGCGGCCGACTTGCCGCGCAAGCAAGCCACGGTCGTACAACCGAGCTTCTGAGCGAAGGAGGCTCCCTCCGTCACGGCCGTCCGGTGGGTGCGGGCGGCGCAGTCGTCGTAGGCGCCGCTCTCGATGATCCCGGCCCGGAACAGGCCCTTCGCGGTCGGCGAGGCGAGCTGTGTGCAGACCGAACGGCCGCCCGCCGACTCGCCGGCGATGGTCACCCGGCCCGAATCGCCGCCGAAGCGGCCGATGTTGGCGCGCACCCAGCGCAGGGCGGCCTGCTGGTCGAGCAGTCCGAAGTTTCCGGAGACACCGTCGCGCGTCTCGTCGTCGAGGCCGGCCGACGCGAGGAAACCCATCGCCCCGAGGCGGTAGTTGACGGTCACGACGACCGTCCCGGTCTGTCGCGCGAAGGCGTCGGGCACGACGTCCTGACCGGCGCCCGCGGTGAGCCCGCCACCGTGGAACCAGACCATGACCGCACGCTGCCCGGACCCCTTCGGGACGTACACGTTCAGGTCGAGGCAGTCCTCGGTGTGCGAGGGCTGCTCGTATCCGGGGTCCCAACTCGACGTCTGTACGCACTTGTTGCCGAAGTCCAGCGCGGAGCGCACTCCTTGCCAGGGCCGGACGGGCTTCGGTTCCCGCCAGCGCAGCTTCCCGACCGGCGGCTCGGCGTACGGGATGCCGAGGAACTGCCGTCCCTCGGCGGTGATTTGGCCGCGCACCGCGCCCGCGTCGGTATGGACGACCGGGCCGCCGTGCGCCGCGCTCGGCTCAGCGGCCCGCGCGGTGGGCAAGGGCGCGACGAGCGTGACCGCGAGGGCCGTGAGAGCGATACCGAAACGCCGCATCAGCCGTGTCACCGCGCCACCTCCACGTTCGTCCGCAACCGCAGATCCCCCGACGACGCCCCGACCCACACGGACCGACGCCCGGTCCCGAGCACCCAGTCGTGCCTTTTCGCATCCCAGGAGGACAGCGTCCGCGCGTCGACGCGCACGGTGACCCGGCGCCGCTCCCCCGGCCGCAGCGCCAGCCGCCGGTAACCGCCCAACACCCGTACCGCCTGGTCGAGTCGGAGATCCGGCGACCGCCCGACGTACACCTGCGGCACGGCGATCCCGTCACGCCGACCGGTGTTGTGCACGACGAAGTCGACGTCGAGACCGTGCCGATTCCAGCGAGCGGCCAAGTCCCCGTAGGAGAAGGAGGTGTACGACACTCCGTGGCCGAAGGGGAACAGCGGCCGGACACCCTGCGCGTCGTACCAGCGGTAGCCGACGTGGATACCCTCCGAGTACTCCTCGGTGCCGTTCACACCCGGGTAGCGGCGCGGGTCGCCGGCGACCGGGTGATGGTCGTCGTCGACCGGGAAGGACTGGGTGAGTCGGCCGCCGGGGTCGCAGTCGCCGAACAGCACGGCGGCGGTGGCGGCGGCGCCCTCCTGGCCCGGGTAGTACATCTGCAGCACGGCGCCGGTGCCGCGCAGCCACGGCATCGACGTCGAGGACGAGGTGTTGAGGACGACGGTGGTGCGCGGGTTGGCCGCCGTGACCGCCTCGATGAGTTTCGCCTGGTTGCCGGGGAGCGCGACGGTCGTGCGGTCGAGGCCCTCGGTGGCGTCCTCATAGGCGAAGAGGACGACGTCACGGGCGGCGCGCGCGACCTTGACGGCCGCGGCCACGTCCTGCGCCCGGGTCGCGCCGGTGATGCGGCGCAGCCGGAAGAGCTGCCCGGCGTCCCCGCCCTGCGCGGTGATCTGGAGCCGGTGGGCGCCCTCGGTGAGGCTCAGGGTCTTGCGGCGCACCGACAGTCCGTCCGGTGCGGCGGAGACCAGGCCGCCGGAGAAGTACTCGCCGTAGCCGGGGGCGAGCGGGAAGAGGTCCTCGCCGTCGAGGAGCACCTTGGGGCGCAGGGTGGGGGCGGCGGAGTAGTGGATGACGAAGGTCCACTCGTCGGCGTCGGAGACGGTGAGTGTGCCGTCGTACGTCCAACTCGCGCCGGCGGCGACCTGTTGGCCTTCGCTGTCGAAGGCCGGGCTCAGGGCCGAAGCGGGGATCGCCTTGCCGAACAGGTCCTCGCCGAGGGCGTAAGTGACCTTGCCCGCACGGGACTTGATGACGTCCAGCGGGCTGTCGGCGTGGTCGGGGACGACGTGGGCGCTGCCGCCGCCGCTGACGAAGGGCAGGGTGCCGGTGGGGCCGACGACAGCGACGCTGCCGCCCGGCGAGAGCGGGAGCGTGCGGCGCTCGTTGCGCAGCAGGGTCGCGCCCGCCTTGGCGATCTCCAGGGCGACGGCCGCACCCGCCTTCGCGTCCCGGTCGGGGCGCGGTGGAGTGCTGCCGTCGAGCAGCCCGAAGCGGTCCATGACGGCGAGGACGCGGCGGACGGCCCGGTCGACGTAGCGCTCGGGCACGCTGCCGTTGCGCACGGCGGTCCTGAGCGCCGTACCGAAATGGGTTCCGTCGGGCATCTCCATGTCGAGGCCCGCGGTGATCGCCTCGACGGTGCTGTGGGCGGCGAACCAGTCGGTCATCACCCAGCCCTCGAAGCCCCATCGCTCGCGCAGGATGTCGGTGAGCAGGGTCTTGTTCTCGCAGGCGAACGTGCCGTTGACCTTGTTGTAGGCGCCCATCACCGCGCCGGTGCCGGCGTCGACGGCCGCCTCGAAGCCGCGCAACTCGGTCTCGTGCATGGTCTGTTCGTCGACCCGCACGTCGATGGAGTCGCGGTCCTTCTCCTGGTTGTTGAGGGCGAAGTGCTTGACGGTCGCGATGAGCCCCTCGCCCTGGATGCCCCCGATCTCGGCGGCGACCAGGCCGGAGGCGAGCAGCGGGTCCTCGCTGAAGGTCTCGAAGTTGCGGCCCGCGTAGGGGGTGCGGATGAGGTTGACCATCGGGGAGAGCAGGACGTCCTGGCCCAGCGCGCGGCCCTCGCGGCCGATGACCTGGCCGTAGCGGCGGGCCAGTTGCGGGTCGAAGGTCGAGGCGAGCAGGACGGGGGCGGGCAGGGCGGTGGCGTGCCGGGTGACGCGGACGCCGGCGGGGCCGTCTGCGAGGCGGAGTGGGGGGATGCCGAGGCGTTTCACTCCGGGGACGTAGCCCGCCTGGCCGAGCGAGGCCGGGTCGGTGGCGCCGTGCAGCAGGGAGATCTTCTCGTCGAGGGTGAGCTTGGTGATGAGACCTTCGACGCGGGGGCCGGCCCCCGCGTCGGGTCTGTCCAGCGCGCGGGCGGGAGGCGTGAGACCGCCGGTGGCCGCCGCGGCGACGGCGATCGATCCGCCCAGCAGACGCAGGGCGGACCGCCGGGAGACAGTGTCCGACATGAGCCGTCACTCCTTCGGTGTGCGGGCACGACGATGTGAACCGCAGTGCGCCCGGCGCCCCCGGTCCGTGTCCGTGTTCGGCAACTGAACGCACTATGCGTCAGGACCGACTTGACACCCCGTTGGACACCACTGGCGCGGCGGGAAAACTATGACCGGAGGTGACTCGTGTCAATGACCTGAACGAGAAAGGGCGCGATGCCGACAAGAACCGAAGGTGACCAAGAGTGAGGCCACCCCGGGGAAGGGCTGCGGAGAGCGTCCCCGGGGTGGCCGTGACTCAGTGAGGGCGGAGGGCCGAGCCACCCCGGAGAACGTCCCCGGGGTCGCAGCTCGTCAGTGCAGGTGGAGCGCCGAGCCGAGTCCCGTCGTCAGCGGGGTCGTGATCGCGGCAACCGTGTCCACCAGGACGGCCGGCAGGTTGCGGACTCCGTCCGCGGCGTCGGACACGCCGACGGGGGCCGGATCGACCGCTCCCCCGGACCCGGACTCGTCCCCGACCTGGGCGATCCGCGTCTCGTACGGGTCGCCCTCGGACCGTCCGTCGCCGGGCAGCCCGCTCCCGGGCGGCTGCGGCGGATCCTGGAGGCCGGGTGCCCCCTCGGCACCGCCCGCGGCGGAATCCCCCTCGGGCCGACCGTTCTCCCCCGCTCCCCCCTCGGTCTCCGCTCCCCCGGCGGTCCCGCCGACGACGGCACTTCCCCCGTCACCGGCAGTCGCCTCCAGGACCCAACGCTGCCGGGCGGACCCGTCCCGTTCGGCGACGACGACCCTCTTCGCCTTCTTCCCCTTGCCTGCCGCGACGAGGTGCCCCTTGCCGCCGCGCAGCAGCAACTCGCCGCGGACGGTGAGGTCGTAGCGCACCTCGCCGGCGTGCACGAGACACCCGGCCACGATGACCGAGCCGCCGCCGGACCCCTCATCGGCGTCGAGGCACAGGGTGGGATCGGCGCCGCTGCGCAGCAGCCCGTCGTCCTGGTACGACCACTGCTGCGAGATGGCGGTGGAGCAGTCCGCCAGCACAGCGGCGGCGCCGGACACGGCCCGGCCGCCCTTGATGTCCAGGCAGAGCCCGTCGGCGGGGTTGCGCAGCCGACCGCGGCCGACCTCCACCGGCTGGCCCACCGAGGCGGCCGAGGGTGATCCGTCGACCGAGGCCCCTTCCGCCGAGCGCGACGGGAGCGCGGTACTGCCGCTGGGCGCGCCCCAGGTCGCGTGCGGGTCCGGGACACCGTTGTCGTCGGACCAGCCCTTGGCGACGAGGACCGTCGCGAGCAGGGCGAGGGAGGTCAGACCGACACCCACGACGGCCGCCTTGGTGTGCCGTCGCGGCATGACGGGACGATGCCGGCCGACGACCGCGGACGGGGCCGGCCGCCCGGGCGTCACCCGCTCGGGGGCGCCACGGCCGGGACGCGACTCGAGGTAGCGACGGGCACCCCAACGGAGCACGGTCTCCGCGAGCAGTACCCCCAACCCGCCCTCGAAATAGCTGAGTTGCTCGACGGCGAAACGGCAGTAGCGGCAGTGCACCAGATGCTGGCGGACGTCCGGGAGCAGGGCTCCGCCCCGGCGCAGCGGGATGTCGAGGAGACGGTTGTAGAAGCGGCATTCCTTGGAGGGCGCGAGTTCCTGGTGGGCGCGGACGCAGCCGTTCCGGAATTGTTCGCGTGCCTGCTCCAGCGCGGTCAAGGCGGTACCGGCGTCCACGCCCATCAGACCGGCCGGTACGGATATGGGCTCGCCCTCGACCTCCACATGCCAGAGCAGGCATTGCGAAGCACCCGGAAGCCCTCGGAAAGACCTTTCCGCCAGGCGCCGCCTTTCGGGCGTCACGGACCGCGCGGCCAGCAGACCGCGACCGCCGGTGGGTTTGCGGAGTTCCGGCAGGGCGACGGATATACGGTCGTCCGAGGCCCACTCCTTCACCGTGTCCCGTACGGCCACCAGGAGTTGGGGACGCAGGGCGCCGCCGGCCGACTTGCCGAGCACCCGGTGGAACGCGGCGGTGGCGGCCATGGACGCCGGATGCTCCACCGTGGCCAGGCATATGACGGCGTACTCGTACGCCGACCGCCAGTGCCGGGCCAGCAGCAACGCGCTCGCGCGGACACCGGCGTCACTCGCCGCGCCCTGAGCCGACTGCGCCAGGAGCTCGCGGTCGGACTCGCCGGGGTCCGACCCGGGGCGTGGCGCGTACGGGGGGAGTGGGGGGTAAGCGGATTGCACTGAACCAATTCCTTCCAAGCCGCAGGACCGGCAAGGCAAATGGCTGTCCACCGGAAAGCAGGTGCCTGATTGGTGCATACCTACGACACGCCTGATGCGGTGTGCTATAAGGCCGCTCACCTTCGCACAATTGCCTCACAGGAAACAAGAAGTTCGAGTGACCGAAGTTCAAAACGCCGCAACTTCAGATAAGTTACCGACGGTATCCGCACCCGCATTCGATATCTCGGCCGGATGGGCGCCAAAATGTGTGCACTCAAAGACGGTTGGCACACCAAATCTCCAAGTTCTCGGACGGCTCCACAGCGACCTCCGAGGTCTCTCTCGGCCTGCTCTCATCCGCGCGCGCGAGCATGGGCCGCATGATCGCCCCCCACACTTCGAACAACCCAGCCCCTGCGTCGACCCCGGCCCGCCCGGTCCGCAAGGCCGTCGTCCCGGCGGCCGGACTCGGCACCCGGTTCCTGCCCGCGACCAAGGCCACGCCCAAGGAGATGCTGCCGGTGGTCGACAAGCCGGCCATCCAGTACGTCGTCGAGGAGGCCGCCGCGGCCGGGCTGGACGACGTCCTGATGGTCACCGGCCGGCACAAGCGGGCCATCGAGGACCACTTCGACAACGCCTTCGAGCTGGAGCAGGCACTCGCCGCCAAGGGCGACGCCGTACGTCTGGACGCCGTACGCGACCCGGCCCGGCTGGCCAACATCCACCACATCCGCCAGGGCGAGCCGCTCGGCCTCGGCCACGCCGTGCTCTGCGCCCGCCGCCATGTCGGCAACGAGCCCTTCGCCGTGCTGCTCGGCGACGACCTGATCGACCCCCGCGAGACCCTGCTCAGCCGGATGCTCGACATCCGCGAGCGGCACGCCGGAAGCGTGGTCGCGCTGATGGAGGTCCCGCCGGAGCAGGTCCACCTCTACGGCTGCGCGGCCGTCGAGCCGACCGACGAGGACGGGGTGGTCCGCGTCACCGGCCTGGTGGAGAAGCCCTCCCCCGAGAACGCCCCCAGCAGGTACGCGGTCATCGGACGCTACGTCCTCGACCCGGCCGTCTTCGACACCCTGGAGCGCACCCCTCCGGGCCGCGGCGGCGAGATCCAACTCACCGATGCCCTCCAGGAGTTGGCCGCCGACGGCACGGTCCACGGGGTGGTCTTCGACGGCCTGCGCTACGACACCGGCGACAAGGCGGACTATCTCCGCACGGTGGTCAGGCTCGCGTGCGACCGCGACGACCTGGGGCCCGAATTCATCGCCTGGCTCAAGGAGTTCGTGGCGGGGCTGGAGAGTGGGGACGGGAGGGGCACGGAGAGCGGGGACGGGACCGGCACGGTCGGGCGAGGACTGGCGGCGTGACCGGCTGAGGCGACGGCTGGTGGCGCAGTCGGCGGATGGGGGCGGGGTGTTGCGCGCCGAGGCGAATCACCGGGGGGCGCCAACGGGTCGGTCACGCGCGCTGCACCGGCGAGGCGCCATCCGGCCAACCCCGTCCCCGCACCCCTCGTCCCGCTCCCGGATAGGGTCGTCGACCAGGAGCTTCAGGAGGCCGGTCGACACATGGGGGCACAGGGCATGCCTACGCCTGAGCAGATCTGGGCGGACGCCGATCTCCCCACGTGTCGGCTCGCCGGGCTGGCGCTCAACCCGGCGACGCCGGAGACCGTCCTGCTGCGGCTGCTCGCCGACGCCCCGTTGGCGGCGCGGATGGTGCTGTGCCGGGACCGGATCCTGCCCGACGCCGTCGTCGACGCGGTGATCGAGCATCTCGACCGATACACCCGCAGCTTCTTCGCCCGTAACTCCCATGTCGATCCGGCCCAGCGGGCTCGGCTGGTGGACGATCCCCACTGGTTCGTCCGCGCCCACCTCGCCCAGGGACCAGGGTGGGCCGCCCCTGCCCGGCCCGGGCCCCTGCCCGACGAGACCGTCGTCCACATGATGAACACGTACGACGACGAACACCTGGGTGGCCTCTTCTACCAGCAGATCTCCGCCGGGTTGCGCCGATCCATGCCCACGCATCCCGTCGCGAAGGTCCGCTGGTGGGGAGTCGGTCGGTGGAAGTCACTGTCCGCCGACGTCCGGACCGCTCTGCTGACAGATCCTGACGACGAGGTGCGGGAGAGGGCGCAGCGGGCCGCTCGCTTCGAGGATCCGGCGTGGGTGGAGAGCGAACTCCCCGACCGGTCGTGCCACGCCCGTACCGGCATGCTGCTGCACGACGCCCTCAGCAGAGCCGTGGTGGACGGTGTCCTCACGAGTCCCGTCGGGATAGAGGACAGGGCGATGATCGCCGGCAACCCCACCCTCCCGCCCGACGTGGTGGTCCTGTTGGCCGCCGATCCGGATCCGGAGGTACGAGACGAGATCGCGCACCGCGCGGACCTCGGACCCGCCGAGCGCCACACCCTCGTCGCCGCTCCGGACCCGGACATACGCGCGAGGGTCGCCCGCCGCGCCGACCTGGGACCGGCCGAGCGACGCACGCTCGCGACGGACCCCGACCCGAAGGTCCGCCTGGCGGTGTCCGTCCACCCCGCACTGAGCGAGGAGGAAAGGGGCCGGATCGACTACGCGGTCCCCATGGACCACCCCTTCGTCTTCCACCCGGCGCCCGAGGTGCCCCGGGATCCCGGCACCGTCCGCCGGAACGCACTCTCCAACCACCCGATGCTGCGCCGGGAAGCGGCCTGGGACCACCTGCTGCCACCGGACCTCGTCGCACGCCTCGCCGCCGACGACGACCTCGGCGTACGCGTCCTGCTGGCCCAGAACCATCCGGACGCCCCCGCGCCCCTGCTGCTGCGCAGCTTCCTCGAATACACCGGCCCCGAGCGCGACCACCTCATCACCCGGCCGAACTTCCCGACCGGCGGACTGGCCGCCTTCGCCGACCACGAGGACCCTGAGGTACGGGCCTTGGCCACACGTGATCCCGGGACTCGGCCGGCAGTAGTCGAGCGGCTCACCCGGGACCCGGACTCCGCCGTGCGGGCCGCGGCGACGCGCCACCCGCGTCTTCCGCAGTCCCGGCTGGCGGAACTCCTCGACGACGAGGAGTTGGCCCACGCCGCCGCCACGAACCCGGCGCTGTCTTCGGACGCGATCCACTGGCTGGTGAAGACGGACGGCCGACGGTCACGGCCGCCGGCGTAGAAGGAGAAGAGACAGAGGGCACCGCTGGGCGGAAGGTCAGAACTCGCGCTCAGCCGTTGGGGCGCAGCGTCCAGAGCACCGTCATCTCGCCGGTGACCGCTCCGTCCTCGCGCTGGATGGCGACCGTCACGGGGAACTCCGGGCGCTTGCCCTCGTCGAGTTCGGCGATGACGTCGGCTATGGGGCGGCCGAGGGTGGCGGTGGCCCTGACCGGGCCGAGGGCGATCTTCTTGAACGCGATCTCGGCGTTGACCGGAAGCGGCACGGCGCGCGAGAGCTGGTCACCGAACGCGGCCAGCACGATCGCGCCGCTGGCCGACTCGCCCAGCGTGAACATGGCCCCGGCGTGCGGCCCGCCCACGTGGTTGCGGTACTCGCTCTGATCCGGCAGGGCCAGCACGGCCCTCTCCGGGGTGGTCTCCAGGTACTCCAGGTTCAGCGTGCGAACCATCGGCACCGTGGCGGCGAGCAACTCGCCGATGGACATCTGATCTGCGCTCATGAGCGGCATGTTACCCACGAGTAGCGACGGCTGGCCAGATATGTGCGGTGACTCCTGTCTCGATGCATCGCCCGAGCACCATCGTTTTGCTACGGCCCTGACAAGCCGCAGTGACCGAATCGTGTCCTGGACGGCACTATCGTGGCTCCCCATGTGGCCAGGACAGCAGCCGCCCGGGGGCGAGCAGAACCCGCAAGCGCAGAACAATCCGTACCAGCAGCCGGGGTACCAGCAGCCGAATCCGTATCAGCAGCCGGGCTTCCAGCAGCCCAACCCCTATGCGCAGCAGCCGCAGTGGGGCACCCCGGCTCCGGCGGGCCAGCCCCAGCCACCGAGCGGTGGCGGCGGCAACCGTACGAAACTCATCGCGATCGTGGCCGCCACGGCCGTCGTCGTGGCGGCGGGCGTCACCGGTTTCCTGGTGCTGGGCGGCGACAAGGACGACAAGGCCGACGACGCCAAGGCCAAGGAGACCAAGGCCTCCACGAGCCCGTCCGCCGAGCCGAGCGTGTCCGCTTCCGACGACAACCCGCGCGGCGGTGACACGGAGAAGGCGACGATCGCGGGCTGGAAGGTCGTCGTCAACCCGAAGTGGGGCACGGCCTTCGACGTGCCGGCGGACTGGGAGGTCCAGTCCCCCGGCCTGACGATCGGCTTCGAGGACAGCGGCAAGAACGCCGACAGCAAGCCGCTCATCGTGATGTCGGCGCCGGCCTACTTCAAGTCCAAGTGGTGCACCTCCGACGACGACAAGGACGGCCGCTCGGACGACACCCCGCTCGCCGCCGTCGGCACCAAGGGTTCGGACGGCGCCAAGGACACCAACGAGGTCGCCGTGAACCAGGTGCCCTGGTGGGTCTTCGGCGGCTACACGCAGCCCGACAAGAAGAGCATCACCTTCGACAAGAAGGCCAAGGCGTACACGACGAAGGCCGGCATCGAGGGCAGCTACGCCTGGGCCCGCTCGAAGAACAGCCCGCAGATCGGCAAGTCGAAGTGCAACAGCGACGGCAAGGCCATCACGTTCGGCTTCAAGAACTCCGCCGGTGACTTCGTGGCCTGGAGCCTGTACGGGGCGACGGGCGTCAAGGGCGAGGTGCCGGACGCGACCATCATGAAGATCCTCAGCACGGTACGCCTGGCGGGGACGCCGACCGGCGGGTGACCGTCTTCCTTTGCGGCGCGAGGCCGTCGAAGACGATGGTGAGCATCCGCGCCCGCACCTCCTCCTGAAGGTGGGCGTGCGCGGAGGCTCGTGAGGTGGCGACGAGCAGGGCGTACACCTCGGGCAGTTCGACGTCGTCCCGGACAGCGCCGGCGCGTTGGGCCTGCTGAAGCAGCGCTCCAACGGCACGACGCAGCCCGTCCGATGCCTGCGCGGCATCGCCGCTGTTGTCGCCACCGGCGTCGAGCAGTGCCTCGCCGATGGCGATCTTGCCGGCCGCGTCGGCGACGAGGTGACTGAAGAAGTCGAAGAACGCCGCACCCGGGTCCGTGGCGTGCATCTGCGTCTCGGCCTGCTCGCGCAGGCGGTCGAAGCGCTGCACGAGTACGGCCTCCAACAGCGCCGCCTTGGTGGGGAAGTGGCGGAAGACCGTGGCGATGCCGACATCGGCCAGGCGGGCGACCTCCTCGGTGGACGCGGACTGTCCGCCCTTGCCGAAGACCTCTTCGGCGACGCTCAGGATCCGCTCGCGGTTGGTCCGCGCGTCGGCGCGCAGCGACCGTCGGCCGCCCGTCTCTCTCTTGCCCGGGGTGCTCATCGCGCTTTCCCTCGTACGCCGTTATCCGAAGTCGGGACTCCGTATACTCGGAGTCCGTACTCCGGATAGTAGTTCGACGCCTCTGCACATCGGCGCAGACGACAGGAGAGTGCCATGCCCCAAGTCCTCAGCCCGCGCGAGGTGTTCCTCGCACTCGTGAACGGCGTCGCGGAGGGCCGCTGGAGCGAACTGCCCGACCTGTACGCGGAGCGGACCCATGTCGTCCACCCCTTCGACCCGCTTCGCGCAGCCGCCCTCCGTACCCGCGACGAACTGCGCGAACACTTCACCCCGACCGACGACGTCCCCCAACTGCACCGCCGGGCAACGAACATCACGATCCACGAGACGACCGACCCCGAGGTCATCGTCGCCGAGTTCGCGTACGAGGGGACGGTCGCGGAGACCGGCGAACCCTTCACGCTGCCGGGCATCTTCGTACTGCGTGTGCGCGAAGGCCGGATCATCGAGTCCCGCGACTACTTCGACCATCTCACCGGGGCCCGGGTCCGGGGACAACTCGACGCACTGGTCGCGGACTTGCGGGCAAAGTAGCGCGGCCTGCAACGCCGACGGCACTACGCTTCCGTCTCGTGCAGCAGACGCGCCTCAACACTGATCGAATCCGGGCGGCTCGCCGACTGATCAACCCGGTCTTCCGCGACACTCCGCTGTACCGCTGCGAGGCGCTGGAGCCCGATCTCGGGTGCGCGGTGAGCATCAAGCTCGAAACGGCGAACCCGGTCCGCAGCTTCAAGGCCCGCGGCACCGAGGTGGTCGCGAGCCTGCTCGCCGACCGCGGCTCGCAAGCCGTGGTGTGCGCCAGCTCGGGCAACCTCGGCCAAGCCCTCGCCTGGTCCGGCCGCGACCGGGGACTCGACGTGACCGTTGTGTCATCCCGCTTCGCGACCGCGAGCAAGCTGGATCGCATCCGCGCGTTGGACGCCAGGTTGGAACTGGTGGACGGCGACCACGAGTTGGCCCGCGACCGGGCGGTGGCCATCGCACGGTCCGACGGCATCCGGCTGGTCGAGGACAGCCTGGACATCGAGACCTGCGAGGGCGCGGCGACCATCGGCCTGGAACTGGTCGACACCGCCCCGTCGTTCGACACCGTCCTGATCGCCCTGGGCGGCGGGGCCCTGGCCACCGGCGTAGGTCATGTGCTGAAGGCTCTGGCACCCGAAGTGGAGTTGATCTGCGTCCAGCCGCTCGGCGCCCCGGCGATGACCCGCTCATGGCGCAGCGGACGAGTCGTCACCACCGACTCGACCGACACCATCGCCGACGGCGTCGACGGCCGACGCCCCATCCCGGCCGTCCTGGACGACCTCCTCCTGGTCGCCGACGACGCCATCCTCGTCCAGGAGTCATCGATCATCACCGGCATGCGGCTGCTCTTCGCCCAGGCAGGCCTCATCGCCGAACCATCAGCCGCCCTCGGCATCGCGGCCCTCCTCGAAAACCGCGACCGCTTCGCAGGCCGCCACGTGGTCACGGTCGTGTGCGGCGGCAATGTCGATGCAGACGCCTATCGCCGGTGGGTCGGCGCGGATCCCGTCCACGGGTCATGACAACTGGACCACTGCTCAGCCGATTCCGAACGCCCCCTCGGGCGGCTCCGGCGACGGCACGGCCTCCTCGTCCCGTACGGGCCGTGCTCCGCCCGTGAAGTCCCGTAGGGCGGGCCCGTGTTCGACCCGGGCCGGGAAGGCGTCGGCGGCTGTGAGGCGAGTGAGGGCGGTGGTGTTCACGGGGTGGTGCGCGGCGATCAGTACCGCGTTGCCGAAGCGGCGGCCGCGTAGTACGGCCGGTTCGGCGATCAGGACCAGCTCCTCGAACACCGTCGCGAAGGTGGCGAGTTGGGAGCGCAGGAAGGTGAACGGCGTGGCGTCGGCGAGGTTCGCCAGGTATACGCCGTCCTCGCGCAGTACTCGGTCGGCCTCGCGTGCGTAGGTGACCGAGGTGAGGTGTGCCGGGACCCGTGAGCCGCCGAAGACGTCGGCCACCAGGACGTCGGCGGAGTTCGTGGGGGCGGATTCGAGCCAGGCGCGGGCGTCCGCCGTGTGCAGGGCGATGTCGGCGCCGGCGGGAAGCGGCAGGTGTTCCATGACCAGGTCCAGCAGGCCCTGGTCCATCTCGACGACCTGCTGCCGGGAGCCGGGGCGGGTCGCGGCCACGTATCGCGGCAGCGTCAGCGCCCCGCCGCCGAGGTGCAGGACGTCCAGTGGGCGGCCTGGATCGGCGACGGTGTCCAGTACGTGCCCCAGCCGTCGTACGTACTCGAACTCCAAGTACGCCGGTTCGTCCAGATCGACGTACGACTGGGGCGCCCCGTCGACCGTCAGCAACCAGGCCCGCTTCCGGTCGACGTCGGGCATCAGCTTGGCGGTGCCGTGGTCGACATCACGGCTCACGGGTATGGGCTCGATCACGCCCCCATTGTCCCCGGTGCCGAGTGACGCCGGGTCCGTTGGTGCCGACAGGGGCGCGGGGGACTGCGCGACCGGCCACACACGGCCCGCAGTCCCCCACCTACCTCAACCCCCCTCACACAAGGGCCGTCACCGTCCCGGCCCCTACCGTCCGGCCACCCTCACGAATGGCGAACCCCAGCCCCGGCTCCAGCGGAACGTCCCGCCCCAGCTCGACGGTCATCGTGACCGTCTCCCCGGGCCGCACGACCCCCACCTCACCGAGGTCGACGTCGCCCACCACATCCGCGGTCCGGATGTAGAACTGCGGCCGGTACCCGGTGGACACCGGCGTCGTACGCCCGCCCTCGCGCGTCGACAGGACGTACACCTGGGCGGAGAAGCGGCGACTGGGCACGACGCTCCCCGGCGCGGTCACGACATGCCCGCGCCGCACCGCGTCGCGTGGCACCCCGCGCAGCAGCAGCGCCACGTTGTCGCCGGCCTGCGCCTCGTCCATGGGCTTGCCGAAGGTCTCCAGGCCGGTGACGACGCTCTCCAGCCCGGCGCCGAGCACTTCGACCCGGTCGCCCACGCGGACGACTCCGCGCTCGACCGCGCCGGTCACCACCGTCCCCCGGCCGGTGATGGTGAGCACGTTCTCCACCGGCAGCAGGAACGGCGCGTCCACGTACCGCTCGGGCATGGGCACATACGTGTCCACGGCGTCGAGCAGCGCCTCGATGGACGCCGTCCAGCGCGGGTCGCCCTCCAGGGCCTTCAGTCCGGAGACCCGTACGACGGGTACGGCGTCGCCGCCGTAGCCCTGCGCGGTGAGCAGCTCGCGGACCTCCAGCTCGACGAGGTCGGTCAGCTCCTCGTCGCCCGCGTCGGCCTTGTTGAGGGCGACGACGATGTGGTCGACGCCCACCTGCCGGGCGAGCAGGACGTGTTCGGCGGTCTGCGGCATGATCCCGTCGACCGCGGAGACGACGAGGATCGCCCCGTCCAGCTGCGCGGCGCCGGTGACCATGTTCTTGACGTAGTCGGCGTGGCCCGGCATGTCCACGTGCGCGTAGTGCCGGGTGTCGGTCTCGTACTCGACGTGGGAGATGTTGATGGTGATGCCGCGCGCGGCCTCCTCCGGGGCCCGGTCGATGCGGTCGAACGGCACGAAGGTGCCGGTGCCGCGCTCGGCGAGCACCTTGGTGATGGCGGCGGTCAGAGTGGTCTTGCCGTGGTCGACGTGGCCCATGGTGCCGATGTTGAGATGCGGTTTGGTCCGCACGTATGCCGTCTTGGGCATGGCTGTACCTCGAAGCCTCTTCAGTGGTGAAAAGCGGGGACCCCCAAGGACTCGCCGACCCTCCCCCTGCGGGGTCCGCCGGACGATCCGGAGAGGGTCAGCTTCGAGCGCCGTCGACTGTGGCGACGATGACGGGAACGGCAGCCTTCGGGGCATCCGCGACCGCGGATGCTGCGAGAGGGAAGGCGTACCGGAACATGGCTCCGATTATGCTCGACGCTTTGCCCGAGTGCGAACGGTTTTCTCCGAGGGCGAATTCAGGCCCCGCCGATGTTCTTCAGCGCCTCCCGCACCGACAGCGGCGCGAACCGCCCCCGCTCCCGCGCCAGGAACTCCCGTACCGCCTCCGGGTCGGTCTTGGCGTACTCGCGCAGGCACCAGCCGATGGCCTTACGGATGAAGAAGTCGGGGTGTCCGGACTGGCGCAGGCAGTACGCGAAGAGCCGTTCGGTGTCGGTGCGTTCCTTGTAGCGCAGTTGGTGGAGGAGAGCGGTGCGGGCGATCCACAGGTCGTCGTCGACGATCCAGGCGTCCATGTCCGCGGCCAGTTTCCGGTCGGCCGCGACGAGGCCCCGACGACGTGGGCGGCGAGCGCGTCCACGGTGTCCCACCAGGGAACGGTCGACACCAGGTGCCGGGCCACCGGCAGGAAGCCGGATGTGCACACGCGCGCGTGGCGGCGCAGATAGTCGACGGCGAAGTACTGGTACTCGCGCTCGGGCAGTTGCCAGCAGCGCAGGGCGATCGCGGTGCAGTCGGCCTCGACGGGGCCCGGCAGTCCGTCCTCGACGGTGCGGGACAGGGCGCGGCGCACGGGGGTGGTCAGGCCGAGGAAGGGGGCCACGTCCTTCATGTACGCCCGCATCGGAGCGGCCCGCTCCGGATCTGCCGCGGCGGCGTAGCCGGCCGTCAGCCGTTCCAGCACGGTGTCGGCGAGTGTGCTGAACGGCACGTCCGATGTGCTCACGTCTGTGACGTTCATGAGACGAACCATACGGCGATCACACACATGGGTCCGTTAGTGTCGCGGGCATGCTCGATGCCACCACCCGCTCTGGTGACACCGCCACGGTCTCTCCCCGGGCCACCGCCACGGAGCTTCTCCTCCCCGTGTGCGTAGTCACCGCCACCGCCCCCGCGCCGACGAGCCCGCTCGCGCGCTGCGGCAGAGTGCTGCGCTCGCCCTGGTCCCGTTTCTCGCTGCTGGTCACGCTGCTCGCGGCGGCCGGTGCGAGCGTGCTGCTCTTCGAGCCGCAGAAGCTCCTCGCGGACGGCTGGCCACCCCACGTGGGCGGGCTCACCGCGGCCCTCGTGTTCACGGCGGCCTACGCGCTGGTCACCGTGGCGTTCGTACCGCGTCCGCTGCTGAACCTGGCCGCCGGCGCGGTGTTCGGCTCGGCGGTGGGTCTGGGCACGGCGCTGGTGGGCACCGTGCTGGGCGCCGGGCTCGCCTTCGGCCTGGGTCGGATCCTGGGGCAGGACGCCCTTCGGCCCCTGCTGCGCGGGCGGCTACTGAAGGCGGCGGACGGCCAGTTGAGCCGGCACGGCATGCGCTCGATGCTGGCGGCGCGGCTGTTCCCGGGGCTGCCGTTCTGGGGTGTGAACTACGCCGCCGCCGTCTCCCGGATGGGGTGGACGTCCTTCCTCGTGGCGACCGCGCTGGGCTCGATCCCGAACACGGCCGCCTACGTCGTCGCCGGCGCCCGCGCCTCCGCCCCGACCTCGCCGATCTTCCTGATCGCGCTGGCGTCCATCGCGCTGCCGACGGTGGCCGGTGCGGTGATGGCCTGGCGCAAGCGCCACCACCTGCGCAAGCCCTGACGCCCGTACGATCCCCAGGCCTCGTCGATGCCTCAAACCCCTTCGAGAATCATCGCGTTGGCCAGCCCGCCCGCCTCGCACATCGTCTGCAGGGCGTAGCGGGCGCCGCGTTCGCGCATCGCGTGCACCAGAGTGGTCGTCAGCCGGGTGCCGCTGGCCCCGAGCGGGTGGCCGATGGCGATCGCGCCGCCGTGCACGTTGACCTTGGCGAGGTCGGCGCCGGTCTCCTGCTGCCAGGCCAGGACGACGCTGGAGAACGCCTCGTTGACCTCGAACAGGTCGATGTCTGCGAGGTTCAGGCCGGCCCGGCGCAGCACCTTCTCGGTTGCCGGTATGACGCCGGTGAGCATGAGCAGCGGGTCGGAGCCGGTGACGGCGAAGCTGTGCAGCCGGGCCAGTGGACGCAGGCCGAGGCGGGCCGCGGTCTCGCTGGAGGTGATGAGCACGGCGGAGGCGCCGTCGTTGATCGGGCTGGCGTTGCCCGCGGTGACGTTCCACTCGATCTGCGGGAAGCGCTCGGCGAAGGCGGGGTCGTAGTACGCGGGCTTGAGACCGGCGAGGATCTCGGGCGTGCTGCCGGGCCGCACGCACTCGTCGCGCGCCACCCCGTCCAGCGGCGCGACCTCGGCATCGAACAGACCGGCCTGCCAGGCGGCTGCCGCCTTCCGGTGCGAGGAGACCGCGAAGGCGTCCATCTGGTCCCTGGTGATCGACCACTTGGCGGAGATGAGCTCGGCGCTGACGCCCTGCGGGACCAGGCCCTCCGGGTAGCGCTCGGCGACTCCGGGGCCGAAGGGGTCCTTGCCTGGCGGCACGTTCGACCACATCGGCACCCGGCTCATCGACTCGACGCCACAGGCGACGACGAGGTCGTACGCCCCCGAGATGACGCCCTGGGCGGCGAAGTGCACGGCCTGCTGGGAGGAGCCGCACTGGCGGTCCACGGTGGTCGCGGGGACCGTGTCCGGGAAGCCCGCCGACAGGACGGCGTAGCGGGTGGTGTTCATGGCCTGCTCGCCGACCTGGTCGACGGTGCCGCCGATGACGTCGTCGATCAGCGCGGGGTCGACGCCGGAGCGTTCGACGAGGGTGCGCAGGGTGTGGGCGAGGAGTTCCACCGGGTGGACGTGGGCGAGGGAGCCGTTCGGCTTGCCCTTGCCCACGGGGGTGCGTACGGCTTCGACGATGACTGCGTCGCGCATGGTGCGGGCCTCCTTGACCGCCGGCCGCGTCGGGCACGCCGGGGCATGTCGCCGACTACGGCGCCTACCAGTGAGTAGGAAATCCAAACTCACCATAGCTCCGTGAGTTGGAAAATCAAACCCTCCCCTACACTGGGGATATGCCCGCCGCCAAAACCCCTCGCCCCTGTTCCATCGCCGACACCCTGGCGCTCGTCGGCGAGAAGTACTCCCTGCTCGTCCTGCGCGAGGTCTGCCTGGGCAACGGCCGCTTCGACCAGCTCGTGCGCAACATCGGCGCCCCGCGCGACATCCTGACCACCCGGCTGCGCCGGCTCGTCGACGCCGGGATCCTGACGAAGCGCGCCTACAGCGAGCGTCCGCAGCGCTTCGAGTACCGGCCCACACAGGCGGGCCTGGAGCTGGAGCCGGTGCTCATGACCCTCATGGAGTGGGGTGACCGGCATCTCCGTACGGAGGACGAACGCCCCATGGTGATGGAGCACGTCTGCGGCAACGAACTGGTCCCGGTCGTCACCTGCCGCGCCTGCGGCGACGAGGTGCGCCACGAAGACCTCACCGCCCACCCCCAGGTTCCGGGATGGACGGTGAAGGGTCCTACGGCGGCGTAGCGCCGCGTCCGCCGGCTACCGACGGCGACTCACCACGGGTGCGCCGCGAGGTACTTGGCGATCTCCTCGCGCTCCCACGCCCCGTCGGCCACGACGACCCGGTAGCGGCGGGTGAGGGTGTCGCCGGGGGCGAGCTCCAGTTCGTCGTAGAAGGACCACGAGGGAGCGATGCCGGCGAAGGGCTCGTTGCGGACGAACCAGTGGGCGGGGTGGGCGCCTTCGGCCCCCGCGTGGTCGTTCTCCGGGGCGTGCGCGAAGACGAGCGTGGCGTGGCCGTCGGTGCCGTCGTGCTCGCCGGAGAGGGCGAGCCAGGGCCCCTGGGTACCCATCAGCTCCGGTCCCTCGCCGTCGGGCCCGATGATCCGGCCGTCCCGGAAGGCGCGCGGGCCGCGCCAGAACAGGCCCGTGTAGCCCGCCGATTCACGCCCCGCGGTGGTCGGACTGCCGAAACGGAGCGGCTCGTCACGCCGGTTGGTGACCGCGCTTGTCCAGGTCAGCGCCCAGGAGCCGGACTCCGGGTGCACGTCGTGGACCTCGATCCGGCGCTCCTCCTCGGCCCACAGGTCACCGTCGTACGGGTGCCAGGTCAGCCGTTCGGCGATCACGGCCCGGTCCTCGTGCGCGGCCACCTCGTCGAAGCCGACGTGCGCCATCGAGCCGACGCGCTCGGGGAGTTCGAGGTAGCCCTCGCCGTGGACGTAGGAGTTGCCGCCCCACAGGTTGGCGCCGGACAAGTGCGAGGCCGTGAGCTGGAGGCCCTTGTGCCAGCGGTGGTCGTTGGGCCGGTAGTCGGTGACGATGTCACCGGCCAGGGTCCGGATCGGGTGGAGGTACGGCTTCGGCGCCTCCCAGGCGGCCTCGGCGGCGTACACGTAACTCAACAGCTCGACGCCGGTGGCCGGTTCGGTGAGGGTGATCCGGTCACCGTGGGCGTGCACGAGACGCAGTCCGGTCATGCGGACACCGCCTTCGCGGCGGCGGGGGCCCAGCCGGGCGCGTTGCCGTGCATCGCCGTGTAGAACGGGTCACCGGGGCCGATCTCGCCCGCCTCGACCGTCGCGTCCGTGAACGCCGCCTTGTACAGCGCGGCGATCAGTTCCAGGCTGGTGCGCCCGTCCGCCCCGCTGCTGCGCGGCCGCTCGCCCGCCCGCATGCTCGCGACCAGTTCACGCAGTTGCGCCAAGTGCGAACTGGGCACGTCCGGGCCGAAGTCCCGCCACGCGGCGAGCTCGTCGGCCGGCACACCTGGGGCCGGGGTGATGCGCCAGTTCGCGTTGGAGTGGCCGTAGAGATGGGTCAGTTCCACGGTGGCGCGTTCGCAGTCGATACGGATGCGGCTGACCTCGTCGGGGCTCAGGACGCTGTTGACGACCGTCGCCAGCGCGCCGTTCTCGAAGCGGACCAGCGCGGTCGAGACGTCCTCGGTCTCCACGTCGTGGACGAGCCGGCCGGCCATCGCGCGCACCTCGCGCCACGGGCCCAGGAGGTCGAGCAGCAGGTCCATCTGATGGATGCCGTGGCCCATCGCCGGGCCACCGCCCTCCGTCTGCCAACGGCCGCGCCAGGGCACGGCGTAGTAGGCGCTGTCGCGGTACCAGGTGGTCTGGCAGTGCGCGACGAGGGGCCGGCCCAGAGCGCCGCTCGTCAGCAGCCCACGGACATGGCTGGACGCCGAACCGAACCGGTGCTGGAAGACGATCGAGGCGTACGGGCCGCCGTCCGTGCCCTCCTCGGCCTCCACGGCGGCGTAGTCGGCGAGCGTCGGCACCGGCGGCTTCTCGCACCACACCCAGGCCCCGGCGCGCAGCGCGGCGATCGTCTGCGCGCGGTGCAGGGTCGGCGGGGTGCAGATGGTGACCAGGTCGGGGCGCTGCTCCCGGAGCATCAGGTCCAGATCGGTGTACGCGTTCGGGACACCGCCCGCCCGGCAGAACTCCTCGACCGCGATGGCATCGATGTCAACGGCGGCCACGACCTCGGTCTCCCCCTCCTCGGCGAGCTGCGCGAGGGCGGGCAGATGGGAACCGCGGCCGATGGCGCCGGTACCGATGACGGCGGCCCGGACGCGCCGGCCGGCGAGGGAAGCGGGGCGTGGCCGGTACGTCCCGGGGTCGGTCGCAGGTGTGGACATGGACGAGATCAGCACTCCTCGGGTGACGACGAGCCGACGAGAGGGCAGGACAAACGGCACGGCCGGTACGACGACGACCGCGCAGCAAGCGCTTTCCCCTCCACCGAAACGTAAGCTCCGCCCCCGCCGCAGGTCAACACGTGGGTCCTCCGACGGTTCGACGACCGGGACGAGTGGGCGGTCGACGACAGGGAGGTCGGACAGCTCGACGACCAGGGCGGGGAACCTCTCGCCGCCCGGACACGCGTCCGCTCGCCGCCCAAAACGCCCGGCCACTCACCGATCAGGGCAAGTGACCGCCGACACCCGGGCCCTCGCCCACTCGTGAAGACCCTGTGCCGGGCCTGTCGTCGCGGGACGCTAGGCTGCCTTGGACTCACCGTGATCACCGCGCCCCGGCGGCGCCGTGATGTCCGTCGCCCCGTCACGATCAGCGCTTGGACTCCGTAACTTCATGTCTTGGTTTG
This sequence comes from Streptomyces pseudovenezuelae, assembly GCF_029892565.1. Classification (GTDB taxonomy): domain Bacteria; phylum Actinomycetota; class Actinomycetes; order Streptomycetales; family Streptomycetaceae; genus Streptomyces; species Streptomyces pseudovenezuelae_A. Next base: position 61,990 of record NZ_JARXVH010000022.1, on the reverse strand, counting down.
AATCCCTCATCCTCGGACTCGTCCAGGGGCTGACCGAGTTCCTTCCCGTCTCCTCCAGCGCGCATCTGCGGCTGACCGCGGCCTTCTCCGGCTGGAAGGACCCGGGGGCGGCCTTCACGGCGATCACACAGATCGGCACGGAGGCGGCGGTGCTGATCTACTTCCGCAAGGACATCGGGCGGATCATCTCGGCGTGGGCGCGCTCGCTGTTCAACAAGGAGATGCGCGGGAACCACGACGCTCAGATGGGCTGGCTGGTGATCGTCGGCTCGATTCCGATCGGTGTGCTCGGGCTGCTCTTCAAGGACCAGATCGAGGGACCGTTCCGCGATCTGCGGATCACCGCGACGATGTTGATCGTCATCGGCGTGGTCATCGGCATCGCCGACCGGATCGCGGCGCGCGACGAGTCGGGCGGCAAGCACCGCGCACCCCAGCAGCGCAAGACGCTGGATAACCTGGGCGTGCGGGACGGCCTGATCTACGGCGTGTGCCAGGCGATGGCGCTGGTCCCCGGCGTCTCCCGCTCCGGCGCGACCATCAGCGGCGGCCTGTTCATGGGCTACAAGCGTGAGGCCGCGGCCCGTTACTCCTTCCTCCTCGCCATCCCCGCCGTGCTGGCCTCCGGCCTGTTCGAGACCAAGGACGCGCTGGAGAAGGGCCATGTCGACTGGGGCCCGACGATCTTCGCGACGGTGATCGCCTTCTTCTGCGGATACGCGGTGATCGCATGGTTCATGAAGTTCATCTCGACCAGGAGCTTCATGCCGTTCGTCTGGTACCGCATCGCGCTCGGCATCGTCATCATCGCGCTGGTGTCGACGGGCGCGCTGAGCCCGCACGCTGCGGAGTCCGCGGGCTGAACCGCCGGGCGGGGCAAGGCATTTGAGCTGACCCTGGAGTCAGTACGAGCGAGCCCGCCCCGTCACCCGTGACCAATCACATACGAGTTGAGTAGCCGCCTGGTAGCGCACTGTCAGTGCTTGCCCCTAGGCTTGTCGGCATGTCCCCCGATTCCCCAACCCATGGTTCCGTGCGGTCCGCTGCCGAGGTGAACGAGCGGATCCGCGCCCTGTGGCTCCGCGCCGGCGGCTCGCTCTCGGCCCAGGAGCGCGCGGAGTACGAGCTGTTGGTGGTCGAGTGGGCGGCCGCGATCCGGGGCGCCGTCATCGAGGCGGCCTGAGCGGCGGCTGAGCGGCAGGGGTCTGCCATGATCCTTCCGTGGAGCATCTGAGCAGCGTCCCGCCCCGGCAGGGGCTCGTCATCTTCCTCAACGGCACGTCCAGTTCGGGCAAGTCGAGCATCGCGGCGGAGTTGCTGCCACTGCTCGACGAGCCGTACTTCTACATGCCGGTCGACGCCTTCCACGCCATGCGCTCCCGCAACCCGATCCCGCCCGACGAACTCGGCACCGTCCTGCACCGGACCTGGCGGGGCTTCCACCGGGCCGTCGCCGGGATGGCCGCCGCCGGGAACAACGTCGTCGTGGACCACATCTTCAGCGCCGAATGGCGGCTGCGGGACTGTCTGTCCGTCCTCGCGCCGCAGGACGTCGTGCTCGTCGGGGTGCGCTGCCCGGCCGAGGAGTTGGAGCGCCGGGAACGCGAGCGCGGCGACCGCCCGGTCGGGCTCGCGGCCGCTCAGTTGGAACAGGTGCACGCGCACGGGATCTACGACGTCGAGTGCGACACCGCCGAACTGACGGCCCGTGAATGCGCCGTCCTGATCAAGGAGTTCCTGCCGGACAGGCCCCGGCCGACGGCGTTCGAGCGGCTCCGCGACGGGCGGTAGGGGTCGGTGCCGGTCCGCTCGACGGCAGTTCGCTCAACGCCCGCCCGCCACCCGCAGCACCGCCCCCGTCACATACGACGCCTCCGACGACATCAACCACGCGACCGCAGCCGCGATCTCCTCGGCCCGCCCCGGTCGCCGCAGCGGGATCGTGGGCGCCATCCGCCAGGCCCGCTCCGAGTCGCCCATCGTGGCGTGCATGTCGGTGTCGACGGCGCCGGGCGCCACCGCGTTGACGCGGACCCCGTCCGGACCGAGTTCCTTGGAGAGCCCCAGCGTCAGCGCGTCGACCGCCGCCTTGGTCGCCGCGTAGTGGACGAACTCGCCGGGACTGCCCAAGGTGGCCGCACCTGAGGACACGTTGACGATGACGCCACTCCCCCGCGCCGCCATCAGCTGTGCCGCCCGGCGCGAACACAGCAGCGTGCCGGTGACGTTGACGTCGACGACCCGGCGCAGGTCCTCGGTCCGTGTGTCGGCGAGGCGCCCCAGCGGACCGGTCACGCCCGCGTTGTTCACCAGCCCGGTCACGGGCCCCAGTTCGCGCTCCGTCACGTCGAAGAGGTGCTCGACCTCGGCCTCGACGGACGTGTCCACCCGCACCGTGAGGCTCCGGCCGCCGGCCTTGCGCACGCCCTCGGCAACCTGCTCGGCCGCGTCGGCATCCCGGACGTAGCCGACGACCACGTCGTGGCCGTCCGCCGCGAGCCGCAGGCAGGTCGCGGCGCCGATTCCCCGGCTGCCGCCGGTGACGATCGTGACGGGGCGGGTCATGGTGGCCTCCAGACATCGGGTAGATGATCGATCATCGATCACCTTAACCCTTGGGTGGCCTTCTTGTGCGACCCCCGTCACACCCTGGAATCGGCCAGAGCCCACCCTCGTCACACACCTGAATCCGCCCGAGCCCACCCGTGAGCCCGCCGTCGCGCGCGACGGCGGCCGAAATGCCTGGCACCGCAACGGAGTTCCGTTCGATAGCCTGCCCGGGCCGACGGGCGAGGGGGCACGCCATGAGAGCGATCGTCGTGGGCGCGGGCATCGGTGGGCTGGCCGCGACGCTGAGCCTGCGTCGGGCCGGCCATGAGGTCACGCTCGTCGAGCAGACGGCACGGTTCACCGAGATCGGCGCCGGGATCCAGCTCGCGCCCAACGCCACGCGCGTACTGCGCCGGCTCGACCTGCTCGACGCGGTCGCCGCGCGCTCCGTCCACCCCTCCCACGTGAGCTTCCGCACCTGGTCCGACGGATCCGAGATCTGCCGCTACGACCTGGGCCGCGCGGCCCAGGACGAGTTCGGGGCGCCGTATCTGCAGGTTCACCGGGCCGATCTGCACCAGGTCCTGGCCGCCGAGGTGCCGCCCGAGTCCGTGCGCCTGAACACCGCTGTCGTGGGCGTCGACCAGGACGACAGCTCCGCCAGGGTCACGACGGCCAGCGGCGAGCGCCTGGACGCGGACCTGGTGGTGGCCGCGGACGGGGTGCGGTCGGCGGCCCGGCAGTGGTTCTTCGGCGCCGACGAGGCCGTCTTCTCGGAGACCGCCGCCTATCGGGCGCTGCTTCCGGCCGACGCGGTGGCCGATCTGGACCTGCCGGAGTACGCCGGCTGGCTCGGGCCCGGCCGGCACGTCGTCCACTACCGGGTGCGGCGCGGCGAACTCCTCAACCTCGTGGGCGTGTTCGGCACCAAGGAGGCGCGGGAGTCGTGGACCGCCCAGGCCGAACCGGGTGAGCAGCTGCGTGAGTTCGAGGGGTGGGACCCCCGTATCCTCACCGCCCTCGAACGTGCGGGTCGGGTGTTCCGCTACGGCATCTACACCCGCGCTCCCCTCCCCCGCTGGAACCTCGGGCGGGTGACCCTCCTGGGCGACAGTGCCCACGCGATGGTGCCGTTCCAGGCCCAGGGCGCCGCCCAGGCGATCATGGACGCGGCCGTGCTCGGCGACGAACTCACGGACGCGACACCGGCCGAAGTGCCGGAGGCCCTCGACCGATACGTGAATCGGTGGCTGTCGACCGCCACGCGCGTGCAGGCCAACTCGGCGCGGGCGGGCGGCGATTACCACCTGCCTGACGGGCCCGAGGCACAGGCACGGAACGAACGTATGGCGGCCTATGCGACCGAGAACAGGTTCGGTCCCCACTCGACCGCGTGGGGTGCCGAAAGCTAAGAAGCCGCCTCCAACGTGCCGTACCCGGCGACCAGTTCGTACGACCTCAGGCGGTCGGCCAACACGTAGACCGGCGTCACCAGCATGAGTTCGTCCGCTCCGGTCAGGGCCGCCAGGTCGCTCAGCTGCTTGGCGACGGTCTCGGGGGTGCCGTAGGCCTGTGCGGCGCGGAAGCCCGTCAGGGCCTGGGCCTCCGCCTCGGTGAAGACGTGGGCGGCCGCCTCTTCGGGCGTGGGGAAGGGGATGTCGCTCTGGCCCTTGAGGAGTCCGGCCTTGACCACGTCCATCGGGCCCGACAGCCGGGCCGCCTGCTCCTGCGTGTCGGCGCACACCGTCTCCACGCAGAGGAGTACGCGGGGGCGTTCGCACCAGCGGGACGGGGTGAAGTGCTCGCGGTAATGGGCAAGCGCGGCAAGGGTGTTGTCGGGGCGGATGTGGTGGGCGAAGGCGATCGGCAGGCCGAGCTCCGCGGCGAGCGTGGCACCCGCCGTACTGGAGGACAGCAACCACGGCTCGGGGAGCGGACCGGGCGGCACCTCGTCCACCAGGAAGCGCAGGATCTCGGACACGTCCTCGCGGTACTCGGCGTCCGTCGTCGGTCCGGCGCCGCGCCGCAGCGCCCGCATCGTCGGCTCGTCGAAGGTGCCGGGACCGCGGCCGATGCCCAGGTCGATCCGCCCCTCGTGCAGCGCGGCCAGCGTGCCGAACTGCTCCGCCAGCATGATCGGGGCGTGGTTCGGCGCCAGAACTCCCCCGGATCCGAGGCGGATCGACGCCGTGGACGCGGCCGCGTGCGCGGTCAGGACGACCGGCGGGAACGCGCCGATCGCCGGGGAGTGGTGGTGCTCGGCGTACCAGAGCCGCGTGTAGCCGAGTTGTTCGACGCCCCGTGCGAAGGCCGCGGTGTCTCGTACCGTGTCGACGGCTCGGGCACCCGTCTGGACCATGGCCACTTCGAGCGCGCCGATCGGGATGCTGATCATCGCGTCAGTATAGAAAGCGCGTCCGAGCGCCGATCGGGCGCCGACCGAATATCGTCGCGCGCCCCTTGGCCCGGCAGGCATCACGCCCAACACTGATCGCATGACGCAGCGCGTGGAGTTGGCGACCGTGATGGACAGGCTGGCCGTCGACGAGGTGGTCACCGAGTACGCGGTGGCCGTGGACGACGGTGACTGGGAGGCGTATCGAGGACTGTTCAGCCCCGAGGGTCGTGCGGACTACCGCTCGGCCGGCGGGATCGAGGGGGACGCGCGGCAGGTCGCCGCGTGGCTGGAGGAGAGCATGCGGCTGTTCTCGATGAGGCAGCATCTGATCGTCAACCGCCGGGTCGCGTTCGGGACCCTGGACCAGGACACCGGCGACACCGCGCGCGTGCGGGCCGATTACGTCAATCCGATGCGCTTCGCGGCGGACGGGGCGGAGTCGGCCGCGCCGGACTTCGTGTGCGGCGGGCGCTACTCCTTCGGGCTGCTGCGGACGTACGACGGCTGGCGGCTGTCCGAGGTGGTCGTGCAGGAGAAGTGGCGCCGCCTGCCCGAGCCGGCGAAGGCGGGTGTGAGCGACTGAACCCTGGGCACTCTGGCCCGGATGATCGAAAACACGCACACTGGAGCCACCCACGGGGCAGGGAGGCGCGTATGAGGACCGTCGGTCAGTGGCTCGCCTCCCCGTGGCGGCGCTCGGCGATCGCCGTGCTGGCCGGCGCCCTGCCCCTGTTCGCGTTCCCGGCGCCGTCGCTGTGGTGGTTCGCCTACGTGGCCCTGGTCCCCTGGCTGCTGCTGGTCCGCGCCGCGCCGACCGGGAAGCGGGCGGCGTACGACGGCTGGTGGGGCGGGTTCGGGTTCCTGGTGGCCGTGCACCACTGGCTGCTGCCCAGCCTGCACGTCTTCATCTTCCTCATCGCCGCGCTGCTGGGTGCCCTGTGGGCCCCGTGGGGCTGGCTGGTGCACCGCTTCCTGGGCGGGGTGCCCGGTCCTGGACGGGTGCTGGCCGCGCTCGCCGTGCTGCCGTCGGGCTGGCTGATGGTCGAGCTGGTCCGCTCCTGGCAGGGGCTCGGCGGCCCCTGGGGCATGCTCGGCTCCAGCCAGTGGCAGGTGGCACCGGCGCTGCGGCTCGCCTCCGTGGGTGGGGTGTGGCTGCTCAGCTTCCTGGTGGTGGCCGTCAATGTCGCCGTCGCCGTGCTCATTTCGGTGCGCGAGTCCCGCGTGCCCGCCGTCGCCGGCCTGGTCGCGACGGCCGCCGCCACCTCGGCGGCCTGGGTGTGGTCACCGCGCCCCGACGTCGACGGGCAGACGCGGATCGCCGTCGTCCAGCCGGGCGTCATCGTCGGCGTCGACCAGCGCTTCGACCGCGAGGAACAGCTCACCCGCACCCTCGCCGCGCAGCATCCGGACCTGATCGTGTGGGGCGAGAGCAGCGTCGGCTACGACCTGGCGGGACGGCCCGATCTGGCCAAGCGGATCGCGGCCCTCTCCCGCGAGACGGGCGCCGACATCATGGTCAACGTGGACGCGCGGCGCTCCGACAAGCCCGGCATCTACAAGAGTTCGGTGCTGGTCGGCCCGGACGGACTCACCGGCGACCGCTACGACAAGATGCGGCTCGTGCCGTTCGGCGAGTACATCCCGGCGCGCTCCCTGCTCGGCTGGGCCACCTCCGTCGGCAAGGCGGCCGGCGAGGACCGCAGGCGGGGCACCGAGCAGGTGGTGATGAACGTCGGACACGGCCTGCGGGTCGGCCCGATGGTCTGCTTCGAGTCGGCGTTCCCCGACATGAGCCGCCATCTCGCGCAGGACGGCGCCGACGTCCTGATCGCCCAGTCGTCCACGTCGTCCTTCCAGCACAGCTGGGCCCCCGAGCAGCACGCCTCGCTCGCCGCCCTGCGCGCCGCCGAGACCGGCCGCCCGATGGTCCACGCGACCCTGACCGGCGTCTCCGCCGTCTACGGCGCGAGCGGACAGCGCCTGGGCCCATGGCTCGGCACGGAGGACAGCACGGCCCGGGTGTACGACATTCCGCTGGCGACCGGCACGACGCCGTACGTCCGCTTCGGCGACTGGCCGGTGCACGGCGCGATCATCGTGCTCGCCCTGTGGTGTGCGCTGGAGGGCGCGCGGGCCGTGCGGCTCAGGCGGCCGACCCCTGAACCGCACGTACCACCCGCTCGCACAGTTCGTGAGTCGCCAGCGCATCCCGGGCGCTGAGCACCTTGCCCGCGCGCACCGCGTCGAGGAAGGAAAGAACCACCTGCTCGATGCCGCGCTGGCGGGCCACCGGCACCCAGTCGCCGCGCCGCCGTACCGTCGGCTGGCCCTTGTGGTCGATTATCTCGGCGAGGTTGACCACCTGACGCTTGGTGTCCTGCCCGGACACCTCCAGGATCTCCTCGGCCGAACCGCTCAGCCGGTTCATCACCCCGAGCGCGGTGAACCCGTCCCCGGCCAGCTGGAGCACGACGTGCTGCAGCAGCCCGTCCTCGACGCGCGCCCGCACGGTGACGTCGTCGATCGGGCCCGGCACCAGGAAGCGCAGGGTGTCCACGACGTGGATGAAGTCGTCGAGGATCATCGCGCGCGGCTCCTCCGGCAGCCCGATGCGGTTCTTCTGCATCAGGATCAGCTCGCGCGGATGGTCGGCGCACTGGGCGTACCCGGGCGCGAAGCGCCGGTTGAAGCCGACCGCGAGGGACACGTCGTGCCGCTCGGCGAGCGCCACCAGCCGTTCGGAGTCGGCGAGTTCGTAGGCGAGCGGTTTGTCGACGTACGTCGGCACGCCCGCCTCCAGGAGCCGGGTCACGATGTCCGGGTGCACGGCGGTGGGCGCGTGCACGAAGGCGGCGTCGAGGTCCTGGGCGAGGAGCGCGTCGAGGGTGGTGTGCCGCTGCTCGGCCGGGAGGTGAAGGCTGTCGGCGACGCGAGCGAGCGTGGCGGGCGTCCGGGTCTGCAGGTGCAGCTCGACGTCGGCGAGTGCGCCCAGCACGGGCAGGTAGGCCTTCTGCGCGATGTCACCGAGTCCGATGCAGCCGACCTTCACTTGGGCTCCCCTGTCGCTTGCCTGCGCCTGCCTTTACCTGCCCGGAAGCATACGGCGGCCGCGCCGGACGCCGGCGGGCGAGCGGGGCGGACGGTCGGGTCGGCGCCGTGCGACACCGTGCGACACCGGAAACCCGTTGGTCTGCGGGGTCGCGCCGGGCGAGGATGGCGGCCATGACTACCGAGCGCCGTGAACCGCCGACCACCGCCGACGAACGCACCATGCTGGAGGGCTGGCTGGACTACCACCGGCAGACCCTGGCCTGGAAGTGCGAGGGCCTGACCGACGCCCAGCTCAGGACCGCCTCCGTACCGCCCTCCGGACTGACCCTGATGGGGCTGGTTCGGCACATGGCGGAGGTGGAACGGAGCTGGTTCCGCCGGGTGCTCGCGAACGAGGACGCGGGGGCGATCTACTACACCGACGAGGACCCGGACGGCGACTTCCACCTCACCGAGTCGGACACCTGGGCCGAGGCCCGCGCCACCTGGGAGGCCGAGATCGAGGCGGCCAAGCACAACGCGGCCCGTTTCGCCCTGGACGACCTCACCGAGGGCAAGCACCGGCGCACCGGCGAGCGGTTCAACCTGCGCTGGCTCTACACGCACATGATCGAGGAGTACGCGCGCCACAACGGCCACGCCGACCTGCTCCGCGAGACCGTCGACGGCGCCACCGGCGACTGACGTCACCCCGGCCGCGCACGCCCCTCCGTACGGGGGCGGAGATCACTCGTGCGGGCCAACCTGTGCTCGTCCGCTGTTCCCCGGGCCGTCGAAGACGCCATTGTTGCGCGGGTGCATCGAACGACGACCACCGCAACGCTCTTGGTCACCGTGGCTGTCTCGGCCCTCTCCGGCTGTGTGACCGTCCAGCGCCCGCCCGTGTCCGGCCCGCCCGCGGCGCCGACCCGGCCGTCCGCTCCGCGTCCCGACGGCCGGGCGGAGCCGCAGGTCGTGCAGGCGCCGGCCCGCGAGGCGCTGGAGATGATCGGCCCGTCCCGCCGCCCGGACCCGACCGAGCCCGCGCCCCACCCCGCGAACCGCTCGGCACCGACGGCCGCCCAACAACCGCCGGTCCCCCGCTCCCACCCGCACCCCCACCCACGTCAGGCGCACCCGAAGCCGCACCACCCGCATCGCTCGAAGCCGCAACCGGGCGTCGAGATGCCCGACGTGACCAAGCAGGTCCCGAAGAACACGGCGGACGTGTGCGCGCTGGGCCGGAAGTACGGCGGCTGGAAGGCGGACAGCCCGGAGTCGCTGATCTGCAAGCAGTCGTACGGGCGGTGAAGGCAGGGGGGTGGCGGCCATGAGGTGGACGCCCGTCAGGGCCGCTGTCGCGGCGGTCCCCAGCCGCCGTCCCCGGTGTTCGGCGGCGCCCAGTTCCCGTCTCCGCCGGACCCCTCCTCCTCCAGCCGCAGCTCCAGTCGGCTGATGGCCGCCCGTACGCCGTCCCCGTACGGGTCGTCCGCCAGCGAGCCGGCGGCGCCCCGGGCCCGGCGCAGATGGGTGCGGGCGGCCCCGCCGCGGCCGAGCTTCACGTAGTCCGCCGCGAGGTTCAGATGCAGCGAGGGGTACAGCGCCCGCACCGCGAGGGCGCCCTCGCGCGCACCGAGCCTCGGGCCGTCGACGACTCCCTCGCGTCCGCCGCTCCCCTCGTCCGCGTGCGCCCCTTCGTGTTCCGCGAGCCGCTCGTCCGTGAGTTCCTCGGCGGCCGTCAACGCCCTTAGGTCCCACGCCAGTTCGTCCGCGGGGTCGTCCTGGGTGTCGGCCATGTAGTGGGCCAGCGTGCAGCGGTGCAGGGCGTCGCCGTGCTCGCCGATCTCCGCCCACAGCTGGAGGAAGCGGTCCCGGGCCTCCTCGCGGTCGCCCGCGTGATGCAGCATGACGACCTGTCCGATCCGCGTCATCACGGCATCGGGCGCCGTCTGCTCCTGTCCCTTGGCCACCACGTACTCCGCCCACTCGTCGGCCGGTCGCTTGTCCGCACCGATGTCTTCACCGACGCTAGCCGCAGGCACTGACATTCCCGGTCAGGCGGCACCGGGCCGGCTCCGTGGGAACCGGCCCGGCGGTGGTCAGCCCAGGTTCGGGACGGTCCAGTCGATCGGGTCGTGGCCCTGCTTGGCCACCGCCTCGTCGATCTGCGTGAAGGGGCGGGAGCCGAAGAACTTCTTCGCGGACAGCGGGGAGGGGTGCGCGCCCTTGACCACCACGTGCCGGGTCTCGTCGATCAGCGGGAGCTTCTTCTGTGCGTAGTTGCCCCACAGGACGAAGACCGCCGGGTCGGGCCGGTCGGCGACCGCGCGGATCACCGCGTCGGTGAACTTCTCCCAGCCCTTCCCCTTGTGCGAGTTGGCCTCGCCGGCGCGGACCGTGAGCACCGCGTTGAGCAGCAGGACGCCCTGCTGGGCCCACGGCATCAGGTAGCCGTTGTCCGGGATCGGTGTGCCCAGCTCCTGGTGCATCTCCTTGTAGATGTTCCGCAGGGACGGGGGAACCTTCACGCCGGGGCGGACCGAGAAGCACAGCCCGTGGCCCTGGCCCTCGCCGTGGTACGGGTCCTGACCGAGGATCAGGACCTTGACCTGGTCGTACGGCGTGGCGTCGAGCGCGGCGAAGACCTCCTCGCGCGGCGGATAGACGGGACCCTGCGCGCGCTCCTCCTCGACGAACTCCGTGAGCTCCTTGAAGTAGGGCTGCTGCAGCTCGTCGCCCAGGACCCCGCGCCAGGACTCGGGCAGCATGGCGGTGTCGGTCACGTCAACTTCCTTACGGTGTGCGGTGAACGGTGCGCAGTGATCGACCGGCGGTCACTGCCAGGTCTCAGAACCTACAGGCGGGCACTGACAATCGGCCCGCTCACCGCACAACCCCGCACTACCAGCTGGTCTTGCGGTACAGCGTCCACATCATCATGATCGTCGACGGGTCCAGCGCCTGCTCCGCCCCGGAGATGTCGTCGCTCGCGGCCACGTACTGCTTGCCCTGCCACAGAGGCAGCAGCCGCGCGTCGTCCACGAGGATCCGCTGCGCCTCCTCGAACTCGCTGACCACGTTGGCCCGGTCGCTCTCGCCACGCGAGCGCGGCAGCAGCTCGCCGGTGATCTCGGGCGCCGGATAGGGCGTACCGAGCGCGTTCTGGTCGCCGACGAAGGGGGCGATGAAGTTGTCGGGGTCCGGGAAGTCGGGGAACCAGCCGCGCCCGAACACCGGGTACTCGCCCTTCTGGTAGCCCGTCACATACGTCTTCCAGGGCCGGCTCTTGAGGGTGACCGTGAACAGTCCCGAGCCCTCCAGCTGCCGCTCGATCTCCTGGAACTCCAGCTTGGTGGAGGAGCCGTAGCGGTCGGTGGTGTACCAGAGGGTGAGCGGCACGCGCTGGGTGATGCCGGCGTCGGAAAGCATCTTGCGGGCCCTGGCGGGGCTGGGGTCGCCGTAGTCGTCGAAGAAGCCGGTGGTGTGTCCGGTCAGGCCCTTGGGGACCATGGAGTACAGCGGCTCGACGGTGTCCTTGTAGACCTTGTGCGCGATCGCGGCGCGGTCGACGACCTGGGCGATCGCCTTGCGGACGACGGCCCGTCCGGCCCACGGGTCCTTCGGGTTGAACACCAGGTAGTTGATCTCGGTGCCGGAGCCCTCGACGAGTTGGAGCTTGCCGTCCGAGTCGTGCCGCTGGAGGCCGACGACGTCGTCGGGGTCGAGGCCGCGGAAGGCGAGGTCGAGGGTGCCGTCCCGGAGCGCGGCGACCATGGGGGCCGAGTCCCGGTAGTAGTTGATGGTCACGGCGTCGTTCCTGCGGTCGGCGTAACCCTTGTAGTTGTCGTTCTTGGCGAGTTCGGCCTTCTTGCCGTCCTCGTAGTCCGCGAGCGTGTACGGCCCGGAGCCGTCGACCCCGTTGTCCTCGCGCAGGGCACTCGCCGGGTACTCCGCGGGGTCGACGATCGACATGGCGGGCGTGGCGAGCACGAAGGGGAAGGTCGCGTCTGGCTTGTTGAGGTGGAAGACCACTTCCTTGTCGCCCAGCGCCTGCACCCGGTCGAGGCTGCCGAGCAGACCGGCGGGCCCGCCGTTGACGTTGATCTTCCCAATCCGGTCGATCGAGTACTTGACCGCCCGCGCGTCCAGCGCGTGCCCGTCGGCGAACTTCAGCCCGGAGCGCAGCTCGCAGCGGTACGTCGTGTTGGAGTCGTCCGTGAAGCGGCAGTTGTCGGCGGCGTCGGGCTGCGGGGTGGTCGCACCGTTGGGGTAACTGAGCAGCGTTTGGTAGATGTTGCGGAACAGCTCCCACGAACTGTCCCAGGACGCCGCCGGATCCAGGGTGCTGGGGGCACTGGTCGTCCCGACCTCGATGGGCCCCGCGTCCTCCGACGAGTCCGACGAGAGCACGCCGCACCCGGTCACCAGGGACGATATGGACGCGATGGCCGCCACCTGTCGTAGGGGTCGATTCCGGTTGAACACGCGCTCGCTCCTCGATCCGCCGTACCAAGGGTCGGCAGACCATACCGCAGCCTCCGGCGGACACAACCGGGTTCGCCGCAGGGCACTTGATCAGCGCGTTTATGACGACGTTGTCAAAGGTCTGTGCCTTTCCTGTACATCGAAGCGGGCGCCGTCAATGTCCGACGACGCCCGCTTCGAGAGCTTTGGTGAAAGCCGGTGTCAGCCGACGCCGGCGTTCAGGAAAATGCCGCCGTCGACGACGAGGGTCTGGCCGGTGATCCAGTCGGACTGGTCCGAGGTGAGGAACGCGGCGGCGCCACCGATGTCGGAGGGGACGCCGAGGCGGGCCAGCGGGTAGGAGGCGGCGGCCTCCGCCTCACGGCCCTCGTACAGGGCGGCGGCGAACTTGGTCTTCACGACCGCCGGGGCGATGGAGTTGACCCGCACGCCGGGCGCGAACTCGTGCGCCAGCTGGAGCGTCAGGTTGATCATCGCCGCCTTGCTGACGCCGTACGCGCCGATGAACGGCGAGGCGGAGACACCGGCGAGGGAGGCGATGTTGACGATGGCGCCGCCGTTGTCCTTCTGCCAGGCGTGCCAGGTCTTCTGGGCGAAGCCGAGCGCCGAGATGACGTTGGTCTCGAAGACCTTGCGGGCGACGTTCAGGTCGAGGTCGGCGATCGGTCCGAACACCGGATTCGTACCGGCGTTGTTGACCAGGAAATCGACGCGGCCGAAGGCCTCCATCGTGCGCTCCACGACGACGGCCTGGTGGGCCTCGTCGTGGGCCTTGCCGGCCACGCCGATGACGCGGTCGGCGCCGAGCGCCTCGACGGCCTCCTTGAGGGCGTCCTCGTTGCGGCCGGTGATGCAGACGCGGTCGCCGCGGGCGAGCAGCGCCTCGGCGACGCCGTAGCCGATGCCGCGGCTGGCGCCGGTGACAACGGCGACCTTGCCGGAGAGTTCAGGCTGTTCAGTCATGTTCCCGAGTTCCCTAGTCGAGCGGTCCGCCGGCGACGTACAGCACCTGGCCGGAGACGAAGCCGGCGGCCTCGTCCGTGAAGAAGGCGATGGCGTTGGCGATGTCCTCGGGCTCGCCGACGCGGGCCACCGGGATCTGGGTGGCGGCCGCGGCCTTGAACTCCTCGAAGCCCATCTTGACGCGCTCGGCGGTGGCCTTGGTCATCTCGGTGGCGATGAAGCCGGGGGCGACGGCGTTGGCGGTGATGCCGAACTTGCCGAGTTCGATGGCGAGGGTCTTGGTGAAGCCCTGCATACCGGCCTTGGCTGCCGAGTAGTTGGCCTGGCCGCGGTTGCCGAGCGCCGAGGAGGAGGAGAGGTTGACGATCCGGCCGAAGCCCGCGTCGACCATGTGCTTCTGGACGGCCTTGGCCATCAGGAACGAGCCGCGCAGGTGCACGCCCAGGACCGTGTCCCAGTCGGCGACGCTCATCTTGAACAGCAGGTTGTCGCGCAGCACGCCCGCGTTGTTGATCAGGATCGTCGGCGCGCCCAGCTCGTCGACCACGCGCGCGACGGCGGCCTCGACCTGCGTCTCGTCCGAGACGTCGGCGCCGACCGCGATCGCCCGGCCGCCGGCCGCGGTGATCTTCTCCACGGTGTCCTTGCAGGCGGCCTCGTCGAGGTCGATCACGGCGACCGCGCGTCCCTCGGCGGCCAGTCGTACGGCGGTGGCGGCGCCGATGCCGCGCGCGCCGCCCGTCACAACGGCGACCCGCTGCTCAGTGGTGGACATTGCTGGTTCTCCTCGCCCTGGGAAAGTACGCCGACCGGGGCACCCGGGGCCGCGCTTCGGTGAGCGACCGCTTAGTACCTTCGGCAGACGTGACGCTAGAAGCCCTGGCACCCGGTGTCAACGGCACACGAGGCAGGTGTGATCCATTACCTCACCAGCAGGTCGAGCAGGCGCTCCGCGTCGGCCGCCGGATCGAGGGTGAGCCCAGTGTGCACGGGTCCCGGCTGCACGACCGTGGAGCGAGGCGCGGCGAGCCAGCGGAACCGCTGTCCGGGGTCGTCGCCCGCGGCCTCGCCGCCCCCGCAGACGCGCTCGACGGCGCCCAGGGCGGCCCGGATCCCGGCCACGTCGGCGTCGGGGTCCAGGGCCAGCAGCCGGGCGTCGTCGAGGTGGGTGCGGGCGCCGACGTAGGCCTTGGCGCGGCAGTACACGAGCACCCCGGCGTTGATGCACTCGCCGCGCTCGACGCGGGGTACGACGCGCAGCAGGGCGTACTCGAAGACGTCCCGGCCGCCGCCCTGGCCGGCCCGGGTGATGTGGCGCTCGGTGACGTGCCCGGCCATGTAGATGCTGGTCTCGCTCACTTGCCCTCCTCGATGCCGGTCACGCGCGTGTGGATGTCGGCCGCGCGGGTGAGCAGGGGTCGCGCGTAGGCCCGCCGGAGGTCGTCCGGGGTGTCGAAGCCGGGTTCGTCGGTCAGCCAGGCGTCGGGGATCTCGGCGGTCACCTCGGCGAGGAGTTCCTCGGTGACCAGCGGCGCGAGCGCGGCGGCGGCCGCGGTGACGTCCGGCGCGAAGCGGGCCAGGGCGTGGTCCGAGGCGTCGTAGGGGCGGGCGACGGACTTCTCGACGCCGGGCCAGTTGTGGTGCCAGATCATGGTGGCGCCGTGGTCGATGAGCCACAACTCGCCGTGGTGCATCAGCAGGTTGGGGTTGCGCCAGGAGCGGTCGACGTTGTTGATCAGTGCGTCGAACCAGACGATCCGCCCGGCCTCCTCCGGGCTCACGGCGAAGGCGAGCGGATCGAACCCGAGGGCACCGGAGAGGAAGTCCATGCCGAGGTTGGCGCCACCGCTGGACCTCAGCAGCTCCTGCACCTGCTGTTCGGGTTCGCCGAGCCCCAGCACCGGGTCGAGGCCGATCGTCACCAGCCGCGGCATCCGGAACCCCAGCCTGCGGGCGAGCTCACCGCAGACCACCTCGGCGACCAGCGTCTTGCGCCCCTGCCCCGCGCCCCTGAACTTCATGACGTACGTCCCGAGGTCGTCCCCCTCGACGAGTCCCGGCAGCGAGCCGCCCTCACGCAGGGGCGTGATGTAGCGGGTCGCGGTGACTTCCTTGAGCATCGCCCCAGGTTACTGGGGTGTTGACCGGCTCCGGAGGCGGCCCCGGGGTCGCGGCGCGCCGACACCGACAGCAAAGCGACAGCGCGGCTTTACCCACCTCTGGGCCCACCCGCGTCAGGATCGCGACACCCATGAACAACGGGTGCCCGACGCCCGTACCCCTGTACAGATCTACGAAACATGCCATGGAAGGGAACGTCCGCATGACCAGCGAATCGCTCCAAACCGCTCCGGCCCCCACCCGACGAACGGTCGTGGCGGCGGTGGGCGCGGCGGGACTCGCCGCCGCGCTGACCGCGTGCGGGTCGAGCGACGACTCGTCCTCCTCCGACTCCTCCAACACCCAGGCCGGCGACAACGCGAGCGGCGGCTCCGACAGCAGTGCCTCGTCCGGCGCCGGGGGCGCCGCTCTGGCGAAGACGACCGACATACCCGAGGGCGGCGGCAAGATCTTCAAGGACCCGGCCGTGGTGGTGACACAGCCGTCGGCCGGCACCTACAAGGCCTTCTCGTCCAAATGCACGCACCAGGGCTGCGCGGTCACCCAGATCACCGGTGACGTCATCGTCTGTCCGTGCCACAAGAGCGAGTTCTCGGTGACGGACGGCAGTGTGAAGAAGGGTCCCGCCACGCAGCCGCTGCCCGAGCAGTCGATCACCGTGACCGGGGACTCGATCACGCTGGCCTGACCCGTGCGCGCCGGGGCCCCATGAAACAGCCCAGCACCTCGTCCGTGGTCGCGACCGTAGCGACCAATGCGAGGGTGTGGCGGATCATCGCGGGGGTGTAGTCGGAAGGCACCCCCGCGATGGCGTCGGCGGGCACGACGGCGGTGTAGCCGCGGTTCACGGCGTCGAAGACGGTGTTGGGGATCGCCACGTTGGCCGAGACGCCGGTCACGACCAGCGTGCGGCAGCCGAGGTTGCGCAGCAGCGCGTCGACGTCGGTGCCCTGGATCGGAGACAGCCCGTGAAGTCGTCGTACGACGAAGTCCTGTTCGGCTACCTCGATCGGGGCGGCCACCCGAACCGCCGTGGTGCCGGACAGTTGTTGGACGGGGAGCCGTTCGGCGGCCCGGAAGAGCCGTGCGTTGTGGTTGGCGCCGCGGCCGTCCGGGCGGCGCTCGGCGACCGCGTGGATCACCTGGACGCCGCTCTCGTGGGCGGCGGCCACCAACCGGGCGACATTGGCGAGGGCTCCCGACGAGCGTGCCTCGTGGGCGAGTTGGGGCAGGGCGCTGTCCGGTCCGACGACCCCCTGCTGGCACTCGACGGTGAGCAGCACCGTGGTCGCCGGGTCGAGCAGTTCGCTGAGCTGTTCTTGCGACGGCACGGTTCCCCCTCGGCGCGGGCGGTCTGGAGCGAGCGGTGTGCAGCGGGCGAGACTAGCCACCATTGCGCATGGACGGAAGACGACCCATCCTTTTCTGACGTGATGTCAGAGGATCACTGGAGTTCCTCTGACACGACGTGAGAGAAGAGGGGGCCGCATGACCGTCACTCAGCGTCGAGGCCGGAAGATCATGATGACACCGGGGGAACTGGACGAGTTCCTCACCACCCAGCGCACCTGCCGGGTGGGCACGATATCGGCGAGCGGGGCGCCGCACGTCAGCACGCTGTGGTTCGCCTGGGACGGGACCTCGATGTGGCTGTACTCCGTGGTGCGCAGCAAGCGTTGGACCGACCTGCGCCGCGATCCCCGGGTCGCGATCGTGGTCGACACCGGCGAGGAGTACGACGAGCTGCGCGGCGTCGAGCTGTCCGGGGCCGTGGAGTTCGTGGGCGAGTTCCCGCGCACCGGGGAGCTGCGCGCCGAACTCGACGTTCCTGAAACCCTGTTCGCCCGCAAGAACTTCCGCCTGGAGGAGATGCCGCACGACGGCCGACACGCCTGGATACGACTGACGCCAGACAAGATCGTGTCCTGGGACTTCCGCAAGCTGGGCGGGCGGTAGACCGGCTTACCGGCGAGAACGACGGCCCGCCCTTCGACTCGACCGGGGTCACCCCACCTTCCGCGCCGCGTCCTGCAATGCCCGTACCGCCGCCCTGATCGAGGGGCGGCGGTCGGCGTCCGCGCGCCAGACGACGTACACGTGCCGGCGTACGCGCTGCCGGAGCGGGACGGTGACGACGCCGGCCGGCATCGGGTGGCGGCCCAGCAGCGGGGCGATGCAGACACCCAACCCGGCCTCGACCAGGCCCATTTGAGTGTGGGTCTCGGCGGCGCGGTGCGCGACGATCGGCTCGATCCCGCGCGAGCGCAGCGTGAACATCAGCCACTCGTGGCAGAACTCGCCCTCGCCCCAAGTGATCCACTCGTCCTCGGCCAGCTCCCCGAGGTCCACCTCGTCCCGCCCGGCGAGCCGGTGCCCGGCCGGCATCGCCAGGTCGGCCGGGTCGTCCAGGACGGGCGCCTTCACCAGGCCGTCGGGCAGCGGCATCGGCTTGTTGTACCAGTCGAGGACGACCGCGAGGTCGAGGTCGCCGCGGACCACTCCGGCGATGCCGGCCTCCGGCTCCAGCTCGGTGGAGCGCACCCGCAGCCCCGGATGTTCGGCGCGCAGGTCGGCGAGCGCGGCGGGGAACAGCCCGCGCGCGGCCGTGGGGAACGCCGACAGCCTCAACTCGCCGACCACCTGCCCGCGTTGCGCCTCCAGATCGGACTGGGCGAGCTCGACCTGCGACAGGATCCGCGCCGCGTGCTCGGCGAGCAGCCGCCCGGCGTCGGTGAGCCGCACCCCCCGCCCGTTCTTGGCGAGCAACTGCTGACTCACCTCCCGCTCCAGCTTGGACATCTGCTGCGAGACCGCGGAGGTGGTGACATGCAGCGCGTCGGCCGCACCACTGACCGAGCCGTGCCGCGCGAGGGCGTCGAGGGTGCGCAGGCGCTCCAGATTCAACATGTAAGTGATACTACGAGATACCGGTGCCGAAATCTCGATTGTGCTACGAGGTCGGGCGCGGCATCGTTACGGCCATGAACACCGCCACGACCACCGCGCCCCGCACCGACTGGCGCCTCCGCTTCGGCGTCCTCTCCCTGATCTGGGGCTTCAGCTTCCTCCTCATCAAGGTCGGCACGGAGGGGTACGCCCCGTTCCAAGTGACCCTGGGAC
Source organism: Streptomyces pseudovenezuelae (assembly GCF_029892565.1). Lineage (GTDB taxonomy): Bacteria > Actinomycetota > Actinomycetes > Streptomycetales > Streptomycetaceae > Streptomyces > Streptomyces pseudovenezuelae_A. The sequence goes on along the minus strand of NZ_JARXVH010000022.1, from coordinate 43,323 downwards.
GGCTGGTGTTCGGTACGGCGGTGCTGGCGGCGGCGATGGTCGCGAAGCGGGAGCGCTTGCCGCGCGGCTGGCGGACATGGGGCCATCTGGCGGTCGCCGCCTTCCTGTTGAACGCCCTGCCGTTCTCCCTCTTCGCCTACTCCGAGCTGACGATCCCCTCCACCCTCGCGGGCATCTGCAACGCGACCTCGCCGCTGTGGGGCATGGCCCTGTCCCTGGTCGCCCTCTCCGAGGACCGGCCGACCCGCGTCCGCGTGGCGGGTCTCGGCATCGGCTTCCTCGGCGTCCTGACGGTCCTCGGCGCCTGGCAGGGCTTCCACGGCCTGGACGCCACGGGCACGGCGATGGCCCTGCTGGCCTCGCTCAGCTACCCGATCGGCTGGATCTACGTCCGCCGCACCCTCGCCGGTTCCGGCCACTCGCATCTCTCCCTGACGGGCGCCCAGTTGCTGCTGGCCATGGTGCAACTGGCCGTCGTCACACCACTGTTCACCTCGGTCCCGGACCACCTCTCCCCCGGCCCCCTCCTGGCGATCGCCGCCCTGGGCGCCCTCGGCACGGGCCTCGCCGTCCTCATCCAGTACGGCCTGGTCGCCGAAGTCGGCCCCACCACCGCACAGATGGTCACGTACTTCATCCCGGTCATCGCCACGGCTGCCGGCGTCACGATCCTCGGCGAGTCCCTGACCTGGTCGACCCCGGTCGGCGCGGTGATCGTGCTGGCGGGGGCGGCGCTTACGCAGGCGAGGCCTCGTGGGCGGAAGGAGCGGCAGGTCGAGGCCGGTGCCGTGGTCGAGGTCGGCGCTGCCGTCAACGCCGAGGAACCGGCGGCCACTTCGAAGGCCTAGGCACCCCCATCCATACCCCCGCTACACATACCCCCGCCCCGTCACCGCCCCCACCGCCGGTCCCACCGCCGACGCGATCGCGTCCGCCAGCGGACCCGTCTCCGAGTCGGTCAGGGTCGCGACGGTGACCCGGATGCCGGGCGGCGCGTTCAGGCGGAAGCGGGCGCCCGGGGCCACCGCCCAGCCGGCGTGCAGGAGTCGGGACACGGCGCCGGTCTCGTCCGGTACCGGGATCCAGACGTTGAGCCCACTGCACCCGTGGGCCGCCACCCCGCGTTCCGCGAGCGCGTCGATCAGCAGGTCCCGGCGCCGCCGGTACGCCGCCGCCACCTCCGCCGTGTCGAGTGCGCCCTCGGACCACAGCCGCACCACCGCCCGCTGGACGATCCGGCTGACCCAACCGGGCCCGAGCCGGTGCCGCCCGTTCACGCGGTCGACGGTGACGGCGTCCCCGGTGAACACGGCGAGGCGCAGATCGGGCCCGTAGGCCTTGGCGACCGAGCGGACGAAGGCCCAGTGGCGGGTGATGCCGGCCAGCGGGTGCAGGGGCAGGTCGACGATGCCGAGTCCGTGGTCGTCCTCGATCAGCAGGACCTCCGGGTGCTCCCGGAGCACGGCACGCAACGCATGCGCGCGCGTGGCGCTCACCGCGGCGCCGGTCGGGTTCTGCGCGCGGTCCGTGACGATCAGGGCGTGCGCTCCGGCATCCAGAGCCCGGCGCACGTCGTCGGGGAGCGGCCCCTCGTCGTCGACGCCGACCGGGACGACCCGCAGCCCGAGCGCCGGGACCAGGTCGAGCAGGCTGCCCCAGCCGGGGTCCTCGACGGCGACAGTGTCCCCCGGTTTGAGATGCGCCGCGAGCACCCGCTCGATGACGTCGAGCGAGCCCGAGGCGACGGCCACGGGTCCGTCCGGCACACCGTCTGCGTCCAGTTCGGCGCGCGCGATCCGGGCCAGCGCCGGTTCCACGAGGGCGTCGCCGTACAGCACCGGCTCCCGGTCGCCCTGCGCTCCCGCCGCCGCGAAGGCATCGCCCAGGGACGGCAGCAGCGCCGGATCCGGATTGCCGTTCGCCACGTCCCGCACGCCCTCGGGCACGTCCGTGCGGACGTAGTCCCGCCCGGTGGTGGCCGGCTTCGACCGCACCCGGCTGCCCCGGCGCCCGGCGGTCTCGATCACCCCGCGCTCCCGCAGGATCCGGTACGCGGACGCGACGGTATTAGGATTCACCCCCAGCTCGACCGCCAACTCCCGCATGGGCGGCAGCACTTGCCCCGGCTCCAGCTCCCCGGCCCCCACCGCACGCTCGACGCTCGCCGCAATCTCCGCTGCGCGTCGCCCCTCGATCCGATATCCTTCTAGCACAAAGCAGATTATGCACTAGTGCAATAGCCATCGCAAGGCATCGCCACCCGACACGCCACGAACACCCACGGAGAACGCCATGCAGGGGACCGCCCAGCCGACGACGTCGCAGCCCACCGCCTACACGCCGACCGACCGCACCGTCCCCACCCGCTCCGCGCAACGGGCGTCGTACGACAAGGAGTTGGTGCACTCGATACTCGACGAGGGCTACGTCTGCCACCTCGGCTTCGTCCGCGACGGCGCGCCCGTCGTGCTGCCCACGCTGTACGCCCGGGTCGACGACCGGCTCTACGTGCACGGCTCGACCGGCTCGCGCCCGCTGCGGATGACCGGCGAGGCCGACCCGGGGCTCGCCGTCTGCCTGACGGTGACGCACGTGGACGCGTTGATCCTGGCCCGCTCCGCCTTCCACCACTCGATCAACTACCGGTCCGTGGTCGTGCACGGCGTGGCCCACGACGTGACGGACCCGGAGGAGAAGCTCGCGGCCCTGGACGCCTTGGTCGACCACGTCGTCCCCGGCCGCGCGGCGGACTCCCGGCCCGCGAACAAGAAGGAGCTGGCCGCCACCGCCGTGATCCGCCTCGACCTGGACGAGGTCTCCGCCAAGCTCCGCACCGGCGGGGTCAACGACGAGCCCGAGGACCTGTCCCTGCCCCACTGGGCCGGTGTCGTCCCGCTCCGCAAGGGCTACGAAACCCCCGTGTCCGACGGGGACTTGACCCCCGGCACCGAGCTCCCCGACTACCTTGCGGTGCGGTGATGCTGATCCGCCCCTGGGACGCGCCCCGCGACGAAGCCGAGTGGCAGCACTGGCTCTCCGCCCACGACTTCGGACAGCTCGCCGTCAACGGCCTGCCGGGCGAGCCCCCGCACGTCCAGCCCCTGCACTTCGCCTACGAGCCCGAGCGCGGCGAGCACGGCGAGGTCGTCACGCACCTCGCCCGGCCCAACCCCCTCTGGCCGGCGCTGGAGGCGTGCCCTGACGTGCTGCTGAGCGTGGTCGACGACTACGCGTACGTCCCCGGGCCCTGGCAGGCCCCGCCGGACACCCCGCCCGAGCACGGCGTTCCGACCAGTTTCTACGCGGCCGTCCAACTCCGTTGTCGGGCCCAGGTCGTGGACGATCCGGCACAGAAGGCCGAGCTGCTGAACCGCCAGGTCGACCACTTCCAGCCGGAGGGCGGTTCCGCGCGGGCGGCGGTGGGCGAGGAGCCGTACGGCAGGATGCTCTCCGGGATCCGGGGGCTCGTGCTCCAAGTCATCGACGTAGAAGCGAAGTTCAAGTACGCCGGTCACAAGCCGGAGGACGTGCAGGACCGGATCGTGGCGGGGCTCGCGGAGCGGGGCGGGGTCGGGGACACGGCGGCTCGGGAGCATCAGGTGCGGCGACGGGGAGTGTGGACGCCCGGCAGGTGACCGGCCCCACCGCCCCCTCGGCCTCTCAGGCGGCCGTCCCCCTGGCGGACAGTTCCCGCTCCGGACCGCCGCTCGCCACCGGGTCCGGGGAGCCCTTGGCCGGGGCGGTCGACTGGGCGATGAACGCGCCGAGCAGGACGATCGCGCCGCCGATGATCTGCGGAGCGGACAGGTGCTCGCCGAGCAGCACCCAGGCCAGCACGGTCGCGATGACCGCTTCGAGACACGCGACGACGCCCGCGACCTGCGGGGAGAGCCGGCGCACCGACACCACTCCGGTGACGTAGGCGAGCACGGTGGCGATGAGCACGATCCAGGCCAGCAGGACGGCGGCCGAGACGGAGGTGCCGTTCATGTCGGCGGAGCCACTGAGCACGGACCAGTCCATGGTCCAGGGGCGGGCCACGACGGTCAGCACGAGGGCGCCGATCAGCAGGCCGAACGCGATGACGCCGAGCGGGTCCGGAGCGTCCTCGCCGGCGTCGCTGCCCTGGTCGGACAGGACGAAGTAGCCGACCTGGCAGCAGGCGGCGGCGAGCGCGAGCAGCAGGCCGACGGCGTCGAAGCTCAGACCCGACCAGACCTCTACGACACAGGCGAGGCCGCCCACCGCGAGGACCACGCCGAGCGCGGCGGCACGCGTCACCGGCCGCCGCTGCACGAACCGCACCCAGCCGAGGACGAGGGCGGGCGCGAGGTACTCGACCAGCAGCGCGACCCCGACGGGTATCCGGGATATCGCGGCGAAGTAGCAGGCCTGGACGCCGGCCACGGCGAGCAGTCCGAACCCGGCGAGCAGCGCGGGGCGGTGGCGAACCAGTCCCCGGTGGCGGACGGCGACCGGCAGCATCACCAGGGCGGCGCCCGCCACCCGCAGCCACACCACGTGGAGCGGGTCGAGCCCTGCCTCGATCAACGGCTTGGCCGCGACCCCGGATCCTCCGAAGGCGATCGCGGACCCGACCGCGAGACCGAGCCCGACGCCCCTGCCGGGACTGCCCTGACTGCTCTTCGACGTCTGCACCCGCACATGATGACAGGGGAGGTCAGGAGCGTCACCCCTGTTGACTCCTGTCTCACCGACTGGACGAGCCGGACTGCGACAGGAAGTCCTCGACGCGGGCGGTGACCTCGTGCCGGTCGATCCCGGCCCGGTCGAGCACCTCGACGGCGCGCGCCTGCGGGTCCACGACGAGCGCCGCGAGCAGGTCGACCCCGCAGGCGGGTTCGTCGCCTCGGCGGGCGGCGCAGTCGCAGGCGTACCCCATCGCGCCGGCGGCGAGCGGCGACAGGCCCTCGCTCTCCTTCACCACGGGTACCGCGCCGGAGTCCTCGACGCTGCCCTGCCAGCGCAGTCCGTAGCCGATGCTGCGCTGCACGAGGTAGCCGAGCAGCCGGGCGATCTCGGGGCCGTCGTCGAAGACGGCGCGCACGTCGGGGTCGTACTCCAGGAGGGAGTGCAGCAGATGGGCCGTGTCGATCTGCCGGTCCCCGTCCCGCACCGCGCGGCGGCGGGCAGCGGTGACGACCGCTGTCAGCTCCGCACTGAGCGTGGCGGCAGTGTTCGCGCGAGGGCCGAGGGCCTGCTCGCCGACCGACTGCCGAGGGATCCGGGGTTGCACATCCCCACCCCATCAGTCCCAGGGCATTCGGTCATCCCCGGACGGAAGCATCTTCCCGTCCCACACAGAGTGGACTCCGGCGGCCGAAATCTCCTCCTTACGGATGAGATCAGGCCGTTCCCCGCACGGGGGCGCGCGGGGCTGTACCGTGCGCCCGGTGCGCAACCGCGGCGTCCGGCTCGCTCGTCCCACAGGGACATGGAGAGCAGGTGCTGGCTGGTCGCGCTGCCGGCCGTCGACGGCAATCAGTACGTGTACCGGGTGTACGCCCCGGAGGACGCACTGCCCGCCGACCTGTTCTGGGACGCGTGGCACTGCCACGACGAGAGCCCACTCCCGCGCGCGTGGGACCTGTTCGACGCGGCGGTGATACAGCGGGTCGGCTGAAGAATTTCTGACGGTTCATCAGTCTTGAACATTGCGGCCCGTGCGGCTACGTTCCGCGACACCGGAGCCCGAAACGAAGGGGTGGTCGCATGGCCGAAGTCAGCGCGGAGGCACGCATCGAAGCCCCCGCCGAGAAGGTATGGGGACAACTCACCGACTGGTCGGCGTACGGGGAGTGGAACGCGACCCACACCAACTTCCCCAAGGGCGGCCCCGAGACGTTCGCGGTGGGCGGGACCTTCCAGGAGAACATGAAGCTGATGGGCTTTCCGGCGGAGGTCGAGTGGACCATCGAGGAGCTGGAGCCGGCCAGGGTGTTCGCCATTCGCGGCAAGGGTCCGATGGCGGTGACCGTCGCCACGAAGTACACGCTCATCCCCGACGGCGACGCCACGACGGTGCGCATCGACGGCGAGTTCACCGGTGCCGCCGTCTCCCTGATGGCGGGCAAGCTCAAGGACTCGGCGACGGCCGCGCTCGACGAGTCGCTGCGCAAGCTGGCCGGGCTGGTGTCCTGACCGGCGCCGCACGCACGAAGGCGCCCCGCGGATCGCTCCACGGGGCGCCTTGTTTCACGGCGGGGAGGCCGTCAGTGCGTACCGGTTCTCGTCAGTCTTCGTCGGCGAGGATCAGGTACAGCTTCTTGCGGGCGTCGTTGATGACGCTCAGCGCCTTCTCGCGCTGCTCCTTGCTGCCGGTCTTCCAGACCTGGCCGAAGGCCTCCATCAGACCGAAGCCGGCCTGACGGATCTCGCCGAGGGCCTCCCAGTCGACGCCGCGGGAGGCTTCCTCCCAGGGCGCGTCCGGGCCCTCGTCGGCCGCGGTGCGGCCGGTCTCGGTGAGCGAGAACAGCTTCTTGCCGCCCTCGGACTCGCTGGTGATCAGGCCCTCGTCCTCCAGCAACTGGAGGGTGGGGTACACCGAACCCGGGCTGGGCTTCCACGCCCCGCCGCTGCGCTCGGCGATCTCCTGGATCATCTCGTAACCGTGCATCGCACGGTCCTTGAGCAGCGCCAGGATCGACGCGCGTACGTCGCCTCGCCGTGCCCGTCCGCGCGGTCCGCCCCGACCCCTCGGCCCCCAGGGCCCGGGACCGAACCCGGGTCCACCGAAACCGAAGCCGGGACCGGGACCGGGACCACCCGGACCCCCCGGCCCGAAGGGCCCGAAGGCACCACGCCGACCGTCGAAACCGCCTCGGCCGCGAGAGCCGGGGCCACCGTGTCCATGCTCATGTCCATGGGAACGCATCGCAATCACTCCATTCCATCGTTGATCTGTCGCGATGCGTCAACGATATATCGGAACCGATCGCATGGCAAGGCCCCTTTTGAGAGGCCCTTCGAAGGGCGGGAACCTGCCTGCGGGCTCAGTGGACCGGCTCAGTGGACCGCTTCAGTGGCCGCGGAACGCCTCCTCCAGCCACCAGGCGCCGTGGTCGCGGGTCACCTTGGCGTCGATGAGCAGGGGCGCCGTGCGGGGGCCGGTGAACCAGTCCTCCACGGTCTTGAGGTCGGCCCTCGTGCGGACGGTCACCGCCTCGAAGCCGTAGCCGCGGGCGATCGCGGCGAGGTCCGTCTCCGGGAAGGTGACCGTGTCCAGCGGGTGGCCCTCGGGGCCGAAGTGGTGGACCTCCGCCCCGTAGGCGTCGTCGTTGTAGACGACCACCACCATCGGCAGTCCGAGCCGGCGCACGGTGTCGAGTTCCATGGCGCTCATGAGGAACCCGCCGTCGCCGAGGGCCGCCACCGGCAGCCGGTCCGGGCGGGCCAGCGCCGCGCCGATCGTGGTCGCGAGGCCCAGGCCGATCGACTGGAAGGCCTGCGTGAAGCAGAACCCCTCGTGGTCCGGCACCGACAGGTACGCGCTGGGATAGCCCATGAAGTTCCCCGAGTCCACGCCGACGACCCGCTCCGCCGGGAGCAGGTCGTCCAGCGCGATGCTCAGCGTCCGCGGGTCGATCCGCTCCCGGGTGCCCTCGTCCTCGTAGGGCACGTCCCGCCACCGCACCCGCGCGGCGAGGGCGGCCCCGACCTCGGGTGTCCGGTACCCCTCGCGCCGCTCGCCGCCGCCCGACTCCAGCGCCCGCCGCGCGGTCCGTGCCACGTCGCCGGTGACGCCGAGGTCGACCTCGCGGTGCACGCCGAGCGCGGACGGGTCGTCGTCGACCTGTACGACGGTCGCGCCGGCGCCGATGAGGTTGCCGTGCCGCATGGTCCACATGTTCAGGGCGCAGCCCCAGCCGACGATCAGGTCGGCGCCCTGGATCAGTTCGGCGGCCAGGGGTGAGGCGAAGCCGCCGGAGACGTCGAGGGACCAGTCACCGCCCTGGAAGAGGCCCTTGGCGACCGCGGAGGTGGCCAGCAGGGCGCCGTATCGCTCGGCGAGCCCCGCGAGGGCGTCCCGGCCGCCCGGCGTACGCGCACCTCGGCCGGCCACGAAGACCGGGCGGCGCGAGCGGTCCAACAGCCGCACCAGCTCCGCCAGTTCGGCCACCGAGGGCTTGACCGGCACCGGTTCGGGCGCCGGGTCGAAGGCCTGCGCCACATCGTGCGGCACGTCCAGGGCCTGCACCTCCAGGGGGAGGTCCAGCAGGACGGTGCGCCGCTCGTGCCGGGCCCGGTGCAGCGCGGCGAGGGCCTGCGCGACCGCGTCGTGGGCCGTCGTCAGGCGCGCGGTGACGGCGCCGACCGAGTGCGCGATGACCGCCTGGTCGATACGGAAGTTGGAGGTCGGCTGCGTCGCCTCGGCCGCCAGCACCAGCAGCGGCGTACGGCTCTTGGCGGCCTCGGTGATGCCGGTGACGGCGTTGGTCAGCCCGGGGCCCTGGTGCACGCTCACGGCGGCGACGGTCCCGCTCGTGCGGGCGTACGCGTCGGCCATGGTGGCGGCGCCGCCCTCGTGCCGGGCGGCGACGAAGCGGGCGCCCGCCGCGACCATGGCGTTGGTGAGGTGGAAGTTGCCCGAACCGACCACGCCGAAGACGTGGTCGACCCCGGCCGCGGTCAGCGCCCGCCCGACGGCCTCGGCGACCTTCACGACCGCTCCACCAGCGCGAGCACGCGCGCAGGGGCGCCGGATCCGGTGACGATGGGCAACGGCCCGGCGATGACGACGGCACCGGTCGGCGGCAGCGCGCCCAGGTTCTGCAGCTGGGTCAGCCCGTACTTGTCGCCGCCCAGGAGGTACGAGTGACAGGGGAACGCCGGTTCGAACGAGTGCGCCCGTCCCGCGTCCGTGCCGACCGTCTCCACGCCCAGGCCGATGACCGGCGCCTCCTCGGCCACCCAGCGCGCGCACTCCGCCGACAGACCGGGCGTGTGCGGACCGTTCTCGTCGGCGTTGAGGAAGGCCTCCTGCGACTCCGAACGGGCGTCCCAGCCGGTGCGCAGCAGCAGCCAGCCTCCGTCGGGCAGCGGCCCGTGCTCCGCCTCCCAGGCCTTGACGTGGTCCACCTCGACGAGGAAGTCGGGGTCCTTGGCGGCCTGCTCGGAGAAGTCCAGCACGGCCGCCGGCGCGATCAGCCGCCCCGCGGGCACCGACGCCACGTCCGTGAGGTCCTTTCCGGTGACCCAGTGGACCGGCGCGTCGAAGTGGGTGCCGGTGTGCTCGCCGCTGCGGAAGTTGTTCCAGTACCAGGCCGGTCCCCGGTCGTCGTACCGGCTGATCTCCTCCAGCTCGAACACCTGGGTCTGCCCGAACTCCGGCGGCAACTGGATCACCGGCGTCTGCGACGACAACGGCGACGTGAGATCGACGACCTCGATCGAACCCCCGCGCAACCCGGCAAGCAGCGCGGCGAGAACGGACGGCTGGGACATGACGGCCTCCTGGGACGGTGCTGAACTCACGACCGCGCAGAACACGTTGACGCGCGCCTGCGCTTCCAGGGTGTCAGCCGCTGGGGACGGGCGCGCGATGTTCGCGGGAGCGTCGGGGGTCTGGGCTGGGCTGAGGCAGAGGGCTGGACGCAGGCGCCCCACGAAGCACTCGTAGCGACCGCCCGCCCCACCCCGCCCCAAAATCGGTCCAGCACCCCCGAATTGGCCTTGGCCGCCCACTCCGGTCACCCCATAGCGTCAGCCGTATGCCAATCCGAATCGTCGACGCCTTCACCGACCGCCCCTTCACCGGCAACCCGGCCGGGGTCCTCCTCCTCGACGCCTTCCCGGACGACGAACGGCTCCAGCAGGTGGCTCTGGAGGTGAATCACGCGGAGACGGCGTTCGCGCACCCGCTGCCCGAGGGCGGCGCGGCCGACTGGGCGCTGCGGTGGTTCACGCCCGTCGCCGAGGTCGACATGTGCGGCCACGCGACGCTCGCCACGGCCCATGTCCTGCACACGACCGGCGCCCACGAGGGCCCGGTGCGGTTCGCCACCCGCAGTGGTGTGCTCGGCGCTACGCCGGAGGCGGACGGCTCGATCACCCTGGACTTCCCGACCGCCCCGCTCACCCCGGTCGAGGTCCCGGACGGCGTCGCCGAGGCGCTGGGCGCGCAGCCGCTCGTCGCCTTCGACACCGGCCCGAACGTGGGCGACCTCGTGCTTGAGCTGGCGGACGAGAAGACGGTGCACGCGCTCACGCCGGACCACCGGGCCCTGGCCGCCTACTCCGAGCGGGGCGTCATCGCCACCGCCCGCGCCGAGGACCCGGCCCGCGGCTACGACTTCGTCTCCCGCTGCTTCTTCCCGAACGTCGGCATCGACGAGGACCCGGTCACCGGCAGCGCGCACACGGCCCTCGCGCCCTTCTGGTCCGAGCGCCTGGGCCGCCCCGACCTGACCGGCCTCCAGGCCTCGCCCCGCTCCGGCCGCGTCCGCACCCGGCTGCGCGGCGACCGCACCCTGCTGAACGGCCGCGCGGTCACCGTCATCGAGGGCGAGCTGCTCGCCTGAGGGCTTTCGGAAACCCCTGCCGGCGCGTCACGCCGTCGGCAGCCAGTCCACCTTCCCCGCCAGCAGCGCGTAGCCCACGAACGCCCCGATGTCGAGCAGGGAATGCGCCACCACCAGGGGACCCACCCGACCCCACCGGCGGTACAGGAAGACGAACACCACGCCCATCGCCATGTTGCCGAGGAAGCCGCCGATGCCCTGGTAGAGGTGGTAGCTACCGCGCAGTACGGAACTGGCCACCAGCGCCGTCCCCGGCGTCCAGCCCAACTGCCCCAGCCGGCGCAGCAGATACCCGACGACGATCACCTCTTCGAGGATCGCGTTCTGCATCGCCGAAAGGATCAGCACCGGATACTTCCACCACACGTCGGGCAGCGCCTCCGGCACCACCGTGAGGTTGAAGCCCAGCCCGCGAGCCGCCAGATAGAAGGCGATCCCGGTGCTGCCGATCACCGCCGCGACCCCCGCGCCCCGGCCGAGGTCGAGCCACGGCCGGGTGCGGTCGAAGCCGAGCGTGCGCAGGCTCTGCCCCTCCCGCAACAGGAAGTGCGCGACGAGCAGGACCGGCACCAGGGCCGAGGTGATCCCGAACAACTGCCAGGCGAGATCGAGCCAGGGCCGGCCCGGCGCGGCCGACGCGTTGAGCGTCGCCGCCTGGTCTTTGAGACCCCCTGGTTTCGTGACCGATCCGACAAAGCTGATCAGGGCGGACACTCCACTCGCACCGAGCGAAAGCCCCAGAACGAGCAGTGTCTCGTCACGCAGGATCCGTCGTGAGGGCCGCTCCTGAGGAAAAGAATCGGCCACCGGACCCGCCTCTGCCTGCACACCTGCCTCCAGTTGTTTAATCCCGCCTCATGCCCATCCTCGCCCCGCTAGGGTCTCGAAAGAACTTACGAAGATCGTGCGTGACAGGCCGTCGGGGGGACGGACGCCGTACGGGCGTACCTCCCCCATTCCATGCCGTACGGCTGTAATCCGGCACGAGGTTCAACAGGGAGGGGCACCACCGTCATGGGACGTCACAGCTTGCCCAATCAGTATGGGGCGGGCGTCAGCGACCCCCGCCCCAGCGCCCGCGGTCGCACGGTGGCCATCGCCACGGCCCTCGTCCTCACCGTCGCCGGCGGCACCGCGGCCGCCGCCAAGAGCGGCCTGCTCTCCTTCGGCTCGTCCTGCCAGGACGACCCGGTACGGATCGAGCTCGCCGCCTCCCCGGACATCACCCCCGCCCTGACGGCCGCCGCGAAGCGGGCCCGCGCCAACGACGTCACCTCCGACGGACGCTGCGTCGCCGTCACGGTGACCGCCCGCGACTCGTACAAGGTCGCCGACACGCTGGGCGCGGGCAAGAAGATCGACGCGCAGGTGTGGGTGCCGGACTCCGACCTGTGGGTCCAGCGGATCACCTCGGACAGCGGCGCGACCGACGTGACCCCGTCGGGCGCCGTGGCCTCCACCCCGGTCGGCGTGGCCATGGTGCCGACGGCTGCCAAGTCGCTGGGGTGGCCGAAGAAGACGTACAGCTGGATCGAACTGGCCGGCGCCACCCTGCAGAGCGACTCGCTCAAGCTGGGCGCGGCCGACCCCTCGCGCAGTGCGACCGGGCTGCTCGCCCTGACGCAGATCGGGACGGCCGCCTCCGGTCTCAAGGACGGGGACACGCAGGCGGCGGCGATGATGAAGACGCTGTCGCAGCGCACCTCGGACACCGACGGCCAGGTCCTGGACACCCTCCCCCGGGACTCCTCGGGCACCGAACAGGGCAACCCCAAGCGCAACCAGGCGCTGATCCTCACCGAGCAGGCGGCGTACGCGTACAACACGTCGAACGACGTCGACGGCAGCCTGGACATGTTCTACCCGAAGGACGGCTCGCCCCGGCTGAACTACCCGTACGCGATGGTCGACCAGCTGACCACCGACCAGAGCCGGGCCGCGCTGCGGTTCATGAACTACCTGCGCCAGCCCGAGCAGTTGCGACTGCTGGAGAAGTACGGCTTCCGGACGGACGACGACCAGGCGCCGACGGCCGTGGTCGCCAAGGCCGGCGGCAGCAGCCCGCAGCCGTACGCGCAGGCCGCGCCGCAGCCGGCCGAGGACGCGGCGCTGCAGGAGGCGCTCGGCACCTGGACGATCACCGTGCAGAGCGCGCGGATCACCACCGTCGTGGACGCCTCCTCGTCGATGTCGGAGCCGGTGCCGAAGACCGGCCAGTCGCGCATGGACGTGACCAAGGCGTCGCTGCTCCAGGCCCTCGCCACCTTCACCCCGGAGGACGAGATCGGCCTGTGGGAGTTCTCCACCAAGCTGGACGGCAACAAGGACTACCGCGTCCTGGTGCCGACCGAGCGGCTCGGCGAGCAGAAGGCCGCCGGCACCCAGCGCGACAAGCTGTCGGCGGCGTTCAGCGCCCTGAAGCCGGTCCCGGACGGGGCCACCGGTCTCTACGACACCACGCTCGCCGCCTACAAGGCGGCCACCGAGTCGTACGCCGACGGGAAGTTCAACGCCCTGGTCATCCTCACCGACGGCGTCAACCAGGACCCCGGCAGCATCTCCCGCACCGCCCTGATCACCCAGTTGCAGAAGCTCACCAACCCCGAGCGCCCGGTACCGCTCATCGTGATCGCCGTGGGTCCCGACGCCGACAAGGAGGAGGCCCAGGAGATCGCCGAGGCCACCGGCGGCTCCGGGCAGTCGGTCAGCAACCCGGCCCAGATCCACACGGTGATCCTCAAGGCGATCGTGGCGGCGGGTGCCCAGGGCGACACCGGCGACTGACCGTCACCGTCACGCCAGCGGCACGGGCTCCGGAAGACCCACCGGCCAGGTGTGCACGGGCTCTCCCTTGTGCATGAGCTCGCTATACCGCCGAGTCGTCGCGGCGAACGCGGCATCCCGCGCGAGCCCCGCCTCCAGCGCCCCGTGGAAGGTCGCCGCCTGCCAGGACGCGCCGTTGACCCGGCGCCGGCAGCGCTCCTCGATGACGCCCAGATACAGATCCCGGTCGGCGGGTTCGACCCCCCACGCGTCCAGTCCGACCTCGGCCAGCGGCAGCAGTTCGTCGCGTACGAGGGTCACCGCGTCGATCTGCGCGGTGCCGCCGTACCGGCCGCGCCGGGGCCACTCCAGGCGGGCGTCGATGCCGTGCCGGCACGCCTCGTCGAAGTTGGCGGCGGCGGCCTCGAAGGGCAGCCGGCTCCACACCGGCCGTGACTCCTCGGCGAGGGCGCGGACGACGCCGTAGTAGAAGGCCGCGTTGGCGATGACGTCGGTGACGGTGGGGCCCGCGGGCAGCACGCGGTTCTCGACGCGCAGGTGCGGGACGCCGTCCGCGATGCCGTAGACCGGGCGGTTCCAGCGGTACACCGTGCCGTTGTGCAGGACGAGTTCGGCCAGGCTCGGGATGCCGCCCGCGTCGAGGACGTCGAGGGGCTCCTCCTCGTCACAGATCGGCAGCAGCGCGGGGTAGAAGCGCAGGTTCTCCTCGAAGAGGTCGTAGGCGGAGGAGATCCACCGCTCCCCGAACCAGGTGCGCGGGCGCACCCCTTGGGCCTGCAGTTCGGGCGGGCGGGTGTCGGTGGACTGCTGGAAGAGCGGAGGCCGGGACTCGCGCCACAGCTCACGGCCGAACAGGAAGGGCGAGTTGGCACCGATGGCGACCTGCACGGCGGCGACGGCCTGCGCGGCGTTCCACACGTCGGCGAAGCGGCCGGGCGTGACCTGGAGGTGCAGCTGCACGGAGGTACAGGCGGCTTCGGGGGCTATGGACTTGGAGGTGCAGGTGAGGCGTTCCACGCCGTCGATGTCGAGGACGAAGTCCTCGCCGCGCGCGGCCACGATCTGGTCGTTGAGCAGGGTGTACCGGTCGACGTCGGAGAGGTTGGAGGAGATCAGATCGTCCCGGTCGAGGGTCGGCAGAATACCGATCATCACGATTCCGGCGTCGAGCTCTCCCGCTTTCCGGTGCGCATATGCCAGTGACGTCCGGAGTTCCTCGGCGAGCTGGTCGAATACCCGACCGTCCAGCCGATGTGGGGCTATGTTGACTTCCAGATTGAACATGGCGAGTTCTGTTTGGAAATCTCGGCTCGCGATCCGTTCGAGCACCTGCGCATTGAGCATTCTCGGCATGCCGTCGGGGCCGGCCAGATTCAATTCGATCTCGACCCCCATGAGGTTCTGGGGTCGGTCGAACAGCTTCTGCTCCAGCAATCGCTCCAGCCCCGTCAGACACCGTCGGAGCTTGGCGCGGTAACGCTGCCGATCGGACAGATCGAACCCACCTGCGACGACCTTCTCCCCCATCGGAGCATCCCTCCTCTCACGGACGGGCCGAAGATCGGCCGCCGGCGTCCCGGGTCACGTGGGAACATGCCCAGCCGGGCCGATCGATAACGTCCCCGTTCCGGCCCACCCCCCGCTACTCTGGCCTGATGTGACCGGCGGCACATTCACCGGGCATGGGGCATCGCGCAGTTTCGAGTGGCCGACAGACTCGTGAAAAACGCCGACGAGAATGGGCCGACCGCTTCCCCGGCCTTTTTCGAGGTCACCGCCGCAGGGCTGCACCGGAAACGGGATGATTCCCGCGAATCTGCGGCCGAATGCACTCTTGCCGGGTACACCGGAAGCGACTAGACGAAACATCGTCAGAACACACCTCGTATAAACTCCGCGAACAAGACAGAGGGTTGGCGCCCGCGGTCCTGGAACCTGCCGTCGAGGTGACGTGCGGCAGGCCTCACCCACACTCCTCGTTCCCAGACCCCGGCCCATGCCTCTCTGCCCCCGCGAGCAGACAGCGCCGTCCGCCCCCGCCCTCGCGCCACCGTGCCTGTCGAATGAGAGGCGACCCACCATGCCGCTGCATGTCCCCCCGGCTCCCGCGCCCGCCCTTCGCACCGTTCTCACCGCACTCGCCTCGCCCACCGCGGTCCGCGAGGCCAGGACCCCTGCCCTGCTGTGCTCCCAGGGGCCCGCCACACCCGAACTGCCCCTGCCTGTCTATGTGTTGGACGAGATCACCCCGGCCGGCGCGTCCGCCACCCGGCTGGCCGGGTGGCGTTTTCTGATCCGCTGCGGCGAGCGCGCGGTGGCCGCGGCCGAGACCCGGCTGACCCCGGACGGCTGGGTCTTCTCGCACTTCTTCGAGGGGCCCTACATCACCGCCACCGAGCGCGCCCTGCGCCAGGCCGACACCATGACCCAGCACTACCAGCCCCGCCTGCTCTCCGTGCCCGCCCTGTACATGCTCACACTGTGGCTGCACGGGGACTGCGGCTCGGACGGCACCACCGGCCACCCCGCGGCCACCGACCTGCTCGTCCCGCTGGCGCCCGCCCCGCCCGGCATCGCGGCCCACCGTCCGCACCGGGTCGCCGAGCTCCTCCCGGTGCTGACCCATCGGGTGACTCCGGCCCCTCTCCTGGGCTCGCCCGCCTGACGTTCCTCTTTCGCGACGGCACTCGTACCCCGCCCCGGAATTCCGGGTAGCGGGGTACGTCGCATTTCCCGGCCGCATTCTGCTCGTACGAGCAATTCATCGCTCGTACGAGCCCAAAGTGCCTTCTGACCTGGACGGACTAGCCCCATCCGACCACTGAGAACCATCCGAAGTGACAGTGCAGTTGGAATGAACCGTCCGGCCGGGTGATGCGTCATCAACCTGTGAGGAAGCGGTGCCGCTAAATCCCTGCGGATTGACGCCCGTGGGGCAACACTGGGTTCTGACCGACTTATCACAACGGGGGGCGGCCATGGACGAGACTTCCAGCCGCGAGACAGACACGACAGCCACCACACACCTCACGACACAGCGAAAGATCCAACCAATGTGCCAGCACCAGTCACCGTGTCCCTCAGCCGACTCAGCCGACCGGGAGTCCGCCCGCCTCATGGCGCACCACCCGGAGCAGGGCTGGAGCCTGCTGTGCAACGGTGTCCTGCTCTTCGAGGACACCGGTGAGCTCCTGCCGGACGGGCAGATCATCGCCCCGCACCGCCCTGAGGGCACCAACCCGGTGATGACCGCCGCCTGAGCGCCACCGGGCGGTATGGCGCATCGCCCGGAGACTTGAGGGGCCGGTCGCAGGAACACTGCGAGCCGGCCCCGACGCATGTCCGGGGTCGATCACTCCGTGTAGTGCGGCGTGCGCGTGCGTGTGTGTCCCGCGGTTTCTGAGCGTTTCCCGAGCGGTCTCCGCACCCTTTCCGGAAGACTTCTGGAAGTTTCGCGAACCGTCGACGGGGGTGGGGAAGTTGGCAGCACACGAGGCCGAGCCCGGAGTCAAGGTCACCATCACGGAGATCGCCAAGGAGGCCGGGGTCTCGGTGCCGACCGTGTCCCGGGTCGTCAACGGCCGTTCCGACGTGTCGCCCACGACCCGCGCCCGCGTCGAGGACCTGCTCCTGAGATACGGCTACCGCAGACGCGCCCCCGCACCCGGCACCCGTGCCGCCCTGCTCGACCTGGTCTTCAACGACCTCGACAGCCCCTGGGCGGTGGAGATCATCCGGGGTGTGGAGGAGGTCGCGCACGCGGCCGGCGTCGGCACCGTCGTGTCGGCGATCCACGGACGCTCGGGCGACGCCCGCGAATGGCTGCGCAATCTGCGGGCCCGCGCCTCCGACGGCGTCGTCCTGGTCACCTCGGCCCTGGAGCCGGTGCTGCACGAGGAGTTGCGCGCACTCGGCGTCCCGCTGGTGGTCGTCGACCCGGCGGGCTCCCCCGCCCTCGACGTGCCCACCGTCGGCGCCGCCAACTGGTCCGGCGGCATGGCGGCCACCGAGCACCTGCTCTCGCTCGGCCACCGCAGGATCGGCCTGATCGCGGGCCCACCCCGGCTGCTCTGCTCCCGCGCCCGCCTCGACGGCTACCGCGCGGCCCTGGAGGGCGCCGGCATCGAGCCCGACGACTCCCTCGTCGTGCCCGGCGACTTCCACCCCGAGTCCGGCTTCACCGGCTGCCAGGCTCTCCTGGATCTGCCCGAGCCGCCGACCGCGCTGTTCGCGGCCAGCGACCAGATGGCGCTCGGCGCGATCGAGGCGCTGCGCCGACGGGGCCTGAGGGTCCCGGAGGACCTGAGCGTGGTCGGTTTCGACGACCTTCCGGAAGTCCGCTGGTCCGCTCCCCCGCTCACCACGATCCGCCAACCGCTCGCCGACATGGGCAAGTTGGCCGTCCGCACGGTCCTGCGCCTGGCCCGCGGCGAACAGCCGGACTCGCCCCGCGTGGAGCTGGGCACGGAGCTGGTGGTGCGGTCCAGCACCGCACCACCGTCGCCCCGTCGAGCTACTTCAACGCGTCCCTGATCGCGAAGTACGCGGGCTTGGGCAGGAGTTGCTCGTCCCACGGCAGCGCCGCGCCCTCGCCCGGGAAGAACGCCGGGATCCACGAGTACTTGTCCGTGTAGTCCCAGACGGTGACTCCGACACACCGGCGCACCGCGAGGCACGCCTCGGTGAGATCCCGGTACCAGTCGGCCTGTTGGGCGAGTTTCTCGTCGGTCGCGGGCAGGATCATCCGTACGTCGACCTCGGTGAGCGCGGTGTCGAGACCGAGCCGGGAGAAGCGGCGGAGGTTGTCCTCCAGGGTCGTCGGATAGCCGTACTGCAGGGCGAGATGAGCCTGCAGGCCGATGCCGTCGAGCGGGACGCGCTGCGCCTTCAGCTCCTTGGCCAGGGCGTAGTAGGCATCGCTCTTCGGGCCGACCGCCTCGATGTTGTAGTCGTTGACGTACAGCTTGGCGTGCGGGTCGGCCTGGTGGGCCCAGCGCAGCGCGTCGGCGATGTAGCCGGGGCCGAGCGTCTTGTACCAGAGGGTCTCGCGGTAGGTGCCGTCCTCGTTGAACGCCTCGTTGACGACGTCCCAGGAGTAGACCTTGCCCCGGTAGTGCCGCACCTCCGTCTGGATGTGCTTCTTCAGTACGGCCCGCAGCTCGCCGGCCGTCCACTCGCGACCGGTCAGCCAGCTCGGCAACTGACTGTGCCAGACCAGGGTGTGGGCGCGGACCCGCTGGTGCTTACTGCGGGCCAGGTCGACGATCTCGTCCCCGTTGGTCCAGTCGAAGACGCCCTGCTGGGGTTCGGTGGCGTACCACTTCATGCCGTTGCCGGGGGTGATCATGTCGAACTCGCTGCCGAGCAGGGCCTTGTAGGCGGTGTCGGTGAGTTCCGGGTTGTCGGTTGCGCTGCCGAAGTAGCGGCCGTGGCGCTCGGCCAGGTCCGCGAGCGTCGGCTGCTTGTGGCTCGCCTGGGCGGGAGAGCCGATGCCGGTGGCGACCAGGACGGCGGCGAGGACACCGACGAGTCTGAGGCGGTTCTTGCGCATGGTGCGACTCCTCACGTGCGGGTGTGTGGGTGAGCCGTACGTCCGTCGGCGCGCGTCATCCCTTCGTGGCGCCGGCGGTGAGGCCGCCGACGAGCTGGCGCTCGGCGACCGAGTAGAAGGCGAGGGCGGGGACCATCGCGAGGACCAGGTAGGCGAAGACGCGGGCGTACTCCGCCGAGTACTGGCCCTGGAACTGCTGGACGCCGATCGGCAGGGTCCACCACTTGGCGTCGGTGAACACCAGCAGCGGCAGGAAGAAGTTGTTCCAGCTGGTGACGACGGCCAGCACGGACACCGTGCCGAGCGCGGGCCGCGCCATGGGCAGCAGGATCCGCCAGAAGAACCCGAAGGCACTGCAGCCGTCGAGCGTGGCCGCCTCCTCCAGCTCACCGGGGATCTGCCGGAAGAAGCCGCGCAGGATGATGATCGTCATCGGCAGCGCGAAGGCGGCCTGCGGGAGGATCACGCCGAGCGGGTTGTCGAGCAGGCCGAGCGAGCGCAGCAGCAGGAACAGCGGCAGGACCGCCACCGCGAAGGGGAACATCAGCCCTATCGTGAACACGGTGAACAGCACCTCCCGCCCGCGGAAGGCGAATCGGGCGAAGGAGAACGCGGCGAGCGCCGACACGGCGACCACGAGCACGGTCGTACCGACCGCGATCAGCGTGCTGTTGCCGACCAGGCGCCAGAAGTCGCCGGAGCGGAGGATGTCGGTGTAGTTGCCGGTGAGCCAGTGCTCGGGCAGTCCGAAGGGGTTGCGGGAGAGCTCGTCGGTGGACTTGAAGCCGGACAGGGCCGCGTACACCAGGGGGACGACCATCACCGCGCCGACCGCGAGGAGGATCACGTGGAGCGGCAAGGTCCTTACGGCGCCGGATCTGCGGGTCACTTGCCGTCCCCCCTCATCGTGGTGGTCGCCCCTTCGAGGTCGCGACGGAGCACGAACCGCTGGTAGGCGAGGGCGAAGACGAGGCAGATGCCGAACATGACCACGCTGATCGCGCTGGCGTAGCCGACCTGGTAGCGCTTGAAGCCGTACTGGAACATGGTCACGGCCATCGTCTCGGAGTGGTGGTCGGGGCCGCCCTGGGTCACCACCCAGACCAGGTCGAAGAGTTGGATCGACCCGATGACGGACAGGAAGACGCTGATGCGCAGGGTGGGCGCGAGCAGCGGCAGGGTGACGTTGCGGAACCGCTGCCACGCGTTGGCGCCGTCGATCAGCGCGGCCTCCGTCAACTCGGCCGGGATGGACTGGAGTCCGGCGAGGTAGAGCATCATGTGGAAGCCGAAGTACTTCCACGTCATGACCAGGAACAGCGTCGCCATGACGTAGGAGGGGTCGGCGAACCACTCCCCGCCCAGACCGTCCAGGCCGATACCGCCCAGGACATGGTCGGCGAGCCCGGCGTCCGGTGCGAAGACCATGCTGAACAGCACGCCGGTGATGGCCTCGGACAGGACGTACGGCGCGAAGAACAGCATCCGGTACACGGCCCGTCCGCGCAGCCGCTGGTTGAGCAGGACCGCCATGGCGAGCGCGAACGGCAGTTGGAGCGCGAGCGACAGCAGCACCAGGACCAGGCAGCGCCACAGGTCGCCCAGGAAGACGGGGTCCTGGAAGAGCCGGGTGAAGTTGCCCGCGCCCGTGTAGTCGGAGGGCATGCCGAAGCCGCCCCAGCGGAAGAAGGCCGCGTACAGCGCGAACAGCATGGGCAGCAGCACCAGGCCGACGAACAGGACCAGCGCGGGCAGTTGGAAGCCGACCGCGGTGAGCCAGTTCAGCGTGCGCCGCCGGGCCCGCCCCCGGGCCGAGGCCTTGGTCGGGGACGGGACGGCGAGATCGGGACCGGTCCGCTTGTCCGGGAGGAAAGTGGATGTCATCGGCTGTCCGGGAGGAGAGTGGAGGTCATCGGCTGTCCGGGAGGAGAGTGGAGGTCATCGGCGGCTACTGCTCTTCCTTCGCGACCTTGGTGATCGACTGCGCGACCTGCTCGGGGGACTTGGAGCCGGCGATGAGCGCGCCGACGCTGTCGTTGACCTCCTGGCCGACCGCGGGGGCGTAGGCCTGGTCGAGGTAGAGCTGGAAGCCGGTGGCGCCCGTCAACTGGGCTTGTACGGCCTTGGTGTTGGGGTCGGACAGGGCGCTCGCGGCGGCCGGCACCACGGGCAGGGCGCCGGTCTTCTTGACGAGTTCGAGGTCGCTGGTCTCGGAGGCGAAGAACTTCAGGAAGTCGACGGCCGCCTGCGGGGCGCCCTTGCGCAGGGCGTGTCCGCCGCCGCCTCCGAACACCTCGGTGATGACGCCCTTTCCGCCCTCGACCGCGGGGAACGGGAAGAAGCCGAGGTTCGCGCCGAGCCCCTTGCCGGCGTCCGCCTCGACGACCGGGGCCCACTGGCCCATGAGTTCCATGGCCGCCTTGCCGTTGCCGACGGTGGCGGCCTGTCCGGTCGGTGTGGAGTACGCGGCCCCGAGGAACCCCTTCTGGAACGGCTGGAGTTGGATGAGGTCCTTGAAGTGCTGCCCGGCCTCGACGAACCCGGCTCCGGTGAAGTCCTTGGCCTCGTCGGCCTTTTGCAGGGCGTCGATGCCGGCGGTGCGCATCGCGAGGTAGGCCCAGTAGTACATGCCGGTCCACGTCTCCTTGCCCGCGAGGGCGAGGGGGGTGATGCTCTTGGCCTTGAGCTTGTTCACGGCGTCGAGGAAGTCGCCCCAGGTGGTGGGGGGTTCGCTGATGCCGGCCTGCTTGAACAGCGCCTTGTTGTACCAGAACCCGATCATGCCGATGTCGAACGGGATCCCGTACACCTTGTCGTCGATGAGGTACGGCTGCTTCGCCACCGGCAGCAGGCCGTCGGCCCACGGCTTCGTCCTGTCGGTGAGGTCCTCGACGAGCCCTGCGTCGATCTGCTGCTTGAGGACGCCGCCGCCCCAGGTGTGGAAGATGTCCGGGAGCTTCCCGGAGGCGGTGAGGGCCGTCATCTTCGACTTGTAGGCGTCGTTCTCCAGCTGAACGATCTTCAGCTTCACCTTGGGGTTCTGCGCCTCGAACTTCTTGGCCAGGCCGGCCCAGACGCTCTTGGTCGGCTGGGTGGTGGAGATGTTCCACCACTCGACGGTGGTCGTCCCCGAGGACGACCCTCCGTCCGAGTCCCCGCCGCATCCGCTCAGTGCCGTCACGCCCAGACCGGCCGCGGCGGAGGCCGCGAGAAAGCCGCGGCGGGACAGTGCCCGGTCGCCCATCATGCGCTCCTTGGGGGTACGGGACGGCGCGTCCACGACCGTCCGCTGTGACCGAAAGTTTCGGAGAAGATCCAGAAAGATGCGTTGTTGCCGCACCCTAGATACAGCTCCCAAAGGGTGGCAACCCCTTGAACGCGGTGAATCTGTGGGCGACTTCGGCGGGGGAAACGACTCCGACCCAGTGGATCGGTCATTGCGGGCGAACGAACGAAACATTCGACTCCGTTCGCGATCCTTACGAAGCGACGCGACGGACGGTCGCGGGCGGGCACGCCTCGCGCCGGCACCCCGAGATGGCCGGACGGCGACCTGGGCCATGACGCTGGGTGTCCACCGGCGGGCATCGAGGCCCCCGCCCCACCGCACCCCCATGTGGCCGGTCGACCCCTTTTCGGGTGCCCATGGCCCTTACGCAGCCAGTCTTAACGCAAGCTTGACGCCCTCGCCCCGTTCACCCATGGGCCCTGACGTCACTCTCCGCTTACGCTGGTGCGGCCGTCCGCGTGATGGCCCGACCCCCACGCTGAGACGCATCAGGAGCACACCGATGGCCACCACCGAGACCCCCAGTCGCCTGCGCTCCTGGATGCTGGAGGGGCTGTCCGACATGGGGAAGGCGGGCCGGCAGAGCCAGGCCGTCGAGGCGAAACCCGCCCACAGGGGCCAGCGCTGGTACCGCGTCATGTGCCTGACCGGCGTCGACTACTTCTCCACCCTCGGCTACCAGCCCGGCATCGCCGCCCTGGCCGCCGGTCTGCTCTCGCCGGTGGCGACCATCGTGCTGGTCGTCGTCACGCTCGCGGGCGCGCTGCCCGTCTACCGGCGTGTGGCCGAGGAGAGTCCGCACGGCGAGGGCTCGATCGCCATGCTGGAGCGGCTGCTGTCCTTCTGGAAGGGCAAGCTGTTCGTCCTGACCCTGCTGGGCTTCGCCGCGACCGACTTCCTGATCACCATCACGCTCTCGGCGGCGGACGCCTCCACCCACCTGGTGGAGAACCCGCACCTCACCGACGCCCTGCACGACCACCGGATGCTGATCACCCTCGTCCTGGTCGCCCTGCTCGGCGCGGTGTTCCTGAAGGGCTTCCTGGAGGCGATCGGCGTCGCCGTCTCCCTGGTCGTGATCTACCTCGGACTGAACGTCGTCGTGGTGATCGTCGGCATCTACCACGTCGCGACGGCCGGCCACGTGGTCACCGACTGGTCCAGCGCCCTGACCGCCGAGCACGGAAACGTCTTCGCCATGATCGGCGTATCGCTTGTGGTCTTCCCCAAGCTCGCCCTCGGCCTGTCCGGCTTCGAGACCGGCGTCGCGGTCATGCCGCACGTCCAGGGCGACCCGGACGACACCGAGGAGAACCCCAAGGGCCGCATCCGCGACACCAAGAAGCTCCTCACGGCCGCCGCCCTGATCATGAGCGTCTTCCTGATCGCCACCAGCTTCATCACCACCGTGCTGATCCCGGAGAAGGAGTTCGAGGCCGGTGGCCAGGCCAACGGCCGCGCCCTCGCCTTCCTGGCCCACGAGTACCTGGGCAACGCCTTCGGCACGGTCTACGACGTCTCGACCATCGCCATCCTCTGGTTCGCCGGCGCCTCCGCGATGGCGGGCCTGCTCAACCTGATGCCGCGCTATCTGCCCCGCTACGGCATGGCACCGCACTGGGCCCGCGCCGTGCGCCCCATGGTCATCGTCTTCACCCTGGTCGCCTTCCTGGTCACCTGGATCTTCGACGCGAGCGTCGACGCCCAGGGCGGCGCCTACGCCACCGGCGTGCTGGTCCTGATGTCCTCGGCGGCGATCGCCGTGACCATCGCCGCCCGCCGCGCCGGCCAACGCAACTGGACCATCGCCTTCACGGCCGTGTCGGCGGTCATGCTCTACGTCACCGTCGTGAACGTCATCGAGCGGCCCGACGGCGTCAAGATCGGCGCCTGCTTCATCGCCGGCATCATCCTGGTCTCGCTGCTGTCCCGGCTGGCCCGCGCCTTCGAGCTGCGCGTCACCCACGTCGAGCTGGACGTCATGGCGGAACGATTCATCCGGGACATGGCCAGCCGCAAGATCCGGTTCATCGCCAACGAGCCGGACCAGCGCGACAAGGCCGAGTACCGCGACAAGATCGAGCAGATCCGCAACGACAACGACATGCCGGAGCAGGAGGACTTCGTCTTCGTCGAGGTCACGGTGACGGACCCGTCCGAGTTCGAGTCGGGTCTGACGGTCCGCGGCGAGGTCCTGCACAACCGCTACCGGGTGCTGACCCTGGAGTCGTCCTCCATCTCCAACGCCCTGGCCGCCCTGCTCCTGCACGTCCGCGACGAGACCGGCTGCACCCCGCACATCTACTTCGAGTGGACCGAGGGCAGCCCCTTCGCCCAGTTCCTGCGCTTCTTCCTCTTCGGCCAGGGCGAGGTCGCCCCGGTCACCCGAGAGGTGCTGCGCGAGGCGGAACCGGACCGCGATCGCCGCCCGCGGGTGCACACGGGCTGATCCGCCTCGACGCTACGACGATCAGGCCGCCGGAGTGCGCCTACCGAACCCGCGCCGCGGCGGCCGTACCACCACCCGGCCGTAGCTCTGGCGGCCGCCGATCTCGACCCGCAGTTCGACCGGAGTCCCCACATCCCCCGCCGCGCGCACCTTGATCTTGGCGAACTCGGTCACCAGCGAGTCCGTGTCCACCACAACACCCGGCCGCGTCACCAGCCGCAGCGTCCCGCCCCGCATGTCGAGGTCGATGCGCAGGGTCTCGTAGGTGATCACCGCCTGCGTGAAGTCGAGGGTCACATCACCCCAGGCCGACTCGATCTCCAGCACCCGCGGAACCACCCACCCCTCGCCGCGTCGGACCGATCCGCCCTGCTGCTCGATGCGGACGACGTCCTTCACCTGGGCCACGACCGTCCCGGCCACCGCCGGCAGGTCCGTCGTCAGGGCGGCGAGCTCACCCAGTGTGCGGGCGGTCAGGGCGGCCTCCACGCGCTCGTCGAGCTCCTCCGAGGTCAGCCGGCCGTCGCCGGCGGCGACGCGCAGCACGTCCACGACCCGGTCCCGGTCCCTGTGCGAGGCCCGCAGCTCGTCCGCCATACCCTCACCCGCTCCGATGACAGTCACACCACTAACGCTATATCGCGATACACCCGGCGCTCAACCCCACGTCCGCGACGGCCCGTTCACGGCCCTATCGTGATCCGCATGCAGTCCTACACAATCGGCCAGGCAGCACGGCTGCTCGGCGTGAGCCCCGACACCGCGCGTCGCTGGGCGGATGCCGGCCGGGTCACCACCCACCGCGACGACAGCGGTCGCCGGCTCATCGAGGGGCGCGACCTGGCGGCGTTCTCGGTCGAACTCGCGAAGGCGGACGGCGAGGAGGAGGCCCCCTCCCACACCTCCGTGCGCAACGCCTTCCCCGGGATCGTCACCGCCATCAAGCTGGGTGACGTGGCGGCCCAGGTCGAGATCCAGGCCGGCCCGCACCGCCTCGTCTCGCTGCTGACCCGCGAGGCCGTCGAGGATCTCGGCCTGGAGGTGGGCATGGAGGCCACCGCCCGGGTCAAGTCGACAAATGTCCACATCGACCGTTCCTGACCCACCCGGCACACCACTCCCGTACGAACGCACATGCCACCCCACATGGGAATTGCTCCAGCTCATGCGATGCGACAGGAGACTTTCGCCTCGCAAATGCGCCAGTATGATCGGCGCACGGGAGGCGCCCGAGGGGTTCCTCCACGAAAAAACAGAGGGAGTGGACCCGTGATGACCCGTTCCGCGCGCCGGACCCGCCGGACCCTGCAGGCAGCGGGCGTGGGAGCCGCCGCGCTGCTGGCCCTGAGCGCGTGCTCCTCCGGATCGCACTCGGACTCCACCAAGTCGGACTCGTCGGCGTCGACGTCCTCGTCGCCGAAGCTGTCGGGCACGATCACCGTGTTCGCCGCCGCCTCGCTCCAGGAGAGCTTCTCGACCCTGGGCAAGGAGTTCGAGAAGCAGCACCCGGGCACCAAGGTCACCTTCAGCTTCGGCGGCAGCGACAGCCTCGCCGCGGGCATCACCGGCGGCGCCCCGGCCGATGTGTTCGCCGCGGCCAGCCCCAAGACGATGGCGATCGTGACGGACAAGGGCGACGGGGTCGGCACGCCCGCGACCTTCGTCCGCAACCAGCTGGAGATCGCCACCCTGCCGGGCAACCCCGACAAGGTCGCCTCCCTCAAGGACCTCACCAAGTCGAGCCTCAAGGTCGTCCTGTGCGACAAGACGGTGCCCTGCGGCGCCGCCGCCCAAAAGGCCCTGGACGCCGGCAAGTTGAAGCTCACCCCGGTCTCCTACGAGCAGGACGTCAAGTCCGCCCTCAACAAGGTGGTCCTGAAGGAGGCCGACGCGGCCGTCGTCTACAGGACCGACGTGAAGGCGGCCGGTGGCAAGGTGGAGGGCGTGGACTTCCCCGAGTCGGCCGACGCCATCAACGACTACCCGATCACCCTCCTCAAGGACGCGCCCAACGCCGCCGGCGCCAAGGCGTTCGTGGCCCTGGTGCAGTCCGCCGAGGGCCAGAAGGTGCTGACCGAGGCCGGGTTCCTCAAGCCGTGACCCCGAGCGACATGTCCGACGCCGCGGCCGAGACCCTGGAGTCCGGCCCGCGGCGGAGGCGTGTCCGCAAGGGCGTACGCAGAGGAGTCCCCCTCCCCCTCCTGCTCCCCGCCCTCCTGGGCCTGGCCTTCCTCCTGCTCCCCTTGGTGGCTCTGCTCGTCCGAGCCCCCTGGAGCACCCTCCCCGACCAACTGACCAGCACGGAGGTATGGCAGGCACTCCGCCTGTCCCTCCTCTGCGCCACAGCGGCAACCGCGGCGAGCCTGGTGATCGGCGTCCCCCTGGCCTGGCTGCTGGCCCGCACGGACTTCCCGGGACGGGGCTTCGTACGAGCCTTGGTGACCCTCCCCCTCGTCCTCCCGCCCGTCGTCGGCGGCGTGGCCCTCCTCCTGGCCCTCGGCCGCAACGGCATCGTCGGCCAGTGGCTCGACTCCTGGTTCGGCATCACCCTCCCCTTCACCACGACGGGCGTCATCGTGGCGGAGACCTTCGTGGCCATGCCGTTCCTGGTCATCAGCGTCGAAGGCACCCTGCGCGCGGCGGACCCCCGCTACGAGGAGGCAGCCACCACCCTGGGCGCCTCCCGCTTCACGGCCTTCCGCCGGGTCACCCTCCCCCTGATCGCGCCAGGCATCGCGGCCGGCGCCGTCCTCGCCTGGGCCCGGGCCCTGGGCGAATTCGGAGCGACGATCACCTTCGCCGGCAACTTCCCAGGCCGCACCCAAACAATGCCCCTGGCGGTCTACTTGGCCCTCCAGAACAACCCCGAAGCGGCCATCGCCTTGAGCCTGGTCCTGCTCGCCGTCTCCATCACAGTCCTGGCGGCTCTACGGGAGCGGTGGGTGAGTCCGGCGTGACCACCGTCAATCGCCCTCGGTTGAACGCCTATTGGCCCAACACCCGCTGGATGACTGCCCGATGACGAACACTCCCCCCGCAGCCGCCGACGGCGCGAGGCCCCCACAGGGGCTACCCGCACCCGACAACGAAAGCAGTACGGGTGGTGCGGGTGGGAACCCAATCCCGGCCGAAGGCCGGGTACCCCCCACGCACCCGCACGCGCACCCGCCCACCGGCCTGGACGCCCACCTAATCGTCGACCTCAAGACCTTCCACCTGGACGTCACCCTCAAGGCCGCCCCAGGAGATGTCGTAGCCCTCCTAGGCCCCAACGGCGCAGGCAAAACCACCGCCCTACGCACCCTCGCCGGCCTAACCCCCCTCACCGCCGGCCACCTCCACCTGGACGGCACCCCCCTACACCGCACACCCCCCGAATCCCGCCCCGTAGGCGTCGTATTCCAGGACTACCTCCTCTTCCCCCACCTCACCGCCCTGGACAACGTCGCCTTCGGCCCCCGCTGCCACGGCGCAACAAAAAAAGAAGCAAGAGCCCAAGCCACAACCTGGCTGACCCGCATGGGCCTGGCCATCCACACCACCACCAAGCCCCGCCACCTGTCCGGCGGCCAGGCCCAACGCGTAGCCCTCGCAAGAGCCCTCGCCACCAACCCCCGCCTACTCCTCCTGGACGAACCCCTCGCCGCCCTGGACGCCCGCACCCGCCTCGATATCCGCACCCAACTCCGCCACCACCTGGCCGAGTTCGAGGCAGTAGCCGTCCTGGTCACCCACGACCCCCTGGACGCCATGGTCCTGGCCGACCGCTTGGTGGTCATCGAGGACGGCCGCGTAGTACAGGAAGGCACCCCCAGAGACATCGCCCGCCACCCCCGCACGGACTACATCGCCCAACTCGTAGGCCTCAACCTCTACAAGGGCCAGGCCGACGGCCACACCGTCACCCTCGACGCAGGCCCAGAGATCGCCACCGCGGAAACCCTCTCCGGCGAAGCCTTCGTCGCATTCCCACCCAGCGCGGTAACCCTCCACCGCACCCGCCCCACTGGAACCAGCGCCCGCAACCTCTGGCACTGCGAAGTGGCCGGCCTGGAAACCCACGGCGACCAGATCCGCGCAGACCTCACCGGCGAACTCCCCCTCGCCGCCGACCTCACCACGGTCGCCGCGGCCGAACTCGACCTGCACCCCGGCGCCTCGGTCTGGGCAACGGTCAAGGCGACGCAGACACACGCGTACCCGGCATAAGCCCCAGCAAGGCCTACGGTGATGCGCATGGCCCTCAGCATCCGCAACCAGCTCCCCGGCACCGTCACCAACGTCACCCCCGGCGAGGTGATGGCAACCGTCGGCATCCGCCTCACCGGCGGCCAGAACCTCACCGCCGCGATCACCCGCGAAGCCGTCACCGAACTCGCCCTCACCCCGGGCACCCCCGTCCGCGCCCTGGTGAAATCGACCGAGGTCTCCCTCGCCACAGGCCCGGTCGCAGGCCTCTCGATCCGCAACCAACTCCCCGGCACGATCACCGACATCACGACCGGCGAAGCGATGGCCTCGGTGAAACTCGACGTGGACGGTGGCGCCCTGACCGCCGCCATCACCCGCGAGGCTGTCGACGACCTCGCCCTCAAGACCGGCGACCCCGCCGTCGCCCTGATCGAGTCGACCGAGGTCTCCCTCTCGACGACCTGAAGCTGACGCAAGAAAGGGCTCCCACCGACGCACACGCGGCAGGAGCCCTTCTCTTCAGCTGTTCAGTGCAGCGCTGTCAGTCCTCGTACGCGTCCAACGGCGGGCAGGAGCACACCAGGTTCCGGTCACCGAAGGCCTGGTCGATACGCCGAACCGGCGGCCAGTACTTGTCGGCAACCGAGACCCCGCCCGGGAACACGGCCTCCTCGCGCGTGTACGCGTGCTCCCACGCGTCACCCAGAGCAGCCGCCGTGTGGGGCGCACCCCGCAACGGGTTGTCGTCGGCGGGCCACTCCCCAGACCCCACCTTCTCGATCTCCGCGCGAATGGCGATCATCGCCTCGCAGAACCGATCCAGCTCGATCAGGTCCTCGGACTCCGTCGGCTCGATCATCAGCGTGCCGGCCACCGGGAAGGACATCGTCGGCGCGTGGAACCCGTAGTCGATCAGCCGCTTGGCGACGTCGTCGACGCTCACCCCGGTCGCCTTGGTCAGCGGCCGCAGATCGATGATGCACTCGTGCGCGACCAGCCCGCCGGGCCCGGTGTAGAGCACGGGATAGTGCGGCTCAAGACGCTTGGCGATGTAGTTGGCGCTGAGGACCGCCACCTGCGTGGCCCGCTTCAGCCCCTCGCCGCCCATGAGCCGGACGTA
This sequence comes from Streptomyces pseudovenezuelae, assembly GCF_029892565.1. Lineage (GTDB taxonomy): Bacteria > Actinomycetota > Actinomycetes > Streptomycetales > Streptomycetaceae > Streptomyces > Streptomyces pseudovenezuelae_A. Next base: position 13,398 of record NZ_JARXVH010000022.1, on the reverse strand, counting down.
CGCCCAAGAGATCGGCAGGATGCCCGCGGAACCCCACGGAGCCGCGGAGATCGGGCCCACCCCGGTCTCCGGACCAGCCGCGGGCTGCAGCGGATGGTTCGGCAGATACGGCGCCAGATGCGCCCGCACACCGACCGGCCCGACGCCCGGACCACCGCCACCGTGCGGAATGCAGAACGTCTTGTGCAGATTCAGATGCGAGACATCGCCGCCGAAGTGCCCCGGCTTGGCAAGCCCCACAAGCGCGTTGAGGTTGGCCCCGTCGACGTAGACCTGCCCACCGGCCTCGTGCACCTGCGCGCAGATGTCGGCGACATGCTCCTCGAACACACCGTGCGTCGACGGGTACGTGATCATCAGTACGGCAAGTTCGTCGCGGTACTGCTCGATCTTCGCCCGCAGATCCTCGACGTCGATCTCGCCGTCCTCGGCGGTCTTCACGACGACGACCTTCATGCCGGCCATGACGGCGCTGGCGGCGTTCGTCCCGTGCGCGGACGACGGAATCAGACACACGGTCCGCTGCTCGTCCCCGTTGGCACGGTGGTATCCGCGTACGGCGAGCAGCCCGGCGAACTCGCCCTGCGACCCGGCGTTGGGCTGCAGCGACACCTTGTCGTACCCGGTGACCTCGGCGAGCCGCTCCTCCAGCTCACGGATGAGCGTCAGATAGCCCTGCGCCTGCTCGGCGGGCGCGAAGGGGTGCAGCTGCCCGAACTCGGGCCAGGTGACCGGCTCCATCTCCGCGGTCGCGTTGAGCTTCATCGTGCAGGAGCCCAGCGGGATCATGCCTCGGTCGAGCGCGTAGTCACGGTCGGCCAGCTTGCGCAGGTAGCGCAGCATCGCCGTCTCGGAGCGGTGCTGCTGGAAGACGGGGTGAACGAGGAACTCGTCGCTCCGCAGCAGCTCCTGCGGAATCGTCTCCCCGGCCCCGGCGTCCAGCGCCTCCACGTCCCCCTCGACCCCGAACGCCGCCCAGACAGCGCCCAGTTGGGCCCGCGCGGTCGTCTCGTCACAGGCGATCGACACGTGATCGGCATCGACCAGGTGCAGGTTGACGCCGTTCTCCCGCGCGGCGACGACGACCTCGGCGGCCCGCCCCTCGACGCGCACGGTGAGCGTGTCGAAGTACGACCCGTGCACGACCTCGACCCCGCCGGCCCTGAGCCCCTCGGCCAGGATCGTGGCGTACCGGTGGGTGCGCCGCGCGATCACCCGCAGCCCCTCGGGCCCGTGGTAGACGGCGTACATACCGGCCATGACGGCGAGCAGCACTTGCGCGGTACAGATGTTGCTGGTGGCCTTCTCCCGGCGGATGTGCTGCTCACGCGTCTGCAGAGCGAGCCGGTAGGCCTTGTGCCCGTCGGCGTCCACGGACACGCCCACCAGCCGCCCGGGCAGGCTGCGCGCGAACTTCTCGCGTACGGCCATGTAGCCCGCGTGCGGCCCGCCGAAGCCCATCGGCACACCGAACCGCTGCGTCGTGCCGACGGCGATGTCCGCACCCAGCTCACCGGGCGACTTCAGCAGCGTCAGCGCCAGCAAATCGGCGGCGACGGTGACGAGCGCGCCGAGCTCGTGCGCCTGGTCGATCAACGGCTTGATGTCCCGTACGGCACCGGAGGCGCCGGGGTACTGGACGAGGACGCCGTTGATCTCACGCCCCGCGACCTCGGCCGGGATACCGTCGGAGAGGTCGGCGACCACGACCTCCACGCCCGCCGGCTCGGCCCGCGTCTCGATCACGGCGATGGTCTGCGGCAACGCGTCCGCGTCGACCAGGAACAGACCCTTCTTGTTCTTGCCCATCCGCCGGGACAGCGCCACGGCCTCGGCGGCGGCGGTGCCCTCGTCGAGGAGGGAGGCACCGGAGGTCGGCAGCCCGGTGAGGTCGGCGACCATGGTCTGGAAGTTGAGCAGGGCCTCAAGGCGACCCTGCGAGATCTCCGGCTGGTACGGCGTGTAGGCCGTGTACCAGGCCGGGTTCTCCATCACGTTGCGCAGGATGACGGGCGGCGTGAAGGTGCCGTAGTACCCGAGCCCGACCATGGAGTCGAGGACCTGGTTCCGATCGGCCAGCGACCGCAGTTCGGCCAGCACCTCGGCCTCGGTGCGCGCACCGGGCAGGTCCAGGGCATCGGCGTTCTTGATCACATCCGGCACCGCGGCGGCGGTGAGCTCGTCCAGCGAGCCGTAGCCGACCTGCGCGAGCATCTTGGCCCGCGCCTCCTGGTCGGGCCCGATGTGGCGCTGCTCGAACGGGATTCCCTGTTCGAGTTCGGAGAGCGGAGTGCGATGGGCGGTCATTGCGGAGGCCTCCTGGTCGGTCACGACCTTCGAGGGGTACCACGGCACGGGTACCCCGACGGCCTCCCCCTCTGTCATCTCAACCTGAGAGCTTCACCGGACATCCCGAAGGCGCCCGGCTTTCACCGTCGGTGAGAGCGGAGGCCTTCGACACCCGCCCTGCTTTCCAGAGTGACCTCGTCCGTGCGGTACGTGGGCCTGAGAGATTCCGGGGAGGATTTGCTCCTTCGGCGCCTCCGATGGTGTCTGGAGGACTCTCCCGCACGGGGTCAGCAGCCGCTGTCAGCCTACCAGCGAGCGCTACGCCCGAGCCTTCGAGTGGCCACGATCACCAATGTGCTCTTTCGTAGTGTTTACGAGTGCGTCGCGACCACGTGGAGGGCCCGTGCAGACCGACATCGATCCGCGCAACCTGATCGGCCGCAAGGCGTTCGACCGCAACGGCACCAAGATCGGCACGATCGACGAGATCTACCTCGACGACGCGACCGGCGTGCCGGAGTGGGCCGCCATACGCACCGGCCTCTTCTCCCGCGACGCCTTCGTCCCCCTGGAACCCAGCGAACTGATCGAGGGCACCCTCCACGTCCCCTTCGAACGCGCCCTCATCAAAGACGCCCCCGACTTCGGCGTAGGCCGCCACCTCTCCCCCCAACAAGAACTCCAGCTCTACCACCACTACGGCCTCGACACAGCACCCCCACCAACGTTCCCGGACCACGACTTCGGCAAGCTGGCCGGCACAGAGGACGCCGACGCCTGAGGCGTCCGACAGCACCCGGACCGACGGTCACGTCCGAACCCCGTCCACCGAAACACCGGGCCCTCCGGCAACCAACGGCAACGGCTCAGCCGGCTCCAACTCAAGGTCGTCGACCCGAAACGTGCGTACACGCCCCGGCTCGGACCTCGGCGTCTCAAACCGCACAGTCACCCGCCCAAGCCCACTCCCCTGCACCCACCCATGCCCGAACTCGGCATGCCGCACGTCATGCCCCGAGGGCCACCGCCGCTCGGCAACCACCTGCTGCTCCTCGACCGAGTGATCCACCCCCTCCCCGCCCCTCTCCTCCTCGACCAAGTGATCCACCCCGTCCCCCACCACGCCCGCCGCCCCCGCCGCCTGCGCGAAAAGATCCTCCTGCGTGAAGTCGGCAAGCCCACTCACCCCCACCCCCAACAACCGCACACCCCCCGTCGTATCCACGGACTCCAACAACCGCCCGGCGGCCTCCCGCACCACCCCCGGATCATCCGTAGGCCCCCGCAAGGTCTCGGACCGAGTCAACGTGGAGAAGTCGTACCGTCGCACCTTCAACACGATGGTCCGCCCCGACAACCCCGCCTCCCGCAACCGCCGCACACACCGATCCGCCAGCCGCTGCACCTCCAGCCCCACCCTCACCCGGTCATGGATGTCCACGTCGTAGGTGTCCTCGACCGACACCGACTTGGTCTCCCGCTCGGCCACCACAGGCCGATCGTCCCGAGCCAACGCCATCGCGTAGAGCCCGTGCCCGTGCGCCTTCCCCAACATCCGCACCAGCTCGTCCTCACCTGCCTCGGCCAGATCGTCGACCGTGGTGATCCCGGCCCGCCGCAGATGGTCCCCCGTCGCCGGCCCCACCCCCGGCAACGTCCGCACCGACATGGGCCCGAGCATGGCCCGCTCGGTCCCGGGCTCGATGAGCACCAGCCCGTCAGGCTTGGCCTCCTCGGAAGCGATCTTGGCGAGCATCTTGGACGCGGCCAGGCCGACCGACCCGGTCAGCCCCGTGACCGCCCGTATGTCCGCGCGCAGCTTCTCCCCGACCAACCGTGCCGACGCCCGGTCCCAGGCCGCCCCCTCGGTCTCCAGGTCCACGAACGCCTCGTCCAGGCTGAGCGGCTCCACCAGCGGCGACAGCGAGTGCAGAAGCCCCATGACCTGCTCGCTGATCGCCCGGTAGAACCCGAAGCGCGGCACCAGATACGCGGCGTTCGGCGCGAGCCGCCGCGCCTGGGCCATCGGCATCGCGGACCTGACCCCGAACACCCGAGCCTCGTACGAGGCGGTGGCGACCACCCCGCGCGGCCCTAGCCCGCCCACCACGACGGCCTTCCCGCGCAGACTCGGCTTGGACGCCTGCTCCGCCGAGGCGTAGAAGGCATCCATGTCGAGATGCAGGATCGTGGGCGCGTTTCTCACATCTCCGATGCTGCACTACGCCACTGACAATGCCCCCGCAACGACCGCCGGGTGCCGCCCCGAGCCGCTCAGACGGCCCGGTTCCGGCGCCTTGCGAGCTCGTCCGCGGGGTTGTTCCCGACCAGCGTCTCGCCCGTGTCGATCCGCTCGCCGTGCAGCTGCGAGAGCGCGCTCTCGACGTCCCGCCACACCACTCCGACGGCGATCCCGAAGATGCCCTGACCGCCCTGGAGCAGCGCGTGGACCTCGTCGGGCGAGGTGCACTCGTAGACCGTGGCGCCGTCGCTCATCAGCGTCATGCGCTCCAGGTCGCGGAAGCCGCAGGCGCGCAGATGCTGGACCGCGGTGCGGATGTTCTGCAGGGACACACCGGTGTCGAGGAACCGCTTGACGATCTTCAGGACGACGACGTCCCGGAAGCTGTACAGCCGCTGCGTGCCCGACCCGTGGGCGGGCCGCACGCTCGGCTCCACGAGCCCGGTGCGTGCCCAGTAGTCCAGTTGCCGATAGGTGATCCCGGCGGCCGCACAGGCCGTAGGACCTCGATAGCCGATCTGCTCGGACGCCATGGACGTCGCCCCTCCGCTGCTCGGCACGGCCGCCGGTCGCTGCGGAACGTGATCGGCCGCGCCGGAGCGATAGGGGTAACCCCTGCTCGAACGCAGTTGAGAGCCTGGGGGAGGGTACGGACCGCTCTCCCCGAGACCGTGTCCCGGGGCACCCCCAGCCGTACCGTCGCCGCTGCTGCTCACGCCGACCTCCGTCCTTGACCTGCCTTCTCGACGGTAGGCAGTCACCAGGGGTGCGTCAACGATCGCCACACTCGGCACGCCGAGTGATAATCACCCTAGGAGTGGTTTCCCGCACCCATCCGCGGGGAAAGGCTAGCCGAATGTGCTCCGAGCGGGCTTCAGGACGCTCTCAGTAGCCGCTGGCAAATGCCGGCATTTCGGTTGTGACCGACCGTGGACCGGCGCCACACGGACCGCGAGTCCACGGGGCCAGCCCCGACTCACTGGCTGCTGGTGCCGAAGTCCTCGGGTGAGATCTGGTCGAGGAACTCGCGGAACTTCTCCACCTCGTCCTCCTGCTCGTCCGGGATCGCGATACCGGCGTCGTCGAGCACCCCGTCGCTGCCGTAGATCGGCGTCCCCGTGCGCAGCGCCAGCGCTATGGCGTCGGACGGGCGCGCGCTCACCTCGACCCCGCTGGCGAAGACCAGTTCGGCGTAGAAGACGCCCTCACGCAGATCCGTGATGCGCACTTCGGTGAGCTCCTGGCCGACGGCCTCCAGCACGTCCTTGAACAGGTCGTGGGTCAGCGGTCGTGCGGGGGCCATGCCCTGCTGGGCGAAGGCGATCGCCGTCGCCTCGCCCGGCCCGATCCAGATGGGGAGGTAGCGGTCGCCTCCCACTTCACGCAGGAGCACGATCGGTTGGTTGGAGGGCATTTCGACCCGGACACCTACGACATCGAGCTCGTTCACACAGCAACCCTAGGACGTGCCCGGGACGTTTGGGTAGTCGGGCAGGGAACGGGGGGATGATCCGGCCGCCGCGCGGGCGCCCGGCTCAGGGCAGGCGCACGCCCAGCGCGGTCTGCACGAGCGCGGCGTGCAGCCGTACGGTGAGCGCCGCCAGCTCCTTCGTACGGGCCTCCGCGTGGGCCCTGGTCTGCGGATTGCGATGGCGCTTCAGCGGGGCCACCACCTGGTCCACGAGCCCGGCCTCGCGATCGGCGGCCGCCTTCATCACCCGAAGGTGGCGCGGTTCGATCCCGAACCGGCCCAGCTCGACGACGAGGACGGCCACGGTGGCCGCCTCCGCGTCGTACGCCCCGTCCGGCAACGGCCCGACGAGCCCGTACGACTCCCACTCCTCGAGCTCCTGCTCGCCGATGCCGGCCGCCGCCAGCAGCTCGTCCCGGCCGATCCGGGCCGCCGTGGGCCCCTCGGGGACCTCCAGGACGGTCTCACCGTCCCGCTGGCGCCCCACAGCAGGCAGAAGCACGGCCTCGCCGCGCTCCATTGCGTCCAGGTGCTCGCGGATGACCTTGAGCGGCAGATAGTGGTCCCGCTGCATCCTCAGGACGTGACCGAGGCGCTCGACGTCACCGGGGCTGAACTTGCGGTACCCCGAGGGGGTCCGCTGCGGCTCGATGAGCCCCTCCGACTCCAGGAAACGGATCTTGGAGATGGTGACTTCGGGGAACTCGTCGCGCAGCACGTTCAGCACCGTGCCGATGCTCATCAGTCCACTGTCCGCGGCGGCGACGCCGTGTCCGGCCCCGCCGCTCGGTGTATGAAGCATGGACCTTCTCCGGGGGAGGGTCAGTAGCCTCGCTGGCTCGCGTAGAACACCAGCCGGTACTTGCCGATCTGCACCTCGTCGCCATTGTTGAGCGCGACCGAGTCGATCCGCTCGCGGTTGACGTACGTACCGTTCAGGCTGCCCACGTCGGCCACCGTGAACGAACCGTCCGCGGCGCGGCGGAACTCCACGTGCCGGCGCGAGACCGTCACGTCGTCCAGGAAGATGTCGCTCTGCGGGTGACGCCCGGCCGTGGTCAGGTCGCCGTCCAGCAGGAAGCGGCTGCCCGAGTTCGGGCCGCGGCGCACGACCAGGAGCGCGGAACCCAGCGGCAGCGCGTCCACCGCCGCCTGCGCCTCGGGAGAGAGCGCCGGAATCTGCGTCTGTCCGGTCACCTCGGCGTCGTACGCCTCAAGGCCGGAGATGGAGATCGTCGAAGTCGTCTCGGACGGCCGCTCGGCACCGCCTCGCAACGGCGCACCGCAGTTGGAACAGAAGCGACTGTTCTCCGCGTTGCGGTTACCGCACCTCGTACACACCAGGGCCGACATAGGGGAAAACCCTCCACCCGTACTTGAGGTTGACGGCTGCCCGAAACCTATGCCGCCGGACTCCGCAGGGTCAACAGACGGCGCGCCCTGACCTCCGGAAACGTCACCGCCCTGACCGCCCACCTGGTCTCGGAACAGCGGACGCTCGCCTTCCGCGTCTGGCTGTGCGCGATGGCGAGCGGTCGCGTTCGCATTGTCGCTACCCTCTCGCGCGCTCTTGCCGAACAACTTCGCAAACAACTTCACGGGCGATTCCCCTTGACCGAAACAGACCCGCCCGTGGGGCAGGACGAACCCTGATTGCATACACCGGCCGACCCGGACATCCTCACAACGTCCGTATCCACCAGACAGTTTCCACCACGCACCACCCATTCGGTGCGCCGACCCCCCGCAACCTCATGCCCCTGCCGGACGGCCCCCATGCACCGCCGGTTCACTGAGAGGACGACCGAGCGTAGTCAGGCTGCTTCGCCGCTCGCAAGGCGTCCACGACGATCTTGTTCGACCGCTCGACGGTAACGGTGGCCTGCTCCTTCTCAAGAGTCTGCACCACGCCTCCAGGGATGTTGAGCGCCGGCTCCAGGTCCTCCGGCTTGCCGATGACCTTGAAACGATAGGGCGCGTTGATCTTGTTCCCGTCGACGCTCACGCTCTTGTCGGAGTCCGTGAGGTAGGTGCCGGCGACGACCCGTACGCCGTTCACCTGGATCGCCTCCGCGCCGGCCGCGCGCAGCTCCTGGATCGCGTCGAGCAGCATGTCCGCCTCGACCGTCCCCTTCGTGTCGTCGATGGTCATCGTGATGCCAGGTCCCTGCGCGGCCACCGTGCCCGCCAGAATGCCGAGTTGCCCCTCCTTCTCGACGGTCTGCTTGCGGGCCTCCTCAGCCTGGTCGGAGCTGTTCTCCAGCTCGTCGCGCTGCTTCTCCAGTCCCTGCTTCTCGTCCTCAAGACGCTGTGTACGGTCGTCCAGTTCATCAAGGATGCGAACGAGATCTTCCTGACGTGCGCCGCGCAGGGCACTGTCACTGTCGCTGTTCGAGGCGACCTGCACGGCCAGCCCGAAGCCGAGCCCGAACAGCAGTACGGCGACGATGAGTTGGGCCCGGGTGACGCGCGGCGGCCACACACCCTTCGCCAGCCGCTGCCGCCCGGTGAGCCCCGGAGTCGGCTCGGAGGACTTCTCCGCGCCCTCGGCGGCCGTCGCGGGCGCCTCCACCTCTTCGGGCAGTTCCTTGCGCAACCTGTTCTCGGGTGTCTCTTCGTTCTCGCTCATCGGCCTCACGCCCGGAAGACGTGCCGGCGGATCGCCGCGGCGTTGGAGAAGATCCGGATCCCCAGGACCACGACGACGCCGGTCGACAGCTGGGCGCCCACGCCCAACTTGTCGCCCAGGAACACGATCAGCGCGGCCACGACCACGTTGGACAGGAACGACACCACGAAGACCTTGTCGTCGAAGATGCCGTCGAGCATGGCCCGCAGGCCGCCGAACACGGCGTCCAGCGCCGCCACGACGGCGATCGGCAGATAAGGCTCGACGACCGCCGGAACCTCGGGCCGGACCAAGATGCCGGCCACGACTCCCACGACGAGGCCCAGTACGGCGATCACGATGTGCCCTTCTCATTTTTCTCGGTATTCGGCTGTGCGGTACGTACGGTCACACTCGGTGCGACGGGCAACCGGACGTCGTCCTCGGTGGAGATGGCGGTCCTGATGCCGTAGTTCTCCTGCAGGGCATGCAGATACAGCCCGTCGGCACTGTTCTGGAACCTGGTGCTCAACCGCTTGCCGTCCCCCACGGCGAGCACCGTATACGGCGGAACCAGTGGCTTGTTGTCGACCAGTATCGCGTCACCCGCGGCCCTGATCGCGGACAGCGCCGTAAGCCGCTGTCCGTTGATGGAGACCGCCTCGGCCCCGGACTCCCACAGCCCGTTGATCACGCGCTGCATGTCCCGGTCGCGCACGCGCCCCGTGTCCGAGAAACCGTTGGTCTCGCGCGGGTTGCCGTCACCGCCGGTGGTGGCTTCCTTGGCGTCGTTCACGACGAGCTTCACGCCCGGACCGTGGACGGCGACCGCGCCCGACAGAATGGCCACGAGCTCCGACTGGTCCTCGCCGCCGCTCTTCTTGAGGGCCTCCCGCTGCCGATCGCCCACGTCGTCGCGCAGCTTGTCGACGGAGCCCTCCAGCTTGTCGGCCGTGTCGGTCTCACGGTCAATACGGTCGATCAGTTCCTCGCGCTCCTTGGCGACGACGGGAGCCGCCACGCGCGCCTGTGCCGCACCCACGGTGACGACGAGCGCCGCGAGCACCAACCCGGCGGCGAGACCCAGCCTGGCGCGGAGGGTCTTGGGCATACCGCCGGCCCCCGCGGCCTTCTTCCGTTCGGCCGCCTCGGCATAGCCGTCGTCGAGGCTGTGATCCATGACGTTGGTGAGCAGCGACATGGACGCGTCCGGACGCGAAGGGCGCGTGGGTGTCCTCCGAACGGGGGGCTGCTGCGGCATGCCGCACATCGTCGCACGTCGTGGCCACTACCTCCGAATGGCCCCACCGGCGTGCCGGACAGGCCCCCTTGAGGACACATGTCCGGCACGCACGCGTGCCGCGCCTTTCAGCGACCGGCGCTGTCCACGACCGCCGACCACTCGTCGAGCAGCGCCTGGGCGGACGCGTCGTCCGGCCCCTCGGCCCACAGATGGGTGACCGCCTCGGCCGGGTCCGGCAGCACCATCACCCAGCGCCCGTCGGTCTCCACCACGCGCACACCGTCGGTGGTGTCCACGAAGCGCTCTCCGGCCGCCTCGACGACCCGACGCATCACAAGTCCCTTGACCGCCCACGGAGTCGCCAGATCCCGCTTCAGGACATGCGCCCGCGGAATCCGCGCGTCGATCTGGCTGAGCGTGAGCTGCGTCCGCGCCACCAGCCCGATCAACCGTACGAAAGCCGCCGTACCGTCGAAGACACTGCTGAACTCCGGGACGATGAAGCCGCCCTTGCCGTCGCCCCCGAAGATGGTCGTCTCGTCGCGTCCCACCCGGGTCAGGTCGTCGGGCGAGGTCGTCGTCCACTCCACCTGCGTGCCGTGGTACGCCGCCACCTGCTCGGCGATCCTCGTCGTGGTCACCGGCAGCGCCACCCGGCCGCTGCGCCGTTCCGCGGCCACCAGGTCGAGCATGACGAGCAGCGCACGGTCGTCCTCGACGATCCGCCCCTTCTCGTCGACCAGCGAGAGCCGTTCACCGACAGGGTCGAAGCGCACTCCGAAGGCGGCCCGCGACGACGCGACGATCTCACCGAGCCGCACCAGCCCCGACCGCCGGATATCCCCGGTCTCCGTAGGCCTGGACTCGTCCAGACCCGGGTTGATGGTCAGCGAGTCCACACCCAGCTTGCCGAGCAGGCTAGGCAGGACAAGCCCGGCACTACCGTTCGACGCGTCGACCACGACCTTCAGCCCGGACTCGGCGACCCCTGTGGTGTCGACGTTCCGCAGCAAGGAACCCGTATACGAGTCGAAGACGCTGGCCGGAAAGTACAGGTCCCCGATCTCACCGGGGAACGCACGCCGATACTCCTGCCGCGCGAACACTCGGTCCAGCTTCCGCTGACCGCCCTGCGACAGGTCCGCTCCCCGCCCGTCGAAGAACATGATGTCCACAGAGTCCGGCACCCCGGGAGTGGTCCGGATCATGATCCCGCCGGCACTACCCCGAGCGGTCTGCTGCCGGGCCACGGGCAGCGGTACGTTCTCCAGGTCGCGTACGTCGATGGCACTGGCCTGCAGCGCGGAAATGACCGCCCGCTTGAGCGCACGAGCACCACGCGAGTGATCGCGCGCGGTGGTGACGGTCGAGCCCTTCTTCAGGGTCGTCGCGTAGGCGCCGGCAAGGCGCACGGCGAGTTCGGGGGTGATCTCCACGTTCAGGATTCCGGAGACCCCCCGCGCGCCGAAGAGATGCGCCTGTCCTCTGGACTCCCAGATGACGGAGGTGTTGACGAAGGCACCGGCCTCGATGGTCTTGAACGGGTAGACCCGTACATTCCCCTGGATGATCGATTCTTCACCGATCAAACACTCGTCACCGATGACCGCGCCGTCCTCGATCCGAGCGGCCCGCATGATGTCGGTGTTCTTTCCAATGACACAGCCACGCAGATTGCTGTGCTGCCCGACGTAGACGTTGTCGTGCACAACGGCCTTGTGCAGAAAGGCCCCGGACTTCACGACGACGTTCGAACCGACGACGCTGTGCTCGCGGATCTCGGCACCGGCCTCGACCTTGGCGTAGTCGCCGATGTAGAGCGGCCCACGGAGAACGGCATCGGGATGCACCTCCGCACCCTCGGCCACCCAGACACCCGGGGAGAGCTCGAACCCATCGATCTCGACGTCGACCTTGCCCTCCAGGACATCGGCCTGGGCCTTCACATAGCTCTCGTGCGTGCCGACGTCCTCCCAGTAGCCCTCGGCGATATAGCCGTAGATCGGCTTGCCTTCCTTCATCAACTGCGGAAAGACATCGCCGGACCAGTCGACGGACACATCGGGTTCGACATAGTCGAAGACTTCGGGCTCCATGACGTAGATGCCCGTGTTCACGGTGTCGGAGAAGACCTGTCCCCAGGTCGGCTTCTCAAGGAAGCGCTCGACCTTGCCTTCTTCGTCGACGATCGTGATTCCGAATTCCAATGGATTCGGTACCCGCGTCAGACACACGGTGACGAGCGCACCTTTTTCCTTGTGGAAATTGATGAGCTCGGTGAGGTCGAAATCGGTCAGGGCATCACCGGAGATGACGACGAAGGCATCGTCCTTCAACGCTTCCTCAGCGTTCTTGACGCTCCCGGCGGTACCGAGTGGCTTCTCCTCGTTGGCATAGGAGAGCTCCATTCCGAGCTCCTCGCCGTCACCGAAGTAGTTCTTGACCAAGGAGGCCAGGAACTGGACAGTCACGACGGTCTCGTTCAGCCCGTGCCTTTTGAGCAGCCTCAGCACATGCTCCATGATCGGGCGGTTGACCACTGGCAGGAGTGGCTTGGGCATGCTTGAGGTCATGGGGCGAAGGCGTGTGCCTTCACCTCCGGCCATCACGACGGCCTTCATGTCGGAAGCGTCCTCCTCGAAGAGACGACGGTCTAGCCGACTTCACCCGTCAGATTGTCCCGCACTTTTCCGCCGGGGGCCATCGAGCGACGACCAGCACCAAACGGCGGGTTCAGTCGGCCATGGTGTCCGCACGGATCAGACGGCGGACTTGTACCACGTAGAGGACTCCTGCCCACCAATACAGCGTTGTACCCCATCCTGCGAACGCCCATCCGAAAATAGCACCGAGTGACGAGATCCATCCACTTCCGTCACTGAGCAGGAGCAGCGGGAAGGCGTACATCAGGTTGAAGGTGGCGGCCTTCCCCAGGAAGTTCACCTGCGGCGGCGGATAGCCATGCCGCCTGAGGATGCCCACCATCACCAGGAGAACCAGCTCGCGCGCCAGCAGTGCAGCGGTCAACCAGATTGGCAGAATCTCGCGCCAGGTGAGACCGACCAAAGTCGAGAGAATGTAGAGCCGGTCGGCCGCGGGATCGAGCAGCCGGCCAAGGCTGCTGATCTGGTTCCAACGCCGCGCCAGCTTGCCGTCCAGATAGTCGCTGACTCCGCTCAGCATGAGCACCAGCAGCGCCCAGCCGTCGCTCTGCGGACCGCCGAACTCGGGCCTCAGGATCAGCCACAGGAAGAGCGGCACACCAGCGAGCCGCGCCATGCTGAGGATGTTGGGGATGGTGAGCACCCGTTCCGTCTGGACACGGGTCTCCTGGACCTCCACCCGGGGGCCTCCTGTGGGAACGTTCCAACGATGCTCCCTGACCCTACCTCAACACAAAAAAGCTCCGGTTCTTGGGCTGCATGCCCAAGAACCGGAGCTATAAAAGGAGTTCGGCGGTGTCCTACTCTCCCACAGGGTCCCCCCTGCAGTACCATCGGCGCTGTAAGGCTTAGCTTCCGGGTTCGGAATGTAACCGGGCGTTT
>NZ_JARXVH010000021.1 GCF_029892565.1 Streptomyces pseudovenezuelae | reverse complement strand
GGTTACATTCCGAACCCGGAAGCTAAGCCTTACAGCGCCGATGGTACTGCAGGGGGGACCCTGTGGGAGAGTAGGACACCGCCGAACAATCTTTAAGAAAGCCCCGTACCGGGATGGTACGGGGCTTTCTGCATTTCTGGACTCTTTGATTCGGATGGCGGGGCTTTAGGGAAAAGCCCCGCAGTTGCTACAGACGTCCCGCCGCCTTGAGAGCCAAATACGCGTCCGCCAATGCCGGCGCCAGTTCGTCCGGCGTTTCATCGACGACCGTAACGCCGTGTCTGCGGAGTTGTTCCGCGGTGCGGTGGCGTTCGCTCTGGGCTTGGGCCGCTGCTGCCGCCTCGTAGACGGCGTCGGTGTTTCCGCGGGCCGTTGCCATGCGGGCGATGTACGGGTCAGCTACTGATGCCACCAGAATCGTGTGGCGCTGGGTGAGTTGGGAGAGGACCGGGAGCAGGCCTTCTTCGACGGGGGCCGTGTCGAGGCTTGTGAGCAGCACGATCAGGGAGCGGCGGGGGGCCGTACGGAGCGCCGTGGCGGTCAGGCCCCTCGCATCCAGTTCGACCAGTTCGGGTTCGATCGTCGCCATCGCGTTGACCAAGGACGGGAGGACGTCTCGGGCCGTGCGGCCCTGGACGAGGGCGCGTACCCGGCGGTCGTACGCGAGGAGGTCCACTCGGTCGCCGGCGCGGGAGGCGAGGGCTGCCAGGAGCAGGGCCGCGTCCATGGAGGCGTCGAGGCGTGGGGCGTCGCCGACGCGGCCGGCGGAGGTGCGGCCGGTGTCGAGGACCAGGAGGATGTGGCGGTCGCGTTCGGGGCGCCAGGTGCGCACGGCGACCGTGGACTGGCGGGCGGTGGCGCGCCAGTCGATGGAGCGGGTGTCGTCACCGGGGACGTACTCGCGCAGGCTGTCGAACTCTGTGCCCTCGCCGCGGGTCAGCAGGCTGGTGCGGCCGTCGAGTTCGCGTAGGCGGGCGAGTTTCGAGGGCAGGTGCTTGCGGCTGGTGAACGGGGGCAGGACGCGGACCGTCCAGGGGACTTTGTGGGTGCCCTGGCGGGAGAAGAGGCCGAGGGGGCCGTCGGAGCGGATGGTCACGCGGTCTGCCTGGCGGTCGCCGCGGCGGGTGGGACGTAGCCGTGTGGTGATGCGTCGGCGTTCGCCGGCGGGGACCGTCAGACGGTGGCGGGAGGCCTCGACCTCGGTGCCGGGCTGCCAGCTGCTGGGGGGCCAGGCGTCACGCACGCGTGCGCGTAGCGGGCGGCCTAAGGGGTTGGTGATCGTGAGGGTCACGTCGGCGGGTTCGCCCAGGCGGGCCGAGGCGTCGCCGGAGCGGGTGAGGCCCAGGCGGCGTACAGGGGTGGCAAGGGCGTAGTCGCAGGCGCAGGCGAGGGCCAGGGGGCCGTTGACCGCGAGGATGCCTGCCCAGCTCGGGTCCAGGATGCCGATGGGGAGGGAGCCAAGGGCCGCGAGGAAGGCGGCGCGTCCGGTGAGTGCCATCAGCGGGGGACGGGGACGTGGGCGAGGATCGCGTTGATGACCGAGTCGGCCGTCACGCCCTCCATCTCGGCTTCCGGTCGGAGTTGTACGCGGTGGCGGAGGGTGGGCAGGGCGAGGGCCTTGACGTCGTCGGGGATGACGTAGTCGCGGCCCGTGAGCCATGCCCACGCGCGTGAGGTGGCCAGGAGGGCCGTGGCACCGCGCGGGGAGACGCCCAGGGTGAGGGACGGGGACTCGCGGGTGGCGCGGCAGATGTCCACCACGTAGGCGGTGATCTCCGGGGAGACCGTCGTCTTCGCGACGGCGGCGCGGGCGGCTTCGAGGTCGGCGGGGCCCGCTACGGGGCGTATGCCGGCGGCGCGCAGGTCGCGCGGGTTGAAGCCCTCGGCGTGACGGGTGAGGACGTCGATCTCGTCCTGGCGGGAGGGGAGAGGGATCGTCAGTTTGAGGAGGAAGCGGTCGAGTTGGGCTTCGGGGAGGGGGTACGTGCCCTCGTACTCGACCGGGTTCTGGGTCGCGGCGACCAGGAAGGGGTCGGGGAGGAGGCGCGGGGTGCCGTCGACGGTGACCTGGCGCTCCTCCATGGCTTCGAGGAGGGACGACTGGGTCTTCGGCGGGGTGCGGTTGATCTCGTCCGCGAGGAGGAGGTTGGTGAAGACGGGGCCGGGCTGGAAGGAGAACTCCGAGCTGCGGGCGTCATAGACGAGGGAGCCCGTGATGTCGCTCGGCATGAGGTCCGGGGTGAACTGGACGCGCTTGGTGTCGAGTTCGAGTGCGGATGCGAGGGCGCGGACGAGCAACGTTTTGGCGACCCCGGGGACTCCTTCTAGTAGAACGTGTCCGCGGCAGAGGAGGGCGACGACGAGGCCGGTCACGGCGGGGTCCTGGCCGACCACGGCTTTGGCGATCTCGGCGCGCAGGGCTTCCAGGGAGGCTCGGGCGGTGCCCGGATCCCCGGTGTTCCCGGCGTTGTCAGTGGTCGGGTCCATCATGGACGGCGTACCTCTCTTTCGAGGGCGTCGAGTTGATCGGCGAGTGCGATGAGGGCCGTGTCGTCGCTGGGCGGCGGCCCGAAGAGGAGCGAGTGCAGGGTCTGGCCGTCGCCGCGGAGGTGGGCGGACAGAGCGGGGAGCAGGGTCTCGGGCGAGTGCGCCTGGGTGACGGGGACGCCTACGAGGGGGGCGAGGCGGGTGCGGGTGGTGGAGCGCAGAGCGGCGGACGCGCGGTCGCGGGCGTTGGCCTTGCGGTAGAGGCGCGCGCGGCCTTCGACGGTTTCGGAGGCGCGTATCGCCACGGGGAGTCTTTCGGGCACGAGGGGGCCGAGTCGGCGTGCCCGCCACAGGGCGGCGAGGAGTGCCGCGACGAAGAGCTGAAGTGTGCCCCAGAGCCAGCCGGAGGGGAGCAGGTCGAGGAAGCTCTCCTCGCCGCCGTCGGTGGCCGAGGTGTCGGAGAGCGAGGGGAGGTACCAGACCAGATGGGGTCGGGAGCCGAGGAGTTGGAGGGCGAGCGAGGCGTTGCCCTGGTCGTCGAGACGGTTGTTGAAGAGGACGTCGGGCGCTCCGAGGACCACGGTGTCGCCGTCCCCGGAGGTGTCCGGGATGCGCAGCAGGGTGGCCAGGCGCTCGCTGGGGTAGCACTCGTCGGCGTCGAGGTGCGTGGTGGTGTAGCGGATGCCGCCCGTGTCGGCGGAGCCCGCGGTGCGTGCGGCGGGCAGTGCGCAGTGGGGGGAGAGCGTCGAGTCGAGGCTGGTGGCGGGGTCGGCGGTGACGCCGGGGGCGAGCCTCTCTACGGAGGCGCTGCCGGAGGCGACAAGGACGGTGCGTCCGCCGGAGCCGGCGGTCGCCGCGTGCAGCCGGGCCTGTTGACGGTCGGTCAGCAGGTCGGGGGCGGCGATCAGGAGCGTGGTGTCCGGAGCGGCTGCGGCGCGTGCCTCGCCCAGGGTGGTGACCACGCGCGTGGAGACGCCGCGGTCGGCGAGGAGTTCGGCGACGGCGCGGCTGCCGTAGGGGTCGACGGAGCGCGGGTCGAGTGTGCCGTGCCGGGCGTCGGAGCGGATCACGGCGATCACGACGGCCGTCACCAGGAGGAGTACGACGGCGAGGGCGATGCCTCGCGCGCGAGTCCATACCTGGCGTGCGGTGGGCGAGGCCGAGGTGGCGGGGAGCGTGGCCTCGGCGGTCATTCGGCGGCTCCCTGGCGGGCGTTGGGGGCCGTGCTGGGGCTGCTGCTCGTGAGCTGGGGCCTGGTGCGCTCGAGGTCGCGGTCGAGTTCGGCGATGCGGTGGTACGACTGCTCGCTCGCCCTGCGTCCGCCGTATGTCACGTCGTCGAAGTCCCGGGCGGCGGCGCGCAGCCGGTCTGTCTGGGAGGGCAGCGTGCGGCCGGCCTCCGCTGCTGCCTCGTCGGCGGTGCGCCCGGGGCGGATGTCGAGGAGCGCCCGTTCCTCCAGCGAGCGGACGATGGCGCGCATGCGTTCCTGGACGGCCTGGTTCCAGTGGCCCTGGGCGGCGTGTGCCTCGGCGGCCGCGCGGTGTTCGGCGGCGCTGCGGGGGCGGTCGTCGAACAGGGCGGCCGCGGAGACGGGTTGGCGGCGCGGTGTGCCCAGGCGCCACCACAGCACGCCCAGTACGGCGAGGACGGCCACGATGACGACGGCGAGGCCGAGCGCCCCGCCCGGCGTCGCGGTCGAGGCCGCGCCGAACAGCTTGTCGACCCATTTCCAGAAGGCGTTCAGGGCGCGCTCGAAGAGGCCGGGGTCGTTCTCGTGGTACATGCGCTTGGACAGTTCGCGCCGGGCCGCCTCCCGCGCGGGATCACGCGGGATCGTCACCGGCGGTTCGTCGCCGGAGCGCAGCGACAGTAGGGATGTGTCGCCGACCCGCAGCAGGGCCCGTACGGTCGATTCGGCGGCCCGCGGCAGTGCCGGCACCGCTGTGAGAACTCCCCCCGCCAGGCTCACCGCATCAGCTCCCCGAGCCGGCTGCGGTGCCGTAGTCCTGGACGCCGGCGGCGCGGGCCAACTCGAGGTCGAGGGCCTCGCGACGGATGCGCTGGTCGATGTAGAGCAGCACGGTGACGCCGGCCGTGATCGGGAAGGTGATCATCGAGCCGATCACGGCGCCGACGCCGCTGATGATGAGGTACGTCCAGCCGACGTCGCCGGCCCCGCTGTTGAGGAATCCGCTGACGCCGTCGCCGCTGAAGGCCGAGGCCACCAGCGTGAAGGGGATGACGACGATCGAGGCGACGATGTTGGCGATGACGGTGGCGAGGAGCTGGATGCCGAAGACCCGCCACCAGGAGCCGCGGACCAGCTTCACGGAGCGGCTCATCGACTTCGTGATGCTCTGCTTCTCCAGCATCAGCGCGGGCGAGGACAGCGAGAAGCGGACCATCAGCCACACGGCGACGACTCCGGCTCCGAGGCCGCCCAGGATGCCGAGGGCGGCGCCCGGGCCGCTCGCTCCGGCGACGGCCACGAGGAGGCCGGGCAGGACGCCCACGATGACGATGCCGAACGCGATGAGCAGGAGCAGGAAGATCAGGCCGAACAGCCTGAGCACCTGCGGGCGCGCGTCGCGCCAGGCCTCGCCGATGGTGACGGACTTGCCGAGTACGGCGCGGCTGGTGACGGTCGTGAGGAGAGCGGTGGCGGTGATCGTGCCGATCAGGGAGACCAGGAAGACGACGCCGCTGCTGATCATGGTGTCGCCCAGGGCGCGGGACAGCTCGTCGAAGCTGGCGCTGGGGTCGTTGAGGGCCTCTGTGCTGACGGTGTCGTTCAGGATCAGGCCCTGGACGAGGATGACGATGATCTCCGTGAAGACCGCGACGGTCAGCGAGATGCCGAGGACCGTGCGCCAGTAGGTGCGCATGGTGGAGACCGCGCCGTCGAGGATCTCGCCCACGCCGAGTGGGCGGAGCGGGATCACGCCGGGCTTGGCCGCGGGTGGCGGGCCTCCCCAGACGCCGCCTCCCCAACCGCCGTAGGGACTGCCTCCGTAGGGGCCCTGGCCGCCGTAGCCGCCGGGAGCGCCCGGGCCTCCGTAGCCGCCGCCGGGGGGCTGTCCGCCCCAGCCGGGGCCGGGTGGTGGGGGCGGCGGGGCCTGGCCGGGGTTCGGGGCGCCGGTGGGCGCGGACCACTGGCCGGCCGGAGGCTGTTCCTTGGACCACTTCATGCCTGGGTTCTGCGGGTCCGTGCCGGGCTGGCCGGAGGGCTCCGCGGGGCCTGGACGGTCGTTGGGTGCGGCCGGGTCGGACGCGCCGGGCTCCTGCCCGTCGGACGGGGCAGATCCGGGCGAGGCCCAGCCCGGAGTGTCGTTCATCGTCGCTCCTTCACGGTGCCCGTCCGCGGTCGCGGTGGCAGGTTGGCAGCCATCGTGCCATGGGGTGGTCACCGGGGTATCGGCCGCGGTATGGGCTGCGCACCTTCAATTGTCGGCCCGGTAAGGGGCAGACTGACCGCATGGCTGATCAGCACGCGCAAAGCGGCGAGGACCACAGGCCCACCGAGATACCGGCGATCCGATGGGAGGAGCCACCCGAAGGCCCCGTACTGGTCCTTCTCGACCAGACGAGGCTGCCGGCCGAGGAGGTCGAACTGGTCTGTACGGACGCGTCCGCGCTGGTGGAGGCCATCCGTTCGCTCGCCGTGCGCGGGGCGCCACTGCTCGGCATCGCGGGAGCGTACGGCGTCGCGCTCGCCGCCGCGCGCGGCTTCGACGTGGACGAGGCCGCGAACGTGCTCGCGGGTGCCCGGCCGACCGCGGTGAACCTCGCCCTCGGTGTGCGCAGGGCCCGGTCCGCGCACCGGGCCGAGTTCGCCAAGAGCGGTGACGGCGAGCTTGCCGCCCGGGCGGCGCTGGATGCGGCCCGGCGGCTGCACCAGGAGGACGCCGAGGCAAGTGCCCGGATGGCCGAGTGCGGGCTGGCGCTGCTGGACGAGCTGCTGCCCGGGGGCGGGCACCGGATCCTCACGCACTGCAACACCGGCGCGCTGGTGTCGGGCGGCGAGGGGACGGCGTTCGCGGTGGCCCTCGCGGCGCATCGGGTGGGGCAGCTGCGACGGCTCTGGGTGGACGAAACGCGTCCGTTGCTGCAAGGTGCTCGCCTGACGGCATATGAGGCGGCTCGCAACGGGATGGCGTACACCTTGCTCACGGACAATGCGGCGGGTTCGCTGTTCGCGGCCGGTGAGGTGGACGCCGTGCTGATCGGGGCGGACCGTATTGCGGCCGACGGTTCGGTGGCGAACAAGGTGGGGAGCTATCCGCTCGCCGTGCTCGCGCGCTACCACCACGTGCCGTTCATCGTGGTGGCACCGATCACCACGGTGGATCCGGACACGCCGGACGGGGCGTCCATCGAGGTGGAACAGCGCCCGGGGTACGAGGTGACCGAGGTCACCGCGCCCCAGGCGCCGGTGACGGGAGCGGGAGGCGGGATTCCGGTGGCACCCCTGGGGACCCAGGCGTACAACCCGGCGTTCGATGTGACGCCACCCGAGCTGGTGACCGCGATCGTCACGGAAGAGGGCGCCGTTTCGCCCGTGACGGCCGAGGCTCTTGCAGAGCTGTGTGCCAGGTCACGCCAGGTAACGATTAGCTAATGGGATGATGTCGTTTATGAAGGGACGAGTCCTTGTCGTCGACGACGACACCGCACTGGCCGAGATGCTCGGCATTGTGTTGCGTGGTGAAGGTTTTGAGCCGTCTTTCGTAGCCGACGGCGACAAGGCGCTGGCCGCTTTCCGGGAGAGCAAGCCCGATCTGGTGCTGCTCGATCTGATGCTGCCGGGCCGGGACGGTATCGAGGTGTGCCGCCTGATCAGGGCGGAGTCCGGGGTGCCGATCGTGATGCTCACGGCGAAGAGCGACACGGTGGACGTCGTCGTGGGCCTGGAGTCGGGCGCGGACGACTACATCGTGAAGCCGTTCAAGCCGAAGGAGCTGGTCGCCCGGATCCGGGCGCGGTTGCGGAGGTCGGAGGAGCCGGCGCCCGAGCAGTTGGCCATAGGAGATCTGGTCATCGATGTGGCCGGTCACTCTGTGAAGCGGGAGGGGCAGTCGATCGCGCTGACGCCGTTGGAGTTCGACCTGCTGGTCGCGCTGGCGCGGAAGCCGTGGCAGGTGTTCACGCGTGAGGTGCTCCTGGAGCAGGTCTGGGGCTACCGGCACGCCGCCGACACCCGTCTGGTGAACGTGCACGTCCAGCGGCTGCGCTCCAAGGTCGAGAAGGACCCCGAGCGGCCGGAGATCGTGGTGACCGTCCGAGGCGTCGGTTACAAGGCAGGGCCGAGCTGACATGTCCGGTGACAGTGCCGCTTCGGCGTCCGGGCGCAACGGGGCCCGCGCGGGGCGGCCTGTCGGCCCGGAGCCGGCGGGCTCCCGCTGGGGGAGCCTGCTGGAGGGCGGGTTGCTGCAGGGCGGCGTTCAGGGCAGCCCTGTGCTCCGCCTGTTCATGCGCTGGCTGCGCCGGCCGCTGCTGCCCGTCATGCGGCTGTGGCGGCGCAACATCCAGCTCAAGGTCGTCGTCACCACGCTGCTGATGTCGCTGGGCGTGGTCCTGCTGCTGGGCTTCGTCGTCATCGGACAGGTGCGCAACGGCCTGCTGGACGCCAAGGTCAAGGCCTCGCAGAGCCAGGCCACCGGCGGCTTCGCGGTGGCCAAGCAGCGCTCCGACGAGGCTGCGGCCGGGACCGGGGACGACGGTGCCGCGGCGACCGCGGACGACCGTTCCTCGCAGAACGTCATCGCCTGGATGAGCGACCTCGTGTCGTCGCTGTCCAGCGGCGGCCAGGGCGCCTTCGACGTGGTCACGCTCCCCGCCGGCGACGACAGCGGCGGCGGGCGCGGGCCGCGTGCCTCCGGTGGCGTCGACCCGACGGTGAGCGTGCCCGAGGACCTGCGCGCGAAGATCAACGACGGCTCCACGGCCGCCCAGAGCTACACCCGCATCGTCTACAAGGACGGCGGCAAGGAGTCCCAGTCGGCCCTGGTCATCGGCAAGCAGGTCAACGACCCGAACGGTGACCCGTACCAGCTCTACTACCTCTTCCCGCTCACCCAGGAGGAGAAGTCGCTGAGCCTGGTCACGGGCACGTTGGCGACCGCCGGGCTCTTCGTCGTCGTACTCCTCGGGGCCATCGCCTGGCTGGTGGTGCGGCAGGTCGTCACGCCGGTGCGGATGGCGGCCGGGATCGCCGAGCGGCTGTCGGCGGGGCGGCTGCAGGAGCGGATGAAGGTCACCGGCGAGGACGACATCGCGCGGCTCGGTGAGGCCTTCAACAAGATGGCGCAGAACCTGCAGTTGAAGATCCAGCAGCTGGAGGACCTGTCGCGGATGCAGCGGCGGTTCGTGTCGGACGTGTCGCACGAGCTGCGGACGCCGCTGACGACCGTACGGATGGCGGCCGATGTCATCCATGACGCGCGCGTGGACTTCGATCCGATGACCGCGCGGTCGGCCGAGCTGCTCGCCGACCAGTTGGACCGGTTCGAGACGCTGCTCGCGGATCTGCTGGAGATCAGCCGCTTCGACGCGGGCGCGGCGGCGCTGGAGGCCGAGCCGATAGACCTCAGGGAGGTCGTCCGGCGGGTCCTCAGCGGGGCCGCGCCGCTCGCCGAGCGCAAGGGGACGCACCTACGCGTGGTCGGCGATCAGCAGCCCGTCGTGGCCGAGGCGGACGCCCGGCGCGTGGAGCGGGTGCTGCGCAATCTCGTCGTCAACGCCGTGGAGCACGGTGAGGGCAAGGACGTCGTCGTCAAGCTGGCTTCTGCGGGCGGGGCGGTCGCGGTCGCGGTGCGCGACTACGGGGTCGGGCTCAAGCCCGGCGAGGCCACGCGCGTGTTCAGCCGCTTCTGGCGGGCCGACCCGGCACGCGCGCGTACCACCGGCGGTACGGGTCTGGGGCTGTCGATCGCCCTGGAGGACGCACGGCTGCACGGCGGCTGGCTGCAGGCGTGGGGCGAGCCGGGCGGTGGCTCGCAGTTCCGGCTGACGCTGCCGCGGACCGCGGACGAGCCGCTGCGGGGCTCGCCGATACCGCTGGAGCCCAAGGACTCGCGGCGCAACCGCGGACTCGACGAAGCAGGGCTGCCGCGCGGAGGCGGGGACAAGGTCGCCACCGTGCCCGCGCAGCCGACCGGGGACCAGATACCGATGACGCCGCGGCTGGCCGGCGTGGCCCCCACGGCCGACCCGACGGCGCTGCCCGGCAACGGCGCGCGCGTGGTGCCCCGGCCCGTCTCGGGCGCACGACGACCGGACGGGACGTCCGCCGCCGACGGCGCGCGGAGCGAGACCGCCGGCCGCCAGGACGCCGGGCCGGGGGACGCGAGCAGACAAGCGGGGGACGCGAACAAGCAAGGGGAGGCATTTCGTGGGCGCTGACCGCGAGGGGGGCGTTCGGCGGGGGGCTGCGCGCGGGATGGCGTACGCCGCCTGTGGCGTCGTACTGCTGGCGGGTTGTGCCTCGATGCCCGACAGCGGCGATCTACGCGGGGTCGAGTCCACACCCCGGCAGGACACACAGGTGCGGGTCTTCGCGATGCCGCCCCAGGACGACGCTCAGCCCTCGGACATCGTGTCGGGCTTTCTGGAGGCGCTGACCAGCGACGACCCGGCGTATTCGACGGCACGCCAGTATCTGACCCGCACGGCGTCGCAGACGTGGCAGCCGGGGCTGTCCACGACGGTCCTGCAGGACGGGCCGGGCACCGAGCCGAGCCGCTCGGACGACGTCAACGACCTGACGTTCACGCTGACGGGCACCAAGGTCGCCACGGTGGACGAGCAGCAGGCGTACGCGGCCGCCAAGGGGACCTATGGCGTACCGGTGCATCTGACGCGGGACAAGAAGACCAAGCAGTGGCGCATCGACAGGCTGCCGCAGGGCGTCGTCATGGGGAAGTCGGACTTCCAGCGCAACTACATGTCCGTCAACAAGTACTACCTCGCGTCGAACACCGCCTCGAACGCGCAGGCGCACACGGCGGCGGTCGCCGACCCCGTGTACGTGCGCCGATACGTGGACCCCACGACGGAGATGGTGCGGTCCCTGCTCAACGGGCCCTCGCGCTGGCTCAACCCGGTGGTCCGCACGAGCTTCCCGACGGGCGCGGGGCTGGAGAAGGGTGTCACCTCGCTCACGCCGGACGACCAGAACATGCTGACCGTGCCGCTGAACGAGAACGCCGCCCGGGTCGGCGAGACGAAGTGCAACGAGATGGCGGCCCAGCTGCTGTTCACCCTGCAGAACCTCACCCCGATCGTGGACAAGGTCGAACTCCGCTCCGGCAGCAAGCGGCTGTGCTCGCTCGGCGACGACCGGGAGGGCGCCGGCGCCGACGCCGTCGCCACGCGCGCGTCGTCGCAGCATCCCTCCTACCTGTACTTCATCGACAGCAAGAAGCGGCTGGCACGGCTGTCGGTCGCGACTCCCACCGCCAAGCCCGACCCGGTGCCGGGCGCGCTGGGAGAGACTGGCAAGGAGCTGCTCTCGGTGGCCGTGTCGCGCGACGAGCAGTCCGCGGCCGGGGTCGCCGACGACGGCAAGGACCTGTACGCCGCCTCGCTGGTGTCGGGCGGATCGCTCGGGGACGCCGTGCTGACCAGCCACGGCCCGACGGCGACGGACCGGCTGACGGCGCCCAGCTGGGACGCGCACGGCGATCTGTGGGTGGCCGACCGCGACCCCGACGACCCCCGGCTGCTGATGCTGGAGCAGGGCAGGGGCGAGCCGATCGTGGTGAAGGCCCCCGGCCTTGACGGGCGTATCCAGGACGTCCGGGTGGCCGCCGACGGAGTGCGGATCGCGCTCGTGGTGACCAAGGGCGATCAGACCTCCCTGCTCATCGGGCGGATCGAGCGGACCGGCGAGACGGGCGGCAAGGACGAGCGGCCGACGGTCTGGGTGCAGGAACTGCGCTCCGCGACACCGGAGTTGGAGGACGTCACCGCCATGTCGTGGGCCGGGGACAGCCGGCTCGTGGTGGTCGGGCGTGAGCAGGGCGGCGTGCAGACCATGCGGTACGTCCAGGTCGACGGCTCCACGCCGGAGGGACCCGCACCCGCGGCTCTGACCGGGGTCAAGGAGCTCACGGCGGCCGAGGACGACGGGCTTCCGCTGGTGGCGTACTCGGAGGACGGGATCGTACGGCTCCAGTCCGGGGGGCAGTGGCAGAAGGTGGTCACGGACGGGATGGCGCCGGTCTATCCGGGGTGACCGGTCCGTCCTGGGTGAGGCGCCGCTAGAGGGTTCTGCCTCGGTCACGGCAGCGGCTGCGTGTCGGGCGGAGTTGTCCACAGGGAGTTGTCCACAGGGGTGGTCGGGCGGCTCGGGCCTTGGCACAGTGGTGGGCATGCGGGGGTGGTGGCAGGATCTCACCGATCTGGTGCTGCCGGCCGAGTGCGGAGGCTGCGGGAGGCCTCGCACGGTGCTCTGCCCGGAGTGCCGTGCCGTCCTGAGCGGGGCCGCGCCGTGCCGGGTGCGACCGGTGCCGGAGCCGCCCGGGCTGCCCGTGGTGCACGCGGCCGCCCGGTACTCCGACGAGGTGCGGGCCATGCTGCTGGCCCACAAGGAGCGCGGCGCACTGGCTCTCACGGCACCGCTGGGCGCGGCTCTGGCGGGGGCTGTGCGGGCGGGGCTGGGGGAGGCCGAGACGTCAGGGGCCGAGATGTCACGGGGTGGGGCGCGATTCGGCGGGGCCGTACCGGAGCGGCGAGCGGGCGCCGGGGTGCAGGCTCAGGGCGACCTGAGCGGTGGCGCTCCCGTGCTGCTCGTCCCCGTTCCGTCCGCCGGTGGGGCGGTGCGGGCGCGCGGGCATGACCCGGCGCGGCGGATCGCGCTCGCGGCGGCCGGTGAGCTGCGGCGGACCGGGACCCGGGCCCGGGTGCTGGCGGTGCTGCGGCAGAAGCGCGCCGTGGCCGACCAGTCCGGGCTGAACTCCCGGCAGCGGCTGGACAATCTCGCGGGCGCGCTGGCGGTGGCTTCCGGCGGCGCGGGGCTGCTGCGCGGCGGGCGGGTCGTGCTCGTCGACGACCTCATGACTACGGGCGCCTCGCTGACGGAGGCGGCGCGGGCGGTGTGGGCCGCGCGAGCCGCGGGGGCGGCCACAGGGGTGAGGGCGGAGGCGGAGGGGCTGGTCTCGCAGGGGCGTGTTCCGGGGCGCGGGACGGAGCCTGGGACGGACCGGCGCGGCGAGCCGTACGGCCGCTCCCACGACTCCCACGGCCGCTGCTCGTACGACTCCCACGGCCACGCCCACGACGATCCGCGGACGCCCGTGTACGCGGCGCTGAGTCGGGAAGACGGTGGGGAACGTACGACTGGATCAAGCGATGCCGTTGACGTGATCTGCGCAGCTGTGGTCGCGGCGTCGCCTGATTCTTTCGAAATAAACCGGAACTGACTGGAAACTTGCATCGTTGCAGGTAATGAGAGGGTCAATTCACCGGAACGGAGGTACGCGGCGGTAGAGGGTGACGACATCCGTCCGGGCGAGATATGTTCGGTTGTGAGGAAAAGGCGCAGGCCATACCTCGCGTACCGGAATGCCGTGCTGCGGGTTTTGCAGAATCACCCGCACCGGTGGGGTGGAGATCTTGCCCGTGGGGGAGGAGGAGGTGGAAGTCACCGAGTCCGAGGTTCCGGTGGTTCACCGGGACCGGGTGCAAAGGGAGATGCTCCGCAGGCGAAGCGGGGCTATCCGGGAACGGAGTTCTGCGTGGACATCGTCGTCAAGGGCCGCAAGACCGAGGTGCCCGAGCGGTTCCGCAAGCACGTGGCCGAGAAGCTGAAGCTGGAGAAGATCCAGAAGCTCGACGGCAAGGTGATCAGCCTCGACGTGGAGGTGTCCAAGGAGCCGAACCCCCGACAGGCCGACCGTTGTGACCGAGTGGAGATCACGCTCCGCTCCCGCGGTCCGGTGATCAGGGCGGAAGCATCGGCCAACGACCCGTACGCGGCACTCGACCTCGCGGCGGAGAAGCTGGATGCCCGGCTGCGCAAGCAGCACGACAAGCGGTTCTCGCGCCGCGGTGCCCGCAGGATCCCGGCGGCCGAGGTCGCCGACCACGTCCCGGGCGCGGCGACGCTGAACGGGAACGGCCACCCCGTCCACGAGGACGAGTCGGACGGCGTTCCCACGAAGAAGATCGGCTCGCTGGAAGTGAAGGGTGACGGCCCCCTCATCGTCCGCGAGAAGACCCACGTAGCCTCCCCGATGACTCTCGACCAGGCCCTCTACGAGATGGAACTGGTCGGCCACGACTTCTATCTGTTCGTCGACTCCGAGACCAAGGAACCGAGTGTCGTCTACCGACGGCACGCCTACGACTACGGCGTCATCCACCTCAGCACGGACCCGATGGTGGCGCAGGCGCAATCTCCCGCGCCGGGGGGCACGCTGGGCGGCTGACCGGCCCCGCGGACCGCTGAGCCTGTGCCCCTGGAGCGCGTGTGCGCCCCCAGGGGCACCGGTGTGCGACCATTTCGCGCCTCGCGCGGTCACCGCGTTGTCATCCAGGCATGGAATCATGGCCACAGCGGCCCAACCGGTGGGCCGTTGCCTTGGGTTGGCGATGGCACAGCACCACAGGCCACAGCCTTCAGGGGGAGGAACGATGGCGGACAGCTTCGGACCGATGCATGACGGGGATGCCGACGGCGGCACCGTCGCCATGGGCCCGGACGTGGGCACACCACGCAAGGAGCCGATCAGGGTCCTGGTCGTGGACGACCACGCCCTCTTCCGTCGTGGCCTGGAGATCGTGCTCGCGGCCGAGGAGGACATCCAGGTCGTGGGCGAGGCCGGGGACGGCGCGGAAGCCGTCGACAAGGCCGCCGACCTGCTGCCGGACATCATTCTGATGGACGTGCGGATGCCCAAGCGCGGCGGTATCGAGGCCTGCACCTCCATCAAGGAGGTGGCCCCCAGCGCGAAGATCATCATGCTGACGATCAGTGACGAGGAAGCCGACCTCTACGACGCGATCAAGGCGGGCGCGACCGGATATCTCCTCAAGGAGATCTCCACCGACGAGGTGGCCACCGCCATTCGCGCGGTGGCCGACGGACAGTCGCAGATCAGTCCGTCCATGGCGTCGAAACTGCTCACCGAGTTCAAGTCGATGATCCAGCGCACCGACGAGCGCCGGCTGGTGCCGGCACCGCGGTTGACCGACCGCGAACTCGAAGTGCTGAAACTCGTCGCCACGGGGATGAACAACCGCGATATCGCCAAGGAGTTGTTCATCTCCGAGAACACCGTGAAGAACCACGTGCGCAACATCCTGGAGAAGCTGCAGCTGCACTCCAGGATGGAGGCCGTGGTCTACGCGATGCGGGAGAAGATCCTCGAGATCCGCTGACCCCGCTCGGCGCATCGCGTGATCCCGGTCAGCGCATCGCGGTGGTCAGCGCGCGAGACACCTCCTTGACGAGGGTGTCGCGCAGCTCAGGGGCGTCCACCCGCTCCACGCGTACGTTCGTGCAGTCCACCCAGCTCGCCGCCTCGACGAGCGCCTCCGCCACCTTCGGGACCGCCTTCGCGCCGTCCAGGGTGACCTGCCTGGCGACCAGGGTCCGGCCTTCGCGGGCCGGGTCCACCCGGCCGACGAGGCGGCCGCCGGCGAGGACCGGCATCGCGAAGTAGCCGTGGACGCGCTTCGGCTTGGGGACGTAGGCCTCCAGGCGGTGGGTGAAGCCGAAGATCCGCTCCGTGCGCGCCCGTTCCCAGATCAGGGAGTCGAAGGGCGACAGCAGCGTGGTGCGGTGGCGGCCGCGCGGGGGTGTCTCCAGGGCCGTGGGGTCGGCCCAGGCGGGCTTGGACCAGCCCTCGACCGTGACCGGCACCAGGCCCGATTCGGCGATCACCGCGTCGACCTGCTCGCCCTTGAGGCGGTGGTAGTCGGCGATGTCCGCGCGCGTGCCGACGCCCAGGGACTGGCCCGCGAGGGCGACCAGGCGGCGCACGCACTCGGCGTCGTCCAGGTCGTCGTGCAGCAACTCGTCCGGGATCGCGCGCTCGGCGAGGTCGTAGACCCGCTTCCAGCCGCGGCGCTCCACGCACACCACCTCGCCGTACATCAGCGCGCGCTCCACGGCGACCTTCGAACCCGACCAGTCCCACCACTCGCTGGTGCGCTTGGCGCCGCCCAACTCCGTGGCCGTGAGGGGGCCTTCGGCGCGGAGTTGCTTGACGACCTGGTCGTAGGTGCCGTCCGGGAGGTCGTGGTTCCAGTGCGGGCGGGCGCGGTAGGCGCGGCGGCGGAAGGCGAAGTGCGGCCACTCCTCGACGGGGAGGATGCACGCGGCGTGCGACCAGTACTCGAAGGCGTGCGGCCGGGCCGGAGCCGTGCCGGGGGCGGTCTTCCAGTAGGCGTCCTCGACCGTCCTGCGGCCCACCGCGCCGAGGCGGGCGTACGGGATGAGCTCGTGGGAGCGGGCCAGGACCGAGATCGTGTCCAACTGGACCGCGCCGAGATGGCGGAGGACGCCCCGGACGCCCGCCCTGCGATCGGGGGTGCCCAGGAAACCCTGGGCGCGCAGTGCGATACGGCGGGCCTCGTCTGCCGAGAGGTCGGTGAAAGGACGCGGGGTCGTCATGGTCCGCACGATAGAGGGCGGCACTGACAATGCGGCGTGAGCTGCGGGTTTGCCGCTGTGCCGGCCCCGACGAAAGCACCGGTCCCAGGCGAAGGCACCTGCCCTGCGAAGGCACCTGCCCTGCGCGGGCACCTGCCCTGCGCGGGCACCTGCCCTACGCGGGCGCCGGCAGATACGGCGCCGTCGACGGCAGTCCCAGGTCCGACGGCAGCAGGGAACCCACCCAGCAGTCCCGTCGTACGCCTTTGTTGTTGATCGAGGAGCGCAGGGTGCCCTCGACGACGAAGCCCGCCCGTTCCGCCACCGCGCGGGAGCCCGTGTTGCCCACCTCCGCGCGCCATTCGACGCGGTCGATCGACATCTTGGTGAAGGCCCAGTGGGAGGCGGCGAGGGCGGCCTCGGTGGTGTAGCCGTGACCGCGGTGCTCCTTGGCGCCCCAGAAACCGACCTCGGCCACCCCCAGGGAGCGCATCGAGAGACTGAGCATGCCCACCAGGTCGCCTTCGGGAAGGAAGGCGCCGAACGTGAACATGGAGGCGTTCGCCCAGCCGTCGGGGACCAGTTGTTCCGTGAAACTCTGCGCGTGCTCGGGCAGATAGGGAGACGGAATCGTGGTCCAGCGCTGGATATCGGGGTCCTGGGCGGCCGCGTACACGGCGTCGGTGTCCTGCGGACCGACCGTGCGCAGGAGCAGGCGGGCCGTCGTGAGCGTCACGGGTTCCATCGGCCGATTCTGCTCGGAACGCCCGCGAGAGCGCCATCTTTTAGCGCTCCGTGAGCGGGTGATCACAATTCGCGCAATTCGTCGGCGGGGCGCGGCACCATCGGCAGGGCCCGGCCGTTGTTCCCTTTGAAGAAGATTTGAAGCAGCGCGCGAAGCAGTGAGAGGTCGTCGTCGCGACAGGCCTCCCGGCTTGGTGGTGTCCTCGCATACGATGGCCGTTGCTCAGTAAGTCCAAGGAAACCGACTCTGCCAGGCCCGACCGGCAAGGAGACCAACCCCCGTGTCCGTCCTCTCGAAGATCATGCGTGCAGGCGAAGGCAAGATCCTGCGCAAGCTGCACCGCATCGCGGACCAGGTCAACTCCATCGAAGAGGACTTCATCGACCTCTCCGACGCCGAGCTGCGGGCCCTCACCGATGAGTACAAGCAGCGGTACGCCGATGGTGAGAGTCTGGACGACCTGCTTCCCGAAGCGTTCGCCACCGTGCGCGAGGCCGCCAAGCGCGTCCTCGGCCAGCGGCACTACGACGTGCAGATGATGGGCGGCGCCGCCCTCCACCTCGGCTACGTGGCCGAGATGAAGACCGGTGAGGGCAAGACCCTGGTCGGCACCTTGCCCGCATATCTGAACGCGTTGTCCGGCAAGGGCGTTCACCTGATCACGGTCAACGACTACCTGGCCGAGCGCGACTCCGAGATGATGGGCCGCGTCCACAAGCTCCTGGGCCTGGAAGTCGGTTGCATCCTCGCCAACATGACGCCGGCCCAGCGCCGCGAGCAGTACGCGTGCGACATCACCTACGGCACGAACAACGAGTTCGGCTTCGACTACCTGCGCGACAACATGGCGTGGGCCCAGGACGAGCTCGTCCAGCGCGGCCACAACTTCGCCATCGTCGACGAGGTCGACTCCATCCTGGTCGACGAGGCCCGTACGCCGCTGATCATCTCCGGCCCGGCCGACCAGGCCACCAAGTGGTACGGCGACTTCGCCAAGCTGGTCACGCGCCTCAAGCGCGGTGAGGCGGGCAACCCCCTCAAGGGCGAGGAGGAGAGCGGCGACTACGACGTCGACGAGAAGAAGCGCACCTGCGCGATCCACGAGACCGGCGTCGCCAAGGTCGAGGACTGGCTGGGCATCGACAACCTCTACGAGTCGGTGAACACCCCGCTGGTGGGCTACCTGAACAACGCCATCAAGGCCAAGGAACTCTTCAAGAAGGACAAGGACTACGTCGTCATCGACGGCGAAGTCATGATCGTCGACGAGCACACCGGTCGTATCCTCGCCGGCCGCCGCTACAACGAGGGCATGCACCAGGCGATCGAGGCGAAGGAAGGGGTGGACATCAAGGACGAGAACCAGACCCTCGCCACGATCACCCTCCAGAACTTCTTCCGCCTCTACAAGCGCCACGACCAGGCGGGCAAGGAGCAGTCCGGCCTGTCCGGCATGACCGGTACGGCGATGACCGAGGCCGCCGAGTTCCACCAGATCTACAAGCTCGGCGTGGTCCCGATCCCGACGAACAGGCCGATGGTCCGCAAGGACATGTCCGACCTGATCTACCGCACCGAGGTCGCCAAGTTCGAGGCGGTCGTCGACGACATCGCGGAGAAGCACGAGAAGGGCCAGCCGATCCTCGTCGGTACGACGTCGGTCGAGAAGTCCGAGTACCTCTCGCAGCAGCTCTCCAAGCGCGGCATCCAGCACGAGGTGCTGAACGCCAAGCAGCACGACCGTGAGGCGCCGATCATCGCCCAGGCCGGCCGCAAGGGCGCCGTGACGGTCGCCACCAACATGGCCGGCCGTGGTACGGACATCAAGCTCGGCGGCAACCCCGACGACCTCGCCGAGGCGGCGCTGCGCCAGCGCGGTCTCGACCCCGAGGAGCACATCGAGGAGTGGGCCCAGGCCCTGCCCGCCGCTCTGAAGAACGCGGAGCAGGCGGTCAAGGCCGAGTTCGAGGAGGTCAAGGACCTCGGCGGGCTCTACGTCCTCGGTACCGAGCGGCACGAGTCGCGGCGTATCGACAACCAGCTGCGCGGCCGCTCCGGCCGTCAGGGCGACCCGGGCGAGTCCCGCTTCTACCTCTCCCTCGGCGACGACCTGATGCGGCTGTTCAAGGCGCAGATGGTCGAGCGCGTGATGTCGATGGCGAACGTCCCCGACGACGTGCCGATCGAGAACAAGATGGTCACGCGCGCGATCGCGTCCGCCCAGTCGCAGGTCGAGCAGCAGAACTTCGAGACCCGCAAGAACGTCCTCAAGTACGACGAGGTCCTCAACCGGCAGCGCGAGGTCATCTACGGCGAGCGCCGCCGCGTCCTGGAGGGCGAGGACCTGCAGGAGCAGGTCGTGCACTTCATGGACGACACGATCGACGCGTACATCGGCGCGGAGACCGCCGAGGGCTTCCCTGAGGACTGGGACCTCGACCGCCTGTGGGGCGCCTTCAAGCAGCTCTACCCGGTGAAGATCACCGTCGAGGAGCTGGAGGAGGCGGCCGGCGACCGCGCCGGGCTGACCGCCGAGTTCATCTCCGAGTCCATCAAGGACGACATCCACGAGCAGTACGAGGGGCGCGAGACGCAGCTCGGCTCCGAGATCATGCGTGAGCTGGAGCGCCGGGTCGTGCTGTCGGTCCTGGACCGCAAGTGGCGCGAGCACCTCTACGAGATGGACTACCTCCAGGAGGGCATCGGCCTGCGCGCGATGGCCCAGAAGGACCCGCTGGTCGAGTACCAGCGCGAGGGCTTCGACATGTTCACCGCCATGATGGAGGGCATCAAGGAGGAGTCCGTCGGCTACCTGTTCAACCTGGAGGTCCAGGTCGAGCAGCAGGTCGAGGAGGTTCCGGTCGAGGACGCCGAGCCGGTCGACATGTCCAAGCAGGACGCGGTGCCGGCGCAGGCGAACGGCCGTCCGGAGATCCGCGCCAAGGGCCTGGACGCCCCGCAGCGCCGGAACCTGCACTTCTCCGCCCCGACCGTGGACGGCGAAGGCGGCACCATCGAGGGCGACTTCGCCGGCGACGACGAGCCGGTGCGCTCCGAGGCCGACGGCCTCACGCGCGCGGAGCGACGCAAGCAGTCGCGAGGCCGCAGCCGCCGCAAGAAGTAGCCACGAGAAGCATGTGACGGCGCCTGGAGCGCCGTAGCGCAGGAAGGGCCGGGCCACCCCAGGGTGCCCGGCCCTTCGGCGTGCGGTGGGGCGTGCACGGCGTCGGGGCCGGGGACGGGGCGCCGGGCAACGGGCCTCTGGGGCGGGGCCTAGTCGTCGTCTGCGGGGTGGGCCGGACGCGGGCCGCCCATCTCCACCGCCGTGCAGCGCCAGCGCAGGTCCGCGCCCTGTTCCAGGCGGAAGGCCATGGCCCGCACCTGGTCGCCGGCGCCGATCCGGGCGAAGGCCTCGATGGCACCGGCGCGCGGGACGAAGTAGCCGATGTCGCGTACGACGGGTCGGGCGCCACGCGTGCGTAGGGGCGTGCGGTCGGCGAGCAGCGCCAGTTCGTCGTAGGCGCGGCCCGCGGTGTGCCGGAGCATCCAGTGCACCGGGCGCTGACCGCTCAGCACCGCCAGGAGCCGGTCGGCGAAGAGGTCGGTGGGGCGGGGCTGCGGAGCGGGCGGCCTGCGGCGGGCCTGGGCGGGGACGGTCGTACGGCTCGGGGGACTCATCATGCCGCCGCTTGCGGTGACCGGGGCGAGGGCGGTGCCGGGTGGGGCGTGGGCGGGGGTGCGCGAGGAGGGCGCGGCGCCGGGGGCGGTATGCGCGGTGAGCCCAGCGGCGGCGGTGGCGGTACGCGCGGCAGGCACCCTCGTGATGTCCCGCGACGGCGTTGCCGGGACCGGAGCCGTGGTGTCCCGGGTCGGCGTGACAGCGCCCGGAGCAGGCGTGCCACGTGGCCGCGTGACGGT
The DNA here is from genome assembly GCF_029892565.1 of Streptomyces pseudovenezuelae. Lineage (GTDB taxonomy): Bacteria > Actinomycetota > Actinomycetes > Streptomycetales > Streptomycetaceae > Streptomyces > Streptomyces pseudovenezuelae_A. The sequence continues at coordinate 145,776 of NZ_JARXVH010000021.1, read as the reverse complement.
CCCCGGGGCGGTCGTGGTGCTCCTGCCCGGCCCCGTCGGTGGGCGGCCGTCCGTGGGCCTTGTGCGCGGGGTGAGGGTGCCCCCGCGGGAGCCCGGCGGGCGGTCGCCGTCCGGAGCAGTGAGGGGCGCGGTACCGCCCGGCGTGCGGGGCGGGGTGCCGCCGGGGCGGCTCGTGTCGCGGCGGGCCGGTGGGCGGGTGGCCGTGCGGTGCTGTGCCCTGGTCATGACCTTGTGCATGGGTGTCCCCGTTCGCTCGGCCCGATTCATACCGGGCAGTAACTTTTGCGTTGGGGATCTTGTACGGCGGCGGAGGCGGCCGGGGCAAGGAAGCGGTGGCCCGGGTCGGGGTGGCCGGAATGTTCACTTATCCGAGTGATCGAGGGGGCGTGAAACCCCGAGATCTCCGGGGTGCACCGGGTTAGTTCCGAGGACTGAGGTGGACGCCCTTCGAGGTGCGGACGGGGACTCGAAAGGGGACTCCAACCGAGTCCCGTACGAGTCCCGCACGTATCCTGAAGACCCTTCGGGAGGCGCGGCTCAGCCCTCCCCGGGACCCCTGCGGAACCCATCGACCGAAAGCGGCCAGCCATGCGCGTCTACGTCCCCCTGACCCTCTCCGGTCTCGCCGAGGCGTACAAGACGGGCGAGTTGGCGACCGGGCCGTTCCTCGCCTACGCCGTCACCCCCGCCTTGCGCGAGTGGTACCTCTCGGACGACATCGAGGAACTGGAGTACGCGGCGCTGAACCGGGCCGCGCTGGCCTCCCTGCGGCAGCTGGCCGCGGACGCGGCGGCGGTACGGCGCCGGGTCGTCGTCGCCGTCGACGTGGCGGACGGTGCCGCGGTCGCCGACCCCGACCGGGGGCTCGACCCGGCGGCGCTGGGTGAGGTGCGGGTCGCCGGGACCGTGGCGCTGGCGAAGGCGGCCGCCGTGCACGTGGACGCGGACGACGCGGAGACGGACTTGGCCGCCGCGGCCGACGCCGTCGGTGCGGCGGACGGTGGGGACGACGACGCGCAGTTCGTGGTGGACGGGGCCGAGGACCACGAGCTGCTGTGGTTCGCGACGCAGGAGATCCCGAACCTGGTCGGGCTCGCGGACTGAGTCGGCGCCTGCGCCTGTGCCTGTGCCTGCGGCGGGTGGTGCGGATGGCTGTGTCGGATGGCTGTGGCGGACGCCTGCCGTGCTCGCGTCGCCCCTCCGGCCCCGCGCCGGCCCGCCTCGCCCGCTTCGTCCTTCCCGCCTTCACCATCCCGCGGGCCCCGCCTTGCCTACCTCGCCCCTCCCACCGCTTCCGTACCCATCTGACCTGCGGTTCTCTTGATTGTCAGTGGCGACGGGTACGTTTTTGGCATGGGGATGCAGACAGGGGCCCACATCGTGTGGGACTGGAACGGGACGCTGTTTCACGACAACGACGCGATCATCGGTGCGACGAACGCGGCCTTCGCCGAGCTGGGCCTGGAGTCGATCACGATGGAGCGGTACCGGGCGCTGTACTGCGTGCCGGTGCCCAAGTTCTACGAGCGGCTGCTCGGGCGGCTGCCGACCGACGCCGAGTGGGAGGTCATGGACGAGACCTTCCACCGGTACTACACCGAGCACCGGGTGGGGTGCGGGCTCACCGACGGTGCGGTGGAGCTGCTCGCCGGGTGGCGGTCGGCGGGGCGCAGCCAGTCGCTGCTCAGCATGTACGGGCACGACGAACTGGTCCCGCTGGTCCGGGGATTCGGTATCGAACCGCACTTCCTCCGTGTCGAAGGACGGATCGGGCCCTCCGGTGGCAGCAAGGCCGAGCACATGGTCCGCCACCTCGGCGCACTGGAGTTGGTGGAGCCCGCGCGCACGGTGGTGATCGGGGACGCCGCCGACGACGCGGTGGCCGCGCTGCACGTCGGTGCGCGAGCCGTGCTCTACACCGGCGGTTCGCACGGCCGGGCGAGCCTGGAAGCGGTGGGCGTACCGGTGGTGGACACGCTGGCGGAAGCGGTCGCGGAGGCGGAGCGAATAGCGGCGTAGCCCTGCGGGGGGCGGAGCGGTGTGAACTCACCGGCGCGATGGGCGGTGTGAGCCTGTCAGGGTGCGGGGCGTGGCGCGACGCAAGCCCGTGGGGGGCCGTGTGCGGCGCGCATCCGTCGGCAGCGCACAGGGGCAGCGACGCGACTGCGTCGGGGTGCGACGCCCGAGAGGACACCGCGCCCCGCCGCCTGGTCGAGCCGGCCTCGCCGGCCGGTTGCGCCGGCGTGCGGACCGGTCACGTCGACCCGCCGAGCACTCACGCCCGGCCGACCCACCCCACCTCGCCGACCGGTCACGCCGACCCGAATCGACCCACCGACCCACCTCGCCCCGCCGACCGCCTAGGTCACCGGTGCCTTCGCGCGCAGCACCGTCAGGAACTCCCGCATCCAGGCCGGGTGGTCCGGCCAGGCGCGGGAGGAGACCAGGGTGCCGTCGACGACTGCCTCGGCGTCCTGGAAGGTGGCTCCGGCGGCCTGCATGTCGGGCTCAAGAGCGGGGTACGCCGTGACCCGGCGGCCGCGGAGGCTGTCGATCGCCGCGGTGAGCAGGGGGCCGTGGCAGATCTGGGCGACCGGTTTGTCCGCGTCGAAGAAGGACTTGAGGATCTTGCGCAGCTCCGGGTCGTTGCGCAGGTACTCGGGGGCGCGGCCGCCGGGGATGACGAGGGCGACGTACTGACCGGGGTCGACGTCGGCGAAGGCCAGGTCGGCCGGCCAGGTGTAGCCGGGCTTCTCGGTGTACGTGTCGAAGCCGGGTTCGAAGTCGTGGACGACGAACCGGAGCTGCTTGCGCGTGGGGGCCGCGATGTGGACCTCGTAGCCCTCTTCGCGGAGCCGCTGGTAGGGGTACAGGACCTCCAGGGACTCCGCCGCGTCGCCGGTGACGATCAGGATTTTGGCTGTCATGTCGGCAACGTGCCCCCGTCGGGCGCGCTTGCCAAGGGGGCGTGCGCCGAACGGAGGAGGGAGGGAGCGCATGGGGACTTTCACGGCGGACTGTCACCACTGTCCGCCCTGTCTGCGCTTGCGCGGGATACGCCCTCGGCGCGTACTTCGCTCCTGTGCAGAACGTCAAAGTTCCACCCCTGGTTTTGTACACATACGGCTCATGACGGGGCCCCCGCAGGGAGCGATAGCCTGGGTGGCGTGATCAGCGCGATAGCTCGCGGGGGCACTGTCGCCCCTGCCCTGCGCCCGGTGAACACGGACCACATCCGTGTCCGGGCGGCGGTCGCTGGTCCGCGCGGGCGGGACGGAGGCGTGAGCGCCGCCGAGGCGCCGCGCACCCCCCTGGAAGAGGCGCCGCCGAGAGCAGCGTCACACCCATCGGGGGCGCCGACATTGGCTGATAACCCCCCGCTCATCTCACCTTGCGGCATAGCGTCGGAGCAGACCGGAGACCCCGGGCCGTGGCGTCGAGCCGCAGGGGAAGACCCCGTACTTCCTTCTACGTCACGCAACGGCGCGCGACAGGAGCCAGAGGACAATGCAGACCAAGCTGGACGAAGCCAAGGCCGAGCTGCTGGAGAGGGCCGCTCGGGTAGCTGAGAACAGCCCGGTCGGGGGGAACCTACCGACCGGGACGGCGGACGAGGGCGATCCGGACACCCCGGACAGCGAATCCGTACTCGCGTTCCTCCAGCGCTACTACCTGCACACGGCCCCGGAGGATCTGGGCGACCGTGAGCCGGTCGACATTTTCGGGGCCGCCTTCTCGCACTACCGGTTGGCCGAGAACCGCCCGCAGGGCACGGCCAACGTGCGGGTGCACACCCCGACCGTCGAGGAGAACGGCTGGACGTGCAGCCACTCCGTCGTCGAGGTCGTCACCGACGACATGCCCTTCCTCGTGGACTCCGTGACGAACGAGCTGACCCGGCAGGGCCGCGGTATTCACGTGGTGATCCACCCGCAGGTCGTCGTCCGCCGTGACGTCACCGGCAAGCTCATCGAGGTGCTCACCACGCCGTCGGGCGGCGAGCTGCCGCACGACGCGCACATCGAGTCCTGGATCCACGTCGAGATCGACCGCGAGACCGACCGCGACGACCTCAAGCAGATCACCGCCGACCTGCTGCGTGTCCTGTCCGACGCCCGGGAGGCCGTCGAGGACTGGGACAAGATGCGGGACGCGGCGCTGCGCATGGCCGACGAACTGCCCAAGGAGCCCGTCGCCTCCGACCTGCGCGCCCAGGACGTCGAGGAGGCGCGCGAGCTGCTGCGCTGGCTGGCCGCCGACCACTTCACCTTCCTCGGCTACCGCGAGTACCAGCTGCGGGACGACGACTCGCTGGCCGCCGTGCCCGGCACCGGCCTCGGCATCCTGCGCTCCGACCCGCAGCACGCCGGTGACGAGAGCCACCCGGTCAGCCCGTCCTTCGAGCGGCTGCCCGCCGACGCCCGCGCCAAGGCGCGCGAGCACAAGCTCCTGGTGCTGACGAAGGCCAACAGCCGCTCGACCGTGCACCGGCCGTCGTACCTGGACTACATCGGCGTCAAGAAGTTCGACGCGGACGGCAACGTGATCGGTGAGCGCCGGTTCCTCGGGCTGTTCTCGTCCGCCGCGTACACCGAATCGGTGCGCCGGGTTCCGGTCATCCGCCGCAAGGTCGAAGAGGTCCTGGACCGGGCCGGCTTCTCGCCCAACAGCCATGACGGGCGCGACCTGCTGCAGATCATGGAGACGTACCCGCGCGACGAGCTCTTCCAGACCCCGGTCGACGAGCTGCAGTCCATCGTCACCTCGGTGCTCTATCTGCAGGAGCGCCGGCGCCTGCGCCTCTACCTGCGCCAGGACGAGTACGGCCGCTACTACTCGGCCCTCGTCTACCTCCCGCGCGACCGCTACACCACCGGCGTCCGGCTGCGGATCATCGACATCCTCAAGGAGCAACTGGGCGGTACCAGCGTCGACTTCACGGCCTGGAACACCGAGTCGATCCTCTCCAGGCTGCACTTCGTGGTGCGCGTCCCGCAGGGCACCGAGCTGCCGCAGCTGTCCGACGCCGACAAGGAGCGCATCGAGGCCCGCCTGGTCGAGGCCGCCCGCTCCTGGGCGGACGCGTTCGGGGAGGCGCTGAACTCCGAGTGCGGCGAGGAGAAGGCCGCAGAGCTGCTGCGCCGGTACGGCAGTGCCTTCCCCGAGGGCTACAAGGCCGACCACTCCCCGCGCTCCGCGGTCGCCGACCTGGTCCACCTGGAACAGCTCAGCGACCCCCACTCGGAGAGCGGCAAGGACTTCGCGCTCAGCCTGTACGAGCCGGTGGGCGCCGCACCCGAGGAGCGCCGGTTCAAGATCTACCGCAAGGGCGGCTCGATCACCCTCTCCGCGGTGCTGCCGGTGCTCAACCGGCTCGGCGTCGAGGTGATGGACGAGCGGCCCTACGAACTGCGCTGCTCGGACCGCAGCATCGCCTGGATCTACGACTTCGGCCTGCGCATGCCCAAGTCGCAGAACGGCAGCGGGGACTACCTCGGCGACGACGGCCGCGAGCGCTTCCAGGAGGCCTTCGCCGCCACCTGGACCGGCAAGGCGGAGAACGACGGCTTCAACTCGCTGGTGCTGAGCGCCGGTCTCAACTGGCGCCAGGCGATGGTGCTGCGGGCGTACGCCAAGTACCTGCGCCAGGCGGGCTCCACCTTCAGCCAGGACTACATGGAGGACACCCTCCGGAACAATGTCCACACCACCCGGCTGCTGGTCTCCCTGTTCGAGGCGCGGATGTCGCCGGACCGCCAGCGCGCGGGCCACGAGATCGTCGACGCACTCCTCGAAGAGGTCGACGCGGCCCTCGACCAGGTGGCCTCCCTCGACGAGGACCGCATCCTGCGGTCCTTCCTGACGGTCATCAAGGCGACGCTGCGGACGAACTTCTTCCAGGAGGCGGCGGGCGGCAAGCCGCACGCGTACGTGTCCATGAAGTTCGACCCGCAGGCCATCCCGGATCTGCCCGCGCCGCGACCGGCGTACGAGATCTGGGTGTACTCGCCGCAGGTGGAGGGCGTGCACCTGCGCTTCGGCAAGGTCGCGCGCGGTGGTCTGCGCTGGTCGGACCGCAAGGAGGACTTCCGCACCGAGATCCTCGGCCTGGTCAAGGCGCAGATGGTGAAGAACACCGTCATCGTGCCGGTCGGCGCCAAGGGCGGCTTCGTCGCCAAGCAGCTCCCGGACCCGAGCGTGGACCGGGACGCGTGGCTCGCGGAGGGCATCTCCAGCTACAAGACGTTCATCTCGGCCCTGCTCGACATCACCGACAACATGGTGGCCGGCGAGGTCGTGCCCCCGGCGGACGTCGTGCGGCACGACGAGGACGACACGTACCTCGTGGTCGCCGCCGACAAGGGCACGGCGACGTTCTCGGACATCGCCAACGGGGTCGCGGAGACGTACAACTTCTGGCTCGGCGACGCCTTCGCCTCCGGCGGCTCGGCGGGTTACGACCACAAGGGCATGGGCATCACCGCCCGCGGCGCCTGGGAGTCCGTGAAGCGGCACTTCCGGGAGCTGGACGTCGACACGCAGAGCGAGGACTTCACGGTCGTCGGCATCGGTGACATGTCCGGTGACGTGTTCGGCAACGGCATGCTGCTGTCCGAGCCCATCCGCCTGGTCGCCGCCTTCGACCACCGGCACATCTTCATCGACCCGCACCCGGAGGCGGCCCCCTCCTACGCCGAGCGCCGCCGCGTCTTCGAGCTGCCGCGCTCCAGCTGGGCCGACTACAACACGGAGCTCATCTCCACCGGCGGCGGCATCTTCCCCCGTACCGCCAAGGCCATTCCGGTCAACTCCCACATCCGCGAGGCCCTCGGTATCGAGGACAAGGTCGCCAAGATGACCCCGGCCGACCTGATGAAGGCGATCCTCAAGGCGCCGGTGGACCTGCTGTGGAACGGCGGCATCGGTACGTATGTGAAGGCGTCCACCGAGACCCACGCGGACGTCGGCGACAAGGCCAACGACCCGATCCGCGTCGACGGCGCCGACCTGCGCGTCAAGGTCGTCGGCGAGGGCGGCAACCTCGGGCTGACCCAGCTGGGCCGGATCGAGTTCGCGCTGGCCGGTGGCAAGATCAACACGGACGCGATCGACAACAGCGCGGGCGTGGACACCTCCGACCACGAGGTGAACATCAAGATCCTGCTCAACGGCCTGGTCACCGACGGCGACATGACAGTCAAGCAGCGCAACAAGCTGCTCGCCGAGATGACCGACGAGGTCGGCCGGCTGGTCCTGCGCAACAACTACGCGCAGAACACCGCGATCGCCAACGCCCTTGCCCAGTCCAAGGACATGCTCCACGCCCAGCAGCGGTTCATCCGCCACCTGGTGCGCGAGGGCCACCTCGACCGGGCGCTGGAGTTCCTGCCGACCGACCGCCAGATCCGCGAACGCCTCGCTCAGGGCCAGGGGCTGACCAGCCCGGAGACGGCCGTGCTGATGGCGTACACGAAGATCACGGTCGCCGACGAGCTGCTGCACACCACGCTGCCGGACGACCCCTACCTGCGCGCCCTGCTGCGCGCGTACTTCCCGACGGCGCTGCGCGAGAAGTTCCCCGAGTACATGGACAAGCACCCGCTGAGCCGGGAGATCGTGACGACCGTGCTGGTCAACGACACGGTCAACACGGGCGGTACGACGTATCTGCACCGGCTCCGTGAGGAGACGGGGGCGTCCCTTGAGGAGATCGTCCGGGCCCAGACCGTGGCGCGCAGGATCTTCAGCTCGGCGCCGGTGTGGGACGCGGTCGAGGCCCTGGACAACCAGGTCGAGGCCGCCGTCCAGACCCGGATCCGGCTGCACTCGCGGCGGCTCGTCGAGCGCGGCACGCGCTGGCTGCTCAACAACCGGCGCCAGCCGCTGCAGCTCGCCGAGACGGTGGAGTTCTTCGCCGAGCGGGTCGAGCAGGTCTGGCAGCAGCTGCCGAAGCTGCTGCGCGGAGCGGACCTGGAGTGGTGGCAGCGGATCTACGACGAGCTGACCGGCGCCGGTGTCCCGGGCGAGCTGGCCACGCGCGTGGCCGGTTTCTCCTCGGCCTTCCCTGCGCTGGACATCGTCTCGGTGGCCGACCGCATGGGCAAGGAGCCGATGGACGTCGCCGAGGTCTACTACGACCTCGCCGACCGCCTCCACATCACCCAGCTCATGGATCGCATCATCGAGCTGCCCCGCGCCGACCGCTGGCAGTCCATGGCCCGCGCCTCCATCCGCGAGGACCTCTACGCGGCGCACTCGGCGCTGACCGCCGACGTCCTGGCCGTCGGCAACGGCACCTCGACCCCCGAGCAGCGCTTCAAGGCCTGGGAGGAGAAGAACGCGCCGATCCTCGGCCGGGCCCGCACGACGCTGGACGAGATCCAGAGCTCGGAGGCGTTCGACCTGGCCAACCTGTCGGTGGCGATGCGGACGATGCGGACGCTGCTGCGGGCGCATGCGTAGCCAGTAAGAACAGAAAGGAGCCCCGGACCGCGTCGAGCGGTCCGGGGCTCCTCTGTCCGGGTGCCGGGTGCCGGGTGCCGGGTCGGCCAGGCGGGCCAGGTAGGTCAGGCCGTCACAGCCGCCGCAGGCTTCGGCTTCGGCTTGGCCTTGGGCTTCGCCGTCTTGTCGCTCTTGTCGCCGGTGAAGGCCTCGTACTCCGCGAGGACCTCCTCCGTCGGACCGTCCAGGCGCAGCACCCCGCGCTCCAGCCACAGGACGCGGTCGCAGGTGTCGCGGATCGTCTTGTTGTTGTGGCTGACCAGGAACACCGTGCCCGCGTGCTTGCGCAGCTCGCGGATGCGCTGCTCGGAGCGCTTGCGGAAGGCCGCGTCGCCGGTGGCCAGCGCCTCGTCGATGAGCAGGACGTCGTGGTCCTTGGCGGCGGCGATGGAGAAGCGCAGCCGGGCGCCCATGCCGGAGGAGTACGTCCGCATGGGCAGGGTGATGAAGTCGCCCTTCTCGTTGATGCCGGAGAAGTCGACGATGTCGTCGTAGCGCTCCTTGATCTCCTCGCGGGACATGCCCATGGCGAGGCCGCCGAGGTAGACGTTGCGCTCGCCGGTCAGGTCGCTCATCAGGGCCGCGTTGACGCCGAGGAGGGAGGGCTGGCCGTCGGTGTAGATCCGGCCGTTCTCCACCGGCAGCAGGCCCGCGACCGCCTTCAGCAGGGTCGACTTGCCGGAGCCGTTGGTGCCGATCAGGCCGATGGCCTCGCCCTTGTACGCGACGAAGGACACGTTCCTGACGGCGTGCACCTTGCGGACGCCCGAGGCCTGGTCGGCCTGCTTGCGGCGCAGCATGCGGTTGAGGGCGGCGGTCGCGGAACCACGTCCGCCGCTGGTGCCGTTGACCCGGTAGACGATGTCGACGCTGTCGGCGACGACGGTGGGGATGTCGCTGCGGGAGGTCTGGGCGGCGTCCTGGTCGGTCATGCGGTCGGTGATCCCGTCTGCGAACTCTTCGGTGTGCTCAGCCACGGCCGTACGTCTCCTCGGCCTTCCAGAAGTAGATGAAGCCACAGACCCCGGCGAGCAGCGCCCAGCCCACGGCGAGCGCCCACACGTGGGGCGGCAGCTGGCTCGCGTGGAAGCTGTCGATGAGGGAGTAGCGCATCAGGTCGATGTAGACGGCGGGCGGGTTGGCCTTGAGCGCCGGAGCCACCCAGCTGGGCAGGTCGTCGTGCTGCTTGGTCAGCTTGTCGATGCTCCACATGACGCCGGAGATGTACATCCAGGTGCGCAGCACGAACGGCATCAGCTGGGCGATGTCAGGGGTCTTGGAGCCCAGCCGGGCCATGATCATCGCGATGCCGGTGTTGAACGTGAACTGCAGCACCAGGACCGGGATCGCCAGGAACCAGGAGAACGAGACCGGGATGCCGAAGCAGAGCAGGATCACGACCAGGGCGCACATCGAGAACAGCAGCTGCTGGAGCTGCTGCAGGCAGAAGGAGATCGGCAGCGCGGCCCGCGGGAAGTGCAGGGCGCGGACCAGGCCGAGGTTGCCGGAGATGGCGCGGGTGCCGGTCAGGATCGAGCTCTGGGTGAACGTCCAGATGAACACGCCCGTAACCAGGAACGGGATGTAGTCCGGCACGCTCCGCTTGGTGTCGAGCAGCACGCCGAAGATGAAGTAGTACACCGCCGCGTTGAGCAGCGGGGTCATGACCTGCCAGACCTGGCCGAGCTTCGCCTGGCTGTACTGGGACGTGAGCTTGGCGGTGGAGAAGGCGGCGATGAAGTGGCGCCGGGCCCACAGCTCACGGACGTACTGGGGCAGGGTGGGGCGGGCGCCGCTGACCGTGAGGCCGTGTCGCGCGGCGAGTGCCGCGAGATCGTCGTCGTCGGCAGTCGACGTCGGGGGCGGTGTGTGGAGTACCTGGCTCACATCCGCTGCTTTCGCTCGGGGGGTGGGGGTGCGGGCGAACCGGCCCGTCGGCCGGCCGGTCCGTAACCCGGCGTTTCCTTACGCTTCTCTTCACGTTCTCTTACGTCGGGACGGGACCGTATCGTCGCAACGTGAGCGTAGGCCGTCCGGGCGTCGGAACGCAACCGTTTCGTCGTCACGTTCTTCGCCGGGCCGAGACCGTTTCGTCGCCGGGACGGAACCGTTTCGTCGTGACGCGCAGCGTGGGGACGGGACCGTATCGTCGCAACGCCCTATGCTGGGCGGCATGACGACGAACGCCGACGAGCCCCAAACCCGTCCGCGCCGCCGCACCCCCGCCGGAGCGGCCGTGCTCCGTCCGGATGTGACGGAAGCCATTCGGGCCGCCGTCTTCGAGGAGCTCGCGGCCGTCGGCTACGCGCGGATGTCCATCGAGGGGATCGCGCGTCGCGCGGGCGTCGGCAAGACCGCGGTGTACCGCCGCTGGCGTTCCAAGCTGCACCTGGTGCTCGACGTCGTCTCGGCGCTCGCGGTGCAGGGCCTGCCGGTGCCCGACACGGGCTCCCTGGAGGGCGACCTGCGGCTGCTGTACGAGTTCACCTCGCGCGCGTTGCGCCACCCCGTGGCCTCGCAGATCATCCCGGACCTGCAGGCCGAGGCGGCCCGCAACCCCGAGATCGCCGAGGCCATGCAGAAGGCGCTGCGCGAGGGTCAGGAGGGCGTCGCCAGCAAGATCGTGGTGGCGGCGGCGCAGCGCGGGGAGGTCAACGGCGACCTCGACGAGGACCTGGCCCTCGACCTGATCTCCGGGCCCCTGTACTGGCGCTCGGTGGTGATCCGCAGCCCGAAGCTGCCCAAGGGATACCTGGGCGCGCTGGCGCGGGCCACCGCGGAGGCGATCAAGGCACTGTGAGTAGGCTGCGGTGATCAGGCCGCCGGTGGCCGACAGGACGTCGCCGTGCGCACGGTGACCGGAGTTGAGGCGGAACTGCCGTGAGAGTCGTGATCGCCGAGGACAACGCCCTCCTCAGGGAGGGTCTCGTCCTCCTGCTGACATCCGCGGGACACGACGTGGTCGCCGTCGCCGGCACCGGCCCGGAGGTGCTGCCCGCCCTGCTGGAACACCGCCCCGACGCCGCCGTCCTCGACGTCCGCATGCCCCCCGGCTTCCGCGACGAGGGCCTGCGCGCCGCCCTGGAGGCACGCGAGCGGATCCCCGGCCTGCCGGTCCTGGTCCTGTCCCAGTACGTCGAGGAGTCGTACGCCGCCGAGCTGCTGACCGGCGGCGCGAGCGGCCTCGGCTACCTCCTCAAGGACCGGGTCGGCCGGGTCGACGAGTTCCTCGACGCGCTGGAACGCGTCGCCGCCGGCGGCACCGCCCTCGACCCCGAGGTCGTCACCGAACTCCTCACCCGCCGCAAGGACTCCCCGCTCGACTCCCTCACCCCCCGCGAACGCGAGGTCCTCGCCCTGATGGCCGAGGGCCACGACAACGCCACCATCGCCAAGACCCTCGTGGTCACCGAACGCGCCGTCCACAAACACATCGGCAACGTCTTCCTGAAACTGGGCCTGCCGCCGAGCGACAGCGGGCATCGGCGGGTGCTGGCGGTACTGGCGTATTTGAACAACCAGTAGCGGCGGGCCGGCAGTTGGCGGTGCGGGTCAGCCCCGCCCCGCCCCCGGATGCCGCCGCACCCACCCCTCCCAGGCCGACGTGATCATGTCCTGGACGTCGTGTTTGGCCTTCCAGCCCAGTTCGGTGGCGGCGCGGTCGGCGGAGGCGACTACTCGGGCGGGGTCGCCGGGGCGGCGGGGAAGGGCGGTCGGGGGGCGGTCGTAGCCGGTGAGGGTGTTGATGTGGTCGATCATTTCGCGGACCGAGACGCCCTCGCCGCGGCCGATGTTGAGGGTGAGGTCGCGGCCGGGAGCGGAGCGCAGGGCGTGGGCGGCGGCGACGTGGGCCTCGGCGAGGTCGACGACGTGGATGTAGTCGCGTACGCAGGTGCCGTCGGGGGTGTCGTAGTCGTCGCCGAAGATGCGTGGGGGCGCGTTCTCGGTGAGCTTCTCGAAGACCATGGGGACGAGGTTGTAGACGCCGACGTCGGCCAGCTCCGGGGCCGCCGCGCCCGCCACGTTGAAGTAGCGGAGGGAGGCCGTGGAGAGTCCGGTCGCGCGGCCCGTCGCGCGGACCAGCCACTCGCCGGCCAGTTTCGTCTCCCCGTACGGCGACATGGGCACGCAGGGGGTCTCCTCCGTCACCAGGTCCACGTCCGGCATGCCGTACACGGCCGCGGAGGAGGAGAAGACGAAGGACGGGACGCCGGCCGCCGTCACGGCCTCCAGGAGGACGCGCAGGCCCTCGACGTTCTCGCGGTAGTAGTGCAGGGGGAGTTGCACCGACTCGCCCACCTGCTTCTTCGCCGCGAGATGGACGACTCCGGTGACCTCGTGGTCGGCCAGCGTGCGCGCCAGCCGTTCGCCGTCCAGCGTCGAGCCGGTCACCAGGGGCACCCCGTCCGGCACGCGCTCGGCGATGCCGGTCGACAGGTCGTCGTACACCACGGCCTGTTCGCCCGCCTCGGTCATCGCGCGCACGACGTGCGCCCCGATGTAGCCGGCGCCGCCGGTGATCAGCCAGGTCATGTGCGACCGTCCCCTCGTCGGTGTGTCCCGCGTATCAGTGAAGCAGGCGGGGGTGTCAGGCGGGACCGGCGGCGGGCTCCCTGTGGACAGAGGCCGGTGAACGTCGCGAACGTCCACATACCTCCTCATGCATCGTCAATCATCAGTAAGAGGCTACTAGTAGTACAAAATGATTTCCGTGGAGAACGAAGGTGCGGCAGCGGGCCGTCGGAAACCTACGGAGGCCGTCGTGGCCGTGGCGGTGCCCGCGGCCGTCATGCTCGCGATCGGACTGTGGGGGCTCGACCGCGGCGGCATATGGCGCGACGAGGGCGTCACCTTCCAGGTCGCACGGCGCTCCGTGCCGCAGATCTGGCGGCTGCTGCACGGCGTGGACGCGGTGCACGGCCTGTACTACCTGCTCATGCACGCCGTCCTCGCCGTCCACTCGGACGAGATCGTCCTGCGCCTGCCGTCGGTCTGCGCCGCCGCCGCGACCGCGGGCCTCGTCGGGGCGCTCGGCGTCCGGCTCGCGGGGGCGCGCGTCGGGTTGTGGGCCGGACTGCTGTACGCCGTGACCCCGATGGTCGGGCACTACGCGCAGGAGGGACGGTCGTACGCCCTGGTCGCGGCCGGCGTGGCGGGCGCGACGCTGCTCCTGGTGCGCGCGCTGGACGGACGGTCCTGGTGGCCGTACGCGCTCGTGCTCGCCGCCACCTGTCTGCTGCACGAACTGGCGGTCCTGGTGCTGTGCGCGCACGCGGTCACGCTGGTCTGGACGCGGGCGCCGAAGCGGGCCTGGTGGGGCTGGGCGCGCGCGACGGGGGCCGTCGGCGTCGTACTGCTGCCGCTCGTGCTGGTGTCGCGGGCGCAGTCGGGCCAGGTGGAGTGGTTGCCGGTGCCAGGGTGGGGGAGTGCGGAACGGCTGCTGCGCGGCTTCACGGCCGGGCCCACCGGCGTGGTGTTCTGGGGGTGCCTGATGCTGGTGGTGCTGGGGCTGCCGGTGCGCCAAGTGGCCGCCGTCGCGCTGCCGTTGGCGGTGGTGCCGCCCGCGCTGCTGATGACGGTCTCGCAGGTGCGGCCGATGTACGACGACCGGTATGTGCTGTACGCCCTGGCCGGAGTGCCGTTGCTGGTGGCGGCGGGAGCGGACCGGATGGTCTCGGCCGATGCCGGCCGGCCGACGATGCGCCGCCTGCTCCACACGCCCGCCGCGGGCGCCCTCGCCGTCACCCTGGCCTTCCTGCACGCCCTCCCCGTGTACCGCCAGGACCGCACCCCCGCCCACCGCCCCGACGACCTCGCCGCCGTCTCCGCACTCACCGCCCGGCAACTGCGCCCCGGCGACCCGGTGGTGTACCTCCCGTCGATCGGCCGGCGCTCGGCACTGGCGTACCCCAAGGGGTTCCGGCGGGCCTGGGACATCGCCCTCGGCGAGCCCGGCCCACCGTCCGGCACGCTCTACGGCCGTGAGGTCGGCGCCGGCGAACTGCGCCGCAGACTCGCGCGCGTGCACCGCCTCTGGGTCGTCACCGAGCCGTACGCCCTGCGCTCCCGCTGGTACCCCGGCGACCCCACCGAACGCACCAAACTCACCGCCGTGGAAGAGCAGTTCGTGCCCGCGAGCGCGCAGCGGACGCGGTACGTACTCGGGGGCGTCGCCCTCCGGCTCTACGTCAGACGGCCGGACGCGTTCGGTCCGACGGTGGGGCCGGGTGCGGCAGTTGGGCTCGGCCCGACGGCCGCGCCCAGCCCCACCGGCACGCCCGGCCCGGCATCCAACTCCCGCCCGACAGTCACGCGCGGCCCAACAGGCAAGCACAGCCCCGCAATCGCCCCCGCGCTCACTCCTCCGACGCCCGCTCCAGCGTCGCCGCGTCCAGAGCCGAGGTGAGTTCGTCGAGGCGGGAGCGCAGTTCGCGGATCTCGTCCACGTCGAAGCCGGTCGCGGCGGAGATGCGGCGGGGCACCGCGAGGGCGCGCTCGCGCATCGCGTCGCCCTCGTCCGTCAGCCCCACCTCCACCGAGCGCTCGTCGCGGGCGCTGCGCTCGCGGCGGACCAGACCGGCCGCCTCCAGCCGCTTGAGCAGCGGGGACAGGGTGCCGGAGTCGAGCCGCAGGTGCTCGCCGAGCTTCTTGACGGGCAGCTCGCCGTGCTCCCACAGCACCAGCATCACCAGGTACTGCGGATACGTGATCCCGAGGTCCTTGAGGACCACCCGGTAGACACCGCCGAACGCGCGCGAGGCCGCGTTCAGGGAGAAGCAGATCTGCTGGTCGAGACGGAGCCAGTCGGTGGTGGGCGGAGTGGGAGTCGGCGTGGTCATGCGACCAGGATAGCCCTTGCAGGCCATTTAGTTGTACGCAATTGAATTGTGTGCTCTACTTGAGTCCGTCAGGCGGCCGAAGAAGCCGAAGCCGCCGGCAGATGACTTTGAGAGGGATGGTTTTCCATGGACGCGCTCTACACCGCTGTCGCCACCGCCACCCACGGCCGCGAGGGCCGTGCCGTCTCCTCCGACGGCAAGATCGACGTCCCGCTGGCGTTCCCGGTGGAGATGGGCGGCAACGGCCAGGGCACCAACCCGGAGCAGCTCTTCGCCGCCGGTTACGCGGCCTGCTTCGGCAGCGCTCTCGGTGCCGTCGGCCGGCAGGCGAAGGTCGACGTCAGCGACGCGGCCGTGACCGCCGAGGTCGGCATCGGCAAGGTGGGCGAGGGTTTCGCCCTGAAGGTCACCCTGCGCGTCGAGCTCCCCGACACCGTGGACGAGGCCACCGGCCACAAGCTGGTCGAGGCCGCCCACCAGGTCTGCCCGTACTCCAACGCCACCCGCGGCAACATCGAGGTCACCCTCGTTGTCGAGTAGCAGCCGGGCACGACCTCACCCGACCCGCGCCAGCACCTCTCCCGTCCGCGGACTCCACGCCACCACCACGGCCTCCCCGGGCACGGGGTGCCAGCGCGTCAGCAGCAGCCAGCGCACGTGATAGCGGCGGACTACGGCGGTGCGCTCGGCGCGGGTCGAGGCCGGGGCGAGGTAGCCGCGGACGTCGGCCAGCCGGCGCAGCCGCTCCGGTTCGGCCAGGGCCGGGTCCGGCCAGGCGGGCGCGGCGAGGTTCGGGCCGTAGCCCGCGATCGCGTGGACGGCGTAGTAGCCGTCGGTGATCACGACCTCGCCGGGCCCGATGTGCCGCGCGGCCCACGCGTACGACGGCCAGCGCGGCGGCTGTGCGAAGCCGACCGGATCCAGTGACCGCGGCACCACCGCCCCCGCCTGCACGGTCAGAAAGCCGATGCAGGCGCCCACCGCGACGACCTCGCCCAGCATCCGCCGCCGCGCCGACCACGGCCCGGGCGCCGCCAGTTCCACGGCGAGCGCGAACTGGAGCGGCAGGAGCGTCAGCCCGAGGATCCTGCCGTACGTGTAGTGCCCGCCGAGCCAGCCGTACGCCACCACCAGGCACTCCAGGCCGAACATCAGCACCAGCGGATCCCGCACCCCCGACCACCACCGGGCCCCCGTCGTCCCTGGCCCCGAAGCCGCCCGCCGCGCCCGCAGCCACAGCGCCGGCAACCCCAGCAGCGCCAGCCAGAAGTGGCCGGTCAGGCCCCGGTAGAGCCGCCGGTGCATCGCGTCCACGCTGCTGTCGGCGGCCAGCGCGAACACGTCGAAGTACGGCCACACCATGGCGACCAGCAGGGCCGTCCCGCACGCCAGCGCCCAGCGCCCCGCCGTGGCGAGCCCCCAACTCCGCTGCCACCCCGCCACGAAGGCCACCGCGCCGAGCACCGCAGCCACCGCCGTGATCGGGTGGATCAGCAGGATCAGCCCGTACAGCGCGCCGAGCCCCGCGTACCCGGCCGGGCCCGGCAGTCCGCTCGGGCCGACGAACCGCACCCGCTCCGCGTTCCGCGCTCGCGCACCCGTCAACGCCCAGGCCCAGAAGGCGAGGCCGATCGCGAACGTCGACGGGTAGCCGAGGTTGCCCGTCATCGACATCAGCCCGAGGTAGCCGCTCCACCAGGCCCGTTCGGTGCCCCACAGCAGCGTCATCGAGGCGACCGCGAGGACCGGGGCCCACTGCCTCGGCGTCAGCACGCGCGTGAAGCGGCCGATGCCGGTCAGCAGGACGAGGAGGTTCAGCGGACCGGCCAGCCGCAGCACCTCCCAGCCGCCCAGGCCGGTCAGCCGGGCGAACGCGCCCTGTGCCACCGCGTACGGCGAGTAGTACGGGCTGCCCGCGCCCGGCAGGTCCGCCATCGGGTGGCGCGGATGGAGCAGGCCCGCCTTGAGGCGTTCGACGACCGCCGCGTGCTGGCCGGCGTCGCAGCACAGCGGCACGCGCCAGTACGCCAGTGACATCACCAGCCAGAACAGGAAGCCGAATGCCTGGTACGGCGTCGGGCGCCGGAGTCGGCCGCCGCGCAGGGCCGTCGCGCCGCGCACGATGCGCCGGGTGGCGAGAGCGGTGCTCACCGGTGATCAGAGGGTCGGGGCATTTGCCGTATGTTCCCGTCGGGGGCAACGGCACCACCCGAGATCACCTCATCGAGTGAACCGCCGGCTCCCCGAACCCCTGCCCCGGCACCCGGGCCCGCCCCCGCACCACCGGTTCGAGCAGCAACGGCACCCCCACCACCGGCAGCAGCCACGCCAGCACGATCAACCGGTCGCCCCAGATGTTGATGTCCGGGTGCCCGGCCTGCGTGAGGATCCCGGTGAACGCGGCCGCGACCAGGAAGACGCCGAACGCCGGCCGCCGCAGCGCGCCCCACGCCCCGGCGGCCAGCGCCGTCAGGAACAGCGGCTCCCACAGTTGCCGACGCAGCCACTCCACCCAGAAGTTGAGCTGCAGGTGCAGGAACTCCGGCCACAGCCGGGTGCGGTCGGGCCGGGCGAAGTGGTCGGTGAGCAGATCCTGGAGGCTCTCCGACTCGGACGGATAGCGCAGCACCTTCGCCAGGAGCAGCGTCCCGAGCGCGGCCCCCAGGCCGACCCACGCGACCGCCACCAGGGCCCGTCCCGGCGACCGGCCCCGCCTGCGCCGGTGCACGGCGATCAGCGCGCCCGCCGCCGCCAGGCACAGCCCGAGGAACAGCGCCTGCGAGTGCTTCACCGTGAACAGCGCGAGCAGCGAGCCGCCGACCAGCGCGAGGCCCGCCCGCGCCCGCCGGCCCGCCAGGACCAGCGCGCAGCCCCAGAGCGCCGCCAAAGTCAGCGTCAGCATCAGCCCCTCGGTCATCGGGCGCATCGCGGTCGCCCCGCACGGCAGGACGTAGAACAGCGCCTGTCCGGTCAGGGCGAGCGGCACCCGGACCGACAGGGTGCGCAGGATCAGGAAGGCGAGGACCCCGCCCGCGACCGTGACGACCACGCTCGACACCCACAGCCCCCACGTCACGCCGAACACCGTGACGAACGGCACCAGGAACAGCGGATATCCGGGCCGCACCTCGAAGATCCGCATGAACCGCTCCGGCATGAACGGCACGGTCGGCCCGCCCGACTGCCCGGCCCTCAACCTCGCCTGGACGCCCCGCAATTCAGCCGCCCGGCACTCCGCCATGACCCGCGCGGTCGGATCGGGGGCGTGGAAGCGCACGACGTCCACGCCCTGGTCGCGGCGCGCGATCGACGCCTTGCCCGCGCACGCGTAGTCGATCGTGGCGGCCGCCGCCGCCCGCTTGCCGTCGCCGCGCAGACTCAGGGCGTAGGAGAGGTAGTTCTTGGTGTCCGGGGTGTCCCGGCCGGTGACGTTCGCGAGTTGGAGCACGGCGAACACCCCGGCCAGGACCAGCACCCAGGTGCGCGGCCTCACGACCGGGCGAGCAGATCGTGTCCGACGGCGGGGGCGGGGACACGGGCGGTTGCAGGCCGGGGCATCTCCTCCCCGAGCAGCAGGGTGCGTACGACCCTCTCGGCGGCATGTCCGTCGTCGAACTCGCAGTAGCGCGCCCGGAATCCGGCCCGCAGCCGCGCCGACTCCTCGTCCTGCCAGGTCCCGGAGGCCAGCAGCCACGCCAACTCCCGGTAGGAGCGCGACACATGGCCCGGCGCCTGGGCCGTGATGTCGAAGTAGGTGCCCCGGCTCGCCGTGTACGCACCCCGGTCGTCGGCGTGGACCACGATCGGCCGGTCCAGGTCGGCATAGTCGAACATCACTGCCGAGTAGTCCGTGACCAGCACGTCCGAGGCGAGCATCACGTCCTCGACGTGCGGATCGTCCGTCGCGTCGACCAGCACGCCCCGCCGGTGCAGTTCGGCCAGGCCCAGGCCGCGCGCGGGGCCCGTGGCGAGGGAGGGGTGCAGGCGGACGACGAGGGTGTGCCCGGCGCCCAGGTCCTCGGCGAACCGGGCCAGGTCGACGCGGTCGACGTGACCGCCCCTGCGGTAGTCGCGGCGGGTCGGGGCGTACAGCACGACGGTGTGCCCGGCCGGGATGCCGAGCCGCTCACGGACCGCCTTGCCGTGGCCCGTACGGCCGCTCTCCGTACGGGCGTTGACCAGGACGTCGTTGCGCGGGCTGCCGGTGCGTGCCGAGGCGAAGTGGCACGGGTACGCCCGCTCCCACACCAGCTCGGAGTGGAGGTTGGCGACCAGGCTGTGGTCCCAGCGGTCGGCGCGGCGCAGCATCTGCGGCACGTCGAAGCCGTGCCGGGCGCCGGGCCGCTCCAGCAGGTCGGCGCCCATGTACTTGAGCGGGGTGCCCTGGTGGGTGTGGATGTGGACGCTGCCGGGGCGCTTGGCGAGGCCGCCGGGCCAGTTGACGTTGTTGACGAAGTACGTGGCCCGGGCGGCGACTTGGCGGTACTGCGGGGAGTCGAGCAGGACGTGCTCGACGTCCGGCGGCAGCAGGGCCGCCGCCTCCTCGTCCCGGACCACCCACACCCCGCGCAGCTGCGGGGCGATCTCGCGGGCCTTGCGGTAGATCGCGCCCGGGTCGCCGAGGACGCCCTGGTGCGAGGAGGCCGAGTAGAGGACGAGGTCCGGGTCGAGGGAGCGGCGCCCGGTCGGCGCGGTGCGGCCCCGGGTGAGGCGTACGCCCGCCGCCCGGCGCAACTGCCCTGCCCGCCGCCCCAGTTCGCGCCCGGCCCGCCCCGCCTGCCGCTTGGCGCGGTAGGCCGCGTAACTCCCTTCCAGGACCCGGAGTTCGGGGGCCACGGCGACACCCTCGGGCCGATGCGCGCGAAACAACTCCGCCGTGCGCCGGAAGAACTCGGCCTTGTCGCGGGGCGGCAGCCGGTCCGGCTTGGAGAGGATGTCCAGACAGTGCTCGCCCATCTTGGCGTGCAGGTAGGACTGCCAACTCGCCGGCTCCGGGCGGCCGGAGAGGAACGCGAAGACCCGCTCGTACTGGTCGTGGATGTCGAAGTGCCTGCGGCTGGTGGTGGACAGGATGTTGCCCTGGCGGCGCTGGCGGTAGTTCAGGCAGATCCGGTCGAGGGTGGCGATCCGGTCGGCGCTGAGCAGGACCGGGAAGGTCCAGGGCGTGTCCTCGTAGTAGCCGGGCGGGAACTCGAAGCCGTGCTTGTGCACGAAGTCGCGGCGGTAGACCTTGTTCCACACGACCATCAACAGGTCGAGGATCTCCGGGCGTTCGGCGACCGTGAAGGTCGAGTCGGCGGCCTCCGCGAGCACGTGCGCCAGCGCGTTCCGGCGTGTCCCGCCCCACCAGTACGTGCGCGCGTAGTCGAAGACCAGGACGTCCGGGTCGGACGTCTCGTCGAGGCGGTCGGCCAGGGCGCGCAGGGCGCCCGGGGTGAGGGTGTCGTCGCTGTCCAGGAAGAACAGGAAGTCGCCGGTGGCGTGCGGCATTCCGGCGTTGCGGGCACGGCCCAGACCGACGTTCTCCGGCAGGTGCAGCACACGCACGCGCGGGTCGCGGGCCGCGTACTCGTCGAGGATCGCGCCGCAGCCGTCGGGGGAACAGTCGTCGACGGCGATCACCTCGATGTCCCGATAGGACTGCTCCAGAACGGAGTCGAGGCACTCGCGCAGAAAGCCCTGCACCTTGAAGACGGGGACGATGACGCTGAAGCGGGGCACTGCGGAGGTCACTTCCTTACGAGGGTGGCGGCGGGGGCCGGGACGCGCTGCGCGAGCGGGATCACGGACGGGATCGCCTCCGGCGGCTGGGCGAGGAACACCCGCCGTACGACACGCTCGGCCGCGTATCCGTCGTCGAACTGGCAGAAGCGGTCCCGGAATTCGGTCCGCGCGGCCGTCGACTCCGGGCCCGCCCAGGAGCCGTCGCGGAAGACGCGGGCCAGCTCCTCGGGCGTCCGGGTCACCGGGCCCGGCGGTGCCTGCAACAGGTCGAAGTAGACGCCCCGCGTCTCCTGGTAGACCTCCCAGTCGTCGGCGTACACGACGATCGGCCGGTCCAGGTTGGCGTAGTCGAACATGATCGACGAGTAGTCGGTGACCAGCGCGTCGGCGGCCAGGCACACGTCCTCGGCGGAGCGGTGCGCGGTGACGTCGATGATCCGGCCGCTGCCCTGGGCCGGGCCCCGGTCGTAGAAGTAGTGGGCGCGCAGCAGCACCACCACGTCCTCGCCGGCCGCGTCGCAGAAGGCCTCCAGGTCCAGGCCGGTCTCGAAGCCGGTGTGGTGGTCGCGGTGCGTGGGGGCGTACAGGACGGCCGTCCTGCCCTCCGGGACGCCCAACTCCCGCCGGATCCGGGCCACATCGTCGGAGGTCGCCGTGTAGAAGACGTCGTTGCGCGGATAGCCGTACTCCAGCTGCTCGTACGAGCCCGGGAAGGCGCGCTCCCACATCTGGGTGGAGTGGCTGTTGGAGGAGATGTTGTAGTCCCAACGGTCCACCCGGCCAAGGAGCTTGGCGAAGCTGCCGGTCGCGGCGGCCACCACCGGGTACGTCGACTGGTCCACGCCCATCTTCTTCAGCGGGGTGCCGTGCTGCGTCTGGACGTGCACACTGCCGGGGCGCTTGACCACGCCCTCCGCGAAGTTGGCGTTGTTGACCAGGTACTTGGCGCGGGCCAGCACCGACCAGTACCGGCGGCTGCCGATCACGGCGTGGTCGATCCCCTCCGGCACCGAGTCCACCGCGTCCGGCTCGACCAGGAACACCGAGCGGACGTGCGGGGCGAGTTGGCCCGCCATGGCGTGGATCGCGGCCGGGCTGCAGGCGTAACCGCGGCCCCAGTACGCGCAGTACACGGCGAGGTTCTCGTCCAGCGGGCGGCGCAGATCACGCGCGTACAGCAGTCGGGTGCGCAGACCGCGTGGGCGCGGGAGGTGCTCGGCCGCGCGGGTCGCCGAGCGGTTGGCGACGCGCAGGGCGCGGAAGGCCGCGTACGACCCGCTCGCCAGCAGCCGGTGCTGCACGCCGAGGCTGCCGCCCGGGGGCCGGTGGCCGGCGGGGCGGTGACCGCGGTACAGCAGGCTCGCCCGGCGGAAG
This sequence comes from Streptomyces pseudovenezuelae, assembly GCF_029892565.1. Classification (GTDB taxonomy): domain Bacteria; phylum Actinomycetota; class Actinomycetes; order Streptomycetales; family Streptomycetaceae; genus Streptomyces; species Streptomyces pseudovenezuelae_A. The sequence goes on along the minus strand of NZ_JARXVH010000021.1, from coordinate 123,337 downwards.
AAGGCGCGGCCCCTGCCGCCGAGGCGCGTCGGGTGGGCGGCCGTCTTCAGCGCGGCGGCGAAGAGCTGCTCGAAGAGCGGGACCAACCGGTCGGCGGACAAGCCCTGTTGAGCCGCCCGCGTGAGCAACAGGTCGGTCTGGTCGAGGAGTTCGAGGTGATGCTCGCCGGGCAGGCCGAGCCGACTGCCCTGGCGGCGCACGAGGTGCCGTACGACGACCGAGCGCTCCACCGCGACCTGCTCCGCCTTCATCGCGGCCAGTCCGCAGAAGCCCACATCGGTGAAGTGGCCGTCGGGGAAGGCGAGTCGGTGTTCTGTGAGGAAGGCCCGACGGTAGGCAGCGCTCCACGCCGGCAGCTGCACGCCGGTCAACTGCGGTACCTGGTCGGGGGAGAAGACGCCGGGTGGGGTCTTCGGCAGCAGCAGCGCGGCCGGGTTGGTCGGCTCTCCCTCCCACCAGGGGGTGCGCTCGTGCTCGAAGTGCAGGATGTCGACGTCGCCGGTCTCCGTCAGGCGGGCGTCCAGTGCCGCCAGCGCGCCCGGGACGAGGACGTCGTCGCCGTCCAGGAACAGCAGATGGGTGCCGTTCGCCGCGCGGATCCCGGTGTTGCGCGCCCCGGCCAGACCGGCCGACGGCGGCGAGTGCACCGGCGCCACCCGGGAGTCCCGCACGGCGTACCCGGCGACGACGTCCGCCGCGGGCGCGTCGGGAGCGTCGCAGATCGGGACCAGCTCGAAGTCGCCGAAGGACTGCGCGAGGACCGAGTCCAGCGCCAGGGACAGCCGTCCCGCCACCCCATGGGACGGGACGATGATACTGAAGCGGGGCATTCTGCTCTTTCTGTCAGTGTGCTGCGGGTTCTTCGGCGCTCAGTTGGCGGGGCGGCGGCCCGGTCGGCCGGTCGGGCGCCACGTGGTCGGCCGGGTCGGCGTGGGCCGCGACGGGCTGGAAGGCATGTCAACTCCCCGGTGTGAGAACGGTGTTCAGAGACGGTCGGTGAGGGTCAGCGGACCGGCGGGCTGCGGCACGGTGGCCTGCGGGGAGTGCGCGCGGGTCGCGGCGGTCGACGGCACCGGGTGGCGCGCGTCGAGCGGGATCACCGACGGGAGGTCGCTCTCGCCGAACACGACGTGGCGTACGACCCGTTCGGCGGCGCGGCCGTCGTCGTACGGGCAGAAGCGCTCGCGGAACGCGGCCCGCAGCTGGGTCGAGCGGGAGCCGCGCCAGTGGCCGCTGGCGAAGATGTCGATCAGCTCGTCCTCGCTGCGGGCGACCGCGCCCGGCGGGAAGTCGCGCAGGTCGAAGTAGGTGCCGCGGGCCGCCTCGTAGGCCTCGCGGTCCTCGGCGTGGATCACGATCGGGCGGTCCAGGCCCGCGTAGTCGAACATCAGGGACGAGTAGTCGGTGACCAGGGCGTCCGAGGCGAGACAGAGGGACTCCACGCTCGGGTGGTCGGTGACGTCGATGACCCGGCCGCCGTGCGGCGCGAGCGGGCCGCCGTGCAGGAAGTGGGCGCGGGCCAGCACGACGAAGCGCGGACCGAGGCGGCGCAGGACGCGCTCCAGGTCGAGGGCGGCGCGCTGGGTGCGGCGGTAGTCGCGAATGGTCGGCGCGTAGAGGATCGCGACCGTGTCGTCGGGGATGCCGAGGGAGGCGCGCAGCCTGGAGACGTCCGCCGAAGTCGCCTTCTGGAACACGTCGTTGCGGGGGCAGCCGTATTCGAGGGTGGTGTAGGTGCCCGGGAAGACGCGCTCCCAGGTCAGGGTGGAGTGGCGGTTGGCGGAGACCACGTGGTCCCACTGGTCGACACCCGCGAGGAGTTGACCGAAGTCCATGTCTCGGGCGGCCGCCGGGCGTTCCTGGAGGTCGAGGCCCATGTGCTTGAGCGGGGTGCCGTGTTGGGTCTGCACGAAGACCTGACCGCGCCGCTTGCGCATCCTGCGGTCGAAGTCGGCGTTGTTGACGAGGTACTTGGAGCGGGCCAGCGCGGTCCAGTACGCGGCCGTGTCCGGGGTCAGCCGGCGGGTGGCCGTCGGGACGGTGTGGTGGTGCTCGGGGTGGGCGATCCACGCCGTGCGGATGTGCGGGGCGTGCGCGCGGAACGCCTCCTCCAGCGCGCCCGGGTTGCAGCCGTGGCCGCGGCCACGGTGGGCGGCGAACACGGCACGGTCGGCGCGCAGCGGGAGGCGGAGCTGGACGCGGTAGTGCAGCCGGAGGGTGAACGCCCGGACGGCGCGCAGGAGTTTGACGGTGCGCTTGGCCGTCCTGCGGTTCAGCGCGGACACCGACTGGAGCGTGTTGTAGGTGCGGTGCAGGCTCCAGCGGACCAACGCGTGCCGCAGGCGCGAGGACAGCGGGACGGGGCTGCCGGGGACGCGGTAACGGCGGTAGTGGGCACGGGCCTTGCGCAGGAACTCGGCGCGGGCCGCGCGGGGCAGCCGGTCGCGGTGCGTGAAGACCTTCGCCAGGTGGTCGACCATGCGGCGGAACAACACCGGGCGCCAGCCGGCCAGTTCGGGGCGCTCGGCGACGTACGCGAAGACCCGGTCGTACTGCTCGAAGACGTCGAAGTGGCTGCGGCTCGTGGTGGACAGGATGTTGCCCTGCCGGCGCTGGCGGTAGTGGACGCAGACGCGGTCGAGGGTGGCGATCGACTCGGCGGCCAGCAGGGTGGGGTAGGTCCAGGGGGTGTCCTCGTAGTAGCCGGGCGGGAACTCGAAGCCGTGCTCCTGCACGAACTCCCGGCGGTACGCCTTGTTCCAGGCCACCATCAGCAGATGCAGCAGGCCCGGGCGGTCCTCCAGCCGGAAGGGGGCCGGGCCCTGTTCGGTGAGTTGTCCCGCGGCCTGGTTGCGGACGGTGCGGCCCGACCAGTAGGCGCGCGCGTAGTCGTAGACCAGGACGTCCGGTTCGCCCGTCTCCTTCACCCGGTCGGCGATCGCGCGCAGTGCGTGCGGGGTGAGGGTGTCGTCGCCGTCCAGGAAGACCAGGTAGTCGCCGGTCGCGACGGTCAGACCCGCGTTGCGGGCGGGGCCCAGACCGGCGTTCTCCGGCAGGTGCACGGCGTGCACGCGCGGGTCGCGGGCCGCGAACTCGTCGATGATCGCCCCGCATCCGTCCGGCGAGCAGTCGTCGACCGCGATCAGTTCGAGGTCGGGATACGACTGCGACAGCACCGATTCCAGGCATGCGTGCAGGTAGGCCTGAACCTTGTGCGCGGGGACGATGACACTGAACCTGGGCAAGACACATCCAGTCGGTCGGCGCGGGCGATAAGCCCTGTCGGGCCTTGCCCGGGAACGGCCGATGGAGTGACTTGGTTACGGTTTCGTACGGCATAAGGGGGACGCCGGGTGAACGGCGTCCCCCTTTCCCGTTGATTTCCGGCTACTTGACCGCGCCCGCCATCACACCGGACACGAACTGCCGCTGGAACGCGAAGAACACGGCCAGCGGGATCACCATCGAGATGAACGCGCCGGGCGCGAGGATCTCGATGTTGCTGCCGAACTGCCGTACCTGCTGCTGCAGTGCGACCGTCAGCGGCTGCGACTCCGAGTTGGAGAAGACCAGCGCGACCAGCATGTCGTTCCACACCCACAGGAACTGGAAGATGCCGAGGGACGCGATCGCGGGCGCGCCCAGCGGCAGGACGACCGTCAGGAACAGCCGGGTCTCGCTCGCGCCGTCCAGCCGTGCCGCCTCCAGCAGTTCGCGGGGGATCTCCGCGAAGAAGTTCCGCAGCAGGAAGATGGCGAACGGCAGCCCGAAGCCGACGTGGAAGAGCACCACGCCGATGATGTCGCCGAAGATCCCGATCTTGCCGAAGAGATCGGAGAGCGGGATCAGCGCCACCTGCACCGGCACGACGAGCAGCGCGACCACGAGCAGGAACCACCAGTCGCGGCCCTTGAAGTCCAGCCAGGCGAAGGCGTATCCGGCCATCGCGCCGAACAGCACCACAAGGAGCGTGGCCGGGACCGTGATCCACACCGTGTTGAACAGCGCGTGCGTGATCGCGTCCTTCTCCAGGAGCGTCTGATAGCTCTTGGCGGTCAGCTGGCTCGGCGCGGTGAACACCTTCCACCAGCCCGAGGAGGCGATGTCGGTCGGGTCGCGGAACGAGGAGACCAGCAGCCCGAAGGTCGGCACCAGCCAGAACAGGGCGACCAGGATCAGGAAGACCCGCATCACCCCGCCCGCCGCCCCGCTCGCCACCCGGGCGGCGAAGGAGCGCTTGCCACGCACGATCGTGTCGAGGGCGGTCACCGCTCACGCTCCTTCCGCAGCCGCCGGAGGTTGACGAACATCACCGGCAGCACGAGCAGCAGCAGGATGACGCCGATCGCACTGCCCACGCCGTAGTTGCCGCCCCCGCCGAACGAGGACAGGAACAGTTGCAGGGCAAGGACGTTGGCGTCGTCCTGACTGGGCTGTGGCGCGATGATGTACACCAGGTCGAAGATCTTCATCACGTTGATCATCAGCGTGACGAGGACGACGACCAGGACCGGCGCGAGCAGCGGCACGGTGATCCTTCTGAACACCTGCCACTCGTTGGCGCCGTCCACCCGGGCCGCCTCCAGCAGATTGCGGTCGACGCCGGCCAGCCCCGCCGCGATCAGCACCATCGCGAAGCCCGCCCACATCCACACATAGCTGCCGATGATCGCCGGGGTGACCAGCGTCGGCCCGAGCCAGTCGATGCCGTCGTACGGCGCCGCGAAGTTCGAGCCCGGCAACCGTAGTTGGCCCCCGTCCGCCGAGGCCGGCAGCGTGAAGACACCGTCGGCGCCGCTCTTGGCGGAGGCGACCACCTTGCCGCCCTTCACGGCCTCCACCTTGACGCCCTTCAGCGCCTTCTCACCCGGGTCGACCTGCCCCTTCGTCCCGCCGCCGCCCAGCTTGAAGTCCAGCCAGACGGTGCCGGTGACACCGGCACCGCTCGCCGCCCTCGCGTTCTCCGGGGTGCCGGGGAGCTTGTTGGGGGCGATGCCCACGAGGGGCAGCAGGGCCGGGGTGCCGGCCCGCACCGTGCCGGTCGTGGTGAACGAGCCGCCGCCGGACGCCTTGAGATCGCTCGCCGTCGCGTTCGGCCGCGCCTTCGGATAGACCGACGACGACACGAAGGTGTCGTGCACGGCCTTGGCTACCGCGTTGGCGGCGCCCTGACTCGGATCCTGCTCGTAGACCAGCCGGAAGATGATGCCGGCCGCGAGCATCGAGATCGCCATCGGCATGAAGACGATCAGCTTGAACGCCGTTCCCCAGCGCACCCGTTCGGTCATCACCGCGAAGATCAGACCGAGCGCGGTGACCAGGGCGGGCGCCACCGCCACCCAGATCGCCGTGTTGCGTACGGCGGTCAGCGTGGAGGAGTTGGAGAAGATGTCGCCGTAGTTGTCGAGACCGACGAAGCCCGAGCCGTCGGCGTCGTAGAGGCTGCGCCAGATCGAGTACCCGATCGGGTAGACCACGAGCGCGCCGAGGAGGATCAGCGCGGGCAGCAGGAACAGCACCGCCACCCACAACCGGGTCCCCATCACGCTCTTGCGCGGTTTCGCGGAGGGCGTCGGCAGTGCGCCGGCGCCCTCCGCCTTCGCGGCGGTTGTCATGACCGCGCGTCAGCCGGTCGCATAAGCCTTGGCCGCGTCGGACTCCAGTTTCTTCTGGGTGCCGGCCACGTCCGTCGGGTTGCGCAGGAAGTCCTGCAGGTCCTTCCACTCGCCCACGCCCTGCGTACCGCCGAACGCGGCCGGCGCCTGGTCGGACATGTCGAAGCGGAAGTTGTCACCGGCCGCGATCAGCGCCTGGGCGATCTGCTTGGTGACGGCGTCCTTGTACTTGGCCGGGTCCATCTCCTTGTTGGGCGAGATGACACCGCCCTGCGCCGTCCAGATCTCGGCCGCGTCCGTGGAGGCCAGGAACGTCAGCAGCGCCTGCGCGCCCGCGCCGCTCTTCAGCGCCACGGCCACGTCACCGCCGCTGACCACGGGCGACTCGCTGCCGACCGCCGGGAAGGGGAAGACCTTCGCGTCCGTGCCCAGCTTCGCCTTGGTGTCGGCGTTGATGTTCGCCGTCACGAAGTCGCCCTCGTAGACCATCGCGGCCGGGGTGTCACCGGAGAAGGCCTGGGTGACCGACTTCGGGAACTCGGTGTTCAGCGCGCCCTTGCGGCCGCCCGCGATCAGGTCGTCCTTGCCCCACAGCTGCGCGAGCGTGGTGAGGGCGTCCTTGACCGACGGATCCGTCCACTTGATCTTGTGCGTGGCCAACTGGTCGTACTTCTCCGGGCCGGCCTGCGAGAGATAGACGTTCTCGAACCAGTCGGTCAGCGTCCAGCCGTCCGCGCCGCCGATCGACACGGCCGGGGAGCCGGCGTCCGAGAGCGTCTGCGCGGTGGAGAGGAAGTCCTTCCAGGTCTTCGGGGTGTCGGTGATGCCGGCCGCCTCGAAGGCGGCGGTGTTGTACCAGACCAGCGACTTGTTGGCGGCCTTGGCGTAGATGCCGTACTGCTTGCCCTTCCAGGCCCCCAGGTCCACCCAGCCCTTGGAGAAGTTCTTCTCCAACTGGGCCTGCGCGTCCGCGCCGAGGGGCTTGAGCCAGCCCTTGTCGGCGAACTGGTGCAACACGCCCACCTGGGGCAGGAACGCGACGTCCGGCGGCTGGCCGCCCTCGATCTTCGTACCGAGGAACGTGGAGGTGTTGTTGCCGGTCGGCACGAAGTCGACCTTGGCGCCGGTGCGTTTCTTGAACTCGTCCAGGACCTTCAGGAAGTTGTCCTGCTCGGGTCCGGTCCAGACGGCGGCGACCTCCAGGGTCTGGCCGTTCAGTTTGGGGAGCTTCAGACCGCTGCTGCTCTCCGAACTCCCGCCGCTGGCGCTGGAGTTGTCGTCCTTGTCGTCGCTGCCGCCGCATCCCGTGAGTGCGAGTGCGAGTGCTGCCGCGAGGAGGGCGGCTGCGGATTTGGCGGCCCTGCGTGTCCGGATCTTCCTGCACGTGCTGCGCATGACTGCCCCGTTCATCGAGCTTCGTCGTACGTTCAGCGCTGTCCCGTGCGATCTGGTCTACGCCGGGTGGGTGAGGGCGGCAAGAGTGCGATCCGTGTCAAGTGGGGGATCGTGACCACGTCGTGATGGGGGCGCGGCTTGGTGGGGGTGCGCGGCCCCCGGGGCTACGCCCCCGGACCCCCATCGGCCCGAAGGGCCTCGTCCTCGAACGCCGGACGGGCTGAGATTGCCTGACCGGCGTCGAAGGAGCCTGGGGCGGGCTACGGGATCGCCCGCCCGGCGAAGAGGTGCCGCGGCATCTACAGCAGCGACGGGACCGCCGTTGCCGACACCTCCCGCGTCGCCCGCTCCAGCGCACTCGCCAGCAACGCCAAGTCCGTTGGACCGTTGCCCAGTTCGCGGACGTGGCGGCGGGTCGGGGGGTCGCCCATGCGTCGCCAGTCGACGGGGACGACCGTGGGGCGGAGGGTGGCCGTGCGGGGGATGCGGCCGGTGACTCGGCCGCCCTGGAAGGGGGTCGCCCTGCCGTCGGACCAGGTCAGGCGGCCTCGGCCGGGGGACGGTTCGTCCGGGCCCGGGGTCGGGGCGTCCAGGGTGACGCGGAGGGCGGCTCGGCGGGACGGTTCCGTCTCCGCCGTACGACCGCCCGGGCTGGCCGCCGCCACCAGGTGGACGCCGAGTCGCTCGCCCTCCCGGGCCACCGCCTCCAGCGCCCGCATCACGGAACCCGCCGCCGGCCGGCCCGGCGAACCGAGCGCGGGGGAGACCAACGCGTCCAAGTCGTCCACGACCACGACCAGTCGGGGCAACGGCGGTGCCGCCTCCGTCTGCCGCCGCGCCGCCGCCGGACGCAGTCGCATGGTCGAACTGGGCGGGGTGTCCAAGTCGCCGGCCCCGGAGGTGCCGGGCGCGCCGGATGCCCCCTGCGCCGCCGACGATCCGCGCGTCGCCGCCCGCTGTGACACCAGTCGGCCGGACATCTCCCGGCTCGCGTGCCACTCGGCGAAGTCGCCGCGGCCCAGCAACTCGGCCCGCCGCTTCAGCTCGGCACTCAGGGACTGGGCGAACTCCCGCATCCGCACGGGGTCGTTGGCGGCCAGATGGGTGGTCACATGCGGTACGTCCGTACAGACCCGCAGGCCCTCGCCGTGGCCGGCCGCCGTGCCCACGCTGTCCCGGCCGTCGATCAGGACGATGCCCAGCCGGTCGGGGCGCTCGGCCGCGGCCAGCGAGGCGACGACCGCCCGCAGCAGCTCCGTGCGTCCACTGCCCGCCGGGCCCTCGATCAGCAGGTGCGGTCCGTCCACCACGAGGTCCGCGCCGACCGGGCCGCGCGGGCCCGCTCCGAGCACGGCACTGGCCCGGCCGCCGAGCGCCTGGGTATCGTCCGCCGCGTCCGCCCAACGCGCCATCAGCGACGCCGGGGTGGCCCTGGCCAGCCCCAACTCGTCCAGCAGCCGCGCCGCTTGAGGCAACGGCAGGGACACGCGCGCGTGCCGGTCCCGTCCGGCGCCGTCCACCCGCAACGGCGCCAGCGCCCGCGCGAACCGCTCGGCCCAGGCGAGCGAGACGGCGTCCACGGCGGCGACGGTGCCGGGGCCCACGGGGCCGGATTGGGATTGGTCGGGGGGCAGGGTCGGAGAGACGGGCGGGGTGGCATCGGAGGGTGCCGAGGGTTTCGCGCTGCCGCCGTTCACGCCCGCACTCGTGCCCTTGGGCGTGCGCGCAGACGTGGGCGCGTGCGTGGTGACGGTCCGTTCGCTTCCGGTGCTCGCCGGGGCCGCGGTCTTCGTCGTCCCCGTGACGCCGGCCGGCGTCAACGCCCCGCCCCGCGCCACCCGCATCAACCGCAGCGCCGTCGCCACATCGCCGCTCAGCAGCGCGACCGCGCCGCACTCCCGGAACGCCGGCGCCACCGCGCACGCCGCCTCGTACGTGTCCGTCACCGGAGACGCGGGCGACGCGGGTGCCGTCTCGGCCAGGCACAGCACGTGGATGCCGACGCGCGGTCCCTCCACGGCCAGCCGCGCCACCGCCTCGCGCACGGCGGCGCCACCGGTGTCGCCGTCCACGATCACCAGGGTGTAGGGCCCCACGAAGCCGTCGGTCTCGTCGGTGCCTCCGTCGTCCCTCGCCCAGGAGGGGCGTCGGGGCGCGCTCCGGACCTCGCTCCGCCGTGCCGCCGGGATGGTGTGCGCCGTCGCCGGGGTCTCTTCCAGGCGTCGTAGGAGCTCGTCGGTGCGGGCCGTGGCCTGTTCGCGGTCGTAGGCGAGCAGGAGGCCGCAGTCCTGGCCGTGGCCGGGGCGCAGATGCGGGAGCCAGCCGAGCCAGGACCACTCCGCGGCGCGGTCCTCCGCGGGGCGGGCGCGGTCGGCGCTGATCAGGACGATCTCCAGCGCCTCGGGGGAGTGCAGCGCGGCGAGTTGGGCCACTACCGCGCGGGCCAGCCCGGACAGCCGGGTGCGGGGGCCCGCCAGGCCCAGGGCCCCGGCCTCCCGCAGATCCGCCGTCACCGGCACGGCCGGCAGCAGGCCGGAGCCGTCGGGTGCCGTGCGGTCGGCCGTGCCGAGCCGCACCGTGAGCGCCTCGCGGTGTCCCGGCTCGCGCTCCCACAGCCGCGGTCCCGGGCCGAGCGCCGTCAGCAGCAGAGCCGCGAGGTCCGGCCAGATCTCCGGGGCCTGGGAGCGACCGGCGGTGGACACGAGGCCCGCCGTCAGGTCGGCGTCGGCATCCGTCTCGTCCGTCTCGTCCGTGTCGTACACGTCCTGGTCGGCCGCCGAGTCCCCGCGCCCGCCGGTCAACCGCCGCGCCCACCCGGCGAGGCCACCGCGCCTGCGCACGCCGTGCGGGATGTCGGTGCCCCGGAGCGGGGTCCCTTTGCGCCCCTCGCCGGGGGAGTCCGCGGCGCCCTCGTCCTCGATGCCGTCACGCGTGCGCGTGCGGGACGGGTCGCCGTGCGGGGCCGTGTCGTGGGTGGTCGCAGCAGCCGTATTCGCAGCAGCCGTATTCGTAAAAGGCGTATTCGTAAAAGAAGGGGTGCTTTCCGCCGAAGCCGCTCCCGCGTCGGTCGGCCCGTCCGCGTCGGCGCTCGGCGCCCACGCCCCGACACCGAACCGTCCGGCGTGCGTGTCACCGCTGCCGCCGGTCGATCCGCCCGGTCCCCTGCTCTCGATCCGGGGCGCACCGCCCTGTCCGGGCACGAGCGGGTCGGCGGAGCCGTGGGTCTGGGTGGGCAGGCCTCGGGAGGGGGTGGAGGTGTCGCCGCCGTCGGCCACGCGTGCGTGGAGGGGGTCGGTGGCGGAGGTCTTCGCGTCGGTCCCGGGGTGCTGGCCGTCGCAGGACACGCGTACGTGCCCCTCGCCGTCCGGAGTCGTCGGCACGCGTGCGCCCGGGCCGCCGGCCGGAGTGAGGCGCAGGGCCGACTCGCCGACGCGCAGGAGGGCGCCGGGGGCGAGCCGCACGGGGCGGGTGCTCACGCGGGTGCCGTCCAGGAGCGTGCCGTTCGTCGAGCCGAGGTCGGCGACCGAGACGCGGCCGTCCGTGCCGACCGTCACCGCGCAGTGCAGCCGGGAGACGTCCGGGTCGTCGAGCGGGACGTCGGCGTCGGCGGAGCGGCCGATGCGGATCTCGCCGCCGTGCAGGAGATGGACGCCGCCCGCGTCCGGGCCCGTTATGACGTGCAGTTGGGTCGGGGCGTCGTCCAGCTCGGGGTGCGGCTCGGGCTCGGCCGGGGCGCCCAGGGAGAGCACGGCGCCGTCGATCAGTGGGGGCTCGCCGAGGGTGCAGCGCTTGTCGTCGAGGCGCTCGGCACCCGCGTACAGCACCACCGGGCCGCCGCCCTCGCGGCCACGCTCGGGAGGGGTCGCGCCTCCGTCGCCGGAGACCGCCGACGACAGCGCCGACGCCACCTCGGCCAGGGCCGTGCCGGCGGGCGCGGTGACCAGCACGTCGCAGCTCGCGGTGCGGCCCCGGACCCGATCGGGCGGGCCCAGCGGGTCTACGACGGTCAGCCGGATCTGCATCGCCGTCAGCGGTCCCTTCTGCGCGGGTCTGCGCGGGCGCGGACTTTTCCCCCCACCCCACACGAGCACGTCGGCCAGTACTCCACGCATCCTCGCACCTGCCACTGACAACACGCCCACGGTCCAGCCAGAAGTGATCTTGATTGGTCGGCTCTGCCCTCAAAAGTGCCTGATCAGTACTTCACTGACGACCGCTTGAGATCGGTCACGCGCGGATCGGGCAACCGGAGGGACCGAGTCGAGCGTCTTTCCTTCGAACATGTACGACAAGCGGTACGTAAGACGCACGGAAAGTTGAGAAGTCGGTGCCGAGGGTGTCGGCACTACAGTGGGTCGGAACGTAGGCAATCGACAGGGAGCGCATGACGTGCGGCCGGTAGGCAGCAAGTACATCCTCGAGGAGCCGCTCGGACGCGGCGCCACGGGGACCGTCTGGCGAGCCCGCCAGCGAGAGACCGCGGGCGCCGAGGCGGCCGTGGCCGGTCAGCCCGGCGAGACCGTCGCGATCAAGGTCCTCAAGGAGGAGCTCGCCAGCGACGCGGACATCGTGATGCGGTTCCTGCGGGAGCGCTCCGTCCTGCTGCGCCTGACCCACCCGAACATCGTCCGAGTGCGCGACCTGGTCGTCGAGGGCGATCTGCTGGCCCTGGTCATGGACCTCGTCGACGGCCCCGACCTGCACCGCTACCTGCGGGAGAACGGCCCGTTCTCGCCGGTCGGCGCCTCCCTGCTCACCGCCCAGATCGCGGACGCGCTCGCCGCCAGTCACGCCGACGGCGTAGTCCACCGCGACCTGAAGCCGGCCAACGTCCTGCTCGCGTATCAGGGCGGCCAGATGCACCCGATGCTCACCGACTTCGGCATCGCGCGCCTCGCCGACTCCCCGGGCCTCACCCGCACCCACGAATTCGTCGGCACGCCCGCGTACATCGCGCCGGAGTCCGCCGAGGGCCGCCCGCAGACCTCCGCGGTCGACATCTACGGCGCCGGCATCCTGATCTACGAACTCGTCACCGGCCGCCCGCCGTTCTCCGGCGGCTCCGCCCTCGAAGTGCTGCACCAGCACCTGAGCGCCGAGCCGCGCCGTCCCTCCACGGTCCCCGACCCGCTGTGGACGGTCATCGAGCGCTGCCTGCGCAAGAACCCGGAGGAGCGGCCCAGCGCCGAGAACCTCGCGCGAGGCCTCCGTGTCGTCGCCGAGGGCGTCGGCGTGCACGCGAACGCCGCGCAGATCGCCGCCGCCGATTCCGTCGGGGCGCTGCTGATCCCCGAAGCCATGCCCGCCGCGGTCCCCGGTTCGGCCGACCCGACCCAGGTACTGCAGCACGGCCAGGGCGCGTACGACCCGAACGCGGCGACCAGCTACCTGCCGCACACCGGCGCACCCGGCCCGGCCGGCGCCGCCGACCCCACCGCCGTACTGCCGAACACGGGCGCGGCCGACCCGACCGCGGTCCTGCCGCCGGTGCCGCCCGGGCAGCCCGGCCAGCAGCCCGAGCAGCCGCACCCCTGGCAGAACCAGCTGCGCGCGGCCCGCGACCGCAACGAGCAGACCCAGGTCCAGTACCTCGACCCCAACGAGGACCCGCTGCGCCGCCGCCCCCAGCGGCAGGTCTCCCGGGGCCAGCAGCAGCCGCAGCAGCAACGCCCCCAGCAGCAGCGCCCGCCGCAGCGACAGCAGCCCGGACCCGGCTACGGCTATCCGCAGCAGCAACAGCCGCAGCAGTACGGCCCGCCGCAGCACCAGCAGGGCCGGCGCCCCCAGGAGCCGCAGCCCCAGCGCTACGCCCCGCCGCCGCAGCAGCCCCAGCGTGAGCCCAGGGAGCCGCGGCAGCGCGGCGCCAACCCGATGAAGATCCCGGGTCTCGGCTGCCTCAAGGGATGCCTGTTCACGATCGTCATCCTCTTCGTCGCCAGCTGGCTGATCTGGGAACTGAGCCCGCTGCAGGACTGGATCGGCACCGGCAAGGGCTACTGGGCGCAGCTCAGCGACTGGTTCGACACGGTGACGGGCTGGATCGGGGACCTCGGCGGAACCTCCTCGAACTAGTCGAACCGGCGGCACCTCCTCCAACGGGCGCGCGAACCGGCCGAACCAGGCGAGCGAATCAGTCGAACTGGACGAACCGACGACAGGGTTGGTGACTTGTCGACATCTGGCGGGTGATTTCCGCCTCCGCAGTGAAGGTTGACCCCTCGGACGCGTAGTTTTAGCGACAACACGCGTCGGTAGGAGCAGTCTTGGCACGGAAGATCGGCAGCCGGTACACCGCGAACCAGATCCTGGGGCGGGGCAGCGCCGGCACGGTGTGGCTGGGCGAGGGACCCGAGGGACCCGTCGCCGTGAAGCTGCTGCGCGAGGACCTCGCGTCCGACCAGGAACTCGTCGGACGCTTCGTGCAGGAGCGCACGGCACTGCTCGGCCTCGACCACCCGAACGTCGTCTCCGTCCGCGACCTCGTGGTCGACGGCAACGACCTCGCGCTGGTCATGAACCTGGTCCGCGGCACCGACCTGCGCACCCGCCTGGACCGCGACCGGCGACTGGCACCCGAGGCGGCGGTCGCGATCGTCGCCGACGTCGCCGACGGCCTCGCCGCCGCGCACGCGGCCGGGATCGTGCACCGGGACGTCAAGCCGGAGAACATCCTGCTCGACATGCAGGGCCCGCTGGGCCCCGGCGGCGCGCACCCCGCCCTCCTGACCGACTTCGGAGTGGCGAAACTCATCGACTCACCGCGCCGCACCCGCGCCACGAAGATCATCGGCACGCCGGACTACCTGGCTCCCGAGATCGTCGAGGGCCTCCCGCCGCGCGCGGCGGTCGACATCTACGCCCTGGCGACCGTCCTCTACGAACTCCTGGCGGGCTTCACCCCCTTCGGCGGCGGCCACCCCGGCGCGGTGCTGCGCCGCCATGTCACGGAGACGGTCGCCCCGCTCCCCGGCATCCCCGACGAACTCTGGCAACTCCTCGTCCAGTGCCTCGCCAAGGCCCCCGCCTCCCGGCTGCGCGCCTCGGAACTGGCCGCGCGCCTGCGCGAGTTGCTGCCCATGCTCGCCGGAATGCCCCCACTGGACGTCGACGAGCCCGACCCGGAGCTCGACGAGGAACCGGAGACGCCCACCGGCGAACAGCCCCCGCCCTCGGGCGAGCCGGTCCGCCGCCGCGGTGCGGTCCCCCTGGTCCCCGGCGCCAAACCGGCCGACTCCAACCGCGACACCCACACCTCGATGCGCGTCCCGGCCCCCGACGAACTCGCCGGCGGCGCCCGCGGCACGGCCCGAGTCCCCCGCCCCGCGGGCGCCCGCCGCCCCGGCTCCGCCCGCCACAAGGCCATCGCCCGCCGCCGCCGGATCGCGTTGAGCGCGGGCACGGTGGTCCTGGTCGCGGCGGTGGGTGCGGGCGCGTGGTGGGCGACATCGGGAGACGACGCCGGGGCGACCCCGCAGGACACGAGGACGTCGGCACCGGCGACGCCATGACGCCGGGGTCCGCATCTTTCAGCCCGTCCGGCGTCTGAGGGCGAGGCCGTCCAGGCCGAAGCGGGGGTCTGGGGGCGGCAGCCCCCGGCAGACGGCCACGAAAGCCCCGGTCACAGCTCAGGGACGCCTCACGACAGACCCCGGTTGCCACAGCCGTTAGGCTGGTGACGTGGCAGTCGTCGATGTATCCGAAGAGCTCAAGTCCCTCTCCTCGACCATGGAGTCGATCGAGGCCGTTCTGGACCTCGACAAGCTGAGGGCAGACATCGCCGTGCTCGAGGAGCAGGCGGCCGCGCCGTCCCTGTGGGACAACCCGGACGAGGCGCAGAAGATCACCAGCAAGCTGAGCCACCTGCAGGCCGAGGTCAGGAAGGCCGAGGCACTGCGCGGTCGGATCGACGATCTCTCCGTGCTCTTCGAGATGGCCGAGGAGGAGGACGACCCGGACACCCGCGCCGAGGCCGAGTCCGAGCTCACGTCCGTCAAGAAGGCACTGGACGAGATGGAGGTCCGGACGCTGCTCAGCGGTGAGTACGACTCCCGCGAGGCCCTGGTCAACATCCGCGCCGAGGCAGGCGGCGTCGATGCCGCCGACTTCGCCGAGAAGCTCCAGCGGATGTACCTGCGGTGGGCCGAGCAGAAGGGCTACAAGACCGAGATCTACGAGACCTCGTACGCGGAAGAGGCCGGCATCAAGTCGACCACCTTCGCGGTCCAGGTGCCGTACGCCTACGGCACGCTCTCCGTCGAGCAGGGCACCCACCGCCTGGTGCGCATCTCGCCCTTCGACAACCAGGGCCGCCGCCAGACCTCCTTCGCCGGTGTCGAGATCCTGCCGGTCGTCGAGCAGACCGACCACATCGAGATCGACGAGTCCGAGCTGCGCGTGGACGTCTACCGGTCCTCCGGCCCCGGCGGCCAGGGCGTCAACACCACCGACTCCGCGGTCCGCCTGACCCACCTCCCCACCGGCATCGTCGTCTCCTGCCAGAACGAGCGCTCGCAGATCCAGAACAAGGCGTCCGCGATGAACGTGCTGCAGGCCAAGCTCCTCGCCCGGCGCCGCCAGGAGGAGCAGGCCAAGATGGACGCCCTCAAGGGCGACGGCGGCAACTCGTGGGGCAACCAGATGCGGTCGTACGTGCTGCACCCGTACCAGATGGTCAAGGACCTGCGCACCGACTTCGAGGTCGGCAACCCGGAGGCCGTTTTCAACGGTGAGATCGACGGGTTCCTGGAGGCCGGAATTCGCTGGCGCAAGCAGCAAGAGAAGTAATTTTGTCGACTTGGTAATCCCAGGCAACTGCCGCCCGATGGGCGGCAGTTGCTTTATGTCTGGGTTTTACATCACACTCACAGGCTCCAACCCATCGCATAGAGCCCTTAGTTGGACATTGCGCACGCAACGGCCTTGACGTTGCTCTGAAAAATGGGAAGGGTGAAGGGTGGCATGCGTATCTCTGGGGCGCATGTGAACCGGGGGGCTCTCAACGAGCCGTCCCTGTCGATCACCGCCCCGGGCGCCGCCTCACCGACGATCAGCTACTGGGGGTAGCAAGCATATGACGAAGAAGACGCGGATCCGTGTCGCACGGATAGCCGCGGGCGCGGTGATCGCCGCCGGTGCCTCGCTGACCGCCGCCGGTGCCGCCTCGGCGCTGGACATCACCGCGAGTGTGGACGACAGCGGCGTCGCTGTGAACGTCAACACCGGCCTCGACGACGAGACCACTCCGCCGGCGACCGAGCTGCCCACGGACCCGCCGACCACCCCGGAAGAGCCCACGGACCCGCCGACCACCGAGGTGCCGACGGACCCGCCGACCACGGACGACCCGACCGAGCCCACCGGGGACCCGACGGAGCCCACCGAGGACCCGACGGACGACCCGACCGCCACGCCCACCGAGAGCAGCGGCACCGGGACCGGCAACAACAACACCGACCCCGACGGCGGCTCCGACGCCTCCGCGCAGGAGGAGGGCTCCTCGGCCCTCACCGACACGGGCTCGGACACCACGGCCCAGGGTGGCGGCGACGAGCTCGCCGAGACCGGTGCCGGCCAGACCGCGTTCCTGCTGATCGGCGCCGCGACGATGATCGCCGGCGGCATCGGCTTCCGTTTCCTGCCGCGCCTCGCGAGCGGCCGGGGCGGCGCTGCTGCCTGACGGTAGTCGCACGCACACACAGCGTGTGCACCGACGTACGACGAGGGGCCCGGAGCGACACACTCGCTCCGGGCCCCTCGGGGTGTCTGAGGTCCCGCGCTACGCGGTCTGGTGCGCCACCAGCGCGAGCGCCGCGATCAGCACCGCGAGCAGTGCGATCAGCGCCATGGGGTTCAGTCCCGCGAAGAAGTTCTCCTGCTGCAGCCGCTCGCGGTTGGCTCGGCACACGTGGCACCGGCCCTCACTCACGGGCGACGCGCAGTTCGCGCACACCAGCCGGTCGTACGTCATGCGCGCCCTCCTTGCCCAATGGTTCCTAGTGGAGAACGCCCGCCGGTCCGCGAACGTTCCCCCACTCACTACTCTGCCAGGTTCCTCCGAAGGGCGCGCGGGGGTCGCATCACGGCCCCGCGCCCGTACCGGCGTGCACATATGGGCACATCCGATACGCAACCCACTCCCGCGCCTGCGCTCGCACACCCGACTCGCGTATGGTCACGCTCATCTACCCCCGGCGACCCGTGGTGCACCCGTGATCCGATTCGACAACGTCTCCAAGGTCTACCCCAAGCAGACCCGCCCCGCACTCAGGGATGTGTCCCTGGAAGTGGAGAAGGGCGAGTTCGTGTTTCTTGTGGGGTCCTCGGGCTCCGGAAAGTCCACCTTCCTGCGGCTGGTGCTCCGTGAGGAGCGGACCAGCCACGGTCAGGTGCACGTTCTGGGCAAGGACCTCGCGCGCCTGTCCAACTGGAAGGTGCCGCAGATGCGGCGCCAGCTGGGGACGGTGTTCCAGGACTTCCGGCTGCTGCCGAACAAGACGGTGGCGGAGAACGTCGCCTTCGCGCAGGAGGTCATCGGCAAGTCCAAGGGCGAGATCCGCAAGTCCGTGCCGCAGGTGCTCGACCTCGTCGGGCTCGGCGGCAAGGAGGACCGGATGCCCGGCGAGCTGTCCGGTGGTGAGCAGCAGCGCGTGGCCATCGCGCGCGCGTTCGTCAACCGGCCCAAGCTGCTGATCGCCGACGAGCCGACCGGAAACCTCGACCCGCAGACCTCGGTCGGCATCATGAAGCTGCTCGACCGGATCAACCGGACGGGAACGACCGTGCTCATGGCCACGCACGACCAGAACATCGTGGACCAGATGCGCAAGCGCGTCATCGAGCTGGAGCAGGGCCGCCTCGTCCGAGACCAGGCACGCGGCGTCTACGGCTACCAGCACTGACCGCGACCGTCCACGGAAAGGCCTGAAGAAGACGCCATGCGCGCCCAGTTCGTACTCTCCGAGATCGGTGTCGGTCTCCGCCGCAACCTGACCATGACGTTCGCCGTCATCGTCTCCGTCGCCCTGTCGCTCGCCCTGTTCGGCGGGTCGCTGCTGATGAGTGATCAGGTCAGCACGATGAAGGGCTACTGGTACGACAAGGTCAACGTCTCGGTGTTCCTCTGCAACAAGAGCGACGCCGAGTCGGACCCCAACTGCGCCAAGGGCGCGGTGACCGACGACCAGAAGAAGGACATCCTCTCCGACCTGGACAAGATGACCACGGTCGTCCAGCAGGTGACGTACGAGTCGCAGGACGAGGCGTACAAGCACTACAAGCAGCAGTTCGGCGACTCGCCGCTGGCCAGCTCCCTGACGCCGGACCAGATGCAGGAGTCGTACCGCATCAAGCTGAAGGACCCGGAGAAGTACCAGGTCATCGCGACCGCCTTCGACGGCCGTGACGGTGTGCAGTCCGTGCAGGACCAGAAGGGCATCCTGGACAACCTCTTCGGGCTCCTCAACGGCATGAACTGGGCCGCCCGCGCGGTGATGGCCCTGATGCTCGTCGTCGCCCTGATGCTCATCGTCAACACGGTGCGCGTCTCCGCGTTCAGCCGTCGGCGCGAAACCGGCATCATGCGCCTGGTCGGCGCCTCGGGCTTCTACATCCAGGCGCCGTTCATCATGGAGGCCGCCGTCGCCGGACTGATCGGCGGCTCGGTCGCGTGCGGATTCCTGGTGGTCGCCCGGTACTTCATCATTGACCACGGCCTGGCCCTGTCCGAGAAGCTGAACCTCATCAACTTCATCGGCTGGGACGCCGTACTGACGAAGCTCCCGCTCATCCTCGCCACGAGCCTGCTGATGCCGGCGCTGGCTGCGTTCTTCGCGCTGCGCAAGTACCTCAAGGTGTGACGCACGACAAGAGGGCCGTACGGTCAACCGCCCGTACGGCCCTTCGGCTTGTCCTAGACTCACCGGCATGTCAGGTCGAGACCTGTTCTGTCAGCCCCGCCGCAGGCGCCGCGGGGCCGCTCTGACATTGGTTTTCGCGAGTGTGCTGGTGGCCGGGGCGGCGACGGGTTCCCTGCCCGAGGGTGAGCGGAAGTCCGCTGCCGGGCAAGACCGTTCGACGGTTCCCGCCAGTCATCATGAGGACGTGGCCAAGGCCGCCGCCGATGCCATGGCTGACGGGAAGTCACCCATGGAGGCCGCCGAGCGGGCGGTCAGTCGGAGTGGGGACCGGTGGGGGGCCGTGTACTCCGAGGGGGAGTACGAGGAGTTCGAGGAGGCCCTCGACGGGCAGTACACCGGCGTCGGGCTGTGGGCCCGCCGGGAGCGGGACGGGCGGATCGAGGTGACCAAGGTGCAGTCCGGGTCGCCCGCGGCCGCCGCCGGGATCCACAAGGGCGACCGGCTGCGCAGCGTCGACGGCGCGTACGTCGACGGGCGCCCGGTCACCGAGGTCGTCTCCTTACTGCGCGGCGACACCACGGACGCGGCGGCCGGTACGGCGGTGAAGCTCGGTCTGGAGCGCGGCACGCACGCGTGGAGCGAGACCGTGCACCGGGCCAAGCTGTCCACCGACTCGGTCACCGTCCAGCGGCTGGCCGGCGGGATCACCGTCATCAAGATCGCCGCCTTCACCAAGGGCTCCGGGGACGTCGTCCGCACCGCCGTGCAGCAGGCCTCCGCCGACGCCGGCGTCATCCTCGACCTGCGCGGCAACTCCGGCGGCCTGGTCACCGAGGCCGTCACCGCCGCCTCCGCCTTCCTCGACGGCGGCCTCGTCGCCACGTACGACGTGGACGGCGAGCAGCGCGCCCTGCACGCCGATCCCGGCGGCGACACCACCAGACCCCTGGTCGCGCTCGTCGACGGCGGCACGATGAGCGCGGCCGAACTGCTCACCGGAGCGCTCCAGGACCGCGGCCGTGCGGTGGTCGTGGGCAGCCGCACCTTCGGCAAGGGCTCGGTCCAGATGCCGAGCAAGCTGCCCGGCGGCGGGGTCGCGGAGCTGACCGTCGGTCACTACCGCACCCCCTCCGGCCACAGCGTCGACGGCCGGGGCATCACTCCCGACCTGGACGTCACCTCCCAGGGACAGGCCGCCGTCGAGCGGGCCGAGACCGTACTGGGCGGGCTCGGGGACGCTTCGTAATCGACTTTCCCTCGGACCCCTCCGTAGTGCGAAAATGGACGGCACTATGAGCAAGGGAATGTACGTACCCAAGGAGTCCCAGCCCAAGCAGGGCGGAGGGGCCGCGAAGGCCAAGGACGGCAAGCGCAAGATCGTCGCGCAGAACAAGAAGGCACGGCACGACTACGCGATCATCGACACCTACGAGGCCGGGCTCGTGCTCACCGGCACCGAGGTGAAGTCGCTGCGCCAGGGGCGCGCCTCCCTGACCGACGGCTTCGTCCAGATCGACGGGAACGAGGCGTGGCTGCACAACGCCCACATCCCGGAGTACAGCCAGGGCACCTGGACCAACCACACGGTCCGCCGCAAGCGCAAGCTGCTCCTGCACCGCGAGGAGATCGACAAGCTGGCGTCCAAGTCGGAGGAGACGGGCCACACGATCGTGCCCCTCGCCCTGTACTTCAAGGACGGCCGCGCGAAGGCCGAGATCGCGCTCGCGCGCGGCAAGAAGGAGTACGACAAGCGCCAGACCCTGCGCGAGAAGCAGGACCGGCGGGAGTCGGACCGGGCGATCGCGTCGGCGAAGCGCAAGCAGCGCGGCGAGTAGCCGCCGGGCGGCCCCCGGGTGTCCGCCCGGAATACGGTGGCATCGGCGTGCGTTGTTCACGTATGATGGCAACTGCACCCCACAGCGGGTGTGGCGCCCTCTTCACGGGGGGCTTGAAAAAACAACATGGGGATGATCGGTTTCGACAGCGGCTGTCGAAGCAGGTGAAGCGTGTCGAGGAAGCGGCAATGATCTCGTAAACCATATGTCGCAACCAATAATCGCCAATTCCAAGAGCGATTCCCAGTCCTTCGCCCTCGCTGCCTAATAACAGCGACTGAAGGACCCTAAAAGGGTGTCAGCCCGGGAGTGTTCCCGACCCGGACCCTGGCATAATCTAGGGAACTAAACCATCGAGCCCGGTCACGGGGTTCGATGGGAAATCAAACAGTGACTGGGCCCGTCGGCGACTTGTTCGCGTGATCACCGGGGCCGAGAAAATCACAGCGAACTGCACACGGAGAAGCCCTGATTCTGCACCGGTGGACGCGGGTTCGATTCCCGCCATCTCCACTCATCCCATGTTTCTAATTGAATACAGTGGTAAAGCCCCGCTGCTTCGGCAGCGGGGCTTTTTCCTTTTACCGGAGCGAGAAGGTCGATATGCGCATGCCTTCGCTCAGGACCAGATACACGTCCGTACGACCCTTCGCCCCGCCCGACAGCTCGCCGGTCACCGTCGTGTAGTCGTACGCCGATGACGTGCCCGAGAAGTGTGCCGTGCCCGCGAGGGTGCCGGTCGGCGAGCCCAGGCGTATCTCGATCGTGCCGGCGGCCGTTCCGGCGACGCGTGCGCTGAACCCGCCCGCCTTCAGGCGCGCGTCCGCGAACTTCAGCCACGCCCCGGCCGACGACGCCGACACCGCCGTACCCCGCTCCTTCGACTCGTCGGCCAGGCGGGTCCCGGAGTAGTCGTCGAAGTTCTCGGCGCGGGTCGGCTTCGACAGGTCGCGGGGCGGGATGGTCTCCCCGTGCACCTGCCAGGTGGCGCGGGCGCGGACGTCGGTGGAGGAGGAGCCGGCCAGGACGTCGTACATGCCGCTCTCCACGACCCACTTCGAGCGGGTGACGTCCCAGTGGGCGAGGTCCTTCGGCGTCAGCTTCAGGCGGACCGTTCTCGTCTCGCCCGGCTTCAACGACACCCGCTGGAACGCCTTCAGTTGCTTCAGGGGCTGTTTGTCGCGGGACGTGCGCTGGTGGGTGTAGAGCTGGACGACCTCGTCGCCGGGCCGGGTGCCGGTGTTGGTGACCCGCACCTCGTAGCCGCCGTTCACGCGCTTCAGGTCGCCGTAGCGGAAGGTCGTGTACGAAAGGCCGTAGCCGAAGGGGTAGAGGGGCCGGCCCTTGAAGTACTGGTACGTGCGGTCGGACTTGATGATGTCGTAGTCGAGGATCGACGGGAGGTCGGCGGTGGAGCGGTACCAGGTCTGGGTGAGGCGCCCCGACGGGTTGACGTCGCCGTAGAGGACGTCGGCGAGCGCGTTGCCCGTCTCCTGGCCGGCGTGGGACGTCCACAGGAGGGCCGGGGTCTCCTGCTGGAGGGCGCCGAGGGTGGTCGGGTAGCTGTTCTCGACGATCACCACGGTGTGCGGGTTGGCTGCCTTCACCGCTTTGACCAGGGACTCCTGGGAAGGGGCGAGGCCCATGTCCGTGCGGTCGTGGGCCTCGCGGCCGTTGATCGACGGGTTGGAGCCGATCACGACCACCGCCGTGTCCTTGCCCTTGACGGCCGCCACCGCCTCGGCCGTGCCGCTGCGGACGACGTCCTTGGTGTAGTGCGCGGCCTGGTCCTTGGCGACCAGGCCCAAGGTGCCGTCGGCATCGACCGGGCCGAGGTAGACCGGGCCGGCCCACCAGGGCTCCTCGGTCTCGTAACCGGCGTAGCGGAGCAGGTACGTGCCGTCGTCCTGCTGCTCCAGCTTGAACTGCTGCTGGACGTACCAACCATTGGGCTGTGCCTGGTCGTTGACGAAGGTCGACCAGTTGTACCCGACGTACTTCCCGTTGGCGGCGGAGCGCAGGGTCACGATGCCCGAGCCCCAGTCGAAGGCGTCGAACTGGGTCGGGGTTCCGGTATCCGCCGTCTCCTTCAGGGGAGTTCCCGCGTCGCCCGTCCCCGCCGTCACGTACTTGCCGGTCGCCGTGTTCCTGAGCGCGATGCGGTCGACGCCCTCGCTGCTCGTGACGTCCGTGCCGAGCTTGGCCGCGATGCCCTCGGCGGGGGTGACGGCGTAGGGGAGGGTGCCGGAGTACCAGTCGGTGTAGAGGGTGTCGGCGAGGGGGCCGACCACGGCCACGTCCTTGTCCGCCTTCCTCAGGGGCAGTTGGCCGGAGTTCTTCAGCAGGACGGTGCCCTCGGCCGCCGCCTTGCGCGCCAGTTTCCGGTGGGCCGGGCTGTCGATCACCGAGCGGTCGATCGAGCCGTACTTGCCGCCGCCCGGGTCGAACTCGCCCAGCCGGACACGGATGGAGAGGATATGGGACACCGCGGTGTCGATGTCCTTCTCCTTCAACAGGCCTTGCTGCAAGGCCGCGTTGACGGCGGCCACCGTCGGTCCGGCATCCGCGCTGTTGTCCGTGAAGCTGTCGATGCCGGCCTTCAGGGCTGCCGCGTCGCCCTCCGCGAGGGTGGGGTAGTAGCGCTGGTCGCCGGGGAGGTTGCCGGGGGCGAAGGCGTCGGTGACGTTCAGGAGGTCGCGGGAGGTCCAGGAGCGTACGAGGTCGTTCAGGTCCGGATTGACGGTGTTGGGGCGGCCGTTGACCAGGTTGTACGAGGACATCACGCCCGTCGCCGCGTCCGCCGCGATCGCCGGTTCGAAGGCCGCCTCGTCGTACTCCTTCGCGACGCGTGGCCGCAG
Organism: Streptomyces pseudovenezuelae; assembly: GCF_029892565.1. Classification (GTDB taxonomy): domain Bacteria; phylum Actinomycetota; class Actinomycetes; order Streptomycetales; family Streptomycetaceae; genus Streptomyces; species Streptomyces pseudovenezuelae_A. The sequence continues at coordinate 99,779 of NZ_JARXVH010000021.1, read as the reverse complement.
GTCGGAGGAGGTGGTGGTGCGCTGGTACTCGTTGTTGTTGGCGAGGTAGTGCTTGAGGGTCGGGGCGGTCTTGAGGTGGTCCGGGTCGCCGCCGGTCAGGCCCTCGCCGTACGCGGTCGACAGCGCGCCGGTCAGTTCCGGGTCCTCGCTGTAGCCCTCCTCGTTGCGGCCCCAGCGCGGGTCGCGCAGCAGATTCACCACCGGTGCCCAGAGGTTGAGGCCCCAGCCGTCGGGGCGTTCCTGCTGGAAGCCGCGCGCCTCGTCGCCGACCGCCGAGCCGACCTGCTCCATCAGCGCCGGGTCCCAGGTGGAGGCGAGCCCGATCGCCTGCGGGAAGACGGTGGCCTTGCCGAGCCAGGCGACACCGTGCAGGGCCTCGGTGCCGGTGCGGAAGGGCTGGATGCCGAGGCGGGGGATCGCGGGCTCGTACTGGTGGAGGAGGGAGACCTTCTCTGGGAGAGTCAGGCGGCCCACGAGGTCGTCGACACGCTGGTGGACGGAGAGGCTCGGGTCGCGGAAGGGGTACGGCGTCTCGGCCGTCGCCGGAACGGTCGCTCCCAGACCGGCGATCAGCGCGAACGCCACGACGAGCGTGGTTCTGTGTCCTCTTCTCTTGCCTTTCATGTCACGGCTCCTTCAAGTAGGGCCTTGCACAGGGGACTTGTCGGAAATCAGGCATCCCGTGGCGCCGTGCTTCCGCGCTCCGTCAGCCGCGGTGGCAGCAGGGTCGCCTCCGGTACGGCCGTCCCGCCCAGCTTCTTCATCAGCAGTCCCACCGCCCGCTCGCCCACCTCGGCGGACGGCAGGGCGACGGAGGTGACGGGGACGCGGAGGGACTCGGCGAGTTCGTCGGGGCAGATGGCGGTGACGGAGAGGTCGCCGGGGACGCGCAGGCCGAGTTGCTCGAAGGCGTCGATCAACGGCTCCAGGATCGGCTCGTTGTGGACGACGACGCCCGTCAACGCGGGGTGTTCGCGCAGCAGTTGCTCCGCGATCCGGCGGGCGGCGGCGGGGGAGGCCTCGCAGGGGTGGACGGAGGAGGCCAGGCCGTTCCGGTCGGCGGCGGCCGTGAAGCCCTGCACCACCCGCTGGGCGAACGCGGTCTGGCGTACGTACACCTCGGGCGGCGAGCCGACCAGCGCCACCACCCGGTGGCCGAGTCCCGCGAGCCGTTCCACGCACACCTCGCCGGCCGCCATGAAGTCGAGGTCGATGCAGGTCAGCCCGGCGGGTTCGGCGGGGAAGCCGATCAGTACGGACGGGCGGTCCAGGGAGCGCAGCAACGGCAGCCGGGGGTCGTGGAGTTGGACGTCCATGACGATCAGGGCGTCCACGAGTGCCGTGTCGGCGACCCGGCGCAGTCCGTCCTCGCCCTCCTCCTGGGTGAGCAGCAGCACGTCGTGGTCGTAGCGGCGGGCCGTCGTCACCACCGAGACCGCGAACTGCATGACGACCGGGACGTGGATGCCGGTGCGGAGGGGGACGACCAGGGCGAGGACGTTCGAGCGGCTGCTGGCCAGGGCCCGGGCGCCGGCGTGCGGGCGGTAGCCGAGTTCGCGGATGGAGGCCTCGACGCGTTGCCGGGTCTCCTCGGAGATGGGCCGTTTGCCGCTGAGGGCGTAGGAGACGGTGCTGGGGGAGACGCCGGCGTGCCGGGCCACATCGGTGATCTTCACCATCGGCCCAGCTCCAGGGAGAGGAAGCCGGTGCCGGCCGGCGCGCTCGCCGTCCGTTCCCCGACGGCCAGGTTCCACGGCGCCGACGGGTCGCTGCACGAGGCGCGCAGGGTGTCGCCCTCGCGGACGACGGTGAAGGTCAAGTCGCCGACGGGTACGGTCACTTGGGCGCCGCGCGCGAGGCCGTACGCCCGGACCGTCACCCCGTCGGCGAAGTCGTAGTCGGGCCGGTCCGCCACCGCGCCCACCGGGATCACCGCCCCCGGCCTGACCAGCAACGGAACGCTCAGGAAGCCGTGTTGCTCGCGCACCCAGCGCGGGCCGGTGACGGTACGGCCGGTCAGGAAATGGGTCCAGTCGCCCTCCGGCACGTAGTAGGAGACGTCTCCCTCGTCGCTGAAGACCGGTGCGACCAGCAGGTCGGGGCCGAGCATGTACTGCCGTTCCAGGTGCGCGCACCCGGGGTCGTCCGGGAACTCCAGGACCATCGCCCGCATGACCGGCGTGCCCTCGGTGTGGGCGGTGCGGGCGGACTCGTAGAGGTAGGGCATGAGCTGGAGCTTGAGGCGGGTGAACAGGCGTAGCACGTCGACGGATTCGTCGTCGAAGAGCCACGGCACGCGGTAGGAGGAGCTGCCGTGCAGGCGGCTGTGCGAGGAGAGCATGCCGAAGGCGAGCCAGCGCTTGAACAGGGCCGGGGTGGGGGTGCCTTCGAAGCCGCCGATGTCGTGGCTCCAGTACCCGAAGCCGGACAGGCCAAGGGAGAGTCCGCCGCGCAGCGACTCCGCCATCGACTCGTACGTCGCCTCGCAGTCGCCGCCCCAGTGCACCGGGAACCGCTGGCTGCCGGCGGTCGCCGAGCGGGCGAAGACGACGGCCTCGCCCTCGCCGCGGTGTTTGCGCAGCACGTCGAAGACCGTGCGGTTGTAGAGGTACGCGTAGTAGTTGTGCATCCGCTCCGGGTCGGAGCCGTCGGACCAGGCCACGTCGACCGGGACGCGCTCGCCGAAGTCGGTCTTGAAGCAGTCGACGCCCTGCGCGAGCAGCGCCTCCAGCTTGCCGGCGTACCAGTCGCGGGCGGCCGGGCTGGTGAAGTCGACCAGGGCCATGCCGGGTTGCCACAGGTCCCACTGCCAGACGCTGCCGTCGGGCCTGCGCAGCAGATGCCCGAGCGCCTTGCCCTCCGCGAACATCGGTGAGCGCTGGGCGATGTACGGGTTGATCCAGACGCTGACGTGCAGGCCGCGCTCCTTCAGCCGGGCCAGCATGCCCTCCGGGTCGGGGAAGACCCGCGGGTCCCACTCGAAGTCGCACCAGTTGTACTCGCGCATCCAGAAGCAGTCGAAGTGGAAGACGGACAGGGGCAGTTCGCGCTCCCGCATGCCCTCGATGAACGAGGTCACCGTCCGCTCGTCGTAGGAGGTGGTGAAGGAGGTCGACAGCCACAGGCCGAACGACCAGGCGGGCGGGAGCGCGGGGCGGCCGGTGAGCTCGGTGTACTTGCGCAGGATGTCCTTCGGGCTCGGGCCGTGGATGACGTAGTACGTCAACTCCTGTGTCTCCGCGCTGAACTGGACCCTGGACACCGCCTCCGAGCCCACCTCGAAGGACACCTTGCCCGGGTGGTCGACGAAGACGCCGTAGCCCGCGTCGGTCAGATAGAACGGCACGTTCTTGTAGGCCTGTTCGGTGGCCGTGCCGCCGTCGGCGTTCCAGATGTCCACGACCTGGCCGTTCTTGACCAGCGGGCCGAAGCGCTCACCGAGGCCGTAGACGGAGGTGCCGACGCCGAGGCCGAGTTGCTCCAGCAGGTAGTGGGCGCCGGTCGCGTCCCGCATGATGCCCATGCCCTTGGGGCCGCTGGAGGTGAGGACGCGGCCGTGGGCGAGGAAGTCGACGCGCCAGGGGCCGGTGCGGGCCACCCGGACCGACAGCGCGCCGGCGGTCAGGGTCGCGTGCTCGTCGTCGTAGGAGACCTGGGGGCTGAACTCCGTGCGGTGCAGGTCGAATTCGGGGCCGCGCGGTTGCTCGCCCTCGAAGTGGGTGAAGGTGACGCCGATGACGTCGGGCAGCGGGGCGTGGGCGCTGATCGTCACGACCGGTCCCTTCAGCAGGTCGCCACGGTGGCGGACGGGCTGCGTCGGCGCGTGGATCTCCAACTCGCCGTCCACCGCGCTGACATCGAGCACCTCGGCCGGGTGGGCCGCGGTGACGCCCTCGCGCAGCAGCCAGTAACCGTCGGTGAACTTCACGTGGCGGGTCCTTACTTGACCGCGCCCACGGCGATGCCGCGGGTGAGGGTCCGCTGGAAGACGAGGAAGAAGACGAGGGCGGGCAACACGCCGAGCAGGGCTGCCGCGTTGGTCATCGTGGCGTCCATCAGACGTTGGCCCTGGAGGACGCCGAGGGCTACGGACACCGTCTGGTTGTCGTTGGAGATCAGCATGACCAGCGGGAGCAGGAACTCGTTCCAGGTCCAGATGAAGAAGAAGACCAGGAGCACGCCGAGGGTCGGGCGGCTGACCGGGACGACGACCCGCCACAGCACCTGCCACTTGTTGGCGCCGTCGATACGGGCCGCCTCGATGATCTCCTTCGGGAACCGGCTCAGCACCGACGAGAGGAGGTAGGTGCCGAAGGCCGCCTGGACCACCGTGAAGACGATGATCACGCTGAGGCGGGTGTCGTAGAGACCGGCCTGCTTGCTCAGGTAGTAGATCGGGTAGACCAGCGCCTCCTGCGGCAGCATGTTCGCCAGGACGAAGAAGGCCAGGACCCAAGTGCGGCCCCTGATCCGGCCGATGCCGATCGCGTACGCGTTCAGCACGGACAGGACGACCGCCAGGATCGCCACCGACCCGCTGATCAGTACCGAGTTGACGAGTTTCTGGCTGTAGTCGACGCGTTCCCAGAAGTCCTTCAGGCCGTCCAGATAGACGTCCTTGGGAAGGCTGAGCGGGCCGTGCTGGCTGTACTCCGTGGGGGACTTGACCGCGTTGACCGCCACGATCAGGAACGGGACGACCATGAAGAGGGCGGCCAGGCACAGGGCCACGAGGACCGGGTAACGGCGTACGGCGGTCATGCGGCTCGGGCTCCTTCCTCCGCGTCCTCCGTGCGGGTCTGGAGTTTCAGGAAGACCAGCGAGAGGACGAGGATGATCACGGTGAGGACGGTGGAGATCGCGGCGCCGTAGCCGACCTGCGTCTTCTCGAAGAACGTGGTGAAGGAGAAGTAGGACGGCACGTCGGTCACGCCGCCGGGACCGCCCTTCGTCAGGACGTACACCGCGCCGAACACCTTCAGCGCGGCGATCGTGCACCAGGTCAGGACGACGTAGATCTCCGGGCGGATCTGCGGCAGCGTGATGTGCCAGAAGCGGCGCCACCAGCCGGCCCCGTCCAGCTCGGCCGCCTCGTACAACTGCGGGTCCACGCGCTGGAGTCCGGCCATGAAGACGACCAGCGGGAAGCCGAGCTGGACCCAGACCATCACGCCCATGACGCTGTAGAGCGCGAGGTCGGGGTCGCCGAGCCAGTCCTGCTGCCAGGAGCCGAGGCCCACCGCTTTCAACAGGGCGTTCAGGGAACCGTTGTCGGGGGCCAGGATCCAGCTCCAGACGATGCCGGCGACCGCGATCGGCAGCACCTGCGGGAGGTAGAAGCAGGCGCGCAGGACGGCGGCGATCCGGGTGCCGAAGTGCTTGGCGACGTAGTCGAACAGGGCGGCGGCCAGGACGAGTCCGAGGACCGTCGGGACCGCCGCCATGGCGACCACCATGAACAGGCTGTGCCGGAAGGACGCCCAGAACTCCGAGTCGTCCAGCAGCTCACGGTAGTTGGCGAGGCCGGTCCACTTCGGGGTGCCCACGCCCTGCCACTCGGTGAAGCTCACCCCGGTGTTCATCAGGAACGGCACGACGATGACGACCAGGAAGGCGAGGATCCCGGGCAGCAGGAACAGGGCGTACGACTCGCGTGGGCGGGGGCGGCGCGGGCCGGTGTGCCGGTGGCTGCCGGCGGCTCGCGTGCCCCGTTCGACGGTGACCGTCATTGGTCCGGTACGCCCTTGTCGTACGCCTGTTGGAGGGCGCTGAGGTAGGCGTCCGGTTTTTCGCCGCCGGTCATGAGCTTCTGGGTCTCGGAGGTGAGGACGTCGTAGAAGCCGGTCACCGGCCAGTCCGGGTAGAAGGCCAGGCCGTCCTTGGTGGAGAGGGTGTTGAAGTTCTCGATCAGGGCCTTGGACTTGGGGTCGGTGATGGCCGCCGGGTCGGCGGCGACGGGGACTCCGCCCTTGTTGCCGAGCAGGTTCTGGATCTTCTTCGACATGGTGATGTCGATGAAGTCGTAGGCGAGGTCCTTGTTCTTGGCGTTCTTGGGGACCACCCAGAGGTTGCCGCCCGAGCCGAGGGTGAGGTTCGAGCCGGGCCACAGGGCGGTGTCCCAGTCGAACTTGGCCTCGGTCTGGAAGCGGCCGTACCACCAGCTGCCGGAGAACAGGATCGGCGCCTTGCCCTGGATCCAGGACACGCCCGCGTCCTCGGCCTTGGTACTGGTCGTCTTCTTGCTGATGTAGCCCTTCTTCACCCAGTCGGCGAAGGTGTTGGCGGCGTACGTCCAGGCCGCGTCGTGGAAGTCCGTCTTGCCCTTGTACAGCTCGTACTTGTCGACCCAGGAGCGGTCGGCCTTGGAGAGAGCGAGTTGGTAGAGGTACTGCTGGGCCATGTACTCCGCGCCCGCGTTGGCGAGCGGGGTGACGCCCTTGGCGACGAACTGGTCCATGGCGGCGGTGAGTTCGTCGAAGGTCTTCGGCTGGGCGATGCCGTACCGCTTGAACAGGGCCTTGTTGTAGAAGACCATCGTGTACTCGGCGTAGTTGGGGACGCCGTACCACTTGCCGGAGCCCATCACGCCGTTGGTGTCGTAGGTGCTTGTCGTGCGGACGGCCGCGCTGAGTTTCTTGTCCCAGCCGCGCTTGGTGGCTTCGGCGGTGAGGTCGGTCAGCAGGCCTTGTTTGGAGAGTTGGCCCGCGGTGGCGTTGCCCTTGTTGTATTCCATGAGGTCGGGGGCGTCCGAGGAGTTCAGGACCATGGGGGCCGTCTTCTGGATCTGTTCGAAGCCCTTCTCCTCGAACTTGACCTTGACGCCCGGGTGTTGGGCCTCGAACTCCTTGATCGCCTCGGTCCAGGCCGCGCCCATCGCGCTGTCGGGGCCCTCGTAGTGCCAGAGGCGGAGGGTCTTGGCGTCGCCTGACCCGCCGCCGTCCGAGTCGCCGCCGCATGCGGTGAGGAGCAGTGAGCCGGTGATGGCCAGTGCCGTGAGCGTCATCGCACTCCGTGCCGTACGCCTTCGTGCGCTACGCCTTCTTGCCGTCAACATCCAGTGCCTCCGGGGAGTCGGATGGGTATCGGGGCGTCACGTCCATCGGTCGTCGAATCGATTCGATGGGTGACGTCGAAGCGCTTCGACGGGGGAAGGTATGTGGGGGTTGCGAGCGCGTCAATGGATTGGACGGGATTCGGTTGGCGGGGGCTTGGTCGGGTGCGGGTCGGTGGGGGCTGGTCGCGCGGTTCCCCGCGCCCCTGGGTCGGTTTGCCGATCGCGTCTTCGGATGCGCCGCTGGTGTCATCAACCGGTTGGCGGCGTCCGCCACGTCAGGCTGATCATCAGAGCCGTTGCCGCCGCCGTCACCGGTACTCCGAAGGCCGCCGTCGCTGAGGCGTGGTCCGTCATCCAGCCGCCCGTTGCCGAGCCGCAGGCGATGCCCGCCAGGAGGCCTGTCACCGCGAGGGTCATGCCCTCGTTCAAGTGGGCCTCGGGGGTGCGTTGTTGGACCAGCGTCATGGTGGTGATCATCGTCGGGGCCGTTGCCATGCCGGAGATCAGGAGGGCCAGTGCCAGGAGCGGCAGCGAGTTCGTGCGGGCGGCGGCCAGGAGAGGGAGGGTCAGGAGGGTTGTCATCGCCGCCACGCACCAGGGGAGGCGGTGTTCCGCGGGGCCCGTCGGGCGGAGCGCTCCGAACAGCAGGCCCGCCGCGCACGAACCCGCCGCCTGGAGCGCGAGGATCACCCCCGCCGCCGCCCGGTGGCCCTCCGCGTCCGCGAACGCGATCGTGGCGACCTCCATCGAGCCGAATACCGCGCCCATGGCCAGGCAGGTGGCGAGGAGGGGCGGTATTCCGGGGGCCCGGAGGGGGGACCTGGCGAGTACGCGCGCGTGCACCGGCGGTTCCGTCGAGCGTTGTGCGGCGAACAGGAGCACGCCCGTCAGCAGCAGCACCGCCCCGACCAGCGTGCCCGCCTCCGGGAAGAACGCCGTGCACAGGAAGGCCGCGAGGACCGGGCCCAGCATGAAGCACAGTTCGTCGGCGGCCTGCTCGAAGGAGTTCGCGGTGTGCAGGGCGTCGTCGTCGCCCTTGAGCAGGTGGGACCAGCGGGCGCGGGACATGCCGCCGGTGTTCGGGGTCGTCGCGGTGGCGGCGTAGGAGGCGAAGAGGGTCCAGGCGGGGGCCTCGTAGTGCACGCACAGCAGGAGCGCGAGGGAGCCGAGCGCGGCGATCGCCGTCGCGGGTACGGCGATCCGGGCCTGGCCGTACCGGTCGACGAGCCGTGCGGTCCACGGGGCGACGAGGGCCGTGGCCGCGAGGCCCGTCGCGGTGACGGCGCCGGCCAGGGCGTACGAGCCGCGCGTACCGGCGATCATCACCACCGCGCTGATGCCGAACATGCCCATCGGGAGGCGGGCCAGGAGGTTCCCGAGGGTGAAGGCGCGGGCGCCGGGGACGGTGAACAGGCGGCGGTAGGGGCCGGGTGGGCGGGTGCGCCGGCTGCGGTTGCCGAAGCGGGGGCCGAAGTCGACGGCGACGAGGGCGTCGGCCGTCACGGTGTAGAGGGGTTGGCGGGGATCGCGGGGGTTCGGGCGGTTCGGGGCGTCCCCGGGCCGTGGCGGAGTCGGTTGCGGCATGGGCATCACCGTCGCCCCCGGCCGAGCACCGGGTCCAACACCTTCTCCGGGCCGATTCACGCACTTCCGTTGTGAGTTGGGCCGCTGTACGTTCGCCGGATGTCCGCTCACCTTGACACCCGCCTGCTGCGCGCCTTCGTCGCCGTTGCCGAGGAACTGCACTTCACGCGGGCCGCGGCCCGGCTCTTCATCGCCCAGCAGGCGCTCAGTCGGGATGTGCGGCGGCTGGAGCGGGAGCTGGGCGCCGACCTGTTCGTACGGACCACCCGGCAGGTGACGCTGACGGCCGACGGCGAGCGGCTGCTGCCGTATGCGCGGCGGGTTCTTGAGGCGCAGGACGAGTTGCTCGCCGCGTTCGGTGAGGCCCGGCCGCTGCTGGTCGATCTGAACTCCCCGGGCCTTGTCACGGGGCGTCGGGTGCTGCACCGGGCCCGGGAGCTCGCCCCCGAGTGCGAGCTGATGGCCCGCTTCGAGAGCGGTCTGACCGGCGCGGCCGGTGAGTTGCTCGCCGGGCGGCTCGACGCGTCCTTCGGGCGGTTCGCGGGTCTTGATCCGGTGCTGCGGGCGCAGTTGGAGCAGCAGCCCGTGCGGTACGAGCCGATGGCGGTCGTGCTGCCCGAGGACCACCGGCTGGCCTCGCTCGCGGCGGTGCCGTTGGCCGAGCTGGCGGGGGAGACGGTGTACGCCGGTGCGGGCAATCCCCGTACGCCGGAGTGGACCGATCTCGCGCGCCGCCTTTTCGAAGGACGGAGCATACAGATCGCGCCACCGGTGCCGCTCGCGGTCGGTGACGAGGAGTTCGAGCGGATCATGGCCAAGATGCGGAATCCGATTCTGGCCGTGGTGGATTTTCCGGCCATGCCTCGGACCGTCGTGCGTCCCTTGGTCGATCCCGTTCCTTTGTCGCTCGTGTCACTGGTGTGGCGGAAGGGGCTGGTGCACCCGGGATTTGCGGCGCTTCGGCGGGCGGCGGCCGAGCTTGCCGCGGCTGAGGGGTGGCTGTGCAAGCCAGATGATGGATGGATTCCAGCCACGGATTCGTACACTGTTCGGACCCACAATTGACACATTGCGAACACAGGACCCGCGCGTGCGCTACATTCGTGGCCTGAGCACCGTGTGGTAAAGGGGGCGCTCGGGCCGGGTGGGGGCCCGGTTCGGACGGCGGGTGCTTGAGTCGTAGGCGCACCCGGAACAGTCCCGTGGGGGGATGAGCGTGCGCGTGGAGAAGTGGCGAGAAGACACCCAACCGGAGTGGCCCGAGTCCGCATCAGGGCCCCGGCCCGGGGTGCAACCCGGGGGTACCACCCAGGAGTTTCCCGAGACGACGTTCTCGGATCTCCCGGAGGTGATCTCTGAGACAAGGAGAACCGGAGGGCGGGGCGGAAGCCTCGCCGACGCAGACGAGGCCGAGGTGCTGAAGGCGCCTGCGGAGGCTCGTGAGGCAGGCCGGTTTTCGGCCACTGACGGTCTCCCGGAGACCGGTCGTCCGGCCGCTCTCCGTGATCCCTGGGGGAGTTCGGCCGACGCCGATCACGCCCATGACCCGCACGAGGTGACCGTTCAGCTCGACGGCGTCGCTCTCCAGCGGGACCAGCGCCTGAAGGAGGCGGACGGCTCTGCGGCCGGTGCTCCGGGGAGTGCTCCGGGCAGTGCTTCGGCCGCCGGTGCGGACGCGTCCGACGCGCCGGTCTTCGTGGACGAGTCCGGTCGCCGCAGCCGCCGGTTCCGCCGTCTCGGCATAGCCGTCGGCCTGGCCTGCGCGGTGTACGCCGTCGTCATCGTCGTCACCCTGCTGTCCGGCAGTTCGGACGCGCCCTGGCTGCCCGTGCCGGGTCAGAAGGACGACCAGCCGGCCGGCAAGGTCGACACCTCGCCGCAGCCGACGCGTTCGGTCATACCCTCCGGGGCCGCCGGCGTCGTACCCGGTACGACCCCGACCGCCGTCGACGGCATCGTCCCGACGCCGGGTGCCAGCGGCACCGCTCCCGGAACCGGCACCAGCACCGGCGGCAACGGCACCCGCCCCGGCACCTCGGCCGACCCCGGGCCGACCGCGACCAAGACCACCACCGACCCGGGCACCGGCCCCAGCGGCCCCGCCTCCTCGGACCCGGTGGTCGATCCGTCGGTCAGCACGTCGCCCGATCCCAGCGGCCCGGCCACCACCTCGCCCGACCCCAGCCCCTCCATCGGCGGGGGCGGCCCAGGCCCCGTCGCGGACGGTCCGAGCGAGCCCAGCCCGATCGCCGTCGACCCGTCCGGTCCGGCGTCCCACTCACCGTCCCCGGAGCACATCCTCTGATGGCATCCCGCACCCGCCGTCAGGGGGCCGCGCACGGAGCCCCTGACGGCTCTCCGCGCCGCCGCCTGCCCATGCGCCTGTTGCTGCCCATGCTCCTGCTGGTCGCGCTCGTCGCGATGCTGATGCTGCGCGGCTACGTGCACAGCGAGATCCTCGCCGACCACCGAGTCCAGCCCGAGGCCTCCACCGACAAGGTGCCGGAGAAGATCATCGACGGCGGCCCCGTCATCGACACCCGCAGCGGCCGCACCACCAGCCTGAACGTGCCCGACCACCGGATGGTCCTCACCTTCGACGACGGCCCGGACCCGACCTGGACCCCGAAGGTCCTGGACGTGCTGAAGAAGCACCACGCCCACGCGGTCTTCTTCGTCACCGGCACCATGACCTCGCGTTACCCCGGTCTGGTCAGGCGGATGGTGGCCGAGGGCCACGAGGTGGGCCTGCACACCTTCAACCACCCCGATCTCTCCTATCAGTCGAAGAAACGAATCGACTGGGAGCTGTCCCAGAGCCAGTTGGCGCTCGCGGGCGCGGCCGGCATCCGCAGCTCGATCTTCCGGCCGCCGTACTCGTCCTTCGCCGACGCCATGGACAACAAGTCCTGGCCGGTGACGCGGTACATCGGCACCAAGGGCTACATCACCGTCGTCAACAACACCGACAGCGAGGACTGGCGCAAGCCCGGCGTGCGCGAGATCGTCCGCAACGCCACCCCGAAGGGCGGCAAGGGCGCCATCGTCCTGATGCACGACTCCGGCGGCGACCGGCACCAGACGGTCCAGGCCCTGGACACCTTCCTGCCCCGGATGCAGAAGCAGGGCTACGAGTTCGACAACCTCACCGAGGCCCTCGACGCCCCCAGCGCCTCGACCCCGGTCACCGGCGCCGAGCTGTGGAAGGGCAAGGCGTGGATCTTCCTGGTCGGTGCCTCCGACGGCATCACCGGTGCGATGGTGGTCGGCCTCTCGGTGATCGGCTCCCTGGTCATCGGCCGCTTCGTGCTGATGCTCGTGCTGTCCGGCGCGCACGCCCGCCGGGTGCGGCGCAAGGACTTCAGCTGGGGCCCACCGGTCACCGAACCGGTGACGGTGCTCGTGCCGGCGTACAACGAGGCCAAGTGCATTGAGAACACCGTGCGTTCACTGATGGCGAGCGAGCACCCCGTCGAGGTGATCGTCATCGACGACGGTTCAGGCGACGGCACGGCACGGATCGTCGAGGCGATGGGCCTGCCCAATGTGCGGGTGGTGCGCCAGCTCAACGCGGGCAAGCCGGCCGCCCTCAACCGCGGTCTGGCCAACGCCAGTCACGACATCATCGTGATGATGGACGGCGACACGGTCTTCGAACCGGCCACCGTCCGCGAACTCGTCCAGCCCTTCGGCGACCCGCGCGTCGGCGCCGTCGCCGGCAACGCGAAGGTCGGCAACCGCGACACCCTCATCGGCGCCTGGCAGCACATCGAGTACGTGATGGGCTTCAACCTCGACCGCCGTATGTACAACCTGCTGCGCTGCATGCCGACCATCCCCGGCGCGGTCGGCGCCTTCCGGCGCTCGGCGCTGGAGCGGGTCGGCGGCATGAGCGACGACACGCTCGCCGAGGACACCGACATCACGATGGCGATGCACCGCGACGGCTGGCGCGTCGTCTACGCCGAGAAGGCGCGGGCCTGGACCGAGGCCCCGGAGTCGGTGCAACAGCTGTGGTCCCAGCGCTACCGCTGGTCCTACGGCACCATGCAGGCGATCTGGAAGCACCGCCGCGCGATCGTCGAGAAGGGCCCCTCGGGCCGCTTCGGCCGCGTGGGCCTGCCGCTGGTGTCGCTGTTCATGGTCCTGGCCCCGCTGCTGGCCCCGCTGATCGACATCTTCCTGCTGTACGGGGTCGTCTTCGGCCCGACCGAGAAGACGATCCTGGCCTGGCTGGGCGTCCTCATGCTGCAGGCGGTGTGCGCGGCGTACGCCTTCACGCTGGACCGCGAGCGCCTCACACCGCTCATCTCCATGCCGTTGCAGCAGATCCTCTACCGCCAGCTCATGTACGTCGTGCTGCTGCAGTCCTGGATCACCGCGCTCACCGGCGGCCGGCTTCGCTGGCAGAAACTCCGCCGCAGCGGACAGGTGGCCACCCCCGGGGGTGTGCCGACACAGCGCCGACGCGTCGCGCACGAGGAACGGGAGTCCATCCGATGAGCGCGCTGCCCCCGCAGTCCCCGTGGCCACCGAGTGCCGGGGGGCCCATGGCCGACCTGCCGCCGTCCCGGGCCCACCCGGGGCGGGCCACGAACGGCACCCTGTTCACGGACACGGCCGTGCGCACGGACCCGGCACCGCCCGCGGCGCCCGCCTCCGCTCCCACCGCCGACGCCCCGCCGAAGCGGGCACCCGTCCGCGACCGCTACTTCGACCTGCTGCGCGCGGTGGCCCTGTTCCGGGTCGTCTTCTACCACCTCATGGGCTGGTCCTGGCTCCCGGTGGTCTTCCCGTCCATGGGTGTGATGTTCGCGCTCGCGGGCAACCTCATGGCCCGCTCGCTCAAGCGCCCGGCCACCCAGGTCATACGCAGCCGGATGCGCCGCCTGCTGCCTCCGCTGTGGCTGCTCGGCGCGATCGGCGTCACAGGCATGGTGCTCCAGGGCTGGGGGCCCAACTCGGAGGGACACCCCGGCTGGTGGTGGCTCCACCTCACCTACTGGATCGTCCCGCTGAGCGACCCGCCCTACGCCGACGGCCTGCCCGGCTTTCACCACATCCTCGGCGAGGACTGGGGCGCCGAACTCGCGGGACCGCTCTGGTACATCCGCGCGTACCTCTGGTACGTACTCCTGTCGCCGTTCATCCTCAAGGCGCTGCGGGCGCTGCCCTGGTCGACGATCCTGTCGCCCATCGCGCTGGCCGCGGCCCTGGAGTTCGGCTGGGTGCACATCCCGAGCGTGCGGATCGACTCGGCGGTCACCGACTTCAGCACCTTCGGAGCGTGCTGGATCCTCGGCATGGCCCACCAGGAAGGCATCCTGAAGCGCCTCCCGCGCTATGTCGTGCCGTCTTTGGTGCCGTTCGTCGCCGCTCTCGGTCTCTGGTACGCGCTGACGCACGGGTTCAAGGCGGGGCACGACCTGGACGACATCCCGTTCGCCCAGTCCCTGTGGTCCTTCGCCACCGTGCTGCTGCTCCTGCACATCAGCCCCTCGTGGTCCGAGTGGCCACGGCCGCTGCGCCGCTTCGACAGACTGATCACCCTGCTCAACTCCCGCGCGGTGACCATCTACTTGTGGCACAACCTCTGCATCCTCATCGCCGCGACCCTCTGGGACCGGCTCTGGGGCTTCGACGCGCTGGGGGAGCACTACGCGTGGCTGCTGAACAGCTCGTGGCCGGTCCTGGTCCTCGTCTGGATGCTCATCGCCACCTGCATCGTCAGCTTCGGCTGGATGGAGGACGTGGCGGCGAAGCGCAGTCCGCAAGTGTGGCCGGACGGGCATCAGAACAAGCCTGCTCACAAGCACAGGTGAACTCCGTGATGCATCTGTGAGACGGCCGGCCGGGAGTTTCGCCGAACTCCCGGCCGCCTTACGGGTCGTTCAGGGGGCCGGCGGACTCTTCCGACAGGTCAACAGGTCTCCCGGCTGGCACCCCAGCACTTCACAGATTCGGGTGAGGGTGGTGAACCGGATCGCCTTGGCGCGGCCGTTCTTGAGGACGGACAGATTCACGTTGGTCACGCCGACCTGGTGGGCGAGTTCGGTGAGGGTCATGCCGCGCTCGCTGAGGAGCCTGTCGAGGTGGACCTCGATGTCGTGGCCCTCGGCCCCCTCCTGGCCCTCGTGCGCGTCGCCCGCCATCAGACGACCCCTTCGAGGTCCTCGCGCATGGCCGCGCCGGCCCGGGTGATCCGGGCGAAGGTGAGCAGGCCGAGGCCGGTCAGGACGGCAAGCCAAGGGGGCGACCACAGGCCCAGCCAGGTCCCGGCCGTGAAGTCCGCCGTCCGGGCGAGGTCCGCGAGCACGGCCGCTCTGGCGTTGGACTCGATGATCTCGGCGACCAGGCTCCCGAGCAGCAGCCACCAGACGAGCAGCCGGAGCCGGGACGCCGTCTGTGCCGTGTATACGCCGTCCCGCGCCGCCCCTTGGAGGAGCCGGTGCAGCAGGAAGAGACCGCTGATCAGCAGCAGCGTCGACGGCAGATCGCCGAGCTGGTTCAGCAGCCGCAGGGTTGTGCCGGGGTTCTCGGCGCAGTAGCGGGGGACGGAGCCGAGCTGCGCTCCTGGCTCGGGGAGGAGGCCGGCGGGGGCGGCCGAGCTGGTGGCCGAGTCGTCGGTGACGCAGACGCTGACGTCCGCCCAACCGCCGTGCACGACGCTGGAGATCAGCCCCGCCGTCACGAGAGGCCCGGCGCAACCCGGGTAGGGAAGGGCGTCGGAAGGCGTGACGGATTCATGTGCGACCGGCGCGTTCCGGCCGCCGATCGCTAAGATGCGCGAGGCATGACGGGGGCAGGAGAACCACAGTGAGACAGGTGTCGAGTACGGAGTCGGGTGGAGAGCCGGGCGCGGACGAGCCGTCCGTGAGGGCGTCCGGCCGGGCGGTCCCGGTGTTCGGGCTGATCACACCCGGGGACTGGTACCGCATTCCGCTGCAGCCGCGGGAGCGCCGTGAGGCGTCCATGAGCGCGCTGATCAAGCGGCAGTTCGCGGGCGTCGACGACCAGCCGATCCTGCGCCGGAAGGCGGAGGAGCAGCTGCGCGGCACCGCCGAGGCGGGGGTCGAACAGGGCGGCGTGGTGCTGTACCTGTCCTTCCTCGAAGCCGGCGGCATCCCGCTCTCCGCCTCGCTGCTCGTCTCCCACCTGCACCGGAAGTTCGACAGCCTCGACGCCGTCGTCGCGCTGGCCGGCACCGGCGAGGTCGGTGTGGTCACGCTGCCCGAGGCGGGGCGGGCGGCCCGGCTGCTGCGGCGGCAGCGCACCAAGCAGGCACGGAAGCTGGGCTCCGAGTTCGAGGACACCGTCGTCGAGTACTTCGTCCAGGTGCCGGACCGCGACGAGGTGCTGATGCTGACCTTCAGCACACCGCTGGAGCCCATCGCGGACGCCATGGTGGGACTGTTCGACGCGGTGGCCGAAACCCTGCGCTGGCAGCGCCCGAGCGAGGAGACGAAGGGGGAACGGGAGTGAGCGGCGACGAGGGGAAGCTCAAGGTCTCCACGGACGATCTGCACACGGCCGGGGTCGGCCTGCGGACGGTGGCGACCGAGCTCGACGGGCTCGACAAGCTGATGGACGCCTACGACCTGCGCACGGTCGGGCACAAGACACTGCACGAGCGGCTGCAGGACTTCTCGGACGGCTGGGACGACAACCGCAAGAAGATGATCGAGGAGATCCAGGGCCTGGGCACCCTCGCCCACGAGGCCGGCAAGGCCTACAAGGAAGTCGACACCGCGCTGTACGACGCGCTCGTGGGCAAGGGGAAGAAGCAGTGACCCGGCCCGCGGACCAGCGCTGGGAGGCACTGGGGGAGCCCGCCGACCCGGTGCCCGGCGACGTCACGGACCTCAAGGCCCTGTCCCGCCGGTTCGAACTCACGGCGAAGACCATCTCCGACACCGCCGAGGCGCTGCGCCGGCTCGGGAACCTGGAGAGCTGGGACTCCAAGGCGGGCCGCGCCTTCGCCGAGAAGGCGACCGACACGGCGAAGACGGTCAGCAAGGCGCACGACCGCTATGCCGACGCCTCCTCCGCCCTGAAGACGTACTACACCGAGCTCGATTCGGTGCAGACCGAGGCCGACAAGCTCCTGCACCAGGCCGAGACGAAGAGCGGCGACCTGACGACGGCCAGGTCCAAGGCCGGCAGCCCGCCCAAGGGCACCGACGAGGCCGGGCAGAAGACGCTCGACAAGTCGGTGACCGACCTCCAGAAGGGGCTGGACGGGCTGCGCGATCAGCTCCCGCCGCTGAAGACCCGGCACAAGGACGCGGGCGACAAGGCGGCCCGGGCCATCCACGACACCACCGAGCGCGACGGCCTCAACGACTCGTGGCTGGACGACCTGCGCGACACCCTCAATCTCGTCGCCGACATCGCGGGAGCCGTCGCCGCGGTCTGCGGGGTGCTCGCGCTGCTGGTCGGCTGGATCCCGGTGATCGGCCAGGCCCTGGCCGGGGTGCTCGGCACCATCGCCCTGGTGGCGACGTGCGTATCGCTGGTCTGTCACGTCCTGCTCGCCATCAACGGCGACGGTTCCTGGGGCGATGTCGCGATGGACGTCCTCAGCCTCGCCACCTTCGGCGTCGGGCGCGTCTTCTCCGCGGGCGGCAAGGCCGCCGCCGTGGTCGGGCGCAGCCGGGTCTGGACGGCGGCGACGCAGTACGTCCGCGGCTGGAACCCCGCGATGTCCTCCGCCGCGCGCCGGGTGCTCGTCGAGTCGATGGTCGGCCCGCGGGCCGGCGCCACCGCCCGCGCGGCCCTGCCCGACGTGTCGCTCTCGGCCGCCTTCCGGGGGCTGCCGCGCTCCTTCGCGGAGGACCTGGGCGCCGTCCGCGGCAACTGGCGCCAGGCCTTCAAGTTCGGCGACAACCTGTCCGCGGCCCGCGACGCCTACTCCGCGGCCGGTCCGCGCGGCCTGGCCAGCATGTACGCCGGGCCCGGCATGGTCGACGAACTGGCCCGCGTCAAGAACATCGACCCGACGGACCTGGGTTTCATCGGTACGCCGGACGCCTTCAAGCAGGCCATGAACTACAACTCCCTCGCCCTGGGCGGCACCGGGGTGGGCGCGGCGGCCGACAGCTACCAGTTCGCCGGGCTGTTCGGCGGCGACGAGCAGCCCTCCGTCACCGGCCCTGACGCGTCCCTGGCCGGGAAGTGAGCGCCGCCATGGAACCCACCGCGGACTGGACCGAGTGCCAGGTGGCGCTGCCCGCGCTGCAGAACTGGCTGGTCCTGGACCTGGCCACCGAGGACCCCGAGCCCTGGGCCCGCGCGCTGGCCGCCGAGCACCTCGACAGCGGGGCCCGCCCGGAGTGGTGCGAGGCCTTCGCGGCGGACCTGCTCTGGTACTGGGGCGCGGCCCGACGGCAGGGCGCCCTGTGCGCGGCCGTGCTGGCGCCGGCCGACGGCGCGGTCATGGCGAGCTACACCGTGCGGGAGCTGAAGCTTCCGGCGGAGTACCTGAGCGTCGCCGCGTTGCGCGCCGAAGTGGCGCTCGCGGAGGGGCCGTTCTTCGGCTCCCAGGACCTCACGGAGGTCGACCTCCCGTTGGGACCGGCGTTGCGTGTGCACCGACTGGAACCCACGGAGCCCGAGTCCGACACCGGCGGCATCACGGAAGGCGTCGCCCACTACGTCCTGCCGAGCCGGTACCCGACGGCGCTGGAGTGCCGGCTGCTGTGGTCGACGCTCGGCTTCGGCGAGGAACTGGAGAAGGTGGCCGACGAGTTGGCGCGGTCAGTCACCCTGGCGTGAGGCCAGCCCGAGCCGCTCCCGCGGGATCATCGCCAGCGGCATCCAGCTGAAACCGACGGCGAACACGGCGATGGTGGTCGTGACCGCCTTCGGGAGCACCCACCCGAGCTGGGCCACCACCACCGCGAGCACCAGCACGTACACGTCGAAGGCCGGCAGCGCGAGCAGCTTGCGCCCGGCCGCACCGGCGCCGACCCGCGGCGTCTCCTCGTCGCCCTTCGCCATCCCGAACAACACCAACGGCAGTACGAGTCCGGTGACCCCGCCGGCCGCGATGCCCCCGACCACCAGGGCGTTGCGTCCGTCGGCGGGGACGATCGAGGACAGGGGCGCCGCGTCTGCCGCGGCCAGGAGCAGCGCCACCAGCGCGAAGGCGCCGAGCAGCGTGGTCGCCAGCACGACGAAGAACCCGGCCGCGAAGGCGACGTCTCCACCGATGGACCGCTGGGAGCGCTGCGGACGCCGCGCGTTCGGGCGTCCGGGGCCGGGCTCGGCGGACATGGGCTCTCCTGCTGGTGTGGGGGTCCGCTAGAGGATAGCCGCCGGGAACCTCTCACTCCCTGCCCGCGCCAGGTGAGAGCAACGTTCCTTTCCGGTCACCCAGTGCCACGGGCCGGAAACGCGCTCTCCCTACCTTCAGGGGCATACCCGAGCCCCGGAGCCCCGTGGAGGCGTCATGACAGCCCCGAGCACAGCCCCCGCACCCCCGAGCAGGGGCGGCCGCTGGATCCAGGAATGGGATCCGGAGGACGAGACCTTCTGGCGCGAGAAGGGGGAGAAGGTCGCCCGGCGCAATCTCCTCTTCTCCGTCCTGTCCGAGCACATCGGCTTCTCGATCTGGACCCTGTGGTCCGTCCTTGTACTCTTCATGGGCCCGGAGTACGGGCTCACCCCGGCCGACAAGTTCCTGCTGACCTCGGTGGTCACCCTGGTCGGCGCCGTCGCCCGCGTGCCCTACACGTTCGCGGTCGCGATCTTCGGCGGGCGCAACTGGACCATCGTCTCGGCGGGCCTGCTCCTCGTCCCGACGATCGCCGCGTTCGTCGTCATGGAGCCGGGCACGTCCTTCTCCACCTTCCTGTGGGTCGGCCTCCTCGCGGGCGTCGGCGGCGGCAACTTCGCCTCCTCCATGACCAACATCAACGCCTTCTTCCCGCTGCGGAAGAAGGGCTGGGCGCTCGGGCTCAACGCGGGCGGCGGAAACATCGGCGTACCCGTCATCCAGCTCGTGGCCCTCGCCGTCATCGGCGCCAGCGGCGGTCCGCGCGTGCTGCTCGGGATCTACATCCCGCTCATCGTCGTCGCGGCCACGCTCGCCGCGCTGTACATGGACAACCTGGAGAACGTGAAGAACGACACCGGGGCCGCCAAGGACGCGGCGCGGGACGCGCACACCTGGATCATGTCCTTCCTCTACGTCGGCACGTTCGGGTCGTTCATCGGCTACGCCTTCGCCTTCGGCCAGGTGCTCCAGGTCCAGTTCGGGCGGACCCCGCTGCAGGCCGCGTACCTCACCTTCATCGGCCCGCTGCTCGGCTCCCTGATCCGGCCGCTGGGCGGCTGGCTCGCCGACAAGTACGGCGGCGCGAAGATCACCCTCTACAACTACGTCGGCATGGCCGCCGCGACCGCCGTCCTGATCGTCGCCAGCATGCAGAAGTCGCTGCCGCTGTTCGTGACCGTGTTCATCGTCCTGTTCGTGCTCAGCGGGCTCGGCAACGGGTCGACGTACAAGATGATCCCCGGAATCTTCCAGACCAAGGCCCTCGCCAAGGGGCTGGAAGGCGAGGCGGCGGCTGCCTACGGGCGCCGGCTCTCCGGGGCCTCGATGGGTCTCATCGGCGCGGTGGGCGCGCTCGGCGGGGTCGGCATCAACCTCGCCTTCCGCCAGTCCTTCCTCAGCTCCGGCTCCGGCACCGGCGCCTTCGTGGTCTTCCTCGCCTTCTACGCCGCGTGCTTCGCGGTGACGTGGGCCGTATACCTTCGCCGCCCGGCCGACGCGGCCCGCGCCACGGCTGCCGCAGAGTCGAAGCCCCAGCTCAGCTATGCCGAGGTGTGACGTAACACCGGCGACATGAAGCCGAACCGAGCCTGTCACGAGCGGTTGACAGGCTCGGTCGTCATGCGGGCCAGCCGACCTGAGCCGAAAGACAGGCCCTAGGAGATCCATGTACGAGCAACAGCAGCCGCCGGATCCCGCCCCGCACGGCCCCCTCGCGGGGTTCACCGTGGGTGTGACGGCCGCGCGTCGCGCCGACGAGCTGGGCGCGCTGCTCCAGCGTCGTGGCGCCGCCGTGCTGCACGCGCCCGCCCTGCGGATCGTGCCGGTCGCCGACGACAGCGAACTGCTGGCCGCGACGAAGGGGCTGATCGACCGGGCGCCGGACGTCGTGGTGGCGACCACCGCCATCGGCTTCCGCGGCTGGGTCGAGGCGGCCGACGGGTGGGGGCTCGGGGAGGCGCTCCTGGACCGGCTGCGCGGGGTGGAGTTGCTCGCCCGCGGGCCCAAGGTCAAGGGTTCGATACGGGCGGCCGGGCTGACCGAGGAGTGGTCGCCGTCGAGCGAGTCGATGGCCGAGGTGCTGGACCGGCTGCTGGAGGAGGGCGTCGACGGGCGCCGTATCGCCGTACAGCTGCACGGCGAGCCGCTGCCCGGGTTCGTCGAGGCGCTGCGGGCCGCGGGCGCCGAGGTGGTGGGCGTGCCGGTGTACCGGTGGATGCCGCCGGAGGACATCGGGCCGGTGGACCGGCTCCTCGACGCCGCCGTCTCCCGGGGTGTGGACGCGCTGACCTTCACCAGCGCGCCGGCCGCCGCCTCCCTGCTGAACCGGGCCGAGAAGCGCGGGCTGCTGCCCGAGCTCCTCGCCGCCCTTCACCATGACGTCCTGTCGGCCTGCGTCGGCCCGGTCACCGCGCTGCCCCTCCAGGCGCAGGGCGTCGCCACGGTCTCGCCGGAACGCTTCCGGCTCGGCCCCCTCGTACAGGTGCTGTGCCAGGAACTCCCGGCCCGGGCGCGGTCGTTGCCGATCGCCGGCCACCGCGTGGAGATCCGCGGCCACGCGGTCCTGGTCGACGACGCCCTGCGCCCCGTACCGCCCGCCGGCATGTCGTTGTTGCGGGCCCTGTCCCGCCGCCCGGGCTGGGTGGTGGCCCGCTCGGAACTCCTGCGGGCCCTGCCGGGCGCCGGCCGCGACGAGCACGCCGTGGAGACGGCAATGGCTCGCCTGCGAACGGCACTCGGCGCACCGAAGCTGATCCAGACGGTGGTCAAGAGGGGTTACCGGTTGGCGTTGGACCCGGCGGCAGACGCCAAGTACGCCGACGTCTGACCACCACGGCCGTACAGCACCAACCCCCGGGCCAGAAGCCCCATCGCCACCGTCGACCCCACCGCCCGCACGATGTTCCACGCCACCCACGGATCCTCGAAGTGCTCGCGTGCCGCCGCCGGATCGGTCATGTCCGCGAGGTCGTTGTTGAGCGGGATGTTGACGACGACGGTGATGAGGAAGACCAGGGCGTAGGCGGCCAGGCCCGCCCACACCCACCACCGGTACGGCTGCCCGCGCAACTGCCACGCCGAAACCGCGGCCAGCAGCAGCGCGCCCATGAAGCTGAGGAAGAACACCGGGTTCTGGATCACGTCGTTGATGTCCCGCATGACCTCGACGAAGACCCGGTCGTCGCTGCGGGCCAGCGCGGGCATGATCGCGCAGGCGAAGGTGTAGAAGAGCCCGGCGATCAGGCCCATGGCGACCGTGGCCGCGCCCAGTACGAGTCCGGAAGCAGTCCTGTTCTGTGTCATGCCTCCAGTCAACGGCCGCCGCCCCGCCCCGGACATCGCCGAGACGCGCACCCGCATAAGCGCTCGTCCACCGCCCCTTCCTCCGCCCTTCGGTCCGCCCTTCCGCCCGTCCCGCCGGTAGGAGGGGTTCCGGCCGGGAGAGCGGGAAGGCACTGTATGAGGGAACGGTTCCTCTGCCCTCAGCTTCCCGAGCCAGGCGGTGACAGGCACATGGCACTGGGTACGGCCACGGTCGCGTACGAACTCCGGTACGACGCCGGGCGGGTCTGCCTCGACCTGCTCGCGACCTCCCACCCCGAGGAACGGTTCGACTCCGTGGAGGTTCTGTGCGCGTGGATCACCGGCGCGGACCTGGTCCCACCGGGTGCCCCGCTGACCCACGCCGGCCCCTCCTGGCTGGTCGACTTCCGTGAACTGCGCGGACATATCGGTCAGTTGGTGAGCGGCGCGGTGACGGCCCCGCCCAGGCCGGCGTACGACATCGCGCTCGCCCGCGTGAACGAGATCGCCCGTATCGCGCCGCCCGCTCCCAGAGCCGTGCGCGGCGAGGACGGCTCGCTGGTGCGGGAGTTGGACGGGCCGCCCGGGTGCGCGGCGCTGCTCGGGGCGATCGCGCGGGACGCCGTGGAACTGCTCACCGACCCGGTCGCGCGGGCCGGACTGCGCCAGTGCGAGGGCGACAACTGCCCGATCTTTTATGTCGATTCGTCCCGGGGGCGCAGGAGGCGCTGGTGCTCCAGTGAGGTCTGCGGAAACCGCGAAAGAGTGGCCCGGCACCGTCGGCGGGCGGCACTCGCCCGAGCCTAGGTGTCCGGTACGCGGCTTCTGTGGGGGGAGTGAAGCGGAGTTGTCGAAGTGATTTCGACAACACTCCGTTTGGACTGAATATGCCATCGGCACTTGGCGCGATCGGGTCGATGTGGTGGAAATGTAAAGATCGCGCGGTAGGAATGTGCACCCATGTCCCCCTCGTCATGACACCCCGGAGAAAACTGTCGCCCCCTGTTGAACATGACGGAGACCACATCCGTACCCGTGGGGGAGCGACCGACTGGGGGATCCCCCGGACACCGGAGGTGGGCGTGCGCAAGGATTCCGTCGTGGCCAATGAACGTGGATCGAGGGCCCGACATCGCATGTCCCAGCCCTCGGAACCTGATGAGGAGCTGATGCGTGCCCTCTATAGAGAGCATGCCGGACCTCTCCTTGCGTACGTACTCAGGCTGGTCGCCGGAGATCGGCAGCGAGCAGAGGACGTCGTGCAGGAGACACTCATCCGTGCCTGGAAGAACGCCGGTCAGCTCAATCGAGCGACCGGATCGGTACGCCCCTGGCTGGTGACGGTCGCTCGCCGCATCGTCATCGACGGCCACCGCAGCCGGCAGGCCCGGCCGCAGGAGGTCGATCCGTCGCCGCTGGAGGTCATCCCCGCGGAGGACGAGATCGACAAGGCGCTGTGGCTGATGACGCTGTCGGACGCGCTCGACGACCTGACCCCGGCCCACCGGGAGGTGCTCGTCGAGACCTACTTCAAGGGGCGTACCGTCAATGAGGCGGCTGAGACGCTCGGCATTCCCAGTGGCACCGTGCGCTCGCGGGTGTTCTACGCGTTGCGCTCGATGAAGCTGGCACTGGAGGAGCGGGGGGTGACGGCGTGATGAGTGTTTACGGGGGAAACCAGGGATTCGGCACAGGTGGTTCGGGTATGTCTGGCTCCATGATGGGATCTCCGGGCCCGAACGAGCACGAAACCGTCGGAGCCTACGCCCTCGGCATCCTCGACGACTCCGAGGCCACCGCCTTCGAAATCCACCTCGCCACCTGCGAATGGTGCGCCCAGCAGCTCGACGAGCTGGCCGGGATGGAACCGATGCTGGCCGCCCTCGCGGACCTGCCCGGCACCGGGACGCCCGCCATCGGCGAGTCCCTCTCCGCCAAGCCGAGCCCTCGGCTCGTGGAGAAGCTGGTCGACGACATCGGCGAGCGCCGTGCCCTCAAGCGGCGGCGCAGCTTCTACATGGTGGCGGCCGCGGCCGCGCTGATCATCGCCGGTCCGCTGGCGGCGATCGCGGTGAACGGCGGCGACTCGGGCGCCGGCAAGTCGGACGAGGCCGGCGCCAAGGCGGCCTTCACCACCATCTCCGACAAGGTCTCCGCGACCGACTCCTCCACCAGGGTCCAGGCGACCGTCGCGATGGAGAAGAAGGACTGGGGCACCTGGGGTGTCGTCGAACTGAGTAACGTCAAGGGCCCGTTGAAGTGCTCGCTCATCGCCGTCGGCAAGAACGGCGAGCGCGAGACGATGTCCACCTGGTCGGTCCCGAAGTGGGGCTACGGCATCCCGAACGCCAAGACCGAGCAGGCCAAGGCACCCCTCTACGCCCAGGGCGGCGCCGCTTTCCAGCCCAATGAGATCGACCATTTCGAGGTCATGACCTTCGACGGCAAGAAGCTCGTGGCAGTAGACGCGTAGTGTACGTAGCTTCCACCGGCCCCCTTCGCGTACGGTTGACGGCTGCCCAGCACGTCAGAAGGGGGCCCGGTGGCCGCACAGGCTCAGCAGGAAACCGCGGTCGACGCCGCAGCGGATTCGGTCCGCGATCGAGAGATCAGCGTCGAACAGAAACATCTCGACCGGGTGTACCGGCGCCTTGAGGAGAAGATCCACGAGGCCGAGTTTCTGATGAACGACGCGGCCAAGCGTGGCCAGGTCGGCACGCCCGGCGCGCTCGCCGAGCGGGATGCGCAGGTCTTCCGGGCCGGCATCCATCTCAACAGGCTCAACAACGAGTTCGAGGACTTCCTCTTCGGCCGGATCGACCTGCTCCTCGGCAAGGACGGCCAGAAGGGTCCCGACGGCGCCTACACCGCCGTGGAACCCGCCGAAGGCGCCGTACGGGACGACAACACCGCCGACATCGCGGAGACCCTGCACATCGGTCGCATCGGTGTCCTGGACTCCGAGTACGCCCCGCTGGTCATCGACTGGCGGGCGCCCGCGGCGGCGCCGTTCTACCGGTCCACCCCGGTGGACCCGGGACGGGTCGTGCGGCGCCGGGTCATCCGCTCCAAGGGGCGCAAGGTGCTCGGCGTCGAGGACGACCTCATGCGTCCCGAGCTCACCGCCCTCCTGGACGGCCAGGAGCTGCCCGTCATCGGCGACGGCGCCCTGATGGCCGCCCTCGGCCAGGCCCGCGGGCACACCATGCGGGACATCGTCGCCTCCATCCAGGCCGAGCAGGACCTGGTCATCCGCGCCCCCGCCGCCTCCGTGACGTATGTCGAGGGCGGCCCGGGGACGGGGAAGACGGCGGTGGCGCTGCACCGTGCCGCCTACCTGCTCTACCAGGACCGGCGCCGGTACGCGGGCGGCATCCTCATCGTCTCGCCCACGCCTTTGCTGGTCGCCTACACCGAGGGCGTCCTGCCCTCCCTCGGCGAGGAGGGCCAGGTCGCGATCCGGGCGATCGGCTCGCTGGTCGACGGCGCCGAGGCCACGCTGTACGACGCCCCGGCCGTGGCCCGCGCCAAGGGCTCCTACCGCATGCTCAAGGTGCTGCGGAAGGCCGCCCGCGGGGCGCTGGAGCAGGGACGGCCGGGTGCCTCCGGGTCCAGTCGGCCCGCGTCCGGTCAGCTCTCCTTCGGCGACGACTTCGGCGACGGCCCGGGCGGCGACTCCGCCGAGACCGACCCGCGCGGGCCGGTCTCGACCTCCCGGCTGCGCGTCGTCGCCTTCGGGCGCCGCCTGGAGCTGGAGGCGGACGCGCTGGAACGTATCCGCCAGAGCGCCCTCAGCGGCACCGCCCCCGTGAACCTGCTCCGCCCGCGTGCCCGCAAGCTCCTCCTGGACGCCCTGTGGGCGCGGTCCGGCGCGGGCACCCGGCACACCGACCCGGAACTCGCCGCCGAGCTGCGCTCCTCCTTCGACGAGGACGTCGCCTCGGAGGACGCGTTCACGGCGTTCCTGGACGCCTGGTGGCCCGAGCTGACCCCCAGGGCCGTGCTGGACGCGATGGCCGACGAGCGACGCCTGGGCCGCTGGGCCCGCCGGATCCTCAACCCCGGCGAGATCCGCCGGGTGGCCCGCTCGCTGCGCCGCGACGGCTACTCCGTGCACGACATCGCCATGCTCGACGAGCTCCAGTCGATCCTCGGCGTCCCCGCCCGCCCGCGGAAGCGGCGCGAGCTGGACCCGCTGGACCACCTGACCGGCCTGGAGGAGCTGATGCCGACCCGCGAGGAGTCCCAGTGGGAGCGGGCCGAGCGGCTCGCCCAGGAGCGCACCGAGTACGCGCACGTCATCGTCGACGAGGCCCAGGACGTCACCCCGATGCAGTGGCGCATGGTCGGCCGCCGCGGCCGGCACGCCACCTGGACGGTCGTCGGCGACCCGGCCCAGTCCTCCTGGTCCGACGTGGACGAGGCGGCGGAGGCCCGCGACGAGGCCCTGGGCACCCGTCCGCGCCGCCGCTTCCAGCTCACCGTCAACTACCGCAACCCCTCCGAGATCGCCGACCTCGCCGCGAAGGTGCTGGCGCTGGCCATGCCCGGCTCCGAGTCACCACGGGCGGTGCGCTCCACCGGCGTACAGCCCCGTTTCGTGGCCACGAGGCACGAACACGGCGGCGCCCGCGAATCCCTCGCCCACACCGTCCGTGAGGAGGCCGCCCGGCTGCTCGGCCTCGTCGACGGCACGGTCGGCGTGGTCGTCGCGATGAACCGGCGCGAGGAGGCCGCACGCTGGCTCACCGGGCTCGGCGACCGGGTGGTGGCCCTGGGCAGCCTGGAGGCCAAGGGGCTGGAGTACGACGCGACGGTCGTCGTCTCCCCGGCCGAGATCGCGGACGAGTCACCGGCCGGCCTGCGGGTGCTGTACGTGGCCCTCACCCGGGCGACCCAGCAGCTCACGATCGTCTCCGCCGAGCGGGACGAGCCGGACGCGTCAGGGGTGCCCGACCTGCTGAGGGACTGACTGCCGAGGGACCGGCCACCGGACTGATTCCTGTGAACTCCCCGTACGGGAATGGTCTTACGGGATCTGTTTGTTAGCCTGGATGTGACACCGGCCCGATCCAAGCCCCCGGGCCCAACCTTCGTCGCTACGAGCGACCACTTGCCGCGAGGCGAGCATGGCGGGTCGGTGTCATTGATCGTCGGAGAGGCCTCCGTCACCCGAAAGGTGACGGGGGCCTCTTTTCGCACCGCTTTTCGCACCGCCTCCCGCGAACACAACGTTCGCAATCGGGGGCGGCTAACGCCTACCGGGCAGTAGGTGCGACGATCGGATGGCGTACCCAGCTGTACGGCATACCCAGCTCCACGGTGAAAGCAGAGGAAGTCGGACATGGCAACGGCGCCCAGCGTCTCCTACTCGATCACGGTCCGTCTGGAGGTGCCCGCGAGCGGAACGGCGGTCTCCCAGATCACCACCGCCGTGGAGTCCCACGGAGGCTCGGTGACCGGCCTCGACGTGACCGCGTCCGGGCACGAGACGCTCCGGATCGACGTCACCATCGCCGCGACCTCCACCGCGCACGCCGACGAGATCGTCCAGCAGCTGCGCGGCATCGAGGGCGTCACCCTCGGCAAGGTCTCGGACCGTACGTTCCTGATGCACCTCGGCGGCAAGATCGAGATGCAGTCCAAGCACCCCATCCGCAACCGTGACGACCTGTCCATGATCTACACCCCGGGCGTGGCCCGTGTGTGCATGGCGATCGCCGAGAACCCCGAGGACGCCCGCCGCCTCACCATCAAGCGCAACTCCGTTGCGGTCGTGACGGACGGTTCCGCGGTCCTCGGCCTCGGGAACATCGGCCCCAAGGCCGCCCTGCCGGTCATGGAGGGCAAGGCGGCCCTCTTCAAGCGCTTCGCCGGCATCGACGCCTGGCCGCTGTGCCTGGACACCCAGGACACCGACGCGATCGTCGCGATCGTCAAGGCGATCGCCCCGGGCTTCGCCGGCATCAACCTGGAGGACATCTCCGCGCCGCGCTGCTTCGAGATCGAGGCCCGGCTGCGCGAGGCCCTCGACATCCCCGTCTTCCACGACGACCAGCACGGCACGGCGATCGTGGTGCTGGCCGCGCTGACGAACGCGCTGCGTGTGGCGGGCAAGGAGATCGAGAACATCCGGGTCGTCATGTCCGGCGCGGGCGCGGCCGGTACGGCCATCCTCAAGCTGCTGATCGCCGCGGGCGTGAAGAACGCCGTCGTCGCCGACATCCACGGCGTCGTGCACTCAGGCCGCGAGGACCTGGTGGACGCCGCGGCCGACTCGCCGCTGCGCTGGATCGCCGACAACACCAACCCCGAGAACCTGACGGGCACGCTGAAGGAAGCCGTTCGCGGAGCGGATGTCTTCATCGGCGTCTCCGCCCCGAACGTGCTGGACGGGGACGACGTGGCCGCCATGGCCGAGGGCGCCATCGTGTTCGCGCTCGCGAACCCGGACCCCGAGGTCGACCCGGCGATCGCCCGCCAGACGGCGGCCGTCGTGGCCACCGGCCGCTCCGACTTCCCGAACCAGATCAACAACGTGCTGGTCTTCCCGGGTGTCTTCCGCGGCCTGCTGGACGCCCAGTCCCGCACCGTCAACACCGAGATGATGCTGGCCGCGGCGACCGCCCTCGCGGACGTGGTGACCAGCGACGAGCTGAACCCGAACTACATCATCCCGAGCGTCTTCAACGACAAGGTCGCCGGCGCGGTGGCCGGAGCGGTCCGGGATGCGGCGAAGGCGGCGGCCGCGGCCTCGTAGGGACGGCGCCATGGGCCCGACCGGGTGGCATGGCGTACGGTGCTTGGGCTGTGAGGATCGCCACCCTGACCCCCACCGGCGCGTCGCGAGGACTCGGGCCGTTTGTCGCCCTTTAAGGTGTCGGCCAGGCTCAGGCCTCTTTTCGTGTGACACCCAAGGGTGTTCGCTCGATTCCTCCGAGCGCCGGATTGGCTTTCCCGCCGCAGGTAGGGGCAGGATGCGTCTCTGGGCGCGAGGGTCTGACGACGGACCCGGGTCCGGGGGCCTTCCGAGGACCCTGGCAGCATCGGCTTGACTGTGCCCGATATGCGGCTCCGCAGCGGGCACGCCCCAACAGCAAGAAGAACACGGGAGTAACGACATGAACCGCAGTGAGCTGGTTGCCGCGCTGGCCGACCGCGCCGAGGTGACCCGCAAGGACGCCGACGCCGTTCTGGCGGCGTTCGCCGAGACCGTCGGCGAGATCGTGGCCAAGGGCGACGAGAAGGTCACCATCCCCGGCTTCCTGACCTTCGAGCGCACCCACCGTGCCGCTCGCACCGCGCGCAACCCGCAGACCGGTGACCCGATCAACATCCCCGCCGGCTACAGCGTCAAGGTGTCCGCGGGCTCGAAGCTCAAGGAAGCCGCCAAGGGCAAGTAAGCCTTCGCGTACGCGACGGTATTGCGTACGAGGCTCAGCAACGCGAATGGGGCGGCCACCCGGTCAGGGTGGCCGCCCCATCGTCGTGGAAGCGCTTCTTTCGGTGTTCCCCGCAGGGCTATCCGAGTGCCTTGCCCGGCAGTTCCACCTTCGCGCCGAGCTCCACCAACTTCTCCATGAAGTTCTCGTAGCCGCGGTTGATGAGGTCGATGCCGTGGACCCGGGAGGTGCCCTGGGCCGCCAACGCGGCGATGAGGTACGAGAAGCCGCCGCGCAGGTCGGGGATGACCAGGTCGGCGCCCTGGAGGCGGGTCGGGCCGGACACCACGGCCGAGTGGAGGAAGTTGCGCTGGCCGAAGCGGCAGTTCGAGCCGCCCAGGCACTCGCGGTACAGCTGGATGTGAGCACCCATCTGGTTGAGTGCGGAGGTGAATCCGAGGCGCGACTCGTACACCGTCTCGTGGACGATCGACAGGCCGGTCGCCTGGGTCAGGGCCACGACGAGCGGCTGCTGCCAGTCCGTCTGGAAGCCAGGGTGCACGTCCGTTTCGAGGGCGATGGACTTCAACTGGCCACCCGGATGCCAGAACCGGATGCCCTCGTCGTCGATCTCGAAGGCCCCGCCCACCTTCCGGTAGGTGTTCAGGAACGTCATCATCGAGCGCTGCAGGGCGCCGCGGACGTAGATGTTGCCCTCGGTCGCCAGCGCCGCGGACGCCCACGAGGCGGCCTCCAGGCGGTCCGGGAGGGCGCGGTGGTTGTAGCCGTCCAGCCGGTCCACGCCGGTGACGCGGATCGTGCGGTCGGTGTCCATCGCGATGATGGCGCCCATCTTCTGCAGGACGCAGATCAGATCCTCGATCTCCGGCTCCACGGCCGCGTTCGAGAGTTCCGTGACGCCCTCCGCGAGGACGGCCGTCAACAGCACCTGCTCGGTCGCGCCCACGGACGGGTACGGCAGCTGGATCTTCGTACCGCGCAGCCGCTGCGGCGCTTCCAGGTACTGGCCGTCCGCGCGCTTCTCGATCTTCGCGCCGAACTGCCGCAGCACCTCGAAGTGGAAGTCGATCGGCCGGCCGCCGATGTCGCAGCCGCCCAGGCCCGGGATGAACGCGTGGCCCAGGCGGTGCAGCAGTGGGCCGCAGAACAGGATCGGGATACGGCTGGAGCCCGCGTGCGCGTCGATGTCGGCGACGTTCGCGCTCTCCACGTGGGAGGGGTCCATCACCAACTCGCCCGGCTCCTCACCCGGACGGACCGTCACCCCGTGCAGTTGCAGCAGGCCGCGTACGACACGCACGTCACGGATGTCCGGAACGTTGCGCAGTCGACTCGGCCCACTGCCCAGCAGGGCGGCGACCATGGCCTTCGGCACGAGGTTCTTCGCACCGCGGACCCGGATCTCGCCTTCCAACGGGGTTCCACCGTGGACAAGCAGTACGTCGTCAGAGCCGTTGACGGTCATGTATCTCGCGTTCCGGTGAGGGGGGCAGGGCCAGAGGGGCAAGCGTAATCGCCGCCTACCCCCCTTCTGTAAGCCCAGGCACGCCCCAGCCACGTCATAGCTCTGTCACAACACGAACCGCTGCCCGTCGGACACATGGGGTCACCGCCGCTCCCGTGCGCTCGGGACGCACCTGTGCGCCCTGAGCTGCATTCACCCGCGAACGCCCATTGCCTCCCCATGCGGAGGGAAGATGCGGGATCATGTCAGGCATGACCGAGGTGTCCTCGCTCACAGGGCGGCTGCTCGTGGCCACGCCCGCCCTGGCGGACCCGAACTTCGACCGTGCGGTGGTGCTCCTTCTCGACCACGACGAGGAGGGCTCCCTCGGTGTCGTCCTCAACCGACCGACCCCGGTGGACGTCGGCGACATCCTGGACGGCTGGGGCGACCTGGCCGGCGAGCCCGGCGTCGTCTTCCAGGGCGGCCCGGTCTCCCTGGACTCCGCCCTCGGCGTCGCCGTCATCCCCGGCGGCTCCTCCGCCGAGCGCGCCCCGCTGGGCTGGCGCCGGGTGCACGGTGCGATCGGCCTGGTCGACCTGGAGGCCCCGCCGGAACTGCTCGCCTCGGCCCTCGGTTCGCTGCGGATCTTCGCCGGATACGCCGGCTGGGGCCCCGGTCAGCTGGAGGACGAGCTGGTGGAGGGCGCCTGGTACGTCGTCGAGTCGGAGCCCGGCGACGTCTCCTCGCCGTCCCCGGAGAGACTCTGGCGCGCGGTCCTGCGCCGCCAGCGCAACGAGCTCGCGATGGTGGCCACGTACCCGGACGACCCTTCGCTCAACTGATGCGTGTGAGCTTCAGTACCCTTGGCGCTATGAGCACTCTTGAGCCCGAGCGCGGGACTGGTACGGGGACCCTCGTAGAGCCGACGCCACAGGTGTCCCACGGCGACGGCGACCACGAGCGCTTCGCCCACTACGTCCAGAAGGACAAGATCATGGCGAGCGCCCTCGACGGGACTCCCGTCGTGGCGCTGTGCGGCAAGGTCTGGGTGCCGGGCCGCGATCCGAAGAAGTACCCCGTGTGTCCCATGTGCAAGGAGATCTACGAGTCCATGGGCAGCGGTGGCGACGACGACAAGGGCAAGGGCGACAAGTAACCCGCCTGTGCACTAGCTCGGCTGTGTAGTACCTCGGCTTTCTGAGGCCCTTGGGGCGCGTTGGGCGCGCCCCGGGGGCCTTTTGCATGTCACGAAGTGGTTGAGACCTCTTGTGGGCGTGTTCATGTTGTCCCTAGTCTCCGGATCGTTGTGCAGAGCGAAACAGCCATTGCATATGTTGCAACGCACTCTCGGAGGTTCACTCCATGAAGCTCTCCCCCAGACTCGCCGTCGTGCTGACCGCCCTGGTCGTCACCGCCTGCGCCCCCCAGACGTCTTCCAACTCCTCCTCCGAGAAGGACGACAAGAGCGGCACCCTGCGGGTGTGGCTGTTCCAGGAGGTCGGAAACAAGCCGAAGGAGAAGGTCGTCGACTCCGTGGTCGACGCCTTCCAGAAGGCGCACAAGGGCACCAAGGTCGACGTCGAGTACATCCCGATCGAGACCCGCGCCCAGCGCGTCAAGGCCGCCTTCAACGACCCGAAGTCCGCGCCCGACGTGATGGAGTACGGCAACACCGACACCGCCGGCTACGTCCACGACGGCGGACTCCTCGACGTCACCAAGGAGTTCGGCGCCTGGAGCGAGGCCAAGGACAGCGACCCCACCGCCAAGCAGTCGGTCACCGTCGACGGGAAGCTGTACGGCTCCCCCTTCTACGTCGGTGTCCGCGCCCTGTACTACCGCACCGACGTGTTCCAGGACCTGGGCCTGCAACCCCCGAAGACCATGGCCGAGTTGGCCACCACGGCCCGCAAGATCCGCGCCGAGAAGCCCGACCTGTACGGCCTGGTCGTCGGCGGCGCCTACACGTACGGCGCGATGCCCTTCGTCTGGGCCAACGGCGGCGAACTCGCCACCGGCGAGGGCGACTCGTACACCTCCGCCATCGACGGCGCGGCCGCCCAGAAGGGCATCAAGGCCTACACGTCCCTGTTCACCGCCGACAACTGTCCGGCCGCCAAGTGCGCCGGGATGGGCGGCAACGACACCATCACCGCGTTCGCGGCCGGCAAGGCGGGCATGGCGATCGGCGGCGACTTCAGCCACACGGCGGTCGAGGCGGGCAAGGTGAAGGGCAAGTACGCGGTGGTGCCGCTGCCCGGTGTGGCCTCCGGCTCGATCGCGCCGGCCTTCGCGGGCGGCAACAACATCGGCGTCCTGAAGAGCACTTCGCACCGCAGCCTCGCGGTCGACCTGATGGAACAGCTCACCTCGAAGAAGACACAGAGCGCGATGTTCGACGCGATGGGCTTCCTGCCGACGTTCACCGACGTCCGGGACGCCGCCGCCGCGAAGGTGCCGTTCGAGAAGCCGTTCGTGCAGACGCTGGGTGCCGGGACGAAGTTCGTGCCCGCGTCGCCGGCGTGGTCGCAGATCGACTCCCAGCTGGTGCTGCCGAACCTCCTCCAGGAGGTCATCAGCGGGAAGAAGGGTGTGGCGGCGGCTGCCAAGGACGCGGCGCAGAAGATGAACGACTCGTTCGCCTCCGCGGGTTGAGCCAGTGGTCGCACAGGACACGGTCGTGGAGAGGAGGGCCATCTCCACGACCACGCCCCGCAAGCCCGGCCGCCGTAACCGCGCCGGCTGGACACCCTGGCTCTATCTCGCCCCCGCCCTCGTCGTGCTCGGCGGGCTGCTCGTCTACCCGATCTACCAGCTCGGCCTGATCTCGTTCTTCCATTACACGCAGGCTCAGGTGAGTGGTGGGGAACCGACCACCTTCGAGGGATTCGGCAACTACTCGGCGCTCTTCTCGGACCCCGAGTTCTGGCAAGTGCTGCTGGCGACCGTGGTGTTCGCGGCCGGGTGCGTGGTGTCGACCCTCGCCGTCGGCTGCGCGCTCGCCGTGCTGCTGACCCGGGTGCGTGCCGTGCCGCGGCTGGCGCTGATGCTGGCCGCGCTCGGCGCGTGGGCGACCCCGGCCGTCACCGGCTCCACGGTCTGGCTGTTCCTCTTCGACCCGGACTTCGGGCCGGTGAACCGGATCCTCGGACTCGGTGACCACTCCTGGACGTACGGGCGGATCAGCGCGTTCTTCCTGGTCCTGCTCGAAGTGGTGTGGTGCTCCTTCCCGTTCGTGATGGTCACGGTCTACGCCGGCATCCGCGCCGTACCGGCCGAGGTGCTGGAGGCCGCCGCCCTGGACGGCGCCTCGCAGTGGCGCATCTGGCGGTCCGTGCTGGCGCCGATGCTGCGGCCGATCCTGACCGTGGTGACCATCCAGTCCGTCATCTGGGACTTCAAGGTCTTCACCCAGATCTACGTCATGACCAACGGCGGCGGCATCGCGGGCCAGAACCTCGTCCTGAACGTGTACGCCTACCAACAGGCGTTCGCGTCCTCGCAGTACAGCCTCGGCTCGGCGATCGGCGTCGTGATGCTGCTGATGCTGCTCGCCGTGACGCTCGTGTACCTGCGGCTGCTGCGCCGGCAGGGGGAGGAACTGTGAATCTCGTACGGGCCCAACTGCAGCGCCCCTGGCGGCTGGCGGCCGAACTGTCGGCGCTGCTCGTCGCCGTCGTCGTCGCCTTCCCCCTCTACTGGATGGTGCTCGGCGCCTTCAAACCGGCCGGCGAGATCGAGTCCAGCGAGCCGCGGCCCTGGACGCTGGCGCCCTCGCTGGATTCCTTCCGGCGCGTGTTCGGGCAGCAGGATTTCGGTCGGTATTTCGTCAACAGCCTTGTCGTCGCGGGCAGTGTCGTGATCGCCTCGGCGCTCATCGCGTTTCTCGCCGCGATCGCCGTGACGCGATTCCGGTTCCGCTTCCGGACCACGCTGCTGATCATGTTTCTGGTGGCCCAGATGGTGCCGGTCGAAGCCCTCACGATCCCCTTGTTCTTCCTCATGCGGGACTTCGACCAACTGAACACGCTGGGCTCGCTGATCCTGCCGCACATCGCCTTCTCGCTGCCCTTCGCGATCTGGATGCTGCGGGGGTTCGTGAAAGCCGTGCCGGACGCGCTGGAGGAGGCCGCGTACATGGACGGGGCGAGCCGCGCGCGATTCCTGTGGCAGATCCTTTTCCCGCTGGTCTTCCCGGGGCTCGTCGCCACGAGCGTGTTTTCCTTCATCTCGGCCTGGAACGACTTCCTGTTCGCCAAGTCCTTCATCATCAGCGACACGTCCCAGTCGACCCTGCCGATGGCCCTGCTGGTCTTCTTCAAACCGGACGAGCCGGACTGGGGCGGCGTGATGGCGGCCTCCACGGTGATGACGATTCCGGTGCTGGTGTTCTTCGTACTCGTGCAGCGACGCCTGGTCTCGGGGCTGGGCGGAGCGGTTAAGGACTGACGTGACTTCAGAGACGGAACTGATCCCGGCGCCCACGGCCGTCGAGGGCCCCACCCGGTGCGGCTTCCTGTTCGAGACGGACACCGCCCTGTGGGGGGAGGCCGGCACCGAGGGCACACAGCGTTGGCTGCGATCCACGCTCGGCGCGGCCCTCGGACTGCCGCTGCCGCCGGGCAAGGAAGGCGACCGCAACACCATCGCGCTGCGCCTCGACGACACCCTGGCATCGGAGGCGTACCGCCTGGAGGTGGTCGCCGAGTGGGGTGCCGTGATCAAGGGCGGCAGCCCGGCCGGCGTGTTCTGGGGCGCCCAGACGCTGCGTCAACTGCTGGGCCCCGCGGCCTTCCGCCGCGCGCCGATCCACCCCGACACGACCTACGGCGTGCCGCACCAGACCATCGACGACGCGCCCCGCTTCCGCTGGCGCGGCCTCATGCTCGACGTCGCCCGGCACTTCATGCCGAAGGAAGGCGTCCTGCGCTACCTGGACCTGCTGGCCGCGCACAAACTCAACGTCTTCCACTTCCACTTGACGGACGACCAGGGCTGGCGCGTCGAGATCAAGCGGTACCCGAAACTGACGGAGACCGCGTCCTGGCGGTCGCGCACGAAATTCGGCCACCGGGCCTCGCCGCTGTGGGACGAGAAGCCGCACGGGGGCTTCTACACCCAGGACGACATCCGGGAGATCGTCGCGTACGCCGCCGAGCGGCATATCACCGTCGTCCCCGAAATCGACGTACCGGGCCACTCGCAGGCCGCCATCGCCGCGTACGCGGAACTCGGCAACACCGACGTCATCGACACCACCGCCCTCTCCGTCTGGGACACCTGGGGGATCAATCCCAACGTACTGGCCCCCACTGACAACACCCTGAGCTTCTACGAGGGGGTGTTCGAGGAAGTGCTCGATCTCTTCCCCTCGGAGTTCATCCACATCGGGGGCGACGAATGCCCCAAGGACCAGTGGCGGGAGTCGCACACCGCGCAGAACCGCATCAAGGAACTCGACCTCGACGACGAGGACGCGTTGCAGTCCTGGTTCGTCCGGCACTTCGACAAGTGGCTGACCGCGCGCGGGCGTCGGCTGATCGGCTGGGACGAGATCCTGGAGGGCGGCCTCGCCGAGGGCGCGGCCGTCTCCTCCTGGCGGGGCTACGGGGGCGGGATCGCCGCCGCGCGGGCCGGCCACGACGTCGTCATGTGCCCCGAGCAGTACGTGTACTTGGACCACCGTCAGCACGGCGGCCCCGACGAGCCCGTGCCCATCGGGTTCGTGCGCACCCTGGAGGACGTCTACCGCTTCGAGCCGGTTCCGGCGGAGCTGACTCCGGACGAGGCGAAGCACGTCCTCGGTACGCAGGCCAACGTCTGGACCGAGGTGATGGAGGATCAGGCACGCGTGGACTACCAGACGTTCCCGCGCCTCGCCGCCTTCGCCGAGGTGGCCTGGAGCGCCCTGCCGGCCCCGGCGGAACGGGACTTCGCCGACTTCGAGCGGCGGATGGCCGTCCACTACGCGCGCCTCGACGCCCTGGGCGTCGCCTACCGCCCGCCGGCCGGACCGCTGCCGTGGCAGCGACGCCCCGGTGTGCTCGGCCGCCCGATCGAAGGGCAGCCGCCGCACAGGTAGCCCACCCCGCCGAACAAGTAGCCGCCCCTGCCGAACAGGTAGGGGAAAAAACGTCGCAAGCATCACCGAAGAGTGCCAATTCGCATGCTCCGGTGATGCTGTGCGAAAACGGGTCATCTCGCTGGTGAGGCGGGCGAATGCCGCCTAGCGGACCCCTGTCTTCGGCCCCGGCGAAGATGTGCCAGAGTTGCCACGTCCGCCCTGTCAGCACGTACCGTACGGCAGCACAGGTGGGACCAGGTGGGGCAGCGGGAAGGGGCAGCCGGTTTGACCACGCAAGCACCGCAGTCGGCGCAGTCCGTCACGCTGCCCACGACGCTGGACGAAGCCGTGGCGGCCCTGGCCGCCATGCCCGCCGCCGTGCCCGTGGCCGGCGGCACCGACCTCATGGCCGCCGTCAACTCCGGACAGCTCAGGCCCGCCGCGCTGGTCGGCCTCGGCCGGATCAGCGAGATCCGCGGCTGGCAGTACCAGGACGGCCACGCACTGCTCGGCGCGGGCCTCACGCACGCGCGTATGGGCCGCCCCGACTTCGCCGCCCTGATCCCGGCGCTGGCCGCCGCGGCCCGCGCCGCAGGGCCGCCGCAGATCCGCAACGCGGGCACCCTGGGCGGCAACATCGCCTCGGCCGCCCCCACCGGGGACGCGCTGCCCGTGCTGGCCGCCCTGGAGGCGACGCTGATCATCGCGGGCCCGGCCGGCGCCCGCCGGGAGATCCCGGTCTCGCACCTGCTGGCCGGCGTGGACATGCTGCGCGGCGGCGAACTCATCGGCTTCGTAAGGATGCCGCTGCTGCACGCGCCCCAGGTCTTCCTGAAGGCCACCGGACGGACCGGCCCCGGACGCGCCGTCGCGTCCGTCGCGGTCGTCCTGGACCCCGCCCGGCGCGGAGTGCGGTGCGCCGTCGGAGCCATAGCGCCGATGCCGCTGCGCCCGCTGGACGCCGAGCACTGGGTCGCCCGCCTCATCGACTGGGACAACGGCCGCACGATCGTCCCGGAGGCGCTCACCGCCTTCGGCGAGTACGTCGCCGCGGCCTGCATCCCCGACCCGGTCCCGGAGGCGGACGGGTCCGTGCCACAGCTTCCGCCCGCCGTACTGCATCTGCGGCGCACCGTCGCCGCGCTGGCCCGACGAGCACTGGGGAGGGCGCTGTCGTGACCGACGACCAGCACGGAGAAGGCGCCCCCCGGGGCGGCGGCCGCTGGGACCCGCTGCCCCAGGGCGACTACGACGACGGCGCCACCGCCTTCGTGAAACTCCCCGAGGGTGGCATCGAGGCGCTCCTGGCCTCCGCCGAGCCGCTGGCCGCGCCGGGACACGGGTATGTGCCGCCGCAGATAGCGGCCACGCCCGGCTCGACGGAGGCGGACCCCTCGGGGACCGGCAGCTGGGCGATGCCCGCGCCGGGCGAGGGCGCCCAGTGGCCCGACCCGAACAGCGTGCCGCAGGACGCCGGGAACGACCGGTTCGCGTACAACCCCGCGTCCACGCAGCAGTGGGCCTTCGAGGAGCCGCCCGGCGGCACCGGGGCTCAGCCCGGGCCCGGTCATCCCGGCCAGGACGTGACCGGGCAGTGGTCGATCCCGGTCGCCGACGGTGATCTTCCGGACGAATCGGGCGAGTTCACCACCTCGTCCCTGGTCCAGCAGTGGGGCGGCGGCACCCCGCCGGCCACGCTGCCCGGGGGTGCCGCCGCGCCCTGGGCGACGGACGGGACGGGCCAGCCGTGGGCGCAGGAGTCCGGCGCCGTCACGGACGAGCCGCCGGGAACGGCCGCACCCCATGCGGGCGCCGGGCACGCGGGCACGCGTCGCCCCTTGAGCATGCCGCCGCACGCCGGCGACGAGGACGCACGGGCGCGTGCCGGTGAGTACGCCGACGAGTACTCCGCCGAGCCGGTCGCCGACGACCACGTCGGTGCACGACAGGCGGCCGGAGCGCAGGACGTCGCCCCCCGCGCCGACGAACAGCCGCCCGGGGCCTACGGGGAAGTGTCCGCCGTGGCCGCCTCCAGGCCCCCTCGCGACCCCGGAGAGGCCGCCGCGGCGGCGAGAGTGTCCGAGGGCGCCCAGGAGGCCGCTGAGGCGCCTGAGAGGCCCGTGGAGCCCTTCCCCGGGTCCGAGCGGGACACCGCGAGCGGACGGAACGGCGCCGAGGCGCACGCCTCCGCCGGCCCCGACACCCTTGACGCCTCGGACGGTTCGGACACCGCGGTCCGCCCTGCGCCTGCCGGTCCCGCCGAGTCCGACGGTCACGAAGGCTCCGCCGACGACGGCCACGCGGCGTCCGACGGCCACCCCGACACCTCGGCCGACGACGCCCCGCCACCGCCTCCCGGTGAGGAACACCCCCTCGCCTCCTACGTCCTGCGCGTCAACGGCGCCGACCGGCCCGTCTCCGACGCCTGGGTCGGCGAGTCGCTGCTCTACGTGCTGCGCGAGCGGCTCGGCCTCGCGGGCGCCAAGGACGGCTGCTCGCAGGGTGAGTGCGGGGCCTGCAACGTCCAGGTCGACGGACGGCTCGTCGCCTCCTGCCTGGTCCCCGCCGTCACCGCCGCGGGCTCCGAAGTACGCACCGTCGAGGGCCTCGCCGAGGACGGACAGCCCTCGGACGTGCAGCGGGCGCTCGCCAAGTGCGGCGCCGTGCAGTGCGGCTTCTGCGTGCCCGGCATGGCGATGACCGTCCACGACCTCCTGGAGGGCAACCCGGCGCCGACCGAGCTGGAGGCCCGCCAGGCACTGTGCGGCAACCTGTGCCGCTGCTCCGGCTACCGGGGTGTCCTGGACGCCGTCAAGGAGGTCGTCGCCGAACGCGAGGCGCATTCCGGGGGCGACTCGTCCGAACAGGACGGCGACGAGGCACGTATTCCTCACCAGGCGGGCCCGGGAGCCGGCGGGATCAACCCGTCCGCGTTCGAGCCCCACCGGGCGCACGACAAGGCGCACGGACAGGACGGAGGCCAGGCGTGACCAACGAAGCCGCCACCGCGACCAGCACCGCGGAGGCAGCCCCCGCCGCCGAGCCGATCCCGCACGGCCTCGGCTCCTCCCTGCCCGCGGCCGACGCGCGCGCGAAGACCGAGGGCACGTTCCCGTACGCGGCCGACCTGTGGGCCGAGGGCCTGCTCTGGGCCGCCGTACTGCGCTCCCCGCACCCGCACGCGCGCATCGTGTCCATCGACACCACCCACGCGCGGGAGATGCCCGGCGTACGGGCCGTCATCACCCACGAGGACGTCCCCGGCAGCGAGTTCTACGGCCGCGGCCAGGCCGACCGCCCGGTGTTCGCCTCCGAGGTCGTACGCCACCACGGCGAGCCCATCGCGGCCGTCGCCGCCGACCACCCCGACACCGCGCGCATGGCCGCCGCCGCCATCGGCGTCGAGTACGAGGTGCTCGACCCGGTGACCGACCCCGAGCAGGCCTTCGAGGCCGAGCCGCTGCACCCCGACGGCAACCTGATCCGGCACATCCCGCTGCGCCACGGCGACCCGGACGCGGCCGGCGAGATCGTCGTCGAGGGTCTCTACCGCATCGGCCGCCAGGACCCCGCCCCCATCGGCGCCGAGGCCGGCCTCGCCGTGCCCCGCCCCGACGGCGGCGTCGAGCTGTACCTGGCCTCCACCGACCCGCACGGCGACCGCGACACGGCCGCCGCCTGCTACGGCCTCGAACCCGAGCGCGTGAAGATCGTCGTCACCGGTGTGCCCGGCGCCACCGCCGACCGCGAGGACCAGGGCTTCCAACTCCCGCTCGGCCTGCTGGCGTTGAAGACCGGCTGCCCGGTGAAACTCACCGCCACGCGCGAGGAGTCCTTCCTCGGCCACACCCACCGCCACCCCACGCTGCTGCGCTACCGCCACCACGCCGACGCCGAGGGCCGGTTGGTGAAGGTCGAGGCGCAGATCCTGCTCGACTCGGGCGCCTACGCCGACACCTCCGCGGAGGCCCTGGCCGCCGCCGTCGGCTTCGCCTGCGGCCCGTATGTCGTCCCGAACGCCTTCATCGAGGGCTGGGCCGTACGCACCAACAACCCGCCCTCCGGGCATGTCCGCGGCGAGGGCGCCATGCAGGTGTGCGCCGCCTACGAGGCGCAGATGGACAAGCTGGCGAAGCGCCTCGGCGTCGACCCGGCCGAACTGCGCATGCGCAACGTCATGGCCACCGGTGACGTACTCCCGACCGGCCAGACGGTGACGTGCCCGGCCCCGGTCGCCGAACTCCTCCAGGCGGTACGGGACTTCCCCCTGCCCGCCCTGCCCAAGGACACCCCCGAGGACGAGTGGCTGCTGCCCGGCGGCCCCGAGGGCGCGGGCGAACCGGGCGCGGTGCGCCGGGGCGTGGGCTACGGCCTGGGCATGGTGCACGTGCTCGGCGCGGAGGGCGCCGACGAGGTCTCCACGGCGACCGTGAAGGTCCACGACGGCATCGCGACCGTCCTGTGCGCGGCGGTGGAGACCGGCCAGGGATTCACCACGCTCGCGCGCCAGATCGTCCAGGAGACCCTGGGCATCGACGAGGTGCACGTCGCGCCCGTGGACACCGACCAGCCCCCGGCCGGACCGGGTTGCCGCGGTCGCCACACCTGGGTGTCGGGCGGCGCGGTGGAGCGGGCGGCCAAGATGGTCCGCACCCAGCTCCTGCAGCCCCTGGCGCACAAGTTCGGCATGTCCACGGAACTGCTGCAGATCACCGACGGCAAGATCACGTCGTACGACGGCGTCCTGTCGACCACCGTCACCGAGGCGATGGACGGCAAGGAACTGTGGGCGACGGCCCAGTGCCGCCCGCACCCGACCGAGCCGCTGGACGAGACGGGCCAGGGCGACGCCTTCGTCGGCATGGCGTTCTGCGCGATCCGCGCGGTCGTGGACGTCGACATCGAACTCGGCTCGGTACGCGTCGTGGAGCTGGCGCTCGCCCAGGACGTCGGCCGCGTGCTCAACCCGGCGCAGCTGACCGCCCGGATCGAGGCGGGCGTCACCCAGGGCGTGGGCATCGCGTTGACGGAGAACCTGCGCACCGCGCGCGGGGTGATCCGCCACCCCGACCTCACCGGCTACTCCCTGCCGACGGCCCTGGACACACCCGACATCCGGATCGTCAAGCTCGTCGAGGAACGCGACGTGGTCGCCCCCTTCGGCGCGAAGGCGGTCAGCGCGGCGCCCGTGGTCACCTCCCCGGCGGCCATCGCGTCCGCCGTACGGGCCGCGACGGGCCGCCCGGTGAACCGCCTGCCCATCCGCCCCCAGGCTGCCGTGGTGACGGGCCAGTGATCTCTTTGTAGGTGCGGCGATGCGTGGTGTCGTCCTGGTTACCGGCGTGATGGCGGCCGGCAAGTCGACGGTGGCTCAGGCGCTGGCAGAGAGCCTCCCGCGGGCGGCACACGTGCGTGGAGACGTCTTCCGACGGATGATCGTGTCGGGTCGCGAGGAGTACGAGCCCGGGGCCGACGGGGATACCGACGGCGAGGCGGCGGCCCAACTCCTCCTGCGCTACCGCCTGTCGGCGGCGACGGCGGACGCGTACGCGGAGGCCGGGTTCACCGCGGTGGTGCAGGACGTGGTTCTGGGCGAGCAACTGGCGTCGTACGTCGACCTGGTGCGCACGAGGCCCCTCTACGTCGTCGTACTGGCACCGGACGCGGAGACGATCGCCGCGCGCGAGAGCGAACGCACGAAGACCGGCTACGGGCCCGCCTGGACGATCCCGGACCTCGACGACGTGCTGCGCACCCGCACGCCCCGCATCGGCCTGTGGCTGGACAGTTCGGAGCTGACGGTGGGGGAGACGGTGGAGGCGATCGTGGCGGGACGGGAACGGGCGAGGGTGTCCTGAACGTCCTGTGATCCGGGGGACGCGGCCCGGGGGCCGTTGTCAGTGGCGGGGCGTAGTGTTCTGGGCAGTGGGGAACGGGCGGCCGACGCATCCGTCCGACGGCCCCCTGTGCGGGGGCTGTGCGCGGGAACATCCGGGGGAACGGGACGATGAGCACGACCGATGTCGCCACACCGGCGATCACTTTGACCGAGGATCAACTCGATCCGTACGTGACACACGCGGCGACGCGCCGCTGGCTGACGGGACCCGGACTGCCGGGCGACAGCGGCCTGTTCAACTTCCTGGAGCTGAGCCGTGAGGGCCTGCGGACGGTACGGGACGCGACAGCCGACCCGGACGACCGCCTGGCGGCGGAGCTGCGCGACCAGTTGGTGATAGGCGCGCTGCTCGGCCCGGCCGGCCTGGAGACGGAATCCCTGCTCCTGGACGGCGCGACGGGCGAGATAGCGACGACGTACTTCCTGCATGACCGCCCCGACCTGATGGACTCCCGCCCGCTGGCCCCGTCGCTGCGGACGCTCGTGCGCTGCGCGACCGCCGCGGACGAACTGGCGGGATTCCGCGGGCAGTTCGCCTCCTACGCCGGCCGCTTCGGCCCGAAGGTGGCGACGGAGGCGTCCCGGCAACTGCTGGCACTCTTCGAGGAGGGCGCCGACGGTGAGATGGCGCCGTTCTGGAAGATGGCGGCCCTGATCCGGCCCCTGTCCCTGGTGGCGGGCCCCGGCACGGCATCAGGCCTGGCCCTCGACCTCCCGGCCCGCCTCCTGGACGAGGAGTTCGGCCAGGGCAAGGTGGCCCGCTTCGAGGACCTCGACTTCCCGGCGACCCTCACCCACGCGCCGACCCGCCTCTTCCTGCGCGAACGGGGCCTGCCGGAGGACGGTTTCCTCTTCCACCTGGACACGGACGTCCCCCTGCAGACCCTCGCCGAGTACTACGAGGACGAGTGCTCCGCCGTGCCGCAGGACCGACTCCCGTCCCGGGCCGACCACTTGATACGCCTCGGCCACCTCATCGAGGACAACAGCCTGGTCGTCGACGGCACCACGGGCGCGGTCCTCAACTGGAGCGAGCCCGAGGCCACGCTGTACCCCCTCAACACGGACGTCTCCACCCTGGCCTTCACCCTCTGGCTCCTCCACCGCGAGAAGACGATCGACGACGGCCTCTCCGGCGAACTGACGACCGAGGCGTACGACCAACTGGCCACGACCATGCTCCAGACCCTGGCGACGGTCGACCCGACGGGCTCGGATGTCGGGGCCGGCCACCACTACTGGACGGAGACCTTCCAGGACGAGGCGGGCGGGGTGCTCTGAGGGTGAGCACGCGGCGGGGCGGCCGCTGAGGTGCCGTCGGTCGGTCAGCCTGCCGTCGGGCTCTGCGAGCCCTGCGCCCGTATGAAGCCGTGGCTCCGCTCCACCTTCGCCACGTGCAGCGTGTAGCTCTCGTACCACTGGTCCCGCCCGCGCTGTTGCGCCGCGCGATGCTCGGCATTGGTCCGCCACTCCGTGAGGGCGTCGGCGTCACGGAAGTACCCGACGGTGATGCCGAGCCCGCCGGGAGTCTGGGCGTGGTCCATTCCCAGGTACCCGGGGATGCCGTTCACCAAGGCTTCCATGCGCGCGTTGGTCTCGCTGTAGTCGCCCTGTTCCTGGGATCGCACCGTGGTGAAGACAGCCACGTAGTACGGGGGTTCATAGGCCTCGACGGGCGTGACAGGCACTTCGGAGTGATCGCTCATGGCGCCACCGTAGGGCAGACCGGCAGGAGTGAAAGCCGTATCCGGCCTGAGAACATGCAGATCAGACGTACTACTGGAGGCCGTGGCGGGAATCGAACCCACGTAACTCGCTTTGCAGGCGAGTCCCTAAACCACTCGGGCACACGGCCGTGTTCGTGGGATGAAGGTATGGCGGGGTGGGGGA
This sequence comes from Streptomyces pseudovenezuelae, assembly GCF_029892565.1. GTDB lineage: Bacteria > Actinomycetota > Actinomycetes > Streptomycetales > Streptomycetaceae > Streptomyces > Streptomyces pseudovenezuelae_A. Next base: position 54,859 of record NZ_JARXVH010000021.1, on the reverse strand, counting down.
GGGGTTCAAGGGGACCGGCGGGGCTGCAATGGGACTGCCATACGCCGTTCATGAAGGAGGGGCGTACGACCAAGGTCTCGGGTCGGGCGGGACTCGCGACAGGGGTCAAAGCCGGTTGTGGGTCTTACGGTGGTGGTCATGACCGTCCTTGAGCCGCGTGACGCCGAAGTCGTGGAGGAAGGCGCGGGGAGCGCCGGTGGTGGGGTGCTGGGCCGTTCGTATCGGGCGCTCAGTGTCGGGATCGTCTCCGTCGTGCTGCTGATCGCCTTTGAGGCGACCGCCGTTGCCACGGCGATGCCCGTTGCCGCGCGGGAGCTGGACGGGGTGGCGTTGTACGCGTTCGCCTTCTCCGGGTACTTCACTACCAGTCTGTTCGGGATGGTGCTTGCCGGGCAGTGGAGCGATCGGCGGGGGCCGCTCGGGGCGTTGACCACCGGGATCGGGGCGTTCGCGGTCGGGCTGGTGGTGGCGGGGACCGCCGGGGCGATGTGGGTGTTCATCCTGGGGCGGGCCGTGCAGGGGCTCGGGGGTGGGCTGGTCATTGTTGCGCTGTACGTCGTCGTGGGGCGGGCTTATCCCGAGCGGTTGCGGCCGGCCATCATGGCGGCGTTCGCGGCCGGGTGGGTCGTGCCGTCCATCGTCGGGCCGCTGGCCTCGGGGGCGGTGACCGAGCAGCTCGGTTGGCGGTGGGTGTTTCTCGGGATACCCGTGCTGGTCGTGCTGCCGTTGGCGCTTGCGCTGCCGCAGATACGGCGGCGGGCGTCCGGGGCGGTCGACGGCGGGGCGGCCCAATCCGCCTCCTTCGACCGGCGTCGTATTCGGCTTGCCCTCGGGATCTCTCTCGGGGCCGGGCTTCTTCAGTACGCCGCCCAGGATCTGCGCTGGGTCTCGTTGCTACCCGGCGCTGTGGGTGTCGCGCTGCTTGTGCCGGCCGTTCTTGGGCTGCTTCCGCGTGGCACGTATCGGGCGGTGCGTGGGCTGCCGTCGGTGGTGTTGTTGCGTGGGGTGGCCGCGGGGGCCTTCATCAGTGCCGAGTCGTTCGTGCCGTTGATGCTGGTCACCCAGCGGGGGTTGTCCCCGACGCTCGCCGGGTTCTCGCTCGCGGCGGGTGGGGCGACCTGGGCGCTGGGGTCGTGGGTGCAGTCCCGGGCGCGGGTGGAGCCGTATCGGGAACGGCTGATGGGGGCCGGGATGGTGCTGGTCGCCGCGGCCATCGCCACCGCGCCCAGCGTGCTGATCCACTCCGTGCCCGTCTGGACCGTCGCCGTCGCGTGGGGGTTCGGGTGTTTCGGGATGGGGCTGGTCATCTCCTCCAGCAGCGTGCTGCTGCTCAAGCTCTCCGCCCCCGAGGAGGCCGGCACCAACTCCGCCTCCCTCCAGATCTCCGACGGGCTGTCGAACGTGGTCCTGCTGTCGGCGGGCGGTGCGGCCTTCGCCGCGCTCGGGGGCGGCACGGTGGCTCATACGGCCACCACCGCGAGCGGGTCCGGGTCACATCCGGCCGCCTTCGCCGCCGTGTTTCTGCCGATGGCCGGGGTGGCGTTGGTGGGGGCGTGGGTGACAACGCGGTTGCGGGCGAATTCCTGGTGACACCATCTGGTACCACGTAGTACCGTGCTGGGCATGGCTGGACTGAACCTCAGGTTTACGGACGAGGAGCTCGACGCGCTGCGCGAGCGGGCGGCTGCGGAAGGGCGCAGCATGCAGACCTTCGCGCATGACGCCGTGATCGCTGCCGTAAACGAGCACTCACGGCTGTTCAACGAAGCGGCCGAGCACGTGCTGAACGCCAGCGCAGAGCTCAACCGGAGGCTCGCCTGATGCACTACCTCACGCTTCCCGAGCAGCTGAACCTGGCGCGGCGACTAGGAGCGGACGAGGTGCGCGACTACGGGCTTCTGGACTCCGCGCTGGTGCGGCCGCAGTCGAGCGTGTTCGGGCAGGACGCCTATCCGGACGTATGGCAGAAAGCCGCCGCGCTCATGGAGTCCCTTGCCCGAAACCACGCCCTCGTGGACGGGAACAAGCGCATCGCCTGGTACGCGACATGGGTTTACCTGCACATGAACGGGCATCCGCTGGACGCCGAGTTCGATGTCGACGAGGCCGAGCAGTTCGTGCTGGACGTCTGCCAGGGGGCCCTGGACGTGCCCAAGATCGCAACCCGGTTGCCGCGCTTCGCACGGTGACTGTGACGTCGATCCCACCCACGGGTGCCCCGGCGTCGTCAGCACGTTGACACCGCCGGCCCGCCGGTAGGGTGGCCCGGTTGTCATACACGTAGCCGCCTTGTACGTAGCAGAGCCGCCCGACCCCTCTACGGAGACCGTGACTACCACCGCCGCTTCCTCCTCGCACAACCACCACCTCTCCCCGGCCTTCCCCGGCCGTGCCCCCTGGGGTACCGCCGGCAAGCTGCGTGCCTGGCAGCAAGGGGCCATGGAGAGGTACATCCAGGAGCAGCCGCGCGACTTTCTCGCGGTCGCGACGCCCGGCGCCGGCAAGACGACCTTCGCGCTGACGCTCGCCTCCTGGCTGCTGCACCATCACGTCGTCCAGCAGGTGACCGTGGTCGCGCCGACCGAACATCTGAAGAAGCAGTGGGCGGAGGCGGCCGCGCGGATAGGGATCAAGCTCGACCCTGAATACAGCGCCGGGCCGCTCGGCAAGGACTACCAGGGCGTCGCCGTCACCTACGCCGGCGTCGGCGTGCGGCCCATGCTCCATCGCAACCGCGTCGAGCAGCGCAAGACGCTCGTCATCCTCGACGAGATCCACCACGCCGGTGACTCCAAGTCCTGGGGCGAGGCGTGCCTCGAAGCCTTCGAGCCGGCCACTCGGCGGCTCGCGCTCACCGGTACGCCCTTCCGGTCCGACACCAATCCCATCCCCTTCGTCACGTACGAGGAAGGGAACGACGGGATTCGGCGGTCCTCCGCCGACTACACATACGGGTACGGGTCCGCGCTCTCCGACGGAGTCGTCCGGCCCGTCATCTTCCTCTCCTACAGCGGCAACATGCGGTGGCGGACCAAGGCCGGTGACGAGATCGCCGCGCGGCTCGGCGAGCCGATGACCAAGGACGCGATCAGCCAGGCCTGGCGTACCGCGCTCGATCCGCGCGGTGAGTGGATGCCGAGTGTGCTGCGCGCCGCCGACCAGCGGTTGACGGAGGTCAGGAAGGGCATCCCGGACGCCGGCGCCCTCGTCATCGCCACCGACCAGGAACAGGCGCGCGCGTACGCCAAGTTGATCCGAGAGATCACCGGGTCCAAGGCGACCGTCGTCCTGTCCGACGACTCCGGCGCGTCCGACCGCATCGACAAGTTCAGCGCCAACGACGACCGTTGGATGGTCGCGGTGCGCATGGTGTCGGAAGGTGTCGACGTACCCCGGCTCGCGGTCGGGGTCTACGCCACCACCATCTCGACGCCCCTCTTCTTCGCCCAGGCCGTCGGGCGCTTCGTACGGTCCCGGCGGCGCGGCGAGACCGCCTCGGTCTTCCTCCCCACCGTCCCCGACCTCCTCACCTTCGCCAACGAGATGGAGGTCGAGCGCGACCACGCCCTCGACAAGCCGAAGAAGGAGGGCGAGGAGGACCCGTACGCCGAATCCGAGAAGGAGATGGAGGAGGCGAACAAGGAGCAGGACGAGGACACCGGCGAGCAGGAGCAGTTCGCGTTCGAGGCGCTGGAGTCCGAGGCCGTCTTCGACCGGGTGCTCTACGACGGTGCCGAGTTCGGCATGCAGGCGCACCCGGGGAGCGAGGAGGAGCAGGACTACCTCGGTATCCCCGGGCTCCTCGAACCCGACCAGGTGCAGATGCTGCTGCAGAAGCGGCAGGCCCGGCAGATCGCGCACAGCCGCAAGAAGCCGGACTCCGAGGCCGACCTGCTCGAACTGCCGGCCGAGCGGCGGCCCGTCGTCTCGCACAAGGAGATGATGGAGCTCCGCAAGCAGCTCAACACGATGGTCAGCGCGTACGTCCATCAGAGCGGCAAGCCGCACGGCGTCATCCACACCGAGCTGCGCCGCACGTGCGGCGGGCCGCCGAGCGCCGAGGCCACGGCCGGGCAGTTGCGGCAGCGGATCGCGAAGGTCCAGGAGTGGGCTACGCGGATGAAGTGACGGCCTCGCATTCGGTGGCGGGGTGTGTGTCTGCCTGCGCGGTGTCGGGGTGTGTCCGCGGTCGGTGGCGCAAGGGACGTGCGATCAGTCCGTAGGGGCGCGCAATCGGTGCGCAGGACGCCTTTGTTCGGTGCCGACGGGGGCCCGTATCAGGACAAACGCTGGTACTCCCGTCCCGTCGGTGCCCGGATTCTGGACGGAGCCTTCCGCTGAGCGAACCCGCTTCGCTACTGTCCCGCTACGCACACGCCCCGTGGCAGCGCCGCCGCGGAGCGCAGCCGTGAAGCGACGCGGTCCGGAGCGCCGGACCGCCGGCCGACCGGCGGCCTCTGAAGCGCGTCACTGACGGGACTCGGTGACGCAACCGCCGCGATGAGAGCCGCCGACCTCACCACTTGGAGGAGTGGGCGTCGTGACCGCGGAGACCTCTCAGACGCTCGACCGGGGACTGCGTGTCCTCAAGCTGCTGGCCGACACCGACCACGGGCTGACCGTCACCGAGCTTTCCCATCGACTGGGCGTGAACCGGACCGTCGTGTACCGGTTGCTCGCCACGCTGGAACAACACGCGCTCGTACGCCGGGACTTGGGCGGTCGCGCCCGGGTCGGACTCGGCGTGCTGCGCCTTGGCCGGCAGGTGCATCCGCTCGTCCGCGAGGCTGCGTTGCCCGCGCTTCGGTCGCTGGCCGAGGACATCGGGGCGACCGCGCATCTGACGTTGGTGGACGGGGCGGACGCGCTCGCCGTGGCCGTCGTCGAGCCGACCTGGACGGACTATCACGTGGCCTATCGGGCCGGGTTCCGGCATCCGCTGGACCGGGGGGCCGCCGGCCGGGCGATCCTCTCCGCGCGGTCGCAGCCGTTGAGTGAGCCGGGGTACACGTTGACGCACGGGGAGCTGGAGGCGGGGGCCAGTGGGGCTGCCGCGCCGCTTATCGGGGTGACGGGGGTGGAGGGCAGTGTGGGGGTTGTGATGCTGGTCGATGCGGTGCCGGAGCGGGTGGGGCCGCGGGTTGTCGACGCGGCGCGGGAAGTGGCCGAGGCGTTGCGCTGAGCTGCGTGCAGCTGAGCTGCGGGGTTGGCCCGGTTACCGGCGTTTCGTGGATGCCGGTGTTGATGGCACCGTCTGGGGGCTGCCGCCCCCAGGCCCCCGCTTCGGCCTGGACGGCCTCGTCCTCAAACGCCGGACGGGCTGGAATTGGCTGACCTGGGCTCATCCCCGCCTGTCCCCAGAGGCCGCCGCCTGGCCGAAAGTCCCCCTCACGTTAGATTGACCCCGTGCTCTCTCGCCTCACGCGCCCCCAAGCCGTCGCCGTCTGTGCTCTGCCCGTCGTGGCGTTGATCGCCACCGCGGTGTTCGCGCCGTTGCCGTTCTCGCTGGCGCAGCCCGGGATGACGGCGAACGTGCTCGGTAAGAACAAGGGCACCCCGGTGATCACGGTCACGGGCGCGTCGACGCGGGCCACCAGCGGGCAGCTGCGGATGACGACGATCGAGGCGACCAATCCGGACACGCACGTCTCGCTGAGCCAGGTGCTCGACGCGTGGTTCGCCACGGACCGGGCGGTCATGCCGCGGGACTCGGTCTATCCGAGCGGTGAGAGCACCAAGGAGATCGAGGCGCACAACACCGAGCAGATGGAGCAGTCCCAGGACGCGGCGACCCAGGCGGCGCTGAACTACCTCGACCTGAGCGACAAGAAGGTCAAGGTCACGCTCAAGCTCGCCGACGTCGGCGGGCCCAGCGCCGGGCTGCTCTTCACTCTCGGCATCATCGACAAACTGAACGGTGACGGCAGCGGCGGCGACCTCACGGGTGGCCGCAACATCGCCGGTACGGGGACCATCACCGAGGACGGGACGGTCGGCGCGGTGGGGGGCGTGGCCCTGAAGACGCAGGCCGCGCGGCGCGACGGGGCGACGGTGTTCCTCGTGCCCAAGGACGAGTGCGCCGACGCCAAGTCCGAACTGCCCAAGGGGCTGCGGCTGATCCCGGTGACCGACCTCAAGGGTGCGGTGAAGGCGTTGGTGGCGCTGGGGGCGTCGAAGGGGTCCGTGCCCAGTTGCTAGGCGACGGCTCCTAGACGGCCGGTACGGGGTTGGGGGCTGCGGCCAGTCGCAGGCCCACCTCGACCAGCGTCCAGCCCAGGCGGGTACGGAGGTCGCGGGGGCGCTTCGCTTGTAGGGCGAGGTGGTGTTCGGCGGCCTGGGCCTGGAGTTCGGCGGCGCGTATGCGGTGCAGCTGGAGGTATGTGTCCGGGTGCATCAGGCGTCCTCGTCTCACTCTGATTCGATCGGGAAGGCGTGCGTGTGGAAGCGCACCCGCTCGGTACCGGGGGCGTCCTCGTCCTCGTAGCTCTCGAGCAACTCGTGGATTTTGCCGATGAGTTCACGGGTCCGCTCCGGGGTGAGCCGGACGGTCCAGTCGCTCATGTCGGTGGCGCCCGACCAGGTGGGCTGCCAGTCCTCGCGGGTGCCGAGCCAGGTCGACAGCTCGCGGGTGTGGGTGGTCGCGATCTCGTGCAGGAACACGTCCGCGGCCCCTCGGACCGCCGGGTCCGGGTCCGCGAGCTGGGTGCTGTCGAACTCCAGCCCCTGGTCGACCGCCCGCCACCAGCGCTCCCGCCCCTTGCCCTGTTCCGGCGCGTCCTCGACGAAGCCGTGCGTGGCGAGCTGCCGCAGGTGGTAGCTGGTGGCCCCGCTGGACTCGCCCAGGCGCTCGGCGAGCCTCGACGCGGTGGCCGGCCCGTGCAGCCGCAGCGCGCTCAGCAACTGCATCCGCAGCGGATGGGCGATGCCGCGCAGTGAACGGGCGTCCAGCTTGCGGTACTTGGACTCTTCCGGCTGCGTCATGCGTACAAAGGTAGCGTTGCAAAGAGTCCTTTGCAACATCTTCTTTGTAAGTTCCGCCCCTGCCGGGCTACTTCACAAACCCCTCCGCCTTCATCCAGTCCAGCGCCACCTGATGCGGATCCTCCCCGTCCACGTCCACCTTCGCGTTCAGCGACTGCGCCACCGTGTTGTTCAGCTTCTTGGTGATCGGGTCGAGGACCTCGGCGATCGCGGGGTACTTCTTCAGGGCCTTGGAGTTGGTCTCCGGGGCCACGTTGTAGTTGGGGAAGAACTTCTTGTCGTCCCGCATCACCGCGAGGTTCATGGACTTGATGCGGCCGTCGGTCGTGAAGACCTCGCCGTAGGCGCAACTGCCCTTCGCCACCTGGGTGTAGATGATCCCGGTGTCCATCTGCGTGATGTTCTTCGCGGGCAGGTTCATCCCGTACGCCTTCTCCATGCCCGGCAGCCCGTCCGCCCGGTTGGCGAACTCGCTCTCCACGCAGACGGTGACGGCCCCGGGGTCCGACTTGGCCAGTGCGGCCACGTCGGAGAGGGTCTTCGTGCCGTACTTCTTGTAGTGGGACCGGTTCATGGCCAGCGCGTAGGTGTTGTTCAGGGCGGACGGCGGCAGCCAGGTCAGGCCGTTCTTCAGGTCCGCGTCGTGCACCGCCTGCCACTGCTGTTCGGGGTCGGTGATCGGCTTGCCGTTGCCGAGGTACGTGATCCAGGCGGTGCCCGTGTACTCGTACATGCCGTCCGCGTCCCCGCTCTTGACGGCCTCCCGCGCGCCGATGGAGCCCTGGATGCCCGTGCGGTCGAGGACGTCCGCGCCGGCCGCCTCGAAGGCGATGCCCATCATCGCGCCGAGGATCAGCTGCTCGGTGAACTCCTTCGAGGTGACCGTGAGATGGGCGCCCTTGAGGGGCTCGCCCTTCCCGATCGAGCCGGGCGTCACGTCGTCGACCATGGGTGAGCCGCTGGTCAGTCCGCAGCCGGCGGAAGCCACGAGGACTCCGGTCAGCAGCAGGCGACCGCCGATGTGCCGTCTCATGTCGACACCTCCAACCCCCGCGGCCGCAACAGCAGTTCGGCCAGGGACGCGAGCCAGTCCACGAGCAGCGCCAGCGCCACCGTGAGGATCGAGCCCAGCATCAGCACCGGCATGCGTTGGTTGGTGATGCCGGTGGTGATCAGGACGCCGAGGCCGCCGCCCCCGCCGAAGGTGGCGAGCGTGGCCGTGCCGACGTTCAGGACCAGGGCGGTGCGGACGCCGGCCAGGATCAGCGGGACGGCGAGGGGGAGTTCGACCTTGGCGAGCACGCCCAGGGGGGACATGCCGATGCCGCGGGCCGCTTCGAGGAGGGTCGGGTCGTTCGCCTTGAGGCCGGCGATCGTGTTGGACAGCACCGGCAGGACGGCGTAGATGATGATGCCGATCAGGGCGGCCTTCATGCCGGTGCCGAGCCAGATGACGAGCAGGGCCAGCAGGCCGATCGCCGGGGTCGCCTGGCCCATGTTGGCGAACGTCATCGCCACCGGGGTGCCCTTGCGGAACGCCTTGCGGGTCAGCAGGATGCCCAGCGGGATGGCGATGATCAGCACGAAGAACGTGGAGATCACGGTCAGTTCGACGTGCTGCCACAGCGCCTTGGAGACCTGCCCGTTGGAGATCGCGTTCTCGGAGATCGAGTCCAGGTGCGCCTGCTGGAACCAGAGCCAAGTGGCCAGGAGCACCGCGATCAGGAAGGCCGGCAGGAAGGTCAGCTTCTGCCAGGTGACGCGGCGCCTCGGCCGTTGCGGGGAAGCCTCTTGCCCGGCCCCATCCCCGCCCCCGTCCTCGCCCTCGTCCCGGAAGGCGAGCCCCTTCACCTCGTGCTCGCCGGCGGGCCTCTTGTGTTCCGCGGGGCTGGTCACGACGTCGACTCCCCTTCGTCGACGCCTTCCTGCTCCGCGTGTGTCTGCGCGGCCCGGGCCTCCTCCAGCTCGTGCTGGTGCTCCATGGCCTCCAGGCGGTCGGCCTCCAGCAGTTCGTGCACGGAGTTCATGAGCGTCTCCATGTCGACGACACCCTCGTACTCACCGCGCCGCCCGGTCACCACCGTCCGCCCCGCGTTGTCGGTCAGCACCGCCTCCAGCGCGTCCCGCAGGGTGGCGTCCCGGGTCACCGTGTCGTGCACCAGCGTGCCCGCGCGGGCCAGCGAGCCGCGGGCCCGCATGAGGTCGCCGCGTCTGAGCCACTTGTAGGGGCGGCCCCGCTTGTCCAGCAGCAGGATCTCGTTGGTGCCGCTGTCCCGGAGCTTGTCGAAGATCAGCTGGAGCGGGTCGTCGACGGTCACCGTCGGGTAGTCCCGGACCTCGACGTCCCGTACGCGGGTCAGGTTGAGCCGCTTGAGGGCCGCACCCGCGCCCACGAACCCGGAGACGAAGTCGTCGGCCGGGTTGGTGAGGATCGCCTCCGGGGTGTCGAACTGGGCGATGTGGGAGTGGTCGCGCAGGACGGCGATACGGTCGCCGAGCTTGATCGCCTCGTCGAAGTCGTGCGTGACGAAGACGATCGTCTTGTGCAACTCGTGCTGGAGCCTGATCAGTTCGTCCTGGAGATGGTCGCGCGTGATCGGGTCGACCGCGCCGAACGGCTCGTCCATCAGCAGCACCGGCGGATCGGCCGCCAACGCCCGTGCCACGCCCACCCGTTGCTGCTGACCGCCCGACAACTGGCGTGGATAGCGGCCCCGGAACTCGGCCGGGTCGAGCCCGACGAGGTCCAGCAGCTCCTCGACCCGCGCCCTGGTCCGCGTCTTGGACCAGCCGATCATCCTCGGCACGAGGGAGATGTTCTGGGCGACGGTCATGTGCGGGAAGAGACCGGCCGACTGGATCGCGTAGCCGACCTTGCGGCGCAGCTTCACCGGGTCGATGTCGGTGACGTCCTCGCCGCCGATGCGGATGCGGCCGCCGGTCGGCTCGATCAGCCGGTTGATCATCTTGAGGGTGGTGGACTTGCCGCAGCCCGACGGGCCGACGAAGACGACGAGTTCGCCCGCCTTGATCTCCATGTTCACGTTGTCCACGGCCGGGCTGGGGCTGCCCGGGTAGCGCTTGGTGAGGTTCTCCAGCTCGATCGTCGCCCCGGTGGTGGCGTTCGGCTCCTGGGCCTGGGCCGCCTCGGACCGGGCCGTTCCGGACGTGCCCGGCTCGGGCGCGGAAGTCTCAGTCACGGATGCCCCTCGGAATGGTCAGCCGTCCGATCAGGACGTAGGCGGCGTCGAACAGCAGCGCCAGGACGATGATCCCGAGCGTGCCCGCGAGGACCTGGTTGAGCGCGTTCTTGCTGCCCAGCGAGGCGATGCCGCGGAAGATCTCGTTGCCGAGGCCGGGCCCGGAGGCGTACGCGGCGATGGCGGCGATGCCCATCAGCATCTGCGTGGAGACCCGGATCCCGGTCAGGATCGGCGGCCAGGCCAGCGGCAGCTCCACCCGTACCAGTTGCATCAGCCGGGACATCCCGATGCCGCGGGCCGCGTCGACCAGCGAGGGGTCGACCCCGCGCAGTCCGACGATCGCGTTGCGCACGATCGGCAGCAGCCCGTACAGCGTCAGCGCGATCACCGTGGGCGGCACGCCCAGGCCGACGATCGGGATGAGCAGACCGATCATGGCCAGCGACGGCACGGTCAGGATGGTCGAGGTGGCCGTCGTCGCGAGGTTGCCGGCCCATTCGCTGCGGTAGGTGACGACCCCGATCAGCACGCCGAGCAGGGTGGCCACCACCATGCACTGGAAGACGGCGCTGGCGTGCTGGTAGGCATCCGTGAGCAACTGCTGATGGCGGTTGCCGAGGTACTCCCAGAAGTTCACACGCGCTCACTCCAGGCGGTCGGCGGCGGGGCCGTGTTCTTAAGGAGCTAGGTCCTCTCGCGGTCGGTGGGCCGGAAAGGGAGGCCCTCGTCCGTGGCCGCCTGCTCCACCAGCGGGATGAACCGCAGCGGAACGGGGTTCTCCATCACGATCGCGGTGGCGGCCCGGACGATCCCATCAAAACCGACAACCCGGTCGATGACCCGCTGGAGATCGGCGTTGGAGCGGGCCACCAGCCGGCACAGCATGTCCCCGCTGCCGGTGGTGGTGTGCAGCTCCAGCACCTCCGGCACGGTCGCCAAGTGCGCCCGTACGTCCGGGCCTTGCCCCTGCCGGATCTCCAGCGTGGCGAAGGCGGTGACCGGGTAGCCGAGCGCCGCCGGATCCACCTGCGGGCCGAATCCGCGGATGACGCCATTCGACTGAAGCCGGTCCAGCCGGGCCTGCGCGGTCCCGCGGGCCACCCCCAGCCGCCGGGACATCTCCAGCACCCCCATCCGCGGCTCCCGCGCCAGCAGCACGATGATCCGCCCGTCCAGCTCGTCAATGGCCACGGCAACCTCCCGGAATGGTGGTCATCCTGTACAGAATTACGAGGCAGGCCCGCCTCTCACTGAACAGAATGCCCAGCGAATACGCGAACTATTGCGCACCTTGCAGGGCAGGGTCACGCTTCCCTCATGACGCAGACCACACACCACACTCCCGACACCGCCCGGCAGGCCGACCCCTTCCCGGTCAAGGGAATGGACGCGGTCGTCTTCGCCGTGGGCAACGCCAAGCAGGCGGCGCACTACTACTCCACGGCCTTCGGCATGCGGCTGGTCGCCTACTCCGGTCCGGAGAACGGCAGCCGCGAGACCGCGAGCTACGTCCTGGAGAACGGCTCCGCCCGCTTCGTGTTCACCTCCGTCATCAAGCCCGCCACCACCTGGGGCCACTTCCTCGCCGAGCACGTGGCCGAGCACGGCGACGGCGTCGTCGACCTCGCCATCGAGGTCCCGGACGCGCGCGCCGCGTACGCCTACGCGATCGAGCACGGCGCCCGCTCGCTGGCCGAGCCGTACGAGGTCAAGGACGAGCACGGCATCGTCGTACTCGCCGCGATCGCCACCTACGGCGAGACCCGCCACACGCTCGTCGAGCGCACCGCCTACGACGGCCCCTACCTGCCCGGTTTCACCGCCGCGAGCCCCATCGTCGAACCGGCCGCCCAGCGCACCTTCCAGGCGATCGACCACTGCGTCGGCAACGTGGAACTCGGCCGCATGAACGAGTGGGTCGGCTTCTACAACAAGGTCATGGGCTTCACGAACATGAAGGAGTTCGTGGGCGACGACATCGCGACCGAGTACAGCGCGCTGATGTCCAAGGTGGTGGCCGACGGCACGCTCAAGGTCAAGTTCCCGATCAACGAGCCCGCCATCGCCAAGAAGAAGTCCCAGATCGACGAGTACCTGGAGTTCTACGGCGGCGCGGGCGTCCAGCACATCGCGCTCAACACGAACGACATCGTGCGCACGGTACGGACCATGCGTGCGGCCGGCGTCCAGTTCCTCGACACCCCGGACTCCTACTACGACACCCTCGGTGAGTGGGCCGGCGAGACCCGCGTCCCCGTCGAGACGCTGCGTGAGCTGAAGATCCTCGTCGACCGTGACGAGGACGGCTATCTGCTGCAGATCTTCACCAAGCCGGTCCAGGACCGGCCGACCGTCTTCTTCGAGATGATCGAGCGGCACGGCTCGATGGGCTTCGGCAAGGGCAACTTCAAGGCCCTGTTCGAGGCGATCGAGCGCGAGCAGGAGCGCCGCGGCAACCTCTGAGCACCATCCGAAGCACCCTCTGAGGCCATCCTCCAGGTGCGGTCCGGCGCCCTTCCCCTCCCGGCGCCGGACTCACCGCCGCCGTAGCCGCTTCGCGTCCATCACCGGCACGTCCTCGTCCGGCGGCTCCCCGAGCGCCGCCAGCGCGGCCGTCGCGAGGGGCGCGCCCAGCGGCGAGAAGTGCGGGTTGATCCGCAACGCGTCCTGAAGACGCCGCCGCGCGGGCGCGTACAGCTCCAACTCCCGCTCGATCATGCCCCGGTGATACGCGTACAACGCACTGCGTACGCCGCCCCCGTGCGCCTTGTCGGTCGCCGCGGTGGCGAACCGCAGCGCCTCCTTGTCGTTCCCGGCCCGGTGCAGCGCCCACCCCAGCGCGTCCGCGACCGCGGTCCCCGGCTGCCGTCGCCACTCGGCCCGCAGCCGACGTACCGCAGCCGCCGGATCCCCGTGGTCCGCCTCGAAGACGCCGAGCACCAACTCGTCGTCGACACCCCCCGCCGCCTCCTCGCGCACCCGCGCCCGCAGCAGGTCGTACTGCACCCGCGCCGCCTGCCCGAGCCCCAGCGAGTCGTACAACTCGCCCAGTTCCAGGGCGTATTGCGGGCTGGGCTGCCGGGCCAGCGCCACCCGGTACGCGTTCAGGGCCTCCGTCGTCCGGCCCAGCGCCGCCAGCGTCCGGCCCTGCCCGGCCTGCGCGGTCCGTTGGTCGGGGTCGACGCGTACCGCCTCCTGGAAGTGCCGTAGCGCGTCCTCCAAGTCACCGCGCTCCCAGGCGAGTTGACCGGACCGTTCCAGCCACGCGGCCCGCTCGGCCGGTGTCGATGCCGCCGCTGCCGCGTCGGAGAGGGTGGCCGCCGCGTCCTCGCGCCAGCCCCGGTCCCGGTAGACCCCGGCGGCCCGCGCCATCACGGCCGGCCCGGTCCGCAGCTCAAGGAGCGCGTCGAGCGTGCGCTGGGTCGCCTTGTGGTCACCGAGCCCGGTGTAGGCGTCGAGCAGCAGCGGATACGTCGTCCAGCGCTTGGCGTCCACCTTCAGCGCGGCCTCGCCCCAGCTCCGCGCGGCCCGGAAGTCCCGGCGCGCGTTCGCCAGCGCCGCCATCCCGTCCAGCGCATCAGCCTTTACGTCGTTCCCCTTCGCCGCCACCTTCAGCGAGGTGCGCAGCGCCTGCTCGGCCCGCGGATAGTCCGTCGCGTCGGCCGTCCGCCGCCCCTGTTCCACATACGCCGTCCCGAGCACCGCCCACGACCGCGCGTCCCGGGGATGCGCCCGCAGAAAGGTCTCGCGCTCGCCGATCAGCACGGCCAGATCGGGCAGCGAGGCCGGTACTCCAGCGGTGACCGCCGTCAGGGCCTGCGCGCCCGGGGCCGGCGCCGGCGGCCGGACCGTCTCCCGCTCCCACGGCCACAGCATCAGCACCCCGCCCAGCACACCGGACCCCACGACGGCGCCGGCCACCAGCCATCCGGCGACCCGCGAACGCCGGGCCCGCTTGCGATCCGTGGCGGCGCTGTCCATCGCGTTCGTCATGGCGCTCACTGTGCGTCAGTACGACGACCACACCCCGCCATCCGGCGGCTGCCGTACACGGGGTTCACACCGATGGCCGCCGGTGCGAGGCTGTGATCATGAGTCGTATCGAAGCGCGTCGCGACGAGGACACGGTGGCGGCCGGTGGCCTCGTGGACCGGCTGCTGGGCGGTCTGCCCGCCGAGGCCGTCCTGACCGACCCGGACGTCACCGCCTCCTACGCCAACGACATGGCGAGCTTCTGCCCGGCCGGCGTCCCGGCGGTCGTCGTCCTGCCCCGCACGGTCGAACAGGTCCAGCACGTCATGCGCGTGGCCACCGAGCTGCGCGTCCCGGTCGTCCCGCAGGGCGCCCGCACCGGCCTGTCCGGCGCGGCCAACGCCTCCGAGGGCTGCGTCGTCCTGTCGCTGATCAAGATGGACCGCATCCTGGAGATCAACCCGATCGACCGCACCGCGGTCGTCGAGCCGGGCGTCATCAACGCCACCCTCTCCCGCGCGGTCGGCGAACACGGCCTCTACTACCCGCCGGACCCCTCCAGCTGGGAGATGTGCACGATCGGCGGCAACATCGGCACCGCCTCCGGCGGGCTGTGCTGCGTGAAGTACGGGGTCACCGCCGAGTACGTCCTCGGCCTCGACGTCGTCCTCGCCGACGGCCGCCTCATGTCCACCGGCCGCCGCACCGCCAAGGGCGTCGCCGGGTACGACCTCACCCGCCTCTTCGTCGGCTCCGAGGGCTCGCTCGGCATCGTCGTACGGGCGATCCTGGCGCTGCGCCCGCAGCCGCCCCAGCAACTGGTGCTCGCCGCCGAGTTCGCGTCCGCGGCCGACGCCTGTGACGCGGTGTGCCGGATCATGGCGGGCGGTCACGTGCCCTCGCTGCTCGAAATCATGGACCGTACGACGGTGAAAGCCGTCAACGACCTTGCCAGTATGGGACTTCCGGAGACCACCGAGGCGCTGCTGCTGGCCGCCTTCGACACCCCGGATCCGGCCGCCGACCTGGCCGCCGTCGGTGCGCTGTGCGAGGCCGCCGGTGCCACCGAGGTGGTGCCCGCCGACGACGCGGCCGAGTCCGAACTGCTCCTCCAGGCCCGGCGGCTCTCGCTGACCGCGCTGGAGGCGGTCAAGGGCACGACGATGATCGACGACGTGTGCGTGCCCCGCTCCCGGCTCGGCGACATGCTCGAAGGGATCGAGCGGATCGCCGAGAAGTACCGGCTGACCATCGGGGTCTGCGCGCACGCAGGTGACGGCAACACCCACCCCACCGTCTGCTTCGACGCCCAGGACCCCGACGAGTCCCGGCGGGCCCGCGAGTCCTTCGACGAGATCATGGCGCTCGGCCTGGAGCTCGGCGGCACGATCACCGGCGAACACGGCGTGGGCGTACTGAAGAAGGAGTGGCTGGCGCGCGAGATCGGCCCGGTCGGACTGGAGATGCAGCGGGGGGTCAAGCAGGTCTTCGACCCGCTGGGCATCCTCAACCCGGGCAAGCTGTTCTGACGGGGCAGCCGGTGCAGGGGGTGCGGCGGGTTGGACGGGTTCACTGGGCGAGCAGCTGGTCGAGCGCGTCGTCGATCCCCAGCTGCTCGCCCTCAGTCCCCGGGGGCACCACCCGCAGCGTCCGCTCCAGCCAGGCCGACACCTGAGCCGACGGTGCCTCCAGCAAGGCGTCTCCGTCGGGTGAACTCAGCGCCATCAGGACGACACTGCGCCCCTCCGACTTCGTCGGCCACACCCGCACGTCCCCGTGCCCGCACGGCCGGAACACCCCCTCCACCAGAAGGTCGCGGGAGAACGTCCAGTGCACGGGGTACTCGGAGTTGATGTGGAAGGTGACGTGCACGGCGTAGGGGTCGTCGGTGCGGTAGCCCAGCCGGGCCGGGACCGGAATGCTGCGCTCCGGCGACAGGATGAGTTTCAGCTCCAGCTCGCGTTCCACCACTGTGTAGTGCATGGCGATCGGTTCCTCTCTCGGTCAGGTGTACGGGGCCTCGCGGCGAGTCCCGTACACGTGGAGAGGCGGCGGGGGCGCGACCATTACGCGGGTTCGGAGAATTTTTTTCCGGAACGGTGAAGCGGGTGCACGCCCTTGCCCGGAAAGGGGCGGGTCCTGCGGGAGGGGCAGTGGCGGCTGCGCCGGTCTGATAGATGTGGGGTCCCCCATATTGACCCCGAGCAGATACGGGACGACGGACATGAGCGCCCCAACCCCGGCACCCGGTGACGACAGGCCCCGCGAGGGGTATTACCCGGACCCGTCCATTCCTGGATATGTCCGGTACTGGAACGGTGCCTCCTGGGTACCGGGCACCAGCCGTCCGGCCCCGTCGGACGGCGCCCCGCTCGCCGCGCCGGACGGCTCCGGCTCCGCGCCGGTCGAGGAGACGGGCCCGCACTTCTTCGACGAGGACCCCGCGCCCCAGGTCTCCCAGCACGGCAACCGCCCCGAACCGGCGTCCGCCTGGGGCGCCGACCGCTCCCGCCAGGCCGGCTTCGGCGGCGAGCAGGACCGCCGCGTCTCCTGGGGCTCCCCGCAGGGCCCCGACCCGCGGGTCCAGCCCGATACCCCGGCGGCCGACCCGACCGGTCACACCGACGGCACGGCGACCGTCCCGCCCGCGGACACCTCGTCGGACATCCCGTCCGACGGCACCTTCGTCTTCCGCCGCCCCAAGGCGGGTTCCGGGGGAGCGGGGGGCTCCGCCGGTGGAGTGGGTGCTTCCGGTGCCGGTCGTCCCGCGGCCGCCGCGGGCTCCGGCATCCCGGGTCCCGGCGGACCCGTCGGGGACGAGGGCACCATGACCTTCCGCGCGATGACCCCGCGCGCGGGGCAGCAGGGGGCGCAGAGCGGGGGCACGGGGGCGCCCGGCGCCCCCGGTTTCGGCGCGGGCAAGGCCGCCGCCGATCGCGCGGCGGCGCAGTCGGGGGCGGGAGCCGGGGCAGGCGCTGCCGGGGTCCAGGGGCCGGCCTCCGCGCCGGCCGCCCTCTCCGGTCCCCAGGGACCCGCCTCCGCGCCGACCGCCCTCTCCGGCCCCCAACAGGCCGCCCCCGGCGTGCCGGCGCAGTCCAGTGGCCCCCAGCCCGCGCAGCCCGCGGCGGCGGCCGGGCAGGCCTCCGCCGCCCCCATGTCCAGTGGCTCCGGCGGCGGGCAGCCCTCGTGGGCGCAGCAGGTGCACCGGCTCGCGGGCGGTGAGGACCAGCCCGTCGCGCCCTGGAAGCCGCCCGTCGAGGACGTGTTCCAAGCCGCCGCCCGGCGCCAGTCGGAGGCCCGCCCCGCGCCGCTCGGCAAGCGTCTGGCGGCCCGCCTGCTGGACACCGTCGTCCTCGCGGGCGTCACCGCCGTGGCCGCCGTACCGCTCGGCACCAAGGCGATCGACCACGTCGACGAGAAGGTCGACGCGGCGAAGCTCTCCGGCGAGACCGTCACCGTCTGGCTGCTGGACGGCACGACCTCGGTCTACCTGGGCGTCGTCCTGGCCGTCCTGCTCCTCTTCGGCGTCCTGTACGAGGCGCTGCCCACCGCCAAGTGGGGCCGCACCCTGGGCAAGAAGCTGTTCGGCCTTGAGGTGCGTGACATCGAGGGCCACCAGCCGCCCACCTTCGGCGGAGCCGTCCGCCGCTGGCTCGTCTACAGCGTGCCCGGCCTGCTCGTGATCGGTGTCGTGGGGGTCGCGTGGTGCCTGTTCGACCGCCCGTGGCGCCAGTGCTGGCACGACAAGGCGGCCCATACGTTCGTCGCGGGCTGACCACGTACTCCATCCGTACCAGGTGATCCGGTACTCCGGACGGCCGCTCGTCGGATGCGGAGCGGCGAGGTTCGCGGTGCACTCGGGCCATGACCACCGAACCGCCTCCCGGTTCCGGCCAGCAGCCGCCGGACGACGACCCGTTCCGGAAGCAGCCCCCGCGGCAGCCCCCGCCCGGCCAGAGCGGGCAGGGGCCGGGCTCGCCGTACGATCCGCCCCCGGGCGGCGGTCAGCCGCCGCCCTACGGCGGCCCTCCCCAAGGCGGTGCCCCGACTGGCGGGGGCGCTCCCTACGGTGGGGGCGCTCCCTACGGCGGCGGCTCCTATCCCAACGATCCGCTCTCCGGCATGCCGCCGCTCGCCGACAGCGGCAAGCGCACGCTGGCCCGGATCATCGACCTGATCCTCGTCGGCATCGTCGTCTGGCTGGTCACCTGGCCGCTGGGCGTGCACGAGTACGACGTGAGCGGCGACAACATGTCCTACGGCAAGTCGTTCGCGCAGTCCCTGGTCGCCGCCGTCCTCTACATCGGCTACGACACCGTCATGATCAGCAGGACGGGCCAGACGCTCGGCAAGAAGTGGCTGAACATGCGGGTGGCCAACCTCGACAACGGCTCCACCCCCTCCATGCAGTCCACGCTGGCCCGCTCGGCGGTGCTGTGGATCCCGTTCGCGTTCTGCTGCGCCTGCATCTGGACCGCGATCTGCGGCGGTTGGAGCTTCTTCGACCGGCCCTACAAACA
This sequence comes from Streptomyces pseudovenezuelae, assembly GCF_029892565.1. GTDB lineage: Bacteria > Actinomycetota > Actinomycetes > Streptomycetales > Streptomycetaceae > Streptomyces > Streptomyces pseudovenezuelae_A. The sequence goes on along the minus strand of NZ_JARXVH010000021.1, from coordinate 36,183 downwards.
GGGTCTGCACGACAAGGCCGCCAAGACGGTGGTGGTCAGCACCGGCTGAGTCCGTACCAACTGAGCCTGCGCATACGACAGGCGGCGCCGGCCGAGTCACTCACCGACTCGGCCGGCGCCGCCTGTCGTACGTCGGGGCTGTCGTACGTCGGAGCTCAGGCAGCGTTGGAGGAGCGCGTGGCCGCGGCCGGCACGGGCTCCTCCGTCTGCTGCGCGAGAGGCGCGGTCGGTGCGGCGGGCGCGGCCGAGACGGCCGGAGCCGGCTGCGACTGCGCGACGATCCGCGACCTGGGCAGCGGTACGGTCATGGCGACCAGGAGCCCGAGCGCGAGCGCCGCGAAGGCGATGACCGCGATCCCCACGCCCGAACTCGTCTGTGACAGCAGCAGCATGGCGAGCGTCGAGAAGATCACGGTGAACGAACCGTAGGCGAGCTGTGCGGCAGTCGGACGAGGCATGGCAATCGTGTCCTCGGAAGTGGGGGTCCACGGGGGTGTCGGCCTGGCTTTCCGCCGTATTCCAGGCGAAGCGCCAACCGACTCTAATCGCGTGCATGCCCGACTGGAACGAACGGTAAGCGTGACCTAACCAACAGTGCCGGTGCACAGGGGGCGCACGGAGTCATGCCGTCCACCCTGTGGACGGGCCCGCGCGCCTGTTGAGCGCGCAACCACTCACCCGTTCACACGTTCGTAATGCGCGCGCCCGCTGTGCATAGAGCACTTGTTATGTTCAAGTCAAGGCCTGTCTTTTCTTACCAGTCTCTAGTCAAATTGCGTCACTTGAATACAGCCCTTCATCACAAGGAACTCAAGTGACCTATAGACACTGGACGTTCAGAGCGGCCGCGGTCGGTGTCGCGCTCGCGGCGGCCACCGCCACGTTCTCGACGTTCGCCGTGGCGCAGGCCGACTCGGCCGCGACCACCGCAGTGGACCGGCACGATCCGCAGCCGGTCAAGGCCAAGGAACACGACCTCGACGGCCCCCTGACGAAGACTCAGGAGGCCCAGCACAAGGAGGCGTTGGACCAGGTCATATCCGGTTCCGCCTCGGTGAAGGACCGGAACGGTTCGAAGGTCGTCAAGCTCAAGGGCCAGGACAAGTACGTCGAACTCGGCCGTGAGAAGACGGACAAGATCTTCACCATCCTGGTCGAGTTCGGCGACCAGGTCGACAGCCGCTACGGCGGCACGGTCGGCCCGCTGCACAACCAGATAGCCCAGCCGGACCGCAAGCAGGACAACAGCACGGCCTGGCAGGCGGACTACAACCAGGCGCACTTCCAGGACCTCTACTTCGGCACCGGCAAGAAGACCGAGTCGCTGAAGAAGTACTACGAGAAGCAGTCCTCGGGCCGCTACTCGGTCGAGGGCGAGGTCACCGACTGGGTCAAGGTCCCCTACAACGAGGCCCGTTACGGCTCCAACGACGCCTCGACCGGTGCTTGGTACGCGGTCCAGGACGGCGTCAACGCCTGGGTCGCCGACCGCGAGGCCGCCGGTGACACGGCCGCCGAGATCAAGACGGAGCTGGCCCAGTTCGACCAGTGGGACCGCTACGACTACGACGGCGACGGCAACTTCAACGAGCCCGACGGCTACATCGACCACTTCCAGATCGTGCACGCCGGCGAGGACGAGTCCGCCGGCGGCGGCGCGCAGGGCGAGGACGCGATCTGGGCGCACCGCTGGTACGCGTTCGGCACCGACGCCGGCTCCACCGGCCCGGACACCAACAAGCTCGGCGGCACCCAGATCGGCGACACCGGCATCTGGGTCGGCGACTACACCATCCAGCCGGAGAACGGCGGACTCGGTGTCTACGCCCACGAGTACGGCCACGACCTCGGCCTGCCCGACGAGTACGACACCGCGGGCGGCGAGAACTCCACCGGCTTCTGGACGCTGATGTCGTCCGGCTCCTGGCTCGGTACCGGCAAGGACACCATCGGCGACCTGCCCGGCGACATGAACGCCTGGGACAAGCTCCAACTGGGCTGGCTGGACTACGACGTCGCCAAGGCCGGCAAGAAGTCCACCCACAAACTGGGCGTCGCGGAGTACAACACCAAGAACCCGCAGGCGCTGGTGGTCGAGTTGCCCGAGAAGGAGGTCACCACCGAGGTGGTCGCCCCGGCCGAGGGCGCGACCCAGTGGTGGAGCGGCAGCGGTGACGATCTGCGCAACACCCTTACCCGCACGGTCGACTTGACCGGCAAGGCCTCGGCCGCGCTGACCCTCGACGGCTGGTGGGACATCGAGCAGGACTACGACTACCTCTACACCGAGGTCTCCACCGACGGCGGCGCCAGCTACACCCCGATCGACGGCACCCTCGCCGACGGCACCGCCATCCCGCGCGACGGCAGCGACAAGCCGGCCCTCACCGGCACGGTGGACGCCTACCAGAAGCTGACGTTCCCGCTGGACGCGTACGCCGGCAAGCAGATCACCCTGCGCTTCCGCTACGCCACCGACGGCGGTGTGGCCCAGAAGGGCTTCGCGGCCGACGAGATCAAGGTGACCGCGGACGGCGCGACCGTCTTCTCCGACAACGCCGAGGCGGCGGACGCCAGTTGGACGTCCAACGGCTTCACGCGGATCGGCGCCTCGATCACCGACGACTACGCGCAGTACTACATCGCCGAGAACCGGCAGTACGTGTCGTACGACAAGGTCCTCAAGACCGGTCCGTACAACTTCGGTTCGGCACTGCGCCCGGCGTGGGTGGAGCACTACGCGTACCAGAACGGCCTGTTGATCTGGAAGTGGGACACCTCGCAGGCGGACGACAACACCAGCGCCCACCCGGGTGAGGGTCTGATCCTCCCGATCGACTCGCACCCGAAGCCGCTGAAGTGGTCCGACGGCACGCTGATGCGCAACCGCGTGCAGGCCTACGACTCGCCGTTCAGCTGGTACCCGACCGACTCGTTCACGCTGCACAAGGCGGACGTGGCGACCAGGATCAAGTCGCAGTTCGGTGTCCCGCTCTTCGACGACGGACGGTCGACGTACTACGACGCGTCGAACCCGCTGGCCGGCGTCAAGGTCACTGACACCAACACTTCGATAAGGATCATCGACGAGCCCTTCAGCGGCTCGACGATCAAGGTGAAGGTCGGCCCCTCGACGAAGTAACCAGCGTTTACGCAGGTCAGACACATATCGGCGGTGACCCCCTGGCGGGTCGCCGCCGATCGTGTTTAGGTGCGTGCTGTGCCCTTCTTATTGACACAGACATCGACACCGACTCGTACGGGGGTGTGACGGAATGGCCGCAGGAGGTTTCTGCAAGCTGCCCACCGGCAGCGTCGTGGTGGCGCTGAACCTGCCCAGCCCCACCCCCGACGGCACGGGGGTACGGGTGCTCGTGCACGCCCACAACCGGGCCCGTGCCCTGACCCGGCTGCGCAACCTGGGGATGCGGGCGGTCTACCTGCGGGGCAACGGAGCCCCGCCGACCCCCGACGAGATCACCGCGGTCCTGCACCACCCCGACGGCCTCATATGGCGCACGGCCCCTGACAACGGTGTCCCCGTCGCCCCGGACCTGGTCCAGGAGCTGTGGCACCCGATCAGAGCCCTGCTGAGAAGACCGGCGGCACCAGCCTGACCTGCTCCTTTGCCAATCCGACGCCGCTGGGAGCCCTACGCGACGACGGGCTTGCCCGTCAGTTCCACGCCGGCCTCGCGCATCTCCTCCAGCGCGCGGTCGGTGGTCTCCTCCGCGACGCCCGCGGTCAGCTCCAGCAGGACCCGGGTGCGGAAGCCCTCGCGGACCGCGTCCAGGGCGGTGGCCCGCACGCAGTGGTCGGTCGCGATGCCCACCACGTCGACCTCGCCGACCTGCCGGGCCCGCAGCCAGTCGCCCAGTTTCACGCCGTTCTCGTCGGCGCCCTCGAAGCCGCTGTACGCGGCCGCGTAGGCGCCCTTGTCGAAGACGGCGTCGATCGCGCCGGAGGCGACGGCCGGCGCGAAGTTCGGGTGGAAGCCCACACCCTCCGTGCCCGCGACGCAGTGCGCGGGCCAGGAGTGGGCGTAGTCGGGGTTGTCGGCGAAGTGGCCGCCGGGTGCGATGTGGTGGTCGCGGGTGGCCACCACATGCTGGTAGCCGGAACCGGCCGCCTGACCGATCAGCTCGGTCACGGCGGCGGCCACATCGCCGCCCCCGGCCACCGCGAGGCTGCCCCCCTCGCAGAAGTCGTTCTGTACGTCGACGACGATCAAGGCGCGGCGCATGGTGGGTGTCCTTCGACTGTGAGTGAAGTTCGAGCCTAGAGACTTCGGGCCCCCAGCGGGAGGGCGTGCCCCGCATTAGCTACCCGAGCGCCCCAGTACGTACTCCGTCGGAATGACCGGTTCCCCGCGCGACAGCTGGGTCGCCGACAGCGGCAGCCCCGCCCGCGCGGCCGTGTGCCGGTCGCGTACGACGTCCAGCGGCTCGCGGGCCACCACGTCACCGCCCTTGACCAGTTCGACGAGCAGCTGCCGGTCCACCAGCTCGGCCGGCACGGCCCCGGTGCCCACGACCTCGGCCTCCGCGACCCCGTCCTCGTCCAGCCGCCGCGCGGCCCACTTGCGCCCGCCGACGGAGGTCTTGCCGCCGGCCGCCTTCTTCGCCACCGCCACCAGCGGCGCCTTGAGGTCGGCGGACTCGGCGCGGGCGACCAGCTTGTAGACCATCGAGCAGGTCGGGTGCCCCGACCCGGTCACCAACTGCGTACCGACGCCGTACGCGTCCACCGGAGCCGCCGCCAGCGAGGCGATGGCGTACTCGTCCAGGTCCGAGGTGACGATGATCCGCGTGTTCGTCGCGCCCAGCTCGTCCAGCTGCTGCCGCACCCGGTGCGCGACCAGGAGCAGGTCGCCGGAGTCGATGCGTACGGCGCCCAGCTCGGGCCCGGCCACCTCGACGGCCGTACGGACGGCCGTCGCGACGTCGTAGGTGTCCACCAGCAGCGTGGTGTCCCGGCCCAGCGAGTCGACCTGGGCCTGGAAGGCGTCCCGCTCGTTGTCGTGCAGGAGCGTGAAGGCGTGGGCGGAGGTGCCCACGGTCGGGATGTTGTAGCGGAAGCCGGCCGCGAGGTCGGAGGTGGAGGCGAAACCGCCGACGTAGGCGGCGCGGGAGGCGGCGACGGCCGCCAGCTCGTGGGTGCGGCGGGCGCCCATCTCGATCAGCGGGCGCCCGCCCGCCGCCGAGGACATCCGCGAGGCCGCCGCGGCGATCGCGGAGTCGTGGTTGAGGATGGACAGGATCACGGTCTCCAGCAGCACGCACTCGGCGAAGGAGCCCTCGACCCGCATGATCGGGGAGCCCGGGAAGTACACCTCGCCCTCCGGGTAGCCCCAGATGTCACCGGAGAAGCGGTAGCCCGCGAGCCACTGAAGGGTCGCCTCGTCGACGATGTCCCGCTCCCGCAGGTAGCCCAGGACACCCGCGTCGAAGCGGAAGTTCTCGACCGCGTCCAGGACCCGCCCGGTGCCCGCCAGGACGCCGTAGCGCCGCCCGTCGGGCAGCCGCCGGGTGAAGACCTCGAACACGCTCCGCCGCTCGGCCGTCCCCGCTTTCAGGGCGGCCTGCAGCATCGTCAGCTCGTACTGGTCCGTGAAGAGCGCCGTAGAGGGAACGTCCACCGGCAGCCCAAGGTCCGCTGTGTTCATGACGAGAGATGGTACTCCCTTCTCGTCGGTGTGACGATTTATGGGATGCGTGGCAGCATGGGCCCTGTGACGTCACCCGCACCCCTGGAGATCGAACGCACCGAGTCGGCGGAGGAGGTCTTCGCCGTACCCGAGCCGGACGTCCCCTGGGTCACGATCGTCCACAACGACCCGGTCAACCTCATGAGCTACGTGACGTACGTCTTCCAGGCGTACTTCGGCTACAGCAAGCACAAGGCCACCAAGCTCATGCTCGACGTGCACCACAAGGGCCGGGCGGTCGTCTCCAGCGGCAGCCGCGAGGAGATGGAACGGGACGTGCAGGCCATGCACGGCTACGGCCTGTGGGCCACCCTCCAGCAGGACCGGAAGTAGCGACCCAGCACCGGAAGTAGCGACGCCCTTCATGCCCGGACACTTCGAACCGCTCCCCGGCGGCGGCGCGGCCGTCGCACTCGACGACGTCGAGATCTCCATCATCCGGTCGCTGGCCGTCCAGCTGCTGGAACTCATCGGCCCCGGACCCGGCGAGGACGCCTCCGACGACCCGCTGGCCGAACTCTTCGCCGAGGGCCCCAGCGAGCCCCCCAAGGACCCGGTGCTGCGCCGCCTGTTCCCGGACGCCTACAGCGACCCCGAGCAGGTCCCGGACTCGCCGGGGCAGGCTGAGGAGAACCGGGAGTACTCGTCCGAGTTCCGCCGCTACACCGAGAACGACCTGCGGGCCGGCAAGCGCGAGAGCGCCCTCGCGGTGGTGCGCACCCTGGACGGACTGACCCCGGCCGGCGACGGCGGCGCGATCCTCAAGCTGTCGGCCGAGGACTCCCGGCAGTGGCTCGGCGCCCTGAACGACCTGCGCCTGGCGATCGGTTCACGCCTGGAGATCACCGACGAGGACGACACCGACGACCTCTACCGGCTGCCGGACGAGGACCCGCGCAAGCCGATGGTGATGGCGTATCTGTGGCTCGGCGGGCTCCAGGAGACGCTCGTGTCCACCCTGATGCCGTGACCGGTGAGCGTTTCCTGTTCGCTCAGCAGACGCTCAAATCCGGATAACGATCACGTCACCGCGGCGGCCGGTTATGCCGACGCCGACCGCGCTTTGTCCGCTTCTTCCTGTGGTGTGCGCCACAAACACACCCGTCGATCACCGGTACGGCCGTGATAGATCTTCACGACTGCACACGGTGGACTCGGCGAAAGGCACACCACACATGACCTCCGCTCAGGTCGACACGGAGAAGGCCCCCGAGGAGGGGTACGAGCGCGGGCTCGGCAGCCGACAGGTCCAGATGATCGCCATCGGCGGTGCCATCGGAGTCGGGCTGTTCCTGGGCGCCGGCGCGAACATCGCCAAGGCCGGTCCCAGCCTCATCGTCATGTACGCCCTCGCGGGCGTGATCATCTTCTTCATCATGCGGGCGCTTGGCGAACTGCTCCTGTACCGCCCGGTCTCGGGCTCCTTCGCGGAGTACTCCCGCGAGTTCCTCGGCCCGTTCTTCGGCTACTTCACCGGCTGGACGTACTAGCTGATGTGGGTGGTCACCGGCATGGCCGAGCTGACCGCCGCCGCGATCTACGTCAACTACTGGTTCCCGTCGGTCCCGCAGTGGGTGACGGCCCTGGTCTTCCTGGTGGTCCTCTTCGGGGTCAACCTGATCTCCGTGAAGGTCTTCGGAGAGCTGGAGTTCTGGTTCTCGATGGTCAAGGTCACCGCCCTGATCGGCATGATCGTGATCGGCCTCGGCGTCCTCACCTTCGGCTTCAGCTCCGCCGGTGACACCGCCGCCGTCGCCAACCTCTGGCAGTTCGACGGCTTCTTCCCCAAGGGCGTCGGCTCGTCCCTGATGACCCTGCAGGGCGTCATGTTCGCCTACCTCGCGGTCGAGCTGGTCGGCGTCACCGCCGGCGAGTCGGAGAACCCGGAGAAGACCCTCCCCAAGGCGATCAACACCCTTCCCTGGCGCATCGCCCTCTTCTACGTCGGCGCCCTCAGCGTCATCCTCTGCGTGGTGAAGTGGACCGAGTTCGCCCCCGGCGTCTCGCCCTTCGTCGAGGCCTTCGCGAAGATCGGCATCCCGGCCGGCGCCGGAATCGTCAACTTCGTCGTCCTCACCGCGGCCCTGTCCTCCTGCAACTCCGGCATGTACTCGACCGGCCGCATGCTGCGCAACCTGGCCGCCAACGGCGAGGCCCCCAAGGTCTTCCAGCGGCTGTCCGGCACCAAGGCCCCGGCCTTCGGTATCACCGTCTCCGTCCTCTGCATGGGCATCGGCGTCGTCCTGAACTACGTCGTCCCGGAGAAGGCCTTCGGCTACGTCACCTCGGTGGCCACCGCCGCCGGCATCTGGACCTGGCTGATGATCCTGATCAGCCACGTCCTCTACCGCCGCGCGGTCGACGCGGGCCGCCTGCCCGCCTCGCCCTTCCCGGCCCCGGGCGGCTCGAAGTGCAGCTGGATCGCCATCGTCTTCCTCCTCTTCGTCACCTGCCTGATCGCCTACGACGCCGACTCCCGCGTCTGCCTGTACGTGATGGCCGGCTGGGCGGCGGTGCTCGGCATCGGCTGGTCGATCCTGAAGTCCCGCAACCCGGAGATCGCGGCGCGCAGGGAACCGGAGTCCGAGGACTTCGAGAAGATCGGCTGAGTCCGACCCGGGGAGCCCCGAACAGCTCACCATGTGGGCAGTCCCGTACCACGCCTCGATACGGGACTGCCCTTCTCCTTATTACGACGACTTATCCTGACGACCATGCTGACCATCACCCAGGCCCTGGTCGACCAGATCGTCGCGCACGCGCGCAAGGACCATCCCGACGAGGCGTGCGGCGTCGTCGCGGGCCCCGAGGACTCGGACCGCCCCGAGCGCTTCATCCCGATGCTGAACGCGGCCATGTCGCCCACGTTCTACGAGTTCGACTCCGGCGACCTGCTCAAGCTCTACCGCGAGATGGACGACCGCGACGAGGAGCCGGTGGTCGTCTACCACTCCCACACCGCGACCGAGGCCTACCCCTCCCGCACCGACATCTCCTACGCGAACGAGCCCGGCGCCCACTACGTCCTGGTCTCCACCGCCGACACCGACAGCCTCGGCGACTTCCAGTTCCGCTCGTACCGCATCGTCGAGGGCGAGGTCACGGAGGAGGAGGTCAGGATCGTAGAGGCCTACTGATCTCGCAATTCGGGCAGAATTCATCCAGCATGCGAGATCACACTCCGGGGCCCCGACCGGGAATCGATACGATGACCCCATGGTTCTTCTCGACGTGAGCGACAAGGCGCCGGGCACGCTGCTCGTGGCGCGGCTGCACGTCGACCTGTGCAGGCTGAACAGCGCCATCTGTTGACCTCCGCGCTGTCGCCGCAGGCCGTGCGCCGCGGCGCTGTGCCGCGCTCTCTCCGAGACCAGACCCTTTCCGACAGGAGCCCTTCGCCATGGCCATCGAGGTCCGCATCCCCACCATCCTCCGCCCGTACACCGACGGCCAGAAGGCCGTGCAGGGCGACGGGGACACCCTCGCCGAGCTCTTCACCGACCTCGAGACCCGGCACGCGGGCATCCAGGCCCGCATCGTGGACGGCGGCGAGCTGCGCCGCTTCGTCAACGTCTACCTGAACGACGAGGACGTCCGCTTCCTGGAGGGCATCAACACCAAGGTCGCCGACGGCGACAACGTGACGATCCTGCCGGCCGTGGCCGGCGGCATGGCCTGATCCTCGATGCGCTACGACTCCCCGCTGGCCGCGGTGGGCAACACCCCTCTGGTGCGCCTGCCGCGGCTCTCGCCGTCCGCCGACGTCCGCATCTGGGCCAAGCTGGAGGACCGCAACCCGACCGGCTCGGTCAAGGACCGCCCCGCCCTGCACATGGTCGAGCAGGCGGAGAAGGACGGCCGGCTCACCCCGGGCTGCACGATCCTGGAGCCGACCAGCGGCAACACCGGCATCTCCCTCGCGATGGCCGCCAAGCTCAAGGGCTACCGCATGGTCTGCGTGATGCCCGAGAACACCTCGCAGGAACGCCGGGACCTGCTCGGCATGTGGGGCGCCGAGATCATCCCCAGCCCGGCCGCCGGCGGCTCCAACACCGCCGTACGCGTGGCCAAGGAGCTCTCCGCCGAGCACCCGGACTGGGTGATGCTCTACCAGTACGGCAACCCGGACAACGCCGGCGCCCACTACGCGACGACGGGCCCGGAGATCCTCGCCGACCTCCCCTCCATCACCCACTTCGTGGCAGGCCTGGGCACGACGGGCACCCTCATGGGAGTCGGCCGCTACCTCCGCGAACAGAAGCCGGACGTCAAGATCGTCGCCGCCGAACCGCGCTACGACGACCTCGTCTACGGCCTCCGCAACCTCGACGAGGGCTTCGTCCCCGAGCTCTACGACGCGTCCGTCCTCACGACCCGCTTCTCGGTCGGCTCGGCGGACGCGGTCACCCGAACCCGCGAACTCCTCCAGCAGGAGGGCATCTTCGCCGGCGTCTCCACCGGCGCGGCCCTCCACGCGGCAATCGGCGTGGGCAAGAAGGCAGTAGCGGCGGGGGAGACGGCGGACATCGCGTTCGTGGTGGCGGACGGCGGCTGGAAGTACCTGTCGACGGGTGTGTACACGGCAGCGACGACGGAAGAGGCCATCGAGACGTTGCAGGGTCAGCTCTGGGCGTGACAGGGGTTGTTCTTCTTCCGGGCTGACGGCTCAGTTCGCCAGATGACGGACCTGGTCCCACAGGACCGGGTCCACCACCCCCACCCTCCGACGGAACTCCCGGAGGGGAACGTCACGCAACTCGTCCGTCTCCAGAAAACTGGCCCGCCCCCGCGAATCGCCAACGGCCCCCGGCGGCAAGGGAATCACTCCGTCCCGCTCATCGTGATACTTGCTGGTGATCTTCGCGACGGTCACCTTCCGCCCGCGCACGGCCAGCACAAGACACGGCCGATCCTTCGCAACCCCCGGCTGATCCTCGTAGGGCACGTTCGCCCACCAGATCTCAGCGGGCCGAGGCCGATTACCGCGCCCGCCGCTACCGTCACCGCGACCGGGCCCGGCCGGCGGGCGAGACCTGCGCCCCGCCGGCCGGCGCCCCCGCCCCCAGCCGTCGATGAGCGTGGCGACCAGCGCCAGCAGTACCACCGCCGCGAGCGCCAACCACCAGGACCTGTCCATACGGACGACGTTACCGGGGCGCACCCTCCGACGCGCGCCCTCTCGCGCGCCCCCCACGCCCCGCTTCCAGCCGAACCGGTGACAGCACAGGTGAGTTCGCCCACAACAGCCCTTGGCGGAGGAGCGACCGGACGTTTTGCGCCTTACGCTCGACGAACCGCATGACCCCCGACGCCCCACTCCCCGATCTTCTGGATTTTCCGCCAGCGGAGGTTTCTGCTTTATGAAGCTCACCGTCGTCGGCTGCTCGGGGTCGTTCCCGTCCGCGGAATCGGCCTGTTCGAGCTACCTCCTTGAGGCCGACGGCTTCCGGCTGCTCCTCGACATGGGCAACGGCGCCCTTGGCGAACTGCAGCGCCACTGCGGTCTCTACGACCTCGACGCGATCTTCCTCAGCCATCTGCACGCCGACCACTGCATCGACATGTGCGCGTACTTCGTCGCGCGCTACTACCGCCACGACGGCGGTCGCTGCGACCCCATCCCGGTCTACGGCCCCGAAGGCACCGAACACCGCCTCACCACGGCCTACGCCGACACCCCCACCGCCTCCTCCATGAGCGAGGTCTTCGACTTCCACACCGTCAAGCCGTCCACGTTCGAGATCGGCCCGTTCACGGTGCACACGGAACGCGTGGCCCATCCCGTGGAGGCCTACGGCATCCGGGTCGAGCAGGGGGGCAAGTCCCTGACGTACTCCGGCGACACCGGAATCAGCCCGGCCCTGGACGAACTCGCCCGGGACACCGACCTGTTCCTGTGCGAGGCCGCGTTCACGTACGGCAAGGAGAACATCCCCGACCTGCACCTCAACGGCCGCGAGGCGGGCGAGACGGCGACCCGGGCAGGAGCCCGCCGCCTGGTCCTCACCCACATCCCCCCGTGGACCGACCCGCAGGCCAACCTCACCGACGCCCGCGCGGTCTACGCCGGGCCGGTGGAACTGGCGGCGCCGAGGAAGTCGTACGAGATCTAGGTTCTACGACGTGACAGAGGCCCCCGGAGCTTTCCCGCTCCGGGGGCCTCTGTCACGTCCTGCGAGAACTCACGCCTTGGTGAGGTCCTCGACCTCCTCCTCGGGTTCGCGGCCCGGGGTGGGGAGGTTCCACTTGGTGATGGCGAAGCGGAAGACCACGTAGTAGATCGCGGCGAAGGCCAGGCCGATCGGGATGATCAGCCAGGGCTTGGTCGCCAGGTTCCAGTTGAGGAAGTAGTCGATCGCGCCCGCGGAGAAGCTGAAGCCGTGGTGGACGCCGAGGGCCCAGGTGACGGCCATGGAGAGCGCTGTGAGGACCGCGTGGATGGCGTAGAGGACCGGCGCGATGAACATGAACGCGAACTCGATCGGCTCGGTGATGCCCGTGACGAAGGAGGTCAGGGCGAGCGACATCATCATGCCGCCGACGGCCTTGCGGCGCTCGGGACGGGCGGTGTGCGTGATCGCCAGCGCGGCGGCGGGGAGCGCGAACATCATGATCGGGAAGAAGCCCGTCATGAACTGACCGGCCGTCGGGTCGCCGTGGAAGAAGCGCGGCAGGTCGCCGTGCCAGACGGCACCCGAGGGGTCCTTGAAGGAGCCGATCTCCTGCCAGGCCACGGTGTTGACGAACTGGTGCATGCCCACCGGGAGCAGCGCGCGGTTGATCAGGCCGAAGAGGGCCGCACCGAAGGCGCCGAGACCGGTCATCCACTCACCGAAGTCGGTGATGACGTTGCCGATCGGCTCCCAGATCAGACCGAAGACGACGCCGACGGCGGTGCCGATGAAGGCCATCAGGATCGGCACCAGACGGCGGCCGTTGAAGAAGCCCAGCCAGTCGGGGAGCTTGGTGCGGTGGAAACGCTGCCAGGTGACGGCGGCTATGAGGCCCATGATGATGCCGCCGAGAACCTTGGGGTCGTTGTAGGTGGCGGCGATGTCCGCACCCTTGGTGACCTTGGCGTCGGTGATGGGGAACGCGGTCAGTACGTTCTTGTAGACGAGGAAACCGACCAGCGCCGCCAGGGCCGTCGAGCCGTCGGCCTTCTTGGCGAAGCCGATGGCGATGCCGACACAGAACAGCAGCGGCAGGTTGCTGAAGACGGCGTCGCCCGCGGTGGCGAAGACCGACGCGACCTTGTTCCAGCCGAGGCCGTCCTTGCCGAACACGTCGTCCTGGCCCAGGCGGAGCAGGATGCCCGCCGCCGGCAGCACGGCGATCGGCAGCTGCAGGCTGCGGCCGACCTTCTGCAGGCCCTGGAGCAGACCGGATCCCCGCCTTTTCGCGGGGGCCGCCGGTGCGGTGGCGGTGCTCATACTTCTTCCTCCATCGGGTGGTGGTCTACACCACTCAGTGGTGTAGACCTGTTCTACACGATGGAGTCGTTATTAAGGAACCCGTCAATTCCGCAACGGAATCGCTACGCGCAGTAGACGCCGGTTCACCTGCGCGTCAGGCCTTGGTGACGTCCTCTCGCTCGTCCTCCGGTTCCCTGCCCGGGGTTTTCAGGTCGAATCGCGTGATCGCGAAACGGAAGATCACGTAGTAGACGGCGGCGAAGCACAGACCGATCGGAATGATCGCCCACGGCCTGGTCGCGAGGTTCCAGTTGATGACGTAGTCGATGAGACCGGCCGAGAAGCTGAAGCCGTCGTGCACCCCGAGCCCCCACGTCACCGCCATCGACACACCGGTCAACACCGCGTGCACCGCGTACAGCAGTGGCGCGATGAACAGGAACGAGTACTCGATCGGCTCGGTGATGCCGGTGACGAACGACGTCAGCGCGACCGACAGCATGAGACCGCCGACCTCCTTGCGGCGGCTCGGCTTCGCGCAGTGCGTGATCGCGAGGGCCGCGGCCGGCAGGGCGAACATCATGATGGGGAAGAAACCCGAGGTGAACTGGCCCGCGTTCGGGTCGCCCGCCAGGAACATGTTGATGTCGCCGTGCACCACCGAACCGTCCGGCTTGGTGAAGCTGCCGAACTGGAACCAGATGGGCACGTTCAGGAACTGGTGCAGCCCGATCACCAGCAGCGCCCGGTTGGCCAGACCGAACACGCCCGCGCCCCAGGCACCCGCGTCGCTCAGCCAGTCGCTGAAGTTCTCCAGACCGTCACCGATCGGCGGCCACACCCACAGACACAGCGCCGCGAACACGATCGCGACGAAGGCCATGATGATCGGGACGAGACGGCGGCCGTTGAAGAAGCCCAGCCAGTCGACCAGCCGGGTGCGGTGGTAGCGCTGCCAGAAGTAGGCCGACAGCAGGCCCATGACGATGCCGCCGAAGACCCCGGGGTTCTGGTAGGTGAACGCCACCACCGAGTGGTCCACCGTCGCCTGACAGCCGATCCCGACCATGGCCGTCGCGCCGGACGGACAGTCCTCCGGGAACTGGCGCAGCACGTTGTAGTAGACGAGGAACCCCGCGAGCGCCGCCAGCGCGGTCGAGCCGTCGGACTTCTTCGCCATGCCGATGGCCACGCCCACACAGAAGAGGAGGGGGAGCCCGAGCGTGCCGTCCAGCAGCGCGCCGCCCGCCCCCGCCATCACCTTGGAGACGTTCGTCCAGCCCAGCCCGTCGTCCCCGAACACATCAGGCTGGCCAAGGCGGTTGAGGATGCCCGCGGCCGGCAGCACGGCGATCGGGAGCTGCAGGCTGCGGCCCATCTTCTGCAGCCCCTGGAACGCCGACTGCCACCGCCGACGTGCTGGTGAGATCTCGGTGGGGGCACTCATCAGTTGGCGACCGCCTGTCAGGTGGTGTAGACCAGTTCTCGACGATTGGCTTGCTGTAACGCCATCTTTCGGTACGTACGGCGCAATCGCTCATAAAGTTGGGCCAACTGTGCGTGAGGAGACCGAAATGGCCACCAAGGCAGAGAAGATCGTCGCCGGGCTCGGCGGCATCGAGAACATCGAAGAGATCGAGGGCTGCATCACCCGCCTCCGCACCGAGGTCATCGACCCGGGCAAGGTCGACGAAGCCGCCCTCAAGGCCGCCGGCGCCCACGGCGTCGTCCGGATGGGCACAGCCGTCCAGGTCGTCATCGGCACCGACGCCGACCCGATCGCCGCGGACATCGAAGACATGATGTGACGTGAGATGACGTGAGGTCAGTCGTGCGCTGACGCGAAGTCAGCCACGCCCGCTCATCTCAAGGGGCTCCTTTCCCGGTCGGGAGGAGCCCCTTCCGCCTGTGCCGATAGGCTCGTCGCCATGTCTCGAATCGACGGCCGCACGCCCGAACAGCTCCGCCCGGTCACCATCGAACGCGGCTGGAGCAAGCACGCCGAGGGCTCCGTCCTCGTCTCCTTCGGCGACACGAAGGTCTTCTGCACCGCCTCCGTCACCGAAGGCGTCCCCCGCTGGCGCAAGGGCAGCGGCGAGGGCTGGGTGACCGCGGAGTACTCCATGCTGCCCCGCGCCACCAACACCCGCGGCGACCGCGAGTCCGTCAAGGGCCGCATCGGCGGCCGCACCCACGAGATCAGCCGCCTCATCGGCCGCTCCCTGCGCGCGGTCATCGACTACAAGGCGCTCGGCGAGAACACCATCGTCCTGGACTGCGACGTCCTCCAGGCCGACGGCGGCACCCGCACCGCCGCCATCACCGGCGCGTACGTGGCGCTGGCGGACGCCGTGGCCTGGGCCCAGGGCAAGAAGCTCATCAAGGCCGGCCGCCAGCCGCTCACCGGCACGGTCTCCGCGGTCTCCGTCGGCATCGTCGGCTCGGTCCCGCTGCTGGACCTCTGCTACGAGGAGGACGTCCGCGCCGAGACCGACATGAACGTCGTCTGCACCGGCGACGGACGCTTCGTCGAGGTCCAGGGCACCGCCGAGGCCGAACCCTTCGCGCGCGACGAGCTCAACGCCCTCCTCGACCTCGCCGTCGCCGGCTGCACGGAACTCGCTGTCCTGCAGCGCAAGGCGCTTGATACGGTCCTCGAAAAGTAAAGGGAACCCCAAGAAAGGGCGGCCGACGGGGCAACCCGGCCGCCCGCACCGGCGTCCCTACCAATGCGGGCGCACGGCACACCACCGTGCGCCCGACCAGCACACGGGGGCCTTCCGGGCCTGGAAAAGGGAGGGAACACAGCCATGGCCGCAAGCCGCCGTCGCCGTTTCGTCGTCACCGCCGCCGCAGTGGCGGCCATCGGGTTGACGACCGCGGTGACCACGGGCTGCGACGCCGTCGACAAGGCCCTGGACTGCGTCCAGACCGCCGACGCCATCGCCGACAGCGTCACCTCCCTCCAACAGGCGGTCGAGAACGCCTCCAACGACCCGACCCAGCTCGACGAGTCCCTCGCCTCCATCGACAAGAACCTCGACAAGATCGGTGACAAGACCGACAACACCGACGTCAACAAGGCCGTCGAGGACCTCGGGGACGCCGTCGACAACGTCCGTACGGCGATCAAGAACGGCGACAACACGCCGGACGTCAGCCCGGTGACGGACGCGGCGGGCGAACTGACGAAGGTCTGCACGTCGTAGGTATCCACCTCGTGGCGACCGGCGGGACCAGGCCTGACCCGGGCCCGCAATACTGTCCGGCATGACCCGCCTGATCCTCGCCACCCGCAACGCCGGAAAGATCACCGAACTCCGGGCGATCCTCGCCGCGGCCGACCTGCCCCACGAGCTGGTCGGCGCGGACGCCTACCCGGACATCCCGGACGTCAAGGAAACCGGCGTGACCTTCGCCGAGAACGCGCTCCTGAAGGCCCACGCCCTCGCCCAGGCCACGGGTCTGCCCGCCGTGGCCGACGACTCGGGCCTCTGCGTCGACGTCCTGAACGGTGCCCCCGGCATCTTCTCCGCCCGCTGGTCCGGCCACCACGGCGACGACGAGGCCAACCTCAACCTCCTCCTCGCCCAACTCTCCGACATCGCCGACGAACACCGAGGCGCCCACTTCGCCTGCGCAGCGGCCCTCGCGCTCCCGGACGGCACGGAACGGGTGGTCGAGGGGCAGTTGCGGGGCCGGCTCCGGCATGCCCCTGTTGGCACGAACGGCTTCGGCTACGACCCGATCCTGCAGCCGGAGGGGGACACGCGAACCTGCGCGGAGCTGAGCGCGGAGGAGAAGAACGCGATCAGCCATCGGGGGAAGGCGTTTCGGGGGTTGGTGCCGGTGGTGCGGGAGCTTTTGGGCTGACAGCAGAAAGGCCCGACGCCTTTCAAGTAAAGGCGTCGGGCTACTTTTCCAGTGGGCCCGGTGGGACTCGAACCCACGACACACCGGACCTAAACCGGCGCCCTCTAGCCTGCTGGGGTACGGGCCCGCAGCGGTGCTTACTCTACTGGGCGCTGCTGCGAGGTCGTACGGGGAGATCGATTCGAGAAGGTCCGCGTCTGGCTGTGGCAGGACGGGCACAGATACCGAAGGTTTTCCTTCCGGTTGTCCAACCGGTCTCCGTTGATGTGGTCGATC
This sequence comes from Streptomyces pseudovenezuelae, assembly GCF_029892565.1. Lineage (GTDB taxonomy): Bacteria > Actinomycetota > Actinomycetes > Streptomycetales > Streptomycetaceae > Streptomyces > Streptomyces pseudovenezuelae_A. The sequence continues at coordinate 18,912 of NZ_JARXVH010000021.1, read as the reverse complement.
TCCAGGACGAGTCGTCTGCCCTGCCATACGTCCCCGACCCCGCAGCCTGCACAGAGGTGCGGGACGCCGAGGTCGTCGAGCGCCCGTCGCAGTTGCGTCGTTCTGGTGCGGGCGGCACCCGGTTCCAGCCGGACCAGGATCTGGTCGGCGGACTTGCGGTTCCTGCCCTGAGTGCCGAGGCGATGTCCCTGACCGACGAAGTGACCGATCGACAGGTTGTGGGCTGCCACGCTTCTCTTGAGGCGTTCGCGGGCAGCTCCGTTGTCGACGATGCCAAGCAGTTTCAGGACGCCCGCGATGGTCCGGGAGGAGGCTGCGGCAGGCGCGAGTTGGCTGTACGGCAGGATTCCCGGGCCGTATCTGCGCCCGCTGGTGAAGTGCGATGTGTCGATCCCGAACCGGTCGAGCTTCTTCCGGATATGGCCGTACGGGCTGTCGCGCGGATCAAGGCCCATGTACTCGACCATCTCTCGGATGCTGGACGAACGGGCGGCCGCTTCCCGCAGAAGCGTCTCCGAGTAGCTTCGCCGCTCCCGTTCGGGCAGCGGCTCGTCGATGAAATGCGAGATGTCGATTCCGTAGTGTTCGAGACGCCTGAGCAGGTAGGTGCGCGGCGCGCTGCCCATCGGAGCGTTCAGTCGGCGCATCAGGTCGGGCAGGCTCGCGGAGGCGGCCGCGGTACGGGCGAGCAGGTCGCTCGTGTACTTCGGAGAGGTCATGCCCGGGTCCTCCGCTTGCGGCCGCGGTAAGTGTCCGTCACCGCATGGCAGTTGGGGCAGAGCAGTTGGAGATTCGCCTGGCGGTTGTCCCACCAGTCGCCGTTGATGTGGTCCACTTCGAGCCTGAGTGGTCGGCCTTGGTGCACCGGTCCCGTACCGCACATCGTGCAGCGCTCCTCGACCCCGGCGTGCAGCAGCGCGCGGCGCGGGCGGTCGCCCGGCACCCGTCCGTCCTCGGCGGAACGAAGACAGAGCGTCTCCCCGAGAGAACCTTTGGGGCGGCCTCGCCGTGTGGCCACGAAGTGGTTCGTGTCGATTCCGAGAGCGGCGATACGGCGACTGATGTGGGTCTGATTGCCGCCGACCTGGCTGATCCCGAGGCGGCGCACGACGTCCTTGATGCTGGTCGACGTCGCCACGGCCGCCCGGAGTCGCTCCTCGGTGTGACGCACCTGATTCGTCGTGAGATGGGAGATGCCGACGCCCGCCTCCGCTATCTTCTGGCGGAGATAGCGTCTGCTGCCGGGTGAGGGACTGCCTCCGCACCATCGGACCGCGTCATCGATGTGCGTCGTGCGGCGAGCCGCCTCTTCCAGTAACTCGCGGGTGTACCGGGCAGCCATGTTCCCCTCCGTTCCCGACCACACGTTCGCGGCCTCGTACGGAGTAACGAACCGTTTGTCGGACAGTCACGCCGGAAACGTAGAGCGGCCCGCACCGGGGTAGGCCGGTGCGAGCCGCTTGCTCAGGAGAGGCGTGGGAGTCAGATGCCCAGGTCCTTGATGACCTTTGCCACGTGGCCCGTCGCGCGGACGTTGTACAGGGCCCGTTCGACCTTGCCCTCCTCGTCCACGATGATCGTGGAGCGGATGACGCCCATGTAGGTCTTGCCGTAGTTCTTCTTCTCGCCGTAGGCGCCGTAGGCCTCGGTGACCGTTTTCTCGGGGTCGGCCAGGAGGGTGACCTTCAGGGATTCCTTGTCGCGGAACTTGGCCAGTTTCTCCGGCTTGTCCGGGGAGACGCCGAGTACGTCGTAACCCGCGCCGGTCAGCAGCTCCAGGTTGTCCGTGAAGTCGCAGGCCTGCTTGGTGCAGCCGGGTGTCAGGGCGGCGGGGTAGAAGTAGACGATGACTTTGCGGCCCTTGTGGTCCGCGAGGGACACCTCGGTGCCGTCGGCGTCCTGAAGGGTGAAGTCGGGGGCCACGTCCCCGGGCTGGAGTCGCTCACTCATCGGGCCAGCGTAACCGGGGGTCCTGACAGTGCGGCGGCGGGCGGAGCTGACAGACTGTCCAGAACAGCACGCACAACAGGCATCAGCTGACTTCGGAGGCCCAACGGTGGCGGACACGTCGGACACCAGAAACCCGGCGCAGATCGAGGCGGACATCAAACGCCGCCGCGACGTGCTGGCCGAGACGCTCGACGAGATCGGGGTGCGCGTGCACCCGAAGACGATCGTCGGCGATGCCAAGGCCAAGGTTGTTTCCACTCTCGATCACACCGTGGGCCGGGCCTACGTCGGCGTCAACCGGGTCGTCGGCGATGTGAAGGCCCAGTTCGTGGACGAGGAGGGCGCGCCCCGTCTGGAGCGTGTCGTGCCCGTCGCCCTCGTGGTGGTCGGCGTCGTGGGGCTGCTGGCCTTCGGTGCCCGCCGACGCAAGCGCTGACCCGGCGGCGTACGGACGCGTTGATGGCAGGTAGGTTCAGGGCGTGAGCGCCAAAAGAGACGAGTCCAGAAGAGACGAGCAGCGCACCCACGACGACAAGCTGCCGATCCGGATGCTGCACGACCGGGTTCTCGTGCGGCAGGAGGTCGGCGAGGGTGAGCGGCGTTCCGGTGGCGGGATCCTGATCCCGGCGACGGCGGCCGTGGGGCGCCGGCTGGCGTGGGCCGAGGTCGTCGCGGTGGGGCAGAACGTCCGGACCGTGGAGCCGGGCGACCGGGTCCTGTACGACCCGGAGGACCGCGCCGAGGTCGAGGTGCGGGGCACCGCGTATGTGCTCATGCGTGAACGGGATCTGCATGCCGTGGCGGCGGACCGGTTCGAGGGGTCCGAGGACTCGACCGGCCTGTACCTCTGAATCAAGGGTTCGGCAGGGGCTGGTGACCATGGTCACCAGCCCCTTTCCCGTTTCTTTGCTAGTTTTGAAGGACCCCGACGAGACGCGCCGTACCGGGAGCCGTTCGCAGAGCAGCTTGCAAAGACGACGCACCCCCGTTCAGTACGTACGTCTCGGAGGTGCCTGTCATGGCCTGGGTTCTGCTTGTCGTCGCCGGTCTGCTCGAAGTGGGCTGGTCGATCGGGATGAAGTACACCGACGGTTTCACCCGGCTGGTGCCGAGCCTGTTCACCGGGGCCGGGATCGCCGCCAGCATGCTGCTGCTCTCGTACGCCGCCCGCTCCCTGCCCATCGGTACCGCCTACGGCGTGTGGGTGGGGATCGGGGCGGCCGGGGCGGCGGTGCTCGGGATGGTGGTGCTGGGGGAGCCCGTCACCGCCGCCCGGATCTTCTTCGTCTCTCTGCTGCTGGTCGCCGTGGTCGGGTTGAAGGCGACCTCCGGTCACTGAGCGGCCGGCGCTACCACTCGCGTCTCGCCGTGCTCTGCGGGCCCGCCGTCGTGCCGGTGCTGTTGCCGCCGGTGTCCGTGCCCGTCGTGCCGCCGGTGGCGTCGCCGCCCGTGGTGCCCCCGGTGTCGGTCGTGCCGCCCGTGGTGTCGCCGGTCGTGCCGTCGGTGGTCGTACCGCCGTCGGTCGTGGTGCCTCCGGTGTCGGTCGTGCCGCCCGTGGTGGTGTCGCCGGTGGTTCCGCCGGTCGTGGTGGTGCCGCCGTCCGTCGTCGTGCCGCCGTCGGTCTGGCCCTGCGTCTGTCCCTGGGTCTGGCCCTGGTCGCCCTGGCCGCCGTCGGTGGTGCCGCCGTTGTCCTGGTCGCCGGTGTCCGGGGGCGTGGACTCCTCGGAGGGCGGGGCGGTCTGCTCGGCGCCGTCCTGGAGCTGGAGGTCGAAGTCGGCGACCTTCTCGCCCTTCAGGGCCGCCTTGGTGAACTGCGCCCAGATCTGGGCCGGCGGGCCGCCGCCGTTGACGCGATCCAGGCCCATCGCCTCGTAGAGCGGCATGTGCTTGGCCGTCACCGGGTCCTGGCCCATCACGGAGACCACGGTCGCGAGGTCGGGCGTGTAGCCGGCGAACCAGGCGGCCGTGTCGTTCTCCGCGGTGCCGGTCTTGCCGGCGGCGGGGCGGTCGGCGGCAAGGGCGGCGGTCGCGGTGCCGCTCTCGACGACGCTCTGCAGGATCGACGTCGTGGTGTCGGCGGACTCGCGGCTGACGGCCTGGTGGGACTGCTCCTTGGGCAGCTCCACCACGTCCTGGCCGTCCTTGGTGATCGAGTCGAGCATCGTGTACGTGCCGTGCCGGCCGTGGTTGGCGAGGGTCGCGTAGGCCTCCGCCATGTCGAGGACGCTGGCGGTGGCGGTGCCGAGCGCGATCGACGGGTAGGCGTTGAGGTCCTGGGTGTCGGAGGGGATGCCGAGGTCGACGGCGGTCCGCTTGACCTTTTCGGGACCGACGTCGACGGCCATCTGCGCGTACACCGCGTTGACGGACTTGTTGGTGGCGGTGCGCACGGTGACGTCGCCGTAGGAGGCCTGGTCCTCGTTCTCCGGCGCGTAGCTGCCGCCGGTCCAGCCCTCCACGGGGCGCTTGTTGGTGCCGTCGTAGTAGGTGTTGGGCGTGATGGTCTCGCCGTCCTGCGTCTCGGAGTGGTTCTGCACGGCCGAGGTGAAGACGAAGGGCTTGAAGGTGGAGCCGACCTGGAAGTCGCCGCGGGTCGCGCCGTTCGTGTACTGCTTGACGTAGTCGATGCCGCCGTACATCGCGACGACCTTGCCGGTCTTGGGGTCGACGGAGGCGCCGCCGGCGCGGACGTAGTTGTCGACCTTGCGGTTCTTCTTGTCCAGTTTGGACATCACCTGGTCGTCGACGGCCTTCACGAAGGCGTCCTGCTTGCTCTTGTCCAGGGTGGTCTTGATGCGGTAGCCGCCGGCCTCCAGCTCGTCGGCGGTGACGATCTTGTTCTTGATGAGGTAGCTCTTGACCGCCTCGACGATGTATCCGCGCTGCCCGGACAGGCCGGTGGAGGCCGTCTGCTCCTTGGGCATCGGGAACTTCAGCCCGGCCCGCTTCGCCTCGGTCAGCCAGCCCTTCTTGACCATGCCGTCCAGGACGTAGTTCCAACGGGCCACGGCCGCCGACTTGTTCTCGGGGTGCGCGACGACGTCGTACTCGCTGGGCGCGTTGACCAGTGCGGCGAGGTAGGCGGCGTGGGCCGGGTCGAGGTCGGTGGCGTCCATGCCGTAGTAGGCCTGGGCGGCGGCCTGGATGCCGTAGGCGTTGCGGCCGAAGTAGCTGGTGTTGAGGTAGCCCTCCAGGATCTGGTCCTTGGACTCCGTGCGGTCCAGCTTGATCGAGATGAAGAACTCCTTCACCTTGCGGGAGACGGTCTGTTCCTGGCCCAGGTAGTAGTTCTTTACGTACTGCTGGGTGATCGTCGAGCCGGACTGGCGGCCCTTGCCGGTCGCGGTGTTCCAGCCGGCCCGCAGCATCGCCTTGGGGTCGACGGCCGACTCGGTGTAGAAGTCGCGGTCCTCGGCGGCCAGTACGGCGTGCTGGGCGTCCTTGGAGACCTGCGCGAGCGACACGTTCTCCCGGTTGACCTCGCCGTCCCGGGCCAGCTGCGAGCCGTCGGCGTACAGGAAGACGTTGGACTGCTTGGTGGCGAGCGCGTTGGCCGGCGGGATCTCGACCAGCGAGTAGCCGAGGAAGAACAGGCCGACGAGGACCATCACGCCGATCACGAAGGTGCCGAGCACCATGCGCCAGGTGGGGAGGATCCGCCGCCAGCCGGTGCGCTTGGGCCGCTTCATCTTCTTCTTCCCACCCGTCTGTTCGGCCGCCAGCGGCTCTCTCGGTGCCCAGCCCTCGGTCGGCTGCTGCGGCTCGTCGCTCATGTTGTGCACGGACTCCAATTTCGCGTCATACGTTCCAGTACGCCCTCGTACGCGTTCTGCGCCCCCTCTTGAAGACTCTCGCACCATGCGTTCCGTTGCAGATCGCGGCGCGCGTCCTGCCCGGAAAATGCGTGGCGTACGTCACCACCTGCGGGCTAGGCTCCTGCGCTTCGGTGTCGTGCGGGCCTGGGAGGTCGTTGAAGGTGGGCTCGGCACGGTTGTACGCGGCTGTCGCGGCGGGGGGTCTGAAGCGGTACGCGACGTACCGGGCGGCCACCGCGGCGGGAGTGTTCACCAACACCGTCTTCGGGCTGATCCTCGTGTACACGTATCTGGCGCTGTGGGACGAGCGGCCGCATCTCGGGGGGTACGACCAGGCGCAGGCCGTCACCTATGTGTGGCTCGGGCAGGCGCTGCTGGCGGCGCTGGCGATCGGGGGCGGCGGGGTCGAGAACGAGTTGATGGAGCGGATCCGCACCGGGGACATCGCGACCGACCTGTACCGGCCCGCGGATCTTCAACTGTGGTGGCTGGCGGCCGACGTGGGGCGCGCGCTGTTCCAGTTGCTGGGGCGGGGCGTGATCCCGTTCGTCTTCGGCGCACTGGTGTTTCCGGTGGCGCTGCCGGGCTCCTGGGTTACCTGGGCGGCGTTCCTGGTGTCGGTGGCGCTGGGCATGGCGGTCGGTTTCGGCATCCGGTACCTGGTCGCGCTGCTCACGTTCTGGCTGATGGACGGCACGGGCGTGACGCACATGGCGATGCTCGTCGGGTTCTTCTGCTCGGGGATGGTGCTGCCGCTGAACGTGTTCCCGGGCGCGCTCGGCGAGGTCGTGCGGATGCTGCCCTGGTCGGCGCTGCTGCAGAAGCCGGCGGACGTGCTGCTGGGGGAGGCGGATCCGTGGTCGACGTTCGCGTTCCAGGGGGCGTGGGCGGTGGTGCTGCTGGTGGCGGGGCGGCTGGTGCAGTCGGTGGCGACGCGGAGGGTGGTCGTACAGGGTGGCTGACATGGGCGGAGTGGTCGACGGGCTGCGCACCTATCGCATGATCGCCGCGATGTGGATGCGCTCGACGATGGCGTACCGCACGTCTTTCGTGATGACGACGTTCGCCAACTTCGCGGTCACCGCGCTCGACTTCGTCGCGATCCTGCTGATGTTCTCGCGGGTCGACGAGCTCGGCGGCTGGCCGCTGTCCGAAGTGGCCTTTCTGTACGGTCTGTCGTGCGTCTCGTTCGGTCTCGCGGATCTGGCGATCGGCTCGATGGAGCGGCTGGGCCAGCGAGTTCGGGACGGCACGCTGGACACGCTCCTTGTGCGGCCGGCGCCGGTGCTCGCGCAGGTGGCCGCCGACCGCTTCGGGCTGCGCCGCCTGGGGCGTGTCACGCAGGGGGCGTTGGTGCTCGGATACGCGCTGCTGTCCGTCGACATCGGGTGGACGCCGGTGAAGGTGGCGCTGATGCCGGTGATCCTGCTGAGCGGCGCGGGCATCTTCTGCGCGGTGTTCGTGGCGGGCGCGGCCTTCCAGTTCGTGGCGCAGGACGCGTCGGAGGTGCAGAACGCGTTCACGTACGGGGGGACGACGCTGTTGCAGTACCCGCCCACCGTCTTCGGCCAGGAGCTGGTGCGCGGGGTGACGTTCGTGCTGCCGCTGGCCTTCGTCAACTGGGTGCCCGCGGCCTATCTGTTGGGGCGTCCGCTGCCGCTGGGTATGCCGCGGTGGACGGCGTTCGTGTCACCGCTGGTGGCGGTCGCGTGCTGCGCGTTGGCGGGGCTGGCCTGGCGGGTGGGTCTCAGGTCCTATCGGAGTACGGGGAGTTAGCGAGCAGACGATGGACCCTTTCATTGAACTCGACCGGGTCGAGAAGGTCTTCGACGTCCGCCGGAAGACCGGTTTCCTCAAACGGGAGCGCCGGCAGGTCCGGGCCGTCGACGGCATCTCCTTCACCGTCGCGCCCGGCGAGATGGTCGGCTACATCGGCCCGAACGGTGCCGGGAAGTCGACGACCATCAAGATGCTGACCGGCATCCTCACGCCGAGCGGCGGCCGGCTGCGGGTGGCGGGCATCGACCCGTCCCGTGAGCGCACGCGCCTGGCGCACCGGATCGGCGTGGTGTTCGGGCAGCGTACGACGCTGTGGTGGGACCTGCCGCTGATCGACTCGTACAAGCTGATGCACCGCATGTACCGCATCCCGGACGCCCGTTACCGCGAGAACCTCGACCGCTGTGTCGAACTCCTGGAGCTGGCCGACCTGTTGGACGTGCCCGTCCGGCAGCTCTCGCTCGGGCAGCGGATGCGGGGCGACATCGCGGCGGCGCTGCTGCACGACCCGGAGGTGCTGTACCTCGACGAGCCGACGATCGGTCTGGACGTCATGTCCAAGGCCAAGGTGCGGGGTTTTCTGCGGGAGTTGAACTCCGAGCGCGGCACGACGGTCCTGCTGACCACGCACGACCTCCAGGACATCGAGCAGCTCTGCTCGCGGGTGATGGTCATCGACCACGGGCGCATGATGTACGACGGTCCGCTCACCGGGCTGCACGAGGTGGGGGAGAGCGAGCGGACGCTGGTGGTGGACCTGGAGCGGGAGCTGGGGCCGATCGAGATCCCGGACGCGCGCGTGGTGAAGGTGGAGGGGCCGCGCCAGTGGCTGGCCTTCCCGGCGTCGGGGTCGGCGGCTCCGCTGGTCGCGCGGATCGCGGCGGAGTATCCGCTGGTGGACCTGTCGGTGCGCGAGCCGGACATCGAGGCGGTCATCGCCAAGATGCTGCACTCCTTGGGGGACAGCCCGAAATCCCCGCCGGAACAGGCCGAGGAAGCGGTCTCGTAGCCCTCGGCGGAGTGACCTCGTAGGCTGCTGTACATGACCGACGACGCAGTTCCGGAGCTTCGCGCCTCCGACGCCGACCGTGAGCGGGTCTCGGAGATCCTGCGGGACGCCCTCGCGGAGGGCCGACTCGACATGGAGGAGTTCGAGGAGCGGCTGGAGGCCACGTACAAGGCGCGGACGTACGGCGAACTGACGCCGATCACCCGTGATCTGCCGGCCCCCGGGGTCGCCCCGCCGCCGGTGAGCATGGTCAAGGAGCCGGTGGACAGCGGGAGTTGGGCCGGCCGGGTGGTCGGCGGCGAGGGTTCGTCGACCTGGGCCGTCGCCGTGATGTCCGGCTTCCAGCGCAAGGGGCGCTGGACCGTGCCCAAGCGGTTCAACTCCTTCTGTTTCTGGGGCGGTGGCGACATCGACCTGCGCGAGGCGAACTTCGCGGACCGCGAGGTCGTGATCAACTGCATCGCGATCATGGGCGGGGTGAACGTGACCGTGCCGCCCGGCGTCGAGGTCGTCGTGCGCGGCATCGGGATCATGGGCGCCTTCGACAGCCGCGAGGACGGCGTGCCCGGCGACCCGGGGGCGCCGCGCGTGATCGTCACCGGCTTCGCCTTCTGGGGCGGCGTCGACGTCGAGCGCAAGCTGACCAGGGAGGAGCGGCGCCGCATCAAGGAGGAGCGCCGCCAGGAGAAGCTGGAACGCAGGGGCTCGGCGCGCGAGCTGCCGGAGTCCTCGCACGGGGACGTGCACGACGCCCACCACCGCATACTCGACGGCCGCCACCGCGACGCCCACCGCGAACGCAACGAGGAGCGGCGCGAGCGCCAGGAGGAGCGCCGCCGGGAACGCCGTGAGGAGCGCGACCGGCGACGGTTCGGGGACTACTGAGACGCGTGCTGCCCGGCCGGCGGGCGCGTCACAGCTCGGCCGGTGCCGAGCCCTTCAGGTCGTCCAGGTCGAAGACCTCCGCCATCCGCGCGTACCCCTTGTCGCTGGGGTGGAGATGGTCGCCGGAGTCGTAGTCGGAGCGCAGCCGGCGCGGGTCGTACGGGTCGCGCAGGGCCCGGTCGAAGTCGACGACCGCGTCGAACACCGTGCCCGACCGGATCATCGCGTTGACCTCTTGCCGTACGCCGTCGCGGTCCCCGGAGTAGCCGCGGTGCCCCCGGAAGGGCATCAGGGTCGCGCCGACGACCTTGATGCCGCGGGCGTGGGCCTGGCGGACCAGGGCGCGCAGGCCGTCGAGGATCCGGTCCGGGTCGGCGAGCCGCGGGTTGCGCAGGATGTCGTTGACGCCGAGGTCGATGATCACGACCTTGACGTTCGTGCGGGAGAGCGCGTCACGGGCGAAGCGCTCCAGGCCGCTCTGGTTGTCGGCGGGGCGGCCGAGGCCGTCGGTGAGGATCTGGTTGCCGCTGATGCCCTGGTTGATCACGCTGTAGCGGGGCACGTCCCGGCCGGACTCGACGGCCGTGCGCAGCCGCTGCGCGAGGACGTCCGTCCAGCGGTGGTTGGCGTCCGTGGTGGAGGAGATGCCGTCGGTGAGCGAGTCCCCGAAGGCGACCACGGTGCCGTCCGACTCGTTGCTCAGCACGTCCAGCGCGGTCAGGTAGCGCCAGAACGCCGTCTGCTGGGTGTACGCCGCGCCGCTCACGTCCTCGGTGAGGTCGCCGTCGGCGACGTAGGAGATCTGGCGGGCGTGCGGGTGGTAGGTGACCGGGCCGGACGCGGTGGGGGAGTACGTGGTGACCAGGACGTCGCCGCCCTGCGGGATCACGATGCGGACCGCGTCGCTCAGCACCTGGCCGCCGGCCGGGATGACGACGGTGGTGGCGCCGCCGAAGGTCAGCCGCAGCATCGTCTGCGCGGTGGCGGCGGCGCTGCGGCTCGTGGCGGCGACGGCGATCGACGCGTTGGTGAGGGTCAGCGCCGACTGCCCGTAGAGGTTGGACAGCGTGACGCGGGCGCCGGTGCCGCCCACGCTCGCGTGCACGACGTTGCGCACCGAGCGTCCCGCGAGGCCGTAGGTCTCGGTGCCGGGCTCGGCACCCGCCGGGGACGCGGACCAGGAACCGACCCAGGTGCCGGTGGAGACGGGGGCGGCGGAGTTGTGCGGGGCGCCTCCCGCGCCGAGTGCGTGTGTGCTTGTCCTGCCGTCGTCGGCGGCGACACCGACGTATATGGCGGCGGACATGCCGACGATCAGGGCGACGATCGCCGACAGCAGGGCATAACCATTGAGTCTGGCCATGCGGTGCGTGTCTCCTCAGCTGTGATGAGGGGTAGTCGACCAGGACCCCCCACTGGGTCGCCGGAGTTCGTCACGAATTCCCCCTACCGACAGACGGCGGGAACTCTTGTTCCGTTCCGGGAGTCGGTCAGGAAGGGACAATATGTGCAGGGGATCACGAACGGGTGGAGTGGATGGAACGTACGAATCCGGATGAAGCGGGATCAAGCGACGTCGCCATGAAGCATGCCCGGCCCGAGTCGGCGGACGACCTCGCCACTCCGGCAGGCGGCCGTGCCGCGGCCACCCCCGCTCCGGTCGCCCGCGCGATGACGACGTTCAGCCCCGCCGACGAGGAGAAGCGGCGCGGGGTGCGCCGTATGAAACTCACCGCGACCGGTCTGCTGCTGTTCGTGGCCGTCGTCTACGTCCTCGCCAAGTGGGCCTCCCACGAGGGCGCCGGCGGCTGGGCGGACTATGTCGCCGCGGCGGCGGAGGCCGGCATGGTCGGCGCGATGGCGGACTGGTTCGCGGTCACCGCCCTCTTCCGCCACCCGCTCGGCCTGCCCATCCCGCACACCGCGATCATCCCGACCAAGAAGGACCAACTCGGCGTCTCCCTGGGCGAGTTCGTCGGGGAGAACTTCCTCTCCCAGGACGTCGTACGACAGCGGCTGCGCGCCGTCGGCATCGGCAGCCGGCTCGGCGTCTGGCTGGCGGACCCTGAGCACGCGGACCGGGTGACGGCGGAGCTGTCGGCGGCCCTGCGCGGCGCCCTGACCGTGCTGCGCGACTCCGACGTCCAGGCGATCGTCGGCGAGGCGATCACCCGCCGGGCCGACGCCCAGGAGATCGCGCCCGGCATCGGGAAGACGCTGGAGAAGATCGTCGCCGACGGCGGCCACAAGCGGGTCGTCGACCTGATCGTCACGCGCGCGCACGACTGGCTGGTCCTGCACGACGAGCAGGTCATGGACGCCGTCCAGGGCGGGGCGCCCGGCTGGACCCCGCGGTTCGTCGACAAGAAGGTCGGCGAGCGCGTCTACAAGGAGCTGCTGCGCTTCGTCACCGAGATGCGGGACATGCCCTCGCACCCCGCGCGCGGGGCCCTCGACCGCTTCCTCACCGACTTCGCCTCCGACCTCCAGTCCGACACCGAGACCCGCGCGCGGATCGAGCGGCTCAAGGGCGAGGTGCTGGGCCGCGGCGAGGTCCAGGACCTGATCGCCTCGGCCTGGACCTCCGTACGCTCGATGATCGTCTCGGCGGCCGAGGACGAGCGCAGCGAGCTGCGGCTGCGCGTGCGGGCCTCGCTGCTCTCGCTGGGCGCGCGGATGGCCGTGGACGCCAAGCTCCAGGCCAAGGTCGACGGCTGGGTGGAGGGCGCGGCGGTGTACGTCGTCACCACCTACCGCGGCGAGATCACCTCCCTGATCACGGACACGGTGGCGGGCTGGGACGCCGAGCACACGACGAAGAAGATCGAGGCCAACATCGGCCGTGACCTGCAGTTCATCCGGATCAACGGCACGGTGGTGGGGTCGCTGGTGGGGCTGCTGATCTATGCGGTGTCGCGGGGGCTGGGGGCGTAGGCCCGGCCTGCGGGGCGTGCAAGGGGCGTGCGGGCGGGGCGAGCGGAGTGAAGGGCGGACGGGCAGGTCAGACGGGCGGAGGGCGTAAAGCGGGCGGGTGGGGGCACTCGGCGAAAGTTCCGACGGAGGTTCCGACGGATGGTTCGCTCGATGAGGAGGGAGCCCATGGCCACCGCTCAGGCCGAAGACGGCCGCATCGTGACCACCAGCATCCCCGCCCGCCTCGACCGGCTGCCCTGGTCGCGCTGGCACTGGACGATCGTCATCGGCCTCGGCACGGTGTGGATCCTCGACGGCCTGGAGGTCACGGTCGTCGGCAACATCGCCGGCCGCCTGTCCGAGCCCGGCAGCGGACTGCCGATCAGCTCCGGCGAGGTCACCGGCATCGCCGCCGCGCTGTATGTGGCCGGTGCCTGCTCCGGCGCCCTGTTCTGGGGCCGCCTGACCGACCGCTACGGCCGGAAGAAACTGTTCATGATCACCCTGATCGTCTATCTGGCGGCCACCGCCCTGACGGCGGTCTCCTTCCAGACCTGGTGGTTCTTCGCCTTCCGCTTCCTGACCGGCTTCGGCATCGGCGGCGAGTACGCGGCGATCAACTCCGCCATCGACGAACTGATCCCCGCGTTCCACCGCGGGCGCGTCGACCTGATCATCAACGGCAGCTTCTGGGTGGGCGCGGTCTTCGGCTCACTGCTGTCCATCGTCGCGCTGAACACCGCGATCCTGCCGGCCGACGTGGGCTGGCGCCTGACCTTCGCGCTCGGCGCGGTCCTGGCCCTGGTGATCCTTCTGGTACGACGACACGTCCCCGAAAGTCCACGGTGGCTGCTGATCCACGGCCGTGAGGACGAGGCGGAACGCATCGTCTCCTCGATCGAGGAGCGGGTCGAGGCGGAGAGGGGCGAACAACTCCCCGCGCCCGAGGGCGAGATCACCATCCACCAGCGCAAGAGCATCAGCTTCCTGGAGATCGGCCGCACCCTCTTCTCCGACTACCGCCGGCGCTCGGTCCTCGGCTTCTCCCTCTTCATCGGCCAGGCGTTCCTCTACAACGCGATCACCTTCGGCTTCGGCGCGATCCTGACGAAGTTCTACGACGTCCCGACCGGCAACACCGGCTACTACTTCGCCGTGATCGCCGTCGGCAACTTCTTCGGCCCCCTGCTGCTGGGCAAGCTCTTCGACACGGTCGGCCGCCGGACGATGATCTCGTCGACGTACCTCCTATCCGGGCTGCTGCTGTTCGGCACGGCCTGGCTCTTCGACCGAGGCTCGCTCAACGCGACCACGCTGACGGCCTGTTGGTGCGCGGTCCTGTTCTTCGCCTCCGCCGGCGCCTCCAGCGCCTACCTCACGGTCTCCGAGATCTTCCCGATGGAGACCCGCGCCATGTCCATCGCCTTCTTCTACGCCATCGGCACCGCCGCCGGTGGCATCACCGGCCCTCTCGTCTTCGCCGACCTCACCGAATCCGGCGTCGTCGGCGACACCACCCTCGCCTTCCAGATCGGCGCGGGGTTGATGTGCGCGGCGGGCATCGTCGCGGCGTTCCTCGCGGTGAACGCGGAACGGAGGTCGCTGGAGGACATCGCCACCCCGCTCACGGCGGTGGTGGCGAAGGCGGGGGCGGCGGTGAAGGGGGCGGCGACACCCGGGACTTCGGGAACCTCGGGGACTTCGGGGACGCCTATTCGGCGGCGTCCCGCCTGACCCGGTCCCGACGGCGCATCAGGAGCAGGCCTCCGGCGACGGTCGTGAGGCCTGCCGCCGCCGCCCATCCGATGACGTCACCGGAGCCGGTGGTGGCGAGGTCGCCGGTGGCGTCCGGGGACTCGGAAGGGGTGGCGGCGGACTGGGGCCGGGGGCCGGAGTCAGTGCCGGTACCGGCGCCGGATGCGGTGGCCGTCGGTGCCGGCGTCGACGGCGGTGTCCCGATCGGGGCGGGAGTGGCGCTGGTCGTCGCCTTGTCCCGCGTGAACGCGAGCGTGCCGAAGCCGAGTTGGTCGTATCCGCCGCTGTTGGGCCCGTAGTCACCGCCGCCGCCCTCGGGGGCGGACTTGGCGGCGATCTGGGTGAGATAGGTGGCCGACAGCCCGCGCCGCTTGGTGTAGTGGTTGGCGATCATCGCCCAGATGGGCCGGGTCATGGCCGGGTCGACGCCGGCCGCGGCGCTCGCGGTCTCGCTCCCCGACCACCCCGCGACGGCACCCTTCCGACGGGTGTTGGGCGTGTACGGCACCTGCCCGCCCATGCTCCACTTCGCCACGTACTGGGCGCCCTTGAGGAACCGGCTGTCGTCGTACCCGTACAGATCGACGCCTTGATTCCAGGCCATCTCGCACACTGTCCCCATGAGCCCGACGCCGAGCAGGGCGTGCCCCTGATCGCGCCCGGCCTCCAGCCACTCGCCGAGCCCGTCGTCGTGCAGGACGGGGATGGCGTTGCGGACGGACCCGAGGCCCGCGCCGTGCTTGAAGTAGTCGACGGCGCGGGCGACTTGGGCCTTGTCGTCGCAGAAGATGCCGGTGGCGAGGACGCAGGCGACGGCGGTGAGGTCCCAGTTGGTCCAGTAGTTGGTGACGACAGCGCCGTTGTGCTTGGCCAGGAAGCCGTCGCTGAGCGGCGCGAAGACCTTGCTCAGCATCTCCTGGAACCGGCCCAGCTCGAAGTCCCCGTGATCCCGGACGAGTTCGGCGGCGTTCGCGAACTGGTACCCGTACAGCCCGGCGGCCAGGAACCGGTCGGCCGACCCCTGCACCGAAGTCAGCTTGGCCGACCAGGAGTTGAGGATCGCGACGGCGGTGTCGGCGTGGGCGCTGTCGCCGCCGGCGTGGTAGCGCAGGGCGTTCTGGTAGGCGGCGTGGACGTCGTTGTAGAGGGTCGCGTAGTTCTGCGGCGTACCGCTGCCCCGGTACACGACGGCCTGCGGATTGGCCGTCCAACCGCTCTGCGCATGCCGGTTGGCGGTCAGCTTGGCGTATCCGGCGGTGTAGGGCGCGGCGCCGGCCTTCACCTTCGCGGCCATACGGGCCAGGTCGGCGCGGGTGTGGAGGAGACCGGGGTGCGCGTATCCGCCGACGGCGGCCGCGGGGGCGGCGGTTGTGGCCGTGAGGGTGGCCGCGGTGGCGGCAACGGCTGCGGTGCCGGTGGCCTTGAGGAGGGTGCGGCGGGTGAGGGCGTGGCGGCTGAGGTGTCGTGTGGCGTGCATGCGCAGGAGACGTACGGGGGTGGGGGCCGATAACGAAAACTGGCGGACGTCTCCGCCGACGCGTTATCGCCATGTTGGCCTGACGGACCCGGAGTCCCACGCCCCGCAGGCTTTACACCCAGAGGCCCTACCCCCGGCGGTCGGCCACCGCCCATGAGGCCAGTGCCACGGCGCCGGCGACGCCGAAGACGGCGGGCCAGGCGCCCACCTTCTTGGCCAGCGGATGCGACGCGGCGAAGGCGGCGACGTAGGCCCCGGTCAGCGCCCCCGCGGCCGTCCCGCCGGCCTGCCGCCGCCACTGCTGCGCGGCCGCGGCCCCGGCGACGGCCAGCACGACCCCACCGAGCTCCCGCTTCCGCGTCCAGCGAGCCACGCCATACCCACCGACAAGCCCGCCCGCGGCGACCACCGCGCTGGGAACCTTGGCCATGCGTGCCTCCTGAACCGTTTGACTGGTGTGGGGGGAGGCTAACCCGCGAGCGCCGGGGCTCTGAGGGCGGGGGCGAGGGCGTGAGGAGGCGAGGGGGGTGAGGGTGCGAGGGGGTGAGGGTGCGAGGAGACACCCGGGAAGTCGGCCTCCGACCCTGACCCTCGAATTGGCCTCCGGCCCTGACCCTCAAGCCGTCCGATCGAGGTGCTCGTCGATGAGCCGGAACGTGACCTCCGGCTGCTCAAGCTGCGGCAGGTGACCGGCCTTCGGCACGAGCTCGAACCGCCCGTCCCCGAAGGCGGACGCGTACGTGGCGCCGTAGGCGGGCGTGAAGAGCCCGTCGCTCTCGCCCCACACCAACAGTGCGGGCTGCCGCACCCGACCGAGGCGGCGCAGCAACTTCGGGTCGTGCATGTTGGGTTCACCGGCGAGGATCCGCATGGTCGCCATGTTGCCCTGACGGACGGCGAGTTGCTCGGCAGGAACGGTCGCGGGATCGACGTAGAAACGATCGGGATCGTGCCACGACAACTCGGCGGCGGCACGGGGATCGAGGGCGAAGAAGTCGGCGATCGGTTCGCCTTCGACGTACACACCCGCCGAGTTGATGAGCACGACCCCGCTGACGCGCTCCTGCTCGACGTCCCGTACGGCCATCTCGGCGGCGATCCAGCCACCCATGGAGGAGCCGATGACGAGGACGTCCTTCAGGTTCAGGTCCTGGAGGAGATGGAGGTAGGCGAGAGCGAGATCGTCGACGCCGGTGAGCCAGTCGGGGCGGGGGTTGCCGTCCCAACCGGGGTGGACGGGGGTGAGGACGCGCGCGCCATTCCCGGCGAGGTGCTGCGCGAGCCCGGCAACGGTGAAGGGGCCTCCGCCGCCGTGCAGGACCAGGACGGGGCGGCCGTCGGCGGGGCCGGTTTCGGTGACGGTGAGGGGCAGGTCGGGGTACACGGAGTACGCCTGGGAGAGGTTCTCTGAGGTCATGCGACCACTCTAACTAAACATCCTTATATAAGGAAGCTTAGCCTTGAGGTAAACTTCCTCCATGCCGGATGACCTGCCCTTTCAGCACCAACGCCAGCGTCAACGCGACCGCCAACGCGACCGCCAACTCCAACTTCAGCTCCTCGGCCGAGCGGTCAAGCAGACCCAGTACCGCCAACACCGGGCGCTGGACAGCGCGTTGGCCGCGATCGGGACGACGCTGTCCCAGTGGGACGCCTTGCGCGCGATCGCTCGGACGCCGGGGGCGTCGGCGCGCGAGCTGTCCGCGGCGACCTTTCAGACGGAACAGTCCTTCGGGACCCTGGCCACGCGTCTCTCCGCGCAGGCGTTGATCGAACGGCGGCCGGGGCGGGGGCGTCGGATCGAGCATCATCTGACGCCGGAGGGGGAGCGGGTGCTGAAGGCGGGGCAGGTGGTGGCGGATGGGGTGTTGGGGGAGTGTTTTGCGGGGTTGGGGGATGCGGATGTTGGGGTGTTGTTGGGGTTGTTGGATCGGTTGAACGAGGCGGCTTCCGAGGGCAGGTAGCGGGTTCCGAGGCCAGGGGGCCGGCGAAGTGAGTTACGGCCTCAGCATCTACAGCTTCGTGAACGGTGAGGCGGTCCGACCGGACGTGGACGCGGTCCGCGCAGTCCTTTCGCCGTACGCCGTGGCGCCGGAGAAGGTCGGCGGGGACGCTGATACCAGCCGATCACCTCGCCCTGAATATCTTCCGTGCCGGTAGCCAGTCGCTGTTGCCGCGGAACAGAGTGAGTCATCGTGATTGGCGAACGAGACTCGCTCACCGGACAGGACACGCCAGTTGAGGCCGCGAGCGGTTCGGCGAACACGTCACCAGCGCGAGCGACAGATACGAGGGACGTTCGAGATAGAAGCCGAGCGATACGTCTGTTCCCGACTCCAATCTTGCGGCGGCGGAGTCGACCACCGAGGCCAGGCGCGCGATGTCGCGCTCTGTCCCCGCGGCGAACCGGGGTGCGTGCTCAGCCAGTTGCTCGCTGAGCCACACAGCCGCTTCCTTGGCCTCGTCCCACGTGCCACGCACCAGAGGACGCGGTTTGACGAGCCAGTACGCCGTTTCCAGCGGCGGAAGATCAGCCTCGGCGAACCCGGCAGCGACTTCGCGATAGCGCTGGACGAGTTCCGGTTTGCTTCCAGCGCCGGGTGGCTCCGGATGCGGTGGGCGACGTAGGGCCTCCTCGTCGAAGCGTGCCTTCGGGCCTGCCCACAAAAAGCCGTGATGGTGCACCAGTTGTCCCCATCTGGCGTCGAGATCGGGGGAAAGGAACCGGTCCCGCCTCCCCGGGTACGGGAGCCGGGACCGGTCGGACAAGAGACGCGGTCAGACGGACAGCCCGAACCTCGCCGGATCGATGCCGGCCGCCTCCAACTCCTCGGTCGTGAAGCGCAGCGGTTCCGCGCCCGGCCGTTTGCTGTCGCCCAAGGCCCAGGCTTCATCGCCGATCCGAGCCAGCGTCACGCACCCTTCGGTGCAGGGGCCTCCGCATGCCTTCACGAACGAGGCTCCGTTGATGTCCAGCTCGTACAGGTAGCTTCCGTCCAGCATTTGCTGCACCTTCCTGTTCAACTGCCGCGGTCTTGAACGACCGCCGCCGCCCGTGTCGGGCGGGAGTTCTTGCCTGATTGATTTCGATGGGGTCGCGTGAATCCGTAGCAGTCGAAGTCAGTCAGCGGCGTGCGGTGCCAGCCTCTGGCGACCAGCGGCGACGAGGGAGCGCACAGCTCTCGGGTGGCACAGATCGCCGTCGTATCGCGGCGGCACCACCCAGTGAGCATCTTCAGCGGTGCCGCTCCAGGGTGAGGACGGCTTTGGTGATTGACGTCATGCGGTTCGGGCTGCACCGGGCGTGACGGAAGATTCGCCAGCATTTC
>NZ_JARXVH010000020.1 GCF_029892565.1 Streptomyces pseudovenezuelae | reverse complement strand
GCCGCAGTTCCCGCACAGCTTGCTGCTGGGGAAGAAGCGGTCGATCACGACGAGTTCACGCCCATACCAGGCGCACTTGTACTCCAGCATCGACCTCAGTTGCCTCCACGACACATCCGAGATGGCGCGCGCCAACGTGTGATTCTTGAGCAGGTTGCGGACGGTGAGGTCCTCGATCACGACCGTTTGGTTCTCACGGACGAGCCGAGTCGACAGCTTGTGCAGGTGGTCGCGGCGCCGGTCGGCGATCCGCGCATGGACCCTGGCAACCCTGCGACGGGCTTTGTCGCGGTTCGCGGAGTCCTTCGCCTTCCGCGACAGCTCCCGCTGCTCACGGGCCAGCCGGGCGCGGTCGCGCCGCTCGTGCCGGGGGTTGGCGACCTTCTCGCCGGTGGACAGGGTCACCAGGGAGGTGATGCCGGCGTCGATGCCGACCGCGTTCTTCGTGGCCGGAGCCGGGGTAATGCCGTCGTCGCACAGCAGCGACACGAACCAGCGTCCCGCACTGTCACGGGACACCGTCACCGTGGTCGGCTCGCTGCCCTCCGGGAGCGGACGCGACCAGCGGATGTCCAGGGGGCCGGCCATCTTCGCCAGCGTCAGCCGTCCCTCGCGCCACGTGAAGGCCGAGCGGGTGTACTCGGCCGACGCGCGGGATTTCTTGCGGGACTTGAAGCGCGGATACTTCGCCCGCTGGGCGAAGAAGTTCCCGAACGCCGTCTGGAGATGGCGCAGCGCCTGCTGGAGCGGGACCGAGGACACCTCCGTCAGGAAGGCCAGCTCCCCGGTCTTCTTCCACTGTGTGAGTGCGGTGGAGGACTGCACGTAGGGGATGCGGCGCTGCTCTGTGTACCAGGCCCGTGTGCGCTCTTCCAGCGCCTTGTTGTAGACCAGGCGGACGCAGCCGAACGTGCGCGACAGCTCCGCCGCCTGCTCGCCTGTGGGGTAAAAGCGGTACTTGAACGCCCGCTTGACCTGCCGCGCCATACCTCACGTTCTATCAGTTCCCGTGTGAGTGGCGAGTGTCGGCCGGTGGACGACGCACGCCGGTGCGCTCTGACGGCGAACCGGCTTTCCCTGCCCTGCTGCGCAGGAGCTTCGTTTCCTCCCCCGGCTGAAGCCGGGGGTATCCACAAAGGAGAGCCCCGATGAAGGCAGTGCGTTTCCACAAGTACGGCACCCCGGACGTCCTGCGCTATGAGGAGGTGGAACAGCCGGTCCCCGGCATCGGAGAGGTCCGGATCCGGGTGGCCGCGACATCGTTCAACCCGGTCGACGGCAACATCCGTGCCGGCTTCATGCAGGGCCCCATCCCGGTGGCTCTGCCTCACACCCCCGGCATCGACGTCGCCGGCACGGTCGACGCGCTGGGCGAGGACCCGGACGGCGTCGAGGTCGGTGACCGGGTTGTCGGATTCCTGCCGATGACCGGCGCCGGCGCGGCCGCGGAATACGTCCTCGCACCGACTGGGGATCCTGACGCCGGCGCCCACGAGCATTCCGCTGGCCGATGCCGGCGGGCTGCCGCTGGTCGGCCTCACCGCCTGGCAGGCCCTCTTCGACCACGCCAAGCTGACCGCCGGCCAGCGCGTGCTGATCAACGGCGCGGGCGGCTCGGTCGGCGGCTACGCCGTGCAGCTGGCCAAGCACGCCGGCGCCCATGTGATCGCCACGGCCGGGCCGCGCAGCAGCGAGCGTGTCAAGGCGGCTGGCGCCGATGACGTTCTCGGTCACGGCCTTCCCGAACTGGCTGAGCCGGTCGACGTCGTGCTCAACCTCGCGCCGGTCGATCCGGCGCAGCTGGCCGCGCTGGCCGGTGTGGTCCGCGACGGCGGTGTCGTGGTGAACACGACGGTGTGGATGTCCGCTCCGTCCGACGAGGAACGTGGCGTGCGTGGTATCAACCTCTTCGTCAACAGCGACGCAGCCCAGCTGGCGCAGCTGGTGGCACTGGTCGACTCCGGCAAGCTGCGCGTCGACATCGCCAGGCGGGTGCCACTGGCCGACCTGCCGGCTCTGCATGCCGAAGCCGCCGCGGGCCCGCTCTCCGGAAAGGCCATCGTCTTTCCCCCCGCCGCGCTCGCCTAGGCAGCATCGCCCTTCACAGGGTGCTGCCGCCGGCTTGCTCCCTGCGCGCGACGCAGCCCTGGGACGCTCGTACAGGCCGGGCGGCTCTGGTCATCGAGACGATGACCAGCTGTTCCTTCGACGGACAGTTCCACATCGCCAGGCCGCAGGCGACGCCGGCCCGCCGGGCGATCTCCCGGATGATGGCGCGGCTGTCACCGCGTTCGGCGAACGCGGAGCGTCCGGCCTCCAAGATGGCCGCCTCACTGGCATCAGGATCCCGTCGTTCTCTGATCCGGTTCTCCGCACTCGCCGACCCGGCGCACAGCGGTCATCGACAACGTTGATTCCACTCATGCCGCGACGGTCATCAGTACCGTCGCCAGCCATCGGAGCACCTCGTGAACCTCGAACCACTGACCCCCGAGAACACCACAATCGTCCTGGTGGACCACGCCGTCGGTTTCGCCAACGTGCTGCGGTCGCACGACACGGCGGAGCACATCAACAACGTGGTCGGACTGGCAAAGACAGCCCTGCGGTACGAAAGCGGCCTGGTAGTGACCAACGGCCGGCCCGACAAGCCGTCCGGACCGCTCTACCCGCAACTGAAGGAAACGATCGGGGACCACCCCGTGATCGAACGGGGCGGCAACTTCAACGGCTTTCTGGACGCGGACTTCGCACGAGCCGTACGCGAGACCGGGCGCCGCAAGCTCGCCATCGCGGGCGTGTCCACCGAGGGATGCGTCCTGCAGACCGTGCTGGGCGCGCTGCGCGAGGACTACGAGGTCTACCTGGTCGTGGACGCCACAGCGAGCCTGACAGCCGAAACCCACGCCGTCGCGGTCGAGCGCATGATGCAGGCCGGCGCCTCCCCGATCACCTGGTTCTCCCTGGCCGGGGAGTTCACCGTGGACCACCGTTCCACGACCGCACCCCACTTCCAGCGGCTGATGCGCGAGCACGTGCCGACCATGGCCATAGGCGTCCAGTCCTACCTGTCCGCCCTCCAGCAGGCTGGGCCGAGTTCGGCATGAGGCATGCCGCCCGGGGGCGGATGAGGGCCGTCCGGCTGTCCCTGTGCACCGCTGTCGCCCAGCCACGGACAACTCGTCCCCTGATGAAGTGGCCCTTCATCCGCTCTTCCGTCCGCGCCAGGATGGGTGTGTCGAACAGAGGAGGTCGGACGATGGACCGGGTGTTGCTGGCGGATTTTCTTCGCGCGCGTCGTGAGGTGTTGCAGCCGGAGGATGTCGGGCTTCCTCGCGGACAGCGGCGCCGCACCGGCGGGCTGCGGCGCGAGGAGGTGGCGGCGCTGGCCGGTATGTCAGCCGACTACTACAGCCGTATCGAGCAGCAGCGTGGTCCGGCGCCCTCGGAGCGGATGCTCGTTGCGATCGCCCGGGCGATGCGGCTCAACCTGAACGAGCGCGACCACCTCTTCACCCTCGGCGGCATCCCTGCACCCCAGCGGATCATACGAGATGATCATGTCGGTCCCACCATGATGCGGATCGTCGGCGGCCTCCGGAATGTTCCGGCGATGTTGATGTCGCGGTTCGGTGAGGCGCTCCTGCAGACACCTCCGGCGGTTGCGCTGCTCGGTGACTTCACCCGCTACTCGGGTCTGTCCCGGTACCTGGTCTACCGCTGGTTCACCCATGACCCGCAGGTCCGCGGCCTGTATCCGGTGGAGGACCATTCGCTGCGGGGCAGGGTTTTCGCCGCGGAGATCCGGGACGCCTACACGGCCGATCCAACGGGTAGGGCCGGTGAGATCGTCGCGGCCCTGCTCGAGGTCAGTCCCGAGTTCGCGGAGATCTGGCGGTTGCACGAGGTGGGGGTAACCCATCACCACGACCTCAAGCGCTACCTGCACCCCGAGCTGGGGGAACTGGAGCTCTACTCCGAGATGCTGATAGATCCCGAGCAGTGCCAGCAGCTGCTGGTCTTCACCGCCACGCCCGGCTCCCCCAGCCGGGGCAAGCTGCAGATGCTGTTCGCTGTCGGTCCCTAGCGGCAGTCGCCGCCCTCTCACCCTGTGATGCCGCTTCGAAACCGGAGTGTCCTTACCAAACGCTTCAAAACTGAAGCACATTGCGTGGAGCGTGTCGCGTCTCCTGATTGGCGGCCGAGCCGGCGCGGGATTCCAGAGGGTCAGGTCTGCTGAGCCGCCCAACGGCAAACCCTCGCCTGCCGAACCCGGAACTTCTGGGCCCGCTGATTCCACGAATGACCAGATCAGACCAAACCAGCCATGAAGGCAGGACAGTCATGTCACTCAGTTTCGACCCCGAGTTCGCCCAGGTGTTCGCCCCCATGGCCGAGTCCATGGCGGGTGCCACCCCTCCGCCGGTCGGCGACGTCGGCGCGCGCCGCGCCATGTGGGAACCGATCATCGGTGCCGCTTCGGCGGCCCAGCCGGTCCCGGCCGACGTCACGACCACCGAGTACTACGCGACCGCGGACGACGGCACGAAGATCACCATGCGCTGGTACGCCAAGACGGGCGCCCCCAGCGGTCCGGCCGCGTTGTTCTTCCACGGCGGCGGTTACATCTTCGGCCACATCGATCTGTTCGACGGCCCCATATCCCGCTACGTCTCCGCGAGCGGGGTGCCGATGCTGTCGGTCGAGTACCGCCGGGCCCCCGAACACCCCTTCCCCACACCGGTCGAGGACGGGTACACCGCCCTGCGCTGGCTGCACGAGCACGCCGGCGAGCTGGGTGTCGACCCTGCGCGGATCGGTGTGATGGGCGACAGCGCCGGAGGCGGACTGGCCGCGGCGCTGTCGATCCTCGCCCGGGAGCGCGGCGGCCCGGTGATCGCCCGGCAGATCCTGCTCATGCCGATGCTCGACGACCGCACCACCACGCCCGACCCGCACATCGAGCCCTACCTGCTGTGGTCCTACGACGACAGCCGCACCGCCTGGCCGGCCCTGCTCGGCGACGCTGCGGGCGGACCCGACGTACCCGCCACGGCCGCCCCGGCCCGCCTCAAGGACGCGACCGGTCTGCCTCCCGCCTACATCGAGGTCGGCCAGCTCGACGCCTTCCGCGACGAGGACCTCGCCTACGCCCTCAAACTCAGCCGCGCCGGCGTACCCGTGGAGTTCCATCTTCACCCCGGTGTCCCGCACGAGTTCGACTCCATCGCCTTCGACATCGACATCGCCCGCCGGGCCGTCGCCGACCGCGTACGCGCGCTCGCCTCCCTCTAGCCCTCCCCCTTCGGCGGCCTCCGGTCCCCCTGCAGCAGAAAGCGCTCCCCATGACTGTCTGGACCCCCTGTCACCATCGGTGCCATGAAGCTGCCGCACCGGCTCTTCATGGCGCCCATGAGCCGTGACCGCTCCCTGGCGGACGGCCTGCCAGCGAGCTCAATGTCGAGTACTACCGGCAGCGGGCCTCCATGGCCCTGACCATCACCGAGGGCACCCAGCCGTCCGAAGACGGTCAGGGTTACCTGCTGACGCCGGGAATCCACACTGACGCGCACATCGCCGGCCGGCACAAGGCCACCGACGCCGTCCACGCCGAGGCCGGGCGCATCGTGGTCCAGCTGATGCACACCGGCGGTATCTCCCACCCGGACAACGCCCCGCACCACCACACGCCCGTCGCCGGTCGGCGCCACGGCACTGGCCAACCCCGACCTGCCCCACCGCCTCCGCACGGGCGTCCCGCTCAACGAGCCCGACCCCGCCGCCTTCTACGGCGGCGACCACCGCGGCTACACCGACTACCCCACCCTCCCCACCACCACGGAGAGCTGAACCATGACCACACTCCTCATCGGCCCAGCCGACAAGACCGTCACCATCACCGTCCAGCAGCGGACCCACACGGCACCCCAGGACGCCTTCCGCATCCTGGTGCCCATCGACCTCCCCACCGTCTTCCGCCCGGTGGCCCCGTTCCCTGGCATAAGCAGCGTGAAGAACCAGACCGAGGCATGGGACCACGCGGGAGCGCGAAGAAACCCGCAGTTCGACGACGGTTCCCAGGCCAACGAAGAACTCACCGAGTACGTACTGGGCTCCAGCTTCGCCTACCAGCTGACCGGCTTCACCAATGTCCTCTCCCGCCTCGCGGCCGGCATCCGGGGCGAGTTCAACGTCAACCCCGACGGTGACGGCACACTCATCCGCTGGACCTACGAGTTCAAGCCGCTGCCCGGCCGCCGCTGGATCCTGGCCGGTCCCTTCGCCCCGCTCTGGCGCCGCTACATGGTGGCCGCCCTCGACCGGTGCGTCCACGTCATCGAAACAAAGGACAACAGCGAGCAGCCGCTGCTTCGGGCCGAGTGACGGCCCGAAGCAGCGGCACCGGAGTCCCAGCCCGGTCGTTCCAGCCGTGCTGAACTCGTAGGAACCCGTCCTCGATTCCCGCCTGCCACGGACTCCAGCCCCGACGATCAACTCGGACCCGACCCCCAGGTCCCCTGCACGACACCCGCGGCAGGGCCGGAAAGATTGCCACAGCACTGACGCACGTCCTGGTCCCACGGATGCACGAGGTGAACCCACTCATTGCCTCCGAGCGCTGCCAGCATCCCGAGGTGGGCGTGCTGGAGCTGCACAGACAGTGACTGGCAGCCCCTGATCAGGCCCCGACGCTGCTGAACAGCGCCGGGCGCGGGCAGGCGGCCCGAAGTTCTGCGGCTCCAGCCCGCGAACGAGCCCATCCAACAGTTATTTGGTTAGCCACAAGACCGGCGTCACATTTTCGGTGTCTAGCCACCTACTTGGTTTCGCCGGATCAACTCATCGAAGGAGTCACAGTGATGAAGGCCATCGTTTTCGACACGTTCGGCGGCACCGAGGTCCTGCACGAGGCGCAGACCGAGGTCCCCGAGCCCGGCTCCGGCCAGGTCCGCGTGCGTGTACAGGCTGTCGGCGTCAACCCGGTGGACGGCAAGATCCGCTCCGGGATCATGGAAGCCATCTTCCCCACCACCCTGCCCGCCGTCCCCGGCGGGGAGATCGCCGGGATCGTCGACGCCGTCGGCGAGGGCGTCGACCATCTGAAGGTGGGCGACGAAGTGCTGGGCTGGTCCGACACCGGCGCCTACGCCCAGTACGCGCTGGCCACTGCGATCACCCTCGCCCCCAAGCCGGCCGGCCTGGACTGGACGCACGCGGCCGCCCTGCCCGTAGCGAGCGACGGCGCCGACCGCGTCCTGGACCTGCTCGACATCAAAACCGGCGAGACCCTGCTGATCCACGGCGCGTCCGGCGCGCTGGGCACCATCGCCGTCCAGCTCGCCGTCGCCCGCGGTGCCCGCGTCATCGGCACCGCCGGCCCGGCCAACCAGGAGTACGTGACCTCGCTCGGCGCCACCGCGCTGGTCTACGGCGAGGGCCTGGTCGAGCGGGTGCGTGCGCTCGCCCCAGGCGGCGTGGACGCGGTGCTCGACGCCGCGGGCAAGGGCGCGCTGGAGGACTCCATCACCCTGCGCGGCGGCACCGACCGGATCGTCACCACCGCCGACTTCCGCGCCCGCGAACTCGGTGTCGTCTTCGCCGAGGGCCCGGCGCGGCGCTCGGCCACCCGGCTGGCCGAACTGGCCCGGCAGGCCGCCGACGGCACACTGATGACCACGGTCGGCGCAACCTACCCGCTTGCCGACGCGGCCAAGGCGCAGCAGGCCAGCGACGCCGGCCACAGCCGCGGAAAGCTCGTCCTCACCGTCGACTGACCTCCCCCGCAGGGGCCCGCCCTCGTTACGTTTTCCGCGGTCCTGCAAGAGGGCCGCTGGCCTCCGGGCCCGGCATGACTGTGTCCCCCTGTCGAAGGCATGACCTGGGGGGTGGTGTCGCCGGGCCCGGGAGGTGCCGTCGGAAACGCTGATGTGAGGTCCGGCCACCACTCGGTCCGGCGCAACGCCGGACAGCTCGCGGGCGGCAGGTCTGCATAACGTGGATGCGCGCGTACGACACCACTGCCGAGGGCGGCACGTTCAACTCCCCTGGAAGAACGCGATGTTCGACACCGAAGACGTGGGCTTGTTCCTCGCCCTGGCCGTCGGCAGGAGCTCTCATCACGGGCACGGGCTGACTCCGGCCGACAAGAAGGTCTTCGACAGCTGGTAGCCGAGCCGGTCGGCGGCGGCCTGGACCCTCTCCCGGGTCGCCGCACTGATGGTTCCGTCCGGCGTCAGCGCCCGGGACACCGTGGACGGGGAAACCCCGGCCACCTTCGCAACTTCTCGAATCGTCACCTGCACGTGCCGAGGTTTACACCCCTGTGTTCGAGCGTCAATGCAAGGTCGACAGGGCTTTGTCCGTGTTCGACACGCCCCATGGACCTGCGCCTCACCGCCGGTGCCACCCACAGGCCGACCTCGGCGACGACGTGGCCGGGAGAGCGACAAGGCTGATCGCGATCAAGGTTCTGGGATCTTCCTGAGAAACGGGCCGACATCTCGACCGTGTGTGGCCTGCGACCTGCGTGGTTCCACCGCCGACTCTCAGAGATCTTCCAGAACCTCTCGGGAACGTCGGACCGGCAAACCCCACTGCGTGGTCCCCACAGCACGCAGCACCCTCTCTCCCCCGCTGCCGTGTGCTTCCCTGCGAATGAGGCGGAGTGTTCCTATCTCGTCGGTGCCCTCTGCCGCGACCTGTGGGCCGACGCCTCCTCCGTGCGCGCCCATATCAGCCTGGGCTCTCAGCCCACCGACCGTCGCGTCCTCCTGCTCGGAACGGCGCACCCACCCACGTGCGCAGTGTCTGCTGGTTCACTCCGTACTCGACCGACAGATGATGCAGGCGGCAGCCCGGGTCACAGTCCTCGGGCGAGACGTCCAGCCCCTTTCCCTCCAGATGCCAGGCCGCACGCAGAGCGTCCATCTTCTCTGCGTCGGTGGTCTCGGCCGCAGTCGTACACGTGAGAACCTTGAGGTTGGTGCCGGCAGGCATCAGAACGTCGACGTCGATGGTGATGGCACCCAACGTTGGATGTTCGATGGTCTTGCGGTCGCCGGTCCAGGGGCCGGCCGTGCCGTTGAACCACAGTCGGGCGAACGCCGGTTCCCGTCGAAGCAGGCCTTCGACGAGTGAGGAGAGTCGTGCATCGCGGGGATGGGCGGCCGCTGTCACGCGCAGGTCGGCGACGAGGTCCTCCACCTCGGAATCACTGCCTCTCCATGTCCGAACGGGCCATGCCGCATTCGGGTCCCGGTCTCGGCTGGCTCTCGTCTGGAACATCCCTGCGACGAGATTGTCCGCTTCCCAGCCGTACGTGCGGGGATCGCCGACCGTGGCCGTCCACATCCTGTTCCAGCCGATGATGGTCCAGTCAGCGGCGAAGACCCCGGCGGGGACCGCTCCCAACCGGTGTACCAGTCGCTGCACGCTCATGGGTATGCGCCTGGAGACGTTCCCGGCGGAGGGCGGTTCGAGGTTGGCGCAGCGAAACAAATGGTCACGCTCGGACGGGTCGAGACGCAGTGCGCGTGCCAGGGCGGTGACCACTTGGGCCGAGGGATTGCGTGCGCGGCCCTGTTCCAGCAGCACCAGGTAGTCGACCGATACACCTGCCAGACGGGCCAGTTCTTCGCGGCGCAGTCCAGGGATGCGCCGCTCCCCGCCGGCCTCCAGCCCGCTGTCCTGCGGCGACATGCGCTCGCGCCAGCCGCGCAGCGTCATGCCGAAGTGGTTCACCGCGCCGTCCCCGTGCCTTCCGCATACTGCGCGGCCTCTGCCGCACGCGTTGAGACGGCTGCCGCCGCGCGCCGGTCGCGGCCGGTGAGCTTCCAGCCGGCGAGCCGCGCGATGAGGGCAGGGGTCGGCGGGAAGGTGCCGAGCTGGCCGAGCATGGTCATGTCGTCGCGGACGGCCTCGTGCCTGATCACCTTCCCGTCGCGCACGGTCAGTACGTGGATCTGCTCATAGTCCAACTCGCGGCCGGTCGGCGGCATGACCCTCTCCAGCGTCCCGTCGCGGAAGAGCACGAACGGCCCGGTGTGCCGCCCCTGCATGCGCACCCGGACGAACACCTGTCCGCGCTCGTCGTCGACGCCCGTGTCGAGAACGGGGAAGCGCAGGTCGGTGAACGCCGAACGCATCCAGGCACTTGAGGCGAGCACCCCGGCCGGTCCGGGGATCGCGCAGGCGGCGGGAGAGTTGACTGCCTCCCGGTTGTGGAAGTCGGCGTGGACGACGTCCGCGGCGAGCGCCGGGTCACCGGTCTCTATGACCCTGAAGAGGGAATGCGCGCTGTCGGTGGCGTTGCTGCCCATGGGAACTCCGCGGTTGTGGGTCGGTGGACGAGATGCCTCGCCGAATTAGCTCCAGCAAGAGCCTATTGAATAGGACGATAGTATATCCATGAAGTCCGGCAGGTATAGTGACGGCCATGCCGACCAAGCGCGCCTACGCCTCCCCACTGCGGGAGAAGGCGGCGGCGCAGACGCGGGAGGTGATCCTGCGGGCCGCGACGGAGTTGTTCGGGCAACGCGGCTACGCGCTGGTGACGGTCGCGGACATCGCCGCCGCGGCGGGCGTCTCGCCGAAGACCGTGTTCGCGAGCGTCGGCAGCAAGCGCGAGATCATGGACCACATCATCGACGCGGGCGTGATCGCGGGTCGCTGCGACGAGGCGATGGAGCAGTTGCGGCAACTGCGTACACCGCGCGACGTCCTCGCGGCGCTGGCGACGGGCACCCGCTTCGGCAGCGAATCACAGTTCACGGTGCACGAGGCGATCCGGCTGGCGCTGCCCGTGCACGAGGACGGCGCGGCACTGTGGGAGCGGGCCACCCGCAGCTCCCGTGCGGCGATGAGCGACACGGCACACCACCTGCACACCCTCACACCGCGCCCGCGCTACGCGGCGGCGGAGACCGCCGACCTGCTCTGGCTCTGGTTCGGCCCGCACGGCTGGCGCACCCTCGTCGCCGACGCCGGGTGGTCCTGGGACAGCGCCGAAACCGCGATCCGCGAGACGGCCATCGCGGCGCTCTACGGCGACTGCTGACCTCGGGCCTGCGGGGGGACGCCGCCCGGCCAAGGACGAGTCCCGCCGAGGCCGCCGTGAGGCGCCATCCGCAGTCGCGTGCACAGTCCGCCGTTCTAATTCCATCATCCGTCTGCAGGCCCCGATCGGGAGCCGGTGGACTCGTCCGGGGGCTCGGGCCGATGGTTCTCCAGGCCGGCGAGGAAGTTCTCGACCAGGGCCGGTGCACGTCTGCGGACGCGGGAGGGAACTATCAGGGCCCAGCCGTAGAAGGGGGCCGACGATGCCCTCGAAGTAGCCGATGACATCGACCGTGGGTTCGCCGCGGGCGGCGGCGTGTTCAAATCTCAAATCGCCAAACTCGCGGTGCTCGCCGTGCGATGGCCACATCTACGCGCTGCCCTGGGCCGACAGATCGGCCCGACCGAACGCGACACCGTCCTCGCGCTACTCGAGGCGCCCCTTGCCGAACTGCCCGAGGACGCCAGTTGGTCAGCACGCCGCGAAGCCCTGCACACGGTGCTCGCCAACGCCCAGATACCCGAGAAACTGCGTGCCAGCCTGCTGGCATCAGAAGCCCTGTGCCAGCTACTCGCAACGGCTCCGTCGATCGGCACGACCGCCGCCGGCTACCTCTGACTTCCCTTGACTTCAGCGTATCGGCACGTTCCGATATTCACGTGTGCGGAATAGGGCGGCCATAGACCGGGGCGAAGGTGCGGACTGGCCCGCGGCATGCTCTCCCGATGGCGACTGGGTAGCGCCCTCCGGTGAATGTTCACCTCATCCACGACGTACCCGGTGGCCTGACCCGACGAGCTCGATCGTTTGTAGGCGCGCACGTCGTCGCGGACCTGGTCGGCGTCCCACTTGGCCCGCCCGAGCAGGTGCTGCATGCCGTCCGGGGTTTTGTCCCCGGCCCACTCGGCGATGGTCCAGCAGTTCTTGCGCGGCAGGTCGGACAGCAGGCCGAGTACCAACTTCCGGGCCCGGCGCCGGGATTCCACCCGCGTGAACCGTCCCGCTATCCGGCTCATCGGGCCCTCGAACGCTTCCTGCCGGCGGGCAGGGTCTACGCTGTGACCTGCGGCCACCGCATGATCGTTTGTCTTCACACACCGATGATCAACGGTGGCCGCGCCCGTCTCCACAGCGCGTCAGGTCGCGCGGCGTCTGCCTGCCGTCCTGTATTTGGAGGACTTGTGCAACGTGGCGAAGTCTGGTGGGTTCAGTTCGACGAGCGGAGGTTGGTCGTACTGCTGTCGGGAGAGGACACGTCCGGGATCCGGGTGATGCAGGTCGTTGCTCCGGCGGGCGTCGACATCAGTGGTCTTGGCATCGAAGTGATGGTGGGCACCGGTGAAGGACTGCCGTTCGAAGGCGTGCTGCGGCTCGCGTTCCCGCGTCCAGGCTTCACCCCATGCACGTGGCTGACCACTGTGTCCCGGGACGACCTGATAGAGCGGGAGGCCGTCCTGTCCTCCGCGAAGCTCAGCGAGATCGACGACGCCCTCCGACTCGCTGAACAAGCGCACGAGCGTACCCCGGCAACGACCGCGAAGCTCAGCGAGATACGGGACGCCCTCCGTCTCGGTGAACTCGGGTAGACGAAGAAGGAGCCGACGCCCGCGACGGCGTGGGCGATCTCGGGCGAGATGATCCACGCCGGCCTCGGCGCCCCTCACCATCGAGATCACGATCTACGGCTGGAGTACAAAACGCCCCGCTCAAGTGGTACCGGCGCGGGCCGATCCCCGGGGCCACTTGAAAACGTCCAAGAGACAAAGGATTTTCACCAACTGGGGCCGCTGCAAGGCGTCCTGCCGGGGCCGCTGAACAACGTCACAGCCACGCAGTACGACGGAGGCCCGAAGTACCTCGCTCCGGACTCACCCGAATCAGACTCTGCAGGGTGGTGGTTCGAAGCAGGGATACAGCGGACCGCAGTCCCCTACTCGTTGATGATCAGTCCGTCTGGCGAGTTTGGCATTCACGCAGACAGGTGGGCTCCTCTCCATGCGACCGTCGAGGGCTGGGTGGAATCGCTGGCACTGGCCCCCACGCATCCATTGGGGCAAAGCAGGTGACCAAACTCGTCGGCGATGACGTAGATGGCATCGAGTTGGACGGATACGAGCCGGTCAGCGAGGTGATGGGCCTGGCCGACACCTGGTGGAGTGGGCCCGACTCGCTGGTGGCGCTCTATACGGGGGAAGCCATGTCACTCGACTTCCCAAGAGGTCGCATCGCGTTGATCTACTCCGGCCTTGATCAGTGGGGACTGCGAGGAGGCGTCGAGACCGGCGATGGCTGAACTTGTCGGGGAACGAGTGCAGGTCCTGAATGGGGCATGGGTCAGGTTCGCCGAGCGATCTCTGCTGCGTAGTCGGCTCCTGACGGCTCCTACGGCCGATCGTTCGGCCGCGAAAGAGCTGACGCCGAGGAGGCGTTGGACAACCGCCGGGGCCATCTGAGCGCAGAGGTCGAGGAGGGCCGCACATCGGCCAGCTCAGTACCTGTTGTCGTACCGAGCTGCTGGCCGTGCTGTTCGAACAGCTGACTGGATGGGTAGCGTGTGTGCGCATGGCGGCGTTCGAGGCTGTTCAGGTGAACCTGTGGTGCGATGACGTGGAACGATGCGCAGCGTTCTTCCGTAGCCTCGGGATGCCGGAGAAATTTCGCTTCCCGTCCGACGACGAGCCGCACCAGGTCGAGGTGGAGGCTGCTGGCGTCCGGATCGGGTTCAGCTCGGCCCGTGTGGGCAGCGAGCTTTTCGGCATCGCCACGACGCCCGGGGAAAACACTGAGGTCGTGTTGTGGTGCAACGACGTTGACGGTCTGCATCAGATGGCGCTCGATGCAGGGGGCGAGCCACTGACGGGTCCGACCGACTCGCCGGACGGACGTCTTCGATATGCCTGGCTGCGCGATCCTGAGGGTCATCGCGTGAAGTTCGTGCAGGAACGCAGCTGAGTGGCTGTTGTCGGTCCGATCTTGAGGGTGTGTCGAACGGGAGTCTCGATCGGGTGGTTGCCGCCGGCTGCGGGCATGAGTACAGGGCCTCTTGGACGTCATCTCATTTGGCTGGGTAAGCTGCCAGTCGTGGCGAGGATCGTTGAGCGGCTGGTGCCGGATGAGTTGTGGGAGCTGTTCCAGCGGGTGGTACCGGAGGCGCCGTCGCGGCCTCAAGGTGGGGGCCGGCGTCGGCATGGCGACCGCGAAGTGCTGGCCGCGATCGTCTTCGTGGCGACCTCGGGCTGCACGTGGCAGCAGTTGCCGACCGCGTCGTTCGGGCCGTCCGGCGCGACGGCTCACCGGCGTTTCACCGAGTGGTCGAAGGCCCGGGTGTGGGCCAGACTCCACCGCCTGGTGCTCGACGAACTCGGATCCCGTGGCGAGTTGGACTGGTCGCGGTGCGCGATCGACTCGGTGAACATGCAGGCCCTGAAAAGGGGGAGCTGACAGGTCCGAATCCTGTGGACCGGGATAAGTACGGGTCAAAGATCCACTTGATCACGGAGCGGACCGGCCTGCCCCTGTCCATCGGCATCTCGGGCGCCAACACGCACGACAGCCAGGCACTGATCCCCCTGGTGAAGGGCATACCGCCGATCCGCTCCCGCCGGGGACCCCGGCGGCGCAGGCCCCACAAGCTCCACGCCGCCAAGGGCTATGACTCCAACCACCTGCGGCGATGGTTATCCAGCCGAGGCATCCGGCACCGCATCGCCCGCAGGGGCCTCGAGACCTCGCAACGGCTCGGCCGCCACCGCTGGACCATGGAACGCGCCATGTCCTGGCTCGCCGGATGCCGACGCCTGCACCGCCGCTACCAACGCAAAGCCGACCACTTCCTGGCCTTCACCAGCATCGCCTGCACCCTCATCTGCTACCGCAGACTCACCAAATGAGATGACTTCTTACCTGACGTCGACGAAGTCGCCGGGCGCCGTCGCTGCGGCGGTGGTGGGGGTGCCCGCGAAGACGTAGCGGTAGTACCCGTCGACGGTGGCCTTGGTGGTGGTCTTCAGGGCGCCGGTGCTGTTGGTCTTGACGGTCTTGAGCGTGGTGTAGGTGTTGCTGCCCTTCTTGCGGAACTGTAGCTTCGCGGGCTGGGATGCATAGCCGGCGTACTTGCCCGTCGACCAGTTCGCGCGGGCGAGTTTGCCCGTGACCGTGATGGTCTTGCCCTTCTTGACCGGCTCGGGCGTGGCGTTGGCGGTCAGTGTGGAGGTCTTCTTGATCGCGACGGTGGCGACGTCGTCGTTGTAGCTGGCGTTCGCGTACAGGTCCCAGGCGCCCAGGAACAGCTTCCAGGTCCCGGCCACGCCGTTGTCCTTCATGTCGGTGGCGGGGTGGATGTTGAAGACGGCCTTGCAGGTGTAGGTGCCCTGGGTCGCCGTTTCCGTGCAAACGGGGTCGTCGTCCGTCCCCAGGCCGCCGGTGATGCCGTCCGTGGTCGAACTGTCGGTGCCCTGCCACAGGAAGGCCTCGGTGAGGGCGACGCCGTTCTGGTCCGTGGCGGTGTACGTGACGGTGACGGACTTCGTGCCCGTGGTGCCGAGGACGATGTCCTTGCTACCGTTGATGACCGCGTGCGAGAACTTGGTGTTGCCCAACGAGTCTCTCGGCTGAACGGACTTCGAGGCGAAGGAACCGAGCTTCGCCGCCGCACCCGTCCACTCCGCCGCCTGGGCGGTCACCGGAAGAGCGAGTGCGGACAAAACGACGGCGCCGGAGATGACGGTGGCCGCAACGCGTATACGCATGAATCCCCCACGGGAATTTGGGAGGCCTGCCCAAGTCCCCCCTTGGCCAAGCCTGTTGATCTCCGCATCATATGGACTCGGTTCGGAATCAGTGAAGATCCTTTGGGTAAATAGTGTGTCTTTCCCGGCGGGTGCCCGTCGCTCGCTTCGATGCGATGGGTACCGGCTGAGGGGGTTGGGGGGCAGCCCACTGCGTTGTTGCCGCGCTGAATCGCATGACGGGGTGACCACCGGCCTGTTGCCGGCGTAGATGCCTTGGCCGATGGCGCGCGGGTCGCCGTGAGAGTCGGTTCCCGAGCCGGTTCGGAGAAAAGGTGTCTGTGCGGCGTAAGGGAGTGCCGGGCTCATGACATCGATGAGGAATGGAGAACATTCAGACCGCGACCGACCGTGAACGCGCCGCGCGGTTCACGGCCCTGTATGTCCGGGACCACCCACGGGTGTCCGCCTTCCTGCGCCGCCGGATCGGCGACCGGGGCGCGGCGGAGGAGCTGACGGCCGGCACCTTCCTCGGCCCAGTGATCGGGCTCGGTGCCGCAACGGAGATGTCCGAGGCTAGGACCGCAAGGCGTGAGGTGCGAGCAGGCCCAGGTCGCGAGCGCGGGTGACTGTCTCGGCCCGGCGGTGGGTGGCGAGTTTGGCGTACAGGTTGCGCATGTGAGTCTTGACAGTGTTAACCGAGACATGCAATTCGCCCGCGATTTCCGGCGCGGTCAGGTTGGTCGGCAGATAGCGCAGCACGCGCAGTTCGCTGTCGCTCAGCGGCTCGAGCGGCGTTGGGCTCCCTCCAGACAGCGGCGCGGGGGCGTGCCCGGCGAGCAGGCCCCGGATCTCGCCGATCAGGGCCGCATGCGTGGTGCCGCGCCGGGCATGGCGCTCCAGGAGGGCGGGAACCGGATGCAGCACGAAGGCTGAGAGCGCAGTGTCGGGCTCGGCGAGATCGAGCGCCCGCTCCAGTGCGCGGCCGGCGGCATCCGGGTCGCCGAGAGCGTCCCGGGCTGCCGCCTCCAGCGTGAAGGCCAGGGCGAGGAAGCCCTGGACTGGGTTCACGCGGGCGGAGCCGTTCAGGACCGGTGCGAGCGCGACGGTCGCCCCGTGCGGGTCGGCCTGGGCGAGCCGCAGTTCGGCTGTCGCGATGCGCACCTCCCCGTGCTCTCGCTCTCGTTCCTCGAGGTCGGCCAGGGTCTTCTCGGCGCGCTGGGTTTCGCCGAGGCGCACCAGGGTGAGCAGCAGCAATGCCCGCGCCCGCGGAGCCAGCAGGTGCGGCGCGGCCAGAAGCCCAGCTAGCCGTTCGGCGTCCCGCAAAGCGGTCAGTGCGTCGCCGTCCTGACCTCGTACCAGCTCCAAGAACCCGCGGGCGTAACGGACCCCCAGCCCGGCCGCGGGATCGGCCTCCGCGCTGACGATGTGTTCGGCGCGCTGGACCCAGGGCTCAGCCTCCCCGGGCCTTCCCTGCCAGGCGAGCACTGCGCCGAGGATCATGCACGCGATACCTGCCGCCGACTCCTCCGACCAGCCGTGCCGATCGGCCAGCTCGATCGCCTGCCTGCTGAACTCGGCCGCCCGCGCCAACGACCGTGAAGGCTCGATCGCCGCCTGGTGGGCCAGGCCTGTGAACTCAAGAAATGGCCGACCGATCCGGCGCGCCAGCGCGATCCCCTCCGCCAGGTACTCTGCCTGGTTGTGGTGGCCGGTCCAGCCCTGGGCATAGCCAAGGCTGATGAGCGCCAGCGCGCGCAAGTCCTCACCCAAGTAAGGCTGCGCCGCCCCCAAGGCTTCGGCCATGGCCTGCAGCCGCTGCGCCGCCTCGGCCTCAGCCGGCGGGTTCCCGCGCTGGCGGGCTGCCAGCAGCCCGACGACCCCTGACAAGAGCTCCAGCTGGCCGCGCTCAGGCTCCAGCAGCGTCTGCGTACCCCGCTCGGCCAGGCGCAGCAACCGCTCGGCCGCCTCCAGCGACCCCCGGGCCAGCTCATCACCTGCGGCCGCCGCCGCCAGCCCGGCATCCGTCGTAAGCAGGCCGGTCGGGAACCCGGCGAGCAGTTCGTGCACGGCACTGGCCCGTCCGTCCAGGTAGAGGCTGGACCAGTGCTCGGCAAGCAGCCGGGCGGCCAGGGACCAGTCCCGCGCCGCCTGGGCATGCCGGACCGCCTCCGCCGGGTATCCGTGCCCGGCAAGCCATCCGGCGGCGGCCCGGTGCAGATCGGGGACCTCGCCCGGCGCGGCGCGCCGCAACTCCATCTGCAACAGCCCGGCGAACATCTGGTGATAGCGGAACTCCGAACGCGCAGCGTCCAGTGACACGACGAACACGTTCGCCTGTTCCAGATCCTGCAGCACCCGCTCCCCGCCCTCGCCCCCGGCCAGCAGGTCGGCCAGCTCCCCGTTGACTCGCTCCAGGATGGAAGTCCGTAGCAGCAGCCACCGCACCGGGTCGGGCTGCCGATCCAGCACCTCGGCCATCAGGTACTCCGCCACCGTCCGGTCGGTGCCGGAGAACTCCGCCGCGAACCGCGACGGATCGGGGTGCCCGGCCGCCGCCAACGCGGCCAGCCGCAGCCCCGCCACCCACCCTTCGGTCCGCTCGTGCAACACCGCCACCGCCGGCCCGGGCAGCTCAACCCCGGCCGCGGCGAGCAGTTCCTGCGTCTCGTTCAGGCTGAAGCGCAGATCACCCGCCCGGATCTCGGCCAGGTCCCCCTCCAGCCGCAGCCGGTGCAGCCCCAGCCGCACGTCATGCCGCGCGGCCAGGACGAACCGCAGCCTGTGCGGGGCGCGCATGATCAGCAGCTCCAGTTGCCGCAGCGTGTCCGGAGCCAGCTCATGCACGTCATCAACCACCAGCCACAACTGCTCCTCCAGCGACGCCAGATCCTTCAGCAGCCGCTCCGTGATCGCCCACCCGTCCAGGTCCGGCGCCGCCGTCAACGCCCGCACCAGCGCCGCCCCTGGGCGTGTTTGGCGAAGCGCGCCGAGCACGGACAGCCAGAATCCCTGCGGATCCCGCTCATCCCGCCCCGCTGCCACCCACGCAGCGCACTCCTCCAGGCCCGTCTGGCTCATCCAGGAACGCAGCAACACGGTCTTGCCGCTGCCAGGCGGCGCCGACACCAGCGTCACCCGGGCCGGCCCGCTCAGCCGCCCCAACAGCTCTGGACGGGCCACAACCCCTCCCGCACCAAGACGGGCGGCCCGCACCGGCCCGGCATCTGCTCCCTCGCCAGTTCCCACACCCGGAATCATCCCACGGCGCCTTGGTCAGGCCGGCGACGCATTCACACCTACTGAGCTCTTCGGGTTGTTGCCGGCTGGTGGGTGAGCATGAGTCCGGTGCCAGTGAGGCGGCCGTCGATGAGGTCGGGGCGGAGCTGGATATGACGCAGGCCCCGGCGGAGGGCGCGTTCGAGATGTTCGTCGTCGGTGAAGGCGACGTTGGCCAGCGGACCGCGCCGTAACAACGGCCAGACGCGCTCCGCCGGGTTCACGTCCGGTGCACAAGAGGGCAGTTGGACGCGGCCGCGTACTCACGCACCCCGACCGCCCGGTCGGTGTTGAGATTATCCCAGACCAGCACGATGGGAGCTTGGAGCTGGATGTGGGCGCGGACGACCAAGTCTCGGTTGTCGCTCCAGGCGAAGGTGTTACGTCCTTTACCCCGATGCTTGCGGCGGCGGCGCGGCCGGTAGATCAACCGGGAGGTCTCGCCGGGCCGGTAACAGCGCATCACCGCGATCGACCAGCAGCGCCAGGAGCGGCCCCGCACCCGCACCACCGGCGTGTGGCCACGCCGGCCCCAGGTGCGGGCGCACGGCGGCGTCATCGAGAACTCGGCCTCGTCCTCGAAGGCGATATAGGCCCAGCGCCGCCGCAGTCATTCCAGGTGCGGCCACACGTCCTTCTTCCACAGGCCCACCGCCTGCTCGTTGCGCCCGAGGGGCGGGACACGGCCAGGACCAGCCGTGCCGCAGCAGCCGCCACACCCCCGACGACGAGCAGTCCAGTCGGAACGTCCGGGCGATCAGCTCTCTGATCCGGACCAGAGTCCACCGCTGGTCCTACCAGCCATGCACGGCCAGCCCCAGCGCCAGTTCCTTCTCCAATTCGGCGAACCGCTCCTCGGACAGACTGGGCAGTTTCGGTGGCCCCGCGGAGGCGAGCGCGCCCCCTCCCGCCAGGCACGACGCCAGCGTTCAACCGACCGCTCACTCACCCGAGCCTTCGCGAACACCGCGGTTCTCTCACGACAAGCGAACCGCTCGCCTGCCTCCTACCTGATCCGTTCGCGTAATCGCCGCCTCTCGGCGGTCAGTCCGCCATCCTGCGCGTACCGAACACCACCGGCCTACCGCAGAGTCACCACCCGTCACCACCCCGACATCAAACCGAAGAGGTCAGTAACAGACGATCCCTGCCCGCCCAGCAGCGGCACCCGCCAGTCTGGATCGCTGCCTTCAGCATCGCCGGCACGGTCAGCAACGAGCCGCACCACTGTCGCCACCGCCCGGGCAAGCCGATGT
Organism: Streptomyces pseudovenezuelae; assembly: GCF_029892565.1. Lineage (GTDB taxonomy): Bacteria > Actinomycetota > Actinomycetes > Streptomycetales > Streptomycetaceae > Streptomyces > Streptomyces pseudovenezuelae_A. Next base: position 158,451 of record NZ_JARXVH010000020.1, on the reverse strand, counting down.
GATTCCCGCAGCGGGCAGGCCCGGGGTCAAGCCGGTCGCGCCGGTGGCTTCGCGGCGCGGCTGGCTGATTGCCCCGCTCAGCTTGTGCCGGGCACGATCAATCACACCAATCAGGTGACACCCGCTCACACGGCTGGTCTCTAGCGTTCGGTCGTAGGCAAAAACGTGAGGAGACCACGAATATGAAGGCAGTGCAGTACAACCAGTACGGCGGCGTTGACGTCCTGCAGGTAGAGGACGTCCCGTCCCCGTCACCCGGCACCGGCCAGGCGCTGGTGCGAGTCAAGACGGCAGGCCTCAACCCCGGCGAGGCTCACACCCGGGAAGGCCACATGCAGGCGGTGTATTCCGTGACGTTCCCGACGGGGCAGGGCCACGACCTGGCCGGGATAGTGGTGTCGGTGGGCGAGGGCGTCACCGAGGTCGCCGCCGGCGATGAGGTGATCGGCTGGGTGGATCCGCTGTCGAGCCAGGCGCAGTACGTGGTCGCGGAGGCGGACCACCTGATCCCGAAGCCCGCCGGCGTGACGTGGGAAGCCGCAGGCGCGCTCGCGTCCGCGGGGTTCACCGCTTGGGCGGCCGTCCGTGCCGTGGAGCCGGCCCCAGGGGACACCGTGATCGTGGCGGGGGCGGCCGGCGGAGTCGGCTCGATCGCGGTCCAGCTCGCCGTACGGGCCGGGGCGAGGGTGATCGGCCTGGCGAGCGAGCACAACCACGACTGGCTGACCGCGCACGGCGTGACCCCGGTGAGCTACGGACCGGGCGTGGCCGACCGGATCCGGGCAGCGGCGGCGTACGGCAGGGTCGACGCCTTCATCGACACTCAGGGCGCGGACTACGTCGAGATTGCGCTCGACGACCTGGGCGTCGCACCCGGGCGGTTCAACACGATCGTACGGTTCGACGCGGTGCAGACGCACGGCGTCAAGTTCGAGGGGTACGAGGCCGGCGTCAGCTCCGGCGCTGCGGTGCTCGCGGAGCTGGCCGGCCTGATCACCGCCGGCGACCTGGAGATCCCGATCACCGCGACCTACCCGCTGGACGAGGTCCGCAAGGCCTTCGATCACCTTGAGGGCGGCCACGTCCGCGGCAAGATCGTCCTGGTTCCCTGACCGCCCGCAGAACTCCCCATTCCGCAGTCAGCGCACACCACGAAGGAAAAACCATGCAGGTCGACAGCGGTGGCATCAAGCTGAACGTCGAACTCTACGGGCCAGAAGAAGGGAAACCGGTCTTGCTGTTGCACGGTTTCCCGGACACCGGCCGCGTGTGGTCCAAGCAGATAGCGCCACTCACCGAGGCAGGCCTCCGACTGATCGTCCCTGACCAGCGAGGCTACGGCCGTTCGGACAAGCCCAGCGACATCGAGGCGTACAAGATTGCCACTCTCGCCGCCGACCCGGTCGCCATCCTCGACCAGCTGGGCCTGGAGAAGGCGGCGGTCGTCGGGCACGACTGGGGCGCGAACGTGGCGTGGAGCATGGCCACGTTCGCCCCGCAGCGCGTTGACCGGCTGGCAGTGCTTTCCGTCGGCCACCCCTCGGTGCGCCGGCCCGGCGACATCCTGGAGCGGCAGAGGACCTGGTACATGCTGCTCTTCGCGTTCGAGGAGATCGCTGAGCGCTGGCTGTCCGACAACGAATGGACGAACTTCCGAAACTTGTTCCAACACCCCGACGCCGACGCCGTGATCGCCGATCTGGAAGCCAGCGAGTCCCTCACCCCGGCCATCAACTGGTACCGGGCCAACTTCCACCCCAGGGTCCTCATCCAGTCGCCCCCCGAGCTGCCCAAGATCACCGTGCCCACGATGGGGATATGGGGTTCAGCCGACTTCAACGCCGGCGACGAACGAATGACCGCCTCCCGCGAGTTCATCGCCGCTCCCTGGCGCTACGAACGGCTCAACGGACCAGGCCACTGGCCGCAGTGGGAAGCCCCCGATGAGGTCAACCGGCATCTCCTGGACTTCCTCACCGCATGATGTCCTTGTCAAGCCGTACTCGCTCCCGGGAGTCCACGCTGAGAGCGATTTCCGTCACGAATGAGAGTCCGCAGGACGCTGACGCATCGGCGGGCCAGAGCGAGCACGGCCTGAGCTGAGTGTGCCGTTCACCTTCGGCCCGTGTGCCCTCGCAGCAGCGGCGAGACTCCTCGCAGTTGCGGATGCTGATAAGCGCCGAGGTGGAGAACGCGTTGGAACCCACGGCGACAGCGCCGAGGGCGGTGCAGGTTGCCGCTGATGGTGCCGGAGCCTCGAGGAACCCGCGCGAGGCCGGCATAGCTGGCCAGCCGGTCGGCACCACCGAACCGGGTCATGTCGCTGGCGCCGGCGGCCAGGAACTCCGCGCCGAGCAGCGGTCCGACAACGGGCAGGCTGGCGATCAAGTCTGCCAGTTCGTGGTCGCAAAACCGGGCCGCGATGAGCTCGTCTCTCACGGCGATCTGCTGGTTGAGGGCGACAAGTTCGTCGGCCATCACATGGATCGTTTGCGCGCGATGACCGGTTCGCCGGGATGCCGGTGTTCTGGTTGGCCGCGACCTGCCAGACGTCATCGGCCAGCGCTTCGGCGCCGCGCACCTTCCGGTTGGCCAGCCAGGTCCGCAGCCGGGCCCGGCCGATGCGGCGGATCGCTGCCGGGGTCTGATAGCCGGGCAGCGACACCCACGGACCAGCGTTGTCCAGGTCCAGGACTCCAGCCCGGAAAGGCGTCGGTAATCCGGCGCGCAGCCGGTTGATCTTCCGAGTGCGGCTGCGGCGGGTTGGCGGTCGATCACCCAAGGGTGGCTTTACCGGTGAACAGGCTGAGGGTGAGTCGGACGGTTCCTTCGTTCAGCATCCAGCCGTGCACCTTGTTGATGCGGAGGCCCTCGCGATGGCACGGTTCTGCCTCGGCGATGGCGGTTGCCGCGGCCATGGACGGTGCCCTGATGATGGCGGTGCCGCTGCCGTCCCACTGGTCGATCTGGTCGCCGTCGATGTTGGCGCCCGAGAGGAACAAGACACCGTTCTTTTCCTGGGCCGCGAGCCAGAGGAGGTGTTCCCGGAGGTGCGGGGCCAGGTAGCCATTGATGAGTCCACCGGGTGCGGCATGGTGATTTGGATCATGTAAAACTGTGTACCGCTCAGGTTCTGCATGAGCTCTTCGAGGGTGCGCGGGTCCGCCGTGGGGTCGGGCAGGCCCTGGCCCTCTCGTCGGCCGTGACCAGGTGGGCCCTGCGTCCCCCGTCGGCCAGCCGCTCAACCCGCGCGACGGACACCCCGTCGAGGTCGAGCAGCGTCGTATCGTTGACCAAGCCCGTGGCTCCTGCATGATCGTTCTGCGTCGAGAACAGAGATGATCACGCAGGCCCACGGGCATCCCGCATCCGGGGCCGTGCCGAATGCCTCATGGCAATCGGCCGGGTGTGGTTCGCTGCTGGGGTGACTCAGGACGTGGAGATCGTCGCATTCGAATCCGCCGAGGCATTCCAGGCCTGGCTCGGCGAGAACCACGCCGTCTCGCCCGGCATCTGGCTCAAGCTTCGCAAGAAGGGCCCCGGAATCGCCGCGCTGGACTACACCCAGGCGCTCGACGCGGCACTCTGCTACGGCTGGATCGACGGCCAGAAGGCAAAGCTCGACGACCAGTGGTGGCTCCAGCGGTTCACCCCGCGCAAGCCGCTCAGCAAGTGGTCCAAGGCCAACCGGGACAAGGTGGCCGCCCTGATCGAGCAGGGCCGTATGCATCCGCCGGGACAGGCCGAGGTCGACCGCGCCAAGGCAGACGGCCGCTGGGAAGCGGCCTACGACGGCGCGAAGACCGCCACGGTGCCGGACGACCTCACGGCGGCCCTGACCGCCGACCCGGCCGCGGCGGAGTTCTTCGAGACACTGGACCGGCAGAACCGCTACGCGATCCTGTACCGGATCCAGGACGCCAAGAAGGCCGAGACCCGGGCGCGCCGGATCGAAAAGTACGTAGCGATGCTTGCGAAGGGCGAGAAGCTGCACCCGTAGTCACGGAGAGGGACCGCGGCCGTGTGCTGCCTTGTGCTCCCGGCGCGCCTGCGGCCCCGGCGGCAGCCACCAACTGCCGTCGCTGAGCGTAACGAAACGTCAGAAGCCCTGAGCAGGCACACCGCTCAAGATCGAAGACCCTCGCTGGTCCATCCGGGCCTTGCCGTGTCTGCGGTCCTTGGCCTTGCTGATCTCCTCATCGCCGATCGGGCAGGGCACTCCCCACGGCGCCCGCGGGTTCGGGACTCTCGGCGTCGTGCAGCAGGCAGATCAGGGCGCTGCGTGCGCGAGCCACCCGTGAGCGGACCGTGCCCACGGGGCAGCCGCTCACAAGCGCCGCCTCGGCGTAGGAGAGTCCCAGCAGCTGGGTGAGGACGAACGCCTCGCGGCGTTCGTCGGGGAGGCCGGCCAGCAGATCGGTGAGAGCGACTCCGTCGTCGAAACCGGGCAGCCCGCGCGGCTGGGCGCGTTCGACGGCGCGCTGCCAGTCGCCGGTGTCCGACAGCCGATACCGTGAAGCGCGCTGGCGCAGGCTGTCGGCCACCACGCGCCGTGCGATGGACAGCAGCCAGCTGCGGGCCGACGACCGTCCCTCGAAACGGTGCAAGCTGCCCAGCGCACGCAGGAACGTGTCCTGGGTCAGATCCTCGGCCACCTGAGGGTCCGCGCCGAGGTAGGTGACGTAGCGGCGGACGTCGCGCTGCAGAGCGCGAACGAAATGTTCGACAGCCCTCGGGTCACCGCCGCGGGCGGCGAGTGTCCAGGCCGTTGTCGACTCGTCGTGCGAGGCGGGCAGGGCGGGAGTGATCACCTGATGTCCTTCTCCGTGTGATCCGGGATCTGGACCTGAGCGCGCGCGGGAGGGTCCGGCGGATGTGGGTGCAGCCGCACGCGCTGATCAGGTCTTGTCCGCGTTGCCGTCATCCGCTGTGGAAATGGCTGAAGAGTGCGCGGAGCGGGAGCCGACGAGCAGCAGGCACAGCACCGCGACGCCCGCGACCACGCCGGCGAGCAGGAGGAGCGGATCGAGGGGGCGGGTGCTGGAGGTGGTCTCCTGCGTGGCGGTGACGGGCTGCTGCGCCGGGGCCGCGGAGGAGGGGGACGCGGCGTGCGTCGTCGCGGGGGCGGCGGCCTCGTGGGTGTGGTCGGCGTGGCCGGCCGCCGCGGTGGTGCGGGCAGACGGGGTGGCGGGTTGTGCGGCTGCGGGGGCCGATGCGGCGGGCTGGTGCTGGGTCGGGTGGACGGTGGGGGTGGGGGTGGGGGTGGGGGTGGGGGTGGGGGCGGCCGCCGCCTTGACGACGAGCACGGCGGTCATGCCGGGGTGCACCGTGCACTCGTAGCCGTATGTCCCCGGTGTGGTGAACGTGTGGCTGAAGGTGGCGCCCTTGTTCAGCATCGCGGACTGGACGGAGGCGGGGCCGGAGGTGGTCTTGACGTTGTGCGGGGCCTGGTCCTCGTTGACCCACGTGACGGTGTCGCCAGCAGTGATGGTCAGGGAGCGGGGGCTGAACGCGTAGCCGGACATGACGACTTGGTGCGTGGTGGCCGCTTGTGCCGTGGCGGCGGGCAGGACGAGGGCGGCGGCGGTCAGGAGCAGGCCGCTCAGGAGGGCGCGCAGGGCGGTCAGGCGGGGCATGTGAACTCCGCGGCGACGAGCAGACGGAGGCGGTCTGCGGGGCGGATGCGGGACAGGGTGAAGCCCGTGGTGCGGCGCAATGGGCCGTAGGGCACGTGGAGGGTGCCGAGGACGAGGAGCAGGTCGTCGGTGCGTTCGACGACCCGCAGGGTCAGGGTGGCTGGGACGGAGGGGACGGTCGGGTCGCCGGTGGCGAGTTCGCCCGTGACGCGCAGGCGCGAGCCTCCGGCTTCGGGTTCGAGGGTGGTGCTGACGAAGGTGAGTTCGTCACCGCCCAGTGCGTCGCCGGTGAGTTTCAGGCCCAGGGCGCAGTCATCGGCAGCCTGCGCGACGGTCAGCGTGGCGTCGTCCGCGGTAAGGCGGCGGCGCAGGGTGACCAACGGGCCGAACCGGGCGGTGAGTTCGACGATGCAGCGGTCGACGGCGGCCGTGTAGGTGCCGGAGCGCGGGAGCCACGCAGGCCCCTCGGGCACGGGCGGGAGGACGGCGGTGGGACGTGTTTCGGTGGTCATGGCGCGTACCTCGGTGCACGAGGGGGGACGGGGCGGGGACAATCACGACGGTGGCCGGGCCGGCCGACTGCGACTCGGCCGGCCCGGCCACCGCCTTTCGGGATCCCGCTCAGCAGGACGTGGTGAGGTAGTTCGTGGTCGGGGCGAGAAGGTGCTCGGCCCAGACGGTGTGCATCTTGACGTAGGCGTCGGGGTTGAGGAGGTCGGAGACCTGCTGGCCTAGCGACTCCTCCAGGTGGGCGGAGTTGATGTGCTGCAGCAGGACGGTGAGGGTGTCGTCGAGGGTCGCGCCGCCGCCGTTGACGGCCGGGGTGAGGATCGACTCGATCCACACGGTGTGCATCTTGATGTAGCTGTCGAGGTTCAGTGCATCCTGGACCTGCTGGCCCGGGGACTCCTCCAGGTGGGCGGAGTTGATGTGCTGCAGGATCGGCAGCAGGACCTGCTGGACGCTGCGGCACTGGTCGGTGCCGCCGCCGTCACCGCCGGTGGAACCGCCCGAGCCCGTGCCGCCGCTGGAGCCGCCCGTCGAGCCACCGGTGGAGCCGCCGGTACTGCCACCGGTCGAACCGCCCGTGGAGCCGCCCGTGGAGCCGCCGGTACTGCCACCGGTCGAACCGCCCGTGCTGCCCCCGGAGCCGTCATCCACCACGGTGATCGACGCCGTCATGTCAGGGTGCACGGCGCAGTAGTACTGGTACGTCCCGGCCTTGGTGAAGGTGTACGACCAGCTGTCGCCCTTCTGCAGGTTTCCCGAGTCGAACTTCGCAGGACCGCTGGTGGTGGTGACCGTGTGCGGAGCGGTGTCCTCGTTGATCCACTTCACGGTCTGGCCGACCTTCACGGTCAGCTTCGGCGTCGCGAACTTGTAGCCCGTGATCTTGATCGTGTAGTCGGCCGCCTTGGCCGCGGCGGGCTGCGCCATGGTCATGGAGTGGGCGTCCGCCGCCGGCGCGGCCGTCTGCGGAGCCGCGGCTCCGGCGGACGCCTGCAGCAGGCTGAGGCAAGCGACCGCGGCGATACCGGCGCCCACACCGGTGGCCAGCAGTGCACGGTTGCCCACCCGGGAACGCGGGTGGTCCTGCGGCGGGGCCGCGGGGGTGTCGTCAGTGCGCATAGTGATACGTCTCCGTTGTGAGATGAGAGGGGTGGGACGGATTGCGGGTCAGCGCCCGGGGGCGGCCGTGACCAGCACACTCGTCGCGGCGAGGACGACGAGGACGAGCCCCGTCTCGGCCGCGACCGAGTAGACGAAGGGCCGTACGGTGGCGCGGTCACCGCGCAGCAGTACGGCGATGTCGAGCCGGGTACGCACCCAGCTCCGACTGCGCTGCGCGATGACCAACACCCCGGCCAGCAGCGCGAGTTTGACCAGCAGCAACTGCCCGTAGTCAGTGGAGAAGAGGGCACCGAAGGAGCCGACCACCTGCCAGGCCAGGACCGCTCCGGCCACCGCGATCGCCGCGACGGACACCCCCGCGAGGGCGGAGTAACCGGTGACCGCTGCCGACAGCTCCGCCGGACGGCGCCGCGGCAGCACGCCGAGCAGCAGGAAGGTGAGTCCGCCCAGCCACAGAGAGACGCCGAGCAGATGCACCAGATCGGCGACCGCGCCCCAGCCCGGATGAGTGCCCTCGGCGTTGTGGCCCGCCATACCGGTCGTCCGTAGCAGTCCCAGGCACACCACGCCCGCGCCGACCCGCCAGCCCGGCGACCGCGCGGCCCGCTCGCCGCCCTGCAGCAGCGCGGCCAGCACGACGGCCGCCAGCACCCACAGCAGCGCCCGGGAGGCCAGCACAATCCCGACCTCGCTGCCCAACAGGTCCGTGTACGTGGACAGATGAACCACGTCACCGAGCGAACCCATGGCCCCATACGCGCCCTGCAAGCCAGCACCCACCACGGTCGCGAGGAGCCCGCACACCCAGGAGCCAGCCAGGATCCGACGGCTCCTTCGGTCCTCGCTCCCCTGCGGCCACAGCATCGCGAGGAAACCGAGCCCGCCCACGAAAAGCGAGAGCGCGAGATAGCCCACCCAGCGGGAGACGGCCCACACGCCGCGCACGGTCTCGGAGGGTACGGCCATCCCGGCGCCAGCATCGGCATGCGCAGCGGACGCTCCGGTGTCACCGGCGCCGATACGGAAGGACAGCGCGCCGGACGTCGGGTGGCCGTCCTCCATGTCAAGCACATGCCAATCCAGCACCAGCCGCCCCTGGTCGGCCGCCGGAGGACGAACGGTCACGGCACCGCGCCCCCCACGGTCCGCGCGCGCCACAGCCAACTGCTTCCCACCTGATGTGACGTGTACATCAGCGAGGTCCACGGCTTCGCTGAAGACGAGGGTCACACTGCGCGGGGCCTGTTTCAGATAAGCGCCGTCCTTGGGCGAGGACGAGTCCAGCTCGGTGTGAGCGAACGCCGTGGGGGCACCGAACAGCAGCGCCAGCAGGACGAGAAGCCCCGTGCACAAAGCGCGAGTTCTCACGGATTCACCCCCGCAAGAAGGGATGGCGAGGGGGCCACACCGACGCATACGGCGCCGGAGTCGCCCGGTGACGAAGCGGACGGCGAAGGAGAAGGCGACGGAGAACCACCGGCCAGAAGTCCATCCAGCAGTCCAGTCACCGAACCGACCACCCCGCTCAACAACGGCTGCACGAGATGAACTTGACCGTCCTCACACGGCTTGGTGGGGCTGGGAGACGGCGCCGGCGAGCCTGGAGAGGAGGGGGAAGGAGATGGGGACGACCCGCCGCCGGGGCCGGCTTCACCCCCGTTGCCGCCGCTTCCGCCGATTCCACCAGGCAGGCCGGTGTCGGCTCCGCCGTTTCCGGTGGGCACGTCAGCCACCGGCAGTACACCCGAACTGTCCGACGCCCCGGCCCCTGTGCCACCGGGGGGAATGGCGGACTCGGCGGGGCCGGAGCTGCTCCGTGCGGACGGCACTGTCGGGGCCTGGGCAGCCGGCGGGGCCGCGCTGTCCAGCGCCTGAGGAGCCGGAGCACCGATGCCCGAGGCGTAGCCGAGGACGACGATCACCGCCGCGGCGAGCGCACCCGCGACGAATTCGTCCCGGTGATCTCCTGGCCAGGACGCCCCGGCGAAGAAGGACATGACCCCTCCTGACAACTACGTATGGACTGCGACGTCAAGGAGTGCACCGACGCAAGGATTCCCTACGAATACACGTCAGTTAATGAGCCGTTTCGTTGCCTCATTTCTGCACCACCCACCTCTGTGAGAACGGGCCACCTCGGCCCGAATACACGCATTACCCCTTATGGAGGAAGAGTGAATTCGAACACTCTCGCCACCCTTTCTTCACCAAACTTGCTCGAATGAATATTTCGGGGAATTCGAAAGACCCGGATGCCGGGCGCGAGCACATCTACGCTCCCCGCGAATTGGACTCGGCGTGCGCCGAGTACTACAAGCCACAGACCTTGAGGTTGTGATCGGTTCTGCTCGAGTTGTCGCCAGGGGCATAGGCGGGTGGGCAGGAGGTCGCCGCGCCGGTTGTCGGTGGCCCGGGTCTGATGCAGGGCTCGCCAGCGGTGCTGCTGGAGGTGGTAGGCGTCGCTGTGGTGGGTGATCAGGGCGGCGGCCGCGAGGAGCGCGGCGAGGGCCGTGATCCCCTCGGGGAGGCGTACACCGCGTCACAGCCGTCCCCGGCAAGGGCCTCCCCGTCCGGAGCGGAGCGATGCAGGAGCGGGAACGTGACCTCCGGTAGCGGGTACTCCCGGACGAGTTGGTCAAGGTTTGCTCGGGTGCTGATCCGGTAGATGCGGGCCCCGGACAGCGGTCCGAGGGTGACGATCCGGTCGTAGGGCGACCTGTCGGGGTGGAGGTACCCCTTCTCACGGAAGTCGTCGCTCTGCAGGCACCAGTCGGTCCAGGCCGTGCCCGTGGGAGCGCCGGTGTCATCCCGCGCGGCGATCGGTGAGCACCAGAGGCCGCCGGCAGGCCGGTCCATACGGTCGTCGTGGACACGCGGGAAAGTCCGCAGGTCGGGCAGGAGCGATCCGGCAGGGAACGCGTACGCGATGGGCGGGAATGACTGGGGATCGAGGGTGCTCAGCTTCACGTGGCCGTTCCGAGACGAGGCGGCAGACGGGAGATACGCCTCCCAGTCAGTCCCCGGATCGTCCGGTGGCGCCCACCGCAAGCACGTCCTCTCCGTGAGGTCCCCATCCGGCTGGTGACGGTGCATCGAGCCGCCACTGGCCTTCACAGGTCAAATCGCCAGTACGTGGTGAAGCGCTCCAGAACCAGCTCGGCGTCGATCTCGTCGGTCCACACCCCGTCGAGCCACATAGGGACGGTGTCGAGACGCTCGCAGACCACGACGCTCTCCAGCTGGTGCGTCAGGTAGCAGCGGCTTTCGTCCGCGAGGGTCCCGCCCGGCCCGTACCGGGCGTACAACTTCGCCAGGCGCTCCCGCTTGGCCTCGGCGAAGGCTTCCAACTGCCGTACGCAGCCAGCCGTTCTGCTGCTCGGCGCTGACGTACTACAGAACGACAGCGAGGATCTCCTCGGGCAGGGCACGGTTGAAGCCGGTGTAGCCGGTCAAGGACACGAAGAGCCGATCGGCCGCCTCCACTACCCGGTGCACCTGCTCCTCCCCCACCGCGTCGACCGCCGTGGACGAGCGGCGCGATGGCACGCTCGAAACAGCTGGCAGCGGTTTCGCCGCAGCGGCCGCGCGGGCCTGACGCACCGTGCGGTCGGTGATGTGGGTGAGCCAGCTCGCCGCCGCCTGGACGGCACCGAACCAGCCCCGGCCGAACTCGTCACTGCTGCCGGCAGCCGCCCGCGTGTCCAGCTCGACGACTTCGACATGCGCGCCTTCCACCGTGCCGGCCTCGATCAGCGCCAGGAGATGCTGCACCTCCCCCGGATGAACGAAGCGTCCTGGCGGGCCCATGACCTGCTCCGGGCCTATCCCGCACGCGACCGCGCCGCGATTATCGAGCATCTCGCGCATCTGGAGGACGACCAGCTGGAGTTCGCCAGGGGCGTGTCCGCGAACTTCTACGACGACACCCTGTCGATGCTCCGGGACACCGGCCGCCCGTGGATCCTGGCCTCCCTCGTGCGGGAGGTCGACGCGGTGGCCCGCTTCGCACCGACGGAGCACGAGTTCACGGTCACCACGACCGCCCGCCGCCTGGCCCGGGGCGAGGTGACGATGCGGGAACTGATCGGCGGGTCACTGGAGGTCCGCGACCGCATCCACACCGTGGCCGTCTACACCCTCGCCCTCCTCCTGGTCTCCTTCAGCCGCAAGCGGGTCCAGCAGATGCTCGACAAGGCCGCGGACATGACCGAGGCGGTCGGCGGACACCCACGGCCGTACTGCGTCGTGTAAGTGGCGGTGCGAGAACCTCCGGACAGGGCCAGGGACAACCCGAACCTTGCTCGGCCGCCACAACCTCACCGCCGGCGCACTGTGACCGCTGCAGAACGAGGGTGGCCGGTTGGACGGCGTGCATGCCGTCCAACCGACCACTTACTTACTTGCTTGGTACCGGGTGGTCCGCACCTGGTCTGCAAGACCGCCGGCGTCCTTGGGGTCAGTGCTGTGCGGCGAACCCGTCTTCGATCGCCTTGAGTACGAGGTCGGGGCGTTCCGTCGGCACCTCGTGGGAGGTGCCCTTGGCCGTGACGAGCGTCCGGTTGGGCGCTTCCTTGACGAATGAGGCGGCCGCATCACGCCAGCGTTGGGCGTCCGGGGGAGAGCCTGCGAACGGAGTCTTCTCCGAGACCATGACCGTTGCGGGCACTGAGGTGGGCCACACCACCTTGTGGAAGGCCTGGTGCGCTTCGGCGAAGCCCTCCGCGGTGGAGATGAGCTGGCGGTTAGCCGGCTTCTCGGGGTCCTTCTTCGCTGCGTCGACGTCCGGCTCGGTCGCGGCGACGAGGCGGGGGATTTCCTCGTCGGTGAAGAACTGAGGGAGGTTGGCGTCGACCAGCACCGCGCCGGAGAGCATCTCCGGATCGTCCTGGACGAGGTTGTTCGCGATCTCGCCGGCCTGGGAGTGGGCCACCAGGGTGACGTCCTTGGTGATGCCCAACTGCTTGAGGCCCGCCTTGAGGTCACTGACGGCGCTCTGGACTTTCCACGCGCCGGGCACCACGTCGCTCTTGCCGAGGCCGGCCCGGTCGTAGGTGATGACGGTGGCGCCGGTGGCCGCGTGAACCTTGGGGGCGATGTCCTTCCACTGCGAGGAGTCCTCACCGCCGCCCGAGTCCAGGACGATGGTGGAACCGCTGCCTTGTATGGCGTAGAAGGCCAGGCGGTGACCGTCGTTGTCGACCATGTGCAGCTTCGCCTCGGCCGCCTTGCCGGTCCCCGCAGAAGCGGACGGGATCGCGGACGTAGAGGCCGAGGAGCTGGACGAGGAATCGTTGCTGCTGCACGCCGTGGCGGCGCCGGCAGCCAGGGTCAGCACGGCGAGAGACGACAGCACGCGGTACATGGACCGGTGCCTGCGGGGGGTGCGGGACATGAGTGATCCTTCGAGAGCAGAGGGTACGCCGTGTCTGTCCAATCATTCGAGATCGCGGCAGCTCGCACGATCCGGCTGGCATGTCTGTTGGTGGTGGCGCTGAGACCAGTGAGTGGGTTGGGGTTATCCCCCCGGGAGCGGCCGCTGAGACTGTGAATTATGTGGACCTGCTGGTCACCGGGCTCACGCGCGCGTCCAGGAGGCTGGGCAGGTGGACGGCTCTCCTGGCAGTGACCGAGGGGAGGCGGCACCGTTATACGCGACCCACCGCAACCTCAAGTTCGGCTGCGGCGCGGCCTCCCTGCTCCGGTCCGTGCAGCAGGGCGAGCGCGGTCGAGCAGTGTGCCACGTCGAGATCGGCGGGGCCCCACGAGGTCTCGACCCAGTCCACGACACCGGTGATCCGCAGCCCTGGCCCGGCTCCCGTGAAGAGCACGTTCCCGGGGTGGAAGTCGCGGTACAGAAAGCGGCCGTCGTACGGCGGCGGGTCGCGGCGGATCACGTCCACGGCTCGCTCCCACAGGGCGCCGTCCGGGGTGCGGACGCGCTCCGCGGAGGTCCACGCCTGGTACGTACGCGGTCTTTCGTCTGGTACCACCTCGTGGACGCGGACGAGTTGGGCCGCGAGCAGATCCAGGCGCCGGTCGAGGTCGTCCCCGTCCACGCGGACCCGGCCCGGCAGCGCGGACATCAAAAGGGTGGGGTGGTCGCAGTGTTCGGCCGTGGCGTCCACAGCGGCCAATCCGGGAGCCGGGATGCCTTCCTGTTCGGCGAGCAGCGCCAGGACGGACGCCTCGCGGGCCAGCAGTCCGGGCCCGTAATGGCGGAAGAACGGCTTCACGAAGGTCCGTTGCACCAGGGCCGTGCCGTCGTCGAGCGACAGCCGGCGCATCTGGGAACTCCAACCACCGTACAGAAGGCGCGCGTCGGTGACCGCGTGGCCGTCGCCGAGCTGCTTGGCCGCCTATGCCCGCGTGGCCGTCCAGCCACGGTCGTGGAGGCCGGTCAGCACCGCCTCCACGAACTCCCGCCGGTCGTCGCCGTGTTCGCGGAACCACATTCCCACCTGGTGCTGCGCGTCCGGAAGTTCGAACCGCGTGTACTGGGCGCGCGCGGCCAGCGCGTCCTGTACGGACTCGATCACCGCAGGCGGAATCACCGCGTCGGTGCCCGGCACGGCGAGCACCGCCCGGCCCTCGTACGCCCGCAGCACCTCAAGCGCGGGCGCCTCCCGCCAGCTGTCCGGCTGCCGGATGATCTCGCTGAACCGACCGTTCCCGTCCCCGAAGGGCACGTCCCACGCCTCGGCCGTGTACACGGCGGGCGCGCACAGTCCCAGCGCCGCCACGCGATCCCCGTAGTGTCGGGCGAGATCGGCCACCGTCTGGCCGCTCATGCTGAATCCCACAAGGGTCAGGGGCCTGTCGGCCCCTGCGTATGCGTCGATCACCGCGACGGCCTGCTCGAACCGCCGCCGCAGGCTCAACTCGGCGAGCTTTCCCGTACTTTCGCCGTGCCCGGTGAAGTCGAAGGCGATCCCGCGACAGCCGTGGGCCACGAACTCCCGTACCAGCGGCAGCAGTCGCTCCGTGCTGCTGGCGCCCGCGCCATGCAGCACCACAGCGGTGACCCCGGAAGGATCACCGCCATATACACCGCTGAGCCGTTCACCGGCGTGGTCGTGCGTGAAGTCGAAGAGCATGCCCCCTATTCACTCACGCTGTGGCCATCATCTGTCGGGAGTGTCACCGCCGATGTCCCGGTCGTTATCCGTTCGGGGATGGGGCGGTTGAGATGCCGACGGCGACAGGGGCTCGGTGCGAAAGGCGGGCCGCGTCGGCCTGATTGGTACGGACGAAGGTCAGGGTGAGATCGATGCCCTCGATCTCACTGAGCCACTGCTCCTCCTCCGCTCGCTTGCGACGGAGGATCAGGTCCTTCCGCAGCGGCGTCCGAATGCCTCGTGGATCTCCTCGACACTGCCAGAATCCCGCACGTCCGGCCACGCACGCGGGGCCGCGCGCACCAGCTCGACGAGTTCCAGGACCTCGCGCCGCGCCTCTGCCGGCAGCTCAACTGGGGTGCGTCGGTCGACGGCGTGGATCGGCAATATGCCGCGCCTCAATGTCCCCAGAGTCAACCCCCGTAGGATTTCCGGAGCCGACCACTAAGCCGTCCGGCCAGGCGTTCGAGCAGCCGGTTGCCGCACGGTTGTTGCAGCGCCTTCCAGTGGGTTGCGACCAGCTCGACGAGCTGCGGGTGGGGGCCGCAGAGATGGTCGTCAAATTCGACGGAAGCGGGTCGGCCGCTGTTGCGCTCGACGACGCCTTCCAGAAGGGCGACGTCGCCGAGCAGGAGCATGACTACCCAGGCGGTCGTCGTCGGTCGTCGCCCGTGTTCAGGTCGTAGGAGCCCTGCACCAGGCCCGCTCCGAGGGCACCTTCACCGCCGCCCATGAGGCGTTCTGGGCCATGGCCAAGCAACAGCTCGGCGAGAGTGACGGCACGGCAGCCCTGGTCAGGATCCTGCTGCTGCACCGCCATCAGCAGCACGCCGACGTGCTCGCGGGGATTCGGCGCCGCCGTCGCGCTGGGCACCTGCAGCGAGGACGTGGTCGCGCTGGAGGCCCGCAAGACCGCCCAGGCGGCCGGCCGGGCGCCCACCGTCACCGCTGCGGCGCCGTCCCCGTACCGGACGGAACGGCCGGACCCGGAGCTGCCGCAGGTCAGCCACCTCACCTCGCGCCGTCTGGCCTGGACCCTGCCCGAGGACGCCCGCCCCCTGCCCCGCCTGGAGCAGTGGGACGAACTGCTCCACCTTCACCGCAAGGAGTCGCCATGACCGCCGCCCATCACGCGCTCACCGCACAGGCATCCGACGCCGCAATCGACACCGCCTGCCGCATGATGAGGCTGCCCACTATGCGGGCCCAGGCCACCGACACCATCGCCCGCGCCGAACGCGAAGGGCTCTCCTACGCCGGATTCCTCGCCGAACTGCTGCTGGCCGAGTGCGAGGACCGCGACCGCCGCCGGGCCGAACGCCGCATCCGGGCCGCCCACTCCCCCGGGAGAAGTCCCTGCGCGACTTCGACTACAGCGCGAATCCCAACGTCGACCCGGCGGTCATCCACAGCCTCGCCACCTGCGAGTGGATCACCAAGGACTACCCGCTGTGTCTGATCGAGGATTCCGGCACTGGCAAGTCCCACCTGCTGATCGGCCTGGGCATGGCGGCCGCCATGGCCGGCTAACGCGTCCGCTACACCGCCGCCGCCGCTTTGGTGAACGAGCTGGTCGAAGCCGCCGACGACAAGCAGCTCGGCAAGACCATCGCCCGCTACGGGCGCGTCGACCTCCTCGAAATCGACGAACTCGGCTACCTCGAACTCGACCGCCGCGACGCCGAGATGCTCTTCCAGGTTCTTACTGAGCGTGAGGAGAAGAGCCGCATCGTCATCGCTTCTAACGAGGCGTTCACGGGCTGGAGCAAGACCTTCACCGATCCGCGACTCTGCGCGGCGATCGTGGACCGGCTCACCTTCAACGCCACGTTGATCGAGACCGGCACGGAGTCCTACCGCCTGGCCCACACCAAAGCGAACAAGAGCCATGGCACGAAATAGCCCAGGCCCGGCAGCCGCCACGGGGTGTCAGTCCTCATCGAGCTCAAGCAGGGAGAACCCGCCGCCTTGGCAGTTACCGCAGACCGCCCCGTCCCTGTCTCCGCTGCCATGGCACTCGGGGCACAGGCCGTCGTGCCAGGTTGTCCCGTCCAGGGCATGATGCGGGCGCGGGTAATGCGTATCGGGGAGCAGGCATTCAACTTGGGTGCGAGCGTGACGGCGGCCGCACAAGTCCTTGCCGAATCGGCGATGTTGACTCTGCTGCATGATCGCCTTCCGCCATCAGATCACCGAAACCCTACGTCCTGCCCGGATACTGCTGGCAGGCAGATTACCTTCCCCCTCAACGGCCGATTGATCGTGTTCACCCGCGTCGCTACGTTCGAGGAATGCATAGGTCTCCGGAACCGGTGCCCGCACTTCTCGACGGCCCGGGAGTCGACGCCTCCGACGCCCGCGAACTCCTCCTTGGCTACCTGGAGTGGTACCGCGAGGCGCTGCTGCGGAAGATCTCTGGCCTGTCCGACGAGCAGCTGCGCACGCCGGTCGAGCCGCTGGGCTGGTCGCCGCTCGGCCTGGTCCAGCACCTGGGCTGGGTCGAACGCCGGTGGATGCGTTGGGGGTTCGCCGCCGAAGACGTTGTCGCCTACCCGGCCGCCGACGACCAAACCGAATGGACCATCCCCCAGGACAAGCCCATCGAAGAGGTCATGGCCGCCTACCGCGAGGAGGTGAGCACGACGAACTCCCTCGCAGCGGGCGCTGCCCTGACCGACCGGGCCCGCCTCGGGGGCCGTTTCCCGACGTCAGACCAGGCCCCCTCCCTCGGACGGATCCTGTTCCACCTGCTCCAGGAATACGCACGCCACGTCGGCCACCTCGACGTCGCCCGCGAACTGATCGACGGAGAGACAGGCGAGTAGCCCACCCGCCAGAAACTGCTGGCGCAATACCGGGACACGTCACCAATTTGCGCATCTCCACAACCTCGATGGTCCCAGGGCAAACCGCCCTCCGGAGCCACCTCGAGACGCCTAATCTTCATCACTTGCCCACAAAATGGCTCCAGTTGGAGTCCTCTGGGTGGGTCCGCTGAACACCGCCCTAGCCAACGGCAGGGTTCGCCGGGGCTGGAGTGGGTGGGAGCCGACGCCGAGCCGGTGGAGGACATGCGCGGGAGCATCAGCGATCCACTCACCGACCGCCGGCAGCGAGGTAGCCCCTGCCAGCACGGCACAGGCGGTGAGCGCAAGTACGACGGCCAGCGCGTGGCGCACCCCGCGCGGGTCACGCGGGTCCGACACCTGGCACAGCCGTTCCAGCAGGTCCGGGACTTCCTCCAATGCAACCTGGGGCTGATGGCGGAGCTGGTCAAGAGCAGGCGGGATCGGGGGTGATGCGTCGGCAGGCATGGTCTTCCACTGGGGTCATGGGGCGTGGAGAACTCCATGATCTTGGAAGCCCCTGCCTGTTGCGTTCCAGAGGCCCGAGCTGGCGGATCGGCAACGAGCCAGACATCACACGCCTACGCCGAGGCCTGGCATGGACATGGGTTGTGGCTGATGCCACTATCGGGCGGATGCCTGATGACAAAGGAAAACATCCCTCGATCTGGCATCATCGCGACTTCCTGCTGTTATGGAGTGGGCAGACGGTCAGCGAGATGGGGTCGCAAGTTACCGTCCTCGCCCTGCCGTTGGTCGCCGTCGTGCTGTTGGAGGCCTCCGCATTCCAGGTAGGCCTGTTGTCGGCTGCGGAGACGAGTGCGTATCTGCTGGTGGCACTCCCGGCCGGGGCCATAGTGGACCGGGTCCCCAAGCTCCGGCTGATGATCTGGTGCAACCTCGCGCTGTTCCTGGTGATCGGCTCGGTGCCGCTGGCGCGGGCAGTCGGGGCGCTGACGCTCGACCAGCTCTACGCCGTCGCGCTGGTCTCCAGCGTCTTCTCCGTGTTCTTCTCCGTGGCCTACCAGGCCTATCTGCCGGTGCTGCTCGACCGTAACCAGCTCATGGACGGCAATGGCAAGGTCGCCGTGTCTCGGTCGGTCGCGCAAATTGCCGGGCCCAGTCTGGGCGCGGGGCTGGTGGCGCTGATCGGCGCCGCGGGGGCGATGGCCGCCGACGCCCTCTCCTTCGCGTTGTCGGCGGGCTCGCTGACGGCTATCCGTACCCGCGAGCGACGCGGGCCCTCGGCCGAAGCCGACCGGCGGCCCGGGCTGTGGGCGCAGATCCGTGAGGGGCTCGCCTATGTCACCCGTGACCCCATCCTGCGGAACTCGGTGGCCTTCAACGGCACAGCCAACTTCTTCGTCATCATGGTGGAGACCCTCGGGCCGGTGTTCCTGATCCGCACGCTGCATCTGCGTCCTGCCCTGGTTGGGCTGCTGCTGGCGCTGGGGGCCGTCGGCGGGGTAGCCGGCGGCGTGGCGGCACGGTATCTCGCCCGGAAGGTCGGCTCGGCGAGGATCAGCTGGATCTCGATGACCGTGCTGTCCCTGCCCGGCCTGCTGATCCCGCTGGCCGGACACGGTTGGTGGGTGCTGCTGTTCGGCTTCGGCTGGATCTCGTGGACCTTCGCCTCCACCGTCGCAGGTGTCTCGCTGACCACTTACCGCCAGGCCGCCTGCCCGCCGGACATGCTCGGCCGGGTCAGTGCCGCCGCACGCTGGATCACCTGGGGCACACTGCCGCTGGGCGGCGTGGTCGGCGGCGCGCTCGCCACCGCCCTCGGCGTCCAGACCACCTTGTGGATCGCCGTCGTCGGCGGCTGCTGCGCGGGACTGTGGCTGTTCTTCTCACCATTGCGTGGCATGCGCGACATCCCTCTCGGAAAGCCCGAGCCCGCACCCGTCGGCGGAAAGCCGTAACGCCACCGCGACCTCGGCGGGCGGTCAGCTTCCCACGGGCCCGAGTTGGCGGATCGGCACGAACCAGACATCACCCAACTACGCCGAGGCCCTGCCCTTACGGCCGGGTCCCTCCGAGCGCCGGGAGGCAAGGGCGCGACGCCTGCTGACGGGCGTCCGTCTGCGTCGGGCGGACAAGCACTGCCGCACGCCTGGGGAAGGCGCGCTGCTCAACGAGGGCAGGGTCGGCCCGCGCTCCTGGCTGGGGCAGCCGTGGTGATGATGGCGTCGAGCCGGTCCCGGGTTTTCACCAGGGTGCTGACCTGGGCATCGATGCGGCCCCGCTCGGCCGACAGCCGGTCGAGCAGCGCGGGGGTCACGTCACCGGTCTCGACACACGGCAGCAACTCCACGATCGCCCTGCTCGACAGCCCTGCGGAGTACAGCTGCTGAATCAGCTGGACGCGGTCGACCACGCTGTCAGGGTACTGCCGCTGGCCGCTGGGGCTGCGCACCGAAGCCAGCAGGTACTGCTCTTCGTAGTAGCGCAGTGCCCGCACGCTCACGCCCACCCTTGAGGCCAGGTCACCGATGCGCATCAACGCCCCCTCTATGGCCTGGATCACATTTCTTGCCTCTGACGTCAACGTCAGGTTTTAGCGTTGCCCGCGAACAGCCCGGACAGGAATCACCTCACCACTGCCAGGAGACTCCCCATGAAGATCACCGGTTCCGTCGCCCTCGTCACCGGCGCCAACCGCGGCATCGGCAGGCACTTCGCCCAACAACTCCTGCACCGGGGCGCCACCAAGGTCTACGCGACCGCGCGCACCCCCCACCTCGTCGACCTCCCCGGTGCGGAAGTGCTGCGGCTCGACATCACCGATCCGGCTTCGGTCGCCGCCGCGGCGGGCGCGGCCTCGGACGTCACCCTCTTGATCAACAATGCCGGCGTCTTCACCCAGCAGAACCTCGTCACCGGCGACCCCGAGAAGATCCGGCTGGAGATGGACACCAACTACTTCGGCACCCTCAACGTGGTCCGGGCGTTCACCCCCGTCCTGGCCGCCAACGGCGGCGGGGCCATCCTCAACGTCCTGTCGGCGATGTCCTGGCTCGCCTACGACGGGGCCAACGCCTACAGCGCGGCGAAGGCGGCGGCGTGGAGCCTCACCAACGGCATCCGCCTCGAACTCGCGGGCCAGGGAACCGCGGTGACGGGCCTGCACCTGGCCAGCACCGACACCGACATGATGGCCGGGTGGGACGTGGAGAAGAACGACCCCGCCGATGTCGTGCGCGCCGCCCTCGACGGTATCGAGGCCGGGAAGATGGAGATCCTCGCCGACAACAACTCCGTGCAGCTCAAGGCGGCCCTGTCCGCCGACCCGAGCGTGCTCTATCCGCAGGCGGTTCCCGCCGCCTGACCCTTCCGCAGCCGCCCGCCCGGCCAGGCTTCAGCCGACGTTCGAGGATCTAGGGATCAGCCGGGCGCGGCCATGCGTACTCGTCACGCTCCGCACACGCGTCCGCCGCGCTACTGCTGGGACACCTACCCACCACCAGAAGACTCAAGTGACGCCTACCGCCGGGCTCTCTTAATCAACTCCGTTTTGTAGAGGCCGATCTGGGATTCCATGAGCGCGTTGTCCAGGGCGTAGTGGTCGGTGGACATGCCGGCGAGCTGGGCGGCCTCCTCGTGGCGCAGCCCCTGGGTGCGCCGGCGTCGGCCCTCGACCAGTCCAACTTCAGCGGGGCGCAGCAGCTCGCGCCGCCGGCGCAGGAACTCCGCCAGTTCCTTCTTGTCCATGCCCTTGCCCATGTCCCCCGTGGTCGCCGTTTCGCGGCGGCCCAGCCAGAGACCGCCGATCTATGGATAAAACCCTCCCCTCCCGCCTCCGCGCCGGCGCTCCTACGGTCGGGGGCTGCGGGCTCGGCATCAACCGGCCCGCCGCCAGCAAAGGAGAGACCCCACGAAGATGACGGGCAACACGATCCTGATCACCGGTGGCACCTCGGGAATCGGGCTCGGCCTGGCACTGCGTCTGCACGAGGCCGGCAACAAGGTGATCGTCGCCGGCCGCCGCAAGGAACTCCTGGACGAGATCACGACCAAACACCCCGGCATCGCTACGCTCGTCCTGGACGTCGCCGACCCCGCATCGATCGCCCGCGCCGCCGAGACGGTGGCGGCCGTTCATCCGACCTGAACGTCCTGGTCAACAGCGCCGGCGTCATGCTGTGGGAGAACCTCCTCGACCGGGCCTTCCTCCCGGTCGCCGAGGACCACGTCGCGATCAATCTGCTCGGCACGATCCGGATGACGTACGCCTTCCTGCCGCTGCTGGTCGGCAAGGGCGACGCGGTCCTCATGAACGTCACCTCGTCGCTGGCGTTCGTGCCACTGGCGGGCACCCCGACCTACAGCGCGACCAAGGCCGCGCTGCACTTCTTCCCCGAGATCCTGCGCGTGCAGCTCACAGGCAGCGGCGTCCAGGTGATCGAGGTGATCCGGCCGGGCGTGCGGACCACCCTCCTAGGCCAGCAGAACGACGAGAGGTCCATGCCGCTGGAGGACTACCTCACCGAGACCGTGGACCTGTTGCGAGACAGGCCCGACACGTGGGAGATCGTCGGCGAGCGCGCCAGGTTCTTTCGCGACGCGACGGCGAACGGTACCTACGACGACGTCCTGGCCATGCTCAGCGACTACCGCTGAGCGGCACCCGGTGCTTGCCGGACGGACTGACGAAGTCGACAGCCTTCCAAGGGATGTTGAGGCAGAACCAAGGCTCGATGTGAAACGAATGCAGAGTTCATGAGGCCGGCCTACCGGTAGCTCGTCAGCCTCGGGGGCCGGTGGATCGGCCCGGTGACCTGGGTCAGGGGCCGGCCCGAGCCCTGGTTGGCCTGGGCGATGATCTCCGCGGTGATGGAGACGGCCGTCTCCTCGGGCGTGCGGGCTCCGAGGTCGAGGCCGATCGGGGAACGCAGCCGGGCCAACCCGTCTTCTGTGACGCCCTCCTCGCGCAGGAGCCGCAGGCGCTCTTCGTGCGTGCGCCGGGAGCCCATGGCGCCCACGTAGGCGACGGGCAGGTCGAGGGCCAGGCGCAGCAGGGGGATGTCGAACTTGACGTCGTGGGTGAGGACGCAGACGGCAGTGCGCTCGTCCACCTCGGCGCGTTCCAGGTAGCGGTGGGGCCAGTCGACCACCACCTCGTCCGCGTGGGGGAAGCGTGCGGTCGTGGCGAAGACGGGGCGGGCGTCGCAGACGGTGACCCGGTAGCCGAGGAAGCGCCCGGCCTGGCTCAGGGCGGCGGCGAAGTCGACCGCGCCGAAGACCAGCAGGCGCGGCCGGGACGCATGGACGTGGACGAGAACGGACAGGTGCTCGGGGTATCCGTCTGCCTCCCCGCCGATGTCGACGCGGGCGGTGCGGCCGGCCCGCAGCAGGGCCCTGGCCTGGTCGGCCACCGCCCGGTTCGCCGAGCCGCCGTCCACGCGCCCGTGGGCGGCATGGTCACCGCCGAGCACGCTCAACGTGGAGCCGAGGAGGCGCTCCGGGCCGTCCACGACCTGTGCCACGGCGACCGGACGTCCTCGATCGATCTCGGAGAGAGCCGTGCACAGGTGCGGCTGGGCCGCGGGGTCGATGCGCTGGACGAGGACGTCGAGTTCGCCGCCGCAGGTCAGGCCGACGGCGAAGGCGTCTTCGTCGGAGTAGCCGAACCAGGCGCGCTGCGGAGCACTCCGGTCACGGAGCACCTGTCGGCACAGTTCGTAGACCGCCGCTTCGACGCAGCCGCCGGAAATGCTGCCGACGGCCTCGCCGTCCTCGTCCACCGCGACCGACGTACCGACCGGCAGCGGTGCGCTGCCGTGCACACCGACGACGGTGGCCAGGACGAAGGGGCGTGCCTCGCGGCACCAGAGGTGCAGTGTGTCCGCGATGTTCAGCATGGCAGTTCTCCACGGCAGGACCAGGTCGGTCGGAAGGTCAGCGGGCCGCCGCCACGACGCCGGGGAAACGTCACGCGGCGGCGGCCCTGGGAAGTCCGGCAGCCAGACGGGGCAGGCTGCCGGACGTGCGGTGTGCACTTCGCGGAACCGAAGCCGGAGTCGGCCCCGGTCGGCCGGGGGTGTTCTCGTCAGAGCAACGCCTCGGCGGTGATCGGCAGTTCGCGGACCCGTCGGCCGGTGGCGTTGAACACCGCGTTGCCGATCGCGGCCGCCACACCCACCTGGACGACCTCGCCGAGCCCCTTGACACCGAGCGCGTTGCCGTCGTTGTCCTCGCCGTCCAGGTAGATCGCCCTGACCTCGGGGACATCGGCGTTCACCGGTACGAGGTAGTCGGCCAGGTTGGCGTTCACGATCCGCCCGTCGCGGTGATCGGTGACCGTGTGCTCCAGCAGGGCCGTGCCGATGCCGCCCACGATGCCGCCGAGGGCCTGGCTGTCGGCGAGCTTGGGGCTGATGATGCGGCCCGCGTCGTACACCCCGAGCATCCGCCGCACCCGTACCAGGCCCAGGGCCGCATCCACGGCGACCTCCGCGAAGGTCGCGTTGTAGGCGAAGTAGGAGCGCCGCGCGGGACTGGGCGCCCCCGCGTAGTTACCGCGTGCTTCCAGGTGGGAGCGGTCGTTGCGGGCGAGCAGGCTGCGGTAGGTCTCACCGCGCGCCGGGTTGCCCTGCACGTGCAGCCGGCCGCCGCGCACCACCACATCGCCGGCGTCCACCCGGTACAGCGGCGACTCGCGGTCCTCGACGGCCAGCTTGATCGCCTGCTGCCGCACCTGGTCGCATGCGTCGACGACGGCCGAGCCGACGCTGGCCATGGTCGCCGAGCCGCCATGTGGCGAGGTCGGCGGATACAGCGAGTCGCCGAGCCGGAAGGTGACCGTGCGCATGCTCAGCCCGAGGGCGTCGGCGGCGACCTGGGTCTGGGAGGTGTAGGTGCCCGGCCCCATGTCACTGGTGGCCGCCTCGACCACCGCGGTGCCGTCGGCGTCCAGACGGGCCCTGGCTTCCGCGGGAAAACGCCCGCAGTCATACACGCCGGCGGCCATGCCCAGGCCGATCAGCCAGTCACCCTCGCGCCGCGCACGCGGCCGGGACGAGCGGGCTTGCCAGCCGAACTCCCGGGCACCCACGGTGTAGCACTCGCGCAGCTGCCGGGTGGAGAAGGGCAGGTTGCTCGACTCGTCCTCGCGGGGCTCGTTGCGCCGACGCAGCTCGATCGGGTCGATACCGAGTTCGTGCGCGAGTTCGTCCATGGCCGACTCGATCACGAAGGACGCCGACGCGAAGCCGGGACCGCGCATCCAGATCGGGGTATTCACATCCAGCGGCACCTGCCGGTACGCCTGGCTGACGTTGGGCATGCTGTAGAGCATCTGCCCCGCGCCCATGACGGCCTCGGTGAACGTCTCGTACGACGACGTCTCGGCGTCGATATCGTGGACCGCGGCGGCCAGCCGGCCGCGCCGGTCGCTGCCCAGGCGCAGCCGGTACTCGTACGACGGCCGGAAACCGGCACCGAAGTACATCTGCTTGCGGCTCAGCACCAGCTTGACCGGCCGCTTCGTCTCCCGCGCGGCCAGCGCGGCGACCACGGTGTGCGGCCAGCAGCGCAGCCCGCTGCCGAAGCCGCCGCCGACGAACGGGTTGATGACCCGCACCGACTCCGCCGGCAGGTCGAACACGGCGGCGAGTTCGTCATGCGTGCCCATCACCCACTGGGTCTTGTCCCACACGGTCAGCTTGTCGCCGTCCCAGCGGGCGATGGTGGCGTGCGGCTCCATCGGGTTGTGGTGGTTGCGCGCCAGCTGGTAGGTCAGGTCCAGCCGCACGGCCGAGGAACGCAGGCCCGCTTCGGCGTCGCCGCGCGCGTAGTCCGTCGGCCTGCCCGGCTCGGCCTCGTGCAGGTCGGTCGAGGACTTCTCCGCGTCGTAGCGGACCTTGACCAGACTCGCCCCGTGCTGCGCGGCCTCCAGGGTCGTGGCCACGACGACGGCGACCGGCTGGCCGTGGAAGAGCACCCGGTCGTCCTGGAAGACCCGCAGTCTGCGGCCGGGAGGGTTGTTGGACCCGGCGTTGTCGCGATAGGGAAGCTTCGGCGCGTTGCGATGACTGATCACCCGCAGCACACCCGGATGCTTCTCGGCGTCACCTGTGTCGACAGAGGTGATACGGCCGCGGCCGATGCTCGCGTCCACGATGACGGCGTGTACGGCTCCGTCGACGTCGTGCTCGGCGGCGTACACCGCCTTGCCGGTGACCTTGAGCCGGCCGTCCACCCGGGACAGCGGCGCACCCACGGCTGCCTGCGGCTGGGGGCTCACTTCGTACCTCCTACGACGCGCAGCTGGCGTTCAACGGTGCGCTTGAGCAGCTCGGCCTTGAACCGGTTGTGCTGAAGGGGACGGGCGCCGTCGGCTGCCTTGGCGGCAGCGGCCGACCAGAGGGCCCCCGAGGGGCGTTCGCCAACGAGGTGCTGCTCGACGGCGGGCAGTTTCCAGGGCACGGTGCCTACGCCCCCGGCGGCGACCCTGGCCTCTCGGATCACCCCGCCGCGTACGTGCAGCGCGACGGCCGCCGAGGTCAGAGCGAACTCGTAGGACTGCCGGTCACGCACCTTCAGATAGCCGGACCTGAGCGGGCGCGGAAGAGCGGGGATCTCCACTGCGGTAATCAACTCACCTTTGCGCAGGGCGTGTTCGCGTTGTGGGGTACTGCCGGGCCGCAACAGGAATTCGGCGAAGGGGATGTGGCGTGCCCCGTCCGGGCCCAGCAGGTGCACCCGGGCCTCCAGGGCGGCGAAGGCCACGGCGACATCGGACGGGTGTGTGGCCACGCAGGCGTCGGAGGTCCCGAGGATGGCATGGGTCCGGTTGACACCGTGCAGTGCGGCACAACCGGAGCCGGGCTCACGCTTGTTGCAGTCGGCGGTCACGTCCCGGAAGTACGTGCAGCGGGTGCGCTGCATGATGTTGCCGCCGATGGTGGCCATGTTCCGCAGCTGAGCCGAGGCACTCAGCTCCAGCGCCTCGGAGACGACGGGATACAGGGTGCGCACCTTGGCGTGGGCGGCGGCCTTCGACATGGTCACCAGGGCGCCGATGCGCAAGCCCCCGCGCTCGGTCTCTGTGACCTCGCTCAAGGGCAGACCGGTGATGTCGACCAGGCTGTCGGGGCGTTCGACGGTTTCGCGCATCAGGTCGACCAGCGTGGTGCCTCCGGCGATGTAACGCCCGCCGCGACGACCGGCGTTGAGGGCTTCCCGGGTGTCGGAGGCGCGGGTGTAGGAGAAGGGATGCACGGTGGGCCGCTCCTTACTTCCGGCCCGCGGTCGATTCGACCGCGCGCACGATCTTGACGTAGCAGCCGCAGCGGCAGATGTTGCCGCTCATCCACTCCCGGATCTCCTCCGGCGAATCGGTGTGGCCCTCCTGGATGCAGCCCACCCCTGAGAGGATCTGGCCGGGAGTGCAGTAGCCGCACTGAAAGGCGTCCTCGTCGATGAACGCCTGCTGCAACGGATGGAGTTCGCCGCGGGTGGCCAGGCCCTCGATGGTGGTGACCTCGGTGCCCTCCAGCCGTACGGCCAGCGTCAGACAGGCGTTGACCCGGTGGCCGTCGACCAGCACAGTGCACGCCCCGCAGGCCCCGGCGTTGCAGCCCTTCTTCGAGCCGGTGAGGCCGAAGTGCTCGCGGAGCAGGTCCAGCAGCGAGGTGCGGTTGTCGGCCGTCACGGTCCTGCGGGTGCCGTTGACCGTCAGGGAAACGCGGCTGGAGGGCGGCCCATCGGCGGCCGTCGCCTCCTCCGGGCCGATGAAGGAGGTCCCTCCGATCACGCCGCCCGCGACGACGGCACCACCGACCGCGGTGCTGGTGGCGATGAACGTGCGCCGAGTGGGCGCCGGGGAGGACTCGCCGGCCCCGGTGGGGGGTGGAACGGCAGACTCAGGGAGCTCAGTTGACATACGTACGCCTTCGCATCACGGACGGATCCGTCGTGCACGACAGAGGGACAGCAGGCGGGATCGTCGCCACCACGGGCTTCGGTGACCGCTCACCTCGACAGGGGGCTGGTCTCGCGGGAAGTCTTGCACCACCGGCAACGCTCGTGGCAGGGAGACTTTCCTCCCCCTTTACACTCCGTCAGGAGCGAATAGCCGACGTCATCGAGGGAAGCACTTTCGCGCGGGGCGTGGCAGGACAGAGCCACGTCGCCGCCCCGCCTGTGGGTGCGTCCGCGTCGACACCACGTCGTTGTGCGTGGCGCACCGATCGTCCTCTCCGAGCAGGTCGCCGGCACGGCCCTCCCCCGAGACGCTGTGACGACCTGAGCGAGCCCGGGTTGCGTGATCGAGGGCCGGGGCTAGTGGTCGCGGGTGCGGGGGCCGTTGTACTGCTGGTCGGTGACCGGCTCGGCCCAGGCGGGCTCGGGGGCACCGTCGCCTGTGCCCTCCCACATGGCGATGTGCTCCATGAACCGGTCGGGGGCGGCGCCGTGCCAGTGTTCCTCGTTCGGCGGGCAGGCGACGGTCTCGCCGGGGCGGGCCTCGAAGACGGTGCCGTCCCGAGTGCCGATCAGGGCGGTGCCGGAAACGATGTGCAGGGTCTGGCCCAGGGCGTGGGAATGCCAGTTGGTGCGGGCGCCCGGTGAAAAGCGCACCAGGTTGGCGCGCATCCTGGACGAAGCCTGGCCGGCCACGATGACGTCCCACCAGACGTCGCCGGTGAACCAGTCCGCCGGGGCTTTGCTGCTGGGCTGCTGCTTGATGAATTCCATGGTGGCTCTCCAGGGTTGTCGATGCGTGGGTCGTCGCTAGCGGGCGACGTAGCCGCCGTCCACGGGAAGGGCGACGCCGATGACGAAGCCCGCTCCGGGGCTGCACAGCCACAGGACGGCCTGTGCGATTTCCTCGGCGGTGCCGAGCCGGTTGATGGGCTGGGTGGCCTCGGCCTCGGTGCGGTCGAGTTCTCCCTTGGCGATCATGTCGCTGACCATTGGTGTGTCGATGGTGCCGGGGCAGATCGCGTTGATACGGATGCCGCGTGGGGCGTATTCGAGGGCAGCGCTGGTGGTGAGGCCGATCACTCCGTGCTTGGAGGCGTGGTACGAGGCGCGACCGGGGAGGCCGACCAGGCCGCCGAGGGAGGAACAGTTGACGATGGCGCCGCTGCCCTGTTCACGCATGTGCCGCAGCTCGTGCTTCATGCAGGCCCACACGCCGCGCAGGTTGATGGCGTTGACGCGGTCAAACCGCTCGGCGGGTTCCTCGGCGGCGTCGCTGGGCGGGATCTGGATGCCGGCGTTGTTGTAGGCCATGTCCAGGCGGCCGAAGGTCTCCACGGTGCGGTCGACCGCGGCGGCGACCTCGTCCTCGTCACTGACGTCGCAGGTGAGAGCGAGGACGTGGTGTCCGGCGTCGGTGAGTTCCTTCGCGGCCGTGTTCAGGGCCGCTTCGTCGATGTCGGTCAGGGCGACGGCGGCTCCGGATGCGGCGAACGCGCGGGCGGTCGCCAGGCCCATACCGACGCCGGCCCCGGTAACGAGGGCGACCTGGCCGGTGAAGTCGTACATGGGGTTCACGTCGTGGGTCTCCGTTCGAGTGCAGAAATGTGACGGCGCGCGTGGCCTCTGGGCTGCCGCGTTGGGCTGCGGCAGCACGACGCCTTGCCGCGCCGCCGTCAGACGGTTTGGCCGCCGTCGATGACCCGGTCCCACTCGTCCTTCGCGATGTCCGCGGTCGGCTTGACCGGCTGCTCGACGCCGGCGTTGTTGAAGGCAGCGTCCAGTCGTCCGAACACCTGCACGGTGTCGTCCAGCGCGGACCGTACGTCGTCTTCGCTGGTGACGTCGCAGGTGAGAGCTAGAGCCTTTCCGCCCGCGTTCTCGATGAGCCGTGCGGTCTCCCGCAGGCCGTCCGGCGATCGGTCGGCGAGGGCGACGCGGGCGCCTGCGCGGGCGAAGGCGACGGCGGTGGCGCGGCCGATGCCGGAGCCGGCTCCGGTCACAAAGGCCACCTTGCCGGTGAAGGCCGCGTTGCTCACGGTCATGGGCGGAGTCCTCTCGCTTGCTGGTACGTCATGGGGTTCGTATCGGCAGGACGCGGAGCCGGGGTCGAGTCAGTGCTGCGACGGCACCTGCCCGGGTTCGTCGCGTCGCGCGTGGGTGTGAGCACTGCTCCGGGCCACGATCCGCCCCTTGTGCGAAGGGCCGGAGACAGCGAGGGCGATCAGGGGCAGCAGGGTGAGAGCGGCGATGACGGTGCCGACCAGGGGCGGTCCGGACAGGCCGAGGGAGGAGTCCAGGGCCGTACCGGCGATCGCCGATCCGGCGGCGACGCCGACGTTGAAGGCGGAGGTGGTCAGCGCCGAGGTGAGCGTGGGGGCGTCGCCCGCGAAGCGCATGGCGAGGGCGGTGACGACGGGGTTGACCGTGAAGCCGGTCAGCCCCATGAGGAAGACGAGGAGGGTGGCCGTCACCGGGTTGGTGGACAGCGGGATCATCAGGAGCAGGACCAGGGCGGTGGCCGTGGCGGCCGTGATGGTGGTGGCCATCGGCCGGCGGTCGCCCAGCCGGCCGCCGGTGGTGGTGCCGCCCAGGGCGCCGACGCCGAAGGCGATGAGGACGAGGGGTACGGCGCCTGCGGGGATGCCGGCGCGGTCGGTCAGCAGCGGGGTGACATAGGTGTACGTCGCCAGCACACCGCCCATGATCAGTATTGCGGCGCCGAGCGCCAGCCACAGCCGGCCCTGCCGCAGAGCCCTGACCTCGGCGCGGAGGGACACCTCGGCGCGCTGCTCCTGGGCCGGGATGAAGCGGCCGATGAACGCGGCGGCAAGCCCGGAGAGGACGGCCAGGGCCCAGAAGGGGCCGCGCCAGCCGGTGAACTGGCCTGCGAAGGAGCCGATCGGCACGCCGACGACGTTGGCCAGGGTCAGGCCCCCGATCATGACGCCCGTGGCGCGGGTGGCGTTGCGCGGGCCCGCGGCGGTGGTGGCGACCACGAAGCCGACGGACCAGAACGCTCCAGTGGCCAGAGCCGTGACGAGGCGCGCGAGGAGGACGACCGTGAAGGACGTGCTGAGGGCGGCGACGAGATGTCCGAGGCAGAACACGGACAGAGCCAGGATCAGTGTCCGGCGCTGGGGCAGGCGCAAGGTGGCCATGGCCATGGTAGGCGCGCCGACGATCATGCCGATGGCGAAGGCGGTGATCAGCAGGCCGGCCTGGGAGACGCTGACTCCGAGGTCACCGGCCAGTTCCGGCAGCAGGCCGGCGACGACGAACTCGGTGGTCCCCATCAGGAACGTGCCGGCGGCGAGAACCCAGACGACGAAGGGAAGCTTGCCGGGGGTGGTCCCGGATGCGGAAGGCATACGTGTGGTCTCTCCTTGCGTGGAAATCGGCGGATCGTAGTGGCGGCTGAGACCGTCGCGGCGGACAGTAGACGGCGCGGCCACGTCTTTCACGGTTCCATGGAGCGAACTAATCGAAAAGGGGAGGATCTTCTCCCCCCTACTCGTGAGGGCTTCCCCTGAGGGGCGAGCAGTCAGGCGGGTCAGGGCGCGGCTTCGACGGTGATGCGGTCGGCCCCGGCAAGCCGGTCGGCGTCAGCGTCGATGTGGCCGAGGATGAGCAGGTCGGCGGAGGCGGAGGGGCCGTCGCGGTAGAAGAGGGCCAGGTTGCCCCAGGGTGCGTAGTAGGTCAGGTCGCCCGCCTTGGGCGCGGCCGGCTCGGGAGCGCCGGAGATGGTCAGCCTGCGCGGCAGGTCGGCGATCCGCTCCGTCTGGTGGAAGTCCTCCAGGTCCAGAGTGAGCGGGAGCAGCCCGGCGAAGTCACGGGCGGCAGGGCTGTCGTTCAAGGTGGCGTCGACGGGCCGGCCGTCGAGGGAGACCCGGATGTCCATGGCGGTGTTCCTGTCGGAGGGTGTGGTGTTCCTGTCGGAGGGTGTGGTGGGTGCCTCGGCCGTCGGTGTCTGCAGTGGGGCGGAGGATGACGCACGCGGGGAGGCCGGCGAGGTGTCGGTGCAGGCCGCCACGGTCAGCAGGAGGACGGTGGCCGTGGCGGTGCGGGCGAGGGGACGGAGGGTGGCCGAGTTCATGGGTGTCGTCCCGGGGATCAGTCGGGCAGGGGCTCGGCGTAGTGGCGGAATCCGTCCCGCTGCTGGTGGATGTCGAACAGGCGCTGTGCCAGTACGTCGGGGCTGCTGTGTGCGGAATCGGGCCGGATGGCTCCGGGGACGATCAGCTGCGCGACGTGAATGTTCTCGGCTGTGAGGGCGTCGTGGAGCATGCTGGCGTACGCGCTCTCCGCGGCGAAGGCGATCGAGGTGCCGGCGACGTTGGGGTTGGGGCGTACGGCGCTGGAGCCGTTGACGAACAGCAGGGTGCCGCGGCCGAGTTCGCGCATTCCGGGCAGGACGGCGTGCACGGCGGTGACGGGGCCCTTGACGGAGAAGGAGAGCGGGGCGTCGAGGTCGTCGGCGCTCGTGTCGAGGACCGGCTTCATGAAGTCGGCGCGGGGCACCGGGCTGTACTGGAGGATCTCGATGGGTCCCAGGGTGGTCTCCGCCGCGTGCAGGGCCGTGGTCAGGGACTCGATGTCGAGCACGTCGGCGGGGAAGCCGCAAGCCTGGATCTCGTCGCGGGCCAGCTCGGCGGTCATCTCCTCCAGGCGCTCGGGGTTGCGTGCGATGAGGGCGACGGCGTGGCCGGCGACGCCGAAACGCCGGGCTGTCGCGAGCCCGAGGCCGGTGCCGGCGCCGACGAGGGCGAAGGTCGTCATGGTCAGTCCTTGCGTGAGCGGGGGTGGTTTCCGGCCCGGGGTCGCGCCGCCTGGGTACGGCCCCGGGTGTGGAGGCGTGCATGGTCAGGGCTTGAGGAGGGCCTTGATGGCGCGGCGCTCGTCCATCGCCTTGTAGCCCTCGGCGACCTGGTCCAGGGACAGGGTGAGGTCGAAGACCTTGCCCGGGTTGATCCGGCCGGAAAGGACCCGGTCGATCAGGTCGGGCAGGTAACGGCGCACGGGGGCGGGGCCGCCGCGCAGGCCGACGTGGGAGAAGAACAGCTCCTGCCCGTCGATGGCCACGTCGTGCGGAACGCCGACGAAGCCGACGTTGCCGCCGGGGCGGGTGGAGTTCAGGGCCTGCCGCATGGCCTCGGGGGTGCCGACGCACTCCAGGACCGAGTCGGCGCCGATGCCGTTCGTCAGCTCCTTCACGCGGGCGATGCCTTCGTCGCCACGCTCTGCGACGATGTCGGTGGCGCCGAATTCGAGGGCAAGCTTCTGCCGGGAGTCGTGGCGGCTCATGGCGATGATCCGCTCGGCCCCGAGTTCCTTGGCGGCGATGACGCCGCACAGGCCGACCGCTCCGTCGCCGACCACGACAGCGGTGGAGCCGGGCTGCACTTCGGCGGCGAGGGCGGCGTACCAGCCGGTGCCCATCACGTCGGAGACGGCGAGCAGGCCGGGCACCACCTCGTCGTCCGGGTGCTCGTCGGTGGCGACCAGGGTTCCGTGCGCGTTGGGGATGCGGACGTAGTCGGCCTGGCAGGTACTCATGAACTCGCGGTGCAGGCAGTTGGACTGCCAGCCGTTACGGCAGTTCACGCAGGTGTTGTCCGAGGTGGCGAAGGAGCCGACCACGAACTGGCCCGGCTTCACGTTGGTGACCTCGCTGCCGACCTCCTCGACGATGCCGACGTACTCGTGCCCCATCGGGTGCGGCTCACCGATGGGTTCCGCGCCGCGGTAGGACCACAGGTCCGAGCCACACACGCAAGTGGCGACCGTGCGGATGACCGCGTCAGTGGGCTGGAGGATCTTCGGGTCGTCGAGAGTCTCGAAGCGCACGTCGCCGGGGGCGTGAATGACTGCTCCGCGCATGGGGGTGCTTCCTTCGGTGCGAGGGTCGGTGTGCCACAGCCAGTGGTCGTGACCGGCTGCTCGCCATTGAGCCTCACACGCGAGGGCGTGCGCGAAAAGCGGAGAAATCCATCCCGGGAGGAAAACATCCTGGGAGTAAATTCTCCCCCCTTCCCCCGGTGCGACCGGTGTCATGCTGGGCAGCATGAGCGCCAACGTCCCCCTCAATGAGCTGGGAGAATTCCTCAAGAAGCGTCGCTCGGAGCTGAGTCCACGCACGGTCGGACTGCCCGAGACCGACAGGCCCCGCCGGGTGGCCGGGCTGCGCCGCGAGGAGGTCGCCCAGCTCGCCAGCATCAGCACCGACTACTACACCCGCCTCGAACAGGGCCGCATGCAGGCATCCGCGCCCGTGCTGGACGTCCTCGCCCGCGTACTCCACCTGGACGACGACGAGCGCGGCTACCTCTTCCAGCTCGCCGGCAAGGCCACCACCCGCACGAGGCGCCGCGGCCAGCAGAAGGTCCAGCCGCAACTGCAGCGGGTCCTGGACGACCTCACCGCCACCCCGGCCATCGTGCAGGGCCGGCGCGGGGACATCCTGGCCTGGAACGCACTGGCCGCCGCTCTGGTCACCGACTTCTCCCGCATCCCGGAAAAACACCGCAACTACCCCCGGATCATCTTCACCGATCCGGCCATGCGCACCCTGTACGCCGACTGGGAGACCTCCGCCCACATCGCCGTCACCCAGCTGCGCCTGGAAGCCGCCAAGTATCCCGAGGACCCCCGCCTGATCGAGCTGGTCGGCGAACTGTCGATGCGGGACAAGCACTTCGCACAGTGGTGGGGTGACCACCAAGTCGCCGCCCGCACCGTGGGCACCAAGACCCTCGATCATCCGGTCGTCGGCGAACTCGTCCTGGACTGGGACACCCTCACCGCCAACACCGACCCCGACCAGCACCTGACCGTCTGGACGGCCGCTCCCGACTCCCCCACCCACGAACGGCTGCGCATCCTAGCCTCCTGGGCCGCCGACCAGCACCTGTCCGCGTCACAAACGCCTGCCTGACCCCGCGAGCCGCCCGGCCGAGGGACTCGGCTTCGGCCTCGCCTGTGACGTGCGCATCGCCACACCCGCCGCGCGATTCGCCGAAATCTACGTGAACCTGGGCATGGTCCCCGTCGCCAGTCGCAGCAAGGCGGTGTCCCCTGTCCGGCCGGACAGGGGACACCGCCCGCATGGCGTAACAGACGCCGAGCGAAGGGACACGGGCTCCTGAGAGCCCCAGTCCTCGATGGCTCGCGGTACAACAGCGCCGAGGATGCGGCGGCCGTGACGGTTCGTTCGGTTTTACGGACCGTACGCCGCGAGCGCCGCGTCCAGCACCTCCAGCTGACGCTCCGGCGGCCAGGCGTTATGGTGCTCCACCGCTGTCAGGACCAGCCCGTTGGCCAGCACCCGCAGCAGGTCGACGGTCGCGTCGACCCGCTCGGCGGGCACCCAGCGGTTCGACGTGCCGGCGCAGCAGTTCCCGTATGCGCGCGTCCATGGTCGTGAAGAACTCCCCGATGCTCGGCTCCTGGTCACGTTGGGCGATGAGGACGACGCGCCCCTCCTCCGCCGCCCACTCGTCCTCGGCCAGCGGGAGCATCCAGCGCATGAGGATCCGCAGGCGCGCCGACGCGTCCGCGCTCTCCTCAAGGGTCGCGAGTTCGGTGTCGTAGTTCTCGATCATCTCGGCGACGACGGCGCGCATCAGCTCCGGGCGCGTCGGAAAGAAGTGCGTGACGAGTGTGATGGAGCCGCAGCCGCGCTCGGCCATCGTCTGGGCGTACAGGTCGGAGGCCTGTTTCCTTCACACCGCCGAACGGATGCCCACCACAAGGGCGGGAAGCCTGCGCGAGCGTTTGATGCCCTTGGGCACGTAGCGGTCCGCGATCAGGTTGATGCCCAGACGGTTGTAGAAAGAGACCTTCTGGTGATCGACGCGGCTGCTCTTGGGAAAGGTCTTGTCCCAGCCGAGGACCTGCCCGTACCGCGGCGCGGCCCCCACGTCAGCGCGCTGGGCTCCCTGAGCGAACGCAGCCGGAGCACCGGCGACGCCCTGAATGCCCCAAACGGTGTCCACTGGGTGCCGCGTCAAGGGGATGCCGCTCGACGTTGACGTCATTCCTGGCGGGTGGGCGGTGTGACGTGCCGCGTCGAAGAGGCCCGGTCCGGGGCGGTGCTGCCCTGGCTGGCCGCCCAGGAGGCGAGCAGGGACAAGTTGTCGTGTGAGGCCGTGCCCGGTTCAGCGGTGTAGGTGATCATCGTCAGGCCCGGCTCGGCGGCGGGCTGGAGGAGGTCGTAGCGCAGGTCGAGTTCGCCGACGACGGGGTGGTGGAAGTGCTTGGTGCCCCGGCCGTAGGCGCGTACGTCGTGGCGGGCCCACAGCTGGCGGAAGGCGTCGCTGCGGGTGGACAGCTCGCCCACGAGGTCGGTGAGGGCGCGGTCGTAGGGGGTGGCGCCGGCGGCGGTTCGAAGGTGGGCGGTGAGGTCGTCGGCGACTCGGTCCCAGTCGCGCCAGAACCGTGAAGCGTCGGGGTTGAGGAAGGTGAATCGGGCAAGGTTCGGCGCTGTGTCCGTGTCGGTGTAGACCGGGCTGTACAGGGCGCGGGCGAGCAGGTTGGCGGCGACGATATCGAGGGTGGGGCTGCGCACCAGGGCGGGGACCCCGACGAGGGCGTCGAGGATGGTCTGCAGCTGCGGGGCCATCGCCGCGGGCGGGGTGCGGCGAGAGCGGGCGGGGGCGGCGGACGGCTTGCCGGCGCGGGCGAGGTCGATCAGATGGGCCTGTTCGGTGGCGTCGAGCTGCAGAGCGCGGGCGATGGCGTTCAGGACGCTGTCGGAGGCGTTGGTGAGCGCGCCGCGCTCCAGTCGGATGTAGTAGTCGACGCTGAGCCCGGCCAGGGCGGCGACCTCCTCGCGGCGCAGTCCGGGCACGCGCCGCTTGCGTCCGGCCACGGGCAGCCCCACCGACTGGGGGCTGATCTTCGCCCGGCGGGAGACGAGGAACTCCTGAATCTGGGGGCGCGGGTCCATGCCCTCCACGGTAGGCACGGGCGGGACGATTATGGAGGACTTGCCAGTACCCCCTTCAACGGGTCCTGCCGCATGCGCGGTGATGTTGGTCTTCTTGAGGACATGACCAATACGACCACGCCTGCGGACGCCACACGGGTGTCTGCGGCTTCCGTACCTGTTCCTGTCGGGCGCGGCATGAGCCGCGCGATGACGCTCCTGTTCGCCCTCGCCGGCGGAGCCGCGGTCGGCAACCTGTACTGGGCGCAGCCGCTGCTGAACACGATCGCCGGCTCGCTGCACATCAGCTCCGGCTCGGCCGGGCTGCTGGTGACCCTGACGCAGATCGGCTACGCGCTCGGGGCGTTCTTGGTGGTGCCGCTGGGCGACCGGCTCAACCGGCGCCGGCTCATCCCTGTGATCATGTTCGCCTCGGCCCTCGCCCTGGCGGGCAGCGCCGCCGCCCCGGGCTTCACGGTGCTGCTGGTCGCGCTCGCCCTGGTGGGGGTGACCACGGTGGCCGGGCAGCTGCTGGTTCCGCTGGCGGGCGACCTGGCCCGCGAGGACCAGCGCGGCCGTGCCGTCGGCACCGTCGCCTCCGGGATCCTCATCGGAATCCTCGTGTCGCGGGCGATCAGCGGGATCGTCGCCGACGCCTTCGGCTGGCGCACGGTCTACTGGGGGGCGGCAGCGCTCATGGTGGCCCTCACCGCCGTCCTGGCGCGCGTCCTGCCGACGCTTCCCCCTTCCGCCTCCGCCAGCTATCCGGCACTGCTGAAGTCGGTGCTCACCACCGTGCGCCGTCACCGGGCGGTGCAGGTCACGCTGGTTTTGGGTGCGATCACGATGATGGTGTTCACCCTGTTCTGGACCGCCCTGACCTTCCTGCTCAGCGCCGCCCCGTTCCACTACTCGGCCACCCGGATCGGCCTGGTATCTCTGGTCGGCCTGGCCGGTGCGCTGGCCGCCCAGCAGGCTGGTCACCTGCACGACCGCGGCTGGTCGGTGCCGGCCACCGGCGCGGGACTGCTACTGGCCCTGGCCTCCGTCGTACTCGGTGCCACCGGCGGCACGTCGATCGTCGTCGTTCTGGTCGTGGTGTGGCTGCTGAACACCGCGATCCAGTCGGTCAACGTCCTCAACCAGACCCGGCTGATGAGTGTGGACCCGCAAAGCCGCAGCCGGCTGAACACCGCCTTCGTCACCGGCAACTTCATCGGCGGCACCATCGGCTCCGCGCTGGCGTCCGCTCTGTGGCAGAGCGGCGGATGGACCCTGGTGATGACCGGCGCCGCCCTCCTGTTCGCCATCGCGCTGCTCGTCTGGGCGGCCGCGCGGCGGACCCTGTCGCTCGCCTGACGCTCCACTGCGACTCGCACATCTCACGCAGATCAACCAAAGCTACGGAGAACGCTCACCGCAGAAAGAGCTTCCTGCCTGGCGTTCGCTGAACTCACCCGCCGCGCACGCCAAGCACCGACCCAAGCTGCCCACCAACCGGCCGACGAAGGGACACCAGCCGTGGCTCAGCAGACAACCAACGACCAGCCCACAGCCCTACCGCCCGCCCTCAAATCCATGACCCTGCTGGTCGCCGCCGTCATCGTCCACGACAAGACCACCAACCGTGTCCTCCTTCTCCAGCGCAGCCAGAACGCCAAGT
Organism: Streptomyces pseudovenezuelae; assembly: GCF_029892565.1. Taxonomy (GTDB): domain Bacteria; phylum Actinomycetota; class Actinomycetes; order Streptomycetales; family Streptomycetaceae; genus Streptomyces; species Streptomyces pseudovenezuelae_A. The sequence continues at coordinate 120,709 of NZ_JARXVH010000020.1, read as the reverse complement.
TCGCCCAGGGCATGTGGGATCTCCCCGTCGGCAAAAGCGAACCCGGCGAACCCATCACCGAGACCGCGGTGCGCGAGCTGTACGAGGAAACTGGACTCACCGTCAAGCCGGAGTCCCTCAAGGTCGCCCACATCATCCACGGCGCCTGGGGCCTCGAAGCCCCCAGGCGGCTTCCTCACCGTCGTTTTCGCCGCCCACGAATGGACCGGTGAACCCGAAAACTGCGAACCCCGCAAACACGCCCAGGTCAAGTGGGTCGACACCAACACCCTCCCCGCACACTTCGTGAACACCACTGCAAACGCCCTCCACCACTACCTCTCAGCAGGCCCAGACGTCACCCTCGACGGCTGGTGACCAAACCACCAAGAACACCCTGAACATCCCGGCACCCCCGACCGATCGCAGGCCTGGCCACTGCCTCGTGACTCCTCCCATCACCGCCGGGGACCTCGTGATCCCGGACCGCCGTGTGCTCTACGGCGGGCTGCTGAGCCCGGGCCGTCATGTCGTCTTGGATCTGTCCGCCGGGATGACGATTGCGTCCGGCTGGGGCCGTGGCCGGTTCACCGGCGCTGTGACCGCGAGCGCCGCGCCCGCATCATCGACTCCGACGCCGAGCTGGAGGCCTCGAAGAGGCTAGCGGAGGCGGCGAAGGAGATGTCCGAACAGCCCGCCGCGCTCCAGCTGCGGCTCCAGCTGCGGCAGCGGCAGATGGTCCTCGCCGTGGCCGCCGAGAGGAACTCCACGCTGGTCCTGCCCTTCCCCGTGGAGCTGCTGCGCTTCCTGGAGAAGGCGCAGGAACACCCGCCGGAGGGACCGCCGCCCCTGGGTCCGGGGACGTGACACGTGCTGCGCGCGTGGTTCCTCAGGCGCGTGCCGGGTGATAGACACAGCGTGGTCACAGTTCCTGTCCGCCAGCAGGAGGGTTGTCCCGTATGTCTGCGACACGCCGTCAGATCCTCGCCCGCTCCGGTGCCCTGGGAGCAGGCATCGCGTTCAGTGGAGCACTGTCCGAACTCTTCGCCGGTACCGCTGCCGCACAGGGCATCGGTCACACCGGCTACGGTCCCCTGGTCCCCGACCCGGACGGCCTGCTCGACCTCCCGAAGGGCTTCCGCTACAAGGTCCTCTCCCGTGAGGGCGACCGGTTGCGCTCCGGCGAGGGCACGGTCCCGTCCAACCACGACGGCATGACCGCGCTGCCCGGCCGGCACGGCCGGGTCCACCTGGTCCGCAACCACGAGAACCGTCCCACCGCGCAGTTCGCCGTCCCCACGGTCGCGGGCCTCACCTACGACCCGGCGGGCAAGGGCGGCTGCACGGCCCTGACGCTCGACGGCCACAACAACGTCCTGTCGGAGCGGGTCGCCATCGCCGGCACCGCCGTCAACTGCGCGGGCGGGCACACCCCTTGGGGCACCTGGCTCACCTGCGAGGAGACCGAGGACACCGCCGGCACCAACGGCTACACCAAGGACCACGGCTTCATCTTCGAGGTCGACCCCGCCGACCCGCACCGCACCGGCGCCGTGCCGCTGACCGCCATGGGCCGCTTCCAGCACGAGGCCGTCGCGATCGACCCGAGGAGCGGCACGGTCTACGAGACCGAGGACGCCTTCCTCAAGCCCTTCGGCCTCTTCTACCGGTTCCTGCCGCACAGACCGCAGGGTGGCACCGGTTCGCTGCGCGCGGGCGGCCGGCTGCAGGCGATGCGCGTGCCGGGCGTGGCCGACCTGTCCGCCGTCCAGGAGACCGGCACCACCTTCCACGGCATCGAGTGGGCCGACGTACCGGACCCGCTGGCGGCGCAGACGCCGATCCGGCTCCAGGACTTCGGACCGAAGGGCATCACCCACGCACAGAAGCTGGAGGGCTGTTACTGGGGCGGGCGGTGCGTGTACTTCGTCTCGTCGTTCGCGCACAGCGCGGAGGGCTCGGCGGCCGACCACTTCGGTCAGATCTGGCGCTACGACCCCGCCGCGCGCCGGCTGACCCTGGTGATCGTCTTCGGCCCGGACACCGACGTCCAGCTGCCGGGCGAGTCCCCTGACAACATCTGTCTCGCCCCCAGCGGCGGCCTGATGGTCTGCGAGGATGGCAACGGCGCCCAGCACGTCTTCGGCGTCACGCGCCGCGGGGAGGTGTACGCCATGGCCCGCGGGCGGCAGAACATCGGCACGCCCCAGGCCCCGGAGTGGGGCGAGTTCGCGGGCGTCACGTTCTCGCCCGACGGCGACACGATGTACGTGAACTGCTACACGCCGGGCACCACGTTCGCCGTCACGGGCCCCTGGCGCAGATAGCGCCACACGCGCGGGGCCGGCGCGACCGCGGCGGCCCCGCCCACCCGACGGAGCAGGACGAGCAGGAGTGCCATCCGCTGCTCGGTGAGTGAGCGCAGCGATCCGCCGCATCCCGTTTCGCGCCGTCAGGCCCAAGTGAGTGTGTCGCGCAGGGCGAAGGTAGAGAGCATTCTGCGCGAGCCGAGACTCCTATCGTCCGCGGTCTGGTGCTGTGCCGTCAGCTGCCTTTGCCCGGCAGTGCGGCGCCCATGGGCGCGGGCACGGTCGTACTCTGCTGGTCGCGGCGGAAGTCGCCGGGGGTGCTGCCGGTGTGGCGGGTGAAGAACTTGCCGAAGTTGGTGGGTTCGGAGAAGCCGAGGCGGCGGGCGATGAAGGCGATGGGCTCGTCGGTGTGGGCGAGGAGCCGCTGGGCCTGGAGGGCGACGCGGGCGTCGATGACCTGTTTGACGGACTGGCCGGTGGCGGCCTGGCAGGCGCGGGTCAGGGTCTTGACGGTGTGGCCCAGGCGGTCGGCGTAGTCCTCGGCGCGCCGGGTGGTGGCGTAGGAGCGTTCCAGTTCGGCGTGGAAGCGGGCATAGACCTCGCCGCCGGCGTGGGGGTTGGTGTGTGCGCCGTGGCGGGGCAGGCGGTCGATGTGCAGCAGCAGTGCGGCCAGCAGAAGGCGCAGGATCTCGCGGGACGCGCCGCCGGGGCGATGGTATTCGGCATGCAGGCGGGCGAGCAGGGCAGAGGCGGCGGTGCAGTCGGGGCCGGTGCCGAGCTGCCAGCAGCTGGGGGCGGACCAGTCGTCGGCGAGACGGTTGGCGGCTGCGGTGGGTTCGGGGAAAGCGGGGGTGAACAGCAGGTGCGTGCCGTTCATCCGGCCGGGCGCGGCGAAGCGCTGTACCTGGCCGGGGCGGACCCACAGCAGTGTGCCGGGGCGGCAGGGGCAGGCGACGAAGTCGACGGTGTGCTCGGCGCTGCCCCGGGTGATCAGGGTGAGGGAGTGGAAGCCGGCACGGTGGACCCGTTGCAGGCTGCCGTCCGAGACTCGGCGGTGCAGCATGGCCAGGTCGGTGATCTCAATGCCGGGGACGGGTGCGCCCGGCGGGTTGAACCCGAATCCCGGGGTGGCACCCTCATCTGGGGCATTGTCCGCTTTTGACCATGACATGTCTCCACCGTACCTCGCTGGCCTGCAACTTTGTTGGGACACTAGAAGAAGAGGCAGCACAGAGGCCTCGTCTCACCTCACCAGCAACTCGGCAACGAGCACCTCTTCGGCACCCGGAACGCCCAGAGCGCCTGAACCGCCTGACCTCGAGCCCCGTACCCGCAACCGCAAGCGCAAGGGATCACACCCCGAGCAGGATCGTCGTGTTCGGCGCCGCCGGAAAGGCCGGCACGCGCGTCGTCGCCGAGGCCGCCGCCCGCGGTCACCAAGTCACCGCCGTCGCCCGAAGCCTCGATGCTCTGGCCACGCTTCCCGACGGGGTCCGCCCGGTCACCGGGGACGTCACCGACCCGCAGACGGTCGCTGTCCTCGCCAAGGACGCTGATGTCCTCGTGCTGACCATCGGCGGCCCTGACACGGTCCTCTACACCGACGCCGTCGCCGCCACCGTGACAGCCCTTCGCGGCCTGGGTCCGGCCGGCCCGCGGATCGTCCACATGGGCGGCGGCGCCAGCCTCCTGAACAATGACGGCGTGCGCTTCTTCGACGCCCCGGACTTCCCCGAGGAGTTCAAGCCCTACGCCATCGGGCAGATCCGCGCGTTCGACGCCTACCTCGCCCTCGACAACAGTGTCACCTGGACCTACCTGTCCCCGCCCCCGGTCCACTTCGCCCCAGGTGAGCGCACCGGCCACTACCGCACCGGCCTGGACCGCCCCGTCGTCGGCGACGACGGCCAGGCCCGCATCTCCTACGAGGACTACGCCGCCGCCCTCGTCGACGAGATCGAAACCCCGCGCCACCTCAACCGACGTTTCACCGTCGGCTATTGACCCGCGGTCCCAAGCAGCCCCGGCGGCCCGACCGATGCAAACGCGGCGCAACGAGGCCGGGGAACGAAAGCGTGCACCAGCGGCTAATCCCTGAGCGATCGGGTCGGGTTCACGGACGTCTCAGAGGTTGTTCAGTCCGTTTCTGGTAGCGGCCTCGTCCGGGTTGGGTGAGGAATCCCTGTCGGGTGAGGCGTCCGAGGCGGCTGCGGGTGACGTTCATGCGCGGGTCGTCGGTGGGCATGCCGAGGAGTTCGTGCAGTTCACGGACCCTGAATGTCTGGTCGGGGTGCTGGTTGAAGGCGTTCACGATGGCCTGGTAGGCAGTGGTCGACGCGAGCGGATCGGCCTCGTCCCCGCCTCCGGTCGGCGTGAGTTCGGCGATGGCCTTTCGGGTGGTGGCCAGGTCGGCGAGGCGTGCTTCGGTCTCGGCGAGCTGGGCGGTCAAGTCCTCGATCTGGCTGCGAAGTTCACCGGCCCGGCACGGGCCGTGGCTTTGTCGTGGCGGGCCTGGAGATCGGTCAGGAACTCGGTGGTGTTCACGCGGTCGCCCGGAGGGTGTCGTGCCAGGTGGGAGTGGGTGTGAGTGAGGCGGCGGGTCATGTTCGCGGTGGAGGCCCAGTAGACGCGGGAGGCGGAGGTGTCGGGCCGGTGGTCGTACTCGCGCGCCAGGCGCCGGTCCGGCATCAGCGTGCCGTTGACCTGCTCGACCACCCGCCGCTTCGGCTGCGGAACGAAGCCCTTGCCCTGATCGGCCGGGTTGCGGCGGCCGACCGCGACGGTGATGTCCAACAAAGCGCCGTGGATGATGACTTCGTCCTTGAGGCCCTGGTCCACCAGGGCGTTCTCCAGACGCATCCCGCACCGTTCGGCCGTCTGGTCGGGCAGGGCGGTGCCGGCGGCGTTGTTGTGGGCGGATGCGGCCAGGACGTCGACGCCGATGATCAGGCTCAGCACATCGCCGGCCAGTCCCCGCTTGCGCCCAGGGGTCCTCTTGTTCGCGTCCAGTCCTGTCGTGGTCTTCGGAACCCCCGCGGCCGCGGGCACGGACTGGGGGTCGATGATCACGAGGGACGGGTCCTCTAATCGGCGGGCCTTCTCCCGCACCTGGCAGCGCAGGAGCTCCTGGGTCCGCTGGTCGAGCCCGTCCTGGCGCCACAGCGTGAAGTAGTAGAACACCGCCGACCAGGCGGGCAGATCGTGGGGCAGGTAGCGCCACTGACAGCCCGTCCGGTTCTGGTAGAAGATCGCGTTCACGACCTCCCGGAGATCACAGGTCCCAGGGCCTCCCGTCGCCGAACGGCCCGCCCGGTCCTGCTTCCAGGCCGTGATCATCAGCTCGATCAACGGCCATTGCTCGTCCGACAAGTCGCTCGGATACAGCCTTCGCACCATGCCCGCATCCCCGCATCCCCGCATCCCCGCATGAGCATGGCGAACGGCTGGCCTGTACGGCGGTCAGTACCACGAACGAGCGATCACGAACCGAGGAAGATCGGAGTTGACGCCCGCTCAGGTCGCTGGTTGCCGCGTCCGCGCCCACACCCTCTCGGCAGGCTTACGGGTAGAGGCCGGCCCGGAAGGTGAACGAGACGAGTTGTGCTCGATCCCGTGCGCCGACCTTCGTCATGGCCCGCACGGCGTGCGTCTTCACGGTGAACGGCGAAACGTGCAACTGGGCCGCGATGTCGTCGTTGCCGAGACCGCTTGCGACGAGAACGATCACGTCCCGCTCCCTGGGGGTCAGAGCGTCGAAGCGGCGCAGCAGCTCCCGGTCGATCACTGGGGGCGGACTGTCGGTCATGTGGCCGATGAGCGCGGCCGTCGCGGCGGCGGACAGCGTACCTCCACCGCCGACGACCTCGGTGATACCCGCGACGAGTTCGGCAGGGCTCACGGTCTTGCTCAGGTAACCGTTGGCGCCCGCGCGAAGGGCGGCGAGAACGATGTCGTCGTGGTCGAAAGTGGTCAGCATGATCACCCTCAGTTTTTCGGGTGGGTGCTCTTTGCGGATCCGGCGGGTGGCTTCGACCCCGTCGATGCCGGGCATCCGAATGTCCATCAGAACCAGGTCGACGGGGTGAACTCGGAGGAAGGGGACGGCCTGAAGTCCATCGGAGAGATCACCCGCCACAACGAGACCCGGATCGAGCGCAAGCATCGCTTGGATGCCGGCCCTTATGTCGTCCTGGTCGTCGACGATCAGAATCCGCGTCATCGGACAACGACTCCCATGGGACTGAACTCCGCACGGACCCGGAACTGCCCGCCGTCACTGTCGATCATCAGCCGCCCACCGGAGGACTCGACGCGTTCGCGCATACCCACGAGTCCGAGTCCGCTGCCCGAACCCGAACCGGGGCCGGGGCCATGCACGGAATGACTGACGCGGTTCTCCACGGTGACGCAGATCCTGTCGTCGCGCTCGCGCACTTCCACTGTCGCCGTCCCCTCTCCGTGCCGGTAGGCGTTCGTGAGTGCTTCTTGGACGATCCGGTAGACGGTTACGCCGACGCTGGGCTCCACCGGGACGGCGATGATGTCGATGCCGGGTCGGACGTCGAGGCCGATGCTCTCGAACGAGGCGATAAGCCCTTCCAGGCCGCTCAGTGACGGGATCGGCCGGAGCGCCTCGTCGTCGGAGATGTCGTCCTCGCGGCGGAGGAGCGCGAGGATCCGTTGCGTCTCGACGACGACGGTACGGGCGCTTGACCTGGCTGAGACGAGGGCCTGCCGGGAGGATTCGGAGCCTTCGGGAAGCCCGATCTCCGCAACACCGAGATGCAGGCTCAGCATCGCGACTTGATGGCCGATGACGTCGTGGAGGTCTCGGGCGATGCGGAATCGTTCTTCGGTCACTCGTCGGGTGGCTTCGATCTCGCGGGTGGCTATGGCGCTCTCGGCCCGTTCCTGCAGAATCCACCAGTGGTCTCGATGGATGCGGAGCGCCACCCCTGACGTACCTCCCGCTATGGCCGAGAAGAGGGCGGCGGCTCCCACCACCGCGCCACCACGAAATCCTCCCAACGTCATGTAGGCCCCCAGGAAGGACGCCGCCACGATGACTGTTCCGGCCAGCGGCTGCTTTCCCCTGAAGGTGATGGAGAACAGCACGAAGACCGCCATCATCCACACCGACAGGGGGTCCTGGCCCACCGCTGTGACGGCGAAGGACGCCGCGCTCGACACCACCAGTCCGGCCCACGGCTTCCACCATGACAGCGCGACACCGCCACCGGCGAGCAGTACGGACAGGACTGTCGGCCAATCAGATCCCCGCAGTATCACTGCCACGATCTGACCGGCGAACACCAGCGCGGCCAGGGAGTAGGCGACGAGGTGCAGCACCTCGGGGCGCCGGATCCACAGAGGCGTCGCGGGCCCGTCCTGATCGTTCTGTGCCTTGACCATGACCTGATTCTCGCCCGCCCGCGCCCCGGTCGCGTACTTCGAACGATGTAGACGCCGAACCCGCCTCGACCGGTGAAGGCGGGAGAACTACTTCGTTCGAAGTACGCGGCTCCGCCCGAGGACCCCGAGACTCCTCGGCGAGGCAACCGCCTCACACCATCAAGCAGGGACAGGCCATGACTCGGACCACCGCACGTTCGGCCACGACGACCCCTTCCAGGCGCCGACCCTTCCGGCGCACCGCAGTCGTCGGACTGTCGGCACTGGCCCTCGCCACCATCACGATCGCCGCACATGCCGTGGACACCGGCTCAACGGCGACAACCACGAGCACCCGTGCAACGCAAGCCACGGCCTCCGACCGCCCGAAGCCGACGGTCGTGCTGGTGCACGGCGCGTTCGCGGACGCCTCCGGTTGGGACGGCGTCATCACCCGGCTGACCCGCGACGGCTACCCTGTCCGCGCGCTCCCCGACCCGCTGCGCGGGCTTGCCTCCGACAGCGCCTACATCCATAGCTTCCTCAAGACCATCCCGGGCCCGGTCGTGCTGGTCGGTCATTCGTACGGCGGCGCGGTGATCACCAACGCCGCCGTCGGCGAGAAGCAGGTGAAGGCGTTGGTCTACGTGGCAGCCTTCGCTCCGGACTCCGGCGAGGACCTCGCTGACCTGTCCGCCCGACCGGTTGCCCATCCGGTGCCGCCGTTGCCCGTACAGCCAGTCCCGTACACCCTCCCGGGCGGCGGTTCCGGTCTGGACCTCTACCTCGACCCGGCGAAGTTCCGGGCAGCGTTCGCGGCAGACGTCCCGGCACGGACCGCAGTGCGGATGGCCGCCGGGCAACGGCCGATCGACGCCACCGCCATTGCCGGCATCACCCCGGAAGCGGCCTGGCACACGACCCCGTCCTGGTACCTGGTGGCCAAGCAGGACCACGCCATCTCTCCCGACCTCGAACGCTTCATGGCGGCTCGCGCCCATGCGCACGTGACCGAGATCAACTCGTCCCACGCGGCCACGGTGAGCCACCCCGCAGCGGTCAAGGACCTGATCGAGCAGGCCGACCGCGGCACTCGCTGACCGGCGCACGAACCTCCCGGTCCGGGCGAGCACACGCCCGGGCCAGGCCCTCGCCCGCCGTTGCCTTCCCTCCTCGCAATCCCCGGCCCGACACAGCAACCGTACGGAGAACCCACCGTGACCCTCACAGCCACTTCCCACCAGGACGCTTCGGCGCCCGCCCTGCGCCAGTTGTACATGGTCCGCTTCCTTTTCGCCGTCGTTTGGGCGGCACTCCTCCTGGTCTTCGGTTCCGACCTCACCATCGGGGTGAAGGTCCTGCTCTTCCTCTACCCCGCGTTCGACGTTGCCGCGGCCGTCGTCGACGCCAGGTCCTCACGGGCCACCCGCTCGGCCATGGGTCTCTACGCCAACATGGCCATCAGCACTGCCGCCGCGATCGGCCTGGCTGTCGCCGGCACCTCCGGTACAGCCGACGTCCTTCGCGTCTGGGGAACCTGGGCCATCGTCTCGGGCCTGGTCCAACTCGTCGTGGCCCTCCTGCGCCGGTCGATGGGCGGCCAGTGGGCCATGATCCTCAGCGGCGGCATCTCGGTCCTGGCCGGCGCCTCGTTCCTCGCGAGCGCCTCCAAGTCCGACCCCACCCTGGGACATCTCGCCGGGTACGCCACCCTCGGCGGCGTCTTCTTCCTCATCTCCGCCGTACGCCTCTACCGTGGCGCCAGCCCCGCAGCAGCGAAGCAGTAGATGACGCGGTGGACCGAGTACCCCGGCTCGATCCGTAAGGCCCCAACTCGAAGTACGGGGTGGACGCCGCGGCAGTGGTGCGGGCAACGCCGATGACGTGCCTCTGCGGCCCCTCGTGGTCGCACCGCTGACAGCGGCCGACGGGGACCGCGACCTCGGGAGCCCCTCGCGGGGCCGGCCCGTGAAGGGCACCGCGGACGGACTCTCGCGATCCTGGCCACGGGGTGCCGGACGTACGGAGCCGGCCCCGGTCGTCGATACGTTCGCCGGATCCTCAACAGGGTTCCACCAAGCGGCAGTTGGCAGATCGTCGCCGTTGTCCCTACGTGCGGCACGTGACAGCGTCAACATGTCCGCGCGGCAAGCGCGGGCATGTCCGCAGAGGGGACTGATCATCATGAGCGGCAGACGGGTCACGTACACGGTCGCGGTGGCTATGACGGCCGCGCTCCTGCTGAGCGTCTCGGGCACGGCGGCCTCGGCGGCCACTGGTCCGGTCGGGGCTGCGGTGCCCCAGGGGGAGGGGCGTACGTTCGGCCAGAGCAGCTACTCGCCGGAGGAGGAGGCGCACCTGCGTGAGGTGGCCGCCTCCATCTGGAACGCGGACCTGGCCGCCGGGTGGGAGATGAACTCGGATGTCGCCGATGTCCTCTCCCAGGCGACCGGCCAGATCCTCCAATGCTCCGAGGCATTCGCGTTGGTGCCCCGGCCGCCCGGTTTCCTGCCCGGTGTCGGCTATCTGCTCAGCTACTGGAAGAACCTCAAGGACTACTTCCTCGTCGTGAAGGACAACCGGACCTACCGCGCCTGCGTGGTGACCGCGGCGGTGAACTACCGAACGGCGATCGAGCTGGCTTCCATGGGCATCTGACCGACTGCCTCAGGCATGCGACAACCGGCCACCGTTCCCCGCTCGTTGGCGGTTGACGGTCGCGGCGGCGACCACCCTGTGACGAAAGGGGGGCGGAGCGGTCGATGGGTGCGCTGCCGCCGCTGGCACAGTCTTCGTCGAACCGGACAGCCACTACCTGGGCACCTACCTGCTCGCCACCCTCAACAACGCCACTCGCCTCCAGGTCCAGCCGAACGCCATACCCTGCGACGACGGCGACAACGACCTCTGCGACGAGCAGTACCCCGACCTGCCGGTGCTCCTCCTGGTCACCGTCCCGGGGCCGGACCCCGCCCTCCAAGACCGACTCGCAGGCATCGAAGGACTCGCCAGGCTCACCCCAACGCGAAGCTGAAGTCAGAACTCATCCACAGATATTGACGATTACTCCGCACGCATCGGGTTGGAGGCCCAGTACTCCCCCATTACCGCCAACACCGTACGCAGGCGCTCCGCCAAAGCCCGCGAACGCAACATCGCGCCCCTGTGGGTCACAGCGGATGACACGTCCGCCCTGATAGACCGTGCCCCCTGGACCCGCGTCGACGACGTGCCCTGGCAGCGCATGGTCACCCCACTCACTCTCATCATCCGCGGCGGGTCCGGCACCTGCAGATCTGGAAATGCACTCCCAGCAGCGAGCGTCCCTGCCCTGAGACCGGCAGCGCCAGCGCGAAGTGGCACAGCGGCTGGTTCCTGCCCGCCCTGTGCCTGCCCCAGGAACGCGCCACGCCGCTGGACGAACTCATCGTCACCAGCGCCGACGGGGAACACCTGCCGGTACGCTCCCGCAACCGGCACCATTCCCGGCGCGCCTCCTACTTGTGGGCCCTGGCCCGTGACGTCCGGCGCTGGCGCGAGATCACCGGCGAAACCAATGTCCCGCCCGAGTCCGGCACGCCCGACAACGAGCCGGTCACCTGCACCGAACGGGAACTCGACAGTTCCTGTCGCTACGGAGAAGAAGGCCCCCACGCCCGCGGCCCACGCCCACACCGGGACCTGAGCTCCACGACCGGTCTGCACACCTTCGACCACGCCCCCGACCACACCCTGCTCCAGCCCAGTAGGCCCATCGCTTTGCACCTCACCCCGCGCGAGCGCCTGACAGTCGCCGCCGACACGAAGTGCCCGCCCTGGGAAATCGGGCCGTGCATGCTCTGTGCCACCCCCATCCACCGCTACGGCCCCCGCAGCCCCAAGGCCTGCCCCACCTGCCACCTCACCTCCCAGATCCGGTTAGTGCCTGACGCTGTCGTGGATCTTGAAAGTCGAGGTTGGCGATCACGCCTGGCGGTCCTGCCGTGAGGCACATTACAAAGTCACAGTCCGTTTTGGCTGCCCCGCGAACACGAGGCATGGCACGCGGCCAACAGCCCGTGCTCCATGGCAATCTGCGGACCAAGCAATGACTTGGAGCCGGAGGTACCCCGCTCGTGGCGGCGAACAGCAACCCCACCGTCAGAAGGCGCCGCCTGGGAGCCGAGCTCCGCCGGCTTCGCCTGGACAGCGGGCTGAAGAGCACGGCAGTGGCCAAGCGGCTGATGGTCTCCCAACCGAAGATCAGTCACCTGGAGAACGGCAACCGCGCCATCAGCCCCCGTGACGTGCGCGACCTGTGCGCGCTGTACGGAGTGACGGACCAGCAGGTCATCGACACTCTGATGCAGATGGCCAGGGAATCCGGGCAGCAGGGCTGGTGGCACGTCTACGGCGACGTCCCCCAGAGCGTGTATATCGCCCTGGAGACGGACGCCGCCTCCCTCCACACCTACGAGCCCATGGTGATCCCCGCTCTGCTGCAGACTCCCGCCTACGCCCACGCGGTCATCGAGGAAACGATCCCCCAGCTCACTGCCGAACAGGCCGCCACACGCCTCAAGGTGCGGCTGCGCCGCCAGCACCGGATCTACAACCCTGCCTCCCCACTGCGCCTGTGGGTCGTCCTGGACGAATCGGTACTGCGCCGCGTCGTCGGCAGTCCCGACATCATGCGTGAGCAACTGGAACACCTCAACGCCCTCGGCGCCGAGCCGCACATCACCGTGCAGATCGTCCCCTACACCGCGGGCGCCCACCCGGGTCTGACAGGACAGTTCTCCATCCTGAAGTTCGCCGACACCCCCGGCGCAGTGGTGTACCTGGAACGGTTCACCAGCGACCTCTACCTGGAGAAACACTCCGACGTAGGGCACTACAGCGTGCTGCACGACCACCTCCAGGCCCAGGCGCTCGACACCGCCGGCACCCGCGACTTCATCACCGAGGTCACCAAGACGTACATCGACGCGGCGGCGAGCCGCCCCTGAGTTCGGGTGAGCGTTTGCCCGGCCGGATTCGAACGTTGGGGCCTTGGCATTGGGCTGAAACGACGGTGCCCCCCATTGAGAGGTGTGCAAGCTGAAGTTGCTGGTCACGGGGCTGGTGTGCGGGGGCATAGGGATGCTCGTGCTGGTCGCTGGCAGGTGACTTTGGTGAAGATCGTCGGTCATCGGGCGACTTCGCGGTTCGTGAGGACCAGCAGGGCCCGGACCAGGGCGGTCGCCCAGGAGGGGGCGGTGCGTACCTTGCCGCGGATGCGCCAGTTCTTGAGGTGGGCGAAGCCGTGCTCGACGGGTGCCCGAACGGCCGCCAGTGCCGTGTTGGACAGCTTCTGACCGCGGGTCAGGGGCCGGTTCCGGGCGGCCTTATAGCCGGTGATCACCACAGGGTCAGCGACGGACGCGGTAGCGGATGTGGCTGGCCTGCGGCGTGTCGATCACCCGGACGATCTCCAACTCGATCTCTGACGGCAACACGTCGAACAGCCGATGGCCACGCCCGAGAAGGACCGGTATCTGATGGATCTGCACCTCATCCAGCACCCCGGCCTCGAGCGCCCGCTGCGCCGTGTACGCGCCACGCACCTGCACGTCTTTGCCTCCGGCTGCGGCCTTGGCCTGTGCCATCGCGCTCTCGATCCCATCGTTCACGTACGTCACCAGTGGATAGCCCCAGCGGGCGGCCGGGCCGGGCGGGCGGTGGCTGGGCACAAAGATCGGGAGACCGCCGTGATCACCACCCCAGTGATCCATGAGCTCGGCAGTCCGCCGTCCCGCGAGCACCGCACCGGCCGCATTCCATTCGTCCTGGAATTGCGCAGCCGGCCCGGACGGCTGGCCGGACTCCCCGTCAGCGTCGGCCCACTTATGCAGCCGCTCGCCGTCGTCGCCGCCGAGGAAATCGTCGGTGTCGGCGACGTACCCGTCGACTGACACCGACATGTCGAGCACTGATCTAGACACTTCGACCTCCTGTGGTCTTCCTCCAGACTGGTTTCACTGCATGTAGACCTGGCGTGGCGGCCTTACTCATCGGCCTGACAGACGAGCTTCACCACAGGCACCCGCCCGCGACCAGCCAAGGAGACGACCACCCACCGACACCAGCCCCGATGACCTGCCGTTTTCAAGATGCACAATGCTCATTGCGGTCATGGGCGGGTTGGTCCGCTCGTGGGGCCCGGCTTCGGCGGGGTCTGGTTCAAGGCGGTGAGCACCGCCTTGAGAACGATCACCTCAGCCTGCGGGGTGGGTGGCGACCCGTCAGGACCGGGGCCGGGGAATGTGCTGCCAGGCGAGGAAGTCCTGGAGGGCGGTCGGGTTGCGGGGCTGCCGAGCGGGTGCCGGCGGCAGGTGGGTGCTGATGCGTTCGAGGTTGACCGCGATGGCGGTCAGGACGTACTGGACGGGGGCCTTCTCTTCACTTCGGTAGCGGCACCGGCGCATGCCGTGGCCGTTCACGAACTCGCTGAGGTTGCCTCGATGGCGGCCCGCAGCGAGCAGCGACGTGGGCGATGGGCCTGCCGGCGCGGACCCGGTCGACGAGGAGCCCTCTGCCGTGGATGGTCAGCCGGGTATGGGGATGGAGCGCGGGAAGCCTCTGGGATGGTGCGGGATCTGATGCGGAGCCTGGGCTTGCGCCCGAGGCCGCCGATCTGGTGATCGACGTCTTCGGGCGACTGAGGAGGAGCCTTTGTGGGCGGCGAGTCAGGCCGGGCTGTCTGCGTGCCCCACTGGATCTATTCGGCCCAGGCAGGCTCCAGTTGGGTACGGAAGGTGGCGGGCTTTCGCCCGATCAGCTCGGCCAGCGTCGAGTCGACAGCGGTGAACTCGCCATTCCGCGCCGCGGCGAAGATGCTCAGCATCAGGTCGGCGATCGAGGCCGGGGCGCCGTGCGCCAGGGCCTGCTCTCGGAAGACGTCGTCGGGGACGACGGTGCGGGTGAAGGGCCGTCCGGTGGTCTCGGACGCGATCTCGGCGATGGTGTCGAAGTCGAGCGCCGCCTGGCCTGTGAGCGGCGGAGTGGGCCCCTCGAAGCGGGCCTCCTCGGCAAGGATCACCGCAGTTGCCTCGGCGAGGTCGTCGTGGCCGGTCCAGGCGACGGGGCCGTCGGCGGGGAGGGCGATGTCGCCGGTGTGGCGGGAGGACTCCAGGAACTGCAGGGCGCTGGAGGTGTAGAAGCCGTTGCGCAACGCGGTCCAGGGCAGGCCGGTGGCGTGCAGCAGGTCCTCGGTCCGGGCGTGGTCCCGGCATGCCTGGAAGCGGGCGTCGTGAGCGGCGCCCATCTGGCTGGTGTAGAGGATGCGGCCGACGCCGGCCCGCACGGCGGCGTCGATGGCGGCGCGGTGGCCGCTGACGCATTCCTGGCCTATGCGGTCGAGGGAGATGAGGAGCAGTTGCTCGGCGCCCTCGAAGGAGTGCACGAGCGAGGTGGGGTCGTCGAAGTTGCCCTGCCGGACGCGGACGCCGCGGTCGGCGAGGTCCTGGGCCTTGCGGGGGTCGCGGACGCTGATGCCGACGCGGTCGGCGGGGACGCGCTCCAGGAGGCGCTCGACGGTGCGGCGGCCGAGCTTTCCGGTGGCTCCGGTAACGATGATCATTGGGTTCTCCGTGAACTGCTTCCGATGGAATCACAGAAACGGTAACACTGGAAATTCCGATGGAAACAGATTCTCGGTACCATCGGTACATGGCAACGCGCGACTCAACCGACAGCCCTCGGCGCCGCATCGTCGAGGCCGCCGTCGAGCTGCTGGAGAACGGCGGCCCCGACGCGGTCAGCACCCGCGCGGTCGCGGCCGCGGCCGGAATGCAGCCGCCGGCGATCTACCGCCTCTTCGGCGACAAGGAGGGGCTTCTTGAGGCCGTCGCCGAGCACGGCTACTCACAGTTCCTGGAGAGAAAACGCGCGCAGCTCGACCCCGCCCCACAGGACCCGGTGGAGGAGCTGCGCCGCGGCTGGGACATGGTGGTCGAGTTCGGGGTCTCCCGCCCCGAGCTGTTCGCGGCGATGAACCGGGCCATGGGCCGGGGATCGGACGCAGCACACCGCGCGGGCCTGGAGATCCTGCATGGGCGGGTGCGTCGGCTGGCGGCCGGGGGGTGGTTGCGGGTCGACGAGGAGCTGGCCGCCCAGATCATCCAGGCAACCGGCCAGGGCGCGGTCACCACCTGGCACTCCACCCCTGCGGACCGCCGCAATCCGGCACTGTTGACCATCCTGCGCGAGTCCATGGTCGCGGCTGTCACGCGCGCCGAGCCGGTGGTCCCCGCCTCGGAGTCCGGTCCCCCCGCGGCGGCCCGCGCCCTGCGCGCCGCCCTCCCCCACGGCGCCGATGTCCTGAGCGACGCCGAGCAGCATCTGCTGCGTGAGTGGCTCACGCGCCTGGCGGCAGACGGTGGCGCGCCACATGCCTGATCACGCGTCAGGCGCCCTCCTGCAGGTTGAACCTCCCCAGGAGAGAACGTGCGATGAAGCGGCGTCCACGGGATGAGACAGTAGGCGACCACGCGACTCGGCTGGCCGCCCCTCCCGGTGGGGTGGCGGCCGCCGCCCTGGCCGGGGGTGACCCGGCCAGGGCGGTGCCGACGCAGAGCAACGCCGCGATCATCGCGGCCGGGACCCTGCGGCAGCCATCTGGGGACATCGACATTCTTTCTCGCGCACCATCGACGGCATACGCATCGCCGTCGATTCTTGGCGCGCGGGAGGCGCCGCAATGTGAATGAGCGGGGGTGGAAGACAGACTTGGCGAAACTCCGCCACGAATGTGTCAGCCGTGCGGCACGCCTGCTACCGGTTCGCCGCCGAGGAAGTCCTCCAGGATCTCGGTAAAGCGCGCCGGCTGCTCCTCGGCCACGTAGTGGCCGCAATCGTCGAGGACCACCCCGGTGACATCGTCGGCCGCCAGCCGCATCGTCTCGGCGACCATCGCGCCGCTGTACCGCGCGCCGCCGATGGCGAGGACCGGCAGCGTCAGCCGGGTCTTCTTGCGCTGCTCGTTCTGCGCGATCGTCTCGTCCAGCGCCCGGTAGTACGCGAAGCTCGCCTGCAGCCCGCGAGGATCCGCGACGATCGCATCGACGTAGACGTCGACGGCGTACGCGGGGATCGCGTCGGGGGTGGCTGCCTTCTTGGCGAACTGGTAGCCGAAGAAGAGCCGCTCCCGCCCCCGGACCAGTTCCTCGTTGAGGTCGGTGAGCCGGTTGAAGCCGAAGTGCCAGAGCCGCTGGTTGACCGCGGCCGGGCTGAAGACCGACGGGGTCGGTGTGAGACCGGGGATGATGGCGTCGACGACGGCGAGCCGTCCCACCCGCTGGGGGTGATCGGCTGCGAGGGCGTATCCGGTCCACATGCCGATGTCGTGGCCGACCACGTCGAACCGGTCGTGCCCGAGCGCGGCCATCAGCGCGACCAGATCGGCGGCCAGCGTGCCGGCGTCGTACCCGTCGTCGGGCTTGTCGGAGAGCCCGGCCCCGCGCGAGTCGACGGCGACGACGGTGTGCTCGCGGGCGAGCGCGGGCATCACTTCCCGCCAGGCGTACCAGGTCTGTGGCCACCCGCCGACCAGCAGCAGCGGTGGGCCGTCCCCGCCGGTGACCGCGTGCAGCCGCAGCCCGTTCAGCTCCACGAGCCGGCTGGTGAAGACGTCGGTGAACCCGTCGGGCAGCCGCAGCGAACTCAAGCTTGTCGTGCTGTCGGCCGTACTCATCATGGAACGATCGGTGCAACTTGTCATGCCGACGACCCTACACATCTTGAAACGATCGGTGCAAGATGTGTAGGCTGACGAACTATGGCGGGCCGCAAGCAATTCGACGTGGACGAGGCGCTACGACGTGCGATGCACGTCTTCTGGCGCTGGGGCTATTCGGAGGCCTCGATCGACCGCCTGACCGAGGGCACGGGCCTGGGCCGGAGCTCGCTCTATGGCACCTTCGGCGACAAGAGCGCCCTCTTCCGGAAAAGCCTCCAACGGTACGCGCAGACCTACCACCCGCTGTACGACCAAGCACTGTCCGGCCCCCACCAGAGCCCGAGCGCCGTTGTGGCCGCCTACCTGCAGGTCACCCTGAACCGCATCGCCGACCCGACGGTCCCGGACGGCTGCCTGCTCACGGTGTCGGCAACGCAGCTCCCGGCCCTCGACGCGGAGGGCCAGGCGATGGTCCGCGCCATGATCGACGGTTTGCGGGCGATGCTGGAGCAGGCGTTGATGGCGGCGGGGGCCGGTGAGCAGGAGGCGGCAGAGCTGGCGTTGTGCACGCTGGCAACGAACAAATCCCTGGCGGTGCTGAGCCGCGCCGGCTTCTCGAGCGACGACCTGGCAACCGTCGCCGCAGCCGCCGCCCGTATCCCCCGGGAGACCACATCCACTACTTTGAGTAGCGCGATGGACACCCAGGACCGCGGCAAAGTCGTTGAGAACCACCGCGGATAGGTGCCCTCGACGGCCGGCTTCAGGATCTTGGAGTGCTTCGGGCAGAACCGGGAGATGCCGTCCTCGAACACCCTCTCCCCGTCGTCCTTCACCAGCTCCTTCGTCGCCAGCCACTGCGCCGGCGACATCCCCTCCATCTCCTACGTGGTACCAGGGCGGCGACGCCGGCTACATCGAGTACCCGAGCCACCAGTGCTGAGCACGGAACCGGCCTGCCTATCCCTCATCGACCTCCTGGTCGGCGGCTTCGTTGGCGCGGTTGATCTCGGCCATGTGCTCCTCCGCCCAGGTCCGCAGCCCCGCAAGCGCGACTTCCAGAGACAGCCCGAGTCCGGTGAGTCGGTAGAAGACCCGCGGCGGCACGGTCGGTTCGACCCGGCGCGACACCAGCCCGTCGCGGGTCAGGTTTCGCAGCGTCACGGACAGCATCTTCTGCGAGACGCCGGGCATCCGGCGTCTCAGCTCCGCGAAGCGCACCTCGTCCGGTGCGGCATCGGCGAGCGTCTTGACGGCCATGGACGTCCACTTCGTACCGATGCGGTCCAGCAACTGCCGCGTCGGGCACCGGGGATCGAACAGATCGCCGCGCACCCCGCGACCGGCGGCCTGGGCTCCTTGGGTGGTCACCTGTGACTCACCACCTTCCCTGAAAGTGCCGTCTAGGCAGCGGTCGGACAGTTACCTATCGTTCTGTGGTCACCAATGGTAACCAGTCGGAGGAGCCGTCATGCCCGCCACCACCGCACACCAACTCCGCCGCATCACGACGAACGGCGTCCAACTCAACGTCGCAATCGCCGGGGACGGACCTGCGGTTCTCCTGCTGCACGGCTTCCCGCACACCTGGCAACTCTGGAGCGGCATCATGGGCCAACTGGCCGGGCAGTACCGGGTCATCGCCCCGGACCTGCGAGGCTTCGGTGCCAGTACACGAGCCGTCGAGGGGTACGACGCAGGCACCCTCGCCGCCGACGCCGAAGGGCTACTCGGCGCACTCGGCGAGCCCTCGGCAGCAGTGGTGGGCATCGACGCGGGCGCCGCCCCCGCCGTCCTGCTCGCGCTGCGCCGCCCCGGCCTCGTCCGGCGCCTGGTCGTGATGGAGGCACTGCTCGGCCGCCTGCCCGGAGCAGAACACGTCATCGCGGGCGGCGCCCCGTGGTGGTTCGGCTTCCACGCCGTCCCCGGCCTCGCCGAGACCGTCCTGGCCGGCAACGAGGCCCCGTACATCGACTTCTTCCTCGACTCTGGGACGCTCGGGCGAGGAGTACCCGACGACATCCGTGCGGCCTTCGTCCACGCGTTCACCGGGAGCGAGGCCCTGCGCTGCGCGTTCTCCTATTACCGGGCCCTGCCCACCAGCGCGCAGCAGATACAGGACGCCGTCGCGACGGCTCGGCTGACGATGCCCACCATGGCCGTCGGCTCTCACCCCGTCGGCACCGGGCTCGAACGCCAACTCCGTCCCATCGCCGATGACCTGGTCGGACACCACCTCCAGGACTGCGGCCACATCATCCCCCTCGACCGCCCCGACGCATTGTTCGCGATCCTTGCTCCCTTCCTCTCCGCCGATCTGCCAAAGTGAACGAGCGGGGCCGAAGGATCACGGCCGGCGGTTCGGGCGTCCGTCCCAGCGCCGAGTTGTCCAGGACCGCCGGATCAGGCTGCGCACGACAATGATCGTGTCGGCGAGGTCGAAGAAGGCATCAACGACAGTGACGCGACGCTCGTAGCACCGGGTGAGACGGTGAAAGGCGTTCTGCCAGGCGTGAGTGCGTTCGACGTGCCAACGCGACCGGCCTGAATGGGCGCCTTCTCCCCCTTGTGAGCGATGCGTCCATGCAGGCCGCGCTCGCTGAGCAGAGCACGGGTGGTGTCCGAGTCGTAGTCGGCGTCCAGGTGCACGGTGATGGTGCCGGGCAACGGGCCGAGGCATCTTTCGGCCCCAGGCCGCGCAGCCGTACGACAACCGGTGTTTGAGCTGGCACTACGACGCGCAGACCGTTGCGGTCTGGACCCTCGCCGGACGCATCAAAAGCGTCCGTTTCGCCTGCTCCCCGGATGCACTCAAGACGCTGCGGGAGCGCCGCAAGGGCGAATCCGATCTGATCGAACACGGCGGCGTGTTCTACCTGGCCGCAACCTGCGACGTGCCCGAGGCCGAGCAGTACGAGCCCGACAAGTTCATTGGCGTCGATCTCGGCATCGCCAACATCGCCACCACATCCACCGGCTACCAGGCCGCCGGGCGCGGCCTGAACCGGCACCGCAAGCGTCAGCTCGACCTGCGGCACAAGCTCCAGAAGAAGGGCACCAAGGTCCTTCGCCCAGCTCGCAGACCTCATCGTCTCCAAAGCCCGCAGGGCCGGCGTGCCCGTGGTCTTCGTCGACCCCGCCCACACCTTGCAGCAGTGCTTTGAATGCGGCCACATCGACAGGAGGAACCGGGCACGGCGGGCCCTCTTCGTCTGCCGGAACTGTGGGGTCGTTGCCCACGCGGACCGAAACGCTTCCCGCAACATCGCCCGCAGGGGCGAGGCTGTGTGGACTGCGGGGCGTGGGTAACGCGTCCCTGTCACCCCATAGAGGTGTCTGGACGGAGGAGCCCACCCAGCAGCCACGTGGGCGCTACCTCCAGACCGGGTCCTGTGGGGCCGGGTCAAGTTGGCTCCGTGAGCCCACCGGGGCTGACCATGCGGTACTCATAGGCCATGACCACGACTTGGGACCTGTCCCGGGCACCGAGTTTGGCCATGATGCGGCTGACGTGGGTTTTTGCGGTCAGAGGCGAGACCACCAATTGCGTGGCGATCTCGTCGTTGGTGCATCCGGCGGCGATCAGCTGCATGACTTCCCGTTCGCGCCTGGTCAGGGCGTCGAGGCGCTGGTCGGGCTCCCGGGTGTTGTCCGGGCGGTCGGCGAACTCGGCGATGAGTCGGCGGGTGATGGAGGGGCTGATGAGCGCGTCGCCTCGCGCGGCGACGCGCACCGCGTGCAGGAGTTCGGCTGGTTCGGTGTCCTTGATGAGGAAGCCCGTGGCGCCGGCGCGCAGGGCCCCGTACACGTACTCGTCGAGGTCGAAAGTCGTCAGCATGACCACCTTCACCGCTGACAGTTGCTCGTCGCCGGCGATGCGACGAGCGGCTTCGAGCCCGTCCATGCCGGGCATGCGGATGTCCATCAGCACCACGTCGGGTCGCAGTTCCCGGCAGGCGGCGAGGGCGGCGTGTCCGTCGGCTGCCTCGGCGACCACGTGCAGGTCGTCCTCGTCGTCGAGGATGGCGCGGATCCCCGCGCGCACGAGGCGCTGGTCATCCGCCAGCAGGATCCTGATCATCAACTGCTCCGCCGATCGGCTCGTGGTGGTCTGAGAACGGTAGCCGGGCCCGAACGACGAACCCGCCCGTACTGCCGGGCTCGGTGCTCAATGTTCCGCCCAGTGCGCGCGCCCGTTCCGTCATGCCCGCGATCCCGCTGCCGTCCGCCTGACCGGCGCGGGCCGCACCCCGCCCGTCGTCCTTGACATCGAGCGTCAGTTCCCGGTCCCCGTGGTGGATCCGGACGACAACGTGCCGGGCGCCGCTGTGCTTGACGGCGTTGGTCAGCGACTCCTGCACGATGCGATAGGCGGCGAGGCCCACCGCAGCCGGCAGCGGTGAGTGGGCTCCGCTCTGCTCGATGCGTACGTCCAGGCCCGCCCGAGCGGCCGAGGAGACCAGCTCGTCGATCCTGGACAGCCCTGGTGAGGGCGTGGTGGGGGCTTCCTCGTCGGCCTGCCGCAGTACGCCGAGGGTGGCGCGCAGTTCTTGCAGCCCCTCCTTGCTGCCCTGCTTGATGGCGGTCAGCGCTTCCTGTGCCTGGCCGGGGTCCTTTTGCAGCCGGTGCAGGGCGGAGGACGCCTGCACGTGGATCATCGACATGTTGTGGCCGATCACGTCGTGCAGCTCGCGCGCGATGCGCAGCCGCTCCTGCGTGGCGCGCAGCCTTGCCTCCTCCTCGGCGTAGGCGACCCGGCCGTGACGCATCGCGCCCAGCGCCACCACAGCCACCAGCCAGCCGGTCAGCATGAACACCGCCGTGCCGTTGACATCGCCGGTGCCGGCCAGAGCCCCGGCGCCCACCCCGATGACCATCACCGCGGCCATGGCGACCGAGGCCTGGGTCCGCCCCTGGGACGCCAGCGTGTACAACGCGGCGATCGGGATCACGACGAGCGGACCGTCGACCGTGCTCAGCAGGTGGTAGACGCCCGTGCCGACCACCGTGAACCAGCCCACCGCCACCGGGTAGTGGCGGCGCATCGGCAGGGCCGCACACACCGCCATCGCCAGGAACCAGGAGCCGATCACCGATGCGGGCGCGTCCCAGTTGGAGCCCAGCCGCTGCCCCTCGGCCACCCCTGCCAGCACCAGCACGACCCCGGCGAGCGCCAGGTCGGTACGCGGCCCCGTGGGCAGGCGGAGGCGGGTGACGTCGAGGTGCGGCATGGCTTCATTCTGCCTGCAGCGCGGTTGAGCCTTAGGGTGTATGTCCGCATTTGCGTCGAGGGTGCCTGCTGGAGATGTACGTGGCGCCCGGGACGTACATCTGCTGGTGTACGGCGCGGCCATTGCCCCCCGCTGCTGGTGCAGGCCGAGTGTCAGCCGTGGGCCGACGCCCAGGCCCGGGTCGGGCAAGCACGATCGAGGGCATGTCGCCGTCTCTCACTCCCCCACGGATCAGTGCGGCCTTCGTCGGCGCACTCGTGGGTACCGCTGCCGGAATTCTGCTGGTCACCGCTGCCGGAGCGTTCTCGATCACGGTCAGTGGTGCGTTCGCCGGGCTGGCGCTTGGTGTACCCGCATTTGCCGGAGCGGTCGTGGGCGTGGCGGTGGCTCCAGGCAACACTCGCTCGAATTCGAGGTAGGCATCATGTCTTCCCCCCGCGGCTCCGCCGCGTCCCTCGCCCCGCCCCCGCCACAGGGCGGCACGTCGGTGCCCGTCGGACGGTTCGGCGCCCTGGCCGGCTGGGCACATCGTCATCGCTGGGCCGCCCTCGTGCTCTGGGTGGCTGTCGTGGCCGCCATCACGCTGGGCTCCACCGCTGCCGGCTCCGCATACAAGAACGACTTCTCGCTGCCGGGCACCGATTCCCAGGCGGCCACCGACCTGTTCAAGAAGCACGGCAGTGATCAGGCGGGCGACAGCGTCGAGATCGTCTTCAAGGACACCGCCAGCATCAAGAGCGCCAGGGCCGGCATCGAACCGATGCTGGCCAAGGTGAAGCACATGGCAGGGGTCGCCGACGTGCGCAGCCCCTTCTCCGATGCCTCAGCGGTGTCCAAGGACGGCACAATCGCCTACGCCTCTGTCACGCTGGACGGCAAGACGGAAGACGTCCCCAAGGAGGACGTCGCCAAAATTATCGACACCGCACAGAGCATCGCCGCCGCCCACCTCCAGGTGGAGGTGGGCGGCGAGGCCGCGCGCAACGCGGAGGACAAGGCGGGCCCGACCGCCGAACTCGCCGGGATCGTGGCCGCCCTGGTCATCCTGGTGCTGCTGTTCGGCTCGTTGCTGGCGGCATCACTGCCGCTGATCACCGCACTGTTCGCGGTCGGCGGCGCCATCGGCCTGATCGCCCTGGCCTCGCACATCTTCACCGTCGCCGACTTCACCCCGCCCATCTTGATGCTCGTCGGCCTCGGGGTCGGCGTCGACTACGCCCTGCTGATCTTCTACCGCTACCGCCATGAACTCCTGGCCGCTGCCCAGCCCGCGGAGGCCGGCCGCAAGGCCCTCGACTCCGCCGGCCGCACGGTCTTCTTCGCCGGCTGCACGGTCATCGTCGCCCTACTGGGACTGGTCGCCCTCGGGCTCGGCTCGCTGCAGGGCATCGCCCTCGCGGTGGCCATCACCGTCCTGATCACCATGGCCGCCTCCCTGGTGCTGCTGCCCGCGCTGCTGGCGCTGTTCGCCAAGCGCATCCAGCGCCATGTGCTCAAGCAGCAGGCCAAGGCCACGAAGAAGGGCAAGACCGAAGGCGACCGCTGGCGCGCCATGGCACGCGCCGTGCAGCGACGCCCGATCCCGACCCTGCTGGTCGGCGTGATCGCGCTCCTGGCCCTGTCCGCACCGGCACTGGGCATGCGCCTGGGCTTCGCCGACTCAGGCAACGATCCGAAGGAGACCACCTCCCGGCACGCATACGACCTGCTCGCCGAGGGCTTCGGCCCCGGCTTCAACGGTCCGCTCATCGTCCTGGTCAAGGGCGATCAAGAAGCCGGCAAGACCGTCCAGGCACAGCTCGCCACCACCGACGGCGTCGCCGAGGCCAGCCCTGCGATGCCCTCTGCGGACGGCGCCCTATCCACCGTCTTCGTCTACCCGACGACCTCCCCGCAGGACGTGGGGACCGTGGACCTCGTCCACCACCTGCGTGACGACGTGGCCCCGCCCCTGGAACACACCACCGGCGCCGAGGTATTGGTCGGCGGCGCCACGGCCGCCTCCCAGGACGTCTCCGAGACACTCGCCGACCGGCTGCCTCTGTTCGTCGCCGTCGTCGTCGGCGTCTCCTCACTCCTGCTGCTGCTGGTCTTCCGGTCCATCTGGATCCCCGTCAAGGCCGCCATCCTGAACCTGCTGTCCATCTCCGCCGCGCTCGGCGTGATCACCATGGTGTTCCAGCACGGCTGGTTCGGAGCACAACCGGGCCCCATCGAAGCCTTCATCCCAGCGCTGATCTTCGCGATCGTCTTCGGGCTGTCCATGGACTACGAGGTCTTCCTCATCTCCCGTATCCACGAAGAATGGACCCGAACCAAAGACCATTCGCAATCCGTGCGCGAAGGGCTTGCTTCCACCGGCAAGGTCATCACCGCCGCCGCGGCCATCATGACGTTCGTCTTCGGGGCGTTCGTCCTCAGCTCCGACCGCATGCTCCAGCAGTTCGGGCTCGGACTGGCCGTCGCCATCCTTCTCGACGCCGTGGTCATCCGATGCCTCATCGTCCCCGCCGTCATGCAGATGCTCGGCACATGGGCCTGGTGGCTGCCCGCACCGCTGGCCCGGAAACTGCCCATGGTGTCCATCGAACGCCCTGAGCACAGCTGACCAGCGGCCCGACGCAGCTCGGATCACCACCAACCCGCGTCACCTCCGCAGCGCGTGGCGGTGTCGGCGAGATGGCATGGGCGCGGGTCACGGCACACGCCGTGACCCGCGCGCGGTTGGTGAAACGCACCTCCGTCTCGGGCGGCCCGGTTGGGATACGGCGGGGCGGAGTTGGACGCCACACTTGAGCAGCGCGAGGCAGACCGCGGCCAGGCTCGTTCCCTCCCGGTCCGCGATGTCCTGGAGCGACAGGTGGTCTGGTGCGTACCAGGTACGCCATCGTCCGATGCGGGTGGCAGTGTGCTGGGTACGGCGGAACCGCGGCGGACTCCAGTCGACCGGGTGACGGGACAGCAGATGGATGACATGCGCCATGGTCGTGTTCAGATCCTGGGCGGCCTGGGCGACGGCGAAGCCGCCGGCGGGCACGGTCTGGTGGAGTTGGTCGACGGTGACGCTGTCCGGATCAGGGCCCGGAAGGCGGGGGCAGCGCAGAGGGGCGGCGTCGAGTCGTGGGTCCACTGGATGGGTGCGTCGATGCCATGTTCGTCGAGGATTGTGCGCCCGGGGTGGGTGAGCAGTTCGGCCTCGGCGGGCAGGATGCCCAGCGAAAACGCAGGTACTGCTGACGCTGTGAGGCCGTTGCGGGGGCGATTGCCGGGTGCGCCAGACGCGGGGGTGATCCGGACAGGGTGTGGAAGATCCAGCGTTGGGCGTGCGCGATGTCGGGCGTGTGATTCGCCCGTGGTCGGCGTTGCGGGTTCTGCCATTCCGTCGGGTCGACGAAGCAGCGGCGCGTGGTGAACAGGGCTCGGCGGCGTGCGTAGTCGATGGGGCTGCCGTGTTGGTCGCGGTGGTCGGCGAGCAGGATCAAAGTGTGCAAGACGTCGGCGCCGTCCTGGTGGCGGGTGAGGCCGGCGACGGGCGTGGACACGTTGTGGCTGCTGACGGTGGTGCCGGTCAGGCGGACCGCGGCGCGGATCGAGGTGGTGTTGCCGGCCAGCAGACAGGCGGCGGTGAGGAGTTCGTCGGCGCGTTGGGCAGCGGGCCTGCCGCTTGGGCCTCGTGGGGAGAACTGCAGGGCCCATCCGGGCCACAGGTCGGTCGGTAGCACGCTGGCTCTGGCGTCGTGGTTGGCCCGGGGCCGGGTGGATTCGGCGGCGGTGCGGTGGCGCGGGCGCGCCACCGGCATCAGCCTGGTCTCCCGGCTGCAGCGCAGGGCGGCTTCGAGCGCGGGCGAGATGGTGCCGCCGAGGGTGACGACGTTGGCAAGGTGGAGCGGCCGGCCGGAGGCGGCCACGCGGTCGGTCAGCCACTGCGCGGCCCGGGCTGCGGAGCGGATGTTCTTGGCGCGCTGGATGCTGAATGTCGCGGTGACCGCCAAGGCTGGGGCGGCGTCGCCGGGGGCGAAGTGGCTGTGCAGGTCACTGTGCCGGTGTCCGGGGCGTGTTGTGAGCTGGTGGGTAGGGGGTTGGCGCGGTAGTGCTCCATACGGTCCAGGACATCGGGCGTGGCGAGGGGCGCAGGTCGCTGGAGGTCGCGTGGTTGAGAGCCAGCGCCCCCAGACTCTTCACATCGCGCAGCACCACGTTCAATGGCGCGCTTCCGGGCCCGTCGAGCAGGGCCTGACGGCCGGCAGTCAGTCGCCGCAATCGTGTGCCGATCTCCCGGCGGTGACTGGCCAGTTGACGCGCAGCTTCACCACGTTGCAGAGCCGCCCAACTGACGGACTGCACCGCCGAGTTGGTATGAGCACACTCTCGAAGACCCATAGGGTCCAGCCGATATCGGAGCAACCGGGGCGCGAGACATGACGTCGCCGAAGGCCCGCCACGCAGATGCCTTCGCCGGCCGTTGACGGACCGTCGTTGGCTGCCTACCGTCCAAGCGCAGCGATACCGAACAAGGTTCGGAATATCGATCGGAAGAAGGTCGAATGGACGGCATGGAGAAGTCACGGCGGTCGCTGTCCGCGCTCGGGCTACCGGAGCGGGACCTCGGGGAACTACCCGACTCGGACAAGCGCTTCCCGGACGGCGCGCAGTACCGGCTGGAGATCCCGTCGGTCGAAGGCCCAGGGCCGTTCCAAGCGGTTGTGGATGAGGCCGAGCAGCACGGGATCCGGATCCACCGCATCAGCCAGGGCAGCGGAATGATGCTCCTGGCCGACTCGGAGATCGAGCGGATGGTGGCACTGGGCCGCGAACGCGACGTGGAGGTCTGTCTCTTCGTCGGACCACGCGGTGGCTGGGACATCGGCGTCCAGGCCACGTCAGCCGCGGGTGGCGGTACGGCGGCGGTACTGCGCGGCGCCGATCAGCTCGCGTACGGGGTCGAGGACGTCATCCGGGGCTGCGGCCTCGGCGTGCGCAGCGTGCTCGTGGCCGACATCGGCCAGCTGTGGGTCCTCGGCAAAATGCGGCAGTCCGGCGACCTGCCGCCAGACCTGGGGATCAAGTCGTCGATATCGATGCCGACGGCCAATCCCGCGGCCGCACGGGTCCTTGAGGACCTTGGGGTCACCACGATCAACCTGCCGATCGATCTCACTCTCGCCCAGATGGCGGCGATCCGGCGCGCAGTCGACGTACCGCTGGACGTCTATGTGGAGGGCGCCGACGACTTCGGCGGCGTGGTCCGCTACTACGAGATCCCCGCCCTCGTACGCGTGACGGCTCCTGTCCACCTCAAGTTCACGGTACGAAACGCGCCGTCGCTGTACCCCTCCGGAGCGCACCTTGCCGACGCGGCCGTGGCGACCGCACGCGAGCGCGTACGGCGGGCGGCGATCGGTCTTTCCGTGCTCCGTCGGCACTATCCGGAGGCCAAAGCCAGCCCCTGACCGATGGCGGCGTTGGCGACGACGCGGGCATGGCGGGGCAGACGATCCACGTAGGAATGTTGGCGAAACCGTAGCCCGCGCAGGGCCTTGACGACCTATCGGGCCAGTCCTACGTTCACCCCCACCAAACGTGCCGAACGCTGTTCGAAATATCGGGCAGCACGGACCGAGCGCGCCGGAGTGATCATGAAGAAGATCGATCCGCAGGTGGAAGAGGCCGTCGACACGCTCGGTCTGAACGGGCTGGCCAGGCGGCGGCTGCTGAGCGGTGCCGGAATGGTGAGCGCCTCGGCCGCCGCGGCTGCCTTGCTCTCCGCCTGCTCAGCCGACAACAAGAGCGACGACAACAAAGCTGGCGGCGGTGTCGGCGACTTCCCGCAGACACCGAAGTGGAGGTTCGTTTTCGTCAATCACGTCACGACAAACCCGTTCTTCACTCCGACGCAATACGGCGCGGCGGACGCCTGCGCGCTCCTGGGCGCCTCGTTCCAGTGGACCGGCTCGAAGGACTCGAGCGTCCCGGAAATGGTCAGCACCATGTCCTCGGCAGTCTCCGCGAAGGCCGACGGCATCGCGGTAGCGGTCGTCGACAAGAACGCATTCAAGTCGCCCGTCGACAAAGCCCTGAGCGCCGGAATCCCGACCGTCTCCTACAACGCGGACGGCGCGAAAGGGGATCCGGGGACGAGCCGACTCTGTTACATCGGCCAGGATCTCTACCAGTCCGGGGTCGAGCTGGGCCGCCGCATCGCCTCGGTGATGCCTTCCGGCGGGGACGCGGTCGGGTTCATCGCCACCCCGGGCGCGCTCAACATCCAGCCGCGCATCGACGGGGCCACCGATGCCATCAAGGCATCCGGCAAGTCGATCAACTTCAAGTCGGTCGCCAGCGGCGCGGAGCTACCTCAGGAGCTGTCGACCATCGACGCGTACGCCAGCGGACACAAAGGCCTCAAGGGCCTGTTCGCGGTCGACGCCGGCTCGACGGAGAGTGTCGGAAAGGTCGTGAAAAAGTATGGCCTCAAGAAGAAGGGCGTGGTCGCGGGCGGCTTCGACATGAACCCGAACACCCTCACCGCGATCAAAGCGGGTGACCTCGACTTCACCATCGACCAACAACCCTATCTGCAGGGCTTCCTGACCGTGCTGTACCTGTGGATGTACAAGCTGTCCGGCGGCCTGGTGATCCCGAGCGTCACCGACACCGGCCTGCTCTTCGTGACCAAGGACAACGTCGACCCGTATCTGCAGACCAAGACCCGGTACGAGGGCTCCAGCACGAAGCAGCAGCTGATCAAGCGCTCCGGCGCCATAGGTCACGCATGAGCGAGCGGGCCGTGCAGGACGCGACCGGCGGGAAGACCACCGCCGGCACCCCGCCGGTGAGGCGGCGCGGCCCGCTGCGCCTCGCCTTCGAGACGTTCGTCATCCGCCGCGAGGCCACCATCTTCATCATCGCGGTGGCCCTGCTGCTGTACTTCTGGTCCAACAACTCGGACTTCCTGGCCCGCAGCAACCTGGTCAACCTCTCCCAGCAGACGGCGCCGTACGCGATCATCGCGGCGGGCATGGTGCTGCTGCTGGTCAGCGGGGAGATCGATCTGTCGGTGGGCGCCGTCTTCGCACTGTCGCCGTTCCTGATGCACTACATGATCGACTACTACGGCACGTACCCGATCGTCGCCATCATCGGCTCGGTACTGGCCGGCGCCGTCATCGGTCTCGCCAACGGCTTCGTGGTGGTCGTGCTCAAGGTACCGTCGTTCGTCGCCACGCTGGGCATGCTCTTCTTCATCCTGGGCATCATGCTGACCACGTCGCACGCGTACCCGGCACAGATCCCCGAGGCGGCGCACGGGGTGCGCGGCTGGTTCGGGCAGTCGGACTGGTCGGAACTGATCTGGTGCCTGATCATCGTCGCGTACTTCCACGTGCTGCTCACCCGTTCGCGCTGGGGCCTGTACACGATCGCCACTGGCGGCAACCCGCTCGGCGCGAGCGAGGCCGGCATCAGGACCGGCCGCATCAAGTTCGGCAACTTCATGGCCACCAGCGCCCTCGGCGCCTTTGCCGGCATCCTCGAGGCTTTCCGCGTCGACTCGATCGACCCGACCTCTGCGGGTGCGGATGGCGCGTCCCCGATGTTCACCGCCGTCTCCGCCTCGGTCATCGGCGGTACGGCGCTGGCCGGCGGCTCGGGGACGGTCGTCGGAGCGCTGCTCGGCGCGCTCGTCCTCGCGGAACTGCGCAACGGCTTGAACTTCATCGGCATCAACGCCAACCCGTTCAACATCATCCTCGGTGCGGCGATCATCCTCTCCATGGTGCTCAACGTGTACCTGGCCGGACTGCGAAGGGCAGGCCGCCGATGAGCGGGACGACCGGGCCGACACCGACACCAACGCCGGCGCTGTCCGTGGAGCACATGTCCAAGGGCTTCGGCGCGGTCACGGCGCTACGGGACGTGAACATGCGCCTGAACAAGGGTGAGGTACTCGCCCTTGTCGGCGACAACGGCGCAGGAAAATCAACCCTGTTGAAGATCCTCTGCGGCTTCCAGCGGCCCGATGCCGGCCGCATCCTCCTCAACGGCGAGGAGGTGACGCTCAAGTCGGTCGACCATGCCCGCTCGCTCGGTATCGACGCGGTGTACCAGGACCTGGCGCTGGTCAACGAGCTGACGGTCTACCACAACATGTTCCTGAACCGGGAGAAGATCGGCCCCACCCGGCTGCTGAACAACCGCGCGATGCGCAAGATCGCCCAGGAGCACCTGGACGAGATGGGGGTGAACATCCCGTCCGTCGATGTCGAGGTCGCCAAGCTCTCCGGCGGCCAGCGCCAGGCCATCGCGGTGGCCCGCTCGGTCTATTCGGAGGCCAGGGTCCTCCTTCTCGACGAGCCCCTGGCCGCGATGGGCGCCAAGGAGGGCGCGCTCATTCTCGACCTGGTCAACGACCTCAAGGCCCGCGGCGAGGTCTCCGTCATCATCATCGCCCACAACTACGCCCAGGTCTTCGAGGTATGCGACCGGGTCAACCTGCTTCAGCACGGCGAGATCACCTTCGACAAGCGCACCTCGGAGACGTCGGTGGCCGAGCTGACCGACCTGGTGGTCGAGGAGTACCGGAAGTCGCGTACCAAATAGGCGTCTTCGGGCGGAGCCACGCCGCGGCGAGTGCGCCGGAGGACGGGGAGCCGACGGCCGCTGGGCCAGGAACCCGGCATCTTTCGCGGTGAACCGCTCCGGGATCGATGGAGGCTCGGGCCCGAGGAACATCTGCGGAACTGGCGCCTTCAGGACTTCGTCGATGACCTTCTCGTAGTCGGCTCCAAGGCCCGCACGCCTTGCCCTGCCTGTCGAGGAAGAGGGTGCTAGAGGAAGAGGGTGCTATCGGAGAAGAAGAGGCCTTGCCCGACCCCTCGTTGGAGTCGCGGGCGGAGGCGAGAACGGTGCCGCCACCGCCGGCTGGCAAGAGAGCGGAGAATCCATCGGTGAGGCGACTCCCGCATCGGCGAAATCCACCTGCTGCCCGCCCTGCCGCCGCAACTCTCCGAGGGCCGGGTCACCGGCCTCCTCGCTCGCGGCGGCCTCACCGTCCACCGCGCCTGGAGCGACGGTGCTCTGGCCCACACCCACCTGACAGCACGCCAGAGCGCCATCGCCCGACTGCGCACAGCCGTACCGATCACCGTGCACGGCACCGGCGCCCCCATCCCGCCAGCTCCCGGTGCGGGCTGATGAGGTGGCAGCGACGAGGAAGGATGTTTCGGCATCATCGAGGCGGCGCGATTGGACGGGGCGTCGGACTGGCGGATCCTGGTGCCTGCCAGCTGCCCCGCGCTGCGGACGACGGCGATGCTGGTCTTTACGTGGAGAGCGGCTCAGACCTCGAAGTTGAGCCGCCCCGAGCGGAATGACTCGACCTGGTAGGGCAGGTCGGCGAAGCCCGCGTCGGACAGTGCTTCAGCGAGATCTGGCAATGCCGCAGTCCCGGCTACGAGGTGTGGATCCACCTCGACGCGGGCCCGGTCCCCCAGGTCGCGGACCCGAAGGTCCGTCACCTGCACGCCAGCAGCGGCCAAGAGGACCCGTACGGCCCTCTCCGCCCGGTCGACGCGGGCCAGGCGGTAAGGGGTGACCTCGATGCCGTGGCGAAGGCGGCTGGCGAGACAGGGAGTTGCCGGTTTGTTCCAAGTGGGCAGCGACCAGTACCTGCTGAGGCGGCGTACGTCCCCCTTCGTCAGGCCCGCGTCGAGGAGGGGAGTTCGGATGCCGCGTTCCCGTCCGGCACGGATGCCCGGCCGGAAGCGGTCCGCGGCGTCGTCAGCGTTGGTGCCGGTGGCCACCAGGTCGAAACCGTGCTCGTGTGCGAGCGCGGTGATGGTGTCCAGCACCTCGGCCTTGCAGAAGTAGCAGCGGTCGGGACCGTTGGCCCGGTATCCGGGGCGAGTCAACTCGACGGTGTGTGGCGCGAGATGGGTGACCTCGAGTGCGTCGGCGAGGTGCCGGGCGCGGGAGAGTTCGCCGTCGGCCAGGCTCTCCGACACGGCTGTGACGGCCAGGACACGATGGGGTCCGAGCGCGCGTACCGCAGCGGCGAGAACCAGGGCGGAGTCGGCACCGCCCGAGTAGGCGACGGCGACGGCTCCGCCAAGCGCACGCACACGATCCAGTAGTCGGTGCTCCAGGATGTCGTCACTCGGCACGGTCTTCCTCCTGACGTGTCACGGTCGTACTGCTGCTGCTCAGATGAAGGGCGCGCGCGGCTACGGCGCGCAGGGGCACACCCAGCGCCGCGGCCGCGGCCACCACGTCGTCGTGCTCTGGTTTGGCTGCGTGCGGACCGTGTTTGATCCGGACGACGTGTCCCTCGACGTCGACGGTCTCGAAGGCGCGCGGCAACACTGTGCGGGTTGCGCCGATGCGCCGGATGCCGAGGGTGCCGGTCTCGGCCAGGACCAGGTCGCGCAGCTGTCGTTCGTGCCGTGGTGTGGTCAGGACGTGCAGGACATGCGCTGGTCTGCCCTTCTTCATCACGGCGGGGGTCGTCCAGGCGTCGAGGGCGCCGGCCTTGAGCGCGCGGGTGATGACGTGCCCGAGGAGTTCGCCGGTGACGTCATCGAGGTTGCTCTCCAGAACGACGATGTCCTCGTCCCGTGCGGAGGCGAGGGCGGAGCCGAGGGTGACGGAGACGACGTTGGGCCGGTCGGGCAAGCGGCGAGTGCCAGTTCCGTAGCCGGTGGGGCCCAGGGTCATGGGCGGCGGCGGGCCATAGCGGGCGCCGACAGCGTGCAGCAGGGCGGCACCGGTGGGTGTCACTGTCTCCCCCGGCAGGTCGCTGCCCATGACGGCCGCTCCGGCCAGGAGGGCGAGGGTGGCCGGCGCGGGGCAGGGCAGAACGCCGTGCGCGCAGTCGACCTGGCCCCCGCCGAGCGGCAGGGGTGCGCTGACGACGTCGGTGACATCGAGAGCGTGCAGGGCCGCGGCGCTGCCGACAATGTCGACGAGAGTGTCGTGGCCGCCGAGTTCATGGAGGTGGACAGTGGCCGGGTCGGTGTTGTGCAGCCGCCCTTCCGCCTCGGCGATGGCAGTGATGGCAGCGACGGCGAGGGCCGCGACGGGCTGGGGAGTGGCCCGGGAGGCCATCTCGAGCACCTCGGCGGCACGGCGTTCGGTGCAGGGGTCGGTGACCCTCACACGGACCCGTGTGGCGCTCAGTCCGTGGTCGGTGATGCGTTCGGCGGTCAGGTCCCAGCCGGTCAGGCCGGTAGCTGCGACAGCGGACCGGATCCGGTCCAGTGGTGCTCCCGCATCGATGAGGGCGGCCAGCAGCATGTCTCCGGCCAGGCCGGTGAACGGGTTGACCCAGCAGATCATTTGCTACCTCCGTGGTCTGCCGGCGGCCGAGCTTGGGCGATGCGGTGGACCGCCATGGCCGCCGAGAAACCGGAGTCGATGTTGACGACGGTCACCCCGGCGGCACAGGAGGCGTGCATGGCGAGCAGCGCGGTGACTCCCTCCAGCGAGGCGCCGTATCCGGTGGAAACGGGCACCGCGACGACGGGGGCGCGCACCAGGCCGCCGACCACGCTGGCGAGGGCGCCTTCCATGCCGGCGACCACGACCACCGCGTCGGCGGCCTGCAGCAGGCCGCGCACCTGCAGGATGCGGTCGAGTCCTGCGACGCCCACGTCGTGGACGACGGTCGTGTCCAGGCCGACGGCCGAGGTTACGGCGCAGGCTTCGGTGGCCACCGGACGGTCGGACGTGCCGGCGGCCACCACCATGACGGAGAAGCAACCGGTGGCGGCCGGCCGCCAGACAAGCAGCCGAGCCTCCTCGTCGTAGGTTCCACCGTCCACCCGCCGAAGGACTGCCGCCGCCGTATCCGGCGCAACGCGGGTGGCGAGGACGGGCCCGCTGTTGTGTGCCAGGAGCCCGGAGACGATTCCGGTGATCTGCTCGACGGTCTTGCCGGGGCCGTAGACGACTTCGGGCAGTCCCTGCCGTGCCTCGCGGCCGAGGTCGATCCGCGCGTATCCCAGATCCAGCACCTCCCTCACGGCAGCCCCCGTTCAACGTAGGGAATGGTTTGCGGCCCTTCCGGCAGGACGCACACGCGGGCGTCCGGGCCCGCGGCGGCCAGCGCCTGCGCGACGGTGGCGGATATGTCGTGGGTCTGCCGCAGATGGGCCGTTGCCAGCTCCCCATCGCTGAGGAAGGAGGTGTGCATGATGACCTGGCTGCCCGACTGGATGCGGGCCTGGATCTGCACCTGCCACTGGTCGGGAATCGTCTCGGTCCGCGCGCTGATGTCGGCGAACAGTGCCTGCGGGGACGGGGCGGAAGCCAGCACCCGACGGTAGGAACCGTGGTCGGGGAAGCCGTCACGGCACTCGGCCGCGCACACGATCGTCCCTCCGGGCCGGACCACCTGATAGGCCGCCGACATCCCCTTGACCGCCTGATAGAGGTTCTGGTCCAGCGGGAAGCCGGAGTTGGTGGTGACGACGACGTCGAACGGCGCCTTGACCGGGCGCATCGCCATCCGCTTGGCGGTGGCCGTCGCGGCGGCGTGCATGGGCAGCAGGTCGCCTCCGAACGCGGCCACGACGTCCTTGGCCCGGTTGAGCACCACGTCCAGCGCGAAGGTGACACCGGTGGCTTCTGCGATGGCGCGCACATCGTCGTGGACCGGGTTTCCGTGGGTGATGCCCCAGGTGGCGCGCGGGTCGCCGATGCGGGCCGCATCGTGCAGGACGAGCACGGTCTCCAGGGCGGCGAGTCCGGGGGCGACAAGCTTCGGTCCGCCCGAGAAGCCGGCGAAGAAGTGGGGTTCGACGAAGCCCGTGGTGATCCGGACGTCCGCCTCCACCCACTCACGGTTGAGCCACACCGGTACGCGGTCACCGTGCCGGCCCATCCACGTCAACTGCCGGGCGTCGCGGGCGTCGTGGTTGACGATCCGTACCGCGTCCACGATGTCGTCGCCGAACATCGCCCGCAGCTCTTGCTCGTCGTTGCCGCGGTGGGTGCCGGTCGCGACGAGGATCACCACGTCCTCCGGGCGGACGATGCCGTCCAGTTCGTCGAGGACAGCCGGGATCATCAGGTGCCGGGGCTGTGGACGGGTGCCGTCGCACGCCGAGATGGCCACCGTCTGCCCCGGATGCACCCGTTCGCGCAGCGGCGGTCCGGCGACCGGGCCGCGCAGGGCCGCGCGCACAACGGCCATCTGGTCGACGGCCGCCTCGTGGTGGACGGGTTCGACGACGGTCGCCGTGCGTGGATCCACCTCGATGTCGAGCCCGGACTGCCCGTAGGCAAGGAGCACCTTCACCGAACTGCCCCCACAGGCGCACCGGTTGGCTCCTGCCCGTCCTTCGCACCCCGTCGCGGGCGCACCGGCCGGTTCGAGCCGCACGTGAGGTCCCGGCACCTGTCGGGTGCGCCGAGCCTTGTGTACGCGCGGCGCCTTGGGCCGGGGCTCGATGCTGACACCGGCGAGGATGCCGGCCGCCGAGCGTGGTGGTGTGTGTGGATTGTGGTCATCATCCGTCCCGTTCGGGTGCGTCGAGTGCCGCCCACAGCTCTTCGGGGATCGTCGCGCCGGCGTGCGCGACGTTCACGGTGATCTCCTGCGCGCTGCGTGCCCCGACGACGACACCGGTGACGGCCGGGTGCCGCAGGGGGAACCGCAGGGCCGCAGCGGCCAGCGCGACGCCGTACGCGGCGCAGCGCTCACTGAGGACGAGGGCACGGCGCCGCACGGCTTCGGGTGCCGGTACGTAGCCGTAGGTGGCATCCGGGGCCAGGTTGGCCAGGATGCCGCTGTTGAACACGCCGTCGGCCAGGACGCCCACCTCGCGTTCGGCACATTCGGGCAGCAACTCCTCGGCCGCGCTGCGGTCCAGCAGTGAGTAACGGCCCGCGACGAGTACGCAGTCGAGGTCGGTCTCGGTGACGAAGCGGGTGAGCATTGCGATCTGGTTCGTGCCCGCGCCGATGGCCCGGATGGCTCCCTCGGCGCGCAGCCGGTGCAGAGCCGGGTAGGCGCCGGTGACGGCTTCCTCCCAATGGTCGTCCGGGTCGTGGATGAGGACGACGTCGAAGGCGTCGAGGCCGGAGCGCTCCAGGCTCTCGGCGAGGGAGCGGTAGACGCCTTCGGCACCGTGGTCGCGGACCCGCAGGCGGCCGGGTGCGCCGTGGAAAGCCTCATCTCCTTGGCGGGAGTCGCCGGGTGCGAGCAGCCGGCCGACCTTGGTGGACACCGTGCATTCCGAGCGCCGGCGCCCGGTGCCGGAGAGGAACGTGCCGAGCCGCCGCTCGGCGAGGCCGGCACCGTAGTGGGGCGCGGTGTCGAAGTACCGGATCCCGGCCGTCCAGGCGGATTCCAGCGTGTCGGCGGCCTGCCGGCCACCGACGGCCGAGAACAGACCGCCCAGCGGCGCCGTCCCCAGCCCGATGCGGCTGACGGTCACTCCGGAACGCCCGAGGGGAACCCGTTGGGCATACCAGGGGGGAAGCGGGGAGGGCATCAGGCCTGCCCGAGTGCGTGCCGCTGACGGCCGAGCCGGTCGATCTCCACCTCGACCACGTCGCCGGCCCGCAGGTAGGGGAAGTCGTTGGCGCCGAAGGCGACTCCTGCCGGCGTTCCCGTGTTGATCACGTCGCCGGGGTCCAGCACCATGAACTGACTCAGGTACCAGACGATGTGGTGCACCCCGAAGATCATGTTCTTGGTGTGGCCGTCCTGGCGCAGTTCGCCGTTGACCCGCAGCCGCAACGCCAAGTCCTGGGGGTCCCCGGTCTCGTCCGGGGTCACCAGCCAGGGTCCGAGCGGGTTGAACGTCTCACAGGACTTGCCCTTGTCCCACTGCCCGCCCCGTTCGTGCTGGAAGGAGCGTTCGCTCACATCGTTGGAGATGGCGTAGCCCGCGATGACCTCGGCGGCGGCATCCGGTGAGTCCAGGTAGCGGGCGGTCCGGCCGATGATCACCGCGAGTTCGATCTCGTAGTCCGTCTTGGTGCTGGTGCGCGGGATGAGGACGGTGTCGTCGGGTCCCACCGCGGTGTTGGCTGCCTTCATGAAGACCACCGGCTCGATCGGGGCCGGGGTCGCGGTCTCCTCGGCGTGATCGACGTAGTTCAGCCCGACGCACACGACCTTGCCCGGGCGCGCCAGCGGTGCGCCGATCCGCTGCCCGGCCGGGTCGGTGTGCGGCAGCGCTCCCTCGGCCAGTGCCGCGCGAGCGCGCTCCACGCCGCCGCCGGCCAGGAAGGCTCCGTCGATGTCGGCGGTGAGCGGAGTCAGGTCGTGGGCGACGCTGTCGGCGTCGAGGACGACGGGACGCTCGGAGCCCGCAGGGCCCACGCGCAGGAATCTCATCAGAGTGCTCCTCCCTGAGGGAACGTGCCTCCCTGTGACCGGCGCCTCCTGGGGCCGGACACGGAGGTGATGACGGGGTGATGAGCGGTGTGGTGAGGAACCGCTAGGCGTTCTTGACGTGGTTCGAGACCGCGCCGCTCGGCTCCAGGTGCTGGCGCAGCCATCGCTCGGTGGTGCTGACGTGCAGGAGTGCGGCGGCCTGGGCCAGGGGGGCGTCGCCGGCGGCCAACGCCTGGTAGATCGCCTCGTGTTCGTCGACCGTGCGGGCTGCGACGTTGTCGTCGACCAGACCGCGCCAGACGCGTGCGCGCACCGTCCGGCTGGAGATCCCTTCCAGCAGGGTGGCGAGGGTGGCGTTGCCCGTGGCCGCGATCACCGCCCGGTGGAACGCGGCGTCGTGCTTGTTGAGCCGCTCCACGTCGTCCCGGGCCGCGCGCATGGCGTCCAAGTGCCGCTCCACCTCCGCCAGTTCCTCGGGCGAGATCCTGGTGGCGGCCAGTCCTGTGGCCACCGGTTCGAACAGCAGGCGCACCTCGGTCAGCTCCAGCAGGGTGTCGCCGCGCAGCAGTTCCACCGCCGACCCGATGCTGCTCAGCAGCACCTCGGGTTCGAGGCTGGTGACATACGTGCCGTCGCCCCGGCGAATCTCCAGCACCCGGGCGACCACCAGCGCCTTCACCGCTTCCCGCATCAGATTGCGCGACAGACCCAGCTCCGCGGCCAGCTGCTGCTCGGGCGGCAGTTTCGCTCCTGGCGGCAGCTCCCCCGACTGGATGAGATCCCTGATCCGGCCGATCGCCTTGTCGGTCAATGACATGCGACTGCTCCCTGCTCGTTGCTCAGGCTGCGGCAGCGTAGCAATACATCCCATCACCGTGGAAGAGATGGGATGGCTGGAGCTTCGTGACCCATACGTCACCGACGCAAAGCACCAGGTGAACCGGCTCCCGCCATAAGCGTTTCTCCCGGGGTATGGACATCCAGGGCGGTCGACCCTATAAATCCATCCCATGTCCAGTGTCTGCCGCAGCAGGCAGGACATCTCTTTGACACACGACGATGGGTGGTCACCATGGCCCCGAGACAGCACCGGATTCTCCGAGCCGAAGGTGCCGGGCCCGATGAGTGAACTGATCAGCGCGGTCGAGGCCGTCGACGTACGGTTTCCGACTTCACGGGACCTGGACGGCTCCGATGCCATGAACCCCGAGCCCGACTACTCAGCCGCGTACGTGACGATCCGAACAAGCTCCGGGGACACGGGACACGGACTCGCCTTCACCGTGGGACGCGGCAACGACGTCGAGGTCGCCGCCATACGGGCCTTGGCCCCGCTGGTCATGGGGCTGCCGGTCGAGGAGGTACTGGCCGATCTCGGCGGCTTCTCCCGGCGGCTGACCGGCGACAGCCAACTGCGCTGGCTGGGCCCGGAGAAGGGGGCCATCCACATGGCCGCAGCGGCGATCGTCAACGCCGTCTGGGACCTGTACGGGCGTCGCACCGGA
This sequence comes from Streptomyces pseudovenezuelae, assembly GCF_029892565.1. Lineage (GTDB taxonomy): Bacteria > Actinomycetota > Actinomycetes > Streptomycetales > Streptomycetaceae > Streptomyces > Streptomyces pseudovenezuelae_A. The sequence goes on along the minus strand of NZ_JARXVH010000020.1, from coordinate 81,254 downwards.
AAGCCGGTCTGGCGCCTGCTGGCCGAACTCTCCCCGGAGCAACTGGTCGATCTGATCGACTTCCGCTACCTGCAGGACGCCCTCACCCGTGACGAGGCTCTTGACATCCTGCGCCGCGCCGAGCCCGGTCGCGCCCAACGCACCACGGCCCTGCTGAAGGACGGATACCCGGCCTACACCACGACGCCCGGCTGGCTCGGCTACGACGACGAGAAGCTGATACGGCTGTCCAAGGAGGCGGTCGCCGAAGGCTTCGGGCAGATCAAGCTGAAGGTCGGCGCCGACCGCGAGGCCGACGAGCGCCGGATGCGGCTGGCCCGCGAGGCGGTCGGCCCCGACATCAGGATCGCCGTCGACGCCAACCAGGCGTGGGGGGTCCAGCAGGCGATCGAATGGATGGCGTCGCTCTCGCCCTACGATCCCTACTGGATCGAGGAACCCACCTCGCCGGACGACATCCTGGGCCACGCCGCCATCCGCCGGGCGCTGGCACCCATCAAGGTGGCCACGGGTGAACACACTCACAACCAGGTGATGTTCAAACAGCTCCTCCAGGCGGGCGCGCTCGACATCCTGCAACTCGACGCCAGCCGCACCGCCGGTGTCACCGAGAACGTCGCCATCCTGCTGCTGGCCGCCAAGTTCGGCGTCCCCGTCTGCCCGCACGCCGGCGGGGTCGGCCTGTGCGAGATGGTCCAGCACCTGGCGATGTTCGACTACATAGCCGTCAGCGGCACCACCGAAGACCGCGTGATCGAGTACATCGACCACCTGCACGAGCACTTCACCGACCCCGTCCGCATCCGCGACGGCCGCTACCTCGCCCCGTCCTCCCCCGGCATCAGCGCCCGGCTGCACCCGCAGTCGCTGGCCGACCACCGCTACCCCGACGGCCCCGTGTGGAGTGGGGAGGCCGGTCGATGAGCACTCCCGAGTTCGCGGGACTGACGGCCCTCGTCACCGGTGGCGCCTCCGGCATCGGGCTGGCTACCGCACGCCTGCTGGCCGCCCGCGGCGCCCGCGTCGCCTGCCTCGACCTCACCCCGGACGACCTTCCAAAACCCCTCATCGGCATCCGCGCGGACGTCACCGACGACGCCGGCGTCCGGACAGCCGTCGAGGAGGCCGCACGCCTGCTCGACGGCATCGACATCCTGATCAACAACGCCGGGATCGGCGCCCAGGGCACCCTCGAGGACAACACCGACGACGAGTGGCACCGGGTCTTCGACGTCAACGTCCTCGGCATGGTCCGGGTGACCCGAGCCGCCCTCCCTCATCTGCACCGCTCCGACAGCGCGGCCGTCGTCAACACCTGCTCCATCGCCGCCACCGCGGGACTGCCCGACCGGGTGCTGTACTCAGCGACGAAGGGCGCCGTGCTCGCGCTCACCCGGGCGAGTGCCGCCGACCTCGTGCACTCCGGCATCCGCGTCAACTGCGTCAACCCGGGCACGGCCGACACCCCATGGATCAGCCGCCTCCTGGACCGGGCCGCCGACCCCGCGGCCGAACGCGCCGCCCTCGACGCCCGCCAGCCCATGGGCCGTCTCGTCGCAGCCGAGGAGGTCGCCGCGGCCATCGCCTACCTGGCGAGCCCGCTGGCCGGCTCGACCACCGGCACCGACCTCGCCGTGGACGGCGGCATGCACGGCCTTCGGATCCGCCCGCGCACCTGACCCCGGTCCGTCCCACTCGGCTCACACCCCGGCGACCGCACCCACACAGCCGGCTCCGCACGCAGCCCGTCCGCGCGACCCACCAGCAAGGAGCACGAGCAATGAAGCTCAAAGCCACCCGATACGCCTGCTTCGCCGCCCTCGCCGCCCTGACCGCAGGAACGCTCACCGCCTGCGGCGGATCCGCATCGTCTTCGGGCGATGGTTCGGGGGTGATCGGGGTCGACTACCCGCGCTCGGACACCGACTTCTGGAACTCGTACATCAAGTACACCCCGCGGTTCGCGAAAGAACTCAAACTCGACCTGAAGACCACCAACTCGCAAAACGACGTCGCCAAGCTCACCGCCAACGTCCAGACGTTCATCAGCCAGGGAGTCAAAGGCGTCGCGATGGCACCGCAGGACACCGCCGCCATCGCGCCCACCCTCGCCCAACTGGAAGCGAAGAAGATCCCGGTCGTCTCCGTGGACACCCGTCCCGACACCGGAAAGGTGTACATGGTCGTCCGCGCGGACAACCGGGCGTACGGCGAGAAGGCCTGCCGGTATCTCGGCACGAAGCTGGGAGGCAAGGGGAAGGTCGTCATGCTCCAGGGCGATCTCGCCTCCGTCAACGGCCGCGACCGTACCGAGGCGTTCAACGCGTGCATGAAGAAGAACTACCCCGCCATCAAGGTCTTCGGTGAAGCCACCAACTGGGACGGAGCGGTCGCGGCGCAAAAGCTCCAGACCGACCTGACCGCGCATCCCGACATCAAGGGTGTGTACATGCAGTCCAGCTTCGCCCTGTCCGGCACGCTCCAGGTGCTCAAGCAGAAGAACCTGCTGGTCGGTCCCGACGACAACAAGCACGTGTTCGTCGTCTCCAACGACGGCATTCCCGAGGAGCTCAAGGACATCGCGGCGGGCCGGATCGACGCCACCGTCTCCCAGCCGGCCGACCTCTACGCGAAGTACGCCCTCTACTACCTGAAGGCGGCGATCGCCGGCAAGACGTTCAAGCCGGGCAAGACCGACCACGACAGCACGATCATCAAGGTGCGCGACGGCCTTCTGGAGGACCAGCTCTCCGCGCCCCTGGTGACGGCGGACGGCGGCACCTACGGCACGGTCCCCAGCCTCAAGAGCGACGACAAGTCCCTCTGGGGCAACAACCTCGGCTGAGCGGAAGGCGATACGCAGACATGGTTACGGCTCCGCCCGTCGCCCAGGCGGCGGGAATCACCAAGCGGTTCGGGTCCACGGTGGCGCTGCGCGACGCCGGAATCACGATCGCGCCCGGGCAGACGCACGCGCTCGTCGGGCGCAACGGTGCGGGAAAGTCCACCCTGGTCTCCATCCTCACCGGGCTGCACGCACCGGACGAGGGAACGGTGACCTTCGGCGGCGAGCCGGCCCCCCGGCTCGCGGACCGTGACGCCTGGCGCCAACGTGTGGCCTGCGTCTACCAGAAGTCCACCATCATCCCGGGGCTGACGGTCGCCGAGAACCTCTTCCTCAACCGGCACGACCGCGGTCGCGGCGGCCTCATCAGCTGGCGAACGGTGCGCGACAGGGCACGCGAGCTGCTGCGGACCTGGTCGGTCGATGTGGACGTGCGCACCCCCGCCGCAGAACTCGACGTCGAACAGCGGCAGTTCGTCGAGATCGCCCGGGCATTGTCCTTTGGGGCGCGCTTCATCATCCTCGACGAACCCACCGCGCAGCTGGACGGAGCCGCGATCAACCGGCTGTTCACAAGAATCCGCGACCTTCAACGTCAGGGCGTCACCTTCCTGTTCATCAGCCACCACCTCCAGGAGATCTACGAGATCTGCGACACGGTCACGGTCTTCCGCGACGCCCGGCACATCCTGACCGCCCCCGTGGCCGCCCTGCCCCGCGCAGAACTCGTCGCCGCCATGACCGGCGAGGGCCCGGCCGAGAACTCCCGGGCACGCCGCCGCCCCGCGGACACCACATCCGCGGACGTACTCGCGGTGGAAGGCGCCACCCTGCAGGCCGCGTACGAGGACGTGTCCGTCCGCATCCGCGCCGGGGAGATCGTCGGTCTGGCCGGCGCGGCGAGCAGCGGCCGTATCGAGGTGGCGGAGACGGTCGTGGGACTACGGGCCGCCGACACCGGCACGGTGACGATCGCCGGCGCTCGTCCACGGCCCGGCAGTGTGCCCGCGGCGCTGACGGCGGGGGCCGGCTTCGTTCCACAGGACCGCCACCGCCAGGGATTCGTGCCGGAGATGTCCATCGCGGACAACGGAACACTGACCATTCCCGAACGGCTCGGTCCGCCCGGTCTCATAGACGGCCGCCGCCGGGACGCCTTCGCCCGTTCCATGATCGAGAACCTGGCGATCAAGACACCGGGGCCCGAACTGCCCGTCTCCGGGCTCTCCGGAGGCAACCAGCAGAAGGTCGTCATGGCACGAGCCATGGCCAACGACCCCAGGGTGCTGGTGCTGATCAACCCGACCGCCGGCATCGACGTGCGGTCCAAGGAGTTCCTCCTCGGCAAGGTCGAGGAGATCGCCGAGTCCGGCACCGGGGTGCTCATCGCCTCCGACGAACTCGACGACCTGCGCATGTGCGACCGGGTCCTGGTGATGTTCCAGGGCCGTGTAGTGGCCGAGAAGGCCGGCGACTGGCACGACCACGAACTCGTGGCCGCGATGGAAGGAGTGGACCTCGATGTCTGACAGTGCGACCGCGGCCGCCGCGAAGAGCCCGGACGGCGGACAGCCGGACACCGCGAGCGACCAACCCGCCGCCGCGAGGACGGCAGAACGCAGGATCGCCTTCGCCCGGCTGCGCGACTTGGCACTCATTCCCGCGATCATCGTCATGGCGATCGTCGGCCAGATCGTCAATCCGGTGTTCCTGCAGGCCGACAACCTGATCAACGTGCTGCAGACCATGTCCGAGATCGCGCTCCTGGTCCTCGCACAGACCCTCGTGCTGATCGTCAAGAAAATGGATCTCTCCCTGGAATCCACCGTCGGACTCGCCCCCGGAGTCGCGGCCTGGCTCACCATCCCGACAGGCGCAGGGCACGGCATCGGACTACTGCCGGGCGGCTGGTCCGTCCCGCTCACCCTGACGGTCGGTCTGCTGATCGGTGTGGTGAACGCCCTGTTCATCATCCGGTTCGGACTCAACGGCTTCATCGTGACGCTCGGCATGCTCATCGTGCTGCGCGGCATCCTGACGGGCATCTCCGGCGGCCAGACCTTCTTCCAGCTGCCCCCGTCGATGCTCTACCTCGGCACCACCCAGTGGCTGGGCATGCCCGCCTCGGTGTGGGTCTGCCTGATCCTTTTCGCCGTCGGTATCGTGGTGCTCGGCTTCACCAGCTTCGGTCGCTCCCTCTACGCCATCGGCGGCAACGTCGACGCGGCGAAAGCGGCCGGTATCCGTACCGACCGGGTTCTGTGGATCGTCATCGTCACCGCGAGCGTCCTAGCCGCGCTGAGTGGCCTGCTGCTCTCGGGACGCCTTGCCTCGGTGGCCTCCGCCCAGGGCAACGGCTACATCTTCACCGTGTTCGCCGCCGCGGTCATCGGCGGTATCAGCCTCAACGGCGGCAAGGGCACCGTGTTCGGCGCGTTCACCGGCATCCTGCTGCTCTTCCTGATCCAGAACGTTCTCACCCTCGGAGGAGTCCCCGCGCAGTGGATCGGCGCCCTCAACGGCGCGATCATCCTGATCGCCCTGGCGCTGTCCCGTATCACCGGAGGCAAGGTACAGGAGTAGGCGCCGCCTTCGCCCGGCCTTCGCTCCCCCTCCACCGCCACGGCACATGGGCCGACGACCACTCGAAGGCGTGCGCCAACCGGACCTCCACCCGGATTCGGTCGGCCTCGTGCGCCGCGGCCGCCGCCGCCATACCCGACTGCGAGCCATCGACTCCTACCACGACCGGGCCGCTCAGGTCGGTTCTCCCTTTCCCTCGCGCAGTGTTCAGAACCCGGGCGCCTCGCTCAGCGGTTCGCCGACGGGCAGCCGCGTACTGCCGAATCCGCAACCTCGCGGCGTCGGGCTCGGCGGCTCCGGTCTTGCGTCCCAGACCTCAAGACTCGCCCTCGGCGCCGCACCTCCGACAGGACCGGATGGGTCCCTGAAGCACGCCGTCCGGCCCCGTCACCCCGTTCCGTCCGGTCGCCACAGGCCCTCGCCGCCGAGTAGAGCTCGACAGCGCCATAGCGCCGCGGCTGTTGGGAGCGTGTCGCTGGGGAGGATCGTCTTCACCCGGCACGCGTTGCCGACCGTGCGCCTGGTCAACCACGTTCTGCCCTACGGGGACATCGTCGTCCGCGTCCACGACGGGCCCGCCCTGCTCGTGACTGATCCCGGTGAAGGGGCCCGCTGCCGGGCGATGTTGCGGCCCTGGGTGGCAACGACCATGGAACAGACGATCCGTGTCCGCCCTCATGTGGTCACCGGCATCCGCCTCCCAGTCACCTGGTGGGGACGACGACCACCGGGCAGTGCGAGTGGTGCAGGAGGGTGCGCGCGGCCGGCCCCAGGTGTCCGCCGTGCCGGCCCTCCGGCCGGTGCGATCCGATGACCACGACGACGGCATCCCGGGTGGCCGCCACCAAGGCGTGCGCCGGGGCGGTGTGGACCGTCCGACTCTCCACCGCCACCCTCGGGCGGCCCTCCTGTCCCGGGCTCGTCGCCGGTATCAGCGAGGGCGGTTCGGGACTGGTGTGCCGGTGCGTCCGGGAGTGCAGGACACGCAGGCGCGCGCCGCGCAACTCCGCCTCTTCAAGGGCGTAGAGGGCCGCCTTCGTGCTGGTGTCGCTCTCCAGGCCGAGCAGTACATCGCGGCGGTCGTCGTGCGGACATTCCCCGCGTACGACCAGCAGTGGTCCCTGCACCTGCGCGGCGAGGCGTGAACTCACGGCGCCGCACACGAGACCGGCCAGTCCACCGAGTCCCCGTGGGCCGACGACCGTGAGCACCGCGTCCGCGCTCTCGCGGACCAGCGCCCGCACGACGCCGTCCGCTACGGCCCTGGTCTCCACGGGCACGTTGGGGTGCCGTTGCCGCACGCGCGAGGCGGCGGACGCGAGAACCGGGCCGGCTTCGTCGCGGTCGGGCACGGCGTACACCACGCGCAGCGCGATGCCGCGCCGCGCCGCTTCCTCCGCGGCCTGGTCCAACGCCCTTACGGAGACCAGTGAGCCGTCCACTCCGACGACCACGTGTGGGAGAGTCATGGACCTGTTTCCCTTCTGCGCGCTCAAGGTGTGCCCAGGACGTGTGCCTGAGGCAGGAGGCGCCGAAGGCGGGTCCGCTGCGGACCAGGGGCGCCGCCCGACGATCCGGGCCGGGGTGCCTCCACCGACGATGCTCGTCGTCCGCCGGCCCGCAGGGCAGGAGCCATGAGTACCCGTCACAACGCCGAACGGCCCTTTGGAATGGGGCCGTTCGGCTTGCGACGCGAGGCAGGGAAAGGAGCGCCCGCCCGGGCTGTGCCGGACGACGACGTCTCCGTCACACGGTGATCCGGCGTCCCGTGACCGCCTGCATGTCGATCCGCACCCACAGTTCGCGCTCGCCTCCCGCCCACGGCCTGCTGTGGGCGCTGTCCGCGAGCCGGCGTGCCTCGTCGGGGTCCGTCACCGCCCGCCCACGCCCCTGCACGAGCACACTCCAGCCCCGGCTGAACGCGTCGTCGATGCGGTCCACCTCGAAGGCCACCCGATGGCCGACGGCCAGCGAAGGCGTCGCACCGGGGGCAGTCCGGAACACGATCGCGCCGTCGACGACGCTGTAGTTGACCGGCACGACGACCGGCCCCGAGCCGGTTGACACCGCGATTCTCCCCACCCCGTGCGTGCCGAGCAGGGACCTGCACTCGTCCGTGCTCAGCTTCGTGAACTCGGGTCTGCCGGCGGCCTGTTCAAGCCCGGGCGGCAGATCGACGGCTCCGCCGGCGAGTTCCGGCACCGTGGTCTCCAGGGCGTCGGCCAGGTGGAGGAGTGTGCCCCTGCCCGGTGCGGCGCCGGGATGCTCCTCCAGGTGCTTGAGGTAGCTGGTCGCCATGTCCGCTCGGGTGGCTGCCTCCGGGAGGGTCAGGCCCAGTTGTGCGCGCCGGGTGGCGAGGCGGCGTCCCAGGTCGCCCAGGGGTCGTTCCGCCGGCGTATCGGTGTTGGTCTGTGTCCGTTCGGGCATGGTCGTCACGTCCCTCGGCTCGGTGATGGTCGGGGGCGGGATCTCGGCTGCCAGTACGAGTCCGGCGTCCCGCTCGCGCCGGGTTCATCCCGCACATCCAGCGTGACCTGCGTGCGAGGCGGACCGCTTGGGCCGGTCGGGCCATCGTCCCGACCGGACGGGCCCTGCTGGGCGCGGCGGGTACCGGGGCCTACCGGGCCCCACCTCCCGGGACCGATCGGCCCTTCCGCACGGAGTTCCACTGCGGCTTTGATCTCACCATGCCCGAAAACGGCACGAGGTCCGCGCCGTCTCGCACCGTCCGCAGCATCGGCGGGGCGACCGTCGTGACGTTGCACGGCGAGATCGACCTCGTGACGGCGATCCCGCCGGCGTCCCGCCTCGACGCCCTGACCTCGGGACCGCACCCCGATCTGGTGCTCGACCTGAGGTCCGTGTCCTTCATCGACTGCTCCGGGTTCAGTGTCCTGTGCCGTGCCCGCAACCGGGTCCGGGCAGGGCACGGCCGACTGCGACTGGTCACCGACGGCGGCAGCTTCCTGCGGGGGCACCACGGCGGTCGCCGCCACCGGTGTCGTACTCGGCGCGGCCGATGACGCGGTCATGGGTCTTGGCCGGCTGGGCGCAGTAGCCGGGGTGGGGCCCGGTCGGCGGCCAGGGCTCCCTGCCGCCGGCTCGTCGCGAAGAACCTGAGCCGCAGGTTTTCCGGCGACATCTCCTCGTAGAACCCTTCCGGTAGGTCGTGGTCCAACGGCTCCCCGGGCTGGCGCAGACGGTGGTTCCGTCCCCTTCTTCCGCCGGTCGTCCGTGACGTGCGGAGGGGACCGGTGGCCAAAGGCACCGGTCCCCTCCGGGGTGTGTCAGTCGTCGGCGACGAGGGCCGTGAGGTCGAGGAGCCGGTTGGTGTAGCCCCACTCGTTGTCGTACCAGCCGAAGACCTTGACGAGTGTGCCGTTGGCCTGGGTGAGGGCCGGGTCGAAGATGCAGGAGGCGGGATCGCCGATGACGTCGCGGGACACGATGGGCGCCTTCGACACTCGGAGGATGCCGTTGAGCGGTCCCTCGGCGGCCACGGTGAACGCCTCGTTGATCTCGTCCGCGGTCGCCTCGCGGTTCAGGACCACGGCGAGGTCGGTGAGAGAGCCGTCCTCGACGGGGACACGGACGGCGATGCCGTCCAGCGCCCCTGCCAGCTCCGGTACGACGAGGCCGACCGCGCGGGCGGCTCCGGTGCTGGTCGGGATGATGTTCAGTGCGGCCGAGCGGGCCCGGCGCAGGTCCTTGTGCGGGCCGTCGAGCAGGGACTGGTCGTTGGTGTAGGCGTGGATGGTGGTCATCATGCCGCGCTCGACACCGAAGGCGTCGTGCAGCACCTTCATCATCGGTGCGACGCAGTTGGTGGTGCAGGAGGCGGCGGAGACGATCCGGTCGCGATGGCGGTCGTAGGTGTCGTCGTTGACGCCCAGGACGATGGTGGCGTCCACGTCCTTGCCCGGCGCCGACAGCAACACGGTGTGGGCGCCGCCCTTGAGGTGCAGGGCCGCGGAGTCGCGGTCGCGGAAGCGGCCGGTGCACTCGACGACGACGCCGGCGCCGTAGTCGGACCAGTGCAGTGCGGCCGGGTCGCGTTCGGCGGTGACGGCGATGCGCCGCCCGTCGACCGTGATGGAGCTGTCGTCGTGCTGGACGTCGCGGCCGATGCGGCCGAACGTCGAGTCGTACTCCAACAGGTGGGCCAGAGTGGCGGGCGAGGCGATGTCGTTGATCGCGACCACCTCGACGTCCTGGGTGCCCGCCTCGGCACGGTCGAGGGCCGCGCGCAGATAGGTGCGGCCGATGCGGCCGAAGCCGTTGATGCCGACGCGTACGGTCATGACGGTGAACTCCTTTTGGTGAGTGGTCGGTTCAGGCGTCTCAGGGCCGGTCCGTGGCCTCGGGTGGATCGTGCGGTGCTCGCGGATCCATGTCGGGTGGCGAGCGCTCACGTCCGCTCGGGCACGATCACGACCGGGCAGGCGGAGTGGTGCAGGACCCCATGGGCCACCCGGCCCAGCTGGAGTCCGTAGTGCCCGGGGCGGCGCTTGGCTCCGACGACCAGGAGGTCGGCGTCCCGCGAGGCGTCCACCAGCACCATCCGGGTGCGGCCCTCGACCGCGCGGCGGTGTGACGCGACATCGGGCGGGGCGTCCTGGAGCGCGGTTTCGAGGGCTTCCACCGCCTGCTGCTCATGCAGTCGGGCGGGTTCTGCAGACATCAGCGGATGGTCGGTGGTCTCTCGGGCGGGCCACCGCCAGGCCCGTACGGCTTCCAGGGCCACCCCGCGCCGCCGCGCCTCCCCGAAGGCGAAGCGCACCGCCGCCGAGTCCGCCGGCTTCTCTCCGACGCCCACGACGACACGGCCGTGTGTTCCGGTCCGGGCCTGGTTGTCGTGGGTGCCGCCCACGACGACCATCGGGCACTGCGCGTGCCCGGCCACGATCAGACTCACGGAGCCCAGCAGCGCCTCGGCGAGGCCGCTGCGGCCACGGGTGCCCGTCACCAGCAGCGAGGCGGTCCTGCTCTCCCGCACCAGTGCGTACTCGGGTTCCTCGGGCAGTACATCGGTGGAGATCTTCACGTCGGGCTGACGGTGGCGGGCGCGCCGGGCAGCCGTATCGACGATGTCCTGGGCCCGCACCTTCTCCGACGGCCTGTTCAGGTCCGCGGCGAGCGAGGTGCCCTCGTACCGTTCCCACAGCGACGCGTACACCACCCGTAGCGGCGCGCCGCGCAGTACGGCCTCGTCGGCCGCCCAATCGACGGCCCGCAGGCTGGGCTCGGAGCCGTCGACGCCGACGATGATCGGGAGGTCCATCGTCCTCACCGTCCCGTACCGAGGTCGAAGACGATCCGGGCCCTGACGTCGCCGCGCAGCACGTCGGCGATGGACTCGTTGACGGAGGCCAGCGGGCGGGTCTCGCTGATCACCTTGGTCCGGCCGGCCGCGTGCAGTTGGAAGACCTCGGCGAGGTCCTGCCGGGTGCCGACGATCGAGCCGATCACCGAGGTGCCGTTCAGTACGGTGTCGAAGATCGGGACCTGGATCGTGCCGTGCGCGGGCAGGGCGACCATGACGAGCTTCCCGCCGCGCCGCAGGCCGGAGTTGACCGCGGCGAACGCGGCCTCGTTCACCGACAGGGCGATCGCCGCGTGCGCACCGCCGTGCCGCTTGAGGACCTCTCCTACGTCCTCCTTGCGGGCGTCGATGACAAGGTCCGCGCCGAGTTCGGCGGCGAGTTCGAGCTTCTCGTCGGTGACGTCGATCGCGGCGACAGTGGCTCCGGCGATCTTCGCGTACTGCACCGCCAGGTGCCCCAGCCCGCCGACACCGGAGATCGCGACGAGCTGCGCGGGCCGGACCCCCGCGACCTTGAGCGCCTTGTACGTGGTCACCCCGGCGCAGGCCAGCGGTGCGGCGTCCACGGCGTTCACACCATCGGGCACCGGCTGGGCGAAGTCGGCCCAGGCCAGCATCTTCTCGGCGTACCCGCCGTCGCAGCCGTAGCCGGTGTTGATCTGCTGCTCGCACAGCGTCTCCCAGCCGGACAGGCAGTGCTCGCACCGCCCGCAGGCCCAGCCGAGCCACGGCACGGCCACCCGCTGCCCGACGGACAGGTGGGTGACGCCGTCGCCGACCTTGTCCACGAGTCCGACGCCTTCGTGGCCGGGAACGAAGGGCGGGGTCGGCTTGACGGGCCAGTCGCCGTGGGCGGCGTGGATGTCGGTGTGGCACAGTCCGGACGCTTCGACGCGCACGCGAACCTGGCCGGGGCCGGGCTCGGGGTCGGGGCGGTCCTCGATGACCAGGGGTTCGCCGAAGGCTCGTACGACCGCTGCCTTCATGATTGCGGCTCCTCAGGTGTGGGTCAGTCGTGCGGGACGACGGCGACGGGGGCGATGGAGTGGTGCAGGACGGCGTGGGTGACGGAGCCGATGTGCGCACCGAGCGGGCCGCGGCGGACGCGGCGGCCGACGATGACCAGAGATGCCTGACGGGAGGCGTCGACGAGATGGGCCCCGGGGCTGCCATAGGGGCACTCCTCGGTCACCTCGGTCTCCGGGAACTTCTCGGTCCACGGGCGCAGGACCTCGGTGAGGGCGGTGGATTCGCGCAGTGCCAGGGCCCCCTGCACTTCGAGGTCCACGGGCAGGCCGTAGGCGTAGTAGGCGGGCGGGTTCCAGCCGTGGACGACCCGCAGAGAGGTGTCACGGCGGGCGGCCGCGGCGAACGCGAACCCGATGAGTTCGTCGTCGGGGCTCTCGATGCCGAGGCCGAGGACGACGGGCCGGAACGGAGCCGCCGCGGACGGGATGCCGACCGGGTCCATCTCGTGTTCGTCGGCGGCCTGCTCCCCGGCGCGGACCAACACGACCGGGCGGTCCGCGTGTGCCACGACGGACAGCCCGACCGAACCGACCATGAACCCGCCGACCCCGCCCAGTCCACGGGAGCCGAGAACGAGCAGCTCCGCGTCCTTGGCGGCGCTCACGAGTACGTCGGCGGGCCGGCCGGACAGCAGTTCATTGGTCACGTCGAGGCCGGGATGGCGCAGCCGGATGCCCTCGCCCGTCTCGCGGGGAATCCGCTCTGTCCAGTACTGCTGCGTCTCGGCGCCGAGCATCGGTGCCTGCGCCATGGGCGCCGGCACCGGCTCCCAGACCTGGACCAGCTTCAGCGGCAGGCCGAGCAGCCGTGCCTCGCGGGCGGCCCACTCGGCCGCCGCGCGGCTCTCGGCGGAGCCGTCCAGGCCGACGGTGACGGTGCGGGTCATGATGTCCACCTTCTGAATCGGGGGGTCCTGGCTGGAGCCTGGTCCTCGGATGAGGCGCCCGGCAGGGGCCGCAGGTCCCTTCAAGGGACCGACCGGCCCTGGTCGGTGTTCGGCGTCGCGGACCCTCGGCGGGGTCCGCGGCACCGCCCGCGGTCACCGCAGCCAGTGGCTACGGCGGATCAGCGGGAGCCTCGCCCAGAGCCTGCCGAGACCCAGGGTGTCGCCGGCGGAGACAGCGGCCAGGGCGATCAGGGCGACGGCGTAGATGAGGTGGTAGTCCACGAACGGGTTCGACGACAAGCTCGGCGAGCCGTCCGAGAGGTGCTGGGCCGGCGGCCACTCCGCCACCCACATGAACGCCATCATCAGAGTGCCCGCGACGGCCGCGAAGCGCAGCGCGACGCCGGCGACGAGCGCGACACCTACCCCGAGCAGACCGAGCATGAACAGCCAGTTCACCCAGGGATCCCCGGCCCAGGAGTGGAACGTGGACTCCATCGGGCCGGCGGCCACGCCGCTCAGGAAGCCCTTCGTCGGCGAGCCGCCGTCGGCCCAGCCCTTGCCGGAGGGGGTGGCGTAGCCGAGGCCGAAGGTCTTGTCGAGGAAGGCCCACAGGAAGACGAAGCCGGTGAGCAGGCGCAGGGAGGCGAAGGCGTAGGCCCGGGCGGCGTGGGTGTCGCTGTGTGCCGACACGGCGGACTGGGAGGCGGGGGCGGTCCCATTGCCGCGGAAGGACGGCAGGTGGAAGCCCTGGCTCTGACGAGGGCGCTCGTGAACGGCCATGGTGGTGATCCCTTCGGGGAGGAGCGGGAGTGTCGTCCGCTCGGTGTCTGACGCTCCTCACTCTCGTCCCGCGGCGCGGCCGGCGCCGGATGCCGAAGGTCCCTGGCCGCGGGGCTGAACGGCCCCGCCCCCAGGGACTGTTGGGGTGCGTGCCCGGCACCCGGCGCCCCGGACACGCCTCGCCTGTCGCGGCCGTGTGCCTGCCGGCGGAACCGCGATCAGTAGGCCGGCAGACCGTGCGCCCGGAACTGTTCACGGACACGCTCGACCAGTTCGGGAGTGGGGACGGGAATGTCACGCAGCGGGAACGGGATGCCGAGGGCCTCGTACTTCGCGGCGCCCAGCTTGTGGAACGGCAGGATGTCCACGCGGTCGACCGTGCCGAGTCCTGCGACGAAGTCGGCCAGACCGTCCACGGATTCCGTGTCGTCCGTCCAGCCGGGTACCAGGACGTACCTGATCCACATGCGGACGCCGAGTCGGTCGAGGCGGCTGGCGAAGTTCAGGGTGGGGGCGAGCTCGCCGCCCGTCAGGTGGCGGTAGGCCGTGCGGTCGAAGGACTTGATGTCCAGGAGCACCAGGTCTGTGTCGGCGAGGAGTTCGTCCGAGGCGCGGGCGCCGAGGAAGCCCGAGGTGTCGAGGGCGGTGTGCAGTCCGGCCTCCTTGCAGCGGCGCAGGACCTCGCCGGTGAAGGCAGACTGCAGCAGCGGCTCGCCACCGGTGACGGTCACTCCGCCGCCGGCGATGGTGATGAACGCGCGGTACGTCTCGATCTCCGCCATCACCTCCTCGACCGTCGCCTCCCGCCCGTCCCGCATGTGCCAGGTGTCGGGGTTGGCGCAGTACAGGCAGCGCAGCGGGCAGCCGCTGACGAAGAGGACGAACCGGGTCCCGGGCCCGTCCACGCCGGTGGACAGGTCCCAGGAGTGGATCCGGCCGGTGGTCACGGCTCGGACGGTGCTCACAGCGATCCGTGGAAGGTGCGGCTGATCACGTCGAGTTGCTGCTCACGGGTCAGGCGGACGAAGTTGACGGCATATCCGGAGACCCGGATGGTCAAGTCCGGGTACTTGTCGGGGTGTTCCATGGCGTCTTGCAGCGTGGAGCGGTCAAGGACGTTCACGTTCATGTGGAAGCCGCCCGCGGCCATGTAGGCGTCAAGGATGCCGACCAGGTGCCCGGCGCGTTCCTCGGGGCGGTGGCCGAGTCCCTCGGGGGTGATGTTCGTCGTCAGCGAGATGCCGTCGCGGGCCTGTTCGTATGGCAGCTTGGCCACCGAGAGCGCCGAGGCGGCGACCCCGTGCCGGTCGCGGCCGTTCATCGGGTTGGCTCCGGGGGCGAAGGGCTGTCCGGTGCGGCGGCCGTCGGGGGTGTTGCCGGTGTGCTTGCCGTAGACGACGTTCGAGGTGATGGTGAGCACCGACTGGGTGTGTTCGGCGTTGCGGTAGGTGGGGTAGTGGCGCACCTTCGCCATGAAGGACTCCACCAGGCCTACGGCGATGGCGTCGGCGCGGTCGTCGTTGTTGCCGTACGCCGGGAAGTCTCCCTCGGTGCGGAAGTCGACGGCGAGGCCGGTGGCGTCCCGGAACACCTTCACCCGCGCGTACTTGACGGCGGACAGACTGTCCGCGGTGACCGACAGGCCGGCGATGCCGCACGCCATGAAGCGGTGGACGGGGTAGTCGTGCAGGGCCATCTCGATGCGCTCGTAGGCGTACTTGTCATGCATGTAGTGGATGACGTTGAGCGTGTTGACGTACGTCCTGGCCAGCCAGTCCAGGACGCGGTCGTAGGCCGCCGACAGCTCGTCGTGGTCCAGGTACTCGCCGGCCAGCGGAGGTGTTTCGGGTGCGACTTGTTCGCCGGTCATCTCGTCCCGGCCGCCGTTGACCGCGTACAGCAGCGCCTTCGCGAGGTTGACCCGGGCTCCGAAGAACTGCATCTGCCTGCCGACCCGCATCGCCGACACACAGCAGGCGATCGCCGTGTCGTCGCCGGTGCACGGGCGGATCAGCTCGTCGGACTCGTACTGGACGGCACTGGTGTCGATCGAGACCTGAGTACAGAACTCCTTGAAGGCGCGGGGCAGTTGGGGCGACCACAGGACCGTCAGGTTCGGTTCGGGCGCGGGGCCGAGGTTGTAGAGAGTCTGCAGGAAGCGGAAGGACGTGCGGGTGACCAGTGTCCGCCCGTCGGCACCCATGCCCCCGATGGACTCCGTCACCCAGGTCGGATCGCCCGAGAACAGGGCGTCGTACTCGGGCGTGCGCAGAAACCGCACGATCCGCAGCTTGATCACGAAGTCGTCGATCAGCTCCTGGGCGCGCGTCTCGTCGAGGACACCGTCCGCCAGGTCTCGCTGAAGGTAGATGTCGAGGAAGGTCGAGGTGCGGCCCAGCGACATCGCGGCGCCGTTCTGCTCCTTCACGGCGGCCAGGTAGCCGAGGTAGAGCCACTGCACGGCCTCGTGTGCGGTGCCGGCGGGCCGGGAGACGTCACAGCCGTACGTGGCCGCCATCCGCGTCAGCTCGCCCAACGCCCTTATCTGCTCCGAGAGTTCCTCCCGGTCACGGATGACCTCGACGGCGGACGCGCAGGCGTCGAGCATGGCCCGCTCCGCCTTCTTGACCTCGATCAGCCGGTCCGTGCCGTACAGCGCCACGCGCCGGTAGTCGCCGATGATCCGGCCGCGCCCGTAGGCGTCGGGCAGTCCGGTGATGATGCCGACCTTGCGGGCCGCCCGCATCTCGGGGGTGTAGGCGTCGAAGACACCGTCGTTGTGGGTCTTGCGGTAGGTGCCGAACACACGAGTGACGAACGGGTCGGGCTCATAGCCGTAGGCCTTCAGGCTGTTCTCGACCATGCGCAGGCCGCCGTTCGGCATGATCGCGCGCTTCAGCGGAGCGTCGGTCTGCAGGCCGACGATCAACTCCCGTTCACGGTCGATGTATCCGGGCGCGTGTGAGGTGATGGTGGAGGGGGTGGCGGTGTCCACGTCGAGGACGCCCCGGCTCCGCTCCTCCGGGAACAGGGCGCTGACCTTCTCCCACACGGCCCGCGTACGGTCGGTGGGGCCGGTCAGGAAGGTGGCGTCCCCTTCGTACGGCGTGTAGTTGGCCTGGATGAAATCGCGCACGTCGACGCGCTCGCGCCACGGCGTGCCGACGAAGACGCGCCATGCCTCGGTTGCGAGCGTTCCCGCTGTCACTGTCGCTGTCATCGCCGGTTCTCTCCCTTGCTCCGCACTGGGATGTCTCCCTGACTCCATGCTCGGGCGACGCGCTCGTCGTCGGCAGGGCCGGACAGGGGCGTGGACCTCGCCGTCCGGCCCCCTGCGGCCAGGGCCGGACGGCCCTGCGGTCGGTGACCGTCACCCGGCGGGCAGGTCCGGGCGCACGAGCGTGCCCGACCTGCCGTGGACGATCTCGTACGCCGCGTCCAGGGCCCCTATCGCGGCCAGTCCCCCGGTGCGTTCCACGAACCGGGCGGCGGCCTCGGCCTTGGGACCCATCGAGCCCTCGGGGAAGCCGCCCCGGCGCAGATCGGCAGGGGTGGCGCCGAGGACAGGCTGCTGCTCGGGAGTGCCGTAGCCGGTGTAGACGCAGGGCACGTCGGTGAGGATGAGCAGGAAGTCGGCCTTGAGGTGCTCGGCGAGCAGCGCCGCCGTGAGGTCCTTGTCGACGACGGCCTCTGCCCCGGTGAGGGCGCCGGTGTCGGGGTCGGCGATGACGGGGACGCCTCCGCCGCCGGCGCAGATGATGAGCGTGCCGCTGCCCAGCAGGTCGTGGACGGAATCGCTCTCCAGGATGCGTTCGGGTGCCGGGGAGGGGACGACACGGCGCCAACCGGTGGTGTCGGCGCCGATGTGCCAGCCGCGTTTACGGGCGAGCACGGTCGCGATGTCGTGGGGGTACACCTGGCCGACGAACTTGGTGGGGTGCTCGAAGGCCGGGTCGTCGGCCCGGACGAGGGTGTGGGTGACCAGCGCGGCTATCCGGCGTCCGGGCAGGGCGTCGTGCAGGGTGCGGACCAGCAGGGAGCCGATCATGCCCTGGGTCTGGGCACCGAGCAGGTCCAGCGGGTAGGGGGCGCTCAAGGCCGGGTCGGCCGCGCTCTCGACGGCGAGCAGGCCGATCTGGGGGCCGTTGCCGTGGGTGATGACGATCTCGTGATCGTGGGCGAGGGCGGCGATCGCGGTGGTCACCCGGTCGATGTTCGCCTCCTGAACGACCGCGTCGGGGTGTTCGCCGCGGCGCAGCAGGGCGTTGCCGCCCAGCGCGATGACGATGCGCATGGCTCAGTCCTCCAAGGTGGCGACGCGTACGGCCTTGATGGTGTGCGGCCCCTTCTCCAACAGGTCGAGACGATCGGCGCGAGTGAGGTCAACACGCCGTCTGTGACCTCCGGTTCGGGCGGGGCCGACAGACGGTGCATGCACTCGACGTCGGGGTCTCCAGTGGCGGCCGGCGTCCCACCGACCTGGTACGGGAGGGGCAGCCCGATCCGCCGACAACCGTCAGAGGCTGGGAGGGAGTGAGGCATCCCCAGCTGGCCCCTCCACCCAGCGGGGGCGGGGCGTCTCACGCACTATGAAACAGCTTGGGCGGTGGCGCCACAGCGTGCCGGAAGTCCTCTGCTCAGAGCCGAGTGGCCCGGCCGGTGGACCGGGTGGCCCATGGCCGGCCGCCGGGCGTCGGACACACCCTGGTCATGACAGTTCCCACGTCTTGTCGGGAGGCACGCCATGATCGCCACCACTACGCCCAGCATGCCGCGCGCGCTGCCGGCCGAGCACCGGCAGCGGCTCATGGGCTTCGCCCACGAGGTCTCCTTCCCGCAAGGGACGCGCCTGTTCGAGGAGGGCAGCCGGGCCGACCGGTTCTGGATCATCCGCACCGGCACGGTCCAGCTCGACATGCATGTGCCGGGTCGCCGCGCGGCCGTCATCGAGACTCTTCGGCACAACGAACTCGTGGGCTGGTCCTGGCTGTTCTCCCCACACGCCTGGCACCTGGGTGCCGAAGCGACGACCCCGGTGCGGGCGTACGAGTTCGACGCCACGGCCGTCCGTCTGATGTGCCGGGAAGACCCGGCCCTGGGCAACGCCGTCGCTCAATGGGTCGGTGACGTGCTCGCCCACCGCCTCCGCTCCTCCCGGACCCGGCTGCTGGACCTGTACGCCCCGTACGGCGCCGGCAGCCGGGACTGAGCGAGCCGCGAACCGAAGCGAAACCAGAAGGTGAGGGAGTGTGTCGTCGGCGTCGCATCGGAGGCCCATCCGCTGCCCAAGGAGAAATTCCACTCCTGTGACCCCGGACTCTCTCGTCTCGACCTCGCTCGACCCGGGGCACCCACCTCACGTAGCTGCCGCGCCTGCCCGACCCGACAAAGGGCGGCGCGAGTTCGCCCTTGGGACTGGTGAGATCGCATGTTGGGGTGTCGCGTGATCCTGGCTGACGCCCGCAGCTCCATGACGCTGAGTGAGCGGTCAGGACTGCCTGGAGCGGCACCCCCGAGCCGACATCCTCCCGCGGCCCGTCAGCCGACGTAAGCCGGTCACCGCGCCCCAGACACGCCGCCCGCATACGGAACCATCAGCCTTAGCCACCAAACCAGACCAGACCCGCTCAAAAATCCATACCGGAAGTTGAGAAGCGGGCACTCGGCACCGCATGAAAGGTCTCACCGGCCGATCACCGGCGCCAAGGGCCGCCAGGCCATGACCGTTGGGCCGATGACGGTGCATCGCGAAGCCGACTGGGGCCGGTCGGCCCTAGTGCATCCGGGTCCGGCGAGCAATGATCGTCCTTACGGGCAGCTCGCAGACCGTCCGCCACCGCGGAACAAGGGGTCGTCATGGCCGAGACACGCACCTTCACGCAGCAGCACCCGATCCGTGTCTTCCTGCTGGACGACCACGAGGTCGTACGACGCGGCATCACCGACCTCCTCGGCACCGAACCGGACATCTCGGTGGTCGGCGACGCGGACACCGTCGAGCACGCCCTCGCCCGCTGCCCCGCACTGCGCCCGGACGTCGCCGTGCTCGACGTACGCCTCCCCGACGGCGACGGCATCACCGTCTGCCGGGAACTGCGCAGCCGGATGCCGGAATTGGCCTGCCTCATGCTGACCTCGTTCGACGAGGAGGACGCCCTGCTCGACGCGATCATGGCAGGGGCCTCGGGCTACGTCCTCAAACAGATCAGAGGTTCCGACCTGGTCTCGGCGGTACGGACGGTCGCCTCGGGCCAGTCCATGCTGGACCCCGCGACCACGGCCCGCCTGATGCGCTCGCTGCGCGCCGACCCCACCGAAACGCCCACCGTCTCCCCCGAGCTGGCGAGCCTGTCCCCCCGCGAACGGGACATCCTCGCCCTGATCGGGGACGGCCTGACCAACCGCCAGATCGGCAAGAAGCTCTACCTGTCGGAGAAGACCGTCAAGAACCACATCTCCCGGCTGCTGGCCAAACTCGGCGTCCAACGCCGCGTCCAGGCCGCGGTCCTGGCCTCCCAACTGGAGCAACCCCACACCGGCGGCCGCCCCACGAAGTAAGCGCCGGCTGATGTCCTGAGCTGCCTGCTTTACGTCGCGCGGGTCACGGTCGGGCTTCGGCGCGGGCGCCTTGTTCATGGTGCGGACCTTGAGGTCTTCGTGAGCGATGAAGTCATGTGCGCGGACCAGGCCGAGCGCGGTCTGGTGTGCGTGGTCCAGGCGCCGGCGCCGCACCTTGCCGTGGAGCTGGGCAACCTTCTCCACCGCGCGCTGGTGGTTGGCGGTGCGGTCCTTTGCCTTGCGGCGCGGGAACCGGGACAGTGCCTGCTGATCGGTGTCGACAAGAACACCACCGTCGTCTTCCCCGCCCCGCTGATGAGCACCATCGGTGAGCTCGGCTCCTTCCTTGCCCGCGAGACCGCGGCCGCAGGCTCCGCGACGCCGCCGCCCGCCTCCCGTCTCCCGTCTCCCGCACCACGACCGGCCCGGACGCCGTACTGAACGGGGCGACCAAGACCGTTTGATCAACCTCGTCACCGTGGCGGACCACCGCCACGGCCCGGGCCGAACCACAACGTCCGCAGACCACAGCGTGCAATGCCCGTCGTGGTGCCGCCGACTCGCATGTGAACAGACAGCGAGGAAGCCCCCTACGAGTACCCGCATGAACAACGAGGCACCCGACGCCGCCCAGCCGGTTCCGCAGGTCCCGCCCTCGGACGAGGCGGCGCCTGCGGGGCGGTTCGCTCTGCCCACCGCCACAGTCGTGCATCTTCGACCCGGCGCTGATGCAGGCCGGCGTCACCCCGCCCGGGCCTGGGCTTTAGGGCCGACCGGCCCCCGACGTGCCCCCGGACAGCCCATGGGGTGACTGCCCGATCTGCTGGATGCTCGAAAGGTCAAAAGGCCTGGAGGAGACCCACGATGACGGATGACACGCTCAGTCGACCCACAGTCCACGCCCTGCTCTCGGACGGCACCACCGTGTGCATACGTCCCGTGCGGCCGGGCGATCACGAACAGCTGCAGGGGCTCTACGAGGAGATGTCCGCGGAGAATCTGCGGCTGCGGTTCTTCTCGGCGAGCCGGCGTTCCGCCGCGATGGCCGCCGACCGCGCCGCCGCGCCGCCGCGCCCCGGACACCGGGCGCTGATGGCCGAGTCGAAGGACCAGGTGATCGGCCTGGCCGAATACGAGGTGGGCGACGACGCGGCCTCGGCCGAGATGTCCATCGCCGTGACCGACACGCTGCACCACCACGGCGTCGGCACGCTCCTTATCGAGCATCTGGTCTCCGCAGCCCGTGCGGACGGCATCACCGCGTTCACGGCCGACGCGCTCTCCGAGAACCACGAAGTGCTTCGGCTCTTCGCCGACCTGGGTCTGCGCACCACACGTCGTTTCGAGGGTCCGGAGGTGCGCTGCGCCATCGAACTGGACGAGGACGACGCCTATCTCTCCGCCGTCGAGGCCCGCGGCCGGGCCGCGGACGTGGCCAGCCTGGAACCGCTGCTGCGGCCGAACGCGATCGCCGTGGTGGGCGCCGGGCGCAGGCCCGGATCGGTGGGGCGGGCTCTGCTGCACCATCTGCACGAGGGCGGCTTCACCCGGCGGCTCTTCGCGGTGAACCCCCGTGCGACGTCGATCCTCGGCGTGCGGTCCTACCCCTCGGTCGGCGCGCTGCCCAAGGTCCCGGATCTCGCGGTCCTCGCGGTGCCCGCGGCAGCCCTCCCCGACGCCGCGGAGGAGTGCGGCAAGGCCGGAGTACGGGCACTGCTCGTCGTCTCGGCCGGCCTCGACAGCCGGCAGGCGGAAGCCCTCATGGCCACGTGCCGCGCGTACGGCATGCGCCTGGTCGGCCCGAACTGCCTGGGCATCTCCAACACCGACCCGGCGCTCTCCCTCGACGCCACCTTCGCGGCGGATCATCCGCGCCCCGGCACGGCGGGCGTCGCCGTCCAGTCCGGCGGCGTCGGCATCGCCCTGCTCGACGGGCTGTCCCGGCTCGGCGTCGGTGTCTCGTCTTTCGCGTCGCTCGGCGACAAGTATGACGTCAGCGGCAACGACATGCTCCAGTGGTGGGAGAGCGACGAGCGCACCGAACTCGCTCTGCTGCACCTGGAGTCCTTCGGCAGCCCGCGGGCCTTCTCCCGTACCGCCCGGCGTGTGACCCGCCGCATGCCGGTGCTCACGGTCGACGCGGGCCGCACCGACGCCGGCCGTCGCGCCGCGGCCTCGCACACCGCGGCCGCTGCCACCCCGACCATGACCCGGCAGGCGCTGTTCACCCAGGCCGGCATCACCGCCACGCACTCGGTGGGTGAACTCCTGGAAACCGCCGCCCTGTTGCGCTCCCAGCCGCTCCCGACGGGGACCCGCGTGGCCGTCGTCACCAATGCGGGCGGCACGGGTGTCCTGGCCGCGGACGCCTGCGCGGAAGCGGGGTTGTCGCTTCCGCTGCTCCCGCCTGCGGTGGTCGAAAGCCTGTATGCCGTACTGCCCGACGGGTCCACCGTCGCAAACCCCGTCGATGTCACCGCCGCCGTCACGGAGGAGCAGCTCGGCGACTGCCTGGACCGGATCATGCAGCACCCGGGCATCGACGCCGTCCTGCTCGCCCTCGTCCCCACGGCCGTCGCGGCCGCGACCGGCGACGACCTCGTGCGGGCCCTCACCAGCGGCCCCGCACGCCGTGCCCATCCGGTCGCCGTCGTACGCCTGGAGCAGGACCTGCCGGTCAAACTGCTGCCTGCGCGGGACGGCGGCACCATCCCGTCGTACGCCGAACCGGGTTCGGCGGCCCGGGCGTTGGCCCACGCCTCTCGCCGTGCGGCCTGGCTGAGCCGGCCCGCGGGCACGATCCCGGAGCTCGCACAGGTCGACGCGGCCCGGGCCCGCGCGATCGCCGAGTCGTACCTTGCCGCCCATCCGGACGGCGGCTGGCTCGACCCGCGCACCTGCGCCGAACTCCTCACCTGCTACGGCATTCCCCAGCTCCCGTGGGCCTGGGCGGCGATGGAGGACGACGCCGTCCTGGCAGCCGAACGGCTGCGCGGCCCCGACGGCCGGGTGGTCATGAAGGCTCACTGGCCCGGTCAGCTGCACAAGAGCGAGCAGCACGCCGTGCACCTCGATCTCGAAGGGGAGGCCCAAGTCCGTGCCGCCTTCCGGGACTTCGAGAGCCGGTTCGCCGGCCTGATGACCGGGGTGGTCGTCCAGCCGCTGGCCGCGCGCGGCACCGAACTGTTCGCGGGCGTCGTCCAGGACGAGGTCTTCGGCCCGCTCGTGCTGTTCGGACTCGGCGGCACCGCGACCGAGGTCCTGGCCGACCACGCTGCCCGCCTCGCCCCGCTGACCGACCACGACGTGCACGACCTGATCACCGCCCCGCGCTGCGCACCGCTCCTGTTCGGCGCGCACGGCAGCGGACCCGTCGACCTCCAAGACCTCGAACAGCTGCTCCTGAGGCTGTCCCGCATGGCGGGCGATCTGCCGCAACTCGCCGAGGCCGACTTCAACCCCGTCCTCGCGGCGCCTGACGCGGTCACCGTGCTCGACGCACGCGTCCGCCTGCTGCCGCGCAGGGCTCAGGACCCCTATCTGCGCCGACTGCGCTGAGGAGGAACGGACATGAAGCACGACAAGGTCGGATCCGTGATGGCGACGGAGGTCGTCCGGGCGCTGTACGGCACCCCGTTCAAGGAGGTGGCAGGGCTCCTCGCCGAGCACCGCATCAGTGGACTGCCGGTGATCGATGAGGACGAGAAGGTCATCGGGGTGATCTCCGAGACCGACCTCATGGTCCGGCAGGCGGAGACATCAGACCTGGGCGGGCACAAGCGCCGCTTCCGGCTCGCCGGGCTGACCCGCGGCGCGCGCAGGCCGCCCGCGAAGGCGCATGCCCGTACCGCCGGACAGCTGATGTCCGTGCCGCCGGTCACGGTGTACGCCGACGACACCATTGCCGAGGCCGCCCGGACCATGACACGCAACCGTGTCGAGCGGCTGCCGGTGGTGGACGAGGAGGACCGACTCGTCGGCATCGTCACCCGCCGCGACCTGCTCCAGGTCTTCCTGCGGCCCGATGCGAAGATCCGCCGCGAGGTGATCGACGAGGTGCTGGTCCGCTCGCTGTGGCTGGCGCCGTCGAGCGTGGAGGTCGGTGTGGACGAGGGAGTGGTGACGCTCACGGGCCATGTGGAGCGCAGGAGCGAGGCGGAGATCGCCCTCGCCATGACCAACCGGGTCGACGGTGTCGTCGCGGTGGTCGACAAGCTCATGTACCGGCTGGACGACTCGCACCTGCGGCCGGACGAGCCGGCCGTGCACGGTGTGACCGGGGAATGACTGCGAAGGCCCTGAAGGAGGAGCACGATCATGCTGAGCAAAGTGCTGGTTGCCTACGGAACGACGAACGGTTCGACCGCGCGGATCGCCGAGACCGTCGCCGAAGTCCTGCGCGAGGCGGGAGTGTCGGCCGCGGCGGTGTCCGCCCGGTCCGTGACGAACGTGGAGTCGTACGACGCGGTGGTGGTGGGTGGCGGGCTGTACGCGGGACGCTGGCACAAGGATGCCCGCCGCTTCGTGCGCCGTCACGGCCGCGCGCTGGCCGCAATCCCGCTGTGGTTCTTCAGCAGCGGGCCGCTCGACGCCACGGCCTCGGAGCGGGACATCCCGCCCGTGCCCGGTGTGCGGCGGGCCATGCTGCGGCTCGATGCCAAGGAACACGTCACCTTCGGGGGCTGTCTCGACGAGGGAGCGACAGGATTCATCGCCCGGAAGATCGTCTCCTCCGGCAAGGGCGGAGACTTCCGCGACTTCGAGCAGATAAAGGCGTGGGCCGCGCGGATCGGCACTCAATTCGCGGCCGA
Organism: Streptomyces pseudovenezuelae; assembly: GCF_029892565.1. GTDB lineage: Bacteria > Actinomycetota > Actinomycetes > Streptomycetales > Streptomycetaceae > Streptomyces > Streptomyces pseudovenezuelae_A. The sequence continues at coordinate 56,436 of NZ_JARXVH010000020.1, read as the reverse complement.
GCCGCAGAGGAGCTGAACCATGCGGGCCTCCTCCCGCCCCTGTGCGCCGTGTTGAGGGGCATCGGGAGCGCACCCGCACTTCCCCGATGCCGCTCAACACGGTCCGCACCATCGAGATCCCCACCTGTCCTCGACCCGTCCGACGGCGCTTTCGAGACCCCCGGACAGTACGGTGAAAACAGGGGAACTGGTTCGAGCCCGCCTTGTCTGCAATATCGGTCGGAGGAAGCCATGAGCGGGGATGGACGCGGCGGTTCCGAGGAGCATGTGCCCAAGCTGCGGCTCGATGAACTGATGGGCGAGCTGCAGGTGCGCATCGACGCGGTCCGCGGCACCCGGGACCGCCTGCACGGCCTGCTGGAGGCCGTCCTGTCGGTCGGACGGGAACTCGACCTGCCGCAGGTGCTGCGCAGCATCGTCGAGGCCGCGGTGGTGCTGGTGGACGCCGAGTACGGAGCGCTGGGCGTGATCGGTGCCGACCAGAAGCTGTCCGAGTTCCTGACCGTCGGCATCGACGAAGAGGGGCGGTCGGAGATCGGCGCGCTGCCCAGCGGGCACGGGCTCCTGGGAGAGCTGATCCGGCACCCGGTGCCACTGCGGCTGCCGGAGCTGTCGGAGCACCCGGCGTCGTACGGATTCCCGCCGCACCACCCGCCGATGCATTCCTTCCTCGGCGTACCGATCCGGGTGCGCGAGGAGGTGTTCGGGAACCTCTACCTCACCGAGAAGCACAGCGCCAGGGAGTTCGACGCGGAGGACAAGTCCGTCCTGTCGACCCTGGCGGTGGCCGCCGGAGTGGCCATCGAGAACGCGCGGCTGTACGAGGAGACCAGAATGCGCGAGCGCTGGCAGCGGGCCGGCGGCAAGGTCACCAGCATGCTCCTGACCGGTGCGCCGAGCGCGGACGTGATGGAACTGATCGTCGACGAGGCCCGGAAGATCGTCTCCGCCGACATGGGGCTGATCGCGGAGCGCGTACCGGGCGAGGAGACACTGCGGCCGGCCCTGGCCGTCGGCCTGGGCCGAGAGGAACGCAGCGGTCTGGTGTTGTCCGCGCGGGACGGTTTCGTCGGAGCGGCACTCGGCGCTGCGGAGCCGGTGGTCAGCGCCGACATCGAGCACGACTCCCGCACCGGCGAGGGCGAAGCCCAGTGGGCCGGGCTCGGACCCGTGGTCGCGGTGCCGCTCGGCGCCGGCGGGAAACCGCGGGGCGTGTTGCTGCTGGGGCGTGTGCCGGGCGGTACGCCGTTCGGCGACGTGGACACCGGGCCGCTGCTCGGGTTCGCCGACCAGGCGGCGCTGGCGCTGGAACTGGCCGAGCGGCGGCGGGACGCGGACAAGATCACCCTGCTCCAGGACCAGGACCGCATCGCCCGCGACCTCCATGACCTCGCCATCCAGAGGCTGTTCGCGGCCGGCATGACCCTGCAGAGCACCCAGCGCTTCATGGAGCACCCCGAGGGCCTGGAGCGGCTGACACGTACCGTCGACGACCTCGACGAAACCATCAAGATCATTCGGTCCACGATCTTCGGTCTCCGCGCCCATGGCGGGGGCGGGCGGGAGAGCGACGGACTGCGCGGCCGGGTGGCCGAGGCGGTGAGGGCCTCGGCAACGTCACTCGGATTCCCGCCCGCCCTGCGCATCGAGGGGCTCGTCGAGACCGATGTCCCCGGCGACATCGCCGACCATGCGATCGCGGTGTTGAGCGAGGCGCTCAGCAACGCGGCCCGGCACTCCGGAGCACAGGCGGTGGACGTCCGCCTTCAGTGCGCCAGGAGCGAGTTGACGCTCACGGTGACGGACGACGGCTGCGGAATGCCGGGTGACGCCGGGCGCAGCGGGCTGAAGAACATCCAGGAGCGGGCCGTCACCCTCGGCGGAACGCTGACGCTCGGCGAACGGCCGGAGGGCGGCGGCACGCGGCTGGTGTGGCGGGTTCCCGTGAATGCGGACGGCGCCGCGGCCGGAGGCTGACCGCAGAAGGGCGCGGCCCGGCGGCAGGCCCGGACGACGAGGCGGGGCAGGGCGGACTCGGTACGCCGGGTGGCCGGTGGAGTGGAGTCAGGCCGGTCGAGATGGCCGGCCAGGACCGCCCGTCCGGACGCGGCGCTGGACGCCGAGTCCGGCCGCCGGCCGGGGGATGTGGTTCTTCACCGGAACCGGGCGCGCCAGGGCTGACCGGCCCGACCCGACGATGGCCGTCGGGTCGGCTGCCGGTCACTGCTCCGGGCGGCGAGCCGGGCCTGCGAGTTCGCACTCCACGTCCACCACACCCTCGACGGCCCGCACCAGGCGTGCGGCCACGGGCACCAGAGAGGTGTCCCTGACACGCCCGGCGAGTGTGACGACCCCGTCCTTCACCTGCACACGGACGCGCGAGTACGCCGCGGGGAACAGATACGACACGACTTCCCTGCGGACCTCCTCGGCGACTTCCTCGTCGTCCCGCAGGAACACCTTCAGGAGGTCACCGCGGCTGACAACGCCTTCCAGCCTGCCTGTGTCATCGACGACGGGAAGGCGCTTGACCCTGGCGTGCGCCATGGTGCGGGCAGCCTGCGCGAGGGTCGCGTTCGCGTGGACGGTCAGGGCCGGGGACGTCATCAGCTCCTCGGCGGTCACGGCGCCGGCCTTGGCCAGATCGGAGAAGCGCCGCAGCTGTGTGTAGCCGTCGGGGTCGGCGTCGCGGAACTCCTCCTTGTACAGCAGATCGGCCTCGGAGACGACGCCGACCACCCGGCCCTCGCCCTCAGCGTTGCCCTCCAGAACGGGAAGGGCGCTGACCTTCCACCGTTCCATCAGCTGCACGATCTCCTTGAAGTCGGCGCTGCGGCCGATGGAGACGACGGTGTGGGTCATCACGTCGCTCACGATGTGCGGGGTGCCGTGCACAGTGACTCCTTGGTCGGTTCCGACGATTCCGTCGTGGTCGGGTCAACGAGAGCTGTCGCTGCCGTAGGGCGCGTCCACATCCGGCAAGAGGGTCCTCGGCGTCGAACTCGTACGTCTTTCTGTGCCGGCCGCTCGGCGGGCAGCGCCCGCAGCATGGTGGACGTAGCGGAAGCGCTCATGGTCCTGCCGATTCCTGGGGCGCGACCCCGCCGACTCCAATCTCTTCTCGTCTCCCGTCCTCCGCCATGGGCCATCCGGCCCCGGGACCGGGCCGCATGGCATCGGCCGGCGCGATCGGCACGGCCCGTCCCGCGCCGCGAGGTGCGGGAGGCCGCCGGGCCGTGCGCGGCGGGACGGCATCAGGGCCGAAGGGCCCATCGCAAGGGCCTGTCCGGCCTCTGCTCCGGTGCTCACCCCGATACCAGACTCGGTGGAGGAAGAAGAACCCACGGGCAGCAACGCCGGAGGTACGGATCATGCTTCGACACGTCACCGCGGGGATCGACGGGTCTCCCCAGAGCCTGGCCGCCGCGCACTGGGCGGCACGGGAAGCCGCGCGCCGGGGCGCGGCGCTGCATCTGGTGCATGCCTGGGAGTGGCATCCACGTCCTGCCCCGTCCGTGCCCGCGGACATGTCCCAACGGGCCTTGGCCGAAGACCTGCCGGAACGGGCGGCGGACAGCATCCGCGCGGCGCACCCAGGTCTGCAGGTCAGCGGGCAGGCGGTGGCGGACTCCCCGGTAGCCGTCCTTCTCAAGACGGCCGAGCAGGCCGAGCTGCTGGTCCTCGGTTCCCGTGGATTCGGCGGTGTCGCGGGGTTCCTGATGGGGTCGGTGTCGCAGCGGGTTGTCGCCAGGGCATCCCGTCCCGTGGTGTTGGTGAGGGTGGGCGGGAGCGCCGCCGATGAGCACTTCTCGGCACCGGACGGCATTTCTCCGGACGAGATACCCGGAATCCCGTACCGCGATGTCGTGCTCGGTCTCGACACCGGCCGGCCCTGCGAAGAACTGATCGAGTTCGCCTTCGACGCCGCCTGGCGCCGGGACTCCTCGCTGCGCGTGATCCACACCTTCAGCCGGCCGCCGGACTTCGCGGCGGCGGACGCGCTCGTCCCGATCAGGGGCCCGGAGCTGCTCGCCGAGCACGAGCACGCCGTGATCGCCGCGCTGCGCCCATGGCGCGAGAAGTTCCCCGAGGTCGCCGTCGTCGAGAGCGTCACCGAAGGACGTGCGGCCGACGAGCTGATCAGCGCCTCCGCCGGAGCCGCCCTCGTCGTGGTGGGACGCCGGACGCGCGAAACCCGTCTCGGCACCCACATCGGCCCCGTCGCACACGCGGCGCTGCATCACGCGCCCTGCCCCGTCGCCGTCGTCCCGCACGCCTGAACAAGCCCGGAGGGTGAGAGAGATGACCAGGTACGTGTACGCATTCGCCGAGGGCGGCCGTGAGATGGCGGACCTGCTCGGCGGCAAGGGGGCGAACCTCGCGGAGATGACCCGCCTGGGACTGCCCGTCCCGCCCGGCTTCACCGTCACCACCGGCGCCTGCCGGGAGTACCTGGCCACCGGCGCGGAACCCGAGGAGCTGGGCGCCCAAGTTGCCGATGCCCTGGCCGAGTTGGAGCGCCGGGTCGGCCGCGGGCTGGGCGGACGGGACAACCCGCTGCTGCTGTCCGTGCGCTCGGGCAGCAAGTTCTCGATGCCCGGGATGATGGAGACGATCCTCGACATCGGCCTGGGCGACGAGTCCGTTCTCGCTCTCGCCAAGGCCACCGGCCGCGAGCGCTCCGCGTGGGACTCCTACCGCCGGCTCCTCCAGATGTACGGCCGTACCGTCCTGGGCATCGCTCCGGAACTGTTCGACCGGCACGGACCCACCGACGACCCCGCCCAGCTCGTCGAGGACTACAAGAAGGTGATCCGGGACGCGACCGGTGAGGAGTTCCCGCAGGAGCCGGCCGAGCAGCTGTACCGCGCGATCCGGGCGGTCTTCCGCTCCTGGAACAGCGAGCGCGCCCGCCTCTACCGCAGCCGCGAGCACATCCCCGACGACCTGGGCACCGCCGTCAACATCCAGGTCATGGTCTTCGGCAACCTCGGCCCCGACTCCGGCACCGGAGTCGCCTTCACCCGCGACCCGGCGACCGGCGCCCGCGGCGTGTACGGCGACTACCTGCCCGACGCCCAGGGCGAGGACGTCGTCGCCGGCATCCGCAACGCCGTACCACTCGCCGAACTGGACCGCCTCGACCCGACCTCCTACCGGCAGCTCGTCGCTCACATGGCAACCCTTGAGCACCAGTACCGCGACCTGTGCGACATCGAGTTCACCGTCGAGCACGGCACGCTCTGGATGCTGCAGACCCGGGTCGGCAAGCGCACCGCCGAGGCCGCGTTCCGCATCGCCGAGGCGCTCGTCGACGAAAAGGTGATCGACGAGGACGAGGCGCTGACCCGGGTCGGCGGGGCTCAGCTCGCCCGGCTGATGTTCCCCCGTTTCGAGGCACATGCGGACACCAAGCCACTGGCGCACGGCGTCCCCGCCTCTCCCGGCGCGGCCGTCGGCGCGATCGTCTTCGACTCGGCGGAGGCCGTACGCCGTGCCGCGACGGGGGACGAGGTGATCCTCGTACGCCGTGAGACCACTCCCGACGATCTGCCCGGGATGGTCGCCGCCGAGGCCGTGCTGACCAGCCGCGGCGGCAAGACCAGCCACGCGGCCGTCGTGGCGCGCGGCATGGGCAAGGTCTGTGTGTGCGGGGCCGAGGAACTGACGGTGGACGTCCGGGCACGGACGCTCACCGCACCCGACCGGACCGTGCTCGCCGAAGGCACGGTGATCTCCGTGGACGGCACGGCGGGCACGGTCCACCTCGGGGCGCTGCCGCTGGCCGACTCGCCGGTCGGCCGCTTCCTGGACACCGGGGAGCGGGATGGCGTACTGACCGACGCTGTGGCCCGTACCCTCCAACACGCCGACTCCGTAAGGCGATTGGGAGTGCACGCCAACGCCGACACCCCCGAGGACGCGGCCCGCGCCCGCCGCTACGGAGCCGAGGGCATCGGCCTGTGCCGCACCGAGCACATGTTCCTCGGTGAACGGCGGGGCCTCGTCGAAGCGATGATCCTGGCTGAGGACGAGATCGGTCGGCACGCCGCCCTGGACGCCCTCCTGCCACTCCAACGGGCCGACTTCACCGGAATCCTGGCCGCCATGGACGGACTGCCGGTGACGATCCGTCTCATCGACCCGCCGCTGAACGAGTTCCTGCCCGACCGCACCGAACTCGCCGTGCGCGTCGCCACCCATCCGACCGTCCGCGACCGCCGCCTGCTGACCGCCGTCGAGCGGATGCACGAGAGCAACCCCATGCTGGGGCTGCGCGGCGTGCGCCTGGGACTCGTCGTCCCCGGTCTGGTCGAGATGCAGGTACGGGCGATCGCCGAGGCCGTCGTGGAGCGGCTGCGGGTGGGCGGAGACCCACGGGCCGAGATCATGGTGCCGCTGGTCGGCACGGTCGAGGAGCTGCGGATCGTGCGGGAGACGGCGGAGCGCGTGCTGGCCGAGGTGTCGGACGCCTCCGGGTTCACGGTCCACTGCCCCATCGGCACGATGATCGAACTGCCGCGTGCCGCGCTGACCGCCGGCCGGATCGCCGAAGCCGCCGACTTCTTTTCCTTCGGCACCAACGACCTGACCCAGACCGCCTGGGGCCTGTCCCGCGACGACGCCGAAGCGTCCTTCTTCCCCGCCTACCTGGCCCAGGGCATCTTCGCCGCCTCGCCCTTCGAGACCCTCGACCGCGACGGCGTCGGCCGACTGGTCCGCATCGCCGTCGAGGAGGGCCGCGCCACGAAGCCCGGCCTGAAGATCGGCGTCTGCGGAGAACACGGCGGCGACCCCGACTCCATCCACTTTTTCCACGACACCGGCCTCGACTATGTCTCCTGCTCGCCGTTCCGCGTACCGGCCGCCCGCCTGGAGGCGGGCCGCGCCGCCCTCACGGACGGGGCCGACGGCGCCTCGGCCGCCGCCTAGACAGCATCAGTCAAGGGGAGGGACAGACGACATCACCACCCCCCCATGTGATCGTCGGCGTGGACTTCATCGGGTACGGACCGGGGTGCAGTGGCGTGACTTGCCCGAACGGTTCGGCCCATGGAAGACCGTTTATGAGCGCCACAGGCTGTGGTCGGGCGACGGTACCTGGGAACGTCTGCTCCAGCGGGTCCAGGCCACGGCCGACGCGGCGGGTGTGAGATCGGCTGGGACATCTCGGTGTTGCCGGCTGCGGCGTTGGTCGTCGCCGCCAACTGCGTTCAAGAGACGGCTGTCACCAGCCGCGGGGCCGAACAACTCCTCCGTCAGCTCCAGGTGGCGGTCGGCGGCGACGTGCAGCAGACCGCCGCGCTGGATGCGGGCGACGGTCTGGCTGACGGCGGGGCCGCTCTGGTCCAGGCGCTCGGCGAAGCGGGCGCGCATGGGGAGCACGCCCTGCTCCTGAGCTCCAGGATGGTGCGGAGACACATCTCCGTTGTGGCGATGAGCGGGGACATGCTCTTCGTCAGGCGGGGGTTTCGGCGGTGGCGATGAGGACCGCGCGGCCAAGGATGTGGCCGGCCATGGTGAAGCCGAGGGCGGCCGGGGTGGCGTCGGCCGCGACGCCGATGGACTCGACGTCGAGGGCGTGCACCACGATGAAGTAACGGTGGGCGCCGTGCCCGGCCGGCGGGGCGGCGCCGATGAAGCGGGCGGCGCGGGCGTCGCCCGGCAGCTGGAAGGCGCCCTCGGGCAGGCCCGAGCCGGTGTCGTCGCCGGCGCCTTCGGGGAGCTCGGTGACGGTGGCGGGGATGTCGGCGACCGCCCAGTGCCAGAAGCCGGACCCGGTGGGGGCGTCGGGGTCGTAGACGGTGACGGCGTAGCTCTTGGTGCCTTCCGGGGCGCCGTTCCAGGACAGCTGCGGGGAGACGTCCTTCCCGCCGGGGACGCCGAAGATGCCGGAGAACTGCTCGGGCGACCAGGCGGCGCCGTCGGTGATGGTGGTGCTGGTGACGTTGAAGGAGGCCGCCTCGGGGAGGCGGGCGAAGGGATTGTTGGCGCTCATCGCGTCGTTCCTTTCGTGCCGTGCTGGGGGTGGTGGTGATGCGGTCGGCAAAGGGCCGACAGTGTCGCGTAGAGGCACCGCCGTCGTGTTCACCGACCACTGGATCGACGATAACACTAATAATCGATTATTCGCTGGATCGTCTATGCTGGCGCCCATGACGCGGACAGCCCACACCCCGGCCTCGTCGGGAAAGCAGATGCTCTCCGAGAAGGTCTATTCACATCTGCGGGACGCGATCATGCGGGGGAGCTACGCCCCCGGTGACGCCCTCAAACCGCAGGACCTCGCCAAGGAACAGGGCGTGAGCCTGGCCGTCGTGCGCGAGGCGCTCGTACGGGTGGTCGGCGAGGGCCTCGCCGACCGGCTGCCCAACCGCGGCTTCGCCGTCCCGGCCTTCTCCGACCGCCGTTGGCAAGAGATCGCGGAGGCCCGCCTGACCGTCGAACCGGTCGTGCTGCGCATGTCCGTCGAGCGCGGCGACGTCGACTGGGAGGCCCGCGTTCGAGCCGCCCACCACCGTCTGGCCCGCACCCCGGCGTACGTACCGGAGGAGGGCGAGTACTACAGCGGCGCATGGTCCGAAGCCCACCGGGCCTTCCACCGCACCCTGCTGGAGGGGTGTGGCAACCCCGTCCTGCTGGAGACCTGCGACCGGATGTGGACCGCGAGCGAGCTGGCTCGCCGCTGGTCGGCGCACCGCGTCCCCGACCGGGACGCCGCCTGCGAGCACCGCCGGCTGGAGGAGGCTGCGCTGGCCCGCGACGCCGACACCGCGGCCGAGGTACTGGCCCGCCACCTCACCCAGACCGCAGCCGCACTGACCGGCAGCACCCCTCACCAACCCGCGGGGAAAGCCTGATACGCCTCGCCAACCCGGCCGGACTTCCGCTCCCCGAGACCGCTGACGGGCGCGGCCGCGCCCGTCTGTGGGACCACGCAGAGGTCACCGAGTGGTTCGCCCACCGCGCGCCCGGCCGGCTCCAGGGCCGCACGCCGCCTTCCCGGGACCCCCAAGAGCTGGCGGGGGCTCGGTGTACTCCCCGAGTGCGCCCCCTGGCCCTTCCTCAGTTGAGGCCGAGCAAGGCGAGGATGAGTTGGACGAGTACACCCGACACGACGCCCGGAACGACCTTCGCGGCCAAGCGGCAGCGCGAGGTCACATCAACACCCACCCCGCAGCCCGACCAAAACCTCGACCAGCACCCCGACCAGAAGATCAGCCGGACGGACTCCCGCCACCCACCACTCCCCCGCCCCGCTCTGCGAGACACCGTGAGCAGGGTTCCCTCGAATCCACCGAACCCTCACACCCCGCTCCAAGCAACGACGCCTACGGTGCGCAGGACAGTGACCAGACACGCCGACCCTCGGGGTGATGTACAGGGCGGCCAGTGCTCACGGGAGTCCGGGCGCGTACTTCGTCGTACACATGACGATGGGCGACCCGCTCCAAGTGAAGGCGACCGGTACCTTGCGCACGGTTGCATTCCTGGCGATGCAGGCCGGGCGGGTCACGTCACCGGTCGGCAACTCCTGGCCGACCGGGCGGTCCACCACCTTGATGATCTCCTTCGGCCGCGCGGTTCGGTACCTCCCTCTCAGCGCAGCTGCTCGGCCAGTCCGACGATGACGCCCTCCGGGCCGCGGACGTAGCACAGCAGATAACTGTCCTCGAACCGGGCGATCTCGCCGAGGAGTTCCGCGCCATGAGGGCGCAGGCGGGCAACCGTGTCCTTGATGTCGTCGACGGCGAACATGACGCGGTGGGTGCCCAGAATGTTGTGCGGCTTGTTGCGCGGCCCGTCGCTGACCGCCGCGGGAGTGCGGTACCTCGCCAGCTCCAGCCGACTGTGGCCGTCAGGCGTCCGCACCATCGCAATGTCACAGCGCACACCGTCGAGCCCGGTGCACTGATCGGCGACCAGGCCCTCGACCTGCGCCCTGCCCTCCAGCTCCATACCCAGTTCCACGAAGAACGCGCCGGCGGCATCCAAGTCCTCCACGACAATGCCGACATTGTCCATCCGCTGAATCGCCATGCTGGCTTCTCCTTCTGCCTCGTGCGGCCCGTGGTGGCCGCTGATGCCCCTGGGACGCAGCCGGCGGCACGTTCTCGACATCCCCAGACCACCGAACTCCGAAGGAATTCCCAAAGGATCTGGACCGCGACTCAGCACCGCCACAGCAGACCCGCGAGGCAAGCGCCGCCACCAAGGGCGAGTACGGCACAGGCGGCCACTCCCACGAAGACGATCAGCCACAGCATGCCCTCCCCGCTTTCCCATGCTTCCTCGACGATCCACAGCGCGCACGCTCGAGCATGACGCCTCCCCCATCACTTCACGGCGCCAGATCACCCCCGGCGGGCGGAGTTCCCCACGCCGCTCACACCCCCACCCGCGCGGGGCTGACAACGGGCAGTGTCGACGGTTCGGCGCCAGGCACCGGCCCCACCGACGTCCCCGTGTCCGCGCCGGCAACGTCCGGTGGCGCGGACCGAATCGGAACCCGGGAGATCATCTACTTCGTCGCCGTGGCGGAGAACCTGCATTCCGGCCGTGCCGCCGAGCAGCTGGGCATCACACAGCCCGGACCCTCCGTATCGGCGAGGACCGGCTCGAGGTCGGGGTGCGGGTAAGTGGGGGTGGCGCCGTGCGGGCGGCGATGTACTGCTCGGGCATGCCCGACGCGACCGGTTGTTTCCGCAGACACTGTCTCCCGCGCAGGTCGTGTCTTCTTCCGGCGGAACCCTGTCGAGTGGTGTGTCTCCGCGACAGGGCTGCCCTTCCACACGGTGCGCACGTATCGGTGGGTGGCCGAAGGGCCAGCGGCAGGAGGGCGTCTCCTTCGAGGTACACAGGATTCTGGCGTCGGCGCCCGATGCGTACGAACTGATCCGCCGGTGAACGAGCGGAAGGGCCGAAGCGAGTGGAACGGGCGAGCGGCGAAACGGGTGGCGCGGTGGGCGACCGCGACGCCGGTGACGGTGGCGGACAAGGTCGAGGCCATCCATGATCTGACGGTCGATGAGACGGGCGCGGCCCAGGCGGCGTGTGAGTTGCTGTACCGCCCGGAGATGGCGTTCAGGGCGATGCGGGGCCCGCAGGCCCGTGAGCTGGTCAATCAGTCCCAGTTCGATCAGGCTGACATCGAGGGAGGTGATGGCGAGGAGGACTGGTGGGACGGGCCCGGCGAGGAAGATGGAAGCGACGACCTCGGTGATCCGGTGACGATCGCGCAGGGTTCCTGGTCCGCCGCCTCGCCCGGCCGCCGCGAGCCGCGCCGCACCCTGTCGAGCCGGTCAAGACGGCCGACAAGCCCAAGCCCATACGCATCCGAATGCGCCCACACGGCACCGTCCGCCTCGCCCCGGCCGCCTCGCCCTGGCCGCCGTGCGCTGATCTCACCGGAGCAGGCCTGAGTGGCCTCTGTCCCGGATGGATCTCAGGTCCAGGTGGGCACGTGTCCCTCGGTGTAGCGGGCGCCGAAGCCGCCGTGGGGCAGGATCTCGTCGATGGCCTTGAGGTCGGCGTCGGTGAGGGTGAGGTCGGCGGCGCCGGCGTTTTCCTCGATGCGCTTCGAGCTGCGGGTTCCGGGGATGGGCACGATGTGCTCGCCCCGGGTCAGGAGCCAGGCCAGGGCGAGTTGGGAGACGGTGGCGCCCTTGGTCGCCGCGAGCTCGGCGAGCTTGCCCACGGCCTCGACGTTCTTCTCGAAGTTGCCCAGCTGCCAGCGCGGGTCGACGGTGCGTATGTCGGTGGCTTCGTACTGGCCGGCGGGCTTGGCGGTGCCGGTGATGAACCCACGGCCGAGGGGAGAGTAGGCGACGAAGCCGATACCGAGTTCATCCAGGACGGGGAAGATCTGCTCGACGTCGCGTTCGAACAGGGAGTACTCGGTCTGCAGGACGGAGACCGGCTGCACGGCGTGCGCCGTACGGATCGTCTCGGGTCCGGCCTCGCTGAGGCCGAAGTACTTCACCTTGCCCGCGTCGATCAGCTCCCTGACGGTGCCCGCGACCTCCTCGATGGGCACCTCGGGGTCGACGCGGTGCTGGTAGAAGACGTCGATGTGCTCCACGCCGAGGTAGCGCAGGCTGTTGTCGGCGACCTTGCGGATGTTGTCGGGCCAGCTGTTGAGAGCGCCGCCGATCTGCTCCGCAGGCACCGACATGTCGACACCGAACTTGGTGGCCAGGACCACGTCGTCGCGGAAGTCCCTGACCGCCCTGCCGACCAGGATCTCGTTGGATCCGGTGCCCCAGCCGTACATCTCGGCGGTGTCGAAGAAGGTGACGCCCAGGTCGTGGGCGCGGCGGAGGGCGGCGACGCCGACCTCCTCGTCGGTGGGTCCGTAGGCCATCGTCAGGCCCATCGCGCCGTAGCCGATCGCCGAGACCTCAAGGCCCTGGCTCCCAGTGTCCGGTTCTGCATGGTGCACTCCTCCGAAAGAACCTGAAAGGTGATTTTTAGGAAGAAGCTGAAGGGTGATTTCTGCTGGACCGTTGTGTCAGTGCGCTGCGGCGGTCAGCCCGGCGCGGTGGATGCAGGTGTGCTCGGCGACGCGCCGGCCGAGGTGGCGAGCGGTGTTCAGGTCTGCGTCGTGGACCGCGGGGGTGTCGTTGAGGCTTTGTGCGCCGGCGCCGAGGTAGAAGCCGAGGCGGTTGTCGTCCTGGGGGCTGGAGGTGGTGGTGTTCCAGCCCGGCAGGAGGTTCAGGCTCACCCAGAGCATTCCGTGCTGGGCCGCCAGCAGCGAGAGGTACTGCAGGGTGTGCAGCTTGTCGCCGCTCATGGAGCCGGAGTTGGTGAATCCCGCCGCGAGTTTGTCGCTCCAGGCGCGGGTCATCCACCGCTTGCTGCTGGCCTCGGCGAAGGCGTGGAACGCCCCCGACGCGGTGCCCATGTAGGTGGGGGTACCGAAGATGATGGCGTCCGCGGCGTCCATCAGTTCCCAGTCGGCCTCGCTGAGGGAGGCGACGTCCACGCGGTGCACGTGCGTCCCGGCGATGGAGCGTGCGCCGTCGGCCACGGCCGTGGCGATCTGCGCGGTGTGGCCGTAGCCGGAATGCGATGCGATGACGATCGAGATATCGGACATGGGTGTTCCTCTCCTGTCGCGATGGCGGCGTGTTCGGTGGTGGTGCCGGCGGACGATGAGCTGTCCGCCGCCGTAGTCGGCCGCACTGCTCCACGCGTGGGGGACCGACGGCCCCGGCCGGGGTACGGCGCATCCCCAGGTGTCGCGGGTCAGCGCCGACCATCACCAGTATGGATCGTCGTTCCGCTTGCAACCGTAACACTGGAATTCCGATGCTACGCAAATTGAGATATCGTTGTTCCATGAACGAGGGACGACGTGCCGCGCGGCGCCAGGTGCTGCAGGTGGCCGCCAAGCTTTTGGAGGAAGGTGGCAGCGAGGCGCTCTCCACGCGCGCTGTCGCCGCAGCCGCGGGCATCACGGCCCCCGCGCTGTACCGGATGTTCGACGACAAGGACGGGCTCCTGGCCGAGCTGGCCGCCTACGGGTTCGAGATGTACCTGGCCGAGAAGCGGGAGGCACTGGCACTGACCCCCGACGACCCGGTGGCCGACCTCTACCGCGGCTGGGACCTGCACGTCGACTTCGGAGTGCAGCACCCCGCGTTCTACATGCTCATGTACGGCACTGTGCAGCCCGGGCGGCGGCCCCCGGCCGCGGACGAGGCGCACGCCCTGCTGGTGAGACTGCTGGGCCGGGCGGCCGACGCCGGACGCCTTCGGGTTCCGGTGGAGCAGGCGACCCGCGTCATCCACGCAGCGACAACGGGTGCCACGCTGGCGCTGATCGGCGAAGAGCCCCCGCAACGGGACCTGGCCACTTCGGCACGGCTGCGGGACACCGTCATCGCCTCGATCACCACGGACTCACCCGCCTCATCCGGGTCGGACCTGGCCTCGCGCGCACTCGCCCTCGATGCCGCACTTCAAACCGCGCTCACCACCGAGCCCCCGGCCGCGGGCGCCGGGGTACCTCTGCGAGACACGGAGACGGCTCTGCTGCGCGAATGGCTCCAACAGCTGGCAGGCTGAACCGGCAGCGGGCTGCGCAGTCGGTGGGCGCAGTCGGTGACGCCGGCCGCGCGTACGCGCCCCACCACGACGGAGCCGGACAGTTCTCCGCCGGCCATAGCCACACCCCCTCATCGGCCACCGCCGCCGCGCGCACCCCACGGCCGCCCTCCAAGTGAAGGTCATCGTCGACGGGGAACGCCCTCCCCCGGGAATCGTCGACTTCCCGGACAGCCACCAAGACTCCCGGCCCTCACCGGAGTAAAACGCCGGCTTCATGCCCCCGACCGTACGGACGAGGCACACCCAGCCGCACCCCACACGTGCGTTCGAGCACCAGCCACCGCACCCCTGACGAGACACGGCAGTCGTGCGCAAACAACGCGCGCGGCAGCGGGCACCGCTCCCCTGCTCCAATACTTGTCCGAGCATCGTGGCGCGTGAGACGAGCCGTAACCGGGCAGCACCCGCGATGGCCAAGAAGCGACCCCAGACGAAAACCGAGCGCAGCGGACTCCGCTACAACGCCTTTCGCAGCCAGGCCGCCACCCCCTCGCCTATGGCCCCGGCCCACTCCACCTCGCGGAGGTCTTCGGACTCGACGAGAAGACCGCCATGCGCTGCGCGGACTCGGCAAGGCCACTGCTGGAAAGTGCTGCTGAACAGCAGCTGCGGTGAAATCTGCTCGACTGGGACAGGTAAAGGCCGCGATCATGATGGCTTCCCTCGGCAGCGTGTAAGGAAGTCGATTCGTGATGCCAGTCATTCCTGCAGACCCGACCGTGGTGCACCCGATGCCTGACCAGCCTCGTGTGGTGCTGTTGAAGCCGCTGGTCACCTCGCCGCTGATCGAGGTCGGGGAGTTCTCCTACTACGACGATCCGGACGATCCGACCGCATTCGAAAGCCGCAACGTGCTCTATCACTACGGACCGGAGAAGCTGATCATCGGCAAGTTCTGCGCACTGGGCGAGGGCGTGCGATTCGTCATGAACGGCGCCAACCACCGAATGGACGGCCCCTCCACGTTTCCCTTCCCGATCATGGGAGCCTCGTGGGCCGAGCACTTCGATCTGATCACCGGCCTGCCCGGCCGCGGCGACACCTTCGTCGGCAACGACGTCTGGTTCGGATACCGGGCCACGATCATGCCCGGCGTCCGTATCGGTCATGGAGCGGTCATCGCTTCCGGTTCCGTGGTCGTCGATGACGTTCCCGACTACGGCATTGCCGGCGGCAACCCGGCCAGACTCATCCGGCGCCGCTACAGTGATGCGGACATCGCCCGCCTTCTGGCTGTGGCCTGGTGGACCTGGCCCACCCAGCACATCACCGAGCACATCCGAACGATCATGTCCGGCAGCATCGACGACCTCGAAACCGCGGCTCCCAAGAAGCAGTGACCGCCCGCCGTCCCTCGGGCAGCGGACCTTCCGCAACGAACCTGCAATCAGCTGCTCCGGACGGTGTTCAGCAGAGCGTCGAGCGACTGGTGCCCGAAGGACTGGCCGAATGGGCCGACCCGGAGACCCGTGCCGAGCTGTCCGCGCCGTTGGCGCGGCCCGTGCGGCGGGCCGCGCGCCTGACACCACACGGACAAGACACGCCGGCCTACGCGCTCGCGCTCCCCGAACCCGACCTGGATCTACCGGCACCCGGCAAGCGGCAGGTGGATCGGCAACCGGCCCAGATGCAAGCCCTGCGCCACTTCACCGCGCTCGCCCACCAGTTGACCACCCCGCCGACCGAGGGACTCACCGAACGCGTCCGCACCGCGACCTTCAGCCAAACCGACAACCGCTGGCTCCTGCTGACCGAGGAACACCGGCCATGCCCCAACACCGGCGTACCTACTGCGGTCGGCCTCTCCACCACGCCCACGCCATGACCCACCTCGTGTCCAACGCCCACGCCTGGAGGTAGCTGGTCCGGCCTCGATCTATCGGGTTCCGCGATCAACCTCGCGGCGCGCCCTTGGTCGGTCGCGTGTGGGCAAGAGCGGTGACGCGAGCGCGCCGATGCCGTGGGTGCCTGGGATCTGAACGGCTGCGCTCCGAGGGCTTGGTCTGCGACTACTGTTTTCCGCTGGGCCCGCCGCTCTCCGCCGTAGCCATGACCCCAGCTGTCTGTTCAGCGGGCGAGGGTGACGGTGATCGGCCGGTTAGGGCACCCGGTGAGTTGCTGGTCGAGCGCGTCGCGTTCGACCGTGTCGATGGTCAGGCTCCACCGGGTCTTGTCGGCGATCCAGTCGGTGACGTGCTGACACCGGTAGCGCTGGAACGGTGGCAGCCAGGTGCTGGGGTCCTGGTCGGCCTTGGCTCGGTTGCTCGCCGCGGACAGCGCGATCAGGTCGCGGGCGTCGTCGAGATCGTTCGCGTGCAACTCGCGTTTCGCGAGCGGCACTGACGGCGATGAGCGGAAAACCCCGAAACCGCCGTGCCAGACGATATGTACGGCAAACTGCCGTCCCCGGCCGGCACGAGCACCCTCGAGCAACGTCACACCAAGCACCTGACCTGTCACTTCAAGCCTGCGGCAGTTCAGTGTTGAGCCTGTCGGCAGGCACTCGCTCGATGCGGGTCCAGCCCCTCCAGCCACGCTCCTTCAGAATCCCCAACACCAGCTCGGCGCCCGGTGCGGACTCAAGCATGGTTGAGTCCATCAAGGCGACGAACTGATCGTCGAAGCCATCGGCACCCACCTCCCCGGCCTCCACGGCGCGCATCATCAGGCGCTCCAGGATGTCGGCGATCTCGATGATCCGTGGATCGCCGGCCAGCCAGCCGAGCTCCCCGGTGAAGAAGCTGTAGAGCCTCACCATGTCGGGGTCGTCCAGCTCCTCGTGCTTCTTGGCAATCACGGAGTCGATCAGGTGCGGCACCTGCGCGGCAATCATGATCCAGGCATCCCGCTCCAGCTCGATGTACCGCTCCCCGACACCGAGACCGCGCAGCCGGTCGAGGTAGTCCACAACGCCCTGCGGGAGCGCCAGGTGCTCTCCTGCGGCGAGCCGGGCGAGCCGTCTGCGGGTGTCCTGCAGCCGCCGGATCTCGGCGCGCAGATCCTTGTCGATGTCCTGGACGCCGCCGGCGAACTCCTCCGGACCGGCGTCGAGGAGTTCCTCCACCCTGGCCAGCGGCACGCCGGCATCGGCCAGGGTGCGGATCCGGATCAGCCGCACGACCGCGACGGCATCGTAGGTCCGGTACCCGGACCGGTCGCGCTCGGGCTCGGGCAGCAGCCCGATCTGGTGGTAGTGGCGTACCGCCCGTACCGTCACCCCGGCGTACGCCGCCAGCTGGCTGATGGTGAGCATGGGTCTCAGCCTGCCTCAGGCGATCTTCCGGCGATAGGCAGCCATCGCGAAGACGTACGCCACGACGAGGATGCCCCCACACCACGCGAGCGCGATCCAGATGTCGTCGCCGACCGGCTGCCCTGTGAACAGAGCACGGATCGTGTTGACGATCGACGTCACCGGCTGATGCTCGGCGAACCAGCGCACCGGGCCGGGCATGGTCCTTGTGGGCACGAACGCCGAACTGACGAACGGCAGGAAGATGAGCGGGTAGGCGAACGCGCCGGCCCCCTCGACCGACGACGCGGAGAGCCCTGGGATCACGGCGAGCCAGGTCAGCGCCAGGGTGAACAAGAGCAGGATGCCGGCGACCGCGAGCCATGCCGACACTCCTGCCCCTGAGCGGAAGCCCATGAGCACGGCGACGCCCACGACGAGCACGAGGGCGATCAGGTTGGCGACCAGCGAGGTGATGACATGGGCCCACAGCACACCCGACCGTGCGATCGGCATGGACTGGAATCGCTCGAAGATCCCGCTCTTCACATCGGTGAACAGCCGGTACGCGGTGTAGGAGATGCCCGATGCGATGGTCATGAGCAGGATGCCGGGCAGCATGTAGTTCACGTACGAAACCGACCCGGTATCAATGGCGCCGCCGAACACGTAGACGAACATCAGCATCATGGCGACCGGCGTGATGGCAGTCGTGATAATGGTGTCCATACTGCGTGTGACATGGCGCAGGGTTCGCCCCGTGAGAGCGGCGGTGTCGCTGAAGAAGTACGCAGTCATCCTTGTCCCCCGGTTGTCGTGCCAATGGCGTTGCTCTTGTCGCCGCCGATGACCGCGAGGAAGATCTCCTCCAGAGTCGGCTGCTTCTCGACGTACTCGACCTTGGCAGGCGGGAAGAGCTGCTTGAGGTCGGCGAGGGTACCGTTCACGATGATCCGACCCTGGTGGAGGATCGCGATCCGGTCGGCCAGCTGCTCGGCCTCGTCCAGATACTGCGTGGTGAGCAGCACCGTCGTTCCGTGGCCGGCCAGCTCCTTGACCGCATCCCACACCTCAATGCGCGCCTCTGGGTCGAGCCCGGCCGTCGGCTCGTCCAGGAAGATCACCGGCGAATTCCCGATGAGGCTCATCGCGATGTCCAGCCGACGGCGCATCCCACCCGAATACGTGGACACCTTCCGCGCGGCCGCCTCGCTCAGTGAGAAACGCCTCAGCAGGTCATCCGCGATGGCGCCCGGGTCCTTGAGGTGCCGCAGCCTGGCGACGAGCACGAGGTTCTCCCGACCGCTGAGGATCTCGTCGACGGCCGCGAACTGCCCAGTGAGACTGATGGATTCCCGCACGTCCGCCGGTTGCGTGGCGACGTCGAAGCCATGGACCCGCGCCGTCCCCGCGCTGGCCTTCAGGAGCGTGGCGAGGATCCTCACGGTCGTGGTCTTGCCCGCCCCGTTGGAGCCGAGCAGGGCGAAGATGCTGCCCCGCGTCACGTCGAAGTCCACGCCTCGCAGCACTTCGAGCTTCCCGTACGACTTCTCCAGACCCCGCACGCGAATCGCCGGACCGGCGATCGAATGTCCCGTCATGGTCATCTGCCTCCTTCGCGGAGCTGTTCCAGGCGACTGCGAGGAAGCTCCTGCCGGAAGGATGGAGGGTTGACCCAGCGTCAAGGTCAAGCCCACTCCGACCGCGGCATCCTGACCGCTGGCAGACTCAGTCGCCAACAACCGCGAACGGTCGCACTGCTGTGGCTGATCGCCGCAGTTGGCCATTCAGCGCTCCGGTTGGCCACCGCCATGCTCAGTGGCAACGGTGGGCTGCGACGGGCCGACACCGCGTCGGCAGGATGTCGGCCGCCGGGCGGGGCTGTCGGTGATCCATAGGCGATGTGTCGGGGGCCGCTGCAACCGTGGGCGTCGAGCTGGCCCACAGGGCAGCCGCAGCCGCCTCCAACAGCAAGGGAGCCCCACCGCAATGTCGTCCGCATCCTCCATCCCGCCCTGGGATGTTCAACGGCTACCGCGTGCCGATGGCAGCGTCTTCCTGGTCACCGGCGCCAACGCCGGCATCGGGTACTTCGTCGCGGAGCAGTTGTCCGCAACCGGAGCCACGGTCGTGCTGGGCAGCCGGAATCCTTCGAAAGCCGAAGCCGCCACGGCCTCGATCCGCTCACGTGTCCCTGGCGCGCGCGTGCGGTCCGTACGGCTGGACCTCGCCGACCTCGCCTCGCTCAGAACAATGGCGGATTCACTGGATGTGGAATGCCTCGACGCGGTGGTCCACAACGCCGGCGTCGCGCTCGACGACCCGCCGCGCAGGGAGACCGGGGACGGTCACGAGCTCATGTTCGGCACCAACCACCTCGGGCACTTCGCGCTGACCCACTGGCTGATGCCGCTGCTGTCGGCCGCACCAGCGGCCCGCATCGTGACCACGGGCAGCTTCGCTGCGAAGTCCGAGCGCCTCGACCTCGACGACCTCCAGTCCCGCGGGGACTACCGGCCCAAGCGCGCCTACGCATGCTCCAAGCTGGCGCAGATGTACTTCGGCCTCGAACTCGACCGCCGCCTGCGCGCCCTCGACAGCACAGTGGCAAGCGTGGTGGTCCATCCCGGCGGCGCGCTGGACTCCCTGACCCCCTCACGGCCGCCGCTCCACGCGCAGACCACCGGCGCGCGCCTGTGCGGGGCACCAGCCGCCCTCCTCCTCCAGGGCAAGCACGCCGGCGCATGGCCCGCGGTCCGCGCGGTGCTCGACCCGACCGTGCGCGGAGGACAGCTGTGGGGACCGCGCATCTTCAGCCTGCGCGGCAAGCCCCACCGTGAACCGGTGTGGAACCACCTCACCGACACCTCCGTCGCGACGCGGTTGTGGGACGCAAGCCGCGACCTGACCGGAGTCGACCCCGGCGCCATCCTCCGATAACCCCAGACACGCGCCGTGTCCGCCATGCTCGTTGTCTTCCCGCCGCGTTCTATGCGATCACTTTGGCCGCCGACTCTCTCGCAGCGAAGGTCGTTTGGTTAGATCTTCTGGAGAAGCGAGAGCCGCTGCGCCTGTCCCAGTACTGTGGTTTGGCATGACCGACACCGGGATCGAGATCACCGCAGACCTGGTTCGCGACCTGCTGCAAGAGCAACATCCAGACCTTGCAGGGCTGGCCGTCCGCGAGGTGGCGGGCGGCTGGGGCAACCAAATGTGGCGGCTCGGGGACGAGTTGGCCGTGCGCATGCAGCGCATGGACCCCACCCCGGAGCTCCAGCTCAAGGAGCGGCGGTGGCTACCCGTACTGGCTCCGCGCCTTCCGCTCCCGGTGCCGACCCCGGTGCGGTGCGGCGAACCGTCCGAACGCTTCCCCAAGCACTGGACCGTGATGACGTGGGTTCCCGGCGAGCCGCTGGATCACGCTTCGATCAGCCACGGCGACCACGCGGCCGCCACGCTAGCCGGCTTCCTCAAGGCACTCCACGTGGAGGCGCCCGCCGACGCGCCGATCAGCGAGGACCGCGGCGAACACCCCAAGAAGTGCACGGACGGCTTCGACCACTTCTTCCACGCCGTCGTCCCTGACGACCTCGCCGACGACGTCCGGGCCGTCTGGGACGACGCCGTCGCGGCGCCCAAGTGGGAGGGCCCGCCGCTCTGGGTGCACGGCGACCTTCATCCCGCGAACGTCGTCGTCACGGACGGGACGCTCTCGGGCGTGATCGACTTCGGTACCGTCTTCGCCGGCGATCCGGCGTGGGACCTCGCGGCCGCATGGGTGCTCCTTCCCCGGGGCGCCGCCGCATGCTTCTTCGACGTCTACGCGCACGCGGACAAGGCGACGATCCGGCGCGCCCGCGGGCTGGCCGCTCAGCAAAGCCTGTTTCTCATGCTGATGGGCCAGAACGGAGACCGGGGCCTTCCTGGCGGCAAGCCGACATGGGGACCCGCAGGCCGGGCAGCACTCGATCGCGTTCTCAGAGGCGGCTTGATGTAGACACGAAGCATCGCTTGTGGTCTCCCGGCCGGGAGACCGGGCTGGTCCGGGTGGAGCTGCCGACCGTGAACTTGAGAACGATCAGTCCCGGTTGGCCTCGCGGGAGGCAGGCTGTCCACTCCTGGGGGAGGACCAGCGAGTAAGGCGACCTCCCGGTCAGCGCCTTTGACCTGGACACCGTCGGGATCGCGTCCCAGCCGTTCTGGCCGGACTGGCACGATGCCAAGCGAAGGCGTGATGCGCCCAATCAGGACGGATGTTGGTCAGCGTCGAGAACACTGATTCCTAATGCTGCCTGTCAAGCCGTGCGAGCAGTGGGCGGCTTGGCCTCGTAGGTCCGTCCGTCGCGGAGGAGGGCCCAAAGGACGTTGACGCGGCGGCGGGCGAAGGCCAGGACTGCCTGGACGTGGCGCTTGCCCTCGGCTCGCTTGCGTTCGTAAAACCGGCGAGAGTCCTCCCGCGGCCGGGGACGGGCCGGGCGCGGTAAAGAGGCGGTGCCCCCACTGGACGGGGGTGGACAGCAGGGGCACCGCGGTTCCGGGCAGGGCCAGGCGGGTGCTAAACGCTGGCCAGCGCCTCCGTGGGAGGCAGGCGAGCGGCGCGCAGGGCCGGATAGAAGCCGGCCAGGCCGCCGATGACCAGGGTGGCGCCGACGCCGCCCGCCATGGCCCAGACCGGCACGACCGTGCTCATGCCCTGGTAGCTGGCATAGGCGATGGTGACCCCGATACCGAGCAGCACCCCTCCGACGCCGCCCAGAACGGACAGCAGCAGCGCCTCGGCGAGGAACTGCGTACGGATCTGACCGCGGGTCGCGCCGAGCGAACGGCGCAGGCCGATCTCGGAGCGGCGTTCGAGCACGGAGATGACCATCGTGTTGGCCACGCCGACGCCGCCGACGAGCAGGGATACACCGCCGAGTCCCAGGAGCAGACCGCTGAGGGTGTCGTCGGTGGCCTCCTTGGCCGCCAGCACGTCGGAGGGACGGGAGACGTCGACCTCGCTGGGGAACTCCGGGTTGGCGGTGGCGCCGAGCTTCGCCTGCACCTCGTTGACCGCGGACTCCTCCGCGCGGGTGTAGACGGAGGTCGGGTAGCCGTCGAAGCCCAGGTCCTTCTCCGCCTCCGCCCAACCGACCATCGCGTTGCTGTCGAGGTCGGGCAGGAGCTCGTTGGGCGCGAGCAGGCCCACCACCGTGAACCAGTGGCCGCCCAGCCACACCTTCACCTCGGGCCCCGCGTAGTGGATGCCCAGCTGTTCGGCTGCGTGGGAGCCGAGGACGACGGCCGGGTACTTGCTGGTGGCCGCGTTGAGCCAGCTGCCGTCGGTGAGTTCGGCGCCGATCGCCGACAGCAGGTCGGTCCGGGCCGCGGTGACCCGCAGGCCGCCGGACTGCGCCACGGGCACGTGGTCGTTGCGGTAGATCTTGGCGGACGTCTTCCCGAGGGCGGACACCGACTCGACCTCGGGTATGTCGCCAATCATCGCGAGTGACGTCGTGGGCAGGTGCGCCTTGCCGCCGTCGAAGGACTCGCCGGGCGAGACGGTCAGAAGGTTGGTGCCCAGCGCGGCGAGCCGCTCGTTGAGGTCATTGGTGGACGACGTGGAGATCCCGACCACGCCGATCATCGCGGCGATGCCGATGGCGATGCCGAGCGCCGACAGGAACACCCGCATCGGCCGCGCGCGCAGTCCCGAACCGCCGACCCGGACCACGTCCGCGGGCCCCATCCGCGCCGCCTTGGGGCGCGGCGGCGGGGGGAGGTTCCGCCAGGGGGGCTGCCCGGTCTCCCGGCTGGTGGTCGTCAGGCTCATCGCACGCCTCCCTCGGCGGACACGAGTTCCCCGGCCGGCGCGTGGCCGAGGGCCGAGTCGTGCTCGATCCGCCCGTCCTTGAGCCGTACCTCGCGGGGCATCGAGGCCGCTATGTCCCGGTCGTGGGTGATGACCACGACGGTCGTCCCGGCCTCTTGCAGCTCGTGCAGCAGCTCCATCACCACGGCTCCGGAGCGGGAGTCCAACGCGCCGGTGGGCTCGTCCGCCAGGAGCAGCGGCGGATCGCCGAGCACGGCCCGGGCGATGGCCACGCGCTGCTTCTCGCCGCCGGACAGCTGGTGCGGTTCGTGGTAGAGGCGGCGGCCGAGTCCGACCCGGTTCAGCGCCCGCTCGGCCAGTTCGCGCCGCTCGGCGCGGCCACGGCCGCTGTAGAGCAGTCCGTCGGCGACGCTGTCCAGCACCGGGATCCCCGGCGCCAGGTGGAACTGCTGGAAGACGAAGCCGATCATGGCCGCCCGCAACGCGGACAGGTCACGGTCGCGCAGTTCGTCGATGTCGTGGCCGGCGATCCGCACCTTGCCGGCCGAGGGCCGGTCCAGCGTGCCCATGATGTTGAGCATCGTGGACTTGCCGGAGCCGGACGGTCCGACGACGGCGAGCAGTTCGCCGCGGTGGATCACCAGATCGGCGGACTGCAGGGCGACCAGGTCCCCGTAGGACTTGGACACCCCGGCCAGGTCCACGACCGGATGGGAGGAAACGGTCACTTCGCCACTCCTACGACGGTGCCCTCGGTGATGCCGGCTCCGGAGACCTCGACGAGGCTGTCGGCGAACATGCCGAGCTTGACCGGCACGTACTCGACGCCGTGCGGCGCCGAGGGCTTCACCACCTCCAGGGCGTAGCCGCCACCGTTGCGCGCCACGAGCGCGTTGACGGGGACCGCGAGCACGTTCTTACGGCTCTCCGACTCCAGGGTCACGTCGACGGAGGCGGCCTGGTAGTCACCCAGCCCCTTCTGGTCCTTCACCCTCAGTTCCACCGGCAGCGTGGCCTCCTTGTCGCTGTCCGACCCGCCGGCGTCAGCGGCGTCACCGGACTGATCGTCCGAGACATTGGACGGCGCGCCGACGTCGGTGACCGTCCCCTCGACGGTGCCGCCGTCGGGAAGGGTGACCTTCGCCCTGGTACCGACCTCGACGAGGTCCTCGTACTGCGCTTCGAGCTCCACGGTGACCACCCGCTCGGTCGCGGTCCAGATCAGGAGAGGACCGCTCGGCGCGGTGCCCGTCGAAGCCTGCACCGCCGAGACCTTCCTGGCACCGCTCGCCACCACCGCGTCGCCCGGCACGACGACGCCGGTCTCCTCGCGGTTCAGGTCGTCCTGCCACTCCTGGACGGCGGCGGCCGTGGCCGCGTTGTACGTGGAGTCCGCGGTGAAGCCGTCGTAGCCGAGGGCCTTCAGGTTCGCTTCGAGGATCTTGACGTCGCTGCCCGAGTCCCCGGAGCGCATGGTGCGGTAGAAGGGGATGCTGCCGTAGAGCAGCGGCGTCTTCTGCTGGTTGACGCTGTAGACGTTCCCGCCGCGTGTAATGGTGTCGCCGGCCTTGGGGACCCAGGTCAGAATGCCGGAGCCACCGCTTCCGCCCGCGCCGCCCTGGCCGGAGCCACCACCGGACACGGCCTGCACGGTGGAGGCCTCGCCGTAGCCGATGTTGCCGGACACCGTCTCGGAGTCGGTGAGCGTGGTCCGCTTCACCTTGGCGGTGGCCGACGGGCCGGTGGGTGCCTCGGACGCGCCGTCGTCACCGCTGCCGCCCAGGACGCCGCTGGCGGCGAGCCCTGCGGCGGCGGCCACCACGATCGCGACCAGCACGATCAGGGAGGTCCGCAGCGGATGCCGCTTGCGGCCACCGGCCTGGTTCTCCTCGGCGGGCACGGCGGGGCCGTGGCCTCCGCCCGCGGTCTGCACGGCGGTGTCCGTCTCCGGCTCGGTGGCCAGGACGCCGGACGCGCGTACTTCGAGCGGGCCGGGCGGGTCGCCACCGGGCCTGGCGGATTCTCGCTCGTGGGTGTCGTCGGGGGCGGTCATTCGCCGACCTCGAAGATGAGCGAACCGCCCGGGGACTTGTCCTGGCAGGCGGCCGAGGCCTTCTGCATCCGCGCGTCGTTGGGGTCCATGCCGAGCGTGTCGATGTTGATCTTGATCTGGCCGCCCTCGACCTCCGGGTCCGGGAACTTGGGCACGCCGTTCTCCCGCATGCACTTGGCCCACGCCTGGACCTTCGCCGCGTCGACATCGCCACCCCTGGCGTCCTGCCCGCCGCCCTGCGGCATCTTGTCCCGGCACGCCTCCTGGGCCGCCTGCGAGTCCGGGTCGTCCGGGTTGCCGGGGTTGATGAGCACCCTGCCGTCGCCGCCCTGTTCGGGGTCCTGGTAATCCTCGACCCCGTTCTCCCGCATGCACTGGGCGTAGTCCAGGGCCTGTTGGTATCCCGAACCGGCGGAGGCGGAGGGCGAGGCGTCGCCCTCCGCCTCCGCGGCGCTGGAGTCGGAGCAGCCCACGGCGGCGCCCATGACGAGAAGGGTGGACGCGGCAAGAAGAATGTGCGCTTTGGCGCGCTTGCGTGTGTTGGACATGGCCTAAGTCCTACGCGGACGGCGGTCACACGACGGACACAGAAATTGCCCGCTGCCCCGATCGGAATTCCCGGCCGGGTGGCGTCCGGTACATCCGTCCGAATAAGTACGGCGCCGACCGCTTATCCGTGCGCGCGCAGAACGTGTGACCGCCCTGTGACCCGATGCCCTGACACGGTAAGTCCACGTGTCCCCAGCAGCTCGCGGAAACCCCTTTTTTATCCGGACGGAGAAAGGAAGTCCGATATGACCTCGGGCTCTTTGACCATCGCTCCCGAGACGGCGACCGTTCCCGACGAACCGTCGCCGTCGCGGCGACGCCGACTGGCGTTCTGGCGTTCTCCCCCGGACCAGCCCGGCTGGGCCCGCCCGGCGCTGCTGGCCGTCGCCGCGCTCGCCGGACTGCTTTACGCCTGGAACATCACCAGCAGCGGCCTGTCGCCCTACTATTCGGTGGCCGCGCGGAGCATGTCGGTGAGCTGGAAGGCGTTTTTGTTCACCGCCTTCGACCCTTCCGCCACCCTCACCCTCGACAAGATCGGCGGCTTCCTGTGGCCGCAGGCGCTGTCAGTCCGGCTGTTCGGCTTCCACGACTGGGCGCTGACTCTGCCGCAGTGCATCGAGGGCATCGTCTCCGTGCTTGTCATGTACCGGGTGGTACGGCGCTGGCAGGGGGCCGCGGCCGGGCTGATCGCGGCCGAGCTGCTGACCGTGACCCCGGTGGCCGCCTCCATGTTCGGGCACGCGCTCCTCGACTGCTCGCTCACCATGTGCCTGGTGCTGGCGGCCGACCAGTACCAGAAGGCGGTCATGACGGGCCGGCTGAACCCGCTACTGCTCAGCGGGCTGTGGGTCGGACTCGGCTTTCAGGCCAAGATGATGCAGGCCTGGATCGTCGTCCCGGCACTCGCCGTCGCCTACCTCGTCGCCGCCCCGCACGGGCTGCGGCGCCGGCTCGGGCGACTACTGACGGCGGGAGGCGTCCTGCTCGCCGTGTCCCTCTCATGGGTCGCGCTGATGACCTTCGTACCCGAGAGCTCCCGCCCCTACGCCGACGGCTCGACCAACAACAGCGCCTTCGCCATGGTCTTCGGCTACAACGGACTCGACCGCTTCCATGAGGGGCTGATCGCAGGATCCGTACGACCCCCCTCTCAGAACGGCTCAGCCGGAAGCTCGTCCGACGGAGCGTCCGAGGATCCGCCCAAGGGTTCGTCCGAGGGAGCCGGCGGCGCCAGCCGGGGCGGGCAGGGGAACAGCGGCCCGGGCACGTCGCAGAGCGGCAGCGGGCCGGAGAACAGTGCCGGGAGCGACTCCGGGAGCGGTGCCCAAGCGCAGGGACAGGCACAGTCCTCCCCCGCCATGGCGGTCCTGCCCGGCTCGGGAGGCTGGACCAAGCTCTTCGGTTCCCGCTTCGCCACCCAGGTCGGCTGGCTGTACCCGCTCGCCCTGATCGCCCTGGTCCTGGGCCTGGTGAGGCACCGCAAGGCCGCACGCACCGACCAGCGGCGCGCCGGCTATCTGATGTGGGGCGGCTGGCTGATCACCTCGGGCGTCGTGCTCAGCGCGATGAGCATCCCGCACACGGCCTATGCGGCCGTGCTCGCGCCGCCGCTGGCCGCGCTGGCCGCCGCCGGAGCGACGGTTCTGTGGCGCACTCACCGGGCAGCGCGGGGCGGACCGCGGGCCTGGCTGCTGCCCGCCGCGGTCGTCGTCCAGGAGGTGTGGACCCTTCACATCGCCTCCGAGTACACGGAGTTCGCGCCCTGGCTCGTCCCCCTGGTCATCGTCACCTCCGTGGTGGCCTGCGCGGCCCTCGTCCACACCGCCGTGGCGTCCGGGCACTCCCGCCGGCTGGTCCGGCGTATCGGCCTCATCGGTCTGGCGAGCGGCTGCGTCGCCTTCCTGGCCGCGCCTGTCACCTGGTCGCTGAGCGTGCTGGACCAGCAGTACGGCGGCTCGGCGTTCGACGCCTACGCGGGGCCGCCGCTCAAGCCCGCCGGCGGCGGGTCGGGCGGCGGCGCATCCGGCGGCGGCAAGGGACCGGTCAAGAGCAATACGCTCGGCGGCCGTCCTGCGGCTTCCACCGCCCAGGGCCCCGAGGTGCTCGACAGTCTGAGCCGCGACCAGGAGAGGCTCGTCGACTACGCCCGGCGCAACAACCGTGGTGCCACCTACACCTTCTCCACCAACAGCTGGGAGATGGCGTCCCGGTACATCTACGCCAAGGCCCTGCCGGTCCTCCCGCTCGGCGGGTTCACCGCGGGGGCCAACCTCGTGACCCTCGCCGAGTACCGTGACCTGATCCGGGACGGCAGCCTGCGTTTCGCCCTGGTCGGCACGCACGAAGGAAGCATGAGCGGGACCGGGGGCGGCCAGGCGAGCGAGCCGGCGCCGGACAGCTCGCTCGCGCAGATCGACAAGTGGGTGAAGTCCGCCTGCACCAAGGTCGATCCGGCCGCCTACGGAGCACGCCCGGAGGACGGCGAGGACGGCCAGGAGACGCTCTACGACTGTGCCTCAGCCGTGCGGTGACGCCCTTTCCCCACACAAAGTCGGCGGCGGCCCGTGGAGGGCCGTCGCCGACTTTGTGCTGCGGGGAACCGTCACCAGGCGACGGGCAGTTCCTCCACCCCGTACTGCACGGCGAACTGACGGAACCGCAGGTCGTCGACTGGCACGGCGAGCCGCAGGTCGGGGAGGCGGGACAGCAGCGCCGCGAAGCTCAACCGCAGCTGGGCGCGGGCCAGAGCGGCTCCGACGCAGTAGTGGATGCCGTGTCCGAAGGCCGCGTGGCCGGTGTCCTCGCGGGTGATGTCCAGGCGGTCCTGCGGATGGCCCGCCGGCCGGGTGCGGTTGACCGCGAGCAGGGAGCAGGAGACCACCTGCCCCTTCTTGATCTGCTGCCCGCCGACGGTCACGTCCGTCAGCGCGGTGCGCGGCGAGGCCGTGGAGACCACCGACACGTACCGCAGCAGTTCCTCCACAGCCTGCGGGAGCAACGCGGCATCTGCGCGCAGCAGGGCGAGCTGGTCGGGATGCTCCAGCAGGGCGAGCAGGCCGAGCCCCAGCATCTGCGCCGAGCCCTCCAGGCCGGCCGCCATGAACGAGGCACAGACGCCCGCCAGTTCCGCGTCGGTGACGTCGTCCCCGTGTTCCCGTATGAGCATGCCGAGCATGTCCTCGCCGGGATTCCTGCGTTTCTGGGCGACGATTCTGCTCATGTACGAGGCGAACGCCTTCTGCGCCGCCACGCGTTTACGGGTACGTCCGGTGGAATGCGCGTCCATACGGCTGGGCGCCCGCACATCGAGCATTCTCCCCAGGTCGGCGAGGTCGTCGCGAGGAATGCCGAGCAGTGCACAGATGACGAGTCCCGGGACGGGCCAGCCGAAATGGCGCATGAGGTCGGCCGGAGACCCCGCCGCGACCAGCACGTCCAGCCGTTCGGCCACGATCTGTTCGACGATCGGTTCCATTCTGCGCATGCGGCGCAGCGTGAATTCCGGCGCGATGAGTTTGCGCAACCGGGTGTGCTCGGGGGGATCGTAATGCAGCAGATTCCCTTCTTCCCTGGCTCCCCGCGAAATCGCCCGCTCAAGATCGGGCGGCTTGGCGGTGAACCGGTCCGCGTCCCCCAAGACCGCCCGCGCCTCGGCGCGTCCGGTGGCCAGCCAGTCCGCCGCTCCGGGATCGGGGCACACGGGTGTCTCGTTGCTCATCCGGCTCAGCTCGGGCAACGGGTCCAGCCCGTCGCGGCGCAGATGCAGGGGAATGTCCGGCGACTGCGGCATGACTCACCTCTCTGTGCGTTGCGTGCGTCCTGTCCGCCCTGTGCGTCCTGTCCGTTGCGGTGACGGTGGCTACCAGGAGACCGGCAGGTTCTCGATGCCGAAGGTGGCCATCCACGGCGGGCGGAAGCGCAGTTCCTCGCGCGGTACGGCGAGCCGCAACGCGGGGAAGCGGCGCAGCACCCCCGCGAACGCGATCCGCAGCTCCATGCGGGCCAGGGCCGCACCTGCGCAGTAGTGGATGCCGTGCCCGAAGGCCACGTGCGTAGTGCCCTCCCTCAGGATGTCGAGGTGGTCCTGGGGCGTGCCGGGCGGCTGGACGCGGTTGACCGCCAGCAGCGAGCAGGACACGACCTGGCCGGGCTCGATCACGTGGTCGCCGACGGTCACCTCGGTCAGGGCGGTGCGCGGCGAGGCGACCGCGACGACGGTGACGTACCGCAGGAGTTCCTCGACCGCCTGGCCCATCAGTTCGGGCCGGCCGCGCAGCAGGGCGAGCTGGTCGGGATGATCGAGCAGCGCGAGGATGCCCAGGCCCAGCATGCCGACCATGTTCTCGATCCCCGCGGCCATGACGGAGGCGGCCAGCCCGACCAGTTCCTTGTCGGAGACGTCCGCTCCGTGCTCCTTGACGAGCATGCTCACCAGGTCGTCGCCGGGGTCGCGGCGCCGGGCGGCGACGTACCGGGCGAGGTAGTTGTCGAAGGTCTTGGCCGAGGTGCGGCGCGCCTGCCAGCCCCGGTTGTCGCGCCGGCTGAGGTCGAGGTGCCGGGCCAGTTCCGCCTGGTCGTCGCGGGGGATGCCGAGGAGCGTGCAGCCGACCAGGCCGGGAATGGGCCAGGCGAAGTGCCGCATGAAGTCGGCCGGTTGCCCGGCCCGTTCCATGACGTCCAGCCGGTCCTCGATGATCCGCTCGACCTGCGGTTCGATCCGGCGCATGCGGCGCAGGGTGAACTCCGGTGCCAGAAGTTTCCGCAGCCGGGTGTGCTCCGGCGGGTCGTACATCAGCGGGTTGCCGATCTGGGTGATCTGGCGGGACTCCTCCTCGGTGTCGGCGGGCGGCCGGGTGCTGAACCGCTCCGCGTCGCCGAGGATCGCCCGCACCTCCTCGCGGCCGGTGGCAACCCAGCTGATCAGGCCCGGCCCGGTCTCCTCCAGCAGCGGTGTCTCGGTGCTCATGCGGCCGAGGCCGGGCGGCGGGTCCATCCCCTCCCTGAGGTGGTTGGGGATGATGTCCGCCTTCTTGTCGCGCTTCTTGCCCCTGGCCTCTGCGGTGTCCCTGGTTTCGCTGGTCATTCACTGGCCCTCTCGTGCGCGCGTCGTCGCGGTGCGGATCTTCTGGTCGAGGACGCGGCCGATGACGGGCCGGTGCGCGGGTTCGAGCATGTCCTCGTGGGCGGCGGTGACCTCGTGCGTCTCGATGTCTCCGGCGACGTACGGCCGCCAGCTCGCGATCGCCTCGGTCGCCAGCAGGGTCTCGGTCTTTCGTTCGGTCGCCACGAACACCAGCAGGTCGCCCCGGAAGACGGCCGGCCGGTGGTCCCGGATGAGACCGACCGTGTTCTTGATGACCTCCCGCATGTTCTCCAGCAGCGGCCCGCGCACCTCCATGGCCCGGCCGTCCTTCCCTGCCTCGTTCTCGCCCCAGGTCGCCCGGCCGTCGGCGGGACCGAGCACGGACTCGTCCTCGGCGGCGATCTCGCCGACGTCGCGCAGCGGGTACGCGTCGAGCAGCGCCAGCAGGTCCACCTGCTGGCCCTCGTCCTGGAGCCGGCAGGCGATGGCCTGGGCGACCACACCGCCGAGCGACCAGCCAAGCAACCGGTACGGGCCTTCCGGCTGCACGCTGCGGATCTGCTCGATGTAGTCCGCCGCCATCTCGTCGATGGTCCGGGGCAGCCGTTCGGGGCCGCCGAGCCCACGCGCCTGCACGCCGTACACCGGCAGGTCCGCCGGGAGATACGGCAGCAGGGTTGCGTAGCTCCAGCTCAGCCCGGTGCCGTGGTGCACGCAGAACAGCGGGCGGCGAGTGCCCTCGGGCCGCAGCGGCAGCAGCACCCCGAGGTCCTCGGAGTTCCTGACGGTGCGCCGCAGAACGCCGTCACGCATCTGCCGCCCGGGGGCGCCGGCCTGCAGGTGCAGCTGTCCTCCGGCGTCCCGCCGCGCCCACCGGCCGGTGCGGAACATCCGCTCGCCGCTGCCGCCGAAGGGGCTGGCGACGAAGCGGCCGCCGGTCGCGCCGGGAGCGTCGGCGTAGCCGCGGGCGAGCCCGTGCCCGGCCACGTACACCTCGCCGGGGGTGCCCGGGGGGACCGGGCGCAGGAAGTAGTCCAGGAGGTAGGCACGGGAGTCGCCGACCGGGGTGCCGATGTCGAGCATCGCCGGGAGACCCTCTCCCGGGTCGGTGCGGTGTCGCAACCAGGCGCCGGCGGTCTCCGCCGTGCCCCGGGCGCTGACCAGCGCCGGTCGCGGGTGCCTGGCCCGCCACTCCCCCGCGCCGTTCGCCGGCTCCGGTCCCCCGTTGCCGACCATGACCACCTCGGCGGCCGACAGTTGCGGCACGGTCGGCAGCAACTCCGGCGTGGTGATCAGGCGTTGAGCTGTTTCCGGCTCCGTCTCCGCGCCGGTGCCGCCGGGCACGCCCAGGCGGACACTGTCCCCGGCGCCGAGCGCGGTGAGCAACGGGAGGAGCAGGTCGGCGACGGGCATACGGATGTCCAGCAGGGTCTCGGTGCTCTCCGCGCCCGGCGAACGGTCCCGCCGGCGGTCCAATGCCCTGCCGGCCAGCGCATGGTGTTCGATGACGACGCCCTCGATCGCGTGCGTGCCCGCGTCCGCGCCCTCGCCCGCGTCCGCTGCCGTGACGGGGAGGATCAGGGCCGCGTGGGCGGGCAGCGGCGGGGCCGCCGGGGTGCCAACGGGCTCCGCCTCGGCTGCAGGTGCGTCGACCGACAACCACAAGTCGGCACTCTCGACGCCCTCGATGTCCTCCGCACGAGCGACGATAGCCGCGTACCGCCCGCCGCCGGGCGCCACGAGCGCGTCGACCGGTGTCCGCCCGACCTCGGTGACGCAGCAGGCCGCGCCCGACTTGAGTACTCCGAGCAGCGCCGTGACCAGGTCCGCACCGGGCGGCAGCGCGATCGCGACGGTGTCCTCGTAGCCCACGCCTCGCGCCGCGAGCCGTCGTGCCAGCGCGGCGGCCGCCGCGTCCAGGCCGCCGAAGGTGACAGACCTCTGCCCGTTGGACACGGCGACGGCCTCCGGCATCAACGCGGCCTGCTCGGCGAGCAGCTCGACCAGGGTGCGCTCGGGAGGCGTGTCCTGCGCCGCCTCCCCCGCACCGACCGCCTGTCGGAGCTCGGCCTCGTCCAGCAGCACCTCGATCTGGCCGACCCGGAGTTCGGGGTCGTCCGCGACCTGTTCCAGTACGCGCACCAGCCGGCGGCCGAACGCGGCGGCGGTGGGTTCGTCGAACAGCTCGGTGGCGTAATCGAGCGTGCCCACGATGCCGTCCGGGTCGCCGTAGTCCTCGAAGCTCTCGGTGAGGGTGAGCCGCAGGTCGAGTGCGGAGGCTGTCGGCGGCAGCGTCAGCCGGGTGGTCGCCAGCCCCGGCAGTTCCGCGTCCTCCCACTTCTCGGCGATGTCGTCGCGGACGTCGAGGAGCACCTGGAACACCGGGTGGTGTGCCGGAGAGATGTCCGGGGACACCAGCTCCACCAGCCGCTCGAACGGCACGTCCTGGTTCTGCAGGGCCTCCTGGTACACCTCGCGGGCCCGCTTCACCAGCCCGAGGAAGGTGGGGTTGCCGAAGGTGTCCAGGCGCAGCGACAGCAGGCCGGACAGCGGTCCCACGACTCCCTCCAGGCTCTCCTCCCCATCCGGCCTGGGCAGCACGGTGCCGATCACGAGATCCGTGCCGGCGGAGAGACGGGACAGCAGAAGCGCCAGTGCGACATGCACAGCCGTGAAGGAGGTCACGTCGGCGGCCTCGGTCGCGTCCATCAGCTTGGCGTGTGTCTCCGCCGGGATCCGCAGCGGCAGGGAGGCGGTGGTCCAGGCCGGCTGCGGCGGCCGCTGCCGGTCCACGGGCAGCGGGGTGTGCGAGGGCGCGTCGGCCCAGGTGGCCCTCCAGTACTCCAGCTGGTCCGCGACCAGGCTGTCCGCCTTCTCCTCACCCTTGAGCAGTTCCTTCTCCCACACGGCGTAGTCGGCGAACTGCAGGGGCAGGGGCGCCCGTTCGGAAACCCGCCCCTCACGCCGCGCGCCGTAGGCGGCCGCCAGGTCACGGACGATCAGGTTGAGCGAGGACTCGTCCGCGGCGATCGGATGGATCACCAGGAGCAGCACATGCTCGGTCTCGGAGAGCGTCAGCAGATACGGCGCCCAGGGCGTCTCCCGAGTCAGATCGAAGCCCCGCCGGACGCGGACATCCAGCTCGCCGGGGAGGTCCAACTCGCTGGTCGGCACCACCGTCAGCCCGGGGGCGACGGTCGCGTCGCCGGCGTCGCACACCCGCTGCACCAGTCGCCCGTCCTCGGTCTCGCCGAACAGCGTGCGCAGCAGCTCGTGCCGGTCCACGAGGTCCGCCAGCGCCGCCCGCAGCGCGGGCACGTCCAGCTCGCCGTCGAGCCGCAGAGCAGCGGGGAGATGGCCCGCCGCGCCCCGGCCGGTCTCCCGTTCTGAGCGCCAGATCCGCTGCTGGCGCACCGAGGCCGGGATCTCGTCGGGCCGCTGCTCCATCGCCCGCAGCGGCGGACGCAGTTTGTCGCCAAGAAGCCGTTCCACACCGACCGGCGTAGAAGAGCCGAAGAAGTGCCGAATGCTCAACTCAGCGCCCAGCTCGGTACGAATACGTCCCGCCAGCCGCATCGCCAGGGCCGAGTTGCCGCCCAGGTCGAAGAAGTTGTCGTCGGGACCGACCCGTTCCAGACCGAGCACCTCGGCAAACAGCGCGCACAGGGTCTCCTGCAGCTCGCCCTGAGCCGCCTTCGCCGAGACGAGGTCGGCGTAGTTCGGCGCGGGCAGGGCGGACTTGTGCAGCTTCCCATTGGGGGTGAGCGGGAGCTCGTCCAGGACCATCATGGTGGCCGGGACCATGTACTCGGGCAGCCGTTCGGCGGCGAACTCACGCACCGCACCGGTGTCCAGACCGTCGGCCGCGGCGGTGGGGACGGTGTAGGCGACGATCCGGGGATCGCCGGGCCGGTCCTCGCGGACGAGGACCGCGGCCTGGGCCACGTCCGGGTGGGCGGCGATGACGGACTCGACCTCACCCAGCTCGATCCGGAACCCGCGGATCTTGACCTGTTCGTCGGCGCGACCGGCGAAGTGCAGCAGCCCGTCGTCCGTCCACCGGGCCAGGTCACCCGTCCGATACATGCGCTGCGCCGGCAGGAACGGGCAGGCCACAAACCGTTCGCCGGTGAGATCCGCACGTCCCAGGTAGCCGCGGGCCAGTCCGGGGCCGGCCAGATACACCTCGCCCACCGCGCCGACCGGCGCCGGACGCAGGAACTCATCCAGCACGAACACCCGGCAGTTGGGCAACGGCCGGCCGATCGCCGGCGGTGCACTCTCTGGTGTGATGCTCTGCGCGATTTCCACCGCCGTGGCCATCACCGTCGCCTCGGTCGGACCGTAGGTGTTCCACACCCCCGCCCGAGCCCGCCAGCGGGCCGCCAGGTCGGCGCTCAGCCGCTCCGCACCCAGCACCCAATTCCGCACACCAGGCACCGACTCCGGATCCAACACACCCAACAGCGACGGCACCACACTCGCCACACTCACCCCGCTGCTACGGATCATCTCCGCCAACGCCAGCGGATCCGTACGCTCCTCACTGGTCGCGATCGCCAACGTGCCACCACCGGCCAGGGTCACCGCCACATCCAGCACCGACGCGTCGAAGCTGAACGACGCGAACTGCAACGTCACTTCGCCCGGCCCGGCACCAAGAATCGGACCCATCGCAGCCACCAGGTTCGCCAGACCGCGATGCGCGACCGCCACGCCCTTCGGCCGACCCGTCGACCCCGACGTATAGATCACATACGCCAGACGATCCGGATCCAACACCACAGCCAGCGGCTCCACCGATTCCGCGGCGATCAACTCATCCGCATCGGACAGCCAGTCCTCGTCGATGACCGGTGCGGCTTCACTGGAAGTGACCATGAAGGCGAGCCGGTCGGCGGGGTACTCCGGGTCCAACGGCACATAGGCCGCCCCGGCCTTCCACACCCCCAGCATCGCCACGACCATGTCGACACCCCGCGCGAGCTTCAACCCCACCCGCGACTCCACACCCACACCGCGCTTCCGCAAGAACCGCGCCAGCCGATTCGACCGCTCGTCCAGTCCCGCGTACGACAGCTCCACAGTCCCGCACCGGACCGCCGCACTCTCCGGCGCCCGCACCACCCACTCCGCAACCAGCTCCGGCACGGTTTCCGAGCCGATCGGACGCCCGGTGTCATTCCACTCCCCCACCACCAACGCCCGCTCATCGGCGTCCAGTACGTCGATCTCGCTGAGCCGTACCTGTGGGTCGGCCGCGATCTGCTCCAGCACCCGCACCAGCCGGTTTCCGAGGGACCGTACGGTCGATGCGTCGAACAGATCCGCCGCGTAGAGGATCCCGCCCCCCAGACCACCCGCGGAGCCATCGGCCTCGCGCCGCTCGGCCAGAGAGAAGGACAGGTCGAAGCGGGCGGGGGGTTCGGCGATCGGCGGCAGCGGCGCGACTCGCAGACCGGGCAGTTCCCACTCCGTCTCGGGCACGTTCTGCAGGGCCACCATCACCTGGAACAGCGGGTTCCGCGACAACGACCGCGCCGGGTTCAACTCCTCCACCAACCGCTCGAACGGCACGTCCTGATGCGCGTACGCCGCCAGATCCGTCTCCCGCACCCGCCGCAACACCTCCGCGAACGACGGATCACCGGCCAAGTCCGCCCGCAGTACGAGCGTGTTCACGAAGAACCCCGACAACTTCTCCAACTGCGCGTCACCACGGCCGGCGATACCCGTCCCCACCGGAATGTCAGACCCACCACCCATCCGCGACAACAACACCGACACCGCCGCGTGCACCACCATGAACATCGTCGCCCGACCGCGTCCGGCGACCTCGACGAGCCGTTCGTGCGTCTGCGCGTCGACCTCGACGTCGACCGTGCCACTACGGAAGGAGGGTTCTGCAGTGCGGGGACGGTCCACCGGCAGACTCAGTTCCGGCGGAGAGTCCGCCAACGCACCCCGCCAATAGCCCAGTTGGGCGCTCAGCAGACTCTCCGGATCCTCCGGATCACCAAGCGTCTCCCGCTGCCACAGCGCGTAATCCGCATACTGCACCGGCAACGGCTCCCACTCCGGCACCCGACCCGCACACCGCGCCGCATACGCCACCCGCAAATCAGCCGCCAGCACCCCCATCGACCAACCATCGGAAGCGATGTGATGCACCACCAGCAACAACACGAACTCCCCGGGCCCCACCGTCAACAGAGCCACCCGCCAAGGCAGTTCCGTACTCAGGTCGAAGCCACGGCCGCAGAGTTCGTCCATGGTGGCGTGGAGGTGCTCCGGGTCGGTGTCCCTCAGGACGAGGCCCGGGTGTGCGGCCGGCCCGGTCAGCACGTCCTGCCATGGCTTGCCCTCGCGGGCGGGGAACACCGTGCGCAGGCTCTCGTGCCGGTCCGCGAGACCCCCGAGCGCCTCCTCCAACGCCCGCCGGTCCAAATCGCCGGTCAGGCGCAGCGCCAACGGCAGGTTGTACGCCCCCGCTGCGTCCGAGTTCGTCCCGTCCATCCGGTTCAGGAACCACATCCGCTGCTGCCCGAAAGAGAGCGGCACCTCCTCCGGCCTCGTCCGCGGTCGGAGCACCTCCGGCCGACTCCCGGCAGCGGCATCGTCGAGGAGCCGTGCGACGCCCTTGACGGTCGGCGCACCGAAGAGTTCCCGGATGCTCAGGTCCGCGTCGAGCACCGCCCGGATCTGAGCGACGAGCCGCATCCCCAGCAGGGAGTCGCCGCCCGACTCGAAGAAGTCGTCGTCGACACCGACGCGTTCCGCTCCCAGTACGTCGGCGAAGAGGCCGCAGAGGATCTCCTCGACCGGGGTCGCCGGGGCCCGGCCCGCACCCCGTTCCGTGTCGGGAGCGGGCAGGGCAGACTGGTCGACCTTGCCGTTGGGGGTGAGGGGCAGCTCGTCGAGAAGCACGACGGTGGCCGGGACCATGTACTCGGGCAGCCGCTGGGCGGCGAACTCCCGGATCACCGACGGTTCACTGCGAGACACCACGTATGCGATGAGCCGATCCTCACGGACCAGGACGGTGGCCTGAGTGACGTCCGGGTGGGCGGCGAGGACGGACTCCACCTCGCCGAGCTCGATCCGGAAACCGCGTACCTTCACCTGCTCGTCGACGCGGCCCGCGAAGTGCAGCAGCCCGTCGCCCGTCCACCGGGCCAGGTCACCCGTCCGGTACATGCGGGTGCCCGCGTCGAAGGGGCAGGCCACGAACCGCTCCGCCGTCAGATCTACACGGCCCAGATAGCCGCGGGCCAGACCGGGGCCGGCCAGATACACCTCACCCACCGCACCGACCGGCGCCGGACGCAGGAATTCATCCAGCACGAACACCCGGCTGTTGGGCAGCGGCCGGCCGATCGCCGGGGGTGCGTCCTCCGGTGTGATGCCGTCCGCGATCTCCACCGCCGTGGCCATCACCGTCGCCTCGGTCGGACCGTAGGTGTTCCACACCCGCGCCCGGGCTTGCCAGCGGGCCGCCAGGTCGGCGCTGAGGCGTTCCGCGCCCAGCACCCAATTCCGCACACCAGGCACCGACTCCGGATCCAGAACACCCAACAGCGACGGCACCACACTCGCCACACTCACCCCAGTGCTGCGGATCATCTCCGCCAACGCCTGCGGATCCGTACGCTCCTCACTCGTCGCGATCGCCAACGTGCCACCACCGTCCAGCGTGGCGGTCACGTCCAGCACGGACGCGTCGAAGCTGAACGACGCGAACTGCAGCACCGTCACACCCTCCGCCACCCCCAACACCGGCTCGATCGCCTCGACCAGGTCCACCACACCGCGATGCTCGACCGCCACACCCTTCGGCCGGCCCGTCGAACCCGACGTATAGATCACATACGCCAACTGATCGGGGCCGACCTTGATCCCGAGCGGGGCGTCCGACTGCGCCGCAATGGTTGCCCGGGCGTCGGACAACCAGACCTCGTCGATCACCAACGCCGCACCACTGTCGGCGGTCATGAACGCCAGCCGATCCGCCGGATACTCCGGATCCAGCGGCACATAGGCCGCCCCGGCCTTCCACACCCCCAGCATCGCCACGACCATGTCGACACCCCGCGCGAGCTTCAACCCCACCCGCGACTCCACACCCACACCGCGCTTCCGCAAGAACCGCGCCAGCCGATTCGACCGCTCGTCCAGCTCCGCGTACGACAGCTCCACAACCCCGCATCGCACCGCCATGCCATTCGGCGTCAGACCGACCCAGTCGTCGAACAGTTCCAGCCACGAGCCGACCGAAGCGGGCCGCGTAGCGCCGTTCCACTCCTCGATCACTCGCGTCCGCTCGTCGGCGTCGAGCACGTCGATCTCGCTGAGCCGTACCTGTGGGTCGGCCGCGATCTGCTCCAGCACCCGCACCAGCCGGTTTCCGAGGGACCGTACGGTCGATGCGTCGAACAGATCCGCCGCGTAGAGGATCCCGCCCCCCAGACCACCCGGGGAGCCATCGGCCTCGCGCCGCTCGGCCAGAGAGAAGGACAGGTCGAAGCGGGCCGGCAACTCCGTCACGGGGAGCAGCGGTGAGACTCGTAGACCCGGGAGCTCCCAGTCCGCCTCGGGCACGTTCTGCAGGGCCACCATCACCTGGAACAGCGGGTTCCGCGACAACGACCGCGCCGGGTTCAACTCCTCGACCAACCGCTCGAACGGCACGTCCTGATGCGCGTACGCCGCCAGATCCGTCTCCCGCACCCGCCGCAACACCTCCGCGAACGACGGATCACCGGCCAAGTCCGCCCGCAGTACGAGCGTGTTCACGAAGAACCCCGACAACTTCTCCAACTGCGCGTCACCACGGCCGGCGATACCCGTCCCCACCGGAATGTCAGACCCGCCACCCATCCGCGACAACAACACCGACACCGCCGCGTGCACCACCATGAACATCGTCGCCCGACCGCGGGCCGCCAGGGTCATCAGGCGGGCATGGGTGTCGGCGTCCACTCCCACTGGGACGCTTCCGCCCCGGAAGGAGGGTTCTGCTGTGCGGGGACGGTCCACCGGCAGACTCAGTTCCGGCGGAGAGTCCGCCAACGCACCCCGCCAATAGCCCAGTTGGGCGCTCAGCAGACTCTCCGGATCCTCCGGATCACCAAGCGTCTCCCGCTGCCACAGCGCGTAATCCGCATACTGCACCGGCAACGGCTCCCACTCCGGCACCCGACCCGCACACCGCGCCGCATACGCCACCCGCAAATCAGCCGCCAGCACCCCCATCGACCAACCATCGGAAGCGATGTGATGCACCACCAGCAACAACACGAACTCCCCGGGCCCCACCGTCAACAGAGCCACCCGCCAAGGCAGTTCCGTACTCAGGTCGAAGGCGTGATGCGACTGCTGGGCGAGTACTTCTTCCAGCCGGGCCTCATCGGTGTCGATCGCCGTAAGCGGGGGCCGGGCGGCTTCGCCTGTCAGCACCTGCTGCCACGGCTCGCCGTCCGCGTCGGGGAACACCGTGCGCAGGCTCTCGTGCCGGTCCGCGAGATCCCCGAGCGCCTCCTCCAACGCCCGCTGATCCAGATCACCGGTCAGGCGCAGCGCCAACGGCAGGTTGTACGCCCCGGTCGCGTCCGCGCCGGCACCGGCCATCCGGTTCAGGAACCACATGCGCCGCTGTGCGTACGACGGCGGCACGCGGTCGGGGCGTACGGCCGGGCGTAGGGGTGCCCGTGCGCCGTCCGCCGTGACGGACAGCACTCGCGCGAGGCCGGCGGCCGACGGTGTGGCGAACAGGTCGCGGACGCTCAGGTCCGCGTCGAGCACCGCGCGGATCCGGGCGGTGAGTCGCATGCCGAGCAGCGAGTCGCCGCCCGCCTCGAAGAAGCTGTCGTCGGGACCTACCCGTTCCAGGCTCAGTACGTCGGCGAAGAGGCCGCACAGGATCTCCTCGACCGGCGTCGAGGGCGCCCGCTCCGGGCCGCCGACGGTCTCGGGGGCGGGCAGGGTGGCCTTGTCCACCTTGCCGTTGACCGTCAGGGGCAGTCGGTCGAGGACCGTCACCGCCGCCGGGACCATGTATGCCGGGAGCCGGGTGGCGGCGTACTCGCGTACGGCGGCCGGATCCAGCCCGTTCCCGGCGACCACGTAGGCCAGCAGCCGGTGGTCGCGGACCACGACTGTCGCCTGGGCGATGTCCGGGTGCGCGGCGACGACGGACTCCACCTCGCCGGGTTCCACCCGGAAGCCGCGGATCTTGACCTGTTCGTCGGCGCGGCCGGCGAAGTGCAGCAGCCCGTCGCCCGCCCACCGGGCCAGGTCACCGGTCCGGTACATCCGCTGCCCGGGCAGGAACGGGCAGGCCACGAACCGCTCCGCCGTCAGGTCCGCGCGTCCCGCGTATCCTCGCGCCAGGCCGGGTCCCGTGATGTACACCTCACCCGTCGCGCCGGGTGCGACGGGGCGCAGGAAAGCGTCCAGGACGTACGTACCGGCGTGCGCGAGGGGGCGCCCGATCGCCGGCGGCGCGTCCTGCGGGCGGATGCCGGGGGCGAGTTCGACGGCCGTCGTGATCACGGTCGCCTCGGTCGGGCCGTAGGTGTTCCACACCCGCGCCCGGGCTGCCCACCGCGCTGCCAGGTCTGCGGTGAGGTGTTCGGCACCCAGCACCCAGTTCCGTACGCCCGGGACGGACTCGGGGTCGAGGACGGAGAGCAGCGACGGCACCA
Source organism: Streptomyces pseudovenezuelae (assembly GCF_029892565.1). GTDB lineage: Bacteria > Actinomycetota > Actinomycetes > Streptomycetales > Streptomycetaceae > Streptomyces > Streptomyces pseudovenezuelae_A. The sequence continues at coordinate 14,889 of NZ_JARXVH010000020.1, read as the reverse complement.
CGCTGGCCACGGTGACCCCGGCATCGCGGATCAGTTGTGTCAGCGCCCGTGGGTCGGTGCGTTCCTCGTCGGAGGCGATCGCCAACGTCCCGCCCGCGACCAGCGTCACGGCCACGTCCAGCACGGCCGCGTCGAAGCTGAACGACGCGAACTGCAGACTCACCTCACCCTCGGTGACTCCCAGGACGGGGCGCATCGCCGCCGCCAGGGCGGCCACACCACGGTGGGCGACCGCGACGCCCTTGGGCCGTCCCGTGGAGCCGGAGGTGTAGATGACGTAGGCCAGTTGGTCGGCGTCGGTGGTGGGGTGGAGCGGCGCGTCCGACTCGGCGGCGACGGCCTCGGCAGCCGCGGTCAGCGCGTCGTCGTCGAGGGTCAGTGCCGCGCCGCTGTCCCGCGTCATGAACTCCAGCCGGTCCGCCGGGTGCTCCGGATCCAGCGGCACGTACGCGGCGCCGGTCTTCCACACGCCCAGGATCGCCACGATCATGTCGGTCCCGCGGGCGAGGCGCAGTCCGACCCGCGTCTCCGCGCCGACACCCCGCTGCCGCAGGTACCTGGCCAGGCGGTTCGCCCGCTTGTCCAGTTCCGCGTACGACAGTTGCACGGCCCCGCACCGCACCGCCGGTGCGTCCGGTGTCCGCGCCACGCGTGCAGCGAACAGTTCGGGCACCGTCGCCGAGCCGGCCGGGCTGCCGGTGTCGTTCCACTCCTCGACCACTCGCGCCCGCTCGTCCGCGTCGAGCAGGTCGATGTCCCGTACGCGTGTCAGTGGGTCCGCCGCGATCTGTTCCAGTACCCGTACCAGCCGCGCCACCACCGACTCGGCGGCTTCCTGGTCGAACAGGTCCTGCTGGTAGTCGAGTTTGATGTGCATCCGCTCGTCGGGCACGACGACCAGGGCGAGGGGGTAGTGGGAGGCGTCCTTCACCTCCCTGGTACGGCGGATCTCGATGGCCTCGGCACCCCGGACGGGCTCCTCCTCCGAAGGGCTGGGGTAGTTCTCGTACACCACGATCGTGTCGAAGACTGCGCCGGTCCCGGCCAGCCGCTGCACCTCGGGCAGTCCCAGGTGCTGGTGCGGCATCAGTGCGGACTGCCGCTCCTGGAGGTCGGTGAGGAGGCGGGCCACCGGCTGCGCGCCGTCCAGCCGCAACCGCACGGGGAGCGTGTTCATGAACAGGCCGACCATGGACTCCACGCCGGGCAGATCCGAGGGCCGTCCGGCGGCGGTCGCACCGAAGACCACGTCGGTCCGGCCGGCCAGCTGCGCCAGGACCAGCGCCCAGGCGCCCTGGATCACGGTGTTGAGCGTCACGCCCTGGCCTCGGGCGACACCCGACAGGTCCTGACTCAGCGCGGCGGGGAGCTCGGTGATCACATGGGCCGTCTCACCGGGCCGCCGCCCCGGGTCGGCGGGGGCCACCAGCGTCGGTTCCTCGGCCCCGGCCAGCTCGGCCTGCCATGCGGCCCGCGCGGCCGGCTTGTCCTGGCGCGTCAGCCAGGCCAGGTACTCCCGGTAGGAGGTGGTGCGGGGCAGGACGCGTGCGTCACCGCCTGCCGCGTAGACAACGGTGAGTTCGCCGAACAGGACGGGCAGGGACCAGCCGTCCATGAGCAGGTGGTGGCTGGTGAGCACGAGCCGGTGACGGTCCGGCGTGACACGGATGAGCAGCAACCGCAGCAGCGGTGGTACGGCCGGGTCGAAACGTCGGCCCATCTCCGCCGCGCACAGCCGGTCGATTTCGGCGTCCGCATCGGCCTCCGGCAGTCCACTGACATCGGCCTCCTGCCAGGGCAGGTCCACCTCGCGGGCAATGACCTGCACCGACTCACCGGAACTGCGCCTGCGGAAACTGGCGCGCAGCGCGGCATGACGGGCCAGCAGCGCCTCCCACGACGCGCGCAGCACATCCGCGTCGAGAGGGCCGAGCACATCCAGGCAGCGCTGGCCCTGGTACACGTCGGGGCCGCGGCCGTCGAAGGACGCGTGAAAGAGCAGTCCCTCCTGAAGGGGCGACAAAGGCCATACGTCCTCGACACGAGCTCGGACCATCGGAGTGTCTCCTCACCGTTACCTGGGTGGTGCCGCCAACACGTGATCGTCGTTCCGCGTTCGTCGTTCTGCGTTCGTCGTGCGTGTGCCGTCCGGTCAGGCGTGGTCGTCGGCGAACTCGGATTCGAGGTCGTCGACTTCGTCCTGGGCCAGTGCGAAGAGGGGGAAATCGGAGGGGGTGTGGCCGCCGGCACCGGGGTCGGCGGCGGTATGAGTGGCGAGCCCGGCCAGCATCTCCAGCCAGATCAGCCCGAGTTGCTCCGCATCGGTGTCCTCGACGAGGGTGCCGGGCCAGGCCAGCGAGACCGTCAGCTCCGGCCCGGCCGCGGTGTCCTCGACCAAGGCCACGGCCTCCAGCCCGTGTCGTGCCGGCGTGTCCGGGTCGGCCGCGCCGCCCAGTCCCGACCCGCCGACGGGCTCCCAGGCGCCGGACGAGCCGTCCGCCCGACCTGCGGGGAACCGGCCCAGGTAGTTGAAGCCGATCTGCGGGGCGGGCAATGCCGCCAACACAGGGCCGGTCTCGGCATTGAGGTGACGCAGCAGCTCGTACCCGAGGCCCTCGCCCGGAATGGCCTGCGCCTGCTCCTTCACGGCCTTGAGCAGCGCACCAGCCGCCGGGCCGCCGGTGCGTACCCGTCCCAGTCCCACGGCTCCGAGCCGCAGCCGCAGCGGATGCGTGCTGGCGAACCAGCCCACTGTCCGCGACAGGTCCACTCCCTCGGCCACCGCCGCCTCACGCCCGTGGCCCTCCACGTCCACGAGCAGCCCGGTGGCGCACTCCGGCCGCCAGACGCCGATCGCCCCGGCCAGCGCCGCAAGGAGCACCTCGTGCACACCGCAGTGAAAGGCCGCGGGGGTACGTGTCACCAGTGTCTCGGCCTGGGATGTCGGAACCCGCCAGTTCCGGCGCACGGTGGACGCCTCGGTGTCCCGGGCGGGGTCGAGGGGCCGCTGGCCCAGCAACGGCTCGCGGCCGGTCAGGAGACGCGTCCACTCCTCAAACTCCGCCGTACGCCGTTCACTTACGGCTTCCTCGATGAGGAGGCCGGACCACCGCCGGAAGGACGTACCCGTCGCGTCCAGCACGGGGGTCCGTCCGGCGATCACCGCTTCGCAGGCCGCACGCAGGTCCGGGACAAGGATCCGCCAGGACACACCGTCCACGACCAGGTGATGCACCACCAACAACAACCGGCCCGGTGCATCAGGTCCCGCGTCGACCCAGACCGCCTGCAGCATCACACCGGCCGCCGGATCCAGCCGGCCAACCGCTGCCTGTGCCGCCACGATGACGGTGTGATCCAGCTCAGCGCTGTCTTGTCCGGCCGCGTCCACGTGCGACACCAACGCCGTCACATCGACCGACTCGGGCAACCCCACATCAAACCGGTCTTCGCCGACCACCAGACGGGCCCGCAGCATGTCGTGCGTGTCCAGCAGCGCCCGTACTCCGGCCGACAACACATCCAGTCCGAACCGCGCCGGAGCACCGACCACCATCCATTGGGCGAATTCCGGGCTCACCGCCGCGTCACCCACCGACCTCATCACCGGCGTGAACCCGACCTCGCCAGTTCCCACATCCTGCACGCCGACGCCGACGCCGACCGCCTCGACCGGCTCGACCACATGCGCCAACCGCGCCGGAGTCCGCTCCTCGAACACCTGCCGGGGAGAGAGCACCCACCCAGCGCGCCGCGCCCTCGACGCCAACTGCATCGACATGATCGAATCCCCGCCCATGACGAAGAAGTCGTCGTCGACGCCCACTTCGTCCACCGCGAGCACCTCGGCGAAGAGGCCGCACAACGCCTCCTCCACCGGGGTCGCCGGGGCCCGGCCCGCACCCCGTTCCGTGTCGGGGGCGGGCAGGGCAGACTGGTCGACCTTGCCGTTGGGGGTGAGGGGCAGCTCGTCGAGAAGCACGACGGTGGCCGGGACCATGTACTCGGGCAGCCGCTCGGCGGCGAACTCCCGGATCACCGACGGTTCACTGCGAGACATCACATAGGCGATGAGCCGGTCCTCACGGACCACGACGGTGGCTTGAGTGATATCGGGGTGGGCGGCGAGGACGGACTCCACCTCACCGAGCTCGATCCGGAACCCGCGGACCTTCACCTGCTCGTCGGCACGGCCGACGAAGTGCAGCAGCCCGTCGTCCGTCCACCGGGCCAGGTCACCGGTCCGGTACATGCGGGTGCCCGCGTCGAAGGGGCAGGCCACGAACCGCTCCGCCGTCAGATCCGCACGACCCAGGTAGCCCCGGGCCAGACCGGGACCGGCCAGATACACCTCACCCACCATGTCCGGGGCCACCGGGCGCAGGAAGCTGTCCAGCACGAAGACTCGTGTGTTCGTCAAGGGCCGGCCGATCGCCGGCGGTGCACTCTCCGGTGTGATGCCCTGCGCGATCTCCACCGCCGTGGCCATCACCGTCGCCTCGGTCGGACCGTAGGTGTTCCACACCCCCGCCCGAGCCCGCCACCGCGCCGCAAGATCTGCGCTGAGCCGCTCCGCACCCAGCACCCAATTCCGCACACCAGGCACCGACTCCGGATCCAACACACCCAACAGCGACGGCACCACACTCGCCACACTCACCCCGGAACTGCGGATCATCTCCGCCAACGCCAGCGGATCCGTACGCTCCTCACTCGTCGCGATCGCCAGCGTCCCGCCGGTAGACAGCGTCACCGCCACATCCAGCACCGACGCGTCGAAGCTGAACGACGCGAACTGCAACGTCACTTCACCCGGACCCGCACCCAGCACCGGACCCATCGCCGCCACCAGGTTCGCCAGACCGCGATGCGCAACCGTCACACCCTTCGGCCGACCCGTCGACCCCGACGTATAAATCACATACGCAAGACGATCAGCGTCCGACACCACACCCAGTGGCTCCACCGGCTCCGCGGCGATCAACTCATCCGCGTCGGACAACCAGATCTCGTCGATCACCAACACCGCACCACTGTCGGCGGTCATGAACGCCAGCCGGTCAGCCGGGTACTCCGGATCCAGCGGCACATACGCCGCCCCGGCCCGCCACACCCCCAGCATCGCCACGACCATGTCGACGCCGCGGGGCAGCCTCAGTCCAACCCGGGTCTCGGCAACCACACCGTGCTTCCGCAAGAACCGCGCGAGCCGATTCGACCGCTCGTCCAGTTCCGCGTACGACAACTCCACAGCACCGCACCGCACCGCCGGTGCCCCCGGTGTCCGCTCCGCGCATGCCGCGAACAGCTCCGGCACCGTCGCCGAGCCGACCGGACGTCCCGTGTCATTCCACCCCTCGACCACCAACGCCCGCTCATCGGCGTCCAGTACGTCGATCCCGCTGAGCCGTACCTGTGGGTCGGCCGCGATCTGCTCCAGCACCCGCACCAGCCGACGGCCGATGCCGGCGGCTTGCCGCTCGTCGAAGAGGTCGGGCCGGTAGGCCACCTCGATGCGCAGGCGGTCGTGCGGGGTGACGCCCACGGTCAGCGGGTAGTTGGTCGCCTGCTGGGTCGCGCCGCCGGATATGGAGTACGTCTCGGGGCGTTCCGGCTTCTCGGGAGCCCGGGGAAAGCTTTCGTACACCATCAGTGTGTCGAAGCCCGCGCCAGGCCCGGCCACCCGCTGCACCTCCGCCAGCCCGAGGTGTTGGTGGGCCAGCAGCGCGGTCTGGCGTTCCTGGAGTGCGCGGAGCATGTCCAGCACCGGCTGCTCGGGCTGGAGGCGGACCCGTACCGGGAGCGTGTTGATCAGGAGGCCGACCATGGTCTCCACACCCGGCAGTTCCGGTGGACGGCCTGCCACCGTCGCTCCGAACACCACGTCGTCGCGCCGGGTGAGGCGAGCGAGGACCAGCGCCCAGGCGCCCTGCACCACCGTGTTGACGGTCAGGCCGTGTTCCCGGGCCAGGTCGGTGAGGGTGCCGGTGGCCGCCTCTGACAGCTCCAGCGTGTACTCCCGCGGCAGCACTGCGGCGCGCCCTCGGGCCTCGGCGGCCACCAGTGTCGGCTCGTCCGTACCAGCCATTTCGCGTTGCCAGGCGGCGCGTGCCGCGTCCTTGTCCTGGCGGCTCAGCCAGGCCAGGTAGTCGCGGTACGCGGCGGCGGGCGGGAGCGTGCGGGCGTCGCCGCCGGCCGCGTAGATCTCGGCCAGCTCATCGAGCAGCACGGGCATCGACCAGCCGTCCAGGAGAATGTGATGTGTCGTCATGACGAGCTGGTGGCGTTCCTCGGTGAGCCGGATCAGCAGTAGCCGGAGCATGGGGGCGACGGACAAGTCCAGCCGGTGGGTCCGCTCGCGTGCGGCCAGCTCCGCCGCTTCGGCCATCCTCTCGGCGTCTGCCAGGCCCGACAGGTCGGTCTCCTGCCAGGGCAGTTCCACCTCGTGGGCGATGAGCTGGACCGGCGCACCGGACTTCCGCTGGTGGAAGCTGGCGCGCAGGGCCGCGTGCCGGTTCAGCAGTGCCTGCCAGGAGGCCCGGAAGCGCTCGGGGTCCAGCGGTCCGTCGACGGAGATGACGGTCTGCAGGGCGTAGACGTCGGGGCCCCCGGCGTCGAAGGAGGTGTGGAAGAGCAGCCCCTCCTGAAGCGGCGACAGCGGCCAGACCTCCGCGAGAGGTGCCGCTTTGACCGGACTCGGCTTCTTCACTGGGACTGCCCACCTTTTCGTTCCGCAGCTATCGCTTCGAACTCTTCGACTTCGTCCTGGGTCAGTGCGAGGAGGGGGAAGTCGGAGGGGGTGTGGCCACCGGCGCCGGGATCGGCGGCGGTGTGGGCGGCGAGCCCGGCCAACATCTCCAGCCAGATCAGGCCGAGTTGCTCCCCGTCGGCGTCCTCGACGAGGGTGCCGGGCCACGCCAGCGAGACCGTCAGCTCCGGCCCCGTCGGGGTGTCCTGCACCACCGCTCCGGCGTCCAGCAGGTGCAGGACGGGAGCCTCCGGATCTGCGGCACCGCCCGGCCCCGCCTCGGATGCCGGCTCCCAGGCTCCGCTGGCGTCATCGGCGGAGCCTGCGGTGAACCGGCCCAGGTAGTTGAAGCCGATCTGCGGGACGGGCAACGCCGCCAGTACGGGGCCGGTCTCGGCGTTGAGGTGACGCAGCAGTCCGTAGCCCAAGCCATCCGCAGGCACCATCTGCAACTGCTCCTTCACGGCCTTGAGCAGCGCACCTGCCGCGGGACCCCCGGCCCCCGCCTGATCCAGGTCCGTCCCACCCGCGGCCAGCCGCACCGGGTGCACGCTGGTGAACCAGCCCACCGTCCGCGACAGATCAACCCCGTCGGCCACCGATTCCCGCCCGTGGCCCTCCAGTTCCACGAGCACGTCGTCGCCGGGGCCGGGCCGCCAGGCGGCCACCGCTCCCGCCAGCGTCGCGAGCAGCACTTCGTGCACACCGCAGTGGAACAGCGCCGCAGTTCGTCCTACGAGCGTCTCGGCCACCTCCGTGGGCAGCCGCCACTCATGCCGCCGCAACACCGCCACCGTGTCCCGGGCCGGGTCCAGCTGCCGCCGACCCAGCAACGGCTCACGCCCGGCCAAGAGACGCTTCCACTCCCCCAGCTCCCCCGTGCGCCGTTCACTGACGGCTTCCTCGGCCAGCATCTGCGACCACCGCCGGAAGGACGTACCCGCCGCGTCCAGCGCAGGCCGACGCCCCGCTGCCACCGCCTCGCAGGCCGCACGCAGATCGGGAAGCAGGATCCGCCAGGACACACCGTCCACGATCAAGTGATGCGCCACGAGCAACAGCCGGCCCGGTACATCGGCTCCCGCATCGACCCAGACCGCCTGCAGCATCACACCGGCCGCCGGATCCAGCCGGCCAACCGCCGCCTGTGCAGCCACAGCTACGGCGTGATCCAGCTCAGCGCTGTCATATCCGGCCGCGTCCACGCGCGACACCAACGCCGTCACATCGACCGACCCGGGCTCGGCCACGATCAGCCGCTCACGATCGGGCACCAACCGGGCCCGCAGCATGTCGTGCGTGTCCAGCAGCACCCGCACCCCGGCCGACAGCACATCCAGCCCGAACCGCGCCGGAGCACCGACCACCATCCACTGCGCGAAACCCGAACGCGCCGCCGCGTCACCCACCGACTTCATCACCGGCGTGAACGCCACCTCGCCCACGCCGGACACTCCCCCGGCTGGCGCCCGTTCGGCCCGTTTCTGAACGACCAGCGTCAGCCTCTGCGGGGTCCGCTCCTCGAACACCTGGCGCGGTGTGATCACCCATCCCTCGCGCCGCGCCCGGGAGGCCAGTTGCATGGACATGATCGAGTCGCCGCCCAGAACGAAGAAGTCGTCGTCGACGCCCACCTCGTCCACCCCGAGCACCTCGGCGAAGAGGCCGCACAACGCCTCCTCCGCCGGGCTCACCGGGGCACGGCCCGCGCCCGCCGGGGCGCGCTCCGGCGCCGGCAGGGCGGCGCGGTCGACCTTGCCGTTCACCGTCAGGGGCAGTGTGTCCAGCACGACGAGCGCGGACGGGACCATGTACTCCGGAAGCCGGGCGGCGGCGAACTCCCGTACCGCGTCGCTGTCGAGCGTCTCGCCGGACGCCGGGACCAGGTAGCCGACGAGCCGTTTCTCGCCCGGCTGTTCCTCGCGCACGACGACGGTGACGTGGGCGACCCCGGAGTGCGCGCCGATCACCGACTCCACTTCCCCCGGCTCGATACGGAAGCCGCGGATCTTCACCTGTTCGTCCACCCGGCCCTGGAAGAGGAGTTGTCCCTCCGGGGTCCACTGGGCGCGGTCGCCCGAGCGGTACATGCGGGCGCCCTCGACGTAGGGGCAGGCCACGAACCGTTCCGCCGACAGGCCCGGTCGTCCGGCGTAGCCGCGGGCCAGGCCCGGGCCGGCGATGTACAGCTCGCCGCTGGCCCCGGCGGGCACGGGTTGCAGGAAGGCGTCGAGGACGAAGACCCGCACGTTCGTCATCGGCCGCCCGATGGGCACCGTGTCCTCGCCACCCACGGACAGCGGTGGGCTCATCGCGGCGCACACGGTCGCCTCCGTCGGCCCGTAGGCGTTCACGAGCCTCCGCCCCGACGACCACCGTTCCGCCACTCCGGGCGGGCACACCTCGCCGGCCACCGCGACCGTCTCCAGCGTGTCCGGCAGCGTGTCCGCGACGGCCAGCAGGCTGGGCGGCACGGTGACGTGGGTGGCCCGCGTCCTGCTCAGGGCCTCGGTCAGAGTCACGTTCGGCGGCAACTGTTCCGCGCCGGCCACGACCAGGGTGCCGCCGGACAGCAGGGCCATGCACAGCTCGGACACGGCCGCGTCGAAGCTCAGCGAGGCGAACTGCAGGACCCGGGCGCCGGGGTGGACGGCGAACCGTTCGATCTGCGCCTGCGCGAGGTTCGCGAGTCCCGCGTGCAGGACCTCCACGCCCTTGGGGCGGCCCGTCGAGCCCGAGGTGTAGATGACGTACGCCGCGTGGTCCGGCTCCAGTGCCCCGAGGCGTTCCGCGTCCTCGATCGCACCGGCCCGGCGTCCTGCGACGGCGTCGACGACGGCTTGGTCGTCCACGACGAGCGTGCGGTCCGCGAACTCCTCCGGCACGACGTGACGTGACCGCGCGGAGCACACCACCAGGGCGGGGTCGGAATCCCGCAGCATGTACTCCACCCGTTCCGGCGGGTAGCCCGGGTCCACGGGGACGAAGGCACCGCCGGCCATGGACACCGCGAGCAGCGTCATCACCGTCGTCAGCGAGCGCTCCGCGACCACCGCGACCCGGCACTCGGGTCCCACACCGCCCGTGGCGATCAGGTGCCGTGCCAGCCGGCCCGCCTCGGCTTCCACCTCGGTGTACGACAGCGTCCGTCCGTCCGGGGCGGACGTCAGCGCCGGAGCGTCGGGGGTCCGGCGCACCTGCTGTCGCAGCAGTTCCGGGAGGGGGGCGGCGACCACCGGCCAAGCGGTGTCATTCCACTCCTCCAGTCGTGCGCGTTCGTCCGCGGACAGGAGACTGACCCGGCCCACCGGGACCGAGGCGTCCGCCGCCAGTTGCTCCAGGACGCACAGCAGTCGCGCCTGCTGCCGCGCCGCCCAGTCATGGGTGAACAGGTCGGGGCGATAGACGATCTCGCCGGCCAGCCGGTCTCCCGGAGCCATGATGAGGGCGAGCGCATAGTGACTCGCGTCCTGTGACTTGCCGTCCGGCCGGATGGACAGGGCGCCGGCGGGGTCCCCGACGGAGTCCTCGGTAGTACGGGGGTAGTTCTCGTAGACCACCAGCGTGTCGAACTCCGCGCCGGAACCGACCGTCCGCTGGATCTCCGCCAGGCCCAGATGCTGATGGCCCATCGTCGCGACCTGACGCCGTTGCAGGTCGGTGAGCATGTCCACGGCCGACTGCGCCGGGTCCAGACGGACCCGCACCGGGAGGGTGTTGATGAACAGACCAACCGCGGTGTCGAGGCCCGGCACGTCCGCGGGCCGCCCGGCCACCGTACTGCCGAACACCACGTCGGTACGCCCGCTCATCCGCGCGAGCAACAGTGCCCACGCCCCCTGGACCACCGTGTTCATGGTCAGGCCATGGGTACGCGCCAGGTCGGCGAGTCCGTTCGTCAGCTCGCCGGAGCACTCGAACTCCAGCGGCACCGGCCGCGCCGGTGCCTGTGTGGACTCCGCCGCCACCCGCGAGGGCCCCTCGGCATCGGCCAGTTCGGCTCGCCACATGGCGCGCGCCGCTTCCTTGTCCTGACGGCCCAGCCAGGACAGATACTCCCTGTAGGACGTCGCGGGCGGCAGGGCACGCGCATCGCTGTCCGCCGCGTAGGCGGCCGACAACTCGTCGAACAGGACCGGCAGCGACCAGCCGTCCACGACAACGTGGTGGGTCGTCACCACCATGCGGTACCGGTCCGCGCCGAGTCGGATCAGCAGGACGCGCAGCAGCGGCGGCTCGGTCAGGTCGAACCGCTCCGCCATCTCCGCCGCGCACAGCCGCTCCACCTCGGCGTCCGCCCGCGCCACCGGCAGCCCGCTCACGTCGGCCTCCCGCCACGGCACCGTGACGTGCCCGGCGATCACCTGCACGGCCTCGTCCGCGACGCCCTGGTGGAATCCCGCCCGCAGAACGGGGTGTCGAGCCACGACGGCCTGCCACGCTCCGCGCAACCGCGCCGCGTCCAGGGGCCCGGTCAGCAGCAGCGCCCGCTGGCCCTCGTACACGTCGGGTCCCTGCTCGGCGAGGGTGGTGTGGAAGAGCAGCCCCTGCTGGAGCGGCGACAGCGGCCATACGTCAACCAGGTCCGGGACCGCCGCCTCGAGTTCCTGGACGATGTCCTGGGTGAGCGCGAGGAGGGGGAAGTCGGAGGGGGTGTGGCCACCGGCACCGGGGTCGGCGGCGGTGTGGGTGGCGAGCCCGGCCAGCATCTCGAGCCAGATCAGCCCGAGTTGCTCCGCATCGGCGTCCTCAATGAGGGTGCTGGGCCAGGCCAACGAGAGCGTCAACTCGGGCCCGGCCTGGGTGTCTTGTACCACCGCTCCGGCATCCAGGACATGTGCGGCGGGTGCGTGCGGGGCGGCCGCGCCTACTGGCCCCGACTCGGTTGCCGGCTCCCAGGCGCCGCTGGAGTCGCCAGCGGGGTCGGCGGAGAACCGGCCCAGGTAGTTGAAGCCGATCTGTGGGGCGGGCAACGCCGCCAGCACGGGGCCGGTCTCGGCGTTGAGGTGACGCAGCAGTCCGTAGCCCAGGCCATCCGCAGGCACGTTCTGCAACTGCTCCTTCACGGCCTTGAGCAGCGCACCGGCCGCAGGGCCCCCGGCCCTCGCCTGGTCCAGGTTCAGGTCCAGGTGCGTCCCGCCCGCGGCCAGCCGCACCGGGTGCACGCTGGTGAACCAGCCCACCGTCCGCGACAGATCCACTCCCTCGGCCACCGCCTCGCGTCCGTGGCCCTCCACGTCCACGAGGATTCCGGTGGCGTACTCCGGACGGCAGGCGGCCACCGCTCCCGCCAGCGTCGCGAGCAGTACTTCGTGCACGCCACAGTGGAACGCCGCCGCGGTAGGCCCCACGAGCGTCTCGGCCACCTCCGCGGGCAACCGCCACTCACGCCGCCGCAACACCGCCACCGTGTCCCGGGCCGGGTCCAGCTGCCGCCGGCCCAGCAACGGCTCGCGGCCGGTCACGAGACGCTTCCACTCCCCCAGCTCCGCCGTACGCCGTTCACTTACGGCTTCCTCGGCGAGGAGGCCGGACCATCGCCGGAAGGACGTACCCGTCGCGTCCAGCACGGGGGTCCGTCCGGCGATCACCGCTTCGCAGGCCGCGCCCAGGTCCGGGACAAGGATCCGCCAGGACACACCGTCCACGACCAAGTGATGCACCACCAACAACAACCGGCCCGGTGCATCAGGTCCCGCGTCGACCCAGACCGCCTGCAGCATCACACCGGCCGCCGGATCCAGCCGGCCAACCGCTGCCTGTGCCGCCACGATGACGGTGTGATCCAGCTCAGCGCTGTCTTGTCCGGCCGCGTCCACGTGCGACACCAACGCCGTCACATCGACCGACCCGGGCTCGGCCACGATCAGCCGCTCACGATCGGGCACCAGCCGGGCCCGCAACATGTCATGTGCGTCCAGCACCGCGGACAGCCCGGCCGACAGCACCTCCGAACTGAGCTGCGGTGGGGCTACTACGGCCATCCACTGGGCGAATTCCGGGCTCGCCGCCGTGTCACCCACCGACTTCATCACCGGCGTGAACCCGACCTCGCCGGTCCCCACATCCTGCACGCCGGCGCCGACGCCGACCGGCTCGACCACATGCGCCAACCGCGCCGGGGTCCGCTCCTCGAACACCTGCCGAGGAGAGAGCACCCACCCCGCACGCCGCGCCCTCGACGCCAGCTGCATCGACATGATCGAGTCGCCACCCGAGGTGAAGAAGTCGTCGTCGACACCGACTTCCTCAGCGCTCAGTACGTCGGCGAAGAGGCCGCACAGGACTTCCTCGACCGGGGTCGACGGTGCCCGGCCCGCACCTCGTTCCGTGTCGGGAGCGGGCAGGGCAGACTGGTCGACCTTGCCGTTGGGGGTGAGGGGCAGCTCGTCGAGAAGCACGACCGTGGAGGGGACCATGTACTCGGGCAGCCGCTGGGCGGCGAACTCCCGGATCACCGACGGTTCACTGCGAGACACCACGTATGCGATGAGCCGGTCCTCACGGACCAGGACGGTGGCCTGGGCCACGTCCGGGTGGGCGGCGAGGACGGATTCGACCTCACCGAGCTCGATCCGGAAACCGCGTACCTTCACCTGTTCGTCGGCACGGCCCGCGAAGTGCAACAATCCGCCGTCCGTCCACCGGGCCAGGTCACCGGTCCGGTACATGCGGGTGCCCGCGTCGAAGGGGCAGGCCACGAACCGCTCCGCGGTCAGGTCCGCGCGACCGAGGTAGCCGCGGGCCAGACCGGGACCCGCTAGGTAGACCTCTCCTACCGCGCCGACCGGCGCCGGACGTAGGAACTCATCCAGCACGAACACCCGGCTGTTGGGCAGCGGCCGGCCGATCGCCGGGGGTGCGTCCTCCGGTGTGATGCCCGGCGCGATCTCGACCGCTGTGGTCATCACCGTCGCCTCGGTCGGACCGTAGGTGTTCCACACCCCCGCCCGAGCCCGCCAGCGGGCCGCCAGGTCGGCGCTGAGGCGTTCCGCGCCCAGCACCCAATTCCGCACACCAGGCACCGACTCCGGATCCAACACACCCAACAGCGACGGCACCACACTCGCCACACTCACCCCAGTGCTGCGGATCATCTCCGCGAGCGCCAGCGGGTCCGTACGCTCCGCGCTGGTCGCGATCGCCAGCGTGCCGCCGTTGGCCAACGTGGCGGTCACGTCAAGCACGGATGCGTCGAAGCTGAACGACGCGAACTGCAGGGTCGTTTCGCCCGGCCCGGCGCCAAGGATCGGACCCATCGCAGCCACCAGGTTCGCCAGACCGCGATGCGCGACCGCCACGCCCTTCGGCCGACCCGTCGACCCCGACGTATAAATCACATACGCCAGACGATCCGGATCCAACACCACACCCAACGACTCCGCCGACTCGGCAGCGATGCCCTCGCGGGCATCGGACAACCAAGCCTCGTCGATCACCAACTCCGCACCACTGTCGGCGGTCATGAACGCCAGCCGATCCGCCGGATACTCCGGATCCAGCGGCACATACGCCGCCCCGGCCCGCCACACACCCAGCATCGCCACGACCGTGTCGACGCCGCGGGGCAACCTCAGTCCAACCCGCGACTCCACACCCACACCCGCGCGACGCAAATACCGCGCCAGTTGATTCGACCGCTCACGCAACGCCGTGTACGACACCGTCTCGGAACCGCACCGCAGCGCTACGGCACTCGGCGTCGAACCAGCCCAGTCGTCGAACAGTTCCAGCCACGAAGCCACTGACATTGGCCGGGCAGGACCGTTCCACTCCTCGATCACCCGCGTCCGCTCGTCGGCGTCGAGTACGTCGATCTGACTGAGCCGCATCTGCGGGTCGGCTGCGATCTGTTCCAGCACGCGCACCAGTCGTCGCACGACCTGCTCGGCCTGCCGCTTGTCGAACAGATCAGGCCGGTAGTCCAGCCGCAGTTTCAGTCCTGCCGGATCCACCCCGAGCGCCAGCACGAAGTTGGTCGACTCCCGCATCCCCGCACCCGTGACCACCACCGAGTCCAGCGACGACCCCACATCCGGATCACCCGGGAAATTCTCGAACGCCAGCAGAGTGTCAAAGCCCGCCCCGGGCCCCACCAACCGCTGGATCTCACTCAGCCCAAGATGCTGATGATCCAACAA
>NZ_JARXVH010000019.1 GCF_029892565.1 Streptomyces pseudovenezuelae | reverse complement strand
TCGGAGAAGTACCAGCTCAAGCCCCGCGACTGGAAAGCCGCGGCACGCGAGGGACGTACCCTCGCCCCTCTGATCACCCGACTCAACACGATCCGGCGGGGTCATCCGGCGCTGCGACGGCTGCGGAACCTTCACTTCCATCCCACGAGCAACAGCGCGATCATCGCGTACAGCAAGACCACGGACGAGGACACGGTCCTGGTGGTCGTCAACCTCGACCCTCACCACACCCAGGAGGCCACGGTCTCGTTGGACATGCCACAACTCGGCCTGGACTGGAACGCATTCATGTCCGTGCACGACGAACTGACGGGTCAGACCTATCACTGGGGCAGGACAAACTATGTGCGCCTCGAACCCGGAAGGGCCCCGGCGCACGTCCTCCACGTCCAGACGTCGTCCACATGAGCCACCGATCGGAGGGTCAGAGCGTCATGACCGTCAACCAGCCTGTTCCGGACACCTTTGAGGACACGCCCGCCAAGGACCGGGACCCGGATTGGTTCAAGCGCGCAGTGTTCTACGAGGTCCTCGTCCGGTCCTTCCAGGACAGCAACGGCGACGGAGTCGGCGACCTCAAGGGACTCACCGCCAAACTGGACTACCTCCAGTGGCTGGGCATCGACTGCATCTGGCTGCCCCCCTTCTTCAAGTCCCCGCTGCGGGACGGCGGTTACGACGTCTCGGACTACACCGCCGTCCTGCCGGAGTTCGGTGACCTCGCCGACTTCGTCGAGTTCGTGGACGCCTCCCACCAGCGCGGGATGCGCGTCATCATCGACTTCGTCATGAACCACACCAGCGACCAGCACCCGTGGTTCCAGGAGTCCCGCAAGGATCCTGACGGGCCTTACGGCGACTACTACATGTGGGCCGACGACGACAAGCAGTACCCCGAAGCACGCATCATCTTCGTCGACACCGAGGCCTCCAACTGGACCTTCGACCCGGTCCGCAAGCAGTACTTCTTCCACCGCTTCTTCTCCCACCAGCCGGACCTCAACTACGAGAACCCGGCCGTGCAGGAAGAGATCCTGGCCGCCCTCCGCTTCTGGCTCGACCTCGGTATCGACGGCTTCCGTCTCGACGCCGTCCCCTACCTCTACGCGGCGGAGGGCACCAACTGCGAGAACCTGCCCGCCTCGCACGAGTTCCTCAAGCGCGTCCGCCGCGAGATCGACCTGATGTATCCGGACACCGTGCTGCTGGCCGAGGCGAATCAATGGCCCGAGGACGTCGTCGACTACTTCGGCGACTACGCCGACGGCGGCGACGAATGCCACATGGCCTTCCACTTCCCCGTCATGCCCCGCATCTTCATGGCCGTCCGCAGGGAATCCCGCTACCCGGTCTCCGAGATCCTCGCCAAGACCCCGGCCATTCCGTCCAATTGCCAGTGGGGCATCTTCCTGCGCAACCACGACGAGCTCACCCTCGAAATGGTCACCGACGAAGAACGCGACTACATGTGGGCCGAGTACGCGAAGGACCCCCGCATGCGCGCCAACATCGGCATCCGCAGGCGCCTCGCCCCGCTCCTGGACAACGACCGCAACCAGATCGAGCTGTTCACCGCTCTCCTGCTGTCCCTGCCCGGCTCGCCGATCCTCTACTACGGCGACGAGATCGGCATGGGCGACAACATCTGGCTCGGCGACCGCGACGCCGTCCGCACCCCCATGCAGTGGACACCCGACCGCAACGCGGGCTTCTCGTCCTGCGACCCGGGCCGACTGTCGTTGCCGACCATCATGGATCCCGTCTACGGCTATCAGGTCACCAACGTCGAGGCGTCGATGTCGTCGCCCTCCTCGCTGCTGCACTGGACCCGCCGCATGATCGAGATCCGCAAGCAGAACCCCGCCTTCGGCCTGGGGACGTTCACCGAGCTCCAGTCCTCCAATCCCGCCGTCCTGGCCTTCCTGCGCGAGTACCAGGACGACCTGGTGCTGTGCGTGAACAACTTCTCCCGGTTCGCCCAGCCCACCGAACTCGACCTGCGCGTCTACGACGGACTCCACCCCGTCGAACTGATCGGCGGGGTGCGGTTCCCGGCCATCGGTGAACTGCCGTATCTGCTGACGCTCGGCGGGCACGGCTTCTACTGGTTCCGGCTCTCCCGAGCGGCATCCCGCGTCGGCCGGCGCCTCTGAGCGTGCGCCCGTGTGCCGAGGAAAGGACGCGTCACCATGCAGAAGACCGCAACTCCCCGCCCGAGACGCACCGTCGTCACCGGGACCATGGCCTCGCTCGCCGGGCTGCTGCGGGAATGGCTGCCCAGGCAGCGCTGGTTCGCGGGCAAGGACAGGCCCGTCACGGACCTCGCCCTGCTGTCCATGACCGAGCTGTTCCCGGGGTGTCTGCATCTGCTGATCCACGCCGGCCACTCGGGCGTGCCCGCGCCCGCCGGTGGCGCGGCGGGCGGTGACTGCTACCAACTCCTGCTCGGCGTAAGGGAACACCTCTCGCCCCGCCTCGGCCGCGCCCTGATCGGCCGCGCCGAGGTGGGGCCGCTGGCGGGTCTGACGGTGTACGACGCCCTGCAGGACCCGCGCTCGGCGCAGCTGCTCCTGGAGCGGCTGCGGCACCCCGGCACGGCGGGCCCGCTGCGGTTCGAGGCCGACCCGTCGGTGCGGGTGCCCGCCGGACTCGTACCGCGTGTGCTGGAGGCCGAGCAGTCCAACTCCTCGCTGGTCTACGGCGACGCGTTCATCCTGAAGGTGTTCCGGCGGATCCAGCCGGGTGTCAATCCCGACCTGGAGGTGCCGGGCGCGCTGGCCGCGCAGGGCTGCGGGCGGGTACCGGCACCCGTGGCGTGGATCCGGACGACGCATCCGCGCGAGGCGACGCTCGGAGTGCTCCAGCCGTTCCTGCGCGACGCGTCCGACGGCTGGACGCTCGCTCTCCAGGCCCTCGCCTCCGGCGACGACTTCACCGCCCAGGCACACGAGTTGGGGCAGGCCACGGCGGACGTCCACCTCGCGCTCGCCTCCGCGTTCCCGGCCGGCGAGCACGGGGAGGGCGAACGGACGGCGGACGCGATGACCGAGCGCCTGGACTCGGCCGCGCACAGCGTGCCCGCGCTGCGTCCCTATGTGTCCGGTCTGCGGACCGCCTTCGGCGCGCTGGTCACCTGCGATCCGGGGCCGCCACCCCAACGCGTCCACGGCGACCTGCACCTGGGCCAGGTGCTGCGGGCCGGCCGCGACTGGTTCGTCATCGACTTCGAGGGCGAGCCGTCCCGTCCGCTCGCCGAACGGCGCAGTGCACACTCCCCCGTGCGGGACGTCGCCGGCATGCTGCGCTCCTTCGACTACGCCGCCCGCCAGCGCCGCCCCTGGCGCCCGGAGTGGGCACGCCGCTGCCGGGAGGCCTTCTGCGCGGGCTATGCGGCCCGGGCCGGCTGGGACCCGCGCAAGAAGCACGGTCTGTTGCGGGCCTACGAGACCGACCGGGCGGTGTACGAAGTCCTGTACGAGGCCCGGCACCGTCCGGACTGGCTCCCCGTACCCATGGCGGCGATCGAGCGTCTCGCCGTAAGAGGAGGCTGAAGCCGTGGCCCTGCGTGACACGTCACTCCCCGAGCCGTCCGGCCCGCTCACACCGGTGCCCGCACCGGCCCCGGCCCCCGGCGAGCGCGAACGCCTGCTCGCCGGCACCCATCACGACCCGCACGGCGTGCTCGGCGCCCACCCGGTCCCCGGTGGGCTGGCCTTCCGGGCGCTGCGTCCGTACGCCCGTGCCGTGAGCGTCGTCGTCGACGGGGAGCGCACGAAGCTGGCCTCGGAGGGCGACGGCCTGTTCTCCGGCGTACTGCCGCTCGACACGATCCCGGCGTACACGCTGCTGGTGACGTACGCGGAAGGGGAGCACGAGACGGAGGACCCGTACCGCTTCCTGCCCGCGCTGGGCGAGTTGGACCTACATCTGATCGCCGAGGGCCGGCACGAGGAGCTGTGGCAGGCGCTCGGTGCCGAGCCGATGACGCATGCCGGGGTGACCGGGACCCGGTTCACCGTGTGGGCGCCGAACGCCCAAGGGGTGCGGGTCGCGGGGGACTTCACCTTCTGGGACGGGACGGCGCTGCCGATGCGGTCGCTCGGGTCGTCCGGGGTCTGGGAGCTGTTCGTGCCCGGGATCGGCGAGGGCGCCCGCTACAAGTTCGAGATCACCTCCCGGCACGGCGGCCGGTTCCTCAAGGCCGACCCGATGGCACGCGCGACGGAGGTGCCGCCCGCGACGGCGTCAGTGGTCACGGCCACGCACTACGAGTGGGGCGACGCGGACTGGATGGCGCACCGGGCCGACATCCCCGTGCACGAGGCGCCGTTCTCGGTCTACGAGGTCCATCTGCCGTCCTGGCGACCGGGACTGACATATCGTCAGCTCGCCGAGGAGCTCCCCGCGTACGTCAAGGACCTCGCTTTCACGCACGTCGAGCTGATGCCGATCGCCGAGCACCCCTACGGACCCTCCTGGGGCTATCAGGTCACCGGCTTCTACGCGCCGACGGCCCGTCTTGGCACGCCCGACGACCTCCGTCACCTCATCGACGCGCTGCACCGGGCCGGCATCGGTGTGATCATGGACTGGGTGCCGGCCCATTTCCCCAAGGACGACTGGGCGTTGGCCCGTTTCGACGGGGAGCCGCTGTACGAGCCGGGCGACTCGCGGCGGGCGGAACATCCGGACTGGGGGACGTACGAGTTCGACTTGGGGCGCGTCGAGGTGCGCAACTTCCTGGTGGCGAACGCCGTGTACTGGTGCCAGGAGTTCCACATCGACGGGCTGCGGGTCGACGCGGTCGCCTCGATGCTCTACCTCGACTACTCGCGCGACTCGGGGCAGTGGACACCCAACGTCCACGGTGGCCGGGAGGACCTGGATGCCGTCGCCTTCCTCCAGGAGATGAACGCGACCGTGTACCGGCGGGCGCCGGGCGTGGTGACCATCGCCGAGGAGTCCACGGCGTGGGACGGCGTCACGCGGGCCACCCATCACGTCGGTCCGGGCGGCTTCGGCGGTCTGGGGTTCGGGCTGAAGTGGAACATGGGCTGGATGCACGACTCGCTGGACTACATGAGCCACGAACCGGTGCACCGCAAGTTCCACCACAACGAGATGACCTTCTCGATGGTGTACGCCTACAGCGAGAACTACGTGCTGCCCATATCGCACGACGAAGTCGTGCACGGCAAGGGCTCGTTGGTCTCCAAGATGCCCGGCGACTGGTGGCAGCAGCGCGCCAACCTCCGCGCCTACCTCGCCTTCATGTGGGCCCACCCAGGCAAACAACTCCTCTTCATGGGCCAGGAGTTCGCCCAAGGAGCCGAATGGTCCGAGGCCCACGGCCCCGACTGGTGGCTCCTTGACCCGGCGTACGAAGCGGTGGCCGACCACGCCGGGGTCAGGGATCTGGTCCGTGACCTCAACGCCCGCTATCGCGACACGTCCGCCCTGTGGCAGCGCGACACCGACCCCGAGGGCTTCCGGTGGGTCGCGGGGGACGCGGCCGAGGACAACGTCTTCGCCTTCCTGCGCTACGACGCCGAAGGCGCCCCGCTCCTCGCCGTCTCCAACCTCTCCCCCGTGGTCCGCCACGACTACCGCTTCGCCGTGCCCGACGACATCCCGGCCTGGCAGGAGATCCTCAACACCGACCTGGCTCGGTACGGCGGCGGCGACGTCGGCAACCCCGACCCGGTGAAACCGGACGACGGATGCGTCCTGCTCACTCTTCCCCCGCTGGCCACGGTCTGGCTGACGCCCCTGACCATGTGAAGCTCCCGTCCAGGTGTCCGAACGTCCTTTCGGGGCAGTCGGGTCGTACACCACAGAAGGGCGGCATCACGTGCGGACTGTCGGAGTGGAGGAGGAGATCCTCCTGGTCGACCCGGAATCGGGTGAACCGCGGGCCCTGGCGGCCGCGGTACTCGCGCGTGCCGACCTGGACAGCGAGGTGTTCGAGGAGGAACTGCACGACCAGATGGTCGAGTTCGCCACCCAGCCGCGGGCGCACATGGAGGAACTCGGCGCGGAGATCGTCCGCTGCCGCAAGGAGGCCGCGCAACACGCCGGGGAGATCGGCTGCACCGTCGCCGCGCTGGCCACCTCGCCGCTGACCGTGAGCCCTTCGGTCGGCGTCGGCCGCCGCTACCAGTGGATGGCGGAGCAGTACGGCATCGCCACCCAGGAGCAGCTCGTGTGCGGCTGCCATGTGCACGTGTCCGTGGAGTCCGACGAGGAGGGCGTGGCGGTCCTCGACCGGATCCGGCCCTGGCTGTCGGTGCTGTCGGCGCTGAGCGCCAACTCCCCGTTCTGGCAGGGCAAGGACACCAGTTACAGCAGCTATCGCAGCCGGGTGTGGCAGCGGTGGCCGTCCGCGGGTCCCACCGAGGTCTTCGGTTCGGCCGAGCGCTACCACCGGCGGGTCGCCGACATGGTCTCCACCGGCGTGATCCTGGACGAAGGGATGATCTACTTCGACGCCCGGCTGTCCGCGAGTTACCCGACGGTCGAGATCCGAGTCTCGGACGTGTGCCTGCACGCCGACACGGCCGTCCTCATCGCCACGCTCATCCGCGGTCTGGTGGAGACGGCCGCGCGTGAGTGGCGGGCGGAAGGCGAGCCGCTCGTACAGAGTGTGAGCCTGCTCCGGCTGGCCGCCTGGCAGGCCGCACGGGCAGGCCTGGAGGGCGAGTTGCTGCACCCCGAGACCATGCGCAGGCTGCCCGCGCGGACCGTGGTGCAGGCCCTGCTGGACCATGTCTCCGACGCCCTCTCCGACACCGGAGACGTCGACCGCGCACGGGCCGGCGTCGCGGAGTCACTGGGGCGGGGCAACGGCGCCCGGGTGCAGCGCGAGGTCATGGCGCGGACCGGGAGTCTGCGGGACGTGGTCGCCGAGTGCGTGCGCCGTACACAGGGACATTGAGGCAGGTACCGGTCGGCTGAGATCACGAACGCGTTTACTTGGCCGTTCCCGGCGCCTATCGCTTCGACCTGGGCTAGATTCGAGCACCGCCGACACAGTTCACATCGGCGGAGTCACAGCCCGTACACGTCAGGAGCAGCGCAATGCGCGACTTCGCCCTCGCTCCCTCCCCCGTCTCGTCGCACAGCGGCGGGCTCGCCGACAGCGTCTTCGACGCAGCGGTCCACAACCCCACTCTGCCCCTGCTCGCCCGTCGCTCCACCCCCTCCTCGACCGACTGGGAGGAGGTGACAGCCGTGGAAGTGCGGGACGAGGTGGTGGACTTGGCGAAGGGCCTCATCGCGTCCGGTATCTCGCCCGGTCATCGTGTGGCGATCATGGCGCGCACCCGGTACGAGTGGACCGTGCTCAGCTACGCGCTGTGGGCCGTCGGTGCCGAGGTCGTCCCGATCTATCCGACGTCCTCGCGCGACCAGGTGGAGTGGATCCTGCGGGACGCCGGCTGTGTGGCCGTGGTCGTCGAGGACGAGCAGGCGGTGATGACGGTCGGCTCGGTGTGCGGGTCGCTCCGACAGCTGCGCCACGTCTGGCAGTTGGACGCGGGGGCGCTGGACGACCTGGTGCAGCGGGGGGAGTTCATCCCGATCGCCACCGTCGACTCGCTGCGCCGCATCGTGCTGCCGGACTCCACTGCGGTCGTCGCCTACACCTCCGGCACCAGCGGGCACCCCATGGGCTGCGCGCTCAGCCACCGCAATCTGGCGAGCCCGTGCGACACGCTGCTGGCCGGCTGGGGCCACACGGCGGCGCCGCCCGGCGAGCAGGGCTCCGTGCTGGCCTTCCTGCCGTTCTCGCACGTGTACGGACTCATGATCCAGAGCGTGTGCATCCGCGGCGGCCTGCTCATGGGCCACGAGCCCGACCTCGGCGGCGAGGCCCTGGTGTCGGCGCTGCGCTCGTTCCGGCCGACGTACTTCTACGCCGTACCGTCGGTCTTCGAGAAGATCTACAAGAACTTCCTGCGCACGGCCCAACAGGCGGGCCGCGGTGTCCTGTTCGAGCGGGCCGCCGACACCGCGCGGGACTTCGCCGCGGCGCTGGAACGCCAGCGGCTCGGCGGCGGCTCGGGCCCCGGTCTCGACCTGCGGCTGCAACACGCCCTGTACGAACGGACGGTGTACCGCAGACTCCGTGCCGCGCTGGGCGGCAGAGTGGGGCGGGCGACGTCCGGCGGTTCGCCGCTGAACCGCGAACTCTCCCTGTTCTACGAGGGCATCGGTGTCTACGTGCACGACGGGTACGGGCTCACCGAGACCAGCGGCGGGGTCACCATGCAGCCGCTGGGCCGGGAGAAGTCCGGGACGGTCGGGCAGGCGCTGCCGGGCATGGACCTCATGCTGGCCGAGGACGGCGAGATCCTGGTGCGCGGTCCGTCGGTGTTCCAGGGCTACATCAACGACGAGGCCGCGACGCGGGCCACGCTGCGGGGCGGCTGGCTGGCCACCGGGGACCTCGGCTGGCTGGACTCCGACGGCTATCTGACGATCACCGGCCGCAAGAAGGACATCATCATCACCAGCAGCGGCAAGAGCGTCGCCCCGGCTGCTCTGGAACAGCGGCTGAGGATGCATCCGCTGGTCCATCAGGCGGTGGTGGTCGGCGACAACCGGCCGTGCATCGGCGCCCTGATCACCCTGGACCCGGAGTTCCTGGCGTACTGGCGCGGTTCGCTGTCGCTGCAGAGCGACACGCCGAGCCGGGAGGCGCGGGAGGAGAACGCGCTGCGGGAGGAGATCGGGCGGGCCGTGGCCGCCGCCAACAGCAGCGTGTCGCGCTCGGAGTCCATCCGGGTCTTCCGGGTGCTGCCGGTGCAGTTCGACCACGCCAACGGGTTGCTGACGCCGTCCATGAAGCTGCGCAGGGACGCGATCGTGGAGCGCTACGCGTTCGAGATCGACGCCATGTACCAGGCACGCTCGCGCGCCCCGCGGCAGAACGTGCCGGACGAACTGTCCGGCTGGGACGACGCGGACAACGTTTTCCGCTGAGCGCTACTCCCCCGTGGTCAGGTGGACGACGTTGGACCGCTCGCCGAGCGTGAAGGCGCGGATCCGGTAGGAGGCGTGCTTCTCCTCGGGCAGGGTGACCAGGCCGGTGGAGTTGATGTCCGGATCGAGTACGGCGAGGGGCTCGTACGCCGCGCCGGACTGTCTGCGGATCTCCAGGAGGAAGCCGTCCTCGTCGGCGGAGTTGTCGGTCCAGGTGAACAGGATGCCGTTGGCGTCCTTGACGACGGCGCGCAGGTCCGTCGGCGCCCCGGCGGGCAGGGCGTGCCGTGCGCCCTGGTGCCCGGGCAGGGTGCGGGCCGGCAGCCAGTCGTGGTCGGCGTTCTCCTCCTCGGCCGTCCAGCCGCCGGCGGGGAGGTCGACGTGGACCGGTCGGGACGCGGGGCCGCGGTAGGTCCGCAGCCGGTAGTAGAAGGTCGTGCGGGGCATCAGGTCGGGGTGGCGGTAGGTCGTCACCTGGCGGTCCAGGTACTGGAGCACGGTGTAGGGGCCCCGCGCGGCGGTGGCGAACTCCAGCACATGGCCCGCGACCGCGGCGCGCTCGTCCCGCCACTTGAGGTCGACGTCGGTGGGGGTGGTCAGGGCCGCGCGCAACGGCCGCTCCGCTTCCGCCTGTTGGGGCGCCGAGCAGGCCGACAGCGCCAGGATCAGCGCTGCCGGCACTGCCACGCGTGTGAGGACACGCATACGGCGTGGGCTACTTCCGCCAGAAGTGGACGTTGCTCCACACCACGGTGGCCGGTCCGTTGCCGCTGTCGGTGCGGTAGGCGCCGAACTTGTCGTAGAAGCTGCCGCCGGGGCTGGCGTAGGTGTGCTTGAGGGAGCCGTTGATGTAGGTGCGGTGCTGGCTTCCGACCTGGTGGACGGTGTTGACCCGGACGGTCGCGCCGACGGTGCCCGCGTTGGAGAGCGTGGTGCCGCCGTGCACCGCGTAGAGCCGGCCGCCGCGTTCGACGGCGAGCATGAAGTAGGGGCCGGCGGCGGATTCGTTGAAGGTCTGCTTGAGGCTGATCCGGGTGCCGCTGAGGCTGGTGATGCGGAAGGAGCCCTCGAACTGGCGCGTCCCTCCCGTGTAGGTGTCGTAGCGTCGTTCAGCCCGCTGGTCACCGCTGGCCGTGGAGCAGGTGAGCTGGAACGTCAGCCCACTGATCTGTCCGCAGCCACGTTCCTGCTCGGTGTAGCCGGGTGAAACCGAGACCCAGCCGCCGGGCTCCACTTCGGCCAGGGCGTGCGGAGCCGCCAGCAGTGAAGTGGCGCCCACGGTCGTGGTCACGACGAGTGCGCGCAGGCGTGTGAGCATCCTGCCTCCCGAGGAGTGTGGGGGGTGACCGCCATTCACGCATTGTTCAAGTACATGAACTTTGGTCCCTGATTTGAACAAGCGAGGGGGACGTTAGGACCAGCCCAACAGACCGTCAAGAGATCGCGCGGCTCTGATCTTTCCCCTCCTATCCAGTGCGTTTCGGCCGTCGGGCGGGCATGGTTGTGCTCGACGCGTTCGTCTGCCTGCCGCGCCCAACTGGCGGAACGGCTGGGGACACGGTGGGATCGATGTGGTGCGAAGCAGCGATCCATGGGCATGCGAAGGGCGTCCGATGCAGACCGCCTGGAGCCGCAGAAAGGGATGAACACCGTGACACGACCCAGGATCCTGGTGGTCGGCGCAGGCTTCGCCGGCGTGGAGTGCGTACGCCGACTGGAGCGGAAGCTCGCGCCCGACGAGGCCGACGTCACGCTGGTGACGCCGTTCTCCTACCAGCTCTACCTCCCCCTGCTGCCCCAGGTCGCCTCCGGCGTGCTGACGCCCCAGTCGATCGCCGTGTCGCTGCGGCGCAGCAAGAAGTACCGCACCCGGATCATTCCGGGCGGAGCCATCGGCGTGGACATCAAGTCCAAGGTCTGCGTCATCCGCACCATCACCGACGAGATCGTCAACGAGCCCTACGACTACATCGTGCTGACGCCCGGCAGCATCACCCGCACCTTCGACATCCCCGGCCTCACCGAGCACGCGTACGGGATGAAGACCCTCGCGGAAGCCGCCTACGTGCGCGACCACGTCATCTCCCAGCTCGACCTGGCCGACGCGAGCGACGACCCGGCCGAGCGCGCCTCGCGGCTGCAGTTCGTGGTCGTGGGCGGCGGATACGCCGGCACGGAGACCGCGGCCTGTCTGCAGAAGCTCACCCACGCCGCGGTCAAGCGCTACCCGCGCATCGACCCGGCGCTCATCAAGTGGCACCTGATCGACATCGCCCCGAAGCTGATGCCCGAGCTGGGCGACAAGCTCGGCACCAGCGCCCAGACGATCCTGCGCAAGCGCGGCATCGACATCTCGCTGGGCGTCTCCATCGAGAAGGCGGGCGCCGAGGAGGTCACCTTCACCGACGGCCGGGTGGTGCCCACCCGCACCCTGATCTGGACCGCCGGGGTCGTCGCGAGCCCGCTCATCGCCACCCTCGGCGCCGAGACGGTCCGGGGGCGCCTCGCGGTCGCCGCGGAGATGAACCTGCCGGGCCAGGACGGCGTCTTCGCGCTCGGCGACGCCGCCGCGGTGCCCGACAAGGCCAAGGACGACGACGCCGCGGTCTGCCCGCCCACCGCCCAGCACGCCATGCGGCAGGGCAAACACGTCGCCGACAACGTCATCGCGACCCTGCGCAACAAGCCGCTGACGCCGTATGTCCACAAGGACCTCGGCCTGGTCGTCGACCTCGGCGGCAAGGACGCCGTCTCCAAGCCGCTCGGCATCGAACTGCGCGGTCTGCCCGCCCAGGCCGTCGCCCGCGGCTACCACTGGTCGGCGCTGCGCACGGGCGTCGCCAAGACCCGCGTGATGACCAACTGGGTGCTCAACGCGGTCGCCGGCGACGACTTCGTCCGCACCGGCTTCCAGTCCCGCAAGCCCGCCACGCTGAAGGACTTCGAGTACACCAACGCGTACCTGACGCCCGAGCAGGTGCGGGCGCAGGTCGAGGGGACGGGCCCCGAGGGGACCTGACGCGGTGCGCGCGCTCCCGTCCCGGCATGCCATGCTGGGACGGGATCTTGACGTGAGACGGGGACGGGAGTGAGTGCGGCGGCGTGAGAGCAGTGGCAGCAACGCTCCGGGCGCGGTCGCGCGATCTCGTCGCGGCATCCGATCCCGGACTGCTGCGACTGACCGCGGGTCTGCGGACCGTGGCTGCCATCGCCCTCACACTGGCCGTGCTGGCGCTGCTGCGGGCCGACGTGTCGCATCTGGTGGCCGGTGCCATCGCGGCGATGGTCGCCACCTTCGCCATCCGCGAGAAGGAACGCGGCCCGCAGGCGGTGACACTCGCCCTGGGCCTGCCGGTGGCGTTCGCTTCGCTCACCCTGGCCGCCCTGCTGCACTCGCGTGTCGTCGGCGGTGACGTCTTCTTCGTGGTGCTGATCTTCTGCGCCGTATACGGCCGCCGGTACGGGGACCGGGGCACCGCGCTGGGCCTGATCGGCTTCCAGACCTACTTCCTGTCCCTGTTCGTCGGCGCCACCCTCTCGACCCTGCCCCAGCTGTACGGGGTCGTCGCGATCGCCTTCGCCGCCAGCGCACTGGTGCGCTTCGTGCTCGTACCCGAGACGCCCGAGGGGATCCTGGGGCGGCTGCGGGACGCCTTCCGGGCCCGGCTGGCGCAACTCGTGTCCGCGCAGCTCGAACTGCTCGACGCCGGGCCGGACGAGGCCGAGACGGCCCTGGAGCACCTCCGTGAGGGCACCGCACGGCTGCACGAGACCGCGATGATGATCCAGGGCCGGCTGGAGCAGGGCACCGCCGACGCGGCCGTGGCACGGCTCGTGCAGCGCCGTATCGCGGACGCGGAGATCGCCGCCGAGCGCCTGGGCCTCCTGCTGCTGACCGCGCGCAGCGCCGAGCGCGCGGACACGCTGACCCTGCACCTGCCGGGCGCCCCGGTCCCGCCGCGGGGCGGCCGGCTGCCGGTGGGCGACGAGGCGACCGCCACCCTGCGCCGGGATCTGGAGGCACTGCGCCTGCTGGTCCTGCGGCCGGTGTCCGGGGACTCGGGGACCGGTCTGGCGCATGTGCGCAACCGGCTCCTCGGCTACCGTGACGAGGAGAACCTGCCCAAGGCGCCGCCCGCCGTGCAGGACGTGTTCCGGGGCATCGGCGAGGCCGGGCGCGCGGTGCTGGGGTTGCGGATCGCGCTGGACGGGCCGCAGGACGAGTCGGACGACAGCCCGTCGACGACCCGTTCGCGCGAGGAGCTGGACGCCGAGGACGTGGCGATCGACGCGGGCGAGGAAGAGCCCGAGGAGGAGCCCACGGGGCTGCGGCGGCCCACCACGCGGGCGGCCGTGCAGGTGGCGGTGGGGTCGTCGCTGGCGATCGTGGGCGGCGAGTTCCTCTCCAGCCAGCGCTGGTACTGGGCGGTGCTGACCTGCTGGATCGTGTTCATCAACACCGCGTCCACCGGTGAGATCCTGGTCAAGGGCTACCGGCGGCTGCTGGGCACCGTGCTCGGCGTGGTGGCCGGCCTGCTCCTGGCGGGCCTCGTCGGCCATCACACCTGGACGGCGTTCGCGCTGGTGCTGCTGCTGGTGTTCGCGATGTTCTACACGGCACCGCTGTCGTACACGCTGATGTCGTTCTTCGTCACCGCGGCCCTGGGGCTGCTGTACACCCTGCTGCACACCTACAGCCTGTCGGTGCTGATCCTGCGTGTGGAGGAGACGGCGCTCGGCGCGGCCTGCGGGATCATCGCGGCGGCGTTCGTCCTGCCGGTGCACACGGACCGCCGTACCAACGACCTGCTCGGCACCGTCCTTGACCGGCTCTCCGATGTCACGGAGGCCGCCGTCGACCAGCTCAGCGGCGGGCCCGCGGTCGACCTGCTCGACATGGCCCGTGATCTGGACCAGGCGCTGGCCGATCTGCGCGCCGCGACCCAGCCGCTCACCCACCCGGTGACGCCGATGCGGGCCCGGCGCGACACCGCGCGCTATGTCGTCGCGCTCCTGGAGACCTGCGCGTACCACGCGCGTTCGCTGGCCGCGACGGCCGAGCTGCTGCCCGGCAATCCGTCGATCGCCGCGGACCCCCGGCTGCGGCGGGCCGGTGAGCGCATCCTGCGCAACATCGGGGCGATCGCCGCGCGCGTGGCGGACGAGCGGGCCGAGGTCGAGGTCGAGACCGGCCCGAGCATCGCCGCGCTGCTGGAGTCCGACCGGCCGGGCACCTCCCGCTACGGGCGGGTCACCGACCGCGTGCTGAGGCATCTGCAGCGCCTCGACGAGGCCGTGACGGGGCTGGCCCGGCCGCTGAAGGTACCGGTGGCGGCGCCGGTGAAGAAGGCCAAGGGGTGAAGCGGTGGCTCAGAAGTCGGTGGGCAGGCCGCTCACCTCGGCGATGCCGCGCAGCTCCTCGTTCTCACGGTGCCGGTCCCGGATGTAGTCGGCGATCTCGCCCAGCCGTACCGGGTCAGCGGCGGTGTCCGCGTCGGTGACGACGCGGATCGGGCCGGTCTCGTCGAGGTTGAGCTCGACGACCTCGTTGTCCATCCTGCCGGTGACCGCGGCGGCGACGACCAGGGCCGCCTCGTCGCGGATCTCCTGGGACATGCCCTGTCCGCCCTCCTCGCCGATCGCGAAGTCCAGGGCGGGCAGGCGTTGCTCGTCGATCGCCTTGAGGACCGGTTCGACCACATCCAGCAGCAGCCGGTAGTCATCCGTGTCCATCCGGGTGCGCAGAATGCCGAGGTACATGTCGACGGCCCGGTCTTCCGGTGGAAACTCGGATTCGCTCATGGGCCTCGGGTGCCCGGTCCCCCGGGTGTCATGCGTACCGTCCTGCCCGCGTCACGACCGCCGGATCCGGGTGCCGCGCCCCCTGCGGCCGAGGGCGTGCAGATACTCCAGGGCGTCCAGGACCACCGTCCGGTCGTGCCAGGCCAGCCAGCGCCCGGCCTCGGCGCCCATCACCTCCAGCGTCTTGAGCTGCGTGTCGGTGAGCCGGCGCAGAGTGTGGTCGGCGTGGGCGGAGACCATGGCCACGCACATGCCGGACGCGGTCGACAGCGGCACGCTGTGGCAGCCCAGGCTGCCCGCCGCGAGGATCTGCGCCCGGGCCGCCTCGTCGAACACGGGGTCCGTCGACACGTCCGTGACGGTGACCTGTGTGAGGTCGCGGGCGGCGGCCGCGCAGGACGTGCCCTCTTCACCGACGTACGCGAAGAAGTCCACGAAGTCGTCGGTGAGACCGGTGTGCTTCTCCATCCGCAGTCCGCCCTTGACCCGGTCGGCGACCTGGACGTTGCCCATGGAGGTCTCGACCACGGCGAGCGTCTGGCTCAGTACGGCGCTCAGGACGGCGCCGCGGTTGCCTGGCTCCGGGCGGTACGGCGCCGGGAAGTTCAGCGCGGGCTCCGGAGACCGGACGCGCCGCGGGAACCACAGGGCGTCCTCGTCCGGGCGCGGGGCGGTGAGCACCACGTCGGCCAGCGACCGGAGTTTGACGTTGAACCGCTGGGAGGCCCGCTGCAGGAGCCCGAACGCGCTGTCGCCGTCGGGAAGTCGGTAGCGCTCCTGGAGAACGCCCTGTGCCTGGGATATCAGCGGGTGGGCGCGGGCCCGGGCCCGCAGTTCGCGCGCCTCCGCCCGCAGCCGTTCCAACTCCGCACGCTCCCGCTCCTCGTCCGCCCCCCGG
This sequence comes from Streptomyces pseudovenezuelae, assembly GCF_029892565.1. Classification (GTDB taxonomy): domain Bacteria; phylum Actinomycetota; class Actinomycetes; order Streptomycetales; family Streptomycetaceae; genus Streptomyces; species Streptomyces pseudovenezuelae_A. The sequence continues at coordinate 166,181 of NZ_JARXVH010000019.1, read as the reverse complement.
CGCGCCGCCTCTGCCATGAACTCCCTCGCCTCCCGTCGCCCTGACACACAAGTGCCCGTGTGCGTGTTCGGACCGCATACGGGCACCTGCCGCTTGCCAGCGTCTTCCCCATTCGAACGGGCGTACACGAGGCGTGCGGGTTCGGTCAGGTGAGAGCCACCACAGCGGTGATGCACTTGCCGCCGGCGGGCAGTTCGGACACCCGGACGTCGCGGGCCAGCCGGCAGACGATCGGCCAGCCACGGCCGCCGACCCGTCGGCGCCCGGCCGAGTCGAACGGATCGCCGGCCACGGGCAGTTCGTCACTGCGGTCGCACACCGAGACGCGTACACCGGGCTCGACGACGTCGACACGGAAGCCCGTGACGCCGCCGCCGTGCCTGATCGCGTTGGTCGTCAACTCCGAGACGACGAGCAGGGCGTCACCCAGGGCGTCCTTGTCGCAGCGCGTCCGGGTCGCCCGGCACCGCGCCGCGACCGCCCGCTCGACCGCCCTGCGGGCCTCGGCCGGCCGGACCACCGGAGGAACCGGCATCCACGCCGCGGCCGACCTGGACTCGGGGTCAACTGCCCGGCCCGCCGGTTCGGCCGACACGCGCTCGCCGGGCCCACAATTCGGCCATGGCTCCATCTCCCGCCACTCCTGGGCGAATTGGGGGAATTCGATGCTGTGCTCCTTGCACATCGCCTGGCTCCCTGATCGGTGAAGAACCGGCCTCCTGGTTCATCGGCAACGAGGCCGGACCTGCCGCACCCGCGGTACGTGCCACTTGACCACCGCAGGCGCTCACCTAATCGGCTGACCTGTAAGGGCGGCACCAAACCTGTCGGCGGGATGCGCGAGTTCCGGTCATGGCTCCGCGAAAGCGGGGTATGCGCACCGCATGACGGAAGTCGTGGATTCGGGCGAGCTGTTGCGACGCCTGCAGCGGGCTCGGGCCTGCGCGGAACAGGAGCGGTCGACGTGGTGGGTGCGGAGCGAGGAGCTGCGGGCGACCGATCCGGACGCGGCACGCGAGGCGGCCGTACGGACGGTGGCCTTCGAGGCGGTGCTGCGGGTGCTGGACGAGGTCCTGACCCCCGGGCGGCATGCCGAGGCGGGGGTGACGGAGTGAAACCGGTCACGTGACCGGGTTTTTGCTACGCGAAAGCCTCGCATATGGTTTACCGTTCATTCATACGTGGTGACGGGGTGGACCGTACCGTCCTCCGACACCACCGCTTACGGCCCTGGCTGGCCTCCCCCGTCCAGCCAGGGCTTTTTCATGCCCTCACGCGGACCGTCCATCGGATACACACGTCCGCCGAGGTGCCCTGGACGGCCGCAGCAGCTCAAATGGGCTTAGGGAAAGCACCGGAACCGATGGCCGGCGAGGAGCCCCGCGTCATGACCAAAGCGACGAAACTGCTGACCGCCCTTCCCCCGCCCCAGCGCCACCACCTCATGACGCTCGCGCGCGAGGTCTCCTTCCCGGAGGACCACCGCATCTTCGAGGCGGGCGGCCGGGCCGACCGCTTCTGGGTGATCCGCTCCGGCGCGGTCTCGCTCGACCAGCGTGTCAACTCGCTGCAACGGGTCACCGTGGCCAGCCTCGGCGCCGGCGATCTGCTCGGCTGGTCCTGGCTGTTCCCACCGCACGAGTGGGACTTCGGCGCGGAGGCGTTCAGCCCCGTACGCGCCCACGAGTTCGACGCGGACGCGGTGCTGCGGCTGTGCGCCGAGGATCCCGAGCTCGGGATGGTGCTGGTACGGGGCGTCGCCGAGATCCTCGCGCACCGGCTGGAGACGACGCGGGGGAAGTTGATGGAGTACGCGAGGCATCGACGCAGCGCCCTGTAGGGGCCGCTGGTCGGACGGTCGTAACTCGGGGCGGCCGCACCGACCGACCCGGCTCGACCACCGTCGCAACCCGCCGGGCAGGCCTCCGCTCAGATCCGGTAGCGGCGCAGGGCCGGTACCGCTGCGGCCAGGCCCAGCATCACCACGACTACCAGGAGGCCGCCGCCCACGACCGCCGTGCGGGGGCCGAAGGCCGAGCCCGCGGTGCCGTGCAGGACGTCGGCGAGGCGTGGACCGCCCGCGACGACGACCGTGAAGACGCCCTGCATGCGGCCGCGCATCTCGTCGGTGGCCGCCGACAGCAGGATCGCCCCGCGGAAGACCATCGAGACCATGTCGGCGAGCCCGGCCACGGCCAGGAAGGCCGCCGCGACCCACAGGTTGGCGCTCAGCCCGAAGCCGGCGATCGCGGCGCCCCAGGCGACCACCGCGCCGATCACCATCCAGCCGTGCCGGCGGGCCCGCGAGAACGTCCCCGAGAAGAGGCCGCCGAGCACCGCGCCGATGGGTATCGCCGCGAACAGCAGACCGAGGGCGAGCCCTTCGCCGTAGGAGCCGTAGGTCTGGGCGGCGAGCTGGGGGAACAGGGCGCGCGGCATGCCGAAGACCATGGCGATGATGTCGGCCAGGAAGGACAGCAGCAGCACCTTGTGCAGGGAGAGGTAGCGGAAGCCCTCCACGATCTCGCGCACTCCGGCGCGCCGCGTCGCCCCGCCCACCAGCGGCGGCAGCTTGGGCAGTTGGTAGACCGCCCACACCGTCACGCACAGCGCGAGCGCGTCGATCAGGTACAGCTCGGCCAGGCCGATGACGGGGATCAGGACGCCGGCGAGCAGCGGGCCGACGACCTGGCCGGTCTGCATGACGGTCGAGCCGAGGGCGTTGGCGGCGGGCAGCTGCTCCGCGGGGACGAGCCGGGCGATGGAGGCGTTGCGGGCCGGGGCGTTCAGTCCCCAGAACGCCTGCTGCATCGCGAGCAGCAGCATCAGGACGACCACGGAATCGAGCCCGATGACGGCCTGGACCCAGAACAGCAGCGAGGTGACGGCGATGCCGATGTTGGTGATCAGGAGCAGCTTGCGGCGGTCCATGGTGTCGGCCACCGCGCCGCCCCACAGCGCGAACACGATCAGCGGCAGCAGCCCGGCCAGGCTCGCGGCGCCGACCCACGCCGAGGAGCCGGTGATGTCGTAGACCTGCTTGGGCACCGCGACCGCGGTGAGCTGGCTGCCGACCGCCGTGACGATCGTCGAGGACCACAGCCGGCGGTAGGCCGGGATGCGCAGCGGGCGGGTGTCCATCGCCCAGCGCCGCCAGCCGACCCGCGGCGGGCCCGCCTCGACGGGCGCGGATGGCTGCGGCTGAGCGGATGGCTGCGGCTCGGTGCTGCTCTCGCTGGTGTCCACGGAGTTCCTGGTTGCTCGTTACATCTTTCGGGGCCGGGGATCACTATCGCAGCACAGGAGGGAGTCCGGGACCGGCGGTCTCGGATCGCGGAACTCGGTATCCGGCGCCGTGCGTCAGCCCAGCGACGCCAGCCTCGTCGCCGCGCTGTCCAGCAGCATCTCCAGTGCCGTCGGATACGCGCTGGTCACCATCCGTCTCGCCAGCAGGGGTGCCGCCTCGGCGATGCGGGGGTGGGTGGTGCGGGGCAGGTGGGCGTAGGTGGAGCGCCACATGTCCTCGTCGGCGTGCAGGGCGGCGCTGGGCAGGGTGAGGGAGGCCGCGTCGAGGGCGGCGAAGGCCAGGGTCTGGTCGATGAAGGCGTGGTAGATACGCACGGTGTCGGCGAGCGGGAAGCCGGCGGTGCGCAGGACGTCCAGGACCGCCTCGTCGGCGGCGAGTTCGTTGGCGCGGCCGGTGACGCGGTTCGTGGTGAGCAGGGCCGCCTGCGGGTGGGCGACGTAGGCGGCGTGGATGCGCAGGCCGACGGTGCGCAGGTCCGCCCGCCACTCCCCCGTCGGGTGCCAGTCGGCGAGGGCCTGGCCGATCAGCGCGTCGCCGATGGCCAGGGTCAGGTCGTCCATGCCCCGGAAGTACCGGTAGAGGGTGCTCGGGTCGGCGTCCAGGGCGAGGCCGAGACGGCGGGCGGTCAACCCCGCGCTGCCGTGCTCGCGCAGCATCCGCAGCGCCGTCTCGACGATCAGCGCCTCCGACAGCACGGTGCCGCTCTTGGTCGGCCGGCGTCTGCGCCGCCGCTCCTCGGGGACCACGGGCTTGGGCACCGCACGACCTCCCGCTACGGCCTTCCGCTCTTATGCCAACGGCATTGACCTTACGTGACGACACGGCGTTGTATCCCCACCCAAGGGCCCGCACATCTCCGCTCCGGGCCCCGCACCTCTACGTCCTTCGACCCGAAAGGGAGTGTTCGTCATGCGTGTACTGCTCGTCGGCGCCGGAGGCGTGGGCACCGCGATCACCCGGATCGCGGCCCGGCGTCCGTTCTTCGAGGCGATGGTGGTCGCCGACTACGACCTGACGCGGGCCGAGGCGGCGGTCGCGGCCCTCGGCGACGGCGAGAGCCGCTTCCATGCCGAGCAGGTCGACGCGAGCGACGAGGCGGCGGTGACGGAACTGCTGCGCCGGCACGCGTGCGACGTGCTCCTCAACGCGACCGACCCGCGCTTCGTGCTGCCCCTCTTCCGGGCGGCCCGCGCCGCCGACACCACCTACCTCGACATGGCGATGTCCCTGTCGCACCCGCACCCCGAGCGTCCCTGCGAGGAGTGCGGGGAGAAGCTCGGCGACGCGCAGTTCGCGCAGGCCGAGGAGTGGGCGAAGGCGGGCGCGCTGGCCCTGGTCGGCATGGGGGTCGAGCCGGGTCTCTCGGACGTCTTCGCCCGCTACGCCGCCGACGAACTCTTCGACGAGATCGAGGAGATCGGCGTCCGCGACGGCGCCAACCTCACCGTGGACGGCTACGACTTCGCCCCGTCATTCAGCATCTGGACGACGATCGAGGAGTGCCTCAACCCGCCCGTGGTCTACGAGTCCGACCGCGGCTGGTACACCACGGAGCCGTTCAGCGAGCCCGAGGTCTTCGACTTCCCCGAGGGCATCGGCCCCGTGGAGTGCGTGAACGTGGAGCACGAGGAGGTACTGCTCGTGCCGCGCTGGGTCGACGCGCGCCGCGTCACGTTCAAGTACGGCCTGGGCCGGGAGTTCATCGAGACACTCAAGACGCTGCACCTGCTGGGCCTGGACCGCACCGACCCGGTCACCGTGCCGAGCGCGTCCGGACCGGTCGCCGTCTCGCCCCGTGACGTCGTCGCCGCGTGTCTGCCGGACCCGGCGACGCTGGGCGAGCGGATGCACGGCAAGACCTGCGCGGGCACATGGGTGCGCGGCACGAAGGACGGCGCGCCGCGCGAGGTGTACCTGTACCACGTGGTCGACAACCAGTGGTCCATGGCGGAGTACGGCAGCCAGGCCGTGGTGTGGCAGACGGCCGTCAATCCGGTCGTCGCACTCGAACTCCTCGCCACCGGCGCCTGGTCGGGCACGGGCGTCCTCGGCCCCGAGGCGTTCCCCGCCCGTCCGTACCTCGATCTGCTGACCGCGTACGGCTCACCGTGGGGCGTTCGGGAGCAGTGATCCACGTCACCCCGAACTCCTTGGTTTCACTTGCGCATCGACAGGTCACCCGGAAGCGAGTAAGCCATCCGCGAGGGCACGGACGACTTCGATCGCAGGTGACTTTGATGGACTTGACGGACGACTGGCGAGACCAGGCCGCATGCCGATACGAGGACCCCGACCTCTTCTTCCCGATCGGCACCTCCGGCCCGGCACTGTTGCAGACGGAACAGGCGAAGGGGGTCTGCGGACGCTGTCCGGTGCGGGAGCAGTGCCTGCGCTGGGCCCTGGACACCGGGGAGTGCCTCGGCATCTGGGGCGGCACGAGCGAGACGGAGCGGCGCACGCTGCAACTGCGCCGACGGCGGGCCGAGGCGCGGCAGGGGCGCGGGTAGTTGGAACGGGGCGGGTCCTCCGGGGTCCCGCCCCACCCACGCCGGTTCAACTCTCCAGCGCCGGTGCAGGCGCAGGCGCAACCGGCACGCGCAGCGTGAACTCCGCGCCCGCGCCCGGTTCGCTTGTCGCCTCGACCGTCCCGTCGTGTGCGGCCACCAGGTCGCGGACGATCGCCAGGCCGAGGCCGCTGCCGCCGGTGCGGCGGCTGCGGGACTTCTCGGCACGCCAGAACCGGTCGAAGACATGCGGGAGATCGTCCGGCGCGATACCCGTGCCGGTGTCGCGGACGGTGAACACGACCTGGTCACCCTCACGACGGGCGGCCAGCGTGACGGTGCCGTCCGGCGGTGTGTGCCGTACGGCGTTGGAGACGAGGTTGCCGAGCGCCTGCCGCATGCGCACCGGGTCGGCGTCGAGCCACGGGGCTCCGTCGGTCTCGGTGACCAGCGCGACCCCGGCCGCGTCGGCTCCGACGCGGTGGGCGGCGGCCACCTGGTCGAGCAACTCGTCGGCGCGGACCGGCTCGCGGTGCAGCCGTAGCGTGCCGGCGTCGGCGGCCGCCAGGTCCTGGAGGTCGTCGATGATCCGCTGGAGCACCATCGCCTCGTCGTGCAGGGAGGACAGCAGGGCGGGGTCCGGGGCGACGACGCCGTCTCGGGTGACCTCCAGCCAGCCGCGGATGTTGGTGAGCGGGCTGCGCAGTTCGTGGGCGATGTCGCTGACCATCGCCTTGCGCTGGACCTCTATCCGCTCCCGCCGTTCGGTCAGGTCGTTGAACGCCTCGGCCAGGATGCCGGTCTCGTCCCGGGTGGTCACCGGGACGCGGACATGCCGTTCCGGCGGCTGCTGGGCGGCTGCCGTGAGCGCGCGCAGGGGCCGGACCAGCCGGGTGGCGACCACCGCCGTCATGGCGACGGTGACGGCGAGGACGAGGCCGGCCACGCCGACGATCTTCGCCTTGTTGGCCGGGGACATGTCGAAGCGGGGCACGGTCTGGTCCCCGATACCGAGGAACAGGTCGGCCACGGGGGCGACATAGGGATCGAGCTGGGCGCGCCGCGCACTGTCGATGCAGTTCTGCACGATCCGGTCGGTGTCCGCGCCGGCGCCTGCGGGCCGGGAGTACTTGGAGGTGACGAAGTGGCCCGGGACGGTGTCGCGGGTGGGGTCCAGGGCGAGGAACAGCGGTTCGACGCCGGCGGCTCCCTTGTCCTGCACACAGGACCAGGCCCTCTTCTGGAGCGCGGACAGCGCCCTGCTCTCCGTCCGGGTCGGCGCGTCGTACCCGTAGCCGCAATCGGCCTCGTAGTGGTCCTCGGCGCTCGTTCCGTCCTCGTTGACGAGGACGGAACGTCCGCTCGGGGCCCGCTCGATCCTCACCTGGCTGAGGCCGTACCGCTCGTAGCAGCCCCGCAGTTTCTGCATCATCAGGTCCACCTCCTCGCGTTCGCCCGCCGTCAGCCGGTACGGGCCGACCGCGCGGGGATCGACGCCGCTGAGCTGGGCCCCGGACTCGCTGTAGGTGTCGGTGTGCAGGGGGTCGATGGTGGCGGCGGGCCGGGGTGGCAGGGAGGTGCGGCGGGGGGCGGAGTCGGCGACGAGCGTGCGGTCCGTGGTGGTCACCGCGATGCGCCGGCCGGTCTTGGCGGCCAGGGCGCTGATGGTCTTCTGGACTCCGGACCAGTCACGGTGGGTCGCGGCATAACCGCTGAGCTGCGCGAGGATCTTGGTGTCGGCGGCGAGATCCTGGCCCTGTTCCTCCTTCAGCGCACTGGTGGTGGTCGTCACGGCGAGCCAGGCGGTCGCGGCCACCGAGCACACGGCGATCAGGGCCGAGGTGAGCAACAGCCGCACCAGCAGCCGCTTGCGCAGCGGAATGCGGCGCTTCACGCCCGGCCGCCGCTGAGCTTGTAGCCCACGCCGAACACGGTCAGCAGCCGCACGGGCCGCCGCGGGTCGGCCTCGATCTTCTTGCGCAGGTTCATGATGTGGACGTCGACGGCCCGTTCCGTGGACGCCCGGTCGAGCCCCCGGGTGACCTGCAACAACTGCCGCCGGGAGAAGACGCGGTCCGGCTCCCCCGCCATGGCCAGCAGGACCTGGAACTCGGCCGGGGTGCACTCCACCGGCACCCCGTCACAGCGCACTTCGTGCCGCACCGGGTCCACGGTCAGCCCGGCGGCGCGTACGACGGGCTCCTCCCGCACCCCGTCCGCGCGCCCGCTGCGTCGCAGCACCGTACGGATCCGGGCCATCAGCTCGCGCGGGCTGTACGGCTTGGTCATGTAGTCGTCGGCGCCCAGCTCCAGGCCGAGCAGGACGTCGTCCTCCTCGGAGCGCGCGGTGAGCATCAGCACGGGTATCTCGGCGTCGCCGCCGCGCAGCACCCGGCACACGCCGAAGCCGTCGATCACCGGGAGCATCAGGTCCAGGACGACGAGGTCGGGCCGCAGCCTGCGGGCGGCCTCCAGAGCCGCCGCGCCGTCGTGCACGACGGTGGCGGTGTGGCCCTCCGCCAGCAGGGAGCGGCGGATGAGTTCGGCCTGCATCTCGTCGTCCTCGGCGACCAGCACATGTGCGCACACCCGGCGGATCCTAAGCGCTTCAGCGCGCGAGGGACGCGGCGTCCCCCATCACGACGACGGGGTGGAGGTGCGGGTCGAGCGCCAGGAGAAGCTGCTCCATGTGCTTCTCGGCGATGCTCACGCATCCGTGCGTCGGCCCGCCGTGGTCGACGTGGAACCATATTCCGCCGCCCCGGTTCGCACCGAGGGGACGGGTCCAGTCCAGGGGCGAGGTGCCCGGCTGACGGTTGTAGTTAATGGCGACGACGTAGTCGAAGGAGCCCTTCAGCGGCTCGCCCTCGAAGCCCGTGCCGGGCGAGACGAATCCGTAGCCCTGGTCGTACGTCAGCTTGGTGCCGGGGTCGCGGAGCAGGCCGCCGGCGTCCGTGAGGCCGTACACGCCGATCGGTGAGCGCAGGTCACCGCCCATGTGGTGGTCGCTCCAGCCCTTGAGCGCGTTGTGCGCGGGCCAGCTCTCGCCGGGCTGCCAGCCGGTGGACGCGCGCTCGTACAGGACGACCTCGGACGTCGGCGAGTTCTTGCCCCGGCCGGTGACCACGACGGCCTGTCGGGCGTCGGAGGGGACCTGGGCCAGCGTCTTGGGCCCGAGGCCCGGCAGTTCCAGGCGGGCGGCCTCGGCGGACATGGCCGGCGAGGGCGAGGAGGGGATCGCCGTCGTGGAGGCGGGCGGCCCGGGTTCCGACGTGGCGGCGCCGGACGGGTGGCCCGGCGACGCCACGGCACCGCTGCCGCATCCCGCGAGGAGCAGGGACGCGGCCAGCAGAGCGACATGGGGTCTGCGCATGATCATGACTCGACCTTGACCCAGACTTATCAGGAACTCGTCAGGTTCTAGGGTTTGTTCGGCTTGCCCGGCTCGTAGAGCCAGGTGTGGAACAGCCCGTCCAGGTCCTTTCCGGACACCCGCTCCGCGAGACGAACGAACTGCGCGGTCGTACCGTTCCCGTCGTGGTGCTGGGCCGCCCAGGCCCGCAGGGTCCGGAAGAACGCCGGGTCGCCGACGGCCGTACGCAGTTCGTGCAGGGCCATCGCGCCACGGGCGTAGACCGGTGTGCCGAAGATGTTGGCGCCGCTGCCCGGGTCGCCGGGCGGGAACTCCCACAGGCCGTCGCTCGCCGGGCGGGCGTAGAGCGCGTCGAAGGACTTCTGCGCGCTCGCGCCGCCGTGCTGCTCGCTGTAGAGCCACTCCGCGTAGGTCGCGAAGCCCTCGTTGAGCCAGATGTCCTTCCAGGAGGTCAGCGACACGGAGTCGCCGAACCACTGGTGGGCGTTCTCGTGGACGAGGGTGCCGAGACCGGGCGCCGAGTCGTACACGGGACGCGTCTGTGTCTCCAGGGCGTACCCGACGTCGGGCGCGTGGTCGACGATGGATCCGGCGGCGCGGTACGGGTACGGCCCGAAGAGCTTGCTCTCCCACTCCAGTACGGACGGCAGCTTCTTGAGCACGGGCGCCGCGGCGGCGGCCTCGCGCGGGTCGACCGCGTTGTAGACCTGGATGCCGTCACGGGTCCGGTACTGCTCGACCTGGAACCTGCCGACCGTGGCCGTGGCCAGATAGGCGGCCATGGGTTCGCGCTGACGCCAGCGGAATGTGGTCTTCCCGTGCGCGGTCCGCTGCCCGAGGAGCACGCCGTTGGCGACCGCGGTGCGCCCCTTGGGGACCGTGATCGTGATGTCGTACGAGGACTTGTCCTTGGGATGGTTGTTCGCCGGGAACCAGGTCATCGCGCCCTGGGGTTCGCCGGCGACGAAGGCGCCGTCGTCGGTGGGGATCCAGCCGTCGGGCGAGCCGTCGGGGTCGGTGACCGGCTTCGGGACGCCGTTGTAGGTGACGGTGACGCGGAACTTCTGGCCCTTGTGCAGTGAGTGGCGCGGGGTGACGACGAGTTCCTGTCCACTGCGCCGGAAGTCGGCCCTGGCGTGGTCGACGGTCAGGCCTGTGATCTTCAGGCCCGAGAAGTCGAGGTCGAAGCGGGTGAGCCGCTCAGTGGCCCGGGCGGTGAGAACCGCGGTGCCGTCCAGGTGCCGGCTGCCGGTGTCGTAACCGAGGGTCAGTCCGTAGTGCTCGACGTGGTAGCCGCCGTTCCCGGCGAGCGGGAAGTACGGGTCGCCGACACCGGACGCCCCGGTGGTGCCGGCCGCGGCGGGTCCGGCAGCGGCGAGCAGAGCCGCGACGGCGACGGGGACGGTCACGACGACGGCCTCGCGGCGGAGGACGGCGGTACGTCTGGTGCCTTGCCGGCGGGATTGCCTCACATGCGCTCCTTCGGGGGGGTGGCGGGTGATCAAACGGCCCCAGGCTAGAGGGGCACCTCGTACGGTTTCCCCCTCCGTCAGGTCAAGTCACGAAGCGTCACCCGGCCTCCCCGAACTACCGTGGACAGCGTCCCGTCCCCGGAGAGAGGCCCGGCCGTGACCGTTCGTGTGCGTCGCGTCTACCAATCGCCCGAGCCGCAGGACGGCGTCCGCGTCCTGGTGGACCGGCTGTGGCCGCGCGGTCTTTCCAAGGAGGCGGCGGCCGTCGACGAGTGGCCCAAGGCACTCACCCCGTCGACCGAACTGCGCCGCTGGTACCACGCCGGTGAGGGGTCCTACGAGGAGTTCGCCCGCCGGTACGAGGCTGAGCTGGCGGTCCCCGAGGTGGCCGAACTCCTCGACGGTGTACGCGAGTCGGCGGCCAAGGGCCCCATCACACTGCTCACCGCGGCGAAGGCACCCGAGCAGAGCCACGCGGCGGTGCTGGCCCGTCTCCTCCAGGACTGACTGCCCTGGTACGAGGAGACGGGCCAGGCGCCTTGGTCAGCCGGTCTGTTGCGCCGCGGCACGACCCGCCGCGCGGCCCGAGAAGAGGCAGCCGCCCAGGAAGGTGCCCTCCAGCGCGTTGTAGCCGTGGACGCCGCCACCGCCGAAGCCGGCGACCTCGCCGGCCGCGTACAGGCCCTCGATGGGTGTCCCGTCGGCACCCAGCGCGCGGGAGTCGAGGTCGGTCTGGATGCCGCCGAGGGTCTTGCGGGTCAGGATGTGGAGCTTGACACCGATCAGCGGGCCTGCCGCGGGGTCGAGGATGCGGTGCGGGGTGGCGACGCGGCCGAGACGGTCGCCGATGTAGCGGCGGGCGTTGCGGATGCCCTGGACCTGGGAGTCCTTGCTGTACGGGTTGGTCATCTGCAGGTCGCGGGCCTCGATCTGGCGGCGCAGCCGCTCCGCGTCGAGCAGCGGCTTGTCCGTGAGGCCGTTCATCTTCCCGACGAGCTGCTCCAGGGTCGGGGCGGTCACGAAGTCGGCGCCCTTGCGCAGGAACGCGTCCACCGGGCCCGGGGCGCCCTTGCCGAGGAGGCGGTCGCGCAGGACCGCGGTCTTGTCCTTGGCGGTGATGTCGGGGTTCTGCTCGGAGCCGGAGAGCGCGAACTCCTTCTCGATGATCTTCTGGGTGAGGACGAACCAGGAGTGGTCGTAGTCCGCGATGTCCTCGGTGGTGCGCAGGTACTTGAGCGTGCTGAGGGTGTCGTAGCCGGGCAGGCAGGGGTCGGGCAGCCGGCGTCCCAGTGCGTCGAACCACATCGACGACGGACCCGGCAGGATGCGGATGCCGTGGCCGGGCCAGATCGGGTCCCAGTTGTGCAGGCCCTCCGTGTAGTGCCACATGCGGTCGCGGTTGACCAGGCGTACGCCCGCCTCGGCGCTGATGTCGAGCATGCGCCCGTCGACGTAGGCGGGCACGCCGGTGGCCATCTCGGCGGGCGGGGTGCCCAGGCGCTCGGGCCAGTAGCGGCGGACGATGTCGTGGTCGGCGCCGATGCCTCCGGAGGTGACGACGACGGCTTGGGCGGTGAGTTCGAAGTCGCCGACGCGGTCGCGGTTGGAGGAGACGCCGCGGGGTGAGGTGTCGTCGGCCAGAATCGTGCCGCGCACGCCGCGTGCGGTGCCGTCCTCGACGACCAGGGCGTCGACCTGGTGGCGGTGGTAGAAGGTCAGCAGGCCGTCACGCCTGGCCTGCTTGGCGTACTCGACGAACGGCTCCACGACGCCCGTGCCGGTCCCCCAGGCGATGTGGAAGCGGGGTACGGAGTTGCCGTGTCCGTCGGCGCGCAGGTCACCGCGCTCGGCCCAGCCGACGGTCGGCAGCAGCTTGATGCCGTGCCCCTCCAGCCAGCTCAGCTTCTCCCCCGCCGCGAACTCGACGTACGCGCGCGCCCAGCGCACCGCCCAGGAGTCCTCGTCGTCCTGCCGGTCGAATCCGGCGCTGCCCTGCCAGTCGTTCCAGGCCAGCTCGAAGGAGTCCTTGATGCCGAGGCGGCGCTGCTGCGGGGAGTCGACGAGGAACAGTCCGCCGAACGACCAGAACGCCTGGCCGCCGAGGTTGGCGGCGTTCTCCTGGTCGACCAGCGCGACCCGCCGTCCCCGGCTGGTGAGTTCGTGCGCGGCGACCAGGCCCGCGAGGCCCGCTCCGACGACGATGACGTCGGCATCCATGGCGACCGTCCCTTCTTCATCTGGTGATGTGCACGGTTTGCATTGATGTGTACGGCGATGTCATACGGCGGTGTCGCCGCTGTCGGTCAGCAGCGCGGTGAGCAGTTGCCCGAGCCAGGCGCGGGCGCGCTCGGCGTCCTTGTCCAGCAGCAGTTGGGTGGTGACGCCGTCGTAGGCGGCGACCACGGCGTGCGCCGCGCCGTCCAGGTCGCCGAGCACGGCGGGCAGTCGGGCGTGGCCCCGGGCCCGGGCGAGCCGGTCGCGGATCGCCCGGCGCAGTCGCGCGCGGTGTTCCAGCAGGGTCCGCGCCACGGCCGGGTCGCGGGCGGCGTGCACCAGGAAGTCGGTCTTGACCAGCAGCCAGTCCCGGTCGAGCAGCAGCACCTCGGTGACGCGGTCGACAGCGGCCGGCACATCGAGATCCGGCCCGTCGAGGGCGAGCGCACCGGACACCTGGTCCGCGATGAGGTCGGCGCGTTCCTGGTAGAGCGCGAAGAACAGCTCGTCCAGGGTGGCGAAGTTCGAGTAAAAGGCGCCCCTGCTGTAGCCCGCGGCCTCGCAGACCTCCTCGATGGAGACCCGCCCGAACCCCTTGGCGGCGAAGACGGCGAACGCGGCGTCGAGGAGATTGGCGCGCGTGCGGATCCGGCGCCTGGTGACGCGCCGGGCCGTGTCCTCCGTTGTCATGTCCGGACCTCCGTTCGATACGGGAATGTATCCGATACACGACTGCATCGAAAGGCCTGGACGACAGCCGACCCGTATCGGGAACGGGCGAGAATCGAATAGGAACAGGTTTTCGATTTAGAGGTACGCTGGATCCATGACCACGCACCTCCAGGGCTCTCTCTTCGACCAGACGGACCGGTTGGCGCTCGGTTCCCTCGACGGGATCCGTCGGACGCGGCTTGGTCAGGGCGCCTGGCTCGACGTGCTGCCCGGCTGGCTCGGCGGCTCGGACACGCTGTTCGAACAGCTGGCCGCCGAGGTCCCCTGGCGCGCGGAGCGCCGCACGATGTACGACCAGGTCGTCGACATACCAAGACTGCTGGCGTTCTACGGACGGGACGACGCCCTCCCCCACCCCGTGCTGGACGAGGCGCGCGAGGCGCTCAGCGCGCATTACGCCACCGAGCTGCGCGAGCCGTTCACCACGGCCGGGCTGTGCCACTACCGCGACGGGCGGGACAGTGTGGCCTGGCACGGGGACCGGATCGGGCGGGGTGCGCGCGAGGACACCATGGTCGCGATCCTCTCCGTGGGCGCGCCCCGCGACCTGCTGCTGCGTCCGGTGCGCGGCGGCGAGTCGGTGCGCCGGCCGCTGGGGCACGGGGACCTGATCGTGATGGGCGGCTCCTGTCAGCGCACGTGGGAGCACTGCGTACCGAAGAGCACACGAGCCGCGGGACCGCGCATCAGCGTGCAGTTCCGCCCGCACGGCGTGCGCTGAGGCGGAGAGGCGGCCGCTTCGGACGCACGGCCGGGGCTGCCTCCGGCGGACGGTGCCGGAGGCAGCTCGTATCCCGCACGCCCCGCGCGCGAGTTGGCGCGGACCCGACGGTTCCGGAAGCATCCCGGTCTGCTTTGCTGGTGGTGACGGGCAGGGACGGGACCTCAGGACGCGGGGCGATCATGCGGGCAGACGTGCACCAGGTAGCCGACGGCGTTCATCTCGTGCACGGTTCCAACACGAACTGGGTGATCCTCACCGAGGGGGACCAGGTCACCCTCGTCGACACCGGCTACCCCGGGGACCGGGAGCAGGTTCTCGCCTCCCTCACTGCGGTCGGCGCCGCGCCGGAGGCGGTCGCGGCGGTGCTGATCACCCACGCGCACAACGACCACATCGGGTCCGCCGAGTACCTGCGCGCCGCCTACGGCACCCCGGTCTATCTGCACGAGGCCGAAGTCCCGCACGCCCGCCGGGAGTTCCTGCACCAGGTGGGCGTCGGGCAGGTGTTGAGGAACAGCTGGCGGCCCGGGGTCCTGCCCTGGGCGCTGCACGCCATGCGGTCCGGCGGCACGGCCCACGTGCCCGTCGCCGAGCCGGAGCCGTTCCCCACCGCGGGACCCCTGGACCTGCCGGGCCGGCCCGTGCCGGTGCACACGCCCGGCCACACCGACGGACACGCGGCCTTCCACCTCCCGGACGCCGGAGTGGTGCTCTCCGGCGACGCCCTGGTCACCGGCCACCCCACCTCGCGCGTACAGGGCCCGCAGCTGCTGCCCGACATGTTCCACCACGAGCGCGCCCGGGCCGTCGCCTCGCTGGACGTCCTGGCCGGCCTGGACGGCGACCTGCTGCTGCCCGGGCACGGCCCCGAGCACCGCGGACCGGTGGGCGAAACGGCACTTCAGGCCCGGGAGCGCGCGCTCTAAGGTGAGGTGACGATCACCCGCGAGGCAAGGACACACGCGCCATGGCACTGCAGATCAGCGCGACCAACCCGGAGCACCCCGCGCTCCTGCTGGCCCTGCCGTGGCAGCTGCCCCTGGAGCAGTGGCCCGACGAGTACCTGGTCCCGCTCCCCCGCGGCATCTCCCGCCACGTCGTGCGCTACGCGCGCGCAGGCGACGAGGTCGTCGCCGTCAAGGAGCTCGCCGAACGGCCCGCCCTGCGCGAGTACGAGCTGCTGCGCGACCTGGACCGGCTCGCCATCCCCGCCGTCGACCCGCTGGCCGTGGTCACCGGCCGCACCGACGGCGAGGGCGACCCGCTGGAGTCGGTGCTGATCACCCGCCACCTGCGCGGCTCCCAGCCGTACCGCTCGATGTTCGAGACGACCATGCGCCCGGCCACCATGCACCGCCTCATGGACGCCCTCGCCGTGCTGCTGGTGCGCCTGCACCTCGCCGGGTTCGCGTGGGGCGACTGCTCGCTTTCCAACACCCTCTTCCGGCGCGACGCGGGCGCGTACGCCGCGTACCTGGTGGACGCCGAGACCGGCGACCTGCACAGCCAACTGAGCTCCGGGCAGCGGGAGTACGACCTCGACCTCGCGCGCGTGAACATCAGCGGCGAGCTGCTCGACCTGGAGGCCTCCGGGGCGCTGCACCCCTCCGTCGACCCGATCGAGTTCGGCATGGAGATCTGCGCCCGCTACCAGGGGCTGTGGGAGGAGCTGACCCGCACCTCCGTCTACCCGGCGGGCAAGTACCACTTCATCGAACGCCGGATACGCCGGCTCAACGAGCTCGGTTTCGACGTCGCCGAGATGCAGATCCAGCACTCCTCGAACGGCGACACCGTCACCTTCGTACCGAAGGTCGTCGACGCGGGCCACCACCAGCGGCAGCTGCTGCGACTGACCGGCCTGGACACCGAGGAGAACCAGGCCCGCCGGCTGCTGAGCGACCTGGAGAGCTGGATGGCCACCCAGGACGACTACGCCCCGGGCGACCCCCTCGCCGCCCGCCCCGAGGTCCTCGCCCACCGGTGGGTCCGGGACGTGTTCCG
Organism: Streptomyces pseudovenezuelae; assembly: GCF_029892565.1. GTDB lineage: Bacteria > Actinomycetota > Actinomycetes > Streptomycetales > Streptomycetaceae > Streptomyces > Streptomyces pseudovenezuelae_A. The sequence goes on along the minus strand of NZ_JARXVH010000019.1, from coordinate 149,851 downwards.
GCCCACCGTGCGGGAGGTGCCGCCGGAGCTGCGCGGCTCCATGGACGCGGCCGAGATCTACCACGAGCTGCTCGAACACCGCTGGTACCTGTCCGAGCGGGCGCAGCACGACATAGGGCTGGACACGGCGGTCGAGGACTTCATCAAGAACGTGCTGCCCAAGGCCCGCGAGACCCTGGTGCCGGTCACCCCGGAGTGACTCAGGCGTGCGGGACCACGGCCACCGGGCAGTCCGCGTGGTGCAGGACGCCGTGCGCCACCGAGCCGATGCGCGCGCCGACGGCCGTACGGCGGGCCCGCCGGCCCACCACCATCAGCTGGGCCCTCGCCACCACCGACAGCAGCACCTGCCCCGCGCTGCCCATCTCGATGTGCTCGACCACGGGCACGTCCGGGAACCGCTCCCGCCACGGCTGCAGCGCCGCCGCCAGCGCCTTCTTCTCGTACGGCTCCAGACCGCCGGCCTCGTCGAGGAGCTTCATCGAGCCGGGGCTGTAGGCGAACACCGGCGGCAACGTCCAGGCCCGTACGGCGCGTACCGCGGCCCCGCGCGCGGCTGCGGTCTCGAACGCGAACCGCAGGGTCTCGGCGCTGTCCTCCGGTTCGCCCTGGTGGCCGACGACGATCTCGCGACCCGCGGCCTCGCCGGCCGCCTCGTCCCCGGCCCGCACCAGAACGACCGGCCGGGTGGCCTCCGCGATCACCTGCTGGCCCACCGAGCCGAGCAGGAACCCGACGACCGGCCCGTGCCCGCGCGAGCCCAGCACCAGCAGTTCGGCCTCCGCCGCCGCGGCGACCAGCGTCTCGACGGGGTCCCCCTCCAGGACCTCGGTGCTCACCTCCAGACCGGCATGCCGCGAGGTGACGGTCCGCGCCGCCTCGGCCAGCCCGTCCCGCACCCACCCGGCCTGCGTGTCCTGGTCCGCCGCGTCGATCGCCTCGTACGGCTGGAACCGCCAGGCCTGCACCACCCGCAACAGCAGCCCCCGCCGGACCGCCTCCCGGGCCGCCCAGGCCAGCGCCGCGAGGCTCTCCTCGGTTCCGTCGACGCCTGCGGTGATCGGGCGCGTCATGGGGATGCCTCCTGTGTCGTGGTCACGTCGGTCGGGGCCAGTCTTCACTACGCTGGCGACATGGCTCTGGAATGGGAACAAGTGATCGTGGACTCGGTGGACCCCGTGGCCCTCGGCCGCTGGTGGGCCGAGGCGCTGGGCTGGGTCGTGGTGGGCGAGGAGCCGGGCGAGTACGAGATCCGGCCCGAGAAGGACCGGCTGCCCGGACTGCTCTTCGGCACGGTGCCGGAGGAGAAGACGATCAAGAACCGGCTCCACCTGGACTTCCGCCCCGACGACCAGGAGGCCGAGGTCGCCCGTCTCCTGGCGCTCGGCGCGCGGCACGCGGACGTCGGTCAGGGCGAGGAGACGTGGGTGGTGCTGGCGGATCCGGAGGGCAACGAGTTCTGCGTGCTCTCCTCACGCAAGGGCTGAGGTACGGCCCGCCTGTCGATATACCGGAGCGAAGCGGGACGATCGAACTTACGATGGGCAGGAGCCGGCGCGGTGACTGTTCCTACGACGGGGCTCGCCGTGCCGCAGATCCGACCACTCGGGGTGGGAGACGTATGGCACAGGCGTCCGACGCAGCGCGGACCGTCATCATGACCGTGGACGACGACCCGGGGGTCTCCCGGGCCGTCGCCAGGGATCTGCGGCGGCGCTACGGCGAGTCGTACCGGATCGTGCGCGCGGAGTCCGGCGAGTCCGCGCTGGACGCCCTGCGCGAGCTGAAGCTGCGCGGGGATCTCGTGGCCGTGATCCTGGCCGACTACCGCATGCCGCAGATGAACGGCATCGAGTTCCTGGAGCAGGCCCTGGACGTGTACCCGGGCGCGCGCCGGGTGCTGCTGACCGCGTACGCGGACACGAACGCGGCGATCGACGCGATCAACGTCGTCGATCTGGACCACTACCTGCTCAAGCCGTGGGACCCGCCGGAGGAGAAGCTCTATCCGGTCCTGGACGACCTGCTGGAGTCGTGGCGGTGCAGCGACTTCCGGCCGGTGCCCAGCACCAAGGTGGTCGGCCACCGCTGGTCGGCGCGTTCCTCGGACGTACGGGAGTTCCTGGCCCGCAACCAGGTGCCCTACCGCTGGTACTCCGCCGATGAGCCCGAGGGGCAGCGGCTGCTCAGGGCGGCCGGCCAGGACGGACAGCGGCTGCCGCTGGTGATCACCCCGGACGGGACGCCGCTGATCGAGCCGGAGGCGCCCGAGCTGGCCGCGCAGGTGGGTCTGGCGACGACTCCGGCGGCGGACTTCTACGACCTCGTCGTGATCGGCGGCGGGCCCGCCGGGCTCGGCGCGGCCGTGTACGGGGCCTCGGAGGGGCTGCGGACCGTGCTGGTGGAGCGGTCGGCGACCGGCGGGCAGGCCGGGCAGAGTTCCCGGATCGAGAACTATCTGGGCTTCCCGGACGGTGTGTCGGGGGCGCAGCTCACCGACCGGGCCCGTCGGCAGGCGGCGAAGTTCGGCGCGGAGATCCTCACCGCGCGCGAGGTCTCGGGTCTGGAGGCCAACGGCGCCGCGCGGACGGTGCGGTTCTCGGACGGCTCGGCGGTCGCCGCGCACAGCGTGATCCTGGCGACCGGTGTGTCCTACCGCCAGTTGACCGCTCCCGGCACGGTCGACCTGACCGGGTGCGGTGTGTTCTACGGCTCGGCGCTGACCGAGGCGGCCTCCTGCCAGGGCCACGACGTGTACATCGTCGGCGGCGCCAACTCCGCCGGGCAGGCGGCGATGTACCTGGCCAAGGGCGCCAAGTCGGTCACCCTGCTGGTGCGCGGGCAGGACCTGTCCGCGTCGATGTCGTACTACCTGATCCAGCAGATCAACGAGGCACCGAACATCTCCGTACGCGCGCGTACCGTCGTCGAGTCCGCGCACGGCTCCGACCACCTGGAGCAGCTCACGCTGCGGGACGTCGACACGGGACACACCGAACTCGTCGACGCGCAGTGGATGTTCGTGTTCATCGGCGCGGCCCCGCTGACCGACTGGCTGGACGGCACGGTGCTGCGCGACGAGCACGGGTTCATCCTGACCGGGCCCGACCTCACCGCCGACGGCAAGCCGCCGGGGGACTGGGAGCTGGACCGGCCGCCCTACCACCTGGAGACCAACATTCCCGGCGTGTTCGTGGCGGGCGACGCGCGCGCGGAGTCGGCCAAGCGCGTCGCGTCCGCCGTCGGAGAGGGAGCCATGGCAGTCATGCTCGTCCACCGGTATCTGGAGCAGTCGTGAGCGGCAAAATGGTGCCCTGCAGCCCGCAGGAGATCGGGACGCTGTTCCTGTTCGAGAAACTCACCCCGGAGCAGCTCGGACGGCTGTGCAGCGAGGGGCGGGTGGAGCTGTTCGAGCCGGGGCCCGTCTTCACCGAGGGTGAACCCGCCACGTGCTTCTACGTGATGGTCGAGGGCACGGTCGTGTTGTACCGCCGGGTCGGCGGCGACGACGTGGAGATCAGCCGTACCTCACAGCGCGGGGTGTACGCGGGCGCGATGCAGGCCTACATCGGGGACCGGATGCAGCAGGTCTACAACAACTCGATGCGCGTCACGGAGCCGACCCGGTTCTTCGTGCTGCCCGCGGACACGTTCGCGAGCATCATGCAGGAGTGGTTCCCGATGGCGGTGCATCTGCTGGAGGGGCTCTTCTTCGGTTCGAAGAGCTTCCAGCAGGCCATCAGCCAACGTGAACGGCTGCTGGCGCTGGGCTCGTTGTCCGCCGGGCTCACACACGAACTCAACAATCCTGCTGCGGCGGCCGTCCGCGCCACCGCGACCCTGCGGGAGCGGGTCGCCAAGATGCGGCACAAGCTCGGCGTCATCTCCTCGGGCCCCTATCCGCGCGAGGACCTGGCCGGACTCATCGAGATCCAGGAACGCACGGCCGAGCTGGTCGCCAAGGCGCCGACGCTCAGCCCGCTGGAGGCCTCGGACCGCGAGGACGAGCTCAGCGACTGGCTCGACGACCACGGCATCCCCGACGGCTGGCGGTTCGCGCCGACGTTCGTGCAGGCCGGTCTGGACGTCGCCTGGCTGGACCAGGTCGCCACGGAGGTGGAGGAGCAGATCCTGCCGGCCGCGATCGGCTGGCTCAACTACACGGTCGAGACCGAGCTGTTGATGGATGAGATCGAGGACTCCACGACCCGCGTCTCCAACCTGGTGAACGCGGCCAAGCAGTACTCGCAGCTCGACCGCGCCCCCTACCAGAACGCGGACGTGCACGAACTCCTCGACAGCACCCTGCTGATGCTCTCCGGCAAGATCGGCGCGCAGATCGACGTCGTCAAGGACTACGACCGTACGCTGCCGAAGATCCCCGCCTATCCAGCGGAGCTCAACCAGGTGTGGACCAACCTGATCGACAACGCGGTCCAGGCCATGAACAGTGCCGGTGGGGAGGGCACGTTGACGGTCCGCACGGCGCTGGAGAACGACCAGTTGCTGGTCGAGTTCGGCGACACGGGGCCCGGTGTGCCGAAGGAGATCCGCGGTCGTATCTTCGATCCGTTCTTCACCACCAAGCCGGTGGGCGAGGGCACGGGGCTCGGCCTGGACATCTCCTGGCGGATCGTCGTGAACAAGCACCACGGCACCCTGCAGGTCGAGTCCGAACCCGGCGACACCCGCTTCCAGGTCCTGCTGCCGCTCACCGCGGCGGACGACGAGACGCCCGAGGAGCCCGCATGAGCAGCGACAACCGAATCGACCCCAGCGTCGCGCCGAGCGGCGACGGCTGTGTCGAGTGCGACCAGGCCGGCGGCTGGTGGTTCCACCTGCGGCGCTGCGCGCAGTGCGGCCACATCGGCTGTTGCGACGACTCCCCCGCCAAGCACGCCACCGCCCACTACCGGGAGACCGGCCATCCGGTGATCCGCAGCTTCGAGCCCGGCGAGGCCTGGTTCTGGGACTTCGAGTCCTCGCAGCTGTACGAGTCGGGTCCCGAACTGGCTCCTCCGGTCAGTCATCCCCTCGACCAGCCGACGCCGGGCCCGGCGGGCCGGGTGCCGGAGAACTGGGCGCAGACGCTGCGTTGAGCCTCGGGGCCGTCGGGCCTCGTCGTCCCTGCTCGCAGGCCGCGTTGTCAGTGCCGCGTGCCAGGATGGATCCGTGCCGCAGACCGTATTCACCGCACCGCTGATCGGCCGGGACGACGAGGTCGCCCGACTCGCCGGCGTACTTGAGCGAGCCCGCGGCGGCCAGGCCCAGGCCGTGCTGCTCGCCGGGGACGCCGGTGTGGGCAAGACGCGCGTGCTGGACGAGCTCGCCGTACGGGCCGCCGGGGCCGGGATGACGGTGCTGACCGGTCACTGCGTCGATCTCGGTGACGTCGGTCTGCCCTATCTGCCGTTCACCGAAGTGCTCGGAGTGCTCGCGGCCGACGAGCGGTTCGCGGGCGTCCTGACCGCGCATCCGGTGGTCGACCGGCTGCTGGGCGCGGGGACGGACACCGCGCGGGACGTGGGAGGGCGGCTCCAGCTCTTCGAGGGCATGGCGGGGCTCCTGGCCGACCTCGCGGACGTGGCTCCGCTGCTGCTGGTCCTGGAGGACCTGCACTGGGCCGACCAGTCCTCCCGGGACCTGCTGCGGTTCCTGCTCAGCCGCGGCATCCTGCAGCGGCCGGCGGGCGGCACGCCCACCCACCGGCTCGCGGTGTTCGCGTCGTACCGCGCGGACGACCTGCACCGCCGCCACCCGCTGCGCCCGCTCCTGGCCGAGCTGGTGCGCCTCCCTGCGGTCGAGCGGCTCGAACTGCGGCCCATGGCCGACGCCGAGGTGGCCCGGCTGGTGCGCGCGCTGGAGGACCGTCCGCTGCCGGAGGCCACGGTCCGCGGGATCGTGGAGCGCGCCGAGGGCAACGCGTTCTACGCGGAGGAGTTGGTCGCGGCCACGGACACGGCGGCGGACGGGGTGCCCAGCGGCCTGGCCGACGTCCTGCTCATCCGCTTCGAGCAACTCACCGACACCGCCCAGCAGGTGCTGCGCACCGCCGCCGTCGCCGGACGGCGCGTCGAGCACGACCTGCTGCGCGACGCGGTCGGGCTCCCGGAGGACGAGCTGGAGTCGGCGCTGCGTGAGGCGATCAGCCGTCAGCTCCTGGTCTCCGGCGCCGGTGACACGTACACCTTCCGGCACGCGCTGGCCCGGGAGGCGGTCTACGCCGACCTGCTGCCGGGCGAGCGGTCGCGGCTGCACGGCGCGTTCGCCCGGCTGCTGGCAGGCCGCGGCCATCCCGCCGAGAGCGCGGCGGAGCGCGCCCACCACTACCGCGAGAGCCACGAGCTGGCGGAGGCGCTGGCCGCCTCGCTGGAGGCCGCCGACCACGCCCAGCGGGTGGGCGCGCCCGCCGAGGTGCTACGACATCTCGAAACCGCCCTCGATCTGTGGGCGGTGGTGGATCCCACGGCCCGGCCCGCGGGCGACGGCGTCGACCGGGTCACGCTCACGCTGCGCGCCTCGGCGGCGGCCGCGCACGCCGGGCAGGCGCACCGCGCGGTGTCCCTCACCCGGTCCGCGCTCGCGGGCATCGGCCAGGACGCGGACTCCGAACTCGCCGCCCGGGTGCGGTACACGCTGGCCGGCAATCTGCTGGGCGTCGACAGTCTGACGGCCGCGTTCGGCTACAGCAGCGAGGCGCTCGCCATGATCCCCGCGGATCCGCCGACCCGGACCTGGGTGTGGGCGGCGGCCACCCATGTGATGGCGGCCCGGCAGGTCGGGGAGAACGAGACGGCGCTGAAGGTGGCCCGACAGGCCCTGGGCGTGGCCGAGCAGTTGCAGGTGACGGACGCGCAGGCAGACCTCCTCGTCTCGCTGGCCACCCTGGAGGGCGGTGGCCGTCGCACCCCCGAGGGCCGGGAGCGGCTCAAGGAGGCCCGGGAGCTGGCGAGGCGCGCGGGGAACATGCCGGTGGAGATGCGTGCCCTGTTCAATCTCGCCGTGGGCTCCTTCGAGTCCGGTGACCTGGAGGGCTCGCTGCCCTGGGTGACCGAGGGCCTGGACCGGGCCCGGCGGGCGGGGTTGCTGTCGTCGCCGTATCCGCTGGAGATGCGGTATCTGCATCTGCTCGTGCTCTACACGCTGGGGCACTGGGACGAGTGTGCCCGGGCCGCGAAGGCGGACGCCGAGGTGTTGCCGGGGGCGGGCGGGTACGCGGGCGGGCCCGCGCTGTACGTGGCGCTGGCCCGGGGCGACCTGAGCGCCGCCGACCGGGCCCGGGCCTTGCTGGAGGGGCACTTCGACTGGATGGCCACGCTGGTCGCGGGCGTCGCCCTGACGGAGGCCGCCGTGCTGCGCGGCGATCCGGAGGGGGCCGTGGAGCGGTTGCGGGTGACGGTCGCCGCGCTGAGCGACGACGCCGGCAACCGTCCCGACGTCACGGTCCGGCTCGCCACCCTCGCGCTGACCGCGGTCGCCGACGCGGCGGTGGAGCTGCGGTCGTCCGGCGACGCGTCGCAGCGGTGGAAGGAGACCGCGGACGAACTGGTCGAACTGGCCCGCACGATGGCCCTGCGCAGCGAGGACGGCTCCCCGCAGGGCCCCGAGGGACTGGCGTGGCTGGCCCGTGCCGAAGCGGAGTGGACGCGGGTCGTGTCCGGGCCGGACGCGGCGGCCTGGGAGAAGGCGGTCACCGCGTTCGACTTCGGTGACGTGTACGAACGGGCGCGCTGTCAGGCCCGGTTCGCCGAGGCCCTGCTCGCGGCCGACCGGCGCGACGAGGCGGCCGTCCAGGCCCGCGAGGCGAGAGCGGTGGCCGAACGGCTGGGCGCGAGGCCCCTGTTGGAGCGGATCGACGCCCTGGTCCGGCGCGGCCGGCTCGGGGACACCCCGGCCGACCACAGCCGCACCTCACCGCTGACCGCCCGCGAGCAGGACGTCCTGCGGCTCCTCGCGCGCGGCCGCAGCAACCGTCAGATCGGCGAGGAGTTGTTCATCACCGGCAAGACGGCCAGCGTCCACGTGTCCAACATCCTCGCCAAACTGAGCGCCGCGAGCCGCACGGAGGCGGTGGCGATCGCCTATCGCGAAGGCCTCATCAGCAGCCCAGCCCCTTGAGATCGACCGCGTCGGCCATCGCCGCCATCCCCTTGTCGTTGGGGTGGATGTGGTCGCCGCCGTCGAAGAAGGGCAGCATCCGCTCCTGGTCGTAGGGACTGCGCAGGATGTGGTCGAAGTCGGTGTAGCCGTCGAAGTCGGTGCTGTCGCGGATGTACGCGTTGACCTCCTGACGGACCGCCTCGCCGGCCTGGTCCCACTCCGACCAGCCCTTGAAGGGGGCGACCGTCGCGCCGACGACACACTTCCCGGCGGCGTGCGCCCGCCGCGCGATCTCCTGGTAACCGGCGATCAGGTCCTGCGCGGTGACGCCGGAATGTGCCTTGAGGTCGTTGACGCCCTCGAAGAGGAACACCGTACGGACTCCCGGCTGGGACAGGACATCGCGCTCCAGCCGGTTCAGGGCGCTCTGCCCGGCGCCGTCCGCGAGCACCTTGTTGCCTGAGATGCCCTCGTTGGCGACGCCCTGGATCTCGGTGCCCGCCTTCTGCAGGCGCCGGGCCAGGTAGTCCGGCCACCGGCGGTTGAGGTCGGTGGTGGACTGCCAGCCGTCGGTGATGGAGTCGCCGAGCGTGACGACGGCCGAAGTGCCCGTGGACGGTCGTACGGAGACGGAGTCGAGGTAGGCCCAGGAGCCGGTCGTCGCGCTCCAGTTGGCGGCGCCGGCCTCCGCGGTGTGGTCGCCCTGGGTGTAGTAGTTGGTCTGCATGGCCATGCCGTGGCCGGTGGCAGGGCCCGCCGCGTCCGGGCTGTGGATGCTGACGACCAGGTTCGTCGCGGCGGGGACCCGGCCGGGCAGCGGGTCGCTGAGGACGACGGACCCGGCGGGGACCGTCACGGAGCGCGCGCCCTCGAAGGTCACCGGCCGGTTGGAGCCGGCGACCAGTTCGGCGCCGCTCTTCTGGGTGCCGGCGTAGACGCTGTCGAAGGTGAGCGGCCGGTCCCCGAAGGCGTTGGAGAGCCGGATGCGCAGGCCGGTGCCCCCGACGCTGGTGTGCACGACGAGCCGGTAGGCCCGGTCGGCCACGCCGTCGCCCATCCGGTCGGCGCTCGCGCCCCAGGTGACGACGTCGCGCCGGTCGGCCGGAGCGCCCACGACGGCGAACGCGGGCTGATCGGCGGACGCCTGCTGCACCGGCACCGCCTGGACGGCGCCGGCCAGCAGCAGGAGCGCGGCGAGCCGACCGGCTCTCGCGGTGCGGGCGATCACCGGGCGAAGTCCTTCAGCGTCACGGATCCTCCCGGCTTGACGGTCACCGTGCGGGTCTTGCCGGCGTAGGCGACGGTCGTCGTGCGTCCGCCGACGCTGCGGATCTTCGCCTCGGTGGGCTTGCCGTTCTTCCAGCGCAGGTCGACGACGAAGCCGCCCCGGGCGCCGGCCCCGGTGATCGAGCCGGACTCGGCCCAGGCGTCCGGCAGGGCCGGCAGGAGCTCCAGATGGCCGGGGCGGGAGTACAGGAGCATCTCGGTCACGGCGGCCGGGGTGCCGAAGTTGGCCTCGATCTGGAAGATGCCGCGGCCCTGTTCCACCTCGTAGATGTCGAAGAGGTTGAAGGCGGTGCCGTTGGTGCCGTTCTCCGACGGGCGGAGGTTGTTGACGATCAGCTGGTAGGCCTTGTCCGAGTCCTTGAGGCGGGCCCAGCACAGGCTGCGCCAGGCGTTGGCCCAGCCGAAGCTGTTCATGCCGCGCGCGGTGAGCAGGGCGGTGGCGCCGTCGACGATGTCCTTCGGCGTGGAGCCGTCGGGGCGGATGCGGTCGCCCGGGAACAGGTTGATCAGCGGGGACAGGTGGCGGTGGGTGGTCTCGCCGAGGTTGTCGGGCGACATCCACTCCTCCAGCCAGCCGGACTTCGGGCTCACCTCGGGCAGGTACAGACGCCTGCGCAGACCCGAAATCGTACCCGCGTACGCGCTGTCCCGCTTCAACTCCGCCGAAGCGGCGGCGTAGTTGCCGAACAGGGTCCACACCACCTCCTGGGCGTAGGTGTTGCCCTTGCCGTCCTGCGGACCGTGCTCCGGCGACCAGTCGTGGTCCGCGACCAGTACCTCCTTCCCGTTGTCCAGGGTGGTGGTGATCAGCCGCGCCTCCCAGAACTCGCAGGCGCCCTTCAGGAGGGGGTAGATCTTCTGCAGGTGGGTGCGGGAGTGCGTGAACTCGTAGTGCTCCCAGAGGCTGTTGCTCAGCCAGGCGTTGCCCGCCGGGTGCCACCACCAGCCGTTTCCGCCATAGGGGTTGGTGGAGAAGGCGACGGTCCAGCCGGCGACCTTCCCGCTGGAGTTGCGGAAACGGTTGCGGGAGTCCTGGAACAGCCGGTGGGTGAGGTCGGTCCAGGACGACAACTGGTCGACGCAGTAGTCGGTGAAGGCGTCGAAACACGAGGACAGGCCCACCCGGTCGGCCATCCAGTAGTTCATCTGGATGTTGATGTCGGTGTGGTAATCGCCCATCCAGTCCGGGTCGTTGCCGTCCAGCCACAGGCCCTGGAGGCCCATCGGCAGACTGCCGCGCGAGCCGGAGACCATGAGGTAGCGGCCGAACTGGACGTAGGCGGCTTCGAGTTCGGGGTCGGGGTCGCCGGTCGTGTGGCGGGCCTGGATCCGCTCCCAGGTGTCCAGCGCGCGCTGGTCGTCGGACGACCTGCCGAGCGAGAGGCCGAACGTGCCGAACGCGGCCCGGTAGTCGGCGACATGGGTGCGCAGCAGCGTCGCGGCCGAGTGTTCGGCGGCGGCGCGGACCTTGGTGCGGGCGAGCTTCTGCGGGTCGAGCTTGGGGTCGCGGAAGCCGCGGGCGGCGTCCGGGGCGTAGTTGCTGCCGCCGCTCACCACGACGGTCAGGTCCTTGCACCCGGAGAACTCGATGTGCGACCCGTGCACGGTGACCCGGCCGCCGCTGCCGTAGGCGGTGACGGCGGCCCCGTACTTCAGGCCGTTGGCGAACTTGGCGCCGAAGGAGGTCGCGGCGGCCTCGCCGTGCGTCCCCTCCAGCGTGACCGTGCCGGTGTAGCGTCCGCCTCCGCTCTGGGAGAAGTGGAGGACGATCGCGTCGTCGGGACTGCTGGAGAAGACCTCCCGCCGGTACGTCACCCCCGAGCGGACGTAGGAGGCGGCCACCACGCCCCGGTCGAGGTCGAGGGTGCGGCGGTAGCCGGAGACGGCGCCCAGGTCGTGGTCGGGGATGTCGACGGTGAGCCGGGCGAGCAGGGTCAGGGACCCGAAGTCCTCGCGGCCGTAGGGGAATTGACCGTCGGAGTCGAGAGTGCCGTTGAGGCCGCCGGTCCAGATCGTGGCGTCGGTGACGAGGAGGACCTCGTGGCCCGGGTCGTTGCTCGCCAGGGCGCCGAGGCGGCCGTTGCCGACGGGCAGACCCTGCTCGATCATGGAGCTGTCGTCGGCGGGGGCCTGCCACCACAGCGTGTTCAGCGAACCGCTCGCGCCGTAGGCCGAGTTGTCGTCGGCCGAGGCGTCGGGGCGCTGCGGTGCGGCCGAGGCGGTGAAGGTCGGGAGGGCGGCCAGGGCGCCGGTCGCGGTGGCGATGGCGAGCAGATCGCGTCTGGGCAGCATGCGGGACGGTTCGGTGTTCATTGCGGCTCCTGGTGGCTCGTTCAGGACGACTTGGGGACGTCGATGCGGTCGATGTCCGGCGCGTAGCTGTCGCCGCTGTCGAAGATGATCGTGTTGGAGCCGGCCTTGAGGGTCACCGGCACGCTGACCGTCCCGACGGTTCCCCAGTCCCCGGTCGACGGGAACTTGTGGCTGACGGCACCGCCGCCGTTGGCGGAGACACGGGCCGAGCGGGCGTCACCGCTGACGTAGGCGACCTTCACCTGGTAGGTACCGGCCTTGGCGACGACGACGTCGTTGATGGTGAGCTTGCCGCCGACGTAGAGGTTGCCGACCTTCTTGCCGTCGGAGCAGGCGGAGCAGGCGGCGACGACGGCGTTGCCGGACAGGGTGTTCGCCGTGGCCTCGGCCTCGTAGCCGGTGAAGGCGAGCGTGCTGCCGTGCGGGGTGACGGTGAACAGGCGGGAGCCGTGGGCGGGCAGGGCCTGGGTGACCTTGTCCTTGTAGGTGCCGAGGTTCTCGTGGTTCCACAGGTCACGGACGGCGGCCTTGCCGGTGAAGCCGAGGGTGGCCCAGTTCGCGGAGACGGACGAGGGCTTGTCGGCGAGGTTGAACAGCGCGACGGTGTAGCTGCCGTCGGCGTTCTTCGCGGCCCACACCTGCTGCGCGTCGGACGGGGTGATCGGGCGGGCCGGCGGGGTGCTGCCCTGGTTGAGGGCGATGACTTCCTTGTTGGTCAGCAGGGACAGACCGTAGGAGTCGAGCTTCGTCAGGTCGTCGCCGGTGTACAGCGGGGACTTGGCCACGGCCCACAGGGTGGCGTAGCTCTGCCGCTCGGCCTTGGTCAGGCCGTCCATCTCACCGTTGCCGACGTCCAGGGAGTCGAGGTCGTTCCAGCCGCCGGGGCCCGCCTTGTCGGTCCAGCCGGGAGCGTCGTCCCAGCGGTCGTCGACGGAGTTCTCCCAGCTGACGAGGGTGTTGCAGTAGCACTCGACGTCCGTGTCGATGCGCCAGCCCTGCGAGTACTTCTTCCAGTCGGCGGCGTGCCCGATGTCCAGGGACCAGGACAGTTCGAGGTGGATGGCGCGCCCGGTCTCGGGGATCGCCTTGTTCCAGGCGGCCACGTCGGCGACGTTGTCGTACTGGTCACCGCTCTTGCCCGAACCGGGGCCGACGCCGTCGAGCTTGAGGAAGTCGTAGCCCCAGCCGGCGATCAACTGCGCCTGGGAGTCTATGTACTTCTGGGTGCAGGGCCGGGAGAAGTCCAGCTTGTACGAGCTGTCCCAGCCGTTGGTGGTGCGCAGGTCGCTGTAGACGATGTCGGCGGTGGTGCAGCCGTCGGCGTTCCAGATCGGCGTCTTGCCGTCGTTGTAGGCCTCCTTCTCCAGGCCTGCCGGGAGGTAGATGCCGGCCTTCAGACCCTTGGAGTGGATGCGGTCGGCGACGGCCTTCATACCGCTGGGGAAGCGCTTGGGGTCGGCCTTCTGGCGGCCGTACTGGTCGTACTCGGGCTTCCAGGAGTTGTCGCGCCACCAGCCCGCGTCGATGTTGACGTACTCGTAGCCGAACTTCTTCAGCTTGCTCGCCAGGGCGTCGGTCTGCTTGGTGACGTTCGCCTCGGTGAGATAGCTGTAGTCGCCGTCCGGATTGAGCCCCGGGTACTTCGACGACTGCATGCTCCAACTCGACCAGCCCATGTAGGGCTTGGCCGCGAGGGAGGTCGCGGTGGTCGCGGCCGGAGCCGCGGGCGCGGTGGCCTCGGCACTGACCGCGGGTGCGGCGGAGACGGCTCCAGCGGCCAGGGCCAGGACCACCGTGGCTCTCAGGACGCGTGCGGGCAGGACGGAGTACGAGGATGACCGCATGGGTCGTACCTCCAGGGTGATGGTGGATCAGCGGCTCTGTCGTTGGTCGTGCGGGGTGATGAAGGACTGGATCGCGGTGGCGGCGGCCCCTCGTGCCCACTCCTCGAACGGAAGCGGGCGGGTCTGTACGTCGCACTGTGCGGCGGAGCCGAATGCGGCGGCTGTGAACGCCTCGCGGATCTGCTCGGCGAACAGGTCGTAGGCGGCGAGTCCCTCGCCGGAGATGATCACGCGTTCGGGGCCGAGGAGGTTGGCCACGGTGGCGATGCCGCGGCCGATCGCTTCCCCCGCTCTGGCGTACGCCTCACGTGCCCCCTCGTCGCCCTGGTGGGCGAGCGCCGCGGCCGCGGCGGAGTCGGCGACTTCGAGGCCCGTGGTCTCGCGGATCCGTCGGATGATCGCGGCGTCCCCCGCGATCGCCTCGACGCAGCCGCGGTTGCCGCAGTGGCAGGGCGGTCCGGCCGGGTCGACGGTGACATGGCCGATCTCGCCGGCCACGCCGTGCGCTCCGGAGATCACCCGGCCGTGCACGACGATCCCGCAGCCGATGCCCGCGCCCACCGTCACGACGGCGAAGTCGGACAGTCCGGCCCCTGCGCCGAACCACTGCTCGGCGACGGTCAGCGCGCGGACATCGTTGTCGACGGTGACCGGCAATCCGGTGGTCAGGGCGGCGAGTTCGGCGAGGTGGACGTCCCGCCAGTCGAGGAAGGGCGAGTAGCGGACGACGCCTTCGGCGCGGTCCACGTCGCCGGAGATCGCGACCCCGAGACCGAGGACGGGGGCGCCCAGTTCCTCGGCCTCGGCGAGCAGTTCGCGCGCCAGTTCGGCCAGCGAGGTGAGCACGGCCTCGGTCGCCCGGTCCGGGACCGGAACGTGCCGGGCGATGCGGATGCGGCAACGCAGGTCGGTCAGTACACCGATGAGCTCACCCGCGGTGACCTTCACGCCGATGAACAGCGCCCGTCCGCCGTCCACCCGCACCAGGCTCGCAGGCCGCCCGAGCGCCGGACGTGCCTCCTGGTCCGGGGTCTCCACCAGGTACCCGGCCTCCAGCAACGGACGCACCGCCTTGGTCACGGCCGCCGCCGACAGCCCCGCCCGGCGCGCGGCGTCGAGCCGGGTCAGGGGGCCGTGGGACAGGACCGTGGTGAAGATCTGTGCCGCGGCCGGCGTATGGGCCGGAAACGTTTCGGCGGGTGGGGCGGAGCGCATGGCCCGGAACTTAGGGCTCTTAATTTCCGCTGTCAATAAAAGAAACAGGAATCGCCTGAAGGTTGACTATGAGGCTGCAGTGGCCTTCAAATGACAGGTGGGACGGCATCGTTGGCGACCGATCGCGCCGATGTCAGTGCCGGGCCGCACAATCGCCCCTATGACGACGATCGACTGGCACGAGCTGACCCACGCCTACGGCTCGGCCGAGGACATACCCGGCCTCTTCGCGCGCCTCGGCGGCACGGAGGACGACGACGTGTGGACCGCGCTGTGGTCCTCGCTGTGCCATCAGGGATCGGTGTACGACGCGAGTTGGGCGGCCCTGCCGCAGCTCACCGAGATCGCGCGGGGACGCGCGCCGGGCGGCCCCCTCCAGGCCGTGGTCATGGCCGGGGTGATCGCCGACGACATGGACGACCCGCGCCGCGAGCTGTACGCGCGCGAGATCGACGAACTGCTCGCCACCGCCCGCGAGTTGCTGGCCGGCCCCGACCCGACGGCCCCGCTCTTCGTGAACCTTCTCCAGTCCGTCCTGTCCTTCGAGGGCGCCGGCATCTGGTCCGAGGCCCTGGCGGGGGTGAACAGCGAGGAGTACGAGTTCGAGTGCCCGGAGTGCGAGGAGAGCCTGTACATCGCCTTCGGCGGCTACGGGACGTTCGTGTCGGTCGGGGACTATGTGCCCGGAGCGGGCGACCAGGACCCGGAATCCCGGGGGAAGTTGACGCCCGCGGTACCGGAGCAGTTGTCGGGCATGGGGGCGCGGCTGCACGGCGAGGCGGTCGCCCATGGCCAGGCGGAGGTGGCCCGGGCCCTGACGTATGTCTTCGGCGAGGCGCGCTGCCCCTCCTGCGACACCGTGTTCCCGGTGTCGCAGGAGGTCGAGAATCAGTGGTTCTGAGTTCTGATCTCTGAGGTCAGCGGTGGGTGGCCGGTGTGTTGGCCAGGGTGACGTTGACCCCGGCCCAGGCCTTGTTGACCGCCAGGTACTCGGTGCTGTTCAGCCCGTACAGGTCCTTCGCGGCCTTCAGCGTCGCGCCGCGCGCGTCGTGGAAGTCGGTCGTGGAGACCATGTAGCGGGTCAGGGCGCGGTAGAAGATCGCCGTGGCCTTGGTACGGCCGATGCCCTTGACCGTGGCGCCGTTGTAGGTCGGCGAGTCGTAGGCGACGCCACCGATCGTCTTGCGGCCACTGCCCTCGGCGAGCAGGTAGTACGCGTGCGAGGAGACACCGGAACCGGCGTGCACCTCGGTGTCGTAGACCGCCGGCGACCAGTAGTCGATGGCGCCTTCGAGCACGTCGAGGGAGGGGTGGTCCAGGCGGCGCAGGAACTTCTGGGCGAGGCCCAGCTTCTCGCCGATGAGGTAGTCCGGCTTGTCCTTGGCGTTGTTGGTGAAGAACTCGACGTTCGAGCCGAAGATGTCCGCGAGGGACTCGTTGAGCGAGCCCGGCTCGCCGTACTGGTTGCCGTCGGCGTCGACACGCGTGGGCTCCAGCTTGGCGGTGGCGTCCACCACGCCGTGGGTCAGCTCGTGACCGGTGACGTCGAGGACGACGAGCGGCTTCTTGAACATGTCGCCGTCACCGTCGCCGTAGAGCATGCAGCCACAGGTGGGGTCCCAGAAGGCGTTGGCCACCTCGGTGCCCCAGTGGACCATCGCCTTGGCGGCCTTGCTGTTGTTCGCGATGCCCTTGCGACTGAAGGTCTTCTTGTAGAAGTCCAGGGTCTTGGTGACGCCGTACTGGGCATCGACGGCGGCGCTGTTGCGGCTGGAGACCGCGCCGTTGCCGAAGGTCGGCGTGGTGTTGGTGACCGCCGAGCCGCGGGCGAAGTTCTCCGTGAACGAACCCTTGGCGTCCCGGGTCTCGGTGCCGTACCGGTTGGGGTCCTTGAGCTGGTACTTCTTGGCGGCCGTCCGGGTGATGGTCAGCGAGACCTTGCCGACGAAGAGCGACTTGCCGCTGCCCGTGACCGTCTGCGGGTAGTGGACGGCGGCCGCGCCCGACGCCGCGGTGAGCCCCGCGGCCTGCGAGCCGATGCCGGTCTGGGGGTCGAGCTTCTCGCCCCGCTCGCGCAGCGTTTCGAGCAGCTCGGGCGAGAGGAACTCGTCGCTGTCGGGCGTGTTGCTGCGCACCTTGCCGGTCACGGCGTCGATGACGACGGTGCTGGAGCCGCCGCCCTCGGTGGTGCCGGAGTCGCTGACCCGCACCTGGTAGGCGAGGGCGGAGGCGCCGTCACGCGCGTCGACCACGAGTTGGGCGGGGCCGGCATCGCCCTTGGCGACCGACGCGGCCTTCTGCTCGGCCTGCGCCGTCGTGAGCTTGGCGTCGGTGGTGCCGGGCTTGACCGTGTGGTCGGCGGCGCGGGTGACGCCCGCGTACTTCAGCTGCCGGGTGAGGTGGACGACGAGGTCGCCGCCGAGAACCTGCATGCCCTGGTGGGCCCGGGCGAAGCGGACGTGCCGCGCGCCTTCCGGGTCGATCAGGACGTCCGTGGCCTGGAGTTCGTCGCCGGTCAGAACGCCGGTCGCCGAGGAGTGGGCGAACGCGGCGGCGCGGGCGGCGGCCACCACGGACGCGGTCGAGCTTTCGGCGGCGGCGGTCGCGGACCCCGCCCCCGCGGCGGGGTCGGCGAAGGCGGTACCCGCGAGGCCCGTGGCGGCCGTCGTCACGGCGACGGCGACCGCCACGCTGCGTATGTGCGGTCTACGCACTGGTGAGGGTTTCCTTCCTGACAGAGCGGCCGGGATCCCCAACCGCCCTGAGGCGTGGCGTAGTTGAACGCCACGAGGGCTGGTCGGGCCCTCGGGCGAAACCCTTATGTACGAGTCATGGACATGTAAAGCCCAAATCATCGCTTTCAGCGTGATCCATGGCAATACTTTGCAAACCCACATCGCTCAGTGATCAGCGAGTGACCAACTGTGCGTCTCCTGTGGAGATGTGACTCGACGGAAGAAGGTTGCACCGCGTGAATGTGACAGATATCGCATCCTTGGCCAAGGGTGCGGTCCTGGGGACGCTCACCCTGTCCCTCCTCGCGGTACCGGCGCAAGCCGCGTCGGCGAACTCACTCCCCAAACCGGACATCACCGCCCTCAGGGGCGTCCTGCGCACGGCCGTTCAGCAGGGCGCGCCCGGCGCCATGGCCCGCGTCGTCGACCACGGCACCATGCGGACAGCGGCCGTGGGCGTCGCCGACCGCACGACCGGCCGGGCCCTGGCCACCACCGACCGTTTCCGCATCGGCAGTGTCACCAAGACCTTCTCGGCCGTGGTCCTCCTCCAACTGGCCGACGAGAAGAAGCTCGACCTCGACGCCTCCGTCGACCACTACCTGCCCGGCCTGCTCCCGGACCGGCGCATCACGGTGCGGCACGTGCTGGGCCACCGCAGCGGTCTGTACGACTACACGAACGACATGTTCGCCAAGACGGTGCCCGGCTTCGAGGCGGTCCGCACCAAGGTCTTCACCTACCGCCAACTCCTGGACCGCTCACTGCGGCACGCCCGCACGAACAAGCCGGGCGCGGCCTACTCGTACTCCAACACCAACTTCGTCGTCGCGGGCCTGCTCATCGAGAAGCTCACGGGCCACTGGGTACGGACCGCGTACGAGAAGCGCATCTTCAAGCCCCTGAAGCTGCGCGACACCTTCTACCTCCACCCCGGCACCAAGATCCCCGGCCGCCACTCCAAGGGCTACCTCACCCCCGACCGGGCCGGCGCCCCACTGGTCGACGCGACCGAACAGACCGCCTCCTGGGCGCAGAGCGCGGGCGCGATCATCTCCAGCACCCGAGACCTCGACACCTTCCTGTCCGCCCTGCTCGGCGGCCGGCTCACCTCGGCCGCCCGGCTGAAGCAGATGGAGCGCATGATCCCGGTCAACAGCACCCAGGCGTACGGCCTCGGCCTGCGCCGCCGCGACCTGTCGTGCGGGGTCTCGGTCTACGGCCACACCGGCGCCGTCCAGGGCTACTACACGTACGCCTTCGCCTCCAAGGACGGCAGGCGCAGCCTCGCGACACTCGCCACCACCTCCAACAACGGCGAGGTGCTCAACACACTGCTGGCCACGCTGGAGTCGGCGTTCTGCGGGAAGCGGGCGAAGTCGTCGCGTGCCGTCACGGTCGCCGAGCGGTACGAGGACGTCGCGCCCGGCGTGGTCAGGAACTGATCGCCGCAGGGAACCCCACGTGCCCTGACGGACGTTGATCTGGCAACCCCATCAGGGTGCCGACACCCCCACGGGGGCACGGACGACGACACATCAGGGCGGCGCGATGACCGAGTTGGTCCCCGGCGGCAACATGCCCCTCCCGGCCGGTGCCGTGACCGTCCGGGTGCCCGGCCCCTTCGACGTCTCCGCACTCATCACGGACGACGGCGGCAAGGTCCGGGGCGACGGCGACTTCGTGTTCTACAACCAGCCGTCCGCCCCGGGAGCCCGCCTCGACGGCGACACCCTGACCGTCGACCCGCCGAGGCTGCGCCCCGGAGCGACCAGGATCACAGTGGTCGTCAGCCCCGCCGACCCCGGCACCCCACTCGGCAGCCTGCCGGCACCCGCCCTCCACCTCACCGCCCCCGGTGGCCGCCAACTCGCCCGCTTCGCCCCACCGCGCCCGCAACAGGAGACCGTGCTGCTGCTCGCCGAGATCTACCGGCGGGGCGGCGCCTGGAAGATACGGGCCCTGGGCCAGGGGTACGCCGACGGGCTGGCGGGCATCGCCCGCGACTTCGGCGTGGACGTCACCGACGACGCGGCGGAACCACCGGTGCCCTCGCCGACGGCAGCTCGCCGCTGGTCCATGCCGAACCTGTCCCGAGGCCGAGCCAAGCCTCCCGCTCCGCGCGGGCCCTCACCATCGCCCGCTTCCCACGGTCACTCCACGCCACCCGCACCGCGAAGCGCCTACCCACCCACCGCACCCGCCGGACAGCCCTCGTCCTCCCCCACCCCCGACCCCGACGGTTTCCTCCGCCTGATCAACCCCGCCCGTGCCACGGCCGGTTCGCCACCCGTCGCCCTGGACTCCCGGCTGACGTCCGCCGCACGGGCCCACGCCTCGGCGATGGCGGCGGCCGGGCAACTCGGTGTCGAGGGCCGGGACGGCGTCTCCGTCCACCAACGCGTGACCGCCACGGGATACACGTATCTGACGATCGGCGAGCACCTCGTCTCCGGTCCGCGCACGCCCGCGGAGTTCGTCGACTACTGCCTGCGCGAGGAGCAGACCCGGCGCACCCTGTCCGACCCGGCCTTCACCCACGCCGGTCTGGCGTACGTCACCGACGGCCGCTCCGGCGACACGTTCTGGACCGCCCTGTGGGCGCGGCCTCTCACCCCCGGCGACTTGAGCCGCACGGCGGCCGAGGTCGTGGACCTCACCAACAGGGAGCGCGCCAGGGCGGGTCTGCCCTCGCTGGCCACGGACCCTCTCCTCACCGCTGCCGCGCAGGCGCACAGCGCGGACATGGTGGCCCGCGCCTTCTACTCGCACACGTCCCCGGAGGGCAGCCAGCCCTGGGACCGGGCCGCCCGGGCGGGCTCCCGGCGCCGGACGATCGGCGAGAACATAGCGTGCGGTCAGCGCTCCCCCGCCGAGGTCGTGGAGGGCTGGATGAACAGTCCCGGCCACCGCGCCAACATCCTCAAACCGGACTTCACCCACATCGGGATCGGCTTCGCGGGCGGCGGCCCGTCGGGCACGTACTGGACCCAACTCTTCGGCGCCTGATCTCCGCCACTGATCTCCGCAACGTCCCGGTTTTGTCAGGTTCTCGTCGACGATCTTGGCGGAATCAACCCGTCCGGGCCAGGATGCCCGCATGAAGGGTGACCTGTTTTCCAGTGAGCGCATGGTCCAGCCGGCCGTCCAGCCGGGAATGACCGTCGAGAACGCCAAGTGCGTCAAGTACGCGGTGAACGGCGAGATGCACGCCCGCCAGGGCGCGATGATCGCCTACCGCGGCAATCTGCAGTTCGAACGCAAGGGCCAGGGCGTGGGCGGCATGCTCAAGCGCGCGGTCACCGGTGAGGGCCTGCCGCTCATGGCGGTGCGCGGACAGGGCGAGGCGTGGTTCGCGCACGAGGCGCAGAACTGTTTCGTCGTCGACATCGATCCGGGCGACGAGTTCACCGTCAACGGCCGCAACGTCCTGTGCTTCGACTCCTCGTTGTCGTACCGGATCTCGACCGTGAAGGGCGCGGGCATCGCCGGCGGCGGCCTGTTCAACAGCGTCTTCACCGGGCAGGGCAAGTTGGGCCTGGTGTGCGAGGGCAATCCGCTGGTCATCCCGGTCTCACCGCAGTATCCGGTGTACGTCGACACGGACGCGGTCGTCGGCTGGACGGCGGGCCTGGGGACCTCGCTGCACCGCTCGCAGTCCATCGGCTCGATGCTGCGCGGCGGCTCCGGCGAGTCCGTGCAGCTGATGCTCCAGGGCGAGGGGTACGTCGTCGTGCGGCCCAGCGAGGCCACCCCGCAGAAGGCTCAGCAGCACTGACCTCTCATCGAGTGATCTACGTCGCACAAGCAACCCCGGCGGCGGAAGTGGCGTCTTGATCGACAACAGGTGATGCCCTGGCCTTCCCGGCCAGGGCCTATTTTCGACGCACTATACACACTGTGTATACACAGGGCGTAGAGCAGGCATGTATAGCTCGATGTATACGCATCGTGTATATGGACCGAAAGGCATCCATGTACGGCAAGGCACACGCTCCGGAATACCAAGGCGCCCTCACCACCCTGTCCGTGAACTCCTCACTGACCGACGTACTGGCCGCCGGCACCCGGGAGTTGAGAGAGGCGGAGAAGGCCGGGCAGCACGGGGAGGCGGCCCGTTCCGGGCTCGCCGTCGCCGAGGCGCACCGCCGGCTGGGGCAGATCGGGGACGCCGACCGGGCGTGGAAGGCCAGTTACCGTGCGGCTCGCGCGGCCGAGGACATCGCGGCGATGGCCTGGGCGCTGTGGAGCGGCGGCACGCTCGCCCGACAGCGGGGCGCCTTCCCGTTGGCCCGCCGACTGCTGCAACTCGCAGCCGAGATGGGCAAGTCGGGCGGCGATGTCGTCGTCCGCGGCTACTCCCTCGCGGGGCTGGCGGAGACCGGCCGCATCCAGGGCGACTACGACGCGGTCGCCCGGTTGCACGAGCAACTGCTGGCCGAGGCCCGACGGCGCGGCGAGGCACGGCACACGGTATGGGCCCTGGAGGGCATCGCACAGATCCACCGCAACACCGGTTCCTACGACACGGCGTACGCCCTCTTCGAGGAGGCCGCCGAGATAGCGGCGGGTGCAGAGGACCGGCGCGGGCACGCCTGGGCTCTGCGGGGCCTCGCCGACATCGTCTCCGTACGCGACGGGGACACCGAGCGGGCGCTCACGCTGCTGTCGGAGGCGGAGACGGCGTGCCGGGCGATGAAGCTGTCCAGCGCGCTGGCCTACAACCACAAGATGCGCGGCAACGTCCTGTACCGGGCCGGGCGCTACGCCGAGGCCCGCGATCTGTACGAACAGGCGCTCGCGGAGTTCCGGGCGATGAGCGAGCCACGCGGGCAGGCGCTGGCGCGTCTGGGGCTGGCCAAGTCCCTGGCCCGACTGGGCCGCGACCGCGCCGAGACGGCGGCCGAACTGGCCGAACTGGCCGGCGAGTTGGACCGGATCGGGCTGCGACACGCCAGGGAGATGGTGGCACGGGCCGAGGTCGAGCTCGGTCTCCGGGCGGAGGCCGTGCGATGACCACGCTCCAGGCGCCGGCGGATGTCCGCCAAGTCCTCAACCGCTGCCGGACCTTGGTGCGACCCGCGCTCGCGGAGGCCGTCGGGCGCATGCACCCCTGGGTGGGCGAGATGGCCGCCTACTCCTTCGGCTGGTGCGAGGTGGGCGGAGCACCGGCCGACGCCTCCGGCGGCAAGGGGGTGCGGCAGGCCCTCGCTGTGCTGGCGGCCGAGGGCGCGGGCGCGCCCGGAGCGGACGGGGTACCGGCGGCGGTCGCGGTGGAACTGGTGCACGCCTTCTCCCTGTTGCACGACGACATCATGGACGGCGACCAGTCCCGACGCCGCCGCCCCACCGTGTGGAAGGCGTACGGCACCGGTCCCGCGGTCCTCGCCGGGGACGCGCTCTTCGCGCTCGCCGTCGAGACGCTCGCCGCCACTCCGGCCGGACCGCGGGCGCTGCGTCTGCTGTCGGCGGCGCTGGGCGATCTGGTGCGCGGGCAGGCGGACGACCTGCTGTTCGCGGGCCGCCCGTGGACGGGTCCGGGGCGGGTGCGGCCCGACGAGTACCGCACGATGGCCGAGCACAAGACGGGCGCCCTGCTGGGCTGCGCGGCGGCACTCGGCGCCCTGCTCGGCGGCGCGCCTCCCCCGGTCGCCGCCGACCTCGACCGGGCCGGGCGGCATCTCGGTATCGCCTTCCAGATCGTGGACGACGTGCTGGGCATCTGGGGCGATCCCCTGGTCACCGGCAAGCCCGTCCACGGTGATCTCCGGGAGCGGAAGAAGACGTTCCCGGTGCTGGCCGCGCTCGACGCGCCGGGTCCCGGGTCCCGTCGGCTGGCCGGGTTGCTGGATCGCGGGGACGCGATCGAGGAGGCGGCCTCCCTGATCGAGGCCGGGGGCGGCCGGTCGGCGGCGCTGGCGGAGGCGCGGCGGCACATCGCCGCCGTGGAGACGACGCTGGCCGGTCTCCCGCTGGCGGATCGGGCCGTGGGCGAGCTTCGGTCACTGCTGGACTTCCTCGTACGGCGCGACCTCTGAGACGCGCGAGCAAAGGCGGGCAGCCCTCACCACCGTAGGGAAATCCGTGTTGACCTGCGGCCACTCACCGAGTCAGGGTGCAAGCGGCGCGGACCTTCACCCCCGCGCCGGGAGGGTGATTGCGTTGATCGGGATCTCGGACATCGAAGCCGCGGGCGAGCGGATCGCCGGACACGTCGTACGCACGCCCACGGTGCCGAGCCCGGGCCTGTCCGACCTGCTCGGCGTTCCGGTCACCGCCAAGCTCGAACTGCTGCAGCGCACCGGCTCCTTCAAGGCGCGCGGTGCCACGGCGAAGCTGCTCTCGCTGAGCGAGGCGGAGCGGGCGGCCGGGGTCGTGGCGGTCAGCGGCGGCAACCACGGGATCGCCCTCGCGGTGATGGCCGCGGCGCTCGACGTGAAGGCCACGGTGATCATGCCGCGCACGGCTCCCGCGCGCTCGATCGAGATCGCGCAGGCCGCCGGGGCGTCGGTGCGGCTGACGGAGGGCATGGCCGAGGCGTTCGCGCTCATGGCGCGGCTGCCTGCGGAGGGGCTGACGCCGGTCCACCCCTTCGACGACGCCGTGGTCATCGCGGGACAGGGCACGGTCGGGCTGGAGTTCGCCGCCGACGCCGGTGAGCTCACGGACGTCGTCGTCAGCATCGGGGGCGGCGGGCTGATCGCCGGTGTGGCGGCGGCTTTTCGGGCGCTGCGGCCGGGCGTGCGGGTCTGGGGCGTGGAGACCGAGGGCGCAGAGGCCATGTCGCGGGCGCTGGCGGCGGGCGGCCCGGTCCAGGTCGACCCGTCCTCCATCGTGACCACGCTCAGCGCGCCCTCCGTGTCGCAGTTGACGTACGACCATGTCTCCGCGCTGGTCGAGGAGGTGTTCGTGGTGTCCGACCGGGAGGCGGTGCGGGGCGTTCTGGAACTCGCCGAGCACGCCAAGGTGTGGACCGAGCCGGCCGCGGGATGTCTGTTGCCGGCCGCCCGGCGGGTCGTCGACCGCGTAGGCGAAAGTGCGCGGATCGGACTGGTCGTGTGCGGGGGCAACGCGACGGCCGGTGACGTGGTCGCATGGGCGGAGCGCTTCGGGCTGCGCTGAATTCCCCCACGTTACCGCCGAGTTGAATATCCGTCAGGCTCAATCGGCTCTATGGAAATACCCAACTCCGCATGAGCAAAAGGCAGCCGCCGCCCTTTGGTCGAGGAATGTTTGAACATACCCCGGCCCACTTGCCGTACTTCTGGGAAAGGGGAACACCCGGGTTCAGCGAGGGATGACCATGGTCAAGGCGCACGTCTTCACGCACGAGCTGGTCGCCGGAAGGTACCGGCTCGTCGATGTCGTCCACCGCGAGACGAATCGCCTGTGCTGGTACGGCAACGATGTCGAAGCCCAACGCCCTTATCTCCTCACGCAGATCGGGCTCCCGGACGATCCGGATCCGGAGGCCGTGCCGCGCGCCGTCCGCATCATCCGGATGTCCGAGACCATGGGGCAGCTGTGCCCCGGCCGGGTCGCGACGGTCGTCGACGCCGTGGAGGAGAACGGCGCCCTGTGGACGGTCACCGAATGGATCGACGGCACCCCGCTGAGCGAACTCCTCGAACAGCAGGGCCCGTTCAACTACGTGCGGGCCGCGCGCATCGCGCTGGAGCTGCTCGACGTGCTGGAGGTCGCGCACGGCGAGGGCATCACGCACGGCGAGCTGAGCCCTGGCCAGGTGTACGTCCAGGACCGGGGGCCGATCGTGGTCACCGGCTTCGGACTGGCGGGGGCCACCCTCGCGCCCCGGCTCACCGCACCCTCGTACGCCTCGCCCGAGCAGGCCCGCGACGACCGCATCGGCCCGGCGGCCGACCTGTGGGCCCTCGGCGCGATGCTCTACACGATGATCGAGGGGCGCCCGCCGTTCCGTGACCGGGACCGGTCCGACGCCACGCTGAAGGGCGTGGACAAGCTTCCGCTGCGCGCCCCCGTGCGGGCGGGCCCGCTCACCCAGACCGTGCAGGGCCTGCTGCGCAAGAACTCCAGGGAGCGGCTGACCCGGCCGGTGGTCCGTGAGGCCCTCAGCCGCGTGCTCACCGAGGAGCCGGAAGCGACACGGCGCAGCGGCTCGGGACATGGGCTGCGGGATGTCTACGTCGCCGCGGTGCACGCCGTCCCGAGCTGGCGCCGGCCCTCCATGGCCGTCGGCACCGCCCTGGCCGTGGGCACGATCGCCGTCGCCGTGCTCGCCGCGACCCATCAACTCCCGGGCATCAACGACTCCGCGGCCGGTTCGGCGACCCGGCCGTCCGCCTCGGCCGGCGTCGCCGCGGCCGGTGAGCGCACCGACGGCAGAGCCTCGGCGCCACCCGCGTCCCCGTCGGAACCGTCGGTACCGCCGAAGACCTCACCGCCGGCCTCCCCCTCGACATCGCCCTCAACCTCCCCGTCGCCCACGGCCTCCGCATCGGCCACGGGCCTGCCGGCCGGTTTCCGCCGCTACACCGCGCCGGAAGGCTTCTCCGTCGCCCTCCCCGCCGGCTGGAAGCGGCTGGAGACCCAGCGCGGTGGCGACGAGTCGGTCCGCGTGACCTTCGGCGCGGACGACGACCCGCGCACGCTCGCCGTGACCTACAGCGAGGTCGTCGGCCCGGATCCCGTCGCGGTGTGGCGGGACGACGTGGAGCCGGTGCTGAAGCAGACCGCCGGGTTCGAGCGGATCGGGGACATCGAGGCGACGACGTACCAGGGGCGCAAGGCCGCCGACATGGAGTGGCTCTCCGATGTCGACGGCACGCAGGTGCAGACCTTCGGCCGCGGTTTCCTCCTCGGCGGCGGGCGCGGCTTCTCGCTGCGCTGGACGACGCCGGCGGCCGACTGGGACGACGCCGCCAACCAGCAGGCGCTGGACACCTTCCTGAAGACGTTCCGGGTGACGTCAGACTGACGGCCGGGGCGCCCGCATCGCGCGCAACGGAGGGCTGTGCAGTGGGGTCGTACGCCACTTCGCCGTAAAGGTCCGCTGCGGCAGCGAGCACGTCACCGCCAGGCGATGCGGCGTCTCCAGGAACACCACGTCGACCGCGAGGGTGTCCGCGTCGGCCCATCCCCCGCTCACCGCGGTGGGCATCGTCCCCTCGGCGACGGCCCAACCGGCTTCCCCGATCCGCAGATCCAGCCGGCGACCGTCCTCCGTGAGACTCAGCCCCCAGCCGTCCGCGTCGGCCGTCACCTCGACGCCGGTCAGCTTCGGCTGGTCGGCACAGACACCGCCGTCGGGCGTGAACTCGGCGCCGGACCAGTCCCGGTGCCGCTCCGGCGGCGCGGACTTCCCCGGGACCGGCGGCAGCGCGAGCAGCGCCAGCCGCTCCCCCAAGGCCTCGTCCGCCGCCTCCCGGCCGGACAGCGGCTCCGGTCCGAAGGCCGGCAGCAGGTGCTCCCAGGCCAGGTCGAGCACCCGCTGCATCTCCTCGGTGGCCGCGGTCGTCGCGATCACGGCATCGTGCTCGGGCAGCACCACACAGAACTGCCCGTACGCCCCGTCGCCGCGGTACCCGTGCCGGGCCTTCCAGAACTGGTAGCCGTAGCCCTGCTGCCAGTCCGACTGCGCCGCCTCGGGCGTACCGGAGCTGTTGTCGATGTGCGGGCGCGTGGCCTCGGCCACCCACCCCTCGGGCAGCAACCGCTCGCCCTCCCAGACACCGTCCTGCAGATACAACTGGCCGAGCCGGGCGATCGCGTCGGTCGTGGCGTGCAGTCCGCTGAAGCCCAGCTCGCGGCCGGCCCGGTCGCGCAGCCACGCGACCTCGCCGATGCCGATCCGGTCGAGCAACCGGGAACGCAGATAGTCCGTCAACGACTGGCCGGTCACGCGCTGGACGATCGCGGCGAGCGTGTACGTGGCGGGCTGGTTGTAGGCGAAGACGGTGCCCGGGTCGCGCTCGGGCGGCACCAGCAGGAAGCCGCGCACGAGTTCGTCGCGGTCGTTGGCCATCGCCCGCTCCAGGGTCTCGGCCTCGTGCCCGCTGGCCATCGACGCCACGTGCCGCACCCGCATCGCACGGCTGCGCGGGTCGGTGATGTCGGCCTCGAACTCCGGGAAGTACGAGATCACCGGATCGTCGAAGCGGAGCAGCCCCTCGCCGACGGCGAGCGCGGCGGCCGTCGAGGTGAAGCTCTTGCTGAGCGAGTAGAGGAGATGCGGACGTTGCGGCGTGTACGGCGCCCACCAGCCGGACGCCACCAGCCGACCGCGCCTCATGATCATCAGGCTGTGCGGCTCGATGGCGGGGTCGGCTTCGAGGGCGTCGAGGAAGGCGTGGACGCCGGTGGCGTCGACGCCCTGGGCAGCGGGGGTACCGGTGGGCAGCGAGCGATCACTCATGACGGCATCCTCCCTGACGGAACACACCGAAGCCCAGGCCTGGTTCTCCCTGACCGAGCACGCCGAAGCCCAGGCCTGATCCTCCCTGAGGAGCGCGCCGAGGCCCAGGCCTGCCGACCCGTCGCCATGCGTGCGGCTAGGCTTCCGGTCTGCAGCTTCACCCCCGTCTGCCGTGCACAGGAGAGTCATCCGTGACCCTAGCGATCGATCCGTCCGAGACGTCCGCCGCGCCCCTGTCCGACCTCGTGGCGCGGGACGCGCGCGAGTTCGGCGTCTACGCCCGGACCGGCGGCTGGGCCTTCGGCCTGATGGTGGCGCGCAGCGTACGGCCGGGCGGGCAGGGCGCGGAGGAGACGCCGAAGGTGTCCGCGAAGGAGTTCGCGGAGCTCGCCGGCTGCTCCGCCGACCGCGTCATGCGCTTCTACAAGGCCTGGGACCGCGCCGCCGACGACGGTGTCGTCCCGCTCTTCGAGGCCCTCGAACCGGGCCAGGACGTCGAGTTGCCGGACGCCGACCTGTGGCTCACCTACTACGTCTCCCGCAACAGCGCCACCTCCGAGCGGGGCACCGCCATCACCGAGGCCGCCGAGGCCGAGGGCATCCGCCCGACGAAGGCGCTGGAGGTCGCCGAGAACCCGACCGCGCTGCGCGCCGCGATCCTCGCCGACCCCTCCACGGCCCGCGCGGCCCGCCAGGCGCTCCTCGACCGCGTGCGCGAAGACCCGGAGCTCCAGGCCGAGTTGGCCCGCGACGTCGTCCGCACCGACGACCTCAAGAAGGCCGTCGCCACCGAGTCCAGGTCGGCCGACCGGATCGGGTACGTGCGTCAGATCGCCGAGTCGGGCCAGGTCAAGACGCCCGCCGGGCAGACCATCGACGCGCCCGTCGACCTGCGCCAGGAGGCCGAACGGCACCTGTCGCTGCTCGACGAGCTGGAGGAGGACGAGGACACCGGCGAGTGGGCCACCGAGGCCTACGACACCATGAAGTCGCTCGTCGTCGAGGCCGTGGAGGCCGATCCCGAACTGCGTGTCCAGGAACGGCGGACGAAGTTCTACAGCAGCCTGCAGAAGGCCACGAAGGTCTTCGAGGAGCTGACCTTCGACGATGTGCAGGAGTTCGTCGAGGACGACATGGTCCAGCGCCTGGAGGAACTCCAGCAGGCCATCACCTCCTGCATCACCGCCCTGCGCAGCGCGCAGAACTGAGGTTCCGCTACCCGGCGGGGCTGAGTAGTCGTACTCATGCCGCCGCCCGGCCGCCCGGCCACGATGGGGGCTCCCACGAAGAGGAGCCCCCATGACCACCGTCGCGCACCCCACCGTCGTCCCCCGCCGGCACCTGCCCACCGTGCTCGCCGGCGTCGTGGCCGTCGGCCTCGCCGTGTCGGCCTGGGGCGCGAAGGACCCCACGACGTGGTTCCTGGAGACGATGTGGGTCCTGGTGGGGCTGCCACTCATCGTGTTCACCTGGCGGCGTTTCCCGCTGACGAACCTGCTGTGCTGCCTGCTCGCCGCGCACGCGCTCGTCCTGGCCGTGGGCGGCCACTACACGTACGCGGAAGTGCCCTTGGGCGACTGGGTACGGGACACCTTCGGCCTCGACCGCAATCCCTACGACCGCTTCGGGCACCTCATGCAGGGCTTCGTACCGGCCCTGCTGGTAAGGGAGTTGCTCAGTCGTACGTCACCACTGCGCGGCAGCCGCTGGCTCGCTCCGCTGACCGTGTGCGCGTGCCTCGCCTTCAGCGCCGTCTTCGAGATGCTGGAGTGGCTGGCCGCCGTGACCGGCGGGCAGGCGGCGGACGCCTTCCTGGCCACGCAGGGCGATGTGTGGGACACGCAATGGGACATGTTCTGCGCGCTGATCGGCGCCACGGTCTCGGTTCTGGTGCTGAGCCGGGTGCACGACCGGCAGCTGGCCGCGCTGGACGCGGACGCTCGGCAGGTCCGGTAGCGGGCGGTCAACAGGGCTGTGACCGACGGTCACTTGACCGTGTGGCGGTGCCGGGTCCACAGGGGCAGGACGAACCAGCACAGGACATACCAGACCGCCACCCCCGCGACCAGATAGGGCACGTAGTGGTCGTGCGTCGCCACCCGCAGGACCAGCAGCAGGGCGGCGATCATGGTGGCGAAGAGCAGGAGCAGCCCGACAAGCGTCAGCCGGGACGCCCACCGCACCGCCTGCGTCTTGACCCGTCGACCGGAGACCAGGCGGTGCAGGGAGACCGGTCCGATCAGGGCGCCCGTGGCACAGGCGCCGAGGACGACGGTCACGATGTAGATCGTCTCGTTCGCCTGGCTCAGGTCCACGAAGCGCGGCGTGAACACGACCGTGAGCAGGAAGCCGAAGAGGATCTGTACGCCCGTCTGGGCGACGCGGATCTCCTGGATGAGCTCGCCCCACATCCGGTCGGCGCGCTCGGCCTCGCTCTCGTCGCGGCCATCGCTCCGCTCGCGGCCATCGCTCCGGTCGGGGTCGGCCTGTGGAACGGTCACTTGTCCTCCCGGTTGGCGTCGGCCGGCACGTGTCCCCGCCCTAGTACCCCGAGAACGGTGACCGTCCCAGGTCCGGCTACCAGCGGCCCTCGACCTGCTCCTTGATCCGCCGGTCGTAGAGGTCGGCGATCGCCGCGAGCGTCTCGTCGGTCAGCTCCGGGAGCCGGGCGGCGGAGGCGTTGGCGCGGGCCTGCTCGGGGGTGCGGGCGCCGGGGATCACGGTGGTGACGCCGGGCTGCTGGACGATCCAGCGCAGGGCGAGCTGGGCCGGGGTGCAGCCCTCGGGGGCCAGGGCGGCGAACTCGGCGGCGGCCTCGACCCCGGTCACGTAGTCGACGCCGGAGAAGGTCTCGCCGACGTCGAAGGACTCACCGTGCCGGTTGTAGGTGCGGTGGTCGTTCTCGGCGAAGACGG
Organism: Streptomyces pseudovenezuelae; assembly: GCF_029892565.1. Lineage (GTDB taxonomy): Bacteria > Actinomycetota > Actinomycetes > Streptomycetales > Streptomycetaceae > Streptomyces > Streptomyces pseudovenezuelae_A. Next base: position 119,049 of record NZ_JARXVH010000019.1, on the reverse strand, counting down.
TGTCCTTGGTGTACTTGCCCGACAGCAGCCCGGAGGCGAGCGGCACGCGCGCGATGACGCCGACGCCGGCCTCATGGGCCGCGGGGAGCACCTCGCGCAGGGGCTTCATACGGAACGGGTTCAGGATGATCTGCACGCTCGCGACACCCGGGCGCGCGATCGCGGTCAGCGCCTCGGCGCAGGTCTCCACGCTGACGCCGTACTTAGCGATGCGCTCCTCGGCGACCAGGGTGTCGAGGGCGTCGAACACCTCGTCCGAGGAGTAGACGGCGGTCGGCGGGCAGTGCAGCTGGACCAGGTCGATGCGGTCCACGCCGAGGTTGCGCCGCGAACGGTCGTTCCACGCGCGGAAGTTGTCCAGGACGTAGTTCTCAGGGAGCTGGTCGACCCGGCGGCCCATCTTCGTGGCCACCATGACGTGCAGGTCAGGTCGGCCGCGCAGGAAGCCGGCGATGGTCTCCTCGCTGCGTCCGTCGCCGTACACGTCGGCGGTGTCGAAGAAGGTCACCCCCGACTCGGCAGCCGCCTCCAGCACCGCGAGGGCTTCCTTGTCGTCGACGTCTCCCCAGTCGGCACCCAGCTGCCACGTGCCGAGACCGACGACGGATGCCTGCTGACCCGACCTACCGAAAGTGCGCTCGTCCATGGCGTCAGTCTGTCATCCGTCACCGACATCCGCGGAACCGGTTGCTCCGGTGCACAGGCCCGGTCGCTCCGGTGCGATACCTGCGAATCTGTCACTCACACGGGTGATGGGATTCGACGAATGCACGGCACGTGTCAACGGCGCCCTAGCGTGTGGCCGTGACTGACCGTTCAATGAACAACTTAGTGTTCGACGCCTCGGACCACCCGTCCCCCGTCGCGTCCTGCGCGCCGTCCTCCGCCCCACCCTGCGATCCCTCCTGGACCCGCCGCGGCTTCCTGTTCGGGGCCGCCGCGCTGGCCACCGTGCCCGTCCTGACCGCCGCGGATCCGGCGGTGGCGGCACAGGAGCTGCCGGACTTCCCCGCGGGCGTCGACCTGTACCGCTCGGCGTACCGGAACTGGGTCGGCGAGATCACCGCCGACGGTCTGTGGGCCTGCGCCCCGAGCGGCCCCGACCAGGTGGTCGACGTCGTCAACTGGGCCTGGCGACACGGCTGGACGGTACGCGCGCGTGGCGCCGCGCACGGCTGGTCGCCCCTGACGATCACCGAGGCCACATCGGCGGACGCGCCGGTACTCCTCCTCGACACGGCCCCGCACCTGACCTGCCTCGCCCTCGACTCGCCGACCGCCGTCCGCGCCGGCACCGGGATCACCCTGGAGGTGCTGCTCACCTACCTGGAGGAGCACGGGCTCGGGGTCACCGCGGCGCCCGCTCCCGGCGACCTCACCCTCGGCGGCGCCCTGGCGATCGACGCGCACGGCACCGCCGTACCCGCCGAGGGCGAGCGGCGGACGCACGGCCACACCTACGGCTCGCTCAGCAACCTCGTGCTGTCGCTGACGGCCGTGGTGTGGGACGAGGAGGCGGGCGCGTACGTGCCGCGGACGTACCGCCGCGACGAGGCGGACTGCGCCGCGCTGCTGACCCACCTGGGCCGCTCGCTGGTGACCGAGGTCGTGCTGCGCGTGGGCGCGAACGCCCGGCTGCGGTGCCTGAGCCGTACGGACATCCCGGCCGCCGAACTCTTCGCCGCGCCGGGCTCCGACGGACGCACCCTCGCGAGCTTCCTCGACGAGTCGGGACGCGTGGAGGCGATCTGGTTCGCCTTCACCGAGGTGCCGTGGCTGAAGGTGTGGAGTGTGTCGCCGACCCGGCCGCTGACCTCGCGGCGCGTGACCTCGCCGTACAACTACCCCTTCTCCGACAGCGTCCCGACCCTGGTGGCGGACCTGGTCGGGCGGATGGTCTCGGGCGCGGCCTGGTATCTGGCGCCGGTCCTCGGCAACGCCCAGTTCGACGTGGCCGCACTCGGGCTGGTGACGACGCTGTCCGCCGACATCTGGGGGCCGTCGAAGAACACGCTGCTCTACATCAGACCGACCACCTTGCGGGTCACCGCGAACGGCTACGCGGTGCTCACCAGCAGGGCCCAAGTGCAGCGCGTGGTCGCGGAGTTCACGTCCTTCTACCGGGAGCGCCTCAAGGCGTACGCGACTCAGGGGCGTTTCCCGGTCAACGGCTCGGTCGAGATCCGGGTGACCGGCCTCGACGACCCCGCCGACGCCGAACTGGACGGCGCCCGGGCCCCGTTGCTGTCGGCACTCCGACCGAGCGACGCGCACCCCGAGTGGGACACGGCCGTCTGGCTGGACGTCCTGACCCTGCCCGGCACACCCCACGCGGCGGCCTTCCTGCGAGAGTTGGAACATTTCCTCCTCGCCACCTACGACGGTGAGCACGCACTCACCCGGGTCGAGTGGTCGAAGGGCTGGGCCTATACGGACGAGGCCGCCTGGAGCGACGCCGAGGTACTGGACACGGCGGTGCCAGCCTCGTTCGGCGAGAGCACGTGGGGGCAGGCGGCGGGGGTGCTGGACCGGCTGGACCCGCACGGCGTCTTCGGCAACGCGTTCCTCGACCGGTTGCTTCGGTAGGCGGCTACTCCGACAGGCGGCTCCCGCGATAAGCAGCTGTCGCCCTGAGCCGTTGCCGCGATAACCGGTTGCAGTCGTCCGCAGGGCGCTGAGAAGGTCCTGATCATGCCTGCCTTCTCCGCGCCCGACGGAACCGAACTCGCCTGCCACCTCATCGGTGCGGGCCCACCCCTGGTCTGCGTCCCCGGCGGCCCCATGCAGGCCTCCGCCTACCTGGGCGATCTCGGTGGCCTGTCGGCGCACCGGCAGCTCGTCCTGCTCGACCTGCGCGGGACCGGCGAGTCGGCGACACCGGACGACCAGGCCTCGTATCGCTGCGACCGCCAGGTCGACGACGTCGAGGCCCTGCGCGGGCACCTCGGCCTCGACCGTCTCGACCTGCTCGGGCACTCCGGTGGCGCGAACCTGGCACTGCTGTACGCCGCCCGCCATCCGGAGCGCGTCCGCAGTCTCACGCTGATCACGCCGAGCCTCTTCGCCGTCGGGATCCCGGTCTCCGGGGAGGTCCGGCGTGCGACCGCTCTGCTGCGCCGGGACGAGCCGTGGTTCGCGACGGCCTTCGAGGCGCTGGGCGAGATCGGCGCGGGCCGGGCCACCGCCGACCACTGGGCGGCCGTATCGCCGTTCTTCTACGGACGTTGGGACACGGCCGCGCAGGTGCATCACGCCGCTGGGCCGGAGCAGAAGAACCAGGAGGCCGCGGTGGCTTACGGTGCCGACGGGGCCTTCGACCCGGAGGCCACCCGGGCCGCGCTGGCCCGCTTCGACGCGCCCGTGCTGCTGCTCGCCGGCGAGGTCGACCTCAACTCGCCGCCGTCTACGGTGAGTTCACTCGCCGGGCTCTTTCCGAAAGCCGAATTCGTGGTGCAGCCGGGAGCCGGTCACTTCCCGTGGCTCGACGACCCCGAGCGGTTCGTGGCTACGAGCGCCGGGTTCCTGAGCCCGGCGTGAGGTGCACCTGGACCGCGGGCGCGTAGCGGTCGACCACGTCCTCCAGCGTCGCCCGGCGCAGTTCGGTGCCGCGGGCGATGCCGTAGATCACGCCGAGTCCGAGCAGGGCGGCGACGGCCAGTTCGGCGCGCAGGCCCGCGTCGGGGCCGTCGAGGCGCGCGGTGAGGCGTTCGGTCACCTGGGTGCGGAAGTTGGCGCGCAGGATGTCGCCCTGTTCGCCGTGCAGTGGCGCGAACACGATTCGCAGCAGGGGGTCGGCGCCCTGCTGCGACTGGCTGAACAGGACGTGCCGGACCATGTGCGCGCCGAGTTCGTCGAGCGGGGCGTCCAGGAGCACGTCCGCGTCGGCCTCGAAGGACATGACGCGGGCGAAGAGGGCGTCCTTGTTGCCGAAGTACTTGAGGATCAGCGGCGCGCTGACCCCGGCCCGCTCGGCGACCGCCTTGAGCGTGATGTCGCCGTGGGCGTGCCGGGCCAGCAGATGGCGGGCGGCCTTGAGGATGGTCGCCTTGGTCGCCTCGGCGTCCCGGCGGACGGGCGCGGTGGGAGGAGTGCTCACGGCACTCATGCTCCCTCCAACGCCTCGTCACGGCTGCTCCGGGTGCGGTCCTGGGCGTGTTTCGTCTCGTCGGACGCCGGGTCGTCGCCGGGGATGGTCAGGGCCGCGGCGCAGGCAGCCAGGGCGACGGCGCCCGCCATCCCGAAGGCGAGCAGGTAGCCGTGCAGGGTGGGGACGGGGGCGCCGCCGATGAGGCTGGTGTGGTGGACCAGTACGGCGGCGACGGCCGCGCTGGAGACGGCCTGGCCGATGGTGCGCATCAGGACGTTGACGCCGTTGGCGGAGGCGGTCTGTTCGGCCGGGACCGCGCGCAGGATCAGGGTGGGGAGAGCCGAGTAGGCGAGGGTGGTGCCGGTGGCGACGACCGTCGCGCCCAGGATGATCATCCAGAGGTCGCGGCTGTCGGCGATGCGCACCGCGTAGCCGCAGGCGATGACGGCGGCCCCGAGGGCGAGCGTGATCCGTGGGCCGCGGGACGCGGAGATGCGGGCCGAGACGGGCGAGAACAGCAGCATGGTGATGCCGCCGGGCAGCAGGCACAGGCCGGTGGCCACGATCGACAGGCCGAGCCCGTATCCGGTGGCCTTCGGCGCCTGCACCAGTTGGGCCGTCACCAGGGAGTTGGCGTAGAACGCGAACCCGGTGAGCAGGGCCGCCACGTGCGAGAGGCCCACGCGCGGCCGGGAGACCAACCGCAGGTCCACCAGCGGCAGTTCGGTGCGCAGTTGCTGCCACCACCACACGCCGAGTACGGTCACGGCGGCGACGAACAGGGCCAGCACCGAAGGACTCCCCCACCCCCACTGCCCGCCCTGGGACACCCCGAGCAGGAGGCAGACCAGTCCGGCGGCGAGTCCGAGGGCGCCCAGCGTGTCGAAGCGGCCCGGTTGCCGGACGGGCGACTCCTTGACCGCCCACCACACGGCCGCCACACCCAGTGCGCCCAGGGCGCTGGTCAGCCAGAACATGGTGTGCCAGTCGGCGTACTGCACGACCAGCGCGGCCAGCGGCAGGCCGAGGGCCGCGCCGATGCCGACGGTGGAGCTCATCAGGGCCACCGCGGAGCCACGGCGCTCCGGCGGCAGTTCGTCGCGCAGGATGCTGATCGACAGCGGCACCACGGAAGCGGCGGCGCCCTGGAGGGCGCGGGCCGCGATCAGCACGACGATGTCGGACGACAGGGCGCACATCACCGAGCCGACGGTCATCAGGGCGAGGGCCCCGGTCAGCACCCTGCGCTTGCCGTACATGTCGCCGGCCCGGCCGAGGACGGGGGTGAGGACGGCGCCGGACAGCAGGGTCGCCGTGACCAGCCAGGAGACCGCGCCCGCCGAGGAGTTGGTGAGGCGGGGCAGGTCGGGCAGCAGGGGGACGACCACCGTCTGCATGACGGCCATGAGGATGCCGCCGAACGCCAGCACCGGGATCGCGAGCCGGTCCCGCAGGGCCCTCCGGGCGGAGGGCTCGGCTATCGGTGCGGGCTGGTCCATCGGCGCTCCATGCGAAAAAGAAAGGGTGAATGGCAATTCACCATAGCTGGTGAATTGCCATTCACCCAAGGTGGGGCCGGGGCGGGGCCTACTTGCGGGAGGCCAGCGCCCGGGCGTGCACCGTGCGGGCGACCTTCGGTCCCAGCCAGCGCTTGAACCTGCGCAGCGCCTCCAACTGTCCGGCCGCCCGGTCGATCCGGTAGTAGAGCTGGGGCGGCACGTAGGGCAGCAGCGGCGAGTGGCGCTGGCCGAGCAGGGCGAACATCCGCTCCGGCGGCAGGTGCATGTAGCGCTGCAGGTTCTCGTACCACTGGGCGCTGTAGCGGGCCGCGCTCTGGATCGACAGGAGGGCCGCCTTGCGTTCCCGCTCGTAGTGGGCGAGGGCGTCGGGCAGGTCGGGGTGCTCGCGCAGCGCGTCCGCCAGTGCGATGGCGTCCTCCAGGGCGAGCGTGGTGCCGGCGCCGATCGAGTAGTGCGTGGTGTGGGCGGCGTCGCCGACGAGGACGAGGTTGTCGCGGTGCCAGGTGCGGTTGGTGAGGGTGCGGAAGTTGAGCCACTGGGCGCTGCCGTCACCGGTGGAGCGGCCGATGAGGGCGTGGCCGTCCAGCACGTCGACGAAGAGCTTCTCCAGGAGGGCCAGTCCGTCGGCCTCGTTCGCGGTGTCGAGGCCGAGCCCGGTCCAGGTCTCGGGGGCGCACTCGACCACGCAGGTGCTGCGCTCGGGGCTGAAGCCGTAGCCGTAACACCAGATCCAGCCGTGGTCGGTCTCCACGAAGGCGAAGGTGAAGGAGTCGAAGACCTTGCTGGTGCCGAGCCAGATGTAGTGGTTGCGGCCGGGCCGCAGCTCGGCGCCGAAGTGGTCGGCGTGCCGGGTGCGCAGGGCGCTGTTGACGCCGTCGCCCGCGACGACCAGGTCGGCGTCGGGCAGGTTCCCCTCGGTGATCTCGTGCTCGAACTCCAGCCGGACGCCCAGCGAGCAGGCCCGGGCGGCGAGGATCTCCAGCAGCCGGTGCCGGCCGATGCCGAAGCCCTCGTCGCCGGGCTGCCGTGTCGTCAGGTCACGGACGCGGGCCGTGCCCTCGTTCCAGGTGACGGAGTGCTCGGAAAGCGCGCGGGCCGATTCGGGGTCGAGTTCGTGCAGCTTGTCGCGCAGTCCGCGCCAGTAGGTGACGCCCCAGCCGTAGGTCGAGCCCTCCGGATCGCGCTCGTACACGGTGATGTCGTGGGACGGGTCCTGCCTCTTCAGTAGGATCGAGAGATACAGGCCGGCGGGCCCGCCGCCGACGCAGGCGACCTTCACACGCACCCCTATGAGCTACCCAATGCGGTCAATTGGCAACGCAGAGTAGCAGGAGATGGATGCGGCTCAGGGACGCTCGGGAACGCGTCAGCCCGACCGAGCGACACCGCTCAGAACTCGACCGATCGGACCTCGACCACTCAGAGCAAGACCGATCGGACCTCGACCGGTCAGGCCTCGGCCGTGGCGCACTCCGGGTGACCCCAGCTCTGCCCGTTCTTGCTGATGGGCTCGCCCGCGGCGTAGGAGCGGCCGCAGGAGCATCGGCCGGGGAACTTGGCCTTGATGGTGCGCGAAGCGCCCCCGCGCGGCTTGGTCGCCGCGGAGTTGCGGCGCGGGGCGCCCTTGGACTTGGGGGTGTCCGGGGAGGGCGGCGGCTCGGGTGAGCCGAGTTCGCTGCTCGCGGGTTCCTGGACGATGGCCGCCTGGCTGGCGGCGCGGTCGGCGAAGTCGTTGAGCGGGTCGCCGTCGACCTGGTGGGCGGGGACGTAACGGAAGTCGACCGTGCGGCCGGCGAGCAGCTCGTCGATGCGGACGACCAGTTCCTGGTTGGCGACGGGTTTGCCGCCGGACGTCTTCCAGCCGTTGCGCTTCCAGCCGGGCAGCCAGGTGGTGACCGCCTTCATGGCGTACTGCGAGTCCATCCGCACCTCAAGGGGCACGTCCGGATCGGTCGACGTCAACAGGCGTTCCAGCGCGGTCAGTTCCGCGACGTTGTTGGTGGCCTTGCCGAGCGGTCCCGCCTCCCAGCGGGTCGGGGTCTCCGTCTCGTCCGCGACGACCCAGGCCCAGGCCGCAGGTCCCGGATTTCCCTTCGAAGCGCCGTCGCACGCGGCCACCACACGTTCACCCATGCGCCCGATCATGCCATGGCCGCGAGGGGCGTTCGGCCGGACGCTCACGTACCGGGCTCCCGCGCGGGCAGCCCGCGCAGGAGTACGTCGAGGAACAGGTCGAAGCGGGGTGCGTTCGGGCCCATGTCGTGCCCCAACTGCTGGGAACCAAGCCACTGCACGACCCCGAGTCCGAAGATCTGCCAGCTCTGCTCGGCCATGTCGTCGGAGACACCGGCGAGTTGGAACGCCGAGACGACGCGGTCGCGCAGCCGTCCGAAGGCGTGCGGGTTGTGGCGGTGCGGCATCGCCACGTGGGCGGCGTATCCGGGTACGGCGAGGAACTGGTCGTGCATCCGCCAGGCGAGGTCGGACAGCCACCGCCGCCAGGTGTCGGCGGTGGGCTCCGGCGTCGGGAGGATGCGTTCGACGACGACCTCGCTGACGAGGTCGAGAAGCTCGTCGCGGGTGCCGACCCAGCGGTAGAGGGCCGAGTGGGAGACGCCCAGCCGCTCCGCGATGTCGCGCATCGTCACGGTCCGCAGGTCGCAGCCGAGCGCGGCCTCCACGATCTGCTCTCGGCTCAGGCGAGCGGGGCGGCCGAGCCTGGGTGTCTTCGCGTCCACGGAAGCAGTCTACGAATCCGTCCGACTTACTTAGTGACCATCGGTCACAAATACATTAGGGTCACCTTACTTACCTGTGGGACCTACCTGTGGGATTCATCTGTGAGGAGGGGCGCTGATGTGGGTTCTGGCCGGTCTGATCGCCGCCGTGATGTTCGTCGTGCGCAGGATCCGGCGGGGCGGGTCGAAGGGATCAGCCGGCGGCGGGGCCGCGGTGTTGCTGCTCGCGGCTTTCGGCGTCGCGCTCGCGCAGACGATCGTGCTCGCCGCACTGACGGTGTTCGCCCGCGAACTCGACGTCTCCGCGACCGGTGCGACCTGGCTCCTGACCGCCTTCATGCTCGCCTCCGCCGTCGCGACGCCCGTGGCGGGGCGGCTCGGTGACCTGTTCGGCCACCGTCGTGTCATCGTCACTGGTCTCGCGCTGCTGCTGGCCGGCTCGGTGGTGTCCGCGGTGAGCACCCACCTGGGCTCGTACACCGGAATCGTGGCGGGCCGGGTGCTTCAGGGGCTCTCCGGCGGTGTCTTCCCGTGCGCCTTCGGGCTGGCCCGCCAGCGCGTGCCCGCCGAGCGGCTGGGCGGTGTCGTCGCGGCGCTCAGCGCGATGTTCGGCGTCGGTGGAGCGCTCGGCCTGGTCGCCGCCGGTCCGCTCGTCGACGTCACCGGCCCTGCCGCGCTCTTCTGGCTCGTCGCCGCCCTGGCCCTCCTGGCGCTGGCCGGCATGATCCGTGTGCCGTCGTCGTCCGCGCCGGCTTCCCCCGCGGGCCGGGTGGACCTCGCCGGAGCAACCCTGCTCGCGGGCACCCTGGTCGCCCTCCTGCTCGCCGTCAGCCAGGGCCGCGCATGGGGTTGGTCCTCGCCGGGGATCATCGCGCTGTTCGGCACCGCGGTCGCGCTCGCCACCGCATTCGGGGTCGTCGAGCGGCGGGCCGCGGCCCCCCTGGTCGACCTGCGCCTCTTGATCGGGCCGCGACTGCTCACCACGAACGTGGCCACCCTTGTGGTGGCCGTGGGGATGTTCGCCGCGGTCACGCTCCTGCCGCTGTTCGTCCAGACGCCCACCGCCCTCGGGTACGGCTTCGGCTACTCCCCTGCCCGGACCGGTCTGTTGATGGCCCCGATGGCCGTCTGCATGCTCCTCGCCGCGCCGCTCGCCGCGCGAGTCTCGACCGCCCGGGGCACGCGGGCCGTCTTCCGGGCGGGCGCGGTCCTCGCGGCGATCGCCTTGGCCGGCCTCGGAGTTCTCCACGAGCACATCGTCGAGGTGGTCGTCTGGTGCGCCCTCCTGGGTCTGGCCTACGGCCTTGCCTTCGCCTCGCTCGGCGGCCTGGTCGTCGGCGCCGTCGGCCAGGAGCAGACCGGTGCGGCCACGGGCATCAACACCATCCTGCGCACCGTCGGCGGCGCGATCGGCTCCGTCCTCGCCGCCGTGATCGTGGCATCGTCGGCGACCGCGCCCGGACGACCGGCGGCGGAATCGGGCTACACCACCGCGTTCCTCGTCTCCGGCGCGATCGCACTCGGCGCGGCCGCTATGACCGCGGCCCGTGGCTCTGTGACCACCGACCCGGTGGAAGCGATCCTCTAGACGCCTCTAGACGTCCACGCTCGACGGCATCTCCCCTGCGGTGGTCGTGACGTCGATCACCGAGAAATTCGCGCCCTGCGGATCGCTGAGCGAGGCGAACCGGCCGAACGGACTGTCCATCGGGCCGAATCGGAGGATGCCGCCCTGCTTGGTGGCCTTGGCGACGGCGTCGTCGCAGTTGTCCACGGTGAAGTAGACGTTGATGTACGGCGGTACCTCGGGCGGGAATTCGTCCGTCATCCGCATCCGGCCGAGGACGGTGTTCTCGCCGAGGTCGAACATACGGAAGTCGACGTTGTCGTCCTGCACCTGCTTGGCCGTGTAGCCGAACACGGCGGGGAAGAACGCGTCGGACTTCTCGGGTTCGCGGGTGAAGACCTCGGCCCAGCAGTACGCGCCGGTCTGTTCGGGCGTCGCCTCGAAGCCCTCGTGGAGGCCGCCCTGCCAGATGCCGAAGACGACACCGCTCGGGTCGCGGGCCAGACACATGGTGCCGAACTCGCCGACCTGCATGGGCTCCATCAGGATCTCGCCGCCGTTGTCACGGATCCGGCCGGCGGTCGCGGACGCGTCCGGCGAGGCGAGGTAGAGGCACCACTGCGACTGGCTCTCCTGGCCGGGCATCGGCGGCACGACCGCGGCGACGGCCTTGCCGTCCGTATACGCCTGGGTGTAGTTGCCGTACTCCGACGAGGACTCGCCGAAGGTCCAGCCGAGGACATCGCCGTAGAAGCTCTTGGCGCCCTCGACGTCACCGAACATCGCGTCGGTCCAACAGGGGGTTCCCTCAGGTTGTACGGCCATGATCGCGGCCCTCTCCCGAATCGGTGGTTGGTCCGTTTCCTCACGCTAGTCATCCGTCCGGCCGAGCGCGCGCCGAACGCGGCGGTCCGTCCCAGAATGGACGGAAGGCCCTTCGACGCGACGGACGGGGTGCGGGATGGCGGACGGAACGATGCGCGCGTGGTCGGTGGTGGAGCCGGGGCCGGTCGAGGAGGGGGCGCTCCGGTTCGTCGAGAAGCCGGTTCCGGTGCCCGGTGACGACGAGTTGCTGGTGCACGTGCGCGCGTGCGGGGTGTGCCGGACCGATCTGCACGTCACCGAGGGCGATCTGCCGGTGCACCGGCCGGGGGTGACGCCCGGGCACGAGGTGGTCGGCGTGGTCGCCGGGCTCGGGACGGGGGCCCGCGGTTTCGCCGTGGGCGACCGGGTGGGCGTGGCCTGGCTGCGGCGCACGGACGGGACCTGCGGGTACTGCGCGCGTGGGGCCGAGAACCTGTGCCCGGCGTCGCGCTACACCGGCTGGGACGCGGATGGCGGTTACGCGCAGTACACGACCGTGCCAGCGGCCTTCGCCCATCCGCTGCCCGACGGGGTCGACGACGTGGCGCTCGCCCCGCTGCTGTGCGCCGGCATCATCGGCTACCGCGCGCTGCGGCGAGCGGCCCTGCCACCGGGCGGACACCTCGGCCTGTACGGCTTCGGGGGCAGCGCCCACCTGTGCGCGCAGGTGGCACTGGCCGAAGGTGCGACGGTGCACGTCATGACCCGCGGTACGGCCGCCCGACAGCTGGCGCTCGACCTGGGCGCCGCCTCCGCGCAGGACGCGTACGCGAGCCCGCCGGAGCCGCTGGACAGCGCGATCCTGTTCGCCCCGGTCGGCGACCTGGTCCCGGTCGCCCTACGCGCCCTCGACCGCGGCGGAGTCCTGGCGATCGCCGGCATCCACCTCAGCGACACACCACCGCTGCACTACGAGACCGAGCTGTTCTACGAGAAGGAGGTGCGCAGCGTCACCGCCAACACCCGTGCGGACGCGAGGGAGTTCCTGGAGCTCGCCGCCCGGCACGGCGTACGCGCCACCACGCACACCTACCCCCTCTCGCGGGCGGACGAGGCGCTGAACGACCTCAAAGCGGGCCGTTTCGACGGCGCCGCCGTACTGGTGAACGACCTGTTCTGAGCGCCACGGGTGGCACGTCACCGGCGTGCGAGCGCACCGCCGCCAACTGCCTGCCCCCGCACCGGAGTTTGTGCCTCGGGGACACGAAACCGCCCCCTTCGCGCTGTACCGGGCTGATCGCCACCCCTGTTGCCTTGTACAGGCGGTGCGTACCTGTCAGCCACCGCTTCGTCGCCTTCAACTCCGACCACTCCGCTCACCCCTGTACGCCCTCAGGGAGGGAATGTGTCCGCCCCCGAAAGCGTCCCCGACCCCGCAACCGACGAACCCGTCCCCGCATCCACCGCGCCGGACCTCACCACTCTCAGCACCCAGGCCGCGCGCCAGCTCGCCACGACGACCAAGTCCGAACCACAGATGCAGGCCATCAGTTCGCGATGGCTGCTCAAGTCCCTGCCGTGGGTGGACATCAGGGGCGGCACCTACCGGGTCAACCGGCGCCTCCAGTTGCGGATCGGGCGCGGCCGGGTGCAGTTCGAGCAGAACGGCGCCGACAACATCAAGGTCATCCCCGAGACGCTCACCGAACTGCCCGTGCTGCGCGGCTATCAGGACATCGATGTCCTGAGGGAGATCTCCACCCGGTTCCGGGCGCGCGAAGTGCGGGCCGGGCAGGTCGTGTTCGAGGCCGGGCAGCCGGTCACGGAGACGTACCTGATCGTCCACGGCCGCTTCACCCGCTACACAGAGGGCAAGTACGGCGAGGAGGAGATCGTCGGGGTGGTCGCCGACGGCGACCAGATGGGCGACGAGGCCATCGGGCAGTCCGATCCGCTGTGGCTGAGCTCGGTACGGGCGGAGACGTCGGGCGTGCTGCTCGTGCTCCCCTGGGACGTGGTCCGGGAGTTCACCGACCGGGTGGCGTCGCTCGCCGAGCACCTGGAGGCGTACGCCGAGTCGCAGCGGCTACCGATGAACCGCAAGGGCGAGGCCGATGTGCCCGTGCAGGCCGGCCACGTGGGCGAGCCGACGATCACCGGCGGCTTCGTCAACTACGACCTCGCTCCGCGCGAGTACGAACTCTCGCTCACCCAGACCGTGTTGCGGGTCCACACGCGCGTCGCCGACCTCTACAACGACCCGATGGACCAGACCGAGCAGCAACTGCGCCTGACCGTCGAGGAGATCCGCGAGCGCCAGGAGTGGGAGCTGGTCAACAACCGGGAGTTCGGGCTGCTGCACAACATCGACTACGGCCAGCGGGTCAGCACCTTCACCGGTCCGCCGACCCCGGACGACATGGACGAACTGCTCGCCATGCGCCGCAAGACCAAGGTGTTCCTCGCTCATCCGAAAGCGATCTCGGCCTTCTTCCGGCAGTGCAACCGGCGTGGCCTGGTGCCCGGCACGGCGAGTGTCGACGGGCACGAGGTCCCCGCCTGGCGGGGTGTCCCGATCTTCCCGTGCAACAAGATCCCGGTCAGCCGGCAGCACACCAGCAGCATCATCGCGCTGCGCACGGGCGAGGCCGACCAGGGGGTCGTCGGGCTCTACCAGACCGGCATCCCCGAGGAGTTCCAACCGGGCCTGAACGTCCGGTTCATGGGCATCGACACCGCCGCGATCATCAGCTACCTGGTCACCGCCTACTACTCGATGGCCATCCTCGTGCCCGACGCGGCCGGGATCCTGGAGAACGTCCAGATCGGCCGGACGGCCGACTGACCCGGTGGAGTACGGAATGAGCACGCCCACGTCCACACCGTCCCTGCCCGGCCCGCCCAACCTCGCCCGCACCGTGCGCGCCCGGCGCAGTGGGGTGGTCCCGGGGCTCAGGTACCGGTCCGCCGTTCCCGCCGATCCGGAGAAGGTCGCCGAGGTCGACCGGCGCCTTGAGGCCTGGGCCCGCGGCCTGGACCTGTTCCCGACCGCCTGGAAGGGGGACTTCTCGGGATTCCAGTTCGGCCGGGCCGTGGTCCTCCAGCATCCGGGGGCGGCCGACCTGGAACGGCTCACCGTGGCCGGGCAGTTGCTGCTCGCCGAGAACCTCGTCGACAACCTCTACTGCGAGGAGGACGAGGGTCGCGGCGGATCGCACCGCGGACTGGGCGGTCCGCTGATCATGGCCCAGTCGGCGATCGACCCGTACCACGGCACGCCCGCGCTGGAGGCCCAGTGGCGCGAGGGCATGCAGGCCGACGGTCCGCTGCGCTCGTACCACTGGGCGGTCAAGGACTACGCCGGCTTCGCCACGCCCAGCCAGACCGACCGCTTCGTCCACGACATCGCCCGTCTGCACCTGGGATATCTCGCCGAGGCCGCCTGGGCGGAGACCCGGCATGTGCCCCAGGTGTGGGAGTACCTGGTGATGCGGCAGTTCAACAACTTCCGGCCCTGTCTGTCGATCGTCGACGCGGTCGACGGCTACGAGCTGCCGGAGGCGGTCTACGCCCGTCCCGAGATCCAGCGGATCACGGCGCTCGCCTGCAACGCCACGACGATCGTCAACGACCTCTACTCGTTCACGAGGGAACTCGCCAGTGTCCCCACCCACCTCAACCTCCCGCAGGTCATCGCCGCCAACGAGCGGTGCGGGCTGAAGGCCGCCTATCTCAAGGCCGTCGAGATCCACAACGAGATCATGGCCGCGTTCGAGGACGAGTCCGCCCTCCTGGCCGCCGTCTCCCCGCTCGTGGAGCGCTACGCCCAGGGTCTGTCCGACTGGGTGGCCGGCAACCACGAGTGGCACGCCACCAACACCCACCGCTACCACCTTCCCAACTACTGGTAGGCGCAGCTCCGATGAACGATCAGCAGGACAAAGAGGAGTCACCGTTGACCATCGCCGCCGCCGGCACCCGCAACGCTCCGGTGCCGACCCAGTCCACGTACCAGACCCGCGTCGCGGACTACTGGAACGCCGAGGAGAACCCGGTCAACCTGGAACTCGGCAGGATCGACGACCTCTACCACCACCACTACGGCGTCGGACCAGCCGACCGGTCGGTGCTCGAAGAGACCGACGACGCGCTGCGGCGGGAGCGGATCACCGCCGAACTGCACCGCCTTGAGCACGCCCAGGCCGAACTGCTCGCCGCCCACCTCGGCCCGCTGACCCCCGCCGACCGCGTCTTCGACGCCGGCTGCGGACGCGGCGGCGGCAGCGTCGTGGCGAACCTGCACTACGGCTGCCACGCCGACGGCGTGACGATCTCCGCGAAACAGGCCGCGTTCGCCAACGAACAGGCGCACCAGCGGGACATCGACGACAAGGTGCGCTACCACCACCGCAACATGCTCGACACCGGCTTCCCGACCGGCGCGTACGCGGCGTCGTGGAACAACGAGTCGACCATGTACGTGGAGTTGGAGCTGCTGTTCGCCGAGCAGGCCCGGCTGCTGCGCCGCGGCGGCCGGTACGTCGTCGTCACCGGCTGCTACAACGACACCTACGGACGGGCCTCGCGCGAGGTGTCGCTCATCAACGCGCACTACATCTGCGACATCCACCCGCGCTCGGAGTACTTCCGGGCGATGGCCCGCAACCGTCTCGTCCCCGTCCATGTGCAGGACCTCACCGCGGACACCATCCCCTACTGGGAGTTGCGCAAGGAGGCCGACCACCTGGTCACGGGCATCGAGGACACGTTCCTGAACGCGTACAAGAACGGCAGTTTCCAGTATCTGCTGATCGCGGCCGACCGGGTCTGAACTCCGGTCAGGCCCTGGGGCGTTCGCTCGTTCCGGTGACCCTGGACACCGCCTCCGGGAGGGTGATCGCCGGATCGAACAGCCTCAGTGAGCCGTGGGCGTGCAGCAGCCGCAGGGTGCGCTCGGGGCACAGCAGGGCGAACGCGCCGCCGCCGGCCAGGACGCGGCGGCGCAGGCGCAGCAGCAGGTTCAGGCCGGTGGAGTCCACGAAGGTCACGGGGCGCAGGTCGACGATATACGCCCGTGCGCGCAGGGCCACGACGGAGTCCAGCCAGCTGCGCAGTTCCACGGTGCCGGCGAGGTCGATGTCGCCGTGCAGCTCGGCGAGGAGCAGCCCGTCGGCCGCGGGCAGCGGCCCGGCGCCGCGCGGTGGCCAGCAGGCCCTGCTCACGGGTTCCAGAATGTTCTCGTGCACGTGCCTCGGTCCCCGTCCCCTGCGTACCCCGTCGCGGGCCGGTGCGAGGGCTGCTCCATCCCCGCCTCGCACCGGCCCGCGCCGGGACTCCCCCCGGTCGGCTCCCCCTTGAACCGTGGGCGATTACTGTTCTACCTTCGCCACATGGTCGGGGCATCAACGGCCGCTCATCAGCGACACAACGACCGGGCGGCAGATGGGCCGGGTGATGCGGAATGCGTCCGCACCTCGCACTGATCGAGGACGAGCCCGACTTCGCACTGATGTGCCGTTCCTATCTGGAGCGGGCCGGTTTCGTCGTCACCTGGGCCATGGACGCGCGCGCCGGGAAATCCGTGCTCTACGAGGGCGGCGTCGATCTCGCCGTCCTCGACCTGGGCCTTCCGGACGGCAGCGGCCTCGAACTGCTGCGCGCGCTGCGGTCCACGAGCCGGCTGCCGGTCATCGTCGTTTCGGGGCGCGCGGCGGAGGCCGACCGGGTGGCGGGCCTGGAGATCGGCGCCGACGACTACCTGGTCAAGCCATTCTCCCAGCGGGAGTTGGTGGCCCGTATCCACGCCGTGCTGCGCCGCTCGCAGCCGCCGGACGCGGCGACGGTGCTCCAGGTCGGCTCGCTGCGCGTCGACACCGCGGCCCGGCAGGCGTCCGGCGGGGAGGTGCACCTGGTGCTGCGCCCCAAGGAGTACGCGCTGTTGGAGATGCTGGCGGCGGCGCCCGGCCGGGTGTTCTCGGCCGCGCAGGTGCTGGAGCGGATCTGGGGTTCGTCCTGGCAGCAGCCGGCGACGGTGGTGGAGCACGTGTACCGGCTGCGCGGCAAGCTCGCGGACCTGCCTCCGCCGGCCCCGCGCATCACCACCGTCCGGGGCTACGGCTACCGCCTCGACCCCTGAGTCCCCCGCACCGGCCCCCGGAGGTCCGACCGTGCCCGATGTCCCGGACTTCCGGCTCCTGTTCGACGCGACCCTGTCCCCGCTGCTCGTCCTGGACCGCGACTTCAGCATCGTCGAGGTCAACCGCGCCTACCTGACGGCCACCCGCACGCAGCGGGACATCGTCGGGCACCCGGTCTTCGACGTGTTCCCCGACAACCCGGACGACCCGTCGGCGGACGGGGTCGCCAATCTGCGGCGGTCGTTGGAGACGGTGCGGGCGAGCGGGCGTACGGACACGATGGCACTGCAGCGGTACGACATCCCGACGGATGAGGAGGGTGTCTTCGCCGAGCGGTACTGGAGTCCCGTCAACTCGCCGGTCCTGGACGCCGAGGGGCGGGTCGCGTACGTCATCCACCGGGTCGAGGACGTCACGGAGTTCGTGCATCTGCGCCGGGTGGGGCGCGAGCAGCGGCGGGCGGTCGCCGACGCGCAGATGCGGGCCGAGGGGATGGAGATCGACCTGTTCGTGCGGGCGCGGGAGATCCGCGAGGTGAACGAGCAGTTGAGCTGGGCCAATGCCGAACTGGACGCGGCGGGGCGCCGGTTGCGAGAGGAGCAGCGGGCCAAGGACCGGTTCATCGCCACGCTCTCGCACGAGCTGCGCAACCCCTTGGCGGCCGCCTCCGCGGCGACCGAGCTGCTGGCCCTCGACATTCCGGACGGCCATCCGGCACTGTCCGTCCTGGAACGGCAGTTGGGCACGCTGGCCCGGATGAGCAACGACCTGCTGGACGGCACGCGGGCGGTGACCGGGCACCTGGAGCTGGTGCGCGAGCCGGTCGACCTGCGCTCGGTCGTGGACGGGGCGTGCGCCGACATCCGCGGCCTGTTCGGGCACGAGGGCCGCACGCTCGGCGCCGTGCTGCCGCCGGATCCGGTGATCGTGGACGGCGACCGGCTGCGACTGGCCCAGGTCCTGACGAACCTGCTGTCCAACGCGCTCAAGTACACCCGGCCGGGCGGCCACACGGAGGTCGGTCTGACCGCCCGGGACGGCCGGGCCCGCCTCACCGTGCGGGACGACGGAATCGGGTTCGAACCCGGCCAGGCGGAGGAGCTGTTCGGGGTGTTCATGCGGGCGGCCCCGGCCGGCCCCGACACCCCGGAAGGCCTGGGACTCGGGCTCGCGGTCGTACGGACGGTGGTCGAGCTGCACGGCGGCGAGATCACCGCGCACAGCGAAGGGCCGGGCAAGGGCGCCTCGTTCACGGCGCTCCTCCCGACCACCGACACCACGGCCCCGCAACAGCCCCGCCCCGCGCCCGTCCGAGCCGCCCCACGCGCCCTGTCGATCCTGATCGTCAAGGACAACATCGACCTGGCCGCCACCTACCGCACCCTCCTGGAACGGCAGGGCCACCAGGTAACGGCGGTGCACACGGGCACGGACGCCCTCAACGCCACCGAGTCACGCCCCTTCGACGTCGTCCTGTGCGACCTGGGCCTGCCGGACATGGACGGCTACGCGATCGCCCGCGCACTGCGGTCCCGGCCGGACGGCACCGACCTCCGCCTGATCGCGGTGTCCGGCTTCAGCCAGGGCACCGACCGCGCACTGTCCCGGGCGGCCGGCTTCGACGCCCACCTGACCAAGCCGCTGCCCCTCACCGACCTGCTGGATCTCCTGGAGCATCTCGGCGAGAGCTGACCGGAGCGTCTCGGCAAGGCCTCAACTGCCGCCGTACGTCTTCCCCCTTGGGTCCCGCTGTGCTTGCCTGGTGAGCCGATTTCGGGCTCCGGGGCGGGAGTTGCTGCATGCGGAAGCCGTGGATCGTGGGGGCGCTGCTGTCCGCAGTGCTGCTGCTAGGCGCGTGCGGGGACCCCTCGTCCGGAGCGGCGGCGGCGCCGCCGACCCCCACCCTGCCGGGTACGGCCGCCGCGACCACGCACCAGCCACAGCAGGCCCCCGCCTCCCCCTCCACCTCTCCCCGCGCCCGTCCCGCCGTGGCACCCCGGGTCCTCTACCTCGGCGACTCGCTCGCCATGGAGGCCCAGAACGTGCTCGGCCAGGAACTCCGACGGGACCTGGGAGCGACGTACACGAGCGCCCCGTACTCGGGGACCACACCGTGCGACTACCTGGAAGGCACCGGCGAGAAGTCACTCGTACCCAACGCCGCCAAGGCGGCCGCCCTGGTCCGCGCGCAGCATCCGGACTACGTGGTGCTGCAGTTCTGGGGCAACGCGTGGGCCTACACGTGGTGCATGGACGGGATCACCTACGACGCCGCTCGGAAGACGTACTTCGCGCGCTACGAGGCCGACATGCGCAGACTCACCGCGCAGATCGCCGACGCGGGCGGTGCGCGGCGCCCGAAGATCGTCTGGGTGCTGCAGGGCCCCGACCCGATCACGCCGGACCGGGTCCGGCGGGTGAACGCCCTCTACGAGAAGCAGGCCGCCGCCTCGGGCGACCTCGTCGCCGACGCGGGCGCCACGGTGAGCCCGGCCGGGGCCCGGTACACCTGGTCCCAGTACCTGCCGTGCACGGCCTACGAGCACGGCCACCCCGACTACTGCACCGATCCCGGCGACGACCGGACGGCCCTGCACCTCGACAAGGACTACCTGCACTTCTGTCTGGTCCCGACCACGTCCACGCCGAAGCCGTGCCCGGTCCGCTCCCCCGGCATCCTGCGGATCGGCCGGGAGATCACGCGGGTGATCGGCGAGGACGTGTCCTAGCGCCGAACTCGGTGGACACGGGCGTCGCCGCGCGCTGGGATGTCTCCTCATGTGCGCCATGAAGATGCATGCGGACGAGGTCGACATCCAGGCCTCACTGGTCCGCCGGCTGATCGCCGAACAGTTCCCCGAGTGGTCCGCTCTGTCCGTACGCCGGGTGGAGTCGGCGGGGACGGAGAACGCCATGTTCCGGCTCGGCGACGACATGGTCGTACGGCTGCCCCGGCATCCGCGCGCCGTCGCCGCCATCGAGGACGAACTGCGGTGGCTCCCCGAGCTGGGCCCGCGACTGACCGCCACCGTGCCCCAACCGCTGGGGCGAGGCGTGCCCGGGGAGGGGTTTCCCTGGCCGTGGGGGGTCTACGGCTGGCTCGCGGGCCGCAATCCCGTCGCCGGGGCGGTCGACGAACCGGCGCGACTCGCCGCGGACCTGGCCGAGTTCGTCCACGAGGTGCGCCTGATCGACGCCCTGGACGGGCCGCCGGGGTTCCGTGGCGTGCCACTGGCGAGGCGCGACGAACCCACCCGTTCGGCCATCGCTCAGCTCGCCGGGACCGTCGACACCGACGCGATGACCGCCCTGTGGGAGGAGGCGCTGCGGGCCCCGGTGCACACCGGTCCGCCCGTCTGGGCCCACGGCGACCTGTCGCCCGGCAACGTGCTGGTGGACCAAGGGCGCCTGAGCGCCGTACTCGACTTCGGCGGGGCGGGAGTGGGGGATCCCGCGGTCGATCTCATGGTCGCCTGGAACCTCCTTCCCGCCACTGCCCGGGACGCCTTCCGTACGGCCGTGGGCGCCGACGATGCCGAGTGGGCACGCGGGCGTGGCTGGGCACTGTCGGTCTCCCTCATCCAGCTGCCGTACTACCGGGACACGAACCCGGTGCTCGCGGAGAACTCCCGGCATGTGCTCGCCGAGGTGCTGGCCGAGGTGGTGTAGCGGCCTTCGGGTGCTTCGCCCGTACGGCCCCTCCCGGCGTGCCGACGCCCTGAGCACCGGCGGGAATGGGGGCAGCGGACGGCCGGACGGAACCGGGAGGCCCCATGAGCGCCCCGCAGGATCCCGGCTCGCTCGGGTCGCGGCCCGGCCGGATCGCCCGCGCCACCGCCTCCGCCGTCCTCCTCGTGCTGACCTGCGTCCTGGTCCCAGTGGCCCTGCTGGCCACCTGGGTGCACGACATCGCCCTCGACACCGACCGTTACGTGGCGACCGTGTCCCCACTGGCGACCCGCTCCGGTGTGCGGGACGCGGCCGTGCGGCGGATCACCGACGCCGTCGCCGTGCGCGTGGACGGCACTCAGGCCGTCGGCGACATCTCCACCTGGCTGGAGTCCCAGGGTCTGCCGCCCCGGGCCGCGGCCGCCGTGCGGATGCTGGGTCCGCAGGTGGACGATGCCGTGCACGAGGCGGTGAAGAAGGTGGTGACCCGGGTCGTGCGCAGCGACGCCTTCGCGAAGGTGTGGACGTCCGCCAACCGGACCGCCCACGACTCGGTGGTGCACGCCCTCACCGGCGAGGGCCGGGGCGCGGTGGGTGTCGACCAGGGCACGGTCACGTTGGACGTCGGGGCGGCCGTCGACCGGGTGAAGAAGGAGCTGGTGGCCGAGGGACTGGCGCCGGCGGACAAGATCCCCCGGGTGGACAAGCAGCTGGTGCTCCTCCGGTCCGAGCAGCTGGATCAAATCCGGGGCGGCGCGCGACTGTTGGACGTGGTCGGCAACTGGCTGCCCGTCCTGCTGGTGGTGCTCGGCGCGTCGGGTGTGCTGCTGGCCCGCGGCCGTCGGCGAGCCCTGGCCCGTACGGCGCTGGGGGCGGCCTTCGCGGCGCTGCTCGTGGGGATCGCCCTCGTCGTGGCGCGCCGGTACTACCTCGACCATCTCCCGCCGCAGATCCAGTCGCCGGCCGCCGCCGCGGAGATCTTCGACACCCTGCTCCGCTTTCTGCGGGTCAGTCTGCGCACGGCCGTCGTGCTGGGCGTGGTGATCGCGCTGGGCGCCTATCTGATCGGCCCCGGCAGACTGCCGGTCGCCGTCCGCAGAACGTCCGAGCGCACCGCGGACTCGGCGGCGATCTGGGCGTACGGCCATCAGATCCACGCCGGACGTGCCGGAACCCTCGCGCAGGCGCACCGCCGCTGGATCACGCTCGGCGCGCTGCTCGTGGTGGCCCTGGTCTTCGCGCTGTGGAACGACCCGACGGTGCTGACCGTCGTACTCCTCGCACTGGTCCTGCTGGCCGTCCTCGCCGTGCTCGCTCTGCTGGCGGCCGGCGGCCGGGCCGCCCTCGCCGCGGACGCGGAGGGGTCGGGCCGGTCGCCGGAGGCCACCGAGCCGTAGGGCTACTCGCCCGCGAAGGCCTTCTCCAGGGCGGCGATGTCGAGCTTGCCCATCTTCATCATGGCGCCCATCGCGCGGGTCGCCTTCTCCGTGTCCGGGTCGCTGATCATCGCGTCGAGACCGTCGGGCACGACCTGCCAGGACAGGCCGTAGCGGTCCTTGAGCCAGCCGCAGGGGCCGGGCTCGCCGCCGCCTTCGATCAGCTTGGTCCAGTAGTAGTCGACCTCCTCCTGGTCCGCGCAGAAGATCATGAAGGAGACCGCCTCGGTGAACTTGAACTGGGGGCCGCCGTTGAGCGCGAGGAACTTGTGGCCGTTGGCCGTGAACTCCACGGTCAGCACCGTGCCGGCCGGCTGCATGGCGCCCTCGGTGTAGCGGGCCGCCTTGCCGACGCTGGAGTTCTTGAAGACCGAGACGTAGTAGTGCGCGGCCTCCTCGGCCTGGCCGTCGAACCAGAGACACGTGGTGAATCCGTCGGTGGTCATGTGTACCTCCTGGGCGGTGGAACGGGGTCGATGGAGCGCGGTCTGCGGAACGCGGTCACCTGTGTGGAACGCAGTTATCTGTATCGACCGGTCCGAGCCCCCGAACTCATCGGTCGAGCGGGATTCAATCCCGGTGGCCACACCCCCGCCCCGAACTAGGCTCGCCACCATGACGTCTTCGCCTGCCGACAGCATCCGCCCGTTCCGCATCGACATCCCGCAGCGCGACCTCGACGATCTCCGCGACCGTCTCGACCGCACCCGCTGGCCGGACGAACTGCCCGGCACCGGCTGGGCGTACGGCGTGCCGGCGGACTACCTGCGCGAACTCGTCGGTCACTGGCGGCACGCGTACGACTGGCGGGCCGCGGAGGCACTGCTCAACGAATGGCCGCAGTTCACGACCACGATCGACGGCTCGAACGTCCACTTCGCGCACATCCGCTCGCCCGAGCCGGACGCCACCCCGCTGATCATCACCCACGGCTGGCCGGGCTCGATCGTCGAGTTCCTGGACGTCGTCGGACCGCTCACCGACCCGGCCGCGCACGGCGGGGACCCGGCCGACGCCTTCCATCTCGTGGTGCCGAGCATCCCCGGCTTCGGGCTGTCCGGGCCTCCGGCCGACCTCGGCTGGGAGGCAGGGCGGATCGCCGACGCGTGGGCCGAGCTGATGGGGCGACTGGGCTACGAGCGGTTCGGGGCGCAGGGCGGCGACTGGGGCGCCGCCATCTCCCGCGAGCTGGGCCGGGCCCACCCCGACCGCGTGATCGGCGTACACCTGAATCTGTTGCCGGGCGGCCAGCAGTCCACCGAGCCGACCCCCGACGAACTGGACACGCTCAACACGGAGGAGCAGGAGCGGGCGCTGCTGTCGTGGCGCCGGTGGACCGAGTGGTCGCGCGAGGGCACCGGATACGCCGTCCTGCAGTCCACCCGCCCACAGACCGCGGCGTACGCGCTCACCGACTCGCCGGTCGGCCAACTCGCCTGGATCGTCGAGAAGTTCCAGGAGTGGACGGACTCGGACCGGCTGCCCGAGGAGGCCGTCGACCGGGACCGGATGCTCACCAACGTGATGCTGTACTGGCTGACCGGCACGGCCGGTTCGGCGGCCCGCATCTACTACGAGCGGGCCCACGCCACGGGCCGCGCCGCCCTCCCCACCGAGCCGTCCACCGCCCCGACCGCCGTCGCCGTCTTCCCGGCCGAGCCCCAACTCCCCCTGCGGCACAAGGCGGAGCGGACCGAGAACCTGGTCCGGTGGACGGAGTTCGACCGGGGCGGGCACTTCCCGGCGATGGAGCAGCCGGACCTGCTGGTCGCAGATGTGCGGGCGTTCTTCGGGCAGGTGCGCGAGAAGGACTGAGCCTGGCGAGTCGGTCCGTGGTGCCGAGGACTTCGCCTGCCACGCGGCGAAAGTCCTTGATCGCCTGGTAGAGGATCCGCTCTCGTTCGGCGGCGAGGGCGGTGCCCTCGGCTTTGCGGGTGGTGTTTCCCTCGCGGGCCAGGGCGATGAAAGTGCGTATCTTCTCCTCGGCATCGGACAGGTTCGGATCGCCCGGACGCAACGCGTCGAGGACGGCGTCCATGGCGATGTCGCGGTCATGGAGCGCGCTCAGGTAGCCGGCGTACCCGTCGCGGCGGTGCTGGCGGCGCCACTGATCGTGCTGCGACCGCGCCTGTGCCCGACCGCTCACGATCGCGGTGCCGAGGGTGGCGGCAGAGCCGACGGTGGCGCCGAGCAGCGCGGCGAGTCCCGCGTCCATGGGCTCAGTCTGTCGTTGCGCGTGCCCGTTGAGGTCGGCTCTGCCCCTGGCGAATCTGCCACCGGCAGAGAAATCGCATCGACGCGCGGACCTGGGCCAAGAGTGGAGTCGACGGCAACACCGCCTCGACAGGAGAACCGATGACTTCACTCACCGCACCCCGGGCCGAGGAGGGCGACACCCCGCCCACCCGGTTCGACGACCATCTCGCCGCCCAACTCCTGGGCCAGCGGATCGTGTTCCTCGGTACCGAGGTCAACGAGGCCTCCGCCAACCGGATCTGCGCCCAGCTGCTCCTGCTGTCGGCGGAGGATCCGCGCACCGACATCGGCCTGTTCATCAACAGCCCGGGCGGGTCGGTGCACGCGGGACTCGCCATCTACGACACCATGCGGCTGATCCCGAACGACGTCTCGACGCTCGCGATGGGCTTCGCGGCCAGCATGGGCCAGTTCCTGCTCAGCGTCGGCGCGGCCGGCAAGCGCTACTCCCTGCCGAACGCGCGGATCATGATGCACCAGCCGTCGGCGGGGATCGGCGGCACCACCGCGGACATCGAGATCCAGGCGGACAACCTGGACTTCACCAAGCGGACCATCGAGCGGATCACCTCGGAGCACACCGGACAGAGCCCGGAGACGATCTCCCGGGACGGTGACCGCGACCGCTGGTTCACGGCCGAGGAGGCCAAGGAGTACGGCATGGTGGACCGGGTCCTGGAGTCGCTCGCCGACATCCGCCCGGCCGCCGCACGACGACGGATGGGGCTGTGACATGGGGACCTACACGATTCCGAACGTCGTCGAGCGGACCCCGCAGGGCGAGCGGTCCTACGACGTCTTCAGCAAACTGCTGTCCGAGCGCATCATCTTCCTCGGCACCGAGATCGACGACGGCGTCGCCAACGTCGTCATCGCCCAACTCCTCCATCTGGAGTCGGCGGCCCCGGACAACGAGATCGCGATCTACCTCAACTCCCCCGGCGGCTCCTTCACTTCACTGATGGCGATCTACGACACGATGACCTACGTACAAGTGCCGATCTCGACGTTCTGCGTCGGACAGGCCGCGTCGACCGCAGCCGTTTTGCTGGCCGGCGGGGATCCGGGGCGGCGCTTCGTGCTGGAGCACGCGCGCGTGCTGCTCGGGCAGCCCGCCAGCGGCGGACGGCAGGGCACGGTCTCCGATCTGGCCCTGCAGGCCAAGGAGATGGTCCGGATCCGCTCGCAGGTCGAGGAGGTGCTGTCCCGGCACACCCACCACGACATCGCGACCCTGCGCGCGGACATGGACCGCGACAAGGTGTTCACCGCGCAAGAGGCGGTGGCGTACGGGCTGGCCGACGAGGTGGTGAGCCGACGCCTGGCACGGGTCTGAGGCGCCGGCCCGCGGGCGGTCTCAGGCGACCAGGCACAGTCCGTTGTACGACGAGGTGGACGCGCCGCGACTCCTGAGCTGCCGGCGGCTCTCGATCCGGGTGAGCTCGCCGTGCGCCAACGACAGCAGGTCGCCCAGGCCGAGGCCCAGAGCGTTGGCGGCGGCCGCGAGGACCTCGGAGGAGGCCTCCTTGCGGCCGCGCTCCACCTCGGAGAGGTAGGGCATGGAGATCCGGGCCGCGTCGGCCACGTCCTTGAGCGTGCGCTCCTGCGCGAGGCGCTCGCGCCGCAGGACGTCACCGACCAGGTCGCGCCACAGAGGTTCCCTCGGCGCAGGGGCCACGGGGGCAACCGGTGCCCCGGGGGCCCGCCCCGGCGCTGGGGAGTTGGCCGGCCGCGCGGGGCGCAGGGGGATGACTCGGGCTTCGTTCGGCGCTTGGCTGCTCACCCTCTTCAGCCTAAATATCTTCGACCCCAGGGGAAGAGGTAGGCGTTCTGCTCTGGGAGAATCCGGTAACTGACGACCGCCGCGACCACGGGCATGGGTGTCCCCGAGCCTGCCACTTCACCCATTTTCCGTTTCCACGACGGTTGTTGGGCATGGGACGCCGAACCCGGGGTACCCGCTCTGCGAAGGAACCGAGGCCGGCGGACCGCCGCCGGGCCGAGACTTTCGTGGGAGAGGTAATGGACACCGCCGTGAACCGGTCAAAGGCACAGGTCGTGGAGAGGACCGCCGGGACCAGCACGGGTGGCGCACCGCTGCCGGGAATCGCCGAGCCGCGGGCCGTCGCCCCGCGCGACGCGCGCGAGCTGTCCCGCCAGTTCTTCCAGAGGCTCAGCGAACTGGAAGAAGGCACACAGGAGTTCCAGTACGCGCGCAACACGCTGATCGAGATGAACATGTCGTTGGTCCGATTCGCCGCCGGGCGGTTCCGGGGGCGCGGCGACGACATGGAGGACATCGTCCAGACCGGGATGATCGGCCTGATCAAGGCGATCGACCGGTTCGAACTGTCCAGGGAGGTCGAGTTCACCTCGTTCGCGCTCCCCTACATCGTCGGCGAGATCAAGCGGTTCTTCCGTGACACGACCTGGGCGGTGCACGTACCGCGCCGGCTCCAGGAGTTGCGGGTCGAGCTGGCCAAGGCCCGCGAGGAACTCTCCAGCCGACTGGACCGCGAGCCGTCGGTCGCCGAACTCGCCACCCTCATGAACATCTCCGAGAACGAGGTCATCGAGGGCCAGATCGCCTCGAACGGCTACAACTCCTCATCCCTGGACGCCGCGCTCACCGGCGACGGAGCGGAGGGCGGCGAGTCCGTCCTCGCCGACTTCATCGGCGTGGAGGAGGACGGGCTGCGACTCGTCGAGGACTGCCAGTCACTCGCCCCGCTGATGGCCGAACTCGGCGAGCGCGACCGGCAGATCATCCACATGCGGTTCGTGGAGGAAGCCACCCAGGCGGAGATCGGCGAACGGCTCGGCTGCTCGCAGATGCATGTGTCCCGCCTGATCAAGCGGATCATCTCGCGACTGCGCGAGGGCATGCTGGGCGAACTCGACTGCGCCTGACAGCAACACGGGCTGAACACACTGGAGTGACCGTCTCAGCCGCCGGCCAGGCGGCGGGGGCGGTCACTCGGTATTTGGGGGCGGACAATCTCCGCCTTTGGGCGGGCAGATACTCGCCGCGTGGAACCTCGCCGGTGAACGGCCGCGCGGTCGCCGGTGAGTGGCAGCACAGCGACAGCGCGCACTGCGCGGTACGGCGGCGTCACTCGCCGCCGTAGAACAGCGGTCGGCTCACTCGCCGTTCAACGGCAGCACAGCGCTCACGCGCTTGCCGACCGGCACCCGCTCGACGCTGATCCGGGCCGCCAGCGCGTGGACTATCTCCAGGCCGTGCCGGCCGATGCGCTGCGGGTCCCGGGCGAACCGGTGCGGGAGCGCGGCGCTGCTGTCGCAGACGCACACGGTCACCGCCATGTCGGTGCCCTCCAGCTCCAGGATGTACGGCCCGTTGCTGTGCCGGTCGGCGTTGGTGACCAGTTCGCTCACGACGAGCAGCAGCTCGTCCCGGACGCGGTCGTCGATCATGGCGCACCACTCGGTCCGGAGCTGCTCGACGAAGAGCGCGGCAAAAGACCGTGCTTCGGCGATGCATCCCGGTTCACCCGTGTAGTGCGCGGCGCGCCGCAGCGGTTCCACGGGTACGTCGAACCCCGTCGGTACCACTGCCCCGCCCACGTGCTCGGTCATGCGTTTCTCTCTCGGAAGCCGGACTGGCCGGACGCTGTTGCACCAGTGCTCGTACCCCGAGCCGCGCCGCGCAGTCCCGGTGTGTCCCGTTCGTCTCAGAACGCCGGTGTGGTGGCGGACGACCCCGGAGCACTGTACGTGGACGGGGGCCCCGACGCGGAGGAGCTCGCGGCCGTCGTGTCCGCCGTGTCCGGGGCGAACGGCTCCTGCGAGGCCGACGACCCCGAGGAACCCGACGACTCCGGCTCGCTCGTGGGCGGTTCGGAGGACGGCGTCTGCGAGGAGGGCGACGAGGGCGGGGCGGTCGACGTCGGCGGGCACGGGCTGCCCGAAGGGGTCGGGGTGCCGAGGCTCGCGGTGGGCGAGGAGACGCACGGGGACGGCGACGGGGTCGACGGAGACGAAGGCGTGGTCGGTGTGGACACGCTGACCGACGGGGAGGGGTGGTTCACCGGCGGCCGGGTGTGCTCGTCCTTGTGGCCGGTGTCGCCGCGGTGCCGGGCGATCCACTGGTCGTGGTGGGGGTCGTAGATCACGAAGATGTTGATGATCTGCGGCGCGGGGGTGACCACGACGACGTTCGAGGAGCGGTACGAGGCCCAGGAGTCGCCCGTCGGCTTCGGTGCGGTCTGCTGGGCGACGGGCGGGGTGAGCGGGTTGCCGCACGCGCAGCGGACCCGGGGCACACCGTGGCCGTCGACCAGGACGGCGGTGCCGGTCTGGAGCACGGCCTGGTAGCTCGTCGCGGCGCCGTTGCGGTAGCCGTGGTTGGTGACGCGGGTGTCCATGCGCAGCTGCACGGGCGTGAGGGAGCGCAGGTAGGTGGGGACCTGGGCGGGCTGGATGCCCTCGACCGAGGCGAACGCCTGGTTCTTCGACGGGGTCGCCTGGAGGGACTTGATCTGCTTCTCCACGTCGCAGGCGGAGACGTTGAGGCTGCCGCCGTAGAGTCCGGCGGCGCCGCCGTCGACCCCGCGCACGGCGTTCGCGGGCGTCGATTCGGTGGCCGGGCTCGCGGAGACGGGTGCGGCCGAGCTGTCCTTGGCCGTCGACTCCGTGAACGGGTCGGGGCCGGTCTTGGCCGCGGACTGCAGGAAGACCTCGCCCCCGCTGCCCGAGGCGCTGTCCGAGCCGCCGTCGGATCGGGTGAACACGAGACCCAGCACCACGGCGCCCACCACGACGGCGGTGAGGACCGCGACCCGGGGCGCGGACTTCCACCAGGGGCGGTGGGGTTCCGGCGAGGGTGTACCGCCGCTGCTGCCGGGCGGTTGGGAGGGCGGGCCCGAGGGCGGCTGGGAGGGGCCCGACAGGGGGCCGGAGGGCGGGCCTGTGGGGCGGCCGGATGACGGCGGTTCGACGCTCACGAGGTCTTCTTCCCGACGCGGTTCCTGCGGCTCGCCCCGAGTTTGCCGCAATGTCATGCATTGAGACCATTGTGTGCTCCGGTTCGGTGTAGCTCGCAAGCCGACGCGGACGGCCCTCCCGGCGGGCGGGCCGCGCGGAGGCTGTCTAGCGTGGCGAGAGTGAGCCTCCGAACCCCCTCCCACCAGGCATTCGCCCGCCACGGCTGGCTCCAGGCACTGGCCGCGGTACTGGCCCCGATCCTTGCGATGGGGGTGGTCGCGGCGCTGGGGCTGTGGGCGGCCGGGGCGGCGGATCTTCCGGACGGCGCCCTCCCGCGGGTCGTCGCGGCGACGGTGGTCACTGCGGTGGGCGGCACGATCGAGCTCTCGGGGAACGCCGGCGGGCTCGCCGACACCAAGGCGGGCCTGACGGTCATCCCGCTCTCCGTCACCCTCGCAGGCGCTCTGGTCCTCGCGGCGGGCTTTCTACGGCCGCTGCGGCACCGGGCGGTCGCCGGGGCGCCGGAGCTGGTCGGCTGGGCCCTGAGGATCGCGGTGCTGTGGCTGCTCGCGCTCCTCGGCCTGGCCTTCGGCGCCCGCCAGACCTTCACGCTCTCCCTCGGTGACAGCACACTCGGCGATCTCGGCGACCTCTTGGACGCCTCCCCCAAGGTGGGCTTCACGACGGACGTACCGCAGACCTTGTCCTTCGGTCTGCTGTGGCTTGCGGGCGTGCTGCTGCTGGCCCTTCTGGTCTCGCGCGGGGCACCCCTGCCGGGGCGCCTGCTGCGCTTCCAGGAGTCGGTGCGGCCGGCCGCGTACGCCATGGTCGTGCTGCTTCTCGCCTACGTCGCTCTGGGCGCCGTCATCGCGCTCGTCACCGCGGCGACGAAGGGGCATGCCCCCGAGACGCTCGCCGTGATCCTTCTCGGCCTGCCGAACCTGGTCTGGCTCGCCCTCACCCTCGGCCTCGGCGTCACCTGGAACGGCCGCGTGGAGGGCCCGTTCGGTCTGCCCATGCCGCACGTCCTGGACGAGGTGCTGCGCACCCCGGACGTCTCCACGCTCAACGTGCGCACCCTCGCCCAGTACGACGGCAACGTGTGGTGGCTCGTGGCCGTCGACGCGGTCCTGCTGCTGGCCGCGGCCTTCGTGATGGCGGCCCGTTCGCCCACCCGGGTCCGGGCCTGGCAGCACGCCCTGCACATGGCCGTCGCCCTGGCGCTGACGGTCCTGATGATCTGCCTGGTCGGCCGCGTCTCCGCCCACTACGGCCTCTCGGTCCTCGGCATCGGCGACCTGGGCGGAGACCTGTCCGGCGACCTGTTCCTCAAGCCCGAGGTGTGGACGGCCCTGGGCTTCGCCCTCGCGTGGGGGCTGGTGACGGGCTTCCTGGGCGGACTGCTGGCGAAGCCTGTGCGGCGGCGGGGTGCGCGGGACAAGGCGCGGGAAGGCTGACGCCGTCCATCACCGGCGAGCCCGGAGAACCTACGCGGTCACAGCACGGGTTCCGTCAGGTGGTGGCGGCGCGGAACCTTGCTCAGCTCTGGTGACACGTTCCTCAAGGGCCCGGATGCGGTCGTGGAGATCGATCAAGGTCACGCCGTTGGCCACCATGCCGGGGCGCTGCCAATGCCTCCGCACGAGTCGACATGTCGGTCCTCGGTCACGTCCGGAGCCGGTCCTTCCAAGGTTCCTGAAGCGTCCCTCCGAAGACCGGCTCCGCCCAGCGCGGTGGTGGGGAGAGGCGCTCCGCCCCCTTGTCCACGACCCTCAGATCCACCTCCGTCGGCGGATGGGCGCCGGGCACTTCGCCGGTCGTGGCGGAGCGCAGGGCGGTGATGAAGGCTCCACAGGAGTCGTGGCGGTCGTCAGGGGACTTGGCGAGGGCCTTGGCGAAGACCGCGTCGACCGGGGTGGGGAGGTCGGGGCGGGAGTCGGTCAACGGGGGCGGCTCGTCGTACTGGTGGGCCCACAGGAGCGCCATGTCGTCGTCGCGGCGGAAGGGTGGGCGGCCCGCCATGGACTCGTAGACGACGCAGGCCAGACCGTAGACGTCGCAGCGGCCGTCGACCGGGCGGCCGGAGATCTGTTCGGGTGCCACGTAGTCGAGGGTGCCGACGAACTGGCCGACCGAGGTGAAGCCGGTCAGGGACAGGGACTTCTTGGTCAGGCCGAAGTCGGTGAGGTAGACGTGCTCGGGGTGGTCGCTGTCGGTGCCGCGGGCGACCAGGATGTTGCCGGGCTTCACGTCCCGGTGGACCAGGCCGTGGTCGTGGGCCGCGTCCAGCGCGGAGGCCACCTGCGCGGCGATGCGCAGGGCGGCGGAGGGCGCCAACGGACCGCGCCGGTCAAGGAGATGACGCAGGTCGCTGCCTTCGACGTAGCGCATGGCGATGTACAGGACACCGTCCGTCTCGCCCGCCTCGAAGACGGGCACGATGTGCGGGTGGTCGATGGCCGCGGCGGCCCGGGACTCGTGGGTGAAGCGGAGCCGGAAGGTGTCGTTGCGGGCGAGTTCCGGAGCGAGCAGCTTGAGCGCGACCGCGCGGTCCAGGCGCAGGTCGCGGGCGCGGTAGACGACGGCCATGCCGCCCCGGCCGATCTCCTGCTCGATGCGGTAGCCGGCGACCTGCCGGCCGATCAGCTCGGAGGGGCGGCCCGAGAAGAGGCTCGTGTCACGGGCCATCGGGGCTCACCACCTGGGTGGGGGCGTGGCCGGGGTCCGGTGCCACGGCGCGGGGTTCGTCGTCGGTCGCGTAGGTGCTGAGGCGGGTTCCGTCGCCGTAGACCCAGCGGCCGTGGTCGGTGTCGTAGAGCCATACGGACTCGCCGTCGACGACGATCCCGATCCGCAGTCCCCTGGTGCGGACGCGGAAGGATTCGCCGTCGAGGCCGCCGCCGGCCAACTCCTCGACCGCGACCCGGTAGTGGGCCAGTGTCTGTTCGGCGCGGGCGAGCAGCGGGCGCGGGTCGGCGGTGCGGGCCTCGGGGTCGCCGGTGGTAGGCGGGTCCTGCGGTACGGCGACCAGGTGGCGGCCGTCGACCCAGGCCGACCAGCCGTTGGCGCAGCGGACGTGTCCCCAGTCACCGCGCCGTTCGACCAGCTGGACCGGCAGGAGCGGGTCGAGGGGCATGGTGGGCCGGTCCGGGCCGGGGGCCTCCCAGGCGGGCATGCCGTGCTGGGGGACGACATGGGTGGGTCGGAATCCGGGGGTCGTCATCGCGCCGCCACCCCTACTTCCGCATCACGGCGGGCTCGTGCCGGCGCAGCAGCCGGGAGACCGCCAAGCCGAAGACCGCCGACAGGACGATGAGCATGCCGATGTTGAGCAGCCACACCCCGGCCGAGTGCCGGAACAGCGGGTCGCCGGTCAGTTCGCCCGGCACGATCCGGGACAGTCCGACGGTCCCGGCCATCGCGCCGAGTGCCCAGCGCGAGGGCACCAGCCAGGACAGCTGCTCCAGGCCGGGCACGCCGTGCAGCTTCAACAGGGCGCCGCAGAAGACCACTTGGACGATGGCCAGCAGCACGAGCAGCGGCATCGTCACCTCCTCCTTGCGCACCAGCGCCGAGACCAGCAGGCCGAGCATCATGGCCGTGAACGCCAACAGGGCCACCGCGACGGTGATTTCGACAAGGGGTGACATCACCACGCCTTCGCCGCCGGGCGCGTTGAGGTCGACGCCGAGCAGCGCCACCAGGGTCAGCACGACCGCCTGCAGCACGGTGATGGTGCCGAGGACGACGACCTTCGACAGCAGGTACGCCGATCTGGACAGGCCGACGGCCCGCTCGCGCTGATAGATGGTGCGCTCCTTGACGAGTTCGCGCACGGCGTTGGTCGCGCCGGTGAGGACTCCGCCGACGCACAGGATGAGCAGCGCGTTCATCGCGGTCTCCTGCGTCAGCTTGCTGCCTGCCAGGGCGCGGGCCATGGCGCCCATCACGAACGGCAGCGCGATCATGATGGCGAGGAAGGTGCGGTCGGCGGCGAGGGCGGCGGTGTAGCGGCGGATCAGGGTGCCGAGCTGGGCGCTCCGGCTGCGCGGGCGTGGCGGCGGGGTGATCACGACGGGCCCGGACCGGTCCACGCGGGGCTGCGCCGAGGAGTCGGCGACGTACTGCCGGTGGGAGGGCGAGACGCGGAAGTCTCCCGACCAGTCACGGTCGCGGTCCCGTTCGAAGGCCTCGAAGGCCTCCGGCCACTGTTCGAAGCCGAAGTAGGCGAGGGCGTCCTCGGGCGGGCCGTAGTAGGCGACCTTGCCGCCGGGGGCGAGGACGAGGAGACGGTCGCAGACGTCGAGGCTCAGCACGCTGTGGGTGACGACGATGACCGTGCGGCCGTCGTCGGCGAGGCCGCGCAGCATGTGCATCACCGAGCGGTCCATACCGGGATCCAGGCCGGAGGTCGGCTCGTCCAGGAAGAGCAGAGACGGTTTGGTCAGCAGCTCCAGGGCCACGCTGACCCGCTTGCGCTGCCCGCCGGACAGGCTGTGCACGTGCTGTCCGGCGCGCTCCTCCAGACCGAGTTCGCGGATCACCTCGTCGACCCTGGCCCGCCGCTCGGCTTTCGCGGTGTCCTGCGGGAAGCGCAGTTCGGCGGCGTAGGACAGGGCGCCGCGGACGGTGAGCTGGGCGTGCAGGATGTCGTCCTGGGGGACCAGGCCGATGCGCTGGCGCAGTTCGGCGTAGTCGCGGTAGAGGTCGCGGCCGTCGTAGAGGACGGTGCCGTGGTCGGCGGGGCGCTGGCCGGTGAGGGCGCCCAGGAGCGTGGACTTCCCGGCGCCGCTGGGGCCGACGACCGCGAGCAGGCACTTCTCCCCCACGGGGAACGACACATGGTCGAGCAGGGTCTTGCGGCCCCGGTCGACGGCGACCGTGAGGTCCTGGACGTCGAGCGAGACCTCGCCGGTGTCGACGTACTCCTGGAGCTCGTCGCCGACGAGGCAGAACGCGGAGTGGCCGATGCCGACGATGTCGCCGGGGCCGAGCGGTGCGCGGGTGACGGGCAGGCCGTTGAGGAAGGTGCCGTTGTGGCTGCCCAGGTCGACGATCTCGTAGGTGCCGTCGGGCAGCGCGCGCAGTTCGGCGTGCCGACGGGAGGCGACGAGGTCGTCGACGATCAGGTCGTTGTCGGGGCCGCGGCCGATGCGGACAGTGCGGGCGGGCAGCGGCCGTATGGTGGTGGGCCGGCGGAAGGTGCCGGTGAGGCCGGGCATGGAGACCGCGGAGGGGCGCTCCGGGGCCGGTGCGGGGCGGTCGACCAGGATGGCGCGGGGGCCGTCGGAGGGGTTGCCGAAGCGGATGACGCTGCCGGCGCCGACGCCCCACTCGTGGACGCGGCGGCCGTCGGCGTAGGTGCCGTTCGTGCTGTTCTCGTCCGCGAGGGTCCAGTGGTCGGCCTCGGGGCGCAGCACCGCGTGGTGCCACGAGACCCGGGCGTCGTCGATGACGATCTCGCACATCGGGTCGCGACCGACGTGGTAGTCGTGGCTCGGACTCATCACCGTGGAGCCCGTGTCGGTCTCCAGGACGAGTTCGGGCGCGCTCGGCGCGATCACCCGCTCTGCCATGCGGGAAATTCTACCGATTCGTACCCATGTGCGCCCACCGCGGCCGGCGGGACCGTCGATCAGCCGACGGACACGTACAGTCCCGGCCTCATCCGTTGCATCCGCAGGGCGTCGATCGACTCGGCCATCAGCTCGTACTCGGTGGTGTCGTCATAGAGGGCGATCCGCACCAGCCGCCCGGCGGCCAACTCGTTGGCGACCAGCTCCTGTTGGGTGACATCCCCGCACCAGGCGCGGAGCACGGCGGGCACGTCGAGCACGGTGTCGGCGACGGGGACGAGGGAGCTGGGCGGGAAGTGCTCGGCCTCGGGGAGCGGGTCGAGGCGGTCGGCGATCCAGTTCGCGCGGTCACGTAACCACCACAGGGCGAGAGCGAGGGTGGGGGCGCGATAGGTGCCCAGGGGTACGCCGATGCGCTCGCCCGCGCAGGTGCCGTATGCCGTCACGTGGCATAAGAACTCGTCATGCACGTTCGCTCCCCCGTCGCTTCCTACGCCTGTCGGCAGGCCTCGCTTTCGGTGCGGCTCATGTGCTGTGCTGCGGTGTCGCTCAGGGTTTACCCAACTGCTGTGTGTGATCGCTTCTACGCTCGATGTGAAGTTCCTAACACTTGAGTATGTTCACTTGCGAAACACTGTCACCACGGATTTCCGGCCACTCTCCTGGCATATTCGCAGGTGGAGTTGGCCGAAATATGGGGGGTCCTGCCATTACCTGAGGGGTAATCGACGGACGGTGCGCGGCCGGGCAGGGTGGTCGTACCGGGTCGCCGAGAGCGCGACCACGGGCCCTGACCAGCAACGACCCCCTCGATGGAGGCTGATCGCCATGTCCGCGAACACCGACCGTTACGAGATTGCCGCCGCCCGTTACTTCGAGGCCTGGAATGCGGCCGCGCCCGAGGAGTTGGCCAAGGCGGTCGCCGCCGCGTGGACCGCGGACGGAGGTTACACCGACCCTCTGGTCGACGTCAGCGGGCACGAACAGATCGCGGCCGTGATCGCGGGGGCGCACGAGCAGTTCCCCGGGTTCGCCTTCCGGCTCGCCGGCGCGGTGGACGGTCACCACGACACCGCCCGGTTCTCCTGGGAGTTGGTGAACGAGGCCGACGGCTCGGCGCCGGTGGCGGGCTTCGACGTGGTCACGCTGGACGCGGACGGTCGGATCCGCTCCGTGCTCGGTTTCCTCGACCGGGTGCCCGCCGGGGCCTGAGGGCCGGCGTCCGCGATGAGTTCTCCCGCTCCCGGTGGTCTCCTGAGTACACGGCCGCGCGCCCGACCGCGCGCCCGGCCGCCGGGAGCGAGGAGACGATCATGACGACGACCGAGAAGCTGGCCGAGGAGTTCACCGCCGTCCTGCGCAAGAGTCCGAACGAGGGCGGCTGGACCTATCTGGTCTGGCCGAGGTCGGTGGAGTTCTTCGGCACCCGCGGGCTGGTCAAGGTCCGCGGCACGATCGACGGGCACCCCTTCCGCAGCTCGTTCATGGCGCTGGGCGACGGCACCCACAAGCTGCCCGTCAAGGCCGACCTGCGCAAGGCCATCGGCAAGGTGGAGGGCGACCAGGTGACCGTACGCCTCGAAGAGCGACTCAACTCCTAGCCGCGGACTCCTCCCGATACCGTCGCGGCGCCACGCCGACCGTCCGCTTGAAGGCGTTGCTGAAGGCGCTCTCGGAGGTGTAGCCGACGGAGCGGGCGAGTTCCGCCACGGGGGCGGTGTCCTGTCTCAGGGACCGGGCGGCCAGACTCATGCGCCAGTTCAGCAGGTACGTCAGCGGCGGCACCCCGGCCGCCTCCTTGAACCGTACGGCGAACGTGGTGCGGGACATCGCCGCCGCCCGGGCCAGCTCCTCCAGCTGCCAGGGGTGGGCCGGGTCGCCGTGCATCAGGCGCAGCGCGGGAGCGAGCCGTTCGTCGGCGAGCGCCCGCAGCCAGCCGGGCGGCAGCCCTTCCGCCTCGGTCAGGCAGACCCGCATCACCTGCACGAACATCAGCTGCGAGAGGTGGTCCGAGGCGAACTCGACCCCGGCCCGGCGCGTCTTCATCTCCCCCGCCAACTGCCCGATGAGCCACCGCAGCGCCCCGGCCTCGGCCGAGTCGGCCCGTACGTGGACGAGCTCCGGCAGGGCCCGGCGCAGCAGGTCGCCGCGGTCCCGGCTCAGGTCGATGTGCCCGGACACGCAGACGACGTCCGTCTCGCCCTCGCCGAGCCTGCCCATACGGGTGACCGGGTCCACGGTGACGTCGACGGAGTCCAAGGGCTTGATGCCGGGCCGGCTGCACAGCACGTACGGTTTCGCGCCGTCGGAGACCACGATGTCGCCCTCGGCGAGCCGCACGGCTTCGCCGCCCGCCTCGCGGATCAGCAGGCATTCGCCCCGCACCAGGGCGTTCACCTTCAGCCGGTCGCGACCGCGCAGGTTGACGGCCCAGTCCCCGCCGGCCGTGAAGCCGCCGGAGAGAACACTGTGGGCGTCGGCGACGGCAAGGGCGTCGGACAGCGGGTCTGCGGACATGCTCGAACTATCACGCAAGTAATGCGGATCCTCAAGCATTCATCGTGCGGATCCGGCGTCCTACGGTGGTCCGGACGGCTCACATCGAGGAGAGACCAGACATGACCACCGCACAGCAGCCCGTGCGTTCCGGCTTCGGCGCCACGTCCACCGCCGAGGAGGTGATCAAGGGGATCGACCTGACCGGCAAGGTCGCGATCGTCACCGGCGGCTACTCCGGCATCGGGCTGGAGACGGCTCGCATCCTGCACGACGCCGGCGCCGAGGTCGTCGTACCGGCGCGGGACCCGGAGCGGGCCAGGGCCGCGCTGAAGGACGTGCCCGGAGTCGAGGTCGAGCACCTGGACCTGCTGGATCCGGCGTCGATCGACGCCTTCGCGGAGAAGTTCCTGGCGTCCGGGCGGCCGCTGCACATCCTGGTGAACAGCGCCGGGATCATGGCGACGCCACTGACGCGGGACGCGCGCGGGTACGAGGTGCAGTTCGCGACGAACCACCTGGGCCACTTCCAGCTGGTGGAGCGGCTGTGGCCGGCGCTCGTGGCGGCCCACGGCGCTCGGGTCGTGTCGGTCTCCTCGCGTGGCTTCCGCTTCGCCGGCGTCGACTTCGACGACCTGAACTTCGAGCACCGGCCCTACGAGCCGTTCGTGGCCTACGGCCAGTCGAAGACGGCCAACGCGCTGTTCGCCGTGGAGCTGGACCGGCGCGGGCGGGCCGAGGACGTGCGGGCCTTCTCCGTGCACCCGGGCACGATCATCGACACCGGGCTCGCCAAGCACCTCTCCGATGACGTCCTGCGCGCGAACGGCGCCATGGACGAGGAGGGCCGCCCGGTCCGCGATCCCGACCGCCAGTTGAAGACGGTCCCGCAGGGAGCGGCCACCAGCGTCTGGTGCGCGACCAGCCCCCAGCTCGACGGACGGGGCGGGGACTACTGCGAGAACTGTGACATCAGCCCGCTGGTCGCCGCCGAGGACGAGGACGCCTGGCGGGCCGGCGCGGCGACGCCCGGCGTCCTCGGCTATGCCGTCGACCCAGAGCTGGCGGCCCGCCTCTGGGAGGTCAGCGAGCGCCTTACGGCTTGACGATGGCGTCGATGCGGGCCAGCTCGTCGGCGTCGAAGTCCAGGGCGCGGGTGGCCGCGACGCTGTCCTCGATCTGCTGCGGGCTGCTCGCGCCGACCAGGGCGGAGGTCACCCGCCCGCCGCGCAGCACCCAGGCCAGGGCCAGCTGGGCGAGGGTCTGGCCGCGCCCCTTGGCGATGTCGTCGAGGGCGCGCAGCCGGCCCACCAGGTCCTCGGTGACCGCGTCCGAGTTCAGGAACGGGCTGTCGCTCGCCGCCCGGGAACCCTCGGGGATGCCGTCGAGGTAGCGGGAGGAGAGCAGGCCCTGCTCCAGCGGGGAGAAGACGATGGAGCCGACCTGGAGTTCGTCGAGGGCGTCCAGGAGGCCCTCGTCCTCGGGGCGGCGGTCGAGCATCGAGTAGCGCGGCTGGTGGATCAGCAGCGGGGTGCCCAGCTCGCCGAGGATGCGCGCGGCCTCACGGGTCTGCTCGGCCGAGTAGTTGGAGAGGCCGACGTAGAGCGCCTTGCCCTGCTGGACCGCCGTGTGCAGGGCGCCCATCGTCTCCTCCAGGGGAGTCTCCGGGTCGGGGCGGTGCGAGTAGAAGATGTCGACGTAGTCCAGGCCCATGCGGCTCAGGCTCTGGTCGAGCGAGGACAGCACGTACTTGCGGGAGCCCCACTCGCCGTACGGGCCGGGCCACATCAGGTAGCCGGCCTTGGTGGAGATCACCAGTTCGTCCCGGAGGCCGGTGAAGTCCGCCTTCAGCGCCTCGCCCAGCGCGGCCTCGGCGGCGCCGGGCGGCGGGCCGTAGTTGTTGGCCAGGTCGAAGTGCGTGACGCCGAGGTCGAAGGCGCGGCGCAGGATGGCCCGCTGGGTCTCGACGGAGCGGTCGGGCCCGAAGTTGTGCCACAGGCCCAGCGAGATCGCGGGAAGCTTCAGGCCGCTGCGTCCGGTGCGCCGGTAGGGCATGTCCGCGTAGCGGTCGGGATGTGCGGTGTACAACGCGACTCCAGAGGGGTTGGCACACGAAAAGACGGTTCCGGGGAACCGGGTACCCACTCTCGCGCGACCTGCGGGCAGTGGTCCAACAGGAGAATGCGATGGAACTAAGCGGCTAGGCTTCTCAATCATGGAACTGCGCCATCTCCAGCATTTCGTCGCGGTCGCCGAGGACCAGCACTTCACCCGGGCCGCCGAACGCCTGCTGGTGTCCCAGTCGGGCCTGTCCGCCTCGATCCGGGCACTGGAGCGGGAGCTGCAGACGCCCCTGTTCGTACGGACCACGCGCCGGGTGACGCTGACGGAGGCGGGGCGGGCCCTGCTGGGCGAGGCGGAGCGGATCCTCGCCCAGGTGCGGTCGGCGCACGAGGCGGTCGCGGCCGTCCAGGGCGTACTGCGGGGCACGCTCGCGCTGGGCACCGAGCAGTGCATCGCGGGCGTGCACGTGGCAGAACTGCTCGCCGCGTTCCGGCACCGGCACCCGGACGTCGAGATCAGGCTGCGGCAGGCGGGCTCGGGCGAGCTGGCGGAAGAGGTCGCCGCCGGGCGGCTCGACCTCGCCTTCGCCTACCGGACGCAGGCGGACACCGACCAGCTGCGCTCGGTGGCACTGACCGCCGAGCCGATGACGGTGCTGTGCCACCCGACCCACCGGCTGGCACAGGACGGCGCGGCCGTCACCCCGGACGACCTCGGCGGCGAGGTGTTCGTCGACTTCCACCCGGACTGGGGCCCGCGCCGCACCACCGACACCGCGTTCGCCGCCGCCGGCGTGCGACGCACCGTCGCGCTGGAGGTGAACGACGTGCACAGCCTCCTGGACCTGGTGGACGAGAACCTCGGCATCGCCGTCGTGCCCCGGCACTTCCGGCACAAGCGGGACCGGCTCACCGCGCTGCCCGTGAAGGGCACCGGCGAGACCGTCTACGAGACCGTTGCCCTGCTGCCTCCGCCCCAGGCGACCAGTCCCGCGGCCCGGGCGCTGATGACCCTGCTCGAAACAGGGGGGCTGGCAACACCCCCTGAGGGTGTCCACCCCTCCTGACCGGGCCCGTTCCCGAAAGCAGACTCGTGACTGTTCCTCACGACAACTGCGATCAGGAGTACGGGACATGACCGACCACACACGACGGAACGTGCTGCGCGGCGCGGCGGCGATCACGGCGGCGAGCGGGCTCATCGGCACGGGAAGCCTCCAGGCGGCGGCGGTTACCCGCAAGCCGGAGGTGACGACGCGTCACTTCCCGTTCCTGGAGGGCGCGTTCAAACCGGTCACCGAAGAGCTGACCGCCTTCGACCTGCCGGTCACCGGACGCATCCCGCGCGACCTCGACGGCCGCTACCTGCGCAACGGCCCCAACGTGCTGGGCCTGGAGGATCCGCGCGCCCACCACTGGATGCTCGGCGACGGCATGGTGCACGGCGTGCGGCTGCGCGACGGACGCGCCGAGTGGTACCGCAACCGGTGGGTGCGCTCCTCGCAGGTCACGCAGAAGCTGGGCGAGCCCTACCCGGGCCCGGTGCCCCCGGACGACTTCCCCTGCAACACCCACGTGATCCCCTACCGGGGCCGGATCCTGGCGCTCCAGGAGAGCGGACCGCTGCCGTACGAACTCGACCACGAGCTCAACACCGTGGGCACGTACGACTTCCGGGGCACGCTCGAAGGGGCCTTCACCGCGCACACCAAGTTCGACGCGGTGGCCGGCGAGCTGCACGCGATCGCCTACTACCCGACCTGGGACCACGTCCGCCACCACGTCATCGACCACACCGGTCGGGTCGTACGGACCACGAAGATCCCGGTGGCGGACGCGCCGATGATGCACGACTTCGCGCTCACCGAGAAGTACGTCGTGATCTTCGACCTGCCGGTCACCTTCGACATGGCGGCGGCCGAGCGGGGCGACCTGGTGCCGTACGTCTGGAACGATCAACACCCCATGCGCGTGGGCCTGTTGCCCCGCAAGGGTGGCGCCGTGCGCTGGTTCGAGGTGGACCCGGTCTTCTACTCGCACACGCTCAACGCCTACGACGAGGGCTCCTCCGTGGTGGTCGACATGACGACCTACCCGGCGCCCTTCTACGTCGCCGGACGCGGCACCGACGGTCCCTCCAGCGAGGGCACCGCCTCTCTGGAACGCTGGACGATCGACGTCCCGGGCGGGCGGGTGCGGACCCGGACGATCGACGACCGGCCCCAGGAATTCCCGCGCGTCCGCGAGGAGTTGGTGTCGCGCCGGCACCGGTACGCGTACACGGCGGCGTCCGCCGAGATGACGGCGGCGTATCTGGCCGCCGACGGGACGCCGGACAGCGCCTTCAGCAACGCCCTGATCAAGCACGACCTGCTGCGCGGATCCACCCAGGTCCACCGGCTGCCGCGCGGCGCGGCGGCGGGCGAGGCCGTGTTCGTCCCGCGCCGGGGCGCCAAGGCCGAGGACGACGGCTACGCGATCGCGTATGCGCACAATCCGGACCGCGGGGCGGCGGACCTGGTGATCCTCGCGGCGCAGGACTTCACGGGCGAGCCGGTGGCGCGGATCCATCTGCCGGGGCGCGTGCCGCTGGGTTTCCACGGGAGCTGGATTCCGGACGCGTGAGCGATCGCGATGCGCAATGGTGGTGGCATGCATGCAAAGGACATCCTCATCGACTCCTACAGCCGCATCCAGGAAGAAGTCCACAACACGGTCGAAGGGCTCGCCCCCGACCTCCTCAACACCCGTCCCGCGCCCGACGCCAACTCCATCTCCTGGCTGGTCTGGCACCTCACCCGGGTCCAGGACGACCACGTCGCCGACGCCTTCGGGATAGAGCAGGTCTGGCTCACCCAGGACTGGGAGAAGCGGTTCGCGCTCGACCTGCCCCGCCACGACATCGGATACGGCCACAGCGCCGCGAAGGTCGCCAAGGTGCGGGTCGACGACGGCGAGCTGCTGACCGGCTACTACGACGCCGTCCACGCGCAGACCCTGGGGGTGCTGCGGGATCTGGCGGGCAAGGACCTCGAACGCGTCGTGGACGAGCGCTGGGATCCGCCGGTCACCCTCGGGGTGCGGCTGATCAGCGTCCTGTCCGACGATCTCCAGCACGTCGGACAGGCCGCCTATCTGCGGGGGCTGCTTCAGAGCGAGGCGGAGTAACCCGGCAGGACCACGTCCTCGATGAGGGCCCTGCGCTCGTCGAACGGGATGAACGCGCTCTTGACCGCGTTCACCGTGACCGTGCGCAGGTCCTCGACGGTCCAGCCGGCCTCCTTGACCAGCAGCGACATCTCCCGGGTCATCGTCGTACCGGACACCAGACGGTTGTCGGTGTTGAGGGTGACCCGGAACCCGAGGTCCTTCAGCGCGGTGATCGGGTGCTCGGCGATGGAGGTCGCGGCACCGGTCTGCAGGTTGGACGTCGGGCACATCTCCAGGGCGATCCGGCGGTCGCGGACCCAGC
This sequence comes from Streptomyces pseudovenezuelae, assembly GCF_029892565.1. Classification (GTDB taxonomy): domain Bacteria; phylum Actinomycetota; class Actinomycetes; order Streptomycetales; family Streptomycetaceae; genus Streptomyces; species Streptomyces pseudovenezuelae_A. The sequence continues at coordinate 76,284 of NZ_JARXVH010000019.1, read as the reverse complement.
CGGCGAGCCGGCCGAGCTTGCCGTCGACGATGTCCTCGGTGATCCGGACGCCGTGCCCGATGCGCTGGGCGCCGCAGACCTGAAGAGCCTGGTGGATGCTCGGCAGACCGTGCGCCTCGCCGGCGTGGATGGTGAAGGGCACGCTCTCGCGCCGCAACCGCTCGAAGGCGTCGAGGTGGTCGGCGGGCGGGAAGCCGTCCTCGGCACCCGCGATGTCGAAGCCGACGACGCCCGCGTCCCGGAACGCCACGGCCAGGTCGGCCGCCTCACCGACACGGTCGAACATCCGCATCCCGCACAGCAGGGTACCGACCCGCACCGGGGTGCCCGCGGCCGCCGCCTTGGCCATGCCCGCCGCGAGCCCTTCCTGGACGGTCTCGACGACCTCGGGGAGCGTGAGCCCGCCCTGGGTGTTCAGCTCGGGGGCGTAGCGCACCTCGGCGTAGACCACGCCGTCCGCCGCCAGGTCGAGGACGTACTCCTCGGCCGTGCGCAGCAGTCCCTCGCGGGTCTGCATCACGGCGAGGGTGTGCTCGAAGGTGGCGATGTAGCGCACCAGGTCCCCGGAGTTGGCGGCCTCGAAGTACCAGGCGGCCAGCTCGTCGGGGTCGGTGGTGGGCAGGGTGTGTCCGACCGCGGCCGCCAGCTCCACCACGGTGGCGGGGCGCAGGCCGCCGTCGAGGTGGTCGTGCAGGACGGCCTTGGGCAGGCGGCGGAGAGCTTCGGCGTCTATGCGCGTAGATGACATGTGCGGTCGTTCCTCGATCGTTCGGCGAGCAGGTGCGGACGGTGAGCGGGATCAGACGGCGGGCTGGAGCAGGTCCCAGCGGTTGCCGTACAGGTCCTGGAAGACGGCGACCGAGCCGTAGCTCTCGTGCCGCGGCTCCTCCAGGAAGGTCACTCCGGCGGCGAGCATCCGGGCGTGGTCGCGGGCGAAGTCGTCGGTGTGCAGGAAGAACCCGACGCGCCCGCCGGTCTGGTCCCCGACCCGGCCGCGCTGCGCCTCGTCCTTGGCGCGGGCCAGCAGCAGGCCGGTGCCGTGGCCGCCGGTCCCGGGCTCGACGACGACCCAGCGGGAGCCGTCCGGCCGCGGCTCGTCCTCCACCAGCCGGAATCCGAGGGCCTCGGTGTAGAAGCGGATCGCCTCGTCGTAGTCGTCGACGACGAGGGTGACCAGGGCGATGCGACTCATCGGGACCTCTCTGTGCAGGTGCGCGTACAGGCGCGGGCGCGGGCGCGCGGGCGATTGACGGGTGAGGTTATACGTAAAACGCGACGCACGACAAGTATGCCCCACGGGTCGTCCGACCCATGGGGCAAGCCTGGGCGAGAAGGCGGTCAGTCCGTGTAGAACAGCCTGGCGGGAGAGTCGACCAGGATCTGCCGGCGGTCCGCCTCCTCGGGTGCCCAGTCGGCGAGCAGGTTGAGCAGTTCGCCGGTGTCCCGTTGGCCGTCCGTCAGGTGCGGCCAGTCCGATCCCCACACGAGGCGGTCGGGTCGGGCCGCCACGAGCGCCCGGCCCAGGGGCTCGACGCTGGACAGCGGCTTGTCCTTGGCGATGCGGTAGGCCCCGGAGAGCTTGATGTAGCAGCTGCCCCCGTCCAGGACCCGCACCAGCCGGTCGAAGTCCGCCCGCGTCAGCCCGTCCGACTCCTTCATGTATCCCATGTGGTCGATGACGAAGGTGTCCTCGAGGTCGGCGAAGAACGGCAGCAGATCCCGTACGACCGTCCCCGGTGTGTAGAACTGCAGGTGCCAGCCGCGCGGACGGGCCCGGTCGGCCATCCTGCGGACGTACGCGACGATGTCGGCGGTCGGCCAGGACGCCCGCGCGAACAGGTCGAGACGGATCGCCCGCACGCCCAGCTCGTGGTACTCGTCCAACTCCTTGTCGGTGGCGTCCTCTTCGATGCGTACGACACCGCGGCAGCGCGGGCCGGCCTTCTTCAGGACGTCGACGAGCAGGCTGTTGTCGGTGCCGTAGTAGGTGGGCTGTACGAGGACCATGCGCTCGATGCCGAGCCATTCGGTCATCCGCAGATACTGGTCGAGCGTGCCGTCGGGGAATCCGTACAGCGGGTCGGGGACCGTGGGATATCCGGGCTCGAAGACGTGGAAGTGGGTGTCGCAGCTGTTCGGCGGCACCTTGAACCGGGGCTTGGTGTTGCTCTCGGCGGCGCGCATGGGGGCCGGCTGGGGAAGGTCTGCGGTCATCGTCCGTCCTGACTGTCGGGGGGATCCGGGGATGCGCGGGGTGCCGCCGCTACGGGCGGAACGCGGAGAGTGCCTGCTGGGCGTGCGCGTGCGCGGCCTCGTAGAGCAGGGCGCTGTCGGTTCCGGTGATGCGCAGCGGGCACACGCCCAGGGGGACGAGGGTGTCCAGGAGCGCCGGATCGCCGATGCCGCCGAGCACCATGAGCTTGCCGTGCTTGTGGCAGGCGTTGGCCAGCTTCTCCACGGCGTCGCGGACGCGCGGGTCGCCGTACTGCCCCGGTACGCCCAGTTCGGCGGTGAAGTCGTTGGCGCCGAGGGCGAGCATGTCCACGCCGTCCAGGGCGGCGATCTCGTCCGCGGGCGATGGCGCTCGCTATGGGATCGAAGTTGACGGTCTCGGGCGCGTACTTCTCGCTGTAGACCGTCTTCACACCGAGCTTGGTGAGCGCCTTGCGGAACTCCTCGATGGTGACGTCGGTGTTGGGGTCGTCCTGGGTGGGATAGGCGGCGGTCTTGGGCCGCTGGTCGGCCGGCAGCGACTTGATGTACTGCACGAACTGGTCCGGCAGGTCCAGCGAGGTGCTGGGCTGGGCGAAGAACAGGTAGTCGTAGCCGCGGGTGAAGATCTCCTCGGCGCCGCCGGAGGGCTCGACGTAGAGCATCTTGTTGCGCTCGGCCACGGCCGAGGCCGGCAGGTTGAGCTTGGAGGAGAAGGTGCCGAGGAGCAGGTCGGAGCGCTCCTGGCTGATGAGGCGGTTGTAGTTGGTGACGACGGTGTTCTGCTCGAAGCCGTCGTCGAGCACCTTGAGCTCGACCTTGCGGCCCAACAGGCCGCCTTTCTCGTTCAGTTGGTCGAGCCAGACCTTGTAACCCTCGTACGCCGGCTTGGAGGCGTCGGCGACCGGGCCCGACAGCGGGAGCGAGGCACCGATCTTGATGGAACCGCTGCTCGATCCCGTCCCCGAGCCGCACGCCGTGGCGACCAGCAGCACCGCCGCGGTCGCGCTGAGCAGGGCTGTGGGTCGTCCGCTTCGGCCGAATCCTGGCATGACATTCACCTCGAGTTGGTGATCGTGATGGCGAGACGGAAGGCGGCGACCGGAAGCGGTGACGGCTCGTCAAATACGGTTCCGGAGGCGACCGTTGGCGCATGTCCCGTGCGCGTTGAGCGTCTCCCCGGACGTGCCGACACGCCCGGTGATGAGTCCTTCGGCCGGGGCTGCCGCGGGCACCCTTGCCGCTGATGTGCAATGTATACATTGCACGCGAAGACTCGACAAGGGATCGGACAAGGCTTGCCGCAAAAGGCTCGGACTCTAAGATCCGGCGGCGCGAGGCGCCCGGTGCACGCGTCGCGGGACGGGCTCACCCGTCGGCCGGCAGCTCACCCGACGGTCAGCGGGGGCCTTCCCCGTACATCGCCGCCGCTTCCCGGACGTGCTCGGCCGCCGCGGCCTCCGCCCGCTCGGGGTCACCGTCGACGATGGCGCTCACGATCGCGTCGTGCTGGCGGGGTGTGAGGTCGCGGCGCCGATTGATGTTGCTCAGGCTCACGATGGCGAACCGGGCCCAGATGCGGTCGAGCGTGTCCACCAGCAGAGGGTTGCCCGAGAGGCGGGCCAGCGTCATGTGGAAGTCCAGATTCGCCCGCCAGGCGCCTGCCGGATCGCTGGACTCGGCCTGCTCCTCCACTCGACGGGACGCCTCCTTCAGCCCACTGAGCTGCATGGGGGACAACTGCCCGTCACGCTGCGCGGTGGCGGCGAGTTTGGCGGCGAGCGCGTCCAGCGCACCGTGCAACTGCGTTGCGTGCAGCATCTCTTGAGGGGAGAGCGAGCTGACGACCACTCCCCTGCCCGTCGAGCTGACGAGACCGTCGCTCTGCAGTCGGCGCAGCGCTTCACGGACCGGGGTCCGGCTCATGCCGAGGTCGTCGCAGATGCCCAGCTCGGTGAGCCGGTCGCCAGGGGCGTAGTGCCCGTCCAGCAGCCGCTCGCGCAGCCGCCGATAGGCGATCTCGGCCTGGTTGTGCATCCCTGGACGTTCTTCGGAACGGTCACCGGCAGAAGGCATGCACAACGTATACATTGCATCCATTGCCGCGGGCAACGCCCGGCCCGACTCCTGCCCGGATGTTACGCCGAACCGTCGTGCCGCAGCGGGCGCCCAAGACGCCCGCTGCGGTCGTGACGCTGCGGACCGCCGTCAGCAGTAGAGGTTGGCGCCGGGACTGACGCCGAGGATGGACGTGATGCGGTTGTAGGCGTCGACGCGGCTTTGGACCTGGGCGGGGTTGCGGCCGTCGCATTCCAGGGAGCCGTTGATGGAGCGGATGGTCTGGCCGAAGCCGGCACCGTTGACCATGGCGTTGTGGGGGGTCATGGTGCCGGGTCCTGACTGCGTGTTCCAGTACCAGAGGCCGGTCTTCCAGGCGACGGCCGAGTTGTTCTCGACCTGCCAGGGGTTGCCCAGGAGGTCGATGCCCAGGGCGTCGCCGGCGGCCTTGTAGTTGAAGTTCCAGGAGAGCTGGATGGGGCCGCGCCCGTAGTAGGCGGCCTGTCCGGCGGGGCAGCCATACGACTGGCTCCAGTCGCAGTAGTGGGGGTAGTTGGCGGTGTTCTGCTCGACCACGTACACCAACCCGCCGGTCTCGTGGTTGACGTTGGCCAGGAAGGCGGCGGCTTCCTGCTTCTTGACGGTGTCGGAGCCGGTGTTCGCGAAGCCCGGGTAGGCCGAGAGCGCGGCGGTCAGGCCGCTGTAGCTGTAGAACGAATTCCGGCCCGGGAACATCTGGTTGAACTGCGCCTCACTCACCACGAACCCTGCGGCGGAAGCGGTGGGGGCCGACTGGAGGACCAGTGCGGAGCTTCCGAGGGCGAGCGTGGTCAGGAGTGCGGCGATGCGATGCCTGAACAAGGATCAACTCCTTTACGGAGCACGGCCGCACCCGGCGAGGGGTGCGGCCGCGGTGGGGGGTTGTGGTGCCACACTCAACTCCTTTGGTCTGTACCAGTCAAGGGTGTAGACCAGTCAACTGCCGTAGCGAATGCAAAAAGTGGGGCCCCGAAGGGCCCCACTCGGATGCGCTCGGACGCGGTCGGTCAGCTCAGCGGCTTCTGCAGGACCGCCTTGCGGTGGCTGAACGTCTCGATGGAGTAGCGGCCGTGGTAGTTGCCCATGCCGCTCTCCCCCACCCCGCCGAACGGCAGGTCGGAGACGGTGAGATGGGCGAGCGGCAGGCCGTGGCCGACAGCGCCGGAGGACGTCTCGTCGGCGATCCGGGACCTGGTCTCGTCGGACTCGGAGAAGACGTACAGGGCGAGGGGCTTGTCGCGGTCGTTGATGAAGCCGATCGCCTCGTCCAGGCCGGGCACGGTGACGACGGGGAGGATCGGGCCGAAGATCTCGTCCCGCATGACCGTCGACTCGGGGTCGACGTCGGCGAGGACGGTCGGCGCGATGTACTTCACCGCACGGTCGTTGTCACCGCCCAGGACCACGCGGCCCGAGTCGAGCAGGCCGGTGAGCCGGTCGAAGTGCCGCTCGTTGATGATCCGGCTGTACGCGCCGGAGGCCTTCGGGTCGGCACCGAAGAGCCCGTCGACGGCCTTGACGAGGGCCGCCTCCAGGGCGGTGGCCGTCGCCGGGTCGGTCAGGACGTAGTCGGGGGCGACGCAGGTCTGGCCGGCGTTGAGGAACTTGCCGCGCGCCAACCGGTCGGCGACGACGTCGAGATCGGCGTCACGGTCGACGAACGCCGGGGACTTGCCGCCCAGTTCGAGGGTGACCGGGGTGAGGTGCTCGGCGGCGGCGCGCATCACGACGCGGCCGACGGCGCCGTTGCCCGTGTAGAAGATGTGGTCGAAGCGCTCGGCCAGCAGGGCCGTGGTCTCGGGGATGGCGCCCTCGACGACGGCGACCGCGTCCGTGTCCAGGTACTCGGGGATCAGGCGGGCCAGCGCGGCGGAGGTGGCGGGCGCCAGCTCGCTGGGCTTGACGACCACCGCGTTGCCCGCGGCCAGCGCGCCGACGACCGGGGTGAGCAGGAGCTGGAGCGGATAGTTCCAGGGGGCGATGACGAGAACGACGCCGAGCGGGTCGTACTGCGTCCACGCCGTGGTGTCGGCGCCGAGACGCTCCGGTACCGGGGCGGGCTCGGGGCGCAGCCAGTCGGCGAGGTGGTCGAGGGTGTGGTCGATCTCGCGGACCGTGAACCCGATCTCGGTGCGCTGGGACTCGTCGGCGCTCTTGCCGAGGTCGGCGTGGAGGGCCGTGGCCAGGTCGTCGGCGTGCTCCGTGAGCATCTCGCGGAGCCGGCGCAGCTGGGTGGTGCGCCACTCGACGGGCTTGGTGCGGCCGGTACGGAAGGTGGCGCGCAGCCGGGCCACGATGTCGGCGGGCTGCTCGGGGGTGGACTGGTTCACGGTGCCTCGCTGGTGGTGCGCGGGCCCTGCCGGGCCGGGACGGGTGCGGTCGGTGCTACTCGATGTAATTAGCAACCATTAAGGTACAGAAGTCATTCCGGATCGCCGAAGACCACGGCCTGAGTTCCCCCGGTCACCCAAGGTGGCGTCAGGCCGAATCCACGGCCGCCGTCTCTTCGAGCGTGTCCAGCAGCCGGCCCAGCAGCGCCCGCAACAACTCGTCGTCGCCCTCGTTCAGCACCGGCCACCGGGTACGGACCTCGCGGCTGAGCCGGCGCCAGTACGTCTGGCCGCGTGGCGTGAGGTGGGCGAGGATGCGGCGGCGGTCCAGGGGGTCGACGCGGCGGTAGACGAGGTTCTGGTCGACGAGGTGGTCGACCAGCTTGGTGAGCGTCGGCGCGGGCAGAAATGCGGCTTCGGCCACCGCCGTCATGGAGTGGCCCTTGCCGTCGGAGAGCAGGGTGAGCACCCGCCACGCGTCCAGCGAGCAGCCGTCCTCGTCGAGCACGGACTGCAGTCGCCGCGCGGCCACACGCTCCGCACGCGTCAACAGCTGCATCAGGTCCTGGGGTTGACGCGCAGATGAGGCAGGCATCGTTCTCCTCGGTCCCGGGGTGGATCCATCGTACAAGTGCCGTCCCGCAGGCCACAGATACCGTCCCCGCACCGACCGCACCACGAGACGGGCTGGAGTTCACCGGGCGGACCCGGAATCATGACCGCATGTTCCAGCTCGACCCCCACCCGCTCGACTGGTTCACCGTCGACGACACCGTGATCAGCGTGGCCCTGGTCTTCCCCCTCCAGGGTGCCGCCGGAATCTTCGGGCCCACCTGCGAGTTGTGCGCGCGGCTGGCCGCCGAGGAGGTCAACCACGCGGGCGGGGTGCTCGGCAAGGAGCTGCGCCTGCTGCCGGTGGACGGCGGTGCCGAGCCGAATGAAATCGCCGACCGGGTCGAGGCGTTGGTGGACCTGGGGGTCGTGCAGGGGGTCACCGGCTGGCACATCTCCTCCGTGCGGCAGGCACTCGCGCCGCGCATCGCGCACCGGGTGCCGTACGTGTACACGGCGCTGTACGAGGGCGGTGAGCACACCAACGGCGTCTTCCTCACCAGCGAGACGCCGGACGCCCAACTGCGGCCCGCTATACGTCTGTTGGCCCGGGAACGCAAGGTGCGCAGCTGGTTCGTGGTCGGCAACGACTACGTCTGGCCGCGCCGCACCGCGCAGGCCGCGCGCGGCTACGCCCACGAGTCGGGGGGCCGGATCTGCGGGCGGGCCTATCTGCCGCTCGGCACCCATGACTTCGACGACGTGCTGCGCCGTATCGAGCACTCCGAGGCCGACGCGGTGCTGATGCTTCTGGTGGGCAGTGACGCGGTGCGCTTCAACCGCGCGTTCGCCGCGGCCGGACTCGACGCGCGCTGTCTGCGGCTGAGCACGTTGATGGACGAGAACATGCTGATGGCCAGTGGTCCCACGGCCACCGCCGATCTCTACAGCACCGCCGGGTTCTTCGCCTCGCTCGCCAACCAGGACACCCTCGACTTCCACGGCCAGTACGCCGGCCGGTTCGGCATCGACGCTCCGGCGCCCGGCAGTCTGGGCGAATCCTGTTACGAGGGCGTCCTGTTGCTCGCCGCGCTCATCACCCGGGCCAGAACGCTGGACGTCACGGCGATCGGCGCGACGGCCGACTCGGTGTCCTACGAGGGACCGCGCGGCTTACTGCGGCTGCGCGGCAGTCATGTCCGGCAGCGGATCTATCTGGCGCGGGCGGACGGGGTGGACTTCGACGTGCTCACGCAGCTGGACACCGTACGGCCCTAGACGCTGGATCTGCCGGGGACGTCGGACACTCCGGACCCGGTCAGCCGGCGTCGAGTGCCCGCCGGGCGGCTTTCAGATGCGCCCGCTCCGCCGGGCTCCCGGTCAGCTCGGCCGCCGTCTCGTAAGCCCGTGCCGCCTCCTGCGTGCGGCCCAGGCGGCGCAGCAGGTCGGCGCGGACCGCGTGGAAGACGTGGTAGCCGGTCAGGTCGAGGGCGTCGACCAGGTCGAGGGCCGGGGTCGGGCCCGCTGTCTCGGCCACGGCGACCGCCCGGTTGAGGGCCACCACCGGGCTGGGGGCGACCGCCGTGAGCTGGTCGTACAGCCGCAGGATCTGGCCCCAGTCGGTGGCCTCGGCGGACTCCGCGTCGCTGTGGACGGCCTGGACGGCGGCCTGGATCTGGTACTGGCCCGGCTGGTTGCGGCGCAGACAGCGGCGGACCAGGGACTGCCCCTCGGCGATCAGCTCGCGGTCCCAGCAGGCGCGGTCCTGCTCGGGGAGGGGTACGAGCTCGCCGTGCTCGCCCTGGCGTGCGGTCCTGCGGGATTCGACGAGGAGCATCAGCGCGAGCAGGCCGGTGACCTCGGGCTCGTCCGGCATCAGCTCGGACAGGAGGCGGCCGAGGCGTACGGCCTCCGCGCACAGTTCGGGGTCGCCCGCGTATCCCTCGTTGAAGATCAGGTAGACGACGGCGAGGACGCCCTTGAGCCGGTCCGGGAGGTCGGCGTCGCGGGGCACGCGGTAGGGGATCCGGGCGCCCCGGATCTTCGCCTTGGCGCGGACGAGGCGTTGGGCCATGGTCGGCTCGGGCACCAGGAAGGCGCGGGCGATCTGGGGTGTGGTGAGTCCGCCGAGCAGGCGGAGGGTCAGGGCGACCTGGGCCTGGGGGGCGAGCGCGGGGTGGCAGCAGGTGAAGATCAGGCGGAGCCGGTCGTCGCGCACGGGGCCCTCCTCGACCGGTGCGTCGGGCGCGTTCACCAGGGCGGCCTCGGCGTGGCGGGCCTCGCGGGAGGACTCGCGGCGCAGCCGGTCGATCGCGCGGTTGCGCGCGGTGGTGATGATCCAGCCGGCCGGGCTGGGCGGCACACCCGTCTCCGGCCAGCGCTGGACGGCCGTGGTGAAGGCCTCCTGGACCGCTTCCTCGGCGAGGTCGATGTCGCCGAGGAAGCGGACCAGGACGGCGACGGCGCGGCCGTACTCCGCACGGAAGACGGCCGCGACGTCGACGGGTTCGGGCATCAGGCGTCGTCCTGGTGCATGAACGGGCGCACCTCGATGGGCAGGGTGGTGGCCCAGGTCGCCTTCCGGCCCCATTCCAGGGCCGCGTCCAGGTCGGGTGCCTTGATCAGGCAGATGCCTCCCAGGTACTCCTTGCCCTCGGCGAACGGCCCGTCGGTGATCAGGACGTCGCCGTCCTTGGGCCGCAGCACCGTGGCCGTCTCGGGGCCGTGCAGGCCACCGGCGAAGACCCAGGCGCCGGCCTCCCGCAGCTCCGCGTGGAAGGTCTCGATGTTGCGGAAGATCTCCGCCATGGCCTCAGGACCGGGCGGCGTTCCTTCGGTCGGTGTGATCACGCTGAGCAGGTAGTGCTGCATGACGTCCTCCGTCGTGTCGTGTCGTTCGTGGTGTCGTGTCCTTCTCTCACCTCCTACACGAACGACACAGCCCCGGATCGACACCTCGCGCGACGAGATCGCGAGAATCCTTTCCATGACCGTCGAAACCCATCCCCTCATCCCCGTGGCCAGGTCTCTCGCGGACGACCTCCTCGCTCCGCGCGCGGCGGAGGTCGACCAGGGGACCGTGCCCGCGAGCCACATCGAGGCCATCAGGCGGTCGGGGCTGCTCGGGGTGAGCGCGCCGAAGCAATACGGCGGTGCGGGCGCCCCGGACTCCGTGGCGCGGGAGATCGCGGAGATCCTGTCCGGGGCGTGCTGCTCCACCTGGTTCGTGCAGACCCAGCACCACACGCCGGTACGGATGCTGGCGAAGTCCGCCCTCCCGGTCCGGGAGCGGCTGCTGCGCCCGCTGGCGACCGGTGAACTGCTGGCCGGCATCGCGTTCGCGCACGTCCGGGCCTTCCCTAAGGTCCCGGTGCGGGTCACGCCGGAGCGCGGCGGCTGGCGCTTCGACGGGACGGTGCCCTGGTACACGGGCTGGGGCCTCAACGACGTGATGCTGCTCGCGGGTGTGACGGACACGGACGAGGTGGTGTTCGCCTTCACCGAGGCGCGCGAGCAGCCGGGCCTCACGCCCTCCGCGCCGATGCGCCTCGCCGCCCTCACCGCGTCCGTCACGGTCTCCCTGGAACTGGACGGCCTGTGGCTGCCCGACGACGCGGTGGTGCTGCGCACCCCGCAGGAGAAGTTCGCCCTGGTCGACCTGCCCCGTAACACCAACGCCTCCCCCGCCGTCTTCGGGGTGGCGTACGCGGCACTCGGTCTGCTGGCCGGTGCCGGTGAGGAGGAGGCCGCGGGAGCGCTGCGCGGGCGGCTCGACGAAGTGCGGCGCCAGGTCTACGAGTTGGCCGAGCACCCCGTCCCGCACGAGCGCGTCGCGGAACGGCTTGCACTCAAGACACGGGCGTACGACCTCATGCGCGCGGCCACGACGGCGGCGGTCGTGGCCCGCGGCGGCCGGGCGATGGACCTGCGCGAGCCGGCCCAACGGCTGGCCCGGGAAGGGATGTTCCTGCTGGTGCAGGGGCAGACCGTCGAGGTGCGACGGGCGCACCTCGACGCGCTGGCGGAGATCTAGCTCGCGAACGGCACCTGTGCCGACGGCGCGGACTGCTTGCCGAACGGGTGCTGCCACAGCCCCTGTTCGGCCAGGCGCGGCAGGACGCCCTCACCGAACCAGTACGCCTCCTCCAGGTGCGGATAGCCGGAGAGCACGAACTCGTCGATGCCGAGGGCGTGGTACTCCTTGATCCGCTCGGCGACCTCGTCGTGGCTGCCGACCAGCGCGGTGCCGGCGCCGCCGCGCACGAGCCCGATGCCCGCCCACAGGTTGGGATGGATCTCCAGGCCGTCCCGGTTGCCGCCGCCGTGCAGGGCGAGCATCCGCTGCTGTCCCTCGGACTCACTGCGCGCGAGCCCGGCCTGTACGGACTTCACGGTCGCCACGTCGAAGCCCGCGAGGAGCCGGTCCGCCTCGGCCCAGGCCTCCTCGGAGGTGTCACGGGTGATGACGTGCAGCCGGATCCCGAAGCGCAGCGTGCGGCCCTGCTTGGCCGCGAGCCCCCGGATCCAGGCGATCTTCTCGGCGACCTGCGCGGGCGGCTCGCCCCAAGTGAGGTACACGTCCACGTACTTGGCGGCCACCTCCCCGGCGATGGGCGACGATCCCCCGAAGTACACCTCGGGGACCGGGTCCGGCACGCGGGCCAGCTTGGCGTCCTCGACCTGGAGGTGCTCACCGTGCAGGTCGACGGTCTTGCCCTCCCACAACTGCCGCACGATCTCCAGGAATTCGCCGGTACGGCGGTACCGGTCGTCCTTGTCGAGGAAGTCGCCGTAGGCCCGCTGCTCGTGGCTCTCCCCGCCGGTGACGACGTTGAGGAGCAGCCGTCCGCCGCTCTGCCGCTGGAAGGTGGACGCCATCTGCGCGGCGAGCGTCGGTGAGACGAAGCCGGGGCGGAAGGCGACCAGGAACTTCAGGCGTTCGGTGTTCTGGCTGACCATCGCGGTGGTCAGCCACGCGTCCTCGCACCAGGCGCCGGTCGGGGTGAGCGCGCCCACGAAGCCCAGGTCCTCGGCGGCACGGGCGATCTGGCTCAAGTAGGCGACGGTCGGCGGCCGGTCCCGTCCGGAGACGGTGGCCGGGGTGCCGTGGCCGCCACCGACGACGTGCCGGCTGTCGCCGTTGGTGGGCAGGAACCAGTGGAAGGTGAGGGACACGGGGTCTCCGTTCGGTGGGTCGGGCCAGGGCTCTTGTGGAAGGGCCCTAGAGGAGGCCGTGGCGGGGTGGCCGCGTGCCGTTGAGCACGTACCGGCCGATGTGCTGGATCTTCCAGCGGGTCGGGTCGTGCAGGGTGTGGGTGCGGGCGTCGCGCCAATGGCGGTGCAGGTTCAGTGAGTTGAGCGCGGAGCGGGTGCCCGCCACTTCGAAGAGGGCGCCCGCCACCTCGACCGCCGCCTGGGCCGCCCGGACCTTGGCCGCGGCTACCGCGATGGACGCCTCGGCCGCCGTGTCGTCGGTGAGGTCGGCGCGCGCCGCGTCGACCGCGCGGGCGGCCTCGCGCAGCAGCGCCTCCGACGACCACACCTGGAGGGCGAGTTCACCGAACCGCTGGATCAGCAGCGGGTCCTCGGCGGCGCTCTCCAGACCGCTCTCGAACCAGGGCCGGCTCTTCGTCCGGACGAACTCCGCCGCCTCGGCCAGTGCTCCCCCGGCGATGCCCGCGTCGATGGCGGCGTGCAGCAACTGTGCGACGGCACCGTGGAGTTGGGGCCCCTCGAAGGTGAGGTGGTGGGGCAGGACCCGGTCGGCGGGCACCGGGACGTCGGCAAGCCGGACGGTGCCGCTGGCGGTCGTCCGCTGGCCCATGCCGTCCCAGTCGTCGACGACCGTGACGCCGGGGGCGTCCCGCGGCACGTACGCCACGTGCAGCTGGTCGCCCTCCGCGCGGGCCAGCACCGGGATCCAGTCGGCGAAGAGGGCACCGGTCGAGTAGTGCTTGACGCCGGTCAGGACGTACGAGCCGTCCGGCTGCGGGGTGAGCCGGGTCCGGATGTCCTGCACGTGCTTGGTGCCTGCCTCCGACTGCGCGTTGCCGAAGCGGCGCCCCGCGAGCAGCTCCGCGAAGAAGAACTTCTGCTGCTGCGGGGTGCCCTGACGGCGGATCACGTTGACGTACGCGAAGTGGCTCTGCGGGATCTGGGCGAGGCTGGCGTCGGCCGCGGCGAGCAACCGGAAGATCTCCGCGAGGGTGAGGGAGCCGACGTCCGCCCCGCCGTGCTCGGCGGGGACGGTGACGGCGAGCAGCCCTGACGCGGAGAGCCGGTCCAACTCCGCGCGCGGCAGCCTGCGTTCGGTGTCCCGGGCGGAGGCTCCGACGCGGAACTCCGCGGCCAGGGTGGCCGCGACGGCGAGGGCCTCCGCGTCGGCGGCGATGACATGGACGGCGGACATGGCGCTCAGCTCGCCGCCGCGAGGAGCGGGGTGCGGCCCAGCACTGTCGAGAACTGGTCGACCACCTGGACGAGGGCCTCGGTGGCGGTCGGTGCGACGGTCAGGACGCCGTCCTCGCGCACGGTGATGTCCTTGTCGAGGGTGAACCAGCCCTGCACGATGTGGGCCGCGCCCATGGAGCTGAGCACCGGGCGCAGCGCGTAGTCGATGGCCAGGACGTGGGCCGTGGAGCCGCCGGTGGCGAGCGGCAGCACGGTCTTGCCGGCCAGCGCGTACTGCGGGAGCAGGTCGAGAAGCGCCTTGAGGACTCCGGAGTAGGAGGCCTTGTAGACGGGGGTGCCGACGACGACCCCGTCGGCGCGCTCGAAGAGTTCGGTGGCCTCGACGATGGCGGGGTGCCGGAAGTCCGCGCCGAGCAGTGCCTCGGCGGGGATGGTGCGCACGTCGAGCGGTATCACCTCGTGGCCCTGGGCGATCAGACGCTGGTCGAGATGGCGCAGGAGCCGGTTGGTGCGGGAGGAGGCGGAGGGGCTGCCGGAGACGGACAGGACGGTGGCCATGGGTCCTCTTTCGGGGGCGGTCCGGAGGGAAGCGGTCAGCAGGCGTGAACGACGAGCGGACCGTCAGGCGTGCACGGGTACGGACCGGGGCTCCGTGTCCGGGAGTTGGGCCTCCAGCTCGCGCACGAGCGGCAGGACGCGCTTGCCGAAGTACTCGACCTCCTCGTGGTAGTGGAGGAAGCCGAGGAGGAGCAGGTCGACGCCGAGCTTCTTGTAGGCGACGATGCGTTCCGCGATCTGCTCGGGGGTGCCGATCAGCCCCGTACGGAAGCCGTCGTTGTACTGGATCAGGTCCTCGAAGGCGGAGTCCTGCCACATGCCCTTCTTGTCGGCCGTGGACTGTCCCGCCTGCTTGACCGCCGCGCCGAAGCCCTCGACGGCCTCGGTGTCGGCCTTGGCGATGATCTCGCGGAGCGTGTCGCGGGCCTCGGCCTCGGTGTCACGGGCGATGAGGAAGCCATTGAGGCCGAACTTCGGTGCGGTGCGCCCGACTTGGGCCGCCGAGGCGCGTACGTCGGCGATCTGCTCGCTCACTCCGTCGAAGTCCTTGCCGTTGGAGAAGTACCAGTCGGAGACCCGGCCGGCCATCGCGCGGGCGGCGGTGGAGTTGCCGCCCTGGAAGATCTCGGGGTGCGGGCGTTCGGTGGTGTTGAGGGGCTTGGGCTTGAGGGAGAAGTCGCGCAACCGGTAGAAGTCACCGGCGAGTTCGGTGTGGTCCTCGGTCCAGATCTGGCGCAGGGCGCTGATGAACTCCTCGGCGCGGCGGTAGCGCTCGTCGTGCTCCAGCCAGGGCTCGCCGAGGGCGGTGAACTCGCCCTTGAACCAGCCGGAGACGACGTTGACCGCGAAGCGGCCGTTGGAGAGGTGGTCGGCGGTGGCGCCGAGCTTGGCGAGGACGCCGGGGTGCCACAGGCCGGGGTGGACGGCGGCGATGACCTTCAGGCGCTGGGTGGCGAGCAGCAGGGCGAGGCTGAAGCTGGTCGACTCGTGCTGGAACTCGGCGCCGTAGCTGGCCATGTAGCGGACCTGGCTGAGGGCGTACTCGAATCCGTTGTTCTCGGCGAGGACGGCGAGTTCGCGGTTGTACTCGTATCCCCAGTCGGTGCGCTGTTCGATCTTGCTGGTGACCAGTCCCCCACTGACGTTGGGGACCCAGTAGGCGAATTTCAGGGGCGCGGCGGGCATGCGGAACTCCTGTTGCGGAATGTTTTCGGGCACGCCGAATTCGGCTGGAGTGAACTCCGGCGAATTTCAGGCGGGAACGAAAGAAGAGCGGCGGATCACGGGACGGGGGTGACGGGGATCAGGCCGCGGTGCAACAGGAGGCGCTGGAGACGCGCGCGAGGTCGACATGGCGTCGCCGCGTGAGGTCCAGTCGCATCATCATGCCGTCGATCGTGGCAGCCGTCGGCGACGGGCGTCAAGGAAAACCCGACCGGTCTCGTATCGCGGACCATTGATTTTCACGAAGGTGTGACAGGGAAACCCTTGAACGAGCCGGGAAATCGGCCGCATTCTGCGGGCATGCGGACCGAACAACTGGAATACATAGCGGCCGTCACCCGGCTCGGCTCCCTGCGCCGGGCCGCGGAGGAACTGCGCCTGTCCCAGCCCGCGTTGAGCGAGACCGTACGGAATCTCGAACGGGAGCTGGGGGTCGACCTCCTGGAGCGCAAACGGTCCGGCGCGACGATGAGCGCGGAGGGCCGGGAGCTGCTGCCGAAGATCGTCGACGTGCTGGACGCGGTGGACCGGCTGCGGGTGGCGGCCGGCGAGCAGCACCGGATCAGTCGCATGGTGCGGGTGGGCACGGTCAACGCGGCGACCGTGCCGCTGCTGCTGCCCGTCGTACGTGACTTCCGCGCCTCGCATCCGCTCACCCAGGTCGAGGTGGTCGGCGCGCAGCAGACGGACATCCACCGGGCGCTGTCGGAGGGCGGGTTCGATCTCGGTCTGGTCAATCACCTGGACGGCGACGACATGCCCACCGACTTCGAGTCCACCGAGTTGCTGTCCGGGCTGCCGGTGGTGTGCGTGCGCCCGGACAGCCCGTTGGCGGCCCGGCCGACCGTCGCGGTGGAGGAGCTGCTCACCGAGCCGCTGATCGGTATGCGTTCCGGCTATGTGATGCACCGCTATGTCCACCGGCTGTTCGACGGGCGGGACCCGGCCTTCGCGTATTCGACCGACGGCGCCGAGATGGGCAAGCTCATGGTCGCGGAGGGGCTGGGGGCGACGGTCCTGCCCGACTTCAGTGTGGTCGGGGACCCGCTGGAGCGGCTCGGCGCGATCACCTACCGTCCGATCGCCGGCGCCACGGCCCGGGTCCTGCTGATGCTGCGTCGCCGCCGCGCGGAGTCCGTGCCGCAGGCGGCCGGGGATCTGCACGAGGCGTTCGTACGACGGTCGCGGGAGCTGGGCGAGGCCCGCGTCTGACGGGTCCGGGCGCGGACGGAACGGTTCCGGGCGCGACAGGACACGGCCGGTCGGTGACCGGTCGCGGATTCACTCGTTTATCGGAGCGGCACAGCATCGCGTCCCCTCTCCGAAAGCGTCCCGCCCATGCACCTTCGCTCGCGCCGGCGCCCCTCGGCAGGCACCAGGCCACCGTTCCTGGAGGTCGAGTCCCTCCTTGTCGAGCAGTACGGGGAGCTGGTCCGCCTGGCGCATCTCGTCCTGCCCGCGACGATCGGCCGGCACCGCCGGGTTCTCGTGGCGCACTCCTTGGTGCAGCGGGCGCTGACGGGCGTTCGCGCGCTCCCCGGGCACGCAGTTCCGCCCCCGCGTGCGGAGAAGCGTGGAGGTGACCCCGTGGAGCGCTCGCTTCTGCTGGAGGTGCTGCGCGGCTCGCTGTCGTACGGCCGGGGGCCGCGGCTGTGGCCCGCACGGTTCGCGTCTCAGGGGACGCTGCTGCCCGGGCTCCCGCTGGTTGTGGGCCTGCGGCTGTTCCCGCGGTCGGGCGGTGCGGACGAACTCGCCCTGGCGCAGCGCCTGTCCGGTGTGCCGGCGGCGGCTCGGGCCGCGTTCCTGCTGCGCTCGGTGCACGGCATGAGCGACGACGCCGTGCACCAGCTGCTGTCGGACGCCGGTGCGCGGGATCCGGACGCCGCCCTGCGGACCGCGGACGCCCTCGACGAGAGCGTGGGTACGCGGGCCGCCGCGCTGCTGACCTCGCTGGAGTTCGACGCCTGCGCCCTCCAGGCGAGCCCCACCGATCTGCTCCGCCGCAGGCGCCGGGCCCGGCTGGGCCTGGCCGCCCTCGCGCTCCTTGCGGTGACGGGGGTGACGCTGGCGGCGACCACGTCCGGTGGCACGACGTCCCAGGCGGAGGCGCCGGCGTCCGCCGCGGGCAGCGCCCTCCGTCCGGCGGAGCTGGTGCGCACCCCGGCCGGGGTGTGGGACCACACCCCGCGCGTCGACTTCACCGCCTGGCCCGCGCGCGGCGCCCGCGTGCACGACGACGACCTGCTCGGCCGCGCCCTGACGGCATGGACCCGCCCCGCACGGCGGACCCACGTCACCCTCGCCCCCGGTACGACGGCGGCCGTGCCCACGTCCGCGCCGCAGCTGCTGTACGCGGGTGACGTCGACGACCGTGCCGTCGTCCTGCTGTACGACGGTCAACGCCTCGCCCGCTACGACGAGTTCGGCTCCTCCGGTGAACGTGCGGAGCTGAGCGTCGCCCGCGCCGACGACGCCGACGTCACCACGGCGGCGGCAGTGGCCCTCGGCCCGAGCGAGCAGGGCAGGAGCGCCGTCCGCTATCTGCTGGCCCCCTGGGTCGCCGAGGCGCAGACACGCGACCTGCTGCGGCCGGACGTCCTGGCCCGTCCGCTGACCGTGTCGAAGGAGGGGGTCACCGGCCCGGTCGCGACCGTGGCCGCTGGCCGTGGCTGTGCGGGCCGGCCGGCGCTGCAACTGCGGTCATCGTCGCGTGTCGCCGAGCATCACGCGTTCCTGCTCGCCGGACTGGGTGACCTGTCGCCGGTCCACCTCACCTACACCCCGCTGCCCGGGCACGGAACTCCGCCCGCCCGTCAGCCCCGGGAGGCCACCGGTCCGGCGGCGCTGCTGGCGTGGACCCATCAGGCGTGCGGCCTTGGCTCGTTGCGCGGCACCGGCGTCCGGGCCGTCAACGCCTGGGACTTCGCCGAGCAGGAGCTGCCCGAGGGCGGCGGCCACGCCGTGTGGACCTGCGCTCGCGCCGACTCCTGGCGCGGACCCGGCGATGTGACGGTGACGCTCCGCACGAGTCGGGACGCGCAAGCAGCACCGGCCCGTACGGTCGCCGGGGCCACGTCCACCGCCGCCTGCAGCCGGTTCGGACAGCATGTCGTCGCCGCCACCGGGTGGCGGTCTCCGCGCGGGCACTGGTTCGTCGTGGCGGCGGGCAGCCGTGCCGTGACCCGGCTGTCCGTGACGGGTGCGGTGTCGGCCACGAAAGAGGGGCGGACGCTCGCGCTGCCGGCGCCTGGGAAGCCCCGGGTCGGTGTGCGGGCGCGGCTGGCCACGGGCGGGTCGTTGGACGCCGTGGGATCACGCTGACCGAGCGGAACCGACCCCGGTCGGACGCCGCTCCGGCCCGGGGTCAGTCGTCGTCGCCTACCGGGACCACCACGAGAAACGCGTCCGACTTCAGATCCATCACGACCGTCGCGGGTACCCCTGCGGCACGGCGCTGCGCCGCGTACTCCTCCGCTGGCCACGAACCGCGCGGACCTCCCGCTGGAAATCGATCCAACACCTTGGCCCCCATAGCGGCAGACACCTCCATCGTTCGTTCTGCGATGCGCCACGACCTTCGTCGTAGTGACCGCTTGCCCGCGATGTGCACGGACATGTCAGGTGAGCGGAGGGAACCACCTGGACAAGTCGGGTGAGTGGCCGGAGCCGCCCGCGCCCGTCACCCTCCCGAGGGAACCGCGCACCGGCAGGTCGGTGTCCGCGTCCGTCGCCCACACCGGACCGGCAACACTCACGGTCCGCCGTCCCTCTCCCTCCGGAGCCCGCACCATGAACGTCTCGGTCGTCCTGTTCACCTCCGACCTGCGCCTGCACGACCACCCGCCGCTGCGGGCCGCGGGCGAGGACCGTCAGGTGGTGCCCCTGTTCGTGCGCGACCAGGGCGTGGCCGGCGCCGGGTTCGCCGCGCCCAACCGGCTGGCGTTCCTCGCCGACTGTCTGCACGATCTCGACGCCGGTCTGCGTGAGCGTGGCGGCCGGCTGGTGATCCGCTCCGGCGACGTGGTGGACGAGGTGTGCAAGGTGGCCGCCGAGACGGACGCCGACGAGGTGCACATGGCGGCCGACGTCAGCGCCTATGCGCAACTGCGCGAAGGACGGCTGCGGCGGGCGCTGGAGTCGGTGGGGCGGCGGCTGTGCGTGCACGACACGGTGACGACGGTCGTCGCGCCGGGCGCGGTGACGCCCGCCGCCTCGGACCACTTCGCGGTGTTCACGCCGTACTTCCGCCACTGGTCGGGACATCCGCAGCGCACTCCCCTCGCCGCGCCGCGCAGGGTGGGGGTCCCGGAGGGCGTCGGATCCGAGCCGCTGCCCTCCCGCGCCGACCTGTCGGGGCTCTCGCCGGCTCTGTGTCCCGGCGGGGAGGTGGCGGGCCGCAGGCTGGTCACGGCCTGGCTGCGCGGGGGCCTCGCCGCGTACGAGGACCGCCGCGACGACCTGGCGGGCGACGCCACCTCCCGCCTCTCCCCGCACCTGCACTTCGGCACCGTCTCCCCCGTGGAACTCGTCCACCGGGCGCGCCGGGCCGGCGGACCGGGAGCGGAGTCCTTCGTGCGGCAGCTCGCCTGGCGCGACTTCCACCGCCAGGTCCTGGCGGCCCGCCCCGAGGCCGCCCTCGCCGACTACCGGACGAAGGGGGACCTGTGGCGTACGGAGCACGCGGCCCGCGAGGACATCGAGGCCTGGCAGGAGGGGCGTACGGGCTACCCGGTGATCGACGCGGCGATGCGCCAACTGCGCCACGAGGGCTGGATGCACAACCGCGGCCGGCTGCTGACCGGGAGCTTCCTCACCAAGACGCTGTACGTCGACTGGCGCGTGGGCGCCCGCCACTTCCTCGATCTGCTGGTGGACGGCGATGTGGCGAACAACCAGCTCAACTGGCAGTGGATGGCCGGCACCGGCACGGACTCCCGCCCCAACCGGGTCCTCAATCCGGTGACCCAGGCGAAGCGTTACGACCCCGACGGCGCGTACGTCCGGCGCTGGGTGCCCGAACTCGCCCCGCTCGAAGGCGCGTCGGTGCACGAGCCGTGGAAGCTGCGCGGGCTCGACCGCGCCGCGATCGGCGACTACCCGGACCCCGTCGTCGGCCTCGCGGAGGGCCTCGCCCGCTTCCGGCAGGCCCGCGCCCTCGACTGAGGGAACAGGGCAGCGAAGCCCTTATCGCTCCATAACTACACATAAAGGTTAAATAAGAGCAGAATGGCTGTACGCGGCACTTGTCCGCAGACCGCATCAGCCGCGGTCAGGCCTGCAAGTCAAAGGAGACGAGTCATGGCCAACGTCTCGCACACCAGAGGTGACATCACCAGCCACCCTGATGTTTCCGAAATGCGGGCACGGTACGCCCACATGCTCGGTGGTCGCGATGTGGCGCTCATGGACGGCCCGGTGTTCCTGCTCGGCCTCTACTGCGCCGTATCCCCCTGGATACTCCACTACACGACGAGCCAGCCCGCCCTCGTGACCCACAACCTGATCGTGGGCATCGCGATCGGCCTGCTGGGGCTCGGGTTCACCGCCGCTCCGGCGCGGATGTACGGCCTGAGCTGGGCCATGTGCGCGCTGGGCGTGTGGATGATCGTCTCGCCGTGGATCGTCGGCGACAGCCCGGACACCGGCGTCGTGCTGAACAACATCATCATCGGCGCGCTGGCCGTGGTCCTGGGCATGCTGTGCGCCGTCGCGGCGGCGAGGAGCGCCCCCAAGGCGTAGCGCGAAAGGACGGGACGACAGGGCGGTCGGTCCGCGTTCCGCGCGGACCGACCGCGCCGACGTTCGCACCTCTCGCGAGCGCCTCCCCCGGGCGCCCTCTCAGTGCCCCGGGACCAGCCACGGCTCCTGCGGGAGCGGGCTGCCCGTCTCCAGCAGCGACTTGAGGTTGGACAGCACCGCAGGCCAGCCGCCCGACACGTCGGCGAGCTCGCCCTGGTCGTTGAGGTCCTCGTGGGTCACGGTGAGGCGGACGATGTCCTCGTGCGGCTGGATGTCGAAGGTCACGCGGGAGAACCTGTCCTCCCGCCCCTCGTTCTCCGGCGCGCCCCAGGTGGTGACCAGACGGGTCGGCCGCTCGCTCTCCACGACGGAGCCGACCACGTCGGCGATGCCGGAGCCGTCGAGGCGGACGTGTTCCCAGCGTGAGCCCGGGCGCCAGTCCGAGACGTTGCGGTGACCCCAGTAGACGGCGGTCAGGTCCGCGTCGGTGAGCGCGTCCCAGACCTTCTCGGGTGTGCTGCGGATGTAGGTGACGTAGACGAATGTGGGCTTGTCGGTCATGGCTTCCTCGGCTCGTCGTTTCACGGCGCTCAGCACGCTCAGGCGCGGGCGCTCGAACTTGTCGATCCACCGCTCCTGGATCTCGTGGAGCGGGACCGGATTGAGGTAGTGCAGCCTCTCCCGTCCCCGCCGCACCACGCTGACCAGGTTGGCGGCCTCCAGGACTGCCAGATGTTGGGTGACCGACTGGCGCGTCATGTCGATGCGCTCGCACAGCTCACCCAGTGTCTGGCCGTTCTGCTCGTGCAGCCGGTCGAGCAGCCGCCGGCGCGTCTCGTCGGCCAGCGCCTTGAAGACCTTGTCCATCCCTGAGTCACTCTCGGATCGCACACTCAACGTTATGCAGGCAATTACTTGCATGTCAATGCGGGATGGCATCTACGCAGGTCAGCGGGCATCACTCGACGAACGCCGCCAGCTCCCGCCGATGCGCGGCCACCCACTCATAGGCGCCCTTCACCTCCGCCACGGCCCCATCCGCGCGCAGCCCCACCATGGCCGGCTCCCCGTGGTCGGCCCCCGCCTCGATCCCCCGCCAACACCGGTCCTGCCACCACAGAACCGCGTCGAGCAGCCGATCCCGGCCGGTGAGCCCGTACGCGTCGCAGATCAGCCCGATCCGGCGTGCCGCCTCGGGCACGTCCGTCACGCCCGGGCCGAGGTCCAGGTACTGCCAGCAGAGGTGGGCGACGTCGTGGACGCGTTCGCCGGGCGCCGCGAGGTCCCAGTCGATGAAGGCGAGCGGCCGCCATCGGTCGCCGTCGACGGCGTACACCGTGTTCTTGGGCGCGAGGTCGTTGTGGCACACGACCTCCCCGCCCGCCGCCAAGTCCGCACCGGCCGTCAGGTCGTGGAACTCCCGTACCAGCCGCGCGACTTCGGCCAGACCGGCATCGGTGCGGGCCGCCTCCCGTTCCCGCGCACTCACCGCCGGCCGCCCCTCGATGTGGTCGAGGATCTCCCGGTCCTGATCGTCCGTACCGAGGTGGCGGGGCGCCCCCTGCCAGCCGTGCCGCTCGAACAGGGCGAGCACGTCACGGACGTAGTCCGATCTGTCGGAGATGGTGCGGCGCACTGTGGCCCCGACCCGGACCACTCGGTTCACGGCGCCACCACTGAGCACCGTCTCGCCCCCGCCCCTCTCCCCATCCGTTCGGAACGAGATCCACAGGTCCGCCGGCAGCTCTGGCCGATCCGGTACCGGCCTGGCCTCCTCGTGCCACGCGTCGCCCGCGACCTCCGTGGCGACCCGGCGCCAGAAGCGGACCGCCGGTGGGTTGTCATGCTGGAAGGCGATCTCCCAGGCGCCCGGATGCCGGGCGACGATCTCCAGGACGGCGCGCAGGCCGATGCCCGAACGGCGTGCGCCGCGCACCACGAAGAAGCTGTTCAGTACGCGTGTCGCGCTGTCCAGGCCGCGTACGAACGCGAAGCCGACGGGGCGGTCGCCGCTCAGGAACAGGTACGGCGCCCAACCCGGTTCGGTGAGCGCCGAGTTGACGCGTTCGGCGCGGAAGGTGCCGTCCGGGTCGGGCAGGACACCGCGCATCCCGGACAGGTCGTGGCGGAACATCAGCCAGAGGCGTTCGATGACGGTGCGGTCGTCGGGAGTGGCGGGGCGCACGGATACGGCTGGCATGGAACTCCCTTGCAGGAAAGGGGCGTTGGCCGGGAATGCGGGCGGGCACGCAGAAAGCCTCCCCGGCGGACGGTGCCGGGGAGGCTTTCTGAGGTGGCAGGGATTCTAGCGTGTGGTCAGGTGCCCGCGGGTTCCGCGTCCGGGGCCGGCGCGGTGACGTACTCCTCGCTGATCTCCTTCGGGCCGAACGGCCAGACCTTCTCGAACCGCGCCCACAGGAAGAACGCGGCGCATCCGAGGGCGAGCCAGGCCAGGGACCATTCGATGGGATGGCGGCCCGGGGAGTTGCGGTCGGCGTAGCCGTAGATCACGCACCAGCCGATGAACGCGACGATGCTCGGCACCGGGTAGAGCCACATGCGGTAGGGGCGGCGCAGGGTCGGCTGGCGTCGGCGGAGCACGGTGAGCGCGATGATCTGGGCCAGTGCCTGGACGATCACCATCACCGTGGTGAGGAGCTGGATCAGGGTCGCGAGGTCGGTGTGGCGGCCGATCAGGAAGCCGATCGCGGTGATCACGCCCATGGTGGCCAGGCCCAGCATCGGGAAGCGGTGCTTGGGGTGCAGCTTCGCGTACGGCCGGAAGAAGACCCGGTCGCGGGCCGCGTCGTAGGGCACGCGCGAGCCGCCCAGCAGGCCGGTGAAGACGGAGGCGAACGCCGTGATCAGGATCAGGACCGTCACCGTGTCGGCGGCGCCCTTGCCCCAGGTCTCCTCAAGGACCGCCGAGGCGACCGAGGTGGACGCGATGTCGGCCGGGTCGGTCATGCGGTGCCAGTCGATGACGCCCAGCGTGCCGATCTGCAGGAGCAGGTAGATCACCATGATGCCGGCGATCGAGAAGAGGATGGACCGGGGCAGGTTGCGGCCGGGGTCCTTGATCTCGGCGCCCATGTAGGCGGTCGTATTGTAGCCCAGGTAGTCGTAGATGCCGATGGTCAGACCCGCGGCGAAGCCCAGCCAGAAGTGGTCGCTCATCAGGTCGAAGGCGTGCGCCGGGTAGGTGAAGGCGAGGTGCGCGCTGAAGTCCGAGGCCGCGGCGACGATGACCAGGAGCACCGACGTGATCATCACGGCCCACATCACGGCGGTGATGCGCGCGATGTGCTCGATGCCGCGCCACAGCAGGAGCACGACCAGGGCGATGACGCCGAGGCCGATCAGGTCGCCGCCGGTCTGCCCCAGATCCGGTGCCAGGTAGCCGAGGTACTGGACGAATCCGACCACGCCCGTGGACATGATCAGCGGGATGAAGAGCATCGCCGTCCACACGAACAGGAACGGCATCAGCCGGCCCGTGCGGTACTGGAAGGCCTGGCGGAGATAGACATAACTGCCGCCCGAGCCGGGCATCGAGGAGCCCATTTCGGCCCAGACGAGGCCGTCGGCAAGCGCGAGGACGGCGCCGGCGACGAAGCCGATCACCGCCTGCGGGCCGCCGAACGCGGCGACCATCAGCGGGATCGTCACGAACGGGCCGATGCCGCACATCTGGCTCATGTTGATGGCGGTGGCCTGGAACAGGCCGACGCGCCGGACGAAGCCACCGGAAGGTGGCGGGCTACCGGACATGGGGACTCCTGGAGGTGGGCGCGGGGAGGCGGAGTACGGCGGGCCGGCCGTGCGGTGACGGCCGACGGACTGGAGGCGGCGGGTGACCGGCCGACGCCGGTCTCCCTTTCGGCTGCCCGGCGGGGCTGACTGGGCGATAAAGTTAAGGAGCCTTACTTGATGCGTCAAGAGGTAGTCCCCTATGCGTGAGAATGGTGCGATGCCCGCCAGCGACGTCGTAGAGCAGCCGGAACAGCCGTGGAACCGGCAGCGGCTGCGCAGCACCAACGAGCGGCTGCTCCTTGACCGACTGCGCTCCGCGGGCGCCGCCTCGCGCGCCCAACTCGCCCGCGATACAGGCCTGTCCAAGCCGACCGTCTCCAGCGCGCTGGCCGCGCTGGCGGCGGCAGGCCTGGTGCACGAGGTCGGAACACACGCGCCCGAGCGCGGTCGTACGGCCGTGCTGTACGCCCCCGACCCGGCCGCCGGATACGCGCTCGGGGTCGATGTCGGCCGCAGCTGGCTGCGCGTGGCCGTGGCCGACCTCGACGGATCGGTGATCGCCCGCACCGACGTCCGCAACCGCGCCCGCAGCTCCGGCGCCATGGCCGACCTGGTCGTCGGCGCGGCCCGCCAGATCGTCGCGAGTTCCGGCGTCGACCCGGCCGAGGTGGTGCACGGGGTGGTGGGCACGCCGGGCGTGTACGACGAGAAGCGGCGGCGGGTGCGGTACGCGATGCATCTGCCGGGGTGGGGCCGCGCGGGCCTGATCGACCGGATGGGCGAGGAACTGGGCATCCCGCTGGAGGTGCACAACGACGCCAATCTGGCGGCGCTCGGCGAGTACACCTACGGCGTCGGTGCGGGCAGTCGGCTGTTCGCGTACATCCTGATCGGCACCGGTCTCGGGATGGGCGTCGTGGCCGAGGGCAAGCTGTTCACCGGGGCGCACGGGCTGGCCGGCGAGATCGGCTTCCTGCCGTGGCCCGGGCAGCAGAAGCCCGAGACGCTGGAGGACGCGGTGTCGGGGGTGGCCGTCGTCGAGGCGGCGCGCACCTTCGGGATGAGCGGGCAGCTGACGGCCAAGGCCGTGTTCGACGCGGCGCGGCACGGAAACCCGGCCGCGGTGAAGGCGGTTCAGCTGGAGGGCGAGCGGATCGCCCACACGGTCGCGGCGGCGGCCGCGGTGCTCGACCCCGACCTCGTGGTGCTGGGCGGCGGGGTGGGCCACAGCGTCGACCTGCTACTGCGTCCGGTGCGGGAGCAACTGCGGGCACTCACCCCGCTGCGGCCCAAGGTGGTGCCCAGCCGACTGGGCGAGGACGCGGTCCTGTTGGGCGCGGTGGCGACCGCACTGGGGAGCGCACGGGACATGGTTTTCGAGCGCCGCTCGGCCGCATCCTGAGCAACTCCCCCGAGGGCCCCGGTGATTGACACGGCTCATGCGCCGCCCTACTTTGAGCCGAGTTAGTAAAGTTTCCTAACTTGACGACGGCCCTGAACCTGATGACGGCTTGGAGACCCCCGTGTTCCGTCGCCCCACCGCCGGACGCCGCCCGCTCGCCACGACCGCCCTCGCCCTCACCCTGCTCGGCTCCCTCTCGACGAGTGCGTGGACCGAACCGCAGGAGAGTGCCCCCCACATCCGCACCACCCACGTCTCCGCCAAGGCCGGCAGCGCGACCCCCCTCTCCGGCTACGCGATCCAGTCGACCGCCAAGGTGAGCGACCCGCCGGCCACGGTCTCCTCCCCCGGTTACCCCGCGAGCGGCTGGCACCCGGCCGGGTCGCGCTCCACCGTCCTCGCCGCCCTGCTGGCCGACGGCCTGTACGCCGACCCCTTCTACTCGACCAATCAGCAGAAGATCCCGAAGGCCGACTTCCAGGTCCCCTGGTGGTACCGCTCCGACTTCACCGTCGCCGACACCTCCGAGCGCACGTACCTCGACTTCAGCGGGGTGATCTCGGCGGCCGACGTGTACGTCAACGGCAAGCAGGTCGCCACGGCCAAGGACGTCACCGGGGCCTACACGCGGCACGAGTTGGACGTGACCTCGCTCGTCCGCTCCGGCACCAACACGGTCGCCTTCCGTATCCAGCCCAACGACCCGAACAAGAACCTGACCATGGGCTGGATCGACTGGCTCCAGCCGCCGCCCGACGAGAACATGGGCATCGTCCGAGACGTCCTCGTACGCCGCGGCGGACCGGTCGCGCTGCGCGACGCGCACGTGGTGACCGACCTGGCCGTCCCGTCACTGGCGACCGCCGACCTGACGGTCAAGGCGCAGGCCCGCAACGACTCGGACGCGCCCGTCACGACGAAGGTCGCGGGCACCATCGGCGGTACGTCCTTCGAGAAGACGGTGTCCCTCTCCGCGCACGAGACGAAGACCGTCACCTTCACCCCCTCCGAGGTCCCGGGCCTCCACCTGACCTCCCCGAAGGTGTGGTGGCCGGCAGCCATGGGGGAACAGCCGCTCTACAGCCTCGACTTGACCGCCTCCGTCTCGGGCACCGCCTCCGACACCGCTCACCAGACCTTCGGCATCCGCGACGTACAGGCTCCGCTCAACTCCGACGGCGCCCGCCAGTACCGGATCAACGGCCGCAAGCTGCTGATCAAGGGCGGCGGTTGGTCACCGGACGAGTTCCTGCGCTGGGACCGGACCTACGTCGAGGACCGTCTCAAGTACGCCCTCGACCTGGGCCTGAACACCATCCGCCTCGAAGGGCACATCGAGCCGGACGAGTTCTTCGACCTCGCCGACCGCTACGGCATCCTCACCCTCCCCGGCTGGGAGTGCTGCGACAAGTGGGAGGGCCAGGTCAACGGCGACGAGCGGGGCGACCCGTGGACCGCCGCCGACTACCCGGTCGCCAAGGCGTCGATGGCCGCCGAGGCCGCCCGGCTGCGCGACCACCCGAGCGTCATCTCGTTCCTCATCGGCAGTGACTTCGCCCCCGACGCGACCATCGAGAAGACCTACCTCGACGCACTGAAGGCCGCCGACTGGCGGACCCCGGTCGTCGCCGCGGCCTCCGCCAAGTCCTCGCCGGTGAGCGGTAGTTCGGGCATGAAGATGACCGGTCCCTACGACTGGATCCCGCCGAACTACTGGTACGCCAAACGCGAGGGCGGCGCCACCGGCTTCAACTCCGAGACCAGCGCGGGCCCGGACATCCCCACCCTCGACACCCTGCGCCGCATGACGACCCCGGCCGAACTCGACACCCTCTGGAAGAACCCGGACGCCAAGCAGTACCACCGCTCGCCGTCCTCGACCTTCGCCACCCTCAAGCTCTACGACAACGCCCTCACCGGCCGCTACGGTGCCCCGACCGGCCTGACCGACTACGTCCGCAAGGCCCAGCTCGCCCAGTACGAGAACGTCCGCGCCCAGTTCGAGGCGTACGGCCGCAACGCCACCGACATCTCCAAGCCCTCGACCGGTGTCGTGTACTGGATGTTCAACAGCGGCTGGACCTCCCTGCACTGGCAGTTGATGGACCGTTACCTCGACCAGGGCGGCGCCTACTTCGGCGCGAAGAAGGCGGGCGAGCCGCTGCACATCCAGTACTCCTACGACGACCGCTCGGTCGTCGTGGTGAACAGCCGGCACGCGTCGGAGGGCCAACTCACCGCGCGGGCAACCCTGTTCAACACCGACGGCACCCAGAAGTACGACAGGAGCGTGACCGGGGTGACGGTCGCCGGCGACGGCGCCCACAGCACCGCGCTCACCCTGCCGTCGTCGGTGAGCGGACTGTCGACTACGTACCTGGTGCGGCTGACGCTGACCGACGCGTCCGGCAAGGAGGTGAGCCGGAACGTGTACTGGCTCTCCGGCAAGCCCGACACGCTCGACTGGGCCAACACCGACTGGTACTACACGCCGACGACGAGCTACGCCGATCTGAAGGGGCTCAGCTCGATGGCGCAGGCGCCGGTGTCGGCCCAGGGGGCCACGGTGTCGGCGGACGGCACGTCGACCACGACCGTCACGATCCGCAACACGGGCACGGGGAGGACGCCTTCGCTGCTCACGGACGTCCATCTGGTCGACGCCCACGGCACACCGGTGCTGCCGGTGCGGTGGTCCGACAACCAAGTGAGCCTGTGGCCCGGCGAGTCGACGACCTTGACCGCCACCTACCGGACGACGGATCTGCACGGGTCGGCGCCGAACGTGCGGGTCTCCGGCTGGAACACGCCGGAGCGGACGGTCCCGGCGGGTCCGCCGGAACCGTCCGGTCGGCTCAGCTCACGTTGAGCGCGGTGTCGTCGATGACGAAGGACGTCTGGAGGGTGGACCCCTCGACGCCGCTGAACTTGATGGTGGAGGTGGTGCCGGCCAGGGAGGAGACGTCGAAGCTCTTGAGGACGTATCCGGAGGCCGCGTTGAGGTTGGAGTACGTGGCCAGGGTGGTGGATCCGGCGGTGACCGTCAGTTTGTCGTAGGCGGTGCTGGTGGTGGTCTCCGCGGTGTCCACGTGCAGATAGAAGCTGAGGGTGGCCGAGCAGCCGGACGGAATGGTCACCGACTGGGACAGGGTGTCGGTGTGGGCCGATCCGTAGCCGTCGAGCCAGGCCTTGTAGGAGCCGGTGCGGGCGGCCTCGCTGCTGGAGTTGGTGATGACGCCGCTGCTGCCGCTCCAGGTGGTGGCCCCGGACTCGAAGCCGGGGTTGCCGAGGAGTTGGGCGGAGGTGCAGGTGCCGCCGTCGCCGCCACCGTCGTCACCGCCACCGCTGTCGCCCTCACCGGCGAGCCAGGCGGTGGCGTTGAGGGCGAGCGGCGCGTTGGTGGCGCCGGTGTCGTTCCAGCCGTCGTAGAGGGTGTTGCCGGACTGGCCGGTGCCGTCGTCGACCGGTGAGGTGTCGCCCCAGAAGGCGACGCGGCCGCTGCCGAAGGTGCTGGTCGCGAAGAAGGCGCCGGTGTTGCCGGAGTAACCGGAGCGGTAGAGCAGGCCCTTGACCGAGGAGTTGTCGGCGGGCTTCAGCGTGGCCGTGGTGCCGTCGGCGATCAGGCTCTTGGTGACCGTGCCGAAGGAACCGTGCAGCACCGGGTTCGTGCTGTCACTGATGGCGGCCGGGTAGCCGGAGCTGATGTCGAGGGTGTCGATGGAGAAGCCGAACGGGTCGGTCGAGTCGACGCTGTTGTTGGTCATCAGGTCGTTGAAGATCTCGACCGCGTCCTCGCCGTCGTTGTTGCGGTCGGCGCCCGTGTGGTCGGAGATCATGAACAGACCGCCTCCGGCCTTCACGAAGTTCATGATCGCCGTCTTCTCGGCGGTCGTGAACAGGGTGTTTGGCTCGGGCAGGACCAGCGTGTCGAAGTTCGACAGGTCTGTCGTCGACGAACCGCCGTAGGTGAGCGCGCTGGTGGCGGTCTTCAGGCTGTAACTGCCGTTCCTCTGCAGGGCTACGCCCCACGAGGACAGGGCGCCGGTCCAGTCCGTCTCGGCGGACGGGGAGGAGTCCTGGGAGAGCGGGTCGGGCTTGCTGGTGGAGATGATCCAGTCGGCGTTGCCTGCCTCTTCGGCGTGACCGTCGTCGAACAGGATCCGGTGCGTGGTGGCCGCGTGGGCGGGGGTGGCGCTGACCGCGGCCTGGACCGCGGCGCCCGTGGTGAGCAGGCCGAGCGTCGCGAGAGCGGCGGTGAGTCTATGACGTGACCTGGGGAGTCCGAGCATCCGGCTTACCTCCGTGCGGAGTTGGGGGCTATGGGGGGAGAGCGATGCGGGACCGTTACTACGCGCGTAGAAACAGCACATCTGCGCGCGTAGAAATACGACCGGAAGACACCTGCGCGACCAGCCGGTTGAACCGTACATGGCAAGAGCGGGGGTGAACAGGCGTCATCCGGCACACCCGGGCGGACGTTGACCGGACGTTGACCGGTGGTTGAAAAACGGAACGGACTGTCCCAGCCCGCAGCGGGCATTCGGTTAATGCAGAGGTACTTGACGAAGAGGGGCGGAGATGGAGATTTCGGGCATCATCAGTGCCATCGTGATCGGCATCATCATCGGTGTGCTGGGGCGGCTGGTGGTACCGGGCCGTCAGCGCATCGGCATCCTGCTGACGATCGTCGTCGGCATCGTGGCCGCGCTGATCGGTGCGGCGCTCGCCTCGGCGTTCGGCGTGGCCGACACCAAGGGCGTGGACTGGATCGAATGGCTCATCCAGATCGGCCTTGCCGCGGTCGGCATCGCCGCGCTGGACCGGACCAGGGTGCGCCGCTGACCCACACGGCCGGTATCGACCGGCCGCCGACCCGCATGACCGACGCGGACACGGGCGGGGCGTTCGAACGCCCCGCCCGCTCGGCATGTGCTCTCAACGAGCGGCGGCGAACGCGGTGAGCCCGTCACGGGCGGCCGGGTACACGGGCGTCCAGCCCAGCTCCCGCTCCGCCTTGGCCGCGGACACCCGCATGCTCGACCCGAACATCGCGTGCGCGTACGGCATCGGCGCGGTCAGCCACAGCGGCACGGTCATCGGCTTCGGCAGGCCGAACTCCTCGGCCACGCACAGAAGATGGGCCCGGAACCCGAGCGGTGTGCGGTCCACGACGTTGTACGCCTGCCCCGCTCGCCCGCGCTCCACGGCGGCGACCACCGCGCGTGCGGCGTCGGTGAGTTCGACCCACGGCAGGACGCGACCGCGGTCGGCGGGCGCGGGCAACTGCCGCTTGCGCAGCATCGGCAGGAGCGCGTCGGTGCCGCCGGGTCCGTAGAACAGACCGAAGCGCAGCGCGATGCCGGCCAACCCCTCGGCCCCCAGGGTGAGTTGCTCCTTGGTGCGCATGCCCTTGAGGTGCTTCTCCAGCTCCGGCGAGGTGCCGCGCGGGCCGTACGGGTCGTCGTCCTCGGTAACCACGTGGTCACCGAAGTCCCCGTAGCCGTAACCGAAGACAATCGACTCGGCGACGAAGCGGGTGGCGCCGGTGGCCCGCGCGGCTTCGACGAGGTGCGCGGTGCCCTCGATGCGCAGGGCGTCGGTGGCGTACATGTCGCGGTGGCGCATGGGCGGCTTGCGCAGGACGGTCGCGGCGTGGATCACGGTGTCGAAGTGCTGCCCGTCGACCGCCCGCAGCAGACCGTCCCGGTCCATGAGGTCGGCCCGGACGCCGTTCACCTGCCCCCGTCCGAGACCGGTGACCTTGTGGCCCGCCTCGGTGAGGGCCCGGGCGACGTGAACGCCGAAGACGCCACTGGCGCCGGCGAGGAGGATGCTCTGGTTCTTCTGGTGCGTCGTCATGACCGTGCGACGGATCGAGTGACCGTGGATGTGACATCCCGCCGGGGGTGACCCACGTCACCGGAGCGTGCGGACCCCTGTCCGTGCAGGTCAGGAGGATTTGACGCCCCTGCCTTCGCACCCCTACGGCGTGTACACGTAGGGCGTCGTGGTGGTCAGCGGCTCGAAGCCGAGGCGCTCCAGGATCGGGCGGCTCTGGGGGGAGGCGTCGACCTGGAGGTAGCGGTAGCCACGCTCCACGGCGGAGCGGGCGCGGTGGGCGACCAGGGCGCGGTAGACGCCGCGTCCGCGCCAGGCCTCGACGGTGCCGCCGCCCCACAGACCGGCGAACCGGGTGCCGGGCACGAACTCCATGCGCGCCGCGCTGACCGGCTCGTCCCCGGCGAGGGCCACGACGGCGACCACCGTGTCGGGCTCGGAGGTGAGCCGAGCGAGCAGTTGGTGGCGCATCCGGGTGCCGTCGGTGCCGAAGGCCTTCTCGTGCACGTCCCCGACGAGTTCGACGCCCGCCGCGTCGGTGACCGGCAGCAGGCGGATGCCCTCCGGCGGTTCGGCGTCGAGGTCGAGGGAGTTGACCTCGGCGATCATCAGCGTCTCCTCGGGCTCGGCCGTGAACCCGGCGGCTGCGAGCCGCTGTCCCAGGTCCTCGGGCAGGTCGTGCCCGTACAGCTTCCACTCGAACTCGTGCCCGAGTCCGGAGAAGTACGCGACCTGCTCGGCGATCGCTTCGTCCGCGGTCGTCTCGTCGAGGTCGGACCAGACCACACCGTTCCACCCGCGCGCCGAGGCGACCTGCCGCACCACCCGGCCGACCCGCTCGACCCGTGCGTCGGGCCCGTCCGGCTGGGCACCTTCGCGCATATTGCGGTCGAAGAGGGCGAGTACACCGACATGATCCATGGGCTCACTCCAACACCCGGGGGCCAAAGGGGCAACAGTTTTACGAAGACTGCACAGATACGGAGTTCCGGTCCCGGTCCGGCCGCACCGCCGCGAGGTAGGACCGCAGTCGGTCCCGGTTGCGGGCCAGGCAGTCGATGCGGGCCTGGATGCGGTCGACGTGGTCCTGCAGCAGGGCCGCGGTCTCGGGGGTCAGCCGGTCCGCGGGCAGGACGATCTCGTCCGGGCCGGACAGATACGGCAGGATCGCCCGGATCATCTCCGTGGTCAGCCCCGAGTCCAGCAGCCCGCGGATCTGCTGGACGTCCCGGACCGTGGGTTCGCCGTAGTCGCGGTATCCGTTCTCGGTACGGTCCGGGCTGAGCAGGTCCTGCTCCTCGTAGTAGCGGAGGAGTCGCGTGGGGACGCCGGTACGGCGGGACAGTTCGCCGATCTTCACGACCGCTCCCCCATCACAGTTCGCCGATCCTCATGGCCGCCTCCGGAAAGTCGTCCTTGCCTTCACACTGATGTGAGGGTTCGACCATGGTCCCATGTCCACCGCATCCATGGCCAAGGGCACCGGCACCGCTGTGCCCGTCCCGCTGCCGTGGCCGGGCCTGCTCGCCCTGTCCACGGCCGCCTTCACCGCCGTCATGACCGAACTGCTCCCCGCGGGGCTGCTCCCCCGCATGGCACCCGCGCTCGGCGTCTCCGAAGCGCGCGTCGGATTCCTGGTCACCGGGTACGCGGCGGCCTCCTTCGCGGCCGCGATCCCCCTCACGGCGCTGCTGCGCGGGCTGCCCCGCCGGCGCGTACTGGTCGGCGCGTTGGCGGGGTTCGCGGTCAGCAACTCGGTGGTCGCGCTGTCGTCGTCGTACGCCCTCACCTTCGCGGCCCGGCTGCTGGCCGGAGCCGTGGGCGGTCTGCTGTGGGCGATGCTCGTCGGGTACGCGGCCCGGATGGTGCCGGCCGAGCGGCGCGGCCGGGCGATCGCGATCGTGCTCGCGGGGATCACGCTGGCCCTGTCGCTGGGGGTGCCCGCCGGAGCCGCGCTGGCCGGGGCGCTGGGCTGGCGGACGGCGTTCGGGACGCTGGCCGGGCTCGCGGTACTGCTGATCGGCTGGGTGCGGTGGCGGGTGCCGGGCTTCCCGGGCGAGCCACCGGAGGCACGCATGCCGCTCGCGCGGGTGGCCGCGCTGCCGGGTCTGCCCGCCGTCCTGTCGGTCACGCTGTTCCTCCTGCTGGGGCACCAGGTGATGTACACGTACGTCGCTCCGTTCGCCGCGCACGCCGGTCTCGGCCGTCCGGATGCGGTGCTTCTGGTGTTCGGCGCGGCCACGGTGGCCGGCATCTGGCTCACCGGTCTCCTCGTCGACCGGCACCTGCGCGCCGCCCTGTTGACCGCGCTCGCGGTGTGCGCGGGCGCCATGCTCTGCCTCGGTCTGCTCGCCGGGACGCATGCGGTGCTGTTCGGCTCCGTCGCGCTGTGGGGTGTCGCATTCGGCGGGGCGCCCACGCTCATCCAGACCGCGCTGGTCGACGCGTCGGGTCCGGAGGTCGCGGACGTGGCGACCTCGCTGCAGGCGACCGTCTACAACGCCGGCATCGCGGCGGGGTCCCTGACCGGGGGCCTGGCCCTGGACGCCTTGGGACCCGGGGCGCTTCCCTGGACGTCCCTCCCGCTCGTCGCGGCCGCCCTGACAACGGTGGCCCTTGGGAGTCGGTACGCCTTTCCGGCCGCACGGCGGCGGCTGTCGTCCGGCTCTTGATGGGGGACGTCAACTCCTCGGCGCGAGCGGGGAGTTCGAGGCGACCGCCGCTCGACAACGGAGGCCCCACCGGGAGGGGAGGGTGCCGGTGGGGCCTTCCATACGTTCACGCGGGCGCGGTCAGCGCGTCGCCCTCGGCCGGAAGCGGCGGTACAGCGCGGCACCGCCGATGACCAGCGCGGCGCTCGTCACGGCGGCGGGGAGCGCCGGGTCGGCGCCGGTGTGGGCGAGGGTGGGCGCCGCCCACTCCGGGGTGTGCGGCGAGCCCTGCGGGCCCGGGTGCGCCTTGGGCGCGGTGGGCGGCCTGGGCGTCGGGCGGGTCGGGTGGTGGGGGTGGTCGCCGGAGGTGTTCACGGACTCGTTGCCTACGGACGCGTTCCCGACGCCGACCACGCTCACCGAGTTGCCGCTGACGTTCACCGGGAGGTCGATCGGGAGCTGGAGGCCGTTGCCGGAGAGGAGGCCTGGCGAATCCTTTCCGCCGCCTCGGGCCACGCTGCCGCCGGAGGCGGTGGAACCGGGCGCGGTGGACCGGTGTGCGCCGGAGCCGTCCGCACCGGAACGCGGTCCCGCCCCGGCCTTGCCCGCGCTTTCGTTGGCGCAGGTATTGCCCGCGGCCGGGTTCAGGAGCCCGACCACGTTCACGGTGTTCCCGCAGACGTTCACCGGGACGTGCACCGGGAGCTGGATGGTGTTGCCGGAGATCAGCCCGGGTGAGCCGGCCGCGGCACCGTCCGCCGCCGAGTCGGCGTGCGCCGGAACCGTCACGACCATCGCGCCGGAGGCGGCGGCGACGGCGATCACACCGTTTCGGGTAACCCTTCGCATAGGGTCCCTGCCTTCCAGACAAGGGCGCGGGCACAGGTCCCGCGCCGGAGAGGCGGGCGGCTGCCCGCACCGGATAAAACGCGGGCGAACCATCAGAGTTATGGCTAATCGGCCTTTCACCCCATCGAGCGGCACGGTTATCGAACTAGCCGTAAAACGGCCTCAGAGGTGTCGAGAGCGCACAGGGTAGGGCAGTTCGCCTCGCCCCGCTCGCCCGGAGGCGGGGGTTCCGGTGGCCGCTTATCGTGATCGAGGACGCCGTTCCTCCCGGTCCGCAGCGGGCGTCCCAGGAGGCATCGATGCTGGCCAAGCTGTCCACGCGGTCCGCGGTCCGGCGCTGCGCGTTCACCGGAGCCGTCGGCCTGGCCCTGCTCGCCGCCGGCCTGCCCGCGGTGGCCGCCGAGCGCCCGCAGCCCGACCTCTCACGGTTCTACCGGCAGAAGGTCGCGTGGTCGAAGTGCGACGGCATGGACGCGCCCAAGGATCTGCAGTGCGGCAAGGTCACGGTCCCGCTCGACTACGCCAGGCCCGCGGCCGGCACGCTCGACCTCGCGATGGCCCGCTACCGGGCGACGGGTGACAAGCGGGGCTCGGTGCTGTTGAACTTCGGCGGTCCGGGTGGCGCGGGCGTGAACGAACTCGCCGCCGGCGGGGACGAGTTCATGAGTCTGACCAACGCGTACGACGTGGTGAGCTTCGACCCGCGTGGCGTCGGCAGGTCCTCGCCGGTCAGCTGCGGCGACGGCTCCGACGAGGCCGCGGAGACCTCGGACGAGGACGCCGGGATGAGCGATCCGCAGGCCGTACTGCGGCAGTTGCGCACCGCCGCCGCCCAGTGCGCCGAGAACTCGGGGCCGGTCCTCCCCCACATCGGCACGGTGAACGCCTCCCGCGACCTGGACGTGATACGCCAGGCGGTCGGCGACAAGAAGCTCAACTACCTCGGTTTCTCCTACGGAACCCGGCTCGGCGCGGTGTACGCGGCCCAATTCCCCAAGAAGGTCGGCCGGTTGGTCCTCGACGGGGTCGACACACTGACCGAGCCGATGGCGGAGCAGGGGATCGCGGGCGCCGAGGGGCAGCAGACGGCTCTGGAGGACTTCGTCGGCTGGTGCGTGAAGGACGTCGCCTGTCCGTTCGGCCAGGACGCGCGCGACGCCCGCGAACAGGTCGTCCAACTCGTCGAGTCGCTGGACGAGGACCCGGTGCCGACGGACTTCGGCGAGGGGTTCACGGGCCAGGATCTCGTGGGTGCCATCGGCCAGGCCCTCTACAGCCAGGAGATGTGGCCCTCCCTGGAACGCGCCCTCGCCTCACTGGTCGAGGACGGCGACACCCGCGGGGTGATGGCCTTCGCGACCGGCGGAGTCGCCCTTCCCCACCGGGAGGACACGGGCGGCGGCCTGGTCGACGCGAACGACGTACCGCTCGACAATCTTCCGGCGGCGCTGATGGCGATCAACTGCGCGGACGATCCCGATCGCCCCGGCGCCGACCGGATCACCAAGGACCTCGGCCGGCTGCGCGAGGAGTACCAGAAGGCCTCACCGGTGTTCGGCCGCTACCGGCTCACCGAGGTACTGATGTGTTACGGCCGCCCCAAGGGCACGGACTTCATCCGCGACGACGTACGGAACGTGCACGGCCCGAAGATGCTCCTCGTCGGCACCCGCGGCGACCCGGCGACGCCGTACCGCTGGACCACGGAGACGGCGAAGCGGCTCGGCTCCTCTGCGGTGGTGCTGGACAACAAGGGCGAGGGGCACACCGGTTACGCCTCCTCGAAGTGCGTGCACGGCAAGGTGGACCGCTTCCTGCTGTACGGTTCCCTGCCGCCGACCGGGAGTTCGTGCGGGCCCGAGGACGAGGGCACCTGAGCACGGTGCCGCGCGGATCCGGCGTACCCCTCAAAGCTCCCAGTGGGCGAGCCGGTCCATCGCGCCCGCCGTCGACGTGAAGCCCTCCTCGCCGAGCAGCGCTCGCAGTTCGGCGTTGAAGCGGTCGATCTCCGGCTGGGCGGCGGCCAGGGCCGCGACGCCCGCCTCGCTCAACTCCAGCACCACGGCCCGGTGTTCACGCGGGTGCGGTCGCTTCGTCAGCAGGCCGGCCGTCGCGAGCCGGCCGACCAGCGGGGTGACACCGGATTCGCGCAGGCCGAGCGTGCGGGCGAGTTCCTGCTGGGTCAGCCCGGGGCTGTCCCGTACGGCGAACAGCGCGCCCAGCTGTGCGGTGGTGATGCCTGCGGCGGCCAGGCAGCGCCGGTCCGCCGTGGTGCGCAGCCGGTGGGCCGCCCGCTGGAGCAGGAAGAACAGGCGTTGGTCGGGCTCGGACATGGCCCGATGTTGACAGAGGCGGAGGGTTCACGCCACCCTCACTTCATCAGTGAAGTGAGGTGGATCGTGCCTGAGACACTCGACCTGGCACTCGCCCGCAAGGCCCTCGCGGCACAGCCGTTCAGCGCGCTGCTCGGCGCCCGGCTGACGGCGTTCGGGGACGGCGAGGCCACACTCGAACTCGACATCCGCGAGGAGTTGCTCCAGCAGTACGGCAGCGTGCACGGCGGGGTGCTTGCCTACGCGGCGGACAACGCGCTGGCGTTCGCCGCGGCGACGGTTGCCGGGACGCGGCTGATCACGACCGGGCTCACCATCGACTACCTGCGGCGGGCGACGGGCGAGGTGCTGCGCGCCCATGCCCGGGTGGTGCGGGCGGGGCGTACGCAGGCCGTGAGCCGGTGTGACCTGATGACTCTCGACGCGGGCGGTACGGAGACGCTGTGTGCGGTTGCCCAGGGCACGGTGGCGGTGAGCCGGAGCTGAGAGCTCATTGCCGTGGGCCGCGCGACGCTAACAGCGGTTTGTCGCTTTCGCCGTTCACGCTGCCCCTAATGCCCTATCGGCGAAACGGTCCTATCGTGCTGGTATGGAGCACGAGCTGAGTCCCGCAATGCTGTCCGAGCTCCGGCGCCCGCGCCCTTATCCGGCCGTGTCCGTGCTGACGCCGACCCATCGCCGGGAGCCCGAGAACGCCCAGGATCCGGTCCGGCTGCGCAATGTGGTGGCCGAGGCCAAGAAGCAGTTGGAGTCCGATCCCGCGGTGACCCGGGAGCGGCGCTCCGATGTCGTCCACCAGCTCGACCAGGCCCTGGCGGAGGTGGATCTGGCGCACGTCGAGGACGGTTTGGTGATCTTCGCCGCTCCGGGTGAGCACCAGGTGTGGTCGCTCGCGCGGACCGTGCCGGAGCGTGTGGTGCTGTCGGACACCTTCCTGACCCGCAACCTCGTCTCGGCGCAGGCCGCGGAGCGCCCGTTCTGGGTGCTGTCGGTCTCCTCCGACCGGGTCACCCTCTGGAGCGGCGGCGCCGA
Source organism: Streptomyces pseudovenezuelae (assembly GCF_029892565.1). GTDB lineage: Bacteria > Actinomycetota > Actinomycetes > Streptomycetales > Streptomycetaceae > Streptomyces > Streptomyces pseudovenezuelae_A. Next base: position 37,304 of record NZ_JARXVH010000019.1, on the reverse strand, counting down.
CCGCGTCACCGAGGACACCTCCGGCGGGTTCCCGCTCGTCCGGAACCCGGAGAACTTCGACGCCGAGCGCCAGGAGCGGATCGGCGACATGCCGAGCACCTTCCGCGACGAGGGCACCCGCCACTTCCTGCGCGAGGCCGACGGCGTCATGGGCCTGGTCCTGCGCCGGCAGCCGCGCCCGCTGTACGTGACCGGTGAACAGGCGGCGCTCTCCCTCCTCGACGAGGTCGGCGGTGTCACCAGGGAAGCCGTGCACCTGCCGCACGGCGGCCTCGCGCACGGCACGCCCGACGCCGTGTGGCAGGCGGTACGGCCGTTGGTCGCCGCCGAGGCCCGCCGCGGCACCGACGCCGTGACCCACGCACTCGAATCCGCTCGCGGCCACAAGGCCTTCGCGGCCGGCGTCGACGAGGTCTGGCAGAGCGCCCAGGAAGGCCGCGTACGGCTGCTCGCCGTCGAGGAGAACTACCGCGTGACGGTACGAGACGTCGTCGACGGTCACCTCGTCCCGGCCGCGAGCGACGACCTCGACTCCCGCGAGGACATCGTGGACGAGATCGTCGAGCAGTGCCTGGAGACCGGCGCGGACGTCCGCTTCGTCCCGGACGGCACCCTCGGCGAGGTGCACGGGATCGCGGGCGTACTGCGCTACTGACGGCACCTCCCGCACCGCCACGGCCTCGGCGTACGCTACGCCGAGATCGTCGGCGGAGAGGAAGTGCGCACGTGGGTGACCTGTTGGGCGTTGCGGTACTGGGTGTCGGACACATGGGAGCCGACCACATACGACGCCTCGACCGAGTGGTGAGCGGCGCCAGGATCGCCGCCGTCGCCGATCCCGACCTCGCGTCCGCGAAGGAGGCGGTGGCCGGCCTCGACGGGGTCTCCGTGCACCCGGACCCGGAGGCCGCGCTCGACGCGCCCGGCGTGCAGGCCGTCCTGATCGCCTCACCCGGCCCCGCGCACGAGGAGGCGCTCCTCGCGGCCTTCGCCCGGGGGCTGCCGGTGCTGTGCGAGAAGCCCATGGTCCCGGACTCCGTCGGGGCGCTGCGCGTGGTGGAGGCCGAGGCGCGGCTCGGTCGGCGGCTCGCGCAGATCGGGTTCATGCGGCGCTACGACGCCGAGTACCGGCGCCTCAAGTCCCTGTTGGACGACGGGCGGTTGGGGCGTCCGCTCATGCTGCACTGCACTCACCGCAACGTCTCGTCCCCGCCGGGCTTCACCTCGGCGATGCTGATCAACAGCTCCGTCTCGCACGAGATCGACGCGGCCCGCTGGCTGCTCGGCCAGGAGCTCACCGCCGTGACCGTGCTGCGCCCCCGTCCCGCCGCCGGGGCGCCCGAGGGGCTGCTGGACCCGCAGTTCGTGCTCTTCGAGACCGAGGGCGGCGCCCTGGTCGACGTCGAGGTGTTCGTCAACTGCGGCTTCGGCTACCAGGTGCGCTGCGAGGCCGTCTGCGAGGCGGGCAGCGCGCGCATCGGCGACGAGCACTCGATGCTGGTCACCACCCGGGGCACCGCCGGCGAGGAGGTGCCGCAGGACTACCTCGTGCGGTTCGCCGACGCCTACGACCGCGAGGTGCAGTCCTGGGTGGACGCCACCCGGCGCGGCCAGGTCACCGGTCCGAGCGCGTGGGACGGATACGCGGCCTCCGCGGTCGCCGAGGCCGGGGTCAGGGCGCTGGAGAGCGGCGACCGCACGACCGTCGACCTCGCCCGACGCCCCGACCTCTACGCCTAGTTCAGCCGCTGATACTCGCCGCGCCCGACTCCAGGTGCCCGGTGAACCGGCGTGACCAGGTGGTGTCGGAGTCGACGGCGTAACGGGTGCTCACCTCAGCCGACTCGCCCGTCTTCGTGGCGTCGCCCGGCGAGGGCCTGGTGGACGAGGTTCACGAAGTGGGCGCCGCCACCGGGCGGGGCGTACGGGTGCTCGGAGTAGGCCCGGTTGGGGACCACCCAGGAGACCTGCGGGAGGGTGCCGGCGAGGACGTCCGCCTTGATGGCGGCGGCGATGTCGTCGGGGGTCGAGCCCGTCACCTTGGGGACGGAGGCCATGCCCCGGTCGTAGAGCGGGTCACCCGCCCTGGCGGAGGCGAACTTCTTGAAATAGGCGCAGGCGTTGTCGCCGTAGTTGTCCTGGGCGTTCTGGTAGACCTTCCAGCTCACCCCCGCGCTCTGCAGCGCCTCGGCGTAGTTCTGCCAGGTGAGGCCGGACACCCAGTTGTCGAGCCGGCCCGTGTTCCAGGCGAGTGCTGGGAGGACCAGGAGTACGGCAGGTCGCCGTTGCACTGGGCGAGGGTCTCGCCGTCGGTGCCGCCCGCGTCCGGGGTGGCGCTGAGCTTCCAGGGGTACTGCCGGCCCGAGCCGCCTGGCTGGTCGAAAACCGGGTACCCGCCGCCGAGCGTGATGCCGCTGCGGTCGTCGAAGCCGCGGCCGCCGTTCGGGTCGTGGCGCCCACTGACACGCCCGCCGCCACGGTGGCGCCGAGCCCCACGAAGCCTCTTCGGCTGATCTGTGTCATTCGCCCCGCACTCGTCACCGGCAGGCCCCTGCGGCACACCGCGCGCCAGGGTGCACGGGGTGATCGTCAGGGTCCGTACCCGCGCGATGAGCCGGAGACGAACAGAAGTCGGAGCGGCTCAGACATTGCCGAACAGGGCACTGATCCCGCGGTCGACGGCCGTGTCGAGGTCCTCCTCGCCGGTCGCCACCACGGCGTACGTCCGCAGCAGGAAGCGTTGCAGCGCGTCGGTGTCGAACTGGAGCAGGGCGAGGCCGAAGGGCGAGTGGAACTCCAGGACCGTACGGGCCCGTCCGCAGGGCCAGATGTGCACGTCCCCGGCGCCGGCCGGACCGCGCAGCCCCTCCTCCAGGAGGGAGCGCCCGAAGGTCCAGGTGACTCCGGTGCCGTCCAGCGAGACGTCCGGCGGGAACTCGACGTGCACGGCCAGCGGGTCCGTGGAGCTGTAGCGGAAGGTCGCGGGAACGGGCAGCTCCTGTTCTTCAGCAGTGATCAGACGACCGCGGGCGGGCTGCTCAAGAGTGATGTCCATGCTGTTACGACCCCGAAGGTGCCGTTTGCATTACGTCGAAGCGCCTATCAATTTCTGTGACCTGCATCACACGACCCAAACGGACCCGGGTGTACCGGATCCCCTGGTCAGATCATCCAGAACAAGAGACCATCGAACGCGCGCCTGAATGTCCACCCGGCATCCACAGCGACCCATCAACTCGCGTACCACGCCTACGACTTGACCGTCGGACGGCATACCGCAGTCGCAGGGCACCACCCACCCGCGAAGACGCTGACATATGCCAGAAGCACCACCGCATCGTGTGTTGCCAAATCCCTTACAGCGCGTCGCGGGCTGTGCGACAGTCGTAACCGTCCCTCCGTCAGCCCCGGCCGTACCGTCCCCGCATCGGAGTGCGTCATGTCGTCCCCTCTCTCTGCGGATCACCCAGCCGCCCAGCCGCCGGGAAGCGGCTCGGTCGACGCGCTGATATCGCAGACCCGACGGCTCAAGGGCGAGGTGGACGCCGTACGACGGGACGCGCGGACCGACGCGGCGGAACCCAGGGAGCGCTGGGAGCGCGCGCTGTACGATCTCGCGCTGCACCAACTCAGCGACCTCGACACGCACTTGGCGCAACTGCGGGACGGCCTTCCGCAGGCACCACCCGACGCCGCCGAGGCGGTGTCCCAGATACGGGCCGTGCCGCCCGCTCCCCGGCGCGGCTCGCTCCTCAGCCGGGTGGGCAGCGCCGAGTGGAACCTGCTGACGGACGAGGCGAGTTGGTCCGGCGAGCTCTATCAGATCCTCGGCCGTGACCCCGAGGCCCCGCCACTCACCCTCGACGAGCTGCCCTCCGTGGTGCTCGACGAGGACCGGGCCGGGCTGACGGCGATGGTCACGAGCTGTCTCGTCGACGCCAAGCCCATCGACGGGGAGTTCCGCGTCGTCCGCCCGGACGGCGAGGTGCGGACCGTGCACATGATGGGCGAGCCCGTGCTCGACGCCGACGGCAGCACCGTCTCGATGTGGGCCGTCCTGCGGGACGTCAGCGAACTGCGGCGCAGTCAGCGTGCGGTGAGCGAGACCCGTGACTCGCTCCAGCACCAGGAGCAGCGCGCGCGGACCGAGCACCGGCTCGCGGTCGAGCTGCAGCAGGCCGTGCTCCCGACCTGGCGCGGCTCCCCGCGCCTGGTGCATCAGGACCCCCAGCCCCTCGACCTGGCGGCGCACCATCTGCCGTCCTCGACGAGCGCGCTGATCGGCGGCGACTGGTACGACGCGCTCCAACTGTCCGACGGACAGACGCTGTTGAGCGTCGGCGACCTCACCGGACACGGCGTCGCCGTCGCCTCGGGCATGGCGATGCTGCTGGGCGCCGTACGGGGCATGGCGATGGCCGGCACCGAGCCGGGCCAACTGCTGTCCCTGCTCAACCAGTTACTCGACGCCACCGTCCAGCCCGCCCTGGGCAGCGCGGTCTGCTGCCGCTACCGCCCGGAGACCCGCACCCTCACCTGGGCCCAAGCAGGACACCCCGCCCCGCTGCTGTTCCGCAACGGGACGGGGCGCATGCTGCACACACCGGCCGGCGTCCTGCTGGGCGCGACCTCCGGCGCCTCCTACGCGCAGGCGGAAGAGGCCCTCGAGGTCGGCGACCTGCTCCTGCTGCACACCGACGGACTGGTGCCCGGGCGAGGCCGCCCGGAGACCGCACAGCAACTCCTCGACCTGGCCCCGCGCTTCGACGCGGCGCGCACCGCACAGGACTGCGTGCGGACGGTCGTGGAGGAGTTCGGCGGATCCGGGCGTGAGGACGACGCGTGTGTGCTCGTCGCCAAGGTGACGTCGTAGGCGGCGACACCGTCGGCACGGGCCCCGGTTGGCCGCCCGTCCAGATCTATTCAGCGCACAAACCCCCTATGCCCGTGCGCTGTTGCCTCCGTTCGCCCTCTTCGGCAGCGCCAGTTTGATCTCCTCCCGCAGCTCGCTGATCTTCGGGTAGCTGGAGTACTCGGCGGTGAGCCGGTACATCTGGCGCAGCCGGTCCCAGGTGCGGTGGGAGGAGTTGGATCCCATCGACATCAGGGCCAGGCGTGCGTAGCGGTCGGCCTGCTCCGGGTCGTCGGCGATGAAGCAGGCGGAGGCCATCGACAGGAAGTCGAAGATCTTCGACCGCTGCCGCCCGTCGACCCGCAGCGCCAGGGCCTTCTCCGCGTAGTGCTGGGCGTGCGCGGCGGCGCTCGGATCGTGCTCGGCCAGCGTCCGGTAGGCCAGAGCCTGCATGCCGTACAGGTCCTCCTCCTTGAACATCTGCATCCAGCTGGGCGGCGGCACGTCCGCCCCGTCGGAGACGAAGAGGTCCTCCGCCTGGCCGAGAGTTCGGCGCATCGCCTGGCCCTTGCCCATGGAGGCCTGTGCCCAGGCTTCGATGGTGTAGAGCATCGCCCTGGTGCGGGGCAGCACTTCTTCGCCCGAGCCGGACTTGGCGAGGTTCATCAGGTCGAGCGCGTCGTCGGGCCGGCCCAGGTGCACCATCTGGCGAGCCGCTCGGGAGAGCGCCTCGCCTGCGCGGGGCCGGTCACCACCCTCACGCGCGGCATGGGCGGCGATGACGAAGTACTTCTGGGCCGTGGGCTCCAGGCCGACGTCGTGCGACATCCAGCCCGCGAGGACGGCGAGATTGGCGGCGACGCCCCACAGGCGCCGCTGGAGATGGTCGGGGTGACGGTAGGCGAGCATGCCGCCCACCTCGTTGAGCTGGCCTACGACCGCCTTGCGTTGCAGCCCGCCGCCGCGGGCCGCGTCCCAGGCCCGGAACACCTCTACCGAGCGCTCCAGTTCCTCGATCTCCTGCGACCCGATGGGGGCGGCCTCATAGCGGTCGAACCCAGCGGGGTCGGCGTGCAGGGGATCGTCGAAACGGGGGGCGTCGGCCGCGAGGGCCGGATCGGAGTGCAGCCAGTCATACATGGCACTGGTGAGTGCGGATCCCGCGGCGAGCGCGGCACCCGCGCCCACCAAGCCGCGTCGGTTGAGCATGAGGTCCATTCCCGTGAATTCGGTGAGGACCGCGGCGGTTCGCTCGGGCGCCCACGGCACACCGTCGGGATGTTCAGCGCTCCCGCCGTCCTGCCGTCTCCCCGCACGCCCGTGCCGGACCAGACCGAGGTCCTCGATGGTCACGACACGGCCGAGACGCTCGGTGAACAGAGCCGCCAACACCCGCGGCACCGGATCGCGCGGGACTTCGCCCGTGTCGATCCACCGCCGCACTCGCGAAGTGTCGGTCGACAGCTGGGGGTGGCCCGTGGCCGCCGCCTGCCGGTTGACCAGCCTCGCGAGCTCACCCTTGGACCAGCCGGCCAGGCCGAACAGGTCCGACAAGCGGGAGTTGGGTTGTCCACTCACGTCAAGCCCCCAGGTTCTCGGCTGAGTTGAACATAGCCCGGTGCACGTTGCCGGGCGACTATTCGCCACGGTTCGCCAGGGTGCGCCAGATGGTGTGCCACTGCACATCTGGTGTCAGGTAGGAACGCGCCACCCCGACCCGGTCACCGAGGGACATTCCCCAGGGTGCATCCGAGGGGCCGGGCCGGGTAGCGCACCGTCGTCGCAGGCACACGAAGGGATCTGTTTCGCCCATGTACGCAGCATCGTCCTCCGTGTCCGCCCCGCCCCGGTCGCTGCACCCCCGTCCGGCGGGCAGCGGCCCTTACCTCGACCCCGCCGCGCGTCCCGCGGCCCCCGCGCTGGGCGCGGGCCGGACGCGGCGTGTTCCGGGGCTCGGCACCCAACCGCTCAGCGGGAGACTCGACTTGTCCGGCCCTCAGGGCGCCCAGCTGCGCACGGCGCTCGCGTCGGTGCACCGGATCTGCCCGGAGTTCGCTCCGGTCCAGGTGCTGCGCCGCAGCGGACGCTCCGTGCTCCTGGTCGGCACGACCGGGCGCAGCACGGCCGTCGCCAAGTGTTTACTGGACCACTCCCCCGCCTGGGCGGAGCGGATCCGCCACGAGATAGCCGCCTACCGCTCGTTCGTCCGGCACCGCCCCCCGGTGCGCGTCCCGCGGCTGATCGCGGCGGACCCGGACAACTGCACGCTGGTGATCGAGCGGATGCCCGGACGCGTGGCTGCACTCCAGCGCCACCCCACCGAGGCCCCGCCCCGTGCGGACATCCGGGCGGCGTTCGGCGCGATCTGCCGACTGAACGCATGGCGGCCACCGGCCGGCACGTTCGACGCCCCCCTGGACTACGCGGCCCGTATCTCCCGCTACCACGAGCTGGGTCTGCTCACCGACCGCGACATGGGCGACCTGCAGAAGCTGCTGCACGGTATCGCGCACTCGGCGGGCCGCCAGGGCATGGGCCAGTTCTGCCACGGCGACGCTTTGCTGTCGAACATTCTCCTGTCCCCGGCCGGTCCAGTGCTGGTGGACTGGGAGCACGCGGGCTGGTACCTGCCCGGATACGACCTGGCGACGCTCTGGTCGGTCCTCGGCGACGCACCGGTGGCCCGCCGACAGATCAGCCAGCTCGCGCAGTCCGCCGGCCCGGCCTCCCGGGACGCGTTCCTGGTGAACCTGATGCTCGTACTGACCCGTGAGATCCGTACCTACGAGACGGCCGTGCAGCGTTCGATGCACGACTCGACCCCGGCGGCACCGGGAGCGGCCCACCCGGGCGCTGCGCCGTCCGGCGAGGAACAGCGGCTGCTGCTGAGGCGGCTGCACGACGACTGCCAGCTGGCCCGCCGGGCCGTGCGCGCGGCGGTCGGCACTCGCTGACGGGGACGACGATCCGCGGTGCGCCCAGAACGGTGGCGTGCCGCGGATTTTCGTATGCGCCGCCGGGTGGATCCGCACATGGCCGTTCAAATGTCCCCACCTCGGCTCCTGCACCCATTGGTATACGCCACTGACGCACCGCAGGCCCGTGAGCCTGCGCCAAGAAACTCCTTTGCCCTCGTGTTGACGTGGGAAATCTGGTTGCCCTGGGCATGATTGACGGATCGTCTGCAAGCCGGTACCACTGAGCCACCGCCCGGCCCTGCACGCCCCGCCACGCTCGTTCGTCCCAGGAGGCTGCATTGCGATCCGCCCCCGACCCCACGTCCACGCCCGGCAACAGACGCGCCCGCAGGACCGCGGGCGCTCTCGTCTCGGCGGCCCTGCTGCTGCCCCTGATCGGCGCGGCCCCGGCGGCCGGCGCCGGGTCCTCCGCGGACCGGCTGCAGCTGGCGTTCAGTTCGGCCGCCGCCGAGTACCACGTGCCGCAGAGCGTGCTGCTCGGCGTCTCCTATCTCCAGTCCCGTTGGGACGCGCACGCCGGGGCGCCGAGCGTCACCGGCGGCTACGGCCCGATGCACCTCACCGACGCCCGTACCGCGCTCGCCACGGCCTCGCACCACAGCGAGGGCGCGGAGGACGCCCGCGGCGACAGCGCCCGCGCCGCTCTGCACCCCGACACGAAGGTGCCGGCGAACTCCGAACTCCCGGCCCGCCTCAAGACCTTGACCAAGGCCGCCGAACTGACCGGACTCAGCCAGGCCGAGCTGCGTACCGACCCCTCGGCCAACGTGGCCGGCGGTGCCGCGCTGCTGGCCGAGGCGCAACAGAAGCTGGGCGAACCCCTCAGCGCCGATCCGGCCGAGTGGTACGGAGCGGTGGCCCGCTTCTCCGGCGCGGACGACAGCGCCACGGCGGCCGCGTACGCGAACGACGTCTACGACGTGCTCCGCACCGGCGAGGACCGCACCACCGACGCGGGTCAGCAGATCGCCCTCGCCGCGCAGCCCGGCCTGGCCCCCGACACCGCGCAGCTGAAGCGGACCGGCCTGCGCACCCTGTCCGCCGCCGGCACGGAGTGCCCGAGGTCGGTGTCCTGCGAGTGGATCCCGGCGCCCTACGAGGAGTTCGGGGACAACGACTACGGCAACCACGACCTGGGCGACCGCCCGGCCTCGCAGAGCATCAAGTACATCGTCATCCACGACACCGAGGGCACGTGGGACGGCGTACTGAACCTGGTCCAGGACCCCACCTACGTCTCCTGGAACTACACGCTGCGCTCCACCGACGGCCTCATCGCCCAGCACGTGAAGGCCAAGGACGTGGCCTGGCACGCGGGCAACTGGTACGTCAACGCCAAGTCGATCGGCCTGGAGCACGAGGGCTTCCTGGCCGCGCCGGACGCCTGGTACACGGAGGCGATGTACCGCTCGTCGGCCCGCCTGGTGAAGTACCTCTCCGCGAAGTACCGCATCCCGCTGGACCGGCAGCACATCCTCGGCCACGACAACGTGCCGGGCCCGACCACGTCGACCGTCCCCGGCATGCACACCGACCCCGGCCCCTACTGGGACTGGCGCCACTACTTCGACCTGCTGGACCGCCCGTTCAAGGCCACCGCCGGCAAGAAGGCCGGTCTGGTCACCATCCGCCCCGACTACGCCACGAACCAGCCCGCGTACACGGGATGCGTCACCAAGGGCCAGCCGTGCGCGTCCCACGGATCCAGTGAGGTCCGCCTGTATTCGGGCCCCGGCGAGACCTACCCGCTGATCAAGGACATCGGCCTCGGCACGACACCGACCACCGACGTGAACGACCTTTCCTCACGGGTCTCCACCGGCCAGCAGTACGCGGTCGCCGGCCGCGACGGCGACTGGACGGCGATCTGGTACCTGGGCCAGAAGGCCTGGTTCAAGAGTCCGAAGAAGGCCCCGGTCGCGGTCGGCGCGCGCGGTCTGGTGGTGACCCCGAAGCCCGGCCTCGCGAGCGTCCCGGTCTACGGCCGCGCCTACCCGGAGACGACCGCCTATCCGACGGGCGTCCCCGCACAGGCGATCTCACCACTGCCGTACACCATTCCGGCGGGCCAGAAGTACGTCGTCGGCGACAAGCTGCCGGGCGAGTACTACTACGCGGTCACCTTCACGACCGACTCGCACAAGGTCGTGGTCGGCAAGGATCTCTACTACGAGATCCAGTACGGCCACCGGGTCGAGTTCGTGCGGGCGGCGGACGTGAACGTGGTGCCGTCGCGGAAGTAGCCGGTCAGCCCTGCTGGAACAGCTCCGCCGGGAGCGGTTTCAGCAGGGCGTACAGGTCGTCCGTGATGGGACGGTCCCAGGCGGCGATGGTCACCAGGACGTTGTCGCTGCGGTCGAACTGGACACAGGAGATCCGGCTCTCGGAAAGCTTGAGCCGGCGCACGATCAGCAGGTTGTCGCCCTGCATCACGGGCATGTCCTCGGCTCCCGTGACGGTGACCTCCTCCTCGTTCTCCAGCGCGACCAGCAGCTGGGCCACCTCGAAGGGGACCTCGCCCTCGGCGACGTCACGGGCCGGAGATCCCTCGGGCAGGTTGCCGATGATCATCGCGGGGCCGCGGCCGCCGAACAGGTCGTAGCGCAGGAAGACGCCTTGGCAGCTGCCGTCGGGCGCGGGCAGCAGACCGGCGCCCAGATTGCCGGGCCAGTCGCCCGGGTCCATGGCGAGTACGTCGAATTCGGGCCCGGCGGGAGTGGCGCTGCGGCGGCGGAGGAACGACATGCGCCCATGGTAAGGGGCCGGGAGGCAGTCGTGCGGCTCAGGTCGGCTTCAGGGCCGCCGCGAGACCGGTGCCTTCGGTACCCATCTTTCGGTACACCGCGGACAGCAGGCGTACCGCCGTGGGCTCGTCCACGCGCAGCTCCCTCGCGATGTCCGCTTCGGTGCTGCCCTGGGCGGCCAGGTTGGCCGCCGCGCGTTCGCGGGCGGTGAGGGTGTCGGTCTCGGTGCTGTGCAGGCGGCGGGGGCGCAGGCCGGCGGCGACGAGTTCGGCGCGGGCCGAATCGACCAGGCCGTCGGCACCGCACTGGACGGCCGCGTCGAGGCCTCGGTAGAGGTGTTCGGCCGCTTCGGTGGGGCGGCCGGTGCGGCGCAGTTCGGTGCCGAGGGCGACCAGGGCGCAAGCGAGTTCGTAGGCGGCCGGTGAGCGCTCCAGGTGGGTGACGGCCTCTTCCAGGTGCTTCACGCGGGTCGAGCCGGAGGAGACCTCGGCGGCGGCGCGCAGGGCCTGGCCGATGGCGGACGGGGCGCCGAACTGACGGGCGCGCAGGACCGCTTCGAGGACGGTGGCGACGGCGCGTTCGGGGGCGTCGGGGCTCTCGGCGCGGGCGAGGTGGAGCTGCCAGGGGCACCAGGCCGGGTTGCGGATGCCACGGGGGTCCAAGCGGCGGCCGGCGGCGGCCAGTTCGGCGGCGGCGTCCTTGTGCAGGCCGCGGGCGAGCAGGAGTTCGCCGTACACGGTCTGGGAGTCGGGGAAGACGACGGCGGCCGGGAAGGGCGGTCCGAAGGAGTAGTGCTCGGCGGTTTCGGTGGCCTCGGCGACCTGGCCGCGGGCGAGGAGGACCTCGATGAGGATGCCGACGGCGTACCAGTGCGCGGGGGTACCGGGGCCGACGCGTTCGGCGATCCTGAGCCCGGCGCGGACGAAGTCCTCGGCCTCGGCGAGCCGGCCGCGGCGGTAGCGGAGGTAGGCGAGGAGCGTGTAGGCGAAGGAGAGGTGGGCACCGCGCCAGCCCTGTTGTTCGTAGTCGGCGATGCCGGCGGCGAAGAGTTCCTCGGTGCGGCCGGGGCGGTCGGCGTACATGAAGGCGAGGGCGACCAGGACGGGCACCTCGAAGCCGCGGTCCGGTTCCGCCCAGCGCAGTCCGCCGGCCAGGGCGCGTTCGGCGTGGTGGAGGGCGACGTGGGCGGGCTCGCCGCGCAGGATCGCGTCCCAGGTGCGCAGTCCGATGATGTACCGCTCGGTGAGGTCGTTGCCCTTGAGCCGGTCGGCGAGCTTGGTGAGGCGGCGGGAGCGGGAGGGGTGGTCGGGTTCGTCGGCGCGGAAGGCGTCCCACATGAACTGCTCGGCGAGCATGCGCAGCCGTACGCGGGCGTCGTCGGTGACGCGGATCTCGCGGGCGAGGGTGTCGGAGGACTCGGCGAGGCGGTCGCTGTGGGCGAGGACCTGGGAGAGCCGGTAGACGATGTTGTGGCGCAGGTCGGGGTCGCCGATGGACTCTTCCAGGGCGGCGCGCAGGTGGTTGACCGTGGTGGCCGGTTCGGTGAGCAGGGAGGCGGAGCCCAGTTCGTACAGGACGGCGGCCCGGTCCTCGAAGGGCGGGGGTTCGCGCAGGGCGCGGGCCAGGTAGCGGCGGGCCGCGTCGGGGGCGCCGGCCCGGAGGGTCTCCTCGGCGGCGGCGCGCAGTTGGTGCACGACCCAGGTGTCGCCGTCGGGGTGGGTCTCCAGGAGGTGACGGGCGGCGGCCGACGGGCCGAGGCCGTCGTTGATCACGCACCAGGCGGCCTGGCCGTGCAGGGCGACGCGGACGCCCTGCGGGATGGCCCGGTAGACGGCGGTGGCGATCAGCGGGTGGACGAACTCCAGGGTGTCGCTGCCGGCGAGGATCCGGGCGCCGCGCAGGGCGTCGGCGGCGTCGGCGGCCTCCTCGTGGCCGAGTCCGGCGACGGCCGCGGCCAGGGTGGGGTGGATCTCGGTGCCGAGGACGGCGCAGGCCCAGGCGAAGCGGACGGTGGAGGTGCCGAGACGCTCGATGCGGGCGACGAGGCCACTGCCCTTGACGGCGGCGGCGAGGTCGCGCAGCAGGTGGGCGCCGGTGCCGGTCGGGGTCAGGTCGCGGTCGCGGACCTTGGCGAGGAGTTCGACGGTCTCGAAGGGGTTGCCCGAGGTGACGGCCCAGCATTCGCGGCAGAAGGCGTCGTCGGCGTCCGTGCCGAGTGCCTCGCGGACCAGGCGGGCGACGGCGGCGGCGCTGAGCGGCTCCAGGTCGAGGGGGCGTCCGCCCGCGCGTCCGGGCAGTTCCCTGAACGACTCGGCGTGGTCGGGGAGTTCGTCGGGGCGGTAGGCGACGACGATCAGCAGCGGGAGTTGCTCGGCCCGGGGCGCGAACGCGGCGAGCCAGCGCAGGGATTCGGGGTCGGCCCAGTGGGTGTCGTCAAGGACGAGGACCATCGGGGCGCGCTGCACGGCGAGGTGGGTGAGCACCCAGTCGAGGCCGTCGCTGAGGCCCTGCGGGTCGGGCGGGGCGCCGTAGGCGGGCGCGCACAGGCCGAGGGCGGGGCCGACGATGTCGTACCAACTGCCCATCGAGGCACGGAGATCGGCCTCCGCCGACCCGGCGAACTGGGGTTGCAGCAGCTGGCGGGCGACGTGGAAGGCGACGCGTTGTTCCTGGTCGCCGCCGCGGGCGGACAGGACGGTGCAGCCGCGGGCGGCGGCGCGGCGGCGGACCTCGGCGAGCAGGGTGGTCTTGCCGATGCCGGCCCGTCCGGCGACGGCGAGGAGGGCGCCGCGCGGGCGGGCGGCGGGCTCGGCCCCGTCCGTGCGCAGGCCGGTGAGCGCAGCCAACGCCTCGTCGACCGCGGCGAGTTCACTCTCGCGTTCGAACAGAGTCCTGCCGCTCCGTGCGCTGCGCTGCGCCATGGTCGCACCCCCTGCCACGGCGATGCACCCACGCGGGGAGCGAGCGCGCACCGTGACCTACAGGCAGCTCAGAGTACGCCTCGCGGTGTGCGTGCGGCCGACCTCCACGGAAGTCGTTTCAGGTGGTGAGGCCGGGGAGTTCGGAGTCGGCCGCCGTTCGAAGCCGTGCCGCCACTCTGCCCCCTCACACCTCTCCCGCCGCGGGCGGCACCACCGCCACCGGGCTGGCCGCGTGCAGCAGGACCGCCTGGGTGACCGAGCCCAGCATGCGGGCGGGGGCCAGGAGACGGCGGCGGTGGCGGCCGACGACGACCAGGTCGGCGTCCTTGGAGGCCGCGACGAGGTGGCCTGCCGCGTCACCCGGGGCCGCGAGGGCGTCGGCGCGGACGTCCGGGTGCTCTGCGCGGTACGGGGCCAGGAAGCCCTCGGCGAGGGTCCAGGTCTCGTTCTCGATGACGTCCTGGTCCATCGCGGGCGGTACGAGTTCGCCGGCGGTGGCCCAGGTCTGCACCGGCCAGGCATAGGCGGCGATCACCTGGAGGCGGGCACCGCGCAGCGCGGCCTCGGCGAACGCGAAGGAGAGCGTCGCCTCGTCGGGGCTGTCCACCTGGAGGCCCACCACCACCCGCGGACCGGGCTCGGCCGGCAGCTCGTCGTGAACCTCTCGCCCGGGCCGCGGTACGACGACCACGGGGCACTCGGCGTCGCGCGCTGCGGCCATGCCGTTGGAGCCGAGCAACAGGCTGGCGAAGCCGCCCCGGCCACGGGAGCCGAGCACCAGCAGTTGGGCGGAGGTGCCCAGTTCGGGCAGGACGGCGGCCGAGACGCCCTCCAGCGCCACGTACTCCGTCGACGGCAGGTCGGCCCGGTCGTCGAGGTGTCCGCGCACCTCGACGAGGACCGGGTCGTCGTCCGCCTCGGGCAGCCCGGCGACCAGGACACCGGGCTGGGTCCAGGCGGCGTACTGCCGCACGTGCACCACTCTTAGCGCCGCCCCGCGTCTGCGGGCGTCGTCGGCGGCCCAGTCCAGGGCACGCAGGCTGTCGTCCGAACCGTCGACCGCCGCGATGACCGGCAGTGCGTTCATGGGTCCTCACCTCCGGAGTACGACCTTCCGCTCTCGGGGGCCAGCCTCGCGCAGAGGCCGGCCCGGCAGAGCCCTGAAGATCGCGTGTCCGGAAAAACGGGCGGAACACCCCCCGGATCGGCCCGCCGGCTCTGTTGCTGTGCCCTGAAGCCCAGGCGGGGGCAGTGTCGATTCGGACGGAGGTACCAAGAGTGAAGTCGCCGAACTTGCACCTGGCACAGGGCGAGTCGCTGACACGCTGGTTCAGGTGACCGGATCAGCGCACTGAGCTGCGCTGTTGGGGTTGCGGGGGCCTTCGGACGGGCCTCGGGGCGGGACGGCGTCGGAGCAGTTGCTGGGGGGCGGGCGTGACAGTTCAGCAGGCCGTTGGCGGCTCTGGTTCCGCCGCTCGTGGACCGGACGGCGAGGTACCGCGCCGGGTGCCACGTCATGTCGCGTGCGTGATGGACGGAAACGGCCGGTGGGCGGCTCAGCGGTCGCTGCCGCGTACCTCCGGTCACCGCGCCGCGGAGACGACCGCCATCGACGTCATCGAGGCGGCGAGGGCGGCCGGAGTCGAGTGGCTGAGCATGTACGCGTTCTCCACCGAGAACTGGGGGCGCCCGAGTGCCGAGGTCGACTACCTCATGCGGTTGGTGCGCCGGGTGGTGCGCAAGCACGCCCCGCTGCTGCACGCGCGGGGGATCCGCTGTCGCTTCCTCGGTGTCACCGATCCCCGCATTCCCCCGGCGCTGGCCCGGGACTTCGCCGACCTGATGACGCTGACCGGCGACAACCGCGGCCTGACACTGACCGTCGCCTTCGATCACGGCGGGCGCCGGGACATCGTCGAGGCCGCGCGATCGCTGATCCGCGACGGCGTGCCGGCCGACGGCGTGACCGAGCAGACGTTCGCCGCGCATCTGCCCTTTCCCGACACTCCCGATGTGGACCTGGTCATCCGTACCTCGGGTGAACAGCGCATCTCCAACTTCATGCTGTGGCAGGTCGCGTACGCCGAGTGGGTCTTCCCACCGGTGCTGTGGCCCGACTTCCGCGCACCGCACTTCCTGGAGTGCCTGCACGCCTACCGGCAACGCGAACGCCGTTTCGGCGGCGTCCCGCCCCACCCGAACGGAGAACTTCGATCGTGACCGACGCAGGTTCCGGCATCCCCGACAGCACCGGTATCGGACCCGCCGACCGGGCCGGCGACTCCCAACGGCCCAACAGCGGTGGAGACTTGGCGCCCTTACTCGGCCCGGGCTCGCAGTTCGACGAGTTCTTCAACGATCCTCGCTGGGCGCTGGCCGTGGTGCGGGCGACCGTACTGGAGGCCGCGCATCCGCAGATCGGCGCCGCCCTGATCGACAACTCCACGTTCGTGGCCCACCCCTGGCGCAGGCTGCACAACACCTTCCTGAGCCTGCGGCGCATGTTCGGCGCCGACGACAACGTACGGCACCGGGAGGCGGCGCGGCTCAATCGTCTGCACGCACGGTTGAACGGGACCGACGCCCGCGACCGGCCCTACGACACGATGGACCCCGAGGCGCGCGCCTGGGTGGTGGCGACGCTGTTCGAGAGCACGGTCACCATGTTCCGGCTGAGCGGGCAGCCCCTGGAACAGCGGGCCATGGAAAGGCTGTACGCCGAATTCCAGGCGTTCCTCGCCGTCCTGGGAGACGAAGCCGGTCAGCTGCCCGCCACGCTCCACGAGTTCTGGCGCTACTACGACCGTGTGGTGGAGGAGGAGCTGGAGAACACGGAGGCGATGCGCATCATCCTCTACAAGCTCTTCGACCACCTTCCCGCTCCGCCCCTGCTGAACGGTCTGCCCACCCTGTGGGCGGTCGGCCGCGCGGTCGGCGGTCCGGTCATCGGAGCCATCACCGTGGCCTCGCTTCCCGAGCCGTTCCGCCGCCGGGCGGGACTGCCCGAACTGCCCGGCGTCCAGACGCTGATGCAGAGTGCCTACCTGGCCGTCGGTCTGGCCCGCTTCATGCCCGACGGCTGGATCCAGGCCGAGAACATCGCCGACATGCTGGCGCTCTCCCCCGACAGCGACGACCCTCGCGCACGGACAGTCCGCGCTCTGCACCAGAGGATGAAGCGAGTCGGCGCCTTCCTCAGGCTCGTCACCCCGTTCGCCCCGGAACCGGAGCCCGGCGCACACGGAGGGATCCAGCGCGGCGCCGAGGAGTTCTTCCGGGAGGTGCTGGACCAGACCGGCGACGGCTACCTGGACTGGCCGGACCTCGCCGCCATGGCCCGCGAGCTGTCCACCCGCCTCGACCTCGACGAGCCCGAGGAGACCAGGCTCTACAACGCCTACGCCGACTGGTGGCGGGAACTCCAGAGCGCCCTCGACGCCGACGGCGACGGCCGCGTCAGCGCCCAGGAATACGCCACGGGCGCTCCGTCCCTGGCCGGACCCGCACTGATCAGAGTGGCGGAGGTCCTCTTCGACGTCACCGACAAGGACGGCGACCAGCGCATCGACGCGGACGAGTACCGGTCCCTGTTCCAGACAGCGTTCCACCGCGACACCACCGCCACCGGCGGCGCGTACACCCGCAGCGCGTTCGTCAAGGACTTCCTGTCCTTCATGTCCGGCCGACAGCGCTCGACCCCGTACGACCCGCTGCTCGCCCAGGCGTGACCACCCTCCCGACGCCGTGTACGGCACGCGGTCCGGCCGCCACCCCTGCGGGTGAAGGCCGGACTGAAGGTGTCCCTGCGTGCTTGCCGCGAACCCGTCGGCTCAGGTGAGGTCGAATTCACCTTCCCTCGCGCCCGACACGAAGGCGCCCCATTCCGCGGGTGTGAAGATCAGGGAAGGGCTCTCCGGGCGGCCGCTGTTGCGCATCGCGATGAATCCCTCGACAAAAGCGATCTGGACATCCCCCAGGCCACGGCTGCTCGAGTGCCAATCGGCCTCACTGAGGTCCAGCTCCGGCTTGTCCCAGCCCACGAGTGGGTGCTGCTGGATGGTGCTCTCGGCCACGTCCGTGCTCCTCCCGATTGCGTCGTCCGCGGCCAGCCTAGCGATCGGTCACGACTGCCAACAGGCCACGTGAGGGGGACCTTTTGGGAGTCTTTCAGGAGGCGGGCGGCTGCGAGCCCACGAGCCACATCGAGAAGAACTGCGATCCGCCGCCGTAGGCGTGCCCCAGCACCCGCCTGGCCCCCTCCACCTGGTGTTCCCCGGCGAGGCCCCGCACCTGGAGCGCCGCCTCCGCGAAGCGGATCATGCCGGAGGCGCCGATGGGATTGGTCGACAGGACACCGCCCGACATGTTGACGGGCAGGTCACCGTCGAGCTCGGTCACCCCGGCCTCGGTGAGTTTCCAGCCCTCGCCCTCGTCGGCGAAACCGAGGTTCTCCAGCCACATCGGCTCGTACCAGGAGAACGGGACGTACATCTCCACGGCGTCGATGTCCCGGCGCGGGTCGGCGATCCCGGCCTGCCGGTAGACGTCGGCGGCGCAGTCCTTGCCGGCCTGCGGGGACACGGCGTCCTTGCCGGCGAAGAGGGTGGGCTCGCTGCGCATGGCCCCGCCGTGCATCCAGGCGGGCGGCCGGGGCGCGCGGGCGGCTCCGGCCCGGTCGGTGAGGACCATGGCGCAGGCACCGTCGGAGGACGGGCAGGTCTCGGAGTAGCGGATCGGGTCCCACAGCATCGGGGAGGCCTGGACCTTCTCCAGCGTGATGTCGTGCTCGTGGAGATGCGCGTACGGGTTCTTCAGCGCGTTGCGCCGGTCCTTGTACGCCACCAGCGAGCCGACCGTGTCAGGCGCGCCGGTGCGCCGCATGTACGCGCGCACGTGCGGCGCGAAGAAGCCGCCGGCGCCGGCGAGCAGGGGCTGCTGGAAGGGGATGGGCAGGGACAGGCCCCACATGGCGTTGGACTCGGACTGCTTCTCGAAGGCGAGCGTGAGAACCGTGCCGTGCACGCGGGCCGCGACGAGGTTGGCGGCGACCAGGGCCGTCGACCCGCCGACCGATCCGGCGGTGTGCACCCGCAGCATGGGCTTGCCCACGGCTCCCAGCGCGTCGGCGAGGTACAGTTCCGGCATCATGACGCCCTCGAAGAAGTCGGGCGCCTTGCCGATGACGACGGCGTCGATGTCGGCCCAGCTCAACTCGGCGTCGTCCAGGGCCCGTCGGGCCGCCTCCCGGACGAGTCCGGCGATCGACACGTCCCGCCGGGCCGCGACGTGCTTGGTCTGGCCGACGCCTACGACGGCCACGGGCTCCTTGCTCATCGGGGATCCCCTTCGAGTACGGCGACCAGGTTCTGTTGCAGACAGGGCCCGGAGGTGGCGTGGGCGAGCGCCCGGTCGGACTCGCCCCGGTGGATACGGGCCGCGGCCTCGCCGATGCGGAGCAGCCCTGCGGCCATGACCGGGTTGGCGGCGAGCGCCCCGCCGGACGGGTTGACGCGCACGCTGTCGTCGAGGCGCAGCGCCTTGCGCAGGACGACCTCCTGCGAGGTGAACGGTGCGTGCAACTCGGCGGTGTCGACGGGCCGTTCGAAAGCGCCGGCCCGCTCGGCGGCGAGGCGGGTGGAGGGCGAGTCGGTCAGATCGCGCACGCCCAGCCCGTGCGCCTCGATGCGGTGATCGATGCCCCGGATCCAGGCGGGCCGCTCGCACAGGTCCCGGGCCCGCTCCCCCGCCGCGAGGATCACGGCGGCGGCCCCGTCGCCGATGGGCGGGCAGTCGCCGGTACGGAGGGGACGTACGAGATAGTCGCCCTGCGGGACCGAACCGCGCAGCTGCGCATGGGAGTTGGTGGTGGCGTCCGTGCGGCTGCGGGCGGCGACGGCGGCGAGCGCGGGTTCGTCGGTGTCCCCCGCGTCGATGAGCGCCTGTGCCTGGAGGGCGGCCAGGGCGACCGAGTCGGGCCACAGGGGGGCCACGTAGTACGGGTCCAACTGCCGGGTCAGGACGTCGCGTACGGAGCCGGGCGAGGACTTGCCGTAGGAGTAGACGAGCGCGGTGTCGGCGTCCCCGGTGAGGAGCTTGGTCCACGCCTCGTACAGGGCCCACGCGCCGTCCATCTCGACGTGCGACTCGGAGATCGGCGGCCAGGCCCCGACGCCGTCGAGGGCGAGGGTGAAGGAGAAGGCGCGCCCGGCCAGGTAGTCGCTGGAGCCGGAGCAGGTGAAGCCGATGTCGGCGGTCTTGAGGCCGGTCTGGTCGAGTACGGCGTGCAGCACCGGCATGAGCATCTCCACCTCGGAGAGCTCGTCGCTGGTGCGCCGGTGGTCGGTCTGGGCGAAGGCGACGACCGCGATCTCACGCGTCACAGCAGCTCCTTGTAGGTGTCGTACTCCGCGTCGACCTCGCCGGTGGGCCGGTAGTGGTCGGGGAAACGGGATCCGTCGGTCCACACCGGTTCGACGCGCAGGCCCATCCGCACCTGGTCGTACGGGATGCCGCCGATGCGGGCGTGCAGCGCGAGGTCGGCGCCGTCGAGGGCGATGTGGGCGTAGACGTAAGGGACTTCGATGTCCAGGTTCTTCGCCTTGATGTTGACGATGCAGAAGGTCGTGACCGTGCCGCGGGGACCCACCTCCACCTGCTCCGAGGTGGCGACACCACAGGTGGGGCACGCGCCCCTCGGCGGGACGTACACCTTCCGGCAGGACGGGCAGCGTTCGCCGACCATGCGCCGGTCGGAGAGGGCGTGGATGTACGCGGACTGGGCGCGGCCCGGCGAGTAGGTGTAGTCGAGCCGTGCGGCGGCGACGATGCCAGTGATCGCGTCCTCGAACTCGCCGCTGTGGCCCGCCGGTTGCTCCGGTTCGCCGTCGTACGGCTCGAAGCAGGCGATGTCGGTGATGGCACCGGTCCGTTCCTCGGCCCAGCGGACACGGACACGCATTCCGGTGCGCACGGCGTCGGGACCGGGCACGTCGAGGGCGTGCAGCAGGGCGGTGTCGGCGCCGTCGAGGCGCACCAGGACCCACGCGAACGGTGTGTCGAGAGGCTGCCCGCGCCGGGGCTCGTGATTCCAGGCCCAGGTCGTGACCGTGCCGGTGCCGGCGACCTCGACGAGGTCCCGGATCTCGTCGGCGGTGACGGGGTCGTACTCGACGGGCGGTACGAGCACACGACCGTCGACGGTCTTCACTCCGAGGAGGACTCGTTCGCGTAGTCCGGTCAGAAAGGCGCTCTGGACGGGCCCGAGGGAACGGGTGAAGGGGAACTCGACGGCGAGGGGAGCTTTGAGGACTTGGGGCATCGTGGGCGTGCCTCCTCAGGAGGTCGGCGTACTTGGAACGGGCGGCGACTGTGCAGGACCCAGGGGCGCGGGGAACTGCGCGACCAGCCACGCATGGCCTGCAGCTTCCAACCGGCCCAAAACGGCGCATTGCCTACTCACGCCTATAAACCGGCGACCGCTTCTCCGCGAAGGCCCGGGCGCCCTCCTTCGCGTCAGCGGTGTCGAACACCGGCCACCCCCGCTTGAGTTCGTCGGCCAGCCCCTCCGTCTCGGTCATCTCGGCGGTCGCGTACACCGACGCCTTCACGGCCTCCACGGCAAGTGGCCCGCAGGCATTGACCTGTTCGGCGATCTCCAGCGCCCGGTCAAGGGCAGTTCCGTCGGCCACGACATGCCCGACCAGCCCTACGGCTGCAGCCTCCCGCGCCGAGTACGCGCGCCCGGTGAGCAGCATCTCCAGAGCGTGCGTGCGCGGAATCTGCCGTTGCAGACGGACCGTTGAGCCGCCGATCGGGAACAGCCCGCGTTTGACCTCGAAGAGCCCGAAGGTCGCCGACTCCCCCGCGACCCGGATGTCGGTGCCCTGGAGGATCTCGGTGCCACCGGCCACGCAATAACCCTCGACCGCGGCGATCACCGGTTTTCGCGGACGGTGGTGGCGCAGCATCGCCTTCCAGTGCAGGTCCGGGTCGGCCTTGAGGCGGTCCCGGTACTGCTCGCCCGCCATGCCCTTGCCGGCCAGCGCCTTGAGGTCCATGCCGGCGCAGAACGCGCCGCCCGCGCCGGTCAGCACGATCGAGCGGACCGTGTCGTCCGCGTCCGCCTCGATCCAGCCGTCGTACAGGCCGACGAGCATGGACAACGAGAGCGCGTTCTTGGCTTCGGGCCTGTTGAGCGTGAGCACCAGTGTGGCGCCTTCGCGCCGCACGGTGAGGTGTTCCGTCCCACCCATTGCCGTCTCCCCTCTCCAGGAACGAGAACAGGTTGCAGTAGGCGGGGAGGCACTTCAAGAGTTTTCTGACAGACAGTCAGATTTCTTCGCGCGAACTCTTCACAGTTGCCCTGCCCTTTGCTCTGATGACCGGCGAACCGACAGCTGTCAGGGCACGCCCGTGGTCAGGAGGAGCGGTGGAGTACAACCTTGCGGACCTGTTCGAGTCGGTCGTCGACGCGGTGCCGGACCGCGAGGCCCTCGTCTACCTCGACCACCCGGGCACGGGCGCCGAACGCCGGTTGACGTACGCCGAGTTGGACGTGGCGGCGAACCGGATCGGCCACCATCTGATCGACAGCGGGCTGCGCCCCGGAGAGCACCTCGGGCTGCACCTCTACAACGGCGTCGAGTACCTGCAGACCGTGCTGGGCTGCCTCAAGGCACGGATCGTCCCGGTCAACGTCAACTACCGCTACGTCGAGGAGGAGTTGGTGTACCTCTACCGGGACGCCGACCTGGCGGCCCTGGTCTTCGACGCGGAGTTCACCGACCGGGTGGCGACGGCCATGCCGCAGTGCCCCAAGCTGCGGCATCTCGTGCGGGTGGGCAGCGAGGGCGACGAGGTGCCCGGGGTGGCGTCCTTCGCCGAGGCCGAGGCGGGCGGGTCGCCCGAGCGGGGCTTCCCGGCGCGGTCGGGCGACGACCAGTTCATCATCTACACCGGCGGCACCACCGGGATGCCCAAGGGCGTGATGTGGCGCCAGGAGGACCTGTTCTTCTCGGGGCTCGGCGGTGGCGCGCCGACCGGCGAGCCGGTCAAGAAGCCGGAGGAACTGGCCGAGCGGGTCGCGGCCGGCGGCTCGGGAATCACCTTCTTCCCCGCTCCCCCGCTGATGCACGGCACCTCCACCCTCACCTCGTTCATCGGCTTCAACTTCGGGCAACGGGTCGTGATCCACCGCAAGTTCGTGCCCGAGGAGGTACTGCGGACGATCGAGAAGGAGAAGGTCACCAGCATGTCCCTGGTGGGCGACGCGATGCTGCGGCCACTGATCGACGCGCTGGCCGGCCCCCTCAAGGGCACGGACTGCTCGTCCATGTTCAGCGTCTCCTCGTCCGGCGCGATCATGTCGGAGACCGTGCGCCGGCAGTTCCAGGAACTCCTCCCGAACACCATGCTGTTGAACAACTACGGCTCCTCCGAATCCGGTTTCAACGGCACGGCGACGGCGGACTCGGGCGCCGGGCAGAGCTTCCGCATCAAGGTGAACTCCCGTACCCAGGTGGTGGATCCGGCCACCTACGAGCCGGCCGCACCGGGCGAGGTGGGCCGCGTCGCGCAGTGCGGCCATGTGCCGCTCGGCTACTACAACGACCCCGCGAAGACCGCCCAGACCTTCTTCGAGAAGGACGGCGAGCGCTGGGTGCTGCTCGGCGACATGGCCACCGCCGACGAGGAGGGCGTGGTCACCGTCCTCGGCCGTGGCTCGCAGTGCATCAACACCGGAGGCGAGAAGGTGTACCCGGAGGAGGTAGAGCAGGCACTCAAGTCCCATCCGGACGTGTACGACGCCCTGGTGGCCGGAGTGCCGGACGCCAAGTGGGGCAACCATGTGGCGGCCGTGGTGCAGTTGCGCGAAGGCGCGCCGCGTCCGTCCCTGGAGGACATCCAGTCGTACTGCCGCACGCATCTCGCCGGTTACAAGATCCCGCGCCAGCTGGTGCTCACGGACTCGATCCGGCGCTCGCCGAGCGGCAAGGCGGACTATCGGTGGGCCAAGGAAGTGGCGGTGGCGGCGGTTCCGTAGGGCCGCGGTCGGGCGGGGCATCGGGGCCGGGTCGGACGGGCGTACTCTTTTGCGCGCGGTTGACCCGGGAGTGTGAACGCGGGGTTATCCAGGGCCGTACGCGAGGTTGGCGGCCCTGGCCTGCGGGCCCGGTCGCCGTGCCATCACCGCACCTTGCACGGAAGGACCTCCGGGTGTCGCACCTCACGCCCCCCAGCCAACTGCCGGACGCGGACGCGTCGGCAACCGACCCCGCGGGGGAGGCATCGCCCACACCCGAGGCAACCGGCCCCGAGCCGGACACCTCGGCGGACGCTGGGCCTACGGGCGAGGAGGCGACCGGGGCGACGGACGAAGGGACCGGGCCTACGACGGACGCGGCGGCGCAGACGGACGAACCTGACGTACGCCCCGCGGCGGAGGAGGAGACGGCCGACGGCGCGGAGGACGGGAAGTCGGCCGCCGTCGCAGCCGGCGATTCCGCCGACGAGGCAGCGGGTTCCACCTCCACAACCACCGACGAACCCGCCCTCAAGGACACCGCCTCCCCCACCCGCCCCGGCTGGTTCGGCTGGCGCCGTCGTTTCCCCCGTACCGCACGTGGCGTGCGGGTGGGCACGACCGTGCTGGCCGGTGCGCTGGTGATCGAGGCGCTCGTCATGCCCAACCGCTTCGACCGGATGCCCCTTGAGGCGTTCTTCCGCCTGCCCGTCGAGGCGATCATCGTCGCGGCCGTCCTGCTCGTACTGCCGTCGACGGCGCGGCGGATCACGGCCGTCGTCGTGGGCGCGTTGTTCGGGCTGTCCACGGTCCTGAAGTGCCTCGACATGGGCTTCTACCAGACCCTGGCCCGGCCCTTCGACCTCGTCTTCGACTGGGTTCTGCTGAACGACGGGGCGGACTTCCTCAAGGACTCGCTCGGCCGCTCGGGTGAGGTGCTGGCGGTGATCGGGGTGATCGTCCTGTTCATCGCCGTACTCACGTTGAGCGCACTCGCCATGGTGCGGGTGGCGGACGTGCTGGCCCGGCACCGCCCCGCGGCCGTCCGCACCACGCTGGTCCTCGGCATCGCGTGGATCATCTGCTTCACCATGAGCGTGCAGGTCGGCGGTGTCGTGATGGCCACCAGGGGCTACACGCAGTACCTCGGCAACCGTGTGCAGTACGTCCGCGACGGCCTCGGTGACGCCGACGTCTTCAAGAAGCAGATCCCCGTCGACGCCTTCGCCAAGACCCCGCCCGACCAGCTGTTCACCGGACTGCGCGGCAAGGACGTGCTGTTCACCTTCATCGAGAGCTACGGCCGGGTGGCGCTCGACGATCCGACGATGGCGCCGGAGATGGACGCGACGCTCCAGGCGGGCGACGCCAGGCTCAAGTCGGCCGGTTTCGCCTCGCGCAGCGCCTGGCTCAGGTCGCCCGTGACGGGCGCCGGCAGCTGGCTCGCCCACTCGACGTTCCTGTCCGGCCTGTGGATCAAGAACCAGCAGCGGTACCGGACCCTGACCACGGGCGACCGCGCGACCCTCACCAGCTACTTCCAGAAGACCGGCGCCTGGCGCACGGTCGGCATCGTCCCCGGCGTGCGCAAGACCTGGCCCGAGGGCAAGTACTTCGGTCTCGACAACATCTACGACTCCACGCACCTCGGCTACAACGGTCCGTACTTCAGCTGGACGCCGGTGCCGGACCAGTTCAGCCTGGAGTCCTTCGAGAAGCTGGAGTACGGCAAGAAGAACCGCGACCCGATCATGGCGGAGATCATCCTGGCCTCCAGCCACAACCCCTGGTCCCCCATCGCCCACACGATCCCTTGGAGCGACCTCGGCGACGGCTCGGTCTTCAACCAGATCAAGAAGGAGGGCACCAACCCGACGGAGGTCTGGAAGAGCGCGAAGCGCGTGCGGACCGAGTACCGCAAGGCCATCCAGTACTCCGTGGACAGCCTCACCCAGTGGATGCAGCGCTACGGCAACAAGAACACCGTCCTCGTCTTCCTCGGCGACCACCAGCCCGTCCCGACGGTCACCGGTGGCACCGCCGACAAGGACGTGCCGATCACCATCGTCGCCCACGACCCGAAGGTGCTGGACAAGATCGCCAACTGGGGCTGGACGGACGGCATCAAGCCCGCCGACAACGCACCGGTGTTGGGCATGGACAAGTTCCGGGACCGCTTCATGACGGCGTTCGGAAGCACTCCCGCGAACTGACCCTCACCCCGCCAGGAACGTGGAGACGCGGCGCGTGAACCACTCGGGGTCGTCCAGCCACGGATAGTGCCCGGCGCCCGGCTGGACGGCGAGTTCCGCGTTCGGGAAGACGTCGGCGGCCCCGCGCGCCAGTTCGGGCGTGGGGCCTCCGTCCAGCCCGCCGGCGAGGACGAGGACCGGTGCGGCCAGCCGGGCGAGGGCGGCTCGGGTCGCGGACGGGTCGTAGGCGCCCTCGGAGCCGTAGACCTCGCCGGCCTCGTCGTTGAACTCCCTGTCGGCGCCCGCCTCGTGGCGCTGGGCGGCCTCGTCCCAACGGCCGTAGAAGAAGCCCGAGAATGCCGGATCGAAGTCGCCCGTCCCCTCCAGCCAGGCCTCGAACGGCGGGAACGCGTCCGCGAACCACGGCTCGCCGCTGCGCAGCCGGGCGGCGGCCAGCCGGTCCTCGGCGGTGGCCGGCATCCCCAGCGCCCAGGGCGTGGCGGTGACCAGCACCAGCCGCGCGATCCGCTCCGGGTACCGCTCGGCGTAGCGCATCGCCAGGCTGCCGCCCGCCGAGTGCGCGAGCAGGTCCATCCGCTCCAGGCCCAGGTGGCGGCGGAGCGCCTCCACGTCGGCCACGAGCCGGTCGCAGCGGTACGTCGTCGGGTCGGCCGGCACCGCGGAGTCGCCGGTGCCGCGCAGGTCCAGCAGCACCAGCCGGCGGTGTGCGTCGAGTCCGCCGAGGTCGCCCAGGTAGGCGGAGGCCCGCATCGGGCCGCCGGGCAGGACGACCAGTGGCTCGCCCTCGCCGCGCAGGTGGAAGGCGAGCTGGGTTCCGTCGGGCGCGGTGAAGGTCGGCATGCCGCCGATCGTGCTGGCCGGTGCCGTCGTATCGCAATGGATTTCTCCGGCCGGGTACCGCAACGGATTTCTGCCGTCGGACCCCTTGCCCGCACCGGACCGGGCTGGGTTACTGATCCCCGACAGAGCGACCGAATGATCGGTTGTCCGTAATGATGCGATTGACCGGTGTGGCGGACGAGGGAGAAGCCCGATGGCGGATGCGACGGAGCTGCTGGACTCGGGGGAACGGCTCGACCCGGAGGCGCTGCACACGCTGCAACTGGAGCGACTGCGGGCGAGCCTGCGGCACGCCTACGAGAACGTGCCCTTCTATCGGACGTCCTTCGACCGGGCAGGCGTGCGTCCCGACGACTGCCGGGCGCTCGCCGACCTGTCCCGCTTCCCGTTCACCGCCAAGGCCGACCTGCGCGCCAACTACCCCTTCGGTATGTTCGCCGTGCCCGAGGACCGCATCCGCCGCATCCACGCGTCCAGCGGCACCACCGGCCGTCCCACGGTGGTCGGTTACACCGAGAACGACCTCTCCCTGTGGGCCGATGTGGTGGCCCGCTCGATCCGCGCGGCGGGTGGCCGGCCGGGTGACAAGGTCCATGTGGCGTACGGATACGGTCTGTTCACCGGCGGCCTCGGCGCGCACTACGGCGCGGAGCGGCTCGGCTGTACGGTCATCCCCGCGTCCGGCGGTATGACGGCCCGTCAAGTGCAGCTGATCCAGGACCTCCAGCCGCAGATCATCATGGTGACACCGTCCTACATGCTGACACTCCTGGACGAGTTCGAGCGGCAGGGCGTCGATCCGCGGGGCACCTCCCTGCGGGTCGGGATCTTCGGCGCGGAGCCGTGGACCGAGCAGATGCGCTTGGAGATCGAGGAGCGGTTCGCGATCGACGCGGTCGACATCTACGGGTTGTCCGAGGTGATCGGCCCGGGGGTGGCCCAGGAGTGTGTGGAGACCAAGGACGGGCTGCACATCTGGGAGGACCATTTCTACCCGGAGATCGTCGATCCCATCACCGGCGAGGTGCTCCCGGACGGTGAGGAGGGCGAGTTGGTCTTCACCTCGCTCACCAAGGAGGCGATGCCGGTGATCCGTTACCGGACCCGGGATCTGACGCGGCTGCTGCCGGGCACGGCCCGGGTGTTCCGCCGGATGGAGAAGGTCACGGGGCGCAGCGACGACATGGTGATCCTGCGCGGGGTGAATCTCTTCCCCACGCAGATCGAGGAGATCGTGCTCCGCACACCGGGCGTGGCACCGCACTTCCAGCTCCGGCTCACCCGCGAGGGCAGGCTCGACGCCCTCACCGTGCGGGCCGAGGCCCGTCCGGGCGCGGGCCCCGAGATCCGGGACGCGGCCGTGCGGGCCATCACGGCGGCCGTGAAGGACGGGATCGGGGTGTCGGTCGCGGTGGAGATCGTCGAGCCGGAGTCGCTGGAGCGGTCGGTGGGCAAGATCCGCCGGATCGTGGATCTGCGTCAACAGTCGTCGAGTTAGCAGGGGACGAGGGGGCGGATGCCGGACAGGTCGTGGGCGGTCACGCTGTTGCGGTCGGCGACCGCGCGGCCCAGCGCGTGGTGCGGCCACAGTCCGCCGGCCAGCCGACGGCTCAACTCGCCCCATTCCAGGGCCTCGGCGGCACGGGCCTTGTAGAAGTTCAGGGCGTAGCCGCCGGTGTGGATCCGCAGCAGGCAGAACCCGCCGGGGTACTCCTTGACGGCGCTGACCTCCTGCTGGGTCACGTGCGGGGCGGACGTGAGGACGGTGCGTTTGTTGCGGTGGGTGTGCCCGGCGTGGTGGAGGAAGACTCCGGGGGCGGAGGCATAGGCGTCGACGATCGCGCGGGCCTGGCGGCGGTTCATGCGCTGACCGCCGGTCACCGGGAAGACGGAGTCCCGTACGGTCAGCGGGTGGTGGCCGAAGACCACGGTGGGCTGGTCTCCGTTCTCCCGCAACCTGCGCCGCAGCCAGGCCAGTTGCTCGGCACCGAGCCCTCCCGAGTCACCGCCGTTGCCCTGCTTCTCGTATGTGTCGAGGCCGACGATCCGCAGGCCGCCGACCTCGTGGGAGAAGTACCCGGGCCCCTCCTCCATGCCGGCCCCGCGTCGGAAGGTGGCTTCCAGGCGCCCATGGCGGTCGTGGTTTCCCCGTACGACGAAGTAGTCCCGGCCGTGCTCGCCGAAGCGGTCCAGGATCCGGCCGGCCGCCGCGAGGTCGTGCGGCGCGCCGCCGGCCGAGATGTCACCGGCGGCCAGCAGCAGATCGGCGCCGCGTCTGCGGGCCTCGTCGACCAGGGCCAGGCTCATGACCTCCGGGTAGGGCGTGCGGCCCAGCGGCTGCGTGATCCCGCGGATCAGGGGCATCCCCGCCACCAGGCCGGCCGTGGTCTCGCCGACGTGCAGGTCGTTGCAGAGGGCGATCGACATCAGGTGCCGGCCGGACGGGGGTAGCGGGGTGGTGAAGGAGTACGGACCGCCGTGCGAGCCGAGTCCGTGCAGCGAGGTGCCCACCGCGTTGCCGCGCACCAGGTGCAGTGGGGTGGGTGTGGCGGTCACGCCACGGGAGCGGGCCTGGTAGTAGTACGTCTGCCCCGGCTCCAGGCCGGTCAGCTCGACGTGGTGGTGGGCCGTGGGCCGGTCCGAGCCGGCGACGCGGGTCAGGCGGCCGGGGTGGGTGCCGTAGACGACCTCGCCCTCGGTGACGACGGGGAGCAGCCGGCCGCGGCCGTCGGGGACACCGGTGTGCCAGGTGATGACGGCGTGGTCCTCGGCCAGGGTGACGAGTTCGAGGTGGATGGCGGCGACGTGGTGCGAGCGGCGGGGGCGGGGAATGTGCACGGCTGCCGCGATCGCCTTGAGCAGGGCGGGGGCGATCAGGGCGCCGGAGCGGAACACTTCGCAGGGACCGGGGAGAGCGGCGAGGGGGACGGGGAGACAGCAGCGCATACCTAAGTGTGCCCGTATGCGGTGAACGAACGCTGTGGCAAGGGAGGCGGTGCCAGGTATGACATACGGCACTTTGTGGCATCAGGGCTGATCGGTGAACCGGTCCCGCAGCTCCCGCTTGAGGATCTTCCCGCTGGCGTTGCGCGGGAGTTCGGTCACGAAGACCACCCGCTTCGGTGCCTTGAAGTGCGGAAGCTGCTCGCGCGCGTGCTCGATCAGTTCGGCCTCGGAGACCTCGCCGCGCGGGACGACGACGGCCGTGACGGCCTCGATCCACCGTTCGTCGGGCAGGCCGACGACGGCGACCTCGGCGACGGAGTCGTGCGTGTACAGAGCGTCCTCGACCTGGCGGGAGGCGACCAGCACACCACCGGAGTTGATGACGTCCTTCACGCGGTCGACGATCGTGTAGTAGCCGTGCGCGTCGCGCACCGCGAGGTCGCCGGAGCGGAACCACCCGTCCCGGAAGGCGGCGGCCGTCTCCTCGGGCTTGTCCCAGTAGCCGTCGCACAACTGCGGGGAGCGGTAGACGATTTCACCGGAGGTGCCGTCGGGGACGTCCTTGCCGTCCTCGTCGACCACGCGCGCGTCGACGAACAGAACGGGCCGACCGCAGGAGTCCATACGGCCCTTGTGCTCGCTGGGCGCCAGGACCATGGACAGCGGGCCGATCTCGCTCTGCCCGAAGCAGTTGTAGAAGCCGAGCTTCGGGAGCCGTTCGCGCAGCCGCTCCAGGACCGGCACCGGCATGATCGACGCGCCGTAGTAGGCCTTGCGCAGTCCGGACAGGTCACGGGTCGCGAAGTCCGGGCGGTTGGCCAGGCCGATCCATACGGTCGGCGGGGCGAACAGGCTGTCCACGCGGCCGGCTTCGATCAGCTCGAAGAGCCGGTCTCCGTCCGGCGCGTCGAGGATGACGTTGGTGGCGCCGACGGCCAGGTAGGGCAGCAGGAAGACGTGCATCTGCGCCGAGTGGTAGAGGGGCAGGGAGTGCGCGGGGCGGTCTCCTGCGCTGAGGTCGAGGGCGGCGATCGCGCTCAAGTACTCGTGGACCAGCGAGCGGTGGCTCATCATCGCGCCCTTGGGCAGGGCCGTGGTCCCCGAGGTGTAGAGCAGCTGCACCAGGTCCTCGGTGCGCGGCTCGGGGCCGTCGTACACGGAGGCCGTGGGCAGTTGCGCCAGCAGTGAGTCCTCGGCGTCACGCAGGGGCAGCGTGCGGACGCCGTCGGCGAGCCGGCCGGCCAGATCGGGGTCGGCGAGGACGAGGGCGCTGCCGGACTGGCCGACGAGGTAGGCGAGGTCGTCGCCGGTCAGGTTCTGGTTGACCGGCACGTGCACAAGGCCCGCGCGGGCGCAGGCCAGGAAGGCGATCAGATAGGCGTCCGAGTTGTGGCCGTAGGCGCCGACCCGGTCGCCGGGCGCAAGCCCCTGACCGAGCAGGACGCTAGCCGCGCGGGAGACGGCGTCGTCGAGTTCCTCGTACGTCCATGTGCGGTCGCCGTACTCGATCGCGACCCGTGCCGGGGTGCGCCGGGCGCTGCGTCGCAGCACCTCGTCAACCGTGCTGCCCTGTCCCTGCGTCATGACTCATGATCCTCGGCCCGTCGCCGGGGCAGGTCAAGCACCGAGGGGCCGCGGACATACACCCGTCGTAACGCTCAACCACTCCTTCCCCCAAAGACGTTGGGAGGCACGACTTGCGCACCCGCCTGAGACGACTCGCCATCGCGGCCGTCGCTCTGCTCACCGCCTCGACCGCGCTGCCGGCCGCCGCGGCCGAGCGGCACAGCCACCAGGAACACCCCTCGCACGGCGGGCTGTCCGCCGTCATCCGCTACACCGAGTACGGCATTCCGCACATCCTCGCCAAGAACTACGCGGACCTCGGCTTCGGCACCGGTTGGGCGCAGGCCACCGACCAGGTCTGCACCCTCGCCGACGGCTTCGTGACCCTGCGCGGCGACCGCTCCCGTTTCTTCGGCGCGGACGCGACGACCGAGGGTTCGCTGTCCACGGCCGAGGACAACCTCTCCAGCGACCTGTACTTCCGGGGCGTCCAACAGACCGGCACGGTGCAGAAGCTGCTCGCGCGGCCGGCGCCGCAGGGCCCGAGCCGCCAGGTCAAGGACCTGATGCGGGGCTTCGCCGCCGGATACAACGCCTGGCTGAAGCAGAACCGGACCACCGACCCGACCTGCAAGGGCGCCGCCTGGCTGCGGCCGATCACCACGTTGGACGTCGCCACCCGCTTCTACGCGCTCTCCGTGCTCGGCGGCCAGGGCAGCGCCGTGGACGCCATCACCGGGGCCCAGCCGCCCACCTCCTCCTCCCAGGACAGCGCGACCGCTCCGGACGCCCAGGCCCTCATCAAGGCCGTGCGCGCGAGGACCGCCGACGCGGACATGGGATCGAACGCGGTCGCCTTCAACGGGGACACCACGGCGAACGGCCGCGGCCTGCTGCTGGGCAACCCGCACTACCCCTGGCAGGGCGGACGCCGCTTCTGGCAGGTGCAGCAGACCATCCCGGGCGAGCTCGACGTCGCCGGTGGATCCCTGCTCGGCTCGCCGACCGTCTCCATCGGCTACAACTCCCGGATCGCCTGGAGCCACACGGTCTCCACCGGCGTCCCGTACAACCTGACGCAGCTGACACTCGACCCGGCCGACCCCACCGTGTACTTGGTGGACGGCAAGCCGGAGCGGATGACGAAGCGGACCGTGACCGTCGCGGTCAAGGGCGGTACGCCGGTCACCCGGACCCAGTGGTGGACCCGCTATGGCCCGGTCGTCGACTCCCCCGACGGCGAACTCTCCCTGCCGTGGACCACCACGTCGGCGTTCGCGATGAACGACCCGAACGCCGCGAACCTGCGGTTCGCCGACACCTCGCTGGGCTTCAGCAAGGCACGCGACACGGCGGGCGTCCTGAAGTCCCTGGCCCGGCACCAGGGGCTGCCGTGGGTCAACACCATCGCCGCGGACTCCTCGGGGCACTCGCTCTTCAGCCAGTCGCAGGTGCTGCCCCGGATCACGAACGAACTGGCGGCCCAGTGCTCCACGCCGCTCGGCAAGGCCGTCTATCCGGCGGCCGGGCTCGCGGTTCTCGACGGCTCGCGCGGCGACTGTGTGCTCGGCAGTGACGCCGACGCCGTCCAGGCCGGGATCTTCGGACCCTCCCGCATGCCGACGCTCAAGGACGCCCCGTATGCGGAGAACTCCAAGAACATGATCAAGGCGTGTTTGATGTGCGTCGCTGACCTGCTGGGAGACCCCGCTCCACCAGTCTAGGCCGCGACCCTCTCCACGAGAAAAGACGTCTTTAGGGCTAGTTCTCCGAGGCGTGCGTCGCGAGAGATGATGAACGGTACGTCGTAGACGTGCTGGGTGTACTCCGGCAAGCGGCCAGGCTGGAGGACGGATAGGCCGAGGCGTCGTAGACGCCGCCGTCGGTCAGGGAGACGGTGTGCTGCTGGTGCCCCCGGAGCAGGAGTGGCACGTGGGGTGCCTGGAGCCGTCTCAACCTCGTTGACCGGATGTTGTGGCGCGCAGCACGGGCGGATTGAGCAGCCATGCCTGTCCTCGGCGGTAGAGAGCGGCTGGACGGCCGGTAGGAGGCAGCCGCTGATCTCCCGTCGGCTGCACGAATCCGGTGGTGTTGAGGATCTTGCGGCGGAAGTTGCTGGGATCTAGTTCCTGGCCCCAGATCACTTGGTACACCGTTCGCAGGTCTGTGAGCGTGAAGGTGTCCCCGCAGAAGGCGGTGGCCGCAGCGGTGTACTCGATCTTCCGACGGACCTCTTCCAGGGCCTCTGTCAGGATGGTCTGATGGTCGAACGCCAGGGTGAGCGTGCCGTCCCCCAAGCGTGCCGCGGGTGCCCAGAAGGCGCGTGCGGCGTCCGTTCCACCGGTGGGGATCGGTAGGTCGGGACCGAGTGCGAGGTAGGCGACCGTGACCACTCTGCCCCGTGGGTCGCGTCCTGGGTCTGCGTAGGTGCCGAGCTGCTCCAGGTGCAGCTGGCTTCCGTCGATGCCGGCTTCTTCCGCCAGCTCGCGCAGGGCGCCGTCGCGCAGGTTCTCCTTCTTCTGTACGTATCCTCCGGGCATCGCGGGCATGCCTCGGAAGGGGTCCAGGCCGCGCTCGACCAGGAGCACCATCAGCTGGTCGTCTCTGAGGGTGAAGATCGCAAGGTCCACGGTCAGCCAGGAGGGTCCGACCTCGTCTGAGTCTTTCAGCCAGTCGTCCACCGCACCCCTAAAGGTCTCATTGACTTAAACTACTCCGACACTTATGGTCATGGCAACCATAACTGTAGGAGCCGGGGGTAGGACATGACCACGTCCGACGCGCCACCAGCACAGGAGACAACGCTCGGGCCCACGGCCGCCACCCGTCATCTGTGTGCCGGTGTGTACGTGGACGAGCGTTTCCGTGACCTTGTGATCGACGAAGTCTGCACTGCGCCGCACCGCAGGGTCGCCCCGTCCTACGGCTTCGACGTCGTCCCGGTCATGCAGCACGCATGGCGTGCCGCTGCGCTCAGGGCCCTCCCCCGCACCACGGTCCTCGCCGCGTTTACCGGCCCCCTGCTCACGGGCAGCGTTCCCGCGGCCGTCCTCATCGCCAGTGGTTTCAGTCTCCTCTTGCTGCTGCGTCTGGCCGTACTGCTGCGAAGCGTCGACAGTCAGCCGATGGCTGCCGGCAGGTCCCGACGTCGCGTCCCGGATCCCTTAGAAGCACATCGTTTTCTCCTCAGGTTCCTCCTCCCGCGCGTCGTCACGCCCAAAGCACGCGTAGTCAAACGCGTTACCGTGGCCGCGCTGTGGCTGGCCCTGGCCATCCTGGCCATCGGTCTCCTCTATCCCGGGCAGGCCCTGACGGCGCTTCTGCTGGCCGCGGCGCTTACGCTCGTCTACCTGACTGTCGGAGCCATACGCCAGCTGATCCTCAACCGCATACTGCGTGCACGTGTTCTGCGTCCCTCGCGTCTGTCCGGCCGCCAGCGGGCAGCCGATCGGCAGCAGCACCACATGTGTGCTGTGTACCGCCGTTCCCGGCACACCGACGAGGAGGACGACGACTCCGCCATGTTCACGCTCTTCGGTGACGCATCGCCGTTCATCGGTGCCGGCGAACTCGTCTACCAGTGGAATCCGCCGATGAGCATGCAGTTGCTGCGGGCCGAATCTGACGATGAACCGCTGCATGAGCGTGAGTTCGCGGTGCCGCCCTTCGAGGCGCATGAACTCGTGGAGTACTTACGCGCAGCAGTGCTGCCTCTGAACGCCGACAGCCACGATGTCCGATTGCCCGCCGAGGTCCGGGACCGTGTTTACGTCGCCGAGACCGATGTGGCCGTCGACCGGTCACTGCTTCCGTATCACTTCACCCGCAGTGAACTGCGCTCCATCATCAACACGCCGGAATCGAAGCAGCACTACTTCCTCGAGATCATCACACCTGCCGACGGGTCCGAATTCGTCGCGACCGTCCTGCTGCACGTCAGCCTGCAGGGACGCACTCTGAGCCTGTCGACGGCAGCTTGCGTACTCGCCCACACGCCGCGCTCATTCCAGCGAGCTGAAGAGTTCGGCCATCACGGCGCTGCGGCCGTCATCTGGGCAGCCTTCAACGAACTGAGCGCGCTGCCCAACGATATCCAGCACTCATGGCGGATCTTGCGGTACTTCTACACGCTGGCCAAGGCCGCCGTCCTGCCTCGCGATCTCACCACAATGCCGATCCGCAACATTCTGATCGGCAGCCGCGTGAGCATACGGGAAGAATCATCTCAGACCTGGACCAAGGTCCAACTGGAGAAGAGTGACATCCTCGGACGCCTCAAAACCATAGAGCAGCGACTTCTCAGCGCCGCCAGCGACTTCCTCCAGAGCCGGGAGGTCGACACGTCCGGGTTCAACGACCGTGCGCTCAAGATCATCAACAGCGGGATTTTCAACTTCGGCGACAACAACAGCTTCACCAACAATGCCGTAGGGGACGCATCTCAGGTCAGCGTCCCCGCGAACCAGCCCGCGTCGGCCGAGAACGGAGCAGCAACATGACCAACAACAAAGGCATCATCAACCGCGGCAACAACAACACCTTCAGCACCATCGCCATCGGAGAGAAGGCTCAAGCCTCCACGACCACCCCCCAGTCCTCGGCCGAGCCCGCCACCGAGGCAGACAGTCCCTGGGACCTCGGGATCGTCACCATCCTCAGCGAGGAACTCCGCTCCGTCATCGACGCGTTAAAACTCCACCGCCACAAAACACCCGACGGCCTCTACTTCTACCAGGCCGAACACACCGTCTCCGACGCCACGTTGCGTATCGTGGCCACACAAACGCAAAGCCAGGGCCAGCGGTCCACTATGGCCGCCCTGGAGAACCTCCGCCGCCACTACAACCCACGTCTGTGGGCCCTCGTCGGCATCGCCGGAGGTATCCATGACGAGCACGCCCGCATCGGCAACGTCATCGTCTCCACCGACGTCGTCTACTACGAAAATCGCAAGGTAAACCCTCATGGGGACATCCGCCGCCGCGGAGAGCACCGTCAGGCGCCCGCACACATCGTCCACGCTGTGAACGCCTACTTCACCGACCACGGGACACCGGCACATATCGACGGCCAGATGACCGCACATGCAGACGAGCAGTACGAGATCTACCCCGGCGTCATCGGGTCCGGCGAGGCCGTCATCGCCGACCGGGCCAGCGACATCCGCACCTACCTCAGCGCCTATCACGAAAAGGTTCTCGCCGTAGACATGGAAGCTGGCGGTCTCAGCCAGTACTGGCAGGAAAACTCGGTCCACGGCGCTACCAACCCCGGCTGGATCGTCATCCGCGGCATATCCGACAACGCAGACGAACACAAAGGCCACAGCCACCACGAACTCGCGAGCCGGAACGCCGCCCACGTCGTCAGCCGCCTGATCCCCTACCTCTGCTGACCCCGCCCCGAGCACCGGCACAATCACAAGAGAACTCCCCCGACCGGAGCCTCCATATGAACGCCTTCCTGCTCGGCATCCTCAGCTCCCTCGCCACCAGCGCCCTCCTGCTCGCCCTCAGCCTCCTGCGCGCAGCACGCCCCCTATGGCGGCTCACCGCCGCCTGTTCCTGGTTTACCGGCACAGGACTCCATCGCGTCTACCGCCGCCAAGCTGCCGCAGAGCAGGCCATGGGCCAGGACCTCGCCCGTGCCCAGTGGGTAAAAGTCCTGGCAGGACGCGGCAACATACTCACTCGCGAAGCCTTCACCCCCCTGTGGTCCGACACCATCTCCCCCGCCTCCGTCCAGATCCTGCTCCCCGACCCCGACACTCCACTCGATTCCTGGCTCGACCGCCGCTCCCACAACATCGCCCGCTTCGACCCGGGCTTCACCCCTGACCTGCTCAGAAGCCAGGTCCGAGCAAACATCGACTACCTCACCCAAGCCGCGCACGCACATACCGGCATGCGGCTGCGTCGCTACAACCTCCCCCACGCCTGCCGCGTCATCGCCACCGACAAGGCCGCCTACCTCACCTTCTACAGCGACAATGCCCACGGCAGGAATTCGCCCTGCCTGTACGCACGCTCACCCGGCCTCCTTTACACCATCGCCCTCCAACAATTCGACACCACGTGGGCGAACAGCACCGAGGCCCCAATCACGCAACATCCCTAAGGGCTTGCAGATCATTGAGGGTTTTCAGAGTGGCCCCCGGACGGGTGACAGCGGGACCGTAGGCAACGGACAGGGCTCCCGTGCCGTTGAGAGAGGTGTCTAGGTC
>NZ_JARXVH010000018.1 GCF_029892565.1 Streptomyces pseudovenezuelae | reverse complement strand
ACGAACGGCTCGCACTACTGGCCATGCACCCACCGGGACCGAGAGGTCACAACCCTACTCGTGAGGGCTGCAGAAAGGATGGTCCTCTAATGAGCCAGCAGGCGGTCCTTGGCGTCGAGCAGCGTCGCCTCGGCCAGTGCGGTCTGGCGGCCACGGTTGACGACCGTGCCGACGGCGCGCACCCGGCCCGTGTCCACGGTGATCCGCCGCAGGAACTTCACGGTCAGGTCCAGCGAGGTGTACCCCATGCCAGCGGGGAGCGTGGACTGGACGGCGCAGCCCGCGGCGGAGTCGAGGAGGGTGGCGTAGACACCGCCGTGCACGCTGCCGATGGGGTTGTAGTGCTCCTCCCCCGGCAGCAGGGAGAAAACGGCCCGCCCCTCGGCCACCTCGTCGAGCGTGAAGTCCAGCGTGGCCGAGACGGGCGGCGACGGCAGCCGGCCGCCCTGCACCGCACGCAGAAAGTCCAGGCCGGAGTCGTGCCCGACCGCCGCCGCCGTGACCGCGGGGTCCTCCCACTCGTACGTACGTGTACGTCCCATGCCGTGCCGCCTCCCAGCTGACTTCGTCGTTCGAAGCTAGCTGGATCGTCGCCTGACTGTCAATGACGAAGCCAGGCCTCTACGATGACGGAATGGAGTGGCTCGACGTCAGCACCGAGAACTGTCCCGTCCAGCGCACGCTCGATCTGGTCGGCGAGAAATGGACGCTGCTCGTCCTTCGGGACGCGGCGATCGGCGTGCACCGGTTCGAGGAGTTCCGCCGGCACATGGGGCTGTCGGAAGCGGTCCTCAGCGACCGGCTGCGCAAGCTCACCGCGGCCGGGATCCTCAGGACCGTCCCCTACCAGGAGCCGGGCCACCGCGCCCGCAACGAGTACCGGCTGACCCGCAAGGGCTGGGACCTCTGGCCCGTCCTGGTCGCCCTGCGCCAGTGGGGCGACACCTACGACCCGGACCCCGAGGGTCCCGTCCTGGACATGCGGCACACCGACTGCGGGGCGCCGGTACGGGTCGTCGTCGAGTGCGCCGACGAGCACGTCGCGCTCACGCCGAGGGACGTGACCGCACGGCCGGGGCCCGGGGCGCGACCGTATCGGGGGGCGGCCGTCTCGAAGTGAGGAGTCTCAGGGAGATGCCCTGGCGAAACGCGTCCTCGGCGGCAGCGCGGGCAGGGCCGAACTCATGACCCGCTGTTCGCCCTCTGTCCATGGCCGCGACCGCGCGGCAGGCTGGGACACAGGGGCAATCTCCCCTCTGTGCCAGAGAGGCGAACGGCCATGGAGCAAGTGATCGTCGCGCGTACCGACCGATCGACGGGCAGCCGGGACGCGGTCGAATGGGCCAGTCGTGAGGCACTGTTGCGCGGACTGCCCCTGTGTGTCCTGCACGATCCCCAACCGGACCCGGCCGAGGCCAAGTTGGTCGTGCTCGGCATGCACCGGGCAGCCTCACAACCACCCCTTCCGGCGAGCGTCCGCACCTCGATCACTCCGGTGGTGCTCGTGCCGGCGGAGGACGGGCAGAGCTTCAGCCGTCCCAGCGGCGTCGTCCTCGGGGTCGACGCCCATGACCCGGCGAGCGCGGCGATCGACTTCGCCTTCGACAGCGCGCGGCTTCGCGGGACGCGCCTGCATGTCGTCCACGCCTGGGAACTTCCGCCTCGGGCGGCCGAGTTCCCGTTCGCCGTCCCGGAGCAGGACCGGGCCACGTGGGAGGACCACGAAGTCCAGCTCCTGGCCGACGCGTTACGCCCCTGGCGGAGCAAGTACCCAGAAGTACCGGTACTTGAGGACGTCGTCCTGTTCCCGCCGGCCGAGGCCCTGCTCCACCACTCCGCGAACGCGGCGCTGGTCGTGGTGGGAGCGAGGGTCGGGGCCGAGTGGGGGGACGTCACCCGGGCGCTGTTGCGCGACGCGATGTGCCCTGTCGCGGTTGTTCGCTGGTAGATGCTGTGGAGTGGTGGCCGCGGCCCGGCCGTCCTAGACCTTCCGCCACACCGTCATGTCCGCCATCAAGAAGCTGACCCCGGGTGTGTCCCACAGCGCGGTCGACTTGATTTGGACCGTGAGCAGCGCGATGTCTCCGGAGGAGTCCTTGACACAGAACTCGCTGCCGGCAGCCGCCGCGCTCAGCGAGAAGCTGTGGACCTTGGCTCCGGAAAGGAGGAGACGGCAGGAATCGAGGCTGCCTCCCGGCTTGCCGAGCAACTGGACGATCACGCTGGTGTCGCTCTCCAGCGCGCAGCCGATCGCCTTGCAGACGAAGCGGATGTCCCCCTTGCGGTTCTCCTGCTCGACCGGCTCCTTGAGACTCAGCGAGTTCTGCTCGTCCAGCCTCTGTTGGGAGTACGCCTCGGGTTGCGGAGTCGCCGGCGCGGTCGAGGAAGGACTCGACGACACCTCCGTTGGCCCGGCACCCGCCCCGCGTCCCGATGAGGACGCCACCGAATCGCCGGACACGGACGACCCTCCGGACGCGGACGGCCCAGGCGTCGAGGAGCCGGTCGCCTCCCGATCCCGATGTCCCAGTCGGTCCGCCACATCCATGCCCCCCAGGTCGGGTCACGTACGCGGCGCGGCGAGCCCGAGTTCCCGCTCGCCGAGTGGCTCGAAGAAGCGCTCCACGTCGGCGTCGCTCACCTCGGCGAGGGTGGCCGGTGACCAACGCGGGTTGCGGTCCTTGTCGATGACCTGGGCGCGGATGCCCTCCACCAGATCGGGTGCGGTGAGGGCGGCACAGGAGACGCGGTACTCCTGGTCCAACACCCGCTCCAGCGTGCCGAGTTGCCGTGCTCGGCGCATGGCGGCGAGGGTGACCTTGAGCGCGGTGGGCGACTTGGTGAGCAGCGTCTCCGCCGCCTCCTTCGCGGCCGGGTCACCCTGCGCAAGCAGCCGGTCCACGATCTCCTCCACCGTCTCGGCGGCGTAGCAGGAGTCGATCCACTCCCGCCGACCCGCCAACTCCCCCTCCGGCGAAGGCAGTACGTGACGATCCAACGCTTCCCGGACAGGCAGCTCGGCCAGATCCTCGACGAAGCGCGCGAGCGAATCAGAGGGGACGTAGTGATCGGCGAGGCCGCACAGCAGGGCGTCCCCGGCCCCGATCTGCGCGCCCGTCAAGGCAAGGTGGGTGCCCAGTTCTCCCGGGACACGGGCGAGGAGGTACGTGCCGCCCACATCCGGCACGAACCCGATGCCCGTCTCCGGCATGGCCACCCGCGAGCGTTCAGTGACCACGCGGACACTCCCGTGCGCCGAGATGCCGACCCCGCCGCCCATCACGATCCCGTCCATGACGGCGACGTACGGCTTGGGGTAGCGCGCGATACGGGCGTTCAGGTGGTACTCGTCCCGCCAGAAGGCGGCCGACGCGGTACCGTCGCCGTCACGGGCGTCGTCGTGGACGACCCGGATGTCACCGCCCGCGCACAGTCCCCGCTCGCCCGCACCCGTGATGACCACGGTCTCCACCGCGGGGTCGAACTCCCAAGCCGTCAGTGCCTCGTCGATGCGGCGGACCATCGCGTGATCGAGGGCGTTGATGGCCTTCGGGCGGTTGAGTGTGATGTGGGCGGCCCGGCCGACGGTGGTCAGCAGCACGGATTCGCGCATGGTCTCCTTGGTTCCTTCCAGAAGCCGGTGGGCCCGCAGGTCACGGACGATCTTCTGGACACCGTACGCGCAGGGCCGACGGCGGTCGCAGCGGAGGCGGGAGCATGCGGAACCGGAGGCGGGCAGGGCGCGCGGAGGCGGCGCAAGACAAAGGCAGGGAGGTCCCAGCGCTCCCTGCCACTAACAACCTATAGCGCACCGGGGGCCTTGCGGCAAGGCCCCTGTCGTGCCGCACAATCTCCGGCCTAGGCCACAACGGGCGGAAAACGGGAGTCGCTAAGTGCGTGTGCTGTTGTCGACGTATGGGTCGCGCGGTGATGTCCAGCCGATGGCGGCGTTCGCCGTGCGGTTGCGGGAGCTCGGCGCGGAGGTGCGGGTGTGCGCGCCGGCGGACGAGGAGTTCGCGAAGCTGCTGGCCGGTGTCGGCGTGGAGCTGGTGCCGGCCGCCGAGCCGGTGCGCGCGCTGGTGACCGGGTCGGCGCCACTGGCGCCGGAGGGTCTGCCCCAGCGGGCGGCCGCCCTGGTCGCCGCGCAGTACGAGGCGGTCGCGGCGGCGGCCGAGGGGTGTGACGCGGTGGTGGCGACCGGCCTGGTCCCGGCCGTGGCCGGCGCGCGGTCGGTGGCCGAGCGGCTGGGCATCCACTTCGCGTACGTGAGCTACCTCCCGACCATGCTGCCGTCGCCGCAC
Organism: Streptomyces pseudovenezuelae; assembly: GCF_029892565.1. Taxonomy (GTDB): domain Bacteria; phylum Actinomycetota; class Actinomycetes; order Streptomycetales; family Streptomycetaceae; genus Streptomyces; species Streptomyces pseudovenezuelae_A. The sequence continues at coordinate 178,910 of NZ_JARXVH010000018.1, read as the reverse complement.
CACGCGCCGCTCCCGCTGCCGATGTGGCCGCTGCCACCGGATGTGACCGACAACCGGGCCCTGTGGGAGGTGAACGCCCGCGCCTTCGACGCGCTCTACGGTCCAGGGATCAACGCGCACCGGACGGCGATCGGGCAGGCTCCGGTGGACGACGTCCGCGGCCATGTCTTCACCGACCGGCCGTGGCTGGCGTCGGACCCGGTGCTGAGCCCGTGGCAGGAGTGCGCGGACCTCGATGTCGTCCAGACCGGCGCGTGGATCCTCCCGGACGAACGCCCGCTGCCGACCGAGTTGACGGCGTTCCTGGATGCCGGCGAAGCACCGGTCTACGTGGGCTTCGGCAGCATGCCCATGCGCGAGGCGAAGGACGTCGCCCGGGTGGCCGTCGAGGCGGTGCGCGCGCAGGGCCGCCGTGCCGTCGTCGCTCAGGGCTGGGCCGATCTGGGGCTCGTCGACGACCGGGACGACTGCTTCGCCGTCGGCGAGGTCAACCAGCAGGCGCTGTTCGGTCGGGTGGCCGCGGCCGTGCATCACGGCGGTGCGGGTACGACGACGACCGCGGCGCGGGCCGGTGCGCCGCAGGTGGTCGTTCCCCAGATCGTGGACCAGCCGTACTGGGGCCGCCGGGTCGCCGACCTGGGGATCGGCGCGGCGCACGAGGGTCCGACACCGACGTACGAGTCGCTGTCGGCCGCCCTCAGGACGGCCCTGGATCCTGGGACCCGTACGCGGGCGACCGACGTGGCCACCACGATCCGCACCGACGGGACCACGGTGGCAGCGAAGCTGCTGTTCGAGGCGGTCGGCCGGGAGAAACCGCCCGTGTCCGCGTGAACCACATCGGCGCCAACCCCATGGGACCGTCGAGCCGACGCCCAGCCACATCTCATCTTCGGAGCCTCGGAGCCAACGACGTGAACCCCCTCACCACCAGTGCGTTCGACCTTCCCGACCGCCTCTCCGCCAAAGCCGACCCGGCCCTGATCTCCGGTGACGAGCAGCACTTCGCGGCCATCGCGGAGTGCCTCAAGGAGTCGATCGCCGAGCTGACCGAGCGCCTCGACGCCGCGCGCAAGGCGCCCGGCGGCCTGGGCCGGGAGGCGATGGACCGGGACACCGAGGTCCACCGGCTGACCGCCCGCCTGCGCACCCTGCGCCGCTTCGGCCTGGACCTGTGTCTCGGGCACATGGTCGTCGCGGACGGCTCCGAGCCCGTGTACGTCGGACGCCTCGGCCTCACGGACAGCACGGGCCGGCGGCTGCTGCTCGACTGGCGCTCCCCCGCCGCCGAGCCGTTCTTCGGCGCCACCCACGCCAATCCGATGGGACTGGCGAGCCGCCGCAGGTATCGCTGGACCGACGGCCGGATCAGCGACTACTGGGACGAGGTGTTCACCTCGGACGGGTTCGCGGGGCACGCCGCGCTCGACGACCAGTCCGCGTTCATCGCGAGCCTCGGGAGCAACCGGTCGTCGCGGATGCGGGACGTGCTCGGCACCATCCAGGCCGACCAGGACGCCATCATCCGCGCGGGATCCCGCGGCACGCTCGTCGTCGACGGCGGTCCGGGTACGGGCAAGACCGTGGTCGCCCTGCACCGCTCCGCCTACCTCCTCTACTCCGACCCCCGGCTCGGTCACCGCCGGGGCGGGGTGCTCTTCGTCGGCCCGCACCGGCCCTACCTGGAATACGTCTCCGACGTCCTCCCCAGCCTCGGCGAGGAGGGCGTGCAGACCTGCATCCTGCGGGACCTCGTCGCCGAGGGAGCGGCGGCGGCGGTCGAGAGCGACCCTGACGTGGCCGCCCTCAAGTCGTCCGCGGACCTGGTGAAGGCGATCGAGAAGGCCGTCAGGTTCTACGAGGACCCGCCCGCCAAGGGGATGACGGTCACCACCCACTGGTCCGACATCCCGCTGAGCGCCGATGACTGGGCCGTGGCGTTCGATGCGGCGGAACCCGGAACTCCGCACAACGAGGCCCGCGAGCAGGTCTGGGAGGAGCTGCTCACGATCCTGATGGACAAGCACGAGGGCGACGCCCCGACCGCCCTGCTGCGCAAGTCGCTGCTGCAGAACAGGGTGCTGCTCACGGCCTTCAACCGGGCGTGGCCGCTGCTCGAAGCGACCGATCTGGTCGGCGACCTGTGGACGGTCCCCGCCTATCTGCGGATGTGCGCTCCCTGGCTCGACCGCGACGACGTCCAGAAGCTGCAGCGGGCGGAGGCGCAGGCCTGGACGGTGTCCGACCTGCCGTTCCTGGACGCGGCGCGACAGCGGCTCGGCGACCCGGAGTCGGCGCGGCGAGAGCGTCGGCACAAGGCCGTCCTGGCCGCCCAGCGCGAACGCATGACCCAGGTCGTCGACAACCTGATCGAGGCCGTGGCCACCTCGGGCGACGACGGTGACGAGGGCATCGGTCTGGTGAAGATGCTGCGCGGCGAGGACGCCCAGGTCAGCCTGGTCGACGAGGCCGAACTGACCACCGTCGACCCGGACTTGCTGGCCGGCCCGTTCGCGCACGTCGTCGTGGACGAGGCGCAGGAACTGACCGACGCGGAGTGGCAGATGCTGCTGCTGCGGTGTCCGTCCCGCAGCTTCACCATCGTCGGGGACCGCGCACAGGCCAGGCACGGGTTCACGGAGTCCTGGCAGGAACGGCTCGAACGGATCGGGCTCAACCGGATCGACGTGGCCTCCCTGAGCATCAACTACCGGACGCCGGAAGAGGTCATGGCGGAGGCCGAGCCGGTCATCCGGGCCGCGCTCCCGGACGCCAACGTGCCGACCTCCATCCGCAGCAGCGGCATCCCCGTCGTCCACGGACCCGCCTCGGATCTGACCTCGGTCCTGGACACCTGGCTCGACGCACACGACGACGGGATCGCGTGCGTCATCGGCGATCCCACGTTCCGGGCGACGTCCCGCGTCCGCTCGCTGACTCCGGAGCTGTCGAAGGGCCTTGAGTTCGATCTGGTCGTCCTGGTCGACCCCGAGAAGTTCGGCGAGGGCATCGAAGGAGCGGTCGACCACTATGTCGCGATGACCCGCGCGACCCAGCAACTCGTCGTCCTCACAAGCTGATAGCTCCGCCCTCTCCCGCACGGAGGGGTTCAACCGGCGGGGTCTGCCACCGGATACGGCACGAACGCACTGCTGTTGGGGTCGATCCGCAAGGGTCGGCCCAGAGCAGGTACCGCGCGCTGGGGGCAGTCGAGGCGTTCGCAGAGCCGGTGGGCGTGGCGGATCTCGCAACCGAGGCCGATGGCGAAGGTCTTGCCGGGTTCGCCTCCAGCGGATGGTCGAGGCGGGTCTGCTCGGGCGGAAGTCCGGCCGGCACGGGTTCCACGGCTACGACCAGGGCTGATCCGGTCTCGGGCGGTCCAACTCACCATCCGGATGGTGGACGTGGCGGCTCCCTCCGACGCGGCACCCCGTAGGCTGGCCGGTGCAGCTGGTTCGCCCCGTCCGCCAGGCGGGATGCGTCGCAAGAGGGAACCCGGTGGGAATCCGGGACTGCCCCGCAGCGGTGAGCGGGAACGACCGCCGTCATACGCACTGGGCCCACGCAGGGCTTGGGAAGCGACGGCCAGTAGGAGTCCGCCGGGAGACCGGAGGACGTGCCCGCGAGTCCGAAGACCTGCCAACTGCCCGCGTACGGCCGATTCGTGCGCGGACATCCCGGTGACCTCGTGGGCGGGTCGGCGTACATACCAGGCGGACGACCGCGCGGTACCACCTGCCGCGCGAGGTCGTGACCGTCCGGTTCGTCACCCTTCGCGCTCGCGTCACGTCGCCGGGATCTCAGGGATCCATCTCGCGAAGGAGATCTCCGTGACCACCATGACCGCAGCCGCGGCAGCGCGGGCCACCGTGTACGGCTACCCCCGCCAGGGCCCGAACCGGGAACTGAAGAAGGCGATCGAGGGCTACTGGAAGGGCCGCGTCACCGCCGACGCCCTGCGCTCCACGGCCGCCGAACTGCGTCGCACCAACTGGCAGGAGCTGGCGGAGGCCGGCGTCGACGAGGTGCCGACCGGCGACTTCTCGTACTACGACCACGTCCTCGACACCACCGTCATGGTCGGCGCGATCCCCGCCCGTCACCGCGGCGCCGTCGAGGCGGACGCCCTGGACGGCTACTTCGCCATGGCGCGCGGCACCCAGGACGTGGCGCCGCTGGAGATGACGAAGTGGTTCGACACCAACTACCACTACCTCGTTCCCGAGTTGGGGCCCGACACCGTCTTCACGGCCGACTCGACCAAGCAGGTCGCGGAGGTGAAGGAGGCCCTCGCCCTCGGGCTGAGCGCCCGCCCGGTGCTGGTCGGGCCGGTCACCTACCTCCTGCTGGCCAAGCCCGCCCCGGGTGTGCCGGCGGACTTCGACCCGCTCACCCTTCTCGACCGACTGCTGCCGGTGTACGCCGAGGTCCTCGCCGACCTGCGCGCGGCGGGCGCCGAATGGGTGCAGCTGGACGAGCCCGTCCTGGTCCAGGACCGCACTCCGGCCGAGCTGAACGCCGCAACGCGCACCTATCGTGACCTCGGCGGCCTCATCGACCGGCCGAAGCTCCTGGTCGCCTCGTACTTCGACCGGCTCGGCGACGCGCTGCCGGTGCTGGCCAAGGCGCCGGTCGAGGGGCTCGCCCTGGACTTCGCCGAGGCCGCCGCGGCCAACCTGGACGCGCTGGCGGCCGTGGGCGGACTGCCCGGCAAGCGTCTGGTCGCCGGTGTGGTCAACGGCCGCAACATCTGGGTCAACGACCTGTCGGCGTCCCTCGCCACCCTCGGCACCCTGCTCGGTCTCGCCGACCGGGTCGACGTGTCGGCCTCCTGCTCGCTGCTGCACGTGCCGCTCGACTCCGCCCGGGAGCGGGACATCGAGCCGCAGATCCTGCGCTGGCTCGCGTTCGCGAAGCAGAAGACGGCCGAGATCGTCACCCTCGCCAAGGGCCTCGCCCAGGGCACCGACACGATCGCCGCCGAACTCGCCGCCAACCGCGCGAACCTGGCCTCCCGCACGGGCTCGCCGATCACGAACGACCCGGCGGTACGGGCCCGAGCCGCCGCCGTCACGGAGACCGACGCCCGCCGCTCCCAGGCGTACACCGAACGCGCCACGGCCCAGCGCGCCCACCTCGGTCTGCCGCTGCTGCCGACCACCACGATCGGTTCCTTCCCGCAGACCGGTGAACTGCGCACCGCCCGCGCGGACCTGCGGGCGGGCCGGATCGACACGGCCGGGTACGAGGAGCGCATCAAAGCCGAGATCCAGGAAGTGATCTCCTTCCAGGAGAAGACCGGTCTGGACGTCCTCGTGCACGGCGAGGCCGAACGCAACGACATGGTCCAGTACTTCGCCGAGCAGCTCACGGGGTACCTGGCCACGCAGCACGGCTGGGTGCAGTCCTACGGCACCCGTCACGTCCGTCCGCCGATCCTGGCCGGCGACATCTCCCGCCCCGAGCCGATGACGGTGCGCTGGACGACGTACGCCCAGTCCCTCACCTCGCGCCCGGTCAAGGGCATGCTCACCGGCCCGGTCACCATGCTCGCCTGGTCCTTCGTCCGTGACGACCAGCCGCTCGGCGACACCGCCCGCCAGGTCGCCCTCGCCCTGCGCGAGGAGGTCAACGACCTTGAGGCGGCCGGGACTTCGGTCATCCAGGTCGACGAGCCCGCCCTGCGCGAGACACTCCCGCTGCGCACGGCCGACCGTCCTGCCTACCTGGCGTGGGCCACGGAGGCCTTCCGGCTCAGCACGGGCGGAGTGCGACCGGACACGCAGATCCACACCCACATGTGCTACGCCGAGTTCGGGGACATCGTCCAGGCCATCGACGACCTCGACGCGGACGTCATCAGCCTGGAAGCCGCCCGCTCCCACAGGCAGGTCGCGCGTGAACTCGCCGCCCACGGCTATCCGCGCGAGGCGGGACCGGGCGTGTACGACATCCACTCACCGCGGGTACCGAGCACGGAGGAAGCGGCCGATCTGCTGCGCACCGGGCTCAAGGCCATTCCCGCCGAGCGGCTCTGGGTCAATCCCGACTGCGGCCTGAAGACCCGCGGTTGGCCGGAGACGCGTGCCTCGCTGGAGAACCTGGTCGCCGCCGCCCGTACGGTCCGTGAGGAACTGCCCGGGGCCTGACAGCGGGACCGGTCGGCCGGGGAGGAACGCTGGATACCCCCTCCCCGGCCGACGCACGTACGTGCCGTGTCCAATGGAGACCCCTACACCTTGAGCCCCACACCATGACCGCATCAGGAGGAGCCGCCCCGTGACCAGTCGTGTCACCTTCATCTCGCCCGCGATGAGTGCCTCGTTGCGCCAGGCGCGCTTCGACGACGGGGGCTCGATCGAGGCCGGCGGGGAGGCGGGGGCCCGTGCCGCGGCCGGAGCCCTGCCCTCGGCCGCGCGTGTCGTCGTGGGTCCCAGTGTGCGCGGTCGGGAGACGGCGACCGCGCTCGGTCTCGACGGGGCTGAGGTGGCACCGGAGTTGGCGGGGCTGGACGTGGGGCGCTGGCGGGGGCTCACCCTCGCCGAGGTCGACGCCGGTGAGCCCGAGGCGGTGGCCCGCTGGCTCGCCGATCCCGCGTCCGCTCCGCATGGCGGGGAGTCCGTCGAGGAGTTGTGCGCGCGGGTGGCGCGGTGGCTGGAGGCGTCCCTCGACGCGGACGGCCGTACGCTCGCCGTGGTCGATCCGGATGTCGTACGGGCCGCGGTGGTGCACGCGTTGGGCGCACCCGCGGCGGCCTTCTGGCGACTGGACGTGCTGCCGCTGACCGCCACCTCGATCAGTGGTCGGGCCGGCCGTTGGAACGTGCGGGTGGGACACCCGCTGGACACGGCCGGGGCGGCCGAAGTCCCGTCGGGCGGCGGTTCATGACGCCGCGTCCCTGTGCGGTCCGGCCGGGGCTTCGCAGCCCTCGGCCGGGGCCGCGACCAACGTCTCGAGTTCTCTGAGGAGTTGCTCGGTCCGCTTCACCTGCTGACCGAGCACCCGGACGCGTGCGCTCTGGCCGCCGATCTGACGTCGAGGGTGATGCGGCGCGGCTGGGACCGTCCCGTCCTCCGGCTCATGTCACCGCGGTGCGGCCACCGCCGTACCCGCCGGCACCCTGGCCGGCTTCGGGTTGAGCACCCGTTCGGCCAACTCGCCGAACGCCAGACCGAATCCGCCCCACAGGGTGATCTGGATGGCCAGCGCGGAGAGGCGGAAGCGCCACAGCACGGTGGCCGGGAAGTCCGCGGGCACCTCGTTGATGACCGGCAGGAACGCGTACGCCAGCCCGATCACCAGGGCGAACGCGGCCAGCGCGACGACGGTGGCGTACCAGGTGCCCAGACTGGGCGCGAGCCGCTTGCCCAGGATGGTCGCGGCGACCGCGAGGAGCACGCTGAGCACCATCATCAGGAAGTACAGGGTGGTCCGCTTGCCGATGGTGTCGGGGTTGCCGACCGCCGGCGGATTGGCCGGGTACTTCAGGAACGGGACGACGTAGACGGCCAGCAGGGCGCAGCCGGACAGCAGCAGCGCGGTCGCCCGCGGGCTGAACCGGCCGACGCGGCCGAGCGCGAAGCAGAAGGCGAGGGCAGCGATGCCGCCGAACGCGACGCCGTAGATCAGGACACCGGTGGCCAGACCGGCGGTGGACTGCAGGGAGCGGGAGACGATCTCCATCTCGTGCTCGTGGGAGTGCGCGTCCTCGAAACCGATCGCCTTGTCGACGTTCGGTTCACCGAGGAAGTAGGCGACGACCAGAGCGAGCACGCCGGCGGCCAGGCCGGCGAGCATGCCCCGCACGAGAAGGTTTCGCACCGTTGCGGAGTTCATGTGAGTGCTGGTTTCCCTCGGGTCAGTGGCAGGGGAAGCCGAGCAGGTGACGGGCGTCGTGGACCCACTCGTGGACGTCCGAACCGGACACGACGGAGGTGGCGCCCTGTTCGGCGCCGACGAAGTAGAGCAGGACCAGCATCAGGATGCCGAAGAAGACCGCCCAGGGGACGATCGCGCCGATCGGCAGCTTGGCGGGGAGAGCGGGGGTGGTGGCTGTCGGCTGAGCGACATGCTGCGCCATGGCAGGGCCTCCTCTGGGAGTTCGCGTCCCATCTCGGTGGTGCACAGGACGACGGCTACGGGTCTGACTCGCCCCCCTCCTCGAAAGGGGTGGCACACAGTGGCGCGACCGTGCCGGGCTCTCACCGGCTTCCGTTTTGGCGTCGTCGATATCAGAGTGACCGTACCGTGTGTCGCGAACATGGCCAATACCGCGCCACCTGGGGTGATGTCCGTCTCGCCCGCCGAGTGACGAGGATCATCGACCTCGGTCGTCAATTCACCGCGTGGATACGCCGGTTCAGGCGCTGCCCGGCCGACGGACCCGCACGACGGTCACACCGAGTCGCGGACCACGATCCGGCCCGGCTCCGGCGCCAGCCCCTCCGTGTCGATGCCGAGGGCGTCCCGCGCGGCGAGCCGGCCCAGGACTTCCGCGTCGATGCGGACGGTGGTGAGCGCGGGCGTGGTCAGGGAGCCGTGCTCGGTCTCGTCGAAGCCGATGACGGCCATGTCCTCGGGCACCCGCAGTCCGAGGTCGTGCAGGGCGGTCAGGGTGCGCAGCGCGATGTCGTCGTCGAAGGCGGCCACGGCGGTCACGTCCGGGTGCGCCGCGCGGAACGCCTCGACGGCGACCGCGCCTGCCTCCCGGGGGCGCGGAACGACGAGGTGCTCCAGGGGCGGCAGGCCCAGGCGCCGGGCGGCCTCGCGGGCGAACCCTAGGCGGGCCTCGGTGAGCGGGAAGTCGTGGTCGGGCATGGCCACGGTGATCCGGCTGTGTCCCCGTTCGGCGAGATGGCCGACCTGCACCGCGGCGTTGGCGGCGAACCCGTTCTCCCAGTCCTCCTCGATGGGACCGTGCCCGCGCATGTAGACCTCGCCGAGCCGGAGCACGGCCCGCGGCACGATGGCGTCGAGGATCTTCTGGGTGGCCTCGGGCGCCGTGTGCCCGTGCCGCACGAGAAGAACGTGGTCGTGGTCGGCCAACTCCTCGTCCAGGCCCCGGACATAGCTCCGCGAGAAGTTGCCCTCCAGGCCCTCGTCGACATTGAGGACGACGATGCGCGACGACCCCTCGCGCAGCGCCCGGGCGATGCCGTGCGGCACGTACCCCAACTCGTGCGCGGCGGCCAGCACCCGCTCCCGGGTCGCCCCGGAGATCGTCTGCCGGGGGTCGTCGTTCAGTACGAAGCTCACGGTCGCCCGCGACACCCCGGACGCCTTGGCCACGTCGTTCAACGTCACCCGGCCGGAACCGCCCATGCCGGCACACTCCCGTCTGCAGAACGACCGAACGCCGGGGGCCAGCGTAGGCGACTGGGCTCGCCCCCGGCCGTGCCGTGCATCGCGAACGATCCTGTGCCGTCAGGCGAAGACGATGGTGTGGTTGCCGTCGCGGACGACCCGGTCCTCGGCGTGCCACAGCACCGCGCGGGAGAGGACCGCTCGTTCCACGTCGGCGCCCCGGCGGGTGAGGTCGCCGGCGGTGTGGGCGTGGGTGACGCGGACGACGTCCTGCTCGATGATCGGGCCCTCGTCGAGGTCTTCGGTGACGTAGTGGGCGGTGGCGCCGACCAGCTTCACCCCGCGCTCCTTGGCCTTGGCGTAGGGCCCGGCACCGATGAAGGCGGGCAGGAAGGAGTGGTGGATGTTGATGATCGGCACGCTGAGCTTCTCGATGAAGTCGCCGGAGAGGATCTGCATGTAGCGGGCCAGGACGACGAAGTCGACGTTGCCCTTGAGCAGCCGCAGGTGTTCCGTCTCGGCGGTGGACTTGTCCGGCCCCTGGGAGGGCACGTGGAAGAACGGGATGCCGAACGCGCGTACCTCCTCGGCCACATCGGGGTGGTTGGAGATCACCATCGAGACGGTGACGGGCAGTTGACCCTGCCGGCGGCGCCAGAGCAGGTCGAGCAGGCAGTGGTCGGACTTGGACGCGAAGATCGCCACCCTCTTGGGGACGGACAGGTCGCGCAGCGTGTACGTCAGCCCTGCGGATTGTCGGAGTACTGGTCGAGAGAGACGATGTTGGCGCCGTGGCCGCTGAGGACCGACGTCACGGCCGCGACGATGCCGGTGGCGTCGGCGCCCTGCACGATGAGCGACGCCTGCGGCGCGGGGGTCTCGCCGGTGGCGGCGCGGGGCGGGACAACTGCCGTGAGGGTCATGCCGAGTTGTCCTTCCGGAAGCGGGCGGCCCAGTCGGAGGTGGCCTTAAGCCCGCCGAACGTATAGAGGTGGATCTTCAAGTCGCCGTGCCGGATGGGGTCGTGGGCCGCGGCGAGTTCGCGCAGGAAGCGGTCCGGTCCGGCGGTGCCCATGAGGTTCGTCAGGGAGAACCCGTACTTCTTGACGACGGAGGCGCTGGTGCCCACACCGAATCGGGCCGCGTAGGACATGAGCCGGCGCGCTCCGGCGAGTCCGGGGACGCCGATCCTGATCGGGAGGCCGATGCCACGGCGGCGGACCTCCTCCACCCAGGCGAGCACCGGGTCGACGTCGAAGCCGAACTGGGTGATGATCTCGCCCTCGAAGGGGTGGGTGGCAAGGGCCGCGTGCTTGTTGCTCAGAGCGGACCACAGCGTCAGGTCGTCGATCGACGGATGGCCTTCCGGGTATCCGGTGATGCCGACGTGCCGTACGCCGTACTCGCGCAGCAGCCCTGTGTCGATCAGCGACAGCGAGTCCTCGTACGGGCCCTCGGGGTGGGCCGGGTCGCCGCCGACGAGGAACACGTTGTCGGACGTGCCGTCGGCGCGCAGGCCGGCGAGGAACCGCTCGAACTCGTCGCGGGATCCGAGTCGGCGGGCGGATATGTGCGGTACGGGTACGAAGCCGAGCCGTTTTACCGCGCGGGCCGCGTCCAGGCGCATCCGCAGGTCCTCGTTGCCGAGGAAGGTGACGTTGATCCGGGTGCCCTGAGGGATGCTGTCGCGGGCGTCTTCCAGGTTGGGGACGTCCTTGCCGGTCATCTCCAGGGAGAAGTCCTCAAGGAGTGCGGTGCCGACCGTTGTGCGTGCGGTGCTCGCGGGGTTCATCGTCTTGCGTCTCGCTCTCTCGGCCGGCGTCAGCGGTCGCGTCGGTAGAGGGTGCGCGCGTGCTCGTTGAACGGCGATGGCCGCACGGTGGCGCGGATACAGGGGAATCCGAGGTCGGCCTCGGGGTCGGTGCCGGGACCGGGGTGTTCGCCCCAGACCACGCGCACCTCGGTGCCGGGCACGGCGTACTCGGCGTCGATCAGGGTCTGGGCGAGGACCGCGCCCACCGGGTCGATCGAGGCGCTCTGCATCGTGACGCCGACGAGACCGGCGGCGGTCTCCACCCGGTGCCGGGCGTACGAGAGCACGAAGCCGGGGTCCTGGCCGTCGCCGATCACCGTGCGCACGTCGGCGGGGTCGAGGACGAGGGTGACCTTGGTGCGGCGCACCTCGTCCCTGGCCTTCTCCAGGGCGTCCCGGCCCACGAAGTCGTGGCTGAAGGAGATCATCTTGCCGTAGCCGAGTTCGTACGGCGATACGTAGTAGTCCTCGATGTCCTCCGAGAAGAAGCTGCCGTTCAGCGGGCGCTTGCCCTCGATACCGAACAGCGGCAGGTGCCTGCGGTATTCCAGCAGTTCGGGGTCGGTGTAGACGGCGGGCACCGGGGAGGGGATCCAGCCGCTCTCGACGCTGGGTGTGGTGTACGCGAGGGCGCCGACCTGGATCAGGCCGAGCGGTTCGCCGACCGTCAGGAACTTCTCGTGGACGTGACCGGCGTGCTCCCAGGGGCCGATGAACTCGAAGCCGGCCTGGCCCGCCATGCCGTGGCGCAGGGCGCGCAGGGGGCGTCCGTCGAGGACGACCGGGCTTGAGTGGAAGAACTTCGTCTCCGGCATCGGGCCGCCGAACGCCCGCTCCACCAGATCCACGGCCAGCGGGCCCTGGATCTGGTAGCGGAACAGCTTCGGGTCGGCGCCGCCGGGCCGGAAGGCGGAGGAGGGGTCGGTGACGAAACCGACGTCGTAGCCGCCCTTCTCCGCGTGGTACTGCACCCAGTGCTGAGCCGCGGGGATGCCGCTGAGCAGGTACCTGTTCTCGGCCTCGCGGGCGAGGATGCCGTCGGTGACGATGTGGCCGTCGCGGGTGACCGGCACGTACTGCTTGGCCTGGCCGATCGCGAACCTCGCGAAGTTGTTGACGCCGTGGTCGGCCAGGACGCGCGTGGCGTCCGGGCCCTCGATCCACATGTCGTACATGTGGTGCGAGAGGTTGAGCAGGGCCACGCCCTCGTGCCACGCGGTCTGTTCCTGCCGCCAGCCCGCGTACTCGCGCTCGACCACCTCCGGGGTCCACGGCTCGGCGCCCGGCCGCCACAGCAGCTTCATCGGTGAACCGGCCCTGTCGATGCCGTCCTGGAGGGAGGGGGTTGCCATGGCGGGTCCTTTTCGTCGCGGTCCGTCCGGGAGAGCTAAATCGATCTAGTGGAAGGTAGCGAACCGGCCCCGCCGTGCGCGAGTCTCCGGCCGCGCAACCTTTACGTGCGCTCGGCGCACTCGACAGCCCGGCCCTGCCGTGAACGCTTTCCCATCGCTCGCGAAAGTCTTTCGCGCCGCTTTTCGAATCTGCCTTGCGCACCACATGGCATTGCGAGAGAAAGAGGCGGAGCATGCACGGGAATTCGAGAACGAGAACTCGGCGCATAGTCGTATCCCTCACCACCGTGTCGGCCGCCCTGGCCATTGCCTCCTGCGGGACGTCCGGGCCGTCCACGACGTCGTCGTCGAAGGGCCTGACGATGTGGGCGCTGAAAACGACCAGACGATCCTCAAGGAGTCGGTCGACGCCTACAACAAGGAGCACCCGGACGGGAAGATCACGCTGTGGCTGTTCGCCAACGACGACTACAAGCAGAAGCTGCGCGTGGCGTTCGGCGCGAACCAGGAGGCGGACATCTTCTTCAGCCGGGCGGCGGCGCCCTGGACGACTACGTCAAGGCCGGCAAGGTCGACGCCCTGTCCGCGTCCCAGGTCGGGACGGACCGGTTCACGCCCAGCGTGATGCGGAGCGCCACCTGCCCTGAGCTGTCACCCGATTCCTGCCCCACCGCACTCGCCGACGCCGATGCGCTGCGGGCACAACGCCCGGGGCTCGCCCGCAAGCCCCTCCCGTGGCAGCGCTCCTGATCATCCAGCGCCTCCACCGGAGCTGGCAAGACATCGGACACGCGCCCGTGCGCGAGAGGAGCACCTCGGACGATGCGGCCCTACGGGGTCAGTACGACCTTGCCGGCGACGGTCCCCGACTCGGCGAGCCGCATGGCCTCGGCGGTGCGGGCGAGCGGGAGTTGGGCGGCGATCCGGGCGGTGACCTCGCCGCGGCTCAGGGCCGCGAAGACCTGGGTGAGGTCGGCGCGCAGCCGGGTGCGGAACGCGTTCTTGGCCAGGGCCCGGCCGGCCCAGACGTTGTAGAAGTAGGCGCGGCGGCCGTTGGGCAGGGTGTTCCACAGCCACACGCGGCCGAGCAGCTTGAGCACGGGCAACTGCTTGGAACCCTCGTCGTCCCTGGTGGCGGCGCTGCCGTAGGAGACGAGCGTGCCTCCGGGGGCGAGCAGGCGCCAGGAGTCGACGATGCCGTGGCCGCCGATGTGGTCGAAAACGGCGTCCACCCCGCCGGGTGCGAGTGCGCGGATGTGCGCGGCGACGTCACCGGCGCGGTAGTCGACGGGGATCACTCCCTGCTCGCGCAGGGCGTCGTGGTGGCGTACGGACGCGGTGCCGATGACCTTCACCCCGGCGGCGCGGGCGAGTTGGACCAGGACGGAGCCGACGCCTCCGTTGGCGCCGAGCACCACGACGGTCTGCCCCGCACGCACGCGTGCCTTGCGGTGGAGCATCTGCCAGGCGGTGATGCCGTTGACGACCATCGTCTCGGCCTCCGCCGCGCCGACCCCGGCGGGGACCTCGACGGTGTCCGCCGCGTCGACGACCACGTGGCTGGCCCAGCCGCCGACCTTGAGGAGCGCGGCCACCCGGGTGCCGATCAGTTCGGGGCCGACGCCCTCGCCGGCCACCACCACCGTGCCGACCAGGTCGTAGCCCGGGACGAAGGGGAACGCGGGCTGGTCGTAGTACCGGCCGCGGCGCATCTGCTGCTCGGCGAAGGAGACGCCGGTCGCCTGCATGCGGATGACGACCTGGCCGGGTCCCGCGGTCGGGACGGCTCCACCGGAGCGGACCTCCAGCCCCTCCGGCTCGACCTTGCCCGGCAGGACGACCTCGACGAGTCCTTCGAGTCCTTCGGTGTTCATGGTGACCTCCATGTCGCTAGCTCCTGTCGCTTGAGTTAGAAGCTATAACTTTCGCTAGGGAGAGTCAATAGCCAACGTGATAACCTCTAACTAAACGCGCGCGGTGCCCTCAGGGGCACGGATGGAGGCGGCTGTGGCGAGCACGAAGACCGAGACCCCGCGCGAGCGCTATCGCGCCCAGATCCGGGCGGAGGTCAAGGACCACGCATGGGAGCAGATCGCGACGGCGGGAGCCTCCGGCCTCTCGCTCAACGCGATCGCCAAGCGGATGGGGATGAGCGGCCCGGCGCTCTACCGGTACTTCGCCAACCGCGACGAGCTGATCACCGAGCTCATCAAGGACGGATACCGCAGCCTCGCCGACACCCTGCACACCGCCGCCGACTCCGGCGCCGACCTGACCGGCCTTGCCCACGCCATGCGCCGCTGGGCCCTGGCGGACCCGCACCGGTACTTCCTGCTCTACGGCACCCCCATCCCGGGCTACCACGCCCCGGACACCACCACCGCGATCAGCGCGGAGATCATGTCGGTTCTGCTCGACGCCTGCGTCGAGATCCCCGTACAGCCGTCCCCCGAGAGCGCCGGAAAGCGGTTCGCCGAGCACCTCCAGGACCACCGGCACTGGGCGCACGGCCATCCCGCGACGCCCGAGGCCCTGCACTGGGCGCTGACCATCTGGACCCGGCTGCACGGTCTGCTCTCGCTCGAACTCGCCGGCCATTTCAACGGCATGGGCTTCGATCCTGAGCGGCTGTTCGACAGCGAGCTGGAGATCCTGAACGCGCCGTAGCGACCGCGGCCCCGGCGGACCTCTCTCAGCCCGAGCCTCTGCCGCGCCCATGCGCGGGCCCGACTGCGTGTGGGCGACGCCTCGATCCTGCCCGGGGTGTCGTCGACCGCGACCAACGCGATCACCGTCATGACCGTGCAGATCGTGGTGCAGCGTGCCATTGAGACGGGCGATCCACACCAGCGCGAAGACCACGGCCAAGCGGAGCGGTACCCCGGATGCGGAAGGCCCGGGGTGCAGACGTGGGGGCTCAGTCGAGCTTCTCGACCAGTGCCTCGAACTGCCTCACCATGGCCGGCAGCGAGCGACCGTCGAGATGGTCCATGACCCGCTTGCGGGCGCTCGCCAGGTGGATCGGATACGCCGCCTGAAGTCGCTTCAGCCCCTCCGGGGTGATCGTCGCGACGTTCCCCCGGGCGTCCCCCTCGTAGCGCCGCTTCACGACCTGGCCGCGGCTTTGCAGCGCGTCCACGACGCGGGTGATCCGGCTCGCCGACAGCGCGGTCGCCGAGGCGAGATCCGTCATGCGCAGTTCCTGATTCTCGGCCTCGGACAGGCTCATCAACACGACGTACTCGGTGAGTGTCAGCCCTGTCGCCCGCAGGAGATCGTCGTCCAGGGAGCGCGGCAGCGCGACGATGACGCGCATCAGCGCACGCCAGAAGCGCTCTTCCTGGGGGGTCAGAGGATCTTCGGCGGTCATCCTCGGAGGTTAGCGTGCTCAAGCAAAGAGCCTCAAGCCTGGCTCCGAGCCAACGCGCAGGGCGTCAGCCCTGCTTGAGTCCCCGACTCCCCCGAGGTCACGGCCTCGCAGCCGCGGGGCGATGCAGTGCAACGGCCCGCGGCTGCGGTGCGTGAATGGTCAGTTGCGCGCGTTCAGGAACCGGTCCGCCCAGTAGGCGGTGCGGTCCAGGTAGGACGTCTCGGCCGCCGGTCCGGTCAGTCCGTAGGCTCCGTCGTACGTCTGGTAGTTGTGGCCGGCGGGCGGGGTGGCGTCGGCCGGTTCGATCGAACTGCCTTCGTGCCATTCGTTGAAGGACGTCACCGACACCCATGTCGGCGGGCCGCCGGTCTCAGGTGCGAGGGCGTTGCCCCACTGCCGGTCGTAGGCCGCACCGTCGGCGCGGTCCACGGTGGGGGTCGTGTTGCCGGGTACCGCTCGGTCGTCGATGTAGCCGGGTGCGACCGACGGGGACCAGATGAGGTTGTTGGCGCGGGCGTAGTCCCCGGCCTGCTTCCAGCCAGGGGCGGTGGCACCGGCGATGCCGTCGTAGGTGTACAGCCCGGAGAAGTGCTGGATCTTGCTGGTGTCGGTGGTCTGGGCGAGCACGATGCTGTTGCCGGTGACCTGGTCGAGGGCCGTCCAGTCGGTGACGTCGAGACTGCTGAAGACGTAGAAGGCGCCCTTGTCACCGTGGTCGGCGGAGCGGTAGAAGGCGGGATGGTCGCCATACGTGGTGTTGATGTACCGGATGTCGTCGGCGGTCGAGGCGCCGGTGCGGCCGGCGTACGGCTCCAGATGCCAGGCCACCTTGATGCCCTCCTTCTGCGCGGCGTCGAGGACGCCCCGGGCGATCCGGTCCTCGTTACTGCCCTGTCCCCACCAGCTGTAGACGAGGACGCCGGCGCCGGAACGGGCGATCCACTTCATGTGCTGTGCCACGGCGCCGGTGTAGTCGGCGGAGTCGTACGGGCCGAGCGCCGGGTACAGGTCGGCGCCGATGTCGTCGGGCGGGGTGTGGCCTCCTTGTTGCCAGTGCCGCCAGTCTCCGTTCACCACCGGGCTGCCGTACCAGGGGTAGTAGAAGAGGTGCACGTTCTGGTTGAGCGCCTTGGTGGCCGGGGTGGTGCCCAGCGTGAAGGTGTCGATGTCGAACAACGAGCCGCTGCCGCCGGTGAATCTCAGGAAGAGAGGACCTGACGCGGAGGACGTCAGCGCCGTCGACACCGTGGTGAAGGTGTCCCAACTCCCGGTCACCGGTACCCGCACCGACCCGAGCAGCGTGCCGGTGGCCGAGCCGGAACGCACCTCGACGGTGCCACCCGCTCCCGCCGACGACACCTTGGCGGTGAAGGTCGACGCCCCGGCGGTGGAAACACTCGCGTAGCCGGCCCAGTCGCCGTTCTCGACGTAGCCGAGGGTCTGCCCGCCGCTCGCTCCCGCGTGGGTGGCGGCCTGGACACCGGAACCGGAGGTGAACGCCTCTCCCTCGACGGAATGGGGACCCGACGGCGCCGAGCAGTTCGCCGGAGCCGCTCCCGCCGTGTACCGCACCGCGCCGAGCAGCAGACTCCTGAAGGCGGCGTCGTTGTAGGACTCGATGGTGTGGCCGAGTCCCGTGTAGAAGGAGCGGCCCTTGCCCTGCGGGTGGCACCAGGTGATGGGGTGGTCGGCGCCCATCTCGCCGCCGCTGTAGGTGCTTTCGTCGAGGGTCTGGAGGACGTGTACGGCGGAGCGTGGATTGGTGCGGTAGTTGTACAACTCGTCGGTGCGCGTCCAGGTCGGGGCCAGATGCGCGGTGGCCGGGTGGGTGCGGTCCTCGTTCTTCACCGTGGCCTGCTGGATGGCCGGATGGCTCTTGAAGTAGGCGCCCACCAGCTGGTTGTAGTACGGCCAGTCGTACTCGGTGTCGGCCGCCGCGTGCACACCCAGGTACCCGCCGCCGTTGTCGACGTAGGACTGCAGGGCGTTCTGCTGGGTGTCGTCGAGGACGTCGCCGGTGGTGCTGAGGAAGACGACCGCCTCGTACGAGGCCAGGTTCGCGGGGGTGAAGGCGCCCGCGTCCTCGGTCGCCGTGACGGAGAAGTCGTTCTGCGTGCCGAGTGTGCGCAGGGCCTCGGTGCCGGCGGGGATGGCGTCGTGCCGGAATCCGGCGGTCTTCGAGAAGACCAGGATGTCGAAGGCCGCGTCCGCCTTGGCGGGGCCCGCGTGTGCCGTCACCGCCGGCAGGGACAGGGTGCAGGCCGTGGCCAGGGCGAGAGCCGCGAGCCGCCGGGCGGTGCGCCAGGTGCGTCTGTTCATGGTCAACTCCCCTTTCGTGCCGAAGCGGTCAGGGTGAAGGTGTCGATGTCGAAGAGCGATCCGCTGCCGCCGGTGAAGGACAGGAAGAGCGGGCCCGATCCGCCGGAGCTGAGCGAGGTGCTGACGGTGGTGAAGGTCTCCCAGTCGCCGGTCACCGGAACGGCGACCGAGCCGAGCAGGGCTCCGGTCGCCGAGCCGGAGCGGATCTGTACGGTGCCGCCGGCCCCGGCCGAGGAGACCTTGGCGGAGAAGCCCGAGGCTCCGGCGGTGCTGACGCTCGCGTAGCCCGCCCAGTCGCCGTTGTCGATGTAGCCGAGGGTCTGTCCGCCGCTCGCTGCCGCGTGAGCCGCGGCCTGGACGCCGGATCCGGAGGTGAACGCCTCCGCCTCCCGCGCGATGTCGGTGGCGGCGGTACCGAACGTGAACGCGTCCAGGTCGAAGAGGTTGCCCTGGCCGGTCGGTCCGCGGAAGACCAGGAAGAGTTCGGTGCTGCCGGCGGGGACGTCGGACAGCGCCGTGGAAACGTCGGTGAAGGTCTCCCAACTCCCGGTCACCGGCACCGTGGTGGTGCCCAGCAGGGTGCCGGTGGCGGATCCCGCGCGGATCTCTATGGTGCCTCCGGCGCCGGCCGAGGAGACCCGGGCGGTGAACCGGTTCGTGCCGGTGAGGGCGTACGGCTTGAAGGAGATCCAGTCGCCGTTGTCGGTGAACCCGACGGTTCTGCCTCCCTCGGCGGAACCGTGCGTGGCGGCTTCGATGCCGGACTGGGCGGTGAAGTGCTCCGCCTGCCGGTGGCGGGGTTGCAGTGTGCGCACCGAGTGCCCGGTGAGGCCGCCGTTGTCGGTGTACTCGGCGTCGAAGACCCCGTAGAGGTTGGCGGCGCTGTCGTGCTCGCCGTCCTGGGGCACGTTGATCGTGCCGGAGCAGCCGTTCGCGGACGTGATGGAGTGGGTGTGGCTGTCGTGGCCCAGGAGGTAGGTGACCTTGACCTTGGCGCAGTCGATGCTGCCGTCCTCGGGGTCGGTGGCCTGTACGCGGAAGGGCACGCTGTCACCGAAGGAGAACAGCTGGCCGTCGGCCGGGGTCTGCAGCGTGACGGTCGGCGCGGTGTTGCCGCCGGTGATGACAAGACTGGCCGTGCCGGCGAGACCCTGTGGGTCCTTCACCGTGAGAGTGGGACGGAAGGTCCCGCTGGTGGTGTAGGTGTGACTCGGATTCGCCTGTGCGGAGGTGGCTCCGTCGCCGAAGTCCCACGAGTAGGTCAGGGCCCCGCCCTCGGGGTCGCTGCTGCCCTGGGAGGAGAACTGCACCGTCAGCGGCAGGGCTCCGGAGGTCTTGTCCGCGGCCGCCTTGGCCACCGGATTGCGGTTGCTGCCCCCGACGTACTCGATCCGGTACAGGGCCTGGTTGTTACTGCCGGTGCCGTAGTCCAGGACGTACAGCGCGCCGTCGGGCCCGAAGTCCGTGTCGATCACCTGGGTGCCGTTCCAGGGGAAGTCCTCGATGGTCCCGTAGGAGCCGTCGCTCCTGACCTCGATCGACTTGATCCACTGCCGTCCGTACTCGGCGGCGAGGAAGCGCCCGTCCAGGGACTGGGGGAACTTGACGGAGGAGTTGAGGTTCGGGTCGAACCGGTAGACCTCACCGCCCATCGGGGACTCCGAGCCGCCGCCGAACTCGGGCGGTGATCCGTCCCCGCCGTACCTGATCCAACTCGCTTTGGCAGGTGGCAGTTTCGTCTGTCCCGTGTTGCGGGCGGAGTTGTTCGTCGGACCGCCCGCGCAGTCGTACTTGGCGCCGGAGGGTCCGCTGGGGAAGGTGTACTCGTTGTAGGTCTCGGCGGTGGTGTTGGTGCCCGTGCAGTAGGGCCAGTCGTAGTTTCCCGGCGCGGTGATGCGGTCGAACTCGACCTGGCCGCCGGGACCGCGGTCGGGGTCGGTGCCGCCCGCGTCGGGACCGTAGTC
This sequence comes from Streptomyces pseudovenezuelae, assembly GCF_029892565.1. Classification (GTDB taxonomy): domain Bacteria; phylum Actinomycetota; class Actinomycetes; order Streptomycetales; family Streptomycetaceae; genus Streptomyces; species Streptomyces pseudovenezuelae_A. The sequence goes on along the minus strand of NZ_JARXVH010000018.1, from coordinate 158,789 downwards.
GCCGAGGTAGACGATTCCGGTGGCCCGGTCCACGGACATGCGGAACGGGTTGCGGAAGCCCATGGCGTAGATCTCGGGCCGGGTGCCCGCGGTGCCGGGTGCGAAGAGGTTGTCGGCCGGGACGGTGTAGCCGCCGGCGGCGGTGGGCTTGATCCGGAGTACCTTGCCGCGCAGGTCGTTGGTGTTGCCGGAGCTGCGCTGGGCGTCGAACTGCGGGTTGCGGTCCGCGCGTTCGTCGATGGGCGTGTACCCGGCGGAGTCGAACGGGTTGGTGTCGTCGCCGGTGGTCAGGTAGAGGTTGCCGGCCGCGTCGAAGTCGATGTCTCCGCCGACGTGGCAGCACTGGCCCCGGTCGTTGGCGACCTCGAGCACGACCTTCTCGCTCGCCAGGTCCAGGGTGCCGTCGCTCCTCATGACGAAGCGCGAGAGGTTCAGGTGGCCTTTCCACGGCTCGAAGTCCGCGGCGCTTCCGGTGGCCGGGGCGTCTCCGGCCGGGGTGTTGAGCTTCGGCGAGTAGTACGCGTAGACGTACCGGTTGGTCGTGAAGGCGGGGTCGACGGCGATGCCCTGGAGGCCCTCTTCGTCATGGGTGTAGACGTCGAGATTGGCGGCCACCTTGGTGTTGCCGACCGCGTCGGTGAGGCGGACCGTGCCGTCCCGCGCGGTGTGCAGGGTCGAACGGTCGGGCAGGACGGCCAGGGACATGGGCTCTCCCAGTTCGGCTGCACCACTGGCGAGTTGTACCTGCTGATAGTCGCCGGGCGGGATGTCCTGGGGCGCCGCGACCGCACCCGAGGGCGACACCGCGGCGACTGCTGGGAGGATCAGTGCGAGGGCTGTGAGCCATCTGAGCCCCGAGCGGGGGCGCTGGGACATGACAGAGCTTCCTTCCTGACGGTGGGTCGTCAGGCAAGGCGCGCGCCGGCCGCGCTTGCCGCGTGCATCAGCGGTGCTCTTCTGCAAAGTAATTGCGTGATCTGGTCGTCAGATTTCTTACTTCTGCAGGTGACTTGCATGCTGGCGATCCGTCAGGGGTTTGTCAACTCCCTGGACAAACTTGCCGGTTCAGAGCGGCAGGTCGAGATCGGTCCGGCACCTCGAGACGAGCGGCTCGGCCACCGCTTGCAGCTCCTCCGCCGGCCCGTGGACCAGGGCAGGATCGAGCCCGCCCAGGACGCGTCGGCGGGAGTCGCCAGCCGTCAGGCTGCCGACTCCCGCCTCTGGAGTGCGAGTTGGTCAGTTCGCCGCGTTCATCAGATCGAGTGCGCTCTGCTGTCGGGCGGCGTCCGTGGAGTCGAACGGACCGGCCCAGTGCAGTCCGTACGCGTCGAGGGCGTTGCGGTCGTTGGCGTAGGCGGAGTTTGCCTGGCGCGCCAGGTACGACGTGTAAGGGCGGTCGGACAGCTGGGAGTTGAAGGCGCTCAGACCGCGGACGTAGGCGCCCTTGAAGGTGGGTCCGTCGGCCCCGCAGCCGCTCGTCTCGCACGGCTCGCGCAGGATGCCGCCGGAGTTCAGCGCGGTGGAGGTGGTCGAGGCGTCACCGATCTGCCGGCCGGTGGTCAGCAGGGCCGAGTCGCCCGTCGCGCGGTACAACTCGGCCAGTCCGCCGAGGAGTACGCCCTGGTTGTACGACCATGCCGTGGACCCGTTGTTGCGGCAGGTCGACAGGTCGATGCCGTCGTTGACCAGATGCGAACCGTTGATCATGCCGGTGCCCTTGAACCACGCCCAGTCGGCGTTGGCCCGGCCGAGATAGACCGTGTCACCGCCGATGCGGTTGTGCAGGGCCGCGTTCAGCTCCAGGTAGAGGGAGTTGGCGATGGCGTTCTTGTACGTCCGCGCCGTGCTCCACCACACTCCGCCGCCGCATGTCGAGTCCCAGTACTGCGCCATGTAATCGGCGTCGGCCCGTGCGGTGTTGAGGTAGCGACTGTCACCGGTCAGGTCGTACGCGGCGACCCAGGCCAGCCCCCACCAGCCGGTGTCGTCGATGTAGTCGTTGCGGAACTGGCCGCCCTGGGCGCCCAGTTGGCGGTCGTAGGTGTTCGCGATGGCGTACTTGTAGCTGGGCATGCCGGTGACCCGGATGTTGTTGATGATCGCGGTCAGGGCGTTGGCGGAGTTCCACCAGCCGGTGGTGTCGAACAGGCCGGTGGAGTTGTTGTACGACTGCATCAGCGCGGTGGCCGCCGCGGTGGGGCGGCTGTACGCGTTCCAGGTGGTGCGGGCCCACGCGGTGCAGGCGATCTCGGGCCGGTCCCCCGCCTTGCCGCAGGCCCGCAGCGCGCCGACGCCGTTGTTGTTCCAGTCGTCGACGTTGTACATCAGGGTGCGCCAACCTCGTTGTCCCGCAGGGACGGTGGTGTCGCCGAGCTTGCTGCCCGAGCTCCAGGTGCGACCGCCGTCGAAGGAGCGGTCGAGCCATGTCTCGTCCCCGGGGCCGCCGTTGGAGATGGAGGCCCAGCCCATCGCGTCGGTGTCGTCGAAGTGCAGGGCGAGGGTGCGGGAGTAGATGGTCGCGGTGACCGGCTGGCGGTCCCCCGGGGACTGGGCCGGGTCGCGTGCGTCGCAGTACTTGTTGCAGATCGTCGCCTCGGGGGCGGCGCTCGCGACGCCGTTGGTGACCGGGACGATGAGGGCCAGGGCGGCGATCAGGCCGGTCCCGATCCTACGGATACGTCTTACCGTCGAGTTCATGGCAGCTCCATGCTCCATGGGCGTGGGGGGATTGGGGGCCATCAGCCCAGGCGCCACTGCTGGTTGGCGCCGGCGTTGCAGGTCCACAGCTCGATCTGGGTGCCGTTGACGTTCCCGGCGGGCTTGTCGCCTCCGGTGACGTCGAGGCAGAGCCCGGACTGGGTACCTGTGATGGTGCCGTTGGGGTTGAGGCTCCACTTCTGGTTGGCGCCGCCGTTGCAGGTGTAGAGCTGCACCTTGGTGCCGGGGGCGGTCTGGTTGTTGTACGCGTCCAGGCACTGGGTGCCGCCGAAGAGGCGCAGTTCACCGGCCGCGGTGGGGGTGACGGCCTGGTTGGAGCCGCCGCCGCAGTCCCAGATCTCGATCTTGGTGCCGGGTGCGGTCTGGCCGTCGTAGACGTCGAGGCAGCGGTTGGAGGAGGCGCCGATCAGCGGGTGCGTCGTCCCGACGCTGGTGCCGCTGCCGACGGACACCCGGTACATGACCGAGCCGTGCCCCGGGACGCCGGCCGCGATGCTGCCGGTCGTGCTGCTGATCTGGTGGGTCCAGAGGTTGTTCAGCCGGTACGACGAGGCGGCCGGGAGGCCCGCCGCGGAGGCCGAGGTGGTGATCGTGGCCGCGCTCGAGTTCTCGTTGAACAGGACCACCGACACATCGCCGCCCGCGAGAGGCTTGGTCAGGACGTGCAGGCCGCCCGACGAGGAGATCTCGGTGCCCTGCTTGCCCAGGGAGTCCTGGTCGACGGCGATGACGTCCTTGTTGCCGTAGAGCGAGAGGGTGGCCGCCGAGGCGCTGCGCATGTCGTTCCCGGCGATCAGCGGCGCGGCCATCCCGGCCCACAGGCTGAAGTGGGAGCGGTCCTCGGTGAACGACATGCCGTTGCCGACCTCCAGCATGTCCGGGTCGTTCCAGGCACCGGGCTTGGCGTACGCGGCGAGCTTGACGTTGGCCTTGTAGATCGACACCACCGTGGAGAAGTTGACGTTGATGTCGTCGGTGGTGCGCCAGCTGTTGCCGACCCCCGCACCCCAGGTCCACACGCTCGCCAGGCCCCAGTTGCAGAGGCTGTAGACGATCGGGCGCCCGGTGTTGGCGAGGGCGTCGCGCATGGCGGTGTAGCGCTGCTGGTCGGGCACGTTCTGGTGATTGCAGTTGTCGTACTTCAGGTAGTCGACACCCCAGGAGGCGAAGCTGTTGGCGTCCGTCTGCTCGTGGCCGAGGCTGCCGGGGTAGCCGGCGCAGGTCGCGGTGCCGGCGCTCTCGTAGATGCCGAGCTTGAGGCCCTTGCCGTGCACGTAGGCGGCGGTGCCGCTGATGCCGTCGGGGAACTTGACCGGATCGGGGACGAGTTGACCGGCGGAGTTCCGCGCCGAGGTCATCCAGCAGTCGTCGATGTTGACGTACTGGTACCCCGCGTCCTTGAGCCCCGAGGAGACGAGATAGTCGGCGGTCTGCTTGACCAGTTGCTCCGTGACGTTGCAGCCGAAGGCGTTCCAGTCGTTCCAGCCCATCGGGGGCGTCCGGGCCAGACCGTTCTCAAGCGAGTGGGCTTCCGGGGCCGCCTTCATCAGGAGCAGGGGCGGGGCGAGCACGAGGAACAGCACCATGGCGAGCGCCGCTCTGAGGGATCTCAGCCGGATCAGGGGGACGGTCATGTCTGTGTCTCCTGCTTCGCTGTGGGGCGGACAGGCCCATGCGTCCGGAGCTATGGAAACGTATCCATGATGAAGGTCGCAGCTCTCTGACGGAAGGTCAATGGTCTGTACCAGGCAGGCTGTTGAGCTAGCGCGGAGCCGTCTCTCCCGTGCCGCGGGCTATCAACTGCGAGGGCAGCACGATCCGTTGGAAGGGCGCGGTCCCGCCGTCGATCCGGTCGAGCAGCAAGTGTGCGGCGCGGCGGCCGAGTTCCTCGGTGTCCGAGGTGACCACCGTGACCGGAGTCGGGAGCATGTCGGCCAGTTTGAAGTCGTCGAACCCCACCACGGCGACCTGGGCGCCCAGTTGGCGGCTCGCGCGCAGCACGCCCTCGGTGAGGAAGCTCGTGGTCGAGAAGATCGCCGTCGGCGGGTTCGGCGAGGTGAGCAGGGCGTGGGTGGCGGCGGAGGCCTCCTCCGTGGTGCCGCGCGGGAGGGCGACCACCAGGGCCTCGTCGACATCGATGCCGCTGTGCCGCAGGGCTTTGCGGTATCCGCGCAGTCTGCGGCCGGTGGTGTAGTACGAGGGGGCGACGAGGATCGCGATCCTGCGGTGGCCGTGGTCGACGAGGTGCTGTGTCGCGGTGCGTCCGCCGCCCTCGTTGTCGACGAGGACGACATCGGCCTCGGCTCCGGTGGCGGGCCGGTCCACGAAGACGACGGGCACCTGGTCGTGACCGTTGACCTCCCGCAGAAAGGCGTGGTCACCCTGGTCGGGCACGATGATGAGCCCGGCCACGCGTCGCCCGATCAGCTCGCCCACGGCCCGGCGTTCGACCTCCGGGTCCTCGTCGGCGGTGCTGAGCAGCACGGCGTAACCGGCGTCGGCCATCACCTCGACCGCCGCCTTCGCGAGGGAGGCGTAGAACGGATTGGTCAGGTCGCCCAGCAGCAGGCCGATGGTCAGCGAGTTCTGCCCGGGCCGCAGGGAACGCGCGATCTCGTTGCGCTGGTACCCGATCTCGCTGATCGCCGCGTGCACCCGGTCGGCCGTCTCCTCGCGCACCGCCCCGATGCCGTTGACGACGCGGGACACGGTGACCAGCGCGACTCCGGCCCGCTCGGCGACATCACGCATCGTCGGCCTGGTGGACCGGCCCTGCGGGCGACGACTGCTCACGTGGGGCCAGAACCACCTTTCGGCACGGGTCGCGACCCCCTGAACCGGGGGTGCGCGGGCAGGACTTGGTGAACGCGGTCAGCATACGGTCCCGGCCTCGTCGCACGCCCCACATCTGCGCTCACCTGAACTGCGCTGTCGTACCCGCGAGTTGTCGCCGGTCAGTGGGACTCCCGGCTCACCTCGGAACCGCTGGACCCGACGAGGAAGTCGAGGTCGGCTCCGGTGTCTGCCTGGAGCACGTGGTCGACGTAGAGGCGTTCCCAGCCGCGTCGTGGGGTGGCGAAGCCGTCGACGGTGTTCTTGTCGGGGGTTCTGCGGGCGAGTTCGTCGTCCGTTACGTCGATGTCGATGCGGCGGGCCTGTACGTCGAGGGTGATGACGTCCCCGGTGCGCACGAGGGCGAGCGGGCCGCCGGCCGCGGCCTCCGGGGCGACGTGCAGGACGACGGTGCCGTAGGCCGTGCCGCTCATGCGGCCGTCGCAGACGCGGACCATGTCGCGGACGCCCTGTTCGAGGAGCTTCTTCGGCAGCGGCATGTTCGACACCTCCGGCATGCCGGGATAGCCCTTGGGGCCACAACCACGCAGCACGAGAACGGAGTCGGCGTCGACGTCGAGGTCCGGGTCGTCGATACGGGCGTGGAAGTCCTCGATGCTGTCGAACACGACGGCCCTGCCGCGGTGTTGGAGGAGGTCCGGGGAGGCCGCCGCGGGCTTGATGAGTGCCCCGTCGGGTGCGAGGTTGCCGCGCAGGACGGCGATGCCGCCCTCGGCGACGAGCGGCTCGGCCCGGGTGCGGATGACCTGGGCGTCCCAGATCGGGGCGTCGTCGAGGTGGTCGACGAGCGGCTTGCCGGTGACGGTCAGGGCATCGGGGTCGAGCAGGTCGCGTACTTCGCGCAGGACGGCGAGGAGGCCGCCGGCGCGGTGGAGGTCCTCCATGAGGAAGCGGCCGGCCGGCTGGAGGTCCACGAGGACCGGCACGCGGGAGCCGATGCGGTCGAAGTCGTCGAGCGTCAGGTCGACACCGAGACGGCCGGCGATCGCCAGCAGGTGGACGACCGCGTTGGTCGACCCGCCGACGGCGGCCAGCGCCACGATCGCGTTGTGGAAGGACGCCTTGGTCAGGAAGGTGCCCGGGCGCCGGTCCGCGGCCACCATGTCCACCACCAGCCGACCGGTGCCGTGCGCGGCCTCCAGCAGGCGGCTGTCGGGGGCGGGGGTGCCGGCGACGCCGGGCACGACCGTGCCCAGGGCCTCGGCCACCACCGCCATGGTCGAGGCGGTGCCCATCGTGTTGCAGTGCCCGCGGCTGCGGATCATCGACGACTCGGAGCGGGTGAACTGCTCCTGGGAGAGCGTGCCGGCCCGGACCTCCTCCGACAGCCGCCACACGTCGGTGCCGCAGCCCAACGGAGTGCCGCGGAAGGTCCCGTTGAGCATGGGCCCGCCGGGCACGACCACAGCGGGCAGGTCCACCGACGCGGCGGCCATCAGCAGCGACGGGATCGTCTTGTCGCAGCCGCCCAACAGGACGACGCCGTCGATGGGGTTGGCCCGCAGCATCTCCTCGGTGGCCATCGCCGCCATGTTCCGCCAGAGCATGGCGGTGGGCCGTACCTGGGTCTCGCCGAGCGACACCACGGGCAGGTCCAGCGGGATGCCGCCCGCCTCGTACACGCCGTTGCGCACCGAGGCGGCCACCTCGTTCAGATGGGCGTTGCAAGGGGTCAGGTCCGAGGCGGTGTTGGCGATGGCGATCTGCGGACGGCCGGTGAAGGCGTCTTTCGGTACGCCGCGTCGCATCCAGGCCCGGTGGATGTACGCGTTGCGGTCCTGTCCCGCGTACCACTGCGCGCTGCGGAGCGTCGTCACACTGCGGCTCTTCATCGAGCGGCTCCTTCCAATAATCGACACGATGGTCTAATTTTTGGAACGCCATGGAGCATACGCAGACGCTCGACGGATCGACAGCTCCTGACGAGGACGGCTCAACGGGCGTCGACAGCGGTCGACTTGTGGGTTCGGACCGGGTCCTCGCCGTCCTCAAGGAACTCGCCCGGTATCCCGGCGGGGTGGGCCTCGAAGAGCTGACCCGGACGGTCGGCAGCCCCAAGCCGACCGTGCACCGGGCGCTGAGTGCCCTGCGTCGGGCGGGACTCGCCGACCAGGACGGCCGCGGCCACTATCTGCTCGGCGACGAGTTCCTCCGGATGGCCTTCGCCCATCACGAGGCCCGTCCCGAGCACGTCCGCGTCCGTCCGCTGCTCGAAGAACTGGCCGCGCGGTTCGGCGAGACCGCGCACTACGCGGTCCTGGACGGCCGTGAGGTCGTCTACCGCGCCAAGATCGACCCGCCCGACGGTGCCGTCCGGCTGACCTCGACGGTGGGCGGCCGCAACCCCGCGCACGCCACCGCCGTCGGAAAGCTGCTGCTCGCCCACCAGTTGGCCACGGTCGAGGAGGTCGCGGCGTGGATCGGCGACACTCCCCTGGAACGACGTACCCCACAAACCCTGTGCGCGGCGGATGAGTTGCACCGTGCGCTGCGGGCCGTCCGTGCCCAGGGCCACGCACTCGACGACCAGGAGAACGAGACCGGGGTCAACTGCCTTGCTCTGCCCGTGTACGCGACCTCACCGACGACACCCTCCGGTGCCGTGAGCATCAGCGCACTTGCCTATCGAACGCCCCTGCCCACGCTGGTCGAAGCACTCGACGAGATCCGTGCCGTGCTCGGATCCCTCGGTGAGCCGCACCCATGACGACCCGCCGACCCACTCTGGAGACTGACCTCTTGTACCTCATGCGCATCGGCGCTCCTGGCGCCGAGAAGCCCGTCGCCCGTATCGACGACGAGACGTACGTCGATCTCTCCGACACCGTCACCGACTTCGACGAGGCGTTCTTCGGCTCGGGCGGCCTCGACGGCATACGCCCCGTCGTGGCTGAACGGGCGACCGCGGGCCGCGTGTCCCGTTTCGCCGGGGAACGCGTCGGCGCCCCGATCGCGCGCCCGCATCAGATCCTGTGCATCGGGCTCAACTACCGTGATCACGCGGCCGAGAGCGGGATGCCCGTACCCGACGAGCCGATCCTGTTCACCAAGTCGCCGAACACTCTCGTCGGTCCCTACGACGACGTCCGCATCCCGCGCGGCTCGACCAAGCCGGACTGGGAGGTGGAGCTGGGCATCGTGATCGGCGGGCGCACCAGCTATCTGGACTCGGTGGCGGAGGCGCGCGAGGCCATCGCCGGGTATGTGGTCGTCAACGATGTCAGTGAGCGTGCCTTCCAGTTGGAGCGCGGTGGGCAGTGGTCCAAGGGCAAGTCCGCCGAGACGTTCAACCCGGCCGGGCCCTGGCTCGTGACCGCCGACGAGATCGACGACGTCCTCGGGCTGGACATGTGGCTGGAGGTCAACGGTGAGCGGCGGCAGACGGGCAACACCAAGACGATGGTCTTCGACCCGTACTTCCTCGTGCACCACCTCAGCCAGTTCCTGGTCCTGGAGCCCGGCGACCTGATCAACACCGGTACTCCGCCGGGCGTGGGCATGGGGTTCAACCCGCCGGTGTGGCTGCGGCCCGACGACGTGATGGAGCTGGGTATCGAGGGGCTCGGCGCGCAGCGCCAGCGCGTCGTCGGGCCGCGGTGAGCGGCCACCCGATGCGGGCGTTCGTGCTGACGGCCCCCGGGGAGTACGCGGTTGAGGAGGTCCCGGCGCCGGTGGCGGCGCCCGGCGAGGCCGTCGTCGACGTCGAGCGGGTCGGCGTGTGCGGTACGGACGTCGAGTTCTTCACCGGCGCGATGGCCTACCTGCACCAAGGGCACTGCGCCTATCCGTTGCGGCTGGGTCACGAGTGGGCCGGCCGGGTCGCGGCGGTCGGCGCCGGGGTCGACCCGGTGTGGGCGGGCCGGCGGGTCATGGGAGACACCATGCTCGGGTGCGGTGCGTGCCGTCGCTGCCGACGGGGCCACCAGCACGTGTGCGAGAAGCGGCAGGAGGTCGGCATACGCGGGGCACGGGACGGCGCCCTGGCGGAGCAACTCACCGTTCCCGTCTCCTCGTTGCACGTCCTGCCGGACTCCGTCGACGCCGAACTGGGCGCGCTGGTCGAGCCGGGCGGCAACGCCCTGCGCGCGGCACGGGCCGCCGCACCACGCCCCGGTGACCGGACGCTGGTCCTGGGCCCGGGAACCATAGGGCTGTTGGTCGCGATGTTCCTCCGGGCCGCCGGTGCGGAGGTGCACCTGATGGGCCACACCGAGGACTCCATGGCCTTCACCCGCGCTCTGGGCTTTGAGCAGGTCTGGACTGAGCACTCGGTCCCGGACCTGCCGTTCGACGCGGTCGTCGACGCCTCGAACGCCGTCCAACTACCCGCCTTGGCCCTGGAGTTGGTCGAGCCGGCCGGCCGTGTCGTGTACGTCGGACTGGCCGGTGAGCCCAGCAGGATCGACACCCGCACACTCGCCCTCAAGGACGTGACCGCGACGGGCGTCCTGTCCGGCTCCCCCGGCCTCGACGACACCATCCGCGCCTACGCCGACGGATCCGTCGACCCGCGGCCCCTCGTCGCCGCGACCGTCGGCCTGGAACAGGTCGGGCCCGTCCTCGCCGGCGAGCGGCCGGTCGGCGCCGGACCGGGGCCGAAGGTCCACGTCGATCCGCGACTGAACTGACGTAGGAAATCCCCTTGGAGGGGTGGTGCGGGCCACGGCAGGATGAGCGCGTCACCAGGCAGTCGAGGGGAACGGTGTGCATGAGGCGAAACCGGCTCGGGCAGAGCAAGGTGCAGGTCACGGAGCTGGGCTTCGGTGGCGGACCACTCGGGGGGCTCTTCGCACCGCTGGACGACCAGACGGCCGCGGGCGCCCTCGACGCGGCCTGGGACAGCGGGATCCGCTACTTCGACACCTCTCCGCACTACGGCATCGGGCACTCCGAGCGCCGCACCGGTGACCTGTTGCGCGGCAAGCCGCGTGCCGAGGTGACGCTGTCGACGAAGGTCGGCCGGCTGCTGATCCCGCAGGCCCCGGCGGGCCGGATGGACGAGAGTTTCGCGGTGCCCGCCACCCACCGTCGCGTCTGGGACTTCACGCGGGACGGTGTGCTGCGCAGCGTGGAGGACTCGCTCCGGCGGATGGGCGTCGACCGTATCGACGTGCTGTTCCTGCACGACGCGGAGAAGCACTTCGAGGACGCGTTGCGCGACGGCTTGCCGGCGCTCACCGAGCTGCGTGCGCAGGGGGTGGTGGGCGCGATCGGGGCGGGGATGTACCACCCCGGCCAGTTGACCCGGCTCATCGAGGAGTCGGACGTCGACGTGGTCATGCTCTCCGGCCGCTACACGCTGCTGGACCAGAGCGCCCTCGACGAACTCCTGCCCACCTGCACGGCACGCGAGGTCTCGGTCATCGCGGCGTCGGTCTTCAACTCCGGGCTGCTCGCCACGGCCCGGCCTCCCGAGGGTGCCACCTTCGACTACGCGCCCGCCGCGCCGCGCATGCTGGAGCGGGCGCATCGCATCGCCGACGTCTGCGAGACACACGGCGTGACGCTTCCGGAGCTGGCGATGGCCTTTCCGCTCCGGCACCCGGCCGTCGCGGGCATCGCGGTCGGCATGCGCAGCGCCGACGAAGTACGCCGCAATGTGGCGGCGTTCGGGGCGGAGATCCCGGGTCAGGTCTGGGACGACCTGCGCGGCGAGGGCTTGTTGGACGAGCGGGCGCCGGTGCGGGCCTGACGATCAGCTGTCGGTCACCGGTGCACGTCCCCGACGCTCGCCCGAACGATGATCTGCGGGCCGAAGCCTGCGCCGGTCTGCCGGGTCGACGCCCCGCCGGACGGGCGACACGAACATGCCGGGCCGCCCCGTGACCCGTACACCATCCGCGGCCTGTAGAACGTAGGGAGAGATCACCACCTGCCCGGGAGCAGCCATGACCGGATTCCGCCGAAGCCGAAAGAGATCCGCCGGCACCCTCGACGCCACCGAAGCCCCGGACAACGTCGAGATGCTCGTCGCCGTGGTGACGGTGACGCTGCTGGTGGAGTTCCTCGGTGTGGTGTCCGGATCCCCGGTCTGGCATCTCGGTCTGCTGATCTTCCTGCCGGGGACGGCGTCGGCGCTGTGCACCGTCGCGCAGACGAAGTTCGTGGCCGCGTGGACCACGCTCGTCATCACCCTCACCACAGTGGTGCGGCACGAGGAAGGGGGCCGGTGGCTGGACGGGATCCTGCTGGTGCTGTTCACCATCGCGCTGGGAGCGACCTCCATCTACGCCTGTCACCGGCGCATCAAGCGCGAGCACGAGATGCTCCGCCTGCGTTCCACCGCCGCGGCGATGCAGCGGCACATCCTGCACCCCCTCCCCCTCGTCACCGACGAGGTCCTGGTCAACGGCGTCTACGAACCCGTACAGGAGGACCGGCTCGTCGGCGGTGACATCTATGACGTGGTCGCCTCGCCGTGGGGCACGCGGGTGCTGATCGGGGACGTGCAGGGCAAGGGACTGGCCGCCGTGGGCGCCGCGTTCGCCGTGATCGGGGCCTTCCGTGAGGCGGCCTACCGCGAGCCGACACTCACCGCGCTCGTCGACGCCCTGGACGCGGCGGTCGTCCGCCACAACACGTACGCCGAACAGACCGGCGACGACGAACGGTTCGTGACCGCGCTCATCATCGGCGTCGACGCGGAGACCGAGGCGCAGGTCGTCAACTGCGGCCACGTTCCTCCCTGGTTGGTGCACGACGGCATCGTCACCACACCGCCGACGGACCCCGGCGTCCCGCTCGGTCTCGCGGAGCTGTCCGCCGAACCGACCACCGTGCACTGGTTCGACTTCCCGGCCGGCTCGACCCTGCTGCTGACCACCGACGGCCTCACCGAGACCCGCGCCGAGGACGGCACGTTCTACCCGGCCGACGAGCGAGTCACGAGCCGCCTCGCCCTCTCCCCCACCGAACTGCCCCAGGCCCTCTACGAAGACGCCCGCGCGTTCACCGGCGACGCGGCGCAGCACGACGACTTCGCGGTACTCAGCGTGCGGCGGGCTCCGCGTCAGTGAACGACCGGTGTGGCCATGTCGCCCGACGAGGACTGAGGGTCTCGAATCCCCCGTCCCACTCCCTCGCCGAGCTCTCGCGCCCGGCGTAGGACTGACGTTTCCCGGCGCGCTCCAACGCCACCCGGAGGGCGGACGACCCACACCCGTGAGGAGAGCGCCATGACGGAGTTCGGCTACTTCCTGTCCTGTGAGGAACACGGTCCCGCCGAGTTGGTGGAGCAGGCCAGGATGGCGGAACAGGCCGGATTCACGTCTTTGTGGATCTCGGACCACTACCACCCCTGGAACGACGACCAGGGACAGAGCCCCTTCGTCTGGTCGGTGATCGGCGCGCTCTCGCAAGCCGTCTCGCTGCCCGTGCAGACCGCAGTGACCTGCCCCCTCATCCGTATGCACCCGGCCGTCGTCGCCCAGGCGGCGGCCACCGGCGCCGTACAGCTGGACGGCCACTTCCGGCTCGGCATCGGCAGCGGCGAGGCGCTCAACGAGCACATCCTCGGTGACGCCTGGCCCGAGGCCGATGTGCGCCTGGAGATGCTGGAGGAAGCGGTGCATGTGATGCGGGAGCTGTTCACCGGGGAGCAGATCAGCCACCGGGGCAAGCACTACACGGTGGAGAACGCCCGCCTGTACACGGTGCCCGACGAGCCGGTGCCCATCGATGTCTCCGCGTTCGGCCCGCACGCCGCCGAGGTCGCCGGCCGCATCGGAGACGGATTCATCACCATGGCGCCGGACGCCCCCGCCATCGAACGGTTCCGACGCAGCGGCGGCGGAACCAAGCCCGTCTCCGCGGGACTCAAGGTCTGCTGGGCAATCGACAGGGACGAAGCCGTCCGTACGGCGCACCGGCTCTGGGCCAATGAACAGCTCCCCGGCGAACTCGCCCAACTCCTGCCCACCCCACGCCACTTCGAGCAGGCCTCGCAGCTCGTCGGCCCCGATCGCGTCGAGGCCGCACTCACCTGCGGCGATGATCCGGACGCCCACGTGGAGGCGGTCAAGGAATACGTCGACGCCGGGTTCGACACCGTCTACATCAACCAGATCGGGCCGGACCAACAGGGCTTCTTCGACTTCTACCGCACCAAGGTGCTGCCCCGACTCGCAGACTGACGTCCGCGACGGCAACCGGCACCGCCTCTGCACAGGACGCGGGGAAGCCGCCGCCGGTGCAGGGTGGAAGGCATGGCAAAGAGCGCACTCATCGTCATTGACATGATCAACACGTACGACCATGACGACGCCGTCCTCTTGATCCCGTCGGTGAAGGCGTCCCTGCCCGCCGTGACACGGCTGCTGCACCGAGCGCGCCGGCTCGACGTGCCGGTCATCTACGTCAATGACAACTTCGGGCAGTGGCGGTCCCATCACGGCGAACTCGTGGAGACCGCCCTGAAGGGGCCGCACGCCGACCTCGTACGGCCCGTCGCACCCGACGACGCGTCGCTCTTCGTCGTCAAGGCGCGGCACTCCGCCTTCTACGAGACCCCGCTCGGCTATCTGTTGACCGAGCAGGGGGTAGAACACGTCGTACTGTGCGGGCAGGTCACCGAGCAGTGTGTGCTGTACTCGGCCCTCGACGCGCATATCCGGCATCTGCGAGTGACGGTGGCCCGCGACGCGGTGGCCCATATCCACCCGGACCTGGCCGAGGCCGCCCTGCGGATGATGGAACGCAACATGGGAGCGCGCATCTCGACCGCGGACGACGTCCGGTTCTGAACAGCGACGCGTCCGCAGGACCGCGGGACGACCGGCCTCTCGGCGGCGAAACCGGGCAGCAGCAGTGCATGAAGTCCCCACCGCGCTTCACGTTGGCCGCGATCACTCTTGACGCACCGAACGCCCATGAGTTGGCGCGCTTCTACCAAAGCCTGCTCGGGTGGCCGATACAGAAGGAAGAACCGGGCTGGGTCGAGATCGCGCCGCCCGACGGCAGTGCCGGCCTGTCGTTCCAGACAGAACCGCTCTTCACCCCTCCGCAGTGGCCTTCTAGCCTGTCCGAGCAACAGATGATGATGCATCTGGACATCAAGGTGGACGATCTGTCATCGGCCGTCGGTCATGCCCTTGCCCTGGGAGCGACCCTGGCCGACTTCCAGCCTCAGGCCGAGGTACGCATCCTGTGCGACCCGGCGGGCCACCCGTTCTGCCTGTTCGTCCGCTCCGGACCGAGCGACTGACGCGGAGCGCGGGCTCCAAGGCCGCCGCTGGAACCCGGCAAAGGTGCCTTTCAGGTGGGTCGGACGCGATGCCGGGGGTAGCCGGAACGTGAGAGGCGACCGGACTACACGAAGGCGGGCCCATGGACGCGATTGTGTTGCTCAAGGACGACCACCAGACCGTCGAGAAGCTGTTCAAGGAGTTCGAGCGGGCCGGTGACCGCGCCTACAAGACCAAGCGGAAGATCGCCGACAAGGTGATCGAGGAGCTGACGGTCCACGCCTGGATCGAGGAGAGGATCTTCTACCCCGCCGCACGCGCCGCCGTGCCGGACACCACCGATCACGTGCTGGAGAGCGTCGAGGAGCACCACGTCGTGCTGTGGATGCTGTCCGAGCTGGCCGGCCTGGACCCCCAGGACGAACGCTTCGACGCCAAGATGACCGTTCTCATCGAGAACGTACGGCACCACGTCGAGGAGGAGGAGAAGGAGTGGTTCCCCCAGGTCCGCTCCGCTCTTGGCCGCAACCGGCTGGGCGAACTGGGCGAGCAGCTCAGCGCCGCCAAGCCCGACGCTCCCCACGACCCCCTCCGGGTGCCCAGCGCGCACGCATGACATGACCGCAGTGGCCCCGGGTCTCTGCGGGCCGATGCGTCGATTCTCATGGCCAAGGTGAGCCCAGGCGAGGACGAGTCATGCCGCGAGCCCGTGAAGAAGCCCGTTTCAGACATCCGCGGCACGAGCGCCGAGGAGAGGCTCGGCTGCCAGGTGTGGCAGCGACACTCGTCGCCATCGCGCTGTACCTTCTCCTGCCCCAGCGGCTCCTGATCGCGCCCCGCTATGTACTGCCCGCCCTGGAGTGTGTGCTGCTGGTACCTCTCATAGCGATCAACCCACGCCGGCTGACTCGGCAGACGCGGGCGTTCCGTGTCCTGTCGCTGACGCTCGTGGCCGTGATCGGGGCGAGCAACCTCGTCGCGCTGGGCACCCTGATCCATGAGTTGGTGTCCGCCGAAGTGAAGGACGGCCGGGCGCTGTTGGTGGCCTCGTTGCAGATCTGGCTCACCAACGTCATCGTCTTCGGTCTGGCCTATTGGGAGCTGGACCGCGGCGGCCCGGTCAGCCGGACCCAAGTGCCCCGTGAGGCCCTGCCGTTGGCGGACTTCCGATTCTCGCAGGACGAGAACGACGACGCCGTCCAGGAAGTGTCCGACGGCTCCAGCAAGACATCCGACTGGGTGCCCACGCTGATGGACTACCTCTACGTGTCGGTGACCAACTCCACGGCCTTCAGCCCCACGGACACCATGCCGCTCTCCTCACGCGCCAAGTTCCTGATGAGCGTGGAGAGCGTCGCCGCTCTCCTGACCTCGCTCCTCGTGATCGCCCGCGCGGTCAGCATTCTGCACTGACGGCGCCGCAGCCCCAGGTCCCGCGGTCGGCGGCCGTGCCAATAAGGTGCCACCGTGACTGCCACCCTGAGTTCCACGAAGGCACGTGCCGCGCTTCGCACATCGGCGCGTCTTTCCGCGGAGTTGCTGCTGATATTCGCGATGCTCGCGGTCGCTCTGTGGCTTCTGGGCCGGATGTGGTCGGTGGTGTGGCCGCTCGTCGTCGGCCTGCTGCTGACCACGCTGACCTGGCCCGTGGCTCGTTTCCTGCGTCGTCGCGGGTGGCCGCCCGCCCTCGCCGCGTCGGCCGTGACCGTGCTCTTCCTCCTGGTCGCGGTCGGCGTCGTGGCACTGATCGCCGTACCGGTGGCGTCCCAGTCCGGTGAGCTGACCGACGGCGTGGTCGACGGCATCCAGAAACTGCGTGAGTGGGCCGCCGGGCCGCCGTTGAACATCGGCGACGACCAGATCACCAAGGCCATGGACAGCGCGGTCGCCCGCGCCCAGGACGGCCTCGGCAGCACGGTCTCCACGGTGATCACGGGCGTGAGCACCGTCGTCAACGGCCTGGTCACCGCCGTACTGGCGCTCTTTTTGATGTTCTTCTTCCTCAAGGACGGCCCGCGCTTCCTGCCGTGGCTCGCCCGTCAGCTGCCCGGCCGGCTCGCCACCGACATCCCCACCGTGGCCACGCGCGGCTGGACCACCCTGGGCTCCTTCGTACGTTCCCAGGCGGCCGTCGGCCTGCTCGACGCCGTGCTGATCGGCCTGGGCCTGTGGATCGTGGGGGTGCCGCTGGTTCTCCCGTTGGCGGTGCTCACCTTCGTCTCCGCCTTCGTGCCGATCATCGGCGCCCTGTTCGCGGGTTTCGTCGCGGTCCTCATCGCGTTGGTCTCCAACGGTCTGACGGACGCGCTGATCGTGCTGGCCATCATCGTCGTGGTGCAGCAACTCGAGGGGAACGTGTTCCAGCCCATGATCCAGAGTCGTGGGCTCGGCCTCCACGCGGCCGTGATCCTGCTGGCCGTGACACTGGGAGGCAGTCTGGCCGGCATCGTGGGCAGTCTGCTCGCCGTACCGATCGCGGCACTCATCGCGGTGGTGTGGAACTACGTGCGCGAGGAGCTCAGCGAGCCGTCACCGGAGCCGACGGCCGAGAGCTGAGCCGCCGGTGAGCCCGGCCGAGCGGCGACGTGGTCACGCGGATCATCGGGAAAGCCGTCTGCGAGGATGTGCCGTATGGACGTGCGCAGCAGGAACCATGTGACGGTGACTGGGCCGGCCGGCGGCCCGGTGGTGATGCTGGCGCACGGGTTCGGATGCGACCAGAACATGTGGCGTCTGGTGGTACCGGCGCTGGAGAAGGACTTCACCGTGGTCCTCTTCGACCACGTGGGATCCGGGAAGTCGGACCCGTCGGCGTGGACGCGGGAGCGCTATTCGTCGCTCGACGGGTACGCGGACGACGTGCTGGAGCTGTGCCGGGAACTGGCCCTCGGCCCGGTCACGTTCGTGGGGCACTCGGTGAGCGCGATGATGGGGGTGCTGGCTGCCGCGCGGGAGCCCGAGGCGTTCGCCGGGCTGGTGCTCCTGGCTCCCTCACCGTGTTTCGTCGACGACCCGGACGCCGGTTACCGGGGCGGGTTCAGCGCCGAGGACATCGACGAGCTGCTGGAGTCGCTGGACGCCAACTATCTGGGCTGGTCGGGCGCCATGGCACCGGTGATCATGGGGAACCCGGAGCGGCCGGAGCTGGGTGAGGAGCTCACCAACAGCTTCTGCCGCGCCGACCCGGAGATCGCGCGGGTCTTCGCCCGGGTGACGTTCCTGTCCGACAACCGCCAGGACCTGGCCCGGGTGAGCGTGCCCACGCTGGTCGCCCAGTGCTCCCGCGATGCGATCGCCCCGCCCGAGGTGGGCGCGTTCGTGCACGCGCAGATTCCGGGAAGCCGGCTGGTCACGCTGAACGCGACGGGCCACTGCCCCCAGCTCGCCGCCCCGGAGGAGACCGCCGCGGCGATCGCCGCGTTCGCCAGAGCGGGCGGATGATGTGCGAGACCGGCGACGCGGAAGAGGGCGGCCGGCACGGCCACCGCGGACCGGAGGATGAGCAGGCACAGTTCTCCGCATTGCTGGAGGACAGCGCCGAGGACCTGTACGAGCACGCACCCTGCGGCTATCTGTCCACGCTGCTGGACGGCCGGATCGCAAAGGTCAACGTCACGCTGCTGGACTGGCTTGGCTACGGGCGCGACGACCTGGTGGGCCGCAAGCACTTCTCCGATCTGCTGACCGTCGGCGGCCGGCTCTACCACGAGACCCACTACGCCCCGCTGCTCATGATGCAGGGCGAGGTCAGCGGCATCGCCCTGGAACTCAAGGCCGCCGACGGCTCGCGGCTGCCGGTCCTGGTCACCTCGACGGTGAAGACGGGCAGCGACGGGCAGCCGCTCCTGATCCGCACCACCCTCTTCGACGCCCGCGAGCGCCGCGCCTACGAGACAGAACTGCTGCGCGCCCGCAAGGACGCCGACCTGGAACGCGACCGCCTGAAGCGCCTGAACGCCACCCTGCAGAGGACCCTGCTGCCGCCCACGCTGGCAAGCGTTCCGGGCCTAGACGTGACCGCGTACTACCACATCGCATCCGTCGACGAGGTGGGCGGCGACTTCTACGACCTCTTCCCCCTCGTCGACGGCACCTGGGGCCTCTTCCTGGGTGACGTGTGCGGCAAGGGCGCCGCCGCCGCGGCCCTCACCTCCCTGGCCCGCTACACCCTGCGGGCCGCCGCGGTCTACGATCCCGACCCGGCCACCGTCCTGGCCAACCTCAACACGGTCCTGAACCACGAGTACAACGGGAACGACCCACGCTTCTGCACCGTCGTCTTCGGCCTGCTCACCCCTGACACCGACCGGGACGGTTTCCGCGTCACGCTGGCCAGCGGCGGGCATCCTCCGGCCCTGCTGATGCGCGCGGACGGTACAGCCGACTATCTGCCCACCCCCGGTGGACAGCTCATCGGCGTCCTGCCCGACGCCCACATCGCCACCACCACCGTGCACCTCGCCCCCGGCGACACCCTGCTGCTGCACACCGACGGACTGACCGAGGCCCACACCGTCTCCGGCGACGAGGACCGGTACGGCGACGACGCGCTCCTCGACTTCTGCCGAACGCTTGCGCCCACCAATGCATCGGACACCACCGACGCGGTCCGCGGCCTGCTCGACACCTTCGGCACCGGCGTGGAGGACGACACCGCCGTCCTTGCCGTCCACGTGCCCCGGCCCACCCGTCAGAAGGAACAGTGACCGAGCGCCTGACCCTCCTCACCCGCACCACCACCGCCGGAGCGGTCATCGAACTGACCGGGGGCCTGGACCATCACACCGCGCCCGAGGTCCGCGCCGCGCTGGCCGGGCTCGACCTGCGTCCTGGCCAACAGCTCGTCCTCGACCTCGCAGGCATC
Source organism: Streptomyces pseudovenezuelae (assembly GCF_029892565.1). Classification (GTDB taxonomy): domain Bacteria; phylum Actinomycetota; class Actinomycetes; order Streptomycetales; family Streptomycetaceae; genus Streptomyces; species Streptomyces pseudovenezuelae_A. Next base: position 139,172 of record NZ_JARXVH010000018.1, on the reverse strand, counting down.
ACGTTCTGCGACTCCACCGGCATCACCGTACTGATCGCCGCCCGCAACCACGCCCTGGCCGCCGACGCGACCATCGCACTGGCCGCGGTACCCGAACGCGTCGACCGGATCTTCCGCATCGTCGGCCTGGAACAGGTCTTCTCCACCCACCCCACCGCCCAGGCCGCCGAAACCGCGTGGCGGCCCCCCGCGACCTGACCGCTGAGGGAGAGGCGGGCGCTGTGGCCGAGGCCGTGCTCACTACGACGAAACGGCGGGGCGCAGCGGTGTGCGCAGTGAGGTACGGCCGTCTCGCCAGGAGGTGAGGAGGTGGTTGCCGAGCCTGTTCTCCGTCCATTCGGTGGCGTCGATACCGAAGGCGATGTCCGCGTCCAGGGAGGGCTCCGCTTCGAGGAGGCCGCCCACGACATCCCGGCGGACGATCTGCTCGTGGACCGCGTCGGCCTCTACGTGCTCGGCGTAGAAGTGGACGGCGGCAGGGCCCGCGCCGACCCGTCGCAGGCCTTGGGCGAGGCGCCGTGAGCCGGGCGACGAGGTGGTCTCCACGGCCGCGAAGTGGCCCACCAGTGCTCCGCGCAGCGCGCGGTGGAGTCCGAACAGCGACATGAGGTTGACGCTCGTCAGCATCTGCGCACCGGCCGTGTCGACGTAGCGTCCGTACGCGGTGTCCAGATCGAGGTCCGCCATCAGATCGGCGAACAGCCGGGCGTGGACGCGCTCGGCCCGTCCGGCGCCGAACTCGTCGTACTCCACGGCGACCATCGCGGCCTTCGCCCGGCCCGTCAGCCGTGGGATGACCCAGGCGTGCGGATCGGCTTCCTTCAGGTGGTAGAGGGAGCGTTGGGCCGCGTACTCGCGGAACTGCCACAACTCTCCTCGTTCGGTGAGGAAGTGGGAGGGTCCGTCGCCGTCGACGGGTTCCACCAGAAGGTCCGCCAGCGCCTCTTCCGCCTTTCTCGGCGGGCCGACGTCGGCGCGCAGCGCGGACAGGAAGCGCTCTTCCAGCTCCGCCCGCAGTCGCAGCAGACCGGGCTCCCACTCCCACTCGGGGTCGACGCCGGCGAAGCCTCGGTAGTGCAGTTCGTAGCAGAGGTAGAGCGCCAGTTGCAGATCGTCCCCGTAGGGGTCCGCGTGCGCCGCCGTCACCCGTCGCGGCAACGGCGTACCGGCCGGACGGGTCAGAGCCTGGCGGACCGTCCGGGAGAGCTCGCCCCTGCTCCGCGGCAGCACGGGGCCGGCGGCGCGGTCACGGGCGGCCGGCGCGGTGGCGGTCATGCGGTGCGCCTCTTGTGTCGGGAGCGGTGGCTGGTGTCGCACCAGGGGTAGGAGCGGCTGCGCCGGCAGACGCAGAGCGCGACGGTGAACCGGTCCGAGCGTGCGGTGCTTCCGTCGTCGAGTACGACCTCGACCGGTCCTTCGAGGAGGATCGGCCCGTCGTCCGTCAACGTGACGCGGTGCGCTTGTTCAGTGGGTTCGTTCGGCACGGATGACCACCAGCTCTTCCTTCTCCTCGTCGGCGTCGAGCAGTCCCCGCTCCCGCAGCCACGCGCCGCGTGAGCGCAGCACCGGACCGAAGGGCACGAAACACCGGTCGGTCACCCGGACTTCGAGCCCCGACCGTTCCAGCCCGGCCAGGGTCGGTGCGATGCCGGACAGGGCGGAGTGCACGAGCAGCAGCACACCGCCGGGACGCAGCGACGAATGTGCGCTACGGCAGATCCGGTCCAGCAGCAGGCGTCCGTCGACACCCGCGTCCCACGCCACCGCGGCACGATGGCGGCGGGGGGCGGCCCCGGGCGCCGGGACGTAGGGCGGATTGCTCACGACGAGGTCGAACCGGCGGCCGGCGACCGGGCCGAACAGATCACCCTGGAGGACTTCGACGGGCAGGCGGGCGAGCCGGGCGTTGAGCCGCGTGGCGAGGACCGCCCGGTAGGTCCTGTCGACGGCGGTGACGTGGGCGCCCCGCCGGGCCGCGGCCAGGGCGAGGGTACCCGCGCCGGTTCCCATGTCCAGGACAGCGGCGCCCGTGGGCACGGGTTCCCGGTGCAGGGCCCGGGTCAACAACTCGGTGTCGTGCTGTGGGGCGTACACCCGCCAGGTGACCGGCATCGTGCCGCCCTCGCTGTCGTTCCGCGCCGTCGTTCCTGGCACCCGCAACCTCTCAGCCCGCGCCCCGACCCTGTCAGCGCTCCGGGTGCCCGGCAAAACGGACCTCACACGGCACAGCGGACACTTCACGTCCCGTGGAAGGCGGTCCCGCGGCTCCCGGCGCGGCTTCGCGTAGCCCGGCGCCGGGTGGGAACCCGGCGGCCATGAACGCCGAGACAGGAATCAACGGGTCGTACTGGCTGGAGACCGCACCCCCCGGCGAGCCGTCCGCTCCGCCGCCGTCGCGTGACCTCTCCGTCGACGTCGCGGTGGTCGGCGGCGGCATCGCGGGGCTCAGTACGGCCTGGGAGCTGGTGAGGCAGGGACGCGAGGTGGCCGTCCTGGAGGCCGGACGGCTGGCCGCCGGCGTCACCGCTCGCACGACGGCCAAGCTGACCGCCCTGCACACGCTGGTCTACGACCATCTCCGCCGCACCCGCGGCCCCGAGGGCGCACGGCTGTACGCGCACTCGCAGTCCGCCGCGATCCGGCACGCCGCCGAGATCGTCGAGGAGTTGGACATCGACTGCGAGTGGGAGGAGGCGGCGGCCTTCACGTACGCCGAGGACCCTGGGGGCGTGGCGAAGCTGCGGGCCGAGGCGCAGGCGGCACGCGAGGCGGGTCTGCCGGCCGACTTCGTCACGGAGACCGACCTGCCCTTCCCGGTGGCCGGCGCGGTCCGGGTCACGGGCCAGGCCCAGTTCCACCCCCGGAAGTACCTGCTGGCGCTCGCGGACGACCTGCGCCGGCGCGGCGGCGCCGTCTACGAGGACACCCGGATCGTGGGGCTCAGCGAGGGCGAACCCTGCGTGCTGTCGACCGACGCCGGAGTGTCGGTGCGTGCCCGCGAGGTCGTGGTCGCCACGCACTACCCCCTGTTCGACCGGGCCCTGCTCTTCACCAGGCTGTCCCCGAGGCGGGAGCTGGTGGTGGCCGGGACCGTCGACGAGGCACTGGCCCCGCGCGGCATGTACATCACACCCGAGCGGGCCACGCGGTCGGTCCGCAGCGCACCGTACGGCGACGGCAAACGCCTGCTGATCGTCACCGGGGAGCACTTCACCCCCGGTGCCACCGACGTCGAGGAACGCTTCGCCCGGCTGTCCGCCTGGGCCGAGGACCACTTCCCGGGCCTCACGCCCACGCATCGCTGGGCCACGCAGGACAACGACTCCACCGACTCCGTGCCTCTCGTCGGACCGCTCCACGCCCGCAGCCGGCACACCTACGTGGCCACCGGCTTCGGCGGCTGGGGGCTGAGCGGCGGCATCATGGCGGGTGGTCTGCTCAGCGATCTCGTCCGCGGACGCGAGTGCGAGTGGAGCGGCCTCTACGATCCGCGCCGCCTGGCCTCCGTGGTCCGCGAGGGCGGATCGTTCCTGAAGCACCAGGCCCACGTGGCCCGGCACTTCGTCGGCGACCGGTTGCCGGTGCCGACGGGCCCGGCACCGCAGGACATCCCGCGCGGCGAAGGTGCCGTAGTACGGACGGGCGGCCGGCAATACGCCGTTCACCGCGACGAGAACGGCCGGCTCCACGCGGTCTCGGCCCGCTGCACCCACCTCGGCTGCATCGTGGCCTTCAATCGTGCGGAACAGGCATGGGAATGCCCGTGCCACGGCTCCCGCTTCGCACCGGACGGACAGATCCTGCAGGGTCCCGCCGTACGGCCGTTGGAGAGGCGCGACATCTGAACGGCGCGGTCGTGAAGGGGCGCAGGTCAGGCCCAGGCGGTCACCGGCACGAACGGCCTGTCTTGCCTGGAGTGTCCAGCTCCTCAAGTGGCCCCTTCCTGACCTGCGCGGACACTCAGTCAGACGGTGCCCGTTGCACATCCCTTGCACATTTTCGGCGGTCGAGTGCAGCACCACGGCCGCAACAACCGGCCCCGGTTCAGAAGGCGTGCGCCATCAACTCCGCGAACAGCGCGTGCTCGTCGACCTCAAGACCTCGTGAGCGGAACCAGCCGCAGATGTTGGCGCAGTCACGCTGGAGGAAGCTCATCCCGTTGAGGTTGCCGACCAGGTCGACGATCTGTGGCAGGTCGATGACGACCAGCCGCTCGCCCGCCGCCAGGATGTTGTACGCCGAGAGGTCGCCGTGCACGAGGCCGTTCTGCACCATCGTCGCGAGCGCATCGGTGAGCTGCTCGAAGTACGCCGCCAGCAGCTCGGGCGAGGGTCGGGTCTGGGCGAGCCGGGGTGCGGTCCCGACGGCGCCGTCCTCGCCGACGACGGTGATCCACTCCATCAGGATCTCGGTGCCGTCGATCTGGACCGGGTAGGGAACCGGCAGTCCGAGGTTCCAGAGCCGCACCAGCGCGGCCCACTCGGACACCGCCCACTCGCCGGCCGCGACCTGCCGGCCGAAGGTGCTCTTCCGTTTGACGGCCCGCTCGTCACGTGAGCGCTTCATCGAGCGGCCCTCGGTGTAGGACGCGGCGCGGTGGAAGGACCGGTGCTCGGGAGAGCGGTACCGCTTGGCCGCCATGACCACGCCGGCGTCGGGGTCGAGCGGGTCGGCGCGCTCGACGAGGTGGACGTCGGCCTCCTTGCCGGTCTTGAGGACGCCGAGCTCGGTGTCGATCGCGCCCTGCGAGGTCACCACCCAGTCCGGGAGCGGCTCGGGGCCTCGGCTGAGGGGTTCGACGCTGAGCCAGGTCGACCAGCGCTGGCCGTCCTCAAGGTCGTCGTAGGCACGGAAGTCGAAGACGAACCGGTCGTCGACGTCGCCCAGATCGTCCGAAGGCGGAACGCGGCGGTGGGGGTCGGTGACGAAGTCGTCAGGAAATGCCGGGTGCTGAGGGTGCTGCGGGAGATCGTCGCGAGACATCGCTGGAGGTGCTCCATGAGGTGAGAGAGAGGTGGTCTGCGGGCAGGCCGAGGACAGTCGTGGTCACGGTCGTGCCTCCTCTCGTGGAGCACCGGGCAGCTCCCGGTGGCTCGCCCATGGTGAGGGACGGACACCAGGAGCAGCAACCGAATAAAGTCGACCCGCGTCGAGCGGCCCCATCGGTACCGAAGGTTTCCGGCGTGTGCCCCTCCGTACCGGGCTCGTCCCGGTCCGGCTTGGGCTCGCGTTGGCCGGGTCGTTGCCTGCCGGACCGGCTTGAGGACGACCGGATACAGTGCGCGAGACGGCAGCCTGGTCAGAGAGGGGAAGCGTGACCGACACCAGCGACACCCGACCCGCCGACAGCGAAGTGCAAGCTCCGCGGCCGAGCCGACTGCACCGCCTGATGCGCTACATCCCCCTGATCGCCCCCGTCCTGCTGTGGGCCGTGCCCTGTTGGGTGCTCCTGTACACCGGCCAGCGCTGGCCCCTGCCCGTCGCGCTGGTCGGCACCGCTCTGTTCGTCCTCGGCCTCGTGGGTATGCCGCTCGCGATGGGGCGCGGCCACGGCCGGCGTCAGCAGGACTGGGCGGCGATCGTCGGTGACACCCTGCTGGGCGCCAGCTGGGTCCTGTTCACCTGGTCCGTTCTGCTCGGCGTCCTGTTGCGGCTCGCCCTGACCGTGGCAGGCGTCGGCGAGAGCCAGGACCGGGCCCGAATCGTCACGTGGGTCGTCCTCGGCACAACCGCCGTACTGCTCGCGTGGGGGTACGCCGAGGCCCGCCGCGTGCCAGGCGTGCGCCGACTCGACGTGCAACTCCCGCGGCTGGGCGCCGGGTTGGACGGCACCCGCGTCGTCCTCATCACCGACACCCACTACGGCCCGCTCGACCGCGCCCGCTGGTCGGCGCGGGTGTGCGAGACGGTGAACGCGCTGGAAGCCGACGTGGTCTGCCACACCGGCGACATCGCGGACGGCACGGCCGAACGCCGCCGCGCCCAGGCCGTCCCACTCGGTACCGTGCGGGCCACCCAGGCCCGGGTGTACGTCACCGGCAACCACGAGTACTACAGCGAGGCCCAGGGCTGGGTCGACCTGATGGGCGAACTGGGCTGGGAGCCGCTGCGCAACCGCCATCTGCTGCTCGAACGCGGAGGCGACACCCTCGTGGTCGCCGGCGTGGACGACGTCACCGCAGAGTCATCCGGCCTGCCAGGCCACCGCGCCCACCTCGCCGGAGCCCTGAACGGCGCCGACCCCGACCTGCCCGTCCTACTCCTGGCACACCAGCCCAAGTTCGTCGACCGGGCGGCAGCCGCCGGCATCGACCTGCAACTCTCCGGCCACACCCACGGCGGCCAGATCTGGCCCTTCCACCACCTGGTCCGCATCGACCAGCCCGCCCTCGCCGGCCTCAGCCACCACGGCACCCGCACCCTCCTCTACACCAGCCGCGGCACCGGCTTCTGGGGCCCGCCGTTCCGCGTCTTCGCCCCCAGCGAGATCACCCTGCTCGTACTCCGCTCCCCGCACCCGCCCACCTCGCCGTAGCTCGGGGCTGGCCAGGTCAGGCCCAGCCAGTGACCGGCACGAACGAACTGTCCTGCCTGGAGTGTCCAGCTCGTCAATCGACCCCTTCCTGACCTGCGCAGACACCCGGCCTACCGGCACCCGTTGCACATTTTCGGCGGTCGACTGCAACACATTGTTTGCGTGCACGACAGCTCCGGACATTGCCTCTACCTCCTTCCCTTCTGTCCTGTATCCGCAGAGCCCGAGTCCCGCTTGCGTGGCCGAGTCCGCTTTGTCCCCGTGCCGTCTGTGCATCGCCTCAGCCGCTCCGAACGCGGCACCAAAGCTGTCGCAGGCAATCCACGAGGCGCGGGGATGCCGAACAGCTCCTCGAAGGAGGCTGGTGCGTTCTCCCAGTCCACTTCCAGAGCGAAGCCGTACGTGTCCAGCGTCAAGCCGAGCGTGCCATGCCTCATCCGAGCCTGAACGGTCCGGGGCGGCACTCCGGCTGCGATCAGAACAGCGTCCATTCCGGTGATCACGCCGGACGCCCACGTCGCGGCGCCCTGAGGATCTCCTGTGTGCCGTGGCGCTCCCCGCGGATAGGGTGGACGGTGATCGACAGAGACGGGCTGGGCGAGGGCGGCGGACGGCGTGGGCGGTGCCGAGGAGAGCAGGAGCACGGGCACCGGGCGCCCGACGTCACGGGACGTCGCCCGGCTCGCCGGCGTGTCGCACACCGCGGTGTCCTTCGTGTTCAACGGCCGCGCCGAGGGCAACCTCTCGCCCGCCACCCAGGAACGCATCCGGCAGGTCGCGGCCCAGCTGGGTTACCGCCCCGACCCGGTGGCCCGCGGTCTGCGCAGTCGCCGTACGGCCGTGATCGGGCTGGTCACCGACGAGATCGCGTCCTCACCGTTCGCCGGTCGGCTGCTGCGCGGCGCCATGGAGACCGCGTGGGACAACGACCATCTCGTCCTCACCGTCGACTCCGGCGGTGACCCGGCCAAGGAGGACGCGGCCGTCGCGGAACTGCTCAACCGGCGCGTGGACGGCATCATCTACGCGGCCATGTCACTGCGCCGGGTCCGCGTCCCCGAGGGCCTGCACCGCACCCACTCCGTGCTGGCCAACTGCCTGCCCGAGGACGACTCCCTGCCCGCCGTGGTTCCCGCCGAGCGCGCCGGTGGCCGTACCGCCGCCCGGCTGCTGCTCGCTGCGGGCCACCGCCGGCTCGCCGTGATCGGCGGTCTGGACGACATCGCCTCGGTGGAACGTACCCGCGGCTTCCGGGACGCGCTGCGCGCCGAGGGCGTCACCGTGCCCAAGGAGTGGATCGTGCGCGGCGGCGGGGAGATCTCCGCGGGCTACGCGGGGGCGCTGCGCCTGCTCGACGGGGTCGAGCCGGGCCGTCGCCCCACTGGCGTCCTGTGCTACAACGACCGGGTCGCGGCGGGCGTCCTGCACGCCGCGACCCGGCTCGGGATCGACGTGCCCGCCGATCTGTCGGTGGTCGGTTACGACGACCAGGAGCACATGGCCGCGTTCCTCACCCCGCCGCTCACCTCCATCGCGCTGCCGCACCGGGCAATGGGCGAGGCGGCGGCCCGGCTGCTCCTGGACGCCATCGAAGCCGGCCCTACGCCGCCCGCGACCGTCCGGCGCCTGGCCTGCCCTGTGGTCAGCCGCGCCTCCGTGGGTCCGGTGCCCACCCGTTGACCCGGGCACCCGGCCCGTCGACGACCAGCTCGGCGATGTCGCCGGGGCGCCGGTAGACGCGCTCGGTGATCATGGCCCGTTCCGCGACGAAGAGTTCGAGGAGCGAGCCGTCGACGAGCAGCCGGAGAGCGAGTTCCGGCGCCTTCGGCACGTGCACGGTGATCGGGGCGGAGCCTTCCCTGCCGGTCCGGGGCCAGGCGCTGCGGTCGAGGACGACGGTCCCTGAGGCAGGGTCCGCCCGGACGGTCAGCTCCCGGCCCGACGCGTCCCGGAGCAGGCTCACCGTGGTCGGTTCGCGTGCGGTGACCGTCAGGTCGTACGTGTGGGGAAGCGGAGCCCGGCCCGGCGCGGTGACGAACGGCTCGGCCGGGCGCAGCAGTTCGAGCTCCGGGGCCGGGCTCAACCGCAGCGAACCGTCGGGGTGGACGTCGACCACCCGTGGCGCGGTGAGTACGCCTGCCCATCCGGCCCGGCGCACCTCCTCTTGCGGGCGGGCCTCCCACGACCAGCCCCACAGCAGTGCGCGGTCCGGCTCCTGGAGCACGGCGGGAGCGTAGAAGTCCCGCCCCTGGTCGAGCCGGCCGCCGGCTCGCGGCACGAACCCCAACCCGCCCTGGCCGTCGGCCTGCAGACGGCCCGTCAGGTATCCGGTGGAGCAGGGGTCTCCGTCCCACAGGGACACCAGAAGTACGTGGTCGCCGCCTGCTGTCCGGGACAGGTGCGGGCACTCCCAGCCCACGGACTTGTCGCCGAACGCGCCCGCGGCCACCGGGTCCTTGCCGTCCAGCAGCACACCGGCGAACCGCCAGTCGGTCAGGTCGTCGCAGTCGTAGAGCAGGACCGACGGCGTGCCGTCGGCGTGCCCGGCCCCGACGAGGGCCCAGCGTCTGTCCGCGTGGCGGAAGACGAACGGGTCGCGGAACATCACCACGTCCAGTCCCGACGGCGGCCCTGCCACCACCGGCGTCGGCAGCGGCTTCCACTCGGTCAGCAGCTCGTCGTCCGGGTCCGCCGCCCGGGCCAGGCAGATGGTGCCGAGTCCGGTGTGGGAATGGTCAACTCCCGTGTACACGGCGGTCGGTGTGCCGGCGTCGTCGGTCACGCAGCCCGACCAGCAGCCGGCCTCGTCGGGGCCGCCGGGCGTCGGGGTGAGTGCGATCGGGTGGTGCTCCCAGTGCACGAGGTCGGCGCTGGAGGCATGACCCCAGTGGACGTTGGCGTGCACCGGTGCGTCGGGGTTGTGTTGGTAGAAGAGGTGGTAGCGGTCCCGCCAACGGAACGGCCCATTGGGGTCGTTGATCCAGCCGACGGGCGGACGGACCCTGAAACGCGGCACGTTGGGGTCAGTGCTCAACGGTTGACTCCTGCGGACGTGATGCCCTCGCGCAGAGGGCGCTGGCCGACGGCGAACACGGCGACGGCGGGGAGCATCGAGAGCACGACCCCGGCCAGGACCACCGAGATGGACCCGGTGCCGAGGTTGCCCTGCAGGGAGACCAGACCCAGCGGAAGCGTGTAGTTCTGGCTGGAGGTCTCCAGGATCAGCGGGCGGAAGAACTCGTTCCAGTGGTAGTTGAAGGCCAGCACGCCGACGATCGCCAGGCCGGGTGTGGCCAGCGGCGCGTACACCGAGCGGAAGATCCGCCAGGTCCCCGCGCCGTCCAGCATGGCCGCCTCGCCCAGGTCCTTCGGCATACCGAGGAAGTACTGGCGCATCAGGAAGGTGCCGAAGGCCGTCGGGAAGGCCGGGATGATCAGGCCGAGAAGCGTGTCGGTGAGGCCCATCGACTTCAGCACCAGGAACACCGGCACGATGGTGACCTGCAACGGCACCATCATGGTCGCCAGGACCAGGCCGAAGAGCGGCTTCTTGAAACGGAACTCCAGGCGTGCGAAGGCGTATCCGGCCAGGCCCGCCGTGATCATCTGGCCGACGGCGATCAGCGCCGTCACCAGCGCGGAGTTCAGGGCGAGCAGCCACACGTCGATCTGCTGGAAGACCCCGCGGTAGGCCGCGGTCGTCGGATGCGTCGGGATGATCTGCGGGGGCAGGTCGAAGGACTGGGCCGGAGTGCGCAGTGAGGTGGCGACGGTCCAGATGACCGGGCCCAGTGTCAGCAGGGCGCACACGGTCAGTGCGGCGATCCGGGCCCAGGGGGTGAGTGAGTGGCGTACGCGGCTCAGGGTCGGGGTTGCTTGGCTCATGCGGCTCACCGGCTCACTGGTAGTGGACGAAACGCCGGCTGAGCCGGAACTGGAGGGCGGTGACCGCCATGATCAGCACGAAGAGCAGCACGCCCACCGCGGACGCCTCGCCGAAGTCGAGCTGCTCGAAGGCCCTCTCATAGATCACCATCACCACGGTGCGGGTGGCGTCGCCGGGTCCGCCGTCGGTGAGGACGTAGGGCTGTTCGAAGACCTGCAGGGCGTTGATGATGCCGACCACCGACGCGACGAGCAGCGTCGGCGACAGCAGCGGCAGCGTGATGCCGAGGTGCTTGCGCAGGCCGGTCGCGCCGTCGAGAGCGGCGGCCTCGTGGATCTCCTTGGGGATGTTGTTCAGACCGCCGATGAACAGCAGGAACGAGAAACCGAACTGCTGCCAGACGTAGACCAGGATCACGGTGGCCATCGCCGCGTGCTCCGAGGTCAGCCAGGGCACGGGCGCGACGCCGACCAGGCCGATCAGCCAGTTCACCACCCCGAAGTCCTGGTTGAACAGGTACTTCATCACCACCGAGATCGACGCGGCGGACAGCACCAGCGGGAAGAAGAACGCCGAACGGAACGCCGACCGCAGCCACACCGGCATCCGCCCGTTCAGGGCGAGCGCCAGCGACAGCGCGATCAGCAGTTGCAGCGCGACCGCGAGGACCATGAAGAGGAGCGTGTTGCGGAAGGAGACCAGGACGGTCGAGTCCGTGAAGGTCGTGCGGTAGTTGGCGCCGCCGGCGAAACGGGGCGGGTCGATCACGTTCCAGTGGAACAGACTCAGCACGATGGACCCGATGATCGGCACGGCCGTGAAGACGACGATGCCGACGACCGTGGGCGCCAGGAACAGCGCGGCCAGCAGCCGGGCGCCGCGGTCGCGGACGGACGGCCGCACGGCGGCGGCGGGTGGCATGGCGGGCCGTGGGCGTACAGCCGGGATCTGGGTGTTCGTCATACCTCACGCTCCATGGCCTGCTCCAGGTCGCCCTGCATCCGGCGCAGCGCGGGACCCACCGCACGCGGCGAGGCCAGCGCCGTGCCGGTGTACTTGAGCAGGACGTCGGTCACCTCGGCGACCTGCGGCGGCGCGGGGATCGGGCCGGTGTCGGGGAACCGGTCGAGGGTGTCGTAGAAGACCCGCCAGTGCGCCGGGCCGCTCGCTGCGTAGCGGGCGGCGTTCAGCATCGAACGCCGGGCCGGGGTGGTCTGGTTGCTCTGGAACAGCCGGGTCATGGTGTCCTTGCGGGCCGCGTATTTGATGAACTCCCAGGCGGCTTCCTGCTTCTTCGAGGTGCGCAGCAGCGCGTAGCCCGCCGCGCCGAACTGGTGGCGCTGGGTACGCCAGCGCGGGAAGTACTGCACGTCGTAGTCGTCGGCCCGCATGCCGGCCAGTTGCAGGCCTCCCGCCCAGAAGCCGCCCGCCGGTGTGACGCCGACGCGGCCGGTGGAGAACACGCCGACCAGGTTGCTGCCGTTGCCGCCCTCGGGCCGGCTGCACAGGTTCTCCTGGACGAGGGAGGCGAGATAGTCGTACGCCTCCTCGACCCGGTCGGCGGTGGCCTGCGGGGTCGTCCAGCGGAAGCCCCCGCCGCGCCCCCGCCGGTCGGCGGCCGGGTAGAAGGTGTCCCACAGCCAGGAGCCGCCGGGCGCCTTCGACTCCTTCAGCAGGTTCGTGCCGTTCGCGAAGAGCCAGGGCACCACGCCGCCCCACAGCCGGTTGGTCCAGAAGTACGGCGTGAAGTGCGCGCCGCCGGAACGCTTCAACTCCCGCAGCAGCGCGGTGAAGTCGTCGCGGCTCCAGTCGGCCGCCGGGAACCCCGCGCCCGCCCGCTTCAGCACCTGCTTGTTGAGGTACATGTCGGCGGCGTTGAACTCCATGGGCAGCTGGTAGAGGTTGCCCTCGTACATCATCGACTCGACCAGCGAGGGGTGGACGTCGGCGAAGTACTCACGCAGCTGTGCCGCGTCCCGCCGCACCCAGCGGTCCAGGGGCACGCCGAGCCGTTGGGCGAACAACTGCACGCCCTCGGTGGCCACATACACCAGGTCGGGGGCGGTGCCGGCGGCGATCTGGGTGAGGATCTTCGCGAAGAAGTCCGACCAGTCGACGGCCTGCACCGCGTTCACCCGCAGCGGGATGTCGGGGTGGAGCCGGTGGAAGCCCTTGGTGAGGGCGTCGACGGTGGCCGGGTCGAAGGCGGAGCCGAGGGTGGCGACGACGAGGGAGCCGTCGTCACGGCCGGGGATGTCGGCTCCCGTGAGCCGGTCCCAGCTCGCGGCGGTACCGGCCAGAGCGGCTGCTCCGGCCCCGTACGCGCCGTACCGCAGCAGCGTGCGGCGGGGGAGGTGCGAGTCAGTCATCTAACGGGCCTAACTCGTGTTAGTTCAGGGGTGATGCCCCAGATGATGGGAACCGGGCAGCAGGCCTGTCAAGGGTCGGGAACGCTTGACCTTTAACGAGTTAGGTCTACAGTCCTCGTTCACACGAGCCGATTTTTCACGCCCTCCGCACTGTGAGCCGCACTCGCGTGTGTGACGAGCCGCCACGGGTCCTCATGGGCCGCCACGAGAGGAACGATGCGTCATGCCCGGAACATCGGGGCTTTCCAGGAGATCACTGTTCGCGGGATCGGCGGCGGGCACCGCCGCCGCGCTGCTGCCCACCGGAACCGCCACGGCCGCCCCGAAGCCCAAGCCCGGCGCCGCGGCCAAGAACACGGCCAACTCCGCGACGAGCGGGGCGAGTTACCGCGCCGCGTACCACTTCACGGTCCCCGACCAGTGGAAGAACGACCCGCAGCGGCCCGTCTGGATCGACGGCGAGTACCACTACTACTACCTCTACAACGCCGACTACTTCACCGGCGACGTCGGCACCGCGTGGCGCCTGGCCACCACCAAGGACCTGGTCTCCTTCACCGACCGCGGGGTCGCCGTGCCCAAGGACACCACGCCCAACGGCGATCTCTGGTCGGGGTCGGCGGTGGTCGACACCGGAAACACGGCCGGATTCGGCGCGGGCGCGGTCGTCGTCATCGTCACCATGTCCCCCGGCGGCGGCACCGACCACCAGGAGCAGTTCCTGTACTACTCGACCGACGGCGGTCTCACCTTCGACAACTACGGGACCGACCCCGTCCTGCCCAACCCCGGCGTCGCCGACTTCCGCGACCCCAAGGTGATCCGCGACGAGGACCGGGGCCGCTGGGTGATGGCCCTCGCCGAGAACGACAAGATCGGCTTCTACCACTCCGACGACCTCAAGTCCTGGACGTACGTGAACGGTTTCGTCCACGACGGCATCGGCGTCCTGGAGTGCCCCGACCTGTTCCGCATCACCGCCGGCGACGGCACCGTGAAATGGATCCTCGGCGTGAGTGCCAACGGAAAGAGCTCGGGGCTGCCCAACACGTACGCCTACTGGACGGGTTCCTTCGACGGCAGCGCGTTCACGGCCGATGCGAGTGACCCGCAGTGGCTCGACCACGGCTGGGACTGGTACGGCGCCGTCACCTTCGAGAAGCGGGACGCGAGCGGTGCGGTGGACGCGGCCGCCCGGTACGCGATCGGATGGGTGAACAACTGGGACTACGCCGACACCACTCCCACCATCGACTGCGACGGCTTCAACGGCACCGACTCCATCGTCCGCGAGATCACCCTGAAGAAGGCATCCAACGGCACCTACTACCTCGCCTCCCAGCCCGTCGCCGGCCTCGACTCGCATGTCTCCCGCACCGTGAACCTGGGCGACGTGACCGTGGACGGCACGAAGGTGCTCGACTACACCGGTATCTCCTACGAGGTGACGACCGAGCTCACCTGGTCCCAACTCACCGGCGCCGGGCTCCAGTTGAGACGCTCACCTAGCGGCGGTCGGCACATCGACGCCGGCATCTACGGCGACTACGCCTTCCTCAACCGGCGCAACACGGTGAACGCCGACACGTCCGGCAAGTGGCAGGAGAGCCACACCCCGTTCGACCCGTCCGCCGGCACGGTGAAGCTGCGCATCCTGGTGGACCGCACGTCGGTGGAGATGTTCGTCGACGACGGCCGCTACGTGCACACCAGCCAGGTGTTCCCGTACCTGCTGGACACCCGGCTCGCACTGTTCACGATCGGCGGCAGTGCGGTGTTCCGCAACACGGTGATACGCGAGTTCTCGGTGTGAGGCCGGCCAGAGGCCGCGGGTACACACCGCACGCGTGAACCCGATCGGCAACACCGGAACGGGCCACCCCGTCAATCCAGGGAAGTGGAGGGAAATACTCCGCAGTCGCCACCGCTCCGCCCCAGGTCAACAGGGGTGCAGGTCAGGCCCAGGAGGTCACGGGCACGAACGAACTGTCCTGCCTGAACAGGTCTGTCCCATCGGTCAGTTCCACGCGCAGTTGGTAGTTGTAGTGCCGCAGGTAGTACCCGGGGTAGTTGTACGACTCGAAGCGGACGGCGGTCGACGACGTGCCCGTGCGGGCGATGAACGTGGCGTCCTTGGCGAACGTCGACGTGCCGTTGTTGGTGTCGAAGCGGCCGCGGAAGTCGTAGTGGCGGAGGTAGTTGCCGGCGGTGTCGCGGAAGGAGAAGGCGTTGGCGTCCGCGAGGCCGGGGACCACCGTGAAGGTGGACGCCTGCTTCTCGGCGCTGGTGCCGGCGCTGGTGACGACGGGGAGGTTGAGCAGGGCGGACTGCTCCTGCCAGTAGCGAGTGGTGTAGTTCGCGGACCGAAGGGAGCGGGAGACGTTCGTCGCGAGGGCCGGGCCGCCCGAGACCGCCTCCTTGATGACCGTGAAGTGGCGGGCCGTGCCGGAGACGGACGGCAGGGCCTTGGGGACGGACCAGGTGGCGAAGGTGTCGTAGCTGTCGCTGTAGTAGTAGGTGCCGTCGCCATAGCCGTCGAAGAAGATGCGCCAGCCGCCGTTGTCGAGCTGGATCACGGACGGGCCCTCGCGGTAGCTGCCCCAGCCGGCCCAGTCGCCGGTCTTCGAGATCGTGTAGGGACCGGTGAGGCCGGCGGCCGTGCCGTACTCGATGTACTTCGCCGTCTCGTTCTTGGTGAAGGCGTGGTACGTCGAGCCGACCTTCACGATGTACGTGTCGATATGGTTCGAGCCGATGCCGGACAGCGCGACCGGCGAACTCCACGCCGTGAGAGCGGAGCTGGTCGCCCTGAGCCGGTACGGCGTGAAGATCCACTCGTCGCTGGTGAGCGAGCAGGACACGATGACGTTCACGCTGCCGTCGCTGTCGACGAACCACTCGGGCGCCCACGCCCGGGACAGGCCGGTGATCGGGACCGTGTAGTCGTACAGGAAGGTCCAGTTGGCCCGGTCGGCGCTGCGCGCGAAGCCGATGGTGGTGGAGACGTCCTGCCAGGTGTGCGTGGTGTAGGTGACGTAGTAGTAGCCGTCGGTGTGCTTGAAGACGCTGGCGTCGCGGATCCTGTTGCTGGGCGGCGTG
Organism: Streptomyces pseudovenezuelae; assembly: GCF_029892565.1. Taxonomy (GTDB): domain Bacteria; phylum Actinomycetota; class Actinomycetes; order Streptomycetales; family Streptomycetaceae; genus Streptomyces; species Streptomyces pseudovenezuelae_A. The sequence goes on along the minus strand of NZ_JARXVH010000018.1, from coordinate 123,283 downwards.
TAGGCGGAGGCCTTCAGGAGCCGGAAGTCGGTGGCGTCGTCGGACTGGTAGACGTTCACCGTGCCGTCGTCGCCGTTGAGGAACGGCACGATGGTGTAGTGCGTCGCGGAGCCGCTCGCCGGGGCGGCGGCGAGCGCCGTGCCGAGCGGGCCGGGGGCCTCGCCCAGGATCAACGCCGAGGCGGGCAGGGCGGCCATCGCGCGCAGCAGGGTGCGGCGGGAGGGGGCGGGACGAGGGGTCACGTGCGGCTCCTTGATCAACCGAATGCGCCAACGTCCGTTATTTCGAACACAGTTCGGCAAGTCGGTCAGAAAGTAGGCGTGGGGCAGGTGCACGTCAATGGATTGAGCACGGCTGGATGACCTCTGTGTGAATCCTGTGTTTCGCCTTCAACTCCGCCCACTGCAAGGGACGTTCGACATCCCGTACCGCACCCTGTACCGCGTCTCGCACCGCTCCACCCCGCCGGACGTTACTGTTCGGTAGACCGTGCCGCGCTTCCGGAGGTGTCCCCCATGACGCTCGACCGTTCCGCAGGCCTCGCCGAGTCCGCCCGCGCGTTGGCCGCAGGGGAAGTGACCGCCCGGACGCTGGTCGAGCAGGCACTTGCCCGCATCGAGGCCTCGCAGACGTCCCTCAACGCCTTCCGCATCGTGCGGAGTCGGGCCGCCCTCGCCGAAGCCGACACCGCCGACGAGGAGTTGGCCGCCGGGGTGCGCAAACCGCTGCTCGGTGTGCCCGTGGCCGTCAAGGACGACACGGACGTGGCCGGCGAGCCGACCGCGTTCGGCTGCGAGGGCGAGTTCCCGCCGATCGCCCAAGACGGCGAAGCCGTACGGCGGTTGCGCGCGGCCGGCGCCATCGTCATCGGCAAGACCAACACCTGCGAGTTCGGGCAGTGGCCCTTCACCGAGGGCCCCGCGTTCGGCGCCACCCGCAACCCCTGGCACCCGGAGCACTCCCCCGGCGGCTCCTCCGGCGGGGCGGCCGCGGCCGTCGCCGCCGGTCTCGTACCCGCCGCGCTCGGCTCGGACGGCGCCGGATCGGTACGGATCCCGGCCTCCTGGACCCACCTCGTCGGCATCAAGCCGCAGCGCGGCCGCATCTCCACCTGGCCGCGCGGCGAGTCCTTCCAGGGCATCACCGTCAACGGCACACTGGCCCGCACGGTCGCGGACGCGGCCCTCCTCCTCGACGCGGCGAGCGGCAACCACGCGCACGACCCGCACCGACCCGAGACCATCAACGCCTCCGAGGCCGCGGGACGCGAACCCGGGCGGCTGCGCATCGCACTCTCCCTCAAGCCGCCCTTCACCGCCCTGCCCGCCCGCCTCCAACCGGAGGTACGCGCCCGGATCCTCCAACTCGCCGAGCGGATCAGCGCGTTGGGGCATGTCGTCGAGGAGGCCGATCCCCCGTACGGACAGATCGGGCTCGCCTTCATCCCGCGCGCCACCGTCGGCCTCGCCGAACGCGCCCGCGAGGCGCCGCACCCCGCGCTCCTGGACCGCCGCACCCGCGACGCCGCCCGCCTTGGCCGACTGCTCGGCGGGGCACCCCTGCGAGCGGCCCGGCGCGCGGAGACGGTCCAGCACCGCCGTATCGGTGGGTTCTTCGGGTCGTACGACGTGATCCTCGCGCCGACCACGGCCGCTCCCCCGCCGCGCGTCGGCGCGATGCTGCCGCTGAGCGGCTTCGCCACGGACCGCGCGATGATCGCCGCCTGTCCGTACGCCTGGCCGTGGAACGTGCTGGGCTGGCCCGGTGTCAATGTCCCCGCCGGGTTCGTCGCCGATGGGCTGCCCGTCGGGGCGCAGTTGCTCGGCCCGGCCGGCTCCGAGCCGCTGCTGATCTCGCTCGCCGCGCAGTTGGAGGCGGAGCTGCGCTGGCAGGAGGCGTGGCCGCCGCAGCAGGCGCACACGGATTCCCCGGCGGCGTAGCCGAGTTCGCCCCGTACCCTGTGACCATGGACGATGCGTCGATGGTCGGGCTCATGGGGCGGGTCACCGGGACGGTCGGGCCCGGGCTCGTAGGCGAGGTGATCGTCCGAGTGCGCGGCGGGGCCGAGCACTTCCTCGCGTACGCCGCCACGGGGACCGATCGGATCGAGCAGGGCACGGTCGTCATGGTCGTCGAGCACCTGCCGCCCAGGACGGTCTACGTAACAGCCGCGTACGACAGTTGAGCATGCTCCGCCCCAGGTGAGAGCCTTACGCGTCAAGATGGCTACAAGCAGAGGCCAACGCCTTCACCCCTGAGCCGTACAGGCGCACACTCCCTTCGTTCGGTGCTTCAAGGGCACCATCAAAAGGGGGCGTTGCCGATGGTTGTCGGCGTCGTAGCGGGGGTGGCGGTTGTCGCCGCTCTCGTACTTATCGGTCTGTTCAAGTCGATGTGGCGGGTCGCGGAGCCGAACGAGGCACTCATCATCTCGGGCTCCAAACACCGTACCGAAGGCCTTGAGCCGGGCATGGGATTCCGTATCGTCACGGGGCGCGGCACGCTGGTGCTGCCCGGCGTGCAGGCGGTGCGCAAGCTCTCCCTCGACCTGAACGAGACAGAACTGCACGTGGACTGCGTGACCACCCAGGGCATTCCGCTCAAGGTGCGGGGCGTGGTCATCTTCAAGGTCGGCGACGACTTCGTGTCGATCGCCAACGCGGGCCGGCGTTTCCTCGATCAGCAGAAGTTGATGGCGGAGCGGGTGCACAACGTCTTCGCCGGTCATGTCCGGTCCATCGTGGGCGGGTTGACGGTCGAGGACATGATCCGCGACCGGGACAAGCTCACGGGGCAGACCCGGGCCGCCTGCGGCACGGAGATGGAGAAGCTGGGTCTGATCGTGGACTCGCTGCAGATCCATGAGATCGAGGACCCGACGGGGTACATCAAGAACCTGGCCATGCCGCATGCGGCGGCCGTGCAGCGGGACGCGCGGATCGCGCAGGCAGAGGCGAACCGGCTCGCCACGGAGGCGGAACAGGCCTCGTTCGCGCGGATGGCGGAGGCCACCCGGGACAGCGAGATCCTCCAGGCCGGCTACCAGGCCGAGCGGGACAAGGCGGCGGCGCAGGCGCAGCAGGCCGGTCCGCTCGCCGATGCGGCGGCCCGGCAGGAGGTCGTGGTCCAGGAGACCCGGGTCGCCGAACTGGAGGCGCAGCGGCGGGAACAGCAGCTCCAGGTGGACGTCCGCAAGCCGGCGGACGCCAAGGCCTACGAGAAGCGCACGCTCGCCGAGGGCGAGCGCGACGCCCGCATCTCGGGGGCACAGGCCAAGGCGAGGGAGACAGAACTGGCGGCCGCCGCCGAGGCGACCAGGGTCAGGGCGACCGGTGAGGCCGAGGCCGCCGCCGTGCAGGCGAAGGGTCTCGCGGCGGCCGAGGCCACCAAGGCCCAGGGTCTGGCCGAGGCGGAGGCCATCAAGGCGAGGGCCGCGGCCCTCGCCGAGAACCAGGAGGCCGTGGTCGCGCAGCAACTCGCCGAGAACTGGCCGGAGATCGTGCGGGCGGGCGCGTCCGCCTTCGGCAACGTCGACAACATGGTCGTCCTCAACGGGGCGGACGGCATGGCCGACATGCTCGCCAAGGCACTCACCATGGGCGGTACCGGCCTTGGACTCGCCCGGCAGCTGCTCGCCTCGATGAACCAGAACGGACAGGCCCCGAACGGGACTTCGGCCCCGAACGGGACTTCGGCCCTGAACGGCGTCACGACACCGCCGGCGCAGAAGGTGCCGGTGGACAAGGAGGAATAGGGGAACAGGGGCAGGGGCGCGGCGGGACCGCGATCCCGACAGCCCGCCCTTGATCCCGACAGGCGTGCCCGGGGGCCCTCTTCATGGAGGGCCCCTCTACGCTGCCTCCGTGACTGCGCATACCGATGAGAACGTCCCCGGCCGTTTCGGCCCTACCGCCACCACCGAGGCCGACGCCCGCAACGTGGGCCGCGTCCGCACCGAGTACTCCCCCGCGCACGACGGCGACCCCGACCCCGGGGAGATCGTCTGGACGTGGGTGCCGTTCGAAGAGAACGACGGCCGTGGCAAGGACCGTCCCGTGCTCGTGGTCGCCCGTGAGGCGGCCGGCACCCTGCTCGCCGTACAGCTGTCCAGCAAGCGGCACGACGGCGACCGCGAGTGGGTGCCGATCGGCAGCGGGCCGTGGGACCGGTCCGGGCGGGAGTCCTGGGTCGACGTCGACCGGGTGCTGCGGCTGCACGAGCAGGGCATGCGCCGCGAGGCCTGTGCGCTGGACCGCGGCCGGTTCAACCTGGTGGGCAACCGGCTGGCGGAGCGCTACGGCTGGAGCTGACGCCCAAGGGTCACGGCTGGAGCTGACGCTCCGGGAACGCCCGTACGAAGGCGGCTCGGACCGCATGCCCCGGCGTGCGGTCCAGGATCCCGAACACCACGTGCTCGAAGGTCCCCGCGAACCGGCCGTCGGCGCCGAGCAGCGCTCTGAACGCGCCCGCCACCTGTGCCGGATCGTTCTGGAAGACCCCGCAGCCCCAGGCCCCGAGGACCAGGCGCCGACAGCCCTGTGCGGCGGCCGTCTCCAACACGCGCTCGGCCCGTCTCGCGAGGGAGGCCGGCAGTTCGGCGGTCCGCTCCGGTGTCCGTCGGCGGATGACGCCCGCGTTCGGTGCGGCGGCGGTCAGGAAGCCCGTGGTGTACGGCTCGTCGAGCAAACCTCCGCGGTCGTCGCGGAAGACGGGGACGGCCGGTGAGTGGATGACGCGGTCCGTGTAGAACGGGTCGCGGTCGGCGCGGTGATGGTCGTAGAACTCCCGGGCCTGAAGCAGGCACGTGTACAGCGCGGAGGCGCGGCACAGGGCCTCCTCCTGCGCCTGCGCGCCGTTCAGGAAACCGCCGCCCGGATTGCGGGCCGAGGCGAAGTTCAGGACGGCCGCCTCGCCGCCGAGCCTGCGGGCGGCCTCCAGGCTGCTCTCGCCCGTTACCTCGAAGAAGGTGTCGACCGGAGCGCTCCGGGGCACCTGCACAGGCCCCGGCCCGTACATCCGCGTGCCGGCCCGTGCCGTCTCGATCGCTGCGGCCAGGGACACCTCGCGCCCCTCGGAGGTCCGGTACGACCCGGCGGTCACGATCTGCTCGGTCTGCTGCGCGAGACCGCGCAGGCGCGCGCTCATGGCGCCACCCCCGTGGGCGCCATCCTCGCGTGCCGTGCGCGTTCCCCCGTCGTGCTCATGGAGGAATCGTGGGCGATGGAGGGGGTGCGCCGCAACGGAGTTTTCCCGTTCCCGCAAACGCCCAGGAAAGCACCGGCAAACAGCCGGAAGGAAAAGATTGCCGAGCCGGAACGTGCCGGTACGCACCCTTGTGCGATTCGGCACGAGGGTTTTGGGTAGGACGAGCGCTGCCGCCCGGAGGGCCGCCCGGCCGGGGCGGTGGCATGGTGGAATCTCCAGGAGGGATCCTGATATGTCCGATTCGGTGAGTGACTGTACGGAGCCTCGCTCCGCGGTCACCGAGGCCGAGGTGGAGGCCCTGGTCCGGGGCATCTGCTTCAAGACCGGCCCACCCCGCACGCTCGGGGTCGAAGTGGAATGGCTCGTCCACGAGCTGCGCATCCCGCAGCTCCCCGTGACACCCGAACGGCTCGAAGCGGCCTACGCCGCTCTGCGGACCGTTCCCCTGAAGTCGGCGCTCACCGTCGAGCCCGGCGGCCAGCTGGAACTCAGCTCGCCGCCCGCCGGCTCGCTGACGGAGTGCATCGCCACCGTCTCCGCCGACCTCGACGCCGTCCGCTCGGCTCTCGCCGGGCACGATCTCGGCCTCGTCGGCGTCGGCCAGGACCCATGGCACTCTCCGCGCCGGTTCCTGCACGAGCCGCGCTACGACGCCATGGAGGCCTGCCTGGACCGTACGGGCCCGGCCGGCCGCGCCATGATGTGCACCTCGGCCTCCGTGCAGGTCTGCCTGGACGCCGGGTACGAGGAGCCGGGACCGCTCGGTCTCGGGCGGCGCTGGTGGCTGGCGCACCAGCTGGGCGCGGTCCTGGTGGCCGCCTTCGCCAACTCCCCGCTCGCCACCCGCCGGCCCACCGGCTGGCGCTCCACCCGGCAGCTGCTGTGGACGGAGATCGGCGCGGGCCGCGCGGGCGCGCCCGCGCTGGAGGGCGAACCGCGCGAATCCTGGGCCCGGCACGTCCTGGACGCGCCGGTGATGTGCGTACGACGGGACAGCGGGCCGTGGGACGTACCGGAGGGGCTGACCTTCCGGGAGTGGACCAGGTCGGGGTCGCCGAGGCCGCCGACCAGGGAGGACCTCGACTACCACATCTCGACGCTGTTCCCGCCGGTCAGGCCGCGCGGCCATCTGGAGCTGCGGATGATCGACGCGCAGCCCGGCGACGACGGCTGGATCGTGCCGCTCGCCGTGACGACGGCACTCTTCGACGACCCGCAGGCCGCCGAGACCGCCTACCGCACGGTGAAGCCGCTGGCCGAGCGTGCCGTGGGGCGGCCCGCGCCGCACAATCCGCTGTGGGTGGACGCGGCCCGCTACGGCCTGGCCGACCCGGAGCTGCGGGAGGCGGCCGTGACCTGTTTCGTGGCGGCTCTGGAGGCCCTGCCCCGGCTGGGCGCCGACGCCACGGTCACGGACGCGGTGGCCGCGTATCTCAACCGCTATGTCGTCCAGGGCCGTTGCCCCGCCGACGACCTGCTCGACCGCCTGCGCGGCACGGACAGCCGCGCCCTCGGGAAGGACCTCCGCACATGACCGACCCCGCCCCCGACGCCGAGTCGCTCCGGGAACGGGCACTCACCACCCTGACCACCGCCCGGGAGCGCACCACGCTGCTGACCAGCTGCGTGGAGGACCCCGACCTGACCGCCCAGCACTCGCCGCTGATGTCGCCCCTGGTGTGGGACCTCGCGCACATCGGCAATCAGGAGGAGCTGTGGCTGCTGCGGGCCGTCGCCGGGCGCGAGGCGATGCGTCCCGAGATCGACGGCCTGTACGACGCCTTCGAGCACCCGCGTTCCGAACGTCCCTCGCTGCCGCTGCTGCCGCCCGCCGAGGCCCGTGGCTACGCGGCCGAGGTGCGCGGGCGGGTGATGGACGTGCTGGAGAGCGCGGACTTCCACGGCACGCGGCTCACCGAGGCGGGTTTCGCCTTCGGGATGGTCGCGCAGCACGAACAGCAGCACGACGAGACGATGCTGATCACCCATCAGCTCCGGACGGGCCCGCAGGCCCTGACCGCCCCGGACCCGGACCCGGTACCGCTGTTCACCGGTCCGGCCGAAGTCCTGGTCCCCGGCGGCCCGTTCACCATGGGCACCTCCGACGAGCCCTGGGCGCTGGACAACGAACGCCCCGCGCACCGGCGCGAGGTGGAGCCCTTCTACATCGACACGACCCCCGTCACGAACGGCGCCTACCAGGCGTTCATCGAGGACGGCGGCTACGACACCGAGCACTGGTGGACGCCCGAGGGCTGGGCGCACATCCGCCGTACCTCCGTGCGCGCCCCGCTGTTCTGGCGCCGCGACGGCAAGCAGTGGCTGCGCCGTCGCTTCGGGGTCACCGAGGTGGTGCCGCCGAACGAGCCGGTGCTGCACGTGAGTTGGTACGAGGCCGACGCGTACGCCCGCTGGGCCGGGCGCCGGCTGCCCACCGAGGCCGAGTGGGAGAAGGCGGCCCGCTACGACCCGGCGGGCGAGCGCACCATGCGCTATCCGTGGGGCGACGCGGACCCGGCGCCCGAGCACGCCAACCTGGGCCAGCGGCATCTGCGCCCTGCCCCGGCCGGCAGCTACCCGGCGGGGGAGTCGCCGCTCGGGGTACGGCAGTTGATCGGCGACGTCTGGGAGTGGACGTCGAGCGATCTGACCCCCTATCCGGGGTTCGTGGCGTTCCCGTACAAGGAGTACTCGGAGGTGTTCTTCGGGCCGGAGTACAAGGTGCTGCGCGGCGGTTCGTTCGCCGTGGACGAGGTCGCCTGCCGGGGCACGTTCCGCAACTGGGACTACCCGATCCGGCGGCAGATCTTCTCCGGGTTCCGCACAGCTCGTACAGGAGACGTCTGATGTGCCGTCATCTTGCGTACGTGGGGCCGCCGGAGCCGCTCGGCCGGCTGCTGGTGGAGCCGGCGCACAGCCTGTACCGGCAGTCGTGGGAGCCGCGTCGGCAGCGGTACGGAACGGTCAACGCCGATGGTTTCGGGGTCGGTTGGTACGCCGACGGGGATCCGATGCCGGCCCGGTACCGGCGGGCCGGGCCCGTGTGGGCCGACCTGTCCTTCGCCGATCTGACCCGGGTGGTCAGGTCGGGGGCGGTGCTCGCCGCCGTGCGGGACGCGACCGTGCCGAGTGCGGACGGGGAGGCCGCGGCGGCGCCGTTCGCCGCGGGACCCTGGCTGTTCAGCCACAACGGCGCCGTCAAGGGCTGGCCGGGCTCGCTCGCGCCCCTGGCCCAGAACCTGCCCGCGGTCGACCTGCTGTCGCTGGAGGCCCGCAACGACTCCGCCCTCGTGTGGGAGTTGGTCCTGGCCCGGCTGCGCGGCGGCGATTCCATGGGCCAGGCGCTGGCCGACGCGGTCCCGGAGATCGCCGCGGCGGCTCCGGAGTCCCGGCTGAACCTGCTGCTCACCGACGGCGTGACCATCGCCGCGACCGCCTGGGGCGACACCCTCTGGTATCTCGCGCGGCCCGGCCACAGCGTCGTCGTGGCGTCCGAGCCCTACGACGACGACTCCCGGTGGCAGGAGGTCCCCGACCGCACCCTGCTGTCGGCCGGCCGCACCGACGTGCTGCTCACCCCCCTCAAGGAGCCGAACGACACTCCGGCTCCCGCACCATCGAAGGAGCCCCGTTCGTGAGTCCCTTCCTCCTCACCCGCACCCTGCCCGAGGACGCCACCGAGGCCGCGCTGCGCGCCGACGTCCTGCGCGGCCTCACCGGCACACCCAAGACGCTGCCGCCGAAGTGGTTCTACGACGCGCACGGCAGCGACCTGTTCGAGCAGATCACCGAGCTGCCCGAGTACTACCCGACGCGCGCCGAGCGGGAGATCCTGATCGCCCGCTCCGGGGAGATCGCCGAGGCGACCGGGGCGCGTACCCTCGTCGAACTCGGCTCCGGTTCCTCGGAGAAGACGCGCTACCTGCTCGACGCGCTGACCGGGCTGGACACGTACATCCCGGTCGACGTCAGCGAGAGCGCGCTCACCCAGGCCGGGCAGGCGCTGATCGCCGAGCGCCCGGGCCTCCAAGTGCACGCGCTGATCGCCGACTTCACCGCCTCGCTGACGCTGCCGGACGCGCCCGGCCCGCGGCTGGTGGCGTTCCTCGGCGGCACGATCGGCAATCTGCTGCCGGCCGAGCGGGCCGTGTTCCTCGCCGCGATCCGCTCGCTGCTGTCCCCCGGTGACGCGCTGCTGCTCGGCACGGACCTGGTCAAGGACGAGCAGGTGCTGGTCCGGGCGTACGACGACGCGGCCGGTGTGACGGCCGCGTTCGACAAGAACGTCCTGACCGTGGTCAACCGCGAGCTGGGCGCCGACTTCCACGCCGACGCCTTCGATCATGTCGCGCTGTGGGACGCCGAGAACGAGTGGATCGAGATGCGGCTGCGTTCGCGCACCGAGCAGACCGTGAAGATCCCCGCGCTGGACCTGGCCGTCGACTTCGGTGCGGGCGAGGAGCTGCGCACCGAGATCTCGGCGAAGTTCCGGAAGGAGGGTGTGCGCGCCGAACTGTCCACGGCGGGGCTGGAGTTGGCCCACTGGTGGACGGATGACGAGGGCCGCTTCGCGTTGTCGCTGAGCGTGGCGCGCTGACCGGTCGGTCCCAAGTGTCCAGTCAGTCCAGGGTGTTGAGCGCCTCGGTGATCCGCCGGGACGCCCGCTTGGCCTCCGTGGCCGGGTCGGCCCCGCCGAGCACCTTGGTCATGTACGCCTTGATCGGGTTGTCCGCCTCGACGGCACCCCACTGAGGCGTACTGGGGGTCGCCCGCCCCCGCGCGGCTCCGGCCGCCATGGCGGCGACCCCCTCCTCGTCGGCGACGTCCTTGGCGAGGGACTTCTTGTTGGGCACGTAGTTCATCGCCTTGGCCAGCCGGGTGTTCCACCGGGCACCGGCGAGCGCCGCGACGACGGCGACGGCGCCGTCCTGGTCGTGGGTGTTGTTCGGTACGACGAGGTCGGAGCCGCCGGTGAAAACGGCGCCGGGTCGGCCGGCCGTCTTGCCGGGCACGGCGAAGAAGCCCAGCTTGCCCTCCAGTTCCGGGTTCTGCTGGACCACGGTCCGGGCGAGCCCGGGGACGGCCACGATCTGCGCGACCCGGCCCTTCGCGAACTCGCCCGCCTGCGGCGGGTGTTCCTCGTCGGCGTCGACCGGCCCCTCGCCGAGCGCCTGCAGCCGCCGGTAGAAGTCCATCCCGCGCAGGGCCGCCGGGGTGTCCAGCGTTCCCCGCCAGCCACCGCCGCCCCCGTCGTCCGCGAGGCCGCCGCCCTCCTCCCAGATGAAGCCGGCGAGTGTGTACCAGTCCTGTCCGGCCAGGTAAATGCCTTGGTTCCCACCGGAGTTGAGCCGCTCGGTGAGGTCGAGCCACTCGTCGCGGGTGCGGGGCGGGGCCTTGACGCCCGCCCGTTGGAACAGGTCCTTGCGGTAGATGACGACGCGGTTGGCGGCGTACCAGGGGATCCCGTACTGGTGGCCGATGAACTGCCCCGGTTCGGCGAGGCCGGGCAGCCAGTCGCGGCTCCCCCAGTGCAGTCTCGACTCCAGCGTCAGGTCCAGCAGCCGGTCGCGCTCCACGTACTGCGAGACCTGGGTGTTGCCGACCTCGATGACGTCGGGTCCGTCGCCGGTGTCCTTGTCGAGGGCGGCCTGCACCTTGTCGCCGATGCCGGTCCACTCCTGGATGCGGATGTCGAGCCGGAGGTCGTCGTGGTCGCGTTCGAACGCGGCGGTGAAGTCGCGCACGAAGTCCGTCGAGGCGCTGTCCTTCATCAGCCAGACCTTGACCGTGCGCCGACCGCTGCCGCTGCCCGGCATGGCTCCGCAGGCGCTGACGAGACCGACTGGAGCGAGGGCGAGCAGGCTGCGGCGTCTCACGAGGGGTCCTGTTCTGTCTGGCGACAACTGTCTGGGGACAGGGGAACGGGCCCGACGTGGGGGGACGAGCGCAGGGCTCGTACGGGTGTGCTGGAGTTTGGTATGGACCAATGCGGACGTCAAGAGGTATCGGTTCGACCGCCCGGACGTCTCGCGCTCCGCCGCAGCTTGGGGCACGGTGGAGTGACGCGTGACACACGTGACGTTCCGTTCACCACGGACGCACGGAGAGGAGCACCCGCATGTCGAATCACACCTACCGGGTCACGGAGATCGTCGGGACCTCGCACGAGGGGATCGATCAGGCCATTCGCAACGGCGTCGGCCGTGCCTCACAGACCCTGCGCAACCTCGACTGGTTCGAGGTGACGCAGGTGCGCGGCCAGATCGAGGACGGGGACATCGCGCACTGGCAGGTGGGCCTCAAGGTCGGCTTCCGCCTGGACGAGTCGGACTGAGGCCACTCCCCCTCATCCGCGACTCAGGTCCGCCCGTCCCTCTCCTGCGCCGCGTTCAGGGCGTCGGAGGGGGCGGTCCAGTGGGCGCGTACGACCGTGAAGCCGGCGCGCCGGGCCTCCTCGCACACCAACTCGTCGTCGTCGACGAGCACTTGGACCTCCCGGGTGCGGGCGAGCCGGCGCAGCACCTCCAGCTTGGTGCGGCGAGCCGGCCTGCGGTCGTCGTTGCGCCGCATGTGGACCGGCCCTTCGGGCAGCCCGTGCGCGGTGAGCCAGGCGAGCGTGTCGCGCCGGCAGCGCTCGGGCCGCCCGGTCAGATAGACGACCTCGCACTCCTCGGCGCTCGCCAGCGCCAGCGCGATGCCCTCCGGGATCGGCGGATCGTGCGGCGCGGCGGCGAAGAACGCGTCCCAGTCCCGCGGGCTCCGTTCCAGGAAGCGCTGCCGATGAGCCGTATCGGCAAGGGTGTTGTCCACGTCGAACACGGCGAGGGGCCGTCCGCTGCTGTCGGTCACGTGATCACCCTAGACAGCCAGGGCGCGAGCGGTGTCGGTACGGTCTGGGCATGGTCTTCTACGTTCGCTCTCAGGACAAGCCCGAGGTCGGCGCCGAGTTGGACAGACTCGGCGAGGCGCACTGGTCGTACATGGACCGCTTCGCCGACCGGCTCGTACTCCGCGGGCCCACCCTGTCCGCGGACGGCTCCGAACACACCGGGAGCATCCATGTCGTCGACATGGACGACCGCGCGAGCGCGGAACGGTTCGCGACGCAGGAGCCGTTCTGGCAGGCGGGCCTGTACGAGGAGTTCACGGCCGTCCGAGCGGTCGTACTGCTTCGGGAAGTGGCCGACCCCGACATCCCGCACTCCCTGGTCACGGCCCGGTGGCCCCCGCTCCCCCGCACCGCCGACGACACCGACCCGCGCCTCCAGGACGACCGGCTGTCCTCCCTGCTCCTCCTCGTGGACGACGACGGATCCCGCACCACCGGTGTGGTGGCGACCGTGAGGGCCCTCCCGGACGAGGCACCCGGCCTCGTCCAGCCCTTCGCGGACCGCCTCACGGGCGGACCTGTGGCTCTCACCGCGCAGCGCTGGAGCCGCGGAGGGCGTTCGTAGAATGGATCATGCTCTGATCGGCGGCGCCCGACAGCGCCCCTGCACGCTCGTCGCGTGCCGGGGGTGTTGCTGCGGCGACCCTCGCAAGCATCCCGGCACCGATCACGTCGGGCAGTTGGACCGGCTGCGCGCGGCCGCTGCCGAGCACGGTTTCCAGGTGCGTACGACCGACTGTCTCGGCCCCTGTGACCAGGCGAACGTCATCGTCGTCCAGCCGTCGGCGGTGGGGCGCCGGGCCGGCGGGCGGGCCACCTGGGTCGGCTTCGCGATGGACGACGACTGCACGGAGGAGATCGTGGGCTGGGCGGCGGCGGGCGGGCCGGGCCTGGCCGAGCCGCCGGTCACGCTTGAGCTGCAGTTCATCCGGCCGCCTCGGGGAGCACGCGCGCGTACGGGACGACGATGAGCCGCACGCGCGGGAATCCCCTGGCGCCCAGGGCGTTGAACACCATGTGACCTCTGCATTCGAAGGCGTACGGTTCTCCGTCCTCGACCGGTCCCGCACCCGCGAGGGGCACCGGGACGGGGAGGCGCTGCGGGACACCGTGGCGCTGGCTCGGGAGGTCGAGGCGTTCGGGTACCACCGGTTCTGGGTGTCCGAGCATCACGGCGTGCCCGGGGTCGCCGGGTCGGCGCCGACCGTGCTGGCGGCCGCCGTCGCGGGGGCCACGCGGAGCATCCGGGTGGGCACCGGCGGCGTGATGCTGCCGAATCATCAACCCCTGATCGTGGCCGAGCAGTTCGGGGTGCTGGAGTCACTCTTCCCGGGGCGGGTCGACATGGGGCTCGGCCGGTCGGTGGGCTTCACCGACGGCGTACGCAAGGCACTTGGGCGCGACAAGGGGGACGCGGAGGACTTCGCCGGTCAACTCGACGAGCTGCTCGGGTGGTTCGGCGGTACGTCACCCACCGGCGTCCACGCCCGCCCGTCCGAGGGCCTGACCGTGTCGCCCTTCGTACTCGCGATGGGCGAGGGCGCCGAGATCGCCGCCCGCGCGGGGCTGCCGATGGTGATCGGCGACCTGCGCGGCCGGGAGAAGATGCAGCGCGGCATCGACCACTACCGCGGCTCGTTCCGACCCTCCCCCTGGGCGCCCGAGCCGTACGTCGTCATCTCCGGCACGATCGCCGTCGCCGCCACCCCCGAGGAGGCACGCCGCCTGCTGGTCCCGGAGGCCTGGTCGATGGCGTACTCCCGCACCCACGGCACCTTCCCGCCGCTGCCGCCCGCCGAGCGGGTCGAGAGCCTCGCCATGACCGCGAAGGAACGCGGGTTCTACGAGGCCGGGCTCGCCGGCCATATCGCCGGTACCGAGGAGCAGGTGGCCCACGAGCTGGAGACGGTGCTGAAGGAGACGGGGGCGGACGAGGTGCTCGTCACGACCAGCACCTACGACCGAGCGGCGCTGGTGGACTCGTACCACAGGCTCGGTCGAGTCTTCGGCGGCTGAGAACTCACCGGCCGGGCGCTCAGGCCTTGAGGCCGTCGACTATCAGGGCGAGGATCCGTGCCGCCCGCTCCTCGGCGCCGTCGCGTGCGGGGTCGATCCGCCACAGCACGCTGAGCTGGAGCAGCACGTCCTCCGGGTCGAGCCCGGACTTGAGGGAGCCGTCGGCGGCGCCCGCGTCCAACAGGACGCCGATGGCGTGGACGAAGGGCTCGTAGTACTCGTCGTCGAGGCCGCCATTGGTCGCCGCGTGGATGACCTCCGAGACCCCGAACTTGAGCCGGCCGTAGTGCGCGACCTCGTCGAACCAGCGGCGGAGGGCGACCAGGGGCTCGTGCTCCGTCAGCAGCGCGGGGGCGCGGTCCATCAGGTACTGGATGTCGTGCCGGTACAGCTCCAGGACCAGCGCCTCGCGGGTCGGGAAGTGGCGGTAGAGCGTGCCGATGCCGACGCCGGCCTGCCTGGCGATCGCCGAGAGGGACGCGGAGCCGGAGGTACCGAGCGTCTGGCGGGCGACCGTGAGGATCCGCTCCCGGTTGTCGAGCGCGTCTCTGCGGGTCGGTTTCGCGGGCGGCGGGGTCACGGGTACGTGGTGTCCAATCGGCTCGGATGTCGGCTCGCATTGCTAAGCGGAGGGGTCTCCGGTACGTTGCAGTCGTAGCGGAGGGGCCTCCGCTTCATTCTGGCACAGCACATCCCAAGCCGTGGAGGACAGTCATGCCCGAGCTCGTTCTGGTCACCGGGGGCAGCGGTTACATCGCCGGCTGGTGCGTCGCCGAGCTGCTGCGGCGCGGCTACCACGTACGGACCACCGTGCGCTCCCCGGAGCGCGAGAAGTCCGTCACCGAGGCGGTGTCGACCGCCGTCGACCCGGCGGGCCGGCTGAGTTTCGCGGTCGCCGACCTCACGGCGGACGAGGGCTGGGACACGGCCCTGAAGGGCGTGGACCACGTCCTTCACGTCGCCTCACCGCTCGGCGCCACCTCCGACGACCCCGCCGCCCTCATCGGCCCCGCCCGCGACGGCGCGCTGCGGGTCCTGCGCGCGGCGACCGCGGCCGGCGTACGGCGCGTGGTGATGACGTCGGCGGCGAACGCCGCGAGCCCGTCCTCGTACGCCACCGAAGGCGTCACCGACGAGACACTGTGGACCGACCCTGAAGACCCGACGCTCATCCCCTACCGCCGTTCGAAGACCCTCGCCGAGCGTGCCGCCTGGGGCTTCATGGAGACCTACGACGGTCCGACCGAGCTGACCACCGTGCTTCCCGGCGCCGTGTTCGGGCCGATCCTGACGTCGGACAACCTCGGCTCCGTCGGCATCGTCGCGCGCATGCTCTCCGGCGAGATGAGGGGCGTCCCGCGGATCGGACTGGAGGTGGTGGACGTCCGCGACCTCGTCGACGTACACATCCGGGCGATGACGTCACCGGCGGCAGCGGGTCAACGCTTCCTCGCCACCGGGGAGTTCGTGTGGATGGCGGACATGGCGCGCACCCTGCACGACGGCCTCGGCGAGCAGGGGAGCCGGGTCTCCACCCGGCAGGTCCCCGACTTCGTCGTCCGTCTGGTGGCACGCTTCCGGGACCCGTCGCTCCGCGAGATCACCCCGGCCCTGGGCCGCCGCAACCGGCACAGCACCGAGAAAGCCCGCACGCTCCTGGGCTGGGAGCCGCGCCCCGCTCGGGAGGCGGTGCTGGACTGTGCGCACAGCCTGATCGCGCACAAGGTCGTCCAGGACTCGCCCGGTCGGCCGTCTACGACCCACCCTGGTCCCGGACCGCGCTGACCTTGAGCTCCCCGTCCGCCGCGTCCACCCGCGCCCGGTCGCCGGCGTTCAACTCGCCCGACAGCAGCAGGTCCGCGAGCCGGTCGTCGACCTCGCGCTGGATGGTGCGGCGCAACGGGCGGGCGCCGAAGTCGGGTTGGTGGCCGATGTTCGCGAGGAGGTCCGCCGCCTCGTCGGTGACTTCCAGGGTGACGTCCTGGGCGTGCAGGCGGCGCCGGGTGTGTTCCAGCAACAGATCGACGATCTGGCGCAGTTGGGTGCGGTCGAGGCCGCGGAAGACGATGATCTCGTCGATGCGGTTGAGGAACTCCGGGCGGAAGTGCTGGTTCAGGACCGGCATCACGGTCTCGCGCACCTTGGCGTAGTCGTCCACCCCGGCCGCGAGGATGCGGTCCGCGCCGATGTTCGACGTCATGATGACGACGGTGTTCTTGAAGTCGACGGTACGGCCCTGGGAGTCCGTCAGCCGTCCGTCGTCGAGGAGTTGGAGCAGCGTGTTGAAGACGTCGGGGTGCGCCTTCTCCACCTCGTCGAGCAACAGCACGGCGTACGGCTGCCTGCGCACCGCCTCCGTGAGCTGCCCCGCCTCCTCGTGACCGACGTATCCGGGCGGTGCGCCGACCAGCCGGGAGACGGTGTGCCGCTCCTGGAACTCGCTCATGTCGAGGCGGATCATGCGGGTCTCGTCACCGAAGAGCGCGGCGGCGAGCGCGCGGGCCAGTTCGGTCTTGCCGACGCCGGTGGGGCCGAGGAAGAGGAAGCTGCCGACCGGGCGGTTGGGGTCGCTCATGCCGGCCCGGGCCCGCCGTACCGCGCGGGCGACCGCCGTGATCGCCTCGTCCTGGCCGACGACCCGCTCATGGAGGTGCTCCTCCAGCCTCATCAGCCGGGCCCGCTCCTCCTCGGTGAGCTGGGCGACCGGGATGCCGGTGGTGCGGGAGACGACCTCGGCGATGTCCTCGGCGGTCACCTTCGGCGCGTGTTCCTCGGCCTGTTCCGCGCCGGCCCGTTCGGCCTCGGCGTCCTTGATCCGGTCCCGCACCTCCTTGGCGCGCTCGTACTCCTCGTCGGCGACGGCCTGGTCCTTCTCGCGGTTCAGGGCGGCGATCCGGTCGTCGATGTCGCGGGTGTCGGCGGGCTGGGTCTTGGCGCGCAGCCGCACCCGGGCCGACGCCTGGTCCATCAGGTCGATGGCCTTGTCGGGCAGGAAGCGGGCGGTGATGTACCGGTCGGACAGTTCGGCCGCCGCGACGACCGCCTCGTCGGTGATCCGGACCTGGTGGTGGGCCTCGTAGCGGTCGCGCAGGCCGCGCAGGATCTCGATGGTGTCGTCGACCGTCGGTTCGCCGACCAGGATGGGCGCGAAGCGGCGCTCCAGCGCGGAGTCCTTCTCGATGTACTTGCGGTACTCGTCGACGGTGGTGGCGCCGATGAGGTGCAACTGGCCGCGGGCCAGGGCGGGCTTGAGCATGTTGCCCGCGTCCATGGCTCCGTCGCCGCCACCACCGGCGCCGACGACGGTGTGCAACTCGTCGAGGAACAGCACCAGTTCGTCGCTGTGCTCGCTCACCTCGTCGAGGACCTTCTTGAGGCGCTCCTCGAACTCGCCGCGGTACTTGGTGCCGGCCACCATCCCGGCGAGGTCCAGCGACACCAGCCGCTTGCCCTCCAGTGTCCTCGGCACATCGCCGGACACGATGCGCTGGGCGATGCCCTCCACGATCGCGGTCTTGCCGACGCCGGGGTCGCCCATGAGGACGGGGTTGTTCTTGCTGCGCCGGGAGAGGACCTCGATGGTCTGCTCGACCTCCTCGCCCCGGCCGATCACGGGGTCGAGCCGGCCGGCCCGGGCGTCCTCCGTGAGGTCACGGCCGTACTCGTCGACCGTGGGCGTACTGCTGGGCCGCTTGCGCTCGGACTCCGTACCCGAGGGCCGCCGGCCGCCCTCCCAGCCGCTGCCCGCGAGGGCCTGTCCGGCGGCCGACTCGGGGTTGGCGGCGAGGGCCCGCAGCAGGTGTTCGGGGCCGATGTACGAGGAGTCCTCGGCGCGGGAGAGCTGGTAGGCGTCGAGCAGCGCCCGCTTGGCCGCCGGGGTGAGCGTGGCGGGCTCGGTCTTCGCGCCGCCGCCTCCGCCGACGGACAGCCGCTCGCGGAGCCGGTCGGGATCGGCGCCCGCCTCGGCGAGCAGCCGGCGGGTCGACTCCTGCTCGGTGGCGGCGGCCAGCAGATGCCGGGCGTCGAGTTCCTCGCTGCCTTCCACGGCGGCGATGTCCCGCGCCTGGGCGACCAGTTCGCGCGCCCGCTCGGACAGCAGGCTGCCGATGTCGACGCGCTGCGCCCGACGCGACGGCGCCGCCGGGCCCGAGCCGCCGAAGTACCGGGACATCAGCTCGTCGAATTCCTCGAAGGGGCTGCGTCCGAAACCGAATCCGGGAGTGGTCATGACCACGGACCTTCCGTGCGGCGACTGACATGCGTGCGTTCTGGGCCTGCTGTACCTCCCACGCCTCTGTGCCTTCCAACGTGGCACAGGGCCGACGCCCCCGCACCCGAGCAGGTCAGCGGACGTCACGGGGTGGGGTCGCATAGACTCGCGGGGTCATGCAGACCCCTCACGACCCGTACGTCCGCGTCCGTGGCGCCCGCGAGCACAACCTCAAGGGCGTGGACGTCGACATCCCGCGGGACGTGTTGACCGTGTTCACAGGCGTGTCCGGTTCCGGGAAGTCGTCGCTCGCGTTCGGCACGATCTACGCGGAGGCCCAGCGCCGTTACTTCGAGTCGGTCGCGCCGTACGCCCGCCGCCTCATCCACCAGGTCGGCGCGCCGAAGGTCGGCGAGATCACCGGCCTGCCGCCCGCGGTCTCGCTCCAGCAGCGCCGCTCGACGCCGACCTCCCGCTCGTCCGTCGGCACGGTCACCAACCTCTCGAACTCCCTGCGCATGCTGTTCTCCCGCGCCGGCACCTACCCGCCCGGAGCCGAGCACCTCGACTCGGACGCGTTCTCCCCGAACACGGCCGCCGGCGCCTGCCCCGAGTGCCATGGGCTCGGCCGGGTGCACGGTACGACGGAACAGTCGCTGGTCCCCGACCCGTCGCTGTCGATCCGCGAGGGCGCGATCGCCGCCTGGCCGGGCGCCTGGCAGGGCAAGAACCTGCGCGACATCCTCGACGCGCTCGACTACGACGTGGACCGCCCCTGGCGTGAACTCCCCGCCGAGCAGCGGGAGTGGATCCTGTTCACGGACGAGCAGCCGGTCGTCACCGTGCACCCGGTCCGGGACGCGGACCGCATCCAACGCCCGTACCAGGGCACGTACATGAGCGCCCGCCGGTACGTCATGAAGACCTTCGCCGACTCCAAGAGCCCGGCCCTGCGCACCCGCGCTGAACGCTTCCTGACCAGCGCCCCCTGCCCGGTGTGCGGCGGCGGCAGGCTGCGCCCGGAGTCCCTGGCGGTGACGTACGCCGGCCGCACGATCGCCGAGGTGGCCGCGCTGCCGCTGGTGGAGCTGGCGGCGACCCTGGAGGGCTCCTCGGCGGCGGCCCGCGTCCTCACCGACGACCTCAAGTCCCGTATCGCGCCGGTCGTCGAACTCGGCCTGGGCTACCTCAGCCTGGACCGCCCGGCGCCCACCCTGTCCGCAGGCGAACTGCAGCGCCTGCGACTGGCGACCCAGCTGCGCTCCGGGCTCTTCGGTGTCGTGTACGTCCTCGACGAACCGTCCGCGGGACTGCACCCGGCGGACACGGCGGCCCTGTTGACCGTCCTGGCCCGGCTGAAGGCGGCGGGCAACTCGGTGTTCGTGGTCGAGCACCACCTCGACGTGATGCGCGGCGCCGACTGGCTGGTGGACGTGGGCCCGTCGGCCGGTGAGCACGGCGGGGAGGTGCTGCACAGCGGTCCGGTGGCGGAGCTGGCCGACGTGCCGGAGTCGGCGACGGCCCGCTTCCTCTTCGACCGCTCCCCCGCTCCGGTACGCCAAGTACGCACCGCGCGCGGCCAGTTGAAGGTCGGCCCGGTGACCCGGCACAACCTGCGCGGAGTGACGGCCGAGTTCCCCGTCGGCGTCTTCACCGCGGTCACCGGCGTCTCCGGGTCCGGCAAGTCCACGCTGATCGGGGAGCTGACCGAGGAACTGCCCGGCGTGGAGCGCCTGGTGTCCGTGGACCAGAAGCCCATCGGCCGCACGCCACGCTCCAACCTGGCCACCTACACAGGCCTGTTCGACGTCGTACGCAAGGCGTTCGCCGCCACCGACCAGGCCCGCGAACGCGGTTACGGCGTCGGACGCTTCTCCTTCAACGTGGCCGGCGGGCGCTGCGATACCTGCCAGGGCGAGGGGTTCGTCAGCGTCGAGCTGCTGTTCCTGCCGAGCACCTACGCCCCGTGCCCGGACTGCGGCGGGGCCCGCTACAACCCCGAGACCCTCGAAGTGACGTACCGGGGACGGAACATCGCGCAGGTGCTGGACCTGACGGTGGAGGGCGCGGCGGAGTTCTTCACGGACACCCCGGCGGTCGCCCGCAGTCTGGAGACCCTGCTCGACGTAGGTCTCGGCTACCTACGACTGGGCCAGCCCGCCACCGAGTTGTCCGGCGGTGAGGCACAACGCATCAAGCTGGCCAGCGAGTTGCAGCGCGGCCGTCGCGGCCACACCCTCTACCTCCTCGACGAACCGACGACCGGTCTCCACCCGGCTGACGTCGAGGTCCTGATGCGCCAACTGCACGGACTCGTCGACGCCGGCCACACCGTGATCGTCGTCGAGCACGACATGTCGGTCGTCGCGGGCGCGGACTGGGTGATCGACCTGGGGCCGGGCGGCGGGGACGCGGGCGGGCGGATCGTGGCGACGGGGACGCCGGTGGAGGTGGCGGGGGCGACTGCGAGCGCGACGACTCCGTATCTGGCGGCGGTGTTGGAGCCGTAGGTCGGTGGGGCCGTCGGCGTCGCCGCATGAAAACCCGCACCCGCGTCAGTGGTCGGCGTGCCCCCGCAAGCAGTCGATCAGAGTGTTCAGGGACGCTTCGAGCGCGACGGTGTCGCGGCGGGCCTGGGTGAGGACCAGGCCGCCCTGGACGGCGGCGAGCAGTGCGAGGGCGAAGGACTCGGGGTCGACCCGGTCGGGCAGTTCGCCGCGGGCACGCATCGCGCGCAGGCCGTCCCGCAGCGCCTCCTCCCAGCGGTTGAAGCCGGCCAGCAGGTCGGCCCGCGCCTCCGGGGCCGACCGGGACAGTTCGCTGGTCAACCTGCCCATCGGACAGCCCTGTTGGTTGCGCCCGTCCCGGTGGATGCTCAGGATGACGTCACGCCACGCCTCCAGTGCCTCGACGCTGTCGAGGTTGGCGAGCAGCGGCGTGTGCACCCCGAGCACGCTCTCGCACTGGTGGTCGATGACGGCGCGGACGAGGCCGTCCTTCTCGCCGAAGTAGTAGTAGATCTGCGAGGCGCTCACCCCGGCGGCGGTCTGCACGTCCTCGATCCTCGTGGACGCGACGCCGCGCTCGTACATCAGGGCGGCGGCCTCGGAGACGATGCGCCGGTACGTCTGCTGCCCCTTGCGGGTGAGGCGCTGACCACTTGCCGATTCCACGACGGGTGCAGTTGCCATGAAATCAGCCTAGCACCGAATGGAATACCTACTACATAAAATGCCCCGCCACCTGGCCTTCGAGACGGCCGCACCTCAGTAGCCGCATGGCAAGGAGCGGGATGCCGACCCCCAGCCGTGGGTTTTGTAGTTGTGACTCCATTTTTTTCAAGGAACCATCTGGAGACGTCACTCCAAACGGCCTGCCCGTGGAGCGGGTGGGTCACCGGCGCGGAACGAAGGTGGTCGGCATGGCCCAGTACAAGACCGAGGTCCGGGACGGTATGCGCGTCGACTGGGACGTGCCGATCACCATGGAGGACGGTGTCGTACTGCGCGCGGACGTCTTCCGCCCCGTGGCCGAGGGCCGGTATCCGGTGATCATGAACCATGGCCCGTATGCCAAGGGAATGGCGTTACCGTGCTGTTCCCGGTGGGCCTGGCGCTCACCGCGCTCTCGCTCTACCGGCCGTCCCTCGCACTCGTCCTGGTCGCCGCCGGACTGTCCGGCGCGGGCGCGGGCCTGCTGTTCATGGGGTCGGTCACCCAGAGCGCCACCGCCGCCGTCCCCGCTTCGCGCGCGGGCGTCCTGGCCGTCTTCTTCGCGATCGCCTACCTCGGAATGGGCTTGCCCTCGGTGGCCTTCAGCCTGCTGATCGAGCACGCCCCGCTGAAGACCACGATGATCGGCTTCGCGGCCGTGCTCTCGGTCGGCACGGTCGCCGCCGTCACCACCGCCGTCCGCGCCCATCGCAGGCCATAGGCGGCACACAGGCATCACCCGCCCCGTTCCCGCAGCCTTAACCTCGCCTCCACCCCACCACAATGACGTCCTGTCAGGGCCGCGACAGACTGGGGTAACCAGCGGTAACTTCTGCCATGTCCCTATGGCAACCGCTTACTTCCCCCAGGAGAAACAAGCCCATGCGCAGACTCCTCGCCTGCCTGGTGGCGGCAGCCGCCGCCGTCGGCGGGCTCGCCGTGGCCGCCCCGCCCGCGGCGGCCGCCGACTCGGGCACCTTCAGCGTGCTCAGCTACAACGTGGCCGGACTGCCCGAGGGGCTCTCCAGCGCGCCGACACCCCGTGAGTCCAGCACCACGACCATCGGCCAGCGGATCGCCCCGTACGACATCGTCCACGTCGAGGAGGACTTCAACTACCACGCCAACCTCTACGCGGCCGACACCGCGCACGCCTACCGCACCGCCACCAGCGGCGGGGCCGGCATCGGCAGCGGGCTCAACACGCTGTCGAAGATCTCCTACGACGCGGACGACTTCGAGCGCGTCGGCTGGAACTCCTGCCAGATCGACTCGGGTGACTGTCTGACCCCCAAGGGCTTCACCTTCATGCGCGAGCGCCTCGCCGAGGGCGTGTACGTCGACTTCTACAACCTGCACACCAACGCCGGTACCAACGACGGCGACCTGGCCTCCCGCGCCGACAACCTCAACCAGCTCACCGCGTTCATCGGCAGCCACTCGGCCGGCAACGCCGTCGTGGTGATGGGCGACACCAACACCCGCTACACGCGCTCCGGCGACACCATCGCCGAGTTCGCCGCCGCCAACGGCCTCACCGACCCGTGGGTGCAGCTGATCCGCGGCGGCACCCCGCCCGCCAAGGGCAGCGACGCGCTGGTCTGCGACCAGACCGGCACCACCGTGCCCAACACCTGCGAGGTCGTCGACAAGGTCCTCTACCGCGGCAGCAAGCTGGTCTCGCTGAACGCGACCTCGTACAACAACGAGCACTCCAAGTTTCTCACGGCCGACGGGCTGATGCTCTCCGACCACGACCCGCTCGCGGTCGGCTTCAGCTGGTCGCGCAACGCCTCCTTCCAGCTCAGCGACCAGTTCGGCGG
Organism: Streptomyces pseudovenezuelae; assembly: GCF_029892565.1. Lineage (GTDB taxonomy): Bacteria > Actinomycetota > Actinomycetes > Streptomycetales > Streptomycetaceae > Streptomyces > Streptomyces pseudovenezuelae_A. The sequence continues at coordinate 99,928 of NZ_JARXVH010000018.1, read as the reverse complement.
CCCGCACGGCGACTACTTCACGGACATCAACGGCGTGCCGGCCGCCGCCCGGGCCACCACCATCGGCCTGCGCGCCGGATCCCGCGTAGACCAGCTGAGCGTGACGCTCTCCAACGGCACCACCCTCGCCCACGGCGGCACGGGCGGCACCGCGTCCTCACTGACCCTGGGCAGCGGCGAGTACGTCACCAGCGCCAACCTCTGCCAGGGCCAGAAGGACAGTCAAACCCGCATCTTCTACGCCAAGTTCACCACCAACCTCGGACGCACGCTGGCCGGTGGCACCACGACCTCCGACTGCGTGACCCGTACCGCGCCCTCGGGCTGGCAGATCGCGGGCTTCCACGGGCGCACGGGCGACGAGGTCGACAAGGTCGGCTTCATCTACACCCAGCGCTGATCCCGGTGACCAGCTCGCGGGGCAGACCGTAGGTGTCGTGGAGGTAGGCGTAGTCCTCCTCGTCCAGCGGCCGGTCGCGGAACTCCGTCCGTGACAGGACCCGCCGTCCCCTGTCGAGCAGTTCGCCGAACCGCCGTTCCTCGTCCAGGAGCACCTCCCGGACGAGGTCGGCGCGTTCGGTCTGCCGGAAGTGGTCCAGCGTGTGCTCGATCAACTCCGTGGGTACGTCGGTGAGTTCGCGCGAGGTGTCGTCGGGGCGCAGGGCGGTGAGGAGTCAGCGGATCAGACGGCGCAGTACGTAGCCGCGGCCGGTGTTGGAGGGGCGTACGCCGTCGCCGATGACCACGAGGCTCGACCGCAGGTGGTCGCAGACCAGACGCGTGGACCGCTCGTCCAGGTCCCACAGCGAGGGGATCGTCCGCATCCACGGCTCGAACAGGTCCGTCTCGTAGACCTCGCGGCGGCCCTGAAGGACCGTCACCAGCCGTTCCAGGCCCATGCCCGTGTCGACCCCGGGCTGCCGCAGAGGCTCCAAGGTGCCGTCCTCGTGGCGGTGGTAGCGCAGCTGGACGTGGTTCCAGACCTCGACCCAGCGCGGGTCGGTGGTCGGGGTGCGTCGGGGTGGGACGTCGCCGGTCCACACGAAGATCTCGGAGTCGGGGCCGCAGATGCCGACGGGTCCGTTGGACCACCAGTTGTCGTCGCCGGTGAGCTCCACCGGCACGCCCAACTCCTGCCAGGTGCGCAGTGATTCGTTGTCGGGGCCGACCTGGTCGTCGCCGCCGAAGACGGTGGCGTAGAGGCGCTCGCGCGGGATACCGAAGCCGTCGCGCAGCAGCTCGTACCCCCAGCGCAGGCTCTGTGGGTGTCCGTAGTCGCCGAGCGACCAGGAGCCGAGCATCTCGAAGACGGTCAGGTGTGTGGCGTCGCCGACCTCGTCGAGGTCCGTGGTGCGCAGGCAGCGCTGGACGTTCAGCAGGCGCCGGCCCTGCGGGTGGGGTCGGCCCTGGAGATAGGGCGTGAGGGGGTGCATGCCGGACGTCGTGAAGAGCACCGGGTCCGTGGGCGGGGGCAGCAGCGAGGTGCCGGTGACGGTCCGGTGCCCGCGCTCGCGGAAGAAGTCGGTGAACGTCCGTACGGTCTGGTGGGTGTCCATGGCGGTGTTCCTTCGCATCTGGTCGTGGAGACCGGGAAGGACCGCGCGAGCACGAGGAGTGGGAAAACGGAAGGTCGTCCCGGCGGTCCGTCTCCGGCCGCCGGGGAAGAGTGACGAGGTCAGACGTCGGCAGCCGGGGAGCTGGTCGCTCGCGCGGCTGCGATGTGGGTACGCCTGGTGTCCTGCATGGGCTCCACGCTAACAGCGTCCCTTCGGAACGTCCTCGGGATTTCCGCCCGGGCCACCAGCACAGTGTGGGTCCAGTCCGGCTGGGCGGTCTTCGCGGGCTGCGCGGCCCGGGCCAGCGACCGGCGGTCGGGGTGGGTGCCCGGCGCGATGACGGCCCGTACGTCGACCTCGGCCACCAGGCCGCGCGTCGACACCACCCGCCACACCGAGGACAGCAGCGAGTCCTGCCCTATGAACGCGGGCGCCGTGGTCGCCGGGCCGCCCTCGATCCGGTACTGCAGCCGCACCGGCTGCACGGGGACCCCGGCGTCGAGGGCGGCCTGGAAGACGGCCCGGCGGAACGAGCCCTGCGCCCGCCCGCACCAGGTGCTGCCTTCCGGGAAGACGGCCACCGCGCTGCCGGAGCCCAGCGCGCCCGCGATGCGGGCGACCGTCTCGGGGAGCGCGCGCAGCCGGTCCCGGTCGATGAACAGGGCACCGCTCCCGGCGGTCAGCGCCCCCGCCACCGGCCAGCCCCGGATCTCCGCCTTGGCGAGCATCCGGGCCGGACGTACGGCGGCCATCAGCGGGATGTCCATCCACGAGATGTGGTTGGCGACCAGCAGCAGGCCGCCGCCGGACGGCGCGACGCCGGTGATCCGAAGCCGCACCCCCGCGGCCCGTACGATCCCGCGGCACCACAGCCGCACCGCCGCGGCGGGGATCAGCCCGCCGAGCGGCATCAGCGTGATCCCGGCGAGCACCACGACGACGACCGCCGTGAGCCGCAGCACGGCGCGGGGTACGGCCGTGAGGGACCGCGTGGGTTCGATGCACGCCCTGGGGGTGCAGGGCGCGCTCGGCAGCCAGACGCTCATCAGGCCGGGACGAGCGAGAGGAAGTGCCGCAGATAGCGCGGGTTGACCCGGCGCATCGACAGCAGCACGTACAGGTCGGCGACGCCGAAGTCGGGGTCGTGGGCGGGTTCGCCGCACACCCAGGCACCGAGGCGGACGTACCCGCGCAGCAGCGGCGGGAGTTCGACGCGGCCGGTGGGGCGGGCGACGCCGTCCGCGCTCCAGGGCAGCAGCGGTCGCACCCGGAACTCCTCCGGGGCGAGGTGCTTGGCGCTGACCCTGTCCCAGGTGCCGGCGGCGAGAGCACCGCCGTCCGCGAGCGGGATCGAGCAGCAGCCGGCGAGCCATTCATGGCCGCGGTCCACCATGTAGCGGGCTATGCCGGCCCAGATGAGGCCGATGACCGTGCCGTCGCGGTGGTCGGGGTGGACGCAGGAGCGGCCGACCTCGACGAGGCCGGGGCGGATCCCGTCGAGCGGGCTGAGGTCGAACTCGCCCTCGGAGTACAGCCGTCCGGCGACCGCGGCCCGGGCCGGAGGGAGCAGGCGGTAGGTTCCGACGACCTGTCCCGACACCTCCTCGCGGACCAGCAGGTGGTCGCAGTAGGCGTCGAAGGGGTCGATGTCATAGCCGGGCTGCGGGGTGGCCAGCAGGGCACCCATCTCCCCGGCGAAGACGTCGTGCCGCAGCCGCTGCGCGGCCCGCACGTCGGCCTCGTCCCGGGCGACGGAGACGGTGTAGCGGGTGGGCGCCGCGGGCTGCGGGGGGCGGTCGAGCGTGGAAACGCCGGTCATGGCTCTCTCCTGGTCGCGGGGCCGGATTTCGGCGGAGCAACGAGTGGGGCCGGTAACGTAGAACCGGCCGCAACAGTTCTTCCGACGCCGGTTGGCGTGCACGTGACGAGTGCCGAGAGAGCGGATGTGGACCTGTTGAATGGCGGGGGGCGGCGAAAACGCGAGACGGGGCCGGGGGTTGAGCACCACATCCGGCCCCGCCCGTCCGCACCCTCGGCGAACGTCTGCGGCGCTACCTCTTGGCCACCTTGCGCGTGGCCCGCAACCACTCCTTGTTCATGCTCGTGATGGACACCAGGGGAATTCCCTTGGGACAGGCGGTGGCGCACTCGCCGGCGAGTGTGCACCCGCCGAACCCCTCCTCGTCCATCTGCGCGACCATGTCGAGGACGCGGGTCTCGCGCTCGGGCGCACCCTGCGGCAGCACGTTGAGGTGGTTGACCTTGGCCGAGGTGAACAGCATCGCCGCGCCGTTCGGACAGGCCGCCACACACGCCCCGCAGCCGATGCACTCGGCGTGCTCGAAGGCGAAGTCGGCGTCCGGCTTCGGGACGGGGGTCGCATGGGCCTCGGGCGCGGCGCCGGTCGGGGCGGTGATGTAGCCGCCGGCCTGGATGATCCGGTCGAACGCCGAGCGGTCCACCACCAGGTCCTTGATCACGGGGAACGCCGAGGCCCGCCAGGGCTCGATGTCGATCGTGTCGCCGTCCTGGAAGGACCGCATGTGCAGTTGGCAGGTGGTGGTGCGCTCGGGGCCGTGCGCGTCGCCGTTGATGACCAGCGAGCACGCGCCGCAGATGCCCTCGCGGCAGTCGTGGTCGAAGGCGACCGGGTCCTCGCCCTTGAGGATGAGCTCCTCGTTGAGCGTGTCGAGCATCTCCAGGAAGGACATGTCGGAGGAGATGCCGTCCACCTCGTACGTGGACATGGCGCCGTCGGCGTCGGCGTCGCGCTGCCGCCAGACGCGCAGGGTGAGCTTCATGCGTAGCTCCGCTGAGTGGGGTGGACGTACTCGAAGACCAGGTCTTCCTTGTGCAGGACGGGAGCCTCGCCGGTGCCGGTGAACTCCCAGGCGGCCGCGTAGGAGAACTCCTCGTCCCTGCGGGCCGCCTCGCCGTCCAGGGTCTGGGACTCCTCGCGGAAGTGGCCGCCGCAGGACTCGGCGCGGTGCAGCGCGTCGAGGCACATCAGCTCGGCCAGCTCCAGGTAGTCGACGACCCGATTGGCCTTCTCCAGGGACTGGTTGAACTCCTCGCCGGTGCCGGGCACCTTGATCCGCCGCCAGAACTCCTCGCGGATCTGCGGGATGCGCTCCAGTGCCTTGCGCAGTCCGGAGTCGCTGCGGGCCATGCCGCAGAACTCCCACATCAGCTCGCCGAGTTCACGGTGGAAGGAGTCGGGCGTACGGTCGCCGTCCACCGACAGGAGCAGGTTGAGCCGGTCCTCGGTCTCGGCCAACACCTCCTGGACCTCGGGGTGTTCGTCGGTGACCGCGCTCTGGTGCGGGTTGCGGGCGAGGTAGTCGTTGATGGTCGCCGGCAGCACGAAGTAGCCGTCGGCCAGGCCCTGCATCAGCGCGGAGGCGCCCAGGCGGTTCGCCCCGTGGTCGGAGAAGTTGGCCTCACCGATCGCGAACAGGCCGGGCACGCTGGTCTGCAGGTCGTAGTCGACCCAGAGGCCGCCCATCGTGTAGTGCACGGCCGGGTAGATCCGCATCGGGACGGTGTACGGGTCCTCGGCGGTGATCCGGGCGTACATGTCGAAGAGGTTGCCGTACTTCTCCTCGACGGCCTTGCGCCCCATGCGCTGGATGGCGTCGGCGAAGTCGAGGTAGACGCCCTGTCCGCCGGGCCCCACTCCCCTGCCCTCGTCGCAGACGTTCTTCGCGGCCCGGGAGGCGATGTCACGCGGGACCAGATTGCCGAAGGACGGGTAGATGCGCTCCAGGTAGTAGTCGCGCTCGTCCTCGGGGATCCGGTTCGCCGGCCGGTCGTCGCCCTTGGCCTTCGGCACCCAGATCCGGCCGTCGTTGCGCAGCGACTCGCTCATCAGCGTCAGCTTGGACTGGTGGTCGCCGGTGCGCGGGATGCAGGTCGGATGGATCTGCGTGAAGCAGGGGTTGGCGAAGTGGGCGCCGCGCCGGTGCGCCCGCCAGACGGCGGTGGCGTTGGAGTTCATGGCGTTGGTCGACAGGTAGAAGACGTTGCCGTAGCCGCCGCTGGCGAGGACGACGGCGTCGGCGTAGTACGTGTCGATCTTCCCGGTGATCAGGTCACGGGCGACGATCCCGCGCGCCTTCCCGTCGATGACGATCAGGTCGAGCATCTCGGTGCGCGGGTGCATCTCGATGTTCCCGGCGGCGATCTCCTTGCTGAGCGCCTGGTAGGCGCCGAGCAGCAGTTGCTGGCCCGTCTGGCCGCGGGCGTAGAAGGTCCGGGACACCTGCACGCCACCGAACGACCGGGTGTCGAGCAGGCCTCCGTACTCCCGGGCGAACGGCACGCCCTGCGCCACGCACTGGTCGATGATCTCGACCGAGATCTGCGCCAGGCGGTGGACGTTGGACTCGCGTGCCCTGAAGTCGCCGCCCTTGACGGTGTCGTAGAAGAGGCGGTGGATGGAGTCGCCGTCGTTGCGGTAGTTCTTGGCGGCGTTGATGCCGCCCTGCGCGGCGATGGAGTGGGCGCGGCGCGGGGAGTCCTGGTAGCAGAACTGGACGACGTGGTAGCCCTGTTCGGCCAGTGTGGCGCCTGCCGAGCCGCCGGCGAGGCCGGTGCCGACGACGATCACGGTGTGCTTGCGGCGGTTGGCCGGGTTGACCAGCTTGGCCTCGAAACGGCGGGTGTCCCAGCGCTCGTTGACGGGGCCGGTCGGTGCCTTGGTGTCGACGACGGGTTCCCCGGTCGTGAAGTCCGCGTATTCAAGGGGCATTTCAGCTCACCACTCCGGTCATGACGCCCACGGGGACGGCGATGAAGCCGGCCGTGAGCAGCAGTGCGAGGGCATTGGCGGTGGTCTTGAGGGCGCGGTCGCGGCTGCGGCTGCCGGCGCCGAGGGTCTGGGCGGCGCTCCAGAAGCCGTGCCGTACGTGCAGGCCCAGCGCGAGCATCGCGACGATGTAGATGACGTTGCCGTACCAGGTGGAGAAGGTGTCCACGACGTTCTGGTAGGGGTGGCCCTCCTGGAAGCCGCCGGAGTGCACGGTGCCCGTGGTCAGGTCCAGGATGTGCCAGGCGATGAACAGGCCGAGGATGATCCCGCCCCAGCGCATCGTGCGCGTCGCGTAGCTGGCCCGCGCCTTCTTGTGCACGTACTTGCTGGGCCGCGCCCTGATGTCGCGGCGGCTGAGCTGGTAGGCGGAGGTGGCGTGCGCGACCACGGCGACGACCAGGACGATCCGGATGAGCCAGAGCGTCCACTCATAGTGCATGAAGGGTTCGCCGACGGTGCGCAGCCAGTGCGCGTAGTGGTTGAACTCGCCCGACCCGAAGAAGATCTTCAGGTTCCCGATCATGTGGACGACCAGGTAGAGCAGCATGATCAGGCCGCTGACGGCCATCACGGTCTTCTTGCCGACGGAGCTGTCCCAAACGGTCCGCGCCATCGACGGCCGTCGGTCCGTCCGCGTTGCCAGAGCCATGGCAACGACGCTAGGCCCCGGAATGCCGATCGGTCCAAGACATGGTCCGGCTTGATTCGATAGGCAGCAGCTATCGTACGAGTATGCAGTTCCAGCAGCTCCAGTACTTCGTGGCCGTCGCCGAGACGCGTCACTTCACCCGGGCCGCGGACCTGGTCCACGTGGCCCAGCCGTCCCTCTCCCAGCAGATCAAGGCGCTGGAGCGGGAGCTGGGGGCGGATCTGTTCCTGCGGGCGCGCGGCAACATCGCCCTCACCGACGCAGGCGAGGCGCTGCTGCCGCTCGCCCGCCGCATCCTGGCCGACGCGGACACGGCCCGGCACGAGGTGCAGGAGCTGGTGCAGCTGCGCAGCGGGCGGGTACGGCTGGGGGCGACGCCGAGTCTGTGCACGGGCCTGCTGCCGGATGTGCTGCGTGCCTTCCACGACCGCTATCCCGGCATCCGGCTGTTGATCGAGGAGAGCGGCTCGCACGACCTCGTACGGGAGCTGGCGCGCGGGGCGCTGGATCTCGCGCTTGTCGTGCTCCCGCTGCCTACGCCGTCTCCGGCACTGACGACGGTGGAGCTGCTGCGGGAGGACCTGGTCGTGGTGTCCTCACCGGAGGCGCCCGCGCCGGGTGGGCCGGGGCGGCGGACCGTGCGGGTCTCCGACCTGGAGGGTGAGCGGCTCGTCATGTTCCGGCACGGGTACGACTTGCGGGAGTTGACCGTCGCCGCGTGTCGCTCCGCGGGGTTCGAGCCGACTTTCTCTGTCGAGGGGGGTGAGATGGACGCGGTGTTGGGGTTTGTGCGGGCGGGGTTGGGCGTGGCCGTGGTGCCTCGGATGGTTGCGGCTCGGTCGGGGCGGGGGTTGCGGGTTACTCCGTTGGCTCGGCCGGGGTTGTCTCGGACCATTGCGTTGGCTCATCGGAGTGATGTGGCTCCGCCTCGGGCTGCGCGGGAGTTGCAGAGGATGCTGTTGGAGGGGTGATGGATCGTGGTTGTCTGCGGCGCCGATGTGGCTGGTCGCGCCCGCGCGGCGGAGCCGCAAATCGATACGGCCCCGCGCCCCTTACGGGGCGCTCCAGGTGCCCCTCACTCCTTCGTTGAACCCGCCAACATTCCTGACACCAACGTGCGTTGGGAGAACAGGAAGAGGACTAGCACCGGCAGGATCGCCACGATGATCGCCAACGCCAGTTCGGGGATGGTGATGTTGAGGCCCGCGCCTGCTACCGGGTTGAACGACGGTGTGGACGTGAGGAGTTGGTTCAGGCCTACCTGGACGGGGAACTGCTTGCTGTTCGGCAGGACCAGGTAGGGGAGGAAGAAGTTGTTCCAGTTGCCTACGAAGCTGAAGAAGGCGACGAGTCCGATCACCGGCTTCGCCAGCGGGAGCGCGATGCGTGCGAAGAGCTGCCATTCGGTGCAGCCGTCGATCCTCGCCGCCGACAGCAGGTCTCTCGGCAGGCTGCTGCCGAAGTAGATGTACACGAGGTACACGCCGAACGGGTAGAAGGAGAAGGGCAGGATCACCGACCAGACGGTGCCGATGAGGTGGAAGCGGTTGAGCTCCAGGAAGACCGGGAGCACCAGGGTCGCCTGCGGCATGATCATGGTGACGAGCGTGATCACGAGCAGGGTCTTGCGTCCCCTGAACTTCGTCAGGGCCAGTGCGTAGCCGGCCGGCACGCTGACGGCGAGGGTCAGGATGAGTGAACCGCCGGAGTAGATCGCCGAGTTGCGCAGCCAGGTGAGCATGGCGCCGTCCTGGAAGGCGAACAAGTGCCGCCAGGCGGCGCCGATCTGGTGGAACGAGCCGAAGGAGAGCGGGTTGTCCCGGACCGCCTCGCCGGCGGTCTTGGACGGCGCGAGCAGCAGCCAGACGACCGGCAGGACGAAGAACACCAGCAGGAAGGACAGCAGCAGGGCCACGACCAGGAAGGAGAGGGCTCGGGACGGCCGGACGTGCCGGATCGCCGCTGCCGGGGGGAGAGTTGATGGCGTCATGACTCATCCAACTTGAACAGGTTCGAGCGGGCGACCAGCAGGCCCGCGGCCAGCAGGCCAACGGCCAGGAGAACGACGGAGATGGCTGCCGCGCCGTTGAAGTCGCCCTGCTGGAAGGCGTAGACGTAGGCGAGTTGGTTGGGCGACCAGGTGGGGCTCACCCGGCCGAGGCTGGCCGTCTGGAGCAGCTGGGGCTCGACGAACAGCTGGGTGCCGGTGGCGAAGGCCATGATGGTCATGTAGACGATCCACTGACGGATCATCGGGATCTGGATGTGCCAGGCGGTGCGCCAGGGGCCCGCACCGTCCATGCGGGCGGCTTCGAGCACCTCGTCGGGGATGTTGTTGAGCGCCCCGTACATCACGACCATCCAGCCGCCCGCGCCCGTCCAGAAGGCGATGAGCATGAGGATCAACGGCAGGTTGCCGGGGGCCAGTACGGCCGCGAAGGTCTGCATGCCCAGGCTCTTCAGGAGCCAGGACACCGGGCTGACGTCCGGGTCGAGCATGAACAGCCAGACCAGGACGCTGGCCACACCGGCGAGGGCGCCGGGGATGTAGTAGAGGAAGCGGAAGAGGGCCGAGGTGGCGGGGCGGACCCGGCTGCGCAGGATCACGGCGGTCAGGACGACCAGGACCACGAGGGCGACCAGCCACAGCACCAGGTAGACGAGCATGTGGGCGAAGGCGGGGCCGACGCGGTAGTCCTGGACGACCTTGACGAACTGGTTGAGGCCGGTGAACTGGCCCTGGTCGTTGGTGAACGCCAGCCAGAAGGAGTAGGCGGTCGGGACGATCCCGAACGCGAGCAGCAGGACGGCGTATCCGGCGACGAAGTAGTAGCCCGCGCGGCCGCGGGCCCTGCGCCGCGGCGGGGTGCCGCGGCGCAGGGGGGAGACGGCGACGCGCTCGGTCTCCAGCAGGGTCACTGGTCGGCCACCTTGTATCCGTGCGCCTTCGCCTCGTTGGCGATCTCCTTCTGCCAGGCCGGGAGCGTCTCGGTCAGGCTCTTGCCTGCGGTGAGGGCGGGCAGGACGACGCTGGACCAGGCGGTGGCGTCCGAGAACCGGGTGTTCGACCAGCCGGTCCACACCTCGTCGGCTGCCTGCTCGAACGCCCCGCTCACGTCACCGGCGAAGTAGTCGCTGTTGGCGGGGTTCTTGAGCCAGGCCTGCGCGGCAGCGGTGTACGCGGGGTAGGTGGGCGCGGACGCCTGGTTCTCGTCCGACGTGGTCAGCCAAGTGACCAGGTCCGTGGACGCCTTGAGGTTGGCGCTGTGCGAGGACACCATCCAGACCCCGCCGCCGACGTTGCCGGTGGCCGCCTTCGTCTCCCCCTGCCAGGTCAGCGGGGGCGCCGCGGCGATCTGCTTGGCCGGCGCGTTGAACGCGGCCTTGAAGAGGTACTGGCCGTACCAGGACGGGCCGTACGCCATCAGGACCTTGCTGCCGCTCTCCTTGGCGAAGCCCTGACTGAAGAAGCCCTTGGTGGTGACGGCCTTGGCGTCGATCAGGCCGTCCAGGAGCTTCGCCGTGCGGGTGCAGTTGGCGTCCTGGAGATCGGTGCGCAGGGTGTCCGGCTTCACCAGGTCGAAGGCGGGGCACTGGCCGGACCAGAAGTACGACTCGTGGGAGTTGGTGTCGCCGACCGAGCCGACGAGGTAGCCGGGGTGGTCCCTGGCCACCCGCTTGCCGAGGGCCTCGTACTCCTCCCAGGTGGTGGGGACCTGGTAACCCCACTTGTCCATGAGGGACTTGTTGTACCAGAGGACCACCTGGGCGATGTCGTTGCGCAGGCAGTAGGTGTGGCCGTCGAACTGACAGGGCGTCAGGGAGCCCTTGGCGAAGCCCTTCAGGGTGCTCTGCGGGACGAGCTTGTCGTCCAGCGGGGCGGCGAACGGCCGCGCTCCCGGCTTGGTCGGTTCCGACGCCCAGGTCACGTCGGTGGGCGAGCCGAACACCACGTCCGGCCAGCCGCTGCCGGTCCGGTCGAAGAGCTGCACCTTGGACTGCAGGTAGGTCGAGCCGTCGGCCCCGCCGTCGTACGTGACGATGTCCATCTTCACGTCCGGGTGCGCCTTCTGGTACTTCTGCACCGACGGCAGGCGGGTCGAGTCCGCCCAGACCGTGATCTGCGAACCCTCCTTCTGCGTGGCCGGCTTGAAGGCCGACCGGTCGGCGGAGGACCGGGAGGTGGTGTCGGCACTGGCACAGCCGGCCAGGAGCGCCGCGGTGGTCAGGGAGAGCACGGCGGCGGCCGTACGCAGCGCGGTGCGGCGGCGGCCCGCCCTCATGATCCCGGCTTCCGTGGCCCCAACTCTCGTGGCCCCGGCTCTCGTTGACGTGGAAGACCTCATCGTCTTGCCTTTCTGTTCTGCCGTCAGCGCGGCTGTTCGACGAACGGCAGGAGTTCGCTGCCGTAGCCGTAGTCGAGGGGGAGCGCGATGCCGGGTGCCGTGGGGGCGTGCACCAGGCCCTGGTCGTCGACGTGGCGCTCGCGCACCACCCGGGTCGCGGTCACCAGCGACTCGTAGTAGGTGGTGTTGGAGATCGCCATGCACAGGTGGTGGTTGGGGATGTCCGAGCCGTGCACCTCGGCCCGCAGCCGGTAGGCGTCGGCGAGATGGGCGGTGCGCATGGCGCCGGTGATGCCGCCGCGCAGGGTGGTGCCGGCCCGCACCCCGAAGGTGGCGGCGCCGGCACGGATGAAGTCGGCGGAGTTCATGTGAGCCCCGTCGGAGGTCTCGGCCACCAGCAGCGGGACGTCCACGGACTCGGCGAGCTGCCGGTACGCGGAGACGCTGAACTCGCGCATCGGCTCCTCGTACCAGAGGTAGTCCGCCTCGGACAGCGCCCGGCCCACGCGGATCGCGTCGGGCAGGTCGAAGCCCGCCGAACCGTCGTACATCAGAGGGACGTCCGGCCCGACGTGCTCGCGCAGGGCCAGACACAGTCGGGCGTCCCGGCGGGCGTCGCCCCAGGCGTGCAGCTTGATGCCCCGGTAGCCGAGGGCCAGGCACTGGTCGGCCACGTCGAGGAACTCCTCGGTGCTGGAGAACGTCGAGGTGGAGGCGTAGGCGGGAATGGACTCACGGAAGCCGCCGAGCAGCCGCCAGACCGGCTCGCCGTGGTACCGGCCGGCCAGGTCCCACAGCGCGGTGTCGATCAACCCCAGGGTGGGGAGCGGGAGTTCGTGGATACGGTCCAGCTCCCACACCCGGTGCCACAGCCACTCCCGCTGGACCGGGTCGGCTCCGGTCAGCTCCTCCCGGAAGACCCGGTCCACCAGCTCGGTGAGCGTGGTGAACGCTCCGGGGCGGGCGAACAGGGCCACTCCCTCGGCTCCCTCGTCGGTCCCGATGCGCAGTACAGCGCCGTCGCCGACCGGGGCGCTTCCGCTCAGCCCGTTCCGCCAGCGGAAGGGCGGGGCGGCCGCCGGAACGTCGATCCGGTGTACTTCGACATGGGTGATCTTCATCCTGGCTTTCGTCTCTGTAAGGGGAGATGCCGACGTCAAGGGCGGTGCCGACGTCTGTGTACCGGGAGCTGCCGACCGGGAGCCGTCGGCTCAGAAACCGCCGTACGCCTGGAGTTCGTAGACGCTGCCGCCGTTCCAGTTGGAGCCGGTGACGGTCAGGCGCAGGTAGCGGGCGGTGACGGGGGTGTCGGCGAAGGAGTAGGTGGCCTGGGTGACGGTGCTGTCCGCGGTGTGGTCCTCGAACGTCGACCAGTTCTGGCCGTCGGTGGAGTACTCCAGGCGGTACTTGTAGCCGCTCGCCAACTCGAAGGTGGTGACCACGGCGGAGACGCTGGTGTCCTTGCCTAGGTCCACCTGGAGCCAGGACGGGTCGGGCAGCCCCAGCCCCTGGGCCCAGCGCGTCGACAGGTCGCCGTCGACGGCCTTCGCCGGGGTGTGGCCCTCCGAGTCGGAGGACGCGGTCGCCGTCTTGTTCACGGCCAGGTCGTTGTCGGCGGGGGTGGTGAACTCCGCCGTCCGGCTGGGCTCGGAGGCGTTGAGTTCGGCGTCCCTGGCCACGACGGTGAACGAGTACGCCGTCGCCGGCTTCAGGTTCGCGACCCGCAGTGTCGTCGCGTCGGTGACGGCGATCCGCCTGCCGTCCTGGTAGACGACGTAGCTGGTCACTCCGGTGTCGTCGCTGGCGGCCGGCCAGCTGACGTCCACGAGGCTGGGCAGCAGCGCCTTGACGGTGGGCCGCTCGGGGCTCGTGGGGGCGGTGTGGTCGGAGGCGGGGGCACTGGCGGTGCCGTAGGCCTGGAAGTCGTAGATGCTGCCGCCGTTGCCGCTGGAGCCGGTCACGGTCAGTCGTACGAAGCGGCCGGTGACCGGGGTGTCGGTGTGGGCGTAGTCGGTCTGCGCCGCGGTGTTCTCGGCGGTGCGGTCCGCGAGCGTCGTCCAGTGGACCTCGTCGCGCGAGACCTGGATACGGTACTTGTAGCCCTTGCTCAGCTCGAAGGTGGTGATCGCCCCGCTCACGTCGTACGAGGCTCCGAGGTCCACCTGGATCCAGGACGGGTCGGGCAGCCCGAGGCTCTGGGCCCAACGGGTCGTCAGGTCACCGTCGTTCACCTTCGCCGGGACGTTGCCCTCCGAGTCGGAGGACGCGGTGACCGGCTTGTTCAGGGCCAGGTCCTGGCCGTCCGGCATGGTGACCTTCAGGGACATGCTCGGCGCGGACTCGTTGCCGGCCGCGTCACGGGCGGTGACGGTGAAGGTGTACGTCCGACCCGCGGTCAGGCCGGAGATGCGTACGGAGCTCTTGCCGGAGGCGTTGACCAGCTTGCCGTCCTGGCGGACCGAGTAGCCGGTGACGCCGGTGTCGTCCGTGGCGGCGGGCCAGTTGAGGTCGGCGACGGTCGGGAAGTCGGTCGTCGCGGTCGGGGTGCCGGGGGCGGTGGGTGCCTGGTGGTCGGTGACCACGGGGCCCGGGTCTAGGTGCCTGTAAGGCGCTTCGAGACCGGCGTTGTTCACGATGGAGGCGGGGAGCTGGTCGCAGGCGCCGACCGTGATGTTGCCGTTGACGTCGTTGTTCTTGCTCAAGTACTGGACGCTGAAGGCGGGTTGGGTCGTGTAGTTGCCCTTGGCCGTGTTCTCCTCGGCGTGGTTCATCAGCAGCCACTGGAAGGAGATGTCGCAGAAGGCGTTGCCGGTGTTCTGCCAGTGGCGGCTGCCCTCGTCGTGGTAGACGGCGCCGTAGGCGGGGGCCGGGACCCCGTGGATGTAGTTCCCGGACACCGTGCCGCCGGGGTTGCTGCTGAGCGTGTAGATCGCTCCGCCGTCGGCCTGCGACTTCATGATGTCGCTGATCTCGTTGTCGGTGACGACGGTGTCGCGGCTGATGGTGGGGGCGTCGGAGACCGGGATGCCGGCGTTGTTCGGGTAGGCAGAGTTGCCGCCCTGGTCGGTCAGGCCCCAGCCCCAGCCGACGGAGATGCCGGAGTAGGGCAGGTCGTGGACCTTGTTGTGGGTGATCACCGTGGAGTCGGTGTAGCCGGCCAGGATGCCCACCGAGCCGTTGTACTGGTCGGCGACCTGGGTGACTACGTTGTCATTCACCAAGGTGTCCTTGGTGACGTCCCGTGCGTCGTCGGGGTGGGCGTCGCCCCACTCGACCCCGCCGACCTGGATGCCGGTCGCGGCGATCTGACGGAAGACGTTGCCGGTGATCGCGGTGTGCTGGGTGCCGGTGTTCAGGTTCAGGCCCACGGCACCTAGGTTCGTGAAGGTGTTGCCGGCGAACTCGACGTCCCTGCCGTGGCTGACGTTGACGGCCCCGGGTGTCTTCTTCCAGTGCAGGCGCGTGGAGTCGAAGTCCGGGTTGTCCTCGCCGACCATCCGGAAGCCGGCCTGGCCCTCGATGAAGCCGTCGGGCGAACTCGGTTCGAGCCAGGTGGAGTCGGAGAAGGTGATGCCCCGGAAGGACACGTCCGTGACGGGGTGCGCGCTGGTGCCGTTCAGATCGACCAGGTCCTGGACCGCGGGCACGGTCACGTCCACGGTCTTCATGTTCTCGCCCTGCTCGGGCTGGTAGTAGACGTAGCCCGCGCTCGTGTCCAGGTACCACTCCCCCGGACTGTCCAGCAGCTCGCGGGCGTTCTCCAGCCAGGTCGGGTTCTGGATCTCCTGGCCCGACTGGAGGTGGGCGTTGCGCCAGCACGGCTGCTTCATCGTCATCGCGTTGCCGGAGATCGACTCGACGGGGCAGCGCATGAGCTTCCAGCCCCAGGAGCTGACCACTTCGAGGTCCGACGGGTGCTTGTACGCGCTGATGGCGGAGTCGGTGAAGGTGTAACCGGTGGACGTCTTGCTGAACCCGGCGGGGTTCTTCCCGCTGCGGGCCCGGGTCCTCAACTCGCCGTTCACGTAAAGCTGTCGGGTGTCGAGGCCGGTCAACTTCGCCTTGTAGACCTTCCCTTCGGCGTCGGCCTTGGTCCAGCCGGTGACCTGCTTGCCGCCGCTGATCACGGGGTGGGCGCCGGGCGCGGCCTCGTAGACGATCCGCTGCCCGTCCGTGCCGGAGTCCTTGGCGGTCAGGGCGAAGGTGCGGCTGAGCTGGTACGTGCCCGACTTGAGCCGGACGTGGATGTCGCCGTGCGCCTTGGACTTGGCGTCGCGCACGTAGTCCCGTGCGTGTTCCAGCGTCCTGAAGGGGTGGTCGGCGGTGCCGCGGCCGGTGTCCTTGCCGGACGGGGAGACGTAGACGGTGAGGCCGGACGATCGCGCGGCGGCCTGCGCCGGGGTGACGGTCAGCGGCGCCACCGCGGCGGCCAGGGACACGGCGGCTATGAGGGCTCTTCGCAGGGGCACCCGCGGCCCACTGCGCACAGACGGAACAGACACGGAAATCCAATCGCCTGAAGGATGTGGCGCGGTAGGCCGGTCGTCCACCGGCCTACCGGGACATGGGACGGGAAGGCGCCCGTGCGAAGCCGGTTTACGACGCCGACGTCTGCGGGGGCTGCGAGGAGTCACCGGGACCGGCGCCCGTCGACGGCCGCGCGGGTGCCCCGGGGGCGGCGCGGTCACCGAGGTTGAACAGCCGGTCGCGGATCTTCCGCTCGAACTGGGTCCGCGTGGTGGCGATGTGCTCCACCATCAACTCGCTTGCGAGATCGGCCTCCCCCGCGGCGACCGCCTCGGCGATGGCGAGGTGCTGTCGTGCGGCGACCTCCAGCGAACCGGGGGCGTCGCCGTGGAAGAGCAGCACGTCGGACTGGGAGGCGAGGCGCCGCACGCCGGCGACGCTCGACCTCAGGAACACGTTGTGCGAGGCCGCGCCCAGCGCGTCGTGGAAGGCCTCGTCGGCCCGGGCGAAGGCGAGCGCGTCGTCGTGCTGGGCGGCCGTCAGTGAACTCTGCGCGCCCTCCCGGACGGTGCGGACCTCGATGGGGGTGGCCAGGCCGGCGGCCCGGCGGGCCGTCTCCGACTCGATCACCGTGCGGTAGTCCAGGAGCATCAGGACGTCGTTCATGCTCGTTGGACGGAAGTGCGCGAACTGATCGTCCACCAGTCCGCCGGAGGCCTCCGCGACGAAGATGCCGGCGCCTCGCCGCACGCTCAACCGGCCGATGGCGGCCAGGACTTTGACCGCCTCGCGGGTGACGTTGCGGGACGCGCCCAGGACTTCGGCCAGTCCCTGCTCCGTGGGGAGCCGGTCGCCCGGCCGCAGGTTCTGCTCGGCGATGTACTCCAGCAGCTGCTCGGCGACCAGCTCGTACCCCGGCCGGTAGGGACCGTCGGACCCCGGTGACGGATCGGCCACTGTGCAACCCTCCATGCCTGCGGATTAATCAGGTTCATCGGCGGTGGCCACTATGGCATCCGCGTCACAGGGAGGGAAGACGTCGAACGGAACCGGATTCATGTGACGGACGAGGCAGATGCATCGCCGAATGAAACAGATCTATTTTCCGGTGGGAGTGTCCGGCCGGGGAACGAGAAAGGGCGTCGGCCGAGGAGAAGGATCTCCTCGGCCGACGCCCTTTGCGTGCGGACGGCTCAGCCGGTCGCGTCCACCAACGCCAGTTCGTGCAACCGCTCCGGCGGGCCCGGGCGGGCGTAGTACCAGCCCTGGGCCGTGTCGCAGCCCAGTATGCGGAGTTGTTCGGCCTGGGCTCCGGTCTCCACGCCCTCCACCGTGACCGCGAGGTCCAGGCTGTGGGCGAGGGAGACGATGCCTTCGACGATCTTGAGGTCGACCGGGTCGGCCGGGAACTGCTGCATGCTCTGGGTGAAGGAGCGGTCCAGTTTGAGGATGCTCACCGGCAGGCGGCGGAGGTTGGCCAGGTTGGAGTAGCCGGTGCCGAAGTCGTCGAGGGCGATGTCGACGCCCATCTCGGCGAGCCGGCGCAGCGGTTTGAGGAGGTCGTCGTCGGCGCCGATGAGCGCGGACTCGGTCACCTCCAGGCAGAGGACGTCCGGCGGGACGCCCATGCGCTCCAGGATGTCGACGGTGTCCTGGACCAGGCCAGGATGGGTGAGCTGGCAGGGCGAGAGGTTGACGTTGATGCGCATCGGGCCGGCGTCGTCGTACCGCTCGCGCCACTCGCGCGCCTGGCGGACGGACTGTTCCAGGACCCAGCGGCCCAACGGGACGATGAGGCCGGTGTGTTCGGCGAGCGGGATGAAGCGGTCCGGGCCGAGGACGCCGTGCTGCGGATGCAGCCAGCGCACCAGGGCCTCGGCGCCGCGGACGCTGCCGTCGCCGAGGTGGACCAGGGGCTGGTACTCGATGAAGAACTCGCCGCGCTCCAGGGCGGTGGGCAGGGCCGTGGTGAGTCCGTGCCGGGTGATGGCGCGGGCGTCGGCCTCCTCGTCGGCGAGCTCGTAGCGGTTGCCGCCCGCCGACTTGGCGCGGTACATCGTGATGTCGGCGCTGCGCAGCACCTCGGCGGGGGTGCGTTCGCCCGCCGGGCCCTCGACGATGCCGATGCTGCCGCGCACGAGGAGTTCCCTGCCGTCCACGCTGACCGGCGTGACCAGGGCGTTCATGATGCGCTCGGCGAGTTCGTCGACCTCGCGCTCGGTGCTGGTTCCGGTGGTCAGGGCGACGAACTCGTCGCCGCCGAGGCGCGCGACCATCTCGCCGGGCGCGGTCGCGCAGGCCTGGAGCCGGTCGGCGATCTCGACGAGCAGCCGGTCGCCGGCCGCGTGGCCGAGGCTGTCGTTGATGGCCTTGAAGCCGTCGAGGTCGAGGTAGCACAGGCCGAAGCGCTGGCCCGCGGCGGCGCTGAGTGCCTTTTCCAGACGCTCGAAGAAGAAGGTCCGGTTGGGCAGGCCGGTGAGCGCGTCGTGGGTGGCCTCGTAGCGCAGCCGGAGATTGAGCAGCCGGCGCTCGGTGGTGTCCTCCATGAGGGCGAGCTGGTACTGCGGGTTGCCGTCCGCGTCGCGCAGCAGGGAGACCGTCAGATTGGTCCAAAGGGCCGTTCCGTCGGGCCGGGAGAAGGCCTTCTCCACGTGGTAGTGCTCGCGCTCGCCGCGGACCAGCTCGTCGTAGAGCGTCCAGGTCTGGGGCGCGTCCTCGGGGTGGGTCCACTCCTGGACCCGACGGCCGCGGATCATCTGGTCGGTGAGGCCGAACATGCGCAGCAGTGCGCCGTTCACCTGCAGGATGTTGCCTTCGAGGTCGGCGATGCCGATTCCTATGGCCGCGCCCTCGAAGACGGCCCGGAAGCGGGCCTCGCTCGCGTGCAGCGCCTGGGCGACCACGCCCTGCGCCTTGAGGGCGGCCGCCGAGATGGCTTCCTGTTCGGCCAGTGTGCGCTCGCGCAGCGCCTGGGCGTACCCGGCGGCCATGGCGTGCTGCAGGCGGGCGGCGCGGGCGCGCAGGTCCTCCTGGTCGCCGTCCTCGCCGCAGTAGAGCACCAGATAGGCGTGCACACAGTCCATCGAGCGGCTGAGCGCCTCGGGGTCGGTGCAGTGCGCGGTGACGAGGCCCGCGCCGACCGCCCTGCCCTCGTCCGCGTCGAGCGTCCGGGTGTGCAGCGCCTGGCTCAACCGGCGTGCCAGCGGCAGGAGTTGCTCCTCGAACTCCGGCCGGGTCAGCGACGTCGAGGTCACCGGGAACACCGCACGGCTCCAGATCGTCGCGAACCGGCGCAGTCTGTCCTCCGGCCCGTCCGGCTCCGCGCTCACGCCGTGCGCCCCACGCCGGCGAACCCGGAGAACGCGTATGGATCCTCGTCCTCCAGTGCCGTCTCCGGCCGCCAGTGCGGCATCGGCACCAGTCCCGGTTCCACCATGTCGTACCCCTCGAAGAACCGCGCGATCTCCTCGCGCGAGCGCATGATCAGCGGGTTGCGAATGTCCTTGTACACGTCCACCGTGCCCGCGGCCCGCTCCGGGGGGAGCGGGATTCCCTCGTACGAGGCATGGGTGAGGATCAGCAGGCTGCCGGGCGCGAGCGCGTCGCGCAGCTGGGCCACCGCTTCGTACGGGCTGTCCTCGTCCTCCACGAAGTGCAGTATGGCAACGAGAAGCAGAGCCACCGGCCGGTTCACGTCGATCAGTCGCTGCACCTCGGCACTGGCGAGGATCTCCTGGGGCTTGCGGAGATCGGCGGCGACGACGTCCGCGTCCTCGTTGCCCGCCAGCACCGCCTGGCTGTGCGCGACGGCCACCGGGTCGTGGTCGACGTAGACGACGTGCGCGCCGGGCCGGGCCGACTGGGCGACCTCGTGGACGTTTCCGAAGGTCGGGATGCCGGAGCCGATGTCCAGGAACTGCGTGATGCCCTCGTCGAGGGCGAACCGCACCGCGCGGCGCATGAACGCCCGGTTCGCCTGCATGATCTTGGGAAGTCCCGGCAGGAAGTCCATGGCCTTGCGGGCCGCTTCCCGGTCGACCTCGAAATTGTGCGAACCACCGAGGTAGTAGTCGTAGATGCGCGAAACGCTGGGCACCGAGATGTCGATGCTCCGTGGGGCCCAGGCGGGACGCTCCATCTATGTCTCCAAGGCGTAGGCGATCCGGTGTTCGAGCTGAGGCTACTGATCGCCTGCCAACGGGGCGAGCCCAAACGGAAATTGACCGTCCGTTCCCGGTCACTGCCCGCGGCACATGCCGTTACTCACCCATTCAAAAAGGGCAACTCGACAACACGGGAAAACACAAAAGCGGTCCGCCCCCTCCGTGCGGTGCGGAGGGGGCGGACCATTCGATCGTGCGCTGCCCGGTGCGATCAGCCCTGGGGAGGTGATCCCTACTTCTTCGGAGCGCCGATCGGCTTTCCGTCGGGCGCCATGACGTACCAAGTACCGCCGACGCCCTGACCGTTGGTGTCCCCGGGGGCCTCGTCACCGGCGAAGGTGTACGCCGGCCAGCAGTCGACGGTCATCTGCTTGATGCCGTCGGGCCGGGTGATGGCCATGAGGCCGCTCTTCTTGAGGCCCTTGGTGTCGTTGGCCTCGACCGGGCCGACGGCCGGCCACTTGTCCAGGCAGGCACCGATGCAGTTCGAGATCGGGTCGGGCCAGGCCACGTCCTTCAGGAAGCGGTAGACCGTGTGACCGTTCTTGTCGACGACGATGTCGCCGAGCTTGGCGTCCTTGCGCACGGAGAGTTCGGGCAGGCTCGCGAGGGTGGCCTTCTTGCCGTCGGGGGCCAGCGCGAACCACTTCTTGCCCACGCCCTGGCCGGTGGTGTCGCCGGCCTTGGCGTCCTTGGCATAGCGGTACGCGGGCCAGCCGCCGATGGTCAGCTGCTTGGTGCCGTCGGTCCGGGTGACCTCGCCGAGCAGGGCCTTGTCGACACCGGCGCCGGCCGAGGCGTCGTCCGCGGGCACGGGCGGCCAGGCGGTGGCGCAGTCGCCGTCGCAGCTCGACTTGGGCGGCTCGGCGGTGTCGTCGTCGAATCGGTAGAGCGTCAGCCCCGCACCATCGGTGAGCATCTTGCCGAGTTCCGCGTTGTCGGTAACGGCGAGCTTGCCCGCAGGGGTTGTCTGGGTCCCCAGATTCTGACCGTCGGCGCCGTAGCCATTGCTGGGGCTGGCACTCGTGCCGGCCGCCGGAACGCTTCCGTAGTCGCCCGCGGCGGCCGTGGCGCCCACATTCTGGCTACCCACCGCCGACGTTCCGCTTTCCTGACCGCACGCCGTCGTCAGCGCCAGTACAGCCGCAGCGCTTGCCACGAGTGAGGCGCTCCGCCAGGAGGTCTTCATCTTCAACTCCCCATAATCCCAAGGCTATTGCAGCGCCCTGCTGCGCCGCCGCACGGCACTGAGTACGCATGGGGCCTGCGGTTGTGTTCAACCGCCCCGCAAATTTCTTTCCGGAACCTGTGACACAGGCGCACCGACCTGTACGACTCGCCCTGTTTCTCGCACATACGTACGCATTAGCGGAGACGTGAGCGAGTCCTGATCAAACCCCCGGGCCCACTACTTCCTCCGTTCGGGCCAATCCTTCTGCGCCATCGCGTGCGCGGGCCCGCGAGGGCTCATGATCTCCGTCGTGCATCGACCCGAACCGACCCGATCCGGCCTCACCGCCCGGCTGTTGGCCCTGGTGACGCTGGCTTGGCTGCTGACGGGGGCACCGGCGGGCGTGGCGGTGGCCGACGCGTGCGCGTACGCCTCGACCGGCCCGGACGGCACGGAGGCGGTGGCGGTCGCCGGAAGCCTCGACCGGCCGACTCCGCCGGCCTGCCCCAAGCCCCCGCCGCCTCCGCCCTGTCCCGAGCCCACGCCGACCCCGACGCCCAGCCCCCCGCCAACTCCCCCGCCACCCAAGCCGAAGCCCACGCCCAAGCCCACGCCGAAGCCGCCGCCTCCGAAACCGAAGCCCACCCCGAAGCCCACACCCACCCCGCCACCTGCCCCCGCCCCACCGCCCGCCGCCCGGCCGGTGCCGCGCCCGGTGGCCCCGACTCCCCCGCCGCCTCCGAAGCCCACACCCACTCCCCCGCCGAAGCCCTCGGTCAAGCCCGCCCCCGGCCCGAGCCCCGGCCCGGTGAGCTACCCGCACTACCGGGCTCCGGCCCCCAGACGGCCGACCCACAACAGTCCGTCCCCGCTCACTTTCGTCCTGCTGATCACGACGCCCGCCGTGATCGCCGTCGCCGCGCTGCGGCCACGATGATTCCTGGAGGCACCTCTTGCCGGAATGGCTTGTTCTCACTCTCGCGATGCTCGCTGCCTGCGTCGTGGTGGTCATCATCACCTTCCTGCGGCACCGCACGGCGTCCGACGACGAGGACACCAGTGAGACCCCGGACGTCATCGAGTACATGACGATGTGGATCGGCGTGGTGTACGCCATCGTCCTGGGCCTGGCCATCGCCGGGGTGTGGGAGGCCCGCAGCGCCGCCCAGGACCACGTGCAGGCCGAGGCCGTCGCGCTGCACGAGATCTCGGAACGGGTCCGGGTCTACCCGCCCGACGTACGAAACCGTATTCGGGACGATGTCAACGCCTATGTCGGACAGGTCGTCCACGCCGAGTGGAAGTCGATGGCCGACCACGGCGAGGTCACCCAGCGGGGCACCGATCTCCTGCAGCGGATCCGCGTGGACGTCACCGACTACCGGCCGACGACGGACTTCCAGGCGCAGGCCTACCAGCCGCTCGTCGACCAGGTCATGGCGGCGGACCAGGCTCGCAACGCACGGGCGGCCGCCATGGGGGCGACCATGCCGGGCGTGGTGTGGTTCGGGTTGCTGACCGGAGCCGTGGTCACCATCGGGATGGTCTTCGCCCTGCAGATCCGGCGCACCATGCGCGAACTGATCCTGGCCGGGCTGTTCTCCGCCCTGATCGCCTTCCTGCTGTTCCTCATCTGGGACTTCGACTCGCCCTACAGCCGGGGCATCACGGCCTCGGCGGAGCCCTTCCTGCGGCTCTTCCCCCACATCGGGGGCTGACGGCCCTTCAAACGCCGTTCCCCTGAGCGGCCCACACAGTTGCCCCATTCGCACGACTGCGATCGCGCACACGTACACATGTTCCTAGCGTTTCGATCATCGAGGTGCATTTCCGGCGCAAGCGGAAAAGGTCCGCTGCTGCTCCTCGGGGACCGGAGGAACCACCATGCGCGCGATACGCGTCGCTTCGGCCGCACTGCTGGGCATCAGCGCCCTCGCCCTTTCCGCACCCGCAGCCGTCGCGAGCGGCGGCGGCAACATCACGCCGTTCGGCTTCAGCGTCCTGCCCTCGACCATCGCGGCGGGCGGTCAGGTCACGCTCCAGTTGAACCGTGACGGCGGCTGCAGAGGCGCGGCGACGGTCACGTCGGGCGTGTTCGACACGGTCACGATCCGCCCCGGCCAGTCGTCGGCGACGGCGATGGTCGACTGGGACGCCAAACCGGGCGCGATGTACCAGGTGACGTTCGCGTGTGACGGCGCGAGCGGATCGACGGATCTGACCATCGCGGGCGGACGCCCGGTCAATCCCACACCGGTGCCGCTCAACCCCTACCGGGGCGTGCACGCCGGTGAGGGCGGCAGCATCGCCGGGTTCGACGTCAAGGAGATCGGCATGGGTGCCGCGCTCATCGTGGGCTCGGTCGGGGCGGCGTACCACTTCTCGCGCCGCCGCACCGGCGAGGACGGCGCCTGACCCGCGCCCCTCACCCGCACAGGCCTTCGCCCCGGATCCTGACAAGGGATCCGGGGCGAAGGCCTGTTGTGCGTGCGATCCGCCCTCCGAAGGGGGTGAGGTCAGATGCGCCGCTCGGACCTCCTGCGCATCCAGAACAGTCCGCTGCCGACGACGGCCGCGGCCACCAGACCGCCGCCGATCGCCATGTCGGTCGGCGTCGCCCCGCTGGTGCTGCTGCCGCCGAGACCGCCGCGGACACCGCCGATGACGGTGAACGCGGCCGGGTTGACCACGGACCCGTTTTGGCAGGTGACCGTGATGCTGTGCGAGCCCGTCCGCACGTTCCGGTGAACCGTCGCGGTGCCCCTCATCAGGCTGCTGGTGCCCGAGAGCGTGGTCGCCGGGAAGGCGTCCGAGGTCGCGGTGGCCGGGCCTGTGCAGTTGTCGACGGTGAGGGTCAGCTGCCCGCCCCGGGCGATGACGCTGGGCAGCGCGACGATGTTGCTGGGACTCAGGTTCATGCCGTCGCGCGCGACGGCTGCCGGGGCGGCAAGTCCGAGTGCGGCGACCGCGGCGGCCGAGGCCGCCAGGGCACGAGTGGTACGCATGTGATCCTCCGCGGAAGACGCCCCGGGACCCGTTCCCCGGTAGATCGGCGAGAAAGCGCCTCCCAGACAGACCCTCAGTTGCCGTGCGCCCGGCCGCATTTCGGCACTGGTCCGTCCTGGTGAGAAGACACGCCGAAGGATAACCGCACAATCGGATATCGCCGCAGGTCACAGACCGTCAGAAAATTCCTGTGCACGGCAACTCGGATGGCGCACCAAAAGAGTGCGGCCACCCGTTCGCTTCTCCCCCGTCGCCGGTTTCGCACGCGGCACTTAGCGTTCTCGTATGCGCGAATGACGTGGCGACGGCCGCGTCGAGAGGGGAAATCGAATGTCTGCGTTCGAGCTGGCCGACGAGGAGGAGCCGCAGCCGAAGAAGCGCGCTCCTTGGGGCGTGATAGCGCTTGTTCTGCTGACCGGCCTCGCGCTCATTCGGAATGGTTCGGGAGAGTTCGACGTGGGTCCGCCGCAGCCGGCCTCGGCGGCCGCGGCCGACAGCCGGGTGCCGGGGACCTTCGCCAAGGCCCAGCCGCTGGCGTTCTCCATGCCCGACCGGGTGCGGATTCCCTCGATCCGGGTCGACGCGCCCGTCATGCCGGTCGGCCTGGACGCGGACGGCTGGGTCGGGGCGCCGCCGCCGGAGGATCCGAACCTGGCGGGCTGGTTCACCGGCGCGGTCTCGCCCGGCGAGAAGGGCACGGCGGTCGTGGTCGGCCACGTCGACAACAAACAGGGCCCCGCCGTGTTCTACGGACTCGGGGCCCTCAAGAAGGGAAATCGCGTCGACGTCGCGCGCAAAGACGGGAAGACCGCCGTGTTCGAGATCTACGGCATCGAGGTCTTCGCGAAGAACGACTTCCCCGGCGACCGTGTCTACGGCTCCAAGGGCACCCCCGAATTGCGGGTCATCACCTGCGGGGGCGGTTTCTCCAAGCAGCACGGATACGACGGGAACGTCGTGGTCTTCGCCCGCCTGGTCGAGGTCCGCTGAGCGTTCCCCGACCGGGCGGGCGTAATGCGGTCTACGCGGTACGCCTTCTCGGCACGGTCATGTGATAGCCGGAATCCAGCAGTTGCGGCAGATAGTCACGCAGGGCCCGGACACTCTGGGAGCGGTCGCCCCCGGCGTCGTGCGAGAGCACCACGACGCCGGGGGCTGCGCCACCCTCCACCCGGTGGACGATGGAGCGGGTGCCCGGGGTGGTCCAGTCGAGGGTGTCGACCGTCCAGGCGAGGGGCTCCATGCCCATCTCTGCGCCGAGTTGGAACGCGGCCCGGTTCCAGGCCCCGTAGGGCGCGCGGAACCACTGCGGCCGCTCCCCGTACGCGTCCTCGATCACGTCGCTGGTGCGGTCCATCTCGGAGCGGATCTGCCCGCGGGTCATCCGGGTCAGCAGCGGGTGGGACCAGGTGTGGTTGCCGACGACGTGCCCCTCGTCGGCCATGCGGGCCAGCAGGTCCTGGTTGTCGACGGCCATCTCCCCGCACACGAAGAACATGGCCCGGACGTCGTACTCGGCGAGGGTGTCCAGGATGTGCGGGGTGTAGCGGGGGTCGGGTCCGTCGTCGAAGGTCAGCACCATGGTGCGGCCGCGACCGGACATCTTCAGAAAGGGCTCGTGCCGTACGAGGGTCCGGCCGGGGGTGGTGCGGGGCGGGCCGTAGCCGGTCAGGGGCTGGAGCCGGTAGGCGGACGGCTTGAGCGGGCGGCTCGCCTGCGGTCCCGCGGCGGGAGCGGGCGGCTTTGCCTGCCCGCCGCCGGTCCCCCACAGCACCGCGCCGGCGGTGCCGGCCGCCCCCAGAGCGGCGGCGCCGGCGAACAACGCCCCGCGCCGCGTGAGCAACTGATCCTTCTTCATGACTCATGAGTCGCCCGGCCGAAGGCCGACGCACCACAGCAACACCGGCGCGGCGGCAGTAATACACCCACACGGCCCAACGATCGGTGTCAGCGGCGGCGCACCAGGGGGAACGGGAGCGTCTCACGGATCGTCAGGCCCGTGAGGAACATGACCAGTCGGTCGACTCCGATGCCGAGGCCTCCGGTGGGCGGCATGGCGTATTCGAGGGCGTCGAGGAAGTCCTCGTCCAGCTCCATCGCCTCGGGGTCGCCGCCGGCGGCGAGCAGCGACTGGGCGGTGAGGCGGCGGCGCTGTTCGACGGGGTCGGTCAGTTCGGAGTAGGCGGTGCCGAGTTCGGTCCCGAAGGCGACCAGGTCCCAGCGTTCGGCCAGGCGCGGGTCGGTGCGGTGCTGGCGGGTGAGCGGGGAGACGTCGGTCGGGAAGTCCTTGTAGAAGGTCGGCAGCTGGGTCCGCTCCTCCACCAGCCGCTCGTACATCTCCAGTACGACGTCCCCGCGCCCGTCCTCGACGCCATACGGCACCTTCGCGTGGTCGCACAACCGGTGCAGTGCGGGCAGTTCCGTGTCGGCGTCGATCTCCTCGCCCAGCGCCTCGGAGATCGCCCCGTAGACCGTCTTGACCGGCCAGGGCCCGGAGATGTCGTACTCCTGGCCGTCCTTGCGGGCGACGGCGGAGCCGAAGGCGGCGGTCGCGGCACCCTGGATCAGTTCGCGGGCGAGGTCGAGCATCACGTCGTAGTCGGCGTAGGCCTGGTAGGCCTCCAGCATCGTGAACTCGGGGTTGTGCTTGTAGGAGACGCCCTCGTTGCGGAAGGTGCGACCCATCTCGAAGACCTTCTCCAGGCCGCCGACGCACAGCCGCTTGAGGTACAGCTCGGGCGCGATCCGCAGGTAGAGGTCGAGGTCGTAGGCGTTGATGTGGGTGGTGAAGGGGCGGGCGTTGGCGCCGCCGTGGATCTGCTGGAGCATCGGGGTCTCGACCTCCAGGTAGCCGCGCGCCAACAGGCCCTGGCGCAGGGCCTGTACGGCGGTGGAGCGGGCGCGGACGACGTCGCGGGCGGCTGGGCTGGAGACCAGGTCGAGGTAGCGCATACGGACCTTGGCCTCGGGGTCGGTCAGGCCGCGGCGCTTGTCGGGCAGGGGGCGCAGGCACTTGCCGGTCAGCTGCCAGGAGGTCACGAAGACGGTGGTCTCGCCCCGGTCGCTGGTGCCCGCGCGGCCGGTGGCGGTGATGTGGTCGCCGATGTCGGTGTCGGCGGTGAAGCGGTCGAGGGCGGCGCCGGACTCCGCGCGGGTGAGGGCGAGTTGGCCGTCACCGGACCAGTCGCGCAGCCCGACGAAGACGATGCCGCCGAAGTCGCGCACCAGCATGACCCGGCCGGCGACGGTGACCTCCTCGCCCGGGCGGACCTCGGCGAGGGTGTGGGTGCGGGCCGGGATGCCGACCGGGTAGGGGTCGGTGCCGTCGGCGCGCAGCCGGTCGAGCGTGCGGTGGCGGACGCGGACCTGTTCGGGCAGGCCGGTGTGCTGGTCGCCGGGCCCGGCCTCGTCCCCTCCGGCGAGGCCGAGCGCCGACAACGACGGCAGGCCCTCGGTCGTCGCGGGCCTGGGCGCCCCTTTCGAGTGCCCCTTTCCCCAGAGTTTGCGCAACGACGGTACGGAGACGAAGCCTTCGGCGATTCCGGAGGCGAGGCCGATCCGGGCAAGGGAGGCGGTGTCGCCGTAGCAGATGAAGCGCGGGTACCACTCGGGGTGGTACTTGGCGTTGGAGCGGTAGAGGGCCTCCAACTGCCACCACCTGGAGAAGAACAGGAGCAGACGACGCCACAGGCGGAGCACCGGGCCCGCGCCGATGCGGGCGCCCTCCTCGAAGACCGAGCGGAAGACGGCGAAGTTGAGGGAGATCCGGCGCACGCCCAACTTGGGTGCGGCGGCGCACAGTTCGGCGACCATGAACTCCATGACCCCGTTGGGCGCGGTGCGGTCGCGGCGCATCAGGTCGAGCGAGACGCCGTCCTTGCCCCAGGGCACGAAGGAGAGCAGGGCGAGCAACCGGCCGTCCTCGCCCAGGGCTTCGACGAGGAGACAGTCGCCGTCGGCCGGGTCGCCGAGGCGGTCCAGGGCCATGGAGAAGCCGCGTTCGGTCTCGGTGTCCCGCCATGCGTCGGCCTTGTCGACGACCTCCTCCATCTCCTGGTCGGTGAGGGCGGAGTGGCGGCGGACGCGGGTGGTGGCGCCGGTGCGGCGGACGCGGTGCACGGCCTGCCGGGTCACCCGCATCTCGCGGCCGCTCAGGTCGAAGTCGGCCACGTGCAGGATGGCCTCGTCGCCGAGTTCCAGCGCGCCGAGCCCCGCGCGGGCGAAGGCCTTGGCGCCGTCCTCGGAGGCGCCCATCGCGGCGGGCGCCCAGGCGTGCTTGCGGGCCACGTCCAGCCAGGCGGCGAGGGCGTGCGGCCAGGCCTCGCGGTCACCGACGGGGTCGCCGCTGGCGAGGCAGACGCCGGCCTCGACGCGGTAGGTGACGGCGGCCTTGCCGCTGGGCGAGAAGACGACGGCCTTGTCGCGGCGGGTGGCGAAGTAGCCGAGGGAGTCCTGCTCGCCGTAGGCCGCAAGGAGGGCGCGGATGCGGGACTCCTCGTCGCCGTGCAGGGCGGCTTCCATGCGCTGTGAACGGAACATGGTGGCGGCGGCGCTGAGCAGGGCGAGCGCGCCGAACAGGCCGAGCGGGAAGTACAGGGCGCGCGGCGGACGGCCGTCGAAGGAGCGGGCGGAGACCAGGCCGCCGCAGACCCGGTTGGCGGCCCAGGCCAGGCGCTGGCCGTGCGGCAGGGTGCCGGGGAACAGCTCGACCAGGCCCCAGCCGGCGAGGACACCGAGGACCAGGCCGACGAAGAGGACGAGCAGGGCGCGGCGGACGGCTGCGCGACGGGAGGCGGCGTAGAACTCCTTGCGGGCGACGATCAGCAGGATCAGGGCGAGGCCGCAGACGATCAGGGACGGCAGGGAGTCGAAGTACAGGCCGACCGCCACGCCCAGGGCGTCGGTGAGGACGAGCAGGCCCAGATAGACGACGACCAGCCACCAGGCGGCCTTCTTGCGGGCGGCGGTCGCGGCGGCCAGCAGGAACAGGAAGACGGCGTAGGCGAGGTTGGCGCTGACCGGGACGATCAGCAGGTCCAGGAAGCGGACGACCGGGCGCAGCAGGGTGCGCAGCGGTGGGATGAAGGCCAGCAGGACGCACAGCAGGCCCAGGGCGCCGAAGAAGGCCGCGAAACCCTCGGGCACCCTGCTCAGCGGCCCGCTGCCGGGCGGCCGGGCCGAGCCCGCGATGTCCTTGGGCGTCGCGGCCTCCACGGTGGCAGTCATGGTTCCGACTGTAGGAAGGCCCCGGCCACCGCGCCCGTCGAGGCGTCCCGACCGGGGGCGGGACCTGCGGTTTCCGATAGCCTCTGCGCCGTGACGGAACAGCACTCGCACCAGTTCGAGCGGGGCACGGACGGCCCCAAGGTAATCGTGGTCGGCGTGGACGGCTCCGCCTCCTCGCTCCGCGCCGCCTCCTACGCCGGTGGCCTGGCCCGACGACAGCACGCGTTGCTCGCCATCGTGTACGTGCAGCCGGTGATGGCGGCGGGCGCCGCGCTCGGCGCTCCGGTCGCCGAGACGACGGACGAGATCGCCGAGGAGCTGATGGCGCAGATCCGGCAGGCCACCGAGCAGGTCAAGGGGATATTCGACGTGCGCTGGGAGTTCCACACCTTCCGCGGCGACCCCTACGGCGGGCTGGCGAAGGCGGCGGACGATCTCAAGGCCGACGCGGTGGTGGTGGGCGCCTCGGAGCAGGCCGGTCACCGCTTCGTCGGTTCGGTGGCGGTGCGGTTGGTGAAGACGGGGCGGTGGCCGGTCACGGTGGTGCCGTGACCGGCGCTGGGCGCCGACGGGGCGTCAAAGAGTGCGCGGCCGCCAGAGGCCGCGCGGTCAGAGGCAGCGCAGGAAGTCGAGCAGCGCCGCGTTGAAGGCGTCCGGCCGCTCCAGGTTGGGGAAGTGTCCGGCGTCCTCGATCGTCACGGAGCGGCCGTTCGGGACGGTCCTGGCGAAGCGTTCGGCCATGTCGATGCCGTCGTCCGCGTCGAGTGCGCCGTGGACGGCGAGAACGGGTACGTCGATCTTCGGCACCCTGCTCCAGGGGGCGTCGAGCGGCACGTACCAGTTCGTCTCCCCGACGGTGTGCTTGGCGACGGTGTGCGCCGCCATCTCCCGCATCCGGCGCACCAGTTCCGGGTCGATGTCGGCGACTGAGCGGTGCGGTCCGGCCACGTTCTTGGCGAAGGTCTCGATCCAGCCGGTGAGGTCACCGGCGGCCACCAGCCGGGCCGACTCGGCCGCGCGCTCCAGTGTCCACGGGTCGGTGTGCTCGAACACGCTGGTGCCACCCCCGGCGACGACCACGGCACGGACCAGCTCGGGGTGTTCGAGCACGGTGTCGGTCACGACGGCCGCGCCCATGCACGCACCGACCAGGACGGCGGGTCCCCCGTCCAGGTGACGCAGCAGTGCGCCGAGGTCGTCGGCCCAGCGGAACGGCTTGCTCGCGTTGGCCGAGCAGCCGTGGCCGCGCACGTCGGGGGCGATCACCCGGTACCCCGCCGAGACGAGGGCCGGTATCTGGTCGTCGAAGATCCGGTGGTCGACGTATCCGGGGTGCACGAGGACCACGAGGTCACCGGCACCGCTGTCGCGGTAGGCGAGGTCGCCGTCGGCGGACGGGAAATGGCTCAGATCTGAATGGCCCAGTTCCGCATTGCTCAGTTCCGAAGCAGCTGTCATGACAACCAAGGTGTCATCTCCAGTCGACTTTGGCAACCAAGGTGTCATCATGGCTGGGTGAACGACATCGACGCACCGCTGCCCCCCGACGATCTCGGCGACCGCGTCAGCGAGGTGTTCGATCTCATCGGCGCGCTCTACCGGCGCGGCCTGCGCAAGCTGGAGCAGGACGAGGCGGTCGAGGGGGTGTCCGTCGGCGTGCGCTCGGTGCTGGTCCTGCTGCACAGGTACGGGCCCATGACGGTGCCCCAGATGGGCCGTGTCATGGCGCTGACCCGGCAGTTCGTGCAGCGCATGGTCAACGACGCGGTGGACCGGGACTGGGCCGAGGCCACACCCAACCCCGCGCACCAGCGATCCTCGCTGATCCGGATCACGGGCGAGGGCGAGGCCGTCATCACCGCGATCCTCGCGCGCGAGCACGCCCTGAACCGACAGGTCGGCGGGGATCTGACCGACGCCGAACTCCGGGCGTGCGCACGCGTGTTGAAGGAGATGCTGCGGACCTTCGACCCCGCGGACGCGGACTGACCCACGCCCCGCCGGCCACTCCCCCGCCACCAGCCCCCCCGGCTACTCGCCCATCACCAGCCCGTCCTTGCCCGCGCCCCGGCTGAGCACCACGTCCCGGATGCGGTCGCGGACACTGCGCACGTCGGCCCCCTCGGCGAGCGTCCGGTTGAGGTCGGTCACGCGTCCCGCGTCGATGTCGAACTGCTGGGGGATGAACTCGGCCTTGGTCACTCGCCACCGGGTACCCGGCGACGCCGGCGGGGCGAAGGTGAAGCGGGCGATGGTGGACTCGTTGCCGCGCGGGTCCTGGACGCCCTCGTAGTTGGTCATCTCGCCGGCGATCTGGTCGCCCATGCCGTAGACCACCCAGGTGCCGTTGACCTTCTCATAGGCCTGCGGGACGTGCGCGTGGGTGCCGAGGACGAGGTCGATGTCGGGGCGGCCGTCGGTCTGTGCGGCGGTGAGTGTTTTGGCCAGGGCGAGTTGCTGCTCGTCGGGGGCGTCCTGCCATTCGGTGCCCCAGTGCAGCGAGACGACGACCACGTCGGCGCCGGCCCGTCGGGCGGCCCGGGAGTCCGCCAGGATCTTGTTCTGGTCGATGAGGTCGACGGCCCACGGCTCGCCCGGCGGCAGCGGGAAGCCGTTCGTGTCGTAGGTGTAGGCGAGGTGGGCGACCTTGGCCCGGCCGGCGCGCAGGACGGTGACGGCGCTTGCCTCGGCCGCCGTGCGCGCCGTGCCCGCGTGGCCCACGCCCGCACGGTCGAGGGCGTCGAGGGTGCGCAGAATGCCGGCGGCGCCGTCGTCGAGGCTGTGGTTGGAGGCGGTGGAGCAGCCGTCGTAGCCGGTGGCGGCGAGGGCCCGGGCCACCTCGGGCGGGGACTTGAAGGTCGGATAGCCGGTGTAGTCGCCGTTCGCGCCGTAGACGGTCTCCATGTGACACAGCGCCAGATCGGCGCCGGAGACGATCGGCTTGACGCCTTCGAGCATCGGCCGGAAGTCGTAGCCCTTGCCGCCCCCGTCGAAGAGCGCGCGGTCGATGATCGAGCTGTGCGGGAGGACGTCACCGGAGGCGACGAGCGTGAACCCGCCGTCCGGCGACGCCGCCGGGGCCGGGTGTCCGGACCGGGCGGACTCCTGGTGGTCCTGGGCCTGACAGGCGGCACCTCCGACGAGGATCGCGGTGAGGGCCAGGGCCATCTGCCGTCTGCGTGCAATCATCAGCTCACCCCACTGTGGTCATCTTTAATGACAAAAGGTACGGAGCCGAGGGCGCCCTCGAACGCCCTCGACACGCCGATTGACCCGTCCGGTGCGCGGGATGGGGCTTCCCGGCGCAGCGCGCGTAGCGGACGGAACCGTTCATCGGACCGTTCGTCGACGCGATCGACCGTCCGCCGCAGATCCTTGTGCGCGCCCTGTCCCGAAACGGCCCCCTGCGATGCCATACGCCCATGACGGCCGGAACCACCCTCACGAACGGGACGACCGCCGAGCACGAGCTCGTCGCGCTGCAGCGCGAGCACGGCCGGCCCCTCTTCGCGCTCCTGCTCCGGCTCTGTGACGGCGACCGGCAGCGCGCCGAGGACCTCGTCCAGGAGACGCTGGTGCGGGCCTGGCAGCATCCCGAGGCCCTGCGCGCCGACGACTTCGACTCCGTACGGCCGTGGCTGATGACCGTGGGGCGGCGGCTCGCCATCGACGCGCGGCGGGCCCGGCAGGCACGTCCGCCCGAGGTCGGGGACGCGATCCTGGAGAACTCACGCGTGATCGCCGACCACGCCGAGCGGGCGGCCGCCGCCCTCGACGTACGCGAGGCTGTGAAGACACTCACTCCGGAGCACCGTGAAGTCCTGGTGCTCGTGTACTTCCAGGGGGCGAGTGTGGCGGAAGCCGCCGAAACGCTGGGGATCCCTGCCGGTACCGTGAAGTCCCGCGCGTACTACGCGCTGCGTGCCCTGCGTCGGGTGCTTCCCGGATATGCAGCCGACCTGCGGTGAAACCGAAGGCTTGGTCAAACCTCTGTAAAGCGCCTTGCTGACGACCATGGTTGAGTAATCGGCTGTCTTCATCCGTGTTCCGCACTGGGGCCCGGCGACGGGCATCGCGCACGCACCGGAGGAAGGCAGGAAGGGATGCTGCACAGAGGTCACGAGAGCGCGGACGGCACAGGCGAAGGCGAACTCATCGTCCCCATGGCCTGGTTGTACGCCGAGTACATCGCCGACGAGCTGTTGCGGACGGGCGATCTCATGCCGCCTACGTCCTTCGAGTTCCGCGCCGGGCGGGATGCCCTGGCGCTCACCATCTTCCTGTCCGACACCGACGGCGAACTCTCGGGCATCCGGGTGGTCTCCCAGTTGGAGACCTGGCTGTCACTGACCGCGTACGACCAGCCCTGGCAGGACTGGGTGGGCGAGCGGATGACCCTGCTCGCCACCGAGGCGCTCGAATCCGGCGCACCCGCACCGGACTTGGCCCTGGCGGAGGAGGCCTGGCGCTGGCTGGAGGAGACGGAGTTGCTCGCGCCCGACCTCAACGCGGCGGTGCCGGGCGGCGGTCCGGCGGTCGGCGAGGACGAGGGACCCAAGGTGTGGACGAAAGCGTGGCAACTCGGCCTGCCCCTCGGCCACCTCGCCATCCACCTTTTTTAAGTCCGTTTCGAATCCGGACCAATCCGGGGGCTGGGGCGCTACGAATCCCTTGATTGCGATTCTGTATGTGCCTTGAGTGATTCGGCGGTCTGGTGCGTACCGGTGGGAGCAACGAGTAACCCAACCCGCACCCAACGGCACGAGGATTCGGCATGAGGTCCCTGGAGAGGCATCGCGACGTCGCCGCGTACGCGCTCGGCGTGCTGGACGAGGCGGAGGCCTTCCGCTTCGAGGACCACCTCATGGAGTGCGCGCGCTGCGCGGCACACGTGACCGAGTTCGGGCCCATCACCCGGCAGATGATGCTGTATCGCCGGGCGACCCCGCGCTTCGTGCACCCCATGGCCAAGCCCGGTCCGCAGCTGCTCGACCGGCTGCTGGGCGCGGTGGCGGCCCGACATCAGGCCGGACGCCGGCGCTTCCTGTACGCGGTCGCCGCCTCCGTGGCGATCGCCGTGGCCGGCCCCGGCATCGCGATGTACGCGGGCGGCGGCGACCACGACGTGCAGGTCGCCGCGACCGACGCGAAGACGGGCGTGTGGGCGGAGGTGAAGGTCGCCGACGACGAGTCGGGCAGCGCGATCCAGGTCCAGGTGAAGGACGGCGCGGGACCGCGCTCCTGCCGCCTCGTCGTGGTCGGCCGCGACGGCTCCGAGCAGACCGTCACGAGCTGGACCGTGCCCAGCCACGACGCCCGGCCCAACACCATCCAGGGCACTGCGGCCATGCACCCCGACGAGATCGACCACTACGAGGTGCGCACGGCGGACGGCGAACACCTGGTGACGCTCGACCCGGCCTAGGGCTCGTCGAGGACCGCCCGCGTGCGGCGAGCGAGAGCCTCCTACTTCAGCAGCTTCGACATCCGCCGGTCCGCGAGTGGCTTGCCGCCGGTCTGGCAGGTCGGGCAGTACTGGAGCGAGGAGTCGCTGAAGGAGACCTCGCGGATGGTGTCGCCGCACACCGGGCACGCTTCGCCGGTGCGGCCGTGGACGCGCAGGCCGCTCTTCTTCTCCGCCTTCAGACGGCCGGCGGCCACGCCGCGGGAGCGCTCGACCGCCTCGGTGAGCGTGCCGCGCAGAGCCTCGTAGAGGCGGGTGGTCTCCTCCGGGGTGAGCGACGCGGCAAGTTTGAACGGGGACATCTTCGCGGCGTGCAGGATCTCGTCGCTGTACGCGTTGCCCACGCCCGCGATGAGGGTCTGGTCGCGCAGTGCCCCCTTGAGTTGGCGTCTCTCGGTCTTGAGGAGCTCCGCGAAGGCCTGTTCGTCGAAGGCGTCGGCGAGCGGATCCGGACCCAGGCGGGCGACGCCCGGGACCTCCTGGGGGTCCTGGACGACATACACCGCGAGGCGTTTCTGGGTGCCCGCCTCGGTGAGGTCGAAGCCCTCTCCGGTCTCCAGGGCCACACGCAGGGCGAGGGGGCCCTTGCCGGGGCGGGGCGGGCCGTCGGGGAGCTTGTCCTTCCAGTGCAGCCAGCCGGCGCGGGCGAGGTGGGTCACGAAGTGCGGGCCGCCGGCCGTCTCCAGGTCGAGGAACTTGCCGTGCCGGTGCACGGCGACGACCTCGCGGCCCTCGACGGCGGTGAGCGGGGGGTCGTACGTCTTCAGGACGCTGATCGCGACGGGCAGCACGCGGACGATCTCGCGTCCGACCAGGTGCTCGGTCAGGAAGTCCTTGAGCGCTTCGACCTCGGGGAGTTCCGGCATACGTCCAGGGTGCCATCCGGCGCCGACAACGCCAGGTGGGTTCAGTCGCGGTCCGGCACCACGAACTCGCACCACACGCACTTGCCGCCGCCCCGCGCCTCCACGCCCCACACGTCCGTGAGCAGGTCGACCAGGAGCAGGCCGCGTCCGGAGACGCCCGACTCCCCCGCCTCACGGCGGCGCGGCAGGGCGCTGGAGGAGTCCTCGACCTCGACACGCAGGCGGCGGTCGCCGTCGGTGAGGACCCTGAGGGTGACGATCGCGGCGCCCTCGGTGTGCATGAGGGCGTTGGTGATCAGTTCGTCGGCGACGAGTTCGATCTCGTCGGCGCGGTCGCGGGCGCCCCAGGCCCGGACCGCCGCCCGGATCATGTGGCGGGCCTGGGTCAGCGCCTCGGGGTCGCCCGGTGCCACGTGCTGCTGGAGCCGGCCGCCGGACTGCTGGGCCTCCAGGCCCCGGCGGCGCAGCAGGAGCAGGGCCACGTCGTCGTCGCCGTTGCGCTCCTCGGCCACGTCGATCAGACAGTCCGCGAGATCCCGTACGTCGTCCGGTCCGTTGCGGATGAGGGCGGTGAGGGTCTGCATGCCCTCATCGAGGTCGGCGCCGGGCATCTCGACCAGGCCGTCGGTGCACAGCAGGAGGGTGTTGCCGGGGTCGAGCTCCAGGGTCGCGACGGGGTAGTCGAGGCCGGCGAACTCGGCGGACAGGCCGAGCGGGAGGCCGCCCTCGACGGGGATCCGGCGGCAACTGCCGTCGGCGTACCGGATCAGCGGGTCGATGTGGCCGGCCCGGACGACCTGGACGACACCGGTGGCCAGGTCGGCCTCCGCGTACAGGCAGGTCGCGAAGCGGTCCGTGTCGAGTTCGTGCAGGAAGACGGAGGCGCGGGCCATGACGGTGGCGGGGGTGTGGCCCTCGGCGGCGTAGGCGCGCAGGACGATGCGGAGCTGGCCCATCACGGCGGCCGCGTGCGTGTCGTGGCCCTGGACGTCGCCGATGACGGCGCCGACCCGGCCGCCGGGCAGCGGGATCAGGTCGTACCAGTCGCCGCCGATGTCCCGGCCGAAGGTGCCCGCGGCGGAGCCCGCACGGTAGCGGACGGCGACGTCGGCGCCGCGCACGCTGGGGATGGACCGCGGCAGCATCGCCTGCTGGAGGCTGGTGGCGAGGTCCTTCTCCTGCTCGTAGAACATGGCCCGCTGCAGGCTCTGCGCGATGCTGCTGCCGAGGGCGACCAGGACGTTGCGCTCCTCCGGCGAGAAGCCGCGCCGGTCGCTGTAGAGCAGGCCCATCGCGCCGATCGGACGGGCCTGGGCGATCAGCGGGAGGTAGGCGGCGGCGGTGATGTTCAGGTCGGTGAGGTGCGGCCAGAGGATCGGATAGCGCTCGGCGAACTCCTCGGGGGACTCGATGAAGCGCGGGGTGAGGGTCCGTACGACCTCGCCCATCGGGTAGGGCTCGTCGATCCGGGTGACGAGGGTGCCGGGCACGAAACTGCCCGCGGGGCCCTCGGCGATCAGCCGGATCCGGCCGGCCTCGACCTGGCCCATGACCAGGCTGGTGGCGCCCAGATGGGTGAGGCCGTGGGTGTCCTTGAGGACGTCGATGACGTCCTGGACGGAGCGGGCGTGCGCGAGGGCCGCCGTGGTCAGCTGGACGACGTTGGTCTGCTCGCGCCGGGCCGCGTCCTGGGCGGCCTGCTCGCTGCGCGCCTCGGTGTCGCTCAGCTCCTGGGTGGCGTCACGGAGGATGCCGATGATCCGGCGGGGACGGCCCGTCTCGTCGCGCCGGATGTAGCCCTGGGTGTGGGTCCAGCGCAGGGTGCCGTCACGTCGGCGGATGCGGAAGTAGGCGCCGTAGTTCTCGCTGCCGTCCTTCAGCGCCTGGGAGACCAGGGCGTCGAGCCGGTGGCCCTCGGCCGTGGGGACCCGCACGGCGAGGCTCTCGGGGTGGTCGTCGTACTCGTCGGGGCGCAGGTCGAAGACCTCGTGGGCCTGGGCGTCCATGTGGAACAGGCCGTTGTCCAGGTCCCAGTCGAAACTGCCCATGCGATTGAGCGCCAGGATCGGATCCGGGTGGGCCGGCCAGTCGTCCGGGAGTGACAGGGCGCTCGCTCCCCGATCAACCATGGGCCCACCTTGCCAGGATTCGCCGGATTCTTCGACCCGGCCGGAGCGGTCCTGCACGGGCCCTGGCCGGGTCCGGGACTCGGTCCCGGTCCGAGTCCGAGGTCAGCCGCCGAGGAGGTCGGTGGGGCTGTCGAGAGTCCTGCGGGTCGTGTCCGTCTCGTCGGGGATCAGCCCGCCGCCGTCGGGCAGGTCCGGGGTCTCCGGGACGGTCTCGGGCCCGATCTCGTCGGCGGAGTCCGGCGGGGACTCGGGTTCCCCCGGCACGGTGGTCGTCAGCCCGGGCGTGAGGGAGTCGGGGGCGGTCGTCGGCGCGGTCGCGGGCGGTGTGGCCGTGACCGTCGCCGTCGGGCAGGCCGGGCGATCGATGGGCGGCCGGGACGGCACCACGTCGTCGGTGGCGCCCGGGGTGACGGTCACGGTCGGGGTGACGCAGTCCGTGGCCGACGGGGACGTGACGGCGTTCTCGTCGCTCTCGCCGGTCGGCGACGTGCTGTTCTCCCGCGGTGAGGCGTCGGCGCTCGACTCGCTGTCGTACGGGCTCGGCGTGGGTGTCGTCGGGCTCGGCGTGGGTGTGGGCGTCGGGGTCAGCGGGAGCGGCGACGGAACGACGTGGTCGTGGTGGACGTCGTGGCCGATGGGCCGCTCGATCCAGGTGTTGTCGACGATGTTGATGATCGTGACGTTGGTGATCACCTGGGGAGCCGGGGTCACGACGACGACCTGGGCGGGCCGGTAGCCGGACCACGGGCGCCCGCTCGTGGCGTAGCCGCCGTGCTGGGCGACCGGCGGCTTCAACGGGTTGCCGCAGGCGCAGCGGACTCGGGGTACGCCCCCGTTGTCGACGAGGACTGCGGTGCCGGCCTGGAGGACGGACTGGAAGCCGGTCGTCCGTCCGGCGCGGTAGCCGTGGTTGGTGACCCGGGTGTCGGCGCGCAGCACCACGGGAGCCAGACCGCGCAGAAAGGCGGGGACGGACGCCTGGGAGACGCCCTCCGCCTGCGCGAAGGCGCGGGCCCTGGACGGGTCGGCGTTCAGGTAGTCGATCTGCCGGTTCACGTCACAGCTGCCTACGCGTGCGGTGCCGGCGTAGAGGCCCGGGGTGCCGCCCTGGATGGACCGGACGTCGTGACCGGAGACAGTCGGCGCCGTGTGGTTCGTACGGGCCGGTCGCGGCTCTCGGGTGACCGGCGACGGCGTGACCGGCGCGGTGGCCGTCGACTCGGTGAAGGGGTCGGGTCCCTGCGCCGCTGCCGGCTGCAGGAAGACCTCTCCGCTCGACTTCGTGTCCTTGCCGCCGTCGCCGCCGCACCCGGCGACGAGGAGCGCCGCCGAGAGCGCGCAGGCTGTGGCGATGGTTCCGGTGACTGTTCGCACCTGGTCCTCCCGCCTCACTACAGGCAGATCGTCACCATTGTCTGCTTCACTCACTTGGGTTACGCAAGCGGAGGCGGGATATACGGAGAGTGACATAGGGTTCCGACGCGAACAGGGCAGCGGAGGCGGAGGGAGGTGGGGGCGGCCGTGGAGTGGTTCACCGCATCCGACTACTGGTGGAGCCGACTGGTCTTCCAGCGGGCTCTCGCGGGCATGTACCTGGTGGCGTTCCTGACGGCGGCCCTGCAGTTCCGTGCACTGATCGGCGAACGCGGCATGCTTCCCGTCTCCCGACTGGTCGCCCGGGTGCCTTTCAAGCAGGCGCCGAGCCTCTTCCAACTCCACTACTCCGACCGGTTCTTCGCGTCCTGCGCCTGGACCGGCTGCGGGGTGTCGGTCGCCCTGATCGCAGGACTGGACTCCCAACTACCGCTCTGGGCAGGGATGTTGCTGTGGCTGGTGCCGTGGGCGCTGTACCTGTCGATCGTGAACGTCGGCCAGACCTGGTACGCGTTCGGCTGGGAGTCGCTGCTCCTTGAGGTGGGCTTCGTCGCGGTCCTCCTCGGCAACGACGACGTGGCTCCACCGGTCGTGCTGCTCTTCCTGCTGCGTTGGATCCTGTTCCGCGTCGAGTTCGGCGCGGGTCTGATCAAGATGCACGGCGACGCCTGCTGGCGGAAGCTGACCTGCCTCTACCACCATCACGAGACCCAGCCGATGCCGGGCCCGCTGAGCTGGTTCTTCCACCATCTCCCCCGCCCGCTGCACCGGGTCGAGGCAGCAGCCAACCACGTCACCCAACTCATCGTGCCCGTCCTGCTGTTCACCCCACAGCCGGTCGCCACGGCCGCCGCGTCCCTGATGATCCTGACCCAGCTCTGGCTGGTCCTGTCCGGCAACTTCTCCTGGCTGAACTGGATCACCATCGTGCTCGCGCTCTCCGCGCTGCGACTCCCGGGCAAGGCACCGGCGTCGGTGCCCGCCGCCCCACTCTGGTACGAGGTGCTGGTCCTCGCCGTCACCACCCTGCTCGTCGGCCTCAGCTACCAGCCGGTCCGCAACATGCTCTCCCGCCGCCAGGTCATGAACCGCTCCTTCGACCCGCTCCATCTGGTCAACACCTACGGCGCGTTCGGCACGGTCAGCCGGGTCCGGTACGAGGTGGTGATCGAGGGCACGGCCGAGGACGTGCCCCGCGAGGACTCGGACTGGCGGGAGTACGAGTTCAAGGCCAAGCCGGGCGATCCGCGCCGCCGGCCACGCCAGTTCGCGCCGTACCACCTGCGCCTCGACTGGCTGATGTGGTTCGCGGCGCTCTCGCCGGCCTATGCCGAGACGTGGTTCGGCGCGCTGGTGGAACGCCTGCTGGAGAACGACCGCGACACCCTACGACTCCTGCGCCACTCCCCGTTCCCGCCCGACGCCCCGCCCCGCTATGTCCGCGCCCGGCTGTTCCGGTACCGGTACACCAGCTGGCGGGAGTTGCGGGAGACGGGGGCGTGGTGGGAGCGGACGTTCGTGCGGGAGTATCTGCCGCCGACACGGCTGGCCGGGGTGGCTCGGAGTTCGTAGCCGCCGGAGGCCGCAACCTGCAAGGCCCAAGCACTCAGAGGTCGTAGACGCGGGTGGCGGTGGTCTCGAAGATCTGGGTGTGCGTGGACTCGGGCGTCAACTCCCGTGCCGCGTCCATCACTTGTCCGTACGTCGCGCCCAGCAGGGACACCGGCCAGTCCGAGCCGAACATCAGCCGGTCGGGGCCGAAGGCGTCCAGGGCCACGTCCGTGTAAGGCCTCAGGTCGGCGACGGTCCACGTCTCCAGGTCCGCCTCGGTGACCAGACCTGAAAGCTTGGCAACCACGTTGGGCAGGGCGGCGAGCGTGCGGAAGTCGGCGGACCAGGGATCCAGGGCGCCGGACGCGATCGGAGGCTTGCCCAAGTGGTCGAGGACGAAGGTGAGTTCGGGGTGGGACGCGGCGGCCTTGGCACTGGCGGGGAGCTGGTGGGGCTGCACGATCAGGTCGTAGACCAGGCCCGCCTCCGCGATCGCCGCCAGGCCCCGGTGGACGTCCGGGCGCAGCAGCCACTCCGGGTCGGGCTCGCCCTGGACCTGGTGGCGGATGCCCTTGAGGTAGTGGCCGCCGGGGAGTTCCCGCAGGCGGGCCAGTTCGTCGGCCACGTCCGGGCGGGTGAGGTCGGTCCAGCCGACGACGCCGGCGACGAGGTCGTGTGCGTCCGCCAGGGCCAGGAACTCCGGGGTCTCTTCCGCCACGGTGATCGTCTGGACGAGGACGGTGCGGTCGACTCCGGCCGCGCGGGCCTCGGGGGCGAGGTCGGTGAGGGTGAAGTCGCGGCGCAGGGGGCTGTGTTCGGGGATCCAGTCCTGGTCGCGGACCGAGAGGTCCCAGATGTGGTGGTGGGCGTCGACGGTCATGGCAGCTCCCATACGACGGGCAGGCTCGCGTCGGTGCCTTCGTCGGAGTAGTCGTGGACCACTTCGAGGAGTTGGACCATCCGTGCCTGCCAGGCGACGTTGACGGGGAGTTCCTTCAGCGCGGCGAGGAGGCGGGCGTAGTCCTCGCACTCCAGGAGGTGGAAGAGGTGGGTGCCGCTGCGCCAGATGGTCCAGGAGGTGGCGCCGGCGTCGCGGATCGCGGCCGTCAGTTCCTTGGGGACCTCGCGGTGGGCGGCCTCGTACTCGTCGACGCGGTCCGCGCGGACCTTGGTGTGCAGGGCGACTCTCATGACGGC
Source organism: Streptomyces pseudovenezuelae (assembly GCF_029892565.1). Classification (GTDB taxonomy): domain Bacteria; phylum Actinomycetota; class Actinomycetes; order Streptomycetales; family Streptomycetaceae; genus Streptomyces; species Streptomyces pseudovenezuelae_A. The sequence goes on along the minus strand of NZ_JARXVH010000018.1, from coordinate 57,953 downwards.
TCCTCGACACCGGGCGCGGGCTCGGAGGGCACGGGCGCGTCGGGCGGGATCAGGCCCTCGGCGCGCAGTTCCGCCCAGAACTTCTGCGGCACGGGCGCAGCGAACTGCTCGGCGCAGTCCCGGACTTCGGCCGCCGACCGCGCGCCGACCAGAACGCTCGCGACCACCGGATGCGCGGCGCAGAACGCCAGGGCGGCGGCGCGCAACGTCGTGCCGTGGTGCTCGGCGAGGGACTGCAGGCGCAGGGCCCGGTCCAGCAACTCCCTTGGTGCGGCGGCGTAGTCGTACGTCGCTCCGGGCTTCGGGTCCGCCAGCAGGCCGGAGTTGAAGGCGCCGCCGATGACGACGGACGTGCCGCGTTCCTGGGCCGCCGGGAGGAGTTCGGCGAGGGCCGAGTGGTCCAGGAGGGTGTAGCGGCCCGCGCTCAGGACGACGTCGACGTCCGTGTCGCGGACGAAGCGGGTGAGCATCGGGGTCTGGTTCATGCCGACGCCGATGGCCCGGACCACGCCCTCAGAACGGAGCTTCTCCAGGGCCGGATAGCCCTCGCGGAAGGCCTCTTCGGCGTGGTCGTCGGGGTCGTGGAGGTAGACGACGTCCACGTGGTCGAGGCCGAGCCGTTCGAGACTGGCCTCCAGGGTGCGGCGTACGCCGTCGGCGCTGAAGTCCCAGACGCGCTGGTGGGTGGCGGGGACGGCGAAGCCGTTGGCGAGGTCGTCGCCGGTCGCTTCCGGCGTCGGCTCCAGTCGGCGGCCGACCTTGGTGGAGATCGTGTACTCGGTCCGCGGGTGCTCGCGCAGGGCCGCGCCCAGGCGGCGTTCGGACAGGCCGATGCCGTAGTGCGGGGCCGTGTCGAAGTAGCGGATGCCCTGCTGCCAGGCGGTGGCCACGGCGTCGTGGGCCTGTTCCTCTCCGAGTTCGCTGTAGAGGTTGCCGAGCGGGGCGGCGCCCATGGCGAGAGGGCTGACCGGGACGCCGCTGCGGCCGAGGGTGCTCACTGGCCCGCCGGGCGCAGCCGCAGGCCCTGCATGCCGCCGTCCACCGCGAGCGAGGTGCCGGTGGTGGCGCCGGAGAGGGGACTGGCGAAGTAGGCGATGGCGCCCGCGACTTCGGCCGCCGAGACGAGCCGGCCGCTGGGCTGGCGGGCTTCCAGCGCGGCGCGTTCGGCGGCCGGGTCGGTGGCCGAGTCCAGCAGTCGGCCGACCCAAGGGGTGTCCGCCGTACCGGGGTTGACGCAGTTGACGCGGATGCCCTCGCGGAGGTGGTCGGCGGCCATGGCGAGCGTGAGGGAGTACACGGCGCCCTTGGTCGCGCTGTACAGGGCGCGCATGGGCAGGCCCGCCGTGGCCGCGATCGAGCAGGTGTTGACGATGGCCGCGTGCTGCGACTCCCGCAGGTGCGGCAGCGCGGCGCGGGCCACGCGGACCATGCCGACGACGTTCACGTCGAGAACGCGGTGCCACTCGGCGTCGTCGTTGTCCTCGACGGTGCCCTGCGCGCCGACACCGGCGTTGTTGATCACCACGTCGAGGCCGCCGAGTTCGGCGGCCGCGGCCGCCACCGCTTCCCGGACCGAGGTGTCGTCGGTGACGTCGGCCCGGAAGCCCAGCAGTGGCTTCTCCACCGTGGAGGGGTCGAGGTCGAGGACGGCGACCTGGGCGCCACGTGCGGCCAATAGGTCGGCCGTCGCCCTGCCGATACCGGAGGCGCCTCCTGTGACCAGGGCCTTCAGTCCCTCGAAGTCGGTCATGCCGCCCGTCCCTTCTTCTCGTCCAGGTCGGCGGCCCAGAAGATGCCGCCGGGAAAGGTGTACCGCGCGATGGACTCCGGCCGCATGGCGGCGGAGAAGCCCGGCGCGGTGGGTGCCGTGTAGTGACCTTCGCGGATCACCACCGGGTCGAGGAAGTGTTCGTGCAGATGATCGACGTACTCGATGACCCGGTCCTGGACGGTGCCGGACACCGACACATAGTCGAACATCGAGAGGTGCTGGACGAGTTCGCACAGGCCGACGCCGCCCGCGTGCGGGCAGACCGGGACGCCGAACTTGGCCGCGAGCAGCAGGATCGCGAGGTTCTCGTTGACGCCGCCGACGCGGGCCGCGTCGATCTGGACGATGTCGAGGGCGCCGGCCTGGAGGAGCTGTTTGAAGACGATCCGGTTCTGGACGTGTTCGCCGGTGGCGACCTTGACGGGGGCGACGGCGGCGCGGATGGCCGCGTGGCCGAGGACGTCGTCGGGGCTGGTGGGCTCCTCGACCCAGTACGGGTCGAACTCGGCGAGGGCCTTGGTCCAGCGGATCGCCTCGGCCACGTCCCAGCGCTGGTTGGCGTCGATCGCCATGCGGATGTCGGGGCCGACGACCGCGCGGGCGACCCGGCAGCGGCGTATGTCGTCCTCCAGGTCGGCGCCGACCTTCAGCTTGATCTGGCGGAAGCCGTCGGCGACCGCCTCGGCGGCGAGCCGGGTGAGCTTCTCGTCCTCGTAGCCGAGCCAGCCCGGTGAGGTGGTGTAGGCGGGGAAGCCGCGGGCGAGCAGGTCGGCGGTGCGTTCGGCCGCGCCGGCCCGGCCCCGGCGCAGGATCTCCAGGGCCTCCTCGGGGGTGAGCGCGTCGGTGAGGTAGCGGAAGTCGATCTGGCCGACCAGCCATTCGGGTTCGGCGTCGGCGAGCAGGCGCCACAGTGGCTTGTCGGCGCGCTTGGCCGCGAGGTCCCACACGGCGTTGACGACCGCGCCGATCGCCATGTGCATCACGCCCTTCTCGGGCCCCAGCCACCGCAGTTGGCTGTCTCCGATCAGGTCCCGGTACAGCGCCCCCGGGTCGTCGCACACCTCGTCCACGGACCGGCCGACCACATGGTGGCGCAGTGCGTGGATCGCGGCGACCTGGACCTCGTTGCCCCGCCCGATGGTGAAGGTGAAACCGTGCCCCTCCGGCCCCTGTACGCCGTCCGCCGCGTCCGTGCGCAGCACGACGTACGCGGCCGAGTAGTCGGGGTCCGGATTCATCGCGTCGGAGCCGTCGAGCTCGCGCGAGGTCGGGAACCGGATGTCGTAGGTGTCGACCGCGGTGATGCGGACGGGCGTCGGGGACACGTAGGGCCTTTCGGTCGGTGGCGGGGGGCGAGGCGCGGACAGGGCCTGTCTTTCGGATTCCGCTCGGCTCCTTTCGGATTCCGCTCGGCGTCGCGGCCCTGGTCCTAGTCCTGGGCGCGCCCCGTCGTCAGGCGGGCGATCATGAGGGCGACCAGGATGATTCCGCCGTAGATGGCGTCGATCCAGAAGGACGGCACCTGGGCCAGGGTGAGCATGTTCTTCACCACACCCAGCAGGAGTACGCCGGTGAGGGCGCCGAACATCGTGCCCCGGCCGCCGTCCAAGCTGATGCCGCCGATGACGGCCGCCGCGAACACGGTGAAGATCATGTTCTGGCCCTGGTTGGCGCCGATCGCGCCGACGTAGCCGGTGTACATGAGGCCGCCGAGGGAGGCGAGGACACCGGCGACGACGTACACGCCGAGCCGTACCCGGTCGACGCGGATGCCGGCGGCGCGGGCCGCCTCCAGGTTGCCGCCGATCGCGTACAACGAGCGGCCCAGGCGGTGGTACTTGAGGAAGAACCCGGCGATGGCGAAGGCGATGGCTGCGACCCAGACCGACAGGGGGATGCGCAGGAAGGTGCTGGTGGCCAGCGAGAAGAACGAGTCCGGCATGCCGAAGAGCGTCTTGCCCTTGGTGGCGCCGACCAGCAGTCCGCGCAGGATGATCAGCATGGCGAGGGTGACGATGAACGCGTTGAGCTTCACCTTCACCACGAGGATGCCGTTGAAGGCGCCGATCACCGCGCCCACCAGGGGGATCGCCAACAGGGCGAGTCCGGCGGGTAGTTCGGTGCCCCAGCCGGCCTGTGCGGCGGGCAGCACCAGGAGCGCCGCGACCGCCGGCGCGATGCCGACGACCGACTCCAGGGACAGGTCGAACTTGCCGGTGATGAGCACCAGCGACTCGGCGAGCACCACCATCGCGAGCGCCGCGGACGAGGCCAGGATGGAGATCAGGTTGGCCTCGGTGAAGAAGGAGTCGTTGAGCAGCGCGCCGAGCAGCAGGAGCAGCAACAGTGCGGGGACGAGGGCGAGTTCACGGGCCCGGCGCAGCAGCACCGCCCTCGCCGACCGGGTGTCGGGTATGCTCACCGGCTTCACCGGCGGAGCCTTGGTGTCAGCCATGGTCCACTCCTTCGATGGAGGCGATCAGCTCGTGGTCGCGCCAGCCCGCCGAGTACTCGGCGACGACGCGGCCGTGGAAGAGGACGAGGACGCGGTCGCAGCGCCGCAGGTCGTCGAGTTCGTCGGAGACGACGAGCACGGCGGTGCCGTCCTCGCGGGCGCTGTCCACGCGGGCGAGCAGCGACTCCTTGGACTTCACGTCCACGCCCGCCGTGGGGTTGATGAGGACCAGCAGCCGTGGCTCCGAGGCGAGGGCGCGGGCCATGACGACCTTCTGCGCGTTGCCGCCCGACAGGTCGGAGACGGGTTGTTCGGGGCCCTCGGCGTGGATGTCGAGGCGGTCGATCAGCTCGGTGGCGAAGGCGCGTTTGCGATCGGTGCCGACGAGGCCGAACCGGCCGAGCCGTTCGAGGACGGTCATGGTGGCGTTGTCGCCGATGGTCATGCCGACCACCAGGCCCTGCTCGTGCCGGTCGCGGGGCACACAGCCGACGCCGGCCCGCAGCGCGGACTGCACATCGCCGAACGGGAGGGGCTTGCCGTCGAGTCGAGCGGTGCCCCCCGTCGGCGAGTACAGCCCGGCGAGCGACTCGGCGAGTTCGATCTTGCCGCTGCCGCTGGATCCGGCGAGCCCGACGACCTCGCCGCGGCGGACGGTCAGGTCGACGTCCTGGTAGGCGTCCGCGGTGAGCCCGCGGGCGTCGAGAAGGATCGGCGCGCTGTCGTCGACGATCTTCTCCTGTACGGCCTGTTCGGCGATCGTCTCCAGGCTCTCCCCCGCCATCGCCTCCACCAGGGCCGCCCTCGGCAGGTCCGCGACGGGGGCCGTGGTGATCCAGCGGGCGTCGCGCAGCACCGTGACGGTCTGGCAGACCTCGTACACCTCTTGCAGGTGGTGCGAGATGAACAGGAAGGTGACGCCCGAGTCCTGGAGTCCGCGCATGCGGCCGAAGAGCCGCTCGATCTCGCGGTTGTCGAGCTGGGCGGTGGGTTCGTCGAGGACGATGAAGCGGGCGCCGAAGCTCAACGCCCGGGCGATCTCCACCATTTGGCGATCCTCGACCTTGAGGTCGGCGGTGCGCGCCTCCGGGTCGACGTGCACGTCCCAGGTGTCGAGGAGTTCGGTGGCCTCGGTGCGCAGCCGGCGCCAGCTGATGAAACCGCGGCTCAGCGGCTGGCGGTTGATGAAGAGGTTCTCCGCCACGGTCAACTCGGGTACGACCGTGGGGTGTTGGTAGACGCAGGCCACCTTGCGGCGCCAGGCGTCGCGGTCGGCGAGCGCGGGCGCGGGCTCGCCGTCGAAGCGGACCGTACCCTCGTCGGCCGCCTGGAGTCCGGTGAGGACCTGGACCAGGGTCGACTTGCCGGCGCCGTTGCGGCCGACGAGGGCGTGGGACTCGCCGGCCAGCACGGTGAGCCGGCCATCCGCGAGGGCGGTGGTGGGGCCGTAGCGCTTGACGACGCCGACGGCCTCCACCAGAGGCGTGATCACGGCCGTGCTCATTTGACCGTGTTCCCCCACAGCTTGGGGTCGTCCACGTTGTCCTTCGTCACCAGCGGCGCCGGCAGCTGGTCCTCCAGGATGCCGCTGGGCAGCTTGACGATGGTCGAGTCGTGGTCGGTGGGCCCGGGCTTGAAGGTCTTCCCGTCCATCGCGGCCTTGATGTAGTACATGCCGTACTTGGCGTAGGCGTCGGCGGGCTGCGAGACCGTCGCGTCTATCTGGCCCTTGCGGATGGCGTCGAACTCCTGCGGGATGCCGTCGTTGGAGACGATGGCGATGTGGCCCGCCGTACCGGCCGTCTTCAACAGCCCCTTGGACTTGAGGGTCTGCAGGGTGGGCGCCAGGTAGACGCCGCCGGCCTGCATGTAGATGCCCTTGATGTCGGGGTTGGCGTTGAGGAGGGTGTCCAGCTTGGAGGCCGCGGTGTCGGACTCCCACTTGGCCGGGATCTCCAGGACCTTGAGCTTGGGGTACTTCTTCTTCGCGCAGTCCCGGAAGGCCTCGGAGCGGTCCCGGCCGTTGACCGAGGCCAGGTCGCCCATGATCTGCACGACCTTGCCGCTGGTGATGTGCTGGCCCAGGTACTCGCAGGCCTTCTCGCCGTACGCCACGTTGTTGGCGCGCACGACCATCGCGACCTTGCCCTTGTCGGGCGCCACGTCGACCGCGACCACGGGCACGCCCTTGCGGTCGGCCTGGTCGAGTCCGGCCTCGATCGCGGCGCTGTCCAGCGGGGCCACGACCAGGCCCTTCACGCCTTGGTTGAGCTGGTTGTTGATGTCGGTGATCTGCTGGGCCGGGTCACTGTTGGAGTTGACCGTCTTCAGCGCGTCGACACCCTCGGACTTGGCCATCTTCGGCACGTAGTCGTTGTACGACTGCCAGAACGGCGAGGTCAGCAGGGGCAGGATCACCCCGACCTTGCCGTCGCCACCGCCTCCCGCGCTGCCGGAGCCGCCGGTGTCCTTGGTGCTGCCGCACGCGGCGAGCACGAGCGACACGCTCGCCGCCGCGGCCACCGCACCGACCAATCGAAACCTGCTGCGCTTCCCCACTGTCCTGCCGGGCATCTGGCGGCTCCTCGTTGAGCTTGTTCAAGCAGATGACGGCATACTTATCAGACCACTCCCTCGAAAGAACACCCTCCAGCGGCAGATTTTCCTTGATTCAGGCCATAGTGGTCCTACCACCTTGCCGGTTAGACTTCGGCGCACCCGGTGACTGGAGGAACGGCGTGGACGAGACGGCTCCGCAGAAGGGCACCGTGACCCAGCGCGCCATCGAGCAGATCAAGGGCATGATCGGCGAGGGCCGCCTGGAGCCCGGCCAGCGACTGCCCACCGAGCGCGACCTCGCGGTCCAACTCGGCATCTCCCGCAGCTCGATGCGCGAGGCGATCCGCGCGCTGACGGTGCTGGGCGTGCTGGAGGCCCGGCACGGCTCGGGGATCTACGTCACCCAGTTGGAGGCCGGCGATCTCCTGGAGACCTTCGGCGTGGTCGCCGATCTGTCCCGGGGCCCGCAGCTGGTGGAGCTCCTTGAGGTGCGGCGTGTCCTGGAGTCGACGGCGACCGCGCTGGCGGCGGCCCGGATCACGCCGGACCAGCTCGCCGAGGTCGAGAAGCACCTCACCGCGATGAACGCCACCGACGATCCCGAGGTGATCCTCGCCCACGACCTCGCCTTCCACCGCGAGATCGCGACGGCGGCCGGCAACGACACCATGGCCGCCATCCTGGAGGGCCTGTCCTCACGGACCTTCCGGGCCCGGGTCTGGCGCGGCTACCAGGAGGAGGGCGCCTTCGAGCGCACCCGACGGGAGCACGCGGCGATCCACCGGGCACTGGTGGCGCACGACCCGGAGGCGGCACGGGCGGCGGCTGCCGCGCATGTCGGCGAGGTGGAGCAGTGGCTGCGGACGCAGCTAAGTGACCAGGCGTAGGACGGGGAGCGGGCGGGCCCTTCGGTGCCCGCCCGCTCCCCGTCAGACCTGATGCGTCAGGCCCGGCTGAACCTCAGCGTCACCAGCTCGAACGGCCGCAGCCGCAGAGCGACCTGATTGCCCGTCACCTCGGGCGCGGGCGCCTCCGCCTCGGCGAGCGGTCGCTCCAGCAGGTCCGTCGCCGTCACTCCGGCGACCTCGAACCCGGCCGTGAGCGTCGCTCGCGCCCGCCCGCCGTGCGCCTCGTGGAAGCGCACGACCACGTCACCGCTCCCGTCGTCGGCCAGCTTGACCGCCGTCACCACGACCGCGTCCCGGTCGACGGTGACCAGCGGCGCGACCTCGCCGGCGCCCTCAAGCCGCCGCTCCGGCACATTGATCCGCCAGCCCTCGCGCACCGCGTCCCCGATGCCCGCGCCCGGCACCAGCGCGTGCCGGAAGCGGTGGACGCCCTGGTCGGTCTCGGGGTCCGGGAAGCGCGGGGCACGGAGCAGGGAGACCCGGACAGTGGTGGTCGTACCGCGGTCGCCGTCCGTCCGCACGGTCCGGGTCACATCGTGTCCGTACGTCGAGTCGTTGACGACGGCCACGCCCCAGCCCGGCTCCTCCAGGTGGACGAAACGGTGGTTGCAGGCCTCGAACTTGGCCGCTTCCCAGCTGGTGTTGGTGTGGGTGGGCCGGTGGAAGTGCCCGAACTGGGTTTCCGACGCGTACCGTCCGGCGTGCACGTCCAGCGGGAAAGCCAGCTTGAGGAACTTCTCCGTCTCGTGCCAGTCCACCTCCGTGTCCACCAGCAGCCGCCGCTCCCCCGGCGCCAGGGACAGCACCTGGGTGACGCGGGAGGCTCCGAAGGTACGGGTGATCCGCACCCCGTTCCCCTCCGGCACGACCTCGTCCGCGTCGGTGAGGTCCGTGACGGTGTTGCGGTAGAACTCGTCCACGTCCCAGGCGTCCCACATGTTCGGGAAGTCCGCGTGGAGTTGGAGGAGGTTGGCCGCCCGGCCCGGCGCGACGGACTCGCGGTCCGCCTCGATGTCGTAGGCCGATACGACCAGGCCCTGGGCGTCGATTGCGATCCGCAGCAGGCCGTTGTCCAGGACGTGTCCGCCGCCCTCGCGCGCGGTGACCGTCGTCTCGCCGTCGGCGGCCGTCTCGCCCGCGCCGCCGGCCGGGATGCCGGCGCGGGTGTGCGGGGCCGCGTTGAAGACGAGGGACGTCGTGCCCTCGCCGGCCAGGGCGCGCTGGGCGGCGTCGATGATGCCGGTCAGCTCCTCGGCGAGCCGCGCGTACGTCCGCCTGGCCTCGCGGTGGACCCACGCGATCGAGGAACCCGGCAGGATGTCGTGGAACTGGTGCAGCAGGACCGTCTTCCAGATGCGGTCCAACTCCTCGTACGGATAAGGGAATCCGGTCCGTACGGCCGCCGTCGCCGCCCACAGTTCGGCCTCGCGCAGGAGGTGTTCGCTGCGGCGGTTGCCCTGCTTGGTCTGTGCCTGGCTGGTGAGGGTGGCGCGGTGGAGTTCGAGGTAGAGCTCGCCGACCCAGACCGGCGGCTCGGGGTACTCGGCCTCGGCCTTCTCGAAGAACTCCCGCGGGGTCTCCCAGACGACGGTCGCCGAACCCTCCAGGTCCCGCAGCCGGGCCGCCTTCGCGACCATCTCGCGGGTGCTACCACCGCCGCCGTCACCCCAGCCGGTGGGGGCTAGGGAGTGCCGGGCGACGCCCTTGTCCTTGAAGTTGGTCGCCGCGTGGGCGATCTCGCTGCCCTTCATCGAGCAGTTGTAGGTGTCGACGGGCGGGAAGTGCGTGAAGATCCGGGTGCCGTCGATGCCCTCCCAACGGAAGGTGTGGTGCGGGAACTTGTTCGTCTGCGACCACGAGATCTTCTGCGTCAGCAGCCACTTGGAGCCCGCCGCCTTGATGATCTGCGGCAGGCCCGCGGCGAAGCCGAAGGTGTCGGGGAGCCAGGCCTCGTCGTTCTCGACGCCGAACTCGTCGATGAAGAACCGCTTGCCGTGCACGAACTGACGGGCCATCGCCTCCGAGCCCGGCATGTTGGTGTCCGACTCGACCCACATACCGCCGGCCGGCACGAACCGCCCGTCCGCCACGGCCTTCTTCACCTTCGCCCACACCTCGGGCCGGTGCTCCTTCACCCACGCCCACTGCTGCGCCTGCGACATGGCGAAGACGAACTCGGGCTCGTCCTCAAGCAGGGCGGTCATGTTCGAGGTCGTACGGGCCACCTTGCGGACCGTCTCGCGCAGCGGCCACAGCCACGCGGAGTCGATGTGCGCGTGGCCGACGGCGCTGATGCGGTGGGCGGAGGGGACGGCGGGGGCGGCGAGGACGCCGGTGAGGCATGAACGGGCCCGCTCCGCCGACCCGTTGACGTCCTGGAGGTCGATGGCGTCGAGGGCCCGCTCCAGTGCGCGCAGGATGTCCCAGCGGCGGGCCGAGTCCACCGGCAGCTCGGCCATCAGCTCGCCGAGCACCTCCAGGTCGAGCACGAGCTGCCACACGGTCTCGTCGAAGACCGCGAGGTCCATGCGGGTGAGCGTGTACTGCGGTTCGCTGCCGGCCGTGTCCTTGTCGCCCAACTGCGTGGGCAGGAAGGGGTGGTAGTCGAGGATGACGGGGTTGGAGGCGGCCTCGACGTGCAGGCGGACCTCCTCGCCGCCTTCGACGGGCGCGCCGACGCGCACCCACTGGTTGCGGGGGTTGAGGCCCTTCACCGGGGTGCCGTCGGGCCGGTAGACCAGGCCCTCACACTGGAAGCCGGGCATGTTCTCGTCGAAGCCGAGGTCCAGGATCGCCTCGACGGTCTTGCCGGCCCACGCCTGCGGGACCGTCCCGGAGACGCGGAACCAACTGGTCCCCCAAGGAGCACCCCACCGGGCACCCACCTCGATCGGCTCGGGCTCGGCCGCGAGCCCTTCGTCGACCGGCACGGGCTCGCCGGGCGCGTTCCACACCGCCACTTCCAGCGGTACGGACTCCGGATGGACGGCGGGGCGGACGCGCTCGTCGAGGACGCGCTTGAGGCGGGCTTCGACCAGGCTGCGGTCGTCATGCATGCGGGGTGCTCCAAGACTGGGTGGACGGTTACCGGTTGTGGGTGACGGCTACCAGGTGTGAGTCACCGTGACGGGAGCCGACGAGGTGTACAGCTCCCCCACGGCACGCAACTCGAACCGTGCTGCCTGCTCACCCTGCTCGGCCTTGAGCCCGGTGACGAAGTACGCCCGCTGGCCGGTGCCGCCGAGGAAGCGAGGGGTGCCGTCGGGCAGGAGACGGTGGAGTTCGTAGTGGCGTACGGCGCCCGGGGCGGCGCTCCAGCCGAAGCGCAGGTCGCCACCGGTGGCCGCGGTGATGCCGAAGTCGGACGGGGTGGCGGGGGTGTCGGGGGTGTCGGGTGCGTCATGGACGGCGAGACCACCGAGCCGCCACCGCGCGGTCTCGCCGGAGCCGGTGAGCCGAACGCCTATCGCATGGACCGTCCCGGAGAGCCCTGTGAGCGGAACGGTTACGGTCTGCCACCCGTTGCCCGAGTTCACAGGCAGATACGTGTACGGCGGTGTCGCCCCCGGTGAACTCGCCTCCTCGGTCGCCACCGCCAGCTCGACGTTCACATCCCCCGCGTCGACCTTGTACGTCAGCTCGACAACCGTGTTCACACTGATCGGCAGCTGTGTCGCGTACACCTCCAAGACCGTCGGCGCGTCCAGCACACCGGCGACGAGGACACTGCTCCCGCCGCGCCACGCATCCGCGAAGTCGAAGGTCGCTGCGGGCCGTTGACCGGACGTGTGCACCGCCCAGCGCCTCGACGGAAGCAGGTCCTGCACCCCGAGGTGGTTCCACGCCGCGTCCGACGTGACCGCCCCGCCGTCGTACCACCGCAGCCCGTGCCCGGTGTTGAACACGCTCGCGAACGGCAGCGAGCCGACCGTCGACCGGTCCGCCACCGACACGGCCGGCGCCCGCCAGGGGTCGGTGGTGTCCGGCCGCGAGGGATCGAGGGACCGCCCGGTCCAGAACCGGTCGTCGGCGGCATGGAAGTCGCCCGGAGTCCGGCTCGCGGGGAGGTGGTTGCGGGTCCACTCGGGCCGGTAGAGGCCGATCGACGTGACGTGCGCCTTGGTGCTCGGCACGATCGCGTCCCAACTCACCGACGAGTTGGAGCCGTTGGACTCGACGTCCACACCCGCCCACAGCTCGTACCGGCTGCGTCCCAGATCCACGGCCTTCTGCCCCGACGAGGCGAGGGTGCTCGTGCTCCACCGGAAGTCGACGAACATGTCGTCCGCGGCCTGGAAGAACGCCTGGTTCTGCGTGTTGAGGGCGCCCTGCCAGCTCACCGTGCCGTTGACGGTCATCGAGTCGTACCAGGTCACCCGCTGCCCCCGGGCCACGGCGAGTGCCTTCAACTCCTTGACGAAGCCCAGCATGTCGGCGCCGAGGGCGGTGTTGCCGCCACTGGTCTCGGCGTTCACGAACCACCCGTCGAAGCCGTACGCGGCGGCGACGGCCACGAGTTGGGCGGCGAGCGGATAATGCCCGGCGGAGTCCTTCTGCACCAGGTCGCGGGTCCACTGGAGTTGGCCGCCGTACGCGGTGGGCGGCAGGAAGATGTTGCCGAGCACGGGCACCCCGTGCCGGTGGGCCGCGTCCACGATCGGCGCGTTCGGCGCCAGGATCAGCCCCTCCCCCGAAGAACCGCCCCAGAACACCAGCTCGTCCATGTACGCCCAGTGCGTGAGCGCGTAGTAGTCGGCGGTCGCCGCACCCTGGGAGGGGTTACTGGCCGTCGGTCCGAAGGAGACCAGCGACTGGACGCGGGCCTGCCCGGAGCGGGCGGTGGCGTTCGCCTGGGTGGGGGTGAAGCGGGTCGCGAGCGGCACGGAAGCGGCGTTGAAGGCGAGGTCCGCGTCACCGGCGGCCGTCCAGCTCTTCAGGCTGCGCCAGGTGATGCCGCTGCCGGGGGTGCCCGACGGGAACGAGTCGGGGTACCAGTACGAGGCGTACGGCGGGGTCGCGGCGGCGTCGGCCTTCGGGATCGCCGCGAAGGCGGGCGCCGACGGCAGCAGGGCGGCCGCCGCGCCGGCCATCAGGACGGTGCGTCTGGTGGGGTTCACGAGCTGGTGTCTCCTGGTGGGGTGGGGAGTACCTGTTCGGGACTGACGACTTCGGTGATGCCACGCGCGGCGAGATGATCCTTGTCGTCCGCGCGCGTGTCCAGGACGGTCGTGGGCCGGACGCCGTCGGCGGTCAGCCGGAAGAAGGCGTCGTAGACCGGTCCGCCGGGCGCGCAGAGCGAGCGGACGGCCGGGTCGGCGGGGACCGTGAGCGCGGTGGTGCGGGGTGCGGGGGTGTGCGGTCCGGAGGTGGCTGCCGAGGCATGGCTGCGGGCGCGGGCCGCCGCCTCCGCCAGCACCCGCGCCGTGTCCTTCGGCTTCCGGTCATTGGTCAACAGCCCCAGCCCGTATTCGAGTTCGGGGAAGTCGGCGAGGTCGCGGGACACATCGTGGGAGCACCACCAGGTGATCCCCCACAGGTCGGGGCAGTCAAGCGCGTTCGCGATGGTCGCCTCGGTGAAGGCGGCGGCGTGCTCGGCCGGGATCAGGGGTGCGGGGGCGCCGACCTCCTGGAGCCAGACGGGGCGGTGGGGTGCGTCGGCCCAGGCCTTGCTCAGTTCGACGAGGTACGCGGCGTGGTGTTCGGTCGGCACGGAGGTACGGCCATGGCGCTGGGCGGTGCCGTTGAAGACCCAGGAGTGCACGGCCGTCACGGCGCCGTGCCGGGCGGCCTGGCCCTGGGTGAACGGCATGTCGTCCTGGTACCAGGTCGCGTCGTACTCGGCGTGCAGGTGCAGCTTGCCGGGGGCGCCCTGCTCGCAGGCGCCGAGCATGCGCGCGAGCCACGCGTCGATCTCGTCGGACGTCGCCCGGTCGGGGTCGGGATGCGGTCCCGCCGAGAACTGGTTGACCTCGTTGCCGAGGGTCATGCCGATGAAGTTCGGCCGGTCGGCGAGGGCGGCGGCGAGGGTGCGCAGGTAGGCGGCCTGGCCGTCGAGGACGTCCGGGTCGGTGAAGAGGTTGCGCCGGTGCCAGGTCCGGGTCCAGGCCGGCAGGTAGTCGAAGCTGCTCAAGTGGCCTTGCAGACCGTCCACGTTGACGTCGAGGCCACGTTCGGCGGCGGCGTCGACGAGCTGGACGAGCTGCTCGATGGCGCGGGGGCGGATCAGGGTGCGGTTCGGCTGGAAGTACGGCCACAGCGGGAAGACGCGGATGTGGTCGAGGCCCAGTGCGGCGATGGAGTCGAGGTCGGCCCGTACGGAATCGAGGTCGAAGTCGAGCCAGTGGTGGAACCACCCTTCGCTGGGGGTGTAGTTGACGCCGAAGCGCACGGCAGAAGGCATGCAAAAGTCCTTGTGCTCAGGGGAGGTTCAGCCCTTGACCGCGCCCTCGCCGACCCCGCGGAAGAAGTACCGCTGGAGACAGGCGAAGAGGGCGATCAGCGGTGCCACGGCGATGACCGTGCCCGCCGCGACGAGCCGTTCGTCGTTGGCGAAGGTGCCGTGCAGATAGTTGAGTCCGATGGTGAGCGTGAACTTGTCGGGATCGCTCAGCACGATCAGCGGCCACAGGAAGTCGTCCCAGGCGCCCATGAAGGCGAAGATCGCGACGACCGCGAGGGTGCCCTTCACCGACGGCACCGCGATCCGCAGGAACCGCTGCCAGGCGTTGGCACCGTCGACGAAGGCCGCCTCCTCGATCTCGTAGGGGAGGTTGAGGAAGGCGTTGCGCATCAGCAGCACGTTCATCGAGGCGATGCAGGCGGGCAGGACGACGCCGATCAGGGTGTTGTTGAGGTCGAGCTCCCGCATGGTCGTGAACTGGGCGATGATGATGCTCTCGACCGGCACGAGCATGGCGAGGATGAAGACGAGGGTGGCGACACGCCTGCCCCGGTACCGCAGTCGGGCCAGGGCGTAGCCGGCCAGGGCCGAACCGACGCAGTTGGTCACGACGTTGGCGGTGGCGACCTTCAGCGAGTTGAAGGCGTAGTCCCAGACCGGGATCGTGTTGGCGACCCGTTCGTAGTTGTGCAGGGTGGGGTGGCCGGGCAGGAAGCTCGGCGGGGAGCTGTAGATGTCCTCGGTGGGGCCCTTGAGCGAGGTGGACAGCTGCCACAGGAACGGTCCGACGGTCAGGGCGAGCACGACGAGCAACAGCACGTAGCGCAGGGCGAGTTCCCATACCCGGATGCGGCGGCCGTGCTCGTCGGTGACCCGGGGTTCGCGGGCGGCGGCCGGCTTCCGGTCGGGCCGTGTCTTCTCCAGCACGCTCACGACTCGTCCTTCCGGTCGGCCCTCAGGACGAGCAGCATCAGGACGACGGTGACGACGAAGACGACCACCGAGATGGCGGAGGCGTAGCCGACCCGGCCGGTCAGGCCGGTGCCGGTGCGCTGGACGAGCATGACGAGGGTGGTGTCCTCGCCGGCCGGTCCGCCGCTGGGGCCCGCCATCAGGTAGACCTCGGAGAAAACCTTGAAGGCGGCGACCGAGGAGAGCGCGCCGACCAGGACCATGGTGGAGCGGACGGCGGGCACGGTGACGGTGACGAAGCGGCGGATCGCTCCCGCGCCGTCGACCGCGGCGGCCTCGTGCAGTTCGCGCGGCACGTTCGCCAGCGCGGCCAGATAAATGATCATGTAGTAGCCGAGGCCCTTCCAGACCGTGACCGCCATCGCGCTCACCAGGAGCAGCCACTGGTCGCTGAGGAAGCCGACCCGGCCGACCCCGATGATCTCCAACAGCGAGTTGATCAGGCCGCGTTCGTCCAGCAGCCACACCCAGATCAGGCCGACCACGACGATCGAGGCGACGACCGGGGTGTAGAAGGCGGACCGGAAGAAGGTGATGCCGGGGATGTTCTTCTGCACAAGGAGCGCGAGCAGCAGGGGCAGGATCACCAGCGCCGGGACGACTCCGAGGACGTAGAGCGTGCTGTTGCGCAGGCCGATCCAGAACATGTCGTCGTCGAGCAGCTCGCGGAAGTTGGCGAGGCCCACGAACTTGCCCGGGATCAGGGTGCGGCGGTCGGTGAAGGAGTTGATCACCGTGGAGACGAACGGGTACAGGACGAACACGCCGGTGATCAGCAGCCCGGGGGCGGCGAACAGCCAGGGGCTGCTGGGCAGTTGACGCCGCACGCGCCGTACCGGCCGGTCCTCCGGCGCCCGGGAGCCGCGCCTCGCCCGGGAGCCGGTGGGAACAGTGGAACTCGCCATGTCGGTCAGCCCTGCTGCTGGAGGAGCGTGTCGCAGGCCTTGACAGCGTTGTCGAGCGCGTCCTGCGGGCTCTCCTTGCCCTGCAGCGCCTTGGCCACCTCGTTGCGCAGAGCGGTCTTCATCTGGTCGCTGAACAGCACGGGCGTGTAATTGACCGCGGTCTTCAGCGACTTGGCGGCGGCGATCCGGACGCGGGTCTCGTCGGTGCCGTCCTCCTTGGTGAAGTACGGGTCGTCCAGCGAGCCGGCGGTGCTCGGGAAGATGGCGACCTTCTTGGCGAAGGACATCTGGTGCTCGGCGTCGGTGACGTAGTGCGCGAAGGCGATCGCGGCGGGCTTCTTCTTGGTCTGCGCGTTGACCATCAGGCCCATCACGTACATGTTGACGTGGCCGGTGCTGGTGATCTGGTCCGTGATGCCGATGTTCTTGTACAGGTTCGGCGCCTGCTTCTTGAAGTTGCCGAGGTCCAGGGCGCTGCCGGGGTTCATGGCGACGGCCCCGGTGAGGAACTTCTTGCCGGACGACTCGGGGGTCGCGGTCAGCGCCTGCGGATCCAGCGCCTTGGCGTCGTACAACTCCTTGTACTTGGTGAGGAGTTCGACACCCTTCGCGTCGTTGAAGGCGAAGCCGGTGCCTTCCTTGTTCATCAGCTCGACGCCGTAGCGGCCGAAGTCCTCGACGGTGGGCACGTTGGCGAGGGTGGCGACCTTGCCGTCGCTCTTCTTCGCCAGCTCCAGGGCGTCGGTGAAGAGTTCGTCGTACGTCTTCGGCGGCTGCTCGGGGTCGAGCCCAGCCTCCTTGAAGAGGGACTTGTTGTAGAAGAGCGGCCCGGTGTTGAGGTACCACGGGAAGGCGTACGTGCCGGACATGCCCGGTATCTGGTGGCTGGCCCAAGCCCCCGCCAGATACTCCTTCTTGTACTTCGCGGCGCTCTTGTCGAGGTCGAGCGCGAAGCCGGCCTTGGCGAGCGGGGCGACGAGGTCCGGGGAGACGTTGACGACGTCGGGCAGGGTGCCGCCGGCCGCGTCGGCGCTGATCTTGTCGGGGTAGCCCTCGGCGGGCTGGTCGACCCACTTCACATGGGTGCCCGGGTACTGCTTCTCGAAGTCGGCGATCACGCCCTCGAAGTACGACTTGAAGTTCGCGCGCAGGTTCCAGGTCTGGAAGGTGATGTTGCCTTCCACCTTGCCGGAGGCGTCGGAGGAACCACCGTCGTCGCTCCCCGAACCGCAGGCGCTCAGCGGCAGGACGAGGGCGGCTACGGCGGTGGCGGCGAGGGCTCTGCGGGATATGGGCACGGTGACACTGCTCCCTGGGCGGCGTCGGCGGCTGGGACGCCATGGACCATGCCCGGGGCTCTTGGGGAAAGTCAATGGATTCAGCACAGCTAAAGAAATAGATTCCGCATTAGTGCAGGTCAGACGGTCACGGTCGAAAGCTTGCCACTTCCGACTAATGCGCTTTAGGGTGATCGCACTCAAGCGCATTAGCTGCACCGCGTTGCACCCTGTCGCATCGTGGAGAAATGGGGATCACCATGCCGGCGAAGCGGTCCCCGGCGCGCCGTCCGACCATGAAGGACATCGCGCGGCGCGCCGGCGTCTCCGAGAGCGCGGTGTCCTTCGCGCTCAACGACCGTCCCGGTGTCTCCGAGGTCACCCGCGACCGGGTGCGCCGGGTCGCCGAGCAGTTGGGCTGGCGGCCCAGCACGGCGGCGCGCGCGCTGTCCGGCGAGGGCGCTGCCACGGTCGGCTTCGTGCTGGCCCGCCCCGCGCACACGCTCGGCGTCGACTCCTTCTTCCTCCAGCTCGTCTCGGGCATCCAGGAAGTGCTGGCGGAGCGTCATCTCGGCCTGCTCTTCCAGGTGGTCGAGGACGTCGACGACGAGTGCGCTGTCTACCGGCGCTGGTGGGCCGAACATCGCGTGGACGGCGTACTCGTCGTCGACCCCCGCACCGACGACCCGCGCCCCGACCTGCTCGACGAACTCGGCCTGCCCGCCGTGGTGATCGGCGGCGCACCCGACGAACGCCACCCCGGTCTGTCGACGGTGTGGGCGGACGACGCGGCGGCGATGGCCGCGGTCGTGGACGGTCTCTACGCGCTCGGCCACCACCGGATCGTGCACATCGCGGGCCTCGCGGGCCTGGCCCACACCGAACGCCGGGTCCGCACCCTGCGCGCGGAAGCCGCCCGACGCGGCCTGACCGGCATCCAGTCGGTGACCACCGACTACTCCGACGCGGAGAGCGCCGCCGTCACCCGCCGCGTCCTGGAGGACCCCGCTCCCCCGACCGCTCTGATCTACGACAACGACGTGATGGCCGTCGCCGGAGTGGCCGCCGCCACCGAACTCGGCTTCGCCGTACCGGCCGACGTCTCGGTGGTCGCCTGGGAGGACTCGGCCCTGTGCCGCATGGTCAAGCCCTGGTTGTCCGCCCTGTCCCGCGACAGCGTGGAGTTCGGACGGACGGCGGCACGGGAGCTGACGGCGCTGCTGGACGGAGGGCCGGCGCGGGCGGTGCGGGTGCCGGTGCCTCGGTTGATCGTGCGGGACAGCACGGGGGCGGCACGTGGCGCCAAGAGCCTGTGAGACCGGCCCCGGTCCCTCTCAGGGTGTCCCCGCGGGGCGGGCGTCCTCGTCCAGGCCCGCCAGCCGGTCGCGTACCTCGGCGGCCCGGGGGGAGTTCAGCGCCGTGTAGAGATCGAGGGCGCGTTGCCAGTGCTCGCGGGAGCGTCCGTGATCGCCCGTCTCCTGATGGACCTGGGCCGTCCCGATGTGGGCGCGTGCTTGTTCCTCCTGGTCCTTGATCTCGGTCGCCACGGTCAGCGCCTCGGTGTGCGCCGCGAGCGCCTCGGTGAACTGGTCCAGGCCGAACAGGGCTTCGCCCAGCCCGTTGAGGGCGCCCACCTCGCCGTACCGTTCGCCGATCCTCCGGAACAGGACGAGAGCCGTGCGCTGGTGGTCGGCGGCGGTCTGGTACCGGGCGAGCTTGGCGCAGGTGTCGCCGAGGTTGGAGAGCGCGTGCGCCTCCCCGGAGCGGTGCCCGAGACTGCGAAACGCGGTCAGGATCTGCTGGAAGGTGTCGGCCGCGGCGGCGTGGTCGCCGAGCCGGTTCTGGACGATGCCGAGGTTGCCGAGGGCGGAAGCCTCTCCGAAGACGTGCCCGGCCTCCCGGAACAGCGCCAGGGCCTGGCGGTGGTTGTCCGCGGCCGTCTCGTACTCGTGCAGGAGTTCGTGGATGATGCCCAGGTTGTTCAACGCGTCCGCCTGACCGCCCCCATCGCCGGCCTGCCGGAACAGCGTGACGGCCTGGCCGTGGCAGTCCAGTGCCTGACGGTACTGACCCCGCAGTTCGTGGAGCACTCCCAGGTTGGTCAGATTGCGTGCCTCGCCGATGCGGTTGCCGATCCGCCGGTAGAGGGCGAGCGCCTCCTCGTGGTGGGTCACCGCCGCCTCGTACCGCGCGAGCCGGCGCTGGATGACGCCGAGGCAGGTCAGCACGTCGGCCTCGCCCTCATGGTCGTTCGCCTGCCGGGCCGAGCGGCTCGCGTGGGCGTAGACGGCCAGAGCGTCGGCGAAGTGTCCGCCGCTCTCGAAGTAACGGTGCAGGACGGTGGCCGTGCGGGTGGCGTGCTCGGCCCAGCCGCGCGCGGCTGCCTCGGCGCAGACGGCCACCAGGACCGGCTGCTCGGTGTCCAGCCAGCTCCGCGCCTGCGCCGCGTCCGCCAGGTGCGGCAGGGCGGTGCTCCGCGCGGTGACGCGGGGCCCCAGGTGGCGCTCCGCCGGGTACAGGAGGTCCATCGCGGCCGCCGCACCGGCGAGGTAGTGGTCGAAGAGGCGGCCCAGTGCCAGGTCCCGGTCGTTCTCGGTGTCCTGGGTCTCGGCCTGCCAGGCGGCGTAGACGCGCAGCAGGTCGTGCATGCCGTAGCGGCCGGGGCGCGTCGGCTGGATCAGGTGGGCGCGGGTGAGCACCGCGACCATGCGCCGGGCGTCGTGGAAGGACACGCCGGCGAGGGCGGCGGCCGCGCGGGCGTCGAAGTCGGGGCCGGGGTGCAGGCCCAGCAGCCGGAAGGTGGCCGCGGCGTCGGCGGGGAGCCGTTGGTAGGACCAGGAGAACACGGCCCGTACGGCGGCCCGGGGGTCCCCGCCGACGTCCAGCAGGTCCAGCCGCTTGCGGTGGTCGGTGAGCTCCTCGCTCAGCTCGGCCAACGGCACGTCCGGCTCGGAGAGCGCCAGTTCGGCCGCCACTCGAAGGGCCAGAGGCAGCCGGCCGCACTGCTCCGACAGCGCCGCCGCGGCCTCGGGCTCGGCGTCGATCCGGTCGCCGATGAGGGTGCGCAGCAGGCTGACGGCGTCGGCGGGCGGCAGCAGGTCGAGGACGAGCCGGTGCGCGCCGTGCATGGCCACCAGGCCGGCCAGTGAGTCCCGGCTGGTCACCAGCACCTTGCAGGTGGGCGTACCCGGCAGCAGCGGGCGCACCTGTTCGGCCGACGACGCGTTGTCCAGGACGATCAGCAGGCGCCGTCCGGACAGCTCGGTCCGGTAGCGCGCGGCACGCTCCTCCGGCTCCTGCGGGATGTCCCGGCCGGGCACCCCGAGTGCGGCGAGGAAACCCGAAAGGGCGTCCGCCGGGGACACCGGCTCCTTCACGTCGAAGCCACGCAGGTTCACATAGAGCTGCCCGTCGGGGAACTCGTCCCGCACGCGGTGGGCCCAACGGACCGCCAGGGCGGTCTTGCCCACTCCCGCGGTGCCGGAGACAGCGGAGATCACGACCGCGGTGGCGGGCTGCCGCCCCTCTCCGGCGGTGACCAGACACTCGGACAGCTCCGTCAGTTGCTCGGCCCGACCGGTGAACGCCGGTACGTCGGCGGGAAGTTGAGCCGGGACGGGCCGGGCGGGGGCTGCCGCCGCGGCGGGCGGGGCGGGCTCGCGGAGCGGTGGTTCGCCCGTGCTGTGCAGCACCGCGTCATGGACGGCACGCAGTTCCGCGCCGGGCTCGGAGCCGAGTTCCTCCATCAGCCGCCGCCGGGCCAGGGTGTAGCACTCCAGCGCCTCGGCGTTCCTGCCGGACGCGGCCAGGGCCCGGACGAGCTCGGCGGCCAGGGGTTCGACCAGGGGATACTCGGCGACAAGGCCACGCATCCGAGCGACCACGTCGAGCGGGTTCCCGGTCCTCGTCTCGGTCCGGGCCCAGGCGATGGCCGTGTCGACGCGTTCCTGGCCCAGGGTCGTGCGCATCCGCTCCGCCCACGCTCCGGCCAGACCGGCCAGAGGGACTCCGCGCCACAAGTCCAGTGCCTCCCGCAGCAGTTCGCTGCGGTCGTTGTCGTCTCGGTGCGTGTCGCGGGCCCGCGCCACGAGCCGGCGGAAGCGCAGCAGGTCGACGCGTTCCCCCGGCGCGTCCAGGACATATCCTCCGGTCACCCGGAGCAGGCGGAGCGGCGGCCGGTCCTCGCACCCCTCGGCCCGGGCCGCCTCCTCGAGTAATCGCCGGATCCGACTGACGTGGGCGTAGAGCGCGGAGCGTGCCCCGCTGGGTGGCGTGTCGTCCCAGATCCGGTCCACCAGCGACTCCATGGTCACCGGACGACCGGCATCGGC
Source organism: Streptomyces pseudovenezuelae (assembly GCF_029892565.1). Classification (GTDB taxonomy): domain Bacteria; phylum Actinomycetota; class Actinomycetes; order Streptomycetales; family Streptomycetaceae; genus Streptomyces; species Streptomyces pseudovenezuelae_A. The sequence continues at coordinate 36,375 of NZ_JARXVH010000018.1, read as the reverse complement.
ACCGAGCGCCGCCAGTACCGCGCACTGCCTGGGCTGACCCAGGTCCAGCCGCCGGCCCGCGGCCCATAACTCCAGCGGCCCCAGCAGTCGCAGATCCATACGTGTATCCCCCGGCAAAGGTCAACCAGCCACGCCCGGCCACCGACGCGTCGCAAGGATTCCACAAGAACGCCACAACAGTGCGGTGCGAGCGTGGAGTTGTCCCGGGCGGTCACCGGGCGAAAGCACGGTACGACAACGTGTACCGCTCATTCCGCCACCTCAACGGGGCATCCGACCTGGCGACGTCGGGCTCGAGCGTCCTGCGCCACAGGGGAGCGCAGGACGAGCCACTGCTCGGCGTCCCAGGCCCGGAACCGCTCCACTTCGCTGAACCCCGGCTCTGCCGCGAGGCACATCGAGCGGTCGTCTGCGGTCCGCGCGGCGGCGTAGTCTGCTGCCCACTCCTCCGAAAGGCCTGACCCTGATGCTCGGCATGGTTGTCTGGGATGTCCGCCCTCGCGCTTCGACGCGAGGGCGGTAGCGAACAACTGCCTCAACGCACACGTCTGTTCACCGGACAGACGTGGGTTGTGCCTGCTCCTCGTCGAAGTGCTCTTCGTGCCCCTGCACGTTCGATCACGAGGAGTACGTGGTGTCCACGATCAACTGGACCCAAGGCCACACCCACCGGTCCGCGCACTGGCATTCCGAGAACGGCGCCCCTCTTCCAAAGCGAACCGTCCTCGCCGACGACCGGACAAAGGCCGACGACGCCTACCGACAGGCCTGCGAGGGAACGGCCCTGCTCTGGCAGGGCGACTTCCACAACGCCCGGCAGCTGCTGCAGGCGATGGGCCGTCGCATCGACCGCAAGCCGTCCAGGCCCAGCACCTCCCCGAGCGACTCCTTCCACCAGCACCGTCGCAGCAGCAGTCACCGCGCCCGTGTCCTCGGGAAGCTCCTGGTGGTGCTGGACGGCGACTACAACCTGGCCCTGCGCCGGGCTCCCGACCTCCGCCAGGCGTGCCAGGAGGCTTACGGCCCCGCGACGGAGCCCATGGCGGTCTCACTCCGGGAACTGCTGGGAGTCATCGGCGCTCATCAGTGGCGTCTCAAGGGGGTCGACGTCCCGGCGCTCTCCGCACGCGTCCACCCCCACTACGGAGTGTTCGCACCCGTCAGAGGTGAGTACGTCGACCTGGTCGCCCGCGCGCCGCTGCCAGCCGTAGCCCGACAACTCCCTGCCTCCAGCACAGCTTTCGATCTCGGCACCGGAACCGGCGTCCTCGCCGCGGTCCTTGCCCGCCGCGGGATCAACCGCGTCGTGGCCACCGACATCAGCCCACGCGCCCTGGCCTGCGCCAGGGAGAACGTCCACCGGCTCGGGCTGACCGACCGCATCGAGGTGTCGGGCCCCGGCCTGTTCCCCGAAGGCCCTGAAAGGCGCGCCGACCTCGTCGTCTGCAACCCGCCCTGGCTCCCCGCCCGTCCGACCGGGCCCATCGAGCAGGGCGTCCACGACCCGGACAGCACCATGCTCCACGGTTTCCTCGCGGGGCTGTCCGCTCATCTCCGACCGGGCGGCGAGGGTTGGCTCATCCTGTCCGACCTGGCCGAACACCTCGGCCTCCGGACCCGCCGACACCTGCTCGACGCTGTCGGGGCGGCAGGCCTGCGCGTCGTGGGCAGGATCGACACCAAGCCCCGGCACCCACGCGCCAAGGACGCCGACGACCCACTCCACACGGCACGGAGCGCCGAAACCACATCCCTCTGGCGTCTGGTCGCCATGGAGTGACCGGCACCCCGGTCGCCCGGCTCAGTGGCGGACGCCGCCCTGCACCAGGAAGTGCACCCCGCTCTCCTCCCCGTCCACCGTCGCACCGGCGTACTTGAGCATCCGCCCCATGCTCCGGTTCAACTCGAAGGGGAAGTTCAGCGTCGGAGCGGACACGTCGTCCAGGACGGCGGTCTGCTCCGGCGTGAGGTGTACGTCGAGGCCCGCGAGGTTGGCCTCCAGGTGCTGGAGCGTGCGGGGGCCGATGAGGGTCGAGGTGATGCCGGGGCGGTTCCGGACCCAGGAGAGGGCTACGGCGGCGGGGCTCGCGCCGATCTCCTCGGCGATGCCGGCCAGCGCCTCGATGACCGTGAACTGGGCGTCGGTGGGGGCCCCGAGGACCGACGCGCGCCGGGAGTCCGAGGGGGCCTGGTCACGGCGGTACTTGCCCGAGAGGTAGCCGCTCTTGAGGGGGCTCCAGGGCAGCACGCCCATGCCGGCGTCCTCGGCGAGCGGGATCAGCTCGCCCTCGATGGTCCGCTCCAGCAGGGAGTACTCCATCTGGAGCGCGGTGACGGGGGTCCAGCCGCGCAGCAGCGCCATGGTGTGGGCCTTGGCCGTGAACCAGGCCGGGGTGTCGGAGAAGCCGACGTAGCGGATCTTTCCGGCGGTGACCAGGTCGTCCAGGGTGCGCAGGGTCTCCTCGAGCGGCGTGGACCAGTCGTGGTTGTGCAGCCAGTACAGGTCGATGTAGTCGGTGCGCAGCCGGCGCAGCGACGCCTCCAGCTGGCCGATGATCGCCTTGCGGCTCGCGCCGCCGCCGTTGGGGTCGCCGGGGTGGAGGTTGCCGTAGAACTTGGTGGCCAGGACCAGGCGATCGCGCAGGCCGGGGTGGGCGGCGAGGTAGTCGCCGAGGATCTCCTCCGACTGGCCGCCGGTGTAGAAGTTCGCGGTGTCGACGAAGTTGCCGCCGTGGTCGAGGTAGGTCTGGAGGATCTTCTCGGACTCCTCGACACCGGTGCCGAAGCCGCCGGCGTCGCCGAAGTTCATCGCGCCAAGGCAGAAGGGGCTCACGTTGAGGCCGGACCGGCCGAGGCCGACGTACGAGTCGAGCGCCATGGAATGCTCCTCAGAGTCTTGCGCCGTGGTGCGGCGGGAAGGGACTCTTCGAGCAAACCAGCCTGAGCAGCACAGTTGTTAGTGCGATCCCCTCGACCTCTTGCACGATCCTCTAGAACTGTCGAGACGGCCACAAGGACACCCGCAGGAGAGCCGGCACCCGTTCCACCCCTCCTGACCGCCGTTGTGAACGTCAATCGCCGGACACCACCGCGTACTTCATGTGACGCTTTGCCCATGACCTCCGAAGACCCGTTGGCCGACCGGCTCCAGCTCGACCGTCCGCACTCCGCCCGTGTGTGGAACTTCCTGCTGGGCGGCAAGGACAACTACGCCGCCGACCGCGAGGCCGGCGAGATGATCCTGCAGATGTTCCCGGACATAGCGCTGCTCGCCCGGCTCCAGCGCCGCTTCCTCGTCCGGGCCGTGCGCTACCTCGCCGCCGAGGCGGGCGTACGGCAGTTCCTGGACATCGGCACCGGTCTGCCCACCGTGGACAACACCCACGAGGTCGCGCAGCGGATCGCCCCCGAGAGCCGGATCGTCTACGTCGACAACGACCCGTTGGTCCTGGTGCACGCCCAGGCGCTGCTCACCAGCACCCCGGAAGGCGCCTGCGCCTACCTGGACGCCGATGTGCGCGATCCGGAGACGATCCTCGAAGAGGCCGCGAAGACCCTGGACTTCAGCAAGCCGATCGCGCTGACTATGCTGGGCATCCTCGGCCAGATCCCGGACTCCGACGAGCCCGCCGCCCTCGTGGCGCGCTTCCTCGATGCCCTCCCGCCGGGCAGCTATCTCGCCCTGAGCGACGGCACGGACACCAACGAGGCGCTCAACCAGGCGATTTCGGTCTACAACGCGAACTCCGCCAGCTCCTACCATCTGCGCGGTCAGGAGCGGATCGCCGCGTACTTCGACGGCCTGGAGGCCATGGAGCCCGGCATCGTCCCGACCTCGCAGTGGCACCCGGAACCGGTCGATGTGGGCCGCGATCCCTCCGACGTGGACGCGATCTGCGGCATCGGCCGCAAGGTCTGAGACTTCCAACGGGCCCCTGTGGACCAGCCGTTCGACGCGGGCGGTCCACTGGGGCCCGCTGCGTGGGCGTCGACGGAGAGACCGGATCCCCCCACGTCAGAGCCGGAACAGCGCCCAGACCGTCTTCCCGCCGGCGGCCCGCAGGTTCCAGCCCCATGAGTCGCTGAGCGCCGAGACGACCTGCAACCCGCGCCCGGACTCGGCGAGTTCGTCGGGATGCCCTTCGACTGGGATCCGCTCGCTCTCGTCGGTGACCCCGCACACCGCGTACGACCACCGGTCCCACAGGGCGAGCCACAGTGACGGCTCCAGGGGCGTCCGGGCGTCGCGCGGCTGTCCGTAGCGCAGGGCGTTGCTCAGCAGTTCAGACACGGTGACCGCCATGTCCTCGATGCGCTCGTCCGCGATCCGGCCGTCGAGTGCCGCCCAGGTGAACGCCCTGGCGACACGGGCGGATTGGGTCACCGGCGGCACGACGAGGACGGAACAGAGAGCCGGTCCGCGGGGATCTCCGGCCGCGGGGGCGAGCGTGAGACTCTCGCCGGGCTCCGGTCGGCCCAGGTCGTCCACTGCGCGACACAGCCACTCCCAAGTCGCCTCGACCCGCAAGGAGTTGACCGGTCGTGCGACTTGCTCTGCGGACATCGCGACCCCTGGTACCCCTGCGGAGAGAACAACTACGCGCGCTACGCCTTGCGGAGTATGGTGCTCCGCCTTCCCGGTCGAACGCAAGTGCATCGGCAATTACCGCTGCAATTGCAGACGATCTTGCGAGGGGTCTGCCCGAGGGCTATCGTCACGCTCACCACCCATGGATGCAATTGAAGATGCAATTGCAGACGATCTTTGTGGGAGTGACGCGTCAGATGCAGCACTTGACGAACGGCATGCCGGCGACCCAACTGGGCGGCGCCCTCTGGCGCAAGAGCCGGCACAGCAACCCCGAGGGCAACTGTGTGGAACTCGCCGCCCTTCCGGACGGCAGCGTCGCCGTACGCAACTCGCGCCACCCGGAAGGTCCGGCGCTCGTCTACACCAGCGCCGAGATCACCGCCTTCGTCCGCGGTGTGAAGGACGGCGACTTCGACGGCCTACTCCCCGGTCGTTGAGGTCGGGCACACCCGCGGATGGCCGGAAGGCGCCGGACTCCGGCCGCCTTCCGGCCCCATCACTCCCTGCGGTGGATCGACGTCTCGGTGCTACGCTCCTTGGTTGAGGCCCCAGAATCTCTGGTTCCGGAGACGTTCCGAGGTCTGGAACGCGGGAACATTCAGGGTTACGGAGCCGGTGCGGCGGCCGAGGGGTGGACATGACTGCAGCTCAACCGGAACTGGCTCCCTCGGGTTCCGAGGTGCTCAACCTCCAGCGCGGCGGCCCGACCGTGCAGCGCATCATGCTGGGCACCCGACTGCGCCGACTGCGCGAGTCCCTCGGCATCACCCGCGACACGGCCGCCGCGTCGATACGCGCCTCCGACGCCAAGCTGTGCCGCATGGAGCTCGGCCGCGTCGGCTTCAAGGCCCGTGACATCGCCGACCTGTTGACGCTCTACGGCGTCCAGGAGGCGGACGTACGCCAGGAGTACCTGGACTCGGTGCGGCGGGCCAACGAGCCCGGCTGGTGGCGGGCCTACGGCGACGCCTTCCCGAGCTGGTTCGAGCAGCACCTGGGGCTGGAGGAGGCCGCCTCCCTCATCCGTACCTATGAAGTCCAGTTCGTCCCCGGCCTGTTGCAGACGCGCGCCTACGCCGAGGCCGTCGTCCGGCTCGGCCACCCCATCGCCGCCCCGGAGTCGGTGCAGCGGCGCGTCGAACTGCGCATGACCCGCCAGGCGTTGCTCACCGCGCCCGACGCGCCCCGCCTGTGGGTCGTGGTCGACGAGGCGGCACTGCGGCGTCCGCTCGGCGGCCGGGACGTGATGCGCGACCAACTGGCGCACCTCATCGAGACGGCCGCCCTGCCGAACGTCACGCTTCAGGTGCTGCCCTTCCACGTCGGCGGGCACGCGGCGGCCGGCGGCCCGGTCACCATCCTGCGCTTCCCGGTCCCCGACCTGCCGGACGTCGTCTATCTCGAACAGCTCTCCAGCGCGCTCTACGTCGACAAGCCCGAGGAGGTCGACCACTACCTCTCCGTCATGGACCGCCTCAGCCTGGTGGCCACGCCGGCCGCCGACTCGGTCGCCTTCCTGGAGCAGGTCCTCAGGGACAGCTGATCCCCGGGCCCACCTCTCTCACTGCCGTGACCGGTACAGACCGAACTCCGCGATCCGCACCGCACTCCGGGACTGTGTGACCCGCACGCGCCACCGACGGGCCCGCACGGGCGTCGGCAGCAGCAGGATGCGGCTCGCGCCGATCGTTCCGGCCCGGGCCGCCTCGGCCCAGGCCCCGTCGCGGTACGCCTCGACGACGAAGCTCTCGACCTGTTGGCCCCTGCCGATGTCCTCGGCCAGCTTGATGCGGTCGACCTCCCGTTCCCTGCCGAGGTCGACGGTGACCCGGCCGGGCGCGGTGACCGTCCGGGCCCCGCGGGCCAGGTCCGCCGGCAGTTCCCGGTCCACCCGTTCGCGGAACTCCCGCAGCCGCACCACGTCGGGCGCGGGCAGCCGGCCGTCCGTGTCCGGCGGGATGTTGAGCAGGAGGACCGAGTTGCGGCCGACTGAGCGGAAGTAGATGTCCGTCAACTCGTCGACGGACTTGGGCTGTTGATCGGGATGGTAGAACCAGCCGTCCCGGATGGACACATCGCACTCGGCGGGCCACCACTGGAGGTAGTCCGTCTTCGGCTGGGCCTGCACGAGCGCGTCCCTGCTGCCCTCGTCGGGGGTGTCGTACGACAACGCCCAGTCGGTGCGCCCGTACTGGTTCTCCTTGACCGGGATGACGCTCCACTCGTCCTCGCGCGCCAGCCCGCCTTCGTTGCCGACCCAGCGCAGGTCGGGGCCGGTCACGGCGATCGCCGCGTCCGGGGCGAGCGTGCGCACCAGGGCGTACCAGCTGTCCCAGTCGTAGCTCTCCACCTTCTCCGGCGGGATGTGGCCCTGGGCGCCGTCGAACCACACCTCGTCGACCTGGCCGTACTCGGTGAGCACCTCGTAGAGCGTGTTGAGCATATGGGCGCCGTAGTCGGTCGCTTGGAGGGTGTAGAAGCGTGCCGGGGTGCGGTCGTCCCCGTCGACCAGGGTCGGGACGGTCCGCTCGGTGCGGGCGCTGCCGTTGGCGTAGACGCCGTGCAGGTACTGGTTCTCGTCGGCGGGCGAGATGTAGACGCCGACCTTGAGGCCGTGCCGCCGCATGGAGTCGGCGAACGAGCGCAGGACGTCGCCGTGGCCGTCCTGCCAACTGCTCGACGCCACGGTGTGGTCGGTGTAGCGGGAGGGATAGAGGACGAAGCCGTCGTGGTGCTTGACGGTGAGGATGGCGAGCTTGAAGCCGCCGTCGCGCAGGGCCCTGGCCCACTGGTCGGTGTCGAGGCCGGTCGGCTGGAAGACGTCGGGGTCCTCGTCTCCGGTGCCCCATTCCAGGCCGGTGAAGGTGTTCACTCCGAAGTGCAGGAACGCGGTGCGCTCCAGGCCCTGCCAGGCGATCTGCCGTGCGGTGGGCCGGACTTGGGAGGCCTTGCGGACCAGTTCGGCCTCGGTGTCGTCCGGTGAGACGGGGATGCGGGAGCGGGAGTCGTCCCCGGCCGCGTGGGCGGCGGGGAGGGGGATGCCGGTCACGGCGAGCGCGCCGGCGGCGGTGACGAAGAGGCGTCTGGAGACGGCCATGCGGATCGTGCTCCTTCGATCAGTGGGCGGTCAGCCGCCAGACGGCGGGCGGGTGTTGGTCGACCGGGTACTGCACGAGCCGGCCGTCCACGGGGCTCACGGCCATCCGCGTGATGGCGTTGACGAGCCGGTAGCCGCCCGCCACGCGCTCCACCTCCCAGCGCTGCAAGGTGTTCTGGTCGTCGCAGGTCTCCCGGGTCGCCTCGGCCCCGGGCTGCAGCGGCACGTTGAGCGTGAGCTTGCCGCCGCGGACTTCGAGACAGCCGTCGGCCGTCCGCAGGGTCGCGTAACCGTCGGCGGTGCGCCGCACCTCGGCATCGAAGGAAGCACCGGACGCCCTGAAGGTGTAAGTCCCGTCGGCCACCGGCACCTTGGTGAGGTCCCGCCAGCCCGGTGCGTGTCCCACCGCGGTGCCGCGTGCGGCGAACTCGGCATAGGTGGCGTCCGGGTGCGGGTCGCCCCAGGTGGCCTGGGCGATGTGGTCGAGGGCGGGCCAGAGTTCGACGGCGACCTCGTTCTCGGTCTCGCCGCGGCCGTTGTCCGGCCAGAGGCTGATCTTCGCGCCGGTGATGCCCTTGCCGGACGTGAGCTTCTCGCCCTCGAAGCTGCGCGGGTCCCAACTCTGGTCGTACAGCGACTCGGTGTCACTGTGGAAGCCGCCGCGGACGAGATAGAGGGAGTAGGCGGCGTTCTCCACCTGATAGCCCTGCGCGATGAGCCCACTCGGCTTGACCGCCACGTTCAGCCAGTGCTCGACGGTCGTCCCGGCCGCGACCGGCACGGTGTTGGCCCCGGTCAGGCCGTCGTTCCAGATGCGCAGCCGTACGCCCTTGCTCGCCGCGTAGTCGTGGACGCGGTTGACGAAGTCGACGTAGGCGTCCTGCGGGGTGGCGTTCGCACCGTACTTGTCCTGGGCGTACCGCAGCATCTGCGGGTACTTGGCGAAGTCGGAGCCGAGCATGTACTCGTCGGCGCCCATGTGCCAGGACGTCGAGGTGAAGACCTGGGCGTACTCGTCCATCAGGCTGGTGTAGTAGTCGAAGGCGGCCTGCTGGGTGACGTCGAGCCGGGCGGGCTGCTTGTTGCCGTCGGAGTCGGTCAGTTGGAGGTCGGGGCGGTTCTCGATCCACGGGTCCATGTGGCCCGGGGAGTTGATCTCCGGGATGATCTCGACGTGGTACTTGTCGCCGAGGGCGACCAGGCCGCGGATCTCGTCCTTGGTGTAGTAACCCCAGGTGTTGGCCTCGGGGTGGGCGTCGCTCTTCACCTTCAGTTCGAGGAGCAGCTGGTTGAGCTTGTGGTACGCCATCTCGCGGACGAGGTTCTCCAGCCAGGGCAGCGAGATGTGGACGTAGCAGGCGCAGACGCCGACGCCGCGCTCCTTGTAGCGAGGTACGTCGACGGTCCGTCCGGCGGGGATCCGGTCGCCCTGCGCCAGCAGTTGGAGGAGCGTGCGGGTGCCGTAGAAGGCGCCGGTCTCGGTGGCGCCGGTCACCGACAGACGTTTCCCTGCCTGGAGTTCGTAGCCCTCCTTGCCCAGCTCGGTACTTGACGGCCGGACGTCGATCGAGATGTCACCCGGGCGGGCCGCCCCGCCCACGACGGGCACCCTGCCGTGGCCCGAGGCCCGCAGGTCGTCGGCGAGGGTGTCGGCGACCCGGCGCTCGGCGGCGCCGGAGGCGACCAGCCGGGCGCCGCGTCCGAAGACGTAGCTCCCGGACTCCGGCGCCCAGTTGGTGAGCGCGGGCACAGTGACAGGCGCCGCCGCCGACTGCGACTGCGACTGCGCGAGGGCCGGTACAGGTGCCACGAGCAGCGCGAACGCTGCCGCGATGACACCTGCGAGCCGGAATCGTCTCTTCTTGTGCTCAGTCATGCCACTCCACTTTGAAGACCCACGCGTGCCGGCCCGCTTTTCGGGCCGCCGCGGGGACGTCGATCACCAGAGCGCCGTTGCTCACGGTCCAGTTCAGGGGTCGGTCGTGGCCGAGCATCGTCACCTTGTCGCGGGCCCGGATCGGCACCGGGGCCTCGACGGTGAGCCTGCTGCCCGGCTCGGCCAGGCTGTGGATGTAGAAGGCCTTGTCCGGGCGGACGGTGAAGCGCAGGTCGTCGCCGAGCTGCGCCATCCTCGACCAGTAGGTCGTCCCGTGGATCGCCTCGCCGTTGACGCGCAGCCAGCGGCCGGTCTCCCGCAGCCGGGTCTGCATGATCTCCGGGATGGTGCCGTCGGCGCGCGGGCCGATGTCGAGCAGGAAGTTGCCGTTCTTGGAGACGATGTCGACGAGGGCGTGCACGACCTCCTCCGTCGTCATGTAGGCGGAGTCGGGGGTCTCCTGGTTGTAGCCGTAGCTGCGGGGGTCCAGGCCGCGGCTGGACTCCCACTTGGCGACGACGGTGTTCTCGTACGTCGTGTACTCGGGCGTCGTGAAGTCGTGGAAGGCGATGCCCGAACGGTCGTTGACCGTCACCTCGGTCGGACGCGCCCGGTTCTTGGCGTGGTTGAAGTACTCGGCGAGGACGTGGAGGCTGTCGTTCTCGCCGCCGATGTCGCACCAGATGAGCTCCGGGTCGTAGCCGTTGATCAACTCCAGCATCTGCGGGGCCTGGTAGTCCCGCACGAAGTCCTTGCCGGCGGTGTAGCCGGTGTACGGCAGCGGCTCCAGCGTGTACGGGTTGCGCGGGGCGTGGCCCATCCACGGGCTGTCGGGGTTGAACCACTCGGGCATCGAGAAGTAGAGGCCGCGGTGGAGTTCGGGCGTGTACCGCTTGGACGCCTCGAAGAGCTCCTTGACCAGGTCACGGCGCGGGCCCATCTTCACCGCGTTGCGGTCGGAGACCTTGGTGTCCCACAGGGCGAAGCCCTCGTGGTGCTTGGAGGTCAGCACGTGGTACTCGGCGCCCGCGTCCCGGAACAGCTCGACCCAGGCACGCGGGTCGAACTTCGCGGCGGTGAAGCGCGGAATGAAGTCGTCGTAGGCGAAGTCCGCGCCGTAGGTGTCCCGGTGGTGGGCGTAGGTGGGGTTGGTCGGGTCCTGCATCTGGTCCCAGTACCACTCGGCGTACTGCACACCGACCGGCGCCCAGGCGGGCACCGAGTAGACGCCCCAGTGAATGAAGATGCCGAACTTGGCCTTGTTGAACCAGTACGGGGCCTGGTGGCCGGAGAGGGAGGTCTCGGTGGGCTGGTAGTCGGCGACGCCGAGGGTCAACGGGCCCTTCCTGGAGGTGACTTGGGCACCTCGGCCGCGTACGGCCACCGTGCCGTCCCGCTCGGTGCCGGGTGCCGTACCGGTGCGGTTGCGGATGCCGACCCGCACGCGCGTCTGTTCGCCCGGGTCCAGGCGCCGTACCCGGGCGGGTTCGACGGTGCGGGCACCCGGCACGTCCACCCGCACGGACACCTCGTCGCCGGCCAGGATCGCGACGGTGCCCGCGTTGACGACGGTGGCCTCGACGCTCTGGGCGCCGCTGGACTCCAGCAGGGAGTTCGTGGAGTGGGCGTCGCGCAGGGTCAACGCCCGTCCCTGGGCGACCGGTTGGAGGGAGAGGGCGAAGACGTGCAGGGAGGTCTTGTTCTCCTCGGCCGGATTGGTGACCGGCAGGGTGATCGCGACCGCCTCGCGCCGCGGGTCGGTCCACACCTCCGAGATGCCGATCCCGACGGCGTGCTCGTCCTTGCTGCCGTCCGGCGTGTAGCGGTACGGCGCGGAGAGCGGACCGCCCGCGGAGTACCAGTCGGAGCCGCCGAGGCCGCCGGTGGTGGTCGAGCCGTCGGCGTAATGCACGGTGGCCCGTCCCGAGGCGTTGCCGTAGCTGCCGGCGGTGAGGAAGGAGGCCGAGAGATAGCGGCCCTTGGGGAGTTCGACGCGCTGGCCGAGCGCGACGACGTTGTTCTTCGCGCCCGCCGCCGCGGCCGGGAAGAGGAAGGGGATGCCGTCGACCTCGACCCGCCCCGCGGGGAGTTCCTCGCCCGGGAACGTGTAGCCCGAGCCGTCGAAGTCGCCGCCGCGTGCGGAGGCGGTGTCGATGCCGTCGTTGTCGTAGAGGGAGTCGAGCGGGACGGGCACCGCGTCGGGGACGGGGACCCAGTCCCGTCCGCCGGACCGGTCGTCGACCTGCTCGGCCGCGTCCGCCCCGGACGCGGTGGTGAGCGGGAGGGCGGCCGAGGCGGCGAGGACGGCCGCGGTGCCGAGGACCTGACGTCTTGGATACGGACTCATGAGCGGCTCCAATTCATCGGATGTCTGATGATTGGGCGAGCTCAGGGGCCTGTCAATGAGGTGCGAACGTAAGGGAGTTGTGTCAGTGATCGGATGACCTGCAGGTCAGCGAACGGCGCACCACCGCCGCCGCGCAAAAAGTCCAAGAAGAGCCGCTCGAATGTCCAAGAGTCGGCGTTCTCCACCGTCCAGGAGTCGATGCTCTCGACGCGCGGCCCGCCCCGGGGCAGAGTGCTCCCCGTACCCACCAGCCATACTCGTGAGTAACGAACCCACCGCATCCCGAGGAGCCTCCGTGACCAGCTGGGTCGGCCGGACCGCCACCGAGATCGCCGCCGCCGTACGCGAGAAGCGGGTCACGCCCCGGGAGGTGGTGGCCGAGCACCTCGACCGGATCGAGCGGCTCGACGCACGCGTGGGGGCGTTCCGGGTGGTGCGGGCGCAGGCGGCGCTCGCCGAGGCCGACGAGGTCGCCTCCCGTGCCGACCTGACCCAACTGCCGCTGGCGGGCGTGCCGTTGGCCGTCAAGGACAACCTCGCCGTGCGTGGCGAGTCCAACCGCGTCGGCTCGGCGGCGACGCCGGACACCCCCGCCGCCGAGGACCATGTGACGGTGGCCCGGCTGCGGGCGGCCGGTGCGGTGGTCGTCGGGCTGACGAACGTGCCGGAGCTGTGCGTCTTCGGCACGACGGAGGGCGTGCACGGCACCTCCCGCAATCCGTGGGACCTCACGCGCACGGCGGGCGGCTCCTCCGGCGGCAGCGCGGCCGCGGTCGCCGCGGGCCTGGTGCCGATCGCCCTCGGCAACGACGGCATGGGCTCCTTGCGCATTCCGGCCGCCAACTGCGGCCTGGTGACCATCAAGCCGGGGCACGGAGTGGTGCCCGCCGGTATCGGGGAGGGCGACTGGTTCGGCATGTCGGAGAACGGTCCGCTCGCGACGACCGTCGAGGACGCGCGGCTGATGCTCGGGATCCTCGCCGACACCGGGACGGTACGTCCGGACGCTCCCGCCATGCGCAAGGTCGCCGTCTCGCTGCGCAGTCCGTTGTTCGGCGTCACGATCAGCAAGCCGTACCGGGACGCGGCCCGGGGTGCGGCCGGGGTGCTGATGAAGGCCGGTCACCAGATCCGGCGCGCGGACCCGCCCTACCCGGCGTCGCTCAGCACGACCTCGCTGGCGCACTGGACGGCGGGCGCGTCCGTCGACGCGAAGGACCTCGACCCGCGCCTGCTGACCCGGCGCACCCGGGTGCACGCGGCGATCGGCCGACGCTTCGTGAACAGCGTCCGCACCAGCGACAGCCGGGACCGACTGCGCCGCCGCCTGGAGCCGTTCTTCGCCGAGTACGACGTCCTGCTCACCCCCGCCCTCGCCCGCCGCTCCCCCAAGTCCGAGCCGTGGGACGAGCGGGGCTGGCTGCGCAACATACTCATCAACACCAACTACTCGCCGCTGACGCCTCCTTGGAACCTGACCGGCTGGCCGGCCATGTCCGTCCCGTTCGGCACCCTGTCCTCCGGCGCCCCCTGCGCCGTACAGCTGGTGGGCCGCCCCGGCTCGGAGTCGGAACTGCTCGCGCTGGCGGAGCAGATCGAGAAGCTGCATCCGTGGCAGCGGACGGCACCCCTCGACTGAGGAGGGCCCGGCCCGCGGGGTGACTGCGCCGAGCGCGCGGCGGCGGGAAAAACTGCTGGAGGCCGCGCGACGCCCCGTGCTTGCATGGGCCGCATGATGTCCACCGACCGTCTGCTCGCCTTCGCCGCGCTGTCGTTCCTGCTGATAGTGATCCCCGGCCCCAGTGTCGTGTTCGTGATCGGGCGGGCGCTCGCGCAGGGGCGCCGGGCCGCGCTGACCACCGTCGTGGGGAACACGATCGGCGCCTATCTGCTGGTGGTCGCCGTCGCGTTCGGGGTCGGGTCCGTGGTGGAGCGATCGGTCCTGGTCTTCACGCTGCTGAAGCTGGCCGGTGCCGGTTATCTGGTGTATCTCGGCGTCAAAGCGTGGCGTGAACGGGGTTCGCTGCGGGCCGCGTTCACCGATGGCGGGGTGCGGCACGGCGGTCTGCGTACGTTCTGGGAGGGCTTCGCGGTCGGGGTCACGAACCCGAAGACCATCGTGTTCTTCGCGGCCGTGCTCCCGCAGTTCGTCGACCGCCCCCAAGGCCATGTCCCGCTGCAGATGCTGCTGCTCGGGCTGGTCTTCAACGCCATCGCCCTCGTCTCCGACAGCGTCTGGGGCCTGGCCGCGGCCACCGCGCGCGACTGGTTCGCGCGCTCGCCGCGCCGCCTGTCGATGGTGGGCGGCATCGGCGGCCTCTCCATGATCGGCCTCGGCGTGACGGTGGCCGTCACCGGCCGCAAGGACTGAACCGCCGGGCGCCCGAAGGGGACCGTCGGAGACGGCCCTACAGCGCCCGGTACATCACGTGCAGCCCCACCAGCCCGTCCCGCGGATGCTCGAACGCGTCCGGGACCGTGCCGAGAATCGTGAAGCCCAGGGACGTCCACAGCCGCACGGCCGGGTTGGTCTCGACGACGGCGTTGAAGACCATGCCCCGATAGCCGTCGGCCTTCGCGGTGACCAGGATGTGCTCGGCGAGGGCCCGGCCGTAGCCACGCCCCGCGTGGTCGGGGTCGACCATGAAGCCCGCGTTGGCGATGCCCGCGGCCGGGCCACCGTAGTTGGGGGTGACGTAGGCCGAGGCGACGACGGTGCCGGACTCGTCCTCGACGACGTGGACGCGCTTGGCCGGGTTCATCCACAGGGCCCGGGCCGCCTCCTCGGAGGTGCCCGGGTCCCAGGCGTAGGTCTCGCCGGCGACGACGACGCGGTGCCAGAAAGGCCAGATCCGCGGCCAGTCCTCGGCCACGGCTTCTCTGATCTGCATGTGCGTGAGTCTGGCACGCCCATGCGTTCGGCGATCGCGAGGGTCCTGTGCCCTCTTCCGCCCGACCGACGTCGAGCGTGGGGTACGTCAGTCGACGCTGGGCAGGATGTGGGGCTCGGCGAGGTCGTCCTCGTAGCCCGCCAGGCGGATCGGGGCCGACCGGGCCCACACGTCGAGGCTGCCGAGCTCGCCGGACCGACGGCCCGCTCGCTCCGTACGTTCCTTGAGACCCTGTTCGCCGTCTGTCTTCTCTGGTGTCACCGCGCACTCCTTATGTGTCGGGTCACCCTCGGGACGTGCCGGCCGCTTCACGGTCCGGCTCCTGACGCCCGCTCGGGTGTGAGTCGAAAGCAGTTCGGACGCGGTGGCGCCGGTACCTCGTGAGAGCAGGCCGGTGTGAACCGGCTTGTCCCGGGACGGACGTGGGTGTGGGTGGAACCCGGTAGTGCTGTCCGTCCGGATCAGATTAACCAAATGAGCGGGCCTGCGCTCGATAGGGACTGAAAACAAGGTGTAACTATCCCAAGTCCACGTGTCGCCACCGCAGATGCTATGCACTGATTCGTCCCACAGCGACCCGATTTCCGGTTCACCCGGACGGCCCATACCGGCGAAAGCATCTGCGAAGAGTGGGCGGCGCAGTTCAGATCCCGTTGGCCGATTCGCAAGCCGCCCATGATCTGCTGGCGCGCGGCAACGGCTTGTCCTGCGGGAGGACTGACGCATGGAGCTGCGCAGTGTGGAAGAGCTGATGGATCTGCTGCACGCCTGCCGGGGCTCGTGGGACGCCCCGGGCCTGTGCGGCGGTCGTGTCGATCTGCACCAACACGCGTTGCAGACCGCCGCCCTGCTGCGTCGGCGCCGCCCCGCCGACAAGGAGCTCCAGCTGGCGGGTCTCGTCCACGCCATCGGCCCGCTGCTGCGGCCCGGCGACCCGAGCGCCCACGCGGACTGCGCGGCCGACGCGGTGCGGTCCCTGCTCGGCGAGCGGGTCGCCCGGCTCGTCCGCACCCACCATCGCGCCGACCCCGGCGCCGACGACGATCTGCTCCGACTCCGGCAGGCCGACGAGGAGGGTCGCAACCCCGGGTTCGACGCGGGCGTCCTGGAGGACTGGCGGACCGTGCTGGAACTCGTCGCCTCCCGCAACTCCCGTCTCGGGGCTGTCGACTGACGGACCGTCATGAGACGGTACGGCGATGACGTCGTCGTACGGGCTGAAGGGCAGGGCCGCCGTCGTCACCGGCGGCACGCGGGGCATCGGGCGCGCGGTCGCCGGGCAGCTTGCCGCGGCCGGGGCGCTGGTGTGCGTGACGGCGCGGGACCCCGACGAGGTGCGGGACACGGCCGCCGAGCTGGGCGGCATCGGCGTGGCCGGCAGCGTCGCCGACCCGGCCCACCTGAGGGAGGTCACGGAGCGGGCCCTGGCCGAGTTCGGCCGGCTCGACATCGTGGTCAACAACGCGGCGACGAACCAGCCGTACGGGCCCCTCATGGACGTGGACCCGGACGCGTGGCGGAAGGCGTTCACCGTCAACGTCGAAGCCCCGCTGCGGCTCGTGCAGTGTGCCTGGCGGGCGTGGATGCGGGAGCACGGCGGCTCGGTCGTCAACATCTGTACGGAGGGTGCCGGGCATGTGGGGCCCCATGTCGGGGCTTATGGGACCAGCAAGACGGCCCTGTTGCGTTTGACCCAGCAGCTCGCGGGCGAGCTGGCCCCGAGAGTACGGGTCAACTCCGTCTCCCCCGGGCTGGTCCGCACCGAGATGGCACGCTTCGTGTGGGAGCCGGGCGAGTCCGAGGTCGCCGCGGGCCTCCCGCTCGGGCGGATCGGTGAGCCGGAGGACGTCGCGCGGGCCGTGGTGTGGCTGGTCTCGGACGCGGCGGAGTGGATCACCGGTGCGGATCTGCTGGTGGACGGCGGGACCCGGGTCCGGGCCGCGTGCCCGGGCGGGTACGCCGTCCACGACCGGCTGCGGTCGGCGAGGTGAGCCGGGAGTGCCCGAGATCAAGGTGGTTACGCGGTGCCCTCCGACAGGGCGACAGGCCCAGGGGTGGGCCTGTTTGGGGTCGAACCATGAAGTACGCGTGACCATCGCACCGGGCACACCGGCTTACCTCCGCCACGGTACGGCGGCGGCGTCATAACCCGCGAGCGAATAAGCGGGCCTCTCCCGCTGAGCGGACCTCTACCACTTCCCGGGCGCGTAGTCCTTCAGGAAGACGCCGTAGACGTCCTCGCCGTGCTCGCCGCGCACGACCGGGTCGTACACGCGGGCCGCGCCGTCGATCAGGTCGAGCGGGGCGTGGAAGCCCTCCTCGGCGAGGCGCAGCTTGTCGTAGTGGGGACGCTCGTCGGTGATCCAGCCGGTGTCGACCGAGGTCATCAGGATGCCGTCGCTCTGGAACATCTCCTGGCCGCTGGTCCGGGTCACCATGTTCATCGCGGCCTTGGCGGCGTTGGTGTTCGGGTGGCCCGCGCCCTTGTAGCCGCGGCCGAAGACACCTTCCATCGCCGAGACGTTGACGATGTACGCGCGTCCGCTCGTCGCCTGCCGGGCGGCGCCGGCCATGGCCGGGCGGAGCTTGCTGATCAGGATGAACGGCGCCGTGTAGTTGCACAGCTGGGTCTCAAGCAGCTCCACCGGGGAGATCTGCTCGATGGTCTGCACCCAGGTGTTGGTGTCGACGACGTCGGGGACCAGGCCGCCCGCGTCGATGGCGGTGCCGTCGAGGTGCCGGGCGACGCTGGCGTTGCCCGCGACCAGGGCGAGGTCGGCGACCTGCTGCGCGTCGAGGCCGCTGATGCCGACGGGCAGGGCCGCCAGACCGTCCACCGCGCCGGAGTTGAAGGCGCCGATGACGTGGTGGGCGGGGAGTTCACCGGCGGGCAGCGGCGCGCTCTCGCCGTCGACCAGCGCGGCGTAGGCGGAGGGCAGCCGGCGTACGGTCTGCGTCGCGTTGTTGATGAGGATGTCGAGCCGGCCCGCCTCGGCGACCTGGTCGGCGAGGGCCACGACCTGCGCGGGGTCGCGCAGGTCGACGCCGACGACCTCCAGGCGGTGCAGCCAGTCCGCCGAGTCGTCCATGGCCTTGAAGCGGCGGATGGCGTCCTTCGGGAAGCGCGTGGTGATCGTGGTGTGCGCGCCGTCGCGCAGCAGCCGCAGCGCGATGTACATACCGATCTTGGCGCGGCCGCCGGTGAGCAGGGCACGCTTGCCGGTGAGGTCGACGCGGGCGTCGCGCTTGGTGCGGTTCAGGCGGGCGCAGTCGGGACAGAGCTGGTGGTAGAAGTAGTCGACTTCCACATACCGGGTCTTGCAGGTGTAGCAGGAGCGGGGCCGCCGGAGCACCCCCGCGAGCTGACCCTCGCCGGTGCCCGAGGACGGCAGAAGGCCCTCGGTCTCGTCGTCGATGCGCTGGGCGGAGCCGGTGGCGGTGGCCTCGGTGACCGCCTTGTCGTGCGCGGTCTTCGCTGCCCGGCGCTCCTGGCGGCGGCGCTGCTTGACCGTGCGGTAGACCCCGGCGGTGGCCCGGCGCACCGCGATCGCGTCCGGGTGGTCGACCTCCAGCTTGTCGAGTTCCTCCAGCACGCTCAGGCAGACGGCGAGCCGCTCCGGGTCGATACCGGGCCCGTACACGACCTCTTCCTCGGTCGTCGGGCCTTCCTCTGTCACCGTCATCGCGCTGCCGCTTCCCTGCTGTCCCGCGTGGCGCTCCGATCGCACCCACTGTCGAACGGCGAATTTTACGGAGCGCCGGCCCGGTCCTCCAAACCCGGCGGGATCAGGAGCCGCAGGCAGTGATCAGCGTCTCCACCTCCGCGGTCAGCGCGGCGGCGAACCGGTCAAGATCCGGGACGGCCTCGGCGTCGGCGACGAGCCCGTAGTGGACGTGTCCGCGGTACGTCGAGACGGCCACCGCCAGCGCCTGGCCGCGGGCCAGCGGGGCGAGCGGATAGACCTCGGTGACCGGGTTGCCGCCGAGCTTCAGGCCGATGCTCGGCAGGGGCACGCTGGTGACCAGGATGTCGAACCAGAGCCGGGCGGCCTGGCTGACCAGCGGCCCGCCGAGCCGGTGCGCGAGCAGCGGCACATGGTCGGCGAGCAGGGCGACGGCGCCCGCGCCGCGGTTGGGACCGGCGTCCTTGTTGCGGTTCATGGCGCTGCGGACCGTGCCGAGGCGCCGGAGCGGATCGGGGTCGTCGACCGGGAGCCGTATCAGGTAGCCGGAGAGGCGGTTGCCCTGCGGCTGGGCGGTGCGCGGGCGGCGTTTGGAGACGGGGATCAGGGCCCGCGGTGCCACGCCCTCGCTGCCGTCGCCGCGTTCGTCGAGCCAGCGGCGCAGGGCGCCCGCCACGACCGCGATCAGTACGTCGTTGACGGTGCCGCCCTCGGACTTGCGGATGCGGTGCACGTCGTCGATGTCGACGACCACTCCGGCGGTGCGCCGGGTGCCGGTGGGCGCGGCGGTGAGCGCGGCCGAGGACTGCGTACCGAGGGTGGAGACGGCGACGGAGGCGCCGATGTCGAGGGCCCGGCCCACGTCGGACAGGGCGCCCCGGACCAGCTCGGGCAGCCTGCGTACGTCCGGCAGCGGGCCGCGCTTGGGCTCCTCACGGCGCGGCCGGCGCGTGGGCAGGTCCATCGGGTCCAGGACGGCGGCGGCGAGCGTCAGTGCGCGCAGCCCGTCGGCGAGGGCGTGGTGGAACTTGAACAGCACGGCGAAGGACACCCCGTCCTCCCCCGGCAGCACATGCGCCTCCCAGGGCGGCCGGTCGCGCTCCAGCGGGCGCTCCATGAGCCGGCCCGCGACCTCGTGGAAGTCGGCGGTGGGGGCGTGCAGCCGGACGTGCTGCTGTGGGTCGAAGTCGGGGTCGGCCTCACGGGTGGCGCCGCCGAAGGAGAACGGCCGGAAGCCGCGGGTGAACGCGTGGACGGAGAGCGACTGCCATACGTCGCGGATGCGCATCCGCAGACCGGGGACCCCGGCGGCCCGGGCCGCGAGCAGGTCGGCCGCGTGGGCGCCCGCGGTGGGCGAGTGGGCGGAGAAGACGCCGAGTGCGCCGAGGTGCATGGGGTGTTCGGGGGACTCGATGTTCCAGAACGCCAGGTCGAGGGGAGCGAGCAGGTCAGAATTCAATGGCTTGCCTCGCGTCGACGAAGGGTGAGCCAGCAGTCAACTCCCCTCTGGCGATTACGGTCAAGTACGATCAAGCTACGCACAGTTAACAGCAGATTACGTCCCGCCCCTTTGGGAGGGGCGGGACGCATGAGACGCCTGTGATCACTTCAGCGCAGGTGGCGCCGCCTTCGGTGATGTTCCCCACTCAGACGGCTGCGGGCCGACCGTGAACGACAGCGAGCGCAGGGAGCGCAGGTCGCCGGTCGTCAGATAGGTCCGGTCGTACGCCGCCCCGTCCGCCCGGGCCGACTGGACGTACCGGTCGGTGGCCGAGGTGCCGGACGCGGTGATCGTCAGGGCACCGCGCGGGTAGTAGTGGCGGTCCAGGGTCAGGTCGACCCGCTCGAAGACCGGCGTGGACAGGCCCCAGGTGTCGTAGCCGGGCTGGACCGGGAAGATCCCGATCGACGACAGCACGTTCCACGCGGACATCGTGCCGAGGTCGTCGTTGCCGGTCATGCCGGTCGGGCCGTCCGTGAACAGGGTCAGCGCGGCATGGACGACGTCGGTCGTCTTCCAGGGCTGGCCGGTGGACAGGTAGGTGTACGGGGCGATCAGGTCGGGCTCGTTCTGCGGGTTGTACTTGTCCGCGTTGTAGTAGTCGTACGGCCCGTTGACCCACACCTCGCGCGCGGTCTTCGCCGGGTCGGCCAGCAGCTGGTCGTAGGCGAAGAAGGAGTCGAGCCGGTCGTTGGCCGCCTGCTGCCCGCCGATCAGGTCGACCATGCCCGGCAGGTCCTGCGGCACCAGCCACTGGTACTGCCAGGACGTGCCCTCGTGGAAGCCCTCGCTCTTCGCCGGGTCGGCCGGTCCGACGAAGGCGCCGGAGGCGTCGCGGGCACGGAAGAAGCCGGTCGAGGGGTCGAAGATGTTCCGGTAGCTCTGGGCCCGGGCGGCGTACCGCGCGGCGTCGGCACCGTGCCCCAGGTCGCGTGCCATCTGCGCCAGCATCGCGTCCGACAGGGCGTACTCCAGGGTGGCCGAGGCCCCGTGGTCGTAGTCCGAGTCACCGGGCTTCACGTGCGGGCGGTCCTTGATGTACGGGGCGAAGCCGTCCGCGATGTACTCCGCGTTGGCCTCGCGACCCACGGCCGGCGAGTCGGTGGGCGGCACCCCGTCGGCGTTCTGCTTGAGCGCCCGATAGGCCCGCTCCTCGTAGCCCTTCAACAATCCTTGCTGGTAGGCGTTGGTGAGGAACGGTGTGACCGGGTCGCCGGTCATGATGTTCGTCTCGACCGTGCCGTAGCCCCACTTGGGCAGCCAGCCGCTCTCCTCGTCGATCTTGATCACGGAGATCGCCATGTCGCGCGCCTCGCGGGGCGCGAGCAGGGAGAGGAGCTGGGACTGGGTGCGGTAGGTGTCCCACAGGGACCAGTTCTGGTAGTACGTGAAGCCCTTCGCGCGGTGGATCTTCTGGTCCCAGCCGGTGTAGCGGCCGTCCACGTCACTGCCGATGTTGGGCGCGAGGAACGACCGGTACAGGCACGAGTAGAAGGTCCGCCGCAGAGTGTCGGAGCCGCCCTTCGCGCGTACGTCGTCCAGCCGGTCCTCCCACGCCCGCTGGGCGCCGTGGCGCACGGTGTCGAAGGAACGCCCGCCCTCCGCACGGAGGTTGACGGCCGCGCCGTGCGCGTCGACGTAGGACAGCGCGGTGGTCGCCTCGACCGTACGGTCCTTGCCCGTGTCGAAGCGGACGTACGCGCCGCCGCTGCCCGTCTTCGAACCGGCGGTCACCGTGGAGCCGTCCCAGGTGCCGTACGTGGTGAAGGGACGGTCGAAGTGCGTGATCGTGTAGACGGTGTACGGCTTGGTGTCCTGGCAGAAGCCGCGGCCGGTGATGGCGGTGCGCACGGTCCGGTTGTCGAGCACCTCCACCTTCGAGGTGACCCCGCTGTGCAGCGACTGGGCCGCGTTCAGCAGGACGTTGGCCTTGTCGGTGGCCGGGAAGGTGTAGCGCTGCACGCCGGTGCGCGCGGTCGCCGTCAGTTCGGCCTCGATGCCGGTCTTCAGGCCGACCTGGTAGTAGCCGGGGCTCGCCTGCTCGTCGTCGTGGCTGAACTCGGCCGCGTACTGGGCGTAGTCCGTCTGCGTGACGTCACCCGTGGTCGGCAGCACGGGCAGATCGCCGCCGAGGCCGCAGCCGACGCCCGAGAGGTGGACGAGCGAGAAGCCGCGGATGTGGTTCTGGGAGTAGTCGTAGCCGGTGTTGTGGCCGGTGTCCGGCGAGAACTGCACCATGCCGAAGGGCACGGCCGCCCCGGGGTAGGTGTTGCCGTCGTTCTCGGTACCGATGAACGGGTTGACCAGGTCGGTGAGCCGACTGTCGGGCGAGGCCTGGGCGGTGGCGGGGACGGCGAACAGCGCGGACGCTGCCACCGCCCCCGCCATGCTCAGGCGCAGGCGCCGGGTCCATCTCATGCGGGAAGTCCTCCGGATGCGTGGGGGGGTCAGGGCGTCGGGCACCCTGCGGGAGTCGCTTGCGAAGCGTCGCGGATCAGGGCCTGCTGGGCGGCCTTCACCCGCTGTGTGTCGGGCTTGAGCACCCTTCGGTCGTACGTCAGCAGGCCGTTCAGCTCGCCCTCGACGTCCGAGATCTGGGTGTAGACCGCGCCGTTGCTCCCCTTGCAGGCCAGGGCGTGCACCTCGGCGAGCTTGGTGAGGTAGTCGTCGGTGTAGGCCGCCGGGTCGACGTCGACGTACGACTGCTGGACCGACCAGGCGTGGCCCGGCACCGCGAGCCCGAGACCGCCGTACTCCCCGCTCACCAGGGCGCGTTGACCGTCGGGGTTGGGTGGCAGGGCGGGACTTGGATAGCCGTGTTCGTCGATGATGTCGCCGGTGCCGCCGTCCACGCCGAGGTTGATGCCGGACATGCTGTTGACCAGCCGGGTCGGGTCCCAGGCCTTCGCCTGGTCGGCGATGCGGGCCTCGTCGTACTGGCCCCAGCCCTCGTTGAAGGTGACCCACATGACGACCGACGGGCTGCTGATGTGCTCGTCGATCATCTGCTTCATCTCGCGCTCGTACTCGGCGCGGGCGGCGGCGGACGGGTTCACCCCCGCGGTCATCGCGGGCATGTCCTGCCACACCATCAGGCCCAGCCGGTCGGCCCAGTAGAACCAGCGGTCGGGCTCGACCTTGATGTGCTTGCGCACGGAGTTGAACCCGAGCTGCTTGTGCACCTTCAGGTCGTACGCCAGCGCCTCGTCGGTCGGCGCGGTGTAGAGGCCGTCGGGCCAGAAGCCCTGGTCGAGCGTGGCCATCATGAAGATCGGCTTGCCGTTGAGGACCGTGCGCGGGACACCGTTGACCTTCTCCACGGCGATCGAGCGCATCCCGAAGTAGCTGCCGACGCGGTCCTTGCCGACGGTGACCTTCAGGTCGTAGAGGAACGGGTCGTCGGGCGACCAGAGATGGGGGTTCTTGATGCTCAGGGTCAGCGGACCGCCGGTGCGGCCGTGCGCCGTCGCGACCTTGCGCTTCCCGTCGTACGCCGTCGCCGTGATCGGTACGCCGTCCCGCACTCCCTGTGCCTCGACCGCGACGGTGCCGTGCGCGACGTCGGGGGTCAGCTTGAGGGAGTCGACGTGGTCGGTGGCGACCGGCTCCATCCACACCGTCTGCCAGATGCCCGAGGTCGGCGTGTACCAGATGCCGCTCGGGTCCAGGCGCTGCTTGCCGATCGGCGGGTTCTCGCCGCCGGCCGCGTCGGTGGGGTCGTACACCCCGACGATCAGCTCCTGGGTGCGGCCGGGCTTCAGCGCGTCGGTGACGTCGGCGCTGAACTTGTCGTAGCCGCCCTGGTGTTCGGTGACCTTGACGCCGTTGACGTAGACCTCGCTGCGCCAGTCGACGGCCCCGAAGTTGAGCCGCAGCCTCTGAGCGGAGCCGATCTTCCAGTCCGCGGGGACGGTGAAGGTGCGGCGGTACCACATGCGGTCCTCGTGCCGTTCGAGCCCGGAGAGCTGGGACTCGACGGGGTAGGGGACGAGGATGCGCTCGGCGAGGTTCTTGCCGACCGGCGGCTGCTCGCCCGCCGTGGCGGCAGCGAACTGCCAACGCCCGTTGAGATTGCGCCAGTCGGCACGCGTCAGCTGCGGACGCGGGTACTCGGGGAGGGCGTTGTCCGGGCCCACCTGGTCCGCCCACTTGGTGCGCAGCTCGTACGTGGAGTGATTGGGGCCGCTGCTCCAGAACCCATTGATAACGTTGCCATCGGCTCGGCTCAGGCCGCCGTTTCCGTCGTAGCGGACGTCGGCGATGCCGGGTGCGGTGCCGGCCTTGTTGCCCACGACGGGTTCGTCGAGCGCGATGAGCAGGGACTTGGGGTCGGCCGGGTCCAACGTGGCAGTGCCCAAAGGCCACTTGGCGCCGCCGATCACCGCCTCGACGTGGTCGGTGAGGGTGGCCGGGGGCGCGGCGAGGGGCTGCGCGAAGTCGAGCTTCAGGGTGCGGCCGGTGCCGGTGACGGTGGTCGCGATGGCGCCGTCGTAGTCGAATCCGTCGGGCAGACGGAACGCCGACTGCGGGACGGCCTCCTTGCTGCCACCGGGCTGGGTCCAGCGCAGGTGGAGGTTGGAGCCGCCGTAGTGCTCGAAGTACTCGACCTTGATGTCGTAGGACTGCCCCGCGGTCAACTCGACCGGGGCGGCGGTCTGTTCGCGGTCCCAGTCGTCGACCCAGTGGTCGATGACGAGCTGTCCGCCGACCCACAGGCGGAAGCCGTTGTCGCCGATGATCGAGAAGGTGTGGGCGCCGGTCTTCTCCGGGACGATCTTTCCGGTCCAGCGGACGCTGACGTCGTCGGACTGTCCGGTGGTGAAGGCGAGGCGGGGTTCGAGGTTGGCGAAGTCGAGGTTCGGGTCGAAGCCGGTGGCTTTGAGCTGGTCGAAGTCGAAGGCGCCGGGGGCGGACTGGGTGTAGTACTCGCCCTTCAGACCGTGGACTTCGGGGGGCTCGGCGGCGGCGGTCGCGGCCGGGACGGCGACCAGTCCGGCGATGCCGAGAGCTATGGCGAGGAGTAACGCGAGTCGGTTTCTGAGCCGGGTGATGCGCATGCAACCTCCATGACAACGTTGGCATGGCAAACAGTTGGCATGACAACACGGAATCGGCGTGCCGTCCAGGGACATGACAACAGGGGCCGGTCGGGTCGGTTCAGAGGCGGGCTCGGTGATCGTGCAGACGTTGGCGCAGTCGTCGGACGTCTGGGACGTGGTCTCCGGGGATGGCTTCCAACTCGCTCAGCCAGACGGCGAGGTCGTCGGCCCCCTCCTGATCGACGATCGCCTCCAGGAGTCGGCGGGCCGGTGTCTCGATGTCGCCGCCACGGTCCACCAGAAGAGGGCGTAGGAGGGCGGCGAAGCGGGTGATGTCCTCGTCGCCGTCCTGGTCGGCGAGGTCGAGGAACCCACGCCAGTCCTTGCGGTGGGCGTCCAGTCCGTGTTCGCGGCTGTCGAGCACCACCAGCTGCAACCGGGCCTGAATGTCCACGTCGTCCTTGGCCAGGAGGTGCCGGAGGTCGGCACGCGCCTCGTCCAGGTGACCGGCCGTCTGGTGGGTGAGGGCTCGCTGCTCCCGGGCCCAGTCGTAGGAGGGGTCGTTCTCCAGGACTCGGGTGAAGTCGGCGACGGCGTGGTCCGGTCGGCCGGCCAGCCGATGCGTTTCAGCGCGGTATACGAGAGCCATGTCCTGGGCGGGATCGAGTTCGACAGCCCGGTTCAGGTCCGTGAGCGCCTCCTCGTACCGTCCTGCTCGCCGATGGGAGTGTCCGCGTTCGGCGAAGTCCCATGAGTCCAGGGGATCGAGCTCGATGGCGCGGGTGAAGTCGGCGACGGACTCGTCGATGCGTCCGGCCAGTTGGTGGACGTAGCCACGCTCGCCGATGGCCCAGTCACTCTCCGGTTCGAGCTCCACCGCGCGGTTCAAATCGACCAGCGCCTCCCCCAGACGACCCGCCTCCCGGTGCACCAGACCACGCTCGACCAGGTTCCAGCCGTCTTCCGGATCCAGCTCCACCGCCCGGTTCAGATCCGCCAACGCCTCCTCCAGACGACCCGCCTGCCGGTGCAACGAACCACGTACCGCGAGGCTCCAGTCGTCCGTCGGAGCGATCTCCACCGCCCGGTCCAGGTCCGCCAGCGCCTCCTCCAGACGACCCGCCTCCCGATGCACCGCACCGCGCTGGGCGAAGGCCCACCCGTACTCCGGATCCAGCTCCACCGCCCGGTCCAGATCCGCCAACGCCTCCTCCGGACGCCCCGCCTCCGCATGTACCACACCACGCTCGACGATGATCCATTCGTCCTCCGGATCCAGCTCCACCGCCCGGTCCAGATCGACCAGCGCCTCCTCCAGACGACCCGCCTCCGAATGCGCCACGCCACGCTCGGCGACGGTCCACTCGTCCTCCGGGTCCAGCTCCAACGCCCGGTTCAGGTCGACCAGTGCCTCCTCCGTGAGACCCGCCCGCCGGCGCACCGCACCGCGCTGGGCGAAGGCCCACGCGTACTCCGGATCCAGCTCCAACGCCCGGTCCAGATCGGCCAGCGCCTCGTCCAGACGACCCGCCTGTCGATGCACCAGACCACGCTCGAC
This sequence comes from Streptomyces pseudovenezuelae, assembly GCF_029892565.1. GTDB lineage: Bacteria > Actinomycetota > Actinomycetes > Streptomycetales > Streptomycetaceae > Streptomyces > Streptomyces pseudovenezuelae_A. Next base: position 9,792 of record NZ_JARXVH010000018.1, on the reverse strand, counting down.
CAGGTTCCAGTCGTCCTCCGGATCCAGCTCCACCGCCCGGTTCAGATCCGCCAACGCCTCCTCCAGACGACCCGCCTGCCGGTGCAACGAACCGCGTACGGCGAAGCTCCAGTCATCCGTCGGAGCGATCTCCACCGCCCGGTCCAGGTCCGCCAGCGCCTCCTCCAGACGACCCGCCTGCCGGTGCAACGAACTGCGCCCGGCAAGGGCCGACAGGGACCACGACTCCAGCTCCACCGCCCGGTTCAGATCGGCCAGCGCCTCCTCCGGGCGACCCTCGTCGCTGTACAGGTCGCCACGCGTGACAAGCGCCCAGGTGTCTTTGGGATTCAGTTCCAGGGCCCGGGCCAGATCCGCGAGCGCCTGCGCTGCACGGCCCGCCTGCCGGTGCATCACACCGCGCCGGCCGAAGGCCCACCCGTACTCCGGATCCAGCTCCACCGCACGGCTCAGATCCGCGACCGCCTCGTCCAGACGCCCCGCCCGCCCATGGAGCACCCCTCGTACGGCCAGCGCCACTTCGTATCCCGGATCCAGCTCCAGGGCCCTGTTCAGATCGGCCAGCGCCGGTCCCAGGTTGCCCTCGACGAGATGCGCCGTGCCCCGGTGACACCGGATCCAGTCGCTGTCGGGACCGAGTGCCAGGGCGCGGTCGAAGGCGGGGATCGCGTCCTCGGGGCACTCTCGCCACAGCTCGACGGCTCCGAGCAGGGCGTACGACCGCACCAGCCCGGGGTCCAGATCGAGCGAATCGACCAGATCCCCCACCGCTTCCCCGGAGTAGTCGAGCCAGTGGTGGGCCTCGCCCCGTTCCTGGTAGGCCACGGCCGTGGCCGGGTGGATGTCGATCGCACGGCCGAGTTCGACGATCGCCTCGTCCAGACGGTCCGCGTGGTGCAGGTACCGGCCCCGGTACAGATGGGCGCTCGCGCGGGCCTCGGCGCTCAGGTCGGGAGCCGTCAGCAGGGCGGCCAGGCCGTTGAAGACGCCCTGTTCGCCGGCCGTCGCCTCGGTCAGACGCCGGCCCCAGTCCGCGACGGCGGGTGCGTCGCTGTCGACGCCGGCTCTGCCGAGCGTGTCTGCCCAGCGGCGCAGCGTGGGAAGGTCCTGGCCGGCCGCGTGGATCGCCTCTTCGAGGGCGGCGGGGAGGTGCTCGTCCGGGTGCGCGCACAGGCGGTGGTAGGTCTCGTCGAGGCGGTGGCCGCGCCAAGTGTCGTCCGCCCAGCGGCTGTCGGCCGCCAGGCTCGCCTCGTGGGCCGTGCGCAGACCCGTGAAGGCGTCCGCGAGGCGGGTGTGGTCGTCGATCCAGTTCTGCGGCGAACTCGCCCGCTGGTGACGGAGCATGCTCGTACGTACGACGTCGTGGTACCGGCAATGCCCGTCCCGGTCGGTGACGAACGGCCGGGCACGCAGCCACGGGAACAGGTCGGCCTCGGCCGCCGGGACGGCCGCACGGAAGATCTCCTCGTCGAACCGGAGCGGCAGCGAGCAACCCAGGACGGCGTCTCGCTGCCCGATGTCGTCGATCCAGTGGAGGAAGCGGTCGACGGCGATGTCGACGGGCGCCCCGGCCGATTCGTGCGCGGCGACGTGCGAGGGGCGGGTGCCCGCGAGGACGTCCAGGAGGAGGGGCAGGCCCAGGGCGGTGTCCAGGATGGACGTGACCGCCGCCTCGTCGGTCGCTCCACGTGCCGCGAGCAGGTCTCTGGCCTCGCGCTCTGTGAAGACCTCCAGCGGTACCTCGGCCGCATGGGCGCGGAGGGGCGCCCATCCGCTCTCGTCCAGCGGGTCACGGCCGGCCAGTACAACGACGATGTTGGCCGGCAGCGGGCCGAACCCGTCCAGCAGGAGGTCGCGCGCCCACCCGTCCAGGAACGGGCCGGACTGCTCCCAGGTGTCGAAGAACAGCACCAGGAACGGCTGCCGCCCGGCAAGCCGGACCAGCTCCTTCACGAAGGTGGAGCTGAGCCGGGCGACCGCGTCGGGGCTGCCCTCGTCGCTCCCACGCGCGCGCAGCCGTTGGTCACGTGCCGTGGCACCCGTCCAGCCGTTGACCTGGCCGATCACGCCAGGGCTCACTGCGCCGGCTACCACTGCGTCACCCGGAATCGGTGCCGAACCGTCCTTCAGTGCCTGGGGCGCGGCCTCACTGTCAGGAGACGGACTCTCCCCGTCGGCGGCAACCGCAGGCCCGTCGGCCCCGCGCTGGTTCTCGTGCCGCGCCAAGCTCGCGTCGGCGTCCTTCAAACCGCCCGCCTGGAGGCCGAGTTCGGCCTCGACGGCCTTCATCGTCTCCACGACACCGCGTACATCGGCCCCGTCGACCACCGCGGTCAGCGCTCCGTGCGCGCGTGCCGTCGCCTCCCAGCGGCGTACCAGCGTCGACTTTCCCACCCCGCCGACGCCGTGCACGTGGAAGAGCCGGTGGAAGCCGTCGCGACCGGGATCACGCGCGAGGTTGTCCGCGAAGGCGGCGCGCTCCGCGTGCCGCCCGACGAACACCTGTTGTCCCTCGGCCCCGATGCGGCCCTCGGGCCCGGTCAACTCTCCTCGCGACGGCCGCTGTACGTCCCCCTGCGGCCGTCGCGCGTTCCCCTGCGTCATCGTCCCCCTCCCCCGTAGGCAGGAGGCTACGACACCTGCTGCCCCTTGCCCAAGGCGATAACTCCGCCCTTGGAGACGGTGTAGAGCTCCGCGTCCCGCTCGGGGTTGACGCCGATCGTCGCGCCCGGCGGCACCTCTACGTTCTTGTCGAGCACCGCTCCGCGCACGACCGCGCCCCGGCCGATGTGGACGTTGTCGTGCAGGATCGAGCCCTGGACCACCGCGCCCGGGTCGACCACGACGCCGGGTGACAGGACCGACCGTGTGACCTGGCCGCGGATCAGGCAGCCCGCGCTGATGATGGACTCGCCCGCGATGCCTCCGGCGTTGAAGCGGGCCGGCGAGAGCTGGTAGGAGTGCGTGTAGATGGGCCAGCTGCGGTTGTAGAGGTTGAAGGCCGGGCGCTCGGCGATGAGGTCCATGTGGGATTCGTAGTACGCGTCCATGGTGCCCACGTCCCGCCAGTACCCCTGGTCGCGGGTGGTCTCGCCGGGCACGTGGTTGGCGCTGAAGTCGTAGAGCTGGGCCTCGCCGCGGTCGGTGAGCTGGGGCAGGATCGAGCCGCCCATGTCGTGCACGGAGTGGCCGTCCTCGGCGTCCCGCTGCAGCGCCTCGATCAGCACCTTGGTGGTGAAGACGTAGTTGCCCATCGAGGCGAAGACGCACTCGGGGTCGTCCGCCAGACCGGGTGGGTCCGCGGGCTTCTCCAGGAAGCGCTCCACGGTCAGGCCGTCCGAGCCGGGGCTGATGACGCCGAAGGACGAGGACTCGGTGCGCGGCACGCGGATCCCGGCTACCGTCACGCCCGCGCCGCTCTCGATGTGCTGGGCGAGCATCTGGCGCGGGTCCATGCGGTACACGTGATCGGCGCCGAACACGGCGACGTACTCGGGCCGTTCGTCGTAGATCAGGTTCAGCGACTGCAGGATCGCGTCGGCGCTGCCCAGGTACCAGCGCGGGCCGAGGCGCTGCTGGGCCGGGACCGGGGTGACGTAGTTGCCGAGCAGGCTGGACATCCGCCAGGTCTGGGTGATGTGCCGGTCCAGCGAGTGCGACTTGTACTGCGTCAGGACGCAGATGCGCAGGATGTCCGCGTTGACGAGGTTGGAGAGGACGAAGTCGACTAGGCGGTAGGTGCCGCCGAAGGTGACCGCGGGTTTAGCGCGGTCCGCGGTCAGGGGCATCAGGCGTTTGCCCTCTCCGCCCGCCAGCACGATTCCGAGCACCGAAGGACCACCCCGACGCATGGCCGCTCCCCTCACCGTGGTTGACCCATGCCTGCCCTTGAGCTGGGCGGAGTAAGCCTGTTCGAAGCCTGCTCCGTACTACTACCCCTGTTTGAGGATCTCCTCGTAAAGCCGGACCGTACGGCGGGCGACCGTGTCCCAGCCGAACTCGCCCACCGCGCGCTCCCGACCGGCCTCGCCCATCCGCCGGGCCGCCTCCGGGTCGCCGATGACCGCGTCCAGTGCCCGCGCGAGGTTCGGCTCGAAGTCCTCGTCCACGGTGACCAGCAGCCCGGTCTTGCCGTCGTCCACGACCTCGGGGATGCCGCCGACCCGGGAGGCCACCACGGGCGTGCCGCAGGCCATCGCCTCCAGGTTGACGATCCCGAGCGGTTCGTACACCGAGGGGCAGACGAACACGGCGGCGTGCGTGAGGAGTTGGATCACCTCGGGGCGCGGCAGCATCTGCGGGATCCAGTGCACGCCCTCGCGGACGCTGCTCAGCTCCTGGTAGAGGTCGCGGAACTCGCGGTCGATCTCGGGGGTGTCGGGCGCGCCCGCGCACAGCACGACCTGCGCGGCCGGGTCGATGTCCCGCACGGCCCGCAGCAGATGGGGAACGCCCTTCTGGCGGGTGATGCGGCCGACGAACAGGATGAACGGGCGGTCCCGGTCCAGACCGATGCGGTCCAGGACGTCGGTGCCGTGGTCGGGCCGGTAGAGGGTGGTGTCGATGCCGTTGTGCACGATGTGGACCTTGGCCGGGTCCAGCGCCGGGTAGCAGGTGAGGATGTCCTCGCGCATGGCCCCGGACACGGCGATCACGGCGTCGGCCGTCTCGATCGCGGTGCGCTCGGCCCAGCTGGACAGGGCGTACCCGCCGCCGAGCTGCTCGGCCTTCCAGGGGCGCAGCGGCTCCAGGGAGTGCGCGGTCATCACGTGCGGTATGCCGTACAGCAGCTTGCCGAAGTGGCCGGCGAGGTTGGCGTACCAGGTGTGGGAGTGCGCGAGCTCGCGGCCTTCGAGTCCCGCGGCCATGGCGAGGTCCACGGAGAAGGTGCGCAGCGCGTCGTTGGCGGTGTCCAGGGCGGCCCAGGAGCGGTGGCGTACGACGCCCACGCCGCGGCCCTCGCCCCAGCAGTGCACCTCCAGGTCGACCAGGGAGCTCAACTCCCGGGCGAGGAACTCGACATGGACACCCGCGCCGCCGTACACATCCGGCGGGTACTCCCGGGTCAGCAGTCCCACTCGCACCCACAACCCCCTGGTCTCCGCAGCCGGTTCCCACATGGTCACCCAGATGTGCCGCGCACGGAAGAGCGCAGAGGTCGTAGGAAACAACAACTCGGGGGCCACGGGAAGCACGTGTCCGTTCGAACACGAAAAGTTACGCAATTTCCCTAAACCTACGTTTTAGGAATTTCGTAGGTCTTTGCGAAGGTCGGAGGGGTCCGCGGTGGGGCGGTCCGACCATACGTAGTACGAAGTGGTCGTCGCCTGGGGTGCGGGCCGTCGTCTCGGGGGCGAGGTCCACGAAGGCCAGTAGTACCAAGGCTTCTAAGGGGTACGGCCCCGAGGAGTCCACCCCGTGTCACCCACCCTGGGGAGGACAACGCCCGATTCGTACTCCATCGGCAGTAGGACCCAATGCCTGCTCAGGGACGACGACGGGAACAGTTCGAGAGGGCATCGTGTTCGGTATGAAGGACGACCGTTCGCCGCGCCGGGCCCAGCGCCCCCGCCTCACGCAGAGGAGCAGCACATGAATGCCCTCGCGTTGTCCGTGCTGCTGTCGCTCGTCTCCGCCGTGGCCTACGCCGGCGGGGCGATCGTGCAGGAGCACGTCGCGGTGTCCTCCCCGGACGGGCAGTACGCACCGCTGCGCCGGCCGACCTGGTGGGCGGCGGTCGCGCTGAACGGCCTGGGCGGCATCCTGCACGTGGCGGCGCTGGCCTACGGCCCGCTCAGCCTGGTGCAGCCGCTCGGCGCCCTCACCATCGTCTTCGCGCTGCCGATGGCGGCGCTCTTCGTGGGCCGCAAGGCCGGTGCGACCGCCTGGCGCGGCGCGATCATGGCGACCGTCGGCCTGGCCGGTCTGCTCTCCCTGGTCGGCGCGTCCGACTCGCAGTCCCTCGACACCGCCCAGCGCGTGGGCGTGGCCGTGGTCACCGGCGGTGTGGTCGTGGCCCTGATGATCGCGGGCCGCGCCGCCCACCGGCACCCGGCGGTGCGCAGCATGCTGCTCGCGACCGGCTCCGGCATAGCGTTCGGCATGTCCTCGGTGTTCACCAAGACGGTGGCGGTCGACTGGACCGGCGGCGTGACCATGGCCGACCTGCCCTCCCTGGCCGTGATCGGCGTCTTCGCCACGGCCGGCATGCTGCTCTCCCAGGCCTCCTACCGCGGCGCCGGCCTCGCGGCCCCGCTGGCCACGCTGACCGTGGTCAACCCGGTGATAGCGGCCGCGGTGGGCATCACGATGTTCGGCGAGACCTTCCGCTACGGCACCACCGGCACGGCGCTCGCGCTGAGCTGCGGTGTGGTGGCGGCCGGCGGTCTGATCCTGCTGACGACCGAGCGCCTCTCCCGCACCACCGCGGAGGCGGCCCCGGCTCTGCCCGAGCCCGCTGCCGCACCGGCCGAGGAGCGCCTGGTCGCGCTGCCCGAGCAGCCGGTGGCCGCGCGCCGCGAGGACGTACGTGAGCGCGAGGAACTCCGCAAGGAGGTTCTCGTACCCGCGCAGGCGCAGGGAGCAGCCGCGGCCCCCGACAAGTCCTACGACGCGGACGCCGACGCGTCCCCGGGGAACACGGCCGGGGCGGAAGCCGCGGACGAGGACGTCGAAGCGACGCCTTACGGCTTCGCCGGTCCCTTCTTCGGCGGCACCTACCTGCCGTTGCCACTCGTGGACCGGCACCGGGTACGCGTCAAATCTTGACGCCACCGGCCCTGAGATAGGCGAGAGGGTCGATGTCCGTACCGAAACCGGGCCCCGTCCGCACTTCGAAGTGCAGATGCGGGCCCGTGGTGTTTCCGGTGGACCCCGAGCGACCGAGCCGCTGCCCCTCACCGACCGACTGCCCGGCCCGTACGGAGATGGCCGACAGATGGGCGTACTGGGTGTAGCGGCCGTCGGCGTGCCGGAGCACCACCTGGTAGCCGAAGGAGCCGCCCCAGCCGGCGGTGACGACCTTGCCCGCCCCGACCGCCTTCACGGAGGTGCCGGTGGCGACGGGGAAGTCGACGCCGGTGTGGTAGCCCTTCGACCAGGAGGAGCCGGTCGCGTGGTACTGGGTGCCGGTGGCCGCGTTCACCGGGGCGACGAGGGAGTGCCGGGTGGTGGCCTTCTCCTCGGTCTCGGTGGACGGCTTCTTCTTCGTCTCCGTGGCCGTGCTCGCCGACGGGTGCGTCTTCGGCGTCGTGTGGGTCGTCGGCGTCGCCTTGGCCCGCAGGTCGAGCCGCTGGCCCGGCATGATCAGGTCGGGGTCGGAGCCGACGGTCTTCCGGTTCGCGGCGTACAGCCGCTGCCAGCCGCCCGAGACGTGCTCGGTCTCGGCGATCTCGGAGAGGGAGTCGCCGCGGACCACCGTGTACATCTCCGCCGTGCCCGCCCTGGACTGGGGCGTGGTCTGCGGCTGCACGTCCTGCACGGAGGTCTTGGGAGTCTTCTTCGTGCTCTTCTTGGTGGTCTTCTCGGCGGCCTGCCCACCGGAGCCGCCCGCCGGGTGGATGTCCGGGGTGTCGCCGCCGCGGGTCAGTCCGGCCCGCACCGAGCACACCGGCCAGGCGCCGGGTCCCTGTCCGTCCAGGACCTTCTCGGCGACGGCGATCTGCTGGTCCTTGGTGGCCAGGTCGGCGCGCGGGGCGTACTTCGCGCCGCCGTACGCCTCCCAGGTCGACCGGGTGAACTGCAACCCGCCATAGAAGCCGTTGCCGGTGTTGATACTCCAGTCGCCGCTCGACTCGCAGGCGGCCACTTTGTTCCAGGTGGACACGTCGGCGGCGTGGGCCGTGCCCGCGCCGATGAGCGGCAGCGCCATTCCGGCGCTTCCCGCCGTCACGGTGAGCGAGGCGCGGTTGATCCTGTTGGGCTGATACCGGCGGTGCCGGCCGCGTACGGCCATGTCCCAAGCCCCCATCGACAGGCGTCAGGCAGGAAGGCCAAAACTAAGCGCCCCGAACAGGCCATGACAAGACAGCAAATCAGCCTCCCTGTCCCTCAAGTGACCAGGAACCATCCCCCGTTGTGTTTCGGCTGAGGCGGGTGGGGTTGGCTGTACGTATCTGCGTACGGCATGTCACGCACTCCGGACGTGCGCCCCACGTACCGGCACGTCAGGATGGTCGGTGGGGCGATACTGACGGGCACGACCGGCACCACCGATATCGGATCCTCTAGGAGCCAACCGAATGAGCACTTCAGCCCAGATCGGCGTCACGGGTCTCGCGGTCATGGGCCGCAATCTCGCCCGTAACTTCGCCCGCAACGGCTATACGGTCGCGCTGCACAACCGGACGGCGGCGCGCACGCACGCCCTGGTCGAGGAGTTCGGGAACGAGGGCGACTTCATCGCGGCCGACACCGCCAAGGAGTTCGTCGCGGCGCTGGAGCGGCCGCGGCGGCTGGTCATCATGGTGAAGGCCGGCGATCCGACGGACGCGGTGATCCAGGAGTTCGCCCCGCTCCTGGAGCCCGGCGACATGATCATCGACGGCGGCAACGCGCACTTCGCGGACACCCGGCGCCGCGAGCGCGACCTGCGCGAGCAGGGCATCCACTTCGTCGGCATGGGCGTCTCCGGCGGCGAGGAGGGCGCGCTGCACGGACCGAGCATCATGCCGGGCGGCCCCAAGGAGTCCTACGACTCGCTCGGCCCGATGCTGGAGAAGATCTCCGCGAAGGCCGCGGACGACGCACCCTGTGTCACGCACGTGGGCCCCGACGGCGCCGGGCACTTCGTGAAGATGGTCCACAACGGCATCGAGTATGCCGACATGCAGTTGATCGGCGAGGCGTACCAGCTGCTGCGCGATGTCGCCGGGTACTCCCCCGCGCAGATCGCCGAGATCTTCCGCACCTGGAACACGGGCCGGCTCGACTCGTACCTGATCGAGATCACCGCCGAGGTGCTGTCCCACGTGGACGCGGCGACGGGCAAGCCGTTCGTGGACGTGGTCGTCGACCAGGCCGAGCAGAAGGGCACAGGGCGCTGGACGGTCCAGATCGCCCTCGACCTCGGCGTCCCGGTCTCCGGCATCGCGGAGGCGGTCTTCGCCCGCTCGCTCTCCGGGCACGCGGCGCTGCGCGAGGCCTCGCGCGGGCTGGCCGGTCCGACGGCGTCCCCGCTGGGCGAGGCTGAGGCGGCGGCCTTCGCCGACCAGGTCGAGCAGGCGCTGTACGCGTCGAAGATCGTGTCGTACACGCAGGGCTTCCACGAGATCGCCGCGGGCAGCGACGAGTACGACTGGAACATCGACCTCGGCGCGGTCTCCTCGATCTGGCGCGGCGGCTGCATCATCCGCGCGGCCTTCCTGGACCGCATCCGCGAGGCCTACGACACCCGGCCCGACCTGCCGAGCCTGCTCTCCGACGAGACCTTCGCGCGCGAGATCGCGGCGGCCCAGGACGACTGGCGCGAGGTGCTGATCGCCGCGACCCGCCAGGGCGTGGCGACCCCGGGCTTCGGCGCGGCCCTCGCCTACTACGACGGCCTGCGCGCGGAGCGCCTGCCCGCCGCGCTCACGCAGGGCCAGCGGGACTTCTTCGGCGCGCACACCTACCGGCGCACGGACCGGGATGGCTCGTTCCACACGCTGTGGGGCGGGGACCGGTCGGAGGTCACCGCGTAGCGAGTACGCGCGGCAGCGGAAGCAGAACGGAGACGGGGGGGGGGGGGCCGGGGGGGGGGGGCCGCCGCCCCCCCCGGGGGAGGGGCGGGCCCGCGCGGGCGGGCGCCGCCGC
>NZ_JARXVH010000017.1 GCF_029892565.1 Streptomyces pseudovenezuelae | reverse complement strand
GCTGTTGAGTTCTCAAGGAACGGCCGCTTCCTTTGTACTCACCCTCTCGGGCTTTCCTCCGGGCGCTTCCCTTCGGTCTTGCGTTTCCGACTCTATCAGATCGTTTTCCGATCCGATTTCCTCGGTGCTTTCCAGGTTCCCGCTTCCGCGTTTCCCTTTCCGGCGACTCCGACTTTATCAGAAGTTTCGAACCGGACTGACCGGCCATTCGTTTCCGATTTATCGGGAGAACTTCTTCGCAATCGACGTTCTATCGCCGTTCTGAAGAAGTAGACAGACACTCACTACTGCCGACCGGATCAGATCCAGTTCTAGGCAACTGTTCGAATCTACCTCCCCACCGGTTCCGTGTCAACGGCTCCTGTGGGGCGAAGGAGAGACTAACAGCTCAACAGACGTGTCTGCACATCAGGCAGCCGTGGGGACCGTGGCGCTGCGTTCCGCCGCCTCCACGTCGCCTGTTTCGCCGGTGCGGGCCGCTCGGCCGCCCAGGATGAACACGTAGGCGAGGAAGGCGAGCTCGGCGCCCACTCCGATGGCGATCCGGGCCCAGGTGGGCAGGCCGGACGGGGTGACGAAGCCTTCGATGGCGCCGGAGACGAAGAGGACCAGCGCGAGGCCGATCGCCATGCCCACGGCGGCGCGACCCTCTTCGGCGAGAGCCGTGCGTCGAGAGCGTGGTCCGGGGTCGATCACGGTCCAGCCGAGGCGGAGCCCGGTGCCCGCGGCCACGAAGACGGCCGTCAGCTCCAGCAGGCCGTGCGGGAGGACGAGGCCGAGGAAGGTGTCGAGTCGGCCGGCCGAGGACATGAGGCCGAAACCGACACCCAGGTTGAGCATGTTCTGGAAGAGGATCCAGAGGACGGGCAGGCCGAGGAAGACGCCCAGGATCAGGCACTGGGCGGCGGCCCAAGCATTGTTCGTCCAGACCTGAGCCGCGAAGGAGGCCGCGGGGTGGCTGGAGTAGTACGTCTCGTACTCGCCCCCAGGGCGGGTGAGCTCGCGCAGTTCGTTGGGGGCCGCGATGCTGGCCTGCACCTCGGGGTGTGTGGCTATCCACCAACCCAGAAGCGCGCCCACAAGCGTGGACAGCAGTGCCGTAGGGACCCACCAGTACCGCGATCTGTACACCGCCGCGGGGAAACCGTACGTAAGGAAGCGCGTGACGTCTCGCCAAGAGGCTCGTCGGGTGCCTGTCACGGCACTACGCGCGCGTGCCACCAGTTGGCTGAGGCGGCCGGTCAGTTGGGGGTCGGGGACGCTGGACTGGATCAGGGAGAGGTGGGTGGCCGTGCGCTGATAGAGGGTGACGAGTTCGTCGGCCTCGGCGCCGGTGAGGCGGCGCTGACGTCCGAGGAGCGCTTCGAGGCGGTCCCACTCGGCTCGGTGGGCGGTGACGAAGACGTCGAGGTCCATCGGTGTGCCTGCTCCTCGGCTGGTCGTCGGCGGCCCGTCGTTGATGTCAGCTTGTCGTACTGCGGCGCGATGTGCCTTCAGCTTGGCAGACTGGCCGTTCACGGGGCAGGCCAGGGGAAGGACGACGGGCGTGAGTGAGCTGGTGACGGGCGAGGCTGTGGCGTTGGAGCTGCGCCCTGCGAGGCTGCCCAGCAGGGCGCTCGCGGTGTTGCTCGATCTGGTCGTGGCCGTCTTCGTCTACTCCGTTCTGACCATTGCTCTCATCGCCGCGACCGCCTCCCTGGACGACGCGGCACAGATCGCGGTGACGATCGCGAGCTTCGTGCTGGTCCTGGTGGGTGCGCCGATCGCGGTCGAGACGCTCAGCCATGGGCGGTCCCTCGGGAAGATGGCCTGCGGACTGCGTGTGGTGCGGGACGACGGCGGGCCGATCCGGTTCCGGCATGCGCTGGTCCGCGGTGGGATCGGGGTGGTCGAGATCCTGATGACGTTCGGGGTCGTCGCCGTCATCGCGTCCCTGGTGTCCGCTCGCGGTCGGCGGCTCGGCGATGTCTTCGCCGGGACGCTCGTCGTACGGGAAAGGGTGCCGATCGTTCGTTCCGGCTTCCTGCCTCCGCCGCCGCCTTGGCTGGCGGGTCGGTTCGCGGAGCTCGATCTGTCGGCGGTGCCCGACGGACTGTGGCTCGCCATCCGCCAGTACCTGACGCGTATGCAGCAACTCGACCCGCAGGTCGGCTGGACCATGGCGGAGCGGCTCGCCTCCGACCTCGCGGCTCGTACGGGGACTCCGGCTCCGCAGGGTGTTCCGCCGGCGGCGTATCTGGCGGCGGTCGTTCAGGAGCGGCAGGCCCGGGAGGTACGACGGGCCTTCGCGAACGGTTCGGCGCTGGTCGGACCTGCCGTGGCTGGGCCTGCTGTGGCCGGACCGCCAGCGGCTGGGCCCGTCGGAGTCGCGCCTCCTGCCTTCCCCGTCTACCCGAGCACCCCAGCTACCCGGATCAACGAAACCGCCGAGCCCACCGACTCTGCCGGAAGCACTGGATTCGCACCGCCGGCATAGCCCCTCTCCGCGCTACCTCGCTCCCCGCCTCACGCGAACGCGGACGGTGGTGACTCGAGGTCCTCCAGCTCGATGCCGGGCGCCGCGAGTACCACGTCGCCGGCGATGTGCACGGCGTGCTGCTCGCCCGTGTCCAGGGCTGTGACCTGGTATTCGTCCACGGGCAGGGGGCCGTTGTCAGTGGCGTGTGCTTCGCTTTTCAGCAAGGCCCAGGACTGGTCCACGGTGCGCGGGGCGAGGACGGGGTCGGTGAAGGTGACGAGGCGTACGCGGGTCGCCGAGGCGGAAGGGGTGAGGCGCAGAAGGCGGGCGGTGGCGATGAGGAACGCGGGAGATGTGCCGGTGAAGGCGTGAGCGGGGACGTTGCCTTCGGCGGCCTCGGCTCCGGTGGGGTCCGTGCGGACCCAGGTGACCCCGTCGAGGGCGGCACCGCGCACCTGCCAGCCCGCGGCATGGAGTTCGAGACGGATGGGGCGGCCGAGTTCGTCAAGGGTGAGGTCGACGGAGCCGCTGTGGTCGCCCGAGGGGGTGGTCACCTGGGAGACGTAGCGCCAGCCCGAGGGGCCTGGGGCGCAGTGGAAGTGTTCTTCTGCGAGGGGGGTGTGATCGTGCGGATCGTGGAGCGAATAACGGCCGCGGGGCATGTGGGTCCTGGATCTTGACGGGCCGGTCCGGCGACGGGGCCGCAGGGCCAAAGGGGCAGGCCCCCGGCACGGGGGTGCGGGGGCCTGCCTCGGAGGAACTGCTGGTGGTGAGCGTGTCAGCGCACCGACGCGCTCATCTCACCAGGGTGTGCGCCGAGTCGTCCGGCGGCGTCAGTAGCGGTAGTGGTCCGACTTGTACGGGCCCTCGACCTCGACGCCGATGTACGAGGCCTGCTCGGGGCGGAGCGTGGTCAGCTTCACGCCGAGCGCGTCCAGGTGGAGGCGGGCGACCTTCTCGTCGAGGTGCTTGGGCAGCACGTAGACGTCGGTCGGGTACTCCTCGGGCTTGGTGAACAGCTCGATCTGGGCCAGGGTCTGGTCCGCGAAGGAGTTGGACATCACGAACGAGGGGTGACCGGTGGCGTTGCCCAGGTTCAGCAGGCGGCCCTCCGACAGCACGATGAGCACCTTGCCGTCGGGGAACTTCCAGGTGTGGACCTGCGGCTTGACCTCGTCCTTGACGATGCCCGGGATCTTCGCGAGGCCGGCCATGTCGATCTCGTTGTCGAAGTGGCCGATGTTGCCGACGATCGCCTGGTGCTTCATCTTGGCCATGTCCGCGGCCATGATGATGTCCTTGTTGCCGGTCGTGGTGACGAAGATGTCGGCCTTGTCGACGATCTCGTCCAGCGTCGTGACCTGGTAGCCGTCCATCGCCGCCTGCAGCGCGCAGATCGGGTCGATCTCGGTGACGATCACGCGGGCGCCCTGTCCGCGCAGGGACTCCGCGCAGCCCTTGCCCACGTCGCCGTAGCCGAGGACGACCGCGGTCTTGCCGCCGATGAGGACGTCGGTAGCGCGGTTGATGCCGTCGATCAGGGAGTGGCGGCAGCCGTACTTGTTGTCGAACTTCGACTTGGTGACGGCGTCGTTCACGTTGATCGCCGGGAACAGGAGGGTGCCGTCGCGGTGCATCTCGTAGAGACGGTGCACGCCGGTCGTGGTCTCCTCGGTCACGCCGCGGATCTCCGAGGCGAGCTGGGTCCACTTCTGCGAGCCGTCGGTGATGGTGCGGGTCAGGACCTGGAGGACGACGCGGTGCTCGTCGGACTCGGCGGTGTCGAGGGAGGGGACCTTGCCGGCCTTCTCGTACTCGACGCCCTTGTGGACGAGCATGGTGGCGTCGCCGCCGTCGTCCAGGATCATGTTCGGGCCGCCGGTGGGGGTGTTCGGCCAGGTCAGCGCCTGCTCCGTGCACCACCAGTACTCCTCCAGGGTCTCGCCCTTCCAGGCGAAGACCGGGATGCCCTGGGGGTTCTCGGGCGTGCCGTTCGGGCCGACGGCGATGGCGGCGGCCGCGTGGTCCTGGGTGGAGAAGATGTTGCAGGACACCCAGCGGACCTCGGCGCCGAGGGCGACCAGGGTCTCGATCAGGACGGCGGTCTGCACGGTCATGTGCAGCGAGCCCATGATGCGGGCGCCGGCCAGCGGCTGGCTGGCGGCGAACTCGCGGCGGATCGACATCAGGCCGGGCATCTCGTGCTCGGCGAGGGTGATCTCCTTGCGGCCGAACTCGGCCAGGGAGAGATCGGCGACCTTGAAGTCCTGTCGGTTGTCGACAGTGGTCATTGGGAGCTGCTCCTCGGGGTTGGGGCGAGGTGGATACGGCTGATCTGCGCGGCGGCGGACACAGTGGTGCCCCGAAGGAGGACACAGGCATGCCCGCGTACGCGCAGCGCAGTCCGTCGGAGGCCCTCTCTCCCTCGGTCGGTCCGCGGCGGGACCGCCCGACCGCCATCAGCAGCGACGTCTGGCTCTGTTCCAAGCTACACCGGCCGACCCGGCCGTCCCCAGTCCACCTCCGAACAGATCGCGCCGATCACGATGCGTGGTGGAGGCAGCGGAGCACTCCGTCCGGGGGCCGCACAGGGCGTTCACCGTCGCCCGTTATCCTCCCCGCCGCTCAGGGGTCGTGTGGGGAGGACGGGACCTGGGGGCAGACGGCGGGGTGCTGATGCAGCGGGCGATCGGAGGCGACGACCGGGTTGCCTGCTGTACGCAGGTGGGGCCCGAGGAGCGGGTCACCGTGAGCGAGAAGCCGGTCGAGGAGCCCTATGTCAGTGGGGGCGACGCCGACGGTGTACATCGGCAGTACCACGTGAAGGTGCCGCAGGGACGGGTGACGGACGACCGTACGGTGCCAGCCCGCTGCTGGGTGCCGCGCTGATCCTCGGCGGGGTGTTGTTCCTCACCGACATCGGGCTCGGGACCGGTGCCTTGGCGGTACGGCGGCGGAAGGCGCCGCCGGTTCCGCCGGGGCCGTGGCCCGTGCGGCCTGTTCAGGGATGAGGGCTCGTAGCCCTCTCCCCCCGTGCCGCTGGGCCCGTGTCCCTCAGTGGCCGGCCGTCGGGTGCTGGGCCGGTCCGCCGGGGGTCGCCTCTAGGTCCGGGCCCTTGGCGGCTTCGGTCTCGCTGTAGATGTCCGGTTCGAGGTAGATGACGCGGGCGATCGGGACGGCCTCGCGGATGCGGGCCTCGGCGGCGTTGATGGCGGTGGCGACCTGGGTGGCCGTGTCGTCGTGGTCCACGGCGATCTTGGCGGCGACCAGGAGCTCCTCGGGGCCGAGGTGGAGCGTGCGCATGTGGATGATGCCGGTGACCGTGTCGCCGTCGACGATCGCGGCCTCGATCTTCTTGAGGTCCTCGCTGCTCGCGGCCTCGCCCAGCAACAGCGACTTGGTCTCGGCGGCGAGGACCAGCGCGATCAGGATGAGCAGGATGCCGATGCAGAGCGTGCCGATGCCGTCCCAGACGCCGTCGTCGGTGAGCAGTGCGAGGCCGACGCCGCCCAAGGCGAGGACCAGACCGATCAGCGCGCCGAAGTCCTCCAGGAGGACGACCGGCAGCTCAGGTGCCTTGGCGCGGCGGATGAACTCCGACCAGGAGTGCGTACCCCGCAGTTCGTTGGACTCCTTGATGGCCGTGCGGAAGGAGAAGCCCTCGGCGATGATCGCGAACACCAGGACGCCCACCGGCCAGTACCAGTGCTCGATCTCGTGCGGGTGCTTGATCTTCTCGTAGCCCTCGTAGACGGCGAACATGCCGCCGACCGAGAAGAGGACGATCGACACGAGGAAGGCGTAGATGTACCGCTCGCGGCCGTAACCGAAGGGGTGTTGCGGGGTGGCTTCGCGCTGGGCCTTCTTGCCGCCGATCAGGAGCAGGGCCTGGTTGCCGGAGTCCGCGAGCGAGTGGACGCCCTCGGCGAGCATCGACGAGGAGCCGCTGAACGCGAACGCGACGAACTTCGATGCCGCGATCGCGAGGTTGGCTCCGAGTGCTGCCACGATCGCCCTGGTGCCGCCTGACGCGCTCATGTGTCCGCGTTGTCCCTTCGCCTTCGTGCGTCTACGTCGGCCGGGCTCCGCAGTCGCCGCTGCCGTCGCTTTGCCCGTCCTTTGCCGGTGGGCCATTCTTGCAGCCCCGTCCGCGAACGGCGCGTCAGGTATCCACAGCCCCGGTCATACGATCACAGTGGCCTGGAAGATCGTGCCCGCTCCGGACACCTCGACCTTCTCGGCCGCCGGTACGAAGACGGACTGACCGGGGGTCAGCTCGTGCGCGCCCGCCCGTACCGAGCCCGCCGTGCAGAGCAGGATCTGCGGGGCCTCGCGGGTGAGGTCGGGCGCTGTGCCGCCCTCGGGCAGGACGTACCTCGACAGGCGGAACTCGTCGATCGGTGTCTCGTAGACCTCTTCGCCGTCCGGGGATGCCTCGGGGCGCAGTACGCCCGCGTCGCCGGCCTCGAAGCGGACGATGCGCAGGAGTTCGGGCACGTCGACGTGCTTGGGGGTGAGGCCGCAGCGCAGGACGTTGTCGGAGTTGGCCATGATCTCGACGCCCAGGCCGTTGAGGTACGCGTGCGGGATGCCGGCGCCGAGGAAGAGGGCCTCGCCGGGCTGGAGGCGGACGTGGTTGAGGAGCATCGCCGCGATGACGCCCGGGTCGCCCGGGTAGTGGTGGGCGATGTCGGCGTAGGCCGTGTACGCGCCGCCCAGACGCGTGCAGGCGGCCGCGGCCTCGGCGACCGTGTGGCGCATCTGTTCGGGGTCGGCGGTGAGGATCGCCGTGAGGACTTCGCGCAGGGCGGCTTCCTCGGGGTGGGCGTGCAGCAGATCGACGTACGCCTTGAGGGAGTCGACTCCGAGGCCGTCGAGCAGGTCGGCGGCCTGGAGCGGGTCGCGGAAGCCGCACAGGCCGTCGAACTCGGTGAGCGCGCAGATCAGTTCGGGCTTGTGGTTGGCGTCCTTGTAGTTCCGGTACGGGGCGTCGATCGGGATGCCCCGGCGCTCCTCGTCCTCGTAACCCTCCTTCGCCTGCTGGAGGTTGGGGTGCACCTGGAGGGAGAGGGGGGCACCGGCGGCGAGGATCTTGAGGAGGAAGGGCAGGCGGGGGCCGAACTTGGCCACGGCCGCCGGGCCCAGTTCGCGCTCCGGGTCGGCGTCGATCACCTCGACGAGCGTGCCGCGTTGGGTGCGCGAGGGTGCGCCCGGGTGGGCGCCCATCCACATCTCCGCCTGGGGTTCGCCGCTCGGCTCGACGCCGAGCAGGCCGGGGATGGCGGTGGTGGAACCCCAGGCGTAGGGGCGGACGGTGTTGTCGAGGCGGTCCATGCGGTTCTCTCTGCCGGTTCTCGGTGCGTACGTGTGCGCTTACGCGCGCGTGCGGCTACGGGTGTCGGTGCGCGGGTACGACAGTCGATGCGCAGGCGTCCAGGTCAGGCCCCCGAGGCGAGCGCCAGGTAAACGGCGGCGAAATCCGTCATGGCGATCAGTTCGGCGAGGGTCTCCAACTCGCCGCCTTCCTCCGGCTCCAGCTCGCTGATCGGCGTGTCGTGGCCCAGGGCCAGGTCACGGGCGGCCGGGGCGGCGGTGAGGCCGCCGATCGGACGGTCGCGGAGCAGCACCACGCGTGCGTGCAGCGCGGGCGCCTCCTCCACGCGGTCGCGGAAGAAGTCGTCGGGGTCCGCGCTGGCGGCGAGACGGCCGGCCAGCAGGGCGTTGTGCGCGACGAGCGCCTCGGGGAGTTCGGCGACCACCGCGGGCGTGCCGGACAGTTCGGCGAGGGCGGCGGCGAAACGGCGGCCCGCCGGCCCGGCCGAGACGCCCTCGGTCCATACGACGGGCAGCGACTCGGCGAGTTCGGCCGCGAGCGTCTTGGCGGGGTTGCTGTAGGTCGCGACGGCCGGTCCGCAGCGCTCGGCCACGTGGTCGAGGCGGTCGGCGACCTTCTCCAGGTCCTCCGGCGGCGCGGAGAGCAGCCCGGTGCGGTCGAGGAGGGCGAGGAGGGGCGTGAGCAGTGCCCACAGGACGCCGGGGGCGGACGCGGTGAGCGGTCCGTCCTGCTCGTACGGGGCCGTCGCCATCGGCACGAACAGGCCGTGGGCGCCGTCCACCGCCTCGCTGAGCGGGGTGCGGGCGGGGGCCACGGCGGCGACCGAGCAGCCACGTCGGTAGGCCGCGTCGGCGAGCAGGGAGAGCCCGGGTTCGGTGCCGTCGGGGGTGGCGATCAGGAGCAGGTCGACCGAGCCGGCCCAGCCCGGGAGGTCCCAGCGCAGGGCGCCGGCGGCCGGGGCGACGCCGGTGGGGGCGAGGCGGGTGACGGGGCTGCCGGCGCCGGCGAGGGTGCCCAGGAGGTCGGCGACGCACGTGGCTGCCGCGCCGGGGCCTGCGATGAGCACCGCGCGGGGGCGGCCGTCGGGTTTGAGGTCGGGGATGCCGGCCTCCACCGCGTACCGGGCCGCTGTGCGGACGCGGGCGCCGGCTTCGGCGGCGCCGCGCAGGAGGCCGCGGTGGTCTGCCTCCGAGAGGGCCTCGGGGGTGTCGAGCAGCGACTCGTCGAGCATGGGCGGCAGCCTCCGAATAGCCGTGCCGGGTCCTGGTCCTGGGTCTGGCTGGTCCTGGTGCGCGGGTCTGCGTCACGCGGGTCTGTCGTTTCGCGAGCCTGTCGTTACGTGAGGTTCTCGCTACGCGGGCTCTCGTTGCGCGGGCTCTCGTTGCGCGAGCCCGCGTTGCACAGACCTGTTCGTTGCGCGGGCCGCGCCGTTGGGCGTTACGCGGGGCGGCGGGCCTCGTCGACCAGGAGGACGGGGATGCCGTCGCGGACGGGGTAGGCCAGGCCGCAGTCCTGACCTGTGCAGATCAGCTCGGTGTCCTGCTCCTTGAGGGGGGCGTGGCAGGCGGGGCAGGCGAGGATCTCCAGGAGGCCGGCTTCGAGCGGCATGGGGTGTCCCTTCGGGCGGGTGCACGTGCGTTGGCTTTGCGTGTGCGGGGCGGTGTGGGGATGTGCCTGGTCAGGGTACCGCCGTGGGAATGGGGCCGGGTGTTTCTCGCCCCCGCCGCCCCTACCCGTCCCATCACCAGGGGCTCTGCCCCTTCGACCCCGCCAAGGGGCTGCGCCCCCTGGACCCCCGACGGCCCTGAACGGGCCTTGTCCTCAAACGCCGGACGGGCTGAAGGACAAAGACCGGACCGGCGTTCAAGAGGCGCAGCCCCCTACGGGGGGGGTGGGGATCGGTATGGCACAGCCTCGGCCTCGGACGGGCTGAAAGACCAAGATGCGGACCGGCGTTGAGACGTGCGCGTCGACGCCAGGAGGTGTGTGCTGGCGTCGTATCGCGACGGCTGAGCCTCGTCCTCGGACGCCGGACAGGCTCGCTCAAAGACAAATCCGTGTCAGGCCCGGATCAGCGCCAATACCTCGTCCCGCACCTTCGTCATCGTCGCCTCGTCCCTGGCCTCCGCGTTCAGGCGCAGGAGGGGTTCCGTGTTGGAGGGGCGGACGTTGAACCACCAGTCGGTGGAGGTGATGGTGAGGCCGTCGAGGGTGTCGAGGGTGATGCCGTCGGCGTTCTCGTAGGCCGTCTTGATGGCGGCGAGGCGGTCCTGTTGGTCGGCGACCGTGGAGTTGATCTCGCCGGAGCCCACGTAGCGGTCGTATTGGGCGACCAGGGCGGAGAGGGTGCCTTCCTGGCCGCCCAGGGCTGCGAGGACGTGGAGGGCGGCCAGCATTCCCGTGTCGGCGTTCCAGAAGTCCTTGAAGTAGTAGTGGGCCGAGTGTTCGCCGCCGAAGATCGCGCCGGCGCGGGCCATCTCGGCCTTGATGAAGGAGTGGCCGACGCGGGTGCGGACCGGGGTGCCGCCGTTCTCGCGGACCACCTCCGGGACGGACCAGGACGTGATCAGGTTGTGGATGACGATGCCCTTGCCGCCGTTGCGGGCGAGTTCGCGCGCGGCGACCAGGGCCGTGATCGCCGACGGGGAGACCGGCTCGCCGCGCTCGTCGACGACGAAGCAGCGGTCCGCGTCGCCGTCGAAGGCGATGCCGAGGTCGGCGTGCTCCTCACGGACCCGCAGCTGGAGGTCGACGATGTTCGCCGGGTCCAGGGGGTTCGCCTCGTGGTTGGGGAAGGTGCCGTCCAGCTCGAAGTACATCGGGACGAGGGTCAGGGGTAGACCTTCGAAGACCGTCGGGACCGTGTGGCCCCCCATGCCGTTGCCCGCGTCGACGACGACCTTGAGGGGGCGGATCGAGGTCAGGTCGACGAGGGAGCGGAGGTGGGCCGCGTAGTCCGACAACGTCTCACGCTGAGTGATCGTTCCCAGCTTGCCCGTTGGCTCCGGAGCGCCCGACTCCAGCCATTCCTCGGCGAGTTCACGGATCTCGACCAGTCCCGTGTCCTGGCCCACCGGGGCCGCGCCCGCCCGGCACATCTTGATGCCGTTGTACTGCGCGGGGTTGTGCGAGGCCGTGAACATCGCGCCCGGCAGGTTCAGCGCGCCCGACGCGTAGTACAGCTGGTCCGTGGAGCACAGGCCGATCTCGGTGACGTCGACGCCCTGTGCGGCCGCCCCGCGCGCGAAGGCCCGCGACAGGCCGGGCGAGGAGGGGCGCATGTCGTGGCCGGTCACGATCGCGTCGGCGCCGGTCACCCGGACGAAGGCGGCCCCGAAGAGTTCGGCCAGTGGTTCGTCCCACTGGTCCGGGACCACTCCGCGTACGTCGTACGCCTTCACGAGCTGTGACAGATCAGCAGCCACGGTCCACCCCATCTGAAAGTCCTGTCGGTCGCCTCAAACTACCTGCCCTCACTGACAGTGCGCTGTGCGGACGCTGAGTCGACTTCCAGACGTAACCTCAGGTCAGAGCGGGGTGGGTGGGTGCGGGGCGGGAACGGCTCACGGCAGCATCCAGCCCAGGACCGGCGAGCTCTGGCCCACCACGATCAAGCACATCACCAGCAGCAGGCCCACGCTCCACGGCAGCACCTTGCGCAGCAGATCCCCCTCGCGGCCCGCCAGGCCCACGGCCGCGCACGCGATGGTGAGGTTCTGCGGGGAGATCATTTTCCCGAGGACGCCGCCCGAACTGTTGGCGGCGGCCAGGAGTTCGGGCGACAGGCCCGATTCGCGGGCGGCGGTCACCTGCAGGCCTCCGAACAGCGCGTTGGCCGAGGTGTCCGAGCCGGAGACGGCCACGCCGAACCAGCCCAGGACCGGTGACAGGAAGGCCAGTCCGGCCCCGGCCGCCGCCACGAAGTGGCCGATCGTGGCGGCCTGGCCGGAGAGGTTCATGACGTAGGCGAGCGCCAGCACGGACGTCACGGTCAGGATCGCGAACCTCAACTCGTGCACCGTGGCGGCCCATTCCTTGACCGCCACGCGTGCGTGCACACCGAGTACGACGGCCGTGCACACCCCGGCGAGCAGGACGAGCGTGCCGCCCGTCGACACGATCGGCCAGGTGAAGACGTTCGCGCCGACCGGCTTCCCGTCCGCGCCGACGACGTTCAGGAAGGGCCAGTCGTACATGCGGGTCGCCCCGGCCAGCCAGTCCTTGACCGCCGGGATCTGCGCGACCGAGAAGATCACGACGATCAGCGCGTACGGGGCGTACGCGCGCAGGACTTCACGGGGCGGGTCCTCCTCGTCCAACTCCTCGCTGCGCGCGCCGGTCAGCACGGACGCGCGTACGGACTCGGTGGCGGGCACACGCGCGTGCGGTACGGCGACCAGGGCGCCCGCGC
Organism: Streptomyces pseudovenezuelae; assembly: GCF_029892565.1. Taxonomy (GTDB): domain Bacteria; phylum Actinomycetota; class Actinomycetes; order Streptomycetales; family Streptomycetaceae; genus Streptomyces; species Streptomyces pseudovenezuelae_A. Next base: position 195,662 of record NZ_JARXVH010000017.1, on the reverse strand, counting down.
CCGCCAAGGAGGCGGCGATGTCGGCGAGTTGCGCGGAGACGTAGTTGGAGACGGCGAACTGGGCGATGGCGAAGGCGACTCCGCAGGCCAGGGCGGGGATCCAGGTCTCGCGCAGGCCGCGCCGCCCGTCCACCAGACCGACCAGCACGAGCGGCACCACCAGGGCCAGCAGGGGAGTTTGGCGGCCCACGACGGAGGCCACCGTGTCCAGTGGAAGTCCCGTCACCTGCGCGAGCGTCACGACCGGTGTGCCCATGGCGCCGAAGGCGACCGGCGCGGTGTTGGCCACCAGGGACACCACGGCCGCGCGCACCGGGTCGAAGCCGAGGGCGACGAGCATGACCGAGCAGATCGCGACCGGCGCCCCGAAGCCGGCGAGGGCCTCCAGGAGCGCGCCGAAGCAGAAGGCGACGACGAGCGCCTGGATGCGCGGGTCGTCGGAGAGCCGTCCGAAGGAGCGGCGCAGGATGTCGAAGTGGTGGGTGCGGACGGTCATCCGGTACACCCACAGGGCGTTGACGACGATCCACAGGATGGGGAAGAGCCCGAAGACGGCTCCCTGAGCGGCGCTGGAGAGCGTCTGGCCCAGCGGCATGCGGTAGGCGAGCCAGGCGACCAGAACGGCCGCCAGAAGGCCGATGAGGCCAGCGATGTGCGCCTTCAGGCGGACGCCGCCGAGCAGGATCAGGACGGTCACCAGGGGCAGCGCGGCGACGAGGGCTGACAGGCCCAGTGAGTCTGCGACGGGTTCCAGTTTCTGGACGTACACGGACGCCTCCCCGATTCCGTCATGCGGAAAGCGATTTCTCGTTTCGGCTTACGGAATGGTCGTGTCCGCGACAAGCGCGCGTCAATGGGCGTGCATCACTGGGCGGAACATGCACGGAACGCACACGAAGAGGGTCACGCAAAGAGGATCGATCGGCCGACCGGAAGGGTCAGCTGTCCGGAGACCGCAGCACGCGCAGGTGGCCGCGGCGCGCGACCTCCATCGGGTCCGCCCCGCGCCTCCCGCCGCCGGCCCCGGCCGCCCGCCCCTGCGGACGGGCCGCCTCGCGCACGGCGTTGGCAAGCGCTTCCAGGTCGTCGCCGCTCGGGCGGGCCGGAGCGGAGCTGTCGAGGAGCCGGACGACTTCCCAGCCACGCGGCGCGGTGAGGCGCTCGGAGTGCTCGGCGCACAGGTCGTAGCAGTGGGGTTCGGCGTAGGTGGCGAGCGGGCCGAGGACCGCGGTCGAGTCGGCGTAGACGTACGTCAGCGTCGCGACGGCGGGGCGGCCGCAAGCGGTGCGCGAACAGCGACGTACAGGGCTCACGACGTTGGACGGTACCGCACTCTTGAGCGGGCCGCGACGACACTCCCTCAGGTCACTCCACCGTGTCGTGGTGTGAATCACCCCACACACCCCTCCCGCCACACGCCGTTGACCTGCACGAACCGCCGTTCACAGGGCAGCACCCACCTCCGGAACCGATCAACTACCCGCACAAACACAGTCATTTGCCTCGTCGTCGGCGGTCTCGGAGAGATACGGAATCGAGCCCGACCTTGGCCGGAATGGTCATCCTGCGACATGCCCCACGAGGCGGTCCGACGGCGTCCGTGACGGCGCGTGGGGTCGGGCACGCGGTCCCGTCGGGGACTACGCTTCACCGGTGATGGACAACCCTGTACCGCCCCGTGCCGCCGCCCCCGGCCCCCGCCGTCGTGATCGCCACGGCCGGGGCATGCGCGGCCCGATCGCGCCGCCCCAGGTGCCGCTCGCCGCGAGCCGCGCCGAAGCGTTCGCGGATCTGGTGCAGGACTCGGTGGAGCGCCTGGAGCGGCGCTGGCCGCAGCTCGCCGACATCGATTTCCTCGTCCTGGAGGTGCCGCGCCTCGACGGCCCCGGCCAGGCGTGGAACGACGAAGCGGTCCCCCTGGGGGGCACGATTCCCTCTCGCGAGGGACGCCCGGCCCGCGTGGTCGTCTACCGGCGCCCGGTGGAGATCCGCACCAAGGGGCGCGACGAACGCGCCGCGCTGGTGCACGAGATCGTCGTCGAGCAGGTCGCCGAACTCCTGGGGCTGACCCCGGAGACGGTGGACCCGCGCTACGGCGAGGACTGAGCACCGCCCTCGCGCGCGTGCCGCCCTACTTCTGCAGCACCGACAGATCCTGGTCCGCCTGCGGTACCGCCACCGTCCCCCGGTCGTTCGGGAGGGTCTGGATCGTGAAGCCCGGTACGCCGTCCTCCGTGGCCGCCAGCGTGCGGGCGCCGTAGACCGGGCCGCCGGACAGCGTCTCGACCGTCAGCGCGTACGTGCCCTTGAGGCCGGTCGGGGCCGGGGCCTCGACGTTCTCGGTGGTGCCCGCCTTGATCGTGAACGTCTTGGAGACCGCCGTGCCGCCGCCGCTGCCCGCCGAGGCGGTGACCTTGACCTGGGCGGTGGCGGTCGGGGCGGTGAGGGACAGGGTGGAGCCCTTGGCGCTGTTGTCGGCGGACGTCGCGCGCGTGCCGACCGGTCCTGCGGCCGGGATGTACGCCGACTCCCGCTTGGCGCCCTTGCCGCGGACGACCTGGAGGGCGGCGATGACCGGCACGGACCGGTCGGTGGGCGTGAGCACCAGGGAGCCCGCCTCGCCGCGCGTGACGTCGCCGAGGTCGGTGGCGGTGGTCATGCCCGCCTTCACGTGCAGCGTCTCGTTGCCGGCGGGCGTGATCAGCCCGGACGGGGAGGCGAGGCGCACCTTGAGGTCGGCGTCCGCGTCACCGGGCGTGAAGGCGATCAGGCGTACGGCCGTGGCGTCCTTCGGGATGCCGGGCAGCACCAGGCTGCCGGCCGGGTCCGTGGTCGCTGCCAGCCAGTCGCCGCCGATCTTCTCGTCCAGGGCCTGCACGGCGGCGCCCAGGCGCCCGCTGCGCACGTTCACGTGCACGGTGAGGTCGGTCTGCTTCTCGTCGGTGAGCGTGGACAGCAGGACCGGGTCGCTGGAGTGCGGCGCGATCGTGATGCCCTCCCCCACCGTGGAGTCCAGGGCGCCGTCCTTGCCGAAGAGCTCGATGTCGACGACGGCCGCGGAGTCGTCGGGGTTGGTGAGGTGGACGTAGTCCGTGCGGTCGGCGTCCGTGCTGGCGCCGGTGAACCAGAACTCCGTGTCCGGCGCGGTGCAGTTGACGCCCAGGAGGCCGCGCCCCGAGCCCGCGGCGACCTCCGTGGTCTCCTGAACGGCCCAGCCGGGCGCGAACTTGCCCTCGGCGGTGCCGACCAGCGCGGGGGTCTCGCCGCCCGAGGTGTCACCGGTGACCGGGGTTCCGGGGTCCTTGGGGGTGAGGACCGGCTTGGCGGCCTTCTTCTTGTCGCTCTTCTTGCCCTTGCCGGCCGTCTCGTCGTCGGACTGCTCGTCGGCGGCGGCCAGTTCGGCCTTGCCGGTGGCCGCCGTGCCCTTCGTGACGGGCGTGAAGGACGTGTACGAGGTGTCGGCGAGGTCGGAGGTGCTGGGCTGCGGGCACAGCAGGCTGGTGCGCTCCACGGGCAGCACGGCGGCCGCCTTCGCGGTGTCCTGACCTGAGCCGTCCGGCGCCTTGAGCGAGGCGAACCCGGTGACCGCGGCGAGCGCCGCCGTGCCGGCGATCAGGGACAGGGTGGTGCGGTTCACTGCTGGCTCCCGTCGGGGCGCTCATTCGGGTGCGGGTGCTGTTGTTGTTGCTGCTGCTCCGGGTCGTACGCGGGGTCGTAGCCCTGCTGTTGGTACGACGGGTCATAGCCCTGGTCGTACCCGCCCTGGGGCTGGCCCCCGTAGGCGTACGGGTCGTACTGGCCGCCCTGGTAGGGATCGGCCTGGTACGTCTGGTCGTACGCGCCCGCCGGGTACTGCTGGGCGTCCTGGTACTGCTCGTTGTAGGTGCCGTACTCCGCGTTCGTGTACTGCGCCGCGTCCCACTCGCCGTAGGACTGCTGCTGCGGGACCGCGACCGGGGTCTCCTGCTCGGGCGGGACCGGGAACTCCTCGCTCGGGCCCGGCTCTTCGGCCTCCGCCTGGGCGCGCAGGCGGCGGGCGCGGCGGCCCTCGCCGGCCACGGGCTGGGCGGGGACGGCGGCCGGCTCGTCCGGCAGGTCGTCGTCGACGACGCGGCGCCGGCCGGGCAGCGCGAGCACGACCAGCACCAGGGCGAGGAAGCCCTGGGCCCACAGCCACGCGGTGTGGGTGATCGGGTCGTCGTAGGTGACGTCCAACGTGCCGCCGGAGGAGGGCAGTTGGAAGCCCTGGGCCCAGCCGTCGACCGTGGTGCGGGTGAGCGGCTTGCCGTCCAGGGTGGCCGTCCAGCCCTCGGCGGCGGTGTCGGCGAGGCGCAGGACGCGGCCGTCGGAGCCGGCCGGGACGGTGGTGTGGATGTCAACAGGCCCTGCGGCGACGGGCTGCGGGGTGCCGGTGCCGGACGTGATGGTGGCGCGCGCGACCTCCTGGTCGACCCGCCACAGGGCGCCGCCGTCCTGCTGGCTGAGCCTGCTCAGGCCCGGGGTGGCGTCCAGCACGCGCGTGACCTCGCGGGGCGCGCCCTTGTGGATGAGGACGTAGCGCACGGCGAACTTGCCGAGCTGGTCGGCCTGGTCGGCGCCGGAGCCGGCGACCAGGTTGGCGACGACCTTGTCGAGCTGGCCGTTCTCGCCGTCGGCGGCCGCGAGTTCGGCGTCGCCGAGGCGGGCGCCCGAGCCGCGTACGAGGGTGTAACCCACGCGCGCGGTGGAGTCGCTGTCGAGCACCAGCGTGCGTGCCTGGTCGCGCGTGCCGCTCTCCTCGGCGACGAACGCGGGCACCTGCACGGGGTCGCGCCGCTCGACCGGGCCGTCGGCGCCGCCGATCATCCAGCCGCCGGCGACCAGCAGCGGGCCCGCCAGCGAGGCGAAGGCGATCAGCACGGCCACCGGCTGGCGCCAGCCGAAGCTCTGCTCGGCCACACGCGCGCGTGCGCCGTCGGCGCCCAGGACCGCGGCGCCCAGCAGGGCGAGGCCGTAGACGAGGGTCGCGGGGCCCGCCCAGGTGGAGCCGTTGGACAGGACCGCGAAGACGAGGCCCACCAGGGCGACGAGCCAGGCCGCCCAGATGCCGAACTGCCGCTCGGAGCGCAGCAGGGCGGCCAGCGCGGCCAGGACGATGCCGATGAGCATCAGCCCGCTGACCGTGCCCGGGCCGCCCGGGCTCACGCCGAGCAGGTCGAGGGCGGAGGCGGCCGAGGAGCCGTACTCCAGACCGGCCTCCTGGAAGAAGCCGAACGGGAGCAGCGACAGCGACCAGGGCGCGAGGACCAGCAGGGGCGTGCCGAGCTGGGCCAGGAAGCGCAGGCCGTACGCGGTGATGTCGCCCCGGCGCACGGCCAGGACCGCGACGCCGAGGACCAGTGCGAGGGGCCACACGATCGGCGTGAACGCCGTGGTGATCGTCAGCAGCAGGGCGTACGCCCAGGTGGCGCGCCAGCTGCCACGCGCGCCGGACGCGTGCGTGAGGCCGCTGGCGGCGATGCCCGCGCGGGCCAGGAGCGGCAGCAGCACGGCCAGCACGGCGGTGCCCAGGCGGCCGCCGGCGAGCGCGCCGGTGGCGGCGGGCAGGAAGGCGTAGACGACGGCCGCCCACGCGCGCAGCAGCCGGGACTCGACGAGCGGGCGGGAGGCGAAGTAGGCGGTGAAGCCGGCCAGCGGCACCGAGCAGACCAGCAGCAGCGTGATCGCCAGGCCGGTCGAGCCGAACAGCGCGGAGGCGAGCATCGCCACGAGCGCGAGGTAGGGCGGCGCGGACGGGCTGCCGCCGGCGCCGACCGGGTGCCAGGAGTCGAGGTAGCGCGACCACAGCTCGCTGGAGTCGGCGGGGGCGGGCAGCAGCGCGCCGCCCGAGAGCGCGCCGCTGCCGAGCAGGTCGCGGCAGGCGACCAGCGAGAAGAACAGCAGCACCAGGAAGAGCATCGGGCCGGGCTTGCGGGCGATGCGCTTGAGGCGGGCGAACTGCTCGATCTCCAGGAAGTCGGCGTCGTCGCCGCCGGGTCCGGACTCGACCGCGCCGCCGTGCCGCCCCGCGCCGGAGACCGCCTCGGGGTCGGAGCTGCCGAACAGGTCGCCGGCGACCTGCTCGACGGTGGCCCGCACGGTCGCGCCGGGCGGTGGGAACAGCGCGCGCAGCTCGCCCTTGTCGATCTGCGGGGTGCCGCGCTTGCGCCGTCCGGCGATGATCCGCTCGGGTCGCAGCAGGGTGCCCAGCAGGCCGCGGATCTCGTCCAGGGCCTGCCCGGGGACCTTGCCGACCAGGTAGGCGACGGTCCGCAGGAGGGTGCCGAGCACGAGCCGGAACAGCACCCAGGGCAGCGCTGCCGTACGCGTGTTGACGAGCAGGGTGTAGGCGGCGCCCGCCTTGTCGACCTTGTGCGGGGAGGTGGCGGCGCGGCCCACGCAGTCGACGGTGCGGCGCTCGCGCGAGGAGGCCTCCGCGTGGCGTACGACCGCCTCGGGGGCGATGAGGACGCGGTGGCCGGCGGCCGTGGCGCGCCAGCACAGGTCGACGTCGTCGCGCATCAGCGGCAGCCGCTTGTCGAAGCCGCCGAGCTGCTCGAACACGTCGCGCCGGATCAGCATGCCCGCGGTGGACACCGACAGCACGGTCCGTACGTGGTCGTGCTGGCCCTGGTCCTGTTCGCGGCGGTCCAGGCCGGTCCAGCGGCGGCCGGAGTTGGCGACGCTGACGCCGACCTCCAGGAGCTGCCGCCGGTCGTACCAGCCGCGCAGCTTGGGGCCCACGATCGCCACGTCGTCGCGGCCCAGCTCCAGCTCGGTCTCCACGACGCGCAACAGCTGGGCCAGAGCCTCGGGCTCGGGCGCACTGTCGTCGTGCAGCAGCCACAGCCACTGGACCGGCTCTCCGTGCGGGAACTCGGGCATGTCGTACGCGTCGTCGCGCCACGAGCGCGTGACCGGGTCCCAGCCGCTGGGCCGCTTCAGGTAGGGCAGCTCGTCCGGGGTGAGTAGAGGTGCCGTGCGGTTGGCCTCCTCGACGGCCTGGCCGAAGCCGGTACGCCGGGCGAGGTGCAGCACACGGTCGGCGCCCAGGGCGTCGGTGACGAGCTGGGCGGAGGCGTCCGCGCTGCCGGTGTCGGCCGCCATGACGCTCTGAACGGGGCGCTCCTGGCCGAGCAGCCCGGCGAGCGCCTCGGGCAGCCAGCGGGCGCCGTCGTGGGAGACGATCACCGCTGTCACCACGTGACGCGGGAACTCAGGAGTGGCAGCGTCTGCTTGGGCTGCCGTATGGCTGTGCACGGACATCGAGGTACGGGCCCCGGTTCGATGGACTGCGGTGGACTCCCGCGCCCGCTGGTGGCGGCGAGGCGTCTCGGACGAGCAGCCACACTATCGGCTGGGCATGACGGCGGCCCGCCGCCTGTGGACAACCCACCTGCGACGGGCCGTTGGACACGTACCCGGATGCCGTTCGGACGGACGGCTCGGAAGTTTCGGCGATCGGCCCGGTCAGACCGCGGCCTTCTTCAGCCGGCGGCGCTCCCGCTCGGACAGGCCGCCCCAGATACCGAAGCGTTCGTCATTGGCGAGGGCGTATTCGAGGCACTCGGAGCGGACCTCGCAGGCGAGACAGACCTTCTTGGCCTCGCGGGTCGAGCCGCCCTTCTCGGGAAAGAAGGACTCGGGGTCGGTCTGGGCGCACAGTGCGCGCTCCTGCCAGCCGAGTTCCTCGTCCGCGTCGTCGACCAGCAGTTGCTGCACCGTCTCGGTCATGTGCGCCCCTCGTCTGTTCTTTCGCGTCCCCGTGATGTAGCCGTTACCGATTTCGGCTGAACGACACGAGTGAAATTACAAGTGTGCTGCTCCGGGCGAGTCAAGCCGAGATCTGCTATTGGGCCCCTTATTCACTCTGCGGAACCAAGGCCATGCGGAAAGTGTTCAAATCGGCATAAACCTTGACATGCAGACGAGGCCCGGAAGGACCTCCGGCCCCGCGCAGAGCCTGTACGGGGAAGGACGCCCAGAGATCCGATCTCGTTCCACGCGCACTCGGGGCGAACCGGATCACAGTCGGATCACGGGAACGCGACGAGGTTTGTGCGCCCGGTTGTGCGCCATGTGTCCCGGTGGGCGCATGAACAAACCTTTCACCTCGGACATGAACCGGATGAGGTGAACCATGTCCCACATTCCGGGCGTCGAGTTGACACTGTTGGTGTGAACCGATGTCCTTGTGGGCATGCTCGCGAACTTGGCACTCACCTCGACCCGCTCCGCCGGGTCCCACGGTGCTGCCCGCGCTCGCTGTAGCTGTTGCTGTTCCAGCTGTTGAGCCACCCCTGCTCCAGCTGGAAACCGAGTCCACCACGACTCGTTCTCCGTTCCCTCTGACCTTCTTTCACTGAGGAACCAGCGCACCGAATGAACAGCGACAACGACCTCCAGATCGCCGGCGACATCCTCGAAGTCCCGCATCTGCTGCAGCCCCCGCGCGAGCACCCGGCCACCGTGGCCGAGTTCGTCGGCATGGCCCGCTCCATCGCCGCCGACCGCACGCAGTGGGAGCACCTCGTCCGCTACGACGCCACGGCGCGCTGGTACCACCGGCTGCGCACCGGGCCCGGCTACGAGGTGTGGCTGCTGTCCTGGGTGCCCGGGCAGGGCAGCGGGCCGCACGACCACGGGCGTTCCTCCGGCGTGCTGACCGTCCTGGAGGGCACGCTGACCGAGCGCACCGAGCGGGCCACGCGCGCGTTGGACGCGGGGGCGCAGCGGGTGTTCGCGCCCGGGTACGTGCACGAGGTCGTGAACGACGCGCTGGAGCCGGCGGTGAGCCTGCACGTCTACTACCCGGGCCTGACCGAGATGCCGATGCACACCTCCCCGCACTGCGAGGCCCGGACCGAGCCGCGTGCGGTGACTGCCTGACGCGTTGTCGTACCCGCCTGCAAGACTTGGCCCATGCGCATTGTGGTTCTGGCAGGCGGCATCGGCGGTGCCCGGTTCCTGCGCGGTCTGAAGCAGGCCGTGCCGGACGCGGACATCACCGTCATCGGCAACACCGGGGACGACATCCACCTCTTCGGGCTCAAGGTCTGCCCGGACCTCGACACGGTGATGTACACGCTCGGCGGCGGTATCAACGAGGAGCAGGGCTGGGGGCGGGCCGAGGAGACCTTCCATCTGAAGGAGGAGCTCGCGGCGTACGGCGTGGGGCCCGAGTGGTTCGGGCTCGGCGACCGGGACTTCGCCACGCACATCGTGCGGACCCAGATGCTCGGTGCGGGCTTTCCGCTGAGCGCCGTGACGGAGGCGCTGTGCGACCGGTGGCAGCCGGGCGTACGGCTGATCCCGATGACCGACGACCGGGTCGAGACGCACGTGGCCGTGGAAGTCGACGGCGAGCGCAAGGCCGTGCACTTCCAGGAGTACTGGGTGCGGCTGCGGGCCTCCGTGCCCGCCGAGGCGGTCGTGCCCGTCGGCGCGGAGCTGTCGAAGCCGGCGCCGGGTGTCCTGGAGGCGATCGCCGAGGCGGACGTCATCCTCTTCCCGCCGTCCAACCCGATCGTCTCCGTCGGCACGATCCTCGCCGTGCCCGGCATCCGCGAGGCGATCGCCGACGCGGGCGTGCCGGTGGTCGGCCTCTCCCCCATCGTCGGGAACGCGCCCGTGCGCGGGATGGCCGACAAGGTGCTCGCGGCGGTCGGCGTGGAGTCCACGGCCGCGGCGGTGGCCGAGCACTACGGCTCGGGACTGCTGGACGGCTGGCTCGTCGACACCGTGGACGCGGACGCGGTGGACCGCGTCGAGTCGGCCGGGATCCGGTGCCGCGCGGTGCCGCTGATGATGACCGACCTGGACACGACGGCGCAGATGGCCCGGGAGGCGCTGACGCTGGCGGAGGAGGTGCGGGCGGCGTGAGCGGGACGGATGCGGTGAGCGGGACGGATGCGGTGAGCGGGGCGGATGCCGTGGCCGACGTGCATGGCGCGGATGGCGTGGGCGGCGTGAGTGACGTGGCCGGGGTAGACGCCGGAGGCGGTGCGGGCGGTTTTCGGGTCTGGGCTGTGCCCGGGCTGCCCGAGGTGCAGCGTGGGGACGATCTCGGGAAGTTGATCGCCGAGGCCGAGCCGGGGCTGGTCGACGGGGACGTGCTGCTGGTCACCTCGAAGGTGGTGTCCAAGGCGGAGGGGCGGGTCGTCGAGGCGGACGATCGGGAGGCCGCGATCGACGCCGAGACCGTCCGGGTCGTGGCCCGGCGCGGGCCGCTCAGGATCGTGGAGAACCGGCAGGGGCTCGTCATGGCCGCCGCCGGGGTCGACGCCTCCAACACCCCCGCCGGGACGGTCCTGTTGCTGCCCGAGGACCCGGACGCGTCCGCGCGGGCGATCCGGGACGGTCTGCGGGACGCCCTCGGCGTCAACGTGGGGGTCCTGGTGACCGACACCTTCGGGCGACCCTGGCGCTCGGGGCTCACGGACGTCGCGATCGGCGCCGCCGGCGTGCGCGTACTGGACGATCTGCGCGGTGGCACGGACACCCACGGCAATCCGCTCAGCGCGACGGTCGTGGCGACGGCGGACGAACTCGCCGCGGCCGGTGACCTGGTCAAGGGCAAGGTTGCCGGGCTGCCCGTCGCCGTCGTACGCGGGCTGGCGCACGTGGTGGCCGACGAGCACGGGGAAGGGGCGCGGGCCATGGTGCGCGACGCGCGCGACGACATGTTCCGGCTGGGCACGTCCGAGGCGGTACGGGAGGCGGTGACCCGGCGCCGTACGGTACGGGCCTTCACCGACGAGGCCGTCGACGGCGGGGCGGTACGGCGGGCGGTGGCCGCGGCGGTGACCGCGCCGGCGCCGCATCACACGACGCCGTGGCGGTTCGTGCTGCTGGAGTCGGCGGAGTCGCGGACGCGGTTGCTCGACGCGATGCGGGACGCCTGGATCGGCGATCTGCGGCGGGACGGGAAGTCGGAGGAGTCCATCGCCAAGCGGGTGCGGCGCGGGGATGTGCTGCGCAACGCGCCGTATCTGGTGGTGCCCTGTCTGGTGATGGACGGGTCGCACGACTACGGGGACGCGCGGCGGGACGGGGCCGAGCGGGAGATGTTCGTGGTCGCGGTGGGGGCGGGGGTGCAGAACTTCCTGGTCGCGTTGGCCGGGGAGCGGCTCGGGTCCGCGTGGGTTTCCTCGACGATGTTCTGTCGGGATGTGGTGCGTGAGGTGTTGGGGATTCCGGAGGGGTGGGATCCGATGGGGGCGGTGGCGGTCGGGCATGCGGCGGAGGAGCCGCGGGCTCGGGCGGAGCGGGATGTGGGGACGTTCCTTGAGGTGCGGTGAGGTGGGGGTCTCTCGGGCGATGCGGTGGGGTGTGGGCGTTCGTTGAGGTGCCGTGGGGTGCGGGCGCGTGGTCCGTTTCGCCTCTGGTTCGTCGTACGAACGCCTAGGCTCGCCGCCTAGGCTCGGCTCTTCCGTTTCCCGCTCCCACTTCCCAGGACCTCATTCGTGGCAGGACGTTTCGCTCCGCGGCCCACCCGTACGACCGTGCGCGGTGGGCATGTCGTCGTGCCGTCCGGGGTGCCTCGGCAGGCGGAAGAGCCTGGGCTGGTGCGGACGTGGGTGCCGGGGTGGCCGGTGGATCTCGGGCTGGTGCTCGGGCCGTTGCGGCGGGGGCCGGGGGATCCGACGTTTCGGGCCATGCCCGACGGGTCCGTGTGGCGGGCCTGTCGTACGCCGGGTGGGCCGGGGACCTTGCGGGTCTCGGTGCGGGGCGGCGGTGAGGTGCGCGGGGAGGCTTGGGGGCCCGGGGGTGCGTGGCTGCTTGAGCGGTTGCCCGAACTGCTCGGCGCTGCGGATGAGCCGGAGGCGTTCGTGCCGCGGCATCGGGTGGTGGCGGTCGCTCGGCATCGGCGGCCGGGGTTGCGGTTGACGCGAACCGGGCTGGTGCTGGAGTCGTTGATTCCGTCGGTGTTGGAGCAGAAGGTCACGACCGATGAGGCGTATCGGGCCTGGCGGTTGTTGGTGCGGAGGTTCGGGGAGCCGGCGCCGGGGCCCGCGGCGGTTGTGGCGGGGCGGTTGTGGGTGATGCCGGGGGCTCGGGCGTGGGCGTTGATTCCGTCGTGGGAGTGGCATCGGGCCGGGGTGGACGACAAGCGGGCGTCGACGATCCTGCGGGCGGTTCGGGTGGCTCGGCGGTTGGAGGAGGCGGTGTTGATGTCACCGGAGGGGGCGCGGGAGCGGTTGGAGGTCGTGCCGGGGGTTGGGCCTTGGACCTCGGCGGAGGTGGTGCAGCGGAGTCATGGGGCGGCGGATGCGGTGACTGTGGGGGATCTGCATCTGCCGGGGATTGTGGGGTGGGTGTTGGCGGGGGATCGGGATGCGGATGACTCCGTCATGTTGGAGTTGTTGGAGCCGTATGCGGGACAGCGGCATCGGGCTGCTCGGTTGATTTTGTTGAGTGGGCGGGGGCCGGGGCGGCGGGCGCCGCGGATGCCTGTCGGCGACATTGGGCGGCTTTGAGGCGTACGGCGGTGTATTGACGGGCGTTTTTCGCCCCCGCCGCCCCTACCCGTCCCATCCCCAGGGGCTCTGCCCCTTCGACCCCGCCGGGGCTCCGCCCCGGACCCCGACCGGCCCTGAAGGGGCCTTGTCCTCAAACGCCGGACAGGCTGAAAGACAAGACGCGGACCGGCGTCCACGAGGCGCAGCTCCTGCGAGTGGGGGGATCGGGATGGCAGAGTCTCGTCCTCGGACGCCGGACGGGCTGAAAGACAAAGACTCGGACCGGCATCCAGCGGGCTCTGCGTAGCGGCCACTGGATGCCGGTCCGAGGAGCAGGCGCACCGCCCCCTCCGGGTGGACCGTCCCTACTGATCCGAAGAGAACCGCACCGACCCCGCCGGAATCCGCGCGTCGCACCACACCCTGACCCCGTCCCGGAGTTCGTTGTCGGCGCCGATGATCGCGCCGTCGCCGATGACCGTCCCGGTGAGGACGGAGCGTTCGCCTACTCGGGCTCGGGTGCCGATGAGGGAGTCGGTGATGACGGCGCCGGGTTCGATGACGGCGCCGGGGAGGATGGTGGAGCCGAAGACCCGGGCGCCCTTCGCGACGAAGGCGCCCTCGCCCACCACCGTGCCGCCGGTCAGTTTCGCGTCGGGGGCCACCCTTGCCGTGGGGAGGACCAGGCGGTCGCCGCAGCGGCCGGGGATCGCGGGGGACGGGGCGTGGCCCAGGACCAGGTCGGCGGAGCCGCGGACGAAGGCGGCGGGGGTGCCGAGGTCGAGCCAGTACGTGGAATCGACCATGCCCTGGAGGTGGGCTCCCGCGGAGAGGAGGTCCGGGAAGGTTTCGCGTTCGACCGAGACGGGGCGGCCTGCCGGGATCGTGTCGATGATCGAGCGGCGGAAGACGTACGCGCCCGCGTTGATCTGATCGGTGACGATCTCCTCGGGGGTCTGGGGTTTCTCCAGGAAGGCCAGGACCCGGCCCGTCTCGTCGGTGGGGACCAGGCCGTACGCCCTCGGGTCCGTCACCTTTGTGAGGTGCAGGGATACGTCCGCGCCCGTTTCTTCGTGGGTGTCCACCAGGCGGCGGATGTCCAGGCCCGTCAGGATGTCGCCGTTGAAGATCAGGACCGGGTCGTCCGGGCCCGAGTGGAGGCGCGAGGCCACGTTGCGGATGGCGCCGCCCGTGCCCAGGGGCTCCTCCTCCGTGACGTACTCGATGTGCAGGCCCAGGGACGAGCCGTCGCCGAAGTACGGTTCGAAGATCTCCGCGAGGTAGGACGTGGCCAGGACGATGTGTTCGACCCCCGCCGCTCTCGCTCTCGCCAACTGATGCGTGAGGAAGGGGACACCCGCCGCCCGGACCATGGGCTTCGGCGTGTGCACCGTGAGCGGGCGGAGCCGTGTGCCCTTGCCGCCGACCAGGAGAATCGCTTCTGTCACCTGTCGTCTCTGCTTCCTGCCGGGACCGGCCGAACTGACTTTCGGCCGGCCAGTGTATGCAGAACGTTGTTCGGCGCCTTCGACGGTCGTGCGGCATCCCGCGAGTCCACCCATGCCCCCCGACGGCGGTGAATGCGGCCCCCGAGTGGCTCCCGCCGGTCAGCGGCCCTGGAAGCGGGCCGCGGTCGTGCGGGTCGTGCCGAGCTTGCGGTAGAGCTGCAGGCCCGGGCAGTCCGTGGCGAAGCCGTCACGGTGACCGGAGATCACATTCAGTCGTACGTTCTTTCCTTTTCGGTAGAGATTGCCACCGCCGGACTTCAAATATGTCTTTCCGCTTGGATTGCCGCCCCAGATGCCGAGCTTCCAGGCCGCGAGGCGGGCGATGGCCCTCACCGCGGCGGCGGGCGGCTTGGCCGAGCCGAAGCTGCCGAGGACCGCGATCCCCATGCTCTTGGTGTTGAACCCGAGGGTGTGGGCGCCCAGCACCGGCTTCGCCACTCCCCCGGCCCGGCCCTCGTAGATGGTTCCGCACTTGTCGACGAGGAAGTTGTAGCCGATGTCGCGCCAGCCCATGCTCTTGACGTGGTAGCGGTAGATACCGCGGATGACGGAGGCCGCCTGCGAACACTTGTACCCGTTGCCGGTGTCCGTGTGGTGTACGAAGGCCGCCTTGACGTTCCTCGTGTAAACGAACTTCTTCTCGCGCAGCTTCTCGTCCGCGCCCCAGCCTCGCCGGGTGATGATCCGCGGGCGCGGGCCGATGTACGGCTTCACGCGCTGACTCCGCGTCAACTCGGCGCCGCGCAGGGTCCGTAGTTCCCGTTCGGTGGCCGCCTGGTCCAGCGCCGGGATCTCGGTGGCGGCCAGGGACTCGGCCGACTCGGGCGTCCCGGTTCCGGCCCGGAGCGACCCCGCCCGCGTCACCGGCGCCGCCCCGCCGGGTCCCGCCCCGCCCGGCTCCGCCCCGCCCGGCTCCGCCTCGCCCGGGTCCACGAGTTCGAGGCGCAGGCCCGACGGGAGCGCGGTCGCGGACGTCAGCGTGCGGGTGCCGCGGGCGGTCTCCTCCGTACGACGCACACCCTCGGCGCGTACGCGGACCTCCACGCCGTCCGAGTCGCCCACCCACAGCGGGGTCGTGGAGCCGCGGACGCGGCCCGAGGTGCGCTCGGTGGAGTCGGGGTCGGGCGCGTCGTCGCTGTGGGTCCCGATGTCCTGCCACTGCGACCAGGTGCCGGAGCCGGTGGCCCGGGTGCGGACCTGGACACTGCCGTGCAGGGCGGTGTCCGGGTCGTCCCAGATGACGCCGACCATCGAGAAGTGCCGTACGTCCCGGCGGGCCAGGCCCTGTTCGGAGGCGGCGGAGCCGAGGACGCGGTCGCGGCTGAGGGAGGTGAGAGGCAGGGACTGGGTGCTGCCGGGCAGGACGTCCGGGCGGGTCGCCGGCATGGACGCCGTGCGGCTCGACGCCGGGCTCGCCGCAGCGGCTGCCGGCGGGGTGAGCGGAAGGGCGAGGGCGGCCGCACAGGCGACGCCGACCGGGGAAGCAAGGAATCCACGCATGCATCCGATGTTGGACATAGTCATATATATCTGTCCATCCGGGAACTGACGGACCGTCGGCTGCCGTTCCGCCGAACCGGTGGCCTCGCACCCGGCCGCGCACCGCCCCTCCCGCGTACCCTTGCGCGGGTGAACGCCACCGACCGCACCCCTGCCGACCTGCTGCGTTCCGCGCTCGCCGCGGACCCGGGACGCCCCCTGGTGACCTTCTACGACGACGCCACGGGCGAGCGCGTGGAATTGTCCGTGGCCACCTTCGCCAATTGGGTGGCCAAGACCGCGAACCTCCTCCAGAGCGACCTCGCCGCCGCGCCCGGCGACCGGGTCGCGCTGCTGCTGCCCGCGCACTGGCAGACGGCGGTGTGGCTGCTGGCGTGCGCGTCGGTGGGCGTGGTCGCGGACGTGGGCGGGGACGCCGCGGCGGCCGACGTGGTCGTGAGCGGGCCCGACTCGCTGGACGCGGCGCGGGCGTGCCGGGGTGAGCGGGTCGCCCTCGCGCTGCGGCCGTTGGGCGGACGGTTCCCGCAGGCCCCGGAGGGCTTCGCCGACTACGCCGTCGAGGTGCCGAGCCAGGGGGACCGGTTCGCGCCGTTCTCGCCGGTGGATCCCGAGGAGCCCGCGCTGATCGTGGCCGGGCGGAGGTTCAGCGGGGCCGAGGTCGTCGAGCGGGCTCGGGAGGAGGCGACGGGACTCGGACTCACGGGGCCCGCGTCGCGAATCCTGTCGGGGCTGTCGTACGACACCTGGGAAGGGCTCAACGCCGGGCTGTACGGACCTCTCGCGACCGGCGGGTCCGTGGTGCTGTGCCGGAATCTCGACCAGCTGGGCGAGGACGCCCTGGCCAAGCGGATCGAGAGCGAGCGGGTCACCGCCACGGCGAGGTAGGACACCAGGTGGGGTAACGCCCCCGCTCCCCCGTTCGGCCCAGCTCCGCTCACCCCTCGGACGCCATCCACGACATGGTCGTAAGAGCAGACCGCGCCGCATGCTCGTACGTCATGAGGGGGATCCGCACGTGGACGACAGCGCAGGCACCCTCGGGCCCGGCGCCGGATCGTCGGCGAGCGGTAAGGGGCTCATACGGCGGCGTCGGCGGAAGTGGGTCAAGTACGGGGGGCTCGGGGTCGCCCTGCTGGTGGTCGTGGCCGCCGGGGGCGGGTGGGTCCTCTACGCGAAGCTCGACGGGAACATCACGCCCGACGACGCGGCGGCGGCCGAGCTCGCGCGGTACGACAGGGAGCGGCCGACCTCGCTCGTCAAGGACGCGCAGAACATCCTGCTGATCGGGTCGGACTCGCGGTCCGGAGACGGCAACGCGCGCTACGGGCGGGACTCGGGGACCGAGCGGTCGGACACCACGATCCTGCTGCATCTGGCCGCCGGGCGGGGCGGCGCCACCGCCGTCTCGTTGCCGCGGGACCTGATGGTGGACGTGCCGGCCTGTCTGCGGCCGGACGGGACCCGGACCGAGCCGATGTTCGCGATGTTCAACTACGCGTTCCAGACGGGCGGTTCGGCCTGCACCATCCGGACCGTCGAGAAACTGACGAACGTGCGGATCGACCATCACATGGTCGTCGACTTTCACGGGTTCAAGGAGATGGTCGACGCGGTGGACGGCGTGGAGATCTGTCTGCGCAGGTCCATCCACGACAAGGCCGCCAAGCTGAGCCTGCCGGCCGGCAACGTGACGCTCGACGGGGAGCAGGCGCTCGGCTATGTGCGTGCCCGCAAGTCCCTAGGCAACGGCAGCGACACCGACCGGATGGACCGTCAGCAGCGGTTCCTCGGGGCGCTGGTCAACAAGGTGCGCGGCAATGACGTACTGCTGAATCCGGTGAAGCTCTATCCCGTGCTGGACGCGGCGACTTCGTCGCTGACGACCGATCCGGATCTGGCGAGCCTGCGCGGGTTGTACGAACTCGTGCGCGGGGTACGCGACATCCCCACGGAACGTGTGCAATTCCTTACCGTGCCGCGGGAGTCGTACGTCTACAACGCCAATCGTGACCAGCTCGTGGAACCCGAGGCCGAGAAACTGTTCGAACGACTGCGCACGGACGCGCCGCTCGCGGTGGCGAAGGAAGTTCCGCGGGATTCCACCATAAAGAGCCGCAATTCGACGTCCGACGGCGAGGAGAACTCGTACGGGGACGAGGGCGGGGATTCGTACGAGGGGTCGTACGAAGACGCGTATGACTACGGCCCGTATGGGGATGACGACGGAAAGGCAGGCGGAAAGCGGCCCGACGAGCCCGCCGCCGATGTTTCTCCCGGGCCGACGTTCCGGGGCAACACCGCCGCCGAAGACATGTGCGGGTAAAGCGCTCACCAAATCGGCGCACTAATGTCCGAGAAAATGGGCGAATTGACCAGTTGCCCGGACGTGTAATTCGTCACCGCGGTCCCCCGGCGCTGAACAGGGCGGATAGTGTGAGCGATCCGGTGCGTTCGGCCGCGAGGTGCTTCCTGGCGTCGTGCACTGTGTGACCGACGAGCGTCTTGTAGGGGGGAAGACGCTTGCGTTGCCCCGACGGAGGATTCGGACAACCGTGGACGCGCAAAGCCGTGGGCGGGCGGACGACATCGACCCCGCAGACCAGTGGGTACTCAACCCGAACACCGGTGAATACGAACTGCGACTGACCCCTTCCGCACCGCAATCAGGTGTGCCGGGGCCGCGTAGCTCCGCCCCGCAGGGCGCGGTCCGTGCGGCGGCGCCCGGGCGGGCGGCAGGACGGGCGACGCCGCAGGCTCCCGAGCGCGAGGCTCCGCCCTCGCGTCGGCGGCGCGGTGCGCCCGAGGAGCCGTTGCCGGGGCGGCGCGGCCGGCGGCCGGTGAAGAAGAAGTCCCGTACGAAGAAGGTCCTGTTGTGGACCGGCGGCATCATGGCGTTCGTGCTGGTGGGCACGGCCAGTGCCGCCTACCTCTACATCGAGCACCTCAACGACAACATCACGGCCGTCTCCGACGACGGCGCGAGCACCGGTGGCTTCAACAAGGACAAGGCGATCAACATCCTGTTGATCGGCACCGACAAGCGCACCGGCGCGGGCAACACGAACTACGGCGACTCCGGCAGCGTCGGCCACGCCGACACCACGATCCTGCTGCACGTCTCCAAGGACCGCTCCAACGCGACCGCGTTGAGCATCCCGCGCGACCTGATCACCGACGTACCGGACTGCCCGACCAGCCAGGACGACGGCTCCTCCAAGGTCATCGCGGGCTCGACCGACGTCCGCTTCAACACCAGCCTGGGCCAGGACGAACGGACGCCCAGCTGCACCATGCGGACCGTCACCGAGCTGACCGGGATCACGCCGGACAACTTCATGGTGGCCGACTTCAACGCCGTGAAGACGCTGACCGACGCGGTCGGCGGGGTCGAGGTCTGTCTGGCCAAGGACATCGACGACCCGGACTCGCATCTGAAGCTGGACAAGGGCACGCACAACATCTCGGGCGAGCAGGCGCTGGCCTTCGTGCGCACCCGGCACTCGGTGGGCTTCGGCGGTGACCTGAGCCGGATCACGCTCCAACAGCAGTTCCTGAGCGCGCTGATGCGGAAGCTGAAGTCCAACTCCACGCTCACCAACCCGACGAAGATGCTGAAGCTCGCGGAGACCGGCACCAAGGCGCTGACCGTCGACTCCAAGCTCGACAGCATCGGCAAGCTGAAGGACCTCGGTCTGGAGCTGGGCAAGCTCAACCCGAAGAACCTGACCTTCACCACGGTCCCGGTCGTCGACAACCCGGCCGAGAAGGTCGCGGCGACGGTCGTCCTCAACGACACGACGGCGCCGCAGGTCTTCGACATGATCAAGAACGATGTGTCGTTCACCGCGGTCAAGCAGCAGAAGAAGAAGGAAGCCGCCGCCGTGGCCGCCCGGTTGAAGGGCACCAAGTCGGCCGCCGCGGATGTGCGGGTCCGGATCCTCAACGGCGGTGCCGCCGCCGGCAGCGCGCAGGCGGAGTTGAACTACCTGCAGAACGACGAGGGTGTCCTCAAGTCCGAGAACGCCGGCAACGCGGACGCGGCGCTGGCGAGGACGACCCTCGAATACGCCCCCGACCAGGCCGACCAGGCCCGCCGCCTGGCCGCCGTCATGGGCCTGTCCGGCTCGGCCCTGAAGCCGGGCAAGAGCGTGACCAACTCCCAGGGTCTGCCGACCATGACGCTCACTCTGGGCAAGGACTTCAAGGGCGCGGGGGTCAAGCTCAACGCCTCTTCGGGGTCGACGCCCGAGGGGGTCCAGAAGTCCACCGCGGACAAGGTCGAGTGCGCCAAGTGACCTGAGGGGCCTGGCGTGCGTCTAACAAGGCGCACGGCAGGCCCGTTTCTTTTTGACTTCATTTCGGCGCAGGGGTGGGGAGACAGGGGAATGACGCAGAGCAGTGTGCAGGGGGAAGGGACGTCCGAAGGCGTCCGGCACGCTCCACAACAGGACCGCGGTACTCCTGAGCAGGACCGGAGCGCTCCTGAAAAGGACCGCGGCGGCGACGACGGCTCCGCCGGTCCGGACGCGTCCGGCCGCCGCAGACGGCCGCCGCAGCGCGGACACCGGGTGCTGCGCTGGTCGGCGATGACCCTGTCGGTCCTGATACTCGGGACGGCCGGCGCCGGATACCTCTACTACGAGCACCTGAACAGCAACATCGAGAAGGGCCAGCGCAGCAGCGGCGACTCGAAGGCGCGGAAGACCAGTCCCAACGCGGACGGGCAGACGCCGATGAACATCCTGCTGATCGGCTCCGACAGCCGTAACTCCGCCGCGAACGTCAAGCTCGGCGGCTCCAAGAACGACGTCGGCAGCCCGCCGCGCGGCGACGTGCAGATGCTCATCCACCTCTCCGCGGACCGCAAGAGCGCCGCGATGGTCAGCATCCCGCGGGACACCCGGGTCGACATCCCCAAGTGCACGGACCCCGACACCGGTACGAAGTACCCGGCGACCAACACCATCATCAACGAGTCGCTGGCCCGCGGCGGCGCCGGCTGCACGCTGGCCACCTGGGAGAACCTCACCGGGGTCTACATCGACCACTGGATGACGATCGACTTCGCCGGCGTGGTGCGGATGGCGGACGCCATCGGCGGCGTCGCCGTCTGTGTGCGGCAGAACGTGTGGGACCACCCGACGGCCGCCGTGCCCGGCGGTTCGGGACTGAAGCTGACGGCCGGCACGCACAAGGTCAAGGGCGAGAAGGCGCTGCAGTGGCTGCGCACCCGGCACGCCTGGGGCAGCGACCTGATGCGGGCCAAGGCCCAGCACCAGTACCTCAACTCGATGATGCGCACCCTTACGAAGCAGAACGTCTTCACCGACACCGGGCGGCTGACGGGGCTGGCCGAGGCGGCCACCAAGTCGCTGACGGTCTCCGAGGAGATCGGCACCGTCAAGAAGCTGTACGACCTGGGCATGCAGCTCAAGTCGGTGCCGTCCGACCGGATCACGTCGCTGACGATGCCGAACGTCGCGGACGTCGAGAACGGCGACCACGTGGTGCCGGACGCCACCAACGCCGACAAGCTGTGGCAGATGCTCCGCGACGACGTGCCGCTCGACAAGAACGGCAAGGCCTCGGACGCCAAGAAGAAGAGCAAGAACACGAGTACGGCCACCAAGGCGCCCTCGGTCGACACGGGCGCGCTCGGTGTGCTGGTGCAGAACGCCACCAGCAGCTCCGACCGGGCGCCGGTCTCCGGCCGGGCCCGCGCGATCACCCAGGTGCTCACCGGCAAGGGCTTCACCAGGGCCGCGGCGGACACGACGGCGACGCTGTCCGAGGAGAAGACGGTGGTGCGCTACCCGAGCGCCGACCTGGAGGGGGACGCCCAGTCCGTCGCCAAGTCCCTCGGAATTCCGCTGAGTTCGGTGAAAAAGTCGACCGATGTGTCGGGAGTCACGGTCGTGGTGGGCGCCGACTGGCGGGAGGGCACGGCGTATCCGAAGCAGTCCGCACCGCAGGCCGGTGACCTGCCGGACAACGCCGACGCCATCAACGGCTCGGACGAGGGCCAGTGCATGGATGTGTACGCGCCCTATCGCTGGTAGCGGATCCGCGTTCGAGATTGAGAGGGAATGACCACTTGTAGGGGGGCAGGTTTGCCCGGTGGCGACACCTGAGGCGGAGCTGTGCGGTTAGTGTGGGCGATCCAGCGCCGCGCCTGACGGAGGACTCATACACCGTGGACGTGCAAGGCCGTGGCCGTGCGGACGGCATCGACCCCGCAGATCAGTGGGTGCTCAACCCGACCACCGGCGACTACGAGCTGCGCCTGACGCCGTCCGCGCCTCCGTCGGCGGTCCCGGGCCCGCGCAGACCGGCCCCCCGGGATCCCGCACCCCGTGACCCCGCCCCGCGGGGCACGGGCCATACGCCGCCCCCGGGGACGAGCGCGGGCCGGCGCGGTCGGCGCCCGGTGCCGAGGAAGCCGAAGGCCTCGCGGGCGAAGAAGGTCCTGCTGTGGACCGGCGGCACCATGGCGTTCGTCCTGGTCGCCACCGCGGGAGGCGCCTACTTCTACCTCAAGCACCTCGAAGGCAACGTGGCGACGACCGACATCGGCGACGCGGGCAAGAGCGGCTTCAGCAAGGACGAGGCCTTCAACATCCTGATCATCGGTACGGACAAGCGCACCGGCGACGGCAACGAGGGCTACGGCGACCAGGGCAGCGTCGGCCACGCCGACACCAACATCCTGCTGCACGTCTCCAAGGACCGTACGAACGCGACCGCGTTGAGCATCCCGCGTGACCTGATCGTCGACATCCCCGACTGCCCGACCAAGCAGGCCGACGGCACCGAGAAGGTCGTCGCGGGGCAGCAGGACGTCCGCTTCAACCGGAGCCTGGGCGAGAGCGGCCGGGACCCGGGCTGCACCATGCGCACGGTGAAGGAGACCACGGGGATCTCGGTCGACCACTTCATGATGGCCGACTTCAACGCGGTCAAGACGCTGACGACGGCGGTGGACGGCGTCACGGTCTGCCTGGAGCACGCCGTCAAGGACAAGCAGTCCAAGCTCGACCTGCCCGCGGGCGAGTCCAAGGTCGAGGGCGAGCAGGCCCTCGCCTTCGTGCGCACCCGGCACAGCTTCGGCAACGAGGGCGACCTCGACCGCATCAAGGTGCAGCAGCAGTTCCTCGGTTCGCTGATGCGCAAGATGTCCTCCGGCGACACGCTCACCAGCCCCACCAAGCTGCTGAAGCTGGCCGAGGCCGCCACCAAGGCGCTCACCGTGGACAGCGCCATCGGCAAGGTCGGCACGCTCAAGGACATGGCCCTGGAGCTGAAGAAGGTGCCGACGAAGAACATCTCCTTCACGACGGTGCCGGTGCTGGACAACCCGGCCGAGACGATCAAGGCGACGGTCGTCGTCAACGAGTCGACCGGGCCCCAGCTCTTCGACATGATCCAGAACGACGTCTCGCTCACCGCGGTCAAGCAGCAGAAGAAGAAGGAAGCCGCCGCCGTGGCCGCCCGGCTCAAGGGCACCAAGTCGGCCGCCTCCGAGGTCCGGGTGCGCATCCTCAACGGCGGTGCCGCGGCCGGAAGTGCGCAGGCCGAGCTGAGCTACCTGCAGAACGACGAGGGCGTCGCCAAGTCCGAGAACGCCGGCAACGCGGACGCCGCACTGGCGAGGACGACCCTCGAATACGCCCCCGCCCAGGCCGACCAGGCCCGCCGACTGGCCGCCATCCTCGGCCTGTCCGGCTCCGCCATGAAGCCCGGCGAGAGCGTCACCAACTCCCAGGGCGTGCCCGCCATGACGCTCACCCTCGGCAAGGACTTCAAGGGCGCCGGCATCAAGCTCAACTCCTCCGCCGCGGCGAGCGTCGACGTCGACAAGTCCACGGCCGACAAGGTCCAGTGCGCCGGTTAACCGGGCGGTAACGCGGATCAGCGCAACCTCACGGGCCCTTCGTATGTCTCCAGAACGTACGGGGGGCCGGTGGGAGGACGGGTAAGTGACGCAGGGGACTGTGCGGGAGGCCGATTCTGCCGCCGCGGGGGACGGTGCCGGTGACGGCACCGGCGCCGCCGAAGGCTACGGGCGGCACGGCGGGGGCGGCACGGCGCCGCGGCGATTCCGGCTGTTGAAATGGTTCGGGCTCACGCTCGCCGTGCTCATGGTCGGCACGGCCGGGGCCGGTTACCTCTACTACGAGCACCTCAACGCCAACATCAAGAAGGACGACCTGAACCTCGGCGACAACAAGGTCGCCGCGCCCACGCCGAACGCGGCCGGGCAGACCCCGCTGAACCTGCTGATCATCGGCTCGGACGCGCGGGACACCAAGGAGAACCAGGAACTCGGCGGCGCCCGGGAGACCTTCGGCTCCACCCCGCTCGCCGACGTCCAGATGCTGGTCCACCTGTCCGCCGACCGGTCCAACATGTCGGTCGTCAGCATGCCCCGCGACACCCTCGTGCGCATACCGAAGTGCACCGACCCCGACGGCGGCGAGGTGTACTCGGCGAGCGACGGGCGGGTGATGACCAACCAGAGCCTCGGGCGCGGTGGTCCGGGCTGCACGGTGGCCACCTGGGAGAAGCTGACCGGTGTGCACATCGACCACTTCATGATGGTCGACTTCTCCGGCGTGGTGTCCATGGCCGACGCGATAGGCGGCGTCCCGGTCTGCGTGGACGCCAACATCTACTCCCGCGACAGCTCGGGCCACGGCTCCGGGCTGAAGCTGAAGAAGGGCACCACGTCCATCAAGGGCGAGAAGGCGCTGCGGTGGCTGCGCACGCGGTACGGCTTCGAGGACGGCAGCGACCTCGCCCGCGCCAAGGCCCAGCACATGTACATGAACTCGATGGTCCGCGAACTGCGCGAGAACGCCACGCTCGGCAACCCGGGCAAGCTGCGCACCCTCGCCGAGAAGGCCACCGCCGCCCTCACCGTCGACCCGGGCCTGGACACCGTCAAGAAGCTCTACGACCTCAGCAACGAGCTGCGGAAGGTCGCGCCGAAGCGGATCACCATGACGACCATGCCGAATCGTTACGTCGGCGCGCGCGTCGAGCCCACCGACGACGCCGACCAGCTGTTCCGGCTGGTGCGCGAGGACATCGCGCTGGACGGCAAGGACAAGAAGAAGACGGCGGAGGACCGGACCTCGGACGACCCCGCGGCCGCTCCCGGCGCGATCGGCGTCCGGGTGCAGAACGGCACCCGCACCGACACCCTCGGGGCTGCCTCCGGGCGGGCGGGTACGGTCGCCGGGCTGCTGGCGGAGAAGGGCTACACCAAGGCCGCCGCCGACCAGGGCACGATCCTGAGCAAGGCCCGCACGGTCGTCCGCTACCCGAGCGCCGACCTGGAGGGCGACGCCCAGGCGGTCGCCAAGTCCCTCGGGATTCCGCTGAGTTCGGTGAAGAAGTCGACGGACGTCTCCGGGGTCACGCTCGTCGTGGGCGCCGACTGGCGCGAGGGCAGGGCGTACAAGGCGCCCAAGCAGGACGACAGGACACCGAAGACGGCCGAGGCGCTCAACGGGGCGGACGAGGAGGCGTGCATGCACGTCAACCCCGGGTTCACATGGTCCTGAGCCGCGGACCCGCAGGGTCCTGAGCTGACAGCCCGCGCTTCCCCTTCAGGACCCACAGCGAACTCCTAACTCCCTACAGAATGATGAGCCCGCTCGGTCGGCCGCCGTCAGGCGCAGGGGTGGGAGGGCACTGAGTTGACGCAGAACAGCGTGCGCGCCAAGGTTCCGGCGGTCGAGGACACCATGTCTCTGACACCGCAGGCCGGCGGGCGGCGCGGACGTGGTCCAAGGGGTGACCGAAAACGTCGTGGACGGCGGATCCTGCGCTGGACGGCGACCGTCACCGCGCTGGTGACGGTGGGCACGGCCGGCGCCGGTTACCTCTACTACCGCCACCTCAACGCCAACATCGAGAAGGACGCCCTCAACATCGGCGACTCCAAGGACCGGGCGGCCGAGTCGAAGGCGAACGCGGCCGGGCAGACGCCGCTGAACATCCTGCTGATCGGCTCGGACGCGCGGGACTCGGCGGAGAACCAGAAGCTCGGCGGCGCCAAGGACACGTACAACACCGCCCCGCGCGCGGACGTCCAGATGCTGCTGCACGTCTCCGCCGACCGCACGAACATGTCGGTCGTCAGCATGCCCCGCGACACCCTGGTCGACATCCCCGAGTGCACGGACCCCGACACCGGCAAGGTGTACCCGGCGAGCACCTCGGCGATGACCAACACCACCCTGGAACGCGGTGGCCCGGGCTGCGCGGTGGCCACCTGGGAGAAGCTGACCGACATCCACATCGACCACTTCATGATGGTCGACTTCTCCGGCGTGGTCTCCATGGCGGACGCCATCGGCGGCGTCCCGGTCTGCGTCGACGCCAACATCTACTCCCACACCTCCTCGGGCCACGGCTCGGGCCTGAAGCTGGAGAAGGGGACCACGTCCATCAAGGGCGAGCAGGCCCTCCAATGGCTGCGTACGCGCTACGGGTTCGAGGACGGCAGCGACATCGCGCGCACCAAGGCCCAGCACATGTACATGAACTCGATGGTCCGCCGGCTGCGCGCCAACACCACCCTGAGCAACCCCGGCAAGCTGCGCAAGCTGGCCGAGACGGCCACGAAGGCGCTGACGGTGGACGACGGGCTCGGCACGGTGGCGAAGCTCTACGACGTGTCCACGGAGCTGAAGAAGGTGCCCACCGCGCGCATCACGATGACGACGATGCCGTGGGTGTACTCCGCCGACGGCAACCGGGTGCTGCCCAAGGCCACCGACGCGGAGAAGCTGTGGCGGCTGGTCCGCGAGGACATCGCGCTGGACGGCAAGGACAAGAAGAAGACCAGCACGGCGACCAGGACGACCGACAAGGCAGCGGCAGACGACGAGATCGCTGTGACGGTGCAGAACGGGACCAGGTCCGACGGGGAGTCGGCGGTGACCGGGCGGGCCGGCGCGGTCGCCCAACTCCTCGTCGGCAAGGGCTTCGACAAGGCGGTCGCGGACTCCTCGGCACTGCTCAGCCAGGCCGAGACGGTCGTCCGCTACCCGTCGGCCGATCTCCAGGCCGACGCCCAGCGGGTCGCCAAGTCGCTCGGGATTCCGGTGAGTTCGGTGAAGAGGTCCACGGCCGTTTCCGGTGTCACACTGGTGGTCGGCGTGGACTGGCGCTCGGGGGCGAAGTACACCGCCGAGGACGACACCACACCGGCCTCGGCGAGCGCTCTCAACGGCGCGGACAGCAAGGCCTGTATGCATGTCGACCCGGACTACACCTGGTCCTAATCAAACGCAGCTCGACGGGAGAGTCGTGATCCGTTGGTCCACCGCCCTGACTCAGGCGGGAATCACCGATCCGCGTCTGCGCAGAACCTACGACGCCCAGCGCACGCTGGTCCGCCGGTTCGCGCTGCACGAGTACGTCGCGACCCGGCTCCTGCTGCCGGCGCGCCTTCATCCGCCGGTGGTCGCCGCGGTGTCCTACATGCACGCGACCGACGAGCTGATCGACACCGGTGCCGTGCGCGACCGCCATACGGCCCTGCGCGCCTGGGAGGCCGAGACCACAGCGGCCCTCGACGGCGACGAACTACCCGAGAACGGCACCTTCTTGGCGCTCCGGGACGCCGTCCACCATCACCCGTACCTGGCCGCGCGGGTGCGGGCCTTCCTCGACGGCGCGCCCGTGGAGGCCAGTTGGACCGGCTTCGAGACGGAGGCCGACTTCCAGGCGTACGTGGACAGTTACGCGCTGCCCGCCCTGATGCTCACCGCGTCGCTGATCGCGCCCGATCCCGACGTCGGGGCGGACGAGCCGTTCGTCGCCGGGTGCCGGGCCCTGATCGAAGGAATGCAGCGCACCGATTTCCTGGCCGACCTCTCCGAGGACGCGGGCTGCGGCCGGATCGGCATACCCCGGGACGAACTGGCCCTGCACGGGCTGAAGTTCGGGGATCTGCTGAGCAAGTCGCAGGAGTGCGTGCCCGCGTTGGACGGCCTGATCCAGGCGCAGGCCGACCGTGCCGAGGCCGCGCTCGCGGAGGGCCGGGGGCTGCCCGAGCTCGTCGCGCCCGAGTACCGCCCGTTCCTCGACGCCCTGATCGCCGTCCAGGACCTCCGCCTCGCCGCCGTACGCCGCGCGGGAGGCGAGCTGCTGCACCGCGCGGCGGGACCGTCGCCGACCGCCTCGCTGCGGGTGCTGTCCCGGCAGTACCGCCGCGCACGGGCCGAACGGCGCGCGCGGCGATAGCGGCCGACGCGGCGGTAGCTCACCACCGGGCGGCTGACACGGCGCCGGCCCCACGGCAGGCAGCCGACACGGCGGCGGCCCACCGACAAGCAACCGGTCCGCGGTGACAGCGTGCCGGGTCGATCGCTGCCCGGCACCGCTCAGCTCGCGGTGAGCACCGCCGGGCGGCGGGACGCGATGACCTTCCTGGCCAGTGACTTGGGGCTGGTCAGGAAGCCCCAGCCCCAGCACATGTGCATGGTGGCGAGGGCGACGGGGATCTGCAGGCGTGCCTTCAGCGGCAGGCCCTTGCCCGCCGGGAGCGAGCCCAGCGCGATCGCCGCGAGATAGCCGGCGGGGACCACGAGGCCCCAGGGCGTCAGGGCCGCGCCGACCACGATGCCGGCCGCGATGGCGAGCAGGGCCGTCGGCGGGGCGAGGTAGCGCAGGTTGATGGAGCCCTCGTGGAAGCGGGCGACGACGTGCCGCCAGCGGCCGTAGTCCTTGTACTGCTTGGCCAGCGCCCTCACGGTCGGCCTCGGGCGGTACGACACCTTCAGCTCCGGCGAGAACCAGATCAGGCCCCCCGCCTCGCGGATGCGGAAGTTCAGCTCCCAGTCCTGGGCGCGGATGAACTCCTCGTTGTAGCCGCCCTGTTGCTCCAGCGCCTCGCGCCGGAACACCCCGAGGTAGACCGTCTCGGCCTCCCCGGCGGCGCCGCCCGTGTGGAAGACGGCGTTGCCCACGCCGATCTTCGACGTCATCGCGGCGGCGACGGCGTGCTCCCAGTCGTTCTCGCCCTCGGCGTGCATGATGCCGCCGACGTTCTGCGCGCCGGTCTCCTCCAGGAGCCGTACGGCGGTGGCGATGTAGTTCGGCGAGAGCATGCCGTGGCCGTCGACGCGGACGACGATCGGATGGCGGGAGGCCTTGATCGCGGCGTTGAGGGCCGCGGGGGTGCGGCCGGTCGGGTTCGGGACGGTGTGTACGCGCTTGTTTGCGGAGGACGCGGTCTCTGCCACGAGCTCGGCCGCGATCTCGTCCGTACGGTCCGACGAGGGACCGATGGCGATCACGACCTCCATCTCGCCGTCGTACTCCTGCGCGAGGATCGCTTGGACGGCTCCGCGCAGATGCCGCTCCTCGTCGAGGACGGGCATGATCACAGATACGGCGGGGAGTCGCACGTCGGAATTGGCGTTCATCGGTGCTCACGTTACCGCGAACGGGGGACACGTTCGCGCCCCACCGGGGCGGCGGACCGGGCCACAGATCGTATGGACCTACGGTGCTCACGGATCCCACGTACGGCCGTCGCCCGGAGGTGTCCCCCTTGCCCACGCCGCCACGGTCCGCCGCCCCCGCCCGCCCCAAGCGCCGCCCCCAGCCGCCCCGAGCGCCACAGGGGCGCTCGCCCAGGCCCCCCGTACGGCGCAAGAAGCCGCGCTGGGCCATGCGGGCGGTGACGACACTGTCCGTCGTCGTCCTCGCCTCGGCCGGCATCGGGCACGCGGTGGTCACCAGCCTGGACGCGGACATCGCCCGCGTCGACCCCTTCAAGGACATGAAGAACCGCCCGCGCGCGGGCCACGGCATGAACGTCCTGCTGGTCGGCACGGACGGCCGCGACAAGATCAGCGAGAAGGAGCGGCGCCGCTACCGCCTGGGCGGCGCGCCCTGCCACTGCACCGACACGATCATGATCGTGCACATCTCCGAGGACCGGGAGCGGGCCAGCGTGGTCAGCCTGCCGCGCGACTCGTACGCCATGACGCCCCCGCACGTCGACGAGACCACCGGACACCACCACAGGGGCCACCCCATCAAGCTCAACGCGGCCTACGCGGAGGGCGGCCCGAACCTCACCGTGCGCACCGTCGAGGACATGACCCATGTGAAGGTCGACCACTATCTGGAGGTCGACTTCACCAGCTTCATGAAGACGGTGGACGTGCTCGGCGGGGTGAAGGTCTGCACGGCCGCCCCCCTCAAGGACACCTACACCGGCCTGAACCTCCCGGCCGGCAGCCACACCCTGATGGGCGGCCAGGCCCTCCAGTACGTCCGCGCCCGGCACGTCGACGGCGCCTCCGACCTCAGCCGGATGAAGCGTCAGCAGCGCTTCCTGGCGGCTCTCATCGACCGGGCCACGTCCTCCGGGATCCTGCTCAACCCGATGAAGTTCCGCGACGTGACCCGGGCCGTGCTCGGCTCGGTCCGCGCGGACAAGGGCTTCGGCACCGACGAACTGCTCGACCTCGGCCGGGCGATGCGCGACTTCTCCCCCTCCTCCTCGGAGTTCACGACGGTCCCCATCGGCCGGATGGGATACGCCGTCAAGGGCGTCGGCTCGACCCTGAAGTGGGACACCGCCAAGGCGGGCCGCCTCTTCCGCGCCCTGAACGACGACAAGCCGCTCACCGCGCACCGGCCGGTCAGCAAGGCGGTCCGGGTGGATGTGGCCCCGCAGCAGATCCGGGTCCAGGTCGAGAACGGGACGCCCACGGCGGGCCTCGGCAAGCGCGTGGACTCGGCGCTGGCCGGCACGGGCTTCCGTACCACCCGGGCGCCGGCGAACGCGGCCGACCGGACCGTGAAGCGCACGGTGGTGGCCTACGACCCCCGCTGGGACCGCTCGGCGAAGTCGCTGGCCGCCGCGCTGCCGGGCAGCGAGCTACGGCCGGTCAAGGGCCTGGGGCCGACGCTGAAGGTGATCGCGGGCGCGGACTTCCGTCAGGTGCGCAAGGTGCGCGCGGACGATCCGTACCAGGGCGAGTCCGGGGTGGTGACGGGCGACCAGGTGGTGTGCCCGTGACCGGCCCCGGTGATCACCTGAACAGGGGCTCCAACGCCCGCTCCAGGTCCGCCGGTTCGCGGAAGTGGACGGTGTGCATGCCGAGGGCGGCGGCCGCGGTCACGTTCTCCTCGCCGTCGTCGACGAAGAGACAGCGGTCGGGGCCGACGCCGGCCAGGTCGGCGGCGAGACGGTAGATGCGCGGGTCGGGCTTGGCCAGGCCCACCCGCGCGCTGTTGACGACGTGGTCGGCGAGGTCGCTCAGGCCCATCGAGTCCAGGTCGGACTCCAGCTCCAGGGCCGCGTTGGAGACCAGGACCAGCGGGACCCGGACGCGGGCCCGGCGCAGCAGGCCCACCACCTCGTCGTCCGCGTGGAAGGGCGACTCGAGCAGGGCGCGGGCCAGGTCGAACGCCGTGTGCGGCTCGGGCACCAGATCGGCGAGGTCCGCCGCGATCGCCTCCGCCCACTCCTGCGAGGTGATCTCACCCAGCAGCAACGGCAGATACGCGTCCAGCGCGAACGCCACCTTCTTGGTGGTGCCCTCGGCGATCCCGGCCACCCGCTCCAGCGCCTCCAGGCGCCCGGAGTCGAAGGACCGGATCACGTTGTCCACATCGCACAGAACCGCCCCGAAGGGCGGTCTGCCGTTGCCGGTGTCAGTCACTCGACACCGTGACCTTCTGGTCGTTGTTCAACTCGTTCACCAGCGTCTTGACCTTCGCCTTGTCCCAGAGGAGGTTGCCGCCGCTGGAACCCGAGATCGGCATGTTCATGGAAGTGCCGTCGCCGCCGCTGACGCCCTTCATCGCGAAGAACATGGACGCCAGGTCCCACAGGCTCATGTCCTTGTCGACGCTCAGCGAGTCAAGGCCCGCGCCGAGGGTCGGGTAGAGCTTGAAGGGGTTGAGGATCGTCGACGGGGTCGCCACCTGGTGGGCCAGGGCGGACAGGAACTTCTGCTGGTTCTTGGTGCGCTGCAGGTCCGAGGCGGCGAAGGCGTGCCGGGTACGGACGAAGGCCAGGGCCTGCTCGCCGTTCAGCTTCTGCTTGCCGGCCTTGAAGTCGGCGCCCGAGTACTTGTCCTTGAAGGCCTGGTCGATGTCGATGGTCACGCCGCCGACCGAGTCCACGATGTTCGCGAAACCGGCGAAGCCGATCTCGACGTAGTGGTCGATGTGCAGACCCATGTTGAACTCGACGGCGCGTACCAGCAGGGTCGGGCCGTCCTCGGCGTAGGCCGCGTTCAGCTTGGTGTGCCGACCGGTGGCCGCGTAGGTCTTGCCGGAGGTCGAGCCCTTGTACGACGGGATCTCGACGTCCGAGTCGCGCGGCAGCGAGATCAGGGTGTCGCCGCTGTCGCCGACGTGCAGGATCATCATCGAGTCGGTGCGCTTGCCCTCGGCCGAGCCGGTGTGCAGGTCCTTCTTCTGCGCGTCGGACAGGCCGGCGCGGCTGTCGGAGCCGACGATCAGGTAGTTCGTGCCGTCGCCCGCCTCGGGACGGTCGATGACCTTGGACAGGTCGACGTCACGGTTGAGCTTGGAGTCGGCCCAGAAGTAGGTCGCGACCGACGTCACCACCAGCACGGTGACCAGCGTGATCGCCATCCACTTGATGCGGCGCCGCCAGTTCGGCCGGGGTCGCCCCTCGCCCTGGTAGCCGTCGCCGCCGTGGCCCCCGCCGCCCGGCGAACCGTAGACCTGGCCGGTGTTGTAGCCGTCACCGGCCGCGCCCTGGCCGTAGCCGGCGTACCCCTGGCCGTCGTCGTACCCCTGACCGCCGTATCCCTGCTGCTGCGGAACTCCGTTGCCGTAGGGCGGTGCGGACGGGCCGGAGCCCCCGTACGCGCCCGAGGCGGGCCGACGAACCTGCCGCATGACGCGTGCAGGGTCGGGCTGTGCGCTGCCGCTGCCTCGTCCGTACCCGCCGCCGCGGTTGTTGTCGGACCATTCCTCGGGCCAATCGTTCATGGGGCCCAGTGTGCAGGGCGCGGCCATGTCCTTTACAAGGGTCGTCGGAAAATCAGGGCACTGCTGTTGCCAACCCGACACAAAGTCCCCGGATGTCACCGCGGCATAAGGTGGAGGCCATGACAGATCAGGCCCTCGCAGCGGAGTCGGACAGCCGGGACACCCCGGATACCCCGGACATCCCCGGCAAGCCCACGTCGGCGTCCCGGACCACGCTGAGCCACATCATGACCAACAGCGACACCAACCTGTTGGGCACCGTGCACGGCGGCGTGATCATGAAGCTGGTCGACGACGCGGCGGGCGCCGTGGCCGGCCGGCACAGCGGCGGGCCCGCGGTCACCGCGTCCATGGACGAGATGGCGTTCCTGGAGCCGGTCCGCGTCGGCGACCTGGTCCATGTGAAGGCGCAGGTCAACTGGACCGGCCGGACCTCCATGGAGGTCGGCGTGCGGGTCCTGGCCGAGCGCTGGAACGAGTCGACCCCGGCCACCCAGGTCGGCTCGGCCTACCTGGTCTTCGCGGCCGTGGACGCGGACGGCAAGCCGCGTCCGGTGCCGCAGGTGATCCCGGAGACCGAGCGCGACGAGCGGCGCAACCAGGAGGCCCAGATCCGCCGCACGCACCGCCTGGCACGCCGGCGGGCGATCATGGAGCTGCGGGAGAAGCGGGCGGCGGAGGGCCTGGCCGACTGACGACTGCCCACCGGCCCCCGAAGCGACTTCGGGGGCCGGTGGGTCTGTTACAGAACGGTCAGTTACGGACTTTTCTGTTACAGAAAGGGCTGTTACGGAAGGTTCCGCGCCATGACGATGCGCTGGACCTGGTTGGTGCCCTCGTAGATCTGCGTGATCTTCGCGTCGCGCATCATGCGCTCCACCGGGTAGTCCCGCGTGTACCCGTACCCGCCGAGCAGCTGGACCGCGTCCGTCGTGACCTCCATCGCCGCGTCCGACGCGAAGCACTTCGCGGCGGCGCCCAGGTAGGTCAGGTCGGCGTCACCGCGCTGCGAGGCGGCGGCGGCCTGGTAGGTGAGGGCGCGGGCGGCCGAGATCTTCATCGCCATGTCGGCGAGCATGAACTGGATGCCCTGGAAGTCGGCGATCGCCTTGCCGAACTGCTTGCGCTCCTGGACATAGCCCTTGGCGTAGTCGAGGGCACCCTGGGCGATGCCGAGGGCCTGGGCCGCGATGGTGATGCGGGTGTGGTCCAGGGTCTTCATCGCCGTCGCGAAGCCCGTGCCCTCCTCGCCGATCATGCGGTCGGCGGGGATGCGGACGTTGTCGAGGTAGACCTCGCGGGTCGGGGAGCCCTTGATGCCGAGCTTCTTCTCGGGGGCGCCGAAGGAGACGCCCTCGTCGGACTTCTCCACGACGAAGGCCGAGATGCCCTTCGAGCGCTTCTCGGGGTCCGTCACGGCCATCACCGTGTAGTACTCGCTGACGCCCGCGTTGGTGATCCAGCGCTTGACGCCGTTGAGGACGTAGTGGTCGCCGTCGCGGACCGCCTTCGTCTTCATGCCGGCCGCGTCGGAACCGGCGTCCGGCTCGGACAGGGCGTAGGAGAACATGCCGTCGCCCTTGGCGAGCGGGGTCATGTACTTCTTCTTCAGGTCCTCGGAGCCGGAGAGGATCACCGGCAGCGAGCCGAGCTTGTTCACCGCGGGGATCAGCGAGGAGGACGCGCAGACGCGGGCCACCTCCTCGATCACGATGACCGTGGCGAGCGCGTCGGCTCCCCCGCCGCCGTACTCCTCGGGGACGTGCACCGCGTGCAGGTCGTTCGCCACGAGGGCGTCGTGCGCCTCCTGCGGGAAGCGGGCCTCCTCGTCCACCGCGGCGGCGTACGGCGCGATCTTCGCCTCGGCCAGTGAACGGATCGCGTCGCGGAGCATGTCGTGCTCCTCGGACGGGCGGTACAGGTCGAAATCAGCCGATCCGGCCAAGGTCTCTCACGCTCCAAGGACGCTTCTGACGCACTGTGGTGACGGCGCTAATTACCGTTAAGTAACTCAAATTTTAGGGGCCCGCCCACGGGAGTGATACGTGAGCTTGGCGACAGAGGGAAAGGTGCCCGTGGAAGGCCCTTTCCACGCCCCGGTTATGCTCGGGCACCGCAGCAGCAGCCGTACCCCTCGGGAGCCCCCATGAGCCTCAAGATCACCGTGATCGGCACCGGCTATCTCGGCGCCACACACGCCGCGGCCATGGCCGAGCTCGGTTTCGAGGTGCTGGGGCTGGACGTCGTGCCCGAGAAGATCGAGATGCTCAAGCGGGGCGAGGTCCCGATGTACGAGCCGGGTCTCGAAGAGCTGCTGCGCAAGCACGTCGCCGGCATCGAGGGATCCAGCGGGCGGCTGCGCTTCACCATGGACTTCGCGGAGGTGGCGGCCTTCGGTGACGTGCACTTCGTGTGCGTGAACACCCCGCAGCGGCACGGCGAGTACGCCGCCGACATGTCGTACGTCGATGCCGCGATCGCCTCTCTCGCCCCGCACCTCACAGGACCCGCCCTGGTCGTCGGCAAGTCGACCGTGCCCGTCGGCTCGGCCGACCGGCTCGCCGCCTACCTCGCCGCGAACGCACCGGCGGGCGCGGACGCCGAGCTGGCCTGGAACCCCGAGTTCCTGCGCGAGGGATACGCCGTCCAGGACACCCTGCACCCCGACCGGATCGTGGTCGGCGTGCGCAGCGAGCGGGCGGAGAAGCTGCTGCGCGAGGTGTACGCGACGCCGGTCTCCGACGCGACGCCGTTCGTGGTCACCGACTTCCCCACCGCCGAGCTGGTGAAGACCTCCGCGAACTCCTTCCTCGCCACCAAGATCTCCTTCATCAACGCGATGGCGGAGGTCTGCGAGGCCGCCGACGGCGATGTCGCCAAGCTCGCCGAGGCGATCGGCTACGACGACCGGATCGGGAAGAAGTTCCTGCGGGCCGGCATCGGCTTCGGCGGCGGCTGTCTGCCCAAGGACATCCGGGCGTTCATGGCCCGGGCCGGCGAGCTGGGCGCGGACCAGGCGCTGACCTTCCTGCGCGAGATCGACTCGATCAACATGCGCCAGCGCGGCCGCATGGTGGAGCTGACCCGGGAGGCGCTCGGGGGCGGTTCCTTCCTCGGCAAGCGGGTCGCGGTCCTCGGCGCCGCCTTCAAGCCCGACTCGGACGACGTCCGGGACTCCCCCGCACTGAACGTCGCCGGCCAGATCCACCTCCAGGGCGGCCAGGTCACGGTGTACGACCCCAAGGGCATGAACAACGCCCGCCGGCTCTTCCCGACCCTGGGCTACGCCGACACGGCCCTGGACGCCGTCCGCGGCGCCGATGTCGTACTCCACCTGACCGAGTGGCAGGAGTTCCGCGACCTGGACCCGGCCGCACTCGGCGCGGTCGCCTCGCACCGGCTGGTCCTCGACGGCCGCAACGCCCTCGACTCGGAGCTGTGGCGCAAGGCGGGCTGGACGTACCGGGCGATGGGCCGCCCGACGGCGTAACACCGCACCGCGGCACCTCGCCCGACGGCTGGACAGGCGACGCCGGTTCGGCCGAGGCTCAGTCGGCCGAACCGGCGTCTGGCTGCATTCTGCACCACCGGACCGGCCCACAGCCGGGGAACCGGTCGGCCCGGCACCCCGACATCCTGGCGCCGGGACCTACTTGGCCCGGTACCGGCGCATCTTCGCCCGCGCCCCGCACACCTGCATCGAGCACCAGCGCCCGCGTCCCGCCGGGCTGCGGTCGTAGTACGCCCAGTGGCAGGTCGGGGCCTCGCAGGCCTTGAGGCGGGGCCAGGTGCCCTCCACGAGGGAACCGGCGATCGCCGCCGCCACCCGGGAGAGCAGGGGCCGCGCCGCGCCGGCCGGAGCGAGGCCGGCCGAGCCGTCTGCCGTGTCGACCGTCACCCGCAACGGCGCCGACGCCAGCAGGTCGTCGAGGGGCGTGACGGACGCGTGCGGCGAGTGACCGGCGTGGGCCAGCAGCGCGGCCCGCAGGGATTCGCGCAGCTCGCGCGCCCCGGCGACCTCGTCCTCCGTGAGCCCGAAGCGGTCGCGGCCGTCCGCGGTGTCGAGGGCGTCGGCCCCCGACTCGATGTCCAGCGTGTTCACCAGGGACTCGACCAGAGCCAACTCCCCCGGTGCGGCCGATCTCTCACTCATGCTTGCGACGTTACCTCTTGTACGAGAGCATGCAGTAACCGTTACCGATTGCACCTCGCTACAGGTAACTAGGAGGAGTCATCATGGCCATCGCCAAGCTGGGCGCCGTCGTCCTGGACTGTCCCGACCCCCGCGCGCTCGCCGGTTTCTACGCCGAGATCCTGGGCGGCACCGTCGAGGGCGAGGGGGACTGGGTGGACCTCAAGGTGCCCGACGGGCAGTCGCTGTCGTTCCAGGAGGCCCCGGGCCACGTACCGCCGAAGTGGCCCGCGCCCGACCACTCCCAGCAGTTCCACCTCGACCTCACCGTCGAGGACCTGGACGCGGCCGAGGCGGGCATCCTGGCGCTCGGCGCGAAGACGCTGGACGCCGACGACCGCTCGCGGACGTTCCGTGTGTACGCGGATCCGGCGGGGCACCCGTTCTGCCTCTGCGCAGGCTGAACCAAGGCCGCTGAACCGGCCGTCCGTCGAACCAGGAGGAGCCCGTCATGCCCGTGGCCCGTTTCCGTTCCGTCGTGCTCGACTGCCCCGACCCGCGCGCGCTCGCCGAGTTCTACTCGGCGATCCTGGGCGGCACGCCCCGCGTGGAGGACGAGGACTGGGTCGTCCTGGAGGCACCCGGCGTGCCGCGCCTCGCCTTCAGCCAGGACCTCGGTCACCAACCGCCGACCTGGCCGCGCAAGGGCGACAACGGCCAGCAGTTCCACCTCGATCTCGACGCCGGATCGACGTGGGCGGAGTTCGACGCGGCGCACGAGCGGGTGCTCGCGCTGGGTGCCCGGCCGCTGGACCTGGAGGACCGCGCGGAGAAGGACTTCCAGGTCTACGCCGATCCGGCCGGGCACCCGTTCTGCCTCTGCCGGATCGAGCACCCGCGACCCGCCGAGACGCTCTAGCCGTCCAGCTCGGCGATCTTCGCCGTCGACGGCTCCCGGCGCTGCTGGGCCGCGCGGGCGGTGAAGTCGGCGCCGCGCAGGACGCGTTGGACGTTGCCCCAGGTGAGCAGGGCGATGTCGGACTCGGACCAGCCGCGGTGCAGGAGTTCGGCGATGAGGTACGGGTAGCAGGAGGCGTCGCCGAGATCCTGCGGGTGCGCGGTGCCGGCGTCGTAGGTGCCGGACAGGGCGACGCACTCCGGCCCCGCGACCTCGCGCACGTGGTCGAGGTGGTCGGCCACGTCACGGACGGACGGTCCGGTCTGCTCGGCGGTGAGCGGCACCATGCAGAGGCCCTTGGCGGCGCCCAGCGCGGCGAGCAGGCCGTCGGGGAGGTTGGACGGGTGCGGGCGCAGGGCGCGGGCGGCGGAGCGGGTGCACAGGACCGGCGCCTTGGAGACGGCGAAGGCGCGGCGGGCGGTCTCCTCGGAGGCGCCGGAGACGTCGGCGAGCACACCGAGCCGGTTCATCTCCCGCACCACCTCCTCGCCGAACCGGGTCAGCCCCGCCTCGCTGGCCCAGGACGCGCCGGAGAGGGTGAGGACGCGCAGGCCGAGGGCGTGCAGGGCGCGCAGGATGCCGAGGGAGTCACCGAGGGCCGAGGCACCGGCGGGCCCGAGCAGCACGGCGACGCGACCGCAGTGCCGGGCGTCGACGGTCTCCCCGGCGGTGCCGGCCAGGCGCAGGCCCTCGGGGTGACCGTGCACGACGGTCTTCACCAGGTCCAGCTGCTCCAGGGTGGCGCCGACCGCCCGGTCCCCGGCCAGGCCCTCGGGCAGGTGCAGGGACCAGAACAGCGCGCCGACGTGTCCCTCGCGCAGCCGTGGCACGTCCGTGTCGACGGCGCTCTCGCCGAGCTCCAGGTCGAACCAGGGCAGGTGCCGCAGCGCCCACGGCAGTCCGCTGTAGCCGTCGGCGACGGGGTGGGCGGCGAGGATCGCGCGGGCGCGCTCCAGGGGCGCGGTGTCCGGATCGGAGACGGGGGTGTACGGCTCGCCGGGCTCGAAGGGGTCCGGGAGGTCGTCGAGCGCGCCCACCTCGGTGGTGGGGTGCAGTTCGTCCTGGAGGTCTGCCATGGCGGGCTCCGTACGTCGTGAAAGTCCCGGTGGGGGTACGGTCACCGTCGCACGGGGGCCGGAAGCCTTCCTGGTGGGTGGGGCGTTCGGGGGTCGGCCGGTTCAGCGACCCCGGGCCGCGTCGATGACCTCGTCCGGCGTCTCCCGGGAACGCCGCAGGTCGGCGACGGTCCGGTCGCTGCGCTCGCGCTCCGCGGCGAGGTGGGCGACCAGCATCGGCGTGGCCGCCGCCGACGGCCCGCCGTCCGCGTCCCGCATACAGGGCGGCACCTGCCCGACACGGCCGCTGTGCAGCCCGGCCGCGACCAGCCCCTGAGCCTCGTAGCACCGCAACGACCGCTCACTCACGCCGGTCCGCCGCGCCGGCTCACCGATCCGCATCGGTGCCTCCGCCGGCGAGCCTGGCCAGGGTTTCGGCGATGCCCGGCAGGAGGTCGGCCGGGATGTGGTCGAGGACCCGGCGCCGGACGCTGGCGAGGTGGGCGGGCTGAGCCGCGTGCATGGCTCGCAGTCCGGCATCGGTGAGGACGGCTTCGCTGCCACGTGCGTCCAGGCCATGGCGCTCCTTGCGCACCAGGTCGTGGCGGGACAGGCCTTCGATGATGCGCGTGATGCGCGGCACGACACAGCACACGGAGCACTCTCATGCAGATCCTCGTCATCGGCGCCACCGGCTACGCGGGCCGCCGTGTCTCGGCCGCCCTCGCCCGCGCCGGACACACCGTCCTGGGCCTGGCCCGCGACACCTCCGCCCCCGCGGCCCACGCGCTCACCGCGGACGAAGTCACCGCCGTCGAGGGCGACTTCACCAAGCCGGACACCTGGCGCGACCACCTCGACGGCACCGACGCGGTCGTCCACCTGCTGATGGACATGAGCGACCCCGTCGGCGGCGACCAACGCCTCTTCGCCGAACTGCTCGCCGCCCAGGAGCGCGACGGCCGCCACCGCCACCTGGTCTTCACCACCGGCATCTCCTCCTACGGCCGCACCGGTCTGCCCCTCATGGACGAGAACACCCCCGGCAACCCCGAGAGCCCGATCGGCTTCCGCTTCGCGCTGGAGAAGGAGCTGGCCGCCTCCGGCCTCGCCCACACCCTGGTCCGCCCCGGGTTCATGTACGGCGGCCCCGCGAGCACCTCCATGACCGGCCAGTGGTTCGCCGCCGCCGAGGCGGGCAGCCCCGTCTTCTACGGCGACACCGCCAAGCGCTGGAGCTGGATCCACGTCGACGACCTCGCCGACGCCTACGCCCGCATCCTCGACAACCCGGCCGCCGTGGACGGAGAGACCTTCGTCGTCGCCGACGACCAGCGGCTGACCGCCCTGGACATGCAGCGCACCGCCGTACGGGCCGCCGGCCACACCGGCGAGATAGCCCTGGAGAGCGCGGAGGCGGGCGGCATGCTGCAACTGGCCGCCGACCAGGACGAGTTGGTCACCAGCGCCAAGGCCCACCGCCTCCTGGGCTGGACCCCCCGCCACACCTCGTTCACCGACGACCCGACCCGCCACTACCGCGCTTGGAAGGCCGCCCAGCCCGCGGCATGAAACGCCGCCGAGTGCGGGGAACCCGTTCGGCGCCCCGCACTCCGGTACCGGCCGCCACCGCGTCCGCTCAGCCGTCGAGCGACTCGATCGTGGCGTTGGACGGGGCGCGCGTCGCCCGGAGGTCGCGGGACACGTCCTCGGCGGCGCCCAGCACCCGTACGGCGTTCTGCCAGGTCACCTTGGCCAGATCGGGCTTCGACCAGCCGCGGTCGAGGAGTTCGGCGATGAGGTTGGGGTAGCCGGAGACGTCGTTCAGACCGTCGGGGGTGAAGGCGGTGCCGTCGTAGTCGCCGCCGATGCCGAGGTGGTCGACGCCCGCGACCTCGCGCATGTGGTCGAGGTGGTCGGCGACCGTCGAGACCGTGGCGACCGGGCGGGGGGTGCGCTCCTCGAAGGCGCGGTGGAGCTTCATCGCCTCGGGGCTGGTGTCGAGGTGGTGCAGTCCGTGGGCGCGCAGGTTCTCGTCGGCGGCGGCCGTCCAGTCCACGGCCGCCTGGAGCACGAACTTCGGCACGAACGTCACCATCGCCACGCCACCGTTCGCGGGCAGCCGCTCGAGGACGTCGTCCGGGATGTTGCGCGGGTGGTCGCAGACGGCCCGCGAGGAGGAGTGGGAGAAGATCACCGGCGCCGTCGACGTGTCGAGCGCGTCCCGCATCGTCGTCGCCGCCACGTGCGAGAGGTCGACGAGCATGCCCTCGCGGTTCATCTCCCGCACGACCTCACGGCCGAACTCCGACAGCCCGTCGACACCGGGCTCGTCGGTCGCCGAGTCCGCCCACGGCACGTTGCCGTTGTGGGTGAGCGTCATGTAGCGCACACCGAGGGCGTACAACCCCCGCAGCGTGCCGAGGGAGTTGGCGATGGAATGCCCGCCCTCCGCACCCATCAACGAGGCGATACGACCCTCCCCGCGCGCCGCCTCCATGTCCGCCGCGGTCAGCGCGGGCGCCAGGTCGGCCGGGTAGCGGGCCAGCAACTGCCGTACGCAGTCGATCTGTTCCAGCGTCGCCGCGACCGGCTCGGGCTGGTCGGAGGGGACGTACACCGACCAGTACTGCGCCCCGACCCCGCCCTCGCGCAGCCGCGGCAGGTCGGTGTGCAGATGGGCGTTCTGGTGCGCGGCGATGTCACGGGAGTTCAGGTCGTAACCGACCTGCTTGCGCAGCGCCCAGGGCAGGTCGTTGTGCCCGTCGACGACCGGGAACTCGGCGAGCAGGGCCCGGGCTTCATCGAGCGATGTCATGGCCGTCACTTCCCGAAACCGAAGCCGCCGTTGCCGCCGCCGTCGACCTTGGCGCGCAGGCGTTTGCCCTTCTCGGTGGCCTGGTCGTTCAGTTCCTGCTGGAAGTCCCGCATGCGGGTGAGGAGTTCCTCGTCGTGGGTGGCGAGGATGCGGGCGGCGAGGAGGCCGGCGTTGCGGGCGCCGGCGACCGAGACGGTGGCGACGGGGACGCCGGCCGGCATCTGCACGATGGAGAGCAGGGAGTCCATGCCGTCCAGGTACTTCAGGGGGACGGGGACGCCGATCACCGGCAGGGGGGTGACGGAGGCGAGCATGCCGGGCAGGTGGGCGGCGCCGCCCGCGCCCGCGATGATCACCTTGAGGCCGCGGCCGTCGGCCCGCTCGCCGTACGTGATCATCTCGCGCGGCATGCGGTGCGCGGAGAGGACGTCGACCTCGTACCCGATCTCGAACTCGTCGAGGGCCTTGGCGGCGGCCTCCATGACGGGCCAGTCGGAGTCCGACCCCATGACGATTCCCACGACAGGACCTGCGACGGAACTCATTCGGTGATCGTGCCTTTCAGATAACCGGCGGCGTGACGGGCGCGCTCCAGCACCTCGTCCAGGTCGTCGCCGTAGGTGTTGACGTGACCGACCTTGCGGCCGGGCTTCACGTCCTTGCCGTACATGTGGATCTTGAGCTTGGGATCGCGGGCCATGCAGTGCAGGTACGCGGAGTACATGTCCGGGTAGTCGCCGCCGAGGACGTTGACCATGACGGTCCACCTCGCGCGCGGGCGCGGGTCGCCGAGGGGGAGGTCGAGGACCGCGCGGACGTGGTTGGCGAACTGGCTGGTGATCGCGCCGTCCTGGGTCCAGTGGCCCGAGTTGTGCGGGCGCATGGCCAGTTCGTTGACGAGGATGCGGCCGTCGTGGGTCTGGAACAGCTCGACGGCGAGGTGGCCGACGACATCCAGTTCCTTGGCGATGCGCAGGGCCAGTTCCTCGGCCTTCAGGGCGAGGGACTCGTCGAGGTCGGGGGCGGGCGCGATGACCGTGTCGCAGACGCCGTCCACCTGCTGGGACTCGACGACCGGGTAGGCGACGGCCTGGCCGTGCGGAGAGCGGACGACGTTGGCGGCGAGCTCGCGGACGTAGTCGACCTTCTCCTCGGCGAGGACGGGCACGCCCGCGCGGAACGGGGCCTCGGCCTCCGTCACGGAGTCGACGACCCAGACGCCCTTGCCGTCGTAGCCGCCGCGGACGGTCTTGAGGACGACCGGGAAACCGTCGCCCTCCGCGCCCTCGGGCACGCCTTCCGCCGCGAACGCGGCCACGTCCGCCGGGTCGCGCACGATCCGGTGCCGCGGGCACGGCACCCCGATCGCGTCGAGCCGCGCCCGCATCACGCCCTTGTCCTGGGCGTGCATGAGCGCGTCGGGGCCGGGGCGCACGGGGATGCCGTCCGCCTCCAGGGCCCGTAGATGCTCGACGGGTACGTGTTCGTGATCGAAGGTGATCACATCGCAGCCCCGCGCGAAGTCACGCAGCGTGTCGAGGTCGCGATGGTCGCCGATGACGACATCGCTGACGACCTGCGCCGCGGAATCCTGAGGGGTGTCACTGAGGAGCTTGAACCTGATGCCGAGCGGGATGCCTGCCTCGTGTGTCATACGAGCGAGCTGGCCCCCGCCGACCATGCCGACTACCGGGAACGTCACACCCCCAGGGTATCGGCCGGACCGGCGCCGCCGATTTCCGGCCGTTCTCTCCGGCTCCACATCGGCTCTTACCCGGCTTTTCCCCCGCTTTTCCGCAGTTCTTCCCGAGCTGTTCCCCAGCTGTGAGCTCGTACACAGGAGATTACGAACGGGTGGTGGTTAGCATGGCTGAGTTGACGAAACCGACCGGACGGGGGCCTGCACGACCATGGGACGTGGTTCCTCCGGGCTGCGAAGGCTCGTACACGAGGCCGCCAAGTTCGGCGCGGTGGGCGGCGCGGGGCTTCTCGTCAACCTCGGCGTGTTCAACCTCATGCGGCACTCCACCGATCTCCAGGTGGTCCGCGCGAGCGTCATAGCGACGGTCGTGGCGATCGTCTTCAACTACATCGGCTTCCGCTATTTCACCTACCGCGACCGCGACAAGGGCGGGCGGACGAAGGAACTGACGCTGTTCCTGCTGTTCAGCGCGGTCGGCCTGGTGATCGAGAACGGCGTGCTGTACGCGGCGACGTACGGCTTCGGCTGGGACAGCCCGCTGCAGAGCAACATCTTCAAGTTCCTCGGCATCGGCATCGCGACCCTGTTCCGTTTCTGGTCCTACCGCTCCTGGGTGTTCCGCGCACTGCCGGCCCGCGAGGCCGTAGCGAGCGCGGAATCGTTCCTGGAGGAGGCCGAGACCACGGTACGGCCACCGGTCCAGCAGCGCGCCAGCTGAGACGCCCTCTCCGGCCAGAGCCCAGCCCCTGCGCCCGCCCCGGTCAGCGAACCGTCGGTTCGTCCTCGTCCGGCTCCAGCGAGCGCTTGAGCGGGTTGCGGGAGAGGAAGAGGCCGAATACCGGGGGCTTGGTCTGGAGCATCTCCAGACGGCCCCCGTCGGCCTCCGCGAGGTCGCGGGCGACCGCGAGGCCGATGCCCGTGGAGTTGCGGCCGCTGATGGTCCGCTCGAAGATCCGCGCCCCCAGATCGGCGGGCACCCCCGGCCCCTCGTCCGTCACCTCGACGACGGCCTGGTTGCCGACCACGCGGGTGCGCAGCGCGACCGTGCCGCCGCCGTGCATGAGCGAGTTCTCGATCAGCGCCGCCAGCACCTGCGCCACCGCGCCCGGCGTGCCCACCGCCTGCAGATGCCGCTTGCCGGAGCTGACGATCGCGCGGCCCGAGCTGCGGTAGGCGGGGCGCCACTCGGCGAGCTGCTGCTGGATGACCTCGTCGAGGTCGAAGGAGACGGCGTTGCCGGTGCGCGGGTCGCGGGAGTTGGTCAGCAGCCGCTCCACCACGTCCGTGAGCCGCTCGACCTGGGTGAGGGCGACGTTGGCCTCCTCCTTCACCGTGTCCGGGTCGTCGGTGAGGGTGATCTCCTCCAGCCGCATCGACAG
Source organism: Streptomyces pseudovenezuelae (assembly GCF_029892565.1). Classification (GTDB taxonomy): domain Bacteria; phylum Actinomycetota; class Actinomycetes; order Streptomycetales; family Streptomycetaceae; genus Streptomyces; species Streptomyces pseudovenezuelae_A. The sequence continues at coordinate 151,127 of NZ_JARXVH010000017.1, read as the reverse complement.
CGCCGTCAGCGGCGTACGCAACTGGTGCGAGGCGTCGGCGGCCAGCCTGCGCTCGGCGGTGAGCATGCGGGCGATGCGCTCGGCGGAGGCGTCGAGGACGTCGGCGACCCGGTCCAGCTCGGGCACGCTGTAGCGCTTGTGGCGGGGACGCGGGTCGCCGGAGCCGAGACGTTCGGCGGTCTCGGCGAGGTCGGTGAGCGGGGAGGCGAGCCGGTTGGCCTGGCGGATCGCCAGCAGTACGGCGGCGATCACCGCGAGCAGCGCGACCAGGCCGATGATCAGCAGCGTCCGGCCGACCTCCCGGGTGACGGTCGAGCGGGGCTCCTCGACGACGACCGTCTCGCCCTCCTCACCCTTGGCATGCCCGCGGATGACCTCACCCTCGGGCCGGGTGCCGACCTCGATGACCTGCTCACCGGGGATCCGGATCACGGCGTACCGCTCCTGCGTCACCTGGCTCCGCAGCACCTCGGCGTTCACGGTCCCGGCCCCGATGAGCCGGCTGTCCACGATGCTGGCCAGCCGCTGCGCCTCGGAACTGACCCGCTCCTGCGCGCTGTTGCTGATGGTCCGGGTCTCGACGATGACGAGAGACACCCCGAACACGGCGATCACCACCAGCACGACGGCCAGGGTGGACTGGATAAGGCGACGGCGCACGAACTTCCTCCGACGGGCTGTGCCACACGGGGCCGGTTACGCGAACGCCCTCGTTCTTAGGGGCGCGGGGAACTGCGCGACCAGCCACGACGAACCCGCACTCGCCGCGCTGCACCAGCCCCTACGGCGAGAGCGCACTCAACTCTTCTCGAACCGGAATCCCACACCACGCACCGTGGCGATGTACCGAGGATTCGCCGCATCGTCGCCCAGCTTCTTCCGCAACCAGGAGATGTGCATGTCGAGCGTCTTGGTCGACGACCACCAGGTCGTGTCCCAGACCTCCCGCATCAACTGGTCCCGGGTCACCACCCGCCCGGCGTCGCGCACGAGCACCCGAAGGAGGTCGAACTCCTTGGCGGTGAGCTGGAGTTCCTCGTCCCCCATCCACGCCCGATGCGACTCGACGTCGATGCGCACGCCGTGCGTGGCAGGCGGCTGCGCCGGCTCCGCCGCACCGCGCCGCAGCAGCGCCCGGACACGGGCGAGCAGTTCGGCGAGCCGGAAGGGCTTGGTGACGTAGTCGTCGGCGCCCGCGTCGAGGCCGACGACGGTGTCCACCTCGTCGGCGCGCGCAGTCAGGATGAGGATGGGCACGGCGTGCCCCTCGGCGCGCAGGCGGCGGGCGACCTCCAGGCCGTCCATGCCGGGCAGCCCAAGGTCGAGCACGACCAGGTCGACGCCGCCCTGGATCCCGGCGTCGAGCGCAGTGGGGCCGTCCTCACGCACCTCGACCTCGTAGCCTTCCCGGCGCAGGGCGCGGGCCAGCGGCTCCGAGATGGACGCGTCGTCCTCGGCGAGCAGTACACGGGTCATGAGGTGATGGTAGACCGCTCTTTACCTGAGCTGGGGTGTGATCGGCCTCCATGATTCTTACCTTGGGGCGTTCTGGTGCGAACCTCTGTCTGTGGGATGCGATCGTGGGATGAGCCTTGGAAACAGGCTTCCGGTTCCATCGACACCTGTGATCCGTGTCTCAAGTCCTTCCATATCCAGCAGTATCCTGCCGTATGGTGATCGGACGCCTGTAGCACCGTGGGGACCTTTGGCGAGGGATTGACGCTGAAGGTCTCTTTTGTGTGCCGGGCCGGCCCCACGCCGGCCCTGAGAGAAACGCATGCGTGACCCCAGCAGCAAGGATCGACCATGGCGTCCAGCCTGACGAAGGACTCGGTGACTCCGGGCACCCCCGGATCCGAGAAGACCTTCTTCGGCCACCCCCGCGGACTGGCCACTCTCTTCATGACCGAGATGTGGGAGCGCTTCTCCTACTACGGCATGAAGGCCCTCCTCCCGCTGTACCTGGTCGCCCCGGGTGGCCTGCACCTGAGCGCGGCCACCGCTACCGCGATCTACTCGGTGTACCTGTCCCTCGTGTACCTGCTCGCCCTACCGGGCGGCTGGTTCGCGGACCGGGTCCTGGGCCCCCGCAAGACCGTCGCCGTCGCCGGCGTGATCATCATGCTCGGCCACCTCACCCTGGCCCTGCCGAGCGCCGGCACCTTCTACGGTGGTCTCGGCCTGGTCGCGATCGGCTCGGGTCTGCTGAAGGCCAACATCTCCACGATGGTCGGCCACCTCTACGACGGCCCGGACGACCCGCGCCGCGACGGTGGCTTCACCGTCTTCTACATCGGCATCAACGTGGGCGCGTTCGCCGCGCCGCTGGCCATCGGCACCGTCGGCGAGAACGTCAACTGGCACCTGGGCTTCGCGCTCGCCGCGCTCGGTATGGCGCTGGGTCTGGCCCAGTTCCTGCTCGGCACCCGGCACCTGAGCTCGCGCTCGGACCTCGTCCCCACGCCGATGTCCGCCGAGGAGAAGGCGGCCACGCTGCGCAAGGCGGGCCTCTGGGCGGCCGTCGCGATCGTCTTCTACGCGGTCGTCGGCCTCTCCGGCCACTACACGCTGAACTGGCTGCTGGTCCCGATCACCGTGGCCGGTCTGATCATCCCGGTGCTGGTCATCGCCCGGATCAAGCGGGACAAGGACCTCGACCGCGCCGAGCAGTCGAAGATGTCCGCGTACATCTGGTTCTTCGTGGCCGCGGCCGTGTTCTGGATGATCTACGACCAGGGCGGCTCGACCGTGTCCCTGTTCGCGGACTCCTCCGCCGACAACACGATCTTCGGCTGGGAGTTCCCGGTCTCCTGGTACCAGTCGGTCAACCCGGTCATGATCATGGCGCTCGCGCCGGTCTTCGCCTGGGCCTGGCTGGCGCTCGCGCGGCGCGGCAAGGAGCCGAGCACTGCGACGAAGTTCGCGATGGGTCTGGTGCTGGTCGGGGCGTCGTTCTTCCTCTTCCTCGCCCCGCTGGGGATCGCCGACGGCGGTCACAAGGCGGCCGCGCTGTGGCTGGTCGGCATCTACTTCGTGCAGACCGTCGGCGAACTGACGCTCTCCCCGGTCGGCCTCTCGGTCACCACGAAGATGGCACCGGCGAAGTACGCCTCGCAGATGATGGGCGTCTGGTTCCTGGCGGTCACCGCCGGTGACGCGACCACGGGTCTGCTCTCCATCGCGGGGGTCGACCTCAACAAGACGGGGATCGTGGCGCTGGAGGCGGTGCTCGCGGTGATCGCGGGTGCGGCGGTGTGCATGTACCGCAAGAGGGTCCGCGAGCTGATGGGCGACGTCCACTGACGTAAGCCGCGGTCAGGGTTCCACGGAGGGCCACCGCATCCTTGCCCGGATGAGGTGGCCCTTCTCCGTTACCTGGTCCGCCTCCTGCCCGGCATGAACGTGAACACCGCTCCTCCGAGCAGCACCGCCGTCCCTGCCACCAACCCCAGCGCCTTCAGCGCCCCGTGGTCATCCGCACCCGTCGCCGCCAACCCGCCGCTCGTCGACGACGTACCGGATGACGTGCCGCCGCCCGAAGTCGACGAACCGCCGGACGTTCCGCTCGCCTGTTCCGTCGTGTCCAGGGTCAGGGAGACCTCGGTCTTGTCCGGTGTGCAGGTCGTGGTCGTGCCGAGGGCCTCGATGGTGAGGACGCCCGGGGAGAGGGTGGAGGAGCCGCTCGCGCCGGGCTTGTAGGTGCCGGTGAGGTCGGGGATCGCGATGGGGTCGCCGGTCTTGATGGCGTCGGCGTTCAGGGGGCCCTCCACGTGCACGGAGCCCGAGTCGGCGCCGCCCACGACCACGTCCATCGACGGCTTGACCGAGCCCGCCGGGATGTCGGCCGGGCTGTCCATCACCGACTTCTTGAACTGGACCGTGAGATCGAAGTCCCCGCCGTCCTTCTTGGCGTCGATCTGGATCGGCGAGGTCGCCTTCTTCTCGCCTAGAGGCGACTGGCAGGTGTAGGGGATGTCGACCTCCTTGCCGGTGAAGTCGGTCTGCCCGCCGGTGCCGTCGCTCTCGCTGGGGGTGGTGGTGGGCGTGGGCGTGTCCGAAGCGGTCGGTGTGTCGGTGGGTGTCGCGGTCGGGGTGTCCGTCGGCGTCGGGGTACCCGTGCCGCCGCCCGCCGTCACCGTGATCGTCGCCGCCGGCTGCACCGTCTGGGTCGGCGCACACTGGGTGTTCGTGCCCAGGGCGTTGACCGTGTAGGCGTCCGGGGTCAGGGTCACCGACCCGGCCGTCGTCAGCTTCAGCGAGCCCTTCATGTCGGACAGCACCATGGCGGCGCCCTTGGGGATGGCCGGGTTCTCGCGCGGCCCCTGCATCGCGACGGCCGCGGTCTGCGCGCCGGTCGCCTTGAGCGTGCCGGAGGGCTGCACCGAGTTGGCGGGCAGGTCGATGATGTCGGGGTTCTTGGACGCGGCCTGCGTGAACTTCCAGACGATGTCGACGGTGTCGCCGACCTTCGCGGTGGCCGGCGCGGTGATCTCGACCTTCGTGGTGCCGTCGACGGGGTCGATGCCGGCGGGCGGTACGCAGTGAGTGGCGTACGACACCTCGGCGGCCTGCGCGGGCGCGGCGGCCATGCCCAGTAGGACGCCGGCCGAACACAGGGCCAGGGCGGCGCCCGCCGCCCCCGCTCTCCGGGCCGGTGTGACTCTCCTCGGCTTTCTCACGTGGATCCCTTCCTGGTGGGAGTCGTCGGACTCGTGGGAGTCGTAGGACTCGTCGGACTGTCGTCGTGCGGTGCGGAGAGCCGACCGGCCGTGCCCGGATCGGAGTCCGGGGTGAACCACGGCAGGGTCGTAGCGCTGGGGGGCTCCTCGGCGGGCGCCCGGGTGGTGAACCTCGGGCGGCGGCGCGGGAGTTCGGGCAGGTGCAGGCCGCGGTGGCGCAGGCCGCCGGCGCGGCGCGGGCGGACCCGGTCGACCACGGCCATCCCGATACGGAACAGCGCGGCCGGCACCACCAGGCAGACCAGGATCCAGAACAGGGTCACGCCCCACGGCCGGCCCACGCCCCAGGGCTGTTCGGCGAGCACCTTCCCGCTGTACTTGAGGTAGACGCTGTAGTCGCCGTGCGCGCCCGCGGCCAGGTCGACGGGGAGTTTGATCCGCGCCTTCCCGCCGGGCCCGATCGTGCCGCGCCACTCCTGTTCCTCCCACTGCGGGGCGAACACGCCGTGGGAGGTGCCGACTTGGAAGACGGGGTTCTTGACGGCGGAGGTGCCGACGTTGCCGACGGTGAAGTCGAGGGTGCGCGAGGGCGGGGCGCCGAACCAGGTGAGCAGCCCGCTTGAGCCGTCGAGGCGGGTGTCGGTGAGGACCGTGAGCCGGCCGCCGGACGTCTCGGCGGGCAGCGGTTCGACCGCGTGGCCCGCCACTTGGAGGACCGCGTCCGCCTGCGCCTTCGCGCCGGTCACGGTCGCGACGTGCACCACGCACGGGCACGGCACGGGCGGTTCGGCGACCGGAAGTTTCTTGCCGAAGGAGCCCTTGGCGTCGGTGGTGACGGCCCGACCGTCGCTGTTGGCGCAGGAGTTGGTGCCGCCGACTACACCCCGGGCGGGCGTGGCCTGTCCGCAGATCAGCACCATCAGCAGCGCGTGCGCCCGCCATCCGCTGCCGCTGACGGTGATCGAACCGCCGGTCCCGGCCTGGGACTTGGACAGCTTCACGACCGGCCCGTCCGCCGCCGCGGCCGTGCCCGCCAAGGGCAGCAGGAGCAGCGCGAGCACCGCCACCAGCGCGGGTATCCGAACCTTCGGCGCAGGTATCCGAACCTTGCCGCTCACGTCACCGCTCCCGTCAACTCGACTTCCGTACGCGAGGGTTGAGCCACGCCGTCGTCCGCGCGCGCCCGCCGCCCTCGACGTCGTACGACCATCAGCGCGCCCCCGGCGGCGACCGTGCCCGCGACGCCCGCCACCGCGCCCCAGGGCACGAACCGTGCCGAGGTGTGTGCGCTGTCGTGGGCTCCGCCCGCCGCCGTCGCCGTGAGCCGGACGTCGACCGCGTCCAGGGCGGGGTGGTGGGGCCAGGGCTCGGTGAGGTCGAGGCGTTGGCCGGGGTCGAGGTGGACGGGCAGGGTGCGCGGGGCGCGGTCCAGGACCTGGCCGAGGATGCCGTCCGCGTGCACGGCCAGGCGCGGCACGAGCACGGTCGTACCGCGGTTGACCAGCTCGTACGCGATGTGGTCGGCGTGCACGGTGACGTGTTCGACGGTCAGCGCGGACAGCGCCGGGGTGCCCGCGCGCAGGCGGAGCGGGACCGTGGCGCGTCGGCCGTCCTGGTCGCGGGCGGCGATCTCGCCGGTGCGGTCGCCGGTGGCGGTCACCGTGAAGGGGATGTCGGCACGGGTGCGGGCGGGCACCCGTACCCGGGTCTGGGCGAAGGCGATCCGGACGCCGGTGGCGGTCAGCCGTACGGTGATGGCCCGCTCGCCGCGGTTGGTCACGGAGACCGTGTCCCGCAGGGGCGTGCCGGGCTCGCCCTCGGCGTAGAAGGCCGGGCGGGAACCGCCCGCGGGCGTGAGGGACCAGCCCTCGGCGGCGGTCGCCGTCGGGGCGGCGGCCAGCAGCAGCAAAGCGGACAGGAACAGGACACGCATCCGGCGGCTCCAGCGGTCGTACGGACGGTGTCGTCAGCGGCGTACCGCCTGGCCCCGCCTGGTCAGCCACAGCGCGCCCGCCGCGCCCGCGAGCAGCACCGTGCCGCCGAGGGTGCCGAGGGCGATCGCGGAGTCGTCCGGGCCGGTCTGCGGGAGCGAGGAGCCGCCCGAGTCGGTGCCGCTCTGGGAGGTGCCGCCGGTGGACGAGCCGCCGGAGGAGCCGCCCGCGGCGGTCACGTCGAGGGTCAGCGCGGTGCCCGGGGTGTTGGACGGGGTGCACGTGGTGGTGGTGCCGAGCGCCTTGATGGTGAGGACGCCCGGGGTGAAGGTGACCTTGCCGGTGGCCTTCGGGGTGTACGTGCCCGTCAAGTCGTTGATCTTTATGGGGGTGTTGGCCGGGATGGCGGCCTGGTTGGCGGGGCCGGTGACGTTCATCGTCCCGCTGTCGGCGCCGCCCAGTTTGATGGTGGCGCTCGGGTTCATCGCACCCTTGCCCAGCTCGACCGGGCTGGAGGAGACGCCCTTCTGCCAGGACATGGTGATCTTGTAGCCGCTGCCGCTCTTGACGCCCTTGATGTCGATGGGCGAGACGGCACTCTTGTCACCGATCGGCGTCTTGCACTGGTAGTTGACGTCCACGACCTCGGCGTTGGCTGCGGGGGCGGTCATCAGCACCGCCGAGCCGGCCAGGGCCGCGACGGACGCGAGCGCTGCGGTTCGTTTGTGGTACGACACGATCCCCTCATTCCTGACGGCACATCAGATCGGCCGTCAAGGTACGCCCGGGGTCGTGAGGAAGGAAGACACGATGCGCGCCGGAGTTGTGGGGATCCGGCGCGCACGCAAGGGGGTTCGAGTGGAGAGAGTGCCTCCGGGTGAGGGAGCGTCAGGCCGGAGCGCCCAGCTCCGCCCACACCTTCTTGCCGGCCACCCCGGGGGTCCGTACGACTCCCCAGTCCAGGCACAGCCGCTGCACGATGAACATGCCGTGGCCGCCGGGGCGGCCCGCGCGGTGCGGGGTGCGGGGGGCCGGCTCGCCCGTGCCGCGGTCGGAGACCTCGACCCGGATCACCTTGCTGTCGCAGGAGATCCAGAGCTCGTCGGGGCCCTCCGCGTGCAGGCAGGCGTTGGTGACCAGCTCGGAGACCACGAGCAGCACGTCCTCCGCGGTGGCCCGCCGGTCGGCCGACTCGGCGGGCAGCCAGCCCCACGCGTACAGCGCCTGGCGGGCGAAGTCACGGGCCAGCGGTACGACCCCGCTCGCGCCGTCGAAGTCCAACGTGCGGACCTGCGGGCCCACCGGGGCCGCCGCAGCCGCCGCCGGCACGGCCGCATCCCCATCTCCCCCGGTCGCCGCCGCCACGCCCCCGTCGGACGCCCCGGAAGCGCCACCGGGCTCCGGGCCGCGGTCGCCCGGCGGGTAAGGCCGGGTGGTGCTCATCAGCGCTTCACCTCACCGATTCACCAGTTCACGATTCAGAAGTCAGTACGTACATCGACGGCCGATCCGTCACTGTGCCCACAGACCATGTTCAGGATGTCTCCTGCCCGACGGAACCGGCGGAACACCCCCCGATGCGACGCAGTATGCGTAACGCCCGGAAAGTCCCCTGCGGACAGGGGCGACCGCGGCAGGCGACCGGCATCCCGCACCCGCCTCAGCCCGCCTCGCCGGCCAGGGCCGCTTCGAGGGTGTCGTGGACGGTGAAGACCGCGTCCGCCCCGGTGATCTCGAAGACGCGCGCCACCACCGGCAGCATCGCGGCGAGGTGCACCCCGCCCCCGGCGGCCTCGGCCTTCAGCCGTGCGCCGAGCAGCACGTTGAGACCGGTGGAGTCACAGAACTCCAGTCGTGAACAGTCCACGACGAGCCGGTTGAATCCCTTGTCGAGGCACTCGTCCAGCGGCTCGCGCAACAGATCGGCGGTGTGGTGATCCAACTCACCCGCCGGAGTCACGACGGCACTGGGGCCCTCTTCCCGCACCTCGACCAGTAGCCGACCAGACTGTGCGCTGCCGACCGTCCCGCGGTCCATGCCGTCTTCTCTCCCGACGTGGTGGCTGCTGACTGATGCCCTCGAACACTACGCCTTCCTCACACTCTCCGACACCCGAACAACCCCCAGAAAACGGGCATACCTGCATAGAAAGCACTTGCGGCGGGCGTGGGAAACCGGATAGGGCTAGAGGTACGTAACCGACACGGTCGGCTTTGGAGGCGCCGCACACCGCAGTGCACGCACTGGCTTCGGCAGCCATATGCCGAGAACGATGGAGGACATCATGTCACCCCGGCTCGACGCTCCGCACACCCCACAGGCGACGTCGACACCCCTTCCGGAACAGGAACATCTGGATCCCATCGAGAGCACCGACACGGATGTACTCGCCGGGCTTCCGGAGATCCCCCCGTTCGACGAGGTGGGGCCGGTCGACGCACGAGCGCTCTCCAAGACGCTCTTCGCGCGCCTCGAGTCCCTCGAAGAGGGCACCCACGACTACTCCTACGTCCGCAACACCCTCGTCGAGCTCAACCTCGCGCTGGTCAAGTTCGCCGCCTCCCGCTTCCGCTCCCGCAGCGAGCCGATGGAGGACATCATCCAGGTCGGCACCATCGGCCTGATCAAGGCGATCGACCGCTTCGAGCTCTCCAGGGGCGTCGAGTTCCCGACCTTCGCCATGCCGACCATCGTCGGCGAGATCAAGCGTTTCTTCCGTGACACCTCGTGGTCCGTGCGCGTACCGCGCAGGCTGCAGGAACTCCGGCTCGACCTGGCCAAGGCCGGCGACGAGCTGGCCCAGAAGCTCGACCGGTCCCCCACGGTCGGCGAACTCGCGGATCGGCTCGGCCTCTCCAAGGACGAGGTCGTCGAGGGCATGGCCGCGTCGAACGCGTACACCGCCTCCTCGCTGGACGCCCAGCCCGAGGAGGACGACGCCGAGGGCGCCCTCTCGGACCGCATCGGCTACGAGGACCACGGCATCGAGGGCATCGAGTACGTCGAGTCGCTCAAGCCGCTGATCGCCTCGCTCCCGTCCCGGGACCGGCAGATCCTCTCGCTGCGCTTCGTGGCGGGCATGACCCAGTCCGAGATCGGCGACGAGCTCGGCATCTCGCAGATGCACGTGTCGCGGCTGCTGTCGCGGACGCTGGTGCGCCTGCGCAAGGGGCTGACGGTCGAGGAGTGACCTCCCGGCCCTGAGCCTGAGGACACCGTGGGGCGGTGAGCTTCCGAGTGCGGTGTGCCCGTCGGGCGCACCGCACTCGGCATGTCCGGACCCGTCTCCCGGGCGCTGCCAGGCGGTTCTCCGGTTACCCACAGAAACGCCTTCTCCCACCGGTCCTCTTCCATCACTATGGTCACCCGCAGACCGGCCGGTACGTCAGGAGTCCGGTGGGAAAAGAGGTTTCCGTGGAGACCGGGGTGCACATGGGCGCGTCCGACGCCCGCCTGACCGAGCTGCTGCGCACCAGCACCGCCACCGCCTACCCGGCCCTGCGGGAACTCCGCGCCCGCCACCGGCAACCGGTTCTCGCCTACGCCCGTCTGTGCGCCACCGGCGACGCCTCCGCCCGCCAACTCGCCGCCCAGGCCTTCACCTCGGCGGCCCGCGAGACGGCCCGCGGCATCGAACCGGGCGGCCCCTGGCGCCACCACCTCCTCCTGCTGACCGCCCGCGTGGCCGCGTCCTGGGCCACGGACGAGCGGTCCGCGGGCCTGGACGCCGGACTGCTCCTGGTCCTCAACACGACGGGCCCCGGCGGCCTCGTACCCCCGATGACCGCCGCCTTCCAAACACTCCCGTCCCGGGCCCAGGGCCTGATCTGGTACGGCCTGGTGGACCGCCAACCCGCCGCCACGACAGCCCTGTTCCTCGGCATCACACCCGAAGACGTGGCGTACGAGACCGACTCGGCGCTCCAACTCCTCGCCCAGGCCTGTCTACGCACCCGGCTCGCCGCCTCCGACGATCCGCAGTGCGGCGACTTCCGCCGGCTCATCGAGCAGTCGGTACGGCCCGACCACCCCCGCGACAGCGCCGACCTGCACGCCCACATGGCGCACTGCCCGCACTGCACGGCCGCCTACGAGGAGTTGTGCGCCCTGCGCGACACCCCGCGCACCGCGCTCGCCGAGGGCCTGCTGCCGTGGGCGGGCACGGCGTACGTCGACAGCGAGCCGCCGCAGCGCCCCAAGGCCCTCGTGAAGCCGTCCTCCTGGCCGCCGTCCAAGCGCTTCGTGCTGACCTCGGCGGCCCTCGGGGTGGCCCTGGCACCGCTGTTGGTCCTCCTGCTCACACAGGGCGGCACAGCACCTTCCTCGGAGTCCGGGCGGGCGGCGGGCGCGGCCGGTGAGCCGAGCGGCGCGCCGCAGGTCACGGTGACGGCGACGGTGTCGGCCAAGCCGTCGCCCTCGGCCACCGGCAGCCCGTCGAACTCGCCGTCCGCGACGCCGAGTTCGACCCCGTCCAAGTCGACGGCCCCCTCCCCCACGGCCCCTGCCGCGCACGCCCCGAACGGCACATACGCGCAGGTCGTGAACGTCTCCTCGGGTCGCTGCCTGGACATCCGCGACGGCGAGTTGTCCAAGGGCACGGACGTGATCACGGCGCCCTGCTCCGGGTCCCGCACCCAGCGCTGGCGGGTCGACGCCGGGCGCGGGGTCGTGCAGTCGTCCGCCGATCCGGACCTCTGCCTCGACAACCGCGGTGACGTGGACAAGGGCGTGGGCATCTGGGAGTGCGACTCGGTCGACGGCGACAACGGCGACAACCTGACGTTCACCGTCGACTCCGACGGCGTGATCCGCCCGGCGATCGCCATCCTGACCGCGGTGACGCCGGAGGGCGGCGACGGGGTGGGGATGGAGCCGCTCAGCGGGGGCGCGGAGCAGCGGTGGCGGGCGGGCGCGGCCTGAACCGGGCCCGGGGCGGCCGCGGTTGGCCTCGGCGGCTCCTGCTCAGACCTGCCGGGCGCCTCGGCGCCAGACGCCGGTGACGAGGGGGACGCCCGGGCGGTAGGCCAGGTGGACGTGGCTCGGGGCGTCGAGGAGCGTGAGGTCGGCGTAGGCGCCCGGGGTGAGGCGGCCGACGTCCTCGCGGCGCAGGGCCCGTGCGCCGCCCGCCGTGGCGGACCAGACGGCCTCGTCGGGGGTCATGCCCATGTCCCGTACCGCGAGCGCGATACAGAACGGCACGGACGAGGTGAAGGACGAGCCCGGGTTGCAGTCCGTGGACAGGGCGACGGTCACGCCGGCGTCCAACAGCCGCCGGGCGTCCGGCCATTGGGCGCGCGTCGAGAACTCGGCGCCGGGCAGCAGCGTGGCCACCGTGTCGCCGCTCGCGAGGGCGTCCACGTCCGCGTCGGTGAGGTGGGTGCAGTGGTCGGCGCTGGCGGCGTCGAGTTCGACGGCGAGCTGGACTCCGGGGCCGTAGGAGAGCTGGTTGGCGTGGATGCGCGGGTGCAGGCCCCTGGCCTTGCCGGCGGTCAGGATCGCGCGGGCCTGGTCGCCGTCGAAGGCGCCCTTCTCGCAGAACACGTCGATCCAACGGGCGTACGGCGCACAGGCGTCGAGCATCTCGCCGGTGACGAGGGCGACATAGCCGGCCGGGTCGTCGGCGTAGTCGGGCGACACGATGTGCGCGCCGAGATACGTCACCTCGTCCGTGTGGGCGGCGGCGATGCGCAGGGCGCGGGCCTCGTCGGCGACGGTCAGGCCGTAGCCGGACTTGGTCTCGAAGGTCGTGGTGCCCTGCCGCAGTGCCTCGGCGAGGTAGCGGGTGAGGTTCGCTTCCAGCGCCTCGTCGCTCGCGGCACGGGTGGCCGCGACCGTCGTGCGGATGCCGCCCGCGGTGTAGGAGCGGCCGGACATCCGGGCGTTGAACTCCTGCGTCCGGTCGCCCGCGAACACGAGGTGCGAGTGGGAGTCGACGAAGCCGGGCAGCACCGCCCGCCCACCGGCCTCGAACCGATTGTCAGTGGCGGGTGCTTTGCTGGATTCACCGGTCCACACGACCCGGTCGCCGTCGATGACGAGCGCCGCGTCCTGGACCAGTCCGAGGGGGGAGTCGTCACCGAGGGAGGGGTCGTTGGTGACCAGCATGGCGATGTTGGTGATGACGGTGCTGGTGCCGGTGCTGCTGCTCATCGTGTCCTCGTCGAGGGGGGCGTCGGTGAAGGTCGGACGGGTCGGGCGCGTCAGGTGCGCAGGGCCTCCACGGCGGCCCTCAGCGCCTGCGGCACATCCGGTACGAGCGTGTGCGCCCCGTCGCGTACGACGTGGCGTCCGCCCACGATCGTGTGCCGTACGTCCGCTGCCGTCGCCGCGAATACGGCGGTCTCGGCGCCGAGCCTGGGCAGCGGCCCGGCCGTCCTGACCGAGTCGAGGGCGATCGTCGTGAGGTCGGCGAGCGCGCCGGCCTCGATGGTGCCCGCCTCGTCCCAGCCGAGCGCCGCGTGGCCGTCGGCGGAGGCGGCGCGCAGCAGAGCGGCGGCGGTCCAGTGACCCCGGGTCCGGGTGCGCAGGCGCTCGTTCAGCTCCATCGCGCGGGCCTCTTCGAGCAGGTCGATGACGGCGTGGCTGTCGGAGCCGAGAGAGAGCGGGGAGCCGGCGCGCTGGAGGGCGACGGCGGGTCCGATGCCGTCGGCGAGGTCCCGCTCGGTGGTCGGGCACATGCAGGTGCCGGTGCCGCTGCCGCCGATGAGGGCGATGTCTTCGTCGGTGAGGTGGGTGTTGTGGACGCCGGTGGTGCGCGGTCCGAGGACGCCGTGGTCGGCCAGGAGTCGCGTCGGTGTGCACCCGTGCGCGGCTCGGCAGGCGTCGTTCTCGGCGGTCTGCTCGGACAGGTGCACATGGAGCGGGGCCCGCCGCTCCTGAGCCCACCGGGCCACGGTCGCGAGCTGCCCGGCGGGCACGGCCCGTACGGAGTGGACGGCCGCTCCGATCCGCGCGTGATCCCGTTCCTTGAGAAGTGAACAGCGTTCGGCCCAGGCCTCCGCGCTGCCGTCGGAGAAGCGCAGCTGGTGGGCGTTGGGCGGCTCACCGCGGTGCTCGTTCACGATGCCCGCGGCGAGGTAGGCGGTGTCGAGGAGGGTGATGCGGATGCCGGCGTCGGCGGCGGCCTCGACGAGGGCCTCGCCCATGGCGTTGGGGTCGGCGTAGGGGGTGCCGCCTCGCTGGTGGTGGACGTAGTGGAACTCACCCACCGCCGTGATCCCGGCCAGGGCCATCTCGGCGTACACCGCGCGGGCGAGGGCGTGGTAGGTCTCCGGGGTGAGCTGGTCGGCCACGGAGTACATGACCTCGCGCCAGGTCCAGAAGGTGCCGGAGCCGACCTGGACGGTGCCGCGCAGGGCGCGGTGGAAGGCGTGCGAGTGGGCGTTCGCCAGGCCGGGGAGGGTCAGGCCGCGCAGGATCTCGGCGCCGGGCGGCGGTGCGGTCACGTCGGTGCGGACGGCCGTGATCCTGCCGTCCGTGATGTCGACGGCGACGCCCGGCTCGACGTGGGTGTCGAGCCAGGCGTGCTCCAGCCAGTACGTGCGGGTCCCGGTCACCTGCAGGCCAGTCCTTCCAGTACGTCGGCGAGCGCGCTCACCCCGGCCACGCAGTCGTCCTCGGCGGCGAACTCGGCCGGGGAGTGCGAGACGCCCGTGGGGTTGCGCACGAACAGCATGGCGGTCGGGATGCTCCCGGAGAGGATCCCGGCGTCGTGTCCGGCGCCGGTTCCCAGGACGGGGACGGTCAGTTCCGATCCGGTGCCCAGAATGCGGGCGAGTTCGTCGCGCAGGGCGTGGTCGAACTCGACGACGGGCGTGAAGGACTCCCGGACGACGTCGAGGTCGATGCCGTGCGCGTCCGCGTACGCGTGAGCCGCCTTCTCGATCCCACCGACCACTGTGTCCAGGGTCGCCTGGTCCTCAGCACGGGAGTCGAGCCAACCGCGCACCAGGGACGGGATGGCGTTGACGCCGTTCGGCTCGACGGCGATCTTCCCGAAGGTGGCGACGGCACCGGCGAGTTCGGCCTCGCAGCGGGCGGCGAGCACGGTCTCGGCGTACGACAGCATCGGGTCCCGCCGGTCCACGAGGCGGGTGGTGCCGGCGTGGTTGGCCTCACCCCGGAAGTCGAACCGCCACCGCCCGTGCGGCCAGATGGCACTGGCGATACCGACCCGATCGCCGGACAGGTCAAGAGCGCGACCCTGCTCGACATGCAGCTCGACGAAGGCACCGATGCGGGCCAGCCGCTCAGGATCTGCCCCGATCCCTTCGGGGTCGTACCCGGCGGCCTCCATGGCCCGCGGCAAGGTGATGCCATCCCCGTCGGTCAGCCGATGGGCCTGCTCGACGGTGAGCTGCCCAGCGGCCAGCCGGGACCCGACGCAGGCGAGCCCGAACCGGGCCCCCTCCTCGTCCCCGAAGTTGACGATGGCGAGGGGCTTCCCGAACTGCACTCCCCTGCGACGCAGTTCATCGAGAGCGGCAAAGGAGGACACCACCCCGAGGGGCCCGTCGAAGGCACCACCATCGGGCACGGAGTCGAGATGAGACCCGGTGACGATGGCGTCCCCGGCCTCCGGGTCTCCGACCCAGGCCCACTGGTTGCCGTTGCGGTCGAGCTCGTAGGTGAGCCCCCGGGCCTCGGCCTGCCCCTTGAACCAGTCCCGGCACTCGGCATCGGCACCGGTCCAGGCATAGCGACGGTAGCCACGGGAGTCGGGGTGCCGCCCGACGGGGAGCAACTCGCGCCACATCTCCTGGAAGGAAGGCGTGTGGAGGAGGGTGGGCGCAGCCGGACCCGCGCTCGGCGACGAGGCGTCCACTCCCACCGGAGAGGTGCCGTGCTCGACGTCGCGCCGGCTCACTCGCCCCCACCCTCACGCATCGGCACCCGCACGCCCCGCTCGTCGGCAACCCGCTCCGCGATGTCGTAGCCGGCGTCCACGTGCCGGATGACCCCCATGCCAGGGTCGTTCGTCAGGACACGTCGGATCTTCTCGCCGGCGAGCTTCGTGCCGTCGGCCACGGAGACCTGACCCGCGTGGATGGACCGCCCCATGCCGACCCCACCGCCGTGGTGGATGGAGACCCAGGACGCACCGGAGGCCACGTTGACCATCGCGTTCAGCAGGGGCCAGTCGGCGATCGCGTCGGAGCCGTCGAGCATGGCCTCGGTCTCGCGGTATGGAGAGGCCACGGACCCGCAGTCGAGGTGGTCGCGGCCGATGGCGAGCGGCGCCGCCAACTCGCCGCTCGCGACCATGTCGTTGAACCGCTCGCCGGCCTTGTCGCGCTCGCCGTAGCCGAGCCAGCAGATGCGGGCCGGGAGGCCCTGGAAGTGGACGCGCTCCCCCGCCAGCTTGATCCAGCGGTGGAGGGACTCGTTCTCCGGGAAGAGGTCGAGGATCGCCCTGTCGGTCTTGTGGATGTCGGACGCCTCGCCGGACAGCGCGGCCCAGCGGAAGGGGCCCTTGCCCTCGGAGAAGAGGGGGCGGATGTAGGCGGGGACGAAGCCGGGGAAGGCGAACGCCCGCTCGTACCCGGCGAGTTGGGCCTCGCCGCGGATCGAGTTGCCGTAGTCGAAGACCTCGGCGCCGGCGTCCATGAAGCCGACCATGGCCTCGACGTGCGTGGCCATGGACTCCCGGGCGCGGACGGTGAAGCCCGCCGGGTCCTTGGCGGCGGCGTCGGCCATGTCCTCGAAGGCGATGCCCACCGGCAGATAGGCCAGCGGGTCGTGGGCCGAGGTCTGGTCGGTCACGATGTCGATGGGGGCGCCCTCGGCGAGCATCTGCGGCAGCAGCTCCGCCGCGTTGCCGAGCAGGCCGATGGAGAGCGGGCGGCGGGCGTCACGGGCCTCGACGGCGAGCTGGAGGGCGTGTGCGAGGGAGTCGGCCTTCACGTCGAGGTAGCGGTGCTCGATGCGGCGCTCGATGGCGCGCGGGTCGACGTCGATACAGATCGCGACACCGTCGTTCATGGTGACCGCAAGGGGCTGGGCGCCGCCCATGCCGCCGAGCCCGGCGGTGAGGGTGATCGTCCCGGCGAGGGTGCCGCCGAACTTCTTCGCGGCGACGGCGGCGAAGGTCTCGTAGGTGCCCTGGAGGATGCCCTGGGTGCCGATGTAGATCCAGGAACCGGCGGTCATCTGGCCGTACATGGTCAGGCCGAGGGCCTCCAGGCGGCGGAACTCCTCCCAGTTGGCCCAGTCGCCGACGAGGTTGGAGTTGGCGATGAGGACGCGCGGGGCCCACTCGTGGGTCTGCATCACGCCGACCGGGCGGCCGGACTGGACGAGCATCGTCTCGTCCTGCTTCAGGGTGCGCAGCGTGCGCACCATGGCGTCGAAGGAGCGCCAGTCACGGGCCGCCTTGCCCGTGCCGCCGTAGACGACGAGCTTGTCGGGGTGCTCGGCGACCTCGGGGTCGAGGTTGTTCTGCAGCATCCGCAGAGCGGCTTCCTGCTGCCACCCCAGGGCGCTCAGTTCCGTACCGCGCGGCGCTCGTACGGGGCGGGGTCCTGACATGGTCTGCCTCCTAGCGGATTGCTCCCGGTGGACTTTTACAGCGGTTATTCACATCCTGACGTCCTGAATAGAACTAGTCAACACCTCCCGGCGTCTCTACCGGTGCACTGTGGATGTTTGGCTGGATGCATGGACGCAGGTGAAGACAACAGGACGGGGGATGTTGTGGACAGGGCGACAGGCGGGGCGACGGGCAGGGAAGCCGACGAGGAGCCGACCATCCGGATCGACGGCCGGACCGACGGTCACGGCGGTCGGGCCGCGCGTCGGGACGAGGCCGTGCGGGCCGCCGTGGAGCAGGGGTTGCTGGGACCGGACACCCCCATCGTGGGCCTGCTGGACGTCGCCGGCATCCGGGAGTCGGCGGCGGCCCTGCGGGCGGCGTTCGACGCGGTCACGGCGCCCGGCACGCCCGTGCTGCACGCCTTCGCGGTGAAGGCGACCCCGCTGGTGCCGGTGCTGCGGCTGCTGCGCGAGGAGGGCATCGGCGCCGAGGTGGCGAGCCCGGGCGAGCTGGCGCTGGCGCGCGCGGCGGGGGTACCGCCGAGCCGTACGGTGCTGGACTCGCCCGCGAAGACGCCGGCCGAGCTGCGCGAGGCGCTGGCGCTGGGGATCGCCGTCAACGCGGACAACCCGCAGGAGCTGGACCGCATCGACGGCCTGATGCGGTCGGCGACCAGCCGCTCCCCGCTCGGGATCCGGGTCAATCCGCAGGTCGGCGGCGGGTCGATCGGGGCGACCTCGACCGCGACGGCGACCTCGAAGTTCGGGGTGGCGCTGCGCGACGAGGGGGCGCGCGAGTGGGTGGTGCGGGCGTACGCGGAGCGCCCGTGGCTGACCCGGCTGCACGCGCACACCGGCTCCCAGGGCATCCCGCTCTCGCTGCTGGCGCAGGGTGTGGCGGAGACGTACGCGCTGGCCGAGGAGATCAACCGGCGCATCGGGCGCCCGCAGATCGACACGCTCGACATCGGCGGCGGACTGCCGGTGAACTTCGGCTCGGACACGGAGACGCCGACCTACGCGCAGTACGCGCGGCTGCTGGGCGAGGCGGTGCCGGGGCTGTTCTCCGGGCGGTACGGGCTGGTGACGGAGTTCGGGCGGTCGCTGCTGGCCAAGCACGGGACCGTGGTGGCGCGGGTGGAGTACGCCAAGAGCGCGGGCGGGCGGCCGGTCGCGGTCACGCACGCGGGCGTGCAGGTGGCGACCCGGACGGTGTACGCACCGGGGTCGTGGCCGCTCAGGATCGCCGCGTACGACGGGAAGGGGCGGCCCAGGACGGGGGCGCCGGTGGTGCAGGACGTCGCCGGGCCGGCCTGTTTCGCGGGCGACCTGCTCGCCGAGGGGCGCGCACTGCCGCTCCTCGAACAGGGGGACTACGCGGCGGCGCTGGACACGGGCGCGTACTACTTCGCGCACCACTACGCCTACAACTCCCTGGCCCGGCCCGGGATTTACGGCTTCACGCAGGACGGGGCCGGCGAGGGCGTCTCCTTCGCGACGGTGCGCGGGACGCAGAGCCTCGACGAGATCGTGGCCGAATCCGGAGGGGCGCACGCGGACGCGCTCACCACCCGGCGCGCACCCGGGCGCGGTTGACGTGTCCCGGGGGACATGATGTTCAACTGGGGAGAAAACAGGCACAGTTGACCCACCCTAAACCCCTGCCGCATGTTCCGCTGGAAAATGCCAGATCCCTCACCCCTCACGCACACGGTGCGTAGTTTCGGCGTCACTCAGCCGAAACCAAGGCAGGAGGGGAGCCACGGTGCCCGGAATCGACGAGTGTCTGCTGGAAGCCATGCGACTGCCCGGTGCTCGGGGCGCCGCACTGGTCGACTGGACCAGTGGGCTCGCCCTGGGCACCGTGGGCGAGTCGCCCGGCGGCGACCACGAGGTCGCCGCCGTGGAGGCCGCCGAGTTCGCCCGGCTCGCCGCCGAGCAGCACGCCTTCGCACCCGACGACGACCCCGAGGCCGGTCCGGCGGCCGACGCGGACCCGCCGGTCGAGGATCTGATCGTCAGCAACCGGGACAGCTACCACGTGCTCAGGTTCGTGGGCGCGTCCTTCGACGGCAGCGTGTTCCTGCACCTGTGGCTGGCCCGCGCCGAGGGCAATCTGGCGCTGGCCCGCATCCGGCTCGCCGAGATGGCGGAACGGCTGGTGCTGGCATGACCGCCGTCCGCACGACCGAGCCACCGCGCCTGCCGGTGCGGGACAAGGCGGCGGCGAGCGAGCGCGGTTGGGGCGGCGTCTCACCGATGCTGAACCGGCTCGCCGCCGAGCGGGCCACCGGCGTCCTGGTGCGCGAGCGCGGTTCGCTCTACCTCGCCGAGGGCCTGGTGGTGCACGCCGAGAGCGCGTCGGCACCCGGCCTGGACGTCCTGCTCACGGCGCACGGGACGCTCAGCCCCGAGGCCTGGCGGCAGGCGCTGACCGAGGCCGGCGACCGGTACCACGTGGGCCGCCGACTGGTCGACAGCGGTCAACTCGCCGCCGGCGCACTGGAGTTGTGCCATCTGGCGGCGGTGTACGACGCGGCGTACTTCACGCTGGGGCCGAGCAGCGCCCCGGGCCGGTTCCGCTACGGCTCCGCGCACGAGCTGAGCCCCGTCCATCCGGTGCCGGTGGCCGACCTGGAGCGCGAGACGCTGCGCCGGCGCGACCTGCTGCACCGGCTCTGGCCGGACCCGGGCACGGACGAGGCCCCGCTGACCCGCGCCGCGGGCACCGAGATGCCCGCGCTCACCCGCCGCCAGCGTTCGGTGCTGGCGCAGGTGGACGGCGTCCGCACGGCGACGGACATCGCCCGCGCGCTGGGCCGGCTGGCCTTCCACACGCTGGTGGACGTACGGCGGCTGACGGCGGCCGGCGCGGTCGGCACCCGCCGGCCGGGCCGTGGGCCCGAACCCGCCGAGCCGGACGCCGACGAGGAACCAGCCGCCGGACAGCTTCCACTCGATCCCCACGTCACGCTGCTGAAGAGGCTCAGGGATGCGCTGGAGGCCCTTTGAGAGGAGACACCGGATGGCCGCCGAGCCCGAAATCCTGGACGAGCTGCGCCGGTTGAGGGCCCGCGTCCCCCAGCTCACCGGCGCCCTCGCGATCGGCGTCGAGGGGGCCGTCCTCGCCCAGGACACCCCGGGCGTCGACCCGGAGAGCATGGCCGCGCTCGCCGCGACCGCGCACACGGCCGCCGCGCAGCTGGCGGACGCGACCGGCCAGGGCGAGGTCCGCGAAGTGCTCGTACGCGGTGTGTACGGCTATGTGGCGACGTACGCGGCGGGCGGCGCGGCCGTGCTGACGCTGCTCGCCCAGGACCGGGTGAACGTCGGACGGCTGCTGCTGGAGGGCCGCCGGGCCGGTGCCCGCGTCGGTGACCTCGTCGACGCCCGGGCCGCCGCGCTCGCCAAGGCGGTCCCCAAGCCCACGAAGCCGGCGCTCAAGCCGGCGACCCCCGCACGGACCAGAACCGCGCGCGCTCCACGCACCACGAACACCAGCGCGCGCACCACCACGGAAAGTTGACAGGAACCCAAGGAGCAGAGTCATGGCGAACACCGAAACCTCGCTGAAAGAGGCACTGGCCTCCATCGAGGGCGCGACCGGGGTCGCGCTCGTCGACTACACCAGCGGTATGGCGCTCGGCACGTTGGGCGGCAGCAAGAGCTTCGACCTGGGCGTGGCCGCCGCCGGCAACACGGACGTCGTACGCGCCAAGATGCGCACGATGGAGCACCTCGGGCTCAAGGGCCAGATCGAGGACATCCTGATCACGCTGTCCGACCAGTACCACCTGCTGCGCCTGATGAGCGGGCGCGGCGGCAACGGTCTCTTCCTCTACCTGGTGCTGGACGCCAAGAGGTCCAACCTGGCGATGGCCCGCCACCAGTTGAAGAAGATCGAGGAGGACCTGGAGATCTGACGGACGGCGGCCCGGCCACGCCCGCGGTCGAGGCCGCCGCTAGACGAGCGCCGCGGTGCGGCGGCGGGTCCCGCCCGGGGCCGCGTCGCCCGCCGCGATGCCCGTGCTGCGGTAGGCCTTGACGGCCTTGCCGACGGGGCTGCCGCCGTTGCCGGCGAGCCAGTCGACGCGGACCCACAGCAGGGCGTCCTCGGCCCGTTCGCGCCGGCCCAGCCAGGCGGCCTTCAGGCGCAGCCCGGCGCCGGTGCCGGCCAGCAGCATGCCGGCCGCCGAGGGCACCGCGAAGGAGGCGCCCAGCGCGACGAGGAACGCGAGCAGCAGCCACCAGCGATGCCCGCGTCGCCAGTTGCGCACACCGACCGCGCGGTCCTGGAGCACGTCGTGCTTGCCCGCGCGGACGGCCGAGCGGGCCAGTGCCACGTACCGTTTGCGACGGCTGTACGACACCGCCGCCGCGGCGATGATGAAGAGGGCGGCGCCGGCCATGACGCCGATCCGGCGTCCGGTCACTCCGGGCACCAGCACCCCGACCCCCGCCGCGAACACCCCGGCCCACCACAGTGGTGCGGCCCCGGCGCGTACGACGACGGCCACCCGGACCAGTCCCTGTGCCCTGCGTTCTCCGCGTGCCACCTTCCGCCTCCCGTCTCGGTCTGTGCGGCTCCGTGGGACGGGAGGCTAGCGAGCCAACGTGAGACGAGTCTGAAAATCGCGCGGGCGTCTCACCACTGCACTCGCTACTCCACGAACAGCCCGCGCGCCGCCGCCCCCGCGTCGAACTCCTCCAGGCGGGCCTGGGCGTCCGGCAGGTCGTCGCACATCGCCTCAAGGAGGACCCGGCCGAGCAGCATCGGGGCGCAGGCCGTGTCGAAGGCCAGGCCGGTGCCGACGGCGGCGGGCAGCAGGAGGTCGGAGGCCTTGGCGACCGGCGCGAACGCGGAGTCGGCGACGGTCACCACGGTCAGGCCCGCGCCCTTGGCGAAGGTCAGCGTGTCCACGACCTCGCGGGGATGCCGGGGCAGCGCGAAGCACAGCAGCGCGGTCGCCCCGGCGCGCACCGCGGCCTCGATGCGGTCGTGGATCATCGTGCCGCCCTCGTTCAGCAGCCGTACGTCCGGATGGACCTTGGCGGCGAAGTAGGCGAAGCCGTAGGCCTGGGAGGCGGCGGCGCGCAAGCCCAGGACGGGCAGGGGACGGGAGCCCGCGAGCAGGCGGCCCGCCTTCTGCAACGGGCGCGGGTCCGCGAGCAGTTCGGCGAGGTGCTTGAGGTTCTCGATCTCGGCCTCGACAGCCTGCTGGTACTCGTTGTACGAGCCCGCGTCCGCCGACTGCTCGGCCGGCGCCACCTCGCGCAGGTGCTTGCGCAGCGCCGGATAACCGTCGAAGCCGAGGGCGACGGCGAAGCGGGTCACGGAGGGCTGGCTGACGCCCGCGAGTTCGGCCAGCTCCACGCTGGACAGGAACGGCACATCGGCGGCGCGCCGCACCATGCTGTGCGCGATGCGCCGCTGCGTCGGTGTCAGCCGGTGCCCCTCGAAGAGCGTCTGCAGCCGCCCCGCCGCTGTGTCCGCCACGGTCGTGCCCCTCTCCGCGTTCGTCACGCGTTCCCCCTCCAGATGTCCGTGAACCGGTCCAGCAGCGCGGCCGCCGCCGTCACGTCGTCCGTGAGCGGCCGGTCGGCCTGGTCCTGCGCCAGCACCGACTCGGCGAGCTCCAGCGCACGGCCCACCGGAAGCTCCGGCTCGGGCCGCAGTCCGCGCTGGCGCAGCGCCCGTACCGCGGCGACGAGTTCGCAGCCGACGACGAGACGGTACGCACGACAGGCGCGCAGCGTCTGGCGTGCGGCGAGCGAGGCGAAGCTGGCCTGTTCCTCGACGCCCCGGGAGAGTACAGCGTGCCCGAGCGAGGCGGGAGCGGAGAAGGCCCGCAGGTCGCCGAGGGCGGCCGCGGCGGCGTACTCCAGGATCATCACGCCCGAGGAGGCGGGTTCCTGGTCGGCGAGGAAGGGCTTGAGGCGGGTGAACACGGGCTCGTTGAGCGACGAGAGCCGTGAGGTGGACAGCCGGGCCACCTGGGTGAGCGCGAGCCTGAAGTGGTCCAGGGCCAGGGCGAGTTGGGCCTGGTAGAAGCCGCCGTGGTGGTAGGCGGCCATGTCCTCGGGGGAGATGAGCGGGTTCTCGGCCGCCGCGTTGATCTCGATCGCCAGCACCGCCTCCAGGGCGTCGGCCGCGTCGTGCGCCGGTCCGTGGATCTGCGGCAGACAGCGGAAGCCGTACGGGTCCTGGATCCGGCCGAGCGGCGGGGTGGGCCGGTCGGCGGCACCGATCAACTCCCGCATCCGCCGGGCGACTTCGCTGCTCCCCCGGTGCGGCCGTGCGGCGTGCACGGGAGCGGCGTACGGCTCGTGCGACCCGTCCACGGCCAGCATCGACAGGGCGCCGACCACCTGGGTGGCCTCCACCAGACCGCGCAGTTCGTGCAGGGCGAGGGCGGACTGGCCGAGCGTGAGGGCGTTGCTGCTGATGATGGCGAGCGCGTCGTTGTTGTCGAGCGGCTGCGCCTCGGGAACTCCGATGACGGCACCCTGCGCACCGCCGGTTCCGTTCCCACCCGCCCCGCCGCCGGAAGACCCGCCCCGCCACGGATGCTCCCCCGCCAGCGCCAGCCCCATCTGCGCGAGGGCCGCGATGTCCCCGGTGCCCACCGAGCCGAACTCGTTGACGAGCGGGTACACCCCGTTCTCCAGCGCCTCGCACAGCGCGCTGACGACGGTGGGCCGCAGTCCCGCGCCGCCCGCGAGGATCTGGTTGGCCCGGACGGCGAGCATCGCCCGCACCTGGCGCGCGGGCAGCTCGTCGCCGATGGCCCCGGCGTGGCTGCGCAGCAGCCGCAGCCCGTGCTCGGCGGCGGCCTCGGTGGGCACGTCCTCGTTCCGGTTGGCGCCGACGCCGGTCGAGCGGCCGTAGACGCGTCCGGTGGCCGCGATCTGCCGGGCGGCGTCCCAGGACTCCCCCGCCCGCTTCATCGCGTCGGTCCCGGGCACCGGCCGGGCGGCTCCGTCGGCGAGGCGGACGACGTCCTCAATCCCGAGCCCGACGCCGTCGAGGACCACCAAGCCCGTGTGGCCGGCCGATGTGCCGACCGAAGCACCCATCGGCGTGTCCACGATCCGAGACGACATAAAGATGAAACTCCCCTCAATCAGGACATCTGATCTTGCCTTTCGGTCATCCGTTACCTCGGATTAACACCAACCCGTTGACAACCTATTCAGACACCAAGAACTCTGCATGACGTTATACAGCCGGGCAAGGGACAACTCATGATCCAGTTCGATGCGATCCACAAGCGCTTCCCCAACGGCACGACAGCAGTCCACGATCTCTCCCTGGAGATCCCGGAAGGCGGCGTGACCGTCCTCGTCGGATCCTCCGGTTGCGGCAAGACGACCACCCTGCGGATGGTCAACCGGATGGTAGAGCCGACCTCGGGCACGATCCGGGTCGGGGGCAAGGACGTCACCCGACAGGACGCGGCCGAACTGCGCCGTTCCATCGGGTACGTCATCCAGCAGGCCGGCCTCTTCCCGCACCGCACGGTGCTGGACAACATCGCCACCGTGCCGCTGCTGCTCGGCCACGGCCGCCGCAGGGCCCGGGCCCGCGCCGCCGAACTGCTGGAGACCGTCGGCCTCACCGCCGAGTCCGGCCGGCGCTACCCGCACCAGCTCTCCGGCGGCCAGCAGCAGCGCGTCGGCGTCGCCCGCGCCCTGGCCGCCGACCCGCCGGTGCTCCTGATGGACGAGCCCTTCGGCGCCGTCGACCCGGTGGTCCGCACCCAGCTCCAGGACGAACTCCTGCGCCTGCAGAAGGAGTTGAACAAGACCATCGTCTTCGTCACGCACGACGTCGACGAGGCCGTGCGGCTCGGCGACCGCATCGCGATCTTCCGCACCGGCGGCCACCTCGTGCAGTGCGCGGCCCCCGCCGAACTCCTCGCCCGCCCGGCCGACGACTTCGTGGCCGACTTCCTCGGCGCCGAGCGCGGCCTGAAGCTGCTCTCGCTGAAGACCCTCGCCGACGTCCCGCAGGGCCCGGCACCGGAGGGCGGCGCCTGGACCCTCGTACTCGACGAGGCACGCAAGCCGCTGCACTGGGCGCCGAAGGACACGAAGGACGCGGAGATCCCCCTGCGACCGCTGGCGGACGGCGACTCGCTGCTCGCCGCGCTCGACGAGTCGATCGCCTCCCCCACCGGCCTGATAGCCCGGGTCGACGCGGACGGCGTCCTCACCGGCGTCTCCTCCCGCGACGACATCCACGAGCACGCGGGCCGGGCGCACACGGCGGCCCGGACCCGCACCGGGACCGAGCCCGAGACGGAGACCGCCGCATGACCATCGACTGGTCGTGGATAGGCGACCACACCGACGACCTGACCAGCCTCACGGTCTCCCACCTCCAGGCCGCACTGTCCGCGGTCTTCTTCGGCCTGCTGATCTCGCTCCCGCTGGCCGTCGTGGCCCACCGGGTCCGCCCCCTGCGCGGCTTCCTGCTCGGCCTGTCGAACGTGCTGTTCACGATCCCGTCGATCGCGATCTTCGTGCTCCTGCTCCCGATCAGCGGCCTGACCCGCACCACGACCGTGATCGGCCTGACGGTCTACACGCTGGTCGTGCTGCTGCGGAACACCGTCGAGGGCCTCGACTCGGTCCCCACGAAGACCAAGGAGGCGGCGAAGGCGATGGGCACGCGCCCCCTGCGCACGCTCCTGACCGTCGAACTCCCCCTGGCGCTCCCGGTGATCATGGCGGGCGTCCGCATAGCCACCGTCATGTCGATCTCCCTCGTCTCCGTCGCGACCTACATCGGCGACGGCGGTCTCGGCCAGCTCTTCACCGACGGCTTCCAGCGCGACTTCCCGACGCCGGTCATCGTCGGTGTCGTCCTGACCCTGCTCCTGGCCGTGGTGGCGGACGCCCTGCTCGTCGGCCTCCAGTACGTCCTGACCCCGTGGAAGAGGCGGCGAGCCTGATGTTCGAACTCTTCAAGAACCTCGGCAAGTGGCTGACCAGCGGCGCCCAGTGGGCCGGTTCGGACGGCATCGCCCACCGCCTCACCGAGCACCTCCAGTACTCGCTCATCGCGACCCTCGTCGCGGCCGCGATCGGCCTCCCGCTGGGCCTGCTCATCGGCCACACCGGCAGGGGCGCGTTCCTCGCGATCAACCTCGCGTCCTTCGGCCGCGCGCTGCCGACCGTGGGCCTGGTCGTCCTCGTCTTCCTGGCCAGCGGCCTGTCCATGTGGCCGGTGTACATCGCGCTGGTCGCCCTCGCGGTCCCGTCGATCGTCACGAACACCTACGCCGGCATGACCGCCGTGGACCCGGACATCAAGGACGCGGCCCGCGGCCAGGGCATGCGGGGCCACCAGGTGCTGTTCCAGGTCGAGTTGCCCCTCGCGCTCCCCCTGATCATGACGGGCCTGCGCCTCGCGCTCATCCAGGTGGTGGCCACCGCCACGATCGCCGCGTACGTCTCCTTCGGCGGCCTCGGCCGGTACGTCTTCGACGGGCTCGCCCAGCGCGACCTCGTGCAGGTGCTCGGCGGTGCGGTGCTCGTCGCCGTGGTCGCCATCGTCCTGGACCTCGGCCTGGCCACCCTCCAGCGCTTCCTCTTCCGCCACCGCACCGCCTAGGGATACCCACGCCATGAACCGTCGCACCCTCCTCGGCGCCCTCGCCGGAACGGCCGTCGCCGTCCCCGTCCTGTCCGCCTGCTCCAGCGGTGTCACCTCGCTCGACGGCGGGGGCTCCGCCGGCGGTGGCAACGCCTCCAGCAAGAACGGCGTCACCATCGGCACCGCCAACTTCACCGAGAACCAGGTCCTCGGCTACCTCTACGCCGCCGCCCTCGAAGCGGCCGGCGTGAAGACCAAGGTCCGCCCCAACCTCGGCACCCGCGAGATCGTCTTCCCCGCCCTCAAGAGCGGCGACATCGACCTGCTGCCCGAGTACCAGGGCGCCCTGCTCACCTACCTCGAACCCAAGTCCAAGGTCTCCGAGGAGGGCGCGATGCAGAACGCCCTCACCCTCGCCCTCCCCGCCGGCCTCCAGGTCCTGCCGTACGGCACGGCCGAGGACTCCGACACCTTCGCCGTCACCCGCGAGACCGCCAGGAAGTACGGCCTGACCTCCCTGGCCGACCTGAAGAAGCAGAACGGCAGGCTGACCATCGGCGCCGCCGCCGAGGTGAAGACGCGTCAGGTGGGCGTCGTAGGGCTGAAGGACGTGTACGGCGTGGAGTTCAAGGAGTTCAAGTCCCTTGATTCCGACGGCCCGTTGGTGAAGGGCGCCCTGAAGAAGGGCGATGTGGACGTGGCGAACCTGTTCACCACCGACACCGACATCAAGGCCAACGACTGGGTCGTGCTGACCGACCCCCTGAACCTGATCCCCAGCCAGCACATCGTCCCGCTCATAGCCGACCGCGTGGCCGACCCCACGGTCCGCAAGGCGCTGGCCCGCCTGGGCAACCTCCTCACCACGGCCCAGCTCACCGAGCTCAACCGCCAGGTGGACAAGGACAAGAAGGACCCGGAGGACGTGGCGAACGCGTACGCGAAGCAGCACGGCCTGACGAAGTAATGACCGGTTGATGATCTGACGACGAATCACCCAAGTGTCCTTGAATGGGCACTCTGGGTAACTGATTACATGCGTAGGGTGATTGTGCGCCACAAGCACACCACCTGAGGAAACGCATGGCCTCGAACCGCAGGGCCTTTCTGACAGCCACGGCCGTCGGGGCGCTGGCCCCGACGACCGCCACCGCCGCCGTCGGCCCACGGCCCCGCCCGACCACCGCCCCCGCGGCGCTCGCCGAACTCCTGGACGGCAACCGCCGCTACGCCTGCGGCCACTCCCGCCACCCGGACGAGAGCCGCCCGCTGCGCCACCAACTGGCCACCGCACAGCACCCGTTCGCGGTGATCGTCGGCTGCATCGACTCCCGGGTACCGCCGGAGCTGGTCTTCGACCAGGGCCTCGGCGACCTGCTGTGCATAAGGACGGCCGGCGAGGTCCTGGACGAGGCGGTGCTCGCGTCCATCCAGTACGGCGTCGAGGAACTGCGCATCCCCCTGGTGCTGGTGCTCGGCCACGAGCGCTGCGGCGCGGTGGCGGCGACGCTCGACCACCTGGAGACCGGCGCCCCGGTCCCCGGCCATCTCGCCCTCCTGGTCGACGAGATCACCCCGGCCGCCCGCCGCACCCGCGCGCTGCCCGGCGACTGGGCCGAGCACACGATGACGTCCCACACGGCCTGGGTCAGGGACGCCATCCGCGCCGACCCCGCGTTCACCTCGGCGCACGTCGTAGCGGCGCGCTTCGACCTCGACACGGGTGCCGTATCCCTGCTGCCGTAACCCCCCTCCCCCACGCAACTCACGCGAAGAAGCTCATGACCATGAACGGCGTGCTCTCCGTCCTGCCCACCCCCGCCGACTTCCGCACCATGACCCGCGCCCCACGCCGCGACCTCCTGTGCGGGCTGACTGTCGCCGTCGTAGCGCTCCCCCTGGCCCTCGGTTTCGGGGTCACGTCCGGTCTCGGTGCCGCGTCCGGCCTGATCACCGCGATCGTCGCGGGCTCGCTCGCCGCCCTGTTCGGCGGCTCCGCGCGCCAGGTCAGCGGCCCGACCGGCGCGATGACGGTGGTCCTCGTCCCGATCGTCCACGAGTACGGCGCGAACGGCGTCCTGACGGTCGGTCTGATCTCCGGCGTCATGCTCCTGGTGCTCGCCTTCGCCCGCGCGGGAGCGGCGATGGCGTACGTCCCCGCACCCGTGATCGCCGGTTTCACCATCGGCATCGCGTGCGTGATCGGACTCCAGCAGGTGCCGTCGGCGCTGGGGGTGCCGACCCCGAGCGGCGACCAGGTGGCGATGGTCGCGGCCCGCGCGGCGGAGGAGTTCGACGCGACCCCGCACTGGGCCGCCCTGTTCCTGGCCCTGGGCTCGGCGGCGCTGATGCTGGCCGGGGCACGCTGGAAGCCGACGGTCCCGTTCTCGCTGGCGGCGGTCGCCGTCACCACGGTCATCGCCGAGGCCCTGCGCCTCCCGGTCACCCGCCTCGGCACGCTCCCGTCCTCTCTCCCCGCCCCCTCCCTCGCCTTCCTGGACGTCTCCCGGGTCCCGACCCTCCTCCTCCCCGCGGCTGCGGTGGCGGCCCTCGCGGCCCTCGAATCGCTCCTCTCGGCCTCGGTCGCGGACGCGATGCGCCCCGGCGAGCGCCACGACCCCGGCAAGGAACTCTTCGGCCAGGGCATCGCCAACCTCGCGGCCCCGCTCTTCGGCGGCGTCCCGGCGACGGGCGCCATCGCGCGGACGGCGGTCAACGTCCGCACCGGCGCCACCTCCCGCCTGGCCGCGCTCGCGCACGCCGTGATCCTCGCCGGGATCGTCGCGGTCGCGGCGCCGCTGGTGGGCCGTATCCCGCTGGCGGCACTGGCGGGCGTGCTGCTCGCGACGGCCGTACGGATGGTGGAGACGGACGCGGTACGGGCCATGGCCCGCGCCACCCGTGGGGACGCGCTGGTGATGGCCCTCACCGCCGCCTCGACGCTCGCCCTGGACCTGGTCCGGGCGGTGCTGATCGGCCTCGGGGTCTCGGTGCTGCTGGCCCTGCGCGCGGCGGTCCGCGGCACCCGCCTCACCCCCGCCGCGTCCGACGAACTCCCCGGCACCGGCTCCGGCACGGTGACGTACCGCTTCGACGGCCCGCTGCTGTTCGCCGCCGCGCACCGCTTCCGCCGCAGCCTCGCCGACGTGGACGGTGTCAACGCCGTCGACCTGCGGCTGTCCGGGCTCACGGCGGTGGACGCGACCGGCGCGCTGGCGCTCAAGGACGCGGTGGGTGATCTGCGGGGGCGGGGGATCGAGGTGCGCATCACGGGCGTCGAGCACGGTCACCGCAAGGTGCTGGAGTCCCTGGGGGTGCTCGCTGCGAACCCGAATTCCAACAGGGGGGCTATCCCCAGTGCGGCGAGCGCCCCGGCTCCTTAACGTGGTTTCCCATGACGGGAATGGAGACCATGATGGACGCGCGGGACGCCGAGCTCAAAAAGGAACTCAACGCCACTCTGCAGGCCCGCCGGGAGCTGGGCGAGGACTACGAGTCCGCGTTGGTCGACTCCTTCCTTGAGAAGGTCGACCAGCGCATCGACGGTGCGGTGGAGCGCCGGGTGCGCCGGCAGCTCGCCGAGCAGCAGATGGTGGTCGCCCGGGGCTCCCGGGGCTCGAAGTCGACGGACTCCTTCGGCGAGCGCTTCGGCTTCGGCATCGTCTCCCTGGTCCTCGCGATTCCCCTCTCGGGGATCGGCGGCGGAGTGGCCCACCTCCCCGGCCTCCTCGTCACCTGGGCCGGCATCGTGGGCGTCAACGCCTTCCAGGCCCTCCGCATGAACCCGGACCTGTTCGGCCGCAGGAGCCGCCGGAAGAACGCGGACGACTGGGAGGACTGAGGATCGTTCCTGCTGGGCGCCGGTCAGTGAAACTCAGCCCGTCCGGCGTTTGAGGACGAGGCCGTCCAGGCCGAAGCGGGGGTCTGGGGGCGCAGCCCCCAGCACCAACGCCGGGTGAGCGACAAGCGAGGGCCACGACACCCCGCCGAAAAGATTGTCGCGGGGACCGCCGCACCCCCGTTGCCGGGGGGCGGGACGACGGCGGTCCCCGCGAGGGATGTGGACCGGGTCAGGCCCGGGGCCACATCCAGCGTCCATGGAGGTCCGGGAGCCGCTCCGGAGGTCCTTGGACGTTTTGGTGTCGGCCGAGGCGGGGAGCCGCTCCCGCCCTGCCGACACCCACTAATGTGCCGGACCCGTGTTAAGCGTGTGCTGCGTGGACGTGACGCCCTCGTACCACTTCCGCGAAGTCCGCCCCGAAGACCACCCCGGGGCCGGGCGACCGCAAGTTCGCCGCCGCCGTGCCCCGTTCACCGGAGGTTTCCGCTACTTCCCGCCCTTGGCGAGGAAGGCCAGCAGATCCTGCCGGCTGATCACCCCGGTCGGCCGCCCGTCGAAGAGGACCATCGCCGCGTCGGCGCTGCCGAGCACGGACATCAGGTCACCGACCGGCTCACCGGAACCGACCTGCGGCAGCGGAGCGGACATGTGCTTCTCCAGCGGGTCCTCAAGCGAGGCCCGCTTGCTGAACAGCGCGTCCAGCAGCTCCCGTTCGACCACGGACCCCACGACCTCGGCGGCCATGACGTCGGGGTGACCGGCGCCCGGCTTCACGACCGGCATCTGCGAGACGCCGTACTCCCGCAGCACCTCGATGGCCTGGCCGACGGTCTCCTCGGGGTGCATGTGCACGAGGGACGGGATCGCGCCGTGCTCCTTGTCGCTGAGGACGTCGGCGACGCGCGCGCTGGGGCCCTCGTCCTCAAGGAAGCCGTAGTCGGCCATCCACTCGTCGTTGAAGATCTTGCTCAGGTACCCGCGACCGCTGTCGGGCAGCAGGACGACCACGACGTCGTCGGGCCCGAGCCGCTCCGCGACCCGCAGTGCCGCCACCACGGCCATCCCGCAGGAGCCACCGACCAGCAGCCCCTCCTCCTTGGCGAGGCGGCGGGTCATCTGGAAGGAGTCCTTGTCGGACACGGCGACGATCTCGTCGGCGACCGTGCGGTCGTACGCGGTGGGCCAGAAGTCCTCGCCCACGCCCTCTACGAGGTACGGCCGACCGGAACCGCCGGAGTACACGGACCCCTCCGGGTCGGCGCCGATGACCTGCACCCGGCCCTCGCTGGCGTCCTTGAGATAGCGCCCGGTGCCGGAGATGGTGCCGCCGGTGCCGACGCCGGCGACGAAGTGGGTGATCCGCCCGTCCGTCTGCTCCCACAGCTCAGGGCCGGTCGAGTGGTAGTGGGAGAGCGGGTTGTTGGGGTTGGAGTACTGGTCCGGCTTCCACGCGCCCGGTGTCTCGCGGACCAGCCGGTCGGAGACGTTGTAGTAGGAGTCGGGGTGCTCGGGGTCCACGGCCGTGGGGCAGACGACGACCTCGGCGCCGTACGCGCGCAGCACGTTGATCTTGTCGGTGCTCACCTTGTCGGGGCACACGAAGATGCAGTGGTACCCCTTCTGCTGGGCCACGATGGCGAGTCCGACGCCCGTGTTGCCGCTGGTGGGTTCGACGATGGTGCCGCCGGGCTGCAGTTCTCCGCTCTTCTCCGCGGCCTCGATCATGCGCAGGGCGATGCGGTCCTTCACGGAGCCGCCCGGGTTGAAGTACTCGACCTTGGCCAGAACGGTCGCCTGGATGCCCGTGGTCACGCTGTTGAGCCTCAGCAGCGGGGTGTTGCCGACGAGGCTGATCATCGAGTCGTGGAAATGCACCGTTGTCTCCGGTTGCTTGCAAAAGAAGTGGTCGTCATTGGTTCCGCCAGAGTAAGGCCCGTGGCTCACGACGTGCGGGCGTTCACTCCCCGTTGAGATTGGCGGACGGTCGGTACGGGGCAAGGAGTGGGTGTACGACCAAGAGGAGGTGGCGGCGACGCATGACGAGAATGTCGAGGGCCCGGGTGGCCCGGCGGATCGCGGCCGGCGCGGCCTACGGCGGTGGCGGGATCGGGCTGGCCGGCGCGGCGGCCGTCGGTCTGCTGCTGGCCGAGGTGCAGATGGCCAAGCGGCAGGTGGGCAACGGCACGAGCGGGCGCGTCCCGGTGGCGGACGGCCGGTACGGGACGGCGTACACCGTCCCCGACGAACCGCCGCTCAGGCTGACGATGCTCGGTGACTCCACGGCCGCGGGCCAGGGCGTGCACCGGGCCGGGCAGACCCCGGGCGCGCTGCTGGCCTCGGGCCTGGCGGCGGTGGCCGAACGCCAGGTGACCCTGCACAACGTGGCCCTGCCCGGCGCCACCTCCGACGACCTGGACCGCCAGGTGGCGCTGGTCCTGGCGGACCCGACCCGGGTGCCGGACGTCTGCGTGATCATGATCGGCGCGAACGACGTCACGCACCACATGCCGGCCACCCGCTCGGTCCGCCATCTCTCGTCCGCCGTCCGCCGCCTGCGCACGGCCGGTGCGGAGGTGGTCGTCGGCACCTGTCCCGACCTCGGGACGGTGGAGCAGGTCCAGCAGCCCCTGCGCTGGCTGGCCCGCCGCGCCTCCCGCCAGCTGGCGGCCGCCCAGACCATCGGCACGGTCGAGCAGGGCGGCCGCACGGTGTCGCTGGGCGACCTGCTGGGCCCCGAGTTCGAGGCGAACCCCCGCGAGCTCTTCGGGCCCGACCACTACCACCCCTCCGCCGAGGGCTACGCCACCGCCGCGATGGCCGTCCTCCCGACGGTCTGCGCGACCCTGGGCCTGTGGCCGGCCGACGAGGAACGCCCGGACATCTCCCGCCGCGAGGGCTTCCTGCCGGTCGCCCGAGCAGCGGCGGAGGCCGCGTCGGAGGCCGGTACGGAGGTCACGGCAGCGATGCCGACGGGCCCGCGCGGGCCATGGGCACTGCTCAAGCGGCGCAAGCGGCGGCGGGTGCATGAGCCGGCAACGGAGGCGACGTCTGCGCCTTCGACACAGCCGACTCCCTGAGCGCACGGCTCGATCAAAAAGCAAGCGCTTAGAAAGTGCGGTCAGGGTCACACCGCGACACCCGTGACCCTGACCATACGTACGGGTAACTTCACCAGAAGCCGTGCCCGCATCCCGTACGTCAATGGAGCCGTGATGCCCGAAGCAGTCATCGTCTCGACCGCCCGATCCCCCATCGGCCGCGCTTTCAAGGGCTCCCTCAAGGACCTGCGCCCCGACGACCTCACCGCCACGATCATCCAGGCCGCCCTCGCCAAGGTCCCCGAGCTGGACCCGAAGGACGTCGAGGACCTGATGCTGGGCTGCGGCCTCCCCGGTGGCGAGCAGGGCTTCAACCTCGGTCGGATCGTCGCCGTACAGATGGGCATGGACCACCTGCCGGGCTGCACGATCACCCGCTACTGTTCCTCGTCGCTGCAGACCAGCCGCATGGCCCTGCACGCCATCAAGGCCGGCGAGGGCGACGTCTTCATCTCGGCCGGCGTCGAGATGGTCTCCCGCTTCGTCAAGGGCAACTCCGACAGCCTCCCGGACACGCGCAACCCGCTGTTCGCCGAGGCCGAGGCCCGCACCGCCGACGTCGCCGAGCACGGCGCCGAGAGCTGGCACGACCCGCGCGAGGACGATCTGGTCCCCGACCCGTACATCGCGATGGGCCAGACCGCCGAGAACCTCGCCCGTCTCAAGGGCGTCACGCGCCAGGACATGGACGAGTTCGGGGTCCGTTCGCAGAACCTCGCCGAGGAAGCCATCAAGAACGGCTTCTGGGAGCGCGAGATCACCCCGGTCACGACCCCCGACGGCACGGTCGTCAGCAAGGACGACGGCCCGCGCGCCGGCGTCACCCTGGAGGGCGTGACGGGCCTGAAGCCGGTCTTCCGCCCCGACGGCTTCGTCACCGCCGGCAACTGCTGCCCGCTCAACGACGGCGCCGCCGCGGTCGTCATCATGAGCGACACCAAGGCCCGCGAGCTCGGCCTGACCCCGCTCGCCCGCATCGTCTCCACCGGCGTCTCGGGCCTGTCCCCCGAGATCATGGGCCTCGGTCCGGTCGACGCGTCCAACCAGGCGCTGCGCCGCGCCGGTCTCACCATCGACGACATCGACCTGGTCGAGATCAACGAGGCGTTCGCCGCCCAGGTGATCCCCTCCTACCGCGACCTGAACATCCCGCTGGAGAAGCTGAACGTGAACGGCGGCGCCATCGCCGTCGGCCACCCCTTCGGCATGACCGGCGCCCGCATCACCGGCACGCTGATCAACTCCCTCCAGTTCCACGACAAGCAGTTCGGTCTGGAGACGATGTGCGTCGGCGGTGGCCAGGGCATGGCGATGGTCATCGAGCGCCTGAGCTGATCCGCTCCGTAACCGCCGAGGCACCAACAGTGAGCCTCTGGCCCGGAGTCCGGGGATCTGCCGGACTCCGGGCCGTTTTGTGATCCAATCTCCCCCAGGATGTGACCTATCTCCCAAGTGGAGGGTTTTCCGCAGGTCAGAGCCGTTACAGCACCAAACCCCAGGTCCAAAGTCCTGTCCGTTTCGTGACGTTACGCACTGACAGCTGGTTAGTCCACCCTTCAAGCTGATGTAGGAAGTCGGGGGTCGACTTTGAACCGGGAGTACGTCAGTGAGCGCTATGCCGATCGCCTTGCTGCTCACCACGGTCGCCACCGGCGCCGTGGGCGTCGCCGTGCTGCGCACCCTCTTGGTGCTGCGCCGTGAGGTCGCGGTCCTGCACACCCAGCTCGCGGAGCACAGCACCGCGCGCGGGTTCGTGCCGTCCGCCCGCCTCTCGGCCGAGGCCGACGAGATACGCGCCGCCGTCGCGGAGGCGCTCGCCGAGGAACGCGAGCGTGAACTGGCCGAGGCGCGTGCCTTCTGGGCCGCCCAGGAGGCCCGTGACGGCGACGCGCCGACCCTGTTGGGGCTGCCGGACAGCGAGCTGTTCCTGCCCCGCCAGAGCGACTTCGTGGGCCTTGAGCCCCTGGAGGCGGTGACCGAGGCCGGCGTCGACGCGGACGAGTTCGCGGGCGGCACCTCGCTGGACGGCACGTTCGCGGGCGACTCCCCCGAACTGGCCGCGGCCCGGCGCCGCCACCCCTCCCACCCGGACTTCGTGCCGGTCCAGTCACCGGTCGTGAACGACCACGAACGCACGGTCGCCACGCTCGAAGAACTGGCCGCGTCCCAGATCGAACTGGCCGACGTCCGCCCGGGCCCGCTCGGCACCCTCGACGTCTACGTCTTCGCCGACGGCACCACCCTCTGCATGACCCCGGGCCACCGCGAGACGGCGGAACGCCTCTCCGCGGCCCTCCGCACCGGCGAAACGCCGATCCTGCTGGGCGGTTCGGGAGTCTCGGGCGCGTACACCCTGACGTTCGCGTGCGGCGAGGAGAACGTCTACATCCTGGCGGACAGGGTCATAGCGTCGCTGTAAAAGGCCGACGAACCTCAGACCCCCGCGCGCTTCTGCGCCTCCTCGACCAGCCGCACCGCTTCCTCCACCTGGCCCTCGTCCGAAAGCACGAGGGCCAAGTCATGCACGGCGACGGTGATTTGATCGGCGGCGGCGAACATCCCCGCGTCAGGCATCTCCCGAGGAACGCAAGAGGGATCCTCGATCCGCTGGGCACGCAGTGCCAACTCCCTGGCCAGCGCCAGCGCCTCCGCGGCACCGCTTCGCTGCAAACGACTCTGCGGCGCCGCCCGCAGACGGTCGGCGAAGTGATCCACGGCTCGCGTCAAAGGCGTTGTATCAACCACAGACCGAGCGTACGCGCCACCGCACTGTTGCCAACACGCCAACGCTCAGGCACGGTGACGTGAAGGACCGGCTTACATCCCCTTTGCGTCCGGAGGCGCCGATGTCCCAAGTCTTCTCCCAGGAGACCCATCGCAACCTGCTCGCCCGCATCCCCCACTGCACCGGTCGTGAAGTGTCCGACTGGCTCCGCACCGTCGACGAAGGCCCCGCCCTCTTCCGCTTCGAGGAAAAGGTCAGCTGGCTCCGCCACGAACACAACCTCGCGTACGGCCACGCGAAGGCGCTCATCCACGAGTACGACCTGAGGAGGGCGGCGCGCAAACTCCTCTAGGCGCGCACCTGGACCACGCCAAAGGGCCCCGGGAGGGTACCCGGGGCCCTTTGCTGCACAACCGTCGGCGACTAGTCGTTGCTGTTGAGGATCGCGATCAGCCGCAGGAACTCCAGGTAGATCCACACCAGCGTCAGCGTGAGACCGAAGGCCGCGAGCCAGGCCTCTTCCTTCGGGGCGCCGTACGCGATGCCGTCCTCGACCTGCTTGAAGTCCAGGGCCAGGAAGCACGCGCCGAGCAGGATGCCGATGACGCCGAAGACGATGCCGAGCGGGCCGCTGCGGAAGCCGAGGCCGTCACCGCCGCCGAAGACGGCGAACAGCAGGTTCACCATCATCAGCAGGACGAAGCCGAGCGCGGCCGCCATCACGAAGCCGTAGAAGCGGCGGTTGACCCGGATCCAGCCCGCCCGGTAGGCGATCAGGACACCGGCGAACACCGCCATCGTGCCGATCACGGCCTGCATGGCCGCGCCGCTCGCGATGCGGTTGTCGACGACGCTGGAGACGACACCGAGGAACACGCCCTCGAACGCCGCGTACGACAGGATCAGCGCGGGCGAGGCCTTGCGCTTGAACGACTGGACGAACGCCAGCACCATGCCGATCAGCGCGGCACCGATGCCGATCCCGTAGGACCGGCTGATGTTCGCGTCGTCGACCGGGAGCAGCGCCCAGGCGAGCGCGGCCGTCACGATCAGGGTGCCGAGCGTGGACGCCGTACGCAGGACGACGTCGTCCATGGTCATCCGGCCGGTGGTGGCCGGTGCCTGCGGCGGCGCGCCGTTCTGCAGGTCAGTCTGGGCGTACGGGTTCTGCGCGTAGGGGTTGCCCGCCTGCTGCGCATACGGGTTGGCCTGCGTGCCGACAGCGGGACCCCCGGCCTGCGGCGAGGCGTTGAAGCCCGCGTAGCCGTTGTCGCGGCTGAACCCCCGTCGCGAGAAGACCGGGTTTCTGCTCCTCATTTCACTCCTCCATGGCCACCTTCGTGGGCCTTGGCTCAAGAGTAATAGGTAGGCAAAGGAATGACCCTAGTGCTTGGGGAGGATCTTTCCCTCGTCGTGCTGCGCAACACGCTACGTGGCCGGGTGATTCCCGCCACCACGGGAGGCCCGATCATGACAGACCTGGGACAGAGAAGTTATAGGGCGAACCCCGTGTACCCCTCGGCCAGGTCGGTCTCGGCGGCCCGGGAGGACACGATCCGCTCCAGCCGCGCCAGCTGCAGCCGGTCCTCGAAGGGAGTGGCGTCGGGGGCGCGGTGCAGAAGGGTCGTCATGTCGTAGGAGAACCGCTCGGCCTGCCACACGCGCCGCAGGCACGTCGCGGAGTAGCCGTCGAGGAGCTCCTCGGAGCCGGTCTCCTTCTTGTACGTCAGTGCCCGCGCGAAGGTCACCACGTCGCCGACGGCCAGGTTCAGCCCCTTGGCGCCGGTCGGCGGCACGATGTGCGCCGCGTCACCGGCGAGGAAGAGGCGGCCGTACCGCATGGGCTCGTGGACGTGGGACCGCATGGGGGTCACCGACTTCTGGGTGATCGGGCCGCGCTCCAGCCGCCAGTCGTCGTCCGTCTCGAAGCGGCGCTCCAGCTCCGCCCAGATCTCCTCGTCGCTCCATGCCTCGGCGTCCGTGCCCTCGGGGACCTGGAGATAGAGGCGGGAGACGGACGGGGAGCGCATGGACAGCAGGGCGAAGCCACGGTCGTGGCGGGCGTAGACGAGCTCGTCGTGCGAGGGCGGTACGTCGGCGAGGATGCCGAGCCAGCCGAAGGGGTACGTCCGCTCGAACACGCGGGTCAGTTCGGCGGGGATCGCCTTCCGGGCGACGCCCCAGGAGCCGTCGCAGCCGACGACGTAGTCGCAGTCGAGGACGCCCTCGACCCCCTCGTACCGGAACCGGACCCGCGGCCGGTCGCCCTCGGCCTCCTCGACGGCCAGCGCCTCCGCGCCGAACAGCAGCGGGCCGCCCTCCTTGAGCTGGAGGGCGATGAGGTCCTTGCAGACCTCGGTCTGGGCGTAGACGGTCACGGACCGGCCACCCGTGAGGGCGGGGAAATCGACGCGGTGGCGTTGTCCCGCGTACCGCAGCTCGATGCCGTCGTGGCGCAGCCCCTCGCGGTCCATGCGCTCGCCCGCGCCGGCCGCGCGCAGCACGTCCACCGTGCCCTGCTCCAGGATCCCGGCGCGCTGGCGCTGCTCGACGTAGGCGCGGTCGCGGCTTTCGAGGACGACCGAGTCGATGCCGGCGCGGTGCAGCAGCCGGGCGAGGAGGAGACCGGCGGGGCCGGCTCCGATGATGCCGACGGTGGTGCGCATCGGGCGTTCCCTTCCCCTGCGTTCGTACAGTGAAGTTTTATTCACTTGATCGCATCGAGTCTGCGCCGAGGTCTTGACGATGTCAACGGTCCGCACCCCTGACTGCACACCCGACCATGGCCGGCCGCCCCGCCCGAGAGGGGCGGTCTCGGGCGGGGCGGCCGGCTTGGCCGGACGGTGGCGGTGCGGTCAGCGACCCGGCCAGCCGTCCAGGTGGCGGTGCATGGTGACGTCGGGCTTCTCGTCGCCCTTCGGGGCGTGCGCGACGGCGTTCTGGAGGACGCCGGTGACCTCGGCGGCCAGGGCGTCGGCCTGGGTCTTGAGGTCGGTCGCGGGCAGCTTGGACCGGGTCAGCGCGTCCAACCGGCGGTGGATGTCGGCGAGTTGACGCTTGGAGCTGCCGTCGAGGGCGAACGCCTTCGGCGTGGAGACCACGAACTGGTAGGCGCCGGCCAGGGTCTGGCAGCCGGTGCACTCCTTGTTGGCGGCGTCGCTGAGGTTCACGGCGTTCAGGCGCGTCTGCTCACCGGCGACGGTGACGATCTGGAAGGACAGCGCGACCGAGCGGCAGTGGTCGTCGACGGAACAGCCCGTCGAGGCGGCGTTGGCCTGGTTGCGCACGGCGGTGGCCTTGGCCGTGCCGAACTGCCGGACGGTGAAGGAGTCCTTCGCCTGGGTGTGGTGGGCCCGGTTGGCCTGCGTGAACACGTGGTCCTCGGCGAACGCGACGTGCGTCGATCCGGTCGCGGCCTGCGCCGGCACCGCGGTCGCCGCCCCGGCGACTCCGGCGGCGAACAGCCCGAAACGGACGGCACGCCGGGTGAGTGGACTTGGGGTACGGACTTTTCGATGGCTGCTCAAGGCATCTCCTCGATGAATGAATCGTCGATACGAACTCCCGGGCACGGCACGTCCGGCCACCGGACGCGAAACACCCGACCGCTCCCGCCCCCGGAACAGAACCGGTCCCTCAGGTCGCCCCCGGCGTATCGCTCGCCGGTGGGGTCGAGGGGACCTCGGTCGGGGAAGGCGGGACGCTTTCCGTGGGGGTCGGGGTTGGGTCGGCCGGGGTGGAGGGGCCGCCGCCGGTGCCGGGGGACGACGGTTCCGGGTCGCCCTGGGTCGGGGCCTGGCTGGGGGCCACCGGGTTCTCGGAGGCCTTTGCGGACGGTGGGGCCGATGCCGGGGCGGACGGGGAGCCGGATGCCGAGGCCGCCGTACTCCCGGATGCGCCCGGCGACGGGCTGCCACCGGGGCCCGCGCTCGCGCCCGGTGTCGACGGTGAGGTCGAACCGGTGCTGTCGGAGGGGCCGTTCGAAGCGCTTCCGTCGGAGGTGGAGGCGTTGCGAGGTTCGGGTTCCTGCGTCGACACCCCGGGTTGCAGGATCGGCGCGATGGGCGGGCGCTTGGGCAGTGGCTGGGGGGTGATCCCCGAGGTCCACGCGTAGCTGAGGCCCGCGAGGCCGGCCAACGCCAGTGCGCAGACGGCGATCCGCAGGCGAGGGCGGCCGGCCGTGGACTTCTTCGCGGAGCGGACCAGGCGGCCGCCCATCTTCACGGACAGGTAGACGATTCCGGCCATCGGGCACAGCAGCATGACGCAGCCGATCGTCCCGACCAGCCCCTCGGCGATCTTCCCGGCGGCGAACGCCGAACCGGTGCCCACGAGTTGCTCGGTCAGCGACCGCGTCATCGTGGCGAGGATCCGCGGCAGGTTCCACAGCGCGTACCCCAACTCGCCGATGAGCAGCGGCACCATGGTCAGCACCCAGGTGGCGACGATGCGCCGGGCCGACTTCTTCAGCCCGGCGACCTCCTTGCGCGCCGTCTTCCCCTTCGCCCCCGGCAGCAGGCTGAGCACGATCGGTTTGATCTTGCCGAAGAGATCCGGCACGCCTGCGAGGTCGCCCAGGATGTAGTAGCCGTCCAGCCGGACGGCCGGCATCAGCTGCTCCATGATCTCGAAGTGGCCTAAGTAGACGGCCGCGAGAAAGAACTGCTGCCCGGTGGCGAAGTACGCCCCCGCCATCGCGAGCATGAAGACGACGTTGAAGTACACCCCGCCCAGGTCGGTCCGGAGCCGCCCGGCCCGACCGATCCGGTAGACGTCGGTGACGTCGGTGTACATCGACGGCCAGATCAGGAAAAGCCCGCAGCCGATGCACCCGGGCCGGGCACCGCCGTACCGGCAGGCGGAGGCGTGGCCGAACTCGTGGAAGACGAGCGAGGCCACGGTGAGGACGAAGACGACCAGGATGAGGACCGGCTGGTCGAGAACCTCCAGCACCGGCTCGATCGCCCCGAAGAAGCCGAACAGCCATACGTCCATGACGACGGCCGCCAGCAGCACGACCGCGACGACCGGCGGCCGGTGCAGCCAGGTGAAGACGCTCGCGATGGCCGCCGTACGCCGCTCGTTGAAGATCACCCGGTGGCCCTTGAGGGCGAGCAGCAGGTC
Source organism: Streptomyces pseudovenezuelae (assembly GCF_029892565.1). Taxonomy (GTDB): domain Bacteria; phylum Actinomycetota; class Actinomycetes; order Streptomycetales; family Streptomycetaceae; genus Streptomyces; species Streptomyces pseudovenezuelae_A. The sequence continues at coordinate 109,597 of NZ_JARXVH010000017.1, read as the reverse complement.
GGAGCGCGGGGCGTCGACCTCGTCGTCCTCCTGGCCCTCGGGGACCGTCACGCCGAGCGGTTCGAGTTTCTTCTCCACCAGGTAGCGGATGTTCTCGCCGCTGACCTCGCGGCCGAACCGCGCGCTGACCCGGTAGGCGATCGTCTCGGTGTCGCGGACGCCGTCGACGCTCGACGCCACCAGATACAGCAGCCGGGACAGCTGCACGACCTGCCCGTCCCCCCGACGGGCGATGTACTTGGGCTCGGTGAATCCCGAGCCCTGGTACTCGCCGTGCAGCTGCAACCCCGCGCTCAGCCGCGGTACGAGCGGCTGTTCGACGACCGGCACGCTGCCCGTGGCGACCTGTTGGTAGGTCACAGGGCGGCCGCCCGGACCGGGCACCGGCCCGGTGCCGTACAGCGCCGTGGGCCCGTCTCCGAGCACCGTCATGTGTGGTTCTCCCCCCAAGTCCGCGCCGCTTCCCCCCGGATGCGGCGGGTTCCCCCCCGGAAAAACGCCACGGGGGCGGACCGCCTCGCAGGCAACGTGCGGTCCGCCCCCGTGGCCGTACCGCTACTGAGTGACGTTGATGGTCTGCGCGGCCGAGGACGAGGCGACCGAGTACGCGGAGTGGTCGTTGATGGCCGCGGACTCGTTGGCCGCCGAGATGTTGGCGACGTGCTTGGTCACGTTGGTGGTGCGGTTGAAGCTGAACTTCAGCTTGCCCAGCGCCTCGCGGCCCGGCAGCAGCTCCGCGGACTCGGTGTCGAGCTCGTGCATGTCCATGCTCATGATGGATGTCCTTTCGGGATGTCTCGGGTTCGGTGTCGAGGTGGAGCGCGGGCGCTACTGCTTGACGCTGATGGTCTGCGCGGCGCCGGAGTCGGCCGCCGACCACGAGGAGTGGTCGTTGAGGGCACCGGACTGGTTGGCCGCCGAGATGTTGGCGACGTGCTTGGTGACGTTCGTGGTGCGGTTGAAGCTGAACTTCAGCTTGCCGAGGGCCTCGCGGCCCGGCAGCAGCTCGGCGGACTCGGCATCGAGCTCGTGGGCGTCCATCATGATCAGTTCCCCCTCAGGGATGGGCGGTTCCGATCGGACGGAGTCAGGTTCCCCCCAGACTCTGTCCAATCTGGTCGGACGTACTGTCCAACGAGATTGGACACTAGGCCCTCGGGGACACGCTCCGCAACCCGTTCGGGCAATCACTCTTTCGGCGGCCCCCGCACCCGCCCGTAGAATCGCCTCCGACATGCACGGACCCGGTGAGCGGCGAGCAGGAAGTGACGCACCAGTGGCCAACGCACTGCAGCAGTTGATCCGCGAGCGCCTCGACCGAAGAGGCTGGTCCTACGGCGACGTGGCGCGCCGCGGCGGTGTCCCGCGCTCCACCGTCCACCACCTGGCCACCACCGAACGCGTCGTCCGCATGCCCCAGTCGGCCACCCTGGAGGGCCTGTCCAAGGGTCTGGAACTGCCGTTGGACACCGTGCGCCGCGCCGCCGCCGAGGCCTGCGGCATCCATGTCTACGGCTCTCCGGCCGGCTCGGACGCCACCGGCACGGCCGCCGGCTCCGCCGACCCCGAGGTCGACCTGCTCATCGCCAGCCTCCAGCAGCTCTCGGCCGACGACCGCCGCCACGTCACCGCGCTCGTCGAGTCCCTGCTGGACCGCTCCGCCCCCCGCGCACCGGAGAAGTGACCTCTCCCGGAGCCTGCGGCGCCGTCCGACGACCTAGGTAGCGCTCTCTTCCGCCAAGTCGGAAAAAGAATTCAACTGCGCCCGAAACCACCGAGATCCCCCGCTAGTGTCTCGTCCTGCCCGAGGAGCGAGAGCCGCACGACCACGGGCTCCAGCGCCTGTCCGGGGGGAAATGTGTTGTTCGTGCACGGCGGACCGGCCACGGCCGTGGTCCGCGGTCCCGACGGCGAGTCGGTCGTCCTGCTCTCCGGCGAACTGCCCGACGAGCTCACCGAGGACTCGGTGGCCGAACTCGTGAACCTCGCCGCCGCCATCCTGGACACGGACGAGCTGACCCTCTTCCGCACCTGTCTGCGCGCGCTGCGCAGCAACGGGATGCGGGCGGGGCGCCGGGTCGAGGTGGGCGGGGCGGTACTGACCGTCTACAAAGGCTGACGCGGGCTCTAGCAGGCGTCTTACGGGCACGTCAACCTCTGTTCTCCAGCATGGTCGCGCCCCGCTCCCCTGGTCGAGACTTCGGTCATCGACCACAAGAGCCTTCGGGCTTGCTAGGGGGAACAGAAGAGGATGCGCGTGAACAAGAAGGTCGCGGCCACGGTCTCGGCGCTGGCGATGACCACCGGACTGCTCGCCATGTCCGGCGCCACCACCGCAAGTGCCGCGGACGGCTGCAACACCAACGTGGTGTCCGGCACCGCCCGTTCGGCGACCGGCGCCAGGGGCCAGCTCTTCGAGCTGAGGTACAACGGCTCCGGGACCAACACCTGCGCCTGGGGCCGGGTCACCAACGGCGCCATCGGCATGCACGTCTGGGTGGACCGCAGCAGCGACGGCGGCCGCACCTGGGAGCCGCAGCTGGGCATCCGCCGGGTCGACGCCGGAACCAGCGTCCACACCGAGGCCTGGCGTGACTCGAACGGCAAGCTGATGCGGGCCTGCGGCGACTCCGGCGACAACACGGCGATCGTCTGCACGGGCTGGTACTAGACCCGGTCGGGCACCTCTGTGGCCGCCTTCAAGGGTTGACACCAACGTCAATAAGGATTGACGCTGAAACTACCCCCGAAAGGGTGAGCGCCCACGCGTCGAATGTCGCCGCGTGGGCATGGAGGTGCCCGGAGCCGGACTTGAACCGGCACGCCCGCGAAGGGGCAGCGAGGTTTAAGCTCGCCGTGTCTGCATTCCACCATCCGGGCAGGCCATGGGCTCCGCGTCGAGGTTCCGAGCCTATCGGGATGCTTCCCTCGAACAGCGGGGCGGTGGACCGATGTTGTCTTATTTTATTGATGCCTGAGGGTGCATCAGCCACTGGAACGAGCCATCCGCACATGCCAATAGCCTTGCGCGGGGGGTGTGGGGCCGCATGCGGAATGACGGAATTTCACCGCCCGAACGAGGGTGCTCCACCGGTTCTCGACGCAAGCGCTTGCGCGCGCGGCCCGTCGAGTCCCTTCGACGGACCCTCTCAGGGGTGACCGTCATCCCCAGGTATGACTCGACGACCGGGGGTCCCTCCCGAGTCTGCCCTCGGAACCGGAACAGCGGCTGACTACACGGGCACATCCGGCAACCAGGATGGGAGACGTCCCCTTCACACGTCGTCCCTTCGAGGAGTGCTTCCCGTGACCACCACACCCGTCGCCGGCCGGACCACCACGGTGGCCGCGCGCGCCACGGATCTGTCGAAGATCTACGGACAGGGCGAGACCCAGGTGGTCGCCCTCGACCGGGTCTCCGTCGAGTTCCGGCAGGCCGAGTTCACCGCGATCATGGGCCCCTCCGGCTCCGGCAAGTCCACGCTGATGCACTGCGTGGCCGGCCTCGACTCCTTCTCCTCCGGGTCCGTGCGCATCGGCGAGACCGAGCTGGGCTCGCTGAAGGACAAGGCGCTGACCAAGCTGCGCCGCGACAAGATCGGCTTCATCTTCCAGGCGTTCAACCTGCTGCCGACGCTCACCGCGCTGGAGAACATCACGCTTCCGATGGACATCGCGGGCCGCAAGCCCGACAAGCAGTGGCTGGACACCGTCATCCGCATGGTGAGCCTGGCGGACCGGCTCAGCCATCGCCCCTCGCAGCTCTCCGGCGGCCAGCAGCAACGCGTCGCCGTGGCCCGCGCGTTGGCCTCCCGCCCCGACATCATCTTCGGCGACGAGCCGACCGGAAACCTCGACTCCCGCTCCGGCGCGGAGGTGTTGGGCTTCCTGCGCAACTCCGTACGGGAGTTGGGACAGACCGTCGTCATGGTGACCCACGACCCGGTGGCCGCGGCGTACGCGGACCGGGTGGTCTTCCTGGCCGACGGCCGGCTGGTCGACGAGCTCTACCAGCCGACGTCCGAGGGCGTCCTGGACTTCATGCGGCAATTTCCTGGGGGAAACCCCCAGACCACCGAGTTCGACGCGAAGGGCCGCACGAGCTGATGTTCCGCACCGCGCTGCGCAACGTACTCGCGCACAAGGCCCGCCTCCTGATGACCGTCCTCGCCGTCATGCTCGGCGTCGCGTTCGTGTCCGGGACCCTGGTCTTCACCAACACCATCTCCGACGCCTACCAGAACAGCTCGGCCAAGGGCTTCGACCAGGTCGACGTCGCCGTGACGCCCAAGTCCCAGGAGGACGAGGGCAATACGATCAACAAGACGCCCGAGCTGACACAGGCTCAGCTCGACACCGCGGCCAAGGTGCCGGGGGCCGCCTCCGCCATCGGCGTGGTGAGCGGCTTCACCGCCATGGCCGACAAGGACGGCAAGCTCATCGGCGGCGGCTTCCAGTCGCAGGGCGGCAACTACTGGGGCGCCAAGGACCCGCGCTACCCACTGACGTCCGGTACCGCCCCGCACGGCGCGGACCAGGTCGCCGTCGACTCGGAGACCGCTAAGCGCGCCGGGTACAAGGTCGGCGACACCATCCGGATCTCCGTCGACGGCCCGGTCCTCACCCCGGAGATCACCGGCATCTTCACCACCGACGACGGCAACGTCGCGGCCGGCGGCAGCCTCGCCCTCTACGACACCGCCACCGCGCAGAAGCTGTTCGGCAAGACGGGCACGTACGACGAGATCGACGTGAAGGCCGCCTCCGGTACGTCCCAGGCGGCGCTGAAGTCCGCACTGGACAAGGCGCTGCCGACCAAGCTCGTGGAGACCGAGACCGGCGGCAAACTCGCCGACGACCAGGCCGAGATGATCGCCTCGTCGATGAGCGGCCTCAAGCAGGGCCTGCTGGTCTTCGCCGGGATCGCGCTCTTCGTCGGCACGTTCATCATCGCCAACACCTTCACCATGCTGGTCGCCCAGCGCACCAAGGAACTGGCGCTGCTGCGCGCCGTCGGCGCCTCCCGCCGGCAGGTCACGCGCTCGGTGCTGATCGAGGCGTTCGTGGTCGGCGTGGTCGCCGGCGTCACCGGACTGGTCGCGGGCATCGGCATCGGCGCAGGCCTGCGCTCCCTGATGAACACGCTCGGCGCCACCGTCCCGGACGGGCCACTGGTCATCTCGCCCGGCACGATCGTGGCCGCCCTCGCGGTCGGCGTCGTCATCACCATGCTGGCCGCGTGGCTGCCCGGCCGCCGGGCGGCGAAGATCCCGCCGGTGGCCGCGATGAGCAGCGTGCACGCCAAGGCGACGACCAAGTCGCTGGTGCTGCGCAACACTTTGGGCGCGCTGTTCAGCGCCGCGGGCGTCGCGACCGTACTGGCCGCCACGGCGATGGACGGCTCGGACGGCCAGGCCCCCATGGGCCTGGGCGCCGTGCTGCTGATCATCGGCGTGTTCATCCTGACCCCGCTGCTGTCCCGCCCGTTGATCGCGGCGACGGCTCCGGTCCTGCGGATCTTCGGCATCTCGGGCAAGCTGGCCCGCCAGAACTCGGTGCGCAACCCGCGCCGTACGGCCGCCACCGCCTCCGCGCTGATGATCGGCCTCACCCTGATCACCGGCATGACGGTGGTGGCCGGCAGCCTGCAGAAGTCGATCGACAAGATGGCCTCCGCCGCGATCAGCGCCGACTACATCGTCTCCATGGCCAACGGCAACGAGCTGTCGACGGACGTCGACAAGAGGCTGGACTCCACCGCGGGCGTCACCTCCACCAGCCCGCTGCGCAACGCCCCTTCGCGCATCGACGGCACCACCGAGTACCTGACCGGCGTCAACGGCTCCGCGATCGGCGAGCTGACCGACCTGAAGGTCGACAGCGGCTCCTTCAAGGTCGGCGGCGACCAGGTCGTCGTCGACGACGACACCGCCAAGTCCTATGGCTGGAAGGCCGGTTCGGACTTCACGGTGCACTACGAGGACGGCAAGGCGCAGCAGCTGACGGTGGCCGGTGTCTACCAGGGCAACGAGCTGATCCGGGGCATCATGCTCGACAACAAGGTCCTCACCCCGCACCTGACCGATCCCGGCGACATGCAGGTCCTGGTGAAGACCGCCGACGGCGCCTCCGGCGCGACCAAGGACAAGCTGGAGAAGGCCCTCGGCACCAACCCGGCCATCAAGGTGCAGAGCAAGCAGGACTTGTCCGACGACATCGCGCAGATCTTCACGCTGATGCTGAACATGCTCTACGGCCTGCTGGCCATGGCGGTCATCGTGGCCGTCCTCGGTGTCATCAACACCCTGGCGATGTCGGTCTTCGAACGCTCGCAGGAGATCGGCATGCTGCGCGCGATCGGCCTGGACCGCAAGGCCATCAAGCGCATGGTGCGCCTGGAGTCCCTGGTCATCTCCCTGTTCGGCGGCGTGCTCGGCATCGGTCTGGGCGTGTTCTTCGGCTGGGCGGCCGGCGAGCTGCTGGGCGCGAAGATGCCGACGTACGAACTGGTCCTGCCCTGGGCCAGGATGGCGATCTTCCTGCTGCTGGCGGCGACGGTCGGCATCCTGGCGGCACTGTGGCCGGCCCGCCGGGCGGCAAAGATGAACATGCTGGCGGCGATCAAGTCGGAGTAGCGGTAGGGATGTCGGAGCGAAGGGGCCCCGCCGCCGGGTGGCGGCGGGGCCCCTTCGCATTCAAGTACCGGGCAAACAAACGCGCTTGACTCCCGGACACGCGCAGGCGGTTCAGTTCCAGGTACGCGCCCGCAACGGCAGTCCGGACCGTCCCGTCTCGGGTGGGCGGACCGCCAGCACCTGGTTGACGCCGATGCGGTTGCGCTCGAAGGCGAGGGCGCTGGCGGCCATGTACAGCCGCCAGACACGGGCGCGGCCGGCGCTGGTCAGCTTGACCGCCCGCCCCCACTCGGCCTCCAGGTTGACCACCCAGCGGCGCAGGGTGAGCGCGTAGTGCTCGCGGATCGACTCGACGTCCCGCACCTCGAACCCGGCACGCTCCAACTGCGTGACGGTGGAGCCGACGGGGGCGAGTTCGCCGTCCGGGAAGACGTACGCGTCGATGAACTCGTCGACGTTGTACGCCGATTCGTCGCCCTGCGGCCGGCGCGCGATCTGGTGGTTGAGCAACCGGCCGCCGGGCTTGAGCAGCCGGTAGAGGTCCCGGGCGTACTCCAAGTACCGCTCCGCGCCGACGTGTTCGGCCATCCCGATGGAGGAGATGGCGTCGTAGGGCCCGTCGGCGACGTCCCGGTAGTCCTGCACCCGGATCTCCACCCGGTCGGTCAGCCCCTCGTCCGCGACGCGCTTACGGGCGAACGCGGCCTGTTCCTGCGAGAGGGTGATGCCGACGACGCTCACGCCGTGCTCGCGGGCGGCGTGCACGGCCATGGAGCCCCAGCCGCAGCCGACGTCGAGCAGCCTCTGACCGGGCGTCAGAGCGAGCTTGCGGCTGACGAGTTCGAGCTTGTCGCGCTGGGCGTCCTCCAGCGTCCCGCCGTCCTCCCAGTAGGCGCACGAGTACACCATCGAAGGACCCAGGACGATCTCGTAGAAGTCGTTGCCGACGTCGTAGTGGTGGCTGATGGCGCGTCTGTCACTGCGTTTGGTGTGCAGATGGGAGCGGGCCCTGCGGACCTCCTCACGGGGCGGGGCGGGCGGCAGCGGCAGCCCGGCGAGCTTCACGAGGCCGCGCGCGGCGGCCCGTACCTCCGGGTCGCGCGCCGCCTGCGCGAGGGACCTGGCGTCCTCCCCGCGCTCCCACACCAGGCCCGCGATGAGTTCGAGGACGGCGTAGAGGTCCCCTTCGATGTCCAGGTCCCCGGAGACCCAGGCACGGGCGAGACCCAGTTCGCCCGGTCTCCACAGCAGCCGGCGCACGGCGCGCCGGTTGCGTACGACCAGCGTGGGCACGCCCGGCGGCCCCGCCTGCGACCCGTCCCAGGCGCGGATGCGCACCGGGAGCGGGACCCCAATCAGTTGTTCGACGAGGCTCTTCAGCCGCAGCGCGGCGTCGGCCATGGCGACCTCCATGACAAGCGATACCGAAATGACCAGTCACTACGTAAACACCAACAGGGCGGCTGCGCAGTCCCCCAGGCGCGTTACGACTGGGCAAAATGCCTGTAGATGCCACGTACATCGGTCGTCGTGCCTGGCGACATACCGGCCCGGGGCATGCCGAAGGGCCCCCCGCACCACGGATGGCGGGAGGCCCTTCGGTTCGTTCAGGTCGTGCGGTTCACGCGGTTGTTGACCGGGGTGGGTCAGGAGGCCTTGGCCTCGGACTTCTCCGGCTGGGCCGCGGCGGCGGGCGCCGGGGCCGGCTTGGCGGCCTCGTAGAACTCCTCGCGGGGGTTCTCCATGGCGCCGAGGGCGACGACCTCGCGCTTGAGGAACATGCCGAGGGTCCAGTCGGCGAAGACGCGGATCTTGCGGTTCCAGGTCGGCATGGCCAGACCGTGGTAGCCACGGTGCATGTACCAGGCGAGCCGGCCCTTGACCTTGATCTTCACCTTGCCCATGACGATCATCGCGACGCCCTTGTGGAGGCCGAGACCGGCCACCGCACCCTTGTTGGCGTGCGAGTAGTCCTTCTGCGGGAAGCCCCGCAGGCCGGACATCACGTTGTCGCCGAGGACCTTGGCCTGACGCAGCGCGTGCTGGGCGTTCGGCGGGCACCAGGCGTTCTCGTTGCCCGCCTTGCGGCCGACGAGGTCGGGGACCTGGGCGTTGTCGCCGGCGGCCCAGATGTAGTCGGTGCCCTGGACCTGGAGGGTCGGGGCGCAGTCGACGTGACCGCGGGGGCCGAGCGGCAGGCCGTAGCGGGCCAGCGCCGGGTTCGGCTTTACACCGGCGGTCCACACGATGGTGTTGGAGTCGACCTCAAGGCCGTTCTTCAGCACCACGTGCCCGTCCACACAGGAGTCCATCGAGGTGGAGAGGTAGATCTCCACACCGCGGCTCTCCAGGTGCTCCTTGCCGTACTGGCCGAGCTTGGGACCGACCTCGGGCAGGATCTTGTCCGCGGCGTCGACGAGGATGAAGCGCATGTCCTCGCGGGACACGTTCTTGTAGTACTTGGCCGCGTCGCGGGCCAGGTCCTCGACCTCACCGATGGTCTCCGCACCGGCGAAACCGCCGCCGATGAAGACGAAGGTGAGCGCCTTGCGGCGGATCTCCTCGTCGGTGGTGGAGTCGGCCTTGTCCAGCTGCTCCAGGACGTGGTTGCGCAGGCCGATGGCCTCCTCGATGCCCTTCATGCCGATGCCCTGCTCGGCGAGGCCGGGGATCGGGAAGGTCCGGGAGACCGCGCCGAGCGCGATCACCAGGTAGTCGAAGGGCAGCTCGTACGCCTCACCGACGAGGGGGGCGATCGAGGCGACCTTGCGGTCCTGGTCGATGGTGGTGACCCGGCCGGTGAGAACCTCCGCCTTCGGCAGCACGCGTCGCAGCGGGACGACGACGTGGCGCGGGGAGATGTTGCCGGCGGCGGTTTCGGGGAGGAAGGGCTGGTAGGTCATGTACGACCGGGGGTCGACGACCGTGACGGTCGCCTCGCCGTAGCGCATCTTCTTGAGAATGCGCCGAGCTGCGTACAGGCCTACGTACCCACCGCCTACTACGAGGATCCTGGGACGCTCCGTGGTGCTCATGCCATCGAGTATCCACCTGCCCCAGGGGGGTCGCTCGTGCGCCCCTTCACAAGCTTGTGGAGGGTGTGTGCTATTCTCCGCGGCCGCCATGATCCAAGTCACCCCACCAGGACGGAACCTCCGCCCGGTACGACCCGTTGTCAATGCCGCGTGAGCTGCCCGTCTGATGTCCCGGACTCACCGCGAGCCGCGCGCCGACCCCTCCCCCGACACCCCCGCGACACCCCCGCGACACAGACTACTGAACACGTTCAACCCCCCTCCGGGCCCCCGGAAGGGCCAACCGGGGGCCTTTCCTGCTCCGACGGGGCCGAATTCCTTGTGAAGAACTTCACGAACTTTCTCGGCGGGGGGTTGTGGAGGGGGGTTCCGAGGGGCTTCCAGGGCGCTCATCAGGTGTCCTGTCTGCTCACTGGAGTGCGTCAGGCCTCCGGCGGAGGGAGTCAGGGACCTCCGCGCACAGGCCCCGCCGCCATGAACGCGATCCCGTCCAGGATGTCGTGTTCGCTCACCACGACCTCCTCCGCCCCGGTCCGCTCCATGATCGAGAGGAGTACGAGGGCGCCCGCGGCGATGACGTCGACTCGGCCCGGGTGCAGCGAGGGGATGGCCTCGCGTTCGGCGTGGGTGGAGGTCAGCAAGGAGTCCGTGATCTCGCGGACCCGGTCGTAGGAGATCCGGGAGTGGTGGATGGCCGCGGAGTCGTACTCGGGGAGGTTCTGCGCGATCGCCGAGATGGTCGTGACCGAGCCCGCCAGGCCGACCAGGGTGCGGGCCTCGCGTAGCGGGACCGTCTTTTCGGCGAGGTCGAGGGCGGACTCGATGTCCGCGCGCATCGCCGCGATCTGGTCCGGGGCGGGCGGATCCGTCACCGCGCCGTCGCGGACCAGGTGGCGCTCGGTCATCCGGACGCAGCCGATGTCCACCGAGCGGGCCGCGCGTACCTGGTCGTCGCCGACCACGAACTCCGTCGAACCACCGCCGATGTCCACGACCAGGTAGGGCTTGGCGAGGTCGTCGCGGCCGGTGAGTTCCGCGGTCGCACCGGTGAAGGAGAGGGCCGCCTCCTGGTCGCCGGAGACGACCTCGGGCTCGACGCCGAGGATGTCGAGGACACCGCGGACGAAGTCGTCGCGGTTGGAGGCGTCACGGGTGGCCGAGGTGGCGACGAACCGCAGTCGTTCGGCGCCGTGTTCCTTGATGATCGCCGCGTACTCCCGGCACGCCGCGAAGGTCCGCTCCAGCGCCTCGGGGGCGAGCCGTCCGGTCCGGTCGACGCCCTGACCGAGTCGCACGATGGTCATGCGCCGGTCCAGGTCGACCAGTTCACCGGTAGCGGGGTCCACGTCCGCGACGAGGAGCCGGACGGAGTTCGTACCGCAGTCGATGGCGGCGACGCGGGTCATGGGTGTGCCCTTCGGTGGTTGTGGGAGCTTCCTTCGAGGCGCCGGTCAGCAGAACTCAGCCCGTCACTCCTCGGCCGGCTTCTCCTTCTCCGGGACCACACACGGACCCTTCGACCACCACTCCGGCAGCATCGCGATCGCCTCGTCGCCCAGCGGGTTCACGCCGGGCCCCGCGGCCAAGGAGTGCCCCACCAAGACGTGCAGGCACTTCACACGGTCCGGCATGCCCCCCGCGCTCGGGAAGCCCTCCAGGACCTCGATGGCGTCACGGCGCGCGAGGTAGTCCTCGTGCGCGGCGCGGTACGCGGCGGCGAGTTCCGGGTCGGTGCCCAGCCGCTCGGTCATCTCCTTCATGACGCCGTTCGCCTCCAGCGTGCCGATCGCCGAGGCGGCGCGCGGGCACGTGAGGTAGTACGTCGTCGGGAAGGGCGTGCCGTCGGGGAGGCGGGGGGCCGTCTCCACCACGTCGGGCTGACCGCACGGGCAACGGTGGGCGATCGCGCGCAGTCCGCGCGGCGGGCGGCCGAGCTGCTGCTCGAAGGCCTCGACGTCCGCGTCGGTGGGCTCGGTGCGCGGGGTGGTCGGCGGAGGCGTTTCCACTACGAACTTTCTCTCTGGTCAGGTCACTGGTCGGAGGCGTCGGACTTGTCGACCCCGTCCCAGACGTTCGAGTACCAGGGGCGGTCGGCCGCCCCCAGGTCGGCACGCGACTGCTTGGTCAGGTCCGGGTCGATCACGACGTAGCCGGTCTCCCCGGGCAGCACGTAGTGCAGCCGCTGCCGGATCTGCTGCTCGGCGTACGCGTCGTCCTGCCAGCGCGCCTTGAGGTCGCGCAGCTGCTCGACCCGCTCCCGGGCCTGCTGCCGCTGCCGCTGCAGATCGGCGACCTCGGCGCGCTGGGAGACGTACTGCCTTATCGGGTAGGCGAGCGCCACGACCAGGGTGCACACGACGAGCGCGAGCAGCGCCGCCCGGCCGGTGAGGCGGGAGCGGCGGGCCTGGCGCTTGGTCTGCGAGCGGTAGACCCGGGCGGCGGTCTGCTCGCCGATCAGCCGGATCCGGGTGGCGGTGGAGAAACGGTCCCGGTCCTTGACGGCCATGTCCCACTTCCCCTTCGCCTTCATCCGAGTTCACACGCGCGTACGTCCCCGCACACGGTACGGGACCGAGTACGGGGACGTACGTACGACGGGCTCGGGCTTGACCCTGTACGGCTCAGCCCTTGGGTGTGGAACTCAGCCCTTGAAGCGCGGGAAAGCGCTACGGCCGGCGTACACCGCCGCGTCGTCGAGGATCTCCTCGATGCGCAGCAGCTGGTTGTACTTGGCGACGCGCTCGGAGCGGGCCGGGGCGCCGGTCTTGATCTGGCCGCAGTTGGTGGCGACGGCGAGGTCGGCGATGGTGACGTCCTCAGTCTCGCCGGAGCGGTGGGACATCATGCACTTGAAGCCGTTGCGCTGGGCCAGCTCGACGGCGTCCAGGGTCTCGGTGAGCGAGCCGATCTGGTTCACCTTGACGAGCAGCGCGTTTGCCGCGCCCTCCTCGATGCCGCGGGCCAGGCGCTCCGGGTTGGTGACGAACAGGTCGTCTCCGACGATCTGCACCTTGTCGCCGAGGCGGTCGGTGAGGACCTTCCAGCCGGCCCAGTCGTCCTCGTACAGCGGGTCCTCGATGGAGACGAGCGGGTAGGCCGCCGCGAGCTCCTCGTAGTACTCGGTCATCTCGGCGGCCGAGCGGGACTTGCCCTCGAACTCGTACTTGCCGTCCTTGTAGAACTCGGACGCGGCGACGTCGAGCGCGAGCGCGATCTGCTCGCCGGGGATGTAACCGGCCTGCTTGACCGCCTCGAGGATGAGGTCGAGGGCGGCACGGTTGGAGTCCAGGTTCGGGGCGAAGCCGCCCTCGTCGCCGAGGCCGGTGGACAGGCCCTTGCTCTTCAGGACCTTCTTGAGGGTGTGGTAGACCTCGGCGCCCCAGCGCAGGGCCTCGGAGAAGGACTCCGCGCCGATCGGGGCGATCATGAACTCCTGAATGTCCACGTTGGAGTCGGCGTGCGAGCCGCCGTTCAGGATGTTCATCATCGGCACCGGCAGCAGGTGCGCGTTCGGGCCGCCCAGGTAACGGAACAGGGGCAGGTCGCTGGCCTCGGAGGCGGCGTGCGCGACGGCGAGGGAGACGCCGAGGATGGCGTTGGCGCCGAGCGAGCCCTTGTTGTCGGTGGCGTCCAGGTCGAACATCGCCTGGTCGATCAGGCGCTGCTCGGTGGCGTCGTAGCCGACCAGCTCCGGGCCGATCTGCTCGATCACGGCGAGGACGGCCTTCTCGACGCCCTTGCCCTGGTAGCGGTTCGGGTCACCGTCACGCAGCTCGATGGCTTCGAAGGCACCCGTGGAGGCGCCGGAGGGAACGGCGGCACGACCCGTGCTGCCGTCGTCGAGGCCGACCTCGACCTCGACCGTGGGGTTGCCTCGGGAGTCCAGGATTTCCCGGGCTACGACGACGTCGATGGACGGCACGAGCATCTCCTTCTTCAATGTGACGCGGCTACGCGGTGCCGCGATGGCTCTGCGGGACGAGCCTAACCGTCCCGGGGCGAACGGCCAGCCGATGGGCCGCCCCTTGGACAGAACCGAGGGTAAATTGTTTCCGAACGGAACAAAAACCGTCCCGGAAACACCGGGAACACCGGAAGCACTCAAGAAAAAACCCCGCTCCGATGCGTACGGGGGAACACGCACCGGAGCGGGGAGCCCGTGGGGACGGGGGAGGCCCTCACGTGTCCTCCATATTGGAAGGCACGTCTGTCAGGGCGCTGTGGTTCAGCTACCAGCCCTCTGTCACTTGAGGTGCAGCTGCTGACCCGGGTAGATGAGGTCCGCGTCCTGGACGATGTCCTTGTTCAGCTGGAACAGCTTCTCCCAGCCACCCTTGACCTTGTGCTTCTCGGCGATCGTGCTGAGGGTGTCGCCCTTGACGACCTTGTACTCGCCGTCGCCCTTCTTGACCTTCTTGCCGGTCGGGGTGGTGACGGTCTTCTTCGCGGCCGGACGGTCGGCGGAGCGGGAGGTGCTCGTCGAGTCGTTCGAGCGGGTGCTGGTGTCGCTGCTCGAGGAGCTGTTGTTCGAGGAGCTGGAGGAGTTCGACGAGCTGCCGCCGCTGTACGCGGCACCGGACAGGCCCGTGCCGCAGACCGGCCAGGCACCCTTGCCCTGCGCGCCGAGAACCTTCTCGGCGACGGTGATCTGCTGCGCCTTGCTGGCCTGGTTGGCCTGCGACGCGTACTGGGTACCGCCGTAGGCGGCCCACGTCGAGGCGGAGAACTGCAGGCCGCCGTAGTAGCCGTTGCCGGTGTTGATGGACCAGTTGCCGCCGGACTCGCACTGGGCGACGGTGTCCCACTCGGAGGACGTGGCGGCGGAGGCGTTGCCGGCCGCCATGAGCGGGGCGGCGATGGCTACACCGGTGACACCGGCGAGCGTGGCGACGCGGGTGGCCTTGGACGGACGACGGTGCTTGCCCTTGCTGGAAAACAGCATGCGAAGATCCCCTCACCGACGCCTGCGAGGTGAGCTGTCGGGTTCGGGCCGGTTGAGTTGCCCGGCCGCGCACCTCTCGGCGCACGGCTTCACCCCAAGCCGGTTCCGGCACTGTCTGCCGGGCCCGGCACTTACCTGGGTCCCCCGCTCCTGCCTACGGCGCTGTGAAGCGACGACTGTTCCCTACGGCCGCTGGCAGGATTCGGCGTTGCGGCACTCGGGGTCCGTGTTGACGAACGGTGATGACCGTAGACACGGAATCCGCGGAAACTCAAAGACGATCAGGCCTTCTGAGAGTCATCCCACACTTTCACCAAACCGGACATTCACTCCGAAGACCGTCGTTAACTCCCCGCGCTTTTCGCCCCGTTCAGTCCCTGTCCGACCCTATTCGACGGGGAGCTGCAGGGTCTGACCGGCCGCGATGTCGTTCGGGTCGGCGCCGATGGCCCGCTTGTTCTCGGCGTAGAGCGCACGCCACCCGCCGTCCAGGCCAAGGGAGTCGGCGATGGAGGCGAGAGTGTCGCCGCCACGGACGGTGTACGACCCTCCCGCGCCGTCGACAGCCGCGCCCTCGTCGGCACTGGCACCGCGGTGCCGGCCGGCGCCGATCGCGCCGGTGTCGACCAGACTCCAAGAACCCTCGGCCTGCTCGGACTTGTCCGAGTCGTCACCCTTCACCCGATCTGTCGACGGGCCGTCGCCTCCCTGCGAACCGCTCGCCGTCGACTCGGACGGGGAGTCGGAGGGCGAGAGGTAGCCGTCCGATTCGTCAGGGTTGGTGGATGAATCGGAGGAAGAGTCAGGAGAGGCCGACGGCGATGTGGACGAGTCCGTCGAGGACGAGTCGTCGGACGTGCCGCCGGGCGAGTTGGACAGGCCGGTGGACCCGGAGCCGTCCGAGGACGAGGAGTCGTCCGAGTCGTCCGAGACCCCGGTGTCGATGTCGGTCGACCCGTCGTCCTTGGACAGCCCCGTGGTCAGCCCACAGGTGTGGAACGCGCCCACGCCCTGGTCGTCCAGGATCTTCTCGGCGACGGCTATCTGCTGGTTGCGGCTGGCCAGGTCGGGGCGCGAGGCGTAGTCGAGACCGCCGTACTGCTCCCAGTCGTCCTGAGACAGCTTGAGTCCGCCGTAGAAACCGGTCCCGTCGTTCTGGCTCCAGGAGCTGCCGGTCTCGCAGTTCGCCACCTTGTCCCAGGTGGTCCCGTCGGCCGCGCTGGCGCTCACCGCGCCGAGGAGCGGGATGGCGATGGCGGAGCCCGTCACGCCGGCCGCGACGAGGAGGGCCGGAGCCTGGCGGGGGCGACGGTGACGACCGTTCCCGGAGAGCATGCGGGGGCCTTTCAGAAGACAGTGGTGACAGTGCGACGCGGGGTGCTGGGCACCGCACTTGAACGGTGAACGTATAGGCAGTCCATTACTTGTCACAAGTTAATGCCGCGTAGATCACGTGAAGATCACAGAGTTGAATGCACGTCATGTTTGCGCAGGTGGACATGAGCGACCGGCAATCGCGGATACGAGCACACCGCGGTCACGGCGCCCTCACACGAGTGGCGTGAACTCGACGGGCAGCGTGCGCAGTCCACGCATGATGAGCCCCCCACGCCATCTCAACTCGGCTGGATCCACGGCGAGTCGGAGGTCCGGCAGCCGGGTGAGCAGCGTGCCGAGCGCGGTCTGCCCCTCCAACCGGGCGAGCGGGGCGCCGAGGCAGTAGTGGATGCCGTGGCCGTACCCCAGGTGCTGGTTGTCCCGGCGGGAGAGGTCCAGGGTGTCCGGCTCGGCGAACCGCTCCGGATCCCGGTCCGCCGCCGCGAGGACGACGAGAACGGGATCGCCGGCCGCGATGTCCTGCCCGCCGACGGTGAGCGGCTGCGTGGCGAATCGCCATGTGGCCAGTTCCACCGGGCCGTCGTAGCGCAGGAGTTCCTCCACGCCGGTCTCCAACAGGCCGCGTTCGCCTGCGGCGAGGGAGTCCTGGAGGCGGGTGCGCTGCTCGGGGTGGGTGAGCAGCGTGTAGGTGCCATTGCCGATGAGATTGACGGTCGTCTCGAAACCCGCGAACAGCAGGATGAACCCCATCGCCGCGGCCTCGTTCTCGGTGAGGTGCTCGCCTTCGTCCGAGGCGCGGATGAGACCGGAGATGAGGTCCTCGCCAGGCGCGGGCTGGGCCGACAGGGCCGCGCGCTTCTTGTGAATGAGTTCGAGGAGATAACCACGCATCTTCTTCACCGACCGCGCGACACCGCCCCGCGGCCCGCCCCCGTGCCGGATCATCATCCCCGCCCAGTCCCGGAAGTCGTCCTGGTCCTCGCGCGGGACGCCGAGCAGGTCGCAGATCGCGTAGATGGGGAGCGGGAAGGCGAACTCGTGGATGAGGTCCGCGGAGCCCTTCTCGGCGAACCGGTCGATGAGGTCGTCGGCGAGCTCCTGGACCCGAGGCGTGAGCTCGGCGACCCGGCGCGGCGTGAAGGCCTTGCTGACAAGCCGACGCAGCCGGGTGTGGTCCGGCGGGTCGATGTTGAGCAGATGGGTCATCAACTCGGCGTTGCGCTCACCGGGGATACCGGTCTTGCCCTTCGCGTGCGCGGGCTCGTCGTGGTGCGCCGGGTTCTTGGAGAGCCGCGGCTCGGCGAGGGCCTGCTTGGCATCGACGTAACGGGTGACCAGCCACGCCTCCACCCCACTGGGCAGCCGCGTGCGGTGCACCGGCGCGTGCTCGCGGAGCCAGGCGTAGGCGGGGTAGGGGTCGGTGGCGAACTCCCAGGTGAAGAGGTCGGGGGCGGTGGGGGTGGGTGAGGTGATCGCGGTGGCGGGGGTGGGCGAGGGGTGGGGTGGGTCGGGCTGGGTGGGCGACGCGTGGGGTCGGTCCGGCTGGTCGGTCACTCCTCGTCGTCCCCCTTCTCCGCGTCCGAGGTCTCTGCTTCCCGACCCGAGGTCTCCACGTCCCGCACCGCGTCCCGGTACGCGCGGGCCGCCGCTCGCAGGGCCGCCTCCGGGTCGACGCCGTCCGCCTCGGCGCGTACCGCCAGCGTGAGCAGTTCGTAGCCGATGCCGTCCCTGAGGGGCAGCGGGACCTCCAGGCCGGCCGTGCGGACGCGGGACGCCAGCTTCGAGGCGAGGGCGAGGCTCGGCTGGCCGAGGGGAATGCCCTCCGTCACCGAGGTGCGCCGCTTCTCTATGGCCTTGGTGCGCAGCCAGTGCTCCTTGACCTCCTCGGGTGTGGAGGCCGTCGCGTCGCCGAAGACGTGCGGGTGGCGGTGGATGAGCTTGGCGACGATGCCGGCGGCCACGTCGTCGACGGAGAAGGGGGCGTCCGGGTCCTCCTCGGCGATACGGGAGTGGAAGACGACCTGGAGCAGGACGTCGCCGAGCTCCTCGCGCAGTTCGTCGCGGTCGTCCTCCTCGATCGCCTCGACGAGTTCGTAGGCCTCCTCGATGGCGTACTTCGCCAGGCCCTTGTGCGTCTGCTGGGACGACCACGGGCACTCGGCGCGGATACGGTCCATGACCTGGACGAGGTCGAGGAGGCGGGCACCCGGCAGGTCGTAGGAGGCGGGGAGCAGCTCCAGCTCGGGCATGTGGACACGTCCGGAGCCGGCGAGCCGGGCGAGGCCGTCGGTGAGGGCCGGTTCGCCCTCACCCGTGGAGACGACGACCACCGTCCGCCCGCCGGCGCACGCGTCGACCAGTTCCTCGGCGCTCGGCGACACCTCGTCGACCGCTATTCCCGCCTCGCGCAGATACGGCAGCTGCGGGTGGGCGCCGTCCGCGCACAGCACACGGTCGGCGGCGTGCAGGGCCTGCCAGGCGGGCCAGGACAGGAGGCCGGGTGCGACACGGTGGCTGGTGGTGAGCAGGACGATGCGGCCGGGAGGCGCTGCGGGGCTGGTTGCGTTCACGATTCGAAGCTAACGCACGGCGACGACGGTCCCCGCGAGATATCCACAGGGCGGGAGGGATCATCGGATCATCAGGCCGTTGCCCCCGGGCCGCGGCGACCGGGCCGCGGCGACCGGGGCAGTTGGGGCAGTCGGCGCCGCCGTACCGTTCCTTCTGCTGACCGCCTACGCGTACCGCTCGCCGCTCACGCCGTCCCCTGCGTCGCCGGTGCCGTGACCTCTCGTACCCACGGAGTCTTCGCGTCGACGCGGCTGCTCTTCTGGACGTCCCAGGAGCCGTAGCGCGGGTTGAGGTCGACGTGGAGTTCCTTGGAGGCCTTGGACAGGGCGTTCCAGAAGGCCGGCTTGCTGGTGTCGGTGCCGAGGGACTGGGCGAGCTTCTGGGCCTCCAGCTGGAGGCGGAGGTTGTCGTCGAGGCGGGCCGGGGCGACGCCGTACTGCTGCAGCCAGGCCGTCTCCAGCGCCTTGGAGCCGCCGACCTGCTGTTCCAGGCCGGTGCGCATCTGCTGGATCTCGTGGCGGGAGACGGTGACGCCCTCGTCCTGGGCGGCGCGGTGCAGGACCCGGTCCAGGACCATGCCGTGCAGGGTGTCGCGGGTGAGGCTGCCGGTCTGCGCGACGGCCTGCTTGTACTGCGCGTCGTCCGACACGGCCGCGCGCTGCGCCGAGCGCACCTCGCCCACCCGGTTCTCCAACTGCGCGACGGTGATCCGCTGGCCGCCGACGACGGCCGCGGCGCCTGGGTGCGCGTCGCTCCCGCAGGCGGTGAGGAGCGGGGCCGCGATGATCGCGGCGGTGAACAGGAGCGCGGAGCGACGGCGGCGGTGCAAGGAAGCCTCCCGAGGAGATTGTGCGACGGTGCACAAAGTCTTGCGGTGATCGATGGTAGGCAGTGGGTCGGCTGTGGCCAACCCATTCGACCAACGATTCACCAGGACTTCGGGCACCGCCGCGCCCGACGGGCTCTGTCGGGATCAGCCCGTGATGGCCACCGGGCCGTCCCACGCGTCGCGGTCCACGGTGATCGTGTAACCGCCGCGCATCTCCTTGCTGTTGACCATGTACTGGTGACCACGGCTGTGACCGGTGTACTGGGTCGCCCCGAACGGCCAGTCCTTGGTCGTGGTGTTCTGCTTGTCCCACAGCGCGTACCAGAGGTTGCCCGGAAGGTCCGTCTTGTCGGTCGCGTTGGCGATCGCCTTCGCGCTGGAGCTGGTGAAGCCGTAGTAGCCCGCGCGGTACGTCTTCGTACGCAGGACCTTGTCGAAGGCGCGCACATAGGTGAGCACGGCGTTGTTGCACGCCTTGTTGGTGATGTCGTACGACTCCATGTCCAGGTAGATCGGGCTGCCGGCCTTCATCCCGAGCGCCGACGCCTTGGAGACCGCGTCCGTCGCGTCCTTGGTGCCCAGGGAGGCGGCGGTGGAGGCGGTGAGCTTCTCGGGGCTGGAGCCGGTCTGGCAGGACGGCTGGGCGCCCACGTAGAGGGGGATGAGTTTCCAGCCGGCCGCGCTGACCGACTTCACCCAGGAGGCGGTGAGGTTGGGCTGGGCGCAGCCGCGGTTCTTGCCGCCGATGTAGACGGCGGCGGCGCCGTAGAGGCCGCCGTGCCAGGCCTTCATCGCGGAGAGGGAGGGCGCGGTGCAGGTGTCGAAGGCCCGCCCCGTGTACGTCTTCTGCGCGGGCCAGGTGGTGGCGGCCATGGAGCTCTGCGCGGCGAGGCCGGCCCCCGCGACGACGGCTGTGCCGGCGACGGCCCACGTGATGTATCTGCGCTTCTTGGACTGCCGATGGCCGGCCATGAGTACCCCACCCCTGGTTGTGCGTTGGCGCCCTCTTTTAAAGAAGAGGGCGCTTTGTCTGGCGAAAAACGATCCGCAACGTATCCGGTGGCGCCCAAGTGTTCGGGAAACCCCGCCCCTTGAGGATCACAAGTTTCCCTCCGTGCCCGGCAAAAACTAGCCGCGCACCTGCCCCAGCCACTCCAACGTCCGCCGGATGTCCACCGCGAGCGGGTGTCCGGGGCCGCGCAGCCGCTCCACGTCGTGCAGCAGGCGCGCGAGCGTGTCGTGGGCGGCGCCGCGGTCGCCGAGGGCGAGCAGGAGGTGGCCGATGCGCCGACGCACGTCGTGGGCGAGCTCGGGGTCGCCGGCCACGTACTGGTTCTCGTAGTACGGCAGCAGTGCGCGGTATTCCGCGAGCGCCGCCGCCGGTTCGCCGAGCGACTCCAGGCACTGGGCGGCCTCGTAGCGGAACCGGAGTGACTGGGGGTCGGCCTGGCCCGCCTCGGTGGCGCGTTCGTCGGCGAGGCGGCGCAGTTCGGGCAGTGCGCGCCGGTACTGGCCGTCGTCCATGAGGGTGGCCGCGTACTGCTTGCGCAGGGTGCGGACGACCGGGGAGTGCTCGCCGTGCTGTTCGGCCGCCGTGGGCAGGATCGCGCCCAGGATGTCGACGGCCTGGGTGATGCGGCCCTCGCCCAGGAGGCGCTTGACCTCGTCGACGGCGTGCGCGACATCGGGCTTCTCGGCGACGGGCGGGGTGACCGCGGCGGGCTGGGACGCGGGCGTGCGCGCGCGGTCCGGCCAGGGGGCGTGCGGGCGCAGGAACGGGCGCGTGGGGTCCAGCGGCGCCCCCGAGGGCATCCCGCGCGCGGGCAGCAGCGGTGCCAGCTGCTCGTAGACCTCCTGCGCGGACGCGGGGCGGTGCTGCGGGTCCTTGGCGAGCAGGCGCAGGACGAGCGCTTCGAGCGGCTCCGGCACCTCGGGGCGGACGCGGCGCACGGGCAGCGGGGGCTCGTACAGGTGCCGGTGCAGCACGCCGAGGGCCGTGGAGCCGGCGAACGGGACGTCCCCGCTGAGGAGTTCGTGCAGGACCACACCGAGCGCGTACAGGTCGGTGTACGGGCCGACCGCGCCGCCCATCGCCTGCTCGGGCGCCATGTAGGCGGGCGAGCCGATGGGCGTGCCGGTGTGGGTCAGGCGCGTGGTGTCGGCGTCCATGACGGAGGCGACGCCGAGGTCGAGGACGGTGACCGTGCCGTCCTGCTTCACCATCACGTTGCGCGGCTTGAGGTCGCGGTGGACGATCGGCACGGCGTGCACGGCGCTCAGTACGGCGCACAGTTGCGCGGCGACGGTGACCGCCCACGGCCACGGGTACGGGTCGTGCTCGGCGAGGTGGTCGGAGAGGTCGGCGCCGTCGATGTACTGCATGACGAGGAACAGCTCCTCGCCCTCGCTGCCCGCGTCGTGCACCGTGACCAGGCCGGGGTGGTCGACCTGCGCGGTCACCCGGCACTCGCGCACGAACCGGCGGCGCAGTTCGTCGGCGTCCTGCCCCGCCACCTTGTCGGGGCGCAGCAGCTTCACCGCCACGCGCCGGTCGAGCCGTTGGTCGTACGCCGTCCAGACCTGGCCCATGCCGCCCTGTCCGATGAGCGTGGACAGCGCGTAGCGGGACGCGACGACCCGGCCTTCCGCCGTGGTCACCTTCCGCCCTCGTGGTTCCCGTCCTGGTGGCCGTCGTGCCTGCGCAGGTAGTCGCTGAGTTCGTCGAGTTCGGCGCGGACCTGGTCGATACGGGCGGGCGCGGGGCGCTGCTGCGGGGGCGGCGGTACCGGGGTGTGGGGCGGGGTGGAGGGCGGAGTGTGGTGCTGGGGCGGCTGCGGCATCTGGGTCTGGTGCAGGGGCGGTTGGGGCACGGGCGTGGCGCTGAAGGGCGTCGCGGCCTGCGGATAGCCGTACCCGGACTGCACGGTCGGGCCCTGGGGCGGATAGCCGGTGAACTGCCGCTGCTGCTGATGGATGCGGATGTCCGCCACGAGGAAGTAGGCACTGCTGAACAGGCCCAGGAGAATCACCGCCGCCATGGCGACGTCGGTCCTGGTGTCGCTCTCGGGCAGCGAGCCGACCACGGCGAAACAGCCGATGGACACCGGCAGGCTCCCCCAGGCCAGCGCCCAGTCGATCTTCCGCCCGCGCAGGAAGGCCACCCGGAACAGCGGAACGCAGGCGAGGATCCCGCAGCAGAGGGTGCCGATCACGGCGAACATCACGCGCAAGGTGACGACGTTGCTCTCACTGCGGGCGGGCGGCACCGCGCCGTGGCCGTACATGACTGCTCCCGGGCCCGTAATCGATGTGGGGTTCGAGCGTATAGGCCCACACCGACATGCGGTCCCGGGTTGTACCGAACCGTTGTCGTGCTGGTCAATTCATGCGACGGCGTCCCGGTCCGGCGCCTCAGTCCCGTGTATCCGCCCGGCGTCTCAGTCCGGCGCGACCGTCCCGTCCGTCAACCCGTCGTACATCCCGCGCACGAGCTGCTCCCCCAGCCGGCCCGCGCGCCTGAGCGCCCGCTCGAAGTCGTCGAGGGCGCGGAACCGCGCGCCGTAGCGCCGCTGTTCGTCCAGCGGGAGCCGGGGCAGCTGGAGCCGGCGCACGTCCAGGCGCGTGGCCGTGGACGCGTAACTGCTGGCCTGGCGGTTGTTGGCGGTGCCGCGCAGGAAGCCGGCGAGGAACCACGCGTCCAGCGCCGTCGGATCGGGGCGCAGGAGCACGAGGTTGCGCCCCAGGGCGGCGCCCCCCGTCGCGTCGTCGATCACGCGCGCCACCGAGCCCCCGCCGAGCACCGGCAGCACCACATCGCCCGGCTCCGTCAGCACCGCCTCCTCGTCGCTCTCGGGCAGCGTCCCGGAGGGCGCCGTACCGGCGAGGACGTCATGGTCGGTGAGGACGGGCACGCGCGCGTGGCCACCGTTTCCGCCGCTGCGCATCACCACCGCTCCCCCGCGCGCGAGTTCACCGACGGTGGTGAGCGGCCAGCGCGCGAGCCGCGCCGACTCGGCGGGCGGCGGGGTGAGGTCGGCGGTCAACCGGAGGGTCTCGCCGAGGCGTTCGCGTACGACGGTGAGCGCGTCGGCGCCGTCCGCCGCCGTCGGGGGCGGGAGGTGGCGGCCCGGGGCCAGGTCGACGTCGTCGTCGAGGAGTTCGATGACGGGCAGGGCGCGCGCCACACCCGGGCGTTCCTGGAGGGTGCCGGCCCGGTCGAAGGCCTGCCAGGCATCGAGTACGGCCTCGCGCACCTCCCGCCAGTCGGGCCCCCCGCGCCCCTCGGTGGCGTACTGCCCGGTGTCGACGAGCAACACCTCCGGCTGCGCGGGCGCCTTCTCGGGCCGCCGCAGCACCCACAGGTGGAGCGGGATGTTGTACGGGGGTGCCGCGCCGATCGGCAGGGCGATCACGGCACGCAGCGCGCCGCGCCGCAGCAGGTCGGCGCGGATCCGGCGGCCGGAGCGGCGGGAGGCGGTGGCCGGCGGCATCAGCACGACGGCGGTGCCGCCGTCGGCGAGCCGGGCGAGCGCGTGCTGCACCCAGGCCAGCTCGGACTCGTTGCGGGCCGGGAAGCCGTACTCCCAGCGGGCGTCGTAGGCGAGTTCGTCGTGACCCCAGTTGCGCTCGTTGAACGGCGGATGACACAGAACCGCGTCAGCGCGCAGCTCGGGGTACGCGTCGGCGCGCAGGGTGTCACCGGCGGCGGCGCGCACGGTCACGCGCGCCTGCAACGCGAGCCGCAGCGCCGTGAGCGCGGCGAGTTCGGGCGCGTTGTCCTGGGCGTACAGCTCCTGCTCGGGACCGGGGCCGACGGCACGCAACAGGGCGCCGGTGCCGCAGGCGGGATCGAGGAGGGTACGGGCGGGGCCGGCCAACTCGACCATGAGGGCGGCGAGTTCACCTGGGGTGAGCGTGTACTGGCGCGGGTTGGCATCGAGGTGCCGCCGGAGCAGGAACTCGAAGGTCTCCCGGGTTCCCGTCCCTGCGGGCGTTTCGACGGCCAACTCGGTGGCCAGTTCCGCGACACCGCGCAGGAGGGGTGCGGAGGGGAGGAGTTCGGGGCCGGTGGGGGTGTGAACGGCGGGGTGGGTGTTCACGGCCGACCCAGGGTTCACAGCGGAAGTGCCCTTCACAGAGGCGCCCTTCACACCCCCCGCCCCGAACCTCGGCACCAGCACCCCTTCCAGCGCCCCCGGCAACATCGCCGCGAGCCGCTCGTCCGAGCCCGCGCTCGCCTCCAGCCACACCGTGGGGCGGTCGTGGATGAGCAGCAGGACACAGCCCGCGTGGGTGAGGCCGGTGAGTGGGCCCTCCGGGTGGCCGGCGAGTTGTTGCCAGACGCGCTCCCGGAGCGGGACCTCGGCGAGTTTGCCCTGCTTGCGCAGCCACGACTCGACCTCGGCGAGGCCGAAGGACGGGCTCGTCTCGGTGCCGCCGACCGGCTTGGGGAAGTCGGCATGGCGGCGGCGCCAGTTGCTGACGGCTGCACGGCCGACGCCGGCGAGCCGGGCGATTCCGGCGGCGGTCACCTCAGTCGCGTTGTCCTGCACCGGGCGGCTCCCCTCGTCGTTCCGCGTCCGCGCCCCGCATCCGCGTGTGATCCGAGCATAGCGACGTACGCGGCATCCATCGGTTCACGGCCGTGTACTCACTCTAACTTGTGAATCGTGTTGACTCGGTTCACAAGCTTTGGTCTCATTGACCCAGCGAACGAGCGACGCCCACCGGCGGCGGTCGCCACGCCATGTGGGGGGACACAGACATGGGCATGAAGGGCAAGATCGCGCTGGGTGCGGTCGTCGGGGTCGTGGTCATCGGCGTCGTGTCGGCGAACTCCGGCGACAACGGATCCGGATCCGGTACGTCCGGCGCCTCCGACAGAGCCGGCTCCGGCGGCAGGGGTTCGTCCGCGTCCGCGCAGCACAGGTCCGGCGGCGCGAAGGACTCCGGGGACAAGAAGAAGGCCGCCGCCGAGAAGAAGGTGGCGTTCGCGGGGGACGGGGAGTTCCAGGTCGGTGCGGACATCAAGCCGGGCACGTATCGCACCACCGGGAACAGCGACGGCATGTGCTACTGGGAGCGCGCCAAGGACGCCAAGGGCGAGATGGACTCGATCCTGGCCAACGACAATGTGAGCGGCGCCAGTTACGTCACGGTCAAGACCACGGACAAGATCTTCAAGTCCAACGGCTGCAAGGACTGGGAGGCCGTCGACGCGAAGGCGAAGGGCACGCCCGCGTCCGGGATGGCCGGCGACGGCGGCATGTTCGCGGTCGGCGGCGACATCGCGCCCGGCACCTACCGGTCCACCGGCAACACCGCCGACTCCTGCTACTGGGAGCGTGCCAAGGACGCCAAGGGCGACATCGACTCGATCGTCGCGAACGACAACGTGACCGGCACAGCCGTCGTCACGATCACCGCGTCGGACGGCTACTTCAAGACCGTCGGCTGCAAGGACTGGAAGAAGGCGGGCTGACCGGCCCCCTCGTCCCACGGACCATCACCACGTATCCCCAGGGGGAATTCACATGCCTCGCAAGGCACTTACCGCTCTCGTCCTCGCCACCGCGGCCACCGCCGCGCTCACCGCCTGCCAGTCCGGCCAGGGCACGGCGGACAGCAAGTCCAGCCCAACTGCCAAGCCCAGCAAGCCCGCAGACCCCTTCGCCGGCCTCAGCGCCGCGGAGATCGCCGACCGTTCGATGAAGGCCACCACCGGCGCCGAGTCGGTGCGGATGAAGGGCGACATCCAGGACGAGGAGGCCGGCGGCTCGATCCACGTCGACATGACGCTCAGCACGAAGAACGAGTGCGCCGGCACCCTCGGCATGGGCGGCACGGGCAAGGCCGATCTGATCAAGACCGGCGACACGATGTACATGAAGTACGACGAGGCGTTTCTGCGTCAGCAGAGCAAGGGCGAGTCCAAGGCGACCGTCGACGCGACGGTCGCGATGCTCGCCGGGAAGTGGGCCAAGATGTCCACCAAGGGCGCCGACGCCGAGGACATCGCGGGCTTCTGCGACCTGGACTCGGTGCTCAGCGACGCCGAGGACGCCGGTTCGGGCGGCGGCTCGTCGGACGGCACGGCCTCCTCCACCGCCGCCACCAACGCGACCCGCGCCGGTACCGCCGAGGTCGACGGCGCGAAGGCGGCCGTACTGAAACTGAAGGACGGCAAGGACCGGTACACGATGTACGTCGCCACCGAGGGCAAGCCGTATCTGCTCCGGCTGGACAGCACCGGCACCGACGCGGGCTCGCTCGTCTTCAGCGACTACGACAAGCCGGTTCCCGTGCGGAAGCCCACGGGACAGGTCCTGGACCTGGACGCGCTCGGCAGTTGACCCACCGTCACAACCCGTGCCGCATCCAGACGTTGGGCTCGACGTACGCCGCGTACCCGCGCTCCGGTTCGCAGTGCACCGGCACCAGCGCGCCCGGCACCTCCAGGTCGCCCTGGGTGTCGAAGGGCAGCCCGGTCCAGTCGCGCCACTGCTGCAGGGAGCCGGAGACGGTCATCGAGGCCGGTGCCACCCGTTCGATCGTGGCGCCGGCCCGGGCGTGGACGCGCAGCCAGGGGTCGTGGGGCAGTCCGTCGGACCGTACGCGATAGGCGTACTCCTCGATGGGGGTGTGCGGTTCGAGGTGTTTGGCGCTGGGGCGGACCGGGGCGACGACCTCGGTGAAGCCGCGGGCGCGGGCGGTGTCGCGCAGCGCCGAGAGCATCCGGGCGGACAGTCCGCGGCCCTGGACACTGGGGGCGACGACGATCGCGATCGCGCTGACCGTGTCGGGGCGGACGCCTCGGCGCAGGTCGGCGAAAGCCCACAGGAGGACCTGGTCCCAGCCGCGGGCGGGCAGTTCGCCGGGGCCCTCGGTGCCACCGCGGTCCTCGGTGCGCAGGGCGAAGGGGACGCTGTAGGCGTAGGCGACCACCTCGCCGCGTTCGTCCTCGGCGGCGAGGGCGTACTCCGCGAAGTCGACGGCGAGGCGGCCGTAGCAGGCGTCGCCCACCCCGTCGTGACGGACGAACTCCGGCCAGCTGTCAGCCATGGCGAAGACCTTCTGGACCAGGTCGGGGCGCTCGGCGAGGCTGGACACCTTCAGCTCCATACGGTCACCGTAGGCGCGCGCCCCGTCCCCGGAAACCCGTGTGCACGCCTCTCGCCCCGAGCGAACCCGCCCGGACGCGCCCTCACCGCGCCCGCAACCGGCCTCTCAGCCCGACGTGAACCGCGCGGGCGCCTCCGTCGGGTTGCCCCCGGACGGCAGCTTCTGCCCCGAGCACGTCTTCAGCACCTTCTCCATCGCCGACTTCTCGGCGGCCGTCACCCACAGCTCGTACTTCTTCTTCACGGCGACCTGCGCGGCGACGTACGTGCAGCGGTAGGACTTGTTCGGCGGCAGCCAGGTGGCCGCGTCCCCGTCGCCCTTGGAGCGGTTGGTGCTGGAGTCGACCGCTATGAGGTTCAGCGGGTCGTTGGCGAGGGCTATGCGCTTGCGGCTGTCCCAGTACTTGGCACCCTTCTGCCAGGCGTCGGAGAGGGGCACGACGTGGTCGATGTCGACCAGGCTGCGGCCGCGCTGGTAGGTGACGTGCTTGCCCGAGTAGGGGTCCTTCTCCAGGACGCCGTACGACACCTTGCAGTCGCCGTCGCTGAACTTCACGTTCTCCAGGTCCCGTTTGAGGATGTCGTCGCGGGTGTCGCAGCTGTTGGAGTCCGTGTCCGCCCAGGCGCTGCCGAACCTGTCCCGGTCGTAACCGGTCTTGGGGGCACGCCCCTTGACGGTCAGCGCCTCCGCGGCGGTGAGCGCGGCACCGCCACCTCCGCCGCCGCCCGCGTCGCTGCCCGTGGACTGTTCCGGTCCTGGCGCTCCGGTCGTCATGTCCTTGCACCCGGCAAGGCCGCCCATGCCGATCACCAGCACGGCGACAGCCGCGGTCCCGCCCCTCAGACGCCTCACAGTGCGTCCCTCCCCTTCAACCCCGCTCCGCAAGGAGCGTCCCGACCCCGCAACAGGCGTCTTCCCAGTACTTGTCGGTGCACACCGTAGCGAGCGGGCGCACAGGGTTACTCAGGAGGTCCGGACCATTTGTGCCCACAGTGTGCGCTTCGCACATTTCGGACGTATCGTCGACGGTGAGTCACCTCCGGAAGGAGCTCTGGATGGGCATCCTCGACAGGTTCAGGAGCAACCGCCAGGCACAGGACAAGGCCAAGGACATGTCCGACATGGCGGAGAAGAAGGTCAACGAGAAGACGGGCAACAAGTACGAGGGCCAGGTCGACCAGGCGCAGCAGAAGGCCGAAGGCGCCCTCGGCATGGACCGCGACAAGCCCGAACAGCCGTAGGCCGGCAGGCCCCACGGAGGAGTCACAAGAGCAGACCGGAGGCCGCCCGCGGAGAGCAACGTCCCGCGGGCGGCCTCTACTTATGACACCGACGGCTTCCGGAACGCCCCCGGCAACCGGTCTACGACCCCAGAATCGACGTCAAGAACTCGCCCACCCACCCGAGCAACTCCCGCCCGACCAACGGCTTTCCGCCCACCTTCGCCGTCTTCGGCCGCGGCACCAGCACCTGGTGGGCCGTCGGCTTGATGACGGTCCCGGGGTACAGCCGCTTGAGGCGCAGTTCCTGGGACTCGCGCAACTCCACCGGTGCGAAGCGGATGTTGGTGCCCTGCAGGACGATCTCGCCGACGCCGCACGCGCGGGCGAGCATGCGCAGGCCGGCCACCAGGAGGAGGTTCTCCACCGGTTCGGGCAACTTGCCGTAGCGGTCGGTGAGTTCCTCGCGTACGGACTTGACGTCCTCCTCCGTGGTGGCGGAGGCGATGGAGCGGTAGGCCTGCAGGCGCAGGCGCTCGCCGGGGGCGTAGTCGTGCGGGACGTGCGCGTCGACCGGGAGCTCGATCTTGACCTCCAGGAACGGCTCCTCCTCCACCCCGCCCTCCAGGGAGGCCCGGTAGTCCGCGACCGCCTCGCCGACCATGCGGACGTACAGGTCGAAGCCGACGCCCGCGATGTGCCCGGACTGTTCGCCGCCCAACAGGTTGCCGGCGCCCCGGATTTCGAGGTCCTTCATGGCGACGTACATGCCCGCGCCCATCTCGGTGTGCTGGGCGATGGTCGCGAGCCGCTCGTGGGCGGTCTCGGTCAGCGGCTTCTCCGGCGGGTACAGGAAGTACGCGTACCCGCGCTCGCGGCCGCGGCCGACCCGGCCGCGCAGCTGGTGGAGTTGGGAGAGGCCGAAGTTGTCGCCGCGCTCCACGATCAGGGTGTTGGCGTTGGAGATGTCGATGCCGGACTCGACGATCGTGGTCGAGACGAGGACGTCGTACCGCTTCTCCCAGAAGTCGACGACGACCTGTTCGAGGGCCGTCTCCGACATCTGGCCGTGGGCCGTGGCGATCCGTGCCTCGGGGACGATCTCGCGCAGGCGGGCGGCGGCGCGGTCGATGGACTCGACACGGTTGTGGATGTAGAAGACCTGGCCCTCGCGCAGGAGTTCACGGCGGATGGCCGCGCCGATCTGCTTCTCCTCGTAGGGGCCGACGAAGGTCAGGACCGGGTGCCGCTCCTCCGGGGGCGTGGTGATCGTGGACATCTCGCGGATGCCCGTCACCGCCATCTCCAGGGTGCGCGGGATGGGGGTGGCGGACATCGTCAGTACGTCGACGTTGGCGCGCAGCTTCTTCAGCTGCTCCTTGTGCTCGACGCCGAAGCGCTGTTCCTCGTCGACGATGACCAGGCCCAGGTCCTTGAACTTGGTCTCGGAGGAGAACAGGCGGTGGGTGCCGATGACGACGTCCACCGAGCCCTCCCGCAGGCCCTCCAGGGTCGCCTTCGCCTCGGTGTCGGTCTGGAAGCGGGACAACGCCCGTACGTTGACCGGGAATTGGGAGTAGCGCTCGGAGAAGGTCCCGAAGTGCTGCTGGACCAGCAGGGTGGTGGGGACCAGGACGGCGACCTGCTTGCCGTCCTGGACCGCCTTGAAGGCGGCGCGGACCGCGATCTCGGTCTTGCCGTAGCCGACGTCGCCGCAGATCAGGCGGTCCATCGGGACCGACTTCTCCATGTCGTCCTTGACCTCGGCGATGGTGGTCAGCTGGTCGGGGGTCTCCACGTACGGGAAGGCGTCCTCCAGCTCGCGCTGCCAGGGCGTGTCCGGCCCGAAGGTGTGCCCGGGGGCGGCCATGCGGGCGCTGTAGAGCTTGATCAGGTCGGCCGCGATCTCCTTGACGGCCTTCTTGGCGCGCGCCTTGGTCTTGGTCCAGTCGGCGCCGCCGAGGCGGTGCAGGGTGGGGGCCTCGCCGCCGACGTACTTGGTGATCTGTTCCAGCTGGTCGGTGGGGATGTAGAGGCGGTCGCCGGGCTGGCCGCGCTTGGCGGGGGCGTACTCGACGACGAGGTACTCGCGGGTGGCGCCCTGCACCGTCCGCTGGACCATCTCGATGTAGCGGCCCACGCCGTGCTGCTCGTGGACGATGTAGTCGCCGGCCTCCAGGCTGAGCGGGTCGATGGTCTTGCGGCGGCGGGCCGGCATCCGCGCGCCGTCCTTGCCGGCCGCCTTCTGGCCCGACAGGTCGGTCTCGGTGAGCACGGCGAGTCTGAGCGCCGGGTCGACGAAGCCGTAGTCGATCGAGCCGCACGCCACGTGCACGACGGAGGGGCCCAGGTCGGTGAGGTCGGTGGTGTCCAGGCGGGCCGCGATGCCCTCGCCGCCGAGCACCTCGACCGTGCGGGCGGCGGGGCCGTGCGCCTCGGTGACGTAGACCGTGCGCCAGCCGTCGGCGAGCCAGCCCTTGGTGTCGGCGAGCGCCTTGGCGGTGTCGCCGCGGTAGGTCTCGGGCGCGTGCATGCCGAGCTTGAGGGTGTCGTCGTCCAGCTCCTCGTCGGCGGCGAACGGCGACACCGACCACCACATGATGTCCAGCTCGCGCGCCCGGTCGCGGACGTCAGCGATGGACCACAGGGAGGCCGCGCCGACGTCGATCGGGGCCTCGCCGCCGCCCGCGGTGGCCGCCCAGGAGGCGTGCAGGAACTCCTGCGAGGTGGCGACGAGATCGGCGGCACGCGTGCGTACCCGCTCCGGATCGCATACGACGGCCATCGCGCCCTTGGGCAGCACGTCGAGCAGCAGCTCCATGTCGTCGACCAGGACGGGCGCCAGGGACTCCATGCCCTCGACCGCGATGCCCTCGGCGATCCGGCCGAGCAGCTCGCCGAGCTCGGGGTGCTGTTCGGCGAGGGCACGCGCACGCGCGCGGACGTCCTCCGTCAACAGGAGTTCACGGCACGGGGGTGCCCACAGGCCGTGGTCGGCGACTTCGAGGGAGCGCTGGTCGGCGACCTTGAAGTAGCGGATCTCCTCTACGTCGTCGCCCCAGAACTCGATGCGCAGGGGGTGTTCCTCGGTGGGCGGGAAGACGTCCAGGATCCCGCCTCGTACGGCGAACTCGCCGCGCTTCTCGACCAGCTCCACGCGCGCGTAGGCGGCGGCGCCGAGGGCGTCGACGACCGCGTTCAGGTCGGCGGTCTGCCCGGTCCGCAGGGCCACGGGCTCCAGCTCGCCCAGCCCCTTGACCTGCGGTTGCAGCACGGACCGTACCGGCGCGACGACGACCGACACCGGGCCCGTCTCGGGGTCGTCGGGCCGGGGGTGGGTCAGGCGGCGCAGGACGGCGAGGCGGCGGCCCACGGTGTCGCTGCGCGGGCTGAGCCGCTCGTGCGGGAGCGTCTCCCAGGACGGGTACTCCACCACTCCGTCGGCCGGCAGCAGCGAGCGCAGGGCGGCCGCCAGGTCCTCCGCCTCGCGGCCCGTCGCGGTCACCGCCAGCACCGGGCGGCCGGTCTCCCGGGCCAGGGCGGCGACGGCCAGCGGACGGGCCGCGGGCGGACCGACCAGGTCGACGTGCATGCGGTTGCCGCCGGCGGCCGCCGCGATCGCTTCAGCGAGGGCGGTGTCCTTGACGACGGCGTCGAGCAGACCGTGCAGGCTCATGAAGGAGTGCTTCCGTCCGGGGGGTCCGAGGGGGGTGGGCAACGCGAAGGGCCCGACACGCGTGGCGGGCCGGGGGGTTTCCAGGGTACGTCGCCGGGGGCGGTGTCACCGGGCGGAGTGGATACGGGGGCTCCGCTCAAGGGTCAGGGGGCTCTCCTCAAGGGTGCCGGACCACGCACACGACAGCGGCCCGGCGCCGGTGAGTCCCCCAAGACTCCCCGGCGCCGGGCCCTCCCCCGCAACCCCCGTATGCGGTGGCTTTACCCCCCTGTCCCCTATTCCGTGGCGATCGCGTTCAGGACGTTCATCCGGCCCGCCCGGAAGGCCGGGATCAGGGCGGCGATCAGGCCCACGAAGGCCGAGCCGACGAAGACCGCGATGATCGTCGGCCAGGGGATGTCGAGGACCTTCAGGCCCTCCAGGGCGAGGAGCTTCTGGGCGGTGGCGCCCCAGCCCATGCCGAGGCCGAGGCCCAGCAGGGCGCCGAAGAGGGCGATGACGATCGACTCCAGGCGGATCATGCGGCGCAGCTGGCGGCGCGAGAGGCCGATGGCCCGCATCAGGCCGATCTCGCGGGTCCGCTCGACCACCGAGAGGGCCAGGGTGTTCACGACACCGAGGACCGCGACGATGATCGCGAGGGCCAGCAGGCCGTAGATCATGTTCAGGAGCTGGCCGATCTGGTCCTTCAGCGCCTGCTTGTAGTCGGTCTGGTCGCGCACCTTGTACTGCGGGTAGTCGTGCAGCGCCGACTTCAGGGACTTGTACGCGGTGTCCTGCTGTCCGTCCTTGGCGCTGGCGAAGACCAGGCCGTCGAGCGGCATCTTGTCGGCCGGCACGTACTTGGCGAGCGTGGCGATCGACATGTACTTGGAGCCCGCGTCGATCACGACGTCACTGCTGGTGATGGCCCGGACCGTCAGGTTCGCGGTGGCGCCGTCCTTGAAGGCGAGCTTGATCTTCGAGCCGAGGTGGATGTCGTGCGCCTTGGCGAACTTCTCGTGCACCGACATCGAGTCGGGCAGGTAGGCGTCCTTGAGGTTGCCCGCGACGGTCTTGGTGCGCAGGTCGGCCGCGTAGGTCGGGTCGGCCGCGGTGACGTCGGTGTCCTTGAGCGTCTTGCCGTCGGGGGTCGTGTAGTCGGCCTCCGTCGTCTTGTACTCGGTGACCCGGGAGAGACCCGGCGTGTCCTTGACGGCCTTCACGGCCTGCGGGGTGACCAGCTGTCCGCTGTCGCTCTGGATGATGAAGTCCGTGCCGACGGTCTTGTCGAGCTGGTCCGAGGCGGAGGCCACCATGGAGGAGCCGACCACCGACAGACAGGCGACCAGCGCGAGCCCGATCATCAGGGCGGCGCCCGTGGCCCCCGTACGCCGCGGGTTGCGCAGCGCGTTGCGCTCGGCCATCCGTCCGACCGGGCCGAAGATCCGCAGCAGGACCGCGCCCAGGACGCGCACCATGCCGCCGACCAGCAGCGGGCCGATGACGACGAAGCCGATCAGGGTCAGCACCACGCCCAGGCCGAGCCAGAGCGAACCCTCGCTCGCCTTGTTCGCGGAGGCGGCCACGTAGAGGCTGTAGCCACCGGCGCCGGTCAGCACCAGGCCCAGCAGGGCCCGGATCCAGCCGGCCCTGGCGTCGGCGGGAGCGCCGGCGTCGCGCAGCGCGGCCATCGGGGAGACCTTGCCGGCCCGGCGGGCGGGCAGATAGGCGGCCAGGACGGTGACGACGACGCCGAGCAGGAGGCCGATCGCCGGGGTCGTCCAGGCGACGGTCAGGTCGCTGGTCGAGAGGTGGATGCCGAGCTTGCCCATGAGCTTCATCAGGCCGACCGCGATGCCGACGCCCGCGCCGACGCCGAGGACCGAGCCGACGACACCGAGCAGCAGCGCCTCCACCAGCACCGACCGGTTGACCTGCTTGCGGCTGGAGCCGATGGCCCGCATCAGGCCGATCTCTCGGGTGCGCTGGGCGACCAGCATCGAGAAGGTGTTGATGATCAGGAAGATGCCGACGAGGAAGGCGATCCCGGCGAAGCCGAGCATCGCGTACTTCATGACGTTCATGAAGCCCTCGACGTCCTTCTGGTTGGCGTCGGCGGTCTCCTTGGCCGTCTGCACCTTGAAGGTTGCGCCGAGTTCGGCGGCCACGTTCTGCTTGAGCTGCGCGTCGGTGACACCGGACGCGGCCGTGACGTTGACGTTGGTGTACACGTTCGGCTCGCCGACCAGGGTCGACTGCGCGGTCTTCGTGTCGAGGTAGAAGATCGCCGCGCCGGGGTTGGTGATCTGGAAGTCGGCGATGCCGGAGATCCTGGCCTTGAAGTTGCCGATCGCGCTGATCACGCCGATCTCGTCACCGAGCTTGAGGTGGTGCTTGTCGGCGGTGTCGGCGTCGACCATGACCTGGCCGGAGCCCTTCGGCGCCGCGCCCTCGGTGATCTTCATGGTGCGGGCGTCGTTGCTGTTCCAGCTGCCGACGATGGTCGGGGCGCCGCTGGAGGGCGAGAGGTTGTCCTTGTCGGCGTCGACGACGGTGACGGAGGTGGAGAAGACGGTCCCCTCCGCCGACTTCACGCCGTCGGCCGCCTTCACCTTGCCGAGCACGGAGGCCGGCATGACCGGCGGCTTGCCGTTGTCGGAGGTCGTCTCCCCGCTGTCCGAGGCGCCCTTGGCGCTGACGGTGACATCGGAGGAGGTGGCCGCGAACAGCTTGTCGAAGGTCGTGTTCATCGTGTCGGTGAACACCAGCGTCCCGCACACGAACGCGACCGACAGCAGCACGGCCACCGCCGAGAGGGCCATCCGGCCCTTGTGCGCGAAGAAGTTGCGCATCGAGGTCTTGAGCACGGTCATGACGTACGCCCCCGGGCGTCGAAGTCCTTCATGCGGTCCAGGACGCCCTCGGCGGTCGGCTTGTACATCTCGTCGACGATCCGGCCGTCGGCGAGGTACAGCACCCGGTCCGCGTACGAGGCGGCGACCGGGTCGTGCGTGACGATGACGATGGTCTGCCCGAGCTCGTCGACGGAGCGCCGCAGGAAGCCCAACACCTCCGCTCCGGCACGGGAGTCGAGGTTTCCGGTCGGCTCGTCGCCGAAGATGATCTCGGGCCGCGCGGCCAGGGCGCGGGCCACGGCGACGCGCTGCTGCTGGCCGCCGGAGAGCTGGCTCGGGCGGTGCCTGAGCCGGTCGCTCAGGCCGACGGTGTCGACGACCTGCGCCAGCCACTGCTTGTCGGGCTTGCGGCCCGCGATGTCCATCGGGAGCGTGATGTTCTCGATGGCGTTGAGCGTCGGCAGCAGGTTGTACGCCTGGAAGATGAACCCGATCCGGTCCCGGCGCAGTTGCGTGAGCTTCTTGTCCTTGAGCCCGGTGATCTCGGTCTCGTCGAGGTAGATCTGCCCGCCGGTGACGTTGTCGAGCCCGGCGAGGCAGTGCATCAGCGTGGACTTGCCGGACCCCGAGGGCCCCATGATCGCGGTGAACTGCCCCCGCGCGATGTCCACGTCGACGTGGTCGAGGGCGACGACCCGGGTCTCCCCGGACCCGTACGCTTTGAGGACCTGGCGAGCCCTGGCGGCTACGGCCGTACGCCCTCCAGTGCCCCCGTGCCTGGGAATGGTTACGGCCGAAGTCATGGTATTTCTCCTATGTCGGTCATGAAGGTGACGCACGTGTGCCGCGTCGGTTCGGTCCTGCCGGCCTTGCCCGGCTCGGTCCCGCCGGTCCTGCGTTGTGCTGTCGTCGATGAGTCTGTCGTCGAAGAGGGGTCCGGCGCGCTGGTGCCCAGCACCCTCTTCTACGGGGGAAAACCCCACCCCCACCGGTTCGGTGAACCACCCCATCACCGTCCCGCCACCGCTCCCCAGCGGCATAAAGCCAGGTTAAGTACGCCCCGGGCCCTTCTCCTCCTCCAGGGGTACGAACCCTCCCCGGGCCGTAGTACGGAGAGACCCCTAGGGGCAGTCCACCGTCAGGTGGACCCGGTCTCAGGGTTCGCTCCACCCCCTCGGTCCACCCACCGGTCCACCAGACCTTCCGCCCTCCCGCCACGTCAGGGTCAAGTGGGAAGCTGTTCGACGGCGGATAGGTGCAAGGGGAAAGGAATCACGTGGACCAGGGGGACACGGACATGGGCCAGGAGGACACGGACATACGGGCGTCGGTGACGGACAAGCGCCCGCGGGACACCCGCAGACGGGGCGCCGTCGTCGCCGCGCTGATGCTCGCCATGGCCCTCGCGGCCCTCGACTCCACGATCGTCTCCACGGCCGTCCCGCAGATCGTCGGCGACCTCGGCGGCTTCTCCTACTTCTCCTGGCTCTTCTCCGGCTATCTGCTCGCCGTGACGGTGACGCTCCCGGTCTACGGCAAGCTCTCGGACACCTTCGGCCGCAAGCCGGTGCTGATCGTGGGCGCCGCGCTCTTCCTGCTCGGTTCGCTGCTGTGCGCGGTGGCCTGGAACATGCCCGCCCTGATCGCGTTCCGCATCGTCCAGGGCCTGGGCGGCGGGGCGTTGCAGGGCACGGTCCAGACCCTGGCCGCCGACCTCTACCCGCTCAAGGACCGCCCCAAGATCCAGTCCAAGCTGTCCACGGTCTGGGCGGTGTCGGCGGTCGCGGGCCCCGGCATCGGCGGACTGCTCGCGGCCTACGCCGGCTGGCGCTGGATCTTCCTGGTCAACCTCCCGGTCGGCGCGGTGGCGTTGTGGCTGATCGTCCGCTATCTGCACGAACCGGCAAGGGAGTTGGTCCGGCGCCCGCGCATCGACTGGGCGGGCGCGCTGGCGGTGTTCGCGTGCGGCGGCGTCCTGATCACGGCGCTGGTGCAGGGCGGGGTGGCCTGGCCGTGGCTGTCGGCGCCGTCAATCACCTTGTTCGCCACGGGACTTGCGCTGGTCGGGGTCGTGGTCCTGGTCGAACGCCGGGCGGCCGAGCCGATCATCCCCGGCTGGGTGTGGCGGCGCCGCACGATCGCGGCGGTCAATCTCGCCCTGGGCGCACTGGGGTTGCTCATGGTCGCGCCGACCGTGTTCCTGCCGACGTACGCGCAGTCGGTGCTCGGCCTGGCCCCCGTGGCCGCCGGATTCGTGCTGTCCGTCTGGACGTTGACCTGGCCGGTGTCGGCGGCGCTGAGCCAGCACGTGTACCGGCGGATCGGCTTCCGCAACACCTCGATGATCGGCATCGGCACGGCGACGCTGATCCTGTTCGCGTTCCCGTTCCTGCCGTACCCGGGGGCGGCCTGGCAGCCGACGCTGCTGATGCTGCTGCTCGGCGCGGCCCTGGGTCTGTTCCAACTCCCGCTCATCGTGGGCGTCCAGTCGACGGTCGGCTGGTCGGAGCGCGGCACGACGACGGCCTCGGTGCTCTTCTGCCGCCAGACCGGCCAGACCATCGGCGCCTCGGTGTTCGGCGCGATCGCCAACGGGGTGCTGGCCGCACGGCTCGGCGGCGCGAGCGACCTGGACGCGGTGACGCGGGGCCTGGACGCGGGCGCGGTACCGGAGGCGACGCGGCGGGCGGTCGCGGACGCGGTGCACGCGGTGTACCTGGGGGCGGGGGGTGCGGCGGCACTCGCGTTCCTGGTGCTGCTGTTCATGGCGCCGAGGCGGTTCCCGGTCCTCAAGGAGTGAGGGTCCGGGGGTGGTCCGACGCGGAGAACGCGGACGGATGCGGAGGGCGTGTAAAGGTCTCAGGGCCCTCAAAAGTCTGAGTTAACGCGGGTAACACCGCAGGTCAGCGAAGTAGGCGCGTATCGGCCAACCAGTTTGGCGAAACCCTCGCGCATCGCCGGTACCGACGAGTAGCGTGCGTGGCTCCGCTCCCTCCCCACCCCCCCCACGCACACCTCCCTGCGGTCCGCCGCCACGGATCCGAGCCACGCAAGGAGCACGGGATGTCCTACGACCCGTCCTCGTCGTACCCGCACCGAGATCCGCAGTACCCGGGGCAGCCGTATCCCCGGCACGACTCGTCCCCCTCGTACGACGCCACGTACCCCTGGCAGCCGCCCCTCGACCCGCCCGAACCCGCCAGGCGGCGCCGCCCCGAGCGCCCCCCGCTCGGGCACCACAGCGACCTGCGGGTCCTGCGCAGCGCCTACCGCTGGCAGCGGCGCACCGCGAGCCTGGCCGCGCTCGGGTACTTCACCCTCTTCCTGATCCTGTCGGCCTTCGCGCCCTCGGTCATGACGAGCACCGTCACCGAGGGCCTGCCGGCCGGACTGCTGCTCGCGCTGCTCCAGATCCCCGTGACCTGGCTGGCGATCGGCCTGTACGAGCACACGGCCCGCCGCTACGTCGACCCGATCGCGGACCGCATCCGCAAGGAGTCCGCGCTGGACGCCAAGCGAGAGGCGGCCCGATGACCGACGGTTTCAGCGGGAACTCCCAGGCCATGTCCCTGGTCGCGTTCTCCGCCATCGCCACGCTCACGCTGCTGCTGTGCGTGATGACCGGCCCCGACCGCGACGACCTCGACGAGTTCTACACCGGCTACGGCTCCCTCTCCCCGCTGCGCAACGGCCTCGCGATCGCCGGCGACTACATCTCCGCGGCGAGCGTGCTGGGCACCGGCGGTGTCATCGCGTTGTGCGGCTACGACGGGATCGTGCTGGCGCTGAGCACCGCCCTGTCGCTGATGCTGCTGATGTTCCTGCTGGCGGAACCCCTGCGGAACGCGGGCCGGTTCACCATGGGCGACGCACTGGCGCGGCGGATGCCGGGGCGGGGCGTGCGGATGACCGCCTGCGTGGTGACCATCGCCGCGCTGCTGCCGCTGATGCTGGTCCAACTCGCGGGCACGGGACAGCTGTTGGCCTTCATCCTCGGCTTCTCCGGCGACTCCCTGAAGACCGCCTGCATCATCGGTCTTGGCGCGCTGATGATCAGTTACGCGGCGATCGGCGGCATGAAGGGCACCGCGCTCATCCAGATCCTGAAGATCGTGATGCTGCTCGGGTCCGGGGCCGTGATCGCCGTACTCGTGCTGCGGCGGTTCGACTGGAACCCGGGCACGCTCTTCGACGCGGCCGCCGCGCAGAGCGGGGTGGGTTCGTCGTTCCTGCACTCCGGGCTCCAGTTCACGGGCGGTTCCCAGCCCCGACTGGACATGATCGTCTCGGAGTTGACGGTCGTCCTGGGCGGCGGCTGTCTGCCGCACGTCACCATGCGCATGTACACGGCCTCCAGCGCGCGGCAGGTGCGGCGGTCGATGTCGTGGGCGGTGTCGGCGGTGGTGCTGTTCGTGCTCGTCGTCACGGTGGTCGGGTTCGGTGCGACGGCGCTGGTCGGGCGGGCGGCGATCGCGCAGGCGGACCCACAGGGCAACACGGCCTATCTGCTGGGCTCGCGGGCGGCCTTCGGCCCGGACGTCTCCACTGCGGAAACGTTCCTCTTCACCACGGTCACCACGGCGATCTTCCTGACGCTCCTCGCCTCCGTCGCCGGCATGATCCTCGCCTGCGCCAACTCCCTCGCCCACGACGCGTTCGCCGCGCGCGTGCGGGAGATGACGGCGCGGCGGGAGATGACGCTGGCCCGCGTCTCGGCGCTGGCGGTGGGCGTCCCGGCGATCCTGCTGGCCACACTGGTCCAACACCGCACCCTGCAGCCCCTGGTGACGCTCTCCTTCTGCCTCGGCGCCTCCGCCATCGCGCCCGCCCTGGTCTACAGCCTCTTCTGGCGCCGCTACACCCGAACGGGCCTGCTCTGCACCCTCATCGGCGGCACCACCGCGGTCCTCCTCCTGATGCCCGCCACGAACCTCGTCACCGGCTCCCCCAACTCCGCCTTCCCGGAAGCCGACTTCAACTGGTTCCCGTTCACGACGACCGGCCTCGTCACCATCCCCCTCGGCTTCGCCTTCGGCTGGCTGGGCTCGGTGATCTCCGGACGGAGGGCGCGGGAGGAGGAGCGACGACAGTACGAGGCGGTGGAGGCGTGGATCTTGGCGGGAGCGGTGCGGAGGGGCGGGTGACGGGGGGTGGGCCAAGGGAGTCGGGTTACGTCACTCCCCCGACGCCGAGCCCGTCAATGCCGTAAGGCTGCTGCGTACGTAGTCCATCTGGGCCTGTACGTCGTCCCAGCGTTCGCCGTGCTCGCGCAGTACCCGCTCCGTCTCCCGAGCCGTGCGCTCCTCGCGGACGCGTGCCTCGGCGAGGATTTCGGTGGCGCGGGCGTGTGCGTCCTCCTGGCAGCGGCGGGCGGATTCCTCGGCCTCCGCGAACGCCCGCTTCGCCTCGGAGAGGGACGCCTCCGCGCGGGCCACCCGTTCGGCCTCGCGGGTGTCCAGGCCGGCCTCGCGCTCGGCCGCCGCGCGCTCCGCCTCGGACCACCGTTCGTCCTGCTCCTTGGCCTGCTCGGCGAGCATTCCGGCGGTGCGCCGGCGCACTTCGCGAAGCGCGGCGAGGGCCTCGCCGCGCCCCTCCTTCACCTCACGCCGGGCGGAGACGCGGATCTCGTCGGCCTCGGCCTGCGCGGCGAGCAGACGGTGGCGGGCGCGTTCGTCGGCCTCGGCGCGTACCTCGTCGGCGTGCGCCTGGGCCGCGTCATGCACGCCGGTGGCGTACTCCTGCGCCGTGTCCAGCAGGCGCCGCGCCTCCTGACGCGCGCCCTCCCGCACGGCCGCGCCCTCCTCCTGACCGAGCTGGAACAGGTGCCGCGCGCGCTCCCCGAGCGTCTGGTAGGTCTGCGGCGCGAGCTGCGCCACGGTCTCCCGCAGCCGGGCCGTCTCCTCCTCCATCTCCCGGGCGAGCACGGTGAGCCGGGCGGCCCGCTCCCAGGCGGCGTCCCGGTCGCGGGAGATCCCGACCGCGTACGCGTCGACCTGTTCGGGGCGGTAACCGCGCCCTCGTACGGCCACGAAACCGTGGGTCGGGACCGCTGCGCTGCTCATCCTGGAACCCCTCTCCGCCGAACGGACGCGAAATGATGATTTCCCGCACATCCTGATGTATCGGACGGAAGTGTTCATAACGCGACACTCCGCGCACAGGTCACGGTCAGTACGCGTATGTACCCGAACAGGAACGAGAACGGCACAGGGAGGGGGCGGGAACGCAGAGGGGCCGGGCCGGTCACAGTGACCGGCCCGGCCCCTCGACGGCGTCAGGGGCGGCGCCTCACAGCAGGCCGTCCCACATCTGCTCCAGCAGGACCGACCACCAGCTCTCCGGCGATCCGAGCGACGCCGGGTCGAGGGAGGCCAGCTGGGCCTGGAAGTCGACGGTCCAGCGGCCCGCCTGCTCCTGGTTCAGCCCGTACCGCAGCCGCCACATGCGGCCGAGCAGCCCGAGGCACCGCTGGAACTCGGGCAGGCCCGTGTTCACGAACTGCGGTGGCACCGACGCCCCGCCGGGTCCCGCCTCCACGGGGACCGCCACGATGTTGGCCGTCCCGTACTGCACACAGATCGCCTTGCCGAAGTCGCTGCCCATCACGAGGTACGAACCCGCGTCCGGCGCCGGCCGCACCCCGCGCTCCTGCGCCAGCTCGGCCAGCGTCGGCACCGGCCGCCCCGGCTGGGCCTGCGCCCAGAAGAAGGGGCCGAGGTCCATCGGCAGCCCCGCCGCGACCAACGAGTGCGCCACGACCGGCGGTACGCCCTGCCGGGACACGGCCGCCTGCTCGAACCGGAACAGGCCCGGCCCGAACGCGGCCGCCAGTTCCTGCGCGATCGCCTCCGGCGGGATCGGCGGCGCCGACTGCACCGGCGGCAACGGCGCACGCACCGGCGCCGGGCGCGCGGGACCGTCGGCGACCTGGTGCAACTCGCCCTGGTGCGCCAGCAGTTGGTGCATGCCCTGCTGCCGGCTCGCGTGATCCGTGCCGTACGGCGCGATGCTCGCGATCCGCGCCTGCGGCCACTGCTCCCGGATCATCCGCGCGCAGTACGCGCCCGGCAGCTCACACGACTCCAACTCCGTGTGCAGCTCCAGCACTTGGTCCGGCGGCACGTTCATGCCGCGCAGCTCGTGGAAGATCTGCCACTCCGGGTGCGGGGTACCCGGCGCCGAGCGCCGGATCAACTGCTGCTCGGAGCCGTCCTGCGCGCGGTAGCGCAACACGGCCTGATAGCCGGGGCCCACGGTCGGCTGCCCCTGCGGCTGCGGATACCCGTACGCCGGCGGCTGACCGGGCGCCTGCCCCGCCGGGGGCATCGGCGGCTGGGGAGCGCCCGGCTGCATGCCGGGTGCACCGGGGGCCTGCGGCGGCGGAGGCGCGCCGGGTCCGCCGACCGGGGGCCCGGACAACACGGTCTCCGCATGGTGAACGGCGCCTCGCGCACCGCCTCCGGAGCCCTGGGCACCGGGCATGCCGGGACCGCTGGGCGGCTGGGGCGCACCGGGAAACGCGGGTGCGCCTGGGGTGCCGGGAGCACCGGGAGCACCGGGAGACTGCGGTGCACCAGGGGCGCCCGGAGGCTGCGGCGCTCCCCCACCGGGGCCCGTCCGACCGGGGTCGGCAAACATCGTGGCGGCCTGGTGGACGCCACCGGGCGGCGTACCGCCGGGCGGGTTCGGCGCACCGGGCGGGTGAGGGGCACCCGGAGCCTGCGGCGCACCGGGCGGATTGGGCGCACCCGGAGCTCCCGGACCCTGCGGCGCACCCGGTCCCTCGGGGCCGAGCGACGACACCATCTGCGTCGGGACGTACCCGCCCGCCGGCGCACCGGGCCCCTGAGCGGGCGGCGGAGGCGTACCCCCCGGCCGCGCACCCGGAGTTCCGGGAGCGCTCGGCGGAGGCGGCGGGTTGCCACCCGCACCCCGTGCACGACGCGGCGGAGGCCCGGCCTTGCTCGTGGCCGCATCGGCGATCTCCCCGGCGTCCGGCGGCGCGAGCGGCGCAGCCGGCACACCAGGACCGGCGGGCGGCTGGGGGGCGCCGGGAGCACCTGGAGTACCGGGCGCACCCTGCGGATAGCCGTAGGAAGAACCGCTCGGCCCGGCCGGCGGAGTTCCCGGCGCACCAGGACCAGCCGGCGGCTGCGGCGCACTCGGAGCGTCCAGCGGGTAACCGTAAGAGGAGGCATTCGGCCCGGACTGCGAAGTCCCCTGCGCACCGGGCGAGTTGGGGCCACTCTGCGGGAAACCGTACGAGGAACCGCTCTGCGCAGGCGGCGGCGTCCCCTGCGCACCGGAACCACCGGCGCCCTGCGGGTACCCGTACGGCGCGCCGCCGGGCCCGGGCGGAGGCGTGGCCCCCGGCCGGCCGGAACCGTCGAGCGCCCGTTCCTCCGCCGTCGGCGGCAGTTGGCTCCCGCCCGACATCAGCGAGGTCTGGGCGTCGGGGGGCGTGGCGTTGTTCGAGTCGCTCAGCGGCGGCGCGAACACGGTGGCCGGCAGCGGTACGGAACGGTCCTCGCCGCCATCGGCGTTGGTGTCGGTCCCGGCCCACGGCGTAGCGCCGTCGGGCACCCCCGTACTCCGCCCACCGGGCGTTCCACCCCCCGCGCTGCCTCCGGCCTCGGGCCACTCCGCGGCACCGCCGGCCGGAGCCCCGGCCTGCGTCTCGGGCAACGCCCCACCGGCGGAAGCCGCGGCCGCCCCCGAACCAGCACCGGCACCGGCACTCGCCCCGGAACCGCCGGAGGTACCGCGTCGATCCTGGATGCCCAGCTTGTCCGCCGCCTCCTGCAACCACTCCGGCGGGCTCAACAAGAAGGACGTCTGGTTCAGATCCACCCGCGCCGAGGCCGACGCCGGCACCGCGTCGGTGGGTTCGTCCGGGCGGCCGTACTCCTCCTCGTAGCGGCGGACGACCTCGCCCACCGGCAGCGCGGGCCACAGGGTCGCCTCGCCGCTGTCCCGGGCGATCACCAGCCGATGGGTGCCGCCGTCCGAGCGCGGTCCGTCGGCGCGGTCCTCGGCCCACACCACGAAGCCGAGCTCGAACTCCCGTACCCGCACCTCGCGGTGCTGGTACGACGGCACGTCGCCGTTGATCCATTCCTCCGCGCGCTCCTGCGCCTGCGCGAACGTCACCATCGAGAAGTCACTCCCCCACCGAAGCCGCCGTCGGCACCGCCTGCGCGAAGCCGCCGTCCACCATCAGGTTCGCCACGGTCTCCAACTCCGGCGGAGAGCCCGCGAGTCGGGAGAGGAACGTGTCGAAGTCCTCGCCGCACGGCAGCAGCAGCCGCGCCACGCGGTCGGCCGGCGGCATCGAGGGATCGACGTCGCGGGCGTCGTCGTAGGCGCAGAACCAGACCGAACCGATCCGTTCGCCCTTCACCTTCACCGCGAGCAGGCCGCCCTGGACGAAACCGACGCACAGGTAGTCCTTGGTGAGATGGTCGCGCAGGCACTTGTTGACGTAGACGAGGTCGTTGACCGCCGCCTCCTCGCGCACCGTGAAGAAGGGCTGGTCGATCAGCAGCCCGAGGCCGGCGTCGAGCGCCGTGCCCACCGGCGCGCAGCCGCCCGCCGCCTTCAGGAACGAGCGGTAGGCGCCGGGCAGCCGGTAGCCGAGGTCCTCCTCGACGCCCTGCACCTGCGCCTCCGTCACCGCCACCCCCGACTTCGGCAGCCCGAAGTGGGTGGGGCGGGTCTCCTGGAGCGGGCGCGTGCCGCGCTTGTTCTGGTCGACGTTGCCCGTCGCGATGCCGCCGTGGTGCCGCAGCAGCGCC
The DNA here is from genome assembly GCF_029892565.1 of Streptomyces pseudovenezuelae. Taxonomy (GTDB): domain Bacteria; phylum Actinomycetota; class Actinomycetes; order Streptomycetales; family Streptomycetaceae; genus Streptomyces; species Streptomyces pseudovenezuelae_A. The sequence continues at coordinate 64,599 of NZ_JARXVH010000017.1, read as the reverse complement.
TTCACCTCGACCGGGACCAGTTCGAGGCGTCGGCCGCCGCGCACGTGGTGCCAGGTCCAGCCGTGCGGGGTGGCCACCGCGGGGATCGTGTCCCACAGTTCGTGTCCGGAGGCGGCCAGGGCCGCGTTCGCCGACACGTAGTCCGTCAGGCGCAGTTCGTCGACCCCGAAACCCTCCGGCGGATCGGCGATCTCCACGGCGGCACGCGCGTAGGCGGAGAAGTCGGGGTAACCGTGCTCGTCCACCCGCACCCCTCTGGGGTGACGGGCCGCCCGGACCGGATCCGGGAAATGCACGACCTGCCCGGCGTAGGCCGCGTTCGGCGGCGCGGCTTGCCCGAGCCGACCTGTCGTCATGGCGGTTGCCCCCTGCGGCACTCTGTACGGCGCGCGGTGGCCGGCCCGGCCGTCCACTGCACCCCGTATCGACTGTCTCGTCCGTCTCGACGTCCGTCTGGACTTCCGTCTCGACCTCACCGCGTCCGACACCACGTGCCGACCGCCGTGTGGCACCAGGCGTCGACCGCACGGACGCGGTGCGGACAGCCTATGCGGTACGACCGCACCGGTCACCGGGCGCCGGTCAGCCGCCCTCCGCTTCCGTGACCGGCGGTCACAGAGCCGTGACTGCCCGCCCAAACCCGGGCGTGTCGCGACGCCCCAGCTTCCGCACCAGCCACGGAATTTGGCACTCTGTGTCCTCCGGGGGGATGCTCGGGAGGGGATGACGATCATGAACGCGACGCAGACGGGTCCGCACACGGACCCCGGCGGCAGACCGTCCGGCGGTTCCGGTACCGGTCGGGCGGGCGATCCGCGCGGTGGTGCGTACGCCGACCAGCACGGCGGTGCGTACGGCGATCCGCGCACCGTTGGGTCCGGCGATCCGCGGGTCGGCTGGAGCGCCGAGGCCTCCCACGCGCCCGTCCTCCACCATCGCCGTGACGGCATACTCCCGACCGTCGCCGCCGCGCTGTCCGTGCGCGGCGCCACCCTCACCGGCACCGCCGCCCGCGGCGATCAGCCGCCTGAGCTGCACCCGCTCGTCCAGGACTTCCTGGACACCCTGACCAGCGCCCAGCGCGACCGTTTCACCGGCCGGTGCGCCGAGACGATCCTGATCTCCCGGCACATATCCGCCGTCGACGCCGACCGCAGCAAGCGCGCCGCCCGCAAGCCGCTGACCAACGGCGAGGCCCGCCGGGCCCTGAAGCAGTCCAAGCTCACCGCGCGCCGCATCCGCGAGGACGGCGACCCCCTGCACGGCAGCTTCGCCGCGCCGTGCCGCGCCTGCGCCGCCCTCAGCGCCCATTTCGGCGTCCGCGTGGTCGACCCGGCGGCGGCCGACGACTGACCCTTCTCCCCTCCGCCCCCGCACCAAGGCGCCCCGTCGGCGCCCACCCATGACCTCGACGAACGAAGGGCAGATGCACGCCGACCGCACCTCCACGAGATTCGCCGTCCCCCTCGACGCCGCGCTGCGCGCCGCGGGGTGGCAGCCCGGGCGCTGGGACATAAAACAGGCCGAGTTCTGGGCCGACGCGCTGCGCGAGCACGAGTCGCCGGCCGGCCACCGGCACGCCGTCTTCCCGGCCGCCGTCGAGGCCTGGGCGGAGTTCGGCGGCCTGCACCTCAAGCCCACCGGCCCCGGCCGCCAGATCGCCCCCGCCGCCGTCCACCTCGACCCGCTGCACGGCCTCCACATGGCCCGCACCCTCGGCGACCTCGGCCGCGCCCTCGACACCGAGGTCACTCCCCTGGGCACCGAGACCGACACCCACGCCCTCCTGGCCATGGACATGGAAGGCCGCGTCTACGCCCTCGACCACACCGGCGACTGGTACCTCGGCCCCACCATCGAACAGGCCCTGACCACCTTGGTCACCGGCATGGACCCCCCACGCCTGACAGCGATCTGACCGCAGCGGCTGCAAGGCCCGCCGGGAAAACCCACCGGCACCCGGCCGCAAATCCCCCGCCGAACCCTCGGAGGGCTACGCCGGGATGACCGCCGACACCCGGTAACCCCCCGCGTCCGTCGGGCCCGACACAAAAACGCCGCCCAGGGCGGAGACCCGTTCCTTCATGCCTACGAGGCCGTTGCCGCCGGACGGGAGGCGGGCGGAGGAGGCTGAGGAGACCTCGGGGGGTGGTTCGTTCTCGACCTGCATGGCGATTTCGGAGACGCGGTGGGCGAGGCGTACGTGGGTCTTCGCGCCGGCCGCGTGTTTGTGGACGTTCGTCAGGGCTTCCTGGACGACGCGGTAGGTCGTCTCCTCGATCTCCGCGGCGTACAGCCGGGTCTCGCCCTCGACCGACAGGTCCACGACCATGCCCGCGGCGGCCGACTGGCCGATCAGTTCCTCCAGTTCCTCCAGGCAGGGGCCCTCGCCGTCGTCCACGACGCGCGACGCGGCGACCGCGGCCGCCACCCCCACCGCCACCAGGGGCATCGAAGGCGCCGGGCGCCGGGAACCGTCCCCGCTGCGCAGGACGCCGAGCATCTCGCGGAGTTCCGTGAGCGCCTGGCGGCCCATGTCGCCGACCAGCGCGGCGTTCTTGACGGCCTTCTCCGGGTCCTTCCGCGCCACCGCCTGCAGCGCCGCCGCGTGCACGACCATCAGGCTCACCCGGTGCGCGACGACGTCGTGCATGTCCCGCGCGATCCGGGTCCGCTCCTCGTTGCGGGCCCACTCGGCCCGCTCCTCCGCCCGCTCGGCCAGCAGCTGCAACTCGCGCTCAAGGCTGTCCGCCCGCTCCCGCAGGCTCTCCATCAGCCGCCGCCGCGCCCCGACATAGAGCCCGAGCAGCAGCGGCGGCGCGGTCATCCCGACCGCGGTGGTGATGGCGGCGAAGGGGACGAACCAGTCCCCGAGGTCGAGATCCCCGCGCGCCATGTCCTGCCGTACCCGCACGAACATCACGATCAGCATCCCGACCAACGACATCCCGGCCAGCGAGGCGATGATCCGGCGCGGCAACTCCGAGGCGGCCAGGGTGTAGAGGCCGACGATGCCCATCAGGTAGCCCATCTGGGCCGGGGTGATCGCGATCGCCACCAGCACGACGGCGATCGGCCACTTCCGCCGGAACAGCAGCGCCGAACCGGCCAGCACCCCGAACACGATGCCCGCGGCGAGCGGGATCCCCGCGTCCCGCGCGAACCGGATCCCCTCGAACGCACACTCCACCGCGGACAGCGACGCCAGCCCGACGTCCAGCACGGCACTGCGCCACCTGGTCCACCACCACGGCCCTCCCCGGCCCGTGGTGTGTTCTTCCCCCGTCGTGGTCATGCCTCCAGCCTACGGGCGCCACGCCCCGGTTTTCCGGTGAGTTTCGACGACTGGCCTACACCACACCCCGTAATCGAACGAATGCGAAACCGCACGATTTCCCGTGGGGCGGACGGGGCGGGTCCGCCCGGCAGCGGAGATGTACCGTCGCATCGAAGGCTGGTGGTACGGCATAGTGGGAGCCGCCACCCGGCAGCCGACTGGATCTCCGGTCCGGTCGAGCTCATTCCCCCGTGGTGTAATTGGCAGCACAGTGGCTTTTGGTGCCATTTGTCCGGGTTCGAGTCCTGGCGGGGGAGCAACACCCTCTTCCAGCAACGCACTTCGGGCCCTGACAGCACTGTCAGGGCCCACTCTCATGTCCCCCATGAAACGCCCCGGTATCCTTCGGATGTCCCCACCTCATCCACAGCCGAAGGGCAACCCCGTGAGCGCCATTCGCCCGGCAGCCGTCGTCGTTCTCGCAGCGGGTGAGGGCACCCGTATGAAGTCGGCCACACCAAAGGTCCTGCACGAGATCTGCGGCCGTTCCCTGGTGGGCCATGTGCTCGCCGCCTCGCGCGAGTTGGCGCCGGAGAACCTCGTCGTGGTCGTCGGGCACGCACGCGAGAAGGTCACCGCGCATCTCGGCGTGATCGACCCCGCCGTACGCACCGCGGTCCAGGCGGAGCAGAACGGCACCGGGCATGCCGTACGGATGGGTCTGGAGGAGCTCGGCGGTTCCGTGGACGGCACCGTCGTGGTCGTGTGCGGGGACACCCCGCTGCTGACCGGCGCGACGCTGCGTCAGCTCGCCGCGACGCACTCCGCGGACGGCAACGCCGTCACCGTGCTGACCGCCGAGGTCCCGGACGCCACCGGCTACGGGCGGATCGTGCGCGACGACGTCACCGGCGCCGTCGTCGAGATCGTCGAGCACAAGGACGCGAGCGAGGCGCAGCGGGCGATCCGGGAGATCAACTCGGGGGTGTTCGCGTTCGACGGGCAGTTGCTGGCCGACGCGTTGAAGAAGGTGCGGACGGACAACAGCCAGGGCGAGGAGTACCTCACGGACGTGCTCGGGATCCTGCGGGAGGCCGGGCACCGGGTCGGGGCCTCGGTCGCCGGGGACCACCGGGAGATCGCCGGGATCAACAACCGGGTGCAGCTGGCGCAGGCGCGGCGGATCCTCAACGACCGCTTGCTGACCGCCGCCATGCTCGGCGGGGTGAGCGTCATCGACCCCGCGACGACCTGGATCGACGTCACCGTCACCTTCGAGCAGGACGCGATCGTGCACCCGGGCACCGAGTTGCACGGTTCGACGCACCTCGGCGAGGGCGCGGAGGTCGGCCCCAACAGCCGGCTGACGGACACCCTGGTCGACGCCGGGGCGCGGGTGGACAACACCGTGTCGTACTCGGCGCACATCGGGGCGAACGCGAGCGTGGGGCCGTTCGCCTACCTCCGGCCCGGCACGCGGCTCGGCGTCAAGGGCAAGATCGGGACGTACGTCGAGACGAAGAACGCGACGATCGGGGAGGGCACGAAGATCCCGCACCTCTCCTACGTGGGGGACGCGACGATCGGCGAGTACACCAACATCGGTGCCGCCAGCGTGTTCGTGAACTACGACGGACAGGCCAAGCACCACACCACCGTGGGCTCGCACTGCCGTACCGGTTCGGACAACATGTTTGTGGCGCCTGTCACGGTCGGGGACGGTGCCTACACCGCCGCCGGGTCCGTGATCACCAAGGACGTACCGCCCGGTTCGCTGGCCGTGGCCCGTGGCCAGCAGCGGAATATCGAGGGCTGGGTGGCCCGCAAGCGCCCGGGGAGCGCCGCGGCGAAGGCCGCGGAAACGGCTTCCCGCCAGGCCGAGAGCGAGGACTGACCGGAAACGGGTGCCTCGAACACGGCGTACCGTGATAAACGCACACCCAGTTGAATGACCTCTGAGGAGACAGTGCTGTGACCGGGATCAAGACGACCGGCGAGAAGAAGATGATGTTCTTCTCCGGCCGCGCCCACCCCGAGCTTGCCAAGGAGGTCGCCCAGCAGCTGGGTGTCGGGGTCGTCCCGACGAAGGCCTTCGACTTCGCGAACGGCGAGATCTACGTCCGTTTCGAGGAGTCGGTTCGCGGTGCGGACTGTTTCGTGATCCAGAGCCACACGGCTCCCATCAACCAGTGGGTCATGGAGCAGCTCATCATGATCGACGCGCTGAAGCGCGCGTCGGCCCGCTCCATCACCGTGATCGTGCCGTTCTACGGCTATGCCCGGCAGGACAAGAAGCACCGCGGCCGTGAGCCGATCTCGGCCCGTCTGATCGCGGACCTGATGAAGACGGCCGGTGCGCACCGCATCCTGACGGTCGATCTGCACACCGACCAGATCCAGGGCTTCTTCGACGGCCCGGTCGACCATCTCTTCGCGCTGCCGCTGCTCGCGGACTACGTGGGCCGCAAGGTCGACAAGGACAAGCTGACGGTCGTCTCCCCGGACGCCGGCCGGGTGCGGGTGGCGGACCGCTGGTGCGACCGCCTCGGCGCACCCCTCGCCATCGTGCACAAGCGCCGGGACAAGGACGTCGCCAACCAGGTCACCGTGCACGAGGTGGTCGGCGAGGTCGAGGGCCGGGTGTGCGTGCTCGTCGACGACATGATCGACACGGGCGGCACGATCTGCGCCGCCGCGGACGCGCTGTTCGCCCACGGTGCGGAGGACGTCATCGTGACGGCGACGCACGGTGTGCTGTCCGGGCCCGCCGCGGACCGGCTGAAGAACTCCCGGGTGAGCGAGTTCGTGCTCACCGACACCCTGCCGACGCCGGGTGAGCTGAGCCAGGACCTGGACAAGATCACCGTGCTGTCGATCGCGCCGACGATCGCGAGCGCGGTGCGCGAGGTCTTCGAGGACGGCTCCGTGACGAGCCTCTTCGACGAGCAGTAGGCCGAGCGTCAAGTCCTCGCACTCGTAGATCGATTTCTGGTACGGCCTCCCCGCCGAGTAAGCTGACGCAGTTGCTCGGCGAGGGAGGCCGTATCCGTTCGTGGATACGGCGGTCCGTTATCGACGCGCTCTTCGTAGCAGGCCGATGTTCGGCCGGGTGACCACCTTCCCCACGTTTTTCTACGAGGAGTGAACATGTCCGAGGTCAAGCTCGCCGCCGAGTCCCGCACCGAGTTCGGCAAGGGCGCCGCCCGCCGCATCCGCCGTGACAAGAAGGTCCCCGGCGTGGTCTACGGCCACGGTGTCGACCCGCTGCACATCACGCTGCCGGGCCACGAGCTCCAGCTCGCCCTGCGTACCCCCAACGTTCTGCTCACCCTGGACATCGAGGGCAAGACCCAGCTCGCGATCCCGAAGGCCGTCCAGCGCGACGCCGTCAAGGGCTTCCTCGAGCACGTCGACCTGCTCACCGTGAAGAGCGGCGAGAAGGTCACCGTCGAGGTCTACGTCCACACCGAGGGCGAGCTGGCCCCGGGCGCCTACCTGCTCGAGCACGTGCTGAGCACGGTGACGGTCGAGGCCGAGGCCACGCACATCCCCGAGTCGGTCACCGTCTCCATCGCGGGCCTGGAGGCCGGCGCCTCCATCGCCGCCAAGGACATCCCGCTCCCCGAGGGGACCACCCTGGTCACCGACGAGGACGCGGTCGTCCTCCAAGTCCTGGCCGCCCAGGCCGAAGAGGCCGCCGCGGACGACGCCGAGGGGGAGTCCGCCGAGGTCTGATCCTCACCTCATCACCGTTTCGTCAGCCGCTGCTCCCGTCCGGGGGCAGCGGCTGGCGCGTATCAATGGAGACATGGACGTGACGACCGACGCCAATGCCCCCTGGCTGATCGTGGGGCTCGGGAATCCGGGTCCGGAGTACGCGAGGAATCGGCACAACGTGGGCTTCATGGTGGCCGATCTGCTGGCCGAGCGGATCGGGGGGAAGTTCAAGCGGGCCGGGAAGGCGCAGGCGCAGGTCCTGGAGGGGCGGATCGGGCCGCCGGGACCGGCCAACCGGCGGGTGATCCTGGCGAAGCCGATGTCGTACATGAACCTGTCCGGCGGACCGGTGAACGCGCTGCGCGACTTCTACAAGGTGCCCCTGGCCAACGTCGTGGCCGTGCACGACGAACTCGACATCGACTACGGGACCCTGCGGCTGAAGCTGGGCGGCGGGGACAACGGGCACAACGGGCTGAAGTCGATGACGAAGGCGATGGGTCCCGACTACCACCGGGTGCGGTTCGGGATCGGCCGGCCGCCGGGGCGGATGCAGGTCGCCGACTTCGTGCTGAAGGACTTCTCCGGTGCCGAGCGCAAGGAGCTGGACTACCTGGTGGACCGCGCGACCGACGCGGCGGAGGCGCTGGTCCTCGAAGGGCTGGAGCGGGCGCAAAGCACGTACAACTCCTGACTTGTCGCCCGCCCGGGCCGACCCGAGTTGACCGCGCGCAGGGCCATGGCCAATGATCCGGGCCATGCCCGCCACAGCCCCCACCTCGCGTCAGGCCTCGGTCGCCGCGCTGCGGTTCGGGCGGCTCGCGGCGATGGGCACGGTCGCGGTACTGATCATGATCGCCGGTGTGTGGGCGTCCTGGGGCAGCGCCCAGTACGTGATGCTCACCAAGGGGCGCGAGCGGGGCACGGTCGAGGTCGCGCGGTGCGACGGGGACACCTGCACCGGCGCCTACACGCCCCTGTCCGCGGGTTCGCAGGCGCGCTCGCGGGTCGTCATGGTGAAGACGGTCGCGGTGCGGAAGGGCCAGTCCTACACGGTGGTCGTGAAGCCCGGCACGGACGAGGTCTTCCGCTGCGGCCTGGCGGGGGTCCTGTACGCGTGGGTGCCGCTGGGCGGCGCGCTGCTGCTCGCGTCGGTCGTGGTGGCCGGCGGGCTCGGACGGATCCGGCTCGGCTGGGTGCTGGCGGGGTCGGGGGTCGCGCTGCTGACGGCCACGTTCGTCGCCGTCCAGTCGTAGACGTACAAAAGAAGACGTACAAAAAAGGGGTGCCCCCGGGATTCGTACGATCCCGGGGGCACCCCCATGTCCGAGCGGCTCAGCCCGTGTTGCGCAGGCCCGCGGCGACGCCGTTGACCGTGAGCAGGAGGGCTCGGGCCAGCAGCGGGTCGGGGGTCTGGCCGGCGGCCGCCGCGTCGCGCTGGCGCTTGAGCAGGGTCACCTGGAGGTAGGAGATCGGGTCCAGGTAGGCGTCGCGGATGGTGAAGGTCTGCTTCAGCACCGGGGTGGCGGCGAGGAGTTCGCTCTCGCCGGTCACCGTCAGCACCTCGCGGACGGTCAGGTCGTGCTCGGCCCTGATGGTCTCGAAGACGTGCTTGAGCTCGTCGGGGACCAGGGTGTCGACGTAGTGCTGGGCGATCCGCAGGTCGGTCTTGGCGAGCGTCATCTCGACGTTGGAGATGAAGTTGCGGAAGAAGTGCCACTGCTCGTGCATCTCGTCGAGCACGCCCTCTCCTCCCAATGTCGCAGTCAGGCCCGCCTCACGCAGCGCCTTCAGGCCGGAGCCGACGCCGAACCAGCCGGGCACGATCTGCCGGGACTGGGTCCAGCCGAAGACCCACGGGATGGCGCGCAGACCGTCGAGCGAGACGCCCGAGCCGGGGCGGCGGGAGGGCCGCGAGCCCAGGTGCAGGTCGGCGAGCTGGTCCACCGGCGTGGAGGCGAGGAAGTACGTCGGAAGGTCCGGGTCCTCGACCAGCCTGCGGTAGGCCGCGTGGGCGGCATCGCTGACCACGTCCATGGCCGCGTCCCAGCGGGCGAGCGCCTCGTCGGACTGGCGGGGCGCGGTGTGCAGGGCGGACGCCTGGAGGGTGGCCGCGACGGTCAGCTCCAGGTTCTCCCGGGCCAGCGACGGCACGAGGTACTTGTCGGAGATGACCTCGCCCTGCTCGGTCACCTTGATCTCGCCCTCCAGGGTGCCCCACGGCTGGGCGAGGATCGCGTCGTGCGAGGGGCCGCCGCCGCGGCCGACGGTGCCGCCACGGCCGTGGAAGAGGCGCAGGCGTACGCCGTACCGGTGCGCCACGTCACGCAGGCGCCGCTGCGCCCGGTGGATCTCCCACTGGCTCGTCGTGATGCCGCCGAACTTGGAGGAGTCGGAGTAGCCGAGCATGACCTCCTGGACATCGCCCCGCAGCGCCACCAGGCGCCGGTAGGACGGGTCGGAGAGCATGTCCTCCAGGATCGTGTCGGCGGCCTTGAGCTCGTCCGTGGTCTCCAGGAGCGGCACGATGCCGATCTTCGCCCACCCGGCGTGCAGGTCGAGCAGCCCGGCCTCGCGGGCCAGCACGGCGGCGGCGAAGACGTCGTCGGCGCCCTGGCACATCGAGATGATGTACGACTCGATGACCTCGGGCCCGAACACCTCAAGAGCCCGCTTCACGGTCTGGAAGACACCGAGGGTCTTCTCGCCCGCCGCGTCCACCGGCGCCGGGGTCGGGGCCAAAGGCCGCCTCGACCGCAGCTCCTTGGCGAGCAGCTTGCCCCGGTACTCGCGGGGCATGTCGGCGTACCGCCAGGACTCCTCGCCGAGCCGGTCGAAGAGCTGGCCGAGGGCGTGGTGGTGGGCGTCCGCGTGCTCGCGCACGTCCATGGTGGCGAGCTGGAGGCCGAAGGCGGCCAGGGTGCGGATGGTGCGGTTCATCCGGCCGTCGGCGAAGAGGCCGCCGCGGTGCTCGCGCAGGGAGGTCTGGATGAGCGTGAGGTCCGTCAGCAGCTCGCCGGTGCCCAGGTAGTCGCGGCCGGGCTGGTGCGGGGTGCCCTTGGCCAGGCGCTGCTTGGTGTTCTCCAGCTTCTGCCGGATGCAGGTGGCCTTGAGCCGGTAGGGCTCCTCCGCGTTCAGCCGCTTGTAGCGGGGGCTGATCTCCGGCAGGCGCTGGAGGTCGGTGCCGAGGGAGTCCAGGAGCTCGTCGGTCGCGCCGGTGTAGCGGATGGAGTTGGACAGGAAGCCGCGCAGCTCGTCGATCTGCTCCAGGGCGTCGTTGATGCCGTGCTCGTGCTGGAGGATCAGGACGTCCCAGGTCACCTGCGGGGTGACGTTCGGGTTGCCGTCGCGGTCGCCGCCGATCCAGGTGCCGAAGGTCAGCGGGCGGGTGGCGTCGGGGAGTTGGACGCCGACGCGCTCCAGCTCGGCGGTGAGGTCTTCGAGTACGTCGCCGACGGCGCCGGCGTGCAGTTCGTCCAGGTAGTAGATCGCGTTGCGGGCCTCGTCGGCCGGCTCGGGGCGTACCACGCGCAGTTCGTCGGTCTGCCAGACCAGGTCGATGTTCTCGGCCAGCCTGGTGTCGTAGCGGCGGCGGTCGGCCTCGATGACGGGGGTCTCCAGGAGCGCGGCGATGCGCCGGAGCTTGTTGAGGACGGACCGGCGGGCGGCCTCCGTCGGGTGGGCCGTGAAGACCGGCCGGACGTTGAGGTTGCCGACGGTCTGGCGCAGGTGCTCGGGGTCGGCGTCCTTGAGGCGGTCGGCGGTGCGGGCCAGCAGACCGCCCTCGGCGGCCCGGCGGGCGCGCAGCTCGCGGCCGCGGTGCACCTGCTCGGTGACGTTGGCGAGGTGGAAGTAGGTGGAGAAGGCGCGCACCAGCTTGGCGGCGGTCTCCAGTTCGGTGCCGCGCAGCAGCTCGGCGGCGGCCTCGCCGTCCTCGCGGGTGAGGCGGCGGACCTTCTCGACCAGCTCCAGGAGCTCGGGCCCCTCCTGCCGGACGAGGGTCTCGCCGAGCAGGTCGCCCAGCCGCCTGATGTCGGCGCGCAGCTCACTGCTGGTCGAGGTGGTGCTCGTGGTCAGGTCGTCGGCACTGCTCACAGGTGCGGCTCCTTGCAGTGTTGAAGCTCGTCCGGGAGGGAACCCGGCTGACCGGGGCCGTGCGGCGAGGGTGCCGCATACGGCCCTGACATCCGGGAAGGAATCAGAGCGGACCGCGCTGTCCGACCGACTCCAAGGATAGGTGTCCATGCGGACGCGCAGACTTTCGGGCTCCTTGCCGCCCGACCATGCACTGCCATACTTACGATGCCGTAGGTTACGGAACCGTAGGGACTGTTGTAACGGAGCCCGGGCAAGGTTTCCGCTGCCGTCCCGGCACCACCCTCTCCACCATCGACCCCACAGGGGACGCCACCATGTCCACAAGTTCCGATGTGATCGACGACGCCCCGAAGGCGAACAACGACACCCCACTCCCCCCAGCGACCCTCGGCGGCGAGAAAAAGGGGTCGGTCGAGCAGATCGCGCTCCTCCTCTTCATCGTCGTGCCCTTCCTGGCCCTCGTCGCGTCGGTGCCGCTGGCCTGGAGCTGGGGCGGTGTGAGCTGGCTCGACCTCGGTCTGCTCGTCTTCTTCTACTTCCTCGGCTGCCACGGTGTGACGATCGGTTTCCACCGCTACTTCACGCACGGCTCCTTCAAGGCGAAGCGCCCGCTGCGCATCGCGCTCGCCATCGCCGGTTCGATGGCGGTGGAGGGCCCGCTGGTGCGCTGGGTGGCCGACCACCGCAAGCACCACAAGTTCTCCGACGCGGAGGGCGACCCGCACTCCCCGTGGCGCTTCGGCGAGACCCTGCCGGCGCTGATGAAGGGCCTGTGGTGGGCGCACATCGCCTGGATGTTCGACGAGGAGCGCACCCCGCAGGACAAGTACGCGCCGGATCTGATCAAGGACACGACGATCCGCGCGATCTCCCGGCAGTTCATCCTCTGGACGATGCTCTCGCTGGCCCTGCCCGCGCTGATCGGCGGTCTGGTGACGATGTCCTGGTGGGGCGCCTTCACGGGCTTCTTCTGGGGGTCGCTCGTGCGGGTGGCGCTGCTGCACCACGTGACCTGGTCGATCAACTCGATCTGTCACGCGGTCGGCAAGCGGCCCTTCAAGTCGCGGGACCGTTCGGGCAACGTGTGGTGGCTCGCGGTGCTGTCCTGCGGTGAGTCCTGGCACAACCTGCACCACGCCGACCCGACCTCCGCGCGGCACGGTGTGATGCGCGGCCAGGTGGACTCCTCGGCGCGCATCATCCGCTGGTGCGAGCAGCTCGGCTGGGCCTACGACGTGCGCTGGCCGTCACGCTCGCGTATCGATTCCCGCCGGAACCCCGACCAGGACGACTCCCGGCGCCGGAGGGAAACCGCCGAGGCGGCATGATTGACGCCGTGGCGACCGACTCCAGCAGCACCCCGAGCAATGAAAAGCCGCGGCGCGCCCGCCGCACCCGGATGACGGGTGCCGAGCGTCGCCAGCAGCTGCTGGAGATCGGCCGCACCCTGTTCGCCGCCAAGGGCTTCGAGGGCACGTCGGTGGAGGAGATCGCGGCGAAGGCCGGGGTCTCCAAGCCGGTGGTGTACGAGCACTTCGGCGGCAAGGAGGGCCTGTACGCGGTGGTCGTGGACCGCGAGATGCGCCGCCTCCTGGACATGGTGACCAGCTCCCTCACCGCCGGCCACCCCCGCGAACTGTGCGAACAGGCCGCCTTCGCGCTCCTGGACTACATCGAGGAGTACACGGACGGCTTCCGCATCCTGGTCCGCGACTCCCCCATCCCGCAGTCGACGGGGTCCTTCGCCTCGCTCATCTCGGACATCGCCACGCAGGTCGAGGACATCCTGGGCCGCGAGTTCAAGAGCCGCGGCTTCGACCCCAAGCTGGCCCCGCTCTACGCCCAGGCCCTGGTCGGCATGGTCGCCCTTACCGGCCAGTGGTGGCTGGACGTCCGCCGCCCGAAGAAGGCGGAGGTCGCCGCCCATCTGGTGAACCTGGCCTGGCACGGCCTGGACGGCCTGGAGGCGAAGCCGCACCTGATAGGGCGCCGCAAGAGCTGAGCCCCGGCGCACTGCTCCGGCACACGAGAAGGCGGGCCCCTGCCGTCCCAGGCAGGGGCCCGCCTTGTTTCCCCGGCGCCGGCCCTACTGTGCTCGAGCCCCTCGGCGCCCGAGCACGTCAGTGCTTGAAGACGTCCTTGGTCTTCTCCTTGGCCTGGCGCGCGTCGCCCTTGGCCTGCTCGGCGCGGCCCTCGGCGGTCATCCGCTCGTTGCCGACGGCACGGCCGACGGTCTCCTTGGCCTTGCCCTTCATCTGCTCGGCCTTGGCCTTGCCCTTCTGCTCTTCAGCCACCGTTCATCACTCCAAATTTCGGGTCGGATTCCGGTGTCGTCCTTCGGGTAACCGGCCCGCCCCGGAGCAAACCTCATCCCCTCGGCTCCAGGAACTCCAGCCGGTTGCCCACCGGGTCGTCCGCGTAGAACCGCAGCTGACCCGGGAGGTCGTCGTCCCAGGTCACCGCCACCCCATGCGTCTCCAGCCGGGTCGCGTACGCCTCGATGTCCGTGACCCGCAGACCGGGGTGCGCCTTCCTGGCGGGCCTGAAGTCGGCCTCGATCCCCAGGTGCAACTGCACAGCCCCCGCCCGGAACCAGCACCCGCCCCGCGCCGCGAGCACCGGCGGCTTGGGCATCTCGGTCATGCCGAGGACGTCGACGTAGTAGCCGCGCAGCAGCTCCTCGGAGCCGGGCGGGGCGGCGAGCTGGACGTGGTCGACGGCCGCGAGCACCGTCAGTCCCCCTTGCGGGCGACCGCGAAGATACGGCGGAACGGGAACGGGGTGCCGTACCCGGTCGCCGGATAGGCCTCGCGCAGGGCGGCCCGGTAGGCGGCGAGGAACTCCTCCCGCGCGGCCGGGTCGTCGGCGAGGGCGGTCAGCACCGGCCGCAGCCCGGTCCCCTTCACCCAGTCGCGGACCGGGTCCTCCCCGGTCAGGAGATGGACGTACGTCGTCTCCCAGACGTCGACCGCGCAGCCGAGCGCGGTCAGCCGCTCCAGATAGGTCTCCGGCGCGAGCACGGCGTCGTCGTGGCGCAGGGTCTCGGCGAGGCGGTCGCGGAAGCGGGCGGAGTGGGCGAGGTCGCGCATCAACCGGTGGCTGGGGGCCGAGAAGTTGCCGGGGACCTGGAAGGCGAAGGTGCCGCCGGGGGCGAGGGCGGCGACCCAGTCGGCGAAGCGGTCGACGTGTCCGGGGACCCACTGGAGGGTGGCGTTGCTGACGATCAGGTCGTACATGCCCTCGGGCGCCCAGGTGCGGACGTCGGCGTAGGAGAAGTCCAGGCGCCCGCCGCCGGCCGTCGGTCCCTCGTACTCCACGAGCGCCTTGTCGAGCATCTCCGGCGAGTTGTCGTAGCCGACGATGTGCGCCGTCGGCCAGCGCTCGGCGAGCAGGGCCGTCATGTTGCCGGGGCCGCAGCCGAGGTCGGCGACGCGGGGCGCCGGGGACGGCGGCTGGGGGATGCGGGCCAGGAGGTCGGTGAAGGGGCGGGCGCGGTGGTCGGCATGGCGGAGGTACTGGGCCGGGTCCCAGGTGGGAGTGGTCATGACCTCCACCTTCCCCGTCGATATATCTTGATGTCAAGAGACTTGACCTCAAGAGACTTCACGTCGACACAACCACTACACTGATCGTCATGGAGGACGAGGTCGATCGGCTGGTCGCAGCGTGGCGCCGGGAGCGTCCGGACCTCGACGTGGAGCCGTTGGAAGTGCTCAGCCGGGTGAGCAGGCTGGCCCGGCACCTGGATCGGGCGCGCCGGCTGGCTTTCGCCGAACACAGCCTGGAGCCCTGGGAGTTCGACGTGCTGACCGCGCTCAGGCGCGCGGGAACGCCGTATCAGCTCTCCCCGGGGCAGTTGCTGACACAGACTCTGGTCACCTCGGGCACGATGACCAACCGCATCGACCGGCTGGCCCAGAAGAGCCTGGTGGAGCGGCTGCCCGATCCGAGCGACCGGCGCGGGGTGCTGGTCCGGCTGACCGACGAGGGCCAGGACCGCGCGGACCAGGCCCTGGCCGGACTCCTCGCGCAGGAGCGCGCGATCCTCGCCGAGCTGTCACGTGCCCAGCGCGGCGAACTCGCGGGCCTGCTACGCCAGCTGACCGCCCCGTTCGACAACATCCCCGGCTGAGGGCTCCGCCGGTCGCGCGGTGCCGAACCCGCGGGCCGGTGGAACTGGCCTGCGGACCGATGGGGGCTGGTGGGCGCTCATGCGACAGCAGCCGCACCGCCCCGTGCCCCCTGGGACTGCCCGGCGGATCATGACGGCGTCGCGGGAGTTGCCCGGCCGAGGCGCACCGCACCTCACAGTCGGCCCGCTCCGCCGGACGGACGCCAGCCCCGCTCGGCCCGGACACGCTGTCCCCCACAGCCCGTCCGATCCGCCGGAGGCCTACGCGCTGTGGGTCTCCTCCGCCCCGATTCGTGCCGTGGGCTCCAGGTCGACGGGCCCGACCCCGGCCCGGCGCGCGAGCGCGACCGCGGCGAGGGTGGAGTGGACGCCCAGCTTGCCCAGCACGTTCTGCATGTGGGTGCGGACGGTGTGCGGCGAGAGGAACAGCCGCTCGGCGACGGCCTTGCGGCCGAGTCCTGCCACCATGCACCGCAGCACTTCCCGCTCCCTCGGCGTGAGGGACTCCACCAGCCGCTCGCTCTCGGTGCGGTGCTTGCGCGCCGCCGTGAGCTCCCGCAGGACACCCGTGAGCAGGGCCGGCGGCAGATGCGTCTCGTCGCGCAGCACCCCCCGGATGACCGTAAGGAGCCGGGACAGCGAGCAGTCCTTCGCCACCCACCCCGAGGCCCCGGCCTGCAGGGCCAGTGCGGCCCGCCGGGGATCGTCCTTCTCGGCGAGCACGACGATCCGGACGCCCGGCTGGGAGGTACGGACGCCGGCGACCAGAGAGATCCCGTCGACCAGCCCGTCCTCGCCGGCTTCCTGGAGCGGCACCGCGGGCCGGACTCCCGGCACGTTGCCCCCCAGGTCCGAGTCGACGAGCAGCACGTCGTAGCGGCGCCCCTCGGCGGATGCGCGCTCCAGACTGCGCACCGCGGCGGGACCGCTGCCGGCGGCGGATACGTCGACATCGGGCTCGGCGGCCAGTGCGGCAGCGAGCGACTCGGCGAAGATGCGATGGTCGTCGACGACCAGGACACGAATGCGAACCACGAAACCCCCTTCCCCAAGCTCTCGAAGAGCAGGGGATACCTCATCGTCGGGAGACGACACGGGCGCAGGTACGACGCCCGAAGCGCGATGGCTGTGCACGGCCGCCGCCATGCGAAAACTGCTACCCCCACTTCGGGTGCCGTACCCGACTTGTCTCGCCCCCTGATCAGCACCGGCCCCCACCGGTGCCGTTCATCAGGGTACGGCTGGGGGGCGGGAGCGGAAGGTAATTTGCAGAACTGGTTGGCCAGCGCGTTTATGGTGAGCCGCATGTTTCGTCTTGAGACAGAAATCGACAGGGCTCGGCGCGATCTTCTCCGTTCCCGGCTCCTGGACACCAATACGGCGGCCTCACCGGTGCTGCGCGCGCTGCGCGGAACGCCCGCGGAACGTGAACTTCCGCTCCATGTCTGGGCGTTGGACGAGGCGGGCGAGCTCGCCGGCGGACTGGTCGGGCACACCTGGACGACCTGGCTGCACGTGACGTACCTGTGGGTCGACGGCCGCCACCGCGGCTCGGGGCTCGGCTCGCGGATCCTGTCCACGGCTGAGCGCATCGCGCGTGAGGAGCGGGGCTGCGGAGCGTCCCGGCTGGAGACGTGGGACTTCCAGGCGCCGGAGTTCTACAAGAAGCAGGGGTACGAGGTGGTGTGCGTGATCCCCGACTATCCGCCGGGGACCACCGAGTACACCTTGACCAAGCGGCTCAGCTGAGCCGGCGCGCGCCCGGCGAGGGCACCGCCTCGAACACCCGCGGCGCGAGGAAGCCCGCCGTGGCGAAGGCCTCTTCGACGGCCTTGGTGATGGTGTCCACGTCCGCGGTCTCCGCCAGCACGATCGCCGAGCCGCCGAAGCCGCCGCCGGTCATCCGGGCACCGAGCGCGCCGGTGGCGACGGCGGTGTCCACGACGAGGTCCAGCTCCGGGCAGGAGACCTGGAAGTCGTCGCGCAGCGAGGCGTGACCGGCGACCAGCACCGGGCCGATCGCGCGGGTGTCGCCGGCCTCCAGGAGCCCGACCACCTGCTCCACCCGCTCGTCCTCCGTGACGACGTGGCGGACCAGGCGGACCACTTCCTCGTCGTCGCCGAGCCGGGCCAGGGCCGCGTCCAGCTCGTCGTAGGGGATGTCCCGCAGGGCGTCCACGCCGAGCAGCGCCGCGCCCTTCTCGCAGCCCGCGCGCCGCTTGCCGTACTCGCCCTCGCTGTGCGAGTGCTTGACCCGGGTGTCGACGACCAGCAGACGCATGCCCTCGGCCGCGAGGTCGAAGGGGATCTGCTTCTGCGAGAGGTCCCGGGTGTCGAGGAACAGGGCGTGGCCCTGCTCGCAGCACGCCGACGCGGTCTGGTCCATGATGCCGACCGGGGCACCGACGTAGACGTTCTCCGCGCGCTGGCACAGGCGGGCCAACTGCCAGCGCTTGAGGCCCAGTTCGTACAGGTCGTTGAGCGCGAGGGCGACGACGACCTCCAGGGCCGCCGACGACGACAGGCCCGCACCCGCCGGGACCGTCGAGGCCAGGTGGATGTCCGCGCCGGTGACCGGGTGCCCGGCCTCGCGCAGCGCCCAGAGCACACCCGAGGGGTACGCCGTCCAGTCGCGGTCGCTCTCGGGCACGAGGTCGTCCAGGGACAGCTCCACGACCCCGCTCTCGACGTCCGAGGAGTGCAGCCGCAGCACCCCGTCCGTGCGGCGCGAGACCGCCGCCACCGCGGTGTGCGGCAGCGCGAACGGCATCACGAAGCCGTCGTTGTAGTCGGTGTGCTCGCCGATCAGGTTGACCCGGCCCGGCGCCGCCCAGACGCCCTCCGGCTCGGCTCCGTACAGCCCGACGAAGTCCTCACGGACCTGCTCTGCCCCCACTACTGCTCCCTTGCGATCTGCTGCGCGAACTCCCAGGCGTCCGCGACGATACCCGCGAGGTCCGCGCGGGACGGCTGCCAGCCCAGCTTCTCGCGGGCGGCCTGCGCCGAGGCCACCAGCGACGCCGGGTCGCCGCCCCGGCGCGGGGCCACCACCTCGGGGATCGGGTGGCCGGTGACCTGGCGGACGGTCTCGATGACCTGGCGGACCGAGAAGCCCTCGCCGTTGCCCAGGTTGCAGATGAGGTGCTCGCCGGGGGTGGCGGCGCCGAGGGCGAGCAGGTGCGCCTCGGCCAGGTCGGCGACGTGGATGTAGTCGCGCACACAGGTGCCGTCCGGCGTCGGGTAGTCGTCGCCGAAGACCGAGATCGCCTCGCGCCTGCCCTGGGCGACCTGGAGGACCAGCGGGATGAGGTGCGACTCGGGGTCGTGCCGCTCGCCCTGCGCGCCGTACGCGCCCGCCACGTTGAAGTAGCGCAGCGAGACCGCGCCCAGGCCGTGGGCCGCCGCCTCGCCGGTGATCATGTGGTCGACGGCGAGCTTGGAGGCGCCGTAGGGGTTGGTCGGGGCGGTGGGCGCGGTCTCGACGATCGGGACCTCGGTCGGCTCGCCGTAGGTGGCGGCCGTGGAGGAGAAGACCAGCTTGCGCACGCCCGCCTCGCGCATCGCGCCGAGCAGCGCCATGGAGCCGCCGACGTTGTTCTCCCAGTACTTCTCGGGCTTCACGACCGACTCGCCGACCTGCGAGGAGGCGGCGAAGTGCAGGACGCCCTCGTAGGAGGAGTCGAGCCACTTGGCGGCGTCACGGATGTCGCCCTCGACGAAGGCGGCCCCGGCCGGGACACCCTCGCGGAAACCGGTGGACAGGTTGTCGAGGACGGTGACCTCGTGGCCGGCTTCCAGCAGATGCCGGGCGACCACGCTGCCGACGTACCCGGCGCCGCCGGTGACCAAGTACTTGCTCATGAACTCGCTACCTCTCGCAGACGCTGGGCCGCGCGCTCCGGCGGCACGTCGTTGATGAACACGCTCATGCCGGACTCGGAGCCCGCGAGGAACTTCAGCTTGCCGGAGGTGCGGCGGATGGTGAAAAGCTCCAGGTGCAGCGCGAAGTCGTCACGGCTGACGCCGTCGAACTCCGCCAGCGCGCCGAACGGCGCCTGGTGCCAGCCCGAGATGTAGGGCGTGGGCGGTTCACCTTCGCCGAAGATCCGGTCGAAGCGCCTCAAGAGTTCCAGATAGACCTGGGGGAACTCTGTGCGCGCGTCCTCGTCCAGGCCCAGCAGATCGGGCACCCGGCGCTTGGGATACAGGTGGACCTCGTAGGGCCAGTGCGCCGCGTACGGCACGAAGGCCGCCCAGTGTTCACTCTCCAGGACGACCCGCTCACCGCCGAGTTCACGCTTCAGGACGTCATCGAAGAGGTTCTCCCCGCCGGTCGCCTTTTTGTGCTGCGCGAGTTGACGCAGCATCAGGGCGGTGCGGGGGGTGGTGAAGGGGTAGGCGTAGATCTGGCCGTGCGGGTGACCGAGCGTCACGCCGATCTCCTCGCCGCGGTTCTCGAAGCAGAACACCTGCTCCACGGAGGGGAGATGCGACAACTCCGACGTACGGTCCGTCCACGCGTCGAGCACCAGCGCCGCCTGTTCCTCGGTGAGGTCGGCGAAGGAGGCGTTGTGGTCGGAGGTGAAACAGACGACCTCGCAGCGGCCGGAGTCGCCGGCCAGCGAGGGGAAACGGTTCTCGAAGACCACGACGTCGTACGACGAGTCGGGGATCTCGCTCAACCGGCCGTCCCGCGAGGGACACAGCGGGCACTCGTCGGCCGGCGGGTGATAGGTGCGGCCCTGGCGGTGCGAGGCGACGGCGATGGAGTCGCCGAGCAGCGGATCACGGCGGATCTCGGAGGACGTGACGGTCGGCTCCAGCGGGCGCCGGTCCACCGCGTCCCGCACGGTGTCGTCGCGCAGATCGTAATAAATCAACTCGCGACCGTCGGCCAGCCGGGTCGAGGTCTTCTTCACTGCGGACTCCCGTTGTTCGAGCCAGCCAACCACCAAACAGAACCGAACACACCAAAACACAACTCACCACCTCAGTCAACATCACAATCAATCAAGGTGAGACAACGAACGTGTTGAATTACTGGGTGCAGAACCCCACATATGCCCCTGAGTCCCCCCAATCGACTGTGCAACTGGCAGCCGAGCTGCGACTCCCCACCAACTGGCTCGACTACACGATCCTCGGCATCTACTTCGTCGTCGTGCTCGGCATCGGCTTCGCCGCCAAACGCTCGGTGAAGACCAGCCTCGACTTCTTCCTCTCCGGTCGATCGCTGCCCGCCTGGATCACCGGTCTCGCCTTCATCTCGGCCAACCTCGCCGCCACCGAGATCCTCGGCATGGCGGCCAACAGCGCGCAGTACGGCGCGTACACCGTGCACTGGTACTGGATCGGCGCCATCCCGGCCATGGTCTTCCTCGGCCTGGTGATGATGCCCTTCTACTACGGCAGCAAGGTCCGCTCGGTCCCTGAGATGCTGCTGCTGCGCTTCGACAAGGCCGCACACCTGCTGAGTTCGATCCTGTTCGCCTTCGCTGCCATCCTGATCGCGGGTGTGAACCTGTACGCCCTTGCGATCGTGGTCGAGGCGCTGCTCGGCTGGCCGCAGTGGGTGGCCATCCTGGTCGCCGGCTTCTTCGTGCTGGCGTACATCACCCTCGGCGGTCTCTCGTCCGCGATCTACAACGAGGTGCTGCAGTTCTTCGTGATCCTCGCCGCGCTGATCCCGCTGGTCGTGCTCGGCCTGAAGAAGGTCGGCGGCTGGGGCGGCCTGACCGACAAGCTCGACGCGAGCCACGGCCACAACTTCACCACCGCGTGGGGCGGCACCGGCATCGGCAGCGACAACCCGCTCGGCGCGAACTGGCTGACCATCGTGCTGGGTCTGGGCTTCGTGCTGTCCTTCGGCTACTGGACGACCAACTTCGCCGAGGTGCAGCGCGCCCTGTCCGCGAAGAACCTGTCCGCGGCCCAGCGCACCCCGCTCATCGCCGCGTACCCGAA
This sequence comes from Streptomyces pseudovenezuelae, assembly GCF_029892565.1. Classification (GTDB taxonomy): domain Bacteria; phylum Actinomycetota; class Actinomycetes; order Streptomycetales; family Streptomycetaceae; genus Streptomyces; species Streptomyces pseudovenezuelae_A. The sequence continues at coordinate 43,411 of NZ_JARXVH010000017.1, read as the reverse complement.
GGTCTTCATCGTGTTCCTGGTGATGATCCCGGGCCTGGTCGCCGCGGCGCTCGTCCCGAAGATCGGCACCAGCGGCTCGGACCTGCAGTACAACGACGCGATCCCGTACCTGATGGAGCAGTTGCTGCCCAACGGCGTCCTCGGCATCGCGGTGACCGGACTGCTCGCCGCGTTCATGGCCGGCATGGCGGCCAACGTGTCGTCCTTCAACACGGTGTTCACCACCGACATCTGGGGCAAGTACGTCGTCACGGACCGCGAGGACGCGTACTACGTCCGCTTCGGCCGGCTCATCACGGTCATCGGCGTCGCGGCCTCGGTCGGCACGGCGTTCCTCGCCTCGTCGTTCTCGAACATCATGAGCTACCTCCAGACCCTGTTCTCCTTCTTCAACGTGCCGATGTTCGTCGTCTTCATCGTCGGCATGTTCTGGAAGCGGGCCACCCCGAAGTCCGGCTTCTGGGGGCTGCTCGCGGGCACGGTCACCGCGATGGTGAACTACTTCTGGATCTACAAGCAGGGGATCATCTCCATCCCCTCCGACCAGGGCGCCAACTTCGTCTCCGCGATCGCCGGCTTCGTGGCCGGTGCGGTGGTCATGTTCATCGTGTCCCTGTTCACCCAGCCCAAGCCGGCCGAAGAGCTCCAGGGCCTGGTCTACGGCACCACCTCGCCCGGCATGACCGAGGCGCCCGCCGAGGGCGACGACGCGTGGTACCGGCGGCCCGCCCTGCTCGGTTGGGGCGCCGTGATCCTGGCGGCCCTCTGCTACATCCCGTTCTCGTTCTGATCGCGGGAGGATTGAGAGACCATGTCTGAAAACTCCGGGCACCCCGGACACTCAGGGCACGACGTCCAGCGCGAGGTCAGTGAGCTGGAGGGCAAGTCCACGACGGCCTCCCGGCTGTTCGACCTGCGGTTGATCATCGGTGGCCTGTTCGTCCTCTACGGCGTCATCGTCACGATCGCCGGGATCAACCCGTCGGACTCCTCGCTCGACAAGTCCGAGGGCATCAACATCAACCTGTGGACCGGGATCGGGATGCTGCTGCTCGGCATCTTCTTCCTGGGGTGGGTGAAGCTTCGGCCGGTACCTCCGGTGGAGATCGCGAAGGAGGACGAGGGGGCCTAGGCCGCTTCCGTTGGTTACAGGTCCGGGCCCGCTGAGTTGTTCACCGGGCCCGCCCTGTCCAGCAACCCCGTCCTCGCCGCCAGCGCCGCCGCCTCCAGCCTCGACCCGACCCCCAGTTTCATCAGGACCCTCTGCACGTGGGTGCGGGCCGTGGACGGGGCGATGCCCATGCCGGCGGCGATCAGGCGGGTGTCCTCACCGTCTGCCACCCGGACCAGGACCTCGACCTCTCGCGGGGTGAGCATCTGCAGCAGGCGTTGGCCCTCGTCGTCGGGCTGGGCCGCCGGGTTGAGCAGTTCGCTGAAGGCGCCTTGGAGCAACTGCGGTGCTACGGCTGCCTCGCCCGCCCTCGCCTTCATGATCGCCCGCTCGACGCCCTCGATGCGTTCGTCATGGCGTACGTAGCCGGAGGCACCCGCCGCGAAGGCCGCGGCGATGCCGCGTGGGCTCGGTACCGGGCCCAGGACCAGGACCGCCACCTGCGGACGCTCCCGTTTGATCTTCACCACCGGGTCGAACATGCCCGGTTCGGCCGGTGTGGCCGTCCCCATCAGGCACACCTCCGGTGCCCGGCTGATCACCAGTTCCGCCGCACCGGCGGCAGGTGCCGCCGCGGCCAGGACCCGGTGTCCCCGCAGCTTCAGCGCCGAGGCCAACGCCTCGGCGAGCAGTCGGTGGTCGTCGACCACCATCAGCCGCACTCCCATCGAGCAACCCCCCAGTCCCCCCAATGGATCCCCATGGACGCGCCACCGCGGACGCCGTAATGCGGACGCCCCCTGTGGACGCCCCACTATGGACGCCCGCTGGTCCGCGCGGCCAGAAGCCCCCCTCCGGCTCCCCCGCCCTCCATGACCCCGGAAGCTACACGCTTGTTCGACGTTGCGCTCCCCCTACCGGTGAGAAGTGCCCTGGATCGACGGATTTTCTGGCTTTCCACTCATTCGAGGGTGATGAGCGGTACGCGCACGGCCCCGCCCCTGAGCAGGGGCGGGGCCGTCACGGAACGGAGGTGGTTCAGCCGTCGGTTCAGCCGCTGGTGCCGAAGGCGAGCGCCAGATACTCCTTGTCGCCCGCGGTCGACGAGGAGTCGGCGTAGACCGCGGACATGTAGAGGTGGCCCTGCCGGTAGATGATCTCCGAGTACTCCGGCAGCATGCGCGACTCGGCGTCGCGCACCGACTCGGTCGCCGGGTTCTCCAGCAGGGTGGTCTCCTTGAAGGAGCCGGCGTCGAGGCTGACGATCTGGCCGCCTTTGTCGTAGGGCGGGCGCTTGTACGCGATCAGGTTGGTGCCGTCCATGCGCAGCGGGGTGATGGTGTAGCCGTCGCCCGCGTCGCCGCGCTGGCCGGTCTGCTTGCCGGTGGCGAGGTCGAAGACGACGACCTCGTTGCTCTCGCCGTGCTCGCCGCCGCTGTCGTGCTCCTCGGTCGGCACGTACAGCCGGTCGTTGCCGACCGCGAGACCCGTGCAGTTCTCGATCCGGGAGATGCCGTCGCACTTGGCCGCGTACTGGTCGCCCGGCGCCGAGATGCGGGTGCGCAGCTTGCCGGTCTTGTTGTCGATGGAGAAGAAGTCCGAGATGCCGCTGCCGTCGCCCGCGGTGTCGCCGACGTCGGCGGCCACCACCAGCGGGTTGGTGGACACGACGGCCGCGTACTCGATGCCGTCGGACATCTTGTACTCCGAGATCACCTTCCCGGACTTCGGGTCGATGGTCTGGATGTGCAGCTGCCGCTGGCCGTACGCGCCGCACTTGCGCACCGCGACCAGCTTCTCGCCGCCGGCGTACCCGGCGTCGTAGCAGCTGTCGGTCGGCTTGGGAGCCCACAGCGACTTGCCGCTGGTGATGTCGAACGCGCCGCCGCCGCTGGTGCCGCCGACCGCGACCGTGTTCGCGCTGACGGTGACGTTGTCGAAGTTGATCGGGGTGTCACCGGTCTTGACCGTCTTGGTCCACAGCTTCTTGCCGGCGGAGAGGTCCAGCGCCGCGACCTGGCTGCAGCCGTGCGCGGGCTCGGCCTTGGTCGGCATGGCGGGCTCGTAGACGACCGCCGTCAGGCCGCCGTCGGTGGCGTACTTGCTGGACTGGCAGATCGGGCCGGGCAGCTTGATCGTCCACAGCTTGGTGCCCTTGTCGGGGTCGTAGCCGTCGACCTCGGCGATGCCGCTCTTGACGTACGCCTTGTCGGTCAGCCACGAGCCGTTGACGGCGACGCTGTTGACGCCCTTGGCGACCTGGGGCTCGGGGACCTGGAAGAGGACCTGGGAGGCTGTGTTGGCGGGCACCTTCTCCTCGCCGCCGGAGGACGTGCCGCCGGTGTCGCCCTTGTCGTCCTTGCCGCCGGTGGGGCCGGCCGAGCTGGCCTGCTTGTCCTTCTTGTCGTCGTCCTTGCCGGACGAGGAGTACCAGATGCCGCCGCCGACGATCAGCGCGATCGCCACGACCGCCGACACGATGATCGCCACCTGCGCGTTGACCTTCCGCCCGCCGCCCGGCTGCCCCGGCTGCGGGTGCAGCGGCACGGTGGTCGGCTGCGGATAGCCGTAACCGGGCTGCTGGCCATAGGGGTTGGGCGCCTGGCCGTACGGATTGGGCTGCTGTCCGTACGGGTTGGGCTGCTGGCCCGGGTAGCCGTACCCCGGCTGCTGCGGCTGCTGCGGCGGCGGCTGGGGCGCCTGCGGGGCGCCGAAGCCGGGCTGCTGCGGGGGTGCGGGCGGCGGGCCCTGGGGCGGCGGCGCCTGCGGATAGCCGTAGCCCGGCGGCTGTTGGGGCTGCTGCGGCTGGTCCTGCGGTGGGCCGAAACCGGGCTGCTGCGGAGGCTCGTTGGGCGGTGGTGGCGGCTGGGTCATGGCGTGAGTACCTCGGGGACGGGAGCGGCGGCGGGTCGCGGGAGAAGGGTCACTTGCCGAAGGCCAGCATCAACTTCTCCTTCGTGTCGTCGTTCCCGGACAGCCGTGTGGTCGCGAGGTAGAAGCGCCCGTCGACCCAGTCGAAGACCTTGGAGTAGAAGCCGCTCTCGACGCCCGCGGTGCTCGCCGGGTTCTGCAGCAGCTTGACCGGCTTGTGCGACGAGCCGCCGATGGGGATCGACACGACCTGGCCGCCGGTGGCGTACGACGGCTCCACGTACGCGAGGAGCTTGCCGCCCTCGGTGCGCAGCGGCAGCATCGACTCGTCCGCCGGGGACTTGACGCGCCACTTCTCCTTGCCGGTCGCCAGGTTGATCGCGACGACGTCGTTCGGTCCGCCGGAGGCCTCGGTCGGCAGGTAGAGCGTGGTGGAGTCGACCGCCACGCCCTGGCAGCCCTGCAAATCGCGCTGGAGGATCGCCCAGCCGCACGAGGGCGCGAAGTCCTCGTCGAAGCTGACCTGCGAGCGGAAGGTGCCGTTGGAGCCGAAGGTGGAGATGTTCCAGGCCTTCTTGTCCTCGTTGGTGCTGTAGACGACGACCGGATCGACCGAGTACGTCCGCGCGACCCGCCAGCCCTTGTCGAACTTCTGCGTCCACTTGACCTTGCCGGTCCGCGGGTCCAACTCCTGCATCTCGTCGTGCTCGTTGGTCCCGGTGGCGTCGCAGGACGCGACGGAGAGCAGCCTGCCGCCGCCCGCGAACGCGGTCGGGAAGCAGGCGTTGCCGTACTTCGACTTGTCGAACAGCTTCTTGCCGGTGCCGACGTCGTAGGCCACCCCGGACTGCGAGCGGCCCACCATCAGCGTCTTGCCGGTGATGGACATGCTGATGGTGATGGTGCTGTCGAACAGGGCGCCGTCGGCGAGCGTGGCGCTCCAGCCCTTGGCGCCGGTGTTCAGGTCGATCTGCTGGAGCTTGTTGCACTCGGCCCGGTCGCTGGTGCCGCTCTCGTAGGCCACCACGACCTTGTCGTCGGCGGACTTCTGCGGAGTGACCGAGCAGATCTTCTGCGGGAACGTGAGCGCGTCCCAAGTGGGGTTGCCGTCACCGACGTTGAAGGCGAAGACCTGCTTGTACGCCGCCTTCACCACCGTCTTGTCGGTGATCCACAGGCCGGGTGCGTCGGCGCCCGAACCGGGCGCGTTCGGCGCCTCCTTGTACCAGAGCACCTTCGACTCGCCCGCCTTGCGGCCGGAGTTGAGGTCCTCTGGGTCGGCCCCGCCGTCGCCGCTGCCGTCACCGGGGTTGACCGGGGCGGACGCGGACGGCTTCGCGTCGTCGCTCTTCCGGGCGACCGGCTTCTTGTCCTTGCTGTCGTCGCCACCGCCACTGGTGACGGCGAAGACCACACCGCCGATGAGGGCGAGCGCGACGACGGCCGCCCCGACGGCGAGCCCGGGCTTGCCCTTGAAGGGATTGCGGGAGCCGCCCCCCGGGGGCGGCGGCATGCCGGGGCCGCCCGGGTACTGGGGCTGCGGCGGGTAGCCGTACCCCGGCTGTCCGTACGGGCCCGGCTGCTGCGGCTGGCCGTAGGGACCCGGCTGCCCGTAGGGGCCGGGCTGTTGGGCGTACTGGCCGGGCTGGGCGTACGGTCCCGGCTGGCCGTAGGGACCGGGCTGCTGCTGGGGTGCCTGCGGGTAGCCGTAGCCCGGCTGGGGCGCGGCGGACGGCGGGCCCTGCGGAGGCGGCGGGGTCTGCGGCGGGCCCTGCGGAGGCGGCGGCATCTGGGGCGGCGGCGCGCCGAATCCGCCTTGCGGCTGCTGCGGTGGCTGCTGCGGCTGGTCCGGCGGCTGAGTCATCAGCGCGTCTCCCCCTCGTTCACTGATTTTTAGCCACCCCGGACTGTGTCGGGCCCGGAGTCGTCCTCAGAAAGTTCTCAGACGGCTCTTTCTATCACCCGGCACCGACAAAGCATCGGGCCGGTTCAACCCCTGTTCCCAAGGGAGAACCGGCCCGTGATACCGCCGTTACGCGCCTTCACGCACCCTTCACGCGTCCTCGGCGAGATCCAGCCAGCGCAGCTCCAGCTCCTCGCGCTGCCCGGCGAGATCGCGGAGTTCGGCGTCCAGTTCGGCCACCTTCGCGAAGTCCGTCGCGTGCTCGGCGATCTGCGCGTGCAGCTTGGTCTCCCGCTCGGAGACCTTGTCCAACTGCCGCTCGATCTTCTGGAGTTCCTTCTTCGCGGCCCGCTGGTCGGCGGCGCTCTTCTCGGCGACGGGCTTCACCGTGACCGGCGCCGCGGCGGCGGCCGCCTCCTCCATCCGCTTGCGCCGCTCCAGGTACTCGTCGATGCCGCGCGGCAGCATCCGCAGGGTGGCGTCGCCGAGCAGCGCGAAGACCCGGTCGGTGGTGCGTTCGACGAAGAACCGGTCGTGCGAGATGACGATCATCGAGCCGGGCCAGCCGTCGAGGAGGTCCTCCAGCTGGGTCAGCGTCTCGATGTCGAGGTCGTTGGTGGGCTCGTCGAGGAAGAGGACGTTGGGCTCGTCCATGAGCAGGCGCAGCAGCTGAAGCCGCCTGCGCTCACCACCCGACAGGTCCCCCACCGGCGTCCACTGCTTCTCCTTGTTGAAGCCGAACGTCTCGCACAGCTGCCCGGCGGTCATCTCGCGCCCCTTGCCGAGGTCGACGCGCTCGCGGACCTGCTGGACGGCCTCCAGGACCCGCAGGGTCGGGCTCAGTTCGGCGACCTCCTGGGAGAGGTAGGCGAGCTTGACGGTCCGGCCGACGGTGACCTTTCCCGCGGCCGGCTGGGTGTCGCCCTCGCTGCGGGCGGCCTCGGCCATGGCCCGCAGCAGGGAGGTCTTGCCGGCGCCGTTCACGCCGACGAGGCCGATCCGGTCGCCGGGGCCCAGCTGCCAGGTGACGTGCTTCAGCAGCACCTTGGGGCCGGCCTGGACGGTCACGTCCTCCAGCTCGAACACCGTCTTGCCCAGACGCGAGGAGGCGAACTTCATCAGCTCGCTGCTGTCCCGGGGCGGCGGCACGTCCGCGATCAGCTCGTTGGCGGCCTCGACGCGGAAGCGCGGCTTGGACGTCCGGGCGGGGGCACCGCGGCGCAGCCAGGCCAGCTCCTTGCGGACCAGGTTCTGCCGCTTGGTCTCCTCGGTGGCGGCGATGCGCTCGCGCTCGGCGCGGGCGAAGACGTAGTCGGTGTAGCCGCCCTCGTACTCGAAGACATCGCCCTTCTGCACGTCCCACATCTGGGTGCAGACCTGGTCCAGGAACCACCGGTCGTGGGTCACGCAGACGAGCGCGGAGCGGCGCTCGCGCAGGTGCCGGGCGAGCCAGGAGATGCCCTCGACGTCGAGGTGGTTGGTGGGCTCGTCCAGGATGATCAGGTCCTGGTCCTCGATCAGCAGCTTGGCGAGCGCGATACGGCGCCGCTCGCCGCCGGAGAGGGGCGCGATGACGGTGTCCAGGCCCTGCGGGAAGCCCGGCATGTCGAGCCCGCCGAACAGTCCCGTGAGTACGTCGCGGATCTTGGCGTTGCCGGCCCACTCGTGGTCGGCCATGTCCCGGATGACCTCGTGGCGGACGGTGGCCGTGGGGTCGAGCGAGTCGTGCTGGGTGAGTACGTCGAACCGCAGCCCGCCGGAGTGGGTGACGCGTCCGGTGTCGGCCTCCTCCAGCTTGGCCAGCAGCCGGATCAGCGTCGTCTTCCCGTCGCCGTTGCGACCGACCACCCCGATCCGGTCACCCTCGGAGACTCCGAGCGAGATGCCGTCGAGCAGCGCACGCGTGCCGTACACCTTGCTGACGTTCTCGACATTGACCAGATTGACGGCCATTACTCTCCTGACAGGGGGGACGGTCAGCCACCCAGACTAATGCGCGCCGGGCGGCTGCCGATCCCCGCAGGTCAGGACGCTGCCGCTGATCTGACTTCGGCCAGGAGGTCGTACATCGTCTGGCCCGGGCAGTCCGTCTCCAGCCAGTCGCGGTGGCCGCTGACCGTCTCGTTGTCCTTCTTCACGCCGTTGACCGGGTTGGTGTACGTGATCTTCGCCTGCGGGTCGAGGCCCTTGAAGCGGGCGATGACCTTGATCAGGCGGGTCAGCGAGGCCTTGGCCGCGTCGGTCGGGGCCTGGTCGACGAGGTTGCCGATCAGGGCGATGCCGAGGTTGCCGGAGTTGAAGCCCGCGGTGTGGAAGGCGGTGACGAGGTCGCCGTCGGGGTCGAAGGCGGGGACGCCGTCGTCGCCGGAGTAGCGGCCCTCGTAGACGTTGCCGTCCTCGTCGATCAGGAAGTGGTAGCCGATGTCGCCCCAGTCGAGGGTGACCGCGTGGTACTCGTAGATCGCGCGGACGGTCGCCGCCGGGTCGGGATCGTTGTTCGGCGTGTCCGTGTGGTGGACCGTGATCGCCTGCAACGCGTAGTACGCCTCGGGCGAGTTGACCTTGCCGTCCTTGTACCGCTTCGACTCGTCGGCGCCCCAGGCCGGCCGGGACAGGTACTGCACTCCACGCACGCGCGTGGCTTCCGTCGGCACCTTGAAGGTGCGGTCCGGGCCGCCCGTGGTGTCGATCGCGAGCGAGCGCAGCGCCGTCGTGGCGTCCGGCGCCTTCAGCGCGTACGCCGTGGCGCCGCCGGACGGGACCAGGGCCGTACCGCCGTCATCGACGGTCGCGCAACCACCGCCGAGGGTCTGCCAGTTCGCGTCGCCCGGGAAGCGGATCCCGGCACCGTCCTGCGCGCCGCTCCAGCGGACGCCGACGTAGGTCGCGGTGAACGCGGTCGTCGCCGTGCCGGTACCGGTCGAGGCGGCGGACCGGGTCGCCGGGAACGACTCGGGCTTCGTACCGGAGTCGGCCTCGGCGTCCCCGGACTCGGTGGCCGCGAAGACCGCCGGGGTGAGCGCGGCGCCACCGGCCACGGCCGCGGCGGCTCCGATCACTCCGCGTCGGGACAGGGGGCGCTTCCTGCGGTGGGTGGGGGTGGGGGGTTCGGACACGTGCGTGACCCTTCGGGGAGTTCGCGTGGACGCCAGCGTTTGAAGTGTCAACGACCCTATCCACCCCACCCGCCCCGTCTGTACCGCGAACGCGGTACTTCCCTGTGGAGATCGGGCGAAGATCGGCCGGCCACGAAGACCGGTCAGCCCGGCTCCCGTTGGCGCCACTGGTAGCGCCACACCGCGTCCAGCAGCCAGGTGTCCGGCCACTTCTCCCGGTCCACGGGACCGATGTGACGCTCGGCCTCGACACAGCGCGGATCGTCGTGCAGGGCGAGGCCGTACACCGCGTAGATACGGATCAACTGGTCCTCGTGGTCGATGAGTTCGGCCAGCGCGTCGGCGATGGCGGGGTCGCGGCCCGGGTACTCGGCGAGCCAGTAGCCCGCCACCGCGCGGACCCGGGAGTCGGGGTCGCGGACGAGCGTGAGCACTGCCGACAGATGCTCGGGACGGACCAGCACGCGTCCCTCGTCCCGCTGGAGGCCGTGCGGGACCAGCATGCGGATCCGCGGGTCGGGATGCGTGAGGTGGGAGAGCAACAGCGGCTCGATCTGCGGACCCGTGCTCTCCGTCAGCGCGTTGAGCACCGCGGCCAGCACCTCGATGTCCTCCTCGGCCGCGGCCCACGGCACCAGCACCTCGGGCCCGCGGTCCTCGAAAAGGTCGTCGGGTTTCAGGGGGTAGCTCCCCAGCCCCATGATCAAGCACTTCAGCACGTCCGCCGCGAACAGGCGCCGCAGCCGGTCGGGGTGACGGCCCAGGGCCACGGCGGCGGCCCAGGTCTCCTCGTCCGTCCGGGCCGAGAGGGTCAGCGACACCGTGGACCAGACGGCGTGATCCGGGTCGGGGTGTGCCAGGGCGCGCGCCACCAACTCGTCGAAGGGCGTGCGCACCCCGAAACGCGCCTCCAGGTTGCTCAGGATCCCCGCGTGCCCGTCGCGCACGCTCACCCCGCCGAGCGTGAGCTGCTCCCAGTGGCAGCACCAGCCCAGGTGTTCGCCCCGGCTCCGCTCGGCCGCCCCCGACACACCGGTCCTGCGCCGCAGTTCGGCCTCCGCCCCCGCCTCCGTCCACTGCCGGGCGCGGGCGAGCAGTTCGGCGCGTACGGCGGACGAGAGGTGGACGAGTTCCGGCAGTACGGCGGCGACCATGACGTCGGAGCCGCCGTCCGCCGCGCGCAGCAGCGGGGTGTCATCGTCGGAGAGGGCACGCAGCGGATCGGCGCCCGCCTCGACCAGCGCCTCGGCGACCGGTTCGTCGTACGCGGCGACGGCCAGGCACAGCACGGGAAGTCCGTCGGCCACCGCCTCCGGGTCCGCGCCGGCGTGCAGCAGATCCCTGACCTCGTCCACGTCACCACGCCGTACGGCGGCCACGAGCACGTCCGCCGACACCGAGTCCTCCGTCAACTTCCCCAACTCCCCCGTCCCCGGCGGAGCCTAGAGGCCCGGTACGGGACCCGGCACCTGGTTAACCGCCCAGCACCGTCGCTCCGAGCGCCGGCCCCGACGTCACCCGCACCGTCCGGCACGTGCCCGAAGTCGCCAGCGCCGCCGCCACCTTGGCCGCGGACTCCGGGTCGCGGGCGAGGAACGCCGTCGTCGGGCCCGAGCCGGAGACCAGCGCGGCGAGGGCGCCTGCGGTGCGGCCGGCGGCGAGGGTGTCGGCGAGTTCGGGGAAGAGGGAGAGCGCGGCGGGCTGCAGGTCGTTGGAGACGGCGGCGGCGAGGGCGTCCGGGTCCCCCTTGGCGAGGGCGTCGAGAAGCTCCCGCGAGGCCACCGGCTCGGGGATGTCGGTCCCCTCCCCCAGCCGGTCGAACTCACGGAACACCGCCGGGGTCGACAGCCCCCGCTCCGCCATCGCGAACACCCAGTGGAAGGCGCCGCCGACTTCGAGGACGGCGAGCTTCTCCCCGCGCCCGGTGCCGAGCGCGGCCCCGCCCACCAGGCTGAACGGCACATCGCTGCCCAACTCGGCGCAGATGTCGAGCAGTTCCTCACGCGTGGCCTCGGTGCCCCACAACTCGTCGCACGCCACGAGCGCGCCCGCGCCGTCCGCACTGCCGCCCGCCATGCCACCGGCGACCGGGATGTCCTTGGCGATGTGGATGTGCACGGCGGGGTCGATGCCATGCCGCGCGGCGAGCGCGACGGCCGCGCGGGCGGCGAGGTTCGTCCGGTCCAGCGGCACCTGGTCGGCGTCCGGCCCCGCGCAGGTGACGCGCAGCTCGTCGGCGGGCGTCACCGTGACCTCGTCGTAGAGGCCGACCGCGAGGAAGACGTTGGCCAGGTCGTGGAACCCGTCGGGCCGCGCGGCACCCACCGCGAGCTGGACGTTGACCTTGGCGGGGACGCGGACGGTGACGCTCACTTACCGGGCTCCTTGGGTGGGGCGGTGTCGGCCGGGGCGGTGTCGGTGAGGGCCGTGTCGGTGGGAGTCGTGTCGGTGTCGGCCTGAGCCTCGCTCGCGGCGCCCGCCGCACGGGCCTCGCGCCCGGCACGCGCGCGTCGCGTGCCCTCGGCGCCCGCCCCACCTTCACCGCCCACCTTGTTCTCCGCGATCCGCGCGAACTCCTCCACCGTCAGCGACTCCCCGCGAGCCTGCGGAGACACCCCCGCCGCCACCAGCGCCACCTCCGCCGCCGCGGCCGAACCCGCCCAGCCGGCGAGAGCCGCCCGCAGGGTCTTGCGGCGCTGGGCGAAGGCCGCGTCGACCACCGCGAAGACCTCGCGCTTGGAGGCCGTCGTCTTGACCGGCTCGGTCCGGCGGACGAGGGCAACCAGGCCGCTGTCGACGTTCGGGGCGGGCCAGAAGACGGTGCGGCCGATGGAGCCGGCGCGCTTGACCTCGGCGTGCCAGTTGGCCTTCACGGACGGGACGCCGTACACCTTCGAACCGGGCGGGGCGGCGAGCCGGTCGGCGACCTCCGCCTGGACCATGACGAGGGTGCGCTCGATGCTCGGGAAGGTGTCGAGCATGTGCAGCAGGACGGGCACGGCGACGTTGTACGGCAGGTTCGCGACGAGTGCCGTCGGCGGCGGGCCAGGGAGGTCGGTGATGTGCATGGCGTCCGAATGCACCAGGGCGAAGCGATCCGCGCGGGTGGGCATGCGGGCGGCGACGGTCGCCGGCAACGCGCCGGCGAGAACGTCGTCGATCTCCACGGCGGTGACACGGTCGGCGACTTCGAGCAGCGCGAGCGTGAGTGAACCCAGGCCGGGGCCGACCTCCACGACCACGTCGTCGTCGCGGACGTCTGCGGTGCGGACGATACGGCGGACCGTGTTCGCGTCGATGACGAAGTTCTGACCGCGTTGTTTTGTCGGGCGTACGCCCAGGGCTGCCGCCAGTTCGCGGATGTCGGCGGGGCCCAGGAGGGCGTCGGGGGCGGGGTTGCTGCTCACGGCACCCAGGGTACGGGGCTGCCATTTGGCTGCGGCACCGTCGTGGCTGGTCGCGCCCAAGCGGCGAAGCCGCATCTCGACACAGCCCCGCGCCCCTCTGGGGGGCGAGCCCCCCATCTCAGCCGTGCAGCCTTGTCCCGCAGTGCGGCCACGGGCTCGCGCCCCGGCGGACGTACAGCTTCTTCGCGCGGAACGTCTGCTCGGCCGCCGGTGCGTCCTGCGGGCGTCCGCTGCCGCCGAGGCCCTGCCAGGTGCGGGTGTCGAACTGGTAGAGGCCGCCGTACGTGCCCGACGGGTCCACCGCGTTCGGACGGCCGCCGGACTCGCAGGTCGCGAGGCCGTTCCAGTTGAGGCCGTCCGCCCCGCCCACGGAGGTCGGCAGCGGCTTGGTGCCCACCTTCACGATCTGCTTGCGGGGCCGGCGCACCACCTCGTCGTCGGTCTTACGCGGCTTCTGCTTCACGCCGTTGACCGTGCGCAGGGCGTACGTCACCCGGCGCAGGCCCGCCTGTCCCGCCTGCTCGACGACCTCCGTGCCCTTGAACAACGAGAGGTCGTCCGTGCGCTGCACCTCGAACGGGATCGGCTCCTCGCGGACCTCCTTCGTGCCGGTGATCCGCAGCACGGTGACGGTCTGCCCGTCGCGCGGGAAGCTGTCCTGCGGGACGGACGTGGTGTCCTCGTCGCGCAGGGTGATCCCGGACTCCCCGATGACCTCGCCGACCGTCGCCGCGTTGGTGCGGACCGTGCGGGCACGGCCGTCGGCCATGACGGTGACCGAGCGCTCGGTGCGCACGTCGAGTTCGAGACCGGCGCGTCCGATGGGCTGGGAGCGCGAGATGGACAGGTACGCGCCCTCCGCGCGCACCCCCAGCTGTTTGAGCGCCCCGTCGACCGTGTGCGCCGTCGTCCACACCTCGCGCCGCTGGCCGTCGAGCGTGAGCCGGACCGGACGCCCGTAGTGCACGGCGACCTCGTCGCCGCTGGTCAACTCCGTGCCGGGGGCGGGCGCCACCACGTCGTGCGCGCCGACGTCGACGCCCTCCTGCGCGAGCAGCTCGGTGACGTCGTCCGCGAAGGTGTGCAGGGTGCGCGGTCTGCCGTCGACGCTCAGCTCGACGGCCTTGTCCTCGGCGACGAAGGCGGTGGTGCCGCCGGCGAGGAACGCGACGACCAGTGCCTGCGGCAGCAGCCGGCGCATCGCGCTGTCCGGGCGCTCGGTGTACCGCCCCTTGCGCCGCCGTTCGGCCCGCCCCGCCTGCCGCGGCAGCGTCGGTTCCAGTGGCTCGGGCGCTTCGTACGCGGGCCGGTACGTGTCGTCGTACGTGTCCGGCGCCGCGTACACGCCATAGGCCAGCGTCTCCGCAGTGTGCAGGTCACCGCGCAGGTCGCTCTGCGGCTCGACGCCGTACGGCTCGTACGTCTGGTACTTGGAGTTGCTCACGCCGACACGCTCCAGTGGCCGGAGGGGTCCGGAAAGGGCCCCCAGAACCTAGCGGAGCATTCGTCACTCTCCAAAGCGACGCGACTACTCAAAGTGGTGTTCGAGGCCTCAATAACCGAAGGCGCGGGCCGTGTTCGCCGCGAGAGCCGTCGCCAGCGCGTCCTCGTCGATGCCGCGTACGGCGGCCAGCGCGCGCACCGTGACCGGAATGAGATAGGGGGCGTTGGGCCGTCCGCGGTACGGCACCGGCGTCAGGAAGGGCGCGTCCGTCTCCACCAGGAGCAGCTCCAGCGGGGCCACCGCCACGGCGTCGCGCAGGTTCTGGGCGTTCTTGAAGGTGACGTTGCCGGCGAAGGACATGAAGTATCCGGCGCGGGCGCAGAGGTCCGCCATCTCGGCGTCGCCGGAGTAGCAGTGGAAGACGGTCCGCTCGGGGGCGCCGGCTTCCTTGAGGACGCGCAGGACGTCGGCGTGGGCGTCGCGGTCGTGGATGACGAGCGCCTTGCCGTGCCGTTTGGCGATCTCGATGTGGGCGCGGAACGAGCGCTCCTGCGCCTCCTTGCCCTCGGGCCCGGTGCGGAAGTAGTCGAGGCCGGTCTCGCCGACGCCCTTGACCTGCGGGAGCCCGGCCAGGCGGTCGATCTCGGCGAGCGCCTCGTCGAGCGCGCCCGCGCCGCCCGCCGGGCGCTCGCCCTGCCGGGACCAGCCGTCCGGGTCGCCGTGGACGATGCGCGGGGCCTCGTTGGGGTGAAGGGCGACGGTCGCGTGGACGTTGTCGAACGCGGCGGCCGTCTCGGCGGCCCATCGCGAGCCCTTGATGTCGCAGCCGACCTGCACGACCGTCGTCACCCCGACCGACGCGGCCTTCGCGAGGCCCTCCTCGACCGTGCCGGACTGCATGTCCAGGTGGGTGTGGGAGTCGGCGACGGGCACCCGGAGGGGTTCCGGGAGCGGCGGGGCGGCGTTCTTGCCGGAGGCGCCGGAAGAGCCGGAAGAGGGGGAGGGCATGCCCCGATCCTACGAAAGGGGCACGCCCTCAGGTCCGGCAGGTGCCGAGAGGCTCCGGGAGCCTCAGCTCGCCTTGCGCTGGAACGGGTGCAGGAGATCCGACAGGTGCCAGTGGTGCCGCTCGCCCCGGTCCTGCGCGGGCACTTCGGGCACGCCGGACTCCGCCACGGGCGCCGCGACCGACGTCCGCTGAGGACGGTGCGCCGCGTCGCGCACCGAGGAGACCTGGCCAGGCCGCATGATCCGTACGACATGGCCGTCGCACTGCACGCACGAGGGCCTACTCAGCGGGGAGGGCACGACCCGGCCGCCGGCCACGTACGTCACGAACTGGTGGCCCTCGGCATCCTTGTGGTGCTCTATCTCGTAGGACTGCTCCCAGCCGTGCCCACAGCGCATGCAGGCGAAGGAATACGACTCGTGGACCACCGCGGTCGCCGCACCGCGGCCGCCGTTCTGTCCGGAGATCTCGCTCATGCCAGCTCCTCTTGTCCGCTGGGCACAGGGACGGGTGCGTCCCCACAACCCAGTGGACGCCTCCACCGGCATGAATGCATCAGGCCTGTCGAGTGTTGGAGCCGATTTGGACTTTCCTTGCCATACCGGCCTCGGCACCGGCCCGGACTTTGCCATCGCCCCGGCTGGCTTTGCCTGTCCGTGGGGCGCGCGCTCAGAAGAAATGCGCCCTGCTCAGAGCGGGTATGAGCCGGATCACGCAGGCCTCGTCAGGAGCTTGCGGAAGCGGCGTTCTTCGCAGCCACAACCGCGTCGAAAACCTCCCGTTTGGGCAGCCCGGCCTCCGCCGCCACCGCCACGATGGCCTCCTTGCGCCGCTCCCCCGCCTCCTCGCGCACCCGCACCCGCCGCACCAGCTCCGCCGCGTCGAGTTCCTCCGGCCCCTTCTCGGGCGCACCCTCCACGACGACGGTGATCTCACCCCGCACACCCTCGGCGGCCCACGCGGCCAGCTCCTCCAGGGGACCCCGCTTGACCTCCTCGTACGTCTTGGTCAGCTCCCGGCAGACGGCGGCCCGCCGCTCGGCGCCGAACACCTCGGCCATCGCGGCGAGGGTGTCGTCGAGCCGGTGCGGGGCCTCGAAGTAGACGAGGGTCCGCCGCTCGTCGGCGACCTCCCGCAGCCGGGTCAGCCGCTCGCCCGCCTTCCGCGGCAGGAACCCCTCGAAGCAGAACCGGTCGACGGGCAGCCCGGACAGCGCGAGCGCGGTCAGCACGGCGGACGGGCCGGGTACGGCGGTGACGCGGACGTCCTTCTCGACGGCGGCGGCGACCAGCCGGTAGCCGGGGTCGGACACCGACGGCATCCCGGCGTCCGTCACGAGCAACACGCGTGCGCCGCCCACGAGTTCCTCGACGAGTTCGGGCGTACGGGCCGACTCGTTGCCCTCGAAGTACGACACGATCCGCCCCTTGGGCGTGACGCCGAGTGCCTGGGTCAGCCGCCGCAGCCGGCGGGTGTCCTCGGCGGCGACGACGTCGGCACCGGCCAGTTCGGCGGCGAGCCGGGGCGGCGCGTCCGCGGTGTCGCCGATGGGGGTACCTGCGAGGACGAGGATTCCAGTCACGCCCCCATCCTCCCAGCCGCGCCCGTATCCACCCAGCCGCACCCGAACTCTCCTCGCTTCCCGGTCCGAAGCGGACGCATCCGCCCATGCACGGGACTCACACAGCGCTGTTCCCTACGATGGCGCGGTGACCAGTACCGCGTCCTCCACGGACACCCGGCAGGGCCCGACCCCGCAAGACCAGCGGCCCTCGTGGCAGCAGCGGCTGCGCCGTTTCGGCTACCAGCCGGGGGCCAGAGACAGCGATGTGCGCGAGCGGCTCGTACCGCCGTACGTCCAGCCCAGCCCGCGTCTGTGGCAGGTCCTCGGCGTACCGCCGGCGCTCGCCGAGCGCATCGCCCGCTGGTCCGGCTGGGGCGGCCCGCTGCTGGTCACGCTGATGGCGGGCGTGCTGCGCTTCTGGAACCTGGGCAGCCCGAAGGCGGTGATATTCGACGAGACGTACTACGCCAAGGACGCCTGGGCGCTGGTCCACCGCGGCTTCGAGGTCAACTGGGACAAGAACGCCAACGACCTGATCCTGTCGACGAACGGGCACGTCACGGTCCCGGCGGACGCGGCGTACGTCGTGCACCCGCCGGTCGGCAAGTACGTCATCGGGCTGGGCGAGCTGGTCTTCGGCTTCGACCCCTTCGGCTGGCGCTTCATGACCGCGCTGCTCGGCACCCTCTCGATCCTCATCCTCTGCCGCATCGGCCGCCGCCTCTTCCGCTCCACGTTCCTCGGCTGCCTCGCGGGCGCGCTGATGGCGGTGGACGGCCTGGCGTTCGTGATGAGCCGTACGTCGCTTTTGGACGGCGTGCTGATGTTCTTCGTGCTGTCCGCGTTCGGCTGTCTGCTGATCGACCGGGACAAGGTGCGAGCGAAACTGGCCGCCGCGCTCCCCCTCGACGCCGACGGCAGGGCCCGCCCGGACGCGCACATCGCGGAGACGACCCGCTTCGGCCCGCGCCCCTGGCGCTGGATGGCCGGCCTGACCCTGGGCCTGGCCCTCGGCACCAAGTGGAACGCCCTCTACATCCTGGCCGCGTTCTGCGTGATGGCCCTCCTCTGGGACGCCGGTTCCCGCAAGGTCGCGGGCGCCCGCCACCCGTACAGCGCGGTCCTGCGCCGAGACACCGGCCTCACCTTCCTGGCCACGGTCCCGGTGGCGATCGCCGTCTACCTGGTCTCCTGGATCGGCTGGATCCTCTCCCCCACCAACGGCTCCGGCGGCTACTTCCGCAACTGGGCCGCCACCGACGGCAAGGGCGGCAACTGGACCTTCCTGCCCGACTGGCTGCGCAGCCTGTGGCACTACGAGCACGAGGTCTACGAGTTCCACGTGGGCCTGTCCTCACCCCACACGTACATGTCCAACCCGTGGAGCTGGCTGGTCGACGGCCGCCCGGTCTCGTACTTCTACGAGTCCCCCTCCCCCGGCAAGGACGGCTGCCCGGCCGACGCCGGCGAGAAATGCGCCCGCGAAGTCCTCGCCCTCGGCACCCCCCTCCTGTGGTGGGCGGCCTGCTTCGCCCTCGCCTACGTCCTGTGGCGCTGGTTCTTCCGCCGCGACTGGCGAGCCGGCGCCATCGCCTGCGGCATCGCGGCCGGCTACCTCCCCTGGTTCATGTACCAGGAGCGCACGATCTTCTTCTTCTACGCCATCGTCTTCGTCCCGTTCCTCTGCCTGGCGGTCGCGATGCTGCTCGGCGCGATCATCGGGCCACCGGGGTCGAGCGATACCCGCCGGGTGGCCGGGGCGACGGGGGCGGGGGTGTTGGTGCTGCTGATCGCGTGGAACTTCATCTACTTCTGGCCCCTGTACACGGGGACGGCGATCCCGATCGACAACTGGCGGTCGCGGATGTGGCTGGACACCTGGGTGTAGCCGACACCGTCTCCCCTCGGTCCCACTTCGCTCCCTCTTCAACAACAAACGAAAACTTGGACCACAGCCGCCCCCCATCTCGCATACAGTGCGAGCATGGACAGCCCTTTCTGAACGTGTTCAGAAGACCCTGGAGGCGTGGGGAGGGCTCGCGGGGAGGGGAACGTTTCATGGGCCGGGGGGTCAGGACCGCCGTCATAGGCGGGGTGTTCGCCGTGATGGTGGGTGGGGCCGGGTACGGGGCCTACAACATCGTCGGTGCGGTGAGCGGCGACGAGGGATCCGGGACGGGTGCCGTGAAGACCGGGCCGCCCGGTGCCGGGGAGGTCAAGGACGCGTCGGCCAAGTTCTTCGCGGCCTGGGAGCAGGGCGACGGGGCGAAGGCGGCCACGTACACGAACAACGATGTCGGTGCCGAGCCGTTGTTGACCGCTTATGGCACCGACGCGCACATCACTCACGTGAAGATCACGCCGGGGACCGCCACCGGGGCCACCGTGCCGTTCTCCGTGAAGGCGACCGTGTCGTACGAGGGGAAGTCCAAGCCGCTCTCGTACAGGAGTGAGCTGACCGTCGTCAGAGGAAAGACCACCGGGCGTGCGCTCGTCGACTGGCAGCCGTCCGTGGTGCATCCGCAGCTCAAGAAGGGCGACACGCTGGTCACCGGCGAGGCCGCCAATCCGCCGATCGAGGCCGTGGACCGGGACGGCACCGTCCTCACCGCGGCCAAGTACCCCTCGCTGGGGCCGATCCTCGACGAGCTGCGCGCCAAGTACGGCGACAGCGCGGGCGGTACGCCCGGGGTCGAGCTGTCGATCCGGCACGAGACCGAGGGTTCCGCCGACACCTCGCTGCTGACCCTCGCCAAGGGCAAGCCGGGCGAGTTGCGGACCACCCTGAGGGCGAGCGCGCAGGCGGCGGCCGAGACCGCGGTGAAGAAGTACGCGGAATCGTCGGTGGTGGCCGTCAAGCCGAGCACCGGCGAGGTCCTCGCGGTCGCCAACCACCGCGCGGACGGCTTCAACGCCGCGTTCCTGGGCCAGTTGGCGCCCGGCTCCACGATGAAGATCCTCACCGCGGCCACGCTCATCGACAACGGCATCACGAGCATGAACGGCCCGGCGCCCTGCACGAACGACGCGGTGTGGCAGAGCCAGACCTTCCACAACCTCAAGGGCATGGCCCCGAACCTGAACGCGACGCTCTCGGAGAGCTTCGCCCGCTCCTGCAACACCGCGTTCGTGAAGTACGCGGACGAGGTGCAGGTCGACTCGCTCACCAAGGAGGCCGAGGACCGCTTCGGGCTCGGCCGGGACAACTGGAAGAGCGGCATCCCGTCCTTCGACGGCTCGGTCCCGGCCTCCGGCGGCCCGGACACCGCGGCGAACATGATCGGCCAGGGCCAGGTCCAGATGAGCCCGCTGAACATGGCGTCGGTGACGGCGACCGCGATGACGGGCGCCTTCCGGCAGCCGGTCATCGTCTCCCCGAAGCTCGACGACCGCCAACTGGCCACCGCCAAGGGCCTGTCCGCGAGTACGGTCGAGCAGCTGCGCGCGATGATGAACCGCACCGCGACCAGCGGCACCGCGGCCGGCGTGATGGCGGGCCTGGGTCCGAACTTCGGCGCGAAGACCGGTTCCGCCGAGGTCGACGGGCAGTCCAAGTCGAACAGTTGGTTCACCGGCTACCGGGGCGACGTGGCGGCCGCGGCGATGACGCAGGACGGCGGCCACGGCATAGACGCGGCCGGGCCGATTGTCGCAGCTGTGCTACGGAGTGGTGGCTGAAGTCACCCGTACAGGACGGGACTCTAGGGTGACTACCGTCGTTGAGGTGTGCGTGAGGGCAACGGGGACCCTGGGGAATCGGCGGAGGAATCGGAACTGTGGGTAAAAGAGGGCGCGTCGCCGAGCGACGGAAGACCAAGCCCGCCGTGATCGGCGGGATGATCGCCGTGGTCGTCGGCGGCGCCGGTTTCGGCGTCTACGCGCTGTACGGGAGCGGGGCGGCGGCCGACGACCGGACGACCAACACGTCCGCGTCCGCCGACCACAAGGACGTCAAGACCGGCCCGCTGTCGGCGACCGAGGTCACCACCGCGGCCACCCGGTTCCTCACGGCCTGGCAGCAGGGCAAGGTCCCGCTGGCCGCCGCCGTCACCAACGACACGACGGCCGCCACCACGCTACTCACCGGCTACACCAAGGACGCCCACATCGAGGGCGTCACCCTCACCCCGGGCACCCGCACCGGCGACAAGGTCCCCTTCTCCGTGAAGGGCACGGTGTCGTACAAGGGCACCAGCAAGCCGCTGGCGTACGAGAGTTCGCTGACGGTCGTGCGGAACAAGGAGGACGGCAAGCCGCTGGTCGACTGGGCCTCCGCCGTCGTCCACCCGGACCTCAAGGACGGCGACACCCTGGTCACCGGCGAGTCCGGGACCCCGCCGATCAAGGCCTACGACCGTGACGGCGGCGAGCTGACGACCGCCAAGTACCCGTCGCTGGGCCCGGTGTTGGACGGGTTGCGGGAGAAGTTCGGCAAGGTCGCCGGCGGCAAGGCGGGCGTCGAGCTGGACGTGGTGCGCGGCAAGGCGTCCGAGAAGGCCAAGCTGTCCGACAAGACGCTGCTGACGCTGGCCAAGGGCACGCCGGGTTCGGTGAAGACGACGCTCAGCCCGACCCTCCAGGCCGCCGCCGAGCAGCAAGTGGCCAAGCAGGCGCGGGCGTCGACGGTCGTGATGCGCCCCTCGACCGGCGAGATCCTGGCCGTGGCCAACACCTCGCACGGCTTCAACGTCGCCTTCCAGGGCTCCCTCGCGCCCGGCTCCACGATGAAGATCGTGACGTCGACGATGCTGTTCGAGAAGAACCTCACCACTCCGACCGCCTCGCACCCCTGCCCCAAGACGTACAAGCTCGCCGGCTGGACCTTCCACAACGACGCCGACTCCGAGATCAAGCAGGGCACGTTCAAGATGAGCTTCGGGGCGTCCTGCAACAACGCCTTCATCAACTTCGCGCCGAAGCTGTCCGACAGCGACCTGACGAAGGAGGCCCAGCAGGTCTACGGACTCGGCATGAACAACTGGGCCATCGGTGTCCCGACCTTCGACGGCGCGGTCCCGGTGCAGAGCGGCGCGCAGATGGGCGCCTCGCTGATCGGCCAGGGCGGGGTGCGGATGAACCCGCTGAACATGGCGTCGGTGGCGTCGACGGTGGCGACGGGCTCCTTCCACCAGCCCTACCTGGTCTCCCCGACGGTGGACGACCGCACGCTGGCGAAGGCCTCGCGGACGATGTCGTCGACGACACAGGCCGAGCTGAAGGACGTCATGCAGTACACGGCCGCGTACGGCACGGCGGCCAAGGCGATGGCGGGTCTCGGCCCCAACTACGGTGCCAAGACCGGCTCCGCGGAGGTCGACGGCCAGGAGAAACCGAACGGCTGGTTCACCGCGTACCGCGGCGATCTCGCCGCGGCCGGCGTGGTCCAGGCGGGCGGCCACGGCGGCGACACGGCGGGACCGATCGTCGCGGCACTGCTTCGGATGGGCGGCTGATCAGCTGTTGGCCGGCGCCGTCGCCATGTAGGTGCGGCGCAGGAACCTCAACAGGGCCTTCGACTCGAACTGCACCACCGAGACACCCTTCGCCGAGTGGAACTCGACCACCGCCTGTACCCGCCCACACGGCCAGACGCGGACCTCACCGCTGCCTGCCGGGGCACGCAGACCCTGTTCGAGCAGCGCACGCGAGAAGGTCCACTCGTGCACTCCGGGCAGTCCGAAGCGCACCGAACGCGGGTCGGCCTCCGGGTCGTAGCGCAGGACGACCGGAACGGTCGCGTCGTCCGGGATCTCGGCGTCCGTGACGATATGGGCTCGCGCGTACTGTTCGACTACAGACATCGGGCGGCCCCTAACGCTGCGTAACCTATGTGAAAGCTGTGCGTCCGCTTCTCCTCCAATGTCGCACATTTTCCTGTTCTCGCTCCTTGACGTCGGACAAGTCACATGCACGATTCAGGAGCTTCTAGCTCTTGCAAAGGGTTCGCAATAAGCCTCTATTATCGAACGGTGCATGTGCCTGACGGATTCATCAACGCCCCCACCTCCGCCGTGACCGGAGTCGTCGCAGCGGGCGCCATCGCCGTGAGCCTGCGCGGCGCGCGCCGCGAGCTCGACGAACGCACCGCGCCACTGGCAGGTCTGGTGGCCGCGTTCATCTTTGCCGTACAGATGCTCAACTTCCCCGTCGCGGCCGGAACAAGCGGCCATCTGCTCGGCGGAGCGCTGGCGGCGATACTCGTCGGCCCCTACACAGGGGTCCTCTGCGTCTCCGTCGTCCTGCTCATGCAGGGCATTCTCTTCGCGGACGGCGGCCTGACCGCGCTCGGCGTGAACATCACCGACATGGCGATCGTCACGACGGTCGTCGCGTACGCGGTGTTCCGGGGACTGGTGAAGGTGCTGCCGCGCAAGCGGCGTTCGATCACCGTCGCCTCCTTCGTCGCCGCGCTCCTCTCGGTCCCGGCCGCCGCGGTCGCCTTCACGCTCCTCTACTCCGTCGGCGGCACGACGGACGTCTCCATCGGCAAGGTCGCGACCGCGATGATCGGCGTGCACGTCCTGATCGGCATCGGCGAGGCGGCGATCACGGCGCTGACCGTGGGCGCGGTGATCGCCGTACGCCCCGACCTCGTCCATGGGGCGCGCGGTCTGGAGCAGAAGCTCAAGCTGCGGGTGGGCGGCGCGCTCGTCGACGTACCGGCGGCCGAGGCAGCGCATACGGCGCCCGTCGCGGCGCGCACCTCCCGGCGCGCGCTGTGGATCACCGGTCTGGTGACCTCCCTCGTCCTCGCCGGGTTCGTGAGCTTCTACGCCTCCTCGAACCCCGACGGCCTGGAGAAGGTCGCCGCCGACAAGGGCATCGACGAGAAGGCCGAGCAGCACGCGTCGGCCGACTCCCCCCTCGCCGACTACGGCGTCAAGGCTGTCGAGAACGCCCGCCTGTCCGGGGGGCTGGCGGGCGTTCTCGGCGTGGGTGTGACCATCGTCGCGGGCAGCGCGGTGTTCTGGGCGGTGCGCCGCCGGCGTACGTCCGACGACGTCTCGCCCACGAGCACCGCGGGCACCACCGGCGCCGCGAACACGAGCGTCTGACGTGGGAGCGGGGCACGCGCACCGGCTGTACCGGCACGGGCACTCGCCCGTGCACGCGCTGCCGCCGCACACCAAGCTCGCCGCCGTCCTCGCCTTCGTGGTGGTCGTGGTCTCCACACCGCGCGAGGCGATGTGGGCGTTCGCGCTGTACGCCGTCCTGCTGGGCGTCGTCGCGTACGTCGCACGCGTGCCGGCCGGCTTCCTCCTCGGCCGGCTGCTGATCGAGGTGCCGTTCGTCGCGTTCGCCGTGCTGATGCCGTTCGTCGCGGAGGGCGAGCGGGTGGACGTGCTGGGCCTGTCCCTGAGCGTCAACGGCCTGTGGGGCGCGTGGAACGTGCTCGCCAAGGGCACCCTCGGCGTCGCCGCCTCCGTCCTGCTGGCCTCCACCACCGAACTACGCGAACTCCTGCTGGGCCTGCAGCGGTTGAAGCTCCCGCCGCTGCTCGTGCAGATCGCGTCCTTCATGATCCGCTACGGCGATGTCATCGCGGACGAGATGCGGCGGATGCGGATCGCCCGCGAGTCACGGGGTTTCGCGGCCCGGGGTGTCCGGCACTGGGGCGTGCTCGCGAAGTCGGCGGGGGCGCTGTTCATCCGCTCCTACGAGCGCGGCGAGCGCGTGCACCTGGCGATGATCAGCCGCGGGTACGCCGGTTCGATGCCAGTCATCGACGAGGTGACCGCCTCCCGGGCGCAGTGGTCGTACGCCCTCGCGCTCCCCGTCGCGGCCCTGGCCGTCTGCGTGTTGGGATGGACCCTGTGAGTACCGCTTCCCCCGCGTCCGCCGGGCCGCCCGCCTCCCTGGAGGTCTCCGGCCTCGCCTACGCCTATCCCGACGGCCATCAGGCCCTGTTCGGCGTCGACTTCACCGTCGGACGCGGCGAACGGGTCGCGCTGCTCGGCCCGAACGGCGCCGGCAAGACCACCCTCGTCCTGCACCTCAACGGCATCCTGACCGGCGGCGCGGGCACCGTGCACGTGGCCGGACTGCCGGTCGGCAAGCGGCACATGGCGGAGATCCGGCGCCGGGTCGGCATCGTCTTCCAGGACCCGGACGACCAGCTCTTCATGCCGACGGTCCGCGAGGACGTGGCGTTCGGCCCGGCGGCGGCCGGGATGAAGGGCGCCGAACTGGAGGAACGGGTGCGTACGGCCCTGGAGTCGGTCGGCATGGCGGACTTCGCGGACCGTCCCCCGCACCACCTCTCCTTCGGCCAGCGCCGCCGGGTCGCCGTCGCCACGGTCCTCGCCATGGAGCCGGAGATCCTCGTGCTGGACGAGCCCTCCTCCAACCTCGACCCGGCCTCCCGCCGCGAACTCGCCGACATCCTGCGCTCGTTGGACGTCACGGTCCTGATGGTCACGCACGACCTGCCGTACGCCCTGGAACTGTGCCCGCGCGCGCTGATCCTGAGCGAGGGCGTGATCGCGGCCGACGGGAAGACTGCGGAGGTGCTCGCGGACGAGGAGCTGATGCAGGCGCACCGACTGGAGCTGCCGTTCGGCTTCGATCCGCGGTCGGTGACGGCTCGCTGAACCCGGGTCGGCCCCCCTGAACTCGGGTTACCGACGGTTGCTACCCCCGGGTAACACCTGCGGACCTACCGACCAGTACCGTGGGCAGGATGTATGTGGCACCTATGCACACTCGCCCCGGGGGAGGCCGGTCATGACGGACGACGCGGTCGCAGTCGCCGTGGACACCCGTCCGACGAAGATCATGTACGTCGCCGAGGCGACCGCGCACGGCGGGCGGGACGGCTACGTCACCAGCCAGGACGGCCAGATCGAGCTGAAGGTCGCGATGCCGCCGGAGCTGGGCGGCGACGGCAACGGCACCAACCCGGAGCAGCTCTTCGCTGCCGGTTACAGCTCCTGCTTCCACAACGCGCTGGTGCTGGTGGGCCGCCGTTCGGGCTTCGACCTGACCGGTTCCACGGTCGCCGCGAAGGTCGGCATCGGTCCGAACCCGCAGCGCGGCTACGGCCTCGCGGTCGCCCTCAGCGTCTCGCTCCCGGTCCTGGACCCGGACATCGCCGCGAAGCTGGTGGACGCGGCGCACGAGGTGTGCCCGTACTCGAACGCGACGCGCGGGAACGTCGACGTCACGATCCTGCTGGGTTGAGGCCTGCCGTCGGGGCATCGGGACATGGGGCCGCCGGGGAATCGCATGCCGGAGGAGGGCGTTTCTCCCCACAGTGAGGGCGTTTCCCCACAGTCGCGGGTGATCCGGAGGGAAGTACGGGCGTGGACGTGAACGGCGTGGTGGCCGAGGGCTTCGAGCCGGTCAGGGAGGCGTTCGCGCGGAACTTCGAGGTGCTCGGGGACCGGGGCGCGGCCGTCGTCGTCTACCGGGACGGGCACCGGGCCGTCGACCTGTGGGGCGGCACGAAGGACATCGACGGCACCGAGCCGTGGCAGCCGTCCACCGCGCAGATCGTGCGCTCGGCGACCAAGGGCGTCGCCGCCGCCGTACTCCTGCTGCTGCACCAGCGCGGAGAGCTGGACCTGGACGCGCCGGTGGGCGAGTACTGGCCGGAGTTCAAGGCGGCCGGCAAGGACCGGACGCGGGTGTGGCACCTGCTCGCGCACCGCGCCGGCGTCCCGGTCCTCGACCGCCCGCTGACCCCCGCGCAGGCCGCGGACCCCGTGCTGGGCGCCGAGGCGGTCGCGGCACAGGCGCCGGTCTGGGAGCCGGGCACGGACCACGGGTACCACGCGCAGACGTACAGCTGGCTGACGGGCGGGTTGATACGGCGGATCACGGGCCGTTCGCCGGGCGAGCTGATCGCCGACGAGATCGCGGGCCCGGTCGGCGCCGATCTGTGGCTGGGACTGCCGGCTTCGGAGGCGGCACGCGTGGGCCGGGTCGCGCAGGTGGACCCGCCCCCGGAGCCGGCCGGCCTGCGGACCCGCCCCAAGCGGGCGGTCGCCGACGCGTACGCCGACCCGCACTCCCTCACCAACCGCGCCTTCGCCACGATCACCCCGCTCCCCGACGAGAACGACCCGGCGTACCGCGCCGCCGCGCTCCCGGCCTCCAACGGGATCGCGACGGCGGACGGTCTGGCGCGCTTCTACGCGGCCCTGATCGGTGAAGTGGACGGCGGGCAGCGGCTGTTCACGCCGGAGACGATGGAACTGGCCCGCACGGAGCGCTCCGCGGGACCGGACCGCGTGCTCGTGGTGCCGACCCGCTTCGGCCTCGGCTACATGCTGCACGGAGCCGCCTCCCCGCTCCTCTCCCCCACCTCCTTCGGCCACCCCGGCCGCGGCGGCGCCCTCGGCTTCGCCGACCCGGATTCGGGTATCGCCTTCGGCTATGTGACGAACGGTTTCCGGGCGAGCGTGACGGCGGATCCTCGGGCACAGGCGTTGGTGCGGGCGGTGCGGGCAGCCTTGTCGGCGGAGTAGGCGGGGGCGGCGCGTAGGCGCGGGGTCGGCGGACGGGAACGGGCGGGGCTGGAATGGGCGGAGGTGTGCGGGATGTTCCCCGTCCATGACGCCCAAGGACGACGACGCCCGCACGATCACCAACCCGCCCGCGCTCCACGACCCCACCCCCTTCGGCTACAGCCACGCCGTCTCGGCACCCGGTGAACTCGTCTTCATCGCCGGGCAGTACGCGTCCGACGCGACGGGGTCACCCGTGCCGGGCGACTTCGCCGCGCAGGTGGACGTGGCCTTCGACCGACTGCGGTCGGCGCTGGCGGGGGTGGGGCTCGGCTTCGAACACGTGGTGCGGCTGGGCACGTTCGTCGTCGACCACGACGTCACGAAGCTGGAGGCCCTGGGCAAGGCGCTGCACACGCACTTCGGGGACCGCCTGCCGGCCCAGACCCTGAGCGGCGTCGCGTCTCTCGCGCTGCCGGGGATGCTGTTCGAGGTGGACGCGGTGGCGGTACGGCGGGTCTGAGTCTTTTGGTCAGTCCTTGTCGGGCGCGGCGAGCCGTTTGGCGACCTCGGTCTTCACCGTCTCGTGCAACTCGTCCGATGTGAAGCCGAGGTTGCGCAGGATCTGCGCGGCCGGGCTCTCCTCGACGTGGATCAGGCCCAGCAGCGAGTGTTCCGTGCCGACCCAGTCGTGGCCGAGTTCGGCCGCCACGCGGCGGGCCTGCCCGATGGCGTCCTTGCTCTCCGGCCGGAACGCGATGTGACCCCGCAGCGCCTTCGCCCCGGCCGGCGGCAGGGCTTCCTCGATCGCGTCGCGGACGCGTTGCTCCGACTCGGTCTTCGCCACCAGCACCTCGTACGCCAGGCCGCGCGGTTCGCCGAGCAGGCCGAGCAGCATGTGTTCGGTGCCGATGGAGTCGTGCCTGTGCGTACGGGCGGCCTCCTGCGCCAGCACGATGCTGTGCCGGTTCAGGTTGGTGAACCTCTCGAACGGGCCGGGCGCGTGGCGCTGTTGGGCGGCCTGTTTGGTCACGCCGATGGCGTCGCCGATCTCGGTCCACGACGCGCCGCCCTGCTTGGCCTTGCTGACGTAGTGGTCGATGAGCTGGTCACCGAGGTCGGACAGGGTCTGGGCGCGCAGTCGTGCCTCGCTGATGCGGCCCAGTTCGTCGGATTCGGGCAGTTCCTCGTCGAGACGGGCGATCAGGTCGGCGAGGCTGATGTCGAGTGGGCTCATGCGTCAACTTTAAATTGACGGCCTCCAATCGTCAACCGGTAATTGACGATTGATGTGGCTGCCGGGGCGGGTGCGTGGCTGTCGGGGCCGGGCAGTGGCCGTCAGGGCCGAGGTCGGCCCAAATCCAGTTGTCCCCGCCCTCCACAACGCCCTACGGTGAGGGCACTTCGACGAGACGTTCCCCAGAAGCAAGCCGCAGGGCGGGAGCGTCCCACCTCCTCGATGAGGTGCCGGAGGGGCGGCAGCAGCTTTGTCGACCCTTCCTTTCGGAGGCTCCTTCATGAACGTCGGTATCGGCCTGCCCATCGGCGACCCCGCCGCCCTGCTGACCTGGGCGCAACGCGCGGACGCCGGCCCCTTCACCACCCTCGGCCTGCTCGACCGTCTCGTCTACGACAACCCCGAGCCGTTGGTCGCCCTCGCCCTCCTCGCGGGCGCCACCTCCCGCATCCGCGTGCAGACCGAGGTCCTGCTCGCCCCGCTGCGCGACACCGCACTCCTGGCCAAGCAGGCGGCCACCTTGGACCGCATGACCGGCGGCCGCCTCGTCCTCGGCCTGGGCGTCGGCGGCCGTGAGGACGACCACCGGGCCTCGGGCACCGACATGCACACGCGGGGCCGGCGCCTGGACGAACAGATGGCGGTGATGCGCCGCCTCTGGGCGGGCGAGCCGTACGAGGACGGTGTCCGGGGCGGAGTCGAGGTCGGCCCGATCGGCCCCGCCCCCGCTCGGCCCGGTGGCCCCGAGGTCCTCTTCGGCGGCTTCCAACCCGCCGCGATCGAACGCGTCGCCCGCTGGGGCGACGGTTTCCTCGCCGCCGCGGCCCCCTCCTGGGCGGGCGGCCTGTTCGACACCGCGCGCCGGTTCTGGAAGCAGTACGACCGCCCCGGCGAACCGCGCATCGTCGCCCAGGTCAACGTCGCGCTGGGCCCGGACGACGTGATCCAGGACGCCCGCACCAACATGCACGCGTACTACGCCTTCACGGGCATCGCCGACCGCATGGTGTCCGGCATGCTCACCACGCCCACCGAGATCCACGAGGCGATCACCGCCTTCACCGACCTCGGCGCCGACGAGGTGATGCTCTACTGCTACGGCGTCGACCCGAACCAGGTGGACCGCCTGGCGGACATCCTGTGACGGCCGCCGGGGCGTAACCGGCCGAGGTCAACGGTCCACGGCAGGCAGCGTGGCCAGGCCGGTGTCGAGCATGATCCGGTCGACGGTCTCGGTGAGGGTGCTGTCCGCCCCGATGACGGTCTCGACCGCGCCGGGCAGCAGATCGCGCGGCCGGTACCAGTCCCTCAACTGCGCCTCACCGACCTCGTCGGCGATCGGCTTGGTGGCGTGCCGGGCCACGGTCTCCTCGAACGGGATGTCCAGGTAGTAACTGTGCGTCGGCCCACGGTGGTCGGCGCACAGCCGGGCAAGCATCTCGCCGTAGTGGTCGGCATACAGGATGCCCTCCACCACGACATGGAAGCCGGCGTCGAGGGCGTAGCGCGCGGTCAGGCCGATCAGCCCGATGTTCGCCGCCCCCGGCCGGTCCCGCTCGCGCAGCACGATGCGCCGCAGGTTGTCCTGACCGACCAGCGCCAGTCCACGTCCGAACCGCTCCCGCAGACCGGCGGCGACGGACGACTTGCCCGAACCACTGTTGCCCCGCAGCACGACCAGCCGAGTCTCATCGCCACCCATCTCCACGCCGAGCAAGCTACCCACCCATCCGCTCACGCCGCGGCCCGACTACCGTCACCTGCGGCGTTGGCTGTCCTCCCGCACCGCCGAATCACCGAATGAAACGACTCAAGGGGACCTGATGCGATCTAGGGCCGTGTTACTCGTCCTGTTCCTGATTCCACTGCTGTGGGGTGTGGTGTCCCTGCTCAGAGCAGGCTCCGCCTACGGCATCCCTGACTGCCCCGGGCTTCACCTGGGCGCGGACGGCGAGGACCACCCCGGCCGCATGAGGCGTGGCGACACGTGCCAACTCTCCTACGACACCGTCACCGGTCACTCGGTCGGCACCAGCACGTACCAGCAACTGAAGTTCGCCCAGGACCTGAAACGCCGATCCCTCTACCGTCAGGGAACTTGCTTCACGCTGTACGGAATGGCGGGGACGGGCATAGTGATCGCCGCTACCAGGAGGCGCAGCCCAGCCGCTCAGTGACGTCTCAACCGGCCCGCAGCATCAACCCGATCCCCGCCACCAGCAGTACGGCGGCCACGATCCGGGAGACTCCGAAGCGTTCCTTGAAGAAGATGGCGCCGATGGCCGCGCCGACGATGATCGACGATTCGCGGAGGGCGGAGATCGGTGCCAGTTCCGCCTTGGTCTGGGCCCACAGGACAAGGCCGTACGCGGCGACCGACAACGCCGCACCCAGTAGGCCGAGTGTGGCGAACGGGCGTAGGACCGTGAGGAGTTCGCCTCGCCAGCGGGTGGCCGCGTACGCCGGGATCGCCACGCCCTCCGCCGCCATCAGCCAGGCGATGTAGCCGAGCGACGAGCCCGAGGCGCGGACGCCCAGGCCGTCGACGACCGTGTACGCGGCGATGGTCAGGCCGGTGGCCAGGGCGGCGCCGATCGCCGGCCAGTTGGGACGGCTGCCGCGCAGGCCCCAGACGGCGACGCCGGTCAGGCCGGCGCAGGACAGGGCGATGCCCGCGGCGGCCCAGGCGTTGGGGACCTCGTGGGCGAAGACGGCGGCCAGGAGGGTGACCACCAAGGGCGCGGTGCCGCGGGCGATGGGGTACGCCTGGCCGAAGTCGCCGAGCCTGAACGACCGCATCAGCAGCACGAAGTACGCGATGTGGATGACGGCGGAGACAAGGAGGTACGGCCACGCTGCGGCCGCCGGCACCGCCACGAACGGCATCATCGCCAGGCCGATCAGCACCCCGCCGCCCGCGATCAGCGTGAACCCGACCAGCTTGTCGGTGATCTGGTGGGCGATCGCGTTCCAACTGGCGTGCGTGACCGCGGCCAGCAGGACGGCCGTGGCCACCACGGGGGTCACGAGTCGCGCTCGCGCACGTCCACGAGGGTGGCGCCGGCGTGGGCGACGAGTTCCTTGGGTTCCATCGGGAAGACGGTGTGCGGGTTGCCGGCCGCGGCCCACACCACGTCGTGGTCGAGCAGCGAACGGTCCGCGAGTACGCGGGTCTTGGTGCGGTGTCCGAAGGGCGGCACCCCGCCGATGGCGTACCCGGTCGTCTCCCGTACGACGTCCACCTTGGCCCGCGTGACCTTCTCGGCGCCGAGTTCCTGACGGACGCGTTCGACGTCCACCCGCGACGCCCCGTCCATCAGCACCAGTACCGGGACGCCGTCCGCCGCGAAGATCAGCGACTTGCAGATCTCGCTCAACTCGCACCCGATCGCGGCGGCGGCCTCGGCGGCGGTACGGGTCGCGTCCGGGAAGCGGCGGATCCGGCCGAGCAGGTCCGCCAGCCCCAACTCCCGCAGCGCCTCGGCGAATCGGGGGCTGGCTCCGGAGTCCTGGGTGTCTTCGGTGTCGTTCGTGGTCATGCAGGCACGGTAATGGTGGGTGCCCGGGGCATGCGACCGAGTTCTGGCCGCCTCCTCAGTTCCCGAACGTCACTTCTTTCGTCTCGGCGACCTCCGCCGTGCGGCCCGGGGCCTCGTGGTACTTCCAGTACAGGTTCGTGTGCGCGATGACCTGCTCCGGCGGCGGCGCACCCCACCGGCTCAGGTCCGACGTCGTGTGGGCGTCGCCGACGAGCGTCACGTCGTAGCCGCGTACGAAGGCGCCGTGGATCGTGGACCGGATGCACGCGTCGGTGGACGCGCCGACCACGACGAGGCGTCCGACCTCGGCCTCGGCCAGTACGTCCTCCAGGCTCGTGTCCTCGAAGGAGTCGGGGTAGCGCTTCGGCACGAGGGGTTCCGGGTCGCGACGGGTCAGCTCCGGCACGTACTGCCAGGCGTCGCTTCCCTGCGGCACGTTGTCGTCGGAGTGCTGCACCCAGACGACCGGCACGGAGCGCTCTCGCGCGCTGTCGACGAGCCCGGCGATATTGGCGACGACCGCGTCACGCGCGTACGCCTCGGCCACGACGCCGACCTGCACGTCGATCACCAGCAGAGCGGTGTTGGGACGGTCGGACAGGGTGGTCATAGCCGCTCCAGGAAGTCGGTCCAGGTGGTCGGGGTGACAGTGACGTGGGCTGACCGGGGGGACTTGGAGTCACGGATGTGGATCGTGGTGGGGGCCACGGCCACTTCGACGCAATCGCCGGGTTCGTTGTCATCGCTGTAGCTGCTCTTGAACCAGTGGAGTTGCGTGGTGCTCATAGTCGCCCCAGTAGTCGTTCGATGAGCTCTCGTGACTCTCCTGGTGTGAGAGCCTGCGCCCGGATCATTCCATAGCGCAACTCAAGGATCCGAAGATCCCGCGGGTGCTCAACCGGACGCCCGCTGAACGCTCCGGGGGACCGCCCGATCGCCGTGCCATCAGCGAACTTCAGCACCTGGATCCGGCCCGAGCCTCCTGCGTGCTCCTCCAGATCGGTAGGCATGATCTGCAGTGAGACGTTCCGCAACTCCGATACCTCCAGAAGGTGTTCGAGCTGACGCCGTAGAACCATCCTTCCCCCGATGGGTCGTTCGGGCGTCACCTGTTCCTGGACAAAGCTGAGCATTGGGGCGGGCTCCCTTCCGAAGATCTCCTTTCGGACCATGCGGGCGGCCGTTTCACGCTCCACGACCTCTTCGCTGAGCGGAGGCTGCCTCATCCCGAACAGCTTCCGCATGTACTCCGGCGTCTGCAGCAACCCGTTGATGTTGTGGCTGCTGTAGAACAACAGCTCGACCGCCCGCTCCTCCAGTTGCGTCAGCTCCCGCAGCTTCTTCGGGTACCGAGCCCTCCGCATGTCTTCCATGAAGGCCCTCAGATGTCCTTGGGCGTTCAGCAGTTGGTCCGCCTTGTCCAGGAACTCCGGCCTCGGAATGCGTACCCCGCGCTCGATC
Source organism: Streptomyces pseudovenezuelae (assembly GCF_029892565.1). GTDB lineage: Bacteria > Actinomycetota > Actinomycetes > Streptomycetales > Streptomycetaceae > Streptomyces > Streptomyces pseudovenezuelae_A. Next base: position 10,301 of record NZ_JARXVH010000017.1, on the reverse strand, counting down.
TTCCGGATCATGTCCTCGCCGTGGCGCATCGCCTCCGCCAGGTCGGCCACACGCATCCCCGCCGCTTCACGGAAAACCCTGAGCATCCGTCCCACCGCCTGGACCAACGGCTCGATCTCGTCGCAGGGTTCGATATCCCAACCGGCCTCGTCCTCAATCACGTTCATGCCCCACCTCCACATCGCAATTCCGTACCCGTACGACCTCCGAGACCGACGAGACAGTGCGGGACAAAGCCGAGACAGTCACGCTACGTACCAGCACCACCACTCACCCAGGGAAGCAAAAGCGGCCACTCTGAGTGACATGAATCAAGAAGTCACCACCCCTCCCCAGCCTCAACCCCAGCCCGACCCCCAACCCGACAACCCCATCCGCAACTTCTCGGTCCCCCTCTCCCCCACCCCCCGAGGCGCCCGCCTCGCCCGACTGCTCGCGTCCGAACAACTCCGCGCCTGGGAACTCCCGTTGGAGAAGGCAACGCAGATCGTCGCCGAGCTGGCCGCCAACGCGGTGACGCACGGTCGCGTACCGGGAAGGGACTTCCGTCTGACCCTCTACGTCGTCGGCGACACCCTCCGTATCGAGGTCACCGACACCCGCGCCGACGTCCTCCCCCGCCTCGCCCCCACCGCAGACGCCGAGTCGGGGAGAGGCCTCGTCCTGGTGGAGGCCCTGTCGGATCGATGGGGCGTGGGCATGGGGCCGTATCCACGGAAGACGGTGTGGGCCGAGTTGAATACCGACCAGCGCTGAACACCCCATACTTCTGGAGCCGCCGATGTCCGAGACCGAGCCTCTCCCCGCAACCGCAACCGCAACCGCCGCCGCAGACACAGGCACAGGCGCTCGCCTCGCCGCCCACACCACCGTCGGCACCCGGCTCTCCCTGCTCAGCGACCTCCGGCTCGCCGACGCCGTGGCCGCCGCACCAGCCGTCGGTTCGGGGATCGGGGGGCGGCGGGCCGAGATGGAGGTCGAGGGGACGGCCGTATTCGTGAAGCGAGTCCCGCTGACGGACGTCGAGTTGAGGCCGGAGCATGTGCGCTCGACGGCCAATCTCTTCGGGCTGCCCACCTTCTACCAGTACGGCGCCGGGTCGGCGGGGTTCGGCGCCTGGCGGGAACTCGCCGCGCACCTCATCACCACCGCCTGGGTCCTGCGGAACGAGTACGCCGGTTTCCCGCTGCTGTATCACTGGAGGGTGCTGCCCGATCAGCCCCCGACCGACTTCGCGGACGAGTTCGGCGGGATCGAAGGAGCCGTCACCCACTGGGACGGGTCGGATGCCGTACGCCGTCGGCTGGAGGCCATCGGGCGGGCCGACTTCAGCCTCGTACTGTTCCTGGAACACCTGCCCCGCACGCTCGGGGACCGGCTCGCCGACGTCCCTGACCATCGCTGGGCGGCGGACGCCCTGTCGCGGGGGACGGAGTTCATGAGTTCACGCGGGTTCGTGCACTTCGACGCGCACTTCGCCAACGTGCTCACCGACGACCGGCAGATCTACTTCGCCGACTTCGGTCTCGCCCTGAGCCGCGACTTCGAACTCTCCCCGCAGGAAGCCGAGTTCCTCACCGACCACCTCGTGTACGACCGCAGCTACGCGCCCACCCACCTGCTGCGCCACCACCTGCCGGAGGCCGTACGCGGCGGGAAGGAGCACGGGGTCTTTCTTCGCGAGTGGAGCGAGGGGCGCCGACCGGCCACCGCCCCCGACGCCACCACCACCGTCCCCCCGGACATCGCCGCTGTTCTCGACCGCCACGCCCCGCACGCTCTCGTCCTCGACGGCTTCCACCGCCGGCTGCTCACGGAGAGCAAACGGACTCCGTTCCCGGCGGCCGAGGTCCGGCGGGCGCTGGACGCCCGCCCGGCTCACGCCCACGGAGTCTGAGCGGGAGCCGCCTGCCGAGCCGCCTCCGCGCGCTGGCGGCGACCGGCGATCAGACCGCCCGCCGCTCCCAGCGAGACCAGGCCCATCATCGCGGCGGCCAGGATGCCCTTGATGCCGTCCATCGTGAAGTACATGGCGACCGCGGTACCGCCGTTGAAGAGGAACAGGAACCAGAGGGTCCCCGGTCGGGACAGGAACGCCTTGATCTTCGGCTTCTTCGCGATGCGCGAGCCGGCGACGAGCGCGACCACCGCTCCGGCGGCCGTGGCGATGTTCTTGCCGGTGCCGTCGAGGACCGTACCCGCGGCCGTGCTGGCGGCGAGGCCGCCGACGAAGCAGCTCCACAGGACGAGGTCGGCGACGAACTTCTTGACGGCGGCAATGGGAGAACGCATCGGAGGGCCTTTCTGACCAGGGAAGACATGGAGTTCCGGATCTCTTCGATCCGGTGTCCACGATCCCGTCCGGCGCCTCCCGCAACGAGGGAGCGGCCTCCCGAACCCGGGGTGTAGCGCACTACACCCTGCGGGTTCGAGAGGCCGCCGTGACTACCTCCGGGCCAAGCCTTCTAGGCCCGGACCAGCTCCTTCTTCTCGTCCGGATCCGCCTGCGCGTCCGACAGGGCCTTGAGGCCCTCGCCCTCGACGTCGACGTTCGGCAGCACCCGGTCCAGCCACTTCGGCAGCCACCAGGCCCGCTTACCGAGCAGCGCGAGAACCGCCGGCACGATCGCCATGCGGACGATGAACGCGTCGAAGAAGACCGCGATCGCGAGGCCGAAGCCGATCATCTTGATCATGGACTCGCTGGAGCCGATGAAGCCCGCGAAGACCGCCATCATGATCACCGCTGCGGCCGTGACCACCCGTGCGCCGTGCCTGAAGCCGGTGACGACGGCCTGGCTCGCCTTCTCGCCGTGGACGTAGGCCTCTCGCATACGGGTCACGAGGAAGACCTCGTAGTCCATCGCGAGGCCGAAGACCACGCCGACCATGAAGATCGGCATCATCGACATGACCGGGCCGGTCTCCTCGACGCCCAGCAGGCCCGCGAACCAGCCCCACTGGAAGACCGCGACCACCGCGCCGAGCGCCGCCATGACGGAGAGCAGGAAGCCGAGGGCCGCCTTCAGCGGAACCAGGATCGAGCGGAAGACCACGATCAGCAGGAGGAAGGCCAGGCCCACGACCAGGATCAGATACGGGATCAGCGCGTCGTTCAGCTTCTGCGAGACGTCGATGTTCATCGCCGTCGTGCCGGTGACCAGCACCGTCGCGTCGGTGTCGGCCTTGATGTCGGCGCCCGCGTCACGGATGGAGTGCACCAGGTCCTCGGTCGTCACCGACGAGGGCTTGGAGTCGGGGACGACGGTGATCGTCGCGGTGTCGCCGGCCTTGTTGAAGTTCGCCGGGGTGACCGACTGGACGTCCCCCAGACCCTTGATCCGGTCGCGGACCTCGGTCACCGCCGCCTTGGGGGAGTCGCTGTCCTTGGCGTCGACCGCGATCATCAGGGGGCCGTTGAAGCCGGGCCCGAAGCCGTCCGAGAGGAGGTCGTACGCCCGTCGCTGGGTGGTGGACGTCGGCTGCGAACCGTCGTCGCCCAGGCCCAGTTCGAGGGAGCTCGCGGGGATGGCCGCGGCGCCCAGGGCCACGACGCCGAACAGCAGCACGGCGACCGGACGGCGTACGACGAAGCTCGCCCAGCGCGTGCCCATGTTGGGCTTGTCGGCCTTCTTGGCGGCGCGGGCCCCGCCCAGGAACCTGCTCTTCTGGCCGGCCGGCTTGACCTTGCGGCCCGCGTAGCCGAGCAGCGCCGGGATCATCGTGAGGGCGATGAAGACCGCGATGGCCACCGTGCCGGCGGCCGCTATGCCCATCTTCGTCAGCATCGGGATGTTGACGACGGAGAGGCCGACCAGTGCGATGACCACCGTCAGGCCCGCGAAGACCACCGCGGAGCCCGCCGTGCCGACGGCCCGTCCGGCCGCCTCCTCGCGATCTCGGCCGTCGGCCAGTTCGGCTCGATAGCGGGAGACGACGAACAGGGCGTAGTCGATACCGACCGCGAGGCCGATCATCATCGCCAGGGTGGAGGTCGTCGAGCCGAGGTCAAGTGCGCTGGCCAGGCCGGTGATCGCCGCGACCCCGATGCCCACGCCGATGAGGGCCGTCAGCAGGGGCAGACCGGCCGCGATCAGCGAGCCGAAGGTGATGACGAGGACGACGGCCGCGACCGCGATGCCGATGATCTCGGTGGATCCGGTCTCCGGCGTCGTCTGCAGGGCGTCACCGCCGACCTCGACGGTCAGCCCGGCGTCCTGCGCCTGCTTGGCGGCGTCCTCCAGGGCGTCCCGTGAGGAGTCCTTGAGCTCCATGCCGGAGACCTTGTAGCTCACCGAGGCGTAGGCGATCGTGCCGTCCTTGCTGACGGCTTTCGACTTGAACGGATCGGCGACGGAGGTGACCTCCGAGCCGTCGGCCAGTTCGTCGACGGTCTTGGTGACGGTCGCCTTGTTGGCGCCGGCGGAGATCTTCTCGCCGGCCGGTGCCTTGAAGACGACCCGCGCGGTGGCGCCGTCGGCGGTCGTACCGGGGAAGCGCTGTTCCAGCAGGTCGAAGGCCTTCTGGGCCTCGGTCCCCGGGACCGTGAAAGAGGTCGTTCCCGCGGCCGGGGCGCTGGCCGCGCCCACACCCACGAGGGTCAGCAGTGCCACCCAGAACAGGGCGACGAAATGCCGTCGCCTGAAGGCGAACCGGCCGAGTTTGTAGAGGATCGTGGCCACGAGGGCGTCTCCCGGTCAGGTCGTGTGGTGGTGCGGGGCAGGGGTGATCAACCCGGCGGGGAGGCAGGGGTGATCGTCCCGACGACTTGAGCGGTGACGTCAGGTGGCGAGGTGGTGCAGTGGGTGCGGGGAGGCTTCAGCTGGTGGGTACGCCTGAGGCGGGGGGATCAGCTGGTGGGTACACCGAGGGCGGGGAGAACCACGGCGTCGATGTACGAGACGAGGAAGGCCTGGCTGGGCGGCTCGTCCTCGAGCAGCGCCTTGGTCGCGAAGCCGCCGACCATCATGTGCACCACGAATTCCAGCGCGGGGCAGTCCGCGCGGACCTCGCCCCGGTCGATGGCACGCCGGATCATCAGGTTGAAGCCGGTCATCTCCGGCTCGACGAGCTGCGCCCGGAAGGCCCGGCGCAGATCCGGGTTGTTGTGCATCGCCATGGCGACGCCCCGCATCAACGACGAGTTCTTCTCGATGGTGCAGTCGTCGTCGAGCCTGATGGAGGCGTGCAGGTCGCCCCGGAGCGAGCCGGTGTCGATGCCCTCGCTGTGGTCCGGCTTGGTGTGCTTGATGGCCCGTACCACCAGCTCGGCCTTGCCGCCCCACTGGCGGTAGAGCGTGGCCTTGCTGGAACGGGTGCGGGCGGCGACGGCGTCCATGGTCAGGGCGTCGTAGCCGACTTCGCGGAGCAGGTCGAGCACGGCCTCGTAGAGCTCGGCCTCACGCTCGGGCGTGATCCGACTGCGACGCGCCGTTGCGACAACCTCGGTCATGCCTCTCACCTTCTCACTCCGCGTGCTCACTCGTTCGTACAACCATGAAGATACCCCGATCGCCAACGAAACGAAACCGTTTCGTACGTGCGCTGGGTCACGTGTGTGAGGGATCCGTAAGAACGACCCGCCACAAGGGCCCGTGAAAGTTCGAGACGGTTCACGAGTTGCTGGTGCCCATCAGCCGGAAAAGCATGGGGAGGTGAGCTATCTGCGCCTGCCTCATCTCAGCGGTGACCTGTTGTGCTTCGTGGCCGAGGACGACCTCTGGCTCTCCCCGCTCGACGGCCGGGAGCGTGCCTGGCGGCTGACCGTCGACCGCACGAAGACCGGCCACCCCCGCTTCTCGCCCGACGGCCGGCAGATCGCGTACACGAGCTGGCGCAGTCTGGTGCCCGAGATCCATCTCGTGCCGGTGGACGGCGGGCCCGGGCGGCAGCTCACCTACTGGGGCTCGCCCGACACCCAGGTCTGCGGCTGGGACCCGGGCGGCACGATCCTCGCCGTCGCCTCCCACGGCGAGCCCTTCTCGTACTTCACCTGGGCCTACAAGGTCGCCACCGACGGCGACCCGGGGCGCAAGCTGCCCTGGGGCCCGGTCTCCGACATCCAGGTCGCCGACCTCGACGACGAACGCAGGACCCTGCTCCTGACCGGCACCCCGCCGCACGAACCGGCCGCCTGGAAGCGTTACCGGGGCGGCGCCACCGGCCGCCTCTGGCTGCACGGGGAACGGCTGCTGGCCGACCTCGGCGGGCACCTCGACTCCCCCATGTTCGTCGGCGGCCGGATCGCCTTCCTCTCCGACCACGAGGGCGTCGGCAACCTCTACTCCTGCGCGTACGACGGCTCAGGGCTGCGCCGGCACACCGACCACGACGCCTTCTACGCCCGGCACGCGGCGAGCGACGGCACCCGGGTGGTGTACCAGTGCGCGGGCGATCTGTGGATCGTCGACGACCTCGCCGCCGGCTCCGAACCGCGCCGCCTGGAGGTACGGCTCAGCGGGCCGCGCGCGGGCCGGCGGACGTACCAGGTGCCGGCCGCCCAGCACGTCGACGGGCTCTCGGTCGACGAGACGGGCCGCGCGAGCGCCGTCGTGGTGCGTGGCAGCCTGTACTGGCTGACCCACCGCGACGGTCCCGCGCGCACCATCACCGACACCCCGGGCGTACGGGCCCGGCTCCCGGAGATGCTCGGCTCGCTCGGCCAGGTCGCCTACGTCACGGACGCCGAGGGCGAGGACGCGGTCGAGATCGCCTCCCTGCCCCGCGCGAGCGGCGACCGCGAGCCGCGCCGCCTCGCCTCCGGCGAGCTGGGCCGGGTCCTGGAACTGGTCGCCGACCCGCGCGGCGAGCGCCTCGCCATCGCTTCCCACGACGGCCGGCTGCTCCTCATCGACGCCACGGAAGACTCCAACGGGGAGGTCACCGAGCTGATCCGGTCCATCAACGGGCCGGTCCGCGACCTCGCCTTCTCCCCGGACGGGGCCTGGCTGACCTGGTCGCACCCCGGCATCGGCCGCTCGCTGCGCCAGATCAAGATGGCCCGCATTGCGGGACTCGCGGGCGGCGAGCGCCTGATCGTCGACGTGACGAACGGCCGCTTCGAGGACGAGAACCCGGTCTTCACCCGGGACGGCCGCTACCTCGCGTTCCTGTCCTGGCGCGGCTTCGACCCGGTCTACGACGTCCACACCGGAGACCTCTCCTTCCCGCTCGGCTGCCGCCCCTACCTGGTCCCGCTCTCCTCCGCGACGCCCTCCCCCTTCGCGCTGAGCCCCGAGGGCCGCCCGGCCGCCGGTGGCCTGGACCCGGTGGAGGAGGAGGGCGCGGACGGCGCGGTGACCGTCGAGGTGGAGGGCCTGGAGAGCCGGGTCACGCCCTTCCCGGTCACCGCCTCCAAGTACTCGGCGCTGTACCCGGTCGCGGGCGGCGGACTGGTCTGGCTGCGCTGGCCGATCTCGGGCGCGCTGGGCGAGACCTTCGCCAACCCGGACGACACCAGCGGGCGGCCGACCCTGGAGTACTTCAACATCAGCAAGGCCAAGAAGTCCGAACTGGTCGACCACCTCGACTGGTTCGCGATCAGCGGCGACGGCACCCGGCTGGTCGTGGTCGACGAGGACGAACTCCGCGCGGTCCCCTCCACCGAGTCCGGCGACGGCGACTCGACCGTCTGGATCGACCTCCGCCGCATCCTCCACGAGGTCGACCCGCCCGCCGAGTGGCGCCAGTCCTACGAGGAGGCCGGCCGCCTCATCCGCGCCTACTTCTGGGACCCCGGCATGTGCGGCATCGACTGGGACGCGGTCCTCGACCAGTACCGCCCGCTGCTCGAACGGGTCGCCTCCCCCGACGAGTTCGCCGACCTGCTGCGCGAGGTCCTCGGCGAACTGGGCACCTCCCACGCCTACGTCACCCCCGCCCGCCGCAACGAGGGCCCACCGCACTACCAGCGCCGACAGGGCCTGCTCGGCGCCAACTTCGTGCGCAGGGAGGAGGGTTGGACGATCCACCGCATCCTCCCCGGCGACTCCTCCGACTCCAAGGCCCGCTCCCCGCTGGCCGGCACGGGCATCCGCGAGGGCGCCGTCCTCACCCACGTCGACGGCCGCCCGGTGGACGAACTGACCGGCCCGTACCCCCTGTTGGCGGGCGCGGGCGGCACCACGGTGGAGCTGACCTTCACCCCGGCCGAGGGCGAGGCGGGCCGCGCCCGCCGCGTCGCCGTCGTCCCCCTCCTCGACGAACGCCCCCTGCGCTACCAGGACTGGGTGGCCAAACGCCGGGCGGTGGTACGGGAGTTGAGCGGCGGCCGCTGCGGCTACCTCCACATCCCCGACATGGGCGGCTCCGGCTGGGCCCAGTTCAACCGCGACCTGCGGATGGAGGTGTCACGCCCGGCGCTGCTGGTCGACGTACGCGGCAACGCGGGCGGCCACATCAGCGAGCTGGTCGTCGAGAAACTGACCCGAGTGATCCTGGGCTGGGACCTGACCCGCAACGCCCAGCCGGTCTCGTACGCCGGAAACGCTCCCCGAGGCCCGGTAGTAGCCCTGGCCGACGAAGCGACGTCCTCCGACGGCGACATGATCACCGCCGCGTTCAAGCTGCTCAAGCTGGGCCCGGTCGTCGGCCAGCGCACCTGGGGCGGAGTCGTCGGCATGACCGGCCGCCACCGCCTCGGCGACGGCACGGTCATCACGGTCCCGATGAACGCGGCCTGGTTCGACGCGTACGGCTGGAGCGTCGAGAACCACGGCGTCACCCCCGACCTGGAGGTCCTCCGCACGCCCCTGGACTGGGCGGAGGGCCGCCACGTCCAACTGGACGACGCGATCCGCCTGGCCGTCGACCTACTGGAGACGAGGGCACCGGCGACACCGCCGGACTACTCGGCGGTCCCAGACCGGTCGAGGCCAAAGTTGCCGCCGCGAGAGTGAGGGGCAGGCGGCAACGCCCTGTCTTTGTCTTTCAGGGGCGCGGGGAACTGCGCGACCAGCCCCCACGCACCCGCACCCGACAACGCACCCCTCCCAGCAACACAAACGTGGGGCACCCCAGCACACAGGGCACCCCACGTCCGTAGGACAGGACAGACCTAGACGTCGAAGTCCTGGTCCATACGGTCCTGCTCCTCCTGCTGACGCTGCGGAGCACCCCGCTCGGACTCCTCGTCACGGCGGCTGGACCGCTTGGAGGCCTCGTCCTTGGCCTCCTCCATCTTCTTCTTGGCCTGGTCCTGCCACTCCTGCGACTTGTCCTGGAACTGGTCCTTCATACCCATGTGGGTTCACTCCCGTATCGAGTGGGGGGAAGGCCCTTGGTCGGGCCTCGACCAGATTCACACGCCAGGACAACCCTCGCATTTCGATCAGTCACGGTGCGTAGCGCGAGCCTCCTCATCCGCCGTCCCACCTGCACCGACGAGCCCGCCGCGCATGCCCTCCAACCGTGACCCGAACCGCTTCATCTCCCGCTGCCCCACCGTCCCGATGACCCCCGGCAGATACCCGCGCACCCCCTGCATCCCCCGCAGCCACCACTGCCCGTACACATGGCTCGACCGCCGCTCGATCCCGGCGACGATCCGGTCGACGGCGGGCCCCAGCGGATACGTCTTGTTGGACGGCCACGGCAACCGCTGGCGCAGCTCCCGCATCACCTCGTCCTGGTCCGCCCCGCGCACCATGTCGGTGTCGGTCCAGGACAGATACCCGACCCCGACCCGCACGCCCTTGTACCCGACCTCGGCCCGCAGGCTGTGCGCGTACGCCTCCACACCGGACTTGGAGGCGCAGTACGCGGTCATCATCGGCGCCGGCGTCATCGCCGCGAGGGAGGCGATCTGGAGCAAGTAGCCCCGGCTCTCCATCAGTTGGGGCAGGAACGCCCGGGCCGTCACCGCCGACCCGATCAGGTTCACCTCGATCACCCGCCGCCAGGCGTCCGGATCGGAGTCGACGAACGGACCGCCCGTCGCCACACCGGCGTTGGCGACCACGATGTCGATCTTCCCGAACCGCTCCTTCACCTCCCGCGCCACCCGGGCCATCGCCTCGTGGTCGGTGACGTCGGCGTACCAGTGGTCGCTGTCGCTGTGCAGCCGCTCGGAGACCTGCTTGAGGGCGTCCGGTTCGAGCCCGACCAACGCCACCTTCACGCCGCGCGCGGACAGCTTGCGGGCGAGCAACTCCCCGACGCCCCGCGCCGCTCCGGTGACGACGGCGACCTGTCCTTCGAGACCGACCCTGCTCATTAGAGGACCATCCTTTCTGCAGCCCTCACGAGTAGGGTTGTGACCTCTCGGTCCCGGTGGGTGCATGGCCAGTAGTGCGAGCCGTTCG
>NZ_JARXVH010000016.1 GCF_029892565.1 Streptomyces pseudovenezuelae | reverse complement strand
CAAGGGGAGGGGATCGGAGACGGTGACGAACTCCCGCAGCGGATGCTTCGCCAGGACCGCGTCCACCTCCGGCGTCAACCCCGCCGCCAGGCGGGCCGCGACCGGCAGCGAGTCGTCGAGCAGTGCCTTCGCCGCCGCCAGCAGCGTCGTACGCGCCGCTCCTTCGGGTGCTCCGGCTGCCGCCCGTTCGAACAGGTCGGCGCCCTCCTCCAGGACCAGGCCGACGTCGATGCCGGCCGGGATCTTGATGCGGGCGTGGTGCCGCCAGGTCGCGATGGGGTCGCTCCATGCCTCGACCTGGTAGGTCCAGTGGCCGACGGCGGCAGGCGTGACTTCGGCGGCCCAGCGGTCCGAGCCCGGGGCGAGTTCGCGCATCGGCGTCCACGGGCCGGGACGGCCGTCCGGATCGGTGAGTACGACATTCGCGGCGACCGCGTCGTGGCCCTCGCGGAACACGGCGGCGGACACCTGGAACGACTCGCCCGTCACCGCCTTCGCCGGGCGTCTGCCGTACTCGACGATCGGCTGGACGTCGCGTACCGGGATGCGGCCGATGGCCGGGATCGGGCTCATGGGTGTCACCTCCGCCGTGCTCGGGCCGGGCCCGAGGCCCGGCGGGGGATGCAAAGTGCGTGGGCGGACGGTTACCGCCCCGCGGGGGACGGCACGTCCGCGGTCGGCGGTCCGTGTCGGGCGGCCCTGCTCGCGCGCAGGTCCTGGTCCCGGAGGTAGGCCACCAGAGTGGTGCGCAGATAGCGCTCGGCGGCGTCCGCGGCCTCGCGGGCACAGCGCTTGCCCAGCAGCACACACAAGGTGTAGCCCGCGTCCTCGAAAGTGGCCCGTACGGTGCGGTCGGTGGGGGACGCGAGCATCGCGCGTTCCCAGGCCCGGTACCGCCTCAGTTGCCGGGCGACTTCGGCTTTGGCCGGTAGCAGCATGGCGCCGTTCACCTTCCGGGCTCGATCGCGCGTCTCCCGACCGTCGGGCGGCGGCCGCGCGCGGACACGCACGGGCCCGTTGTGGGCATCGAGGTCTTCACACATGGTGCACGCGTGACGACTCAGCGTCTTGTTGGATCCTCAACTAACGGAGATGTGGCTCGTATGTGGCTAGGTGCGCTCTCAGGAGTTCGCTCGTGTTGCACGAATGGCGTAGCTCTCCCACTCTTGAGGTGACTCAGGAGCGATCAGTGCTCACGCTTCGTGTTCGGGCCCGTCCCGCGAGGGCGGTGCGGAGCTGGAGCTTCCGCCGGTGAGGAGCGAACGACGATGAAGACCGCAGTGCCCTGCTACTACCACCTCGATGTGGAAGTCGGCCCGGAGCGGGTCGGACAGGTTCGGCGCATTCTGGCCGCGCATCTGCGGCTCTGGGACCTGGAGACGCTGGTGGAGCCCGTCTGCCGTGGTGCCGAGCTGCTGCTGAAGGCCATCGACGAGCACGCGAGCGACAAGAACACCTCGATCGAGATGTGGTGGAACGGCCAGCATCTGATCACGGCCATCGGCGACCATGACCGCGAGCTGCGCCCGGACCAGGAGCTGCGGGCCTGTCTGCAGCGCATCGCCGCGATGAGCGACGGGTGGGGCTGCTGCGCCACGGACACCGGCAACCGAGTCATCTGGTTCTCCCAGCGGGCCCGCGCCGGCGGGCGCGTCCCCCTGGTGCCGACGGCCCCGTCGCCGAGCCTGCGCGCGGTGCGCCAACTGCCGCGCGAGGTGCCGGCCGAGGCCCTGGCCCCGCCGGCGAACGGCCCTCTGGAAGCCGCCCGGTGACCCGGAGGAACCGTCGCACGGCAGGGGTGCCCGTCTGGAGCGGGCGCCCCTGTCCGTTGGGTGTCGCGTTCGACGGGAAGGGCACCAACTTCGCGCTGTTCAGCGAGGTCGCCGAGCGCGTCGAGCTGGTCCTCGTGGACGACGACGGCACCGAGCGCAGCGTCCCGGTCACCGAGGCCGACGGATTCGTCTGGCACTGCTACCTGCCCGGCGTCGGCCCCGGCCAGCGCTACGGCTACCGCGTGCACGGCCCCTGGCACCCCGAGTCGGGCCACCGCTGCAATCCGGCGAAGCTGCTCCTGGACCCGTACACGCGAGCGGTGGACGGCCAGATGGACAGCCACGCCTCCCTCTTCGAACGCTCACCGGACGGCCCCTCCCCGGCGGACAGCGCCGGGCACACCATGCTCGGCGTGGTCACCGACCCGGCCTTCGACTGGGGCGACGACCGCCCGCCGAGCCGCCCCTACGCCGAGACCGTGATCTACGAGGCCCACGTCCGCGGCCTCACCCGCACCCACCCCGAGGTCCCCGCCGAACTGCGCGGCACCTACGCCGGTCTGGCGGACCCCGCGATCGTCGAGCACCTCACCTCGCTCGGCGTGACGGCGGTGGAGTTGATGCCGGTCCACCAGTACGTGCAGGACGGCGTCCTCAAGGACCGCGGCCTGTCCAACTACTGGGGCTACAACACCATCGGCTTCTTCGCTCCGCACAACGACTACGCCGCCCAGGGCAGTCGGGGCGGGCAGGTCACCGAGTTCAAGTCGATGGTGAAGGCGCTGCACGCGGCCGGGCTCGAAGTGATCCTGGACGTCGTCTACAACCACACCGCCGAGGGCAACGAGAAGGGCCCCACCCTCTCCTTCCGGGGCATCGACAACGCCTCGTACTACCGCCTGGTGGACGGCGACTGGGGGCATTACTACGACACCACCGGCACCGGCAACAGCCTGCTGATGCGGCATCCCTACGTGCTCCAGCTGATCATGGACTCGCTGCGGTACTGGGTCACCGAGATGCACGTCGACGGCTTCCGTTTCGACCTCGCGGCCACACTGGCCCGGCAGTTCCACGAGGTGGACCGGCTGTCGGCGTTCTTCGACCTCATCCAGCAGGACCCGGTGATCAGCCGCGTCAAGCTGATCGCCGAGCCCTGGGACGTGGGGGAGGGCGGCTACCAGGTGGGCAACTTCCCGCAGCTGTGGTCGGAGTGGAACGGCAAGTACCGGGACACGGTGCGGGACTTCTGGCGCGCCGAACCGCACACGCTCGGCGAGTTCGCCTCCCGGCTGACCGGCTCCTCCGACCTGTACCAGCACAGCCGGCGCCGCCCGCGCGCCAGCGTCAACTTCGTCACCGCGCACGACGGTTTCACCCTGCGCGACCTCGTCTCGTACAACGACAAGCACAACGAGGCCAACGGCGAGGGCAATCGGGACGGCGAGAGCGACAACCGCTCCTGGAACTGCGGCGTCGAGGGCGAGACCGACGAGCCGGGCGTCCTGGACCTGCGCGCCCGCCAGCAGCGCAACCTCCTGGCCACCCTGCTGCTCTCGCAGGGCATCCCCATGCTCTGCCACGGCGACGAACTGGGCCGCACCCAGCGCGGCAACAACAACGCCTACTGCCAGGACAACGAAGTCTCCTGGATCGACTGGCGGTTGACCGGCGAGCAGCACGACCTCGCCGACTTCACGCGGTACGTCATCGGGCTGCGCGCCGCCCACCCCGTACTGCGCCGGCGCCGGTTCTTCCGCGGCGAGACCGCGACGCACGCCGATCAGCCGCTGCCCGACCTGGTGTGGCTGGCACCGGACGGACGCGAGATGACGGAGGACGACTGGCAGCGCCCCGACGCGCACTCCGTCGGCGTCTTCCTCAACGGCGACGCCATCGCCGAACCCGACCCGACCGGGCAGCCGGTCGTGGACGACTCGTTCCTGCTCCTGCTCAACAGCCACTGGGAGCCGGTGGAGTTCCTGCTGCCCGACGTGAGTTACGGCGAGCGCTGGACGACCCTCGTCGACACCGCCGAGGCCGAGGGCGATCCCGACGAGGCGGAGCACAAGGCGGGCACGGAGATGACGGTCGAGGCGCGCAGTCTGGTGCTGCTGACCCGGCCCTCCCGTTCGGCCGGCTGAGGGTCAGCGCTCGGGGCGCGAGGTCACCGTGAACAGCGCGCCGTCGGGATCGCGCAGCACGGCCTCGTCGCTCCCCTTGGACAGGACGCTGCCGCCGTGCAGCTCGGCGGCCCGCACACAGGCCGCCACGTCCGCGACCACGAAGTGGACCTGCCAGTGGGGCCGGAGCGTGGGGTCGGGGGCCGCCTCCAGGGCGCCGGAGTCGATGCGCGCCACGATCGTGTCCTCGCTGCGCAGCACGACCTCGCCGCCCTCGTACTGGACCTCGACGCCGCCGGGCCGCCCGGACGCCCAGTCGAGGACCTCGCCATAGAAGATGGCGGCGGCGAACGCGTCGCGTGTGTGCAGCCGGATGTAGGTCGGGGCGGCCCGGCGCCATCTCTCCCAGTGCGCGACGAGCTGGCCCTCCCAGATGCCGAAGGTCGCGCCGTCCCGGTCGGACAGCAGCGCCGCCCGCCCGGGCGGAAAGGAGATCGGCCCGACCGCGGTCGTTCCGCCGCGCTCCTGGACCTTCGCCACGGCCTCGTCCGCGTCGCGCGCGGCGAAGTACGGCGTCCAGGCGACCGCCATCTGCCACATGGTGGCGACCGCGGCGACGCCGGCTACCGGTGTGCCGTCCGCCAGCGCGATCCGGAAGCGGTCGCCGAGGCTCGCGGACCGCCATCGCCAGCCCAGGACGGCTCCGTAGAACGTCTCGGTGGCGTCCAGATCGCGGCTGGTCAGGCTCACCCAGCAGGGGGCGCCGAACACGGAGTGGGTGGAGGTGGTCTTGGGTTCGGTGTCGGGGCGGGTCGTGTCGTGGTTCATGGCACTCGCGTCCTGATCTCGTCGACCGGCGGTCACCGGTCCGCTACCAGTGTCCGACCGGAAGGGGTCCGGGCGCCTGCCGAGTACCCGGCCGACAGCGCGGGACACGAGCCTGGAGCCGTGCGTCCGCCGGGTGGCACGCGGCCGAGTGAGTGACGACGATAGGGGAAGGAACAGTGCCCGAGGCGACCATTGGGGAGGCGACGATGTCCACGGACGGGGACCCGGACCGCATCTTCGCGCTGCAGGAGGAGGTCCACCAGCTCAAGGAGGCCGTCTCCTCGCACGCCGTCATCGACCAGGCGATCGGGATGATCGTCGCGCTCGGCCGGGTGACGCCGGACGAGGGGTGGGAGCTGCTCAAGGAGGTCTCCCAGCACACCAACATCAAGCTGCGCAACGTGGCCGAGATGATCCTCGTGTGGGGCCGCAACGGAGTGATGCCCGAGGAGATCCGCGCCGAGCTGGAGGACACCCTGGACCGGTACGGGCCGACCCAGATCCCCGGCGCCCCGTCGGATCGGTGAGGTGCCGGGGGCGGACGGCCGGGTTCAGCCGGCCCCGGTGAGCACCTCCTCGCGCACCTGGGCGCAACAGCCGCTCAGCAGGCGGGATACGTGCATCTGCGAGATGCCCAGCTGCTGTGCGATGCGCTTCTGCGTCATGCCTCGGAAGAAGCGCAGATAGAGGATGGTCCGCTCACGCTCGGGCAGCGCCCGCAGACACGGCTCCACGGCCACGCGGTCCACGACGGTGTCGTAGGCCGGATCGGGTCCGCCCATCGCGTCGCCCAGGGTGTAGCTGTCGCTGCCGGGTATCTCCGCGTCCAGCGACAGCGCGGAGTAGCAGTCGAGGGCCTCCATGCCGGTACGCACCTCGGCCTCGGTCAGCTGGGCGCACGCGGCGATCTCGGCGACGGTCGGGGGCCGCCCCGCGGTCGTCTGCGCCAGCTCCTTCACCGCCTTGCGTACCCGATTACGCAGGTCCTGGACCCGGCGCGGCACGTGCAGCGTCCAGGTGTGGTCGCGGAAGTGCCGCTTGACCTCGCCGGTGATCGTGGGCACCGCATAGGCCTCGAAGGCGTGGCCGCGGGCCGGGTCGTAGTGGTCGACGGCCTTGACCAGGCCCAGCGCGGCGACCTGGTAGAGGTCGTCCAGGGACTCGCCGCGGCCCCTGAACCGGACGGCGATCCGCTCGGCCATGGGCAGCCAGGCCCGGACCAGCTCGTCCCGCAGCGCGCTGCGGTCGGGCCCCTCGGGCAGCCGCGTGAGCCGGTCGAATGCCGCGGCGGTGTCCGGGGCGTCGTCGTGCGGGTGGGACTTCGTACTGCCGGTGGTGACACGCATGGCGCGCACTTCCCTCAGCCGGTGCTGGATGGACGGACACCGTGGGAAGCGCGCACTCGGAGCGCCAGGAGGACACCCGGGGCCCGACCGGCGGGCTCCCACGGACGTGCCTCCTGTCCGAAGCACTGAGATGCGGATTCCCGTATTCCGGGTGTTCGAAACAAATCGGACATCGCTGTGTCGTCGCATCGCCCTGCAGTCCTGTGCGCTTGACCATCCCTTGGGTTCGTTACCTCTGCTACAGAGGTAATCTTCCTGGTGTGGATCCCGAACGTGAACCGGAGACCTTCCCGGACGAGTTGATGGACGCCCTCATCGGCGTCCAGCGGCTGCTCCGCCGCCGTCTACGCTCGCAGATCGCACCGCAACTGCGTGGCGCCGAAGTGGAGCTGCTGCGCCTGGTCGTGGCCCAGCCCGGTATCGGGATCTCCGACGCCGCCAAAGACCTGCATCTGGCGAGCAACTCGGTGTCGACGCTGGTCAATCAGCTGTCCCGGCAGGGCTATCTGGTCCGCGAGACCGACCCCGCCGACCGACGGGCCGCCCGCCTGCTGCCGACCCCCGCCGCCCATGCCCGGCTCGACGAGTGGCGCAAACGGCGCGCCGAACTCGTACGCGGCGGACTGGCCCGCCTGGACGAGGCGCACCGGGAGGCGCTGCACGCGGCGATTCCCGCCCTGCGCGAACTGGCCGACAACCTGCACGAGGAGGCCGAGGAGTCATGACGCGGGACGCTGCCGACGAGCAGCACGATGCCGTGACCTGTACCGGACTGACCTACACCTTCGGCGAGACCAAGGCCGTGGCCGGTCTTGACCTGTCGGTGGGGGAGGGCGAGGTCTTCGGACTGCTCGGCCCCAACGGCGCCGGAAAGACCACGGCGATCCGGTGCATCACCACCCTGCTGCCGGTCCCCGCCGGAATGGTCCACGTGTTCGGCCACGACACGGCCGGCGACCGCATGGCCGTACGCCGACTGCTGGGATACGTACCGCAGCAGCTGTCCGCCGACGCCGGACTCACCGGCCGGGAGAACGTCGCCCTGTTCGCCCGCGTCTTCGACGTGCCCCGCCGAGAGCGGGCCGCGCGTGTCGAACAGGCGCTGACCGCCGTCGACCTCACCGAGGCCGCGGGCCGGCTCGCCAGTACCTACTCCGGCGGCATGGTGCGCCGGCTCGAACTGGCCCAGGCCCTGGTCAGCGCGCCCCGGCTGCTGATCCTCGACGAGCCGACCATCGGCCTCGACCCGATCGCCCGCACCGGCGTGTGGGAGCACATCAACGCCGTACGCGCCGCCACCGGCATGACCGTGCTGGTGACCACCCACTACATGGACGAGGCCGACCAGTACTGCGACCGGGTCGGCCTGATGCACGGCGGCCGCATCCGGGCCCTCGGCACGCCCATCCAGCTCAGGGAGGGGCTGGGCGAGCGCCGACGTGCCGAGGGCGGGCCGGCCGACGCCCCGCTGCCCACCCTGGAGGACGTCTTCCGCGAAGTCGCGGGCAGCGGACTCGACGACCAGTCAGGAGGCTTCCGCGATGTCCGAAGCACCCGCCGCACCGCGAACCGTGTCGGCTGACCGCCTCGACCCCGACGGCATCAACCTGCTGCTGAGCCCGCCCGAGCCGCGCGCCGGCTGGCGGCTGCTGCCCGCCCGGGTGGTGGCGATGTGCGCCGTCGAACTGCAGAAGCTCAGCCACGACCGCACCGAGCTCTACACCCGCGCGGTCCAGCCCGCCCTGTGGCTGCTGATCTTCGGCCAGACCTTCACCCGCATCAAGGCGATCCCCACCCCCGGCATCCCCTACATCGACTACCTGGCGCCCGGCATCATCGCCCAGTCCGCGATGTTCATCGCCATCTTCTACGGCATCCAGATCATCTGGGAGCGGGACGCGGGCATCCTCAACAAGCTGCTCGTCACCCCGACTCCGCGCTCGGCGCTGATCACCGGCAAGGCCTTCGCGGCCGGCGTGAAGTCGCTGATCCAGGCCGTCGTGGTCATCGTCATCGCCGCGATCCTCGGGGTGTCGCTCACCTGGAACCCGCTCAAGCTGCTCGGTGTCGGGGCCGTCGTGATCCTCGGATCCGCCTTCTTCTCCTGCCTGTCGATGACCATCGCCGGCATCGTCCTCAGCCGCGACCGCCTGATGGGCTTCGGACAGGCCATCACCATGCCGCTGTTCTTCGGCTCCAACGCCCTCTACCCCGTCTCGGTGATGCCCGGCTGGCTCCAAGTGGTCAGCAAGGTCAACCCGCTGAGCTACGAAGTCGACGCCCTGCGCGGCTTGCTGTTGGGCACGCCCGCCCATCTCGCCCTCGACTTCGGGGTGCTCGCCGTGGCCGCCGCGCTGGGCATCGCCGCCGCCTCCTCGCTGCTCGGCCGGCTGGCCCGCTGATCATGGCCGGGGACGTGATGTGCGGCACGCGCCCGTACGCGTGCGCCGGGGCGTGTGTGCCGATTCCTGCTGGGCACGGCTTGATCGCTGATCAAAGGGGGTGAATAGGCTGGCCACAGCGCATTCTGCTCATTTGACAGTGCGCTGAGCACACAGATAGGAAGCAGCTCTCTGAGGTGGAGAGGTGGACCGTGCACGAGCCGAACGTGGTCGGTGACTGGCAGGAGTACGACGAGCACGCCGGCCTGCGTGTCCGCGTCCACCGACTGGAAGCCGCCGAGCCGCCGCGCGGCCGGGACGACGCCGCCGCCGGGCTGACGTACTTCAGTCTCCGCGTGACCGTGGAGAACCGCGGCAACCGGCACTTCGGCATCCACCTGGAGGACGGCCAGATCGACGTCCGCATCGGGCCCGACGGCGAGGCCGCGTTCATCGACTGGCGCAACTCGCAGTTCATCGAGGGCTTCGACGTCTACCCGCTGCGCCGGGCCACCGCCGTGCTCTACGCGGCAGGGCCCGAGGCCTCCCTCAGCCAGGTGGACGTGCAGATCCAGCTGCGCGTCGACGAGGAGTGGACCGACCGCCGACTGTGGGCGGGCGGCATCGGACTCGACGAAGGCCCCGCATGCGCCCACGCGGGTGCCGGGCGCGAGGGCCTGGCACACCAGGTGAGCAACTTCCTGCGGGGTCAGGCGGAGGAGGGCACCGCCTGACGCGGTGCCCCTGTCTCGCCCCGCGTGTCGTGTCGGGCAGCCCGTCCCGACCTCGCCCGGAGACCCCAGAGGACTCAGAGGGCTCGAAGATCAGGGCAGCAGCACGATCTTGCCGCGGCCGCCGCCCCGCTCACTGAGTTCGTGGGCGGTGGTGGCGTCCGCCAGCGGGAGGGTGGTGCGGACCGGGGCCGACAGAGTGCCCGCCGCGTGCAGCGCGAGGGTCCGGGACAGTCCTCCCACGGCGGTGTCGGTGCTGCCGCCGCTGGTGAAGGTGACCCCGAGCGGGCCCGCCTCCTGGGCGGCGGCGATGGTGACCACCCGCTCCGGACCGCCCACCAGCGCCACGGAGTCCGCCAGGACGCCGTCGCCACTGGTGTGCAGCACCGCGACCACGGGTTCACCGGCGGCGGCCTCGCGGACCCGGTCGATGACGCCGTCCCCGTAGAGCACCGGGATGGCGCCCAGCTCACGCAGCGCCTCCTGGTCCCGTTCCCCCGCCGTGCCGATCACCCGGACACCGTCCTCGACCGCGAACTGGACGGCCAGGGTGCCGACCGCCCCTGCGGCGCCATGGATCAGCAGGGTCTCTCCCGGCTTCAGGTCCAGCAGCCCCAGACCCCGCACCGCGGTATCGGCGGCGACCGGCAGCCCCGCCGCCGTCTCCACCGGGAGGTCGGCGGGCCGGGCGGCCAGCGTGGCGGCCTCCGCGACGGCGTACTCGGCGTAGGCCGCGGACGCCAGGCCGAGCACCTCGTCGCCGGCCTGCCAGGACTCGACGCCGGGCCCCGTGGCGACGACCGTCCCTGCCGCCTCCAGGCCCGGAACGTGCGGGAAGGTCACCGGGAACACCCCCTGGAGGAAACCGCGCCGAAGCTTCCAGTCGAGCGCGTTGACGCCCGCGCCGCCGACCCGCAGCAGGACCTGTCCGGGGCCGGGCTGCGGGACGGCCAGGTCGGTGACCCGCAGCTCGTCGGGCTCGCCGTACGCGGCGAAGGTGACGGCCTTGGCTTCGGTGGGCAGGGTGAGATCGGACATCGTGATCGCCTTCGTCCTTGGCTGGTGAAGCGACGCGCGGGGCAGGGATTCCGCTCCCAGGACGAGAATTCCACGGCACCTCGGGGGCGACAATCGGGGCGCTCGCCCGGCGGTCGGCGACCGCGCGGGGGCCGTTACCCGCGCATGGTCTGGCCGGTGAGCCAAGCGGGCTCGGCGGACGGGAGGAAGGCGAGCATGGAGGCGAGGTCCTCGGGCTCGCCGAGCCGGGGGAGCGCGGTCCGCGCCAGGAACGCCTCGCGAACCTCGGAGGGCGTGCCGGTACGGACGTTCTCCGTGAGGACGAATCCGGGGGCGACGGCGTTGGCCCGGATGTTCTTCTTGCCCCAGGCGTGGGCGGTGTGGCGGGTGAGCGCATGCAGGGCGATCTTCGACGAGGCGTACGCGACGGGCGCCGACTCCGGCTCCCATGCCGCCAGGGAGGAGACGTTAGGGCGAGATCCGACGCCACCAGGATGTGTACGACAGGAACGCCACGCGGAGTTCGTGACGGACGTGAGGCGCGGCGGGTCCTGTCTTCGGCACCCGCCGCGTGATTGCCCGGGACAGGCTAGTGCGGGATGCCGTCGATGATCTCGCGGGCGCCCTGACGCAGCAGGGCCACGGCCACCGACGTGCCCAGGGTCGCGGGGTCGAGCCGGCCGGCCCACTCGTGGGCGTTGAGGCGGGTCTTGCCGTCCGGGGTGAACACGCAGGCGCGCAGGGACAGTTCGCCGCCGTGGTCCACGCGCGCGTACCCGGCGATCGGGCTGTTGCAGTGCCCCTGGAGGACGTGCAGGAACATCCGCTCCGCCGTGGCCTCCCGGTGCGTGTCCGGATCGCCCAATCCGCTGACGGCGTCGATGAGTTCGCTGTCGCCCTCGCGGCACTGCAGAGCCAGGATGCCCGCGCCGATCGGCGGCATCATCGTCTCGGTCGAGAGCACCTCGGTGATCACGTCCTCGCGGCCGATGCGCTCCAGGCCGGCCATCGCGAGGATCGCCGCGTCCGCCTCGCCGGCCGCCAGCTTCGCCAGCCGCCGGTTGGCGTTGCCGCGGAACGGCACGCACTCCAAGTGCGGGTGGGTGGCCAGGAGTTGGGCGACCCGGCGCACCGAGGAGGTGCCGATCCGGGTGCCGGCCGGGAGTTCGTCGAGGGTGAGTCCGGCCGGGTGGATCAGGGCGTCCCGGATGTCGTCGCGCTTCAGGAACGCCGCGAACGTCGTCCCCGCCGGCAGCGGTCGGTCCGCGGGCACGTCCTTGACGCAGTGCACCGCGAGATCGGCCTCGCCGGCCAGCAGCGCGGCGTCGACCTCCTTGGTGAACGCCCCCTTGCCCTCCACCTGGGAGAGATCGCCCATCCACTTGTCACCGGTCGTCTTCACCGGCACGACCTCGGTGCGCACACCGGGGTGCAGGACCGTCAACTCGGCGCGGACGCGCTCCACTTGGGCGAGCGCCATGGGCGAGTCGCGGGAGACGATACGGATCAGTTCGGGCACGGACATGCGGACACGATAGACCTTCGCGGAGGGTTGTCCGTACGGGACGGGACGATTCTCACTCTCCTGGCGCCGGGGCGGACAGGCGCCGTCTATTGTGTCTGCGGCTCCGCCACCGGGGCCGCCATCCGGGACCGGGGCCAGGTCAGGACCGCGAGCGCTCCCACCGTGAGCAGCCCTCCGACCAGGACCGTTCCGCGTACCTCGACGAGTGGGAGCAACGCGCCGCCGAAGAGGGCGCCTGCGGCCACACCCACGTTGAAAGCGGCCGAGTTGGCCGCCAGCGCGGTCTCCGTGCGGCCCGGTGCCGTGTGGAGCACCTGACTCTGCGTCGCCATGAACACGGGCCCGACCGAGGCCCCGAGCACCATCAGCAGCAGCACGGTCGCCACCTGGCTGCTCCCGCCCGCGTACAGGCCGAGCAGCGCTGCCGACTGCGTCGCCACCGGCACGGCGAGCGTGGCCCGCGGGAAGCGGTCGAGCAGTGGCCCGGTCACCGTGACACCGACCAGACCGGCCGCGCCGAACGCGAACAGCACCGCGCTCACCGCGTCCTCGCCGAACCCGCTGACGTCGTCCAGGAAGGCCACGATGTACGTGAACCCGGCGAAGGCGCCGGTGACCGACAGGGCGGTGGTGGCGAGGACGGTGAGGAACCGGCGCCGGTCCGGGGCGGCGCCGTACGCCGCGTGGTTCTCCTGCGGACGGGATGTCGGCAGCAGGACGACGACCGCGACCAGCGAGACGAGCGCGAGCGTGCCGAGCACCGCGAACGGCATCTGCCAGCCGGTCCGTCCGCCCAGCCAGGTGCCGGCCGGCACGCCGAGCACCGTGGCCAGCGACCCGCCGACCGACAGCAACCCGATGACCCGGCCGCGCCGTTCGGGCGGGAACAGCCCCACCGCGACCGGACCCATGACGGCCCAGAACGCGGCCTGGGCCAGCGCCGTCACCACCCGCGCCGCCAGCAGCATCCCGTACGAGACCGAGCCCAGCGCCGTGCCCCAACTGGCGATCGCCAGCAGCCCGAGCAGCCCGGTCATGAGGTACCGGCGCGGCACGGACCGGGTGGTGTGGGCGATCGGCATCGACACCACGGCCACGGTCAGCCCGTACCCGGTGACCAGCGCGCCCACGGCCGTGAGCGACACCTTGAGGTCGTCGGCCATGAGCGGCAGCAGGCCGACGGGGATGTTCTCGGTGGTGTTGAAGGTGAACGCCGCCAGCATCAACGCCGCGACGACGGCGCCCCTGCGCCACGCGGCCGCACGTACGCTGCCCATCCAGATGCCCTCCGGAGTATCGGTGAATCGGCAAAGGTGCCGGGAAGCAGGGGGCAAGCGTGTTGCGAGCTGGGGCGGGCTTCTACTGTTTCGATTCGGGCCGAATCACTCATGGAGGCAGCCTTGCCGCTGACCCTGCACCTGGGGACCGACGACCTGACGCGCTGCCGGTTCGCGATCTCGCCGCTGTGCCAGACGCACGAGGCGCTGCGCCTGCTGCGCCGCCCGGCCCGGCACGGCTACCACCACGCCTGGCTGCGCCGGGTACGCCGTGCGCTGGCCGGCCTGGACCTGGCGCCCCTGTGGCTGTTCATCCCGCCCGCCGGCGGCTACACCCCGGACTGTCTGGGCCCGCCTCCGGAGGAGCCGTACCCCTCCATCGAGGAGGAGTTGGCGCGGATGCGGGTCACCGATCCCGATCTGGCCCGGGCCGAGATGGCCCGTTCGCTCGCCTGCACACCGGGACTCGCCGAGTCGCCCCGGGGCCGCGCCGCGCTCGACGACCCGGCCGCCACCCTGCGCAGCCTCGCCGACCTCACCGAACTGGCCTGGCATGTGCTGCTCGCCCCCGACTGGCCGCGCCACCGCGCCGTCCTGGAGGCCGACATCGCCCACCGCTCACGTCAGGCGGCGGACGGCGGTCTCGACGCGGTGCTCGCCGGCCTGCACTCCGGCATCGAGTGGGCCGGTCACACCCTCACCCTGCGCATGACCGGTGATCACGAGGACGCCCAACGGGCCGATGGGCGGGGCGTGTTGCTCATGCCGAGCGTGTTCGTGTGGCCGGACGTGGTCAGCGGCTTCGCACGCCCCTGGCAGCCGACGGTCGTCTACCCCGCCCTCGGGATGGGGCGCCTCCACCAACTCCCGCCGCCACGCCCGCCCGAGGCCCTCGCCCGCCTGCTGGGCCACCAGCGAGCCGCCGTCCTCACCGGCCTCACCATGCCCGCCTCGACCACCGAACTCGCCGACCGGCACGGCCTGGCCCCGTCCACGGTGTCGGCCCACCTCACCACCCTGCGCGAGGCGGGCCTGCTCGACTCCCGACGCCAGGGCTACTACGTCCTGTACGGCCGAACTGCCCTCGGAGACGCCTTGGTTGTGGGGGAGCAGTAGTCCCTGGCGGTCGAGATGGGACCCCGGCGTCAGCTGTTCTGGGCCCGGTCGTACACCTTCTTGGCCAGCGACCCGAAGATCTCTCCCTGCATCTCGGTCGGTGTCAGGGAGTCCAGGCCGCTGTTGACCGAGACGAGGGTGCCCTTGCCGGTGGTGGCGTTGAAGCCGGCCAGCCACGGGCCGCCGCTGGAGCCGCCGGTCAGGTCACAGGGGATGGCCTGCAGGCCGAGCTTCTTCTTCGGTTTGCCGACGCAGCGCAGGAGTTCCTCGCCGAGCTGCGGGTGGGTGGCGGAGTAGCCGAAGGCGGAGATCGTGGCGCCGACGGGGCGGTTGAAGGCGATGGCCTGGCCGCCCACGACGTCGGTCAGCTTGCGTCGGCTCTTGTCCAAGTCGACGGTCAGCGTGGCCAGGTCGTCGGTGGAGTCCTTCTCCCAGGTGCGCGGGGTCGCGGCGTTGCGGACCGCGAACACGCCGTACGGCTTCTTGCCCTTGTGGTAGCCGGGGACGAACACCATCGAGGTGTTGGTGTTGCCGGGAGACGAGCCCAGGCGCACGCAGTGGGCCGCGGTCATCACGGCGGAGCGGTTGGCGCTCGTCACCGCCGTGGCCGTGCACCAGGTGTCGTAGCCCCGCGCGTTGACGAAGAAGAGCCGGCCCACGGTCTTCAGCTCGGTGCCCGTCCACGGCTTGGCCTTGGGCCCGGTCGGACCGAGGTCTACGGACTTCCCGACCGCCTTCATCCGGGCGGGCGTCCAGTAGGCGAGGGCGTCCTTGCGTTCCTTGACGGTGAACTTCAGGACGGAGACCGGGTCGGCCGCGGCGGCACCGGCCTGGACGGTCCCGGCCGTCGCCGGCAGCGGGGCGGCGAGGGCGAGGGCTGTACCGGCCACGGCGAGTCCCGTGGCCCGGCCGCGAAGACGCCGGATGACGGAAGGTGAGGTCTCGGGCATGGCGGGTGTCTCCTCGGTTGGTGCCGGCAGCGGACGGGGCTGCCGGTTCGCCCTGCCAGAGAGGGGAATTCGGCTGTCCGGTTGGCGCTGTTGATGTTCTGTGACACAGGTGCGCCCCTACGGGTGTTCACGGCGCAGTTCCCTCCGCCCGAGTGAGCGTGAGACCTGGTGACCGGGCCGACGGGCAGGAGATACATTCCGTCTGGGAAGTGCGCGAGGCATACGCGCCAGGGGGGCGGGGCGATGATGTGGGCGTTGCTGTGGGGTGTCGGGTTGGTGGTGGCGTTCCTGGCGGGATTCATCGTGCGTGGTCGGATTCCGCGGTCCGGTGACGCGCGCGGAACGGCTGGAGACGCGGTCGGCAGCGGGGACGGGGAGGCCGGGCCGGTGGATGCCGTGGAGGCGGCGGCGAAGGCTGGGACGAGAGCCGAGGGACCAGGTGTAGGGCTGGACAAGGTGAAGGCCCTCCGTCCCGGACGGGCCCCCGGGGGCCGGGGCATTGTCGCGATCGCCGTATGTCTAGGCCTGGTCGGCGGGCTCTGGGCCTGCTGGCCCGGCGGCTCGGACGAGAGCTCCGCGAAGCCGGTCCCGCCCCGGAACAAGCCCTCCCCCTCCGCCAAGCCGACCGTGGCCTGGCAGGTGCCGGCCACCGGCGGCCGGTACGACGAGCAGCCCGGCGCCTGGGGGCTGGGGGACGCCGTGGTGCAAGGACGGATCGACGGACTCTCCGCCTACGCGGCCCGTGACGGCGCCGTGCGTTGGACGCTGCGCGCGCCGACCCGCGAGGCCGTCTGCACGATGAGCCCGAGCGCCGCACGGGGCGTCGGCCTCATCGCGTACGGGAAGCACGACGAACCGTGCGCGACCCTCCTCGCCGTGCGCACCTCGGACGGTGAGGTGCTGTGGCAGCGGTCCCTCACGGGCGACGGCATCGGCGACGGCGGTCTCGCGCTCGCCGGTTCCACCGCCGTCGTCGCGGAGGACGGCGCGCTGCGGGCCCGCTCCACCGAGTCGGGCGCACAGCTCTGGCAGCGGGCCATGAGGAAGAGCTGCGAGGCCAAGGCGGTGGGCGCGACGACGGCCCGTACGCTCCTGGTCGAACAGTGCGGTACGGGCGCGCGGCTGGTCGCGCTCGACACCCGTACCGGCAAGGAGCGGTGGGTCGATCCCCTGCCCGTGGAGTCGGAGGTCACCGCCTCCGTGGTGTCCGTGGCGCCGGTGGTGCTCGCCGTCTCGGAGGAGGACCAGCGCGGCACCCGCGCCCTGCTCGGCTTCGACGACCGGGGGGCGGCGACCGTGACCGTACCGCTGTCCGGGCCCGCCGGAGAGCTCGTCGCTCCGACGGGCGTATGGGCGGACAGCGGATCGGAGGGCCGGCCCCTCGTCATGGACGATCTGGTGATCACGCTCGCCGAGCGGGACGAACTCGTGCCCGACGTGGTGGTCGCCCACTCCCTCAAGAGCGGGCGCAAGGTGTGGGAGTACAAGGCGGACCCGCTGACCACGGACAGCCTCGCCCGCGAGCCGGACGGACGTATCGGAGTCCTGGCCGACAACGGGGACGGCGGGCTGGTGATCCTCCTCGACCGGGATGGGACCGAACGGGGACGGATCGCGCCGGCGAAGACCAAGAGCGTGGCCGTCTCGATCCGTCCCGAACTGATCCCGGTGACGGGCGGTCATGTCGTCGTCAACCACGTCTCGACGACCGGTGAGCCAGGGGTCTTCGCCCTGCGCTGACCCGGGCCGCTCCCGGGGGCTCGCGCCGCACCCACCCCACGGCGCAGAGAAACCGACGCGCGCCCCGTGGGTCATGGTCACTACGATGTGGGACCAAGACAAACCAGTCGACCGGCTGACGGGAGGAGTGCCCTGAGAGCCGGTCGGGGTCGCCGATGCCAGGGACCGCTCCCCGGGCTGCGGTGATCTTCCTTCCCAGGAGGACCCCCCGCATGTTCCGAAGTATTGGCACCGCTGTCGTCCGTCATCCCGTCTGGACGATCGTGGCGTGGCTGATAGCGGCGGTGGCGATTGTCGCCACCGCCCCCGGCCTCCCCTCGAACAGTGACGAGAGCAGTTTCCTGCCCAAGAGTTACGAGTCCATCAAAGCGGCGGATCTCCAGGAGAAGGCGTTCCCCAGCGCCTTCACCCCGTCCGCGATCGCGCTGTTCCAGCGCACCGACGGCGCCAAGCTGACCGCCGACGACAAGAAGGACATCGCCCGGATCACCACGGAGCTGGGCAAGAAGAAGATCGACCAGGTGCAGAAGGTGGTCCCCGGCCAGCCGTCGAAGGACGGCAGGTACACCATGACCCTGGTCCAGATGGACAGCAAGAACGCCGGCCAGCCCAAACAGGCCGACGCGGCCAAGGTGCTGCGCGACGACGTCAAACAGCTGGCCAAGGGCACGGACCTCGACGTCAAACTGGGCGGTTCCGCCGCGCAGGCCCTGGATCAGCAGGACTCGTCCAAGCGCGGTGAAGCGCTGATCGGCATCGGCACCTTCGTCATCATCCTGGTGACCCTGCTGATCATCTTCCGGGCGCCGATCCTCGCCTTCCTGCCCCTGTTCACGATCGGCCTGGTGGCCGCGATCGCCAACGGGCTGATCGCGTACGCCACCAAGCTGTTCGATCTGCAGGCCAACAGCTCGATCTCGTCGATCCTGATCGTCGTGCTGTTCGGCGTGGGCACGGACTACTTCCTGTTCCTGATGTTCCGTTATCGAGAACGGCTGCGGGCCGGTGACGAACCCAAGGAGGCCATGGTCAACGCGGTCGCCCGGGTCGGCGAGGCCATCGCCTCGGCCGCGGGCGCGGTCATCATCGCCTTCCTCGCGCTGATCCTGTCCACACTGGGCTTCCTCAAGCAGATGGGTCCGGCGCTGGCCATCGCGGTCACCGTCACCCTGATCGCCGGCCTGACCCTGATCCCGGCCGTGGTGTCGCTGATCGGGCCGAAGGTCTTCTGGCCCTCCAAGACCTGGCAACGGGAGCCGCAGAACGCCCGGTTCGCCGCCCTCGGGCGCGGTGTGCAGCGCCGCCCGGCCCTGACCGCCGCGGTCTCCGGCCTCATCCTCGTCGCGCTGTCGCTCGGCACACTCGGCTACAAGGCCACCTTCGACCTGGCCTCGGGCTCCATGCCCAAGACCAAGGAGTCGATGGTCGTCCAGGACGAGATGCAGAAGGCGTACTCGGCGGGCGCCGCCGCCCCCACCGACGTCTACCTGTCCAGCACCGACGGCCGGCCGCTCGACAAGGGCGCCTTCGACGCGTACGCCGACAAGCTCGGGGCCGTCGACGGTGTCGCGAGCGCCAAGATGAGCCAGGTCAACAAGGCCGGCACGACCGCCGACTTCACCGTCACGCTCAAGTACGAGGCGTCGACGGACAAGGCGATCGACGCTGTCGGCCGGGTGCGGGACGTCGCGCACGCCGACGCCCCCGACGGTACGGAAGCCCTGGTCGGCGGTATGTCCTCGATCTACAAGGACATCGACACGGCGGTCAACCACGACTACCGGACGGTCTTCCCCGTCGCCGCCCTGCTGATCATGCTGATCCTGGGGCTGTTGCTGCGCAGTGTGGTCGCGCCGTTCTACCTGATCGCCTCGGTGGGTCTCGGGTTCGGTGCCACCCTGGGTGCCACCGTCTGGATCTTCCAGGGCGCGCAGGGACACTCGGGCCTGATGTTCATGCTCCCGGTGATCATGTATCTCTTCGTGGTCGCCATCGGCACGGACTACAACATCCTCATGATCGCGCGGCTCCGCGAGGAGGCCCGGGAGGGCCGCGATCCGCGCGAGGCGGCCGGCATGGCGCTGCGCCATGCCGGGCCGACCGTGGCCGCGGCGGGCTTCATCCTCGCGGCGACCTTCGCCACGATGATGCTGGCCGGCAACGCGCTGCTCACGGAGATGGGCTTCGCGGTGTCCTTCGGCATCGCGGTCGCCGCCTTCGTGATGGCGATGTTCTTCACGCCGAGCCTCACCGCGCTGATCGGCCACGCGGCCTGGTGGCCCGGCCATGCGGACCGCCCGGTGGACACGTCGGGCGGTTCGACCGGCGGTTCGACCGGTACCGGGCCGTCCGCCGGCGCCGGCCGGGACACGATCGCCCACGATCCGGCAGGGCGTCGCAGCTAGTCGCAGCCAGCGCCCCGGTGACGCACGACGGCCCGCCCGAGGTTTCTCGGGCGGGCCGTCGTGGTGAGCGGGCGGGTCAGGCGTTGGGGTCGAACGCGATACCGGACGGCTTCGCGGACGAGAGGTGCGAGGCGAAACTCGCGTCCTTCAGGCCGAAGTTGGCGCTCCCGAAGTCGTACGAGGTCAGCTTGTCGCGCAGACCGGCCGGGTAGCCGTTCCAGCCGACGAGCGGCGGGTACTGCCAGGTGCCCTTGTGGTTCTCCGGCGGCTCGTCGTTGGAGTTGGCCAGCCGGAAGCAGTGTGTGCTGATGCCGTCCTTGTGGTAGACGATCTTCGCGTGGCTGCCCTCGAAGCGGACCGTGGAGGCCGCGTGCACGGTGAACGAGCCGTGGTTGGACGTCGACACGTACTGGATGGCGCCGTTCTGCACCCACACCACGACGTGCTCCCAGTCGTGCCGGTGCCCGCCGATGCTGGTGCCCGCGAGGGCCTGGTCCTTCTCGAAGTACAGGCCGTACATGTACGCACACCAGCCGTTGTTGCACTTGTAGCGCGAGTAAGTGTTGGTGTCGTCGAGGTCGGAGGCGTCCCGGCAGTTCCCGTTGAGGGCACCGGTCGGGTTGAGGCCCCCGTTGATCGAGCCGTCAGGGCCGATGGCGGCAGTGGAGTAGCAGCCGTCCGTGTCGTAGTCGAAGGCCGGCTGGTACGTGAACTCGGCGGACTCGGCGTTCGCCGGCAGCGCCGGCGGGGGAGCGGCGAAGGCGACGGCGGGGAAGGCGATCACGAGCGCGGCGGCACCGACGAATCCGGTGAGCCATCTGCTGCGGTGCGTCTTGAATTTCTCTGACGACACTGCGTCCTCCTGGGGGTGTGCGGGCGCAGCCCAACGGCTGTGGGGGGAAGGGGAGTTCAGCATCCCGGCTTTTCCCGCCCCAGCCAAGAGGTCACAGGCGTCCCAGTGGTGAAGCGCAGCCCAATTGTTGGCGAGTGGCGGTGAATGACGGAATGGTGACCCGGCGTCAGGTGGGGTCGTCCGGAATATCGGCCGCCGATTCCTCGGGCGCCAGGTCGGGCCGCAGCCTTAGCCAGGACGGCTGGCGCAGCAGCCCGGCCCGGGTACGGGTGCTGTAGCGGACCTCGCCGACCAGCCGGGGCACGACCCAGTGCGCGCCCGGCACCGCGGGTACCGGGTCGAAAGGGCAGACGTCCGTCCCGGCCGCCCTCAACAGCTCGGCGAGCTGCGTGCGTTCGGCCTCGTTCCACCCGGTGCCCACACCGCCGACGTACCGCAGTCGCCCCGACGTCCGCTGGCCGACCAGGACCGCGCCCGGCAGACCCGCGAGCCGCCCCTTGCCCGGCAGCCAGCCGCCCACGACGACGTCCTCGGTGCGCAGGTTGCGGATCTTGACCCAGGAACGGGAGCGGACCCCGGGCTCGTACGCCGAGTCCAGCCGCTTGCAGACCAGCCCTTCCAGACCGTGCTCGCGGGTGGCGCGCAGGGCCTGTTCGCCATGTCCGACGAGTGCGGCGGGGGTGGACCAGTGAGGGCCGGCGAGGTCCAGCCCCGCCAACTGCTCGCGGCGCTCCGCGTAGGGGACCTTGAGAAGGGAGCGGCCCGCGAGGTGCATCAGGTCGAACAGCACGAGATGCACCGGCGCCTGTGCCGCCCGGCGCGCCGCCCGTCCCGGCGTGTGCGCGAGTCCCATACGGGGCTGCAGCAACTGGAAGTCCGCGCGGCCCTGTTCGTCCAGCGCCAGTACCTCACCGTCCAGGACGGCGGGGGTCGCGCCCAGCGCCGTGCCCAGCGACCGGAGTTCCGGGTACGCGCCCGTGATGTCCTCCCCGGACCGGGCCCGCAGCAGCACACCGCCGTCGCCTTCGAGGTAGGCCACCACCCGCTGGCCGTCCTGCTTGGTCTCGTAGGCCCAGCGCGCGTCCTGCGCGACCGGTGGCAGGGTGCCGGGCGTGGCGAGCATGGGCGGAATCAGGGGGAGGGTCACGGCTCAGTTGTCGACGCGCGGGCCTGCCGGCACGCGCGCGGCAGGCGGGTTTCCCCTGAACGGCGTTGCCTTCGTCGCGCGTCCGAGCCTCCTGTGCGCATGTGGAAGGCCGGTCTGATGGCCGCGGGCCGACAACGCCCGCGGCCATCAAGGGCGGGCAGGTCAGCTCACCGAAGACGTGCTGGCCGACGATTCGGGGGCCGTGGGCGCCACCGAGGCCGGGACGACCGGGCGGCGGGGCGGGATGAACGAGGCCACGGCGAAGGCCAGCAGGGCCGCGCCCGCGCCGATGGCCATGACCGTCTTGAAGCCCGTCTCGGACGGCAGGGCGACGCCGCCGAAGCTGATGGTCATCTGGGACAGGATGACGCCTGCGATGGCGCTCGCGACCGACGTACCGATCGAGCGCATCAGGGTGTTGAGGCTGTTGGCGGCGGCGGTCTCCGACGGGTCCACGGCGCCCATGATCAGGGCGGGCATGGAGCCGTAGGTGAAGCCGATGCCGGCGCCGATCACGCAGGACACCAGCACCAGGTGCCAGACCTCGGACATGAGGACGATGTTGACGCCGTAGCCCGCGGCGACGATCAGCGCGCCGATCATCAGCGTCACCTTGGGGCCCTTGGCCTTGGAGACGGCCGCGGAGACCGGGGCGAAGGCCATCATGACCAGACCGGACGGGGCCATCACCAGACCGGCGGTCAGCAGCGACCTGCCCAGGCCGTAGCCGGTCTGCTCCGGGAGCTGGAGGAGCTGCGGCAGGACCAGGGACATCGCGAACATCGAGAAGCCGATGGCTATCGAGGCGAGGTTGGTCACCAGCACCTGGCGCTTGGCTGTGGTGCGCAGGTCCACCAGCGGCGCGGGGGTGCGCAGTTCGTAGACGCCCCACGCGAGCAGCACGACCACCGTGCCGACGAACAGGCCGAGCGTGGTGCCGCTGGTCCAGCCCCAGTCGGCACCCTTGGAGATCACCAGCAGCAGGGACACAAGCCCGACCGCCATGCCGATACCGCCGACCACGTCGAAGCGGCCCCCCGAACGCACCGCCGACTCCGGCACGAACAGCACGACCAGGACCAGGGCCACCACGCCCATGCCGGCCGAGCTCCAGAAGAGCACGTGCCAGTCGAAGTGGTCCGCGATGAGCGCGGCCGTCGGCAGACCGAGCGCGCCGCCCACCCCGAGCGAGGCGCTCATCAGCGCCGTCGCCCCGGCGAGCCGCTCGATCGGCAGCTCGTCCCGCATGATGCTGATGCCCAGCGGCACCACGGCGGCTGCCAGGCCCTGGACGGCACGTCCGATGATCATCGGCACCAGCGTCTCGCTGAGCGCGCAGATGATCGAGCCGACGATCAGTACGACGACGCTGACCAGCAGCATGCGGCGCTTGCCGAACATGTCGCCGAGCCGGCCCACCACCGGCGTCGCCACGGCCGCGGCCAGCAGCGTGGCGGTCACGGCCCAGGCGGTGTCCGACGCGGGCGCGTCCAGCAGTTTGGGCAGCTCCGGGACGATCGGGATGACCAGGGTCTGCATCAGCGAGACGACGATCCCGGCGAAGGCCAGCACCGCCACCACGGAGTTCGACCGCGGCGCGACCGAACCCTCCGGGTCGGCGGTTCTGGCGAGGGCGTCGGACATGGGAGTGCCTCCGAAGGGGTGGTGACGGGGGGCGGCGCAGGGGGCGAAGGGGATCGTGCGGGGCCTGGGCGAAGCCAAAGTTTAAGTCAGGCGCTTGACTTACCCTAGCGGCTCCGTTTGCCTGAGCGTGCAGCGACCGCCGGATCGAGGGAGGGCGTATGTACCGAGCCGAGGACCGACCGGCCCTGAGGTATCCGATGCGTGGCAGTACGGCGTTGGAGCCGCCCGCCGAGTGGGCCGCGCTGCGCGAGGGGTGTCCCGTCGCCCACGTGACCCTGCCCAGCGGGGATCCCGCGACCCTGCTGACCCGCTACGAGGACGTCCGCCGGCTGCTCTCCGACGACCGCTTGAGGCGGGTGCTGGACGCGGACGACGCGGCCCGCATCGCCGACGACGAGACGGGCGGGGTGTTCAACAGCGACATGGCCAGGGCCCTCCCGGACCAGGGCGACGCGCACCTGCGATGGCGGCGCATGGTGGGCGCGTGGTTCACCGACGAGCGCATGGCGGCGCTGCGCCCGGGGATCGAGGCGATGGCCGAGAAGCTCGTCGACGACATGGTCGCGCACGGACACCCCGCCGGCCTCGGGGCCCACCTAGCCTTCCCGCTCCCGGTGTGGGTGATCTGCGACCTCCTCGGCATCCCCGACGCCGACCGCGACCGCTTCGCCCGCTGGTCCGACGCACTGCTCAACCTGACCCGGTACACCCAGGAGGAGGTCGATCGGGCGCAGGACGCCTTCGTCGACTACATGGCCGCGCACGTCTGGGCCAAGCGGGCCGCCCCCGGCCCCGACCTGCTCGGGGCGCTCGTCGTCGCGCGGGACTCCGCGGGCCGCCGCCTGTCCGAGCGGGAGTTGGTCTTCACCGGCCAGGCGCTGCTCCTCGCCGGCCACGAGACCACCGCGAACATGATCGGCAAGATGATCGCCCTGCTCCTCGACGACCGGCGACGCTGGGAGCGGCTGCTCGCCGACCCGTCCCTGGTGCCGCTCGCGGTCGAGGAGGTGCTCCGGTTCGACGCCGATCCGGGCATCGGACTGCCCCGGTACCTCGACGCGGAGACCGTGGTCGCCGGCACCGTCCTGCCGCCCGGCACGACCGCGCTGTGCAGCATGGCCGCCGCCAACCGCGACGAGACCGCCTTCGACACGCCCGCCGAGCTGACCCTCGATCGCAGCCCCAACCCGCATCTGGCCTTCGGCGCCGGATCCCGCTCCTGTCTGGGCCAGTCGCTGGCCCGCACGGAACTGCGTACGGTCCTCGACGTGCTGTTGCGTAGGCTTCCGTCGCTGGAACTCGCCGCGCCGGCGGCGGACCTGCGACGGCTCGAGGGACTGGCCGTCGGCGGGCTGAGCGAAGTCCCGGTGCGGTGGTGAGCTGAGCATGGCCGGCAGGACGGTACGGGCGGAGCAGGTCAACGCGACCCGGGAGCTGATCCTGACCGCCGCCGAGCGGCTGTTCGCCGAGCGCGGTGTGAACGCGGTGTCCAACCGCCAGGTCAGCGAGGCCGCGGGGCAGGGCAACAACACCGCCGTGGGCTACCACTTCGGTACCAAGGAGGACCTGGTCCGCGCCATCGTCCGCAAGCACGCGGCGCGGATCGAGGAGATCCGGTCCCGGCTGCTGGCCGGCATCGGCGACAGTCCGGACGTACGGGACTGGGCCGACTGCCTGGTCCGTCCCATCCCCGAACACCTCGCGGACCTGGGC
Organism: Streptomyces pseudovenezuelae; assembly: GCF_029892565.1. GTDB lineage: Bacteria > Actinomycetota > Actinomycetes > Streptomycetales > Streptomycetaceae > Streptomyces > Streptomyces pseudovenezuelae_A. The sequence goes on along the minus strand of NZ_JARXVH010000016.1, from coordinate 193,831 downwards.
GGCACCACCTGGTACGCGCGGTTCTGCGCCCAGATCATGACCGACCCGGCGCTCCACCTGATCATGGTGGAGGAGTCCCTCTCCTCCCCGTCCCTGCGGCAGATCATCGACGGCCTGAGCTCCTGCCTGCCGGACCTGCCCCCCGAAGTACGGGCCGAGCGCGGCGAGATGGCCCGCCACCTGATCATGCACATCCCCGCCGAACGCGAACGAGCGGTCGCCGAACACACCCCCACCCCCCGTGCCAACTGGCACGACGCGGCCACGGGCCTGGTCGACGCCCTCGTCGGCATGTGGACGGCGCCGGTGGGGCCGGGACGCTGACGTCCGGAGAATCAGCAGCGGGAGTACGACGCCGATGTGTCCGTCGGCATCGTGTTCCCGCTCGCCGGGGGCGCCCGAGCTCATCCCGAAGCGCCGACCGCCTTCAGCACCGCGTCCGCCATGCCCCGCTCACCCCGCTCGTTGGGATGGACCGGCGCGGCGGAGGACTGCGGGACCAGCGGCTCGATCCAGCGGGCGTCCCGCGCCGAGCAGGCGTCACGCCCGACGGACGGGGTGTACGTGTCCACGTAGTGCGCGCCCGTCGCCTCGGCCCGCTCGCGGAGCATCGTGTTGAGCTGCTGTTCCTTCTCGTGCAGGTAGGTCACGTCGCCGGGCGCCAGGCCCATCTCGCGGCCGCAGCCGGCGGTCTTGGCCGGCAGGATCGCCGGGTATCCGACGACGTAGACGCGGGCCTTGGGGGCCCGGCGCTCGATCTCGCCCAGCGTGCGCGACAGTTGGCGGCCGGCCGCGTCGATCTTCTTCCGTACCTTGTCGGTGTCGCCGGAGGCGTAGCGGCTGCGGCAAGGGGCGTCCCCGCCCGCGAACTCGCCGCCGCCCATGGCGAAGTAGAGGACGCCCCGCGTCACGCACTGCTCGATCGTCGAGGCGAATCCGATGTCGTTCCCGCCGATGCCGAGGGTGACCAGCCTCGTTCGGGCGGACAGGGCGGAGAGCTGGGCCCGGTTGGTGCCGTCGTCGGTGGTCTGCGCCGCCGTGAGGTCGGAGAGGGTCGCGCCGGTGCAGCTGACGTCCTTGAACTGAGCTGTGGGGAGGCCAAGTCGGCGGGCCACCAGCGTCGGGTAGTTGCGGTCGGAGCGGTCGCAGCCTGCGGGCGCACCGTGCTGGTCCGGGATCTTCGGGCCGGCGGTGTAGGAGTCGCCCAGCGCGACGTACGGGCCCTTCGGCGGGGACGGATCACCGTCGTCGCGGTGGGCGAGGCCGACCACGGCGGCCAGCGTCCCGAAGGCGAGCACCCCGGCCAGCCCGGCTCGTACGGAGGTCTTCATCGGCGTGTCCTGTCGTGCGTCTCGGATGGTCCCGTGAAGGCGCGGCGCGACCGCGTGGGGCGGGCGCCGGACCGTGGCTCGGCCGGGGAAGTGGGCGGCTGGGACAACCGAGCAGTGAGCGGGGAGGTGCTGCGTCCGTGGGCCCGGCGCCGGCCGGGGAGACCGGCGCCGGGCTCTGGACCGCGCCAAGCACCGCATTCGGGGCGGGGCTCGGCGCGCGGGGCCGCCTCCGCTCAGACGGCCCCTGTCCGACACGGGACCTCGGTCCCGTGTCGGCGGAATGGGTTGATTGCGCCAGGCAAGCACAGATAGATTACTTGAGTCAAGCAATGGATGGGATTTACTTGAGTTAGGCAAGGAGAAGGGTAGGGTGAGTCCCATGCCTCCCTCGTCGCCCCACGGTGCAACCAGCGAGAAACCGGCCCTCGCCCGCGGATCCGGGCAGCATGTCCTGATCGTCGCCGGCGAACCGACACTCGCCGAACTCCTCTCGACCACACTGGAGTTGGCGGGATACCGGATCAGTCTGGTCGGCACCGGGACCGAGGCCATGGCCCGGGCCACCGAGCGCCGCTACGACCTCGTGGTCCTCGACGCCACCCTCCCGGACGTGCCGAGCCTCGCCCGGGTGCGTCGCCCGCCCGTCAGTCACCGCCCGCCGGTCCTCATCCTGACCGCCTACGACTCCCTGGAACTCCTCCTGCCCGAGCTGGGCCTCGGCGCGAAGGACTACGTCACCAAGCCCTTCCGGGTGGCCGAAGTCCTGGCCCGGATCCAGATGCTCCTGAGCGGTACCGCCCCCGGTGCGCACCGGGGGAACTCCCTCACCTACGGCGACCTGGCCCTGGACGACGCCCGATGTCAGGCGCGACGGGGCGCGCGGGAACTCGACCTCACGCCCGCCGAGTACCGGCTGCTGCGCCATCTCCTGGTCAACGCGCACCGTGTGCTGTCCAAGGAGCAGATCGGCCGGTACGTCTGGGGTGACTTCCGCGGCGACAACGCGATCGAGCAGCTCGTCTCCCGGCTGCGTCGCAAGGTGGACCGGGACGGCCCGACGCTGATCCGCACCCGCAGGGGCTTCGGCTACTGGCTCGGGAAGCCCGACGCGGAGGCCTGAGTCCCCGGATAGCAAACGGCGGATGACTGCCGGACGCCGCCATGGCGGCGTCCGTGACGGGTGGTGCCGTTGTCGCGCGCCGGCGTGCGAGGTGTTCACGTCCGCTCGTCCTTCCTCTTTCAACTCCCGTATCACGCAAGCGAGTTGACGTGCCCATGTATGCACCGCTCGCCGGTTCCCGACGCCCCAACTGGCCATGTGATCCAGGTCACGTCAGCTTTCTGTCAGGTAACTGACCGGAAGCCGTCAGCCCGCTCTGTTTGCATGTGCTTATCGAGGCCTCGACTGCTTCACCCCGGCGCTCCGCCCCGATCGGAGCCCCCACCACCGAGGAGAACCATGGCCGACACCTTGGCCGGACCCGTGCCCGAAGTGCCGGACGCCGTCCCTGAGTTCCCGATGCCCCGCTCGGGCCGTTGCCCCTTCGACCCGCCGCCCGGTCTCAAGGACCTGCAGGAGGAGACGCCGCTCACGAAGGTGCGGCTGTGGGACGGCAGCGAGCCGTGGCTCGTGACCCGGTACGCCGAACAGCGGGCGATTCTGGGCGACTCCCGGGTCAGCGCGGACACCGACAAACCCGGCTACCCCACCAAGGCCTCGCCCGAAGGCGGGGAGGGCAAGCTCAGCTTCATCATGATGGACGACCCCGAACACGCCCGGCTGCGCCGGATGGTGACGGCGCCGTTCGCCATCAAGCGTGTGGAGGCGCTGCGGCCCGCCGTGCAGCGGATCGTGGACGACCTCATCGACGACATGCTGGCCGGCCCCCAACCGGTCGACCTGGTCGAGGCGTTCGCCCTGCCGATCCCCTCGCTGGTGATCTGCGAACTGCTCGGCGTGCCCTACGACGACCACGCCTTCTTCCAGGACAACACCAAGACCATGGTCCACCGCGACGCCACCCCCGAACAGCGGGGACGGGCGAGCCGCGAGGTGGCCATGTACCTCGCCGGTGTCATCGGCCAGCGGCTCGCCGAGCCGAAGGACGACCTGCTGTCGAGCATCGCCGGGCGGATCGAGGCCGGCGAGATCGACCACCAGCAGGCCACGGAGATGGCGCTGCTCCTGCTGATCGCGGGCCACGAGACCACCGCCAACATGATCGCCCTGGGCACCCTCGCCCTCCTGCAGAACCCCGATCAACTCGCCCTGCTGCGCGAGACCGACGACGCGAAACTCGTCGCCTCGGCCGTCGAGGAACTGCTGCGCTACCTGCACATCACCCACCTGGGCCGGCGCCGCGCGGTCACCGAGGACATCGAGATCGCAGGCCAGGTCATCAAGGCCGGCGAGGGCGTCATCATGGTCAACGAGATCGGCAACCGGGACCCCGACGTGTTCCCAGACCCCGACCGGCTCGACATCACCCGCGACGCGCGCCGCCACGTCGCCTTCGGCTTCGGCAACCACCAGTGCCTGGGCCAGCCGCTGGCCCGGATGGAACTCCAGGTCGTCTACGGCACCCTCTACCGGCGCATCCCGACGCTGAAACCGGCCGGATCCCTGGAGGACGTCAGGTTCAAGGAGGACGCGTTCATCTACGGCGTCCACGAACTGCCCGTCGCCTGGTGACGGTTGCCCGTCCCGCAGACCGACAAGAACCACGTGTGATGAAGGGGAATCCATGAAGGTGGAACTGGAAGCCGACAAATGCGTCGCCTCGGGCCAGTGTGTGGTCGCCGCGATGGACGTGTTCGACCAGGACGACGACGGGATCGCGATCCTCCTTGAGGAGACGCCCGCGCCCGAACTCCTCGACGACGTCCGGGAAGCCGTGGCGGTCTGCCCGGCCGCGGCGATCCGTCTGGTGGAGCGGTGACCCTGAACCGGATCGTCGTCGTCGGTGCCTCGGCCGCCGGACTCGCGGCGGCCGAGACACTGCGTCGCGAGGGCTACGACGGCACGCTCACCCTCGTGGGTGACGAGCCGCTCGCCCCGTACGACCGCCCGCCGCTCTCCAAGCAGTTGCTGTCCGCCGAGTGGGAGCCCGAGCGGCTCACCCTGCGGCCCGCTGCTGATTTGGCCGCGCTCGACCTCGACCTGCGCCTCGGCGTGGCGGCGACCGGCCTCGAACTCGCCGACCGCACCGTGCGGTTGGCGGACGGTTCCCAAGTGCCGTACGACGGACTGATCGTGGCCACCGGGGTGCGGCCGCGCAAGCTTCCGGGCGAGGGCGCGCACGTGCTGCGCACCCTGGGCGACGCCCTGACGCTGCGCGACCAACTCGCTCCCGGACTGCGCCTGGTGATCGTCGGCGCCGGCTTCCTCGGCGCGGAGGCCGCCGCCGTGGCCTGGCGGCTCGGCGCCCACGTGACCCTCCTCGAACCCGCCCCGGTGCCGCTGGCCCACGCCGTCGGCACGCGGGTCGGTGAGTTGCTCACCCGCGCCCATGTCGACCGGGGCATTGACCTGCGCTGCGGGGTGGGCGTCAGCGAGGTGACCGAGGACGGGGTGCGGCTCGCGGACGGCGAGGTCGTCGAGGCCGACGAGGTCCTCGTCGCGGTCGGCTCCCGGCCCAACACCGAGTGGCTGGAGGGCAGCGGCCTGCCGCTGGGCGACGGTGTCGTCTGCGACGAGTACTGCGAGGCGGCCCGGAACGTGTACGCGGCCGGGGACGTCGCCCGCTGGTACAACCCCCTGTTCGGCACCTCGATGCGGATCGAGCACCGCACCAACGCCGCCGAACAGGGCATGGCCGCCGCCCGCAACCTGTTCCGCCCGGACGCCCGCAAGCCCTTCGCCCCGGTGCCGTACTTCTGGTCCGACCAGTACGACATGAAGATCCAGGCGTACGGCTATCTGCGCGGCCACGACGAAGTCGCCGTCGTGGAGGGCGACTTGGCCGAGCGCCGGTTCGTCGCCGCGTACCGCACCGGCGACCGGGTGGCCGGCGCGCTCTCGGTCGGTATGCCGCCCAAGGTCATCCGGCAGTGGCGGCAGGCGATCGCGGCGGGGACGGCCTGGGAAGAGGCAGTGCGCGTGGAGGCCGCGGTGGGAGAGGGCTGAGTCGAGGGGGAGCGGTGGGCGCAGCAGATTACTTGAGTTACGCAACAAGATGGTAAAGTGGATCGCATGTCCACACCACCGCTCCCCGAAGTCCCCGACACACCCGCGTCGGAGGAAGTGGTCGAGATCGAGCGCGCGCTCACCCGCATCACTTACCTGAGCACCCGGTCCCGGCAGCACGAGCGCCTGATGGCCCTGGCCGGCGTCCCGCTGGACCGGGCCGCCGTGGCGCTGCTGCGGCAGGTCGCCGACTCGGAGCCGCTGCGCCCCGGGGAGCTGGCCAACCGGCTGGGGGTGGAGGCCTCGCACGTCACCCGCACCGTGCAGCAGTTGCAGAAGTCCGGTTACGTCACCCGGGTCCCGGACCCGGTCGACCGCCGTGCCCAGCGCATCGAGCTCACCGAGACCGGCCGGCAGGCCATAGACCGCGTCCGGGACGCCGGTTCGCGCGGTATGCAGCTGGCCCTGTCCGACTGGTCGCCGGAGGAGCTGCGCCAGTTGGCGACCCTCTTCCACCGCATGGTCGACGACTTCCTCGCCCACGCCGTCGACGACGACACGGATCAGCCCGCCGTCGTCCAGGCCTGACCCTCACACCTGCGTCGCGGGCCGGCGCGGCGCGACTGGCGCCGGCGTCGGGGAAGCCGGCTCGCGCAGACCGGCCAGCAGGAGCCGGCCCAGCGCGGGCAGCGCGATCAGGGGGAGCAGCGCCGTCTGCAGGGACGTGGCGTCGGCGAGTGCCCCGATGCCCGGCGTGGCGAGGCCCCCGACGCTCACGGTGAGACCCAGCGTCACTCCACTCGCGGTGCCCACGCGCCGGGGCAGATAGTCCTGGCCGAGCGTGACGTGCAGGGAGAAGGGGACGTACAGGCCCGCCGAGGCGAGCGCGACGAACAGGAAGACCGCCGGGCCCGGCACCAGGACCACGCCGGCGACGGCGAGGACGGTCACCACGTACGACCGCCGCACCACCGCGACCCGCCCGTACCGGTCGGCCAGCCTGCCCCCGGCCACCGTCCCCAGCGCACCGCCCCCGTACAGGACGAACAGTGCCGCCGTGCCGGCCACCTCGCCACCGCCGGTCCGCTGACGGACGTAGAGCGAGATGAACGCGCTCAGGCCGACGAAGACGATCGAGCGGCAGACGATCGCGCCCGTCAGCCGCAGGAACGACGGCCAGTCGTCGGTGCCGGAGGCCTTCGTCGTACGGGCGGTTCCCACGCCGTTCCGTGACGAGCGCACCGCCGCCGCGCACAGGGCCGCTCCCACGAGCGCCGGGACGACCAGCAGGGGAGAGGCGCGCAGGCCCCCGGTGGCCACGACGGCCGCCACGAGCAGCGGCGCGGCAGCGAAGCCGACATTGCCGCCCAGCGAGAACCAGCCCATCCCCGTGTTGCCGCTCCCGGAGGCCGCGCGTGCCGCCCGTGCCGCCTCCGGGTGATAGGCGGCGACGCCGATCCCGGACACGGCGACCGCCGCCAGGGTGAGCGTGTAGGAGCCGCCGACCCCGCACAGGGCGACGCCGGTGCCGCCGGTCAGGGCGCTGAGCGGCAGCAGCCACGGCATGGGCCAGCGGTCGGTGAGAGCGCCGAACAGCGGCTGCACCACCGACGACAGGAGGGAGGCGGCCAGGACGATCCCCGAGGCGGCGGCGTATGTGTAGGCGCGCTCCGACACGAAGAACGGCACGAGCGCGGCGACGGCCCCCTGGTAGACGTCGACGCAGGCGTGACCGAGGGACAGGAGGGTGAGGGGGCGGTTTCGGTTTGTGGACACCCCACGATCGTCTCGACGTCGCGGTGTGGCTCGCTTCCGATAATCTGCCTGATTGTGTCGAACCCCCGCCAGGACCCACATCAGGACGCCCGTCAGGACCTCCCGCTCCCCGTGCGCCACATGTCGAAGGCACCCACGCATGCCCGGAGCCTGGTCGCCGGCGAGATCATCGACGCCCACCGGCACGACGAGCACCAGATCGTCTACGCCGGTTCGGGTGTCCTGGCCCTCACCACCGACGCCGGAACCTGGTTCGCCCCGGGGACCCGCGCCCTCTGGGTCCCGGCGGGCACCGTGCACGCCCACCGTGCCCACGGGCACCTCGACCTGCACCTGGTCGGACTGCCCGCCGACGACAACCCGCTCGGCCTCGACGCCCCGACCGTGCTCGCCGTCAGCCCGCTGCTGCGCGAGCTGATCCTCGCCTACACGAGCGACCCCGACGCCGACACCCCGGAACGTCACCGTCTGCTCGCCGTCCTGCGCGACCAGCTCCGTGCCTCACCGCAGCAGCCGATGCGCCTGCCCGCGCCGAGCGATCCGCGGCTGGCCGCCGTGTGCGAGATCGTCCACGCGAACCCGGGCGACCCGCGCACCCTCGCCGCGCTCGGCGCCGCGACCGGAGCCGGCGAGCGCACTCTCAGCCGTCTGTTCCGCCGCGAGTTCGGCATGACCTTCCCGCAGTGGCGCACCCAGTCCCGGCTCTACCACGCCCTGCGCATGCTGGCCGACGACACCGCCGTCACCACCGTCGCCCACCGCTGCGGCTGGTCCTCCACCAGCGCCTTCATCGACGTCTTCCACCGCTCCTTCGGCTACACCCCCGGCACCCACAACCGCCGCACCTAGACACCGCCGACACCCCTCGTCGTACCCTCCGGTAACATCGCGCGGCAGGACTCCAGAGGAGGAACCGTGCCCCGGTCCCAACGCTCGCCCCTGCTGCTCGCCGGCCTGATGGCCGCCGCAGGCGTCACCCACTTCGCCGCGCCACGCCCCTACGACACGACCATTCCGAAGTCTCTGCCGGGCAGGCCAAGGACCTGGACGTACGCCAGTGGCGCGCTCGAACTCGCCCTCGCCGCCGGCCTGGTGGCGCCGCGCACCCGCAGGGTCACGGCGCTCGCCACGGCCGCCTTCTTCGTCGGTGTGTTCCCCGCGAACGTGAAGATGGCCGTGGACTGGCGGCACCGCCCCACCCCGCTCAAGGCGGCGGCGATCGGCCGGCTGCCGCTCCAAGTGCCCCTCGTACTATGGGCTCGCAGTGTGGCGAAGAGTGCGGAGGACCGGGGATGAGTGATCGCCTGAACGTCGGTGACAAGGTCGACGACTTCGAGGTGCCGGACGAGACGGGCACGCCCCGGACCCTGTCCGAGCTGCTCGCCGACGGACCTGTCGTGCTCTTCTTCTACCCCGCCGCTCTCTCCGCGGGCTGCACCGCGGAGGCCTGCCACTTCCGTGATCTGGCAGCCGAGTTCGCGGCCGTCGGCGCCCGGCCCGTGGGGATCAGCGGCGACTCGGTCGAACGCCAGCAGGAGTTCGCCGGCCGCCACACCCTCGGCATGCCGCTGCTGTCCGACGTCGACGGGACGATCCGGGAGCTGTTCGGCGTGAAGCGGGGCTTCACCATGGCGCCGACCAAGCGGGCCACTTTCGTGATCGCCCAGGACCGTACCGTCCTGGAGATCGTGCGCAGCGAACTGCGGATGAACACCCACGCGGACCGGGCGCTTGCCGCCCTGCGCGACCACAAGGCGTGACACCGCCGAAACGGAGGGCCTCGCCGGTCCTCCGTTTCGGTTGTACCGGGGGGACAAAGCAACCATCCTGAAGGATATGGAGCACGCGTCCGCGGCTGCGGCGATCGTCGATGCCCGAGGCATCGTGACGGGGTGGAGCGAGGGTGCCCGGCTGTTGACGGGCCACCCCGCCGAGGAAGCCGTGGGGCGGCCCGCGCGGGATCTGCTCGCCGAGGAACCCCCGCCCGAGGCCGTGACGGCACTGAGCGGGACGGTCGTGCTGCTGCATCGGGACGGTTCCCCGGTCCGGGTCGCGCTGAGGGCGTGCCCCGTGCTCGGCGAGGGCGGCGCGCCGGCCGGCCACGTGATCACGGCCGAGCCGACGGACGCGTCGGCACTCACCGGCCGGGCCTTCGAGCAGGCGTCCATGTCGATGTCCGTCTTCGACACCCGCCAGCGCTATCTGCGGATCAACGCCGCCGCCCGCCAGGTCATGGGCGTACCGGAAGAGGACCTGGTCGGCCGGTCCTTCCCGGCGATCGTCGAGGACACCGAGCACAGCCAGGGATTCCTCAGCCATCTGCGCGAGGTGACCGAGACCGGCAGACCGGTCCACTACGAGAGCTACACCGGCGGGCCGTCCGGGAACCGCGAGCACTCCTGGAACGTCGAGATGTGGCCCGTACGGGACCCGTCAGGAGAGCTGACGGCGGTCGCCCTCGCCGCCTTCGACAACAGCGAACAACACCGGGCCCGAGAGCGGCTTGCCCTGCTGAACGAGGCGGCGGCCTCCATCGGCACCACCCTGGACGTGGTGCGCACCGCCGAGGAACTGGTGGAACTCCTGGTGCCCCGGTACGCCGACTTCGCCAGCGTGGACCTGCTCGACTGGGTCCTCGGCGCGGACGAACTCCCCGAGGTACCGGACGGCGAGGTCGTACTGCGCCGGGTCGCCCACGGCTCCGGCACGGAGGGCACCCCCGAGGCGGCCCTCCACCTGGGCGAGAAGGACGTCTACCCCGCCTCCTCGCCGCCCGCACGGGCGTTGCGGGAGGGCCGGGCGGTGATCAGCCAGGCGGGCGAGCCGGAGTTCGTGCGCTGGGTCGCCGAACGCAACGCGCGCGCACCCGGCGGGCGGACCTACCGCAAGGGCGTCCACTCGATGCTCGCGGTGCCGCTGCGCGCCCGTGGCACCACGCTGGGCGTCGCCGTCGGCGTACGCATCGGCCACCCCGACGACTACGTCGCCGACGACGGCGTCCTGGCCGAGGAACTCGCCAGCCGGGCCGCCGTCTGCGTCGACAACGCCCGCCGTTTCGCCCGCGAACGCACCATCGCGCTGGCCCTCCAGCACAGCCTGCTGCCCAGAGGCCTGCCCGGACAGGCGGCCGTCGAGGTGGCCCACCGCTATCTGCCCTCCGGATCACTGGCGGGCATCGGCGGCGACTGGTTCGACGTGATCCCGCTGTCCGGCAGCCGGGTCGCGCTGGTCGTCGGCGACGTGGTCGGCCACGGTATCGCCTCCTCGGCCACCATGGGCCGCCTGTGTACAGCCGTGCGCACCCTCGCCGACGTGGACCTGCCACCGGACGAGCTGCTGACCCACCTCGACGACCTGGTCACCCATCTGGGCTCGGACGACGGGGGCGAGGAGGTCGCCGAACTCGGCGCCACCTGCCTCTACGCCGTCTACGACCCCGTATCGCGTTGCCTCACCCTCGCCGCCGCCGGCCATCCACCGCCCGCGGTCCTGCTGCCGGACGGCACCGCGCGGCTTGTGGAGATGACCGCCGGGCCGCCGCTCGGCGTCGGCGGTCTGCCCTTCGAGGCGGTCGAGTTGGAGCTGCCCGAGGGGTCCGTCGTCGCCCTCTACACGGACGGCCTGATCGAGGACCGCGACCGCGACGTCGACCACGCCACCGCTGAACTGTGCCGCGCCCTCGGCGCCCGCACCGACACCCTCGACACCCTCTGCGACACGGTCCTGAAGGCCGTCCTGCCGGAGGAACCCGGCGACGACGTTGCCCTCCTGGTCGCCCGCACCCGCGCGCTCGGCGCGGACCGGATCGCCACCTGGGACATCGAGCCGGACCCCGTCCACGTCGCCGCCGCCCGGCAGGCAGCCACCGAACAGCTGACGGCCTGGGGCCTTGACGACGCGGCCTTCGTCACCGAACTCGTCGTCAGCGAACTGGTCACCAACGCGATCCGGTACGGCGCACCGCCCGTCCAACTCCGCCTGATCCGCGACCGCACCCTCATCTGCGAGGTCTCCGACGCCAGTTCCACCTCACCGCACCTGCGCCGGGCCCACGCCTTCGACGAGGGCGGTCGCGGACTGCTGCTGGTCGCCCAGCTCACCCAGCGCTGGGGCAGCCGGCAGACCGGCAGCGGCAAGACGATCTGGGCCGAACAGCCGCTGCCCGACTGATCATTCGAACGAGCAGCCCGGGTTCGGCACGTCCTCCGAGAACGGCGCGCCGTGCGGCAGGACGTAGAGCACGTCCAGCACCAGCGGCGCGGAACCTTCGTTGCGGCCGATGTGCACATCGCTCGGGCCGCCCGCCTCACGCACGGTGCTGCCCTTCCGATACACGCCGTCCTGGGCGCAGTCCGAGTGATAGTGCGTGAGCGTCCCCTTCTGCACGAAGCCGTAGACCGGGCCGTCGTGGTAGTGCCAGCCGGTGCTCTGGCCCGGCGGAACGGTGATCTCCCGCAGGACGTAGTCGGTGTCCCCGACGGTGGTCTGGCTGATCAGCCGGGCGGTCACCCCCGGGCCCGGAGGGGTGGCGCCGGCGGAGCCGCCGGTCAGGACGGTGCCGGAGACGACTGCCCCGACGACGGCGGTACGGAGCGCGTTGCGCATGCGGAGACCTTCCAGGACGAGGGACGAAGATCGGGTTCCGCCGTGAACATAGGGGCCCGGAAGGGTGGTTGGGATCCGAATGATCGAAACCGGCGCGAAATCGTGGGTGCCCCCCGCGGTTCAGAACTCCTCGTGCACCTCCGGATCCCCGCCGATACGCCGGTGCGCGCGGTCGGCGATCGCGCGCATCTGGGCCTCGCCCAGGGTGAACCCGAAGATGTCGAGGTTCTCACGCTGCCGCTCGGGGTTGGACGACTTCGGGATCGGCACCGCCCCCAACTGCGTGTGCCAGCGCAGGATCACCTGGCCGGGCGTCACACCGAAGGCCTCGGCGATCGTGATGACCACCGGGTCCTCTAGCAGGCTAGAACCGCGGCCGAGCGGGCTCCAGCTCTCGGTGACGATGCCCTTGGCGGTGCCGAAGGCGCGCAGTTCCTCCTGCGGGAAGAACGGGTGCAGCTCGATCTGGTTCACGGACGGCAGGACCCCGGTCTCCTTCTCCAGCCGCTCGATGTACTCGGCCGTGAAGTTGGAGACGCCGATCGAGCGGACCAGTCCGTCCTCGCGGAGCTTGATCATGGCGCGCCAGGAGTCGACGTACTTGTCGACGCGGGGCAGCGGCCAGTGGATCAGATGCAGGTCCACGTATTCCAGGCCGAGGCGACGCCGGGACTCCTCGAAGGACGTGAGCGTCTCCTCGTAGCCGTGGTGGCGGCCCGGCAGCTTCGTCGTCACCACCACCTCCTCGCGGGGGACCCCGCTGCGGGAGACACCGAGGCCCACTCCGGACTCGTTGCGGTAGTTGGTGGCCGTGTCGACCAGGCGGTAGCCCAGGCCGAGGGCCTCGGAGACGGCACGTTCCGCCTCGGCGTCGCTCATCGGCCAGGTGCCGAGGCCGACGGCGGGGAGCGTGGTGCCGTCGTTGAGCGTGTGCGTCGGGATGCTGATCACCGTGGGGCCTTTCCTCGACTGTGTCGTACATCCACCCTTACGGATAGGGCGAGCGGCGTTCAACCGGACGGCACCGTCGTCACGCGTGGCAAAGGCTGAGACGATCTTCCCGGGAACCCTCCTGGGAGCCGACGGACGACCATCGGAGCACGTATGACATCAGGGCGGGACATGGCGGGTCAGGCCGCGAAGATAGGGGCCGCGAGGGCCGCGGCTCCGGGGATCGAGGCCGCGGAGGCCAAAGCCGCGGAGATCAAAGCCGCGGAGACCAGAGCCGAAGGGACCAGAGCTGCGGGGACTGGAACCTCGGGTATCGGAGCCTCGGAGATCGAGGCTTCGGGGATCGAGGTGAATCCGGTCGCCGGGCACATCGGTGCCGAGATCAGCGGCGTCGATCTGGCCGGCGATCTCGACGAGGCCGTGGTCGCCGGGATCCGGGCGGCGGTGCTGCGCTGGAAGGTGGTGTTCTTCCGGGGGCAGCGGCTGGACCATGCGGGGCACGTCGCGTTCGCTCGGCGGTTCGGCGAGCCCGTGGTGCTGGGCAGGCGCGGGAGCGCCTCGCCGCCGGACTTTCCCGAGGTGGAGACGACCGCCGACCGGCTGGAGCTGGGCGGGAAGTTCGGGATGGGGCACGAGGAGTGGCTGCAACGGCGGCGGCACACGCTGCTGCGCGGCTGGCACTGCGACCACGGCGCCCGCATCGACCCGCCGGCGGCGACGATCCTGCGCGCCGAGACAGTACCGCCCTACGGGGGCGACACGACCTGGTCGAACCTGGCCGCCGCGTACGCCGGACTCTCCGGCCCCGTACGGGAGTTCGTGGCCGGACTGCGGGCCGAGCACCGGCTGGGCGTCGGTTACCAGCCGCGGCCCGGCGACGATTCCTACGCACGTCATCTGCTGGACCACCAGGTCGCCTCCGTGCACCCGCTGGTGCGCGTCCACCCCGAGACGGGGGAGCGGGTGCTCTTCGTCAACGGCTACTACCTGGAGCAGATCGCCGGCATCTCCCGCCCGGAGAGCGCCGCGATCCTCGACATGCTGCTGGAGCAGGCGACCCGGCCCGAGTACACGGTCCGGTTCCGCTGGGAGCCGGGCAGCGTGGCCTTCTGGGACAACCGGGCCACCATCCACCTCGCCCCCAGCGACAACGCCCACCTCGGCCACCCCCGGATCATGCACCGGGTGATGCTCACGGGCGACGTGCCCGTCGGTGTGGACGGCAAGCCGTCCGAGCCGATCGTGGGGACTGAGCCGGGCCGTTGGTGAGGTGCTGGTGGGGCGGAGGCCGGTGGGACGCTGGTGGGCCGGTCGCCGACCGGCCGGCTAACCGGCGGCGGGGCGCCGGCCCAGCGCCGGGCCCAGCTTCGTCGCCATGTCGGTCAGGATCTGTACGTAGTCCTCGTGCTCGAAGGTGAACGGCAGGGCGAACGCGACCTCGTCGACCTCGCGGAACGCGGCGTGCGCGTGAAGCCGTTCGGCGATCTCCTCGGAGGTGCCGACGATGTCCGGCGCGAACAGCAGCCCCGCCGGTCCCTGCGGTGATGTGGTGCGCGGGGTCCGCTTGGCCACGAACTCCTCGTATTTCGCGCGCTGTTCGGGCGAGGCGGAGTCGGTGGGGATGACGACCAGGCCCTGGGAGACACGGGCGGCCTCGCCGTCGGGGTGGCTGTCCCGGAAGGCGCGGATGTGGGAGAGCTGGATCTCCGCGAAGTCCCTTTTCTCCTCCGGTCCGTCGGCCCTGACGACGCTGCTGGTGAGGAAGTTCATGCCGTGCTCCCCGGCCCACCGCGCCGAGCTCACGCTGCCGCCGCCGTACCAGAGGCGACCGCTCAGGCCGGGGGAGTGCGGCTGCACCCGGTCCGAGAAGACCTCGATGCCCTCGACGCCGCTGAAGTCGGTCGCGCTCTTGCCTCGCACGAGGTCCAACAGCCGCCGCACCCGCTCGTAGCTGAAGTCCTCGGCGTCGGCCGTGTCCGGGTAGAGCGCCTCCTTGACCTGGTCGAAGTGCATCGGCGGGCCGACGCTGACGCCCGGGTTGATACGCCCGCCGGACAGGATGTCGACCGTCGCCAGATCCTCCGCGAGCCGCAGCGGGTTCTCCCAGCCGAGCGGGATGACCGCCGTGCCGAGCTCGATACGGCTGGTGCGCTGCGAGGCCGCCGCCATGATCGCGACGGGGGAGGAGATGCCGTACTGCAGATGGCGGTGGCGCAGCCACGCGCTGTCGAAGCCGAGTCGTTCGCCCAGTTCGATGATCTCCAGCGTGGACTCGTGGCCCTTGCGCGGATCGGCCTCGTCGAACAGGCCGATGGTCAGGAAGCCCAGCTTGCGCAAGGGGCGTGAGGTCGGTGGCACGGGCTCCTCCGTCGTTCTTCGATCATGTCCGGACGGCAGTGCCAACCGGATCGCCGTACGAAGTGTTCCCGCTGTTCCCGCCCCGCGCCGGGAGTGCCATGCCTGAAAGGATCACGTCGAGCACCTCTCTCCGAAAGGGCACGCATGCCGGCCGACTTCATCGACCTCGTCACCGACGCCGAACTCCCGGGTGACCGGCTGCTCCTGGGCATCCGCCACTTCGACGAGCCGTTCCTGCTCACCGTCTCCCTCTCCCAGGGGCTCGGCTCCAGCGAGCTGTGGCTGGACCGGGGCCGGGCGGGCAAGGCGAGACTCGCGGAGTTCCGGCGGACCGGTGACCGGGTCCTGTTCGTCGTACGCAACAAGCACTTCCTGACGTCGGGTGACGAGGCCGCCGTGCGCGCCGGGCAGCAGTCCTTCGCCATGTCCGTGGTGTGGAGCGGCCGGGTGCTGCGCGAGGAGAACGGGGCGGCCGTCGTGGACGCGACCGGGCTCGTCCTCGCCGACCACGACCGGATCGCCGAGCACCTGCACGAGAAGGAGCAGGGGGAGTACGCCGTCGACGCGTCCCTGAGCCTCCCGCTCGTCGCCGACAGCCGCTCCGGCCCCACCGGCATCCGCCTGCCGGCGCTCCTCACCTTCCGCGGTCCCGGCCGCGGCGCCGCGATCCGGGCGGTCGCCGCCGACCCGCGCGCCGTGACGGTCGTACAGCAGCTCAACCTGATCCGGCTGCCCGCCGACCCGATGCCGGTACGCCGCTTCCACCCCGCCTCCGGCGGCTACGGCGTCGGATACGCCGACCACGGCCGCGTCGGCACGGCCGACACCCAGGTGAAGGTCCAGCCCCGCTTCCGCGTAGGCCCCGGCGCCGCCCCCATCGTGTTCCAGGTCGACCCCGCCGTCCCCGAACCCTTCCGGTCGGCCGTGGTCGAGGGCGGCAACTGGTGGCAGGACGCGTTCGCCGCCATCGGCCTGCCCGACGCCTACCGCGTCGAAGCGGGCGGCGACGGCTTCGACCCGTACGAACCCGGTGTCAACGGCGTGGTGTGGGTGCACCGGGCGGGCCGCGGCTGGTCCCTCGGACAGGGGCTGACCGACCCGCGCACCGGCGAGATCCTGCACGCCCGGGTACGGCTCGGCTCCCAGCGCGTCGAGCAGGTCCGCGCACTCGGCGAAGCCCTGCTCGCCCCGTACGGCCAACCCGACGAAGCCGAACGCCTGGCCGCCGTCGAGGAGTTGGTCCTCGCCCGGCTACGCCACCTCGCCGCGCACGAGATCGGCCACGCACTCGGGTTCATGCACAACTTCGCCAGTACGGCCCACCCGAAGCCGTCCGTCATGGACTACCCCCATGCCCGCGTCCGCGTCGGCGAGGACGGCCGCATCGATCTGGCCACCGCGTACACGACGGGGCTCGGGCCGTGGGACCACTTCCTCGTCGCCCATGCCTATGGGCGGTTCGCGGACGAGGCCGCCGAACTCGCCCGACTGCGCCGGGAGTCCGCCGAGTTGGCCTACGTCTCCGACGACGACGGCCAAGGACCGCACGTCGCCCATGCCGACGGCGTGCCCTGGGTGACGGCCGCACATCCGCTACAGGCCCTGGAGACGATGACGCGCGTCCGCCGTATCGCGCTCGACGGGTTCTCGCGCGGGGTGCTGCCGCCCGAGCGGCAGACCGGTGAACTCGAGGAACGATTCGCGCTGTTGTACCTCCTGCACCGGCACGAGGTGGCCGCGGTGGCGCGGCTGGTCGGAGGAGTGCGGTACGCGTACGGCCTCGCGGGCGACGGGCCCGGCGCGAGCCGGGGTACGGAGGTCGTCGACGCCTCCACCCAGCAACGGGCGCTCGCCCGGCTGGTCTCGCTCCTGCGTGCCGAGCAACTCGCCCTGCCCGACGCCGTGTTGGACACGCTCACTCCGCCCGCCATCCGCTACGGACGCTCCGACCAGTACCTCGACACCGACGCGGGCCGGATCTTCGACCCCATCGGAGCGGTCGGCGCCGCTGTCACCCTGGTCACCGAACAGCTCCTGGAACCGGCCCGGTTGAACCGCGTCGTCTGGCAGCACGCCACGGACCCCGCCGTGCCGGGCGTCAGTGAGGTGGTCGACGCGCTTCTGGCCACCACCTGGCGCCGTATCGATCCGGTCCCGGCAGGGGTGCGCGGCGGTGTGGCGGTGCAGCAGGCGGCCGACTGGACGCTCCTCAACCACCTGTTGACCGTCGCCCGGGACGGCACCCTGCACGCCACCGCCCGGACGGAACTGCGCGCCGCCCTGCGCCGGTTCGCCGAGGAGGCGCGCCGGCGGGACGACGACGGCGGGCGTGAGGCCGCCGACCTGATCGGCCGTTTCCTGTCCGACACCGGGTCGGTCCGCCTCGATCCGCTGCCGCGGGTGCCGCCCGGCGCGCCGAACTGACGGCGCCGGACGGCCGGGTGGGCCGAGCGGTCGGGTGGCCGGTGGGCCGACAGACCGGCAGGCGCGTGGGCCGGGTGGCTCACCACTCCTGGGCGCGGGGCGGGGCCTGGCGGGGCGCCGGCTGCGGGGGACCGTAGGGTCCCTGCGGAGGACCGGCGGGCGGTCCCTGCCGACGCGCGGATGTGGGCGCGGACCTGGGCGCGGATGTGGTCGTCCGGAGCGGTTCCGGAGGGCGCACCGCGCCCGAGCCGTTGGCCGCCCCAGTGGGACGTCCGGAGCCGGTGGTCCCGGTGGGTGCCTGAGGGCGTCCGGGGGCGGCTCGCGACGGATCCCGGTGCCGTCCTCCGGAGGCGACGCGAGACTGCCGGGATGTGGATCCAGTGGATGCGTGGGCGTCCGGGCCAGGTCGCGCAGGAGCGTCGGTCCGGTCGAAGAGGGTGCCGCGGGATCGAGCACCGGGCCCTTCGGCCGGATCGTCCGCGGCGGACGTCTTCCCGGCCGAGCGGCGGGACGAGGCGGACGGGTTCCGGTTCCACTCGCCGTCGCCGAGCACCAGCAGCGGGTCGAACATAACCACCACGCCGGCCAGCAGCAGGAAGACCGCCGGTCCCAGCAGCATCGGGAGCAGCAGGGAGGTGGGCGAGTCGCCCGAGTAGGACCCGTTGCCCGAGCTGTGCACATGCACGGCCACGGCGGCCATGCCGGTGTAGTGCATGCCGGACACCGCGATCCCCATGACCAGGCTGGCCGCGAGACTCGTCAGGAAACCTCGGATGGAGACGGCGGCCCAGAGCGCGGCGGTCGCCGCGACGATCGCGATCAGCACGGACAGGGCGACGGTGACCACGCTGTACTGGATGTCCCCGTTGAGCTGCATCGCCGCCATGCCGAGGTAGTGCATCGCGGCGACGCCGAGCCCGGTGATGACACCGGCGACCGCCAGCGTCGTCCTGCCGGCGCCCAGATAGCCGACGATGAACACACCGATGGCGACCACGACGATCGCCACCCCCAGGCTCAGGACGGTCAGACCCACGTTGTACCGGATCCCGGTCTCCTCGACCTGGAAGCCGAGCATCGCGATGAAGTGCATGGTCCAGATGCCGCAGCCGATGGACGCGGCACCGAGCGCCAGCCAACCGGGCTTCCAGGACTCTTCGTCGAGCAGGGACCGGACGATGCACCGCAGCCCCAGCGCCCCTCCCAGGCAGGCCATCAAATAGGCCGCCACCGGGGTCACCGCACCATAGCGGAACCCGTCAATTGTGCCGTTCATGCGCCAACTCCCCCCAGAGCAAAGGCACCTTGTGGGTGAAGAGTTACGGTCACGGCCCGTTAAAGCAAGCCCTTACCCCTGGTTCGCCGTGAACTCCCGACCACCAGCAGTCGACTCGGACCGCCCCTGAAGCACCCCTTCGGGCCCCGTGAAGAACGGGATCACCAGTCCCGCAACCGAACAGGAAGGCGATGCGTCCCCTGTCGCAAGGGGCTTAAGTGCCTGGTGGGACAGGCGAATTGGGACAGGCGAGAACGAAAGAGGCGACGACGTGGCGGACGGAACTCTCGGCATCGCGGTGTGCGCGGCGGTCGGCCTGCTGCTCTTCACGGTGGCGGTGCGGGACGCCGTGCTGATCCGGCGATTACGGAGACACGGCATCCGCACGCGGGGCGTCGTCGTGGACAACGTGCGCGTCGACGGCCGCGATTCCGGACCCACCTGGGCACCGGTGATCGCGTTCGCCGACCAGCGGGGTTACCGGGTCGAGTTCACGTCCCGGATGCGCGGCTCCGGCATGGGCCTGGCCACCGGCCGAGAGGTGCCGGTCGTATACCTCGCGCACAACCCACAGACCGCCCGCGTGGGCATCTGGCGGCACATGGTGGGTCCGGTCGTGTTTGTCTCGTGCGCGTCGGTGGTCTTCCTGGGTGCTGGGGTGCTGATCGCTTTGACGAAGTGACCGGGGCGCTTTGTCGGCGGCTGTCGGCCCTCGGACGGGTGGTTCGGGAGGTGTCAGTCGGTCCGGTCGTCGCCGGCCGACGTCGTGATGTGCGACCGGCGACGCTATCCGGACGGACTGCTCAGCCCACGTCCCCATCCAGGTCGGACAGGTCGAGGACGAAGCGGTAGCGGACGTCGTTGTGGGCGAGGCGGTCGAGGGCCTCGTTCACCCGTGCCGACGGGAGCAGTTCGATGTCGGCGGTGATGCCCTGCTCGGCGCAGAAGGCCAGCATGGCGGCGGTCCCGGGTCTGCCGCCGCTGCCCGCCGAGCTGAGCTTCTTGCGGCCTATGAGCAGGTCGATGGTCTCCACGGTGACCGGCCCGAGGTGGCCGAGGTGGCTGAGTGTGCCGTCCATGGCGACCAGGCGCAGGTACGGGCCGAGGTCGTGCGGCGCGGAGATGGTGTCGATGACGACGTCGAAGCGGTCACGTGCGCCGGCCATCGAATCCGGGTCCGTGGAGACGATGAGGTCGTGGGCGCCGAGGCGGCGGGCGTCGTCGGCCTTGTCGGGTGAGCGGCTGATGACGGAGGTCCGCGCGCCGAGCGCCACGGCGAACTTGGCCGCGAGGTGGCCGAGGCCGCCCAGACCCGCCACGGCTACCCGGCTGTCCGGCCCGACTCCCAGGGAGCGCAGGGGTTCCCAGACGGTGACGCCGGCGCAGAGCAGGGGAGCGGCGGCGGCCGGGTCCAGGGCGGCGGGCAGCGGATAGGCGAACCGGTCGCGGACGACGTACTCGCGGGAGTAGCCGCCCAAGGTGGTCGATCCGTCCTGTCGGTCGAGGCCGTCGTAGGTCAGGGTCGGGAAGGCGTGGCAGAAGTTCTCCTGACCGGCCCGGCACATGGGGCACTCGCCGCACGAGTCGACGATGTTGCCGACCGCGACGGGGTCGCCGACGGAGAAGCCGGTGACCGCGGGCCCGGTCTCGGTCACCACGCCCGTGAACTCGTGCCCGGGCACCAACGGGCGGCCCGCTTCGCCGTCATGGCCGCGCACGGCGTGCAGATCGGTGTGGCAGACGCCGCAGTAGTCGACCCGGACCGCGAGGTCGTCGGGGCGCAGGTCGCGTCGCTTCAGCTGCGTACGCCGGAGGGTCGTGGTCGAGCCGTCCGCCTGCCAGCCGGTTGTTGTCCGCACGGCGCATCTCCTTCGAGCAAACAAACTGTTCTGTCTGTTTCAACGTAAGCACGGCGGCACCCGGCAAAGCAAACCAACTGTTCTGTCTGGTAGCGTGTCGGCATGCCGGACCAGCCCCTGACCTCGCGCGGAGCGGTGACGTACCAGCGCATCCTCGATGTGGCGACCCAGGAATTCGCGGAGCACGGGATCGCCGGGGCGCGCATCGAGCGGGTCGTGGCCGCCGCCCGTACGAACAAGGCGCAGCTCTACGGTTACTTCGGGAACAAGGAAGCGCTCTTCGACGCCATCTTCTTCGGCTCGCTGGAGCGGATCGTGAACGTCGTCCCGATCGACGCCGCCGACCTCGCGGACTGGGCCGTACGCCTCTACGACGAGTACCTGCGCCGTCCCGACCTGATCCGGCTGGCCACCTGGGCCCGCCTGGAGCGCCGCCCGACCGGGCACCTCGTGGACGACCCCGACCGCCTCGACGACCGCAAGCTGAGCGCCATCGCCGAGGCCCAGGCCGCCGGGCTGGTGCGCCCGGGGGACCCGTTCGACGTGATGGCTCTGGTCATCGCCATGTCGATGGCCTGGTCGCCGGTGAGCAATGTCTACGCGGCGACCGCCGAGGAGCCCGCCGAAGTGCACGAACAGCGGCGGGCCCTGCTTCGCGAGAGCGTGCGTCGGGCTGTGGCGGCCGACTGAGGGGCGCGGGTGGCGCCGGTGCTGTTGGGTCCTACAGCAGCGTCGGTGCGTGGAATTCGCCGAGGCCGGAGGCCAGGTCGCGGTCCAGCCAGTAGCGGCGCGGTTCCGCGAGCATGACGTCGACGCTGACGGCGAGCAGGCCGGGGATCCTGGCCAGCTCGTGGTCGACGAAGAGCGCGAGGGCGGAGCGGTCGGCGACCAGACCGGTGGCGAGGACGGACATGTCGCTGGCGACGTGGGCGGCGAGCCGGGTCTGGGGGAGTTGGTCGATACGGCGCATGACGTCGGGGGTCTCACCCGGCGCCACGCGCAGGCGGAGGATGAAGGCAGTCCGGAAGCCGAGCCACTCCGACACGATCTCCAGCCGCGGCTTGACCCACCCCTCGTCCAGGACCCGGCGGACGACGCGGTGCGCGGTGGAGGTGGCCAGGCCGGCGGCCCGGGCGATGCTCGCGGCCGATGCGCGGCTGTCCTGGAGCAGTTGGGCGACGACGGTGCGTTCGCCCTCGCTGAGCGGTTTCGCGGGGGGCGTCGCGGTCGCGGTGCCCTCGGGACGGGCGCCGGTGAGCTTCAGCAGGTCGGCGCGCTCGGTCTCCGTGAGAAATTGGGGGTCCCAGGTTCTGCCCCGGCGCAGGGTGCTGAGCGCGGGCAGGGCGTTGACGCGGCGGACGCCGGGGACGGAGAACATCCGGTCGATCGCCTCGCTGGTGGCCGCCTCGGACGGGGCGTGCACGACGGCGTAGAGCGGGTAGTCGCCCGAGATCTGTGCCAGCAGTTGGATGTGGGGCAGGTCGTGGAGCCGGTGGAGGACCGCGAGAGGGGTCTCGCCGGTGATGTCGAGGAAGACGTGGATCGGCATGGCCGTGGAGTGCATGCCCCAGTCGGCCTGCCCGATCACACGGACCATCCGCGCCTCGTGCAAGCGGTCGTAACGGCGTTTGAGCGTGCTGGCGTCGGCGGCGAGGATCTCGCCGATGTCGTCCCAGGTGGCCCGGGGTGCCAGGTGCAGCGCGCCGATGAGGCGCCGGTCGAGCTCGTCGAGGAGAGGACGGGTCATGGTGCTCCACTTTAGGGTGCCGTTTAATCCCACTGTTACATCTAAGATATAGAGAATCTCTCACTCGGATGCCATTGTTCGCAGGAACATCCCCCCAATGCACGAAGAGGTACCGATGAGTGTCACCTCCGCTCAGCCTCAGCCGACCGAGCCACAGTCGAGAGCCCTCCGCATCGCGTTCCGGAGCTTCGCGGCGATCGAGAAGGTCGGCAACAAACTCCCCAACCCGTTCTGGCTGTTCTGGATCCTCGCGGGGGTCGTGATCGTCCTCAGCGCGGTGATGACGGCGGCCGGTGTCAGCACCGTGCACCCCGGGACGCACGAGGCCATCAAGGTGCAGAGCCTGCTCAGCAAGGCCGGCCTGACGACGATGATCGAGGGGGCCGTCGACAACTTCGCGACCTTCCCGCCGCTGGCCACGATCCTCATCGTGGGCTTCGGCATCGCCGTCGCCGAGGCGAGCGGGCTGTTCACGACGATGCTGCGCCGCATGGTCGCACGCGTACCGGGCAAGTACCTCACCTTCGCGCTGTCGATGACCGCGATGGTCGCCCACGTCGCCGGCGACGCCGCGTACGTCACCCTCATCCCGCTCGGCGCCCTCATCTACCGCGCCGCCGGCCGCAGCCCGGTGCTCGGCTGCATCGTCGCCTACGTCTCCATCTCCGCCGGCTACGACGCCTCCCCGGCGATCACCACGACCGACGTGCTCCTGTCGTCGATCTCCACGGCCGCGGCCCACACCATCGACGCGGACTACGTCGTCACCCCGGTGGCCAACTACTTCTTCGCGCTCGCCTCGTCGGTCCTGGTGGCCCTGGTGATCACGCTCGTCGTCGACAAGGTCATCGCCAAGCGCTCGGACCTGGACCCGGACGAGCCGATCACCGCGCTGAGCGCCGACGAACTGAAGACGATCGAGGTCACCGAGGTGCAGCGCCGCGCGCTGCGGATGACGGGACTGGTCGCGGTCGGCTTCGTCGTGGTCCTGGCGGTGGCTCTCATCCCGGTGTCCTCACCGTTGCGAGGCGCGGGCGGCTCCATCGTCGAGTCCCCGTTGATCACGGGCATGTCGCTGGTCCTCTTCCTGTTCTTCACGCTCCTCGGCTGGGTCTACGGCCGGATGGCCGGGACCTTCCGTGCCCCTCGTGACATCGTCGACGCGCTGGTCGAGGGCACGCGCACCTACGCCCCGATCCTGGTTCTCTTCTTCGCGATCTCGCAGTTCCTCGCCTACTTCAAGTGGACGAACATCGGGAACGTCATCGCCATCGAGGGCGCGGAGACCCTCAAGGACATGCACCTGGGCGGCTGGACCGTGCTGGTCGGCATCGCCGTACTGATCACCTTCATGAACCTCGTCATCACCAGCGGCTCCGCCCTGTGGGCCCTGGCCGCGCCCATCCTCGTGCCCATGCTGATGCTCATCGGCATCGAGCCCGAGACCACCCAGGCCATCTACCGCGTCGCCGACTCGGTCACCAACTGCGTCACCCCGATGAGCCCGTACTTCGCGATGGCGCTGGGCTTCATCCAGCAACACAAGAAGTCCGCCGGCATCGGCACGCTGGCCTCGTTCACGATCCCGATCGCCGCCGTCGTCTGGGTCGTCTGGGTCGCGTTCTTCGTGGCCTGGTACCTGCTGGGCATCCCCTTCGGCGTCAGCTGAAGCCGCACTCCGACAACAGAGCCCACCCCTCCACGCCTTCGTACGAGAAAGCAGATCATGACCGCATCACCCGCAGCCGCCACCCTCACCGCCCGCGCCCAGGACGTCTCGTCGCAGATCGTCGACGACATCCTGACCCTCGTCCGCCAGGAGACCGGCAGCTACGACCTTCCCGGCCTCGCCACCGGCCTGGACCTGCTGCGTGAGCTGACCGTGCAGCGGCTCGGCCGACCCGACCACGAACAGCGCCACCCCGGCGGCGAATGCGGCGACACGCTCACCCTGACCTACGCCGGAACCGGCGCCGGGCACGTCGCGCTCGTGGGCCACTACGACACCGTATGGCCGACCGGCACCCTCGCCGGATGGGAGCAGCCGGGGCCGTCGGACGACGGTCGCGAGAAGCTCGGCGGACCGGGCATCTTCGACATGAAGACCGGTCTGGCGCAAGGGATTTGGGCCCTGAAGCTGGCCCGGGAGAGCGGGGCGCCGCTGCCCACCGTCACCTTCGTCTTCAACGGCGACGAAGAGATCGGCTCGTTGTCCTCGCGGCCGGTGATCGAGGAGGTCGCGCAGAAGGTCGACGTCACGCTGGTGTTGGAGCCGAGCGCTCATGGCGCGGTCAAGACCGCCCGCAAGGGCACCGGGATCTTCCAGGTCACGGCGACCGGCGTGGAGGCGCACGCCGGGCTCGCGCCGCAGGACGGGGCGAGTGCGATCACCGCGCTGTCCGAGTTCGTGGTCGCCGCCGCGAAGGTCGCCGCCCCCGAGAAGGGGACCACGATCAACACCGGGCTCTTCAAGGGCGGTTCCGCCATCAACGTCGTCGCCGGGCAGGCCACCGCCGGCGTCGACATCCGGGTCAGCAGCGAGGCCGAACAGGACCGTGTCGACGAGGAGTTCGAGGCCATCGAGGTCAGCGACCCGCGCGTCCGCATCGAGATCGACCACGCCTGGAACCGACCGCCGATGACCCTCAACGCCGCGTCCGTGCCCCTGCTCGACCTCGCCCGCGCGGTCGCCCGCGAACAGGGCCGCGACCCCCTGCGCGACACCGCCGTCGGCGGCGCCAGCGACGCCAACTTCGTCGCCGCCCTCGGGCTGCCCGTGCTGTGCGGCATGGGCGCGGTCGGCGACGGCGCCCATGCCCAGGGGGAGTTCATCTACCCGGACACCGTGCCTGCCCAGACCGCGCTGGTCGCGGGGATGTTGGGACGACTGGTGCAGCCGCTGCGGGGCTGAGCCGTGATGTCAGAAGCGCCGGTTCATCGCGGGTCCTTCCACCAGACGAACACCTCGGTGCTCGGCTGGCGTTCGGAGAACCGGCCCGCGGGGGAGACCTCCCGCAGCAACTGACGCAGATCCGCCTCAAACTCGTCACGGCGTGAGCCGAACAGATGCGGGGCCGAGTACGACATCGAGAACACCCCCGCGACGAGGTCGTCACATGTGCGCTCCAACGCCTGGCCGCCCGGGACGACATGACGCTCCGGACCGGAGTATCCCGCCCGGGCGAACACGGCGGCCTCACCGCCGGGTGTTCCCCGCGGCAGCACGCCTCGGCCGGCTCTTCGGACCGGTCCGAGGTAGTGCCTGATCAGTTCATCGATCGCGGCGCAGGGCTCCGCCGGATACGGCAGCCCGTCGACCGTCCGGGTCTCCGACTTGAGGTCCGAGATGTGCACCAGCGCCCCGCCGGGCCGGAGCATGCCCCTGACGGTCGCCGCCACCAGGTCGCGATCCATCCAGTGGAAGGACTGGGCGAAGGCGGCCACCGTGAACGTGCCGAGATCGGCGGGCAGTTCCTCGGCCCGCGCCCGCACCCACCGAGCCTTCTCGGCCACTCCTCTCTCGACGGCCTCACGACCGGCTTCGGCGATCATCTCCCGGTCCGGGTCCAGGCCGACGATCTCGCCGAACAAGTGCGCCAGACTCAGCGCGACGACTCCCGGTCCGCATCCCACGTCGATGAGGCGCCCTCGCCCGGCGAGCTCCAGAACCTCGGCGAGTACGTCCGCCAGCCCGGGCGCATAGGGAAGCCGCCCGCGCCGGTAGTAGGCGGCGGTACCCGCGAACAGCGTGTCATCCCATTCCCAACCGGCCACCACGTACGTCCACCGCTCTCACAGAGATCCGCAATTGCCCGGCTACCGATCATTCCACTTGCAGGTCATCTCAATGCACGGGCATGAACTCGGGCAGGGTGAGCGCCGAGTGGGCCGGTCGTCCCTCCGTGGCCGGCATGTTGCTGAGATTACGCAGCATGTCGTTGCGCTGCTCCAGGGCCCGAGCCGTGGTGGGGAAGAGTGCGGCGTCGCCCTCGCCGATCTGGTCCTGGTTCAGGGTCACGAACTCACGGGTGTCGCGTTCGTAGGCCGCGAAGCCCTCGGCGGCGTCCCGGTCGGCCAGGGAAGCGGCGAGCATGTACGCGCCGACGAGCGCGAGGCTGGAGCCCTGTCCGGTGAGGAACGACGGTGCGTACGCGGCGTCTCCCACCAGCGCGACCCTGCCGCTGGACCAACGAGGCAAGCGGATCTGGCTGACCACGTCGAAGAACAGATCGTCCGCGTCGCGCATGGCGGTGATCATGCCCGGGACTTCCCACCCCGCGTCGGCGAAGATCCCGGTGACCAGGTCCCGTTGGGCCTCTGGGTCACGGAACGCGCCGAAGGGCGCTTCCGGGCGGGCGAAGTTGAGGAAGGCGTGCACTTCGTCGCTGTCCCCCACGGCGTAGAGAGCCGCGGCCCTGCCCGGGGTGTTCCACATCGTGACCTCGTTGGAGAGACCGAAGGTGTTGCGCATGGTGAACCCGGCGAAGCAGTAACCGAGGTAGCGGTGGAACTGCTCTTCGGGGCCGAACAGGAACTCCCGGGTACGCGAGTGCAGACCGTCCGCGCCGAACACCATGTCGAACGTACGGCTGCCGCCCCCGCGGAAGGTGACATCGACCCCGTGGTCCGACTGGTCGAGGGTGTCGATGGAGTCGTTGAACACGAACTCCACGTCGTCACGGACCGCCGCGTAAAGAGCGTCGGTCAGCTCCCCGCGGGGCACCTCGATGTCCTGTCCCGCGACACTGCCGGCGACGGCATTCGGGTCGACCGAGGCCACCTTGCCGCCGTCTCCGTCGAGAAAGGTGATACGGCGCAAGTCGACGTGCAGGTCCTGGAGTCGGGGCAGGATCCCCATCCTCCGGACGACCTCCAGTGCGGCGCCGCGCACGTCGATGGGGTAACCACCGCTGCGCAGTGAGGCCGCCTTCTCCACCACCGTGACGGCGTATCCGTGGCGGTTCAGCCAGAACGCGAGGGCGGGACCCGCGATGCTGGCCCCCGAGATCAGGACCTTGCGCCTCGGCGTGGTAGGGGTATGCGTCAACTGATCGGTACGGGTCAAGTCTTGACTCCTTTGTTCAGGGTGCGGACGACAAGCAGGGACAGCGCCGTGACGGCGCCGGCGATGACGAAGCCGGTGACGAAGGCCGATTCGGCCGGGTCGTCCATCCCGGGTTGGGTCCCGGCGGTGAGGAAGGCGCCGCTGACCTGTGCGCCCGCGGCGAAGCCGATCACGCGGGTCACCAGGACCAGGCTGGTGGCGGTGCCGGTGTTGCCGTGATCGACCGAGGTGGCGGTCTTGACGACCATCGCCGTGATGCAGACACCACTGGCCAGGGCGATCAGCGCCTTGGCGACGATGAGGTGCCAGACCTCGCCGTGCAGGAACGCGAGGGCGACCAACGTGGCCGTCATGACGCCGATTCCCGTTGCGACCACGGCGCTTGAGCCGAAACGCCGCGCCGCGATCCCTCCGAGCGGCCCGCTGATCGCCGCCGTGACGGCGCCGGGTAACAGGTACCGCCCGATGTCGGTGGAGCTGGCCCCGAAGCCGTATCCGTCGGCGGACACCGCGAGCAGTTGCGGCACGAGATACATCGCCACCGAGGTGCCTACGCAGACGGCGAAAGTGATGACGTACGAGCTCCATATCGCGGGCTTGGCCAGCAGGTTCAGATCGACCATCGGCGAGGGTGACCGGCGCTCGACGACGGTCCATCCGGTCACGAGGAGGGCCAGCAGTACGAGGAGGGCGAGGAGTACGAGCGGTTGGCTGCCGGCGCTGGGCGCCAGCGCGAGCACGAACATGAGCGTCAGCAGAACGCCGCTCAGCAGGGCCAGGCCGGGCCAGTCGATCCTGGCGTCCGACCGGGCCGGCGGATCGTTCGGCATCAGCCTGTGGACCAGCACGGTCGCCACGACGATCGCGATCGTCGGTATCGCGAACATCCAGTGCCGGGACAGGCCTTCCGCGACGGGCCCGGCGATCAGCGTCCCCAGCATGCCGCCGCCCACGAACAGCCCGCTGACCACCCCGATGGCCACCTGGGACTCTCCGGTCGGGAGGTGCTTGCGTACGAGGATGAACGAGAGGGGCATCGCGCCGACCATCGCGCCCTCGAGTACCTGACCGAGCAGCAGCACCGGCAGGTTCGGTGCCAGCGAGGACACCAGACCACCGGTCGCGACCACCGTCATCAGCCGGAGCATGACCCGTTTCCCGCCGTAGCGGTCACCGAGGTTGCCCGCGACCGGCGTGACGAGGGCGCCGGTGATGAGCATCGTGATGCTGAGTAACGCCCCTTGGGCGGGGCTCATGGACAGTTCGCGCTGCAACAGCGGGAGCGTCGGTGTCACCACCGACTCCAGGGTCCCGGTCGCGGCTGCCAGCATCCCGAGCGCCCAGACGGCGGCCTTCCCGACGCGGACCTGGGGAGCGGCCAGGGTTGTGGTCATGAACGTCCTTCCTTCGTTGGCGGGCGAGCAATCGAAATTACACTACACCGTACAGTGTAGTCAGGTTAGAGTATGGCCATGCCGACCACGAAGACGCCGAGCCCGAAGAAGCCGACCGCGAAGACACTGCGCGAGGGGTCCACGCCGAAGCGGACCGCCATCCTCGCCGCGGCCCGGGAACTGTTCCTCGCCGACGGTTTCGACCGGACCAGCGTCGACGCGGTCGCCGCCCGGGCCGAGGTGTCCAAGCGGACCGTCTACGACTACTTCGGCGACAAGCAGACGCTGCTGCAAGCGGTCGTCGACGGCGTCGGCCAGTCACTGATCAGCACGATCCGGCGCATTCTCGACGACACCCTGACCGACCCCACCGAGGCCGCCGACCTGGAGGACGTTCTGGTCGCGTTCTCGATGCGTATCGCGACCGACATGCTCGGCTCGTCGGAGTACGTCACGCTGCAACGGTTGGTCCGGGCGCAGTCCCACCACGTGCCGGACGGGGGCGAGAACTCCATGGCCGACGCACCTGAGGAGGCACTCGCCGAGCGGTTCGCCGCTTTCGCCGAGGCCGGGTTGCTCGACGTCCCCGACGCCCTGCTCGCGGCCGACCAGTTCATCGCGCTGACCTTCAACGTCGCGCTCAACAGGTTCGGTTCGGCGAATGCCGCGGAGGACGCCCGCGTCCGGCCGCTCATCGTCGAGGGAGTGCGGACGTTTCTGCGGGCGTACCAGGCCAAGTAGGCCTGGTAAGGCGTGAGTTGTCAGCCAGATGGCCGGGTGCGACGGAACAGGGCGACCCGCGCGAAGCGAGACCACACCTGTGCGTCCCGGACGGACACCTCAAAGAAGTGCCTGTTGCGGCGCGCGCAGGGAATGAGCGTCACTTCAGGCAGCGCGAGCACTTTGCCGCGTAGGCACCGCTGCAGTTCATCCCGAGTGAACGTCTGAATGCTCCACGCCCATCCGGTTACTTGGAGAAATAGTCGGCCAGGACTCGCGCCGTGACGAGGCCCGCGTACCCTCCGCCGATGACGACGGCCTTTCCCCACGTGGGAGCGCATTGCGGTGTGACCGTGGTACTCCAAAGCCGTCACACGCGGGTTCGGGGCGTGACGCGCATGTGCAGCCGCTGTGGACTCAGGGTGAGCGCCAGGGAGGGGCGAACTCGGCTGCCCGGCAACGGTTCCAGGCGCCACTGGGCGGCAACCGTGGCCAGGATGATGACGGCTTCCGTGATGCCGAACTGGTCGCCGATGCACTTACGGGCCCCGCCACCGAACGGGATGAAGGAACCGTCCGAGGGGTTGAGGCGCTGAGGACTGCTCCAGCGCTCGGGGTCGAAACGCTCGGGATCGTCGTACTGGTCGGCGCGGTGGTGGAGCAGATAGGGGCTGTAGATGATGGCCGTACCGGCGCGCAGGAAATGCCCGCCGAGTCGGGTGTCGGCGGTGGTGGTACGGCTGATGAGCCAGCCCGGCGGGTACAGCCGCAGCGTCTCGTTGATGACCCGGCGCGTGTACTCCAGCCTGGGCACATCGTCGAAAGTCGCCGCGGCGCCGGCGAGAACACTGTCGACCTCGGCGTGCAACCGCTCCTCGATACGGGGATGGCGCGTCAACAGATGCAGCGACCATGCCAGGACGGCGGCGGTGGTCTCGATCCCGGCGAAGAAGAAGTCCATCAACTGGTCGATGATCTCGGCATCGGACAGGCCCTGGTCCCTGTCGCCCTCAGCGGAGGCGGGACTGTCCAGGAAGACCGACAACAGGTCGTCGTCGCCGGTGCCGCCTGAGCGGCGATCCGCGATGACTCGGGCCATCGTCTCGCGCAGACGAGAACGCGCCTGGTGGTACCGGCGGTTGCCGGGGGTGGGGAGCCCGTTCAGCCACGGTGGCGTGATCATGCGCCTGAAGATGCCCTCCGTGATGACGCCGAAATCCTCCAGCATCTCGGCGAGGGCGGAGGCGGACAGGGTGTCGGCGAACACCGTCGCCACGAAGCTCTGGGCAGCGATCCTCTGCATCTCCACGTAGACGTCAAAGGTCTGTCCGTCGTGCCAG
Source organism: Streptomyces pseudovenezuelae (assembly GCF_029892565.1). Lineage (GTDB taxonomy): Bacteria > Actinomycetota > Actinomycetes > Streptomycetales > Streptomycetaceae > Streptomyces > Streptomyces pseudovenezuelae_A. The sequence goes on along the minus strand of NZ_JARXVH010000016.1, from coordinate 162,859 downwards.
GAGCCGGTGACGGCCGCTGTCACGCGGGTCATCACGCGCGCGTACGCGGGAAGTCGGGCGGCGCGGAACGCCGGCTGGACCAGCCGCCGTTGGCGACGATGTTCGGCATGCGGGCAGAGGGGGAGACCGTTGCCCAGCGCTTCCCTGGCCTGTTCGATCTGCGGTCCGCCCTTGTCGAAAGTCCGGTCGTCGACGAGGACTTGGCGAGTCAGGCCGGGGTCGCACACCGCGAGGGCCTTGAGAGGGCCGATACGGATGTAGACCAGGTCGCCATGAGCGGGCAGTGACGTGAGGAACCGCAGAGGATCGCGCATCAGCGGGAGAAGGTGGCCGAGGAGGGGAAGCCCTCCCGGCGCCGAGCCGACGGAAACGGCCGTTGTCATGACTACTCTCCGATCGGAGACCGATCCTCAAGGCTTGCCGACGCGGTCCGTGCGGGGAGGGGCGCTCGGGGGAGCGTATGGATGCAAAAGGGATCGCCGATGATTCCCCACAACCTCCTAACTGGGTAACTGATGCTCTCAGTTACTGCTGCTGTTCTCGGCGACCGCGGACGCCCGGGCGGGCCGGGCGTCCGCGTCGGTTCAGGAGGCCTTGACTCCCAGCAGGTCGACCGGGGCGATCACCGGCGCCGCGCTGAGCTTCGTCCGCGCGGCCTCCCCGAGTGCCGCGGCGATCCGGCCCGCCAGGTGTGCCTGGCGTCCCTGTTCGTCCTCGAAGGTGTCGAACACCCCGAAGGTGGTGGCGTTCTCGCGGAACGCGAACCAGGTCACCGTGCCCTGCTCCTGCTCGGCCAACTCCTGCGCCCCGCGCAGCATGGCCTCCACCTCATCGGCGTATTCCGGCTTGGCCTCGATGCGTACCAGCAGACCGACCTTCATGTGACCGCTCCTCGCGTAGGGACCGCCGGTTTCCCGGCGCACGACGAACCTATGGCGGCGGTCAGTGATCACATCAGCGGCAGAAACGACACGGTGGATAGTGTTCCCGCCAAACAGGTAGCGGTCGTCGTCTACGACGGAGTGTTCGACTCAGGGCTCGCGGCCATCCTCGATGTGCTGGACAACGCCAACGCACTGGGCGGACAGATCCACGAGTCGTCGCCCACGTGGAAGGTGACACTGGTCGGCCCCGAACCGCAGGTACGGACCGGGGCGGGATTCCTCGTGGCGCCCGAGCCACTGGAGCACGCGCGGACGGCGGACCTCCTGGTCGTCCCGGCACTCGCGGGGAGCGATCCCGCGGCCCTGCTCGACCATGTCGGCGGCGACGCGTCCCGCGCCGTGCGCGACCTCATCGCGGAAACCCGTGCCCGCGGTACGACCATCGCGTCGGCCTGCGCCGGTACCTTCCTGCTGGCCGAGGCGGGTGTGCTGGACGGCCTGCGCGCCACGACGACCTGGTGGCTGTCACCGGTGTTCCGCAGCCGCTTCCCCTCGATGCCGGCCAACAGCGGCTGAAGAACCTGATGGAGCCCCGCGAAACTGATGGTGCTCTCGAACTCCACACCGGCAGCACGCACCATCCGCGCGCCCGCACCGTGAGCCTGCTCGGCCGCCGCGTCAAGCAACACCGTCTTGCCGACTCCGGCGTCCCCGGACAACAGCAGTGCCCCGCCGGAGAGCGTGGCCTCGTCGACGAACCTCTGAATCAGTACGAGGTCGTCGTCGCGCCCGATCAGCTGTGCCGTCGGACCCGGCAGTGGAGACCCATTCCGGTGCATGTACATCTCCCTTCCGACCTCGGCACTTTACCTGTGGGCATCGGCAGACGGGCATCGGTCGCCGGTCAGGACAGGTGGAGCAGCTCCGCGAGGTTCCCGCCCAGCACCCGTTCCCGGACCTCCCCTGGCTGAGTGACCCGTTCCACCGTGGTGCGGGCTACGACGGGGTCGCCGTAGGGGGCGTCCGAGCCGAAGAGGGTGCGGGAGGGGAGTTCGCGGATCGCGAGTCGGACCGCGAAGATCAGGCCGGCCGTGGAGAGCTCCAGATAGACGTTCGGCGAGGTCCGGGCCAGTTCGATCGCTTCCATCCAGTTGGTTCCGGCCAGTTGGCCGATCACCAAGGGGACTCGCGGGTAGCGGACCGCCAGGCCGACGAGCGTGCGTACGTCCGCCGCGGTCGTGGGGGCGAAGCCGTGGACGACCACGGGCAGCCCGCCGTGGTCGTGCGCCGCCTGGAGAACCGGCTCGACCAGGTCCGCCCGGTCCGGCGGGGGAGTCAGCTCACCTATGCCGTGCAGTCCGCGAGCGACCACGTCCCGGTCCACGGCGGCCGCGATCTCGGCAGCGGGGCGGTCCAACCGGACGGAGCCGAAGCCCAGGAACCGGTCGGGGTGAGCGGCCAGGGCCTCGTCCAGCTCCCGCCACGCCGCGGCACGGCCGTCGTCCCCGCGCGTACCGGCGGTGCCCCCGCCACCCAGGGCATGGTCGAGCACGCTCATCTCGCGGCGCAGGGAGGCCAGATCCGTCGCCCGCTCCGGGTGCGGGCGGGTGGGAAAGAGGACGGAGCGGTCCACACCCGCGTCGTCCAGCGCGGACAGGTGCACGTGGAGGGGGTCGTGGACGTGGCTGTGGGCATCGATGATCATGTCTGCCTTCCGGAGTGGTACGGCCCCCGACGGAATGCCGGCGGCCGTGAGCAGTGTTGATCTCTGACACCGTTGGAAGGTCAAGCGAGAGGGGCGGGCCGATGCTGATCGGGGAGCTGGCCGAGCGGACCGGGACCAGCGAACGGCTCCTGCGCTACTACGAGCGAGTAGGGCTGCTGAGGCCCGAGCGGCTGCCCAACGGCTATCGCCTGTACACCGATTCCGACACCACCGCCGTACTGCGCATCCGTTCCCTTCTCGCCGCCGGGCTGCTCACCCGCGTCATCCGCCAGGTCCTGCCCTGCACTTCAGGCACGGCCGCCGTGCGGGCCTGCCCGGGAGTGCTCGACGCGCTTCGGGACGAGCTGCATGCGCTCGATCGGCGGGCCGCTGAACTGGACGCGGCCCGCGAAGTGTTGCGGGACACGATCGCGCGAGCTGCGACTGAGCGGCTCTAGCCGCGTCGCCTCAAGCAAGCATATTCGAACGTACGTTTAATTCTGATGCCGGGTGGAAGGTGCCGCACGTGGCGATCTCCCCTCTCCTCGAACAACTCATCCGCACCGACCGCTTCACCCACGGCGTCCCCGCCCACCTCACCCTCACGCCCGACGGCAACACCGCCCTGTTCCTCCGCTCCCGCGCCGGAGACGATCCGATCGCCTGTCTCTGGACGCTGGACCTCGGCTCCGGGGCGGAGCGAGCGGTGGCGGACCCAGTGGCTTTGCGCGGTCGGGAGTCGGTCGGCATCGGGGTATACGCCACGAGCCGAAGCGGTGATCTGGTCGCCTTCGTCCTGGCGGGGGAGCTGTGGGCGGTGCGCGTCGCCGACGGGCGGCCGTGGCGCCTGCCGGCATCAGGCCCGGTGTCCGACCCGCGTCCCGATCCCGCAGGGCGCCGGATCGCGTACGTCACCGGTGGCGCCCTGCGTCTGATGAACGCCGACGGCACCGGGGATCGAGCCGTCGCCGAATCCGACGTCCCCGACGTCGAGTTCGGGACCGCCGTACACGCGGCCGCCACCGCATCCAACGGCCCGCTCGGCCATTGGTGGTCCCCCGGCGGCACCCAACTCCTCATCGCCCGAACGGACTCCGGCCGCGTCCACCCCTGGCCCGCACTCGACTCCGAGACACCGACGCCCGGACGGCGTTTCGCGGCCGTCGGTACGCCCAATGCCGACGTCACGCTCTGGATCGCCGATCTCAACAGCCCGCTGACACAGGCCAGTTGGGACCGAAAGTCATTCGAGTACGTCGTCGGGGCCGGCTGGGACGGGCACGGGCCCTACGCCGTCGTGCAGTCCCGTGACCAACGCACCGTCCGCTTCCTCGCGATCGACCCCGGCGACGGGAGTACGACGGTCCGCCACGAACAGCGCGACGACCGCTGGGTGCACCTCGTCCCCGGACTCCCCGTCCGCACCGACTCCGGCACCCTCCTCGCTCACACCGACCTGGACGGCACTCGCCACCTCACCGTCGACGGCGTCCCCGTCACGCCACCCGGGCTCCAACTCCGGTCCGTGCTCGGCGTCGACGCCGACGAGGTGCTGTTCGCCGCGTCCGAATCTGACGAGCCCACCGAGACGCACCTCTACAGCTGCCAACCCGCGGCCGGCATTCGTCAGTTGAGCTCGGGTCCCGCCTTCCATTCCGGCCTGTTCCGTGGCGGCACCCTCGTCCAGGTCGCCCGCGGCGCGGACCGACCCGGTGGGCGAACCCACGTGCGGCGGAGCGGGCAGCCGGTCGTCGCGATTGCCTCGTACGCCGAGCAGCCCGTACTCGACGTGCACCTCAGCCGTCTCGTCCTGGGCCCGCGCGGGCTGCGCGCCCGGCTCCATCTGCCGTCCTGGTACCGGCCGGGGAGCGGTCAACTGCCCGTCCTCGCCGATCCGTACGGGGGTGCGGCCGCGCAGCGGGTCACCGCGGAGTTGGACTGGCGGGTGCTGGTGTCGCAGTGGTTCGCCGAACACGGTTTCGCGGTGCTTGCCGCCGATGGGCGGGGGACTCCGGGCCGTGGGCCGGAGTGGGAGCGTGAGGTCCACGGGGACCTGTTCGGGGCGGCGATCGACGACCAGGTCACCGCGCTGCGGGAAGCCGCCCGGCTGCATCCCGAGCTGGATCTCGGGCGCGTCGGCATCCGGGGCTGGTCCTTCGGCGGGTCCCTGGCTACCGCCGCCGTCCTGCGTCGCCCGGACGTCTTCCACGCCGCCGTGGCCGGTGCGGGTGTCACCGACCAGCGGCTGTACAACGCCCACTGGCGTGAGCGGAGTCTTGGCCACCCCGACCGGTTTCCGGAGCGGTACGAAGCCTGCTCGCTCGTGCGGGACGCACCGCGCCTCGCACGGCCGTTGCTGCTGATGCACGGACTCGACGATCGCAACGTGCCGCCGCTCAACACGGTGCGTCTGTCCGACGCGCTTCGGGAGGCAGGGCGCCCGCATGAGGTGTTTCTGCTGCCGGGGGTCGGTCATCAGCCTGTCGGGAGTTCGGTCACAGAAGAATTGATGAGCCGTCAGGTTCGGTTTTTGCAACGGCACTTGGGCGGATGAGGGGTCGTCCCTCTGTGTCCGTCCGGCGCAGAGGGATAACCCTCGATTGTCCCCGGCCTTGCTGACATGCCTAGGTCAAGCCTGTCATCCTCCCCCCAACTGCGGCACGTACCCCCCACGTTCTCTTCACGCAGTCTCGGCCCCGCACAGCTCGGCTCGTCCCGGTCAGCACACCCGGCTGACCGGTCTGTCCGGCCGCCCCACGCGGCCACCGCAGTAGGAGAACGAGTGAGACGCATCGCCCGCAAGCGGATGGCGGTAGGAGCCCTGGTCTCCACCGCAGCCTTCCTCGCCGTCGGCATCCAGTCGGTTCCGGCGAACGCGAAGCCCGCTGCCCCCCACCCCAGCCCCGTGCGCACCGGCGGGCTGGAGGCCAAGCTCACCCCCGCCCAGCACACCGCGCTGATCAAGAGCGCGGCGCAGAAGACCACGGCGACGGCCCGCACGATCGGCCTCGGCGCCCAGGAGAAGCTGGTCGTCAAGGACGTCGTCAAGGACAACGACGGCACCCTCCACACCCGCTACGAGCGCACCTACGCCGGCCTGCCCGTCCTTGGCGGCGACCTGATCGTGCACACCCCGCCGGCCGCCGAGGCCACCGGCACGGTGAGCACGACGTTCAACAGCAAGCGCAGCGTGAAGGTCGCCTCCACCGCCGCGACCTTCACCAAGGCGTCCGCGCAGACCAAGGCCCTCAAGGCGGCGAAGTCCCTCGCCGCCGAGAAGCCCACCGCCGACAGCGCCCGCAAGGTCATCTGGGCGGGCAGCGGCACCCCGAAGCTCGCCTGGGAGACGGTGGTCGGCGGTCTGCAGGACGACGGCACACCCAGCCAGCTGCACGTCGTCACCGACGCCACCAGCGGCGCCGAGCTCTACCGCTACCAGGGCATCAAGACCGGTACCGGCAACACCCAGTACAGCGGCACGGTCACGCTGAACACCACGCTGTCGGGTTCGACGTACCAGCTGTACGACACCACGCGCGGCGGCCACAAGACGTACAGCCTCAACAACGGCACCTCGGGCACCGGCACCCTGATGACGGACGCCGACGACGTCTGGGGCACCGGAGCCGGCTCCAACACCCAGACCGCCGGCGCGGACGCCGCCTTCGGCGCCCAGACGACCTGGGACTTCTACAAGAACACCTTCGGCCGCAGCGGCATCAAGAACGACGGTGTCGCCGCCTACTCGCGCGTCCACTACAGCACGGCCTACGTCAACGCCTTCTGGGACGACAGCTGCTTCTGCATGACCTACGGCGACGGCACGAGCAGCACCCACGCGCTCACCTCGCTGGACGTGGCCGGACACGAGATGAGCCACGGCGTCACCTCCAACACCGCCGGGCTCAACTACACCGGTGAGTCGGGCGGGTTGAACGAGGCGACCTCCGACATCTTCGGCACCGGCGTCGAGTTCTACGCCAACAACTCCACCGACGTCGGTGACTACCTCATCGGCGAGAAGATCAACATCAACGGCGACGGCACGCCGCTGCGTTACATGGACGAGCCCGACAAGGACGGGGGCTCCGCCGACAGTTGGTACTCAGGCGTCGGCAACCTCGACGTGCACTACTCGTCCGGTCCCGCGAACCACATGTTCTACCTGCTCTCCGAGGGCAGCGGCACCAAGACCATCAACGGCGTCACCTACAACAGCCCGACCTCCGACGGCGTCGCCGTAGCCGGCATCGGCCGGGCCGCCGCCCTGCAGATCTGGTACAAGGCGCTGACGACGTACATGACGTCCAGCACCAACTACGCCGCCGCCCGCACCGCCGCGCTCAACGCCGCCGGGGCGCTGTACGGCACCAGCTCCGCCCAGTACGCCGGAGTGGGCAACGCCTTCGCCGGCATCAACGTCGGCAGCCACATCACCGTGCCGACCACCGGCGTCACGGTCACCAACCCGGGCAGCCAGTCCTCCACCGTCGGCACCGCGGTCAGCCTGCAGGTCTCGGCCAGCAGCACCAACAGCGGCACCCTGACGTACGCCGCGACCGGACTGCCCACCGGCCTGTCCATCAGCAGCTCGACGGGCGCCATCGCCGGCACCCCGACGACGGCCGGCACCTACAGCACCACCGTCACGGTGACCGACAGCACCGGGGCCACCGGTACCGCCGCCTTCACCTGGACCGTGAGCTCCAGCGGTGGCGGAAGCTGCACCTCGACCCAGCTCCTCGGCAACCAGGGCTTCGAGTCCGGCAACACCACCTGGACCGCCACCAGCGGAGTCGTCACCAATGACAGCGGTGAGGCCGCCCGCACCGGTTCCTACAAGGCCTGGCTGGACGGCTACGGATCCACCCACACGGACACGCTGTCCCAGTCGGTGACCATCCCCAGCGGCTGCACCGGCACCACCTTCACCTTCTACCTTCACGTCGACACCGCGGAGACCACCACCAGCACCCAGTACGACAAGCTGACGGTCACCGCGGGGTCCACCACCCTGGCCACCTACTCCAACCTGAACGCGGCCTCCGGCTACGTCCAGAAGTCCTTCAGCCTGTCGGCCTTCGCGGGGACCACGGTCGCCCTGAAGTTCTCCGGCGTCGAGGACTCCTCGCTCCAGACCAGCTTCGTCATCGACGACACCGCGGTGACCACCAGCTGACCGACATCAGCACGACGTGAGGCCTCACCCCGCGCAGTGCGGGGTGAGGCCTCGGCCGTCGGGTCGTAACTCTCGCCCGGAACCGTCTAGTTGAAGGGATCCAGCGTCAGGTACGCCTGCTGCGGGTTCCCGTCGTGGACCAGCGACTCCTGGTTGCCGACGTCGTCGAAGGCGAACGCGTAGGCCTTGCCGTCCGCCATCTGCGCGTGGATCTTGCGTGCGTAGTGGTTGGTCACCGAGTCCAGGTAGAAGTTGGCCGTGCCGGTGTCCGGCTGGTTGGGGTTGACCAGGAGCGTGGAGCGGTTGAAGCCCGCGCACAGCGTGCGCGAAATCGGGCCGCGGACCAGGTCGTTGGGCGCGTCGAGGTACTTGTAGCAGCCGAAGATGCTGGCCGCGTCCGGCTTCTGGAAGCTGGTGACGACCGCGCCCGAACTGTTGGTGAAGTTCATGACGTTGCCCGACACCCGGCCGAAGTACTTCGTGTTCGGCTGATCGGTGAACGGGGTGACGGTCAGGTTGGTCGTCGCGTACTTCTGCCATACGCGGTTGATGTAGTCGTTCATCACCGTGGCGGGCAGGGCTCCCGTCTCCAGCCCGTAGGTGGGTGACAGCGCCCGCAGCACGGTGCCGTCGGACCGGGTCTGGATCAGGTTCGCCCAGCCGCCCGGCTGACCGCGCAGCGCGTTGAAGAACCCGGTGTAGCCACCCGACTTGAGGTGACCGGTGTTCAGTGTGCTCCCGTCGGAGCGCTGCACGCCGACCGCGTAGGGCGCGGAGAACATGTCCACCTGGGTGCTGTTGATCCACAGGCCGGAGTCGTTGAGCGTGTACTCGGACCAGTTGAACAGGATGTTGCGGTTCGGATCGGTCGGGTTCTGGACGGCGGGCTGCACCAGACCGCCCGTGGTCAGCTTGAAGACGAGCTTTTGACCGTAGGAGAAGTAGATCCGGCCGGAGAACTTCGGGATCCGGATGGTCTTCGTCTGCCCGTTGGCGGGACCCGCGATGGACGCGTCCGGCGCCGGCGTCGGCGGATTGCCGCCGGCCGGCCAGGCGTGGAAGGTGCCGTTCGCGTCCGCCCAGCCCTGCTGCCCCGTACTGAGCAGGGTGCCCAGGGTGTAGACGTAGACCGCGTCACCGCGGCCGGAGTTGTTGGTGAGCTTCAGGGGGATCGTGGCGGGCACCGCCGCGTCCGCGGACGACGGTGTGATGACCGTGAGGACGGCGCCGAGCAGCGCGGCCGCCACCGCCGGCGCCAGGATCCGGCGAGTGAGCTTTCTGAGCACGCTCCACCTCCGTGTGGGGGGTCACTGGGGGAGATTGGTCCGTACCTGTTCTGAGAGCGCTCTCAAAGTGACACTGGGATCGCGTGCATGTCAACGTCCGGAACACATTCAAATCCCGCCCGCGCAGGGCGAGTCGAAAGAGCGGTGGGCATCCGAGAGCCTGGTCGACGCCTCACGGAAACGGGTCGGCGCCCGCAGATCGCAACCGCGGGCGCCACTGTGCGGGTCGGAGGGTGTCGGTCAGAACGTGCGGTCGAGGAGGTCGAGCAGCGCCGCCCAGTGCCGCTCGTCGCCCTCCTTGTTGTACGAGGAGGTGTCCGCCTGCGTGTAGCCGTGGTGCGCGCCGGGGTAGACCTCGCTGCGGTGCCGTACGCCCACCCTGGTGAGCGCGTCCTCCAGGCGCTGCTGCTGCTCGGGCGGCAGCGACTGGTCCTCGTCGGCGTGGCCGAAGTACAGCTCGGCGGTGATGTGTTCGGCCACCAGGTGCGGGCTGTCCGGCGCGTCGGTCGCCAGCCGTCCGCCGTGGAAACCGGCCGCCGCCGCGACCCGGTCCGGGTAGGTGCCGGCGGTGAACAGGACCAGCCGGGCGCCCATGCAGTAGCCGGTCAGCGCGACCGGACCGTCGGTGACGAGCGGGGAGTCGGCCAGCCAGCGCAGGTAGGCGTCCGCGTCCCGCATGGCGAGCTCGGGCGTCAGGGTCTGCACCACCGGCATGATCTGCTCGAAGATCTCCGGCCGCGCCGACGGGTCGATGAACTCGGGCAGGTCGAAGACCGGCGTACGGCCGTTCCGGTAGAACACGTTCGGAACGAGCACCGTGTAGCCGGCCGCGGCGAGCCGGTCGGCCATCGACTTCAGGTGCGGGCGGATGCCGAAGGCGTCCTGGTAGAACAGGACGCCCGGGTGGGGACTGCCGTTATCGGGGTGGGCCAGATAGGCGTCGGTGACGCCGTCCTGGGTGGGGATGTCCACGTCTGATCCCTGTACGGAGGTCATGGGGGCTGCCTCTCTGCGCAGTCGTCGGCGAGCGACCGGGCGGCCTGACGGGCCGGGTCCCGGTCATCGTTGCACGCACCATCCACCTGCCTGAGAGGACCCCCGCCGTCGGGCGAGCGGCCTCACTCGAAGCGCGAGGTGTCCCCGGCTCCCTTGCGGATGATCTCGGCCTCGCCGCCGGAGAAGTCGATGACGGTCGTCGGCTCGGTGCCGCAGTCCCCGGAGTCGACGACCGCGTCCAGTACGTGGTCCAGCCGGTCCTTGATCTCCCAGCCCTGCGTCATCGGCTCCTCCTCGTCGGGCATGAGCAGCGTGCTGGACAGCAGCGGCTCCCCGAGCTCGGCGAGCAGGGCCTGGGTGACGACGTGGTCGGGGATGCGCACGCCGACCGTCTTCTTCTTGGGGTGCTGCAGCATGCGCGGCACCTCCTTCGTCGCGGGCAGGATGAAGGTGTAACTGCCCGGCGTGGACGCCTTGATGGCGCGAAAGACGTCGTTGTCGATCCGTACGAACTGACCCAGCTGCGCGAAGTCCTGGCACACGAGCGTGAAGTGGTGCCGGTCGTCCAGGTGCCGGATGGTCCGGATCCGGTCGATGCCGTCGCGGCTGCCTAGCCGGCAACCGAGCGCGTAACAGGAGTCGGTCGGGTAGGCGACCAGCCCGTCGGAGCGGATGATGTCGGCGACCTGGGAGATGGTGCGCGGCTGGGGGTTGTCGGGGTGCACGTCGAAGTACTTGGCCATTCGACGAGCTTAGGGCGTGCCCCGGCGGCGGGGCGCGGGACGTCCGGCCGGTCGCACCCCGCGACCGGCGGGCAACCGTGAGGTAACGTCCCCGACCGAAACGCCGACGTCGATGCGATGCACGAGAAGAACGAGATGAACCGGGAGAAGGCCGAGATGGTAGGCCGAGAGGACGGGAGCCGCCCCGCGGACGGGACGGACGTCGATGGTGCGACCTGGGCACGGGAACTGCTGGACCACCTGCGGCCGGGCGGACGGGACCTACGCAAGGTCGTCGCGTGGCTCGCGGACGCCGTGGCGGGAACGGCCTGCTTGGAGGACGGCGCAGGGAACCTCCTCGCCGGCACGCGGACCCCGCTGGACCGGCAGCTCGTCGCGGACCTCGTCACCGGTCGTATCGCCTCCGCGGCCTGGGAGGACGCAGGCCGCCACCAGCGTCTCGTCCGGGTCGCGTCCACGGACCCCGGCGCGGCGGCCGTGCTCGCCGTCTGTCGCACGACCCCCTTCGACCGGCGGACGTCCGACATCGTCACCCACACCGCCCAGGTGGTCGAGCTGCTGCTCAGGGCGCGCGAGACGACCGCGGCCGGCCGCCGACTGGCCCGGGCCACCTCCGACCTGCGGCTGGCCATACTGCAACTGCTGATGGTGGAGGACACCGTCTCCGCGCGCCGGGTGGCCTCGGGCCTGTGGCCCGGGCTCCTCGACACCGACTCCGCATGCGTGTACGTCCTGGAGGGCCGGGCCGAGGACCGCGACCGGATCGCCGAGGAGTGCCTGGACGCCACGGCCGAGCACGCCCTCGTCGTGCGCTGCCCCGCGACGGACGAACACGTCATCGTCGTCACCCCGCGCGATGCCGCGGGGCGGGAGCTGCGGTCCGTGATCGACCGGCGGGCGACCACCTTCCTCGGCGGCAGCGCCCCGCACAGCCTCGCCCGCACCGCGACCGCGTACGGCCAGGCCGTCAGCGCCCTCGCCGTCGCCCGCTTCCGCCCGGACAAGCAGGCCGTGTACGCCGAGCGCACCCACCCCGAACGGCTGATGGACCCGGACACGCTGCACGGTTGGACGGCCCAGGTGCTGCGCCCGCTGGACACACTGGCCCACCACACCCGCGCCGAACTCCTGGCCACCACCCGCCTCGGCCTGGAGTTCACCGCCGTGAGCGCCGCGAAGATCCTCGGCGTCAGCCGCAACACCGTCCGCGCCCGCATGGAGCGCGTGGAGGCGCTGCTGTCCGCCGACTTCACCGGCCTCACCGTCCGCGCCGTCGTCCACCTTGCCCTCAACTCCCAGGTGGGCCTGGCCGACGAGCCGCGGCTGCCTGCCGCCGCCGCAGCGGCCGACGCCCGCATCGGCGACCTGCTCGCCGGACCGGCTCTACGCGCGTGGGCGCATGACCTGCTGGGCCGCCTTGACCCGGACGCCCGCGACCTGCGCCGCACCCTGCGCGCCTGGATCGCCGCCGGCGGCAACGCCGAGCGGGCCGCCCACGCGCTGGGCATGCACCCGCAGACGGTCCGCGACCACGTACGCAGCGCCGAACCCGTCCTGGAACGCCAGCTGCTGGCCGCCGGCAGTGATCTCTACGAGGTCGTCCTCGCCCATCTGGCCCTCGGCGATCTCGACCCGCCCGCCCTGCACCGGACAGAACCGGACCATCCGGGCTCACCTGTGCACAGGTGAGCCCCGCGGACACCGCAGGGGGCATCGGCACGATTCACAACGTATACGTCCCGCGCGTAGGTTCGACGGACCGCGGGGGGCACGACCGGAACGGGGGACCGGTCGGGCCGCCCGTGTCCCGATTCCCGGCCCCCTGCCTCAGGCTCGCAGCCGCACGGGCACTTCCTGCCAGCCGAACGCGATGAACGACGGCACCTGCCGCAACTCGTCGGCGTCGGCGGCGAGGCGCACGTCCGGGAAGCGGTCGAAGAACGCGGGCAGCGCGGTCAGTGCCTCCACCCGGGCCAGTGGCGCGCCGATGCACCGGTGCACGCCGATGCCGAACGCCATGTGGTCGTCCGCCCCACGCGCCGCGTCGAAGACCTCCGCGTCCGGCCCGTAGTGCGCCGGGTCGAGACCGGCGGCGGCGTACGTCGTGATGATGGCGTCACCGGCGGGGATCGTGATCCCGTCGACCGTGATGTCCTCGACGGCGTAGCGCAGCGGCAGCGAGGCGATGGACGGGTGCACCCGCAGCGTCTCGTCGACGACCGCGTCCCAGCCGACCTTCCCGGACCGCACCGCCGCCAGCTGCTCCGGCTGCCGGAGCAGCGCGACCACGGCGTTGCAGATCAGGTTGACGGTGGTCTCGAAGCCGGCACCGATGACCAGCAGCAGCGTGTACAGCAGTTCCTCGTCGTCGAGCCGGTCGCCGTCCTCGTCGCGTACCCGGATCAGCTCGGTGGTCAGGTCGTCCCCGGGATGCTCGGTGCGGTGCGCGATCAGTGCCGGCAGCACCGTGCCGATCTGCCGCTGCACGGACTGCGCATGAGCCGGCGTCGGGTCGGAGGTGTCCATGATGGCCGCGATCATCCGCCCGGTGTCGGCCGTCAACTCGTCGGGCACGCCGAACAGTTCGCAGATCATCCGCATCGGCAGCGGATACCCCAGCAGTGCCCGTACGTCGACCGTCTCGCCGTTCTCCCCGGCCGCCGCCAACTCGTCGAGCAGTTCGGCGGTGATCGCCTCCACCCGGGGCCGCATCGCCTCGGTACGCCGTTGCGTGAAGCTCGGTGCGACCAGCTTGCGCAGCCGCGCGTGGTCGACGCCGTAGGTGTTGAGCATGTTGACCACGCCGACCCAGACCAGGATCCAGCCCCAGGACGGGTGTTCACCGATCTCGGGCCACAACTTCCAGTGCAGCCGGGGGTCCTTGCTGACCCGCGGATCGAGGATCAGTTCCTTGAGGGTGTCGTAGCCGGTCGGCGCCCAGGCCGGGATGCCGCCCGGCAGCTCGACGGGCACGATCGGGCCGAGCGAGCGCAGCCGCTCGATCTCACCGGCGATGTCGGTGCCTAAGGGGTCGAGGGCGATGCGGTCGGTCACGGTCATGACGGATCTCCAGGCTGGTCGGGGGAGCGGGGAGTGAACCGGACGGGCAGCGCGGTGAGCGATCGGTGGAACGGGCCCGGCCGCCAGGTCAGCCGCTCTCGCGGCAGGACCGGCTCCAGGTCGGGCAGCCACTGGGTGAGCCGCTCGATCGCCTCCGTGGCGATGAGCAGCGTGTGCTGCTTGACCGGACAGGCGTGCGGGCCCGCCGACCAGGACAGATGGGAGGCGTCCTTCGGATGCCGGCCGGTGGTGACCTCCTGCTCGGCGAAGTGCGCGAGCGCACCGAACGAGATGACGACCGGCACGGCCGCGCGGATCCACGCCCCGTGGAAGGCCAGGGGCCGACGGGCGAAGTGGACGCCGTAGTTGGCCAGTGGCGTCTCGTGGTGCAGCACCTCCACCACGGCGTCCATCACCGGCCGGGCGCCGCCGGTGAGAGTGGAGTAGTACAGCGAGTGACCCAGGATGCGGGAGAGCGCGTTGGACACCAGGTTCGCGGTCGGCTCGTGCCCGGCGCCGAGGGTGAGGAACACCTGCCAGGCGACCTCCTCCGGGGTCAGCCCGGCCGGATGGTCCAGCAGCCAACTCGGCAGATCGTCGCCGCGCATCTGGGCCTTGGTCCCGATCAGCTCCAGCACATAGCCGCCGAACTCCGCCTCGCCCGCGGCAGCTTGGTCCCCGCCCTCCATCATCTTTCCCAACGCGGCGTTGAGCCGGTCGCTCTGGCTGTCCGGCAGTCCGAAGAGGCTGTTGAACACCAGCGCCATCAGCGGCCGGGCGAACTCGCCCACCAGATCGGCCTCGCCTCGCGGCCCGATCCGGTTCACCAGCACCCGCACCGCGCGGTGCACCAGCGCGCGCAGGTCGTGCGGCTCGATCCGGTCGAAGGTGTCGATCAGCGAGGACCGGTAGCGGACGTGCGCCGCGCCGTCGGCGAACAGCGAGTTGGGGCGCCAGCGCATCATGCCGAGCACCGGCGAGTCGTCCGCGACCGTCGTCTCCCACGCCCGCGGATCGTGCGAGAACGTCTCCTCGTCGTGCAGCAGGTCCAGCGCGGCCCGCCGGTCCGTCACGACGTACGCGGGCACGCCCGGCGCCAACTCCGCCCAGCCGACCGGACCTTGGGCGCGCAGGGTGTCGTAGTAGGTGTACGGGTCGAGAGCGAAACCGTCCTCCCACAGGCGCACCGGCGCCGAGAGGTCGAAGTCCTGCTGGTCGGGGGGATAGGTGGTCACCGGTGCTCCGAGGGGTCGCGGTCGATGAGGTGGTGGACCAGGGCGAGCAGCGCGTCGAGGGACGAGTCGGCGTCACGCGCGTCGCACGTCACCATCGGCGTCGTCGGATCCAGGTCGAGCGCGGCACGCAACTGCGCGTCGGTGTGGTGGCGGGGCGAGTCGGGGAAGGCGTTGAAGGCGACCGCGTACGGCAGTCCGGACTCCTCCATCAGCCCCAGCACGTCGAACGACGCGTCGATCCGCCGGCTGTCGACCAGCACGAGCGCCCCCAGCGCCCCGTACGCGATGTCGTCCCACAGCGCCCGGAACCGCTCCTGCCCGGGCGTGCCGAACAGATACAGCACGACCCCGTCCGGCAGGCTGATCCGCCCGAAGTCGACGGCGACCGTGGTCGTCACCTTCTCCCGCACCCCGTCCAGGTCGTCCACCTGCGCGGACGCCTCGGTGAGCTGCTCCTCGGTGTGCAGCGGCCGGATCTCCGACACCGAGTCGATCAGGGTCGTCTTGCCCACCCCGAACGGACCCGCGACCAGGATCTTCACCAAGTCGTGGGCGGTGTCGGGCAGGTGGACGGCACTAGTGCTTGAGGGCGCGGAGGCCATCGGCCACTCTCTTCAGCAGGTCGGGGTCGAAGCGGTCCGCCGCCGGGATCGGCGCGCGGGACAACAGCAGCCCCCGGTCGATCAGGTCCGCGGCCAGCACCCGCACCGCGGAGACCGGAAGCCGCAGCAGGGCGGCGGCCTCCACCACGGTCAGCGAGCCGCCGGCCAGGACGTCCAACAGGGCGAGCCCGGCCGCGGGCAGCTCGGCCGGGGCGGGCGGGCCGGCGGCGGTCAGCACCGACAGCCGCTCCAGGTGCGAGCGACTGGGGCGGGCCACACCGCCGGTCGACAGATACGCGGGAACCAGGGGACGGCCGCCACGGCGGCCCGTCATGCCGGCGCGCCGCCGTCGGCTCCTCGGGGCCCTGCGGCCATCGCCTTCTCGCCCAGCTTCGCCACCTGCGAGTGCACCCGGTGCGCCAGCAGGTCCAGGCGCACCTCGACGTTCCCGTACGCGGCCACGCAGGTGCCGTGGTCCGTGGGCACGATCAGCACGTACCCGAGGTCCGACTCGATCACCACCTGCCGCACCTCGGCCCGGTCCTGGTCGGCGAAGGCCGCCGCCGCGGTACGGGCCGCCCCCTGCACGGTGCCGGTGATGGCCGCCACCCGCTCGGCCGACGCCTGCGACAGCGCGTCCGTGTACCCGGACACCAGCCCGTCCCGGGTCAGCAGTACGGCGGCCACCACATGCGGCACCTGCAGGATCGGATCGAGCACCCACGCGTGCTCGCCTGTCTCGCGGCTGGTCATCTAGCCGCTCCCCCTTCGACGTCGGTCTGATCGGTGTCGTCCCCGGCCCGCGCCGCCGCGGTACCGGACTGCAGCGCGCCGAGCGCCGCGGCCGAGTCCGCCGGGCGACGCACCGGCTGCTTCTTCGGAGCGCCCGCCTCCTCGCCGGTCGCCCGCACACGACGGCGCCGCTGCGGCAACTCGCCCGCGTCACGCGGACTTTGATGCCCTGATACGGCGGTGGAGGCGCCGTCGTCCCCCTCGGCGCCGAACCCGTGCGAGGCGACGGAGACCGCCGTGCCGTCCCGCGCCGGCTTGCGCGTCGAGCGCGGCGCACTGGCCGCCGGCGGCTGCTCCACCGGGTCGACATGGCTCAGCAGATGGCTCTCGACCCGCAGGACCGCCCGCACGCCTCCGTACGCGGAGGGCGAGGACACGTCGACGCCCAGGTCGAACTGCCGGGTCAGCTGGCCGATCGCGGCGAATCCCATCCGCGGCGGATCGCCGAGGTCGGTGAGCAGGACAGGCTCGGATCCGGCCACCAGTCCCTGGGCGCGGGCCCGTTCGTCCTGTGTCATGCCGACGCCCGCGTCGTCGATCGTGACGCACACGCCGTGGTGCACCTGCTCCAGATTGACCACGACGTCGGTGTCCGGCGCGGAGTGTCTGAGGGCGTTGTCCAGCAACTCGGCGACGATGATCGCGACCGGTTCCACCGCGTGCGACACCAACGCGGTGCCCGCCTCAAGGTGGTTGTTGACGCGCACCCGGTGGTAGCCCGAGAGCCGGGCCTGACCGCCGGTCACCGCGTCCACCAGATGCGACTCCTCGCGGGCCAGCCCCACCCACGCCCCGCACACCACCGCGGCCACCTGGGCACGCCGCAGCGACTGCTCGTTCTCGTGGTCCAGCTGGAAGAGCGTCTGCGTCAACTCCGGTTCGTCGTACTCCTGTTGGAGCTTCCGCAGCGCGTCCTGCAACCGGTACAGCGCGGCCTGGATCTCCCGCGTGGCGCCACGCATTCCGGCCTGCGCCGCCGCGTCGATGCGGGTGCGCTGCGCGACGAGCTCGGCGCGCAGCGACCGAAGGACGCTCTCCAGACCGATGCCGAGCGGCGACGAGGAGGTCCGCGGTTGCAGGGGACCGGGCACCAGCACGTTCGGATGCGTCAGTTGCCGCGCGGCGGCGGGCACGCGCTGCGCCGCGAGGTGCTCGACCTCGGAGGTGAACATCTGCAGTACGCCGTCGAGTTGACCGCGCAACCGGGCGATCTCCGCGCGTTGCACGGCCAGTCGGCGCCGTGATCGCAGAAGTCCGCCGCCGAGGGCGAGTGCGGACAGTGTGCCGAGGGCGAGACCGCCGGCGGCCAGGTCCGGTAATTCGATCATCGAATCGGTTCCAGGGGGAAGTCGGGCAGGGCAGAGTCCGCGTCCCCTCGGGGAGGCATGCGCAGCACAGTACACACAGTCATCGATCGATCTCGCACGGTTGAACGAGACTTCGCTTCGAAACTTCCCGACCCCTGTTCACTTCTGTGCGAAGTGTCTGAATTGCCGTCTGGGCTACGTCAGTTGCGGCCCTCGCGTCCCTCCATGACCTCCACGAGCCGCCCGAGCGCCTTCAGGACCCACTCCCGGTCCTCGCCGAGCCCCTTCAGCAACGCGACCTCGGCGGCGAGTTGGCGGGGGAAGAAGGCGTCGACGGCCTTCGCGCCGGCCGGTGTGATGGTGACCAGGGCGGCGCGCCGGTCGGCGGGGTTCGGGGTGCGGGCGATGAAGCCGCGCTTCTCCAGTTTCGCGAGGGTCTTGCTGACGCCGGCGCGCGAGAGGCCGAGACCGTCGGCCAGGCCGCGGGCGATCATCGGATCCTTCGCATGCCGCAGGGGGATGAGCATGTCGACCTCCGGCGCGGTGAGCGGGGCGCCCGCGTAGAGAGGCTCGACGGCATGGGTGAGCAGGCCCGTGACGTGTTTCAGCAGGCCCACCAGTTCCATGGGGGAGGTGTCGAGCTCGGGGTGGTGCTCGGCCCATTGGGCGCGGACCTCGGCGGGGGAGGAGGGCATGCGGCTCGTGTTCTCGCTTCCGGACTGTCGTGTTTGCTGACCAGTATATTTGTTAACTAGTGAATCATTGGTTACCTTTATTCCATGGTATCGCCGTCCCCCTCCTCTGGCGCCTCCTCACGCGCCCCCGTCGCAGTCACTTCCCCGCCGCAACCCGCCCCGTCCCAGCGGTCCGCCGGGGCGCTGGTCGCGGTCCTGGCTGCCCTGACCGCGGTGGCCCCGCTCGCCATCGACATGTACGTGCCCGGCTTCCCCGAGATGGGGGACTCGCTCGGGGCGAGCAGCTCCGCGGTGCAGCTGACCATGACGGCGTTCCTCGCGGGACTCGTCGTGGGCCAACTGCTGATCGGCCCGATCAGTGACGGACTGGGCCGGCGCAGGCTCCTGACCGGCGGCGCGATCGCCTTCATCGTCTTCTCCCTCGCCTGCGCGGTCGCACCGAACATCGCCGTCCTGACCGGCGCCCGCTTCCTCCAGGGCGTGGCCGGAGCGGCCGGCATGGTGCTGGCCCGAGCCGTCCTCACCGACCGCTTCCACGGGCCCGAACTGCCCCGCTACTTCGCGGTGTTGTCCCAGATCATGGGCGTCGCACCGATCGCCGCCCCCGTGCTCGGCGGGGCGCTGCTGGCCGTGTCCACGTGGCGTGCGGTGTTCGTCGCCCTCGCCGTGGTGGGCGTCCTGCTGCTGTACGGCGTGGTGCGCGGTGTCCCGGAGTCCCTGCCGCCCGAACGACGGCACCGCGGCGGCGTGCCGAGCACCTTCCGCGCGATGGGGACGCTGCTGGCCGACCGTACGTTCATGGGCTACGTCCTGGTCCTGGCGATGATCTCGGCGGCACTGTTCGCCTACGTCAGCGGCTCCAGTTTCGTCTTCGAGAACCTGCACGGCGTCTCGTCCACGACGTACTCCCTCATCTTCGCGAGCAACGCCGTCGGCATGCTCATCTCCGGCGCGGCCTTCTCCCAACTGGCCTCACGCGTCGGCCTGAACGCCCTGCTCACCGCGGGTGTCGCCGTCGCGGCGCTGGGCGCCGTGGCCCAGGTGCTGCTGGTGTCGACCGCGGGAGAGACCCTGGCGGGCACCTGGGCCACGCTGTTCGTCACCGTCCTCGGCATCGGCCTGGTCATTCCCTCGACGATGGCCATAGGCCAGACCCTCGGCCGCAGCGCCCCCGGCGCCGCCTCCGCACTCCTCGGCGGCTTCCAGTTCTTCTTCGGCGCCATCGCCTCGCCCCTGGTCGGCCTCTTCGGAGAGGACAGCTCCCTGCCCATGGCCGTCATCATGCTGATCGCCGCGGGTGCGGCGGGAGTCGCGCTGGTACTGCTCGCCCGGCCGTGGCTGGGGCTCGGGGAGCCCACGGCGGTGAAGGCGGGGAGTGAGAACCGTCCCTCGTGAGGAAGGCGTGGTCCCGGCCGCGGCGGAGTGAGCAGGGTGTGGCCTTGGCCGAGTCGGAGTTGGCAGGGCGGGCCTCGGCCGCGCCGTAGGACGGTCAGCGCACGGTTCCCTGACGCTTCATCAACTCCGGCCACACCACCGGATCATGGCCCGGAACCAACTCGTACCCCTTCTCCTTCGCGAGGCGCTTGAGCCGTCGGATGGGTTCGACGGTCGCCTGCGGGTCCACGCCGATGGAGGCGCCGACAGGACGTTCGTCGGTGATGTTCTCCGTGAGATCGGCCGCGTCGAAGGCGAAGACGAAGCCGCCGCCCCCGGCCAGGTCCACCACGAAGCTCTGGTGGCCGGGGGTGTGGCCGGCGGTCAGTACGGCCGTGACGCCGGGGACGATCTCGGTGTCGCCGTCGGCCTGGCGCCAGTCGATGCGCGGATCGTCGAAGTCCACCCGGAAGATCGTGTGCCGCTCGACCTCCGGCCGCCCCGACAGCCCGTACGCCAGCTCCGCGCGCTGCACATGCACGGGAACGCGCCCAGCGAAGTGCTTCAGGCCGCCCGCGTGGTCGGCGTGGAGATGGCTGACGGCGACCGCCGTGACGTCCTCGACGGCTATTCCGACGCCGACCAGCGCTGCCTCCAACGGCTCGCCGGGGCCTGGCAGTTCGGGTTGGTAGGAGGGGGAGGGATAGTAGCGCCGGCGTAGGGCGGGGTCCCGCAGCAGGGCCGTGTTGAACCCGGTGTCCAGCAGCAGCCAGCCGTCCTCGCACTCCAGCAGGATCCCCGGGACGGGCTCGCGCAGCCGTTCCCCGTGCGGGGCGCCGTGCACCGAGACCGACTTGGGCAACTCCTCCCAGCCGAGCAGCAGCGGCAGGACGCGTCGTACACCGCGACGGGGCATGGGTTCTCCTCTGTGAGCGTGGTCGGAACGGGATGGGGCAGAGAACGGGATGGGTCAGAGGTCGAGTTCGAGGACCGGTGACGCGGAGCGGCTGACGCAGATCATCATCGACGTGGCGGTGGCACGTTCCGACGGTTCGAGCACCGTGTCGCGATGGTCCGGCGACCCGGCCAGCACCGGTGTCTCGCAGCTGCCGCAGTAGCCCTCCTCGCACGAGTAGGGAACGTCCGGCTGCCGCTCCCGTACGACATCCAGAATCGACCGGTGGGCGGGCACCGTCAGCCGCAGGCCCGACCGGCACAGCACGACGTCGAAGTCCCCGTCGGGGCGGTCGAGCTGGGGTTCGGCATCCGGGGCGGCGAAACGCTCGACGTGAACGGGCCGCTCCGGTACGGCGGTTCGGCACAGGGCGGTCACCGCGTCCAGCATCGGCGCCGGGCCGCACGCGTACACGATGTGATCGGGCGGGGCGGCGGCGAGTTCGGCGGACAGGTCGGGCAGGCCCGCCTCGTCCTGCGGGACCAGCAGGATCCGGTCCCCGCCGAGCGCGGTGAGTTCTTCCGCGTAGGCGAGGCGCGAGCGGTCCCTCGCGCCCAGCATCAGCCGCCAGGGCAGCTCGCCGGCGGCCAGCTCACGGACCATGGGCAGCAGCGGCGTCACGCCGATGCCGCCCGCCAGGAACAGATAGCCCGCGGCGGGGACCAGCGGGAAGCGGTTGACCGGCCCGTCGACCACCAACTCCCGCCCTACGAGGGCCGTTTCGTGGATCTCGCGGGAACCGCCACGACCGTCCGGGTCCCGGTGGACGGCGATCGTCCATGCCGAGCGGTCGCCCACCGCGCCGCACAGCGAGTACGGCCGGCGCAGTCCCGAGGGCAGTGTGAGGTTCACATGGGCTCCGGGCTCCCAGGCAGGCAGTACATCGCCGTCCGGCCGGGTGAGACGCAGCTCCAGCACGTCCTGGGCGATCCAGCGGGCCTGCTGGACCAGGAGTCGTCGGGTCGTCGCGGACGGGGAGTCGAGGTCAGAAGACACGGAAGTACTCCCGCTGTTCCCAGTCGGTCACCTCTTGGTCGAAGCGGGCGATCTCGGCGCGCTTGATGCTCGTGTAGTAGGCCACGAAGTCCTTGCCGAGGCGGTCGGCGAGCACGCGGTCGGAGTCCAGCGCGTCCAGGGCCTCGCCGAGAGAACGAGGGAGCGGTTCGGCCTGTGCCGCGTAGGGCTCGTCGGCGGCCGGTCCCGGGTCCAGGTCGCCCGCCACGCCCTCAAGGCCGGCGGCGAGTTGGGAGGCGAGGTAGAGGTAGGGGTTGGCGGCCGGCTCGCCGATCCGGTTCTCCAGCCGGGTTGATGACGGTCCGTCACCCAGGACACGCACCATCGCCCCTCGGTTGTCGCGGCCCCACACCGCGCGGTCGGGTGCGAGTGAGAGCGAACGGAACCGTTTGTAGCCGTTGAGGGTCGGTGTCGAGAACGCGCTCGTGGCGCGTGCGTGGCGCAACAGGCCGCCCAGAAAGGCCGTGCCGTACGGGGAGAGGCGGGGCCCGTCATCCGGTGCGGCCGTGCCCGGCTCGGGCGCGAAGACGCCGGCGCCGTCCCTGAGGACGCTCTGGTGCAGATGCCAGCCGCTGGAGAACACCCCCGGCAGATGGGGACGGCACATGAAGGTGGCGTGGTGCCCGTGCCGTGCGGCGACCTGCTTGACGGCACTGCGCAGCAGCACCATCGCGTCCGCCGTACCGAGCCCGTCGGCCGGCTGCAAGGTCAACTCCACCTGACTCGGGCCGAATTCGACCTCCATGCTCCGCAGCGGTAGTCCAAGACCCTCGATGTTGTCCCGCAACACGTCGAGAAGCGGGTCGAGTTCGTCGTAGCGCAGTTCGCTGAGGTACTGGTAGCCGTGGTTGAGCACGCTCACCTCGGGCGCCGCGCCCGGCTGGCCCATGTCGGCGACGCCCAGGCGCGGATCGGCGAGCCGGAAGAGGTGGAACTCCACCTCCAGGCCGGTGCGGTAGGTCAACCCGTCGGCCTGCTCCAGCACCGAGCGCAGCAGTCCCCGCGTGCAGAGCGGGACCGCGGTGCCGGAGGTGAAGCGCAGGTCGCACAGCAGCCAGCCGGTCCCCGGTGACCAGGGCAGCATCCGGAAGGTGAGCGGGTCGGGCACCATCACCATGTCGGCGGCGCCGCGCAGTTCGGGCAGGCCGAGCGGGGTCTCCTTGGTGAAGAGCGGGAAGACGGTCCGGCCCGAGGTGTCCTTGGCCAGCAGCGACGAGGCGATGCCCGTGCCGTCGCGGAGGACGTTCGCCACCTCGTCGGCGGTGACGGTCTTGCCGCGCAACAACCCGTGCTGGTCGGCGAAGACCAGCCGTATCACCTTCAGACCACCACCCTCGGCGCGGGAACGGATCTCCTCGGCCGCCGCGGCCTGTTCGGGCGTCCACAGAGCGTGGCGTTCGACGAAGCCCACGCCGCTCAGCCGTCCGTGCCCAGCGGCTGCGCCCAGCCGCTGTCGGCGCGCTGTTTGGCGGTCACCGTCGCCCAGTGCTCCGACCAGCCCTCGGTGGGACCGATGCCGTCGAGGGTGACGGGGCCGCGCAGCTCGGCCGCCCGTTCGGCGGGCAGCACCAGGAGCGGGTCCTCGCCGCGCTCGACGGCGGAGATCGCCTCGCCCAGCATCCGCCGGTACATCACGATCGCCTTGTCGGACCGGCCCAGATGCTCACGGGTACGGTCCTGGATCGCACCCTGGCCCTCCACCGCCCACTGATCGTGCACGTTGATGTCCGTGCCCAGCCCGGTGTACGTGGTGGTGAGCTGCTCGGCCGGGTCGTAGCCGTAGCCGTTGGTGCGGCCGAAGCGGGGCCGGTAGTCGGGGAGGGTGACCGCGCCGACCCGCTGGCGGCGCATCTCGGCCCGGTCGACCGGCCCGCCGACGCTGGTGAACAGGGCATACCAGTAACTGGAGTTGTCGTCGATCGGCACGTGCCACTGGGTGATCGCGGTCTCCGCGTCCAGCGGGATGTGGAAGGCGTGCGGGAAGACCTGATGGGTGACGCGGACATGCGTGCGGCTGCCGTCCATCGGACGGCCCGCGCTGTCGGTGCCGTCGAGGGTGCGCAGGGCGGTGATGCGGATGCCGTACGGGGTGCGGGCGGCGTCGATGTCGGGGCGGCCGTACTCGCGCAGGATCTTCGTCATAGGCAGGTCGGTGCCCTGCGAGGCCGCGCGGAACTGTCTGCCGTAGCTGTCCTCCGGGTCCTCGTCCTGGAAGAAGCGGTGCAGATAGGAGGCGTGGGCCGGATCGATGCCGACTTCCAGGGCCTGGAGCCAGTTGCACTCGAGCAGGCCCTTCCAGGCGAACGCGTGGTCGGCGGGGGCCTGGAAGCAGTCCAGGGCGGGCAGTTCGGGTGGCTCGCCCGGGCCGAGGTAGCCCCAGATGATGCCGTTGATCTCGCGGACCGGGTAACTGCCCAGGAGGACCCGGGACTTGAGTGGGCTGTCGGCGGGCTCGGCGGGTGTGTCGAGACAGGATCCGTCGCGGGCGAACAGCCAGCCGTGGAAGCAGCAGCGCAGTCCGCCGTCCTCCAGCCGCCCGAGCGCCAGATCGGCGCCCCGGTGCAGGCAGCCGCGGTCGACGAGACCGAGTTCGCCGTGCTCGTCGCGGAACAGCACCAGGTCCTGGCCCAGCACCTTGGGCGCCACCAGCGGTCGTACGCCGTCGAGTTCCTCACCGAGGGCGATCGGCTGCCAGTAGCGGCGCATCCAGTCGCCGGCCGGGGTGCCGGGCCCGGTCCGGGTGAGCCGTGTGTTCTCTTCCTCGCGCATGGGACGCC
This sequence comes from Streptomyces pseudovenezuelae, assembly GCF_029892565.1. Taxonomy (GTDB): domain Bacteria; phylum Actinomycetota; class Actinomycetes; order Streptomycetales; family Streptomycetaceae; genus Streptomyces; species Streptomyces pseudovenezuelae_A. Next base: position 138,255 of record NZ_JARXVH010000016.1, on the reverse strand, counting down.
TTTCGGGGGAGGGGAGGCGCGGTCAGCCGCAGCAGTGGTCCGGTGCCGTGGGGCTCGGCGTGTGGCAGGAGACGGGGGCGGGCACGTCCAGGGCAGGGTTGCGATCGAAGAAGCCGTCCGGTTCCAGCCGCAGCCGTGCCTTGGCCACCGGCATCACCGGCCACTCCTCGGGGCGCGGGAAGTGGTGCGAGCCGACGGTGGCCCACAGGACGAGATCCGTGCCGTCCAGCGACCGGTTCTCCTCCTGCCACTTGTGCACGCCGTCGGCGCCGGGTTCCGCCTGGTTGGGGTACTCGCCGGCCACGAATCGGCGGGCAGAATCGTAGGCAGTTGCCCACAACTGCCGTCCCACGAAGGGCGCGCGGCGGGCGCAGACGCTGTCCTCGCGTACCGGCAGCACGGCCGTGTTCTCCACGTGCAGCCGGTAGGCGGTGGGTTCGCCCATGCGGTTGCGAGCCTCGGTGTTCTCCACCCGCCAGTGCAGGGCGCGGGAAGGGTCGGTGCGCCGGGCGCCCTCGGACTCTGTGCGGATCGGTCGCAGCACGGTCCGGGCGGCGTTGCCGTACGGGTCGAGCGCCGGGTCGGGTTCGTGCTCGGCGGTGACCTCGACGAGGCGGTTGCTCGGACCGTCCACCGCCATGTCCAGCCGTACGGCGAAGTGGTGTTGGTGGTTGGTGACCGCCACGTTGGGCGCGACGCGCCGTGCGTACGGTGTCTCCTCGTCCTCCGCGACACCCGTCGCGGACAGGATGCCGGTCATCTTGATCTCCAGCATCACCGAACCGTCCTGGTACAGCGACCAGTAGAAGCCGTAGTCGTAGTTGGCGACAGTGGCGAACGCGGAGATGATCAGGCGCCGGGAGCGACGCACCTCGGTGCGGCCGGTGCGGCCGTCGTGGTGCTTCCAGAGGATGCCGTCGTCCTCCTCGTGCAGGCAGATCGCGTTGGGGATGAGACGGGGCACGCCGTCGCCGCCGAGGACCGCGGCGTCGAAGTACTGGATGACGCCGAGGCAGTCGCAGCCCAGCGCAAGGGAGTTGGTGAGCGGTCCGGCCCCGTACTCGCCCCAGTCGAAGAAGTTCTTGCGGTACTGGGTGGAGGCGGTGTCGAAGTACGGCACGTACATCTCGTTGACCGCCGCACGTCGAATCACCTGCCGGGGGCCCTTCCCGGCCGCGTCGAAGGTCAGGTCGTGCAGCACCAGGCCCTCGCGGTGGCTGAAGCCGACCCGCAGCGACCAGCCCTGCCAGTCGATGCGCCGACCGGTGACCGCGAAACTCGGCCCGTCCGGCTGGACCACCTCCAGCGGCCTGAGCCCCGCCCGCTCGGGCACCGTCCCCGCGGCGAACACACCGGACTCCTCCGACAGGGGAACGACCCCGTGGTCCTCGACATACAGAACCTCCATCGACTCCATGTCGATGAGCGGCACCACACCCTGCACCGGCCGGGCATAGCCGTTGTCGTCCTCGGACGTGCGGTGCCAGACGCTGCCCCAGGTCAGGCGGCGGCCCGCGTACTCGGGCGGCTCGAAACCGCCGATCGACTCCGGGTCCACCATCACAAGGGACACGTCGTGGATGCCCCGCAGCGCCAGCGCCTCACGGAAGCGCGGGTCCGCCCGGCACACGGCGGCGGCCTGCCGTGCCTCCTCCGACGAGCAGCCCGGACTGCGCACGTCCAACCCCCGCCAGGCCGTGGACTGCGGCTTCTCACCGAGTTCGACGTCCACCTCGTAGGCGCGGCGCACGGAGGGGCAGAGCACCACGGCCCGCGCCCGCCGCGTGTCCTGCGGGCCGGCCACGCGCGCGTGATGCTCGTCGAGGGCCACACCCCAGAACCGGGCGTCCTCGGTGACCCGGGAATCGGAGCGCAACACCCTTACGACGACGGCGAGTTCGTCGACCGTCAGCGGATCGAGCGGGTGCGGTGCGGCGGTGGGTACGGGCTCGGGGGCGAGCGTGCTCATGCGTGCTTCCCTTCCGGGGTGGTGCGGGTGGTGGCAGATGTCGAGGCGGAGTCGGCGCGGTCGTGGCGGGGGATGGACGCGGGGTCCACGGGGGTGCCCGGACGGTCACCCGTAGCCGTCGGCAACTGCCCAGTCCTGTCCGGGAGATGGCGTACGACTCCGCCGTCGGCGCGCGGGTCGGAGGCGCCGTCGAGTCGCCCGTCGCGGGTCAGTCGGACGACCTGGGTGTGACCGGCCAGGTCGGAGGGGCCGGCGGTCACGACGACCGGAACTCCCTTGAGTGGCGCGAGTGTTGCGGCCGGGACCGATCCCGGCTCGGCCAACAGGGTCTGCTCCTCCTGACCGATGTCGCGCGCGCCGATCACCCAGCGCGGACGGTCGAGCACGGCCACGGGATCCGCCGCCGGGTCGACGAGAAGCGGCAGCGTCTGGGCGAGGATCTGCGGCTGGGCCCGCCCGCCCTGACAGCCGGCCGCCAGCAGCAGATCGGCGGAGGCGCCGATCACGGGGCAGAGCGTGTGCGGCGGGCGTGCGCCCGGTCGGAGCACGCCGGGATGGCCGGGCGTGAGGCTGAACGCCGATCCCCGGTTGTGCAGGACGATGCCGGTGCCCGGATCGCACAGACCGGAACCGAAGGTCTGGTAGACGCTCTGGATGAGGGACACGGCCAGCCCCGAGGAGTCCACGGCGGTGATCGCGACGGTGTCGCCGGAGGGTCGGAACGGCGGCTTCGGAGGCAGTGCGCCCGCCAGGGGCGCCGGATCGAGGAGTCCCTCCACGTCGATGTGCGCGCCGCGTGGGTCGCCGAGGAGTCGGTCCCGAGCCGCCCCGGCCTCCTGGCAGCGGGCGGCCAGCAGCCAGGTGCGCTCCGGTTCCGACCGGGCGACGGCAGTCTTGAGCAGCGCCGGGAGGATCACGCCCTGGCTGGGCGGGGGAGCGGTCCACCAGCGGGTGCCCGCGAGTTCCAGCGTCAACGGCTCGGCGAGTCCGGTCTGGTGGGCCGCGAGGTCGGTGGTGGTGAGCGGGCTGCCGAGGCGGCGCAGACCGGCCGCGAGGGCGTCGGCGATCGCTCCCCGGTAGAAGGACGCCGGATCGTCGGCTAGCTGCCGCAGTACCTCGGCCAGCCTTGGCTGCGGAAGCGGGGCGCCCTCGCCCAGCGGGCGGCCGTCGGCCCCGGTCAGCAGCGCGGACAGGCCGGGGTCGGCCGCGATCTGCGCGGCACGCTCGCGGACGGCGCGGGCCAGCCCGGCCGAGACGGTGGCGCCCTCCTCGGCGAGCGCGGCGGCGTCCCGCAGGGTGGCGGACAGTGCGCCCGGAGTGCCGTACGCCTCCGCGAGTGCCGTCCAGCCCGCGACCACTCCGGGCACGGTCACCGTCTGCGGGCCCTGGGCGGGCATGCGGGAGTCGGCCGCGCGCAAGGCCTCGACGTCGACGGCGAGCGCGGCGGCCCCCACCGAAAGCACCGCCCGCACAGTGCCGCCCGGCGCGTGCACGAGGGCGATCAGGTCACCGCCGAGGGAGCACTGGTGGGGGTACACCACCGTCAGCGCGGCAGCCGCGGCGAGGGCGGCGTCGACGGCGTTTCCGCCGCGCCGGGCCGCCTGCCGGGCGGCGTCCAGCGCGGCCGGATGCGGCGCGGCCACGATCAGCTCGGGACCGCCGGTCAGACCGCCCGTTGGATCGCCCGTCACGTCTCGTCCCGGGGCAGGAGCAGCGTGCGTGAGGGCGCGGCCTCGGCTCCCTGCAAGGGAATCGGCAGCGAGAGCATGTCGTACACGCCCGCCGGGGTGTGCAGCAGGTCGACCACTTCGAGGATCAACACGTCGGCGGAGCAAAGGAGTTGGTGGGTCTCCCAGTGCGTGGTGTAGGCGACGGCCTCGATGCTCAGGTAGTCGATGCCGGCGGTGCGCACACCGGCCTCGATGAGCCGTTCGGCGCCGTCCGGGGCCAGCCCGACCCACTCCCGCGCCTTCCACGGACTGCGCAGCACGCCCGCGGAGTTGCTGGTGCGCAGCAGCACCCGCTCCTCGGTGCCGAGCCCCGCTGCGTCGAGGTCGGCGGCCGTGATCTGCTCCTTGACGTGGGTGAGGTCGAGCACCCGGGCGGTGCCGTTGAGGGCGGTCAGGTCGAGCCGGTCGACCGTCTTGCCGCCGTCCACGAAGTGGGCCGGGGCGTCGATGTGCGTGCCCGTGTGCGCGCCGATCCGCCAGCGGCTGACGTTGGAGGGGTCGCCCGCGGTACGCGACTCGACGACCTCGACCTCGGGGCGGCGGCCCCAGTGCAGCATGCCGGGGTGTATGGGGACGGAGACGTCGATCGCCTTGCTCACGTCAAGATTCATCAAAGCTCCCAGATCGATCAAAGCTGGTATTGGATGCGGTTACTCTTGGAATGGATCCAATATCAATGGGCCGAGCGCGCTGTCTCCGACGTGGCAGACTGCTCCACCTCCGCGCGGCCCCCGTCAGCCCCCGAGAAGGGTGAGACCCACTCCGATGACGCCCCAGACAGACGAAGGCGCCCTCGTCGACGACATCGCGGCCCGTATCCGTGCGCAGATCATGAGCGGTGAGCTCCCGATCGGGAAACCGCTGCGCCAGGCGGCGCTGGCGGCCGAGTTCGGGGTGAGCCGTACGCCGGTGCGTGAGGCGCTGCGCCAGTTGCAGCACGGTGGACTGATCGAGATGCAGCCGCATCGCGGTGCGGTGGTCCGGGTGCCCACCCCTTGGGAGGTGCGGCAGGCCTACGAGGTGCGCGCCGAGCTGGAGGGACTGGCCGCCCGGCGCGCCGCCTCCCGCATCACCGAGCGCCAACTCGCCGAACTGCGCCGCCACAACGACGTGTTGCACGCGGCGCTGGAGGGCACGGCCACCGGCGCGTCGAGCGGCCCGCTCGCCACCACGCAGGCCAACGACTGCTTCCACACCGTCGTGTGCGAGGCGGCCGACAACCCCTGGCTGCGCCGGATGATCGACCGGATCAACGAGAGCTTCCCGCGCAATGTCTCCTCGATGGCCCTCGCCGGCGACGAACGCCACCGACAGCTGAATGTCCGCCAACACGACGCCGTGGTCGCCGCGTTGACCGCCCGGGACGCCGACCGGGCGCAGGAGGCGATGCGCGAGCACGTCATCAGTTCCGGTGAGCATCTGACGGCCTGGTACGAGCGGCGCTCGCAGATCGTCTTCCACGGCTGAGCCGGCCTCGTCCCGCGCGGCGGCGGCCCTCACCGGGCACCGCCGGGTACCAGCCGCGCCGGCGACAGGAAGGCCAGGTCCGGGCGGGGGAGTCCGCACACCAGGTCGGCCAGGGCGGCGCCGATCGCCGGACCGAACTTGAAGCCGTGCCCCGAACACGCCGAGGCCATCAGGGCCTGAGGCACACCGGGCACCTCGCCGACGAGGAAACGCCGGTCGGCGGTCATCGTGTACAGGCACGTCAGGCTCTCGGTCACCGGACCCGCACCGGGCAGCACCCGCGCCACCGCCCTTGCCAGCAAACGGAGTTCGTCCTCGGTCGCCGCAGGCCGGGCAGACTCGGGGTCCCAGTCCGGACCGGAGTCCAGCCCCGCCTTCAGCCCCCGGCCGTCCGTGGCCGGGAAGCCGTACAGCAGCCCTTCCGGCAGATCGACCGAGAAACTGCCCAGTCCCGCGCGTCCCAGCGGCCCACCCGGATCGGCGGCGAAGTAGGCGTTCACGATCCGAGTGGTCGTCAGATGCGCTGCGAGTGACGGGACTTGGTACGGCATCCACGGCCCGACGCACAGCACCAGGCGCCGGGCACGCGCCTCGCCGTCGGCGGTGTGCACGACGACCCCGTCGCCGTCCGGCTTCCAGTCGGTGACCGGCGTGCGGTCCATGATCCGCGCCCCGGCCCGTTCGGCGAGTCTGAGCTGCGCCCGCAGGGTCTCGCGGGCGTCGATGATCCCGGCCCGGGGGTCGTGTACGGCGCTGAATCCCTCGGGCAGCCGCAGGCCGGGGAAGATTCCGGCCGCCTCCTCGGGACCCACCTGTCGGCAGCCGGGGCCCCGCAACGGGTCGGGCCGGCCGTCCGGCGCCGCGTACAACCCGCCGGTGACATCGACGAGTTGAGTCTTCGCCGAGTCCTCCAGCTCCGCCCAGGCGCGGTAGGCGGTGTCCACCAGACCGTCCCAGTCCGGGTGCGGATACGCCCGGCGGATCATGCGGGTTGCGCCGTGCGAGGAGCCGAGTGCGTGTCCGACCGCGAACTGCTCCAACCCCAGCACGTCGAGGCCGCGTTCGGCCAGCCGGCGGAGCGCCGCGCTGCCGTGCACTCCGAGGCCGACGACGATCGCGTCGTGGCGGGGGGTGGGGTCCGGCCGTGTTCCGGATGCCGATGCCGATGCCGATGGGGCGAGAGATTTACGGGTGCCCGGAGACTCCGCCTCCCGAGCTGAGGCCTTGCCGCTCGCGCTCGCCCGAGGTGCCCCGGCCGCGATCTCCGCCACGCCCTCGACCAGCGCGTCGAGATCCCGCTCGTCGGTATAGACGTGGACCGACGCCCGTACCACCTTCTCCAACCCGCGCGGATCCATGTCCCACCGCCCGTGATCGGCCGGTACGGCGACCAAGTGCACCCGCCTCAAGGCGAGTTGGCGTTGCACCTCACCGCCGTCGAGGCCGTCGACCACGAAGGTGACGATCGCGCCGCCGGACGCCGGGGGATCGGTGACCCGTACGCCCGGCAGTGCGGCGAGACGTACGCGCAGGGCCGAGGCCAGCTCGGCCAGGTACCGGAAGACGGAGTGCGGGTCGAGTGCGTGCAGGTCGGCCAGGGCCGAGCCCAGCCCCAGGCGCAGCGCGTGTGCGGCCTCCCACAGTTCGAACCGGCGGGCGTCCGGGGCCAGTTCCCAGGTCCGCTCCGCCGTCCAGCGGGCGCCGCGTACGTCGGGGGCCTGCGGGGCGAGTCGTTCCAGGAGGGGGCGGCGTACGGCCAGCAGGCCGGTGCCACGCGGGGCGCGGAGGAATTTGCGGCCGGTGCCGATGAGCAGATCGCAGCCGATGGCGGCCATGTCGACGGGCAACTGGCCCAGTGACTGAGTGGCGTCGAGCAGGAAGGGCACCCCGTGGGCGCGGGCCAACGCGCCGATCTCGGCCGCCGGTTCGACCAGGCCGGAGGAGGTCGGCACATGCGCCGCGGTCACCAGCGCGGCCGGTCCTGCCCGTAGCGCCCCTTCCAGGGCGTCGAGGTCGGTGGCGCCGTCGGGCCCGCTGGGCAGCACCTCGACGCGGACCCCGCTGTCGCGCTCGGCGGACAGCAGGTGCAGGGCGCTGCTGACATAGCTGGAGCGGGCGGCCAGCACGCGGTCACCGGGCCGCAGCCGCAGCGCCGCCACCACGCGCTGCCAGCCCGCGGTGGCGCTCTCGACGAGGGCGACCTCGTCCGCGGCCACGCCGAGCAGCCGGGCCGTACCGGCGTAGACGGCGGCCAGGTCGTCGGCGGCCGACTTGGCGGCCTCGTAGCCCCCTTGGAGACTCTCGGCGCGCAGATGGTCGATGACCGCCTCGACGGTGTCGTTGGCGAGGAGGGCGGCGCCGGCGGCGTTGAAGTGGTGGCCGGTGGCGCAGCCCGGGGTGCGGGCGCGCTGGGCGGCCACGTCGAACGAGGGGGTGGCGGCGGTCGGGGAGGCCGGGTCCGGGTGGGAGGCGGCCGTCCCGGTCGTCACGGAGGCGCTCACAGCGCGATCGTGACGCTCTTGAGCTCGGTGAACCCGTCGACGGCCGCGTCTCCGAGGTCCCTGCCCAGCCCGGACTGCTTGATGCCGCCGAAGGCCACGGCGGGGTCGAACTCGTTGTAGGTGTTGACCCACACGGTGCCCGCAGCCAGCGCGGACGCCGTGCGGTGCGCGCGGCTCAGGCCGGTGGTCCACACCCCCGCCGCGAGCCCGTAGTCGCTGTCGTTGGCCAGCGCGATCGCCTCCTCCTCGGTGTCGAAGGGCAGCACGGCGGCGACGGGTCCGAAGATCTCCTCTCGGGCGATCCGCATGTCGGGGGTGACCTCCGTGAACACCGTCGGCGGCACGAACCAGCCGGGTCCGGGCAGGGGTTGGCCGCCCACCGCCACCTGCGCCCCCTCGGCGCGGCCGAGTTCGACGTAGCCGGTCACGCGGTCGAACTGCTCCTGGGAGACGAGCGGCCCGATGTTGATCCCGCCGCTGAGACCGGGACCGATCCGCAGGGTCTCCACGGCCGGCACCAGACGGTCCAGGAACTCCTTGAGGACCGAGCGCTGCACCAGCAGCCGGCTCCCGGCGGTGCACATCTGCCCGGAGTGCCCGAACACCGCGCGCACCGCCATCGGTACGGCGGCGTCGAGATCCGCGTCGTCGAAGACGATGTTGGCCGACTTGCCGCCCAGTTCGAGGGTGAGCCGCTTGATCGACGGCGCGGCGGCGGCCATGATCATGCGTCCGACGTCGGTGGACCCGGTGAACGAGACCTTCGCGACGCCCGGATGCCCCACCAGCTCCGCCCCGGTACGCCCATCACCGGTCAGCACGTTGACGACACCCTCCGGCACGCCCGCTTCCAGGCACAGCGCGGCCAGCCGCAGTGCGGTGAGCGGGGTCTGCTCGGCGGGCTTGACCACGACCGTGCAGCCCGCCGCGAGGGCCGGGGCGAGTTTCCAGGCGGCGATCATGAACGGGAAGTTCCACGGCAGTACGGCCGCGACGACGCCGACCGGCTCGCGCACGCTGTAGACGTGCCGGTCGGGACCGGCGGCGTGCACGGTGCCCGTCAGCCGGGTGGGAGTGCCCGCGAAGTGCCGTATCGCCTGCAGCCCCAAGTCCACGTCACCGCGGGCCCGTTCGATCGCCTTGCCGTTGTCCAGGGTCTCCAGGACGGCCAGCTCCTCGGCGTCTCGCTCCACCAGATCCGCGAGGCGCAGCAGCACATCGCGTCGCCGCCGGGGCGGCAGCGACCGCCAGCGCCCGTCGCGGTGCGCGGCGGAGGCAGCGGCCACGGCGGCGTCTACGTCGCCGTCGCCGGCCTGGGTGACGGTGGTGAGGAGGTCCCCGGTGGCGGGGTCGAGCACCGGGATCCGCTGCGTCGAGGTCCCCTTGGTCCAGTCGCCGCCGATGAGCATGGGCTCGTGCTCGGGCAGGCGGGGGAGGGTGGTGCTGGGGTCCAAGGTGTACTCCTTGTCGGGCGTCGGCTTTGGCGTGGGGTCGGTGAGCCGGAGCAGTGGCCTCGGTGTCAGGTCGGCGTGCCGGGGCGGTGGATCGCGCTGGGCCAGGGCTCGCGGACCGCGGTGGAGACCGCGCGGGCCGTGGTGAGGACGCAGCGGTCGAACTCCGCCTGGCCGTGCTTGGCATCGGCCTCGGTCACGTCCCTGCCCCACACGCCGGTCTCACTGACCTGGTCCATCCGGTAGTCCCAGAAGGAGTCGACGTCGACATGCGAGGTGGCCCGGTCCATCCGCACCAGCTCGGGAGCGAGGTGCAACATCACCGAGGTCTCGAAGTGGTTGGCGTGCATCAGCGCACGGCCGTACGTGACGTGCCCGTCGACCTCGGGCCCCGGGTACATCGTCACGTACCCCAACGCCCTTACCCGGGCGTCCCGATGACGCACCCTCAGCTTCTCGGCCGACACGTCCAGCGCGCCGTTGTTCCAGATGTGCCCGTTGAGCAGGACGAACTGCCGTACCCCACAGGCGTAGAGGGAGTCGATCACGTCCTCCACGACGGCGATCAACGTCTCCGGGCGCAGTGCCACCGTGCCGGCGAAGTCTCCGTGCGATGCGGACACGCCGAAGCTCAGGGGCGGCAGGACCGGGACGCCGGTCAGCGCGGAGACGCCCAGGGCGACGGCCTCGCAGATCCGGGTGTCCACCGCGAGCGGCAGATGGGGGCCGTGCTGTTCGGTGGCGCCCACCGGGATGATGACGGCGTCCTGGCCGGCGACCGTGGTCTCGGCCTCCTGCCAGGTCAGGTCCTCCCAGGGGCGCGGCGTTCCGGTTCCGCCGAGCTGTGCGGCGAGTTCGGGGACGTCCAGGGCGGTGGGGATGGTCAGGCCGGTCGGACCGGTGATGACGGACGACATGTCACTCCTCACTTTTTCGGGCTCGGGACTCGTCACCACTTGCGTCGGCTCTTCTCCGGCAGCAGGTCCAGCGCACGCACCGGCACGGGCCGGTCGTCCTCGACGGTCGTGATCCACACGGTCGCGTCGGGGCAGTAGTCGCTGATCAGCTCGCGGCACACCCCGCACGGGGCGATGATCCGGAACCGTCCGGCCGGCTTGATCTGCACGGACACCACCGACGTCACCTCCAGCGGCGCCCCGGTCGGGAGCGCGCCCCGCGCGGTCCCCAGGGCGACCCCCTCCGCGCAGATCGAACTGCGCCGGCAGGAGCCCTCCACATGGACGCCGGTGTGGATCCGGCCGTCGGCGGTGCGCAGCGCGGTCGCGACCTCGTGGCGGTCGGGTCGCCAGACCCGGTCGAGCAACGCCTGCGCCACGGACAGGAGTTCGGCGTCGGCGGTGCTCATCTCCGGCGGGGCGGACACGGGTGCGGTCGTCATGCCGTCAGCCCCAGCAGCCGGGCCATGTTGCCGCCCTCGATCAACGCCCGGTCCTTCTCGTCCTCGACCGCCTTCGCGATCTTCATGCGCTCCAGGTCGAAGTCCGAGCCGGGCCACTCGCTGCCCATCAGGATCTGCCCCGGGCCGAGCCGCGCGTACGCCCGCTTGACGTCGCTCATCAGCGTCGCCGAGGTCTCCAGGTAGATGTGCGGGCGTCGTTCGGCCACGATGATCGCCTCCGGCACGTTCCACACCGCGCCCATGTGCGCGATGACCGTCGGCACGTCGGGGTGGTCCCGGGCGATCTCCTCGATGGCCAGCGGCGCGCAGAACGCGTCGTCGAGCGCGTTGACCAGCACCAACAGTCCCCGTCGCGCACAGGCCTCGAACACCGGGTCCAGCAGCCCGTGATCGGCCACGTGGTAGCCGTGCAGGCTCGGATGCAGCTTCAGCCCGACCAGGCCCGCGTCGGCGATCCGGTCGATCTCCTCGATCGCGTCGTCGGCCTGCGGCAGCACCTGCCCGAAGCCGAAGAACCGTTCGGGATAGGCGGCGACCAGCGTGGCGATGAAGTCGTTCTCGATGCGCTGGGCCAGTGAGCACACCATCGCCATGTCCACCCCGGCCGCGTCCATCCGGTCGAGGATGCGCCGCGGTTCGAAGGGCTTGTACGGCGGTGGGGCCTCGCCCTTGCGGGCGCCGGTGAGGTAGTCCGAGCGACCGCGGACGTCCTGCGTGGTGTTGTAGGCGTCGATGATCAAGGCACGGGTCCTCACTCGCTGGGCAGCAGGGGCAGATGGCAGCGCACGCTGCGCCCGGGCGCGATCTCGCGCAGCTCGGGGCGGCGGGCACGGCAGTCGTCGGTGGCGAACGGGCAGCGGGTACGGAACAGACAGCCCTCCGGCGGATCCGCCGGGTCGGGCAACTCGCCCTCCAGCGGCTGCTGTTCGCGAGCCGGGCCCGGGCGCAGTACCGGCACGCTGGACAGCAGGGCCTGGCTGTAGGGGTGTGCGGGACCGGCGAAGAAGTCGTCGCGCGAGGCGACCTCGATGATCTGGCCCAGGTACATCACGGCGACCCGGTCGGCGATGTTCCGCACCACCCCGAGGTCGTGGGAGATGAACAGCATCGTCAGACCCCGGTCGCGCACCAGGTCCGACAGCAGGTTGAGCACCTGTGCCTGGATGGACACGTCCAGCGCCGACACGGCCTCGTCCGCCACCACGAACTGTGGTGAGGAGGCCAACGCCCGTGCGATGCCGATGCGTTGGCGCTGGCCGCCGGAGAACTCGTGCGGCTTGCGGTCGCCGGCCTCGGCCCCGAGACCGACCAGGTCGAGCAGCTCGCTCACCGCCCGGTCCGCCTCCGCACGCGAGGCGCCCCGCGAACGCAGCAGCGGCTCGGCGACGATGTCGGCGATCCGACGCCGGGGGTTGAGCGAACCGAACGGGTCCTGGAACACCATCTGGAGCTCCGCCCGGGTCCGGCGCAGCCGTCGCCCGCGCAGCCGCGTCAGGTCGGCGCCGAGGAACTCGATCCGTCCCGCCGAGGGCTCCACCACCCGCAACAGCGCCCGCCCCAGCGTCGACTTGCCGCACCCCGACTCGCCCACCAGACCGAGCGTCTCGCCCCGCGCGATGTCGAGATCGACGTCCCGCAGCGCCCGCACCCGGCCACCCGCTCGCGAGGGATACTCCACCCGCAGCCCGCGCGCGCTCAGCAGCATCTCGCTCATCCGGCACTCCTCACCGCGCGGATCGCCTCGGGCAGCACGCACGCATCGAGATGCCCGGCGCCACCGTGCCGCCGCCGCAACTCCGGGCGCTCACCGCACGCGTCATGGGCGAACGCGCAGCGCGGCGAGAAGCCGCAGCCGTTCGGCCGCTCGATCCCGCTCGGGGGGCTGCCCGCGATCGCCGGTAGCCGCTCGGGTACTGGCCCCTCCAGTGGCGGTACGGAGCCCAACAACCCCATCGTGTAAGGGTGTTGAGGGCGGAACAGCACCTCGTCCCGCGTCCCCTGCTCCACGATCCGGCCCGCGTACATGACCGCCACCCGGTCGGCGACCTCGGCGACCACCCCGAGGTCGTGGGTAATCAGCAGCACGGACGTGCCGTGGTCTCGCTGGACCCGCTTCAGCAGCGCCAGCACCTGGGCCTGGATGGTGACGTCGAGTGCGGTGGTCGGCTCGTCGGCGATCAGCACGGCCGGGTCGTTGGCCAGTCCCATCGCGATCATCACGCGTTGCCGCATCCCGCCGGAGAGTTGATGCGGATAGGCGCGGGACGCCCGTTCCGGGCCCGCGATACCCACCTCGCCTAGCAGTTCGACGGCCCGGCTCGCAGCCGTGGCGCGCGGTACGTCGGCGTGCGCCCGGATCGTCTCGGCGACCTGCGTGCCCGCCCGGTGCAGCGGGTTGAGGGCGGCGAGCGCGTCCTGGAAGACGACCGCGACCTCCTTGCCGCGCACTGTGCGCAGCTCCCGCTCGGACGCGCCGACCAACTCGCGTCCCCGGAAGGAGACCGAGCCGCTGACATGGGTACGCGGGCCGCGGTTGAGACCGACCAGGCTCATCGACAGGGCGGACTTGCCCGACCCGGACTCACCCACCAGCGCGAGGATCTCGCCCTTGCGGAGCGTCAGATCGACGCCGTCCACCGCGGGCAGCCGGCCCGTGGGCACATCGAAGTGCACCCGCAGATCACGGACTTCGAGCACCGCCTCGGCCTCGGCCTGCGTCGGCCGGCTCTCCACCAGTGACGTCATGCGGCGCCGCCGACTGCCAGCGCGGCCGTGTGGATCAGATCGGCGACCCGCTCCGGCCAGACCAGCGTGGTGTAGTGACTGCCCGGAACATGCTCCACGGTCGCCTTCATCCGCGTCGCCATGTCGTTCTGGATCTCCGGACGCAGCGTCCGGTCGTCATCGGCGACCAGGTACCAACTCGGCAGCGTCCGCCAGGCCGGCACACCGGTGGCCTCGGTGAAGATCAGGTTCTCGGCCCGGCGCCCCTCCGCCTCGACGATCTCCCGCTGCTCGGCGGACAGATCCGGACCGATCTCCGCCCAGAACTCCGGACCGGTCTCCGACTTCCAGTCGCCGTTCGGGCCGCGCCGCATGTACTTGGAGATCTCGGCGGGCTCGTACCGCTCCACGATCCGGTTGACCGTCTCGCCCTCGTCGGGCCCGAACGCGGCGATGTAGACCAGCCCTTCGACCCGCGGATCGCGCCCCACGTTCGTGATCACCGCGCCGCCGTAGGAGTGCCCGACCAGCAGCACCGGCCCCTCGGTCTCGTCCAGCACGGCCGCGGTGTTGGCGACGTCGTCCGCGAGGGAGGTCATCGGATTGGTGACCGTGAACAGCCGATGGCCGCGGGCGGCCAGCAGCGGCTGAACCGCCGACCAGGTCGTGGGTCGTCCGCCCGCACCGTGGACCAGCACGATGTCCATGCCGATCATCCTTTCCGTATCCGCGGATCGAGGACCGTGTAGAGCAGGTCCACCGCGTGGTTGACGAGCGTGAACAGCAGGGCGATGGCGAGCGCGGCGCCCTGCACCACCGGGTAGTCGCGCTGCAGCACGCCCTGCACGAGCAGCCGGCCGACACCGGGATAGGAGAAGACCGTCTCGGTGATGACCGAACCGCCCAGCAGCGAGCCGAACTGCAGGCCCAGCACGGTGACGATCGGCAGCCACGCGTTGCGCAGGACGTGCCGGCGGACCACCGCACCCTCCGACAGACCCTTCATCCGGGCGGTGCGCACGAAGTCGTCGCCGAGGACCTCCAGCACGGAGGCGCGGACGATCCGGGTGATGAAGCCGGCCATCGACAGCGCGAGCGTCACGGCGGGCAGGATCAGATGCTGGATCCACGGCCACACCAGCTCGGGCCGGTCCTGGAGGATCGCGTCCAGCAGAACGAAGTTGGTCGTCGGGGTGTAGTCGAGGGAGCTGGGCAGCCGGCCCAGCACGGGCAGCCAGCGCAGCCACACGCCGAACACCACGATGCCCAGCACGCCCAGTGCGAACCACGGCAGCGAGAAGCTGACCGTGGCCACGGCCCGCGTCGAGGTGTCGACCCAACTCCCCTTGCGCAGCGCGGCGATCACCCCGCTCAGGACGCCGATCAGCACGGCGACGGTCATGGCCGCGAGGGTGAGTTCGACGGTGGCGGGGAGGGCGTCGCCGAGTAGGCCGAGCACGCTGTTGGAGCCGTAGAAGGAGGTACCGAGGCGCAGATGCACCAGGTCGTCGAGGAAGTGTCCGTACTGCGTGAGCAGCGGCTGGTCGAGGCCGAGCGCCTTGGTGACGCGCTCCTCGTTGACGTCGAACTGCTGGGCGGAGGTGGAGTTTCCGCCCGCCGCGAGCGAGGTCGCAGGGGAGCCGGGCAGCAGGCGGATGGCGAGGAAGACGAGGGAGGCGAGCGCGAACAGCACGACGGGGATCACGGCGAGCCGGCGCAGGAACACCCAGACCGGGCCCGACAGCCACCTCGGCCGCGCCGGCCGGGGCAGACGAGGGCGTACGACCGTGCTCGTCCCGGCGCTCATGCCGTGCCCCGAGGGTCGAGCGCGTCGCGCAGGTCGTCGCCGACGAAGTTGCACGCGACGACGAACAGCAGGGTGAACATGGCGGGCAGGACCACCAGCCGGGGCGCCGAGAAGAGGAACTCCTGGCCCGCCTGCACCATGTAGCCCCAGTCCGGCGTCGGCGGCTGGATGCCCAGCCCCAGATAGGACAGTCCGGCCGCGAACCCGGCCGCGATGGACAGCGTCATGACGACCTGGGCGAGCAGCGGACCGCCGATGTTCGGCAGCAGTTCGCGGACGAGGATGCGCGGGACGCCGGTGCCGCCGATCCGGGCGGCGACGACGTAGTCGCGGGCGGCCTCTCGGGCGGTGAGCGCACGGGCCAGCCGGGCGAGTCCCGGCGCGAGCGAGATCCCGATGCCGAAGACCAGACTGACCGTGCCCGGCCCGGCCGCCGCCACCAGCAGGATCACGAGCAGGATCGAGGGGAAGGCCAGCGCCAGATCGACCAGCCGCATCAGCACCTGCTCGACGATGCCGCCCACATACCCGGCCACCAGCCCGATCAGCGTGCCGACCCCGGCGGCCAACGCGGTTGCCGCGAACGACACCAGCAGCAGCGGCCTCGCACCATGCACCAGCCGGGCCAACTCGTCGCGGCCCAGGTCGTCGGTCCCCAGCGGATGCCCCGCCGCACCGGGCGACAGCAGCGCGGAAGACGTCTGCCGCAGCGGATCGGCCGATACGAGCAGCGGGCCGACGAGCGCGACGAGGACCAGGCCGGTCAGCAGCAGCCAGGACAGCACCGCGGGCAAGGACCGGGCCAGTCTCCGCCCGCGCAGCGCCCGGACCACGCTCCGGCCGGCTGCACGTGCCGGCGGGACCGGCGGCGCCCCCACGAGGGGCGCCGCACCACCCGCCGCGACGGCGTCCACCGCGGCCCGGGTGTCAGACACTGGCTTTCTCCATGTAACAGCGGTGGTTGGCCAGCGCGTCGGTGTTCATGCCCTTCACGCCGGAACCGCTGACGACCAGGTTGCTGAAGCAGGCCAGCATCGACAGCACCATGTACTCCTCGGCCCAGGTGCGCTGGATCCTCGTATAGGCGGCCGTGCGCTTCTTGGTGTCGGTGAGGTTCTTGGCCTCGTACAGGTCCTCGGCGAGGGAGGTCACGCCGGCGAGGGTGTCCATGCCGGAGAGCTTGGAGCCGTAGATGCTGGTGGGGCTGGCCATGGCGCCGACCATGTCGTCGGGGTCGGGCACATAGGTGTTGCGTTCCCAGATCATCAGGTCGTGGTAGTCGTCGTCCTTGTCGAGCAGCCGGCTGAAGTAGGTGGCCGGGTCGACCGAGGTGGTGGCGACCTTGAAGCCGACGTCGGTGAGGTTCTGGGCGATGATCTGAGCCGCCTTGGGGTGCCAGGAGTCGCTGGCCGCCATGAGCCGGATCGTGCGGCCCGTGGCCCCCGCCGCGGCGACGAGTTTCTTGGCCTGTGCGGTGTCCTGGGTGCTGAGGTCGGCGAGCGCGGTGTCGTAGCCGGCCTGGGCGGGCGGGATGGCGTAGCCCTTGGGTTCCGCGCCGACGCCGTAGAAGGCCTGCTGGAGGATGGCCTTGCGGTTGATGGCGAGGTTGATGGCCTTGCGCACCTTGAGCTCGGGGATGCGCCGGGCGTCGATCATCATGATCGCGTCGGCGTTCTGCGGGGTGTCGTACACCTTGACCGAGTTGTCCTTGCGCAGCTGCGAGACGGCGGAGTACGGCGCGAACTGGGTCGCGGAGACGTCGCCGCTGAGCAGTGAGCTGACGATCGTGGACGGGTCCTGGACCTGGCGCAGCACCAGCCGGTCGATGGGCGGCTTGCCCAGGCGGAAGTCGTCGAAGGCCTTGAGCGTGATGGACTGCCCGGAGGTGGCGGCGGAGAAGACGAACGGCCCGGTTCCGATGAGGTGCTTGCCGATGTCGGCGCCGTACTTGTCCAGCGCGGCCTTGGAGATGACCCGCCCGCCGATGTCGGACAGCTTGCCGAGCACGGTCCGGTCGGGCTTCTTCAGGACCATCTTCACGGTCAGGTCGTCGGGCGCGGTGAGCGAGTCGACGTTGGCTCCCAGGCTCGCCAGTGGCCGGGTGGCGCCCTTGGGCAGCGTCTTGTCCTCGGGGTCGAACTGCCGCCCCAGGCTGGCCAGTACGTCGGCCGAGGTCAGGGTGGTCCCGTCGTGGAACTTCACGCCCTCGCGCAGGGTGAAGGTGTACGTCAGCCGGTCGTCCGACAGTGTCCAGCTCTTCGCCAGGTCGGGAGTCGGCTCGTTGGTCTCGAAGGAGATGAACGTCAGACCGCGACAGATGCAGTCGACGGCCATCCAGTCACCCAACGACGTATAGAAAGCCGGGTCGTTGACGGCACTGGTGGCGTCGATGGCCAGCGTGAGCGTGCCGCCCTTGCCGCTGCCCTGCGCGTCGTCGGCCGCGGCACCGCAGGCGCTGAGCAGGGCCGGCAGCCCGAACCCCACGCCCACCCCGAGCAGGCTCGCCCCCCGGAGCATCGTCCGGCGCGATACCGCCTGCGAGGGCGATCCAGGTGATTGGTCGGGCATGGGAGCCTCCTCGGGCACCGAACCTGAAAGTGGATTTAATCTGCGCTGGATTGGATCCAAAATCATGCTCAGTGGTCCCGGATTCCCTCTCGTATCCCGTGAGTTAAAGCCGTGTGAACGGGACGGCGGGGGAGTAGGCGGCTCACGGGGAGGGGAAACGCCCCGCGAAAACACCGGTGCGGGTGGCCTGATCAGGCCACCCGCCCGGTCATGCGCCCGCCGGTTCAGGCGGCCGGCGCGTCCAGCGGCCGCAGTTCGTCCGCGTACGAGACGGAGATGCGGCGCATCAGCCCGTCCTCGGTGATGTCGTACTGGCCAAGGCGCCACAGCGGCGGCGAGTACGCGTGGATGGAGACCGCGTCGTCGGTCGCCCCGGTGAGGCGGTGGATGTGCTCCGGGCCGAAGCAGAAGGACTGGCCCGCGGGGACGGTGACGGACAGATGGGTGCCGCCGATGCGCGGGTTGGACTCGTTGAGCGCGCCCTGGACGACGCCGACGGCGCCGGACGAGATGTCGTGGTCGTGCCAGCCGGTGTCGTTCTGCCGGGTCCAGCACAGCAGCCAGACGTCGACGTACTCGTCGCGGTACAGCGAGGCGTAGTGCCGCTGTTCGTCGGAGAACGCGACCTGCTCGCGCCACAGGTCGGGCCGCGCGGTGAGTTCGTCCACGAGTGCCTGGAGTTCGCGCTTGTCGAGCGTGCGGTCGGGCAGTGCGTCGTACGTCATCGGGTGGCTCCCTTCAGCAGGCGGGCGGGGTTGACGGTGCGCACGGCGTGGGCGGCGGCGTCCGCACCGAGGTCTGCGGGGGTGGCGTAGGGGCGGTCGCTGCCGGCGACGAGCACGTCGATGCCGACGGCCCGCACGAGCGCGTCCACCGCGCGCGTGCCGTACGAGGAGGTCTCGTAGAACGCGTCGAAGTCCACCTCACCGCGCCCGCCCCCACGGGCCGCGAGGCGCTCGCCGTGCAGCGGCGCGAGACCCGCGAGCGCGGTGAAGCAGACGCGCAGGCGCGGGTGACGTGCGCGGCCGAAGGCGCGGAAGGCGAACCAGGACGCGTGCATCTGCTGGAGATAGGGGACGAGCGCGGCCCACCACGGGGGAGCGCCGGGCGCCGGCGGGGCGACTCCGGGGTGCACGAAGAGGGGCTTGTCGTGGCGGGCGAGGACGTCCAGGAGGGGTGCGCGGCGCTGCCAGCCGGCCTCGTCCAGCAGTGCCGTGGCCGGGAGTTGGAGTCCCACGCAGCCGCGGCGGAGTTCGCGCTCGACCGCTTGCGGTTCCGGCGCGGAGAGGCAGACCGAGGCCCAGGCGCCGAAGGGCGGCGGAAGCGCGAGTACGCCGTCGTGGAACGCCGTGAGCAGGGGCTCGGCCTCGGCGGGCGGCAGGTACTCGATGCCGAGCGGGCCGGACAGCGACACCAGGGCCAGGTCGAGGCCGTCGTCGACGGCCAGGCGGCTGCGGGCCGCGAGGTCGTGGTCGGCCGGGTCGACCTCGTACGGCGGCTCGCCCGCCAGGTGCAGGGTCCAGCCGTCGAGGTACGGCGGTGTCGTGCGGGCGCGCAGCAGTGCGGTGAACTCGGGTGGCCAGAAGTGCTGGTGGACGTCGGTGGGCACGGGGCGGTCCTTGTGAGCGCGGCGTGAGCGGGCTCGGTCGATAGGTAGTTAAGCGCTTCACTGATGCGGTTAAGTTAAGCGATTAACAAGAGTGTGTGTCAAGGGCACGGGTAGGCGCGCGGGCGCGGCGGCGGGACCCGGCGGAGCGGCCCCGGTAGGCTTCCGCACATGGCCAGGCCCGCTAAGCGCACCACCCTCCGGGAGGTGGCCGAGGCCACCGGTCTCTCCACCGCCGCCGTCTCCTATGCCCTGCGCGGCAAACAGGTCTCCAAGGAGACGGAGGAGCGGGTCCGCAGGGCTGCCGCCGAACTCGGCTACGAGGCCGACCCCATCGCCCGCGCCCTGGCCAGCGGCCGCACCAGCATGGTCGGCGTGCTCGCGGGCGACCTCAGCGATCTGTGGCAGCAGCAGCTGATGGCCGCCATCGGCCGGGAGCTGCTGGCCTGCGACCGCTACGCGCTGACCGTCGACGCCGGCGGCGACCCGCACCGTGAGCTGGCGCTCGCCAAGCAACTGCGCGACCAGCGGGTGGACGCGCTGCTCGTGTCGCCGGTCGACCCCTCGGCCGAGGAATGGGCCGCGCTCGCCGAAGCCCTTCCCATCGTGGCCGTGGGCGACTCCCTGCAGAAGGCCCGCACGGCCGGACAGGTCATCTTCGACAACCGCGCCGGCATCGACGCCGTCCTGGAGTACCTGTACGGACTGGGACACCGCCGGGTCACCGTACTGACCCCGACCCGCCCCAGCACCCCGGACCGGCCCGCCGACGTGTACGTGTCCGAGGCGGCCGGGCGACTGGGCCTGCGCACCGAACTCGTCCCCTGCCCACAGGAGTTGGGCGAGGCGACGGCGGTGGCACGCCGGGTGCTGGAGGGGCCGCGGCCCGCGACCGCCGTCTTCTGCTTCTCCGACTCCCTGGCCTACGGGGTCTACGCGGCCGCGGCCGAGGTCTCGCTGGAGGTCGGGCGGGACGTCTCCGTGGTCGGCTTCGACGACCACCCGGTGTCCCGGGTGCTCACCCCGCCGCTGACCACCGTCGGCTGGGGCCAGGCCGGCATCGCCGCGGAGGCCGCCCGGCTGACCGTCGCGGCGATCGAGGGGAGAAGGGTGCGGCGGAAGCGGATCCTGTGCGCGCCGCGGATGAGCGAGCGGGGGTCGGCGGTGCGGGTGTAGGGCCCCGGGATGGGCTCGTCCACCGCGGATCCAGTGCCCCCCGGTGGAGTCGCCCACAGGCAGACACGGTTGGATTGCGCGCGTATCGGATTCTGCGGCTGATCTCTTGTCGAGCCGCGAGTGACACCGCTGCTCCGCACCGCCAGTGACCCCACCGCATCGCACCGCATCCAGGAGACACGCATGCCGCAGCTCGAAGTCGACGGCGCAGCCCTGACGTACGACGACGAGGGGCCCCGCGAGGGCGACGGCGTGCCCCTGGTGTTCGTGCACGGCTGGACGGCCAACCGGCATCGCTGGGACCACCAGTTCGAGTACTTCGCCGGGCAGCGGCGGGTCGTACGGCTGGACTTGCGCGGACACGGTGAGAGCACGGGTGCGGGAGTGCGGACCGTGGAGGAGCTCGCGAAGGACGTGCTCGCCCTCCTCGACCACCTGGAGATCGACCGGCGCGTCCTGATCGGCCACTCCATGGGCGGCATGATCGCCCAGAGCATCACCCTCGACCACCCCGACCGGGTCGAACGCCTGGTGCTGGTGGACTCGATCAGCCGCATGACGTACAGCTGGGCCCGAGGCCTGCTGATGGGTGTGTCGACGCTCCTGCCGTTCAAGGTGTTCGTCGCCGCGAACATTCAGCGGGCCTTCGCCCCGGGCTTCCCGCGCGAGGAGATCCGCACGTACACAGCGGCTTCCGAGGCGACCCCGAAGGAGGTGGTGATGACGTTGTACGGCGCCATGCGCGCCTTCGACGTCCTCGACCGCCTCGGTGCGATACAGGCGCCGACCCTCATCGTGCACGGCTACCACGACATCCAACTGCCGCTGAACCAGATGCTCCGGATGGCCAGGGGCATCCCGGACGCGCTCGTCCGCATCATCGACGCCGGCCACGAACTGCCGGTGGAGAAGCCCGCGGAGCTGACGGCCACCCTCGACGCGTTCCTCGCCGACCGAGTCTGAGTCGCCCGACCGCGCGGCCACGCCCACCGCACCACGGACGGGTCATTACCGCTCGATCGGCCGTACTGGTGTTGGGATGGTCACGGCGGAAGGGGATGGCGTTGGACGGTGACCGGATGGCCGGGCCCGCAGCGGGCGCGGCGGATAGGTTCGCCCTCGCGCAGCGGGCCGTCGGCATGATCGGAACGACGCTCGACGAGCGCAGGACGGCGTCGGAGTGCGCAGGTTTCCTCGTCGGGGAACTGTGCGACGCCGCGGCCGTGGACCTCTTCCCGGACGAGTTCACGGAACCGTTCGCGGACAAGCCGACGTGGGAGGAGGACCGGCGGGCCGACCGTGGCACGCTGCGGGCCGTCGCGTCCGCGGGCCGCCGCGCCCTCCTGGACAACCTCCAGCACGTGCCGCGCGGCGACATCCTGGTCCGGGCGCTGGACGCGGGCCGCCCCATCACGGCCTCCTTCACCCCCGACGACCAGGAACCCGTGGCCGCGCTGTCCGTCCCGCTCCTGGCCTGGGAACGGGTCTACGGCGCACTCCTCGCGGTCCGTACCGGCCCGCCCTTCGACGACGACGAGGCCGCCGCGATCCACTACACGGCCCGCCTGACCGCCGCCCACCTGCACCACGCGGCGGAGCACCGCCGCCTGCGGGACACGGCGTTCAACCTCCAGGAGGTCCTGCTCGCCGAGCCCAGCCGCCCCCACCCCAACCTGGACATGGCCACCCGCTACCTGCCGACCGGCAGCAACGCCGTGGTCGGCGGGGACTGGTTCGAGACCGTACGCCTGCACTACGGCCGTACGCTCCTGGTGATCGGCGACGTCATGGGGCACGGCCTGGACGCGGCGGTCGACATGAACGCCTACCGCTCGATGCTGCGCTACGTCGCCTCCACCGACCTGCCTCCGCACCGCATCCTGCGCCAGATGGACACGGCCATGTCCAAGGACGGCAACCGCCGACCGGCGACCTGTCTGCTCGCCCTGGTGGACCCCGCGCGCGGTACGGCCGCCTTCGCCACCGCGGGCCATCTGCCGCCCGCCGTCTTCCACCGCGACGGCACCGGCGAACTCATCACCCTGCCCGTCGGCCCACCGCTCGGCACGGGACTGGCCGACTACGAGACCACGACCCTCGCCCTCGCCCCCGACGACACCCTGGTGATGTTCACCGACGGACTCGTCGAGCGCCGCGGAGAGGACATCGACGCCTCCCTCTCGCGCCTCGCCCACCTGCGCCTGCGCCCCGACCAGGACGTGAACGCCGTCCTCGACGAGATCCTCACGCACCTCGACGCCCAGCAGGCGGACGACGACGTCGCCGTCATCACGGCCCGCCTGCACCCCCGTCCGAGCTGACGTCAGGGGCCGCGCCGCCCCCATCCCCACCGCTGTCGCCGCGCCACCGGAGACACACGCTCGCGCTCGTATCCCGTATGGGTGAGGAACGCCTCGATCACCTCCGCCGCGGCCCGGTGGGGCGGCGCCACCCTGAGCTCCGCTTCGTATCCGTCCGGCAACGGTGGTGCCACCAGGGCGACTTCGTCCCCGGACCGCAGCCGCAGCACCGCTGCCCGCAGCCCCTCCGCGTCCCCCGGCACGGTGCGCAGACGTGCGTGCAGCCGATCCTGCGAGGGGGCGGACAGACGTATCCGGGCCAGCAGCGCGCCCGACTTGAACTCCGCCCAGCGATCGAATCCCAGGCTGCGGAACGGCGGTTCCTGCCATGGCCGCAGCGCGTCCAGGCGCACCAACAGCCGCCGCAGGAAGTCCCGGACCGTCGGCTCGTCATGCGGCTGCCAGGACAGATCGTCCTCCCAGGTCGCGGCGGCGACGGCTTCCGCGATGTCGTCGTACTGCTCCTCGATGGTGAGGTCGTAGAAGGGCCGCTCCAGGATCATGTGCGCGATCCGCTGGACCTCGTCGTCGCTCAACTCCTCGCTGAACTGAACGCAATAGAGGACCGCGACGACCACCCCGAGACGCATGCGCACAGTATGACCACGCGAGAGGTTCCGGTCATGAGGCGAGGGCGGCGAGAGGCCCCACGCTACGAAGCGGCGCCCTTCCGGCCGACCGTCGTGCGCCACAACTCCAGGGCCTCCTCGGCCGCTCCCGGCGCGACCAACAGCAACGGCTCGTCGTACGCCGGAAGTTGGGGAATCGCCACCGCGCCCGCCTCGGTCGCGATGAGGAGGGCGGGCAGGCCGTCCACCGGGTGGAACTCGCCGATCGCGGCGGCCGTCGCCCGGCCCGCCGCGACCTGGGCGAGGGACAGAGCGGTCGAGCCCATCACGCGGGCCGTGCAGTGGCGGGCCGAGAGCTGGGCCAGGAGGGTGTCCAGGCCGGCCCAGTGCGCGTGTGCCGCCCACTCCGTCATGAAGACATGGCCGGTCAGCGTCGTATGGCCCGCCGCGTGGATCGGGACGCCGTTGAGGTGGGCGCCGCCGCCCCGGACCGCCGTGAAGACCTCGCGCCGCCAGGGGTCCGCCACCACGCCCAGCAACGGCGAGCCGTCCTGCTCCGCCAGGCCCAGCGAGAAGGAGCACCAGCCGATTCCGTGGGCGTAGTTCGTCGTTCCGTCCACGGGGTCGATCACCCAGTGCGGCGCGCCGGACGCCCCCTCCTGGGCGCCGTACTCCTCGCCGTCGATGCCCCACTCGGGGTACTCCCGCCGCAGCACCGACCGGACGTGCGTCTCCACGGCCTCGTCCGTGTCCGTCACGATGTCCGCCGGGCTCGCCTTCTGCCGGACCGGGCCACCGGCACCGCCCTTCCCGCCGCGGATCGTCTCCGACGCCCACTCGGCCAACTCCACGGCCACCCGCAGGGCGCCGTCCAGGTCATGCCCGGTCACAGCTCTCCACCACCTTGATCACGTCGTCGCGGCTGTCTCGGCCGGTGAGGCCAGGGACATAGGACACGTGCCACGCCCCATGTCCGTCGTCTCCACGGCATACATGACCGGAACGATGGGTCAACAACCAGGGCCAAGCGCGCGCCGCACTGAGAGGATCTCTCCATGACGCGATCCGTTCGATCCCAGACATCCTGCGGCCGCCCCGGTTCCGGCTCCCGGCTCTCCCTCTGTTCGAAGAACTCGGTGCTGTCCATCGGCTCGGTGGACTCGTTCATGTCCATCGGCTCCGCCTCCTCGGTGCTGTCGATCGGCTCGGCCGCCTCCGCGTTGTCGATCGGTTCCGCCGCCTCCCTGCTGTCGCTCGGGTCCGCCACCAGCGTGCTGTCCATCGGGTCCGCGCTGTCGGCCGGTTCGGTGCTGTCGTTCGCTTCCGTGGGCTCCCGGCTCAGCGCCGGATCGCTCTTTGCCGGCCGCCCCTCCCGGGCCCTGGCGACCGGGGCGCTCGCCGTGGGAGTTGTCCTCGCACTCTCGACCACCCAGGTCGCCCGCGGCCGACGCCGGCAGCGCGGCGTCGGCCTGTAGGACGGCCCACCGGCGAATAAATCCCGCACGGTCATCGCGCGTACCGCCCTACTGTGGCGCGATGACAACTCGGGTGATCGTGTTGAACGGCGGTTCCAGCTCCGGCAAGTCCGGGATCGTACGGTGCCTGCAGGCCGTGCTGTCCGACCCGTGGCTGGCCGTCGGCGTCGACGTGCTGGTCGACGCGATGCCCGCCTCCCTGACGGCCTCGGACGCGGGCATCGAGTTCGCCGCGGACGGCGGGGTGAGCGTGGGCCCGGAGTTCCGGAACCTGCAGGCGGCCTGGCGGGAGGGCGTCGCCGCGATGGTCCGCGCGGACGCCCGGATCGTCGTGGACGACGTCTTCCTCGGCGGGGCCGCGTCCCAGCAGGAGTGGCGCAGGGCCTTCGAGGGGCTGGACGTGCTGTGGGTCGGTGTCCGGTGCGACGCCGAGGTCGCCGCGGGCCGCGAGATCGCCCGCGGGGACCGGGTACGGGGGATGGCCGTGTCGCAGGCGGAACTGGTCCACCAGGGCGTGGGCTACGACCTGGAGGTGGACACCTCGCGCACCGAGTCCCTGGAGTGCGCGCGGATCATCGCTGCCTGCGTCAAGTGAGCGGCGGGGCGTCGTCAACCCCGTGCGTCCTGGCGCAAATCCGGTGAGCCGGGCGGCCACCACTTGTTAGGTTCACCGAAGGCCGACCCCACAGGCCGGCCAGAACTCCGCTCGCCCTCCGGAAAGAGCACCATGCCGACGACCGCAGACCCCGCCACCCGCGCCGCCCTCCAACAGGCACGCCGTGACTACGCCGACCTCCGCGACCGCAAGCTGTCCCTGGACCTGAGCCGGGGCAAGCCCTCGCCCGCGCAACTCGACCTCGCCGCCGACCTGTTGTCCCTCCCCGGCGACAGGTACACGGCCGCCGACGGCACCGACTGCCGCAACTACGGTGCCCCACTGGGCCTGCGCGAACTGCGGGAGATCTTCAGCCCCCTGCTCGACGTGCCCACCGACCAGCTGCTCGCCGTCGGCAACTCGAGCCTGGAACTCATGCACGACTGCGTCGTCCACGCCCTGCTGGGCACCACCCTGCCGGGCGCGCAAGGGCGTTGGGTCGACGAGGGCCGTATCGCCTTCCTGTGTCCCGTGCCCGGATACGACCGCCACTTCGACCTGTGCGAGCGGTTCGGCATCGACATGATCCCCGTACCGCTCACGGAGACGGGTCCCGACATGGCGGTGGTGGAGGACCTCGTCCGCACCGATCCGCGGATCAAGGGCATCTGGTGCGTGCCCAAGTACAGCAACCCCTCCGGCACCACCTACAGCGACGACACGGCCCGCCGCCTCGCCGCCATGCCCACGGCCGCCGACGA
The DNA here is from genome assembly GCF_029892565.1 of Streptomyces pseudovenezuelae. Taxonomy (GTDB): domain Bacteria; phylum Actinomycetota; class Actinomycetes; order Streptomycetales; family Streptomycetaceae; genus Streptomyces; species Streptomyces pseudovenezuelae_A. The sequence goes on along the minus strand of NZ_JARXVH010000016.1, from coordinate 112,076 downwards.
CTTCCGCGTCTTCTGGGACAACGCCTACGCGGTGCACCACCTCACCGACGAGGAGACCGAGGTCGCCGACATCCTCACGGCGTGCGCGGAAGCTGGTCACCCGGATCGCGCGTTCGTCTTCGGCTCCACCTCGAAGGTCACGTTCGGCGGTGCCGGGGTCGCCTTCTTCGGCTCCTCGCAGGCCAACGTCGACTGGCTGCGCCGGTACAGCGCAAAGCGGTCCATCGGACCCGACAAGGTCAACCAGCTCCGGCACGTGCTGTTCCTGAAGGACGCCGACGGAGTGCGCCGCCACATGCTGCGGCACCGCGAGATCCTGCGGCCGAAGTTCGACACCGTGGACCGCGTCTTCACCGAGCAGCTCGACGGCACCGGCCTCGCCGACTGGACGCGGCCCAAGGGCGGTTACTTCATCACGCTCAACGTCCTGGACGGCTGCGCGCGGGAGATCGTGCGGCTGGCGAGCGAGGCCGGCATCGCCCTGACGCCGGCGGGAGCCACCCACCCCTATCGCGAGGACCCGCAGGACAGCGTGATCCGGATCGCGCCGACCTATCCGACCGCGGACGACGTCGAGCAGATCGCGCACGCCGTGACGGTGTGCGTGCGGCTGGCCGGCTACGAGAAGCTGGCCGGCTGAGGCGGGACCGGGAAAGGCACCGATGTCAGGACGAGACGTCCTTGTCGAGGTGCCGGCGCAGTTCCGCGGTGACGGCCGGGATCTCGCGGCGGAAGGCCGCCTGGTCCAGGCCCTCGTCCGTCACGACCGCGAGCAGGGCCCGATCGCCGACCGCCGTCACGATGACATGGCCGGTGCTGCAGCGCGCGCTGATCTCGCGGAGCTGTCCGGTGTCGCCCTGGTCGGCGAGGCGATGACCGAGGGAGAGCGTCGCCGCTGCGACCGCGGCCATGGACTCGGGATGGGTCTTGTCGACGTCACTGGCGACGACGAGCCCGTCCACGGTGGCCAGCGTGGATTCGGTGACGCCCATTACGTTGTCCCGCAGGGCGGTGAGGAGGTCGATCACGGGGTCGCTCATATCGTCTTCTTCCTGTTGCGGGCAGACGGTTCAGTCCTGAGGCCGAGGCGCCGGCGAGGAGGTGTTGCCGGGGCGGCGACGCGGGAGCGACACGGGTTCGGGGGCGGCGGGCGACACCGCGGAGGGTGCGCCGCGTGCCGCCGTACTCGGTCTGGTGTCGGCCGAGGGCGTACGGGGTCGGACGAGCCCGCGGTCCAGCAGCTGCCGTAGGTCGACCATCACGGCGAAGAGACCCCGGCCGAGCGCGAAGGCGATGTCCCTCGCCGTCCTGCGTCCGTCCGCGTTGGCCAGGACGTCCTGGTGTCGAGCGGGCAGCGTGCCGACGGCTCCGGGGAGGCCGGCGGCGGTCGCCGACTCCATGCGGGTGCGGGCGAGCGCGGCCACCGAACCGGGTTCCCCGGCAAGGAGGTTGATACGCCGGGACACCTCGGCGAGGAGTCGCTCGGGGGTGACACCGGCATTGCGGTAGAGCGTCGGTACGGGATCGGTGACCTCCCAGCTGTCGGGTGTGGCGAGGGAGAGCGCGAAGGCGGCGTCGAACAGCGCGCTCAGGCTGACGACTTCGAGTTCGCCGGCGCCGACGAGGCCCCGGTGCACCAACTCGGCGGCGAGGTGTTCGTGTGTGGTGTCGGTGGCGCGGACCGACGACCATGCCTCTTCGCTGACCCGGCCCGACCTGAGCAGCAGGCCTTCGACACTCGGTGCGCCGGGGGTCTCCATGGCCACCACGAGGCCGTCCCGCACGTGGATCGAGCCGCCCGGAGCGCCGGCGACGACCACGGTGCAGGACCGCTCCTGACTCCGCAGGGCCGACAGCAGCGAGGGAATGTTGCGGGAGCCGGTGAGCGGCTCCGGGGGGCCTTCGGTCATGCGAGCAACTCGTCGGCGTACCGGGTCAGTTCGCGCAGCGCCCAGGTGAGGTTGGTGCGTTCGCGGTCCACGGTCGCGCACAGCAGCAAGGGATCGCCCTGCCGCGGGAGTTGGATCGTCACGATGTACTGGGTTGAGGTCGTCACGATGACGTTCTCCAACTCGCCCGACGCGCCCGCCTGCGTGAGGCGGGTACGGGCGAGTTCCGCTATCTCGCAGGAATCCCGACCGGCACTCACCTCGCCCGACTCCGCGTAGGAGAGGCCGGTGACGGCGTCGAGCAGTGCGGCTCCGCTGATGCCGGGCGTGTTCAGGGCACGGCTGAGCGCAGCGTCGAGCGATGACAAAGGGCCCCCCTTCAGTCACTCCGGCGAGCAGACTACTTTATTTGCCAACTATCGCAACACTGACCAAAGAATGGTGTTGTCTGATCTCGCACGGCTCGCATTGAGACCGTTTTCGGGGCGAGATCCTCCGTCTTGCCCGGTCGTGAAGGAAACGAGGCACCACGTGAACATTGAGGCGACACTCAAGGAAGCGATGACTATCGAGGGGGCCCTGGGGGTGTCCCTGGTCGACTACGAGAGCGGCATGACGCTCGGAGTGCTGGGCGGTGGGCCGAATCTCGACCTGGAGGTCGCGGGGGCGGGCAACACCGAGGTCGTACGGGCGAAGCAGCGGACGTTGAAGTCCATCAACGTGGACGACGAGATCGAGGACATCCTCATCACCCTCGGTCGGCAGTACCACCTGATCAGGCCACTTGTGCGCACACGCGGCTCCCTCTTCCTGTACCTGGCGCTGGACCGGGGGCGCAGCAATCTCGCACTCGCGAGACACCACCTCAAGCGGCTTGAGGCCGGCCTGGAGGTATGAACTCTCTCCGGCATATGACGATTGGGTAGTCGCGAGGTCGGTCGGCCTCGGTGCGTGAATATCTGCCGAGGCCGCCCGGTTCTTCGGAATGCCGTATTCCGGGGTGCCGTGCGGGCGGTTGAAACGGCCTTAATTGTCTAGGCCAGAAATGTCTAGTCCACTTTTTTTCATCTCGCCCAATCGGGCGGTCCGGCCGCATAGTCCAGCGGAGGTGCAATTGCCTGGACGTCCGCTCCCTCGCCGACCCACAGGGCGATGAATAGGGCCGCGGTCGCCTCCAGGAGTCCCGCCCTTTCGAGACCGCCGCCGGCCACGGGCGAGCAGCCGATGTCCCGCACCAACTCGTGCACGCGCGCTAGGGCGGCCTCGTCGTCCCCGCAGACCGGAACGGCCAGGGGCCGACCGTCGAAGACGGGCGGGCGCATCCGCCACACGTCCTCGTGACAGAGGTTGAACGCCTTGACCACCTGGGCGCCCGGTGCCGCCGCCGCCAACTGCCGTGCGGCCGAAGGGCCGCTCTCCGTCAGGAGCCGGAATCCCGGCCCGACCGGATTGACGCAGTCGATCAGCACCTTGCCGTCCAGAGCCGTCCGCAGCTCCCGGGCCACATCCGCCGCCGCGCCGAACGGCAGCGCGACCAGCACCACTTGAGCGAACTCTGCCGCCTCCGGCAGGCCGCCGGACCTCGCGCTGTACCCGATACGCCCCGCGAGCCGCTCCGCCCTGCCGACGTCCCGTCCGCCGACCGTCACCTCGTGGCCCGCCCGCGCCCAGTGGGTGGCGAGGGCGTCCGCCATGTTGCCCGTTCCCAGCACGCCGATTCTCATCACGCGATCCCTCTCCGTGCCCGCTTCGACCGTTCGGGACGACGCTAGGAGGCCGGTCGGGCACCATTCGGTACGTGACGACCGACGACTTCCTCGCCGACTGCCGTGCCCGACTCGCCTTCGATCTGCTCTCGAACACGTGGAACGCCGTGGTGCTCTGGGCGCTGCGCGAGGGCCCCAGTCGACCAGGCGAACTGCGGGAGCGGATCGGGGGCATCAGCTCCAAGGTCCTCACCGAGACACTGCGCCGGCTGCAGTTCAACGGACTGGTGACACGGCACGCACATCCGGGGGCACCGCCGCACGTCGAGTACGAACTCACCGCTCTGGGGCGGACCTTGCTGGCGCCCATCGACGCCTTCGGGGCATGGGCGTTCGAACACGGCGACGAGGTCATGGCCGCCCAGGAAGCCGCATGCACCACACCACGCCCACCTCTTACGGGCTGACCGGATCAAGGGGGTGGCTGCACCAACTGCCGTTTCTCTAGGATGGTGGGTCCGGCGGTAGGTCCGTCGGTGCGGTGTGGAACTGGGGGAGACGATGGAGTCCGAGAAGCGGTTGTCCACCAAGATCGATGCCACGGTACCGACGGCCGCGCGGATGTACGACCACTATCTCGGCGGCAAGGACAACTACGCCGTCGACCGGGCCGCCTGCGAGGAACTGGACAAGGTGGTGCCCAGCACCCGCGCGCTGGCACTGAACAACCGGCGCTTCCTCCAGCGGGTGGTCAGGACGCTGACGGGGGAGTACGGCATCCGGCAGTTCCTGGACCACGGCTCAGGCCTGCCCACCCAGGACAACGTGCACCAGGTGTCGCAGGGCATCGATCCGGCCTCGCGCGTGGTGTACGTCGACAACGACCCGATGGTCCTCGTGCACGGCCGCGCCCTGCTGGAGCAGAACGAGCGCACCGCCGTCATCCAGGCCGACCTGCGCGAGAACGACCAGATCTTCTCCCACCCGGACACCCAGCGGCTGATCGACTTCTCGCTGCCGGTCGCGGTGCTCTTCAACTCGGTCTTCCACTGCATCCCCGACAGCGACACCGACGGACCGCTCTCGGTGATCGGCCGGGTCGTCGAACAGCTCGTGCCCGGCAGCTGTCTGGTGATGTGTCAGCTGGTCAGCGAGGACGCCGAGGTCCGGAAGTTCGTCACGGACTTCATGGACCAGGCGACGCAGGGTCATTGGGGCCGGGTGCGCGAGCAGAAGGACGTCGCGGAGTGGTTCGAGGGGATGGAGATCCTCGACCCGGGACTGGTGGAGGTGTCCACCTGGCGCCCGGACACCGAGGTGGCGCCGCGTCAACTCACCCAGGAGTGGATCGAGTTCGGCGGAGTGGGCCGGCTTCGCTAGGGGACGGCACCCGAGGTCACGCCTCCGGATACCGGCTTGCGACGGTGTCACGGAGGCGGGCCAGGGACTCGCGCGGGTTCAGGGCCTCGTCCGCGAGCCGGTCGAGCACCACCCGGTATTCCTCCGTCTCGTCGCGATCCTCCAGGAACGTGGCGCTTCTGATCTGCTCCAGATAGACGACGTCGGGCAGGTCGAGGCCGCCGAAGCGCAGATAGGTGACGGGGATGTTCGGCGCGGAGGCGTTCGTGACGTCCAGTGGCACGATCTGGACGGTCACGTGCGGCAGTTGTGCCATCGTCACCAAGTGTTGGAGCTGCTCGCGCATCACCTCACGGCTGCCCAGCACGCGCAGCAGCACCGACTCGTCGACGACGGCCCACAGCTGCGGCGCGTTCCCACGCTCCAGCAACTCCCGTCGCCGCATGCGCAGTTCGACGCGGCGCTCGATCTCGCGGGCCGGAGCCGAGGGCAGCCCGCGCTCCACCACGGCGCGGGTGTAGGCCGGAGTCTGCAGGAGCCCGGGAACGTACTGGATCTCGAAGGTACGGATGGCGGCAGCCGCCTCCTGGAGTCCCACGAGCCGATCGAACCACTCCGGCATCAGCCGCTTGTCGAAGCGCTGCCACCAACCGGGCTCTCCGGCCCGCCGCAACAACTGCAGCAGGACCGACGTCTCGTAGTCCTCGGTCTTGTACAGCTCCAGGAGTGCGCGGACATCAGCCTCGGTGGGCGGCTTGCGCCCCTTGCCCGCCTCGATGCGGGACAGCTTCGCCGGGCTGAACCCCACCATGCGGGCGGCCTGTTCCTGCGCGTACCCGGCGTCCTCGCGGATGCCCGCGAGCTGGACCCCGACCAGCATCTTCAGCAAGGTCGGGGCGGGCTCGGTGCGATTCAAGTACGGTTCGAGGCGGGAGACGCGCGGTGACTCGGAGGGCATCCTGGCTCCCGGTGGGCAGGGAATGACAGCTCGCATTATCGCATTCCGGCCGCCGTCGGCGCATCTGTCGGCCGAAGCGGAACCCCATTGTTCGGCTGTGCCCCATCGACGACCGACCCGCCGAACACGCCCTCGCCGCCGACCACTTCACGCCGGACGGCCTGAGGCCGGAAGCCTCACAGCAGGTGGTCGAACTCGCCGTCCTTCGCGCCGGCCAGGAAAGCGGCCAGCTCGGCGGGCGTGTAGACCAGCGCCGGGCCGTGCGGATCACGGGAGTTGCGCAGCGCGACGCCTCCCTCGGCCAGGGCGGCGACCTCCACACAGTTGCCTTCGGCATTGCTGTGGCGGCTCTTGATCCAGTGGACGCCCAGTGAACTCGCTCGCACTCCGTTGGGAACTGCTGCCACAGCACTCTCCTTGCACGTGTTCCGCCACGGCGACCACCCGCCGACCACAGGTCAGGCATGTCTCGCGTGACGTCGACTCCCTTGACTCGTGCGCAATTTCTCGTGAAATTGCACAGAGTCGCTCTCGTCGTGGATAATAACCAAGGCGTCAACCTCTGTGTTGGCGCCCCGTCCTGACATCACCTCAGGGAGGCGCCGTGCCGTTGCCCGCACATGCAGCACCCTCGTTGGGCCCGTCCGCGTCAGCTGCCGCGGAGCGGACCGCCCCCGCAGGTGTCCCTCCGCGCAACGCACCGAAGACCGCCACGCTCCGCCTCTCCGGCACCGACCAGGGGCGCATGCAGGCCCGCGACTTCGTCGAACGCACGCTTGGTGACTGGCAGTTGGACCAGTGCCGTGACGACGCGCTGACCATCGTCACCGAACTGGCCGCCGGAGCCGTGCGGGACGCCCTGGCCGACAGTCCGGGCGACGAGACGGCCCCCGAGGTGTGGCTGAAGCTCACTCTGCGCCCCGCCCACCTGGTGTGCGCCGTGACCGACCGGAGCCGCAGCCTGCCCGGATACCCACCCGCGACGGGCCCGCTCAAGGAGCACGGCCGTGGCCTGCACATCGTCGAGGCTCTGTCCGAGCACTGGGGCTGGACCCGGTACACCCCTACGGGCAAGACCGTCTGGGCCATGCTGCCCACCCGGCCGCGCACCTGAGATGACGGAACGGCGAACGCCCGGAGCGATGACCACCCCTGTGAAGAGAGCGAAGCCGTCCGCGACGCTCGGGGACGTCCGGCACGTGCCCTGGCATGACATCAAGGACGCCACCGGCTCCGCCGCGGCCATCCCCTTCCTGCTCGCCGCCATCGCCTCGGGCGACCCGGCCGCCGCCACGTCAGGCCTCGACCGACTGCAGAACCGCATCTGCCAGTACGGCTTCGTCGTCGGCCAGGCGACAGCCGTGACGGTCCCCTTCCTGTGGGACCTCGCCCAGCGCCCGCAGGTCACCTGCCGGGTGCAGATCCTCCACCTGCTGAGGAACATCGCCGGCGCACGGCAATGGGGAACCACGGCCGACGCCTACCCCAAACTCCGCCGCCACCGCGACAACTACGTCGAATGGGAGTCCGCGGCCCGCCGGGCCGTACGCGCGGACGGCGGCGCCATCCCGCGTCTGCTCACCGAACGGGACACCGCACTCGTCCACGCCACCGAGGAACTCGCCGGCGCTCTGGCCGAATGAGACCGACCGGACCCGGGCCTCACCGTCTGCGCCGCAGCCGCCTTATGCGCGGTGCCGCAACGCCTTATCCGCGCTTGGGCAGGGCCGCGTCGATCAGAACCGACGCCGCCGCCCGGGCGGTCGCGCCCGCCGAGGGGTCACGGTCCATCCGTGCGGACAGCCCGCCTCCGTCGTACAGCAGGTGCAACTGCCGGGCCAGCGACTCCGGATCAGCGGCACCGGCGTCCCGGGCGAGTTCGGTGAACAGGGTCCGGATGGCGGCGCGGTAGGTGTCGGTGGTCTCTTCGATGGCACTGCCGTGCTTCGCCTCGGCGCTGGCGGCCACGAAGGCGCAGCCGCGGTAGGTGGGTTGGGCGAACAGCTCGCTCTGCGCCTCGAAGACCGCCAGCAGTCGCTCGCGCGGGTCCTCGACGCGGTCGATGGCGCGCAACAGCCGGCCGGTCACCGAGGCGTGCCGCGACTCGAGATACGCGAGGATGAGCTGTTCCTTGCCGCCGAAGGTGTTGTAGAGCGACGCCTTGGCCACTCCGGCGTGCTCGATGATCCGGTCGATCCCGACGGTCTGCACGCCCTCGGCGTAGAACAGTTCGCCCGCGGCCGAGAGCAGTCGCTCCCGTGCCGTCGGCGTCTGCGCGGTCCGCGTCTTCGCCATGCCGCTCACCTTCTCGACAGAGACTTCAAGTCTAACTCTTGACCAGACAGGTCTACTCAATATCGACGAGGGGGCCGGGGTCGCCTCCGGAAGACCGGGAGGGCGGGCGGCCGTCACCGCGCCGCATCCGCCTCCGCCAACGAGGCCCGGGCCCGCGCCGCCCGCACGGCCGCCGACAGAGAGGCGACGTCGTACGCGCCGTAGTGCCGTCGGCCGTTCACGAAGAACGTCGGGGTGCCCGAGACGCTGCTCAGATCCGCGGACTCGACATCGTCGGCCACCCGCTCCGCACCGGCGCGCGCCCGCAGATCCCGGCGGAAGGTGTCGGCATCGAGCCCGATCTGCTCGGCGTAGGCCAGCAGATCCTTCAGCCGCAGGTCTCCCTGATGGCCCATGAGGATGTCGTGCATCTCCCAGTAGCGACCCTGGAGGGCCGCTGCCTCGGCTGCCTCGGCGGCCAGTTGGGCGTTGGGGTGGACGTCCGTGAGGGGCAGGTGGCGCCAGACGTAGCGCAGGTCGTCGCCGAATTCGGCGAGCAGCTCGCGGACCACCGTTTCCGCCAGGCCGCAGTACGGGCACTCGTAGTCCCCGTACTCGACCACGGTCACCGGTGCGTCGAGCGGTCCGCGCACATGGTCGCGTGCGGTGTCGACGGGCTCGCTGAGGTCGACGATGGTGTGGCCCTGGCCGAGCAGGGCGCGAGTGCGGGCCGGCGCGGGCAGCAGCGCGATGATCCGCGTCACCGCCCAGGTGATCAGGAAGGAGGCCACGACGGCCGCCAGAATGCCGATCTTCGCCTGTTCGAGCTGCGGGCCGTCGAACGCCAGCGTCGCGATCAGCAGGGACACCGTGAAGCCGACCCCGGCCAGGGTCCCGCCCGCGGTGACGGCGCCCCAGCCGACCGCCGGGCGCAGCCGCCCCCGGCCGAGGCGGGCGGCGATCCAGGTGGCGCCGAGGATGCCCGCCGGCTTGCCCACGACGTAGCCGAACAGGATGCCGAGCGTGATGGGCGAGGTGAAAGCATCTTTGAGTGCGTCGACGCTGATCGTGAGGCCGGAGTTGGCCAGGGCGAACAGCGGCACGATGACATAGCTCGTCCAGGGGTGGAACATCCGCTGGAGCCGCTCGTTGGGCGAGAGCGCGGTGGCCAGACCGCGGCGCAGGGTGCGTTCCAGCTCGGGCGTCGGCTGTTCCCGGAACCCCAGGAAGAGCCGGCTGACCCGCTCCAGCGCGTGCCGCTCGGCCGGATGGGCATACGTGAGCAGACCCATGGCCAGCCCGCTCACCACGGGATCAACCCCTGACCGCAGCAGCGCGCCCCACAGGGCGATGCCCAGGACCGCGTAGACGCCGGAGGTGCGTACGCCGGCGCCGCGCACGACGAGGAGTGCGGCGAAGATGCCGACCGCCGTCAACAGGGCGGGCAGGTAGATGGAGCCGCTGTAGGCGAAGGCGATGACGGCCAGGGCCAGGAAGTCGTCGGCGACCGCCACGGTGAGCAGGAAGACGCGCAGACCGCTCGGCAGACGTGAGCCGAAGACGGCCAGCATGCCGAGGGCGAAGGCCGTGTCGGTGGACATGGCCGCGCCCCAGCCGTGCACCGAGGAGTCGCCGGCGTTGATGGCGAGATAGATCGCGACGGGTACGAGCATGCCGCTGACGCCGGCGACCGCCGAGAGCATGAGACGGCGGCGTTCACGCAGCTCACCCAGGTCGAACTCGCGGCGGGCCTCCAGCCCGACGATGAAGAAGAACAGCGCCATCAACCCGCTGTTGACCCACTCGCGCAGATCCAGGGACACGCCGACCGACCCGATACGGAACGACATCACGGTCTGCCACACGGATTCGTACGCGTCCGGGGCGGCGTTCGCCCAGACGAGCGCGACGACCACCGCGCCGAGCAGGACCGCGGCGCTGCCGGTCTCGGTCTCCAGGAAGGCACGCAGCGGACCGTGTGCTCCCTTCGGACACTCGGTCTGTCCGGTCATGGAGTCGTTCGCGGAGCCGTTCATGGACGACGCGGTCGTCCGTGGCGCTTCGTCTTGCACGCGCATCCCGATCACTCGTCGTGTGTGCGTCAGTGTAGTGAGCAACCGGTCAGGACACGCGTTCCGCGCTCTCCACCTCGACCGGCCGACGCCCGGTCACCGCGGGTCCGGAGGCCGCGGTCAGGCCGGGAGCGGGCTGTGGCCTGCCGCGCAGCAGCAGAGCCACGAGGGCCAGCAGGGCGAGGACGATGACCAGCGCACCGTACTCCTCGGAGGTCTGGATCAGGCCTCCGCCGTGCACCACGAGGACGCCCGCGATGACGGAGGGGATCCCCATGCCCAGGTAGGAGGTGACGAAGAGCAGGGACAGGACGCCGGAGCTCTCGTGCGGCCTGGTGAGCGGCAGCACGGTGCGGATGCCGCCCTGGAAGCCGCTGCCGAAGCCGAGGCCGGCCACGGCCGTGCCGACGAAGAACAGGGCCGGCGAACTCAGGTGGATGGCCAGCAGAGTGAGTGCCACTCCGGCGACGAGCGCCGCGATGCCGGTGTACATCACGGTGGTGGTCTGCGCCTTGCGCAGCGCGAGGACGGACATGGCCGCGACGATCGCGAGGACGAAGAGGCCGAGGCCGCCGTAGACGGCGGAGGTGGAGCCGACCAGGGTCCGGACCAGAGCGGGGCCGAGGGAGCCGTAGAACCCGGCGAGTGCCCAGACGGCGAAGATGACGGGAGCGGCGGCCAGGACGGCGCCGCGGACCGTGCGCGGGAGCTTGATCTCGGGCACCAGGCTGGCCAGGGCGCCGCGCTCACGGGTGACGGTTTCGTCGATGAGTGAGACGGCGATCGCCTGGACCACGAACACGGCGAGCAGGCCGAGGTAGATCGCGTGGGTCGGAGCGGGCAGGTACTGCACCACGAAACCGCTGACCAGGGCGCCGGTGGCGGTGCCCAGGCCGGGTACGAAGGCGTTCGCCATCGTGCCGCGCGGCCGGTCGATGTCCATCATCGCGGCGCCCACCGCGCCCAGCGCGGCCCCGGTGGACAGACCCTGGACGATGCGGGCCAGAAGAAGTTCGTCGACACCGCCGGCGGTCGAGAACAACACCATCGCCGCCGCCTGTGCCGCGATCGCGCCGATCAGGACGGGACGGCGTCCGACATGGTCGGAGAGCTTGCCGAAGACCAGCAGGCTCGACAGGACGGCGATCGCGTAGATGCCGAACACGACCGTGGTGGTGATGGGAGTGAATCCCCATTCCGCCTGGTAGGCGGCGTAGAGCGGGGTGGGCGCGCTGGACGCGGCGAGGAGGGAGACCACGATGGAGGCGAGGACGTAGAACGCTGCCCGTGGCGGTATGGGCCGGCTCGACGTCGTGGTGCGGTCGGGTAGTTCGAGGGGGTTCATTGGAGGCCCTTCGCGAGGACGAAGACGTTGATCATCGGAGTCCTGGGCTGTCTGCGCGGCGGTGAGTAGACAGGTCTGTCTGTGTTGCGGGGCAACAAGGTAGACAGCTCTGTCTATTCCCGTCAAGGTGCGGCGGAGTCGGCGCGGCCGGTGCTGTGGGAGCATGCGCCGGTGGGTGAGCTGACCGTGTTGGGGAGCTGCGGTGCCTGGCCGGAGGCCGGGCGGGCGGCGAGCGGGTTCCTCCTGGAGTTCGACGGGTTCTGCCTGGTCATGGACCTCGGTTACGCGACGCTGCCCCAGCTGCTTGGGCGGTGCACGGGGCGTGAGCTCGACGCGGTGGTCATCACCCACGAACACCCCGATCACTGCGCGGATCTGAGCGCGTTGTGCCGGGCGCTGCTCTTCGGTGAGGGGCGTGAGGGCCGTGTGCCGTTGTACTGCCCCCAGGGGGTGCTCGGGCGAGTGCAGGCGATGGAGCCGACCGAGGATCTCCGTGAGGTCTTCGACCCGCATCCGCTCCCGGGCAGCTACCAGGTCGGTCCCTTCCGGTTGGACGGACGGTTGCTTCCGCACCATGTGCCGCACGCGGGAGTGCGGTTGACGGCCCCAGGACTGACCCTTGCCTACAGCGGTGATGCCGGACCCGGCCACGCGCTCGGCCAACTGGCGGCCGGGGCGGACCTGTTGGTCGCCGGCGCGACACTGCAGGGCCCGGCCACCGATCCCTACCTGCTGAGTGCGGCACAGGCCGGCCAGTGGGCCGCTCGTGCGGGAGCGGAGCGCCTGCTGCTCACGCACTTCTGGCCCGGCACCGAGCGCGGGCGGTCCGTCGCGGAAGCGGGCGTCGCGTACCAGAGGGAGATCCTGGCCGCACGCGAAGGGATGACTCTTCCGCTCTGACGCGATCCTGACCGATGTTCGAACTTCCGTGTCTCGTACGGAGTTTCGGCCGACGGGTCGTCAGCTGCCCCTAAGCTGGGCCGCGCACATGGGGCAAAGCAGGTACGCCAGGAGGTAGTTGTGGCAGCGCTGGAGTCGGACGACCCGGGATCCGTCGGGGCGTACCAGCTGATCAGCCGACTCGGTGCGGGCGGGATGGGACGGGTCTACCTGGGGCGTTCGCCCGGTGGCCGGCTCGTCGCGGTGAAGGTGGTGCACGCCGAGCTGTTGCGGCGGCCGGAGTTCCGGTCGCGGTTCCGGCGTGAGGTGCAGGCCGCCCGGTCCGTGAGCGGCGCCTTCACCGCCCCGGTGATCGACGCCGATCCGGACGCGCCGCTGCCCTGGCTGGTGACCAGTTACATCGCCGGGCCCTCGCTGGAGCAGGCCGTGGCGGAGCAGGGACCCCTCACACCACCCGCCGTGTCCGCGCTGGCCGCCGGGCTGGCCGAGGCCCTCGTGTCGATCCATGCCGTGCACCTGATCCACCGCGACCTCAAGCCCTCCAACGTGCTGCTCGCCGAGGACGGGCCGAGAGTCATCGACTTCGGGATCGTACGCAGCGTCGAGGGCGACTCGCTCACCGGGACCGGACTCCTGGCCGGCTCGCCGGGATTCATGTCTCCCGAGCAGGTCGCCGGGGCCGGGATCACGCCGGCGAGCGATGTGTTCTGCCTGGGCGCGGTGCTGGCGTTCGCCGCGACCGGCGCCAACCCCTTCGGCGGCGGGCCCACCCCCGCCCTGCTCTACCGGGTCGTGCACGGCGAGCCCGACGTCGATTCCATCGCGGACCCCGCGCTGCGTTCGCTCGTCAGCGCCTGCCTCGCCAAGGACCCGGCCGCCCGGCCCACCCCGCACCAGATCCTCGCCCATGTCGGCCCCTTGGCCGCCGCGCACACACCTACGCGGGTCGGCCCCGCGCACACGGCCGGGACAGCCGCGCCGGGCGGCGGGATACGGGAGTACTCGCCCACGCAGGTCGCGACCGCGGCCCTCCCGCTCGCCCGCCCGGCCACCCGCCTCGACACCACGCCGCCCACGCTCCAGCCGGCGCCCCGGCCCGCGCCCTCGCGCCGCCGCTTCCTCCTCGCCGGCGCCGGGACCGCCGTCGCCGCGCTCGGCGTCGGCACGGGCCTGTGGCTCACCCGCGACGGGGAGTCCGACAACGAGGGCGCCGGGGCCGTCGTATCCCCGACCGCCTCCGCCGCCCATCTCCCTCAACCGGTCGGCGACTGGCCCCTCGACGAGACCTCCGGCGACATCGCCCGCGACGCCCTCGGCGGCAACGACGGCACCGCGACGGGCGTGCAATGGCAGGACGGGGCCGCGGTGTTCGACGGCACGAGCGGCCAGATCGTCACCGCCGGGCCGGTGATCGACACCAGCAAGGGACGCAGTTTCACCGTGTCGGCGTGGGTGCGGCTGAGCGCGGTCCCCGACGGCTTCGCCACCGCCGTCAGCCAGGACGCCGACGACCACAGCTGCTTCTACCTCCAGTACTCCGGCGACGACCGGCAGTGGGCCTTCGCCGGTGCCACCCAGCGCGCGGTGGCCCGCACCGCCCCCGCGGCGGGTGTCTGGACCCACCTCGCCGGCGTGTGCGACGGCCCCGGACGCCGGCTCCGTGTCTACGTCGACGGTGTCCAGGAGGGAACCGTGGCCGACACCACCGAGGCGGGCGGCTCCCTGGTGATCGGACGGGCCAAGTACAGCGGCGCTCCCGCCGACTTCCTCCCCGGCGCCGTCAGGGACGTACGCGTCTACGACCGGGCCCTGACCTCGGCCCAGATCGAGGAACTGAAGCTCACACCCTGAGCGCGTCGCCGCTCGACGCCTCCTGAGCTCCAGTGCAGAGCCACTCCGGCGATACCGGCCGCCCGCCGCTTCACCGCGCCGGTTTCACCACCGCCAACACCCCTGAGATCGCTCTGAAACCGCGCTGAATGCGTGGTCGGCGACGCTCCGCGGCATGAAGACAGCCCCGCTGGGGGCGGCGGACCGGAAGGGGACCACCATGAACAGCCTGCGACTGATCCGTCGGCACGCCGCGGCCTTCGGGCGTTTCGCGGGGCTGGGCTGCGGGGTCACCCTGGCGGCCTCGGCGGCCCTGGTGCTGCTCGCGCAGTGGATCCCGTGGATGGCGGCGAACGCGCTGACCACCGTCGTCTCCACCGTGGTCGCCACCGAGTTGCACGCCCGCGTCTCGTTCGGCCACGGTCGGCCCGGCCTGGCCGGTCACCTCAAGAGCGCGGCCACCATGGCGCTCGGCTGGGTGGTCACGTCCGTTGCGGTCGGCGCTCTGGCCGCGCTCCGGCCCGGCAGCGGACTCGTCCTGCAGCAGACGGTGTACCTGTCGGCCACCGCGCTCGTCGGGATCGGCCGCTATCTCGTACTGTGCCTGGTCGTGTTCGCGGAGCGCGCCCCGCGGTCTCGGACCGGCGGGAGTGTGCGGTTGCGGGTCGCGTACGACGCGGCGGCGTGAGGGGCGAGGGGGGGCCGGACAGCTGTCCGGCCCCCCTCGCGCCGAAGCGCATTCACCACGCGCCCTCGACGTCGCGCACAACTGACGTGGCTCGCCGCTTACTTGAGGCGCGGGCGCAGTCATCGGCAAGGTCGCCCACCACCTCCGTCATGTTCATGCCGCACGACTCTGGCTTCGCCGAGATTCCCTGAGTTACCGTTGGTAACATCTGGCTGCCGCAGCAGGCTCCCGCGCATCTCTTACCCCCCTCACCTCCTCTGGAAGGCAGTCCATGGAGAACTCGTCTGCCCCTGCGGCGATCACCCGTCGGCACGCCCTGACCGTGACGGGCGGCGTGCTCGCCGGTGCCGCCCTCGCCGCGAACGCCGTCCCTGCCTTCGGCGCCGAGTCGCAGGACGCCGACGCGATCGTCGTCGGCCACGGACTCGCCGGACTCGTCGCGACCTCCGAACTCGTCGCCGCCGGCCGAAAAGTGCTGCTGCTCGACCAGGAGCCCGAGGCGAGCCTCGGCGGCCAGGCCTTCTGGTCCTTCGGCGGACTGTTCTTCGTCAACTCCGACGAGCAGAGACTCATGGGCGTCCAGGACACCTACGACCTGGCCTGGCAGGACTGGCAGGGCGCGGCAGGATTCGACCGGGGCGTCGACGACCCGACCGGTCAGGACTACTGGGCCGCCAAGTGGGCCAAGGCGTATGTGGAGTTCGCGTCCGGCGAGAAGCGGTCCTGGCTCTCCGGGCTCGGCGTGCAGTGGTTCCCCATCGTCGGCTGGGCGGAGCGCGGCGGCGGCCTCGCCACCGGACACGGCAACTCCGTGCCCCGCTTCCACGTCACCTGGGGCACCGGCCCGGCCGTGGTCGAGCCGTTCGAGAAGAAGGTGCGGGCCGGCGTCGACGCGGGCAAGGTCACCTTCAAGTTCCGCCACCGCGTGGACGAACTCGTCACCACCGGCGGAGTCGTCACCGGCGTCCGCGGCGCGGTCCTGCAGCCGAGCGACGCCGCTCGCGGCAAGCCCAGTTCGCGCACCGTCGTAGGTGACTTCGAACTGCGTGCCCCGGTCGTCGTCGTCACCTCCGGCGGCATCGGCGCCAACCAGGACCTCGTCCGCCAGAACTGGCCCGCCCGGATGGGTACTCCGCCGAAGTTCATGGTCACCGGCGTTCCCGCACACGTCGACGGTCGGATGCTCGGCATCACCGAGAAGGCGGGCGGCCGGATCGTCAACCCGGACCGTATGTGGCACTACACCGAGGGCCTCAGGAACTACGACCCGATCTGGCCCAACCACGGCATCCGCATCCTCCCCGGCCCGTCCTCGATGTGGTTCGACGCCACCGGCAAGCGGTTCGACTCGCCCGACATCCCGGGCTACGACACCCTGCACACCCTCAGAACGATCACCGCCTCCGGCTACGACTACTCCTGGTTCGTCACCACCCAGAAGATCATCGCCAAGGAGTTCGCGCTCTCCGGCTCCGAACAGAACCCGGACCTCACCAACAAGAACATCTGGCAGCTGCTGTCCCGTATCTGGCAGACCCCGGAGCCGATCGAGAAGTTCAAGAACAAGGGCGCGGACTTCGTCGTCGCCACCACGCTCACCGACCTCGTCACCGGCATGAACAAGCTCACCGGCGACCACCTGATCGTCCTCGACGAGCTCAAGCGGCAGATCGAGGCCCGCGACCGGGAGATCACCAACTCGTACACCAAGGACGTCCAGGTCATGGGCGTCCGCAACGCCCTGAACTACACCGGCGACTCCCTCAGCCGTACGGCGGCCATCCACCGGATCCTCGACTCCAGCGCCGAACCGCTGATCGCCGTACGCCTCAACGTCCTCACCCGCAAGACCCTCGGCGGCCTCCAGACCGACCTCTCGGGCCGCGTCCTGAACGCCTCGGGCAACCCGATTCCCGGTCTGTACGCGGCCGGTGAGGTCGCGGGCTTCGGAGGCGGCGGCGTCCACGGCTACCGCTCCCTGGAGGGCACCTTCCTCGGCGGCTGCCTCTTCTCCGGCCGACAGGCGGGACGAGCCGCCGCGGCGGCGACCGCGACCTGACCGGCGGACGGCTCGCGGAGCGCGCCCACTTGGCCCACGCGGCCCTGGTGACTAGGCGCGCTCCACGAGCAACTCCGCGAGGTGGTCCACGAATTCGGTGAGCATGTCCAGCAGTGGGCCACCGCGGGCCATCCGGAACCCGTTGCGGCGGGCCCAGAACGCGGCCTGGACGGCGTGGAACTGGGCCCACCGCTGGACGCGTTCGCGGTCGACCTCCGCCGCCTCGGCGAAGACGTCCATGATGCGGTGGACGGCCTTGAGCGGGTCGTCCGCTTCCACGATGCTGAGCGCGCGTGACTTGAGCAGAATACCGCCGTCGTAGGCGGGGTCTCCCACGTAGCCCTTGGGGTCGACGGCCAGCCAGGGCTCACGCTCGGCGCGCAGGATGTTCCTGCCGTGGAGGTCGCCGTGGATGAGGAGGTCGGGCTGGTCGCGGCCCACCTCGCGGACGGTCGTCACGGCGGCGTCCACCGTTCGACGCGACAGCGCGTGACTCAACTCCTCGGCATCCGTGCGCAGTTGCTCCTCCCAGGCATCGGTCTGTTCCCGAAGCCGGGGCAGGTCGGGCGGTGCGGGAACGGCCAGGCGTCGATTGAGTCGGCCGGCCACCTTCACCACCTCGTCGCCGTCCTCGACCTCCGCCAGCGTCGACGCCCGCACCCGCTCCAGCAGCATCGCGTACCGCTCGTCGTCGCGCGCGTGCATCAGGACGGCTCCGCGTCCGCCCCAGGCGTCGAAAGCGTCCGGTTCATGGACGTTGCCGGGGTGGGGGAACGACACCTTCATCACCGCCGCCGACCGGTCCGGCCGCCGCACCGGGACGATGACCCCGACACCGCCGTGCATGACCTCGCCGTCCGGCGCGCAGCCCCATCGCTGCATCAACTCTTCGACGATGCCAGGCAGTTCGGTGAGCCAAGCCGTCCCCGTCGCGCCCTCGCGCTCGACCGTGCTCCGCGCGAATGTCTCCGGTACCTCGATCATTGGGGAACCCTACGCGCGGCCGTAGGACCCCGTCTCCCGGACCGGGCGATGACGCCCGGCCAGGAGACCGAGGCAGTGATCAGGCCTGGGCCGCTTCCTCCGGCGCAAGCAGGATCGCGGCGTGGCTGGTGTGGGCGACGGCGTCGCTGACCCGCGGGTCGAAGAGCGCCTCGAGGGATCCCCGGTGGTGCGGGGTCAGGACGATGAGGTCGGCGCCGAACTCGTCGGCCGTCTCGGAGATGGCGGCGGCGACCTGGGTGGTCAGGCCCCGGGCCAGCGCCGGCTCGGCCTTGATCCCCTTGTCCCGCAGGGCGGCCACGGCCTCGTCGAGGATGGCCTTCGCCTCGGCGTCGTCCTCGAGCGGGACGACCGCGGCGATGGAGGCGGCGGAGGCCACGACATGCAGGACCCGGACCTCGGCGCCGGTCAACTGGGCCATCTCGCCGGCCAGCCGGATGGTGGAGTGCCGGGCGGGGCTGGGGTCGACGGCGACCAGAATGCGCTTGAACATGGCTGTTTATTCCCCTTCTAAGAAGACCCGGGGGCCTTCGCTGTGATCAGGGACGCCGAAAACCGGTGTCATACGCATCAACATCCGGCGCGGCGCCAGGCTTCCCGAAATCCACCGCGTGATCGTTCTGTCCGGTGATCACCGGATCGGGATCGAGGTCCGTCGAGGATTACGGTGCTGTCATGCACGATGAGGCCCCCCACCGCGAACTGATCCGACGTCTGCACAGCGACCTCCCCGAGGGCCGCGTCGTCACCGACCCCGGCGTGATGGCGGGGTACGCGCACGACGAGGCCGAGTGGGCGCCGTACGGCAACCCGGCGGCGGTGGTCCGCCCGCGGACCGCCGAGGAGGTGCAGCGCGTGGTCCGCGCCTGCCTCGATCACGGGGCTGCGGTGGTCACCCGCGGTGCCGGGACCGGGCTGTCGGGCGGAGCGAACGCCGTGGACGGGTCGGTGGTGCTGTCCACCGAGGCCATGACGGCCATCAAGCAGATCGACCCGCTGGAGCGGCTTGCGATCGTGGAACCCGGTGTCGTCAACGACGACCTGCGCGCGGCCTGCGCGGAGCAGGACCTGTGGTACCCGCCGGACCCGGCCAGCGCCCCCTGGTCCACGATCGGCGGCAACGTCGCCACCAACGCGGGCGGGCTGTGCTGCGTGAAGTACGGGGTGACCCGCGACTACGTCCTGGGGCTCCAGTTCGTCACCGGGACCGGCGAACTGGTCCGGGTCGGGCGCCGTACGGCCAAGGGCGTCGCGGGCTACGACCTCACCGGTCTGCTGGTCGGATCCGAGGGAACGCTCGGCGTCATCACCGAGGTGACCGTGCGCCTGCGTCCCAGCCGCGCCCCGGAACACACGGTGGCCGGTTTCTTCTCCTCGGTCGTGGACGCGGGCCACGCCGTCGCCGCCGTGGCCGCCGCCGGGGTGGTTCCGTCGGCGCTCGAACTGATCGACCGGTACTGCCTCGAAGCGGTCGATGCCTGGAAGCACATGGGCCTGTCGACGGAGGCGGACGTGGTCCTGCTGGGGCGGACCGACGCGCCGGGCAAGGCAGGGGAGGAGGAGGCCGAGACCATCCGGCGTTGCTTCGAAGGGGCCGGTGCGACCTGGGCGGTCCGGTCCACCGACCCGCAGGAGGCGGACGCCCTGTTCGAGGCGCGGCGCCTGGCCTATCCGGCGCTGGAACGGCTCGGTCCGGTGCTCACCGAGGACATCTGCGTGCCGAAGTCGGCCGTGCCGGAGATGCTCGGCCGCATCCACGCCATCGCCGAGCGCCACGAGACCCTCATCGCGAACATCGCGCACGCGGGCGACGGCAACCTCCACCCGCTGCTGATCACGCCGCCCGGCGACGAGCCGGCGCGGGCCCGGGCCCAGGCCGCGTTCCACGACATCATCGCCGAGGCCCTCGCCCTCGGCGGGACGGTCACCGGCGAGCACGGCGTGGGCCTGCTCAAGCGCGAGGGCCTGCGCGCCGAGGTGGGTCCCGAGGTGATGGCGCTGAACCATGCCGTCAAGGACGCCCTCGACCCCCGGGGCCTGTTCAACCCGGGCAAGGTGCTGGGCCGTTGACGTGCGGATCCGACGCGGACCCGGGCAAGGCGTTGATCCGTTGAAGAGCGGACTCGACGCAGTGCCCGGCATCGCGAGCAGGTACGACTCGGCCCGCGGCGACATCCGCCGCCCCTCGGCCGGGCCGCATTAATGTCGTAGGCATGACCGACAACTCACTGCGCACCGTCACCGTCGAGCGAACCGCCCCCGGACGCTTCGTCGCGACCAATGTCCGCGGCGGCACGATCGCCTTCGGCACCGGCTCCGATGCCGACGACACCGCATTCACCCCCGTCGAACTGCTGCTCGCCGCGCTCGGCGGTTGCACCGCGGTGGACGTCGACGTCGCCACCAGCCGGCACGCGGAGCCCACGAGGTTCACCGTCACGGTCAGCGGCAACAAGGTCAACGACGAACTCGGCAACCGCCTGACCGATCTCGCGGTCGCCTTCTCCGTCGCCTTCGCGGACGGCGAGGGCGCCGATCGCGCCCGCGCGATCCTGCCCCGCGCGGTGAAGACCTCCCACGACCGGCTCTGCACGGTCAGTCGCACGGTCGAGATCGGTACGCCGGTCACCTCGACGGTCGAGGACGCGTGACCGGCGGCCCCTGACCCCGGCCGGTGGTCAAGCCGCCTGGTGCACCTCGTGCCGCCAGAACCCGGAGAAGGTGATGCGCTCCTTCGGCAGGCCGGCACGTCGCAGGTGCCGGCGCCCTTCGGTGGCCAGCGTGGACTCGCCGACGACGAAGGCGTATCCGGCCTCGTCGGCGGGGGAGTGCCGCAGGAGTTCGTCGAGGGCCGCGCTGCCGGGTACGGCGGTGGGGTCCTCGCGGACGACCCAGGTGACGGTGACTCCGGCGGGGGCGTCCAGGTCACGGCGGTCGTCCGGGGTGGGTACTTCCTGGATGATCCGGCCCACCGTCTCGCGTGGCAGGGAACGCACGATGCCGGTGGTGGCGGGCAGTCCGGTCTCGTCGGCGACGACCAGGACCTCGGAGGCGTCCGGCGGGCAGTCGAACAGGAGCCCCTGGTCGAGCACGGCGAGCGCGTCGCCGGGACGGGCGCGGCAGGCCCAGGTCGCGGCCCGTCCCGCGAGTTCGCCGGTGGGACCGAGGTGCACGACGAAGTCGATGTCCATCTCCGCCGCTTCGGGACGGAAGTCGGCCACGGTGTAGTTGGCGCAGTGCGGCCGTACCTCCTCCGGCATGGCCAGGTAGGGCGGCCACCAGCGCGATCCGGTGAACTCCGGCAGGTGAGCCGCTGTTGGTGGGGGAGTCGCAGGAAGAGACGGAACCAGTGGTCGTAGCCCTGCCACTGGAACCCGGAGAGGTCCGCCCCTGCGACCGTCACGCGGTGGATCGAGGGGGAGACACGCTTGGTGCGCGCGACTTCGGCGCGGAACATCCCGGGCTGCTGCGGCATCAGTCTGCGGATCTTCGCCATGCAGGAAGGTTAGCCTAACCTTCCTGAGTCCGGTCCGCTCTGATGACCTGGCGCCCTTTCCGGCGCTCCGCCAGTATTGGTCGCAGTTAGGTTAGGCTAACCTTCGCTCGTGAGTTCTGGTGAAGAGACGAGCGAGCCGTCCCGTCCGCGCGGACACGAGCTGATCGCGCGGGACGTGACCGTGGCGTACGACGGAACCGACGTCGTGCACGAGGCGGCGATCATGCTCCGACCCGGACACGTGACCGCACTGGTCGGCCCCAACGGCAGTGGCAAGTCGACGCTGTTGCGCACCCTGGCCCGACTCCAGCGCGCCCGCACCGGCACCCTCGGACTGGGTACCGAGGGCGGCGACACCACCGACGGACTCGCCCTGACCGCCCGTGAGTTCTCCCGACGGGTCGCACTGCTGACCCAGGGTCGTACCGCCCCGAGCGGGCTGACCGTGCGGGACATCGTGGAGTTCGGCCGCTACCCCTACCGGGGGCGCTGGGGCAGGGCGGACCCGGACGGCGCGGCGGCCGTACGACGGGCACTGGCCCTGACCGACGTCGAGAGCCTCGCCGACCGGGGCGCCGAACACCTCTCGGGCGGTCAGCTCCAGCGCGTCTGGCTCGCGAGCTGCCTCGCGCAGGACACCGGAGTCCT
Organism: Streptomyces pseudovenezuelae; assembly: GCF_029892565.1. Classification (GTDB taxonomy): domain Bacteria; phylum Actinomycetota; class Actinomycetes; order Streptomycetales; family Streptomycetaceae; genus Streptomyces; species Streptomyces pseudovenezuelae_A. The sequence continues at coordinate 89,850 of NZ_JARXVH010000016.1, read as the reverse complement.
CCTCCTCGACGAACCCACGACCTACCTCGATCTCCGCTACCAGGTCGAACTGCTCGATCTCGTACGGGACTTGGCGGACGACCAAGGCATCGCCGTCGGCGTCGTCCTGCACGACCTGGACCAGGCGGCCGCCGTCGCCGACCGGATCGCTCTGCTGCACGCGGGACGGATCGTCGCCGACGGCACGCCCGAGGACGTACTGACCGCCGAGCGCCTCACCGAGACGTACGGCATCCGCATCGAAGTCGACACCGACCCGCTGACCGGCCGACTGCGCACCCGCGCGATCGGCCGCCATCACGCACGTACCGAAAGGCTCAGCACCACCTCATGAGACGTTCCCTCACCGCTATCGCCGCCGCTGCCGTCCTGACCGGATGCGGTACGACCGAACCCGCCGCCACCAGCTCCGAGAAGAGCGCGAAGAGCATCACCCTCACCGACGCGAGCGGCGCGAAGGTCAAGCTCGACGGGCCCGCCGAGAAGGTCGTCGGCACCGAGTGGAACGTCGTGGAGAGCCTCGTCACGCTCGGCGTCGACCCCGTCGGTGTCGCCGACGTCAAGGGCTACAAGACATGGGACACCGCAGCCCCGCTGAAGAACACGCCCAAGGACATCGGCACCCGCGGCGAGCCCAGCATGGACACCATCGCCTCGCTCTCCCCGGACCTCATCGTCGCCACCACCGACCTGACGGCCGCCGCCGTCAAGCAACTACGGAAGATCGCACCCGTCTTGGAGGTGCGCTCCGCCCAAGGCTCCGACCAGATCGCGCAGATGGAGGAGAACCTCGACCTGATCGCCGAGGCGACCGGCACCACGGCGAAGGCAGACGCGGCGAAGAAGGCCTTCGACGCCAAGGTCGCCGAGGGCAGGAAGGCACTCGCCGACGCCGGTCTCGGCGGCCGGAAGATCGCGTTCGCGGACGGCTGGGTCGCCTCCAACCAGGTGTCCGTCCGCCCCTACACGAGCAGTTCGCTCATCGGGGCCGTGAACGAGTCGATAGGCCTCAAGAACGCCTGGACCCTCAAGGGCGACGCCGACTACGGTCTGGCCGCCACCGATGTCGAGGGCCTGACGGACCTCGGCGACGTCGAGTTCGCCTACATCGGCAGCACGGAGAAGGCCAGCGATCCCTTCGCCAACGACCTTGCGAAGAACGCCGTTTGGACTTCGCTGCCGTTCGTGAAGAAGGGCAACGTGCACCGGCTGCCCGACGGCATCTGGATGTTCGGCGGCCCGCAGTCCATGCAGGCGTACATCGACGCCGTCGTCACCGCCCTCACGAAGTAGCGCCATGACCGTCACCGCACCAGCTCCCACCACCGGCGCGCCCGCCGTCACTTCCAGGACGGGCGCGACCGCGGTGACGGCCGTGCTCGTCCTCCTCGTCGCGGCCCTCGCCGTCGTCGACATCACCCAGGGCACGGCGGCCGTCGGCCCCGCCGAGGTGTGGAAGGCGCTCGCCGGCCACGCCGACTCCGCCGACGCGTCCGTCGTGATCTCCTCGCGGCTGCCCCGCATGACCGCGGGCCTGCTGGTCGGCGCCGCGCTCGGCATGGCCGGCGCGGCCCTGCAGTCCGTCACCCGCAACGTGCTCGCCGCGCCCGACACCCTTGCCGTGAAAGCCGGTTCCTACCTGGCCCTGGGCCTGCTCAGTGTCACCGGCGCCTCGCTGCCACTGCTCGCTTCCTCCGGCGTGGCGTTCCTCGGCGGGCTCGGCGCGGCGGCGATCGTGCTGTCCCTGTCCGGCCTCGGCACGGGGACGGTCCGTCTCGTCCTGGCCGGCAGTGCCCTGACCCTCGGGCTGTCCTCGGTCACCGAGGGACTGCTGCTCCTCTTCCCCGAGCGGACCCAGGGCCTCTACCAGTGGAACCAGGGCAGCATCGGCCAGAACGGCTTCGACGGCGTGGCACAGATGGCGCCCGTCGTCCTGGCCGGACTCGTCGGAATGCTGCTGGTGGCCCGCCGCGTGGACGCCCTGGCCCTCGGTGACGAAGCAGCCCGCGGCCTCGGCGTCCCGGTCCGGGCCACCAGGGTCACGGTCGTGGTGCTCGCTTCGCTGCTCTCGGCGGCAGCCGTCACCCTCGCCGGACCCATCGGCTTCGTCGGCCTGTGCGCACCCGCCCTGATTCGACCGCTCGCCCGGCACATCCGGCCGTTCGTCCGCACCAGGGCGAGCCTGCCGGTGGCGGGGCTGGCCGGTGCCGGACTGGTGCTCGGCGCGGACGTCCTGCTGCGCGCCCTGGTCTCGGCCGAGTCCGCGGTCGCCGTACCCACCGGAGTCGTCACCAGCATCCTCGGCGCGGTGTTCCTGATCACCATGGCCCTGCGGGTACGCGACACCACCACCGCGACCGGCCCGGAACGGCTGCGCATCCCCACCAGAGCCGTGTTCCTGACGACGGTGACGGCGCTGGTGGTCGTCCTTCTCGCGGTGACCGTCGCCGGTGTCCTGCTGGGCGACACGAAACTGCTGCTGGGCGATGTGGCCAACTGGGCCCAGAGCCGGGCCGCGCAGTCCGTCTCCTTCGTCCTGGACACCCGGGTCCCGCGCGTCCTGGCCGCGCTCCTCGCGGGCGCGGCACTGGCCCTGTCCGGCACCCTAGTCCAGGCCGTCACCCGCAACCCGCTCGCCGAGCCGGGCACCCTCGGCGTCCTGGGCGGCGCCGCCCTCGGCGCGGTCCTCCTCGTCACCACGGCATCGGCCGCCGGATCCTGGGGCGTAGCGGGAGCGGCGTTCGCGGGCGCGGCCCTGACCGCAGTCCTCGTGTTCGGACTCGCGGCGCGCGGCGGCTTCGGCCACAACCGGCTGGTCCTCGTGGGCATCGGCGTGTCCGCCGCCACGACCGCTCTCATCAGCCTGTTGATCGTCCTCACTGACCCCTTCAACGCCACGAAGGCACTCACCTGGCTGTCCGGTTCCACCTACGGCCGCACCCTGCCGGACACCCTCCCCGTCGCCGGCGCCCTCGTGCTGGGCCTCGCGGTGGCCGTGGCACGACGCACCGAACTCGACCTCGTGTCCCTCGACGACGACACGCCCGCTCTCCTGGGCCTGCGCCTCGCGCCGGCACGGCTCGGATTCCTGGTCGTCAGCGTGCTGTTGAGCGCCACCGCGGTCGCCGCCGCAGGCATGATCGCCTTCGTCGGCCTGGTCGCCCCGCACGCGGCCCGCACCCTCGTCGGCCGCCGCCACACCCGGGTCGTACCGGTGGCGGTCCTCCTGGGCGCGGCCCTCGTCGGCACGGCCGACCTCCTCGGCCGGACGGTGATCGCACCGGCACAACTGGGCGCGGGCCTGATGACCGCGGTCATCGGCACGCCGTACTTCCTGTACCTCCTGGTCCGGACTCGGCACTAGTGCGCGTGCGCCGGGGGTCGGGTCACGGCTCGGGGCCGCGTGCGCTCGGCTTCGCCTTCAGTTTCCGCGTCAGCTGAGGGGCAACCCCCAACGAGGCGCGTCCTCGTTCGGTCGTACGGGGGTGATGGTCAGGTCGGGCCGGTCGCCCCTGGCGGTGATCAGTGCCGACTCGCCCTTGCGCAGAGGGATTTGGATCGCACCGTCACCCGCGTCGGAGTGGCGGAGGGTACGGCCGTGCCCGTCCCGTACGTCGATCGGTCCCGTCAGTCCGTGCCGTACGACGCAGGGAGCGCCGGCCTCGCTGATCAGCCGGACCCAGCGGGTGGAGCCGCCCTGACGGCGAGCGCTGAGCAGGAAGGCGCCCTGTGTACGGAAGTTGTGGACCGCCAGATCCGCCCAGGCGGCCGGCAGTGCGGGGAAGACCTTGATGACACCGCCCCACGACTGGCACACCATGTCGTGCAGGGACTGGGCCGCCGACAGGGGTGTCTCGATGACCGGCCCCGACTCCTTGTACATGGTGTTGGGCTGGATGAAGCGGGTCATCAGTTCGCCGAGGTAGTTCAGGGCGTCCTCGCCCTTGCCGAGCAGCGCGGACATCGAGGCGGCGCCCGTGAAGGTGTAGCCCTGGAGGGCGCCCTCGAAGCCGACCCAGTGTGCCAACGACCGCTCGATCAGGGCGCGTTCGTCGGGGGTGCGGCCGGTCACCTCGTACAGCGGGTAGACCGCGAGGAGATGCGAGTAGTGGCGGTGCGACTTCGCGAAGGGGATGTCCGCGCCGATCATGAAGCCGTTCGCGTCCGTCGGATACGCCACCCGCTTCGCCAGTACCTCGCGCCACCGGGGCGCCAACGGGTCGTGCATGCCGAGGAGTTCGGCGCTCTCGAGAAGGGTGCGGCAGCCCCAGGTCAGGAGCATCAGGTCGTAGTTGCAGTCGCGTGAGTTGCCTCCGTACTCCGGGGAGAACGTGGCGGGCAGGTGGAGCTTGCCGTCCGGGCCGGGCTCGAGGAAGTGCAGGTAGTAGTTGACCGCCTTGCGCAGGAGCGGGAAGAGGACGTCCCGGAGGATCGCCCTGTCCATCGTGTGCCGGTAGGTGAGCCAGACGTTGTGCAACGCCCAGGTCAGATCGCCGACTTCGGGGGTCGGCGGGTCCTGGCCGGGGATGCCGACGCCGTAACCGGTGAGAGTGCCGGCGGCGCCGTTGACGAGGTGCGGGTCGGTGGTGCGCGGGATCCCGAGCGAGTCGGCCCGGTAGGGCTGGGCCACCTCTTTGGCGAGGTTGTCCCGGAACTCGCTCAACGCCCTTGTGATCGCGTCGAGTTCGAGGTGATTGGAGCCGTGGATGAGCCAGTACTCCAACTGGGCGTTGAGGTTCCACCAGGTGTTGGGCCACGGGGTGGGCTCCAGCCAGGGGCCGCTCGTCGCCATCACCGGGGCGTCGCGGCGGGCGGCGGAGGCGGTCTTGTACAGCTGGATCCAGTAGAAGCGCTGTATGCGGGCGTCGGGGAGGGACAGGAAGCTCTTGCGGTAGTAGGCGTGCCACCAGGCGCGATGGTCCAACGCCAGGGCGGAGTAGGGGAGTCGGGCCGTGGCGCGGACGGTTTTGAGGGCCCTGTCCAGGGCGGTGCTGCGTGGGTACGAGTGCGCGACATGTACGTACAGCGTCCGTGTCCCGCCCTTGGCCTGCTCCCGCCACGCGGTCACGTGCTGGCCGCCCGAGAGGAGCGGCTGCACGGCGGCGGTCACCCCGTCGTGATCGGCGACCTCGGCGGGCGGGTTGCCCTGGTAGCCGTCCGGCAGCGGCTTGAAGGCGGCACGGGGACTGATCGCGTCGGCGGGGTGGAACACCCAGCGGAAATCGCGCTCGCCCGCACTCGGCGTCACCTCCACGGCGAGGACCGAGCGGTCGTTGTGGACCAGGGCGCGCAGGGTCAGGCTGCCCTTCTCGGTGGTGAGCGTGCCGGTCAACTCGGCGTCCTGCAGCGACAGTCGCCAGTCGAGACCGGTGATCGCGCCGACCGGCTCCAGCGTGAAATACCCGATCGGCAACCGGGCCAGGCCGAACAGCGAGCCGAACTCGGGACGGTGGTCCTGTACTTCGGAGTGCTGGACGTTGAAGCGCACGGCGGTCGAGGTGGCGCCGGGCTCGGCGTAGATCCCGGACCCGAGGAAGCCGTTGCCGAGGAAGGGGCCTTCGTACCAGGTCGTCGGCATGCGCTGCCAGACCAGATCGGCGTCGTCCAGAACTGCGCGCCAGGGGTCGGCAGCGTGCTCGGCTTGACGTCCGGCGGGGTGTCCGGCAGAGGCCTCGGCGCGATCGGCCGCGCTCGCCTGTGCGGTCGTCAGGCCTGCGGTGACCAGTGTCCCGCCGAGGGCGGATCCGGTGGCGAGGACGGTACGTCTGGACGGGGCGGGCTCGGAGGGGTTGGGCATGTTGCCTCCAGGCGGCTCGGGTGATTCATCGGAGCTATCCCGTGACGCAACATAGAGATGGTGGTGAAGCGAGTCAATGCAGAGGGATAGATCCGATGTGTTCGTTGCCCGGTAGCCAACCGCCAGCCCCGCCAGGAGGCTCAGCCCGACCCGGTCGCCGCCTGGTCCTCCAGCATCCAGGCCCGCGTCCCGAACGAGGCGGACGCCCGCGAGGCCACCACGGCCGCGCCTCGCAGTGCCCGCACGAAGCCCTCCGACGTCAGGCTCAGGTGCCCTCCCTGAGCCCGAGCCTGAACCGCGAGGTAATAGGCAAGCGCCCCGTGCAGTACATCCCCCGCACCCAGCGTGTCCGCCACCCGGACCGTGGGCACGTCCACCGTGCCACCGCCCTCGGGCCCCGCCCACACGATCGGCTGCCCTCCCCGGCTGACCGCCGACCAGGCGACCCCGTGCTCGCCCAAGAACCTCAGGGTGTCCGCCGCTGTGCTCACGCCGGGCGGGTGGAAGTCGGCCGAGCAGACGGCAACGTCGATCCACGGCAGCAGGTCCGGCGTGCCGTCCTTCCAACTGCCCCCGTCCAGAACGGTCGTACGTCCGACGGCACGCGCCGCACGGGCCACGGCCACCGCGAGCTCCATGTGGTGACCGTCGAACTCGACGACGTCGCGGTCGGCCACCAACGCGTCGAGATCATCGGGCGGGGCCAGCCGGTGACCCGTGGCGTTGGTCGACGCGACCGCACGCTCGCCGGTGGACGCGGTCACCAGGATGGAGGACACCGCGGGCGGCTCGACCGCGTCGGCCGCGAGGTCCGACACGGCGACGCGCAGCCGGTTCAGGTCGGCCGTGACCCCGAGCCCCAGCGGATGCGAGCCGATCGCGGTCAACAGCTCGGCCGTGCCCCCGAGATGACGGAAGGTCACGGCCGCGTTCGTCGCCGGACCGCCCGCGGCGAAGGTCTGCTCACGGGCCGTCAGTTTCTCGTTGGAGGACGGCACATGGTCCACGAGCTGGATGACGTCCAGCGTGCACAGCCCCACGAACAGCCCGTCAGGGCGTCCCCGTTCCGTCGCACTCACCTGCCCGCACCTCCTCTTGCCCGTCCCTCCAGCCGCCTCAGTATCTCCGTCAACTCCGCCACGCGAGGGGCCGGTAAGGAGGCGGACACGCGTCGGTAGCCCGATCGGCCCTGGCGCACGAACAGTGGGTAACCAAAAGTCCCCTTCTCCTCGTCGTTGACGGCTGCTTCGCCTGTGTTCACCTCCACCGCCCACGCTTGCCATGGGCATGCCGTGCAGCGGGTTCGTCAGCATGCCTTTCACCTCGCAGCGATCAGGAAGGGCGACCTGATGGGGCCAACTCAGCGGCGAAGACGGCCAGATGACGGACACGGACTGCGCGGCACCCACCGCCTCGTAGGAGTGGTCCTCACCGCCCTGCTGCTCGTGAGCGGCAATCTCACGACGGCGTACGCCGACACGGATCCGGAGGAGCGCGGCCCGGGTCGGGACAAGTCGGCGGGGGCCACCAGCCTGCCCACCCTCACCCCCGGCGAGGGGGCCTACCTGGAGGGCACGCAGAAGGTCGCGGCCACGCCGACCCTGGCCGGTGACTCGGTGACCAAGCTCGCGGTCGACGGCAAGGCGATCGACGCCGAGCGGACCCTCGGCGTGTCCCGGCTGAGTTTTGACGTCGGCTCGAACTCGACGGAGGCCCGCTACCACAACTACGTCCTGGTCAACGGCGACTACCGGGTCGACATCGGCGATCTCGTCAACGAGCGCGGCACGATGGAGATCCCGAACCAGGAGCTGGTCAAGGGCGAGAACCGGATCGAGATCTTCGCCGGTACGGTCGACAGCTCCTGCGGCACCAACTACGACGACTTCGTGCTCTCCGACATCGGCCTGGACCTGCTCGGCGAGGTCGCGGACGGTGAGGAGAACGAGTACACCTACTCCTTCGGCGACGGCAGTTGCGGTTCCAACACGTCACTGCTGACGAAGGCGACGCTCAGCTTCTTCGTGCTCGGCGATCCGCAGGGCACCACCGGACGCACCGTCGACCTCGACTCCACAAAGCTCGCCAACGGACAGCACACCCTGTCCGCTACGACCACTTCGGGCAAGACCGTCAAGAACAAGGTGACGGTCAACAACGCCCCCGCGGGCGCCCCGCGGCTGCTGCCCAAGGACGGCACGCTCGTGGCGGGCCGTCAGCCGGTGTTCGCGAGCTTCCCGGCCGGCACCGACGGTTCCGTCGACTCGCTGACCGTGGACGGCAGGGCGCCGGCCACCGACCCGCACCTCGGCAATGGCGCGGCCACCTTCTCCTTCGACGTCGGCTCGAACTCCGTCGACGACCGGTACGACAACCACCTGCTCGTCAACGGCAAACGCATCGACCTCGGCGGCACCTGGGTCAGCCAGCGCGTCGACATCGCGATCCCGGCGCGCTTCCTGATGCCCGGCGACAACGTCATCAAGGTCGTCACCAGCCCCTACAAGGAGAGCTGCGGCAACAACCGCGACGACTTCGACCTCGCGGACCTCGCCCTCGCCCTGGACGGCGCCACCGTCACGGGCCACGACATCGCCGACACGTACGCCATGGGCGACGGCACCTGTGGCAGCACGGACACCCGGCTGCGCGAGGCGGAGCTGCGCTACACGATCGACGCTCCGGCCGTGCCCGTCACCGAGACACTCGGCTCCGGCAACGCGACACTCGGGTTCACCGTCGGCAGCAACTCGATCGAGGCCCGCTACCAGAACTACCTCCTGGTCAACGGTCAAAAGCACGTGCTGGACGGCGACTTCGTGAGCCGGCACGTCGACCTGGCGCTCCCGAACGAGTGGCTCGTCCCCGGCTGGAACACCGTCGACTTCGTCACCGGCACCTACACGACCTCGTGCGGCGACAACCGCGACGACTTCGCCCTCTCCGGCATCACCCTCACCCCGGCGAACGGCACCGCCGAGGGCCGGATGCTCAAGGGGTCGTACAGCTTCGGCGACGGCAACTGCGGTGACAACGTCAATCCGTTGACGGAGATCGACCTGGAGTTCTTCGTCGACGGCCCGGCCCAGGGACTGCGCGCCGACCTCGACACCAAGAAGATCGACGACGGCGCGCACACCCTGGCCGCGACGTCGAAGAGCGGCAAGAGGGCGACCCGCGTCCTGGCCACCGACAACTCGGCGCCCCGGGTGACCGCCAGCACCCCGGCCGCCGGGCAGAAGATCACCGCCTCGGTCGTCCTCGACGTCCGGATCGACGACTTCTCCGGTGTGGTGACGGGTCCCGACGTCAAACTCGACGGCCGCCCGATCCAACTCGGCGCCTCCGTCGGCCCCGGCCTCCCGGCCGGCGAGCACACTCTCTCGGTGTCCGGCACGGACAGCCTCGGCAACACCGGTACCAGGGCAGTGAAGTTCAGATCCGCCGGCATCCCCGACGCCCCCGCCGACCTCACCCCGAAGTCCGGCACGACCGACGCCGGCAAGAACGTCACACTCTCCGCCAAGGTCGCGGAACCGGACGGCGGCAAGGTCGACGCCACCTTCTCCGAGGCCGAGATCCTGACCCCGGGCCGGGTGTACGAGGGCACGGCCCCGTCCGTCCCCACGACCCTCAAGGTCAAGGGGGAGCGACGGGTGAAGGCCTCCGGCCTCGAACCCGCCGACGGCAGGACCCTCGACGCACCGGCCGGCGAGGACGTCACCTTCCAGCGCTTCGACGTCGAGGTGAAGGGTCACGTGGACGCGCCGGTACTGCGCTGGGAAGGCGTCATCGACCCCGAACGGCTCGCCGCCCTGCGCGTGTGGAACACCGGCACCAAACGGTGGGACGTCCTGACGAGCACCCGCGGCGCCGCCGACGGCGACACCGTCCTCAGCACCGTCGTCGACCGCACCTACGTCGACCGGAAACAGATCCACGTCATGGTCACCGGCGAGGACCCGTTCGCCGACGACATCGACGCCGGCGACCCGAACTCCTTCGCCGACCCTGACTCGTACGACTTCTCGATCGTCCACTACACCGACACGCAGTACCTCTCCGAGGGCGCCGTCGAGCAGGAGACGCCCGAGGAGCGCGCGGTGTGGGAGAAGGCGTACGGCGATGTCTCGCGCTGGATCGTCGCCAACAAGCAACAGCGGAAGATCGCGTACGTCGCCCACACCGGCGACATCATCGAGAACAACATCCGCAAGCCCGCCGACGAGGCGACCCAGCGGGAGGTCGTGGGCGAGATGGAGGTGTCGTCCGAGCAGCAGAAGATCCTGGACGACGCGGGCGTGCCCAACGGCGTGATCGCGGGCAACCACGACAACCAGTCGGGCACCGAGAACGGCGCGGACGCCATCTACAACAAGTACTACGGCCCCGAGCGCTACGAGGCGCTGTCCAAGGGGTGGGAGCACGCCGAGTACGGCGGCCCGTGGCGCGCGGGCGACAACCAGAACCACTACGACCTGTTCTCGGCCGGCGGCCTGGACTTCGTCGTGGTGGGGCTGTCGTACGGGGTGACACGCGAGGAGGCCGAATGGGCCGACTCGATCTTCAAGCGCTACCCCGACCGCAACGGCATCCTGCTCTCGCACGACTACCTCGCCCCGAGCAACAACCCCGACGGACGCGGCGCCGCGTTCTCCCCGCCCGACGGCTCGATGCTCTACAAGACGGTCGTCCAGGACAACCCGAACGTGTTCCTGATCCTCGCCGGTCACGAGCACGGCGTGGGCACCAACGTGAAACCGCGCGTCGGCGAGGTCGCGCACGACGTCGTCGAACTGCTCGCGGACTACCAGTTCTACACGGTCTCCGCGGACCGGCTCGGGCTCACCGAGATCGGCGGCTACCAGCCCGACACCCAGCTCCAGTTCGGTGCGAGCTTCTTCCGGATGCTCCAATTCAACGTCAAACGCTCCGAGTTGACGGTGGACACCTACTCCCCGCTGCTCGACGAGTTCGGCTCCACCGAGTACGACACCCTCCACCGGTACGACGGCACCGAGGACAACATGGTCCTCCCCGTCGACCTCGGCAGCCGCAGGACGACCTTCAAGACCGACTCGCTCGCGCTGTACAACCCGGTGAGCGTCATCGGCCGGGCCAAGGTCGACTCCGGCAAGGTCGCCTCGGTGACCTGGAAGGGCCTCAAGCCCGGCACGACCCACGCCTGGTTCGTCACGGCACGCACCACCGGCGGCGGGGTGACGGCCTCCGAGCCGAGCGTCTTCGTCACCAAGGACGCCCATGGCCGCCCGGGTACGTGGGGACCGGACGTGCCCGGCTACCAGTGGTTCACGTCGTCCGAGGATCAGCAGTGACGGCGCCCCCATGGTCGACGCGCCTGTCCACCTCACGGCCGGGCGCGGCGCTCCTCACGGTCGTAGCCGCTCTGCTGGCCGTGCTCACCGCAGGTCTCGCCCACCCGACCCCGGCCGCCGCACACGATCTCACCTCGACCGCGTACGTCGAGGTGAGGGGTGCCGGAACCCGGGTGCAGGCAGACCTCGATCTCGAATACGACCTGCTGATGAAGTCGGCCTGGCTGTACGCCGAGGCGTACGAGGCGAAGGGCCGCACCGCACAGCTGCATCAGCTCAAGAGCAACGCCGACGCGGTGACCGAGTACGTCACGGCACGCTTCGCCCTCACCCACGACGACAGGCCCTGCACGCCCCGGCTCGCGCGGGACGCGGACGTCCGCACCCGGGGCACCAAACCGTTCGCCGTCCTCACGCTGGCCTACAACTGCCCGGGCACCGGCGGTACTTACGCGATCTCCAGCGCCCTGTTCCCCGACGCCGAGAGCTTCGTCCACAGCACCCGGACGATCGTGCACTACGACCTCGACGGCCGGCGCGGCTCCCAGGTGCTGACGGCCGGCGAACCGACCGTGGAGACCGGCGGGCACCACGAGTCCCACCAGATCGTGGAGTTCTTCCTGCTCGGCACCGAACACCTCCTATTCGGCCTGGACCACATCCTCTTCCTGCTGTCCCTGCTCATCGGCGCCCGCACCCTGCGCGCGGTCCTCCTGACGGCGACCGCCTTCACCGCCGCGCACAGCGTCACGTTCCTGCTGGCGGCGACGGGTGTGGTGCACGTGCCCGCGGCGGTCGTGGAACCGGTCATCGCCGCGTCCATCGCGGTGGTGGCCCTGGCCGGCATCCTCCTGCGCGACCGCGAGGGCAGCGGACGCTGGCGGCTGCCGACGGTCTTCCTCTTCGGCCTTGTGCATGGCCTCGGCTTCGCCGGAGCGCTCGGCATCGACGAAAGCTGGTCCTGGGAGCTGCTGTTGTCGCTGCTTAGCTTCAACGTCGGTATCGAAGCGGTGCAGTTGGGCATCATCGCCGTCGTCTTTCCCCTGCTGCTCCTCCTGCGCCGCACCACCGTCCACCGATGGGTGCTGCCCGCACTGACCACACCGATCGTGGTGGTCAGCCTGTACTGGTTCTGGGACCGGGTGTCGTTCGGAGGCGCGCTTTTCGACTCTTGAACTCTCCTCACATACCCCTCCTGGTGTTTTCCGTCTCGCAGCCGACAGGTCATCCGGCAGTCACAGGCCGGTGACGGCTGGTTGGGCTCCGCGGACGCGAGCACGAGAGGCTGCGGCACAGGGCCTCCTGGCTGTCGGTGCTCAGGCAGGTGGGTCGATCTCGGCTGTGGTCAGGTCCGCGAGGCGTTGTGCGGTGTTGAAGTGGGGGGTGAGACGGGTCTTGGTCATGGCGAAGGAGGTGCCGGTGGCGGTGTCGGCATAGACGTAGCTGCCGCCGCCACCCACCCAGCCGAACGTGGTAGGTGCCTCGTCCGGCTGCGTACCGATCCGGCCGAGCGGATAACCCAGGGCCAGCCGCGCATGGTTGCCGAAGACCTGGTCGGTGCCCTCGAAGGCCACCGCCGTCAACTCCTCGAGCTGGTGTGAATCGATGAGCCGACCGTCGAGGACCGAGGCGTTCATGGCAGCCGCTCCCCGCGCGGTGAAGGTCCCGACCGACGGGATGTCCGCTTGCAGGGTCTCGTGGCTGTTGCCCATGGCCGCGGTCGGTCGCAGTTCCCAGGGCGCGAGAATGGCATCGCCCTCAGGTGGGGCGACCGGGGGCGGTACGGCGTCTTCGAGTCGTGCCAGCCGGGCAAGGTCGGTTCGGGGCACACCGAAGTACAGGTCACCGTCGATGCCCAGGGGCGCGGTGACCCACTCGCGCAGGAGTTGCCGTATCGGTTTGCCCGTGACCCGGCGTGCGATCTCGCCGACGAGGAAGCCGAAGGTGAACGAGTGGTATCCCGTCTTGGTCCCGGGTCGCCACCGAGGTTCGGCGTCGGCGATCGCGGTGCAGACCCGCGACCAGTCGGTCAGGTCGGCAGGGCCGATGCCACGAGGCATCGCCGGCACGCCGACCGAGTGTGTGAGCACGTGTCGAAGAGTCGCCGACTCCTTGCCGCGGGCACCGAACTCCGGCCACAGGTCGACCACTGGAGTGTCGTATCCGACAGCACCGGTCCTGACGAGCAGGTGAGCGATCAGTGACGTCATGACCTTGCCTGCCGAGAAGCTGAAGAACGGGGTCTCCGGGGTCACCCTGCGCCCGGTCCGGCTGTCGGCGAGGCCGGCGACGGCGTCGACAACAAGAACGCCGCGGTGGTGGACGGCAACCTGCAAGCCGGTCTCGGCTCCGGTGTCGACGAGTTCGTCGAGGACGCTTTGGACCTTTTGCTGCAGTGAGGTCATCATCGTCACCGGCTCGGCCACGTGCAGCGGGTCCCGCTGGACGTCGACGGCTTGCCGAAAGCGGATCCGGCAGCCGGCGTGTCTCGACACAGCCCCGTGTCGCGGGCGATGACGGACTCGCCCAACCGATTCGAGGCACCCTCGAAGACGACGTTCACACCGGCCAAGGTATTCGTTTCCGTGGTCAGGTGGATAGCGACGCCCCTCGACCGGTCCCACTCGCCTTGAGCTCCACGTGGCCGTACCGGATCCCAGGCACCCGCCGGCCTACTGGAGGCTCCAGCGGTGCGGGTGTTGGGGATCGGCCGGGCAGGCGAAGACGTTGAGTTCGCCGTCGCGCCCCACACGGATATCGGCGATGCGACGGCCACGTACACCGGCGTGAGTCTCGTCGCACACCGGCCACGGCTCGTCCGCCGGCCAGAGCATCGGCCGGCCCACGGAACTGGCCGACACATCCGGACCGCCCGGCCGCGGGTGCGGCCGGGTGGTCGGGCGAGAACAAGTAGCCGACCGATTTGTGCGGCAGGGCGCTCAGGCAGGGTCGGCGTAGGGGCATTGGAACGTGTGGCGTCCCGAGCCGATCTCGAACAGGGGTCTGCCGTCGGGGAGTTGGACCTCGGCCCGGATGCCCGGAGGTACCAAGGTCTCCACGACGAGAGTGCCCGCACTGTCGCCCTCGATGCGCCAACCCGCCTCGGCCCTGCCGTACGGAGTGTCGTGAGCCGCCCTCGCCCACCTCAGACCGCCACCCGGGACCGGGGCGATGCGCAGCCGTCGCCAGCCGGGTTCGGCGGCGGCGAGGCCCGCGACCGTACGGTGCAGCCAGTCGGCGACGGCGCCGAGCGCGTAGTGGTTGAACGAGGTCATCTCGCCGGGGTTGACGGTGCCGTCGGGCAGCATCGAGTCCCAGCGCTCCCAGACGGTGGTGGCGCCCATGGTCACCGGGTACAGCCACGACGGGCAGCCCTTCTCCAGGAGCATGCGGTAGGCGAGTTGAGGCTCGCCCGCCGCGCACAGGGCGTCGCAGATCAGCGGCGTGCCCGTGAAACCGGTGGCGATACGGAAGGACGCGCGGCGCACGATCTGCGCCAACCGTTCGGCAGCGCCCCGCCGTTGACGTTCCGTCGGCAGGAGCGAGAAGGCGATGGCGAGGGCGTACGCGGTCTGGGTGTCCGAGGACAGGAGGCCGTCAGGGGTGACGTAATGGTCGGCGAAGCGCTCGCGTACGGCCTGTGCGTGTGCGCGGAAACGAGCGGCGTCGCCCTTGCCGTCCAAGTGCCCTGCCCCGTCCAGGAGGCCGGCGACCTCGGCGAGGACCTCCGCGGAGCGGATGACGTACGCGTTGGCGACGAGGTCGCCGTCGGTCCGCGACTCGCCCGGACGGTCCGGCGGAGCCTGCGGGTCGAGCCAGTCGCCGAGTTGGAAGTCCTGGCGCCACAGTCCGTCGCCCTCGGCGGTGAGCCGGATCGTGGCCTCGCCCCAGGCCCGCATGCTCGGGTACTGGGTGCGCAGCACGTCGAGGTCGCCGAAGCGCTGGTACAGCGTCCACGGCAGGAGCACCGCGACATCGGCCCACACCGCCTGGGCTCCCACGTCCGGGAAGGTGTCCGGCAGGACATCGGGGACGACGAGGGGCGGTACGCCATCCGGTCGCGCCAACTGCTCCGCGGACAGGTCCCGCAGCCAGCCGGTCAGCATGCCGGACCAGTCGTGGAGGAAGGTCGCGGTGGGTGCGAAGACCTGGATGTCGCCGGTCCAGCCCATGCGTTCGTCGCGCTGGGGGCAGTCCGTGGGGACGTCGAGGAAGTTGCCGCGCATGCCCTGCACGACGTTCTCGTGCAACTGGTTGACCAGTGGGTCGGAGCATTCGAACCAGCCGGTGCGGGCCATGTCCGTGTGCAGCACGACCGCCTCGATGTCGGTGGGGTCGAGCGGGCCGGGCCAGTTCCCGATCTCGGCGTATCTGAAGCCGTGGAAGGTGAAGTGCGGTTCGTAGGTCTCCACACCTTGGCCAGTCTCCATGCCTTCGCCGCGCAGGACGTACGTGTCCGTTGCGGCCGCGAACCGCAGGGGGCGGGTGCACAGTTCGCCGTGCTCCAGCACCTCGGCGTGGCGCAGGGTGATCTCGTGGCCGGCGGCGCCCGAGACGCGGATGCGCAGTCGGCCGACCAGGTTCTGCCCGAAGTCCAGGACGGTCTTCCCGGACGGTGTCGTGGTGACCGCGACCGGGGCGACGGTCTGAGTGCGCCGCACGGGAGGACCCGTCGGTGCCACCAACTCGGCGCGAGGTGCCGGGAGTTCAAGGACGGGCGCCCAGCCGGCCGTGTCGTGTCCCGGCGTGGACCATCCCGGCCTTTCCCGCCGCGCGTCGTAGACCTCACCGTCGTAGATCTCCGAACGCAGCGCCGGGCCGGTCGCGGTACGCCAGTGTTCGTCGGTGCGGACGGTCCGCGTCGTGCCGTCGGCGTACGTGATCTCCAACTGGGCGAGGAGCGCGCGGTGTTCACCGTAGATGTGGCGTCTGCCGCCGTGGAAGCCAAGGCGTCCGGTGTACCAACCCTCGCCGAGCAGTGCTCCGATGGTGTTCTCACCGGTCCGTAGCAGTGGGGTGACGTCGAAGGTCTGGTAGCGCAACCGGTGTTGGTAGGAGGTCCAGCCGGGGGACAGGACGTGGTCGCCGACGTGCTCGCCGTTGATCTCGGCTGCGTAGACGCCGTACGCGGTGATGTAGAGCCGGGCCGAGGCGACGGGACCGGTGAGGGTGAAGTCGTGGCGGAGCAGTGCGACGGGCAGCGGCTCGTCGGTGGGGGCGTGGTCCGGGGTGACGGGGCGGGCCGTCCAGTCGGCCGGTTCCAGGAGTCCGGTTTCCGCGTACGTGGTCCTCGACCAGGGCGACGGCTCGTCCGCGGTGTCGCCCCAGACGCGTACGCGTACGCCGACTCGTTCCCGGGAGCCGAGGTGCGGCCCCGGCCAGGGGACGAGGACGGAATCGGCGGATTCCACGCGTCCGGTGCCGGCGAGGACCGTGCCGTCGGCGGCGGTGATCTCCACCTGGTGGGCAGCTTGCCGCCAGTCCGTGGCGTCGGTGACCGTGCGCCAGCTGAGGCGCGGAGCGGACTCGCCGATGCCCAGGGGCTCGCGGTGGTGCTCGAAGGTGGGCGGCGTGACATGCACGGGGATCAACTCCGGTTCGGGTCATGGCAGATGTACACCCGTGGGGCACCGCCCTCGTCGGGCACGGGTTCCGCGGCCGTGGCGCGTACCCCCTCACGGACGGTCTCGCCGGTTCGGGGGTCGACCACCCGGTAGGGGAGCGGGACGTTCGCCGGGTCGGTGATGAACAGCGGTCCGCCCTCCTCCGCGTAACAGAGGTACAGCACGCCGGGGACGGACAGGCCCCGGGGCGCCAGGGCGGAGCGCCAGTCGGGCCGCATGTCCGTCAGTGGCAGGCCCTCAAGGATCCGGGCGACGAGCCCGACATGGCGCGAGCCCTCGAAGTCCAGTGCCTCCCGCCAGTCGGCGCCTTCGGCGAGGAAGAACTCCTCGTGCCCGGCTTCGGCGGAGTGCAGCCGCCACTGCCACAGGCTCGCCGCGCCGTACACCACGCCCATCGTGCCGCCGGCGCAGAGGTTGCTCCAGGCCTCGTGTCCCTGCCACCAGCCCGCGGCGCGGCCGGGGCGGCCGGTGTTCTCGTACGTGGGCTCGCCGTTCGCGACCGCCTTGGCGGGGGTGTTGCGCCACATGTCGGCGACCCGTTCCTGGACGTGCCCGCCCATGTGGCCGGTCTGGCACCACTGGAAGTGCAGCCAAGTCTCGCTCTGGTGGGCGCGGTTGTCGGCGTGCGGACGGTAGTGGATGCCACAGGGCTGGCCGTAGCCGTCCCAGCGGCCGACTTCCGCGCCGCCCGCCGCGATCTGCGGTTCGTGGCCCCCGCCGTCGGCGCCGACCAGGTAGACGGTGGGGGCGGCACCGTAGCGAGCCACCAGATAGCGGCAGTAGCGCGCGTACTCCTGCGGGGGGACCACCGGACCCGCCACCCGCAGGCCCTTCCAGCCGAACCCGTGGAAGAGCGGCTGGAGTACGGGGACGATCCCGTGGTCGCGCAGGATCCCGATCAGGTGGTCGAGGCACCGGAAGTACGCCGGCCTGAGCACATTGACGTGGCCGGTGGGCAGGTCTTCGAAGCCGACGTCGAACCCCTCGTCCGCGGTGCGGTCGCGGGGCCCGCGCGCGTCCATGTCGGGCTGGACGCTCATCAGCAGGGCCGCGTTGAAGCCCTTGGCCCGTCGGTCGTCCGCGTATCTCGTGACCTGGTCCTCCGTGGCCCGCCAGGGCAGGGCCCAGGCCGTGTCGCCGACCAACAGCGCGGGCGTCCCGTCGGCGTGCACCAGGCTGCGTCCGCCGGGTGACATCCGCCAGAAGCCGTGCCGGTGGAAGGCGTCGCCGTCGTCCGCGGCGGGGCGGACGACGAGTTCGCCGCTCTGCCCGGACAGTCCCTCGTCCGGGACGGAATTGCCGCTGAGCCAGGTCCAGCGGCCGTCCGTCTCCGGGGAAGCGAAACGGACCTTCCAGTCCCGGCCGCCGTCCCAGAAGGCGGGGCGGCGCAGTACGGTCCCGGACTCGTGCGTGAACTCGGCCCATACGTCGACGTCCGTGTAGGGGTTGGCGTAGTCGCGTGCCCCGGTCAGGGCGATCTCGGTCTGCCGCCAGGGGCCGGCCACTCTTTCCGCCTCCGACCGTGAATCGCTCATGACCGGCTCCGCCTCCGGACGCCTACGGCTCATTTCCGGCTCACCCCCGGTCTACGGCGATGTCGGCGGTGAGCGGCAGGGTCGTCGACGACGGGCCCGCTGCCAGCCTGAAGCTCCCCGGCTCGACCGCCCAGCCGCCCGACTCGGTGTCCCAGTGCCGCAGCGCCCGTGCGTCCACCGTCACCGTCGCGACGACCTCCTCGCCGGCCGACGCCTCTACTACGGCGAACCCGGCGAGCCAGCGGACCGGGCGCTCGACGGTACCGTCCGGACGGCCTGCGTAGACCTGCACGACCTCCTTGCCGTGGCGCGTTCCGCTGTTCCGTATCCGTATTTCTACGGTGAGATCGGCGCCGGACGGCACCTCACCGGGCACGTCGATCGAGACGTAGTCCCAGGTGGTGTACCCGAGTCCGTGCCCGAAGTCGTAGCGGGGCGGCTGCCATCCGGCACGGCCGGCGCCCCGATAGCCGATGAACAACCCCTCGTCGTAGGCGAGGACGCCGTCGACCGGCTCGGTGGCGGGCAGCCCCCGCTCGGACGCGGGCCAGACCGTCGGCAGCCGTCCACCCGGCTCCCTCACT
Organism: Streptomyces pseudovenezuelae; assembly: GCF_029892565.1. Classification (GTDB taxonomy): domain Bacteria; phylum Actinomycetota; class Actinomycetes; order Streptomycetales; family Streptomycetaceae; genus Streptomyces; species Streptomyces pseudovenezuelae_A. The sequence goes on along the minus strand of NZ_JARXVH010000016.1, from coordinate 70,974 downwards.
CCCAGCAGCACATCGGCGAGCGCGTCGCTGAGCGCGCGGCGCTCCTTTGCGCCCAGGCCCGAGATGACCTTGCCGCGGTAGCGGACGGTGCCGGAGGCGACCGGGACCAGTCCGAGGACGGCTCGGCCCAGGGTCGTCTTGCCCGAGCCCGACTCACCGACCAGCCCGAGCGTCTCGCCCGCGCCGATGGTGATCGACACCCTCTTCAGCACCCGGAAAGGCGGCTTGCGCCAGCCCTTCGCCGGGTACTCCACGACCACGTCCTCGGCGACCAGCAGGGGTTCCGCCAGGAGTTCCTTCTTCGGTGTCCCGTTCATGGTGCCGGTCATGCCGGACCCTCCTGACGTCCGGTGTTCGTGATCCCCGCGACGCTCGCCGGCACGGTGTGGCCCGGACTCAGCGCGGCCCGCGGCTCGGCGTCCTCCAACGTCGACGACAGGAGCATGCGGGTGTACGGGTGCTGCGGAGCGGCGAACAACTGCGCCACGGGTGCGGACTCCACCACCGCGCCGGTCTGCATCACCGACACGCGATCGCAGATGTCGGCCACCACACCGAAGTCGTGGGTCACCAGGATCACGCCCATGTTCCGCTCGCGCTGCAGGGACCGCACCAGGTCGAGGACCTCGGCCTGCACGGTCACGTCGAGGGCCGTGGTCGGCTCGTCGGCGATCAGCAGATCCGGTTCGCAGGAGACGGCGCCGGCGATGAGAACGCGCTGGGCCATGCCGCCGGAGATCTGGTGCGGATAGGCGTTGAAGACCCGTTTCGGGTCGGCGATGCCGACCCGCTCCAGCAGGCCGAGGGTCTTCGCCCTCGCCTCCGACGCCGACAGCCCGAGGTGCCGGCGTACCGGCTCCACCAGTTGGGCGCCGATACGGAAGGACGGGTCGAGGTTGGACATGGGTTCCTGCGGGACGTAGGCGATCCGGCGGCCTCGGTAGCGGTTCATGTCCGCGCGGCCGAGCCGCCCCAGTTCCGTGCCGTCGAACACCAGCCGTCCGGTGGAGACTTGGGCCTCCCGGGGCAGCAACCCGAGGAGGGCGAACGCGGTTTGACTCTTCCCGGAGCCCGATTCCCCCACGAGGCCGAGGACTTCGCCCCGGCGCACCTTCAGGGAGACACCGTCGACGACAGCCTTGTCTCCTTCGGCCGTCGGATGGGTGACCGTGAGGTCTTCGAGGACGAGCAAGGCGTCGTCCGCGTCCGCCGTCTCCGACATTCCGTTCATGGCGGATGTCACGGACGTGGTGTGCCGCGCCTTCTTCGCCGCGACCGGCCTACGACCCGCGGCGCCACGCGACGGCCTCCGCCCGCCGACCGCGCTCCCGGCCAGCGCGTCCCGCACGGCGTTGCCCAGCAGGCCGAACGCGGCGACGGTCACCGCGAGCGCCACGCCGGGCCAGACCATCAGGACCGGCTTGGTGTAGATGTTCGCGAAGGCGTCGTTGAGCATGGAGCCCCAGCTCGCCTGGCTCGCCGAACCCAGGCCGAGGAACTCGAGCCCGGACTGGATCACGATGCCGAGACCGAGCATCTGGGCGGCCTGGATGATGGTCGGCGCCTGCACGACGGGCAGGATGTGCCGGCGGATGATCCGGGGGTCCGTCAGGCCGGACACCCGCGCCGCGTCCACGTACAGCTCTTCGCGTACGGAGATCACCGAGGCGCGGATCAGCCGGAAGACGCCCGGTGACATCAGCACGCCGAAGACCGCCATGGCGAGGTACGTGTTCTGCCCCACCGCGGACATCACGACGAGCAGCACGATGATCGCGGGGACGGCCATCAGCAGGTTGGACAGCCAACTGCTCACGGCGTCGAACCACTTGCGGTAATACCCGGCCACCAGACCGGCGGGAACACCGATCGCCAGGGCCACGGCCACCGCGAGCAGGGCTCCCAGCAGGCTGGTGCGACCGCCGTAGAGCAGTCGGGCCAGGACGTCACGGCCGACGCCGTCACCGCCCAGGGGATGTTGTCCGCTCATCGGGGCCAGGCTGTCGGTCAGTGAGGTGTGGGCCGGGTCCTGGCCGGTCAGGAGCGGCGCGAACAGGCTGGCCAGCGCGAGGAGCACCAGGCAGGTCACGGCCACCGGGCTGCGCAGGAGCCGGCGCAGGAGTCCCGCCCGCCCCGGTGTGGCGACGGCGATCGTGTGTGCCGCTTCTTCGGGCTGAGGGAGCGTCATCCGACACGCACCTTCGGGTTGAGCCATCCGTACGCGAGGTCCATCAGGATGTTCACCACCACGACGAGGGCGACCATGACCACGACGACGCCCATGACGACCGGGGTGTCGCTCTGGGATCCGGCTGTGGTCGCCTGGCTGCCGATCCCGTTGAGGCCGAAGACCTTCTCGACGACGACCGCGCCGCCGACCAGGCCGATGAACTGCAGCGCCAGCACGGTCAGCGCGGCCGGTGCCGCGTTGCGCAGAGCGTGGCGGAACAGCAGGCTCCGTTCGCTGATGCCACGGCTGCGGAGGGTGCGTATGTAGTCCGCGCGCAGGACGTCGACCATGGAGCCGCGTACCTGTTGGGCGGTGGCGGCGATCGCTCCGACGGCGAGCGACAACGCCGGGAGGGTGATCGACCGGAGCCAGCCGTCCGCCGAGTCCGCCAGCGGGACGTAACCGGTCGCGGGCAGCCAGCCCAGGTGGACGCCGACCACGACGGCGAGGACCAGGGCGACCAGGAAGCTGGGTACGGCGAATCCGAGGACCGCGAGCAGTTGCACCACCTGGTCCAGTGCACCGCGGCGGCCACGCCCAGCACCGTGCTCAGTACCGCCGACAGCAGTAGCGCCGCCAGCACGATCGACAGTGTGACCGGCAGTTTGTTGGCGAGTGACGTGGTCACGGACTCACTGCTGAACCACGAGCTGCCGAGGTTGCCGTGCACCGCGTCCGCGAGCCAGTGGCCGTAGCGGACCACGAAGGGCTGGTCGAGGCCGAGTTCGGCGGACTTGGCCGTCACCTGCTGCTGGGTGGCGGTCTGCCCCACGATCTGGCGCACCGGATCGGAACCGGTGAGGCCCATCAGCGCGAAGGTCGTGGTCGCGATCACCAGGACCAGGACCAGCCCGGCGGCGATGCGCCGGACCAGGAAAACGATCATCTGTCTCTCCCTGACCGTGTTCGTTTGCGGGCCGGGTCAGCCGACGGGCTTGAAGTTGTAGATCGGCGGTACGGCGGCGAACGTCTGCGGGGTGAAGGTGACCCCCTTGGTCGTCGCGTAGGTGGCCTCGACGGAGTCCCAGGGCGCGTTCCACGCCTGGTCGACGAGGTAGGTGTTGAGCTCCTTGAACAGCGCGTCCTGGGTGGCGCCGGTCGCCGAACGAGCCTTGGCGATCAGGCTGGTGACCTTGGCGTCCTCGCTGTGCAGCGGATTCCACAGCGCGCTCTTGGCCACCTCGATCTGGATGGTGTCCCAGGCACGGAAGGAGGCCAGAGTCATGTACGACAGCGGGTACTTGCCCGCGAGAAGGGCGCTGATGAACTGTGTGGCCGGGATCTTGTCGACCTTGACCTTGATCCCGATGTCCTCCAACTGCTGGACCATGGCCGCCTGTTGGTCTGGGAAGACCTCCGAGACATCCGGGACGGTGACCGAGAAGCCGTTCGGGTAGCCCGCCTCGGCCAGTAGTTGCTTGGCCTTCGTCGGGTCGTAGGAGTACTTGGAGTTCAGTGAGTCGTCGTAGGCAGAGCCCGCCGGGTTGAAGATCTGGGTCGTCGACTTGCCCAGCCCCTGCTTCGCCGTCTTGACGATCGTGGAGCGGTCGAAGGCGTAGTTCAGGGCCTGCCGCACCCGGACGTCCCCGAGTGCCTTGACGATCTTTCCGGCGCGGTCCCAGATGTAGACGCCCTCGACGTCACCGGAGGTGAACTTGGTGACGGTCAGGCCGCTGCTCTTGGCCGGTGCGATGTTCTTTGCGCTGGCCAGCAACGCGCCGTTGACCTGCCCCGAGCGCAGCGCGTTGAGCACGGCGGGCGGGTCGGTGAGCGGCTTGAGGACGATCTTGTCGAAGGGGAACGCGGCCTTGTTCCAGTACCCGGGATTGCGCACGAAGGTGTACGTGCTGCCCGCCGTGGTGGCGGACTTGTCGAGGGTGTACGGCCCTGAGCCCACCGGGTCGGTCTTGATCGTCCCAGCCGTGATGGCCTTGGGACTGGCGATCATGCCGGCCACATTGCCGAGGTTCGGCACCAACGAGGGGTCGGGAGCCGAGAGTTTGATCGCGACCGTGGTGGCGTTGACGACGTCGACACCGCTGATGCTCGTGAGCTGGCCCGCCGCCTCGCTGGTGCCTCCCTTGGTGTGCAGCAGATTGGCCTTGACCGCCGCCGCGTCCAGGGCGGTGCCGTCGGTGAACTTGACGCCGCTGCGCAGGGTCAGCGTGAGGACCGTACGGGCCGCGTCGTACGACCACTTGGTCGCCAGGTTGGGCTTGACCGCGGCCGTCGGGGACAGCCGGAACAGCGAGTCGTATACCGGCTGGTAGTACTGCGCGTTGTTGCCGAGTCCGGCGTCGGCCAGGTCCCAGGGCTGCGCCGCGACCAGGGGGGGGCCAGGGTGAGGGTGCCGCCGGTGGCGGTCTTGCCCGAACCGGAACCCGATCCCGAGCCGCAGGCGGCCGCGGACAACATCAGGACAGTGGATACGGCCGTCAGCGCGATTCTTCGCATGGGTACTCCGCTGGTGAGTGGATGACCGGGCGGCGGCGGGCATCGAGCCGCCCTCAAGAGCCTCGGAGGTAGGGGAGAACCAGGTCCTGACGCGGCTTGGACCGCTCTTGGCAGTCAGCCGTCCCTGGCCGAAGGGGGTGTGGTCGCCACCGTTTTCGGTGGGTGAGAACCAGCCACTGATACGTACAAGTGAAACGTATGCGTGACGTAAGCCCAGCCCATGGCGAGCCACAAGACCCGTGCGTCAGTGTTTTGCGGAAAGCCGGAATCCGGGGGAGAGCGGCGTCATGTCACGCCTGTTGGAGTTCCCGCGACCGAGGAGGGCCGGTGTCAGGCCGACTCGCGCACGACCAGGCTCAGCGGAGTGATCTGGGGCTGCGTCGGCAGCGATCGGCCGGTCACGCCATTGACGATCATCCGGGCCGCGCGGCCCACGACGACATCGAGGTTGTTGTCGATCGTCGTCAGCGGCGGCATCGCGAAGGGCGCCAGCTTGTCGTTGTCGACACCGATCACGGCGAGGTCGCCGGGGGCGGAGAGACCCACCCTGCGCATGCCCGCGAGCAGGGCGAACGCCGTCTCGTCGTTGTAGGCGCACACGCCTGTGACGGCCGGGACGGCCGAGTGCCAGCGCTCGGCCGCCGCCGCGGCGGCCGAGATGTCGAGGGGTACTTCGAGCACGACGGGCGGTTCAAGACCGAGTTCCGCACAGGCGGCGCGGGCGCCCTCGAGCCGCAGGACCAGGAAATCCTGGAGCCGGGGATCCCCGGGAGTGGCATAGCCGATGCGTGTGTGCCCCGTCGTCGCCAGCCGTTCGACCTGCATGGTGCCGATGAGGCGTTGGGGAACGGTCAGGACGCCCGGGCTGTCCGACGGGCTCATCCCGGCGCTGACCACGTGGATGCCGGCCGCCCGCATGCCGGCCACGTCCTCTTCGGGGACGTCGAAGGCCGTCATCACGGCCGCCGGTGCGAGTTCCCGCCACAGCGACTCCAGCGGGGTGTGCCGCTCGCGCCGTGTGACGAGATTCAGGCCGTGGCGCTCCAGCTCGTCACCGAGCAGCTCGACCAGGGCCGTCAGAGAGCCGCCGACAGGAACGTCCGGAAGGAACATCAGCACCAGATCGCTGCGGCCCAGGCGGAGCGCGCGTGCGGCGGCCGACGGCTTGTAGCCCAGCTTCGCCACCGCATCCAGCACCTTGCGCCGGGTCTGCTCGGAGATCTTCTGGTGCGGCGCGTCGTTCAGCACGTAGCTGACCGTCGTCTGGGAGACACCGGCCTCCTTGGCGACATCGGTCGCCGTCACGCGGCCGGTCCTGCCCGCCATGGGAGCCTCCTGGGAACATCTCGGACAAGCCGGTGCGGCCCGTCCGGCTGAGTGGTGTGCGTCACTGAATCGTAACAGTGACGATAGGGCGTGTCCGAGGAGTCGGACACCCCACACGCTCGAAATGCCGTGTTGTCGGGTCGGTCGGCGAGTGGTGAGATGGATGTCCTCACGCGTCGGAACGCGCGAGGGGGAGGTGACGCGCAGGCGACTGGTGCCGGGCGCAACGTCACGCTCCGTGGGTCTTCGACCGTGCCGGGCGTGCTCGCCGGCGAGGCCCGCCCCCTCACCCCTCCTGCTCGACTTCTGTTCGACGCGCGCGATCGGCCCGCGGCTGATCCACTGGTGCGGGGGCGGTCGTACGCGACTTCCGGGGAGACGCATGAGTACCTATCGAGTTGCACAAGTGCCCGCCGCCGGCGGGACCTTCGAGATCACCGAGCGTGACGTACCGCAGCCGGGTCCTCGCCATGTGCGGGTGGCCGTGGAGGCCTGCGGGGTCTGCCACAGCGACACCCTGTTCGTGAACGGCGCCGTGCCGGGCCTGGCGTTCCCGGTGGTGGCCGGGCACGAGATCGCCGGCCGTGTCGACGAACTCGGCGAGGGCGCGGGCGAGTACGGCTGGCAGGTGGGCGACCGGGTGACGGTCGGCTGGTTCGGCGGCAGCTGCGGCCACTGCACCCCCTGCAGGCAGGGCGACTTCATCGTCTGCCAGAACCTCAAGGTCCCGGGCTGGGCGTACGACGGCGGCTTCGGCGAGATGATGATCGCCCCGGTCGACGCCCTGGCCCGGATCCCCGAGGCGCTGTCGGCGGCCGACGCGGGCCCGATGGCCTGCGCGGGCGTGACCACGTACAACGGACTGCGGCGCAGCTCCGCGCGGGCCGGCGATCTGGTCGCCGTGCTGGGCATCGGCGGTCTCGGTCACCTGGGGGTGCGGTTCGCGATCGCCATGGGCTTCGAGACCGTCGCGATCGCCAGGGGAGCCGACAAGGCCGACTTCGCCAAGCAGCTCGGCGCCCACCACTACGTCGACAGCACGGCGGACACACCCGTCGCCGAGGCCCTGCAGTCGCTCGGCGGAGCCAAGGTCGTGCTGGCCACGGCCAGCAATTCCGCCGCCATCAGCTCGACCGTGGACGGACTGGCAGCCCGCGGTGAACTGGTCGTCGTCGGAGCGGCGCCCGAGGCACTCGACATCAATCCGACCCAGCTGCTCATGAGCGCCAAGATCGTGCGCGGCCACCCGTCCGGCACGGCACAGGACGTCCAGGACACCCTGGAGTTCAGCGCCCTGCACGGCATCCGCCCGATGACCGAGACCGTACCGCTGGACCAGGCCGACCAGGCGTACCGACGGATGCTCTCCGGCGCCGCCCGCTTCCGGATGGTGCTCACCACGGCGGAGAAGTAATGGTCAAGACTTGTAAATGAACACTTGTGTGCTTTTGGGGCGCGCCCGATCATTGGCCGAATCCCACCCGTGGCACGAGCACACAGGAGCTCCCGGTGACCGCTGGCCAGACAGTTCTCGACCCGGCCGGCACGCCGGCAGCAGCCGAGACGGAGCGGCAGAAGCTGCGCAAGCACTTCGGCCGCTTCGACATCCTCTTCTTCCTCCTCTGCACCATCGTCGGCGTCGACACCATCGGCACCGTGGCCTCGTCCGGCGCCGAGGCGTTCACCTGGCTCATCGTGCTGGCCGTGGTGTTCTTCGTGCCCTCCGCGCTGCTGACCGCCGAACTGGGGGCCGCCTTCCCGGACGAGGGCGGCCCCTACATATGGACCAGCCGCGCCTTCGGACGCCTCGCAGGCGCCGTCAACAACTTCCTGTACTGGATCACCAACCCGGTGTGGCTCGGCGGCACGCTCTCGGTCTCGGCAGTGACCGCGTACACGACCTTCTTCAACGACGGCAAGGACCTGAGCACCCCGGCCTTCTACGTCTTCACCCTCCTCTTCGTCTGGGTGGGCGTCCTCGCCGCGATCCTCTCCTTCGACGTCGGCAAGTGGATCCCCACCATCGGCGCTTGGAGCCGATTCGTCCTCCTCGGCCTGTTCACCGTCACGGTCGTCGTCTACGGCATCCAGCACGGCCTGCACGGATTCGGGCTCGGCGACTTCTCCCCGACGTACGTGGGGTTCGTCGGCCTGGTGCCCGTCCTGATGTTCAACTACGTCGGATTCGAGCTGCCCAACACCGCGGGCGACGAGATGACCGACGCCCAGAAGGACGTGCCCTTCGCCATCTTCCGCAGCGCCGTCCTCGCCGTACTGCTCTACGCCCTGCCGATCCTCGGCATCCTGCTGGTCCTCCCGGTCAAGGCCATCACCGGCCTCGGCGGCTTCATCGACGCGATCCGCCAGGTGTTCACCGTCTACGGCGGTCACGTCGGCGCCGACGGCACGGCCACCCTCAGCGGCGCCGGCAGCGTGCTCGGGGACCTCGCCGCGATCATGTTCATCCTCACGGTGCTGTCCTCCGGCGTCACCTGGGTCATGGGTTCCGACCGCGCCCTCGCCGTCTCCGGCTACGACGGCGCCGCGCCCCGCTTCCTCGGCGTCATCTCCAGCCGGTTCGGCACGCCGGTACGGGTCAACGTCCTCAGCGGCCTTGTCTCCACCCTCGTCCTGGTCCTGGCCCACGAACTGACCGACGGCAGCGCGGCCAAGCTCTTCGGCGCCGTCCTCGGCCTCGCCGTCTCCACCACCCTCGTCAGCTACCTGGGCATCTTCCCCGCCCTCGCGGTACTGCGCCGCAAGGCTCCGCACGTCCCGCGCCCGTACAAGGCGCCCTTCCCGCGCACCATCAGCGTGGTCCTGACCCTGCTCATCCTGTTCGCGAGCGTGCAGTTGGTCGCCCCCGGACTCGGCGACCACTGGTTCGGCTCCGACTACGCGCCGGACGGCTGGAGTTACGGCGAGCGCTGGAAGTACCTCCTGACGGAGGCCGTCCCGCTCGCCGGGTTCGTGCTCCTCGGCGTCCTCTTCTGGGCCCTGGGCAGTCCGACGCGCAGGGCGGCCGCCGCGAAGGAGTAGCCGCGGCCCAACTCGCCTCCTGACCAGCCGTTCACGTGGATGAACTCCGCACATGTGGGTGTACGCCGCTGAGACTGCTGTGCAAAGCTCGGTCAACTGCGTTCTCCCGTTGACCAGTTGGAGGTGCGGGCATGACTGTTTCCCGACGTACGGTCCTGGCCACGGCGGCGGGTGCCGCAGCGGTCTAGGCTTCCGCGTCACCGGCCGCGGGTGCGGTCGACGGCCGGTTGGCGGCACCGAACCTGAGCACGCTGAGCGCGGCGGCCGACTACGCGGTCGCGAAGGTCCGCGCGGTCGCGCCGCGCGTGACCGGCTTCCCGGTCGGGACCAAGTTCGAGAAATGGACGTACTCCCAGAACGGCGACTGGGTCGGCGGATTCTGGCCCGGAACGCTGTGGATGGCCTGGCTCCACACCGGGGACACCGCCTTCCGCACCTGGGCACTGGAGTCGGCGGCCAAACTCGCGCCCAGACAGACCGACACGGCGACCCACGACCTCGGCTTCCTCTTCTACCCGTCGTGGGTCACCGCCTGGCGGCTGACGGGCGACGCGAGTTGGCGCACGGGCGCCGTGCGGGCGGCCGACTCCCTGATCCAGCGGTACAACCCGCGAGGTCACTTCATCCGGGCCTGGGGCGCACTGGGCGATCCCGCCAACGCGGGCCGGGTCATCATCGACACGATGATGAACCTCGACCTGCTGGCCTTCGCGAGCAAGCAGACCGGCGACCAGAAGTACCTGAACATCGCCGTTGAGCACGCGAAGACCGCGCAGCGCGTGTTCCCCCGTGCCGACGGATCGATCCCGCACGTGTTCGACTTCAACCCGGACACCGGCGCGGCCATCGGGCCCAACACCGTGCAGGGCTACAGCCCCACGTCCGCCTGGTCGCGCGGACAGGCCTGGGGCATCTACGGATTCACCACGATGTACCGGCGGACCGGCAACGCGGAGTTCCTGACCACCGCACGCAGACTCGCGGACTTCGCCGTCGCAGCGCTGACCCCCGACTCCGTCCCGGTGTGGGACTACCGCGCACCGCAAGCGCCCAACGACATCAAGGACGCGTCGGCCGGCGCCATCATGGCGTGCGGACTGCTCGACCTGGCCGCCGCGTCGGGCCGGCCCGCCTACCGCGACGTCGCCCTACGCCTGCTCACCGCGCTGTCGGAGACCTGCCTCACGAAGAACTCGACCCGAGCCGAGGCGGTCGTCGCCCGCTGTACCCGCAACCGCCCGGCCGAGGACGGCATCGAGGTCTCGCTCCCGTACGCCGACTACTACCTTCTGGAAGGCATCCTGCGGGTGCTGCGCCCGAACGACGTCGACCGGGCCATCGACCTGTCCACCTGGGCCTGACTCCGACCCACCGTCTCCGCATGTAGACGCCATCCGTACCCTGGGACGTGCACTACCCGGGCCCGCTCCCGACAGCGGGCCGAGTCGCGACGGCGCGGCGTGGGACCGCTCGACCCAGGGAGCAAGCAACCGCGTGGACGCCGGCTCCGTACTGCTGCTCGCGCTCGCCGGCGTCGCCTCCGGGCTGGCCGGATCGATCGCCGGGCTCGCCTCACTGTTCAGCTATCCGGCGCTGCTGGCTGTGGGACTGCCGCCGGTGGCCGCCAACGTGACCAACACCGTGGCGCTGTTCTCCAACACCCTTGGCACCGCGGCCGGTTCGCGGGAGGAACTGCGCGGCCAAGGGCGCCGACTGCTGAGACTCTCGCTCCTCGCGGCCACCGGGGGAGCGGTGGGAGCGGCGCTGCTCCTGGGCACTCCGTCCTCGGCGTTCGAGCAGGTCGTGCCCTGGCTGATCGCCCTGGGCTCGGTGCTGATCCTCGTCCGCGAACCACTGCGACGACTGGCCGCCCGGCGCGACCCGGACGCCGGCGGCGTGCGCTCAAGACTGCCGCTGGTCTGCGCGGTGCTGCTGGTCGGGCTGTACGGCGGCTACTTCGGCGCGGCGGCCGGCGTCCTGATGCTGGCCGTACTGTCCTTGTCCGCGAACGAACCGCTGCCCGTCACCAACGCCGTGAAGAACATAGCCACCGGCGCCGCCAACGTCACCGCGGCCGTCGCCTACGCCTTCCTCGCCCCCGTCGACTGGACGGCCGCCTTCGCCCTCGGCCTCGGGTGTCTGGTCGGCAGCCGGGTGGGACCGGTGGTCGTCCGGCGGCTTCCCGAGAAGCCGCTGCGCATCGCCATCGCCCTGGCCGGCCTCGGTCTCGCCGTCTCGCTGTGGCTCCGGGCCGATTGACCCTCGTTGCCCCTGTATAAGGTGCGTCCATGGAACGGATCTTGGTGGTGGGTGTCACCGGAGCGGGAAAGTCGACTCTCGCTCGGGCAGTGGGCGAACGGCTGGGGATTCCGTACCACGAGATGGACGCGCTGTACTTCGCGGGCCCGAACTGGGCCGTGAACGACAAGCTGACCGAAGAGATCACACGGATCGCCGCCGAACCCCAGTGGATCATCGACTCGATCGGCTACCCAGAGGTCCGTGACCTGCTCTGGGACCGGGCAGACACCGTGCTCTGGCTCGACTACCCCAGGCGCGTGGTCATGCCCCGCATCCTGCGCCGCTCTCTCCGTCGCACGGTCACCCGCGAGGTTCTCTTCGGCGGCAACAAGGAAACCTGGTCGGGCTGGCTGAGCAGAGAGCACCCCGTGTGGTGGGCCTGGTCCCAACACGCCCGCCGACACCGGGAGATCGCCGACCGCGCGGACGACCCACGCTTCGCCCCTGTCCAGACCCGCCAGTTCAAGCGCCCAGCAGACACAGCGACTTGGCTGACCTCGCTCTGACGCGGGAAGCAGTGGCGGGCCCGACAACCGTGCTACGACGGCGTGTTGTGCCGGCTCTGCGGAGTCTCCTTGGTCTCGCCGGTCGCGGGTGACGGGTCCTGTCCGGCGGGTTTCGGCTCGGCACGATGGCTGCCCCGCAGGGCGGAGGCCACGGCGGAGACCAGAGCCATGCCGGCGGCGACGCTGAACACGATCGCCAGACCGTGGTGGAACGGCCCGGAGACCAGCCGTGGGAAGAAGGTGTGGCCGGTCAGCACCGCTCGCTGGGCCGCCGACACATGGTCGAGGGCTCCGTCGGCGGAGAGCAGGTGCTGGATGGGGTTGTTGCCGAGGAACGTGGCGAAGAGGGTGCTCACCGGCGGCAGCGAAGCGGCATGCTCGGCCGCTCCGGCCGGTACGCCGTTGGCCTGCAGTCCGCTGCTCAGCGTCGTCGGCAGCCTGGACGCGAGCCCCGAGACCATCAGCGAGAAGAACACACCGATGGACAGGGCCGTACCGGAGTTCTGGAAGGTGGAGCGCATGCCCGAGGCGACGCCCCGGAACTCGGCCGGCACGCTGCCCATGATGGACGACGTGTTCGGCGCGGAGAACAGGCCCTGACCAAGACCGTTGAGCAGCAGCAGCGCCGCGAACAGCCCGTAGTCGAAGTCGACGGGCAGTGCGAGCAGCCCGAGGAAGGAGATTGCAACGACGATGAGACCGGCCGTGGAGAAGAGGCGGGCACCGAACCGGTCGGACAGATAGCCGGAGATGGGGCCCGCGACGAGGAAGCCGATCGTGAGCGGCAGCATGAAGATGCCGGCCCACAGGGGAGTGTCCTCGAAGTCGTAGCCGTGCAGGGGCAGCCAGATCCCCTGCAGCCAGATGATCAGCATGAACTGCAGACCGCCCCGCGCGATCGAGGTCAGCAGCGCGGCCACGTTGCCCGCGGTGAACGCCCGTATCTTGAACAGGGCCAGGTTGAACATGGGCTCGGCGACATGTGTCTCGATGTAGCAGAAGAGCAGCAGCAGGGCGACGCCGCCGAACAGGCCGGTGAGCACCCAGGGGTTGCCCCAGCCGGTGGCGCTGCCGCCGTAGGGCTGGATGCCGTAGGTGATGCCGGCCAGCAGGATGCCGGCGCCCGACGCGAAGGTGAGGTTGCCCAGCCAGTCGACACGGCCGGGGCGGCCCGCCGAGGTCTCCCGGAGGCTGAGGTAGGACCAGATCGTGCCGGTGATGCTGATCGGGACGCTCACCCAGAACACGGCACGCCAGTCGACGACGGCGAGCAGGCCGCCCGCGAGGAGACCGAGGAACTGGCCCGCGAGAGCGGTGATCTGGTTGATGCCCAGGGCCATGCCGCGTTGCCGGGCGGGGAAGGCGTCGGTGAGGATGGCGGCCGAGTTGGCGGTGAGCATCGACCCGCCGAAGGCCTGCACGAGGCGCCACAGGATCAGCCACATCGCGCCCGCTCCCGCGTGGAACGGGTCCAGGGAGAGCGCGACGGAGGCGCACGCGAAGATCAGGAAGCCGAGGTTGTAGATCCGCACCCGGCCGAACATGTCGCCGAGCCGGCCGAGCACGACGACCAGCACCGCCGAGACCAGTAGATAGCCCAGGATCATCCACAGCAGGTAGCCGATGTTGCCCGGTGCGAGCGGATCGAGGCCGATACCGCGGAAGATCGCGGGCAGCGAGATGATCACGATGGAGGCGTCCATCGTGGCTATCAGCACGCCCAGCGTGGTGTTCGACAGCGCGACCCACTTGTAGCCCGGGCCGACGGGCGTGGTCTTGTGGCGTGCCGATCGCAGGGAGCCCGGCCCGGACGCCCCGCCGCGTCGCGCGGGTGTCTCGTGCCCGTCGCCGTTCTTGTGCGCGCTCACAGTCGCTCCGCCAGTAGGTCGAGCAGGGGCAGGGCCGCCGCGAGCGTGGCCCGCTCCTCGGCGCTGAACTCGTCGAGGACGGTGCTGAGCCGGTGGATCGACTCGGAGCGCCGCTCGTCCAACATCGAGCGCCCCTCCTCGGTGACCGCCACGATGCTGCGCCGCCCGTCCGCGGGGTCGGGGGTACGGCGGACGAGTCCGCGCTGCTCCAGCACGGCGAGCGTGCTCGCCATCGCCTGCGGGCGCACGCGCTCCGTCTCGGCGAGGGACGTCGGCGAGTCCGGACCGTCGGACGCGAGCCGGGCGAGCACCGACACACCGGAGAGGGACACGTCCCCCACGGCATGGGCCTGCCGCAGTCGCCGTCTCACGCGGCCCACCGCGAGCCGTAGATCGGCCGCGAGCCGCGCGCTGTCGCCGGGGTCGAGGGTGTCGCCGCTGCCTGCTTCTGTCTCTACCTGCACGTTTACTAACACTAGGCTTATCAGCCTGGACTGCTCAATCAATTGTTAGTAAATGAGTGCCGGACGTCGATGTCACCGCTGCGGCTGTCGGAGCCCCGCGATGAGCAGCTCGACCAGCCGGCGCGCGTCGTAGTCGGGGTCGCTCTCCGCGCCGATGCAGAGGTTCCCGACGCCGCGCATGAGCTCGTAGGCCTTGAGGCCGGAGCGGATCTCGCCGGCGTCGGCCGCGGCTTCGAGGAGCTGGGCGCACACGGGCACGAGGCGGTCGAGGAAATAGGCGTGCAGCGTGTCGAAACCGGCGTTGTCGGACTGCAGTACGGCGGCGAGTCCGTGCTTGGTGACCAGGAAGTCGACGAAGAGGTTGATCCACTGTCCGAGCGCGGCGTGCGGGGTCTCGCTGCTCGCCAGCAGGGCCGGGCCCGCCTCGGCGCAGGCGTCGACCTGGTGCCGGTAGACGGCGACGATCAGGTCCGCGCGGGTGGGGAAGTGGCGGTAGATCGTGCCAAGGCCGACGCTCGCCTTGGCCGCGATGTCGCGTACCGGTGCCTCCACGCCCGAGGTGACGAAGACCGAGGCCGCCGCGTCGAGCAGGGTCTCCTTGTTGCGCCGGGCGTCCTTCCGTTTGGGCTGGGCCGCCTGCCCCGCGTCCTCGTCGTCGTTCCCCACCGTGTCGCTCCCTTCGCCACCGCGCGCTTGCCAAAGCGGAACATGGTTCCGTATCGTTGTTTCCGGAACAGGGTTCCGTTTGCTCATGATGTCAGAGCAGGGGTCCCGGTCACCACTCCGCGCATTTGTCACCGCGTTTCACCCGCAATGGAGGAACCCGTCATGCAGTACCGCACCTTGGGCCGCACGGGCGTACAGGTCAGCTCTCTCGCGCTCGGCGCCATGAACTTCGGCCAGATCGGGCGCACCACCCAGGACGAGGCCACCGCGATTGTCGACGCCGCCCTGGAGGCGGGGATCAACCTCATCGACACCGCCGACATGTACGGCCGGGGCGAGTCGGAGGAGATGGTCGGCAAGGCCGTCGCCGGCCGCCGCGACGACATCGTGCTCGCGACCAAGGCGGGCATGCCGATGGGGGAGCAGCGCCACCAACAGGGCAGCTCGCGCCGCTGGTTGGTCACCGAACTGGACAACAGCCTGCGCCGCCTCGGTGTCGACCACGTCGACCTCTACCAGATCCACCGCTGGGACCCGAACACCGGCGACGAGGAGACCCTGTCGGCGCTGACCGACCTGCAACGCGCGGGAAAGATCCGCTACTTCGGCTCCTCGACCTTCCCCGCCTACCGCATCGTGCAGGCCCAATGGGCCGCCCGAGACAGCCACTTGAGCCGCTATGTCACCGAGCAGCCCGGCTACTCGATCCTGCAGCGCGGTGCCGAGACCCACGTCCTGCCGGTGACCGAGGAGTACGGGCTCGGCGTACTGGTGTGGAGTCCGCTGGCGTCGGGCTGGCTGTCGGGCGCGATCCGCGAGGGTCGCGACGTCACGACCAGCCGTTCGACGTTCATGCCGCAGCGCTTCGACATCACCATCCCCGCCAACCGGGCCAAGCTCGACGCCGTCGAGCAGCTCGCCAAGGTCGCCGACGAGGCCGGCCTCACGATGATCCAGCTCGCGCTCGGATTCGTGACCGCCCACCCCGCAGTCACCAGCGCGCTCATCGGCCCCCGCACGTTGGACCATCTCCATTCGCAGCTCGCCGCCGCCGACACCGTGCTCTCCGCCGACGTCCTCGACGCGATCGACTCGATCGTCGCCCCCGGCCTCGACCTGGCCCCGCACGAGAAGTCCGACACCCCGCCCGCACTGCTCGACCCGTCACTGCGGCGGCGCTGACCGCCCGAGAGGACCAACAACCTCATGACACCCACAGCTCGCCCCCGCTTCGGCATCATGACCGCGCCTCAACAGGTCGACTACCACGACGTCTTGAGGGTCTGGCGCGAGGCGGACGCGATCCCGGCGATCGAGCACGCCTGGCTGTTCGACCACCTCATGCCGATCGGCGGTGACCCGGACGGACCGGCCTACGAGGGCTGGACCCTGCTCTCCGCCCTGGCCGCCCAGACCCGACGACTGCGGCTCGGCGTCATGGTCACCAGCAACCGTTTCCGACCGCCCGCGATGCTGGCCAAGATCGCCACAACCGTCGACATCGTCTCCGAAGGACGCCTCGACTTCGGCATCGGCGTCGGCTCACGCCCCGACCACCCACTGGCCCGCCGCGAATACGAAGCACACGGACTGCCCTTCCACGACTCCGCGACCGCCGTGGCGAGCCTTGCCGAAGCCTGCACGGTGATCCGGCGCCTGTGGACCGAGGAGAAACCCTTCGACTTCCACGGCACCCACCACCACCTCACCGGCGCCTTCGGCAACCCCAAACCCGTCCAGCGCCCCCACCCGCCGATCCTCATCGGCGGCCGCTCGTCCGCGACCCTGCGCGTGGTCGCCGAACACGCCGACCTGTGGAACATCCCGGGCGGCGACATAAACGACGTGGTCGGCCGCAGCGCCCTGCTGGACCGCTACTGCACCGAGATCGGCCGCGACCCCGCCGAGATCACCCGCTCGATCCACCTGCCGGTCTCCTACGACCACCCCGGCGTCACCCGCTCCGCGATCGGCCTGGCGACCGACGCCGGTTTCCACCACATCGTCCTCGGCCTGCCGACGCCGTACCCCGCGCAGGTCGCTCGGTGGGTCGCCGACGAACTCATCGGGGCGACCTCACCGTCGGGGTGACGTAGCGACTCGGACCGCGTCCTATGGCGCGGCGCTGGTGGCCGAGCGCCGCCCTGACCGGCCGGTACCGCGATAGCTGGTACCGGCGCGATCGGGGCAGTCGTGCATCTGCCGGCTACCGGTTGCTGCCGGGCCGGCCGCCTGGCCTCACTTCAGGTGCCGGGTGAAGAACTGGGCCGCGGCGTCTCCCGCGAACTGCGGGACTCCGGTGTGACCGCCCAGATTGGCGTGCAGCGTCTTCTCCTTGGAGCCGAAGGCGTCGAACAGGTCCAGGGCCTGCTGCCGGTCGTTGCCTTCGTCGTCCCACTGCAGCAGGACGTGCAGCGGAATGGTGACCTGCCGGGCCTCCTCGAACAGGGCGCGAGGCACGAAGCTCCCGGCGAACAGGACGGCGGCCGAGATGCGCGGCTCGACCACCGCCAGCCGGGTCCCGATGGCGATCACTCCCCCCGAGTACCCGACCGGGCCGCCGATCTCGGGCAGCGCAAGGAGGGCGTCGAGGGTGGTCTGCCACTCCGGGACCGCCTTGTCGACCAGCGGGAGGACGAGCCGGTCCACGATGTCGTCGTCGACCGGCTCGCCGGCCTCCAGCGCCCGGCGCAGGTCGGCGCGGGCCTGCTCGGCGGCGGCGGAACGGGGCCGGTCACCGCTTCCGGGTAGCTCGATGGTGGCCGCGGCGTAGCCCTCCGCCGCGGAGTGCCGGGCGCGGGCCGCCAGCCGGGGGTACATCTTGTGCAGTCCGCCGGGGTGGCCGAGCAGGATCAGCGGCGCCGGTGCGGATGCGGATGCGGATTGAGGCGTCCACAGGGTGCCAGGGATCTCGCCGAGGGTGAATTCGCGCTCCAGGACGCCGTCGTCGAGGCGTTGTTCGGAAGTGAAGTGCATGGTCGTGCCTTTCGGGAGTGCGCAGAGCGGCGCTCCCGGACGACCTATCGCCCGACCGTGACCCCGGAGGAGAGCACCCACGTCGATACTGTGTTCACGGGTACCACCTCCTCGTTCTCTCGCACGGCCTCCGGGAAAGTAGCAGCGGTCGCGGTGCTCCGCCAACGGGTTTTTTGCGGAGGCCGCGTGACCCGGTGCCGCCTCACCACGCGGGACACGGTCCTACGTCCTTCACGAGGGGCTTCTTTCCGCCGAAGTCCTTAGTGGAGAAATTCTCTCCAGTTGTAGTGGCGGCGGGACGCGGTTGCTCCCGGCCCCATTCAGTACGGAGGATCCGGATGCGCGACCTGCTCCCATCCCTCGCCGACTGATACGCCGCCAAGCGGCCGTTCGCCATGGCCGTGGTGACCGGGGTGGAAGGGAGCTCGCCGCGGCGTCTGGGTGCCGTATCCGCCCGGGGCTCGGCCGGTGAACTGCTCGGTGGAGTCTCGGGGGACCCGCTGGATGCCGCGCTCCACGATCTGTCGGGGCGAGTCCTGGCCGACGGCTGCCCCCAGGTGGCGCGGTTCGACACCGAGCTGGCGGATCCGTTCGAACCGGATCTGCCGTCCCCGGGACACGTCGAGGTTCTGGTCCGCCGGGTCGATCCCGGAACGGACGAGGTCTTCGCCCTGCTCTTGGCGTCGCTCGCGCGCGGAGTCGCCGTCACGCTCGCCCTCACCGTCGACTGCGCCCACCCCGAACGGGTCGGCTCCGCCCTGGCCGTCACCCGCGAAGCCGTCCGAGGCACGCTCGGCGCGGAGAAGTGGGACCGTGAGTGCCTTGCGCGGCGAGCGGGGATCGAGGTGGAGATGCCCGAACCGGTGTCCAGCGAGGTGAGTGGCGGCGTCCGGTACGACGTGCAGGTTCCCGGCAATCCCCGGGTCACGTCGGCCGCCGTCGCCGACGCGCTGGAGACACGGGCGCGGGAGATGGACCGCTGGATGGCCCGCTGAGCCGGCGGGCCCGGTACCACCCTGATGGGCCCACCTCCGACGCGAGGCTCAACAGGTCAGTCCTGCCAGTCCAGTTGCGGTTCCGGGATCCCGATCGAGCGTGCGTAGGCCTGTGCCTGTCGGCGGCCTTCGGTCTGCTTGCGTGGGTAGCGGAAGATCTTGTCAGCGAAGACCACGAATGCCTCGGCGGTCGTGTTGTAGTTGACGTACCAACCGCCTGTCGGGGCCAGGCAGGCAGCCAACTGCTCGGCCAGACGCGCGGCGTCGGCCTCCTCGGCGGCGAAGTCCAGGAGAGTCCACTGCTGCGGTTGCTCAGCCGCCGCGTTGCCGACTTCCACTCTCGCCATCTTGGTGACGTGCAGTGGTACTCCCGCCAACTCGGCCCCGACCCGCAGACTTTCGGCGATCAGCACGCCTTCAAGCATCCGCTCCTCCTGGCTCTCGACGCCGTGAGAGTAGCGGGAACCCCTGCCGGCCGCCGTGACGGACTGGCAGGAGAGCCGCCTGAGAGTCGGATGCCATGTCACCTGTGCTTCAGGACGACGGCCCCCAGTTGTCGTCGCTCGGCGTCGCCGCACTCGGTGAAGTCAGTGGGAGGTTGATGAACGAGGCTGCTTCCGGGGAGCGCTTGATTGTGTAGAGACCGCCGGCCAGGTTGGTGAGTTGTTGTGGGATGGGGGCGACCTGGAGGTGGTAGTCGGCCGGGGGTTGGCTGTTGATGGTGAGTTGGATTCTGTAGCCGGCCGGGATCTTTGCGAAGTGTGACAGGAGGGAGATGTCGTAGCGGGTCGTCCGGCCCGGTGTCACGGGTTGCTGGGAGGCCTGCGTGAAGGGGTGGCTGGGCTTGAGGAGTGTCTTGTTCTCGCCGTACAGGCTTTCCTCTGCGTCCGTGGCGCGTTGGCTGCCCAAGAGGATTCCGTCGGCTTGTTCGGTGACCGTTCCGTCCGGCGCGACGATGTTGAGTGTGGCCGTCAACTCGGTCTCGACTGTTGTCGACTTGGCGTAGAGGGTGACGTCGGTCGGGCCGTTCAGCAGGGCGGCATGGGTGAGCGGCGCCGTTGTGTAGGTCAGGGTGTCTGCCGCGGTCGCTGCGTCCCAGGGGAGGCTGTCGCTGCCCTTGGCTGCTGGCTTGGCGGCCGTCAGGGATCCGTTGCCGAGGTAGTAGGTCCGGGCATCCAGAGACAGCGGCCAGGCGGCGCTGTCGACCCACCTGTCCGCGCCGTTCTCGAACAGGTGCAGGGGAGTTGAAGTGGCGGCCATGCCGGTGGGCGCGTTCTTGAGCCATGTGTCGAACCACTCCAGGCGAATGGCCTGCAGCGATGCCTCGTCGACGTGTTCGCCGTGGGTCCAGGGCCCGACGATCGCCTGGTACCGACCCGTGACGGAATCGCCCGGCGCAATGGGTGTGTTCAACGGCCGGTGGTAATAGGCGTTCTGACCCGCCACGTAGGCGTCGAGGTTCCCGCCCGGGAAGATGTCGTTCCACCCGGCCTCACTGAGCGCCGGAACGTTGTTCTTCACGATCTGCGGCAAGAGTTTCTGGACGTTCCGGGCCTGCCAGTACGCATCGTTGTACGAGCGTGAGCCGCCCATGGCCTGCTGGGCGATCGTCACGGCCTGAGGGTCGGTGGCGGGATCGTCTTCGGGGCCACGGGGTTCGGCTCTGGCGATGCCGGCCACGAAGGTGGTGGGAATGCCGCCGGCGGCCGTGAGGTCGTTGTAGAAATCCGAATCGGTACAGAACGGTGCGATGGCTTTGAGCGCGGAGTTCTTGCCCACGGCCGCTGCGGTGAACCACTGGTTCACCCCGAGGTAGGAGCAACCCTCCAGACCCACCTTGCCGTTGGAACCGGCCAGACTGTGAGCCGCCCACTCGACCAGGCTGGCTCCGTCACGGCCCTGCCGGTCGCCGAACCAGTCGACCTGCCCGCCGGAGTCACCGGTGCCCCGCACCGCCGAGGCCACGAAGATGTATCCCCGTTGCACGAAGTAGGTTCCGCTGTCGGTGGGGTCGGAACGCCCTGCGCCGTAGGGATTCTGTGTCAGCAGTACCGGGAACGGGCCCGCCGCTCGCTCCCCGGTGCCTGGGTCCGTCGGATAGACGACTTCCACGGAGATCTTCACGCCGTCGTCCATGGTCACGGTCGTGTGCACGGGCTGGCTCGGGGTGTAGGTGGCAACCGGTGGTTGCCAGGTCGCCGCCGCGGCCGGCGTGACGGTGGCTGCTGTCTGACCTGCCACTACGAGGATGAGCGCTGCTGAACTGCTGGCCAGTACCGCGACCGGGTGAGTCGCTCTGACGCGGTGCCTGGTCATGGATTTCGGCATGCGGGTTCCTTGAGGTTGGTGGTGGTCTCCGTTGTGCGTGGGGGAACAGGGCCCTGTGCGGTCGGTCAGGGTGAGGTGTGGGGGGTGGGTGGGAGCGAGTTGGCGCGCTGGCTGTGTGTGCACGCGCCATGCGCCGACTGTGCCGGTGCTGACTGGGTGTGCCGGATGACGGCCGCTCGCCAGGATCCTGGACGACCGAATGGTCGGTAGTCTCAGGATGGTTGCAGGGGGCTGTCAAGGGTTTGCACGAGCCGGGAAGTTGGTCCGAGCCGGGCAGTTGGTCCAAGCCCCCTGGGGCGACAGGTGTCCAACGTCGGTAGAGCATCAGGAAGGTTCAACCGAGGGCTTCCCGGGTCACGGTAACCGGAGGTAAGTTCTCCAATTGACTTGTCCCGCCCCCACACCCATGCCTCACACCCCGCGCGCCGTGCTCCGCGCCGAGAGGAGAACGTCATGGCCGTACCCGGACCGGCTCGACGCCTCCTCTTACCGCACTTGCCGTACACCACTCGTGGGTGTGACAAGGCGTCCGCCCACGAAGGTGTGAGTGGGGTTGAGGTCGCGCAAGGTGTCACCGGGGGAGTGGGCCGGGTCCTGGTCCCAGAGGGTGAGGTCGGCGAGGCGGCCAGGAGTGAGAGTGCCGCGCAGGTGTTCCTCGCCGAGCAGGCGGGCGGCTTGAGTGGTGTGCAGAGTCAGGGCTTCGTCGTAGGTGACGGCATGTTCCGGACCCTGGACGCCGATGACGGTCTGGCGGGTCGTCATGCCCCAGACGGAACGCATGGCGCCGAACTGGCCGACGGGGAAGTCGGATCCGGCGCTGACCTGGGCGCCCAGGTCGACCCAGCCGCGGGCGGGGAAGAGGCGTGCGACGCGTTCCGGGCCCCAGAAGCCCAGTTCCACTTCGGCGGTGTCGTGCAGCAGTGGCTGCTGGATGGTGACGGGGATGCCCAACTCGACGGCGCGGGCGCGCTGTTCGGGGCCGGCCAGGCCGCCGTGCTCCATCACGAGTGTGCCGGTGGGCAGGCCGGAGTTGCGGGCGAGGACCCGATCGTAGACGTCCAGGAGGATGCGGACCGCGCGGTCGCCGTAGGCGTGGGTGCCGACCCGCCAGCCGCGGCGGACCACGGCCTCGACGGCCTCGACGAGCGCGTCGGGCTCCCAGGTCAGCGTTCCGGAGTACGAGTGGTCGCAGACATAGGGCTCTTCGGTGGCACCCGTCTCCAGCCCGCCGTCGAGGACGAACTTCACTCCCCACACCCGCAGCCACGGGTCGGAGCTGTAGCGCCAGTCCTCCATGACGTCCAGCAGGTCCTCCACCTGGGCCGCGCTGGTCAGGCCGATCGCCGCGATCAGGGCACGGACCCGGGTGCTGAGCGCCCCCGACTCGCGGGCGGCCAGGAGGGTCGCGTAGTCGTCGGGGGAGACCGCGCAGTCGCGGACGGTGCCGATGCCGGTGGCGGCGTACTGGCCGGTGGCCAGACGCAGCCCGTCGATGCGGCGAGCCCGGTCGGGGGCCGGGACCAGGTGTTCCACCAGGCTCAGGGCGTTGTCGATCAGTCGGCCGTCGAGCCTTCCGTCGGCGTCGCGGCCGATGACACCGCCCGGCGGTACGGGAGTGTCCTCGGTGATGCCGGCCAGGCGCAGGGCGTAGGTGTTGACGACGTCGTTGTGTCCGCCCCGTTTGACCAGGACGGGGTGGCGGTCGGCGGCCTGGTCGAGTTCCGCGGCCGTGGGCATGCGGCGCTCCGCCAGGTTGAGTTCCTGCCAGTTGGTGGTGGTACGGATCCACTGGCCCTCGGGGGTGACCTCGGCCCGCTGCCGGATCAGGTCCAGGAACTCGGGGATGGTGCGGGCCTGGTGGACGGGCACGTCGTGCGCGCCGTGCGCGGCGAAGATCAGGTGGGTGTGCGTGTCCTCGAAGGCGGGCAGCACCGTGGTGCCTGGCAGGTCGTGGACCGTGGTGTGCGCGCTCACCCAGTGGTCGAGACCGTTCGGGTCGGGCGACAGGGCCGCGATGCGGTCACCCCGCACGGCCCGCGCCCGCTGCGGGGCTTGGCCGGGCACCAAGGTGTGCACCGCGGCGGCCCGGATTACGAGATCGGCTCCGTGATCGGTCATCGTTCACTCCCGCTTGTTCACTGCGTTCGCTGACGATGCTGTTGTACGGGCCTTGAGCTGATGGGCGCATATTCGGCGGTCTGTGGCGGAGGAAGCACGACACGATCGCCGTCTTCGATGCAGATCATGCGCCAAGGACTCGACGAGACGGGCCGTCGGTTCCCAGCCCGCTGCGTCGGTCGGTTCCGTAGGTCAGCTGTTCTCGTGGATCACCCTTAGGGAGTGTTCGCGAGCCGGCGCGCTCAGGAGGCCGTTCAGCTCGGAGAAGAGGGCGCCCGCGGTGACGCCGTTCCAGCCCGGGGGCAGCAGCGACAGCGGCAGGCCCGGATCGCGGTAGGGCAGTCGCCGCCACTGGGTGAGCATCGGGATGTACGTCCGGAACGCGTCCGGCGGTGTCGTGCCGCCGGTCGGGGCCGCCTCGCGGACGGGGTCGTAGCGCCGCAGGAAGTCGGCGTAGAGCTCGGTGAGTTCGTCCAGGTCCCACCATGTGCGGACCTTCGACCGCAGGTCCCCGAACGCGAAGTGGTCGCCGGTGAAGATGTCGACGTACTCGGCCAGGCCCCGACGCTCCAGGGTCCGGCGGGTCTCCACCGCCAGGTTGCCCGGTGCGACCCATACGCCCGGTGCCGCGGTGCCGAGGCCCAGTCGGGTCAGGCTGGTGCGGAGGTCGTGGCGCTTCTCGCGCTCGGACTCGGGGACGGAGAAGACGACCACGAGCCAGCCGTCCTCGGTTGTCGCCCGGGCGCGCTCGAAGATCCGCACGTCTCCCTCGGCGAGCGCCGCCAGGGTCGAGTCGGCGACGGAGTAGCCCGCCGCGCCCTCGTGGGGCTGGCTCCGCAGCACCTCGCGACGCTTCAGGCGGGAGACGGCCGAGCGCACGGCGGGGCCCTCGAACCCGAGGTCCGCCATGAGCTTCACCACCGACGCCACGGAGAGCCAGTTGTGCTCGCCCCGGGCGTACAGGCCGAAGATCGTGGTGATGAGCGGGCCCAGGCGAGTGTCACGTCCGCCGGCGGACGGTGGGTCCGCCGTCATGGCCGTACCGTCGGCGCGTTCGGTGTCCGCGTTGTCGCCGTCTCGCTCGCGCCGTTCAGGTGCCCGCTCCCTCTGTTCTTCCGGCGGGCCTCGGTCGACCGTCGGATCATCGTTCGGCGGGCAGTTTATCGGTGCCCGCCGACCGACGATCCCCGCGTCACCTCCCACGTGGGACACCGACCGTGAGGTGCGCGGCCGATCACGTCAGGCGGGTGCGCGTCACCGTGTTGCGCAGCTCGCCCAGGCCGCTGACCCGGGTGACGACCACGTCTCCGGCGCCGAGGAAGATCTGCGGATCACGCGCACTGCCGATGCCGCTCGGGGTGCCGGTGAGGATCACGTCCCCCGCGCGCAGGGTCATGCCGCGGCTCAGCTCGGCGATGATCTGGGCGAAGGAGAACGCCATGTCGCTGCTGGAGGCGTTCTGCAGCAGCCGCCCGTTGACCTCGCACTGCACCCGCAGACCCGCCGGGTCGGCGATCTCGTCGGCGGTGGTGAGCCAGGGGCCGAGCGGCATCGTGGCGTCGATGCTCTTGCCCTTGAGCCACTGGCCGCCGTGCGCGCGCTGGAGGTCGCGCTGGGAGACGTCGTTGGCGACGAGGTAGCCGAAGACGTGCTCCAGGGCCTTCTCCTCGGGGATCGACCGGCCGTCGCGGCCGATGACCAGGGCGATCTCGGCCTCGTAGTCCCACTTGGCGGACAGATCGGGGTCGTAGGAGATGTCGTCGGTGGGGCCGATGACGGTGTCGGGGCCCTTGGTGAAGAAGGTCGGGTGCTCGGGGCGGGTGACGGGGTCCTGGCCCTCGCGCTTGCCCTTGGACTCCTCGAAGTGGTCCCAGTAGTTCCAGCCGGTGCACAGGATGTCGCGGTTGAAGCGGTGCAGCGGCGACTCCAGGCGGGCACCGGCCAGCGGGATCGTGTCGGCGTCGGCGAGGGCGGCCCGGGCCGTGTCGAGGGCGGTCGGGCCGCCGCGGACTATGTCGTCGACCGTACCCACCGTCGGCGGCAGCAGGGCTATGGCCTGCGCGGCCTCCTGGACGACGCCGGCCCGGCGGACGCCGTCGACGGTGAGGGATGCGAGTTTCATGCCGATCGGCCTTTCGGTTCTCTGGCGTACAAGAGGCATTTGGTCGCTACGTAGCTTTCTGGCCGCATCAGCAGCCGTACTCCGCATCCGTGCCGGTCACGCGCCCGGCGTCACGAGCCGATCGTCCGGGATGACCGCCACGCCGACGATCTCGATCATGGCCTCGGGCTGCCACAGAGCGGTGCAGCCGATCCCCGCCATGGCCGGGTACACGGAGCCGGCGAGCTCGCGCCAGACCTTGCCGATCTCCTTGCCATGGGCCTGGTAGTCGGGGATGTCCGTGAGGTAGATGGTCAGGCTGACCAGGTCTTTCGGCTCGCCGCCCGCCTCGCGGAGCGTGGTGAGGACATTGCCGAACGACTGGCGGAACTGGGCGACGATCCCGCCCGGCACGATCTGCATGTCCGCGTCGAGCGCGGTCTGTCCGCCCAGGTAGAGCGTGTTTCCCGCGAGGGTCCCGTGCGAGTAGCCGCTGGGGGCGGGGAGGGAGTCCGGGTTCACGGCGACGGGTGTCATTGGATCTCCAGGTCGATTCGGGGTGGAAGCGGGTCCACTCGGCAGCTGGTATTGACTTTAATTGACGACAGTGAAAAATACGAGATACCGGCGTCATCGTCTCGACCCGCTCGCTCGTCCCGCGGCACAGGCGCCCTCCTCGCCACCGAACGGAGCCGACCACCATGGAGCCCGACCTCAGCAAGTACCGCCTCGAAGGCGACAACTCGATGTACCGACTGCCCAGCGGTTTCGTCGCGCCCGTGGTGACGCGCGGCGGCCTGGAGGACGCGGGTACCGCCGACTCCGGCGGGGCCGTCCGTATCTCGGGCGTCAGCATTCAGCACACCCCGGCCACCAAGCTCTGGTTCGGCAAGGTCAGCAACGAACCCGGCTACCGCTCGGTCTCCCACCACCACGGAGAGGCCGAGACCGGCGGCTACGTCCTCTCGGGCCGGGCGCGCATCTACTTCGGCGAGAAGTTCGAGGACTACGTCGACATGGAGGAGGGCGACTGGGTCTTCGTGCCGCCGTTCATGCCCCACGTCGAGTGCAACCTCTCGCGCAGCAAGCCACTGACGTGGATGACGACCCGGACACCGGAGAACATCGTCGTCAACCTGCCCGACATCGCCGATTCCGAACTGCGCGACTGGCTGAACCGATGACGGCCGAGACCTCCCCGACCTCCAAGGTCTTCACCGACGCGGTCACCCTGACCGCCACCGAGCCCGAGCACTTCGACCTCGCCTTCACCGCCGTCACCCAGCCCTGCCCCTGGCCAAAGGCGTACGGCGGCGACCTCGTCGCGCAGGCCGCCGCCGCGGCGATGCGGTCGGTGACCGACGGCAAGTCGCTGCACTCGATGCACAGTTACTTCCTACGCCCCGCCGACATCGGGGCGAGCGTGCGCTACGAGGTGGAGCTGCTGCGCGACGGCCGCGGCTACAGCACCCGGCAGGTGCGCGGCTACCGGAACGGCAAGCCCCTCTACGTCTGCCTGGCCAACTTCGCCGCGGGCGAGCCCGGCGGCACCTTCGAGGCCGAGTTCACTGACGACGTTCCCGCTCCGGAGGAACTCCCCAGCTCCGCCGCCTACTTGGCGGACCTCGACGGCGGCACGATGACCGAGGAGTCCAAGGCCTACTGGTCCGCCGGCCGCGGCTTCGACATGCGGCACGTACCCGGACCCGTCTACCTCACCGTCGAGGGCAAGCAGGTCCCGCACCAGGCGGTCTGGCTCCGGCCGTTCGACCCGCTCCGCCCGGTCGACGGACTGACCGACGCCCAACGGGACTTGGCCGCCCTCGCCTACGTCTGCGACTACACGATCCTCGAACCCGTCCTACGGGTCCTCGGTCTGGCCTGGGCCATGCCCGGGCTGATCACCGCCAGCCTCGATCACGCCATGTGGTTCCACCGCCCGGGACCGGTGGGCGGCTGGCTCCTCTACGTCCAGGAAGCGGCCGCCGCCGACGCGGGCCGCGGCCTTGGCGCGGGCCGCTTCTACACCCGCGATCACCGTCACCTGGCCACCGTCGCCCAGGAAGGCATGCTCCGTTCCGCCTGACCCCGCCGGCCCGCCGACGGATTCCCGGAAGGACCCTTCCGATGCCTCCCCCTTCTTCTCCCTCCGCCCTCTCGCCCTCCGCGCATGTGGACAGCTTCACGCGCGACCACCTGCCCCCCACCCACCTGTGGCCGGTCGTCGAATTCACGACGCCGGAGCTGCAGTACCCGGACCGCCTCAACGCCGCCACCGAGCTCATCGACATCCCCACCGCCAGGTTCGGCCCCGACCGGCCGGCCCTGTGCACGCCGATGGGGGAGAAGTGGACGTACGGCGAACTGCGCACGCGTGCCAACCAGGTCGCCCAGGTGCTGACCGAGGATCTCGGCCTGATGCCGGGCGGACGCGTCCTGCTGCGCTCGCCGAACACCCCCTGGACGGTCGCCGCCTGGCTCGGCGTGCTCAAGGCCGGGGGCGTCGTGGTGACCACCATGGCCGCCCTGCGCGCCCGTGAGGTGACGCCGGTCGTCGAACGGACCCGGCCCTCGATCGCGCTGGTCGACCACCGGTTCGCCGAGGACATGCACACGGTCCGCGCCACCGCGTGGCCGTCGCTGACCGTCGTCGAGTACTGCGGCGGCACCCCCGACGACCTCGTCGCCCGCGCCACGGCCAAGCCGGGCGAGTTCACCAACGTGGAGACCGCCGCCGACGATGTGGCGCTCCTCGGGCCGACCTCGGGCAGCACCGGCGTACCCAAGATCACCATGCACTTCCACCGCGACATCCTCTCCATCGACAACACCTTCGGCCGCCACGCCCTGCGCCTGACCGCGGACGACACGGTCGCCTGTACGGCCCCGCTGGCCTTCACCTTCGGCCTCGGCATGCTCGTCGTCTTCCCGCTGCGGGCCGGCGCCTGCACCCTGCTGACCGAGGCGGCCACCCCCGCTCAACTGGCCGATCTGGTCGAACGGCAGGGCGTCACCGTGCTCGCGACGGCGCCCACCGCGTACCGGGCGATCGTGCGCGCGGGGCAGGCGCGACAACTCGTCGGGCTGCGGGTGGCGGTGTCGGCGGGCGAACACATTCCGAGCACCACATGGGAGCAACTGCGGGACGCGGCCGGGCTGGAGGTCATCGACGGCATCGGCGCCACCGAACTCCTGCACATCTTCATCACGGCCGTCGGCGACGAGATACGTCCCGGTGCCACGGGCAAACCGCTGCCGGGCTACCGGGCCACCGTGCTCGGGCCCGACGGCGAGGAACTCGGCCCCGGTGAGCCGGGCCGGCTGGGTGTCATCGGGCCGGTCGGCTGTCGCTACCTCGACGACGAGCGGCAGAAGGACTATGTCGTGGAGGGCTGGAACACCACCGGCGACATCTTCCACCGGGACGAGGACGGCTACTTCTTCTACCACGCACGCGGCGACAACATGATCATTTCCTCGGGCTACAACATAGGCGGACCCGAGGTCGAGGCCGCCGTCGACACCCACCCCGACGTGCTGGAGTGCGCGGTCGTGGGCCGCCCCGACAAGGAGCGCGGCTCGGTGGTGTGCGCCTTCGTCGTGCTGCGGGACGGCGTGCGGGGCGACGCGGCCAAGGTCAAGGAGATCCAGGACCACGTCAAACAGGTCATCGCCCCCTACAAGTACCCGCGCGACGTCCGGTTCTGCGACTCCCTGCCGCGCAACGTCAGTGGCAAACTCCAGCACTTCGCACTCCGCAAGATCATCCAGGACGAGCTGGGCGCCACGCCCGCCGCCGAGCAGTGAGAGGAAGCTCCGTGAAAATCGCGATCGTCGGCGGAGGCCCCGGTGGGCTCTACTTCGCTGCTCTGATGAAGCAACTGGACGCGACCCACGAGGTCACCGTCTGGGAGCGCAACGCCCCTGACGACACCTTCGGATTCGGTGTGGTGTTCTCCGACGAGACCCTCGGCGGAATCGAGAACGCCGACACCGAGTTCGCCGAGGCGATGGCCCGGCGCTTCGCCCGGTGGACGGACATCGACATCCACTACCGCGGCGAGAGCCACACGATCGGCGGCCAGGGCTTCGCCGCCATGAGCCGCAAGGAACTCCTCCGCCTGCTCCAGGAGCGCTGCCGCGCCCTCGGCGTCGACGTGCGCTTCTCGACGCTCGCCCCCGACATCGAGGAACTCCGCGCCTCGCACGACCTGGTGGTCGGGGCGGACGGCGTCAACTCCCGTATCCGGCAGGAGCACGCGGACGTCTTCCGGCCCACCCTGGACCGGCGGCACAGCAAGTACATGTGGCTGGGCACGGACCGCGTCTTCGAGGCGTTCCAGTTCTTCGTCAAGGAGACCGAGTGGGGGACCATGCAGGTCCACGGTTACCCCTACTCCGAGACCGGCTCCACCTTCATCGTCGAGATGCACGAGGACGTCTGGCGCCGCGCCGGCTTCGACGCCACCGAGGGTGCGGAGTTCGGGCCCGGCACCTCCGACGAGCAGGCCGTCGAACGCATCCGCGGCCTGTTCGCCGAGGAACTCGCCGGCCACCAGGTGTTCGCCAACAACTCCAAGTGGCTCAACTTCACCACCGTACGCAACGAGCGCTGGCACCACGGCAGTCTGGTCCTCATCGGCGACGCCGCGCACACCGCCCACTTCTCCATCGGCTCGGGCACCAAGCTGGCCATGGAGGACGCGCTCGCCCTCGCCGCCTGCCTGCACGAACACCCCGACGCCGAAACGGCGTTGACCGCCTACGAGACCGAGCGGCGGCCGGTCGTCGAGTCCACCCAGCGGGCCGCGCAGGCGTCACTTGAGTGGTTCGAGAACATCGGCATGTACGTCCAGCAGGAGCCGACCCAGTTCTGCTTCAACCTGCTGACCCGCTCCCGCCGCATCACCTACGACAACCTGCGCACCCGCGACCAGGAGTTCGCCGACCGCGTCGACGCCGCCTTCGCCAAGTCCCAAGGGCTCGGCGGCAGTTCACCGGCGATGTTCCAGCCCTTCCGGCTGGGACAGCTGGAGCTGAAGAACCGGGTCGTCGTGTCACCCATGGACATGTACTCCGCCGTCGACGGCGTACCCGGCGACTTCCACCTCGTGCACCTCGGCTCCAAGGCCATGGGCGGTGCCGGACTGGTGATGACGGAGATGGTCTGCGTCTCGCCCGACGCCCGCATCACGCCCGGCTGCACGGGCCTGTGGAACGACGAGCAGCGTGACTCGTGGGCACGGATCGTGTCCTTCGCGCACGAGCGGAGCACCGCCCGCATCGGCCTCCAGATCGGCCACTCCGGCCGCAAGGGTTCCACCAGGCTGATGTGGGAGGGCATGGACGACCCGCTGCCCGAAGGCAACTGGGAGACCGTCGGACCCTCGCCGGTCGCGTACGGTCCCGGCTGCGCCGTGCCTCGCGAGGTCACCCGCGAGGACATGGACGGGATCGTCGCCGACTTCGTCGCCGCCGCCCGCCGGGGCGCCGAGGCGGGCTTCGATCTGCTCGAACTCCACTGTGCGCACGGCTACTTGCTCTCTTCCTTCCTGTCCCCGGCAGCCAACCACCGCACCGACGCGTACGGTGGTTCGCTGGAGAACCGGCTGCGCTTCCCGCTGGAGGTCTTCGACGCCGTGCGCGAGGCATGGCCCGCCGAGCGGCCGATGATCGTGCGCATCTCCGCCACCGACTGGGTGCCGGACGGCAACACCGAGCACGACGCCGTCGAGATCGCCCGCGCGTTCATAGCGCACGGGGCGGACGGCATCGACGTCTCCTCCGGCCAGGTCACCAAGGACGAGACCCCGGCGTTCGGCCGCTCCTACCAGACGCCGTTCGCGGACCGGATCCGGCACGAGATCGCCGCCGCGACCGGCACGGCGGTCATCGCCGTCGGCGCCATCGCCTCGTACGACGACGTCAACTCGATCCTGCTGGCGGGCCGCGCCGACTTGTGCGCCGTGGGCCGGACCCACCTCTACGACCCGCACTGGACTCTCCACGCGGCGGCCGAACAGGACTACCAGGGCGAGGCGGCTCAGTGGCCGGTGCAGTTCGGGGCCGGTCGCCGCAAGCCGCCGACCGCCCGCACCGACGCCGTACGACCCCGCCTCTCGCTGCTCCGGGCCGACGACTCCGAGCAGGACATCCATCTTCGCTGGACCCCCTCGCATGCACCGGCCTCCGTCTGACGAGGCGGTGGACGGCATCGGCGATCTCGCCCGTGCCGTCCACCGAGGCCGCGTGGAATGGGTGGACACCGATGCCGCAGGGCACCACCACAACACGGCCGTCGTGCGCTTCGTCGAGGCGGCCGAGGCAACGTTGATGCGGGAGTACGGCGTCGACGGCTACTTCGGATCCGCGCCGCGCGTGCGGTACGAGGTCGACTTCGCGTCCCCGCTGTGGTTCGGGCAGGAGGTCACGACGACCGTCCTGGTCGAACGCATCGGCAGGTCGTCGTTGACCTTCCGCTTCGAGGTCTGGGGCGAGGAGTTCGACCAGCGGCCACGACGGCTGTCGGCTTCGGGTCGGTACGTCACCGTGCATGTCCCGCGTGGTGCTCGCGAGAGCGCACCGTGGCCCACCGAGTGGGTCGCCGCGCTGGGAGGCGATGCGTTGAGCCGTGGTTCTGTTGGTGGGTGACGTACCGTCAGGCAGCTTCTTGTTCAAGGGAGTTGCGCAGGCGCAGCAACTCCCGACGGCGGGCGTGCGCCCGTAGCAGGAGCAGTCCCGCGGCCACGACGAGGGCCGTGCCGGCCAAGGCGGTGGTCAGGGCCTCGGCCGTGGTGCCGCGGACCGCGGCCGGCGAGGCGCCGGCTCAGGACCCACCCGGCGAAGGCGGCCCTGGCGAGGCCCACGGCGATCAGTGCGGCGAAGGCGACCTGGGTACGCGCCGGAAGCGGATGTGTGGGTCGTGCAAGAGGTTGCACCAGCGTGGAACGCCTCGGGCTCCCCGAGCCGGCAGCGCACCACCAGCAAGCCCTTCGTGCCCGTCGTCGCTCACCGCGTCTCCCTGCCTCGCCTCATGTTTCACCGGGACAGTCGGTGTCGGGGAGGGAAAGGCGCGCGGGCGGCCGGGTGAGGCGACGAGTCACCCCGTCGCCCGGCGCGTCCAGTCGCGTCCGCAGTCTGGCCGCTAGTCCGCGTCCGCGGCCTGTTCGCCGGAGCGGCGCCGGCGTGCGCCGTAGAACACCGCGGGGATGCCCGGTACCAGGATCCAGCACAGGTACGCCCACTGGGTGGCGAGCGCGACCGGAATCGAGACCAGGAACCCGGCCGCCACCACGCTCATGCGGCGCATCGCCCGGGGGAGCAGGTCGGGCGGGGTGCCCGGCCGGTAGAGGCCCTCACGGTTGATCTCCCGGACCATGAACACGAACAGCACACACGCGACGAACTGCACGACGGCGTAGAAGATGAACCGGGCCTGGAACGCGTCATCGCCGCCGATCACATCGGTCGCGAACGGGGTGATCACCAGCATGAGGAGCCAGTACACGGTCAGGCTCGTCAGCAGCTTGTTCGACGACGTGACATAGCGGAACACCCGGTGGTGGGCGCGCCAGTGCGCGGCGATGACCACGAAACTGATCATGAACGCCAGGTAGGCCTCACGATGATCGGTGGCCGAGTGCCACAACTCGGAGTTGGTCTTGCCCTCGGGCACCGGCAGTTCCAGTGCCAACAGGGTGAGTGCGATGGCGATCACAGCGTCCCCGAAGAACGTGAGTCGCTCCGCGGCGACCGCCCGGATCTCCGTGTTCTCGGACGCTTGTTGATCAGTCGAGAGAGCCATGGCGCAGAGAATGCCACAGGCGGTTGTGGGCCCCGCACACCGGTTGCCCGCACCCAGGTTGCCGGTTGCCCGGGAGCCGGGCCGGGGAGTGGTACTGCTGTTCCCACCCACTCCGCTGGCGGCCGCCGTAGGGGCCGGAGGAGGATCAAGCACGACCGTCGTTCCCCACTGACGAAGGCGCCGAGTCCGCCGGTGCCGCAGAACGGACACCGTCATGACCATGGCCTATCTCGCACAGCCCGAGCAGCAGCAGAAACTCGAATGGCTCGACGGCGGCGAGTTCGCCGTACTCCTGGACAGTGCGGCCACCGCCGGGCAGTTGACCGTCGGACGGTTCTCCGTCGGCAAGGGCGAGGCACCGCCGTACCACCAACACACCCGCGAGGACGAGGTGTTCATGCTGATCAAGGGCAGTGCGCTGCTGTGGTGCGACGACCAGGAGATGGAACTGTCCGAGGGCGGCGTCGTCTTCCTGCCCCGCAACGTCCCGCACGGCTACCGGATCACGTCCGACACCGCCGACCTGCTCATGATCTGCACCCCGGGCGGCATCGAGGGCATGTTCCGCCACGCCGGACGTGACCTGGCCACCCCGCGCCCCGAGGGCTTCGAGATCTCCCGGGACCTCATGGCCGAAGCAGCCGACATGTACGGCCAGATCATCGTCGGCCCGCCGCGCTGACCGTCGGCAGGTCCGCAGCGATCACCGCTCCGCCGTACGGCACTTACCGGAACCACGATCAAGAAAGTAGGGCACAGCCATGTCCCGGCAACAGCGCGAAGCTCTCGACGACCTGCTGCGGCACGCCCCGCTCGATGTCGGGGGAGACGTCGGCGAAGCGCGTGCCGTCTTCCACGACATGATGACGGGCGTGCCGTTGCCGCCCGATGTCACGGCCACGGCGGGGGAGTTGGGCGGCGTACCCGTCGTGACGGTGGAGACACCGGCGAGCGACCCGGCGCATGTGTTGCTGTATCTGCACGGTGGTGCGTACGCCATCGGGTCGGCGGCCGACGCCGTGGGCCTGGCCGGGGATGTCGCCCGGCGCGGCGGGGCACGTGCCGTGTGCGTGGACTATCGGCTGGCCCCCGAGCACCCGTTCCCCGCTGCCGTCGACGACGCCCTGGCCGTCTACCGTGCCCTGCTCGACGACGGTGTTCCCAGCTCCGCCATCGCCTTCGTCGGTGAGTCGGCGGGTGGTGGTCTCGCCGTCGCGACGCTCGTCGCCGCCAAGGACGCGGGGCTGCCCCAGCCCTCGTCCGCCGCCGTCTTCTCCCCGTGGGCCGACCTGAGCGTGTCCGGCGACAGCGCGATCGGCAAGGCCGCCGTCGACCCCGCGCTGACCCCGGAGGGCCTGCGCACCCGCGCCCGCGACTATCTGCGGGACACCGATCCCCGTACGCCGCACGCCAGCCCCGTCTTCGCTGATCTCACCGGCCTGGCGCCCCTGCTCATCCAGGTCGGCTCGCACGAGATCCTGCTCGACGACGCCGTACGGCTGGCAGCACGCGCCGCCGCGGACGACGTCCACGTCGAGCTGCAGGTCTGGCCCCAAGTGCCGCACGTCTTCCAGGCGTTCGCCGTGATGCTCGACGAGGCCGACGCCGCGCTGCGGGCCGCCGCCGACTTCACGCGTGCGCACTGGGCCGCGTCCCAGGCCACCGACGCGTTCGGCGAGGAACCGCTGGCGGGTAAAGAGTCCGTTGTGCGGCAGTAGAAGCACCCTGTGGTCCACGGCATGTGGACCACCATGACCTGTATGGCAACGACGAACCACTTCGGCATCGCACTGCGGGGCTGGCGTGAGCGTGTGTCGCCCGGCGACTGCGGGGTGGCGACCGACGGGGGCCGGCGCATCCCCGGACTGCGTCGCGAGGAACTGGCCCGACTGTCCGGACTGTCGGTCGACTACGTGGTGCAGCTCGAACAGGGCCGCGCCCGCCACCCCTCCGCCCAGGTCGTCACCGCCCTGGCCAGAGCGCTGCGCCTCGACCCGGCCGAGCGCGACCACCTGTTTCGCTGCGCCCGACTTGCACCGCCCGCCACCGGGAACGTGTCCCGGCAAGTGCCCGCGCGGGTACACCAGTTGGTGAACCGGCTGGGAGACAACCCCACCGCGGTCTTCGCCGCCGACTGGACCCTCGTCGGCTGGAACGGGATGTGGTCCGCCACGGTCGGCGATCCCCGTACGTACGGCTGGGACGAGGGCAATCTCGTCGCCGCGATGTTCCGGTCGAGAGGCGGACCGGCGGAAGTGCCCATCGCGGCCTGGCCCGTGCGGTCCTGGGCCGGTGACGAGGCCGAGGAGGAGGACCTCGTCGCCGACCTGCGCGTGACGGCGGCCGCCCATCCGCACGACGGACGGCTCGCCTCGTTCGTCGACCACCTGCGGCGCAGCAACCCCCGCTTCAAGCGCCTGTGGTCCAACGGCAGCGCCCGCGCTCATGTCGGCGACCGTAAGACGATCGAGCACCCCCTGGTCGGGGACATCGACGTCGACCTCGACGTCCTGATGCCCGCCGGTACCGACCTCAGGGTCGTCACGTACACGGCCGGGGCCGAGACCACCGGCGCGGAGAAGATCGACGCCCTGCGTGCCGCCCGCGACGCGTCGCGCACGAGCCCGTCCCGGCTCAACTCGGAGATGCCAAAGGTCGGTTGATGGTCACGGTTCGGTGACGAAGGCCGGTGCGGTGTGCGCCGGGCGGACCTCTGCGGCGTGGGAGTGGTGCGACGGTGACGGGGCTCGCCCCGGTGGTTCGAGCCGTCGCACTTCCTCCAGGACGAACGAAGGGCCGACCATGCAGTTCCGCATATCGACCACTCAGCACCGCACATGGGGATTGACCGCTGTCGGCGTCGCCGCCGCGGGCCTTTGCGCCGTGTTGGCCACCACGGCACTGGCCTCGTCCGACCACGGAACCAAGCCGCAGGCCGACAAGCAGTCGTCGAGCACGGCCCAGGAGGTCCCGGGGACGAAGGCGCCGGCCGTCGCCGGGACCGACTCCCAGCTGTCCAAGGAGCAGAAGACGTCCCCCGCCGACGGGACCAAGCCCCAGATGTCCGAGGAGAACCAGCAACTCCTGCAGATACAGCGGGAGATCAAGGGCACGACGACCGGCCCGACCGCGGACCAGATCGCCAGGGCCGACAAGTTGATCGGACAGTTGAAGGCGGACGGCAAGGCCACCGCGGACCAGCTCGCCTGGCTGAAGCTGACCACCACGGAGAAGACCACGCAGCCGGCCCCGGTCGGCAAAATCTGAGTGGCGCGTGAAAGCGACGGTGTCCGGGAGCGGCAGGTCGCAGTGACGGACTTCGAGGAGTTCTACCAGTCGGCGTACGCGCGACTGGTCGGTCAGCTGTTCTCGGTCACCGGCAGTCTCGAACAGGCCGAGGACGTCGTACAGGAGGCGTTCGTCCGGGCCCTGGACCGCTGGCCCACGATTCAGGCGTACGACGTGCCGGAACTGTGGGTGCGCCGGGTGGCGATCAACCTCGCGGTCAGCGAGATCCGGCGACTGCGCCGACGCGCCGCGGCCTTGCTGCGCCTGGGCGCCCAACGCCCGCAGCCCCACCTCACACCGGAGACGGCCGGTGTCGCCGAGATGCTGCACCGGGTGCCGGTGAACCAGCGGCTGGTGCTGTTGCTGCACGACGTACTGGACCTGCCGATCGAACAGGTCGCCGAGCAGTTGGGCCTGCCGGTGAGCACCGTGCGCGGCAGGCTCTCCCGAGCCCGCGCAAACCTGGCCCGCCAACTGGCCGCAGATCCGGAAGGAGCGCTGTCCCGCCATGGCAGAACCTGAGCGCAGTCTTCGCCGGCTCGTCGAGGAGGGCACCCGGGCCGCTCGGCAGCCACCGGTCGGCGACCTGCGACGCCGGGCCCGGCGCCGCCGTACCGTCCGCCAGGCCGCTACCGCCACGGCTGCGGCCCTCGCCGTGGCCGCCACGGTGGTGGCCGTCCTCCCGCTGATCGGCTCCGAGCCGTCCGGAACCGGCCCTCCCGCTCCGACGACGCCCGGCGCCCCCCGTCCCTCGGTCGCCCGATCCCTGACCGCCACGCCGACCCAGACCGTGCGCGGCGGCGCCATCACGCTCCACGGCACGGGCTGCGCGCCGGGCAAGTCGGTGTCCGTCGGAATCCGCTGGGAGCGCGGCGCGAAGCTGAGCCTCTCGATGGAGGAGCAGAAGGGGCAGAGCACACCGCGGACAACCGCCACGAGCGCCGAGACACACACGCTGACCTCGGTTGACGCACGCGCAGACGGTTCCTTCGAAGCGAAGGTCACGCTCCCGACCAGCCCCGCGATCGCCGAGCCCACCCTGTGGGCACGCTGCCGGACTCCGACCCCGGCCCACCAGCTGACCCAGGACATCTCGATCGTCGTCAGCGGCGACTGACGGCTGTGTAACCGCCTAGATTCTCTTGACAGGTTAGGGGTCGAGTGGTTGGCTCGTGCTGTAACCACTCAGGGCGATGTCAGGAGTTAGACGTCATGGCGACCATTCATCACCGTTACGCGACCGTCCGTGGGCAGCGGCTGTTCTACCGGGAAGCGGGACCGAAGGACGCGCCGGCCGTCGTGCTGCTGCACGGCTTCCCCACCAGCTCGTTCATGTTCCGGGATCTGATCCCGCTGCTGGCCGACCGCTATCACGTCATCGCCCCGGACCACCTCGGCTTCGGCCTGTCCGACGCGCCGTCCGTGGACGACTTCGACTACACCTTCGACGCCTTGGCCGACCTGACCTCGGATCTGCTGGCTCAACTCGGTATCAGCCGCTACGCGATCTACGTGCAGGACTACGGCGCCCCCGTGGGCTGGCGGCTCGCCCTGGCGGACCCGGCCGCGGTCACGGCGATCATCAGCCAGAACGGAAACGGCTACGAGGCGGGGTTCGCGGAGGAGTTCTGGAAGCCGGTGCGGGCGTACTGGCAGGAGCAGGGCCCGCAGACCGAGCCCGGGGTGCGCGCGGCGCTGACCCTGGAGGCCATCCAGTGGCAGTACCTGAACGGCGTGCCGGACGAGAGCCTGGTCAGCCCCGACACCTGGCACCACGACCTCGCCATGGTGTCCCGGCCCGGGAACGACCTGGTGCAGCTGAAGCTGTTCGCCGACTACGCGAACAACCTCCCGCTCTACCCGAAGCTCCACGCCTATCTGCGCGAGAGCGAGGTCCCGGTGCTCGCGGTGTGGGGCCGCAACGACGAGATCTTCCTCCCGGCCGGCGCGCTGGCCTTCGCCGACGACGCGCCCCACGCCGAGATCCACCTCCTCGACGGCGGCCACTTCCTGCTCGAAAGCCACCTCGACCCCACCGCCGACCTCATCCGCGGCTTCCTGAACAAGTCCCTGTCATGACGGGGCCGCTGCACGGCGAGACCGTGCTCGTCATCGGGCGGGGCGGCGGCATCGCCCGCGCCGTGGTGATCGCCGCCCGGGACGCCGGAGCCCGCGTCATCGCCGCGGGCCGCGACCAGCAGGCACTCGACAAGGCCTACGCCGGCGAACCCGACATCGACACCGAGACGGTCGACCTCACCGACGAGACCTCCATCGCCGCCCTCGGCGAACGGCTCGGGACGGTCGACCATGTGGTGTCCACCGCCTCGGCACGCGCCCGCGGCCGGCTCGCCGACCTGGACCGGGACGCGGTCAGGCGCTCCTTCGACACCAAGGTGATCGGCCCGCTGATGCTGGCCAAGCACCTCGCTCCCCGGATCCGCGAGTCCGGGTCCTTCACCCTCTTCTCCGGCGTCGCCGCGGCGAAGATCGCGGTCGGCACGCTGGCCGTGGCCATCACCAACGGAGCCGCCGACGTCCTGGCCCGCTCCCTCGCCCTCGAACTGGCCCCGATCCGGGTCAACGCCATCTCCCCGGGAGTCATCGACACCGGCGCCTGGGACGCCCTCGGCGAAGCGGGCAAGGCGGACTACTTCGCCGACATCGCCGCCCGCAACCCGGCCCGCCGCATCGGCACCGCCGACGACATCGCGAGCGCCGTCCTCTACGCCATGACCAGCACCTTCCTGACCGGCGTCACCCTGCGCATCGACGGCGGCGAACCGCTCACCTAGCCCACCCCGGACCGAGCGACACCGCGTCGAAGGGAACGAGACGATGGGCCTCTCCTGGCAGCAAGGACCACTCGCCCCCGGCGCGGTCGGCCGGTTCCTGGTTCCCGCCCCGCTGCCCGCCAGAATGCTGTTCGCCGAACCGCTGCGCCGCCGCATGCGGGTCCTGTTCGGCGACGAGTGGATCGCCGACAGCGAGGACGTCGTCCTGCTGCACGAGCCCGGCCGCTATCCGGTGGCGTACTTCCCGCTCGCGGACATCACTGCCGACGCCTTGCACCCGGGCGAGCACACCACCCGCCACCGTGACCTCGGGCCGACGTCCTGGTACACCGTCCACGCCGGTACGCGGAGCACGCAACGCGCGGCCTGGCGGCACACCGAACTACCCGCCCACGCACGGGAGTTGGAAGGCCGCGTCGCCTTCGCCTGGCGCGCGATGGACGCCTTCTACGAGGAGGACGAGCGGATCGTCGGCCACGCCGCCGACGGCTACCATCGCATCGACATCCGCCGCACCGGCCGCCACCTCGTCGTCCGCAGCGGCGACAGCGTCGTCGCCGACACCATCGTCCCCCTGGTCCTGTACGAATCCGGCTTCGCGCCCCGCTGGTACGTCCCGCGCGCCGACGTGGACGAATCCACGCTGACACCGGTCGAGGGGCAGACGTTCTGCCCGTACACGGCGCCCGGCGCGCGGCCTGGGCGTACGAGGACGCCTGGGCCGAGGTGCGGCGCGTCTGCGGAATGGTGTCGTTCGAACCCGACGAGGTCGAGGTGCGCCTGGACGGCGTCCGACTACGGTTGGAACCCGGCCAGAACGTCGTCCCGCACGGCGTCGACCGCAACCTCGACCTCGACGAGACGACCACCGTCCGAGAGCCCTGACAGGCAGCCCTGACAGGCGCCGCCGGACCGGCCGTCAGCGCACGAAGGAGTGGGCGATGCCGTCCCTGTTGTCGGTGAACGTCGGTATGCCGAAGGACGTGGCCTGGCAGGGCCGGACCGTTCACACCGGCGTGTGGAAGTACCCGGTGCACGGCCCGGCGATGGTCCGCCGCCTCAACATCGACGGCGACGGCCAGGGGGACACCGCCGGTCACGGCGGCGAGCAACGGGCCGTGCTGGTTTACCAGATCCAGTCCTACGAACACTGGCAGCGCCACTTCGGACGCGACGACCTCGAGTACGGCAACTTCGGCGAGAACCTCACCGTCGACGGCCTGTCCGACGACGAGGTCTGCATCGGCGACCGCTACCGCATCGGCGAGGCCGAGTTCGAGGTCACCCAGCCACGGGTCACCTGCTACCGCGTCGGCCTGCGCCTCGGCACGCCCGAACTGCCCGCCCTCCTGGTCGGCCACCACCGCCCCGGCTTCTACATGCGGATCCTGCGCGAGGGCACCATCGAGGCCGGCGACGAGATCGTCCGGACCAGGATCGGGCCGGGCGCGCTGAGCGTGGCCGACACCGACGCGCTGCTCTACCTCCCGGACCGGGACCCCGAGCAGCTCCGGCTCGCCCTGGACATCCCCGCCCTGAGCCCCGGCTGGCAGGGCTCGTTCCGCGAACTGCTCGCGAGCGCCTCGGGCACGGCGACGGGAACGGCGGCGGCCACGGGTCCGGCCTGGACCGGATTCCGGCCGCTGCTCGTGGCCGACGTGATCGCCGAGAGCGCGACGGTCTCCTCGATCCTCCTGGCCGCCGCCGACGGCTCCGCCCTCCCCGCCGCAGACGCGGGCCAGTACCTCACCCTGCGTCTGCCCGAAGCGGCGGACCCCGTCCCGGTCCGCAACTACTCGCTGTCCTCGACCCCTGATTCCGGCCGCTACCGGATCAGCGTCAAACACGAACCGCACGGCACCGCGAGCGGCTACCTCACCACCCGGCTGAAGCCAGGCGCGACCCTCGAAGTCGCCGCGCCCCGGGGCGACTTCGTGCTCACCGAGGACACCGGCCCGGTGCTCCTGGTCTCCGCAGGCATCGGCCTCACACCGGTGCTGGCGATGCTGCACGAACTCGCCGCCGGGGACCGCGACCGGGAGATCTGGTGGTTGCACGGCGCGCGTGGTCCCGGAGAACATCCGCTGGCCGCGGAGGCGCATGCGCTGCTCACCGGGCTGCCACACGCTCATGGGCATGTGTTCTACAGCGCGGGCGAGGGGCACGCCGACACCGGCCCGTACAAGACGCACGCGGGTCGCCTCACGAAGGACGCGCTGATCGCGCTGTCCGTCCCGGCCGACGCGACCGCCTACGTCTGTGGACCCGCCGCCTTCATGACGGACATGCGGCACGCCCTGACCGAGGCAGGCCTCGACCCGGCCCGCGTCCACACCGAACTCTTCGGCGCCCTGCCCTCCCTCGACCCCGGCCTCGTCGCGCAGGCCGCCAGGCCTCCCCACCAGCCCCCGGGCCCGTCCGGCACCGGCCCGCTGGTGACCTTCGCGCGCAGCGGCCTCGCCGTCCCGTTCCCCGAGGACGGGCGCAGCGTGCTCGAACTCGCCGACGCCTGCGACGTCCCCGCCCGCTGGAGCTGCCGTACCGGCGTCTGCCACACCTGCGTCACGCCCCTGCTGTCGGGCGAGATCACCTACGCGCCGACTCCGCTGGAACTCCCCGCCGACGGCCAGGTCCTCATCTGCTGCGCCCGGCCCGGCACCGACGTCGTCCTCGACATGTAGGGCTCGTGTGCGGCCCGCTCGGTGCGCAAGGCCGACGCAGACATTGATTCTCACTACACGTAGATGCATAATGTGGTTATGCATAAGCGGGTTATGGAAGTGGCCGCACCGGACGAAGGCCTGATCGTCGCCCTGGAGGAGATGGTCCGCTATGTCCGCCACAGTGCCACCGCCGGCGGCCTGAGCACCGCGGCCTCCGCGACACTCGGCCGACTCGGCCGGGAGGGCCCGCACCGGCTCACCGATCTGGCCCGCGCCGAGCGCGCGACCCAGCCGAACATGACGCAACTCGTGACCCGCTTGGAACGCGCCGGTCTGGTCCGCCGTGTAGCCGACGCGAGTGACGGCCGAGGCGTGCTGGTGGAGATCACCGACGCCGGCGAGGAGATGTTCCGGCAGCGGCGCGCCGAGCGCGCGAACGCGCTGGAAGCGCTCATCGAGGAACTGACCGAGGCGGAACGGCGCGCGGTGGAGGTCGCCCTGCCCGCGCTGGCCCGCGCCATCCAGGAGGGCCAGGCCAACTCCTGACCCCCACACCCCAGTTCGTACGCACCCCTGAACCGTCCCGAGACGCTGGAGAGAACCGCACATGAGTGCACCGCAAGGAAAGGCTGCCAGCCCCTTCCGGCAGCCGAAGGCCGTCTGGGCCGTCGCGTTCGCCTGTGTGATTTCGTTCATGGGCATCGGCCTGGTGGATCCGAT
Organism: Streptomyces pseudovenezuelae; assembly: GCF_029892565.1. GTDB lineage: Bacteria > Actinomycetota > Actinomycetes > Streptomycetales > Streptomycetaceae > Streptomyces > Streptomyces pseudovenezuelae_A. Next base: position 28,332 of record NZ_JARXVH010000016.1, on the reverse strand, counting down.
CCTGCCCGCCCTGGCCGACAGCCTGCACGCGACACCGAGCCAGGTCTCGCTGCTGTTCAGCAGCTACCTGATCGTGACGGCGGTCGCGATGCTGCTCGTGGGCTGGGTCTCCAGCCGGATCGGCGCCAAGCTCACCCTGGTCATAGGCCTGGCCGTCATCGTCGTCTTCGCCGCGCTCGCCGGGACCAGCGGCTCCATCAACGAAATCGTCGGCTTCCGGGCCGGCTGGGGTCTGGGCAACGCGCTCTTCATCGCGACCTCCCTCGCCGTCATCGTCGCCTCGGCCAGCGGCGGCTTCGGCGGCGCGATCATCCTCTACGAGACCGCGCTGGGCCTCGGCATCGCCGTCGGCCCGCTGCTCGGCGGCGAGTTGGGCGGCATCAGCTGGCGGGGCCCCTTCTTCGGCGTAGCGGTCCTCATGGCGATCGCCCTGGTCGCGACCCTCGCCTTCGTCCCCTCCCTGCCCAAGCCGGAGCACCCCACCTCGGCCCTGGCCCCACTGAAGGCCCTGCGCCACCGAGGCCTGCTGACCATGGGCATCATGGCCCTGCTGTACAACTGGGGCTTCTTCTCCATGCTCGGATACGCCCCGTATCCCATGGAGTTGAGCGCCCACCAGCTCGGCCTGGTCTTCACCGGCTGGGGCCTGCTGGTCGCCGCCTTCAGCGTGTTCTTCGCCCCGCGCCTGCAGGCGCGCTTCGGCACGGCCCCGGTGCTGTACGCCAATCTCGTCGGCCTGAGCATCGTGATGGCGGTCATCGCCGCCGGTGTCGCCACGCCGACGGTGGTGATCGTGGCCGTCATCGTCAGCGGCGCGTTCATCGGCGTCAACAACACCCTGACCACACAGGCCGTCATGCTCGTCTCGCCCGTCGAGCGCCCCGTCGCCTCCTCCGCCTACGGCTTCCTGCGCTTCATCGGCGGCGGTCTCGCGCCGTACGTGGCAGGCAAGTTGGCCGACGCCACCGACCTGAGCGTGCCCTTCTACGTCGGCGCCGGCACCTTCCTGCTCGCCATTCCCGTCCTCGCCAGCGGCCACAGCCTGTTGCGCGCGGCCGAGACGCACACGGGTGACAGCGGGCCCGTCGCGCCGTCGCTCACCCCGGTCGGTGCTCAGGCCACGACCGATGTCCCGCTCGTCATCGTCGCCGTCGGCTCCGACGCCAAGGCCGCCGCGGTCGTCGACGCCGCGGCCCGGCTCGCCCGCGACACGAGCAGCCCGCTGGAGATCGTCCACGTCCAACAGACCGCGGTGGTCGAGGAACAGGCCGTCGACACCGAGACCCACGACCAGGCCCGCGCCGCCGTCACCGCGCACCTCGACCGCCTCGCCGCCCAGGGCGTCACCGCCACGGGACAGATCCTGACCAGCGTCGGCGACCATGCCGCGGCCGGCCGGGCACTGGCTCAGCACGCCGCCGACGTCGGCGCCCGTGCCGTGGCCATCGGACGTTCGCCGCGCGGCCCGGCCGCCCAGTTCGGCGACGGCAGCATCACCACCGCCCTCACCCACAGCGCCACCTGCACGGTGGTCCTCGTCGACCCGGACACCACACCCCGCAACCTGACCACGGCCACGCTGGCGGAACTGCGCGGCGGCGACGCCTGAGCCACCGCCGGAGGCGTGCGGCCGAGCGGACCGTCGTTCCCGCGACGGCCCGCTCGGCCGCCTTCCGTCCCGGAGCCGCTCTGCGCGCTTCGTAAACGCCTTCCGCCCAGCGCGAACCGACACTGCTCGAAAGTGTGAATGCCCCTGATGCCACGGCGTGTCGCGGACGAAGGACCAGCACCCTTCGACCTCAGGAACGGTGTGGCGGACAGCAGGGGGCGGATGTGGCGAGGCGGCAGTGGCCGACGGAGTTAGGGGACCGGGCACGCTACCTCTTCGACAGCACGCTGGCCCGCAGCACCGGTGCGCTGCTGGGCTGGCTGAGCGCGTGCTGTCTCGCGGTGGTCGTACCCGTCAGCGCGCTGCTGGTGTGGACGGACCCGAAGGCCCCGCGGTCGCTGTCGGGGCGGCTCACGGACGTATGGCGCACCAGCGCGGAGACCCTGCGTCTGGGCGGGGTGACCGGCGCGCCGCTGCGCATGCTGCTGTCGGCGCTCCTCGGACTGATCGCCCTGCTGTGCGTGTCGACCCTGGTGGGCGTGATCACCACCGGGCTCGGCGACCGGCTGACCGAGCTGCGGCGAGGGCGGTCGACGGTGCTGGAGCGGGAGCACGCGGTCGTACTCGGCTGGTCGGACCAAGTCTTCACGGTGGTCGGTGAGTTGATCGCGGCGCGGGTCGGCCGGGGCAGGGGAGTGGTCGCCGTGCTCGCCGACCGCGACACCGCGGAGATGGAGTCGAGGCTGAGAGCCTCACTGGGCGTCCGCGGCCGAACCCGCCTGGTGTGCCGTACCGGCTCGCCGACGGATCCCCAGGCCCTCGCGCTGGTGGCCCCGGCGTCGGCCGGCTCGGTGCTGGTGCTGCCGACGGAGGACGCCGACGCGGACCTCCAGGTCGTACGCGTCCTGCTCGCGCTACGCGCGGTGCCCGCCGGGCAGGAGCCACCGCCCGTGGTGGCCGCCGTGCGGGACCCGCGCTATCTGTCGGCCGCGCGACTGGCGGCCGGGCCGCGCGGCACGGTCCTGGAGTCCGACCTGACCACGGCACGCCTGCTGGTGCAGGCCTCCCGGCGCCCTGGGCTGCCGGCGGCCCTGCGTGACCTCCTCGACTTCGACGGAGCCGAGTTCCACGTACTTGACGTCCCTGACCTGGCGGGACTGTCCTTCAAGGAGGCCGCACTGCGCTTCGAGGCGTGCTGCGTGGTGGGGCTGTTACGGGCCGACGGCCGCCCTCTGCTCGCCCCGCCGGCGGACACCGTCCTCGCACCCACGGACCGACTGGTCGTCGTCGCGCACGACGACACCGACCTCCCGTCCACCGACTGCCGAGAGCACGTCGATCCCACCGTCTTCGCCGCGCCCGGCCCGCGCCACGTCAGACCCTCGCGCACGCTGCTGCTCGGCTGGAACCGCCGTACGCCCCTGGTCGTCGACACCCTGCGCCGGACCGTCGAGCCAGGATCCGTCCTCGACGTGGTCGTCGGCCCGGACGACGCGCCATCGGAGGAGGAGCCCGTGCACCCCGCGCGACTCGATGTCGTCTTCCACGTCGCCGACCCGCTCCACGCAGAAGCACTGCGCGGCCTCGACCTGTTCGGCTACGACAGCATCGTCGTGTCGGGGCCTGACGCGGACGCGGGCCCCGAACGGCCTGACGACCGGGCCCTGTTGACCCTCCTGATGCTGCGGTCACTGGAGGATGAGGAGGGCCGGGCGCTGCCGGTGGTGGCGGAACTGCGCGACCACCGCAGCCGTCCCCTCGCCCCCTTGGGCCCGGCAGCCGACGTGGTCGTCCGGGGCGAGCTCACCGGTCTGCTGATGGCGCAGATCTCCCACAACCCCGCGCTGGCTCCGGTGTTCGAGGAAGTCTTCGCCGCCCGTGGTGGTGGGCTCGCGCTGCGCCCGGCCGGCGACTATGTGCTGCCCGGCCGCGAGGCGACCTTCGCCACGGTCGTCGCCGCGGCACTGGAGCGCGGCGAGTGCGTGATCGGCCACCGCGCCCACGGCCCGGACACCGCGCGCCGCGACGACGGATTCCGGCTCAGCCCGCGCAAGACCGACCGGCGTGTGTGGAGCGCCGAGGACGAGATCCTCGTACTGATCCCGGCTTCCGGCGGCCCCGTCACCGTGGTCGGTGGGCTCGACGGTGTTCCCGGGATGCGACGGGCGCACGAAGGCGGCGACTCACCGACCGGCGTACCGCTGGCATGACACCGCCGCTCTGCTCAGCAGCGTCAGTAGCCGAGGCTCGTCGTGTAGGCGCACTCGGTGTAGATGTAGCCCGGCGTCAGCTTGGCGGTGTCCGAGGCCGGGGACTTGCCTAGTCCGGTCTGGGACTTGTGGACGAAGTAGGTGGTGCCGGCGGGCAGTCGGATGGTCTTCTGCGGGTAGTTCTTGCCGCTGTCGCTGCACGGTTCCGAGTTGGACCCGAGAGAGGTGAGCAGCGAGGAGTAGGTGGAGCAACTGCCACAGGCCTTGAGGCTGAAGCTTCCGGTCACCGGTCCGGTGTACATGACGGTGATGTCGTCGGGGCTGTCGTTCTTGACCGTGACGGTGATGCTTCCGCCCGATCTCGTGGTCGGCAGGCGCTTGCCGGCCGCGGGCACCGTCTCGGCGACCTCCGCGGCGATGGCGATCTTCCGGGCGCGACTCCGGTTCGCGCTGCCGGGGTTGTCCTTGATGAACTTGTTCATGGAGGTGATGGCCTCGCTGAAACTGCCGTCCTTGTACTGGTCCACACCGCAGTTGTAGGTGCCCGACGTCGCGCTCCGGTCGGCCCGGTCGGCGTCCTTGTCGAGAGCGTCGGTCAGCCCGGCCTGCTCCCCGGACACGCCACGAATCTGCGTGGACAGGGAGTCCAGTCGCTCGACGGCAGCGCAGGGATCGTTGCCGCGTACGGACTTGACCGCCTTGCCGACCTCGGCGGCGATCGCGGGCTCGACCTTCTTGGCCTGCTCGGAGTTCGGGAACGTCGACAGCAACTCGCCGAACTGCGTGGGCCAGTCCGCGGTGCGGCCGCTCATCGACGTTGCCGCACACTCGTAGAGCGAGGTGGCCAGCCGGTCGTCGGGCCAGGTGGACAGGGACCCGAGTGCCTTCTTGTCCATCGTGCGGGGGACGGTACGGAGGTACTTCAACGGCGGTACGGCCCCGCAGTAGTTCTGCTCCGAGTAGGGGGCGGCGACAGTGGAGTAGTAGGTCTTGAGACGGTCCGGCACTCGCGCGGCGGCTCGTGACGCCGGGTGGTCCGCGGTCAGCCCGTGGTAGATGGTCAGCGCCTGGCGGTATTCCGTCTGCGCCAGTTCGAAGGGTCGCGTGCCGCCCGATGTGACCAGCTCGTTCGCCTGCTCCAGCCGGTCGAGGAGCATCTGCTCGGTGGCCTCGTCACGCGCCCCGTCGTACAACACGACGCCACCGGCCGGGACGGCCAGCAGCACGATGCCGAGCCCGGCCGCGACCAGAGGATTCGGCGGCCACGCAAGCCGCGTCCGCAGCCCCAGCCACGCACCGTGCGCGGCTGCCGCCACCAGGAGGATCAGGTAGAGCACGACCAAGGGGCCGGGGACCCCGTTCGGATCCGCGGGCAGCGCCACGACGAGCAGGATTCCCGTCGCGGCCAGGCACGCGATCATCAACCCCCAGCGGCGGACGAGGGCATACCCGAGTCCGAGTCCGCTGAGGTTGAGGAAGGCCACCGCGAAGGCCCGCCACGGGTCCGCCGGAGCGGGTGGTGGGGCGGTCGGCATAGGTGGAACGACAACATCCGGACGTGCCTCATGGTCCCAGGACATGACGGCTCCCCCAGTCAATCACGCCTGAATTTCCCTGACTTGACAGTGTACGGCCAGTGGCGGGGGGAGGACAGAGGGTGAATCGAAAAGGGGTACGGTTCCGTTGGCCGGAGGGCGTGGGGCGGTTGGCCCGGCTGTCGCGCGATGAACCCTGGCAAGTCACCGTGAGTCGAATCGGTGCACGCCTGGCGCCGAGGCGCGGGACACTGTGTCCGTGTCGTACCACCTACCGCCCGTTCTTCCCGGATTCGTCGGCCGCGAGCGCGAGTTGCCCGCTCTCACCGATGCCCTCCGTGAGCACCGCTTGATCTCCCTGACCGGGGCCGGAGGTGTCGGGAAGAGCAGGCTGTCTCTGCACGCCGCGCACGGGTTCCGTGAGGCGACGGGCCGTGAGGTGGCGTGGGCCGATCTGTGGCAACTCCCCGACGACCGGCTGCTGGTGGCCGCGGTGGCCGACGCGCTCGGTTTCGCCGACCACACCCCGGCCGTCCCCCTCGACGCCCTGGGCGGGTGGCTGGCGGACGAGGATCCGCTTCTCGTCCTGGACTCGTGCGAGCACCTCCTGGACGGGTGCCGGTCCCTCGTGTCTCAACTGCTGCGGGAATGCCCGAAGGTGAGCGTGCTGGTCACCAGCAGGGAGCCGCTCGGCGTGCCCGGTGAACGGTGCGTCGCGCTGGGTCCGTTGCCCTTCGGGTCCGATGCGCTGAGCTTGCTGGAACGGCTGGCCGACGACGCGGGCCGACCACTGACGGGTACGGCGGACATGATGGCGGCGACCCGGCTGTGCGCGCGTCTCGAAGGCGTCCCGCTGGCGATCGAACTGGCCTCGGGTCAACTGGCCGAGCGTGACATCCACCAAGTGGACCGCGAACTCGCCCAGTTGCTCGACCTCCAGACGCCCCGACCTCGTGGCGGACCCCGCCGGCATCAGGCGCTGCGGACGACCATCGGCTGGAGCCACGAGCTGTGCGCTCCCGCCGAACGCCTGCTGTGGGCGCGGGTGTCGGCGTTCCGAGGGCCGATGGGCGCCGACGCCGTACGCGAGGTGTGCACGGGCGGCCCGCTCGCGCCGGAGGACGTGGAGGCGGCGCTGGCCGGGCTGGTGCGCAAATCCGTGCTCACGCGGTCCCGGGAGTGCTATCGCATGCTGGACACCGTCCGTGAGTACGGCCGGATGTGGCTCGATGCCCTGGCGGAGTCCGACCGGATCGACGACCGGCATGCCCTCCATCACGCGCGGACGGCGCGGCGGGCCGACCAGGCCTGGTTCGGAGCCGACCAGGTCCACTGGTACCGGTGGATCAGCGCCTCCCACGTCGATCTCTGCTCCGCTCTGGACCACCTGCTGGCCACGGACCCCGAAGCGGCCGTGGAGATGGCCGGCCACCTCGGCTTCTTCTGGAGCTGCTGCGGTCATCTGCCTGAAGCCGACCGGTATCTCGAAGAGGCGCTGCGGTTGTCCTCCGCTCCCGGCCCGGCCCGCAACAGGGCGCTGTGGGCGCTGGGGGTCGTCAGAGTCCTGCGCGGCGAGCACGAGGCCGGACGCGATCTGGCCCGCGCCTGCCGCCACCAGGCGGAGCAGACCGGTGACACCGACGCGGTGCTGCGGGCGGCCTACCTGCTCGCGCTGACCCACCTGCTCGGCGGCCGTCCACTCGCCGCCGAGCACGTCGTGGACACGGCCCTCGCGCAGGTCGGCGGATCGCCGGCCCGCACGCAGACCGGCGGATGGCCTGCTCTCGCGGCGCCCCGGGCAATGTGCCGCCTGGCGCGCGTGTTCGCGCACACCGCGCGCGGACTCCTCGACCGTGCGCGTGAGGGCGCCGAGGAACTGCGCCGGGAGTCCATGGAACGAGGGGAGTGGTGGACCCGTTCCTACGCCGACTACCAGCTCGCCCTGATCGCGTTGTTCGAGGACCGCGCCGACAGCGCCACCGCCCACGCCATCTCCATGCTGGAGGGCAAGCTGCGGATCGGGGACAGTTTCGGACTGGCCCTCGGTCTCGACCTGCTCGCGTCCGCCCTCGCCGCCCAGGGCGCGGCCGAGCGTGCCGTCGCCGCACACACGGCCGCCGAGCGGTACTGGAACGCGGTCGGCCATCCGCAGCGCGGCACACCGGAGCTTGGTCCGGTACGGGACCGGTACGAGGCGACCGCCCGCTCGCAGCTCGGTGACGCCGGCTACGACGAGGCCGCGGCGCGCGCGATGCTGCGCGGACCCGGCGCGATCACGTGGGAACTCCTGGGCCGCACGCCTCCGGGACGGTGAACGCCCACGCCTCACCGGCGCCGCAACCGCCGGCGTAGCCCCACCGGCTCAGAGGTGGGGAAGTCTTTGCCTGTGGCCGATTTCCGATGAGGTCGACCCGGTGGTGCGGGGCTTCACGGGTTTCGCGCATGCAAAGTGAGGCTGAAAACGCCGGGTAGGACGGCCCGCCCGTGTTACGGCCGTGTTGACCGACCCGGGGAGTGCGGCGCACCCTCGCATATGGATGGTGAATACATCTTGTTTGCTCATGGGGCGTGATCGCCTGCACGTAGTTGCAGGCCGTCGCAGGTCAGAGCGGCGCCCCGGGCGGACTCGGAGCGGGAGGCAACGTATGTGCGGCATCACCGGCTGGATCTCCTTCGACCGCGACCTGCGCTACGAGGCCGCCACATTGGATGCAATGACCGAGACGATGGCCTGCCGCGGCCCCGACGACCGCGGCGCCTGGGTGCAGGGGCCGGCGGCGCTCGGGCACCGCAGGCTCGCGATCATCGACCTGCCCGGCGGACGGCAGCCGATGAGCGCCGACACCCCGCACGGGACCGTGGCACTCGTCTACTCGGGAGAGACGTACAACTTCACCGAACTGCGCCGTGAACTCATCGGCCGGGGCCACCGGTTCACCACCGACTCCGACACCGAGGTGGTGCTGCGCGGCTACCTCGAATGGGGCGACCGGATCGCGGAGCGGCTCAACGGCATGTACGCGTTCGCCGTCTGGGACGGCCGGCAGGACAAGCTGGTGATGATCCGGGACCGCATGGGCATCAAGCCCTTCTACTACTACCCGACGCCCGACGGCGTCCTGTTCGGGTCCGAACCCAAGGCGATCCTCGCCAACCCCCTGGCCCCCGCGCGCGTCACCCTGGACGGGCTGCGCGAGCTGTTCACCATGATCAAGACGCCGGGGCACGCTGTCTGGGACGGCATGGCGGAGGTCGAACCCGGCACCGTCGTCACCGTCGACCGCTCGGGCCTGAGCCACCGTGTCTACTGGGAGTTGGAGACCCGGCCGCACTCCGACGACCGCGACACCACCGTCGCCACGGTCCGCTCCCTGCTCGACGACATCGTCCGCCGCCAACTCGTCGCCGACGTGCCCCGCTGCACTCTGCTCTCCGGCGGCCTCGACTCCTCCGCCATGACCGCGATCGCCGCCCGCCAACTCGGTGAGCGGGGCGAGAAGGTGCGCAGCTTCGCCGTCGACTTCGTGGGCCAGGCGGACGCCTTCGTCGCCGACGAACTCCGCGGCACCCCCGACACCCCGTTCGTCCACGACGTGGCACGCACCGCGCACACCGAACACCAGGACATCGTGCTGGACGCACAGGCGCTCGCCGACCCCGACGTCCGCGCGAAGGTGATCCGGGCCCGCGATCTGCCCGCCGGTATGGGCGACATGGACGCCTCGCTGTACCTGCTGTTCCGGGCCATCCGCGACCAGTCGACCGTCGCCCTGTCCGGCGAGTCCGCCGACGAGGTCTTCGGCGGCTACCTGCAGTTCTTCGACGAGGAGGCCCGGCGCGGCACCACCTTCCCCTGGCTCGTGCGCTTCGGCCGCCACTTCGGCGAGGACGCCGAGGTGCTGCGACCCGACCTCCTGGCCGCACTCGACCTGAACGGATACGTCGCCGACGGCTACCGCACGGCCGTCCAGGGCATCCAACGCCTCGACGGCGAGAGCGACTTCGAGTACCGGATGCGACGGATCAGCCATCTCCACCTCACCCGCTTCGTCCGCGTCCTGCTCGACCGCAAGGACCGCGCGAGCATGGCCGTCGGCCTCGAAGTGCGGGTCCCGTTCTGCGACCACCGGCTCGTCGAGTACGTCTACAACGCGCCCTGGGCGCTGAAGTCCTTCGACGGCAGGGAGAAGAGCCTGCTCAGGGAGGCGACCGCCGACGTGCTCCCGCAGTCCGTGTACGACAGGGTCAAGAGCCCGTATCCCTCCACGCAGGACCCCAAGTACGCGGCCGCGCTCCAGGACCAGGCCAAGGACCTACTCGCGCAACCCGCCCACCCGGTCTTCGATGTCGTGGACCGCGACCGCCTGCACCGCGTCGCCCACCGCGACGCGCCCGTGAACACCCAGCCCGAGCGGCGGGGTCTGGAGCGCACGCTCGACCTCGCCCAGTGGCTCGACATCTACCGCCCGGACGTCAGGACGGCCTGAGCGACTCTGCGGTTCCCCGCCCCACCCTGACAGTTCACAGGATGTGGTGCTCCCTGTTCGCTGCCAGGGTGGGACACCGGCGAAGATCGAACGGAGGGGCCGATGTCCACCTCACGACTGCTCACTTCCCGGCTGGGGGCCGCGGCCGGTACGGCCGTCCTGCTGGCCGGTGCCGGGCTGCTGGCGGCCACGCCCGCCCAGGCCGCGCCCCGCGCCTGCCCGGGTTCCGGAGCGGGAGACCCCGCACGCTGTGCCCAGGTGATCGGCATCAACGCGGGCTCGTCCCTGGTGATGCGCACCGCCCCGCGCTACAGCGCCGGCGCGGTGGCCCGCTGGGGCAACGGCCAGTGGCTGGAGCTCAACTGCTGGACCACCGGCGACCCCGACGCGGACGGCCACGGCTACCGCTACTGGATGCTCGTCTCCACCGGCAGCTCCAGCGGCTACGTCAACGACTGGTACCTGGACAGCGGCGGCCCGGCCACCTGGAAGCCCGTGATCCCGCAGTGCTGAACCGGCCGGCCCGCGAAAGGAACGAACACCTGTGAACAGCAAGTCCCAGCGGTCGGTACGGTCGCCGCGCCGCCCCCGCGCCCTCGCCGCGGCGGGCGCCGTGCTCGCCGTCGCCGCCACCACCGTGCTGACCGGAGCCGGCCCGGCCGGCGCCGCGATCCACGAGTGCAGCATCTCCGGCGACCGGGCCAAGTGCGCCTACGTCACCGGGATCGACGCCGGCTCCGCACTCGTCGTACGCACCGCCCCGCGCTACAGCGCCTCGCAGTCTCCGGTCTTCAGCCGCTACCACAACGGCGACCAACTCGGCCTGGACTGCTGGACCACCGGCGACCCGGACGCGGACGGCCACGGCTACCGCTACTGGATGCACGCCGACAACGGCATCGGCGACGGCTACGTCAACGACTGGTACCTGGACACCGGCGGCCCCGCCACCTGGAAGTCCCAGATCCCGCAGTGCTGACGAACCGCACGACCCGCGGGCCCCGGCGAGACGACCGCCGGGGCCCATCGGCCTGTCAGCAGGAGCCCTCGTCCTGCCAGGGACCCCACTCGGCGGCGCCGGGTGTCTCGTTCTGGGTCCACCACTTGGCCTTCCAGTTGTGGTGGTTGTAGGAGGCCTCGTCACCCTGCACATAGACCGAGGCCGAACTCCACGCCGTCTTGCACCCGGTGGACGGCGGGGGCGTCGTCGGGGGAGAGGTGGGCGGGGTGACTCCCGCGAACTTCACCGAGTACTTGGCGAAGTCCCAGGCGCTCTGCGCCACGCTGGAGCAAGTGCCGGACGTGGCACCGCCGTTGTCGGGCGTGGCGCACTGACGGTCCCGGTTGAGCGACCAGAAGGTGAACCGGTCCATGTTGTGGCTGGTGGCGAAGTCCAGCACGGTCTGGAAGTCGTTCTGGGTGAAGTACTCCCCGGTGTCGCTGCGCCCGTTCATGCCCGAGAAGCCCTCATGGGCGTACGCGGTCGCCTGGTCCCAGCCGAAGGTGGACTGCAGGATCGAGTTGAAGTTGGTGAGCGCGCTGGTCTGTGAGGCCGCGCCGTTGAAGCCGCCGTCGAAGGGCATGATGGAGAAGTTGTTCGGGGTGAACCCCTGCGACTTCGCCTCCAGAAGCATCTGCTTGCCGAACCAGCCCGTGCCGTCCGCCGTGCCGGCCGTGGTGACGGAGACGTAGAGCCCGGGGTTGTTCTGCTGGAGGATCTTGGCGGCGCCGATCTCGTTGTGGATGGCCGCCGTGTTCTCGTACTCCGGCTCCTCCAGGTCGAAGTCGATCGCGTGCAGACCGTACTTGGTGATCACCTGCTGGTACGCCGCCGCCGTGGCGGCCGGGTCCGAGCAGGCCTGGCCGAGCTTCGTGCCCCCGTAGCCGCCGATGGAGACCGACACGTCGCCGCCCTTGGCGCGGATCGTGTTGACGACCGACTGTACGGCGGTGTCCGAGGAGACCGCGGACGTACCGCCCCAAGTCGGCGAACAGCCACCGCCGTTGGGGGCGAGGACGAAGGCGAGCTGGAAGGCCTTGAGACCGGTGGCGTCCATGATGGCCGACGCGTCCGGCGGGTTGTTGTCGAGCGGCATCAGGTACGGGGCGGCGGCGTACCAGCGGTTGCTCAGCGCGGTCGTCGCGCCCGAGGCGTTGGCCGCGACGAGAGCGGTCGTGGAGGCCGCGACGGTGGTGACCGCGGCGGCTGCGGCCAGGGATGCCCGAAGACGTCTCACTCTGTGCCTCCAGTGGGGGAGTGGGGGAGGTGTCCCAGGGTGATGAGGGTGAGATGACCACGTCAACGGAGTGGCCTAGACCAAGCACTTCTTTGGACTAGACCATGCAACTCCTTTACCCGACGCGGGTTTTGGTGCGGTGGATCTGAACACGTGAAATATCGTTGCTCGAGTCAAAGTGAGCAAAGGTCTCCGGATTTTTCAATGTGCCTGCACGGGGGTTGTCCGGACATTAGGTCGGGTCCTAGGGTCACCCGCAGACGCAAGCGCTTTCTGCACGTCAGTCGTCCCTGTCCGCGGGCCGTCAGAGGAGTACCGCATGTCCGCACGCTCCGTCCGCCGCAAAGTCGCCGTGGTCGGCACCGGCTCCATCGTCAGCGGCAGCCACCTGCCCGCGCTCCGGGCCCACGCCGAGCGAGTGGAGCTGGTCGCCGCCGTCGACGTGGACCAGGGCAGACTCGACGCCTTCCGGGAGCTCGCCGGCGCAGAGGTCGCCGGGTACACCTCGATGGGCGCGATGCTGGACGCCGTACGCCCCGGCCTGGTCCTCATCGGCACCCCGCCCTCCCTGCACAAGGAGCAGACGGTGGCCGCGCTCAAGACGGGCGCCTGGGTTCTGTGCGAGAAGCCGCTGACCCTCTCGCTCGCCGAATACGACGAGATCGCGGCGGCGGAGGAGGCGTCGGGGGCATACGCCTCCGTGGTCTTCCAGCACCGCTACGGCTCCGGCGCCGTCCACGCGCACGAGCTGATCGCGAGCGGCGAACTGGGCGCCCCGCGCGTCGCGCACTGCCAGACCACCTGGCACCGCGACGAGGCCTACTACACCGTGCCCTGGCGCGGTACCTGGGCCAGCGAGGGCGGCGGGCCGACGATGGGCCACGGCATCCACCAGTACGACCTGCTGCTGCACCTGCTCGGCCCGTGGACGGAGATCCGGGCCATGGCGGCCCGGCTGGTCCACGACACGGAGAGCGAGGACGTCTCCACCGCCCTCGTGCGCTTCGAGAACGGCGCCCTCGCCACCGTCGTCAACAGCGTGCTGTCACCCGACGAGGTGAGCCGCATCCGCATCGACTGCGCCGACGCCACCGTCGAACTCACCCACCTGTACGGACACCGCAACGAGGACTGGGTCTACACCCCGGCCCCGCACGTGGCCTCCGAGCGCGCCGCCGCCTGGCGCACCCCCGCCGCCGACGCGCCCAGCTCGCACACCGCCCAGCTCGGCGTCCTCCTCGACGCGTACGACAACGGTGTCAGGCCGCCCGGCAGCGGCCCCGACGCCCGTGCCACCCTCGAATTCGCCGCAGCCCTCTACAAGTCCGCGTTCACCGGACAGCCCGTGCACGCGGGCGAGATCGCGCCGGGCGACCCCTACTACCCGGCCATGCACGGAGACCACCCCCACTGGGCCCCCAAGGAGCGCGCATGAGCATCCGCGTCAGCCACGTCCACGGCGACCACATCGCCGTCGCGGCCGCGAACGGCACGGAGATCCTCCGCTACGTCTACCGACCCGACCCCGAGGCCTTCGAGGCCCGCAAGCCGTACGCCCACCCGGTGCGCACCCTCTCCGGCCGCACGGTGACCGGATACCGGCCCAAGGACCACCGCTGGCACAAGGGCTTCCAGATGACGGCCAGTCACCTCTCCGGCCAGAACTTCTGGGGCGGCAACTGCTATGTCCACGGGGAGGGTTACCTCCCGCAGCCCGAGCGCGTCGGCTCGATGCGGCACGACGGCTTCCCCGAGTTCGCGGTCGAGGACGACCGGCTGGCCTTCACCGAGGAGCTCACCTGGGTGGAGAACGGCGGCGCGGAATGGGCGCGTGAAGTACGGGAGTTGGTCGTTCACTCGGTCGACGAGGAGGCGGGCGTCTGGGCCTTCGACTGGTCGATCCGGCTCACCAACGTCCGTGACGAGCCCCTGGTCTTCGGCTCCCCGACCACCGAGGGCCGTGAACTGGCCGGCTACACCGGCCTGCAGTGGCGCGGCCCGCGCGACTTCACCGGCGGCACCGCCTTCGGCCCGGACTCCGACGGCGGCGCCGAGAAACTGATGGGCAGCCAGGGACCCTGGCTCGCCTACACCACCGAGCACGACGACGTCGACGGCCACTCCACGATCGTCTTCGCGCACGCGCCCGAGAACCTGGACGGCTCCGCGATCCACGAGTCGCACTGGTTCGTGCGCTCCGAGCCGTTCCCGACGGCCGCGTTCTCCTGGGCGTTCTTCGAGGAGTTCGAGCTGCCGCCGGGCGAGTCCTTCGCGTACCGCTACCGCGTGGTCGTCGCCGACGGCGCCTGGGACCACGACGGCGTCGACACCTACCTGAAGGGCCTGTCGTGGTGAACGAGCCCAAGCCCACCCTCCCGCACCCGCTGCCCGGCGCCGTCGGCCTGTCCCACCTGAGCGCCTACGACTGGGAGGCCGCCGACGGCGTGTGCGGCGGCAGCCCGCATCTGCACCTGGTCTGCACGGAGGCGTACGTCGTCACCGGCGGCCGGGGCGCGGTGCAGACCCTCAGCCCCGACGGCTACCGGGACATCCCCCTGGAGGCGGGCTCGGTCGCCTGGTTCACACCGGGCACCGTGCACCGCATGGTGCAGGGCGGCGATCTGCGGATCACCGTGCTGATGCAGAACAGCGGACTGCCGGAGGCCGGGGACGCCGTCTTCACCTTCCCGCCCGACGTGCTCGCCGACCCCGAGCGCTACGCGGCCGCGGCCACCCTCCCGCCGGGCACCGGCGAGGACACGGCCGCGGCGGCCCGCCGTCGCCGCGACCTCGCCGTCGAGGGCTACCTCGCCCTGCGCGAGGCCCTCGAAGCCGGCGACAACCGCCCCTACATCGAGTTCCAGCGCGCCGCAGCCGCGCTGGTGCGGGCCAAGGTGCCCGCCTGGCGCGAGCTGTGGCGGGCCGGCGCGCTGGCCACCGCCGAACGCACCGGCGCCCAGCTGGACGCGCTCGCGGACGGCGAGCCGGCGTATCTCGACCGGGCGACCGCGTACGAGACCGCGCCCACCCGGCTCGGCGGCTTCGGCATGTGCGGCCGACGCGACGAGTACAACCTGCCGGGGACGACGCTGCCGTACCAGGGCACATGACCTGACCGGGGGCACGGGGGCCATGAAGGTTGGTCCGAGAGAGAAATGAGGTGACCTCGGTATGCCCGGACACAGGACAAAGGGGTTCTGCGCATCGGCCGCCGCACTCGCGCTCTGCGCGATGCTGGCCGCTTGCGGGGGATCCGGGGAATCGGTCGGCGGTGGCGGCAAGGTCGTGCTGCGCTACGCCTGGTGGGGCAACCCCGACCGCGCGACGCTGACCGACAAGGCCGTCGCCCTGTTCGAGAAACGCCATCCGAACGTGCAGGTGCAGACGTCGTACTCCGGTTACGACGCCTACAAGCAGAAACTCGCCGTGCAGGCCACCGGCGGCGACGCACCCGATGTGATGCAGCTCGACTACCGCCAGATCAACCAGTACGCCAACGGCGGGGTCCTGCTCGACCTCGGGAAGCAGAAGGCCGTACTGCACACCTCCGAGATCGACCAGGGCCTGCTCGCGACCGGCAAGGTGGACGGCACGCAGTACGCGATCCCGCAGGGCCGCGGCACCGAGACCATCGTCTACGACGCCAAGGCCTGGAAGGACTCGGGCGTACCGCTCCCGCAGAAGGGCTGGACCTGGGACGACTGGGCCGACGACATGCGTGCGCTGGCGAAGAAGACCGGCAAGCCCGGAGCGACCGACCCCGGCTGGAGCGAGGACGGCTTCGAGGTGTGGCTGCGCGGCCAGGGCAAGTCCCTCTACACGAAGGACAACGGACTCGGCTTCACCGCCGACGACCTCACCAACTGGTGGACCTTCACCGACCAGTTGAGGCGGGAGGGCGCGGTCTCGCCCGCCGAACAGACCACCCAGCTCGCCGGCTTCGTCGAGAACACCCCGCTCGCACGCGGCAAGGCGACCTCCGACAACAACTGGGACGCGCCGGCGAGCGGTTACGTCTCCTTCATCCCTACCGGTATCGCGCTGGCGCCGATGCCGTCCGGCGAGGACGGCACGCCCGGCCAGTACTTCAAGCCGTCGATGTTCATGGGCGTCTCCGCCAACACCGGCCACCCCAAGGAGTCGGCCGAACTCATCGACTTCATGATCAACGACAGGGACGCGGCGAAGATCCTCGGCGCCACCCGCGGCATCCCGGTCAACGAGACCATCCGCAAGGAGACCGAGGGCCGGCTCAAGGACTTCGACAAGACGATCTCCGAGTACCAGGCCTCCGTCGACGGCACCCTCAAGGACCCGCCCCAGGCGCCGCCCTCCGGCGACAACGCCCTGCAGTCCACGTTCCAGCGCGACTACGACCAGGTGTCGTACGAGCGCCTGTCGCCCCGCAAGGCGGCCGAGAACTACATCACCGAGGCCAAGGCGGAGCTGAGGTCATGACCACCACCGAGATTCCCGCGCCCACCGCTCGCCCGGGGCGCGCCGCGACCACGCCCAAACACCGGCCCAAGCGCGAACGAGAGGGCGCCGCCTGGGTGTTCCTGTCCCCGTGGGTCCTCGGCGCGTGCCTGCTCACGGTCGTGCCGATGGCGGTGTCGCTGTACCTGTCCTTCACCGACTACAACCTCTTCGATCCGCCCCACTGGATCGGCCTGCGCAACTACACGCAGATGTTCACCGAGGACCCGCGCTACTGGCGCTCGGTCGTGACGACGCTTGAGTACGTCGTCATCGCGGTGCCCCTGCAACTCGCGCTCGCCCTCGTCGTAGCCCTTGCCCTGAAGTCCATGAAGGGCGGCAAGGCCTTCTACCGGTCCGCGTTCTACGCCCCCTCGCTGCTGGGCGCCTCCATGTCCATCGCCCTCGTCTGGCGGCAGGTCTTCAACGACGGCGGCCCGGTGGACAACGCGCTCGGCAACGGCGGCTGGATCAACAAGCCCGGCTGGTCGCTGCTGGCCGTGGCCCTGCTGACGGTGTGGCAGTTCGGCGCACCGATGGTCATCTTCCTGGCCGGGCTCCAGCAGATCCCCGCCGAGCTGTACGAGGCGGCGGCCGTTGACGGGGCGGGCAAGTGGCGGCAGTTCCTGTCCATCACCGTGCCGATGCTCTCCCCGGTGCTCTTCTTCAACCTGGTGCTCCAGACCATCCAGGCCTTCCAGGTGTTCACCCCCGCCTTCGCGGTCAGCGGAGGCAAGGGCGGCCCCGCCGACTCGACCCTCGTCTACACCCTCTACCTCTACGACCGCGGCTTCGTCGCCTCCCACATGGGCTATGCCTCCGCGATGGCCTGGGTGCTGCTCCTCGTGATCGGTGCCGTCACGGCGGTGCTGTTCCGATCCTCGCGTTCCTGGGTCTTCTACGCGTCCGAGGGGGACCGATGACCGCCATCTCCACCGCCACCGACCGCAAGCCCGTCGCCTGGGGGCGCATCGCGCTCCACGTGGGGTGTCTCGTCGCCCTGCTGGTGGTGCTGTACCCGCTGGTCTGGCTGCTCACCACCTCGCTCAAGCCCGCCAGCGAGGTCATCACCAGCCTCAACCTGCTGCCCAGCCACCTGGAGTGGTCCAACTACAAGACCGCCCTGGACGGCGTGAACGACGTCTCCATCTGGCGGCTGCTGTCCAACTCGCTGCTGATCGCGGGCGGCGCGGTCATCGGCAACGTGATCAGTTGCTCGCTCGCCGCCTACGCCTTCGCCCGGCTGCGCTTCCGCTTCCGTGGCCCGCTGTTCGCGTTCATGATCGTCACGATCATGCTGCCGCACCACGCGATCCTGATCCCGCAGTACATCATCTTCAACCAGCTCGGCCTGGTGAACACCTACTGGCCGCTGATCCTGCCCAAGTTCCTCGCCACCGAGGCCTTCTTCGTCTTCCTCATCGTCCAGTTCATGCGCGGCCTGCCCCGCGAACTGGAGGAGGCCGCCCGGATCGACGGCTGCGGACCCTTCCGCAGCTTCTTCCTGATCGTCCTGCCGCTCACCAGGCCGGCACTGATCACCACGGCGATCTTCACCTTCATCTGGACGTGGAACGACTTCTTCACCCAGCTCATCTACCTCTTCGACCCGGACAAGTTCACACTCACGCTCGCCCTGAGCTCGTTCGTGGACTCCTCCAGCCAGTCGGCGTTCGGCCCCATGTTCGCCATGTCGGTGATCGCGCTTCTGCCGATCGTGCTGTTCTTCCTCGCCTTCCAGCGCTTCCTGGTGGAGGGCATGGCCAGTTCGGGACTCAAGGGATGAGCGGCATGCGCACACGAGAGCCCGGCGAGGTCTTCGGCCCGCGGATGACCCTGTTCGCCGACATGCTGAGCGTCGGCCTGCTCACGGCGGTGCTGTGCCTGCCCCTGGTGACCGCCCCGGCCGCGCTGTCGACCGCGTGCGCGGTCCTGCGCGGCGGGGCGACGGGCCAACCCGCCACCGCGGGGCGGTACTTGGAGGTGCTACGGCGCCGCCTGCGGGCCGGCGACCTGGCGGCGGGCGGCGTCTTCCTGATCGGCGCCCTGGTGGTGGTCGCGGACCTGGCCCTCGCCGGGGCCGGACTGCCCGGGGCGCCGGTGTTCGCGGTGGTGGCCTCGGCCATCGCCTCGGGCGCCCTGGTCGTGGGCCTGCGGGCCTGCGCCCGGCCCGAGTCGCTCACCGACTGGCGGGCCGCCCTGCGCGAGGCCGCCCGGGACGCCGTGCGCGACACAGGAGGCAGCGCCCTGGTGCTGCTCGCGGTGGCGGCGGCTGTCGCGAGCGCCTGGATGCTGGTGCCGCTGGCCTTCCTCACGCCCGGGCCGCTGGCCCTGGCGCTCACGGCCGTCGACGTCCGTTTGACTGCAATGTCCCAGAGTTAATAGCCAATTAAGGGGACTTGAGGTGTGAAAGGGCCTTTGAGGTGCCGATCATCTTGACATGAACCTGCGGTCCGACGGACGGGCCGCAGTCTCATGGAGGTGTGGAATGCACCGCAGACTCGCCACCGCACTGGGCGCCTCCGCCCTGGCCCTCGTCACCGTCGTCGCCACCGCGGCCGCCGCCGAAGCCGCCCCCGCCGACAAGCCCCAGGTCCTGTCGAGCTGGACCCAGACCAGCGCGTCGAGCTACACCCAGTGGACCACCGCCCGCGCCGGCCGGACCACCTGGGCCGCCTACGCCTTCGACTGGTCCACGGACTACTGCTCCTCCTCGCCGGACAACCCCTTCGGCTTCCCCTTCGCCATGTCCTGCGCCCGGCACGACTTCGGGTACCGCAACTACAAGGCCGCGGGTGCCTTCAGCGCCAACAAGAACCGCCTCGACAGCGCCTTGTACGAAGACCTCAAGCGCGTGTGCGTGAACTACAGCGGCGCGACCAAGACCGCCTGCAACAGCACGGCCTGGACCTACTACCAGGCGGTCAAGGCCTTCGGCTGAGACACCGGCAGGCAAATGCCCGTGCTTTCGGGGTAGTTGGGGGTACTCGGAGTCCACGTGGGGCGACGACCTCAATCAACGGAAGGGGCGGACATCATGCTGGCCATCATTTCTGCGGTCCTGTTCTTCATCGCTTTCCTGATCAACGCAGCCGACATCTCGACCAACGACACCTTCACCTCGACCAACGTGATGCTGCTGGGGCTCACCGTGCTCGCGCTGCACGTGGCCGGAATCGGAAGCGGGTGGTCGGTGCGGGGCCGCAGCCGGCGGTGACCTCGCCGTAAGGGCGACACGACCGCGTGACGGACGGGGTGGGCTGTGCTGACAGCCCACCCCTCGCGCTGTGATCCGCACCTTGGGCGTCACCCGTCGCCGAGTGGGCATACGCAGCCGAGGCCGTACCCACTGGGCAGGGCCGGAGTGGCGGGCCGGCCGCCCTGCCACCAGGCTGGCGGCAGGGGTACCGGCACGCGGGACGGACAGACGCGACAAAGGGACTGGTTCCAGATGCGGATCGACCTGGCGGGACGCACCGCCCTGGTGACGGGCTCGACACAGGGCATCGGCGCGGCGATCGCCGCCGGACTCGCGCGCTCGGGCGCCCGGGTCGGGGTGAACGGCCGCGACGAGCAGCGGGTCGGGGAAGCCGTGGCCCGGCTGGCGACGGAGGTGCCCGGAGGCTCCTTCGTGCCCGTGGCCGCCGACGTGGCGAGCGAGGAGGGCGCGCGGCAGGCCCTGGAGGCGCTGCCGCAGGTGGACATCCTCGTCAACAACCTCGGCATCTTCGGCTCCGCCGACCCGCTAGACATCAGCGACGACGAGTGGCGGCGCTACTTCGAGGTGAACGTGCTGGCCGCCGTACGACTGATCCGGCAGTACCTGCCGGGCATGACGGAGCGCGGCCGAGGCCGGATCCTGAACATCGCCAGCGACTCGGCGATCGTCATCCCGGCCGAGATGATCCACTACGGCATGTCCAAGACCGCACTCCTCGCGGTCGGCCGCGGCTTCGCGAAGGAGGCGGCGGGCACCGGGGTGACGGTCAACTCGGTCATCGCCGGACCCACCCACACGGGCGGGGTGGAGGACTTCGTCTACGAACTCGTCGACCGGGACCTGCCCTGGGACGAGGCCCAACGCGAGTTCATGCGCGAGCACCGGCCGCAGTCCCTCCTGCAACGGCTGATCGAGCCCGAGGAGATCGCCCACATGGTCGTCTACCTGAGTTCCGACCAGGCGTCGGCCACGACGGGCGGAGCGTTGCGGGTCGACGGGGGATACGTCGACTCGATCCTTCCCTGACTGCGCTTTGTCCCGAACATGCTCTTTCTTGACTGCGCGACTGCATACATCGGATGAGTTGATGTGCGAGCCGAGCGTATCGGCTGTGAAAGTCGTTGACAGGTTCACGAAGGCTGCTTAAGTTCGCCAAGACACCCGATGTATCGACGATCCATCAGGCTTGGGGGACAACGATGACCTCACAGTTGCGGAAGCGCTCACCGCGTCCGCTCAGATCCGCGGTCGCCGCGTTATGCGCTGGGCTGGCGGCCACACTCTGCATCACCGCGCCCGCCTGGGCCGACCAGGACGCCGACCGGAACGCGGGTCACCCCGGCCACGTCTGGTCCGTGTCCGGTCCCGATCGCGCCGCAGCGGCACACGAACCGCGCGCCCGAGTGTCCCTGGACGCCACCACCGGCACCCTGAGCCTCTCCGTGACCCGAGCCGACCGAACGGTCATCGAGCCGTCGCCCGTGGGCATCGTCACCGAACAGGCCGATCTCTCCAAGGACTTGAGGTTCCTCCACCGCAAGGACCGGCTGGTGAAGGAGCGTTACCGGGCGAAGTCCGGCAAGCGGCTCGACCGCCGGGTCCTGATGAACGAGACGCGCCTGTCGTTCGCCACCCCCACGGAGGCACGGTTCGACCTCGTGATCCGTGCCTCCGCCGACGGCGTCGCCTACCGGTACGTCCTGCCCGCCGGCCACGGCGACGTGCTCGGTGAGACCTCCGCGTTCAACCTGCCGCCGGACGCGAGCGCGTGGCTCGGCACCTACCGGGTCGACAACGAGGGCCAGTTCAACCAGTACACCGCCGCCACCGCGCCCACCGGCGAGTACTCGGACCAGGCGCTCTTCGCGACCGACGGCGGCTACACCCTGCTCGCCGAGTCCGACCTCACCGGCGCCTACTCCGGTGCCCGGCTCGCCCACACGCAGGGCACCGGCACCTACCGCATCAAGCTCGCCGACGACCGCGTCCACACCGACGGCACCCTCGCAACTCCCTGGCGGGCCATGGTCACCGGCGACCTCGCCACCGTCACCCGGTCCACCTTCACCGACGACCTCGCCCCCGCCTCCAAGGTCGCCGACGCCTCCTGGATCCGCCCAGGCACCGTCCTGTGGACCTGGCTCGCCGGCGGCCGCGAGGCGGGCCAGAGCCTCACCGCGCAGAAGGCCTACGTCGACTACGCGGCCCAACGCCACTGGCCCTACGAGGCAGTTGACGCGGGCTGGTACTTCAAGGCCGACGAGTGGGACACCACCGACCCGAACTGGCAGACCGACAGCTGGCTGCCCGAACTCGTCGACTACGCACACGCCAAGGGCGTCGGAATCATCGTCTGGATCCATCAGCGCGACCTCGACACCCCCGAGGAACGCGCCCAGTGGCTGCCCACCCTGGAGCGCTGGGGCGTCAAGGGCGTAAAGATCGACTTCATGAACTCCGAGGCGCAGCCCATGCTCCAGTGGTACGACGCCATCCTCCGGGGGACCGCCGCCCACCACCTCATGGTCGACTTCCATGGCTCCACGATCCCCAAGGGCATCCAGCGCACCTGGCCGCAGGTCATGACCCTGGAGGGCGTCGGCGGCGAGGAGAAGCGGACCAACACCGCGGCCCACCTCACCACCCTCCCCTTCACCCGCAACGTCATCGGCTCCATGGACTTCACCCCCGGCGGCTTCCAACGCGTCGGTCAGCGCCCCAACTCCGACGCGGCCGAGGTCGGACTCACCGTCGCCTACGAGTCCGGCCTGCAGATGTTCGCCGGCACCCCGGAGTCGTACGACACCCGACCGCTCGCCCGCGACTTCCTCGACCAGATCCCCGCCGCCTGGGACGACACCCGCCTGCTCGCCGGACAGCCCGGCCAGGAAGCCGTCCTCGCCCGCCGCAGCGGCGACCGCTGGTTCCTGGGCGGGGTGTACGCCGGCGCCGCCCGCACGGCCGAGGTGCCGCTGACCATCGGTCCGGGGCGCTGGCTGGTGGAGACGATCCGGGACGGCAGTGAGGGGCTGGTCCAGGACCGGCAGGTCCTGCGCGGCGGCGACACGATCGGCGTCGACGTGGTGGCCAACGGTGGCTTCGCGGGTGTCGCCTGCCGTTGGCACCCGGGTCTCACCACCTGCTACCGGTAGGAGTACCGCTCCAAAACTCACTGGCGAGCCCGTGCCCCGACGGACGAACATGGCCCGCATGAGTGACCAACCCGCACGATGGACCCAGGCGACCGTCTACCCCGACATGTGGGCCAACCCGGAGGACGACCCTCGCGACAACGAAGGACCCGGCCCGGACGGTGAACTCGCCACACTGCTGGACGTGTTGACGAACTACCGCATGACCCTGCGGATGAAGTGCGAGGGCCTGGACGCCGAGCAGTTGGCCCGTCGGTCGGTTCCGCCGTCGACGATGTCACTGCTCGGCCTGGTTCGGCACCTCGCCGAGGTGGAACGGGACTGGCGCAACTGGATCAGTGACGGTGATCCGCTGCCGAAGCTGTACGGCAGGCGGGACGCGGACTTCGACGAGGCTGTCGCCGAGCAGGCCGTGGTCGATGCCGCGTACTCCGATCTGGAGCGCGAACAGGCCGCGACCGACGCCGTGTTGGCCGAGCATGAGCAGGATCTGGGCGAGCGGCTGGGGAAGGACGGGATCGCGGTTCGGGAGCTGCTGGTGCACCGGATCGACGAGTACGCCCGGCACTGCGGGCATGCGGACCTGTTGCGCGAGTGCGTCGATGGACGGGTAGGGCAGTAGCGAGAGGTCGGGCGGATACTCGGCTCACCCCGTGGCCTTGAGCACGGTCGTACGGCCTCCCAGCGCGGCGGAGAAGAGGTCGGTGACCTGTTCCAGCGCCGTGGCCGTGGCGGGCGCGATCGTCGGGGTGCCGTCGTCGCCGACCGTGATGTCCTTGTCGAGGGTGAACCACCCCGGCACGATGTGCGAGGCGCCCATGGAACTCAGCACCGGACGCAGGGCGTAGTCGATGGCCAGGACGTGGGCCGTGCTGCCACCGGTGGCCAGGGGCAGCACGGTCTTGCCGGTCAGCGCGTACTGCGGGAGCAGGTCGAGGAGCGACTTGAGCAGTCCCGAGTAGGCGGCCTTGTACACGGGCGTACCGATCACCACACCGTCCGCCTGCTGAAACAGGGCTGTGGCCGCGGTGATCGCCGGATGCCCGAAGTCGGCGCCCAGCAGCGCCTGCGCGGGGAGCGTGCGCACCTCCAGCGGGATCACGTCATGGCCCTGCAGGCGGAGCCGGTCGTCCAGGTGACGCAGCAGGCGGGTGGTGCGGGAGGTGGGGGAGGGGCTTCCGGAGACGGACAGGATGGCGGCCATGACGGACCTTCCGATGTCGGGGTTCAGACGTACGAAGGGGGCGGCAGCAGTGTGGTGAGCCGCGCGCGAGAGACGCTCACCAAGCGCTCGACCGCACCGTGATCAGCGGTCGCAGTTCGTTGCGCAGGGTCTCCAGGAACGTGACGACCTCGGCGGCCACCGAACGATGCTGGAGATCGTTGAGCACGTCGTGGTGAGCGCCGTGCACGACCGAAAGGCGGGCCCGCGAAAGGGACTTGGCGGTCTGCGCGAGCGCTTCGTGGTCGGCGAGGGGGTCCGCGTCACCGACCAGAAGCAGGGCGGGGACGGCGGCGTCGCTGTCGTAGGCGGCGTTGAGCACGGCCTCCGGCACCACGTCGTCGAGCGAACCGCGCCGCACCTCGGGGTCCTGGCTGAGAGTGCCCCGGTGGGCGGGCAGGAGGTGCGGACGTCGAGTTCCTCGCCCCAGGTTCCGGCCGTCGCGGTGGTACCGGGGGAGCGGCCGGGAAGGCCCGCGAGGACCACCGCGTCGGGCCGGGTGTCGGGTGCCCGGCCGATCAGCGCGGCGATCGCGGCGGCGCCAGAGTCGGCGCCGACAAGGACGAGAGGCCGTACGACACCGTCCTCGGCTGCCGTGCTCTCGGCGGCGTCGGTCAGCCGGGAGGCAAGACCGGCCAGATCCTCGGTGTCGAGGTCGGGGGCGTCGATCACCCGGACCCGGTAGGCATCGGCGGCGAGCCGCCGGCCGAAACGGGCATAGGTCGCCCGGGTCTCGCCGCGGCCGGGAACGACGATGACCGTCCCCCGGACACGAAGACCCTCGGGGCCGAAGTAGTCGCTGTACTGGGTCACTTCACACTCCTGCGGATGCGGTCACGGCCGTCGGCGCGGGCTGCCAGCCCAACGCGGGTGCCACCTCGGTCGCGATGAGTTCGAGGGCGCGGACGGCGGCGTCGTGGTCGGGGACGGCGGGGTTGAACTGGGTGATCAGGTCGGTCGCGACGGGCAGCACCTTCTCCTGCGCCAGCGCCGCGACGATCTCGTCGGGATGGCCGTAGAAGGAGTGAAAGCGGCGCAACGCCTCGTCCTGGTCAAGGCCCTTGGGGAACGCGCCGTGCTCCGCCATGCGCAGCGCGGCCCGGTGGACGTCGTCGCCGATCGCGGCGAGCGCCGTACGCCGGTCCTTGGCCGGGAACACGAACCGGGACAGGCCGATGCGCGGGCGGCGCTGCTGGTCCCAGGCGGCCAAGTAGGTGTCCGCCCAAGGGTGTTGGACCTCGTCGGTGGGGGCGTCGAAGCCGTAGGCCGCCCGGTTGAGCAGCAGGTTCGATCCGCGCTGTGCCGCGTACTTGGCACCCTGCTCGCTGAACACCCCTTGCCAGACACGGTCGTTGAAGTCGCCGGGCCGGGGCTGGATGCGGAAGCCGGGTGTGCCCACCTCGCGCCGGTCGAGAGCCTGGCGCACGATGTCGAGGTTCTCGCTGGTCAGTTCCCGCTTGCGGGCCACGTCCTTGCCGAACGCCGCGTACTCCACCTCGCTCGATCCGCTGCCGACGCCGAGCTCCACGCGGCCCCCACTGAGCGTGTCGACGGTGGCGATGTCCTCGGCGAGCCGCACCGGATCCTCCAGGGGGAGGACGGTGACGGCGGTACCGAGCCGGATACGGGTCGTCCGGGCCGCCGCGTGGGCCAGGAAGGTCCACGGCGACGACAGCCCGCCGCCTCCGAGGGGGACGTGGTGCTGGGCCACCCAGCCGACGTCGAAGCCCAACTCGTCGGCCGCGACGAAGAGTTCCTGTGCGTTGCGGTAGGTGCGGGCGATGTCGTCGTCGCGGCCCTGGACGTGGGTGAGGAAACCGAGCCGGAAGCGTGGTCTCTCGGTCGTCATGGGGTGCCGGCCCGCTCAGTCGTTCACGAGCTGGCGCTCGCGGGAGTGGCGGTTGGCCGGGATCGGCAGGCCGAGGTTGCCGCGCAGGGTGTCGGACGTGTACTCGGTGCGGAACAGGCCGCGCTTCTGGAGGATCGGGACGACACCGTCGACGAAGTAGTTCAGTTCGTCCTCGGTGCGGAAGGCCAGGTTGATGCCGTCGAAGGCGCCGGCGTCGAACCACCGCTGGATGGAGTCGGCCACGGTCCGCGGGTCCCCGACGAACGGCGACTGACGGAACTGGTTGATGGACTCGGCCACTTGACGCAGGGTCAGGTTCTCGGTCCTGGCCCGCTCGATGAGCTGCGTGGCACCCGTGCGTCCGCCCTTCTCGGCGAGGTGGGCGACATCCGGGAAGGGCGCGTCCAGGTCGTGCACGCTGAAGTCGTACGCCCCGAAGGAACGGCCAAGGAGAGCCAGGTTGCGGCCGAAGTCGTCGTCCTCCTCGAAGATCTCCCGCTCGCGACGGCGGGCCGCGTCGTCGGTGGCGGCGACGACCGGGCCGCCGTGGATGAGGACCTTGACGTGGTCGGGGTCGCGGCCGTAGGCAGCGGTGCGCTTCTTGATGTCGGCGTAGTAGTCCCGTGCCGACTCCAGGGTGCCGCCGGGCGCGAAGATGCCCTCGGCGACCTGCGCCGCGAGATCACGGCCCTCCTCGGACACCCCGGCCTGGAAGATGACCGGCTGGCCCTGCGGGGAGCGGGAGAGGTTCAGCGGGCCCGCGATCTTGAAGTGCTCGCCCGCGTGGTCGAGTTCGTGCAGCTTGGCCGGGTCGAGGAACACGCCCCGATCGACGTCGGCGGGGAACGCGTCGTCCTCGTAGGAGTCCCACAGCCCCCTGGCCACCTGGACGAACTCCAGAGCGCGGCCGTAGCGGGTGGCGTAGTCGAGATGCTCGTCGAGCCCGAAGTTCTTCGACGTACCGGTGTCGAAGCTGGTCACCACGTTCCAGCCGGCCCGCCCGCCGCTGATGTGGTCGAGCGAGGCGAACCGGCGGGCGAGGTTGAACGGTGAGTTGTAGGTCGAACTCGCCGTGCCCACCAGGCCGAGGTGCTTGGTGTGGGTGGCGACGGCCGACAACAGGGTCAGCGGTTCGAGGCGGTTGAGGTAGTGCGCCGGGTAGGTGGAGTTGATGAACTGGCTGTCCACGATGAACAGGGCGTCGAACAGGGCGTGTTCGGCCGCCTGGGCCAGCCGGATGTAGTAGTTGATGTCGATGCTGGCGTTCTTCGCGACGCGCGGGTCCTTCCACAGGCCGTGCTGGCCGGGGCCGCCCACGCCGTAGGGGTGCACGGCTAGGTGGAGCGTGCGGGACATGGCTGTTCCTGTTCTGTCAGGGGGAGTTCAGGGAGGTTGAGGGGGTGTCAGGCGTGCAGGAGGGCGCGCAGGGCCTCTCGTTCGGCCCGGTCCGCCGCCGCGCTGTGCAGCGTCGGAGCCGACCGGACGAGCAGGCGCGTGTAGACGTGCTGGGGCTGGTTGATGACGTCGGCGGCGGCGCCGACCTCGACCAACTCGCCCTGGTACAGCACGGCGATGCGGTCGGCGACCCCGGCGACGGACCCGAGGTCGTGGGAGATGAAGACGAGGGCCACCCCGTCGGAGCGGAGTTCCTTGAGGATCTGCAGGATCTGGACGCGGTTGGCGGAGTCCAGGGCGCTGACCGGCTCGTCGAGGATGACCAGCCGGGGCTCGGTCACCAACGCCCGTGCCACCGCGACGCGTTGACGCTGCCCACCGGACAACTCACCGGGCAGCCGGTCGAGCAGATCCTCGGACAGTCGGACCCGGTCGAGGAACGCGCGCACCCGCGTCGCCGCCTCCTGCCCTGACACACCCTGGATCAGCAGGGGTTCGGCGAGGGACGCCTCGACCGTCACGTCCGGGTCGAGGCTGCGCAGCGGGTCCTGGAAGACGTACTGGATCACACCCCGGCGACGCAACGCGCGCCACTGACGATGACCGTACGCGCCGACCTCCTCGCCGTCGATCACGATCGACCCCGCCGACGCACGCACCAGTCCGAGCGCGGCCCGCGCGAGCGTCGACTTGCCCGAACCGGTCTCGCCGATGATGCCGACGGTCTCGCCCGGCGCGACGCTGAGGGAGACCCGGTGCAGGGCCTGGCGGCGGCGTCGGCGGAGGCCGTAGTGCACCTCCAAATCGGTGACTTTCAGTACGGGTTGGCGTGCCAGGTGGTCGGTGCTCATTAGAGGACCATCCTTTCTGCAGCCCTCACGAGTAGGGTTGTGACCTCTCGGTCCCGGTGGGTGCATGGCCAGTAGTGCGAGCCGTTCGT
>NZ_JARXVH010000015.1 GCF_029892565.1 Streptomyces pseudovenezuelae | reverse complement strand
CCGGGAACACCACCGGCCACACGCCTGGGTTTCTGATGGCCACCAGCCTGGGCCTCCAACGGCCACCTACCTGGGCATCTCAATGACCGTTGACACACCGATCGGGACCTGACCGGCCCCCGGATCCCCGCCCCACGCCCGGACCCCCATGAGGCAGCGCAACGAGCGGCCGCCGCACTGCGATCTGTCTGGGACGCCCAGCGTGCCGCCCCTGCGGAGGACGCCTGAGGAGGCGTCTGCCTCAACGGGACGGAGTGAAGCTTCTCGGGTGCCTCGGGTGCCGAGGGAGTCTGTGAACGCTGCTTGATGACCCAGGTCATGGCGTGGTCACAGACCTTTGTGTCCCGTGGTTGGGAGGGAGGCCGAAGGCTCGAACCGGGAGTTCTGCAATCGATGCCGACGTCGGAGCGGGACTCACGGCGTCCGGAGGGGCGATCGATGGGCGGAGGAGGCACCGGAAGTGCAACTGTTCGGGACCGGCAGGAGTCTAGCGAGCGAAGGGGTGTTCCCCCGGGGGACACCGTCCGTCTGCCCACATTCCAACAGAGGTTCCCTCCATGCCGATGCCTCCGCACAACCGTCGCGCCTCCCGTGCCGTTGTTGCCACCCTCGGTGCTGTCGGCCTGATCGCGCTTGCCACGGCTCCCGCCGCCTTCGCCGATGAAACCGCATCCGAACTGGTCGTGGGAGGCGTCGCGCCGATCGACGGGGTGAAACCGGGGAGCACCTTCGATGTGCCGGTCACCGTGGCGAACAAGGGCACCGGAGCCGCCGAGAAGGTGTGGGTCTACTACGCCGTCACCCGGGGCCTCGACTTCGAGGAGGTTCCCTCCAACTGCCGGACGCAGTACGTCCGCCCCTACGACGAGATGCCCGAGAGGTGGACCGTGGCGTGCGCGTTCGACCAGGCTGCGGAGCCGGGCGTCGTCTACACGCCCGAGAGGCCTCTCCGCGTCAAGGCACTGGACCGCGCGCTCAACGACGAACTGCGCCTGCGTGTCGGGGAAGACGATCCGGGAGTGGACGACAACGGCACTCCGCCGGTGACGGGAACCGCACCGGCGGTGAAACTGGTCGAAAGCCAGGCGGGGGCCGAGGGGTCCGTGCGAGTCGTCGATGTGCCCGTCACCTCCGTCAACACGGCCGACTTCCAGGTGACGGGTGCCGCGTTGAAGGGGAGCGTCGGTGAAACGCTGCCGATGAAGGTGGAGTTCACCAACGCCGGGCCCGCCTGGGTCATGACCAAGCTGGGGGAGCCCTCCGCCAGGATCATGGTCGCACCGCCCGCCGGAACATCGGTCGTCAAGGCGCCCGGCTTCTGCAGGGCCAAGGGCGAGGCGTACGACTGCGGCACGAGTGAGCGGGCTCTCTACGAGGACGGCCGTGAGACCTACGACTTCAAGCTGAAGATCGACAAACGGGTGGCGCACGCGAAGGGCTCGGTGGTGCTGGGCACCGAGGCGCGGCCGTCCGACCCCGACAAGACCAACGACCAGGCCGACATCACGCTGGATGTCACGGGTGGTGGATCGACCGGCTCGACGGGCGGCTCGGGGAACGCGGGCGGCTCGGGCGGATCGGCCGGCGGGTCGTCGTCGACCGGCGGCGACGGGACGACGACAACAACCGGGGGCGCCGGGACGACGTCGACCGGCGGCAGCCTGGCGGAGACCGGGTCCTCGGCGTTGCCGATCACGGGCATGGCTGCCGCGGCGGTGGTCACGGGTGCGGGCGTGCTGGTCATCATGCGCCGGCGCCGGGCTCAGAGCCTGAACTGACGACCGTCCGACGCGAGCGGTGTCCCCGCCCCGGGGGCGCTGGTACGGGACCTCCGTGCTGCCTTGATCGGTCGCGCCTCCAGCGGTTCCCGGATCCGAACCGACTTGTGGAGCGGCGTCCACGAAGCCCGTTGCAGGCGATGGCCTGGAGTCTGTCAGCGTGGCTTGGTGATCCACGTCATCCGGTCCCGCTTCCATGCCGCGGGGAAACGGCCGTCGCGGACGGCGGGCAGGCCGATCTCGGGGGAGTACGCCTGGTAGACGGTGATCGCGGATTCCGAGTGGGCCGCACGGATCCTGTGTTGCGGTTCTTCCATGGCGTACAGCGCGGGCTCGGCCGGTTCAGGCGGCCACCGATTTTCGACCGCTGTTCGCTGTGACGGGGAGCGCCGGCCGCAGCGCCGTGCGGATGGCCGGTCCCACGGCTCTTCAGTGCCTCGGCCTTACTTGTCCGTGGCCTCCGGCGCCGCAGCGATACCCGTCGGGCAAGACGCCCCCCAGTTCGTCCCGAACGGGTCACTCAGCTTGACCCCCGTCCCGCCGATCCCGCAGTACCCCGCCGGATTCTTGTCCAAGTACTGCTGGTGATACCCCTCCGCCGGATAGAACGTCCGGCCCTCCGCCGGCAGGACCTCCGTGCTGATCGTGCCCCACCCCGAGCCCGTCAGGACCCGCTGGTAGGCCTCGCGGGAGGCGGTCGCCGCCGCGGCCTGGGCCGGCGTGTGGGTGTGGATCGCCGAACGGTACTGCGTGCCTACGTCGTTGCCCTGGCGGAAGCCCTGCGTCGGGTTGTGGGACTCCCAGAAGGTCTTCAGGAGGCGGTCGTACGAGATCAGCTGCGGGTCGTAGACCACGCGGACCGCCTCCGTGTGGCCGGTCAGGCCCGAGCAGACCTCCTCGTACGCGGGGTGCTCGGTGTAGCCGCCCTGGTAGCCGACCAGGGTCGTCCACACGCCCACCGGGAGCTGCCAGAACTTGCGCTCGGCGCCCCAGAAGCAGCCCATACCGAAGTCCGCGATCTCCAGGTGCTCGGGGTAGGGGCCGAGGAGCGGGGTGCCGAGGACCGTGTGGCGGTCGGGGACGGAGAAGAACGGTTCGGTACGGCCGCGGAGCGCTTGTTCGGGAGTCGGTAGTCGGAGAGTGCGGCTGTCCGGGAACATGCGGTCTCCAGGAGGTCCGGGGGTTCGAGCACGTCAACACCCGTGGGGCGGGCGGGAATTCCGACCGTCGGCTTCACCGGTGGCAGGGGCGGCAGAGGTGGCGGCGGGGCCCTGTGAGCTCAGTGCGGCAGCGTCGCCGGGCTTCCTCCGTTCGCCTCGTAACCCGCCACCGCCAGCGCCCGGTAGACCGCGAACTCCGCCGCCGGGTCGGCCGACAGGGTCCAGGGCAGCGCCCCCACGTGGCCGTCTATGTGGATGAGCTGGTTCATCGCCTCCGACCAGCGTTCGGCGCGGACCAGGAAGAAGACCAGCATGTGGCGGACATGCGCCAGCATCGGGTCGTCGGGGCGGGCGGCGTGGACCGCGAAGAGCGCTCCGTGCATCGCCTTGGTCACCACTTCGCTCTGGTAGAAGCCGCTGACCAGGTTCACCTCGGGCAGGTGCTCGAAGACCGCGAACAGCGGCATCGCGGCGAGCAGCGAACCCTGGGGCGCGCGGGCGGCGGCCGCCTCCGCGAAGGAGTTCGCCAGGGCCCGCGAGCCGTGCCACTTCTCGCACCAGTAGTGCAGGGCGGCCAGGTGGGCCCCCATGTGCGCGGGCGCCCGGTCCAGGATCTTCAGCCAGAGCTGCTCGAACTCCGGCTGGGAGTAGGCCAGGCCACGCGCCACCGACAGCTCGACGATGTACGGGATCGGATCACCCGGCGCGAGCAGCGCCGCGTCGCCGCAGGCCGACCTCGCCTCCTCCATGATGATCCGGAACTCGTCCGTGCCCGGCGTCGACGTCCGCCACGCCTGCTGCACCAGGAACTCGGCATGCACCGCCGCGCCGCCCGCGTCCTTGGGATGCTCGGCCCGCCACACCCGCAGCCACTGCCCGCCCGGCGTCTCGCTGACTCCGCCCGGCCGCTGCCGCAGCTCCAGCGAGGCGGCGCCCGCGAACGCCTGCACTCGCTGCCAGCGCAGCTCGCCCGCCGCCTCCGTGCCGGCCAGCAGTTGCTGGGCCGCGCGGTAGTCGTGCGTGCGCTGCACCAGGTCCAGGACGTCCAGCAGATCGTGGTCGGGGCCGGGCATGCGGACGTCCAGCTCCTCCTCCCGCGCGAAGCCGTAGTTCGCGGGGTCGGCCGCGTCCGGGTGGCCGGCCGGGACCTGCTCGATCATGCCGCGCCTGCGCCGCAGGAAGGGCAGCAGCACGAAGCCGAGCAGGACCGCCGCCATCAGGACCCAGAGAATCTCCATGCCACAAGCGTTCCAGACGCCGCCGACAATTGGCGAACCCGGTCCCCGCACCTGTGGACAACTCCCCGCCGGTTGCCTCCGGCGGACACGGGCACGGGCACAGTCACCGAGGGAAAACCCCGCAGTACCGCCCCTCACGCCCCGCCGTCCGTCATCCGTTCCGCGAGCGCACTACGCTCGGGGCCCATGAGCGACAGGCACATCAGTCAGCACTTCGAGACCCTCGCGATCCACGCGGGCAACACGGCCGACCCCCTCACCGGTGCGGTCGTCCCGCCGATCTACCAGGTCTCGACCTACAAGCAGGACGGCGTCGGGGGCCTGCGCGGTGGCTACGAGTACAGCCGCAGCGCCAACCCCACCCGGACCGCCCTGGAAGAGAACCTCGCGGCCCTCGAGGGCGGCCGCCGCGGTCTCGCGTTCGCGTCCGGACTGGCGGCCGAGGACTGCCTGTTGCGTACGCTGCTCAGCCCCGGCGACCACGTGGTCATCCCCAATGACGCGTACGGCGGCACGTTCCGGCTGTTCGCGAAGGTCGTCGCCCGGTGGGGCGTGGAGTGGTCGGTCGCCGACACCAGCGATCCGTCCGCCGTACGGGCCGCCATCACCCCGAAGACCCAGGCCGTGTGGGTGGAGACCCCCTCCAACCCGCTGCTCGGCATCACCGACATCGCCGCGGTCGCGCAGATCGCCCGGGACGCGGGCGCGCGGCTCGTCGTCGACAACACCTTCGCCACGCCGTACCTCCAGCAGCCGCTGTCCCTGGGCGCGGACGTCGTCGTGCACTCCCTCACGAAGTACATGGGCGGTCACTCGGACGTCGTCGGCGGCGCGCTGGTCACGGCCGACGAGACGCTCGGCGAGGAGTTGGCGTACCACCAGAACGCGATGGGCGCGGTCGCCGGGCCCTTCGACTCCTGGCTGGTGCTGCGCGGAGCCAAGACGCTGTCGGTGCGCATGGACCGGCACAGCGAGAACGCCACCAAGGTCGCCGACATGCTCGGCCGGCACGCGCGCGTGACGAACGTGCTGTACCCGGGTCTGCCCGAGCACCCCGGCCACGAGGTCGCCGCCAAGCAGATGCGGGCCTTCGGCGGCATGGTGTCGTTCCAGGTCGACGGCGGCGAGGAGGCTGCCGTCGAGGTCTGCAACCGCGCCAAGGTGTTCACGCTCGGCGAGTCCCTGGGCGGCGTCGAGTCCCTGATCGAGCACCCCGGCCGCATGACGCACGCGTCCGTGGCCGGTTCGGCCCTTGAGGTGCCCGCCGATCTCGTACGCCTCTCCGTGGGCATCGAGAACATCGACGACCTCCTGGCGGACCTGCAGCAGGCGCTCGGCTAGCAGAGAGAACGGGCGGCTCGGCGCGCCGACCGCCGGTTCACCAGCCCGTGAGCGGTGGGGTCGTCTCCGAAGGCGGCTCCACCCACGGGCGGGCCACCATGGCCCACACGAAGAACGCGACCGCCGCCGCGCACAGCAACAGCCACAGCAGCCGCCGGGCGGCGGTCCTGCGGCGCAGCATCCGCCCGCCGCGGCGCATCACCTCCGGGTACAGCTCCGGCGGCACCGAGGGAGGGGTCTCCTCCATGACCCGCCGCACGGCGGCCTCGCGCTCGGCCCGGTTCATGAGCGCCTCCCGTCGCCGACGCGCCTCAAGATGACGCCACCTTCGCCAACGCGCCCCACCGCGACGCCTCTTCCACCGATGCACCCCACGATGACGCCACGTTCGCCGACGCGCCTCACGACGACACCACCTTCGTCGGCACGACCGCCGGTGCCGGCCCCCGCGGCGGATGCAGCAGCGTCGCCGTCGCCCGGTCGCAGATCGTGCGGACGCGTTCCGTCGGCAGGCCGAGCAGCGCTGCCGTCTGGGCCTCGGCGACCCCTTCGTACAGCCTGAGGACCAGGATCAGGCGTTCCTGCGGTGCGAGCACGGCGAGGGCGCTGTCGGGGTGCGGGCGGGCGCGGCCGAGGCCGCCGTACTGGTGCCAGGCCGCGCGGGCGAAGCGGGTGGCGAGGTACTGGCGGGTGTGGTCGTACGGGTCCTCGCCGCGCAGTCGGTGCCAGCGCGCGTACGTGTGCGCGAGGGCGAGCGTCAACAGGCGTCGCGCGCGCGGGTTGTCGTCGGGCGCCTCCGCTGTGAGCAGCGTGGCGGCATGCAGGAGCCGCCCTGCCGCGCCCGCGACGAATGCCTCGAACTCCCGGGCCCGGCGGGCGCCTTGGGACGCCTGCCGTTGTCGCACCGCGCCTCCGCCCTGACGCGACCCTGAGGACAGGGGCCCGGTCGCCTACGGGATGCCGACCCGCCTGCGACGGGGACCCGGTCTCATATGAGGGCAGCGGTGGCCCGTCGGTCAAGGCCTCGGCAGACACCCGCGGGACAAGTCACCGTGCGGGCACGCGCGCGTGGGCGGTCAGGAGTCCGACGGATCGTCCGCGCCGGGGATGCCCTGCGTCGCCATACGGCTGGAGAGCGCGGTGTTGAAGCGCGTGAGGAGCGTGCAGAACGCCTCGCGCTCCTCCGGCGCCCAGTCGTGTGTCAGCTCGGCCATCAACTGACGCCTGGAGGACCGCACTTCGTCCAGCCGCGCCAGCCCGCGCGGGGACAGCTGGAGCACCACGGCCCGCCCGTCCTCGGGGTGCGAGGTCCGCTTGACCAGCCCGGTGTCGACGAGCGGAGCCACCTGCCGGGTGACCGTCGACGAGTCGATGCCCATGCTCGCGGCGAGCGCCTTGACGCCCATCGGCCCTTCCTTGTCGAGGCGGTTGAGCAGCAGATACGCGGCGCGGTCCATGGAGTTGCGCACCTGCCCGACCCCGCCGAGCCGGGTCTGTTCGGCACGGCGGGCGAAGACCGCCACCTCGTGCTGCAGCGTGTCGAGGAGACCGCTGTCACCGACGGTCGTCATGTCCATCGACATTTCAGGTGTTGTGGGCATGGCCGGGGGCTCGCTTCATGAAGGGGTGCTGGATTGGGGGACAGAGTACGCGGCCGGGACGCGGGTCGTACCGGCGCTGCGCAAACCAGTCTCGGAGGTTGGTCACAGCGACGGTGTGAGGCTGTGAACTGCGATGCTTGAGTCATGAGCTACAGCACGGCTGACTCCTTGCGGCCCGTGACCCTCGACGATGTGCGCGGCGCCCAGAAGATGCTCATGGGCGTGGCGCGGGTGACGGCGATGGAGGGGAGCAGGCACCTGTCCCAGCTGGTGGGCGCCCCGGTGCACCTCAAGTGCGAGAACCTCCAGCGGACCGGATCCTTCAAGCTGCGCGGCGCCTACGTCCGGATCGCCGGGCTGCTGCCCGAGGAGCGGGCCGCCGGAGTGGTCGCGGCGAGCGCCGGCAACCACGCGCAGGGCGTCGCCCTCGCGTCCGCCCTGCTCGGCGTGCGCGCGACGGTGTTCATGCCCAAGGGCGCCCCGCTGCCCAAGATCAGTGCCACGCGCGAGTACGGCGCCGAGGTGCGCCTGCACGGGCACGTGGTCGACGAGACGCTCGCCGCCGCCGAGGCGTACGCGGCCGAGACGGGCGCGGTGTTCATCCACCCCTTCGACCACCCGGACATCATCGCCGGTCAGGGCACCGTCGGCCTGGAGATCCTGGACCAGTGCCCGGAGGTGCGCACGATCGTCGTCGGGATCGGCGGCGGCGGACTCGTGGCCGGCCTCGCGGTCGCGGTGAAGGCGCTGCGGCCAGACGTGCGGATCGTGGGCGTGCAGGCGGAGGGTGCCGCGGCGTACCCGCCCTCGCTCACGGCCGGTTGCCCGGTGTCGATCGAGCAGCCGGCGACCATGGCCGACGGCATCAAGGTCGGCCGGCCCGGCGAGGTGCCGTTCGGTCTCGTCCGCGATCTGGTGGACGAGGTCCGCACGGTCACCGAGGACGAGCTGGCCACGGCGCTGCTGCTGTGCCTGGAGCGGGCCAAGCTGGTCGTGGAACCGGCCGGGGCGAGCCCGGTCGCGGCGTTGCTGAGCGGACCGCGGGACTTCGAGGGCCCGGTGGTGGCGCTGCTGTCCGGCGGCAACATCGATCCGCTGCTGATGCAGCGGGTGCTGCGGCACGGCATGGTCGCGCAGGGTCGCTACCTGGCCGTACGCCTGCGCCTGACGGACCGGCCGGGCGCCCTCGCCTCGCTTCTCGGGGCGTTGTCAGTGGCGGACGCTAACGTCCTCGACGTGAGTCACGTACGGACCGACCCCCGGCTCGGGCTCACGGAGGCGGAGGTCGAGCTGCACCTGGAGACGAAGGGGCCGGAGCACTGCGTCGAGGTCGGCCGGACCCTGCGCGAGGCGGGCTACACGGTCATCGACTGAGGCTGCCGGGGGCATCCCGGGCAGCGGGCGTGGGGGCGCCCCAAGCGGAACACCTGCTTCAGGAACTCTTCGTCACTCGATCGGGGAAATCCCGTTGAGAGACGCGATACATCGCGTTATGGTGTGTCTCGTGTCAGCCATCAGGCGGAACGAAAAACGCAAAACTAGGCTTCCCGAAGAATCCCCGACGACGTGGAGACTGATATGCCAGGCGCCATCTATGCCGAAGGCCTGGTCAAGACCTTCGGAGACGTAAAGGCACTGGACGGCGTCGACCTCGATGTCCCCGAGGGCACGGTCCTCGGCCTGCTCGGGCCCAACGGCGCGGGCAAGACGACGACGGTCCGCTGCCTGACCACCCTGCTGCGCCCCGACAGCGGCAAGGCCGTCGTCGCCGGGCTCGACGTGCTCAAGCAACCCAACGAGGTACGGCGCTCCATCGGCCTGTCCGGCCAGTTCGCCGCGGTCGACGAGTACCTGACCGGCCGCGAGAACCTGCAGATGGTCGGCCAGCTCTACCAGATCAAGGCCAAGGCCGCGAGGGCCCGGGCCGACGAGCTGCTCGAGCAGTTCAGCCTCGCGGACGCGGCCGACCGCACGGCGAAGACCTACTCCGGCGGAATGCGCCGCCGGCTCGACCTCGCGGCGGCCCTGGTCGTCTCGCCGCCCGTGATGTTCATGGACGAGCCGACCACCGGCCTCGACCCGCGCAACCGGCAGATGCTGTGGGAGGTCATCAAGCAGCTCGTCTCCGGCGGTACGACCCTGCTGCTGACCACCCAGTACCTGGAAGAGGCCGACCACCTCGCGCACGACATCGCGGTCGTCGACCACGGCCGCGTGATCGCCCGCGGCACCTCCGACCAGCTCAAGGCCCGCACCGGCGGCGAGCGCGTCGAGGTCGTCGTGCACGAGCGCGACCACATCCCCACCGCCCGCGAGGTCCTGACCGGCTTCGGCAAGGGCGACGTCACCGTCGAGGACCACACCCGCAAGCTCACCGTCCCCGTCACCGGCGGCGCGAAGCTGCTCGCCGAGGTCATCCGCGAGCTGGACGTGCGGGGCATCGAGATCGACGACATCGGCCTGCGCCGCCCCACCCTCGACGACGTCTTCCTCTCCCTGACGGGCCATGTGGCCGAGGTCAAGGACGAGGAGAACGGCGCGACGGAGGACGCCAAGGGCCGCAAGCAGGCCGACGCCAAGGACAGCAGCCAGAAGAAGGAGACCGACCAGTGAGTGCTGTGAACGATTCCCTGGTCATGGCCCGCCGGAACTTGATCCGGATGACCAGGATTCCCGAAATGATTCTGTTCGGGCTGATCCAGCCCATCATGTTCGTGGTGCTGTTCACCTACGTGTTCGGCGGTTCGATGCAGATCGGCAACAGCACCGATCTGGACGTCTACAAGAACTTCCTGATGGCCGGCATCTTCGCGCAGACCGTCACCTTCGCCACCGCCAGCTCCGGCGCCGGTATCGCCGACGACATGCACAAGGGGCTCATCGACCGCTTCCGCTCCCTGCCCATGGCGCGCGGCGCGGTCCTCACCGGACGTACCGTCGCGGACCTCGTGCAGACGGCCTTGACCCTGCTCGTCCTCGCCCTCGTCGCACTGCTCGTGGGCTGGCGCCCCGGCTCCGTGGACTCGACCAACTTCGCGAAGATCCTGGGCGGCTTCGGTCTGCTGCTCCTGCTGGGATACGCCTTCACGTGGATCGGCGCGCTGATCGGCCTGTCGGTCCGCACCCCGGAGGCGGCCACCTCCGGCGGACTGATCTGGCTCTTCCCGGTGACGTTCATCTCGAACGCCTTCGTGGACTCCAGCAAGATGACGCCCTGGCTGCGCCACATCGCCGAATGGAACCCGTTCAGCGCGACCGTGCAGGCCGCGCGCAAGCTCTTCGGTGACCCCGGCCTGTCCCCGTCCGACGCCTGGCCCATGCAGCATCCGGTGTGGGCGTCGGTGATCTACTCGGTCCTGATCATCGCCCTC
Source organism: Streptomyces pseudovenezuelae (assembly GCF_029892565.1). Lineage (GTDB taxonomy): Bacteria > Actinomycetota > Actinomycetes > Streptomycetales > Streptomycetaceae > Streptomyces > Streptomyces pseudovenezuelae_A. The sequence goes on along the minus strand of NZ_JARXVH010000015.1, from coordinate 235,067 downwards.
TTCCGTACGCTCGCGGTCCGCAAGTACCGCCGGACGGCCAGCTGACGGCACCGGCCGTCGGGCGACTATGCCGGAGCGCTGGGTTCCGTTACATCCCCTTCGGTCCACCGGTCCTCGTCGATCACCGGCTCCTCGATGGAGAAGCAGTCGGGTTCGTCCGCGAACCCGTCGCCGGCTTCCTCGTCGGAATGACAAGGCCCCCGGCGTCGCGAGGACGGCGGGGGCTCGTCAAGGGCAGGTCGGTCGGGTGGTCGGGGTCAGCCGTCGTACGGCTCGGCCTTGAGGATGGTCACCGAGGCCTTCTTGCCGTTGGGCAGCTCGTACTGGGCGACCTCGCCGACCTTGTGGCCGATCACGCCGGAACCCAGCGGGGACTGCGGCGAGTAGGTCTCGATGTCCGAGCTCGCGTACTCGCGCGAGGCGAGCAGGAACGTCGTGGTGTCGTCCTCGTCACCGTCGAAGGCGATCGTCACGACCATGCCGGGCGCGACCGCGCCGTCCGCGGACGCCGGGGCCTGGCCGACCTTGGCCTTCTCCAGAAGCTGGGTCAGCTGGCGGATGCGGAGCTCCTGCTTGCCCTGCTCCTCCTTGGCCGCGTGGTACCCGCCGTTCTCGCGCAGGTCGCCCTCCTCGCGAGCGGCCGCGATCTTCACGGTGATCTCGGCGCGCGCGGGACCAGACAGGTACTCCAGCTCGTCCTTGAGCTTGGTGTACGCCTCCTGCGTGAGCCAGGTGACGTCTTCGCTGGTCTGGGTCACAGGTGCTCCTCGTAGGTACTGGGAATACAAAGCATCGCCCTACCCAGAAGAATGTTCCTTCATGGAAGGGCGAAACCACGAGCCTAACAATTCAGCGGCTGAAGGGGGAGGACATAAACCATCAGAACCGCGTCAACGCAGGTCAGGCCGTACGTATTCGGGGTGATGCCGGGCGGAGTCAGTCGGGGTGGCAGCCCAGCAGTTCGGCCGTGGTGCCGCGGGAGGTCGTGCGGAGCGTGACGACCTTGTCGATCCGCGTGGCGTGGCCGGAGAAGCGGAAGTCGGCCCGGCCCACCTCGGAGCCGTTCGCCGCCTGGGAGCGGATGGTGCAGTAGCCGGCGGCGTCGGCGTCCTTGCGGACCTCCAGGTGCACCTGCACCGAGTCCGAGCCGGCGTCGAAGGCGATCACCTCGCCGCTGATCTTGTTCTCACCGACGTAGTAGTAGGCGAGGTAGCCGACCAGGACGAGCAGGAGGGTGCCCAGGACGGCGCCGGCGATCTTGAGTTTGTGGTCGGCGCGCTCGTCCGAGGAGCGGCCGTAGCGGCCCTCGAGCAGTCGCGTACTCGCCGTACTCATGATCGTCCTTTCGGCACCGGAATTATTCGCCCTCCGATTCGGTCACTATAGAAGCCGCCGATCGCACCCCAAGACACCGGGGCGCCGACTTACTGAGGATTGAGTCTTGACTGACCAGCTGCGACTGATGGCCGTGCACGCCCACCCCGACGACGAGTCGAGCAAGGGCGCGGCCACCATGGCGAAGTACGTGTCCGAGGGGGTGGACGTGCTGGTCGTGACCGCCACCGGCGGGGAGCGCGGCTCCATCCTCAATCCGAAGCTGCAGGGCGACAAGTACATCGAGGAGCACATCCACGAGGTACGCAAGAAGGAGATGGACGAGGCCCGCGAGATCCTCGGGGTCAAGCAGGAGTGGCTCGGTTTCATCGACTCCGGTCTGCCCGAGGGCGACCCGCTGCCGCCGCTGCCCGAGGGCTGCTTCGCCCTGGAGGACGTCGACAAGGCGGCCGGTGAGCTGGTGCGGAAGATCCGTGCCTTCCGTCCGCAGGTGATCACCACCTACGACGAGAACGGCGGCTACCCGCATCCCGACCACATCATGACCCACAAGATCTCGATGGTGGCGTTCGAGGGCGCGGCGGACACCGAGACGTACCCGGAGTCGGAGTTCGGCCCGGCGTACCAGCCGCTGAAGCTCTACTACAACCAGGGCTTCAACCGCCCGCGCACCGAGGCGCTACACAACGCGCTGCTTTCGCGCGGCATGGAGTCGCCGTACGAGGACTGGCTCAAGCGCTGGAGCGAGTTCGAGCGCGTGGAGCGCACGCTGACCACGCACATTCCCTGCGCCGACTTCTTCGAGATCCGGGACAAGGCGCTGCTCGCGCACGCCACCCAGATCGACCCCGACGGCGGCTGGTTCCGGGTGCCGCTGGAGCTTCAGCGGGAGGTCTGGCCGACGGAGGAGTACGAGCTCGCGAAGTCGCTCGTGGACACCTCCCTCCCCGAGGACGACCTCTTCGCGGGCATCCGCGACAATGCCTGACATGAGCGCAAGCGTGAGCCTGGCAATGACACAGCTCGTCCCCCTCGCCGAGGTGGACGAGAACAAGGTCACCCCCGGTGTCCTCGGCTTCATCGTCTTCGCGGCGATGGCCCTGGCGGTGTGGGTCCTGATGAAGTCGATGAGCAAGCACATGGGCAAGGTCGATTTCAAGGAGAAGGACACCCGCGGCGGAGAGGCCGGTACGGCGCCCGACGACGAGGCCACCGTCGCCGGGACCGCCGGGAAGACGTCCGGCGAGGCGAAGGCACCGCAGGGCTGACGACGGCGTTGGGGGTGGACCGGTCCCGCGGTTTCGGGCCGGTCCGCCATCCCACGCGCGGCCGCTACTTCGCCGCCCCCACTGCCACCCCCATGACCTCCCGGGCATGCCGGCTGGGCACCATCCCCAGTCGCCATGCCTGCCAGCCCGCCTCCAGGCTGACGCCCCGCTCCAGCAGGAGCTGGTACGTCTCCACGTAGTCGTCCAGCTTCTCGTCGCGTAGGGGATGGCCGGTGCGGGAGAGCTGGGCCAGGTCCTCCTGGGCGACCGCCGCGCCGACGTCGACGCCGCCGGGGGCGGCGTACGGGAGCAGGGTGCAGCGCAGGAAGCGGGCCCAGTCCTCGCCGCGGCGGTCGGCGTACGAGGTGAAGAGGGCGATCGCCTCGTCGCAGAGGGTCAGGGCCTGCTGGGTGCGGGTGTTGCCCGCGTCCACGACCGCCAGTTCCAGGCAGGTCCAGGCCTCGCCGTGGGTGACGCCGATGCGTTGGAAGTCGGCCCGGGCGTCGACCAGGAGTTGGCGGGCGAAGCCGGAGTTGCGCAGGGAGCCGGTCTGGGCGGCGCGTTGGTCGCGGGTGACGCGGGCCGAGTGGTGGCGGGCGCAGGCCAGGCCGTAGACGTCGCGCATCCGGGAGAACATCGTGCGGGAGCGCTCCAGTTCGCGCACCGCCCGGTCCAGGTCGCCGGTCTCCTCCAGGGCCTGGCCGAGGTAGTAGACGGTCCAGGCCTCGCCGCGCGCGTCCTCGTTGTCGCGGTGCCGGGCGGCGGCCTGGCGCAGGCCGTCCACCGCGGGGGACGGGTCGCCGTCGACCAGCCGGGCCCGGGCCAGTTGGGTCAGCGCCCAGGCCTCGCCGCGGGCGTCGCGGGTGCGGCCGTACCGGTCGAGGGCCGCGTGCAGTTCGGTCTCCGCGCGCGGTACGTCGCCCATGCGCAGGGCGAGTTGGCCGAGCTGGAAGTGGGCCCAGGCCTCGCCGTGCACGGACTCGCCGGCGTGGTGCAGGACCAGGGACTCGGACAGCAGCCGCTGTGCCTCGGCGACCTGGCCGCGGTCGCGCTCCACCGCCGCCAGCGCGTGCATCGTCCAGGCACGGTCGGTGGCGAGTTCGGCGGGTGCCTGGAGGGCGAGTGCCTCGCGGAGCCTGGCGGCGGCCTCGGTGAGGTTGCCCTGGTGGTGCAGGGTGATGCCGAGCGAGCACAGGGCACGGGCCGCACCCGCGTCGTGGTGGGCCTCCCGATAGAGGTCGACGACGGAGGCGAGGGTGGTGCGGGCCTTGTCCAGCTCGCCGAGCTGACGGGCCGCGATACCCGTACGCCACTGCACCGAGCGCAGCAGCAGGCCCTGGTCCACGGCCTGCGCCAGGTCGCTGATCTCGCCCAGGCGGTACAGGTCGCCGCGCAGCAGGCAGTAGTCGCACAGGGCGCCGAGCAGGTTCAGCACCGCCCCCTGGTCCACGCCCTCCGCGTGCCGCAGGGTCGAGGTGATGAAGCTCGACTCGTCGTCCAGCCAGCGCAGCGCCTCGTCCAGGGACGTGAAGCCGTGCGGGCTGAAGCGGTCCGAACGGGTCGACATGTTGCCGTCGACCAGGCGCAGCACCGAGTCCGCCAGTTCCGCGTAGCTGACTATCAACCGCTCCTGCGCGGCAGTGCGTTCGGCCTGCTCCTCCTCGTCCAGGAGGCGGGCGTGGGCGAAGGCGCGGACGAGGTCGTGCAGGCGGTAGCGGTCGCCGCGCACATGGTCGATCAGGCCCGCGCGGGAGAGCGCGGTCAAGTGACGTTTCGCCTCGGACTGGTCCGTCGCCAGCAGCGAGGCGGCAGCGGCGGCGCCGAGCGAGGCCCGCCCGGCCAGGGCGAGGCGGCGCAGCAGCCGGCGGGCGGGATCCGACTGGTCGGTGTAGCGCAGCCACAGCACCCGCTCGACCGGTTCGACCGGGCCGTACGCCCCCAGATCCGTGGCCAGTTGGCGCGGTGAGCGCGGGCCGAGCGACGAACCCGCGATGCTCAGCGCCAGCGGCAGCCCGCCGCACAACTCCCTGATCAGGTCGGCCGATTCGGCGTCGTAGGGACCCGAACTGTCCTGTGCCGCCGACTCCAGCAGCTCCTCCGCACCGGCCGAGTCCAGTGCCTGGACCGGCAGTTGGTGCACCCGGGCGAGCAGGTCGGCGGGCAGTTCCATGGGGTGCTCGGCGGTGACCAGGACCAGGCTGTCGGAGCGTTCGGGGACGAGGGTGCGGACCTGCTCCAGGTCGGAGGCGTCGTCCAGGACGATCGTCACCGCCAGGCCCGTCAGATGCTGGTGGTACAGCTCGCTCAGCCGCTTCACCTGCTGGTCGGGGGAGGAGCGCTCGCGGAACAGCAGTTGCTCGCGCGGTGCGCCGAGCCGGTTCAGCAGGTGCAGCAGGGCGTCCCGGGTGGGCAGCGGCTGCTCCTGGCCGCCGCCGCGCAGGTCGACGACGCAGGCGCCGCGGAAGTAGTCCTTGAGGTCGTGGGCGGCGCGCACCGCGAGAGTCGTACGTCCGCTGCCGGGCGTCCCGTGCAGCACCACCACCGTCGGCAGGGTCTCCGTGCTCGCGCGCGAGGCCTGCACCCACTGCCTGATCCGCCCCATCTCCGTCCGGCGCCCCGCGAACGCGCCTTGCGAATCCGGGAGTTGAGCGAAGGACTGGGCGAGCACGCTGCGCCCGCGGGCCGCCGCGCTCTTGTCCGTGCCGCGCAGTTGCGGCCCCGGCTTCTTCTTGGGGCCGGTGGAGGCGGCGAGCACGCGCTGCTGGTCGAGGAACGGACGGATGCCGCGTACCTCAAGGGCGGTCAGCCACTGCAACCGCAACTGTTCGGCGCCGCCGGGCTGGCTCTCGGCGCCGGCGCGGTGGTGCGCGGCCGGGAGATGGGAGCCGGCGACCTTCACCACGGTCGCGGCGGCGCCCACCACGCCGACGGTCACGCCCGCGCCCAGCGCGGTCCCCGTGCCCGTACCGAGTGCCAGGTCGGCCACCGCCGCCGCGACCGCGGCAACGGCCGCCACCAGCAAGGGAGTTCCGGCGCCTTCTCTCGCGTACCGCTGGCCGAAGGTGAGCCGGCCGGCCGCCGCCTCCTCCAGTGCGCGGGTGTAGGCCCCGTACTCCTCGGCGGCGGTCTCCGCCATCGCGTCGAGCGCGCCACGTGAGCGCGACAGCAGCACGCTGCCGTCGGTACGGCCGCCGGAGCGCCGTACCTCTTCCTCGACGGCCCGGGCCAACAGCCGTTCTGCGTCGGCCCGATGGCTGTCCCGCATGTCAAGTCCCCCTTTGGCGGCAACGGCTTTCTTGGTCAAGTGTGCTGCCGACGGGGCGTGGGGGCGAGAGGGCGGTAGGTCCGCGAATCGCCGTGGAGGGTTTGTGAATTCGTTCTGTGTGCCGACTGAGTGGTTATCGTGATCGCCGACATCGCAAGGAAGACGGGGAGAAGAGAACATGAGCGCGGACAACGGGACGCCGAACCCACCGGCGGGTCCACCGCCCAGCCCGTACCTGGGCCCGCCGACGGTCCCACCGCAGGGACCACCGCCCTCTCACCCGCCTCGCTGGGCCTGGTGGGTCGTCGGGATCGTCATCCCGGTGGTGGGCATCGTCATCACGATCATGGTGGGCCGGCCGGGCTCGTCGGACGACGACGGCGGCAAGAACGTGCAGTCGGAGCCCTCCGCCTCCGTGCAGTCCAATGGTGCGGGACAGGGCGGCGGCAAGACGCAGAGCAGCACGCCGCCGGCGGCCGACGCGGAGAAATGGCAGAAGCTCTCCGGGCCCGTCAGGGTGACGGCCGAGGAGAGCATCTCGGGGACGTACGTCGAGCTGGACACCCCGAAACCCCTCGTGCTGAAGGGCGGAGGCGACGGCGCGGACCTCTACTTCGGGTCGTCGAACGGCGACCCGTCGATCAGCGTCCCCGTCAGCGCGGACAACCTGGCTCCGTTGCCCGACGCCGGTACCGCCCCGACGGCCGAGGCATGCCTGGAGAGCGTGGACCGCAACGGCAGCTACACCGCGTCACCCGTGAAGCGGGGCGAACAGTACTGTCTGCTGACCGGCGAGGGCCGCATCGCCTACCTCAAGGTCGTCACCATGCCGGACGGCGGCGTCGGCGGCGGAATTCTCGATGTGACCGTCTGGCAGACGCCCGGCGCGTGACGCGTCGGGTACTGCGGCAGGATGGACACCATGCCGAACCGACTGGCCCATGAGACGTCGCCGTACCTCCTCCAGCACGCGGACAACCCCGTCGACTGGTGGCCCTGGTCGGCCGAGGCCTTCGAGGAGGCCCGCAAGACCGGGAAGCCGGTCCTGCTGAGCGTCGGGTACAGCAGCTGTCACTGGTGTCACGTCATGGCGCACGAGTCCTTCGAGGACCGCGCCACCGCCGAGTACCTCAACGAGCACTTCGTCAGCGTCAAGGTCGACCGGGAGGAGCGCCCCGACGTCGACGCCGTCTACATGGAAGCCGTCCAGGCCGCCACCGGCCAGGGCGGCTGGCCCATGACGGTGTTCCTCACGCCGGAGGGCGAGCCCTTCTACTTCGGTACGTACTTCCCGCCCGCGCCCCGCCAGGGCTCGCCGTCCTTCCGCCAGGTGCTGGAGGGCGTCCGGGCCGCCTGGACCGACCGGCGGGACGAGGTCGCCGAGGTCGCCGGGAAGATCGTCCGCGACCTCGCCGGGCGGGAGATCTCCTACGGCGACTCACAGGCGCCGGGGGAGGAGCAGCTGGCCGCGGCGCTGCTCGGGCTCACCCGTGAGTACGACCCGCAGCGCGGCGGATTCGGCGGGGCGCCCAAGTTCCCGCCGTCCATGGTCGTGGAGTTCCTGCTCAGGCACCACGCGCGCACCGGCGCCGAGGGCGCGCTGCAGATGGCCCAGGACACCTGCGAGCGGATGGCGCGGGGCGGGATCTACGACCAGCTCGGCGGCGGCTTCGCCCGCTACTCCGTCGACCGCGACTGGATCGTCCCGCACTTCGAGAAGATGCTGTACGACAACGCCCTGCTGTGCCGCGTCTACGCGCACCTGTGGCGCTCCACCGGCTCCGAGCTGGCCCGCCGGGTCGCCCTTGAGACCGCCGACTTCATGGTCCGCGAACTGCGCACGAACGAGGGCGGGTTCGCCTCCGCGCTGGACGCGGACAGCGACGACGGGAGCGGGCGGCACGTCGAGGGCGCGTACTACGCGTGGACCCCGCGCCAGCTGACGGCCGTGCTCGGCGCCGAGGACGCCGAACTCGCCGGGCAGTACTTCGGCGTCACCGACGAGGGCACCTTCGAGCACGGCTCGTCCGTCCTGCAACTGCCGCAGCAGGAGGGCGTGTTCGACGCCGAGAAGGTCGAGTCGATCAAGCGCCGGCTGCTGGACGCCCGGGCCGAGCGGCCCGCACCCGGCCGGGACGACAAGGTGGTCGCCGCCTGGAACGGCCTCGCGATCGCCGCGCTGGCCGAGACCGGCGCCTACTTCGACCGCCCCGACCTGGTCGAGGCCGCGGTCGGCGCCGCCGATCTGCTGGTCAGGCTGCACCTGGACGAGCAGGCCCGCCTCTCCCGGACCAGCAAGGACGGCCAGGTGGGCGCCAACGCGGGCGTCCTGGAGGACTACGCCGACGTCGCCGAGGGCTTCCTCGCGCTCGCGTCCGTCACCGGCGAGGGCGTGTGGCTGGAGTTCGCCGGGTTCCTGCTGGATCACGTGCTGGCCCGCTTCGCCGACCCCGACAGCGGCGCGCTCTACGACACCGCCGTGGACGCCGAGCGGTTGATCCGCCGGCCGCAGGACCCCACCGACAACGCCACGCCCTCCGGCTGGAGTGCCGCCGCGGGCGCCCTGCTGAGCTATGCCGCCCAGACGGGCGCCCAGCCGCACCGCACCGCCGCCGAGAAGGCGCTCGGCGTGGTGAAGGCGCTCGGCCCGCGGGTGCCCCGGTTCATCGGCTGGGGGCTCGCCGTCGCCGAGGCGCTGCTCGACGGGCCGCGGGAGATCGCGGTCGTCGGTCCCGCGCTGGACGACGAGGCGACAAGGGCCCTGCACCGCACGGCACTTCTGGGCGCCTCGCCCGGTGCGGTGGTCGCCCTCGGGGTGCCGGAGAGTGACGAGTTCCCGCTGCTCGCGGACCGTCCGCTGGTGGGCGGCGCACCGACCGCGTACGTCTGCCGTAACTTCACCTGTGACGCTCCGACCACCGATGGTGACCGCCTGCGGGCCGCACTGAGCAGGTGAAACGACAGGAACGGAATGAGTGCGCACGGACCCTGTGTGGGCATTGTTCACACAGAGGACCCGTTGTGACGAAACGCGCTCTTCATCGAAAGATCGTGCGCACTTCACAGATCCCCCCTAATGTCTGCACAGTGACGCGGCTGGTGTGACGCACCGTCGCGACAGGGGGTTTTGGGATCTGGGGGGATCTGTTGCTCACGTCCATTTTTGTCGCTGTGGTTTCGCTTGCCCTGTTCTGGATGGCGGCCTTCACTTTGTGGTGGCAGATGCATGCCTGGCGTACGCCGGAAGTGCTCGCCTCCACCCGATTCAGCAGACCTGACGGCGACGAGCACGTCAGCTTCTCGCTGCTGGTTCCGGCACGGCACGAACAGGCCGTACTGGACCACACCATCCAGCGGCTGCTGGAGTCCACGCACACCGACTTCGAGATCATCGTCATCGTGGGGCACGACGACCCCGAGACCACGGACGTGGCCGCATCGGCCGCCGAACGCGATCCGCGTGTCCGTGTCGTCGTCGACACCCACGAGAAGAAGAACAAGCCCAAGGCCATGAACACGGCGCTGCCGCACTGCCGCGGCGATGTCGTGGGGGTCTTCGACGCCGAGGACCAGGTCCATCCGGAGCTGCTCGCGCACGTCGACCACGCCTTCCGCACCACCGGCGCGGACGTCGTCCAGGGCGGCGTCCAGCTCATCAACTTCCACTCCAGCTGGTACAGCCTGCGCAACTGCCTGGAGTACTTCTTCTGGTTCCGCTCCCGGCTGCACCTGCATGCGCAGAAAGGGTTCATCCCGCTCGGCGGGAACACCGTCTTCGTCCGCACCGACGTGCTGCGCGAGGCCGACGGCTGGGACCCCAACTGCCTCGCCGAGGACTGCGACCTGGGCGTACGCCTGTCCAGCATCGGCAAGAAGGTCGTCGTCGCCTACGACTCCGACATGGTGACCAAGGAGGAGACTCCGAGCTCGCTCATGTCGCTGCTCAAGCAGCGCACCCGGTGGAACCAGGGCTTCCTGCAGGTCTACCGGAAGAAGGACTGGCAGCAACTGCCGGGCTTCGGGCGGCGGTTGCTCGCCCGGTACACGTTGATGACGCCGTTCCTGCAGGCGTTCTCCGGCGTGATCATCCCGCTCAACGCGGCGGTCGCGCTCTTCCTCGACGTGCCCGTCGGGATCGCCTTCCTCACCTTCCTGCCGCTGGTCACCGCCGCCGTCACCTTCGTCTTCGAGGTGGTCGGACTGCACGACTTCGGCAAGCAGTACGGACTGCGCGTCCGTGCCGTCCACTACCTCAAGCTGGTCGTGGGCGGCCCCTTCTACCAGGTCCTCCTCGCCGGGGCCGCCATCCGCGCCGTCTGGCGCGAGCAACGCGGCCGCAACGACTGGGAGTTGACCAGCCACATCGGCGCACATCTCGGCCCGGCCGAAGCGACCCGTGACCTCCGAGAGGATGTCCCTGCGTGACCTCCACCCTTCCCGCGGTGACCACCACCAAGGTCCCCGCGCAGCGGCAGCCTGCGCCCGAAACCGGTTCGGCCCGTCGGACATCCCTGCCGGACCGGCTGCGTTCCTCCCGATCCGACCTCCTCCTGTGCGGCGCGCTCCTCGTGGCGATCCTCGTCGTGCAGGGCTGGAACATCGCCGACTACCCGACGCTCAGCGACGACGAGGGCACCTATCTCGCCCAGGCCTGGGCGGTCCAGCAGGGCAAGGGCCTGGCCCACTACACCTACTGGTACGACCATCCCCCGCTCGGCTGGATCCAGTTGGCGCTGCTGACCTGGATCCCCTCGCTGCTGAGCCCCGAGTCGATGACCGTCGGCAGCATGCGCGTGGTGATGCTGCTGATCAGCGCGATCAGCGCGGTCCTGGTCTACATCCTGGCCCGCCGGCTCTCGCTGCCCCGCTGGGCGGCCGGGCTCGCCATGGTCCTGTTCGGTCTCTCGCCGCTCTCGGTCGTCCTGCAGCGCGAGATCTTCCTCGACAACATCGCGGTGATGTGGACGCTCGTGGCGTTCACACTCGCCGCCTCCCCGAGCCGTCATCTGTGGCACCACTTCGGCGCGGGCCTCGCGGCGGCGACCGCCGTGCTCACCAAGGAGACGATGCTCGTCATCCTGCCCGCGCTGTTCCTCACCATGTGGCGCCACAGCCACCGCGACACCCGCAAGTTCGCGATCACCGGCGCCGTCACCGCCTGCGTCCTGATCGGCCTCGCCTACCCCCTGTTCGCCCTGCTCAAGGGCGAGTTGATACCCGGCGGCGGACACGTCTCCCTGTGGGACGGCGTCAAGTACCAGATGACCAGGCCGGGTTCGGGCTTCATCCTGGACAGCGCGTCCGGCTCGCACGGCGTGCTCAGGTCCTGGCTCTACTACGACCGCGTACTGCCCCTCGGCGGTCTCGCCGGCGCGCTCCTGCTGCTGGCCACCTGGCGCTGGTCGGTCACCGCCCGCTCCCTGGCCGGACCCGCCCTGACGGTCGGCATCCTGGCCCTGCTGGCCCTGCGCCCCAACGGCTACCTGCCCGCGATGTACGTCATCCAGGCGCTGCCCTTCCTCGCCCTGGTCCTCGCCGGCGGCACCGCCTCCGTCGCCCACGCCGTACTGCGCCGCCGTCGGGGGGAAGGGGAGAAACGGTACTTCACCGGCGGCCGGTACGCCCTCGCGGCCGTGCTCGCGGTCGCCGCCGGGGCGTACGTCGTCCCGCGCTGGTACGACGGCGACCACACCGCCGTCACCGCCGACGCCAACGCCCCCTACCGGGCCGCCTCCAAGTGGCTGGCCTCCGAGGTCGAGAACCCCGAGGGCACCCGTGTCCTGGTCGACGACGCGCTCTGGCTGGACCTGGTGCACGAGGGGTACCGGCCCGGGCTCGGCGTCATCTGGTTCTACAAGGCCGACCTCGACCCGGCCGTGACCAAGACGATGCCGCACGGCTGGAAGGACATCGACTACGTCGTCGCCTCCCCGACCGTGCGGCGCGACGCGGTGGACCTGCCCAACGTCAAGGCCGCCATCGAGCACTCCACCCCGGTCGCCACCTTCGGCACCGGAGACGACCGCATCGAGATCCGCCAGATCCAGACGGCCTCCGGAGGCGTCCGATGACCCACGAGTACACCGCTCCCGGCGAACTCAACGATCCCGCCGTACGCGCCGCCGAGGTGGCCGAGCCCGGCGCGGTCACCATCGTCGTGCCGACGTACAACGAGTCCGCGAACGTCCGTCAACTCCTGCACCAGATCACCGAGTCGGTGCCGGCCCGGCTGCCGTGCGAGGTCGTCTTCGTGGACGACTCCAGCGACGACACCCCCCAGGTCATCCGCGAGGCCGCCAAGGACTGCCCCTTCCCGGTGACTGTCCTGCACCGCGAGGAGCCCGTCGGCGGGCTCGGCGGCGCGGTCGTCGAGGGCATCAAGGCGGCCGGCTCCGACTGGATCGTCGTCATGGACGGTGACTGCCAGCATCCGCCGTCCCTGGTACCGGAGTTGGTCGCCACCGGCGAGCGCTCCAACGCCGGACTCGTGGTCGCCTCCCGGTACATCAAGGGCGGCAGCCGGGCCGGTCTGGCCGGCAGCTACCGGGTGGCCGTCAGCCGTGCGGCCACCTGGCTGACCAAGTCCCTCTTCCCGCGCAGGCTGCGCGGGATCAGCGACCCGATGTCCGGGTTCTTCGCGATCCGCCGCAGCGACATCACCGCGGACGCCCTCAAGCCGCTCGGCTACAAGATCCTGCTGGAGCTGGCGGTCCGCAACCGGCCGCGCCAGGTCACCGAGGTGCCGTTCGTCTTCCAGGACCGGTTCGCGGGGGAGTCCAAGTCCAGTGCGCAGGAGGGCTTCCGCTTCCTGCGCCATCTGATCGGCCTGCGCACCGCCTCGCCGGTCGCCCGCATGGTGGGCTTCGGGCTGATCGGCGCGACCGGCTTCGTGCCGAACCTGTTCGGCCTGTGGGCGCTGACCAAGGTCGGGATGCACTACGTACCGGCGGAGATCCTCGCCAACCAGCTGGGCGTGGCCTGGAACTTCGTACTCATCGAGCATCTGCTCTTCCGTGACCGTCGTGGGCACCGCCAGTGGTGGGACCGTGTCGGCCGGTTCGGGCTGCTCGCCAACGCCGACCTGGTGCTGCGGATCCCGCTGATCGCGCTGTTCGTGCACCGGTTCGGGATGGGCGCGCTCGGCGCCACCGCGCTCGCGCTGGTGACGACGTTCGTCCTGCGCTTCGTGGGGACCGAGGCGCTGGTCTACCTCCCGCGCAGGGGGCGTGGGGGGAGCACCGCAGCAAGGAGAGCCGTGTGAACAGAGAGAGTTTCATCAAGCGGAATCTGCGCAGGCACCGAAGAAGGACCGCACTGGTCGGGGTGGGGGCCCTGACCGCCGGTCTGCTGCTGACCTCGCCGCAGTCCGCCGAGGCAGCCAACCTCGTCAAGAACGCGGGCTTCGAGACCGCCGGCACCGGTGACATGCCGTACTGCTGGGAGAAGTCCGGCTGGGGCGACAACGACTTCACCTTCGAGGCCACGAGCGACGCGCACAGCGGTGCCAAGGCGATGAAGGTGTCGCTGACGCGTCGGGTCGAGGGCGACCGCAAGGCCCTGATCACCGAGACGACGGACTGCGCGCCGGTGGTGAGCGCGGGCAAGCAGTACGACCTCGGGCTCTGGTACAAGTCCACGACACCCGACGCCAACATCACGCTCTTCCGACACGACGCCACCGCCGGCTGGCAGTACTGGACCGACCTCAAGACCCTGGAGATACAGGGCGGTTGGACCCAGGCCACGGTCCGCACACCCGAGGTGCCGGCCGGCACCGACCGGATCACCTGGGGTGTCTCGGTCTACGGCACCGGCTCGGCGACCACCGACGACTACACGATGGAGCAGGTCCCGGACGTCACTCCGCCGGCCACCTGCACGGGCACCGCCGAGCAGTGCGCCAACGGGCGTTGGGACGTGCTGCCCACGCAGAACCCGGTGCGCTCGATGCACTCCGTCGTCCTCAACAACGGCAAGGTGCTGCTGATCGCGGGCTCCGGCAACAGCGAGGAGCAGTTCGACGCGGGCACCTTCACCAGCGCGGTCTACGACCCGGTCGCCGGCACGTACAAGGTGATCCCGACGCCGAAGGACATGTTCTGCTCCGGCCACATCCAGCTCCAGGACGGCCGGGTGCTGGTGATGAGCGGCAACAAGGCCTTCCCGGCGGTGGACGGTTCGCACGGCTACGAGGGCTACAAGGACTCGTACATCTTCGATCCGGTCACCGAGACCTACAGCAAGACCAACGACCTCAACGACGGTCACTGGTACCCGTCTGCGACCGAGCTCGGCAACGGTGACGTCATCTCCTTCGGCGGGCTGCGCGAGGACTCGACCGGCTCGGTGACCGCCGAGTACTGGTCGGACGCCGAGCAGAAGTGGCTGGCGCTGTGGCAGGTCAACCAGACCTGGTCGTACTGGGGTCTGTACCCGTCGATGATCCTGATGCAGGACGGCCGCCTCTTCTACTCGGGCAGCCATGTCTTCGGCAACAACATCCCGGGCACGGGCTCGGCGATCTACGACTACGACGCGAACACGGTCACGCAGGTCCCGGGGTTGCAGAGCAAGGACCAGCGGGACCAGTCGGCGAGCGTGCTGCTGCCGCCGGCGCAGGATCAGAAGGTCCTCACCGTCGGCGGCGGCAACATCGACTCCAACCCGGACGGCAACCGCCTCACCGACGTCATCGACCTCAAGGACGCCGACCCGTCCTATGTCGCCGGGCCGCCGCTGCCGCAGGGCACGGTCGACCTCGGCAACGGTCCGGTGGCCGAGACCGGCAACCAGGGCAAGATGTACGTCTCCGCCGTACTGCTGCCCGACGGCAAGGTGCTGGAGACCGGCGGCGCTCTGCACAACCGCGCCAACCCGGTCTACGAGTCGTCGATCTACGACCCCGACACCAACACCTTCGACCCGGTGGCCGCCGACCCGGAGGCCCGCGGCTACCACTCCTCGTCGTTCCTGCTGCCCGACGGCCGGGTGATGTCGACCGGCGACAACCCGGGCAACGGCACCTGGAACCACAACGTGTCGATCTACACGCCGCCGTATCTGCTCAAGGGCACGCGGCCGACGATCACTTCGGTGATCGACACCGAGTGGAACTACGGCGACACCCAGCGGATCACGGTCGACCGGCCCGTCGCCAAGGCCGAGTTGATCCGTCCGGCGGCCGTCACGCACTCCTCGGACCCCAACCAGCGGTTCGTGGATCTGCCGCTGTCGGTGGACGGCAACAACGTCGACCTGAACGTGACGAGCAACCCCAATGTGGCGCCGCCGGGTTGGTACATGCTCTTCGCGGTGGACGCCAACGGTGTGCCGTCGGTCGCCAAGTGGGTGCATCTGCAGGGTCCGTCGGCACTGAGCGCCTCGGACGCCTCGGCGCACGTGCACTCCTTCGCCGACTCCCTGGAGGGCAAGGTCGCCGAGCCCGGCAAGAAGCGCGCCTCGCAGAAGGTCCCCGTGACCATCTCGGGCTGCGACCGGCACTACGGCTCGATCAACGTGTGTGTGCCGACCGCCTTCCCGAAGACCGTGAAGAAGACGGCGGCCGCGCGCTGCGACTGGCTCAAGAAGAACGACTACGGCCGGCTCAAGGTCAACGGCAAGGACGACCCGCTGAGCCTGGACCGCAACAAGGACGGGCTGGCGTGCGGGAAGGGTGATGTGAAGACCGTGCTGACCAGGCGTTAGAGGTCGGCACGGACGCGGAGCACGGGCTCAGTCCGAGAGCCCGTGCTCCAGCACGTCCATCGTGCGGTTCACCAGGTCCTTGAAGTCGCCCTCGTGGCCGTGCTCCGCCCAGTACAGGGTCGTCTCCATCAGGGCGCCGACGAGGGACATCGCGTAGACCCTTACCTCCAGGCTCTCCGGGTCCCGGCCGGTGCGCTCGGAGATGGCCTGACAGAGCATGGTGCCGGTGACCGACATGCTCTCCATCGTCCGTGAGCGCACCGCCGGGACCTGGACCATCAGATGGGACCGGAGCCGGGAGACCTCCTCGTCCTCCTTGAGGCCGTACTGGATGGCCCTGTGCATCACGTACCGGAGGCTGACCAGCCACGGCTCGTCGGCGGGGCGGGCCCGCAGCTCGTCCATGATGATCGGGTCGAACTCGTCGGTGATGACGATGTCTTCCTTGGTGGGGAAGTAGCGGAAGACGGTCGACGGCGACACCTCGGCGCGCTCGGCGATCTGCTCGATCGTCGTCGCGTCGTACCCCTGTTCCTTGACCAGTGCGTACGTCGCGGTGCGGATCGCCTCGCGGGTCTTGATCTTCTTCCGCTCGCGCAGGCCCAGTTGCGGGCGGTCGGCGGGGCTGAAGGGGGAGGGTGCGGCCGTCATGGTGCTCATTGTCCGGCATCCGCCGACGCGGTGGCCATGTCCGGGGTCTCGTCCCCCTTCTCCTTCGCGTGCGTGACCGGCGTGTTCGGCAGGAAGGCCGCGGCCAGCAGGGCGGTGACGAGGGCCGCGGCGCCGCACACCAGCAGGACCAGGCCCATGCCGTGGACGTACGCGCTGTTCGCGGAGGCCACCAGGTCGGCCGAGCCCGTCTTCTGGGCGACTATGTGCGCCGCGACCACGGAGTCCCCGGCGGTGTCGGCGGCCCTGGCGGGCAGCCCGGTGGTGTCGAGGCGGTCGCGGAAGGTGCTCGCCAGCAGGCTGCCGAGCAGGGCGATGCCGATGGCGGCGCCGACCTGGCGCGTCGTCATGAGGAGACCGGCGCCGCTGCCGGCCCGGTCACGGGGCAGCGCGCCGAGGGCGCCGTCCATCGCCGGGACGACCGAGAAGCCGAAGCCGAAGCCGGTGATCGACAGCCACAGCGCGGTGAAGCCGTAGCCCGAGTCCACGCTCGTACGGCTGCCCAGGAACGCGGCGAAGGCGAGGACCACCAGGCCCGCGGTGACCACCGCGCGGGAGCCGAACCGGGCGACGACCGGCTGCGCGGCGCGGGCCGCGACGATCAGCCCGCCCATCATGGGCAGCAGCCGGACGCCGGTGCCCAGAGCGTCGTTGCCGAGCACCGCCTGGAGGTACTGGGGCAGCACGAACAGCAGGCCGGACAGGACGAACATCACCAGGGTCGCGGCGAGTGTGTTGAACAGGAAGCCGCGTTGGGCGAGCAGTTCCATGTCGAGCATGGGGCGGGCCATGCGCCGCTCGCGCAGCACGAGCGCGGCGATCAGTACGGCGGCTCCGGCGAGCATGCCCACGATCAGCGGGTCGCCCCAGCCGCGGCTGGGCGCCTCGATGATCGCGTAGATCAGGGCGCCGAGGCCGGCCGCCGTGAACGCGGTGGAGAGGGCGTCGACCTTGGGCGAGGCGGGGTCGCTGGTCTCGGGCAGCAGGAAGACGCAGGCGGCGATGCCGAGCGCGGCCATCGGGATGTTGACCAGGAAGACCGAGCCCCACCAGAAGTGGTTGAGCAGCCAGCCGCCGATGATCGGGCCGAGCGGCAGACCGAGCGAGGAGGCGGCGGAGATGATGCCGACAGCCTTGGTCCGCTCGTCCGGGCCGAAGAGCGAGGGCAGCACGGACAGGGCGAGCGGGGTGATCAGTGCCGCGCCGATGCCCATGACCGTGCGGGCCGCGATGACCCAGTTCACGTCGTCCGCCAGGACGCCGACCACGGATCCGGCGAGGAAGATGCCGAGCCCCACGATCAGCATGCGGCGCCGTCCGAAGCGGTCGCCGAGCAGTCCGGCGGGGAGCATCAGCGCCGCGAAGACGATGACGTAGGAGTCCGCCATCCACTGCTGCTGGCCGGTGGTGGCGCCGAGGTCGCCCGCCATCGTCGGCAGGGCGACGTTCAGGATCGTCGTGTCGAAGCCGAGGGTGAGCATGCTCGCGACCAGGGCGCCGAGGGCCCACCAGCGGCGCGGGTCGCGCCGCACGCCCATGTTCTGAGTGACAGTAGCCATGAAATGAGAGTAGCTCTCAAAAGACTGTTGATGTCAACAGGTGGTCGCTGTCAGGAAGCTGCGAGGCGGGTCGCGGCATACGGAAAATGGCCACGGCTGAGGAGCCGTGGCCATGAAGGAAGGGGTGCGTCAGGGGCTATCCGTGCTGGTACGCCACCAGCGAGATGCCGACGTAGTGCGTGAGGAAGGCCGCCACGGTGAGCGAGTGGAAGACCTCGTGGAAGCCGAACCAGCGCGGGGACGGGTTGGGGCGCTTGATGCCGTAGATCACGCCGCCCGCGCTGTAGAGGAGGCCGCCGACGATCACCAGGACGAGGACCGCGATGCCGCCGGTGCGCATGAAGTCCGGCAGGAAGAAGACGGCCGCCCAGCCCATCGCGATGTAGCAGGGGGTGTAGAGCCAGCGCGGGGCGCCGACCCAGAAGACGCGGAAGACGATGCCGGCCGTCGCCGCGGCCCAGATGCCCCACAGCAGCACCTGCCCCTTGGCGCCCGGCAGGAGCAGCATCGTGAGCGGGGTGTAGGTACCGGCGATGATCAGGAAGATGTTGGCGTGATCCAGTCTGCGCAGGATGCCGTCCATGCGGGGGCTCCAGTTGCCCCGGTGGTACAGCGCGCTCACGCCGAACAGCAGGCAGGCGGTCAGGGCGAAGACACCGCAGGCGATGCGACCGCGTGAGGAGTCGGCGAGGGCGGTGAGCACCAGGCCCGAGACGAGCACGGCCGGGAACATGCCGAGATGCAGCCAGCCGCGCAGCTTCGGCTTCACATGGTCGGGCAGCGAGAGCGCTTCGGCGACGCGGCCGGCGGCCGTCGTGTCCGTGTGCGCTTCGGGGACGGACGCATTCATGCCCGGCATCGTACCTACGGACCCGTAAGTTACGTATCAGTAGAAGCCGGAGAACGGCCAAGAGTGGCCATCCTCTCACGGGAGTTGAGGCTTCGTGCCGCCACGTAAAAGAACCGTTGGGTGAACCCAACGTGCACGCAAAGACACGCTCGGAAACATGTTGACGCGTGGCGAGCCTCACTCCGCTCATCCGTGAGGCCCTCTGGACATATGGGCACCCGCGTCGGATGATCAAATGAGTGCGGTCGGCACCGGATGAGCGCTGAAGATCAGCCGTGCAGCATCCGGGCCGCAGCCCCCACGGGGCCTCCAACAAAAAATCCCTCATTTAGGAGCAATCGTGGCGCGCGACATCGCGGCTCCCCCCGTCATCCCCACAAAGCACCCAGAACTGATCTCGTGGGTGAACGAGATCGCCGAACTGACCGAGCCGGACAGCGTGGTCTGGTGTGACGGATCCGAGGCCGAGTACGAGCGACTGTGCGAGGAGCTCGTCGAAAAGGGCACCTTCAAGAAGCTCGACCCGATCAAGCGCCCCAACTCCTACTACGCCGCCTCCGACCCGACCGATGTCGCGCGGGTCGAGGACCGGACGTTCATCTGCTCCGAGAAGGAAGAGGACGCGGGCCCGACCAACCACTGGAAGGCTCCTGCCGAGATGCGGGAGATCTTCACGGGGGAGAAGGGCGAGGGGGGCGTCTTCCGTGGCTCGATGAGGGGCCGGACGATGTACGTCGTCCCGTTCTGCATGGGCCCGCTCGGCTCGGACCTCTCCGCGATCGGCGTCGAGATCACCGACTCCGCCTACGTCGCCGTGTCCATGCGCACGATGACGCGCATGGGCCGGCCCGTCCTGGACGAACTCGGCGAGGACGGCTTCTTCGTGCGTGCTGTGCACACGCTCGGAGCGCCGCTGGCCGAGGGCGAGGCCGACGTGCCGTGGCCGTGCAACTCCACCAAGTACATCTCGCACTTCCCCGAGAGCCGCGAGATCTGGTCCTACGGCTCCGGCTACGGCGGCAACGCGCTGCTGGGCAAGAAGTGCTACGCCCTGCGCATCGCCTCCGTCATGGCCCGCGACGAGGGCTGGCTCGCCGAGCACATGCTGATCCTCAAACTCACCCCGCCGCAGGGCGAGTCGAAGTACGTCGCCGCCGCCTTCCCGAGCGCCTGCGGCAAGACCAACCTCGCCATGCTGGAGCCCACCATCTCCGGCTGGACCGTCGAGACGATCGGTGACGACATCGCCTGGATGCGGTTCGGCGAGGACGGCCGGCTCTACGCGATCAACCCCGAGGCCGGCTTCTTCGGCGTCGCGCCCGGCACCGGTGAGCACACCAACGCCAACGCGATGAAGACGCTGTGGGGCAACTCGGTCTTCACCAACGTGGCGTTGACCGATGACAACGACATCTGGTGGGAGGGCATGACGGAGGAGACCCCGGCCCACCTGACGGACTGGAAGGGCAACTCCTGGACGCCGGAGTCCGATTCGCCCGCCGCCCACCCCAACGCCCGCTTCACCACCCCCGCCGCGCAGTGCCCGATCATCGCGCCCGAGTGGGAGAACCCGAAGGGCGTGCCGATCTCGGCGATCCTCTTCGGCGGCCGGCGCGCCACCGCCGTACCGCTGGTGACCGAGTCCTTCGACTGGAACCACGGCGTCTTCCTCGGCGCCAACGTGGCCTCCGAGAAGACCGCCGCCGCCGAGGGCAAGGTCGGCGAACTGCGCCGCGACCCCTTCGCCATGCTGCCGTTCTGCGGCTACAACATGGGCGACTACATGGGCCACTGGGTCGATGTCGCCAAGGGCCGCGACCAGGCGAAGCTGCCGAAGATCTACTACGTCAACTGGTTCCGCAAGAACGACCAGGGCAAGTTCGTCTGGCCCGGCTTCGGCGAGAACAGCCGGGTCCTGAAGTGGATCGTGGACCGCCTGGACGGCCGCGCCGAGGGCGTCGAGACCCCGATCGGCGTGCTGCCGGCGAAGGGCGCCCTCGACACCAAGGGCCTCGAACTGGCCGAGTCCGACCTGGAGTTCCTGCTCACGGTCGACAAGGAGATCTGGCGCGAGGAGGCCGCACTGGTGCCGGACCACCTCAACACCTTCGGCGACCACACACCGAAGGAACTGTGGGACGAGTACCACGCGCTGGTGCAGCGCCTGGGCTGAGTCCCGCACCTGAAAGACTCCGCGGCCGGCAACGGTGCCCTGACCAGCGATCGTCACGGCCGGCCGCGGTGCAGACCGGCGAGGTCCCGCACAACGGCGTGCGGGACTGTGGGCCCGTCGTCACCGTTCCCGTCCGCCCCGACGGGAACGCGGCGGCGGGCCCTCGCCGTTGTTCGGCCGCCGCTGCCGTCTCTGTCGTGAAACCGACGGCTTCCACTTCTCGTATCTTCTCGCGTCTTCTTGCATCACCTCTGTGCGCACCGGGATTTCGCGGGACACTCGGGACATCCTGCAACGAACCCCGAAATGAGGTGAGCGGGGTGCGCACACCGGTCAGCGATCCCCTGAAGGTGGGGCCCTACCGGATCGTCGGGCGCCTTGGATCCGGCGGCATGGGATGGGTGTATCTCGGCCGTTCGCCGGCCGGGCGCGAGGTGGCGGTCAAGGTGGTGCGCCAGGAACTGGCCGCCGAACCCGAGTTCCGGGAGCGCTTCGCCCGCGAGGTCGCCGCCGCCCGGGTGGTCAGCGGCGCGTACACGGCGGCCGTGATCGACGCCGACACGGAGGCCGAACTGCCCTGGCTGGCCACGATGTACGTGGCGGGCCCCTCGCTCACGGAGGCGGTCCGCACCGACGGTCCGCTGCCCGAGGCGCAGGTGCGCAAGCTCGGCGCCTTCCTGGTCGAGGCTCTGCAGGCCGTGCACGCGGCCGGAGTCGTGCACCGCGACCTCAAACCGTCGAACGTACTGCTGGCCGCCGACGGCCCCCGCGTCATCGACTTCGGCATCTCCCGCGTCGACGGCGCGCCCGGACTCACCCAGGCCGGACTCATCGTCGGCACCCCGCCGTTCATGTCCCCCGAGCAGATGAAGGGCGCGCGGGTCGGCCCGCCGAGCGACGTCTTCTCCCTCGGCGGAGTCCTGGTCTACGCCCTCACCGGCCGCCCGCCGCACGGCACCGGCGAGTCGGTGCGCTACCAGGTCGTCTGCGGCGAACCCGAACTCGACGCCGTACCAGCGGGCATACGACCCCTGGTCGCCCGCTGCCTCGCCAAGAAACCCGAGGACCGGCCCCCACTCGACGTGCTGCTGACCGAACTCCTCGCGGAGACCGAGCAGTCGCCGTCCTGGCCGCCGCCCAAGGTGAGGCGGACCATCGAACTCCGGGTCAGCGAACTGGCGGCCCGCCGCTCCTCCGGTACGAGCGTGTCGGTGCCGTCCTGTCTGCTGCTGCACGCCCAGGCGCTGCTGGACGCCGGACTGACCGACGCGATGGTCACCCGGGCGGTGAACCGTGGCTCCCTCTGAGTCCTTTCCCCGCCCGGTCCTCGAAATCGGCACGCACTGGAGGCAGTTGGTGCAGAAGTGGGGCGCCGACCGGAACTACCACGCCCTGACGGACACCGACTCCGTGTCCCTGCGCTTCGACCTGGAGGAGACCGGCCGCACGCTCACGGTCCGCTTCATGACCACCAAGCGGCTGCTCGTCGCCTTCGTCACCGACGGCCAGGACCTGCGCCACGACCAACTGGCCCTCGCCGCCGCCGCGTCCAACGCGTGGAACACGGAACAGCTCAATCCCATGCTCTCCGTGTGGGACGTCCGGGGACCGCGGCCGTGTCTCGCCGGGGTGTGCGATCTCCCGCTGACCTGCCGGGTCACGCAGACGGATTTCGATGCTCTGGCCAGTGATTGGGTGGAACGGGCGCGGCAGATGTTCATCCGCTGCCACCAGGTGTTCCAGTTGTAGAAGTGACAGGTGTGAGGGGGCACAGCCCCTTTCGGACGCGGGCCTGTTGGCTCCACTATGGGCGGGGGTCTTTTCGGGCCACGGGGGTGCCCATGGGGCGATCGTTGCGTTTCACCATCTTTCTGGGAATTCTTCTCGTCCTGGTGTCGGTCGCGCCGGCGGCCGGGGCGGACGACGGATGCGGCGGGGACTTCTCGGCCAGGCTGAAGTGCTGGTCGAGCGAGCTCGACGGCGGGACCGTCACCGTCACCCTCGACCGGGCGCTGCGCCTCGACGGCTCCACGACCCAACGCGCCGACCTCATCGAGGACATCGAGAGGAAGAGCAGCAAGCTGAACGTCCAGGTGCCGGCCGGCGTCTCCACCGGCGAGGGCGGCACGGTCCTGCTCCTGCTGGCGGAACAACGCGGCCGGCTCGTCGACGAGAGCGCGAAGATCGACCGCTTGTCGCGGAGCATGCGCAAGGAGCTGGACATTCTCTGCGGGTCGACGCGCAAGGACCTGTGCGAGCTGGTCGGCCCGGGCGAGTCCCCGATGTCCGGCGACAAGCTGATCACGGCGGACGAGGCCACCGAGCAGCACGCCTACGTCGTAGGCCCCGCCGACGACCAGGGCGACAACCGTAGCCAATGGCTGCTCCCCGCCACCGCCACCGTCCTCGTCCTCCTCCTCGGCGCCTTCTACTTCCTCGTCCGCCGCACCCGGACTCCGGCCCCCGCCACGGCCGGTCAGGCCTCCCGCACCGCCGACGCCGACGAACCCACCCGCGCCCTGCGCACCACACCCGCCCGTTCCGGCGGCCGGCACCGGGCCCGAAACCGCGCCGGTTCCGCCCGGTCCGCCGTCGTCCGCACCGACCTGCACCCGCAGGGCTACGTCGAGGTCGACCGCGTCCTGTACCGGGCGGTGTGGGCGGAGCCCGGACAGGCGCCGCCCGTGCCCGGCTCGCCCGTCGACGTCACCGACGTCCCGGAGAAGGACGCGGACGTCCTGCACGCCTTCCCGCCCGCCGCAGGGCGGTCCGCCCCCGCCCGCTGACGTACCGGTTCCACCAGGAGAGGCCCATGTCCAGCGAATACCCGCCCACCCTGCCGGCGGAGTACGCCGACATCGAGTTCGAGAACAACGCCCAGCGGCTGCCGCTGGTGCTGTGCCTCGACACCTCCAGCTCGATGGCGGGCCCGCCGATCCAGACGCTCAACGACGCCCTGGTGGAGTGGACCCGCGAGCTCCACGACGACGTGGCGCTCAGCTACTCCGTCGAGGTCGCCCTGGTCACCTTCGGCGGACAGGGCGTCGCCGCGTGGCGCGGCCCGCAGCCGCTGCCGCCGGGGACGCCGGTGAGCCCGTTCGTGCCCGCCCACACGTTCCGGCCGCCCCGACTGGCCGCCGCCGGCGTGACGTTGATGACCGAGGCACTTGAGCTGTCGATGCACGTCGTCGCGGCCCGCAAGGCCGAACTGCGCGCCTCCGGGCTGCAGTACTACCGCCCGCAGATCTGCCTGGTCACCGACGGACTGCCCACCGACGGCACCGGCCGCCGCACCGACTCCTGGCAGCGGCTGGTCCCCGTCCTCGCCGAGGAGCAGCGCGCCCGCCGCTTCCGGCTCTACGCGATCGGCGTCGGCGGCATCACCGACATCGGCGAACAGGTGCTGCGCGCCTTCGCGCCGACGTTCAACGCCCGCATCCAGGGCTTCCCGTTCCGTGAGCTGCTGCAGATGATGTCCGCGAGCGCCAACGCCGAGCAGAAGGGCGCGGGCGACGAGGTCTTCGAGAAGATCTTCAGCCAGTTCAAGACCCAGCGCCCGGCCTGGGAGAGCTAGGCGATGGGCGCGGGCCGGGCCGGCTGGCGGATCCACGGCATGAGCGTCGAGGGCTACCGGCACCGCAGGGACGGCCGCCCCTGTCAGGACGCGTGCGCGCACACCGTGTCGGGGCAGGTCGCGGTGCTCGCCGTCGCGGACGGCGCGGGCAGCAGGCCGCGCTCCGAGGAGGGCTCACGGCTCGCGGTGGACCTGGCCGTCGAGCACTTCGTACGAAGGTCATCCGCCGCCGTCGACACCCCGCCCGGTGAGGCCGTGCACGACCTGCTGACGGACGCCTTCCACGACGTCACCAAGGTGTTCCTGGACACCACGGGGGCGTCGGCGGCGGACTTCGCGACCACCCTCACCGTCGTCGTGCTGACCCCCGGCTGGCTCGGTCATCTCACCGTCGGCGACGGCTTCGTGGTGCTGCGGGCCGGGACCGAGGACGGGGAGCGGCAGTTCCACGCGCTGCCGCAGCCGGCCGCCGTCAGCGAGTACAGCAACGAGACGGTCTTCCTCACCTCGCCGGACGCGGCCCGCCGGATCCACACCGACTGCGTGTGCGACCCGGGCGTGGACGGGGTGCTGCTGTCCACCGACGGACTCGCGCAGGCCGCGCTGTCCCGCTCGGCCGGGGGCGCGCCGATGCCCAACGCCTCCTTCGCCGACGCCGTCTTCCGCTCCCTGGACACCACCCCGGGCCCGGTCTCCGACAGCGCCCACGAGAACCTGGCCGCACTGCTCAGGTCGGACCGGCTGACCGCGCTGAACGCCGACGACAAGACCCTGCTGCGGGCCGTGCGGGAGGTACGGGCATGAGCGGCCGGGTCGTGTATCTCGACGGCAAGCAGGCCCAGTTGGCCGAACTCCCGCTCAAGGGCGGCGGCCAGGCGGCCGTCTTCCCGGTCGAGGGCGACCACGGCACGGTCGTCAAGCTCTACCGCGAACCGCCGGGACCCGACCAGGAGCGGCGGCTGGCCCGCATGTTGACCATGTCCCCGCTCGCCGCCCGTCCCACCGACCAGTCCCAGCCGCCCGAGCTGGCCTGGCCCACCGCGATCGCCCGGGGCGCCGAGGGAGAGTTCCTCGGCTACGCCATGCACCGCTTCGGGGAGCCCGAACACGTCCAGCTGGTCGGCCTGTTCACCCGCACCCAGCGGCTGCGGCTCTTCCCGGAGCGGGCGGACTGGCGGTTCCTGCTCGGCGTCTCCTGGAACCTCGCCTTCATGACCGCGCGCATGCACCACGACCATCTGGTCATCGGCGACTTCTCCAGCAGCAACGTGGTCGTGGACGGCAACGGCTTCGTCACCTTCCTCGACTGCGACTCCATCGCCTTCACCGACGCGGTCACCGGCGAACCCTTCCCCTGCCTGATGCACACCACCGACTACTCGTCCCCCGAGCGGCAGTCCGGCGCCCCCGCCACCCGGGCCAGCGACGACTTCGCCCTCGCGGTCCTCGTCTACCAACTGCTGACGGCCGGCAACCACCCCTTCGGGGGCGTCCCGCACGAGAGCACCTCCGAGTCGACCGTCAAGGACAACATCGCCGCCAGCTGCTCCTACGTCGTACGCCCCGAGCTGGTCACCATCCC
This sequence comes from Streptomyces pseudovenezuelae, assembly GCF_029892565.1. Lineage (GTDB taxonomy): Bacteria > Actinomycetota > Actinomycetes > Streptomycetales > Streptomycetaceae > Streptomyces > Streptomyces pseudovenezuelae_A. Next base: position 209,087 of record NZ_JARXVH010000015.1, on the reverse strand, counting down.
GCGCGGCACCGTCGACCCGTCCGTGCTGCCGCCCGAACTCCTCACCCTGGCCCGCGCCGCCTTCGGCCCCGGCGTGCACGCCCCCGCCGCCCGCCCCCCGGCGGAGGCCTGGCTACGGGCGCTCGACCGGGAGCGGGCCCGCATGCGCATCTGCCCGCACCGCCCCCTGCACACCTACGGCTCCCACCTCGCGACCTGCCCGTGGTGCACCCGAGCGGCCCTGACCGGCCACGACGTCTTCAACGGCCCCGCCCCGGTCCCGCTGCCGCCACCGCCGCCGGCACCGGTCACACAGGACGTGCCGGTCGGCGGTGGCCGGTTCGGGGCGGTGAAGGTGGCGGTGCTGCTGATCGTGGTGCTGGTGCTGATCGTGTTCCTGGTCGGTCGCCAGGGACAGTGACTCGGGCCCGGTGAGTCAGGGGTCGATTCAGGCCCCCCGGCCCCGGTCCTCCAGATACCGCGTGTGCGACTCCTGCCGCCGTGCCTCCGTCTCGCGCAGGGACGCGGCCAACCGGTCCGCCTCCTCCTGCAGGAGCGTCAACTGCCGTTCCAGATGGCGCTCCGGCGGCTCCTGCCCCGGCGCCATCCGACTCCACCACCGGGTGCGTACGAAGGTGTCGACGGCCTCGGGGATGTCCTGGCGCACCGCCCGGGAGAGGGTGTGCAGGCCCTCGGGGTCCTGGCCCAGCAACTCCGTGGCCCAGCCCGGGTCGAGCAACGCGGCCAGCAGCCCGGTCAGTTCGGTGAGCCGGCCCGCGGCCGCCGGCGGCAGCTCGACACCGGCGAGATAGCCGCCGAGCCGCTCGAAGTCCTCGCGCACCTCGTCGAGTTGGGCGGACGGGTCCGGGAAGGCGGGCGGCGCGGGCCGCTCCGGCGGGGCGATCAGCGCGCCCGCGCCGTACAGGCCGACGACCACGACGGGCCAGTACGGTCCCGCCGCGCCCACGAAGGTCAGCGCCAGGCCGGCCAGTCCGCAGGCGCTGCCCGTGATGTTCTTGCGGGATTCCAGGAACCCCACGAACCTACTGGTAGCCACGGATCTCCTCGAAGGCGCCGTCCAGCGAGCCCTTTTGGGCGTCGAAGAGGCGGCCGCCGGTCAGATCGGCGATGTGCTCCAGCTCCGCCCGGTCGGAGTCGCCGAAGAGGATCGGGAAGACGGGGGTCTGCCGCTGCTGCGCGCCGAGCCCGCGGTAGAAGGCGTCGAACTCGCCGGACTTGGCGCCGGTGGTGTTCTCGCCGTCCGTCATCAGCACGATCGACGTGAACGTGTCGTCGTCGGCGCCGAGATGGTCGTACGCCTTCTCCAGCGACGAGAAGATCGCGGTGTCGCCCTGGGCGCTGAGCGCCTTGGTGTCCTTGCGGACGCCGTCGAGGCCGGTCCCCGGGTCCGCGGGGTCGATCACATGGGTCCGTACGCTCTTCACGTCCGAGCCGAACGGCATCAGCGTCACCTCCTCGCGGTCCCGGAAGTCCGCGGTGAGGTCGGTGAGCGCCTTCTTCAGCCGGTTCAGGCGGTCGCCCTTCATCGAGCCCGAGGTGTCCAGGACGTAGACCGTGCGGGAGGGGCGGCGCAGCTTGTTCTCGTACGCGTCGAGCAGTCCGTCGGCGACGGATCGGCTGCCGGGGAAGGGGAGTTCACGGCGTCGGCTGGTGTCCAGGCCGGGCGCGGGCCGCACCGAGGGGACGACCGGGCGGCGGTGGGTGCGCTCGGTGATCTGGCGCTGGATCGCCGGGGTGCGCAGGGCCTCGGTCAGGCGACGGAACTCCTCGCGGGTCGCCGCGCTCGTGGCGGCGAGGGAGGAGAGCGGGTAGTCGGCGGTGACGACGCCGTCCGTGGGGCGGATCACCGTAAGACCGGAGACGCCCTTGAGGACGGACTCGTAGTTGAGCATCGCGTCGACGTTCCCGCGCCGCTCGTACGCGGTCGCCAGCCAGCCCGACGAACCCGACGTCAGCTCCTGCCCCTTGAAGAACTCCTTCAGCTTCGGCGTGGCCTTGGTGACGTCCGCGTCGGTGAGCGCGGACTGCGCGCCGGAGAGGGCGGAGGCGACCGAGACGAGCGTCGAGAAACCGGAGTTGGAGCGCGCCGGGTCGGTCATGCCGTAGCTGAGCCGGCCCCCCTGCACGGCCCGCTCGACCTGCGACCAGGTGACGTGGGCCGGCGTCCAGCCCAACTCCTTGACGACGGCGGTCTTCACACCGACCGCGACCGGGCTCGACATGATCGACGTCTCCGACACGACCTTCTTCGCCGCTTCGGGCCGCAGCCGCAGATAGTCGTCCGACGACAGCCACACCGCGTCGTACAGCCCGTCGGTCCCGCCCTTGGCGAGCAGGTCCACGGCGTCCAGGGTGCCCATGTAGGTGGGGCGGACGGTGAGCCCGGTGTCCTTGCGGACCTGGTCCAACACCGGTGTCATGTCGGCGAGTTCGCTGGAGGCGAGGACGCGCAGGGTGCCCGGCTGCGGGGAGCCGCCGGGAGCCGCGGTCTCCTTCGGCGTCGTCGTGCAGGCGGTCAGCAGGGCGGCCGACACGGCGACGAGAACGACAGTCCGTCTCATGACAGCCCCCCTTCGAGCGCGCTCCGGGACCGGCTGCGCGCCAAGTAGCCGCTCGCGGACTGGAGTTCGACGGTCAGCGACTCGACGGTCGACGCCATCACCTCGGTCGCCTGGACCTTGTACGTGTCGATCGCGTCCAGCGTGCGGTAGATCTGCTGGAAGGCCGAGCGCAGCGTCTCGGCGCCCACGGCCGGGTCGGCGGCGATCCGCTGGATCTCCCCGCTCTGCGTGGCGAGCATCTCGGCATTGCCCCGGATCAGATCCTCCGTGGTCCCGCGCAACGCGTTGACCTGCTCGACGACCTTCTTCTGGTTGTCCAGCGCGGAGGCCAGCATCACGGAGATCCGCAGCGCCGACACGGTGGTCGTGGCCGCCCGGTCGACGCCCTTGATCAGCTCTTCGTTGTTGCGGCGTACGACGTCCATGGCGAGGTAGCCCTGTGCGCAGACCGCGAGTTGGGTGAGCAGGTCCTGGTGCTTCTGCCGGACGGGGAAGAGCACGTCGGCCCGGAGACCGTCGGCCGCCTCCAGCTCCCCGACGCCCGCGATGTGCTGCTCGACGGCCGCGTCGAGGGCCTCGGTCAGCACGACGTACTCCTGCAGCTTGCCCATGGTCTCCCACAGGCGGACCCGCTCGGTCTGCAACGCGGCGTTGTCGCGCCGAAGTTCGTCCTGCCCACCGCGCAGAGAGCCGACGATCTTGTTCAAGGTCCCCTGCGCGGACGCGTACTTGGCCACGTGATCGCGCAACTTGTTACCCCCGGGCAGCCGGGACAGGAACTTCCGCCCCTTACCGGCCGGAAGGTCACGCGGATCCAAGTCCTCCACCACCCGCCGGAGTTCGACGAGCGACCCGGCGACCTGGGACTGTGCGTCCCCGCCCTTGTCCGGCAGGGACCGCACGGTCCGCTCCAGCATCCGGTTGGACTGCGCGGTCGCGGAGCGCATCTCGCCGGCGCCCAGGGCGGTGATCTCGCCGACCTTGCCGGCGAACTCCGGCGACCGGGCGTCGAGCACGGCGAGCCCGTCGACATACGCGGTGGCCTTCCGTGCCATGTCCGTACGGACGGAGTCGTCCACGGGTACGAGCCCGCCGGCCTTCTCCCGCGGCACCGCGGTCACGGCCTCCGGCGGGGTGAGCGTGAAGGTGTCGGTGCTGTGGCTGCTGTTCTGACTGGTGTTGTGATCGGTCACTTTTCCGTTCCCCCCGTTATCCCTTCGCCCGGCGGGCCATCTCGTGCAGCACCGCGGAGGTGGGCACGGGCGCCTGCCGGACGCCGGTCAGTTCCTGCTTGAGATAGGTGCCGGCCGAGGCGAACCCGGTGGCGGAACCCTGCGGCCGAAAACCGTGCCGCACGGCGAGTCCCCGCAACTGCGGGTCCGTGGAGAGGAGTTGGGCGAGGGCCTGGCCGTTGTCGGTGAGCGGTGCGACGGTGTGGTCGCTGTTGACGGTGGTGTCCGGGTAGAGCACGACGAGGTCGCCGGGCTGCTGTCCGTCCGCCAACAGGGCGGCGACCTGGGACTCGTAGACCAGAACCAGCGGATTCCCCGCGCCGCTGACGAAGTCCCGGAAGACGGCGTCCGAACTGGACTGCTGAGCCCCCTGCACGGTGACGAGCTTCTTCAGCAGAGGCTCGGTCCGGTCGAGGTCGGCGTCACTCGCGACGACTCGCCCACCGTTGGCCACGTAGCTGGCGGCGGCGAGATAAAGAGCACCGGAGTTGGAGGACTCAGGATCAGTACTGGAGATGAAGAGAGTCCCGCTCAACTCCCCATACTTGTCGGCGCCCTTGAGCTGCTGCCAGCTGCGGTCGTGCCGGGCGGCGTCGAGATAGGCGGCCATCTTCAGCGTCCCGCGGTGCTCGGTGTCGAGCGTGGCCAGGCCGTTGGCCGCGAGCACCTGGGCGGCGCTGCGGTGGGCCACCACGACGAGCGGCGAGTAGAAGGGCCGGGGGAGGGTGCCGCGCACCTTGTAACGGGCCGCCAGTTCCACGGCGGGCGCCTGGCTGGAGGGGAACGCGAAGTCGTACCCCTCCAGATCCAGCCCCTCCATGGCCCAGGACCCGGAGGTCTCGGCCTTCACGGTGTAGCCCTTGGCGGCGAGGGCCTTCACCACATCGGGATCGGCGAAGAAGTCCGCCTTCTCCGACCCGATCACACCACGCACGGTCTTCGTTGCCGTGCCCTTGTCGTCCGCTTCCCGGCCCGCCACGACGGCTGCCACCACGCCGCCGATCAGCAACACCGCGAGGACGATCCCTGCGATTCGTCTCACGCCGGGGAGCGTGCTCGCGGAACCCCATATTCCAGGGCTGATCGGATGAACGGGGGGTGAAGTGGCCGTCCCGGTACACAACGGGTCGGCTGCGCCGCTTCAGCGGGGGTGCATCAACGGCACCGTTGAGGAAGTTCAGCCGCAACGCCCTCAGGGGCGCGGGGAACTGCGCGACCGGCCGCGGCGGACCCGCACACCGTCGAGTACCCCTACGGCGCTACCGCGAGGGCTTACCGGGACGCCAGTTCACGAGACGACAGGGCCGCCGCATGGACGTCCATCTGTTCCGCCGCCAAAATCGCCGCAGCGGTATCCGCACGGGACGCCGCCACCACAAGCGCCCGCCCGGCAAGGGCATGCGCCCGCTGGTGCAGAGACGTGAGGTCGTCGGACGCCGGCGTCACCGACATCCGAACCGGCGCCATCCCGCCCCGCAACCGAGCCACCTGCGTGGCAAGCCGCTCGGCTGCCTTGTCGAGGTCGCCGGAGGGCTCCAGCCCGCGCAGCTCGTCTGTCACCGCCAGCAACGCCGAGAGGTGCCCGGCAAGCTGAATGTCCAACTCGTCCTCACGCGACCGGTGAGGGAAATCGGCCGAACCGGCCACCGTGCTGTGGACCGACTTCGTACGGATCGGCTCGTACATGGGATGGCCTCCAGTGACTGTCAGGAAGCCATCCTACCTTAGATCTCGTCTAAAGTTGGCCGTACCCGTCAAGGAAGTTCCCGATCCGCCCCATCGCATCCCGCAGATCCCCGGCCGTGGGCAGCGTCACCACCCGGAAGTGATCCGGCTCGGGCCAGTTGAACCCGGTGCCCTGGACGACCATGATCTTCTCCTGGCGCAGCAGATCCAGGACCATCCGCCGGTCGTCCTTGATCTTGAACACCTTGGGGTCGAGCCGAGGGAAGAGATACAGCGCCCCCTTCGGCTTCACGCAGCTCACCCCCGGAATCTGCGTGAGCAGCTCGTACGCCACATCCCGCTGCTCCCGCAGCCGCCCGCCCGGCAGCACCAGGTCGTTGATCGTCTGCCGTCCGCTCAGCGCGGCGACCACCCCGTGCTGCCCCGGCATGTTCGCGCACAGCCGCATGTTCGCGAGGATCGTCAGACCCTCGATATAGGAGTCGGCGTGCGCGCGCGGCCCCGAGATGGCCATCCAGCCGACCCGGTAGCCGGCCACCCGGTACGCCTTCGACATGCCGTTGAAGGTCAGCGTCAGCAGGTCCGGGGCGACGGCCGCGGTCGGCGTGTGCGTGGCGTCGTCGTAGAGGATCTTGTCGTAGATCTCGTCGGAGCAGACCAGCAGGTTGTGGCGCCGGGCGATGTCGGTGAGCCCCTTGAGCATCGCCTCGTCGTACACCGCCCCCGTCGGGTTGTTGGGGTTGATGATGACGATCGCCTTGGTGCGGTCGGTGACCTTCCGCTCCACGTCCGCGAGATCGGGCATCCAGTCGGACTGCTCGTCGCAGCGGTAGTGCACCGCCGTACCGCCGGACAGCGACACGGCCGCCGTCCACAGTGGATAGTCCGGCGCCGGTACGAGTACCTCGTCGCCGTCGTCGAGCAGGCCCTGCATCGCCATCACGATCAGCTCGGAGACGCCGTTGCCGATGAAGACGTGCTCGACGTCCGTCTCGATGCCGAGGGTCTGGTTGTGCATGACGACCGCCCGACGCGCCGCCAGCAGGCCCTTCGCGTCGCCGTACCCGTGCGCCGACGACACGTTGCGGAGGATGTCCTCCAGGATCTCGGGCGGGCACTCGAAGCCGAACGCGGCGGGGTTGCCGGTGTTCAGCTTGAGAATGCGGTGCCCGGCCGCTTCCAGCCGCATCGCCTCCTCAAGAACCGGACCCCGGATCTCGTAACAGACGTTGGCGAGCTTGGTCGACTGGATCACCTGCATGTCTGGGAGCTTACGGCCCGGTAACGGACCTCGGGTCGTGCTTTCCACCACATGAGACGGTCCCGTGTCGCGCGTAGATCCGCCGTACACAACTCGCGCACGCCTTCTTGTCGTGACACCCCCTTGTCGTGAAGATGTCCATGACAAAAACGCGAAGGCGACCGGAAGACCTCCGGTCGCTCGCGTTTCCAGAGGGGACCCCCACATGCGAAAGCCTCTCCTTGCCACGCTCTTCACCCTGGCCATCGCCGGGGCGGGGATGGCACCCGCGGTCGCCGCGCCCGACGCGGCGCCCGTCGAGAAGTCGGCCGCGCCCACCATCCAGGCCGTCAACTTCGCCGGCACCGTCGCGCTCAGCAACTGCTCCGGTTCCGTCATCCGTTTCCCGGGCTCCGTGTCCACCGACCCGGCGCTGGTGCTGACGAACGGCCACTGCCTGGAGACCGGCTTCCCGGAGCCCGGCGAGGTCATCGTCGACCAGGCCTCCAGCCGTACCTTCGGGCTGCTCAACGCGTCGGCGACGCGGGTCGGGACGCTGCGGGCCAGCAAGGTCGCGTACTCGACCATGACCGACACGGACGTCACGATCTACCAGCTGACGAGCACGTACGCGTCGATCAGCAGCACCTACGGGATCAGCCCGCTGACCGTGCAGAGCACCCACCCGACCGCCGGTACCGCGATCACCGTCGTCTCCGGGTACTGGAAGCGGACCTACGCCTGCAACGTCGACGGGTTCGTCTACCGCCTCAAGGAGGGCGACTGGACCTGGAAGGACTCGGTCCGCTACACCTCCGCCTGCCAGACCATCGGCGGCACGTCCGGTTCGCCGGTCGTGGACAACGCCACCGGGCAGGTCGTCGCCGTCAACAACACCGGCAACGAGGACGGCGAGCGCTGCACCGAGAACAACCCCTGCGAGGTCGACGCGAACGGCACCGTGACCGTCCGCGAAGGCATCAACTACGCGCAGGAGATCTACAACATCCCCGCCTGCTTCACCACGGGCAACAAGCTGAACCTGAGCGCCAGCGCCTGCACCCTGCCCAAGCCGTGAGCACCAAGTCGTAAGCCCCACACCGTAATCGGTCAGGGGCGGGTGGTCCGCCGCACCGCCCGCCCTGCCAGTACGTCCGTGCGCCGCCCGTCCTCGATCACGAACCGCCCGTCGACGAGGACGTGCGGAATGCCCGTCGGAAGCCGGCGCGGGTCGGCGAAGGTCGAACCCGCCGCCACCGTCGCCGGGTCGAAGAGGACCAGGTCCGCCCGGTAGCCCTCGCGGACCAGCCCCCGGTCCGGCAGCCGCAGCCGTGCCGCCGGGCGCGAGGTGAGGTGCGCGACGCACTCCTCCAGCGACAGCACGCCCAACTCCCGTACGTACCGCCCGAGATACTGCGGGAAGGTCCCGTACGCCCGCGGATGCGGCTTCGAGCCCTGAAGGATGCCGTCCGAGCCGCCGGTGTGGACGGGGTGGCGCATGATGGCCCGCACGTTCTCCTCGTGGCCCACGTGTTGGAGGATCGTCGGTCCGAGGCGGTCCGCGAGGAGGAGGCGGCGGGCCACCGTCCACGGGGTTTCGCCGCGTGCGTCCGCCGACTGCTGGACCGTGCGGCCCACGTGGTCCGCCAAAGAGTCCGTGCCCACGCCCGAGATCTCGATCGTGTCCCACTCGATCGGTACGCCGTGGCAGCCGTCCGCGCCCACGACCTCCATGTGGTGCCGGATCCGCTCGGCCGTCCCGTCGTCCGCGAGCCGCTTGAGGATCGACTCAGGGCCGCCCTCGCTCGCCCAACTCGGCAGCATCGCCACGAGCGTGGTGCAGCCGGGGGTGTAGGGATACGTGTCGAGGGTGAGGTCCGCCCCGGACGCCAGCGCCTCGTCGAGGAGGGTCAGCAGCTCGGGCGCCCGGCCCTTGTTCACGCCGAAGTTCATGGTGGCGTGGGCGAGATGGAGCGGGCAGCCGGCCTCCCGGGTCAGGGCGACCATCTCCTCGTACGCCTCCAGGGCCCCGGCGCCGTACGAGCGGTGGTGCGGGCAGTAGTAGCCGTCGTAGGACGCCACCACCCGGCACAGCTCGGTCAGTTCGGCGTCCTTGGCGTACATCCCGGGCGTGTAGGTCAGCCCGGACGACATGCCGACCGCGCCCTGCTCCATGCCCTCCGCCACCAACTGCCGCATGCGGTCGAGCTCTTGGGGTGTGGCCTCCCGGTCCTCCCAGCCGACGGCGAGCATGCGCACCGTGCCCTGGGGGATCAAGTAGGCCGCGTTGACGGCGATTCCACGGCCCTCGAAACCGGAGTCCAGCCGGTCCAGGTACTCGCCCACCGAGCGCCAGTCGAAGTCGATGTCGTCGCCGTACCCGTTCCAGCCGGTGATCGAGCGGCGCACCTCGGCGAGCGTGCGGTCGTCGACGGGCGCGTACGACAGCCCGTCCTGGCCCAGGACTTCGAGCGTGACCCCCTGCGCGGCCTTCGCGCTGTGGTCCGGGTCGCGCAGCAGGGCCAGGTCGCTGTGGGCGTGCATGTCGATGAAGCCGGGGGAGAGGACCAGGCCCTCCGCGTCCAACTCCCGCTGGGCCTTCGGGCGTTGGCAGCCCGCCGCCGCGGCCTCCTGGACGATCGAGACGATCCTGCCCTCGTCGATCACCACATCGGCGCGGTAGGAGGGTGCGCCGGAACCGTCGACGACGTCCGCGTCCCGGATGACGAGCTGCTCCACGACTCCTCCTAGAAGAACGTGCGGATGTAGTCGACGACCGTCCCGTCCGCCTCGGCCAGCGGGATCAGCGGCCACTTGTCGAAGGTCGTGCACGGGTGGGACAGGCCCAGGCCCAGCCAGTCGCCGACCCGTAGATCCGCCTCGGGGGTGGTGCGCAGCCAGGTGTGCTGGTCGGACAGGGCGGGCACCGAGATGCCGGTGGCCGGGTGTTCGGCGCCGTCCCGGCGGACCACCTGGGGGAAGGGCAGGTCGAGGTCGTGGGCCGCGTCGCGCTTGCCCGCGTTGGCGAAGGCCTGCTCGGGGGAGGGGCGCGAGACGACCTGCGCCCACAGGCGGAACGCGGGCTCCAGCGCGCCCTCTTCGGGGACGCGGTTGAAGGGGGTCACCTCGCGGTAGTGGCCGTCGTCGTGCGAGACGTAGGCGCCCGAGCGCAGCAACTTCAGTACCGGCACGGAGAGTTCGGGGATCTCGGCGAACACGTCGGCCACCGCGTCGAACCAGGCGCTGCCGCCGGCGCTGACGACGATCTCGTCCAGCCCCGTGAAACGCCCCGCCTTGTCGAAGTCGGCGGCGAGGGCGACCAGTCGGCGCAGATAGCCGCGCACCCGCTCCGGGTCGGCCCCGGGCACCTCGCCCTCGTAGCCCGCGACGCCGGCCAGGCGCAGGGTGCCGGTGGCGGCCACCGCGTCGGCCACGGCCGCGCACTCCGCCTCGGTCCGGACGCCGGTGCGGGCGCCCTCACCGGCGGCGAGTTCGACGACGACGTCGAGGGGGCGCGGGGCCCCTTCGAGGGCCGTGGCCATCAGCTCGACGCCGGGTACGGAGTCGACGTAGCAGATCAGGCGGAAGTCCGGGTCGGCGGCGAGTTCGGCGGCGATCCAGCGCAGGGCCGCCGGGTCGACCAGTTCGTTGGCGAGGAAGAGCCGGCCGAAGCCGAAGGCGCGGGCCACCCGGAGCTGGTGCGGTAGCGCGAGGGTGATGCCCCAGGCGCCGCGGTCGAGCTGGCGCCGGAAGAGCTGCGGGGCCATCGAGGTCTTGCCGTGCGGGGCGAAGGCGAGGCCGTGGCGGGTCGCGTACGTCTCCATGAGCGCGAGGTTGTGCTCCAGGCGCTCGGCGGACAGGGCGAGCAGCGGGGTGGTGAAGCCGCCGGTGAAGAGATTGCGGCGCTCGGCGGTCAGCTCGCCGACGGTCAGACCGGCCGCGTCCGGCGGGAGGCCCTTGAATCGGTGGTCGACGCGTTCCTCGGCGAGTCGGTCGAGCGCCTCGATGTCCATGGGACCTCCCTGATCTGGTCTGTTGCGATATCTGCAACGTCCATTGCGTAGAGCGCTTACGGCTGTCTAACATCTCGGCCAACGCGGGGTCAACGGAGCCGCCGGGACCCCCTCACCCAGGAGCTACGACGATCGTGACCGCCACCGGACCCGGCAAGGCCCCCGACGTCGTGGACGTCGTAGCGCTCGGCGAGTCCATGGTGACCTTCCTGCCCTCCCGGCCGGGCCGCCTCGCCGACGTCCCCTCCTTCGACCGTGCCATCGGCGGCGCTGAGTCGAACGTGGCCTGTGTGCTCGCGGCGGCCGGACACACGGTCCGGTGGGTCAGCCGGGTCGGCGCCGACGGGTTCGGGGACCACCTGATCGAGGCGATCGGGGCGTACGGCGTCGACGTCACCGCCGTGGAGCGGGACCCCGAGCGGCCGACGGGCGTGTACTTCCGCACCGCCGGGGACCGGGCCACCGACGCCCACGAGGTCGCGTACTACCGGGCCGGTTCCGCCGCCTCCGCGATGACCGTGGCGAACGTGGACCTGGCCGCCGTCCGCGCCGGACGCGTACTGCATCTGTCCGGGATCACCGCGGCCCTGGCCGACGGGTGCGCGGACCTCATGCGCGAGCTGACCGTCCTGCGTCACGGCCGCCCCCTCGTCTCCTTCGACGTCAACCACCGCCCCGGACTGTGGCGCACCCCCGACGGCCCGCAGACGACACTGCAGCTGGCCCGCGCCGCCGACCTCGTCTTCGTCGGCGAGGACGAGGCGCGGGAGGTGTGGGGGCTGGTGGGTGCCGACGCCGTGCGCGCCGCGTTCCCCGACCCCTCGGTGCTCGTCGTCAAGCAGGGCGGCCTAGGAGCGACCGTCTACGACCGGACCGGCGCCACCTTCGTCCCCGCCCCGCACGTCGACGTCGTCGCCGCCGTCGGAGCCGGGGACGCGTTCGCCGCCGGCTTCCTCTCCGCCACCCTGCGCGGACTGCCCGTCCGCGACCGCCTGCGGCACGGCCACCTCATGGCCGCCGCCGCCCTCACCGTCCCCGGCGACCTCGCCGTCCCTCCGGCCCGCGACCACGCCGACCGGCTGGTCGCTCTCGACGACCCGGCGTGGGAGAGACTTCGACTCGGCCCCGGCTGGACAGCAGCCGACGAACGGGCCGACGAGGAGGTACGTACGCCATGAGCCAGACCGTCGACCGTGCGCTGAGCATCCTGCCGCTGCTCGCCGAGGGGCCCGCCGACCTCGGCCAGGTCGCCGAGCGGCTCGCCGTCCACAAGTCCACGGCCCTGCGGCTGCTGCGCACCCTCCACGAACACGGCCTGGTCTACCGCCAGTCCGACCAGCGCTACCGTCTCGGCGCCCGCCTCATCGCGCTCGCCCAGGAGGCCATGGAGAACCTCGACATCCGCGAGATCGCCCACCCCCACCTCGCACGCCTCAACGAGCAGTGCGGACACACCGTCCACCTCGCCGTCTACGAGGAGCACGAGGTGCTCTACATCGACAAGGTGGAGAGCCGCTACCCGGTGCGGATGTACTCGCGGATCGGCAAGCCCGTCGCCATCACCGTCGCCGCCGTCGCCAAGCTGCTCCTGGCCGACCTGCCCGAGGGCGAGCGGCGCGTCCTCGCCGACGAGCTCGACTACCCCATGTACACGGCCCGGTCCACGCCCAACGCCCCCGCCTTCCTCAAGGAGTTGGACAAGGTGCGCGAGCAGGGCTGGGCCACCGACCTCGGCGGCCACGAGGAGTCCATCAACTGCGTCGCGGCGCCCATCCGCGGCGCGGACGGCAAGGTCGCCGCCGCCATGTCGGTCTCCGCGCCGAACGTCGTGGTGACCGCCGACGAACTCCTCACCCTGCTTCCGCTGGTGCGCCGCACGGCCGACGCGATCAGCGGCGAGTACTCCGGAAGAACACCAGCGACCCAGTGACCCCGTACCCCCGCAAAGGACCGGCATGACGGACAAGATCGCCCTCACCCCCAAGACCCACACCGCCCCGCCCGCGAAGTTCTCGCACGGCGTGAGGAAGGGCAACATCCTCCAGGTCGCCGGCCAGGTCGGCTTCCTCCCGGCCGAGGAGGGCAAGCCCCCCACACCGGCCGGCCCCACCCTGCGCGAGCAGACCCTCCAGACCCTCGCCAACGTCAAGGCGATCCTGGAGGAGGGCGGCGCGAGCTGGGACGACGCGATGATGATCCGCGTCTATCTGACGGACGTCGACCACTTCGCCGAGATGAACGCGATCTACAACGCGTACTTCGAGGAGCAGGGCCTCACCGCACCGCCGGCCGCCCGCACGACGGTCTACGTCGGCCTCCCCGCGGGTCTGCTCATCGAGATCGACGCACTCGCCGTCCTCGGCTGACACCCCCTCAACTCCCGCACGCCGTAACCGGCATGGCGCCTACCCGGGTGCCATGCCGTGATCCCCCCTGCCCGAAAGTCCCGTGTACTCACCCAGAGGACCCCCACCCATGTCCCATCCGCTCGCCGCGACAGCCCCCGCCGAGACCCCACCCCACACCGGCGGCCTGCTCCTCCTCCTCGACGGCACCGCCGGTCTGCTGACCGTCGCCGCCATCGGCATCGTCCTGCTCCTCTTCCTGATCATCAAGGTCAGACTGCAGCCCTTCGTCGCCCTCCTCGCGGTCTCCATAGCCGTCGGCCTGCTCGCCGGCCTCTCGGTCACCGAACTCTTCGGCACCGTCCAGCGATCGGACGCCGTGTCGACCATCGAGTCCGGGATGGGCGGCATCCTCGGCCATGTCGCGATCATCATCGGCCTGGGCACGATGCTCGGCGCGATCCTCGAAGTCAGCGGCGGCGCCGAGGTGTTGGCGTCCCGGCTGCTCAACCTCTTCGGCGAGAAGCGCGCACCGCTCGCCATGGGCCTCACCGGCCTCATCTTCGGCATCCCGGTCTTCTTCGACGTCGGCATCTTCGTCCTGGCGCCGATCGTGTACGCGGCGGCCAAGCGTGGCGGCAAGTCGATCCTGCTCTACTGCCTGCCGCTGCTGGCCGGCCTGTCCATGACCCACGCCTTCCTGCCCCCGCACCCCGGCCCGGTGGCCGCCGCCGGTCTGCTGCACGTGGACCTCGGCTGGGTCATCCTGATGGGCATCATCTGCGGGCTCCCCGCGGTGCTGGCCGCCTGGGTCTTCTCCGCCTGGATCGGCAACCGCATCTTCGTCGCCGTACCGCAGGACATGGTGGAGGCGGCCGCGGAGGCCAAGCAGGCGGTCATCGACGAGCAGCGCGAGTCGGGGGTGGAGCCGCGGGAGACGCCGGTGCCGCTGGGCACGGTGCTCGGCATCATCGGCACCCCGCTGATCCTCATCCTGGCGGCCACCTTCTCCTCGATCGCCCTGGACCCCTCCACGGGCCGCTCGGTGATCGAGTTCTTCGGCCACCCCTTCGTGGCGCTGACGATCGCCCTGTTCCTCGCCTACTACCTGCTGGGCATCCGGCGCGGCTGGTCCCGCAAGTCCCTGGAGACCGTCTCTACGGCCTCCCTGAAGCCGGTCGGCAACATCCTGCTCGTCGTCGGCGCGGGCGGCATCTTCGGCGCGATCCTCAAGGCCAGCGGGGTCGCCCAGGCTCTCTCGGACACCTTCAACGACGTCGGCCTCCCGGTGATCGTCCTCTCCTACCTGATCTCCCTCGTCCTGCGCGTCGCCCAGGGCTCGGCCACGGTGGCGATCGTGACGACGGCGGGCATCGTGGCGCCGCTGCTGTCGGAGGGCGACCACTCGCAGGCGTTCGTCGCCCTGGTCATCATGGCGATCTCGGCCGGCTCGATCTTCGCCTCGCACGTCAACGACGGAGGCTTCTGGATGGTCGCCAAGTACTTCGGCATCACCGAACGGGACACCCTCAAGACGTGGACCGTGCTGGAGTCGGTGCTGTCGGTGGCGGGGTTCGCGGTGGCGGCGGTGGTGAGCTTGTTCGTATAGGGGCCCGTGGGGCTCGGTTTGTCCGTGTAGGCGTCCGATAACAAAGTTGGGGCTGGCTGTGCCCACCACAGGATCGTCGACCATACTTCCCGCTGTGGAGCAGCGCATAGGTTCGAGCAGCCAGCCCCTGGAGGGCGCCGGGTTCGACCCGGCATTCATCCCCGGGCTCACGTCGCCCGTGTCCGATGAGCCGGAGAAGGCGAAGCAGCCGGACGAGGCCGAGGACGCGGCGCCGGAGGAGCCCGGGACCGACAACGAGGCGGACACCGAGGCCGAGGCGGAGGCCGACGGTGAGTCCGACGCGGACGCCGATGACGAGGTCGAGGAGACGGACGAGTCCGGCGACGGGCCCGTCTTCGAGGCCTCCGACCGGCGCGCGCGGATCGTCGCCGACGAGAAGGGCGTCCGGCTCACCCTGGACGACCAGCAGTGCGAGTTCCGCTGGGACGAGATCGGCGCCGTGGAGACGGAGACCCCGCGCTTCGGCAAGCGGTTCACCATCACCGTGCACACCCCTGAGCGCCGCTGGTACCCGATCGAGATCGAGGCGACGGCCAGGGCACGCTTCGGTGAGTGGGAGGAACAGCTGGACGCGGTCCTCGACGCCTACTTCGAAGAAGGCGACGCCGAGGACGCGGTCGAGGACGAGACCGACGCCGAGGCCGAGCTCGACGCCGAGGCCGAGCTCGACGCCGACGCCGAGCTCGACGCCGACGCCGAGACTGAGCCCGACGTCGAGGACAAGGCCGAAACCGAGGCCGAGACCAAGACCGACGTCAAGTCAAAGGCCAAGGACGCCGATTAGGCGCAGTACTGCGCCTCCTTGCCGATCGACCGGTACATGCAGTCCGAGTTCTCCAGCAGTTGCAGCACCGCGTCCCGGTTCCGGGAGGTCTCACGCTCGATGACCTCGTCGGGCGGGTAGAAACCGCCCCCGGAACTGGACGTCGGGTACATCTCGAAGGTGTACGAGAAGATCTTCTGCGTGCCCCAGAGATAGTCGTCGATCGACCCGTCCGTGATGTACAGGTCGCTCGACTGCTCGGCGGTGTAGCCGTTGCTCGCGGCCATCTTCTGCCCGACCGTCCTGAAGGCGTTGTAGTCGTCCGCCGTCATCCCGGTCGTGGTGTCCGAGTAGGTGTACCCGAACGGCCACAGCACCAGCTCGCTGTACGTGTGGAAGTCGATCCCCGCGGTGATCTGCTGCTTGCCGCCGACGACCCGGCCGCGCACGAAGTTCGCGACGACCTTCACCTCGGGCGCGGACTCGGCGGACGCACCCCGGTAGGTCTCGGACGAGGTCGAGCCCGAAGACCCGCCGCAGCAGCCGAACTTGTAGTTCCAGTTCCGGTTCAGGTCCGTACCGACGTACGAGGAACCGGAGTTGGGCTGCCGGTTCTTGCGCCACGAGCGGTAGGAGCCGGAGGCGATGTCGTACTCGCCCCCGTCCGGGTTGAGGTCGGGCACGATCCAGATCTCGCGGTTGTTGACCATGTTGGTGATCCGGGAGTCGCTGCCGTAGCCGGTCCCCAACTCCCGCAGCAGGTACAGCGCCATCTCCACCGTCAGGTGCTCGCGCGCGTGCTGGTGGAAGGTGAAGAGGACCTCGGGCTCGCTCTCGTCGGTCGCCACGTTGTCGCTGACCTTGATCGCGACGATGTTCCGGCCCTGGTACGAGGTGCCGATCACGCGCTTGCTCATGATGCCGGGGTAGGCGGCCAGCCGCTGGTCGATCTCCGCGGTCGTCTCGGCGTAGTTGTGGTACTTCGAGTCGGCCGTGGGGAAGTCGAAGAGCCGGGCCTCGCCGGAGGAGCGGTCCGGGGCCGAGCCGAGCGGCGTGACCTCGTAGCCCTGCGCGCGCAGCTTCTTGATCTGCGCGGTCCGGCCGGAGACGACCACCGTCTCCTCGTCGGCCTCGTCCACGCTCACCCCGGCCGCGGCGATCGCGGTGCGGGTGACGGGGGTGTTGTGGTCGACGTGGATCTCGTACTGCCGGATGTCGTCGGCGGTGGGAGCCGCGTTGGCGGTGCCGGCAGGGCTGTCGGCGCCGTCGGCGTTCGCGGAGAGGGGTGCCGCGAGGGTCAGGGCGAGGAGGGTGGCGAGGGCGGCGGTGCGTCTGCCGCGGGCGCCTGAGCCTCGTATCCGAAGTCGCATGAAGTCTCCTGGTTTCTCCTGGGGTTCCGGGGTCTCCGGAAGTGGGGGGTGGAGCGGGGGTGGTTCAGCGACCTACTGGTGCTGGTGGCGGGCCCATCGTGGACTTATGTCATGAGCTGGTCAAGAGTGGCCCAAGAGTCCTTGGCGTGAACCGTTCGGAAAACGGCCGCGCAGTGTACGCGCGGGGGTCACCTCCGGCTCGGTCCCCGGCGAAGTGCACTCGCGGGTGTGAGCGGGGCGTGCGCAAGTGCCGGGCCACGATGGAGAGTTGGACTCGGCGCAAGGGGAGCCGCGGCCCACGGTAAGACCCCCCAGCCGGAGGAGAACCATGACCCGCACCTCCTCGTTCGACCACCGCGCGTTCGACCACCGCATGGCCGTGTTCGGCGCGGACGACGCGTTCGTGGCCGCCGCCCTGCCCTTCCTCGCCGAGGGCCTCGCCGCCCCGGGTGAACCCCCGCCGGTGACCGTCGCCGCCCCCGAGCGGCTGGACCTGCTGCGGGACGCCCTCGGCGGCGACGCGCGGCACGTGCGCCTGATCCCGCACGGCGACTGGTACACCGGCTCGGCCGCCAACGCCGTTGCCCAGGTGGCCGGTTACCTCGACTCCCGGGCCGGATCCGACGGCCGGGTCCACCTCCTCACGGAGCCCGACTGGGCCGGCCGCGCCGGACGCTCCACGCGCGAGACCGCCGAGTGGATCCGCTACGAGGCCCTCGCCAACCTCCTGTTCGCGCCCACGGCGGCGACGTTCCTGTGCGCGTACGACATCCGCACCGCCGGTGCCGCCATCGTCGGGGCGGCCCGCCGCGCCCATCCGGACACCGGCGTGTACGAGGACCCGGTCGTCCTCGCCGCCGAACTCGACGCCGTGGCACAGGGACCGCCCGGGTCCGACGCGGTACTGCTCCCGCAGCCGTACCCCGCCGCCGTACGCGCCAGGGCCGCCGCCCGGGGCCTCGCTCCCGCCGACGCCGAGCTGTTCACCGAGGCCGTCACCGCCGCGCTCGCCTCCCTCGGACCCGTGACCGGCGTGCTGCTGTGGGGCCGGGCCCCGGCCGTCGTCTGCGAACTGCGCGCCGAGCGACGGGTGGACGACCCCCTCGCGGGCTTCGTGCCGCCGCCCGGTGCCGAGTTGGAGCCCGCGCAGGGACTGTGGTTCACCCGGCAGGTCTGCGCGTACGTGGACATGCGCGACGACGCGAAGGGGGCCACGATCCGACTCCAGTACGGATAGCCGTACGCGCAGGCCCTCTTGCCCCTGCCGCCTCTTTGCGCTTTCTTGACCACCATGACGGACACCACGGGAAACCCCACTGACACCGAGGCGGCATCCGGCATCGACTCCACCCCACGTAAATCGAGTTGGCGGTACATCGGCCCCGGAATCGTGGTCGCCGCCACCGGCGTGGGCGCCGGTGACCTGGTGGCCACGCTCATCGCGGGCAGCAACTTCGGCTACACGCTCCTGTGGGCGGCCATCGTCGGCTGCCTGGTGAAGATCTCCCTCGCGGAGGCGGCCGGACGCTGGCATCTGTCCACCGGCCGCACCCTGTTCGACGGCTGGGCGAGCCTGGGCCGCTGGACGACGTACTTCTTCGTCGTCTACGCGGTGATCTGGGGCTTCGTCTACGGCGCGGCGGCGATGTCGTCGAGCGCGCTGCCCCTGCAGGCGCTGTTCCCGCACGTGATGGACCTCGAATGGTGGGGCATCGCCTGCGGGCTGGTCGGACTGGTCTTCGTCTGGTTCAACAAGTACGAGGTCTTCGAGAAGGTCATGACGGTCCTGGTCGGCGTCATGTTCGTGGTGACGGTCTACCTCGCGATCCGGGTCACCCCGAACCTGGGCGACGCCTTCGCGGGCCTGCTGCCCGTCCTGCCCGACGAGAAGGACTCGATCCTCAACACCCTGGGCCTGATCGGCGGCGTCGGCGGCACGATCACGCTGGCCGCGTACGGCTACTGGGTCAACGCCAAGGGCTGGACCAACACCGGCTGGATGAAGGTGATGCGGTTCGACAACCGCGTCGCCTACGCCACCACCGGCATCTTCGTCGTCGCGATGCTCTTCGTCGGCGCGGAACTGCTGCACTCCGCCAACGTGGCCATCGCCAGCGGCGACAAGGGCCTGATCCAGCTGAGCGACATCCTGGAGGCCGAATACGGCACGGCGACGGCCAAGTTCTTCCTGATCGGCTTCTTCGCCACGTCCTTCACCTCACTGATCGGCGTCTGGCACGGCGTGAGCCTGATGTTCGCCGACTTCGTGGCCCGCTCCCGGGCGCGCTCGACGGTACGCGGCGAGGAGGTCGCCTCCGGTGCCCGCGAGCGCTCCTGGCCCTTCCGCGCGTACCTGCTGTGGCTGACCTTCCCGCCGATCGTCCTGCTCTTCCAGGGCGAGCCCTTCCGACTGATCATCCTCTACGGCGTCCTGGGCGCGGCCTTCCTGCCCTTCCTCGCCGGCACCCTGATCTGGCTCCTCAACTCCAGCCGCACCCCGGCCGAATGGCGCAACGGCCTGCTCAGCAACGCGATGCTGGCGCTGGCCGGGGTGCTGTTCCTGGTGCTGTGCGTGAAGCAGATCTGGGACCAGCCGTGGGCGGACTTCTTCTGACGGCGGGTTCTCCCGGAGCCCGGGGCCTCACCGACCCCGGGCGTCGCGGTTACAGCCACTCCGTGCTGAGCGCGATCGCGCGGAGCTGCTTCATGGTCAGGGCCGGGGTCGCGCGGGTCGCCGGGGTGTCCTGGGCACCGGAGTTGAAGGCGCTGATCACCACTCGGCGGCCGTCGGGCCGCATCGTGTCGACGGTCCACATGACGACACCCGAACCGCCCTTCTCGCCGGGCCCCTGCCGCTCGGCGACCTTGGTGCCGTCGGGCAGGGTATCGGAGCCGGTGCCGAAGAGGTCGTCCGCGGCGTCGGACATGTCGGGCTGGACGTTGACCTGCACGAAGGTCTTGCCCTTGCCGTCGTCGACCACGAGGTAGCCGAACTCCGTGTCGTCAGCGGGGCCGGTCCCGGTGACCTTGAAGCCCTTCGGCAGCAGGCTCTTGAGCGTCGACGTGACCGGCTTGCCCTCGACCACGGGGGTCGTCGGGCTCGACGGGGTCGTGGGCTTCGCGGAGCTCTTGGGCAGCGAGTCGACGGCGTCGCGCCAGACGGACGCGGTGACGACCTTCTTCAACTGCGCCGGGGACAAGGGCGGTTGGGGCCGGGTGATCGGCGAGTCCTTCTCGGCGGCGGCGTTCCACTCCTCGACGTTGACGTGCTTCCCCTGCGGGGTCACCAGTTCGGCGGACCACCACTTGGTGTCCACGCGCCGGTCGGGATACTCGTAGCCCTGGTAGATCATGAGCCGCGAGCCGTCGGCCAACTGCTCGGTGCGGCAGGCGTCGTAGTGCGTCAGCGCCTTGCCCGGGCACTGGGTGAGCTGGGCGGCCTCCTCGCTCGCCGGGTCGACGCGGCCGATGGACAGCCCGATGGCCGACGCCCCCTTGCCGTCGTCGTAGACGATGCCCGTGAACGCCGACGACCCGTTGACGCCCCAGGTCGCCGTCTGGTCGAACTCGCCTTTCGGCAACAGCGCTTCGAGCGACTTGGCCAGTGAGGCGCCGGTGGTCAGAGCGCGTGTGTCCTTGCCGGGAGTCGCGGTCGTGGAGACCGGCGAGGTCGCCGAGGCCTGGTTCTGAAGGGTGGTGCCGGCGTCGGGCAGGAGCAGCGCCCCGCCCACGCCGACGAGCGCGATGCCCGCGGCGCCGCCCGTCACGGCGGCCCGGCGCAGCAGCAGGTGTCGGCGCCCGCGTACCGAGCCGGCGGCGACGAGCGCGGCCCGGTCGGTCGTGAAGGTGTCGCCGGCCTCTCTCAGGCCTGCGGCGAGCGTCTCCTCGAAGGGATCGCTGTGCTGCTCTACGGGCATGACGGAACCGCCGTTTCGGGAAGGGGGCGAAGTGAAGAAGCCGAAGTGGAGGGGGTGTTCAGGGGCGCGCGTACTCGCCGAGGTCCTTGCCGAGCAGCTCCCGCAGGTGCCCGAGGGCCCGGACGCAGCGCGTGCGCACCGCCGCCGAGCTGGTGTTCATGACGTCGGCGGTCTCCTCGATCGAGCGGTCCTCCCAGTAGCGCAGGACGACCACCGCCCGGTCCTTGGCGGGCAGCCGGCCCAGCGCCTCCAGCAGGGTCAGTCGCAGGGAGGTGTCCCCGTCGAAGGCGCGGCCCGGCAGATCGGGGAGCACGTCGGTGGCCCGCTCGGTGCTGCTGCGCCGCCGCTGGTGCGCGAGGAACGTACGCGTCAGGACCGTCTGCGCGTACCCCGACGGATTCCCGACCCGCGACACCCGTCCCCAGCTGATGTACAGCCGCCCGAGGGTCTCCTGCACGAGATCCTCGGCGAGATGCGTGTCCCCGGCGGTCAGCAGACAGGCGGACCGGTAGAGATGCCCGGCACGTGCCGAGGCGAACTCCGCGTACTCCTCCGCCCGACGCTGTCTCATCCGAGCCCCCTCCCGCGGTGCCGTTCGGCACCGTACTCACTTCATTGATGCGGTGGGCCGGGGGAAATGTTTCAACCCCCGGCCCACCGCTGTCGATTCCTCCTGGTTTGTCTACTGATTCCGCTCCGCGCTACGGCAGCGCGTGCACGTGTGCGCCCACCGAGTTGGACCACGCGTTGCCCGCCGAGGCGTCCCAGTTCGTCGACCAGGTCATCGCACCCCGCAGGTCGGGATACGTCTTGGAGGGCTTGAAGGAGCCGCAGCCGGTGCCCTTGGCGAGGCAGTCCAGCGCGTTGTTCACGATCGTCGGCGAGACGTAGCCGCTGCCCGCGCCGCTGGTCGAGGCCGGCAGACCGAGGCCCACCTGGGACGGGGACAGGCCGCCCTGCAACTGGATGCAGGCCAGGGCGGTGAGGAAGTCCACCGAACCCTGCGAGTAGACCTTGCCGTCGCAGCCCAGCATCGAACCGCTGTTGTAGTACTGCATGTTGACGACCGTGAGGATGTCCTTGATGTTCAGGGCCGTCTGGAAGTAGGAGTTCGACGTCGACTGCATGTCGATGGTCTGCGGGGCCATCGTGATGATCAGCGACGAGCCCGCCTTCGAGGACAGCGAGCGCAGGGCCTGCGACATGTAGGTCGCGTTGAGGCCGTTCTCCAGGTCGATGTCGACGCCGTCGAAGCCGTACGTCTGCATCAGCGAGTACACCGAGTTGGCGAAGTTGGTCGCGGAGGTGGAGTCGTTGATCGACACCGTGCCGTTCTGCCCGCCGATCGAGATGATGACCTTCTTGCCGGCGGCCTGCTTGGCCTTGATGTCGGCCTTGAACTGGTCGACCGTGTAGCCGCCCAGGCCCGCCGAGTCCAGGTTGAAGGTCACGCCACCCGGCGTGCCCGTGGCGTCCGCGAAGGCCACCGCGATGATGTCGTACTGCGACTGGACGGCGGAGATCCTCTGGACCGTCGCCCCGTTGTTGAAGTTCTGCCAGTAGCCGGTGACGGCGTGCTTGGGCAGGGTGCCGCCGCCCCCGCCGCCGGTCGCGGTGGTGGTGCCCGTCACGGTCGCCGACTTGGCCGACTCGCCGGCCGAGTTGGTGGCGGTGACCTGGAAGGAGTACGAGGTGGAGGCCGTGAGGCCGGTGACGGTGGCCGAGGCGCCGGTCACCGACGACACCTTCGTACCGCCCCGGTAGACGTTGTACCCGGTGGCGTTGGAGACCGCGTTCCAGGCGAGGGAGACCGAGGAGGACGTCGTGCCCGACACCGCGAGGCCGGCCGGGGCCGCGGGGATCGTCGGGGCCGGGTCGCCGCCACCGCCGCCGTCGGGGCCGAACACCGAGAGGTCGTCGGCGAAGTAGGCGGCCTGTCCGTACCAGCCGTGCGTGTAGACGGTCACCGAGGTGGTGGATCCGCCCGTGGTGAAGGTCGTCGACAGCTGCTTCCAGGACGCGGAGTCGGGCGTCCACGTCGACACGTCCGTGGTGCCCGTGCCAGTCACGCCCAGGTAGGTGTAGCCGCCCTGCACCCAGGCGCTCAGCGTGTACGTCGAGTTGGGCTTCACGGCGACCGACTGGGTGCACTGGGCGTTGTCCTGCCCGGCGGGCGTCGCCTTGAGCGCGGCCGCGCCGCCGTGCACCGGCGAGGAGACGGTGGTGCCGCTGCCCGCCGAACAGGTCCAGTTGCTCAGGCCGGACTCGTAACCGGCGTTCTTGGCGTTGTTGACGTCCGCGGCGGACGCCTGGCCCGCGCCCGCCAGGGAGAGGGCGAGGGCGGCGGTGACGACTCCCGACCAGAGCCGTGCCGATCTTCTAAGTGGGGACATGACAATAAGTTGGTCCAGACCAATCCGGCTGTCAAGAGGTCCAGACCAACTTGGGGGCGACGGGGGCGGAGGCGGGGGTGGAGGCGGGGTGAAGGTCGGGCGAGGGTGAGGCGGAGGCGGGGCGGAGGCGCGGTGGTGAATCGAGACCGGGAAGATGCCCAACCTGCTCCGTTTTGGCGCGTCTTGTGCCTCGGGAGTTGCCTGCCAGCTACAGAAACGCTGTTCTCCGGTCACAGAGGCGTGGATACAGTGCTGAGGTAGTCACGCAGTGAAGTCAACTCGGTGTATCGGAGTAACCCCGGTCCGCCGACGGCGTAACACGGGGAGCTGGGCGTGCCAACTGCCATTGCCGTGACCGGTGCCGACCTCGCGCTGCCGCCGCACGACGAGCGGACGCTGCCCGCTGTCGTCCTGCCGGACCTGGACAAACAACCGCTCGACCAGGCGCTGTCCGCCGTCCAGTCGCTGCTGGACCAGCACGGGCATCTCATCGTCGTGTACTCGCAGGCCGCCCCCCATGCGGTGGAGCGGCGGCTGCACACCATCCGCGGCCTCCTGGAGAGTGACCGGATCGCCCTGTTCCGTCCCGAGCTGCCCCCGCTCGGACTCGCCGTCCTGGCCCGCCAGTTGAGACAGCTGGCCTCCTGCGACCTCAGCCCCGGGGTGCTCGCCTCCGCGGGCCGGCTGCTCACCCACTACATCCACGCGGGCGCGCTGCTCGGCTCCGTGGCCCGGCTGGACCGCGTCCCCGTGCCGCTGAAGTCGCACGCCAAGTCCTGGGTGCCGGGCAGCCAGTTCGCCGTCCTCGCGCACCCCGAGCCGCAGTTGGTGAAGATCGGGCCCGGCGCCACCCTCGCCGGGCCCGAGTTCGGCACCTGGATGCAGGTCGCCAAGGGACAGTTGCAGTCGGACTGGGTCACCGCGACCCTGGCCAAGCAGTGGAGCGTGCAAGGGCTGCGGGAGACCGCGCTGCCCGCCGAGTCCGCGGTGTGGTGGGAGACGGGGAAGCTGGTCGAGTTCGCCGCCTATCTGCCGGACCTGTCGGTGCTCTACCAGCTGGTCACCTCGGTCCGGCAAGGCAGTTGTCACTGGTGCGGCATCGACGTCATCGGCGACCGCTGTGTCTTCTGTTCCGCCACGGCACCGGTGCCACCCGTCCACGAGAACCAACTGCCCGCGGGCTGAGCCGCCCTCGGTCTCCCGTCCCCGATTCCGCTCGACCGAGCCCCCCAACGAGGTTGTACGGTTCATGAACTCCCGTCAGCGCCGCGGCGTGCTACTCCTGCTTCTGTCGGTCATCTGCGCCCTGGGCGCGTTCGCCGGCGTGCTGTCCGTCATCAACGACGTGAAGTCCAAGGTCGGCCCCGAGGTCACGGCGTACGAGGTCAAGAAGGACATCAAGCCGTACACCAGCCTCACCTCGGCCCAGTTCGAGAAGACCGAGATGCCCAAGCGCTGGCTGTCGGCGAACGCGATCACCGATCTCGCCGAGATCCGCGGCAAGATCGCCGTGACGACCCTCAAGCAGGGCTCCCTGCTGCAGAGCGACATGATCGTCGACCAGCCCGCCCTGCAGCCGGGGCAGCAGGAGGTCGCCATCATGATCGACGCGGCGACGGGCGTCGCCGGCAAGATCACGGCGGGCTCCAAGGTCAACGTGTACGCCACCTTCGAGGGCCAGCGTGAGGGCGATCCCGACCTGTCCAAGATCATCGTGACGAACGCCGCCGTCCTCGACGTCGGCGACCTCACCCCGCTCCAGCCCGACGCCGACGACCGCACCCGGGCGGCCACCGACGCCGTCCCGATCACGTTCGCGCTCTCCGCGCTCGACGCCCAGCGGATCACGTACGCCGAGTCCTTCGCCAAGCGGGTGCGGCTCGCGCTGGTCGCGCCGGGGGAGACCGGCACGGTGCCCGACAAGGACCGCACGTACGAACTCACCAAGGACAAGTGAGAGGCCGCCATGCCCACGAGGATCCTCCCGGCAGTCGGCGACGTGGACGCGGTCCGGTCCCTCACCACGCTGCTCAGCCAACTGCCGGACGCCGAGCCGGTCGCCCCCGTGACCGACTCGACCCAGCTCATCGACACCCTCGCCCGGCTGGCCGCCGAGTCCATCGACGAACTGCCCGAGGTCGTCGTCGTCCACGAACGCATCGGACCCGTCCCCGCCCTGGAACTCGTCCGCGAGGTCAGCCTGCGCTTCCCGGCGGTCGGCGTCATCCTCGTCACCTCCGACGTCAGTGCCGGCCTCTTCCAGGCCGCCATGGACTACGGCGCCCGCGGCCTGATCGCCCTGCCCCTCGGCTACGAGGAACTCGCCAGCCGGGTGCACGCGGTGTCCCAGTGGTCGGTGGGCGTACGCCGCCATCTGGGCGCCGCCGGCGACGTGTTCACCGGCGTCGGCGGCACCGTCGTCACCGTCAGCGGCGCGAAGGGCGGCGTCGGCACCACCACGACCGCCATCCAACTCGCCCTCGCCGCCCAGGCGTCGGGCCGCGCCGCCGTCCTGCTCGACATGGACCTCCAGACCGGGGACGTCGCCTCCTACCTGGACGTCCAGTTCCGCCGCTCGGTCGTCGACCTCGCCACCATCACGGACATCACCCCGCGCGTCCTGGCCGACGCCGTCTTCCGCCACGACACCGGCCTCACCCTCCTGCTCGCCCCCGCCGACGGCGAACGCGGCGAGGAGGTCACCGACCGCGCCGCCCGCCAGATCGTCGGCGCCCTGCGCTCCCGCTACGAGGTCGTCGTCGTCGACTGCGGCGCCCAACTCAGCGGCGCCGGCGCGGCCATCGTGGAAATGGCCGACACCGCCGTCCTGGTCACCACCCCCGACGTGGTCTCCGTCCGCGGCGCCAAGCGCGCCGTGCGCATGTGGGACCGGCTCCAGGTCCGCAAGGCCGAGGAGACCACCGTCGTCGTCAACCGCCACACCCGCGGTACGGAGATCCAGCCGCCGCTCATCCAGAAGATCACCGGCACCGGCCTCGCCGGGACCGTGATCCCCGCCAACTTCAAGGAACTCCAGAGCGCCGTGGACGCGGGCCGGGTCCACGAACTCGACAACCGCAGCACGGTCAAGCAGGCCCTGTGGACCCTCGCGGGCGAACTGGGCCTGGTCAAGGGCTCCGAGGGCCCCCAACACCGCAACGGCCGCTCCCGCGGCGGCGAACGCGGCGCGCTGACGCTACGGCGACGCAAGGAGTTGGAGCGGTGAGGCCGCGGCGGGCTGCGCAGGCGTTGACGGCGCGGCTTGTTCGGCGGGACGAGGGCCAGGTGAGTGTCGAGTTCCTCGGCATGACCCCGTTGATCATCATCACGCTGGTGCTGCTGTGGCAGTTCGTCCTCCTGGGATACACGTTCACCCTCGCGGGGAATGCTGCGGACGAGGCGGCACGGGCGGGAACGGCGGTTCCGGAGGGCGCAAGAGCGGCCGCGTGCCAACAGGCGGGCCTGGACAAGCTGCCGAACGCGTGGAGCGGCGAGGTGGAGTGCACGACCGGCGGCGGCTATGTCAAAGCCACCGTCACCCTCCACGTCCCCGTCCTCTTCCCCGGCGCGATCGGCTTCCCCTTCGACGTGAAGGGCCACGCGGGAGCGGTGGAGGAGGTGAAGGACTGAGATGTCGTACGACGACGAGCGCACTGGAAAACGCCGCGACCTCGGCCAAGTCGCCATCGAGTACCTCGGGTTCATCCCGGTCCTGATCCTGGTCGCCCTGGCCGGCGTACAGATCGGACTCATCGCCTACACCGCGCAGCAGGCCGGCACCGCGGCCCGGGCCGGGGCGCGGGCGGCCTCGTTGCAGGAGAGCGCCCAGACGGGATGCCAGAACGCGATCAGCGGCTTTCTCGCCGACGGGACCAACTGCGGGGAGGCGTACGGCGACGACGCGGTCACCGTCACCGCCACCGTCGACATCCCGTCCATCGTCCCGGGCTGGGACTTCGGCACCGCGCAGAAGACCGCCACCATGCCGCTCGACCACTGAACGAGGTGCACCATGAGCCTGCGGTCCCGCATCAACACCCCGGAAGAGAACGGCAGTCGGGGCGAGGACGGCCATCTGGTCGCGTCGTACCGGTCCAAGCTCCTTGAGGAGATCGACCTCGCGGAGATGAGTTCGCTGGCGGCGGCCGAGCGCCGGGCCCGGCTGGAACGGGTGCTCGGGCACATCATCAGCCGCGAGGGCCCGGTCCTGTCGACGGTGGAACGCTCCCAGCTGATCCGGCGCGTCGTGGACGAGGCCCTGGGCCTCGGCATCCTCGAACCGCTCCTGGAGGACGCGTCGATCACCGAGATCATGGTGAACGGCCCGGACGCGATCTTCGTCGAGCGAGGCGGCCGGGTGGAACAACTCCCGCTCCGCTTCCCCTCCCACGACCAGCTGATGCAGACGATCGAGCGGATCGTCTCCACGGTCAACAGGCGGGTGGACGAGTCGAATCCGATGGTCGACGCCCGTCTCCCGTCCGGTGAGCGGGTCAACGTGATCATCCCGCCGCTGTCCCTCACCGGCGCGACCCTCACCATCCGCCGCTTCCCGCGCTCCTTCACGCTGCACGAGATGGTCGGCCTGGGCTCGCTGGACGAGCAGATGGTGTACCTGCTGGCGGGCTTGGTGCAGGCGAAGTTCAACGTCATAGTCTCGGGCGCGACGGGCACGGGCAAGACGACTTTGCTCAACGCCCTCTCGGGCCTGATCCCCGAGTCCGAACGCATCATCACGATCGAGGACTCGGCAGAACTCCAGCTCCAGCAGGCCCATGTGATCCGCCTGGAGTCCCGCCCCCCGAACGTCGAGGGCCAGGGCCAGGTCACCATCCGCGACCTGGTCCGCAACTCCCTGCGCATGCGCCCCGACCGCATCGTGGTCGGCGAGGTCCGCGGCGGCGAGTCCCTCGACATGCTCCAGGCGATGTCGACGGGCCACGACGGCTCGCTGGCCACGGTGCACGCCAACAGCGCGGAGGACGCGCTGATGCGCCTGAAGACGCTGGCGTCCATGTCGGAGGTCGAGGTCCCCTTCGAGGCGCTGCACGACCAGATCAACAGCGCGATCGACGTGATCATCCAGCTCACCCGGTTCGCCGACGGTGCCCGCCGGATCACCGAGATCGCGATCCTCGACAGCCACGGCAGCGAACCGTACCGACTGGCCACCGTGGCCCGCTTCCACGCGCAGCCGATGGCGGCGGACGGCCGCGTCTACGGCGTCTTCGAGTACTCCCCCCTGCCGCGCCGCACCGCCGACCGCCTCTACATGGCGAGCCAGCCCGTCCCGCAGGCGTTCGGCGTCGCCAACTCCGCAGCGCAGCTGACCACCCGAGAAGCCAGGTAGGACCGACCGATGGAACTGCACCAGCTCGTCACGCTCACCACCGGCATCACGCTGCTGACGTGTGTCCTGGCCGTGCTGGGCCTGCACACGTACACGAAGGGCAAGGCCCAGCGCCAGGCCCTCGTCGACCGTCTCTCGGCCACCGGCCAGATCCCGACGGGCGTCCGACGCCGGCGCTTCGTCAACGTGGACCGCCGGGTGCGCCGTACGCGCCTGGGCCGCAAACTCGAACTCCGCCTGGCGGCGACGGGCCTGGACGTCACCCCCGGCGAGTTCTTCGTCTACATGCTCGCCACGGTCGCGGCCCTCTTCCTGATCGGCCAGGCCTCCCTGGCCCCCTTCTTCGGCCCCATCGCCGGCCTCCTCGGCATCTGGGCGGCCGTCCAGTTCCTCAACTGGCAACGCCAGAAACGCATCGAGAAGTTCATCAACCAACTCCCCGAACTGGCCCGCATCATGGCCAACGCGACGCAGGCCGGCCTGGCGCTCCGCACGGCGATAGGCATGGCGGCGGAGGAACTGGAGGCCCCCGCCGGCGAAGAACTGGCCAAGGTCGCCAACCAGTTGGCCCTCGGAGTCTCGATGGACGACGCCCTGGGCGAAATGGCCGAACGCCTTCCCTCCCGCGAACTGGTCGTCCTCGTCACCACGTTGGTCCTCTCCAACCGAGCGGGCGGCCAGGTGGTCAGCGCGCTCCGGAACCTCACGGAGACGCTGGAGGAGCGGAAGGAGACGCGACGGGAGGTTCGTACGCAGTTGTCGCAGGTCAATATGACGTCTTATGCGGTGCCTGTGTTGGGGGTGGGGTCGTTGTTCCTCATGAACGGCGTGAAGGACGGGGCCCTGGCGCGCATGACGGGCTCACCGGTCGGCCAGGCCGCTGTGCTCATCGCCTTCGCCCTCTACGCGGTGGGCTTCGTCCTGATACGCCGCCTGTCCCGCATCGACGTCTGACGAACCCGGGAAGGAGGACACCCGATGGCATTTCTGCTCGCACTGGCGATGGGCCTCAGCGTCTGGGGCATCTTCGCGGGCATCCGCATGTACCGGGCCGACGTGAAGCTCCCCACCGACCTGGCCCTGGCCCTGGAGGTCGGCTCGACCCGCACGGGAGCGGTCGACTCGCTCGTCGACCGGCTCGGAATGCGGTACGCGCCCGCGGTCCTGCGGCTGATGGGCCCCAAGATGGTCGCCAAGTACCGCCGCAAGATCGACCTGGCCGGCAACCCGGGCGGCCTCACCATCAACCGCTACGCCGCCCGCCGCGCGGTCTACGGCTTCCTCGGCGGCCTGGGCGGCCTCATCTTCCTGATCAAGGGCAACTACCTGCTGGCCATCGTCCTGTTCGCCTTCGGCGCGTTCTGGACGGAGGTCGGCATATGGTCGGCGATCCGCATCCGCAAGGACGTCATCGAGCGCACGCTGCCGGACTTCCTGGACGTACTCGCGGTCGTGGTGAGCGCGGGCCTCGGTTTCCGGCAGGCCCTGGACCGGGTCTCCATCAAGTACGAGGGCCCCTGGGCGGACGAACTGCGCATCACCCTGCGCCAGATGGACCTCGGCATGGGCCGCCGCGAGGCCTTCGCGGAACTGCGCCGGCGCAACGACTCCGAACAGGTCGCGATGTTCGTGACGGCGCTGCAGCAGGGCGAGGAACTCGGCGCCCCCATCGTCGACACGCTCGTGTCCCTCGCGAAGGACATGCGCCGCACGGACGCGCAGAACGCCCGCCGCAAGGCGGCCCGCGCGGTCCCCAAGGCCACCATGATGATCACCACCTTCATGGTCCCGGCCACGATGATCCTGCTCGGCGCCGGCCTGATCCTCGGCTCCGGCACGGACTTCGGCACGCTTACGGGCAAGTAGACGGCAGGCGGGTGACGGTCATGTCGACGACGAAGGAACGCATAGGGCGCCTGCGACGCCGCCGCCGTCCGAAAACGCCGGCGAGCCCGAGGATCCCGAGCGCATACGGCAGTCCGGTGACACCGGCGCCCCCGACGCTCCCACCCGGCTGGGAACCGGTGCGCAACCCGATATCGGCGGTACCGCCGCAACCGGGACCGCGTGGAGAGCGTGCGGGGGAGTCGAGCGGCGGGCGAAGCGGTTCCCGACCCCAGCTCGACCGGGCCACCGACAGCCCCCAGCCCACACAGCAGCCGCGCGAAGCCACGCCAGTCCCCACCCCAACCCCAGCCCCCACCTCCTTCCCCGCCTCCATCCCCACCCCCACCTCCACTCCCGCCATCCCCCTCCAGATCAACGCCC
Source organism: Streptomyces pseudovenezuelae (assembly GCF_029892565.1). Classification (GTDB taxonomy): domain Bacteria; phylum Actinomycetota; class Actinomycetes; order Streptomycetales; family Streptomycetaceae; genus Streptomyces; species Streptomyces pseudovenezuelae_A. Next base: position 178,319 of record NZ_JARXVH010000015.1, on the reverse strand, counting down.
TCCAGGCGATGTGCCGCCAGGTTTTCGGCTTCCGGCTCGCGATGATCGCCCTGGCCGCCCCGGCCGCCCTTCTCAACGCGTCCCCCGGCCTCGCCATGCGCCTGGTGGGTGCGGCCGTGGTCGTCACCTTCATGGGCTCCTACGTCCTGTTCAGGGACTGGGAACGCTTCGGCCCCCTCCTCCTGCGCCACCCCTCCCTGCTGGCCCTGGACACCCTCTTCATGTCCCTGCTCCTGTTCTCCGCGGGACCGGACACCACCCTCGCCTACGTCAGCGTCTGCACCCCGCTCCTCGCCGGCCTCGTCTACAGCTGGCGAGGCGCCGCGGTCTTCGCCTCCCTCCAGTCGCTGATCCTGCTCGTGGTCCACACGACGTCGAAGGGTGCGCACTCCACGCCCGCCGAGGTCCTGTTCCTGCCCGGCCTGTGCGTCATCGCTGGCGCGGTCGGCTCGGCCCTGCGCAACCTGATGTTCCGCTTCGGCGCTGCCACCCAGGCCCTGACCACCGTCCAGGCCCGGCTGGCCGTCGCGGAGGCGGTCGGCGCGGAACGGGCCAGGCTGGCACGGGAGATGCACGACTCCGTGGCGAAGACCCTGCACGGTGTGGCGCTGGCCGCGGAGGGACTCGCCTGCTCCGCGGGCGCGGCCCGTCCCGACCCGGATCTGGTGAAACGGCAGGCGGAACTGGTGGCCCGTTCGGTCCGGCGAGCGGCGGCCGAGTCCCGCGAACTCCTCGCCGACCTGCGCCGCGAGTCCGACCCGGCCCACGCCACCGACGTGCTGGTCGAACTGGCCGCCCGGACAAAGGACTTCAGCATCCGGACCGGCCTCCCCTCCAGCTACCGCCCCACCGGCGAACACGCGGTACCCCCCGTCCCGCCCGCCGTGGCCCGACAGCTCCTCACCATCGCCTCGGAGGCCATGGAGAACGCCCACCGTCACGCGGGCCCGACCCGGGTCGACGTACGCGCGGGAGTCCACGGCGACCTTCTGTGCATCAGCGTCTACGACGACGGCAACGGGCTGCCTCCCGACACCTCCCTCGAACAGCTGCGCAGGGCAGGCCACTTCGGCCTGGTCGGCATGGTCGAGCGAGCCGCCTCGGTGGGCGCCCGCATCCGCATCGGCCGGGGCGACCACCCCCGGGGCACGGAGATCCGCCTGGAAATCCCGCTGGCCGCCCTCACCCCCTCGACCTCATGAACACGCCCCCCACGCGACGAAAGGAGGCCGCCCCCATGCCGGACGAGACGACTCTGCGCGTCGTGGTGGCCGACGACAACCCGGTGGTCCGGGCGGGTCTGACGGCCCTGCTCACCGGCCGCGCGGACATCTCGGTCGTGGCCGAGGCCGCCGACGGTCGCGAGGCCTACGAGGCGGCCCGGCAACTCCGCCCGGACGTCGTCCTCTTGGACGTCCGCATGCCGGGTGTGGACGGCCTCTCGGCGCTTCCGTACCTGGCCCGGATCGCCCCGGTCGTGATGCTCACGTACAGCAGGGAGCCGGAGATCGTCCAGGAAGCCCTGCGCAGGGGTGCCGGCGGCTACCTGGTCCACGGCGAGTTCACCGTGGACCAACTGGTCGAGGCGGTACGGGACATCGTGAGAAGTGCGACTGCATACGGATCAAGTCGCCCCGTCGTCATACATTCTTCACTTCAAGAACCCTTACCGTCAGGCAGTTTCGGGTACTTCCCGCCGGTCGTCTCCACTATTTCTTCAGAAAACCTTTCGCAAGTGCAACCGAATGTGGGACAGTCGTCGTCTGGATGGTCGAGCGGCCGTCCGGCAGCTCCCGACCGGTCGAGGTACCAACTGAGCACGAGGGAGGCGGAGATCATGGACCTCATCGCATCCGGCATGAACAACCAGCAGATCGCCGCCACGTGCTTCATCAGTGAGAAGACGGTCAAGAACCACATCAACCGCATCTTCGCCAAACTCCACAGCACCAGCCGCTCCGAGGCCGCCGCCAAGTGGCTCGGTACGGCACGGGAATTGGGGTGACCAGTGGGGTCGTCGAGGAGCAGGACATGGTTGCAGGGATCGGACAGGCTCCGGGTTTGGGTCCAGGGGCCCTCTTGCGAACAGGGTTTTCCACCGTACGTTTCTCGTGTCGACAGCGGCACGGGCATCGAACCCGGAGGGGAACACCATGAGCAACTGGATCAACACCACCGTCGCGTATCTGCAAAGCCGCGCCGCTCGCAACGACAAGGGCCAGACCGCGGTCGAGTACCTGGGCATCATCGCGGTGGTCGTGGCGATCGTGCTCGCGATCACGGGTACGGACATCGGCAACACGATCTACACCGCGATCACGGACAAGATCGCCGAAGTCGTCGGCGGCTGATGCGGCGCCGCAGGTACGGCGACGCCGGGCAGGCCTTCCCCATCTACATCGTGGTGGTGGCGGGCCTGCTCTTTCTCGCGTTCGCGTATCTGGCGGTCGGCCAGGCCGCGGCGACTCGGAACGGAGCCCAGACGGCCGCCGACGCGGCCGCGTTGGCGGCGGCCCAGGACACCCGGGACCAGCTCGCCGACATGTGGGTGGACGTCGTGCTCGACCCCACGAAGTGGCAGGACATCCTCGACGGCGACGCGGCGGTACTGGACGGCTGCGCGCGCGCCTACGAGTTGGCGGCGCAGAACGACGCGCAGGCGACGGGCTGTGAGCCACAGCCGGCGCGCCCGGGCTACACCGTCGAGGTCCGGACGAACAAGCCCGTCGGGGACACCATCGTCCCCGGTACGGAGAACCAGTACGCAACGGCGTCCGCCACTGCCGTGATCGAGCCGCTCTGCACGTTCCCGCTCCCCGGTGAGGACGCCGGGGACGACACGTTGCCACAGCTCACCTGCAAGGACGGCGAGGAGTGGACCCTGGACCCGGACGACCTCACCGAACTGCCGGGACCCGAGGACCTCTTCGACGTTCATCTGGCCGACTGACAAGAGATCGACGAGTGATGAAGGAAGCGGAGTCATGAGCATTCGGTTCACTACGAAGGCCCGCAGGGGGATGGTCGCACTGACCGTCGCGGCCGGACTGGCCGTCGGTGTGGCCGGCTGCGGCGGTGGTGGCGACGATGACGCCAAGAAGCCGGACACGTCGGCCTCCGCCTCCCAGGACAGTGGATCCCAACCGAGTGCCCAGGAAGGCCAGTCCGAGGAGCCGTTGGTGGAACTGCGGGGCACGGGTGGTCTGTTGCTCCAGATCACCTCCGCGCAGCGGGACTCCGGCGGCTTCCTCACCGTGAACGGCATCCTGAAGAACGACGGCGCCGAGCGGATCACCGTGCCCGCCGCGGTGCGCGGCAACGAGACGGAGATCCTCCGCAACGGCATGTCGCTCGGTGGCGCGACCCTGGTCGACAGCCAGGGCAAGAAGCGCTACTACGTCCTGCGGGACACAGAGGGCCGACCGCTCACCACGACCGGCTTCACGTCCCTGAAGGCGGGCGAATCGCTGGCCGTGTTCCTCCAGTTCCCCGCGCCGCCCGCGAGCACGACCGACGTCAGTTTCCAGCTCCCGACGTTCACCAGCGGCACGATCAAGATCTCCGGGTGAGGCCCACCATGACCACCACCACCCGGACTTCGCCCCGGGCGGGCGCCCCTCGCCTCGCCCTGACCCTCACCGCCGCGTCACTCATGCTCGCCACGAACCTCGTAGGCGCGACGGTGTCCCACGCCGACGACACCCCCAGCGTCCCCCCCGGCACCGAACCCTCCGCCTCCGCCCCCGTCCAGGTCGACCCCAACGACCCCGACCTCAAACTCCCCGAAGGTGCCACCCTCGCCGACCCCAAGGTCCTCGACATCAAAACGGTCGTCGAGGACCAGAGCGGCGAGGAACGCCGCGAAGACACCAACTCCGACGTCAAGTTCGCCCTCCAGGCCGAGGTCCTCTTCAGCAAGAACAGCTCGAAACTGAGCGCCGACGCGAGATCCCGCATCTCCTCGATCGCCACCGAGATCAAGAACCAGAACGCCACGAAGATCCGCGTCTTCGGCTTCACCGACAACCTCGGCTCCTCGGCCCACGGCGACGTCCTCTCCCGCCAACGCGCCAACGCCGTCCAGGACGTCCTCGACCAGGAACTCAACGACCCCAACATCACCTTCGAGGTCCGCGGCTACGGCGAGCAGTACCCCATCGCCGACAACGCCACGGAGGACGGCCGCAAGAAGAACCGCCGCGTGGAGGTGTCGTTCCCGCGGACGGAGAGCTGAGCTGACGGAGAGCTGAGGGAACTCGACACAGACCACGGAATGGGCGGGGGCCCGTGACCGTACTGATGACGGCCGCGGCCGTGTACGGCGTCGTCCAGCTGTTCGCGCTGTCGTACCCCACCCGCTCGGTACGCCTCGGCACAGTCCTGCTGGCACTCCTCGCGGGCGTGTACGTCTGCGGCGCGGCCGCGGCCCTGCTGGAAGTCACCTACACGAGAACGATCGCCGACCGAACCGGCAGATCGCTGATCGAGGTCGCGAACACCACCTCCGTCACCATGGCCCCGTGGGTGGAAGAGCTGATCAAAATCACCCCGCTGCTGCTGATCGGGGCGTACGCGAAGGTACGGCGCCAGTGGGGGCTGACCGACTTCACCGTCCTGGGCGCGGCCCTCGGAGCCGGCTTCGGCCTGCTGGAAGCGCTGCTGCGCTACTCCCTGGACGCGGATCGGGCGCTGGCCCGCAGCGACGGCTGGATCATCCCGGACAGCCTGTCACCGCCGTACATCCCGGGCCCGGGCCAGGTCGCCACGTCCTGGCTGCCCGCTCCCGCCGCCTCCCTGGAACTCGGGCAGACCACCGCCATCACAGTCCCCACCTTCACCCACCTGGTGTGGACGGCCTTGGCGGGACTGGCGGTCGGTGTCCTGTGGCGAGTGCCGACCTGGTGGAAGCCGCTGGCGGTGATCCCGTTCGGCGCGGCCGTCGCCCACCACACCCTGACCAACCACGTCGTCCGGCACCCGACCGATCGACAGGCCCGGCAGTGGCTGGAGCACCTGGACGGCAAGGCCTGGCTCGCTCCGATCGTGGCCCTGCTCCTCGCCATGACCGTCGACACGGTCCGCCTCCACCACGGCAAGCGGAACCTGCCCGGCGTACTACTGGCGACGGAACGAGCGGACGGTGACAGCGCGGCGGCCCTGATCCGCTACGCCGCCTGGCGCCCACCCTGGACGCTGCTGATCGCGCGACGATTCATACGTCTCCGCCGCACCCTCTGCTACGCGGCAGCGGGCACACCACCCGCCGAACTCGACCCGCTGCGACGGACGGTGGCCGACCTCGCCACCAGGATCGACGCCACCGACCACGAGCAGGCCTGGCGCGGGGCGGACCTACGCGCCGGCATCCGCTCCGGCGTCAGAGCAGCCCGAGCCACGACGGGTCACCGCACGCGGATCCTGAGCCTGATCCCCTGCGCACTGCTGGTCCCGTCCGTCCTCTTCCTCTGCGTCGGCTCGTTCAAGTCGACGGTCGGCCTCCAGAACTACTTCACCCACGGCGCCGGCCCGAAGATCCTGCTGGGCTTCGCCATCGCCGCACTGGCGTGGATCGTCTGGCAGTCGGCCATGCTGCTACGCACCTGGCGCCAGTCGGCGGCCAACCCTCTGGGCGAGCGACTGGCCGTCCACCGCCTCCGCTGCGCCACCGCATTGGCCGCCGCGCTGACCGGAACACTCCTGCTCCGGCGCAGCACAGGACCGGCCGGCTCCGAAACCCGGATCGTGCCATCCGCCCACCTCCTCGACGCCCTCGACAACGTCCTCACCTACCTCGGCTTCGCCCTCCTGCTCTTCTCCCTGCTCGCGCTGTTCCCGCCGGGCGCCGGACTGGCCCTCGCCGGCGTCACCGTGTCGGGCGAAGGGGCTCTCGGGGCCGCCCTTGCCGCGCGACTCGGCGCGGCGGGCATCGCCCTGATGGCCGCGGGCGCCGCAGGCGGAGGGACCGGCGGCGGGGGAGGCGGTGGGGGCGGCGGATCGGGAGGCCAGGACGCGAACCCGGCTTCCCCACAGCAGGGTTCCGTCGCGGGCGACGCGGTCGGGGGACACCGGACGGCATCCGGTATTGCAAAATGGGCCCGTGAACAGGGCTGGACGGAGACGCGAACAGAGAACGGACCGCCGAAGTTCACCGACGAGAACGGAATCATCCGCGTGACCCTGAAGCAGGGAAGCAGCCGTGCGCCGGGCAGTGGAGCGCCCCATGTGGAAATCCGGAACGCTCAAGGAGAGCGAATCGATCCGACCGGGAACGTCGTCACAAGGAAGAGCCCCGGCAACCACACTCCGATCACCTGGGATCTGCCATGAGTGCTGAAAAGGTCGAATACCAGGAGCTGGACGGATTCACGGACGTCTACCTGGAGGACAGTTTCGTACTGGAGATCCGAGCCACTCCCGGCCATCTCACCTTCGAAGTCGAACTGGTCCTCACCCCTCGACACCCGGCCTACCACCCGCCCGCCCCCGGCGAGCAGGCCTGCTACGCGCGAGCCACGATCCAGTTCCCGCAGGTGCGCGAGCTGGTGTGGTCGGGCCAGGGAACTCCTCCGGCGGTGGACGCATCCGGTTCCAAGGACTACGGCGGTTTCGACGCGCTGTTCTGGAACGGCTCGGCCTTCCACGTGGAGGGCGACTGGGGCGTCATCGACGTATCGTCCGCCGTCCCCGTGATCAGGCTCCTGCCCCGGACATGAACCGAGAAGGCACACCCTTCCCCTCTCAGGAGCCGTCGCCCACCCCATCCACGTCCACACGCACCTCGACCGTGGCCCCGACCCTGAGCCCCCACCCCGCCATCACCCCAGCCTCCGCCTCCAGCACATGCCGAGAACGGAGCCGAGGCAGCCCCAACCGCCCCGGCTTCATGGTGCGTACGGCGATGACGTGGAGGCGTCGGTCGAGATAGGCGATGTCGATCGGGATACGCATACGAAAGGTGTGCACGCCGTTCGCGGGCGACAACAGAATCGCCCCGTCGACGGAATCCCGCCCCAACAGCCCTTTGGTACGGGCCCGATAGGAGGTCGCGACCTCCAGCGGAACGGACACACCCCCCACCCCGTTCTCCGCCCCCACGACCAACTCCCCGCGCCCGTCCCGCCACCGCCGACCCATGCCCAATACCTCCGCCCCAACCACCCTGCCCGCCTACCGTGCGAACCGAACGTACCCACACCGAAACGTCCCACTGACTACCGTTGCCCACTCGACCCGACCCTCGCCCCACCAGGAGCCGACCGTGACCCGCCGTCCCGCCCTGCTCGCAGCGATCACCCTGACCGCAGCCGCGGCCCTGTCGCTGTCCGCGTGCGGCAACGACGACAAGCCCGCAGGCGCCGACACCGACAAAGGCACGCCGGCACCCTCGACGTCGACGGCATCCGACCGCCCGAAGATCGAGCTGCCGTCGGATCTGACGTACACCTTCGACTGGCCCAAGACGGGCGACAAGGACGAGGACGCGGTACTGGCCGACAGCGAGCAGTCCATCAAGGCCGTGGACATGGCCATCGCCGAGCAGGATCCGCTCAGTAAGGCGTACCGCTACTACTCCGAGGGTGAGGCGGCGGCGGGAAGCCGGAAGTTCATCCAGGAATTCGTGGACTACAAGGACCGCATCACCGGCGCCAAGCACTATTTCGCGGCAAAGGCCAAGGTCAACGGTGACGGTACGGCGGGCCTCGTCTACTGCGAGGACCAGAACAAGGCCTACAACCGGAGCCTCAAGACCGGCAAGACGGACGTGACGCCGGCCTCCGTGGACAACTACGTCCTCTACACCACGCAACTCCGCAAGAACGCCAAGGGAGTCTGGGTCGTCGAGAAGCTGGCTTCCCAGCGCGGGAGTGACAAGTGCCGGCCCTGAACACTTTCCCCTTTGCTTGTTCATGAGTGGAATGATCGGCTCACTTTGCTGCACCGTGAACGGCCCGGCGCGTTATGTAACTGTAATGACTCAAGTGGTCCCAGGTGTGGGGGATTTGACCTCATACGCTCCCTGGGCTGACAAGCGTCACCCTGGTGTCACCCCATGCCGCTGGATAGCGTTGGTTCGCTCAAGAGAAGCCTCGCCCCATCAGGAGCCGACCGTGACCCGCCGCCCCACACTGCTCGCAGCGATCACGCTGACCGCCGCTGCGGCCCTGTCGCTGTCCGCATGCGGCAACGACGACAGCTCCGGCAAGAACGACAAGATCGCAGGCGCCGACACCAGCGAGGAGGCGTCGGCATCTCCGACGCCCTCGACGTCGACGGCGGTGTCCGACCGCCCGAAGATCACGTTGCCGTCCGACCTGACGCTCGACTTCGAGGACACGAAGACCGGCGACGCCGTCAAGGACGCGGTGCTGTCGGACAACGCGGAACGCATGCGTGCCGTCGACGCCGCGATCACGGGGACCGATCCCAAGGGCGAGGCGATCGGCTACTACAACACCGGCAAGGCACTGGACGCCGCCCTGGCGTGGGTCGCCGAGTTCAAGGACGCCGGGGCCACGATGACGGGCTCGGCCCGGTACTACGACCGCGAAGTGACGCTCAAGGGCAAGACGTCGGCCGGCCTCACGTTCTGCGCGGACGAGGGCAAGGGCTTCAGCAAGGACAAGAAGACCGGGAAGGTCTCCAGGACGCCGGTGACCAAGAACAGCTACGTCTTCTACAACACCAGGTTGGACAAGAACCCCGACGGTGTCTGGCAGACGTCGCAGATCATTTCCACAAGGGGGGCGGCTCAGTGCCAGCCATAACAAGGGTCTCGCTCTGCACCGCTGTCATGGCAGGCGTCCTGGTGTGTACGTCCAGCCCGTCGGCCTGGGCCGACTTCGTGCCCGGCGGAAAGGGCACGGGCACCGAGACCCAGGAGCAGGGCGGCAACGAGGGCGACAAGCTCACCTCGACCGCGGGAGCCATCGTCTACGACCGTTCCAAGAACGGCTCCGGTGAATCCGTGGGCCCGGTGAGTTCCACGACGACCTGGACCCCGCCCGCCTGCTACTACGCCCCGAAATACACCCCCGCCCAACTCGAGAAGTACCTGACGCCGATCTGGGAAGCCGGTTCGACGGGCTACGAGTGGGACGCCGAGCAGCGTCAGAAGTACGTCGAGGGCAAGCCCTACAAGGACTTCAACAAGGAAGAGACCGGCAAGGGCTACTGGTGGGACTCCTACGTCAGTGCCGGCCGCGAGGGCGACCCCGCCGCGCTGAACTGCACGAAGCCCTACTTCTGGGTCGCCACCAACGACGACCCGCCGGCCGACATCCCCGAGGCGGTCACGCCGGAGATGCTCGCCCAACTCGCCTACGCCGAGATCCGCGTCCCCTCCACGAAGATGGACCTCGCCCCGGCGAACACCACGAAGGTGAACCTCCCGACCTGGGCCTGGCTGGACGCGGCCAAGTTCAAGCCGGTCTCGGTCACGGCGAGCGTCCCGCTCCTGAACATCTCCGCGACGACCACCGCCACACCGGTCTCGGTGAAGATCGAACCCGGCACCGCGGACGCCCAGACCTACCCCGCGTCCGGCGTCTGCCAGATCAACGGTGACCGCATCGGCGAGCCCTACGCCAAGGGCAAGGCCGACGAGACCCCACCCTGCGGCGTGAAGTACCTGCGCTCCTCGGGCGACGACACGTTCCCGCTCAGGGCGACGGTCACCTGGAAGATCCACTGGACCGGCACGAACTCCCCGGGCGCCGACCTTCCCGCCGGCACCTTCGGCGCCACCCAGAACGTCGTCGTACAGGAAATCCAGGCAGTCAACCGCTGACCGCAGCAACCCACTTCACCCCACCGTGTCCGGTAAGCGCTCCCCCTAAAGAGGGGAGCGCCCCACGGTCCGTCACAAAACCCGGACACGGTCGTTCCTCCCAACGGTGCTGATCAACTGGGGAGAGGGCGGGGGAGTGGCGGACCGACTGGTCGTCGACGGTACTGAGTTGGACAGGTTCTTCAAGGATCTGAGGAAGGCCCGGGATTCGTTCACCGCCTTGCAGCGGGCGCTGCACGACTCGGGCGTCGACGGGCTGGGTACCGACGATCTGGACAAGGCCTGCGACGAGTTCCAGAAGGACTGGCACTACGGGGCCAAGGAGATCGCCGGGCAGATCGAGGAGCTCACGGACCTCACGAAGAAGGCCAAGGACGACTTCCACGAGGTGGACGTGGCCTTGGAGAAGGCGCTCGAAAAGGTCAGGCACAAGGGTGGGAAGAAGTGACGACTCCCACCGTGGACGCCGACCGGCCTCAGGGGCTGAAGTCAGGCTCGGGCCTGACGAATCCGTATGCGCACATCGGCTTCAATCCGACGCCCGGCAGCACGGACTTGGTACGCGAGATCCACAAGAAGCTGACCGGTTGTGCGAAGGAGATGGAGAAGGCCCACTCCAAGGTCACGAAACTGATGGACGGCAGCTACTGGGAAGGGGATGCCGCTGTCGCCTTCCGTGAGAAATTGCAGGGCGGTCCTCTGCCGATCAACCTCAAGAACGGTGCCCACTCCGTCGGCAAGGCCGCGAAGCAACTGGATCTGTGGGTCACGGAGCTGGAGGATTTCCAGCGACGTGCGAAGAAGCTCGACGGCGAGGCCCATCACGCGCGCGAGGCGTTGAAACGGGCCCAGGACCACGCGGACGACGGGAAGCGTGCGGTCACCACGGCGCAGGAGGACTTGGACGACGTATTGCGGCATGCTCGTTCCCTCGCCCTCGAACACGAGACCACGGCCCGCAAGCGGGCCCGGCTCATCGGGGACGCCACGCACAAGCTGGCGTCACATGAGCCGAGCGGCTGGGACAAGTTCACCAACTGGCTGGACGACAACCTGCCGGACATCCTCAGCGCGTGCGCGGCGGTACTGGGAGTCATCGCGTTGCTAGGTCTCACTGTGATCGCGCCCTGGGTACTGCTTCTCGCCGCGGGCATCTTGAGCGGAGTGGCCTTCGGCATACGTGTCACCGACCCCGAGGTCCTGGAGTCATTGAGGGACGGCATTACCAAGGGTGAACTCGACGTCGAATTCTGGGGCAACGTGCTGGGCGTCGCCGGGGACTTTCTGGGAGCGTTACCGGGGTTGGGCGCGGTTGCCAAAGGCAGTTATCTGGGTCTGCGCGGTCTTGGAGAGTCTGGTGAACTGCTGTCACTCACGGGTGAGGCAGATGAGGTACTGACGCTCGGACAGAAGCTCGCGCGGGTCGGAACCAACACCGTGACGTCGTTCAAGACGGTCGGGACCTCGGTCAGGGAGGAGGCCACCGCCGCCGGAGGCGCGGCGAGCATGCTGGCCCATTCTCGGGTGTTCGGCGGGCGGCTGGCACCGATCGTGGAGAAGGTCGACAAGCCGGCGACGTATCTCGGCGCGGGGACGGCCACTTACGGCATTGTGAGCAGTTCCGTGGACAGCCTGGACAACGACGGCACCAAGGTGGCCAGCCGTCTCCTCGACGGGCCAAGAACCCTGGGCGTCGATTTTCCGGCTGCTCTGGGGGCCGTCCACTTCCTGTTGCGCGGGGCGGGCGAAGCGTCGTGAACGGGCAGAGCGTCGTGAACAGTTCTCCTTACCTGATCGACGAATCGGCCCGGAGCCAGGACGCGGACATCTGGTTCGCGTTGCCGCCGGGTTTCGTCCCGCTGCCGCTGCCGGACGCGTTTCCCGAGAACGCCGTCGGACAAGGGCCGTTCGCCGGTCTCGAACCGGTCCTCCGTATGGCCCAGCTGCTTCTGGCAGGCGGGGCCGTCCGCTGCTGTCTCGGTCTGCACTCCGACGACGAGGGAGACGGCGGGGCACTTCTCTCTCTGTTCACGCTCTCCTGGCGAGCGACCGACTGGGCACCGCGCAGTGTTCTAGCGGCCCGCGCCGCCGCGAGTGCCCAGGACGCCGAACACATCGAGATGCTCGACTTGCCGTGCGGTCCGGCATCCGTCGTACAGACACGCTTGTCCGGACCGCCGGAGGCGGAAATCGCCGCCGACATCCAATTGCTTCAGACCACGGCGTACGTGCCGTGTCTCGACGGCCAACGGATCGCCATCCTCACGCTGGCCACAACAGCTGTCGAACATGCGCGGCACTATCGCGCCCTGCTCGGGGACATCGTGGGTACGGTCAGTTTCGAGAACCCACTCCCGGCCGAATCCGACGACGTATCCGACGAGGAGTGAAATGCCGCCCACGCACCACCCCACCGCTTGGGACGATCCGGCCACCCGCCGTGCCTGGACCAGGCTCGTCACCTGCGCTGCCGTCGGCCAGATTCTCTGGCCGGCGGTATGGGCGGGCCTGCTGGCGTGGTACGTGATCATGTCCATCACATGGACCCTGTGGCTCTTCTTCGTCCCCTTGGCCTACTCGTTCTACCGGACATTCCTTCAAGTGGCCTACTGGCGAGGGGCATTGCGCGCGCGCCGTATCCTGCGGCACCACCCGTGGCAGGTGTACGAGGCCCCGGAGAGCGGTATCGGGAACATCCCGGGTGTGCGAAACGGATACGTCTGGCTGCGGTTCCCCAACCCTGAAGCACCGGATCAGCAGGTGACGATGGTGATGCATTCCCACGTGCGCTCCGTGTGGTGGGGAGGCCGTCTCGGGAAACGCGCCAAGCCCGAAAGGAAGGCAGAGGTCAGGACGATCTGGTTCGCAGGCGACCCCCGCCTCGCTGCGGTGATCGCTGTCCCGGGACCGCGTCGCCTCTACGTGATCGACCAGCGTCCGAGCTGCAAGCCCGCACCCACCAGTGAGGTACGCGATGCCTAACGTCGTTCTGATGATGTCCGTATCCCTCGACGGCTACATCGAAGGCCCCAACCAAGACATCTCCTGGCACCGGGACAGCGACGAAATCCACCAGCACTACAACGACGAGATCAGACAGCTGGGCGCGCTGCTCAGTGGGCGGGTCATGTATGAGCTGATGGCCGGGTACTGGCCGACCGCAGACGCCGATCCCGATGCCCCCGCGACGGTCGTCGAGTTCGCCGGGATCTGGCGGGAGATGCCGAAGGTGGTGTACTCGCGGACGCTCGCGCAGGTCGGGTGGAATGCCAGGGTGGTGCGGGAGATCGTGCCCGAGGAGGTCAGGGCGTTGAAGGGGGACGCCGGTGGGGATCTCTGGGTCGGTGGGGCCGGTGTCGGCGGCGCGTTTCTGCGGCTCGGGCTTGTTGACGAGTTGCGGGTGTACGTCCATCCCGTGCTGGTCGGCCAGGGGACGCGGCTCTTCCCGGAGGGGACCGACATCGCCGCCTCCCTCCACCTCGTCGAGAACCGGGTCTTCGACAACGGCGTCGTACTGCTCCGCTATGGGAGGGACTAGGACAGGGAGAGGTGTTGTCCCCGTCGTTGGCTCCGGGTAGGAAAGGTCCATGACTGGACTCGGCGCTGTGTTCCGGCCCCAACTGCCCCCTGAGCGACTGCGTTCCGTCGCCCGCCTCGCCGACGAGACCGGGCTGGAGGAACTGTGGCTGTGGGAGGACTGCTTCCGGGAAGGCGGGATCTCGACCGCCGCGGCCGCCCTCGCCTGGACCGAACGCGTACGGATCGGCGTCGGGCTGTTGCCCGTGCCGCTGCGCAACGTCGCCGTCACCGCGATGGAGGCCGCCGCCCTGCACCGGATGTTCCCCGGCCGCCCGATCCTCGCCGTCGGACACGGCGTACAGGACTGGATGGGCCAGGTCGGCGCCCGCGTCGAATCGCCCGTGACCCTGCTGCGGGAGCACCTCGTCGCGCTGCGCGCCCTGTTGGCCGGTGAGCGGGTCACCACCAGCGGGCGGTACGTGAAGCTGGACGACGTCGCGCTCGACTGGCCGCCCGCCGAACCCGTCCCCGTTCTCGCCGGCGCCACCGGGCCCCGTTCGCTACGCCTCGCCGGTGAGGCCGCCGACGGCACCGTCCTGACCGCCAGCACCCCTCCCGAGGGAGTACGCCGGGCACGCCAACTCATCGACGAGGGGATCGAGCAGAGGGTCGGGCAGGGAATCGGCCAGGGAATCGCCCAAGGGATCGATCAGCGGCGGGAAGCCGCCGACCCCGCCACCGCCATCCCCTCCCACGATCACCAAGTCGTCGTCTACCTCCTCGCCGCCACCGGCATCGACGCCCCCGCCCGGCTCCGCGCCGAGCTCGCCGCCGAGGGCGTCGAGTCCGTCCCCGATCTCGGTGTCGCCGGAGATGCCGGAGCCGTCGCCAAGGCCGTCCAGCGGCTCGCGGACGCCGGTGCCGACACGGTGATCATCCAACCGACGGGCGACGAGCCCGACCCCGAGGGATTCGTGCGGTTCGTGGCGGAGGAGGTCCGGCCCCTCGTGCCGTAGACCTACGTCAGTCCCGCCGATGATCTCCGGCCGCCCCGTCGAGCAACTCCCGCACGATGTCCATGTGCCCCGCGTGTCTCGCCGTCTCCTCGATCATGTGGACCAGGGTCCAGCGCAGGGACACGGAGTGCTTCCGCCACGGCGGGCGGCCCAGGTCGTCCAGGGACAGTTCGGCGATCACGAGATCGGCGGCGGTACGGGCGCGGCCGTAGAACTCGGTGATCTGTCGGGTCGTCTCGCCCTGGTCCGCGCGCATGTCCTCGTCGCTGTACGGGTCGAACCACAGTGGCTCGACCTCGCGGCCGAAGGTCTGCACGAACCAGCCGTACTCGACCGACCCCAGGTGTTTCACCAGGCCGAGCAGGGTCGTGCCCGACGGGGTCATGGGGCGCCGCAGCCCCTCGTCGTCCATCCCCTCCAGCTTCCACAGCACCGCGTCCCGGTGCTGATCGAGACTCGCCCGCAGCGTCTCCTTCTCACCGCCCGCGTACGGCATGCCCGTAGTCGTCGTGTCTGCGGACGACGTATCCGCCGACGACATATCCGCAGCCGTCGTGTCCCCAGTCACCGTGCCCGATTCGTCACCAGTCGTCATGCTGGAAAAATTAGCAGCGACCACTGACAACGCCCTGCCACGATGACCTCATGGACGTACGCCCGCGCGCTTTCGAAGACCTCGTCGCCGAAGGCGTCGCCGTCCCCACCGAGGGCTGGGACTTCTCCTGGTTCGAGGGGCGGGCCAGCGAGGAGCGGCCCTCCTGGGGGTACGCCCGCTCGATGGCGGAGCGTCTCGCCGGCACCACCGCCGCGCTCGACATCCAGACCGGGGGAGGCGAGGTCCTCGGTTTCGCCCTCGACACCCTTGCCGACGCCGACGCCGACGCCGCCGACAACGCCGACCCCCGCCCCCTCCTCACCGCCGCCACCGAGGGCTGGCCGCCGAACGTCGCCAAGGCCACCGCCCTGCTCCGCCCGCACGGCGTCGCCGTCGTCGCGTCCGAGGAGGACGCGCCGTTGCCCTTCGCGGACGCCGCCTTCGACCTGGTCGTGAGCCGGCATCCGGTGCGCGCGCACTGGCACGAGATCGCCCGCGTACTCCGCCCCGGCGGCACGTACTTCGCCCAACACGTCGGCCCCAGCAGCGTCTACGAACTGGTCGAGCACTTCGTCGGCACCCAGCCGGACGCGACCCGCAACGCCCGCCACCCCGACCGCGAGCGAGCCGCCGCCGAGGCCGCCGGTCTCGACGTCGTCGAACTGCGCGCCGAGCGGCTGCGGGTCGAGTTCTACGACATCGCCGCCGTCGTCCACTTCCTGCGCAAGGTGATCTGGATGGTCCCCGACTTCAGCGTGGAGAAGTACGAGGACCGACTCCGCGCCCTGCACAAGCGGATCGAGTCCGAGGGTCCCTTCGCCGCGCACAGCACCCGGCACCTCTTCGACGCCCGCAAGCCCGTCACCTGAGCACCTGACCCAGGCCCTGGCCCCGTCACGCGTGCGGCCCCGTCGTCACCTCCCCGATCACCAACTCCGCCTCCGCCTCCAGCACTTCCCCCACCCGCCGGACCCGCTCGCCCAACTCCCGTTCCTGGCGCGCCGTCAGCCGTCCGAGCGGCTCCACCGTGACCGTCGTACGACGTCCCCGGCGCCGTTGGTGCCAGACCCCGGCCACGACCCAGTCGACCAGCAGCACGGGGAAGTTGCCGGCCTGGCCGCCTGCCAGGGCCCGCTGGTACGCGGCCCCCGGGAACAGCAGCTCCCGAGGCTGCGCGGCGACGGCGTAGGCATCGAAGTACGGCAACAACCGCACTCCGCGCGGGGGTTCCGCCGGAAACACGGTGTCGCCGGCCACGACCCAAGCGACCCCGCTTCCGTCCCCGGAGCCCTTGGACGTCACCCCCTCCAACTCCACTTCCTCGATCTCGCCCGCCTCCGCCAGTTCCCGGAACAACCCCGTCGCCCAACCACCCTGCGCCGCCAGCCACTTGGCGAAGTGAGCCGGTGTCGCCGGGCCGTACGCGTGCAGATAGCGCCGTACCAGCTCGCGCAGCGCCTCGGCCGGTGGCTGCGGGGCGAAGTGCGGTGGGCGGGTGTACGTCACCTTGCGGCCCCGGTTCGGTCCGAAGCAGAGGGCGCCCGACTGGCCCGCCCGGTGCATCACTTGGCGCCAGCGCGGCCACAGGTCCTGGAAGGCGGGCATCACGCGGTCGCCGGCCCAGGGCCCGGTGCGGGCGACCACCTCGTCGCCCAGTTCGTCGATGGTCAGGCAGGCCCCGTCGAGCGCGTCCCCGATCGCCGCCACGATCTGCCGCGCCTGCTCCTCGGTGACCCGCACATCCGGCGCGAACGGACCGGCCCCGCCCGGCACCGCCGGCAACGCCGAGCACCACATGGGCAGTTCACGCGCGGGCAGCAGATGCACGGTCCCGCGCGGACCGTACGTCTTCACCAATGAGATCGACTTCACCGATGAGACCGACTCCGTCGACGAGGCTGTCTCCTCCGACGATGACGGCGATCCGTCTCCCCACACCGCCGCCCGCACATCCGCCCGCGTCACCCCAATCGCCCGCACCCCCACCGACACCTCGGCCGCCGACAGCACTTGCGCGTGCGTGGCGAGCATGGCGCTCACCACATCGGCGACCGGTGTGCCCTCCGGCGCGGGGTTGGCCAGGAACTGCCGCTCCATCCGACGCGCGCTCGCCTGTTCCCACGTGATCCTCAAGGTCATGGGTCGACGGTAGGAGGGGAGTAGGACGGGGAGTGTCCGCTATGGCATAACGCCTCCACAGCCCGCACTGACGGCGTATTCGCAGGCAGGGACGGGGTTTCCACATTGTTATCGAGGTCGGCTCGCATCCAGGCCTATGGCTCACGTAAGTTCGTACCAAGGTAATTCGCGTGAGCAAAGCTGCGCGGGCGGTACCGCGCAGTGGAGGGGGCTGCGCGGTGCCGATTTTTTTGTGCCTCCGTGACCGTGCGTTTGTGCCCATGTGCGCGTCAAGTCGGCGTTCCTCGGCGGGGTCACCCACCCGGGGGACGGGCAAAACACCTGGGAATCCGCTGTGTTTCGGCCATGCATCCGCTACGGAACGGCCTCCGTACGGCCATCGGCGCGTCGCCGTTCGATTCCGGAGAGTAGTTGTGGCACGCCGATGCACGCAGCATCACTTACGAAGGGTTATGGTGGAAACCCCCCTCGGGCCGGTCCGTATCCCCCCCCACGGACCGGCCCGTTTTTATGTGGGCGGGCAGGGGCACCCGGAGCGGACGCTCGCGGCAGGTACCCGGGGGGTGCGGGGGAACCGCTCGACCGGCCCCCGCCGTCCTGCACTCGGCGACGCGTCATCGAGCACCGCATCTTCAACTACCGCGTCCTGAACCATCGGACCCCCCAACTCGGGTGCGGCCGAGCAGCGGTACGCTGCCGGACGCGGGGACCGCCACCGTACGGAGGGGCTGACATCACGTGAACCTGCGCGACAAGCTGCGCGGCCTGCTGGTCAGGCTCTACGCACGCCGGGTGGAAGGCCACCTGGACCACGCTCAGGTGCCCAAGCACATCGGCGTCATCATGGACGGCAACCGCCGTTGGGCGAAGGCCGCGGGCTCCACCACCGTGCACGGCCACCGGGCCGGCGCGGAGAAGATCGAGGAGTTCCTCGGCTGGTGCACCGAGACGGACGTCGAGGTCGTCACCCTCTGGCTGCTGTCGACGGACAACTTCGACCGGCCCCAGGAAGAACTCGGCCCGCTGCTCGGGATCATCGAGGACGTCGTACGCACCCTCGCCGCGGACGGCCGCTGGCGTGTGCACCACGTCGGCACCCCCGATCTGCTGCCCGCCCCGATGCAGACCGCGCTGAAGGAGGCCGAGGAGGCCACCGCGCTGGTCGACGGGATAGTGGTCAACGTGGCGATCGGCTACGGCGGCCGGCAGGAGATCGCCGACGCCGTGCGCTCGATGATCCTCGACGCCCACGACAAGGGCACCTCGATGGAACAGCTCGCCGAGGCCGTCGACGTAGACATGATCAGCCGGCACCTCTACACGGGTGCACAGCCCGACCCCGATCTGGTGATCCGTACCAGCGGCGAGCAGCGGCTGTCCGGATTCATGCTGTGGCAGTCGGCCCACTCGGAGTACTACTTCTGTGAGGTCTTCTGGCCGGCCTTCCGCAAGGTCGACTTCCTGCGCGCACTGCGCGACTACGCGCTGCGTCACCGCCGCTACGGAGGCTGACGGGGGCGGTCCGGGAGCTGCCGGGGCCACCCCTTTTGGGGCGGAAGTTACAAGGAGTTCACCAGGGCGCCGTCGTATGCCGTGGCATGGCGGCGCATGTTCGAGGGCATAAGGCAAGCAGGTCGACGCCCGAACCACGGGTGTCGGATCTCAGCGGACGGCACGGGGCCGTCCGCCCGGGAGGCCCTTTGCACCAGCTCGACCGTGCAGTCACGGCACGGAAGAAGCAGTGGAGGGCCGGTCTCCGGCCCGTGCAATGCGGCCGTCGACCGGTCCAGCTCCACTCCGTCGCTCCCCGACCTCATCCGAGGGGGTACGTCCTTCCGTGGTGACCAGCACAAAGCGCCGTATGCCAGACCGGCGCACCTATGTTCTCGACACCAGCGTCCTGCTGGCCGACCCGAACGCCATGACCCGCTTCGAGGAGCACGAAGTTGTGCTCCCCATCGTCGTGGTCACGGAACTGGAGGCCAAGCGGCACCATCCCGAGCTCGGGTACTTCGCCAGGCAGGCCCTGCGCCTGCTCGACGACTACCGGGTGAAGTTCGGTCGCCTCGATGCCCCCATCCCGATCGGGGAGCTGGGCGGGACCATCCGTGTCGAGCTCAACCACTCGGACCCCAGCGTGCTGCCCAGCGGCTACCGCCTGGGGGACAACGACTCCCGCATCCTCGCGGTCGCCCGCAATCTGCAGGCCGAGGGGTTCGACGTCACGGTCGTCTCCAAGGACCTGCCGCTCAGGATCAAGGCTTCTTCCGTCGGGCTCCTCGCCGAGGAGTACCGCGCGGAACTCGCCATCACGGGCTCCTCCGGCTGGACCGGAATGTCCGAACTGAGCCTGGCCGGCGAGCAGGTGGACATCCTCTTCGAGGAAGGGCACGTGTATGTGCCCGAGGCCGCCGAGCTCCCCGTCCACACCGGGCTGACCATCCTGTCCGAGCGCGGCAACGCGCTGGGCCGGGTGACGTCCGAGGGCAACGTCCGCCTCGTACGCGGCGACCGGGAGGCGTTCGGCATCAAGGGCCGTAGCGCGGAGCAGCGCATCGCGCTGGATCTGCTGCTCGACCCGGACGTCGGGATCGTGTCGATGGGAGGCCGGGCCGGCACCGGTAAGTCGGCGCTCGCGCTGTGCGCGGGACTTGAGGCGGTCCTGGAGCGCCGCCAGCACCAGAAGGTGATGGTCTTCCGGCCGCTGTACGCGGTGGGCGGACAGGAGCTCGGCTATCTGCCCGGCTCCGAGGCCGAGAAGATGGGCCCCTGGGCGCAGGCGGTCTTCGACACGCTGTCCGCGGTCACCAGCCGCGATGTCATCGAAGAGGTCACCGCGCGCGGGATGCTCGAAGTGCTGCCCCTGACCCACATCCGCGGGCGTTCGCTGCACGACGCGTTCGTGATCGTGGACGAGGCGCAGTCACTGGAACGGAACGTCCTGCTGACCGTTCTGTCCCGGATCGGCGCGAATTCACGGGTGATCCTCACCCATGACGTCGCTCAGCGGGACAATCTGCGGGTCGGTCGCTACGACGGTGTGGTCGCCGTCGTGGAGAAACTGAAGGGGCATCCGCTCTTCGCGCATGTCACCCTGAACCGGTCCGAGAGGTCCCAGATCGCGGCCCTTGTGACCGAAATGCTGGAGGACGGGCAGATCTGACCCAAGTGCTCAACTTGCGGTAGCTACTCGTTGGTTGGCGCCGTCCGGAAAGGCCAAGAGCCTAGCCGGGCGGCGCCTTCGCGTGTCGCTGTTTCTCGAATTCACTGGCGTCAAACGGGATGTGAGCTTTCACACGCAACTCAGAATTGCCACCCGGCGTCCGGTTACGGCAGAGTCTCACTCCTGTCAGGCCCCGCATACGACACACCTGTGCCCCCAGCGGCACTAACCACAGCAGCATCACAGCCAACTGAAAAGCGTCGTCGTATGCCGCCCGAGCACCAAGCGGCGCTCCCCTCGCGGGAGTTGCCCACCGGGCCCGCGCCTCCCGTGACCCCGCAGTTGGGAGGCCAGTGTTCAGGGGCACGATTGCGTCCGCCAGGGTCACCGAAGCGGGCGATGCTGGAAGGAAACCGTGTGAGCCGGATCTCGGTCCGGGGATTCGCAGTGGCTTCGGCCACCGCGGTCACCGCCGTCGGAAGCGTCGTGGGCGTTGCCTCGGGCAGCGTGGCGCAGAACAACGACGCAGAGGCGACGGCAACCGACGCGACGCTCCTTGCGGACATACCTGCGGGCCAGCAGGCCCACGTGCAGCTCGCGTCCCTGACGCAGCAGGCGGACGCGCAGGCCATCGCGGCCGACGCGAGCGCCAAGAGGGGCGCCGAGGAGCTGGCTCGCAAGAAGGCCGCCAGGACCGCCCTCGACAAGAAGGCCGCCGCCGAAAAGGCGGAGAAGGAAGCCAAGGAGCGCGCCGAGGCCAAGAAGGCCGCGAGCCGCACCAGCACGCGTGACTCCTCCTCCTTCCCTGTGCAGAGCTCGTACTCGGTCTCCCAGATCCAGGCGATCGCCCGGGAGATGGTGCCGAGTGCCCAGTTCCAGTGCTTCAGCAACATCGTGGACCACGAGTCCGGCTGGAACATGAACGCGGTCAACGCGTCCTCGGGCGCCTACGGTCTCTTCCAGGCACTGCCCGCCTCCAAGTACTCCTCGGCGGGCTCCGACTGGCAGACCAACCCGGCCACCCAGATCAAGTGGGGCCTGAGCTACATGGACGGCCGCTACGGCAGCCCGTGCGAAGCCTGGTCCTTCTGGCAGGCCAACAGCTGGTACTAGGCCCTCGAAGCCTGAGCCGCCGTCGAAACCGACGGTCTCACCTCTCAACCTCGCGCAGCCCCTCCCCGTCCTTAGGGGAGGGGCTTTCGCCCTGTACGGTCGGACGCGACGACTCCAGGGAGGAGTGGTGGTCAGAGACGGGGGTAGAGGGCGAATCATGTCGCGCGTGCCTGGATGGCTCGGCCGGATCGGCGCCGGACTCACGGATCTGAGTGAGCGGCTGGACCAGCGCCGGGCCGAGGTGGAGCGGGAGAGCTCGGACTCCGACGTACCGCCGCCGCCCGTCGCGACGGAACTCGCCCCCCAGCTCGCGGACCGCGCCAAGGCGAAGGCGTCCGGGTCCGAGGACCCGTCGGCCGACCGTCCGCCCGCCACGTCCGTCGTGACCGTCAAGCGCCCCTCCGCGCCCCGGCAGCTCACCGTCCGTCCCGATCCCGCCCAGGCCGTGCCCTGGGGCGTACGGGTGGCGGCGGAGGCCGGCTGGCGGCTGCTGGTGCTCGCGGGCACCGTGTGGGTGCTGATGCGGGTCATCAGCGCCGTCCAACTCGTCATCCTCGCCTTCGTGATCGCACTGCTCATCACGGCGCTGCTGCAGCCGACGGTGGCGCGGCTGAAGCGCCGCGGGGTGCCGGGCGGGCTGGCCACCGCGCTCACCGCGATCCTCGGCTTCTGCGTGATGGGGCTGATCGGCTGGTTCGTGACCTGGCAGGTCATGGAGAACATCGACAACCTCTCCGACCAGATCCAGAACGGCATCGACGACCTGCGCAACTGGCTGCTGAAGAGCCCCTTCCACGTCACCGACAAGCAGATCAACCAGATCGCCAAGAACCTGCGCGAGGCGGTCGGCGCGAACACCGACCAGATCACCTCGGTGGGCCTGGAGGGCGTACAGGTCGTCATCGAGGCCCTGACGGGAATCCTGCTGGCGTTCTTCTCGACGCTCTTCCTGCTCTACGACGGTGAGCGCATCTGGGGGTGGGTGCTCAAGCTCGTTCCCGCGGCGGCCCGGCCCGGTATGGCGGGTGCAGGACCGCGCGCCTGGCACACGCTGACGGCCTACGTCCGCGGCACGGTGCTCGTGGCCCTGATCGACGCGACCTTCATCGGTATCGGCATCTACTTCCTCGACGTACCCATGGCCGTCCCGCTGGCCGTGTTCATCTTCCTGTTCTCCTTCATCCCGCTGGTCGGCGCGGTCGCCTCCGGCGCGCTCGCGGTGGTCGTCGCGCTGGTCACCCAGGGTGTGTTCACGGCCGTCATGACCCTCGCCGTGGTCCTGGCCGTCCAGCAGATCGAGGGCCACATCCTCCAGCCCTTCATCCTCGGCCGCGCGGTCCGCGTCCACCCCCTCGCGGTCGTCCTGTCGGTCGCGGCGGGCGGCATGGTCGCCGGCATCGGCGGCGCGGTGGTCGCCGTACCGCTGGTGGCGGTTTCCAACACGGTGGTCAGCTACCTGAAGCGGTACGCGGAGGAACAACAGGAAGAGGAACAAGAGGAACAAGAGGAAGAGGAGCAACAGGATCCGGCTCCGGACCCTGAATCCGGGCCGGACCCGGAGCAGGACCCGGCTCCGGTCCCGGCGACAACGCCGGCCGACGCTCCGCGGGAGCAGACCGACGAGGACCGGAAGCCTCCGGCGGAGTAGCCGGGGCGGTCACTTCCGGCGGGTGAGCCGCACGCCGAGGCCGCAGGGGGCGCCGGGGTCGTCGGTGGCGCACAGGGTCTCGCCGTCGTCGACGACCGCGAGGCTCAGGCCGCATTCCCAGCGGACCTTGAAGCCGAGACCGATCCAGGAGCCGGACTTCGCCGTCTCCGAGCTGAAGCCGCTGTTTCCGTGGGCGACCATGAACCCCCAGCTGCCGCCCGCCACTTCTGCCGGGCAGCCGGTCCCGGCAAGGTTCTTCGAGTCGAGGCCGGACGAGGTGAAGGCGTGATCCGCGCCCAGGGAGATCTGCTCCCCGCCCGGTCCCTTCCAGGTGCCGACGACACCGGCGGCCGACACCTTCGTGGTCTTCTCCGTGGCGCAGCCGGTCAGCAGGAGCAGGAGCACCGGAAGGGCGAGCGCGCCGATGCTCGGGGCCGGGCCGCGGGTGGTTCCCGACACCTCCTCACCGTATCGGGGCGGTCCGAGATCCGTGTTCGTGGGTTTCGGGGGCGGCAAGCGACCCGTTCCCGAATCGCTCAAATGCGCGCCGAACAAAGCGAATTGAAAAGCCCCGGGGCTCAACTTCCGTCACCTGGAGACAGGTCGGGAATCCGCGGACGGAATATGCGCCCGGACTGATACACCTTCCCCCCTGAGCGCTACGCGTCAGGCGTATGTGCGACACGGCAGGGGGCGTGATGTCGGGGTACGACCTCCTGGCGCGGTCCCTCGTCGCGTGTGGGCGGGAGGGGCTGACGGGGGAGTTGCGGGTGGCGGGGGCGCCCGGCGGGGTCTTTCATCTGCGGGACGGGCTTGTCGTCGCCGCCGAGTCGCCGGGGGCGCCGGGGCCCGAGGCGTTGCTGCTGCGGTCGGGGCGTATCGACGGGGAGCAGTGGGCCGCACTGGTGCGGGAGGCGGGGGGTGCGCGCTGGCCGGTCGCCGGGCTGATCGTGCACGGGTACGCGGGGGCCGCGCAGTTGCGGGTGGTGTGCGTGATGGCCTTGCAGGACGCGGCGTTCGCGATCGCCGCGGGCCGGGTCGAGGGCTGTGAGCGCACCGTGGGGGAGGTCGGGCCGCCGGCCCCGGTGGCCGTCGGTGAGCCGCCCGGGCGGCTGCTCCAGGACGCCTCCCGCAAGCTCGCCGCGGTCGCCGCCATGCCCCGGCCCGTCCATCCCGACGGTGAACGGCCCGTCCCCGCCGCCGGATGGGCCGACGGCCCGCTCACCGAGCTGCGCGGCGAACTGCTCGCCCACGCGGACGGCCGCCGTACCGCCCGCGACCTCGCCTTCCGCACCGGACGCGGGGTCTACACCGTCACCGTCGAGGTCGCCCGCATGTTCGCCGAGGGCCTCCTGGAAACGCCGGGACCGCCCGCGCCGATCGTCGTCCGCACCCCGCCCGGCGGCGTCCGGCAGCGCACACCACCGCCCGCGCCCGCGCCGCCGCCCGTGCCCGCCGCGCCGCGCGCCGTCGAACTGCCCCGGCGCAGCCCCGGCGCCAGCGGCATCACCGAATCACTCACCCCCTCTCTCGCCCCGGAGAAACACGGGGCGAGCTGGAAAGGATTCTTCCGGCTGCGGAACGGAACCTCGAAATGAGCGAACCCCGGAATGAAAAGACCGATCAATTGCGAACAGAATATGGGGAGTTGATTCCATGGACCATGAAGCGCTGACCCTGGAAATGCGCGGACTGCGCGAACAGGTGGCCGGCATCACCGACACGGCGCTCGCGGCCGCCGACGGACTGCTCATCGCCGCCGACACCGCCGACTCCATCGACCCGGAGGGCCTCGCCGCCCTCGCCGCGGCCGGCCTCGGCCTCGCCCGGCGCACCGCGGCGGCGACCTCCCGCGGCGCCTTGCGACGGACGGTGACCTACGGCAGCCACGGCTGCGCGGCCTTCTACGCCGTCGGCGACGCGGCCCTGATGGTCGTACTCGGAGACGAGGGCATCGACGTGGACCAGTTGCACCGGGCGACCCGGCAGGCGCTGCACCGCATCGACCTGATCCTCACCGAGAAAGCACCGGAAAAAGCACCAGAAGGAGTCTGAAGGGATGGCGACGAAGCGCATGACCCCAGGTTTCTCCGACCAGGTGATGGGCCTGGTCAAAGCACTCCGCACCGATGCCCCCGACTGTGTGGCGTCGGGTGTCGTCGACATGGCCACCGGCATGCTGCTGTCGTACGAGACCATCGACAACCACCCGCCAGAGGTCCTCGACCTGCTGGCGGGTGCGACCCTCGACCTGTTCCAGGGCCGGACGGTCGTGATGATCGAGGACGTCTTCAAGGAGCGTCGCGGGATCACCAGTGACCACCACTTCTTCCAGGAGATCCTCGTCAACAGCGAGAACCTCACTCATCTGTTCGTGCGGATGACCGAGCAACAGGACGTCGTCGCCGTGGTCGTGTGCCGCAAGTCGGTGAACGTGGGCATGCTGTTCGCCCA
Source organism: Streptomyces pseudovenezuelae (assembly GCF_029892565.1). Taxonomy (GTDB): domain Bacteria; phylum Actinomycetota; class Actinomycetes; order Streptomycetales; family Streptomycetaceae; genus Streptomyces; species Streptomyces pseudovenezuelae_A. The sequence goes on along the minus strand of NZ_JARXVH010000015.1, from coordinate 152,885 downwards.
AGTCCGCCGGGTGGTACGGGAGTACGGACTCTGACCGGAGCGAGCGGAGGGCTGCGGGCGGCTCCTACTCCGTGCGCAGTCCGTCCGGCCGCATCATCCGCAGCAGCGGCGGCAGACTGAGCAGGGTCACGGCCAGGACGATCCCCGCGCCGACGCCCGTCATCTGCAGCACGCTCGTCCAGTCGATGCGCACCTTCGTGTCCGTCATCCGCAGCAGCACCGCGCCCAGCGTCAGCCCGACCGCCGACGCGAGGACCAGACCCAGGGTGATCGGGATCGCCGTCTGCCACAGCACGGACAGGCTCAGCGTGCGCCGCCGGGTGCCGAAGGCGACCAGCGCCGACAGGAGCTTCTTGCGCTCACGCAGCTGCTCCAGCTGGGACACCAGCAGACTCGCCCCGATCAGCGCCAGCACAGCCGCGGCGCCGACGAACAGGCCGGTGCGGATGGAGGTGTACTTGTCCGACCGCTCGCTGGCCGACCAGGTCATGGGATCCGTCATCGGGTTGATGCCGGTCGCCGTGTTGCGGACCAGGTCCTGCACGTCGGGCACCGACTGGTCGAGGCTGAGGTAGACCTGCCCGCTCAGGCCCGCCAAGGTGGCGGCCGGCAGTGCCTTCGGGGTGACCAGGAAGCCGCCCCGCTCGTTGCCGGTCATGTCCTTGCGGGAATCGACGGTCTTCAGACCGGCCGGCACCCGCCAGGGGATCTCCTTGCCGCGCGTGGAGTCCCCCTCGTAGCTCGGGTCGACGTACAGCGTCCCGCCCGACTTGGCGAGCTTGGGCGTGTCGGTGTCGTACTCGACACCGCGGACGGCGAAGACGTCGCCGTCCTTGCAGGAGGACAGGCGGGCCACCTCGCGCAGCGCCGAGCAGCTGCCGACGGTCATGGCGGCGGAGTGCGTGGGATCCGAGCGCCGGTCGCCGAGGGTGCCGTCGGAGTAGACGTCGACCTTCCGCACGCCCTGGGTCGCCCGGAACTCCGCGGCGGCCTGCGCGGTCGGCACCTCGCTGGGCAGCGTCACCTGCATCTGCGCCCGTGTCACGTCGAGGCCGGTGTCCTTGGTGTAGTCGCCGTCCACGCCCGCGAACAGCATCTGCAGCGCGATCGCCCCGGCCACCGCCACCGCGATGCCGTTGACCATCCGGGCCGCCGAACCGCTGCTCAGCTGGAGCCTGCGCACGGCCAGTTGCCAGGCGACCCCGCCCGAGCCGAGCCGGGCGACGACCGCCTCCACGATCCACGGCAGTAGCGCGGTGATGCCGACCAGGAGCAGCATCACGCCGCCGATGACGAGGTACTGGTTGAAGTCGCCGTTGGTGCGGCCCTGCCCGATCATCGGGTAGAGCATCGCGAGCCCGGCCAGCGGCAGCAGCAGCCGCCACCACAGCCGGCGCCGGGCCGGCTTCGCCGTACGGACCACGCCGAGCGGCTCGATGACCACCCCGCGCAGGGCCAGCAGCGTCACCAGCACCGCGGCCGCCGGCACCGCGAGGGCGACCAGCAGGGCCAGGGCGGGGGAGGGGTTCATGTAACTCGGGAACACACTGACGTCGAAGACCTCAACGGAGCCCGCGATCTGCCGGCCGATCATGAAGAACCCGGCGCCGAGCACAAGGCCGAGCACCGAGCCCGCGAGCGCCTCGCCGGCCGCGATCCGCCGAGTCATCCGGCTGTCGGAGCCGACCAGCCGCAGCGCCGCGAGCCGCCGGTCGCGCCGCTCGCCGCCGAACCGCACGGCCGCCGCGATGAAGACGGCGACCGGCATCAGCAGCGCCACGAAGACGACCAGGATCAGCAGCAGCAGTACGGGGTCCATCGCGTCCGACGACGGGTTCGGGTCCCCGAAGTGGTCGATGCGCTCGACCCGGCCGCCGTCGACCTTCGCCGCGAGATCGTCGGCGCCCCGGTAGAAGGCGAGTTCGGCCGAGCCGATCACCCCGCTCTCACCGATCGTGGCGACGATCTTCTCCGGCAGCCGCTCCCGCAGCAGCTTGCCGTCGGAGGAGTCCAGGAGCTTCTTCAGCGCGGGGGAGACGACCATCTCGCCCACCCCCGGGAACTTCGCCACGCCGGGCGGCAGCGGGGCCCGCGAGCCCTCCGGCTCCAGCGCGCGGCCCCGGACGTCCTTGTCGCGGAAGGTCGTACCGACGTTGGCGACGACCACGGTGTCGTCGGCCTTCTTGATCCGGTCCGAGGTGTAGGTGATGTCGCTGCGCGCGGCCTCCCGGTCGTGGCGCACGTTCAGCGCGTTCGGCAGGGCGGTGGTCAACAGCAGCAGCGCCACGCCGAGTCCCACGCCGACGGCCGTCAGCAGGGCCCGTACCCAGCCCTCACGTCCGCCCGCGAAGGCGAACCGCACCCCCATGGCCAGATCCGCGGCCCACTGACGCGCGTTCATACGGCCCGCTCCATGTCCCGGGACTTGCCGTCCCGTACGACGATCTCGCGGTCGGAGTACGCGGCCACCCGTGCCTCGTGCGTGACGAGGACGACGGCCGCGTTGGTGGACCGGGCCGCGTCGGTGAGCAGCTCCATCACGCGCTCGCCGTTGAGCGAGTCGAGCGCGCCCGTCGGCTCGTCGGCGAACAGCACACGCGGACCGGTGACCAGCGCGCGGGCGACGGCGACGCGCTGCCCCTGGCCGCCGGAGACCTCGCCGGGGCGCTTTCTGCCGAGGTCGTCGACCTCCAGGCGCTCCATCCAGGTCAGCGCGGCCCGCTCGGCCTCCTTGCGGGAGGTGCCGTTCAGCCGCAGCGGCAGGGCGACGTTCTCCACGCAGGTGAGTTCGGGCACGAGCTGGCCGAACTGGAAGACGAAGCCGAACTCGGAGCGCCGCAGCTGACTGCGCTGCGCGTCGCTCATGGTCGCCATCTCGCGGCCCTGGTAGGTGATGGAGCCCGAGTCGGGCGGCACGATGCCGGCCAGACAGTGCAGCAGCGTCGACTTGCCGGACCCGGAGGGGCCCATCACGGCGACGACCTCGCCGGGGTGGATGGAGAACTCGGCGCCGTCGAGCGCGAGCGTGGGGCCGTAGACCTTGCGCAGGTCCTGGGCGGCCAGCAGGGAACCGGGCGGAGGAGTCACTTGGCCACCGCCTCACGGAGCTTGTCGAGCCGCGCGGCCGTGAGCTCAAGCCAGCGCAGATCGGCTTCCAGGTGGAACAGGGCGTGGTCGCAGACCAGTTGGTCCGCCAGATCGCCCCGGCGCTTGCGGTCGGTCAGGATGCGCATGCTGCGCAGGTGCTCGGAGCGCTGGCTGTCGAGGATGTCGGCCGCCTCGCGATGGGTGAGCAGCGCCAGGACGACCTTGGTGTAGAGGGTCGACTGGAGGTACTCCTCCGGCTTCTCCGGCGTCGCGAGCCACCGCTCGACGTCGGTGATACCGGCGTCGGTGATCGCGTAGCGCTTGCGCTCGGGGCCGCCGCCGGCCTCGATGCCGTCGACTTCCACGAGCCCGTTCTTCAACAGCCGGGACATCGTCGAGTAGACCTGGCCGTAGTGCAGCGGCCGGTCGTGACCGAACTTCTCGTCGAAGGCCCGCTTGAGGTCGTAACCGTGGCGCGGGCCGGACTCCAGGAGCCCCAGGAGGGTGTGACCGATGGACATGCGGAGCACTCTACACACGGTGTATACGCCTCATGTATACGCGGTGTGTGTAGATCATGGCGGGGTGTACAGGTGCGCAGGTGGGGGCCCATTGTCACGGTTCTGCTACACGGGCCGGGGGTCCGGGGTCGGGGTGTCCGGGTCAGCTCTCGCGGTCGGTGGGCGGACGGCCCCTGCGGGGGATCGGGCCCGCCTCGCCGGGCAGCCGGCCGGCCTCTTTGAGCGCCCGGCGCAGCAGGAACTCGATCTGCGCGTTGGCCGACCGCAGTTCGTCGCCGGCCCAGCGCGCCAAGGCCTCGTAGACGGCAGGGTCCAGCCGCAGCAGCACCTGCTTGCGCTGCTGCGGCCGACGCTTCGCCGAGGAGTCCCGGGCGGGATCCGGCGTAGAGGAATCCGTCACTGGTAGAGGGTCCCGGTGTTGAGGACCGGCTGGGGCGCCCGGTCGCCGCACAGCACCACCAGCAGGTTCGACACCATCGCCGCCTTGCGCTCCTCGTCCAGCTCCACGATGTCCCGCTCCGAGATCCGCGCGAGCGCCGCCTCGACCATGCCCACCGCTCCGTCCACGATCTGCCGCCGGGCCGCGACGACCGCGCCCGCCTGCTGCCGCTGAAGCATCGCCGAGGCGATCTCGGGAGCGTACGCGAGATGCGTGAAGCGGGACTCGATGATCTGGACGCCGGCGGCCTCCACGCGCGCGTGCAGTTCGACGGCGAGCTTCTCGGTGATCTCCTCGGCGTTGCCGCGCAGCGAGAGGCCGCCCTCGTCGTGGGCGTCGTAGGGGTACTCGATGGCGATGTGGCGGACCGCGGCCTCGGTCTGGGTGGCCACGAACTCCAGGTAGTTGTCCACCTCGAAGGTCGCCTGCGCGGTGTCCCGCACCTTCCAGACCACGACCGCGGCCAGCTCGATCGGGTTGCCGTAGGCGTCGTTGACCTTGAGGACGGCGGTCTCGTGGTTGCGGACCCGGGTGGAGATCTTGGAGCGCGAGGTGAAGGGGTTCACCCAGCGCAGCCCGTCCTGCCGGATCGTGCCCCGGTAGCGCCCGAAGAGCTGGACCACCCGCGCCTCGCCGGGTGCGACCGTGTTCAGCCCGCGCAGCGAGATCAGCGCGGCGAGCAGGACGAAGGTGCCGCCGGCCGCGAAGCCGGGGCTCACCGAGGCGGCCACGAACAGGGCGACGGCGGCCAGGATCCCGACCAGCCCGAGCAACAGGGCGAGCCCGCCCCCGATGCTGTGCGCGGTGAACTCCCGCACCTGCGGGGCGGGCATCTCGGGCACGTCGGCGGATGCGTCGGTGGTGGGTGTGGAGTCGTGTGCGGACATGGTGGGTCCCCCGTTCTCGTACGTTCTCGTACGGTGTCGTACGTCTTCGCAGTGCCTAGCTCGGTTCTAGCTAAGTGATATCACTTTACCCCGCAGCGCAACCCTTCACGCCTCTCGGCCGTCGGTTCCGTTGGGACAGGTGCTGATTCTCACGTCCGAGAAAGGACGGATCGGCGGACCTGGGTCACATCTCCCGGTGTTAGCTTTCTGAGCTGACTTGAGCGGCGAACCTGTGTGGCTTGTGAGCACACATGACCGAAGCGGAGCGGAACGGACCAATGGGACGGGCGGAAGAGAGACGAGCGCGACAGCGCGGCGGTCGCCGCGCGGCGCCCCCTACGCGCTCGTCCGAAGAGACGGCGCCGGTGGCCCCCACGGGCCCCTCCGGGACGACGGCCACGGCCACCCCCGAGGCCGAGCCCACCGTCATCGGCGGCCGGGCCGCGGCGCGCAAGGCGGCTCAGGCCGAGGCCAAGGGGCGGGGCAAGAAGGGCAAGGCCGGCAAGGGCAAGAGTGACAAGAGCCTCATACGCCGGATGTTCACGTGGAAGAAGGTCGTCGGGACCGTCTTCGGGGTCTGCCTGCTCGGCATGGGTGCCTTCATCGCGATGTACATGATGATCGACATCCCCGCGGGCAACGCCGACGCGGAACTGCAGAGCAACGTCTACAAGTACAGCGACGGCAGCCCGCTGACCCGTGACGGCGAGCGCAACCGCGAGATCGTGGACCTGAACAAGGTGCCCAAGAAGGTGCAGTACACCTTCGTCGCCGCCGAGAACAAGACCTTCTACAACGACGGCGGCGTCGACCTCAAGGGCACCGCCCGCGGTCTGCTCAACACGCTCTCCGGCAAGGGCACCCAGGGCGGTTCGACGATCACCCAGCAGTACGTCAAGAACTACTACCTCACCGCCGACCAGACCGTCACGCGCAAGCTGAAGGAACTGGTCATCTCGCTCAAACTGGACCGCGAGAAGTCCAAGGACTACATCCTCGCCGGCTACATCAACACCAGCTACTACGGCCGCGGCGCCTACGGCATCCAGGCCGCCGCCCAGGCCTACTACCGCGTCGACGCCGAGGACCTCGACGTCCAGCAGGGCGCCTACCTCGCCGCGCTGCTCCAGGCGCCGAGCCAGTACGACTGGGCCGTCGCCTCACCCACCGGCCAGAAACTGGTGAAGGCGCGCTGGAACTACGTACTGGACAACATGGTCGGCCAGGGCTGGCTCGACCAGACCAAGCGCGCGGCCATGGAGTTCCCGGTGCCCAAGGAGCCCAAGGCAGCGCCCGGCATGGGCGGCCAGACCGGCTATCTGGTGGACGCGGCCAACAACCAGCTGGCCAGGCAACTCGTCGCCCAGGGCACGGTCGACAACGCGGACGACGCCCTGACCATGGTCAAGGCGGGCGGCTGGACCATCACGCTGAACATCGACAAGAAGCGGCAGAAGGCGCTGGAGAGCGCCGCCAAGTCGCAGCTGACCAGCAAGCTGGACGCGAAGAAGCGCAAGGTCGACGCGGACGTCCAGGCGGGTGCGGTGTCGGTGAACCCGAAGACGGGCGCGGTCGTCGCGCTGTACGGCGGCACGGACTACTACAAGCACTTCCGCTCCAACGCGACCCGCGTGGACTATCAGCCCGCGTCGACCTTCAAGCCGGTCATCCTGGCCGCCGCCCTCGACGAGGACGCCAAGACCCAGTCCGGCAAGGCGATCTCCGCGAACACGATCTACGACGGCACCAGCAAGCGCCAGGTCGTGAACGACGGGAACAAGGTCGGCTTCGCCCCGGAGAACGAGGACGACCAGGACTACGGCGACATCACCGTCCAGACGGCGATGAACAAGTCCGTGAACTCCGTCTTCGCGCAGATGGGCGTCGACGTCGGCATGGACAAGGTCCTCAAGGTCGCCAGCCAGATGGGCATGGACACCGCCGACCTCAAGTCGGTGCCCGCGCAGACCCTGGGCACCATGGGCGCGAGCCCGTGGCAGATGGCCGGCGTGTACGCGACCCTCGACAACCACGGCAGACAGGTCACCCCGACCATCATCAAGTCGGTCGAGAACAGCAAGCGCGAGGTGAAGCTGCCGGATCCGATCGGCGCCCAGATCGTCAGCCGCGAGGCCGCCGACACCGTCACCTCGGTGCTGACCGGCGTGGTCGACGACGGTACGGCCAAGGTGTCGGTGCGGGACAACGAGAAGCGCGACGGCCGCAAGGTGGCCGGCAAGACGGGTACGTCCGACGAGAACCGGTCGGCCTGGTTCACCGGCTACACGCCCGACCTGGTCACCTCGGTCGGCCTGTTCGGCGAGGGCAAGAAGTCCGGTGCGCAGGTCTCGATGTACGAGGCGGGCGGCTTCCCGCGCGTCAACGGCGGTGGTTTCCCGGCGCAGATCTGGGCGACGTACACCTTCGGTGTCTCGTCCAAGAACGCCAAGTTCGACCTGGACACCACGCAGGGCGCGGCCGTCCAGCCGAGCACGACGCCGAAGGTGTCCGAGACGCCCAGCGAGACGCCCAGCGAGACACCGAGCGAGACGCCGACGACCAAGCCGCCGACGTCCTCGGCGCCACCGAGCCAGACGCCGACCACCTCGGCGCCGGTCGAGACGCCGACCACGTCGCCGCCGATCTCCACACCGGTCGAGACACCGACCGAGCCGGACGATCCGCTGGACGACGACCAGTAGGTGGGAATGCGGTGAGTACGAGATGAGGGCGCCCGGTGAGCACCGGGCGCCCTCGCTCGTTCGGTCCGCGTCAGCCTCCGTCGACCTCGGCGGCGACCCGCTCGCCGAGCTCCTTGTCGACGTTCTGCCAGTACTGCAGCGCGCGGGCCAGCACCGGACGGGAGACGCCGTCCAGCAGGTGTCCGGCGATGTTGGAGACCAGCCGGTCGCGGGCCGCGTCGTCCAGCACCTCCCGGACCATCGTGCCCGCCTGCCCGAAGTCGTCGTCCTCGCGGTGCAGCGCGTACGCCTCGCGCACCATCTCGCCCGCCGCCTGCCAGCCGGCGATGTCCCCGAACCGCTGCACGTCCGCCGCCGGACCGCCGTAGGAGTTCGGTGCGTACGGGGCGCCCACGTCGGCCGCCTCGTAGCGCATCGGTCCGTCCTTGGCGTACGAATTCACCTTCGAGCGCGGCCGGTTGGGCGGCAGCTGGGTGTAGTTCGGGCCGATGCGGTACCGGTGCGTGTCCGGGTACGAGAAGAGGCGGCCGAGCAGCATCTTGTCCGGGGACGGGCCGATGCCCGGGACCAGGTTGGACGGCTCGAACGCGGACTGCTCGATATGGACGAAGTGGTCCTCGGGGTTCTTGTTCAGCGTCATCCGGCCGACCTCGATCAGCGGGTAGTCGCTGTGCGGCCACACCTTGGTCAGGTCGAACGGGTTGAAGCGGTAGTCGGCCGCGTCCGCGAACGGCATCACCTGCACCCGCATCGTCCAGGACGGGTGCTCGCCCCGCTGGATCGAGTCGAACAGGTCCCGGCGGTGCACGTCGCCGTCCTCGCCGGCCAGCCGGTCGGCGTCGGCCTGGGTGAGGAACTCGACGCCCTGGTCGGTCTTCATGTGGTACTTGACCCAGAAGCGCTCGCCGCCGGCGTTGACCCACATGTAGGTGTGGGACGAGTACCCGTTCATGTGCCGGTACGTCCGCGGCACGCCCCGGTCGCCCATCAGCCACGTCACCATGTGCGCGGACTCGGGGGAGAGGGTCCAGAAGTCCCACTGCATGTCGTGGTCGCGCAGCCCGTTGTCGGGCCGGCGCTTCTGGGAGCGGATGAAGTCCTGGAACTTCTGCGGGTCACGGACGAAGAAGACGGGGGTGTTGTTGCCCACCAGGTCGTAATTGCCGTGCTCGGTATAGAACTTGAGGGCGAAACCGCGCGGGTCGCGCCAGGTGTCCGGGGAGCCGAGCTCGCCCGCGACCGTGGAGAAGCGGGCCAGCATCTCGGTGCGCTTGCCGGGCTGGAAGAGATCCGCCTTGGTGAACTGGCTGACGTCGTTGGTGACCTCGAAGGTCCCGTACGCGCCGCTGCCCTTGGCGTGGACCACGCGCTCGGGTACCCGCTCCCGGTTGAACTGGGCCATCTTCTCGATGAGGTAGTGGTCCTGGAGCAGGATCGGGCCGTTCGACCCGACGGTGAGCGAGTGTTCGTCGCTCTCCACGGGGATGCCCGCGTTGGTCGTCGTGTACGGAACGTGCTGGGGTGCCTGCGTCACGATTGTCCTCCCATCCTCGGGTGAGGGGTCGGTCAGGCGCTTCGCGTACCCCAGCAGTCAACGCCTCCAACATGATGTCGGCAACTTTTGGATTTGATCCAAAGTTGATTCAGTTCCGGTTCAGCTCGAACCAGACCACCTTGCCGGTGCTGAGCCGGGTCGCTCCCCACCGTCTGGCCAGTTTGTTGACCAGATACAGCCCGCGCCCGCCCTCGTCGGTGGCCCGCGCCTGTCGCAGCCGAGGCAGCTGCGGCACGTCGTCGCCGACCTCGCAGCGCAGCACATCGGTGCGCAGCAGCCGCAGGGTGACCGGCCGGGAGGCGTACCGCACGGCGTTCGTCACGACCTCGCTGACCAGCAGTTCGACCGAGTCGCTCATGTCCTCCATGCCCCAGCGGGACAGCGCCCGCCGGGCCAGCCGGCGGGCCCGGCCGGGGGCCGCGTCCTCCGGTTCGAGGAACCAGTACGCCACGTCGCTCGGCGCGATCCCGTCGAAGCGGGCGGCGAGCAGCGCGATGTCGTCGTCCCGGTCACCCGGGCCGAGCATGTCGAGCACCTCGTCGCACAGGGCTTCAAGGGGCGGCGGATGGTCGGGTCCGGTCAGCTGCGCGACCGCGGCGAGCTTCTCGCGCAGCTGCTCTATGCCGGTCCAGACGTCCCGCAGGCGGGACTCGACCAGGCCGTCGGTGTAGAGGAGCAGGGTGGCCCCGGCGGGCGCGTCCAGCTCGACGGCCTCGAAGTCGACCCCGCCGACGCCGATCGGGGCGCCCGGCGGCACCCGCAGCACCTCGGCCCGGCCGCCCAGGTGGAGCAGGACGGGCGGCGGGTGGCCGGCGTTGGCGATGGTGATGCGGTGCGAGACCGGGTCGTAGACCGCGTAGAGGCAGGTCGCCATGCGGTCGGTGCCAAGGCGCTGGGCCTGCTCGTCGAGGTGGTGCAGGACCTCCTGCGGGGGCAGGTCGAGACCGGCCAGGGTCTGCGCGGTCGTGCGCAGCTGGCCCATGATCGCCGCGGAGGTCATGGAGTGGCCCATGACGTCGCCGACGACGAGGGCGACCCGGCTGCCGGGCAGCGGGATGGCGTCGTACCAGTCGCCGCCCACCCGGGCCGTCTCGGCGGCCGGCAGGTAGCGGGAGGCCAGTCGGACGCCCGTGGGGCGCGGGAGCGTCTCGGGCAGCATCGTGCGCTGCAGCTCGTCGGCGATGTAGGCCTCGCGGCCGTAGAGGACGGCCTTGTCGATGCCGAGCGCGCTGTGCGTGGCCAGTTGGGCGGCGACCAGGAGGTCGTCCGGCTCGAAGGCGATGCGCTCGGGGCGGCGCAGGAAGAGCGCGGCGCCGATCACCCGGCGGCGGCCGCGCAGCGGGGCGAGGATCGCGCGCTGGCCTCCGGGCACGCTGAACTCGCAGCCTTCGCCCAGGAGTTCGGGCAGGGCGGCGCGGGCCGCGGGGGCGTCCGTGAAGACCGGGCGGACCCCGCGCAGCACCTCGGCGAGCGCGCTGCCGGGGCGGACCTCGCACAACTCGGCGCCGAGCGTGTCCAGTTCGGTCACCTCCGCGGGCTCCGGCTGGAGCGCGGGGGTGAACCCGGCCTCGCTGTCCCGCTCCGCCGGTATCCGGTCGGTGCGGCGCAGCCGCAGCAGCAACGGGCCCGTGGGCCGCTCGTCGCCGACCGGCAACGGGTCGCGCAGATAGACCAGGATCGCGTCCGAGAACGTCGGCACGGTGGCCCGGCACAGCCCCATGACGATCTCGTCGAGGTCGATGCCGCGGGCGATCCGCCGGGTGGCGGCGCCCACGAACCGCAGCCGGTCCCCGTCCCGCCGCATGGGCGTGGGCCGCCCGGGCGGCAGTCCCTGTCCGGTACGGCGCTCCGAGCCGCCGGAGCTCTGCAGCCCCGTCTGTTCGGCGCCGGGCTGGGCCGGGATGCCCTCGGGCGCGGGCCGCGGCCGGTGATTGTCCTGCTCCGCGACGGCCGGCTGCGAGTGCTCCGAGCCGCCCGCGGGAGTGGCCGGATCTGTTCCCTTGCCCATGTCCTTGTCGCACGGATGGGCCGTGCCCGGGGTCGACGGCGTCTCGCCCGTGCGCGCCTGTGCGGGTAAGGCGGCCGAGGGCGTCGTGGGCGCCGGTGTCGGGGTGTGCAGGAGCGCCCCGCGGGGGTCAGCGGGGTCGACGCCCGGCTGTGGGCGCTCGAAGGAGATGGGGTGCTCCGTCACGCGTGTCGAATCCGTCCGTCCGGGGCTGCGCGCCGCGCGCGCAGTTCATCCCGCAGAAAACCCGATACCCGGAATACGTGTCCCAGGAACGGAATTCCCGCGTGGTCAGAAACTGTTCCTGCGCCACCGGCGCACCGTCTGCGGCTCCCAGGGCCAGGACCCGCGTCCACGCAGGCCCTGTCGGTGTTGCCCTCGTACCCCTCGCTCACGTCCTGCCGCCCCTCGGTGACGATCGGTCAAGCCCAGCGCATGCTCCGGGAGTTGCTACTGCGCGCCCTTGCGGAGGACGATCCTACGGTTGCGGACCGGGGGCGCATCAAGGGTCTCATGTGGACATGTGCGCGGGCATACGGTCCCAGCCCTCCGGGAGTGACGGTACATCCCACGACGGATCCGGGCGCCAGTGCTGCCATCCGTCGCGGAACGGCGGGCCCCAGGCACGGATCGCCTCCACCGCCGAGCGCCCCGCCTCCCGCACCCGCTCGGCGACTTCGGCGTCCATCAGCCCGTCCCGCTGGGCCTGCGCGAACTCGTCCTCGTCCCGCCAGTGCCAACTGCGGTCCGGGTGCACGGAGATGTCGAGGAAGTGGTCCTCGGAGTCGACGCCGCCGGCCCAACGGACCAGCGGTGTCTCAAGGTTCACGTACCAGTTCTTGAACTGCCACCCCGGCTCCCAGAAAAGCCACACCGACCAGGGCTCACCCGGCCGCGCGAGCTTCAGCACGCCCGTGCCGAACCAGGTGTCGCGCTGGACGGTGCGCGGCTTGGTGTACCGCGACTCCAGCGGCTCCTGGTGCACCGGCGTACCGTCGCTGAGCACCGGCTTCACACACTCGGTGCCGGGCGCGAGCCACACGGCGAGCAGATCGGTGTCATCACGTACGACCGTGACGGGGCGCGCGATGTGAAAACCCGCGCCCGCGTTCTCCCGGTACCGCCACAGGATCTGACTCCCGGGGGCCCAGAATCCCGTCGAACCGCCCGCTTCCGCTTCAGCTCTCACCGCTCCGCCCTCTGCCATGCACAGATATTAGGTGCCACAGGCATACGACGCTGCGGTCCGCGTCACGGTTCACGAACACTGTGGTTCTGGTTCGCAATCGGTTACGGGTGCGTCATGCGCAGGACATCCAGGGCCTCGTCAAGCTGTTCGACGGTGAGGTCGCCGCGTTCGACGTACGCGCCCTCCAGCACCACCTGGCGGATCGTCTTCCGCTCGGCCAGCGCCTTCTTGGCGACCTTGGCGGCCTCCTCGTAGCCGATGTACTTGTTCAGCGGGGTCACCACGGACGGCGAGGATTCCGCGTACTCGCGGGCCCGCTCGCGGTGGGCCACGATGCCGTCGACGGTGCGGTCGGCCAGCAGGCGGGAGACGTTGGCCAGCAGCCGGACCGACTCCAGGACGTTCTTCGCGATCACCGGCAGCATCACGTTGAGCTCGAAGTTGCCGGCGGCGCCCGCGGTGGCCACGGTCGCGTCGTTCCCCACGACCTGCGCGGCGACCATGAGCACGGCCTCCGGGACGACCGGGTTGACCTTGCCGGGCATGATCGAGGAACCGGGCTGGAGATCCGGCAGCGAGATCTCGGCGAGGCCGGTGCGCGGCCCGGACGCCATCCAGCGCAGGTCGTTGGCGATCTTCGTCAGTCCTACGGCGATCGTCCGCAGCTGTCCGCTGGTCTCGACGACGCCGTCCCGGGCGCCCTGTGCCTCGAAGTGGTTGCGGGCCTCGGTGAGCGGGAGCTCCGTGGCGCGGGCGACCTCCTCGATGACGGCCGCGGAGAAGCCGGGCGGTGTGTTGATGCCGGTGCCCACCGCCGTGCCGCCCAGCGGCAGCTCGGCCAGCCGGGGCAGGGAGGCGTGCAGCCGCTCGACGCCGTACCGCACCTGGGCGGCGTATCCGCCGAACTCCTGGCCCAGCGTCACGGGCGTCGCGTCCATCAGGTGCGTGCGGCCCGACTTGACCACGTCCGCGAACTCCTCGGACTTGCGCTCCAGGGAGGCGGCGAGGTGCTCCAGGGCCGGCACGAGGTCGCGGGTGACCGCGGCGGTGGCGGCGATGTGCAGGGAGGACGGGAAGACGTCGTTGGATGACTGGGAGGCGTTCACATGGTCGTTCGGGTGCACGTCCCGGCCGAGCCGCTCGGTCGCCAGCGTCGCGATGACCTCGTTGGCGTTCATGTTGGAAGAGGTGCCGGAGCCGGTCTGGAACACGTCGACGGGGAACTGGTCGTCCCAGTCCCCGCGCGCGACCTCCGCAGCCGCCTCCTGGATCGCCTCGGCGATGTCCTTGTCGAGCACCCCCAGCCGCGCGTTCACCTTCGCCGCGGCCCCCTTGATCCGGGCCAGGGCCTCGATGTGCGCGCGCTCGATCCGCTGCCCGGAGACGGGGAAGTTCTCGACGGCCCGCTGCGTCTGCGCCCGCCACTTGGCGTCGGCGGGGACGCGGACCTCGCCCATGGAGTCGTGCTCGATGCGGTAGTCGCTCATGCCTCGTACAGCGATCGGGGCGGCCCGGATGTTCCGGACCGGGGCCGTTCTTCGCGTACTTCGCCCGAACGGGTTTCCGTCCTGTGACCCAGGTCTCAGAACGGCCGTGCAGCAGAAGCGGACGTGTCCACGTCGAGAAGGGGTGACAGGAAGGGAGGAGCGTGTGGAGACGGACTTCAAGGCATCGGATCTCCCGGCATCGGACTTCCAGGAATTCGTGGCGGCTCGATCGACCGCGTTGTTCCGGGGCGCCCTTGTCCTCACGGGCAACCGTGAGGCGGCGGAGGACCTGGTCCAGGAGACCCTGGAGAAGGCCTGCCGCAAGTGGCGCGTCATCGCTGCGAAGGACGCTCCGGACGCCTACGTCCGGCGGATCATGGTGAACCTGGCCAACGACCGCTGGCGGAGATTCCGCCGCCTGACCACCACTCCCCACCCGGAGACCGGCGACTCCGTCGCCCCGGGGGACGAGTACGGACAGGTGGACAGCAGGGACCAGTTGGTGCGCGCCTTGCAGCAACTGCCCATGCGGATGCGGACGGTGGTGGTGCTTCGGTACTTCCACGATCTCTCGGACGGTGAGATAGCGGCCGACCTCGGCATCACGCCGAGCACGGTCCGCTCCCAGCTGGCCCGGGGCATCGAGAAGCTCAGAAGCCAGTTCCCCGCACTCTCCGGCCCTTCGGCCCAGCGGCACACGGAAGGAATCCGATGACCTCGTACGGCGATGCACGGCCTTCCGGCTGCACACCTTTCGAAGAGGAACTGATGAACGCCATGAACCGACTCGCGGACTCCGCCGAGACCCCCGCGTTCGACGCCCCCCAGATCGAGCGCCGCACCCGTCGTCGCCGTGCCGTCGGCATCGCGGCGGTCGCCGCCGCCCTCATCGCGGCGGGCGGGGGCACGGCCCTGGCCACCTCGGTCGGGAGCAGCAGCAGCTCGACCCCGGCGGCGAGCAGCACGGCCACCAAGAGCGACGACGCCACCACCCTGCTCTACCTCTTCAGCGACGGCACGACCACGCGGCTCCCCCTCGCGGGCCTGAGCCTGGACATGGCCAAGCCGGTGCTCGAAAAGACGCAGACGAAACTCGGCACCGTCACCAAGAAGGCCGTCAAGGGCTGCAAGCCGACCTCGGTGCTGGAGGTGACCCCGCACGCTCCGAAGACCATCAAGCCGGGCGACACGGTCAACTTCACCATCTGCGCCGGCTGACCGGTCCCGACCTGGAACGACGACGCCCGCCCCTGCGCCAATCAGGGGCGGGCGTCCGTCACAGGGTCACACGGTCACGCGAGGCCGGGTCCGCGCACCGGAATCGACGTGAACGTCGGCGCGGGCGCCGGGTCCTGGAAGAAGTCGTTGCCCTTGTCGTCGACGACGACGAACGCCGGGAAGTCCTCGACCTCGATCTTCCAGACCGCCTCCATGCCGAGCTCCTCGTACTCGACGACCTCGACCTTCTTGATGCAGTCCTGGGCGAGGCGGGCGGCCGGGCCGCCGATGGAGCCGAGGTAGAAGCCGCCGTGCGCGTCGCACGCGGCGGTGACCTGTTTGCTGCGGTTGCCCTTGGCGAGCATCACCTTGGAGCCGCCCGCGGCCTGGAACTGCTCGACGTAGGAGTCCATGCGGCCGGCCGTGGTCGGGCCGAACGAGCCCGACGCGTAACCCTCGGGGGTCTTCGCCGGACCCGCGTAGTACACCGGGTGGTCCTTCAGGTACTGCGGCATCTCCTCGCCCGCGTCCAGGCGTTCCTTGATCTTGGCGTGCGCGATGTCGCGGGCCACGACCAGCGGGCCGGTGAGCGAGAGCCGGGTCTTCACCGGGTACTTGGTCAGCTCGGCGAGGATGTCGTCCATCGGCTGGTTGAGGTCGACGCGGACGACATCGGCCTCTTCGAGATGCTCGTCGGTGGTCTCCGGCAGGAACCGCGCCGGGTCCGTCTCCAACTGCTCCAGGAAGACGCCCTCGGGCGTGACCTTCGCCAGCGCCTGACGGTCGGCGGAGCACGAGACGGCGATGGCGACCGGGCAGGACGCCCCGTGCCGCGGCAGCCGCACCACGCGCACGTCGTGGCAGAAGTACTTGCCGCCGAACTGCGCCCCGATGCCGATCCGCTGCGTCAGTTCGAAGACCTTCTGCTCAAGGTCCTTGTCCCGGAAGCCGTGCCCCAGCTCCGAGCCCTCCGCCGGGATCTCGTCCAGGTAGTGCGCGGAGGCGTACTTGGCGGTCTTCAGCGCGTACTCCGCACTCGTGCCGCCGACGACGATCGCCAGGTGGTACGGCGGGCACGCGGCCGTGCCCAGCGAACGGATCTTCTCCTCCAGGAACTTCATCATGGAGCCCTCGTTGAGGACCGCCTTCGTCTCCTGGTAGAGGAACGACTTGTTGGCCGAGCCGCCGCCCTTGGCCATGAACAGGAACTTGTAGGCGCCGCCGTCGGTCGCGTACAGCTCGATCTGGGCGGGCAGGTTCGACCCGGTGTTCTTCTCGTCCCACATGGTCAGCGGGGCCATCTGCGAGTACCGCAGATTGAGGTTCAGGTACGCGTCGTGGATACCGCGGCTCAGCGCGGCCTCGTCGCCGCCCTCGGTGAGCACGTTCTGTCCGCGCTTGCCCATGACGATCGCCGTGCCGGTGTCCTGGCACATGGGCAGCACGCCCGCGGCCGCGATGTTCGCGTTCTTCAGCAGGTCGAGCGCCACGAACTTGTCGTTGCTCGACGCCTCGGGGTCGTCGATGATGCGTCGCAGCTGTGCCAGGTGGGCGGGCCGCAGATAGTGCTGGATGTCGTGGATGGCCTCCTCGGCGAGCTTGCGCAGCGCCTCCGGCTCCACCTTGAGGAAGGTCCGCCCGTCGGCCTCGAAGGTGGAGACACCCTCGGAGGTCACCAGCCGGTAGGGGGTGGTGTCCTCTCCCATGGGGAGCAGATCGGTGTACGCGAACTCAGGCATCTCAGCCCATTCCTCACTCGACAGACGGCCACCCGCCGACACTGGCGGGCGCCCACCAGCGTAGAACCTGCCACTGACACGGTCCTTGTGAGGTAATCCTCAGTTGGCATTCGCGGTTGGCCGAGATGGCTGTCCACGCCCCCTAGTCGCGATCTATCGCGTTTCGGTACTCTGCTGTCGTGGACCTTCAGAAGCAGCCTCAGCAGCAGGACACGGCGCCGCGCGCAGCCGACCCCGAGGTCGTCGAGCTGCGCGCCTCGGACGCCGACCGGGACCGTATCGCCGACATCCTGCGCGAGGCCCTCGCCGAGGGCCGGCTCACGCCCGACGAGCACGCCGAGCGGGTGGAGGGCGTGCTCGCCGCCAAGACGGTGGGTGAGCTGGAGGTCTTCATCCGCGACCTGCCGGTCGCGCACCGCCGGGCCGCCCCCTCCTTCGCCGCCGACCGCCCGACCCCGGGCGCGGTCCCGGCGGACGCCGACGACAACGTGGTGGCGGTCTTCAGCGCCGCCGTCCGCAAGGGCCGCTGGCGCGCCGGGCGCCGGATCCACGTGTACTCGATCTTCGGCTCGGTGGAGATAGACCTCAGCGAGGCGATCTTCGAGTACCAGCAGGTCGTGATCAAGGTCGTCTCGGTCTTCGGCGACATCCAGATCCGCGTCCCGGAGAACGTGTCGCTGCGCGGCACCGGCGGCGGCGTGCTCGGCAACTTCGAGGTGGACAACCTCGACGCGGAGGACCCCGAGGCGCCCGTCGTGTACGTCGACGGCTGGGCCGTACTGGGCAATGTCGAGGGTCGGCCGAAGCGCGGCAAGCTCGTCGCGGACATCATCGATCGGGTTCAGCGCAAGGTCGACAAGAATTTGCGCAAGCACTTGGATCGTTGACGGTTGCGAATCGATCGGTTTCCGGAGGGAGTTGGTCCACCCGCGGTCCACCCGCGGTCGGACCGCGTCGGAGCAAGGCCCTCTCGATTCCCAGCGGTTCGGAACTCAGTGCATAGGCACGCGCACAGCGGGTAGGCCTTGCTGCATCGTCTCTCGCTCGCGAAGCCGTCGTCAGGAGTAGACCGTGCTGCAACCGCCGCATTCGTCCCTGCAGGTCGCTGCCGTTCCGGCCCAGCGGGTGCCAGTGCGGGACAGGGACCAAGACGCACCCTGGCACACCGAGGCGGTGTGCCGGCGCGACGAGGCTGGCCTGTTCTTCGCACCGTCCAAGGAACCCACCGCCGCCCGGCTCTCCCGCGAGGCGGCGGCCAAACGCGTCTGTGCCGGCTGTCCGGTCATGGTCGAGTGCCGAGAACACGCGCTGCTGCAACCGGAGCCCTACGGAGTCTGGGGCGGCCTCACCGCAGCGGAACGCCGAGTGGTCCTGGCCCGCAGGCGCCGCCGCGACATGGAATTGAAGAAGGCAGCAAGGGCATCGGGCCACATAGCCCAAGCAGGCTGACCCGCGTCAAAAGGGCGCCCCCACCGCACCGGGGGCGCCCTTTTGACGCGGGGCGAGCTGTTCCGCCCCGAGCTACTTGGCGCGGTCGAAGTCGATCGCGCTGTACGCCCGCAGCTTGCTCAGCCGGTGCTCCGAGTCGATCCGCCGGACCGTGCCGGACTTGGACCGCATCACGATGGAGTCGGTGGTGGCGGTCTCCGAGCGGTACCGCACGCCCCGCAGCAGCTCCCCGTCCGTGATCCCGGTCGCGACGAAGAACACGTTCTCGCCCGACACCAGGTCGTTGGTGGTGAGCACACGGTCCAGGTCGTGCCCGGCGTCCAGCGCCCGCTGCCGTTCGGCGTCGTCCTTCGGCCACAGCTTGCCCTGGATCACACCGCCCAGGCACTTCACGGCACAGGCCGAGATGATGCCCTCGGGGGTGCCGCCGATACCGAGCAGCAGGTCCACGCCGGTGCTCTCGCGCAGCGCCAGGATCGAGCCCGCGACGTCGCCGTCGGAGATCAGCTTGATCCGCGCACCGGTCTCCCGGATCTCCTTGATGATCCCGTCGTGCCGCGGCCGGTCCAGGACGACGACGGTGACGTCCTCGGGCGTGACCCGCTTGGCTTTGGCGACCCGGCGGACGTTCACCGAGATCGGGGCCTCGATGTCGACGAACTCGGCGGCCTCGGGCCCGGTGACCAGCTTGTCCATGTAGAACACGGCGGACGGGTCGAACATCGAACCCCGGTCCGCGGCGGCCAGCACGGCGATCGCGTTCGGCATGCCCTTGGCGTTGAGCGTCGTCCCGTCGATCGGGTCGACGGCGATGTCGCACTCGGGCCCGGTGCCGTCACCGACGCGCTCGCCGTTGAAGAGCATCGGCGCCTCGTCCTTCTCGCCCTCGCCGATGACGACGACGCCGTTCATCGAGACGGTGGAGACGAGGGTTCGCATGGCGCGCACCGCGGCACCGTCCGCACCGTTCTTGTCGCCGCGCCCGACCCAGCGGCCGGCGGCCATCGCGGCGGCTTCGGTCACTCGGACGAGTTCCAGGGCGAGGTTGCGGTCGGGGGCTTCGCTGGGGACTTCGAGTTCGGACGGCAAGTGATGATGCTCGGTCATCGAGGCGCACCTTTCTGATACGACGACGGCCGGATGAGGGTTCGACCATCGACTCTATCGTCAGTCCGACAAAATGAGCAGGGGCCCCCACGGATGAGCGGGCCGGGCACCTGCGACGATGGGGGCGTGGCAGGTTCGAACGGTAAGCGCGGCAAGCAGAAGACGGTCCGGGACATGATTCTCTCCCTGGGCCTGATCTTGATCGCGGCGGCGATCATCTACGTCTTCATTCCGCACGACGACTCACCCCCCGACGTCAAGCCGGTCGACTACCGCGTCGAACTGCTCACCGCGCGCCGTGCCGCCTCCTATCCGGTGGCCGCCCCGGAGGGCCTGGCCACGAGCTGGAAGGCGACCTCCGTCCGTTTCCGCGGCGACGAGTTCGACGCCTGGCACCTCGGCTTCAACGCCCCCGGTGGTCAGTACGTGCAGGTCGAGCAGTCGACTCAGAAGGCGGGCGCGTTCATCGACGACGCCAGCCAGGGTGCCGAGGCGACGAAGGCCACCCAGCAGATCGACGGCCGCACCTGGACGCGGTACAGCGGCGGCCGGTACGACGCCCTCGTGCTCGCGGACAAGGGCTCGACGACGGTGGTCGCGGGCACGGGTTCGTACGCGCAGCTGACGGAGATGGCGCAGGCGCTGAAGATGGAGTGACCACCCGCCCACGGACACGGGCGCGCATACGAAGAAGAGGCCCTCGGCGTCGTTGGCGGGGGCCCCTGTCATGCGCGGAGCGCTTGGGTCGCGGGATCGGGCCGGACTGCTCAGACGGTGGTGACGACCTCGTCGTACGCCAGACGCGGGGAGCGCGGGAACCAGGCGTCCTCGCCGGGCTTGCCGATGTTGACGACCATCAGCGGGGTGTGGTCGTCGTCCAGGAACTCCTTCTGGACGCCCGCGAAGTCGAGACCGGTCATCGGGCCGGCGGCGAGGCCGGCGGCGCGGATGCCGATGATGAAGTACGCGGCCTGGAGGGCGGCGTTCAGGGAGGCGTTGGTCTCGCGGACCGCGCGCTCGCCGAAGACGGCGTCCTTGGCCTGCGGGAAGTGCGGGAACAGGGTGGGCAGTTCCTCGTGGAACTCGTTGTCCGCGGAGAGGATCGCGACCAGCGGGGCGGCGGCGGTCTTCTTCTGGTTGCCCTCGGCGAGGTGCTGCACGAGGCGCTCGCGGGCCTCGGGGGAGCGGACCAGGGTGACGCGCAGGGGCGACTGGTTCATGGACGTCGGGCCGTACTTGACCAGGTCGTAGATCGCCTGCACCTGCTCGTCGGTCACCGGCTCGTCGGTGAAGGTGTTGGCGGTGCGGGCCTCGCGGAACAGCAGGTCCTGGGCGGCGGGGGCGAGAGCGAGAGACATGCGTGAACTTCCTCGGGGGTAGCCTGGAGCCGGGAAACCGGACCACGGTCCGGATCGGCTTACGGCATGAAGGTACGCCAGATGAAGTTCAAGG
Source organism: Streptomyces pseudovenezuelae (assembly GCF_029892565.1). Lineage (GTDB taxonomy): Bacteria > Actinomycetota > Actinomycetes > Streptomycetales > Streptomycetaceae > Streptomyces > Streptomyces pseudovenezuelae_A. The sequence continues at coordinate 132,048 of NZ_JARXVH010000015.1, read as the reverse complement.
TTCAACAAAAAGCGGGATGACGTGATCCGCTTCACATGCGTGATCGGTTCTTGCGGTCGGCCTCTACGACGGGACGGTGCCGTCCCTACTCGGCGCCGGCCTCTTCCGTCTCCCCGGCCTCTTCCTCCGCCAGCGCCGCGTCCAGCCGCGCCCGGGCCCCGTCCAGCCAGCGCCGGCACACCTTGGCCAGCTCCTCGCCCCGCTCCCAGAGCGCCAGGGACTCCTCCAGCGTCGTACCGCCCGCCTCAAGGCGTCGTACGACCTCGATCAGCTCGTCCCGGGCCTGCTCGTACCCGAGCGTCTCTTCCGTCACCTTGCTGGTCATTCCGCCCACCCTATGCATCGCCCGCGTCGACTCGAACCGTGAACTCGCCCTCGGCGACCCGCGCCCGCAGGGACTCCGCCGCCGTCACCTCGTCCGGCGCGCGCACCACATGACCGTCGGCCTTCTGCAGCACCGCGTACCCGCGCTTGAGGGTGGCGGCGGGGGAGAGGGCCACCACGCGCGCGTGGGTGTGCGTCAGCTCGGAGTCGGCGCGGTCCAGGAGGTGCCCCAGGGTGCGCCGGCCCCGGTCGAGCAGGGCCGCGACATGGTCGGCCCGCTCGTCCACCATCCGGTGCGGATCCTCTATCGAGGGCCGTGCCAGCGCCTGCGCGAGCCCGCGCTCCTCCCGCTCGACGAAGGCCCGCACACACCGCCGGGCCCGGTCCCGCAGCAGCCGCACGCGCTCGTACTCCTCGCCCACGTCCGGCACGACCTTCTTGGCGGCGTCGGTGGGGGTGGAGGCCCGCAGGTCGGCCACGTAGTCCAGGAGCGGGTTGTCGGGCTCGTGCCCGATGGCCGACACGACGGGCGTACGGCACTCGGCGACCACCCGCACGAGCTGCTCGTCGGAGAAGGGCAGCAGGTCCTCCACGCTGCCGCCGCCGCGCGCGACGATGATCACGTCGACGCCCTCGGTCTCGTCGAGCTCCTTGACGGCCTGTACGACCTGCGGCACCGCGTGCACGCCCTGCACGGCGACGTTGCGCACCTCGAAGCGGACGGCGGGCCAGCGGTGCCGCGCGTTCTCCAGCACGTCCCGCTCCGCGGCGGAGGCCCGCCCGCACACCAGCCCGATCAACTGCGGCAGAAAGGGCAGCGCCTTCTTCCGCTCCGGTGCGAACAGCCCCTCGGCGGCCAGCGACTTCTTCAACTGCTCCAGCCGCGCGAGCAGTTCCCCCACTCCAACCGGCCTTATCTCCGTGGCCCGCAACGACAACTGCCCCCGCGGCGCATACCACTCGGGCTTCGCCTGTACGACGACCCGCGCGCCCTCGCTCACCACGTCGGCGACGGTGTCGAACACCTGCCGGAAACAGGTCACGCTGATCGAGATGTCGTACGAGGGGTCACGCAACGTCAGAAACACCACACCGGCACCGGGCCGCCGCGACAACTGAGTGATCTGTCCCTCGACCCACACCGCCCCCAGCCGGTCGATCCACCCCCCGATGAGCCGGGAGACCTCACCGACGGGGAGCGGCGCTTCCGCGGACGTGTTGAGAGCCATGCCGGTGAGCGTATCCGCAGGCACTGACATCGAACCGGACGCCTGCGCCGGGCTTGGCGGGACGGAGGTCGGGGTGGAGGTCGGGACGGACGGGCGGTCGCGGGGGCGGCGGTCAGGAGGCGTTCTCGTCCCGGGGAGTGTTCTCGTCCCGCCCCCGTTGGGCCACCAGTACCGCCAACCCGATCGCCAGCCACACCGCGCCCACCACCTGGGCCGTCACCGAGGCCTCCACGATCACCGCGATCGTGATCGCCGCTCCGACCACCGGCATCAGGACGTGCCGCCACCAGATGGCCGGGCCGCCGGCCCGGCGGACCGCGAACCAGCTCACCACGCTCGCGTGCAGGAGGGTGAAGGCGGTCAACGCGCCGATGTCGACCACCGAGACCAGGTGGTCCATCCCGTCGTCCCGGCGGGCCGCCCAGACCGCGGCGACCAGGGTGATGACGGCGGCGCAGAGGAGGGCGACCCGCGGTACCCCGGAGTCCGTCTTCGACAGCGCCCGGGGCAGCCTCCGCTCCCGGCCCATGGCGAACAGCAGCCGCCCCGCGGCCGCCTGCCCGGCCAGCGCCGCGAACGCCGCCCCGAGCGCCTTGCTCACAGCCACCAGATCGTGCAGCCAGGTACCGACGGAGACGTCCACGGCGTCGTAGAAGGCCGTGCCCTGCTTGCCCGGATCGGCGGCCAGTTGGGCGGACGTCGTCGGCTCCAGGAGCGAGACCAGATACGACTGCGCCACGAACAGCACGCCCGCCAGCGCCAGACAGAACAGCACCGCCCGGGCGACCTTCTCCGACCCGCCCGTGACCTCCTCCGCGAAGGACGCGATCGCGTCGAAGCCGAGATACGACAGCACGGCCACCGACACCGCGCCGATCACCGCCGACAGCGCGAACGCCCCCTGGGTGCCGTCCCCGGACAGCGGCGACAGCCACCCCCGCTCGGCCCCGTCCCGCGCGAGCACCACCACCGCGGAGACGACGAAGATCAGCAGCACCACGATCTCCATCGCCAGCACCAGAAAGCCCACCCGGGCCGCGGCCCGTACGCCCCACAGGTTCAGCAGGGTCGTGACGACGACCGCGATCGTCGTCCACACCCAGCGCGAGACCTCCGGGACCAGCGAGTTCATCGCGATCCCGGAGAACAGGTACGCCACCGCCGGGATGAGCAGGTAGTCCAGCATCGCCATCCAGCCGGCGACGAACCCCGCCTCCTTGCCGAGCGCCACGCGCGCGTAGGCGAACACGGAGCCCGCCAGGGGAACCACCCGCACCATCTGCGCGTAGCTGAAAGCGGTGAACGCCATCGCGATCGTCGCGACGATATAGACCAGCGCCACGGCCCCGTGCGACTTCGCGTCCAGGGTGCCGAACACGCCGACGGGCGCCATCGGGGCGATGAACAGCAGCCCGTAGACGACGAGATCCCGGAACCCGAGGCTCCGCCGCAGGTCGTGCCCCGCCTCGTCCGTTCGTGCCGCCGTGCCGGTCCCGGACATCGTGCCTCCGCCTGTGCCTCGCCCGTCGAGTCGTTCCCCACCCCTCCCACCGCACGGCCAGTCTCCCCAAGAAGGCGATCTTTGACCCGTCGGGCGCGGCCTTACGATGGTTCACATGACTGCTTCGCCTGGCCGCCGTGTCCTGCTCGCCGCCCCCCGGGGCTACTGCGCGGGTGTGGACCGCGCCGTGATCGCCGTCGAGAAAGCCCTTGAGCAGTACGGGGCTCCGATCTATGTCCGGCACGAGATCGTGCACAACAAGTACGTCGTGCAGACCCTCGAGAAGAAGGGCGCCGTCTTCGTCGAGCGGACGGAGGAGGTCCCCGAGGGGAACATCGTCATGTTCTCCGCGCACGGCGTGGCCCCCGTCGTCCACGACGAGGCCGCGCGGGGCAGGCTCGCCACCATCGACGCGACCTGCCCGCTGGTCACCAAGGTCCACAAGGAAGCCGTCCGCTTCGCCAACGACGACTACGACATCCTCCTGATCGGGCACGAGGGCCACGAGGAGGTCATCGGCACCTCCGGCGAGGCCCCCGACCACATCACCCTGGTCGACGGCCCGGAAGACGTCTCCAAGGTGGAGGTCCGCGACCCGTCCAAGGTCGTGTGGCTCTCGCAGACCACCCTCTCCGTCGACGAGACCATGGAGACGGTCGACGCCCTCAAGGGGAAGTTCCCGCAGCTCATCTCCCCGCCCAGCGACGACATCTGCTACGCCACCCAGAACCGCCAGCTCGCCGTGAAGCAGATGGGCGAGGAGGCCGAGCTGGTGATCGTGGTCGGCTCGAAGAACTCCTCCAACTCCGTACGGCTCGTCGAGGTCGCCAAGCTCGCCGGTTCCCGCGAGGCCTACCTGGTGGACTTCGCCGACGAGATCGACGAAGCCTGGCTGGAAGGTGTCTCCACGGTCGGCGTCACCTCCGGCGCCTCGGTGCCGGAGATCCTGGTCGAGCAGGTCCTGGAGTGGCTCTCGCAGCGCGGCTTCGAGGACGTCGAACTGGTCAGGGCGGCCGAGGAGTCCATCACGTTCTCCCTGCCCAAGGAGCTGCGCCGGGACCTGCGGGACGAGGCGGCAGCGCTGGTCGCCGAGCGCGGTGGATCCGGTACGGGATCTGGTTCGGGATCCGGTTCGGATGTCGCCTCCGCTGAGTGACTGTCAGTCCATCGTCGTAACGTAGAGCCATGCAGATCTTCGGTGTGGACATCGGTGGGTCCGGGATCAAGGGCGCCCCTGTTGATTTGGACAAGGGCGACCTCGCGGAGGAGCGCTTCAAGGTGCTCACTCCGCACCCGGCGACGCCCGACGGGGTGGCGGACGGCGTCAAGGAGGTCGTCGAGCACTTCGGCTGGACGGGCCCGGTCGGGCTGACGTTCCCGGGCGTGGTGACGGGCGGGTCGACGATCCGTACGGCGGCGAACGTCGACAAGAGCTGGATCGACACGGACGCGCGCGTGCTGTTCAGCGACCGGCTCGGCGGGCACGACGTGACGGTCGTCAATGACGCGGACGCGGCGGGCGTCGCCGAGATGGCCTTCGGCGCGGGCCGCGACCGCAAGGGCACGGTCATCCTGCTGACCTTCGGCACCGGCATCGGCAGCGCGGTGTTCGTGGACGGCGTCCTCGTCCCGAACACCGAGTTGGGCCACCTGGAGTTGCACGGCCACGACGCGGAGACGCGCGCCTCCAGCAAGGCCAAGGAGGACGGCGAGCTGACCTGGGAGCACTGGGCGCACCGTGTCCAGAAGTACCTGGCCCATGTCGAGATGCTCTTCACGCCCGAGCTGTTCATCATCGGCGGCGGGGTCAGCCGCAAGGCCGACAAGTTCCTGCACTTCATCGAGGACATCAAGGCGGAGATCGTCCCGGCGCAGTTGCAGAACAACGCGGGGATCGTGGGCGCGGCGATGCACGCGGCGGGCGGGGACGGCGGCCGGTAGGCGCGGTTCGGTCTGGTGGGCAGCGGCTGGTGGGCGGCGGTTCGGTCGGGTGGCCGGTGGGTGACGGTCTGGTCGGGGCGCCGGCAGTGGGTGGCGGGGCTCCGGTCGGGTCATCGGCGGTCGTTGGGTGGTGCTTCCGTCAGGTCACCGGCGGCCGGTAGGGACAGTGGCCGGGGCCGGGGCCGGGGGCGGGACGATGGTCGGCAGGCGCCCTTCCGGCGGCCGACGGCCTTCCGGTAGGCGGTCGTTCGGGTCAGGGCATCGGCTGCTGGCCCGTGTGACCGGCAGGGACGGCGGCCGGGCGGGACGACGGTCGGTAGGCGGCCATCCGGCGGACGATTGTCCGGCAGGAGGCATTCCGGTGGGCGGCCGTCCGGGTCAGGGCATCGGCGGCCTGCCCGTGTGACCGGCCGGGACGGCAGCCAGGTGGGACGGTGGTCGGTAAGCGGCTAGCCGGCGGGCGGTTGTCCGGCAGACGCAGTCCGGTCGGGTCACCGGCGGCCGGCCCGGGCCGCCGCCGTGCGATGGCGCATCAGTTGGATCTTGCGGGCCGACGCGATCAGGCCTGCGACGAGGGTGCCGCCGTAGAGCCAGCCGGCCTGGGTGGCGAGGGCCGTCACCAGGCCCATCAGGCGGCCGAGGATCCCGCCGTTGCTGTCGGCGACGGGCAGCAGGCCGGCGGCGAAGGCGATCGGCACGACGACCGGGGCGGTCACCAGATCGCCCCGCCGCACCCAGCACGCGGTCAGCACGCACACCGGCAGGAACAGCACGCCGTAGACGGTCAGCGACGCCCCGAACAACAGCGCGTCCAGGCAGCCGAGCACGAACATCACCGCCCCGCAGAACAGCCCGCCGCCCAGTCCCGTCAGCCGCGGGTTGGGCATCCGCCGCACGGCCTCGACCAGCGGCGGACCGGGCCGGCGTACGGGCGTCGTCGGGCGGGCGACCGGGCGGTCGGCGGGGCGACGCTGCCCGGGGCGCGCACCGCCACTCCCGCTCCTGTCGCTCTCGCCGCGGGTCGCCTGCGGGGGCAGTGGGGGTGTGCCGCGTCGCGGTCCGTGCTGCGGGGGTCGCGTCCTGTGTTGCTCCACTGGACAAACTTAGGTCGGTTTATGTGCCGAATCGCTTCCGGGACACGCCGGAGGGCGGAGCTTGGCCAAGCGTTCGACTGGTAGCCGGGGCGGGGGTGGGTACGCCGTAGACTGGTGGATCGGCCCGCCCGCGCACCGAAGAAGGACCGGGCCCGCAACCCCAGTGCCAGCCCAGTCCCAGCCCCCTGATGTCTCTCACGTACGGGAAGTCGCAACGTGTCGCTCACGATCGGAATCGTCGGTCTGCCGAATGTCGGCAAGTCGACCCTGTTCAACGCCCTGACCAAGAACGACGTGCTCGCGGCCAACTACCCGTTCGCCACGATCGAGCCCAACGTCGGCGTGGTCGGCGTCCCCGACGCGCGCCTGGCGAAGCTGGCCGAGATCTTCTCCTCCCAGAAGATCCTCCCGGCGACCGTCGACTTCGTGGACATCGCGGGCATCGTGAAGGGCGCCTCCGAGGGCGAGGGCCTGGGCAACAAGTTCCTCGCGAACATCCGTGAGTCCGACGCGATCTGCCAGGTCATCAGGGCCTTCAAGGACGAGAACGTCGTCCACGTCGACGGCAAGGTCTCGCCCAAGGACGACATCGAGACGATCAACACCGAGCTGATCCTCGCCGACCTGCAGACCATCGAGAAGGTCCTTCCGCGCCTTCAGCGGGAGTCGCGCATCAAGAAGGACATCGGCCCGAAGGTCGCGGCGGTCGAGGCGGCGCAGGAGATCCTGGAGAAGGGCGACACCCTCTTCTCCGCGGGCATCGTCCAGGGCTCCGGCAACGAGGAACTCCTCCACGACCTGCACCTCCTGACGACGAAGCCTTTCCTCTACGTCTTCAACGTCGACGAGGACGAGCTGGTCGACGAGGACTTCAAGGTCGAGCAGCGCGCCCTCGTCGCCCCCGCCGAGGCGATCTTCCTCAACGCCAAGCTGGAGGCGGACCTCGCCGAGCTCGACGAGGAGGAAGCGATGGAGCTCCTGGAGTCGGTCGGCGTCGAGGAGCCCGGCATGACGACCCTGGCCCGCGTCGGCTTCGACACCCTCGGCCTCCAGACCTACCTCACGGCAGGCCCCAAGGAATCCCGCGCCTGGACCATCAAGAAGGGCGCCACCGCCCCCGAGGCCGCCGGTGTCATCCACACCGACTTCCAGAAGGGCTTCATCAAGGCGGAGGTCATCTCCTTCGCCGACCTGGTGGAGATGGGGTCGGTGGCGGAGGCCCGGTCGAAGGGCAAGGCCCGTATGGAGGGCAAGGACTACGTGATGCAGGACGGGGATGTCGTGGAGTTCAGGTTCAACGTCTGACCTGGATCGACATATCTGACCCGGATCGACCCGTCCGACCCGGATCGACAGGGGCCCGGCTCTTCGGAGTCGGGCCCCTCGTTCTGCCCGTGCCGGGATGCCGGTGAGGTCACCTTCGCCGGATCACGGGTGACAACTGGCGAAGGATGTCTACTAACGTCTACGTTAGTAACGTTGTCGTTAGTGTCATGCGTGGAGGTCGGCGGGCATGGTGGACTTTGTAGGCCGTCGGCATGAGCTGGCGACGTTGGAGCGAGAGCTGCAGAAGGTGGCGGCAGGGGTCGGCGGGGAGCGGCCCGGTCGGTGCGTGATGTTGCGTGGGCGGCGACGGGTGGGCAAGTCGCGACTGGTCGAGCGGTTTGCGGAGCGCTCCGGTGCCCCGTTCTTGTTCTACGCGGCGACCGGTGCGTCCGCCGGGGATGATCTGGCGCGACTGGCCCGGGACGCCCAGGCATCGACGCTGCCGTTGGCGGGGCTGGTGGCCGCCGCGCGGCCGGAGAACTGGGATGCCGCGTTCGACGTGCTGGCCGCGGCGCTGCCCGCCGACCGGGCGAGCGTGCTGGTCATCGACGAGGTGCCGTACCTGATGGATGCCGATGGCGCCTTCGAGGGGATGCTGCAACGGGCCTGGGACCGGGTGCTGGAGACCAAGCCGGTGCTGCTGGTCCTCATCGGCTCCGATCTGTCGATGATGGAGGCCCTGAACAGCTATGGACGCCCCTTCCATCAGCGCGGCCGGGAGATGGTGCTGGGACCGCTGAACCCCGCCGAGGTGGGGCAGATGCTCGGGTTGGAACCGGCGGAGACCTTCGACGCCGCGCTGGTCACCGGCGGGCTGCCGCTGATCTGCGCGGAGTGGCCGCGAGGCGCGGGGCTGTGGGACTTCCTCGGCGAGGCGCTGAGCGACCCGGTCTCGGCCCTGCTGGTATCGGCCGAGCGCTCGCTGGCCGCCGAATTCCCTCCGCAGGCTCAGGCGCGTACGGTGCTGGCGGCCATCGGCAGTGGTGAGCGGACCTTCACCAACATCGCCCGCGCGGCCGGCGGGATCGGGGCCACGCCGCTGCAGCGAGCGCTGGAGCTGCTCACGAACAAGCGGATCGTCGCCGCGGAGCTGCCCGTGTCGCTGCGCCCGTCGAAGGATCGCCGCTACCGGGTGACTGATCCCTACCTGCGGTTCTGGCTCCACCTGCTCGGCCCGTCCATGGAAGAGATCGAGCGGGGGCGGGGGGATCTGACCTTGGCGCGCATCCGGGAGAGCTGGACCAGTTGGCGCGGCCGGGCGATCGAACCCCTCATCCGTGAGGCGCTCGCTCGGATACTGCCCGACGACCGACTCCCCGCGGCCCCCGTGGTGGGCGGCTACTGGACCCGCACCAACGACGTCGAGATCGATGTCGTCGGGGCGGACCGCGCCCCCATCGCCAAGGAGCTGCTCTTCGTCGGCTCCATCAAGTGGCTGGAGCAGTCGCCCTTCCACCGACACGACCTGGCAGCGCTTCATCGACACCGGGCCGCCCTCACCGGTGAACCCGTTCCGGTCATGGCGGTCTCGCGAAGCGGAGTGGACTGTCCGGGGCTCGATGCCGCCTACGGCCCCGGCGATTTGCTGGCCGCCTGGCCGCTGTGAGTGGCAGGTGGCCGCGTTTTACGGAATCAGGTATTCCGGAAAAGCGTCCACTTTCTCCCATGTTGATTTTACGATCTCTTAGGGCATTCTTTGTTGTTGCGTGAGTCGCCTGGGTGATTGCGGCACTTCACTGTGAGCGTCACGAAAACCATTGAAACGGGGAGCGAGCTCATGTGAGGCTAGACGTTCAACCTACGGAGATTTTGGGGGAGATTTCTATGGGATTGCCGCTGCCATCCGCGGCTCCGGAGATGTGCGGGGATGCTGGTCCCTGGACGATCCTCGTCGTCGAGAGCGATGAGGTGAACAGAGAGATCCTCGTGGCCGATCTGTCCCGAAGCGGACAGAATGTGCGAGCCGTGGAAAGTGGTGAGGAGGCGCTGGAAGGCGCCGCGGAATCCGACCTCGTGCTGCTCGGGATGAAGCTGAAAGATCTTGACGGGCTCCACGTGTGCCGACTGCTCCGCGCCGCCACGGACACTCCCGTCATCTTCATCGGCTCCGCTGCCTCGGAGCTGGACACCGTGCTGGCCCTGCGGGCCGGCGGCGACGACTACCTGGCGCGACCGTACCGGCTCCGCGAACTCATGGCGCGTATCGGTGCGGTCATGCGGCGGGCCCACACCTGCACACAGCTGCCTCCTTTTCTGGAAAGGGGCAAGCTGAGAATCGACGTGCAGAAACGGGAAGTGACGTATGGCGGGCGTTCTGCACGGCTGACGCTCAAGGAATTCGACCTTCTTCTTCTCCTCGCGCGGAATTCTGGGAGAGTTATTTCACGGGATGAGATAGTCAGCGAGGTCTGGGGTAATTCCTGGTCGCAGCGGACGATCGACACTCACGTGAGCAATCTGCGTTCCAAACTGGGTGACCGCGGCCTCATAGTGTCGGTACGGGGCGTGGGGTTCATGCTGGCCAAGACCTGACCGCCCCTACTCGGCGGCCATGGCCGTGGGTTTCCGGTCGGCCGTGGTACCGAAATCCGCCCAGCCGTACCGCAACCGCTCGAAGACCGCCTGCAGATCCGCCGGTGAGTGATCGCCGTAGGTGGCGAGGAAGTTGGCGTCCAGCACGAAGCGGGCGAGCGTCGTCGCGAGCAGATCGTGCTCCGGGATCCCGGCCTCCTGCGCCAGGGTGGCGGCGAGGCTCGCCTCCCAGTTGCGCCGCACCCGGCCGGCGTACTCCAGCAACGCCGGTGTGGACTTGACGAGTTCGACGAAGTCCTCGCCGGACGGGCCGTCCGCCGTGGGTTGCGCCACGGGCATCAGGTGGGCCTCCAGCGCGTCCAGCATCGAGACGCCGGCGGCGCGGTCACGGACCGCCGCCGTCAGCGCTCGGTCGTACTCGTCCTCCGCGTCGAAGACCAGCGCCTCCTTGCAGGGGAAGTACGCGAACAGCGTGCTCACGGCGACTTCCGCGGCCTCGGCGATCTCCGCGACGGTCACGTTCTCGAATCCGCGCTCGCGGAACAAGGTGAACGCGGTGTCCGCCAGGCGCTTACGCGTCTGAGCCTTCTTCCGCTCTCGCAGTCCCGACACTCAGGCACCCTCTCGCAATAGGGACGTCTCGCTCCATGGTCCGGCGACGACCCTGCTTGGCCCTGGATCTTCAGTGGAACGGGCAAGCGGGTTCCCCGGCGCTGGAAAGCGCCTCTGACCTGCAAATATGCGAGTGTCCAGATCGTGCTGGGCGCGGAATCAGGGGCGCCTGTCCGCTGAGTGAGCGTACAGGGCCCGACCGCGGTCTGTCTGTGACCGTCAGCGAGAAGAGGCTGGTCGGGGGCGCGTTCGCCCGGTCTCCGGGCCGTTGACCGACCCCTGCGGCCGTCCTCCTCGTACCCCATGACACCCCATTTGACCTGCCCTTTCGCAGGATCGTGCGGCTTTGCGTCCGCATCTTTCAAGAGCGAGGCCGAAAGTCGAGTCCCTCGACATTGACACGCCCGAGAATCTCGTATCTACTCTGAACTCGTAGTTACTTCGAAAATTTGGGGAGCTCATGGAAGTAACAGCCACGCGCCGATGGCTGGCCCTCGGTGCACTCGCTCTGGCGATGCTGACCGTCGGACTCGACATGACGGTGCTCAACATCGCCCTGCCCACGCTCGCCCGCGACCTGCACGCCGGCACCGCCGCACTCCAGTGGTTCAGCACCGCGTACACGCTGACGCTGGCGGGCGTGATGCTGCCCGCCGGTGCGCTCGGCGACCGGTACGGGCGGAAGAAGTTCGTGTTCGGCGCCCTGATCCTGTTCGGCGCCGCCTCGATCTGGTGCGCGTTCGCCTCGTCGGCGGGCGAGCTGATCCTGGCCCGCGTCCTGCTCGGCGTCGCGGCGTCGGTGCTGATGTCCCTGTCCATGGGGATGATCCCGGTGCTGTTCCCGGACCCGGCCGAACGCGGTCGGGCCACCACCGTGTGGATCACGGCGGTGACCCTCGGCATGCCGCTGGGCCCCATCGTCGGTGGCCTGCTGCTCGACCGCTTCTGGTGGGGCTCGGTGTTCCTGGTGAACATTCCGACCGTCATCATCGGCGCGCTCGCGGTGGGCCTGCTGGTGCCGGAGACCCGCAGCAAGACCCGCCGGCCCATCAACCTGGTCAGCGTGGTGCTGTCGGCGGCCGGACTGGTCGGTCTCACCTACGGTCTGATCCGCTTCGGCGACAAGGGCTGGGGCGACGGCACGGCCTGGCTGACCTTCGCGGCAGGCGTCGTACTGATCGTGGCCTTCGTCGCCTGGGAACGGACCCGGGAACACGCCCTCGCGGATCTCAGCCTCTTCGGGGACCAAGGATTCCGCATGGGCACCTTCTTCCAACTGACCAACGCCTTCGCGATGTTCGGTCTGTTCTTCACCATCCCGCTGTACTTCCAGTCCGTGCTCGGCGTCGATTCGCTCGGCAGCGGCCTGCGCATGCTCCCGATGATCGGCGGCCTGCTGGTCGCCTCGAACTTCCTGGAGGGCCTGCGCGACAAGATCGGCCTCAAGCTGACCCTGATGGTCGGCTTCGGGGCTCTCGCGATCGGGATGGGCCTTGGCGCGACGACCGACATCGACACCTCGTACGGATTCGTCGCCACCTGGATGGTCATCGTCGGCCTCGGTATCGGCCTCGTCCTGCCCACCTCCATGGCACTGGCCGTCGGTGCGCTCACCCCCGAGCGGGCCGGCGCCGGATCGGCCCTGCTGTCGGCCCTGCGTCAGGCCGCCGGCACCACCGGCGTGGCCGTGCTCGGCACCGTGCTGTCCACCCGGTACCACTCCGAACTCGGCACGCTCAACCGTGAGCCGATCTCCGACGGCGTCGGATCCGGCGTGGCCGTCGCCGATTCGCTGGGCGACCAGTCGATGCTCCACCACGTCCAGACGGCCTTCCTGAGCGGCATGGATCTCCTCCTGGTCGTCTGCGCCGGAATCGCGGTCGTCGGCCTCCTTCTCTCCGCGGTGGCCACCAGGAGCAGTACCAGCGAATCCGGGGCGAAATTGCCCGAGTCGGAGACCGCGTCGGTCGCGTGACCGAAAACCGATACTCTCCCACGAGGAAGTGATGAACATGCGCAGCATGGTTACCGTCTCGAAGATGGATCGGAACTCCATTCCCGAGGTCTCGAAGCTGTTCGCGGAATTCGACAGCACGGAGATCCCGGGCCTGATCGGACTGCACCGCCGTCAGCTGTTCATTCACCAGGACGTCCAGGTTCACCTGTACGACTTCGTCGAGAAGTCCGACCAGGCCGCGCTCGAAAAGGTCAAGTCCGACCCGCGTATGGCCCGGCTCTCGGTCGACCTCCAGCCGTTCGTCGCGCCGTACGAGCCCGAGACGTGGAATTCTCCTGCGGATTCCGCGGCCTCCTGCTTCTACAGCTGGGAGGGGGAATCGCTCGAGAGCGCGGGGCCGACGGGGACCACCGTCACCGTCGCCCGGATGGAGCCGGACGCGATTCCCGACGTTCAGAAGATCTTCCGGGAGTTCGACGCCACCGCTCAATTGCTGGGAATCCGTAGGCGCCAGCTGTTCGCCTTCAAGGATCTGTGCATCCACATTCAGGACCACGCCGGTCTCAATGACGCGGATGCCGCGCAGAAGGCCGCAGCGGACATCTGGTTCGGCCGGGTGCTCCAGGACCTGCCGCAGCTCGCCCCCCAGGAGCCGACGACCGACCTCCACGCGAGCCGCTTCTACGGCTGGGCGGCCTCCTGAGGTGATGAGCTCCTGACCGCGCCGGACCGGCCGGCGCGGTCAGCGGCCTTGCCCGATGAGCGTCGAGGAGCGCGGGAACGCGTGAGGGAACCCATGGCGGATGCGACGGGAGGGACCACTTCTGTGACGGACAGGATCGCTTCGGTCGCGGAGTCGTACGAGGAGCCGCGCACGGAGTCACCGCGGAGCCGCACCGCCACCGCGGCGCTGTGCAAGGGGCAGCCGGGCATCGAGCGCCGTGTGCTGGAGACGCTGGTCGAGTACGCGCGGGACGTCGCGCCCCTCGACGGCTGCCTCCTCGGTCTCCGCGCGGCCTCGGCGGGCCCGGCCTGCCTGCACCTGGATACGGAACCGTCCCTCCTCGGTTACCTCGTCCACCGGCTCTGCCCCGCCGTGGTGGGCGCCGACGAACGGTTGGTCGGTGTGCCCGGGCTGCGGCTCGCGCACAGCCGGCCGGGCCGCCTCGAACTGCGCCGCCGCGACGGACACGGGCGTCTCGTCCTTCATCTGGACGCCGTGGGCGAACGAGCCCTGGGTGACTGGGACCGGGACCGGGCCGCCGTCTACCGGGGCGGCCGCAGTGTCCCGGGCGCGCCGGCCCCCTCCTCCTGCCGCGAACTGCGCAGCCTGGCAGGACTCCATCCCTCGGAACGGGAAGCGCTCCGCCGCGCCGCCGACACCGCCGCCGACGCCACGGTCGATGCCGAGCGGAGCCGAGAACTGCGCCGGCTGGTACACGATCTGCCCGCCCTCCCCGACGCACACGCCTGCTCCGACACCCTGCGGATCGAGCGAAAGCTGCCCTGACCTGCGGTTTCACGTGCTCGACGAAAGGCGAGTCGGTTCAAATGTGGAGCCGCGAGAATTTACTAGCGACTCTTATTCCGATGTGGCTCCGGTTCGTGTACGCTGGCTGTGCCGAGAGCGGACGTCAACGGGGGCGTGTCGGTGTGCATATCCGCAAGGCTTGGTTCGGTTTTGAAGTAAATTACCGACGGCGACGTCGCCCCCTCCCATGATTCCTGATGGCCGCGCGCGGAACGTCAAGAAACATTAACGAACCCCTGTGGTTTCGTGAGTTTCACCGGCGGGATCGGTGTTTCGTGAATTCGATCCGCGGTGACGCCAATCACATAGATCCAGTTGTGGTTGCCTGGCCAAGGGGGAAGCTGGAGGGTGGGATGGTGAACGTCAGACAGTCGAACGGGGAAATCAGTGAACTTCTCGACCGTTATGTTCTGGGGCTCGACTACGACAAACTAGACGACGAGTGGGCGAACGGACTTTTCGCCGACGACGTGGTCATCGAGTTCCCGATCAGTCGGCACATCGGTATTGGCGGTCTCGTCGAATACCATCAAAGGGCGCTGGCGATGTGGGCCAGAACCCATCATCTGAACACGCCGTCAATCGTGAACGTCACGGGCGAGCGTGCGTCCCTTCGCGCGAACATGACGTCGGTGCATGTGCACCACGAGCGCGAGGGCGAGACGCGACCGCACTATGTGTCCGGCACCTACGTCACCGGCGACGCGGTGCTCACCGAACGAGGCTGGCGTCTGTCACGTCTTTCGTTCGATCTCATATGGAAGACCGGCAACCCGCCGGACTGAGTTGGGTGGGCATTTATGCGATCAGCACAGATGAAACTGAGTTCTCAACCAGAGATACTCGAAACCCACGACACCGAGCACCGCATGGCGGACCGAGCGACCTTCGGCAGCCGAGGCGGTGCGGCGACATCCTCGCCGGCCCCCTTCCGGAACATCTCGGACGCCTGGCGGATCCTTGTCGTCGAGGGCAGCAAGGCCGACCGCGCGATCCTCACCGAAGCGCTCGAGCGACACGGTCACGATGTCGACGCCGTCGACTCCGGCGGTGAGGCGCTGGTGTGGTTCGAGACCGCGGACCTCGTGCTGCTCGACCTCGACCTGCCCGACCTGGACGGACTCGAGGTGTGCCGCGAGATCCGGGCGGCCAGCGACATCCCGGTCATCACCGTCACCTCGCGAGGCTCCGAACTGGACTGCGTTCTCGCGCTGCAGGCCGGGGCGGACGACTATGTCATCAAGCCCTACGGAGTCCGCGAACTCATGGCCCGGCTGGATGCCGTGATGCGGCGTGCGCGACGCACCCGGTACGCCGATGTGGGTGGCGACGGCGGGGCGGTGCTCGAGCACGGTCCGCTCCGGATCGACAGCGACTCGCGTGAGGTTGAGGTGAGCGGCCGGCCGGTTCCGGTGACGCGCAAGGAGTTCGATCTGCTCGCTCTGCTGGCCAGCGCCCCGGGGCAGGTGATCTCGCGGGAGTCCATCATGCGCGAGGTCTGGGGCGAGTCCTGGTCGCGCCGTACCGTCGACACCCATGTCAGCAGCCTCCGCAGCAAGCTGGGCGGACCGGAATGGATCGTCACCGTACGCGGGGTCGGCTTCAAACTCCGCAACATGCGCTGACAATTCATTGCCGTCGAATTGACATTCGTCGAACCCGGCCGTGTAGCTTCCCCCGTTATCGTGAGTTTGCAGGAAGCGGAAACTCCGATCGAGGGGTCGCATGATGAACACCCATGTCGACGAGGCCAGCGAGCTCGTCCAGTTCCCGATTCAGCGCACGTGTCCTTTTGCTATTCCGCCGGTCTACACGAAATTCCGGGAGGAGTCTCCGGTCAGCCAGGTGGTCCTCCCGGACGGCGGAAAAGCCTGGCTGGTCACCAAGTACGAAGACGTGCGCGCCGTGATGTCCAATCCCAAACTCAGCTCGGACCGCCGTAAGAAGGATTTCCCGGTGGTGGTGCCAGGGCAGAACGCGGCACTGTCCAAGCATGCCCCTTTCATGATCATTCTCGATGACCCGGAGCACGCGGAACTGCGACGGCCGGTCATCAGTGAATTCTCGGTGCGACGCGTCGCCGCACTGAAACCGCGGATCCAGGAGATCGTCGACGGATTCATCGACGACATGCTGAAGCTGCCGAAGCCCGTCGACCTGAACCAGGTCTTCTCCCTGCCGGTGCCGTCGCTGCTGGTCTCCGAGATCCTCGGGATGCCCTTCGAGGGTCACGAGTACTTCATGGAGCTGGCCGAGGTCCTGCTGCGCCGTACCACCGACGAGCAGGGCCGGATCGACATCTCGGTCAAGCTGCGCCAGTACATGGACAAGCTGGTCGAGGAGAAGATCGACAATCCGGGCGACGACCTGCTCAGCCGGCAGATCGAACTCCAGCGGCAGCAGGGCGGTATCGACCGGCCGGGGCTCGCCAGCCTGTGTCTGCTGGTGCTGCTGGCGGGGCACGAGACCACGGCGAACATGATCAATCTCGGCGTGTTCTCCATGCTGACGAAGCCGGAACTGCTCGCGGAGATCAAGGCGGATCCCTCGAAGACCCCCAAGGCCGTCGACGAACTGCTGCGCTTCTACACGATTCCGGACTTCGGCGCGCACCGCCTCGCGATGGAGGACGTCGAGATCGGTGGCGTCCTCATACGCAAGGGCGAGGCCGTCATCGCCTCGACCTTCGCGGCGAACCGCGATCCGGCGGTGTTCGACGATCCGGAGGAGCTCGACTTCTCCCGGGACGCCCGCCACCACGTGGCCTTCGGCTACGGGCCGCACCAGTGCCTGGGGCAGAACCTCGGCCGCGTGGAGCTGCAGGTCGTGTTCGACACGCTGTTCCGCAGGCTGCCGGACCTGCGCCTGGCCGTGCCGGCCGAGGAACTGTCGTTCAAGAGCGACGCACTGGTCTACGGCCTGTACTCGCTCCCCGTGACCTGGTGAAAGGAGTGGTCATGCGACTCGAGAAGAATCACGAACGCTGCATCGGCGCCGGCCAGTGTGTGCTGACCGAGCCGAGGATCTTCGACCAGGACGACCGAGGCCTGGTCCGCGTCCTGATCGAGCAGCCGCAGGGGGCCGACGAGGCCGCCGCCCACAAGGCGGTCTTCATCTGCCCGGCGCGAGCTCTGTCCATCGCGGAGGACTGATCCGCCACGAAGCCGCGCGGGTCCCCTTCCTCGCAAGGAAGGGGACCCGCGCGGCTTTCGCCTTCTGTGGTCAGTCCTCGTGCATGCCCTGGTCGTCGCCCGTCCTCCACACGGGTTCGATCGCGATCCGGGACAACTGCCACGACCCGTCGGTCCGCACGGCGGTGAAGGTGTAGCGGGCGCCGAGATCGAAGTGCTCGCCCGTGCCGGCGCGGCTCACATGCACCGCCGTGACATTCGCGTGAACGGTCGCGCCGTCGCCCTCCGGTTCGGCGAGCACATTGGCCATGGAGTGCATGGTGGTCGCCCACATCAGGTCGTCGCGCAGCATGCCTGCCAATTTCTCGCGGCCATCGATCCGGATATCCGCCCCCAATTCCATGGTCACATCCGGAGTGAATATCGTCGTGAGCGCCTCGTGGTCGCGGGTGTCGACGGCGCGCGCGAAACGTGACACGAGGGCCTGTAGCCGAAGAATGTCTTCGATGTGTTTCATACCTGTGATGGTGCGGTTCAAAATGCGCTGAGGTCGCGATTTCAGGAACTTCTGACAAAGTCCTGACGGAAGCTTCAGAGCTCTGAAGTTGTCCGTATTGAAACCTGTATCTGGCGCCGGAAGACTCGTTCTTGTCACCGGCTTCCCGCAGGCCGATTCGGAATTCAGCGGACTCGCGTTACGGAGAAGGACATATGCACAGCAGTGTCATCGTGGCCCGGATCGACCCTGGATCCACGCAACAGGTCGCCGGCGCCTTCGCGGAACTGGACGGTGAGCCGTCCACCGACCGGCAGCTCCTTCGTCGCCAACTCTTCGAGTACAGGGGCGTGTTCATCCATCTCCAGGACCACACCGAGGAGAACCCGGCCAAGCTCGCGGAGCTCGGCGGTGACGAGGCGCTCGCGACCCGGTTCTACGAGTGGCACGGGCAGCCGGTGACCGACGAGCACCGGATGTACAGCACCGTGATCGTGGCCCGGCTCGACCCGGCCGACCTCGACACCGTCGCCAAGCTGTTCGGGGACTTCGACTCCGGCACCGAACTGCCGCACACGATGGGCACCCGGCGCCGGCAGCTGTTCGCCCACGACGGGCTCTACTTCCACATCCAGGACTTCGAGTCCGACAACGGCGGCGAGCTGATCGAGCGGGCGAAGCAGGACCCGCGCTTCGTGCGGATCCAGCAGGACCTCCTGCCGTACATCTCGGTCTTCGACCCGGCGACCTGGCGTTCGCCCTCCGACGCCATGGCCTCGCGTTTCTACACCTGGCAGGTCGGGGTATGAGCGGGCGTCGCGTCGTCGTCACCGGGATGCAGGTGCTGGCCCCCGGCGGGGTGGGCACGGACAACTTCTGGTCCCTGCTGAGCGAAGGCCGCACGGCCACCCGGGGCATCACCTTCTTCGACCCCGCGCAGTTCCGCTCGCGCGTGGCCGCCGAGATCGACTTCGACCCGTACGAGCACGGTCTGACCCCGCACGAGGTGCGGCGCATGGACCGTGCCGCGCAGTTCGCGGTGGTCGCGGCGCGCGGTGCCGTCGCGGACAGCGGTCTCGACCCGGACGCGCTGGACCCGTACCGGATCGGTGTCACCATCGGCAGCGCGGTGGGCGCCACCATGAGCCTCGACGAGGACTACCGCGTCGTCAGCGACGGCGGGCGGCTCGATCTGGTGGACCACGGCTATGCCGACCCCTTCTTCTACAACTACTTCGTGCCGAGCTCCTTCGCCGCGGAGGTCGCCCGCTCCGTGGGTGCGCAGGGGCCGAGCAGCGTGGTGTCGGCCGGGTGCACCTCCGGGCTCGACTCGGTCGGCTACGCCGTCGAACTCATCAGGGAGGGCACGGCGGACGTCATGGTCGCCGGCGCCACCGACGCGCCGATCTCGCCCATCACGATGGCCTGCTTCGACGCGATCAAGGCGACCACACCCCGCTTCGACGAACCGGAGCACGCCTCCCGGCCCTTCGACGGCACGCGCAACGGCTTCGTGCTGGGTGAGGGCGCCGCGGTGTTCGTCCTGGAGGAGCTGGAGAGCGCACGGCGGCGCGGTGCGCGGATCCACGCCGAGATCGCGGGATACGCGACCCGCAGCAACGCGTACCACATGACCGGCCTGCGCCCCGACGGCGTAGAGATGTCCGAGGCGATCACGGTCGCGCTGGACGAGGCCCGGATGGACCCCACGGCGATCGACTACATCAACGCGCACGGCTCGGGCACCAAGCAGAACGACCGGCACGAGACCGCCGCCTTCAAGCGCAGCCTCGGCGACCACGCGTACCGCACCCCCGTGAGCTCCATCAAGTCCATGGTCGGGCACTCGCTGGGCGCCATCGGGTCGATCGAGATCGCGGCCTCCGTCCTGGCGATCCGGCACAACGTCGTCCCGCCGACGGCGAACCTGCACACGCCCGACCCCGAGTGCGACCTCGACTACGTGCCGTTGACGGCCCGTGACCAGCTCGTCGACTCGGTCCTCACGGTCGGCAGCGGATTCGGCGGATTCCAGAGCGCGATGGTGCTGGCCCAACCGGAGAGGAAGACGGCATGACGGCCTCAGTGGTGGTGACCGGCCTGGGGATCACCGCCCCCAACGGGCTCGGCACGAAGGACTACTGGAGTGCGACCCGCGTCGGCAAGAGCGGCATCGGTCCGCTCACCCGCTTCGACGCGACCCTCTACCCGGCGAAGCTCGCCGGCGAGATCGACGGCTTCACACCGGCGGAGCACCTGCCCAGCCGCCTGCTGCCGCAGACCGACCGGGTCACCCGGCTCTCGCTGGTCGCCGCGGACTGGGCGCTCGCCGACGCCGGGGTCAGCCCCGCCGACCTGCCCGCCTTCGACATGGGCGTCATCACGGCCAGCTCCGCCGGCGGCTTCGAGTTCAGCCAGAACGAACTGCGCAGCCTGTGGAGCAAGGGCGGCGAGTACGTGAGCGCGTACCAGTCCTTCGCCTGGTTCTATGCCGTCAACACCGGCCAGATCTCCATCCGCAACGGGATGAAGGGCCCCAGCGGTGTCGTCGTCACCGACGACGCCGGCGGGCTGGACGCGGTGGCGCAGGCAAGGCGCCAGATCCGCAAGGGCACCTCGCTCGTGGTCGCGGGCGCCGTCGACGCCCTGCTGTGCTCCTGGGGCTGGGTGGGACTGCACACCAGCGGCCGGCTCAGCACGGTGAACGAACCCGGCCTCGCCTACCTGCCGTTCGACGACCGGGCGGCCGGTCATGTGGCGGGGGAGGGCGGCGCCCTGCTCATCCTGGAGTCGGCCGACTCCGCCCGCGCCCGCGGAGCCAGGGTGTACGGCGAGATCGCCGGCTACGCGGCCACCTTCGACGGCCGTGAGCCGGGACTGCGCAAGGCGGTGGAACTGGCCCTCGCCGACGCCGACATGGCGCCCTCGGACGTGGACGTGGTGTTCGCGGACGCGGCGGCCGAGCGCGAACTCGACCGGATCGAGGCCGAGGCGCTGGTCGACGTGTTCGGCCACCGGGGTGTCCCGGTCACCGCTCCCAAGACCATGACGGGCCGCCTGTACGCCGGTTCGGCCGCTCTGGACCTCGCCACCGCCTTCCTCTCGATGGCGGAGGGGCTGATCCCTCCGACCGTCCACACCGAGCCCGCCGACCGGTACGGCCTCGACCTCGTCGGCGCGCAGGCCCGGACCGCGGAGATACGCACGGCACTCGTGCTCGCCCGCGGTCACGGCGGCTTCAACTCGGCGATGGTCCTGCGTTCCTGAGCTCTTCGGCACCTTCACCCACGAGAGCACCCTCACCCACGAAAGGCAGAACCCTCATGTCCCAGCCCACGTTCACTCTCGACGACCTCCAGCGCATCCTCCTCGAAGGTTCCGGCGCCCCGGAGGGCGGCGGTCTCGAAGGAGACGCCCTCGACACCGAGTTCAGCGACATCGGCTACGACTCCCTCGCACTGCTGGAGACGGCCAGCCGCATCGAGCGGGAGTACGGCATCACCCTCGACGAGTCCGTCATCGGCGACGCCACGACACCCCGCGCCTTCATCGGAGCCGTCGGCGACCACCTCGCCGTTTCGGCCGCCTGAAAGGAACAGGGAGAGATGACACAGCAGGAGCAGCGGGTCGCCCTGGTGACCGGCGCGACGAGCGGGATCGGCCTGGCCGTGGCCCGGTTGCTGGCCGGGCAGGGCCACCGGGTGTTCATCGGTTCACGGACCGAGGACAAGGTGCTGACCACGGTCAAGCGGCTTCAGGAGGAGCAGCTCGACGTCGACGGCGCGGTCCTCGACGTGCGCTCGGTGGACTCGATACGCGGGTACGTCCGGGCCGCCGTCGACCGGTTCGGGACGGTGGACGTACTCGTCAACAACGCGGGCATCAGCGGCGGCGGGGTCACCGCCGGCATCACCGACGAACTGTGGGACGACATCGTCGACACCAATCTCAACAGCGTGTTCCGGCTGACCCGGGAGGTCCTCACCGCGGGCGGCATGCGCGACAAGAGCCGGGGCCGCATCATCAACATCGCCTCCACCGCGGGCAAGCAGGGGGTCGTCCTCGGGGCGCCGTACTCCGCCTCCAAACACGGCGTCGTCGGCTTCACCAAGGCGCTGGGCAACGAGCTCGCCCCCACCGGCATCACCGTCAACGCGGTCTGCCCCGGGTACGTCGAGACGCCGATGGCCGAGCGCGTCCGTCAGAATTACGCCCTGCTGTCCGGCGCTTCGGAGACCGACATCCTGGAGAAGTTCCAGGCCAAGATCCCGCTGGGCCGCTACTCGACCCCCGAGGAAGTGGCCGGTCTGGTCGGTTACCTGGCCTCCGACCCGGCGGCGTCCATCACCTCCCAGGCCCTGAACGTCTGCGGCGGACTCGGCAACTTCTGACCCCACCGCGCCCGTCCCCACCCGAGGAGCCCCCATGCCGTCCCAACCGCGCACGTCCGAGCACGAGATCAAGATCGCGGCAGCCGCCGAGGACATCTACCGTCTGCTGGCGCGGGCGGAGAACTGGCCTCAGCTGTTCCCGCCGAACATCCACGTCGACCAGGTGGAGCGTGGTGAGCGCGAGGAACGTATCCGCATCTGGGCGACGGCCGGCGACACCGTCAAGAACTGGACCTCGCACCGCACCCTGGACCCGGAGAGGCGCCGTATCGAGTTCCGGCAGGAGGTCAGTTCGCCCCCGGTCGCCGCCATGGGCGGAACCTGGCAGATCGAGGACCTGCCGTCCGGGGAGGCGCTGGTGCGGCTCGGCCACGACTTCCGGGCCGTGGACGACAGCGGTCTGACCTGGCTGGAGGAGGTCGTGGACCGCAACTCCCGCGCCGAACTCGACTCCCTCAAGGCGCTCGCCGAGTCGAAGGCCGCGACCGACGAACTGACCTGCTCCTTCGAGGACACGGTCCGGATCAGGGGCCGGGCCCAGGACGTCTACGACTTCGTCTACCAAGCCGATCTGTGGACCGAGCGGCTGCCCCACGTGGTGACGGTCCGCCTCGACCAACCCGCGCCGGGCCTGCAGACGTTGGAGATGGACACGCTGTCCAAGGACGGCACCACGCACACCACGAAGTCGTACCGCGTGGGACTGGCTCCCGACCGGATCGTCTACAAGCAGATCACGCTGCCCGCGCTGATCACCCTGCACACGGGCCGCTGGACCTTCACGCCGACCGACGACGGGGTCGCGGCCTCCTCGCAGCACACCTTCACGGTCAACACGGCCACGATTTCGGAGGTGTTGGGCGAGCGGGCGACGGTGCAGGACGCGATCGAGTACGTGCGCATCGCGCTCAGCACCAACAGCGTGGCGACGCTCACCATCGCGAAGGCGTACGCGGAAGGACTCGCCGGGGAAGGACCTGTCGGGGAAGGCCGGACATGACCACGGCACCCCCGGTCCGGCTCCCGGAGCGGGTGGTCGACCAGCGGCACATCACCCTGGACGCGGACGGCATCACGCTCTCCGCCCGACTGGCCCGGCCGGCACACGTCCCGCCCAGGGCGATGATCGTCGCCCTGCACGGGGCCGGGATGAGTTCGGCGTACTTCGACGGACCGGCCCACCCGGAGACCTCGCTGCTGGCCGTCGCCGCGGAACTGGGTTTCGCGGTCGTGGCCGTGGACCGTCCCGGTTACGGGGCGTCGGCCGGGCAACTCCCTTACGGACAAGGGGTCGTGGAGCAGGCCGCCACCCTGGCCGTGGCGCTGCGCGGACTGGCGGCGCACTACGAGACAGGCGCGGGGATCTTCCTCGTGGCCCACTCCTTCGGCAGCAAGCCGGCGCTGCGGATGGCGGCGGACGGCACGGTTCCCGGACTGTTCGGCCTGGACGTGTCCGGCTGCGGTGACGAATACGTGGTCCCGCCCACCGCGCCGAGCACGCGGGCCGGGAGCTGGAAGCTCAACTGGGGGCCGCTGAGGCTGTATCCGCCGGGAACATTTCAGTCCAGCGTCGATGTCGTCGCCCCGGCGCCGCCGCGTGAACTCGACGACGCCGCCCGGTGGCCCGAGGTGTTCGCCGCGCTGGCGGGCCGGGTCCGCGTGCCCGTCCGGTTCACCTTCGCCGAGTACGAGGCCTGGTGGCGCCGGGACCCGTCGGCGCTCGCCCGGCTGCGCGGCCGACTGGGAGCGGCACCCCGCGTCCTGATCGACCACCAGCCCGACGCGGGCCACAACATCAGCCTCGGTTGGGCGGCCCGGGCCTACCACCTGCGGGCACTCGGCTTCGCGGAGGAATGCCTGCGTGGCAGGCGACGAGCGGGAGAGGGAGAGGGGCGACGGACATGACGGGGAGTCGCTACGAGGCCGCCGGGCAGCGGCAGGGAGAACGCTGATGGCCGGCGCGACGAACACGCCCCCGCCGCCGCTGCCCCTCGCGGACGCAGAACACCCTTTGGTCGCGGCGCTGAGCATCTTCGCCCCGGGCATCAATGCCACTGCCGCACGTACGGAGAGCGAGGCGGAGGGCGACGCGGACCTCTTCGAAGCCCTGGCCCGGCCCTTCGTACGGCTGGGGCCGGCATGACCGCGAGGGCGGAACCGGCACCGGCCCGGACCCTGGCACCGGCCTCGGCCCTGACGCCACCCCGGGCCCCGGCCCCGAAGAGTCTTGTTCTCGCCTGCGACCTCCAGGCACCGGGGAGCGAGGCGGCGGCCCGGGCGATCCTGCCCCGGCTCTCCACCGGCGACCAGGAACGGATCGCCCGCCTGGGCCGTCCCGCCGACCGGACCCGCTCGGTGTTGGCCCGGTGGCTCGCCCTCCAGGCCGCTTCCCAACTGCTCGGCACACCCTGGACCGCCCTCGGGCTCGGGCGGCGCCGCCTGGGGACCCCGTACGTCGTGGCGCAGCCGCACCTGTCCGTGAGCATGGCGCACAGCGGACGTTACGCGGTCGCGGCCGTGGCGCTCGGCGGACGGGTGGGCGTGGACGTGGAGGAGATCTCCCGGGTGGCCGCGCTGCCGGACAGCGCCTTCCTCACCCCCGCGGAGATCTCCGCCCTGCCCCCGGTGCGGCAGGGCGGGGAGCCCAGGGCGATGCTGTGGGCGCTGAAGGAAGCCGCGACGAAGCTGACCGGCGAGGGCCTGCGCGCGGGCATGAAGCGCGTCGGGTTCCGCTGGCGGAGCGGAACGCGGGGGCTGTCCGCCGCCCGAACCCCGTACACCGCGGGCGAGTTCACGGTGTGCCGTCTTCCCGGCGGTTACGTCTGCGCGGTGGGGATGTCGGCGAGCACACCGCCCTCGGCCCCGCTGTTCCTGGAAACCGAGAGGAGCGACTTCTTCATGTATCCCGAACCCGAGAACGGCGGCCCGGAACCCGACGGCACGGCCGACCCGGACGGCCTCGCTACGGCACCCCGATCGGAACAGGACGCGGAAGAGCCCGACGCGCACATCTGGCTCAGCGTCAACTGAGACCCCGACGGCCCGCGGTCGTCAGTTCGTTCAGGTGCTACCGGTATGCGCGTGAAAATCCCCCGATCACCGCAGCACACCGGCCCTGACGCGACGAGCGCGGGCCGTCGGACCCCGGCCGGCCGCGGCAACGGTCAGAACCCACGCCGCGCCCCACCATCCACCGACACCATCACCCCGGTCACATAAGAAGCCGCCGGCGACATCACGAACGCCCCCGCGCGCCCGAACTCCTCCGGCGCCCCGTACCGCCGTAGCGGAATCGCGGCCTCGTTGGTGGCCCGCCTGGACTCGGGATCGGGCGCCGACCCGTCCGGCTCGCGCATGCGATCCGTGCCGATGCGCCCCGGCAGCAACCCGAAGACGCGGATTCCGCGCGGGCCGAGTTCGTCCGCGAGGGACTTGGCGAAGCCGGCGAGGCCGGGGCGCAGGCCGTTGGAGATGGCCATCCCGGGGGCCGGTTCGTGTGCCGTGCCGGACAGGACGAAGCCGATCGAACCCCCGGCCTCCAACTCCGCGGCTGCCGCTCGGGCCAGCCGTACCGCGCCCAGGAACACCGACTCGAAGGCCGCCTGCCACTGTTCGTCGGTCGTGGCCGCC
This sequence comes from Streptomyces pseudovenezuelae, assembly GCF_029892565.1. GTDB lineage: Bacteria > Actinomycetota > Actinomycetes > Streptomycetales > Streptomycetaceae > Streptomyces > Streptomyces pseudovenezuelae_A. The sequence goes on along the minus strand of NZ_JARXVH010000015.1, from coordinate 106,353 downwards.
ACGTTGCCCGCGGGCGGGCCGCCCACGCTGATGAGGATGCCGTCGAAAGCGCCGAACAACTCCCGTGCGGTGGCGATCAGTTGGTGCGGTGCCTGGGGGTCGGAGTTGTCGACGGCGACTCCGGCCGCGTTCGGGCCCAGCTCGGCCGCCGCCTCGGTGGCGCGCTTCTCGTCGCGGCCGGTGACGACCACCTTGGCGCCGTCGGCGACCAGTTCACGGGCGACGGCGTAACCCAGCCCGCGGGTGGCGCCGGTGAGGATGTACTCGGCCTCACCCAGGAGGAGCAGGCGGTCGACCACCGGCCCCTGGGCGACATCCTGGCGCGGGCGATCTCCGAGACCACCCATCCCTCGCTCCACCGCGTGGCCGGGCATCTCGCGCCGGCGTCCTTCGACGAGCGGTTCGAGTTCGGGGTGGCCGCGCTGCTCGCCGGGCGGTGATGGGCGGCCCTCTGAGGAGGGTCCGGACCGCCGCGAGGGCGTACCTCGTCGTGGTACCGCGGTACCACTCGCCCCGCGAAGATTCCCCCTGGGGCCCACGGCCTCGGCCTGCCGCGCCCATAGCGTCGAACTCGGACACCGCGGCGTATCCGCGACCGAGTTCAGGCAGGAAAGGCCCCCATGATCGAGGTACGTCAACTGACGAAGCGGTACGGGGACAAGACGGTCGTCGACAATCTGAGCTTCACCGCCAAGGCCGGTGAGGTGACCGGATTCCTCGGTCCCAACGGCGCGGGCAAGTCCACGACCATGCGCATGGTCGTCGGCCTGGACTCGCCCACCGACGGCTCGGTCACCGTCAACGGCCATACCTACGCCCGCCATTCGGCGCCCCTGCACGAGGTCGGCGCCCTGCTGGAGGCCAAGTCGGTGCACCCGGGCCGCACCGCGCTCAACCACCTGATGGCCCTCGCCTACACCCATGGCATCGCCCGCAGCCGGGTCGACGAGGTCATCGAGCTTGCCGGACTGACCAGCGTGGCCGGAAAGCGCGTGGGCGCCTTCTCGCTCGGCATGGGTCAGCGGCTCGGTATCGCCGCCGCCCTGCTCGGTGACCCGTCGATCGTCATGCTCGACGAACCGGTCAACGGCCTCGACCCCGAGGGCGTGCTGTGGGTGCGCAACCTGCTGCGCCAACTGGCCGACGAGGGACGGGCCGTGATGCTCTCCTCGCACCTGATGAGCGAGACCGCGCAGATCGCCGACCACCTGGTGATCATCGGCCGCGGCCGGCTGCTCGCGGACACCACGGTCGACGACTTCACCCGGGACGCGGGCAGCGGAGCGGTGAAGGTCGCCACCGCCGACACCGCCAAGCTGCGCTCGCTGCTGGTCGGCCCCGACGTCACGATCACCTCGTCGTCCGCCGAGGAGCTCATGGTCCGCGGGCGCGACGCCCGGGAGATCGGCGCGATCGCGGCCGAGCACGGGGTGGCGCTGTACGAACTCACCCCGCAGGCCGCCTCCTTGGAATCGGCGTTCATGGACCTCACCCGCGACTCCGTCGAGTACCAGAGTGCTCCGGCCGGCGCCGCACGAAAGGCTGCATGATGACCGTCACCGACCTGTCCACGACGCCGGCCCCGGCCCCGCCCCGCACGACCGTGCACAAGGTGACCGGACCGCGCGTGCTGCGCTCGGAGTGGGCCAAGTTCTGGTCCCTGCGCTCCAGTTGGATCACCCTGGGCGTCGCCGTGTTCCTGCTGATCCTGTTCGGCACGATCGCCTCCCACACCTACAGTCCCGACGCCGTCGCTGGCGGACGGCCCGGCCCCGGGGGCGACAGCGGCGACAGCGACGCCGTGAGCCTGGCCCTGACCGGCGTGACCTTCGCCTCGCTCGCCATGGGGGTGCTCGGCGTACTGCTCTCCGCCGGCGAGTACACCACCGGCATGATCCGCTCCACGCTCACCGCGGTCCCGCGCCGGCTGCCAGTGCTGTGGGCCAAGGCCGCCGTGATCGGGCCGGTCGCCCTGGTGCTCACCGCCGTCGGCGCCTTGGCCGCCTTCGAGTTCGGGGCGCCGGGTCTGGACGGCACCGACATCGCCCTGTCCCTGGGCGACGACGGGGTGCTGCGCAGCCTGGCCGGTGCCGGCCTCTACCTCGCCCTGGTCGCCGTGTTCGGCGTGGCCCTCGGCATGCTGATCCGCTCCTCCGCCGGGGCCATCGCGGCCCTGGTCGGCATCCTGCTGATCCTGCCCGGACTGGCCTCCCTGCTGCCCGACTCGTGGAACGACACACTCAGCCCGTACTTCCCCAGCAACGCGGGCCAGGCCGTCTACGCCCTGCACCAGTCCTCCGGCTCCCTCTCCCCGGGAGCGGGGCTCGCGGTCTTCGCGGGCTGGGTGGCCCTGGCGCTGGTCGGGGCGGCCGGGCGGCTCATCAGCACGGACGCCTGATCGGTACCGGACAATGGTGGTCATGAGTCCGCACCGCGCGGCCGCCGCCCCGGACATCGGCCCGGGGACGGCCCGGCCGCCGCTCCCCGGGTCCGACAGCGTGTGGACGCACTCGCTGCTGGACCGGCTGCTGGGCGACCGGGGGCGCCGGCCGTGGCTGGGCGCCCGGCACCCGTGGCTGGTCGACACCGCGCTGGCGCTGGTCATCGTGCTCATCACGCTGCCCGTCCTGCTGCGCGACGACAGAGCGGCGACGTCTCCCTTCGGCGACGCCGACCCCCGCACCCAGCTGCCGGTCGGCGTCCTGTGCCTCTTCGTCGCCGCGCACGTCACTCCCCTGTGGTGGCGCCGCAAGGCCCCGACGATCACGTTCTTCGTGATCGCGCTCGTGTCGATCGTCCAGTGGTCGCTGGAGGCGTGGCTGCCCACCGGGCTCGCCGGGCTCGTCGCCCTGTACACCCTGGCCCGCCACGGTTCCCTGCGGATGCTGGGCTGGGCCGTCGCGCTGACGGCGGGCGAACTGCTGCTGGCCGCCTTCGTGCTGGTCCCCGGCAGGGGGGACCACCCCGTGCTCAGCGGCTTCCTCCTGCTGGGCACGGTGACCGCGTCCGTCGCCGTCGGCCTGGCGCTGCGCATCCAGCAGATGTATCTGGCGGCCCTTGAGGACCGGGCCAGACGGGTCGAGATCGAGCAGGAGCAGCGCGTGCGGCTCACCGCCGCCGCCGAGCGCTCCCGGGTCGCCCGCGAGATGCACGACATCGTCGGCCACAACCTCTCCGTCATGGTCAGCGTCGCCGACGGCGCCGCGACCCTCGCCGCCAACCGCGGCGAGCGCTCCGCCGAGGCACTGCGCGTCCTCGGCGACACCGGCCGCCAGGCCATGAACGAACTGCGCCGGGTGCTGGGCGTCCTGCGCGAGGGCCAGGAGGACGAACGCCTGCTCGGCCCGCAGCCCGGGATCGCCGACCTGGATCCCCTCATCGCGCGGGTGCGCGCGGCAGGCCTCTCCGTCACCTACCGGACCGTGGGCGAACTCGACGCCCTGGGTAGCGGCGTGCAGCTGACCGTGTACCGGGTCGTCCAGGAGTCCCTGACTAACACCCTCAAGCACGCGGGGACCGGCGCGTGCGCGGAGGTCACGGTCGCGGTCGAGGCGGGACAGGCCAGGATCAGGGTCGCCGACACCGGCGTACCACCGGGGGCGCCGCTGCGCGCGAAGCAGGCCGGGCACGAGGACAACCCCGGTCACGGGCTCGTCGGCATCCGCCAGCGGGCCGCCATGTACGGCGGGACCGTCGTCGTCGGCCCGGGCGACACCGGCCACGGCTGGACGGTGGAGGTCGTGCTCGACGTACCGCCAGGAGAGCAACTGCCATGACCACCGTGCTCATCGCCGACGACCAGCCGCTCCAGCGCATGGGCGTCCGCATGCTCATCGAGGGGACCCCGGGCCTGTACGCGGTCGGGGAGTCCGAGCACGGCGCCGAGGCCGTCCGGATGGCCGCCGAACTCCGCCCCGACGTCGTCCTCATGGACATCCGCATGCCCGGCATGGACGGCCTGGAGGCCACCCGCCGGATCGTCGCCGCGGGCGGCCGCACCCGCATCCTCATCGTGACCACCTTCGACCTCGACGAGTACGCCTACGAGGGCCTGCGGGCCGGCGCCAGCGGCTTCCTGCTCAAGGACGCCCGCCCCGAGGAACTCGTCGCCGGCATCCGCGCGGTCGCCACCGGCGACGCCGTCGTGGCCCCCCGCCTGACCCGCCGCCTCCTGGACGCCTACGCCCACCAGGTCCTCGCCCCCGCCGACCCGCCCGCCCCGGACCACCCCGTGCTGCGCACCCTCAGCGACCGCGAACGCGAGGTCCTCGTCGCCATCGCCCAGGGCTGGACCAACACGGAGATCGCCGACCACCTGGTCCTCACCGAGTCCACGGTCAAGAAGCACGTCGGCCGGGTCCTCGCCAAGATCGGCGCCCGCGACCGCATCCAGGCGGTGATCATGGCGTACGACGCCGGGCTGGTGCGGGCCAAGCCGTAGCCGCGCGTCACCCGTCACCCGTCACCCGCCGACAGGCCTCCGCGTACGCCCGTACCAGCGCTCTGTCGTCGTCCCTGCGCCAGGCGAGGGCGTAGTGGCTGGGGGAGATGCCGCGGACCGGGCGGGTGACGACGTCGCCCAGGGTGATCAGCGGGGCGTTGCCCGTCGCGACGAGGCAGATGCCCAGGCCCGCGACGAGGGCCTCGTACGTCTCCTCCGTGCCGGCCACCTCCGCGCCGATCCGGGGCGGGCGGTCGCCGCGGTCGGGCAGGGCGAGCCAGTAGTCGCGCAGCGGGCCGGCGCTGTGCGGGAGGGCGAGGAAGGGTTCGTCGGCCAGGTCGGCGAAGTCGATCTCGTCGCGGGCGGCCAGCGGGTGGGCGCGGGGGAGGGCGACCAGGCGGGGCTCCTCGGCGACGACCGTCCACGCGTAGCGTGCCTCGTCCGGCAACGGCAGCCAGACGAAGGCGACATCGGCGTCCCCGGCCGCCAGGCCCGCGGTCGGGTCGTCCCAACTCACCTGGCGCAGCCGGACCACCGCCTCGGGGTGCGCGGCCGTGAAACGGGAGCGGATCGCGGGGAGCAGGCCGCCCCGGCCCGGACTGGTGCTCATGCCCACCACCAGCGTGCTGCGCTGCGCGGCCCGCGCCTCGGCCACCGCGACCGCGCCCTCGGCCCAGTCGGCCAACACCCGCCGGGCGTACGGCAGTAGCGCGGCACCGGCGGCGGTGAGCGCGACCCCGTGCCGGTCGCGGCGCAGCAGCTCGACGCCCAACTGCCGTTCCAGGGCCCGGATCTGCTTGCTCAGCGCGGGCTGGGAGACGTACAGCAGCTCGGCCGCGCGCGTGAAGTGCAGTTCCTCGGCCACCGTGACGAAGTAGCGCAGGTCCCGCACATGGACGTCCGTGGTCATGTCCATCGGTTATCACCGAAGGTCTTGGACGGGCAACTCCCCTGGGCGGCACGGTGGTTCACGGACAACCCAGGGACGGAGAGCGACATGAACAAGGTGTGGCTGGTGACCGGCGCGAGCAGCGGGCTCGGACGGGCGCTCGTGGAGACGGCCGTGGCCGACGGCGATGTGGTGATCGGCGCGGCGCGACGGCCCGAGGCCATGGCCGACCTCGTGGCCGCCCATCCCGACCAGGTGGAGGCGCTACGGCTGGACGTCGCCGACACGGCCGCCGCGGAGCCCGCCGTACGGGACGTGGTGGCACGGCACGGACGGATCGACGTCCTGGTCAACAACGCGGGCCGCGGTCACGTCGGCGCCTTCGAGGAGACCACCGACGAGGAACTGCGCGACCTCTTCGACGTGCACGTGTTCGGCCCCGCGGCCCTGGTCCGCGCGGTCCTGCCCCACATGCGCGAGCGGCGCTCGGGCGCGATCGTGCAGATGAGCAGCCTGGGCGGCCAGACCTCCTACCCCGGCTTCTCGGCGTACAGCGGCAGCAAGTTCGCCCTGGAGGGCATGTCCGAGGCGCTCGCGGGCGAGGTCGCGGAGTACGGCATCAAGGTCCTCGTCGTGGAGCCGGGTTCCTTCCGTACGTCGTTGTACGAAGGGACGCGGGCCAGCGCCGACAGCGGCACGTACGCCACGGTGGGCGGCACGCGCGCGATGGTGAAGGCCGGCTTCGACAACGAGGCCGGCGACCCGGCCAGGGCGGCGACCCTGATCCTGGCCGCCCTGGAATCGGGCAGTACCCCTCTCCACCTGCCTCTCGGCGAGGACGGCGTCAGCGCGGTCCTCGACCACCTCGACCAGGTGCGCGAGGAGGTCGAGACCTGGCAGAAGCGCACCAGGGCGACGGGATTTCGCGATTGAGGGCTCCGCGGACGGGCGGCCCCACACTGCCGGGCGCCCACTGAGACTGCCACCACTGGTCCGACTCGCGCTGTCGCTTCCGGGGTGAGACTGGAGGGGGCGGATCGTGGTGGTGTCGGTGGTCGGCCCCCATCCCCACCCTCCAACCACCGCGCAACCCCCTCGTCCCCAACCCATCCCCGTTGTCAGTCCCCGGTGTCAAGATGGGCGTATCGGGGTGGACGGCGGATGAGGGGCGGAATGGCGCGGGGCGAGGAGGTGGTGGGGGCGGAGGCGCCGGTGGGGCGGCGGGCCCGGGGGGTGTTCGCGGAGGGTACGCGGCTGTACGGGGCCGCTCGTGCCGTGCTCGACGATCACGCCCGCGCGCTGGAGGCGGTCCGTTCCGCGCTGGCGCCGCTCCGGGACGAGCTCGTCGCCGAGGCGCTCGGGTCCATCCCGGTCGCCCGGCTCAAGGACGCCACCGAGGGCCGGCTGCGGCTGGCGGCCGTCGAGGCGGCCGGGCTGACCTCCGTGCGCGCGGTGCACGAGGCGAGCCGTTACGACCTGCGCCAGATCCCAGGGGTCGGCGCGCAGACCGCCGACCAAGTACTCGCCGCCGCACGCCAGATCGCCCGTGAGGTCGAGCAGACCGTCGCGGTCCGGGTCGACGTCGATCATCCCGAACCCCGCACCACCGCCCTCGTCGTCGCCCTGCACCGGCTGGTCGAGGCCGGACCCGAGCTGCGCCGGGCCGTGGACACCGCTGCTCGCCTCGACCGCAGACTCCGCGAACTGCTGCCCGCCGCCCGCCCGGCGACGAGCAGAGTGCGCCTCGCGCTCGCCGGCCGCCGCCGCAGGGAGGCCGCCCTCGCGGCGACGGCGGAGCTGCGCGAGCTGACCAGCGGGCCCGCCGCAAGAAGCACCGGCCTCCAACTGGCCCAGGCCTCCACCGACCTGCTGCGCGGCCCGGCCGCCGACATCGAGGCCTGGGTCGACTTCGAACTGCGCTCCGCCGAGTACTACAGCCAGCTCGCCGAGACCGGCGAGCACCGCACCGACGAGGCCGCCGCCGAGGGCTTCCTGCCGGCGGACGTGGCCGAGCGGGTGCGCTCCCAGCCGCTCGACGACACCCACCGCAGGGTCTCGCTGCGCGGCTACCAGTCCTTCGGCGCCCGCTTCGCGCTCGCCCAGCGCCGGGTCGTCCTCGGCGACGAGATGGGCCTGGGCAAGACCGTCCAGGCCATCGCCGCGCTGGCCCACCTCGCCGCGCGCGGGGACAGCCACTTCCTCGTGGTCTGCCCGGCCAGCGTGCTGATCAACTGGACCCGCGAGATCCGGTCCCGCAGCACGCTCAGGGCCCTGCCGGTGCACGGCCCGGACCGCCAGGACGCCTACGCCGAGTGGCGCGAGCGCGGCGGCGTCGCCCTCACGACCTTCGACGTGCTGCACACCCTGCCGGCTCCGAACGGCACCAAGCCCGCGATGCTCGTCGTCGACGAGGCGCACTACGTGAAGAACCCCGACACCCGCCGCGCCCGCGCGATCGCCGGCTGGACCGGCCACTGCGACCGCGTCCTGTTCCTCACCGGCACCCCCATGGAGAACCGCGTCGAGGAGTTCCGCACCCTCGTTCGCTACCTGCGGCCCGAGCTGGTCCCCCAGATACGCGACAGCGCCGCCGTGGCCGGCCCGTACGCCTTCCGCAGGTCCGTCGCCCCCGCCTACCTGCGCCGCAACCAGCAGGACGTGCTCACCGAACTTCCCGCGCTGCTCCAGGTCGACGAGTGGGAGGCGTTCGGCGCCGCGGACCGGGCGGCCTACCGCGCGGCCGTCGCCGAGGGGAACTTCATGGCGATGCGCAGGGCCGCGTACGTCGGCGGCGAGAAGTCCGCGAAGCTCCAGCGGCTGCGCGAACTCGTCGCGGAGGCCGCGGCGAACGACCTGAAGGTGGTCGTGTTCTCGTACTTCCGCGATGTCCTGGAAACGGTCCGACAGGCCCTGCCGGAGCCGCAGTTCGGGCCGGTCTCCGGCTCCGTCCCGGCCGCCCGCCGGCAGCGGATGGTCGACGAGTTCACGGCCGCCGACGGACACGCGGTGCTGCTGTCACAGATCGAGGCCGGCGGCGTCGGGCTCAACCTCCAGGCCGCGTCCGTGGTCATCCTGTGCGAGCCGCAGGTCAAACCCACCCTGGAACACCAGGCCGTGGCCCGTGCCCACCGCATGGGCCAGGTCCGCCCGGTCCAGGTGCACCGCCTGCTCGCGACCGACAGCGTGGACGAACGCCTGCTGCGCATCCTGGAGAACAAGACCCGCCTCTTCGACGCCTACGCCCGCCGCAGCGACACCGCCGAGTCCACCCCGGACGCCATCGACGTCACCGACGGCGGCATCGCCCGCCGGATCGTCGAGGAGGAGCAACGCCGACTGGCGGGCGAGCCGGTCCCGGAGCCGGAGCCGACGGACTGACCTGTGCGGACCAGGGCCGGGCCCCATTCCGCCCCGCCCACCTCCCGCTTACCATGCGCCAGTCGTAAGACCGTTCAGTACGGCCCCCATCGGCCCGGCCCTCCATCCGCACAGCCCACTCCAGGAGCGCGGCACCTTTGTCCATACCCCCGCCCCCCGGGCCCCAGCAGCCCCAGGACCCCCAAGGGCCGTACCCGCAGGGGCAGTACGGGCAGTATCCGTACGCGGCCCCCGGGGCGTACCCCCAGAGCCCGCCCGGCTACCCGTACCAGCCCTGGGGCCACGGCTACACCCCGTACGGGCAGCCGCCCCCGGTCAACGGCGTGGCCATCGCCTCCCTGGTGCTCGGCATCCTCTGCTGCGTCCCGGGCGTCGGGCTCGTGCTGGGGCTGGTCGCGCTCGCGCAGATGCGGCGGAAGGGCGAGCGGGGCAGGGGGATGGCCGTCGCCGGGTCCGCGCTGTCGGCCTTCGGCCTCACACTGTGGGTGCTGGCACTGGCCACCGGCGGTCTGACCGACGCGTGGGGCGGCCTCAAGGACACCGCCCGCGACAACGGCAGCGTCTACACGCTGACGAAGGGCGAGTGCTTCGACGCCCCCAGCGGCTCCCTGGAGGGCTTCGCCTACGACGTCGACGAGGTGACCTGCGCGGGCGAGCACGACGGCGAGGTCTTCGCCGCCGTCCGGATGACCGGGTACGCGGACTCCGACGCCTACCCCGGGGACGACAAGGTCACCGACACCGCCGACACCCGCTGCTACGCGCTCCGCTACGACTACGCCATGGACCTCTGGGCAGTGCCGGACTACGTCGACATCTACTACCTGACCCCGACCCGGGACAGCTGGCGGCTGGGCGACCGCGAGATCACCTGCGTGTTCGGCAACACCGACGAGACGGCGAGCCTGACCGGCTCGCTGCGCAACGACGCGGCGAGCCTGGACGCCGACCAGCACGCCTATCTCGCGGCCGTCAACATCGGGAACAGGGCCATGGACACACAGCCCGTGGACAGCCCCGACGACGACCTCGCGGCCAACCGGAAGTGGGCGGACCGGATGGCGACCGCGCTCACCCAGGAGACGCGGCAACTGCGAGGTCACCGCTGGCCGGCCGGGGTGGACAAGCCGGTCGGGAAGGTCGCCGCGGAGCTCGGGACGATCCAGAAGGAGTGGGCCCGGGCCGCGACGGCCGAGGACGCGGACGCCTTCTACGTGTCCTACGACCGGATCCTGACGCTCTCCACCACCGACCGCTCCCTCACCGCCCGCGAAGCTCTGGGCCTGGCCACCACCCCGCCCTCGTACGGGGACGCGGGCGGCGGCGGGGGCGACGGGGAAGGCGACTCCGGCCTTGAGGTGTGACGGCTCCTATAGCGGGGAGAAAGTGCCTGCGTAAAGGCTTCACCCGGAACAAGTCATCACATCGGGTGATTCTCTGGCCTTTGCTTGCATGGTCGAACCCACGGTTGCCACGCTGTTGCTGTCTGTACAACCTGATGGGAGCGGCCAGTGACTTTCGGTGAGCAGCCGGCGTACCTGCGCGTCGCGGGTGATCTCCGCAAGAAGATCACCGACGGTTCGCTGCCACCGCACACCCGCCTGCCGTCCCAGGCCCGGATCCGCGAGGAGTACGGCGTCTCGGACACGGTCGCGCTGGAGGCCCGCAAGGTGCTGATGGCCGAGGGCCTGGTCGAGGGCCGCTCCGGCTCGGGGACGTACGTGCGCGAGCGTCCCGTGCCGCGCAGCGTCTCCCGCTCCGGCTACCGCCCGGACGGCGGGGCCACACCGTTCCGCCAGGAGCAGGCCGACGGCGAGACCCGCGGGACCTGGGAGTCCCGCAGCGAGCAGGCCGAGGCGAGCGGCTCCGTCGCCGAGCGGCTCGGGCTGCACCCCGGCGACCGCGTGATGTGCACGCGCTACGTGTTCCGGGAGGCCGGCGAGGTGATGATGCTGTCCACCTCCTGGGAGCCCCTCGCGGTCACCGGCCGCACCCCGGTGATGCTCCCCGAGGAGGGCCCGCTCGGCGGCATGGGTGTCGTCGAGCGCATGGCGGCGATCGACGTGATCGTGGACAACGTCACCGAGGAGGTCGGCGCCCGCCCCGGCCTCGCCGAGGAGCTGCACACCCTGGGGGGCGTGCCCGGACATGTCGTCCTGGTCATCCAGCGCACGTTCTACGCCTCGGGCCGCCCCGTCGAGACCGCGGACGTGGTGGTCCCGGCCGATCGCTACCGGATCGCGTACCACCTGCCGGTGAAGTAGCGCACACCCTTGCGGGGCCCGCCCCCGCGGGCCCGGCCCGTACCCCCTTCGCGCGCCGGTGCGACCCCGGTGGCCGCCGGTGGAATCCGGTCGTTCTCGCAGGTCGATCACGGCCGCCCGATATGCCGCTGACCGGATGCGTCAGCGGCTGTGGGCGGCGCGTACGGTGTCGCGCGCCCCCTTCGCTCTGGCCGGTTGCGTACCTCTTTGTGAAAAGCCGTATTCGCTGCGTGAAGGTTAGGCGTAGGCTCGGGCATATGCAGATTGCGGTTTCCTTAGCGGGCGGGGCACGGCACGAGCCGCGGGCGGGCGGCGGAGCTGCTGGGGTGGGAAGGAGGGGTGGGGCTTGATGAACGACGGCACGATCACTCTTCCTTGGCTCGTCATACGGCAGGACGACAACGGCAATCGCTACCGCGTCGGCAGGTACGCGACCCGGGCCGAGGCCCAGAAGATCGCGGACAGCCTCGACGACCGCGGCCACAAGCAGCTCTACTGGGTCGAGCAGGTCGGCCAGAACGGACAGAGCGGCACCAGCACCGCCAACTGAGGCCCATCACCGGGCCGATCTCCCGGGCAGTCCCGGCCTCCGGGCTCCCGTAGGCTCCCGCGCATGACGGAACGGATCGTGGTGGGGGCCGCCCTGCTCGACGGCGGTCGCCTGCTCGCCGCGCGCCGCAGCGCGCCCCCCGAACTCGCCGGACGCTGGGAGCTTCCCGGCGGCAAGGTCGAGGAGGGCGAGGCGCCCGAGGCGGCCCTGGTGCGCGAGCTGCGCGAGGAACTCGGCGTGGACGCCGAACCCGTCGAGCGCGTCCCCGGACAGTGGCCCCTGCGCCCGCCGTACGCCCTCCAGGTGTGGACCGCCCGCCTGCTCCCCGGCTCCGCCGGCCCGAAGCCCCTCGAAGATCACGACGAGCTGCGCTGGCTGAGCCCCGGCGAGCTCTGGGACGTGGACTGGCTCGACCCCGACGTGCCCGCCGTCCGGGAAGTGGCTGCCCGGCTCGTGACGGGGTACGCGTCCGAGTAGTGGGGGAAGAGGGTGGGGTGAGAGGCGGGCGCGCGCCGATACCGGGGCGCGGGTCGGGGCGCCCCCTACGCCGTTCGTGCCACAGTGCGCCGCTGCGCGCGGTACCGGGCGTCGAATATCGGGTATGTGCCCATTAACCCCACGAAACCGGACATGGGTGGTCTTGTCGGCCTGGGAAGTGATCGGCGTGAGCGACACCGAAGGCGAGGGTGCCGAGTGGAGCTTTCCCGCGGAGCCGGGCGCCGTCCGCAGTGCCCGTGCCGCTGTCCGCCGTCAGCTGCACGAATGGGACCTCGACGCCCTGGGTGACCTCGCCGCGCTGCTGGTCAGCGAGCTGGTGACCAACTCCCTGCGGCACGCCACCGGCCCCATCGGCGTCCGCCTGGTCCGTCCCGAGCGGCTCGGCGACGTACTCCTCGTGGAGGTCTCCGACCCGCTCCCGGACCCGCCCCGCGAGCGCGTGGCCCGCGCCGAGGACGAGAGCGGCCGGGGTCTGCAGCTGGTAGCCCTCTCCTCGCGTCGCTGGGGCACCCGCCCCGGCGAGGCGGGCAAGACGGTGTGGTTCGAACTGGCGGTGCCCGGGTGAACCGCGCACCGCTCCGGGACCGTGTTTCCCTGCGGATCGCGCGCGTCGGCCCTGTACGCACGGGCCGGAACCGTCCAGCGGGACCCTGTACGCGGGCCTTCGCGCTGTCCAGTGGCTGGTTCAGGCCAGTGGCAGTTGTCGTCGAGCGTGATTCGACGACGTGTGGGCTGGTTAGAAGACTGGAAGTGTTGTCACGGTCCGGACCGAAAACCGTCGGGACCGTGCTGTGATCGTGAACACCGTGTTGTGCGGCGCCGTAGTGCTGGATACTGCGGGCAGCCGCCCCCGGTGACCGGTGCCGGACGCGGTGAGCTGGAGGGGACGGTTCGCGTGAGCGAGATACCAGCGAAGGCCACGGAGTCCGAGGACCCGTCGGACGGCGCGAGGACGGAGGCCGCGGGTGATGCCGCGGCCGACGTGACGCGTGGGGCCACGGGTGGCTCGGCGCTGTCCTCCTCCGGGTCCTTCTTCGGCGCGGGCCGGCGCGACATCGGGTTCGGCTCCGACGAGGCGCCGCCCGGCGACGCCATCTGGCAGAGCAGCCCGCCCGGCTCGATCTACGACTACATCAAGGTCGCGTCCTTCTCCATCGGCCCCGACGGGCTGGTCGACCAGTGGAGCCTGCGCGCCGAGCAGCTCTTCGGGATTCCCGCCGAGCACGCCGTGGGCATGGACCCCATCGAGGCGTTCATCGACTCCGACCTGCGCGAGCAGGGCCAGCGGAAGATGGCCGAGATCCTCGACGGGCGCGAGTGGACCGGAGTGGTCCCGTTCCGGGTGCCGCCGGGCGCCGACGGCGAGGGCGGACGCGAGGGCCTCGCCGAGGTCTACGTCATGCCGACCCGGACCGAGGAAGGCGAGAAGGCCGCCGTCTGCATCGTCGTGGACGTGCGCACCCTGCGCAGCATCGAGACCGACCTCGCCGCCTCGCAGTCGATTTTCGGTCAATCTCCGTTCGGGTTTCTGCTGATCGACCCCGACCTGCGGGTCCGCCGCGCCAACATGCGGTTCGCCTCCCTCTTCGGCGGCACACCCGACGACCACCGCGGCAAGGGCGTGACCGACTATCTGCCGCGCCCCGAGGCCGAGCGCGTCGCCGCGACCCTGCGCCGCGTCCTGGAGACCGGCGACTCCATCACGGACATGCACGTCACCGGCTTCCTGCCGGGCTCCGACGAACGTCGGCACTGGTCCATCAACCTCTACCGCGTGCACAGCGGCAGCGGCCGCCCCATCGGCATCGCCTGGCTCGGAACCGACATCACCGCCCGTCGCGCCGCCGCCCGGGAAGCGGCCGCCGCACGGCGCAATCTCGCCCTTCTGAACGAGGCCGGCGCCCGCATCGGCAACTCCCTCGACCTGGAGACCACGGCCCGCGAACTCCTCGACGTCGTCGTCCCCGGCTTCTGCGACCTCGCCACCGTCGACCTCTACCAGGGCCTGCTGGCCGGCGACGAGACCCCGCCCGGCCTCGCCGACGGCAGTGCCGAGCTGCGCCGGGTCGCCTTCGCCAGCGCCGTCTCGGACGCGCCGCTGCCCGGCTCCGGCGATCCCGTCGCGGTCGGCGCCGTGCACCACTTCTCGTTCAACTCGCTGTGCGCGGACGCCCTGCGCACCGCGCGCACGCAGAGCATCCCGCCCGAGGAGGGCGGCCTCGTCCAGTCCACGCTGGCCGTGCCGATGGTCGCCCACGACACCGTCGTAGGACTCGCGCAGTTCGCCCGGACCAAGGGGAGCGAGCCGTTCGGGGACCGGGACCGGGATCTCGCCGTCGAGCTGGCGGCGCGGGCCGCGGTCTGTATCGACAACGCCCGGCTGTACCGGCGTGAGCACGAGCGCGCGCTGATGCTGCAACGGTCGTTGCTGCCGCCCGGCGACCCGGTGGCGTCCGGTCTGGACATCGCGTGTCGCTATCTGCCGGGCAACTCCTACGCCGACCGGCCCAGCGAGGTCGGCGGCGACTGGTTCGACGTCATCGAACTGCCCGGTCACCGCACGGCGTTGGTGGTCGGCGACGTCATGGGCCGCGGGCTGCGCGCGGCGGTGGCGATGGGTGAACTCCGCTCCGCCGTCCGCACGCTGGCCCTGCTGGACCTCGAACCGGCCGAGGTGCTCAGCGCGTTGGACGAGATCGCCCGCGGCCTCGGCGCCCCCGGCGGCGTCCAGCAGGCCACCCGCGCCGCGCGCCGCCCCCGCGAGGCCGACCTCTCCGAGGTGTACCTGGCGACCTGCGTCTACGCCGTCTACGACTCCGTCACCCGCCGCTGCACCTTCGCCAACGCGGGCCATCTGCCGCCCGTCCTGGTCGAACCCGGCGAGGACGCGCTGATGCTCGACGTGCCGCCGGGCATGCCGCTCGGGGTCGGCGGGGAGCCGTTCGAGGAGGTGGAGGTCGAGCTGCCCGAGGGCGCGCTGCTGGCGCTCTACACGGATGGACTGGTCGAGTCCCGCGACCACCCCCTCGACGAGGGCCTCCAGGCCTTCGTCGGCGCGCTCACGGACCCCACCCTCCCGCTGGAGGACGTCTGCGACCACGTCCTCAACACCCTCGACAGCCACCACGGCGAGGACGACATCGCCCTCCTCATGGCCCGCGTCCAGGGCCTGCCCGCCGACTCGGTCGGCGACTGGACGCTCCCGCGCGAGCCCCGCAGCGTCGGCAAGGCCCGCGAGTACGCCCGCGGACAGCTGCTCTCCTGGGACCTGGAGCCCCTGGTCGACACGACCGAACTGCTCGTCAGCGAGCTGGTCACCAACGCCCTGCGCTACGGCGAGGGCGACATCAGACTCCGCCTCCTCCTCGACCGCACCCTCGTCTGCGAGGTCTGGGACTCCGGCCTGGTCCAACCCCGCCGCCGCCGCGCCCGCGACACGGACGAGGGCGGGCGTGGTCTTCAGCTGGTGGGTCTGCTGAGCGCGGCGTGGGGTTCGCGCCGGACGCCTCGCGGCAAGACGGTGTGGTTCGAACTGCCGCTGCCGGACGGGGAGACGGGGCTCACGGATCCGGCGGAGGCGTTGCTGAGCCTGTTCTGACGGGCAGGACGAGCAGGACCGGGCAGGTCGAGCCGGACGGGCAAGAGAGACGGGCTCAGGAGGGGTCGTCGCCGTCGTGCCGACCCCTGGTACGCGGCCCGCCGAAGCTGGGCGGAATGCCCTCGCTCAGCAGGACTTCGCCGAGGACTGCCCCCGCGAGCCCGCTCGCGTGCTCGGCCGCGCCCGCGACCGGATTGCCGTGCACCCGCACGTCCCGCTCCGCGAGCGCACGGGCCTCGCCGGCCAGGGCGTCGGCGGCGAGCGGGTCGGCCGGCTCCGCGCCGAGCAGCCGCACCGCCTCCGCGAGCCGGGTCCGCGCGGTGGCGCCGACGACACCCCGGTGCGTCGCGACGAAACCGTCCGCGCCCCGCAGGCTCGACTCCGCCACGAGCGACGCGGCCACCGCCAGCACCCCGGCCCGCCCCCCGGCGACCGGCAACACCGCCCGCACGACCCTGCGCAGGGCGTCGAGCGAGTCGTACGGCCCACCGGTCAGCTCTTCCCGTACGGCGGCCAGGACGAGGTCGGCCTGGGCGAGACGGGCATGGAGGTCGGCGGGGGGCAGGGGCTTCCGCGGACGTTCCTGGCCCCCCGCTGCCCGCTCAGCGACCCGCGCCTCCGCCAGTTCCGCCTCCGCGCCCGTCAGCGCCGTCGGGAGCAGGTTCGCGGCCGTCGACAGGTCGGTGGCCAGGTGGTCGACGGCGGTGACGAACTCGGCCGCCTGGGTGACCGCGCCCTCGGCCTCGCGCAGGTGGCGGATGGCTCGTCGGCTCTCGCCGCGGTCGGCCGTCTGGCGGGACTCGTTGAGGCGGGAGGTGGTGAAGACGAGGCGGTCCTTGGCGTGTTCCACGTAGCCCGTGACGCAGTCGATCGCTGCCGGGCCGTACCGATCGCGCAGCTCGGTGAGTGTCGTCTCGGCCGTGCCGGTGCGCCCGGCCAGTTCCCGGAACCGGGTCTCCGCGATCTCCAGCGCCTCGCCCACGCTCCGCTCCAGTCCCCGCAGCCGGTCGAACGCAGGGGCCTCGGAGTCCAGTACCCGCCCCGCCTCCTGGCACCGTCCGACGATGCCCGCGAGCGCGTGGCGCCGGGCCGTCTCGTCCTCCGGGACGCCGTCGTCGTACTGCTGGCGCATCCGGAACGCGGCCGAGAGCTCTGCCTCGGCGTCCGCCAGGACCTTCGCGGAGGGTTCGACGGCCGCTGTTGCGAAGCGTGCCGTCGCGAAGCCGAGTTCCTCGCGGCTGGTGCGCACCCAGTCGTCGGCCTCGGTGAGCAACGCCCGTGCGCGTTCGTCGAGTTCGGGGAGCGGGGGCGCGGTGGGGGAGGGGAGGGTGGATATTCGTCCGGGGGTGGTTCGGTTCTTCGCCCGGCGGGTGCGCCGTACGTATCCGTACCCGGCGAGCACGGCCGCGGCTCCCACGGCGACGAGCGGCAGCACCAGGTCGACGGTGGCCTTCTCGTCCTCCTCCGCCGCGTCGGCCACGGTCGCGGTCTCCGTGCCGGGGGCCTGGCGGGCCACCGGAACCGGGACGGCGGCGTTGATCGTCATCCCCGGCAGCACCAGCCACACCACCCCGGCCAGCCCGCCCACCAAGGTGTGCACCACCCGCACGGATATGTGGGCCCGACCGGCCCGCCGCGGCCGACCCCGAATCATGGATGACGTCACATTTCGGAGCGTATGAGCAGGAATGCGGGCGCGCGACCGGGGTGGGGCAAGGGTGGGGGCCGGGGAGGGGGAGGGCGAGGGCGATGACCGAGGGGGACGACGTGCAGGAGCAGGAGCGGGAACAGAAGGAGGAGACGGTCGGGGACGCCGGAGCGGAGGAAGTCGAGGGGGCTGCGGCGCCGGAACGGCCAGAACGGCCGGGCAGGCCGTGGCGTCGCCGTCTGAGACTCGTCGCCCTCGCCCTGCTCGTGGCCCTCCTCCTCCCCGTCCTCGCCGCCGCGACCGCCCTCCGCCTCAACTACACCGGCGACCCGGCCCCCGGTACGTACACCCGGAACCGCGACGCGATCTGGCTGGGCCACGCCTGGGTCGACGGCCGGAAGACGGACGCGGATGTCACCGCCCTCGCCCGCCGCCTCGAAACCACGGGCATCCGAGACCTGTACGTCCACGCCGGCCCCCTGGAGCACGACGGCACGCTCTCCAACTCGGCCTACCCCAAGGCGCGTTGGCTGATCAGGGCCATGCATGCCGCCGCCCCCGGCGTCCGCGTCCAGGCCTGGCTCGGCGACAAGCTGGCCACCGAGTCCCCCGACGGTCTCCGTCTCGGCCGCGCGGCGACCCGTGCGGCCGTCGTCACGTCCACCCGGCAGATCCTGGCCGCCGGTTTCGACGGCGCCCACTTCGACCTGGAACCCCTGCACTCCGGTGACCGCGACTACCTCGCCCTGCTCGACGCCCTGCACCGGGTCACCGCCGCGGCCGGCGTCCCGCTCTCCGTCGCCGCCCACCAGATCGACCCGCTCCCGGCGCTGAACTCCGTCGCCGGCGCCCTCACCGGACACCCCAAGTGGTGGTCGCAGGCGTACTTCGGGCAGGTCGCGCGCCGGGTCGACCAGATCGCGGTGATGTCGTACGACACCTCGCAGCCGTTGGAGAGCCTGTACGGCGGTTACGTCGCCCAGCAGACCTCGCTCGCCCTCGAAGTGACCCCGGCCTCCACCGACCTGCTGATGGGCCTGCCGTTCTTCCACGAGAACAAGTTCGGCCACCGCGCCGCCGCCGAGACGGTCCCCGCCGCCGTCCGGGGCGTCCGCCTGGGCCTGTCCCGCACGGACGCGGACCGCGCCCGCTTCGGCGTCGCCCTGTACGTCGACTTCGCCGCCACGGAGGATGACTGGACGGCCTACCGGAAGGACTGGGTACACACGTCGTGAGCCGCCCGAACCCACAGCCCGCGCAGCAACCCCGCACCCCCCTCACCCGCGCCGACCTCGCCCCCCTCACCCGCGCCGCCCTCGACGGCAACCGCACCCTCACCGCGGTCACCCGCCTGCGCGGCGGTTCCAAGAAGGGCGTCTACCGGCTCACCCTCGACGACGACTCCACGGCCGTCGCCTACGTCTGGTCGCCCGACGAGGACTACTGGGACGCCGCGCCCCCCGACCCGCGCGATCCCTTCTCCCACGGCACCGGCCTCGGCCTGTTCACCGCGGCGCACGACCGCCTCGCGGCAGCCGGCGTCCGCACCCCCGCCCTCCTGCACGCCGACGCCACGCACACCCACCTCCCGGCCGACGCGGCGATCGTCGAGGACGTGCGCGGCGGCAGCCTGGAGGAGGCGCTGCGCGACGAACCCCGCGCGGCGGCCGAGACGTTGGAGCGGCTCGCCGAACTGCTCACCACCCTGCACGCCCGGCAGGGCCCGACCTTCGGCAAGGTCGCCCTGGTCGACAACGGCGGTGTGCCGTCCGGGAGTTCGTGCGAGGGGCGGGTCACGGACGGTGCCCTGCGCGACATCGCGGAGATCGCCGTACGGGAGCCGAGGGCGGCCGCCGTCCGCGATCAACTGGCCGACGCCGTACGGAAGCTGGCCGCCGCCGTCCGTCCCCGTGACCGCCACACCCTCATCCACGGCGAACTCGGCCCGGACCACGTCCTGGTGACCGCCGACGGGCACCCGGCCCTGATCGACATCGAGGGCCTGATGTACTTCGACCTGGAGTGGGAGCACGTCTTCCTGCGGCTCCGCTTCGGCCCGCACTACGACGTGCTGCGCACCCCCGACCTGGACGAGGACCGGCTCCGGCTCTACCGCCTCGCCATGCACCTCTCCCTGGTCGCGGGTCCGCTCCGGCTGCTCGACGGCGACTTCCCGGACGCGGAGTTCATGCGGGGCATCGCGCAGTACAACCTCGGGCAGGCGCTCAGCCTTCTGTCGGCCGCCTCCTGATCTTCGAGCCCAGCCACACCAGTGGGTCGTACTTGCGGTCAACCGCCCTTTCCTTCAAGGGGATCAGCGCGTTGTCCGTGATGTGGATGCCCTCGGGGCACACCTCGCTGCAGCACTTGGTGATGTTGCAGTAGCCGAGGCCGTGTTCCTCCTGGGCGGTGGCCTTGCGGTCCAGGCCGGTGGACTCGGCCGCGTCCAGGGGGTGCATGTCCAGTTCCGCGACCCGCATCAGGAAGCGCGGGCCGGCGAAGGCTGTTTTGTTCTCCTCGTGGTCGCGGACCACATGGCAGGTGTCCTGGCACAGGAAGCACTCGATGCACTTGCGGAACTCCTGCGAGCGGTCCACGTCCTCCTGGAACATGCGGTACTCGCCGGGACCGAGGTCGGCGGGCGGTACGAAGGACGGAACCTCCCTGGCCTTCTGGTAGTTGAAGCCGACGTCCGTGACCAGGTCGCGGATGACCGGGAAGGCGCGCAGGGGCGTCACCGTGATCGTCTCGTCCCGCGTGAAGACCGACATCCGGGTCATGCACATCAGCCGCGGACGCCCGTTGATCTCCGCGGAGCACGAACCGCACTTGCCCGCCTTGCAGTTCCAGCGCACGGCGAGGTCGGGGGCCTGGGTCGCCTGGATGCGGTGGATGATGTCCAGCACCACCTCACCGTCGTTGACCTCGATCTTGAAGTCCTCCAGGCCCCCGCCCTTGATGTCACCCCGCCACACCTTGAAGGCGGCCTCATAGCTGCTCACTCGTACAGCTCCTCTTCGGCGAGGTACTTGACCAGCTCTTCCTTCTCGAAGAGAGCGAGCAGGTCGGCGCGGATGGGTTCGGTGATCTCGCGGGTGAGGGTGATCTGGCCGCTGACGGGGTCCGTCGCGAGCAGGCCGCCCGTGGGGTCGGTGAGTGCGCACAGGAGATTGACGTTGCGCCACTTGCGGTCCATCGCCGGGTGGTCCTCGCGGGTGTGGCCGCCGCGCGACTCCGTGCGCTCCAGTGCGGCCCGGGCCACGCACTCGCTGACCAGCAGCATGTTGCGCAGGTCCAGGGAGAGGTGCCAGCCGGGGTTGAACTGCCGGTGCCCCTCGACGCCGGCCCGACGGGCCCGTACCCGAAGATCCGCCAGTTTCTCCAGTGCTCGCTCCATCTCGCCCTCGCGGCGGATGATGCCGACGAGGTCGTTCATGGCCTGCTGGAGCTCCTGGTGGAGGGTGTACGGGTTCTCCGGCGGGCGTCCGTCGTCCGCGCCCGGGGCGGGGCCTTCGGCGGAGAAGGGGCGCAGGGCTTCCGCCGCCGCCGTGTCGATCTGGTCCTCGTCGACCGGTGGCCGGGTGTCGGTCAGGCCCGCCGCGTACTCGGCCGCGTGCCAGCCCGCCCGGCGCCCGAACACCAGCAGGTCGGAGAGGGAGTTGCCGCCCAGGCGGTTGGAACCGTGCATGCCGCCGGCCACCTCGCCGGCCGCGAACAGCCCCGGCACCCCGCGTGCGGCGGCCGTGTCGGACTCGACCGCGATACCGCCCATCACGTAGTGGCAGGTGGGCCCGACCTCCATCGCCTCCGCCGTGATGTCGACGTCCGCCAGCTCCTTGAACTGGTGGTACATGGACGGCAGTCGGCGCCGGATGACCTCGGCCGGCATCCGGGTGGACACGTCGAGGAAGACACCGCCGTGCGGGGAGCCGCGGCCCGCCTTCACCTCGGAGTTGATGGCCCGGGCGACCTCGTCACGCGGGAGCAGCTCCGGTGGGCGCCGGTTGTGGTCCGGGTCCTCGTACCAGCGGTCGCCCTCCTCCTCCGACTGGGCGTACTTCTCCTTGAAGACGTCGGGGATGTAGTCGAACATGAACCGCTTGCCCTCGGAGTTGCGCAGCACCCCGCCGTCACCGCGGACCGACTCGGTGACCAGGATGCCCTTGACGGACGGCGGCCAGACCATGCCCGTCGGGTGGAACTGCACGAACTCCATGTTCAGCAGCGGCGCCCCGGCCAGCAGCGCCAGCGCGTGGCCGTCGCCCGTGTACTCCCACGAGTTCGACGTCACCTTGAACGACTTGCCGATGCCACCGGTCGCGATCACCACGGCGGGCGCTTCCAGGACGAAGAAACGGCCGGACTCACGCTCGTAGCCGAAGACGCCCGAGACCTTGTCGCCGTCCTTCAACACCCGTGTGACCGTGCACTCCTGAAAGACCTTCAGGCGGGACTCGTAGTCACCCGTCTCGCGGAAGTCCTCCTGCTGCAGGGAGACGATCTTCTGCTGGAGGGTGCGGATCAGCTCCAGGCCGGTGCGGTCGCCGACGTGCGCGAGGCGCGGGTACTCGTGACCGCCGAAGTTGCGCTGGGAGATGCGGCCGTCCTTGGTGCGGTCGAAGAGCGCGCCCCAGGTCTCCAACTCCCATACGCGGTCCGGGGCTTCGTTGGCGTGCAGCTCCGCCATCCGCCACTGGTTGAGGAACTTGCCGCCGCGCATGGTGTCGCGGAAGTGGACCTCCCAGTTGTCACCGGAGTTGACGTTGCCCATCGCCGCCGCGATGCCGCCCTCGGCCATCACCGTGTGCGCCTTGCCGAACAGCGACTTGCAGATCACGGCCGTACGGGCGCCGCGCTCGCGCGCCTCGATGGCGGCCCGCAGGCCCGCGCCACCGGCGCCGACCACGACGACGTCCCAATCCTGTCGGTCGACCACGGACATCAGAAGAACCTCGGATCATCGAAAGCGCCGGAGGCGACCAGGTACACGTAGAAGTCGGCGAGCGCCACGCTGATCAACGACGCCCAGGCGAGCTGCATATGACGGTTGTTCAGCTTCCCCACGAACTTCCACGCCTTGTAGCGCACGGGATGCTTGGAGAAGTGCTTGAGCTTGCCGCCGACGATGTGCCGGCAGGAGTGGCAGGACAGGGTGTACGCCCAGATCAGCACGATGTTGGCCAGGAAGACCAGCGTGCCAAGGCCCATGTGGCCCCAGTGGTGGTTCTCGTCCCGGAAGGTCAGCACGGTGTCGTACGTCAGCGTGCCCGCGACCAGCAGCGCCGCGTAGAAGAAGTACCGGTGGACGTTCTGCAGGATCAGCGGGAAGCGGGTCTCGCCCGAGTACTTCTTGTGCGGCTCGGCCACCGCGCAGGCCGGCGGGGACGCCCAGAAGCCCCGGTAGTAGGCCTTGCGGTAGTAGTAGCAGGTCAGCCGGAAGCCCAGCGGGAAGATCAGGATGATGATCGCGGGGGAGATGCCCCACCAGCTGCCGAAGAGATCCGCGTTGGGGCCGCTGTGCATGGTCGCGCAGCGGTCGGCCAGACAGGGCGAGTAGAACGGCGAGACGTACGGCGCCGAGTAGTAGTTCGTGTCGGCGAAGGCCCGCCACGTCGAGTACACGATGAACGCCAGCAGTCCCGCGGCGGTGACGGCGGGGGCCAGCCACCACCGGTCGGTGCGCAGGTGGTTCGCGTCGATGGCGGCGCGCGTACCGGTGTGTACGCCGCCGCTGTTCGGATGGGGTTCCGTACCAGTGGCCAACTCATGACTCCGGTCGGGTTCAGGGGGCGTGGCGGTCGCGGGCGCCGAGTCCCTCGTCGTCCGAGTCCGTCCACAGGCTGTTGTCGTACGGGGTGTCGGACATGGGGAGGAGATCGGGGCGTTTGGGCGCGGTCGGGGCGGAGGCCGCGTCGCGCAGCAGCGCGACGCTCTCCCGCAGGTGGTTGGCGTCGGCGCGGACGCGGCGCATCTCCAGGCCTGCGGTGCCGAGCTGTTTCTCCAGTCGGCCCACCGCCCGGAAGAGCTCGTCGAGACTGCGCTGGGCATGCGTCAGTTCGTCGTGCACGGACATGACGTTTCCTCACTTCCGTGGGCGGCTGTGCCCTGGACGGCAACGTTCATGCGCCTGCGAGTGTTGCGCGTCACACCTGCCGGTGGGAAGCGGTGTGCACGTATTGCCTTCGGTGCGTTGGTGTCTGGGGGTGCGTGGGGGTGCGCGGCCCTGGGGGCTGTGCCCCCAGACCCCCCTTCGGCCCGGGGGCCTTGTCCTCAAGCGCCGGACGGGCTGAAAGAGGTGGGCTGAGAGGTCTCGGCACGAGCTGAGAAGGGTGGGGCGAGAGGTGTCCGTTGCGCCGCATGGGTGGGCTTCAGGGGGCCTCCCGCCGTGTCGCCCTCCCCTGCTGAACCCTTTCCTCTTCAGTGGCCGCATAGATCTGATCAGCTCCATATACCGCCAAACGTGATCATTACCGGCGGCCCACCCCCGGAGGTAGACGAGATGGCCCACGACGGCGTCGGACTGCGCGCGGTCATGCGCTCGGTCGCCTTCCTGACCGCGGGCGTGCTCGCGGTGCCGGCAGTTGCCGGGTGCAGTTCCGAGGATTCGGCGGGCAGGCCGCTCGCCGGGCAGGAGATCGCGCCGGCGGGCCGCGAGCTGGTCGCCGACGGCGGCACGCTGCGGTGGGCCGTGGACGACGTGCCGGAGACGCTGAACACGTTCCAGTCGGACGCCGACGCGGTCAGCGGGCGGATCGCCCAGGCCACCCTGCCGACGATGTACCGGCTGGACGCGGACGGGCGTCCGCAGGTCGACGGCGACTACCTGGAGTCCGCCAAGGTCGTCGAGACCGAGCCCAAGCAGGTCGTGCTGTACAAGCTGAACCAGCAGGCGGTGTGGAGCGACGGCCGGGAGATCGGGGCCGCCGACTTCGCCGCCCAGTGGCGGGCCCTGTCCGGCAAGGACAGCGCCTACTGGACCGCGCGCAACGCCGGGTACGACCGCATCGAGAAGATCGAGCGCGGGGCGAACGACCTGGAGGTCCGGGTCACCTTCGGGCGGGCGTACGCGGACTGGAAGTCGCTGTTCTCGCCGCTGTACCCCAAGGGCGTCATGGGCACCCCGGATTCGTTCAACGACGGGGCCCGGCGGAAGCTCAAGGTCACGGCCGGGCCCTTCGCCGTCAAGAAGGTCGACCGCAAGGACGACCAGGTCACCCTCGCCCGCAACCCGCGCTGGTGGGGTCACCCGGCCAAGCTCTCCGAGATCGTCCTGAAGGCCGTGCCGCGGGACGAGCGGGCCGCCGCGCTGGCCGACGGGAAGATCGACCTGGCCGAGATCGACCCCTCGGCGGCCGACCGGATCACCCTGGCCGGGCGGACCGGCGGGACGGGCACGCCGTTGCGGGGGGCCTCGCCGATGGCGCAGCCCGGCTCCGGCCGTGCCGCCGCGAAGTCGCTGCGTGACCTCAAGAAGCAGGGCAGGAAGGGCGCCAGGTACGCGAGGCAGCAGGAGGCGCTGCGCGGGTTCGAGGTGCGCAAGTCGCTGGAGCCCGCCTTCACTCAGCTCGCCCTCAATGGTTCGGAGGGGCCGCTCGCCGACGAGCGGGTGCGCCGGGCCGTGGCCCGTGCCCTGGACCGGGAGGCGCTCGCCAAGGTCGTCCTCGGGCCGCTGGGGCTGCCGGCCGTACCCGTCGGCAGTCACCTCGCGCTCTCCGGACAGGCCGCCTACGCAGACAACAGCGGTGCGCTCGGCGGGCAGGACACGGGCGAGGCGCAGGCGCTGCTCGCGGACGCCGGGTGGGTGTCCGGCGGGCCGGTCAAGGAGGAGAAGGAGAAGAAGAAGGGGAAGAAGGCCGACGACGAGTCCGCGGGCGGCGACGAGGGGACGTACATCGTCGGTGAGGACGACAAAGCGCTCCAGGAGCCCGAGTGGGAGCGCAGGACGGACCCCAAGGACCATCAGGGCAAGCACGAGAAGAAGAGCAGCGGGGAGCAGGGCGGCACGCACCTCGCCGACGGCAAGCAGTACGCCGACAAGCAGCTGAAGCAGGGTGGCGCACCCGGGGCGTACGCGCCCAAGGGCACCCCCGCGCCGGGTGCCGCGGCGGCGCCGCTGGTCAAGAACGGCAAGCCGCTCACGCTCCGCTTCGTGCTCCCGTCGGGGGCCGGCTCGGCCACCCTGCGCACGGTCGCGGACCGGATCAGCGGGATGCTGGACTGGGTCGGCATCCGGACCGAGATCACCAGGGTCTCCGACGACAGCTACTTCAAGGACCACATCGCGTCCGGCCAGTACGACCTCGCGCTGTACTCCTGGCCCGCCTCCGCCTTCCCCGCCACCGACGCCCGGCCCGTCTACGCCAAGCCGGTGCCGGCCGCGGACGGCTCCCTCAACGTCGAGCAGAACTACACCCGCGTCGGCACCGACCAGGTCGACCAGCTCTTCGACCAGGCCGTCGGCACCCTGGACGGCGACGAGAGCACCGACCTGCTCCGCAAGGCCGACTCCCGCATCTGGGCCGCCGCCGGATCCATCCCGCTCTACCAGCGGCCCCAGCTGACGGCCACCAGGAAGGATCTGGTGAACGCCGGCGCCTTCGGCTTCCAGACGCCGGTCTACGAGGACATGGGCTTCTTGAAGAAGGGCGCGAAGACGCCTTCGGCGAGCGCGTCGAAGGACTAGCCGGCACGCGTCCGACGAGCGCGAACACGGCCGCCGCCCCGCAACCCAGCGGGGCGGCGGCCGTCGTACGGGGGGAGAGGGCGGGAGACGCGGCGCTCATGGAGCCGGTCACTTTCGCGACTTCGGCAGGGTGCCCGAGGAGACAGCCGGCGCGGGGTTCCCGCCCTGTTCCGTGCCTGACGAGCGCACCGCGGCCCCCTGCCCGCGCCCGGTGGGACGGAGGGCGCAGAGCAGGGTCCGCCGAGCCCGCGGAGCGGCCCGCGGAGGCCACCCCTGGCTGGGGCCCGTAGGATGGGGTGAGGCCGTGGCGTGTCCAGCCCGGCAGGGTCCGCGTAACACAGATGTACGCGTAGGCCTTCCTCACACTCCGGGAGTACGCCACACCATGGCCACGCGCCACGACATCCGCAACGTAGCCATCGTCGCCCACGTCGACCATGGCAAGACCACCTTGGTCGACGCCATGCTCAAGCAGGCCGGTGCCTTCGCCGCGCATGCCGCCGAGTCGCTCGACGACCGCATGATGGACTCGAACGACCTGGAGCGTGAGAAGGGCATCACGATCCTGGCCAAGAACACGGCCGTCAAGTACCACCCGAAGGGTGGCAGCGATGTCATCACCATCAACATCATCGACACCCCGGGCCACGCCGACTTCGGCGGCGAGGTCGAGCGCGGTCTGTCGATGGTGGACGCGGTGGTGCTGCTCGTGGACGCCTCCGAGGGCCCGCTGCCCCAGACCCGCTTCGTGCTGCGCAAGGCGCTCCAGCAGCGCCTGCCGGTCATCCTGTGCATCAACAAGACGGACCGCCCGGACTCCCGGATCGACGAGGTCGTCAACGAGACCTACGACCTCTTCCTGGACCTGGACGCGGACGAGGAGCAGATCGAGTTCCCCATCGTCTACGCGTGTGCGCGTGACGGCGTGGCCTCGCTGACCAAGCCCGAGGACGGCACCGTCCCGCAGGACAGCGACAGCCTGGAGCCCTTCTTCACCACGATCCTGTCGCACGTCCCGGCCCCCGAGTTCGACGAGGCCGCCCCGCTCCAGGCGCACGTCACCAACCTGGACGCCGACAACTTCCTCGGCCGTATCGCGCTGCTCCGCGTCGAGCAGGGCGAGCTGCGCAAGGGCCAGACCGTCACGTGGATCAAGCGCGACGGCACGATGTCCAACGTGCGCATCACCGAGCTGCTGATGACCGAGGCGCTCACCCGCAAGCCCGCCGAGATGGCGGGCCCCGGTGACATCTGCGCCGTGGCCGGTATCCCGGACATCATGATCGGCGAGACGCTCGCCGACCCCGAGAACCCGATCCCGCTGCCGCTGATCACGGTCGACGAGCCGGCGATCTCGATGACCATCGGGACCAACACCTCGCCGCTGGTCGGCCGCGGCGGCACCGGCAAGGGCGCCAGCGCGAAGGCCGCGGTCAAGGACCGCAAGGTCACCGCCCGTCAGGTCAAGGACCGCCTCGACCGCGAGCTGATCGGCAACGTCTCGCTCCGCGTGCTCGACACCGAGCGCCCCGACGCCTGGGAGGTGCAGGGCCGCGGTGAGCTGGCGCTGGCCATCCTGGTGGAGCAGATGCGCCGCGAGGGCTTCGAGCTGACCATCGGCAAGCCGCAGGTGGTCACCCAGCAGGTCGACGGCAAGACGTACGAGCCTGTCGAGCGCATGACGATCGACGTGCCCGAGGAGCACATGGGCGCGGTCACGCAGCTCATGGGCGTCCGCAAGGGCCGGATGGACAACATGTCCAACCACGGCTCGGGCTGGGTCCGCCTGGAGTTCGTCGTTCCGTCCCGCGGTCTCATCGGCTTCCGTACCGAGTTCCTGACCGGTACGCGCGGCACGGGCATCGCCCACTCCATCCACGAGGGCCACGAGCCGTGGTTCGGTGTGCTGACGACCCGTAACAACGGCTCGCTGGTCGCCGACCGCGCCGGCGCCGTCACCGCGTTCGCGATGACGAACCTCCAGGAGCGCGGCGTGCTGTTCACCGACCCCGGCACCGAGGTGTACGAGGGCATGATCGTCGGCGAGAACTCGCGCGCCGACGACATGGACGTGAACATCACCAAGGAGAAGAAGCTCACCAACATGCGCTCGGCCGCCGCCGACTCGTTCGAGGCGATCGTGCCGCCGCGCAAGCTCTCCCTGGAGCAGTCCCTGGAGTTCTGCCGCGACGACGAGTGCGTCGAGGTGACCCCGGAGTCCGTTCGCATCCGCAAGGTCGTCCTCGACCAGAAGGAGCGCGGTCGCACCGCGAGCCGCGCCAAGCACGGCTGACGAAGGTCGACTATCGGCCAAACGGAGCCCGGGTGCCCCCATCTTGGGGTCGCCCGGGCTTTTTGCAACCGATTTTTCGGCGACCGGTGTCCGTATTGCGGAGATCCCCGCCCGATACCCATGTAACACGTCCGTTTCGTGGCCTTCTCCGGCCGAACAGTTTGTCCATATTTTGGAAGATGTACGCGTCAGCTGTGACCGAATTGAGATTTGAAGACAGTGGTCGGTGCATGGCTCATGGCAGATAGTTAGCCGCGTAGCGCTCGGGTCAATGGGTCTCGTGCTGTGGGGACAGCACCGACTCGCGAGCACCATGGGGGTGTCTGACCCTCCGTCAGGGGTGTCGGAGGACAGACGTGTGCCCCCTCCCGTTCGGTGAATACGTGGAGTCATGAGGAGGAGCCCCATGCGCGGTGTCACGAACACCAGGTGGGCCACGCCGTCCGTCGTCGTCAATTGCCCTCGCGCATACGGCGGTTCAGTCTGAGGATGCTTGCGGCCGTTTAACGCGGGCCGACGCCTACGCGCGTCCGGCTGCGGGTTTCCCGGCCTCCTCGGGGTTCCCCCCACGCTTCTTCATGATCCGTTCCGCGATCGCGCACACCCTGCGCCGGTCGCCGGCTCGGCACACCCACACCTGTGAAATGGGCGAACTGTGACAAGTCCTCTCGACGTTGAAGGCGGCGGCGGTACGTCGGTCGTCGTCGACGGCTCCCCACAGCCTCCGGCGCAGCCCGAGGCCGAGAAACTCGAGGGCCGGTCTCCCGGCCAGCTGATGTGGATCCGCTTCAAGCGCGACCGCACCGGCGTGATCTCGGCTTTCATCGTGCTCATCTTCTTCGCGATCGCGGCCGCGGCGCCCCTGATCGCGAAGGCGTACGGCAAGAACCCGTACACCGTCTACGCGGACGAGCGCCCCGAGCTGTTCGACAGCGCGGGCGTGCCGATACAGCCCAACGGCGGGATCAGCGGCGAGTTCTGGTTCGGTCTCGAACCGGGCAACGGCTACGACGTGTTCACCAAGTTGATCTACGGCATCCGCACCTCGCTGATGATCTCGATCGCCGTCACCCTCGCCGTGGTCATCACCGGCATCCTGCTCGGCGTGACCGCGGGCTACGTCGGCGGCAAGACCGACTACTCGATCGGTCGCGTGATCGACTTCCTGCTCGCCTTCCCCTCCCAGCTGTTCTTCATCGCCAGCATGCCCGTCGTGGTCTCCCTCTTCGTGAGCCCGACGGACGAGACCCCGACGTATGTCCGGGTGGTCGCGCTGATCGTGGTGCAGTGGGTGCTCGGCTGGATGAGCCTCGCGCGCATCCTGCGCGGCACCACACTCGCCCTGCGAGAACGGGAGTTCATCGAAGCGGCGAAGGTGAGCGGGGCCTCTCCGTGGCGGATCATCCGCCGGGAGATCCTGCCCAACGTGGTGACCCCGCTGCTGGTGCAGTCCACCTACCTGCTGCCGAACTTCGTGACGATCGAGGCCGGTCTGTCGTTCCTCGGCGTCGGGATCGTCGAACCGACGCCCGACTGGGGCCAGATGTTCTCCAAGGCGTCGACCGAGCTCGTGCTCCAGAACGACATCACCTACATGTTCTTCCCCGGCGTCTCGATGATCATCTTCGTCGTCGCGTTCAACCTGCTCGGGGACTCGGTCCGGGATGCCTTCGACCCCAAGTCGGCGCGCTGACCGGCAGTTTGTGGGCGTCCTCGCCCGGATACCGCACGGCAATTCCTGATTGCACTGGTGACACACAGATGGGTGGAAACTTCAGTGATGAGTAGGGGCGGACGCCACGCATACGCCGCTTTGTCAGTGTTCGCGGCCGGGGCACTCGTGCTCACCGGTTGCAGCAAGGGCGGCAGCGACGCGAGCGACAACAACAAGAAGGACCAGGAGAACGCCAAGCGGCAGCAGTCGTCGATCAAGTTCGGCGACGCGGCGGACTCGACCGGACCCGCGACCGCGGTGGCCGGCGCCAAGAGCGGCGGCACGATGGAGGTGCTGCAGCGCGACAGCTTCGCCCACCTCGACCCCGGGCAGATCTACGTCTCCGACGAGATGGCGCTCTCGCAGCTCATCCACAGAGGCCTGACCGGCTACAAGGCGACCAGCACCGACGGCAAGCAGCACGAGGTGGTCGGCGACCTCGCCACCGACTCCGGTACCACCACGGACGGCGGCAAGACCTGGAAGTACACGCTCAAGGACGGCATAAAGTTCGACAACGGCACGCCGATCACGTCCAAGGACGTCCGGCAGACCTTCGAGCGGCTGTTCGCGCCCTTCATCAACCAGGGCCCGACCTACATCCAGCAGTGGCTGGCCGACGCCTCCGGCGCCGACTACCGCAAGCTGCTCCCGGACGGCCCCTACAAGGGCAAGCACCTGGCCTCCAACGTCCTGGAGACGCCGGACGACAAGACCGTCGTCTTCAAGTTCAAGTCGCCGCACCCTGACCTGCCGTACGCGCTCGCCATGGCGGGCTACTCCGTCGTGTCGCAGAAGGGCGACACCAAGGAGAAGTACGACAAGAGCCCGGTGACGACCGGTCCTTACAAGATCCAGTCGTTCAAGTCCGGCAAGTCGATGGTGCTCGTCAAGAACACCAACTGGGACCCGAAGTCGGACCCGATCCGCAGCCAGTACGTGGACCAGTGGGACTTCACGTTCAACCAGCAGTTCGAGCAGTCGACCAAGGCCCTGCTGGCCGACAGCGGTGCCGACCAGACCGGCATCAGCCTGAGCAACCAGGTCGACGCGGGCAACCTGTCGAACGTGCTCAAGGACCCGAAGATGAAGTCCCGCACGATCTCCGGCTACCAGCCCTACGTGGGCCAGATGAACATCAACATGAGCAAGCCGGAGCTCAAGGACATCAAGGTCCGTGAGGCCATCGCGTACGCGCTGCCCGTCACGCCGTTCGTCCGCGCCTTCGGCGGCACCGACGCCATGGAGGTGGCCGGCGGTCTGCTCAGCCCGACCGTCAGCGGCTACGACCCGAACTTCGACCCGTTCGGCAAGAAGAAGAAGCCCGCGGGCGACCCGGCCAAGGCCAAGAAGCTGCTCGAAGAGGCCGGCAAGCTCAACATGAAGCTGACCTTCGGCTACATCAACACCCCTGAGGGCCAGCAGTACTCCACCGCGATGGCGGCGGGCCTGAAGAAGGCCGGCTTCGACGTCCAGCGCCAGGAGATCCCGGCCGAGACCTACTACGACCAGGTCAGCAAGCTGGACAACAACTACGACATCTTCCACACCGCGTGGGGTGCCGACTGGCCGTCCGCCTCGACCGTTCTGCCCCCGCTGTACGACGGCCGCCTGATCGCCGACGGCTCGCAGAACTACTCGCAGGTCAACGACGAGCACGTGAACAGCGAGATCGACCGCATCAACAAGATCACCGACCCGGTCAAGTCCGCGGCCGCGTGGGAGAAGCTCGACCAGTACCTCCTGACCAAGGTGGTCAACGTGGTCCCGACCGCGTACTACAAGCAGATCCAGATCGCCGGTTCCAAGGTCGGCGGCTTCGTCTACGACGACGTGATCGGCGGCGTCGACCCCCGTCGTCTCTTCATCAAGTAACCACCGTCGGACCGGTACCCGGTGCGCGGCCCCACAGGGCGGCGCACCGGGTACCGCCCCACCCGTCGACGTCAGAGAGCTGCCCCTGTCATGCTGCGCTTCCTCTTCCGCCGGTTCCTCGGTGCCGTCGTCATTCTCTTCCTGTTGAGCATCGTGACGTTTCTGCTGTTCTTCGGGATGCCGCGTGACCCGGCGCTGTTGATGTGCGGCAAGACCTGCAACCCCGCCAGCCTCGCGAACATCCACCATGTGCTCGGCCTCGACAAGTCGGTGCCCGAGCAGTACGGGATCTTCCTGCACAACCTCTTCTTCGGCAGCAACCAGTTCGCCCAAGGTCCGTGCCCCGCCCCCTGCTTCGGGTACTCGTACCACACCAACGACCAGGTCTGGTCGACCCTGCTGGACCGGCTGCCGATCACCGTCTCGCTCACCCTGGGCGGCGCGGTGGTCTTCCTGATCGTGGGTCTGGGCACCGGCATGATCGCGGCCTGGAAGCGCGGCAGTCTGATCGACAAGATGGTCACCGCCGCCTCGATGGTGCTCAGTTCGATGCAGATCTACTTCCTGGGACCGTTGGCACTGGCGATCCTCGTCTTCCAGACACACCTCTTCAGCAAGCCCGCCTACACCGACTTCACCTCCGATCCGGTGGCCTGGTTCGACGGGCTGCTGATCCCCTGGGTGGTGCTGTCCACGATCTTCGCCTCGCAGTACACCCGTATGGCGCGCTCGTCGATGATCGAGCAGCTCCAGGAGGAACACGTACGCACCGCCCGCGCCAAGGGCATGTCCCGCAAGTACGTCTTCTTCCGGTACGCCTGGCGCGGCTCGCTGATCCCGATCGTCACCATCTTCGGCATCGACCTCGGCTCGCTGCTCGGCGGTGCCATCATCACGGAGTACACCTTCGGCCTGCCGGGCCTGGGCCATCTCGCCGTGGACGCCGTGTCCTTCAGCGATCTGCCGCTGCTGCTGGGCGTGATGCTGTTCTCCGCCACCATGATCCTGCTGTTCAACATCATCGTCGATGCCTGCTACGCGTTCATCGACCCGCGCGTGCGGCTGTCCTAGGCCGGGTAATAGGAGCACTGTCGTGACCACTCTGACCAAGGAAGCCGGGGCACCCGTACCGGCCGACGCGGACGCCTTCCTCTCGGTGCGGGACCTGCACGTCAGCTTCAAGACCGAGGACGGCATCGTGAAGGCCGTCGACGGGCTCTCCTTCGACCTGGAGCGCGGCAGAACGCTGGGCATCGTGGGCGAGTCGGGCTCCGGCAAGTCCGTCACCAACCTGACGATCCTCGGCCTGCACGACCCGAAGTTCACCACCGTCGAGGGCGAGATCCTCCTGGACGGCCAGGAGTTGACCACCGCCCGCGAGTCGGACCTGGAGAAGGTACGCGGCAACAAGGCCGCGATGATCTTCCAGGATCCGCTGACCGCGCTGTCCCCGTACTACACGGTGGGCCGGCAGATCGCCGAGCCCTTCATGAAGCACACCGGGGCCTCCAAGCGGGCGGCCTGGGAGCGGGCGGTGGAGATGCTCGGCAAGGTCGGCATCCCCAACCCCAAGGAGCGGGCGAAGGACTACCCGCACCAGTTCTCCGGCGGTATGCGCCAGCGCGCGATGATCGCCATGGCCCTGGTCTGCGACCCCGACCTGCTGATCGCCGACGAGCCGACCACGGCCCTCGACGTCACCGTCCAGGCCCAGATCCTCGACCTGCTGCGGGACCTCCAGCAGGAGTTCGGCACCGCGATCGTCTTCATCACCCACGACCTCGGCGTGATCGCCGACATGGCCGACGACATCATGGTGATGTACGCCGGCGGCGCGGTGGAGCGGGGCACCATGAACGAGGTGCTGCGCTCGCCGCAACACCCCTACACCTGGGGCCTGTTGAACTCCATGCCGCGGCTGGACTCGGACCTCGACGAGCCGCTCAACCCGATCCCCGGCACCCCGCCCTCGCTGCTGACCCCGCCGTCCGGCTGCCGCTTCCACCCGCGCTGCACCTTCCAGGACCGGGTCGGCGGTACCCGCTGTGTCACCGAACGACCGCTCCTGGCCCCGGACCGGGCCTCCGCGTGCCACCTCACGGCGGAGCAGAAACGCACCATCTTCATCGAAGAGATCAAGCCCCGTCTGGGCTAGGAGGAGACGTCATGAAAGAGGACCTCGTCCTTCCCGCCCCGCGGGAAGCCGCCGCCGATTCGGCCGGCGAACCCCTGCTCCAAGTGGCAGGACTCACCAAGCACTTCCCGGTCAAGGGCGGCTTTCCGATCCGCCGTACGGTCGGCGCCGTGCAGGCGGTCGACGGCATCGACCTGACCGTGCACGTCGGCGAGAGCTTCGGCCTGGTCGGCGAGTCGGGCTGCGGCAAGTCGACGACGGGCCGGCTGATCACGCGGCTCATGGAGCCGACGGCCGGCACGATCTCGTACCGGGGCAAGGACATCACCCACGCCAGCCGCAAGCAGCTGGCACCCATCCGCTCCGAGATCCAGATGATCTTCCAGGACCCGTACTCGTCGCTCAACCCACGGCAGACGGTCGGAAAGATCATCTCCGGTCCGATGGAGATCAACGACATCGTGCCCGAGGGCGGCCGGGAGAAACGCGTCCGCGAACTCCTGGAGATCGTCGGTCTCAACCCCGAGCACTACAACCGTTTCCCGCACGAGTTCTCCGGCGGCCAGCGCCAACGTATCGGTGTGGCAAGGGCGTTGGCCCTGGAGCCGAAGCTGATCGTGGCGGACGAGCCGGTCTCGGCGCTGGACGTCTCGATCCAGGCGCAGGTCGTCAACCTGCTCCAGAAGGTCCAGGCGGAACTCGGCATCGCGTTCCTGTTCATCGCCCACGACCTGGCGGTGGTACGGCACTTCTCGCAGCGCGTGGCCGTGATGTACCTCGGCAAGATCATCGAGGTCGGCGACCGCGAGTCCATCTACACGCGTCCCCGCCACCCCTACACCCACGCCCTGCTCTCCGCGGTGCCCGAGGTGAACCTCTCCGACGAGACGGACGGCGGCAGGCGCGAGCGCATCCGCCTGGCCGGCGATGTGCCGTCCCCGATCTCCCCGCCCTCCGGCTGCCGTTTCCGCACCCGCTGCTGGAAGGCCCAGGACAAGTGCGCGGCCGAGGAGCCGCCGCTGATCCAGATCTCCGGCAACCACGAGGGCCATCTGACGGCCTGCCACTTCCCGGAGGAGCCGACGATCGAGGGCCGGGACGAGGACATCGTGCTGGACCCGGCGTTGGCGGCGCTGGAGGAGGGGATCGAGGGTCAGTAGGCGGTGGCCCGTGCCACGGTGACGATCTCGGGGCTGGCGGGGGCGAGTGGCCCCCGCCCCCAGTCGCCGTACTGCTCGACGACGGTGAGGCCGGCCTCGGCGAGGAAGCGGGAGAGGGTGTCGGGGGCGAGGAAGCGCAGGGTCGTGCGGCTGGTCCACGGCCCCTGCGGGTGCCCGCGGTCGAACGTCTCCGTGAACGTCACGCGTTCCCCGAGGACCGGCTCCTCGACCTCGTGCCACACCCGTACGGTTCCGTCCCCGTAGCCGACTTCGCGCACGGCCTTCGGGGTCCACGTCTCCCAGGGCCGTGCGGCCGGGTTGCGGGTCTCGAAGACGAAGTGCCCGCCGTCGCACAGGGCGGCCCGCACGGCGTGCAGGGCGAGGCGTAATTCCTCGTCGCCGAGGAGCACTTGGAAGGCGTGGCCGGTCATCACGACCAGGTCGAACTCCCCGAACCAGGCCCGGCTGCGCAGATCGCCGAGCACCCACTCGACGCCCCGCTCACCACCGCGGGCCCGTACGAGCATGGCGGCCGCCGGATCGAGGCCCACGAGGCGTCCAGGGTGTCCCTCGGCCCGGGCCCTCGTCAGCAGCCGTCCTGTGCCACAGCCGACGTCGAGCACTGCCTGTGCGGACATCACCAGCCCGAGATAGAAGTCGTCGCCCGGGCCCCAGGGGTTGAGGACGTCGTAGAGCGCGGCGAGCGATGGATCGGCGAAGGAGCGGTCGACCACCGGGGCAGTGTGGCACACCTGCGGGGTGGGACATGACAAGATCGTGGATTCAACTGGCGGGAACAGGACAGGAGTTGGCGCGACACCGCACGGCGAGGTGCGTGCCCGACTCAGGATGGAGTCGTAGGGTGCCTGCTCGTGACGGTGACAGAGTCCTCCGGCGGGGTGCCGCTGTGGCGTGATCGACAGTTCGTGGTGCTGGCCGGGGCGCGGGTGATCTCCGTGCTGGGCAACGGCTTCGCGCGGGTGGCACTCGCGTTCGCGGTGCTGTCCCTGCCGGGGGCGGGCGCGGGCCGGCTGTCGCTGGTGCTGGCCTGTCAGGCGGTGCCGCAACTGGTGTTCATCCTGGTCGGCGGGGTCATCGCGGACCGCATGTCCCGGTCGAGGCTGATGGCCATGGCGGATGTGCTGGGCGCCGGGGCGTACGCGGGCCTGGCGATCATGGTGCTGACCGGCCACGCACCCCTGCCGGTCATGTGTCTGTTCGCGGTGGCCGCCGGAACGGCGACGGCACTGTTCGCACCCGCGCTGGACGGACTCGTACCGCTACTGGTCCCCGCGAGCCGCCTCCAGCGCGCCAACGGCCTCCTGCGGATGGGCATCAACGGCTCGATGCTCCTGGGCCTGGCCCTCTCCGGGGTGACCGTGGCCCTGGTCGGCGCGGGCTGGGCGCTCGCGCTGAACGCGGCGTCGTTCGTGGCCAGCGCGGCGCTGACGAGCCGCCTGCGAGTGACCACGCCGGTGCGGTCGAAGGCGTCCGGCTGGGCCGATCTCCGGGAGGGCTGGCACGAGTTCGCCTCCCGGCAGTGGCTGTGGGTCGTCGTCGCCCAGTACGCGGTGGTCGTAGCCGCGCGCAATGCCACGGTGGGTGTTCTGGGCCCCCTGGCGGCGGACCAGCATCTCGGCGGCCCACGGGCGTGGTCGATCATCGTGGCCGCGCAGGCCCTGGGCACGATCGCCGGCGCCGGCCTGGCCGCCCGCGTACGCGTGAGCCGCCCCATCCTGGTGGCCGTGCTCTGCACCTTCCCGGCCGCGCTGCCGATCGCGCTGCTCAGCCTGCGGGCACCGGTCTGGCTGATCGCCACGACGATGTTCGGCGCGGGCATCGCGAGCGACGTCTACGGCGTCCTGTGGACCACCACGATCCAACGCCGGATCCCCGAACAGGCCCTGTCCCGCGTCAGCTCCTACGACTGGTTCGGCTCCCTCAGCTTCGCCCCGCTGGGCCTCCTGATCGCCGGCCCCATCGCGGCGACGACAGGCACGGACACGGCCCTGGCGGGCTGCGCGGCCCTGATCGTCGTAGCGACGGCGGCGGCACTGCTGTCACCACAGGTACGGACGC
Organism: Streptomyces pseudovenezuelae; assembly: GCF_029892565.1. Classification (GTDB taxonomy): domain Bacteria; phylum Actinomycetota; class Actinomycetes; order Streptomycetales; family Streptomycetaceae; genus Streptomyces; species Streptomyces pseudovenezuelae_A. The sequence continues at coordinate 69,149 of NZ_JARXVH010000015.1, read as the reverse complement.
TGGGCGGCGGGGACGAGGCGAGTGAGGGCGGGGTGCTTCCGGAACAGGCGTCCCCTGACGGGGCTCCGCCGGGGGAGCAGGCTTCGGAGTCGAGTGGCCGTGCGTAGGCGGAGGCCGCTGCGCGTAGAAGGAAGGCCCGTGCCCGCGAGCGCGCGCCATGCGCGGACGAGGTGCATCTCGACAAGGCGTCCGCCGGCAAGGCGCGTCCGGGCGAGGCGTCTGCCGGCAAGGCACGTTCGGGCGAGGTGTCGTCGGACAAAGCATGGCCCGGCGGGGTGTCCTCCGGCGAGGCCCCGTCTGGGGAGCGGACTTCGGAGTCGAGCGGCCGTGCATGAAGCGGAGGCCGCCATGCGTGGAGGGACGGCGCGTGCCTGCGAGGGCGGGCATGTGCGGGCGAGATACGTCTCGACACGGCGCCCTCCGGCGAGGCCCGTCCGGGCGGTGCGGCCCCGGCACGGCACCTCCCGGCGAGTCGCCCTCCCGCGAGGCCCCGCCTGCGGCGCAGGCTCTGGAGTCGAGCGGCCGTGGAAAGGGCGGAGGCCGCTGTGCGCAGAGCGAAGGGGCCGGGTTCAGAGCGAAAGAACCGTGCCGGCGAGCGCGCGGCCGTCGCGGACGAGATACAGCGCGACAACGGGCCCTCCAGCAAGGCACCTCAGGGCGAGGCGCCTCCGGCAAGGTCCGTCCCGGCAAGGCGTCCTCCGTCAAGGCACGCCCTGACAACGCGCCCTCCGGCAAAGCACGCCCCGCCAAAGCACCCCCCTGGTGAACCGCCGCCGCAGGCGCAGGCTTCGGAGTCGAGTGGCAGCGTCCAGAGCCGGGGCCCACGACAACCCCGTACAGAGCGAAGACCCGTGTCTCACGCGGAAACGTGTGACACGGGTCTTCTTCTCCCCGGGAAGCGGACGATCGTGGGCTCGGGTCAATGGGCCTGGAAAGTCCGTTCCGTGAAGGGTGGCGGCTGACGGGTTTGGGGTGTTGTCAGGCCGCCGCCCCGGGGTTCTTGGAGAGACGGGCCGGGATGAGGGCCTCCGTCTCCGGGTAGTGGCAGGCGGTGAGGTGGCCGGGCTTGTTGCCCTCGACCTGGACCAGCGGAGGGGCCTCGTTCGCGCACTTGTCCGTGGCCTTCCAGCAGCGGGTGCGGAAGCGGCAGCCGGAGGGCGGGGAGATGGGGGAGGGGACGTCGCCGACCAGTCGGATGCGCTCGCGGACCGGCCCGTCGTCGTCCACCGTCGCCTCGGGTACGGCGGACAGCAGGGCCCGTGTGTAGGGGTGGCGCGGGTTGCCGTAGAGGTCGTCGCGGTCGGCTATCTCCACGATCTTGCCGAGGTACATGACCGCCACGCGCTGCGAGAAGTGCCGTACCACCGCCAGGTCGTGGGCGATGAAGACGAAGGCTATGCCGAGTTCCTGCTGGACCTTCTGGAGGAGGTTCACCACCTGCGCCTGGATCGAGACGTCCAGCGCCGAGACCGGCTCGTCCGCCACGATCAGTTTCGGTTCCAGCGCCAACGCCCTTGCCACGCCGATGCGTTGGCGCTGGCCGCCGGAGAACTCGTGCGGGAAGCGGTTGTAGTGCTCGGGGTTCAGGCCGACGATCTCCAGGAGCTCGCGCACGCGGTTCTCGCGGCCGCCCGCCGGGTTGATGTCGTTGATCTCCATCGGGCCCGACACGATCTTGCCCACCGTCTGGCGGGGGTTCAGGGACGCGTAGGGGTCCTGGAAGATCATCTGGATCTCGGAGCGGATGGGCGCCAGCTGCCTGCGGCCCGCGTGGGTGATGTCCTCACCGCGGTAGGAGATCGTGCCGGCCGTCGGCTCCAGGAGGCGGGTGATCAGGCGGCCCGTCGTCGACTTGCCGCAGCCCGACTCGCCGACCAGGCCCAGGCTCTCGCCCTCGGCGACCTGGAAGTCCAGCCCGTCGACGGCCTGGACGGCGCCGACCGTGCGGCGGATCGGGAAACCGCCCTTGATCGGGAAGTGTTTGGTCAGCCCGGAGACGTCCAGGAGGGGGGTGGCGTTGCTCATGGTCGTGAAATCCCGTCTCGTGTCCGTCAGTTGTGCCGCGACACGGCGAAGTCGGCGAAGAACTCGTCCCGCTGGTCCAGCGTGAGGTGGCAGGCCGAACCGCGGCCGTCCACCACGTCCAGCGCCGGCTGCGCGGTGGAGCACAGTCCGCCCGAGACCTTGTCGGCGAAGGCGCAGCGCGGGTGGAAGCGGCAGCCGGACGGCGGGTTGAGCAGCGAGGGCGGCGAGCCCGGGATCGGCGACAGCGGCACGTCGACCGGCCCTTCGAGGCTCGGCATCGAGCTCAACAGCCCTAGGGTGTAAGGGTGTTGCGGCGAGCGCAGCACCTCGCGCTTGGTACCGCGCTCCACGCACCGGCCGCCGTACATCACCAGCACGTCGTCCGCGATGTCGGCGATGACGCCGAGGTCGTGCGTGATGAAGATGATCGCGGTGCCGAACTCCTGCTGGAGGTCCTTGAGCAGGTCCATGATCTGCGCCTGGACCGTCACGTCGAGCGCGGTGGTCGGCTCGTCGGCGATCAGCAGCTCGGGGTCGCAGACCAGCGCCATGGCGATCATCGCGCGCTGGCGCATACCGCCGGAGAACTGGTGCGGATAGTCGTCCACCCGCATGTCCGGCTGCGGGATCCCGACCCGCCGCAGCATCTCGATCGCCCGGTCCCGGGACTCCTTCTTGGAGGCGCCGGTGTGCTTGCGGTAGGTCTCGCCGATCTGCCGGCCCACCGTGTGATACGGGGACAGCGAGGCCAGCGCGTCCTGGAAGATCATGGACATCTTGTTGCCGCGCAGCCGCTCCAACTCCCGTGGGGAGGAGGTGAGCAGGTTCTCGCCGTCCAGCAGGATCTCGCCCTCGATCGTCGTGTGGGCGGGGTCGTGCAGACCCAGGATCGTCAGGTTGGTGACGGACTTGCCGGACCCCGACTCGCCCACGATGCCGAGCGTCTTGCCCTTGGCCACGTCGAAGGAGAGCCCGTCGACGGCCTTGACGGTGCCGTCCTCGGTGGAGAAGTGGACCTTGAGGTCCTTGACGGAGAGGAAGGGCTGCTGATCGGTGCTCGTCACGGGGACGCTCCTGAGGGGGGTGATGCGGGGGTCGGGGGCAGGGCCGGGGCGGAGGTCAGGCGAGCCGGATCCGCGGGTCGATGAGGGCGTAGACGGCGTCGACGACGATGTTGAAGATCACGATCGCGCCCGCCGACAGCACGGTGACGCCGAGCAGCATGGGCAGATCGCTCTTGTCCACGGACTGCACCGCGAGCCGGCCCACACCCTGGAGGCTGAAGACGGACTCGGTGATGATCGCGCCGCCGATGAGGGTGGCGAGGTCGATGCCGAAGATGGTGACGATCGGGCCCATCGCGCCGCGCCACGCGAACCGGAAGAACACGTTGGCCCGCGACAGCCCCTTGGCCCGGGCCGTGCGGACGTAGTCCTCGCTGAGCGTCTCCACCAGCTGGGAGCGCGTCATACGGGTGTAGTTGGCGGTCCAGATCAGGGCCAGCACCAGCCAGGGCAGCAGCAGTCCGGAGGCCCAGGCGCCGGGGTTCTCGGTGAGCGGCGTGTAGGACGGGTTGTCCAGGATGCCGAGCTTGGCGACCAGCAGGTACATCGCGAGGTAGCCGACGAAGTAGATCTGCATCGAGGAGGCGACCAGCGAGGCCGAACTGGCCACCTTGTCCTGCCACTTGCCCTGCTTGACGGCGGCCAGCATGCCGGTGCCGATGCCGAACACGAGGAAGACGGCGGCCGAGCCGAAGGCCAGGGAGAGGGTCAGCGGCAGCCGGTCGAGGATGGTGCCGAGGACCGGCTCGCGGTTGGCGAAGGAGTAGCCGAGGCAGGGCGCGTCGCAGTGCCCGAAGCCGGCGTAGTCGCGTCCGACGAAGATGCCCTTGAGCCAGTCCCAGTACTGGACCGGGATCGGGTGGTCGATGCCCAGGTTGTGCCGGATCTGCGCGAGCATGTCGGGCGTGCAGTTCTTGCCGCAGGACATCGTGGCGGGGTCACGCGGAACGGCGTAGAAGAGCCAGAAGGTGACGGCGCTGATGATCAACAGGATGACCAGCGCGCCGAATACTCGGCGGACAAGGAAGCGGAACATGGGGTGCGACTTTCCGGACGGGGCGCCGTCGCCGGGGAGTTGAGAGGGGGGTGGACCGCGGAGGGGCGGCCGTCGAGACGGCCGCCCCCGGCAGGGTTACTTGATGGCGTACAGCTTGGTGAGCGCGACGCAGGTGTTGCCGGCGTCGTACACCACGTTGCCGACCTTGGACCCGTGCATCCAGTTGCGGATGGAGTGGTAGTCCGGGACGACCGGCGCGAGCTCCATGATCTGCTTGTCGATGGCGCCCCAGGCCTTGTTGGCCTTGTCCGTGTCCGCGATCGTGGAGGCGGTGTCGATCGCCTTGTTCACGCTCGCGTCGTCCAGCTGGGCGTAGTTGCTGCGGCCGTCGCCGATGTTCTTGCCGCTCCAGCAGGGATAGAAGACCGAGTAACCGCCCGGCCAGTCCGGGCTCCAGCCGGCCGCGAACAGGTCGTAGTCGTTGTCGATCTTGCCGATCTGGGTGTAGAAGGTCGACTTGTCGATCTGCTTGTTGACGACCGTGAAGCCGGCCGCCTCCAGGGCGTTCTTGATCGCGACGGCCTGCTTCACCGCGTTGTCCGACTGCTGGTAGGCGATGACCAGCTTCTGGCCGAGCTTGCCGGCCTCCTTCAGCAGCGCCTTGGCCTTGACCGGGTCGCCGCCGGGCTTCTTGTCCGTGCCGTACAGGTCGAACTTCTCGTAGCCGGGGGTCACCGGGGACAGGATCGTGGTGGCCAGCTCGCTGGTCGCCTTGCCGCCGCGGATGGTCTGCAGCTGCTGGTGCGGCCAGGCCCAGTTGATGGCCTGACGGACCTTGACGTCCGTGATCCGGGTGGTGTTGATCGGCCAGTAGTAGGTGACCGTGTCGACCTGGGTCAGGACGCGCTTGGTCAGCTTGGTGTTGGTGAGCACCTGGGCGATGCGCTCGGCCGCGACCTCGTTGAAGATCGACATCGCGTACTGGTCGTTGCCCTTGTCCGCGATGTAGCGGTCGGTGGAGGCGATCGGCTCGAAGCCGAACTGGAAGACGAACTGGTCCGGGTACGCGTTGCGGATCGCGTCCGTCTTCGCGTCCCAGTGCTCGTTGCGCACGAACGTCAGCGACTTGCCGACCTGACGGCTGCCGATCTTGTACGGGCCCAGCGAGTACGGACGCTTGTCGTACTTCTCCTTGGTGTCCTGCTTCTTGGACACCAGGCCGTAACCCGGCATGCCGAGCGTGTAGTTGAAGTCCGCGCGGGCCTCGGTGAGGCTGAAGGTGATGGTCTGGCCGTCGACCGCGATGGAGGCCAGGCTCTTGCCCTCGTAGGGGCCCTTGTACTTGTCGCCGCCGACCAGCCACTGCTGCACATAGCGCGGGCCCTCGGTCACGAAGGACGCGAAGAGGCGCTCGAAGGTGTGGCGGACGTCGTCCATGGAGAGGGCGGTGCCGTCCTCCCACTTGATGCCGTCCTTGATCGTGAACGACCAGGTCTTGCCGCCGTCCTTCGAGGTGCCGGCGTCCGTGGCGACATCGCCGACGAGCGTGGCGCCGCCCTTCTCGTCGATCTTGTAGCCGGTGAGGCCGCGCAGGATCGGGCGGGTGATGGCGCCCTCGGTGGAGACGTAGATCTGCGCCGGGTCCAGGTGGTCCATGTCGAACTGGTCGAGCGAGTAGATCGTCCCGCCGGTGACCGCGCCCTTGACCTCCGGCGCCGGGCCGGTGGAGTCGGCCTTGGTGCCGACCGGGATGTTCATGGTCTTGGCGCCGCTGACCGAGGGGATCTTGTCGCTGGACGAGCCGCTGCCACTGCCGCTGCCACAGGCGCTCAGCACGGTGGTGCCGGCCGCGGCCACACCGGTGGCTATCAGGAAGTTTCTGCGGGAAAAGGACATGCTGCGCCTGCCTCAAGGAGTGATCGGAACGGCGGGGCCGGCCGGACGTCGTCGAACCGGGCCGGAGTGGGACGGAGGGCTATCGCTTGGACTTCGGGTCGAGTGCGTCACGCACCGAGTCGCCGAGGAGGTTGAAGGCGAGGACGAAGATCACCATCGACAGGCCCGGGAAGAGCATGAAGGTGAAGTCCTCGGTGTAGAACTGGGCGCCGCGGGCGATCATGACGCCCCAGTCCGGGGTCGGGTCGATCATGCCGACACCGAGGAAGGAGAGCCCGGCCTCCGCGGTCACGTAGGCGGGGAGCAGCAACGTGAACTGGATGATGATCGGCGTCCACAGGTTGGGCAGCAGTTCCTTGAACACGATCCGCCTGGGGGACGCGCCCGTGACCTTGGCCGCCTCGACGAACTCCCGTACGCGCAGACCCAGTACCTGACCGCGCAGCAGACGCGCGATGGTCGCCCAGCCGAAGAAGGACAGGACGATGATCAGGGAGGCGGCCCGCAGCCCGGTGGGGATGTTGTCGTCGTCGGCGACGAAGAAGGAGTAGACGACCGGCATGAAGGCGATGAAGAAGAGCGTGGAGGGGAACGACAGCAGGATGTCGATGACCCGGCCCACGAGGTAGTCCGTCTTGCCGCCCAGATAGCCCGCCGTGACACCGATCACGATGCCGAAGAACATGGTGAGCAGCGAGGCCGCCACCGCGATCCCGAGCGAGTTGCGGATGGCGTACAGCAGGAAGGTGAAGACGTCCCGGCCCAGCTGGGGCTCGATCCCGAACCAGAACTCCGAGCTCATGCCGCCGTTGGGCCCTGCCGGGTACGAGAAGGCGTTCAGCAGGTCCGGGCGCTGGCTCGCGTACGTGGTGTACGGATCCTTGCCGTAGAGCTTGGCGATCAGCGGGGCGGCGATCGCGACCACGAAGAAGAAGATCACGATGTACGCGGATATAACGCCCGTGCGATCGCGCTTGAAACGGGTCCAGGCCAGACGGCCGGGGGAGCGGCTCTCGCTGCCCTTGTGGGTGGAGGGCGGAGGTGACGCGACGATGCTGTCGTCGGTCACCTCGAGCGGGGCGGCCGCCGATGGAGTTGGGGGGGTCATGGTGCTCCTGGCCCGAGGGAGGGTCTGAGTGACTCCGCAGGGCGCTCCCCTACGGGCTACGCCGGACTTTTTCAACGTAATTCATTCAAGGTCAATAAATTCTCGGTCGACTTGGGTTTCTCTTTGTATTATTTACCCGTGATTGACCAAGCCGATACTACGCGCGTAGCACCCCGTGATGGATCCGTGTCTGAATTCCGGCCAACTACGCGAAACGGGCAATGAGTTCGATATGCGGACGCCCGTGTGTCGAAATGTGTACACCGTGTCGTCTTGATCCAACGGTTCCGCATCGGCCGGTGAAGATCCCTTGCGCCCTGCCGCGAAGATCCTTTGCGGAGGGCGGCCATCCGGATGGCGCGTCCCCCGAACGGTCCGGATGGGTGTGCGGTGCGTCCTTTTTGTGTCGATATTGGCCGGTAACGGATTGGCAGTCTTGAGGAGGCACTCCATGCGTGGAGCCACGCACGCCAAATGGGCCGCAGGCGCGGCGGCGGTCGCACTCGCCGTGACGGGCTGCGGGGGCGGGGGCAGTGACAGCGGCGGCGGTGACGGCAGCGCGGTGCTCAGCTCCTCGTGGGGGGACCCGCAGAACCCGCTGGAGCCGGCCAACACCAATGAGGTGCAGGGCGGCAAGGTGCTCGACATGATCTTCCGCGGGCTGAAGCGGTACAACCCGAAGACGGGCGCCGCCGAGGACATGCTCGCCGACAAGATCGACACGTCGGACTCGCAGAACTTCACGGTCACGATCAAGGACGGCTGGACCTTCAGCAACGGCGAGGCGGTCACCGCCAAGTCCTTCGTCGACGCCTGGAACTACGGCGCGAGCCTGAAGAACAACCAGAAGAACGCGTACTTCTTCCAGTACATCGAGGGCTACGACAAGACCCACCCCGACGACGGCTCCAAGCAGACCGCGGACACCCTCAGCGGCCTCAAGGCCACCGGCGACAAGACCTTCACCGTCAAGCTGACGCAGAAGTTCTCGACGTTCCCCGACACCCTCGGCTACCCGGCCTTCGCGCCGCTGCCCAAGGCCTTCTACGACAACCACGCGGCCTGGGTGAAGAAGCCGATCGGCAACGGGCCGTACACGGTGAAGTCGTACACCAAGGGCTCACAGATGTCCCTGCGGACCCGGGCCGACTACCCGGGCACCGACAAGGCCGAGAACGGCGGCGTCGACCTCAAGGTCTACACCGACAACAACACCGCCTACACCGACCTGATGGCCGGCAACCTCGACCTGGTCGACGACGTCCCCGCCGCCCAGCTCAAGAACGTCAAGAGCGACCTCGGCGACCGCTATCTGAACACCCCCGCCGGCATCATCCAGACCCTCGCGTTCCCGTTCTACGACAAGGACTGGAACAAGAGCGACTCGGACAAGGTCCGCAAGGGCCTGTCGATGGCGATCAACCGCAAGCAGATCACCGACACGATCTTCCAGAAGACCCGCACCCCGGCCACCGACTGGACCTCACCGGTCCTCGGCAAGGAGGGCGGCTTCCAGGACGGGCTGTGCGGGGACGGCTGCGACTACGACCCGACCGAGGCCAAGAAGCTGATCCAGGAGGGCGGCGGGCTGCCCAACGGCCAGGTCAAGATCTCCTACAACGCGGACACGGGCTCGCACAAGGAGTGGGTGGACGCGGTGTGCAACTCCATCAACAACGCGCTCGGCAACGACAAGGCCTGCGTCGGCAACCCGGTCGGCACCTTCGCCGACTTCCGCAGCCAGATCACCCAGAAGAAGATGTCGGGGCCGTTCCGGGCCGGCTGGCAGATGGACTACCCGCTGATCCAGAACTTCCTCCAGCCGCTCTACTACACCAACGCCTCCTCCAACGACGGCAAGTGGTCCAACAAGGACTTCGACAAGCTCGTCAACCAGGCCAACACCGAGACCGACACCGCCAAGGCGATCTCGCTCTTCCAGGACGCCGAGAAGGTCGTCCGCGACAACATGGCGGCCATCCCGCTCTGGTACCAGAACGGCAGCGCCGGCTGGTCGGACCGGCTCTCCAACGTCGCGCTCAACCCGTTCAGCGTCCCCGTCTACAACGAGATCAAGGTCGGCTGACCCGCCGTGGGGCGCTACGTCGCGAGGCGGCTGCTCCAGATGATCCCGGTGTTCATCGGGGCCACGCTGCTGATCTTCCTGATGGTGAACGTGATGGGCGACCCCATCGCGGGCCTGTGCGGCGACAAGCAGTGCGACCCGGCGACGGCGGCCCAGCTCAAGAAGGAGTTCGGCCTCGACAAGCCGGTCTGGCAGCAGTACCTGACCTACATGGGGAACGTCTTCACCGGTGACTTCGGTACGGCGTTCAACGGCCAGAAGGTCACCGACCTGATGTCGACGGCGTTCCCGGTCACCATCCGGCTGACGATCGTGGCGATCCTCTTCGAGATCGTCATCGGCATCTCGCTCGGGGTCGTCACCGGCCTCAAGCGGGGCCGGCCCGTCGACACCACGGTCCTGCTGCTCACCCTCGTGGTGATCTCCGTCCCCACCTTCGTCACCGGTCTGCTGCTCCAACTGCTGCTCGGCGTCGAGTGGGGATGGATCAAACCGTCGGTCTCCACGGAGGCGACCTTCGGCGAACTGATCGTGCCGGGCCTGGTGTTGGCCTCCGTGTCCCTGGCCTACGTGACCCGGCTGACCCGCACCTCCATCGCGGAGAACCGGCGCTCCGACTACGTCCGCACGGCCGTCGCCAAGGGGCTGCCCAGGCGCCGGGTGATCATCCGGCACCTGCTGCGCAACTCACTCATCCCCGTCGTCACCTTCATCGGCACCGACATCGGCGCCCTGATGGGCGGCGCCATCGTCACCGAGCGGATCTTCAACATCCACGGCGTCGGCTTCCAGCTCTACCAGGGCATCCTCCGGCAGAACACCCAGACCGTCGTGGGCTTCGTGACCGTCCTCGTCCTCGTCTTCCTGGTGGCCAATCTGCTCGTCGACCTCCTGTACGCCGTACTCGACCCGAGGATCCGCTATGCCTGAGCAGCCGAACGATCCCGAACTCGCGATCGCCGGCACCGGCATGGGCGGTCCGATGGACCTCGCTACGAGCGAGGCGGCGACGCTGGACAAGACCCCGGGCCCGGACGGCGGCGGCCCGCAGGACCGACCCCGCTCGTTGTGGTCCGACGCCTGGCGCGACCTGCGCCGCAACCCCGTCTTCATCATCTCGGCCCTGGTCATCCTCTTCCTCGTCGTCATCTCCATCTGGCCCTCCCTGATCGCCTCGGGCAACCCCCTCAAGTGCAACCTCTCCAAGGCCCAGGAGGGCTCCCAGCCGGGCCACCCCTTCGGCTACGACGGCCAGGGCTGCGACGTCTACACGCGCACGGTCTACGGCGCCCGTACGTCCGTCACGGTCGGCGTCCTCGCCACGCTCGGGGTCTCCCTCCTCGGGTCGGTGCTGGGCGGGCTCGCCGGGTTCTTCAGCGGGGTGTGGGACTCGGTCCTGTCCCGGATCACCGACATCTTCTTCGCGATCCCGGTCGTCCTCGGCGGTCTGGTCCTGCTCTCCGTCGTCACCAGCAACACCGTCTGGCCGGTGATCGGCTTCATGGTGCTGCTGGGCTGGCCGCAGATCTCCCGCATCGCCCGGGGCTCGGTCATCACCGCCAAGCAGAACGACTACGTGCAGGCCGCCCGCGCGCTCGGCGCCTCCAACTCCCGGCTCCTGCTGCGGCACATCGCGCCCAATGCGGTCGCCCCGGTGATCGTCGTGGCGACCATCGCGCTCGGCACGTACATCTCGCTGGAGGCGACCCTGTCCTACCTCGGCGTCGGCCTCAAACCGCCCACCGTGTCCTGGGGCATCGACATCTCCTCCGCCTCCACCTACGTCCGCAACGCCCCGCACGCGCTCCTGTGGCCCTCGGGAGCGCTGGCGATCACCGTGCTCGCGTTCATCATGCTCGGCGACGCGGTCCGCGACGCCCTCGACCCGAAGCTGAGGTGAGCCGCCGTCATGCTGCTCGAAGTGCGTGACCTGCACGTGGAGTTCAGGACCAGGGACGGTGTCGCCAAGGCCGTCAACGGAGTCAACTACGGGGTGGACGCGGGCGAGACCCTCGCCGTGCTCGGCGAGTCCGGCTCGGGCAAGTCCGTCACCGCGCAGGCCGTGATGGGCATCCTCGACATGCCGCCCGGGAAGATCACCGGCGGCGAGATCCTCTTCCAGGGCAAGGACCTGCTCAAGCTCAAGGAGGAGGAGCGCAGGAAGGTCCGCGGCGCCGAGATGGCGATGATCTTCCAGGACGCGCTGTCCTCCCTAAACCCCGTGCTCTCCGTGGGCGACCAGCTCGGCGAGATGTTCACCGTGCACCGCGGGATGTCGCGAAAGGACGCGCGCACCAAGGCGATCGAGCTGATGGACCGGGTACGCATCCCGGCCGCCAAGGAGCGCGTACGGCAGTTCCCGCACCAGTTCTCCGGCGGAATGCGCCAGCGCATCATGATCGCGATGGCGCTCGCCCTGGAGCCGGCCCTGATCATCGCCGACGAACCGACCACCGCCCTCGACGTCACCGTCCAGGCCCAGGTCATGGACCTGCTCGCGGAGTTGCAGCGCGAGCTGCGGATGGGGCTCATCCTCATCACCCACGACCTCGGCGTGGTCGCCGACGTCGCCGACCGGATCGCGGTGATGTACGCGGGCCGGATCGTCGAGCAGGCGCCGGTGCACGACATCTACAAGGCGCCCGCACACCCGTACACCAAGGGCCTGTTGGAGTCGATCCCGCGGCTCGACCAGAAGGGCCAGGAGCTCTACGCCATCAAGGGACTGCCGCCCAACCTCATGAACATCCCGCCCGGTTGTGCCTTCAACCCCCGCTGCCCGATGGCCCAGGACGTGTGCCGCACGGACGTACCGCCCCTGCACGAGGTGGACGACCAGCGGGTGAGCGCCTGTCACTTCTGGAGGGAGTGCCTCAATGGCTGAGCCGATCCTGGAAGTGAGTGGACTGGTCAAGCACTACCCGTTGACCCAGGGCATCGTGTTCAAGAAGCAGATCGGTGCCGTCAAGGCGGTCGACGGTGTCGACTTCGCGCTCGACAAGGGGGAGACCCTCGGCATCGTCGGCGAGTCCGGCTGTGGCAAGTCGACGGTCGCCAAGATGCTGGTCAACCTGGAGAAGCCGACGGCCGGTTCGATCAAGTACAAGGGCGAGGACATCACCGCACTGTCCGGCCGGGCCCTGCGGACCGTACGCCGCAACATCCAGATGGTCTTCCAGGACCCGTACACCTCCCTCAACCCCCGGATGACGGTGGGCGACATCATCGGGGAGCCCTACGAGATCCACCCCGAGGTGGCCCCCAAGGGCGACCGGCGCAGGAAGGTCCAGGATCTGCTGGACGTGGTCGGGCTCAACCCCGAGTACATCAACCGCTATCCGCACCAGTTCTCCGGCGGCCAGCGCCAACGCATCGGCATCGCGCGGGGGTTGGCGCTGCGCCCGGAGATCATCGTGGCCGACGAACCGGTCTCCGCCCTCGACGTCTCCGTGCAGGCCCAGGTGATCAACCTGCTCGACCGGCTGCAGACCGAGTTCGAGCTGTCGTACCTCTTCATCGCGCACGACCTGTCGATCGTCCGGCACATCTCGGACCGGGTCGGCGTGATGTACCTCGGCCGGATCGTGGAGATCGGCAGGGACGCGGAGATCTACGACCATCCGACGCACCCCTACACCCAGGCGCTGCTGTCCGCCGTCCCCGTGCCCGACCCGGAGGCGCGCGAGCACCGGGAGCGGATCATTCTGTCGGGTGACGTGCCGTCACCGACCAACGTGCCGTCCGGCTGCCGCTTCCGCACCCGGTGCTGGAAGGCGCAGGAGCGCTGCGAGTTGGAGGTGCCGCTGCTCGCGGTGCCGGCGGAGTTCCGGCTCATGAGCGGGCCGGCCGCGCACGACTCGGCCTGTCACTTCGCGGAGGAGAAGCAGGTGGTGCCGCCGGAGGAGCCCGGTCGGCAGCAGGAGGAGGCGGGGGAGCATGGCAACGGGCCGGGATGACATGGCGCATCCCGGCCCGTTTACGGCACCCGCACGGCCGTACGCTGTTCAGCCTGGCCCGTCCGTATATCGGTACCGCTTCCGCGAAGTTGCCTGCGTGTAAACGCGATTCGCGGGCGTTTGTGCGGTTATTTCAATGATCGTTTGAGGAAGTCCAGCTGAAGCCGGAGCAGATTCTCGGCTACCGCTTCCTGCGGGGTCATGTGGGTCACCCCGGACAGCGGCAGCACCTCGTGCGGGCGGCCGGCGGCCAGCAGGGCCGAGGAGAGCCGCAGCGAGTGGGCGACCACCACGTTGTCGTCCACCAGGCCGTGAATGACCATCATCGGGCGGTGCGGCTCGGCCGCGTCGACCAGACCCTCGTCGTCGATCACCGAGTTGCGGCGGTAGACGTCCGGCTGCTCGCCCGGGTGGCCGAGGTAGCGCTCCTGGTAGTGGGTGTCGTACAGGCGCAGATCGGTGACGGGTGCGCCCACCACCGCCGCGTGGAAGACGTCCGGTCGGCGCAGCACCGCGAGCGCCGCCAGATAACCGCCGAAGGACCAGCCGCGGATCGCGACCCGGCTCAGGTCGAGCGGGAAGTCGGCGGCGAGCGCCTGGAGCGCGTCGACCTGGTCCTGCACCACGACCGCCGCGAGATCGTCCCGCACCGCCTTCTCCCACGCGGGCGAGCGCCCCGGTGTGCCCCGCCCGTCGGCCACGACCACCGCGAACCCCTGGTCGGCGAACCACTGCGAGGTCAGATACGGATTGCGCGCGGCGACCACCCGCTGCCCGTGCGGACCGCCGTAGGGGTCCAGCAGGACCGGCAGGGAGGTGTCACCGGCGTAGTCACGCGGCAAGAGCACGGCGCACGGGATTCGCCGTGCGCCCCCCTCGATGAGCGTCACGCGCGGGGACAAACCAGGATCTTCGGCGTACGACGTGACACTCGCCGTCTGCTTGCCGTCGCGCAGCAACCGCACCTGGGCGCCCGGGTGGTCGAGCGAGGCGGACACCAGCACGGTCACGCCCCCCGCGCGGACCGCCGTGTGCACGCCGGGTTCCTGCGACAGCCGCTCCATGCCGAGTTCGCTGACGCGGTAGACGTGCACCTCGCCGGTCTCGGGCGCCTCGGCCTCCGCGCCCGCCGACGCCGAGACCAGCGCGTCGTCGTCCCCGACGGCCAGCACCGCGCGCACGTGCAACTGCGGTCCGGTCAGCGGGCGTTCACCGACCGCCAGCACGCGCGCGCCACCCTCGTCGGCGATCCGCACGAGCCGTCCCGAGGGGCTCCAGCAGGGCACCCCGGGGAAAAGATCAAGCCAAATTGGATCTTCGTCCGCGTGCACCAGACGGGTCGCGCCCGTCTCCGGATCCACCGCCAGATACAGCTGACTGCGCTGGTCGCGCGCCTGTACGAGCAGCAGCGGCGCACCCGCGTCTGACCAGTGCACATGCGCCAGATACGGATAGCGCGCCCAGTCCCAGACGACCTCCGTACGGGCCCCGTCCAGGCCGATCACGAACAGCCGCACGTCCGCGTTGTCGGTGCCCGCAGCCGGATAAGGGACGTGCTGTGGATCACGTTCGGGATGCGCCGGGTCGGAGATCCACCAGCGCTGTACGGGCGTGTCGTCCACGCGCGCGACCAGCAGCCGGTCGGACTCGGGCGACCACCAGAAGCCGCGCTGGCGCTGCATCTCCTCGGCCGCGATGAACTCGGCCAGTCCATAGGTGACGTTCGCCGACTCCGGCTCGGCGAGGGCCCGTTCACCCTCCCCCTCGGCGCCCACGATCCGCAGGGCGCCCTCGGCCACGTAGGCGACATGCCGTCCGTCGGGGGCCGGGCGCGGGTCGATCACCGGTCCGGGGACCCGGAGTTCACGTGCCGTGCCGGCCCGCAGCTCGGCCGTGAACAGCCGCCCCGACAAGGCGAAAGAGGCCAGCTCGACGGTCGCGTCGGTGGCGTAGCCGACGATGCCGGCGCCGCCCTCGCGGCTGCGTTCGCGACGGGCCCGCTCCTGCGGCGAGAGGTCCTCCGCGGCCCCGCCGAGCAGGGCGCGCGGGTCCGCCGCCATGCGCTCCCCGCCGTCCGCCGGATCCAGCACCCACAGTGAATTCGCCCTGTCCGTACCGGAGGTGGAGCGCAGGAACACGACCCGCGAACCGTCGGGCGCCACCGAGAACGCGCGCGGTGCGCCGAGCGTGAAGCGCTGGGTGCGGGCGTGCCGGCGGGGGAAAGAGTCGGACGTCGTCGTCATGCCCCGACCATATTGGCCATGCGCCCCCTTGTGCGGCCGTGCGCCGATCGATGCGCGCGTGCGAATAGTTATGATCACTGACGCATGGTGGGTATGAATCCGCTGGCTGTCCTATGGATTTATCTGCTCCTTGGTCTGATCTGGTCCGACCCCCCCCGCGTACTTGGGATCTTTGGAGGTGAGCCGCCGTGGCACTCTCGATTTCGGCGGTGGTGCTGCTGGCGATCGTCGTCTTCCTGCTGGTCAAGAAGTCAGGTCTGAAGGGCGGGCACGCCGTAGTGTGCGTCCTTCTCGGCTTCTACCTCGCCTCCTCGACCGTCGCTCCCACCATCAGTGAGCTGACGACGAACATCGCGGGGATGATCGGCAGCCTCAAGTTCTGACCCGGGCTGCGCCGGGCTCTCGGTGGCGCCTCGTAGGGTGGTTCCATGACGGAACTGCCCTCCCCCACCCTTCGGGCGGGGGGTCCCCCATCTCGCTTCGCTCGGCGTCTGCTCCTGGTGCACGCGCACCCGGACGACGAGTCGATCAACAACGGCGCGACCATGGCCCGGTACGCGGCCGAGGGTGCCCGCGTGACCCTGGTCACCTGCACCCTCGGCGAGCTCGGCGAGGTCATCCCGCCGCGGCTGCGGCACCTGACCGGCACCGCCCTGGGCGAGTACCGACAGGGTGAGCTCGCGGCGGCCCTGCGCGCGCTCGGCGTCGAGGACTTCCGTCAGCTCGGCGGCCCGGGACGCTACCGGGACTCCGGGATGATGGGCCTCGCCGACAACGACGACCCCGCCGCCTTCTGGCAGGCCGACGTCGACGAAGCCGCCGCGCCTCTCGTCGAGGTGATCCTGGAGGTACGCCCCCAGGTCCTCGTCACCTACGACGAGGACGGCGGGTACGGCCACCCCGACCACATCCAGGCCCACCGCGTCGCCATGCGCGCCGCCGAGCTGGCCGCCGACGCCGGGTGGCGGATCCCCAAGGTGTACTGGAACCGGGTGCCGCGCACGGTCGCCGAGACAGCCTTCGCCCGCCTGTCGGCCGACCTGCTCGGTCTGCCCTTCGCCAAGTCCGCCGCCGTCGACGACGTGCCGGGTGTGGTGGCCGACGACCTCGTCACCACCGAGATCGACGGCACCGCGTATGCAGCCGCCAAGGCCGCCGCGATGCGGGCGCACGCGACACAGATCGCGGTCGCGGAGCCGTACTTCGCACTCTCCAACGAGCTCGCGCAGCCGCTGTTCACGACCGAGTACTACGAACTCGTGCGGGGGGCCGGCGGCGCGGCGCGGGACTCCGGTGGGCGCGAGACCGATCTGTTCGCCGGGATCGAGGAGGCGTCATGAGCGACCGGGGTTCCATGCTCGCCCAGCCCTTGCAGCGGCCCTCCCTCGGGCGGGCGCTCCTCTACTCGGGGCTCTTCGTGCTCGGCGCGGTCGTCGGGGGAGCCGGGGCGCTGGTGCAGTCCGGCTGGTTCCCGGGCGGGCTGCTGCTCGCGCTCGTGGGCGAGGCCGGGCTCTGTCTCGGCGGTGGTCGGGCGGCCGGCGGCCGGGGTGGGGCGATCGCGCCCGCCGCCGGCTGGATGGTCTCCGTCATCCTGCTCACCGCCAGCAGACCGGAGGGCGACTTCCTCTTCGCCGCAGGAGGTGGCTCTTATCTCTTCCTGCTCGGAGGGATGGCTGTCGCTGTGATCTGCGCCACCCTTGGGCAAGGGCGGCAACCAGTCGCCCGTGACGTCCGACTTGGGAAGTGACGTACCGCTTCGCCGTTAAGGGCGCGTGCACGTGCCGTGTGGGTTTCCTCGGCGGTCGCGGGATACGCGCCAGACGTGGCCAGTATGGTGGTGCGCGCCGCCGAGCCGCCCGCTGAGGTTGTGTCGGGCGGCGGAGCCAACCGGGAGAACCTGCCTTGAGTCGTGAAACTGACACTTCGTCCTCCGGGCCCAACGGGCGCGGCGGGGCCGCCTACCCGTCGGGTACGCCGCCGTACGGAACCCCTGCGGTTCCGGACGCCGGTACGGACGCGGGTCGTTCGGCCGCGCAGCCGGAGGAACGCAAGACCGAGACCACGCTGACGACCCGGATCCGGATCAACATCCCCGGGTCGCGGCCCATTCCGCCGGTCGTCGTACGGACGCCCGTCGCGGACGCCGAGGGCTCCGACGGCAGTGCTGCGGAGGCCGAGGCTCCGGCGCCGCCCGTCACGCCGTCCATGGGTTCCGCCGAGCCGCCCGCCGGACAGGGCGGACCTGGTGGACCGGGCGGACCGGGCGGCCCCGGCGGGGAGAAGACGAGCGACTGGTTCGCGCCCCGCAAGTCCTCGGCGGGCAAGCCCGATTCGGGCGGCGGTGCCACCAACGGCGCCGGAATCCCGGGCGGTTCGGCCACCCCCGCCACGCCCCCCGCGGGCACACCGGCCCCCGGCGCCCGTCCCGGCGCGGGACGCCCCGGCGGTGTCGTCGGCTCCATGAGCGTGCCGGGCGGCTCCCGTCCCGGCGGCGCGAGCGGTGCCCGGCCCGGCGGGACGAACGGCGCGGGGCTCACCGGCGCGACCGGCGGCCCGGTGGCCCCCGGGCACGGCGGCGGCACCGGATCCTTCGACGTCACCGAGGCGCTGGCCGCGGGACCGCTGGGCCCCGGCTCGCGTCCCGGCGGCGGCGAACCGCGACGTGCCGAGCTGCCGTACTTCGCCGAGGGCGAGCGAGGGGAACAGGGCGGCCCGGGAATCCAGGGCGGCTACGGCGGCCCCGGCGGTGCGAGCGGCTTCAACGGACCGGGCGGCCACGGCGGCCAGGGCGGCGGCCCGCACGGCCCCGCCGGCCCGACCGGCGGTCCGGTCACCGGCGACGGGCCGATGGCCCCGCAGCTGGGCGGCGGTCCGGGTGGACCCAATGGCCAGGGCGGCTTCGGCGGTCCCGGAGGCCAGGGCGGCCCGCCCGGCTTCTCGGCGCCCGGCGGCATGAGCGGACCGAACGGCCCCGGTGGCCCGGGCGTGGGCGGACCCGGCACGGGTCCCGGCGCCGGACCGCACGGGCTCGGTCCCGGCGGCGGTCTGAGCGACGACACCGCGATCCTCACCCCGCAGAAGCCCGCCCCCGAGCCGGGTACACCGGGCTACCACCCGAACCCCGACAACGTCTCCGGGCACACCGTCACCAGCGGCATCCCGGTCGTCCCGTCCGGCCAGGGCGCGCCCTTCGGACCGGGCGCCCACACCGACGGACCGCTGCCGCACACGCCCCCCAAGCTGCCCGAGCCGGTCTCGCAGGACGTGCCGGCCGCGGCGTCGAGCAAGAAAAAGAAGAAGAAGGGGCGCAGCAAGCTGGTGCTCCTCGTCGTCGCCGTGTTCGTCATCGGCGGCGGTGCCTACGGCGCCGGTCTGCTGATGAACCACACCGACGTGCCCAAGGGCTCCACCGTGCTGGGCGTCGACATCGGCGGCGGCACCCGCGACGACGCCGTCAAGAAGCTCGACGAGGCCTTCGGCGACCGCGTCAACAAGCCGCTGAAGCTCTCGGTCGGCGGCAGCACGGTCTCGCTCACGCCGGACCAGGCGGGCCTGCAGTTCGACGAGCAGGCCACGGTCGCCGCGGCCGCGCAGAGCGACTACAACCCGGTCTCCGTGGTCGGCTCGCTCTTCGGCAACCACCGGATCATCGACCCGGTCATGCCGGTCGACGAGGAGAAGCTGACGGCGGCCCTGAAGGACTCGGCCGGCGGCTCCGGTTCGGTGACCGAGGGCACGATCGAGTTCAAGTCCGGCAAGCCGGTCGCCGTCTACGGCAAGGCGGGCAAGGGCATCGACGCCGCCGGGTCGACCGACGCCGTCGTGGAGGCCTACCGCACCCAGGTGCAGACCGGCACGACCACGCCGGTCACGGTCGCGACCACGACCCAGCAGCCGACGGTCTCCAACGCCGAGGTCGACCGAGAGATGAAGGACTTCGCGAAGCCGGCGATGTCCGCACAGGTCACCGTGCAGACCGACGCGGTGCACAGCATCCCGTTCGGTTCCCTGTCCCTGCCGAAGATCCTCGGCTTCAAGGCCGTGGACGGCAAGCTGGTGGAGACGTACGACCTCGACGCGCTCAAGGAGGCGTACGGCACCACCTTCGACGGCGTGCTGATCACCCGGGGCACCGGCCAGAAGACGGCCGTCACCCCGCAGGACGTCGCCGGCGCGCTGCGCGGGGCGCTGGTCGGCAAGACGGCGGCGGAGCGCGTCGGGGTCATCGACACCGACCCCAGCTAGCGGGCTCCAGCACCTCCGAGGGGGGCGTCCGGCATCCGTCGGGTGCCCCCCTCGGCGTATGCCGTCCGCCGGGTGCTCCCCGTCGGCGTATGACATCTGTCATCCGGCAGTCAGGACCGCCGACACTGACGGGCGGGAGCACCCCGCGGCCACCATGGTGCTCATGACGACGACAGCGACGACCACCACCCCGGTGGTCGGGTTCGACCAGGTGAGCAAGACCTACGGGGACGTACGGGCCGTGGACGGGCTGACGCTCGCTCTGCACCCGGGGGAGACGGTGGCCCTGCTGGGGCCCAACGGGGCCGGCAAGTCGACCGCCCTCGACCTGCTGCTGGGTCTGCGGCAGGCCGACAGCGGCACGGTCCGGGTGTTCGGGTCCAGCCCGCGCGAGGCCATCGTCGCCGGGCGGGTGGGCGCGATGCTGCAGAGCGGTGGGCTGATGGACGAGGTGACGGTCGCCGAGCTGGTCCGGCTCGCCTGCGATCTGCACCCCAAGGCGTATCCGCTGACCGAGGTGCTGGCCCGCGCCGACATCGCGCAGATCGCCGACCGCAAGGTCAACAAGCTCTCCGGCGGCCAGGCCCAGCGCGTCCGCTTCGCCCTCGCCACCGCGGGCGACAGCGACCTGATCGTCCTGGACGAGCCGACCACCGGCATGGACGTCTCCGCCCGCCAGTCCTTCTGGGCCACCATGCGCGAGCAGGCCGACCAGGGCCGCACGGTCCTGTTCGCCACGCACTACCTGGAGGAGGCCGACGCGATCGCGGACCGCGTGCTGGTCCTGCACCGCGGCCGCCTCCTCGCCGACGGCACCGCCGCCGAGATCAAGGCGAAGGCCGGTGCACGCAAGGTCGCCTTCGACCTGGACGGCGAGATCGACGAGGCCCCGATCCGGGAGCTGCCGTTCCTCACCTCCGTCGACATAAGCGGCCAGACGATCCGCATCCAGTCCACCGACGCCGATGCGACCGTCCACGCCCTCTACGGCCTCGGCGTCTACCCCCGCAATCTCGAAGTCGCCGGGCTCGGCCTGGAGCAGGCGTTCGTGGCCATCACCGCCGCCGAGGAGGCGAAGTCGAAGTGAACAGCCTGATCAAGCTGGAACTCACCCGCGCCCTGCGCAACCGCAAGTTCCTGTTCTTCTCGGTGATCTACCCCTCGACCCTGTTCCTGCTGATCGCGGGCAGCGCCGGCGCCACGGACAAGATCGACGGCACCGGTCTGACGGTCGCGACGTACATGATGGTCTCCATGGCCTCCTTCGGCGCCCTGACCGCCGTCCTGATGGGCAACAGCGAGCGCATCGCCAAGGAGCGGGAGAGCGGCTGGGTGCGCCAGCTGCGGCTGACCCCGCTGCCGGGGCGCGGCTATGTGATCGCGAAGACCGCGAGCGCGGCCGTGGTCAGCCTGCCGTCGATCGTGATCGTCTTCCTGGTCGCCGCCACGGTGAAGGACGTACGCCTGGACGCCTGGCAGTGGCTCGCGCTCACCGGCGCGATCTGGGCCGGCAGCCTCGTCTTCGCCGCGCTCGGCGTGGCCATCGGCTACCTGGCCACCGGTGACGCGGTCCGTCCGATCACGATGATCACCTACTTCGGGCTGTCCCTGCTGGGCGGCCTGTGGATGCCCGCGACGACGTTCCCGCAGTGGCTGCAGGACATCGCCAAGTGGCTGCCCACGCACGCGTACGCTGCCCTGGGGCAGGCCATCGAGCAGAGCCAGTCCCCGAGCTCGAAGGACGTCGCCCTCCTCGTCGTCTACTTCGCCCTGTTCGCGGGCGGCGCGGCGTGGCTGTACCGGAAGGACACGCTGAAGGCGTGAGCGCGATGACGGAAGATCTGCGGCCCGACGAGGAAGCCCGGGCGGAGCGGCTGGTGCGGATCGGCCGGCCGCCCCGCAACCGGGGCGAGGCGATCCGCAAGCTGGTGTGGATCCTGCCCTGGCTGGTCTTCCTCAGCGGGCCCGTGCAGGACCTGGCGGCCGACCACCACACCACCTCGGCCACGACAGCCGGCTGGGTGGGCCTGGTGACCTTCACCGCGACCTATCTGGCCCTCGTCTTCCGCACCATGGGCCGCCCGTACGCGGGCTGGGTCGTCGCGGCTCTGGTGGCCGTCCTGTGGGTCCTGGCCGTCACGCTGTCCTTCTCCCTCGGCAGCCCCTGGCTGGGCCTCTACGTCTACGTCTCCGTCACCTGCGGGATCACCCTCCCCCTGCGCGCCGCCTACTGGACGATCCCGCTGACCACCGCCGCGATGATGCTGGCGGGCTGGTTCGTCGACGACCTGGACGACGCCTGGGGCCTGTTCCTGATCGTGCTCCTTGTCGGCTACTCCATGACGGGCGTACGCCAACTGGTGCGTACGACGGTGGAGTTGCGCAAGGCACGCGCCACCGTCGCCCAACTCGCCGCCAACGAGGAGCGGTTGCGCCTGGCCCGGGACCTGCACGACCTGCTCGGCCACTCCCTCTCGCTGATCACGCTGAAGAGCGAACTCGCCGGCCGGATGCTCCCCGGCCAGCCCGACAAGGCGGCCCAGCAGGTCGCCGACATCGAACAGGTCAGCCGGCAGGCCCTGGTCGACGTCCGGGAGGCCGTCACCGGCTACCGCCGCCCCCGCCTGGCCGCCGAACTGGCGGGCGCCCAGGTCGCGTTGACCGCGGCGGGAGTCACCGCCGAACTCCCCGACGAAACAGCCCTCGACCTCACCGGCGTACCCGAGGAGAGCCAGTCGGCCCTGGCCTGGGCGCTGCGCGAGGCGATCACCAACGTCGTACGGCACAGCGGCGCCCGGCGCTGCACGGTGGAGCTGCTCGCCCGCCAGACCCTGGGCGGCCCGGTGCTGGAACTCACCGTCGAGGACAACGGCTGCGGCGGCTCGGGCAAGGGACCCGGCAACGGCCTGACCGGCCTCACCGAACGCTTGGAGAAGGCGGGCGGCACCCTGGACGCGGGCGGCACCAAGCAGGGCTTCCGACTGGTCGTCCGCGTGCCCGCCGCCACCCCGGCGGACGTAGGATCCGGGGCATGAGCCGAACGATCAAGGTGCTGCTCGCCGAGGACCAGTCGATGGTCCGCGAGGCACTGGCCGCCCTGCTCGGCCTAGAGGACGACATCGAGGTGGTCGCCCAAGTGGCGCGCGGCGACGAGGTTCTGGCCGCGGTCCGCGAACACGCCGTGGACGTGGCCCTGTTGGACATCGAGATGCCCGGCTGCACCGGCATCGAGGCGGCGGCCGCCGTGCGCAGGGAACTCCCGTCCGTGAAGCTGGTCGTCCTCACCACCTTCGGCCGCCCCGGCTACCTCCGCAGCGCCATGGAGGCCGGCGCCGACGCCTTCCTCGTCAAGGACGCCCCCGCGGCCCAACTCGCCCAAGCGGTACGCAAGGTCCTCGCCGGCGACCGGGTGATCGACCCCACGCTGGCGGCCGCCGCCTTGGCCGACGGAGCGAACCCGCTGACCGACCGAGAGCGAGAAGTGCTCCGTGCCGCAGCCGACGGCTCCACCAACGCGGAACTGGCAGCCACCCTGCACCTGTCCCAGGGCACGGTCCGCAACTACCTCTCCACGGCAATCCAGAAACTGGCAGTACGGAACAGGGCGGAGGCGGTACGGATCGCGAGGGAGAAGGGCTGGCTGTAGTTGCCGTTCAGGGCAGCGGCCTTGGGGGCGCGGGGAACTGTGCGACCAGCCACGACGCACGTGCACACGCAATCGCACCGCCACCCCTACGGCGCCCCGGCGCAATTCAGTTGAGCAACGCCCGAGCCGCCCGAGCCTGCCCCCGCACCCGCTCAGCCGCCCCTTCATCCACCGCGCTGATCAACCCGGCGTACTCCTCCAACTCCACCGCCCCCTCGACGAAGTCACCCCGCTGTACAAGGAGTTGAGCCCGCTCGTATCGCAACCGCGCCGGATGCGACGGCAGCAGCAACGACAGATCAACCGCCCACAACGCCACATCCGACCGCTCAGGCCGAGCCGCCGCCCACGCCCGCACGTTGTTGAGAATCCGCAGAACCACCTCCAACGGATCGGCCGGCGTCAACATCGAGGCATCCAGCGGAGCCCCCGTCGCCCCCGCGACCAACACCTCCGCGTCGCCCCCACCGAGCACCCGCCCCCCGTCGAACGGATCGGCGAGCACCTGCTGCTCAGGAGGCCCGAACCCGACGACGAAATGCCCCGGCAGAGCGACCCCGTACACCGGGCCCCCCGCCCGCCGCGCGACCTCCATCCACACCACGGACAACAGGATCGGAAGCCCGCGCCGCCGCCGAAGCACCTCGTGCAGCAGGGACGACTCCAGCCGCTGGTAGTCGACAGGGAAGCCGCGGAATCCCTCCTGAACGCCCAGCAGATGATGCAACGCGGTCGCCCAGGACAACGGCCCACCGGGCCGGAAGGGCAACTGCCCGGCCAGCCGGTCGAGTTCCAGCTGCGCGGCATCCAGACCGGCGTCGTCCAGCGTGCCGTCCGCCGCCGCGCCCACCAACAGGCACAGCGCGGACAGATCGGGCCGCTCGGACCGGGCCTCTTCGGCGAACCGCCGCCGTACTTCGGCGGCCCGCTCGGGCGGCGGGGGAGTGGGGTGACGCATAGCAGGCTCGTGCCCTTTCCCGGCGATCGCTACCGTTCACTTTCGCCGGCGCCGCCGACAGCCGCCGGTTCCCGATAGTGGTGATACGCGTGATGCGCCCCGAACCCCATCCCGGCATACAGCGCCCGCGCGCCCACGTTCTCCGCCTCGACCTGCAACCACGCGGCCGAGGCCCCCTCGTCCAGCGCCCGCCGGGCCAACGCGGCCATCACGACGGTCGCCAGCCCCCGCCGCCGCATCGCCGGGTCCACCTCCACGGCGGCGAACGAAGCCCACCGCCCGTCGACCACGCACCGCCCGATGGCAGCGGGAGACTCCTCGCCGGGAACCGTCGCGAACCACACCGAAGGACCGCTGCCGAGCACCTTCAGCGCCACCTCGCTCACCCCCTTGCGCTGGTACCGGGACAGCCACGCCTCGTCGGCCTCCCGGGAGAGCACGACGTCCGCGCCCTCGACCCGGTCCGCGACCGGCGCGAGCGCCCCGATCCACAGCGCGGCGCTCACCTCACGCACCCAGCCCCGCCGCTCCAGCTCCGCGCACAACAGCTCCTGCGTGCCCTCGGCCCCGGTCGCGGTCTGGATGTACGCGGGCAGCCCCCGGTCGCCGTACCACCGTCGTACGACATCCAGCGCCTCGTCGAGCGGCAGGCCCGGATCGCCCAGCGGGAGCACGGAGTTCGCGCGCCGCGTAAAGCCGCTCGCGGCCCGCAGCTCCCAGTCCCCGAGCCGCTCGCTCTCCACCGGCCGCCACGCGCGCGAGGAGACGTGCGCGAGCTCCTCGTAGGAGGTGGCGGGGCCCCGGCGGCGGGCCGGTGCGGAGGGCACCACCTTGCCCGCGACCAGCGAGGATTCCGCGATGTGGACGCTCTCGCCGCTCTTCCGTGTGATCAGCAGCACACCGTCGTCCCATGATGTGAGAACACCCACCGTGTCGGTGAACTTCTCCTGAGTTGTCCCAGGTTCGTTCAGCCGCCGTACGGATACTCGTTTCCCCACGTCAGCTGCGGTGATGCGGACCTCGAGTCGCCCGGAGGCCGAGATTTCCACAGGTCGGTTCACCCCTCCTGTTCGGATCATGCCCAAGAACGGAGATACTAGGGGCGGGCATCGACGACGCCGCGCTTCCGCGCGCCAGGCGGCGGAGCCTGAGGAGGCCCGCCGGCGCCCTATCGAGGAGGAACGACAGCGTGACCTACGTCATCGCGCAGCCTTGTGTCGACGTCAAAGACAAGGCGTGCATCGAGGAGTGCCCGGTCGACTGCATCTACGAGGGCCAGCGGTCCTTGTACATCCACCCGGACGAATGCGTCGACTGTGGAGCCTGTGAGCCGGTGTGCCCGGTCGAGGCGATCTTCTACGAGGACGACACTCCCGAGGAGTGGAAGGACTACTACAAGGCGAACGTCGAGTTCTTCGACGAGCTCGGGTCCCCGGGCGGTGCCAGCAAGCTGGGTCTGATCGAGCGCGACCACCCGTTCGTCGCCGCGCTGCCCCCGCAGGCCGAGTAGCCGCCGCCCGCGGCCCGCACATCGCGCCGCCTCGGTCCCGTACGGCCTGATCGTCCTGATCGCGACCGTACGGGGCCGAGGCGTTTGCCGTACCGAAGAAAGTGAGCGAGCACGTGTCCGCAGTCTCCGACCGCCCGCCCGTCGCCCACCGCCGCCCTTCCAGCGAGTCACTACGCGACCGCCTCCCCGTCTTCCCCTGGGACAAGCTGGAGCCGTACAAGAAGACGGCCGCGGCGCATCCCGGCGGCATCGTCGACCTGTCCGTCGGCACCCCGGTCGATCCGGTCCCCGACCTGATCCAGAAGGCGCTCGTCGACGCGGCCGACTCGCCGGGCTATCCGACGGTCTGGGGCACCCCGGCGCTGCGTGACGCGATCACCGGCTGGGTCGAGCGACGGCTCGGCGCCCGGGACGTCACCCACCGGCACGTCCTGCCGATCGTCGGCTCCAAGGAACTCGTCGCCTGGCTCCCGACCCAGCTGGGCCTCGGCCCCGGGGACCGGGTCGCGTACCCGCGCCTGGCCTACCCGACGTACGAGGTGGGCGCCCGCCTGGCCCGCGCCGAGTACGAGACCTACGACGACCCGACGGCCCTCGACCCCGACGGCCTGAAGCTCCTCTGGCTCAACTCGCCCTCCAACCCGACCGGCCAGGTGCTGTCGAAGGACGAGCTGACCCGGATCGTCGCCTGGGCCCGCGAGCACGGCGTCCTGATCTTCTCCGACGAGTGCTACCTCGAACTGGGCTGGGACGCCGACCCGGTCTCGGTGCTGCACCCGGACGTCAACGGCGGCTCGTACGACGGCATCGTGGCCGTCCACTCGCTCTCCAAGCGCTCGAACCTGGCGGGCTACCGCGCGGCCTTCCTGGCCGGCGACCCGGCCGTCCTCGGCCCGCTCCTGGAGATCCGCAAGCACGGCGGCATGATGACCTCCGCGCCGACCCAGGCGGCCGTGGTCGCGGCCCTCGGCGACGACGGCCATGTGCGCGAGCAGCGGGAGCGGTACCTCGCCCGCCGTAGCGCCCTGCGCGAGGCGCTGGTCGGGCACGGCTTCCGGATCGAGCACAGCGAGGCCAGCCTCTACCTGTGGGCGACCCGGGGCGAGTCCTGCTGGGACACCGTGGCCCACCTGGCCGGCCTGGGCATCCTGGTCGCGCCCGGCGACTTCTACGGCACGGCCGGCGAGACGTTCGTACGCGTGGCCCTGACGGCGACGGACGAGCGGGTGCGGGCGGCCGTGGAGCGGCTGGCGTAGTCCTACGCGTGCGTGCATGACGAAGGGGCCCGGGAGACGATCCCGGGCCCCTTCGTCGTAGGCGTGGTGATCAGCCGCCGAGCGGCAGGCCCTTCAGCGGCAGGGTGTCCGTGGAGGGGAGACCGCCGCCCTTGGTGAGGGAGTCCGTCGGCAGCCCGCCCTTGGTGGCGGTCTTCGTGGTGTCACCGACGAGGTCCCCGGCGGAGCCCGCCGCCTCTCCCGCGGTCTTCTGCGCGGCCGGCGCGGCCTTCTTGACCGCCTTGCCGCCGGTCTTGCCCGCGGCCGGCACCGCCTTCTTGATCGCCTTGCCGCCGGCCTCGCCCGCGAGCCCGGTGACGTTCTGTGCCGCTCCGTCGACGGTGTTGCCCACGTTCGCCCCGTCCAGGGCGGTCAGGCCGCCGAGGTTGGGGGTGGCGGGCAGCTCGGGGGCCGCGCTCGCGGCGCCGGCCGCACCGACCCCGGCAGCCGCTCCCGCCGCGACGAGCAGCGCGGCACGGGCAATCCGACGGGTCAGGGGGAGGGACATGATGCTCCTTGTGACGGGAGGAAACGTTGCTCGGACGTCGTGACTACCGCTCGAAGCCCCTCGGAGGTTGCGCAGCGGCAACGTAAAGAGTTGGCAATGCGTCGCATAATCGGCTGCGGATAAAAACGGGCAAAGAGTGCCTGGTCCGAAAGTGTGCCGAATCCTTACAGCCCTTTGTTCTCAAGGGTTTTCGCGGTTTCGGGAGTGACTGCGCGAAAACCTGCGCACACCCTGCCGCGAGGGGGCTTCGGCTAACCCTCGTGGGTGATCACTCGCACTACTGCCCGGTGACGATCCGGACCGCGTTCGCGGCCTGCTTCGCCCCGCCGGTGCTCTGCGCGCCCGCCGTACGCCACTTGCTGTCGGTGTTCCCGGCGCTCCACTCGCGCCCGCCGTAGGAGACGCGCTCGATGTGCAGCGCGGAGGCGTTGGCCACGGCCCAGTGGGCCAGCTGCCAGCCGCGCTCGCGCACGTCCCGGCCCTTGCCGGTGCCGGTGTCCTTGGTCACCGGCAGGGTCACGGTCCGCGAACCCGCGGTCGTGCTCACCGTCGGCGTCGGCGTCGGGGTGGGAGTCGTCGAGGCGTCGCTCACCTCGGCGGCGGTCGTCTGCAGCGCGTCGCGCCCGAAGTCCCGTACCAGCGCGGCCCGTACGGCGTCGGGGCCCGCCTCGGTCACGGTGGTGTCCGGGCGGCCCTGGCAGGTCAGCGTGGCCGGCGAGGAGCCGGTGAGGGCGGCGGCCAGCAGCGTGGCGTCCGGCTCGTGCTTGGCGTACGCCTCGGGGAAGCCGCTGCGCTGCACGCGCTGCGCGGCCACGGTCAGCGGCAACTTGGTGTAGTCGGGCACCTTGGCCAGGTGCTCGTAGAAGACGCCCGCCGCGTACGTCGGGTCCAGGATCTCCTTCTCGGTGCCCCAGCCCTGCGAGGGGCGCTGCTGGAACAGGCCGAGTGAATCCCGGTCGCCGTGCTCGATGTTGACCAGGCCCGACTCCTGGATGGAGGTCGCCAGCGCGATGGCCACGGCCCGCTCGGGCATACCGCGCCCGGTGCCGACGGCGGCGATCGTCGCCGCGTTCACGGCCTGCTCGGGCGTGAACTCGTAGGCCGTTCCGTCGCTTTTGCCGGAGACGACCTCGCACCCCGGCCCTCTGCCTCCCGTCTCGTACTGCACGACGAGATACCCCGCGACACCGAGCAGGACCACGAAGGCCGCCGAGAAGCGGAGGAAGCGACCACGACGCTTGGGGGAGTGAGGTGACGGCTCTGGCACGCGTACAAGGTAGCGGAGGCCGCTGTGGCTGCCGAGCCGGGTGTGGACGGAGGTCCCGACCTCGGCGCGTTAGGGTCGACGGCATGGCCGACACCCCCCTTGACCTCACGCTGGACGCCGCTCTGTTGACCGCCCGGCTCGTCGACTTCCCCTCGGAGAGCGGCACCGAGAAGCCGCTCGCCGACGCGATCGAGGCCGCCCTGCGCGCCCTTCCGCACCTGACGGTCGACCGGTACGGCAACAACGTGATCGCCCGTACGAACCTGGGCCGCGCGGAGCGCGTGATCCTGGCCGGCCACATCGACACGGTCCCGATCGCCGACAACGTCCCCTCCCGCCTCGACGACGAGGGCGTCCTGTGGGGCTGCGGCACCTGCGACATGAAGTCCGGGGTGGCGGTCCAACTCCGCATCGCGGCAACCGTTCCCGCCCCCAACCGGGACATCTCCTTCATCTTCTACGACAACGAAGAGGTCGCCGCCGAGCTCAACGGCCTGCGCCATGTCGCCGAGGCCCATCCGGACTGGCTGGAGGGCGACTTCGCGGTGCTGCTCGAACCGTCGGACGGCGAGGTCGAGGGCGGCTGCCAGGGCACCCTGCGCGTGCTGCTGAAGACCAAGGGCGAGCGGGCCCACTCCGCACGCTCCTGGATGGGCTCCAACGCGATCCACGCGGCGTCCCCGATCCTCGCCCGCCTCGCCGTCTACGAACCCCGCTATCCGGTCATCGACGGCCTGGAGTACCGGGAGGGCCTCAACGCGGTCGGCATCTCCGGCGGGGTCGCCGGGAACGTCATCCCCGACGAGTGCGTGGTGACGGTCAACTTCCGCTACGCGCCCGACCGTACGGAGGAGGAGGCGATCGCCCACGTGCGCGAGGTGTTCGCGGACTGCGGGGTCGAGGAGTTCGTGGTCGACGACCACAGCGGCGGCGCGCTGCCCGGCCTCTCCCACCCGGCCGCGGTCGCCTTCATCGAGGCGGTCGGCGGCGAGCCCCGGCCCAAGTACGGCTGGACGGACGTCTCCCGCTTCTCCGCGCTCGGCGTCCCTGCGGTCAACTACGGCCCCGGGAACCCGCACTTGGCGCACAAGCGGGACGAACGGGTGGAAACGGCAAAGATCCTGGCGGGCGAGAAGCGGCTGAGGGCGTGGCTCTCGGCCTGATCCCCAGCCTGGTCCTCGGCCCGGTCCGACCGATCGGCGGGGTGGCGCTGCATGGCGGACATGCCGACGTCCCCCGTCCGTAACCAGCGGAGATCTACGCTGAGGTGGAAACACCTGCAAGCGGAGGGAGCGCACATGGCTACCGGGAACCCCGAGGGCAAGCAGCAGCCACCGGAGGAGCAGCGCCTGGGGCCGGTACTCCGGCGGCGCGACCAGGTGACGGCGAGCACGACCGACCAGCGCCTGCTGGACGCGGGCGGCCCCTCGGACTGGGTCCACACCGACCCCTGGCGGGTCCTGCGCATCCAGTCGGAGTTCATCGAGGGCTTCGGCACGCTCGCCGAACTCCCGCCCGCGATCAGCGTGTTCGGCTCGGCGCGGACCAAGGCGGACTCGCCGGAGTACGAGGCGGGCGTACGGCTCGGCCGGGCCCTGGTGGAAGCGGGCTGGGCGGTGATCACCGGCGGCGGCCCCGGCGCCATGGAGGCGGCCAACAAGGGCGCAGGCGAGGCCAAGGGCATCTCGGTCGGCCTCGGCATCGAGCTGCCCTTCGAGCAGGGCCTCAACCCCTACGTCGACATCGGCCTCAACTTCCGGTACTTCTTCGTCCGCAAGATGATGT
Source organism: Streptomyces pseudovenezuelae (assembly GCF_029892565.1). GTDB lineage: Bacteria > Actinomycetota > Actinomycetes > Streptomycetales > Streptomycetaceae > Streptomyces > Streptomyces pseudovenezuelae_A. The sequence goes on along the minus strand of NZ_JARXVH010000015.1, from coordinate 38,581 downwards.
TCGTCAAGTACGCCCAGGGCTTCGTGGTCCTCCCCGGCGGCCTCGGCACCCTCGACGAACTCTTCGAGGCCCTCACCCTCGTCCAGACCCAGAAGGTCACCCGCTTCCCGATCGTCCTCTTCGGGAGCGAGTACTGGGGCGGCCTGATCGACTGGCTCCGCAACACCTTGGTAGCCCAGGGCAAGGCCTCAGAGAAGGACCTCCTCCTGTTCCACGTGACGGACGACGTGGACGAGGCGGTGGCGTTGGTGTCGAAGGAAGCGGGCCGCTAGGCGCGGGGCTTGAGCGGGGGTTGATGCGGCCGGCGTGTCCCCTGGGGGCTGCCGCCCCCAGACCCCCGCTTCGGCCTGAACGGCCTCGTCCTCAGACGCCGGACGGGCTAAAAAGATCAAGAGCTGGCCAGCGAAAAAATCAGCCCCTCCGGCGTTTGAGGAGCGGGGTCTGGGGCGGAGCCCCAGAAGGACGGGACGGGTATGGGCGGCGGGGGCGAGGAAAGCCCTACGCCAACCCGCGTCGCGCGACAGCCGGCGGACGCCACCCGGCAATCGACGCCACCATGTCCAACACCTGCCGCGTCTCCGCCACTTCGTGCACCCGATACACCTGCGCCCCCAACCACGCCGACACGGCGGTCGTCGCGAGCGTCCCCACCACCCGCTCCTTCACCGGCTTGTCCAACGTCTCGCCAACGAAGTCCTTGTTGGACAGCGACACCAGCACAGGCCACCCGGTCTCGACCATCTCCCCAAGCCGTCGAGTCGCCTCCAGGCTGTGCCGCGTGCTCTTACCGAAGTCGTGCCCAGGGTCGATGAGGATCGACTCCCGAGGCACCCCCAACTCGGCCGCCCGCTCGGCAAGTCCGACCGTCACCCGCAAAATGTCGGCCATGACATCGTCGTACGCCACCCGATGCGGCCGAGTCCGAGGCTCCGCCCCACCCGCGTGCGTACACACAAGGCCCACCCCGTACCGCGCGGCGACCTCCGCGAGCCGCGCATCGACGCCACCCCACGCGTCGTTCAGCAGATCCGCCCCGACCTCGCACACGGCTTCACCGACATCGGCCCGCCACGTGTCGACGCTGATGACGACATCAGGGAACCGCCGCCGCACCTCCGCCACGAACCCGACGGTCCGCCGCGCCTCCTCCTCGGCCGTCACCTCGTCACCCGGCCCGGCCTTGACCCCACCGATGTCGACGATCGCCGCGCCCTCGGCCACGGCCTGCTCCACGCGCGCGAGGGCGGGCTCGTCGCGGAACGTCGCCCCTTGGTCGTAGAAGGAGTCCGGGGTCCGGTTCACGATCGCCATGATCACCGGCTCGTGCGCCTCGAATTCGCGCCTGCCCAGCCTGAGCATCCCCTGTGACCTCTCCTAGTACGTGCCCGTCTTCGACCGCCTGCGACCCTAACTGTCAGACCCGCATGGCACGATCGGACCCTGACACATTCAGCTTCCGAACATCGAGTTTGGGGACCACAGCGATGGTTATGTTCTTGTTCCTGGTCGTCGCCCTCGCCGTCGTGGTGGCCGCGGTGACGCTGGCCGTGGTGGGCGGCGGCGAGAGCGACGGCCCGCTGCCCGACGCGATCCCCGAGCGCCTCCAGGACCCGCTGCCGCCCGACCGCCCGGTCAGCCGCGCGGACGTGGACGACCTGCGCTTCCCCCTCGCCGCGCGCGGCTACCGCATGGCGGACGTCGACGACGCCCTCAACCGCATCGGCGCCGAACTCGCGGAGCGCGACGCGCGCATCGTCGACCTGGAGTCCGCGCTGGCGGGCGCCCGGGCCGGTGCCCACGTCTCCATGGAGAAGCCCGCGCACGGCCCGGGGGAGCAGCAGTGAGCGACGGCGCCGCCCTCGCCGGTCCCGACGGCGTGCTGCGCTGCCCCTGGGCGCTGTCCACCGAGGACTACGTGGCGTACCACGACGAGGAGTGGGGCCGCCCGGTCCACGGCGACGAGGCCCTCTTCGAGCGGCTCAGCCTGGAGGCCTTCCAGTCCGGCCTGTCCTGGATCACGATCCTGCGCCGTCGCCCGGGCTTCCGCGCCGCCTTCGCCGACTTCAAGATCGACGCCGTCGCCGCCTTCACGGACGAGGACCGCGAGCGCCTGCTGGCCGACGCGGGCATCATCCGAAATCGCGCCAAGATCGACGCGACCATCGCCAACGCGCGCGTGCTCGCCGACTGGGCCCCGGACGACCTGGACACCCTCATCTGGTCCCACGCCCCGGACCCCGCCACCCGTCCGGCCCCCAGGTCGCTGTCGGATGTCCCGGCGGTCACCCCGGAGTCGACGGCCCTGTCGAAGGACCTGAAGAAGCGCGGCCTGCGCTTCGTGGGCCCGACGACGGCGTACGCGCTGATGCAGGCGTGCGGTCTGGTCGACGACCACCTTGCGGACTGCGTGGCCAGAGGCGACCTGTAGGCCGCTCAGTAGGCGCTCGGTGCGCGCTCAGGGGGCCGACACGCCCGGCAGGAGCGCGTATCGGCGCTACCTGCCCAGGTACTTCGGCTTCTCCTTGTTCACGAAGGCCTGCACCGCGATCGCGTGGTCCTCGGACTGCCCGGCGCGCGTCTGCAGCTCGTCCTCCTTGTCGAGGGTCTCGGTCAGGGAGTGGGAGAGCCCGTAGGCCACCGCCTCCTTGATCGCCGCGTACGCCACCGTCGGACCGACGGCGAGCGCGCGGGCCACCTTCTCGGCGTCGGCCCGCAGCTCGCCGGCTGGGACGACCCGGTTCGCGATGCCCAGCTCGTAGGCGTCTTGGGCGCTGATGCTGCGCGGGAAGAGCAGCAGGTCGGTGGCGCGGCTCGGGCCCACCACGCGCGGCAGCGTCCACGAGATCCCGGAGTCGGCGGTCAGAGCCACCCCCGCGAACGAGGTGTTGAAGGCCGCCGTGTCCGCCACCACCCGGTAGTCCGCGGCGAGCGCGAACCCGAGACCGGCACCGGCCGCGACCCCGTTCACCCCCGCCACCACGGGCTTCGGCATCTCCGTCAGCGCCCGCACGATGGGGTTGTAGTGCTCTTTCACCGTGGTCATGGTCCGCCCGGACCCGGTCTCGCGGTCCGATGCCAGCAGCGTGATGTGTTCCTTGAGGTCCTGCCCGACGCAGAACGCCCGGTCGCCGGCGGACGTCAGCAGCACCGCGCGCACGGCCTCGTCGGCCGCCGCGGACTCGACCGCCTCGCGCAGGGCGACCTTCGTCGCGATGTTCAGCGCGTTCATCGCCTCGGGGCGGTTCAGCGTGATCGTCGCGAGTCCGTCGCCCACCTCGTAGAGCACGGTGTCGGCCATGGTGATGTCCCCTCCGGTGTCGCGGCTCGGGCGTACCGTCCGGTACGCCCCTGTCCGAAGGACAGCATGGCGGAGATCACCGCCCGGGGACCGGAGCGGACGTGTGACCTGCGTCAAAGAAATCTGGACGGATTCCGGTCCGCGGAAGTCCGTGCGGCGGCGGAGTATCGCAGTCACATCGCCGAATTGGGTGGTTTTGCTCGCGCGCGTGTCCCAAGCGATGCCGACTGATGTTGGTCATCGGGTCCTGAGATGCGGGATAATGGCCTGGAAGCAATATGTTCGATGCCGGTGTCGTGCGTCCCAGTTCCACGCTGTGGCCACGCGTGCCCTCCCGGGCCGTCGGCTTTGACGATGAGCTGGTTTCAGGAAGGGGAACGAGCATGGCGGCCATGAAGCCGCGAACGGGCGATGGCCCGCTCGAGGTGACCAAGGAGGGGCGGGGCATCGTCATGCGCGTTCCGCTCGAAGGCGGCGGTCGACTCGTCGTCGAGCTGACCCCTGACGAGGCCGACGCGCTCGGCGACGCCCTCAAGAAGGTCGTCGGCTGACGCGCACGCGACCAGACCCGTCACTGCCCCGGCACCGTATTCGGTGCCGGGGCAGCTGTTTTCGTCCCTTCAGCGCTTGACCGCGCAGAGCAGGCCGTCGCCCACCGGCAGCAGGGACGGCACCAGTTCCTGGGTCTCGCGGACCGCGCGCAGCAGCTCGCGCAGGCGCAGGACCTCCGTCGGCTGCGGGCCCGAGTCGACCGTGCGGCCGTTGGCGAAGACGCCCTCGAAGACCACCAGGCCCCCCGGACGGAGCAGGCGCAACGATTCAGCGAGGTAGTCGAGGAACTCCAGCCGGTCGCCGTCGCAGAAGACGAGGTCGTAGCCGGCGTCCGCGAGCCGGGGCAGTACGTCCAGGGCGCGGCCCGGGATGAAGCGGGCGCGATTGCTCGCGAACCCGGAGGCGCGGAAGGCCTGGCGGGCGAAGCTCTGGTGCTCGGGCTCGGGGTCCACGGTGGTCAGTACGCCGTCCGCGCGCATGCCGTGCAGCAGATGGATACCGGAGACGCCGGTGCCCGTGCCGATCTCCGCGACCGCCTTCGCGTCCACGGAGGCGGCCAGCAGACGCAGCGCGGAGCCCGTGCCGGGCGACACCGAGCGCAGGCCCGCCTCACGGGCCCGGTCCCGGGCCCAGCGCAGCACTTCGTCCTCGGCGACGTAGGCGTCGGAGAACGCCCAGCTCGTCTGCCGGTTGCCGGTAATGACCCTCTCCTGTCCCCGTGGTTGCCTGGGCGTGACTGTATCCGTTGGGGTCGGGAACCCGCAGATGGGACCAGGCGTTTAGAGGGGTGGAAGACAGAGCGGGGGGACACAGTTGGATCACGAAGACGAGCAGGGGGACGAGCGGGGCCTCGGGCAACTGCTGACGCAGCCGCCCGAGCCGGGCCGGCCCTCATCAAATTCTCGTAAAACCGCTTATCCGGAGCTAACGGGCGAGGTGGCTATGGTAGGGGCTCCACTGGACACCACCAGAGCCGACAGGGGAGGTGCGGCTGCGCCTATGGATCGGGGAGGAGTGCTGCGGCGCTTCCTCGGATCGGCGGGCAGGCCGAAATCCGTGAACGACACCGCTGCTGACCCCAGCCACGCCGCTGACCAGACCCAGACCGCGACTTTCACCACCGACGCGGACGGGCAGGCGTGGACTCCGCCCACGTGGGAGGAGATCGTCAGCACCCACAGCGGCCGCGTCTACCGGCTCGCATACCGCCTGACCGGGAACCAGCACGACGCCGAGGACCTCACGCAGGAGGTCTTCGTCCGCGTCTTCCGGTCCCTGTCCACCTACACGCCCGGCACCTTCGAGGGCTGGCTGCACCGCATCACGACCAACCTCTTCCTGGACATGGTCCGTCGCAAGCAGCGCATCCGTTTCGACGCGCTGGGGGAGGACGCGGCCGAGCGACTGCCCAGCCGTGAGCCGTCGCCCCAGCAGGTCTTCAACGACGCGCACTTCGACGCGGACGTCCAGCAGGCCCTCGACACGCTCGCCCCGGAGTTCCGCGCCGCGGTCGTCCTGTGCGACATCGAAGGACTGTCGTACGAGGAGATCGCCGCGACGCTCGGCGTCAAGCTCGGCACCGTCCGCTCCCGGATCCATCGTGGCCGTTCCCAGCTGCGCAAGGCCCTGGCGCACCGTTCGCCGGAGGCCAGGGCGGCCGAGCGCCGTTCCTCCTTCGTGCCACGGGTGCCCGCACTGGGGGGAGGGGGCGCGACCGCGTGAGTGGATCACGACCCAGCCCCGCTGAAGGGCGCTTTTCCGAGCAGCATCTGGGAGACCGACTCTCCGCCCTGGTGGACGGAGAGCTCGGCCACGAGTCGCGCGAGCGCGTCCTCGCCCACCTGGCCACCTGCGCCAAGTGCAAGGCCGAGGCCGACGCCCAGCGACGCCTGAAGAACGTTTTCGCGGAGGCGGCACCCCCGCCGCCCTCCGAGAGCTTCCTGGCCCGTCTCCAGGGGCTCCCCGGAGGAGGTGACACGGACGGCGGTGGCTCGCCGTTCGGCGGGGGCGGATTCTCCGACGGCTTCGCCGGACGCCCCACCGCCGGAGCCGGAGCAGGAACGTCCGGAGCCTTCGGGATGAGGCGCGGTGAGCGCTTCGAGTTCGGCTACGTGCCGGCCCGCCCGCACACCCCGGTGGCCGCGGCCGCGCCCGTACCCATGCCCGCCGCGGCCGACCGCGGGTTCCGCATACACGACGTCAGCCGGCACGAGGCCGACCGCTCCGCCTCGCGCGGGATGCGGTTCGCGTTCGTCGCCGCCGGTGCGGTGTCGCTGGCCGCGATCGCGCTCGGTGGCGTCACCAGCGGCATCCCGACCGACACCGCGGACGCCCGCGGCGGCACCGGCACGGGCAGCAATGTGACTCCGATGCGCACGCAGGGCACCGGAGCCTCGACGGCCCCCGAGAGCCAGCGGCGCCGTGGCGTCGGCCCGCTGCTCGCCCAGGGCCAGAATCAGCGCTCGCTCGGCACCCCGGTCGCCCCGACCTCGGTGTCCGCGCCCCTGCTGCCCGGCGTACCGAGCCCCGCGGTCGCCGGACGCGAGGAGACCATGCACACGCTGGCCACGCCGGTGGTCTCCGGTGTCGCCGCCGTGTCCCCGCTGATACGTCCGCTCGGCACGACCCCGCCGTTCACCCTGACCTCCTGGTCCACCACGCCGGAGGTCACGGCCCCCGGCAGCCTGCTCGCCGCACCCGTCCCCGACACGACCTCCGCTCCTTCCTCCCCCACCTCTTCGCGCACGGCCCGCTGACCGGCCCCTGCGCTTCAGCTCGCGAACCTGGTTGAATCCTGTGAGGGCCGCGCCCTGGGCAGGCAGCCGGGCGCGGAGTCGACGAACCGCGACAGCCGACGACGAGCCGTGCCGCGGTCAGCTGTGGGGAGAGCATGGACGAGGGGAAGCCCACGAAGGCGAAGTGGTGGAGCCGGGTGCGTCCGCAGGACCCTTCGGGGGCGGCGGGGGACGTTTCCTCCGACGGTGATTTCGAGTTGGCGCGGCCTGTTTCCGCCGAGGGCGATTTCCCGCGCCCCGCTTCCGCCGAGGACGACTTCGCGCTGGCGCCGCCGACGGGGGTGAGCGGCGCGGATTCGGTCGGCACGGATTCGGCCAGCGCGGATTCGGTCGGCACCGTTTCCGACGGCGACTTCGAGCTGCGGCTTCCAGAGGACGAGGCCCCGACGGAGGAGCCGGCCCAGGTTTCCGCCGCCCCTGCGTCCGATGAACGCCCCAAGCCTCTGCACGATCCCGACCCCTACAGCACCCCGCCCTACGGCGAGCCCGGCCCCTGGGCCTCCGCCCCGCCGGTCCAGCACCCCGCGACCACGCCCGAGCAGGGCACGGCGATACCGCCGCTGCCGCAGGCCTCCGGCGTGCAGGCGCCGCCCCAGGTCCCCGGAACGCAGGCCACGCCTCAAGTCCCCAGCACGCAGGTGCCGTTCACGACTGCCGGCATGTCGGCCACGCCCTCGGTGGACCGCCCGCAGGACCCGTCTCAGGCGCCCGGCGTGCAGGCTCCCCTCCTCCCGACGCCCGGCGTGCAGGCTCCCCTCCTCCCGACGCCCGCCGCGCAGGCGCCGTTGCCGGTAGCCGGCACGCAGGCGCCGTTCACGACTGCCGGCATGTCGGCCACGCCCTCGGTAGACCGCCCGCAGGACCCGTCTCAGGCCCCCGGCGTGCGGGCCTCCCTCCTCCCGACGCCCGCCGCGCAGGCGCCGTTGCCGACGGCCGGAACGCAGGCGCCGTTCACGACAGACGCCATGGCAGCCCCGCCCCCGGCAGCCGGCACGCAGGCCACGCCCCCGGCGCACGGCACGCCACCCCCGTTCCCGGCAGACGGCACGGCGACCCCGCCGCCCCCGACAAACGGCACGCCGCCCACCCAGCCACCCCCCACTCCCGGTGCTCCTGCCACGCCCTCCACTCCCGCCACCCCCTGGCAGAACTACGACCCCTGGGCGGCCCCCGCCGCACCCCTCCAGCAAAGCGGTGCCGCGGTCGGTGGAGTCGCGTCGCTCCGTCGGCGGGTGCGGCGGGCCCTGGTCGGCGGAGCCGTGTCGCTCGCGTTGCTGTCCGGGGTCGTCGGGGGTGCCATCGGGGCGTATCTGGAGCGCAACGGCGGGGTGGGCGGCGTAGAGCTGCCGCAGGCCGGTAAGGAGCCTGTGGGGCGGGCCGCGGACAGTGTGGCCGGGATCGCCGCGCGGGCCCTGCCCAGTGTGGTGACCCTGCATGTGACCGGCGCCGAGGAGTCCGGCACCGGCACCGGGTTCGTGCTCGACGACCTCGGGCACATCCTCACCAACAACCACGTCGTCGAACCCGCCGGTGCCTCCGGCGAGATATCGGTGACCTTCAACAGCGGGGACACCGCCAAGGCCACCGTCGTGGGGCGGGACAGCGGGTACGACCTCGCCGTGGTGAAGGTGACCGGCGTGCGCGGGCTCAGCCCCCTGCCGCTCGGCAACTCCGACAACGTCCAGGTCGGCGACCCCGTCGTCGCCATCGGCGCCCCCTTCGACCTGGAGGGCACCGTCACCTCCGGCATCATCAGCGCCAAGTCGCGGCCCATCACGGCAGGCGACAGCGTCGACGGCAGCGACGTCTCGTACGTGGACGCCCTGCAGACCGACGCGCCGATCAACCCCGGGAACTCCGGCGGACCGCTGCTCGACTCGCGGGCCCGGGTCATCGGCATCAACTCCGCCATCCGTTCCGCCGACGACGGCTCGGACTCCGGCAGTGGCCAGGCCGGTTCCATCGGGCTCGGCTTCGCCATCCCCGTCAACCAGGCCAAGCGCGTCGCCGAGGAGCTGATCAACACCGGCCGGGCCACCCACCCGGTCATCGGCGTCACCCTCGACATGGACTACACGGGCGACGGCGCCCGCGTCGGCACCAAGGGCAGCGGCGGCGCCCCGGCCGTCAACGCGGGCGGCCCAGGCGACAAGGCCGGCCTCAAGGCGGGCGACGTCATCACCGAGGTCGACGGCCAGCGCGTCCACTCCGGTGAGGAGCTGATCGTCAAGACCCGGGCCCACCGCCCCGGCGACCGGCTGGAGCTGACCGTGCGGCGCGACGGCAAGGAGCTGGCTATCTCGCTGGTGCTCGGATCCTCCGACGGCGACTGATCCCCGACGACCACTGGCCCTCGACTGCAACTGACAGGAACCTCACATGTGAGGTCACGACCCTTCGTCCACAAGGCAAACAACCGGAAAAACCGGCATGCGGGCCCACTCGGAGCGCTCGGGACAGTACCGGTCGAACCGGATCGCCGGGTACCGTGGATCCGGCCCGGACCACAAGGAGCATCAGGTGTTCAATGACATAGGACCGCTGGAGCTGGTGACGCTCATCGTCCTCGCCGTGCTCGTCTTCGGTCCGGACAAGCTCCCCAAGGTCATCCAGGACGTCATGCGGACCGTACGCAAGATCCGCGAGTTCTCGGAGAGCGCCAAGGAGGACATCCGGCAGGAACTCGGCCCGGAGTTCAAGGACTTCGAGCTTGAGGACCTCAACCCCAAGACGTTCATCCGCAAGCAGCTGGACAATGACGAACTTGGGCTCAAGGAGATCCGCAACGGTTTCAACCTGAAGAAGGAGATGGCCGAGGTCACGGACGCGGTGCACACCCGCGACACCGATACATCGGGCTCCTCCGGTTCTTCCGGGTCCTCCGGTTCCGCCTCGTCCGGTTCCTCCGGTGGTCGCGTCGACATGACCAAGAAGCCCGAGGACGACGACCGCCCGCCCTTCGACGCGGACGCCACCTGAGCCGTACGCCCGGGCTCTTCACCCGCGTCGTACGTGACGCGTTTCATACCCGGCGACGCCTTCGCGCGCCCTGAACAGGCCTCCCGTACGACCCACGCGCCGGGCGATTTCCGGGCTGTCCGCGGCGGGGTGGCTATGCTGCCGAGTTGTTGTGCGGGCCGGAGGCGAACAAGCAACGCCGCCCGAAGGGGGGCGGGCCGCTCCGGCCCGACGAGAGCGAGGAGGCGTCCGGGCACATGGAGACGACGAGTCAGGCGGTCGCACAGGCGCCGGCCGCGGAGGGTGGACAACAGGTCCCCTTCGCCCGGCGCACGGTCGACGGCTACCTGCAGGCGCCCTTCCCGTGGTACGGCCTCGACGAGGCCTTCACGGGGCCGCGCTGGTTGATGCAGGTGGGAACGGCGGCCGACGGGGCCGTCGAGCACGGGTCGATCGGGCACGGTGACGAGCCTTCGGTCAAGAACGAGTACGCGGTGGGCTCCGCCGGTGAGCCGAAGGAGAAGTTCGCGGTCGTCGTGACCGTCGCCGCGAATCCGTCCCGGCGGAGTGCGGACGGTACGGGGCTGTTGGAGGCCACGTCGGTCTCCTCGGCGGCTTGGCTTGCCGGCGTGGGGCTGCTGTCCTTCACCTGGCCCGGGCAGATGGACCACTCGCTGCGGGACGACTGGCTGGATCAGCAGACCGAGACGGCGTGGGCCCTGGCGGACGATCTCGCCGGGTCCGACTGGTCGTCCCTGTCCCTGCCGGTGGACGGCGTCCCGACGCCCTTCCACTACCGCGAGTCGGAGTTCGGCTGGGTGCTTGCCGGGTCGACGCAGGCGGGCGTGCATGTGGGGGCCTACGGGAGGGGCATGAGCGCGTACGGGCTCGGCTTCGCCATGATCAAGGACATCTCGGCCTACGCCTAGTCGGGACTATGACAACGGGGGTGCCGTCCTGTCAGGACGGCACCCCCGTTGTCGTAGTTCTCAGAACTTGTTCTTCGGGGTGATCCCCAGGGACAGTCCCGAAAGGCCCCGCTGCCTGCCCCCCAGCTTGCCCGCGATCGCTCGCAGTGCCGCACCCGCCGGGGAGTCCGGGTCCGTCAGGACGACCGGTTTGCCCTCGTCGCCGCCCTCGCGGAGGCGGACGTCGATGGGGATGGAGCCGAGGACGGGGACGGAGGCGCCGGTCGTGCGCGTCAGGCCGTCGGCCACCGACTGGCCGCCGCCCGAGCCGAAGACGTCGACCATCTCGCCGCAGTGCGGACAGGGCAGGCCGGACATGTTCTCGACGACGCCGACGATCTTCTGGTGGGTCTGTACGGCGATGGAGCCGGCCCGCTCGGCGACCTCGGCCGCCGCCTGCTGCGGGGTCGTCACGACCAGGATCTCGGCGTTCGGGACGAGTTGGGCGACGGAGATGGCGATGTCACCCGTGCCCGGCGGAAGGTCGAGGAGCAGGACGTCCAGGTCGCCCCAGTACACGTCCGACAGGAACTGCTGGAGTGCGCGGTGCAGCATCGGGCCGCGCCACACCACCGGTGCGTTGCCCGGGGTGAACATGCCGATGGAGATGACCTTCACGCCGTTCGCCGACGGCGGCATGATCATGTTCTCGACCTGGGTCGGACGCCCCTCGGCGCCCAGCATGCGCGGCACCGAGTGGCCGTAGATGTCGGCGTCGACGACGCCCACCTTGAGGCCGTCGGCCGCCATCGCCGCCGCCAGGTTCACCGTCACCGAGGACTTGCCGACACCGCCCTTGCCGGACGCCACCGCGTAGACCCGCGTGAGGTTGCCGGGCTTGGCGAACGGGACCTCGCGCTCGGTCTGGCCACCGCGCAGGGCGGTCGCGAGTTCCTTGCGCTGCTCGTCGCTCATCACGTCGAGGGTCACGTCGACGCGGCTGACACCGTCCACGGCGGCGACCGCATCGGTCACGCGTTGCGTGATCGTCTCCCGCATCGGGCAGCCGGAGACCGTCAGGTACACGGTGACCGCGACCGCTCCGTCCGCGTCGATCTCCACGGACTTGACCATCCCGAGCTCGGTGATGGGCCGGTTGATCTCGGGGTCGTTCACCGTCGCCAGTGCTTCGCGCACCGCGTCTTCGCTAGCCATAGGGTCGATGGTACGGCGCCGGGCGGTACCTTCGGCCAGCCCCTCAGCGGTCGTCTGCGTCACGCCCGGCAGACCGTTCTGCCGGGAATACGACATGCCCGTCGCGCCGCCCCTCTATCTCCTTGACGAGGTCCTGCAGCTCGGAGCGGATCCAGTCGCGGGTCGCCACCTCGCCGAGGCCGATGCGCAGGGCCGCGATCTCGCGGGTCAGGTACTCGGTGTCGGCGATCGACCGCTCGTTCTGCTTGCGGTCCTGTTCGAGATTGACGCGGTCGCGGTCGTCCTGCCGGTTCTGCGCGAGCAGGATCAGCGGGGCCGCGTAGGAGGCCTGCAAGGAGAGCATCAACGTCAGGAAGATGAACGGGTAGTTGTCGAAGCGCAGATCACGCGGCGCGAAGATGTTCCACAGCACCCACGCGATGATGACGACCGTCATCCAGACGATGAACCGCCCGGTGCCCAGGAAGCGCGCGATGCGCTCCGAGAACCGTCCGAAGGCCTCCGGGTCCCACTCGGGCAGGAACCGGCGCCGCGTCGGCCGGGGCTGGTCCAGACGGGCACGCGCGCGCGTGGTCGCCGTCGCCCCCGCCGGGGTGCGCTCGCGTGCGGTCTCGCGCTCAGCCATGCGCCGTCGCCTCCTCCCCTTCGACCGGTCCGTCCGGTTCATGCGGTTCATCGGGTTCGTCCAGGTGGAACTCCGTCTCCCGCCAGTCCTCGGGCAGCATGTGGTCGAGTACGTCGTCCACGGTCACCGCGCCCAGCAGCGACCCGGCCTCGTCGACCACGGGCGCCGCGACCATGTCGTACGTCGCGAAGAACCCGGCGACGACGGGCAGCGCGGCCTTCGGGTCGAGGGTCTGGAGGCTGTCGTCGAGGATCGAGCTGACCAGCGTGTAGGGCGGGTCGCGCAGCAGGCGCTGGAAGTGGACCGTGCCCAGGTACTTGCCGGTCGGGGTGTCGTCGGGCGGCCGGCAGACGTAGACCTGGGCGGCGAGCGCGGGGGAGAGGTCGGCGTTGCGCACGCGCGCGAGGGCGTCGGCGACGGTCGCGTCGGGGCGCAGCACGATCGGCTCGGTGGTCATCAGACCGCCGGCCGTGTGCTCCTCGTACGACATCAGGCGCCGCATGTCGGCCGCGTCGGCGGGCTCCATCAGGCTCAGCAGCCGCTCCTGGTCCTCCTCAGGCAGCTCGCCGAGCAGGTCGGCCGCGTCGTCCGGGTCCATCGCCTCCAGGACGTCGGCGGCGCGCTCCTCCTTGAGCTTGCCGAGGATCTCGATCTGGTCGTCCTCCGGCAGCTCTTCGAGTACGTCGGCCAGCCGGTCGTCGTCGAGGGCGGCGGCGACCTCGGCCCGCCGTTTCGGGGCGAGATGGTGCAGGACGTTGGCGAGGTCGGCCGCACGCAGCTGCTCGAAGGTGGCCAGGAGGCTCTCGGCGCCCTGTCCGTGCTCCTCCAGGGAGAAGCCGGTGACCGCGGACCACTCCACCGTCAGCGTCTCGCCCTTGGCTCGCCGGAAGGTGCTGCCCTTGCGCCCCTTGCGCACGAAGACGCGGCCGACCTCCCAGTCCCGGCGGGCCGGCAACTGCTGCACCGACAGGTCGAGGACGGTGACCTCCTCGCCGGTCTCGGCGAGCGTGACGCGCCGGTCCAGCAACTCGCCGAAGACGAGGCGCTCGGTGGGCCGTTGCTCGAAGCGGCGGACGTTGAGCACGCCGGTGGAGATGACCTGGCCGGACTCGATGCCGGTCACCCGGGTCATGGGCAGGAAGATCCGGCGGCGCGTGGTGAGTTCGACGACCAGCCCGAGTACGCGCGGAGGGCGCCGGGCCACCCGCAGCATGACGACGACATCGCGGACGCGGCCCACCTGGTCGCCGTTGGGATCGAAGACGGGGACGCCGGAGAGGTGCGAGACGAAGATCCGGGAAGGGGCGCCCGATGCCATGGCCGCGCCTCCTTTTCGACGGGTGTCTCGTGCTGCTTCTTACGGGTGTTTCGTACGGTGTTCCTTTTCCGAATTGCCCGCTCGGATGGGCTTCAGGCTAGCCCGTCCCGATCGGGTCCGCCCTGGTAGGGGGTCCGGACGGACTGGCTCCGTTCACTCCGCGCGGCCCCGGTACGCTGCCTCCGTCCCGCGACAGAAAGGCAGCCCCACCTGTGACCGCGATTCCCCAGGGCCGTACCCGCCGAGTCACGCTGGTGAGCGCGGTGTGCGCTCTGGTGGTGACGGGGACGGGGGTGCTCACGGGCTGCAGCGAGGATCCGGACGCGGGCACGAACGGGGTCGGCAAACTGCCGGCCGCCACGATCCAGTCCAAGTCCAAGACGGCCGCCGAGTCCGCCGCGGCGGTGCGCTTGGCCGGGAACGTCGTCACCAACGGACGGACGTACACGCTCGACATGCGGCTGTCGTCCGACGGCGGCACCGGTTCGGTCACCTCGAAGGGGGTGGCCTTCGGGCTGCTGCGCGTCGGTGAGCAGCTGTACCTGAAGGCGAACGCGGAGTTCTGGAACCAGGCCGACGGCGGCTCGGACGCGGGCGCCGGGGACAAGCTCGACGGCAAGTACGTGAAGGTGCCCAAGGGTGACCCCTCCTACCAGAAGTTCAGTGGCTTCACGGAGAAGGACGTCCTCCTCGACGGACTGCTGACCCTGCACGGCACCGTCGCGACGGACGGCCACCACGAGCAGTCGGGCACCCGCACCATCCGCATCACCGGCGACGACGGCTCCGGCGGCAAGCTGGACGTCTCCCTCAAGGGCGAGCCGTACCCCCTCCGCCTGGAACGCGCCGGCGGCGCCGGCACCCTCACCTTCTCGTCCTGGGGCAAGACCTTCCCCCTGACCGAACCGAAGGACGACGAGACGGTGGACTACGGCAAGCAGCTGCCGACGTCGTAGCGGTGCCGAACCCGCCCTCGCCGTCGGCTACTTCCGTCGCCGCTTCCGAAAAAGCAACCGCGGCAGCCCCGCCGGGACCGGCTGACGCGTAGTCGCCGGTGACGGCAACGGCGCCTCGGCCAGGCTGCCATCGGGCAACGGCGCCACAGAACCCGTAGGAACCAGGCGGAGCACCCGGCACTCGCGCCCCCAGCGCTCCGGCATCGCCTCGCCGTCGGGGGCGTTCAGCCGCTTGCCCTTCAGCTCGGCGACCGTCGCCTGCCAGGCCTCGGAGCCCGGCGCGAGTTCGACGACCTTCGCCGACCAGGAGACCAGCCGCCCGCCCTTGTCCTTGCTGCGCACGGTGACGTCGGCGAAGCCGCCGTCGGTCAGCCCCGGCAGCGGCTGCTCGCCGGGACCGTCGCCGACCAGACAGGCCGCGCCCTCGTGCCAGACGTGCCAGACGGCACGCGGCGGGACGCCGGGACCGTTGACCCAGACAAGGCCGGACTTCTTCGTGGCCTCCTCGACGAGGGCCTGGTCGAGCAGCTCGCTTGTCATGGGCTCAGCCTATCCAGGGCCGTTCCCGGCACCCTCACAGCCAGCCGTTGCGCTTCAGGGTGCGGTGGATCGTCAGACAGACACCCACGATGAAGGTCATCACCATCGGGTACCCGTAGCGCCAGTGCAGCTCGGGCATGTGCTCGAAGTTCATGCCGTACACCCCGCAGACCATCGTCGGTACGGCGATGATCGCGGCCCACGCGGTGATCTTCCGCATGTCCTCGTTCTGCGCGACGGACGCCTGCGCGAGGTTGGCCTGGAGGATCGAGTTGAGCAGTTCGTCGAAGCCGATGACCTGTTCCTGAACCCGGGCGAGGTGGTCGGCGACGTCCCGGAAGTACTTCTGGATGTCCGGGTCGACCAGCCGCATCGGCCGCTCGCTCAGCAGCTGCATGGGCCGCAGCAGGGGCGAGACCGCGCGCTTGAACTCCAGTACCTCACGCTTGAGTTGGTAGATCCGCGCCGAGTCGACACCGCGCGAGATGCCGCCCCGCCCGGGTGAGAACACCTCGGTCTCCACCTCGTCGATGTCGTCCTGCACGGCGTCCGCGACCGCGACATAACCGTCGACGACGTGGTCGGCGATCGAGTGCAGCACGGCCGAGGGGCCCCTGGCGAGCAGTTCGGGGTCGTCCTGCAGCCGGTGCCGCAGCGCGCGCAACGAGCCCTGGCCGCCGTGCCGGACGGTGATGAAGAAGTCCCGCCCGGTGAAGCACATGACCTCGCCGGTCTCCACGACCTCGCTGTTGGCGGTGAGTTGGTCGTGCTCGACGTAGTGGATGGTCTTGAAGACGGTGAACAGGGAGTCGTCGTAGCGCTCCAGCTTGGGGCGCTGGTGGGCCTGGACGGCGTCCTCCACGGCCAGCGGGTGCAGCCCGAACTCGCTTGCGATACCGGCGAATTCGGCCTCGGTCGGCTCGTGCAGACCGATCCACACGAAGCCCCCGTCGCGGCGCACCTGACGCATCGCCTCGTGCGGTGTGAGCGGCTTGGGCGTCACGACGCGGGTGCCGTCGCGGTAGACGGCGCAGTCGACGACGGCCGACGGGGTGCCGGGGTCGCGGGTGGTGTCGTACGCGCCGGTGTCCTTGCGCAGCGAGGGACGCGACGGGCGTACTGCGGCACGCAGGTCACGGATCATCGACATGGCAGGCTCCTTCGTGACAGGCAACAAAGGGCGGCGGCGACGGGTGGAACTACCCGGAATGGGGACGTCCTACTGCGGGTGTGTTTGGCACGTCCACAAAGCGGGGAGCACCGCATCATCGCGGCAGCGGGGTTCGTTGCTGGATCAGCTACTGCTTCAGATCAGACAGATCAGGCAAAACGGAATGAAATGCTCTTCCGTGCTGAAGACGCGAGTGTGAGAGGCGGCGGTTGCCGGAGTCACAGCAGCTGCATCAGCGGCCGGAAGAACGAGTGGTACTGCACGGTCGACTTCGATCCATGACAGCCCCACCTCCTCCGGCCGGTCCCTCGTAAGGGAGTCTCAATCCCTCGAAAGGGAGTGGCGTCGGCGCCGGGGCTTGATCGCGACGCTTCTGCGTGCTGCCCCGAACCACCGGGCAAGACTAGCAGTCGGCCGAAGTGTCAAGGCGCCGCTTTGCCCGGTACTGACGAGTTCTATGCTCGCGACATGGTTGATGTTCTTCCTCTGGTCGAGGCCCGGTTGCGCACCGCGCTGGGCGAGCCGGACGCGCGCGCGGCGGTCACCTTCCTCGGCACGGACCGCGTCGAGGTGCTGCGTTTCCAGGAGGGGGACGTCGTCCGCTACGCCACGCTCGGCATGTCCGCGCAGCCGATGAGCGACCCCACCGCGATGCTCGCCGACCCGGTCGAGGGACCGCGCGCCGAACTGGTCCTCTCCGTCCGCGCCGGTCTCGCCGAGACGGACAAGGTGCTCCGCCCGCTCGCCGTACTCGCGGCGTCGCCGCAGGTGGAGGGGGTGGTCGTGGCGCCGGGCGCCTCTCTCGACGTGGGCGAGCCGCTGTGGCCCGGAGCGCCGTTCACCTCGGTCCTGGTGGCCGAGCCGGGCGGACTGGTCGAGGACCTCGAACTGGACGCCCCCCTCTCCCCGGTCCTCTTCCTGCCACTGCTCCCGATGACCCCGAACGAGGCGGCCTGGAAACGCGTCCACGGCGCCCAGGCCCTCCAGGAGCGCTGGCTGACGAACGGGACGGACCTGCGGGATCCGTCCCGCAGGTCCGTCCCGTTGGAGTGAGCAAGCTCACCGGGCGGTGGCCGAAAAGCTTCAGTTGGCAAAGACGGTGACACTGTCCTCGACCGCGTGCCGCGTCTCCAGCACCTCCGCGTCGTGCGTGAGCGCCTTGCGCCGTACGACGACCACGACCGCGCCCAGCAGGGCCGTGACCGCCGCGACCACGAACGGGATGTGGATGTCGCTCCACTCCTCGATCTTCGGCGCGAAGAACGGCGCCGCCGCGGCCGCGAACCAGCGGACGAAGTTGTAGCCCGCGCTCGCCACCGGGCGCGGCGCGTCCGAGACACCGAGCGCCAGCTCCGTGTAGACGGTGTTGTTCACGCCGATGAAGGCGCCGGACAGGATCGTGCAGACGACGGCTGTGGTGTGGTCGCCGTAGCCGAGGACCAGGACGTCCGCCGCGAGCAGCACCAGCGATCCGCCGAGCACCTTCAGCGAACCGAACCGCTCCTGCAGCCGCGGTGCCACGAACACGGAGAAGACGGCGAGCAGGACGCCCCAGGCGAAGAACACGGCACCCGACTTGTACGGGGTCATGTCCAGCACGAACGGGGTGAAGGCCAGCACGGTGAAGAACGTGTAGTTGTAGAAGAAGGACGAGGCCGCCGCGGAGGCGAGTCCACCGTGGCCGAGCGCCCTGATCGGGTCCAGCAGTGAGGTCTTCGTCGTCGGCTTCGGCTGCTCCTTCAGGAACGCCGTGATGCACAGGAAGCCGATCGCCATCAGGAACGCGGTGCCGAAGAAGGGGTAGCGCCAACTGGCGTCCCCGAGCAGCGCGCCCAGCAGCGGGCCGCACGCCATGCCGAGGCCGAGCGCCGACTCGTACAGCAGGATCGCTGCGGAGCTGCCGCCCGCCGCCGCGCCGACGATGACCGCGAGGGCCGTCGAGACGAAGAGCGCGTTGCCCAGGCCCCAGCCCGCGCGGAAGCCGACGAGTTCGGCGACCGAGTTCGAGGTGCCCGCGAGACCGGCGAAGACGACCACCAGCGCGAGGCCGAGCAGCAGGGTCTTCCGGCCGCCGATACGGCTGGAGACGAAGCCGGTGACCAGCATCGCCACTGCGGTGATCAGGAAGTACGAGGTGAAGAGCAGGGAGACCTGACTGGTCGTGGCGTCCAGGCCCTTGGCGATGGACGGCAGGATCGGGTCGACGAGTCCGATGCCCATGAAGGCGACGACGGACGCGCCGGCCGTCGCCCACACGGCCTTCGGCTGCCGCAAGATGCTGCCGGCGCCGGCTCCCGCGTCGAAGGGGTCGTCCATGCTTCCTCCCAAGTAGTTGGTATATACACATAGTAAGTTAGGCAAGGTAATGAATGCAAGTTACATCTATTTCCGCTCGGTGAGCGGTTCCGTCCGGACGGGTGATCGTCCTTGACGTGCGCGAGCGAGGGTAGGACCGTGGGGCCCTATGAGGGGCGAACCCAGTTGCCCGAAGTGTGGTGGCCGGGTCAGGGCTCCCGGACTCTTCGCCGATTCCTGGCAGTGCGATGTGCACGGGACGGTGCATCCGCTGCAGCCCGTGATCCCGCCCAGCGTCGAGGCCCTCGAAGTCGTCGTGCATCGCACGCAGGTACCGGTGTGGATGCCGTGGCCGCTGCCGGTCGGCTGGCTGTTCACGGGCGTGGCGTGCGCGGGCGACGACCGCAGCGGGGGTCGTGCGACGGCTGTGGCGTGTTCCGGGCCGGGGCCGCTCGGTGGGATCGGCGAGCTGATCCTTGTCGCCGAGGAACTCGGTGTCGGCCTCGGTGCGCGGTACGCGGGGATCGACGGGCCGGACCCCGGGCCGTACATGAACGTGGAGAAGCCGCCTCAGGCGAAGGTGCTCGCGGCTGGCCGCCCCACCCCTCTTTGGCATGTTGCCGGTGGTCCCGATGACCGGGCTGTTTTTGCTGGTGAGGCGCTTGGGCTGTGGCTGTGGGCTGTGGTGTGGCCTGAGCAGTCTGGGTTGTTGATGTATGACGAGTTGGTGCTCACGGATTTGCGGGATGCGGGGGCGGAAGTGGAGTTGGTGCCCTGTGGGGCGCTGGCGCCGCGCTTGCTTGAGCCGTAGCGCCTAGGGGGGGGGTGGGGGGCTGGTTGGGTGCGGGTGCGGGTTGTGCGTGGCTGGTCGCGCAGTTCCCCGCGCCCCTGGGTGGGTCCATGCAGCCGTTACTCTTGGGCGGTCCCCTTCTTTCCGTCACCGCCTGGAGTTCGCGTAGTGCGTATTGACCTGCACGCCCACTCCACTGCCTCTGACGGTACGGACACCCCCGCTGAGCTGGTGCGCAATGCCGGCGCGGCCGGGCTGGACGTTGTTGCGCTGACCGATCACGACACGACCCGTGGGTACGCCGAGGCGATTGCCGCGTTGCCCGAGGGGCTCACTCTCGTCACCGGGGCCGAGCTGTCCTGTCGTATCGACGGGATCTCCATGCACATGCTGGCGTACCTCTTCGATCCGGAGGAGCCGGCCCTGCTCGCCGAGCGGGAACTCGTGCGCGACGATCGGGTGCCGCGGGCTCGGGCGATGGTGGCGCGGCTTCAGGCGGCCGGGGTGCCGGTGACCTGGGAGCAGGTGGCGCGGATCGCCGGGGACGGGTCGGTCGGGCGGCCGCACGTCGCGACCGCGCTGGTCGAACTGGGCGTGGTGGCGACGGTGAACGACGCGTTCACGCCGGAGTGGCTCGCCGACGGTGGCCGGGCCTACGTCCCGAAGCACGAGACCGATCCCTTCGAGGCGATCCGGCTGGTCAAGGCCGCCGGCGGAGTCACCGTGTTCGCGCATCCGGGCGCCAGCAAGCGCGGTCGTACCGTGCCGGAGTCCGCCATCGCCGAGATGGCCGCCGCCGGGCTCGACGGCATCGAGGTCGACCACATGGACCACGACCTGGAGACACGGGCGCGGCTGCGGGGGCTGGCCAAGGAACTGGGGCTGCTCACCACCGGGTCCAGCGACTACCACGGCAGCCGCAAGACGTGCGTGCTCGGCGAGTACGTCACGGATCCCGAGGTGTACGGGGAGATCACGCGCCGGGCGACGGGTGCGTTCCCGGTGCCGGGGGCCGGCGGAGCCTGACGCCCCCGCCCCCGTCCCGTTTTTTCTCTTCTCCCGCAAGGCCAGTAGCTCACCTATGTTCGACGTCGCCGTCTTCGGCTCCCTGTTCCTGACCCTGTTCGTCATCATGGATCCCCCCGGGATCACACCGATCTTTCTCGCCCTCACCGCCGGCCGGCCCGGCAAGGTGCAGAAGCGGATGGCCTTCCAGGCCGTGTGCGTGGCGGGCGGGGTGATCACCGTCTTCGGGCTTCTGGGACACCAGATTCTCGACTACCTGCACGTCTCCGTGCCCGCGCTGATGATCGCGGGCGGCCTGCTGCTCCTGCTGATCGCCCTCGATCTGCTCACCGGCAAGACCGACGAGCCGAAGCAGACCAAGGACGTCAACGTGGCGCTGGTACCGCTGGGCATGCCGCTGCTGGCCGGGCCCGGCGCGATCGTGTCCGTCATCCTGGCCGTGCAGAAGGCCGACGGGGTCGCCTCGCAGGTGTCGGTGTGGGCGGCGATCCTCGCGATCCATGTCGTGCTGTGGCTGGTGATGCGGTACTCGCTGCTGATCATCCGGGTCATCAAGGACGGCGGTGTGGTGCTGGTGACGCGGCTCGCCGGGATGATGCTCTCCGCGATCGCCGTGCAACAGATCATCAACGGCATCACGCAGGTGATCAAGGGGAGTTGACCCTCGTACCGCGTATCTCTTGGCTCATACGCAGAGCCCCCGCGCGGCATCGGTGCCGTACGGGGGCTCTGAAGTGTGGTTTAAGGATCCGCGTAAGTGTTACGAGGCCTTGGTCTCGGCGGGGCGGATCCACAGACGCTGTCCTATGGCGGCGGCCTGTTGCACGATCCGGTTGACGGAGGCGGCGTCCACGACGGTGCTGTCCACGGTGGTGCCGTCGACCTCGTCGAGACGCATGATTTCGAAGCGCATGGCTTCTCCCTTCGTCTGGTCATCCTCCTGAGGAGAACTACTTGGTTACTGATGTAGTCAACGGGATGCGTGTTACAAACATTCCCTACGCTAAGGAAATTTTTCGAACGACTAACTACTGACCGGTAAGGGATCGGCAAGGTGTTCACAGGAGACTGACCGGGACCGGTTGTGTTCGCAGCGTGACCGCCGAGACAATGGAGGCGATGAGAGACGACGACCTGACGGCGCTCGGCGCCCGCATCGACCGCACGAACGAGCTGCTGAGACGCATGCTCGCCGAGGTGGCGAAGACGCCCTCGACCCATGCGATCTTCGTCGACGCGGGCTACCTGTACGCGGCCGCGGGACGTCTCGTCGCCGGCACCGAGGACCGTCGCGCCTTCGACCTCGACTCCGAGGGACTGATCGAGGCGCTCATCGACAAGGCGCGCACGATCTTCGCTGACAGCAGGCTGCTGCGGGTCTACTGGTACGACGGCGCCAGGCGCCGCATCCACACCGCCGAGCAGCAGTCCATCGCCGAACTCCCGGACGTGAAGGTCCGGTTGGGCAATCTGAACGCCAACAACCAGCAGAAGGGCGTCGACTCACTCATCCGCACCGACCTCGAATCGCTCGCCCGGCACCGCGCCATCAGCGACGCGGCCCTGCTCGGCGGCGACGAGGACCTGGTGTCGGCGGTCGAGGCGGCGCAGGGGTACGGGGCCCGGGTCCACCTGTGGGGCATCGAGGCCCCCGAGGGCCGCAACCAGGCGGAGCCGCTGCTCTGGGAGGTCGACAGCCAGCGCACCTTCGACCTCGACTTCTTCAAGCCGTACGTCGCCCGGCGCACCGCCCTCGCCTTCGAGACCGCGGCGACCCGGCCCACCCGCGAGGACGTCCGCTTCGTCGGCGCCCAGATCGCGGCGAAGTGGCTGGCCGCGAGGGGGCGCGAGGCGTTGGTGGAGCTGCTGCCGGGCCACCCGTACCTGCCGGGCTCGGTCGACCAGGATCTGCTGGTCGAGGCCGAGGGACTTCTCCAGTACTCGTTGCGCGGACAGGCCGACCTGCGGCGGGCGCTGCGGGACGGGTTCTGGGAGCACCTGCAGACGCAGTACTAGCGCCGGTGACCGGGAGCGGGTGCCCGGGTGACCAGGTGTTCCGGTGACCGTCGAGAGGTCAGCGGGCGTGGTGGCGCTCGGCCTCGCGGACCTTTGCCACCGTCGCCCGGGCCTCCGGGTCGTCACCGGCGACGATGCGCCTGGAACAGCTCGGACGTGGTCGTCCGCCCCTCCTCCAGCTCGGGGATCACGCCACGCGGTAGCCGTTACCGTCGCGATGGGCGTACAGCAGCCCCTGCTTCTCGTAGTGGCGCAACAGTCGGGTCGGCACCTCCGTACGGCGTGCCAGGTCACCGATCCGCATGACGGCGACGCTCGTCGTCGGCGCGGTCCCAGAAGTCCGCGAAGGCGCGGGCCGTTTCCGCCGGACGGTCGGTGTTGGGGGAGTGCTCGGCGCCCTGGACGACCGTCCGATGGGCGCGCAGCCGCAGGGCCATCTCATCGAGCAACGTCACCGGCCAGGTGTCGTCGCGCGCGCCCGACAGGACGTGGAACGGCAGTGGCACGGCGGCCAGTTCGGCCACGCGGTCCGGCTCGACGCACAACTGGCGTCCCGTGGCGAGGAGTTGGGCGGGCTTGTTGCCCAACCAGCGCCGCCGCAGGTCTTCCTGGTCCCCGAGCCCGTCGTCCAACCCACCCGCGTCCGTCTCCTCCGGCGGCTGCGGCTCCATGGCCTGGATCGCCTCCCACACCTCGGCCAGGGTCATCACGGCGAGCGCGTCCCGCAACAGCTTCACGCGCTGCTGCTGCGAGGAGGAGATCTGGGCCGGCCCGGAGGCCATGAGGGTCAGCGACCGGAAGGGCGAGTGGTCCAGGAGAACGGCGGCACGGGCGATCTGCCCGCCGAGCGAGTGCCCGACCAGATGCACGGGACCGTGGTGGTCGAGGGCCGCGACCTGAGCGAGCACATCCCGCGCCAACTTCTCCTGCGCGTACGCCGATTCATCATCCACCGGCCCGTCGGACTCGTACTGTCCGCGTCCGTCCACGGCGACCGTCCGGTACCCGCGGGCCGCGAGCCGCTCATGCAGCGGATTGAAGTCCTCCTTGCTGCCGGTGAACCCGGGCAGCATCAGCGCCACACCCCTCGGCTCGACACCGGCAGCCACGGCTGCGTCGACGGCGGCGAACTCTCCACGCGCGGTACGCAGCGAGTACACGCGGGCGCCGGGGGGCGGGGTGAAGGACGGAGGCCTGCTCATACGGCGAGGCTATCTGGCGGGTGTGGCGGGGAGGGTGTCGGGCCGGTTCACGGGGTGTGTCCGGGAAGGTGGGGGAGGGGGAGGAGGGCGCGGATCCGGACGCCGGGGCGGGCGAAACGCCGACGGCCCGGCCCACGTGATGTGGGCCGGGGCCGTCGGTGAGAGTGAGCGCTCAGCTCTCGGCAGGCTCCGCGGCTGCGGCGGTCGCCTTGCGCGTACGCCGTACCGTCTTGGGCTTCGCCTCGGCCGTCTCCGCGGGGGCCTCGGCGGTTGCCGCGGCCTTCCGGGTACGGCGCGGCTTGGCCGCCGCCTCTTCCACGGCCTGGGCCGGGATGTCGGCGGTGACGGGCTCGGCGGTCTTGCGGGTGCGGCGAGCCTTGGGCTTGGCCTCCGTGCCTTCCGCCGTGTCCACGGCGGTTTCGGCAGCGGCGGCGGCCTTGCGGGTACGACGCGGCTTGGCCTCGGCCGGCGCCTCGGTGACCTCGGCGGTCTCCGGGGCGGCGGTCGCTGCCTTGCGGGTGCGACGGGCCTTGGGCTTGGTTTCCGTGGCCTCGGCCGTCTCCACGACGGCCTCGGCGGCAGCGGCGGCCTTCCGGGTACGGCGCGGCTTCGCCTCGGCCAGCTCGGTGACCTCCGCGACCGCTTCCACGGGCTCGGCGACCTTGCGGGTACGGCGAGCCCTCGGCTTGGTCTCCACCGCTTCCGCCGTGTCCACGACGGCCTCGGCGGCAGCGGCGGCCTTTCGGGCGCGGCGCGGCTTGGCCTCTGACAGCTCGATGACCTCGGCGATTTCGGTGGTCTCCGCGGCGACAGCCGGCTCGGCGGCCTTGCGGGTACGGCGAGCCCTCGGCTTGGTCTCCACGGCTTCCGCCGTGTCCACGACCGTCTCCGCGGCGGCCGTCGCCTTGCGCGTACGACGACGCGGGGCGGCCGGAGCCTCCGGCTCGGTCACGGCGACCGGGGTCTCCACGACGACCGGCGGAGCCGCCAGTGCGGCAGCGGCCTCCGTGGCCTCGACCGGTGCCTCCGCGGACCGGCGGGTCCGGCGGCGGCGCGACTTCGACGAGGTCTCGGGGGCGTCCAGCGCAGGGCCCTCAGCCGTGGTGACCGCGGCCTCGGCGGCCTCGGTCGGTACGGCTGCGGCAGCCGTCACCGGCTCCGACGCGCCGTTACGGGTACGGCGCCGGCGGCGCGGTGTACGCGTGCCGGTGGCCTCCTCGGCCTCGGGCACTGCGGCCACCGAAGCGGCCGGAGCGGCTGTACCGTCCAGCGGGGTTCCATTACGCGTCCGCCGGCGGCTGCGCGGCGTACGCGCGGGACGCTCGCGGTCGCCGGAGCGGGACTCGTTCCGGTCTCCGCGGTCACCCCGGTTGTCGCGGTCTCCCCGGTTGTCCCGGTCGCCTCGTCCGCCACGGCCGCGCGGACCGCCACGTCCGCCCGTCTCGCCGAGGTCCTCGAGCACCTCCGCCTCCAGCCCGGCGCGGGTGCGCTCGGCCCGGGGCAGGACACCCTTGGTGCCCACGGGGATGTTCAGTTCCTCGAAGAGGTGCGGGGACGTGGAGTACGTCTCCGGCGGGGCCGGGAAGCCGAGGTCCAGCGCCTTGTTGATGAGCTGCCAGCGCGGGATGTCGTCCCAGTCGACGAGGGTGACGGCGATGCCCTTGGCACCCGCGCGGCCCGTACGGCCGATGCGGTGCAGGTACGTCTTCTCGTCCTCGGGGGACTGGTAGTTGATGACGTGCGTCACGCCCTCGACGTCGATGCCGCGGGCGGCGACGTCGGTGCAGACGAGGACGTCCACCTTGCCGTTGCGGAAGGCGCGCAGCGCCTGCTCGCGGGCGCCCTGGCCGAGGTCGCCGTGGACCGCGCCGGCGGCGAAGCCGCGCTGCTTGAGCTGGTCGGCGAGGTCGGCCGCGGTGCGCTTGGTGCGGCAGAAGACCATGGCCAGGGCCCGGCCGTCGGCCTGCAGTATGCGTGAGACCAGCTCGGGCTTGTCCATGTTGTGCGCGCGGTAGATGTACTGCGCGGTGTTCGCGACCGTCGCGCCCGCGTCGTCCGGCGCGGTGGCGCGGATGTGCGTGGGCTGCGACATGTAGCGGCGGGCCAGGCCGATGACCGCGCCCGGCATGGTCGCCGAGAACAGCATGGTCTGACGCTTGGCCGGCAGGAAGTTGATGATCTTCTCGACGTCGGGCAGGAAGCCCAGGTCGAGCATCTCGTCGGCCTCGTCGAGGACGAGCGCCTTGATGTGCTTGAGGTTGAGCTTCTTCTGGCCCGCGAGGTCCAGCAGTCGGCCCGGGGTGCCGACGATGACGTCGGTGCCCTTCTTGAGGGCCTCGACCTGGGGCTCGTAGGCCCGGCCGCCGTAGATCGCCGTCACGCGTACGTTGCGGACCTTGCCCGCGGTCAGCAGGTCGTTGGTCACCTGCGTGCAGAGCTCGCGCGTGGGGACGACGACGAGCGCCTGCGGGGCGTCGGTGAGGGCCTCGGGCTTGGCGCGGCCGGCCTCTACGTCGGCCGGGACGGTGACGCACTCGAGGAGCGGGAGGCCGAAGCCCAGCGTCTTGCCGGTGCCGGTCTTGGCCTGGCCGATGACGTCCGAGCCCGAGAGGGCGACGGGGAGGGTCATCTCCTGGATGGGGAAGGGGGTGATGATGCCGACGGCTTCAAGCGCCTCGGCGGTCTCGGGAAGGATTCCGAGATCTCTGAACGTCGTAGTCAGGGTTTTGCCTCTTCTGTGTGCGCGGCGCGAGGCGAGCGAAGGGGTCGTTGACGGACCGTGCCGGGGACGTCGGCTGCCTTACGGACATGGGCCGTAGGGCACGGGACCTCTGCCGACGCTCTAGCGCTCGTACCGCTGAGGGTTCCCTCCGTACTCCGTACGCAGAGTGCGTACGACCCAGAGGGCTGTCGGGTCGGAGCCGATCGGGCCACCGACCGGGCATCCTCAAACGTGCGGCCGCACGAGGTATGCCGTCGTTATGGACGTGCGTACTCAGCAGGCGCATTACCACCATACCCCGGAAACGTGCACACGCGATGGCCGAATTGGTCACGTAGTCGTCGTCACACTGATTGACCAGGGACTTCCGCCTCGCGGCGAGCGGGCTATTGTGCGCTTCATGACGACCTCCGACAAGCCTGACAACGCCTCCGACGCGACTGTCGACGCCCCCGCCGAGCAGACCGGGGTCGCCGCCCAGGACTGGGCGACGGCCGCCGCCGACCCGCAGTACCGTGCCGCGGTCGTCGACCTGCTCGGCGCGCTGGCGTACGGGGAGCTGGCGGCGTTCGAGCGGCTCGCGGAGGACGCGAAGCTGGCGCCGACGCTGGCGGACAAGGCGGAGCTGGCGAAGATGGCTTCGGCCGAGTTCCACCACTTCGAGAGGCTGCGGGATCGGCTGACGGAGATCGGCGAGGAGCCCACGCACGCGATGCAGCCGTTCGTTGCCGCGCTGGACGGTTTTCACCGGCAGACGGCGCCTTCGGACTGGCTTGAGGGGCTCGTCAAGGCGTATGTCGGTGACTCGATCGCGTCCGACTTCTACCGTGAGGTCGCCGCGCGGCTCGACACGGATTCGCGGGAGCTGGTGCTGGCGGTTCTCGATGACACCGGTCATGCCGGGTTCGCGGTCGAGAAGGTGCGGGCCGCCATCGACGCGGAGCCTCGTGTGGGCGGGCGGCTCGCGCTGTGGGCTCGGCGGTTGATGGGGGAGGCGTTGTCGCAGTCCCAGCGGGTTGTCGCCGACAGGGATGCGTTGTCGACGATGCTTGTCGGTGGAGTCGCCGACGGGTTCGACCTTGCTGAGGTCGGGCGGATGTTCTCGCGGATTACTGAGGCTCACACCAAGCGGATGGCTGCGCTGGGGTTGGCGGCGTAGCGCTCCGCGAGGGGGCGGGGGATTCGGCTGCGGCCCGGTGGGGGCTGGTCGCGCAGTTCCCCGCGCCCCTGAGGAAGTTGGCCGCGCCGCCTGTCTCCCAGTGCTCTACGCCGGTGCTGAGCGGCGGAGTCTGCGAGACGGGCGCAGGAGGAGTGAGAGGGAGGCGGCGGAGACGACGGCCGCGCCCAGGAGGATCAGGAGGAGGCTGCCCGGGCCCAGGGCGCTGTGGGTGACGAAGGCGCCGAACAGGGCGCCGGCCACTCCGGTGGCGAGGACCAGGGATCGGGCCGGGAGCCGGTCCGCGAGTCGATGGGCCGTCACGGCTGCCAGAGCCAGACCGAGAACGGCTGCGGCGAGCGCTTCCAACAACATCACGAGGGGTCCCTCCCACACGGCCTGCCTGCGCATCACGGTCTTAGGCGGTCATACCCGTGACCTGCGGAATGCAATCCTCCTCTGTGCGTGACTTGTGCTCCGTTTGTGGAGAAGACGGTGGTGAGGTACGTGGCGGAAAACAACAGAGGGGCCCGGCGACGAGACGTTGCCGGGCCCCTCTGTTCGCGTGTGCCTAGAGCGCGCCGAAGCCCACCTTGCGCGGGGCCGCCTCACCCAGTTCGACGTAGGCGAGTCGCTCGGCCGGGACGAGGACCTTGCGGCCGTGCTCGTCCACGAGGGTCAGCAGCTGCGACTTCCCGGCCAGTGCCTCGGCCACGATCCGCTCGACCTCCTCGGCACTCTGACCGCTCTCCAGAACGATCTCGCGGGGCGCGTGCTGCACGCCGATCTTGACCTCCACGACTATGTCCCTCCGACGGTCAGTGAAGTGCGCGACCTGTCCGCGCCCTACCCAGCACACATTAGCCCGGTGAGGGGACGTACACGCTCCGCCCCGGAACGCCAGGAGCGAACAGCGGACGGGAACAAACGGTCGCCCGGGGTCGCGGTGGCGTCAGTGGTGCTGGTCGGTGCCGTGCAGCGGGAAGCCCGCGATACCGCGCCAGGCCAGTGAGGTCAGCAGCTGCACCGCCTGGTCGCGGGGCACGCTGCGGTCGCTGTGCAGCCAGGAACGGGCCACCACCTGAGCGAGACCGCCGAGCCCGGAGGCCAGCAGCATCGACTCCGCCTGGGAGAGGCCGGTGTCCTCCGCGATGACCTCGCAGATCGCCTCGGCGCACTCGTTCGTGACCTTGTCCACGCGCTCGCGCACGGCGGGCTCGTTGGTCAGGTCCGACTCGAAGACCAGGCGGAAGGCGCCGCCGTCGTCCTCGACGTACGCGAAATAGGCGTCCATCGTCGCGCGGACCCGCTGCTTGTTGTCGGTCGTCGACGCGAGCGCCACACGCACCGACTGGATCAGTGACTCGCAGTGCTGGTCGAGAAGTGCCAGGTAGAGGTCGAGCTTGCCGGGAAAGTGCTGGTAGAGCACCGGCTTGCTGACGCCCGCCCGCTCGGCGATGTCGTCCATCGCCGCCGCGTGGTAGCCCTGCGCCACGAACACTTCCTGCGCGGCGCCCAGCAGCTGGTTCCGTCGGGCACGGCGCGGCAGGCGCGTACCCCTCGGGCGTGCCGCCTCTGTCTGCTCGATGGCTGTCACGCCGCCTCCCAAAGTCGTCCTCTTGCGGTGAGCGCCGCGTCGCCATCGTACTTTTCGGTAACCGTGGTGTGCGCGGTGCGAGCGCAGAATTTCACGGACGGGACCATGGTGATACCCGAAAAGGCGGTTTCGGACCGCTTCGATGTGGGCAAAAGAGCGCCTTCCGCCCGCTCAGCGGTAGTCGTCCTCGTCGAGCGAGACGACCCGATGCTGCTCGATCACGTCGGCCTCGGCCGCTCGGGCCGGGTCGACGTCCTCCAGTGGCTCGTCGCGGTCGGGCACGACATCGGCGTGCTGCTCCGCCGCGTCCGCCTCCGGCGCCTCCACGTCGATCTCCGTCGCTTCCTCGGCGCGCTCGTCCTCGAATGTCTCGGGATCGGTGGGGTCGATGGCCATGTTGGGCTCCCTTCCTACGAATGTCCCCGGAAGAAACGGGGGCTACAAGCGGGTGCCCTCTTCACGAGCCTAGGAGACACCGGATCCGGACGCTATGCGAGCGTGCGTGCGATCTGTGACGGCGAACACACGAGCCCCTGCGTGATCGTCTCGTAACATTGCCGCATGTCTTCGACCGAGCCGCCGTCCGTGCCGGCGACCAATGTGCTCCCGAAGGTGTCCCCCGTCAGGGTCGCGGACGGCGAGCGGCTCAGATCGGTCGGGCTGCCGGGCATCACGCTGACGGTCCGTTCGCGACCCCCGTCCCGCGAGGGGCTGCCGCCCGCGCTCTACGTCCATGGCCTGGGCGGTTCCTCGCAGAACTGGTCGGTACTGATGGAGCGGCTGGAGGGCGTCGTCGACGGCGAGGCCCTCGATCTGCCGGGCTTCGGCGACTCTCCGCCGCCGGACGACGGCGACTACTCGATCACCGGGCACGCGCGCGCGGTGATCCGTTTTCTCGACGCGGCAGGGCGCGGTCCCGTGCACCTCTTCGGCAACTCGCTCGGCGGCGCGGTCACTACACGCGTCGCGGCGCTGCGGCCCGACCTGGTGCGCACACTCACGCTCGTGTCGCCGGCACTGCCCGAGATCCGCGTCCAGCGCAGCGCCGTGCCCACGGTGCTGATGGCGCTGCCCGGAGTGACCGGGCTGTTCACCAGGCTCACCCGGGAGTGGACGGCGGAGCAGCGCGTCCGCGGCGTTCTGACGCTGTGTTACGGCGACCCCGGGATGGTGACGCCGGAAGGTCTCAGTGACGCCGTCGAGGAGATGGAGCGGCGGCTGCAACTGCCGTACTTCTGGGACGCGATGACCCGCTCCGCGCGCGGGATCGTCAACGCGTACACGCTGGGCGGCCAGCACGGGCTGTGGCGCCAGGCCGAACGGGTCCTCGCGCCGACCCTGCTCATCTACGGCGGCCGGGACCAGCTCGTCGGCTACCGCATGGCCCGCAAGGCGGCCCGCACCTTCCGCGACTCCCGCCTGCTCAGCCTGCCGGACGCGGGACATGTGGCGATGATGGAGTACCCGGAGCTGGTGGCCCGGAGTTTCTGTGAACTCCTCGCGGATTCGGGGGAGTCGGTGCCGTCGGACACGCGGGGCGACTTGGCCGGTGGGGCCCGTGGTGCCTACGGTGCTGGTGTCGCCGACGGCTCGTCAGTCGCCGGGCGCGGTGACGGTGACATCAAGGGCGACGAGGGCGGCGAGAGCGTGAAACCGGAGCGCTCCAGGACTGTGGGTTCGAGGACGGGGCGTGCGAAGGTGGCCGGCGAGGGTGACGGAGTCGGCGAGAGCGCGAGGAGCTGAGGGGGGACGTGGGACGCCACAGCCGTCGCGGTCTTGCCAAGGGCGAGGCCGCCGACATAGGCGCGGGGCGGGGTGCTCGGACTGCGCGATCGGAGTCCGGCGCCGGGCCCGCTGCGGCCGCGGGCGGGGGGCCGAGTGCGGCGTCCCGGCAGGGGCAACAGGCGCAGCAGGGGCAGCAACGGGAACAGGGGCAGGGGCAGCAACGGCAGCGGCCGGGTGCGGCTTCTGGCCGAGGGCCTGCCGGTGCGGTGCCTCCCATACCTGGGCCTCGGCGTGGGGACGGGCCGCCTTCCGGCGCGGTTCCCGGGGCGTGGCAGCAGGGTGGCCGGCCTCAGCAGGGTGGCGGTTGGCCCCAGCCCCAGCAAGGACAGCAGCAGGGACAGTGGCAGGGCTCGGGCGGTCGGAGTGGAGCCGGGCGGATGGCTGACGGGACGCCGGCGAACGGCTTTCCCAGGCCTGCCGACGGGACGCCCGCGCGCGGGGTACCGCGACTTCCCGACGGCACGCCCGCACACGGCTTCCCTCGCCTCCCCGACGGCACGCCCGCGCACGGGTTCCCGCGGCTGCCGGACGGCACGCCCGCGCGTGGAGTGCCTCGACTTCCCGACGGGACCCCCGCCCACGGTTTCCCCCAGGTACGTGGTGGGCACCCGCAGCAGCGTGAATCCGGTGGCGGGTGGGGCGAGTTGAGGGGCGCGGGTCCGGCGGGGCCGGGTGCTGCCCCTTCCCGGCGGCGACAAGCGCCTTCAGGTGGTCCGCGGCAGGACTATGTCGACGCCTTCGGTGAGGACGACGACGTCTTCGCGCCGCGCGCCCGAACCGCCACCGACCTCTACGACTCCGGCACCGAGTGGGACCGCCGTACCGGCGTGGGCGTTCCCTCCGAGACCGACGCCGACCACGACGACGCGCCGCCGACCGGTGTGCCCGCGCAGGCCACGGGCGCCAAGGGCAGGGCCTTCACCGGCATCGCGGCCGCCGCCGTCGTCACCGTGCTGGCCGTCGTCGTCGCCGGCCAGGTCGCGGACGGACGTGACGACAACGGCGTACGGACGCAGTCGGCCACGGATCAGGGGCGGGACGCCCGGGACTCGTCGTCGCGCGGGGACGGGCGGCCGACGCCGTCCTCGTCGCCGAGCGTGGCGACGCTGACGTACGCGCAGAAGATGGACAAGAAGTACGCGCTGGGGGCCAAGCTCAAGGGGTCGGGGAAGTTCGACGCGATCCCGGGGGTCGCCAAGGCGCCCGGCAAGGGGCAGAAGTACACGTACCGCGTGGACGTGGAGAAGGGGCTCGGGCTGGACGGGGAGCTCTTCGCCGCCGCCGTGCAGAAGACGCTCAACGACGACCGGAGCTGGGCGCACAACGGCGCCCGTACCTTCGAGCGTGTCTACTCCGGGCAGCCGGACTTCGTGATCACGCTCGCCAGTCCCGGCACGACCGCCGACTGGTGCGCCAGGTCCGGTCTGGACACCACCGAGGACAACGTGTCCTGCGACTCGGCCGCCACCGAACGAGTGATGATCAACGCATACAGATGGGCACAGGGGTCGACCACCTACGGTGACGAGATTCACGCCTACCGGCAGATGTTGATCAACCACGAGGTGGGTCACCGTCTCGGCTATCACCATGTGACCTGTGACAAGAACGGCCAGCTCGCGCCGGTGATGCAGCAGCAGACCAAGTTCCTGGACCATGACGGAATCCACTGTCTGCCCAACCCCTGGCCGTATCCCGGAAGTTGACGCACGGGTCGACCGGTGACGCTCATGTCACATTGACATGCGTTGATCAGTCATACATATTGCTGCGCATGTGGTCTAGTCATCCCGTCGAGCAGAGCGCCCCCATCGAGCTGGCGCTCATCGGCGTGACCCCACTCTGTGTGGCCGACATCCACTGTCGCTGACGCTCCCTTCCGGGCGTTCGCGTCGCGATCTCTCTTCTCCGCCGTGACCGGTCACGGCTTCTCGACGACCTGACGCCCGGGCAGACGTCTGTTCACATTCGTCTCACTCCTCGTCAATCCGTCTCACCATTCGAGCCGCGGGGCTCGAACCACCCGAGAGGTCGTCATTCCGATGCGTCAACCGTCCGCCACAGCGCGCCGAGTGGCCGCGGCATCCGTAGGCCTGGTTCTGGCAGCGGGCGTCGCCGCCTGCGGGCCTGAGGACAACGATGCCAAGGGCTCCGGTGGCGACTCCACGCCCCACAAGGGCGGCACGCTCACGGTCCTGAACTCCGACCCGCAGCAGGACTTCGACCCGGCCCGCCTGTACACCTCGGGCGGCGGCAACGTCCCGTCCCTGGTCTTCCGTACGCTCACCACCCGCAACCGCGAGAACGGCGCGGCCGGTGCCAAGGTCGTCCCGGACCTCGCCACCGACACCGGGCGCCCCAACAAGGACGCGACCGAGTGGACGTACACCCTGAAGAAGGGCCTCAAGTACGAGGACGGCACGGCGATCACGTCCGCCGACATCAAGTACGGCATCGAGCGCTCCTTCGCGCCCGAGCTGTCCGGCGGCGCGCCCTACCTGCGGGACTGGCTGGTCGGCGCGGCCGACTACCAGGGGCCCTACAAGGACAAGAAGGGCCTGTCGGCGATCGAGACGCCGGACAGCCGGACCATCGTGTTCCACCTGAACAAGCCCGAGGGCGAGTTCCCCTACCTGGCCACGCAGACGCAGACCACGCCCGTCCCGAAGGCCAAGGACACCGGCACGAAGTACGAGGAGCACCCGGTCTCGTCCGGCCCCTACAAGGTCGTCCAGAACGAGAACGACGGTGAGCACCTCGTCCTGGAGCGCAACACCTACTGGTCGGCCTCCGTCGACGACGAGCGCAAGGCGTACCCGGACAAGATCGACGTGCGGTCGGGGCTCGACTCGTCCGTGATCAACCAGCGGCTGTCGGCGTCCCAGGGGGCGGACGCGACCGCGGTCACCACGGACACCAACCTCGGTCCGGCCGAGCTCGCCAAGGTGTCGGGCGACAAGAAGCTGGCCGCGCGCGTGGGCACCGGGCACTTCGGCTACACGAACTACATCGCGTTCAACCCGACGGTGAAGCCGTTCGACGACCCGAAGGTGCGCGAGGCGGTCTCGTATGCCATCGACCGCTCGTCCGTGATCAACGCGGCCGGTGGCTCCGCGCTGGCCGACTCCGCGACGACCTTCCTGCCGAACCAGAAGTCCTTCGGCTACACGCCCTACGACCTCTTCCCGGCGGGGGCGACCGGCAACGCCGCGAAGGCCAAGGAGCTGCTGAAGGAGGCCGGTTACCCCAAGGGGCTCACCGTCACGCTGACCCACTCCAACAGCAAGGACTTCGAGACCAGCCCCGAGATCGCGACCGCGATCCAGGACGCGCTCAAGAAGGCCGGCATCACGGTCAAGCTGCAGGGCCTGGAGGACAACGACTACCGGGACAAGATCCACAACGTGAAGACCGAGCCCGGCTTCTTCCTCGCCCACTGGGGTGCCGACTGGCCCTCCGGCGGTCCCTTCCTCGCCCCGATCTTCGACGGCCGGCAGATCGTCAAGGACGGCTCGAACTTCAACAACGGCCTGTTGAACGACAAGTCGGTCAATGCCGAGATTGACGCGATCAACAAGTTGACCGATCTTGACGCTGCCGCCAAGAGGTGGGGTGCACTGGACAAGAAGATCGGCGAGCAGGCGCTCACCGTCCCGCTGTTCCACCCCGTCTACAAGCGACTGGTCGGCCAGGACATCAAGAACGTCGTGATCAGCGACTGGACCGGTGTGCTGGACATCTCGCAGGTCGCGGTGAAGTAGCGCCGTGAGCGAGGCACTTGTCGCCGCCGAGACCCCCGGGACGGGCATCGAACCCGTCCCGGGGGTCTCGGGGGCCCGTCAGTTCTGGCGGCGGCTGCGAGCGCAGCGTGCCGCCCTCGTCGCGGCGGCCGTCGTCGCCCTGCTGATCCTGGTCGCGCTCGGTGCGCCGCTGCTCACGGCGATCGAGGGCCAGGACCCGACCACGTACCACCCCTCCCTCATCGACTCCGCGCGCGGGGGCGTGCCGATCGGCTCGTTCGGGGGCATCGGCGGCCACCACTGGCTGGGCGTCGAACCGCAGACCGGGCGTGATCTGTTCGCGCGGCTGGTCTACGGGGCCCGCGTCTCCCTGGGGGTCGCGTTCGCCGCGACCGTGATCCAGCTCCTCGTGGGTGTGGTGATGGGCATCGCGTCCGCGCTCGGCAGTGGATGGGTTGATCAACTGTTGAGCCGGATCACGGACATCTTTGTCGCCATGCCATTGATGATCATGGCATTGGCACTGCTCGCGATCGTCCCGTCGAGCTTCCCGCGACCCGTCCTGGTCACCCTGGTCATCGGGTTCATCGCGTGGGGCAACATCGCGAAGATCGTGCGCGCCCAGACGCTCACGCTCAAGGGGCTCGACTACGTCTCCGCCGCCCGGCTCAGCGGCTGGGGCACCTGGCGGATCGCCCGCAGGGAACTGCTGCCCGGGCTCGCCGCGCCGATCATCACCTACGCCGCGATCCTCATGCCGGTCAACATCAGCATCGAGGCCGCCCTGTCCTTCCTCGGCGTCGGCGTGAAGCCGCCGACGCCGTCCTGGGGGCAGATGCTCACCGCGGCCGACGTCTGGTACCAGGCGGCCCCGCAGTACCTGCTGCTCCCGGCCGGCTCGCTGTTCGTCACCGTGCTCGCGCTCACCGTCCTCGGCGACGGCGTCCGCACCGCCCTGGACCCGCGCGCGGCCTCCCGCCTGAGCATCGGCACGGGCCGCAAGCGCGAGGCGAAGGCGGCCAAGGGCGAGACCGAAGCGGGCAAGAGCGCGTCCGCGGTCGGCAAGGCTGCGACCGAGGCAGGCAACGGCACGACCGAGGCCGGCAAGGAGGGCTCCGCATGAGCGGCTTCGGAGGTTTCGTCCTGCGTCGCGCCGTGGGCACCGTGGTGACCCTGCTGGCCATCTCGGTGATCGTCTACGTCGTCTTCTACGCCACCCCCGGCAACGTCGCCCAGATCACCTGCGGCCCGCGCTGCTCGCCGGAGCAGGTGCACCAGGTCGCCCAGCAACTGCGCCTCGACGACCCGCTGTACGTGCGCTACTGGCAATTCCTGGTGGGCCTGGTCGCCGGCCAGGACTACTCCACGGGAACCTCGGTGGAGCACTGCTCGGCGCCCTGCCTCGGGCTCTCGTACCAGAGCGACCAGCAGGTCATGAGCATCATCCTGACGAAGCTCCCGGTGAGCCTCTCGCTGGTGCTCGGCGCGATGGTCCTGTGGCTCGTCCTGGGCGTCGGCACCGGCGTGCTCTCCGCCTGGCGGCGCGGCCGGTTCACCGAGCGGCTGCTGACCGCCCTCACCCTGGCCGGCTGGGCCACCCCGGTCTTCGTCATCGGACTCGTCCTGATGATCGTCGTCTGCGGCGAACTGCAACTCCTGCCCTTCCCGCAGTACGTGAACTTCACCGACGATCCCGAGCAGTGGGCGTGGAACCTCCTGCTGCCCTGGCTCTCGCTCGCCCTCATCGAGGCCGCGGCCTTCGCCCGGATGACCAGGGCGTCGATGCTGGAGACGCTGGCCGAGGACCACATCCGCACCTTCCGGGCGTACGGCGTCGCCGAGCGGACGATCGTCGGACGCCACGCACTGCGCGGCGCGCTGGCGCCCGTCATCGCGCTGAACGCCAACAACGTCGGCTCGGCGATCGGCGGCGCGGTCCTCACCGAGACCCTCTTCGGCCTCCCCGGCATCGGCCAGGAACTCGTCCACGCCGTCGACGTGGTCGATCTGCCGGTCGTCGTCGGGATGGTCCTGGTCATCGGGTTCTTCGTGGTCCTCGCCAACGCCCTCGCGGACGTGCTGTACGCGCTGGCCGACCGACGGGTGGTACTGACGTGAGTCTCGTCCAAGTCACGGATCTGTCCGTCGAGTTCGGCGACCTGCGGGCCGTCGACGGCCTCTCCTTCAGCCTGGCGCAGGGGGCCGCCGTCGCCCTGGTCGGCGAGTCCGGCTCCGGCAAGTCCACCGTCGCCTCGGCCCTGTTGGGGCTGCACCGCGGCACGGGCGCGCGGGTCGGCGGCTCGATCGAGGTCGCCGGCGTCGACGTACAGGAGGCGTCCGACGACGAACTGCGGCGGCTGCGCGGTGCGAAGGCCGCGATGGTCTTCCAGGACCCGCTGTCCTCGCTCGACCCGTACTACGCGATCGGCGACCAGATCGCCGAGGTGTACCGCGTGCACACGCGCGTGTCACGGCGAGCGGCACGCGCGCGTGCGGTGGAGGTGCTGGACCGAGTGGGAATTCCGGACGCACAACGCCGGTCCCGGTCCCGCCCGCACGAGTTCAGCGGCGGCATGCGCCAGCGCGCGCTCATCGCGATGGCGCTCGCCTGCGAGCCCGACCTCTTGATCGCCGACGAGCCGACCACCGCGCTCGACGTCACCGTCCAGGCCCAGATCCTCGACCTGCTGCACACGCTGCGCGAGGAGACCGGCATGGGGCTGCTGCTCGTCACACACGACGTGGGCGTGGCGGCGGAGAGCGTCGACGACGTGCTCGTCATGCGGCACGGGCGCGTGGTGGAACACGGGGCGATCGCCGACGTCCTGGGGGCGCCCGTCCAGCCGTACACGCGCGAACTGCTGGCCGCGGTCCCGCGTGTGGACGCGCCACGGGCCGCCGCGGCAGCGGGCTCCGAGGCAGCGCCGGGCTCCGAGGCGTCCGAGAGCGTCGTCCTGGAGGCCACTGGCCTCAGGCGTGAATTCGGGCGCGGGAAGCGGGCGTTCACGGCCGTGGACGACGTGTCGCTGGCGATCCGGCGGGGCGAGACCCTCGGGGTCGTGGGCGAGAGCGGCAGCGGCAAGACGACGCTCGGGCGGATGCTGGTCGGGCTGCTGGAGCCGACGGCGGGGGAGGTCCGTTACGAGGGCCACGCGCGCGTGGGTGTGCGACCGGCCGTTCAGATGGTGTTCCAGGACCCCGTCTCCTCCCTCAACCCCCGCCGCAGCGTGGGCGAGTCGATAGCCGACCCGCTACGCGCGCGTGGCGAACGGGACGAGAAGCAGATCAGGGGGCGCGTGACGGAACTGCTGGAGCGCGTGGGGCTCGAAGGGGCGCATTACGACCGCTACCCGCACGAGTTCAGCGGGGGCCAGCGCCAGCGCGTGGGCATCGCGCGGGCGCTCGCGGCCGACCCGCGCGTCATCGTCTGCGACGAGCCCGTCTCCGCGCTGGACGTGACCACGCAGGCCCAGGTGGTGGCCCTGCTCGGGGAGTTGCAGCGCGAACTCGGACTAGCGCTCGTCTTCATCGCGCACGACCTCGCTGTCGTGCGGCAGGTGAGCGACCGGGTCGCGGTGATGCGCCGCGGCCGGATCGTCGAGTCAGGCCCCGCCGACGAGGTGTACGACAACCCGCGGGACCCGTATACCAAGCAGCTCCTGGCCGCCGTACCGGCGCTCGACCCGCAGGTCGCGGCCCGGCGCCGGGCCGAACGGCGAGAGCTGGCCGCTGCCTGACGGAACGTAACTGCTTGATCCCTTAGCGCGATCGAACGCGATCCGCACGGGAAAGTTACGAGCGTTCACCCCTTCTGGTGGCGGGGCGGCCCCCCCGCCCGGCCGCCCCCCCCCATGGCCCCCAACGGAGGGGCCCCCGGCAGCCCCCGGGCCACCGCGGCCCCCCCCACCCGGGGGAG
>NZ_JARXVH010000014.1 GCF_029892565.1 Streptomyces pseudovenezuelae | reverse complement strand
CGGCTCCCGCCCCGCCCCCCCCCCCCCCCACCCCGCCGGGCTCCGCGCGCCCCCCCCCCCGTGGGGGGGGCCGCCCCCCCCCCCGCGCCCCCCCGCCACCGCCTTGTCCGCATACGTTCGTCCCGCTGCGAGTCGCCGGGTCAACGGCGGCTCCCCATACGGGAGATCGGGGGTGCACCTGTGCGCATCGGACTGCTTACGGAGGGTGGCTATCCGTATGTGAGCGGTGATGCCAGGCTCTGGTGCGACCGGCTCGTGCGCGGGCTCGGGCAGCACGAGTTCGACATCTACGCCCTCAGCCGCAGCGAGCGCCAGGAGGCCGAGGGCTGGGTCGAGTTGCCGCCGCAGGTCAGCCGGGTGCGTACGGCTCCGCTGTGGGGTGCGGAGGACGACGGGGTGAGCTACGGGCGCCGGGCGCGCCGACGGTTCGCCGAGTGCTACGGCGAGTTGGCGGCCGTGCTGTGTGCGGGGGTGAGTGCGGGGAGCGCGGGGGAGTCTCCCGGTTCCCCCGGGGAGGCGTCCGCCGCTCAGGCGGACCGTTTCGGCAGCGCTCTGTACGGGCTCGCCGAACTCGCCCGCGATGAGGGTGGGCTGGTGGGCGCGCTGCGCTCCGAGGCCGCCGTGAGCGCTCTTGAGCGCGCCTGTCGTGCGCCCGGCGCCCTGCGCACGGCGCGCGAGGCGCGCGTACCCGATCTCCTCGCCGTGGCGGCGCAGTTGGAACGCGCCCTGCGCCCCCTCTCGCTCGACTGGTGCGAGGAGGACGGGCTCGGCTCGGTCGACCTGTGCCACGCGGCGTCCGGCGGCCCGGCCGCCCTGCCCGGACTGCTCGCCCGCCACTTCTTCGGCGTACCCCTGCTGGTGACCGAGTACGGGGTGCGGCTGCGCACGCACTACCTGGCCGCGGCCGAGGCACCGCCGGCCGTGCGGTCCCTGCTCGCCGCCTTCCACGGCAGGCTCGCCGCCGAGATCTACGACCGGGCCACGATCATCACGCCCGGCAACACGCACGCCCGCCGCTGGCAGGAGCGCTGCGGCGCCGACCGCGCCAAGCTCCGCACGGTCTACCCGGGCATGGACGCCACGCACTTCGCCGAGGTGGGGGAGTCCCCGGAGTGCGCGGACCCCGACACGCTGGTGTGGGTCGGGCGCGTCGAACCCACCAAGGACCTGGTGTCGCTGCTGCACGCCTTCGCGGAGATCCGCAAGGAGGAGCCGAAGACCCGGCTGCGGATCGTCGGTGCGCCGGTCGGTGCCGAGGGCGCGGCTTACCTGGGGCACTGCCGGGCGCTCGCCGCGCAGCTCTTCCCCGACGAGGCCGACGGGATGCACGCCGTCGGCGACAACCCCGTCTCCTTCGAGGAGATCGGCGGGCCGGAGGTACCTACCCCGGCCGACGCGTACGCCGCCGGCGCGGTGACCGTCCTTTCCAGCGTCGTCGAAGGCTTCCCGATCACTCTCGTAGAGGCCATGTTCTGCGGGCGGGCGACGGTGTCCACCGACGTCGGCGCGGTGGTGGAGGCCATCGGGGGCACGGGGCTCGTCGTACCGCCGCGCAACCCCCGGGCGCTCGCGGAGGCGTGCGTGGCGCTGCTGCGCGACCCTGCGCGCCGTGAGCGCCTCGGCGCCGCCGCACGCGCGCGGGCGCTCGAACTGTTCACCGTCGAGCAGAACATCACGGCATTTCACGGCATTTACCTGGAGATCGTCTCGCACACACCGGTACGCCGGGTCGTCCTCGACGACACCGGGGAGCCGTTGCCCTTCGCCGCCCCCGCCGAGGCCCACGTACCGGGCCGCTGGACCGGCCCCGCCGCCCGCGTTGTCGCCCGCGGCGGGCCCGGCTGGGCTGCGGGCGCGCCGGTCCGCGCGACGACGGCGACGTCGACCACGACGCCGACCGTGACGCGGGCCCCGGAGGGAGCCCGATGAGCGGCCTCGGAGAACTGGACCGGCCCGGCACACCGACGAATCCGGGGGCGTGGGACGAACGTTCGGAGGAGTGGGGCCGTGAGGAGACGGAGCCTGGGGACGGGCCCGCCGACGTCGGCAGCGCGGCAACCTCCTCTGCCTTGTCCGACACCTCAATCTCTGCAACCTCGGCCTCCGTAGCCCCAACTCCCGCAGCCTCAACCACCCCCACCCCCACCCCCACCCCCGCCCCCACCGTCCCCGAACCCCCCACCCCCCGCCGCCGCGCCACCGCCGCCGACCCGGTCAAGGCGCTGATGCACCGTCACCGCGACCTGTGCGAACGGGCCGTGGACCCGCTGGAGATCGCGGCGGGGCTGGAGGCGCACGGCGTCACCGACCGGACCGCGACGCGCTTCCGGCACCGGGACGTGTTCTCGCTCGCGGAGGAGATGTACGCCCGCGCCTCCCACGG
Source organism: Streptomyces pseudovenezuelae (assembly GCF_029892565.1). GTDB lineage: Bacteria > Actinomycetota > Actinomycetes > Streptomycetales > Streptomycetaceae > Streptomyces > Streptomyces pseudovenezuelae_A. The sequence continues at coordinate 274,982 of NZ_JARXVH010000014.1, read as the reverse complement.
CGAGGAGACGCAGCCGAGCCCCGAGACTCCGTCGACTTCGGGCGGGCGCGTCGGTTGGGCCTTGCTCGCCCTCCTGCCGGGCACGTTGTGCGCGGCGACCGTGATCGGCCTGCCTTTCACCCACGGCCGGCTCCGCCTGACCGTGGCCCTGGCCGGCGCCCTCGCCGTGGCCCTCGGCCTGCGCTCGGCGCTCGCCCGCGGCCCGCTCGGCGTGACCGACCGCACGCCTTCGGGACCCGCCCCGCACACTCCCGGCACCGGCCTGTGGACGTGCTGGCTCATCGCCTACGCCCTGTTGGGCGACGGACTTCTGAGCGTGGCCGTCGGCGGCGGCCCCGACGGCCTGCCCACCGGCGCGGCCGACGGTCCCTGGCCCGTCGCGACGGCCCCCGTGCTTGCCCTCACCCTGGCCTGCGCCCCCGCCGCCTGGAGCGCCCACCTCCTCACCGTGCGCGCCCGGCGAAGACTGACGGCCAGCCGCGGCCTGGCGGACTTCGCCGCGTCCGTACGGCCGCTGCTGCTCGGCACGTTCACCCTGTTCGTGTGCGCCCTGGCGGCCCTGCTCGCCCTGTGCGCCACCGCTCTGGACCAGCCCGCGGCCTACGCCCAGGCCCTCACCCTCGGCGCCCTCCTGCTCCTCGCCCGCCTCCTCACCACGCACGGTTTCACCCACGCACCCGCGCTCGTCCTGGCCGCCACGGCCACGGCCGAGGCGGCAGCCCTGGTCACGGTCTTCGCGGCCCGCCTCCCCGGCTGCGGTTTCCTCGCCACCCCTGTGGAAGCCCTCCTCGACGCCACGGGTCCGGGCAGCGTCCCGGCCCTGGCCTGCGGAGCGGCCGCGCTGACCCTGCTGGTCCACGCGACCCGCACCCTCACCCGGGCCTCGGCCCACGCACCGGCCGACCGGCCGTGCTGACCCGGCACATCCCGCCCACCGCCCACCGCGCCGCGGGCGCCCGACCCCGAGGCAACGGCACCACCCTCGCTGAAGGAGAACACCAAATGATCACCTCCCGACCCGAACCCTCGGCTCCGGGAGCCGTGCGATGAGAGTCCTGCTGATCGGAGCCAACGGCTATCTGGGCCGCTTCGTCGCCGACCGTCTGCTCGCCGACCCCGCCGTCCAGCTCACCGCGCTCGGCCGCGGCGACGACGCCGACGTCCGCTTCGACCTCGCGTCCGGCAGCCCCGGTGCCCTCACCCGTTTCCTCGACGCGGTCCACCCCGGCGTGGTCGTCAACTGCGCCGGCGCGACCCGAGGCGGCGCCCGTGAACTCGCGCGGCACAACACCGTCGCCGTCGCCACCGTCTGCGAGGCCCTGCGCCGCAGCGGCTGCGGCGCCCGGCTGGTGCAGATCGGCTGCGGCGCCGAGTACGGCCCCAGCCAGCCCGGCTCCTCCACCGCGGAGGACGCCGTGCCACGCCCCGGCGGCCCGTACGGCGTCAGCAAGCTCGCCGCCACCGAACTCGTCCTCGGCTCCGGTCTGGACGCGGTCGTGCTGCGGGTCTTCTCACCGGCCGGTCCCGGCACGCCCGCCGGCTCGCCGCTGGGCCGGCTCGCCGAGGCCATGCGCCGCGCCATGCAGTCCGGCGACGGCGAGCTCAAGCTCGCCGGCCTCGGCGCCCAGCGCGACTTCGTCGACGTACGCGACGTGGCCCGCGCCGTGCACGCCGCCTCGCTCTCCGCCGCCCAGGGCGTCATCAACATCGGCTCCGGCCGTGCCGTCCGGCTGCGCGACGCCGCCGCCACGCTCGCGCGGGTAGCGGGATACGGCGGAGCCCTCCACGAACTGGACGGCCCGCCCGGCCCCTTGATGCGGGCGGCCATCGGCCACCCGCGCACCGAGTCCGACCACGCGTCCCCGGTCGCGTACCCGTACCCGGACGGCTGCGGCAGCTGGCAGCAGGCCGACGTGCGCACCGCGCGCGACCGGCTCGGCTGGCGGCCCCGGATCAATCTCGAAGAGTCCCTCGCCGACATCTGGATGGAGGCGGCATGCCGTATCTGACCAGCACCAGGGCGGGCACGGCGAGCACCGACGTCCGCACCGGCCTCGGCATCCCCGGCTACGCCCACCCTCTGGTCGCCCCCGCCGAGTGGGCCGAACTCACCCGGCCGGGCACCCCCTTGCACTGGGTCGTCCTCGACATCGCCGACGGCCCCGGCGCCCGCCCCGATCCGCACTGCCTGGAGGCGGCGGGCCGACTGCGCAACGCGGGCGTCCGGGTCCTCGGCCACCTCGACAGCGCGAACGGGGCCCGCACCTTCGGAGAGTTGATCTCCGACGCGCACCGCTACCGCGACTGGTACCGGGTCGACGGCTTCCTCCTGGACCGCTGTCCGACCGAACGCGTCTCGCTTCCCGAGATCCGCCGGACCGTCGACACGCTCCGCTCGATCTGCGACGACGCGCATGTCGTCCTCGGCCACGGCACCCACCCGCACCCCGGTTACGCCGAGTGCGGCGACCAGTTGGTCACCTTCTCCGGGTCCTGGAGCGACTACCGCTGGTCGCAGGTGGCCGAGTGGACCGCGGACCATCCACCCGAGCGCTTCTGCCACTTCGTCCACGGAGTGCCCGGACCCCATCTCGATGAGGCGCTGCGCATCGCCCGCTGGCAGGGCGCCGCGACGATCTACTTCACCGACCGCACGGACCGGGGCGGACGCGCCGATCCCTGGGAGACCCTGCCCGGCTACTGGGACGACATCGTCTCGCGGGTCGGGACGGGTGTCTCGGAATGAAGATGGGCATGGCAGTGTTACACAGAGAACCACCGTAGTGATTGACCGATCAACGGAGTCCCCGTGTCGCTGCCACCCCTGGTCGAGCCAGCTGCTGAGCTCACCGTAGACGAGGTCCGCAGGTACTCCCGCCACCTGATCATCCCGGACGTCGGGATGGACGGGCAGAAGCGGCTGAAGAACGCCAAGGTGCTGTGTGTGGGCGCCGGCGGCCTGGGCTCGCCGGCGCTGATGTACCTGGCCGCGGCGGGCGTGGGCACGCTCGGCATCGTGGAGTTCGACGAGGTCGACGAGTCGAACCTGCAGCGTCAGATCATCCACAGCCAGGCCGACATCGGCCGCTCCAAGGCCGCGTCCGCGCGCGACTCCGTCCTCGGCATCAACCCGTACGTGAACGTGATCCTTCACGAAGAGCGGCTCGAGGCCGAGAACGTGATGGACATCTTCAGCCAGTACGACCTGATCGTCGACGGCACGGACAACTTCGCGACCCGCTACCTGGTCAACGACGCCTGCGTGCTGCTGAACAAGCCGTACGTGTGGGGCTCGATCTACCGCTTCGACGGCCAGGCCTCGGTCTTCTGGTCCGAGCACGGCCCCTGCTACCGCTGCCTCTACCCGGAGCCCCCGCCCCCCGGCATGGTCCCCTCCTGCGCCGAGGGCGGCGTCCTGGGCGTGCTGTGCGCGTCCGTCGGCTCCATCCAGGTCACCGAGGCCATCAAGGTCCTCACCGGCATCGGTGAGCCCCTCGTCGGCCGCCTGATGATCTACGACGCCCTGGAGATGCAGTACCGCCAGGTCAAGGTCCGCAAGGATCCGGGCTGCGCGGTCTGCGGCGAGAACCCGACCGTCACCGAGCTCATCGACTACGAGGCCTTCTGCGGCGTCGTCTCCGAGGAGGCCCAGGAGGCGGCCGCCGGCTCGACGATCACTCCCAAGCAGCTCAAGGAGTGGATCGACGACGGCGAGAACATCGAGATCATCGACGTCCGCGAGATCAACGAGTACGAGATCGTCTCCATCCCGGGCGCCAAGCTGATCCCGAAGAACGAGTTCCTCATGGGCACCGCCCTGGAGACCCTCCCGCAGGACAAGAAGATCGTCCTGCACTGCAAGACGGGTGTCCGCAGTGCCGAGGTCCTCGCGGTCCTGAAGTCCGCGGGCTTCTCCGACGCCGTGCACGTCGGCGGCGGTGTGATCGGCTGGGTCAACCAGATCGAGCCGGACAAGCCGGTCTACTAGGCGAACGCTTTCCCGGGAGGGGCTCGGCACCACGCGTGCCGGGCCCCTTTCCGTTGCCCCAGCTCCTACGAGGCGCAGACCTTGCCGTCCTTCGGCACCGTGCCCTTCAGCAGATACGCGTTCACCGTGGAGTCGACGCAGTCGCTCCCGCTCCCGTACGCACCGTGCCCCTCGCCCTTCCAGGTGAGCTCCACACCGACGCCCTTGCCCAGCTCGTCGGCCATCTTCCGGGCGCCCTCGTACGGTGTCGCCGGGTCGCCGGTGTTGCCCACCACCAGGATCGGCGCCGCGCCGGCCGCGCTCACCTCCGGGGTGTCGTACTGCCCGGCCACCGGCCAGTCGTGACACCAGCCGGCCGTGTCCCAGCCGAGGAAGTCCCCGAACACGGGCGAGATCTTCTCGAACGTCGGCAGCAGCTTCTTCGTCTCCTCGGCGGTCGGCCGCTGCTTGTCGTCCAAGCACGATATGACCCGTTGAGAGTGGGTCGTCGTGCCGTAGTGCCCCGACGTGTCACGTTCGTTGTAGCCGTCGGCGAGGTCCAACAGCTCCGAGCCGTCGCCCTGTTCGGCCGCATCGAGGGCGCTGGTCAGGGTCGGCCAGCCGGCCTTGCTGTACAGCGGCAGGACGATGCCGGTGACGGCCAGCGTCTGTGTGAGCTCACGCCCGGACGACGTCTGCAGCGGCTTGGCGTCGAGCCGGTCGAGCAGGTCCGCGATCTTCTGGGTGCCCTGCTTCGGGTCCTGCCCGGTCGACTTGAGGTAGTCGTCGAGGGCGCGCTGGAAGCCCCTGCTCTGGTTCTCCGCGTGGCCCACGGTGTCGGCGCTCGGGTCGACGACCGCGTCGAGGATCAGCCGTCCCACGTTCCTGGGGAACAAGTGGGCGTACACACCGCCCAGTTCGGTGCCGTACGAGATGCCGAAGTAGTGCATCTTCGCGTCGCCCAGCACCTGGCGCATCAGGTCCATGTCGCGCGCGGTGTCCGTCGTCGACACGTGCGCCAGCAACTTGCCGGTGGCGTTCCGGCAGCCCTTGCCGAAGTCGACGGCGTCCTGGAAGTACGCCTTCTCCTCGGCCGGGGTGTCCGGGGTGGCATCGATGTCCTCGGCGGCCTCGATCGCCTTGTCGCCGCGGCAGCGCACGCCCTCGCTGCGGTCGACCCCGCGCGGGTCCCAGCTCACCAGGTCGTACCGCTCACGCAACGAGGAGGCCGTGGCCGCGTACGACGGCAGCGTGGAGACACCGGAGCCGCCGGGACCGCCGAAGTTGAACAGGAGCGAGCCGATGGGCTTGTCGCCGCGGGACTTGCCGCGGATCAGGGCGAGGCCGATCGTCTCGCCGTCCGGCTTCGACCAGTCCAGCGGCACCTTGAGCGTCGCGCACTGCCAGTCGTTGCCCGGCGCGGCGGAGTCGGCGGTGGCCTTGCAGCGTCCCCAGTCGAGCCGCTGCGCGGTCAGAGAGGAGGGCAAGGCTGCGGTCGTACCGGAAGAGTCGGGGGAGTCGGCCGACGGCGTGGCCGCCGCGCCTGTGTCCCCTTCTCCCTTGCCGTCGTCGGACGACGAGCCGCCGCTGCAGCCCCCCACCAGCAGCGCGGCGGCGGCCCCCAGCGCCGCCCACCGTACGAGTCGCGCCATGTGCGTTCCCCCCTCACGAGCCGCCGGCATCGGCCGGCCGACGGCGGTCTGGCCATAGTAGGCGGATCACGTCGAGCTCGTGAAAGCCTGTGGATAACCGTCTGACCTGCAAGTTTTCCCGGAATTCCGAGGGAGGTCGGGCATGGTCGGGGTCAGGAGCAGACGGTGCCGGCCGCCGGCACCTTCCCGTCCAGCAGATAGCCGTTCACCGCGCTCTGCACGCACTTGTTCTTGCTGTCGTAGGCGCCGTGTCCCTGTCCCTTGTACGTCAGCTCGACGCCGACGCCCTTGCCGAGGGCGTCCACCATCTTCCGCGCGCCCTCGTACGGCGTCGCCGGGTCACCGGTGTTGCCCACGACGAGGATCGGCGCCGAGCCGGCCGCGCTCACGTCGGGATGGTCGGCGGCGCCCGCCACCGCCCATCCCGTGCAGCTGACCATGCCCCACGCCAGGAAGTCGCCGAACAACGGCGAGGCGGCCCGGAACTCCGGCAGCTTCTCCTGCACGAAGTCCGAGGTGTACCGGGGCTTGTCGTCGGCGCAGTTGATGGCGATGTTGGCCGCGGTGATGTTGCTGTACTCGCCGTTCTCGCTGCGCCCGTTCATCGAGTCGGACAGCAGCATCAGGGTCTTGCCGTCCCCGTCGTACGCCTGCTCCAGGCCCTCGGTGAGGTACTCCCAGAAGTCCTTCGAGTACAGGGACTGCGCGATGCCGTTGGTCGCGGCGGTCTGGGTCAGCTGACGCGGGAAGATGCCGGGGATCGGCTTGCTGTCGAGGTCCTTGAGCAGCTTGGCGATGCGGTCCTTGACGTCCTGTGCGGTGTCGCCGACCGGGCAGTCCTCGGCCTTCGACGTGCAGTCCTTCGCGAAGTTGTCGAGCGCGAGCTGGAAGCCCTCGGCCTGTCCGAGCGAGCCCTGTTCGGAGTTCTGCGTGGGGTCCACGACCCCGTCGAAGACCGCGCGTCCCACGCTCTTGGGGAACAAGTGGGCGTAGACACCGCCGAGTTCGGTGCCGTAGGAGATGCCGAAGTAGTGCAGCTTGGCGTCGCCGAGCACCTGTCGCATCAGGTCCATGTCGCGGGCCGCGTCGGTGGTGCGCACCTGCGGCAGCACCTTCTTGGAGTTCTTCTCGCAGGCCGCGTTGAACTTCTTGGTGTTCTCCAGGAGCTCGGTGCGCTCGGCGGCGTCGTCGGGGGTCGCGTCCTGCTGGAAGTACGCGTCGAGCTGCTGGTCGTTCTCGCACTCCACGGGGGCGCTGCGGCCGACTCCGCGTGGGTCGAAGCTGACCAGGTCGTAGCGGGTGCGCAGCTTCGCGTAGTCCTCGCCGAAGGCGGGCAGCGTGGTGACGCCCGAGCCGCCGGGGCCACCGAAGTTGAAGACGAGCGAGCCGATGCGCTTGCTCTTGTCCCCACTGGCCTTCGCCCGGATCAGCGCCAGGCCGATCGTGTCGCCCTTGGGCTTGTCCCAGTCGAGCGGCGCCTTCAGGGTGGCGCACTGCCACTCGTCGCCGCCCGGCAGCGGCGAGGGGGTACCGCCGCCGCCCTCCGCCTGGGACGGCGCCGGGCAGTCCTTCCAACCGAGCGTCTGGGCCGACAGATCCTCGTCCTTGGTGTCGTCGTTGCCGCAGCCCGCCAGCACGGACGACAGCAGTACGGCGGAGGCGATCAGGGCAACGGCGCGCAGGCGAGGCGGGTTCGGCATGGTCCCATCCTGCGGTCGCACGCGGCGGAGCGCTCGGGGCGCGGGCCGTACGAGGTACGGCGCCCTCGCGCGCGTACGTGGGTGGACCCGCCGTACGGTGCCGGGCGCGGCGTACGCGCGCGTGCGTCCTACAGGGAGCCCTTGCGCGACAGGTGGTTGAAGGCCAGCCAGCCCGGCAGCACCGGCAGCCACAGCGTCAGCAGCCGGAACAGCAGCACGGACGGAGCGGCGACCTCCTTGGGGAGGCCGACGGCGATCAGACCGACCGTCAGAGTGGCCTCGACGGCGCCCACGCCGCCCGGGGTCGGGGCCGCCGAGCCGAGCGCGTTGCCGGCGAGGAAGACGACGGCGACGCTGGCGATGCTGATCGAGGCCCCCTCCTGGCCGAAGGCGCGGATCGAGGCGTCCAGGCACATCACGAAGCAGGCGGTCAGCAGCAGCATGCCGCCGATGCCCGTGATGAGCTTCTGCGGCCGCTGCAGCACGTCGAGCATGCGCGGCACGACACCCGCGAAGAGTGAGCGCACGCGCGTGACGACGAACTTCCGCAGGAACGGCACCGAGGTGACCACGAGCACGAGCACCGCGACCGTCAGCAGACCCGCGATGACCGTCCGGGACGGCGACAGCGACGGCGTCTTCTCGGTGCCGGTCAGATAGCCGAAGGACAGCAGCATCAGGATGTGGCAGCCGAGTCCGAACAGCTGCGAGGCGCCGACACTCGCCACCGCGAGCCCGGGCCGCACCCCCGCGCGCTGCAGGAAGCGCGTGTTGAGGGCGACACCGCCGACCGCGGCCGGCGCGACGATCTTCACGAACGAGCCGGCGACCTGCGCCCCCACGGTCCGCAGGAACGGCACCCGCTCGGGTACGAACCCGAGCAGCGCCATCGCCGCCGCGAAGTAGCTCGCCGCCGAGAACAGCACGGCCGCCGCGACCCAGCCCCACTCGGCGTTGGCCACCAGCGGACCGAGCTCGATGTGGGTGAGCTGCGTCAGCAGGAAGTACGCGCCGATGGCACCGGCGATGAAACTGATCAGCGTGCGCGGCCGCACCCGCTCCAGGCGGGCCGGCTCGACCGGCGCCTGCGGCCTGATCCGCAGCACCTCGTGCCGGATCAGCGTGAGCAGGTCGTCCTCGCGCGCCTCTTCCAGCGCGTCGTCGATGGCCCGCTTCTCGGCCCGCTGCTCCGCGCGTACGGCCTTCTTGTCGGGCTTTTCGAGTACGGGCGTGGTGTGGTCGTGTCCGGCCGCGGCGAGGCGGGCCTGCTTGTCCTGCTGGGACGCCTCCAGGACCGCCTCGCGCTCGCGCTGGGCCCGTTCCCGGGCCAGCCTGCGCAGGGTCGCGCGCGAGGTCCGGCTGAGCGCGATGGGCTGCAGCATCGGCAGGCAGTCGGCGACCGCGTCCGGGCCGAGCACGCTCAGCGCGGAGGCCACCGCGCGCTCGGCGCCCACCCGCAGACCGAGCGTCACCAGCAACTGCGAGATGTCCATGCGCAGCAGCAGATCGCCGGCGGCGATCTCGCCGACCCGCAGGTCGGTGAGGATCACGGTGCCGGAACGATCCACCAGAATCGCGTCGCCCACCAGCCTGCGGTGGGCGATCCGCCGGGACTGCAGGGCCTGCACCTGGCGCCAGGTGTCGCGCAGCAGCTCGTCGGTGATCTCGTCGTCCAGGAGGGAGTCCAGGGTGCGCCCGCCGGTGTGCTCGTAGATGAGCATCACGGCGTCGGGACCCAGTTCGGAGGTCGCGATCAGCTTGGGCGCGTTGGCGCCGGCCGCGATGGCCGCGTACGCGAGCAGCGCCTCCTGCTCCAGGGCCTGGCGCAGCGACTGGAGGCTGCTGCGGGTGGCGAAGCCGCGCAGCGTCAGGTTGCGCCACGCGCGATAGAAGAAGCCCTGCGCCTGCTGCTCGCGGTCGACCACCGTCACGTCCAGCGGTAGACCGTCCTCCAGGGTGACGAAGTAGCGCCTGCCGCGGTCGCCGGTCTCCGAGGTCTCCGGGACCTCCTCGCGCGCGGCGCTCACCGGCCGGAAGCCCACGTGCCGCAGCCCCGCCATCAGGGTCCGCCCGGTGGGACGCACGTTGGGCGAGCCGACCGCGTACAGCGTCCCGTAGGCGACGGTCCAGCCGATCAGGACCGTCAGGATGATCGAGAACGGCGTCGTGTACCCGGTGACGAGCATCGAGAAGGCGTCCAGGCACAGCACGATCCACAGCACCGCGCGCCAGCGCGGCCGGCGCGACATGCCGACGGCCGTCATATAGGCGATGACCGGCGCGAGATAACCGTGCACCGGGTCCGTCAGGGCGTGGATGTCGCCGGGGGAGGGCTGGGTGAGCGCCTCCTGGATGGAGCCGGGGGCGGCCTTGGCGACCCAGAGGTCCGTGGCCAGGGTCACACCGTGCGCGAGGACCGCGGCGAGCACGCCGTCGGCGATGCGCAGCCCGTCGCGTTTGATCAGCCGCTCGATCGCGAACGCGACCGGCACTAGGAGGATCGCGATGCTGGAGGCCAGACCGGCGATCTTGATGAGCAGATCGGGCGCCTGTCCGGTGCCCTTGTTGATGTCCTGTTCGAGACCCGAGGTGGTGCCGTGGGCGAACGCGGCGATCGCGAGCAGTACGGCGACGGCCAGCACGCCCACCAGGAGGCGCATCAGGTCGGAGGGACGGTGCACGCGCGCGGGGAGCAGCGGTTCGTCGCCCTCGACCTCTTCGCTGTGCACCTCGTCGGCGCAGTCGGCGTCGTCCTGGACGCCCTGGCCGACATCCTTGGAAGCCGTGTCCTTGGCGGCCGCGTCCTCGCCGTCGGCGGTGTCCGGGCGCGACGAAGCGTCAGAGGTGCTTTCCGCATCCTCCGGCTGCGCACCCTGCTGCTTCATCGTCTCTTCTTGATCTCGTATCACCGGTCACCGCCCGCATGATGGTGGCATGCCCCACCGACACACGGGGGCATCAGGGTGCAAATGCGGGGGCGCACAGTCTGCCCGATGCGCCGCCTCGGGGCGAGGGACACCCGCGGTCGCGGGCCCGTCGCATTGTCGGTGGCGTGGTGCAGGATGGGCCGGATGAGCGAGGAGAGCCTGCCGCGGGACGTCCACCCGGAGCCCCCGGACGCGCTGCCGGAGTACGCCGAGCGCGTCCTTGAGGTCACCGAACTGATTCCGCCCGGGCGTGTCATGACGTACGGAGACGTGGCCGAGTGGCTGGAGGAGGGCGGACCCCGGCAGGTCGGCCGGGTGATGGCCCTCTACGGGAGTGCCGTTCCGTGGTGGCGCGTCATGCGCGCGGACGGCGTCCTGCTGCCGGGCCACGAACTGCAGGCCCTCGGCCACTACCGGTCGGAGGGCACACCTCTGAAGGAGGCGAGCAGGGCCGCGGAGGGTCATCTGCCGCGCGTCGACATGAGGCGGGCGCGGTGGGACGGCGGCGAGCGCGCGGACGGTCACACCTGACAGCTTCCGCCATACGCGGCCCCCGGGTGCGCCGCGTGCTCCGTACGGGGGAACGAGGGCACGTCCGTGGCATGACGTACGTTCGAGGGGGAGGGGGCGCACGTGACCCGCGTGCCGTGAGCGTCTTGTGGGAAGAAGCGGAAGCGCTGCTTCCATGGAATCCGTCGGCGTAGCGTCGGCTGCACGCGTCCCGCTCACCCCGCGATCACCGCCCGGCACGCGCGGTGGCCCGACAACCAGCACAACCACCAGGACCGGCGAACCACGTGAGCTCCTCTTCCTCCACCAGGCGCCTGGCGCACCCCCAGGTGCGTCAGGGGGACCGTGGCGCTTACCGACTGGTGCGTACCCCACCGGACCGACCGGCTCCCCCTCGTCTGGACGCGCCACAGAGCGCGGTGGTTGACCACAGGGCCGGGCCGCTGCTGGTCCTCGCCGGACCGGGCACCGGGAAGACCACCACGCTCGTCGAGTCGGTGGCCGCCCGGATCGCCCGCGGCGCCGACCCCGGACGCATCCTGGTGCTGACGTTCAGCCGCAAGGCGGCCGTCGAACTGCGCGACCGCATGGCGACCCGTACCGGAGCCGTCCACGCTCCCCAGGCGACCACCTTCCACTCGTTCTGCTACGCCCTGGTCCGCGCCCACCAGGACACCGACCTGTTCGTGGAGCCGCTGCGGCTGCTGTCCGGCCCCGAACAGGACGTCGCCGTTCGCGAACTGCTCGCCGGCCAGCCCGACCTGGAGCGGCTCGGCCTCGCGCACGTGCGCTGGCCCGACGAACTGCGCGCCTGCCTGACCACCCGCGGCTTCGCCGACGAGGTCCGCGCGGTCCTCGCCCGGAGCCGTGAACTCGGCCTGGACGCGGGCGCCCTGGACGCCTTCGCCCGCCGCATCGGCCGCCCCGACTGGCGCGCCGCCGCCGCCTTCCTGGCCGAGTACCTCGACGTGCTCGACCTCCAAGGCGTGCTCGACTACGCGGAACTGGTCCACCGCGCGGTGCTCCTCGCCCGCCGCCCCGAGGTCGCCGCACAACTGGCCGCGCGCTACGACACCGTCCTGGTCGACGAGTACCAGGACACCGATTCCGCGCAGGTACGGCTGCTGCACGCCCTGGCCGGCGGCGGCCGCACCCTCGTCGCCTTCGGCGACCCGGACCAGTCGATCTACGCGTTCCGAGGCGCCGACGTGAACGGCATCCTGGAGTTCCCGGACGCCTTCCCGCGCGCGGACGGCCGCCCGGCGCCCGTCGAGGTCCTGCGCACCTCCCGCCGCTCCGGCGCCGGCCTGCTCACCGCGACCCGCCTGATCACCCAGCGCATGCCGCTGACCCGGCTCCCGGCGGAGAGGGTCCGCGCCCACCGCGAACTCGCCCCGGTCCGGGACGGCGGCCGCGTCGAGGTGTACACGTATCCGACGCCCGGTACGGAACTCGACAACATCGCCGACATCCTGCGCCGGGCGCACCTGGAGGACGGCGTCCCCTGGGGCGAGATGGCCGTCCTCGTGCGCGCCGGGTCCCGCACGATCCCGACGGTCCGCCGCGCGCTCACCGCGGCCGGCGTGCCCCTGGACATCGACGGCGACGACCTGGCCCTGCGCCACGAACCGGCGGTCGCGCCTTTGTTGACGGCACTGCGGGCAGTGGCGACGGCGGAGGCGGCGGGTCCCGAGAGGGGCGCGGACGCTGAGGCACCCGTGCACTCGGACGGGGACGCCGATGACGTACGTGTCTCGGAGGATGCCTCTGAAGACGCCTCCGACGAGCCACAGCAGCCTCCCTACGAGCCGTCGTCGGACACCTCCTGGCTCGACACCGAGACCGCCCTCACCCTGCTCGCCTCCCCCCTCGCCGGCATGGACGCCGCCGACCTGCGCCGCCTCGGGCGGGCCCTGCGCGACGAGGAGCGGGCCGCCGGCAACGCGCTGCCGCCGCCGTCGGACGTACTGCTCGCGCGGGCGCTCGCCGAACCCGAGCGCCTGGTCGCGCACGACCCCGCGTACGCCCGGGGCGCCCAGCGCCTCGGCGCGCTGCTGCGCAAGGCCCGGGAGCGCCTGGCGGGCGGTGGCAGCGCCGAGGAGGCGCTGTGGGACCTGTGGGAGGGCACCCCGTGGCCCACGCGCCTGGAGCGGTCCGCGCGGCGCGGCGGCGCCGCCGGACGCAACGCCGACCGCGACCTCGACGCCGTGTGCGCGCTGTTCGCGACCGCCGCCCGCGCGGAGGAGCGCAGCGGCGGCCGGGGCACCCTCAACTTCCTCGCGGAGATCGACGCCGAGGACATCGCCGCCGACACCCTCACGCGGCGTGCCGTACGCCCCGACGCCGTACGCCTGATGACCGCGCACCGCTCCAAGGGCCTCCAGTGGAGCCTGGTCGTCGTCGCGGGCGTCCAGGAGGGCCTGTGGCCGGACCTGCGCCGCCGCGGCTCCCTCCTGGAGGCCGACCGCATCGGCCGCGACGGACTCGCCGAACCGCTCACCCCGGGAGCCCTGCTCGCCGAGGAACGCCGCCTCTTCTACGTCGCCGCCACACGCGCGCGTGAACGCCTCGTCGTCACCGCGGTGAAGGCCCCCGCCGACGACGGCGACCAGCCCTCCCGCTTCCTCAACGAACTCGGCGTCGAGCCCAAGGACGTCACCGGTCGCCCGCGGCGCCCCCTGTCCGTCGCCGCACTCGTCGCCGAACTGCGCGCCACGACCGTCGACCCGCGTGTGTCGGACACCCTCAGGGAGGCCGCCGCCCACCGGCTGGCCCGGCTCGCCGCGCTCGCCGACGAGGACGGCCGCCCGCTCGTCCCGTCGGCCCACCCCTACCGCTGGTGGGGCATGTACGAGCCGACCGAGAGCAAGGTGCCGCTGCGCGACCGCGACCATCCCGTCGTGCTCTCCGGCAGCGCCCTCGACCAGCTCGCCAACACCTGCGCCCTGCAGTGGTTCCTGGGCCGCGAGGTGAAGGCCGACGCGCCCGCCACCGTCGCCCAGGGCTTCGGCAACGTCGTGCACGTCCTCGCCGACGAGGTCGCCTCCGGACACACCCCGGCCGATCTCGCCGTCCTCATGGAGCGCCTCGACTCCGTGTGGAACGCGCTCGCCTTCGACGCGCCCTGGAAGTCGGCGCAGGAGAAGGAGAACGCGCGCGTGGCGCTCGAACGCTTCCTGAAGTGGCACGTCATGGACCGCACCGGCCGCACCCCCGTGGCCAGCGAGCACGACTTCGACGTCACCATCGGAGCGGGCGACTACGAGGTACGCATCCGCGGCCAGATGGACCGCGTCGAGGCGGACGGCGAGGGCCGCGCGTACGTCGTCGACTTCAAGACCGGCAAACAGGCCGTCAGCAAGGCCGAGGTCGTCCACCATCCGCAGCTCGCCGTCTACCAGCTCGCCGTCCGCGAGGGAGCGGTCGACGAGGCCTTCGACGGCGTACGGCCCGAGCCGGGCGGGGCCGAACTCGTGCAGCTGCGCCAGGGTGCCGCCCAGCGCGACGGCGGCGAGACCCTGCCCAAGGTGCAGGCGCAGGAACCGCTGGAGGGGGAGTGGGTGGGCGACCTGCTCGCCACCGCGGCCGGCAAGGTCCTCGACGAACGGTTCACACCGACCGCCGGACAGCACTGCGCGCACTGCGCGTTCCGGGCGTCGTGCAGCGCGCAGCCCGAGGGGCGGCACGTGGTGGAGTGAGGGCGCTTGTGTGACCGGTCGCACCACACGTGCTGACCAGCGTCTCTTCCGCAGCGAGGGGCGATTCGTCCGCCACTGTCAGTGCGCGCCGCTAGCCTCTGCGACATGCCCGCCCGTATCACCGATCCCGATCAGCTCAAGGAGCTCCTCGGCATCCCCTTCACCCCGGAGCAGACGGCCTGCATCGTCGCGCCGCCCGCCCCGCAGGTGATCGTGGCCGGAGCCGGCTCGGGCAAGACGACGGTGATGGCGGCCCGCGTGGTGTGGCTGGTCGGCACCGGCCAGGTCGCCCCCGAGCAGGTCCTCGGGCTCACGTTCACCAACAAGGCCGCCGGCGAACTCGCCGAGCGCGTCCGCAAGGCGCTCATCAAGGCGGGCGTCACCGACCCCGACGTCATCGACCCGGACAACCCGCCGGGCGAGCCGGTGATCTCGACGTACCACGCCTTCGCCGGCCGCCTCCTGACCGACCACGGCCTGCGCATAGGGCTGGAGCCGACCTCCCGCCTGCTCGCCGACGCCACCCGCTTCCAGCTCGCCGCGCGCGTGCTGCGCGAGGCCCCGGGCCCCTATCCGGCGCTCACCCGCTCCTTCGCCGACCTGGTCAGCGACCTGCTCGCGCTCGACGCCGAACTCGCCGAACACCTCGTACGGCCCGAGGCCCTGCGCGCGTACGACGCCGGACTGCTGCGGTCCCTGGAGGGCGTCAAGCTCACCAACGCCGACCTGCGCAAGGTCCCCGAGGCGGCCGCCGCGCGCAGCGAACTCGCCGACCTGGTCGTCCGCTACCGGGCCGCCAAACGCGAGCGCGACCTGCTCGACTTCGGCGACCAGATCGCCCTGTCCGCGCGGCTCTCGGGGATCCCCGAGGTGGGCCGGATCATGCGCGAGGAGTTCCGGGTGGTCCTCCTCGACGAGTACCAGGACACCTCGGTGGCCCAGCGCATCCTGCTGGCCGGGCTGTTCGGCGGCGGCACCGGCCACCCGGTGACCGCGGTCGGCGACCCCTGCCAGGCGATCTACGGCTGGCGCGGCGCCTCCGTCGCCAACCTCGACGACTTCCCCGAGCACTTCGCGCACCCCGACGGCCGCCTCGCCACCCGCCAGTCGCTCAGCGAGAACCGCCGCAGCGGCGGCCGCCTCCTCGACCTGGCCAACGGCCTCGCCGAGCCCCTGCGCGCCATGCACGCGGGCGTGGAGGCCCTCCGCCCGGCCCCCGGTGCCGAACGCGACGGCATGGTGCGCTGCGCGCTGCTGCCCACCCACGCCGAGGAGATGGACTGGCTCGCCGACTCGATCGCCCACCTCGTCCGTACCGGCGAGGCGCCCGGCGAGATCGCCGTCCTGTGCCGCACCGCGACCGACTTCGCGCAGATCCAGGGCGCGCTCGTCGCCCGGGACGTGCCCGTCGAGGTGGTCGGCCTGTCCGGGCTGCTGCACCTGCCCGAGATCGCCGACCTCGTCGCCGTCTGCGAAGTACTCCAGGACCCCGGCGCCAACGCCTCCCTGGTCCGCCTGCTGACCGGCCCCCGCTGGCGCATCGGCCCGCGCGACCTCGCCCTTCTGGGGCGCCGCGCCCGGTTCCTCGTGGCGCACGCACGCGTGGACGCCGGCGACGACCGGGACCGCCGGCTCGCCGAGGCCGTCGAGGGGGTCGACCCGTCCGAGGTGATATCGCTCGCAGACGCCCTGGACACCTTCCTGGAGACGCCGCTCGACGCCGAGCGGGACGACGACGGGCTGCCCTTCTCGCCGGACGCGCGCGTGCGCTTCGCCCGCCTCGCCGCCGAACTGCGCGACCTGCGCCGCTCGTTGGCCGACCCGCTGATGGACGTCCTGCACCGCGTCCTCGCCGTCACCGGTCTGGAGGTGGAGCTGTCGGCGTCCCCGCACGCGCTGGCCGCCCGACGCCGGGAGACCCTGTCGAACTTCCTGGATGTCGCCGCCTCGTTCGCGGCGGGCGACGGCGAGGCCACCCTGCTCGCCTTCCTCGCCTTCCTGCGCACCGCCGCCCAGTACGAGAAGGGCCTCGACAACGCCCTCCCCGGCGGCGAGAACACCGTCAAGGTGCTCACCGCGCACAAGTCCAAGGGCCTGGAGTGGGACGTCGTAGCCGTCCCGGGCCTGGTCACCGACAGCTTCCCCAGCACCCGGGGCCGCGAGAAGTGGACCGCCCAGGGCAAGGTGCTCCCGCACGAACTGCGCGGCGACGCCGACACCCTGCCCGACATCGAGGGCTGGACCTCCCGAAGCCTGAAGGCCTTCCAGGAGGCCATGAAGGAGCACCAGCACACCGAGGAACTCCGCCTCGGCTATGTCACCTTCACCCGCCCCCGCTCCTTGCTCCTGGGCTCCGGCCACTGGTGGGGCCCCAGCCAGAAGAAGCCGCGCGGACCCTCCGACTTCCTCCAGGACCTGTACGAGCACTGCGCGGCCGGCTTCGGCGAGATCGAGGCCTGGGCCGACGAGCCCGCCGAGGACGAGGAGAACCCCGCCCTGCACCTGGAGGGCGCCGACCAGGTGTGGCCCCTGCCTCTCGACGACGCGTCCCTCGCCCGCCGCCGGGCCGCCGCCGAGACCGTCCTGGCCCACCTGGAGGACCTCGCCTCCCACGAGGACGGCCACCCGGCGGCCACGCACGACCCGGACGACCACGGCGACCCGGACTGGCCTCCGCCACCGGACGACGACCCGTACGAGAGCTACGACGGACCGCCCGACCCGGACGGCGAGGAGTACGGCGCCGAGCACACGGGCGCCGAGGGCGAGGCCTTCCTGGCCGACGAGGAGCCGACCGACTGGGACTCCTGGTCTCCGGACCGCCCGGCCGTCCCTCATCAGGCGAGCGCCCCGGACAGCAGTCAGGCCGCGGCCTCCGACCGCGTCGAGCACACCCGCGTCCCTCCGGAGCACACCCGCGTCAGCCCGGAGCACAGTCGCGTCACCCCCCGCCGTCCCCGCCTCACCTCCGAAGAGGCCCGCGCCATCGCCTCCTGGGACCGTGACCTCGACGCCCTGACCGGAGAGCTCCTGCGCGCCCGCGAGGCCGTCACCGACGTCCCCCTGCCCGCGTCGCTCACCGCGTCCCAGGTACTGAGCCTGGCCGCCGACCCGGACGGTTTCGCGCGGGAACTCGCGCGCCCCATGCCGCGCCCCCCACAACCCGCCGCGCGCCGAGGCACCCGGTTCCACGCATGGGTGGAGGCCCGCTTCGAGGCGTTGACGCTGCCCATGCTGGAGCCGGACGACCTGCCCGGCAGCGAGGCCGAGATCGCCGACGAACGCGACCTGGAGGCCCTCAAGGACGCCTTCGAACGCACCGAGTACGCCCACCGCACGCCCTACCGCGTGGAGGCCCCCTTCCAGCTGGCCATCGCCGGCCGGGTGGTCCGCGGGCGCATCGACGCCGTCTACAAAGAGGGCGACGGCGACGGGGCGACGTACGAGATCGTCGACTGGAAGACCAACCGCAGCCGCACAGCCGATCCTCTCCAGCTCGCCCTTTACCGGCTCGCCTGGGCCGAGCAGCGGGGTGTACCGCTGGAGTCGGTCGGCGCCGCGTTCCTGTACGTGCGCGGCGGTGAAGTCGTACGCCCCGAGGAGTTGCCGGACCGGGCCGCCCTGGAACGGCTGCTGCTGGAGGAGCCGGGCGGGCAAGCAAACTGTGAGGAACCGCCCACCGAGGATGTCGGTGCGGGCCGATAGGCTCGTGACCATGAGCCAGACCCCGGACAGCGCCGTCCGTACGTACATCGAGGAGCACAGCGCCGCCTTCCTCGACGAACTCGCCGAGTGGCTGCGCATCCCGTCCGTGTCGGCCCAGCCCGACCACGCGCCCGATGTCCGCAAAAGCGCCGACTGGCTCGCCGCCAAGCTCAAGGAGACCGGCTTCCCGACCACCGAGGCCTGGCAGACGTCGGGCGCCCCCGCCGTCTTCGCCGAGTGGCCCTCCGACAACCCCGGGGCGCCCACGGTTCTCGTCTACGGCCATCACGACGTGCAGCCGGCCGCCCGCGAGGACGGCTGGGACAGCGAGCCCTTCGAGCCCGTCGTCCGGGACAACCGCCTCTACGCGCGCGGTGCGGCCGACGACAAGGGCCAGGTGTTCTTCCACACACTCGGCGTCCGCGCCCACCTCGCCGCCACGGGCCGTACCGCCCCTGCGGTCAACCTGAAACTTCTGATCGAGGGGGAGGAGGAGTCCGGCTCCCCGCACTTCCGCGCCCTCATCGAGGAGCACGCGGACCGGCTCGCCGCCGACGCCGTGATCGTCTCCGACACCGGCATGTGGTCCGAGGACACCCCCACGGTGTGCACCGGCATGCGCGGCCTCGCCGAGTGCGAGATCCGGCTGCAGGGCCCCGACCAGGACATCCACTCCGGCTCCTTCGGCGGCGCTGTGCCCAACCCGGCCACCGCCGTCGCCCGCCTGGTCGCCGCCCTCCACGACGAGCACGCACGCGTGGCGATCCCCGGCTTCTACGACGGCATAGTCGAGCTCGCCGACCGTGAGCGCGAACTCTTCGCCGAGCTGCCCTTCGACGAGACGGAGTGGCTGCGCACCGCCAAGTCGCACGCCACCCACGGCGAGGACGGCCACACCACCCTGGAGCGCGTCTGGGCCCGCCCCACCGCCGAGGTCAACGGCATCGGAGGCGGCTACCAGGGCCCTGGCAGCAAGACGATCATCCCGTCCTCGGCCATGGTGAAGCTCTCCTTCCGCCTGGTCGCGGGACAGGACCCCGACCACATCGAGAAAGCCGTCCGCGCCTGGGTCGCCGAGCAACTGCCCGCGGGGATCCGGCACGACATCGTCTTCGGCGCCGCCACGCGCCCGTGCCTGACACCGCTGGACCACCCCGCCCTGCAGTCCGTCGCCCGCGCGATGGGCCGCGCCTTCGAGAAACCCGTGCGCTTCACCCGCGAGGGCGGCTCCGGACCGGCAGCCGACCTCCAGGAAGTCCTCGGCGCACCCGTGCTCTTCCTGGGCATCTCCGTCCCCTCCGACGGCTGGCACGCACCGAACGAGAAGGTCGAGCTCGACCTGCTCCGCAAGGGCGTCGAAACCGCCGCGTACCTGTGGGGCGACCTCGCGGAGACCTGGCGCCGTGCGCCCTGACCACCCCGCGCCGTCCGGAGTCGCAGCGCGCGAGGGGCACACTGGAAGAACCGTCCCGAACCGCTCGATCCCGCCGGACCCGGTCGCCTCCCGCCGTACGTCCCGCCGAACCGCTCGCCGAAACAGCCCGTTCCCCTGGGGGAGTTGGAAGCACACGTGACCACCTGGACCGACCACACCGCCGACCGACCCATCTCGCTGACCGCCCCGAGCGGCATCGACCGCGCCGCCCACCACCGGCTCGACGAGGCCTGGCTCGCGGCGGCGTGGAGCCACCCCACAACCCGCTGCTTCGTGGTCTCCGGCGGCCAGGTCCTCATAGACGAGACCTCGGACGGACACACCGAGATCGTCATGACCCCCTCGTTCGAGGCCCCTCTGACCGAGGCACACCGCTACTTCCTGGGCACCGACGAGGACGGCGTCAGCTACTTCGCCCTCCAGAAGGACGCCCTGCCAGGGCGTATCGACCAGTCCGCCCGCGCGGCAGGCCTGCGTGAGGCCGGTCTGCTCCTGTCGGCGCGCGACGCGGGCCTCATGGTGCACGCGGTCGGCCTGGAGAACTGGCAGCGCACCCACCGCTTCTGCTCCCGCTGCGGCGAGCGCACCGTCATCGCGGCGGCCGGCCACATCCGCCGCTGCCCGGCCTGCGGCGCCGAGCACTACCCGCGCACCGACCCCGCCGTGATCATGGCCGTCACCGACGACGAGGACCGCATCCTGCTGGGCCGCCAGGTCCATTGGCCCGAGGGGCGCTTCTCGACCCTCGCCGGCTTCGTCGAGCCCGGCGAGTCCATCGAGCAGGCGGTGCGCCGCGAGGTCTTCGAGGAGGCCGGCATCGTCGTCGGCCAGGTCGAGTACGTCGCCAGCCAGCCCTGGCCGTTCCCCTCCAGCCTCATGCTCGGCTTCATGGCCCACGCCACCTCGACCGAGATCGACGTGGACGGCGAGGAGATCCACGAGGCCCGCTGGTTCTCCCGCGACGAACTGGGCGCCGCCTTCGAGTCCGGCGAGGTGCTCCCGCCGTACGGCATCTCCATCGCGGCCCGCCTGATCGAGCTCTGGTACGGCAAGCCGCTGCCGACGCGGAGCGTCTGACCAAAGAAGAAGGCGGCCTCTGAGACACACGCGCGTGTGTCTCAGAGGCCGCCTTCTTTTGCTACGGCAGCGGGAGCGGTCAGGCGCCGACCTTCTGCTTGACCTGCGCCAACGAGGGGTTCGTCAGCGTCGAGCCGTCCGGGAAAAGAACCGTGGGAACCGTCTGGTTGCCGCCGTTCGCCTTCTCCACGAACAGCGCCGACTCCGGGTCCTGCTCGATGTTGATCTCTTCGTACGCAATGCCCTCGCGGTCGAGCTGGCCCTTCAGCCGGCGGCAGTAGCCGCACCACGTGGTGCTGTACATCGTCACAGTGCCCGGCATGTTTCTCGCACTCCTCAGCTGCTCGGGGATCCGTCCTCGCAGGGATGGAACGTACTTGAAAGAGCCACCATTCCCACACCTGGTGCCGCGACGGACGTGACGCCTGCCGCATTAGTACGACTGCATGGGTCTCCCTGTGGACAACGGGCTCACCCGTCTCCGGCGACCTGGCAGCATGGCCGTGTGACAGCAGCAACGCACTCCACGCTCTTCCCGCAGGTACCGGATTCGGCCGACGCGGTGCTCGACGGGCTCGACCCCGAGCAGCGCGAGGTGGCCACCGCCCTGCGCGGTCCGGTGTGCGTGCTGGCAGGCGCCGGCACGGGCAAGACAAGGGCGATCACCCACCGCATCGCCTACGGAGTGCGTGCCGGGATCCTGCATCCCTCCAGCGTGCTGGCCGTCACCTTCACCAACCGCGCCGCGGGCGAGATGCGCGGTCGGCTGCGCCAGCTCGGCGCCGCCGGCGTCCAGGCCCGCACCTTCCACTCGGCCGCCCTGCGCCAGCTCCAGTACTTCTGGCCCAAGGCGGTCGGCGGTTCCATGCCCCGGCTCGTCGACCGCAAGATCCAGCTCGTCGCCGACGCGGCGGCGGCCTGCCACATCCGCCTCGACCGGGGCGAGCTGCGGGACGTCACCGCCGAGATCGAGTGGTCCAAGGTCACCCAGACCGTCCCCGCCGACTACGCCCTCGCGGCCGTCAAGGCGGGCCGCGACGCGCCCAGGGACCCGGCGGAGATCGCCCAGCTCTACTCGGTCTACGAGGACCTCAAGCGGGACCGCGCCGTCATCGACTTCGAGGACGTCCTGCTGCTGACCGTCGCCGTCCTCCAGGACCGGCACGACATCGCCGACCAGGTCCGCTCCCAGTACCAGCACTTCGTGGTCGACGAGTACCAGGACGTCAGCCCCCTCCAGCAGCGGCTCCTGGAGCTGTGGCTCGGCGAGCGGGACAACCTGTGCGTGGTCGGCGACGCCAGCCAGACGATCTACTCGTTCACCGGAGCGACCCCCGACCACCTCCTGGACTTCCGCACCCGCCACCCCGGAGCCACCGTCGTCAAGCTCGTCCGCGACTACCGCTCCACACCCCAGGTCGTCCACCTCGCCAACGGCCTCCTCGCCCAGGCCAGCGGCCGAGCCGCCGACCACCGTCTGGAGCTGATCTCCCAGCGCGCGGCCGGCCCCGAGCCCGGCTACACCGAGTACACCGACGAGCCCGCCGAGGCCGAGGGCGCCGCCCGCCGCATCCGTGAACTGATGGACGCCGGCGTCCCGGCGAGCGAGATCGCCATCCTGTTCCGGACGAACGCGCAGTCAGAGACCTACGAGCAGGCTCTCGCCGACGCCGGTGTCCCCTACCAACTGCGTGGTGCCGAGCGGTTCTTCGACCGCCCCGAGGTGCGCAAGGCGAGCATCGCCCTGCGTGCGGGGGCCCGCTTCGGCGGCAACGACTCCCTCCTGGACGATGTCGTCGACCTGCCTTCCCAGGTCCGTGCCGTGCTGTCGGGGGAGGGCTGGACGTCCCAGCCCCCGGCCGGCTCCGGGGCCGCCAGAGAGCGCTGGGAGTCGCTGGCCGCGCTGGTCAACCTCGCGCAGGACTTCGCCGCCGCCAAGCCCGGCGCGAGCCTCGCCGACCTCGTCGCGGAGCTGGACGAGCGGGCCAACGCCCAGCACGCCCCGACCGTGCAGGGCGTCACTCTGGCCTCCCTGCACTCGGCCAAGGGCCTGGAGTGGGACGTCGTCTTCCTGGTCGGCGTCGCCGAGGGCATGATGCCGATCACCTACGCGAAGACCGACGAGCAGATCGAGGAGGAGCGCCGCCTCCTCTATGTCGGCGTCACCCGCGCCCGCGAGCGCCTGCACGTCTCCTGGGCGCTCTCCCGCTCGCCGGGCGGCCGCGCGAGCCGCCGCCCGAGCCGCTTCCTGGACGGGCTGCGTCCCGGCTCCACCGGCACCGCAGGGCGCGCCGCCGCGGGCGGACCGGGGGGCGTCGAGCGTGGCTTCACCACGAGCAGACCCGATGCCGTGCCGCGGCGCACCCAGCGCACGCCGGCTCGCTGCCGGGTGTGCGGGCGCACGCTCACCGATGCGGGCGAGATGAAACTGATGCGTTGTGAGGACTGCCCGTCCGACATGGACGAGGGGCTCTACGAGCGTTTGCGCGAGTGGCGTGCCGTCCAGGCGCAGCGCAGCGGGCAGCCGGCCTACTGCGTCTTCACGGACAAGACGCTGATGGCGATCGCCGAGACCGTCCCGGACGACGACGGCGAGTTGGCGCGGATCCCCGGCGTCGGCGTGCGCAAGCTGAACCGCTACGGGGCCGATGTCCTGGCCATCTGCGCAGGCCAGGACAGTGGAGTGGACGACGAGGAGGACTGATTCAAACTCGTCGAGAAAATAGTTTGCGCATGCCCCGGCAATCCCCATAGGTTCTTATCCACGGGGACGGAGGCCTTCTCGAAGGCCCCGATTCCGTGTTCTACTTGCATATCCGTAGGGCTGGTTCATCCCAGTCCCCCGAGACGCCGAGAGGAGGCGAGTCCAGTGATCAGCATCAACAGCAGCTCCACCAGCGCCGTCAAAATGACCGATCGCTCGGTCGTCGCTTCTCTGTGCATCCTCGACGCCTCGTTCCTGGGCACCGGTCTGTCCGGCATCCGTGCCGCCCGGCCGGCGTCCTCCGTGTCTCTCGCGGGTCTCCCCGTGAGTGAGCGCAATGAGCGACCGACTAAGGCACTGGAAACAGTAGGGGCACAGGCGCAGGCCTATGCCTTTACGGCGACCGGTGCCGGAAGCCGGAAGAAGACGACGCAGCACCACCTGATGTGGGCCTTCCGTGGGCCAGAACCCTGGAGTGATCCAGCCTGATCGTCGATCAGGCCGGCGCCTTCAGGGCCGCGGAACCCCACCCGGGATCCGCGGCCCTTCTGTTTGTCCTCGAACGGGACGACGGAGCGAAGGGGCCTCGGGACAGAAGCAGCACCCGGTACCCAGCCGCCACCCGGTCCAACAGGACCGGAACGACCAGACGAGGAAGACCGACCGTGCATCTCGAAGCGCACGCCCCGTCCGTACCGCCTTCCGAAACGATCCCCCCGCCCGGCCTCACGGAGGACTCCACCTTGATCCCGCTCACCGCGCTCACCGCGCTCGACGACGCCATCGAGAACCTCGGCGTACCCGTCCCCTGCCGTTCCTACGACCCGGAGGTCTTCTTCGCCGAGTCGCCGGCCGACGTCGAGTACGCCAAGTCCCTCTGCCGCACCTGCCCGCTGATCGAGGCCTGCCTCGCCGGCGCCAAGGAGCGGCGTGAGCCCTGGGGCGTCTGGGGTGGCGAGCTGTTCGTCCAGGGTGTTGTCGTCGCCCGGAAGCGGCCCCGTGGTCGCCCGCGCAAGAACCCGGTCACGGCATGAACATCGCAGGAACGATCGACCGCCCCGTTACGCACGACCCCAAGAAGCAGGCCCCGATGAAGCCGTCCACCAACGAGCCCACTGCCGGCTCCGCGATCGAAGACACCACCACCGGCGCGACCGACTCGCGCCAGAACAGGACCCGCGAGATGCAACTCATCCCAGAAGCCCTGGCTCGTGCGCATATGCACGACCGACTGCAGGAGGCGGAGAGCGAACGCCGGGCCGTGAGCCTGGCGTCCGCCCGCCGGATGCAGCGCAGGGCCGAGCGCGCCTCGATGCGTGCCCGCCGTGCGCTGGCCATCGCCGTCATGCAGTAAACGATCACACCTGAAGCAGTGGCCTCCCGACCCGGGAGGCGAAAGCTCCCCGCGGGGGCCGGTCCGTCCGAACGGACCGGCCCCCGCGGTCATGCAGCCGTGCTGTACGCAGCCAGGCTGTACGGCCGCTGTGCAGCACGCAGCCATGCGGCACAGTTGCCGGGATCACGCCTCCGCGGCGGACTCCTCTTCCACGTCCACAACGTCTTCCAGGACGAACCCCGGCAGCCACTCCTCCAGTTCGTCGCGCATGCGGACCGTCGCGCCCAACTGGCACAGGACGCCGATCGTGCTGAGCGTCACCCGGTGTATCAGCAGGTACGCGGGCGGCAGGTTCAGCTGCTTGCCGAGCTGGTGGGCGGGGGAGCGGGGGTCGGCGACGCGGGCCGCCTGGCTGCGCATCCAGCCACGGGTGAAGGTGAACTCGTCGACCCGGGCCGGTTCGATGATCGGCACCAGGTAGTCCAGGACGGCGCTCGGGTCCAGCTCTATCGAGTCCTTGACGAAGCCCTCCGCGCGCAGGAGCTCGTAGACCGCCTCCGCGTCTCCGTCGAGCGTCATCCGCAGGGAGTCGCCGATCACGGTCGGCAGGCCGCCCGGGAGGCGGTCGACCGTGCCGAAGTCCAGGACGCCCAGGCGCCAGTCGTCGTCGCCGGCCGGACCGCCGGGCAGCAGACGGAAGTTGCCCGGGTGCGGGTCGGCGTGCAGGAGGCCGGTGCGGGCCGGGCCGGAGAAGAGGAAGCGGGCCAGCAACTGGCCGGCGCGGTCCCGCTGTTCCGGCGTGCCGTCCGCGATGATCTCCGAGAGCGGGATCCCGTCCATCCACTCGGTGACCAGCACCTGCTCGCACTGGTGGACCACTCCGGGCACCACGACGTCAGGGTCGTCCGTGAACTCCTCGGCGTGTGCCTCCTGAGCCTGTGCCTCCAGGCCGTAGTCCAGTTCCTCCGAGACGCGGTCCTTCAGTTCGGCGATCAGGGGCTTGATGTCCATGCCCGGGATGAGCGGACCCAGGAGACGGGCGAAGCGGCTCAACTGGTTGAGGTCCGAGAGGAGGGCCTCGCCGGCTCCCGGGTACTGCACCTTGACCGCCACCTCGCGGCCGTCGTGCCACACCCCGTGATGCACCTGGCCGATCGACGCCGCCGCCGAGGGCTTCTCCTCGAACTCCAGGAACAGCTCCTGCCAGTCCTTCCCGAGCCGCTCCTCCAGCACCGCGTGCACGGTGCGTGTCGGCATCGGCGGTGCCGCCTCCTGCAGTTTGGTCAGGGCCGCCCGGTAGGGGCCCGCGACCTCTTCGGGAAGCGCCGACTCGAACACGGACAGGGCCTGGCCGAACTTCATCGCGCCGCCCTTGAGCTCACCGAGGACCTTGAACAACTGGTCCGCCGTGCGCTGTTGCAGCTCTCGGCCGACGAGCTCCGCCGACTCACCGACGATCCGCTTGCCGAGTCCCCAGGTCGCCCGCCCGGCGAAGCCGAGTGGCAGCGCGGCCAGCTTGGCAGTACGGGTGACCGCCTTGCGGGGAAGATCAGACATGCGCCCTCCAAGTCCCAGCCGGTCGTGCCGTGTCTGCCTTACGGCGTGACTCCTTCGACGACCGATGCCCCCTCATTGTCTCGTGTGACTCCCCGTCCTTAGGTGTGTGTTCCCCCTTACCTTTCTCCGCGGCCCCGCAGGGGCATGCCGGATGCGCCCAGATCGGCCGCGCGTGCCAGTTCAGACCCGGTAGCGACACCTCCCAGCGGGCGCCGGTGCTCGAAGGCGGCCGGCCGTCGAGGAAGGCGAGCGCATGTGCGGCGGCCAGGCCGGCGATGGTCGTGGCCAGCGTCAGGTCACAGGGCCGCGCCTGACGCGGTGCCCCCGAGCGCCACTGCGCGACCAGGCGTGGCCAGACCGGGTCCCGGTCGGTACGCCCCTCGTGCAGACAGCGCGCGCAGCCCGTCTCACCTGGCAGGACGAGGGGACCCACGACACCGGTCGCCTCCACCACCCCGGCGTACAGATGCGGGGTGCCCGCGGCGATCAGCGGCTCGGCCTCGGCTTGAGCGGGCGCGTGCACAGCGACGTCGTCCCGCGGGGCCAGGATCACCAGCGAGAAACCGGGCTCGTCGTCGGTGCGGGCCGACTTCGCGCCCCGGCGTGGCGGGCGGTCCGGCGCGGATCGGCGTGCGGACTGCCGGGCGGCCTCGTCCCTGCGCTCGCCGACCGACTCGACGGGCAGCCCGCCCGGCGCGACGTCCCACGGCTCGACCCGGCCCACGTCGCGCACGTCGACCTCGCCGATCCCGGCACCCGCCAGCAGCGCGGCGATGACCGCACCCACCCGGCCGGCACCCCGAACCTGCACGCGCAGTGACCGGCGGGCGGCGAGGCGTCCCATCGCGTCGCCCGGCTCGGCGGTGAGCAGGGACAGGGAAGCGAGGTCCGGGCGCAGCCGGTCGAGAACGTCCTTCTTGCCGCGCAGTTCGTCCGCAGCCGCGCCGCCTCCCCGCGCGTCGTCCAGCAGACCGGCCTTCGCCAGCCCCTCCACCAGCGCATCGACGTGCCCGTCGGGCAGATCCATCCGACGGCCCTCCTCGCGCAGCAGGGGCAGCCCGCGGGTGCCGTTGAGCTGGTCAAGGAAACTGCCGGTCGCCGTGTCCATCGGTCCCAGCGTCAGCGCGTGTGCCGGAGCCATCCCGAACTGCACCGTGTTGAGATCGCGCCAGGCTCGCCTGAGCGCGGGCTTCACTACCGGAACCATCCGATCGTCGATCCGGTTGCCGGTCCGGTCGTCGATCTGGTCGCCCACCCGATCCGTGCGCCCCGTTCGATCCGCCCGACCCGGCTGATCCACCTGATCCACCTGATCCACCGGATTCATCTGGTCCGTCTGATCCATTCGGTCCATCGACTGCATGGCAAGCCCCCGTCGTACGTCCCCGTGAGCCGGTGAAGCCCGTCCTGGCCCCGCCGGCGAGAGTCAGCATGCACGGACCGGGGGAGGGGGTGCCGAAAGTTGTCCACAGGGGGTGGATATTCGTCGCACAAATCAAACGCTCGGTGGGGGATCGCCACGGAACCGTCCCGGAGAGGGGACTTCCCCCGTGTGCAACGGGTAACGTCGGGGCGTGCCCGCCGACCCACTGCACCGCGCCGGAATGCCACAGCGCAGTACGACGAGCCAGCCGCCGAGCGGCTCCGGGGCGAGCGCGATCGAGGTTCGCAGGAGCACCCGTCGCCGCAGGACGGTCTCCGCGTACCGCGAGGGCGATCGCACCGTCGTACTGATCCCTGCCCGGATGTCCGAGGCGGAGGAGCAACGCTGGGTCACCGTCATGCTCGACAAACTCGCCGCACAGGAAAGCAAACGGGTGCTCGGCGACGACGAGCTCGCGGAGCGCGCCGCGCGGCTGTCGGCCCAGTACTTCGAGGGGCGTGCCCGGCCCACCTCGGTGCGCTGGGTCACCAACCAGAACACGCGCTGGGGCTCGTGCACCCCGGCGGAGGGCAGCATCAGGCTGTCGCACCGGCTGCAGGGCATGCCCGAGTACGTCGTCGACTACGTGCTTCTGCACGAGCTGGCCCATTTGCTGGTGCCCGGACACGGGCCGCGTTTCTGGCGGCTCCTGGAGGCGTATCCCCGTACCGAGCGGGCCCGGGGCTACCTCGAAGGGGTGGTCGCCGCCGAGCGGTTGCCGCACCCGCCGGGAGCCCGCGGCGACTGACGGCTCCTCCCTGGTGCATGTGGGTCTTGTGTACCGGGTCTGTACCGACTTCCTCCGGTGTCGGCGTTTGCCGTTAGCCTGACGCGACGCACTCGCATTCGGGATGGGGGACGGTCGTTACGCATGGCCAGGGAATTCCAACGCGGCCACAAGGCCAAGATCAGTGACCTCACTGCGGGCACCGATCTGTACGTAGGTGTGCAGATCGGCGGCCCCGGGCTGACGTTCGACATCAGCTGCTTCGGCCTGGACGCCGACGAACGGCTCTCGGACGACCAGTACTTCGTCTTCTTCAACCAGCCGAAGTCTCCCGAGGAGTCCATTCAGCTGCTGGGTACCCAGGCGGGTGACACGGAGTCCTTCCGGGTCACGCTCGACCGGATCCCGGCGCAGATCCACAAGCTGTCGTTCACCGCGACGCTCGACGGCGCCGGGCAGATGTCGCAGGTCGCCCCCGGATACATCCGGATCGTCGCGGGCGGCGAAGAAGTGGCCCGGTATTCGTTCAACGGCTCGGAGTTCTCCACGGAGCGTGCCGTGATGCTGGGCGACTTCTACCTGAAGGACGTGTGGCGGTTCGCGGCCGTCGGACAGGGCTTCGACGGCGGTCTTGACGCGCTGCTGAAGAACTTCGGCGGCGAGGTCATGGAGGAGGAGGCGCCCGCGGCGCCCGCTCCCCAGCAGCCGCAGACCGGCGCCACCCCCGGATTCGCCCCGCCGGCCCAGGCCGCCGCCCCGCCCGCGTTCGGCGCCCCGGCAGCCCCGGCGCCCGCGCCCGCCCCTGCTCCTTTCGCCGCTCCGCAGCCCGCCCCGCAGGGCTTCACGCCGCCTCCGGCCCCGGCGCCCGCACCGAATGTGCACGGCGCGCCCACCGTCATCGCGCCGATGACCCCGCCCGGTGGCGCCCAGGTGCCGCCGCCCGCCCCGGCGCCCGCGCCCTACGGCCAGCCGCCCCAGCCGCAGCCGTACGGTCAGCCGCCCGGCCAGAGCGTCCCGCCGCCGCCCGGCTACGGACAGCCCCCGGCACCGCAGGCGCCTCATGCCCCGGGCCCACCGCCCGGCTACGGGCAGCCGACCCCGCCTCCGGGCTACGGCCAGCAGCCCGCCGCCTTCGGGCAGGTGCCGGGTCAGCAGTCCTACGGCGTCCCCCAGGGCGCGCCGCAGGGCGGTGCCGGTGTGACCGCGGCGCTCCAGCAGTTCAAGGAGACGCCCACCGGCCAGCGCTGGACGCAGCAGAACAAGAAGCTCGTCCGCGTCGACCTCGGCATCGGCGGCCAGCCCGTGCTGGCCCGGCAGGGCAGCATGGTGCTCTACCAGGGCAAGGTCGACTTCAGCTACAAGGGCGCCGGGTTCGCCGGCCGGCTCGTGGGCAACGCGACCGGCCAGGAGATGCAGCTGATGCGCTGCACCGGCCAGGGCCAGGTCTTCCTCGCCGAGGAGGCCACCCATCTGCACCCCGTCGAGCTCCAGGGCGACGCGATCTGCGTCTCCGCCGAGAACGTCCTCGCCTTCGACGAGAGCCTTCAGTACGAGGTCCGCCGGATCGAGGGACACGGCATCCCCGGGGGCGCGCTGTTCACGATGCAGTTCCAGGGCACCGGCACGATCGTCGTCAAGACGCACGGCACGCCCGTGGTGCTGCCGGTCACGCCGACCACCTTCGCCGACTGCAACGCGGTCGTCGCCTGGTCGGCCGCGGCCCAGGTGATCGTCTCCAGCCAGGTACGTATGCGCCGCAACGCCTACCCGGGCGACACCGGCGAGAGCGTCAACCTGCAGTTCCGGGCCGCTCCCGGCAACTTCGTCGTCGTCCAGCCCTACGAGGTCTGAGGGAGCCCGTCATGAACCAGCCACTCGCGGGCTTCGCCCCCGCACCCGTCACCGCCCGGATGGAGAACCACGGCAACCACATGCTGAAGGTCGCCATGCAGTCCGGAAGCGACCTCTTCGCGCGCGTGGGCTCGATGGTCGCCTACGAAGGCTTCATCCAGTACGAGCCCAACCCGCCCGCCGTGCGCCAGATCGCCCGCGACTGGATGACCGGCGAGGGCGCCCCGCTGATGAAGTGCTCCGGCGACGGACTGCTCTATCTCGCCGACTACGGCGCCAATGTCGTCGTCATCAACCTCAACGGGGACGGTATCTCCGTCAACGCCACCAACCTGCTCGCCTTCGACAGCCACCTCACCTGGGGTGTCGAGCGGGTCAAGGGCCTGGCGAAGTTCGCCGGACAGGGCCTGTGGAACACCAAGATCACCGGGTCGGGCTGGGTCGCGCTGACCTCCCGGGGCAAGCCGATCGTCGTCGACTGCGGCGGCGGTGAGGACGAGACGTACGTCGACCCCGACGCGCTCGTCGCCTGGTCCCCGAACCTCAAGGTGAAGGGCAAGCGCAGCTTCAAGGCGCAGTCGCTGATCGGCCGCGGCAGCGGGGAGGCCTACCAGATGGCCTTCTCCGGTCAGGGCATCGTCGTCGTCCAGCCCAGCGAGGACAGCACCGACCGACTCCGGGTCCGGGGCTGAGGGGGAGCCAGAACCGTCATGCAGAGCTCGCTTTTCGGCTACAACGACCAGCAGACCCAGGAACGCTGGAGTCTGCAGAACAAGCAGATGCTGCGCGTCACCCTGGAGGGCCACGACGACATCCTCGCCCGCAAGGGCACGATGGTCGCCTACCAGGGGCTCGTCGAGTTCGACGCCGAGTACCAGAACACCCAGCAGGCGTACGCGCGTGCCGCCACCGGCGAGGGCCTCAACCTGATGCGCTGCCACGGGCAGGGCACGGTCTACCTCGCCAACCTCGCCCAGCACGTCCATGTGATGGACGTCGAGCAGGACGGCCTCACCGTCGACAGCAGCTATGTGCTGGCGATGGACTCCTCGCTGCACCACGAGGTGATCGCCGTCGACAGCCAGTACGGCATCTCCGGCTCGGGCAAGTACCAGCTCAACATCACCGGCCGCGGCCGGGTCGCCCTGATGACGTCGGGCGCGCCGCTGCTGATGCAGGTGACGCCCGACAAGTACGCCAACTGTGACGCCGACGCGATCGTCGCCTGGTCGACCGGCCTGCGCGTGCAGATGCAGGCCCAGACGCACTCCTCCGGGGTGTGGCGGCGCCGCGGCAGCACCGGTGAGGGCTGGGAGCTCAGCTTCATGGGCAGCGGGTTCGCACTCGTTCAGCCCAGCGAGCTGCTGCCGCCGCAGAACGCCAACATCGGCGGCGGTCTCGCCGCGCAGTACGGCATGGGGCAGCAGGGAGCTCGGGCACAGAACCAGGGCAACGCCTGGAGCTGAGCCTCCAGGAGTACGACGTAGCAGGAGTACGAGGTAAGGGGCGCCGGCCGTTCCGGGCGCCCCTTACGCATGTCTCAGGCGGCGAGCCTCGCGCGGGTCGCCTCCAGCAGGCGCAGGACGGACTCGTCGGCCACGTCGGCGACCTCGTCGTAGGCGAACCAGCGCAGGTCGAGGGACTCGTCGCTGATCTCCTGCACCGCGCCCGGCGGCGCCACGACCGCGTACTGCACGTCGAAGTGGCAGTGGCAGGGCGCCGGGATCGGATGCCGGTCCAGGCGGGCCGGGCCGCCCGGCAGCAGGGTCAGCCCCGGGATGCCGGACTCCTCCGTCGCCTCCCGAAGGGCCGCCGCCTCCAGCGAGGTGTCGCCGGGCTCGCAGTGGCCACCCATCTGGAGCCACCTGCGCAGCTTCTTGTGGAGGGTCAGCAGAACGCGCTCGCGCGACGGATCGACCACCAGGGCGCTCGCCGTGATGTGGCCCGCGTGGCAGGCCTTCCACAGGCCGTCCGGGTGTGCCTGGAGATGATCCAGATAGGCCTGGCGCAGCTCTTCCTGGCCCTCGTACCCCTTCAGCACGAGGACCGCGTCGTCGTACAGGCTCACTCCGTGCCGTCGCCCTTGCCCTTGGCGTCGCCCTCGGTGTCGTCCTTAGGCGCGTCGTCCTTCGTCAGGTTCGGCTTCTCGGCGGAGCCGTCCGCCGCCTCGCCGAGCATCTTGTCGAGCTCCGAGAAGTCCAGCTGCTCGCGGTGCACGAAGCCGTCCGGGTCGTCCAGGTCGGAGGCGGTGGGCAGCATGTCCGGGTGGGCCCACAGGGCGTCCCGGCCGTCGACCCCGCGCGCGTCCGTGAGGGACGCCCACAGGCGGGAGGCGTCGCGCAGCCGGCGGGGGCGCAGCTCCAGGCCGATCAGCGTGGCGAAGGTCTGCTCCGCCGGGCCGCCCGTCGCACGGCGGCGGCGCAGGGTCTCGCGCAGCGCGTCAGCGGACGACAGGCGCGGCTTCGCGGCCGCGTGGACCACCGCGTCCACCCAGCCCTCGACGAGCGCCAGAGCCGTCTCCAGCCGGGCCAGGGCCGCCTTCTGTTCGGGCGAGTCCTCCGGCTGGAACATGCCCTGCTGAAGGGCGTCCTGCAACTGCTCCGGGTTCTGCGGGTCGAACTGGCCGACCACGTCCTCCAGCTTGGCCGTGTCGACCTTGATCCCGCGCGCGTACCCCTCGACCGCGCCGAACAGGTGCGAGCGCAGCCACGGCACGTGCGCGAAGAGGCGCTGGTGGGCGGCCTCGCGCAGGGCGAGATACAGCCGCACCTCCTCCTTGGGCACGCCGAGGTCCTTGCCGAACGCCTCGATGTTCACCGGCAGCAGCGCGGCCCGGCCCGCCGGGCCGAGCGGCAGCCCGACATCCGATGAGCCGACGACCTCGCCCGCGAGCACGCCGACGGCCTGCCCGATCTGGGTGCCGAACATGGCGCCGCCCATCGAGCGCATCATGCCGATCAGCGGGCCCGCCATGGCCTGCATCTCCTCCGGCAGGACGTCGCCCATCGCCGCGCCGACGCGCTCCGCGACGGGGTCGACGAGCTCCTGCCACGCGGGCAGGGTCGCCTCGACCCACTCCGCGCGGGACCACGCCACGGCGGAGCCCGAGCCCGAGGGCAGGGACGTCGCGTCGTCCAGCCACAGGTCCGCCAGGCGCACGGCCTCCTCGACCGCGGTGCGCTCGGCGGGGCCGACGCTCGCGTCCTTGGTGCCGTCCTCGGTGCCCTGGGCGACGGTCTGGCGGGCGATCTGCTTGGCCATGTCCCAGTTCACCGGGCCGCCCTCGTACGAGAGCATCTGGCCCAGTTGCTGGAAGGCCGCGCCCAGGTCGTTGGGGTTCAGCGAACCGAACATGGCTGCGAGCGGATTGTCCGCACCGGGGCCGCCAAAGCCGCCGGCGCCGGGCAGCCCGCCAAATCCGAACGGGTTGGCCGGGCCCTGACCACCACCGCTCTCCTGGTCCTTCTTCTTGCCCTCGTCGCCGTCGTCCGGCTCCTCCGGCGGAAGGCCGAATCCGAATGGGGTGTCACTCACGGGATTCCTCGGCTGGTAAGGCCACCGGTTGCCTCCGGCGGCACGACTGCCCGATAACACCACCCAGCGTAGACACCGCGGACCGATCGGGCCTCGGTGCTTCGCCGACTCGCGGCCTGCGGCAGGATGGATGCCACCTGGTACGTACGCGTCACTCGCGCTCGTACTGAAGACAACCGCTGGAGACGCCCGGTGAGTTCCCCAGATCCGCAGGTTCGCGCAGCGCGAAACGAATCAACCCCGCCCGCCTTGCGCGGGCCCGTCGTCGCGGTCACCGGCGCCGCGTCCGGCATCGGAGCGCTGCTCACCGAGCGGCTGGCCGCTTCGCAGGAGATCAAGCAGGTCATCGCCATCGACGAGCGGCGGGGCGAGTGCGCGGCGGCCCTGTGGCACATCCTGGACGTACGGGATCCGGCCATCGCCGACAAGCTGCGCGGCGCGGACGTCGTCGTGCACCTCGCGCTCGACCTGGACCTGAAGACCGATGCCGCCGCCCGGACGGCGTACAACGTCCGGGGGACGCAGACGGTGCTCACGGCGGCCGCCGCGGCCGGGGTCCACCGGGTCGTGCTGTGCACGTCGGCGATGGTCTACGGGGCGCTGCCGGACAACGAGCTGCCGCTGTCCGAGGACGCCGAGCTGCGCGCGACGGCCGAGGCCACCGGTGTCGGCGACCTGCTGGAGATCGAGCGGCTCGCGCGGCGCGCGCCCCGGGCGCACCCCGGCCTCAATGTCACCGTCGTCCGGCCCGCCGTCCTCATCGGCGGCACCGACACCGCGCTGACCAGGTACTTCGAGTCGCCCCGGCTGCTCGTGGTGGCCGGCTCGCGGCCCGCCTGGCAGTTCTGCCACGTCGAGGACCTGTGCAGCGCCCTGGAGTACGCCGTCCTGGAGAAGGTCGACGGGGAACTCGCCGTGGGCTGCGAGGGCTGGCTGGAGCAGGAGGAGGTCGAGGAGCTCAGCGGGATCCGGCGGATGGAGCTGCCGTCCGCGGTCGCGCTCGGCGCGGCGGCCCGGCTGCACCGCATCGGGCTGACGCCGTCCCCGGCCGGTGACCTGGCGTACACGATGTACCCCTGGGTGGTGAGCGGGAGCCGACTGCACGACGCGGGGTGGCGGCCGCAGTGGACCAACGAGGAAGTGCTCGCGGAGCTGCTTGAGGAGGTCACCGGGCGGCACACCGTCGTCGGCCGGCGGCTGGGCCGCAAGGACGCGACCGCGGCCGGCGCGGCGGGCGCGACGGTGGCCCTGCTGGGCGCGGCGGCCGTGGTGCGCCGCGCGCGGAAGGCACGTCGGCGGATCTGACCGGCGTGGTCTGTCCGGCGTGCGCCCTGTAGGAGGCTCCAAGGCCGCACACACGCGTGCCTGGTGAAAGTGCTATTCCGCGCTGTCGCGGGCGTGAGGCACGATGGAGTCATGGCACCCACGAGCGACCACCCCGGTGAGCAGGCCGCGGACGACCCCATCAGGCTGATCGCGATCCGTGACACGGCGCTCTCCGTGGACGAGGTCTTCCGGGCCGTCGGGGACTCCGCCGCCGGCGGGAGCACGCTGTTCGTGGGGACCGTGCGCAACCACGACGGCGGGGCCGACGTCGAGCGGCTCGGGTACTCGTGCCACCCCAGCGCCGAGGCCGAGATGCGGCGGATCGCCGAGAAGGTCGTCGCCGAGTACCCGGTGCGGGCGCTCGCCGCCGTCCACCGGATCGGTGACCTGGAGGTCGGCGACATCGCCGTCGTCGTCGCCGTGTCGTGCCCGCACCGGGGCGAGGCCTTCGCCGCGTCGCGGAAGCTGATCGACGACCTCAAGCACGAAGTGCCGATCTGGAAGCATCAGACGTTCTCCGACGGCACCGAGGAGTGGGTCGGCGCCTGTTGACCGGCGCGCGCCCCCGCGCGAGTCACTGCGCGGCCTTCCGGGCGCTCCCTCCGGTTGCGTAACCGCACCCCGGGCATGAGCGTTGTCAGTGCGGCTGGTTAATCTGCTGATCAGTCAGTTCACGCGGACGCTCACCGGGGTTGGGAGGTCGACATGGGAGCGCTTCTCTGGTTGTTGATTCCGTTCATCGCCGCGGTCGGCGCCGGCCTGTGGGGCAGTTGGGCCAACCGCACCCGCAAGGTGCGCAGCGACGGCCCCGAGCTGGACGGATACGCCCGGTTCCGCGAGGCCATGGAGAAGTCCCACTCGGGCACCTGACGCCCCGGTACCCCAAGCGGGGTGGGGCTGACGGTGCGCTGACAGTGACGTCCCGTACTGTCGTGCCATGCCACGCCGCACCGCGACGATGCTCGCCTCCACCCTGATGCTGATCGCGCTCCTGTGCGCGGGAGTCTTCATCCCCGTGCCGTACTCGGAGATGTCACCGGGGCCGACCGTGAACACGCTCGGGGACCACGACGGCGAGCCGGTGCTGCAGATCTCCGGCCGCAAGACCTATGCGGCCGGCGGCCACCTGAACATGACCACCGTCCGGGTCACCAGCGCGGACTACCGGATGAACCTCGTCGAGGCCGTGTACGGCTGGCTCGCGCACGACAACAAGGTCGTCCCGCACGACACGCTCTACCCGGACGGCAAGACGGAGGAGCAGTCCACCCAGGAGAACGCCGAGGAGTTCAGCCAGTCCCAGGAGAGCGCCAAGGTCGCCGCCCTGAGGGAGCTGAAGGTACCGGTGAAGTCCTGGGTGATCGTCTCGACGGTCGTCAAGGACTCGCCGTCCGAGGGCAAGCTGCACGCCGGTGACGTGATCAAGGCCGTCGACGGCACCACCGTCAAGGAGCCGACCGACGTCGCAAAGCTCGTGACCAAGCATCAGCCGGGCCAGGACGTCGTCTTCACGGTCGTGCCGGCCAAGGAGCAGGCCGCCGCCGAGAAGGAGAACAAGACGGCGACCAAGACGCAGGACATCACGGTCACGACCGTCGCCTCGGACGACACCGGCGAGAAGCGCGCGATCGTCGGGATCTCCGCCGGGACCGACCACACGTTCCCGTTCACCATCGACATCAAGCTCGCCGACGTCGGCGGACCGAGCGCCGGTCTGATGTTCTCGCTCGGCATCTACGACAAGCTCACTCCGGGCGACCTCACCGGCGGCAAGTTCGTGGCCGGCACCGGGACCATCGACGACGACGGCAAGGTCGGCCCGATCGGCGGCATCGAGATGAAGACGGTGGGCGCGCGCAGCAAGGGCGCCCAGTACTTCCTGACGCCGGCCGACAACTGCGCGGCCGCCGCCAAGGACACCCCCGACGGCCTCACCCTGGTCAAGGTGAAGACCATCGACGACGCCCTCGGCGCGCTGAAGGACATCCGTTCCGGCAAGACCTCCGACCTGCCGAAGTGCACGACCTCGTAGCCGGACCGGCGGGACAGTGTCCCGCCGACCGGACTCCCCGGCGCCCCTCGTAGGACCCGCCGCCCGCTACTCCTCGAACGTCGCCGCCAGCGCCTCCGCGAGGCCAGGCACCAGGGCGCCGCCCGTGAGGACCTCCGTCGGCGTGTCCTTCTCGCGCAGCCGCAGGGCCGAGTCACGGGCGCCGTCGCGCAGCACCGCGACCGTCATCCGGACCTCCTGACGGCTGGGGTGCTCGGCCACCCACTGGGCGAGCTTCTTCTCGTTCAGCCCCTCGGGGACGGACGCCTCGGCGGACGGCGGCAGCATCAGCCGCTCCACCGTGAGCGCGCAGCCGACCACCGCGTCGGGCCAGGCGATCGTGCCGAGGAACTCGTCCAGCGGCTTGCCGGCCGGGATCTCCTCCTGCTCGATCGGGGTGAGACCGGTGACTTCCTGTTCGTCCGTCAGGCCGAGCTGGGCCGCGAGGGCGGGTTCCTGGACCCGCAGCCGTGCGGTGTCTACGAGGGCGAAGAGGCGGGCGGGCTGGTCCCAGCCGAGGCCGGAGACGTACTCGTCGATCTCGAGCACGGCCCGGGTGAGCGGGCTCGCCGCCATGGGAGTGTTGGACATGGTCACAATCCTGCCTCGTTCGTCACCTGAATCGGGAACCGAGTAAGCGGTGAGTAAGTTGCATAGGTGTGGGCCCGCGATCACGGGGGGCCACGGGAGGTCCACGAACACGCGGGCCTGACGGATCGACAGCGAACTTCGAGGTGCGCACCTTGGCTTTCCAGATGCCGGACCGCGGCGGAGGCCCGACGGGGCCGCGGATGAGAGTGGGCCGCCCGTCGCGGCGCGTCCGGACCCTGCTCATGACACTGGGCGTGCTGGCCGTCCTCGGCATGGCGTTCACCATGTTCGCGGGCTTCTGGACGGACTGGCTCTGGTACCGGTCGGTGAAGTACTCGTCCGTCTTCACCACCACGCTGTGGACCAAGATCGGCCTGTTCTTCGTCTTCGGCCTGCTGATGGCCCTCGCGGTCGGCCTCAACATCTGGCTCGCGCACCGGCTGAGGCCGCCGCTGAGCGCCATGTCGATGGAGCAGCAGAGCCTGGACCGCTACCGGATGGGCATCGCGCCCTACAAGAGGTGGCTGCTGCTCGGCATCACCTCCCTGGTCGGTCTGATCGCCGGCGCGTCGGCGTCCAGCCAGTGGCGCACCTGGCTGATGTGGGTCAACGGCGTCTCCTTCCATCAGAAGGACCCGCAGTTCCACCTCGACGTGTCCTTCTACGCGTTCGACCTGCCCTGGTACCGGTTCCTGCTCGGTTTCGGCTTCGCGGCCGCGATCCTCTCCGTGATCGCCGCCGCCCTCACGCACTACCTGTACGGCGGACTGCGGATCACCTCCCCGGGCGCGCGTGCCACGGCCGCCGCGACCGGGCACCTGTCGGTGCTGCTCGGCATCTTCGTCGCCCTCAAGGCGGTCGCGTACTGGCTCGACCGGTACGGCCTCGCGGTGAAGTCCAGCGACTTCAAGGCGACGGACAACTGGACCGGCCTGAGGTACGTCGACGCGAACGCCTATCTGCCGGCCAAGACGATCCTGTTCTGCATCGCCGTCATCTGCGCGCTGCTGTTCTTCGCCACCCTGTGGCGGCGCACCTGGCAGCTCCCGGTGATCGGCTTCGGCCTGATGGTGCTCTCGGCGATCCTCATCGGCGGGCTCTACCCGGCGATCGTCCAGAAGTTCCAGGTCCAGCCGAACGAGCAGGCCAAGGAAGCGCCGTACGTCGAGAAGAACCTCAAGGCGACGCGCGAGGCGTACGGCATCGACGACGCCAAGGTCACCGAGTACTCGGGTACCGGCAACACCAAGGACAAGACCAAGCTGCGCGACGACGTCGACTCCACGGCGAGCATCCGCATCCTGGACCCGAACATCGTCTCGCCGACCTTCCAGCAGCTCCAGCAGATCAGGAACTACTACGCGTTCCCGACCAACCTGGATGTCGACCGCTACAGCAAGGACGGCAAGGACCAGGACACGGTCATCGGTCTGCGTGAGCTGAACCTCAACGGCATTCCGAAGAACAACTGGATCAACGACCACTTCCGCTACACCCACGGCTACGGCGTGGTCGCCGCCAAGGGCACCACGGCCGACTCCGAGGGCCGCCCGGTCTTCACCGAGTCCGACCTGCCCTCCAAGGGCGACCTGGGCTCGTACGAGCAGCAGATCTACTACGGCGAGAAGACCACCACGTACTCGATCGTCGGCGGTCCCCAGAAGGAGATCGACTACTCCGACGACAGCGGTGAGAAGACCACCAGCTACACCGGCAAGAGCGGGGTCAACCTCTCCAACCCGGTCAACCGGGCCGCGTACGCGGTGGCGTTCAGCGAGCCGCAGATGCTCTACTCCGGCGCGATCGGCGAGGGCTCGCGGATCCTATACAACCGCACGCCCAAGGAGCGCGTCGAGGCGGTCGCCCCGTGGCTGACCATCGACGGCGACGCCTATCCGGCGGTGGTGGACGGCCGTATCCAGTGGATCGTCGACGCTTACACCACGACGAACGGATACCCGTACGCCTCCCGTACGACCCTCGGTGACACGACGGCGGACTCGCTGACCGCGACGAACAACTCGCGCGCGGTGGTGGCCCAGCAGAACCAGGTCAACTACATCCGCAACTCGGTGAAGGCGACCGTCGACGCGTACACCGGCGAGGTCAAGCTCTACCAGTGGGACACCGAGGATCCGGTCCTGAAGACCTGGATGAAGGCGTTCCCGAACACGGTGAAGTCCAAGAAGTCCATCTCGCCGGAGCTGATGGCCCATCTGCGGTATCCGCAGGACCTGTTCAAGGTCCAGCGCGAGCTGCTCACCCGCTACCACGTCAAGGACGCGCAGACGTTCCTGTCCGGCAGCGAGGTGTGGCAGGTGCCGGACGACCCGACCAACAAGTCGGGTGACGCGGTGCCGCCGTACTACCTGAGCATGAAGATGCCCGACCAGTCGTCCCAGGCGTTCTCGCTGACGACGACCTTCTCGCCCAACGGCCGGGACAACCTGAGTGCGTTCATGACGGTCGACGCCGAGGCGGGCACTCCCGACTACGGCAAGATCAGAGTGCTGAAACTGCCGACCAGCACGACCGTCAACGGGCCTAAACAGGTGCAGAGCCAGTTCAACTCCGAACAGGACATCGCCGAGTCGATCAAGCTGCTCAAGGGCGGCGACTCCGAGGTCGAGTACGGCAACCTGCTGACGGTCCCGTTGGACGGCGGACTGCTCTACGTGGAGCCGGTCTATGTGCGCGGTGGCGGGCTCAAGTACCCGCTGCTGAGAAAGGTGTTGGTGACCTACGGCGGCGCCACCGCCTTCGAGGACACCCTCGACCAGGCCCTCAACAAGGTCTTCGGAGCGGAGGGTCCGGTCACCACGCCACCGGACGACGACACCACCACCAACCCGCCACCGACGTCCAACAACCCCACGGTCCAGGAGGCGTTGACCGACGCCCAGAAGGCCTTCGACGCCGGCCAGGCAGCGCTCAAGAAGGGTGACTGGGAGGCGTACGGCGAGGCGCAGAAGGATCTGCAGGACGCGCTGCAGCGGGCCGAGGACGCGCAGTCCAAGGCCGACAAGGCGAGCGGCAGTGGCGGCAGCGGCAACAAGGCCAGCCCAAGTCCCAGTGGCAGTCCCAAACCCAGCGGTAGTCCCAGCGCGACGAGCAGACCGAGCAGCAGTCCTGGCAGCACCTGACCGGCGAATGACCGGTCAAGTGCCCACCTCGCACCGTGGTACGGTTGCCACACAACGGCGCGGGGTGGAGCAGCTCGGTAGCTCGCTGGGCTCATAACCCAGAGGTCGCAGGTTCAAATCCTGTCCCCGCTACTGCAGTTCGAAGGCCCGGATCCTTTAAGGATCCGGGCCTTCGGCGTGTGCGAACGCATGTACCGACCCGGAGGTGGCCGTGCCGCTGTGGGGAGTTGGGGGAACTGTGTTTGACTTGTCTCTCTGTGGGCAAGTCGACAAAACGCTGAAGTGACCTCACTGGCTGCGGTATACCAGGTGTACCCAGGTTGCAGGTGGTGCGACGATGGACGTTATGGGGGACAAGGCAACTCTGTTCGAGACAGGGCGATTTGTGCAGCCCTCCGGGCAGAGCGATGCCGTGGAGGCCGCTGAGGAGGCTGCCGAGGAACTTCGTCAGCGGCTCGCGGCCGAGGCCGGCGACGCCGAGGCGAAGAGTGTCCTCGGGGCCATGCTGCTGCGCCGTGGCGACCTCGACGGAGCCGAGCCCCATCTGCGTGGCGCCACCGCGGCGGGCGACCGTGCCGCCGCCAACAACCTGGGAGTCCTGCTCCACCAGCGCGGTTACGCCGACGAGGCCGCCGGATGGTGGCGGATCGCCGCCGTCGCCGGATCGGCCGCGGCCGCGCACGCCCTCGGGCGGTACCACCGTGAGCGCGGGGACGAGCCCGCCGCCGAGTACTGGCTGCGCCAGTCCGCCGAGCAGGGACACGCCCTGGGCGCCTACGCGCTCGCCGATCTGCTGGAGCACCGCGCGGACGCGGGCGCCGAGGACTGGATGCGGGCCGCCGCCGAGCGGGGGCACCGGGAGGCGGCGTACCGACTGGCACGCGCGCTCGACCGCAGGGCCGCGCACGAGAGCGAGACCGGGTCAGGGGGAGACGACGGCGCCGCGCTGTCCGCGGAGGCCGAGCGGTTCTACCGGCAGTCGTCCGCGCGCGGACACCGGCGGGCCGCGCTGCAGCTCGGCGCGATCCTGGAGCGGCGCGGCGAGCTCAAGGAGGCCGGGCGCTGGTACCTGACGTCCGCCAAGGACGGCGAGGCCCGGGCCGCCTGCGCCCTGGGCTTTCTGCTGCGCGACGCCGGCGACACCGAGAGCGCCGCCGTGTGGTGGCTCCGCGCTGCCCAGGACGGCGACGGCAACGCGGCCAACGCGCTGGGCGCCCTGCACGCAGAGCGCGGCGAGACCCAGACCGCCGAGCGCTGGTACCGCGCGGCGATGGACGCGGGCGACGACAACGGCGCGTACAACCTCGGGCTGCTCTGCGCCGAGCAGAGCCGCACGGCGCAGGCCGAGCAGTGGTACCGGCGGGCGGCGTACGCCGGGCACCGCGAGGCGGCGAACGCGCTGGCCATCCTGCTGCTGCAGGGCGGCGACACGACCGGCGCCGAGCCGTGGTTCTCCAAGGCCGCGGAGGCCGGCAGCGTGGACGCGGCCTTCAACCTGGGGATCCTGTTCGCGGGGCGCGACGAGGACGAGGTCGCGCTGCGCTGGTACGAGCGGGCGGCCGCCGCCGGGCACACCGAGGCGGCGCTGCAGGTCGGCATCGCCCGGCTGCGCGACGGCGACGAGCGCGCGGCGGAGCGGCATCTGCGGTGCGCGGCCGGCGGCGGCAGCCCGGAGGCGGCGTACCGGCTGGCCACCGTGCTCGACGCGCGGCGCCCGCCGGAGCCGGCGCACGAGCTGGGCGAGACGGTGCACGAGAAGACCGAGTGCGAGGAGTGGTACGAGCGGGCGGCTTCCCAGGGCCACCGGCGCGCGCAGGTGCGTGTCGGGATGATGGCCGCTGCCCGCGGCGATGTCGTCGAGGCGGCCCGTTGGTACCGGGCGGCGGCCGAGGCAGGCTCCCGCAACGGCGCCTTCAATCTCGGGCTGCTGCTCGCCCGCGAAGGCAGCGAGCCGGAGGCGGCGGTGTGGTGGACCCGCGCCGCCGACGCCGGGCACGGCCGCGCGGCGCTGCGGCTCGCCCTGGTCTACGCGCGGCGCGGCGAGCTGGCCGAGGGGCAGCGCTGGGCCGACCGCGCGGTGACGCTGGGGCCGGCCGAGGTGAGCAAGCGGGCGGCCCGGCTGCGGGACGCGCTGGGCCAGGAGCTGTCGGCCTGAGCCGCAAAAGACCTGGTCGGACGCCTCTCAGTGACCGCCGGTCAATCGATTTGCTTCTGCTCGCGTGGCTGACGTAATGTTGCGTTTACCGACGCGGGGTGGAGCAGCTCGGTAGCTCGCTGGGCTCATAACCCAGAGGTCGCAGGTTCAAATCCTGTCCCCGCTACTCAAGGCCGAAGGCCGGAACCCATCAGGGTTCCGGCCTTCGGTGTGTTCACGGTGCTCATCGTGCTCACGGCACGTGGCCCACGGCCTCCTCGTACAGCGAGCGGTCCACCGTCTTCGACTCGGGCAGCGCATCCCCTGTCGCGACGCCCTGTGCCCGGTAGGCGGACTGGAGGCGGGTCGTGGTGCCCTCGCGGATCTCCCAGTCCATGCGGAGCGACGGGGTGGACTCCAGGACCGCCTCGTCGGTCTTCAGGAGCTTCGCGAGGTAGCCGACGAAGCCCGCGTCCTGTTTGTAGTCGGACGCGAAGTACGTGTTCACCGTCCGGAGGTACGCCCGCAGCAGGGCCACCCCGGCGTCCACGTCGTCGTGCAGCAGGCTGCGGCCGTACAGCATGCCCCCGAGGGGCTCGCCGAGCGGCTGGCCGCCCAGGAAGGCGTATCCCGGCCTTCCGTCGACCTTGCGCCAGATCGGGTCGAGCAGCCAGGCCGAGTCGACACCGCCGTTCTGCAGGGCGGTGAGGACGTCGGCGGAGCC
Organism: Streptomyces pseudovenezuelae; assembly: GCF_029892565.1. Taxonomy (GTDB): domain Bacteria; phylum Actinomycetota; class Actinomycetes; order Streptomycetales; family Streptomycetaceae; genus Streptomyces; species Streptomyces pseudovenezuelae_A. The sequence continues at coordinate 231,211 of NZ_JARXVH010000014.1, read as the reverse complement.
CAGCTGGCGGTACTGGATCTTGTCGAGGCCGCCGCCGTGCCGCTCCAGGGTCTTCTCCATGGGGTACGCGATCACGGAGCCCTTGCCGATCATCGTGCCGAGGCTGCGGCCCGCGAGCCGGACCTGGGCCGCCGTCTCGCCGTCCTTCAGCCGCGCCCACAGACCGCTCTTCGACTTCGGGGCGGGCGAGAAGTTGCCCGCGACCCACTTGATGTCGAAGCCGCCCTTGATGCCGTTCATCACGGCCGCCTCCGGCGCCGCCCAGAGCGCGTCGATGTCCCCCTTGGCCAGCAGGGGCAGCGCGTCCGGCGTCGGCAGGACCTTCAGCGTGACGTCCAGGCCCTCCTTCTCGAACTCGCCCTTGTCGAGGGCGACTTCCAGCGGCGCCACGTACTCGGCGCTCAGCGTGCCCGTCGCGATCGTCAACTTCCGTGTCTTGGCGAGGGGTTGCGGGCCGGGCGCCAGCGGCATGCAGCGGGCCGGCAGCCGGTCCGTCGCGAGGTCGGCCGGGTCCGTCCAGGACGACTTGCCGCACCCGTCGACGGGCCGGATCGTGCGCCCGCCCGTGCCCGCCGGCGCACCGGCGTCGTCCGAGTACGGCGTCGACGAGCAGGCCGCCGACGCGAGCAGCGCGGCCACGGCCGCCACGAGACCGTACGCACGACCGTACGCATGCCTTCTCATGACTGTCCCCTTCCCCGGTCCCGAGGTGCCCACGGCGTCAGCAACCGGCCCAGGATCCGCACCAGTTCGGAGAAGAGCACCCCGAGGACGGCCACGCAGACGATGCCGACGAACATCACGTCGTTCTGGAACAGCGCGCGCGAGTCGAAGATCAGGTGGCCCAGGCCGTTGCTCGCGGCGATCTGCTCCGAGGCGACGATGACCAGGACCGCCACGCCCGCCGCGATCCGCGCGCCGACCAGGACCGACGGCAGCGAGGCAGGCAGCAGGACGTGCCGGAACATCTGCCAGGGCGAGGCGCCGAAGACCCGGCCCGCGTCGAGGTGGCCGGACGGGATCGCGATCACCGCGGACATCGTGGAGATCCAGACGAAGAAGAACACCGTCGCCGCCACCAACGCCACCTGCGGGCCCTCGCCCAGGCCGAACATATTCAGGAAGACCGGCAGCAGCGCCAGCTTCGGGACGACGTACAGGGCGTCCAGGAGAGGCTCAAGGGCCGCTCTGATCAAGGGCAGCGAGCCCATCAGGAGGCCCAGGGCGTAGCCCGCCGCGGTGCCGATCGCGTAGCCGGCCAGGACGCGCTTCAAGGTCGCCCACACGTCCGGCCACAGGTCACCGGCGGCGGCCCGGTCCCAGCCGTCGGACAGGATCGTGGAGGGCGCGGGGTAGACGCGGGCGTCGATCCAGCGCTGATCCGCGGCCAGTTGCCACCACAGGACCAGCACGAGGGGCACGGCGACCGCGAGCGACAGTTCCAGGGCGCGCCGGCGGCGGTGGGTGCGTACGGGGTGGAGTTCCTCGGGGCCCGGGCGGCGGACCAGGACCGATTCCGGCTGCCTGCCGGGGGCGATGGTCGTCATGCCGGCACCGCCTCCTTCCGCAGCAGTTCCCAGAGTTGGCTCTTGAGCGCCGTGAACTCGGGCGCCGAGCGGATGTCGCCGGTGCGCGGGCGGGGGAACGGCGGGCGGTGCTCGGCGATGATCCGGCCCGGGCGGGCCGACATCACCAGGACGCGGTCGCCCAGCACGATCGCCTCCTCCAGGCTGTGGGTGATGAACAGGGTGGTGGTGCGCAGCGCTTGGGTGATCTCCAGCAGCTCGTCCTGGAGGATCATGCGGAGTTGGGCGTCCAGGGCGGCGAACGGCTCGTCCATGAGCAGCAGTTCGGGCTCGACGGCGAGGGCGCGGGCGATCGCCACGCGCTGGCGCATCCCGCCGGAGAGCGTGGCCGGGTAGGCGTCGGCGAAGTCCGCGAGGCCCATGCGGGCCAGCCAGTCGGCCGCGCGGGCGTTCGCCTCCCGACGCGGGACGCGCTGGACGTCGAGGCCGAAGCGGACGTTGGCCTGGACCGTCTTCCAGTCGTAGATGCCGTAGTCCTGGAAGATCATCGCCGCCGGTCGGGCGGTCGAGGCACGGATCGCCAGCGTGCCGGTGCTCGGGCGCAGCAGGCCGGCGGCGATCCGCAGCAGCGTGGACTTGCCGCAGCCGGAGGGGCCCACGACGCAGACGAACTCGCCGGGGGCGACCGTGAGATCGAGCGGGCCGAGGGCGTCGACGGTGTGGGGGGTTCGGCCGAAGACGCGGGTCAGGTCGGAGGCGTGGAGTTTGGGGTGCGGGTCTCCCACGGTTGCTCCTTGCGGAGTTCGTCACGGAGTGGAGGGTGCCGCAAGACGATATGACGGACCGTCAGATTGAGGAAGCCTGTAGGCGACGACGGAAGGTCCGTACGGGGCGACAGGATGCCTGCGCGCAGCGCGAAGCCCCGGCGTCCACTAGAACTCAAGCGGAGGATGCCGGGGCTTCGTCGAAGTCGAAAGCCGTCAGGCCGCCGAGCAGTTCGGGCAGACGCCGCGGTACGTCACCTCGACGTCCGAGACCTTGAAGCCGAAGCGCTCCGAGTCGGGGAGGTCGGCCAGCGGGTTGCCGCTCGGGTGGACGTCCTTGATGGTGCCGCACTGGGCGCAGACCAGGTGGTGGTGCGGCTGGTGCGCGTTCGGGTCGTACCGCTTGGCGCGCTTGTCGGTGGAGACTTCCAGGACCTCGCCGAGGGAGACCAGCTCGCCCAGCGTGTTGTACACGGTCGCCCGGGAGATCTCGGGGAGCTTCGCGACAGCGCGCGCGTGCACCTCGTCGGCGGTCAGGTGGACGTGCCGGCCGTCCAGGACCTCGGCCACGACACGCCGCTGTGCGGTCATCCGCCATCCGCGTCCGCGCAGCCGCTCCAGAAGGTCACTCATGCGGGCCAGTTTAACAGTGGGAGGCCCAGAATCCGAACAGGTGTGACTTTGGAGCTTGCCCGGTCTTGGACTTTGTCCATGGTGGCGCCCGCGAAGGCGCCACCATGTGCTCAGGCGGGTACGTGCTGTCGGGCCGGTGTCCAGCAGCGGATGATGTCGCGGACCGAGACGATGCCGACGGCGTCGCCGCGGTCCAGGACGACGAGGTGGCGGAAGCCGCCGTGGGTCATGGCGCTCGCCGCCTCCTCCAGCGTCCAGGACGGGGCGGCGAAGACGACATCGGTGGTGGTGTGGGCGTGGGCGCGTTCGGAGTCCGGGTTCTGGCCGAGGCCGACGGAGTTGAGGATGTCGCGTTCGGTGAGGATGCCGATGCCACCGGCGTCGGGGTCGAGGACCACGGCGGCGCCGACTCGGCGGGCGGACATCAGGGCGGCTGCCTGGCGGAGGGTGTGGGCGGGGCCGATCGTGAGCACCACGGTGCTCATGGCTTCGCGGACGAGCATGGGCTGCGAGTCACCTCCCGGGAACCCCTGATAGTTCAGGGATTCACAAGTTCACAAATTGAGGGTGCCCTCAGAGTTGCAGGTAAAGCAACGGTCAACAAGAGGGCGCGCACGGCCGATTGAGGGCGTGCGTGCTCATCTGCGCTCGACGGGTGTGCCCTACGCGCCGGTCAGTAGCGCTGGTTGAGATAGCCCAGCAACTCGTCGTGCAGCAGCCCGTTCGACGCCGCAGCGTTCCCGCTGTGCGGGCCGGGGCGGCCGTCGAGGCCGGTGAACTCGCCGCCGGCCTCGGTCACGATGATCGCGTTGGCGGCCATGTCCCACATGGACAGCTCCGGTTCGGCGCAGATGTCCACCGCGCCCTCGGCGACCAGCATGTAGGGCCAGAAGTCGCCGTACGCGCGCGTGCGCCACACCTCGCGGGTCAGGTCCAGGAAGCCGTTGAGGCGGCCCTGCTCCTCCCAGCCGGAGAGCGAGGAGTACGCGAAGGAGGCGTCCGTCAGCTTCGAGACGCGGGAGACGCGCAGCCGGGAGGCCGAGGAGAGGCTGCGGCCGGTGAAGGCGCCGTGGCCCTTGGCGGCCCACCAGCGGCGGCCCAGCGCGGGCGCGGAGACGACGCCGACGACGGGCCGGTAGCCGCCCTCCGCCGCCTCCATGAGGGCGATCAGCGTGGCCCACACGGGCACGCCGCGTACGTAGTTCTTGGTGCCGTCGATCGGGTCGATCACCCAGCGCCGGGGGCCCGTGCCCTGGATGCCGAACTCCTCGCCGAGGATCGCGTCGCGCGGGCGGCCGCGCCGCAGCTGGCCGCGGATGATCTCCTCCGCCGCCTTGTCCGCCTCGCTCACCGGAGTCATGTCCGGTTTCGTCTCGACCTTGAGGTCGAGCGCCTTGAATCGGCCCATGGTGGCCGAGTCGGCGGCGTCCGCGAGGACGTGGGCGAAACGGAGGTCATCCTGGTAGTCCGGCATGGAACGCACGCTATCCGTCGGCGTCGGGCCGGTGCCAGCGCTCCTACCTCACGGTTTGGCGGCACATTGACGAGTCGCGGCCGGGCCGTGCACGGGGTGTGACGGCACGTAGTGTCCGACGGGCGCCCCCCAGTGCGCTCGCGAACCCTTGACAGTGCCCCCGTGCGCGTCAAATCTGGGCGCAGAGTGCTCCGCCCCAGGGAGGCGATGATGCCTGCAGCGCGGGAATCCCTACTGGACGCCGCGTACACGGCGCTGGCCCGTCGGCCGTGGTCCACGGTGCGGATGGTCGATGTCGCCGCGGCGGCCGGTGTGTCCCGGCAGACGCTCTACAACGAGTTCGGCAGCAAGGAGGGGCTCGCCCGGGCACTGGTCAGACGAGAGGCCGACGGCTATCTCGCCGGCGTCGAACGGGCGCTGGCCACGCACGCCGACGCCCGCGACCGGCTGACCGCGACCGCCGAGTGGACGGTGTCCATGGCCCGCGAGAACGCGCTCGTACGGGCCATGCTGACCGGCTGCTGGAGCGAGCGGCTGCCCTCGCCGACGCTGTCCGCGGTTCCGTCGTCCTCGGCCGTGCCGGCGCAGCGGAGGGCCGACGGTCCGCTGCCCTCGCCCGGCGACTTCGTGGCGATCGTCCGCGACCGGGCCGTGGTGCAGCTCGCCGTCCCCGGCACCCCCAAGTCGGAGACCGCCGACCTGACCCGCTCCTGCGAGCTCGTCACCCGCCTCGCCCTGTCCTGCGTCTCGGCGCCGCCGGGGGAGGGCGGAGTGGCCGACCTGATCCGCACGGCCCTGTCCCGCCAGCCTGCCTGACCGCCCCTAGTGGGCCGAGCCCGACAGCTGGAGGCCGATCACGCCCACGATGACGAAGCCGATCGAGATGAGCTTCAGGGTGGAGACCAGGTCGCCGAGGAAGATCATTCCGTAGATCGCGGTGCCGGCCGCGCCGATGCCGGTCCAGACGGCATAGGCGGGTCCGACGTCGAGTTTCTTCAGGGACAGGGTGAGCAGGCCGAAACTGCCGAGTGCGAAGGCGCAGAACGCGATCGTGGGCCACAGTCGCGTGAAACCGTGCGAGAGCTTGAGGCACACGGCGAAACCTGTCTCCAGCAACCCGGCCACCACCACCAGCAGCCACGCCATGTGCTTGTCCTCCCGTATGCGGCTCGGTGCGATTATGCACTTGCCGCACCCGAGTACTGCCAAACAACGCGGAGGTCAGTCGCCTTCCTTCCGCTCCCGGGTGGAGAGCAGGCGGCGCAGCGAGTAGAGCCGGGCCGGATCCGCGTGCCCCTCGGCCACCCACGCGTCCAGCGCGCAGTCCGGCTCGTCGTGACTGCACGCGCGCGGGCAGTTCGCGGTGCCGGGCTCCAGGTCGGGGAACGCCTTGATGACCCGGGACGGGTCCACGTGGTGCAGGCCGAAGGAACGGACGCCCGGTGTGTCGACGACCCAGCCCGAGTCGTCCGGCAGCGGGATCGCGCGCGCCGAGGTCGTGGTGTGCCGGCCGCGTCCGGTGACGGCGTTGACGATTCCGGTGCTGCGCCGCCGCTCCAGCGAGACCAGCGCGTTGACGAGGGTCGTCTTGCCGACACCGGAGTGGCCGACGAACGCCGTGATCTTGCCGTCCAGTTGCTTGCGCACCCGCTCCACCGCGGTGCCGTTCTCCAGCTCCTCGCGGCTCGTGACGACGTAGGGGACGCCCAAATCGCCGTACATCTCCAGGAGTTCGTCGGGCGGGGCCAGGTCCGACTTGGTCAGGACGAGCAGCGGGTCGAGGCCGCCGTCGTAGGCCGCGACCAGGCAGCGGTCGATGAGGCGCGGGCGGGGTTCGGGGTCCGCCAGGGCCGTGACGATGGCCAGCTGGTCGGCGTTGGCGACGACCACGCGCTCGTAGGGATCGTCGTCGTCGGCCGTGCGGCGCAGCACGGAGGTGCGCGGCTCGATGCGGACGATCCGGGCGAGGGTGTCCTTGTCGCCGGACAGGTCGCCGATGATGGCCACCCGGTCACCGACCACCGCGGCCTTCCGGCCCAGCTCGCGGGCCTTGATCGCCATCACGACCCGGTCCTCGACCAGGCAGGTCAGCCGGCCCCGGTCGACGGTGAGGACCATGCCCTCGACCGCTTCCTCGTGCTTGGGGCGGATGTTCGTACGCGGCCGGTTGCCCTTGCGGTTCGGGCGCTGGCGGATGTCGTCCTCGTCGGTGTTCTTGCCGTAGCGGCGCATGACTGGTTCCCGTGCCCCTACGCCCCGAGCATCCCGGTCCACAGGTCGGGGAAGTCCGGCAGGGTCTTCGCCGTCGTCGCCACGTTCTCGATCTGCACGCCCTCGACCGCGAGGCCGATGATCGCGCCGGCCGTCGCCATGCGGTGGTCCTCGTAGGTGTGGAAGATCCCGCCGTGCAGCCGGCGCGGGCGGATGTGCAGGCCGTCGGCGGTCTCGCTCACGTCACCGCCGAGTTCGTTGATCTCCTTGGTGAGCGCGGCCAGCCGGTCCGTCTCGTGCAGGCGCAGATGGGAGACGCCGCGCAGGGTGGAGGGGGAGTCCGCGAGGGCGGCGACCGCCGCGATGCCCGGGGTCAGCTCGCCGACCTCGCTCAGGTCCACGTCGATGCCGTGGATCGCGCCGGATCCGGTGAACTCCAGCCCGTACTCGGTGAGTTCGCAGGAACCGCCCATCTCGGTGAAGATCTCGCGCAGCCTGTCGCCGGGCTGGGTGGTGCGGGCCGGCCAGTCCGGGATCACCACCTTGCCGCCGGTCACCAGGGCCGCGGCCAGGAACGGCTGCGCGTTCGACAGGTCCGGCTCCACCGTCAGGTCCCGGCCAAGGAGCGCGCCCGGCGTCACCCGCCACACGTTCGGCTCGCCGCCCGACTCCGGGGTGTCCACCTGTGCACCGACCGCGCGCAGCATGTCGACCGTCATCCGGATGTGCGGCAGCGAGGGCAGCGACGAACCGATGTGCCGCACCTCGACGCCCTGGTTGAACCGCGGCCCGGACAGCAGCAGCGCCGACACGAACTGCGACGAGGAAGAAGCGTCGATCTCGACCGGACCGCCGTCCAGCGCCCCGCCCCCGTGCACCGTCAGCGGCAGCGTGCCGCGCCCGTCGTCGTCGATCCGCGCCCCGAGCACCCGCAGCGCGTCGATCACCCCGTGCAGCGGACGCTCGTACGCCCTCGGGTCGCCGTCGAAGCGGACCGGACCGTCGGCGAGGGCGGCGACCGGGGGCAGGAAACGCATGACCGTGCCCGCGTTCCCGACATCCACCGTGGCCGGGCCGTGCAGGCCGGTCGGGAGCACCCGCCAGGTCTCGCCGGTGCCGTCCGGGCCGACCCCCTCCTCGATGTCCACACCCATCTCGCGCAGGGCGGCCGCCATCAGCAGCGTGTCCCGCGAGCGCAGCGGGCGGCGCAGCCAGCCCGGCTCCGAGGCCAGCGCGGCGAGCACCAGGGCCCGGTTGGTGACCGACTTGGACCCCGGCACGTGGACCGTCGCGCGGACGGCTCCGCTCGCGTGCGGGGCGGGCCAGAGTGAGGTGTGTGCGGGGTTTACGGTCATGCGCTCCACCTTAGTGGCTGTCGGTGACCGGAGATCTTGATCAAATGCGGCGAAACCACGGCGAAACAACGGCATGGGAAGTGCCGTGCATATATGCGCGTATACGGTCCTCGCGTGGTCCGTGGACGCCGTGGCGGCCGCCCGTGGCTCAGACCTCCAGCAGCCAGCGCCCGCCGCCGATCAGTGCACACAGTGACACCGCGTGGAACAGGAAGAACCACAGCCCCGCCGGTACGTGCGTCAGCCGCGAGAGCTGGTCGGCGTCCGAGTCGCCCGCGCCGCCGCGCATCCGCTTGGCCTGCAGCTCGAACGCCGGGCGCACCCCGCCCACCAGCAGGAACCACACCCCCGCGTACGCGAACGCCGCCTGCACCTGCGGTCCCGCCAGCCACGACACCAGCAGGAACGTGCCGCCGGTCACGACGACCGTCAGCGCGCCGTACGCGTTGCGGATCATCACCAGCATCGCCACCAGCAGCACCGTCGCCAGCCACAGCAGCAGCGTGATGTGCCCGGCGGCCAGCAGCGCGGCGCCGCCGAGGCCGAGCAGCGGGGGAGCGGTGTAGCCGGCCGCCGCGGTGAGGATCATGCCGATGCCGTGCGGCTTGCCGCGGCTGACGGTCAGGCCGCTGGTGTCCGAGTGCAGCCGTATGCCGTTGAGCTGCCGGCCGGTCAGCAGCGCGACCAGGCCGTGGCCGCCCTCGTGGGCGATGGTGATCGCGTTGCGCGACAGGCGCCACAGGCCGTGCGGGACGATCACCGCGAGCGCGGCGACCAGGGTCGCGATCACCACCCACAGATCCGGGTCGGGCTGGGTGCCGAAGACCCGGTCCCAGAGATCGGGCAGCGAGGTGATGGCGAGGCTGTCCATGTTCGGCGGTGGCTCCCTCTGGCGACGCGGAATCTGGCAGTGTTGCACGTATGTGCGGACGGTATGCAGCGAGTCGTGGACCCGAGGATCTCGCAGGAATCTTTGAGATCGAGAAGTGGGAGCCCGAGGAGACGCTGCCTCCCGACTACAACGTGGCCCCGACCAAGGAGGTCTACGCCGTCCTTGACCGTCCTCTTAAGGACGTGCCCGATCCGCGACCGGTTCGCCAGCTGCGCAAGCTGAAGTGGGGCCTGGTCCCGTCCTGGTCGAAGACGCCCGAGGGCGGCGCCCGGATGATCAACGCCCGCGCCGAGACGGTCCACGAGAAGCCGTCGTACAAGCGGGCCTTCGCCACCCGCCGCTGCGTCATCCCGGCGGACGGCTACTACGAGTGGGTCACCGGCACGCAGGAGCGGGACCTGGAGGTCGAGGGCAAGAAGAAGCGCCCGCGCAAGCAGCCGTACTTCGTGCTGCCCGCCGACGGCTCGGTCTTCGCGATGGCGGGGCTCTACGAGTTCTGGCGCGACCGGACCCTCCCCGACGACCATCCGCTGGCCTGGTGGACGACCTGCTCGGTGATCACGACCGAGGCGGAGACCACCCCGCTCGCCGTCGCCCCCGACGAGGGCCCGCACGCACTCGCCGACATCCACCCCCGGATGCCGCTCATGCTCACCCCCGACCGCTGGGACACCTGGCTCGACCCTTCCCGCACGGACGTCGAGGACCTCCGCTCCCTGCTCGTGCCCCCGCCCACCGGCCTCATGCGCGCCTACCCGGTCTCCACGGCGGTCAGCAACGTCCGCAACAACGGCCCGGAGCTGCTGAAGGAGCTGGAGGGGCCCGAAGAGGGCACACTCTTCTGATGTGACGACGAAGATCATCAAGACCGAGAGCGTGACCGAGACCGTGACCACGGACGCGGGGGACGCCCGCGTCACCTGGCACCCGGCGAAGAAGCCCCGGCTGGTGCTCGCGGTGAGCCACGGCGCCGGCGGTGGCATCGAGGCCCGGGACCTCCAGGCCCTCGCCGCCGTCCTGCCCGGACACGGCGTGAGCGTCGCGCTCGTCGAGCAGCCCTGGCGGGTGGCCGGGAAGAAGGTCGCGCCGGCCCCGAAGACCCTCGACGTCGGCTGGCGGGGCCTGTGGCCCACGCTGAGCGAGCCCGGGCTCCCGGTGGTCTCCGGCGGACGCAGTGCGGGCGCCCGCGTCGCCTGCCGTACGGCGACCGAGCTCGGCGCGCACGCCGTGCTGGCACTCAGCTTCCCGCTGCATCCGCCGGGCCGGCCGGAGAAGTCCCGCGCCGGGGAACTGCTCGGTTCCGGGGTGCCCACCCTCGTCGTACAGGGCGGGAACGACCCCTTCGGCCGGCCCGAGGAGTTTCCGGGCGGGGACTACCGGCTGGTCGAGGTGCCGTTCGGCGATCACGGGTTCGCGGTGCCCAAAAAGGCAGACATCGGCCAGGACGAGGCGGTGGCGATCATCACGGACGGTGTCGTCCGGTGGATCGCGTCACTCGGGTAAAGAGCGGGAATGTGCGGCGGCGGCCCACTGTTGTGCGGGACAGAAGTGCTGAACAAGCAGCACGCAAGCCGTGGGAGAGGAAGTCCGCCGTATGGGTTCGACCATCTGCCCGAGCCGCGACAGCCGCACTGACCTGGACTGGTCGGTGCTGACTGCGGCCAAGACCACCCCGATTCGAGGGGCGGCGGGGACGGGTCGTCGTCTATCCTCCGAAGCTGGTGGGACCGGTCTCGGTGCCACCCGCAATCATGAGGAGGTGGGTCCGGTCACTGGGATCGACGCAGGGACCGACAACGGCCAGGCGGAGCTGCCCGAGGGCCAGGGCGTCAGCGCTGAATCGACCACGGAGCGCCGTGCGCGCTTCGAGCGGGACGCGCTCGAATTCCTCGACCAGATGTACTCGGCGGCGCTGCGCATGACGCGCAACCCGGCCGATGCTGAGGACTTGGTGCAGGAGACGTACGCGAAGGCGTACGCGTCCTTCCACCAGTTCCGCGAAGGCACCAACCTCAAAGCGTGGCTGTACCGGATCCTCACGAACACGTTCATCAACTCGTACCGCAAGAAGCAGCGCGAACCCCAGCGCTCCGCGGCCGAGGAGATCGAGGACTGGCAGCTCGCCCGTGCCGAGTCGCACATGTCGACAGGTCTGCGCTCCGCGGAGTCGCAGGCACTCGACCATCTGCCGGACTCGGACGTGAAGGAAGCGCTCCAGGCGATCCCCGAGGAGTTCCGCATCGCCGTCTATCTCGCCGATGTAGAGGGCTTTGCGTACAAGGAGATCGCGGACATCATGGGGACACCCATCGGAACGGTGATGTCCCGGCTGCACCGGGGCCGCCGTCAACTGCGCGGCATGCTGGAGGACTACGCCCGTGAGCGCGGGCTCGTCCCGGCCGGTGCCGGAGAGTCGAACGAAGCGAAAGGCTCGGGCTCATGAGCTGCGGAGAGCCGCACGAAACGGACTGCAGTGAGGTCCTCGACCATCTCTACGAGTTCCTCGACAGCGAGATGCCGGACGTGGACCGCGCCAAGTTCAAGCAGCACTTCACCGAGTGCTCGCCGTGTCTGGAGAAGTACGGGCTCGAAGAGGCCGTGAAGAAGCTGGTCAAGCGGTGCTGCGGTCATGACGACGTGCCCACCGACCTGCGCGCCAAGGTCCTGGGGCGGCTCGATCTGATCCGCTCCGGGCAGGCGGTGCCGGACCACGACGTAGCCGCGGCTCCGCAGGAGTCATAGCTCCCCGGACCCCGGGTTGAACGGGCTGTCGTCACTCGAACGTGCTAATCGGCGGGTCATCGGCCCGCGGACTCCCCCTGTGCCGCCCTAGGCTCCTGAGGTCTGGGCAGGCTCGGCCGGGGAGGGGCGTGATGGAGGCGGTTCCGGCACGGGCTCGTGCGTACGTCGCCTGTGCGGTCCTCGGTGCGCTGGCCTGTCCGCTGCCGCTCCCCACGGTGGAGACGCCGTGGTGGGCCGTCGGGTTGCTCGCCCTGGTGTACGCCGGTTGCGAGCAGGCCGCCGCACGGTGGCGGTTCGCCGGCACCTTCTACCCCGTCCTGCTCGCCGGCGCGTTCCTGCTGCCGCCGCCCGCCGCGGTCCTGGTCCCGCTGCCCGGGGCGCTGCTCTCGCGCGTCGACCGGCGCCAGCCCTGGCTGCGCCGGATCTGGCGGGCCGCCCAACTGGCCCTCGCCGTATGGGCGGCGGCCCGCGTCCACTGGGCGCTGGGCGGCCGGGACGCGGTCGTCGCCTCCGACTTCCCGTACGCACTGGTCCCCGCCGGAGCAGCGGTCCTCGCCTTCTGCCTGGCGCTGACCGTGCTCGACGGCGGGATCCGCGCGCTCGCCGAGCGGGTGCCGGTGCGCCGGGCCTGGCGGGGGCTCTTTCTACGTTCCCTGGCGCCGATCGCCGTGCACGGGCTGGCCGGGCTGATGATGGCCGTGCTGTGGCGCAGCCGGTACGGACCCGTCGCCGCGCTGCTCGTGCTGCTGCCGATGTGCGTGTCCTGGTGGGTGTTCGCGCAGTACCACCGCGAGCGGGCGGCCCACCAGGCGACCATCCGGGCGCTGGTGCAGGCCGTCGACATCAAGGACGGGTACACCCGCGGACACAGCGAGCGGGTCGGCCAGGCCTCGATGATGATCGCCCGCGAACTGGGCATGGACGACGCGCGAGTTGAAGTACTCCGCTTCGCCGGCATCCTGCACGACGTCGGCAAACTCGGCGTCCCCACAAGGCTGTTGCGCAAGGACGGCCCGCTCACCCCCGAGGAGCGGCGGGTGATCGAGCTGCATCCCGAGTACGGACACGAGATGGTGCGCGGCATCGGCTTCCTCGGCGAGGCCCGGGCCGCGGTGCTCCACCACCACGAACGGCTCGACGGCAGCGGCTATCCCTACGGGCTGATGGGCGGTCAGATCCCTGAACCGGCACGGGTGGTGGCCGTCGCCGACGCCTTCGACGCGATGACGTCCACCCGCTCCTACCGCCGGGCCCGCCCGGTCGCCGCCGCGCTGGAGGAGCTCCAGCGGTGCGCGGGCGCCCAGTTCGACCCCCGGATGGTCACCGCGCTGACGCGTGCGCTGGCCAGGGACGGCTGGCACCCGGCGGTGACGGCCGACGAGGAACGGGGCGTGCGGGTCGTCCCCGTCTCGCCGGTCTCCGGTCGCTCGGAGGTGGGGTGATGACCGCGCGGCCCTCGCCCGAGCTCCTCATCCACGCCGCCGCCGCCCTCCTGGCCGCCGGATCCCTCGGCGTCACCCTCTGGAGCGGCCTCGACGAGCGGCCGGCCGCTCTCGCCTTCGGGGTACTCATCACCGTCGGCGAGCTGACCAGGTGGACCGGTGCGCGGGTGCGCGAGGCCGCGCCGCTCGGGGCCGCCGGGGCGCTGTCGTACGCGCTGCTCGGCGCCGACGCCGGACGGCCCACCGAGCACGGTGTCGCGCAGATCGTCACCGTCGTGTTCGCCGCCTCGCTCCTCGGCAGCGTGCCGCACATCGCCCGCGGCCAGGGACCGTTCCTCGACCATCTGGCCCGCCGGGTGCTGACCGTCGCCTTCGCCGCGATCTGCTTCCAACCCCTGTACAACCGGGGCGTGTTCGGCGAGTGGGTCGGCCCCGCCTACGCACTCCTCCTGCTCGCCCTCCTGGCCCTCACCGCCCTGTGCGACTGCGTGCTGGCCGCCGCGCTCGCCCGCTCCCGCACCGGCTGGCCCTTCGGCCCGCTGCTCCGCGACGAACTGCGGGCGCTGCTCGGGATCGGCTCGGCCGTGTGCGCGACGGGCGCGGTGATGGCGCTCGCGGTGGCCGTCGTAGGTCTGTGGGCGCTGCCCGTGTTCTCGCTGCCGCTGCTGCTGACCCAGCTCTCCTTCAAGCGGTACGCGGCCGTGCGCACCACCTACCGGCAGACCATCGTCTCCCTCGCCCGCGCCACCGAGATAGCCGGATACACCCCCGCGGGGCACGCCCGCCGGGTCGCCGAGCTCAGCCGGGCCGTCGGCCGCGACCTCGGCCTGACCCGGCCCGAGCTCACCGTCCTGGAGTACGCGGCGCTCATGCACGACATCGGCCAGCTCAGCCTCGTCGACCCGGTGCCGGCCGGCGCCACCGCCGTCCTGCCCGCCGCCGAACAGCTGCGGATCGCGTTGCTCGGCGGGGCCGTCGTACGCCAGACCGGGGTGGACGCGGCGGTCGCGGTGGTCGTGGAGCGGCAGGCCGACCCCTACCGGGAGCAACCGGTCGCCGCCCGGATCGTGCGGGCGGTGAACGCGTACGAGGAGAAGGTGCAGGGCGCCGGTCCCGGCGGGCCTCTCACCGCGCTGGAGGAGCTGCGCCTCGCCACCGCCGGGGACTACGCGCCCGAGGTCGTGGAGTCGCTGGCCCGCGTCCTGGCACGGGACTGTCTGACCCTGCCCATGGCGGGGTAACCCATGGGTAATGAGCGGCCTCCCAGACCTACGTGGTTGGATGCGAAAGAGAATGAGAAGGTGTCCGGGGGCAGCACTGGCCAGCCCACAGAACGGAACTGGCAGGCGGGAATCGTGAGGATCTTCGGCAAGGGACGGCACCGGCCCTCCGCCTCCTGGCGGCAGGCCACCGATCGCGCCTTCACGCTGATCGGCGACGGCCGCTACGAGGACGCGGGCGCGCTGCTGACACGTGCCGCCGATCTGGAACCCTGGCTGTCCGAGTCCTGGTTCAACCTCGCCCTGCTGCACAAGTTCCGGCACGACTGGGAGCAGGCCCGGGCCGCGGGCCTCAGGGCCGTCGCCCTCCTGGACCGCGAGACGGGTGCACCTGACTGGTGGAACGTGGGCATCGCGGCCACCGCCCTCCAGGACTGGCCGCTCGCCCGGCGGGCCTGGCAGGCGTACGGGCTGCGGGTGCCGGGCGGTGCGACGAACTCCGGCGAGCCGGTCGGGATGGACCTCGGCAGCGCGGCCGTACGGCTGTCCCCGGAGGGGGAGGCCGAGGTCGTCTGGGGCCGGCGGCTGGATCCCGCGCGGATCGAGGTGCTGTCGATTCCGCTGCCGTCCTCCGGGCGGCGCTGGGGCGAGGTCGTCCTGCACGACGGCGTGCCGCACGGCGAGCGGACCACGACCGCCGGGCACGCCTACCCGGTCTTCGACGAGATCGAGCTCTGGGCGCCGTCTCCTGTGCCCACGTGGGTGGTGCTGCTGGAGGCGGCGAGCGAGGCGGACCGGGATGCGCTGGAGCAGCTTGCCGCCGACGCCGGGTTCGCTGCGGAGGACTGGTCGTCGTCCGTGCGGTTGCTCTGTCGGACCTGTTCCGAGTCGCGGATGCCGTCCGATGAGGGCGATGGGGAGCACCTGGATCCGCATGACCACAGTGAGCCTGGGCATCCTGGGCCGCTCGGGCATCGGACCGATGGGCAGATGTGGGTGCCGGAGCGGGAGTGTGGCGTTGCGGCGCCTGCCTCGCTCGTACGGGGGTTGTTGGACGGGTGGGTCGCCGACAGCCCTGACTCCCGGGACTGGCGGGATCTCGAAGAGGTCTGCTGAACAGCTTCCGAACGGCAGCTCCGTTTAGGCTGTACCCCGCAGAATTTCTCAGGTCGCAGGAAGGCGTACGTCGGTCATGGCGCAGCAGGACACCGATCAGCAGCACGTGGGCGTGCTTCCCGTGGACGACGAGGGCTTCGTCATCGACGTCGAGGAGGCGGAGGAGCGGGAGAACGCCTGGCGGGAGCGGGGTACCTCGCGGGCCATCACCGTCGTCGGGAACCCGGTGCTGCACAAGGAGTGCAGGGACGTCACCGAGTTCGGCGCGGAGCTGGCGCAGCTGATCGCGGACATGTTCGCCTCGCAGCGCACCGCCGAGGGTGTCGGCCTGGCCGCCAACCAGATCGGCGTCGACCAGAAGGTCTTCGTGTACGACTGCCAGGACGACGAGGGCAAGCGGCACGTGGGTGTGGTCTGCAATCCCAAGCCGGTCGACCTGCCCGCCGACAAGCGGCACCTGGACGAGAGCAACGAGGGCTGTCTCTCGGTGCCCACCGCGTACGCGCCGCTGGCCCGGCCCGACTACGCCGAGGTGACCGGGCAGGACGAGCAGGGCAACCCGATCAAGGTCCGCGGCACCGGTTACTTCGCCCGGTGTTTGCAGCACGAGACCGACCACCTGTACGGCTACCTCTACATCGACCGGCTCTCCAAGCGCGAACGCAAGGACGCGCTGCGGCAGATGGCCGAGAACGAGCCGCGCTACCCGGTGGTCGCGAACGACTGACACCCCACAGGTCCCGTCCGAACGGCGCCTGTTCCGGCAACCCTGCCGGGACAGGTGCCGTTCGCGTGTGCGTCGCACATTCGATCCCATGTGCGCATCTAGTGATCCAGATTCGGTCACGCAAGGGGAGATTCTAGGCATCGTGGGGTAGTGAAGGGAGCAAATCCGTTCCCAGAACGGTCAGTTGTGGTGCTGAATAGGAAGTGCGGGGATGCGCAACGGCGTGCGCCCGGCACAGCGGGAGGGGCGTACGCCGACTTGGCGGCTGAGAGGGGTTTGTTCGTGCCTGCTTTCCCACACAGCACCACATCGACAGCGATCGCGGTTCCACCCTCACTTGCTCTTCCGGTGATCGAGGCTGCGTTTCCCCGGGAACTGCACCCGTATTGGCCTCGGCTCCAGGAGAAGACCAGGACCTGGCTGCTGGAAAAGCGGCTGATGCCGGCGGACAAGGTCGAGGAATATGCCGATGGTCTGTGCTATACGGACTTGATGGCCGGGTACTACCTAGGTGCCCCCGACGAGGTACTCCAGGCGATAGCGGACTACAGCGCGTGGTTCTTCGTCTGGGACGATCGACATGACCGGGACATCGTCCACCGGCGTCCCGCCGAGTGGCGGCGGCTGAGGTTCCGTTTGCATGCGGCGCTGGATGCTCCCGAGAAGCATCTGCACCACAAGGACTCCCTGGTCGCGGGGCTCGCGGACAGCGTGGCGCGGCTCTACTCGTTCCTTCCCGGAACGTGGAACGCCCGTTTCGCGCGCCACTTCCACGAAGTGATCGAGGCATACGACCGGGAGTTCCAGAACCGTATCGAGGGGATCATCCCGACGGTCGAGGAATACCTCGCACTGCGCCGGCTCACCTTCGCGCACTGGATCTGGACCGACCTCCTGGAGCCGAGCGCGGGCGTGGAACTCCCGGACTCGGTACGGAAACACCCGGCATTCCGGCGGGCCGCGCTGCTCAGCCAGGAATTCGCCGCGTGGTACAACGACCTCTGCTCGCTCCCCAAGGAAATCGCGGGCGCCGAGGTGCACAACCTGGGAATCAGCCTCGTAAAACACGAGGGGCTGACACTCGAAGAGGCGGTCGCCGAAGTCAGGCGACGCGTCGAGGAATGCATATCCGAATTCGTCGCCGCGGAACGCGAAGCATTACGGTTCGCCGACGATCTCGCCGACGGCACGGTCCGGGGAAAAGAACTCGGTGCCGCCGTCAGGGCCTGCGTCGCCAATATGCGGAACTGGTTCAGTTCCGTCTACTGGTTCCACCACGAGTCCGGCCGTTACATGGTCGACAGCTGGGACGACCGGTCCACACCCCCGTACGTCACCAACGAAGCGGCAGGTGAGAAATGACCGTCGAGTCTGTGAAGCCCGCGGCCGTGGACGCCCCGGAGCTGCGCGAACCGCCCCTCGCGGGCGGCGGCGTCCCGGTCCTCGGGCACGGCCTGAAACTGGTCCGCGACCCGCTGGCCTTCATGTCCCGGCTGCGCGAGCACGGCGACGTCGTCCGGCTGAAGCTGGGCCCCAAGACCGTGTACGCGGTCACCACCCCGGCGCTCACCGGCGCCATGGCGCTGAGCACCGACTACAAGATCGACGGCCCGCTCTGGGAGTCACTGGAGGGCCTGCTCGGCAAGGAGGGCGTGGCGACCGCCAACGGTCCGCGCCACCGCCGTCAACGCCGCACCATCCAGCCCGCGTTCCGGCTGGACGCCATCCCCGCCTACGGGCCGATCATGGAGGAGGAGGCCCACGCGCTCACCGAGCGCTGGCGCGGCGGCGAGACCGTCGACTGCACCTCCGAGTCCTTCCGGGTCGCCGTGCGCATCGCGGCCCGCTGTCTGCTGCGCGGCGACTTCATGGACGAGCGGGCGGAGCGGCTGTGCGTCGCGCTCGCCACCGTCTTCCGCGGTATGTACCGGCGGATGGTCGTCCCGCTCGGACCGCTGTACCGGCTGCCCCTGCCGGCCAACCGGGAATTCAACCGGGCGCTGGCCGATTTACACCTGCTCGTCGACGAGATCGTCGCCGAACGCCGGGCATCTGGTCAAAAGCCGGACGATTTGCTGACAGCATTGCTGGCGGCGAAGGACGAGAATGGCGACCCCATCGGGGAACAGGAGATCCACGACCAGGTCGTCGCGATACTCACACCCGGCAGCGAAACCGTCGCTTCCACGATCATGTGGCTGCTCCAGGTCCTCGCCGAACACCCGGAACACGGGGACCGGGTGCGCGCCGAAGTCGAATCCGTCACCGGCGGCCGGCCGGTCGCATTCGACGACGTCCGCAAGCTCACGCACACCAACAATGTCGTCGTCGAGGCCATGCGTTTGCGCCCCGCCGTATGGATATTGACGCGGCGGGCGGTCACCGACACCGAACTCGGTGGCTATCGCATTCCGGCCGGGGCCGACATCATCTACAGCCCGTACGCGATCCAACGCGACGGGAAGTCGTACGCCGACAACCTGGAGTTCGACCCCGACCGCTGGCTGCCGGAGCGGGCCAAGGACGTGCCCAGGTACGCCATGAGCCCGTTCAGCGTCGGCAACCGCAAGTGCCCCAGCGACCACTTCTCGATGGCCCAACTGAGCCTGATCACGGCGGCGGTGGCGACCGCGTACCGCTTCGAGCAGGTGGCCGGCTCCAACGACACGACCCGGGTGGGCATCACCCTGCGCCCGCACAGCCTGCTGCTGAAACCCGTGCCGAGGTGAGGGGTGGGGGTCAGGCGGCCTCCTCCGAGCCCGGTCCCCGGAAGGTGCGCCGGTAGGTGTTGGGGGTCGTCCCCAGCGCCCGTACGAAGTGATGGCGCAGCGCGGCCGCGGTGCCGAACCCCGTTCGGCCCGCGATCGCGTCCATCGTCTCGTCCGTCCCCTCCAGCAACCGCTGGGCCAGCAGCACGCGTTGGCGCAGGATCCAGCGGTAGGGAGTCGTCCCGGTCTCCTGCTGGAAGCGGCGGGCGAAGGTGCGCGGCGACATGTGGGCGCGCTCGGCGAGCTGCTCCACGGTGACCTCCTCGTCGAGGTGCCGCTCCATCCACACCAGTACCTCGGCGACCGTGTCGACCTGGGAGCGGGGCAGCGGCCGCTCGATGTACTGCGCCTGACCGCCGTCCCGGTGCGGCGGGACCACCATCCGCCGGGCGATCTTGTTGGCGACCTCGGGGCCCTGCTCCTTGCGCACGATGTGCAGACAGGCGTCGATGCCGGCGGCGGTCCCCGCGGAGGTGATCACCGAGCCCTCGTCGACGTACAGGACGTCGGGCTCGACGCGCAGGTTCGGATACGCGATCGCCAGCTCGTCCGCGTGCCGCCAGTGCACCGTGCAGCGCCGGCCGTCCAGCAGCCCGGCCGCGGCGAGCACGAAGACGCCGGAGCAGACGCTGAGCACCCGCGCCCCGCGGTCCACCCCGCGGCGCAGCGCCTCCAGCAGCTCGGGCGGGAACTCCCGGGTCTCGTAGCAGGACCCCGCCGGCACGGCGATCAGGTCCGCCGACTCCAGGCGCTCCAGGCCGTGCTCGACGTTCATGGTGAAGCCCGCGTGGGAGTTCAGCCGTGCGCCCTCGGCCGAGGCGACCGCGAAGTCGTACACCGGCAGTCCGTCGTCACTGCGGTCGGTGCCGAACACCTCGCAGACGACGCCCAGTTCGAAGGGGTTCACACCGTCCAGGACGATGGCGGCCACGTTTTTCAGCATGTCTCCACTGTGCCTCGACGTTGGCAGGAAGTCGAGGGTCTACGGCAGTCCTGCCACTGACGGTAAGGAGCTAACAGCGCGACAGTGGTGTCTATGGATACCGCACAGATAGAAGGACTGATCGGAATGCTTGCTGTTCTCGCCCTCCTCGTCCTGCTGGTGCTCCCGTCCGTCATCGGCATCGCGCACGACCGCCGGATCGACCGGCAGATCCGCGAGGCCGAGCAGGCCCGCCGGGAGCACCCCGAGCCGGCCCGCCCCGCACGGCGGCACGGCTACCTCACCACCACGGTGACCCACCACTCCTGAATCCCCTTGCAGGAGATCCGGCCGGACTCGGCGCCGCACAACGGACGCGTCGAGCTCAGCCGGATCTTTCCTGTCGAGACGGCCTTGTAGGCGGCGTTCGCGTCACCGGGCTGCATCACGATGCCGCTGTTGGCGGCCTCAAGACCGGCGCCCTCGGCGGACACCGCCTTCCACGGCCGATCAGAGGTGCCGTCCAGCTCGACCCGGACCACCTCTCCGGTCGCGAGGCACACGGTACGGCCGCGGTCGTCGGCGCCGAGCGAACCGGAGACCGTCGCACACCGCGAAGGGTCGGCCGTCGGGGACCGGGTCGTCGGGGGCTCGGCGGTCGGGGACTCGGTCGCCGAAGGCCTGGCCGTCGAGGGCCTGGCCGTCGTGGACGGCGACACACTGCGCGCGGAGCCTTCGTCGCGGCCGGACTGGCTGCCGCAGCCGGCGATCACGAGCGTCAGGGCGGTCAGGGCGAGAGCGGGGGTCGTGCGACGGATACGCATGGGGCCTCCTCTGCCATTGGACGTATGACCCGTACGCCTGGATCCACGCCGTCGCATTCACGCCCCGTGCCCGTCCGTCCGCACGCCGGAGCCCCGGCCGCGAAGGCGGCGACCGGGGCCCGGAGTGTCGCGGAGGTCAGCCGGTCGTGACGGCGGTGTCGTCGAGGACGAAGCTGGTCTGGAGCGAGGAGTCCTCGACACCGCTGAACTTCAGGGTGACGGTCGAGCCGGCGTACGAGGACAGGTCGAAGGACTTCTGGGCGTACCCGGACGCCTTGTTGAGGTTGGAGTAGGTGGCCAGGGTCGTCGAACCGGCGGTGACCGTCAGCTTGTCGTACGCGGCGCTGGTGGAGGTCTCCGCGGTGTCGACGTGCAGGTAGAAGGTGAAGGTGGCCTTGCAGCCGGACGGCACCGCCACCGACTGGGACAGCGTGTCGGTGTGCGTGGAGCCGTACCCGTCGAGCCACGCGTAGTACGAACCGGCGTGGGCGCTCTCACCACTGTCATTGGTGATGACCCCGCTGGACGAGGTCCACGTGGTGCTGCCCGACTCGAAGCCGGCGTTGCCGAGCAGCTGGACCGAGGTGCAGGTACCGCCGCTGGAACCGACGGTCCAGGTGAAGGACGTCGAGCCGGTCGCGCCGGTGGAGTCCTTCGCGGTCACGGTGACCTGATACGTGCCCGCGGTCGACGCCGTACCCGAGATCAGGCCGGACGAACTGCCGATGGACAGCCCGGACGGCAGCCCCGAGGCGCTGTACGTCAGCGTCGCACCGGCGCTGTCGCTCGCGCTGATCTGCAGGCTGGCCGAGCCGCCGGTCGTCGTCGACTGGCCGCCCGGGTTGGTGACCGTCACGGTGTTGCCGGTGCTGGTGCCCGAGGTGAAGGCGGTGGTGCCGTTGGGGGTGCCCCAGCCGGTCGGACCGTCGTAGCCGGTGGCCGCGGTGCAGAAGTAACTCGGCGAGCAGGAGCCGTTGTTGCCGCTGGTGACGTCGTACAGGTTGCTCGTGTGGCTGTACGGATACTTCGCCGGGTAGTCACTCGACCCCGGGGTACCGGCCAGCGCGTACACACCCGCGATGATCGGCGCCGAGGCGCTCGTACCGCCGTACACCGCCCAGCCGGAGCCGCCGTAGGTGTCGTACACCGCGACGCCGGTGGCCGGGTCGGCGACCGCGGAGACGTCGGACTCCATGCGCTTGGTACAGCCGGTGTCGGTCTGCCAGCTGGGCTTCGCGTCGTACGCGGAGCAGCCGGACCCCGTCCCCTCACTGCTGCTGGTCTTCCACACGGACTCGGTCCAGCCGCGGGAGTTGGAGGACGTCGACAGGGCGGTGCCGCCGACGGCCGTCACGTACTGGGACGTCGCCGGGTACTCCGCGCCGTACGCCTCGTCGCCCGAACTCACCGTGATGGCGACGCCCGGGTGCTTGAAGTACGAGGTGTCCTCGCCGGTCTGGGAGGAGGCCTCGTCGCCGCCCCAGCTGTTGGAGACGAACTTGGCGCCGAGCGCGACGGCCTCGTTCTCGGCGGCGCCGAGGTCGGAGTCGTTGGCCGAATTCGCTTCCACGAGCGTGATGTTGCAGTTGGGGCAGACCGCGCTGACCATGTCGATGTCCAGCGCCTCCTCACCCGCCCAACCCGTGTCGTTCGAGGGCAGCGAGGTGGTGGAACCGGTCTGACTGACCTGCTTGAAGCAGCCGTTGGCCTTCGTGCACGCCGACAGGCCGTACTGCGAGCGGTAAGTGGCCAGGTCCGACGCGGCGTTGGGGTCGTTGTACGCGTCCACGACCGCGACGGTCAGACCGGAACCGCCGGTCGAGGGCAGGTTGTAGGCGCTGTGCAGATTGGCCGGGCTGAGTCCCGAGGGCGCGGTGGCGAGCGCGGCGGCCAGGCTCTGCTCGATGTCGGTGCGCCGCTGCGCGAAGCAGGACGCCTGACCCGGGGCCGCGGTGGCGCACAGGTGTGTGGTCGGCACCTTCTGACCGGCCTTGCCGGTGGAGTGGAAGGTCTGGCGGGAGGGGGAGGTGAGGGCCTGGGAATTCTGGGTGACGCGGGTGGTGTGGGGGGTGGCCGGTGCGGTCTGTGCCCCGGCGGCCGGTGCCGCCATCAGGCCCGCGGCGGTGAGGGCGAAGGCGGGAACGGCCAGGGCCAGAAGTCTTCGCAGACTCCGGCCGCGCTTGCTCGGGCGTGACTCACGCATGGGGTACTGCCTCCATCGGTGGGGTTTCAGGCAGGCCCGTGACGCGCGTAGCGGCGGCGGAGTGCGCAGTCATGAGCATGACATTTTGAACACCCTGGGCTGCCGCTGTGCATGGCATGAACAGGACGGCCAGAACGTAACCGGGGGTGTGGAGGCGGAACCAGATGCGCCGGAAGAACTTTGCCGCGCCATAGAAGGTCCATGGACGGCCCATGGAAGCTCCATGGGCCGTCCCAATCTTTGGCGGACCGGGGGAGGTTGAGCGGACGGGGTCTAGAAGTCCTCGTCGAGGTCGACCGAACCCTCCACCGCCACCTGGTACGCGGACGGGCGGCGCTCGAAGAAGTTGGTCAGCTCCTGGACGCCCTGCAACTCCATGAAGGAGAAGGGGTTTTCGGAGCCGTAGACCGGCGCGAACCCGAGCCGCTGAAGGCGCTGGTCGGCCACGCACTCCAGGTACTGCCGCATCGACTCCGTGTTCATGCCCGGCAGTCCGTCACCGCACAGGTCACGCCCGAACTGCAGCTCCGCCTCGACGGCCTCCTTCAGCATGTCCGTGACCTGCTGCCTCAGCTCGTCGTCGAAGAGCTCAGGCTCCTCCTTGCGGACGGTGTCGACGACCTCGAAGGCGAAGGACATGTGCATGGTCTCGTCGCGGAAAACCCAGTTCGTGCCGGTCGCCAGACCGTGCAGCAACCCCCGGCTCCGGAACCAGTACACGTACGCGAAGGCCCCGTAGAAGAACAGCCCCTCGATGCACGCGGCGAAGCAGATCAGGTTGAGCAGGAAACGCCGGCGGTCGGCCTTGGTCTCCAACCGGTCGAGCTTCTCGACCTCGTTGATCCACTTGAAGCAGAACTCGGCCTTCTCGCGGATGGAGGGGATGTTCTCCACCGCGTCGAAGGCGGCGGCCCTGTCCTCCGGGTCGGGGAGGTAGGTGTCCAGCAGGGTCAGATAGAACTGGACGTGCACGGCCTCCTCGAAGAGCTGGCGGCTCAAGTACAGCCGTGCCTCGGGGGAGTTGATGTGCTTGTACAGCGTCAGCACGAGGTTGTTCGCCACGATCGAGTCGCCCGTCGCGAAGAACGCGACCAGCCGCCCGATCATGTGCTGCTCACCCGGCGTCAGCTTCGCGAGATCGGTGACGTCCGAGTGGAGGTCGACCTCCTCGACGGTCCAGGTGTTCTTGATGGCGTCCCGGTAGCGCTCGTAGAAGTCGGGGTAGCGCATGGGGCGGAGGGTCAGCTCGAAGCCCGGGTCGAGCAGGTTCTTGGCTTCGGTGGACATTATTGGCACGCCTCGCAGGACTCGGGGTTCTCAAGGGAGCAGGCGACCACGTCTTCGTCCGGGGTCGGCTGCTGGACAGGGATGGGGGCTTGGGCCTGGGCCGCGCGGGCGATCCTCGTCGCCGGGCGCGAGCGCAGGTAGTACGTCGTCTTCAGGCCCTGCTTCCAGGCGTACGCGTACATCGACGAGAGCTTGCCGATGGTCGGCGTCTCCAGGAACAGGTTCAGGGACTGGGACTGGTCGAGGTACGGAGTGCGCGCGGCGGCCATGTCGATCAGGCCGCGCTGCGGGATCTCCCAGGCCGTGCGGTACAGGGCGCGGACGTCCGCCGGGATCCAGGCGAAGGCCTGGACCGAGCCGTTGGCGTCGCGCAGGGCCTCGCGGGTGCGGGCGTCCCAGACGCCGAGGCGCTTCAACTCGTCGACCAGGTAGGAGTTGACCTGGAGGAACTCGCCGGACAGCGTCTCGCGCTTGAACAGGTTGGAGACCTGCGGCTCGATGCACTCGTAGACGCCCGCGATCGAGGCGATGGTGGCCGTGGGGGCGATCGCGAGGAGGAGGCTGTTGCGCATGCCGACCTGGGCGATACGTTCCCGCAGTGCCGCCCAGCGCTCCGGCCAGGTCAGCTCGACGTCGTAGTGGTCGGGGTGCAGGACGCCCCGGGCCGTACGGGTCTTCTCCCACGCGGGAAGCGGTCCGTTGCGCTCGGCCAGGTCTGCCGACGCCTCGTACGCGGCGAGCATGATGCGCTCGGCGATGCGGGTGGAGAGGGCCTTGGCCTCGGGGGAGTCGAAGGGCAGGCGCAGTTTGAAGAAGACGTCCTGCAGGCCCATCGCGCCGAGGCCGACCGGGCGCCACTTGGCGTTGGAGCGGCCCGCCTGCTCGGTCGGGTAGAAGTTGATGTCGACGACCCGGTCGAGGAAGGTGACGGCCGTGCGGACGGTCTCGTCCAGCCGGTCCCAGTCGATGTCCCGGCCGACCACGAAGGCGCCGAGGTTGACCGAGCCCAGGTTGCAGACCGCGGTCTCGCCGTCGTCCGTGACCTCCAGGATCTCCGTGCAGAGGTTGGAGGAGTGGACCGTGTGGCCCGGCTCGGCGGTCTGGTTGGCGGTGCGGTTGGCGGCGTCCTTGAAGGTCAGCCAGCCGTTGCCGGTCTGCGCGAGGGTGCGCATCATGCGGCCGTAGAGGTCGCGCGCCGGGATGGTCTTGCGGGCGAGCCCGGCGGCCTCCGCCCTGCGGTAGGCGGCGTCGAACTCCGCACCCCACAGGTCGACCAGTTCGGGCACGTCGGCGGGGGAGAAGAGCGACCAGACGCCGTCCTCGTTCACCCGGCGCATGAACTCGTCCGGGATCCAGTGCGCGAGGTTCAGGTTGTGCGTACGGCGGGCGTCCTCACCGGTGTTGTCCCGCAGCTCCAGGAACTCCTCGATGTCGGAGTGCCAGGTCTCCAGGTAGACCGCGGCGGCGCCCTTGCGCCGGCCGCCCTGGTTCACCGCGGCGACGGAGGCGTCGAGGGTCTTCAGGAACGGGACGATGCCGTTGGAGTGCCCGTTGGTGCCGCGGATCAGTGAACCCCGGGAGCGGATGCGGGAGTAGGCGATGCCGATGCCGCCGGCGTGCTTGGAGAGGCGGGCGACCTGGTGGTAGCGGTCGTAGATGGAGTCCAGCTCGTCCAGCGGGGAGTCGAGGAGGTAGCAGGACGACATCTGGGGGTGCCGGGTGCCGGAGTTGAAGAGCGTGGGGGAGGAGGGGAGGTAGTCGAGGTGGCTCATCAGGCGGTAGAGCGCGGCGACTTCGTCCACCGAGCGGGCGGTGTCGTCCTCGGCGAGGCCTGCCGCGACGCGCAGCATGAAGTGCTGGGGGGTCTCGACGACCTTGCGGGTGATGGGGTGCCGCAGCAGGTAGCGGCTGTGCAGGGTGCGCAGGCCGAAGTAGCCGAAGCGGTCGTCGGCGTGCTGGTCGATCAGCTCGTCGAGGCGGGCCGCGTGGAGGCGGACAAACTCGGCGGTGCGGTCGGCGATGAGGCCTTCGCGGTGGCCGACGACGACCGACTCGGTGAACGACGTGACGCCCTGCGAGGCGGCCTCGGCGCGGATGGAGACGGTCAACAGCCGGGCGGCCACCTGCGAGTAGGCGGGGTCCTCCGAGATGAGACCGGCGGCCGCCTCCGTGGCCAGCTCGCGCAGTTCGGCCTCGTCGGCCCGCGCGGAGCGGCCGCGCAGCGCGGCGGCGGCGACCCGGCCGGGATCGGCGTCGGGGAGGTCGGCGGTCAGCTCGGTCAGGATCCGCAGCAACGCGGTACCGGGGCCGTCGGTCTCCGGCGCGGTGACTGAAGCCGGGTCGGCTGGCGCGATGGTCACGTGGGGCTCTCCCTCGCTGGGCACGGGGGGCCTGGCGGAGGGCAGGGGGCAGCCACGAGCGCACGACGGCGTCGCGTCCCCGGCCCATTCCACGAGGCCCGGACGTCATGCACCCGGACCACGGCGGCCGGGCGCACTGTCGGCAGGTCCTCGGACTGACGCCCATACGTGTGCGAACACGCATGAGTACACCGTTGCGGGACAGTTCCGGATTCGCACCGGATTCCCCTGCGACGACAGCGAGCATGAGCATACATCTTGTGCTGGGTTGTAGTAGCACCCCTAGATGTTGTGTCGCGCGCCGGCTTCGGAGCGTGTCAGAACGTCAACTGATAGGTGAGCAGGACGAAGTCGCCGGCGTCCGGGATCGGGTTCCAGTCGCGCTCCGGGGCGCGTACGAAGCCCAGGCGTTCGTAGATGCGGTGGGCGGCGCGCATGATCGGCTGGGTCGACAGGACGATGCCGGTGCAGCCGTCGGTGGCCCTCGCCCGGTCGACACAGGCGCGGACGAGCGCCTCTCCGGCACCTCGGCCGCGGGCCGCCCGGTCGACGGCGAGCATCCGGATCTCGGCCTCGGCGGCGGTGGCCCGCTCGGCCATGTGGACACCGGAGGTGACGAAGGTGACCCCGCCGAGCAGCCGGTCCCCGTCGACGGCGACCAGGACGTCGGCGACGGCAGCCCGCTTGGCCACGTCTCTGAGTTCGCCGAGGTACCAGTCGCTCTCGCCGAAGGTCAGGAGGTCGTCCTGGAGGTAGGCCTGTGCGGTGATCTCGCCCAGGGGCTCGTATTCGGCGCGTCGTGCCGCTCGGATCGCGATGTCCATGCGGGTGAGTGTGCCCGACGGGCACGGCCACGGGCCGCCGGATTTCTCCGACGGCCCGTGGCACACGCGCCTAGTGAGAGGTCCCCGCCGTGGCCGGCGGAAGCTCCACCTCGACGCCCGGGTCGCCCGCGTCCGCCGTGTAGTCCTCCGGCCGCGTCTCGTCCACGCCGTCCGGGGCCTTGAGGGCCTTGAGGACGAAGGTCAGGACGACGGTCACCACCACGTTCAGTACGAACGCCGTCAGGCCGATGTAGCCGATCTCACCGATGCCGGGGATCTCCTTGGACGAGCCGCCGAAGTGCTTCTGGGTCGGGGAGGCGACGCCGTACGCGGCGGCGGTGCCGTAGATCATGCCGACCGCCCAGCCGGCGAGCAGGGCCCAGCGGTGGAACCAGCGGGTGAACAGGCCGCCGACCAGGGCCGGGAAGGTCTGCAGGATCCAAATGCCGCCGAGCAGCTGGAAGTTGATCGCCACCGTCTTGTCCATCGTCAGGACGAAGACCAGCGCGCCGACCTTCACCAGGAGGGACACCAGCTTGGAGACCTTGGTCTCCTGTGCCGGTGTGGCGTCCGGCTTGATGAAGTCCTTGTAGATGTTGCGGGTGAAGAGGTTCGCGGCCGCGATGGACATGATGGCCGCGGGCACCAGCGCGCCGATGCCGATCGCCGCGAAGGCCACGCCCGCGAACCAGTCCGGGAACATGTCCTCGAACAGCTGCGGGATCGCCAACTGCCCGTTGCTGACCTTCACTCCGGCCGCGATCGCCATGAAGCCGAGCAGCGCCAGCAGGCCGAGCATCAGTGAATACAGCGGCAGGATCGTGGTGTTGCGGCGGATCACCTCACGGCTCTTGGAGGAGAGCGTCGCGGTGATCGAGTGCGGGTACATGAAGAGCGCCAGCGCGGAGCCCAACGCGAGTGTGGCGTACGTCCATTGACCCGCCTCGGCCGGTACGAGGGCGCCGCGTGGGGCGCCGGTCGCCGGGTTGGTCTGCGCGAACGCCTCGCCGGCCTTGGCGAAGATGTCGTCGAAGCCGCCCAGCTTGATCGGGATGTAGATGATCGCCACCGCGATGACGATGTAGATCAGCGTGTCCTTCACGAACGCGATCAGCGCGGGCGCGCGCAGCCCCGAGGAGTAGGTGTACGCCGCCAGCACGCCGAAGGCGATGAGCAGCGGGAGGTCCTTCACGAACCAGTTGGTGTCCTCGCCGCCGCCGACGCCCATCACGTCCAGGACCGCCTGGATGCCGACGAGTTGGAGCGCGATGTACGGCATCGTCGCCAGGATGCCGGTGACCGCCACCGCCAGCGACAGCCCCTTCGAGCCGAACCGGCCGCGCACGAAGTCGGACGTCGTCACATAGCCGTGCTTGTGGGAGACCGACCAGAGGCGGGGCAGGAAGGTGAAGATCAGCGGATAGACGAGGATTGTGTAGGGCACCGCGAAGAAGCCCGCCGCGCCGGCCGCGTAGATCGCCGCCGGGACCGCCACGAAGGTATACGCCGTGTAGAGGTCGCCGCCGAGCAGGAACCAGGTGATCCAGGTGCCGAACGACCGTCCGCCCAGGCCCCATTCATCGAGGCTGGCCTCGTTCTCGGCCCGGCGCCAGCGGGCCGCCAGGAAGCCGACGACCGTGACGGCCAGGAAGAAGAAGATGAAGACGGCGAGCGCTACGCCGTTCACGCCGTCGTTCACTTCGCGGCACCCCCCGTGCGGGCGCGCTGGTCACGCTGCCACAGCTTGTACGCGGTCATCGTCAGCACGGTGGAGATCAGCACCCACAGCATCTGGTACCAGTAGAAGAACGGGATGCCGATGAAGTCCGGGTCGGTCTTGGCGTAGGAGCCGACCCAGAGCATCGCCACGAAGGGGGCGATCAGACAGAGGGCGATCACCACGCGGACCGGTGTCACCACCGGCGGTTTCACTTCGGGTACATCTGACATTCCGCGGCTCCGTCCCCTCACCTGTCACCAGGGATCGCCTGTGATCACCTGGGTAACGCGCAGGCAATCTAGGTCACGGTGTCACGGATGCGGAAGACCTCGTCCGCATATCGGTATGTCGATTCTGTGAAAGCCCGACAGATGGCCCAACGGAGGGTCCGCGGGAGGTCCACGAGAGGCCCCTCAGCAGCAGCGGAAGCCCTGCCGCGGATCCGCCTCCTGACGGTCCGTACGCATCCGCTCGAACTCGCGTCGGGACGGCACCGCCGCGTCCGGATGGTCCTTGCGTACGTGCGTGACGTACCGGTCGTAGGCCGACTCGTCGGTCAGCTCACGCACGTACCAGCGCACCCCTTTAATCGCCCGGCGCAGCAGTACCGACGGCCGCACGGCGTTCCTCCTCCTTCTCGGTCCGGGTCGGGAACAGGCCGGCCGGTGCGGTGAGCTTGGACTCGACGTACGGCGACTCGCTCAGCGTGGACAGGGCCGGGCGGCGGACGTGGCGGATGCAGACGCGGGCCGCGTCGGCGATCACGACGACGATCAGGACCGCGAGGACGGCGGTGAGCACGCCGTCCACCGTGGAGTTGGTGACCACGGTGTGCATGTCGTCCATGGTCTTGGCGGGCGGCAGCACCTTGCCGGAGTCGATGGCGTTCTGGAAGACCTGGCGCTGCTTGAAGAAGCCGACCCGCGGATCGCTGGAGAAGACTTTCTGCCAGCTCGCCGTGAGGGTGACCGTGGCGTCCCAGGCGAGCGGGATCCCGGTGATCCAGGCCCACTTGAGGCGGCCGGACTTCACCAGCAGGGTCGTGCAGACGGCGAGGGCGACCGCGGCGAGGAGCTGGTTGGAGATGCCGAAGATCGGGAAGAGCTGGTTGATCCCGCCGAGGGGTTCGTGGACGCCGACCCACAGGAAGTAGCCCCACAGCGCGCACACGATCGCGCTGGTGATGGCCAGGCCCGGCTTCCAACTCACGTTCTTGAACGGCCTGAAGACGTTGCCGAGCATGTCCTGGAGCATGAACCGGCCGACCCGGGTGCCGGCGTCGAGCGCGGTCAGGATGAACAGCGCCTCGAACATGATCGCGAAGTGGTACCAGAAGGCCCGCAGGCTCCCGCCGGTGACCTTGGAGAAGATCTCCGAGACGCCGACGGCCAGGGTGGGCGCGCCGCCGGTGCGGGAGAGCAGGCTCGACTCCTCGACCCGCTGCGCCGCCTGGGCAAGGGCGCCCGGCGAGATCTGGTAGCCCCAACTGCCCACCACCTGCGAGGCGTTCTGCACGGTGGTGCCGATGACACCGGCCGGCGCGTTCATCGCGAAGTACAGACCGGGGTCGATGATGCTCGCCGCGAGCAGCGCCATGATCGCGACCGAGGACTCCATCAGCATGGAGCCGTAGCCGATCATCCGGACCTGCGTCTCCTTCTGGATCATCTTCGGCGTCGTACCGCTCGAAATCAGCGCGTGGAAGCCGGACAGCGCCCCGCAGGCGATGGTGATGAAGACGAAGGGGAAGAGCGAGCCGGCGAAGACCGGGCCGTTGCCGTGCTTGGCGAAGTCGGTGACCGCGTCCATCTTCAGCGTCGGCAGGGCGATGACGACCCCGAGGGCGAGCAGCGCGATGGTGCCGATCTTCATGAAGGTGGAGAGGTAGTCGCGGGGCGCGAGCAGCATCCAGACCGGCAGGATCGAGGCGACGAAGCCGTACGCCACCAGCCAGACCACCAGCGTGGAGGGCGCGAGGGTGAAGGCGGCGGCCCACGAGGACTCGGCGACCCAGCGGCCCGCGACCAGGGCGAGCAGCAGCAGGGCCACGCCGATCAGCGAGACCTCGGCGATCCGGCCGGGGCGCAGGACCCGCAGGTAGAAGCCCATGAGCAGGGCGATGGGGATGGTCATCCCGATGGAGAAGGTGCCCCACGGGGAGGCGGCGAGCGCGTTGACGATGACCAGGGCCAGCACGCCGAGCAGGATGATCATGATGGCGAAGGCGGCGATCAGGGCCGCCGCGCCGCCGAAGGGGCCGATCTCCTCGCGGGCCATCTGCCCCAGCGACCTGCCGTCGCGGCGGGTGGAGAAGAACAGCACCACCATGTCCTGGACGGCTCCGGCGAAGACCACCCCCGCGATGATCCAGATCGTGCCCGGCAGATAGCCCATCTGCGCGGCCAGGACCGGCCCGACCAGCGGTCCCGCGCCGGCGATCGCGGCGAAGTGGTGGCCGAGCAGGACGCGGCGGTCGGTGGGGTGGAAGTCGATGCCGTTGTCGAGGCGTTCGGCCGGGGTGGCCCGGGTCCCGTCGACCCTGAGCACCTTCCGCGCGATGAACTTCGCGTAGAAGCGGTAGGCGATGGCGTAGGTGCCGAGGGCGGCGGCGACCATCCAGGCGGCCGAGACGTCCTCGCCCCGGGAGAGCGCGAGCACGGACCAGCCCGTCGCACCGATCAGCGCGACAAGGGTCCAGACGACGATGCTGCGGACGTTCGCGGTACGCACTGGGATGTCCTCCCGTCCATGCGGCGACGGGAGGAACGTAGAGCAGGAAAGGGAGTTGCGCTACACCGCGTGCACCACGCGGTGTGCGCTATCCCAAGTCGCGACCGGCTCAGTGCCGCGAATCGCCCGGCGTCCGGTTCAGTCCTGCGGGCGCTTGAGGCGGGCCACGAACTTGTAGCGGTCGCCGCGGTACACCGACCGCACCCACTCCACCGGCTGTTCGTCCCGGTCCAGGGAGTGGCGGGAGAGCATCAGCATCGGCAGGCCGACGTCGGTGCCGAGCAGGCCGGCCTCGCGCGGGGTGGCCAGCGAGGTCTCGATGGTCTCCTCGGCCTCGGCCAGGTGGACGTCGTAGACCTCGGCCAACGCCGTATAGAGGGACGTGTACTTGACCAGTGACCTGCGCAGGGCGGGGAAGCGCTTGGCGCTGAGGTGGGTGGTCTCGATGGCCATCGGCTCGGCGTTGGCCATGCGCAGCCGCTCGATGCGCAGCACCCGGCCGCCGGTGGTGATGTCGAGCAGGTCGGCGAGCCGGTCGTCGGCGGTGATGTAGCCGATGTCCAGGAGCTGCGAGGTGGGTTCGAGGCCCTGGGCGCGCATGTCCTCGGTGTACGAGGTGAGTTGGAGCGCCTGCGAGACCTTGGGCTTGGCGACGAACGTGCCCTTGCCCTGGATCCGCTCCAGGCGCCCCTCGACCACCAGTTCCTGCAGCGCCTGGCGGACGGTGGTGCGCGAGGTGTCGAACTCGGCCGCGAGGGTCCGCTCGGGCGGCACCGGCGTACCGGGCGTCTGCGTCTCCGTCATGTCGAGCAGGTGTTTCTTCAGGCGGTAGTACTTGGGCACGCGCGCGGTACGGACGGTCGCCCCACCCTCGTTCTCCGCACTGCTGACGTCGGTGCTCATGCTCTGCCTTCCCGGCTCAGGATGCGGCTCATTTCGTGATCCCCTCTGTATACCGTCGCCACCTGTTTTGGTCTAGTCCACAGAGCCAAGTGGTCTAGCGGAGGAACATACTCCGGCCTCAGTGTTTTCGCTGCCTTCTTACTTAAAGGTTCCTGCATATGTAGGTCCCATAACGGCTGGTCAGGGCGGTTTCGAGCACCCTTGACAGGGCATCTGGTCTGGTCCAAGCTCCCGGTACTGGTCTACACCACTGGTCCAGGTCCCGGCCTAACGCGATGCGGGGAGGCCAGGGGGGTTTGTGGCATCCCTGAGGAGGGTGGCGTGAAGCGCAAGCTGATAGCCGCGATCGGTATCGCGGGAATGATGGTCTCCATCGCGGCATGCGGGGACAGCGACGACAACAGCAAGGGCTCGGGCAGCGCGGACGTCAAGGCGCTGACGGTCTGGCTCACGGTCGACGCGCAGAACAACTGGCCCGAGTTGGTGAAGGCCGCCGACGCCGCCATCGTGAAGAAGCACCCCGGCATCAAGATCAAGCACGAGTACTACGGCTGGCCGGACAAGAACACCAAGCTCGACGCCGTCCTGGCCACCGACAAGGTGCCGGACGTGGTCGAGATGGGCAACACCGAGATGCTGTCCTACATGGTCAAGGGCGCCTTCGCGCCCGTGGACGCGGCGAAGTTCGACAACTCCTCCGCGTGGCTGGACGGCCTCAAGGCCTCGGTGACGTACGACGGCAAGACCTACGGCGTGCCGTACTACGCGGGTGGACGCGTCGGCAACTGGCGCAAGGACCTGTTCGCCTCGGTGGGCGTCAAGGCCGCGCCGAAGACGTACGCCGAACTCACCTCCGCGCTGGACAAGGTGCAGAAGGAGGAGGGCGACAAGTTCTCCGCCTGGTACCAGCCCACGCGTGACTGGTACGCGGCCATGTCCTACGTCTACGACGCCGGCGGCTCCATCGCCACGGAGGACGGCGGCCAGTGGAAGGCCAACCTCTCCTCGCCGGAGTCCGTCAAGGGCCTGACCGAGTTCAAGAACGTCATCGACAAGTACATGCACGGTGACAAGACCAAGGACGAGTCCGACCGTTACATCGTCTACGGCCAGGGCAAGTCCGGCATGATCTTCGGCGCCGCCTGGGAGGGCGCGACCGCCGCCGACCCGAAGAACGACAAGACCGGCAAGCTCAAGGACAACCTCGAGAACTTCGTGATGCCCGGTCCGTCCGGCAAGAACATGCCGGTCTTCCTGGGCGGCTCCGACCTCGCCGTCCCGGTGAAGTCGAAGGCCCAGGGCGTCGCCGCCGAGTGGATCAACGCGTTCACCGGCACCACCGGCCAGAAGGGCCTGATCGCCAAGGGCAACCTGCCCAACAACAAGACCGATCTCGCCCCCCTGAAGTCCGACCCCGCCACCGAGGTCCCGGCCACCGCGGCCGAGTCCAGCTGGTTCGTGCCCATGGCGCCCGGCTGGGGCCAGGTCGAGAAGGCCCAGGTCCTGCAGACCATGCTGCAGAGCATCGGTACCGGCAAGAAGTCGGTCGAGGACGCCGCGAAGGAAGCGGACGCCGCGATCGACAAGGTCATCAACACCAAGTGACCTGAGAGCAGGGCCTTGCCTGGGGGCGAGGCCCTGCTCCTCGTACGACCTGAGGGACCGCTGAGGAGCGCGCGATGAGTGCCGCAGACACGACCACCCCCGCCAAGGTGCCGACCCCGCGCCAGGCACCGCCACCGGACGTTCCGGACCGGCCGAGGAGAGAGCGGACGGGCGGCGGAGCCGGGACCCCGTGGCTGCTGCTCGCGCCCTGCCTGCTGATCCTCGTGCTGGTCATGGGCTATCCGCTGGTCCGCCTGGTCACGCTGTCGTTCCAGAAGTTCGGGCAGTCCCAGCTGTGGGGCTTCCAGCCGGCCGAGTCGGTCGGGTTCGACAACTTCACCAACGTGCTGGGCGACAGCGAGTTCTGGCAGGTCGTCATCCGCACGGTGGTCTTCGCGGCCGGCTGCGTGATCTTCACGATGGTCGCCGGCATGCTGATCGCGCTGCTGCTGCAGAAGGTCTCCGGCTGGGTGAAGACCCTCGTCAACATCGCCCTGGTGGCCAGCTGGGGCATGCCGATCATCGTCGCCACCACGGTCTTCAAGTGGCTGTTCGACGCCGACTACGGCGTCCTGAACGCGGTGCTCAGCAAGCTGCCCGGGGTCGACCTGATCGGCCACAACTGGTTCGCCAGCGGACCGCAGGGCCTGGCCGTGATCATGCTCCTCGTGGTGTGGGGCGCGGTGCCGTTCGTGGTCATCACGCTCAGCGCGGGTCTGACCCAGGTCCCCAAGGAGCTGGAGGAGGCCGCCCGGCTCGACGGCTCGGGCGCGTTCAGCGTCTTCCGCTACGTCACGCTGCCGATCCTCAAGCCGATCATCGTGATGCTCACGACCCTGTCGGTCATCTGGGACATGGGTGTCTTCCCGCAGGTCTTCGTGATGCGCAACGGCCACCCCGAGCAGGAGTTCCAGATCCTGACCACCTACTCCTACGACCGTGCCTTCGTCGTCAACGACTACGGGCAGGGCTCGGCGATCGCCCTGATCACCGTGATGCTGCTGCTGGGCGTGGTCGCCGTCTACATGCGTCAGATGCTCAAGATCGGAGAGGTCGAATGAGCGCCATCGCTTCCATGGGCCGCCGCCGCAACCGGCAGGGCCGGTCGAAGGCAGGCTGGAACATCCTCGGCCTCCTGGTCTTCCTCGTCGCGGGCTTCCCCGTCTACTGGATGATCAACACGGCGTTCAAGCCGGCCAAGGACGCCATCGACCCGGACCCGAGCCTGCTGCCCACCGGCGTGACCCTGTCCAACTTCGACCGCGCGCTGGAGATCGCCGACTTCTGGGGCCCGGTCGGCCGCAGCCTCATCGTCTCCCTGACGGTCGTCGTGATCGGCATCGTCGTCGGCCTGCTCGCCGCGCTCGCCATCTCCCGGTTCGCCTTCCGCGGCCGCAAGATCGTGATCGTGGGCATCCTCGCGGTGCAGATGGTCCCGCTCGTCGCCATGATCATCCCGGTCTTCCTGCTGCTGAACGACCTGGGTCAGTACGACAAGCTCTCCGGCCTGATCCTCACCTACCTGACCTTCATCCTCCCCTTCACGGTGTGGACGCTGCGCGGCTTCATCGTCAACATCCCCAAGGAGCTGGAGGAGGCCGCGATGGTCGACGGCTGCTCCCGCACCGGCGCCTTCGTCCGCGTCGTCTTCCCCCTCCTCGCCCCCGGCCTGGTCGCCACCTCGGTCTACGGCTTCATCCAGGCATGGAACGAGTACCTCTACGCCCTGATGCTGCTCAGCCAGGAGAAGCAGACGGCGACCGTCTGGCTCGGCAACTTCACCACGAAGCACGGCACCGAATACGCGCCGATGATGGCCGGCGCCACCATGATGGCCGTGCCGATCGTGGTCCTCTTCCTCCTCGTTCAGCGCAAGATGGCCGCGGGTCTGACCGCTGGCGCCGTGAAGGGATAACGCCACCCGATGACGACTCTCGCCCGCGGCGCGGACATCCTGACGCGCGACGCCCTGACCGTCCTGCAGCCCGGCTTCACCGGCACCACCGCGCCCGACTGGGTGCTGCGCCGGCTCGGCGAAGGGCTCGCCTCCGTCGGCCTGTTCGGCCGCAACATCGCCACCCCCGAGCAGGTCACCGCGCTGACCGCCCAGTTGCGCGCCGAACGCGACGACGTGCTCGTGGCGATCGACGAGGAGGGCGGCGACGTCACCCGCCTCGAAGTGCGCACCGGCTCCTCCTACCCCGGCAACCTCGCGCTCGGCGCGGTGGACGACGTCACGCTGACCCGGGAGGTGGCCCACGACATGGGCCGCCGCCTCGCGGCCTGCGGGGTCAACCTCGACTGGGCCCCCTCGGCCGACGTCAACTCCAATCCGTCCAACCCGGTGATCGGCGTACGCTCCTTCGGCGCCGACACCGCCCTGGTCGCAAGGCACACCGCCGCCTACGTCACCGGCCTCCAGGCCGCGGGCGTCGCCGCCTGCACCAAGCACTTCCCGGGCCACGGCGACACGGCCGTCGACTCCCACCACGCGATGCCGCTGGTGGACGTGTCGGCGGAGGTACTGGCGGACCGCGACCTCTCCCCGTTCCGCGCCGCGATCGCCGCGGGTTCGCGAGCGGTGATGAGCGCCCACATCCTGGTCCCGGCCCTGGACCCGGACCGCCCGGCCACCCTCTCGCGCCGCATCCTGACCGATCTGCTGCGCACCGAACTCGGCTACACCGGCCTGATCGTCACCGACGGCATGGAGATGCAGGCCATCGCCGCCACGTACGGCATCGAACGCGGCAGCGTCCTGGCCATCGCCGCAGGCGCCGACGCGATCTGCGTGGGCGGCGGCCTCAGCGACGAGGAGACGGTGAGCCGCCTGTGCGACGCCCTGGTCGCGGCCGTACGCGCCGGCGAACTCCCCGAGGAACGCCTGGCGGACGCGGCGGAACGGGTCCGCGAGCTGGCCCACTGGACGGCGACGACGGCCACCACAGAGCCGTACGCCTCCGACACCGAAGAGGTGGGCCTACGAGCCGCCCGACGAGCGGTACGGGTCACCGCCGCTGCGGACACCGCGTTCGTCCCCCTCACCGAGGCGCCCTACGTGGCCCTCCTCACCCCGGTCCCGAACATCGCGGTCGGCGACCACACACCCTGGGGCGTAGCCGCGGAACTGTCCCGCCTGCTCCCCGGCACAGAAACAGACAGCTACTCCGGCGAGAACGCGGGCGCGGCGATCCTGACCGCGGCAGGCCCCCGCCGCATCGTCGCCGTGGTCCGAGACGAACACCGCCACGCCTGGATGTCATCAACCCTCGACACCCTCATCGCCGCCCGCCCCGACACGATCGTCGTCGAAATGGGCGTGCCCATGTCCCCGCCCCGAGGCGCCCTCCACATCGCCACGCACGGCGCGGCGAGGGTCTGCGGTGCGGCGGCGGCGGAGATCATCGCCGGGGCGTAGCTCCTACGGCAGACGGGCGCCGGCTCCTTCGGAAGGAGTCGACGCCCGTCTCGTCGTTTTCATTTAGAGGCGCGAGGAACTGCGCGACCAGCCACAGACAACCCGCACTCCGCACTCAACAGAACCAGGCAGACGAATCCGCGCCTTAAATCCCCTGCCACGCAGGCTTGTTGACGAACGTATGCCGAAAGTAATCCGCCAACTTCAACTTGGAAGCGGCCCCTTCGTCGACGACAACCGTGGCATGCCGGTGGAACTGCAACGCCGACGCGGGGCAAACGGCAGCAACCGGCCCCTCCACAGTCGCGGCAACCGCATCGGCCTTACCCTCACCGGTCGCGAGCAGCACCAAATGCCGCGCCTCAAGAATCGTGCCGATCCCCTGAGTGATGACGTGATGCGGCACCTGATCGATGTCGCCGTCAAAGAACCGCGCGTTGTCCACCCGAGTCTGCTCGGTCAGCGTCTTGATCCGCGTACGCGAAGCAAGCGAGGAACAAGGCTCGTTGAACCCGATATGCCCATCGGTCCCGATCCCGAGCACCTGCAGATCAACCCCGCCGGCCTCGGACAGCGCCCGGTCGTACGCCTCGCAAGCCCCCTGCACATCGGCAGCCGTACCGTCCGGCCCCATGAACGCGTCCATCCCGATCCCGAGCGGCTCCAGCACCTCGCGCCGCAGCACAGAGCGGTACGACTCCGGATGCTCGGCCGGCAGCCCCACGTACTCGTCGAGCTGAGCGACCCGCGCCCGAGAGGCATCCACGGCACCGGAACGCACCCGGGCCGCCAGCGCCTCGTAGATGGGCAACGGCGTCGAGCCGGTGGCCACGCCGAGCAGGGCGTCCGGCTTGCGCCGCAGCAGCTGTGCCATGGCCTCGGCGATGAGCTCGCCGCCCGACTTGGCGTCCGGAACGATGACAACTTCCACGCGGGGCCTGCCGATCTGAAAGAGAGGGGACTCAACCGGTACCTGGAAGGGCTGTGTGGTTTAGACCAATCTAACAGAGGAGGACCACCCCGGCCCAGGTGAACCGACGGCACCCGCATTCCACCCGGAGGACAGGCATCATTCGCCGTGGGGGAGTGAAATGAACCCCACTCGCACACGGCCCCGCCGCACACCGCCCCGCCCGGAGGACCCCATGACCGCCACCCCACCGGACCC
Organism: Streptomyces pseudovenezuelae; assembly: GCF_029892565.1. Classification (GTDB taxonomy): domain Bacteria; phylum Actinomycetota; class Actinomycetes; order Streptomycetales; family Streptomycetaceae; genus Streptomyces; species Streptomyces pseudovenezuelae_A. The sequence goes on along the minus strand of NZ_JARXVH010000014.1, from coordinate 192,377 downwards.
CCATCGCGACCTCCCGGGCCGGATCATGGCCCGCGAGATGGCCGAGCAGCCCGCCGTGCTGCGCCGCATCGTCGCCGAGGGCGCCCCCGGCATCCGGCAGGTGGCCCGGGAGATCGCCGCCCGCAACCCCCGCTTCGTACTCCTCACCGCCCGCGGCACCTCCGACAACGCCGCCCTCTACGCCAAGTACCTCCTGGAGATCCGCCTCGGCCTGCCCTGCGGACTCACCTCGATGTCCACGACCACGGCCTACGGCGCCCGGCCCGACCTCACCGACGTCCTGGTCGTCACCGTCAGCCAGTCCGGCGGCTCCCCGGACCTGGTGGCCTCGACCCGCGCAGCCCGCGAGGCCGGCGCGATCACGCTCGCCGTCACCAACAACCCCGACTCACCGCTGGCCGGAGTGTCCGAGTACCACATCGACATCCTGGCCGGACCGGAGAAGGCCCTCCCCGCCACCAAGACGTACACGGCCTCCCTCCTGGCGCTCTACCTCTTCGTCGAGGGCCTGCGCGACGGCGACGGCGCCCCCGCACAGGTGCTCCCCGACCTCGCCGGGCAACTCCTCGCCCGGCAGGACGAGATCCGTGCCCTCGCCGGCCGTTACCGCTTCGCCGAGCGCATGGTCATCACCTCGCGCGGCTACGGCTACCCCACGGCCAAGGAGGCGGCCCTCAAGCTGATGGAGACCAGCTACATCCCCGCCCTCTCCTACTCCGGCGCCGACCTCCTGCACGGCCCCCTCGCCATGGTCGACAACGTCTCCCCGGTCATCGCCGTCGTCACCGACGGCAAGGGCGGCGAGGCCCTCCAGCCCGTCCTGGACCGGCTGCGCGGACGCGGCGCCGACCTCGTCGTCATCGGACCCAAGAGCCAGGTCGAGCAGGCCTCGGCCGGCTTCGTGCTGCCCACCGAGGGCGTGGCCGAGGAGGTCCAGCCCATCCTGGAGATCCTCCCGCTCCAGCTCCTGGCCTACGAGGTCACCATCGCCCGTGGCCAGGACCCGGACGCGCCCCGCGCCCTGGCGAAGGTGACGGAGACCCGCTGAGATCGCTCTCACCAACCACCCCCGCACAGGAACCCCCACGGGTTAGGCTGCCTGTCGGAGAAATAACAACAATCAACAGCCTTCAACGCATGGACACGCATAGTGGTCTAGTCCACAATTGAAGCGTTGCGAGCAGTACCAGTGCCAGCAGTACCAAGAGACTTCCGCCTTCCCCGCACAGGAAGGCGGACCGAGGAACCGGAGCTCTCTGCCCTGACTGCCCCGGGTCCTCATCCTTCGGCCGACCGGGGTCGCACACCCCACGGCCGTTGTTGCTCCGGGCTGCGGTGCCGGGAGGGCTGAGGGTCCCTCCCAGGCGCCGCGGCCCGCGGGTGTTTTCGGGCCGCGGTGACCGGTTCCGGGCCCTGTCCGTACCGCCAGGTACGCTCGCACCCGTGCCCTCCATGAACGAACTGGTCCGCCAGCACACCGCCCTCGACGACTCCGACCTCGAGTGGCTCCATCTGCTGGTCTCGGAGTGGCAGCTGCTCTCCGACCTCTCCTTCGCCGACCTGGTCCTGTGGGTGCCCACCCGCGACGGCACGCGCTATGTCTCCGTCGCCCAGATGCGCCCCAACACCGGCCCCACCTCCTACCACGACGACATGGTCGGCCACCTCGTCCCGCGCGGCCGCCGCCCCATGCTGGACGCGGCCCTGGACGAGGGCCGGATCGTGCGCGAGGGCGACCCCGAGTGGCGCGAGGAGGTCCCGGTCCGGGTCGAGTCGATTCCGGTACGACGGGAGGGACGCGTCCTCGGTGTCATCGCCCGCAACACCAACCTGCTGACCGTGCGCACCCCGAGCCGCCTGGAGCTGACGTATCTCCAGAGCGCCTCGGACCTCGCGCAGATGATCGCGGCCGGCTCCTTCCCGTTCGCGAACCAGCAGATGGACATGGACGCCGCGCCCCGCGTCGGCGACGGTCTGATCCGCCTCGACGGCGACGGCATCGTCCAGTACGCCTCACCGAACGCGCTGTCGGCGTACCACCGCATGGGCCTCGCCTCCGACCTGGTCGGCCAGCACCTGGGCCGGACCACCGCCGAACTCGCCCCGACCCGGGGGCCGGTGGACGAGGCGCTCGCCAAGGTGGCCAGCGGCTGGGCGCCGCGCGAGTTCGAGATCGAGGCCCGCGACGGGGTCATCCAGTTCCGCGCCATCCCGCTCAAACCCAAGGGCACCCGCATCGGTTCGCTGGTCCTGCTCCGTGACGTCACCGAACTGCGCCGCCGTGAGCGGGAGTTGATCACCAAAGACGCGACCATCCGGGAGATCCACCACCGGGTGAAGAACAACCTCCAGACGGTCGCCGCCCTGCTGCGCCTGCAGGCCCGGCGCATCGAGTCGGACCGCGGCCGGGAAGCCCTCGAAGAGGCGGTACGGCGGGTCGGTTCGATCGCGATCGTGCACGAGACGCTCTCCCAGAACCTGGACGAGCGCGTGGAGTTCGACGAGATCGCCGACCGCGTCCTGGCGATGGTCGCCGAGATCTCGCCGGGCAAGGTCGCCGGCCGGCGCAGTGGCCGCTTCGGCATCCTGGACGCCGAGGTCGCCACCCCGCTGTCGATGGTCCTGACCGAGATCCTGCAGAACGCCCTCGAACACGGCTTCCGCGAGGGCGACACGGGCACGGTCGAGGTGTCGGCCGTCCGCGGCGGCACCAGCAAGGAGGCCCGCCTCCTGGTCACGGTCCAGGACGACGGAGTCGGCCTGCCCGAGGGCTTCGACCCGCACACCGACGGCAACCTGGGCCTGCAGATCGTACGGACCCTGGTGGAGGGCGAGTTGGGCGGCACGTTCGACATGGTCCCGGCCCCGGAGCGGGGGACCCGGGTGATCCTGGACGTGCCGGTGGAAGCGGACAAGTAGTCAACTCCCGGGACAGCAAAGGGCCCCGGACCTTGAGTGGTCCGGGGCCAGTGCTCGTTGCTGCTCGTTCGCAAAGCGTAAGCGCATCGGGGGTACTGCGCGCTGCGGCTCGGGGGCGGGAGATGCGTACTCGCTGTACGCGCCGCCAAGCTCAGGCTTGTGGGGCGGGTGTTGTCAGGCGGAGGCCTGACGGGCCCGGTTGCGGGCGGCGCGGCGCTTCATGGCGCGACGCTCGTCCTCGCTGAGACCACCCCAGACGCCGGAGTCCTGACCGGACTCGAGCGCCCACTGCAGACACTGATCCATAACGGGGCAGCGACGGCAGACGGCCTTGGCTTCCTCGATCTGCAGCAGCGCAGGACCGGTGTTGCCGATGGGGAAGAAGAGCTCGGGGTCTTCCTCGCGGCAAACGGCGTTGTGACGCCAGTCCATGGCTGCTACCTCTCCTTGGTATTACGTGCGGGTTGCTTGTGAATGTGAACGCTTTCACGAATCCCTCAACAAGTGAAGGGCCGAACGCCAGGTTCGCTGGCGGGGTCCTGTGGATTGAAGAGGGGTTCCGGTGATCCGTGGAGGCCGGTGTTGCGGGCCGTCTCGATCGCCACGTAGAGACTCGCAAACCTCAGCGGCGGATACAACCCCTTCTGGAAAGTTTTTTTTGATTCCTCGGTGTCGACTAGGTCACAGCCGTACTTCCATGGGGTGGACCCTGGCCTAAACGTTCGAGTGAAAGGACTTTCGCCCCTTCTGCTCACACAATCACACGCAGTGCACGGCGTACGCCTGTGAACGTCACGCTCGTGCGCAGTCCGAGGTGGTCGCCGTCCATCTGAAGGGGCAGCGGGACCTTCGAATGCAAGGTGAACTGGTCCAGGTCGTGCAGGGTCACGGCGTGCTTACCGTGGGCTCCGCGTTCGGGGGACGAAGTGAGCAATTGTGTGGCGTACCGGGCGGCGGAGACCGTGGACATGCGGCTGAGACCGAGTACGTCGAGCCCGGTATCGAACGAGGCCTTAGGCGTTGCGTACACCGGACGATTACCCAGATACGTCCAGGGTGAGGTATTGCAGATTATGGACGCCACCAGATCGGTCACCGGTTCGGCGTCGGGCCGCTCCAGCGTGATCGTGCCGTGCCGGCGGTTGGGTTCCTGAAGGAACTGGCGTGCGACCTGGCGCAGGTAAAGGGCGTGCGTGGATTTCTTTCCCCGCTCGCGCTGTTGCTCGACCCGGCCGACCACGCCCGCATCGAAACCGAGCCCCGCGCAGAAGGTGAACCAGCGGGAGGGCACCGCTTCGTCCTCGGTGCCCGGGGTGCCGGCGGCGAGGCCCATGCCGACCGTCCGCTCACTGCCCTCGCGCAGGGCGTCCAGCAGCGCGCCCGTCGCCTCGACGGCGTCGTTGGGCAGACCCAGGGCGCGGGCGAAGACATTGGTGGAGCCGCCCGGGACCACGGCGAGACGGGGAAGACCGTTGGGATTGGGCCCGGCGTGCAGCAGGCCGTTGACCACCTCGTTGACCGTGCCGTCGCCGCCGAGGGCGACCACCAGGTCGATGTCCTCGCTGTCCGCCGCCTGCCGGCCGAGATCGCGCGCGTGGCCGCGGTACTCGGTGGTGACCGCTTCCAGCTTCATCTCGCTCGCGAGTGCATGGATCAGGACATCGCGCGTACGTGCGCTTGTGGTGGTTGCCGCCGGATTGACCACGAGAAGTGCACGCATGAGTTGCAGCGTACCTACTGGGTGGTACTCGGCACAGGTCGAGTAGGGATCGGGTAAGAGCGGAGGACGTGAGCCTCACCACGGCCCGCTCCGGCCGGCGTCGACCCCGGGACTACCCTTCAGGGGTGACCAGTGAGCAGACTCCCACCACTTCGGACAGCACCGACCCGCGCCCGCGCCGCCTGACGTACGCCGCCGCGCTCGCCGGGCTGGAGGGAATCGCGTTGGCCGCCGGGGGCCTGTGGATGCTGGTGGAAGGTCTGACCGGCGACCCCGACGACCGGGGTTCCGCGGTCACCGGCGGCATCACCCTGGTCGTCCTCGCGCTGCTGCCGCTGCTCGCCGCACGCGGGCTGCTGCTCCGCCGGGGCTGGAGCCGGGGCCCCGCCGTCATCACCCAGATCATGGCGCTGCCGGTCGCCTACACCCTGCTCCAGGCCGACAGCGTGGCCATCCCGGCCGGGATCGCGCTCGCCGTCGTGGCCGTAGCGGCGCTGGTCCTGCTGATCAATCCGGAGACCACCCGGGCCCTCGGGATCCGGGGGCCCGGCGGCGTGCAGGGCGACCAGAAGTAGCCCCTGAGCGGGACGACCGGAAGTCGCCCCTGCTCCGGCTCGCCCCTACTCCTCGACGAGGAGCTTCTCCCGCAGCTGCGCCAGCGTGCGCGCCAGCAGCCGGGAGACGTGCATCTGCGAGATGCCGACCTCCTGGGCGATCTGCGACTGCGTCATGTTCCCGAAGAACCGCAGCAGCAGGATCCGCTTCTCGCGCGGCGGCAGGTCCTCCAGCAACGGCTTGAGGGACTCGCGGTACTCGACGCCCTCCAGGGCCTCGTCCTCCGAGCCCAGGGTGTCCGCGACGGCCGGGGACTCGTCGTCGGTGTCGGGGACGTCCAGGGACAGCGTGGAGTACGCGTTGGCGGACTCCAGGCCCTCCAGGACCTCTTCCTCCGAGATGCCCAGCTTCTCGGCCAGCTCGTGAACCGTGGGGGAGCGGCCGTGCAGCTGCGAGAGCTCCGCGGTCGCCGTGGTCAGCGAGAGGCGCAGCTCCTGGAGCCTGCGCGGGACGCGGACCGCCCAGCCCTTGTCGCGGAAGTGCCGCTTGATCTCGCCGACGACCGTAGGGGTCGCGTACGTCGAGAACTCGACGCCGCGCTCCGGGTCGAAGCGGTCGACCGACTTGATCAGGCCGATGGTGGCGACCTGGGTGAGGTCGTCCAGCGGCTCGCCGCGGTTGCGGAAGCGGCGGGCGAGGTGCTCGACGAGCGGCAGGTGCATGCGGACCAGCCGGTTGCGCAGCTCCGCGTACTCGACGCTGCCGTCCTTCAGCGTGCGCAGCTCGATGAAGAGCAGGCGCGCCCCGCTGCGGTCCTGTGGGTCGTGCCGCGTGGCCTGCTGGACGCTGGGAGCGCCCTGTTGGACGCTCGGCGTGGCCTGCGGGACGCTCGGTGCGCCCTGCCCGTCGGCCTCGGAGTTTCGCTCGTGCTCGCTCATCGTCCCGCCCGTTGTCCTTCTCCGAGCGCCGGCCGCCGGACGGAGCGGGGGGATCCCGATCCGTCCGTCCACGGGCGCGCTCTGCGCGGCAACTTCCCGATCCCGCAGCCCGTCGTCCGGGAGGACGGTCTCCGAGGAGTCCTCCTCCGGATGCGGCCGGGCCTGCTCGGGGATGCCGGCCATACCGTCGATGCCGTCACCAATGCGTCGGGACCCGCCTGTGCCCTCGGCCGGCAGCTCCCGTGTGCCGCGCTCTTCGTCACGCACCGGCCCGTCCCCTGTCCTCACGCCGGCCCGGGTCCCGCGCCGCGCTGTTTGTAGAGGCTGATCGAAACGGTTTTGTCGTCGTCCACGGCGGAGGAGACCTTGCCTGCCAGGGCGGACAGGACGGTCCAGGCGAAGGTGTCCCGCGCCGGGGCGTGACCGTCCGTGGTCGGCGCCGAGACGGTCACCTCCAACGAGTCGTCGACAAGCCGGAAGACACAACTGAGCACCGAGCCGGGCACGGCCTGCTGGAGCAGGATCGCGCAGGCCTCGTCCACGGCGATGCGCAGGTCCTCGATCTCGTCGAGGGTGAAGTCCAAACGGGCCGCGAGGCCGGCCGTGGCCGTACGCAGCACCGACAGGTAGGCACCCGCAGCCGGCAGCCGGACTTCCACGAAGTCCTGGGTCGCGGGCTCGCCTGCGATCTGGGACACCCTCACCTCCAAGGTGGTACAAGCATTTCAGGGCCGAGGGTCGCCCCCCGGGGTAACGCGACGTGTGCTTCAGCGGTGACGCTATCGCGCTCTGAACTTTCCTGTCCCCAGGACCCCAACCCCTTGCTGTCACTCATAGTAAACCTTCGGATACGCTCCGTGGCTAGGGGGTCGGCGGGCCCAATTGGGAAGAGCGCGCGCCGGGTTGACGTACCCAGACGTCAGACCGTCGAACCGTCGGTGAAGCGGAGTCGTGCCGAGTCACACGAGGACATGGTCCACGAAGCACCAACGCCAGTTCTCACCGGGTTCGAAGGTCCGCATGATCGGATGACCGGAATCCTTGTGGTGCTCTGTCGCGTGCCGTCCCGGAGACGAGTCGCAGCAGCCGACATGGCCGCAGGTGAGGCACAGCCGAAGCTGGACCGGGTGCGTACCGTCCCGTAGGCACTCGGGGCAGGTCTCATTGAGCGGTCCGGGTTGCGGGTGCGGCAGCGCGTCGGCATGCGTGCACTGTTTCATGATTGCCAGATTACGACGGCTGTGCGGATGACCGCGCGGAAAACCAGAGGGCGGGCGAGGACGATGGACGTGATGCCACTGCTGTTGCTGGTGGCGGGCAGCGCCGCGGTGGCCGCTGCGGCGCGGCGCACACCGGTGCCGGCGCCGCTGCTGCTGGTCGCGGCCGGGCTGGTGGTCTCCTACGTCCCGGGAGTGCCGGGGTACACCCTCGATCCTGACGTAGTACTGCCGCTCGTACTCCCGCCGCTGCTCTACACCTCGGCCACCGACAGCTCCTACCTCGACCTGCGCGCCCAACTGCGGCCGGTCGCGCTGCTGTCGGTCGGGTACGTGCTCTTCGCGACCGTGGTGGTCGGCTGGGCCGCCTACCAGATCGTGCCGGGGCTGCCGCTGACCGCGGCGCTGGTGCTGGGCGCGGTGGTGGCCCCGCCGGACGCGGTCGCGGCCACGGCGGTCGCGCGCCGGGTCGGACTGCCCTCCCGGGTCACCACGATCCTGCAGGGCGAGTCCCTGGTGAACGACGCCACCGCGATCACCGCCTACCGGGTCGCGGTCGCCGCCGCGGTCGGCGAGGGCGCGACCTGGGCCGGCGGGATCGGCGAGTTCCTGCTGGCCGCGGTCGGCGGTGTCGGAATCGGCCTGATCCTCATGGTGCCGATCCACTGGCTGCGCACCCACCTCAAGGAGGCGCTGCTCCAGAACACGCTCTCCCTGCTGATCCCGTTCGTCGCCTACGCCGCCGCCGAGCAGGTGCACGCCTCCGGTGTCCTGGCGGTCGTCGTCGTGGCCCTCTATCTCGGACACCGCTCCTGGGAGGTCGACTTCGCGACCCGCCTCCAGGAGGAGGCCGTCTGGAAGATGGTGGCATTCGTCCTGGAATCAGCGGTGTTCGCCCTGATCGGACTGCAACTGCCCGTCGTCCTCAAGGGCCTTGGCGCCTACGAGGGTGGCCGGGCCGCCTGGTACGCGATCGCCGTCTTCCTCGTGGTCGTCGCCTCCCGCTTCATCTGGGTCTACCCGGCGACCTTCCTGCCCCGGATCTTCTCGGCCAGAATCCGCGGACGCGAGGAGAACCCCACCTGGAAGGCGCCGTTCGTCATCGGCTGGGCCGGCATGCGGGGCGTGGTCTCACTCGCGATCGCCTTCTCGATCCCGGAGCACATGCACAACGGCGAGCCCTTCCCCGGCCGCAACCTGATCCTCTTCCTGACCTTCACGACGGTCATCGGCACCCTCGTCTTCCAGGGCGTCACCCTGCCTCCGCTGATCCGCCTCCTGAAGCTCCCCGGCCGCGACGTCCAGGCCCAGACCCTCGCCGAGGCCAACGCCCAGGCGCAGGCCTCGCGCGTCGCCGAACAGCGCCTGAACGAACTCCTCGCCGACGGGAGCAACGCCCTCCCGCCGCCCCTCGCGGACCGCCTCCGCGACGTCCTGGAGCGCCGCCGCAACGCGGTCTGGGAACGCCTCGGCCAGGTCAACCCCACCACCGGCGAATCCGTCGACGACACCTACCGCCGCCTGTCCCGCGAGATGATCAGCGCCGAACGCGCGATGTTCGTGAGACTGCGCGACGGCCGCTACATCGACGACGAGATGCTGCGGACGTTGCTGCGGCGGCTGGACCTTGAGGAGGCGGCGGCTTATCGGGAGGCGGCCTAGGCGGGCACGGCCGAGGGAAAGGGCCGCCCGGTGACGACCGCCGCCACCGTCGCCCCGCGCGGGAACGCGCCTTCCCCGGCGAGGGTGACAAGTCCGTACAGCAACTTGGCGACATACACCCGCTCGACAGCCACCCCGTGCCGCTCCTCGAAGTCCCGCGCGAAGGCATCGAGTTCGGGGGAAGTGCGGGCGTAGCCGCCGAAGTGGAAGCGGTCGTCGAGGGTCCAGTCGCCGCGGGGGCCGCCGAAGGCCGCGTGTTGCAGGGACCGTATGTCGGCGCCCAGGAAGCCGCCTTTGAGGACCGGGATGCCCAGGGCGCGTTGGCCGGGGGCGAGGCCGGCCGCCAGGCCCGCCAGGGTGCCGCCGGTGCCGCAGGGGAGGGCGATGACGTCCGCGTGGCCCCGTAGCTCCTCGCCCAGGGCCCGGCAGCCGCGTACTGCCTCGGCGTTGCTGCCGCCCTCCGGGATGACGTAGGCGTTCGACGCGCCGGCCTCGTGCAGCACGCGCGCGAGGGTGTCGGGTTCGGTCTTGTGGCGGTACGTCGATCTGTCGACGAAGTGCAGTCGCATGCCGTCGGCCGTGCAGCGGGCGAGCGAGGGGTTGAGGGGGCGGTCGGACAGTTCCTGGCCGCGGACCACGCCGATCGTCCGCAGGCCCAGCAGGCGGCCCGCGGCGGCCGTCGCTCGGAGGTGGTTGGAGTACGCGCCGCCGAAGGTGACGACGGTGCGGCCGGCCGCGGCGGTGAGATTCGGGGCGAGTTTGCGCCACTTGTTGCCGATCAGCTCCGGGTGGATCAGGTCGTCCCGTTTGAGGAGGAGACGGACACCGTGACGCGCGAACCGCTCGTCGGCCGGCTCCTGCAAGGGGGAGGGCAGCCGGGGGTGCAGAGCGGTGAGGTCGGGGCCGGTCACCGGACCATTGTCCGGGGCACGACGCGATCTCCGCTCGTCCGGTGTTCGAGGCGGCTCGACAAAGCGTCCGCCTCTGCCCAGCCCCTGGTGATCCATTCCCGCTCTTTCGTGTAATAGCACCGGCACGCTCTGTGATGGAAGGGTTGCCCGTGCACATCGATGCTCCGGTGCTGATCGGCGCCGGTGCAGACCGGGAGGGCAATTCTCATATGTCGGTAGGCGAAGAGGTCCGTACGGAGCAGGGCAAGCCGCAGCAGAGTCTCGGCACGGCTGCCGCGCGGAACCTGGCCACCACGACCAAGTCCGCGCCGCAGATGCAGGAGATCAGCTCGCGCTGGCTGCTGCGCACGCTGCCGTGGGTGAACGTCCAAGGCGGTACGTACCGGGTGAACCGGCGACTGAGTTACGCCGTGGGGGACGGGCGTGTCACATTCGTGAAGACCGGTGACCGGGTCGAGGTCATTCCCGCGGAGTTGGGCGAACTGCCGGTACTGCGCTCCTACGAGGACGAGGAGGTGCTCGCCGAACTCGCCCAGCGCTGCCGGCAGCGGGAGGTCGCGGCGGGCGAGGTGATCGCCGAGTTCGGCAGCCCGACCGACGAGGTCTACCTGTTGGCACACGGCAGGGTCGAGAAGATCGGCCAGGGCCCTTACGGCGACGACGCGGTCCTCGGTGTGCTCGCCGACGGCGCCTACTTCGGTGAGGCGGCGCTGCTGGGTCCGGACGCCATCTGGGAGTGCACGGCCCGCGCGGTCACCGCCTGCACGGTGCTGACCCTGACCCGCTCGGACGTCGAGATGGTCGCCGAGCGCTCGGACTCCCTGCGTGAGCACCTCCAGCACGCGCGCGCGATCCCGGAGCAGCGCACCAACAAGTTCGGCGAGAAGGAGGTCGACCTCGCGGCCGGCCACTCCGGCGAGCCGGACATCCCGCACACCTTCGTCGACTACGACGCCCGGCCGCGCGAGTACGAACTGAGCATCGCGCAGACCGTCCTGCGCATCCACTCGCGCGTGGCCGACCTCTACAACCAGCCGATGAACCAGACCGAGCAGCAGTTGCGGCTGACGGTCGAGGCCCTGAAGGAGCGCCAGGAGCACGAGCTGGTCAACAACCGCGAGTTCGGGCTGCTCAACAACTGCGAGTACGACCAGCGGCTCCAGCCGCACGACGGCGTGCCCGGCCCCGACGACCTGGACGAGCTGCTCACCCGGCGCCGCGGCACCAAGCTGCTGCTCGCCCACCCGCGCGCGATCTCCGCGTTCGGCCGCGAGCTGAACAAGCGCGGACTGGTCCCGGAGACCATCGAGGTGGCCGGAAACCGCATCCCGACCTGGCGCGGTGTGCCGATCTACCCGTGCAACAAGATCCCGGTCAGCGAGGCCCGTACGACCTCGATCATCGCGATGCGCACCGGCGAGGCCGAACAGGGCGTGATCGGTCTGCAGCAGGCGGGCATCCCGGACGAGATCGAGCCGAGCCTGTCCGTGCGCTTCATGGGCATCAACGAGCAGGCGATCATCAACTACCTGGTGACGGCGTACTACTCGGCCGCGGTCCTGGTGCCGGACGCGCTCGGCGTTCTGGAGAACGTCGAGATCGGCCGGTGGAGGTGACGTTTCTGCACCTCCGAGCCGTGTCTCCGCCGGTCGGAGAGGGTAGATCTCGGTCGTACGCGCCCAGCGGCAGCGGAAGCGCCACCGTCCGCGGACTGACCGAGGGAGATCCCATGGCCGAGTTCACGACGGCGGACCAGGCGGCGGCGGAGCAGCCGTCCGCCGGGGCGCCGCCGCTCGACGGGCACGAGGCGGCGGTGATCCTGGAGCGCACCCGGGCGTCCGTCGACCCCGAACTGCGCGCCGCCATCGACTCGTTGCCCGGCTCCATGCGTCGGATCGCGCTCTACCACTTCGGCTGGGAACACGCGGACGGCACACCGGCGGCGGGCAGCGCGGGCAAGGCGATACGCCCCGCGCTCGTCCTCACCGCGGCCGCCGCACTCGGCGGACCGAGGGCGCGGGCAACGGCTCTACGGGCAGCCGCGGCAGTGGAGTTGGTGCACAACTTCACGCTGCTGCACGACGACGTGATGGACCGCGACACCACGCGCCGGCACCGGCCCACCGCGTGGACGGTGTTCGGCGACGCCGACGCGATCCTCGCCGGGGACGCTCTGCAGGCGCTGGCCCTGGGGCTGCTCGCCGAGGACCCGCACCCGGCGTCCTCGGCGGCCGCCGCCCGACTCGCGTCCTGTGTCGTCGAGTTGTGCGCGGGACAGCACGCGGACACGGCGTTGGAGCGGCGGCACCCCGGCGAGGTCACCCTCGACGAGGTGCTGACCATGGCCGAGGCCAAGACGGGCGCCCTGCTGGGGTGCGCGTGCGCCTTGGGCGCGCTGTACGCGGGGGCGTCGGACGAGGACGTCGAGGCGCTGGACGCGTTCGGCCGGCAGGCCGGGCTCGCCTTCCAGCTGATCGACGACGTCATCGGCATATGGGGCGACCCGAAGCGCACCGGCAAGCCGGCCGGGGCGGATCTGGCCGTCCGCAAGAAGTCCCTGCCCGTCGTCGCGGCGCTCACCTCGGGCACCCCGGCGGCGACCGAGTTGGCCGAACTGTACGAACTCCCTTACGCCAAGGAGGATCTGGAGCGGACGGTGCTGGCCGTGGAGCGGGCCGGCGGACGTGACTGGGCGCAGGTCCAGGCGGCCGACCGGATGGCCCGCGCGATGGACGAACTGACCCGCGCGGTCGCCGACCCGGAGGCGGCGGGCGGCCTGCTGGCCCTGGCGGAGTTCGTGACGCGGCGCAGCACCTGAGCCGAAAGGCGCGAGCAGGAGCAGCCGCGAGGCACGTAACAGGGCCAGGTATTGGGCAGGTATCAGGACCCCGGAGCCAGACCGACCGACCGTGCGGCTCCTGACCCCGCCCGGTCGGCGTCGGCTCCGGTTCGGGCGGGTCCCGCACATCCCCACGGTGTGCGGGGCCCGCCCTTGTACGCACACCCCGCCCACACCCTCCCGCTCTCGCACACGCACTCGATAGGGTCAACCCCCGTATGACCAAGGCCGGTTGGACCGGCCGGGTCCGCTGAGACGAGGGGTGGGCGATCCATGGGCGTGGCGATCCGGACGGCGGGCGAGGGCGACCGGGAGCTGGTGGTGCGGCTGCTGGACGAGGCCTTCCAGGAGGATCCGGTCAGCAACTGGGTCTTCCCCGGCGAGGAGTACCGCCGTACGACCCATCACCGGTTGATGGCGGCCTTCACCGACATCGTGTTCGCCGAGGGCCGGATCGACATCGCCGAGGACGGCGCCGCGTGCGCGCTGTGGCTGTCGGTGCCCGCGGGGGAGCACACCGACGCCGAAGGCGACGACGACGGTCCCGTCCAACTCCGTGCCGCCGTCGACCCGGAGAACGAGCGCGTCGAGCTGATCGGCCGGCTCACGCAGGACATCCACCCCGCCGACCGCGCCCACGAGTACCTCTGGATGATCGGCGTCGCGCCGGGGCGCCAGGGCGAGGGCCTCGGCGCCGCGCTCATCGGTCACGTACTCGACCGCTGCGACCGCGAGGGCCTGCACGCGTATCTGGAGGCGAGCAGCGCCCGCAGCCGCGCCCTGTACGAGCGACTCGGCTTCGCGCTCGTCGACCGCCCCCTCGACCTGCCCGACGGCCCGCAGATGTGGCCGATGTGGCGCGAACCCGCGGCCGAGTAGCCGCCACTCCGGCTGGGCTCGGGCTCTACTCCGGCACCACCGTCGCCACGATCCGCTCCACCAGCCCCTCCGGCACACCCACCCCGGGCAGTACGCCGTCCAGGACGCCCGGCAGGGTCAGGTGCTCCACGATCAGGCCGAGCATGGCGAGATAGAGCACGGCGACCGTCTCGTCGCCGCCCGGCAGGCCCGCCTCGCGGTGGAAGGTCATGCCCTCCTCCAGGTCGGCGCGGACCGACTCGGTGTAGGAGGCGCGCAGTTCGGGGCGCCGGGTGGCTTCGAGGCGCATCTCCAGGAGGGCGAGGTAGCCCGTGCGGTCGCCGGTCGCCCGCGCCATGATGTCCCGCATGAGGGCGGCGACCAGGGCGCGGTCCTTCGGCGCCTTCATCAGCTCGCCGAGCACCTCGGGGTCGGGGGCCAGCCGCAGGTGCAGCCGGGCGTCGATCTGGCGGAGCAGTTCGTCGCGGCCGGTGAAGTAGTTGGAGGCCGTGCCCGCCGGCACCCCCGCCTCGGCGTCCACCGCGCGGAACGTCAGCCCCCGCGCCCCCTCGCGCGCCAGCACCTCGACCCCGGCGTCGACGAGAGCCGCCCTGCGCTGTGGGTTGCCCGCCATGCGGAATCCCCTCTCCTGCTTGACCCGGTTCCGGGGTTCACCCGGAAACGCCCTTGCGACCACTACAGGTGAAGTACTACAACTGGAGTGGTTCACACGGCCCCCGCAGCCTACGGAAAGAGCACAGCTTGCGAAAGCTCACCTACTTCATCGCCTGCTCCATCGACGGCTTCATCGGCGACCCGGAGGGCGACGCCTCGTCCATGCTCGCCTTCGTCGACGAGGAGTTCTTCGGCTTCCTCAAGGCGGAGTACCCCGAGACCCTCCCCACCCACGGCCGCCGGCCGCTCGGCCTCGACGACCTGCCGAACAAGCGGTTCGACACGATCGTCCAGGGCCGGGCCAGCTACGACATCGCGCTGAAGGAGGGCGTCACCAGCCCGTACGCCCACCTGCGCCAGTACGTGGCCTCGCGCACTCTGACGGAGTCGCCCGACCCGGACGTCGAGATCATCGCGGAGGACCTGGTCGACCGGGTCCGCGCGCTCAAGGCGGAGGACGGCGAGCTCGGCGTCTACCTGTGCGGCGGCTCCCGGCTGGCCGGCGAACTGCTCGGCGAGATCGACGAGTTGGTCATCAAGACCTACCCGCAGGTGTACGGCTCCGGCATGCCGATGTTCGGCGCCGGCTTCTCCGTGACCGACTTCGCCCTGGAGTCCGTACGCGTCTTCACCAACGGCGTCCTCGTCCGCACGTACGCACGCAAGCGCTGACCGTCCTACGCTGAGGGCATGGACAGCTCAGAGCACGTCTGTCCGGCTTGCGGACAGCCTGTGGAGACGGTCGTCCGGCGCCACAAGACGCTGGGCGCATGGGTCCCGCGATGGGTGGCGGGACCGTGCAAGAACCCGAAGTGCGAGACGTACGTCGGAGGGGATGCCGCACCGGGCGGGGAGCCCGGGAAGTCCCCCGCGGGCAGTCCCTGACCCGCGCGCGGGACGTTCCTGAACCCCGCGGAAAAAACTCCGCGAAAAAAATCCCCCGCCCCTGTCGAGAACCCGGATCCGGCTCCGACGTCCCCAGTGAGAAGCTGCCCACCCCGGGCGGCACCAGCCGAAGGAGCGGACTCATGAAGTACCTGGTCATGGTGCAGGGCACGCAGGCGGACTACGACGGCATGCAGGGCAAGCCCACCCCGGGGTCCCCGGCCTGGAGCGAGGCGGAGATGCAGGCGATGTTCGCCTACATGGGCGCCATCAACGACGACCTGTCCGAGTCGGGCGAGCTCATCGACGCACAGGGGCTGACCGAGCCGGCGAAGACCCGGCTGGTCGCGCAGGGCGAGGACGGCAAGGCCGTGATCACCGACGGGCCGTACAGCGAGACCAAGGAGCTGATGGCCGGCTACTGGGTCCTGGACTGCGCGAGCCTGGAGCGCGTCACGGAGATCGCCGAGCGCGTCACCCGTTGCCCGCAGCCCGCGGACGCCGCCACGCGCGCGGTGGTCATCCGGCCCATCCAGGACGGATCCGGGGACGTCTGAGCCGTATGCGGGACACCACCGGCATCGAGGACCTGCTGCGCCCACACGCGCCGCAGGTCCTCGGCGCGCTCGTGCGCCGGTACGGCCATTTCGACGCGGCCGAGGACGCCGTACAGGAGGCTTTGCTCGCGGCGGCCGGGCAGTGGCCGTCGGCGGGCGTTCCGGACAACCCGCGCGGCTGGCTGATCAAGGTCGCCTCGCGGCGGCTGACGGACGTGCTGCGCGCCGACGAGGCCCGCCGGGCGCGCGAGGAGCGGGCGGTGGCCCTCGAAGCGCGCGCGCCGATCACCGCCGAGGACCGGGCCCCGCGCGAGGACGACACCCTCTCGCTGCTCTTCCTGTGCTGCCACCCCGACCTGCCCCCGCCCGCCCAGATCGCGCTCACCCTGCGCGCGGTCGGCGGCCTGACCACCGCGGAGATCGCCCGTGCCTACCTGGTCCCCGAGCCGACGATGGCCCAGCGCATCAGCCGGGCCAAGGCGAAGGTGCGGGGCGTGCGCTTCGGCCGCCCGGACAGCTGGCAGCACCGGCTGCCCGCCGTCCTGCACACCCTCTACCTGATCTTCAACGAGGGGTATACGGCGACTTCCGGTACGAGCCTGCAGCGCCGGGAGCTGTCCGGCGAGGCGATCCGGCTGACCCGTACCGTGCAGCGGCTGCTGCCCGAGGACGGCGAGGTGGCCGGGCTGCTCGCCCTGATGCTGCTCACCGACGCCCGCCGCGAGGCCCGCACCGGCCCGCACGGCGAACTCGTGCCGCTCGACGAACAGGACCGCGACCGCTGGGACAAGGCCGCCATCGAGGAGGGCGTCGCCCTGGTGACGCGCGCGCTGGCCCGGGGGCAGGCCGGGCCCTACCAGGTGCGCGCGGCCGTCGCGGCCCTGCACGACGAGGCGCCGGACGCGGCGGCCACCGACTGGCACCAGATCCTCGGCCTGTACGAGGTGCTGGTCCGCCTGGTCCCCGGACCCGTCGAGCGCCTCAACCGTGCCGTCGCGGTCGCCATGGTCGACGGCCCGCACGCCGGGCTCGCCGAAATCGACGTCCTGGAAGGGGAGTTGGGCCACCGTCCGGACGCGGTGCGCGGACATCTCCTGGAGCGGGCGGGCGCGTACGAGAAGGCCCGCGCCGCCTATGAGTCGGCGGCCGGGCAGACCCTGAGCCTGCCCGAGCAGCGCTATCTGCGGGCGCGGGCGGCGCGGCTCGGGCCGTGACCCTGACGTGTCGCGGCCGAGGCCGACCCGTACCGTGATCCCATGCCCGAGCCCATCCTGCACCTGACCGAACGCGCCCTCTGGGACGCCGCCCGCGCGAAGGGCACGTACGAGATCTCGACGCGTGGCCGGACCCTCCAGGAGGAGGGCTTCGTGCACTGCTCGACCCGCGCCCAACTCCCGCGCACCGCCGCCGCGTTCTTCGCGGGCCTGGACGACCTGGTGGTCCTGGTCATCGACCCCGATCTGCTCGGCGTAGCGGTGAAGTACGAGTCGGCGCAGCCCGGCGGCGAGGAGTTCCCGCACGTGTACGGGCCGATCCCGGTGGCCGCGGTCGTCGATGTGGAGCCGTGGGTGTGATCGGCTTACCGCGCCGTCGGGTGTGGCGGCGGGTGCTGCTGGTGTGGGCGGTCGCCGTGGTCCTCGGGGGCGGGCTGACGCTGTTGCTGCGGGACGCGGCGCAGTCGGCTTCGCAGGTCGGGCCGGAGGAGAGCAGCCCCAGTCCATCGCTTCCGGAGGGCTGGGAGAGCCTGTGCCCGCAGGCCACGGCAGCCGCGGACGGGGAGGACGTCCTGTGCTTCATCAGGACCCGGCCGTAGCGACCCCGCTCGGCAGTCCGCCCGTCTCCGGGTCCCGGCCGGTCAGGCAGTACAGGCCGCCCGTCGGGTCGCGCAGCACCGTCCAATGAGGGGCGCGGGCCACCAACTCGGCGCCGAGGTGCTCGTGTTCGGCCTGGGTGGCGTCGATGTCGGCGCAGGCCAGGTCCAGATGGGCGGAGGCCGGCCGTTCCTCGTCGAGGCGTTGGAGGAGGATGCGGATCGGCAGGCCGGGCGGCGGCTTGAGGACGTGGAACTCGGGCCGCGAGCCGGGCAGTGACTGCCAGTCCGTCAACAGGGCGCTCCAGAAGGCGATTTCGGCCTCGTAGACGGACGGCGGAAGGTCCAGGCACACCTGGTCCAACCGGCTGCCGCGCACGACGGGCGGCCGTACGGACTCGCCGTGCTCCCAGGGGCCGGCACAGAACAGTTGGCCGGCGGGCGAGCGAAGGACTGCCCACCGCGCGTGGTCGGTGACCAGCTCCGCCCCCAGTTTCAGCGCCGCGTCCACGAGCGCCGGTACGTCCTCGACGGCGAAGTCGAGATGCGCACCACCCTCGCCCGAGACGACCCCTTGGACCTTCAGCACGGCATCGGCGTCCTCCGAGATCAGGGTCACGAACTCCTGCCGCTCACCCCGCAGTTCGGACAACCGGGTGTCCGTGACCGCCGTCCAGAACTCGCAGGCGCGGCTGAAGTGCGTGAGGGGGCGGTCGATGAAGGCGTGGGTCCACAGAACCGGTTGGTTCACGCGGCCCGCTCCATGAACCGCAGCACATTGCCCGCCGGGTCCCGGAACGCGCAGTCCCGCACCCCGTACGGCTGGTCCATCGGCTCCTGGAGCACGTCGGCGCCGGACTCCTCGACCTTGGCGTACAGGGCGTCGCAGCTCTCGGTGGTGAAGATGACCCCGCGCAGCACACCCTTGGCCAGCAACTGCGCCATCGCCTCGCGGTCGGCGGGCGAGAAGTCGGGGCTGGCGGCCGGCGGCTCCAGGACGATCGACACGTCCGGCTGCAGCGGCGACCCGACGGTCACCCACCGCATCCCCTCGAACCCGACGTCGTTGCGGACCTCCAGGCCCAGCACGTCACGGTAGAAGGCGATCGCCTTGTCGTGGTCGTCGACGGCGATGAAACACTGGTGCAGCTTCAGGTCCATGGCATCCATGGGACCAATCTAGCCATGGGGCCGATTCAGAGGCGGTACGTCTTTTTCGGGCGGGTGTAGGTCCGGGCGACGCACGGCGGGATCAGTGCGCTGTCCTCGTGCGAGCGGGCCCGGTAGGCGCTCGGCGTCTCGCCGACCAGCTCCGTGAAGCGGGAGCTGAAGGAGCCCAGCGACGTACAGCCGACCGCGACGCAGACCTCCGTCACGCTCAGGTCGCCCCGCCGCAGCAGGGCCTTGGCGCGCTCGATGCGGCGGGTCATGAGGTAGCTGTACGGCGTCTCGCCGAAGGCCGCGCGGAAGCTGCGCTGGAAGTGGCCCGGTGACATCAGTGCGGTGCGTGCGAGGGCCGGGACGTCGAGGGGCTCGGCGTACTCGCGGTCCATCCGGTCGCGGGCCTGCCGCAGCCGCACCAGATCGTCGAGGTTCACCACGTCAGCATTGCACGATCCTCACCGCGCGGGTGCTTGGTCCTGAAGCGCCCTTTGCCTTGAGTTCGCCTGCTGTACGGAAGCGCTTGTTCCCATGAAGGAATGGACCACATCACGTTCCTCGTGGCCGTCGTCATCGTCACGGCCCTGGCCTTCGACTTCACCAACGGATTCCACGACACCGCGAACGCGATGGCCACGTCCATCGCCACCGGTGCCCTCAAGCCGAAAACCGCCGTGCTCATCAGCGGTGTGCTCAACATCGTCGGCGCCTTCCTGTCCACGGAGGTCGCCAAGACGATCTCCGGCGGCATCGTGGACGACACCCTGGTCACACCGGGGATGATCTTCGCAGGGCTCATCGGCGCGATCCTGTGGAACCTGATGACCTGGCTGGTCGGGCTGCCGTCCAGTTCCTCGCACGCGCTCTTCGGTGGCCTGATCGGCGCGGTGTGGGTGGGCGCGGGGTCCAACGGCGTCCACTTCGACAAGGTGGTCGAGAAGATCCTGATCCCCGCGGTCGCCTCGCCGATCGTGGCGGGCGTCGCGGCCCTGATCGCCACCTTCCTCGCCTACAAGCTCACCGCCCGGGGCCGCAAGAAGTCGGTGACCAAGGGCTTCCGGCTCGGCCAGATCGCCTCGGCCTCGCTGGTCTCGCTGGCCCACGGCACCAACGACGCCCAGAAGACCATGGGCGTCATCACCCTGACCCTGATCTCCGCGGGCGCCCTCGGCCACGACGCCGGCCCGCCGGTGTGGGTCATCGCCTGCGCCGGTCTCGCCATCGGCCTCGGCACCTACCTCGGCGGCTGGCGCATCATCCGCACCATGGGCAAGGGCCTCACCGAGATCCAGTCCCCGCAGGGCTTCGCCGCGGAGACGGCCTCCACGACCGTCATCCTCACCTCGGCCCACCTCGGCTTCGCCCTGTCGACCACGCAGGTCGCCTCCGGCAGCATCCTCGGCGCGGGCCTGGGCCGGCGTCTGGCGGAGGTCCGCTGGGGCGTCGCGGGCCGGATGGCCGCCGCCTGGCTGATCACGCTGCCGTGCGCGGCCCTGGTCGGCGGCATCTCGGCCGCCGCGGTCAAGCACGGGGGCAACTTCGGCACGGTCGTCGTCGCGCTGGTCGGCGCCGCGGTCGCCGCCGGCATCGTCGTCCTCTCGCGCCGCAACCCGGTGCACGCCGACAACGTCAACGACCACCACGAGGTCGCCGTCCGCACCCCGGCACCGACCCACGTCGGCACCGCCGCCTGAGCCAGGGAGACTCGACATGCATCTGGACTGGAACGCACTCGGCGAGGTCGCCGCGGTGAGCATCGGCGTCACGGTGGCCGTGGTCGTCGTCTTCGCCCTCGGCGTACTGGGTCTCGCCCGTTCCGAGGGAGCGCGCGAGGATGGCGGGGGCACGTCGGCCGTCGGCGCCGCCCAGGCCGGGCTCTGCTTCCTGGCCTGCGCGGCCGTGGTGGCGTACGGAATCTATCTGATCGTTCCGCAGTTCCACTGAGCGCGAGGAGGAGGACGGGATGACGACGACACCCCTGCTGTCCGACCTGAAGGTCGACTACAGCGACCCCGACGAGCCCGTGCTCATCCGGCCCGACGGGAGCCCGGTCGACACCTGGCGGGAGAACTACCCGTACCCGGAGCGCATGGAGCGCAAGGAGTACGACTGGCACAAGCGGCTCCAGCAGATCGAACTGCTGAAGCTGCAGAGCTGGATCAAGGAGACCGGGCGCAGGCTCGTCATCGTCTTCGAGGGACGGGACGCGGCCGGCAAGGGCGGCACCATCAAGCGGTTCACGGAGCACCTCAACCCGCGCGGGGCGCGGGTGGTGGCCCTGGAGAAGCCCACGGAACGCGAGAGCGGCCAGTGGTACTTCCAGCGCTACGTCCAGCACCTCCCCACCGCCGGCGAGATAGTGCTCTTCGACCGCTCCTGGTACAACCGGGCCGGCGTCGAGCGGGTCATGGGCTTCTGCTCGGACGACGAGTACCGGCGCTTCATGCGCCAGGCCCCGCTGTTCGAGCGGATGCTCGCGGACGACGGCGTGGACCTGCTCAAGTTCTGGTTCTCGGTCTCGCAGGGCGAACAGCGCACCCGCTTCACCATCCGCCAGGTCGACCCCGTACGGCAGTGGAAGCTCAGCCCCATGGACCTCGCGTCCCTGGACCTGTGGGAGGACTACACCGCCGCCAAGGTCGCCATGTTCCGCGAGACCGACACGGAACACGCACCCTGGACGGTGGTGAAGAGCAACGACAAGAAGCGCGCCCGCGTCGAGGCCATGCGCAGCGTGCTGGCCCGCTTCGACTACCACGGCAAGGACGAGGAGGTCGTCGGCAGCCCGGACCCACGCATCGTGGGCGAGGCGGCGGGACTCCTGGAGGCGGGCGAGGACGACCACGAACCCGTCGAACCCGCCTGAGGACCTTGTGGCCGGTCAGCCGGTCAGCCGGTCAGCAGTACGGCTGCTGGTTGGTGAGCGAGGCCGCCACCCGCATCCACACGCCGAAGAGCCGGTACAGGCCGGGCAGCGCGCCCCGGGCCTGTACGGTTCGGGCGTCCGTCGAGGTGACCCCGGGAATCCCCAGCAGGGTCGAGGCCACCGAGGCCGACTGCCAGCGGACGGTGAGGGCGGCCGGTTCCGGAGTCGGCGACGGTGCCGGCAGAGGCGCGGCGAGCCGGGAGGCGACGGCCTCCTCGATCGCCGTCCGTGCCTCGTCCGAGGGACGCAGACCGGCGGCGAAGCGATCACGCGCGTACTTCACGGCCACCGTGGTGACGGAGTCGTCCCACGCCGTCATCTCCGCGCAGGCCCGGTCGTCACCGGTGAGCACCACCACCGGCACCCCGAGCGCCGCCGCGGTGGCCTGTGCCAGACCGATCTCGCCCACCGGGCGGCCGTCCAGCCACATGTCCTCGATCTCGTGCCCCATGAAGCTGTGACTCAGTACGCCGAGCTCGCCGGCCCGCGCGTGGTACCCGACGCAGATCACCGCGTCGTGCTCGGGACCGAGCCCTTCGAGCATCAGCATCTGCTTGGGCTTGCCGCGGAGGAGCCGGGCCGCCGGGTGCAGCGCCTCGGGCACGAGGTTGCGCATGGGGCCGTGCGCGTCGTTCACGGTGACCTCGGTGGCCCCGGCCGCGACGGCACCCCGCACGGCGGCGTTGACGTCCTCGGCCATCATCAGCCGGCCCCGCTCGTAGTCCCGGCCGCCGGGCTGGACGTCGTCGGCGTCCACGAGGCCGGTGACGCCTTCCATGTCCGCGGTGATGTAGATCCGCACCTTGCGTGTTCCTCCGTCGACGAGAGCTGTGCCGGACGCCGAAGGGGCTCGACCGGAGGATCCGGTCGAGCCCCTTCGGGATGCCCGCTGACCTGCGATGGTGCACCGATCGCCGGTCTGTGGACGGGAAGTCCGTCAGGCCTTCTTGGTCTCCCAGAAGATCTTGTCGATCTGGGCGATGTAGTCGAGGGCCTTCTGGCCGGTCGCCGGGTCGGTGGACGCCTTGGCGGCCGAGAGGGCCTTCAGGGTGTCGTTGACCAGCTGGTGCAGCTCCGGGTACTTCTCGAAGTGCGGGGGCTTGAAGTAGTCGCTCCAGAGCACCGAGACGTGGTGCTTCGCGAGCTCGGCGCGCTGCTCCTTGATGACGATGGCGCGCGCCTGGAAGTGCGGGTCGTCGTTGGCGGCCATCTTGTCCTGCACGGCCTTCACCGACTCCGCCTCGATGCGGGCCTGGGCCGGGTCGTACACACCGCAGGGCAGGTCGCAGTGCGCGCTGACCTTCACCTTGGGGGCAAACAGGCGGGAAAGCATGGAGCATTCCTTCCTCGTGATCGTCTTCTCAGGTGGGACATTACTCCCTGGGAAGCTTGATTTCGCGGGTGCCCCCTAGGGCTTAGGACAAAAGTCCAGGGTCAGACTGAGACTGGTGGATGAACGACCGGGGAGGTGCCGGGGATGCCGGAGCTGTCGCAGGAGATCGAGCGCGGAAGGGCGCTGCTGCCTTTCGGGGTGGCCGAGGTGACCGGGCCGTCGATGGTGCCCACACTGCGGCACGGGGACCGTCTCGTGGTGCGGTGGGGGGCCAGGATCAGGCCCGGTGACGTGGTCGTCCTGCGGCATCCGTTCCAACAGGACCTGCTGGTCGTCAAGCGCGCGGTGGAGCGCCGCGACGGCGGCTGGTGGGTGCTCGGCGACAACTCGTACGCGGGCGGGGACAGCACCGACTACGGCGCCGTCCCCGAGGACCTGGTGCTGGGCAAGGTCCGGTTCCGCTACCGCCCGCCCAAGGCGGATCAGCGCTCGCCGCTCGCGGTGGCCCGCTGGGTGCTGTCGGCGGCCCGGCCCGTGCTGTCCGGCCGGTCGGCCTCCAGGCGCTTGCGGGCCCGGTAGGCGGCCACGTTGGCACGGGTCGCGCAGCGGTCCGAGCAGTAGCGCCGTGAGCGGTTGGTCGAGGTGTCCAGGTAGGCGTTGCGGCAGGGGGGCGCCTCGCACAGGCCCAGCCGGTCCACGCCGTACTCGGTGAGGTGGAAGGCCAGGCCCATCGCCGCGATGGCCGCGTAGCCGGCGGTCGCGTTGGACGGGTGGTCCGCCAGGTGCATGTGCCACAGCGGGCGCCCGTCGTCGTCCCGGAAGTTGTGTCCGGAGATCTGCGGGCTCACCGGGAACTCCAGCAGGAGCGAGTTCAGCAGGTTGACCGCGAGCGTCTCGTCGCCGCCGTCCGCCGCCTCGAAGACCGCCCGCAGCCGGGCCCGGACCGAACGGAAGCGCGTGACGTCGGCGTCGGTGGTGCGGCGGGCCGACTCCTGGTTGGCGCCGAACAGCTCCCGCACGGCCTCGACCGAGGTCAGGCCGTCCGTCCCCCGGGCCGGCTCCTCGGTGTTGACGAGACGTACGGCGTAATCCGAGTAATAGGCCAGTTCCACTTGTAGTCCTTACAGAGGCGCTCTATGGTCGTGGGTGCGGTCGGGTAACAGCCGGTCGTGTATCCAGGGTATTACGCGGCTGAAGGGAAGAGGGGATTCCATGGCCACTGCGACCGGAACCGACTGGCAGTCCTGGCAGGAGAGCTGGGACCGGCAGCAGGAGTGGTACATGCCGGACCGCGAGGAGCGGTTCCGGATCATGCTGGACATGGTCGAGGCCTTCGCGGGACCCGAACCCCGCGTCCTCGACCTCGCCTGCGGCACCGGCAGCATCACGGCCCGGCTGCTGGCCCGCTTCCCGAAGGCCGTCAGCACCGGCATCGACCTAGACCCGGCCCTGCTCGCCATCGCCCGCGGCACCTTCGAGGGCGACGACCGGGTCTCCTTCGTAGAAGCCGATCTCAAGGACCCGGACTGGCCCTCGCGACTGCCCTACGAGTCCTACGACGCAGTCCTGACGGCGACTGCCCTGCACTGGCTGCACACCGACCCCCTCGCGGCCCTCTACGGCCAGGTCGCCGAACTCGTCCGCCACGGCGGCGTCTTCATGAACGCCGACCACATGATCGACGAGACCACGCCCCGGATCAACGCGGCCGAATCCGGACAGCGCCACCGGCAGATGGACCGGGCCCTGCGCGACGGCGCCCTCGACTGGGCCGAATGGTGGCAGCGCGCCGCCGAGGACCCCGTCCTCGCCGCCCCCACCGCCCGCCGCTTCGAGATCTACGGCGCCCACGCGGACGGCGACATGCCCTCCGCCCAGTGGCACGCACGCGTGCTGCGCGAGAAGGGCTTCGGGGAGGCGCGTCCCGTGTGGTGCTCACCGTCGGACACGCTGCTGCTCGCGCTGAAGTGACCTGAGCGCACGGGAAAGGGGCGGTACGAGGTTCCGTACCGCCCCTTTCCGCTGTCGTACCGCCTAGGGCACCCGCTACAGCACCTTGGACAGGAACGACTGGGTCCGCTCGTGCTGCGGATTGGTCAGGACGTCACGCGGGTTGCCGGACTCGACGACCACGCCGCCGTCCATGAAGACCAGGCTGTCGCCGACCTCGCGGGCGAAGCCCATCTCGTGGGTGACGACGATCATCGTCATGCCGGACTCGGCGAGGTCGCGCATGACGTCGAGGACGTCACCGACCAGCTCCGGGTCGAGGGCCGAGGTGGGCTCGTCGAAGAGCATCAGCTTCGGGTCCATGGCCAGGGCCCGGGCGATGGCGACGCGCTGCTGCTGGCCGCCGGAGAGCTGCGAGGGGTAGGTGCCGGCCTTGTCGGCCAGGCCGACCCGGTCCAGGAGCTGCTGGGCGCGTTCCCTGGCCTGGGCCCGGGTCGCGCCCTTGACCTGGATCGGCGCCTCGATGATGTTCTCCAGCGCCGTCATGTGCGGGAACAGGTTGAAGCGCTGGAAGACCATGCCGATGTCCCGGCGCTTCACCGCGACCTCGCTGTCCTTGAGCTCGTACAGCTTGTCGCCCTTCTGGCGGTAGCCGACCAGCTCCCCGTCGACGTACAGCCGCCCGGCGTTGACCTTCTCCAGGTGGTTGATGCACCGCAGGAAGGTCGACTTGCCGGAGCCGGAGGGGCCGATGAGGCAGAAGACCTCGCCGGACTTCACCTCCAGGTCGATGCCCTTGAGGACCTCGACGGGACCGAAGGACTTGTGGACGCCCTCGGCCTTGACCATTGCCCTGTTGTCGCTCATCGGTCAGCGCCTCCAGCTCGCGAGGGAGAGCATGTTCGCCCTGATCTTCTGGAACGGCGTGTCCGGCAGGCTGCGGCTGGAGCCGCGGGCGTAGTACCGCTCGATGTAGTACTGCCCCACGCTCAGCACCGAGGTGAGGATCAGGTACCAGGCGGCGGCCAGGAACAGCATCTCCACCGGGGCGCCGGAGGTCTGGCCGATGTCCTGGGCATAGCGCAGGAGTTCGTAGAACTGCACCGCCGAGACCAGCGAGGTGGTCTTCAGCATGTTGATGACCTCGTTGCCCGTGGGCGGCACGATCACGCGCATCGCCTGCGGGATGACGATCCGGCGCAGGGTCTTGCCGTGGCTCATGCCCAGGGCGTGCGAGGCCTCGGTCTGGCCCTCGTCGACCGAGAGCAGACCGGCCCGGCAGATCTCCGCCATGTACGCGGCCTCGTTGAGGCCGAGGCCGAGCAGCGCCGTCAGGAGCGGCGTCATGAAGTCCGACCAGTAGTTCTTGTAGATCGGGCCGAGGTTGATGTACTCGAAGACCAGACCCAGGTTGAACCAGACGAACAGCTGGACCAGGACCGGGGTGCCCCGGAAGAACCAGATGTAGAACCAGGCGATGGACGAGGTCACGGGGTTCTTCGACAGCCGCATGACGGCGAGCAGGATGCCGCCGACGATGCCGATCACCATCGACAGCACCGTCAGGAGCATCGTCTGGCCGACGCCCTTGATGATGCGGTGGTCGAAGAAGTAGTCCGGAACGGCGTTCCAGTTGATCTTGCCCTGGCCGAACGCGTAGATGATCGCGACCAGGAGGGCGATCGCGATGACGGCGGAGACGTACCGCCCGTAGTGCCGGACCGGGACGGCCTTGATGGCCTCCGGTCCGGCCGGGGGAGTGTCCTGCGGCCCCGTCGTCTTGTCGATGTCAGCAGTCACTCGGGATGCCTCTCAGTGTCCGCGGGCCGCGGTCACTTGCCGCCGTTGACGGCGGCAGCCGTGACCGCGCCGTCGGCGACGCCCCACTTCTTGATGATCTTGTCGTACTCGCCGTTCTTGATGATCGCGTCGAGCGCGGCCTGCAGGGCGTCCCGCAGCTGCGTGCTGTCCTTGGCGACCGCGATGCCGTACGGGGCGGCCTCGACCTGCTCGCCGACGATCTCGAAGTCCTTGCCGCCGCCGGAGGTCTTCACGGCGTACGCGGTGACCGGGAAGTCGGAGGAGCCGGCCTGGGCGCCGCCCGAACGGACCCGGGTCTGCGCCTGCTGGTCGTTGTCGAAGGGTTCGATCGCCAGCTTCTTGCCGCTCGGACACTTCTTGGCCTCGGCCTTGGCGAGGTCCTCGGAGACCGTGCCGCGCTGCACCGCGATCTTCTTGCCGCACAGGTCGGCCCAGGTCTTGATGCCCTGGTCGTCGCCCTT
Organism: Streptomyces pseudovenezuelae; assembly: GCF_029892565.1. GTDB lineage: Bacteria > Actinomycetota > Actinomycetes > Streptomycetales > Streptomycetaceae > Streptomyces > Streptomyces pseudovenezuelae_A. The sequence continues at coordinate 165,179 of NZ_JARXVH010000014.1, read as the reverse complement.
CTTGGTGTAGATCGAGACGCCGGCGGTGAAGTAGTCGACGAAGTCGACGCCCTCGCCGACCTTCTTGCCGGTCTCGGAGTCGACACCGTCCTGGCGGTCCTTGGTGTCGGTCATCGCGGACATGGCGATGTCGTAGCGCTTGGAGCGCAGACCCGTGATCAGGGTGTCGAAGGTGCCGTTCTCGAACTCGAACTTCACGCCGAGCTGCTTGCCCATGGCGTCCGCGAGGTCCGGGTCGATGCCGACCGTCTTGCCGGAGTCGTCCTTGAACTCGACCGGGGCGTAGGCGATGTCGGAGCCGACCTTGACGACCCCCTTGTCGCGGATCGCCTGGGGGAGCTTGTCGGCCAGCGGGGCCGAGCTGGCGGACGCGCTGCTGTCCGAGGAGTCCTTGTCCTTGGTCTGGTCGCCGCAACCGGCGAGCAGCAGAGTGCCTGCGACCGCGATCGCACCCACTGCGGCCAGGCGGTGGTGCGCGGCGGTGGTACGAAGGGTGGAGCGTGCGGTCATCTTGGGTTCCTCCGGCGGATGGGTGGATTTGCCGACAGCTCGACAGTGCCGTTGGGTCGACGAGAACACACAGCTTCGGGTGTCGCGACCTTGTGTGATTACGGCATCTTGCCATTCGGACTGAGCCGTTCAAGGTGCCAGCCATGTCAAAATCGGATAACGGGTGACCCCCGAACCGCACCGGTTCGGTACGACATGTCCGGACCATCTGCGGGAATCCACTGTTCCGGCCGGAAGATCTTCGGCGCATCCCAGGATGCGGACCGGTGTCCCGAGGCGTTGATCACTGTTTTAGCGCCGGTCAGGGGCTTGCCGAGGACGTGTCCCCTTATTTCGTGACGATTCTTGTCACCAAGACGTGACCTTCGCAGCTCGCGATGTGACCTTGCTCCGAATGGACTCGTCCTCGGCGCGGGACGTCCGGTAAGAAGGTGCTTTACACCCCTCATCCGGGGCTCCGGGCGCGTGTGCGACGCGCCTGTCGCGTATGACCCGTACGCATCAATCGAGTCAATCGAGCGGGCATGCGCGGTCCCGCCCACTTCTCACCAGAAGTGGCCCACCCTCAACCATTGAACACTTAAGGGGTAAAACAAAGTGGCAGCGGAGATCGTCAATCCTCGCAGCGACAACAAGCCGGGACATACCGACCAGGACGGCGGGGCCGAGCCCCTCGATTCCTTCGACCCGGCGTTCGCGCTCCACCGTGGCGGCAAGATGGCCGTGCAGGCCACCGTGCCGGTCCGTGACAAGGACGACCTGTCCCTGGCGTACACGCCCGGCGTCGCGCGCGTGTGCACCGCGATCGCCGAGCAGCCGGAGCTGGTCCACGACTACACGTGGAAGTCGTCCGTGGTGGCCGTGGTCACCGACGGCACGGCGGTGCTCGGGCTCGGCGACATCGGCCCGGAGGCCTCCCTCCCGGTGATGGAGGGCAAGGCCATCCTGTTCAAGCAGTTCGGCGGCGTGGACGCGGTGCCGATCGCGCTGGCCTGCACCGGCGTCGACGAGATCGTCGAGACCGTGGTGCGCCTCGCCCCGTCCTTCGGCGGCGTGAACCTGGAGGACATCTCGGCGCCCCGGTGCTTCGAGATCGAGCGCAAGCTCCAGGAACGGCTCGACATCCCGGTCTTCCACGACGACCAGCACGGCACGGCGGTCGTCACGCTGGCCGCCCTGCGCAACGCGGCGCGGCTGAGCGGGCGGTCCATCGCGGACCTGCGGGCCGTCATCTCGGGCGCCGGCGCGGCCGGGGTCGCCATCGCCAGGATGCTGGTCGAGGCCGGCATCGGCGAGGTCGCCGTCGCGGACCGCAAGGGCATCGTCTCGGCCGACCGCGACGACCTGACCTCCGTCAAGCGCGACGTGGCCGGCTTCACCAACAAGGCGGGCCTGACGGGCTCCCTGGAGGACGCCCTGTCCGGCGCCGACGTCTTCATCGGCGTCAGCGGCGGTACGGTCCCGGAGGCGGCCGTCGCCTCCATGGCCGAGGGCGCGTTCGTGTTCGCCATGGCCAACCCGGACCCCGAGGTGCACCCCGACGTCGCGCACAAGTACGCGGCGGTCGTGGCGACGGGTAGGTCCGACTTCCCGAACCAGATCAACAACGTGCTGGCGTTCCCGGGCATCTTCGCCGGCGCGCTGCAGGTGCGGGCGTCTCGGATCACGGAGGGCATGAAGATCGCGGCGGCGGAGGCGTTGGCCGGTGTTGTCGGGGACGACCTCGCCGCGGACTACGTCATCCCGTCGCCGTTCGACGAGCGGGTTGCCCCGGCGGTTACGTCGGCGGTGGCTGCGGCTGCTCGGGCCGAGGGCGTGGCCCGCCGCTGACGGTTCGATTGTGCGGGCCGGTGGGGGTGCACGTCCTGGGGGCTGCGCCCCCAGACCCCCCATCGGCCTGCGGCCTCGTCCTCAAACGCCGGACGGGCTGAAAGACGCAAGAGGGCGTGTGTCACAGCGCCCGCTTGTTCCCCCGCGCAACCGGCGGAGCCTATCGTCAGCGCCATGTTCGCCGTCTACGCATCCCGAATCGACCGCGACCAACCGTTCGCCGGACTGGAGCTGGGGGACCGACCCGCCCCCGAGGCCCGTCCCGGCTGGAGCACCGTCGATGTCAGGGCCGCCTCCCTCAACCACCACGACCTCTGGTCGCTTCGGGGCGTCGGCCTCCCGGAGGACCGGCTGCCGATGATCCTCGGGTGCGACGCCGCCGGTGTCGACGAGGACGGCAACGAGGTCGTCCTGCACTCCGTGATCGGCCAGAGCGGGCACGGCGTCGGCCCGAAGGAACCCCGCTCCATCCTCACCGAGCGCTACCAGGGCACCTTCGCCGAGCAGGTCGCCGTCCCGACCTGGAACATCCTGCCCAAGCCCAAGGAACTCTCCTTCGCGGAGGCCGCCTGTCTGCCCACGGCCTGGCTCACGGCGTACCGCATGCTCTTCACCAACGCCGGTGTCCGTCCCGGCGACTCGGTCCTCGTCCAGGGCGCCGGCGGTGGCGTCGCGACCGCCGCGATCGTGCTCGGCAGGGCCGCGGGGCTGCGGGTCTTCGCCACCAGCCGGGACGAGGCCAAGCGGAAGCGGGCGGTGGAACTCGGCGCCGTCGAGGCGGTGGAGTCGGGGGCTCGGCTGCCGCAGCGCGTGGACGCCGTCATCGAGACGGTCGGCGCGGCCACCTGGTCCCACTCGATCAAGTCCCTGCGGCCCGGCGGCACGGTCGTCATCTCCGGCGCGACGAGCGGCGACCGCCCCTCGCACGCCGAACTCACCCGCATCTTCTTCCTCGAACTCAAGGTCGTCGGCTCCACGATGGGCACCAAGGACGAACTGGAGGACCTGCTCTCCTTCTGCGCCACCACCGGCGTACGTCCCGTCATCGACGAGATCCTCCCGATGGACCGCGCCCGCGAGGGCTTCGAACGCCTGGAGTCGGGCGACCAGTTCGGAAAGATCGTCCTCACGAACGGCTGATCCTGCGCGTCCTTCTCTTCGCTCCCTTCCTTTCCGTACCGACGGCCGACCCGTGGTTCACGACGGGTCGGCCGTCGGCATTTGTCAACTGTGGTTGACATGCGGGCGATGTCAACGTAAGTTGACACCATGACCGAAGCAACGGATCTCGCCGAGCGTGCGGGCGATCGCGATCCACGGGTCGGCCTACGGGCCGTCAGTGCCCTGCGCCGGCTGCTGGAGCAGTTGGAGGCGGTGCAGGTGCGCAACGCCCGTAACCAGGGCTGGTCGTGGCAGGAGATCGCCGCGGAACTCGGAGTGAGCAGGCAGGCCGTGCACAAGAAGTACGGGAGGCATTGATGTTCGAGCGGTTCACCAAGAACGCCCGCGCGGCGGTCCAGGGCGCGGTGGAGCAGGCGGAACGGTCGGGGGCGCGGTCCGTCGACGCCGAGCACATACTGCTGGCGCTGCTGGACCGCGAGGGCAGCCGCGCGTCCTTCGCACTGGCCGCGCTAGGGGTGGCCAGCGCCGAGCGCAAGGAGTCCCTGCGCTTGGCCCTGGCCGAGGCGCGACGCCGTGCCGGGTTGTCCCAGGCGGAGGCCGAGGCCCTCGCCGGACTGGGCATCGACGTCTCGGAGATCATCGCCCGGGTCGAGGAGGTCCACGGCGTCGGCGCGATGTCCGGCGACCGCAAGGGCGGCAGCCGCGGACTGGGGCGCCGCCCCTTCGAACGAGGAGCCAAAGAGGTCCTCGTGCGAGCGCTGCGCACCACCTTGGCCCACGGCGACCGACACGTCGGCGACGAACACCTCCTACTGGCCCTCACCCTCCTGCCGGGCGTACCGGCCGAGGCCCTCGCCGACCACGGCGTGACCCACGAGTCGCTGTCGCGGGTGCTGTACGGGGAGGGTGAGGCGAAGGCCGGCTGATCCTGCGCGGCGCCGGGCAGCGGCGGCCTGGGTTCGGCGGCGGCTTGGGCTCGGGGGACAGGGGGCTCAGATGTGGCCGTGGGGATGCCAGGGGTGGGTCCTAGGGTGGGGCCTGCCGAGGATGACCTGGTCCGTCGAAGGAGCGCCCATGTCCGTGTCCGACCCGGTGCCCGAGCCCGCGCCGCTCGTCTTCGTCCCAGCGGACGGGGCCGTGCGGGACGCGGTCACCAAGGTGGGTGGGCAACCGGTCTGGCTGGGGGAGCCGCAGTGGCCGCTGTCCCGTGGGACCGGTCAACCGATGGAGTTCCTGGGGCAGTTCGCCGTGGCGGGAGGTCGGCTCGCGTATCTCTTCATGACGGGGGACGGCCACGACTCCGTCGACGGCACCTTCGACCCGGAGGGCGGGGAGAACGCCCTCGTGGTCCAACCCGACGGCCGCGTCCCCGACTTCGTGACCGTCGAGCACCGGGCGGAGGGGCCGAGCGCGGGCGCCGACCATCTGCCGGGCGCAGCCGATACCGAGGGCGACGGCGGTGACGGCACCGGGGGAGAGAGGACCGAAGGAGAGGGGGCCGAAGGGGAGGGGGGCGAAGGGGAGGGCGACGGAGAGAGCCGTCGGCCCTGGCAGTACCTCGGCGGGCCCGGGGTCGAACCGCACTGGCTCCAGGGCGAGGAGCCTCCCGGCGACGGCTGGTCCCTGGTCGTCCAGCTGGACTCCGGCAAGCTTCCCTTCGACGTCGACTTCGGCGACTCGGGCGTCGGTTACGCCTTCCTCTCACCGGACGCCAAGGAGGGCCGCTTCCTCTGGCAGTGCATGTGAGCGTCCGTCCGGCGCTGGGCGCACTGGGCGGTGCGCCTGACGCCGTCCCGCTCAGGCCTTCGGCATACGCAGTATCACTCCGATGTGCGCCGCCGCCGTCGACAGATGGCGGCGGGCGTCGCGCAGTTGGTCGTCCGTGACCCCGTGATCCCGGGCCGCGTCGCGGATGGCGTCCCGGAAGCGGTCGAGCAACCGGTCGAGGTCCCGGGCCGCGTCACCGGTCGTCGTGTCGTCGTGCGCCCAGCTCGGCTCGAACTCGGCCGGGAAGTCCTCCGGCGTCTGCGAGTAGTCGGGCTGCGTGTCCGACGTACCGGCACCCGAACCCGTACCGGTGCCCGCTCCCGCGCCGCCCCGCCCGAACCCGAAGTCCTTCCCGACCTCCTTGCCGAAGTCCTTCCCGAACTCGCCGAACTCCTTGGCCAGTTCGGTCAGCCCCTCCCGCACCCCAGTCGGCCAGTCGCCCCGCGAGAAGTGGTCCTGCACCTGCTCCTGCACCCGCTTGCCGATGCGCTGCAGCTCCTCCTGCGCCTGGGCCCGGGCCCGCTCCTGCGCCTCCTTGGCCTGGCGCCGGGCCCGCTGGGCCTCCTCGCGGGCCCGCCTGCTCTCGTCCTTGGCCCGCCGGGCCTGTTCCTTCCACTCCTGCTTGACCCGCCGCATCTCCTCCTTGGCGACGCGCCAGGACTCCTTGTCGGTGAAGTCACCGAAGTCGCCCGCGGGACCGGCGTGTTCGCCGTCGCCCCGGCTCTTGGCGCCGGCACCGCTGCGGGCCTCGCTCGCCGCGGCCCGCATCTCGCGCCGCAGGTCGCCCGCCGCGCCGCGCACATCGGCACGGATCTCGGCGGCGAGCTCGGCGACGGACTCGCGGATCTCCAGCTCCAGGTCGGCCAGTTCACCACTGCGGTCGGCGAGTTCGGCGCGGCCGGCGTCCGTGATGGCGTACACCTTGCGGCCGCCCTCGGTGGTGTGCGTGACCAGGCCCTCCGCCTCCAGCTTGGAGAGACGGGGGTAGACGGTGCCGGCCGACGGCGCGTACAGCCCCTGGAACCGTTCTTCGAGGAGACGGATCACCTCGTAGCCGTGGCGCGGGGCCTCGTCCAACAGCTTGAGCAGGTAGAGGCGCAGGCGGCCGTGGGCGAAGACGGGGGGCATGTCAGAGCACCTTCTTGTCGGTCGTACCGTCGGTCGGGGCGTCACTCGTGCCGTCGCCCGGGCCGGAAACGGAATTGTCCCCCGAGTCGCTGTCATGCTCGTCCGCCGGTGTCGCGTCCTTGGCCGGCGGATCGGCATCCTCGGCGGCCGTGGCGGTGTCCTTGGTGGACGGGTCGGCGTCCGAGACCGCATCCCCAGACTCCGGCCGGACATCCTCCGGCGTCGAGTCCCAGGGCCCGTCATCGAGCCCGTCTCCGAGCCCGTCCTCAGACCCGTCCTCTGGCCCGTCCTCCACCGCAGGCCGGCGCAGCAGGGCGATGGAACCCGAGACGGTGGTCGCCTTCAAGCGGCCGCTGCCCGAGCCGAGTCGGCCGGTGATCCGCTTGGCGCCCCACTGGCCGCTCACCCGCAGGTCCTCGAAGGCGTTGGAGACCGTGCCGCTCGCGGTGTTGGCCTCCACCTCCGCGTCCGCCGGATGCGGCAGCCGGATGGCGATCTCGCCCGAGACGCTCGTCAGGCTGACGTCGGTCGGACGGCCGGCCGGGTCGAGGTCGACGATCATCGAGCCGCTCACGGAGTCGGCCTTGACGGAGGAGCCCGCGCCCTCGACCACGGTCAGGTCGCCGGAGACTGAGTTGAAGCGGAGGTCGCCGCTGAGGGCCTGCGCCTCCACGTTCCCCGAGACGGTGTCCGCGCGGACCGGGCCGGTGAGGCGTACCAGCGTGGTGTCGCCGGTGACCCCCTTCACCTCCGCGCGTCCGTCGAGCCCGGAGACCACGGCCGCCGCGCCGACCACGCCCACCTCGACGCGCGTGTCCGCCGGAACGGCGAGGGAGACGACGGCGGAGCGCCGCCACCCCTTCCGGTCGAGCCACTTGAGGAAGCCCTTCCAGGGCAGGTCCTCGTAGGCGACCGTGAGGGTGCCGTCCCGCTGGGTCACTGTCAGGGGAGGTCCCTCGATCCGGGAGACCTCAAGGCGGGCGGAACCTTCTTCGGTGCCCACCACGTTCACCGTTCCGTTGACGACGCGCACGTGCAGCTCCCGCACGGGCTCGTCGAACGTGAGCTTCCTCGGCTCTGCGACGGACCACTCGGACATGTTCCAGACCTCCCCGTCCTGACGCGCCATATCGCGTCTTCCGCTATTCACGATATATCGCGGTCGGGGAAAGTCAAGGCACTCGTTCGGGGGACCTGGATCCCCTGCTGCCCCCTCGGAATGGCCCCGAAGTGACCAAACAAGACAAATCGCCCTAGCGTGTGACCATGCCGACGGAAGCCTCCCGAAACGCTCCCGGCTCCGCCCCAGCCCCCGGAGCCCTGCTGCTCTGCCGTGCGGAGCCCGAGTCCGTCGCCCCCGTCGCCCTGCTGCTGCGCGAGCGGATGCTGCTCACCGGCGCCGGCGAGGACTGGAGCGTCCTGGTCCCCGAGGGCACGCCCTGGCTGGACGGCGGCGAACCGGTCGACCGCGTCCTCACCGGCTGGGCCACCGCCCTCGCCGTCGGCGCCCCCTGGCCCGTACTCGCCCTGTGGTGGGACGCCGACCGCGCCGGCTACACACTCGCCTCCGGCTTCCGCCGCCCGGTCGGCTACGTCTGGCTCGCGAACGGCACCCCGGCAGGCGAGGACGAGGCGATGCGCACCTTCGCCGCCCGCCTGGGCCTGGACCCGGTCCTGGACGTCCAGTCCCTCGACGAACTCACGAAACCCGACCCGTCCGCCGACGCCCGCACCCGCCTACGCGGTTTCCTGGCCGTCCTCACACGCGCGGGAGTCACCCTCCCCGCCGGCCTCACCCCCGGCGATCCGGCCGACCGCCTCCACGAGACCGCCCGCATCCACCCGGACACCCGCCCCGTCGAATGGCAGGGCCGGCGAGCAGCCGTCCGCACGGAGCTCGACGCGGTCGACACCACCCCCCTCGCCCCCTGGCTGCCTCACTCAGGCACCCCACGGTCCCGCGCCCTGGCCCTCGCTCAGGTGGCCGTAGGACTCCCGCTGACGGCCTGGGGCGTGCGGCGGCGCAGTGGCGGCTGGATCGCGGCGGGGGCGCTGCTGCTGGCGCACGGGGCGCTGGGGCTGGCGTACGACGTGGTGCGGCCGCGCGACTGAAACGCGGAAGGCGCCCTCAAGAGGCGCCCTCGGGACGAACCGCTACTCGTCGTCCTCGTCGTCGTCCAACCGGGCCAGCCATGTCGCCAGCCGCTCCACCGGCACCTCGAAGTCCGGGTTCAGATCGACGAACGTCCGCAGCTGCTCGGCGAGCCACTCGAAGGTGACTTCCTCCTCGCCGCGCCGCTTCTCCAGTTCTTCGATGCCACGGTCCGTGAAGTACATGGGTCAAGGATAGGTGCGCAGAAACGGCCGGGCCGCACCCCCGGAATGAGGGTGCGGCCCGGCCGCGCGTGACCAGTGGGTGGGGCTTACGCCTCGAACACCTCACGCACCAACTGCTCCTGCTCCGACTGGTGCCGCTTCGCGGACCCGACCGCCGGCGACGACCCGTGCGGGCGGGAGATCCGCCGCAGTCGCTCGCCGTGGGGCACGTCCGCGCCGACCGCCAGGTCCAGGTGGTCGATCAGGTTGAGGGCGATGAACGGCCAGGCGCCCTGGTTCGCCGGCTCTTCCTGGGCCCACAGGTACTTCTCGACGTTCGGGTACTTGTTGACCTCGGCCTGGAGCTCGGCACCCGGCAGCGGGTACAGGCGCTCGACGCGGATGATCGCCACGTCCGTGATGCCGCGCTTGGTGCGCTCGGCCTCCAGGTCGTAGTACAGCTTGCCCGCGACGAAGACGACCTTGCGGACCGCGGCCGGGTCCACCGTCGAGTCGCCGATGACCGGGCGGAACTGACCCGACGTGAACTCGTCCGTCTTCGACGCGGCGGCCTTGAGGCGCAGCATCGACTTCGGGGTGAAGACCACCAGCGGCTTGTGGTGCGGGTTGTGCACCTGCCACCGCAGGAGGTGGAAGTAGTTCGACGGGAGGGTCGGCATCGCGACCGTCATGTTGTTCTGCGCGCACAGCTGGAGGAAGCGCTCGACCCTCGCCGAGGAGTGGTCGGGGCCCTGGCCCTCGTAGCCGTGGGGGAGCAGCAGGGTGACGCCGGACGTCTGGCCCCACTTCTGCTCCGCCGCCGAGATGTACTCGTCGACCACCGTCTGCGCGCCGTTGACGAAGTCGCCGAACTGCGCCTCCCACATCACGAGCGCGTCGGGGCGGGCCAGCGAGTAGCCGTACTCGAAGCCCATGACCGCGTACTCGGACAGCAGGGAGTTGTAGACGTTGTAGCGGGCCTGCTCCTCCGCCAGGTACTGCAGCGGGGTGTACTCCGCGCCCGTCTCACGGTCGATGAGGACCGCGTGCCGCTGGCCGAAGGTGCCGCGCTGCGAGTCCTGGCCGGAGAGGCGGACCGGGGTGCCCTCCAGGAGGAGGGAGCCGACGGCCAGCGTCTCGCCCATGCCCCAGTCGATCGTGCCGTCCTCGACCATCGACGCCCGGCGCTGCAGCTGCGGCAGCAGACGCGGGTGTACGTGGAAGTAGTCCGGGATGTTGACCTGGGACTCGGCGATCCGCTTGACGACCTCCGCGGAGATCGCGGTGTTCACGGCGACCGGGAACTCCGCCTGCGGGTCCGAGATCGGGCCCGCGCTCGGCTGGGCGGTGACGGCCTCGCGGACCTCCGTGAAGACCTTCTCCAGCTGGCCCTGGTAGTCCTGGAGGGCCTGCTCGGCCTCTTCCAGGGTGATGTCGCCGCGACCGATGAGGGACTCGGTGTAGAGCTTGCGCACCGAGCGCTTCTTGTCGATCAGGTCGTACATCAGGGGCTGGGTGAAGGCCGGGTTGTCCGACTCGTTGTGACCGCGGCGGCGGTAGCAGATGAGGTCGATCACCACGTCCTTGTTGAACGCCTGACGGAACTCGAAGGCCAGGCGCGCGACACGCACGACGGCCTCAGGGTCGTCGCCGTTCACGTGGAAGATCGGGGCCTCGATCATGCGGGCCACGTCGGTGGCGTACATGGACGAACGCGAGGACTCCGGGGCGGCGGTGAAGCCGACCTGGTTGTTGATGACGATGTGGACCGTGCCGCCGGTGCGGTAGCCGCGCAGCTGCGACATGTTGAGGGTCTCGGCCACCACGCCCTGGCCCGCGAAGGCCGCGTCACCGTGCAGGGCGACCGGCAGGACCGTGAAGTCCGTACCGCCCTTGTTGATGATGTCCTGCTGGGCGCGGGCGATGCCCTCGATGATCGGGTCGACCGTCTCCAGGTGGGAGGGGTTCGCGGCCAGCGAGACCTTGATCTGCTCGCCGTCCAGGCCCGTGAAGGTGCCGCCCGCGCCCAGGTGGTACTTCACGTCGCCGGAGCCGTGCATCGACTTCGGGTCGAGGTTGCCCTCGAACTCGCGGAAGATCTGCGCGTACGACTTGCCGACGATGTTGGCGAGCACGTTCAGCCGGCCGCGGTGGGCCATGCCGATGACGACCTCGTCCAGGCGGGACTCGGCGGCCGAGTCCAGCACCGCGTCCAGCAGCGGGATGACGGACTCGCCGCCCTCCAGGGAGAAGCGCTTCTGGCCGACGTACTTCGTCTGCAGGAAGGTCTCGAAGGCCTCCGCCGCGTTCAGCCGGCGCAGGATGCGCAGCTGCTCCTCGCGCTCCGGCTTGGTGTGCGAGCGCTCGATGCGGTCCTGGATCCACTTGCGCTGCTTGGGGTCCTGGATGTGCATGAACTCGATGCCGGTGGTGCGGCAGTACGAGTCGCGCAGCACGCCGAGGATGTCGCGCAGCTTCATCAGGGACTTGCCCGCGAAGCCGCCGACCGCGAACTCGCGCTCCAGGTCCCACAGGGTGAGCCCGTGCTCGGTGATGTCCAGGTCGGGGTGCTTGCGCTGGCGGTACTCCAGCGGGTCGGTGTCGGCCATGACGTGGCCGCGGACCCGGTAGGAGTGGATCAGCTCGAAGACGCGCGCGGCCTTGGTGACGTCGTCGTCGTGCGAGGCATCGATGTCCTTGAGCCAGCGGACCGGCTCGTAGGGGATGCGCAGCGCCTCGAAGATCTCGTCGTAGAAGCCGTTCTCGCCGAGGAGGTAGTTGGCGACGACGCGCAGGAACTCGCCGGAGGCGGCGCCCTGGATGACCCGGTGGTCGTAGGTCGACGTGAGCGTCATGACCTTCGCGATGCCGAGCTTGTTCAGGGTGTCCTGGGAGGTGCCCTGGAACTCCGCCGGGTAGTCCATGGAGCCGACGCCCATGATGACCGACTGACCGGGCATCAGACGCGGCACGGAGTGGACCGTGCCGAGGCCGCCCGGGTTGGTCAGGGAGACCGTGACGCCGGTGAAGTCGTCCATCGTCAGCTTGCCGTCGCGGGCGCGGCGGACGATGTCCTCGTAGGCCTGCCAGAACTCGAAGAAGTTCAGCGTCTCGGCCTTCTTGATGCCGGCCACGACGAGCTGGCGGTCGCCGTTGGGCTTCACCAGGTCGATGGCCAGGCCGAAGTTGACGTGCGCGGGCTTGACGAGGGTGGGCTTCCCGTCCTTCTCCGCGTAGTGCCAGTTCATCGACGGCATGGCCTTGATGGCCTGCACCATCGCGTACCCGATGAGGTGGGTGAAGGAGATCTTCCCGCCCCGGGCGCGCTTGAGGTGGTTGTTGATGACGATGCGGTTGTCGAAGAGCAGCTTCACCGGGACCGCGCGCACGGACGTGGCCGTGGGCACCTCGACCGAGGCGTTCATGTTCTTCGCGACGGCGGCGGCGGGGCCGCGCAGCGTCACCAGTTCAGGGGCGTCCGCGGACGCGGCCGCGGGGGCCGCCTGCGCGGCCGGCTTGGCGGCGGCGGGCTTCGCCGGAGCCGGGGCCGCGGCAGGCGCCGGAGCGGCGGCTGCGGGCTTCGGGGCCGCGGCGGCCGGCGCGGGAACCGCAGGCGCGGGCGCGGCGGGTGCCGCCGGAGCGGGAGCCTGATTCGTCGGGGTGGTCGCTGCGGCCCCCGCGGCCGCAGTACCCGCCGGAGCCGTGGCGGCAGCGGCGCCCGGCTTGTAGTCGGCGAAGAAGTCCCACCAGGCTCGGTCTACCGAGTTCGGATCCTGGAGGTACTGCTGATAGATCTCATCGACGAGCCACTCGTTGGGGCCGAACGCCGCAGCGGGGTTCTTGCCCGTTGCTTGGTCGGACTCGGTCGAGATGGTCGAGTTACTGGGGGACTGTGACGACACGGCGGCAACCGCCCTCTTCCGCTTCACAAGGTGATGGACAGCGGAAATAAAGGCTACGCCCCCATGACCGCCAAGGTCAGGCCGGGCCGGTTCATCGTCGCGTAAGTCACACCGGAAATCGCGTTTCGGGCCGTGAATTGGCGGGAAACAAGCGTGGTTCCGCTCTGGATCGGGGAGGCTGGAACACGCCGACGCGGGCCCTGCGCACCGAGCGGGCGGGCCTGTCGCAGATCACATGGGCCCGCCAGCGCGGACGCACCTGGATCTTGAAGTTCCGAGTTGGACTTTACGTCAACTTGGTACGGAAGTCTCTCCCGGAAGGGTGACGAGGATCCGGCAACCCCGCTCGGATTCGGCCACTCCGATCCGGCCGCCGTGCAGATCCACGGCCCAACTGGCGATCGCCAGGCCCAGTCCCGTACCCCCGTCGCTGCCCGGACCCTTCGAGGTGCCCGCGCCGCCCCGGTTGAAGCGCTCGAAGACCCGGTGCCACTCGGAGCGCGGGATGCCCGGACCCTCGTCCAGCACCTCCAGCTCCAGCGACTCCGGCAGCGTCCCGCGCCGCGCCTTCACGACCACCCGGCCGTGCGCCGGGCTGTGCTTGACGGCGTTGTCGATGAGATTCGCCACGACCTGGTGGATGCGCTCCGGGTCCGCGTGCGCGGTCAGCTCCGGAGGCGAGACGTCGAGGTGCAGATGGACGTCGGTACGGGTGTGACTCCCGGAGCCCGACGCGATGCCTGCGCGCGCGGGCACGGCCATGTTGGCCTCCTTGAGGACGCCCGAGAGGTACGGCCACACCTCGAAGCGCCGCTTGCGCAGCGGTACGACGCCGTTGTCCAGGCGGGACAGGTCCAGCAGCGTCTCCACCAGGCGCCCCAGCCGCTCCGTCTGCTTCAGGGCCGTGCGCATGGTCTCGGGGTCGGCGGGCGAGACGCCGTCGACGATGTTCTCCAGGACCGCCCGCAGGCCGGCGATGGGCGTGCGCAGCTCGTGCGAGACGTTCGCCACCAGCTCCTTGCGCTGCCGGTCCTGGGCCTCCAGCTCGTCGGCCATGACGTTGATCGTCTGGGCCAGATCACCGAGCTCGTCGCGCCGGTTCTCGCGCACCCGGCGGGTGTAGTCGCCGTGCGAGATGGACCGGGCGACCGTGTTCATGTCGTCCAGCGGGGCGGTGAGCGAGTGCGCCACGAACTGCGTTATCAGCAGTGTGGCGATCATCGAGAAGACCGTGATGAAGCGGAGCTCCGTCTTGGTGTGCACCGCGATCATCGACAGACCGGTGGTGATCAGCACCGAGATGACGACGAGGCCGCCGAGCTTGGTCTTGATCGAGAACGGGCGTACGCCGCCCCAGGGCTCCTCCCCGGGGCTCCTCCGTGCGGTCGGCCGCCCGTCGCTCATGGCGTCGGTGTCTCCAGCGCGTAGCCCACACCGTGCACCGTGCGGATCCGCTCCGCGCCGATCTTCCGGCGCAGCGCCTTGATGTGGCTGTCGACGGTCCGGGTGCCGGAGGCGTCCGCCCAGTCCCACACCTCGGCCAGCAGCTGCTCACGGGAGAGCACCGCGCGCGGGGTGTTGGCCAGGCAGACCAGCAGGTCGAACTCGGTGGGGGTGAGGTGAACGTCCTCACTGCGCACCCGCACCCGGCGCTGCGCGTGGTCGATCTCCAGCTCGCCCAGGCGCAGGATGCCCGAGCGCGGGGTGGACGCGGCCACCACGGCCCGCTCCACCCGGCGCAGCAGGACGTGCACGCGCGCGGCCAGCTCGCGCATCGAGAACGGCTTGGTCATGTAGTCGTCGGCGCCGACCCCGAGCCCGACCAGCATGTCGGTCTCGTCGTCGCGCGCGGTGAGCATCAGCACCGGCACCGGGCGCTGGGCCTGCACGCGTCGGCAGACCTCCAGGCCGTCGAAGCCGGGCAGCATGATGTCGAGGATCAGCAGGTCGGGCTGCCAGGCCTCGGCCGTGTCGACGGCCGACGGACCGTCGCTCGCGGTCTGCACGACGAATCCTTCGGCGCGCAGGCGGGCCGCGATGGCGTCGACGATCGTCGGGTCGTCCTCGACCACCAGCACCCGGCGCTGTGCGCCCGGGGTCGCCGCCGTGCCGTTGTGCGCGGTGTGTGTCTGCTCCATCGCCCGCCCCTGAGTTGCTTTCCGGAATCCGTGGGGTGATCCGTTAACTGCCCATGCCTGCGCATGCTTGCGATTGACGCTTGAATGATCCGCGCCAAGGCAGCAGAGTACGGGGAGTAACGGTGCCACGGCTATCCAGGTCGGACGGCGAGGTGTACGACGTCCGGAACTCCCCGGGCAACCGGGATCTCTTCGGTACGCACCCGTTGGAACCCGGCATTCCGCAGTGTTCCTTCAAATTCCGGAGAGGGCCGCGCAGACCACACCGCGAGCACCCCTCCAGGCCTCAACACCCGTGCGCAGCCTGCGAGTCCGGCCTCCGAGTAGAGCCCGTCATTGCCCTCCGTGACGGTCCAGCCGGGTCCGTTGTCGATGTCCAGGCACAGCGCGTCATAAGTGGCGCAAGTCTCATTGACGTGGTCCAGCAGATCCGTTTCGGCGATCCGGGTCCGCGGATCGGCGAGCGCCCTGTCCGAAATACCGGACAGCGGCCCGTCGAGATGCCAGTCCACGACCGCGCGCTCCCGCTCCACGACCGTGATCGCGCCCCAGCGCGGGTTCGCTGCCGCGTGTGCGAGCGAGAAGCCGACGCCCAGCCCGCCGATCAGCAGCTCCGGCCGCTCCCGGCCGTCCAGCGCGCCGAGCGCCGCGTCGACCAGCAGCCGCTCCGAACGGCCGTCCGAGGTGTCCATCAGGAAGCACCCGTTGGCGATGATCTGCAGCAGCCCACCGTGCCGACGCAGCACGACCTCGCCGTACGGTCCCTCGCGCCGATCGAGGACCACTGGGCTGTCGCGGATGGCGGTCATCGGCCCATCCTCCACGAACTCGCCCTTACGACCACGGGAATTACCGGTTGCCGACCCGTGGCCGGCGGACGCCCCGGAAGCTTGAGAGGTTGCTGTGAATCGCCTCTCGCGTGGCGGCGGTCATAGACAGCGGCCCCCGGGGCGTCGAAGGCTGGGGTGAAACGGAAGGAGCGCCTCACCGTGGAACCCGCCGCACCGGCCGACGCGAAGCCCTCTGCCCCGCCCCTTCCGGATGCCTCCGGCCTGCTGGACGGCATGCCCCGTCAGCGCGGGCGCTGTGGCGCGGCGACGGTCGAAACGGCACCGGAATCCGTTCCCCGGCCGAAGGCCCTCCGCATCCCCCGCGTCCGGCGCCTGCTCCCCACCCCCACCGGCACACCGTTCACCTTCGGCTACGCGGCCGTCCTCGCCCTCACCTCGCTGCTCGTCGCCGACGCCGCGCCCTCCCTCGTGCACGCCCTCCACCAGGGCACCAGCACCGACGTGGCGCACCTCGTGCGGACGCCGATGCTGGTGCTGCTCACCAGCGCGCTGTGGATCGCGGGCGGGATCACCACGCCGTACGCCGTCCTCTTCCTGCTCGTGCTGACCGCGCTGGAGCGGCGGATAGGCGGGGCGCGTACGGCGGTCGTCTTCCTGCTCGGGCACGTCCTGGCGACCCTCGCGACGGAGGTTCCCGTGGGGGTCGCGGTGCTGGTCGGGCACCTTCCCGACAGTTCGCTGCATCGGATGGACTACGGCATCAGCTTCGGCGTCGCCGCGTGTGTCGGGGCGTTGGCCGGCCTGGTGACGCCGTGGGTGCGGTGGCCGTTGCTGGTGCTGTTCGGCGGAATGCTGATCGAGGACCTGATCGCGTTCACGGATCCGCTGACGAACTGGGGGCACGTGTTCTCGCTCGCCATAGGGGTGGCGATGTGGCCGGTCGTTCGCGGGTGGCGGGTTACTGAGCGCTCCACCGGGCTGCCGCGATCTGTGGTCGGGCGGCTGCCGGCGCGTCGTGGCTGATCGCGCAGTTCCCCGCGCCCCTTAAGCCGTGAACTTGGCGCTTGTCAGGAGTGCGGCGGTGGTCCAGCCGAGGGATTCGTACAGTGCTCGTCCGTCGGGGGTGCCCGCGAGGACGCCGGTCTGGGCGCCTTGTTCGGCCGCCGTCGCCTGAAGGGTGCGTACTACGAGGCCCCCCAGGCCCTTGCGGCGGTGGGCCGGGGCGGTCTCCACCCGGTCCACGACGGCCGTCGCCCCGCTGACACCGACCTGCCCGCGCGCCGCGAGGGCGCCGTCCGGTGCCGTGACCAGTGCCTGGGTGACGGGCCCGCGGGTCCAGGCGCGCAGCCGGTAACCGTCCGGCGCGGCCGGCGGTGCGTCCCGGGTCAGCGGTACCGACATGAGGAACCCGGCCTCCGGGTCGATCCACCACCCCGGCCCCAGCCATCCCCGTACCAACGCAGGATCCGCGAACACCTTCAGCCAGACGCCGTATCCCGTCACGGAGTCCGCCACCTTCCGTACGACGGCCTCCTCGATGTTGTCGCCGGTATCCCCCAGAACCCTCCGCGACACCTGCTCGACCTGCCCCACGTCGACACTCCATCCCCACGGCTCCTCGACGGGCACCGCGGCCCCCCGAGACAGAACCCATCCGTCCACCCAGGCGCGTACGAGGTCGTTCACGATCACCCTCCGGTAAGGCTTGCTAGTAGGCACAGACTATTACGAGCCCAGGCGTCGGCGACACCCCTTCCATGCAGGCGGCACAAATCCAGCCCGTCCGGCGTTTGAGGACAAGACCCCTTCAGGGCCGAAGCGGGGGCCTGGGGGCGGCAGCTCCCAGAAACGCCCAGCTCAACGCCCGTTTGCTCACAGCGAACGCCGACCCGGGAACATCCGCGAAGCGCCACGCATTGAGTCGGCATAGCTCAACTTGAATGCCGAAGGGGAGATCATGGCTTCGACGTCCACACCGCTCACCCTGCCCGTGCTGCCGCTCGACGGCGAGGTCGTGCTGCCCGGCATGGTGGTTCCGCTGGACCTGAACGACACCGATGTACGCGCCGCCGTGGAGGCCGCGCAGGCCGCCGCCCGGAACGAGCCGGGCAAGCCGCGGGTCCTGCTGGTCCCGCGTATCGACGGCACCTACCCGAGCACCGGCGTGCTCGGCACCGTGGAGCAGGTCGGCCGGCTGGCCGACGGCGACCCGGGTGCCCTGATCCGCGCTCGCGACCGGGTACGGATCGGCGCCGGCACCACCGGACCGGGTGCCGCCCTGTGGGTCGAGGGCACCCGGATCGAGGAGACCGTGCCCGAGCCGCTGCCGGGCCACATCACCGAACTTGTCAAGGAGTACAAGGCCCTCGCCACCGCCTGGCTGCGCAAGCGCGCCGCCTGGCAGGTCGTGGACCGCGTGCAGGCCATCGACGACGTGGGCCAGCTCGCCGACAACTCCGGTTACTCGCCGTTCCTCACCACCGACCAGAAGATCGAGCTGCTGGAGACCAGCGACCCGATCGCCCGTCTCAAGCTCGCCACCCAGCAGCTGCGCGACCACCTCGCCGAGCAGGACGTGGCCGAGACGATCGCGAAGGACGTCCAGGAGGGCGTCGACAAGCAGCAGCGCGAGTTCCTGCTCCGCCGCCAGCTGGAGGCGGTCCGCAAGGAGCTGCGCGATCTGAACGGTGAGCAGGAGGGTGAGGAGTCCGACGACTACCGCACCCGCGTGGAGGCCGCCGACCTGCCCGAGAAGGTCCGTGAGGCCGCGCTCAAGGAGGTCGAGAAGCTGGAGCGGTCCAGCGACCAGTCGCCCGAGGGCTCCTGGATCCGCACCTGGCTGGACACGGTCCTCGAACTCCCGTGGAACTCCCGCACCGAGGACGTGTACGACATCAAGGGCGCCAAGGCCGTCCTGGACGCCGAGCACTCCGGCCTGGAGGACGTGAAGGAGCGGATCACCGAGTACCTGGCGGTGCGCAAGCGCCGTACCGACCGCGGCCTGGGCGTCATCGGCGGCCGGCGCGGCGGTGCCGTCCTGGCCCTCGTCGGCCCGCCCGGCGTCGGCAAGACCTCGCTCGGTGAGTCCGTCGCGCACGCCATGGGCCGCAAGTTCGTCCGCGTCGCCCTCGGCGGCGTCCGCGACGAGGCGGAGGTCCGCGGTCACCGGCGTACGTACGTCGGCGCGCTGCCCGGCCGGATCGTCCGTGCGATCAAGGAGGCCGGTTCGATGAACCCGGTCGTCCTGCTGGACGAGATCGACAAGGTCGGCTCGGACTTCCGCGGCGACCCGGCGGCGGCCCTCCTGGAGGTCTTGGACCCGGCGCAGAACCACACCTTCCGCGACCACTACCTGGAGGTCGAGCTCGACCTGAGTGACGTGGTCTTCCTGGCGACGGCCAACGTGCTCGAAGCCATCCCGGAGGCCCTCCTGGACCGGATGGAACTGGTCCGCCTGGACGGCTACACCGAGGACGAGAAGGTCGTCATCGCCCGCGACCACCTGCTCCCGCGCCAGCTGGAGCGGGCCGGTCTGAACACCGACGAGGTGGTCATCGACGAGAGCGCCCTGCGCAAGCTCTCCGGCGAGTACACGCGCGAGGCGGGCGTCCGCACCCTGGAGCGCTCCATCGCACGGCTGCTCCGCAAGGTCGCGGCGCAGCACGAACTCGGCGAGCGGAAGCTGCCGTTCACCGTCACGGACGAGGACCTGCGCGCCCTGATCGGCCGCCCGCACCACGTCCCGGAGTCGGCGCAGGACCCGGCCGAGCGCCGTACGGCGGTCCCGGGTGTCGCCACCGGTCTCGCGGTCACCGGAGCCGGCGGAGACGTCCTGTTCGTCGAGGCGTCCCTCGCCGACCCGGAGACGGGCGCGGCGGGTCTGACCCTCACCGGTCAGCTGGGCGACGTGATGAAGGAGTCGGCGCAGATCGCCCTGTCCTTCCTGCGCTCGCACGGAGCCGAACTGGAACTGCCGGTCGCGGACCTGAAGGACCGCGGCGTCCACATCCACTTCCCGGCGGGCGCGGTCCCCAAGGACGGCCCGAGCGCCGGCGTCACCATGACGACGGCACTGGCGTCGCTCCTGTCCGGACGCCTTGTCCGCACGGACGTGGCCATGACGGGCGAGGTCTCGCTGACCGGCCGGGTGCTCCCGATCGGCGGTGTCAAGCAGAAGCTGCTGGCCGCGCACCGGGCGGGCGTCACCACCGTCATCATCCCCAAGCGCAACGAACCCGACCTGGACGACGTCCCCGCGGAGGTCCTGGACAAGCTCGACGTCCACGCCGTGACCGACGTCCGCCAGGTCCTGGAACTGGCCCTGTCGCCGGCCACCAACGGCGCGGAGACGGAGTCGGAGGTTCCGGTGGCGGCGTGACGGACGCCATCGGATAGGGGAAGGCCCAAGTCCCGTGAGGGAGGCTTGGGCCTTTTTCCTACGCCCTTCTTCGTGCCCTGCGTTCTGTGTCCTGTGGCCTGTGTCCTGTGTCCTGTGTACGTCAGCCGTTGGCGAGCGCCACCACCCGGTCCAGCGCCCCGTTGAACTTGTCGTGGTCGCCGACGATCGGTCCGGACGAGGTGTACTGCCACATCGTGTAGAAGCTCCACCCGGCCGGCAGCGTCCCCGGGTCCGTGGCGTACCGCGCGATCCACAGCGGGTTGGCGGTCGCGAAACCGGCGTAGTTGCCGGTGCACTGGGTCCACCAGCTGGTCGCCGTGTAGATGACGGCGTCGCGGCCCGTGCGGGCCTTGTAGGTGTTCAGGAAGTCGGCGATCCAACTGACCATCGCGCTGGTCGACTTGCCGTAGCAGGCCGCGCCGTAGGGGTTCCACTCGATGTCGAGGACGCCGGGGAGGGTCTTGCCGTCCCGGGACCAGGCGCCGCCGTGGTCGGCGAAGTAGTTGGCCTGGGTGGCGCCGCTGGTGGTGTCGGGGGTGGCGAAGTGGTACGCGCCGCGGATCATGCCGACGTTGTAGGAGCCGTTGTACTGCTGGGCGAAGTACGGGTTGGTGTAGTACGTGCCCTCCGTCGCCTTGCTGTAGGCCCACCTGACCCCGCTGCTCCACAGGGTCGACCAGGCGACGTTGCCCTGGTAGCCGGAGACGTCGACGCCCTCGGTCTGGGTGGCGTCGCCGGGGACGGGCGTACCGGCGCTGCCGTCGTGGGCGAGGACGCCGATGCCCATACGGGCGGAGCCCCGGGCGGGCGTGTCGGCGGCGGAGGCCGGGACGGCGAGGACGAGAGTGAGGGCGGCGAGCAGGAGTCCGGCGAGGAAGAGGTGCCGGGGGCGGACCGATCCGGGTCTGTGCACGGGCATGGCGTGCCTCCGAAGGCTCGGTGGGGGGAGCGGCCTTCGCTGGCGTGGGCATGCCAGTAAAGGTCTGGTAGAGACGCTACGCAGGTGGACGAGCGGGTGGGAAGAGGGGCCAGAGGCTGCCGTTGGTCTAGCCCTGCGAAATACTTGCCGAGCTGCGGCGACGACGGCGTTCGGCGGAAACTTTCAGGGCCGGGAAACCGTCGAACCGGAGAACAGGGAAAACGAGGCAGGGGCTGACGTGTACGAAGGCGGAGACGGTGACGAACGCCGCGCGGAAGCGCAGGCGGCGCCGAGCGTTGCGGACAAGGGATCCCTTTCCGCGTCGACCGGCGCGGATCAGGGGCACCTTCCCGCGCCGAGCGGTGCGGACCAGGAGTACCTGTCCCTGGAGCGCGAACTGACGGTCCTGCTCCGGCGCGCCCGCGCCAGCCAGGGCGAGATGGCCCGCGAGGTCCACCCCGACCTGGAGACCGCCGCGTACGGCCTCCTCGTACGCCTCGACGAGCACGGCCGGCAGCGGGCGACCGAGCTGGCGGCCTACATCGGCGTCGGCAAGGCCACCATGTCCCGCCAGCTGCGCGCCCTGGAGGAACTCGGCCTCATCGCCCGCGAACCCGACCCCGCCGACGGCCGCGCCTGGCTGGTCCACCTCACCGAGGAGGGCCGCGGCCGAGTCGCCAAGGTCCGCGACGCCCGCCGCGCCCGGTACGTCAGCCAGCTCGCCCACTGGGACCGCCGGGAGGTCTCGGAACTGGCGCGGCTGCTGGCGCAGTTGAACCGGGGCATGGGGAAGTAGGCAGGCGGAGCGAGCCGGTCCGGTGGCTCGGGGTCCGCCGCCCC
Organism: Streptomyces pseudovenezuelae; assembly: GCF_029892565.1. Lineage (GTDB taxonomy): Bacteria > Actinomycetota > Actinomycetes > Streptomycetales > Streptomycetaceae > Streptomyces > Streptomyces pseudovenezuelae_A. The sequence continues at coordinate 143,517 of NZ_JARXVH010000014.1, read as the reverse complement.
CATGAACCACCCCGGCCCGCGCGCCGCCCTCACAGCTCCGCGAACACCACCGTCGCGTCGTCATGCGGTTTGCTCCGCCGCAGGAACACCCGCTCGGTGTCCGCGACCTCCAGCTCCCGCACCCGGGCGACCAGCGCCGCCGAGCCCTCCTTGCGCACGAACCTGAAGCAGTCCTCCCAGTCGCCCTCGTGGAACTTCTCCACCCAGCGGGTCGCCCCGTCGGTCAGGGCGCACAGGGTGCGGACCTCCGCGCGGGGCAGTACGCCCGTCACCGCGCGCTCCGCCACCGAGGGATCCGTGGCCGCGGTGAAGAAGCCGCCCTCCTTGTTGCGGACCGCGGAGTCCACGAGGGCGTCCGTGGCCAGGGCGGAGCGGGGGAGACGGGCGATGCGGTCGTCGAGGAGCGGGGTGACCGAGCCCGTCGGGGACTCGACCAGGAGGGCCGAGTCCGACAGGACCAGGTACTCGACCGACTCCGCCGACCAGCGGGCGACGACCACTGTGGCCTGTGGGGTGCGTGGGTGAGAAAGGTCACAGGTGTCCGCGTGGGCCGCCGCCGTGCGGGTGATCGCGCGGGACAGGGCCTCGGTGAGCGGAACATCCGGGCGGGAAACGGTCAGTTCGGTCAGCGCGCCGCCCAGCCGGGCCGTGAACCAGGGGACGGAATGCAGACACCCCGTGCCGTCCTTGGGCGGGGTCACCCCGTCCAGGACGACGAGTGCGCCGCCCTGGCCGGAAGCGGGCAGCGTGACGCTCGCGAAGTCCTCGTTGGGGCGGGCCTGATCGCCGGGTTCCGATACAAGTTCCGTACGCATCCGGCCAGTCTGCACGACGTCTTCACAGGCTTCACCAAAGGCTGGCACAGGGGGCCGAGTTGACACACCCGCGCAGGTCAGGCGCCAGATTTGAGGTGGAATCCGAGGCTCCCGGAACGCGTGGCGGCACATAGTGCCACCGCCCGCCGCAGACGTCCAACCGGCCCGCCGGAGGCGGCCGTCCGAGGTGCCGGAGGAACTTGCCCGCCAACTCCCCTCCGATGTTCACTCCTTCGGGTGGCGGGTCCGGTGATGCGCGGCCACCGCCCACCGGCACTGGGAGGGTCGGGGACCGGTGGGGGCACCCCCTGCGCTCGCTATGCCGGGAGCATGGGGGAGGGTGTACGCACAGTCGGCGGGAAGTGACGGGACGTCACCCGGCCCTTGGGTATCACGAGTCAGGAATGCGAGCACCGGTGCAGAAGACGCGGCCTCGTCGCACAGGCAAGCAGGCGGCCTCCACAGGGAGCACGGAACACGCGCCCCAGGCCGTCACCGGCAACGGCCGCCCCACCCACGTACGCAACCGGCTGATCGTCGCCGTGGCTGTCGTGGCCGCCGCCGTCGCCGGGGCCGGAGCGCCCTCCGTCGTCGCCGCCTCCGGGCAACTGAGCGACTCCCAGGACCTGGTGACGTTCGCCGAGCAGACCCAGGACGCGCTCGCGCTGGCCCACTCGCTCGCCGACGAGCGCGACGAGGTGACCTCGTACGTCGCCGCCGGGCGGCCCAAGTCCAAGGCCCCCTCCGAGGACAGCGGCAGCCGCGTCGACCGCCAGGTCGAGGACCTGCGCGCCGACACCGACCTGCCCGCCGACCTCCGCAGCGACCTCGACGGCATCGCGACCCTGCGCCGCGCCGCGCTCACCGGGCAGAGCAGCGCCCTGGAGGCGCACAACGCCTACTCCGCCGCGATCACCGAACTGCACCGGCTGGCCGAGGAGTTGGCCGAGCGGATGCCGACCCGCGCGAGCTCCGGCGGGTACGCCCTCGCCGAGCTGGACTCCGCCGTCCAGCAGGCCGCCGCCGCCCGCGGACTCCTGCTCGCCGCGCTGAACGTGCCGCGCAGCACGCAGAGCGTCATCAGCCCCGTCACCGGCCTGCCGACCACGACCACCACCTCCTCGGCCGCCGACGCCAAGACGCGCGACGCCCTGTCCGCCGCCGCCCAACAGGCCCGGCTGCGCTCCGACTCGGCCCTCGCCGACTTCCGCGACACCGCGCCCAAGACCGCCCGCGAGTCCTACGACTCCACGGTCACCGGCGCCGAGGTCAACTCCGCCGAGAAGTACCTCGCCTCCCTCACCGACCAGCCCACGCTCACCGACGCCGAACTCTCCACGAGCGTGAAGAAGACCGACGCCGCGCTCTCCGCCCGCGTCGACCTGATGCGCGGCGCCGAGTCCGCCCTCTACGAGCGCCGCAGCAAGGAACTCGCCCAGCTGCGCGACGACGACGTCACCGCGCTGGAGATCCGGATCGCCGCCCTCGGCGCACTGGTCCTGCTCACCATCGGCATCGCCACCGCCATGGCCCGCACCCTCACCCGCCCGCTCTCGGTGCTCCGCCGCGGCTCGGCCCGCCTCGCCCAGGCGGAGAACCCGGCGGCCGAGGAACCGGTCACCTTCACCGGCCGCAACGACGAGTTCGCCCAGGTCGTCCGCTCCGTCAACGCCCTGCACGCGCACGCCGTCGCCCACCACGAGCGCGTCACCACCCTGGAGTCCGACCGCAAGCACCTGGTCGGCCAGCGCCAGCGGATGGCCGACGCCCGCGAGGAGCTGCGCACCGAAGTCGCCGACTCCGCCGCCCAGTTGGAGCGCCTGCGGGCCAGCATCGGCGGCACCTTCGTCAACCTCGCGCTGCGCACCCTCGGCCTGGTGGAACGTCAACTCACCGTGATCGAGAGCCTGGAGGAGCGCGAGCAGGATCCCGACCGCCTCTCCACCCTCTTCAAGCTGGACCACTTCGCCACGGTCATGCGCCGCCACAGCGAGAACCTCCTGGTCCTCGCCGGCACCGAACACGTCCAGCAGAGCGCGGTCCCGGTCCCGCTCGTGGACGTCGTACGCGCCGCGGTCAGCGAGATCGAGCGCTACGAGCGCGTCCGCATCGCCGCCCTGCCGCCGCACGCGCACGTGGCCGGCTTCGCCGCGGACGACCTCTCCCACCTGCTGGCCGAACTGATGGAGAACGCCACCTCGTTCTCCCCGCCCGACCGCCCCGTCGAGGTCTCCGGCTGGCTCCTGGAGAGCGGCGAGGTCATGCTCTCCGTCCAGGACGAGGGCATCGGCATGGCCGCCGACCGCATGACCCGCCTCAACACCCGCCTGGCCGAGTTCGACCCGGGCTCCCCGTACGACCAGGAGGGCGAGGACGGCCTGGGCTTGGGCCTCTACGTAGTGGCCCGCCTGGCCCACCGCCACGGCACCCGAGTCCAACTGCGCGAGCAGAAGCAGGGCGGTGTGGCGGCGGTGGTGGTGGTTCCGAGCCCGCTCCTGGCCTCGGCGCCCACGGCGGCGGTCCCCGCGACCGCCTCTTCCTCCTCGTCCCCGGTCCCGGGCGGCACCCACACCTTCTCCCTCCCGGGCGCCGACGCCGAGGCCAACTCCAACGTCCTCCACGCCCGCCCCAAGCCGGGCGACCTCTTGGTCGCACTGGCGGAGAAGGCGATGGAGCACGCGGAGACGGACACGGAGCCGCAACCGACGACGGAGCCGGGGCCGAGGGCCGAGAGCCCCTCGGAAATGACGATGGAACTCCTGGTCCCGACACCGACACCGGAATCCCCCGCGGCCCCCGCGAGCCCGTCGACTGCCGCGGCCCCCACGGACCCGTCGGCCGCCGCGGCCCCCACGGACCCGTCGGCCGCCGCGGCCCCCACGGACCCGTCGGCCGCCGCGGCCCCCGCGAGCCCGTCGGCCGCCGCGGCCCCCGCGAGTCCGTCGTCCGCCGCGGCTCTCGCGAGTCCGTCGTCCGCCGGGGCCCCCGCGAACTCATTGTCCGCCGCGGCTCCCGCGCACCCTTCGTCCGGCGCGGCCCCCGCCTACCCGTCGGCCGCCGACGGCGAATCCGCCCCACAGGGGCCACCCGCACCCGACAACGAAAGCCGCACGGGTGGTGCGGGTGGGAACAATCCCGCCGAAGGCGAAGCCGAGGCGGACCACACCCGCACACCCGACGGCCCCGGCCCGGACGACGAAGACCCCGTCACAGCCAAGGGCCTACCGAAGCGCACCCCCAAAATCACCGTTCCCACCCAGACCCCGCGCCAGCGAAACACCGGCGTCGACGCGGAAGCCCTCCGCAGGAGACTCGGCGGCTTCCGCCAGGGCGCCCAGGCCGGCCACCGGGACGTACAGGCGGAGATCGCCGAACAGACAGGCCAGACCCAGCAACCGGCCTCAGGATCACCCACATCCGAAGAAGCCACGGGGGGCACAGTCGAGGAGGCAAGCAGTTGACCGCGCCCAGTACCTTCGGACTGAGCAGTGAAGCCCGCAACCTGCACTGGCTACTGACCAACCTGGTCGAAGAGGTCCCCGGCATCCAGTCGGTCGCGGTGGTCTCCTCCGACGGCCTGCTGCTCCTCTCCTCCGATCCGGGGAGGAACGCGGAGGCCAGGGAGGCCCTAGAGACCAAGCGCAAGGGCCCCCGCGGCTCCTCCGCCGACCTCGCCACCATCGTCTCCGGCATCGGCAGCCTCACCATCGGCGCCGCGCGGCTGATGGACTCCGGCCCGGTGAAGCACACGATGGTCGCGATGGACGAGGGCAGTCTCTTCGTGATGTCGATCAGCGACGGCTCGCTGCTCGGCGTACACGGTTCCGCGGACTGCGACATGAGCGTCGTGGCGTACCACATGGCGCTCTTCGTCGGCCGGGCCGGCCACGCGCTGACCCCCGAACTCCGCAGCGAGCTACGGAAATCCCTCGAAGCCGAGTCGACGGGGAGCGCCCGATGAGCAGTACGCCCAACAGGCTTCCGGTGCGCGGCGGCGACCGCAAACCCGCCCGCGTTCGCCCCTACTCGCTCACCGGCGGCCGTACCCGTTTCGGTCACGTGCTCCTCGTGGAGACGTTCGTCGCGGCGCTCGAAGCGTCCGAGGAGCGCAAGGAGTTGACGAACGGCTCCCTCAACACCCGGGTCATGCCGGAGATGCGGGCCATCGTCGAACTGTGCCGCCGGATGCGCACGGTGGCCGAGATCGCCGCGCTGCTGAAGATGCCGCTCGGTGTGGTCCGCGTGCTGCTCAGCGATCTCGCGGACCAGGGAAAGATCCGTGTGTACGGCACCGGTACCGGTCACGGTACGGGCCGTCCCGACCGCGCTCTGCTGGAAAGGGTGCTGAGTGGACTCCGTCGTCTCTGACGCCGCCGCCTCCTTCGGCGTCACCCCGCTCCCCGATGAGGAGGAGCACCCGCGGTCCTGGCAGACCGACCGCACCCGTGCTCCCGTGGCCACGAAGATCGTGGTGGCGGGCGGCTTCGGCGTCGGCAAGACGACGCTGGTCACCGCCGTCTCGGAGATCACGCCCCTGCAGACCGAGGCGCTGATGACCGAGGCGAGCGAGGAGACCGACGATCTCACCGACACGCCCCGCAAGTCGACCACCACCGTGGCCATGGACTTCGGCCGCCTCACGCTCGACGACGACCTGGTGCTCTACCTGTTCGGCACGCCGGGCCAGCAGCGGTTCTGGTTCATGTGGGACGACCTGGTGCGCGGCGCGATCGGCGCGGTCGTGCTGGCCGACACCCGGCGCCTGAAGGACTGCTTCCCCGCGCTGGACTACTTCGAGAGCTGCGGGCTGCCGTACGTCGTCGCGGTCAACCACTTCGACGGCAGCGAGCGGTTCGAACCCGAGGACGTGCGGGAGGCGTTGACGATCCCCGCGCACATACCTGTAATGATCATGGATGCGCGCCGGCGGATCTCGGCGATCGAGACCCTCCTGTCCCTCGTCGGCCACGCACTGGACGTCACCCCCGAGTGACCGCCCTTTAGGAGACACCACCCGCATGCGGAAGATACTCGTCGTGGGAGCCGGCCAGTCCGGCCTCCAACTCGCCCTCGGACTGCAGTCGCACGGGTACGAGGTCACCCTGATGTCGAACCGGACGGCGGACGAGATCCGCTCCGGCCGGGTCATGTCGACGCAGTGCATGTTCCATACGGCACTGCAGCACGAGCGCGATCTCCAGCTGAACTTCTGGGAGTCCCAGGCCCCGAAGATCGAAGGACTCGGCGTCTCGGTCGCGGCCCCCGGCTCGCACGACCCCGGTCCGACCCAGCGGGTCATCGACTGGGTGGGCAAGCTCGACGGGTACGCGCAGTCGGTCGACCAGCGCGTGAAGATGGCCGGCTGGATGGAGACGTTCGCCCAGCGCGGCGGCCAACTGGTCATCCACGGTGCGGCGGTCTCCGACCTCGACTACTTCTCCCGTACGTACGACCTGGTGATGGTGTCGGCGGGCAAGGGCGAGCTGGTCTCCATGTTCGGCCGGGACGCGTCCCGTTCGCCGTACAGCGAGCCGCAGCGGGCCCTGGCCGTCTCCTACGTCCACGGGCTCGGCCCGCGTCCCGAGCACCCCGACCACGACGCGGTCCGCTGCAACCTGGTCCCGGGCGTCGGCGAGTTGTTCGTCATGCCGACGCTCACCACCTCCGGCCGCGCGGACATCCTCTTCTGGGAGGGCATACCCGGCGGCCCGCTCGACGTCTTCAACGGCGTCAAGGACCCGGCCGAGCACCTCTCCCTGACCCTGGAACTCATGGAGAAGTTCACGCCGTGGGAGTACGCGCGGGCCACGAAGGTCGAACTCACGGATGCCGGTGGCACGTTGGCGGGTCGCTACGCGCCGACGGTCCGCAACCCCGTGGGCCGGCTCCCCGGCGGCGGCCTGGTGCTCGGCGTCGCCGACGTCGTCGTGGCGAACGACCCGATCACCGGTCAGGGCTCCAACTCCGCGTCCAAGTGCGCGGCTTCGTATCTCGCGTCGATCCTCGATCAGGGTGAGAAGGAATTCGACGAGGCGTGGATGCGGGCCACGTTCGAGCGCTACTGGGAGACCGCGCAGCACGTCACCAAGTGGACGAACGCGATGCTGGCGCCGCCGCCCGAGCACATCCTCAACCTCATCGGAGCGGCTGGGCAGTTGCAGCCGGTCGCCGATCGGTTCGCCAACGGGTTCAACGACCCGGCCGACTTCGAGAACTTCTTCTATGAGCCGGAGAAGACGGGGGCCTACCTCGCCTCCGTCACCGGCGCGGCCTGAACCCCGTCCGGACGTACGGCTCCCAGGATCGGGAAAGACGCCACCGGGGAGACCTTGATCTTCTCGCCCGTTCTCGGGGCCTGGATCATCAGGCCCTCGCCCAGGTACATCGCCACGTGGGTGGCCTCGGGGAAGTAGATCACCAGGTCGCCCGGGCGGAGTTCGGTCAGGGGGATCCTCGGCAATTGCGCCCACTGCTCCTGGCTCGTCCGGGGGATCGGGGCGCCCGCGTGGCCCCAGGCCTGGGAGGTCAGGCCCGAGCAGTCGTACGTCTTGGGGCCCTCCGCGCCCCACTCGTACGGCTTGCCGATCTGCTGCACGGCGTACCGCACGGCCCGGTCGCCCTCGCGTGACGGCTCGCGTTCGTCGCTCAACGCGCCGGACGTCATGAGTTTCCGCTGCGCCTTGTCGACGTCCTTCTCCTCCAACTCGGCCATTTCGGCGAGCTGTTCGGGGGAGAGGGAGACGAGGAGTTCCTGGACGTCCTTGAGGCGCCGCTGTACGTCGTCCCGGTCCTTCTTCTGGCGTACGGCGAGGGAGAGCCGGTCGTCGAGGGCCTTGCGGGCCTTGCGGGCCAGTCCGTCGGCCTTCTTCTCGGTGCCGGTGAGGCGGCCGAGGGTCTCGGCGCGTTCCCGGGAGACCTGCCCGATGACATGGCCCTCGTCGAGGGCCTGTTGGGGGTTGCGGGCCAGCAGCAGGCGGACGTACGGGGAGATGTCGGTGCTGTTCTGGTACTGCTGCCGGGCCAGGCGGCCGGCCGCGCGCCGGCTGTCGTGCAGCGAGAGGCGGGTGCGGGCGAGTTCGCGGTCGAGGCGGTCGGCCTCCGCGTGCTGCTTCCGCAGCTTCTCCTCGGTGGCGTTGTACGTCTCGGTGGCCTGTTCGGCCTCCCGGTACAGCTTCTGAAGGTCCGTCAGCAGCTGGGAGACGGGCCGCTCGCCGGCGTCCGGCTCGGGCACGGCCGCCGCGGGCAGCGGCGCCAGGACGGTGCCGGCCGCCACCGCCGCCGTACACGCCAGACGCAGAAGCCTTCCTGACACGTCATCACCTCCGGTGCGGGCAGCCCCTCTGCCCCGCACCGTGAGCTTCAGACGTCGACGCGGGCCGCGCGCGCCGGATGTGGGCGGCTTGGCCCAACCTCGTCACCCGTCGGTGTCGTCCGGCTTGCCGCCCGGCGTGGCGTCGGGCCTGACGTCCGGCTTGGACCAGGGCCACTTGAGCTTGTCGGTCGGCCTGCCCTCGGGGTCGTACTCGTACTTCCAGCCCTTCTGCAGACCGAGCCGCTTGCTGAAGCCGCGCGGCACGCGGCGGTAGACGTGCACCGTGGGCGGACCGCCGGCCGCGTCCGGGACCGGGATGCGGTACGTCTTCGGCGGGTGCCCGGTGGCGCCCACCAGGACCGGCAGCACCCGGCCGTCCATCGGGCCGCCTTCGAAGGGGGTGTGTTCGCTCTTCACGGCACCAGTGTCAGACATCCCCGGCCAGCGCCTCGACCAGGGCCGCGGTCTGCGGGTCCCGGTTCGCGGTCACCGACAGGACGGCCGCGAACTGTTCCACCAGCCAGTCCCGCAACTCCTCCACCGGCGGCTGCTTGCCCTCGTCCAGCCAGATCAGGGAGGCCGCCTCGACCGCGGTGATCCACATCCGTACGGTCATCCGCAGCCGCAGGCCGGGATCCGCGACGCCCAGATGGCTGAGGATGTGCTCGGCGGCGGCCCGGCGTACGCCGTCCACGATGGCGGTCGTGCGGGACGTCTCGACCACGCTGCCGCCCTGGAGCAGCGCGCTGAAACCGGCGTCGTGCTGGTCGACGAAGGCGAGATAGCGGTCCAGGGCACGGGCCAGGCGGGGCAGCAAGGCGCCGTCGCGGGGCTCGTCGAAGCACTGCCGGAGTTCGTCGGCGGCGGTCCTGAGGGCGGCCTCGTACAGCTGCTGTTTGCCGCCAGGGAAGTACCGGTAGACCAGGGGACGGGAGACTCCGGCCGCTTCCGCCACGTCGTCGAGGGACACGTCCTCGGGGACGCGGTGCGCGAAGAGGGTCAGCGCGGCGTCGAGGAGCTGACTGCGACGCTCCTCGACACTGAGGCGACGGTAGGCGGGGGTAGCGGCCGAGGGGGTCATGACTCGCAGCGTAACCGCACCCCTGGCCACCTCCTACGCCCTCCTACGCCAGCAATCCGGACGCCTTCCACAGCCGCCGGCCGGCACCCCGCAGCACCCCGATGTCGTCCAGGAAGTCCGTCAGCCGCTTCGCGCCCGTCTGCATGACCTCCCGGCGGTGGCCGCTCGCCTTCACCTGGGCCAGGGCCTCGCGCCTGTCCAGGCCGACGTTCGTGTAGACCTCGGGGTTGACGAAGGCCACCGAGAAGATGCGCGCGAACTCGCCGGAGGTGACCCGGGTGTACTCCTGGGACCACCTCGGGGCCGTCACCATCTGGCGCCGCAGTTCCTCACGGGCGTACCGGACGTGCCGTGCCTCCTCCACGACGTGGATGCGGGTGACGCCCCGGACCAGGGTCTGCACCCGCTCGTCCGGGAAGGTCAGCCGCTGCATCCAGTCGAGGACCTCCTCGCCGAGGAGCGTGGCCGTGAAGGAACTCGGCGTGGTGGAGATGGTCTTGAACAGCCGCCCCATGTTCTGGTGCACGCGGGACACCGGGTACCAGGGCGTGCCGCCCCGCGAGATCAGCCGCGCGAACATCTTGGAGTGCCGGCACTCGTCCTCGATCTCGGTCAGCGCGTACCGCACGTGCGCGCTCGTGGCCGCCTTGTCGTAGACGTGCCGCACCAGCAGCTGCATCAGGATCAGCTCGAACCAGATGCCGAGCGAGGCGAGCGCGGCGGCCTCGTGCTGCGAGAGCAGGATGCGCTGCTCCTCGCCCATCCGCTTCCACAGGGGCGTGTCGTACAGCGACACCAGCTCCGGCGGCCAGAACCACTTGCCGTCCTCGAAGGGCGCGTCCCAGTCGAGCTCCTTGTCGGGGTCGAAGGAGTGCTTGGCGGAGGAGTCGAGCAGCCGCTCGGCCACCTGCTCCCGGTCCTTGAGCAGCCCGAGCGCGTCACGCAGGCCGTCGAGCGCGGCGGCTTCCGTCTGGGTCGTCATGGTTCTCCCACCTTGTTACCCGGGGTCACATCCTCCGTGTCTTATGAGACTGCTTGTCAGCAAGCTCGTCAATCCCCTGCGCATGACTTGTGGCGGGAAACGGCGCGCGCAGCGTGAAGGCGTACGGCGTGGGCCCGTTGGCGCGCAGGTGCAGCAGGCGCTCCTCCGCCTCCGCGACCGTGGGACGGCGCCCGGCCGGCACCCACCACAGGGTCACCATGGCCTCCCGCACCATCTCGAACCACTCCCGGCGGCGGGCCAGCATCGCGCGGTGGCGGCCCTCGTACATGTACGCGGTCAGGGAGTCGACGTCCCGCCACACCGACATGTTGATGATCAGCCACTCGTCCCCGAAGGCGGGCACGTCGGTCGCGTTGCCCGAGTCGCTCTTCAGGCGCCAGACGAAGCCGTCGGCGCTGTCCGCGTCGGCGTTCACGGGGTCGAGACTGTCGACGAAGTCCTTCAACTGGGCTGAATCCAAGGGGGCCTTGAGACGGCCGATGTTGACCTGGGCGAGTTGGTACGCGGCTGCTGCCGTCGATGACGTCATGTACCGAACGTTAGGTAGGGACGGACCGCCCCGGTACCCCATATCTCACGGAGCGAGCACCGACTGCATCACCGCCCGCGCGATCGGCGCCGCCACCCCGCCCCCGGTGATGTCCCCGCGGACCGCCGACGCGTCCTCCACCACCACGGCCACCGCGACCTTCGGCTCGATGTCCCGCTCGCCCTGCGCCCAGGAGACGAACCATGCGTACGGCGTACCGGAGTTGCCGAGGCCGTGCTGGGCCGTGCCGGTCTTGCCGCCGACGGTGGCGCCGGGGATGGCGGCGTTCGTGCCGGTGCCCTCTGTGACGACGTCCTCCATCAGCTCCTTCATCCGGACCGCGGTCGCCGGGTGCATGGCCTGTCGCACCGGGCGCGAACCCGCCGACGACACCGTGTCCCCGTCGTCCGTCGTCGTCCGCTCCACCAGATACGGCGTCCGCACCTGCCCGCCGTTGGCCACCGCCCCCGCGACCATCGCCATCTGCAAGGGCGTGGCCCGCGTGTTGTACTGCCCGATCGACGACAGCGCGAGCTGCGCCTTGTCGACGGAGGTGTCGAAGGTGCTCGGCGCGACCGAGAACGGGATGCGCAGTCCCGTGTCGTTGAAGCCGAAGCCCTTCGCCGTGGCCGCCATGTCCGTCACCCCCACGTCCGCGCCCAGCTTCGCGAACACCGTGTTGCACGACCACTCGAAGGCGGTCCGCAGCGAGACGTCCTCGCACCCCTCGGACTCGTTGGTGAGGGAGGTGGTGGTGCCGGGGAGGGTGTAGGGGGCGGGGGAGTCGGTCGGCGCATCGACATCCGTGATCACTCCGGCGTCCAACGCGGCCGCCGCGGTCACCACCTTGAAGGTCGACCCCGGCGGATACGTCTGCCGGATCGCCCGGTTGAGCATCGGCTTGTCCGGATCGCCGTTCAGCCGCGCCCAGGACCGCTCCGTCGCCGAGGCGTTGCCCGACAGCACGGCCGGGTCGTAGGAGGGCGTCGATACCAGCGCCAGGATCCTCCCGGTCGACGGTTCCACGGCCGCCACCGCCCCCTTGCGCGAGCCGAGTCCGGTGTACGCCGCCTGCTGCGCGGCCTTGTCGAGGGTCGTGACGACGTTCCCGCCCCGGCTCTGCGCGCGCGTGAGGTCGTTCCACAGCGGGAACGGCGTGAGCATCGGGTCGGTGCCGGACAGCACCCCGTCCTCGGAGTGCTCCAGGAACGCGGTCCCATACACCTGCGAGGCGAAGCCGGTGACGGGCGCGTACAACGGCCCGTCGGCGTACGTCCGTTCGTAGCGGAGCTGCTCGCCGGTGTCCCGGGAGCCGGTGACCTTGCCGCCGCCGACCAGGATGTTCCCGCGCGGCTGGCCCCAACGGGCGACGCTGGAGCGGCGGTTGGCCGGATTGTCGTCGTAGGACTGGGCCTGGAAGACCTGGATGCGGGTGGCGTTGACCAGGAGCGCCACGAGCAGCAGGGCGCAGAAGACCGCCGCGCGCCGGATGTACCGCGTCACGGGCGGACCTCCCTGTCGTACTGGCCGCGCGCCGAATCGCTGATGCGGATCAGCAGCGCCACGATCGCCCAGTTGGTGACCACCGAGGAGCCGCCCTGGGCGAGGAAGGGCATCGCCATGCCGGTGAGGGGGATCAGCCCGGTCACCCCGCCCGCGATCACGAACACCTGGAGCGCGACGATCGAGGCCAGGCCGACGGCGAGGAGTCGGCCGAAGGGGTCGCGCAGGGCGAGTCCCGCCCGGTAGCCGCGCTCCACCAGCAGGCCGTACAGGATGAAGAGCGCGGACAGTCCGGCCAGGCCCAGCTCCTCGCCCGCAGTCGCCAGGATGAAGTCCGACTTGGCGGCGAAGCCGATGAGGGTGGAGTGGCCGAGGCCCAGGCCGGTGCCGAGGACCCCGCCGGCCGCGAACGCGAAGAGCGACTGCGCGAGTTGGTTCGGCCCCTGCCCCGCCTCGATCGACGCGAACGGGTGCAGCCAGTCCTCGACCCTGCTGTGCACGTGCGGTTCCAGCCAGCCGACGGCCACCGCCCCGAGCGAGGCCAGCAGCAGGCCGACCGCGATCCAGCCGGTGCGGCCGGTGGCGACGTAGAGGAGGACGACGAACAGGCCGAAGAACAGCAGCGAGGTGCCGAGGTCGCGCTCAAGGACCAGGACGCCGACGCTCAGCAGCCAGACGGCGACGATCGGGCCGAGCACGCGCCCCGTGGGCAGTTGGAGCCACCCCACGCGACGGCCGGCGTAGGCGAGGGCGTTGCGGTTGGCGGCCAGGTACGCGGCGAAGAAGATCGCCAGCAGCACCTTCGCGAACTCGCCCGGCTGGATGGAGAATCCGGCGATCCGGATCCAGATGCGGGCGCCGTTGACCGCCGGGAAGAAGATCGGCAGGAGCAGCAGGACGAGCGCGCCGACCACGCACACGTACGCGTACCGCTGGAGCACCCGGTGGTCGCGCAGGGCCAGCACGACGACGGTGAACAGGGTCACGCCCAGGGTGGACCAGACGAGTTGGGTGGGGGCCGCGCGATCGCCCGGAGTTTCCAGGTCGAGCCGGTAGATCAGGACCAGGCCGACGCCGTTGAGCAGCACACCGATCGGCAGCAGCAGCGGATCGGCGTACGGGGCGCGCACCCGCACCGCGAGATGGGCGAGCAGCGCGAGCGCGCCGAGCCCGGCGCCGTAACCGGCGGCGCCGGGCGGGACGGTGCCGTGCTTGGCGAGGCCGACAGCGCAGTAGCCGTACACCGAGAGCAGTACGGCCAGGACGATGAGGGCGAGTTCGATGCCACGGCGTCGGGGCAGGCGTACCGCGGGAGCGGGAGCATCCGCCTCCACCACGGTGATTCCGGCCTTCGTCATGTCCGGAACCTACCCAAATAGTGCGTCTTGTGATCTCAGGGCGTCAGCACCAGCGTGGCGAGGGTCCGAGCGTCTTGATGTACCGCGCGGAGCCCCAGGCCCAGGTGCCGTCCGTGAGGAGGTACCAGTTCCGGTTGCCCTGGATGTTCTGGCCCTGGGTCTTGCAGAAGATCGAGACGTGCTGCCCCCGGTAGGCCACCCGGATCACCTGCCCGCCCCGGTTCGGCGCGCTGCGCAGCAGCAGCTCACTCGCCGTCACGACACCTCGGTACAGCCGGGGGTTGTTCTGGTGGTCGTTCCAGTCCCCGTGGTCGTCCCACCCGTCGTCATGACGGCTGACCCCCGGGTCGTCGCCGCCGTCCCAGTCGTCGTCGGCCAGCGCGGGAGTGGCGGCGACGGACGCGAGAAGCGCACCGGCGGCAGCGGCTATGGAGAGACGGGTGGAGAGGGAGCGCAGCGACATGGGGGACCTCCATGAACGGGGGTGGAGAGGGGTGAAGCGGACTAATCGCCACATTAGGAGGAGGGTGGCGAGGGCGCCCGCCACGCTGGGCCAATCAGGAATGCCGTCCACCGCAACGCCCCGTCAGGGGCGCGGGGAACTGCGCGACAAGCCCCACAGAGCCGCGGCCAACGAACAACCTGAGGCCCCGAGCTCTTTCTGCGCCCCCTAGAGGAGCGTCAACGTCGCAACCGCCCCACCATCGACCGCGTTCGCAAACTCAAGCCGCGCCCCCAACACCTCCGCCTGCCCCACAGCGATGGTCAACCCCAACCCATGCCCCCGAGCACCCCCTTCCGTACGGAACCGCTGTGGCCCGTGCACCAGCAGATACTCCGGAAACCCGTCCCCGTGATCCCGCACGACCACCACACCCCCGTCAACCGTCAGAGACACCGGCGCACGCCCATGCCGATGCGCGTTGGCGACCAGATTCCCCAGCACCCGCTCAAGCCGCCGCCGATCCGTCTCCACGCGCGCGTCCCGCTCGACGACAACCTCGGTATCGGTCCCCGACGCCCGCACCACCCGCTCGGCCAACGCCCCCAACTCCTCGGTGTCCACCTCCAGCAGCTCCCGCCCGGTGTCCAGCCGCGAGATCTCCAACAGGTCCTCGGTCAGCGTCCGCAACGCGGCCACCCGATCCAGCACCAACTCCGTCGGCCGCCCCGGCGGCAACAGTTCGGCCGCCGCATGCAACCCGGTCAGCGGAGTACGCAACTCATGCGCCACATCCGCCGTGAACCGCTGCTCGCTCAACAACTTCCCCTGCAACGAGGCCGCCATCGAGTCGAGCGCAGCGGCCACCGCGGCCACCTCGTCCTGCGGCCGCGTCGGATCCTTGGTCCGTGAGTCGTCCACGCGCGCGTCCAGATCACCCGCACTGATCCGCCGCGCCACCTGCGCCGTCGCGTGCAGCCGCCGCGTCACCCGGGTCACCGCGAACGCGCCGACCAGCAACGTCGCCCCGATCGCCAGCGCCGACGACCACACGATCGCCCGGTCGAGCCCGACGATGGTGCGCCGGCCCTGCGCGTAGTCGACCCGCACGGCCAGCGCCCGCCCGCCGTTGACCGGCCCGGCCGCCCACATCGTGGGGCGCCCGCGGTGGTCGGCGACCATCGTGCCGCGCTCACCGTCCGCCGCCAGCGTCCGCAACCGGGCGGGCAGGCCCGGCGGATCGACCCCGGCCCCCGGCATCAGCGTGTCCCCCGCCTCGAACGACTCCGTGGCATCGCCCAGCCGGGACAGCGCCAGGTCCCGGGCCTGGCCGACGATCTGGTCGGTCACCGAGACATGCACGAGGACGCCGAGCAGCGCGGCGAGCGCGCAGCACATCACGGTGATGAAGACGGCGGCCTTGACCGCGAGGGTGCCGGCCCAGTGCGGAAGCGCGAACCTCATCCGGCGCCCACCGAAGCGGATGCCGAGGCCGAGCGTGATGTCGAGGGAGAGGGTGATGCCGAGGGAGAGCGTGATGCCGAGGGGGATGGCGACACGTGCCGGTCGTGCTTCCCGTCCCCCGTGCGGAGCATCTCGTCATGGGTCAGCAGCATCACGCGCTGGTCCGGGTCCCAGGTCCACTGGAAGCGGTACTCGTAGTCCGCGATGTCGGACGGCGAGTGGATGATCACGGACCGCCCGGCCAGTTCGACCCCGCTCACCGCGTCGTCGTTGGACATGACCTGGACCAGCCGGCCCGACTCGAAGGTGTAGACGCGCACGGCCGTCTGATTGCCGGGCAGCAGCCGGAAACCCAGCGTGAGGTCGTCCCGCCCGTCACCGGTCAGGTCGCGGTAGTACGGCTTGAGAACGGGACAGCTCCCGTGCCCGGCCCCCTCGGCGCAGTCGGCCAGCCGGCGGTTCGTCCCGGCGTACGGCGCCTTCGTGCTCGTGTAGTCGTCCGGGTGCCGGCGGATCTCCTCGCGTACGACGGCGATCGGGTCGACCTTGCGGATGTCGTCGCGCGGCGCGGTGATGCCCCGGACGAGCTCGGACTCGCCGTCGTCGTAGTTCCAGGCGGGGCTGGTGGCCGGGGACAGACGGGGCCAGAGCTTGGCCGGACTGGTCGCGGTCGGCGTCGCGCCGGCCCCGCGCAGCCCGCCCGTGTCACCGCAGGCCGCCGTGACCACCGCGGTCGCCGTCAACAGGGTGACGGCGAGGGCGGTGCGCGCGGGACGGGTGCGCGCGGGGCTGGTGCGGGGCACGGTGCTCCTGGGTGCGAGGGTGACCGATGACCCAGTACACCCTATTCATCCGGAGAATTCGCCCGGAGACGAGCCCCGGCGGCACCCCTCACGAAACGATTGCCCGCCCCGCTACTCCGTCAGTTCCTCCAGCAACCGTGCCGTCGACAGCCCCGTCCGCAGATAGTCCACGAACAGCTCGTTGTGCAGGGCCCAGGGCGAACGCCGGGTCCTGATCAGCCGTATCGCCTCGTCGGCGGAGCCGCCCCGCTGGACGAGCGTCTGCGCGACGACAAGACCCGAGCGGTTGTAGCCGCTGTAACAGCGGACGAGGACCTTTCGGCCCTCGTCCATCGCGTCGCTCGCGGCCCGCGCGAGCCGGATGACGCCCGCGAGCTGCGTCCCGTCCAGCGGCCCGTCCGGTATCGGCCACACATGATGCTCGACGCCGGGATCCGGACCGTGTCCCGGCAGCCTGAGCAGAGTCTGGACGAGGTCGAACTCGTCCCGCGCCACAGCGAATTCGAGTTGTCCGGAGTGACCCCTGAATTCGTGCCCGCCCATCCACAGACCAGGCACGATCTCGCTCCACGGAGTGTCCGGAGCCGGTACGTCGGGTTGCTTCCTGCGGGTACGCAACAACGCCTCCCCAACTCCGCGCCCAACTGGTCTCAAAGGTAACCGGGTTCTTGCCCGGGGAGCACCCCGCCTGTTCCCATGGTCAAGGGGTGATGGTGCATGACCGGACTACGCGTCGTACCCGCCTGGCGGCATGGCCAGGAGCGGCTCTACGTCTGTCTCACGGACGGCAGGAACATCGCCTGGTACGACCGTGAGGCGGCCAGGGTCAATCTGCTCAGCGAGGACGAGAGAGAGGACGTCCTGGAAGCCCTGGGGCCCTTCCTCACCGGCCCGGTGACGGTGGGCCCGCCACCCGTCCCGACCCCGGCCGAGCTGGCCCGGCTCTCCCTCCATCCGGACGACGACCTGGCGCCCAACCGTCCAGGCGAGGCGCTGCTGGTCGACCTGGACCGGGAACCGGCGTCCTCCCACCGGCTCCGCGCGGACCCGAGGCGCCGGGCCCTCACCGCGGAACAGGCGGTCGGCGAGGCCCTGGACCAGCTGGACGGCGCGGGCTGGCACGCCCTGCACTCGGTGCCGCTGCCGGGCGGTGACCGCGTTCACCACCTGGTGATCGGGCCGGGCGGCCTGTTCGCCGTGCACACGCTGTACGCGCGCAAGCAGCGGGTGACGGTCGCCGACCCGATGGTCGCGCTGGGCCGCCGCGAACCCCAGCCGCTGCTGCGCCGCGTCCGGGCCGACGCCGCCCGCGCCTCGTACGCGCTCACGGCCGAGGTCCATCCGGTACTGGCCCTCGCCGGCCCCGCCGACCTCTCGGTCACCGCGCCGCTCCGAGAGGTCCGCATCCTCCAGGACACCGACCTCTCGGGCCTCTCCCGCCTCGGCGGAGTACTCAAACCGGCGGACGTGGAGGCACTGCACGCGATGGCACGGGACCGGGGGACGTGGGCGCGGGTGTGAAGGGCTACGGGCGCGAGGGGCACGGGTACGAGGTCGGGGCGCCCTGATCCCGTTCGGCTCACGGCAGTGAACCGGCGCTGCCCGGTTCGGTGAGCGGGGCGAGCAGGTCGCCGTACTCCTCAAGGCGCGGGGCGATGTCCGCGGCCCGGAAGGCCAGCCGGTCCGGCGCCCCGCACTCCTCGACCTCGGCCCACGTCACCGGCGTGGAGACGGTGGGCTCGGGGCGGGCGCGCAGGGTGTAGGGGGTGGCGGTCGTCTTGCGGGCCGCGTTCTGGCTCCAGTCGACGAACACCTTTCCCGGCCGCAGGCTCCGCGTCATCCGGTGCACGACGAGCCGGGGCAGGGCCCGCTCGGCCTCGACGGCGAGCTGTTTGGCGTACTCGCTGACCTGCTCGGACGGGACCGGACGCAGCGCGGCCAGCAGGTGCAGCCCCTTCGCGCCCGAGGTCTTGGCGTGGGCGTCGATGCCGTCCGCCGCGAGCCGCTCGCGCAGCCACAGCGCGACCTCGCAGCAGTCGACGATCGTGGCGGGCGCCCCCGGATCGAGATCGAAGACGATCCGGTCGGCCTCCCCGGGGGCGCCGATCACCCACTGGGGCGTGTGGAACTCGGTGACGAGATTGGCGGCCCACATCAGGCTCGCCAGATCCTGTACGAGAACCATCCGCGCCGGCCCCTCCGACCGCGGCACCTCGGCGGTGGTGACCCACTCGGGCGTACCCGGCGGAACGTTCTTGGTGAAGAACACCTGCCCGTCCGGCCCGTCGGGATACCGCAGGAAGGAGACGGGCCGGTCCCGCAGATGGGGGAGGAGCGCGGCGGCGGTGGTGGCGTAGTAGTGCAGCACCTCGCCCTTGGTGAAGCCGGTCGCCGGATACAGCACCTTCTCCAGATTGCTGAGCGCGAGCCGTCTCCCCTCCACCTCTGTGATGGGCGTCATACGATGAGAATCTCATGCAATTAGCCTGGTACCGGAGTAAAACCGACCGAAAGGGTGCTGCACGTGAGATCCATATGGAACGGCGCCATCTCGTTCGGCCTGGTCAGCATCCCGATCAAGCTGGTGAACGCCACCGAGAGCCACTCGATCTCCTTCCGCCAGATCCACACCGAGGACGGCGGCCGCATCCGGTACCGCAAGTTCTGCGATCTGGAGGACCGCGAGGTGACCTCCGCCGAGATCGGCAAGGGGTACGAGGACGCGGACGGCTCGATCATCCCGATCACGGACGACGACCTGTCCCACCTCCCGCTGCCCACGGCCAGGACGATCGAGATCGTGGCCTTCGTCCCGGCCGACCGGATCGACCCGCTCCAGATGGACGCGGCGTACTACCTCGCGGCGGGCGGCGCCCCCGCGGCGAAGCCGTACACCCTGCTGCGCGAGGCACTGAAGCGCAGCAACAAGGTCGCGATCGCCAAGTACGCCCTGCGCGGCCGGGAACGCCTGGGCATGCTGCGGGTCGTGGACGAGGCGATCGCCATGCACGGCCTGCTCTGGCCGGACGAGGTCCGCGCCCCTTCGGGAGTCGCCCCGGACGTCGACGTCACCGTCAACCCCAAGGAACTCGACCTGGCCGACGCCCTGATGGACACGCTCGGCGAGGTCGAGCTCTCCGACCTCCACGACGAGTACCGCGAGGCGCTGGAGGAGGTCATCGCGGCCAAGGCGGCGGGCGAGTCGATCCCCGACGCCCCACAACCGGCGTCCGGCGGCAAGGTGTTGGACCTGATGGCGGCCCTGGAGAAGAGCGTGCGGGCGGCGCAGGAGTCCCGGGGCGAGGGGGCGACGGCCGGGGAGGAGGCGGCGCCGGAAGAGGCCGAGGTCCGGCGGCTTCCGCAGCGCAAGTCGGCGCGTACGGCGCCGAAGCGGACGACCGGCAAGAAGTCGACGTCCACGGCGACGAAGAAGACGGCCGCGAAGAAGACGACGGCGTCCGCCAAGAAGTCGACGGCGAAGTCGGCACAGGGGACGAAGAAGGCGGCGGCGAAGAAGACCACGTCGGCGAAGAGGGCGACAGCGGCCAAGACCACGACGGCGGTCAAGAGCACGACGGCGGCGAAGAGCGCTGCGAAGAAGGCGACGCCCCGCAAGCGATCGGCCTGACGCGCCTCTTCCAACTGGGCCTCCGCCGCCGCCCGTTGATCCCGGCGCAGATGTCGCTCGATGTCACTCCTTCGTCATGTCGATGATCATCCGAACACAGTCGTTTCCTATAGGAAGCGGGCTAGGGTTGGCCGCTCCAGCAGCGAGGTGCGGGAGGGCCCGATGACATCGATTCCGCCGGGGCTGTTCGGCCGGGAGCAGTCACTGAACGCCATCGACGGCCTCTTCGACCGGCTGCACGGGGAGACCTCGATCGACGCCTGGGGCCCGAGGGCGGGGCGATCGAGCGCACGCTGCTGCTCGTGGGCGAGCCCGGCATCGGCAAGACCTCGCTCCTGGAGGCCGGGGCCAAGAAGGTCAAGGACCAGGGCGGGCAGGCCCGTTGGGTGCTCGGCCGACCCGAGGAGGCCGGGCTCGCCTTCAGCGGACTCGACGCACTTCTGCACCCCTGGCACAAGACCCTGGCCGGCGAGGATCAGTCGCTCATGGCCTGGGCCGCGCTCGGCGCCGCCGCGTGGGCGCTGGACGAGACCGAGATGGCCGTACACCTGCTCGGCACCATGCTGGAGATCTACCGCCAGGCCTCCACCGCCGGCGCGAACGCCACCGTGGCCTCGGCGCACGCGCTCGCCCTCTTCGAGGTCGGCCGCTGGCCCGCCGCCCTCGCCAGCCTGAGCGAGTCCGACCGGGCGGCGTCCGCCGTCGGCGGGATGGAGCTCGCCACCGTCAGCAACCACATCCTCGCCAGCGCGCTCGCCGCCGTGCGCGGGGACAGCGAGCGGGCCAAGCAGACGCTCGCCGACGCCGTCCGCGACTACGACCTGCGCGGCACCCGCACCTTCGACGTGCGCGCCCGCCAGGCGAGCGCGCTGGCCGCACTGGCGGAAGGCGATCACGAGGCCGCGTACTTCCACCTCAGCCGGTACTTCCACCACGACGGCAGCCCCGTGCACTTCCACAGCTCCTTCCACGGCCTCGGCGACCTCGCGGCCGGCGCCGTACGCACCGGCCGGTCCGAGGAGGCGCGGGTCACGCTCGACACGGCGATGCGGCACCTGCCCGCCAAGATCTCGCTGCGGCTGCGTCTCATCCTGTGCCGAGCCCAGGGTCTGCTCGCCGACGACGCCACGCGCACCGAAGAGCTGCTCCGCGAGGCGGCCGCCAACCCCGACGGCGACCAGTGGCCCTTCGAACGCGCCCTAGCGCTGGCCGACTTGGGGGAGTGGCTACGGCGCCGGCAGCGACCGGCCGACGCCCGGGCGCCGTTGGGCGAGGCGCTGGAACTCTTCCAGGGGCTCGGTGCGGTGCCCTGGACCACCCGCACGGCGGCGGAGTTGCGGGCCACCGGCGTCGACACCGCCGAGGGGCGGCGCCCCGACGCGACCATGGAACTCACCCCGCAGCAACTGGCCATCGTCCAACTCGCCGCGCAGGGGCTGTCGAACAAGGAGATCGCGGCCCGGCTGTTCCTCTCGCCGCGGACTGTGGGATTCCACCTCAACCGGGCGTTCCCCAAGCTCGGCGTCACCTCACGCTTCCAACTGCGGGACGTCGTCGCCTGAACGGGCAGTTCTTCCGGCCCGATGACGGCCTGAGAGGGCAAGTCAGGTCGTCTGACAGAAGCCGCCGAGCACACCGCCACCCCAGACTGACGGTGTGACCACACGCCGGACGACGGAGACCGGAGCACCGGTCGCGG
This sequence comes from Streptomyces pseudovenezuelae, assembly GCF_029892565.1. Classification (GTDB taxonomy): domain Bacteria; phylum Actinomycetota; class Actinomycetes; order Streptomycetales; family Streptomycetaceae; genus Streptomyces; species Streptomyces pseudovenezuelae_A. Next base: position 121,880 of record NZ_JARXVH010000014.1, on the reverse strand, counting down.
ACAGCCGGAACCCGGCGGCGTCCCGTTGACGATCAGCAGGTGAAGCCCGGGGCGAGCCGCCCCGTTCGGCTGTCCACCCACGGCAGCGCATCACATGGTGGCGCCCTACCCAGAACACAGGGGGAGTGCAGGATGAGCCGCACGATTTCCCGCTTGGCCGGACAGGACAAGTGGCTGTTCCTCTCACCGCCGGACCTTCGGACCGGCAGCGATACGGTGACGGGCGCGCCCTCTCCGGCGGACGCGCAGGGTGCCTTCCGCCTCGTGGGCCGCTCGACGGAGCTGCGGATCGTCCACTCCCTGCTCACCGCTGCCGTCGACCGGGGCGCCGCGCTGATGCTGACCGGAGCGGCCGGGGTGGGCAAGACCGCGCTGCTCGACGTGGCGGCGCAGCGGGCGGCCGAGGCCGGCTTCCGGGTGCTGCGGGTCACCGGCTCGCAGTTCGACCGGACCGTCAGCTTCGCGGGGCTGCACCAGATGCTGCAGCCGCTGTCCGAGGAGATCGCGGCCCTGCCCTCCCGGCAGGCGGCGACCCTCCAGGCCGTGCTCGGACTGTCCGAGGGGCAGCCGGTCGAGTTCATCGCCATCGCCAGTGCCGTACACGCCGTACTCTCCCAAACCGCCACCAGGGCAAGGCCGTTGGCTCTGATCATCGACGACGCTGCCTGGCTGGACCGGCCCAGCGCGATGGTGCTGGGGATCGTCTCCCGTTACGTGCGCGCCGGATCCATCGCCCTGCTGGCCGCGTCCCGGTCCGGCGACGAGTCCCTCCTGAGCGGCACCGGAATGGCCACGCACGAGATCCAGCCCCTGGACGGCAGCGCGGCGACCGCGTTGGTGGCGGAACGATTCCCCGCCCTGGCCCCCCGAGTCCGCCGGCGCCTGGTCGCGGAGGCCTGCGGCAACCCGCTGGCCCTGCTCGAACTGCTCAGCACGCAACCGACCGCAGCAGACCGAGCGGCGCACACTGCCGGCCGTCCTCCCCCTGACGGAGCGGCTCAAGCGGATCTACTGCGAAGGCGTCAGCGCCCTCCCGGCCGGCACCCGCAAACTGCTCCTGCTGGCGGTCCTGGACGGCTCGGGTGACCTGCGCACCCTGCGGCGCGCGATGGCGACCCCCGACGCCCAGCCCGGACTGTGCCCCGCCGAACGGACCGGCCTCGTACAAGTCGACGTACAGACAGGCCAGTTGGTCTTCCGTCACCCGCTCACCCGGTCCGCCGTCATGGAACTGTCGACCAGCGCCGAGCGCCGATGGGCCCATCAGGTGCTCGCCGAGGAGTTCCCGGCCGGTTCCGAACGCCGGGCCCTGCACCTGGCCGACGCGGCGGTCGGTCCGGACGAGCAGGTGGCCGTCCTCCTGCACGAACTCGCCTACGGCACCCTGCGCCGCGGTGACGCCGTCGGAGCCATCAACGCCCTGCTGCGCGCCTCGGAGTTGAGCGCCACCGGGGCGGGCAAGGGGCGACGGCTGGCCGAAGCGGCCTGCCTGGGCGCCAACGTCACCGGCGATCTGCGCAACGTGCGCGACCTCCTCGACAACGCCACCGGCGCGGACTCCCGGGCCACCACGTCCCTCCCGGCCGCCGTCGCCGCGGCCAGCCAACTCCTCAACGGCGAAGGCGACGTGGACACCGCCCAGCGGCTCCTGGTCAACGCGATCGACAACCACGCCGTCCTGCCCCAGGGCGACGACGACGCCATGCTCCGCGAGGCACTGCACACCCTGCTCAGGGTCTGCTTCTTCAGCGGCCGACCGGACGTATGGCACTCCCTCGACACCGCGCTGACCCGCCTCCACCCGAACACTCCGGACCCCCAACTCCCCATCCTGCGCGCCACTTTCGGCGACCCGGCCCACACTGCGCTGCCCGTGCTGCCCCGCCTCGACGAACTGATCGCCGGCCTCCACCGCGAAACGGACCCCACCTGCATCGTCCGTACGGCCGCCGCCGGCGCCTACGTCGACCGCCTGCCGGGCAGCCGCAGTTCACTCCGGCGCGTCGTCGACGACGGCCGCGGCGGCGGAGCCGTCACCCTGGCGATCGAGGCCCTCTTCCTCCTGGCCAACGACGCCTACGCCACCGGCCAGTGGGACGACGTCCACGACCTCGCCAACGAGGGCCTGGGCTGGTGCACGACGTACAACTACCGCCTCCAGGCGTGGCCGGGCCGCTTCATGCAGGGCCTGCTGGCCGCCGCCCGAGGCGACGACAAGACCGCGCGCACGGTCGCCGACACCCTCGTCTCGTGGGGAAACCCGCGCGGCCTGGGCACCCTGCGCACCTACTCCGCCCACATCAAGGCCCTGTCGGCCCTGGGCAACACGGACTTCGACGTCGCGTACCACCACTTGGCGTCGGTCACCGAGGCCGGCCGCCTGACCTCCCCCCACGACCTGTGGCTCCTCTGGGACTTCGTCGAGGCCGCGGCGCACAGCGGCCACCACGCGGAAGCCGCCGCCCACTTGGAAGCGGTCCGCGCCCTCGACATCCCCGCGATCTCCCCACGCCTGGCGATGATCACGGACGGCGCGGCGGCCATAGCCGACCAACACTCCGTCGACCGAGACCTCTTCGAACGCGCCCTCGCCACCCACAACGCCGAGTGCTGGCCCTTCGACCTCGCCCGCATCCACCTCGCCTACGGCGAACGCCTCCGCCGGGCCCGAGCGAGCGTCGCGGCCCGCCCCCACCTCACGGCCGCCCTGGCCACCTTCGAACGCCTGGGCGCGACCCCCTGGACCACCCGAGCGGCGAACGAACTCCGAGCAACGGGCCTGCAAACCCGCCCGACCGACCCGACGGAAACCCGCCCTTCCCCCCTGACCCCCCAGGAATGGCACACAGCCCAACTGGCGGCGACGGGCCTGACGAACAAACAGATAGCGGCCCAGCTTTTCCTGTCCCCGAGGACGGTCGCGGCCCACCTGCGAAACGCCTACCCCAAGCTGAACATCACGTCGAGGGCGGGGTTGCGGGACGCGCTCACGGGGCTGGCGGGGGAGCTTGAGGGTTGACGGCCGAGAGCTGAAGGCTGAGGGCCGAGGGCGGGGTGTGGAGTGCCGAGGGCTGAAGGCCGAGTGCCAGGTGTCGAGTGCCGAACGATCTGGCAGCACGATCGGCGCAGGCATTGCACCAACACACGTGCTCCTGCTCGACTGACCCGATGTTGATCAACTTGATTCTCCGAGTCCTGCCGTTCTGGACCCGCGAACCTCTCGTCATCTCCGTCTGCCTCTTCTTCGCCGGCCTCGCCCTCTACTGGTTCTTCATGGTCGGAGAGTGGCCAAGGGCCGCGTTCGGCCTCGCGTTCCTCGCCGTCGCGGTCCTGAGGGCCTTCGTCCTGCGCCGCGAGTGGAGATCCCGCCCGAGAGCCGGCCAGACGGCCGGATGAACCCGCGACGACCGTGTCGAGCACTACGGGACCTGTACGGCAATCGCGACCGCGTCGAGTGGGTCCACCCGGAGCCCGTGTCAGTGCCCGCGGCTATGGTCTTCAACGCGCGGCCGGCTTCCGGGGGTTCCAGCTCCGCAGGGAATGGTTGCATCCCTGGCCTGTCCGGGGGCGGCCCGGAGACTCGTCCGGGACCCAACCGACGGCCGGGCTTCGTCGATGGCCAAGCAGTGACCTGCCAGCGCCGGCCGCGCACCCTCTCGCGAGGGTCCGGGCAGGCGCACGCTTCCGACTGTGTCGATGGGTCAGGTCTCGCCCGTACACCCGTGGACGGGGCTGAACGAGACGGAAACCGAGACGGAAACCGAGACGGGGGCAATCGTCCTGATGGCGGGGCGTGCGTGGGTGCGGAAGTGGTGAGAGGGCGCGAAGAGGTCGCGCATGAATTCGAATGCGCGCTCCCGTGTGACAAGGGCTTTCCAAGATCGTTCGGCTGGTAGCTTCCCGCCTCGTGATTCTTTCGGATACCACCGCATACGAGCACACACGGTTGTACCCAGAGCAGGTCCAGGGCGGGCAGGACACGTTCCGGCCCGTCCTGTTCAACTCCTCCGACGCGGAGGGAGAGGCGGCGGTGACGGCGCTGCTGGAGTCGGGTGCCGTACGAGAAGTCCATGACCGCATCGACGATCAGCTGGAGGAACTGGTCCGCTGTCTGTCGCCGGGAGCGGTGCTGGACGCGCGGGGCCTGGCAGCGGCCGTCACCGATGCGTGCGCGGGAGTTCCCCGTCGGCGCTTTGGCACCTGGGTCTGGTATCCGTGGTCGGGACGGCTGGTCCACGTACTGCCGGCCGAGGAGTTCCGCCTGGTCCGCACCGACCGCAACCGGGACAAGATCACGCGTACACAACAGCAGGCGCTGCTCGGCCGCCGTATCGGTGTGCTCGGTCTGTCCGTCGGCAACAGTGCGGCGCTCACCTGTGCCATGGAGGGCGTAGGAGGATCGTTCCGCCTGGCGGACCTCGACCGACTGAGCCTGTCGAACCTGAACCGGTTGCGCGCCGGTGTCCACGACCTCGGCGTGGAGAAGACGGTCCTGTGCGCACGCCAGATGTACGAGATCGACCCCTATCTCGACATCGAGATCCACCGCCGGGGCGTGACGGAGGAGACCATCGAGGACTTCTTCGGCACGGGCCCTGACTCGGGCCCCGGCTCCGGTTCCGGTTCCGGTTCCGGGCTGGACCTGCTCATCGAGGAGTGCGACACCCTGTGGGCGAAGGTCGCCGCCCGGGAGTGCGCCCGCGCCCGGCGCATCCCGGTCCTGATGGACGCCAACGACCGTGGCCTGCTGGACGTGGAACGCTTCGACGAGGAGCCCGACCGTCCCCTCTTCCACGGCCGGGCCGACGGGCTCACCGCCCACGACGTCCGCGGTCTCGACCGCGCCGGGGCACTCGACGTCCTGCTGCGGATCGTGGACCCGAGCCGTCTCAGCCCGGCGATGACCGACGCCCTCGGCCGGATCGGCCGGACCTTGTCGAGCTGGCCGCAACTGGCCAGCGGCGTCATGCTCGGCGGAGCCCTGGTCACCGACACCGCCCGACGCGTCCTGCTGGGCGCTCCGGTGCCCTCGGGCCGCTACTACGTGGACCTCGAAGCCGTCATCGCCGCCGACCACGCCACTCCGGTCGGAACCTCGTCATGACACACATCCCCGAACTGCACGGTGATCACCTGTGGCTGCGCGAACTGCGCGTCACCGACCTCGCGCCCTTCGAACGCATCTACACCCACCGCGTTCTGACCCGCTATCTCGGTATCGACCGTATGGACCCCCGCCAGGCACAGGACGCCTTCGCGCAGTGTCTCGCGCAGCCCCACAGCCACCCCCGTCGTCGGCACACCCTCGCCATCTGCGCGCCCGACGAAGACGTCATGGTCGGCACCATGGGGCTCCTGGTCGAGGACTACGGCAGCAACGCCATGCTCACCGGCCTGGTCCTGCTGCCCGACGCACCCGTGCGCGGCCACGGCCCCGAGGCCGGACGCCTGCTGATGGCCTACGGCTTCGGCCCACTCGGCCTGCACCGCATCTGGGCCGGCCACCGAGCCGACCACACCCGCATGCACGACGTCATGCTCGCCGCGGGCCTCCAACCCGAGGCAACGCTCCGCGAGTTGTTCCACACCCAGGGCCGCTGGCACGACGTCACCACGTACGCCGCGACGGCCCCGCAATGGCGCCGCTCGGCGACCTCAGCCGAACAGACCATCCTCAACGGCAGCCACCGCACCCTCCAGCCGGCCTGAGAATCTCCTCGGGAAACGGCTCGGCCGTGCGGCCTCCACAGGGAGGAGGGGCCTTCCGCATGTCGTGCCTACGGGCGTGGCAGGTCGTGGGGTAGGTCGCAGACGTCGTCCCGGATGTGCAGCCTGCGGAGGTCCTGGACCAGTCCGGAGGGGTACGGATGCATCGCCCACTTGGCGCGATAGCCAGCCTCGCCATGCTGCCCGAGCACAGTGCCGGCGGCATTCCAAACAGCGTGAGCGAACGCCGGACGTGGAGAGGTCGACTGCCAGATCACGGTGCCGTCGGAGTCCGGGTGGTCGAGGCTGACGGCGATGTCGGGGAACTCGTGGATGGTCACCTTGATCGCGTCATCCGTGGTGCGGAGCAGGACATGCGTCAGTCGGGAACGCACATCATGCTGTGAGCCGGCACCACTGCCGGGTGTTGCGCGTGGTCAGGGCCTGACCGCGAACACCATGCCGATGTCGCCGGCCCGCTGCACCGAGTCCTGCTCGGCGCTGACTGTGAAGCCGTGTGTGAGGAGGACCTCGCAGACCGTGTCGCGGTTCTGCTGCCAGCCCTCCACCTCGACGACGGCCTGGCGGACCAGCGGCCAATGCCGTTCCTCGATGCCTCTGAGTACCTCGAGTTCGGCGCCCTCCACATCGACCTTGAGCAGGTCGATGTGGTCGATGCCCTGCTCGTCGAGCACCGATGAGAGGGGCCTGACCTTCACCCGGTGCGTCTCAAGACGCCGCAGCACCCGCAGCTTGCGGCTGATGAGAAGAGTGAGGACGGGGGCGGGTACGCGGCGCAGGACCGGTCCCAGGCCGCCCTGGCGGATCATTTCGACAACGCTGGCGGTGACCCGGCGCCGTTCATCCTCGATGTTCCCCTGATCCCGCGAGGAGGACGAGAAGATCGTGGCGGCCGGAACGTAGCTGAAATCGAGCTCGTCGTCACGGGAGGCCAGGCCGTAAGGGAGCGCGGTCAGACGTCCGTTGAAGAACTCGCGAGCATTGCGTTCGAGTGTCGCGTGGAGTGGCGGCATCGGCTCGAAGGCGTAGATCCGCACGTCCCCGTCCAGCCGTTCGTAGACGGCGGCCGAGAACACCCCGATGTTGGCGCCCACGTCGAGTACCGTCGCGCCCGGCGTGCACTCGATGCCGTGGGTGAAGTAGCCGCCCACCTCCTCGCGCAGGAAGGACGCCTCCCAACGGTTTATGCTGTGCAGTTCGATCGCACTCATGGCCATGACAAAGTGATTTATCAGGGTTGGAGCCAACAATCCAGCCCGCACCCTTCGCTTCGGCCGCGTCCCGGACCCACAGGGTGTGACATCGGCCCACTCTCATAACGGTGGCGAAGGTGCAGGTGAGCGAGGTCACCGCCAGTGACGACAGTCGTACTCGCGCGTCACTGTCTGCAGTCGTCCGCTGACGTTGATGTCAGTAACGGATGTCGGCTCCTTGCCGCACCTGCCCAGCAACGTAGAGAAAGTCTGAGCCAACCGAGGCTCGGTTGCAGCCTGACGGACAACTCCAGGTCGTCGCCGGGGAGGTGGAGTTCCTCCATGGCCAGCGGCTTGTCTCCCTCTGTGAGCGTCACGCGGATGACGTGCAGGAGGTGGGACACCTTCAGGCAGGCGGAGGACCTGTGCCTGGGAGCGGCAGGCGGGAGCGGGCGTACTCCGTGAAGTGGGGTTCTTGGTCCAACGCGGCGAGCGCTTCGTAGAGTTCTGGTGCTGGCAGCGGTGCCTTTTCCTCGTACTTGGCGCCGACTAGGACAGAGAACAGTACGTACATGCGGTGGAATTGGTGGAGTTGTCCATGGCTGGCGGTCTACAACGCGTCGTACATGAACATCCGCCCGCTCGGCGAGACACGGAGGAGATCCGCCAACGCCACGGGGGCGCCCGTGCAGGTGGCTACCTGGGGCTCGGCGTCTGTCCATCGGATGCCGTCGGCCTCCACCTAACGGTCTGCGGCGAAGTGCGCACCGTGCCGATACCGCCTGCGATGGTGAGGCTGCTCCGTGAGCACTTGAAGGAGTTTCGGTACGGCGAAGGACGGCTGGCTGTTCTCCAGCGAGCGGGGGAACGGGATCGCGGCCTCGTCGTACTCCCGGGCGTGGAAGCAGGCTTGGGAGCTGGCGATCATCCTGCACCAGGTGACCTCGGTGCTGGCCTTCCCTCCGTACGACCTCCGTCACGCAAGCGTCTCCCAGCGACTCAACTCTGGCGAACCCGCCCCGAGGTGGCGGCCCGTGCCGGCTGCTCCGTCGACGTCCTGCTGAAGATCTACGCCAAGTGCATAGACAGTCAGGAGCAAGAGATGAACGACCGGACCCTGAAGGGTCTGGGAGAGGAGGGTGACACCGACGACTGACAGACACGGCCCACACGCGAGCCCCGGAGCAATCCGGAGCTTTGTCGTGCCGGAGGCGTATTGGACCCTCGCGCTGCTACGGGCCCCGCTCCACAGGAACTGCCGGCAGACCCGCGGCTCCGGTCAAGGTGGCGGGCTCGAGAAGTCCCGCTACTACAGCCTGGATGATGACGTCGTTGGCTATCCGTTCGCTGCCCACTCCTGCGATGTAGAGCCGGAAAGGCACGATCAGCATGAGCGCCCACCAAGGGGAGTAGAGCCAGATGAGGGCGGCTGCCAGGCCTACGAGGGAGTAGCCGACGTTTTTGCGGAACTCGGCCTCGCCCACGGCTCGGTCGTACTCGTTGAACAAGTCGTAGTTGGCGATCAGGAGTTTGATACGAAGCTGCCTGGTCTCTCCAAGAACGTCGCGTGCTACGAGGTTGACCAGACCCTGCTCGCCCTGCTCACGCCGAGGATCTCTGATCTCATTCGGCTTCGGTATGGGCACTCGTCCTTGCGCTTGCAGGAAGCTGACCAGGTCATCGAACGCGAGCTTCGACACGCGAGGCGTGAGAGCCATCTGAATGTTCCTGAGTCTCGCTGTCTTCCGTGCTTCCTGCACGTTCACAGTGGCGACTCGGACCATCAACATCGCGCCGATGAGATACGCGGCGAAGGCCGCGGACGCCAGCAATGCGGCAGGGCCCATCAAACCGCCGAGACGATACAGGGACGCCCACACGCCACGTGCTTGCTCCCGCGTCGGCACTCGATGCTCCACGATCATCCAGAGCGTCAAGAGCCATATACACCCTGCCGACAGTGGTGCCCGGACGTCACGAAGGCCAGGCAGTAGGTTCGCCAGCATCTCTCCCCCTTGATCCAACGTGCTGGCCGCATGGGACAGCAGAGCCTTGGCGGGGTCCTGAGCAGCCGGGCCTGAAACGCTTGCCACCAGTGGGCGTTGCGTCAAATGGGTGGGGGTTGCTCGTCCGCACCCAGGGTCTCGCACTGCGGGACCTCACACGTGGCCAGCGTGAAGGCTGGAGACGGGCCGCGTGGCCACATGCCCGGGATCTTCACCTGAACGCGATCAGACGGAGAGACTTGGCCGCCTGCACAGAGACAGGACCAGGCGGCGGCAAACGGTCGGTGGCCTGCCGGAAAGCCCACCAAGATCATTACGTCGTCATTATGTGATCACTGACAAACGCCTGCTTTCAGAGGCATCCGCCTGCACAAACGCGAAGACCCCGCACTCAGCGAACGCGCTGATGGCGGGGTCTTTAGGCACCAAAATCAAGGTGCCCCCGGCAGGATTCGAACCTGCGCACACGGCTCCGGAGGCCGTTGCTCTATCCCCTGAGCTACGGGGGCGTGTCGGTGACGCGGAGTGCGCGGCGACGGGTTGAACACTACCAGCTCCCCCGGGGTGTTCATGAACGGGTTTCGCGGGGTCGGGGCGCCGGCGCGCGTCGCTCGCACGGGGTGGAAGTGGGGAAAACCCGGACGCGGTGGCCGGTCCGGACCTACTCTCGAGTTGTGCCAGGCGCGTCGGGCCGGGTTCTTGTTGTGGACGACAACAAGGTCATCCGGCAGTTGATCAGGGTCAATCTCGAGCTTGAGGGTCTCGAGGTCGTGACCGCGGCCGATGGTGCCGAGTGTCTGGATGTCATTCATCAGGTGCGGCCCGATGTGGTCACCCTCGATGTGGTCATGCCTCGGTTGGACGGACTCAGGACCGCCGCGCGGCTGCGTTCCGACCCGCGGACCCGTGAGTTGCCGCTCGCCATCGTCAGCGCCTGTACCCAGTACGAGGTCGAGAGTGGCCTCGACGTCGGCGTCGACGCCTTCCTCGCCAAGCCCTTCGAGCCCGCCGAACTCGTACGCCTCGTACAGGAGTTGATCGAGCGGAAGCGCAGTGGGCGGAGTGGGTGGGATGGGTCGAGCGAGCCGGACGGGGGAGACGGGGCCGGCGGGGGTGGGCTCGGGAGCGCCGTCGGGGCTGTCGGCGAGGCCGAGCGCGCCAATAGTCAGTAGTCCAATAGCGAGTAGCCCAGTAGCTAGTAGTCCAGTAGTTAGTAGATGGGTGAGGCGCTGAGGCCGCCCCAAGTGCGCCGCCCCAAGTACAGGGGCTGGGCCCAGTCAGAGTCATGGCGGAGTAGCGCCGCGCTGAGGGTGACCACGACTGGGGCGGCGTTGCCGTTCCGCCGGCCGCGAGTCCGTTGACGACACGCAGAGCAGCCGCCGGCATCCCGCTCCCGCAACCACCCCCGTCCGCGCCCCGCAACCACCCCCCCGTCCACATCCCGGGACCCCACCCAAACCGGCTCGCCTACCCACCCCCCTCCTCCCATACGCTTGTCCCGTGACCCCCGTCGAGCTCTCCCGTACCGTGCTGCGCGCGGTGCGTCGTGCTGTTGACGAGGGGGAGCTGAGGGTGACGGTGCCGGAGCGGGCCGTGGTGACCGTTCCTGGTCCCGGGGGCTGTGGCGACTACGCGACCAATATCGCCCTGCAGCTCGCACGCCCGGCCGGGCAGCCGCCCCGGCGTGTGGCGGAGATCCTGCGGCCGCATCTCGTCGAGGTGGCCGGCGTCGCCGACGTCGTCGTCACAGGGCCGGGGTTCATCAACATCAGCCTGCGGGACGCGGCGGACGGCGCGGCTGCACTCGTTGAGGAGATCCTGCGCGCCGGCCTGCGGTACGGGCACACTGACGCCCTCGCCGGGCAGGTCATCGAGTTGCGTATCCCGTACGAGGTTCGTGCGGAGGTCGTCGCCGACGCGGTCGTGCGGATCGTCGCCGCGCAGGGCGGCCGGGCCGAGGTCGATCACGGCGAACCCGTCAATCTCCGGCCCGTCCCCGCGCCAGAGGACCCGGCCCCGCTCGGCCCCGACGCCGCCCGCTGGGCCCTGCTCCACCCCGCTGCCCATGACCGGCCCCGCATCACCGCCGACCACCTGGTCCAGCGCGCGAGCAACCCTCTCTTCCGGGTCCGTTACGCCTACGCCCGCACCCGCGCCGTTACCCGCAACGCCGCCGCCCTCGGCTTCACCGCCGACCCCGCCGCCATCTCCGTTGCACTCGGCCTCGATGCCGCCGCACCTGGCACCGCCCCCTTCTCCGGCGGCGTGCCTCCTTCGCTCACCACCCCCACCCCCGGCGAGACCCCTCCTCTCACCACCCCCCTCCTGACCACCCTCGCCGACCACCCCCCCACCCTCACCCGCGCCGCAGACCACCGCGCCCCCGATCGTCTGGCCCGGCATCTCGTCACCGTCGCCGATGCCACCCTCGCCTTTCTCCCCACCGTGCTGCCGTTCGGTGACGAGAAACCCTCGGCCGCCCATCGCGCCCGGCTCGCGCTCGCCGAAGCCGCCGGGGCGGTGCTGGCCGCTGGCCTGTCCCTGCTCGGCATCGACGCACCCGATCACCTCTGAGAGAGCCACGACTGTCATGAGCCGTTCCGCACACCCCGCCGGGCCCCGCCACGCCGACGTCCTCCCCGAGGGGCACTACGCCGGCCCGCCCACCGACCTCAACGCCCTCGACTCCAAGGTCTGGGCGCAGACGGTGACCCGTGACGCGGACGGTGTCGTCACCGTCGGCGGTATGGACGTCAAGACCCTGGCCGAGGAGTTCGGTACGCCTGCCTATGTCGTCGACGAGGCCGACTTCCGGGCTCGCGCGCGGGCCTGGCGCAGTGCCTTCGGGCAGGACGCCGACGTCTTCTATGCCGGCAAGGCGTTCCTGTCCCGTGCCGTCGTACGGTGGCTCGACGAGGAAGGGCTCAACCTCGACGTCTGCTCCGGTGGCGAGCTCGCCACCGCCCTCTCCGCCGGGATGCCCGCCGACCGCATCGCCTTCCACGGCAACAACAAGTCCACGGAGGAGATCGACCGGGCCATCCGCGCCGGTGTCGGGCGGATCGTCCTCGACTCCTTCCAGGAGATCGTGCGGGTCGCGCACATCGCGCAGTCCCTCGGCAAGCGGCAGCGCGTGCAGATCCGGATCACTGTCGGGGTCGAAGCGCATACGCACGAGTTCATCGCCACCGCCCACGAGGACCAGAAGTTCGGGATTCCGCTTGCCGGGGGGCAGGCCGCGGAGGCTGTGCGGCGGGCGCTGCAGCTCGACGGGCTTGAGCTCATCGGGATTCACTCGCACATCGGGTCGCAGATCTTCGACATGTCCGGCTTCGAGGTCGCCGCCCACCGGGTTGTCGGGCTGCTGAAGGACGTGCGGGACGAGCACGGTGTCGAGCTGCCCGAGATCGACCTCGGTGGCGGGCTCGGGATCGCGTACACCAGCGACGACGATCCCCGTGAGCCCCACGAGATCGCCAAGGCGCTGACCGAGATCGTCACGCGGGAGTGCGAGGGGGCTCGGCTCCGCACCCCTCGTATCTCCGTCGAGCCCGGGCGCGCCATCGTCGGGCCCACCGCGTTCACGCTCTACGAGGTCGGCACCATCAAGCCGCTCGACGGGCTGCGTACGTACGTCTCCGTCGACGGCGGGATGTCGGACAACATCCGCACCGCGCTGTACGACGCCGAGTACAGCGTCGCTCTCGTCTCCCGTACCTCCGACGCCGAGCCCATGCTCGCGCGGGTCGTCGGCAAGCACTGCGAGAGCGGGGACATCGTGGTCAAGGACGCGTTCCTGCCGGCCGACCTGGCGCCGGGTGACCTCATCGCCGTACCCGCCACCGGTGCGTACTGCCGGTCCATGGCCAGCAACTACAACCACGTGCTGCGGCCGCCGGTCGTCGCCGTCAACGACGGTGAGGCGCGGGTCATCGTGCGGCGCGAGACGGAGGAGGACCTGCTGCGGCTCGACGTCGGGTGACAGCGAGGGGCCCGCGGTCCAGGAGATTTCCGGGACGGAAGATCTTCGGTTTTCCGGGGCCGTGGAAATGAAATCAATGTCTCACGATCCGGACAAAGGACAGAAACTCCCGTCCGGTGCGTGAGACTGTTCCCACCGTAGACGGTATGAGGAAACGAGGTCGGATGATGCGTACGCGTCCGCTGAAGGTGGCGCTGCTGGGCTGTGGAGTGGTCGGCTCAGAGGTGGCGCGCATCATGACGACGCACGCCGACGACCTCGCGCAGCGGATCGGCGCACCCCTGGAGCTCGCGGGTGTCGCCGTACGACGGCCCTCCAAGGTTCGGGACGGGATCGACCCGAGCCTTGTGACCACCGACGCCACCGCCCTCGTCAAGCGTGGGGACATTGATGTCGTGGTGGAGGTGATCGGGGGGATCGAGCCCGCTCGTTCCCTCATCACCACCGCTTTTGAACACGGTGCCTCCGTCGTCTCCGCCAACAAGGCGCTGCTCGCCCAGGACGGTGCCGCTCTGCACGCCGTCGCCGAGGAGCACGGGCGGGACCTTTACTACGAGGCCGCCGTCGCCGGTGCCATTCCGCTGATCCGGCCGCTGCGCGAGTCCCTCGCCGGTGACAAGGTCAATCGGGTGCTCGGGATCGTCAACGGGACCACCAACTTCATCCTCGACAAGATGGACTCCACCGGGGCCGGTTACCAGGAGGCCCTCGACGAGGCCACCGCCCTGGGGTACGCGGAGGCCGACCCGACCGCCGATGTCGAGGGCTTCGACGCCGCCGCCAAGGCCGCCATCCTCGCCGGCATCGCCTTCCACACGCGCGTGCGTCTCGACGACGTCTACCGCGAGGGCATGGCCGAGGTCACCTCGGCCGACTTCGCCTCCGCCAAGAACATGGGCTGCACCATCAAACTGCTCGCCATCTGCGAGCGGGCGCAGGACGGCGGGTCCGTCACCGCGCGCGTGCATCCCGCGATGATTCCACTGAGCCACCCCCTCGCCTCCGTGCGCGGCGCGTACAACGCCGTGTTCGTCGAGTCCGACGCGGCCGGGCAGCTCATGTTCTACGGTCCCGGCGCGGGCGGTTCCCCGACCGCCTCCGCCGTGCTCGGCGACCTCGTCGCCGTGTGCCGCAACCGGCTCAACGGCACTACGGGGCCGGGGGAGTCGGCGTACGCGGCCCTGACCGTGTCGCCCATGGGCGACGTCGTCACGCGCTACCACATCAGCCTCGACGTCGCCGACAAACCGGGCGTCCTGGCGCAGGTGGCCACCGTGTTCGCCGAGCACGGGGTGTCGATCGACACCGTTCGGCAGCATGGACGACAAGACGGAGACGGCGAGGCCTCTCTCGTCGTCGTCACCCATCGCGCGTCCGACGCCTCCCTCACCGGGACCGTCGAGGCGCTGCGCAAGCTCGACACCGTGCGGGGTGTCGCCAGCATCATGCGGGTTGAAGGAGAGTAACCAGCAATGACCCACCAGTGGCGCGGAATCATCGAGGAGTACCGGGACCGGCTTCCGGTGTCCGACAGCACGGAGGTCGTCTCCCTCCGCGAGGGCGGTACGCCCCTCGTGCCCGCGCAGGTGCTCTCCGAGCGCACCGGCTGCGAGGTCCACCTCAAGGTGGAGGGTGCCAACCCCACCGGGTCCTTCAAGGACCGCGGTATGACCATGGCCATCACGCGGGCCAGGGAGGAGGGCGCGCAGGCCGTCATCTGCGCCTCCACCGGCAACACGTCCGCGTCCGCCGCCGCCTACGCCGTGCGCGCCGGGATGGTCTGTGCCGTCCTCGTCCCGCAGGGCAAGATCGCGCTCGGCAAGATGGGCCAGGCCCTCGTGCACGGCGCCAAGATCCTCCAGGTCGACGGAAACTTCGACGACTGCCTCACCCTCGCCCGCGCCCTCAGCGACAACTACCCTGTGGCGCTGGTCAATTCGGTCAACCCGGTGCGCATCGAGGGGCAGAAGACGGCCGCCTTCGAGATCGTCGACATGCTCGGCGACGCGCCCGACATCCACGTCCTCCCGGTCGGCAACGCGGGCAACATCACCGCGTACTGGAAGGGCTACAAGGAGTACGCGGCCGACGGGGTCGCCGCCAGGACGCCCCGCATGTGGGGCTTCCAGGCCTCCGGCTCCGCGCCCATCGTGCGCGGCGAGATCGTCAAGGACCCGTCGACGATCGCGACCGCGATCCGCATCGGCAATCCCGCGTCCTGGCAGTACGCGCTGGCCGCGCGGGACGAGTCCGGCGGGTTCATCGACGAGGTGACGGACCGTGAGATCCTGCGCGCCTACCGGCTGTTGGCCGCGCAGGAGGGCGTTTTCGTGGAGCCGGCGTCCGCCGCTTCCGTCGCCGGTCTGCTGAAGGCGGCCGAGCAGGGCAAGGTCGACCCGGGCCAGCGCATCGTGTGCACCGTCACCGGCAACGGCCTCAAGGACCCCGACTGGGCCGTCGCCGGCGCCCCGCAGCCGGTCACCGTCCCGGTCGACGCGGCGACGGCGGCCGAGCGCCTCGGGCTGGCGTAACTCCGTACAACCGGCGGGCGCCGGGGGGTTTCCCGCGTGGGGGTGCACAGGGGGCTTACGACACGCATCGTGCGCCTCCTGTGCGCCCTATGTCGCCACAGAACCTTCCTTCGATAGGCTGTACCGAACCCGCCTGATGCATATGCCTCCACGCATGGAGCATGTGGGCGGTGCCGCGCCGTCTCCGCGGCCCGGAGACGGCCCCAGGGGTTTCCCCGTGGGACTCCCCGTACGCATCGAACTCCATCGAATGTCTTCGACAGTCACGCAGCTCAAGGAGAGTCATCGAGCGATGGCCGGTCCAGCCTTCCGCGCCGCCGCCGTCAGGGTGCGCGTTCCCGCCACCAGCGCCAACCTCGGCCCGGGCTTCGACGCCCTGGGCCTCGCGCTGGGGCTCTACGACGACGTGGTCGTCCGGGTGGCCGACTCCGGGCTGCACATCGACATCGCGGGCGAGGGCGGCGAGACGCTGCCCCGTGACGAGAACCACCTTCTTGTACGCGCGCTGCGCACCGCCTTCGACCTGCTCGGCGGACAACCGCGCGGCCTGGAGATCGTGTGCGCGAACCGCATTCCGCACGGCCGCGGCCTCGGTTCCTCCTCCGCCGCGATCTGCGCCGGCATTGTCGCCGCGCGCGCCGTGACCATAGGCGGCGAAGCGCGGCTCGACGACATCGCCCTGTTGGAGCTCGCGACCGAGATCGAGGGCCATCCCGACAATGTGGCGGCCTGTCTGCTCGGCGGATTCACGCTCTCCTGGATGGACTCCGGCGCCGCCCGCGCCATTTCCATGGAGCCCGCCCATTCCATCGTTCCGGTGGTTTTCGTGCCCGGAAAGCCGGTCCTCACCGAGACCGCGCGCGGACTGCTTCCGCGCACCGTGCCGCACGTCGACGCCGCCGCCAACGCGGGCCGTGCCGCGCTGCTCGTCGAGGCCCTCACCAGGCGCCCCGAGCTGCTGCTGGCCGCCACCGAGGACCGGCTCCACCAGGAGTATCGCGCTCCGGCCATGCCGGAGAGCGCCGCTCTGGTGGAGCGGCTGCGGGCCGACGGAGTCCCGGCAGTCATCTCCGGAGCAGGACCCACCGTGCTCGCGCTCGTCGACGGGGACAGCGCGGACAAGGTGGCCCATCTGGCGGGCGAGGGGTGGGCCGCCAACCGGCTCGACCTCGACGCCCAGGGCGCGTGCGTACTGCCGCTCGCGGCCTCCGGTGACATCTAGGAGTGCACGGTTGCCGGATTTCGAGAGGGGGAATGTTTGTTGGATCCGGTAGTGTTAATCTCAAGTCTGCACCCGACCCCACCATGGCGAGGTGCTTGTTGTCCCCGTCAGGGACAGACATTCTTCCGGGAGCCTCCCAAGCCGCACTGTGTTCCGTACGACGTACGTGGGCAGTACCTCGTACGCGGGCGCTGAGCGACTTGCCGGGCACGCTCCGGAATCGGTGCTACCGAGCCACGTGACACTGAAACACCCGGTGCCACGCCCAGGCTCAGGCAAGTGCCATCCCAGAAATTCCCTCCGCCTGCATTGGCGGACCACCGCCCCGGCACGGTCCACACAGCAAGGACCACTGCCGGACAGCACAACCGGTCGCCGAGCCAGAAGGCCGACGTCCGCTCCAGGGAAGGACCCTTCGTGAGCGACACCACCGATCTGATGGGCGCACGTGTCGAGGAGACCGCTGCCGCGCCCGCCACGGACGCCTCCGCGCCTGCCACCGGTGCCGGCTCCCGGCGGCGCCGCGGTACCGGCCTCGACGGCATGGTGCTGGCCGAGCTGCAGCAGGTCGCCTCGGGCCTCGGAATCAGGGGCACCGCGCGTATGCGCAAGAGCCAGCTGATCGAGGTCATCAAGGAGGCGCAGGCCGGGGGTGCCCCGGCGAAGGCCGAGGCTGCCGCCGAGACCAAGCCCAAGCGCCGCGCCACCTCCAAGGCCCGTACGGGCGACGAGGCCGCCCCCGTCGCCGAGAAGGCGGTCGCCGAGGCCCCCGCCGAGAAGGCCGTGGCCCAGCAGCAGATCGAGATTCCCGGCCAGCCCGCCAGCGACGACGCCCCCGTTGAGCGCCGTCGTCGCCGTGCCACCGCTGAGGCCGGCAGCCCCGAGACCGTCGTGGCCGAGGCGAAGAGCGAGCCCAAGGCCGAGACGCCCGCCCAGGCGCAGCCGCAGGGCGAGGTCAAGGGCGACGCCGACGCGGACGGCCGTCAGGGCCGCCGTGACCGTCGCGACCGCCAGGACCGCGGCGACCGTGACCGCGGTGGACGCGACCGCGACCGTCGTGGCAACAAGGGCGACGAGCAGCAGCAGGGCGGCCAGGGCGGCGGCCAGCAGCGGCAGGACCGCCAGGACCGCGGGGACCGTCAGCAGCAGGGCGGCGGCGCACGCCAGGACCGCCAGCAGCGGGACAACGGCCCCCAGGACGACGACGACTTCGAGGGTGGCCGGCGCGGCCGGCGCGGTCGCTACCGGGACCGTCGCGGTCGCCGTGGCCGTGACGAGATCGGCGGCACCAGCGAGCCGCAGGTCTCCGACGACGACGTCCTGATCCCCGTCGCGGGCATCCTCGACATCCTCGACAACTACGCGTTCATCCGGACCTCCGGCTACCTGCCGGGCCCGAACGATGTGTACGTCTCCCTCGCCCAGGTCCGCAAGAACGGTCTGCGCAAGGGTGACCACGTCACCGGCGCGGTCCGCCAGCCCAAGGACGGCGAGCGCCGTGAGAAGTTCAACGCGCTGGTCCGTCTCGACTCGGCGAACGGCATGGGAGCCGAATCCGGGCGTGGGCGGCCGGAGTTCAACAAGCTGACGCCGCTGTACCCGCAGGACCGCCTCCGCCTGGAGACGGACCCGGGTGTCCTCACCACGCGCATCATCGACCTGGTGTCGCCGATCGGTAAGGGTCAGCGCGGTCTGATCGTGGCCCCGCCGAAGACCGGCAAGACCATGATCATGCAGGCGATCGCCAACGCGATCACGCACAACAACCCCGAGTGCCACCTGATGGTCGTCCTGGTCGACGAGCGTCCGGAAGAGGTCACCGACATGCAGCGGTCGGTGAAGGGCGAGGTCATCTCCTCGACCTTCGACCGTCCGGCCGAGGACCACACCACGGTCGCCGAGCTCGCCATCGAGCGGGCGAAGCGGCTGGTGGAGCTGGGTCACGACGTCGTCGTCCTGCTCGACTCGATCACGCGTCTGGGCCGTGCGTACAACCTCGCGGCGCCCGCCTCCGGCCGCATTCTGTCCGGTGGTGTCGACTCGACCGCGCTGTACCCGCCGAAGCGGTTCTTCGGTGCGGCGCGGAACATCGAGGACGGCGGTTCGCTGACGATCCTGGCCACCGCGCTCGTCGACACCGGCTCGCGCATGGACGAGGTCATCTTCGAGGAGTTCAAGGGCACGGGCAACGCCGAGCTGAAGCTCGACCGGAAGCTCGCTGACAAGCGCATCTTCCCGGCGGTGGATGTCGACGCGTCCGGTACTCGTAAGGAAGAGATCCTGCTCGGCAGCGACGAGTTGGCCATCACCTGGAAGCTTCGTCGGGTGCTGCACGCGCTTGACCAGCAGCAGGCGATCGAGTTGCTGCTGGACAAGATGAGGCAGACGAAGTCGAACGCCGAGTTCTTGCTGCAGATCCAGAAGACGACGCCTACGCCTGGGAACGGCGACTAGGCAGTTCGTCGGGTGCCGGCTGAGTGTGGCTGGTCGCGCCCACGCGGCGGAGCCGCAGATTGACGCAGGCCCGCGCTCCTGGCGGCGTCCAGGCAGACCCTCGTCCTTTTGGGACGGGGGTCTGCCTTTTGTCTGCGAGACCTTTGCCACAGGGGGCTCGGTTGGTGATGGTTTCCGGCCGTACGGCGTTCTGCGTCGAACATGCAGGTCAGGGGCGTACGGGCATCGATGATCGTTACGGAGTGTGCCTAAGTTTGTGCATATTGGGCACAGGGCGTTGTGCAACTCTTTGTCGAGTTTCGCCGTCTGACCGGACGGGAGCGACGATGGAGCAGTAGCCGAGATTCGAGGAGCACATGTCCGCCGAGAGCACACCGGAGCCCGGTATACCGGGTGAGCCCGGGACCAGTGGCCCGCGCCGTCGTGGCAAGGGTCGCCGCCGCAAGACCCGCGACAAGCGTCGTAAGGGTCTGATCGTGACGGCCTGGGTCGCCGCGGGCATCGTCGTGCTGGGCGGCACCGGGGCCGGCTACGTGTACTTCAAGCTCAACGGCAACATCAAGAGCGTCGACATCGACCAGGCCCTGGGCACCGCCCGGCCGACGAAGGTCGACAACGGCTCCGAGAACATCCTGGTGCTGGGCTCCGACTCCCGCTCCGGCAGCAACAAGAAGCTCGGTGGCGGCACGGACGACGGCAGCGCCCGCTCGGACACCGCGATGATCGTGCACGTCTACAAGGGCCACAAGAAGGCCAGCGTGGTCTCGATCCCGCGTGACACCCTCATCGACCGCCCCGAGTGCACCGACACCAAGGGCGGTACGCACGACGCCGCGTCCGGCGTCATGTTCAACTCCGCGTACACCACGGGCGGCGCGGCCTGTGCGGTGAAGACCGTCGAGTCCGTCACCGGCATCCGCATGGACCACTACCTGGAAGTCGACTTCAGCGGCTTCGAGAAGCTCATCGACGAGCTCGGCGGCGTCCCGGTCACCACGACCAAGAACATCAGCGACCCCGACAGCCACCTGAACCTGAAGGCCGGCACGCACACCCTGGACGGCGAGCAGGCCCTCGGCCTGGTCCGCACCCGGCACGGCGTCGGCGACGGCTCCGACCTCGGCCGCATCCAGCTCCAGCAGGCCTTCATCAAGGCGCTGGTCAACCAGGTCAAGCACATCGGGGTCTTCACCAGCCCGAAGAAGCTCTACGACCTCGCGGACACGGCCACCAGGGCCGTCACCACCGACTCCGACCTCGGCTCGGTCAACTCGCTGATGTCCTTCGCCAACGGCCTCAAGGGCATCAGTTCCTCGAAGATGCAGATGGTCACCATGCCGGTCCAGTACGACCCGGCGAACCCGAACCGCGTGATCGTGGAGAAGGCCAAGGCCGAGCAGGTCTGGACGGCTCTGAAGAACGACCGGACGATTCCGAAGTCGGCCACGACGGGCACGGCAACGGGCGATGCCAAGGGCGTCGTGACCGCCGGGGAATAGATCACCGGGGCCCCGGTTTGGGGACATGGCGCCAGTCCTGGCAGACTGGTACGTCGGCCCCGGTTCACGCCCCGCAGCCCGCGACGGCGACCCGGAGCCCTCCCGGAACTAGGAGACACCTTGAAGCGCGAGATTCACCCCGAGTACGTCGACACACAGGTCAGCTGCACCTGTGGGGCGTCGTTCACCACGCGGAGCACGATCACCAGCGGCGCCATCCGTGCCGAGGTCTGCTCCGAGTGCCACCCGTTCTACACGGGCAAGCAGAAGATCCTCGACACCGGTGGCCGCGTGGCCCGCTTCGAGGCCCGCTTCGGCAAGGCTGCGGCCGGCTCCAAGAAGTAGCGAGCTCCATTTCGCCGGTCCACGGCCGCGCCCTCCACAGGCGCGCCGGGACCGGCGTTTTTGGTCGCCCGCCTTCCCTTTTCTTACGTAGTTCAGGAGCCCAAGATGTTCGAGGCCGTCGAGGAACTCGTCGCCGAGCACGCCGACCTGGAGACGAAGCTCGCCGATCCGTCGGTCCACGCCGACCAGGCCAACGCGCGCAAGTTGAACAAGCGCTACGCCGAGCTCACCCCGATCGTCGCCACGTACCGCTCCTGGAAGCAGACCGGCGACGACATGGAGACCGCGCGCGAACT
Source organism: Streptomyces pseudovenezuelae (assembly GCF_029892565.1). Lineage (GTDB taxonomy): Bacteria > Actinomycetota > Actinomycetes > Streptomycetales > Streptomycetaceae > Streptomyces > Streptomyces pseudovenezuelae_A. The sequence continues at coordinate 100,625 of NZ_JARXVH010000014.1, read as the reverse complement.
GGGCGCCGACGACCCGGACTTCGCGGCCGAGGTCAAGGTGCTGGACAAGCAGCGCGACGAGCTCACCGAGAAGCTGCGCCTGCTGCTCGTGCCGCGTGACCCCAACGACGACAAGGACGTGATCCTTGAGGTCAAGGCGGGCGCCGGCGGTGACGAGTCGGCGTTGTTCGCCGGTGACCTGCTGCGCATGTACCTGCGCTACGCGGAGCGCGTCGGCTGGAAGACCGAGATCATCGACGCCACCGAGTCCGAGCTGGGCGGCTACAAGGACGTCCAGGTCGCCGTGAAGACCAAGGGCGGCAACGGCGCCACCGAGCCCGGACAGGGCGTGTGGGCCCGCCTGAAGTACGAGGGCGGCGTGCACCGCGTGCAGCGCGTGCCGGCGACCGAGTCCCAGGGCCGTATCCACACCTCGGCGGCGGGCGTGCTGGTCACCCCCGAGGCCGAGGAGGTCGACGTCGAGATCAACCCCAACGACCTCCGCATCGACGTCTACCGTTCCTCGGGACCCGGCGGGCAGTCCGTCAACACGACCGACTCCGCGGTGCGCATCACGCACATTCCCACCGGAGTCGTCGCCTCCTGCCAGAACGAGAAGAGCCAGCTGCAGAACAAGGAGCAGGCGATGCGTATCCTGCGCTCCAGGCTGCTCGCCGCGGCGCAGGAGGAGGCGGAGAAGGAAGCCGCCGACGCCCGCCGCAGTCAGGTCCGCACCGTCGACCGCTCCGAGAAGATCCGCACCTACAACTTCCCGGAGAACCGCATCTCCGACCACCGCGTCGGCTTCAAGTCGTACAACCTGGACCAGGTCCTGGACGGCGACCTCGACGCGGTGATCCAGGCCTGCGTCGACGCGGACTCGGCGGCGAAGCTGGCAGCCGCATAAGAGACACACGTCGGCGCGTACGAGTACGACACGGAGGACTTGCGTGAACCTGCTGCTCGCAGAGGTGGCACAGGCCACCCAGCGGCTGGCCGACGCCGGCGTGCCCTCGCCGCGCAACGACGCGGAGGAGCTCGCCGCGTTCGTGCACGGTGTGAAGCGGGGCGAGCTGCACTCCGTCAAGGACTCGGACTTCGACGCCCGCTACTGGGAGGTCATCGCCCGGCGTGAGCAGCGCGAACCGCTGCAGCACATCACCGGGCGGGCCTACTTCCGGTATCTGGAACTCCAGGTCGGGCCGGGCGTGTTCGTGCCCCGGCCCGAGACCGAGTCCGTGGTCGGCTGGGCCATAGACGCCGTGCGCGCCATGGACGTCGTGGAGCCCCGCATCGTCGACCTGTGCACCGGCTCCGGCGCCATCGCCCTCGCCCTGGCCCAGGAGGTCCCGCGCTCGCGCGTGCACGCCGTGGAGCTGTCCGAGGACGCCCTGGCGTGGACCCGCAAGAACGTCGAGGGCTCCCGGGTCGACCTGCGTCAGGGCAACGCCCTGGACGCCTTCCCCGACCTCGACGGCCATGTCGACCTGGTCGTCTCCAACCCGCCCTACATCCCGCTCACCGAGTGGGAGTACGTCGCCATCGAGGCCCGGGACTACGATCCCGAACTCGCCCTGTTCTCAGGCGAGGACGGCCTCGACCTGATCCGCGGCATCGAGCGCACCGCGCACCGGCTGCTGCGCCCGGGCGGTGTCGTCGTCATCGAGCACGCCGACACCCAGGGCGGCCAGGTGCCGTGGATCTTCACCGAGGAGCGGGGCTGGGCCGACGCGGCCGACCACCCCGACCTCAACAACCGCCCGCGCTTCGCCACCGCCCGCAAGGCGATGCCGTGAGCTCCGCCCCGACTTCCGACCCGCAGCAGTACGTGTACGAGGAGGCCCGCTAGATATGGCACGGCGATACGACACCAACGACGCGACCGACCGCACGACCGGTCTGCGCGAGGCCGCGTCCGCCGTCCGCCGTGGCGAGCTCGTGGTCCTCCCGACCGACACGGTGTACGGCATCGGCGCGGACGCCTTCACCTCGGAGGCCGTCGCCGACCTGCTGGAGGCCAAGGGCCGGGGCCGCAACATGCCCACGCCCGTCCTCATCGGCTCCCCGAACACCCTGCACGGCCTGGTCACGGACTTCTCCGAGCTGGCCTGGGAGCTGGTCGACGCCTTCTGGCCGGGCGCCCTCACGCTCGTCGCCAAGCACCAGCCGTCCCTGCAGTGGGACCTGGGGGACACCCGGGGCACGGTGGCCATCCGCATGCCGCTGCACCCCGTCGCCATCGAACTGCTCACCGAGGTCGGCCCGATGGCCGTCTCCTCCGCCAACCTGACCGGCCACCCGGCGCCGGAGGACTGTGACGCCGCGCAGGAGATGCTCGGCGACTCCGTCTCCGTCTACCTCGACGGCGGCCCGACCCCGGGCAACGTGCCGTCCTCCATCGTCGACGTCACCGGCCCGGTGCCGGTGCTGCTGCGCGCGGGCGCGCTGTCGGCCGAGGAGCTGAGGAAGGTCGTACCCGACCTCGAGGTGGCGAATTGACGGCCCCTGAAGCGGGGCGTGGCATAGGCAACGGGGAACGCGCCACGGAGATCACGACGACGTTCGTCGGGCTCCCGCGCGACAGCTTCCGCATCCTCCACGTCAGCACCGGAAACGTATGCCGCTCGCCCATCACCGAGCGGCTGACCCGGCATTACGTGAAGCAGCGGCTCGGCATCCTGGGCGGCGGGCTGATCGTGGAGAGCGCGGGCACCTGGGGTCACGAGGGCGCGCCCATGGAGGCCAACGCGGAGGCGGTCCTGGCCGACTTCGGCGCGGACGCCTCCGGCTTCGTCGGCCGCGAGCTGCTGGACGAGCACGTCATCAGGGCCGACCTGGTGCTGACCGCGACCCGCGACCACCGCCAGCAGGTCATCTCCATGGGCCACTCCGCGGGCCTGCGCACCTTCACGCTCAAGGAGTTCACCCGCCTGGTGAGGGCGATAGACACCGCGACCCTGCCGCCCCTGGAGGACGGCGTGGTCGCCCGCGCGCGTGCCCTGGTCCGCGCGGCCGCCGCCCTGCGCGGCTGGCTCCTGGCGCCGACCGCCGAGGCGGACGAGGTCTACGACCCCTACGGCGCACCCCTGACGTTCTTCCGCTCGATCGGGGACGAGATACACCAGGCGGTGGATCCGGTCGTCACGGCGCTCACCGGGGTGTCCGCGCGCACGTAACGGCCGCGCACCCCGTCGGCCCCGGGCCTACATTGGACGTACGTCATCCTCGACGCCCCCGGAGCCCATCATGGCGGTCATCCACACCCTTGAGGCCACGGACGTCCTGCGTCGCCAGGACCCGGAACTCGCCGAGATCCTGCTCGGGGAGCTGGCGAGGCAGTCGACGACGCTCCAGCTGATCGCCGCCGAGAACTTCACCTCGCCGGCCGTCCTCGCCGCCCTCGGCTCACCGCTGGCCAACAAGTACGCGGAGGGCTACCCGGGCGCCCGCCACCACGGCGGCTGCGAGATCGTCGACGTCGCCGAACGGGTCGCCGTCGACCGTGCGAAGGCCCTCTTCGGCGCCGAGCACGCCAATGTCCAGTCCCACTCGGGCTCCTCGGCGGTCCTCGCCGCGTACGCCGCGCTGCTGCGCCCCGGCGACACCGTCCTCGCCCTCGGCCTGCCCTACGGCGGCCACCTCACGCACGGCTCGCCCGCCAACTTCTCCGGCCGCTGGTTCGACTTCGTCGGCTACGGGGTGGACGCGGAGACCGGCCTCATCGACTACGACCAGGTCCGCGCCCTGGCCCGCACCCACCGCCCCAAGGCGATCGTGTGCGGCTCGATCGCCTACCCGCGGCACATCGACTACGCCCTCTTCCGCGAGGTCGCCGACGAGGTGGGCGCCTACCTCATCGCCGACGCGGCCCATCCCATCGGGCTCGTCGCCGGGGGAGCGGCGCCGAACCCGGTGCCGTACGCCGATGTCGTGTGTGCCACCACGCACAAGGTGCTGCGCGGTCCGCGCGGCGGGATGCTCCTGTGCGGCGCGGAGCTCGCGGGGCGGGTGGACCGGGCCGTGTTCCCCTTCACGCAGGGCGGGGCGCAGATGCACACCATCGCCGCGAAGGCGGTCGCGTTCGGCGAGGCGGCAACACCGGCGTTCACCGCGTACGCCCATCAGGTGGTCGCCAATGCGAGGGTACTGGCGGCCGGACTCGCGGCGGAGGGGATGGTCGTCACGACCGGCGGCACGGACACCCACCTGATCACCGCCGACCCCGCGCCCCTCGGCGTCGAGGGACGGGCCGCGCGCGGCCGGCTCGCCGCGGCCGGGCTGGTCCTGGACTGCTGCGCGCTGCCGCACGGGGACGGCCGCGGACTGCGCCTGGGCACGGCGGCCCTGACCACGCAGGGCATGGGCCAGGAGGAGATGACGTACGTCGCGGCGCTGGCGGCGCGAGTGCTGCGCGGGGAGACCGAGAGTCAGAAGGCGCGTGACGAGGTGCGTGAGCTGGCGGGTAGATTTCCGCCGTACAGCGGCTGAGCGGGGGTAGACGCACCCTCGTACACCTGGGTGCGACCCGCGTGCACAGGCACGCGTGCAACCATCGTCGCTACCCGGAAGTCCCCAACCATATGCGTCCCTCGCTAGGGTGTGGGGCTGTGATGGCCAGCGAGACCTGTGGGGAAGCCTGTGCGTGAATACCTGCTGACGCTCTGCGTGACGGCCGCGGTGACGTATCTGCTGACAGGGCCGGTGCGGAAGTTCGCGATCGTGGCCGGAGCGATGCCGGAGATCAGGGCCCGTGACGTGCACCGGGAACCCACTCCGCGGCTCGGCGGTATCGCCATGTTCTTCGGCCTGTGCGCCGGTCTGCTGGTCGCCGATCATCTGACCAACCTCAGCGAGGTCTTCGAGAAGTCGAACGAACCGCGGGCGCTGCTCTCCGGTGCGGCACTGATCTGGCTGATCGGTGTCCTGGACGACAAGTTCGAGATCGACGCCCTGATCAAGCTGGGCGGCCAGATGATCGCCGCGGGCGTGATGGTCATGCAGGGTCTGACGATCCTGTGGCTGCCGATCCCGACCGTCGGCAACGTGGCGCTGACCCAGTGGCAGGGCACCCTGCTCACGGTCGCGCTGGTCGTCATCACCATCAACGCGGTGAACTTCGTCGACGGCCTCGACGGCCTGGCCTCCGGCATGGTGTGCATCGCGGCCGCCGCGTTCTTCCTGTACGCCTACCGCATCTGGTACTCGTACGGCGTCGAGGCGGCCGCCCCGGCCACGCTGTTCGCGGCGATCCTGATGGGCATGTGCATCGGCTTCCTGCCGCACAACATGCACCCCGCGCGGATCTTCATGGGCGACTCCGGCTCGATGCTGATCGGGCTCGTGCTGGCCGCGGGTGCGATCTCGATCACGGGGCAGGTCGACCCGGACGCGCTGAAGCTGTTCACCGGATCCGAGAAGGCGGCGGTGCACCAGACGGTGCCGGTCTACATCCCGTTGCTGCTGCCGCTGACGATCATCGCGGTGCCCACCGCCGACCTGGTGCTGGCCATCGTGCGCCGCACCTGGAAGGGCCAGTCGCCGTTCGCCGCCGACCGCGGGCATCTGCACCACCGGCTCCTGGAGATCGGCCACTCGCACAGCAGGGCGGTGCTGATCATGTACTTCTGGTCGGCGCTGATCGCGTTCGGCGCACTCGCCTACTCGGTCAACTCGGCTTCCATGTGGATCGTGTTGGGGATCGTGTTCCTCAGCGCGATCGGCCTCGCACTGCTTCTGCTGCCGCGCTTCACGCCGCGCGCACCGCGCTGGGCCGAGGCGTTCGTGCCGCCGCGCTACCGCCGGCGGCGGGCCGCCGTGGGGGAGCAGACCGACGAACTGGAGCCGGTGGCCGCCGAGATGGCGGAGGAATGTGCGGAACCTCGCACTCCGGTTGCCGTCGGGGTATCGGGAGTCAACGGGGCGACCGCCCTCGGTGCCCGACGCCGGCGCTGATCTCGGCGCCGATCTCGGCAAGGTAAGAATCTGACTAGAGCATTGCCAACTCGTGGGGGAGCAAAGCCCCCCAATACCAGACAAGTTCACCGTGTTTCCGCACAGGCGCGCACTGTCACTCTCATGTGTGACAGCGGGCACACCTACTTGGTAAAGACCGCATCAAATAGTTTGTGATACGGTTCACGAGAACCCCGGACAGAGCCGAAGGACCGTAGTGCGACGGTCCATTGGCGTGAGACTCCTCATCGCCCCGGGGCTACGCTCGTCCATGACGACACCCCCAGCCCCCCTGCGAAAGCGGAGTTGCCGCCATGCCGTCCAATGACGTCCGGATCCTGGCCCAGGCCGCCGTGCCCACGGCTGCCGTCGGCGCGATCGCCGCCGTCGTCGGCGGCGTGGTCGCGGGTGGCAAGGGCGTGGTCGGGGCGGCCGTCGCGACGCTGATCGTCATCCTCTTCATGGGAATCGGGCTCTACGTTCTGCAGCGCACTGCCAAATCGCTTCCGCACTTGTTCCAGGCGATGGGTCTGATGCTCTACGCGACACAGATTCTTCTGCTGTTCATGTTCGTCGCGATCTTCAAGAACACGACGTTGTTCAACCCCCGGGCCTTCGCGCTCACGCTCGTCGCCGGGACTCTCGCCTGGATCGCCGCGCAGACGCGAGCCCACATGAAGTCCAAGATCCTCTACGTCGAGCCCGAAAAGACGGGGCACTCGTCGTGAGAGGTAGGGCCGGGATAAAAGCGCACGCGGGACCCTGCTATCGTCCGGTGCCAACTGCGGCATCGCGGGCGCGGGCATCTGAGCTGACGCCTGCCCAATCGCGAGGCGAGATGCCCCCCAGCCGCCCCCACATCCGTCACACCAGTCCCGTGCCGAACCGCGGCCTCGCGCCGCGCCGACACAACGAGGTTGCCGTACCTATGCGCCACGATGAAGGAGCCCGCGGTGAGTGCTGATCCGACGCAGACGCTCGCTTTCGACACGAGCTGCCACCTGTTCGACGGGTGCGGCTTCCCGGCTCCGGGCCTGCACTCGTTCCTGTTCGAGCCGATCGCCGGCGACACCGACGGCCTGTACTTCAACAAGCCGATGCTGCTCGCCCTGCTCGGTTCGATCCTCGTGGTGGGCTTTTTCTGGGCCGCGTTCCGCAAGCCCCAGGTCGTGCCGGGCAAGCTCCAGATGATCGCCGAGGCCGGCTACGACTTCGTCCGGACCGGCATCGTCTACCAGACGATCGGCAAGCGCGAGGGCGAGAAGTACGTACCGCTCGCCGTCTCGCTGTTCTTCTTCATCTGGATGATGAACATCTGGTCGATCGTCCCGATCGCGTCCTTCCCGGTGACGTCGATCATCGCCTACCCGCTGGTCCTGGCGGTGATCGTCTACATCACGTGGGTCTCGATCACCTTCAAGCGGCACGGCTTCGTCGGCTTCTTCAAGAACGTCACCGGCTACGACAAGTCGCTCGGCGCCGTCCTGCCGCTCTCCATGACCATCGAGTTCTTCTCGAACCTGCTGGTCCGCCCGTTCACGCACGCGGTGCGACTCTTCGCGAACATGTTCGCCGGTCACACCCTGCTGCTGCTCTTCACGATCGCCAGCTGGTACATGCTGAACGGCATCGGCATCGCCTACTCCGCTGTCTCGTTCGTGATGGTCATCGTGATGACCGCCTTCGAGCTCTTCATCCAAGCGGTTCAGGCGTACGTCTTCGTCCTCCTGACCTGCACCTTCATCCAGGGCGCGCTCGCCGAGAACCACTGAGCGACCCCCTGACCCAACCGACAGACCCACCGGTGGCCAACCCCCACCGGTCACTGAAAGAGAAGGAAGAACCGGCATGTCCGCTCTCCAGACCCTCGCTGCGGTCGACGGCAACCTCGGCTCCATCGGTTACGGCCTCGCCGCGATCGGCCCGGGCGTCGGCGTCGGCATCATCTTCGGCAACGGCACCCAGGCCCTCGCCCGTCAGCCCGAGGCGGCCGGCCTCATCCGCGCCAACCAGATCCTCGGCTTCGCGTTCTGTGAGGCGCTGGCCCTCATCGGCCTCGTCATGCCGTTCGTCTACTAAGACGAACGACGACGACAGCCCCATTCGACGAAAGGCACTGATGTGAACCACGCACTGGTTCAGCTGGCGGCCGAGGCGGAGAAGGAGAATCCCCTCATTCCGCCGTGGCCGGAGCTCGTCATCGGCCTGATCGCCTTCGTCATCGTCTTCGGCTTCCTCGCCAAGAAGCTCCTCCCGACCATCAACAAGGTTCTGGAAGAGCGTCGCGAGGCCATCGAGGGCGGTATCGAGAAGGCCGAGGCCGCACAGACCGAGGCCCAGAGCGTCCTTGAGCAGTACAAGGCCCAGCTCGCCGAGGCCCGGCACGAGGCCGCGCGTCTGCGCCAGGAGGCGCAGGAGCAGGGCGCCGCGCTCATCGCCGAGATGCGGGCCGAGGGCCAGCGTCAGCGCGAGGAGATCGTCGCCGCCGGTCACACCCAGATCGAGGCCGACCGCAAGGCCGCCGCGTCCGCGCTGCGCCAGGACGTCGGCAAGCTCGCCACCGACCTGGCCGGCAAGCTGGTCGGCGAGTCCCTTGAGGACCACGCCCGGCAGAGCCGCGTGATCGACCGTTTCCTCGATGACCTTGAGGAGAAGGCCGAGGCGGCTCGATGAACGGAGCGAGCCGCGAGGCCCTGGCAGCCGCGCGCGAGCGTCTCGACGCCCTGACGGACAGCACGTCCGTGGACGCCGGCTCGCTCGCCGACGAGCTGGCCGCCGTCACCGCGCTGCTCGACCGCGAGGTGTCCCTGCGGCGGGTCCTCACCGACCCGGCGCAGGACGGTGCCGGCAAGGCCCAGCTGGCCGAGCGCCTGCTCGGCGGTCAGGTCGGCGGGCAGACCGTGGACCTGGTGTCCGGCATGGTCCGCTCGCGCTGGTCGCAGTCGCGTGACCTGGCGGACGCGCTGGAGGAGCTGGCGAACATCGCCGACCTCACCGCGGCCCAGCAGGCCGGCGCGCTCGACAACGTGGAGGACGAGCTGTTCCGGTTCGGCCGGATCGTCTCCTCGAGCACCGAGCTGCGCGCCGCGCTGACCGGCCGCAAGGCCGTTGGCAACGCCAAGACCGAGCTGCTGCACCGGCTGCTCGACCGCCGGGCCGACGCGACCACCGAGCGTCTGGTGACGCGTCTGGTCACCGCGCCCCGGGGACGTAGCCTGGAGGCGGGACTGGAGTCCCTGTCCAAGCTCGCCGCCGAGCGCCGGGACCGCACGGTCGCCGTCGTCACCTCGGCGGAGCCGCTGAGCGACTCGCAGAAGCAGCGCCTGGGCGCCGCCCTCGCGAAGCTCTACGGCCGCCCCATGCACCTCAACCTCGACGTCGACCCCGAGGTCGTCGGCGGACTGCGGGTGCAGGTCGGTGACGAGGTCATCAACGGTTCGGTCGCGGACCGCATCGAGGACGCCGCCCGCCGCCTGGCGAGCTAGCAGCACCTTCACAAGCAGCAGAGCAGTAGCAGTAGTAACAGAGCAGCAGTAACAGAGCAGTACGTACCTACGGCCCGGTTGGGCCGTGCAGAGGATTCACCTCTTTCAGGGGGGAGTCCCCATCCCCCCAAAGTGAAACTTCGGGCCCAACAAGGAGAGCAGGGAACCCAGATGGCGGAGCTCACGATCCGGCCGGAGGAGATCCGGGACGCGCTGGAGAACTTCGTCCAGTCGTACAAGCCGGACGCGGCCTCGCGCGAGGAGGTCGGTACGGTCACCCTTGCCGGCGACGGCATCGCGAAGGTCGAGGGCCTCCCCTCGGCCATGGCCAACGAACTGCTGAAGTTCGAGGACGGCACCCTCGGTCTCGCGCTCAACCTCGAAGAGCGTGAGATCGGTACCGTCATCCTCGGCGAGTTCAGCGGTGTCGAGGAGGGCCAGCCGGTCACCCGCACCGGAGAGGTCCTGTCCGTCGCCGTCGGCGAGGGCTACCTCGGCCGTGTCGTCGACCCGCTCGGCAACCCGATCGACGGCCTCGGCGAGATCGAGACCACCGGCCGCCGCGCCCTGGAGCTGCAGGCCCCGGGCGTCATGGTCCGCAAGTCGGTGCACGAGCCGATGGAGACCGGCTACAAGGCCGTCGACGCGATGACCCCGATCGGCCGTGGCCAGCGTCAGCTGATCATCGGCGACCGCCAGACCGGCAAGACCGCCCTGGCCGTCGACACGATCATCAACCAGCGCGACAACTGGCGCTCGGGCGACGTGAACAAGCAGGTCCGCTGCATCTACGTCGCCATCGGTCAGAAGGGCTCCACCATCGCCTCCGTGCGTGGTGCGCTCGAAGAGGCCGGCGCGCTGGAGTACACGACCATCGTCGCCGCCCCGGCGTCCGACCCGGCTGGCTTCAAGTACCTGGCGCCGTACACCGGTTCGGCCATCGGCCAGCACTGGATGTACGACGGCAAGCACGTCCTCATCATCTTCGACGACCTCTCCAAGCAGGCCGACGCCTACCGCGCCGTGTCCCTGCTGCTGCGCCGTCCGCCGGGCCGCGAGGCCTACCCGGGTGACGTCTTCTACCTGCACTCCCGTCTGCTGGAGCGCTGCGCGAAGCTCTCCGACGAGATGGGGAAGGGCTCGATGACCGGTCTGCCGATCGTCGAGACCAAGGCCAACGACGTCTCGGCGTTCATCCCGACCAACGTCATCTCCATCACCGACGGCCAGTGCTTCCTGGAGTCGGACCTCTTCAACGCCGGTCAGCGCCCCGCGCTGAACGTCGGTATCTCCGTCTCCCGAGTCGGTGGTTCCGCGCAGCACAAGGCGATGAAGCAGGTCTCCGGGCGACTGCGCCTCGACCTGGCCCAGTACCGCGAGCTGGAGGCGTTCGCCGCCTTCGGTTCCGACCTGGACGCCGCGTCGAAGTCGCAGCTGGAGCGCGGTCAGCGTCTGGTCGAGCTGCTCAAGCAGCCGCAGTACCAGCCGATGCCGACCGAGGACCAGGTCATCTCGGTGTGGTCCGCCACCACCGGCAAGATGGACGAAGTGCCGGTCGACGACATCCGCCGCTTCGAGAAGGAGCTCCTCGAGTACCTGCACCGCAAGCAGCAGGGCCTCATGACCTCCATCAAGGAGGGCGGCAAGATGTCGGACGACACCCTCACCGCCGCAGCGGACGCGATCGCCGACTTCAAGAAGCAGTTCGAGACCTCGGACGGCAAGCTTCTCGGCGAGGACGCCCCGGCCGCGGCCAAGTGACGTAAGGAAGGGACCTGACTCATGGGAGCCCAGCTCCGGGTCTACAAGCGTCGCATCCGATCCGTCACCGCGACCAAGAAGATCACCAAGGCGATGGAGATGATCGCCGCCTCGCGCGTCGTCAAGGCGCAGCGCAAGGTGAGGGCCTCCACGCCGTACGCGACCGAGCTCACTCGCGCGGTCACGGCGGTCGGCACCGGCTCGAACACCAAGCACCCGCTGACCACCGAGGCGGAGACGCCGACCCGTTCCGCGGTTCTGCTCCTCACGAGCGACCGCGGTCTGGCCGGCGCCTTCAACTCCAACGCCATCAAGGCCGCGGAGCAGCTGACCGCGCGTCTGCAGGCCGAGGGCAAGGAGGTCGACACGTACATCGTCGGCCGCCGCGGTCTGGCCCACTACAACTTCCGCGAGCGCAAGGTCGCGGAGTCGTGGTCGGGCTTCACCGACGAGCCCTCGTACGCGGACGCGAAGAAGGTCGCGGGTCCGCTGATCGAGGCGATCGAGACGGAGACGGCGGAGGGCGGCGTGGACGAGATCCACATCGTCTACACCGAGTTCGTCTCGATGATGACGCAGACGGCGATCGACAGCCGGCTGCTTCCGCTCAGCCTCGAAGAGGTGGCGGAAGAGGCGCCCAAGGGCGAGATCCTTCCGCTGTACGACTTCGAGCCGTCGGCGGAGGACGTCCTGGACGCCCTGCTGCCGCGGTACGTCGAGAGCCGTATCTACAACGCGCTGCTCCAGTCGGCCGCTTCCAAGCACGCCGCCACGCGCCGCGCGATGAAGTCGGCCACCGACAACGCGGGAGACCTGATCACCACGCTCTCCCGACTTGCAAACGCGGCCCGCCAGGCCGAAATCACCCAGGAAATCAGCGAGATCGTCGGTGGCTCCGCAGCCCTGGCCGACGCGACCGCGGGGAGTGACAGGTAATGACGACGACAGTTGAGACGGCCGTTGCCACGGGCCGCGTCGCCCGGGTCATCGGCCCGGTCGTCGACGTGGAGTTCCCCGTCGACGCGATGCCGGAGATCTACAACGCTCTGCACGTAGAGGTGGCCGACCCGGCCCAGGACGGCGCGAAGAAGACGCTGACCCTGGAGGTCGCCCAGCACCTGGGTGACGGCCTGGTCCGCACCATCTCGATGCAGCCCACCGACGGTCTGGTCCGCCAGGCCGCCGTCACCGACACCGGCACGGGCATCACCGTCCCGGTCGGCGACTTCACCAAGGGCAAGGTCTTCAACACCCTCGGCGAGGTGCTGAACAGCGACGAGAAGTACGACGGCGAGCGCTGGTCCATCCACCGCAAGGCCCCGCGCTTCGACGAGCTCGAGTCGAAGACCGAGATGTTCGAGACCGGCGTCAAGGTCATCGACCTGCTCACCCCGTACGTCAAGGGTGGCAAGATCGGCCTGTTCGGCGGTGCCGGCGTCGGCAAGACGGTGCTCATCCAGGAGATGATCTACCGCGTCGCCAACAACCACGACGGTGTCTCCGTGTTCGCCGGTGTCGGTGAGCGCACTCGTGAGGGCAACGACCTCATCGAGGAGATGTCGGAGTCGGGCGTCATCGACAAGACGGCGCTTGTCTTCGGTCAGATGGACGAGCCCCCGGGCACCCGTCTGCGCGTGGCCCTGGCCGGTCTGACCATGGCGGAGTACTTCCGCGATGTGCAGAAGCAGGACGTGCTGTTCTTCATCGACAACATCTTCCGCTTCACGCAGGCCGGTTCCGAGGTCTCGACCCTGCTCGGCCGCATGCCCTCCGCGGTGGGCTACCAGCCGAACCTGGCCGACGAGATGGGTCTGCTCCAGGAGCGCATCACCTCGACCCGCGGTCACTCGATCACCTCGATGCAGGCGATCTACGTCCCCGCGGACGACCTGACCGACCCGGCCCCGGCCACCACCTTCGCCCACCTCGACGCGACGACGGTTCTGTCCCGTCCGATCTCCGAGAAGGGCATCTACCCGGCCGTGGACCCGCTGGACTCCACGTCCCGCATCCTGGACCCGCGGTACATCGCGGCGGACCACTACAACACCGCGATGCGCGTCAAGACGGTGCTGCAGAAGTACAAGGACCTCCAGGACATCATCGCCATCCTCGGTATCGACGAGCTCGGCGAGGAGGACAAGCTCACCGTTCACCGCGCCCGTCGCGTGGAGCGCTTCCTGTCCCAGAACACCCACGTCGCCAAGCAGTTCACCGGCGTCGACGGGTCGGACGTCCCGCTGGAGGAGTCGATCACCGCGTTCAACGCGATCATCGACGGTGAGTACGACCACTTCCCGGAGCAGGCGTTCTTCCTGTGCGGTGGCATCGAGGACCTGAAGGCCAACGCCAAGGAGCTGGGCGTCTCCTGAGCCCTGAGCTCGACGTGAGTCCTATGACTCACAGGTGAGGGGGCGGGGCACGTCCCGCCCCCTCATTCACGCCCACTAGACTTGTAACCAACACCCGGCACAACCGCCGGGTGGTGACCCGAGGAGCCAACCTTGGCTGCTGAGCTGCACGTCGCGTTGGTCGCGGCCGACCGAGAGGTCTGGTCCGGCGAGGCCACCCTGGTCGTCGCGCGCACCACGTCCGGCGACATCGGCGTCATGCCCGGTCACCAGCCGCTGCTCGGTGTGCTGGAGTCGGGCCCGGTGACCATCCGTACGAGCGACGGGGGAACGGTCGTGGCGGCTGTCCACGGCGGTTTCATCTCGTTCGCGGACAACAAGCTGTCGCTGCTGGCCGAGATCGCCGAGCTGTCGGACGAGATCGACGTCCAGCGCGCGGAGCGGGAGCTGGAGCGCGCCAAGGCGGAGGGCGACGCCTCCGCGGAGCGCCGTGCGGACGTACGACTGCGTACGGCGGCCGTGAGCTGAGCCTGAGCCCAGCGCAGCTGCGATGACGTCACTCAGCCGCGATCGGCACCGGAGCAATCCGGAGCCGGTCGCGGCTGAGGCAGATCTGGATGTTTTTTCCGTTCCGTTATCTGTTTTCGGTACCTAGGAGACGAGGAGGTCGGTGTCGATGGTCCTCGCTCTGACTGTGTGCGGAATTGTCGTGGCCCTGGTGGTGCTGGGGTTGTTCGTCTTCGGCCTGCGCCGCAGACTCATCCAGCGCTCCGGCGGCACCTTCGACTGTTCCCTGCGCTGGGACGTCCCGGAGAAACCCGACACCAGTGGAAAAGGCTGGAGTTACGGCGTCGCCCGCTACAACGGCGACCGCATCGAGTGGTACCGGGTCTTCTCCTACGCCTACCGCCCGCGCCGGGTCCTGGAGCGTGCCGCCATCGAGGTGGCCGGCCGCCGACTGCCCGAGGGCGAGGAGGAGTTGGCGCTGCTGTCCGACGCCGTGGTCCTCACCTGTCTGCACCGGGGCACGCGTCTCGAACTCGCCATGAGCGATGACGCGCTGACCGGATTTCTCGCGTGGCTTGAGGCAGCCCCACCCGGTCAGCGCGTCAACGTCGCTTAGCTGTTGTCGGCAACTCGCTTACGCGAGCCCGTTGTTGATGGCGGTCACCAGCTCACCGTTGCTAGTGTCGCCGCTGAAGTCCCAGAAGAACGCGCCGCCCAGACCCTGGGTCTTGGCCCACGCCATCTTCGTGCCGATGGTCGCCGGGGTGTCGTACGACCACCAGTTGTTGCCGCAGTAGGCGTACGCCGTACCGGCGATCGTGCCGGTGGCCGGGCAGGACGTCTTGAGGACCTTGTAGTCCTCGATGCCCTGTTCGTAGGTGCCGGGCGCCGGGCCGGTCGCCGAGCCGCCGGGTGCGGCCTGACTCACGCCGGTCCAGCCACGGCCGTAGAAGCCGATGCCGACCAGCAGCTTGCTGGCGGCGACGCCCTTCGACTTGAACTTGGCGATCGCGTCGGCCGTGGTGAAGCCGGGCGTCGGGATGCCGCTGTAGGTGGTGAGCGGGGAGTGCGGGGCGGTCGGGCCGTCCGCGTCGAAGGCGCCGAAGAAGTCGTACGTCATCACGTTGTACCAGTCGACGTACTGGGCCGCGCCCGCGTAGTCGGCGGCGTCGATCTTGCCGCCGGAGGTGCCGTCCGCCGTGGTGGCGGCGGTGACCAGGTAGTTGGAGCCGAACTTGGTGCGCAGCGCGGACATCAGGTTCTTGTACGCCGCCGCGCCGCTGCTGTCGCAGGACAGGCCGCAGGCGTTCGGGTACTCCCAGTCGATGTCGATGCCGTCGAACACATCGGCCCAGCGCGGGTCCTCGACCAGGCTGTAGCAGGAGTTGGCGAACGCGGTCGGGTTGGCCGCCGCCTGGGCGAAGCCGCCGGACCAGGTCCAGCCGCCGAAGGACCACAGGATCTTGATGTTCGGGTACTTGGCCTTCAGCTGGCGCAACTGGTTGAAGTTGCCGGCGATCGGCTGGTCCCAGGTGTCGGCGACGCCGCTGACCGACTGGTCGGCGGTGAACGTCTTCTGGTAGTCGGCGTAGGCGTCACCGATCGCGCACTGCCCGTTGGTCACGTTGCCGAAGGCGTAGTTGATGTGCGTGATCTTCGCGGCCGAGCCCGAGGTCACCAGGTTCTTGACCTGGTAGTTGCGGGTGTAGGTGCCCCACTCGGTGAGATAGCCGAGCTTGACCTTGTTGCCGGTGTCCGGGGGAGTGGTGCCTCCGGTGGTGTGCACCGCGACCGCGCCGCTGACCGGGCCGGTCTGGTCGACGGTGTCCCGGGCCTGCACGGTGTAGGAGTAGTCGGTGCCGGCGGTCAGGCCGGTGTTGGTGTACGACGTCGTCGTCACCGTGGCGACCTTGGTGCCGTCGCGCAGGACGTCGTAGTTCTTGATGCCCTTGTCGTCGGTCGCGGCCGACCAGGACAGGTTCACCGAGGTGTTGGTGATGTTCGAGGCGGTCGGGGTGCCGGGCGCGGACGGTGCCGCGTCACCCGGGACGGTGGTGCCGCCGTCACAACTGCCGCCGTTCAGCTTGCAGTTGGAGGGTGAGCCGGAGCCGGCGCCGTTGAAGCCGAAGGAGACGGAGGCGCCCGGGGCGATGGCGCCGTTGTAGGACTTGTTCTTGGCGGTCCAGTGGGTGCCGGAGGACGTGACGTCGGCGTCCCAGGCGGAGGTGACGGACGTGCCGGAGGGGAAGTCCCACTCGACGGTCCAGGTGCTGATGGCCGTGGTGCCGGTGTTCTTCACCGTCCACTTGCCCTCGAAGCCGGTCCCCCAGTCGGAGGCCTTGGCGAAGGTGGCGGTCGAACTGGTCGCGGCCTGGGCGGGGCTCGCGAGGCCGACCAGACCGGCCAGCGGGAGCAGCAGGGATGCGAACCCTGCGGCGGCTCTGTGTCTGAAGCGCATAGTGCGCCTCCTCTTTTCAAAGAGCTCAAAGAGCGGGGGTGGGGGTGCGACTGAGCCTTCGCACCCACGGTGCCGCGAGAATAGAAAGGTCTGGACCACAGGTCAAGAGGTCTGGACCACTAACCGGGCGTCCGGTCAGATTCCCAACTCCTGCGCCAGCACGGCCGCTTGTACCCGGCTGCGCAGCTCCAGCTTCCCCAGCAGTCGGCTGACGTGCGTCTTCACCGTCGCCTCCGCCATGTTGAGCCGGGCCGCGATCTCCGCGTTGGACATTCCCTCGCCGAGGCACGACAACACCTCGCGCTCGCGCCGGGTCAGGGCGTCCAGGACGGTCAGGTCGGCCTCCGGCCGCCGTGCAGGTCCCGCGGCGAACTCGGCGATGAGCCGCCGGGTGACGGCCGGGGCGATCAGGCCCTCGCCGCGCGCGACCGTACGCACCGCCTCCAACAGGTCCTTCGCGTCGGTGTTCTTGAGAAGAAAACCGGCGGCGCCCGCGCGCAGCGCCCCGAAGACGTACTCGTCCAGGTCGAACGTGGTCAGCACGAGGACGTCCGCGAGCCGTTCCGCCACCACCTGCCGGGTCGCCGACACCCCGTCCAGGCGCGGCATCTGAATGTCCATCAGCACCAGATCCGGCCGCAACTCCCGGGCCAGCGCCACCGCTTGCTCCCCGTCCGCCGCCTCGCCGACCACCTCGATGTCGGGTGCGTTGCGCAGGATGAGGACGAGCCCGGCGCGCACGGCGGACTGGTCCTCGGCGACCAGGACTCGGATCGTGCGCGTCCCTTCGGGGGTCATGCGGAGGTTCCTTCGGACAGGGGGAGGGCGGCGTGCACGGCCCACCGCGCACGGGAGGGGCCCGCTTCGAACGTGCCGCCGAGGAGCGCGGCCCGCTCCCGCATCCCCACCAGGCCGGCGCCGGAACCCGGGGCACGCGGACCCTCCCGGTCGCCGTACGGACTGGTGACACGGACGTCGAGGACGCCGTCCCGCTGGGCCAGTCCCACGGTGACCCGGCCGGGTGGGGCGTGCTTGAGCGCGTTGGTCAGGGACTCCTGGACGATCCGGTAGGCGGCGAGTTCGACCGGGGCCGGGACCTGGTCGTGGTCGGTGTCGAGGACGACGTCGAGGCCGTTGGCGCGGGCGGTGTCGACGAGGGCGCCGACGCCGTCCAGGGTGGGGGTCGCGGTGGGCGTGCCGTCGCCGGTCCGCAGGATGCCGATCAGCCGACGCATCTCCGCGAGGCCCTCGACGCTGTTCTCGCGGATCACCCCGAGCGCCTCCTGGGACGTCTTCGGGTCGTCGAGCGAGAGCGCCGCCGTGGAGTGGATGGCGATCGCGGACAGGTGGTTGGCGACCATGTCGTGCAACTCCCGTGCCATCCGGGCACGTTCGGCGGTCACCGCCTGGACGCGGTCCATCTCGGCCAGCAGCGCGGTCTGTTCGGCGCGCAGCCGGGCGCTGTCGGCGGCGTCCCGATGGTTGCGGACGATCCAGCCGGTGGTCGCGGGCGTGAACGTCACCAGCCCGACGGCCACGCCGATCAGCAGCGCCTCGGGCGTGCGTAGGGCGGCGACGGGCAGCACCGTGGCGAGCACCGTCATCAGCCCGGTGCTCCACAGCACCCGGCGGGCGGCGGTGGGCGGGGTATACAGGACGGCCGCGTAGACGAGGTCCGTGAACATCACGAGGGTGGCCAGGTTCCCCTGGGTGATGGTGTCGGCGGCCAGCGCCGCGACACCGATCAGCAGGCCCGTGCGGGGGCGGGACCGGCGCAGCAGTTCGCAGCCGGACATCACGACGAGCGGCAGCAGGACGGGCCAGTGCCCGTGCCAGTGGACCAGCGGGTCGTCGTGCGCCCGGATGCCGACGCTCACCGCCCAGACGAGCAGCCCGCCGAGCAGGCCCCCGACGGCGATGCGCACGTCGTCGCGGTGCGGGCGGGCAAGTCGTGGGGCCATGACTCCATCCAACACGGCGCACGCGCCGCCCGCCTGCGCCCCGGGAACGGTCCTCAACTGCATCGTTCGATGTACCGCGACTTCCTCACCGACGACGACGAATCGCCGCCGGTCCGCCGCGAGCCTGGAGAGGTGACCACAACCGCCGTACCGCGACCGCAGTGAGGAGCACACCGTGATCGTCGCCCTGATCATCGCCTGCGAGGTCGGGTTCTGGGTGCTGCTGGCCGCCGGGCTGGCCGTCCGCTACCTGCTGAAGATGCGCCGCACGAGCGTGGCGCTGCTGCTGTGCGAGCCGGTGCTGGAACTGGTCCTGTTCGTGGTGACGGCCGTGGACCTCAGGAACGGCGCCGAACCGAGCTGGGAACACGGCCTCGCGGCCCTCTACATCGGCTTCACGGTCGCCTACGGCCACTACACGATCCGCTGGCTCGACGGCCACGCCGCCCACCGCCTGGCCGGCGCCCCGCGCCCGCCCAAGCCGCCCCGCTACGGCCTGGCCCGGGCCCGGCACGAGGGCCGGCTGTGGCTGCGCACGGTCCTGATGGCCGCCGTCGCCTGCGCCCTGCTCCAGGCCGCGATCCGGTACGTCGGCGACGGCGACACGTCCTCCCTGCGCAGCTTCCAGTGGGTCGCGCTCAGGGCGGTGGGCCTGCACGGCCTGATCGCGCTGACGTACCTGATCTGGCCGAAGAGGCGCCCGGAGTCGGAGTCAGGGCCGGAGTCAGCGCTCCCCGCCGGGCACCCACAGGACATCCCCGACACTCACGTTCGCCGTGCGCGCCAGGATGAAGAGCAGGTCCGATAGCCGGTTGAGGTAGGTCGCCGTGAGGGGGTTCATGACCTCGCCGTGGACCTCCAGCGCGGCCCACGTCGACCGCTCGGCCCGGCGGACGACCGTGCAGGCCTGGTGGAGCAGGGCCGCGCCCGGGGTGCCGCCGGGGAGGATGAAGGAGCGCAGTTTCTCCAGCTCCTCGTTGAAGCGGTCGCAGTCCGCCTCCAGCTTGTCGACGTAGAACTGCTCGACGCGCAGCGGCGGGAACTCGGGGTTCTCCACCACCGGCGTCGACAGGTCCGCGCCCACGTCGAAGAGGTCGTTCTGGACGCGGACGAGGACCTTGACGATCTCCTCGTCCAGGCCGCCCAGCGCGATCGCCGTGCCGAGCACGGCGTTCGCCTCGTTGGCGTCGGCGTACGCGGAGATCCGCAGATCGGTCTTGGCGACCCGGCTCATGTCGCCGAGGGCGGTGGTGCCCTGGTCGCCGGTCCTGGTGTAGATGCGCGTCAGATTGACCATGGGGCCAGCGTAGTTACGCCCCGGCGGTACGGAACACGCGTGTGCCCGCCGTCACGGCGAGTGTCGCGAAGGCGACGGCCACCAGGACGCCGTACAGCATGTGGTCGCTCGTGTACGAGCCGACGTACGCGTCCCGCACCGCGTCCACCAGATAGCGCAGCGGCATGACGTGCGAGAGCAGGTCCAGCCAGCCCGGCGCCAGGGCCATCGGGAGCATCAGGCCGGACAGCAGCATCGCCGGCAGGGTCACGGCGTTGACCAGCGGGCCGAACTCCTGCGGGGTGGCGACCCGCATCGCCAGGGCACACGACAGCGAGCCCAGCGAGACCGTGAGCAGCGCGACGAACGCGAACCCGATCAGCACACCGGCCAGCGGCGCCCGCAGCCCCATGACCACCGCCGCCAGCACCAGCAGCACCGCCTGGACGACCAGGACCGTGGCATCGCGCAGCACCCGGCCGAGGAGCAGCGCGAGCCGGCTGACCGGGGTCACCCGCATCCTCTCGACCACGCCCTGCCCCTTCTCGACGATGACCGTGAACCCCGAGAACGCGGCCCCGAACAGCCCGAGTTGAAGCAACAGCCCCGGCACGAGCAACTGCCAGGAACTGCCTCCCCCGCCGAGCGGCAGACCCGTGAGCAGCGGACCGAAGAACAGCAGATACAGCAACGGCATCAACAACCCGAAGAGCAGCGCGAATCGGGAGCGCAGCGACTGGCGCAGATAGCGCCCGTAGATCAGCGCGGTGTCTTGGACGAACATCGGACTCCTGTACGGCGGTTCGGGTCGGCTATACGGCTACGGGGGCGGCGTCGGCCGGGGCGGGGCCGCGGCCGGTGATGGCGAGGAAGGTGTCCTGGAGGGTGGCGTCGATCGAGCCGGCGTGCGCCAACTTCAGGGCGCTCGGCGTGCCTTCGGCCACGACGACGCCCTTGTCGACGATCACCAGCCGGTCCGCGAGGGCGTCGGCCTCGTCGAGGTAGTGGGTCGTCAGGAAGACGGTGGTGCCGTGCTCGTCGCGCAGTCCGCGGATCAGGTCCCACAGGTCGGCGCGGCTGCCGGGGTCGAGGCCGGTCGTCGGCTCGTCGAGGAACAGGACCTTCGGGCGGTGGGCGAGTGCCAGCGCGATGTCGAGCCGGCGCCGCTGACCGCCGGAGAGCGTGCCGCACCTGCGGTCGAGGAGGTCGGCGAGGCCGAGGGTGTCGGCCAACTCCCTGGCCCGCTCGGCCGCTTGGTCCCTCGTCAGCCGGTACAGACGCCCCTGCGTGACGAGCTCCTCCCGTATGGAGATCTGCGGGTCGACGCCGCCGGACTGGGCCACGTATCCGCAGGCCCGGCGCACTCCGGCCGGGTCGGTGGCGAGGTCGCGGCCGGCGATGGTGGCCGCGCCGCCGGTGGGCTTCAGCAGGGTGGTGAGCATCCGGAGGGTGGTCGTCTTCCCGGCGCCGTTCGGGCCGAGGAGGCCGATGATCTCGCCCTCCCGGACGGAGAGGTCGATACCGCGCACGGCCGCCACGGGGCCGAGCCTGGTCTGGAAGGTACGGGCCAGCGAGGCCGTACTGATGATGGACATGGCACCAGAAAAACAGAGTCTCTGAAAGTTTGCAATGGCCCCAAAATTTAATAGAGTCCATCGAAGTTAGGATGTGGACCATGACGGAAGGGCTCAGGGAGCGGAAGAAGCGCGAGACGCGACAGCGCATCTCGGACATGGCCACCGGGCTGTTCCTGGAGCGCGGGTTCATGGAGGTGACCATCGCGGAGATCGCGGAGGCGGCCGACGTCTCGGTCAACACCGTCTACAACTACTTCCCCGCCAAGGAGGACCTCTTCCTCGACCGCTCCGCCCAGGTCGTGGAACGGACCTCCCGCTGGGTGCGCGGCCGGGACGAGGGGGAGTCGGCGGCCGGTGCCGTCCTGCGCGAACTCCGTGCCGAGGTCGAGGTGGTCTCGCCGCGGGTCGGCCTCATGGAGGGCTACGACCGCTTCATGCGCGTCATCCACGAGGCGCCGCCCCTGCGGTCCCGGCTGTGGACGCTCCAGGAGGAGATCCGCGACCACCTCGAAGGCACCCTCCGGGAGGAGACGGGCGCGTCCGCCGACGACCCCCTGCCCGGTCTGATCGCGGGTCAGATCTGCTGGGTCCAGCAGATGGTCATGGTGAGCGTCGGCCGCGCGATGCTCGCCGGGCGCAATCCGGACGTAGTGTCACGAGAGGTGCTCGTCCTTCTCGACGACATCGAGGAGCTGTTGGGCGCGAAGGTGCTCAACTACGCCGTCCGTGGCGCCCCGTGACCCGTGCCGGTGTGATGTCCGTCAGATGAGACGTGACGCGCATTACTTACCGGTCACACAGCCCGTCACGAGCGCTAAGGTCCGCCGAAGAGGCAACTGAACAGCGTGTAAGGCGTTCAAAAGGGGAGTCGCACAGTGGCACGGAAGCTGGCCGTCATCGGCGCCGGTCTGATGGGTTCCGGTATCGCCCAGGTCGCCGCGCAGGCGGGCTGGGAGGTGGTCCTTCGGGACGTCACCGACGAGGCGCTGAAGCGTGGCACCGACGGCATCAAGGCCTCGTACGACAAGTTCGTGAGCAAGGGCAAATTGGAGGCGCACGACGCCGACACCGCCCTCGGCCGGATCACCGCGACCACCGATCTGGACGCCGCCGCGGACGCCGACCTCGTCGTCGAGGCCGTCTTCGAGAAGCTGGAGGTCAAGCACGAGATCTTCCGCGCGCTCGACAAGATCGTGCGCCCGGATGCCGTGCTGGCGTCCAACACCTCCGCGATCCCGATCACCAAGATCGCGGCGGCCACTGAGCACCCGGAGCGGGTCGTCGGTGTGCACTTCTTCTCGCCGGTGCCGATGATGCAGCTCGTCGAGCTGGTCCGCGGGTACAAGACGAGCGACGAAACCCTCGCCACCGCGCGGGAGTTCGCCGAGTCCGTCGGCAAGACCTGCATCGTCGTCAACCGCGACGTCGCCGGCTTCGTGACGACCCGTCTCATCTCGGCGCTCGTCGTCGAGGCGACCAAGCTCTACGAGTCGGGCGTGGCGAGCGCCGAGGACATCGACCTCGCGTGCAAGCTGGGCTTCGGCCATGCGATGGGCCCGCTGGCCACGGCCGACCTGACCGGCGTCGACATCCTGCTGCACGCCACCGGCAACATCTACACCGAGACGCAGGACGAGAAGTTCGCGCCGCCGGAGCTGATGCGCCGGATGGTTGACGCCGGTGACATCGGACGCAAGAGCGGGCAGGGCTTCTACACGTACTGACACACCAGTACGTACAGCCACTGAAACCGCACAGCCCCCGGAGGCATCACCCTCCGGGGTGAATTCGGTATCGGTTCGCTTACAGACGGCAACCTGTTCGCCGCTGAAGCAGTCAGACGTTGCACAGCCACCGTCACGGAGTACGAGGACACACCACCGCACTCACGGGGAGCGCATATGCACATCAGGGGCGACCACGCCGAGCTGGTCGTCGGGGGCCGCCTCGACGTCCGCAGCGCGGCGGACGCCCGTACGGTCCTGCACTCGGCAGTCGACGACGGAGTCGGCGACCTGGTGCTCGACCTGTCCGAGCTGGACTCCTGGGACGCCACCGGACTCGGCGTGATCATGGGCGTCCACCGGCGGGCCGGCCGCTGCGGCCGGCGCCTGGTGCTGCGCGACGTACCGCCGCAGATGCAGCGCCTGCTGGTGGCCACCCGGCTGCACCGGATCCTGGCGATCGAGGGCGGCATCGGAGTGGAGTCCCTGCCCCGCGTGTGACGAGCGGCGCGGGGCGGGGCGGACCGGCGGTCCGGAGACGAAACACAGGGCGCGCGCAATCCTCATGAGACTGTGACGTCTCGGGCGGCGCGGTACCCCGGGCTGTCGGACATACTGTGCGAAGGTTTAGGGTTCGGCTGCCCGCCACCTAGATCCCTCGAGTGGGCACCGGACCAGAAGCGACAGCGTGGTGTGCGGCAAGGCCGGGAGGGGCTTGAAGAGCACACGAGCGCTTTTGGGGGGCTTGAAACCTATGGACCCGAACGACCGGGGACCCGAGGAGTACGGCCATGACGCCGACGGCAGCTCGCCGCGTCAGCGCCCGCCGAGGGACCCCCTCACCACCGACTTCGGACAGCACGCACCCGCGCTCGCGCGCACGGTGCAGCTCGTCACCGGCGACTACCTGCTCACCGTCAATCCCGTGGACGGCAGCGAGATAGAGGCCTGCCCGCCCAGCGAACTCCCCGGACGGCCCGCCAAGCTCACGGCGGAGCAGCGCGTCGAGACCGACCGCGCCGCCCGGCCGCCCGTCCCAGCGGGACCGGCACGCCCCGTACTGCCCCTGCTGGAGCGCCAGGACGACCGCGAGCGCCTGGTCCGGCTGCTCGCCCGGGGTCGCTCGGTCCTGGTGACCGGCCCCGCGGGATCGGGCCGCACCAGCCTGCTCGACCTGGTCGCCGAGGACTGCGAGGACCTCGCCCCCGACGGCGTCGTCCGCCTCGACGGCTTCCACCGCACCGCCGACGACCTGCTCCACGACCTCTTCTACGCCGTCTACGACGCGCCCCTGTACCGGCCGGCCCCGGACGAGCTGCGCGCCCTGGTCCGGGAGATCGGCGCGGTCGTCGTCCTCGACGACCTCCAGTTCGGCGGCGCCGCGCTCGACGAACTGCTGGACGCGACACCCGAGTGCGCCTTCGTGCTCGCCACGACGCCCGACGTACCGGCGCCCTCCGTCGACTCCGCCGTCGAGGAGGTCTTCCTGGCCGGCCTCGACCGCGCGGCCGGCGTGGAGATCCTGGAGCGCACCGTCGGCCGGGTCCTCACCGAGGAGGAGGCCAACTGGGCCGGCGACCTCTGGTTCGAGTCCGAGGGCCTGCCCCTGCGCTTCGTCCAGGCCGGCGCCCTGCTGCGCCAGCGCGAACAACTGCGCAACGGCACCGGCGCGGTCGACGAGTTCGGCGTCTTCGCGGACGCCCTCCCCGTCGACGCGCCCTTCGAGACCGAGCCCGGCGACGAGGTGCCGCTGCCCTCGCTCGGCGAGGCCGCCGCGCCCGCCCCGCTGCTCGCGGCCCGGCTCAGCGCCTCGGCCCGCGCCACCCTGCGGTTCGCCGTCGCGCTCGGCGGCGAGGTGCCGCACCAGGCGCATCTGCCCGCGCTGGTCGGCGACACCCACGCGGACGCCGCCCTCGGCGAACTCGCGGGCTGCGGACTGGTCTCCCCGGTCGGCACCCGCTACCGGCTCGCCGCCGGGGTGCCGGCCCAGCTGGTGGCGGCCGGATACGGCGAGGACGCCGAGACGCAGGCCCTGGCCGCCGCCCGGCACTACGCCTGGTGGGCCGGGCATCCCTCGGTCACCCCGGAGCGGGTGTGCGCCGAGGCCGACGCCCTGATCACCGCCCTCGACCTCCTGGTGCCGGGCACCACGGCACCCGCCGAGGACGAGGAGAGCGTCACCGTCCAGCTGGCCCGCACGGCGGCGCCCGCGTTCGCCGCGGGGCTGCGCTGGAGCGCCTGGGAGCGGGCCCTGCGGGCCGGCGCCGAGGCCGCCGAACTGTCCGGCGAGGTGTCGGAACAGGCCTATTTCCACCACGAGTTGGGCATCCTCGCGCTCTGCGGCGGAGAGTTCGAGCAGGCGCGCGCCGAGCTGGAGGCCGCCGTCGCCATGCGCGGCGCGGTCGCCGACAAGCGCGGCACCGTCGCAGGCCGCCGTGCCCTGGCCCTGGTCGCCGACCGCACCGGCACCACGCCGGGCTTCGGCTCCACCACGGGCGAGGAGGTGCCGGACGCGCGCCACGAGGAGTCGCAGTCGCCGCCCGGCGGCGTCCCCGCGGTCGTCCTGGCGCTGCCGCCGGGCGGCGACGGCACGACCCTGGTCACCCACCGCGCCGCGGCCCCCGGACCGTCCAGGGCCCGCCGTGGCGGCCTGCGCGGCCTGGCCCGGCGCAACCTCGTGGCGGCCGGCGCGGGCGCCCTGCTCGCGGCCGTGCTCGGCACGGTGGTGACGCTCGGCGCCACGTCCAACAACGACGCCGACGACCCGTCGAACCAGGTCGGCCCCAACCCGTCCGCGAGCCAGGGCCTCAACGACGGCAGCCTGGGCGCCGACCTGCCGACCAACGGCGACGGCAAGAGCGACACCGGTACGGCGACCAGCCGGCCGACCGACCCGGGCCCCGACGGCACCTTCGGCACGTCCGACGACCCGACCCCGCCGTCGGACACGTCCAAGCCGTCCGACGACCCGAGCGGCACGCAGGGCGGTGGTTCCTCGCACTCGCCGTCGCACTCGTCCTCGTCCAAGCCGCCGTCGCACAGTCCGTCGACGTCACCGTCCACCTCGCCGTCAACGTCGCCGAGTGACACCTCGTCGCCGAGTCCGACGGAGAGCACGCCGCCCACGGAAACGACTCCACCGACCGAGCCGGGCACCACCGACACGGCCAGTGGCCCGGCCTCAAGTGCCCCCGCGGAGACGACCACTTCGGCGACCGCGCCGGAGACCACCACCGCGAGCGTCTCGGGCGACGTGATCTGAGGTAACCGCGACGCGTGAGGGCCGGGTCCGTTCTCGACGGACCCGGCCCTCACTGTCGTAGAAGTCGCTGTGCCGCGGTCGGAACAGGCGTCAGAACAGGCGCAGTTTGTCGTCCTCGATGCCGCGCAGGGCGTTGTAGTCCAGGACCGTGCAGCCGATGCCGCGGTCGGTGGCGAGGACGCGGGCCTGGGGCTTGATCTCCTGGGCCGCGAAGACGCCGCGGACCGGGGCGAGGTGGGGATCGCGGTTCAACAGCTCCAGATAGCGCGTGAGTTGCTCCACGCCGTCGATCTCACCGCGCCGCTTGATCTCGATCGCGACGGTCTGCCCCTCGGCGTCCCGGCACAGGATGTCGACCGGGCCGATGGCCGTCATGTACTCGCGGCGGATGAGCGTGTAGCCCTCGCCGAGCGTTTCGATGCGGTCGGCGAGCAGCTCCTGAAGGTGTGCTTCCACGCCGTCCTTGATCAGGCCCGGGTCCACACCGAGTTCGTGCGAGGAATCGTGGAGGATCTCCTCCATCGTGATGATCAGCTTCTCGCCCGCCTTGTTGATGACGGTCCAGACGCCTTCCTCGTCGCCCGCGCCCTCCTTCAGCGTGCAGGGCGGCGACATCCAGTTCAGGGGCTTGTAGGCGCGGTCGTCCGCGTGGATGGAGACGCTGCCGTCCGCCTTCACCAGGATCAGGCGGGGTGCCGCGGGGAGGTGGGCGGTGAGCCGGCCCGCGTAGTCGACGGAGCAACGGGCAATGACGAGACGCATGGTCGGCAACGCTACTCGACGGGCAGTGGTCCACGCGATTCGCCCCGGAAGACCCCAGACAACCCCTGTTCATTTATGGCTGATTGTGGGTCTAACGAGGTCTCCGCATGTACGCATTCGCCTGGTGCCGTCACGGTCCGTTGCTTACCGTAGTAAACGGGAGGTCGCGAAACGTGTACGCAGCGTGTTCGATACCGCGAACTCCCTTACCTGTCCGGGAACCCCTGTGGACCACAGGGGTCTGAGAGGAGAACCCATGTCGCTCGACGTCTCACCGGCCCTACTCGAACAGGCCGAGCGAGGCGAGGTCGACGAAGCTGAATTCGTCGACTGCGTCCGGACCTCCCTGCCCTACGCATGGGAGATGATCAGCTCCCTGGTGGCCCAGCTGAAGGTGGACGGCGGTAACTTCGCCGACAACCAGACGCCGCCGCCGGACGAGCAGGCACGCGGTCAGTTGCTGCGTGCGCTCGCGAGTGACGCGATACGCGGCGCGCTGCAACGGCACTTCGGTGTGCGGCTGGCCTTCCAGAACTGCCACCGGGTGGCGGTGTTCCCGCTGGACGCCTCGGTCGACGAGACGCTGGCCCGCTTCACCTCGGTACGCAGCCAGTTGCTCAACCAGTCCCCGGAGTTCAGGGACTGCTGAGCGGGTACTGCCGGCTTGCCGCTCCGTGCGCGGGAGGTGCATTTCAGTACGGAGCGGCAAGCTCCACGCCGGGCAGGACAGTTGGGGTGTTCATCCACGGTCAGTCGAGCTGCGGGAGCACTTCGGTGCCGAGCCGCCGTACGTTCTCCTCGGTGGCCGCCAGATCGCCCGAGCCCTCGACGAGCAGGGCGAAGCGGGTGATGCCGGTCCGCTCGCTGGTCGCCGCGAGCCGGTCGGCGCACAGCCGGGGCGTGCCCACCGGATGCAGTCCGCAGAGCAACTCCGTGTAGGCCAGCGGGTCGCGCATCTGCCGGGCCCGGCCGTCCACCGTGACATGCGCGTCCAGCCCCTGGCGCAGCCAGCCCGGCATCGCCTTGGTGAGTGTCTCCACCGCGTCGGTGCGCCGGTCCGCGATCTGGCAGACGCCGGCCGAGACATGGGCCGCGCCGAGGATCTCGTCGGCGGGACGGTCGGCCGCGCGCGCGTGCTGCCGCCACAGGGCGATCATCTCGGCCTTTTCCTCGTCCCCGACGTGCATCCCGAGCAGCATCGGCAGTCCGCGCTCGGCGGCCAGCCGCACACTCGCCGCGGACGTGCACGCCACGACGACCTCGGGACCGGCGGCCTCCGACAGGGACTCCGAGGGCCGGGGCACGACGGGCACCTCACGGAATGCGAAGCGTTCGCCGGAGCTCGCCACCGAGGGCTCGCGCAGCCAGCGCACCAGCAGATCGAGTGATTCCGGGAACCCCTCCTCGTACGCGGCGAGGCCCGCGCCGAACACCTCCAGGTCGACCCACGGCCCGCCGCGCCCCACGCCCAGCGAGAAGCGTCCCCCGGACGTGACGTGCAGCAGCGCGGCCTGCTCGCCGAGGGCCACCGGGTGGACGGTGGGCAGCACGCTGACCGCCGTACCCACGCGGATGCGGCTGGTGCGGCCGAGCAGCAGCGCGGCCAGGGTGATCGCCGACGGGCAGGTGCCGTACGGCACGAAGTGGTGCTCGGCCAGCCAGATCGAGTCGAGCCCGACCTCCTCCGCGACCTCCGCCGAGCGGACCGCGCGGTGCAGAGCCTCCCCCTGGCCCTGCCCCGGGAACTGGGCCGCCAACACGAAACTTCCTACGTGCATCGCTCTTTCCTGCTTCCTTGGCTCCGACATGGAGCTCCCCCACCGGGCATAACCGGACGACACGTGCCGAGGACACGGCCTGGCGAAGAGATTTGCGGATTGTCTGCAGAATGCGTCGCGGCGGTGGGGGACTTACGACGATTGGTGCCCTACGCGTACCCCTGCTCGCGCCCCGTAGGCTGGAGCGGACACATGCTTCCTGTATAGCCCCGTGAGGTGTTCCGTGTCCCCGCGTCGCAACCGACCCAAGGGAGCCGACCCGTCGAGTTCGTCCGGCCGCAGCGCCGAGGACGAGCGCTCCGGCCGGTACGGCGGCTGGCAGTCGACGGAGACCTGGCAGGGCGAGGAGTGGAGCGTGCGCCACGTCGCGGGCGCGAGCGCCCAGGGCAAGACGTACCGCTGTCCCGGCTGCGACCAGCTGATCCCCTCCGGCGTCCCGCACGTGGTGGCCTGGCCGGAGCACTCGGGCGTGGACGAACGCCGCCACTGGCACAAGGCCTGCTGGAATGCGAAGGACCGCCGCACCACACGGGTGCAGCGGTCCAGGAACAGCCCGAAGTTCTAGGCCCCTTGAGGCTCTCGCCGGGCTTCTTCTACGGCTCAGACGTCGCGCTTCTGCAGCAGGGTGACGGCGCCGGCGAAGGCCGCGGCCGTCACGCCCACGGCGATCCACAGCGGTTCCCAGCCCGAAGGCCCCGAGTCGCTCAGGGCGTTGGTGTAGAAGACGCTGAGTTGGTTCGGGATCGAGTAGTCGAACAGCGCCTGGCGCAGGCCCTCCAGGGCCTCGGAGAACATGAACAGCGCGATCACCAGCGGGGCCAGCACCAGGCCGATCATGATGGTGATCGCGCCCGCGGAGTGCCGGATGATCGAGCCGATGATCAGCGAGAGCAGCCCGAGCAGCGCGATGTAGAGCGAGATGCCCAGGGTGCCCTTCAGCCACTCCGAGCCGCTCGGGGTCCGGGCCCCGTCCAGCAGGGCCATGTCCGCCAGCGCGACCAGCAGCACCGAAGCGAACGTGACGGTGAACGCCACCAGGAAGAAGACGATGGCCTTCGCGGCCAGCACCCGGCCCCGGGTCGGGCACGCGGTCATCGTGGTGCGGATCATGCCCGTGCCGTACTCCGAGGCCGTGGTCAGCACGCCGAGCGTGATGATGCACATGCTGCCGAGCAGCAGCCCGAAGACCCCGAACGACAGCGGGTTCTCGCCGGCCAGGTCGGACTCGCCCGAGTTGGCGGCCACCAGCACGGCCACCAGCATCCCGATGCCGACGACGAGCAGCACGAACACGCCGAGCGTCCACATCGTGGAGCGCACCGACCGGATCTTGGTCCACTCCGAGGCGATCGCGTTCCCGAGGTGCGTGGGCGTCACGGGGATCGGCGAGGTGTAGCTGGGATACGGCGAACCGGGCACCGACTGCCACTCGGCTCCGGCGGCCTGCGGCATCGGGGGCTGGGGCGTGCTCATCGGGCGTCCTCGGGCTTGGTCAGGTCGGCGGGCTGCTGCGCGGGCTGAGCGGGCGCGGCGACGGGAGCCGCGGACTCGGTGGGCACCGATGCCGCCGGGACGGCCACGGGCTGCTCAGGCGTCGAAGGCACGGCCTGGGCGGGTGCCTGGGGCGGCTGAGGCGCTTGAGGCGCCTGCTGGGCGTACGGGTTGGGCGCGCCCGCGCCGGGGGCGCCCGGGGCGCCGTACGCGCCCACCGGCGGCTGCCCCGCGCCGTACGGACCCGGCTGGCCCGGCTGCATCGCGAACGGCCGGCCGCCCTGCTGCGGCGACGGCGGCGCGTACCAGTCCGGCTGGCCCTGTCCCGGTACCGGCATCGGCGGCTGCGCGCCGGGCGGCAGCGGCTGCATCAGCCCCGCCTTCTGGTCGACCGTCGAGCGGTAGTCGACCGCGCCCTGCGTCATCCGCATGTACGCCTCCTCCAGCGAGGCCTGGTGCGGCGACAGCTCCCACAGGCGTACGTCGGTGTCGTGCGCGATGTCGCTGATGCCCGGCAGCGGCAGCCCGGTCACCCGCAGCGCGCCGTCCTGCTCGGACATCACGTGCCCGCCCGCCTCGGTCAGCGCGGAGGCCAGCTTCTCGCGCAGCTGCGGCTCGGTGTCCGGCGTGCGCACGCGCGCGAAGCCGGCGGAGTTCGCCGCGATGAAGTCCTGGACGCTCATGTCGGCCAGCAGCTGACCGCGTCCGATCACGATGAGGTGGTCGGCGGTCAGCGCCATCTCGCTCATCAGGTGCGAGGAGACGAAGACGGTACGGCCCTCCGCCGCGAGCGCCTTCATCAGGTTGCGCACCCAGAGGATGCCCTCGGGGTCGAGGCCGTTGACCGGCTCGTCGAACAGCAGCACCTGGGGGTCGCCGAGGAGCGCGGCGGCGATGCCGAGCCGCTGCCCCATGCCCAGCGAGAAGCCGCTGGAGCGCCGCTTGGCCACCTCGTGCAGACCGACCACGCCGAGCACCTCGTCCACCCGGCGGGCCGGGATGCCCGACAGCTGGGCCAGGCAGAGCAGGTGGTTGCGGGCGGAGCGGCCGCCGTGCACGGCCTTGGCGTCGAGCAGGGCGCCCACCTGGCGGGGCGCGTTGGGCAGGTTGCGGTACGGGTGGCCGCCGATCGTCACCTGACCCGCGGTCGGGTTGTCGAGGCCGAGGATCATGCGCATGGTCGTCGACTTGCCCGAGCCGTTGGGCCCCAGGAACCCGGTGACGGCACCCGGCCGCACCTGGAAGGAAAGGTTGTACACAGCGGTCTTGTCGCCGTAGCGCTTGGTCAGGCCGACTGCCTCGATCATGCTCCGCACCCATCGAAAGGTTCAGGACAGCGGGGCACACGCCCCCCGTAAGGGTTAGGAGGATACCGAGGCGCTGACGGTTCCGCTCAAGGGCAAGTAAAAGGTTGCCGTCCGCCTGCAAGACCAGGGATGAAACGGGCTCTATGGGACTAGGCGTCCCGCCTCTTCAGCAGCACGTAGGCGCCCACGATCGCCGCGAGCACCCACAGCGCCATGATCCCGAGGCCGCCCCAGGGTCCGTACGGAGTGTCGTCGTCGATCGGCGTGACCACCTGCATGATCTTGCTGCCGGCCTGGTCGGGCAGGAACCGGCCGATCTTCTTCGTCGCCGAGACGTTCCCCAGGATGTTGGAGATCAGGAAGAAGAACGGCATCAGGATGCCCAGCGAGAGCATCGGCGAGCGCAGCATCGTGGCAACGCCCATCGAGAACAGCGCGATCAGGGTCATGTACAGCCCGCCGCCGATGACCGCCCGCAGCACGCCCGAGTCGCCGATGGACGCCTTGTGCGAGCCGAGCATCGCCTGCCCGAGGAAGAAGGTCACGAAGCTGGTGACCAGGCCCACGACCAGGACGAGACCGGACGCGACGGCGATCTTGCTGAACAGGAAGGTGCCGCGCTGCGGGACGGCGGCCAGCGAGGTGCGGATCATGCCGGTGCTGTACTCGTTCGAGACGACCAGCACGCCGAACACGATCATCGCGAGCTGGCCGAGGCTCATGCCGGCGAAGCTGATGTAGGTCGGGTCGAAGGAGAGCTGGTCGTTCCGGCTCATGTTCTTGAAGTCGTTCGCCGACAGTGCCGAGATCAGCATGCCGAGGCCGATGGTGACGACCACGGCGAGGGAGAGCGTCCACACCGTCGAGGCCACCGACCTGATCTTGGTCCACTCGGACCGCACGACCTGGGTCGCCGCCATGGTCAGCTCCTCTTCCAGTCGTCGCCCCACGGCTGCCGCGGGGTTGCCGGGGCCACCGGGGAGGGGCCGTCGGAGTGCGCGTGGTACTCCACCGACTCCGCGGTCAGCTGCATGAACGCCTCCTCCAGGGAGGCCTGTTGGGGGCTCAGCTCGTGCAGCACGATCTGGTGCTGCGCGGCCAGCTCGCCGATCCGCTCGGCCTCGCCGCCGTCCACCTCCAGCGCGCCGCTGCCGGACTCGACGACGGTGACGCCGGCCTCGTGCAGCACGTCGAGCAGGCGCTCGCGGTGCGGGGTGCGGATACGGACGTAGGAACGGGAGTTCTGCTGGATGAAGTCGGCCATGGAGGTGTCGGCGAGGAGCCGGCCCTGTCCGATGACGACCAGGTGGTCGGCGGTCAGCGCCATCTCGCTCATGAGGTGGCTGGACACGAACACCGTCCGCCCCTGGCCCGCCAGCGACTTCATCAGGTTGCGGATCCAGTGGATGCCCTCGGGGTCCAGCCCGTTGACCGGCTCGTCGAACATCAGGATCCGCGGATCACCGAGCAGCGCACCCGCGATCCCGAGCCGCTGCCCCATCCCCAGCGAGAACCCCTTGGCCTTCTTCTTCGCGACCGACGTCAGACCCACGGTGTCCAGCACCTCGGACACCCGGCTCTTGGGAATGCCGTTGCTCTGCGCGAGAAAGAGCAGGTGGTTGAACGCGCTGCGCCCGCCGTGCATCGCCTTCGCGTCGAGCAGCGCGCCGATGTACTTCAGCGGGTCCTTGAGGCGGTCGTAGTGCTCGCCGTCGATACGGACATCACCCGCCGTCGGCCGGTCGAGCCCGAGCATCATGCGCATCGTCGTCGACTTGCCGGCACCGTTCGGCCCGAGGAATCCGGTGACGATCCCGGGTCTCACCGCGAAGGTGAGGTCGTCGACCGCCACCTTGTCGCCGTACCGCTTGGTCAGCCCCTCGAGCTCGATCATGCGGCCACGCTAAAGCGACGGTTCGGCCGATGCCACCCGGACGGGCAAACAAAGTCCGACGACACAGGCAACAACCGTGAACACGGTCGTCCACGCGAAGGTGTGCGAGAACGCCGGCGCGCCCGTGCCGTGGGTCAGGAGCGCCGCGAGGACGGCCGTGCCGAAGGAGCCCCCGAGTTGCTGGAGGACGCGGATCGTCGTGCTGGCGTCGGGTATCCGGCGGCGGTCCAGGCCCTCGTACGCGCTGACCGTCACGGCCATGTTGGCGGCGCCCATGCCCAGGCCCCGGACGACCAGGGCGGCGGGCAGCAGGGCGGAGACGGGGTGCTGGAAGGCGAAGGGGAGGGTGCCCAGGGCGGTCAGGAGCATGCCGCCCAGGACGACCGGGCGGGGGCCGACCCGGTCGGTGAGCGGGCCCGTGACGCGGGCCAGCAGACTGCCCAGGCCCTGCGGCGCCAGCAGCAGGCCCGCCGCGATCACGCTCTCGCCGCGGGACTGCTGGTAGTAGAGGGGGAGCAGGAACATCCCGCCGAAGAGGGTCAGGCCGTTCAGGAACATCAGCGCCGAGGAGACGGCGAAGGCGCGGTCGCAAAACAGCCGGACGTCGACGAGCGGCGCCGTCGAGCGCAGGGCGTGGACCACGAAGGCGCCGACGAGGACCGCGCCCACCGGGAGCGCGACCACGCGGGCGAGCCCGTCCTCGGAGAGGCCGTAGACGAGGGCCGCCAGGCCGGGGGAGAGGAGCAGCAGGCCCAGGACGTCGATACGCGGCGCCGGGCCCGGTTCGTCCTTGGGGACCCCGCGCCGGGCGAGGACCAGGGCGACGAGACAGATCGGCAGATTGACGTAGAAGATCCAGCGCCAGCTGAGGTGGCCGACGATCAGGCCGCCGAGGACCGGGCCGAGGATCGGTACGACCACGACGGGCAGGGTGATCAGGGCCATCAGGCGGCCGAGGTTGCGGCCGCCCGAGGCTCGCATGACCAGGATCTGCATGACCGGGAGCAGCAGTCCGCCGCCGATGCCCTGGACCACCCGGAAGACGATGAGCGAGCCGATGCTCCAGGCCAGTCCGCACAGCGCCGACCCGGCCAGGAACAGCAGCAGCGCGCCGAGCCAGACCCGCCGGGCGCCGAACCGCTCCACCGCCCAGCCGGACACCGGCACGACCGTGGCGAGGGTCAGTAGATAAATGGTGCTCACCCACTGCACGGTCGCCGTCGTGGCGTGCAGTTCGCGCCCGAGGGTGTCGATGGCGATGGACACGATCGTGCTGTCCAGCAGGGCCGCGAGGGCGCCGAGCACCAGGATCCCGGCGAGCCGCAGGACGGCGGGATCGAGGCGTTCGGGGGCAGGGCGGGGCGCGGTGGTGGCGGGCACGGCGGGCTCCTTTAGAGACGGTGCGTCTCTAATCGACCGTAGGCTACCCTCGTAGGAGACGCAAGGTCTCTTAAGGGGTCGGGTTCGAAAAGGTGTTCAAAGGTCTTCACAGGGATGGGCGATGACCGCTGACAGTGGGAGCACGCGGCGCCGGGGCGCGGCCCTGGAGGCCGACATCCTGGACGCCGTCTGGGAGGAGCTGGCGGCGGTCGGCTACGCCAGGCTCACGATGGAGGGCGTCGCCGCGCGGGCCCGGACCGGCAAGCAGGTCCTCTACCGGCGCTGGCCCAACCGCGCCCAGCTGGTCAAGGCGGCCCTGCCCCACCGCTTCGGGACGATCGTCGACCAGGTCCCGGACACGGGCGAGCTGCGTGCGGACGTACTGGGCGTCCTGCGCCTGATGGCGGAACGCCAGCGGGACATGGGGTCGGACGTCGTGGTGGGACTCCTGGGAGAAGCGCCCGAGCTGGACCCCACGACCTTCGGGATCATGCAGGACGTCACGCGCACCCTGCTGGAGCGGGCCGCGAAGCGCGGCGAGATCGCCACCGCAGACCTGCCCGCCCGCGTGATCACGGTGCCGGCCGCCCTGCTGCGCTACGAGATGATGCTCAGCCGGACCTCGATCGAGGACCACGTCCTCGTCGAGATCGTCGACGAGGTCTTCCTGCCCCTGGTCGGACGGGCGGACACGCCAGAGGCCCGCACCTCCGGGGGAGACGGTACGGGCCTCTGATCGCGCTGTTCGTCAACTGAGCCGGTGCTTACCGGGACTGCTGGGCCGGAACCCCACGGGAGATCGGCTCGTCCTCGACCGGCGAACCGGCGGCAGCCACCGCGGCGCCCGTGAGCGTCGCGAGCATCTCGCGGACGTTCGTCAGCTGGGCGTTGATGCTGTCGCGGCGGTTGGTGAGGGCGGCCAGCTCGCGCTCGGACTCCGAACGGATCCGGTCGGCCTTCGCGTTCGCGTCGGCCACGATGTCCTCGGCCTGGCGCTGAGCCGTCTCCACCGTCTGGCGGGCGCGACGCTCGGCGTCCGTGCGCAGCTTCTCCGCCTCCAGACGGAGCTGCTCCGCGCGGTGCTCGATCTCCGCGAGGCGCTTCTCGGCCTTCTGCTGACGAGACGCCAGGTCGCGCTCCGACTGCTCGCGGCGCTTGGCGAGGTTCGTCTCGAAGTCCGCGGCGGCCTGGGCGGCCTTGGCGCGGGTCTCCTCGAAGAGGGCGTCGGCCTCCTCGCGCTTCGACTGGGCGTCCTTCTGGGCCTCGCCACGCAGCTGCGACGCGTCGCTCTTGGCCTTCTCGACGATCCGGACGCCCTCGTCCTCCGCCTTGGACTTGCGCTCCGCAGCGAACGATTCTGCGTCGTTGCGAACCTGCTGGGCCGCCGACTCGGCGAGCTCACGGTGCTGCTCGGAGGCCCGACGGGCCTCCTCGCGCAGGTCCTTTGCCTCTTCCTCGGCGAGACGGAGGATCTTCTCGACCCGCGCGCCGAGACCGGCGTACGACGGCTCGGCGTCGCTCACCTGGGCCTGGGCGTTCTGCGTTTCGAGGTGGAGCTCCTCGATGCGCTTTTCCAGGGCGGTGATACGGGCGAGAGCGCTGTCACGGTCGGAGACGAGCTTGGAGATCCGTTCGTCCACCTGAGCGCGGTCGTACCCACGCCGCACTAGCTCGAAGCCGTAGGGGGAAGTGTCGCTCATGGGGTTCCTGTCAAATGAGACCGGTGAGGTGATAGGTGGAATCCTAGGGGCCGAAGCGGTGTGTCATCGAGCGGATACGTGTTTGATCTGGAGAATGACACCCCTTTTGAGTGGCTAACCCGCGGACGACTTGCCAAAGACCTGGGCAAAGGCCCCAGAAGACCCCCGAACTCGCCCGGCCCGCTAGCTGTCTGACGACTTGCCACTCGAACGAGGGGCCCCCACGGTAGCGCCCGTCTTGACCCCGCCGTCCTTGCCGGCCGACGGAGTCTCAAAAGACTCCAACGCTTCGAGCACGTCCTGGACACGGGAGATCTCGGCATTGATGTTCTCGCGCCGGCGCACCAGGATCTCCAGCTCGCGCTTTCCTTCCTCGACCGTGTGCTTGGCCTCGCGGATCGCCTCCGCCTTGAGCTCCTCCGCCTCCCGCACGAGGGCCGATTTCTTCTGCTCGGCCTCCTTCAGGAGCCCCTCGGCCTTCTTCACGGCGGCGATCCGGACCTTGCCCGCCTCCGAATTGGCCTCCGAGACCAGCTCCTTGGCCTTCGCCTGCGCCTTGGCCAGCTGCTCCTCGGACGCTTTGATGAGCGCGTCGCAGCGGTCGCCCGTCGACCGCATCGTCTCCGCCGACTCTCGCCGGGCCCGCTCGTGCAGCGACTCGATCTCGCCGGTGATCCGGTCGCGCAGCTCCTCCGCGCGCTCCCGGATCGAGGTGGCGTCCCGGCGGGCGCCGACGAGCAGCTCGTCCGCGTCCGCGCGGGCCTTCTCGACCAGCGAGTTGCCCTCGACGGTCGCCGTCGACACCAGCCGGTCGGCCTCCGTGCGGGCCGCGCCCACCATGGTGTCGGCCTGCCCCTCCGCGTCGGCGGTGGTCTTGTGCGCCTGCTGCTGGGCCTCGGTGAGCAGCTTGTCGGCCTCGGCCGTGGTCTCCGTGATGAGGGTGTCGACCTGCTCGGCGACGTCCGAGCGCCGTTTGTTGGCGTCCCTGCGGGCCTCGTCGAGGGTGTGCTCGGCCTCCTCGCGCGCCGCCGTGGTGACCCGCTCGGCCTCCTCGCGGGCGCCGGCCTTGACGCGCTCGGCCTCGGCGCGGGTCCGCTCGGCGTGCAACTGGGCCGCCCCGACCGTGTCCGCGGCCTCGGCGCGCAGCCGCTCCGCGTCCCCGGTGGCGTCCGCGATGAGCCGCTCCGCCTTGGAGATGGCCTCGGACCGCACCCGGTCCGCCTCGGTGATCGTCTCCGTGGTGAGCCGCTCCGCCTCGTTGCGCGACTCGGTGATGAGGGTGTCCGCCTGGGTCGCCGCGTCCGAACGGATCCGGTTGGCGTCCTCGCGGGCCTCCGCCCGGGTGCGTGAAGCGGCCTGGTCGGCGTCGGCGATCGCGTCCGACGCCTCCGTACGCACCCGCTGGGCGTACTCGGAGGCGTCCGAGCGCAACTGCTCCGCCTCCGTGATCGCCTCGCCGACCGTGCGCTCGGCCAGCGCCTTGGCCGCGTCCGTCTCGCTGCGTGCCTCGCG
The DNA here is from genome assembly GCF_029892565.1 of Streptomyces pseudovenezuelae. Classification (GTDB taxonomy): domain Bacteria; phylum Actinomycetota; class Actinomycetes; order Streptomycetales; family Streptomycetaceae; genus Streptomyces; species Streptomyces pseudovenezuelae_A. Next base: position 62,508 of record NZ_JARXVH010000014.1, on the reverse strand, counting down.
CCGGACCCGGTTGGCGTCCTCGGTGGCCCGCTCGCGCTCGGCGTAGGCGTCGGCGCGGACCCGGTCCGACTCCTCCTGCGCCTCGCGCCGGGTACGGTCCGCCGCGTGCTCGGCGGCCGAGCGCAGCCCGACGATCTCGTCCTGGGCCTGCTCGTGCAGCCCGGCCACGGAGTCCCGTACCTGCTGGGCGTGTTGTTCGGCGGCCGACACCATCTCGTTCGCGCGCCGGTCGGCCTCCTCGACCAGCCGGACCGCCTCGGCCTGCGCCTCCTCGACGCGGTTGCGCGCCGAGGCGAGCAGCTCCTCGCTCTGGTCGCGGGCCCGCTCGCGCTCCTGGTCGGCCTCGGTGCGCGCGGCACCGAGCAGCTCCTCGGCCTCGCGGCGGCGCCGGTTGGCCTCCTCCTGCGCGGCGGCCAGCGTCTCTGACGCCTCCGTGCCCAGCCGCTCGGCGGCGGCCAGCGCCTCCGCCCGCACCCGGTCGGCGGTGTCCTGCGCCTCGTTCTTGAGCCGCTCGGCCTCGGCCGCGGCGTCCGACCGCAGGCGTACGGCGACGGCCTCGCCCTCGGCCCGGGACGCGGACGCGTCGGACGCGGCCTCGTCGCGCAGCCGCTCGGCCTCCGCCTCCGCCTGCCGGTGCAGCGTGCGCAGCCGCTCGGCGGCCTCGGTACGCAGCCGCTCCGCCTCGTCGGCGGCCTCGCGGCGGATCCGGGTGGCCTCCTCGCGGGCGTCGGTGAGCGCCTGCTCGGCGGCGGCGATCCGCTCCTCGGCCTCGGTGTGCAGCCGTGTCAGCTCGCCGGCCGCCTCCTGGCGCCTGGCCTCGACGCCCCGCTCGGTCTCCTCGCGCAGCTCGCGCGAGGCCCGCTCGGCGTCGGCCATGATGCCCTCGGCCTGCTCGACGACCTCCTCGCGGTGCCGCTCCGCCTCCTGCCGGGTGCGCTGCAGGGTCTCCTCGGCCTGCCGGCGCAGCGTGGTGGCGCGCTCGATGGCCTCGGTACGGACCTTCTCGCTGTCCGTGGTGGCCTTCGCGCGCAGCTCGTCCGCGTCCTGCTTGGCCTTGGCCAGCAGCTCCTCGGCGGTCTTGGCCGCCTCCTCGATCTGCTGGACGGCCTCCTTGCGGGCCTCCGCGCGGATCTTCTCGCCCTCGGCGACCGCGTCGGCGCGCAGCTGCTCGGCCTCGCCGCGCAGCCGGCGGGCCTCCTCCTGCAGTTCGACCGTCTTGGCGCGGTACTCCTTGGTGTCGTCCTTCGCCGTGCCCTTGAGCTGCTCGGCGATGTCGTGCGCCTCGGCACGCAGCCGGTCCGCCTCGGCCTCGGCCTCGGTGCGGATGCGCTCGGCCTCCTCGGTGGCCGCCTTGGTGGTGTTCTTGGCCTCCTCGGAGGCGCGGTTGAGGACGTCCTCGGCGGTCTTGGCCGCCTTGCCCAGCTGGGAGGCGGTCTCCTCGGCGGTGAGCGTACGAGCGCGCTCGTCGGCCTCGGCGATGATCTTCTCGGCCTCGGCGCGGGCGTCGGCGACCACCTGCTCGGCGTCCGCCTTGGTGGTCTCGGCCTCTTTCGTGGCCTCCGTGACCAGCCGGGCGACCTGCTCCTTCGCCGTACGCGTGCGCTGCTCGTTGGTCGACTCGGCACTGGCGACCGCCTTGGCGGCGGCCTCCTTCGCCTCCGCCAGAACCTTCTCGGCCTCCAGGCGTGCCTCACGCAGCGAAGTCTCGGCCTCGGCGATGCGGGACTCGGCGGCCCGGCTCAGCTCGGTCGCCTGGCGGCGGGCGGAGTCCGACTCGTTCACCGTGGAGCTGCGCAGCTGCTCGGCGTGGTCGGTGGCCTCCTGGGCCTGCGTGGAGGCCGCGTTCAGCAGGCGCTCGGCGTCCGTGCGGGCGCGGCGCAGCAGCTGCTCGGTCTCCGCGCGGGCCGCCTCGGCGTCCATCTCAAGGCGCTGGCGGGCCTCGGTGGCGACCCGCTCGGCCTCGGCGCGGGCGGCCGCCAGGGCCTGGTCGGCCTCGGCGCGCGACTCGTCCAGAAGACGGCGGGCCTGGGACTCGGAGCGGGTGCGCAGGTTCTCGGCCCACGCCACGTTCTCGTTGACGTGCGACTCGACGGTCTGCCGGCGCTCCGACAGTTCCTGGTCCAGTTGCTGGCGGCGGGTGACCGCCTCCTGATGCAGCTCCGCCTGGAGCCGGGCCGCGTTCTCCGCGTGCTCCTGGAGGATGCGCTGGGTCTGCGCGCGGGCCTGGCTCAGCTCCCGCTCGGCGTCCTGGCGCAACTGGTCGGCCTGGACCTGGGCATTACGAAGCATCTGCTCGGCCTGATAGCCGATGTCACCGCCGTCGTAAGCCGGCCGGGACATGAGGGTGCGGCGCGCCTCGTGCAGCTTGGCGCGCAGCACCTCGACCTGGTAGCCGAGGTCCTCGGCATGCTGAATCGCCTTTTCCCGCTCGGTCTTCAGCCGCTCCATCTCGGCCTCGAACCGAGAGAGGTGGTCGACGTCAGCCGCCGGCTCTCGCTCCTGGCGTTCGTAGCCCCGCACTGCGCGGTCCCATCCGTCCCCTGGTCGCGTCTCTCTCCAAGAACTCCGTTCAACCGCCGAACGGGGCCCCCGGGGAATGGTGTCAGATCAACGGCGGAGCACGGGCTGCTGCCCGACGCTCGCCCCCCGAAACCCGGACCCCGGCTCCGTCCCGCCGACGAAGGCAGGACCCGGCCGCCCACGTTCCGGCGGCGACCGCCCCCAACCCTACCGGCCCTTATGTACGAGGGTCAGTGCTCAGGTGACTCAACAGGCGCCGAAGTGACCAGTTCTGTCAGTACACCGTGGCAATCCTTTGGATGCAGGAACGTGATTCGTGACCCCATGGAGCCGCGTCGCGGCTCTTCGTACAGAACGCGTACGCCCTTGTCGCGGATGTCGGCCGAGTCCATGTCGACGTCCGCCGTACCGAAAGCGATGTGGTGGACACCCTCGCCGTTCTTGTCGAGCCACTTGGCGACGGTCGAGTCCGGGCGGGTCGGTTCCAGGAGCTGCAGGTAGGAGGCGCCGCCGTCGGAGGTTTCGTTGATCTTGAGCATGGCCTCGCGGACGCCCTGCTCCTCGTTGACCTCGGAGTGGAAGACCTCGAAGCCGTACGTGGCCCGGTAGAACTCGACGGTCCGGTCGAGGTCGAAGCAGGCGATCCCGATGTGGTCGATTCGAGTCAGCATGGAGTCAGTGCAGCGCGCCCGGTGTGGTTACGCAACGTGCGCGCGATCACACCGACGGCCCGATGACGGGGTGTACTACCGCTCAGTACATTCGAAGTAAACCCTCGTTCACTCCTCGGCTGTGCAAGCTGGAAGGGGATCGCACCTCATGTCTGGAACGAACAGCGCGACTTCCGTGATCGTCGCGGGTGCCCGCACCCCGATGGGGCGGTTGCTCGGATCGCTGAAGTCCTTCTCCGGAGCCGACCTCGGTGGCTTCGCGATCAAGGCCGCCCTCGACCGTGCGGGTATCGGTGGCGACCAGGTGCAGTACGTGATCATGGGCCAGGTGCTCCAGGCCGGGGCAGGGCAGATCCCGGCACGCCAGGCCGCGGTCAAGGCGGGCATCCCGATGAGCGTCCCGGCGCTCACCGTCAACAAGGTCTGTCTGTCCGGCCTCGACGCCATCGCGCTCGCCGATCAGCTCATCCGTGCAGGTGAGTTCGAGATCGTCGTCGCGGGTGGCCAGGAGTCCATGACCAACGCCCCCCACCTGCTCCCCAAGTCCCGTGAGGGCTTCAAGTACGGCGCCATCGAGATGCTCGACGCGATGGCGTACGACGGCCTCACCGACGCCTTCGAGAACATCGCCATGGGCGAGTCCACGGAGAAGCACAACACCCGGCTCGGCATCGCCCGCCCGGAACAGGACGAGATCGCCGCCCAGTCCCACCAGCGGGCCGCCGCCGCGCAGAAGAACGGCCTCTTCGAGGCCGAGATCACCCCGGTCGAGATCCCGCAGCGCAAGGGCGAGCCGGTCGTCTTCAGCAAGGACGAGGGCATCCGGGCGGAGACCACGGTCGAGTCGCTCGGCAAGCTGCGTCCGGCGTTCACCAAGGACGGCACGATCACCGCCGGTTCCGCCTCGCAGATCTCGGACGGCGCGGCGGCCGTGGTCGTCATGAGCAAGACCAAGGCGCAGGAGCTGGGCCTGGAGTGGATCGCGGAGATCGGCGCCCACGGGAACGTGGCGGGCCCGGACAACTCCCTCCAGTCCCAGCCCTCCAACGCCATCCTGCACGCCCTGAAGAAGGAGGGCCTGGACGTCTCCGACCTCGACCTGATCGAGATCAACGAGGCGTTCGCCGCCGTCGCGGTCCAGTCGATGAAGGACCTCGGGGTGTCCCCGGAAAGGGTGAACGTCAACGGTGGCGCGATCGCCCTTGGCCATCCGATCGGCATGTCGGGCGCCCGGCTCGTCCTGCACCTGGCGCTTGAGTTGAAGCGCAGGGGCGGCGGGGTCGGCGCGGCGGCGCTGTGCGGTGGCGGGGGACAGGGTGACGCACTGATCGTTCGGGTAACCAAGTCCTGAGCGGGAGTTCCTCCCACCCCATCGGTCGCCCCCACTCTCGCTGAACGGAGCTGTGATGCAGGACGTCTCCTCTCTGGTGGCCCAGGCCAGGGAAGGCCGGCCACGGGCCGTGGCCCGGCTGATCTCCCTGGTGGAGGGGGCGTCCCCGCAGCTCAGGGAGGTCATGGCGGCCCTGGCGCCACTGACGGGCAACGCGTACGTGGTGGGTCTGACCGGCTCGCCGGGCGTCGGCAAGTCGACGTCCACCGCGGCCCTGGTGACCGCGTACCGCAAGCAGGGCAAACGGGTCGGCGTCCTGGCCGTCGACCCGTCCTCGCCCTTCTCCGGCGGCGCCCTGCTCGGCGACCGCGTCCGCATGTCGGACCACGCCTCCGATCCGGGCGTCTACATCCGCTCCATGGCCACCCGCGGCCACCTCGGCGGCCTCGCCTGGGCGGCCCCGCAGGCGATCCGCGTCCTGGACGCGGCGGGCTGCGACGTGATCCTGGTGGAGACGGTCGGCGTCGGCCAGTCGGAGGTGGAGATCGCCTCCCAGGCAGACACCTCCGTCGTCCTCCTGGCCCCCGGCATGGGCGACGGCATCCAGGCCGCGAAGGCCGGAATCCTGGAGATCGGCGACGTCTACGTCGTCAACAAGGCCGACCGCGACGGCGCCGACGCCACCGCCCGCGAGCTCAACCACATGCTGGGCCTCGGCCAGTCCCGTGGCCCCGGCGACTGGCGCCCACCCATCGTCAAGACGGTCGCCGCCCGCTCCGAAGGCATCGACGAGGTCGTCGAGGCCCTGGAGAAACACCGCGCCTGGATGGAGGAGCGAGGCGTCCTCACCGACCGCCGCCGCACCCGAGCCGCCCGCGAGGTGGAAGCCATCGCCGTCACAGCCCTGCGCGAACGCATCGAAGACCTCCACGGAGACCGCCGCCTTGGCGCTCTCGCGGAACGGATCGTTGCCGGGGAGCTGGATCCGTATCGCGCGGCGGATGAGTTGGTGGCGGGGCTTACTCGGGGGTGACCCGGGTGTGGGGGCGCCTTTTCGTCTGCCGGGTGCGGTGGTGTGGCGAGTGCGGGTTTGTCGTGGCTGGTCGCGCAGTTCCCCGCGCCCCTAGGGCGATGGCCGGCGCCGGTGTTGACCATGCCTGGTCGGAAAGCCCTGGTCGACCCCCGCCCCCCGCTGTTAGGTTGCCCCACGTGTTCCTCCTCTTGGCATAGGGCCCGCCCCGGCCCGCGATCGGCACCCATGGATGTCGCCTTCGCGGTCCCTCGGCGTCCCCTCGTTGCCTCCAGTTGAGGAACCTTTCTCATGTCCGCGTCGTCATCTCCGCGGCCTTCGTATGCCGCCGTTCTCCGCATCCCCCATGCCCGCCGTACCTTCCTCGCCGCCCTCGTCGGGCGGCTCTGCTACGGCGTGGTCTCGGTCGCCGTGATGCTCTCCGTGACCCGGGCGACCGGGTCCTACGCCGTGGCCGGCACGGTCATGGCCCTGTTCGGCGCCACCGGCGTCTTCCTGATGCCGTACCGCGCGGCCCTGGTCGACCGGTACGGGCCGCGCCGCGCGCTGACCCCCATGGCGCTGCTGTACGCGGCACTGCTCTGCGTGCTGGCGGCGGCCACCTGGCGCCCCGGCACACCCGCGGTGGCGCTCGGCGTGATCGCCGCCGTCACCGGCGCCTGCGCGCCCCCGCTGGGCCCCACCATGCGTGCCGTGTGGGCCGAACTCGTCCCCGAGCGAGGGATGTTGCAGCGCGCGTACGGCCTGGACGGGGTCGCGGAGGAACTCCTCTTCGTCACCGGCCCGTTGCTGGTCGGCGTGGTGGTGGGGTTCGCCTCCCCGGCCGCCGGGGTGCTGCTGAGCGCGGTGCTGATGGCGGTGGGCACGCTGGCCTTCGTGACGTCACCGGCGGTGGGCGGGGTGCGGGCCGCCCACCGGGACTCCGGCCCGGAGTCCCGGCCTGGGGCCGGCCCCAAGTCACCCCGGAAGAGGGAGAGTTCGCCGGTGGACGGGCGGGCGCTCCTGCAACCCGTCGTCGTCGCGACCGGCGTCGGCCTCTCGCTCAGCGTCGTAGATCTCCTCGTCGTCGCCTTCGCCGAGCAGCGCCACCTCGGCGCCGACTCCGCCGCCTGGGTGCTCGCGGCGCTCTCGGCGGGCAGCGCGGTGGGCGGCCTGCTCAACGGCGCCGTCGACTGGCGTACCCCCGCACGTGTACGACTGCCCCGGCTGGCGGTGGGGTTGGGGCTTGCCCTGGCCGCGGCCGGCCTCGCGCCCGGGCTGTGGACGCTCGCGGCGGCCGTGGCCTGCGCCGGTGTCTTCGTCGCGCCCGCGCTGACGACGGCGTACCTGCTGGCGGACGAGACGGCGGCGCCGGGGGCCCGGACGCGGGCCGGAGCCTGGATCAACACGGGCGTCAACGCCGGGAGTTCGGGCGGGGCGATGGCGGCCGGCCTGCTGATCGGCCGGCTGCCGCTCGGGGCGTGCTTCGTGGTGGCGGGGGTGGCGGTACTCGCCCCCGCCACCCTCACCCGTCGTCCCGTCAGCGGCTGGGGACGGCGCCACAGGAACCCCGTTCGGCTTGAACGGCCTCAGACGCCGGACGGGCAACCTGCTGCCGACCGGCGCTGAGCGGGACCGAGGCCGAATGACCGGCGTCGTCAGTCGTCCGACCGGTCCACCGTGACGTTCCCCGTGCGGAGGTCGACCAGCCAGTCCTGGTCGGCCTTGCCGGCGGACGTACGGGTCTCGACCTCCCAGCCCTGCGACCGGGCGTCGTCGTCCAGGTCCACCGACGTCACCGTGCCCTTGGCGGCCGCGGCCCGCGCGGCCTCGGCCGCCGTCACGGACGTACCCTTCAGCGCGGCCCGCACCTGACCGGCGTCGTCCTCGTCCTCGGTGTGCGAGCCGAGCACCGCGCCACTGCCGGCATCGACCCGCACGCTGTGCCAACTCCCGTTCCCGGCAAGGACGTCCACGTCCCACACGGTCGCCCCGCCCCGACGGTCGTCGTCGTCCAAGTCGGCGGAGACCGCGGTACCCCGCGTGTCCCGCAAGGCGGCGGCGATCGCGTCGGCGGCCGTCACATCCCCGGACCGCACGACCGGAGCCGCGTCATCGCGACCGTCGTCGTCCCGCCCACCGTCGTCGTCCGAGCCCGCGTCGTCCCCCTTGTCACCGCTGTCCCGGTCGTCGCCGCTCCCTCGAACCGCCGTCTGCCGCCCACCGTCGTCCCCCGTCACGGCGAGAGCCGTGGCCGTGCCGCCTCCGAGCAGGGCGGCGGCCGTCACGGTGGCGATCACGATGTTGCGCTTCATGGTGTTTCCTCCCGAGTCACGTCGCTTTCGACACCCTCACCTTCGCGAACCGATGCTGAGGAGACGCTGAAGCCGCCTGAAGGGATCTTCAGGTTCGTTTTGCGACCCTGTAGGACATGCGCCTGTTGATCGTGGAGGACGAGAAGCGGCTGGCCCTGTCGCTCGCCAAGGGTCTGACCGCCGAGGGATACGCCGTGGACGTCGTGCACGACGGCCGCGAGGGCCTGCACCGGGCCGGTGAGGACGCGTACGACCTCGTGATCCTCGACATCATGCTGCCCGGCCTCAACGGCTACCGCGTCTGCGCCGCCCTGCGCGCCGCGGGCCACGAGGTGCCGATCCTGATGCTGACCGCCAAGGACGGCGAGTACGACGAGGCGGAGGGGCTGGACACGGGCGCCGACGACTACCTCACCAAGCCGTTCTCGTACGTCGTCCTCGTGGCCCGGGTGAAGGCGCTGCTGCGGCGCCGGAGCCAGGGTCCCGGGGCTTCGCCCGTCCATGTCCTCGGTGATCTGCGGGTCGACACCGCAGCCCGGCGGGTCCACCTCGCGGACGAGGAAGTGACGCTGACGACAAAGGAGTTCGCCGTCCTGGAGCACCTCGTCGTGCGGGCCGGCGCGGTGGTGTCCAAGGCCGAGATCCTGGAGCACGTCTGGGACTTCGCGTATGAGGGCGATCCCAACATCGTCGAGGTGTACGTCAGCGCCCTGCGCCGCAAGCTGCGCGCCGGGCTCATCTCCACGGTGCGCGGCGCCGGTTACCGGCTGGAGAGCCCGCGATGAGCCGCCTCTTCGGCTCCGTGCGGGCCCGGGCCACCCTGGGCGCCACCCTCGTCGTCGCCGTGGCACTGGTCGCGGCCGGGGTCGCCGTACTGCTGTCCCTGCGGTCCAACCTCACCGACCAGGCCGACACCCAGGCCGAGCGCACCGCACGGAACGTGGCGGCCGACCTCGCCGCCGGGACGGCGTACGCCCGACTGTCCCTGGACGACGACGAGGAGCCGGTCCAGGTCGTCGACGGCGCCGGGCGGCTCGTGGCGGCCACGGAGGGCCTGGAGCGGATCGGGGGCACCGGCACGGGCGCGGTACGGCCGCAGCCGTCGGCCACGGCGAGCACGGGCGAGGACGCCGACGACGATCAGAGCGACGACCACGGCGGCGACGGCCGCGACGACGACTCGGCACTCGAACCCGGCGAGATCGACGACGAGGTCTCCTACGCGGCCGGCTCCGCGACGATCGACGGTGACAGCACCGACTACCGCTTCGCCGCCGTCCGCGTGGAGGTCCCCGGCAAGGGGCTGCTCACCGTCTACGCCGGCGCCCAACTGGCCGCCGAGCAGAGCGCCGTGAGCACCGCGCTGACCGCCCTGCTGATCGGTTTCCCGCTGCTGCTCGCCGTCGTCGCGGGCGTGACCTGGCTGGTCACCCGGCGCGCCCTGCGGCCCGTCGAGGGCATCCGGCGCGAGATGGCCGCGATCACCGCCTCCGCGGACCTGGCCCGGCGGGTGCCGGTGCCGGGCACGCACGACGAGGTCGCCCGGCTCGCCCGGACCACCAACGAGACGCTGGCCGCCCTGGAGACCTCCGTGGAGCGGCAGCGCCGGTTCGTGGCCGACGCCTCGCACGAGCTGCGCAGCCCGATCGCGTCCCTGCGCACCCAGCTCGAAGTGGGCGCCGCCCACCCCGAGTTGCTGGACGTGACGGGCGCGGTCGAGGACACCGTACGACTGCAGTCCCTCGCCGCCGACCTGCTGCTGCTCGCCCGGCTCGACGCGGGGGAGCGGCCGGGGAAGGGGCGGTTCGACCTGGGGGCGCTGGCGGGGGAGGAGGCGGCCCGGCGGGAAGGGGTGAGTGTCGAGGCGGAGTCGGTCGAAGTGGGCGGATCGCGGGGGCAGTTGGGGCGGGTGCTCGGGAATCTGCTCGACAACGCCCAGCGGCATGCCCGGTCGGCGGTCACCGTGTCCGTGCGGCGGGACGGGAGGTGGGCGGTGCTGTCCGTCGCCGACGACGGGGACGGGGTGCCCGTGGGGGACCGGGAGCGGGTCTTCGAGCGGTTCGTACGGCTCGACGACGCCCGCGGCCGGGACGAGGGCGGGGCCGGCCTCGGGCTGGCCATCGCCCGGGACGTGGCCCTGCGCCACGGCGGCACGCTCACGGTCCGCGACGCACCGGCAGGCGGAGCCCTGTTCGAGCTCCGCCTGCCGCTAGTCGATTGAGAGAGTCGGGGCCGTCAGGGCCGGCCCCGCTGCCCTCGCAGATGATCCGCGATGGGCTTCAGCCCCTTGTCGAGCTCCGCCAGGGCCTCGGGGGAGAGGAGGTCGATGAAGTGCCTGCGCACGGACGCCACATGATGGGGCGCGACCTTCTTCATCGTCTCCAGGCCCTGCGCGGTGAGGACCGCGTAGAGGCCGCGGCGGTCCGACTCGCAGTTCTCGCGCCGGACCAGGTTCGCGTTCTCCATGCGGGTGATCTGGTGGGAGAGGCGGCTCTTGGACTGGAGGGTGGCGGCGGCGAGGTCGCTCATCCGCAACCGCATGTCCTCCGACTCGGAGAGATTCACCAGGATCTCGTAGTCGTTCATCGTCAGGCCGAACGGCTGGAGGTCCTTCTCGAGCTGATACGTCAACAGCCTGTTGACCTCCAGGTGGGTGCGCCAGGCGCACTGCTCCGCATCGGTCAGCCAGCGCGTGGCCGTCTCGGTCTCCATGAATGAAGTCTACCTAAAATGTTGAAATGCGAACTAGTGAGGGCGGTGTGACGGTGCGCACGCGTTCGACGTCACACTCCGCAGACTACCGCTCACAGCCCGAAGCGACGTTGGAGGTCCCCCAGCTGTCCGGGAAGGCGCGGTGCGCCGGCTTGCTGTCCGGGACCTGTGGGTCCGCCATGTCCCGGCACTCCGGCCTGCTGCGGAACCGCCCCCGTGGCCTGCTCGGCCATGAGGATCTCGGTGGACTGGAGCAGCACGGTGCCGGCCCCCACGAACTCGAACTGGTGCTCCTCCCCGGAGGCCCCGCCGATGCCCGTCAGTGCACGTAGACCGCCCATTACACCTGTCATGTAGGCGTGGTCGTAGTGATGGCACGGCGAGGGGCAGTCGGCCCAGCCGACGAGCGCCTGCGGGTCGACCCGGATCGGGGGTTCCATGAACACCACCGGACCGTTCGAGGCGGCCACGAACTTTCCGGTTCCGATGAGTGTCAGAAAACCGGGCACGATCGATTGCTTCAGCGCGAGAGTTGGCTGAAAAGCGAGGAGGTTGCCCGAGCGAATGGTCAGATTGCCGTCTTCCAGGTCGTACGAGTTCACGTCGAAGGCCCGGTCGGCGAGCAGCATCTTGCCCGAACCCTCCGCCACGACCCAGTCGCTGGCGTGCAGAGGCGAATGAAAGGACGTACGGACAAGACGGTCCAGGCGGCCGTGTCCGACGCCGTTGAACTCCATCGAGCCGTAGTAGGCGATCATCTTCCCCTTCTGCAGGAACCACTGGCTCCCTTTGAGTTCCACGCAGAAGGTGTACTTGTTGACGTTGTCGTCGACCGGCAGCGTCATCGGGTCGAAGACCGTGGGTCCCGCCCCCGGGTAGGTGGTCACAGCTTCTCCTCCGACGCCTGGACGTACACCGCACCGCTGCCGCTGAGCTCCAGCTGGAAGGCCTCGCCCGAGCCGCGGCCGACCATGTCGCGCCAGCCGAGCGCGGTGGACAGCTTGTTGCGGACGTCGCCGTGGTGGGCGACGTAGGCCTGGGGGTCGACGTGCACCGGTCGCTGCGGGGTGATCGGGATCTCGAAGACACCGCCGTGCGCCATCACGGCGACGGCACCCTGCCCCTGCAACGTCGTGGTGAACAGCCCCTGTCCGGTGACCTGCCCGCGCACCATGCCCATCACGCCGCCCTGCGAGCCCATGAACATCGTGCCCTGCCGCAGCGTGCCCTCGAAGGCGAGCAGCCGGTCCGCCTCCACGTAGAGCGTGTCCCCGGTGAGCCCGATGACCTGGACGTGATGCCCCCCGTGCCCGAACAGCACGGTCCCGCTGCCCTCGACGGTCATCAGCGGCGTGGCCTCATTGGCCACCCGCCGCCCGATCATCGACATGACCCCGCCCTGCCCGCCCTGCACATTGGGCGTGAAGGACACGTCTCCCTTGTAGGCGAGCATCGCGCCCCGCTGGCTGAACACCCGCTGCCCGGGCAGCACGGTCGCCTCGACCATCTTCGAATTGATCTCGCGGAAGGTCATGTCACACGTCCCCCGCGATCGTGTTCCGCTCGCTCGGCTGTACGTACACCAGCCCGTCCCCCTCGAACCGGATCTGGAAGGCCTCGCCGCCGCCCTCCCCGAACAGTGTGCGGAAGGTCACGCCGGACTGGAAGGACTGCCGGACATTGCCCTGATGGGCGATGTACGCCCCCGGGTCCACGATCAGCGGGTACTGCTGACTGACCCGCAGCACGATCGCCGGCCCGTCCGACGTGATCGCCGCCTGCCCGGAGCCCTCCACGGTCGTCGTGAACAGCCCGTTGCCCTGCGAGGCGCCGCGCATCCCCGTGAAGGTCGTGCCCGTCCTGAGCCCCGCGTCCGTGGCGAGCAGGTTGCTCGACTCCACGTACAGCTTGTCCCCCCGGAGCTCGACGAGATTGATCTCCGAGGCCCGGTCGGCGAACCAACAGGTCCCCTGCCCCCGCACCTCCATCACGGTCATCTGCTCACCGGTGATCCTGCGCGTCACCATCCCCCGCAGGCCCTCACCGCCGCCGCTCAGTTTCTTGAAGGCCATCTGCCCGTCGTACGCGACCATCGAGCCGTTCTTCGCCTTGACGGCATCCCCGGTCATGTCGACGGCGAGCACCTTGCTGCCTTGAAGTCGGAACATCGCCACGCAGCGAAGGTAACCGCCGGGTCGGGCCGCCGAACAGGGCCCGGGGGTGGAGAGGCACCCTGACCGCACCCCTAGGGGGAGTGTTTGTCAGAATGGACGAACGCTTGTGCTTCCGTTCACAAAGAGCGACCTGTCTCCCACCGAAGGTGACCCGTGGACCTCAAGACCGCCTCCGCCCTGCGCCGCCTGCGCCTCGTCTCGGCCCCCGAGGCCGTCTCCTTCCTGCTCCTGCTGGTCTGCTCGGTCCTGAAGCGGACCACGGACTTCGACGCGGTGCGGCCGATGGGCTTTGTCCACGGCATCCTGTTCATCCTGTACGTGCTCTTCTGGGCCGACGCCTGGAACCGCACCAAGTGGGGCCCCCGCACCGCCGCCCTCTACTTCGTCCTCTCGGTCCTGCCCACCGGCGGCTTCTTCGCCGAGCGCAAGCTCAAGCGCGCCGCCGAGGCCGAGGTCATCGCCTCCCGCGCGCGCCAGGAAGGAATCGTGAACGCATGATCGTCGCCTTCTCCGTGTCCCCCCTCGGCGTCGGCGAGGACGTCGGCGAGTACGTGGCCGACGCCGTCCGCGTCGTCCGCGAATCGGGCCTGCCCAACCGCACCGACGCGATGTTCACGTCGATCGAGGGCGAGTGGGACGAGGTCATGGACGTCGTCAAGCGCGCGGTCGCCGCCGTCGAGGCGCGGGCACCCCGTGTCTCCCTGGTCCTCAAGGCGGACATCCGCCCCGGCGTGACCGACGGACTCACGTCCAAGGTGGCGACGGTGGAGCGACACCTGGCGGAGTAGCCAGGCCAGTTGACGCGATAAGCCCCTGCCCACCCGGGCAGGGGCTTTCTTGTGGCGATGCGATTGAGCGATCGCTCAAAGAGGTGTAATTTCCTGTCCAGCGAATTTGAGCGACCGCTCAAACATGAAACGCGGGGGGATGCGCATGCGGAACGCGGGGCTTTACATAGAGGCGCGGATCAACGCCTCCCTGGACGACCTCTGGGCCCGCACGCAGGACCCTTCCCTCCATCAGCGCTGGGACCTGCGCTTCACCGAGATCACCTACCTCCCGCGCGCGGAGGGCGAGCCCCAGCGTTTTCGCTATGCCACGCGCGTGCTGCCCTTCCTCGCCGTCGCCGGTACCGGAGTCTCGGCCGGCGAGAAGGAACGCCCGGACGGCACGCGTACCTCGGCGCTTCGTTTCTCCTCTCCCAGCCGCCTCTCGCTGCTGGCGGAGGGGAGCGGGTACTGGCGTTACGTCCCGGACGGCGACGGGGTCCGTTTCCTCACCGGCTACGACTACCGCCCCCGCTGGGGTGTCGTCGGCACCGCCGCCGATCGCGTCTTCTTCCGCCCGCTGATGGGCTGGGCGACGGCATGGTCCTTCGACCGGCTCCGGCTGTGGCTGGAACGAGGGATCACACCGGAGCGCGCACGCCGGAACTGGCTGGCCGAGCTGTCGGCACGGGCCATGGCGATCGTCCTTGCGTGCACGGGCTTCGGCTACGGAGGGCTGCTGCGGCTGACGGGCCCCTTCGCCCCGCTCTTCTTCTACGCGATGCCGTTGCTGGCGCTGGTGCTGCTCTCCCTGGCGCTCCTGGCACCCCCACTCCCCACCACCCCGGCGGCCCGCCGCTGCCTGCGCAGACCGGCACGCACGCGTGCACCTCGACTGCTCGCCACCTTGGACGGCTTGGGCAACTCGGGCGGCCTGGAGAACTCGGAGAGCCCCCGATGACGAACCCATCCATCTTCCGTACGGTCATGGGCGCGGACTTCGACCGCCTGCACCCCCACCTCCAGCGCCGTTTCTCGGTAGGCCTGGCGAGCGGGGAGGCGTGCATAGGGCGGGGCGTCATGGGCCGTATCTGGCACGGCGGGGCATTCGTGAAGCCGTTCCTCGCGCTCGGCGCCACACGCAACATCCTCGTCCCGCGTGAGGGGCGGGACGTGCCCTTCGTGATCGAGAACGTCCCCTACGTCGACAGCTTCGGCCGTGAGACGGTGACCTTCGTGCGCACCTTCGACCTCCCCGCCGGCCCCCGCCGATTCGACGCCCAGATGGTGCTGAGCCCCAAGGGCGACCGTGTCCTCGACTACCTCGGCACCCACCAGCACCTCGCCAGCGACCTGCACTTCCGCGCCGAGCCGGACGGGTCGTTGCTGATCCGTTCCGGGGAACACCGGTTCAGGGAAGGGGTGGTGGACGTCCGCGTCCCCGAACTGATCGGGGCGACGGCGGAGGTCCGGGAGTCGTACGACGACACGACCGACCGCTTCCGCATCCGGGTGCGCGTGGTCAACAGGTACTTCGGGCCGCTGTTCGGTTACGAGGGGTCGTTCCGGGCGACGTACACGGACATCCGTACCTGTGGTGTGCGGCCTGGTCTTCGCCCTGTCCGGGAGGAGTCGCGCGCGTGAGCCCCGAGACGGCGAGGCCGGCGAAATCGATGAAGTCGGCGAGTTCGGTGAAGTCGGTGGAGACGAAGACGAAGTTGCTGGAGGGGGCGTTGCGGACGCTCACCGAGCAGGGCATCGCGAAGACGTCGGCGCGGAGTGTCGCGGCGGCGGCGGGGGTGAACCAGGCGCTGGTCTTCTACCACTTCGGGTCTGTCGACGAGCTGTTGGCGGCGGCCTGTCGGTACGGGGCGGAGCAGGCGGTTGGTCGCTACCGGGAGCGGTTCGACGCGGTGACGTCTCTGTCGGAACTCCTTGTCGTGGGGCGGGAGATGCATGAGGCGGAGCGGGACGGGGGGCATGTCGCGCTCCTCGGCCAACTGCTTGCCGGGGCGCAGACTAACGAGGCGCTGGGGCCGGCCACGGCGGCGGGGCTGGACCTGTGGATCGCGGAGATCGAGAAGGTGCTGGTGAGGGTGCTTGGGGGCTCGCCGGTGGGGGAGTTCGTGGACCCGGCGGGGTTGGCTCGGGCGGTCGCGGCGTCGTTCGTGGGGATGGAGCTGTACGAGGGGGTGGATGCGGTCGGGGCGAATTCGGCACTGGACGCTCTTGACCAACTCGGGCTCCTGGTCTCGGCGTTGGAGGAACTCGGGCCGGTTGCCCAACGGGCGGTCCGCCATCGCCTCCGCCGAACGGCCCGCCGCTGACCGGGCTTTCCTCGCCCCCGCCGCCCCTACCCGTCCCATCCCCAGGGGCTCCGCCCCCTCACCCCCACCGGGACTCCGCCCCGGCCCCCATCGGCCCTGAAGGGGCCTCGTCCTCAAACGCCGGACGGGCTGAAAGACACAGACGCGGGCCGGCGTCGACCTCTGCGGGACCCGCACGCACCCGCGGCCGCCCGACCACGGGAGTGGGGCGTGGGGGTGCGTCGCAGGCCGCCGCTCAGCTGGTCCCAACGCACCCCCACGCCCCCGACCCACCCACCGGACAGTCGGCGCTCCGGCCCCCGCCGCCGGCGGCGGCATGGCGCATACGCCCACCTGGCCGCCCCCAGTTCGACACGCCCACAAATGTCCTCTTTTGTATGGATATCGGACAAGATCGCCGATCATTCCTCACTCACTGGAGGGCGCTGTGCGGCCGGAGGGCTACGACTACGACACCCACAGCCGACTCGCCGGACCGCTCACCGAGCCGTCCGCCGGGGCGTACCGGGTGCAGTACACCTCGCTCCTGTCGCGCGAGCCCCACCGAATACGTGCCGTCCTGCTGATGAGCCTCGCGCCGCTGCTCACCGCGGCCCTGCTCGTCTACCTCGTGTGGCCCACCCACTGGGTGGAGCGCGAGGGCGGTCAGGAGTGGATGGTCGGACTCGACATCGCGATGCTGATAGCCATCGGCCTCATCGAGCTGTTCATGGTCGTCAACGTGGCCTCCGTCGCCCACGCCACCCTCGTCGCCCGCGACCCCGTCCCCGTCGTCCCGGCACCCGGCACCCGCGTCGCCTTCCTCACGACCTACGTCCCGGGCAAGGAACCCCTCTCCATGGTCCGCGCCACCCTCGAAGGCGCGGTCAGGATCACGCACACCGGGCCCCTCGACGTCTGGCTCCTCGACGAAGGGGACGACGAGCAGGCCAAGGCGCTCTGCGCCGAGCTGGGCGTGCGCCACTTCACCCGGCACGGGGTTGCCGAGTGGAACCGGCCCAAGGGTGTCCACAAGGCCCGTACCAAGCACGGGAACTACAACGCGTGGATCGCGATGCACGGCGACGAGTACGAGTTCTTCGCCTCCGTCGACACGGATCACATCCCGCACCCGGACTTCCTGCTGCGGATGATGGGGTACTTCCGGGACCCGGACGTCGCCTTCGTCGTCGGGCCCCAGGTGTACGGGAACTACCACAACCCCGTCACCAAGGCCGCCGAGTCCCAGCAGTTCCTCTTCCACGCCCTCATCCAGCGCGCCGGCAACCGCTACCGCGCCCCCATGTTCGTCGGCACCAACAACGTCGTACGGATCGCGGCCGTCAAGCAGATCGGCGGACTGTTCGACTCCATCACCGAGGACATGGCCACCGGCTTCGAGATCCACCGGCACCGGAACCCGGTCACCCGCACCCACTGGCGGTCCGTCTACACGCCCGACGTCCTGGCCACCGGTGAGGGCCCGGCCTCCTGGACCGACTTCTTCACGCAGCAGATGCGCTGGTCGCGGGGGACCTACGAGACGCTCTTCAAGCAGTACTGGAAGGCGCCGTTCACGATGCCTCCCGGGCGGCTGTTCTCCTACACCCTCATGCTCGTGTACTACCCGATGACGGCGGTCAACTGGTTCCTCGGCATCATGAGCTGCTTCCTCTTCCTCTGGTTCGGCGCGTCCGGCACCCAGGTCGCCGCGTCCGTGTGGCTGATGCTCTACAGCGACGCCGCCGCACTCCAGATCGGGCTCTACCTCTGGAACCGTCGCCACAACGTCTCCCCGCACGAACCGGAGGGATCGGGCGGACTGGCGGGCATGGCGATGTCGGCCCTGTCCGCGCCGATCTACCTCAAGTCCTTCGGCGAGGCCATCATCCGCCGCCCCTCCCGCTTCGTCGTCACCCCCAAGGGCGGCGACGCCAGCGCGGACCGGCTGGCGACCTTCCGTATCCATCTCTTCTGGGCGACCTTCCTCGGCACCTCCCTGGCCGCGTCCGTCGTCCTGAACCACACCCACGCGGCCATGCGCACCTGGGCCGTCCTGGCCATGGCGATAGCCCTGGCGCCGGTCGGGGTGTGGTGCTCCACGCTGCTCAAGGAGCGGCGCGCGCGGCAGTCGCCGCACCGGACCCCGCTCAGTGTCGAGGGCGCCGAACCGGCCCTGGCGACCAGCGCGGCCGGCTCCTCCGTCTCCGGCTCCGCGACAGGAGGCAACTAGGCCATGGCCTACCAGCCGTCCCAGAAGACCAAGAAGACCGTCCTGGGGATCGGGGGCATCGCTGTCCTGGCGGGCCTGAACGCCCCGGCCGCCCTGGACTTCGCGAGCGAGAAGTACCACGAGTACGAGATCTCGCGGCCCGAGTACCAGGCGAAGTACGGCTCCTGGAGTCAGATCGACATCCCGGAGCAGTACCGCACCAACGCCATCCACGCGGCGCTCCTGCACACAGGCAAAGTGCTCATCGTGGCCGGGTCGGGCAACGAGCAGAAGAAGTTCGACAAGGGGTCCTTCGACA
This sequence comes from Streptomyces pseudovenezuelae, assembly GCF_029892565.1. Lineage (GTDB taxonomy): Bacteria > Actinomycetota > Actinomycetes > Streptomycetales > Streptomycetaceae > Streptomyces > Streptomyces pseudovenezuelae_A. The sequence goes on along the minus strand of NZ_JARXVH010000014.1, from coordinate 44,173 downwards.
CCGTCCTGTGGGACCCGAAGGCCAACACCTTCAAGAAGATCCCCACCCCCGACGACTTCTTCTGCTCGGGCCACGCCCAACTCCCCGACGGCAGACTCCTGGTGGCCGGCGGCACCGCCCGCTACGAGCGGCTCGACGGGGAGGTGAAGCGGGCCGGTGGCGGGATGCGGGTCAAGAACGAGAACCCCGAAAAGGCCATGTTCCTGAAGAAGGGCACCCGGTTCAGGTCGCCGGCCGGCGTCGAGTACGTCAGCCGCTTCGACGTCACCGTGCCCAAGGCCAAGCGTGCCTTCAAGGTCACCTACAACGCCCGCGGTGTGATGCAGCCCTGGCGCACCAGCGTGACCGCGAGCGAGGTCCGCGTCTTCGTCGAGGCCGTCGAGACGGGCCCGCTGTCCGCCACGGACAAGCAGTCCCAGTACGACATCGAGGGCCTGACCGGCAAGGACGCCAACAACACGTACGGGCTGAGCGAGAAGATCACGCTCGACAAGCAGGACTTCCAAGGCATCCGCGCCGCCTACGAGTTCGACCCCAGGGCGGAGCGGTACATCCCCGTCGACCCGATGCAGAAGGCCCGTTGGTACCCGACCCTCGTCGGCCTCGACGACGGACGCGTCCTCGCCGTCTCCGGACTGGACGACGTCGGCGTCATCGACCCCGGTGACAACGAGTACTACGACCCGAAGACCAAGAAGTGGTCGCCGGGACCGAAGCGGTACTTCCCGACGTACCCCGCCCTCTTCCTCACCAAGGGCGGCAAGCTCTTCTACCCGGCCTCCAACGCCGGTTACGGGCCCGCCGAGAAGGGCCGCGAGCCGGGGCTGTGGGACCTGAAGACCAACACCTTCACCAAGGTGCCGGGCCTGCGCGACCCCGACGAGACCGAGACCTCCTCCTCCCTGCTCCTGCCACCCGCGCAGGACCAGAAGGTGATGATCATGGGTGGCGGAGGGGTCGGCGAGTCCAAGCGGTCGACGCCCCGGACGGCGGTCGTCGACCTGAAGAAGGACAACCCCGCCTTCAAGGACGGCCCCAACCTCCCGCAGGGCACGCGGTACTTGAACAGCGTGATCATGCCGGACGACTCGGTGTTCACGACCAACGGCTCCGAGGACTACCGCGGGCGCGGCGCCAGCAACATCCTCAAGGCGCAGTTCTACGACCCCAAGGCCAACGCCTTCCACGAGGCGGCCGACCCCGCGGTGGGCCGCAACTACCACTCCGAGGCACTGCTGTTGCCCGACGGCCGGGTCGTCACCTTCGGCTCGGACCCGCTCTTCGACGACCAACAGAACACGAAACTGGGCCACTTCGAGCAGCGCATGGAGATCTTCACCCCGCCCGCCGTGCACCGGGGCGGCAGCACCAGGCCGGTCCTGGAGGACGGCCCGCAGCAACTCGACCGGCACCACCGGGCGACGTACCGGACCGATCACCCGGAGCGGGTCGTCAAGGCCCGGCTGATGCGGCCCAGCGCGGTCACCCACACGACCGACGTCGAGCAGCGCTCCATCGAACTCGGCCTGACCAAGGACGCGCACGCGGTGACGGTGGACGTGCCCAACGACCCGGCCCTGGTGCCGCCCGGCTGGTACATGCTGTTCGTCACGGACGCGCAGGGCACGCCGTCCGAGGCCAAGTGGATCCAGGTGAAGTGACGTCCTCGACACAAAGGACCGAAGGGCCGAACGCCGGTGCTACGCCTTGGAGTTGCGTGCCAGCTCCAGGGCGTACTCCGGCCACCACTGCCCCGCGTCCGGACCGCCCTCGCAGGTCCCGTCCGACTCCCCGGGCCGCTTGACCCAGAGGTAGGCGTCCAGGGCCTCCTCGCCGGTGTCGGTGGTCGGCCTGGTGCCGAGCGCGCGGCCCGGCGGGTTGCACCAGGCGCCCGGCATCGGCCCGTTGCCGTTGCGGCTGGTGTCGACGACGAAGTGCTTGCCGCCCAGGTCGCGCGAGAGCTGGAGGCCGTACTTCGTCGTGCGGTCGTCGGTCTGGAAGTTGGAGACGTTCAGCGAGAAGCCGTCGGCCCGGTCGATGCCCGCGCGCTTGAGCGGGTCGACCAGCTTCCAGGGCTCGCGGATCCAGGACGGGTTGCCGGCGTCGAGGTACACCTTGGTGTTCGGCTGCTGCTTCAGCCGGTCGATCGCCTCGCCCAGCAACTGCTCGCGCTCCTCGTGGTACTCACCCGGCGTGCAGCCGTCCACGATGTGCGCGACCGCGTCCGGTTCGAGCACCACGAGCGCCTTGCTGTCACCGAGAGCATCCGCGAACTTCCCGATCCAGGCCCGGTAGGCGTCCGCGTCCGCCGCCCCGCCCGCCGAGTGCTGACCGCAGTCGCGGTGCGGGATGTCGTACGCCACGAAGAGCGCCGTCCGGTCCTGCGAACTCGCGGACGCGGTCGCCGTCCGCACGGCGGGGCCCGGGGCGATCTCGCCGGCCGGCCACAGCGCGACGGGCTCGTCGGCGATCCGGCCGAGCAGTTCGGCGTCCTGCTTGCGTCCCTGGCGCTGCCACATCGCGATCTGCTGCGCGGCCGGGCTCTCCGGGTCGACCCAGAAGGCGGTGGAGGTCTTGGCGCGCGCCTTACCGGAGGCGGCGCCGGCGACGGAGGCCTCGTCGACGCCGGACGACGAACAGCCCGCCGCGAGCCCGAGGACCGCGAGAGCCGCGAGGGTGTGGATCAGCCGGGACATGCCGCTCCCTGGGGCGAAGGTGACGGAACGTCAGTGATCGTCCCATAAAGCGATCTACGGATACGGAACCGACATGGCCGCCGTCAGTCGTCCCCCGACGCCAGCGCGATCCCCAGCGGCGTCCGCTCGTACAGCACCTGATGGCCGTACCGCCGCGCGGTCAGCAGCCCGGCCTCCCGCAGCAGTGTCAGGTGGGCCGAGACCGACGACGGGGCGAGTCCGAGTCGGTGGGCGAGGGCGCCGGTGGAGGCGGGTTCGTCGAGGGCGGCCAGGACGGTGGCGCGTCCGCGGCCGAGCAGCCGTACCAGGGTGTCGGGGGTGCGGCCGGCCGGCTCGGCCCACAGGCCGCCGATGCCGCGGGCCGGGTAGACGAGGGTCGGCTGCCAGGGCGGCTCGAAGGTGCTGACGACGTCCGGCCAGATGAAGACGCTCGGCATCAGCATCAGGCCCTGTCCGCCCAGATGCCGCTCGTGCTCCAGGTTCATGTCGACGGTGAGCGTTCCGGCCTGCCAGCCGAACCGGCGGTTGATCTCGGGCAGCAGCCCGCCGAGCCCGACCTCGGCCAGCCGGCGCGAGTGGAAGGCGACGTCGGCCTCAAGGAGGGTGCGCAGGCGGGGCCAGTCCGGGGCGACGAGCGTGCGCCAGACCTCCTCCATCGCGTCCGCCAGCTCCCGGACCATCCCGGCCGGATCCCGCAGCCACCGCCTGGCCTGCGGCGAGTCGAGGGCGCCCGGGGTGTCGGCGAGCGACTTGGCGGTGTCGGCGCGGGCGGTTGCCGGGTCGCTCGCCCGCACCGCCGCGATCTCCTCCTCGAACGTGGCCGCAGGACCGATCGGCGGCGGGCACAGCCAGTCCGGGCAGTGCCCCCGGCGCGGCATCAGCAGCCACAGGTCCGTGAGGTCGAGGCCTGCCGCCACCTTCTCCATCCGGCGCAGCCAGTGCGCGTGATACCCCTGCCGTTCGGGCCGCTTGAGGGTGCGCACCACCTCCTGCGTCTCCCACAGCGGGGACACCGCGAAGCGGCAGCGCAGGAAGTCGTCCTCCCCGAAGTGCAGACGCGACGGCACGACCACCTGCTCCCCTCTGGCGGCCAACATTCGGTCGGCGCCGAATCTCTAGGATGCCTCGCCCCGGCCGAGCACGCTGCTGCCCATGCCAGACCAGTCCGCGGGCACCACGACCGTGTCCGCACCACCGGCCCCCACGGGATACGCCCGTGTCTTCGCCGTCCCCGAGTTCCGCGCCGTCTTCGCCGCGCACGCCCTCTCCCTGCTCGGCGTCGTCGTCAGCGAGATCTCGCTCTCCGTCCTCGTCTACGACCTCACCGGCTCCCCCCTGCTCAGCGCCCTCGCCTTCGCACTCGGCTTCCTGCCGTACGTCGTCGGCGGGACCCTGCTCGCGGGCGTCGCCGACCGCTTCCCGGCCCGGCGGGTGCTGGTGGTGTGCGACCTGGTGTGCGCGGTGTGCGTCGCGCCGATGGTGCTGCCCGGCGCGCACATCGGCGTCCTGCTCGCGCTGCGCTGCTGCGTGGCCGTCGTCTCGCCGGTGTTCCAGGGCACCAGGATGGCGACGCTGGCCGACATCCTCGGCGACGGCGACCTGTTCGTGCTCGGGCGCTCGCTGCTGCGGATCGTCTCGCAGAGCGCGCTGCTCGTCGGCTACGGCCTCGGCGGCCTGCTCCTGATCGTCGTATCACCGCGCCACGCGCTGCTCATCACGGTCGGCACCTTCTGCGCCTCCGCGCTCCTGCTCCGCTTCGGCACCCGGCGCAGGCCCGCCCGGGCGGGCGTCGGGAACGCCCTGGTGCGGGACGGCCTCAAGGGCGCCCGGCAGGTGCTCGCCGACCGCCGCGTCCGCGCCCTGCTCCTCCTCTTCTGGATCCCGCCGATGTTCTCGGTCGCCCCGGAGGCGCTGGCCGCGCCCTACGCCGCCGAACTGACGGCCGGATCCGTCGGCCTCGGCCTGCTCATGTGCGCGCTGCCGGTCGGCACCATCGCCGGCGAGCTGTACGCCGGCTCCCGGCTGCGCCCGGCCGCCCGCGAGCGCATCACCGTCCCGCTGGTCTGCTGCACGCTGCTGCCGTACGCCGGTTATCTGTTCCGCCCGGGCCTCGCGGTCTCCCTCCTTCTCCTGCTGGTCTCGGGTGCGGGATCGGCGTACACGCTGGGTCTTGACCAGTGGTTCGTGCGGGCCGTGCCCGACGAGCTGCGGGGGCGCGCGATGACCCTGCTCACCGCCGGGCTGATGACGATCCAGGGAGTGGGGATGGCGCTCGCCGGGGTGGTCGCGGAGTTCGCCGGAGTGCGGGCGACCGTGGCCGGCGCCGGGCTGCTCGGCGCGGTGTGCTGCGCCCTGCTGGCGAGGGAGGTGGTACGCATCCGACCGAAAGGCGAGACGGGGCTGACCACAATATGACCGGCCGGTAAGGTCGTTGCCGTGCCGAAGCCGCTCAGCCTTCCCTTCGACCCCATCGCCCGCGCCGACGAACTCTGGAAGCAGCGCTGGGGAAACGTGCCCTCGATGGTCGCCATCACCTCGATCATGCGAGCCCAGCAGATCCTGCTCGCCGAGGTCGACGCGGTGGTCAAGCCCTACGGACTGACGTTCGCGCGGTACGAGGCGCTGGTGCTGCTCACCTTCTCCAAGGCCGGCGAGCTGCCGATGTCGAAGATCGGTGAGCGCCTGATGGTGCACCCCACCTCCGTGACCAACACCGTCGACCGCCTGGTCCGCTCGGGCCTGGTCGACAAGCGCCCCAACCCCAACGACGGGCGCGGCACGCTCGCCACCATCACCGACAAGGGGCGCGAAGTGGTCGAGTCGGCCACCCGCGACCTTATGGCGATGGACTTCGGCCTCGGTGCCTACGACGCCGAGGAGTGCGCGGAGATCTTCGCGATGCTGCGCCCGCTGCGGGTGGCGGCGAGCGACTTCGACGAGGCGTAGCCGGACGCCCGCCCGGTACGTCTCGCGGCACAGGGGCGCCGGAAGATCGCGCGAAACGGGTGGTTACGCTCGTAGCCATGAAAAAGAGCGTGCTGACCCGCTACCGCGTCATGGCCTACGTCACCGGTGTGCTGCTGGTCCTGCTGTGCCTGAGCATGATCGCCAAGTACGGCCTGGACGTCGACGGGGCCGCGGACTTCACCCGCGTCGTCGCCATCGCGCACGGCTGGCTCTACGTGGTCTACCTGGTCTTCGCCTTCGACCTGGGCTCCAAGGCCAAGTGGCCGGTCGGCAAGCAGCTGTGGGTCCTGCTCGCCGGGACCATCCCGACGGCCGCCTTCTTCGTGGAGCGCAAGATCAGCCACGAGCTTGAGGGCAAGATCGCCGAGCCCGCGCCAGCGCCCGTCAAGGCGTAACTCACACCGCCGTGCGACATGCGTACGGCGGTCGGCCATCGACATTTACTTGGACGTCCTAGTAAATTCGAGGGTATGGACGCTGACGCCATCGAAGAGGGCCGCCGACGCTGGCAGGCCCGGTACGACGCCGCACGCACGCGTGAGGCCGATTTCACGACGCTCTCCGGGGACTCCGTGGAGCCTGTGTACGGGCCCCGGGCCGGTGACGCGTACGAGGGATTCGAGCGGATCGGCTGGCCGGGGGAGTACCCCTTCACGCGCGGGCTGCACCCGACCGGCTACCGGGGGCGGACGTGGACCATCCGGCAGTTCGCCGGGTTCGGGAACGCCGAGCAGACCAACGAGCGGTACAAGATGATCCTCGCCAACGGCGGCGGGGGTCTGTCCGTGGCGTTCGACATGCCCACGCTCATGGGGCGCGACTCCGACGACCCGCGCGCGCTCGGCGAGGTCGGGCACTGCGGGGTCGCCATCGACTCGGCCGCCGACATGGAGGTCCTGTTCAAGGACATCCCGCTCGGCGATGTGACGACGTCCATGACCATCAGCGGGCCGGCCGTCCCGGTCTTCTGCATGTACCTCGTCGCAGCCGAGCGGCAGGGTGTCGACCCGCGCGTGCTCAACGGCACGCTGCAGACCGACATCTTCAAGGAGTACATCGCGCAGAAGGAGTGGCTCTTCCAGCCCGAGCCCCATCTGCGGCTGATCGGCGACCTGATGGAGTACTGCGCGACCGGCATCCCCGCCTACAAGCCGCTGTCCGTCTCCGGATACCACATCCGCGAGGCCGGGGCGACGGCCGCGCAGGAGCTGGCGTACACGCTGGCGGACGGGTTCGGGTACGTGGAGCTGGGGCTCAGCCGCGGGATGGACGTGGACGTGTTCGCGCCCGGTCTGTCCTTCTTCTTCGACGCGCACCTCGACTTCTTCGAGGAGATCGCCAAGTTCCGTGCCGCGCGCCGCATCTGGGCGCGGTGGATGCGGGACGTGTACGGCGCGAAGACCGACAAGGCGCAGTGGCTGCGCTTCCACACGCAGACCGCCGGTGTCTCGCTGACCGCCCAGCAGCCGTACAACAACGTGGTGCGTACGGCAGTTGAGGCCCTCGCGGCGGTGCTCGGTGGCACCAACTCGCTGCACACCAACGCCCTGGACGAGACGCTCGCGCTGCCGAGCGAGCAGGCCGCGGAGATCGCGCTGCGGACCCAGCAGGTGCTCATGGAGGAGACCGGGGTCGCCAACGTGGCGGATCCGCTGGGCGGTTCGTGGTTCGTCGAGCAGTTGACGGACCGGATCGAGGCGGACGCCGAGAAGATCTTCGAGCAGATCAAGGAGCGCGGGCTGCGGGCGCACCCGGACGGACGGCACCCCATCGGGCCGGTCACCTCCGGCATCCTGCGCGGGATCGAGGACGGGTGGTTCACCGGCGAGATCGCCGAGTCCGCCTTCCAGTACCAGAAGTCCCTGGAGAAGGGCGACAAGCGGGTCGTCGGTGTGAACGTCCACACCGGGTCCGTCACCGGAGACCTGGAGATCCTGCGGGTCAGCCACGAGGTGGAGCGGGACCAGGTGAGCGCGCTGGGCGGCCGTCGGGAGGCCCGGGACGAGGCGACGGTGCGGGCGGCGCTGGACGCGATGCTGGCGGCCGCGCGGGACGGCTCGAACATGATCGGCCCGATGCTGGACGCCGCGCGGGCTGAGGCGACGCTGGGTGAGATCTGCGGGGTGCTGCGGGACGAGTGGGGGGTGTACACGGAGCCTGCTGGGTTCTGAGCGTCGGTTGGCGTGGGCGAAGGGCAAGGAGGTTGCGCAGCCCGGCGCTACGGGGTGCCGCCTCTTTTGGGGCGGGCGCCGCCGCAGCGGCATGACTGCCCGCAGGCCAGGTGAGTTGGGCGGGCTGTGCCGCTGCGGCGGCCGCTCGGGCTACGGCGTGCCCGCCAAGCCCGTCAGTAGGACCTGCGTGAAGTTGCGGACCCACTCCTCGTCCGCGGGCTCCGCGCTGACCAAGGTGCGGTGGACCACCGCACCCGCGACCATGTCGAAGATCAGGTCTACCGTGCGGGTTGCTTCCAGCGGGTCTGTTTCCGGGGGGAGTTCGCCTCGGGCCTGGGCTCGGGCTCGGCCCTCCAGGACCAGGCGTTTCTGCCGGTCGACGATGGACTCGCGGATGCGCTCGCGCAGGGCGTCGTCGCGGATCGACTCCGCTACCACCGCCATCAGGCCGCTCTTGGCCTCCGGGCGGGCCAGGATCGCCGCGAACTGCAGGACCACGCCCTCGATGTCGGCGGCCAGGGTGCCGCGGTCGGGGAGGCGCAGTTCGTCGAAGAGTTCCGCGACCGCGTCGACGACCAGCTCGTTCTTGCCGGCCCAGCGGCGATAGAGGGTCGTTTTCGCAACCCCCGCGCGCGTGGCCACGTCTCCGAGGGTGAGCTTCGACCAGCCCAGCTCGACCAGGGCCTCCCGGGTGGCCGCGAGGATCGCGGCGTCCGCCGCGGCGCTGCGGGGGCGTCCTGTGGCGCGTGGGGCGGGAGTGCGGCTCTGCATCCCCTGACCATAACCGGCGTTTCATGTGGAGCCGTGAGGGAGATCACCGGGGTGAGGTGTACCGCAGGCACCTCATGCCATTACGCTACGACCCGTAGCGAAACCACGGGCGTGGGGTGGGGACCCGGCGCCGAACGGCACGTAGCGGGACCGGCTTTCACAAGGCTTTTCACGTACACGCGGGAACGGGGGAGGATAGACGCATGCAGCCACGGAACATGTCCATGAGCGGAGTCGTCGACCTCGCCGCGGTGAAGGCGGCCCAGGAGGCCAAGGCGAAGGCGGAGCAGGCGCGCGCCGAAGCCGCCCGGCAGGGCACCGGCACCGGTGCCGTCTCCCCGGTCGACCTGGTGATCGACGTCGACGAGGCCTCCTTCGAGCGCGACATCCTGCAGCGGTCCACCGAGGTGCCCGTCGTCATCGACTTCTGGGCCGAGTGGTGCGAGCCCTGCAAGCAGCTCAGCCCCGTCCTGGAGCGGCTCGCCGTCGAGTACGCGGGGCGCTTCGTACTCGCCAAGATCGACGTCGACGCCAACCAGATGCTGATGCAGCAGTTCGGGATCCAGGGCATCCCGGCCGTCTTCGCGGTGGTCGCCGGACAGGCGCTGCCGCTTTTCCAGGGGGCCGCCGGCGAGGCACAGATCCGGCAGACCCTGGACCAGTTGGTGGAGGTCGCCGAGCAGCGCTTCGGCCTGACGGGTCTGGCGGTCGACCCGGACGCCGAGCCGGGCGCGGTCCAGCCGGCTCCCGAGATCCCGGTCGGTCCCTACGACGCCTTGCTCGAAGCGGCCGTACAGGCCCTGGACGCGGGTGACTTCGGCGGAGCGATCCAGGCGTACAAGAACGTGCTGAGCGACGACCCGGGCAACCCCGAGGCCAAACTGGGGCTGGTCCAGGCCGAGTTGCTCCAGCGGGTGCAGGGGCTGGATCCGCAGCAGGTGCGCAAGGACGCCGCGGAGCGGCCGGCCGACGCCGGGGCGCAGATCGCCGCCGCCGACCTGGATCTGGTGGGCGGGCACGTCGAGGACGCGTTCGGGCGGCTGATCGACACCGTGCGGCGCACGGCGGGCGACGACCGGGACACCGTACGGCTGCGGCTGCTGGAGCTCTTCGAGGTCGTGGGGGCCGAGGATCCGCGGGTGGCGGCGGCGCGGCGGGCGTTGGCGCGCGCGCTGTTCTGAGCGGGTCGCCGGGCCGGTTCTGACCAGTCACTAAACGCCGGTGCTTGTGTTGCCCGAGTGAAAGATTTGCCGACAGAGCGTCAGTGCGGCCGCGCTTTACCAAAACTTGGTAATCGCGGCCGCTGTTACTGCGAGTAAGTTCTGGGCGTCGGTCTGTCGGATTCTGTCCCGGTGTCAAATGGTTTGTCCTGACGCCTTGGGGCACCCTGCGTCGCCGGTCGAGACCTGTGGGTCGTTGTTCGGTTATCCGGCCGTTACTAGCCAGTAACGAACCCCCTTGTGCGGGCGGCGAGAATGCACCACGATCGGCGACGCTCGGTCCATTCCCGTACTCCGACAGCCGGTCGGGTCGCGGGAGTTCCTTGGGTCCCCACCGAGCAGAGCCGACGCCCCGGGTGCCGGCTCTTGGACAGGGGGGTCTTCGCCCAACGGGTGGAGCCTGTCCAGCAGGGTTGTGCGTGATGCGTGTCAGGCGCGACCAGTGGTTGTCGCTCGGGGGTGATCGCCGGTGATCGGTGCGCTGTTCAGCGCCTCCGAGTACGGGCGCTCCCCTTCCCGAGGACGTAGCACTTCTCCCATCCCTGCCCGGCTGAGCCGACCAATGGGGCAGTCAGGGCCAGGAGATGTACGTCCGAGAAGGAGGAAATATGGAGTCCCAGGTGCGTGGCGGGACGAGATGGAAGCGGTTCGCTGTGGTCATGGTGCCCAGCGTCGCCGCTACGGCCGCGATAGGTGTCGCCCTTGCCCAGGGTGCTCTCGCCGCGTCATTCAGCGTGTCCGGCCAGCAGTTCAAGGTGTCGGCCGAGTCGCTGGAAGGCACCGGCTTCTCGCAGTACGGGGCCATTGACTCGGGGTACACCCTCGACGGCAAGAAGACGGCACACCCGGTCGCGGTCTCGGCGTTCAAGTCGGCGACCATCAAGAACCTGTGCCAGTCCGTGGTCACCCCGGACATCCCGCTGCTGGGCAGCGTCAGCCTGATCCTGAAGGCGGGCGGCGGGGCCAAGCCGGTCGAGGCCGACAACCTGTACATCGACCTCGACGACCTCAGTGCCGATGCCACGTTCAAGGGCATCGACATCGGCGTCGCGGCCAAGGACGCCAACAAGGGTCCCGGCATTCAGAAGGGCGACACCGCGAACCCGTACGGATTCGCACAGCAGGCCGACTCGGCCTCGCTGACCGGTGTGAAGCAGACGGCGTGGGCCACCACCGCCGGAACCTTCAAGCTCAGCGGTCTGCACATGTCGGTGTCGACGGGTGTCAAGGAGTGCTTCTAAGCACTCACTGACGGGCGGGGGAGCCTCTGGCGCCCCCGCCCGTCCACTCTTCGCGGGCTTTCTTCACCGCCTGTACAACTCTCCACCACCACACCAACACCACCAGCACCACACCACAGAAAAGCCGCACCAGGGAGCTGTTTTCCATGAGCGCCGAGACTCCTGCCGTGTCCGACGGCCAGTTCAGCCGCCGGAGGCTGCAGTTCCGCGCCTGGCGGGGCGACCGGCCGTTCTGGGCCGGCCTGTTCGTCATGCTCGCCGGAGTCCCCATCGCGTACTTCCCGTACGCGAATCTGCAGATCGGTCACCTCACGTTGGCGATGGCCACCACTGCGGGTGCCGGGTCCCTGATCATCGGTGTGCTGCTCGTCGTCCTGGGCTTCAGCCTCTGGTTCCAGAAGCACGTCCGCACCTTCGCGGGCGTCGCCTCGATCCTGCTCGGGCTGGTGTCCATCCCCGTGTCCAACCTCGGTGGCTTCCTGATCGGCTTCCTGCTCGCCCTCGTCGGCGGCGCGATGGCCGTGTCGTGGGCGCCGGGTGCGCCGCCCGCCGATGAGCGGGCGTACGAGGAGCCCCGGGGAACCGGTGGCGCTCCCGAGGGGAACGACCCGGACACCACCATCCTCAAGCCCGTGGTGGGCGAGCCGAACGATCTGTCAGGAACGAGCCCGGCCAACGGGGCGAACGGGAGGCACAGTGCCGGCTGACGAGGTGACCCACGGGACGGATGTGGACGAGTCCCGTGTGAGAACCGGGCCGCGCCACGCGGCACCCAAGAAGCCGCTGTTCACCAGGTTCCACATGCCGGCCGGCAAGGCGATAGCCATGGCGGCCATGCCGACGGCGGTCATCGTGGGTATGGGGTTCACATCGAGCCTCGCGCTCGCCGACGGCAACGGCTCCTCGCCGTCGCCGAGCTCCAAGAGCCTGACCGCGGACGAGTACAAGGACTGCCTCGCGGCGCTGGAGGACTCCGACGACGCGTCGGGTTCGCCCTCGCCGTCCGCGAGCGAGTCGACCGGCACGGCGACGCCGAGCCCCTCGGAGACGCCTTCCTCGGACTCCGGTTCGGACTCGGACCCGGGCAAGACCCCTTCGTCGGATTCAGGTTCCGACGACAAGGCGACGCCCACGCCGTCCCCGTCCAAGAGCGGCGGTTCCGGCGACTCCGGCGGTGACACCGCCACGCCGTCGCCCTCGGCGTCCGAGAGCAGCGGTGGCCTGCTGGACACCATCGGCGACACCATCGGGGACATCCTCACCGGTGGCGGTTCGAGCGACAGCTCCACCACGAGCACCAGCCCGTCGCCGTCGGCGTCCCCGTCGGAGAGCGCGAGCAAGGACACCTCGTCCGACGTCTCGGGCACCGTCAAGGACACCACCAAGAAGCTCACCGACACGGTCGACGACACCGTGAAGGACACCACCGACAAGGCGTCGAAGGCGGCGAAGGACACCACCGACGCCGCCAAGGAGGCGGCCGACGAGGCGACCTCGTCCGCGAGCCCGAGCCCGTCGCCGAGCTCCTCCACGGACGCGGACGACTGCCCGACCGCCACGGACGACGAGAGCGGCGTCGACAACAAGGTGCCGGTGGCGGACGACCCCTGGTACCTGAACGCCAGCTCGCTGCTCCTCAAGGGTGCCGACTACCAGGGCGTCGTCGAGGTGAAGACGGCCAACGGCACCAAGAAGAAGGTGCTGAAGTACGTCATCTCCAGCGGCACCGACATCGGCGACCTGCACCAGACGGTCAACGACGAACAGTCCGGCAAGACCTACCACGTGCAGGCCTCCAAGGGCTCGACGTCCACGATCACCGACGGCGACACCACGATGTACACGGAGAGCATCTCGGGGAACCTGTTCGGGCTGATCCCGATCACGTTCGACCCCGACAACCCGCCCCCGCTGAACATCCCGCTGATCTACTTCACCAACGTGAAGGTCGTCCAGGCCGCGCAGTTCGGCGGCACGCTGCACATCCCCGGGATGCACGTCTACACCACCGACTGAGCATCACCACAAGCCCGTCCGGGAGCCGCACAAGACGCTGAGGGCGCCCCCTGTCACAGGGGGCGCCCTCAGCGTCGTACAGCGGGCTTCAAGAGCCTTTTCGGGGGCGTCAGTTGCTGACGCCGCCGATGTGGTGGACGCGGAGCATGTTGGTGGTGCCGGGGACGCCGGGGGGCGAGCCGGCGGTGATGATGACGACGTCGCCGGGGCTGAAGCGGTTGATCTTGGCGATCTCCTGGTCGACCATGTCGACCATCTCGTCGGTGCTGTTCACGAACGGCACGACGTGCGACTCGACGCCCCAGCTGAGCGCCAGCTGGTTGCGGGTGTTCTCGTCGGTGGTGAAGGCGATGATCGGCTGCGCGGCGCGGTAGCGCGAGAGGCGGCGGGCGGTGTCGCCGGACTGGGTGAAGGCCACCAGGCCCCGGCCGCCCAGGAAGTCCGCGATCTCGCACGCGGCACGCGCGACCGAACCGCTCTGCGTGCGCGGCTTCTTGCCGGGGACCAGGGGCTGCAGGCCCTTGCTCATCAGCTCCTGCTCCGCCGCCACGACGATCTTCGACATGGTCTTGACCGTCTCGATCGGGTACGCGCCGACGCTCGACTCGGCGGACAGCATGACCGCGTCCGCGCCGTCCAGGATCGCGTTGGCCACGTCGGAGGCCTCGGCGCGCGTGGGGCGGGAGTTGGTGATCATCGACTCCATCATCTGGGTCGCCACGATCACCGGCTTGGCGTTGCGGCGGCACAGCTCGATGAGCCGCTTCTGCACCATGGGGACCTTCTCGAGCGGGTACTCGACGGCCAGGTCGCCACGGGCGACCATCACGCCGTCGAACGCCATCACGACGTCCTCCATGTTGTCGACCGCCTGCGGCTTCTCCACCTTGGCGATGACGGGGACGCGGTGGCCCTCCTCGTCCATGACCTTGTGGACGTCGGCGACGTCCTTGGCGTCCCGGACGAAGGACAGGGCGACCATGTCGCAGCCCATGCGCAGTGCGAAGCGCAGGTCCTCGATGTCCTTCTCGGACAGCGCCGGCACGTTCACGGCCGTGCCCGGGAGGTTGATGCCCTTGTGGTCGGAGACGACACCGCCCTCGATGACGATCGTCCTGACCCGCGGGCCCTCGACGTCGAGGACCTTCAGCTCGACGTTGCCGTCGTTGATGAGGATCTGGTCGCCGCGCGAGACGTCGCCCGGCAGGCCCTTGTAGGTCGTGCCGCAGATGTGCTTGTCGCCCGGCACGTCCTCGGTCGTGATGACGAACTCGTCGCCGCGCTCCAGCTCCACCGGGCCCTCGGCGAAGGTCTCCAGACGGATCTTCGGGCCCTGCAGGTCGGCGAGGACCCCGATGGCCCGGCCGGTCTCCTTGGCGGCGGCACGGACCCGGTCGTACCGGCCCTGGTGCTCGGCGTGGGTGCCGTGGCTGAAGTTGAACCGGGCCACGTTCATTCCGGCCTCGATCATCGAGACCAGCATTTCGTGGGAGTCGACCGCGGGGCCGAGAGTACAGACGATTTTCGAACGGCGCATGGGACGATCCTATCGGTTTGTTTCGCTACGGAATATTCCGTCTGGCGGAAGAAACAAATGGGCGGGGCGGTGCTCAATTGCGAGGCCGTGCTCAATTGCCGGTTACCGCTCAGTCGCTCTGTCTCACCAGTGCGTAGGTCTGCGTCGCGATTTCCAGTTCTTCGTCGGTCGGCACCACGGCCACCTTCACCCGTGCGTCCTCGGGCGAGATCAGCCGCGGCTGGTCACTGCGTACGGCGTTCAGCGCGCCGTCCACCGACAGGCCCAGGGTCTCCAGGCCCGCGACGGCCGCCTCGCGCACCGGCGCCGCGTTCTCGCCGACTCCGGCCGTGAACGCGATCGCGTCCACCGTACCGAGCACGGCGCAATAGGCGCCGATGTACTTCTTGAGGCGGTGAATGTAGATGTCGAAGGCGAGCCGCGCCTTCGCGTCGCCCTCGTCGATCCGGCGGCGTATCTCCCGCATGTCGTTGTCGCCGCACAGGCCGACGAGCCCGCTCTTCTTGTTGAGAAGAGTGTCGATTTCATCGATGGACATTCCGCCAACACGTGCCAAATGGAAGATGACGGCCGGATCGATGTCCCCGGAGCGGGTTCCCATCACGAGTCCCTCCAAAGGCGTGAGCCCCATGGAGGTGTCCACGCACTTCCCGCCCCGCACGGCGGACGCGGACGCGCCGTTGCCGAGGTGCAGCACGATCACGTTGACGTCCTCGGGCGCCTTCCCGAGCAGCTTCGCCGTCGCCCGGGACACGTAGGCGTGCGAGGTGCCGTGGAAGCCGTAGCGCCGGACGCGGTACTCGTCGGCGACCTGTACGTCGATCGCGTAGCGCGCGGCCGACTCCGGCATCGTGGTGTGGAAGGCGGTGTCGAAGACGGCGACCTGGGGGAGGTCCGGGCGCAGTGCCATCGCGGTGCGGATGCCGATGAGGTTGGCCGGGTTGTGCAGCGGCGCGACCGGGATCAGCCGCTCGATCTCGGCGAGCACGACCTCGTCGATGACCGTCGGCTCGGTGAAGGTCTTGCCGCCGTGCACCACCCGGTGCCCGATGGCGACCAACTCCGGCGAATCGAGGCCGAAGCCGTCCTTGTCCAGCTCTTCCGCCAGGGCCTTCAACGCGGCCTCGTGATCGGCGATCGGCCCGGTCCACTCCCGGACGGCACCGCTGGTGAGGTGCGCGTGCTTCAGCCGCGCGCTCTCCTCGCCGATCCGCTCGACGAGCCCCGCGGCCAGCCGGACGCCGTCGCTCATGTCGAGCAGCTGGTACTTCACCGACGAGGAGCCGGAGTTGAGGACGAGGACACGGGACGGACTCACTGGACGGTTGCCTTCTCGTTCGGGTTCTGGGCCTGGATCGCCGTGATGGCGACCGTGTTGACGATGTCCTGGACGAGCGCGCCCCGGGACAGGTCGTTGACCGGCTTGCGCAGTCCCTGCATCACCGGGCCGATGGCGATCGCGCCGGCCGAACGCTGCACGGCCTTGTAGGTGTTGTTGCCGGTGTTGAGGTCCGGGAAGATCAACACGCTGGCCTGGCCCGCGACTTCGGAGCCCGGCAGCTTGGTCGCGGCGACGGTCGGCTCGACGGCGGCGTCGTACTGGATCGGCCCCTCGATCCGCAGGTCCGGACGCCGCTCGCGCACCAGCTCGGTGGCCTCGCGCACCTTGTCGACGTCGGCGCCCGAGCCGGACGTACCGGTCGAGTACGACAGCATCGCGATCCGCGGCTCCACCCCGAACTGCTCGGCGGTGGCGGCCGATTGGATGGCGATGTCGGCGAGCTGCTCGGCGTTCGGGTCCGGGTTCACGGCGCAGTCGCCGTACACCAGCACCTTGTCGGCGAGGCACATGAAGAAGACGGACGAGACGATGTCCGCGTCCGGCTTGGTCTTGATGATCTCGAATGCGGGGCGGATGGTCGCGGCGGTGGAGTGCACGGAACCGGAGACCATGCCGTCGGCGTAGCCCTCCTGGACCATCAGCGTGCCGAAGTAGTTCACGTCCGAGACGACGTCGTACGCCAACTCGACGGTGACGCCCCGGTGGGCGCGGAAGCGGGCGTACTTCTCGGCGAAGGAGTCGCGCAGCTCGCTGGTGGCCGGGTCGATCAACTGGGTGTCGCCCAGGTCGATGCCGAGGTCGGCGGCGCGCTTGCGGATCTGGTCGAGCGGGCCGAGCAGGGTGAGGTCGCAGACCCCGCGGCGCAGCAGCACCTCGGCGGCGTGCAGGACACGCGGCTCGGTGCCCTCCGGCAGGACCACCCGGCGCAGGTCGGAGCGGGCCTGGTCCAGCAGCTTGTGCTCGAACATCATCGGCGTGACGCGGTCGCTGCTCGGGGCGGAGACGCGGCGGGTGAGGTCGGTGTTGTCGACGTACCGCTCGAAGAGGCCGAGCGCGGTCTCCGCCTTCCTCGGGGTGGCCGCGTTCAACTTCCCCTCCAGGGAGAAGAGTTCGGTGGCCGTGGTGAAGCTGTTGCCGGCCACCGAGAGGACCGGGGTGCCCGGGGCGAGGCGGCCGGCGAGGGTGAGGACCTCGTCGGTCGGCACCTCGTTCAGGGTCAGCAGGACGCCGGCGATCGGCGGGGTGCCGGCGCTGTGCGCGGCCAGCGAGCCGACGACCAGGTCGGCGCGGTCGCCCGGGGTGACGACCAGACAGCCCGGGGTCAGGGCGCCCAGGAAGTTCGGCAGCATCGCGCCGCCGAAGACGAAGTCCAGCACGTCCCGGGCGAGCCCGGACTCGTCGCCGAGCAGCACCTTGGCGCCGAGGGCCTGGCCGATCTGCGAGACCGTGGGGGCGGCGAGCGCGGGCTCGTCGGGCAGGACGTAGCACGGCACGGGGAGCCGGGAGGCGAGGCTCTCGGCGATCTCGTCCCGGTCCTCGCGGGCCACCCGGTTGGTCACCATCGCGAGGACGTCGCAGCCGAGGCCCGCGTAGGCGCGGTAGGCGTTGCGCGTCTCGGCGAGCACGGACTCGGCGGGCTGCTTGCGGCCGCCCACCACGGGGATCACGGACGCCCCGAACTCGTTGGCGAGGCGGGCGTTGAGGGAGAGTTCGTCCGGGAGCTGGGTGTCGGCGAAGTCGGTGCCGAGGACGAGGACGACGTCGTAGTCGCGGGCGACGACGTGGAACCGGTCGACGAGGGTCGACACCAGCTCGTCGGTCCCCTGCTCGGCCTGGAGGGCGGACGCCTCGTGGTAGTCCATGCCGTAGACGGTGCCCGGGTCCTGGGACAGCCGGTAGCGGGCGCGCAGCAGCTCGAACAGGCGGTCCGGGATGTGGTGGACGAGCGGCCGGAACACCCCGACCCGGTCGACCTGCCGGGTCAGGAGCTCCATCACTCCCAGCTCGACGACCTGGCGGCCGTCGCCGCGGTCGATCCCGGTCACGTACACGCTGCGCGTCACGCGTGCTCTCCGTTCCGTCTTTCGTGGGGCATCCGGCGGGGTATCTGGCGGGGCATCCGGCGGGGCACAAAAATCGCCCACCGAGGTGAGCAGGACCCACTTGACGGTACCCGTAACGGTGGATAAGGCGCCCGCCGGACCCGAGGGCGGCCCGGACCACCCGATGACAGTCCGATAGGGCCGATCGGGTCATACGTACCAGAAGCGACACCGTCCTGCCGGGCATGAAAGAATCGGACCGGCTCACCGGTATCGACACCGAGCAGGAGACACAGCACGATGCGCATCGGAGTTCTCACCGCAGGCGGCGACTGCCCCGGCCTGAACGCCGTGATCCGGTCGGTCGTGCACCGAGCGGTCGACAACTACGGCGACGAGGTCATCGGCTTCGAGGACGGCTACGCCGGACTGCTCGAAGGCCACTACCGCACCCTCGACCTCGACGCGGTCAGCGGCATCCTCGCCCGCGGCGGCACGATCCTCGGCTCTTCCCGGCTGGAGCGCGACCGACTGCGCGAGGCCTGCGAGAACGTGGCGGACATCGCGCGCGACTTCGGCATCGACGCGCTGATCCCGATCGGCGGTGAAGGCACGCTGACGGCGGCGCGGATGCTGCACGACGCGGGTCTGCCGGTGGTTGGCGTCCCGAAGACGATCGACAACGACATCTCCTCCACGGACCGCACCTTCGGCTTCGACACCGCGGTCGGCGTCGCCACCGAGGCGATGGACCGCCTCAAGACCACCGCCGAGTCCCACCAGCGCGTGATGGTCGTCGAGGTCATGGGCCGGCACGCCGGCTGGATCGCCCTGGAGTCCGGCATGGCGGCCGGCGCCCACGGCATCTGCCTGCCCGAGCGCCCCTTCGACCCGGCCGACCTGGTCAAGATGGTCGAGGAGCGCTTCGCCCGCGGCAAGAAGTTCGCGGTGGTCTGCGTCGCCGAGGGCGCGCACCCCGCCGAGGGCTCCATGGACTACGGCAAGGGCGACATCGACCAGTTCGGCCACGAGCGCTTCCAGGGCATCGGCACGGCCCTGGCGTACGAGCTGGAGCGCCGGCTCGGCAAGGAGGCCAAGCCGGTCATCCTCGGCCATGTGCAGCGCGGCGGCGTCCCCACGGCCTACGACCGCGTCCTCGCCACCCGCTTCGGCTGGCACGCCGTGGAGGCGGCGCACCGGGGCGAGTTCGGCAACATGACGGCGCTGCGCGGCACGGACGTCGTGATGGTGCCGCTCGCGGAGGCCGTGACCGAACTGAAGACGGTGCCGAAGGACCGGATGGACGAGGCGGAGTCGGTGTTCTAACCGCTGCCGCGCTTCTGCGAACTGCCACCCTTCTGCGAACTGCCGCTGTTCTACGAGCTGTTGTCCTGGACCGCCGCCCAGAAGTGGTCGACGATCCGGTCCAGGTAGGCGCGGCCGGAGTCCTGTGCCGTGCCGGCCGCGGCGCCCTCGCCCCAGTTCAGCGAGGCGACCATCTGCCCCTGGTAGTCCTGGTGGAGCTCCTGGAGGACGTCCTCCAACAGGCGCCGGTCCAGGGGCACCAGCTTGGTCACCGGCCGGACGTACGCCTGCCAGCGCGTGGTCGCGGCACTGCGCAGCAGCTCGGCGAGCCGGGTCTCGCGGCCGGTGACGGCGACGAAGTCCGGGATCGAGAGGTCGAGCACCTCGGCGAGCAGGGCGGACTGACGGTCGCCGCCGCGCCAGGTGTTCTCCTCCTCCATCTGGAGATACGCCCGCAGTTCGAGCCCGACGGCCCGCGCCACGTCCTCCGGGGCGAGCGCACGGGCGATCCGGTGCTCGCCCAGCGTCCGCGGTCTCCCGATGAGTTCACCGAGGGAGCACCACAACACGCCCGCGAGAGCGGTGAGTTCTGGACTGCTGGGCGCGGTCAGCCCCCGCTCCCAGGCGACGACGAGATCCGGGGTGACGTAGGGCAGCCCGTACGAGGTACGCAGCCCGTAGGCGACATGCTCGGGCCCCATGTTGAGACCGGCCCGCAGACGACGGGCGGCAGGGGCGTTGAAGGGCGGGGCCGAGGAGGTTGGCTGGTTCGGCTGGTTCGGCGGGTTCGGGTGGGCCGGGGGTTGGTGCACGGGGCACAAAATAGGGGTCCCTGGGTGCGGTGACTACGGTCCGTTCGGCCAGGAATACGGATTGTAGGAACGTACGGATTCGGCCAGGGGTGGGGTCGGCCGGGCAGCGTCGGCCCGGGGCGGCCGGTGATGAATATGCCGTTCTACCTTGCCTTTTGCGATTGACCGGCGGGGCGGGGCGGGCGGCCTTCGAAGATGAGTGCGTCAAGGCGGGGGTGACGGGTGAGGGGTCGGGGGTGGTGTGGGGGCGGCGCGATCTGTACGCCACGCGGTCTCCGATAGGTTCGAACACGTCCCGTCGGTGGACGGAACCAGACCCACGCGAGAGGGAGCCCGCATGGCCGTGATCCACCGGACCACCATGACGCCCACCAAACTGGAGCTGCTCAACGACTGGCTGCCGAAGCAGAGTTGGTACGTCGGTGACGGGCCGACGGCGGAGCTGGTGAAGGCCGGTGGGTTCCGGCTGGACGATCCGGAGGGTGCGGTCGGGATCGAGTTCATGGTCGTGGTGGACGCGTCCGCTCAGGAACCGGTGGCGTATCTGGTGCCGATGGGCTACCGGGGCGCGGCACTTGAGGGCGTCCCCGGCGAGGCGTTCATCGGGACCTCCGAGCACGGGGTGCTCGGCACGCGGTGGATCTACGACGGCGTCCACGACCCGGTGGTGATGGCGCAGTTGCGCGCCCTGCTGCGCGGTGAGGCGGTGCCGCAGCAGCAGAGCAGGAGCCACACCCCTGACCCGACGGTCACCGTGGACGGAACGGGAACCGGCCTCGGCGGCGGGCTTGATGTCCAGGTCAACCGCGTCCTGCGGTCGGCGGAGGCCGTACAGGGGGCCGCGCAGGAGTCGTCCGTACGCGTCGTCGCCGGGTGGACCTGGCCGGACGGGACGGCTGTGCGGGGCGTACTCGCGGTCGTGGCACCGCAGTAGGGCCCCTCCCGCATCAGGCCGGCTGCCACAGCTCCAGGCGGTTGCCCTCGGGGTCGGTGACCCAGCCGAAGCGGCCGACGCCCTCCATGTCCTGCGTCTCCTCGGAGACGTCCGCGCCCTTGGCGCGCAGTTGCGCGAGCATCGCGTCCAGGTCGCGGACCCGGAAGTTGAGCATGGTCTGCTGGGTGCGGGAGCCGAAGTAGTCGGTCTCGGACTCGAAGGCCGCGAAGACCGTCGGCCCGGGTTCCGGACGCCACAGACCGTGCTCGTCGGCGTCCAGACCCAGGCAGTCGCGGTACCAGGCGCTCAGGGCCGCCGGGTCGCCGGCCCGCAGGAAGTATCCGCCGATTCCAAGCACACGTTCCATGGCGTCATCCTGCCAGGCCGGGCCCGTTCTCACCCCTTCACGGCACCCCCCAGCGCGAAGCCCCCGCCCAGCCGTCGGGCGATCAGCACGTACAGCAGGATCACCGGCGTCGAGTAGACGACCGAGAAGGCCGCCAACTGCCCGTACGCCACCATTCCGCGGTTGCCGAAGAACTCGTTGATGCTCACGCTCGCCGGCATCTGGTCCGGGGTGAGCAGGAGCATGAAGGGGACGAAGAAGTTTCCCCACATCATGACGAAGGAGAAGATCGTCACCACGGCCACGCCGGGGCCCATGAGGGGCAGGACGATGCGGATCAGGGACTGGAAGGCGGAGGCGCCGTCGGTCCAGGCGGCCTCCTCCAGTTCCTTCGGGACGCCGTCCATGAAGTTCTTCATCAGCCAGATGGCGAAGGGGAGTTGGGAGGCGGCGAAGAAGAGGATCGTGCCCTGCATGGTGTCGATCAGGTTCACCTGCACGAAGAGTGCGTAGACCGGGACCATGATCGCCGTGATCGGCAGGCTCGTGGTGAACAGGATCGTCAGCAGGAACGGGCGGTTCAGGCGGGACTTGAAGCGGGACAGGGGATAGGCCGCCAGGGCCGCGCAGACGACCGTCAGCAGGGTCGCGCCGCCGCACAGGATGAGGCTGTTGAGCAGCGGCGTGAAGGTGATCTCCGGCGTCAGGATCGCGTCGAAGTTGCCGAAGGTGAAGCCGTCGGGGGTCTTCACCCTGAGGTTCGCGTGCGGGTCCACCGAGGACAGGACGACCCAGATCAGCGGCAGCGCGAACGCGGCGGCGGCCACCAGGAGTCCCACGTCCGCGGCCAGGCGCCGGGTCGTCCGGCGGTCGGCGAGGCGGGAGGTGAGGCGCGGGGTGAGGCGCGGGGTGCGGGGGAGTGTCCGCGAGAGTGCCATGGGTGTCAGACCTCCGTCCGCAGCAGTCGTACGTAGACGAGCGAGAACAGCGCGCCGACCACCAACAGCAGCAGGGCCACCGCCGTGCCGTAGCCGATCATGCTGTTCTGGAAGGCCTGTTCGTACATGAACAGGGGCAGGGTCTGGCTCTTGTCGCCCGGGCCGCCCCTCGTCATCACCCAGATCAGACCGAAGACCGACAGGGTCTGGAGGGTGTTGAGCATCAGGTTCGTGCCGATGGAGCGGCGGATCATCGGGAGCGTGATGTGCCACATGCGGCGCCAGCCGCCCGCGCCGTCGACCTCCGCGGCCTCCGTGATCTCCTTCGGGATCTCGTTGAGCGCGGCCGTGTAGACCAGCATCGAGAAGGCCGTGCCGCGCCAGACGTTGGCGAAGGACACCGCCAGGATCGGGAGGGTGAACAGCCAGTTCTGGGACGGGAGATGGAGCCAGTCAAGGATGGCGTTCAGGGTGCCCTCGCGGCGGAAGAAGGCGTACAGGAGGAAGCCCGCCACGACCTCCGGGAGGACCCATGCCGTGATCACGATCCCGCCCACCAGCGTGCGGACCGGCTTCGACGCGCGCTGCATGAGCGAGGCGAGCGCCAGGCCGAGCGTGTTCTGCCCGATCAGCGAGGACAGGACCGTGAACACCAGCGTCAGCCATACGGCGTTGAGGAACTCCTCGTCCTTGAAGGCCGCGCGGAAGTTCGCGAAGCCGACGAAGGAGGAGTGGGCCTGGCCGGTGAGCTGGAGGTCGGTGAAGGCGATGTAGGCGCAGTAGCCGATCGGTCCCGCGAGGAAGAGCAGCAGGAGGATCACGGCGGGGGAGAGGGGGAGGAGGCGGGTCAGGGAGCGGGTGCGCGGGCGTCGCGGTGGGACGGGGTGGTGCGGCGCCGGGCCCGGGCCGACCTTCGTCAGATCCGGGCCCGCCTGCTGCGGTGCGGTGGTCATCGACGGTCGCCGCCGCTCACTTCTCGATCACCTTGTTGTCGGTGGCCGACTTGAGCTCGTCGTCGTACGAACTCGCCGCCTTGTCCGCCGACATGTCACCCGTCGTCACGGCCTCCGTCGCCTCCTGGATCGCCGTGGAGACCTTCGGATACGCCGGATACGCCGGCCGGTAGTGCGTGCTCGCCACCAGGTCCGTGAAGAACTTGATGCCGGGCTGCGCGGTGGCGTACGAGGGGTCGCTCGCGACGTCCTTGCGGACCGCGATACCGGAGTTGGCGATGTACCACTTCTTGGCGTTCGCCTTGGTCTGCATCGTCTTGATGAAGTCGAAGGCGAGGTCGGGGTTGCCGGCCTTGGCCGGGACCGCCCAGGTCCAGCCGCCGGACATGCTCACCTTGCCGGGCGCCTGGCCGTGCTGGGTGGGCATGGCGGCGAGGCCCAGCTTCTGGGACCACTCGGGCCATTCGTGCCCGCTGCCCGGCAGCCAGTCCTGCGGCAGCCAGGAGCCGTCGAGGTCGATGCCGAGCTTGCCCTTGGGCAGCAGCTCACCGCGGACCTGGGTGCCGAAGTTGGGGTCGAGGGCGTCGGAGACGTCCGGGCCGAGCTTCTCCTTGAAGACCGTCTCGACGAACTGCAGGGAGTCCTTGAACCCCTGGCTGCCGGCGACCCACTTCTTCGTCGCCTTGTCGTACAGCGGGTCCGTCTTGCCGTCGTTGGTGCCGTACAGCAGCATCTCGAAGGTCTGCATGGTGGCGGCCTCGCCGGCCGGCTTGCCGGTGTAGACGTTGAGCGGGGTGACTCCGGGGACCTTCTGCTTGATCGTGCGGGCCGCGGCGAGCACGTCGTCCCACGTCTTGGGCTGCCAATTGGCCGGCAGACCGGCCTTCTTGAAGATCGCCTTGTCGAACCAGAGGCCCCGGGTGTCGGTGCCGTCCGGGACGCCGTACGTCTTGCCGTCCTCACCCTGGGCCGCGGCCTTCGCCGTGTCGATGAACTGGTTCCAGTCCGGCCACTTGGCGAGGTAGCTGTCGAGCGGTTTCAAGTACCCGCTGGTGATGTCCGAGTTGATGAGGAAGGTGTCCTCGTAGACCAGGTCGGGGGCCGTCTTGGGGGAGCGGAGCATCTGCTGGAGCTTGGTGTAGTACTCCGAGTCCGGGGCCTTGATCGGGACGAGTTCGACCTTCTTGCCGGGGTTCTCCTTCTCGAACTGCTTCTTGATGTCCGCGAGGAAGTCGTCCATCACATGGATCGAGTTGTCCGTGGACTGTTTGAAGGAGACCTTCACGGTGTCCGGGTCGCTGCCGGAACCGCTGCCACACGCGGTGAGCGCGGTGGCGGCGACGGCGAGCGAGAGAAGAACGGGGAGCTGGCGGCGGGCGGCGGTGGGGCGCACGGGCACGACCTCCTACGGGCATGACTACGTTGTCGGCCGAGTTGGTTGCCCGCGAAGGTAAGAGGAATGGTCTAGTCAGGTCAATGACCGTGCGGGTCACGTCTTGGTCGTCAGGGGGTCTAACGCGTACGAACCCACCGATATACCAGCTCCGGCCGTCCCACCTGCCCATACAACGGACTGCGCCCCGCCCGTCCCGCCTCCACCAGGTGTTCCAGATACCGCCGGGCCGTGATCCGAGAAATCCCCACCGTCACGGCGACCCCGGCCGCGGTGAGCCCCTCCTCGGCCTCCCGCAATGCCCCGGTCACCCGCTCCAGGGTCGGCCCGCTCAGCCCCTTGGGCAGCGCCGCAGGCGAGGGCGACCGCAGTGCCGCCAGCGCCCGGTCCACCTCGTCCTGTCCGCTGGCCTCGCCCGCGGCCGCCCGGAACTCCGCGTACCGCACGAGCCGGTCCCGCAGGGTCGCGAAGGTGAACGGCTTCAGCACGTACTGCACGACCCCCAGCGAGACCCCCTCCCGTACGACGGTCAGGTCCCGCGCCGAGGTCACCGCGATCACGTCCGCGTGATGCCCGGCGGCCCGCAGCGACCGGGCGAACTGCAGCCCGTGCACATCGGGGAGGTGGAGGTCGAGCAGGAGCAGGTCCACCGGCGTACGGTCCAGCAGGCGCCGCGCCTCCGCGCCGGTGTGCGCCTTGCCGACCGCCACGAAGCCCGGCACCCGTCCGACATACATGACATGCGCGTCCGCGGCCACGGGATCGTCCTCGACGACCAGCACGCGGATCGGGTCGGCCGGATCGGCCGGTGCGCCCGTCATCCCTGGCCTCCCGTCACCGGCGACGCCTGCGCCGGTGAGACGTCCGCCGGTGCGGCCTCCATGCTCGCGGCCTTCACAGTCGCGTCCTTCGCCGTCGTACGCAACGGCATCCGCACCTCGAATTCCGCTCCGCCGCCGTCCGCCTCGGCCACCGTCAGCAGCCCGCCGTGCCGCTGCACCGCCTGCCGGGCCAGGGCCAGCCCGAGGCCCCGCCCGCCGGGCCCCGCCGGTTTGGTGGAGAAGCCGCGCTGGAAGACCATCTCGGCGTGGGCGGGATCCACCCCCGCGCCGGTGTCGGAGACCTTGAGCACCAACTCGTCGGAGTCCGCGGAGCCGGGATCCGCCGAGCCGGCGTGCGCGGTGTACGCCGTCACCGTCACCCGTGCCCGCACGCTCCCCTGGGCCGCGTCCACCGCGTTGTCGATGAGGTTGCCGAGGATCGTGACGAGGTCCCGGGCCGGGAGGGACGGGGGCAGCAGGCCGTCGTCGAGGCGGCTGTCCTCCGACACCACCAGCTCCACGCCCCGCTCGTTCGCCTGCGCCGTCTTGCCCAGCAGCAGGGCGGCCAGCACCGGTTCGCCCACGGCGGCCACCACCTGGTCGGTCAGGGCCTGCGCCAGTTCGAGTTCGGCGGTGGCGAAGTCGACGGCCTCCTCGGCGCGGCCCAGTTCGATGAGCGAGACGACCGTGTGCAGCCGGTTCGCCGCCTCGTGGGCCTGCGAGCGCAGCGCCTGCGTGAAGCCGCGCTCCGAGTCCAACTCGCCCATCAGGGACTGGAGTTCGGTCACATCCCGAAGGGTGACGACCGTGCCGCGGCGCTCTCCGCCCGACACCGGCGAGGTGTTGACCACCAGCACCCGGTCGGCCGCCAGATGCACCTCGTCCACCCGCGGCTCCGACGCCAGCAGCGCGCCGGTCAGTTGAGCGGGCAGCCCCAGCTCCGCCACCGATCTGCCCACCACGTCAGCGGCCACCCCCAGCAACTCCCGTCCACCGTCGTTGATCAGCGCCACACGGTACTGCCCGTCGAGCATCAACAGCCCCTCGCGTACGGCATGCAGTGCGGCCTCGTGATAGTCGTGCATGCGGCTCAGCTCGGCCGCGTTCATGCCGTGGGTGTGGCGGCGCAGCCGGGCGTTGATGACGTAGGTGCCGATGCCGCCCAGGGCGAGGGCGCCGGCCGCGACGCCGAGCAGGGCGGCCAGCTGGCCCCGGACCCGTTCGCTGATCGCCTCGACCTTGATGCCGGCGCTGACCAGTCCGATGACCTTGTCGTTCTCGTCCTCGATGGGCGTGACCGCGCGGACGGAGGCGCCGAGGGTGCCGGTGTAGGTCTCGGTGAAGGTCTTGCCCTTGAGGGCACGGTCGATGTGACCGAGGAAGGGCTGGCCGATCTGGTCGGGGTCGGGGTGGGTCCAGCGGATGCGATTCGGGGCCATGATGGTGACGAAGTCGACCTCCGTGTCCGCCATCACCCGCAGCGCGTAGGGCTGGAGTTCGACGCTGGGTTTGGCCGTGCCGATCGCCGAGTGCACCGAGGGCGAGTCCGCGACCGAGCGCGCCACCGCCGTCGCCTGCCGGCCGGCCGCGTCCTCGGCCTGCCGCTCGTCACTGACGTAGGTGAACAGCGCGTAACCGGCCACGAGCACCGCTATCAGCACGGCCTGCATGGCGAAGAGCTGGCCGGCCAGGCTGCGGGGGCTGGGGACGGGGATGCGCATGACGTCAGTGTGCCTCGCACGTTAAGTGTGAACTAAATGAACGGAAGGGTGACCGGCCTCACAGGGCGGGAGATAGTCACCGCAACCCCCTGGGAGTCCCCACCTCCCGGATCCACCCGGATGTGAGCCGCACACCGGGATTCCGCCGGTCGTGAGCCGCACGCCGGATGATGCCGACGACGTCGTCAAGGAGGGCAGTCGTGGCCAGCACCCCCGAAAGCGCACCTGCCGCACCCGCAGTCAAGCGGGACCGCACCCACTATCTCTACATCGCGGTGATCATCGCGGTGGCTCTCGGTATCGCCGTCGGGTTCGCCGCGCCGGACTTTGCCAAGGAGCTCAAGCCGCTCGGTACGGGCTTCGTCGCGCTGATCAAGATGATGATCTCGCCGATCATCTTCTGCACGATCGTGCTCGGCGTCGGTTCCGTACGCAAGGCCGCCCAGGTCGGCAAGGTCGGCGGGCTCGCGCTCGGTTACTTCATCACCATGTCCTTCGTGGCGCTGGCCATCGGCCTGGTCGTCGGCAACATCATCCACCCGGGCAGCGGGATGCACCTGACCGAGGCCGTGAAGGGCGTCGGACACGAGCAGGCCAAGGCCGCCGCCGAGGGCCCGGTCGACTTCCTGCTCGGGATCATCCCGACCACCTTCGTGTCGGCCTTCACCGAGGGCCAGGTCCTCCAGACCCTGCTGATCGCGCTGCTCGCGGGCTTCGCGCTGCAGGCCATGGGCCGGACCGGCGAGCCGGTGCTGCGCGGCGTCGAGTACATCCAGAAGCTGGTCTTCCGCATCCTCGGCATGATCATGTGGGCCGCGCCCATCGGTGCCTTCGGCGCGATGGCCGCCGTGATCGGCGAGACCGGCATGGACGCGCTCAAAGCACTGGGCACGATCATGGCCGGCTTCTACATCACCTGTTTCCTGTTCGTCGTGGTCGTGCTCGGCACGCTGACCAAGCTGGTCGCCAAGGTCAGCCTCTTCCAGCTGCTGAAGTACCTCGGCCGCGAGTTCCTGCTGATCGTCTCCACCTCCTCGTCCGAGTCCGCGCTGCCGCGGCTCATCGCGAAGATGGAACACCTGGGTGTCAGCCGTCCGGTCGTCGGTATCACCGTGCCGACCGGCTACTCCTTCAACCTCGACGGCACGATGATCTACCTGACCATGGCCTCGCTGTTCATCGCCGACGCGATGGACCAGCCGATGAACATCGGTCAGCAGATCGGGCTGCTGCTCTTCATGATGGTCGCCTCCAAGGGAGCGGCCGGCGTCTCCGGCTCCGGTATCGCCGTACTCGCCAGTGGTCTTCAGTCGCACAAGCCCGCGCTGGTCGACGGCGTCGGTCTGATCATCGGCATCGACCGCTTCATGAGCGAGGCCCGCGCCGTCACCAACTTCGCCGGCAACGCCGTGGCCACGCTGCTGATCGGCACCTGGACCGGCGAGGTCGACAAGGAGCGGGTGAACCGGGTGCTCGCCGGTGATCTGCCCTTCGACGAGAAGACGCTGCTGGACGAGGACGAGGACACCCTCGACGGAGTGCCCGAGCAGGGCGGCGAGAAGGAACTCGCCAAGGCCTGAGGAACGGCCCGCAAGACGCCGGGTGGCTGGGTGTTCCCCCCCGTCGCTCAGCCGCCCGGCCCACCCTTCTCGACGCTCAGCTTCGCCACCAGCTCGGTGGCATCGGAGGCGGGGACGCCCGCCGCGGTCAGCGCTGTGACCGTGGCGGCGCGGCTCGCCTCCCGCGCTGTCAGCAGACCGTCGTTCACCGCGTCCATCACCGCGAACAGCAGCTGCTCGTGCACGTACGCCATCGCCGGGGCCGGCAGCGCCGAGGTGAAGACGCCCGCCTCCAGGCCCTGGCGCAGCACCTCCGCGCAGGCCTCGCGCACCGGCGCCAGCCGGTCCCGCAGGCCCTGGAGCGTGACGCTGCGCCGGGCCAGCGCGACCAGGATGCGGTAGCGGTCGGCGACCTCCCACACCGCGAGCGTGCCGCCGGCCAGCGCCTCGGCAGGCCCCTCGGCCCCCGCCCGCCCGGCCGCGTGCGCGGCCGCCACCGCCTCCACGGCCCCGTCGACGAGCGTCGCCACCAGCGCCTCACGGTTCGGGAAGTGCCCGTACACCGTCCGTCGTACGACCCCGGCCGCGCGCGCGATCTGGTCCATGGACGCGTCGGGATCGCGCAGCAGCTCGGCGAGCGCGACATCGAGGATGCGGCGCCGGTTGGCGTCGGCGCGGCTGCTGTTACCCGTGGTCATGGACGCCATTGTGCCCTTCTTACGGCTACCTGCACAAGGGTGTGCAACTACTACTTGTACAAGAGTGTGCAACGGAGTAAGTTGCACATTGCTGTGCAAGTGCACGTCACTGTGCAAGTCCGTCGAGGAAGGTCACGCCCGCCATGCGACTCGTCATGAACGAACCGGTCGAGAGGATGGACCGCCCCTACGCCCGGCGCTGGTGGGCGCTGCTCGTCCTGTGCCTGAGCCTGCTGATCATCGTGATGGCCAACACCGCTCTCACGGTCGCCGCCCCCGACATGACCCAGGACCTGGGCCTGTCCAGCGCCGATCTCCAGTGGGTCATCGACGGCTACACGGTCCCGTACGCGGCGCTGATGCTGCTGCTCGGCGCGATCGGCGACAAGTACAGCCGCCGCGGCGCCCTGATCCTGGGCCTTGTGGTCTTCGGCGGCGGCGCGGTCTTCGGATATCTCGCAGGCTCCGCCACGACGGTCATCGCGGCCCGCGCCGTGATGGGCACCGGCGCCGCGCTGATCATGCCCGCGACGCTCTCCCTGCTCGCCGCGACCTTCCCGCGCGCCGAGCGCGCCAAGGCGATCACCCTGTGGACCGCCACCGCGGGCCTTGCGATCGCCGCGGGCCCGGTCGTCGCCGGCGCGCTGCTGCGCGACCACGGCTGGTCCTCGACCTTCCTCATCAACGTCCCGATAGCCGCCGTCGCCCTGATCGCGGCCCTCGTCGTGGTCCCGCCGTCCAAGGCCGGTCACCACGACCGCATCGACTACGTCGGCGGACTGCTGTCGGTCGTGTGGATCGCCGCGCTGGTCTACATGATCATCGAGGGACCGCACTTCGGCTGGGGCGTGAAGGCGATCGCCGCCGCGGTCGTCGCCGGTCTCGGCCTCGTGGCCTTCGTCGCCTGGGAGTTGCGCCACCCGCGCCCGGTCCTCGACGTCCGCCGCTTCACCGACCGCAGGTTCGCCGGCTCCAACCTCGCCGTGGCCCTCTTCTTCCTGGCCGTCTTCGGCGCCTTCTACTACCTCACACAGCACCTCCAGTTCGTCCTCGGCTACGACGCCCTGGAGACCGGCGTCCGCATGCTGCCGCTGGCCGGCGCGGTCTTCGCCGGCTCGGCCCTCACCGGCTACCTCACGCCCCGGGTCGGCATGAAGTGGACGGTCACCGCGGGCATGGTCGGCGGCACGGTGGCCCTGGCGCTGCTCACCCGGGTCGACGCGGGATCCTCGTACGCCGACTTCGTGGCGCCCCTCGTCGTCCTCGGACTGGCGATCGGCCTCGCCCTCTCGCCCTGCACGGACGCGATCATGGGCTCCTTCCCCGAGTCCGAACTGGGCGTCGGCGGCGCGGTGAACGACACCTCGCTGGAGCTCGGCGGCTCGCTCGGCATCGCGATCCTCGGCTCGCTGCTCGCGACCTCGTACTCCGGCCACCTCTCCGACGCCACCGCCGGCAGCAAGCTCCCCGCGTCCACCCTCACCACGGCCCAGGACTCGGTCGGCGCCGGATACACGGTCGCGCAGGGCATCGGCGAGAAGGCGCAGCAACTGGCGACGCAGGCCGCGCAGGCCACCGACCCGACGCAGGCCACCCAGTTGAAGGCGCAGGCCCAGCAACTCGCCCAGGGCGCCCGGCAGATGGCGGACGCGGTCGGCTCGTCCTTCTCCTCGGCCGTGGCCCACACCAGCCTGATCGGCGCGGTGGTCCTGGGCGTCGGCACGGTGGCGGTGGCGCTGCTGCTGCCGGGGAAGGACAAGGGAGTCGAGGTCGTCGAGTCCACGGACGACCACGACGAGGAGCCCGCGCTGAGCGGCGCCCACTGATCCACGTCGGCTGATCCCGCGCGCCGATCCTCACCAAGCTCTTACCCTCGTCCACTAGCCTGCCGCGCCGGTCCATTACCGGCGCGGCAGGCTAGTTCTCTTTGGAGGCACGGGGGATGAAGATCGACTGGGACCGGCGGACGTGTGCGCGCAAGGGGCACGTCACCTACGCGCCGGACGACCCCCGGCTGCGGGTGCGCCTGCACGCGCAGACCGCCCTCGGAGACGTCTGGCGCTGTCTGCGCTGCGGCGACTTCGCGCTCGGGGAGCCGCACGGTTCGGGACCGGCCGACGAGGCGCCGCTGGTGCCGCGCGGGAAGGTGCTGCGGGACCTGTTCATCCTGCGCTTCCTGGCGATCGAGCGGGCCGTGCGCGGGGTGTTCATCGTGCTGGTCGCGGCGGCGGTGTGGAAGTTCAGCAACAGCCAGGACGCGGTGCGCAAGCTCTTCGACGAGTATCTCGACGTCCTCCGGCCGGTGTTCAGGCACTTCCACTACGACCTCGACCACTCGCCGGTCGTCGGCACCATCCAGAAGACGTTCGGCTACAAGCACTCCACGCTGGTCCTGGTCGCCGTCCTGCTGGTGGCGTACGCGCTGATCGAACTCGTCGAGGCGGTCGGGCTCTGGTACGCCAAGCGCTGGGCGGAGTATCTGACGGTGGTCGCCACCGCCGCCTTCCTCCCGCTGGAGGTCTACGAACTCACCGAGCACATCAGCTGGTTGAAGATCGCCACCCTGGCCCTCAACATCCTCGCCGTGCTCTACATCGCCCTCGCCAAGCGGCTGTTCGGCCTGCGCGGCGGACGCAAGGCCTTCGACGAGGAGCGCGAGAGCGCGTCCCTGCTGGAGGTGGAGACGTCCGCCGGGGTGCTGGTCTGAGGACGGCGGGGGCCGTTCGGGGACAATCGCCCCAAATGCTTTGACCCGCCCCCGGGCACGGCCGCAGGCTGGGAGGCCTGACATGACCGGTCGGACCAAGGCGGAGGCAACCATGGGGGAAGCGGGCGGAGTCGAGCTCGTCAGTTCGGAAGAGTACGAACGCAGGTACGGCGAGGGACGGGACCCCTCGCCCCTGTCACTGGAGCGGATCAGCGAACTCTTCTACGAGTTCCTCGCGGCGGTCGCGCGCCCCAAGAGCAAGGACCACGACGCCGCCCGCAACCTGACCAAGCGGCTGCGCGACCACCTCGGTACGGCACCCGCCGACCAGCCCGTGGTCAAGGCCGCGTACCCGCCGTACGACCTGCCCAACGTGCATCTCGCGCTGGAGAACTGGTTCGCCCCTGAGGGCCGCTCCTACGAGCTGATCGGCATGCGCGGCGCGCAGCACCACGGCGAACTCACCCTCGGCGACATCCTCGAAGCCGCCGACCGCTACGACCGGTTCACGATCGGCGCCGTCGACTACGCGCACCTGCCGATCGCGCCGGACAAGGAACTCGCCTGCGTCTCCTGCGGGTTCTACCTCGGCGCCGACGGCGACGACCGCTTCGCGGTGCTGCTGCGCGGCCCGGCCGACGAGTACGGGCGCAACAAGGTCGAGATCGAGGTCCTCGCGCAGAAGAAGGAGTTCGCGGACCGGCTGCTCGCCGAGATCGACGCCCTGGTGCGCGAGCACAACATCTTCCGGGGGCAGGTGCTCTCCTTCGAGGGCTCCCAGTTCCGGCACGGCCTCGGCCCGTTCAGCTTCCACCGCCGCCCCGGTCTGACCCGCGAGGACATCGTGCTCCCCGAGGGGCTCCTGGAGCGCGTGGAACGCCAGGTCGTCGGCGTCGCCCGGCGCCGCGAACAGCTCCGCGCCGCCGGCCAGCACCTGCGCCGCGGACTGCTCCTGTACGGCCCGCCCGGCACCGGCAAGACCCACACGATCCGCTATCTCCTCTCCCACCTGCCCGAGTTCACCGTCGTGATCCTCTCCGGCGAGAGCATCGAGGCGATCGGCCCCGCCTGCGCCCTGGCCCGGATGCTCCAGCCCGCCCTGGTGGTCCTGGAGGACTGCGACCTGATCGCCGAGGCCCGCGACCACGGCAGCGGCGAACAGCCCCTGCTCTTCCAGGTGCTGAACGAGATGGACGGCCTCGGCGACGACGCCGACGTGGCCTTCCTGCTCACCACCAACCGCGCCGACCTGCTGGAGCCGGCCCTCGTCCAGCGCCCCGGCCGTGTCGACCTCGCGGTCGAGGTCCCGCTGCCGGACGAGCCGGGCCGCGCCGCCCTGCTCGCCCTCTACGGCACCGGCCTCGGCCTCGGCCCGGACATCGCCGACGAGGTCGTGACCCGCACGGAGGGCACGACGGCCTCCTTCACCAAGGAACTGGTCCGGCGCTCCGTACTGATCGCCGCCGAGCGCGAGTCGGCGACCACCGAAGGGGACGACGTCCGCGCCGCCCTCGACGAACTCCTCTCCGACCGCGACCGGCTGACCCGCCGGCTGCTCGGGGCGCGGGACGGCAGCGAGGACGAGTGGCCCCCGGACCCGGAGGACGACGAGGACTCCCCGCTGTTGCCCTGACGCCCACGTCAAGGATTACGTTCATGGACATGCGAATCGGCGAGCTGGCCGCACGGGCCGGGACCACGACGCGGACGCTCAGGTACTACGAGTCGCGCGGGCTGCTGCCCGCGCGGCGCTCCGGGAACGGCTACCGGACGTACGACGAGAGCGACCTGAAGCTGCTCGGGCAGATCAGGACGTTGCAGGACTTCGGGTTCGACCTGGAGGAGACGCGGCCGTTCGTGGAGTGTCTGCGGGCCGGGCACCCGGAGGGCGACACCTGTCCCGCCTCGCTCGCGGTCTACCGGCGCAAGCTGGCCGAACTGGACTCCCTGATCGGGGAGTTGCAGGCCGTGCGGGCGACGATCGGGGTGCGGCTGGCCTCCGCCGAGGGCGATTCACCGTTGTGCGAACTGGGAGGGTGGGAGCTGTGATCAAGGCGGCGGGCGTGAGAGAAGTGACGGACGCGGACTTCGCGGCGGAGGTGATCGACGCGGAGCTGCCGGTGCTGGTGGAGTTCACCGCCGACTGGTGTCCGCCGTGCCGGCAGATGGGGCCGGTGCTCAGCGCCCTGGCCGCGGAGGAGGGTGAGCGGCTGAAGGTGGTCCAGCTGGACGTGGACACCAACCCGGACACCACGAACGCGTACCAGGTGCTGTCGATGCCGACGTTCATGGTCTTCCGGGGCGGCGAGCCCCTGAAGGCGATGGTCGGGGCCCGGCCCAAGCGGCGGCTGCTCGCGGAGCTGGACGAGGTTCTGTGACCTGACGCAATACAGAGAAATCCCCCGAGCAATTGCGCTCGGGGGATTTCTTTGCGTATATTCAATGGCTCGCGACTTCAGGGCGTGAAGTCGCGAAGAGGCTTAGTGAGCACACTATATCTGCTCGGGAGTGGAATTGTCAAACAGCGATGAAATTCGCGGTGAGCAGGAATTCATCGACGGACTGTACGCGCGGGTGGACGCCCTGCGCGGGGACACCGAGAGCGGTGTGACGGACGCGCTCGGGCAGGGCAACACCCCGATGCAGGCCCGGCTGGAGCGGGACATCCTGGTCGCCGAGCGGTCGGGGCTGCTCGGCGCGCTGAACGCGGTGGACGGCTCGCTCTGCTTCGGCCGTATCGACCTCACCGCGGGCGGCAACCACCACATCGGCCGGATCGGTCTGCGCACCGACGACGCCGAGCGCACGCCGATCCTGATCGACTGGCGCGCCGCCGTCGCCCGCCCCTTCTATTTGGCCACCGGCCACACCCCGATGGGCCTGCGCAGGCGCCGGCACATCACCACCAGCGAACGCGCGGTGACCGCACTGCACGACGAGATCCTCGACCTGGGCGACCAGGAGCGGACCGGCCACGAGGACCCCACCGGCGACGCCGTTCTGCTCGCCGCGCTGAACACCGCGCGCACCGGCCGCATGAACGACATCGTGCAGACCATCCAGGCCGAACAGGACGAGATCATCCGCGCCCCGCACCGCGGCGTCCTGGTCGTCGAGGGCGGCCCCGGCACCGGCAAGACCGCGGTCGCCCTGCACCGGGCCGCGTATCTGCTCTACGAGCACCGGGAACTGCTCGCCAAGCGCGCGGTCCTGATCGTCGGACCCAACCCCGCCTTCCTCGGTTACATCGCCGAGGTACTGCCCTCGCTCGGCGAGACGGGCGTGCTGCTGGCGACGGTCGGCGAACTGTTCCCGGGCGTCCGGGCGAAGGGCGCCGACAGCCGCGAGGCGGCCGCGGTCAAGGGCCGCGCCGACATGGCGGACGTGCTCGCCGACGCCGTACGCGACTGGCAGTCGCTGCCCGATCCGGTGATCGCGATCGAGCACGACCGCGAGATCCTGATGCTCGACGACGGTCTGGTGAGCGTCGCCCGCGAGCGCACCCGGGCCGCCGGGCTGCCGCACAACGTGGCCCGCGAGTACTTCGAGGGGCACATCCTCAACACGCTCACCGACATGGTCGCCGAACGCATCGGCACGGACCCGTTCGACGGCGGCAACCTGCTCGACCCGAGCGACATCACCCAGATCCGCGACGATCTCGCCGAGAACCCCGAAGTGTGGGCCGCCATCGACCAGTTGTGGCCGCGGCTGACTCCGCAGCGGCTGGTCTCGGACTTCCTCGCCGACCCCGTGGGCTACCTCCCCGACGAGGACGCGGCCGCCATCCGCCGCCCGACGACCCGGGACTGGACGGTCGCGGACGTGCCGCTGCTCGATGAGGCGGCCGAACTGCTGGGCGTGGACGAGCGGTTGGCGCGGGCGCGGGCCGACCGCGCGCGGGAGACGCAGGTCGCCTACGCGCAGGGCGTGCTGGACGTCTCCTACGCCTCGCGCACCTACGAGTTCGAGGACAAGGACGCGGAGGACTCCGAGGTCCTGTCCGCGCACGACATCATCGACGCCGAGCGGTTCGCGGAGCGGCAGGAGGAGGACGACCACCGCAGCGCCGCCGAACGCGCGGCGGCCGACCGCACCTGGGCGTTCGGGCACATCATCGTCGACGAGGCGCAGGAACTGTCCCCGATGGCCTGGCGGTTGCTCATGCGGCGCAGCCCGACCCGCTCGATGACCCTGGTCGGCGACCCCGCGCAGACCGCGGAGGCGGCCGGCGTCGGCTCCTGGCACAAGATCCTCGAACCGTACGTCGCCGACCGCTGGTCCCACACCCGGCTGGGCGTCAACTACCGCACCCCCGCCGAGATCATGGACCTCGCGGCGGCCGTGGTCCGCGCCGAGCACCCCGACTTCGAGCCGCCGAGTTCGGTGCGGTCCACGGGCGTACGGCCCTGGGTGCGCGCCACCGACGATCTGCCCGGAGCCGTCGCCAAGGCGGTCGAGGAGCTGACGCCCGCCGAGGGCCGGCTCGCCGTCATCGCCCCGCGCAACCTGCACCGCAGGCTGGCCGCTCGGCTCGACGGGGTGACGGCGGGCACCGAACCCGACCTGACGCGGACGGTCGTACTCCTCGATCCGCGGCAGGCCAAGGGGCTGGAGTTCGACTCGGTGCTGGTGGTGGAGCCGGGGCGGTACGGGACGAGCGATCTGTACGTGGCGCTGACCCGGGCCACCCAGCGGCTCGGGGTGCTGCACACCGGGCGGTTGCCGAAGGCGCTGGCCGACGGCGTCAGCGGGCCGTAGCGGTGGCCGTGGGCGAGGCGGAGGCCGGCGGGTAGCTCGGGTGCAGGGCGGGGTCGAGCGGGGCGAGCGACGCGCACAGCGCGGTCGGGAAGGCGGGCTCCACCTTCAGCACGTCCGTGCAGCCGCCCGCCGAGCTCCGGGCGATCGTCTTCCAGCCGGCCTTCG
Source organism: Streptomyces pseudovenezuelae (assembly GCF_029892565.1). Classification (GTDB taxonomy): domain Bacteria; phylum Actinomycetota; class Actinomycetes; order Streptomycetales; family Streptomycetaceae; genus Streptomyces; species Streptomyces pseudovenezuelae_A. The sequence goes on along the minus strand of NZ_JARXVH010000014.1, from coordinate 7,057 downwards.
TCGCCCGGAAGAAGAAGCGGTCGCCCAGCCGGGACGCACAGCCGGAGGCCTGCGCGTCGTCGCCGCCGCACACCGGCCCCGTGCGCCAGGAGAAGTCCAGCACCAGCCACTTGCCGTCGCAGTGCTCGGCGTCCCGATAGGTGTGCGCGGGCGCGCCGACCGCCATCAGTGCCTGGTCGTAGGAGCCGGCGGAGCAGCCGGTGGCCGGCGGGTCGCAGCCCAGTTGCCCGCACAGCCGCAGGGCGGGCAGCTTGGCGCCCTCGGTGGTGAACACCGTGTCGAGGTCGACGACCAGGTGCTGACCGCCGAGCGCCTGCGGCAGCCGGACCCGCGCCGTGGCCGTGGTCTCCTCGGTGCACCCGGAGCGCCGGTCCCCGGACGGTGTGCTGAAGGTGAGCTGCACCCGCACGCTCTGGGCGTCGGACTGGGTGACCTCCGCCTTGAGGCCCCGCACGCACGGGTTCTTGCCGTCGGGCACGTCCGCTTCGACGCTCAGCGTGCGGTGGTCGGCGGCGAGCCGGGCCGCGGTGACCCTGGCGGGCTCGTTGACGGTCCACGGGATCGGTCCCGTGGCCGTCGCCGTCACCGAGCCCCGGCCGGCCACCTCGGTCCCGCACGCGGCGAGCAGCAGTACGGCGAGTGCGCACAGCACAGCCGCCACCGACCTGTTGGATCGCACGCGCGACAACCCCCCGTGGGCGCACCGACGTTGACCCGGGCAACTATAGAACGCCCCACCCGCCTCAGGCGGGCCGCAGCCAAACCGTTGCCAGCGGTGGCAGCGTCAACCGGATGCTCGCCGGACGGCCGTGCCAGGCCTGCGGTTCCGGCTTGATGTCGTCCGGGTTGGTGACGTCGCTGCCGCCGTACTTGCCGAGGTCGGTGTTGAGGGTCTCGGCCCAGGCGGGGATGTCGTCGGGGACGCCGAGGCGGTAGTCGTGGCGGACGACGGGGGCGAGGTTGGAGACCGCGAGGAGCGGGCCTCCTTCGGCGTCGTAGCGCAGGAACGCGAAGACGTTGTCCTCGGCCGCGTCGCCGACGATCCACTGGAAGCCGGCCGGGTGGATGTCGCGCTGCCACAGGGCGGGGGTGTGGCGGTAGACGGTGTTGATGTCCCGGACGAGGTCACGGACGCCCCGGTGGTCGGGCTCGGCGCCGTAGCCCGGGTCAAGGAGCCACCAGTCGGGGCCGTGGGCCTCGGACCATTCGGCTCCTTGGGCGAATTCCTGGCCCATGAAGAGGAGTTGTTTGCCTGGGTGGGCCCACATGAAGGCGAGGTAGGCGCGGAGGTTGGCGCGTTGTTGCCACCAGTCGCCGGGCATCTTGGAGACCAACGAGCCCTTGCCGTGCACGACTTCGTCGTGCGATATGGGCAGCACGTAGTTCTCGCTGTAGGCGTACACCATCGAGAAGGTCATCTCGTTGTGGTGGAACTTGCGGTGCACCGGTTCGTGGCTCATGTAGTCCAGCGAGTCGTGCATCCAGCCCATGTTCCACTTCAGCCCGAACCCCAGACCGCCGAAGCCGCCCGGACCGACGTGGTGGGTGGCCCGCGTGACGCCGTCCCACGCCGTGGACTCCTCGGCGATGGTCACCACGCCCGGCGCCCGCCGGTACACGGTCGCGTTCATCTCCTGGAGGAAGGCGACCGCGTCGAGGTTCTCCCGGCCGCCGAACTCGTTCGGCAGCCACTGGCCGGGCTCACGCGAGTAGTCGAGGTAGAGCATCGAGGCGACCGCGTCCACCCGCAGGCCGTCGATGTGGAACTCCTGGCACCAGTACACGGCGTTCGCCACCAGGAAGTTGCGCACCTCGCGCCGGCCGTAGTCGAACTCCAGCGTGCCCCAGTCGGGATGCGCCGACCGCAGCGGGTTCTCGTGCTCGTACAAGGGCCGCCCGTCGAACTCCGCCAACGCCCAGTCGTCGCGCGGGAAGTGCGCCGGCACCCAGTCCATCAGCACCCCGATCCCGGCCTGGTGCAGCGCGTCCACCAGGAACCGGAAGTCGTCGGGCGTGCCAAGACGGGCCGTCGGCGCGTAGAAGCCGGTGACCTGGTAGCCCCAGGAACCACCGAAGGGGTGCTCGGCGATCGGCATCAGCTCGACGTGCGTGAAGCCGAGGTCCTTGACGTACGCGGGGAGCTGCTCGGCGAGTTGACGGTACGTCAGTCCGGGCCGCCAGGACGGCAGATGGACCTCGTAGACCGAGAACGGCGCCTCGTGCACGGGAACGTCCGCGCGGCGCGCCATCCATTCCTCGTCCTGCCACTCGTAGTGCGAGGCGGTCACCACGGACGAGGTGTTCGGCGGGACCTCGGTGCGGCGGGCCAGCGGGTCGGCGCGCTGAGTCTTCGAACCGTCCTGGCGGGTCAGCTCGAACTTGTACAGCTCGCCCTCGCCGATGCCCGGCACGAACAGCTCCCACACCCCGGAGGAGCCCAGCGAGCGCATCGGATACCCGCTGCCGTCCCAGAAGTTGAAGGTGCCGGCCACGCACGCCCCGCGCGCGTTCGGCGCCCACACCGAGAAGCGGGTGCCGGTCACGCCCTGGTGCGTCATGGGGTGCGCGCCGAGCACGTGCCACAGCTCCTCGTGCCGGCCCTCCCCGATCAGATGCAGGTCCAGATCGCCCAGCGTGGGCAGCAGGCGGTACGCGTCCTCGATCTCCTGGACCGACCCCTCGTACGCCACGAGCAGGCGGTACGCCGGTACCTCGGACAGCGGCGCCAGACCCGAGAAGAACCCGCCCCCGTCGTCCTCCAGCTCCACCCGCAGGTCCCCGGCGACGACCGTGACGGCCTGCGCGTACGGCCTGAACGCCCGGAATACGACGCCGCCCGGCACCGGGTGGGCGCCGAGCACGCCGTGCGGGTCGTGATGGGTACCGGCGATCAGTCGGTCGCGGTCGGCGGAGGGCATGACGGGAGAGACGGGGGAGACGGGTGCCGGTGCCTCCGGCGGTGGGGCGGGGATCGACGAGGTGACCTTCTTGCCGGGGGTCTCCTTCGCCGAGATCGTCTTCACGGTTGCCTTCTGTGCCGCGGCCTTCTTGGTCACCGTTTTCTTGGCAACAGCCTTCTTGGTGGCGGCTTTCTTGCTCGGGGTGGCCTTCTTGACAGCGGGTGCCGTCTCCTTGGCCGCACCCTTCTTGGCGGTGCTCTTCTTCGCCGCGGTCTTCTTGGCCGTGCTCTTCTTGACTGTCGCCTTCTGAGCCGCCGCTTTCTTCGTCGTCGCCTTCTTGGCCACCGCCTTTTCGGCCACCGCCTTCTTGGCCACCGTCTCCTTGACCGCCGTCTCCTTCGCCGGGACAGCCTTCTCGGCGGACTTGGCGGCGGCCTTCTCAGCGGCTTGTTTCACGGTCTTCTTCGCAGGCTTCTTCGCGGCCTGCGGGTCGGCCGTCTTCTTCGCGTGCGAACCGCTGGACGAGGGGCGGGGGGTCACGGGCGGCGCCTCCTAGGCGAAAGCTGGGGTCAGGTCAGGTCGGATGTGGCGTAACGCTCTATCGCCGCCATCGGCACGGGCAGCCAGTCGGGGCGGTGCCGGGCCTCGTAGACGACCTCGTATATGGCCTTGTCGGTCTCGTAGGCGCGCAGCAGTACGGGATCGGTGCGCGGGTCGTGGCCGGCGGCCTCGGCGTATCCGGCGCAGTACGCGGCCCGGCAGGCGGCGGCCCAGTCGGGGTTGGGCGGTCCGGCCGAGTGGGCCGCGTAGTCGAAGGAGCGGAGCATGCCCGCGACGTCCCGGGCCACCGGCTGCGGCAGCCGGCGCTCGGCGAGCGGCTTGGCGGGCTCGCCCTCGAAGTCGATCAGCGACCACTCCCCGTCGGCCGAGCGCAGGCACTGCCCGAGGTGCAGGTCGCCGTGGATGCGCTGGGCGGTCCAGGTGTGGCCCTCGGCGGCCAGGTCGGCCAGCGCCTCGAAGGCGGAGTGCAGTCCGAGCACGTACGGCCGCAGCGCGGGCACCGCCTGCGCGGCCGCGTCCAGCCGCTCGACCATGCCGTCCACCAGCGGCCGCAGCTGGGCGTGACCCAGGGTGACGGTCGGCAGCGCGCGGGCGAGCGCGGTGTGCACCTCGGCGGTGGCGCGGCCCAGCGCCCGCGCCTCACCCGTGAAGTCCTCGCCCTTGCCCAGCTCCCGCAGGGCCAGCTCCCAGCCGTCCGCCGCGCCCTGCACGAAGGGCTGGAGCACGCCCAGCACATACGACTGCCCGTCCAGCTCGGAGCGCAGCCACGCCGTCGGCGCGGGCACCCGGGGGGAGCCCTCGCGGGCGAGCGCGAGCGGAAGCTCCAGGTCGGGGTTGATGCCGGGCACGATCCGGCGCAGCAGCTTCAGGATGAACGTATCGCCGTATACGACCGACGAGTTCGACTGCTCGGCGGTCATCAGGCGGGGGACCAGGCCCTCGCGTATCTCCTGGCCCTGGTCCCGCTCGAAGCGAAGCCCGCCGATGCGTGCCTGGGTGCGCAGCGCCTCCAGGAGCACCTCGGCGGGCCGGGTGTCGTACAGGGCGTCGTACACCGTCCGTCCGGCGAGCGCGCCCTCTTCAGCGTGTCCGATCAGCGCGGGCGCCAGCCGTGGTGGCAGCGCCTCGCGCACGCCTATGAGGAGCTGGTAGCAGTCCCCGGAGGACTGCGGCTGCTCGGCGACGACCAGCAGGTGGTAGAGGCCGAGCCGGGAGCCGGCCGGGAGCAGCTCGGTGGCCGCGACCAGCGTGAACCCGGTGACGGGACGCCCCTTGCCGGCGAACCAGCGCTGCCTGGGCAGCCATTCCCGCAGCAGTGGGTCCAGTGACGCGAGGAGGCCGGTACTTGTCGCGTCGAAGCGGGTGACCGTGTCCGACATGAGCGTCATGTCCTTTCCCCGGAGGTCGGGGTGTTACTGATGCGTGCCCCGGGTGGGACAGTGGAAACCGCCCCACCCTGGGGTTCTATGCGGCGTCCTTGCGGAGCCGGAACCAGTAGAAGCCGTGCCCGCCGAGGGTCAGCAAGTACGGCAGCTCGCCGATGGCCGGGAATCGCACCCCGCCGAACAGCTCCACCGGGTGCCGTCCGCTGAAGGCCCGTAGATCGAGTTCCGTCGGCTGCGCGAACCGCGAGAAGTTGTTCACGCACAGCACCAGATCGTCCTCGTGTTCCCGCAGGAACGCGATCACCGCCGGATTCGACGACGGCAGTTCCGTGTAGGTGCCGAGGCCGAAGGCGTGGTTCTGCTTGCGGATCTCGATCATGCGGCGGGTCCAGTGCAGCAGCGAGGAGGGCGACGACATCGACGCCTCGACGTTGGTGACCTGGTAACCGTGGACGGGGTCCATGATGGTCGGCAGGAAGAGGCGGCCGGGGTCGCAGGAGGAAAACCCTGCGTTGCGGTCGGGTGTCCACTGCATGGGGGTGCGGACGGCGTCGCGGTCGCCGAGCCAGATGTTGTCGCCCATGCCGATCTCGTCGCCGTAGTAGAGGATCGGCGAGCCGGGCAGGGACAGCAGGAGAGCGGTGAACAGCTCGATCTGGTTGCGGTCGTTGTCCAGGAGCGGGGCGAGGCGCCTGCGGATGCCGATGTTGGCGCGCATGCGCGGGTCCTTCGCGTACTCGGCCCACATGTAGTCGCGTTCTTCGTCGGTGACCATTTCGAGGGTGAGCTCGTCGTGGTTGCGCAGGAAGATGCCCCACTGGCAGTTCGACGGAATGGCCGGGGTCTTGGCGAGGATCTCGGAGACCGGGTAGCGCGATTCCCTGCGCACCGCCATGAAGATGCGGGGCATGACGGGGAAGTGGAAGGCCATGTGGCATTCGTCGCCGCCGCTGGCGTAGTCGCCGAAGTAGTCGACGACGTCCTCGGGCCACTGGTTCGCCTCGGCCAGCACCACCGTGTCCGGGTAGTGGGCGTCGATCTCCTTGCGGACCCGCTTGAGGAACTCGTGGGTTGCCGGAAGGTTTTCGCAGTTGGTGCCTTCCTGTTGGTACAGGTAGGGCACGGCGTCGAGGCGGAAGCCGTCGATGCCCAGATCCAGCCAGAACCGCAGCGCGGAGATCATCTCCTCCTGCACGGCCGGGTTCTCGTAGTTGAGGTCCGGCTGGTGGGAGAAGAAGCGGTGCCAGTAGTACTGCTTGCGGACCGGGTCGAAGGTCCAGTTGGAGGCCTCGGTGTCGACGAAGATGATGCGTGCTTCGGGGTACTGCTTGTCGTCGTCGGCCCAGACGTAGTAGTCGCCGTAAGGCCCGTCAGGATCCTTGCGGGACTCCTGGAACCACGGGTGCTGGTCGCTGGTGTGGTTCATGACGAAGTCGATGATGACGCGCATCCCGCGCTGGTGGGAGGCGTCCACGAACTCGACGAAGTCGGCGAGGTCACCGAACTCCGGCAGGACGGCGGTGTAGTCCGAGACGTCGTAACCGCCGTCCCGCAGCGGGGACTTGAAGAAGGGGGGCAGCCAGATGCAGTCGATGCCCAGCCACTGGAGGTAGTCCAGTTTGGCGGTGAGTCCCTTGAGGTCGCCGACTCCGTCGCCGTTGCTGTCCTGGAAGGACCGGACGAGGACCTCGTAGAACACCGCGCGCTTGAACCAATCCGGGTCCCGGTCCTTGGCGGGCGTGTCCTCGAAGGTGTCCGGAACGGGCTCGTTGACGATCATATTGTGGGTGACCCTCCGATCTGCGGGGTGGACGGTCGCAGGACGGTGAAGACGTGCGCGGGCCGACGGCCCGGTTCGAGGCGCACATAGTTGGTCCTGCCCCAGTGATAGGTCTCGCCGGTGAGCTCATCGCGCACCGGCACAGACTCGTGCCATTCCAGGCCGAGTTGTGGCATGTCCAACGAGACCGTGGCTTCCTGGGTGTGGTGGGGGTCGAGGTTGACGACCACCAGAACCGTGTTCGAGCCGCTCCGTTTCGAATACGCGATCACCGCGTCCTGATCCACATGATGGAAGTGCAGATCGCGCAACTGCCGGAGGGCCGGGCTCGCGCGGCGGATCGTGTTGAGTCGGGTGATCAGAGGGGCGAGGGTACGTCCCTCGCGTGCCGCGGCTTTCCAGTCGCGGGGCTTGAGCTGGTACTTCTCCGA
>NZ_JARXVH010000013.1 GCF_029892565.1 Streptomyces pseudovenezuelae | reverse complement strand
GCTACGACCCCTCCATCCACCAAGCCAACAACAAGGTCAGCACAGCCGCTGAAGAGCCCTTGGCGGCATAGAGGTTGACTCAGGAAACTCACGCGTCCTCTTCCACGGCGTCTGCGGTCTCGGCGGCGAGGAACTTGTCCAAGCCGTACTGCTCGTGCTCGGCGATCAGCAGCCGGGTGTATTCGTGCCGGGGCTTGTGCAACACCTCGTGCGTCGGCCCCTGTTCGACCACCTCGCCCTGCCGCATGACGAGCACCTCGTCGCAGAGCTGCGCGACGACGGCCAGGTCGTGGGAGACCAGGACGAGGGCCAGCCCGGTCCGTTCGCGCAGGTCGGCCAGCAGGTCGAGGATCTCGGCCTGGACGGTGACGTCGAGCGCGGTCGTGGCCTCGTCGGCGATGAGGATGCGGGGGTCGGCGGCGATCGCCGCGGCGATGAGGACGCGTTGGAGCATGCCGCCGGAGAGTTCGTAGGTGTACTGGCTGTAGACCAGTTCCGGGTCCCGCAGGTGCACCGCGCGCAGCAGGTCGATCGCCTCTTCGCGGGCCTCGCGCCGCTTGAGTCCCTTCTTGACGCGGAGTACCTCGGCGATCTGTGCGCCGACGCGGATCGAGGGGTTGAGATAGGACGCCGGGTCCTGGAAGACCGCGCTGATCGTGGCGCCCCGCAGGGCCGTCCACTGCGCCGACGAGAAGCCGGAGATGTCCTGGCCGTCGATCTCGATCGAGCCGGCGGTGACCTCGAAGTGGGCGGGCAGGATGCCCAGCGTGGCCCGGCAGGTGAGGGTCTTGCCGCTGCCGGACTCGCCGACGATGCCGACGGCCCTGCCCGGCGTGAGCGTGAAGCTGACACCGTGCACGATCTCGTCGCCGGCGGCCTGGTCGCTGATGCGCACGTCGCGTACGGACAGGACGGGCGTCGAGGGGGAGGCTTGACGGACGGGCTCGGTCGGGCCGGTGCCGGTGCTGGTGTTGGGCTCCTCGACTACAGAACTACTGTCCTGCTCAGCTTCGGTGAGGACCTTCTCGGAGAGAGTTGCCATCACGCACCTCCGGCGTGAACGTGAGCGAGGTCGGCGTCGGAGTCGGTCCCGGCGAGGCGATTGGCGCGTGCCTTGCGGTTGTTGACCAGGGCGCGGCCCGCCTCGCCTGAGACGTCGCGGATCGCGTCGGCGAGGAGGTTGCAGGCCCAGACGGTGACCATGATCAGCAGGGCGGGGACGAGTGGCGCCCACGGCTGCTGGGTCAGATAGCCGAGGTCGGAGGCGAGCAGCCCGCCCCAGGTCGGCGCGGGCGGCTGGACGCCGATACCCAGGAACGTCAGCGTCGAGACGATGACGAAGCCGACGCCGATGGTCTGGGCGAGCGCGACCGCGATCGGCGGCAGCACCTTGACCCAGACGTGCCGGCGCACGACCCAGCCGATGGACGCACCGGAGATGAGCGCCGCCTCCACGTACGGCGAGCGGGCCACGGCCAGCGTGGCGGCGCGGGCCACCCGGTAGAACAGCGGCGACACCAGCACCCCGGTGACCAGCATCGCCTGGGTGATGCCGTTGCCCAGCAGTGCGACCACGGCGACGGCGAACAGCAGGAAGGGCAGGGCGACCAGTGTGTCGGTCAGCCGGAGGGTGATCCACTCGAAGACCCGCCCGAAGTAGACCGACAGGATCCCGGGGATCGCCCCGACGCCCAGCGCCGTGAGGGCGACTTCGAGCGAGCCGAGCACGCTGACCCGGGAGCCGTCGAGCAGTCGGCTCAGCACATCGCGGCCGAGGTAGTCCGTGCCCAGCCAGTGGGCGCCCGAGGAGTCGGCGAGCGTGTCGGAGCTGGTGGCCAGAGGGTTGTGGGGCGCGATGAACGGGCCGAGGACGGCGAGCAGGGCGATCACGGTCAGGATCACCAGCGCGATCCGGCCGGACGTCAGGGAGAGCACGCGGCGCACCATGGTCACACCCCCCGCTGGGACGCCGGCGTCACACGCGCCAGCACCAGGTTGACGATCAGGTTGAAGGCGACGACCAGGACGATCGACACCACGAGCACGCCCTGTACGGCGGGTACGTCACCGGCCTGGGCGGAGTCGTTGGCGAAGCGGCCGAAGCCCTGGAGGCCGAAGATCCACTCCGTGACGACGGAGGCGCCGACCAGTGTGGGGAACTTCAGGCCGAGCGTGGCGAGCGCGGGGCCGAGGCCGTTGCGCAGCACATGGCCGAAGAAGATCCGGCGTGGACTGAGCCCTCGTACCACCGCGCCTGTCACGTAGTTCTCGCGGTAGGCCGCGATGAGGCTGGTGCGCAGTTGGCGGGCGACATCGGCGACGACGTCGAAGCTCAACGCGACGGCGGGCAGGGTGATATGGGCGAGCCAGGGACCGAACCCCTGCGCCGCCGGGATGTATCCGGCGGACGGGAACACATGCCGTCCCACCGCGAACACCGCGACCAGGACGATGCCGACGACGAAGGCCGGCATCACCGAGATCACCGTGACGAAGCCCGTGATCGCGCGGTCGACCCAGGTGGTGCGGCGCAGTGCCGCGATCGTGCCGAGGGCGAAGCCCGCGACGACGCCGATGATCAGCGCGAAGGTCGCCACCGACAGGCTCACGCCCAGGCCGAGGCCGATCAGGGTGGAGATGTCGGCGCCGTTGGTCCAACTGGTGCCGAGCTGCCCGTGCAGGACGCCGCCCAACCAGTCCACGTACTGGACCAGGAAGGGCCGGTTGAGCCCCCACTGGGCCTCAACTCTGGCTACCGCCTCGGGAGTTGCTTCCTCGCCCAGCTGGATCCGCGCCGGGCTGAGCCCGCTCAGTGACCGCAGCGCGAACGTCACGAACGTCGCGACCAGGAACACGGGCACGAAGATCGCGATCGACCGGGCGAGGGTGACCAGGACACGGCCCAGCGTGCGCCGCGTCCTGGTCGTGGCGGCCGGGTGACGCACGTCGGTTGGTGTGGCCGGTGCCTCCGTCGTCGTCATGGCTTGCCCCCTCTCTGTAGTGGCTGTCCGGGATGTGACGGGGTGTCAGTTGGCGCCGATGGTCACGCCGGTCCAGTCGATGTGGGCCGGGTTCTTGGGCAGGGCGGAGATGGACTTGCTCTTGGCGATGAGGTTGGGCGACGAGTACGTGAAGACCAGTGCCTTGCTCTGCAGGCCGGCCCGGGTCGCCGCCTGGAGGACCTTCGCGTAGTCGGGCGAGTCCAGCGGGGTCTGGCGGACCTTGGCGATGGCCGCCTCGAAGCCGGACGGCTCGTACGGCGAGCTGAGGTTGAGCGGGCCGTTCGGGCCGAAGTGCGCGGTGAGGGTCTGTGCGGCGGAGTCACGCCCTGTCGTCCCGTAGATCGAGAGCGTCAGGTCCTTGGCGAAGAACGGGGTGGCCCAGTTCTTGTCGACCTTGATGCCGACCGTGATGCCGACCTTCGCCAACTGTGCCTGGACGATCTCCGCTTGGGGATCCTCGGCCGGGATGACGAGGTTGAGCTTGATCTGGCCCGCCTTGTAACCGGCTTCGGAGAGCAGCTGCTTCGACTTCGCCGGGTCGTAGGCGTAGTCGTTCGCGGACTGCGGGTCGTAGGCGACATAGCCCTTGGGGAACGGCTGGTTGGTCGCCGAGCCGTAGCCGAAGGTGAGTTTGTCGACGAACTCCTGGCGGTTGATCGCGTAGCGGACCGCGTCGACGACCTTGGCGTTGTCGAACGGCGCCTTGTTGACGTTGAGGCTGATGTTGTTGGCGTTGAAGCCGGGCTGGACGAAGACGTCGAGGCCGGCCTTCTTGGCGGCTTCGGCCTGACTGGGCTCGATGTCGGCGAAGTTGTAGACGCCGGTCTGGAGGCCGGAGACGACCGTTGAGGCGTCGGGGGCCGAGGTCAGCTCGACGTTGTCGATGTGGATGTCCTTGGCGTCCCAGTAGTCCGGGTTCTTCTTCAGGAGGACCTTGGTGCCCGGGACGAGCTGGGTGACGGTGAACGGGCCCGCGCCGACGGGGCTCTGGTCCAGCTTGGCGGGGGACTTGGCCGCCTTGGGGCTGGCGATCTGCAGCACGCGCTCACCGAGCAGCTGGGGGATCTGGTAATCGACCTGGCTGAGGTGGAGCACCGCGTCCAGCCCGTTGGCGTCCACCGACTTGATCGAGGTGAGGTCGCCGAAGAGCGCCGAGTTCTTCTGCTTCTGGGCCCGTTCGATGGCGGCCTTCACCGCTGCCGCGTCGACCGGCTCACCGTCGCTGAACTTCAGGTTCGGCCGCAGGTGGAACGTGATCTGGTCGCCCTTGGCGTTGTACTCCCAGCTTTTGGCCAGGTCGGGCACAGCCTTGCCGGTCGCGTCGGTGCGGGTCAACGAGGCGTAGACCAGGGAGAGTTCGCGGAACTGGGCGCCGCTGCCGCTGACCACCGGGTCCCAGTGGGTGGGGAAGTAGGAGGAGGTCCACTTCAGCGTGGCGCTGCCACTGGCTGACGAGGCATCGCCGCCGCAGGCGCTGAGCGCGGGGACGAGCACGGTGACGAGGGCGGTCCCCAGGGCGGCGGCGCGCAGCCGGCCGGGGCGGAAGGCCGCCCGGTCGCTGCGGGGCGTGAGTCGTCCGGACATCATTTTTCTTTCTTCGAGGGCTCCGGACCGTGCAGGGGCAGCGGAAAGGGAGCGAGGGCGGCACGCCCGGGAGCCGACGACGCTCAGGCCGGGACGGACATGCCGGTGCGGCTTCGGTGCACATCTGGGCATGCCGCGCTCGGGACATGAGGCGTCGGCGGATCGCGGGGGAGAGCCGGGAAGCAGAAGGAGAGGGGAGGAAGCGACGAAGGCGCGAAACGAGGGGCGCGAGGAGACGAGCGCTGGGTGGCACGCGGCGGGTGGCCGGTGCCTACGAGAGCGGGGTCAGGCGCCTGTGGGCCGAGGGCGGCGGGTCAGCGACAGAGAGCGCTGCAGGTGCGCCGCAGGTCCACGTAGCGGCACACCACACCGGGGTGCGTCGTGAGCATGCTGCACATCCTGGGGCCCGCCGTCGGCGCCTGTCAATGGACACCAATTGGTGTCTCATTCGGCGGGACGGCCTTGACCGCTGATCACGGGTCGATGCCTGACCGCTGATCAGCGGCCTGTCAGGGTGCGGAGGGAGTGCCGCGGCCGACGGCGGGGTGCACCGCGGCCTCCTCCGGGTGCAGCCACAGCGGCCCGTTGCCCGTCTCGACGCGGACGGCGTCCGCCGGGGGCCACGGACCGTGGGTCAGCAGCCGGCGCTCCGGATCGGTCAGGCTCCGGTACCGTGCGAGCGCCTCCGCCGGAGCCGACGCCACAGGGTCCGACAGCAGCCCGGGACACACCTCGTCGACCGCCGAGGCGTACTCCTCGTACGCCCGCCAGCCGGGCACGACGCGATACCCGGCGGGGCCGCGGACCAGCACCGTCGGTAGCGCGTAACGGAATTGGCCGTCGGCCGTCTCCTTGGCGGTGCCGGGATGCGGTGACCCGTCGTGCACGGACAGCACCTCGTCGACCGGACGACGTGCCTCGGCGCGATCGGCGCGCACCCGCTCCAGCACCACGGCCGACGCCGCGTCGGTGGCCAGCCGCTCAACATCCAGACCGGGCGTGCCCGTTACCGCCGACAGCGCCAGTAGGCGTGTGTCGGCCGGTTCCCCGAGGACGAATACGGTCTCCCGCAGCCGGCGCAGCACCCGGTCGGCCACGTCGTCGCCCTGCAGCTCGGCGGCCTTGGCGACCAGCGAGGACGGCCACGAACTCGCCGCCACACGGCTCAGCCGGAGCGCCCGCGGGGCCCGCGTATGGGCGCTGATGTCCTCGACGTACCGGGCGTACCAGGCGGTCTCTGCCGCAGGATCGGGCGCCGGGTCGTCGTCGTGATCGAAGAGGATGCAGTACGCGCGACGCCACCGCACCCGACCGGCCAGCGCGGCGCGCAGGCGACGGAAGACGGGCTCGGACCCCCAGGCCCAGGGACACAGCGGGTCGGTGTACTCGACCACCTCCACCGCACCCATCGCAGCCGTCGCCGGTCTCTCCGGCAGGACCGTCACGCGGCGCCCTTCCCGCTCAACTCCGCGCCCGCCCCCGCTTCAGCGGGAGCGGGCAGCAGCGCGGCGATGGTCGTCCCGCCCAACACCGCGGCGGCGTCCGCCTCCACCTGGCGCCACACCCCGGGCAACCCGGAGGCGGGACCGGGGTAGTCGAGCCCGGCGAGCGACTCGCCCCGCAAGGTGATCAACTCGCCGTCCACGGCGCGCGCGACATCGAGGAGCGTGATCTCGTCGGCCGGCCGGCCGAGCCAGTAGCCGCCTTCGCAGCCGCGCTGACTGCGCACCAGGCCGGCCCTCCGCAACTCGCCCACGACCGACTTCAGAAAGCGGAAGGGGATCTGCTGGGAAGAGGCCACGGCCTCGCACGTGAGCGGGCGGGCGGGTTCGCGGGCGAGCTCCAAAAGGGCCCGCATGGCGTAGTCCGCCTTCGCGGAGATATGCATGCGCACATCATGCCCGACGGGGTGCCCGCCACGAAGGCCTCGGCCGGTTCCCCTCCTACATTGCGGGAACATTGCCGCAGGTGAAGGACAATGGACACCTCTTGACATCCTTTTCCGGGCGGCTCTAGCGTCCCGACCATGAGCGAGCCGCTGACCACCCCCGGCGAAGGTTTCCACCCCCACCTCCACGACGACCCCGGGCATCCGGCGGCCCCCCTGCACACCCGCCTCCACCACATCCGCGCCGACGCCCTCGACGGGGACACGGCGCAGACCGGAGGGATGCGCAGGTTCGCCGCCGTCAGCGGCAGGACGGTCGGCTCCGAGAAGCTGTGGATGGGCCAGACCCACGTAGCCCCCGCCACCTCTTCCTCCGACCACCATCACGGCGAGTCCGAGACCGCGATCTACGTGGTCAGCGGGCACCCCGAGTTCGTCTTCCTCGACGACTGGGGCCCCCGGCCGGAGGAGGTACGCCTGCGCACCGCGCCCGGGGACTACATCTTCGTCCCCCCGTTCGTACCGCACCGCGAGGAGAACCCGGACCCGGCCGAGGAAGCCGTGGTCGTCATCGCCCGCAGCACCCAGGAGGCGATCGTGGTCAACCTGCCGCAGCTGTACGCGCTTCAGCCCGGGGAAGCCTGAACCGGGCTCAGCCGAACGCGGCCAGGGAGACCGGCTGCCACTGCCGCCAGGTGCTCAGGCGCTCCTCGTAGAGGTCGGCGACATCCGTGAAGGACTTGCCGAGAAGGATCCGCAGCGGAGGCTTGTCGGCATCGACGATCTGCAGGATGGCGGCGCGGGTCGCGCGCGGGTCGCCGACCTCGAACTCCGGCGCCGTGACCGAGTGGACCTCGGCGTAGTCCGGGTTCCGCTCACTGTGCCGTGCCCCGCGGGCCAGCCAGTCGGTGGCGTAGGGGCCGGGCTCGACGTTGGTGATGTGGATGCCGAAGGCGGCCACTTCCTGCGCGAGGGATTCCGACAGCCCTTCGAGGGCCCACTTGGAGGCGTGGTAGGCGCCGATGCCGGGGAAGGCACGCACGCCGCCCTCGCTGGTGACCTGCAGAATCCTGCCCGATCCCTGCGACCGCATGAGCGGCAGTACGGCCTGCGTGACCCATACGGCACCGAAGAAGTTGGTCTCCAGCTGGGCCCGGAGTTCGTCCTCGTCCAGCTCCTCGACCATGCCGAAGTGCCCGTAACCGGCGTTGTTCACCGCGATGTCCAGCGAACCGAAGTGCGCGTGGGCACGCTGCACCGCCGCATGAACCGCGGCACGGTCGGTGACGTCGAGCTGGATCGGCAGGACCGCATCGCCGTACCGCTCGACCAGGGGCGTCAGTTGGCCGATGTCCCGAGCCGTCGCGACGACGTGATCGCCCCGTTCGAGCGCGGCGCCCGCCCACTCGCGGCCGAAGCCCCTCGAACTGCCGGTGATGAACCATGTCTTTGCCATGGCGACTGTCTCCCACTCACTAGCTGGATATCAATGGCCGGATAGATGGATCGCTTGCTGTTGCTCTTCCAGCGTGCGACCGATCCAGGCATTCCACCAGCGAGGGTCTCGCATGAGAGACATGCGGTATCAGAATGTGTCAGGATGACCGCATGGCCGACTTCACCCTCACTGGCCTGCGTGTCATCCAGGCCGTGGTCGACACCGGATCGTTCACCGCCGCGGCCGACGCACTCGGGTACACGCAGTCAGCGGTGTCCCGTCAGGTGGCGGCGATGGAAGCAGCGGCGGGCACACCACTGTTCGTACGGGGTGCCCGCGGAGTGGCTCCGTCCCCGGCCGGCATGATGCTCGCCCGCCGGGCCACGACGGCACTCAACGAGATCGACGCCGTCGGCACGGACCTCGCCGGGCTGCAGGACCATCTGACAGGACGCGTCGTCATCGCGGCCTTCTCCTCGGCCGCGGCCGTGCTGGTCCCCAGAACACTGGCCCGCCTCCGGGACGAACACCCGGGCCTGATCGTGGAGTTCACTGAGGCGTCCTCGCCCACGCAGCTGCGCCAACTCCGCGCTCACCGCATCGACGTCGCCGTGATCGCCGTAGGACCGGACCTGCCCGCCTACGAATTCGAGGGACTCCGCCGCGACCTGCTCCTCGACGGCAGTCTGCTGCTCGCCGTCCCCGCGAACCACCGCTTCGTCGGCCGCGGAACCATCCCGGTCCCCGAGCTGAGGGACGAGCACTGGATCGTCGGCAAGGGCCTCCGCGACGACCCCCAGTTCGGCGCCTGGCCCACCCTCGACCGCCCGCGGATCGCCTACGCCGCCCGCGAATGGCCCACCCGCCTCGGCCTTGTCGCCACCGGCCTCGGCATCGCCGTACTCCCCGAACTGGCCGCCGCCGCGGTCCCCGCCGGCGTCCGCACGGTCCGGGTCGACGACCCCGCCTGGCTCGGCCGAGCGGCGGTCGCCGTCACGCTCCGCGACTGCCCTCCGGAGGTGACGGTCACCGTGCGGGCGCTGCGCCATGAGGCCGTACAACTGCGTGCGGCACCGTGACGCCGCGCTCGACAAAGGTCCGTGCCGGGCGAGTTGGTGTCGAGGGTGTCAGGCGCGGGGGCGCTCTAGGGTGAGGAGGAGGCCCTCGACGGCGCCGGGACCTATGCGGCCCTTCACGTCGGCGGCGGTGATCGCCTTGAGCGCCCAGCCCTCCGCAGCATGCTTGTTGAGGGTCTTCTCCAGCTTGTCGCTGTCGAGCGCGTCACCGATGAGTGACTCCCTGAAGGTGACGACCTTGTACTCGTAGGCGTATGCGTGGCTCATGGCTGCGGTGTCCTTTCGCGTCGGCCGGAGTGGCCGGAGTCAGCCAATCACGGTGCGAGTCCGAGCTGTGGCGGCGGGGGTGCGGTTGCCCGTCGGGGCAGTTGGTCGGCCCGGTGCTACGCGGCGATCGGGCGGTCGGACAGACGGGCGAGTTCGGTGAAGAAGGCACGATAGAGGGGCTCGTCGGCGGTCTGGATCTCGACGGTGGCGAGCCGGTGGCCGGAGCTCGTCGTGCTCGCGTGGATCGGTTCGTCGGGCTGCTCCACGTGGCCGAAGTGCAGCCGGGTCACACCGCCCTTGCGGGCCTCGGCGCGCACGGACACCCAACTCAGCGGTGTCCGGTACGGCCCGATGACGACGTGGTTGCTCCGCCGGAACAGCTCGAACACCCCACGGTCCACCCGCGGGTGGATGCCCTCGTGGACGAACGTGAGTGGATCCATCGAGGAGAAGGTGGTGCAGTCGTCGGACGTCACAGCAGGACCGCTCCCGCAACCGCCGCCGCCACGCCGACGGCAAGGGCCAGGACGCTGCAGCCGAAGTCCACCCTCCGGGAGCGGTGTTCGGCCGCGAGGTCCAGCGTGAAGACGGCAGGGTCGTCGGGGGCGTAGTGGACCATGATCTCCCGGCCGTTCGCGTCGGCGGGGATCGGCGGCCCGGAGGTGTAGTAGGCGGTGACGGCGGTGCCCTCGTGGGTGGTGAAGGTGATGACCGGGGTGTGGGTGGTGGAGGTGTGGCCGTCCTCGTCGGTGCTGACGTCCTTGAGTACGGCGATGACACGGCCCTGGACGGGGGCCGCGGCGGCCAGCCTGTCGATATGGCGTCTCGTCTCGCGTGTGTTCTGGGGCAGGTAGAATGCGCCGGCGACGGTCCAGGGCACTCCGAAGCCGAGCAGGGCCCAGGGCCAGCCCCGGTCGATCGCGGCGCCGGCCACCAGTCCGACGTAGATCAGGAAAACCGCGAAGTTCGGCCAGCCGAGCCCGTGTCGGCTCGTCTCCAGGTCGATGACGAACCGGAAGGCGTGCGGTCTCCCGGGCGGGTAGTGGACTCCGATCTCCCGGCCCGGCCAGGCTGTTGTGATCCTCTCGCCGTGCTCGCCGTCGTTCGTGACGGTGAACTCCTGCCCGGTGGACGGGTCTTGGAAGGAGACGACCACGGATATCCCCTCCCGGTGGGAACTTCCGTGTCTGGGTTCCCGCACCTTCTCGATACGTCCTGTGGCCCGGACCGTCCGCTGGGCCCGGGTCACCCCGGCCAGCGACCGCCCGTACCCGATCAGTGCCACCACGACGAGCACTCCGCACCACAGCGCCAGCCAGTCGTTCCAGCTCATACGTCTTGCTCCTGCCTTCCAGGGCGACGAAACACAACAACAGGCCCGGTGGTCAGCCTGCCGGGGTGCGCCGCACGACCTTGCCCTGTCCGTCCGCCTTCAGTGAGGCCGTTCCCTCCGTGCCGGTCACGCCGACCCGGAGGGTGAGGGAGCCGGTGAGGTTGTCGGCGGTGAGCTGCCAGGTCTGCGGGGAGCGGACACCGAGCGTGGTCCTGGCCTCCTTGACCAGGGCGGGGACACGTTCGAAGGGCAGGGAACCCGGGTCGAACTGCGGGGCCTGCGTATCGGAGGGAGCGAACACGACCGACAGCAGACGTTCCTGCACGACGACGGTGAGCGCCGGGCGCTTCGCCTTGCCCTTGGTGAGCGAGTCCATGGCCCGATGCAGCTCGCCCTTGTCGAGGAACGACTGGTCCGGCCCGAGGGCGACCGTGGCGGACCCCGACGTCACGACCGTGGTAGACGACGTGGAGGAGACGGACGGCGTCGTCGAGGAGGGCGACCGCGCGCCGGCGTCCTGGTCGAACAGGTCCGCGCGGAACAGCAGGATCACGACGGCCGCGCCGATCAACAGGCCCAGGAGCCCGATGAAGCCGTAGGCACACCCCTCCGGGGACTCGCTCGGTACGGGCGGCCCGGGCACCGAGTCGATGTGGGCTCCGGCCGCCCGGTCCTCCCACTCCGGTGTCGGCCGCTTGACGATCCTCACCCGCCACGGACGGTCCGGCGGGTACTGGACCACCACGATGCCGCGCGGCCGGTAGTCGGACAGGTCGACGAGGTTGATGCTCTGCGATATCCGCACCCGGTACGCCGGCGCGTCGTCCGGGGCGACGGTGAGTTCGAACTGCACCGGTACGTCGCTCGACTCACGCCCGATGGCCTCCAGACTCTCGATCATCGCCAGAGCCGTGAGGGGCGCGACGGCCGCCTCCCGGGCCCGGGCCCGCCGAGGCGGGCCGGCGAGGAAGAGCAGCCCGTACACCGCGGGCAGGACCCACCCGGTGACGAACAGCGGGACGTTCTCGATGACGCCGCCGACGACGATGGCGGCCAGCGACCCCCCGAGCACACCACCCGTCAGGAACCCTCGCGCAAGGGCGACGGGAGTGTTGTGCGTGGGCGTCGGCGATGCGCCCGTGGTGATCGTCATAGGGGCGATTGTGCCGGGCCGGAGTGACGGCCGGTAGACCTTCGAATGACCTTCCGCGGCACGGCATCCGCGCTGCTCACAGACCGGTTCGCGGTTCACCGGGAGCCGCGCCCGACGCGCGTCGAAAGATCCGGGGGCGTATCGCCTCCGCCGAGGACCCGATCGCCTGTGCCGTGCCCCCGCTTGGCATAGTTGACCTTGCCGAAAGGGCGGGGAGGGAAGGGCCATGGACGAGGAACCGGAGCGCTACCGGGTCGAGTTCGCCAGTGGGAGTGCCGCCTCGGTGGAGAATCGGCGCTCCTTCCGCGACCGCGAGCGCAACGACATAGAACCCGACCTGCCCGGCTGGCCCCCTGGACCGGCCTTCGCGGTACGGGGGTTCTTCGGCAAGGTCGGCCGACACGTCCTCACCTTCGTCACCGGGCTTCTGATGCTGCCGCTGTACTTCATCGCCGAGGTCCTCGGCAGCCCCGGATCGCCCGACAAGCGGGGCAAGTTGGAGGAGCGTGAGAACGAGGTCGACGACTTCCCCGTCATGTGGGCGGGCGTGGGCGAGACGGCTCGTACATTGCCCTGGCAGCTCGACCCCTCCCGGCGGGCCTGGCGCGTGGTGACCGAGCTCGAACTGGTCGAATCCGAGGACCTCGTACGCATCACGACCTACGAGGACAGCGCGCGGGGCAACCGGTTCGTCGAATGGGGCGGTGGCCGCAGGGTCCCGGGATCCGAAGCCGTCCTCTGGGAGCTGCCGCGGAAGGAGATCGCCGGCGCGGAGGCCAAGCGCTTCAGCATGGCCGAGTCCGACTTCAAGATCGTCTTCCGGGACGGGTCCTGGGCCCGGCTGACGACGACTTCGTCGGGTGCCGCGGGCAGGATCGTGTCTCTCCTCGGCTAGAGATCGTCTCCCCCGCGCGGGCCCGGGACGCCTGCTTCCGCGTGCGATCCCCCACCTCGGTAAACTGCCCTTGCGGTAACGCCCACAGCACGGAGGAGACCCGGATGCCGGCAGACGAATCGTCCGCCTCCGACGAGGCGGCCGGAGCGAGCGGGCTGTCCGCGGCACCGGTCCGCCAGGTGCTGTCCGACAGCGTCTACGAGGGCATCAAGACCATGGTCATGGACCATGAGATCGCCCCGGGCGCCCGGGTCGGCATCGAGGCCGTCGCACGCACGCTCAATGTGTCACCGACCCCTGTGCGCGAGGCACTGGCCCGGCTGGAGGCCGACGGTCTCGTCGTCAAGCGGTCCCTGTCGGGATACCGGGCGACCGAGTTGCTGACCCGGCAGGGGGTGGAGGAGCTGTTCGAGATGCGGCTGCTCCTGGAACCGCGAGCCGCGGCACTGGCCGCCCTCCACGCCGACGACTCCCAACTCGACGCCATCGAGGGGATCCTGGAGGACATGCAGGCCCACCCCGGCCCCGCCGGAACGTACGCGGCGTACCGCGATTTCGCCGCCCTGGACCAGCGTTTCCACGACGCGGTCGCGGAAGCCGCCCACCGCCCCCTCCTCGCGGACGCGGTACAACGACTCCACGCCCACCTGCACGTCTTCCGGCTCAGCAGCCTCCGGAGCGAGGGCGATCCGACCCTGGCGGAGCACGGGCGGGTGGTACGCGCGATACTGCGCCGCAGGGCCGAGCGCGCCGCCGAGGCGATGGCGGAACACCTCACTCGCAGCCTGGAGCGCCAACTCGAGCGGTTCGAACCGAGTTGAGGGCGGAGCTGGCGTGATGAAGCTTCTCCTCACCGACTCCGGTGTCAGGAACGCGAGCATCCTGACGGCGCTGGTCGATCTCCTGGGCAAACCGATCGCCGAGGCCAACGCCCTCTGCATTCCCACCGCCGGGTACGGGGGCCCGTACGGAGATCCGGGCGGGCCATGGCGCTTCATCAGCGGTCAATCCCTCAGTCCCCTGACCGAGTTGGGGTGGAGGTCGGTGGGCGTACTGGAGCTCACCGCACTGCCGAGCATCGACAAGGAACGCTGGGTCTCCTGGGTCCGCGAGGCGGACGCGCTGCTGGTGAACGGCGGTGACGCGCTGTACCTGTGCCACTGGATGCAGGAGTCCGGACTGGCCGACCTCCTCCCGTCGCTGCACGACATGGTCTACGTAGGACTCAGCGCCGGCAGCATGGTGCTGAGTCCCCGCATCGGGCCGGACTTCGTCGGCTGGCAGCCGCCCACCGGTGACGACAGCGCGCTGGGACTCGTCGACTTCTCCATCTTCCCGCACCTCGACAGCCCGGGCTGTCCGGAGAACACCATGGCCGCCGCGGAACGTTGGGCCGCCGAGATAAAGGGTCCGGCGTACGCCATCGACGCTCAGACCGCGATCAAGGTGACCGACGGCCGAATCGAGGTCGTCTCCGAGGGGCACTGGAGTCTGTTCAACTCGACACCAAGGCCGTGATCCGCAGCGCGCGAGCCCTACTCCATGAGGAACACCTGCTCCATCGACGCCCACCACTCACCGGGCGTCGCTTCCTTAACAGGCTCCTGGCAAGGGGCAGTCAGCTGCCACCACTCCTGCGTCGCCGGATCCTCGGCCATCAGCGCGAGGTCCGCCGCCAGGTCGTCGCCGTGGTACTCGAAGTAGCTGAACAGCTGGTCTCCGAGCAGGTGGATCGAGTAGTTGGCGATGTGGCAGCGCCGCAGTCGATCGAGGACTGGTTCGGGTACGGAGCGGTGCAGTTCGCGGTACTCGTCCGCCTTCTCCGGGCGGAGGCGGATGACCTGTGCGACGCGCCTCACAGGGTGGCACTCTTCGTGGGCACGGGGGATACGACCGAGACCGCGCGGTCGTGGATGATGCGGATGATCTGCCCGCTCATCCGGTCGTAGTCGTGGTCGTTGTCCACCTCTCCGCGGATGCGGTGGTCGGCCATGACGACCACCCGGTCGGCCAGCGTGATCATCTCCGCCAGGTCACTGCTGATCAGCAGGATGGGCAGACCGCCGCGGGCCAACTCCCAGATCAGCTCGTGGAAGGCGTGCTTGGTACGGACGTCCACGCCGACGGTCGGCTCGTCGACGACGAGCAGTTTGGTGTCCGCCGCGAGCCACTTCGCCAGGCTCACCTTCTGCTGGTTGCCGCCGGAGAGTTCACCGGCGTTCTGCTGGAGACCGGAGACTCGGATGCTCAGGCGGTCGACGAGATCCTCCGAGACCCCCTGCTCCTCGCGCGAGGAGACATATCCCAGGGCCCGGGCGAGCCTCTTCCACACCGTGACCGTGATGTTCCGGACGATGGGCTGCTCCAGGAAGACGCCTTCTTCCTTGCGGTTCTCGGTCAGGTACCCGATGCCGTACTCGTGGAGGGCCTCGCGCGGTGAACCGATCTTCGCGGTCCTGCCGTAGACCTGGATCTCACCGCCGGTGACGCGGTCGAGGCCGAGGACGGCCTTGATGAGTTCGCTGCGGCCCGCGCCGACCAGTCCGTAGAGGCCGACGATCTCCCCGGGGCGGACGCTGAGCGAGATGTCCTCATGGCCCGCCGCTGTGGAGACGCCGGTGAGGGACAGCGCCGGGGCCGCTGAGGTGTCCACGGTGCGCGGGGCCATGTCCGTCACCGCGTGGGTGCGGCCGACCATGAGGGTGACCACGTCGTCCTGGGTGTGCGCGGCCAGCGGCGCCGATTCGAGGACGGAGCGGCCGTCGCGCAGGACGGTGACGGTGTCGCAGACCGCGAAGACCTCCTCCAGCTTGTGGCTGACGAAGACGACACAGGTGCCGCGTTCGGTGAGCCGCCGGATGACGTCGAAGAGGCGCTCGGCCTCCTGCGGGGAGAGAGAGGCGGTGGGCTCGTCGAGCAGGAGTACCCGGCTCTCGGTGTACAGCGCCTTGGCGATCTCCACCAACTGCTGCTGGGCCACGGACAGTTCGCGCACCGGCCGGTGCGGGTCGATGTCCAGGCCGAGTTCGGCGAGGCAGCGCTCGGCCGGGGCGGTCATCGCCTCCCGGTCGACCAGACCGCGCCGCGAGGGCGGGTTCTGCAGGGTGATGTTCTCCGCGACGGAGAAGCCGGGGATCAGGTTGCGTTCCTGGTGGACGACGCCGATGCCGGCCCGGGCGGCCTCAAGGGGAGAACGGAGATGGATCTCCTCGCCGCGACGGACGAGCCTGCCGCCGTCGGGGGTGTGCACGCCGGTGATCACCTTGATCAGCGTCGACTTGCCCGCGCCGTTCTCACCGAGCAGAGCGTGCACGGAGCCGGCGGTCAGTCGCAGGCCCACGCCGTCGAGAGCGCGTACACCGGGGAAGACCTTGACGATGTCCTCGCATGCCAGCAGGACGTCTCCCCGCACCACGCCCTCCTGGGGGCCGGCACTCCCCGACTCGCCCTCGGGCAGGCCGTCTTCCGGCAGGAGCTCGCTCATCGTGTGCCTCCTGTGGTGGGCAGCGCGCCGGCCGGCTGCGTGCCACTCTCCGGCGGCACGGGCGGGGTGCGTCCGGGCGCCCGGCCCTTCTTGTCGAGGTGGGTCTCGCGCATCCGGCCGCCGACGACCGTGCCGAGCACGACTACGCCGATGAGGAAGTTGACCCAGCTCGGGTCGAGCGAGAACTGGGCCCGCGCGGTGTCGATCAGGCGCATCACGAAGGCGGCCAGGACCGTTCCGAACACGGCCACCGAGCCGCCGGTCAGGGCGACGCCGCCGATGATGGGCGCCGCGAAGCTGGGCAGCAGCCAGTCGCCGCCGACACTGCGGTTGACGCCGGGCAGGGAGGCGGTGGCGGTGAGCGCGGCGATGCCGACGAGGAGTCCCGACAGGGTGTGCGCGAGCACGATCTGGCGGTCGGTGGAGATGCCCGACAGCCTGGCGGCGAGGGGGTTGCCGCCGGCGGCCAGCAGGCGTCGGCCGGCGACGGTGCGGTACATGAACGCGGCGAGCAGGGCCGCCGCGACGAGCGCGGTGACGAAGACGAGGGGGATGTTCAGCGGCGCCGAGCGGCCCAGGTCGCGCAGGGTGGGGGAGTACCCGTCGATGGTGCGCGTCCCCGACAGCCGGTACTGCGCCCCGAGCAGGATCGTCATCGTGCCGAGCGTGACGATGAAGCCGTTGATGCGCGTGGCGACGATGAACACGCCCGTCACCAGCCCGATCAGGGTGGCGCTCAACACGCCGATCAGCACGGCGAGGAAGGCGGGGACGCCGTGGTCAGCCATCAGCACGCCCATCAGGCAGGCGCTGAAACCGCCCAGGGCGCCGACGGCGAGGTTGAGCTGCCCGACGCACAGGGCCACCATCTGGGCCAGTCCGATGAGGATCGGCGTGGCGAGGTACTGCAGGAACGTCCGCAGGGACGGGCTCTCGAAGAAGTCGCCGGACGAGGAGATCCCCAGCGCCACATAGCCCGCGAGGACCACGCAGAGCAGGGTCATCGTGGTGGAGCGGGAGAAGCGCCGCAGTGCGGGGAGGGCGGCGGCTCCCCGGTCGTGGAGCGTGGTCATGTGGAGCGCACCACCTTGCGATAGGACACGACGGTGCGTACCCGGTCCGCCGACAGAGCCAGCAGCAGGATGCAGCCGAGATAGATGTTGAGGCTTTCGAGGCCGACGCCGAGCAGATCGAGGCCCTTGCGGATGACGCCGACCAGGGAGGTGCCGAGCAGGGCGCCGATGACGGAGACGACCCCGCCGGTGAGCAGGGTCCCGCCGAGGACCGCCCCGAGGAACGAGGGCAGCATGAAGTCGTCGCCGATGGAGGCGCTGAAGGTGCCCGTGCCGACGGCTGCCATGAAGCCGGCGAGTGCGGCGAGCAGCCCGGACAGCCCGTGCGCCAGGATGATCCGGCGGCCCGTCGGAACGCCGGACAGCTCGGCGGCGGCGGGGTTCGCACCGGTCAGCAGCAGTTCGCGTCCCATGCGGGTACGGGCGTAGAGGAAGCCGAGGACGACGAGGGCCAGCACGGTGAACTGGGTCATCTGCGGGATGGCGGGCGATCCGCAGACGGGCCCGGCGCAGATGTCGGCGAGCGAGTAGGAGCGCAGCTCCGTGAGCCCGGCGGGCCGGGTGGTGAACGCGGCGTTGTCGGTGAGGGAGGAGTACAGGAGGGAGACCAGACCCAGCAGCGCGAAGTCCATCGCCAGCGTCACGACGAAGGAACTCACGCCGGTGCGGGCGATGATCCAGCCGGTCAGCGCGCCGATGACACAGCCGGCGAACAGGCACAGCAACAGGCCCAGCGCGAGCGGCAGATGGAGCCGGTCGAAGCCGAACCCGGCGAAGAGGGCGCCGAAGGCGGCCATGCGTCCGACGGCGAGGTTCATGTGCCCGATGGAGAGCACGACCATCTGCGCCAGGGCCACCACGGTCAGCGTCGAGATGTCCCTCAGCAGCGGAAAGAGCACCAGCCGCGCGTCGAAGAACGCCGGCCGCAGGGAGCCGAAGAGGATGCTGAGCGCGACGATCAGGACCAGCAGCCCCAGCCGCTGGTTGACCCAGAACGGCAGCCGGTGGGCGGGGCGCGCTCCCTCTGTGGGGAGGTCCGTCCCGCTGTCGGGCTCGGTGACGGCCGTCTTCAAGACACCCTCCGGTCCTCGAGGGCGTCCATGTCCCAGTCGATGCCGATTCCCGGCTGGTCGGGTGCCACGGCCAGGCCGTCCTGGACGGTCAGTTCGGTGCGGGTCACCGCGCGCAGCTGCGGGATGTACTCCACGTACGCGCCGTTGGAGATCGCGGCGACCAGGCTGACGTGCAGTTCCATCAGGAAGTGCGGGCAGACCATGACGTTGAAGGTCTCCGCCAAGTGGGCCACCTTGAGCCACGGGGTGATGCCGCCGACACGGGCGACGTCGACCTGCACCACGGACGCGCCGCCGGTCTCCAGGTAGTTGCGGAACTGCATCGGCGAGTACATCGACTCACCGACCGCGATCGGGATCCGGGTCGAGCGGGCGAGCGTCGCGTGGCCGCTGATGTCGTCGGCGGGCAGCGGCTCTTCGAGCCAGTAGGGGTCGAACGGTTCCAGTGCGGCGGCCAGTTGAACGGCGCGGGACAGCGACTGCGACTGGTTGGCGTCCGTCATGATGTGCAGGGCCGGTCCGACGGCCTCGCGTACCGTGCGCAGTCGTTCCGCGTCCTCGGCGATGTGCGGCTTGCCCACCTTGATCTTGACGCCGGCCCACTGCGCGTCCTTCGCCGCGAGGGCGCCCTTGACCAGGTCCTCGGTGCTGAGGTGGAGCCAGCCGCCCTCGGTGTCGTACACCGGGACGTGTCGGCGGTGACCGCCGGCGAGCCGCCACAGGGGCTCGCCGGCCCGCTTGCAGCGCAGGTCCCACAGGGCGGTGTCGACCGCGGCGAGCGCGAGCGAGGTGATGGCGCCGGTGGTCGTCGCGCGGGTCAGGCCGAGCAACTCCTGCCAGAGCGCTTCGACGTTGCGTGCGTCCTTGCCGGCGAGGAGCGGCAGGAGGTGGTCGCGCAGCAGCGCCAGTACGGAGGTCCCGCCGGTGCCGATCGTGTAGGCGTAGCCGGTTCCTTCGAGGCCGTCCGTCGTGGTCAGCCGGACGAGGATCGTCTCCTGTTTGACGAACGACTGCACCGCGTCGGTGCGGTCCGTCTCGACCGCGATGTCGGCCAGCAGGGCCGTGGCGTTGGTGATGATGCTCATGTGGTGTGGCGGCTTTCTTTCGTCCGTGGCCCGGGCGTTCAGCGGCAGGAGAGGTACGTGTCGGCGAACTGCTTCTTCAGCTCGGCGGTCCTGGCCTGCCGTGCGCTGTCGTAGTCGGCGACGTTCGCCTTCGTCACGACGAAGGAACCGGAGTCGATGATCTGTCCCGGCTTCGTCATCGTGCACTGCTTGGTCTGCAGCAGGGCGAGGGCCCAGGTGCCGATCTCGGCCTGGCCGACCGGGTTCTGCACGACCGTGGCGGTGACGGAGCCGTTCTTGATGGAGCTGAGGATCTTGGCGTCGTCGTCGATCGCGACGACCTTGGCCTTGGACCCCGACTCGCGTACGGCTTCGGCGGCGGCGACCGCCGGGTTGTACGCGGTCGAGACGATGCCCTGGATCTTCGAGCCCTTGGCGGCGAGCAGGTCGGAGACCGCCTTCTGCGCGGTCTGCAGGTCCTTGTCGATGTCGGTGATGGTCTGCAGCAGGGTGACCTTGCCGCCGGTCTCCTTCACCGCTTTCTGTACGCCCTTCATCCTCAACTGGGTGTTGGCGTCGACGTTGTTGCCCGTGAGGTGGACCAGGGCGCCCTTGCCGCCCATCGCCTTGATGGCGGCCTGCGCGGCCTTGTAGGCGGCCAGTTCGACGTCCGTCGACAGACAGAAGTCGGCGTCGTTGGTGCCGCCGGCGGGGCAGGACGCGAGCGAAGCCACCGCGAAGCCCTGGGACTTGAGGTCGGCGAAGGTGGAGTTGATGTCGGTCGGGGACACCCCGAAGATGCCGAACGCGTTGTAGCCGCGGGCGGCCAGCGTAGACAGCAGGTCGTTCTGCTTCTGCTGGTCCCACTCGGCGGTCTCGTCGAACGTCACGTCACCCAGCCCGAGCGTCTTCTTGGCCTGCGCGCCGGCCGTCTTCCAGGGCTGGAAGTAGGGGTGGGCTCCACCGGGCACCAGCGCGACCTTGGTCTTGGAACCGTCGGCGAGCTCGGCCGATCCGCCACCGGTCCGCGTGGAGGCGGTGTCGGCCGCACCGGGGTCGTCCGAGTTCTTGATGGTGCAGGCGGCTGTCGAGGCGGCGAGAAGGAAGAGGGTGACGGTGGCTGACAGCACAGATCTACGACGGCTCATGGTGCTTGCCCCAGTCGAATCAAATAGGATTTCTGATGCCCGTGATGCTGGGGGAGGGGTGATTGCCACGTCAAGACCCGTGCAGCGATTGCCTCTACGTCGTGATGATGCGAGATCACATAGGATTTTGAGGGGTGTTGAGGGGCGGGTCGGACGCCCGCCCCTCAACACCGGCCTCAGTCCGACACGACGGACGTGTTCAGGCCCTTGTCGTAGTGATTGCGTGCGATCCGGATGTCCGAACTGCCGTGGAAGACGAACAGCGGTGAGGTGTACGGCGGTTGGTCCGCGCCGTCCAGCCGCCGGACCGTGTTGCCGGTGAAGGTGAACCCGCCGACGCTCTTGGCGTTGACCACGGTGACATCACCGACGTCGAACGAGTTGTGCTCGACGGAGATGTTGTGGTGGACCGGGTTCGCCGGGTCGACGACCTGGTTGGTCGGCTCCACGAAGATGACCGGACCGGTGGGCCGGGTGAAGGAGTTGTCGCGGATCGTGAGGTTGGAGACCGGCCCGGACTCGTACCACTGGTAGGCGTCGGCGGAGACGTAGATGCTGGCCATGGACATCGCGTCGAACCGGTTGCCGGTGATCAGGACGGGCTTGCGGGTGGTGACCAGGACGCCGCGGGTCGGCACGTTGCGGAACACGTTGCCGGAGATGACGACCGACGGCGTGGCCGTGATGTTCTCGACGACCGTGCCGCCGATCTCGGTCCCGGCGGGCACCGGCCGGTCGAAGGTGACGGTCATCGTCGTCAGCGGCTTGTCGTGGTCCATCCCGCTCGGCCCGTCGACCGCGGTGACCTCCGCGTGCGCCGGCGTGAGCGACGTCATCGTCCGCTTGGTGGTGAACTCGACCTCGTCACCCGGGGCGAACTGAGGGAACCCGGCGGTCTGCGGGTGCTCGTAGGCGAGCGTGAGGGTGTTCGGCCCGGGCTTCCCGACGACCTCCAGGTAGGTGCCGTGGATGTTGATCGGGTCGTCGTGCGGGCCGTCGAAGACGCTCCGGGTGATCGAGACCTTGCCCTTGACGCCGGACATCTGCACGAAGTCCGCGAACGAGGCCGTCGACCGGCCGGACTTCGGATCGGGTGCGAAGTTCACCTTGTCGATGGAGATGTTCTCGCTGAACTGCCCCACCACACCGAAGGACTGGAGGTAGTAGGCGTTCATCGAGCGCATCGTGACGTTTTTGGACTGCCAGATGAAGGCGCCCGGCTCGGTCCGCTCGATGAGGCGCATCTGGTAGACGAGCCCGGCGTCCGTCGGCTGCGTCGCGCCGGTGTAGTCGATCCGGATCCGGTGACCACCGATGTCGGTGACGGAGGCGACGTCGTTGAACAGGGGGTTGTCCGCGCGCCAGGTCTTCTGCGCCTTGGGGTCGTGGATCTGCGTGTACTGGAGTCCGTCTGTGCCGGACCAGTACGGCTGCCCGGTGGCCGGGCTCTTCTCGCCGAGCCAGGTGATGTGCGTGCCGTTCACCTCGTACGGGCTGCCGGCCGGGATCTTCAGGACGCGGTAGGCGTGCCCGTCGGTGACACCGGCGGTGGCGACGGTCGCGTCGATGACCTCGGGGGCCGCGTAGTCGAAGGAGAAGTTCTGGAACGTCACATCGGTCGAGCGGATCGACGCGAACGCCGTCTGCAGGCCGTGGTAGACGAGCTTGGCCCCGCCGCCGTCGATGGTGACGTCGTGCATGTCCTCGACGAGCAGCCCGATCTTCTTGTCCCGGTAACGCTGGTCGGCGCCCACGGTGTTGGACACGTACAGCTCACGCGTCTCGGCCCGCTCCGGGTAGATCTGGTAGGTGCCCTTCGAGAAGACGATCCTGACCGGCCGATTGTGATCGACCTTCTTGGCGTGCCGCAGCGCCGTGGCGACGGCGGGCGCCGAGTCCTTGCGGCCGGTGGGGTCGGCCCCGTAGTCGTCCACGTCGACCACCACCGGTCTCGCCTTGTGCGCTGTGGCCGGTGCGGCGGCGACAGGACCGGCGGCACCTGCGAGCAACGCGAGTGCCAACCCGAGAAACACGAACCGAGACTTTGGCATAGCCCCTCCGGAGCATCCATGAGTCATGAAACACCCAATGAATAGGTGAAGTTTCTGCCAGTTCATCGACCGAACCTCCGGGCAGAGTGTCCTTAGATCCGATGTCTAGGTCAATGGTCTGGACGAGCAACCGCAACCGGCATCGACGGCCGACGCCTCACTCGGTCTTCGGTGCCGCCGTGCTCGCGCGGATCACCAGCTCGGGGTCGAAGAGGAGTTCGCCGACGGGCACGTCACGGTTGCCGACCAGGGCGAGGACACTGCGGGCCACCTCCGAGGCGAGGCGGTCGGCCGGCTGGCGGACCGTGGTGAGCGGCGGGTCGACGAAATCCATGATCATGGCGCCGTCATAGCCGACGACCGACACGTCGCCCGGGACGTCGTACCCCTGCCGGCGCGCACCGCGGATCGCGCCCAGAGCCATGTAGTCGCTGGCCGCCACGACGGCCGTGGCGCCCCGGCCGAGCAGCGAGATCGCCGCGGACTGGCCGCCCTCGACGGTGTACGACTGCCGCACCACCCACTGCTCCGGATCCTCGACCCCGCGCTTGGCGAGCGAGGAGACGAAACCGGTGACCCGGCGATCGGCCGGCCGGTTGCCGACCGGTCCCGAGGCCATGCCGATACGGCGGTGACCGAGCCGGTAGAGGTGGTCGACGGCGAGTTCGGCGGCCAGCAGGTCGTCGGTGGAGAAGACCGGCGCCTCGCTCACGCCCTCGAACTGACCGTTGATCCCGACGAACGGGATCCGGCGCGAGCGCAGGAGTTCGTACGCCCCCGGGTCCGAGCCCTCGATCGTGTTGCTGGCGGAGAGGAAGACGACGGCGGCCACACCCCGGTCGGCGAGGGAGGTCAGGAAGTCCAACTCCTGCACTCCGCCCGGGAAGCACGGGCACACGACCGTCTTCAGTCCGTGCGGGGCGAGGGTGGACTCGATCCGTTCGCAGATGTCGGCGAAGAACGGGTTGGAGACGAGTTCGGTGATGACCGCGACGAGCTGGCCCCGCGTCTGCCGCTCGTACCCGAGGTCGGTCATCGCCTGCTCGACCGCCTCGCGGGTCCTGCGCGACACGCCCTGGCGCCGGTTGATGACGCGACTGACCGTGGCCTCGCTCACCTGCGCCCGGACCGCGACCTCGGTGATGCCGACCTTCATGCGGTTCCCTCCGTCCCGACTTGCAATGAATGGACGAAAACTTTCAGCCCAATCGTCCAGGGAAGATAGCAGTGAGTCTGCGTGTCTTCCACGTTTCTTGCGCATGACCATTGAATCGCCTCTTCGGCCCCTGTTAGCTTTCCGCCACCACGCGGCCGCCTGCCCCCTCGCTGTGACCGAAGACCCGGGAGATCCGATGAAGCCCTCAAGGCTCATGCTGCTCACCGCAGTTGCCGTGATCGTGCCGATGGCGCCCGCGCTGTCGGCCACGGCGGCGGCGGACGGCACTTCCGCCGCCCGCCCCCAGCTCACCATCCCGGACCCTGGCTTCGAGAACGGCGGCACCGGCTGGACCTTCACCTCGGGCGCCGGCGTCGGCACCGGCAACAGACACGGCGGCGAGCGCTTCCTCTACCTCGACGCCGGAGCCGGCAAGAGCGCGGAACTGACCGTCGTCGCCCCCCGCAACGGCAGTTACGACTTCTCCGCGTGGATCGGCAGCGCCGGCACCGGCGGCACGTACACGATCCGGCGCAACGGCCAGACCGTCCAGACCATCACCCTGCCGCAGCACCCGGGCTATGCCCGGTACACCATCAGCGGCGTCGCGTTGAAGACCGGCGACCGGCTGCAGATCGAGTTCGGCTCCGGCACCGCCTGGGTCAACGCCGACGACCTGATGATCTCCCCGGCCGCGTCCGCCGACCCCAAGGTCACCTCGTCCGACCCCGAGGTCGCCGAGATGTTCGACTGGGCCAAGAAGAAGGCCAACAGCTGGGCACAGCTGCCCGGCACCGTGGGCCCGATCAACGTCGACGAGTACCAGACCGGCGGCACTGGCACCGCGGCGTACGAGCCGACCTACTGGGCCGGATACGCCAACCGCAGCGCCTACTACTCCCGGGACATGACCCACCAGCTGGCCGGCGCCCACATCATCGGACTCGACGCCGAGAACGAGACGATGCTCCGCTCCTACGCGGCATCGGCCACCGCCGAGCACAAGTACTTCCCGGTCTGGTCCCTCAACTTCGACGCCAAGACCTACCTGAGCATCGACTACAAGACCCCGGACAACTTCGTGCGCGAGGTGCCGGCCACCTTCGAACTCGTCGAGAAGGCGGCCCAGGCCTACCTGTGGACGGGCGACCGGCGATACGTCGACGACCCGGCGCTGTGGGAGTTCTACCGGCACGCCACCGACCAGTTCATCGACCTGCACAACTCCGCCGTGGACAACGGCAAGGTCAAGGTCGCCGAGGGCACGGGCAACGGCATCTTCCAGGGCGCCGCAAGCTACAACGAGCAGGACGGCGACGGCCTGGGCGAGGCCGGGGACGGCATCGCCTCCGAGTACCAGGCGTACCTGGCGATGGCCGTCCTGGCACGTGGCAAGGGCGACACCAAACTCGCCAAGACGTACGACAAGAAGGCCGCCGACCTGAAGAAGTACTTCAACGACGAGTGGAGCGGCACCGGAACCGGCGCCGACATGGTGCGCGCCTACACCCTCTCCGGCACCCCGGTCACCGGCTGGGGCAAGGAGAACAGCGTCTTCATGCCGATGAAGCAGATCATCGACCCCGGCCCGCGCAACGACGCCTACCTCGACTACATCCAGGCGCAGGAGCTGGGCCCGGACGGCTCGCCCAACATCGAGTCGACGACATATCTGCCCGACATGTTCTTCAAGAACAACCGCAACGACACCGCCTGGCAGTGGATGAAGAAGATCTACGGCGAGCGGGAGATCCAGCACATCAACTCCAGCCAGGGCCCCAACGGCGACTACCCCGAGGTGTCGTTCACCCTGGTCAGCCAGACCGTCCAGGGGCTGATGGGCATCACACCGGACGCGCCGAACCACAAGGTGACCACCCAGTCGCGGCTGCCTTCCGGCATGAAGTGGCTGCAGGCGGCGGACGTGCCCATCGGCACGGGCTCGGTCACCGTCCGGCACGACGGCGCGACGAAGACCACGCTGACGAACAACGCGCGCAAGGGTTCCTACCAGTGGGAGGCCCGCTTCACCGGGGTCCACAAGAAGATCACGGTCAACGGTGTCCCGCAGCACGTCCGCACCAAGAAGGTCGACGGCGTGACGTACACCTACGCGACGCCGACGGTCCGGGCGGGGGCGACGACGGTGGTGCGGGTGACCGACTGACGCGGACGCCCGTACCACCGGCCTCGGCGCCGAATCGTCGGCGCTCGGCAGACGCCGACAGCCCGTCCTCCCTTCCTGAGCCAGGGAGGACGGGCTGTCGGCCGGCCGGGCCGGTGCGGTCAGCGGCGCTCCGGGTCCGTCTCGATCACGTTGTAGGGGTAGGGAAGCCGCTGTTCACTGG
The DNA here is from genome assembly GCF_029892565.1 of Streptomyces pseudovenezuelae. Taxonomy (GTDB): domain Bacteria; phylum Actinomycetota; class Actinomycetes; order Streptomycetales; family Streptomycetaceae; genus Streptomyces; species Streptomyces pseudovenezuelae_A. The sequence continues at coordinate 275,915 of NZ_JARXVH010000013.1, read as the reverse complement.
CCTGGGTGAGCTTGTCGACGTCGGCCGGGTCCAGGTCGAGGCCGGCCGCGCCCAGGTTGGTCTCCAGCTGTTCCATCGTGCGCGCGCCCACGATGGGCGCGGTCACTCCCGGCCGCCCCAGCAGCCAGGCGAGGGACACTTGGGCGGGCGCGAGGCCGGTCCGGTCGGCCACGTCGTGCAGCGCGTCCAGCACCCGCCAGGTGCGCTCCTCCTGGTTGTAGACGTCCCACCGCTCACCCCACCCGAGCTGCCCGGCGGTCTCCACGCGGGTACCGGACACCGGCGCCGACATACCGCGCCGGATCGCCCCGCTGAGCCAGCCGCCGCGCAGCGGGCTCCACGGGATCACGCCGAGCCCCTCGTTGCGGCTGACCTCCATCAGCTCCCACTCGGCCTCACGGTCGAGCAGGTTGTACAGCGGCTGGAGACAGGTGAACGGCTCCCAGCCCCGCGCGCGGCTGAGGTCGATGGCCTTCTGGAGCTGCCAGCCGGAGAAGTTGCTCGCGCCGAGGTAGCGGACCTTCCCCGAGGTGACCAACGTGTCGAGGGTGGCGAGCGTCTCCTGCAGCGGGGTGCCCGGGTCCCAGGCGTGCACCTGGTAGATGTCGAGGTAGTCGGTGCCGAGCCGGCGGAGGGTGGCCTCCACCCCGGCGATCACGTGACTGCGGCCCAGACCGCGGTCGTTGGGGCCGTCGCCCATGGCGTACCGGACCTTCGAGGCGACCACGACGTCCTCGCGGCGCCGCCGCTTCAGCCAGCGTCCGGTGATCTCCTCCGAGGTGCCCGCGGAGTAGATGTCGGCGGTGTCGACGAAGTTGCCGCCCGCGTCGACAAAACGGTCGAGCATGGCGTGACTGGTGGCTTCGTCGGTCTCGCGACCGAAGGTCATGGCTCCGAGGCAGAGCTCACTGACCCTCAGGCCGGTGCTTCCCAGATAGCGGTAGCGCATCGTGCGGTGCCTCTCGGTCGTGTCGGACGGTGGGGGACGCCAGGGCGTCCGGGTCGGCGAGCGAGACGGACACCTCCTGGACGCAGTGGTCGGACAGTCCGCGCGGATCGCGGAATCGATAGCTGTGCACCTGTGCTCCCGCGGTGCTGAGCACCCAGTCGAGGCGCCACCAGCGCATGCCCGCACGGGCCTGCCACGAGACGGGGTAGATCCTTCCCGCCAGCGGGACGGCGTCGACCCCGAGGGCGGTGATGTGCCGTACGTCACCTACGGCGGGTGTGGTGTTGAAGTCCCCTGCGATCACAGCGGGGTTGGGGCAGTCGGCGATGTCGCGCCGCAGTCCGGCGTACTCGCGCGCCCGGTCTCCCGCCCGGTCCCGGACGGCGCGGTAGAAGCCGGCGCGCAGCGGACTCACGAGGCGCAGCTGCACGGGGATGTGGACGTTGAAGGTGGACAGCACCCGGTCCGGACCGTCCGGCAGCCGCAGGTCCACGCGCAGCACCCGCCGCGCCACCGTCTCCACTGTCGCCGCCACCGGCAGTCGGGAAAGGGTGACCAGTCCCCGGGCGATGACCACCTCGTGCTCGGGGAACTCGGCGCGCAGCCGCGCTTCGTCGTCGATGAGGCGGTAGGTGCCGTCGAAGACGTCGTGGTGGTACTCCTGCAGCAGATAGACGTCCGCGTCGAGCTCGTGCAGGAAGGCGTAGAACGGGTCTGCCTCCTTGGCCTGGCACCAGTGCTGGGTGTTCCACGACACGACCTTCACCGCGGTGTCCTCGGATGTCCGGCGCGGCCGTCGCACCAGCGCGCTCGGATGCAGCCCGGCCTGCCGCGCGCCCAACAGGAGCGCGACGCCCGACACCACGGCCGCGACGAGATCGCCGGTCGCCCAGGCCGCGCCGGCCAGCACGCCGGGCACCAGGACGAACAGCGGCGGCGGCAGCAACGACGGCAACAGCCAAGCCCACCAACGCCCGTTGAGCACCAGGTGCGCGCCGAGGAACACGGCCCACGCCACCGTCGCCCACCGCACGAGGTCTCCGCTCACACCGGAACCTTTCGTGAGGCGCGCAACTCCTGGAACAACCCGTCGTACGCGTCGACACAGCTCTCCGTGCCGTAACGGGCCCGCGCCGCACGCATCCCCTCGGCACGGCGCTCCGGCGAGTACGCGACGACCTCCCTCAACGCGTCCGCCAGGGCGGCGGCGTCACCGGTCGGGAAGAGCCGCCCGAATCCGGTGTCGGAGACGGGCACCCGCATGCCGGGCGCGTCGCTGGCGACGGACGGTACGCCCATCATCATGGCCTCTGTCTGGGAGATGCCGAAGGACTCCTCGGCGACGGACGACAGCGCGAAGGCGTCCAACGACGAGTAGAACTCGGCGACTTGGGGCTCACTGAGGAACCCGGTGAACCGGATCCGGGCGTCGTCCCCGGCCCGCTCGCGCAGAGCGCCGACCACGCTGCCTCCCGCCACCTTGGAGTAGTCACCCGCGATCATCAGCCGCGCCTCGGGATCGGTCAACCGGCGGAAGGCGTCGACCAGATGGTGCAGGCCCTTCTCCGGAGCGATCCGGCCAAGGAAGCCGATGTGAGGGCCGTCGGTCTCCCGGAAGGTGGCCGGGGCGGGCTCGCGCTCCCGGCAGGGCGGGGCGATGGCCAGCAGCCGGCGCTGCCGCATGAGGTGGAAGTGGCGTGAATGCTCCGCGTGATCAAGGTTGTTGACGACGACGGCCGACGAACGGCGCAGGGCGGCACCGACCGACGCGTCCACCACCGGTACTTGAAGGGCGGCCAGCGCACTCTCCGGCAACCACACGTCGTCGTGGTGCGTGCAGACGACGGGTGTGGCGCCCGCCAGCCGTGCGACCAGACCCGCCTCCAGCATCGGCAGATGGATCTGGACCGCCCCCGATCCACGGGCGACGCGCCCGGCCAGCGGCGCGAACCCCGGACTGATGGTGCCGCGTCCGACCCGGGCCAATACCGGTGTGCGGAACACCTCGACGCCGTTGACCGTCTCCCGCGCCGGATGATTACGGTCGTGCCGGGTGGCGACCACCGCGACCCGTCGGCCGCGCGCGGCCAGCCCTTCGGCGACCGTACGGGCCACCTCGGTCAGACCGCTCGTATAGGGGAGGTAGTAGGTGAGGACGATCGTCACGTCGAAGCGCGGCGACCGTGCGGTGCGCCTGGTCATGAACGGTCCTTGTCGGTGGTCGGGGCAGGGTCCCCGGAGGCGGGCAGGGAGAGGCGCAGATCGATCAGCCGATGCGTGGACAGGGCTGCGGGCGGATCCAGCAGGGACTGGCGGTGCAGGCGCAGAGAGGGCGACACGAACGCCCAGTCGAGCCGCCACAGCGCGGGGCCGCGCACCGGAAAGGTCGCCGGGTACACCGAGTCGCCCTTCTCGGCCGCGTCGCGCAGCCCGTCGAACCAGCGCAGGTCCCCGGTGCCGGGCAGCACATTGAGGTCACCGGCGAGCACCACCGGGTTCCGGTTGGCCTTCAAGTCCGCACGCAGCGACCGGAAATGGGCGTCGCGGCGGTCGGACAACTGGTGCACGGACCGGTAGTAGGACGCCGTGAGCGGGTTGCGGTCGACGTTCAACAGGTCGGGCAGGTGGGTGTTGTAGAGGGACAGGACGCGTCCGTCGACCCTGACATCCGTGCGCAGGACGCGGATGTTCCAGTAGTCCGCCCAGTCGGTGTCGGGCTTGGCCAGATCGCTGGGACGCAGGGCCTTCGTCCGGACGATGGGGTAGCGCGAGAGCGTGAGGAACTCGCCCCGCGTCGCCACGTGGTATCCCGGGAACTCCGCCTTGATGCGGGCGAGTTCGTCGATGGGGACGGGCCGGCCGTCGCGGGCGTTCTCGTACTCCTGAAGCAAGTAGACGTCCGCGGCACGGGACTTGAGATACGCGTAGAAGTCGTCCTTGTCGCTGTCCTGGTCCCAGAAGAAGGTGTCCCAACTGACCACCTTCAGCGCACCGGGCGGGACCTTTCCCTCCCCGCGGAACAGGGCGCCGGGGTGCAGGCCCGCCTGCCAGGAGCCCAGCAGCAGCGACGTGAGGACCACGCCTACGGTGAGCAGGCGTCGCCGGGCCAGGGCGGCGGGCACGAGCAGGACGACGGGGACCAGCAGACAGGCGAGCGGCGGGGCGAGACCCACACCGTTCCACAGCCACCACCGCCCGCTGAACACGGCACGGCCGGCGACGAACAGAGTCCAGAGCACGGCGACGACGAGCAGGACCGTGCCCGGCCAACTCCGCCTCTTCGAAGGGGCGTTGAGACTGGCTTCCGGTGGACTCTCGGCGGCGTCGTCCGTCAGGGTCTCGGGCACCGGGGCTCGGGTCATGCCGGGGCCTGCACCGCGTCGCCGCGCCCCGCAGGCTCGTACAGTCGCCGGAAGCGCTGCGATGCCAGGCACTGCAGGATGCCCGCCCCCGCCCCGGCCGCGATGACCGCGTTGACGACGAAGTGGGCGAACATGAAGTACCCGGTGAACAGCGGGCCGCGGCGGCGCAGGACGAAGCGGTACAGGGCCGTGTCCGCGAGGACCGAGAAGCCCAGCAGGACCGCGGACAGCAGCAGCCACAGGGAAGACAGGGCCGCGAGCGGCAAGGTGGCGAGCGTCAGCAGCGCGGCCACGCTTGCGCTCGCGCGCGGGCCGGTGGCGATGCCGCCCGGCAGGTCGCCGCGGCGCAGATAGAGCGGGATGTGCAGCCGGGTGCGGTGGAACACCTTGCGCAGCACCACCCGCCAGGTGTCGTCGTGATCGTGCCGGCCGCGCACGATGGTGGAACTGTGGACCTCGTAGTGCGGGCAGAGCCGGGCGGCGTAGTCGCCGTCCTCCGTGTGCCGCAGCCGGGGATTGAACGGGCCGATCTCGGCGAAGACCTGGGCCGGCATGGCGAGGATCGCGGTGTGCACGGTGCCGATGCGGCCCTCCGTCTCGGCCAGCCAGTAGTACTGATGGAGGCAGCGGTACTCCTCGATCAGGCTGTCGCGGATGAGGGGCTCGGCGTCGTAGGTGCCGCACACCGCGCCGATGCGCGGATTCGAGTCGAGCAGGGCGACGGCGTTGGCGACGGCGTCGGGCTCCATGGCGACGTCGGAATCGCAGAACACGATGATCTCGCCCCGGGCATGGGCGGCCCCGGTGTTGCGGGTGGTGGCCACTCCACTGTTGACGCCGGTACTGATCACCCGCACCCCGCACGCCTCGGCGACGGCCACCGAGTCGTCGGTGCTGCAGTCGTCGACCAGCAGGATCTCCAAGGGCTCGTACGTCTGGGCAAGGGCCGCGCGCAGGCAGAGTTCCAGTGCCCGGCCGTAGTTGTAGTTGGGGATGACGACGGAGACAAGGGGCTTGTTCTGTGACATGGGCAGAGCCGCACCTTCGAGCGGTCGGAAGAATCGGAGAGCAGGTGGAGGGACAGGAGCTCAGAGCGGGTGGTGGGACAGGAGCAGGGCGACGGCGACGAGTACGCCCCACACGAGCGCGTTGACGACGGTGGCGCGGTCGCGCAGCAGGACGCGGACGGGTTCGGCGCCGCCGTCCTCGACGAGCAGCACCTGCAGATAGCGGGCCAGACCGAACACGGCACAGGGGGCCGACAGCAGCATCACCAGCGGCGCCTTGGACGCGAAGGTGGCGTCGTCACGCAGATAGCAGACGTACGACATCGCTGTCAGGACGGCCACCAGCACGACGAGATGGTCGAGGAACGCGCGGGTGTAACCGCGAAGGGCGGGACGGTGGGCGAGACCGGCCGCGCCCAGCTCGTGCCGGCGCTTGCCGAGCGACAGCATCAGGCAGAGGCAGAAGACGCACAGCGCGAGCCACGCGGAGACCCCGCTGCCCAGGGCCAGCGCACCCTGCGCGAGCCGCAGCACGAAACCGGTGGCGACGATGAACGCGTCCACCAGCGGCACATGCTTGAGCCCGCGGGCGTAGGCGAAGCTGATCACCAGATAGACGGCGGCGGGCCACCACCGCCAGGCGGGCCCGACGAGCGCCCAGCCGAGCAGCGACAGCGCCAGCCCACCGGCCAGTGCGGCCGCGGCCGCGACGGAGACCCGGCCGGAGGCGATCGGACGCCGGCGCTTGACCGGGTGCAGCCGGTCCCGCTCGCGGTCGGCCAGGTCGTTGACGACGTAGACGAGCGCCGAGGCCAGGGTGAAGCCGACCACGGCCCAACCGGTGCGCAGCAGCGCGGCACCCGACCAGGGCCGCGCGTCGAGCAGGGCGAGTGGCACCACGGCCAGGTTCTTCACCCACTGGTGCGGGCGCAGCAGTGCGAACAGGTCGAGCAGGTAAGGACGGTGACGGGCGGGTGCCTCGGCGTGAACAGGAGCATCCGGCGGATCGGGCGGTGCGGGTGGGACTGCCACCACGCGCGCGGGCGCGGGTGAGGACTGCGTGGTGTCCACGGCATGGGCTCCAGAGGGTCTCAGAAGAACACCTTGGCGAGGCTCAGTGCTCCCTGGCGCCATGGCTCCCGGCTCGTCCGGCCCTTGCCGGGGGTGTGTCCACCGGCCCGCCGCTGGGTGCGCCACCAGGCGTACGTGCGCAGGATGGCGTCCTGGTTGGACTGCTCGGGCTTGAAGCCGAGGCGCTCCTGGGCGCGGCTGATGTCGACGTAGGAGTCGTCCAGGAGCTTGAAGAGCAGCCGCCCGTAGACCGGTGACAGGTGCCCGCGTTCCAACAGCCGCAGCATGGTCAGGGCGGGTCTGGAGGGCAGGGGGACGACTCGTCGGCCGTGTCCCGCCGCGTCGAGCACGGCCTGGAAGTCCTCGCGCAGTGTGCCGAATTGTGCCGCTCCCAGGTTGTAGACGTCGTTGGCGGTCTCGGGGTCGGCGTGCAGGGCCAGCACCACGGCGTCCACGAGATCGTCCATGCCGAACATCTGGATGCGTACGTCGCCCTTGCCCAGGACGGGGAAGTTGCGCCCCTCCTCGGCCCATTCGAAGAGCATCGAGAACAGGCCCATCCGCCCGGGGCCCAGGAACGTCTTGGGGCGGAGCACCGACAGGCACATGCCGCGACCGCGGAACTCCTCGCAGACCTCCTCCGCCTCGGCCTTGGCCCTGCTGTACGGGTCCACCGGTTGCCGCGGATGCTCCTCGGGCGTCGGCACCTGCCGGGGGAGTCCGTAGACGGCCGTCGAGGAGATGTGCACGACACGGTCGACACGGGCCCGGTGCGCGGCGGACAGGACACTGCGGGTGCCGTCGACCGTCACCGAGCGGATCTGGTCGGCGGGATAGCTGGGCAGCGCCGCCGCGCAGTGGACGAGCGCGTCCACGCCGTCGAAGGCCCGGTCGAGGGACGCGCCGTCACGGATGTCGGCGACGACGTGACGCACCCCCTGCGGCGACCGCGCGTCCTCGCTCACGTCGATGCCCACGACGTCGTGGCCGTCCTCGGCGAGCCGGGCCACCAGATGCGAGCCGAGCATGCCGGCCGCGCCGGTCACCGCGATGGTCAGGCCGCCCATCGGGACACCGCCTTGTCCTTGAAGAAGGCGCCGAGCAGCCGGTTCATGCCCTTGGCCAGCGTCTTGTCCAGGGCGTCGAGGAAGATCTCGACCTCTTCGGCACTCGCGACGAGCGAGGGCGCCGCGACCAGGGGACTGCGGCCGTTGAGCGTGTAGTACATGTACACGTCGTGGTCGTGGTACATCGCGTTGACGACCGCACAGGTGATGACCTTGGTACGCAGCAGGGGATCGCGCGCCAGGCCACCGGGTGCGAGCTTCGCGGCGAGGTCCAGGAGCCGGGGGCCGCCGTCGAGGAAGATCCCGTACAGGGCGCCGGCCCCGCGGACGTCGGCGATGACGTCCGGGTACTGCTTGCGAAGACGCGCCAGCCCCGGCGCGAGGACGCGCTCGATGGCACGGGCCCGGCCCGGATAGTCGTCCTCGACGGCGATGTTGACGGCCTCGATGGCCGTCGCGGTCTCCTCGCCGAATCCGTAGTACGTGGTGCTGGTCGACTGGAGCATGGCGTCGCCGAGGCTGTCGTACGCGGCCCGGAAGACGGGCTCGCGCGCCACGAACGCGGAGATCGACGACTTGCCGCCGCCGAACGACTTGGATGTGGTCACCACGTCCGGCACAAGACCCGGATAGCGCATGAAGTGGAAGAGCGTGCCGGTCTTGCCCCAGCCGGTGTAGATCTCGTCGAAGATCAGCACGATGTCCTCGGCGGTGCACAACTCCCGCAGCCCGCGCAGGAATTCCTCGGAGCACTCGGTCATGGTCGAGGCGGAGAAGGGCTCGATGAGGATGGCGTACGTGTCGCAGCCGCCCTTGGCATCACGCGTCGCGTCGACAGCGGCGCGTACGGAGTCCAGATCGCCGTAGCGGAACGACGACACCCCGGGGATGCCGGGGAAGGCGAAGCTGTTCTGCGCACTGCCGGTCAGGCTGCCGGAGCCGAGCAGCTTGCCGTGGAAGCTGATGTCGGCGTGCAGGATCTGCTGGCGGCGGCCCCGGTGGTACTTGTACGCCAGCTTCACGGCGCCCTCGACCGCCTCGGCACCCGAGTTCGGCAGGAACGACATGTTCAGGTCGCCGGGCAGGAGTTGGGCGAGATTGTGGCCGAGCGCGGCGACGTACGGCGAGAAGTAGGTCTTGTGGACCTCCATCCTGCGCTGCTCCTGGAAGCGTTGGCGCGCCGCGAGGATACGGGGATGGTTGTGGCCGTGGCTGAGCACGCCCACCCCGCCGGTGAAGTCCAGGATGCGGCGCCCGTCGCGGGTGTGGATCCACGAGCCCTCGGCATGGTCGACCAGTTCGCGGCCGAAGCCGAACGAGGTCATCAACGCCACCTGGCTCTTGTTGATGTGGGCGCGATACAGATCGTGGACCTGACGCACCGACATCTCTTCGCAGTCGTCGACGGTGAGCAGGCGTCCGTCGGAAGTCATGCGGTTCCTTCCTGAAGCGCGGTTCGGGTGGATCGCAGGGGGCCGGCGGCGCGCGCCCAGAGCAGTGCGCCGCCGGTGGCGGCCACCTCGCTCAGCACGCAGACCACTCGGCTGGTGATCGCCGCCGCGGTGGCGGCGGGCAGCGGCAGGACCGGGCTGAGCAGCGCGAGCAGGACCAGCTCGCGCGCTCCCCAGCCGTCGGGCAGGACGAAGGCGAGACTCCCGGCGACCGTGGCGAGGGCGAAACCGCCGACGCACACGGGCAGGGAGGACAGCGGCGGAGCCCCGAACAGCACGGCGATGGCCCACAGATGGAGACCTGAGACCACCCAGGACACACCGGCCCAGCCGATCGAGGCGCGCACGGTCCGGAGCGAGCCCTGCACGGCCGACGCGGGGCGTCGGGCCAGCCGCATGGTCAGGGACACCAGGGCGTTGACCCAGCCGGGACGTGCGACGGCGGCCGCCGCCAGCAGGATCAACGGCGCCAGCACCCAGGCCTGGGCACCCAGCACGGCCGGCGCGACCAGCAGACCGAAGGCGGCTCCTGTGCTCGTTCCGATGACGAGACCGAGCCCGAAGGCGGCGATCATCTGCTCGGGGGCGATCCCGACGGCCTTGCCGAGTTGGACATGCGCGAGGACACCCCAGACCCGGCCCGGCACGAACTTGCTGATGACCCCGATGAAGAAGATCCGCGCCGCGTCGGCCGCCCGGATCCGGCGTCCGCCGTCGGAGAGCAGCACGCGCCACGACAGCATCGACAGGCCCAGACCGGCGGCGTTCGCCACCAACGCGGCACCGAGCAGCAGCACACCACCGGGACGCCCCGCAGCCTGTGACACCTCGGTACCGGCCCCGCGCACCGAACCCCCGACGGCGAAGACGGTGGCCGCGATCAACGCGACGGCGACGCCGATACGCAGCAGACGCGAGCGCCAGGACGGACGCGCACCGGGGTCCGGTACCGAGGCGGCAGGCTTGTCCTGCTCGGTGCCGGTCACGACGGGATCGCCGTCGCGGCACGGCCCCGGCCGCGCACGGACGGACCGAAGCCGGGGTCGATGACCCAGCGCACACCGCCGTGCAACGCGCCGAGCACCAGGGCCAGATGCACGGCGAAGTGCACGCCGGTGAACCACACCAGGAACGCGGCGCCCTTGCGGCGGGCCACGAACCGCGACAGTCCCGGATCGGCCACGGCGAAGGCCAACGCACAGGCCAGTGGCACCGCCAGCAGCCACAGACTGACGAACGCCAGCGGCAGGGTGGCGGGAACCAGCGCCGCCGCCAGGACACCGCGGGTGGGGTTCGCGCGCAGTCCGCCGCCGCGACGGCGCTCCACCGCGGCCACGGGGATGAGGAGTTGGGAACGCCGGTACTGCTCGGTGAGCATCGGCAGGAACCGGTCCACGTCGTCATGACGGCCCGCCACCGTCTCCGTGAGGCGGATGCGGTGGGCGACGGCCAGCCGGTCGCTGTACTCGACGTCCTCCGAGTCCCGGAGATTCTCGTCGAAGGGCCCGACCTCCTCGAACACCCGACGCTCGATCGCGGCCATGGCGAAGAAGGCGGTACCGACGAGACCGGCGCTGCGACGGCGCCAGAAGTGCGCGTGCAGGCAGTGGTACACCTCCACGGGGCCGTCGTCGAAGAGCGGCTCGGGAGACACGATCCCGTGCACACACCCCGTCTCCGGATCGCTGAGCAGCAGATCGACGGCGTTCTCGATCGCGTCGGGCTCCAGGGCGATGTCGGAGTCGAGGAAGAAGAGGATCTCGCCCCGCGCGGTCGAGACGCCGAGATTGCGCGCCGCCGACACCCCGCCGTTGTCCGGGCGGGCCACGAGCACGCAGGGGAACTCGCGGGCCACCTCCCGGGAGCCGTCGGTGCTGGCGTCGTCGACGACCACGACGTCCAGGGGCGCGAGGGTCTGTGCGTACACGGACTCCAGACAGGCCCGAAGCGTCTTCTCGTAGTTGTAGTTCGGGATGATCACCGACACGGTGGGGCGTACCCGTGGCATGGCGGGTCAGGTCCTTTCCGTCGGGGCAGTGAGCGCAGATCCGGAAGCCCGAGGGCCGACAGGCACCAGCCCCGCGGGCCGGGCTTGGTGGTGAGAGAGGCGAGGAGGAAGTCCAGGGCCGTGAGTTCGGCGTGCAGAGGATCGCGGCTCTCGATGAAGAGCGCGGCGTGCACCGAACCCCGCCGGCACACCACGGCGTACAGATGCGCAGGGCGCGGCCCCGGAAGCCGGCTGTCCTCGCACGCCGAACGCAGCCACAGCACGACTTCCTCGGGAGGCCAGGCATCCGGCTGCGCCGGGTCGAGCGGAACGAGCAGCGCGGTGACGAGGCGCACGGAGTCGGCCCCCCTGTATCCCGGTCACGCCCGCGAGAACCCGTCCGGGCAGCCGCCCGGCGCGATCGACGCAGTCACGCCCGCCGCGCCCGTCCGGGAGAGGCGGAAGGTCGGGCGACAGAACCTGCGCATGGAGATCTCCTCGCGAGAACGGTGTGGGACGGGGTGTGCGCAAGGGCCGCATGTGCCCTCAGCAGTGCATGAGCCTGCTGGTACGGACTGCCGCGCCGCTACGTTTCCCGGTGGCCGCAAGGTGCGAGGCAGGGGACTGCCATGCGCGAGCGGTGCCGAGAGGCCGTTCCCACCCAGGTCGGCGACGCGGTGGCAGGGGGCGGACAGTCCCCTTGTGGCCAGCGTCGCCGTGAGCCCGGTTCGATACGTCGAACACCCCGACGACCTGCTGATCTCCGCCCCGGCGGGCGGGAACAGTCCTCTCCACCTGGAAAAGCTTGGTCTAGACCTGTAACTGGGTGTCGCCATACACTCGCGCCTGGCATCGCCCGGGGCCCTGCCCCGGTACGCAACAGTGGACGATGGCGGGGGAGCCAGAAATGTTACAGGTGCTGGGACTTGATGCGCGGACGGAGCTGGTCTTCCGGCTCGTTCTGGAGGAGCCGGGGCTGAGACTGCACGAGATCGTCACCCGTCTGGGTCAGGACGAACAACAAGTACGCGCCGCACTCGACCGGTTGGCGGAGCTCTGCCTGCTCGACAGCCACCACGACACCGACTCCGAACACGCGGGCCCGGTCTTCCATGCCGTCGATCCGGCGGCCGGCCTGCCGTACTTCCTCTCACACCGAGAGGCCGAACTGGTCAAAGAACAACGGCAATTGGAGGCCGCACGCGAGATCGTCTCCACGCTCGCCGTGGGCGGCGCACAGGAAAAGGGCCGCAGATTCGACGTCATCAGACGCTTGGAGGGCGTCGACGCGGTCCGTGAACGCCTGGTCGAACTGGCCGAGTTGGCCCGCGTTGAGTGCCTGTCCGTCCTGCCGGGAGCCGCCCGGACGCCGGACACCCTCGCCACCAGCCGCCGCCTCGGCCGCCAAACCCTGGAGCGAGGCGTCCGCGTCCGCAGCCTCTACCAGGCCAGCTTCCGCAACGACCCCAACACCCTTCGCTACGTCAACTGGCTCGGCGAACTGGGCGCCCAGAGCCGCACGTTGCCCACCCTCCCAATCACCATGGTCGTCGTCGACAACGAAGTCGCCGTCGTCCCCCTCGACCCCGACGACGGCCGGGCCGGCGCCCTGGAACTGCGCAGCGCGGGCGCCGTCGCGGTGGCCCGCTCCCTCTTCGAGAGCCTCTGGACCTCGGCCACGCCGGTCGGCCCCGAACCCCCACGCGACACCAACGGCCTGACCGCGCAGGAGGACGAACTCCTGGCCCTGCAGGCCAAGGGCCACACCGACGCGACCGCCGCCCGACTCCTCGGCATCTCGCTGCGCACGGTCCGCCGGATGAACGCGGCCCTGGCCACCCGGATGAACGCCCGCAGCCGTTTCCAGGCGGGAGCGGAGGCGGCACGACGGGGGTGGATCTGACCCCCGTCACCTCACCGATCACCGGTCCGGCGTCCGACGGGCGCCGGACCGGCGGTGCTTAAGCGCGTGTTAAACGCGCCTTATGTATTCGTGGACTTCCGTCCGTTCCTCAAGTAGCCGCAGGTCAGCGGAATTTGGCGACTTCGCACTCCGGTTGGCGGGAGCAACGATCGTGCGTATCGTCGGGGCCCGTCGGCAGCGCACGCCGTACAGATGAGAGCGCTCTCAGGTCCCCGCGCGACCACACCCTGGCGGTGCGCCGGCACGGCTCCACCTGAACGTCCCCCACAGACAAGGTGAGTTCACGTCATGGCACCCCGTCACCCTCGCAACCTGACCCGCCGCAAGATGATGTTCGCCCTCGGGGGCGCGGCCGTAGCGGCTCCGGCCCTTGGCGCCATCGCCCCCTACGCGCTCGCCGATCAGCCGGCGGGCAAGACCACCGCCGCGGCGGGCCCGCTGCCCATGACCGTCGTCAACAACAGCGGTTCGTTCGACAACGCCTCCGTGCACCTGTACGTCGTGGGCAATCTGGACGGCAAGCAGGTTCGGCTCACTCCCGGGGGCGACGCCGTCCCCATCGCGGTCTCCGACAACGGCGCCGACGGCTTCACCGACTACGCGATCCCGCTCGCGGGCAGCGGCGCGACCACGCTGTCCCTGCCGTACATGTCGGGCCGGATCTATGTGGCACTGGGCCAGAAGCTCAAATTCAAGGCCGTGACGGACGGCAACGGAGCCGCGGCCCTGCAGTACCCGGCCGGTTGGGTCGAGTCGGACCCCAACTACGGCGTGCTGCACGACTGCGCGGAATTCACGCACAACGCGGACGGCATGTTCTGCAACACCACCATGGTCGACATGTTCAGTGTGCCGTTGGCCATCCGGCTCACCGGTGCCAAGGACCAGACGACAGGCACCCTGCGCGCGGGCGGCCGTTCCGCCGCCTTCGCCGCCGTCAAACAGGTCGAGGAGTTCGCTCCGCTGATCGTGGACGACACCCGCATCATCGCTCCCGGCCACGGCCTGGACGCCGGCATCTTCGGCAAGGACTACTTCGCGCCCTACATCGACGAGGTGTGGAGCACGTACACGGGCAAGGATCTCAAGGTCACCACCAACGCGGGTACGTTCACCGGCCGGGTGCGCGGCGAACGCCTCACCTTCGACGGTCCGGCCTCGGTGTCCTTCGCCAGGCCCACCACCCGTGACGTCCTCTTCTGCGACGGCAATCTCGCCGCACCCAACGACGGCACCACCGGCCCGGTCGCCGCGGTCCTGGGCGCGGGCTTCAACCGCTCGACACTGCTCAGCAGCACCGCCCAACCGACCACCGACCCCGCCGCCTTCTACCAGGGCGACCTGACCAACCATTACGCGAAGGCGATCCACGCGGCGACCGAGGACGGGAAGGCCTACGGCTTCGCCTTCGACGACGTGGCGGACTTCGCCTCCTACGTCCAGGACACGGCCCCGACCGGTTTCACCCTGACGCTGTCCGCCTTCTGACGCCTGCCGGTGCTGCGGGCCGCAAGGAACTGGCGGCCCGCAGCAGGTCTCATCCGGTTCGGCGGATCACCCTCCTCGGATCAACCTCCCCGGATCACGGGAACTGCGTGATCTTGGAGGGGACGGTGTCGGTGCCGGAGGTCGGCGCCCCGGTGTCGTTGACGACGTGCGCGTACTGGCCCTTGCCACCAAGGGAGATGACCAGTACGTCGTGCAACTTGACCCCGCTCTTGACGGGCACCTGGAAGCCGTGGCGCTGCACGATGGAGGGGTCGGACGTGTAGTTGCAGTAGCTGCCCAGACCCCAGGCCTCGTGTTCGTTCACCGTGTCGGCGACCTTGTAGGCGGCGTAGCCGACGATCCCGTCATGGGTGATGGCGGCGGCGTTCGGCGCGTCGTAGGCCTTCTCGTTCTGGAAGAAGATCGTGCGGCCGCGCTCGCCGCTCCAGAGCACGTCGTACTTGTTGAAGTGCTCCACGAACAGACCGGTGGCGAGGACGTCGTCGCCGTTGACCTTGAGGCCGTAGTCGGCCCGGTTGGTGTCCCAGCCGACGCCGTCGCCGTGATCGGCGCGCCAGATCCAGGTGTGGTCGATGACGACGTCGTCACTGTTCACGACCACCGAGTTCGTGGCCAGCCCGGGACCGGCACCACCGATCCGGACGAACACGTCCTGCATCGTGGTCGGGTCGGCGGAGTGGTCGGCACCGGCACCGGCGGGGCCGATCTGCAGCAGCGTGTCGGAGTTGGTGGCACCGGCGTCGATGAGGAATCCGGCGAGCCGGACGCCGTCGACATCCGCCACGTGTACGGCGTCCACGCCCCCGTCGGGCACGAGCGTGGCCAGGCCCAGGCCGAGCACCACCGTGTCGGCGCGCGTGACGTTGATCGTCTGGTCGAGGTGGTACACGCCGGGCGTGAACAGCAGATTCAGACCCTGCGCCAGCGCGGTGTTGATGCTGGCGGCCGTCGCGCCGGGCTTGACGACGTAGAACTGGCTGAGCGGGAGCGAGGTCCCGCCGGCGTTGGCGGGCCAGGACACCCCGCGGGCGTTGGTGCGCTTGCCGGGCACGAAGACCTTGTAGTCGTTGCCGTCGAGGTAGAGGAACGGCTTCTCGCGGGAGGTCGGGGTGGTGTCCAGCGTGGTGTACGGGCCGGTGTCGAAGTTGGTGGCCGGCGCTCCCTCGACACCCGTGAACGTCATGTTCCACACGCCGTTGGTCCAGCCGCCCACCGAACTGTCACGGGTGTACCACTGCTGCTGCGAGTACGGACCGACCGTACCGTCGATCTTCGAGTCGGCGATGTATCCGCCGGAGGCCCAACCGTAGCCGTTGGGCGCGAGGTTGAGGCCGCCCTTGACGTGGATACGGCGGAACGGCGCGGCCTGGGCGACCGCCCAGCGGTCGGTGCCGTTGGACGGCGTGATCGCGAGGTTCTCCGCCGAGCGCCAGAAGTTCTGCGTCGCGTTGCCGTTGAACCAGCCCGCGTCCACGGTGATGTCGCCGTTGATCTGGGTGTCGTCGGGGTTCAGCCCGAGCCCCGAGATCGAGGTGTAGAAGCCGAGTTGGGCGTTGATGCCGTTGTAGGTGCCCGGCTTGAGGAGGAACTGGTAGCGCCCGGAACCGAACTGCGCCGACTCCTGCTGCGCGAAGACCTGGTCGAACTTGGCTTGCAGGTTGGGCGTGGAGGGGTCCACGACGATCACGTTCGGGCCCAGGTCACCGCCGCCCTCGACCGGGGGAGTGCCATCGGATCCGGTGTGGACGGCGAACTCCCAGAGCGAGTATCCGTAGCCGGTCGCGCGCGCGGTCCCCAGGACCCGGACGTAGCGACCCGAACCGCTGAGGTCGTAGGAGGCCCGTCCGCCGGTCGCGCCGGTCACGGTCTTGAGCGTGTTCCAGCTCTGGCCGTCGGTGGAGGCCTGGATCTGGAAGTCCCTGGCGTACGCGGCTTCCCAGTTCAGGTCGACCTTGCAGAGGTCCTGGACCGAGCCCAGGTCGACGCGCAGCCACTGGGGGTCCGAGGCCTGGCTGGACCAGCGGGTGGAGTCGTCGCCGTCGAACGCGGCGGACGCCGGGGTGCCGGCGTTCTCCGTCGAGGAGGCGGAAGCGGCCTTGCCCTGGGCGGAGTTGGTGGTTGTGCAGGTGCCGGGCTCGGTCGTGCCGGTGGTGCCGAACACCTGGAACTCCCAGACGGAGTAACCCCATTGGGTCGCCCGGTGGACACCCTGCAGCCGCACGTACCGGCCCTGACCGGAGACGGCGAGCGTGTCGAGGCCGCCGTCCCCGCCGTTGACGGACTGCAGGTCGGTCCAGGTGCTGCCGTCGGAGGAGACCTGGACCTTGTAGTCCTTGCCGTAGGCCGTCTCCCAGTTGACCACGACCTGGCTGATGGTGGCGGAGGCCCCGAGGTCGACCTGCAACCACTGGTCGTCGGTCGCGGCGGAGGACCACCGCGTCCCGGTGTCGCCGTCGACCGCGCCGGCCGCGGGCGTGCCGGCGTTCTCGGTAGAAGAGGACGTCGCGGTCCTGCCCTGGGACAGGTTGGTGTCGGCGGCCGAGGCCGTCGGTGGCTGGATCGTGGGCAGGGTGATCAACGCTGCCGTTGCGGCGAGCGCGACACCCAAGGATCTGAGTCTCATGCCATGTTCCTCTGCGGGTGAGGTGCCTCTGGAAATGAGGTGAAGGACCGCCCCTGGCCAACGCGGTGCCATGTCGATCCATAAATGGATAAAGGCGGCCCATGGCTTAGTTCAAGACTTGATTTAACTGATGACTTCACACGTTCGACAACCCCTCGGAACCAGAAATCCTTCAAGTCGTGCACTCTGAGGGTGTGTTGACGCGTCGACGGCGACTCAGCGCACGATGTCGACGAGGTGCGGCACCACACGCGTCAGCCGCACCACACCCCAGAGGATCAGGCCCGCGCCGATCGCCTCGGGCAGGAGCCACCAGCCGGTCCGGATCGTCTCGTCGAACAGGACGACGCCCAGCACCAGGCTCACCGCCGCGTCGCCGATCGTGAGCGCGGGCTGCGAGGCGGCGAGCGGACCGGCCTGGAGCGAGTTCTCCAGCAGCAGGAGTGCGGCGACGCCGGTGAGCGCGAAGCCGTAGGTCTGCCAGGTGGTGAGGAAGGCCGGCAGTCCCGCGTCGGCGAGACGGCTCGTGGCCGACTTCATGAGCGCGGCGGTCAGCGCGTTGCCGATCGCGGCACCGGTCGCCAGGGTGGCGGCACGGAACAACGGCGAGGTCGAGGACCGTACGAGCAGCACCGCGGTGACCATCGCTCCCAGGGTGAGCACCAGGACCGGAATCCAGCGCAGCATGGACGCCTGCTCCCTGCTCCCCGCCGGAGCCGCCGAGGCCAGGAGAAGGGCGAGTCCGGCCACCACGCCGCCGACCGCCCACCATCCCTGTGCGCTCAGCCGTCGGTGCAGCAGCGGCGCCGCGATGAGCAGGGCGAAGGGCAACTCCAGCATGAAGAGGGGCTGGACGAGCGCCATCGGACCGTTGACCAGGGCGAGCGCCTGGAACAGCGCGGCACCGGTCACTCCGGCGATACCGATGGCCCATGCGGGACGCCGTACGAGAGCGAGCAGCAGGTGCACCCCGCCGCCCCGCGACACCGTGGACGCTGCCTTGCGCTGGAAGGCCGTCCCCACCGCATTGCTGACGGCACCCAGGACGGCGAAGAGTACGGCGAGCACCATCACGGCTCCACGGTGGGGTGAGTGCTCGGTAGAGCAGCGACACGGCCGTGTCTCACGGTAGACGCCGACCCGGCGGGAGGCACCCTCGTCCTCATGGCCGTGCGGTACCTCCACGCACGGGAACACCCGTACATCCGGTCTGGTTGTACGTTCGACGAAGGTACGGGTGGGCACGTCGCATGCGTGCCGGAACCCGGTTGGACCAAGAAGGAGTGTCTGATGACAGCGGGAACCGAACGAGCCGTGCTGGCGGGCGGCTGTTTCTGGGGCATGGAGGACTTGATCCGCAAGCTGCCGGGCGTCGTCTCCACCCGGGTCGGGTACACCGGCGGCGACACCCCGAACGCGACCTACCGCAATCACGGCGACCACGCCGAGGCGATCGAGATCCTCTTCGATCCCACCGCCACGAGCTACCGGGACATCCTGGAGTTCTTCTTCCAGATCCACGACCCGACCACGAGGGACCGCCAGGGCAACGACCTCGGTCGCAGCTACCGCTCGGCGATCTACTACACGGACGAGGCACAGCACCGCACCGCCGTGGACACGATCGCCGACGTGGAGGCGAGCGGGCTGTGGCCGGGCAAGGTGGTCACGGAGGTCGAGCCGGTGGGTGACTTCTGGGAGGCCGAGCCGGAGCACCAGGACTACCTGGAGCGCTACCCGAACGGCTACACCTGCCACTTCCCGCGCCCGAACTGGAAGCTTCCGCGCCGCTCCGAGGCGACGACGGGCTGACGTCCCGGGCCGATGTCAGAGGCTGGCTCTAGCGTTGTCCTCCAAGGAACGGAACACCAGTACCCGGAGGACAGCGCGATGGCCTCGATGTCACAGAAGATCACCACTTTCCTGATGTTCGAGGGCAGGGCCGAGGAGGCGCTGACCTTCTACATGTCGCTGTTCGACGACGCCGAGATCGTCGACATCTCCCGCTACGGCGGCGACGGCCCCGGTGCCGAGGGCACGGTCGAGCGCGCCACGTTCTCGCTCGCCGGACAGCGGTTCATGTGCATCGACAGCTACGTCAACCACGCCTTCGGGTTCACCCCGGCCGTGTCGCTGTTCGTCGAGTGCGACACCGAGGCCGAACTCGACCGACTGTATGGCGCCCTCGTCGAAAAGGGCCAGGAGCTCATGCCCCTGGGCTCGTACGGCTTCAGCGCCAAGTTCGGTTGGGTGAACGACCGCTTCGGGGTGTCCTGGCAGTTGAATCTGCAGGAGTGAGAAGGCCGCGACGGGGCGCCACTTCGGAGGTGCTGCGCTTCAGTCGGCCGTCGCCCTTGTTATCGCGTCCGCCAACTGTTCGCGGTGTACCCGGGCCCTGGCCATCAACTGGTCGTCGGAGCTGGCCGGACGCGACCGTCGCGAACGGCGCGCCGTCGACGTCGTCGCCCGGCTCAAGGAGGAGTCCGAGGTACCGCTGCGCTCCCACGCCAGCCCGTCCATGAACCGGGCGCTGATGGCCGCCGGTCTGGTCGACCGCGTACAGGTGACGATCTTCCCCGTGATCACCGGTCAGACCGGGCTGGCCCCGATCTTCCAGGGTGCGGCCGACTTCGACCTCGAACTGATCGAGCACACGACCCTCGACGGCCGCATCCAAGAACTCGTCTACCGGCCGACCCTGCACGGCTGAGTCACCCGCGCCGTCGACACGGGCGCGGACGCCTGACGCGCATCGGTGTTGTCAGTGGTGGCCGTGGGCGCTGTCGGAGGCGCCGCCGAAGAGTCGGGCGATGGCACGGAAGGGCAGGGTGACGACGGTGGCGATCGCGCTGCCGATCGAGCGCAGCACGTCGGCGATGGCCTTGAACATGGAGAGATCCAATCTTTGGGAGGGGCGATCCCGGGTCTTGGTGATCAGGACCCGATGAGGGCCTTGTAGATCGCGTCGAGGAAGACGTCGAGGTCCTTGGGTGTGCGGGAGGTGACCAGGGTGTAGTCGCCCGCGGTGTCGCTGACCACGGGTTCGTCGACCCAGGACGCGGCCCCGGCGTTGCGGATGTCGGTGCGCAGCGAGGCGTAGGACGTCAGGGTCTTGCCCCGAACGACGTCGGCTTCCACCAGGGCCCAGGGGCCGTGGCAGATGGCGGCGATCGGGCGGCCCGAGGTGGCGAACGCCTTGACGATGGTGAGGGCCTTGTCGTCCAGGCGGAGCTGGTCGGCGTTGAGGGTGCCGCCGGGGAGCAGCAGGAGCTGGTGGTCGCCGGGATCCACCACGTCGAAGGTGGCGTCGGGCTCCACGGTTTCGCCGGGGTCCTTGTCTCCCACCAGGGTCTGGACCGGGTCCGCCGTCGCGGCGGCGACGGTGACGTCCGCACCCTCCTCCCGCAGCCGCCTGAGCGGCACCAGCAGTTCGTCCTGCTCGACTCCGTAGTTGGTGACGAGCGCCAGGACGCGGTGGCCGTTGAGGGGCTTGTCAGCCATGATCGTGCGCCTTTCTTCGTGACGATGTCGCGAGGTCGTCGGCCCGGGGCCCATGTGATGGATCAGTGGCCGAGGGCCTTGCGCAACTGCTGCTTGTTCATGGAGGAGCGGCCATGGATGCCGCGTTTTCTGGCCTCTTCGTACAGCTGGTCCCTGGTGGGACTGACGGGGCCGCGGTGCGAGCGCTCACCTCCGCGCTGCGAGGCGGACTTCTTGTCCTGGGTGGAGGCCTTGCTCGCCTGCTGTGCCTCGCCCGAGCGGGCCCGCTCCTTGTTGACCGTCCGCGCGGCGATCTCCTTCGCGCGCCCGGTGGAGGCGCCCCGCTTCTTCGCTCCTTCCTTGATGTGCTCGTACTGCCGCTCCCGCTTGGGGCTGGAACCTGCCGGCATCACGGTTCTCCTCGCCTCGGAATCAACACGGGGACGTGTGTCCCCACACCCCGGGTGCTCACTACGGCCCGAGTTATTACTCATGGCCGCCCCTTCCAGTGCACGCCGTCCGGCCGTGCCCCGCTACCGAGAGCAAGCCGGGTGAGGGAGGCGCGCCTGCCCACCAGCATCCGGGCCACGTAGTCACCGATGTGCCCGGACTGCAGGCGTCGTAGCGGCGCCGCCCACGACCGCTCATCGATCGGCTTCGGACGATTCACGGCGAGCGTGGCCAGGCCGAGAGCCGGCAGGGTCGAGGTGTGAGGCCGAGGAGTACTCCGGCCGGGGCCCAGTGCGGTGCGGGGGCGGCTGTGCCGGACACGGCGTGTCCGACCGCAGTGGCGAAGCCGCATCGCGCGTCGTGCATCACCTGATCATGCGGTCGGCCGCAGCAGAGGCTGATCGGAGGGGAGAGGCGCACGCGCGAGACGCCGGCCGCTCGGTTTCCGGCCTGTGTCATGCCGCCAGGGAATCGAAGTCAGCGGATGACCTGATCGCGCCGAGTCGCGGAGCGCTGTCCGCGATCGCCGGGGCGGGGATTCGGGGCGAGGGCGCGGGGCTCTCCTCCGCGGCGGGCTCCGGCGGTGCGACGGCCTGCGTGGAGCGCTCGGCGTGCGTCCCGGGCAGCAGCAGTTCCTCGTATCTGTCCAAGGCGAGCACCAGGCCGAGCATGAAAGGCGGGATGAGCACCGCGAGCACTGCCATGGCATGTCCTTCTCCGGAGAGCCGCGCGAGGGGCAAGACGCGAGTGTCCTCGGAGCGCTCCGACAAACCCTCGTGTCGGCATCCGGCCATCGGGTACGCGGATGCCACATCTGACGATCCAGACCCGCGACGCCGCACTCACCTGGACCGCACCCGGCGCACTGGCCCTCGCCTTGGACGAACCACACCTGTGGCGGCGGCCGGGACCCACTGGTTCCGCGGCCGGCGATCAGCGCGATGAGAGGAACTCCCGTGTCCATCAAGGTGTCCGACTACGTTCTGCAGCGGCTGCGCGAATGGGATGTCGACCACGTCTTCGCCTACGCCGGCGACGGCATCAACGGCCTCCTCGCCGCCTGGGGGCGCTCCGACGACCAGCCGAAGTTCGTGCAGTCGCGGCACGAGGAGATGTCCGCGTTCGAGGCCGTCGGCTACGCCAAGTTCTCCGGCTCCCCGGCGGCAAGAAGCGCCAGGACAAGCCGGAGGAGTAGTGCTCCCGCGCACCGGAGGCGGTGACGAGCCGCTCGTGGACCGGGTCGAGACGGCCGTCCACACTGTCCCAGCCGGGGCCACCCATCCATCGGCCGGAGGTGGCCGCCAGTGCCGTCGTGAACGCGGCGGACCATCCGCACCGCAAGCAGTACTACGTAGGCGTGTCCACCGCCGCGACCGTCCTCGCCGATGAGTGCTTCTCCGGGTCCTCGGTGCCACGGGACGTCGGTGAACTTGGCGGTGCGGTCGCCGGTCGAGCCGCCGAAGAGCCGTGCGAGCCGGTCCTGGTGGTGGCGGAGAAGATGGACCGCGAGGCGTTCAGCGCGCTCGGCCGCCCTGTACGTCCGGTTGGCTTTGGACAGCCAGACCATGAACCGGGCGGGCCGGATCGAGGACGACATGAGCCTCGAACATGACCCCGGCGGGCGGCGATGGCCTGTTGCGCCGGAAAAAAGCGAAGGCAAGGAGAGAACTCTCCTTGCCACTCTCAACTTATAGCGTACTGGGGGGCTTGCGGCAAGGCCCGGGTCACAGCGCAGAATCGTCGGCCGAGGCCACAACCTGCGGAAATGAGGGCACGACGTGCGAGTGTTGGCGACGTCTGAGGGACGCGGTGACGTCGGATCGGTGGCGTGCGTGACAAGAGGTTCGACACGGTGGGAGGCGCCGGTGGTTCGCGCGGCCGCCGGTGTGCGACGGGACGCGGCTGCCTCGGAGGTGTCGCGATGATCGAGCGCTATGTGACGGATCTGCAGGAGGTCGACGAGACGCGGGTCGCGGTCGTCGGCGGCAAGGGCGCGCACCTGGGCGAGCTGTCGCGGATCGAGGGCATCCGCGTACCGGCCGGCTTCTGCGTGACGACGGACGCCTTCCGGCGGATCCTGGCCGAAGCGCCGTCGATCGACGATCCGCTCGACCAGCTGTCGCGCCTGAACCCCGACGACCGGGAGGCGATCGGCGCGCTGAGCGCACAGATCCGTCGGACCATCGAGGAGATCGGCATCCCGGCCGATCTCACGGCGGCGATCACCGGCGCGCTCGCCCGGTTCGGCGAGCAGGCTGCCTACGCCGTCCGGTCCAGCGCGACGGCGGAGGACCTGCCGACGGCCTCCTTCGCCGGCCAGCAGGACACCTATCTGAACGTCGTGGGGTCGTCGACGATCCTCCGGCACGTCAGCCGGTGCTGGGCCTCGCTGTTCACCGAGCGGGCCGTGGCCTACCGCTTGCGCAACGGTATCGATCACCGCACGGTCCACATGGCCGTGGTCGTGCAGCGGATGGTCTTCCCGTATGCGTCCGGCGTGCTGTTCACGGCCGACCCCGTCACGGGTGACCGGAAGGTCGCGACCGTGGACGCAGGGTTCGGCCTGGGCGAGGCCCTGGTCTCCGGCCTGGTGAACCCGGACGTCTTCAAGGTGCGGCACGGTGAGGTCGTCGCCAGGACGATCGCCGCCAAACAGCGTGCCGTGCAGGCCCTGCCGGACGGTGGTACGCGGGAAGTGGCGATCGACGCGCAGCACCAGGAGCAGCCGGCGCTGACGGATGCGCAGGCCGTGGGGCTCGTGCGGCTCGGGCGGCGGATCGAGGCGCACTTCGGACGCCCGCAGGACATCGAATGGTGCCTGGTCGACGGGGACTTCCAGATCGTCCAGAGTCGGCCGATCACGACGCTGTTCCCCGTTCCCGAATCCGTCGACGAGGACAATCACGTCTACGTCTCCGTGGGCCATCAGCAGATGATGACCGACCCCATGAAGCCTCTGGGGCTGTCGATGTGGCGGCTGACGGCCATGGTGGCGATGCACGAGGCCGGCGGGAGGCTGTTCGTCGACGTCACCCGGCGCCTGGCCTCGCCCGCGAGTCGCACCGGCCTCCTGGACATCATGGGCAGAGGCGATCCGCTGGTCAGGGACGCGCTGGAGACCGTCCTGGACGGCGACGATTTCGTCCCGTCGCTCCCGGACACGGTTCCCGGCGGGCCGCCGGTCGGCGGTGGGCCGGCCCCGATCGAGACCGACCCGGCCGTCGTCACCGAGCTGATCGAGCGCAGCCGGACATCCATCGCCGCCCTGGAGCGCGACATCCGCACCAAGAGCGGACCGGCGCTGTTCGACTTCCTGCTGGAGGCCTTCGAGGAGCACAAGCGGGTGCTCGGGGATCCGCTGAACATCCAGGCGATCATGGCGGGGATGGAGGCCACGTGGTGGCTCAACGACCATCTGGGGGAGTGGCTGGGCGAGAAGAACGCGGCTGACACGCTCACGCTGTCCGCCCCCGACAACATCACGTCGGAGATGGGTCTGGCGCTGCTCGGCGTCGCGGACGTGATCCGCCCGCATCCGGAGGTGGTGGCGTTCCTGCGGGGTGTCGAGGACGAGGGTTTCCTGGATGAGCTGGCGAAGCTCGCGGGCGGCACCGAGGCGCGCGACGCCATCGAGGGCTATCTCGACCGGTACGGCATGCGGTGTGTAGGCGAGATCGACATCACGAGGCCGCGTTGGCGCGAGCGCCCCACCACGCTCGTGCCGGTGATCCTCGACAACGTCAGGAACTTCCAGCCGGGCGCCGCCGAGCGGCGTTTCGAGGAAGGTCTGCACAAGGCGCGCGAGAAGGAACAGGACGTCCTGTCACGCCTGCGGGCCCTGCCGGAGGGGGACCGGAAAGCCGGCGAGACCAAGCGGATGATCGACCGGGTCCGCACCTTCATCGGATACCGGGAGTACCCGAAGTACGGCATCATCTGCCGCTACTTCGTCTACAAGCGGGCCCTGCTGGGGGAGGCCGAGCGTCTCGTGCGGGCCGGTGTGCTTCCTGAGAGGGAGGACGTCTTCTACCTCACGTTCCAGGAACTGCGCGAGGTCGTGCGCTCGCGCCAGGTGGACGGCCGGCTCGTCCAGGAGCGCAAGGACGCGTTCCGGTCGTACCACTCGCTCACCCCGCCCCGGGTGCTCACCTCGGACGGAGTGGCGGTCAGTGGGTCGTACCGCCGCGAGGACGTGCCGGCCGACGCCCTGGTCGGGCTCCCGGTCTCCGTCGGGACCGTCGAGGGGAGGGCCCGCGTCATCCTCGACATGGCGGATGCCGATCTCGAGGCGGGCGACATCCTGGTCACGACGTTCACGGATCCCAGCTGGTCACCGCTGTTCGTCGCGATCGCCGGCCTGGTGACGGAGGTGGGCGGGCTGATGACCCATGGCGCGGTGATCGCCCGGGAGTACGGCTTGCCGGCCGTCGTGGGCGTGGAGCGGGCCACCCGGCTGATCCGGGACGGGCAGCGGATCCGCGTGCACGGAAGCGACGGGTACGTCGAGATCCTGTCTTGACCGATCGTGTGGAGAAGCCGCCCCCTCCGTGTGCGGGACGAAACGGCGTACCCCTGCGGGCGATCGCGTCGGTGCATCGGTAGTGTCCGCTGCGACGCACCGGGCCTGCGGTACCGCGGTCCGCGAGAAGGAGGATCACCATGGCGGATCGTGGGGACGGGGGCGCGGCGGACGCAGCATCCGCGGCTCTGCCGCCGGAGGGCCGTCGGGCGAGCGCGCGGGACACGGTGCGGCTCGCGGTGGTGATCGGTGCTCTCGGCGTGGTCTTCGGTGATATCGGGACCAGCCCGATCTACACCCTCCAGACCGTGTTCAACCCGAGCGACCCGCACCCGGTGCCGGTCAGCACACAGAACGTGTACGGGGTGGTGTCGCTGGTCTTCTGGTCGGTGACGGTCATCGTCACCGTCACCTACGTGCTGCTGGCGATGCGCGCCGACAACGAGGGCGAGGGCGGCATCATGGCCCTGATCACGTTGCTGCGACGCTGGAGTTCACAACGGGGTGGGCGAGCCGCCGTCGTACTGGCCGGGCTCGGCATCTTCGGCGCGTCGCTGTTCTTCGGTGACAGCATGATCACGCCGGCGATCTCGGTGCTGTCCGCGGTCGAGGGGCTCAAGGTCGTCGAGCCGTCGCTGGACAGTACGGTCGTGCCCGTCACCGCGGTGATCATCGTGCTGCTGTTCCTGGTGCAGCGCCGGGGTACCGCGGCGGTGGGCCGGGTGTTCGGGCCGATCATGATCGGCTGGTTCGTGGCCATCGGTGCGTGCGGTGTCGTCGGTATCGCCGACCACCCGGACATTCTCCGGGCGCTGTGGCCGAGTTACGCTCTGGGCTTTCTGTTCGGCCACTTCGGCATCGCCTTCTTCGCGCTCGCCGCGGTGGTGCTCGCGGTCACCGGCGCGGAGGCGCTCTACGCGGACATGGGGCACTTCGGCCGCCGCGCCATCACGCGCGGCTGGCTGTTCCTCGTCTTCCCCGCCTGCGTCCTGAGCTACCTCGGCCAGGGCGCGCTGATCCTCGACGACCCGGCCAACATCAGCAGCCCGTTCTTCCTGCTCGTACCCGACTGGGGACGGTGGCCGATGGTCCTGCTCGCCACGGCGGCCACGGTGATCGCCTCCCAGGCGGTGATCACCGGCGCGTACTCGGTCGCCTCCCAGGCGGCCCAGCTCGGCTACCTGCCGAGGCTGCGGATCGCGCACACCTCCGAGTCCACCATCGGCCAGATCTACGTCCCCTGGATCAACTGGCTGCTGATGGTCTCGGTCCTCACCCTGGTCTTCGCTTTCCGCAGCTCCACGGCGCTGGCCTTCGCCTTCGGCATGGCGGTCACCGGCACCATCACCATCACCACCCTGCTGTTCTTCTACGTCGCCCGCGCGAAATGGGGCACGCCCGTGTGGCTGCTCGCGACCGGCGCGACCGTGCTGCTCACCGTCGACCTGCTGTTCGTGGCGGCCAACCTGACCAAGCTCGTGCACGGCGCGTGGCTGCCGCTGCTGATCGGCCTCACCGCGTTCACCGTCATGACGACCTGGCAGCGAGGCCGCGAGATCGTCACCGCGGAACGCGCACGCCACGAAGGGTCCCTGCGCGAGTTCGTCGACCAACTCCGCAGCGGACAAAGGCCGGTGCTCGAAGTCCCCGGCACGGCCGTCTTCCTCAACCGCGGCAAGCAGACGGCGCCGCTGGCGATGCGCGCCAACGTGGAACACAACCACGTACGGCACGAGCAGGTCGTGATCCTGTCCATCGAGACCGAGCCGGTGCCCCGTGTCCCGGCCGACCAGCGGATCGTGGTCGACGGCCTCGGCTACGGCGACGACGGGATCATCCACGTCACCGCCCGGTTCGGATACGTGGAGACGCCGGACGTTCCCGGCACGCTGGCGTTGCTGGACCCGGCCCTGACCGAGGGGCCGTTGCATCTCGACCAGGCGTCCTACTTCCTGTCGAAGATCGAGCTTCAGCGCGGCAAGGCACCGACGATGGCCCCCTGGCGCAAACGGCTGTTCATCGCCACCTCCTACATCACGGCCGACGCCGCCGAGCACTTCGGCCTCCCCCAGGACCGCACGGTCATCATGGGCTCACACGTCGAGGTGTAGAAGCTGCTGTCGAAGCGGATGCGGCTCGGCCTCGGCGGAAGGTGACCGTCGGCCGGCCGGTTGGAGGGGGGGCGCGTTCCGTACGTCAGTAGAGGCATGCCCCCCTCGGCCGTCCCGCGGCCCTCCGGCTGGGCCGACGCCGCTGACGGTGTTGAGTCGCAGGACCGACGTGGTCTTGCGCAGGAGCCCTTCACTCTTGCCGGTCTGCTGCGCGCGGAGCAGGAGTTGGGGGATGGTGCCCCTTTTCGAGGACGAGGGCTACCTCCGCTTGCACTAGCTCGACGTCGGTGCGTCAAGAGCTGGCGTTCTGTTGCACCGCGCCGATCGTGAGGTCGGTGAGCCGGTCGAGGTACTGGTCGTCCACCGGCCGGGCATGGGTGAGGCGCCAGAACACCGGGGCGATGGTCAGGTCCAGGACCAGGTCGACGTCGTCGGCGGCCAGCTCACCCCGGTCGCACGCCCGATGCAGCGCGGCGCGGGCCCACGTCACGCGCGGACCGGTGACATGCTCCGCGACCGCCTCGGCGAGCACGGGGTTGCGGTCGGACTCGGCGATCATGTCGGGCAGCACGGCCCGGATGCGTGGGTCGGTGAGCCAGTCGAAGGCGGCCTGCATCAACGCCCGCACGTCACCGCGCAGGGACCCGGTGTCCGGGGCGGGGCCGATCGGGGTGCTGAGCTCGACCAGTCCGGCGACGATCATCTCCAGCTTCGACGGCCAGCGCCGGTAGATCGCGCTCTTGCCGACATCGGCACGCTTTGCCACGCCGTCCATCGTCACGCGTGCATAGCCCGACTCCACCAGCAGGGCGATGGCCGCCTCGGTGATGACATCGGTGACCGCCTGATTGAAAACGGCATTGCCCGTCGGGGGGCGTCTGGGCTTCGTCATGCACTCATCCTAGCTCAGGACGGGACGGTATCGTCCCGGCCGTGCTACGGTCCAGTGGAACGGACGGGACGGTATCGTCCCGGCCGGATGAATATGGGGAGGACCAGCTCATGCGGACTGTTCTTGTCACAGGCGGGACGGGGACCACCGGCCGTCGAGTCGCTGCCTTCCTGCGTGCTCGGGGCGTAGCGGTGCGGACGGCCAGCCGACACCCGGCGGCCGGCGACGACCGGCACGTGATCTTCGACTGGGCGGACCCGGGCACCTTCGCCGCAGCAGTGGACGGCGTGGACCGGGTGTTCCTGGTTGCCCCGCTCAGCGACTCCGACCCCGCCTCGGCCGTCGGCGGCTTCCTCGACGCGGCCGTCGCGGCCGGCGCTCGACGGGTGGTGCTGCTCAGCGCGTCCGCGGTCACCGACGCGCCGTCGGGACTGGGCGCCCTGCCGCCCCTGGTGCGGGCCCGGATCCCGGAGGCGGCGGTGCTGCGACCCTCCTGGTTCATGCAGAACTTCGTCGGGAGCCATCCCGTCGCGATCGGGATCCGGGAACACGGTCGGATCACCACCGCCACCGGCCGCGGGCGGGTCGCCTTCATCGACCCCGACGACATCGCCGCCGTCGCCGGTCGGCTGCTGCTCGGGGAGCCGATCCCCGACGGTGAGCTGGTCCTGACCGGCCCGCAGGCCCTGAGCTACGACGAGGCCGCCGCCGTGGTCAGCGAGGTCACCGGCACCGCGGTGCACCACACCTCGATCACGGTCGAGGAGCTGACCGCGGCGATCGAGGCGAGCGGAGTGCCCCACGCCTACGCCCGGGTGCTCGCCGAGATGGACGAGGAGATCGCCGGAGGCAGCGAGGAGCGGACCACCACGACCGTGCAGGACGTGACCGGCCGGGCGCCTCGTTCGTTCCGCGACTTCCTGATCGACGCCCACCGGACCCGCTCGGCCCACTCGGCGCCGGCGGTGGCCTGATGCGCCCCGTGCTGTTCGCCGACGACCGGCAGTTCTGGTTCGAGACCCTGAGGATTCTCGGACACGCCGCCTACGGCGGATCCGACGTCGGCGAGGTGCTGACCACCGCCGAGGCGATCACCTCCGGCGACTACGACAGCTGGCACGACGCGTGGCGAGCGACCGCCGACCGGGTAGCCGCCCAGGTCCAGGCAAGCCTCGTCGCAGGACACCAGGTCAGCGCCCGTGACGGCATGCTCCGCGCGGCGACGTACTACAGCACCGCCGAGTTCTTCCTCCACGGCGACCCCGACGATCCCCGGATCAACGACGCCTACGAGCGCGGCGCCGCCTGCTTCGCGACGGCGGCGGGCCTGTACCGGCCCGCGATCGAGCCTTTGCAAATCCCGTACGAGGGAACCGTGTTGGAGGGCTGGTTCTACCGGCCCTCCCTCGACGGGGCCCCGCGTCCGACCCTGGTGATGCACAACGGCTTCGACGGAAGCGCAGAAGAGCTGCACTACCTGGGCGGGCTCGCCGCCCTCGACCGCGGGTACAACGCGCTGTCCTTCGACGGGCCCGGGCAGCCCAGCGCGATCCACCGCCGCGGACTGGTGCTGCGCCCCGACTGGGAGCACGTGGTCGGCCCGGTTCTGGACCACCTCGAAACCCTTCCCGGCGTCGACCACGACCGGGTCGCGCTGATGGGCGTCAGCCTGGGCGGGATGCTCGCCCCACGAGCCGCCGCGCACGAACCGCGGCTGGCCGCCGTGGTCGCCGTCGACGGTGTGTACGACGCCGCCGAGGCACTGACCGGACTGCTGCCCCTGCCCCGCGCGGAGGTCGAACGACGCACCCGCGCCGATCACGACCCGGCCCTCGACGACCTGCTCGAACGCGCCGCGGCGGACAGCCCCACTCTGCGCTGGGCGTTCGGCCACGGCCGCTACGCCACCGGCAGCACCACCTCGCGGGAGTTCCTCGCCCGCTACCTGGACTACCACCTGCGCGACGGGGTCGCCGAGCACATCAGCTGCCCGGTGCTGGTCTGCTCGGCGGGCGACGACCTGTTCTTCGCCGGCGACGGTACGACGAAGCCCCAACCCCAAGAGCTCTATGACCACCTCACCGCCCCCGCCCACCTGCAGCACTTCACCGCCGCCGAAGGCGCCGACGCCCACGGTCACGCCGGCGCGGAACGCCTTGCCATGGCCCGCGTCTTCGACTGGCTCGACACCACCCTGGGCCACGGCGACGACAGCCGGTACGACCACCCCACCGGTGCCCGGCACCTTACGGAGATCGCATGAACCTGCAGGAAATCAGCGACCGGTTCGAGATACAGGACGCCGTCCACCAACTGGTCCGGGGCTTCGACCGCCGCGACTGGCACACCGTCGAGCACCTGCTCGCCGACACCGTCGTCTCGGACTACACCGCGATGCTGGGTGGTGAAGCGCGGTCACGCACCGCTGAGGAGCAGACCCGGCACTACCAGGAGCAGCTCGACCCCCTGGACGCGACGATGCACGCGGCCACGACGCTGCTGGTCGACCTCGACGGCGATCGCGCCACAGCGAGCGTCAACATCCTCACGTGGCTGCGTCGGGAGGCCGCCCACGACGGCCCGTTGTGGTCCAATGGCGCCGCCGGGGAGATCGAGCTGGTGCGCACCGACGGTCGCTGGCGCATCGCCCGGATCACCGTGCGACCTGCCTGGGCCGAGGGCAACCGAGGCGTCCTCGACCCCGCCCACTGAACCGACCAGCTCCGCGCTCGTCCTGCACGCACGTCCTGCACGTTGTCTTGCACTCAAGGAGTGACATGACCATCGCCATCGACGTCCACGCGGCCGTCGCCCCCTCCGGCCGAGCAGACCGCATCGGCCGCGGACTCGCGGCCTTTGCCGCACTCGCGACGGTCGGCGCCTTCGCCGACGGAATCATGAGGATGACCGACGCCGCCGACGACCGCCTCTGGGTCGAAGCCTGGCGAACCATCACCTACGCCTTCTTCATCGGCCTCTTCGCCCTGCTCGCGGCCAGGCCCCGTAAAGCGGCGGGCGTTTGGGAACTCGCGCTCGCCGGCAAAACCGCCCTCGTCGTGTTCGCAGTGATAGTCGGTGACATCCCCGAGGCACGCTTGGCCGGCATGATCGACTTCGCCCTCGTCGCGGTCGTCGCTCTGGCCTACGTACTGTCCCGAGGGTGGCAGGCCTGGCAACCCGGCACCACCGACCCGCCCCGATAAGCCCAGAGGCTCAAAAGATGCTCTCCATGCGCTCAGTGGGATCGGACGACGTCAGTCCGGTCCCATCGGCCATTTCTCCGACCATCTCGCCGACTCCGAAAGGGGAGGGGAAGGCGGGCCCGCTCGTTGGTACCAGCTGTTACCATCACGGAATGGCGAAGACGCAGAAGGGCTGGCGGGTCGACGACGAGATCGCGGAGCTGGCCACGGCCAGGGCGAAGGACCGCGGGATGAGCGTCGGCGACTACATCGCCGCCCTCGTACGGGAAGACGCCGGCGGGCTGCGGCAGCGGGGCCTCGACGCGGCGCAGCGCTTCCTGGACGAGCACCAGGCGGTGTTCGACGAAGCCGAAGACGCCGACCACCGCTCCTCGGAGGCGCACGCCGCCTGATGGATCTGCACATCGACGTCCCCTGGGTCCTGCAGGTCGCTGAGATCGCGGGCGCGGCAGACCCCGCTCCCGACGACTACGGGGTGCCGGTGGCCGCGGTCGCCTGCCACCGCGCCGAACTGCTGGACACCCCCGTCTACGACGGCCCCTACGCCCGTGCCGCCGCGCTGGTGCACATCCTCGGGCGCTGCCGCTGGCTGGAACGCTCCAACATGGCCGTGGCCGCCGCGACGGGCGTCATGTACCTGGAGGCTTCCGGCATCCCGGTCAAGCCCACCCGCGAGGACGCCGTCGCCCTCCGCGACCTGCTGCGCGACCCCGCCTGCACCGCCGCCCGGATCACCGCCCTGCTGCGTGGCTGGCCCCACGCCGCCTGAACCGCGAAGTACACGGTTCCACGCTCGCCCGCCCATTCACCTTCACAGACCGGCGGTGGGTTCGCGGTCTCTGAAGGCGACAAGCTGTATCGCTGGTGGACGTCGGTGCGGTGATCCGGTCGTCAGGCGGTGTCCGACGGCCGCCATGTGGCTTGGACCAGGGCCCGTTCGGTGCCGGCCAGGTAGACGGCCGCGGCGAGCCAGGCGCATGCGTACCCGTCCGGGTCGGCTTCCTCGGTGCGGCCGAAGACATCGCGACCGCGCCGGTCCGCCTCCGCGGCGAGGGCGTGCGCCAGGTCCGCGGCTGCCCGGAAACCGCTCCGCCGCAGCGCCGCGACGGCACCGGCCCGGTCGCCGTCACGTGCGGGTTGGGCAGCGGCCCTGCGGCCGCCCGACACGGCGACCTCGACCAACCGTCGCAGCCGCCACAACGGCGCCTCCGCCACCGGGTCCGACGGGATCCGGGGGAGCCCGGCCAGGTCCGGTAGCGCGTCGGCGGGCGGCAGGTGGATGCCTTCGAGGCGGTCGTAGCCCAGATCGGCATGCCCCAGCCACTCCGCCGGCAGCCGCAGGGTCGCAGTGTTCTCGTCCGTCAGTGGGCCCACGGCGAGTGGCCGGAGCGTGGCCGCACGATCGGGGTCCAGGCGTCCGACGACGCGCAGGCGTAGCCCGGGTCGGGACGCCAGCCGGCGAAGGTTCGCGGTGTGGGCGAGGTCGGGGTGGCTGTTGGACGGCAGCAACCGGATCAGGAGGCCGTCCGTGTCCGCCCCGCCGGGTATCAACTCCTGCGCGAGCAAGTGGTTGTCGACCACTCCCACGATGACCAGATCGCAGCCGATCAGCTCACCGGCCGTCTGCTCGGCCCGTTCCGGATCGCTCACCGGAGCATTCCCGAGCCGGTCGGCGACGGCCTCGGCAAGAGGGCGGGCGAACAGGGCGGCCGACGGCCCCGATGTCCAGGACCGGCCCGCGACCGGCGTAGCCCGGACTCCCTTGCCGGCACCGAGACGGCCGTCCGAGGACAGCGTCGCCCCCGAGATCAGCAGCCCGCCACGGGAGAGTTGGGCGTGGTCGAGGCTGCCCGCGCCGAGCGCGACAGTGGCCGTCGCGGCACCGCGCGCACGGGCGGGACCGCCCGGTCTCACATCCGCGACGGTGAACCAGCGCCCGTCGTCGGAGAGGAGATGCGTGACCACCCCGCCGTACCCGGTCGCCGAGATCACCGGCTCCCGGCACACCCCGTGCACACGCAGCGCACCTTCCGGGCGGTAGCTGCGGCGGGCGGTGCCGACCAGCGCCGGGGCCGGATCGGCTGCCGCCAACAGGCCGGTGGTCAACAGGAGTTCACGGAGGTTGGCGACCAGATCGGCCAGTCGGTGGCCGTCATGACGGGACCGGGCGCCCCGCAGTCCACGGACCACCCGCAGCGCGGCCGCCTCCGCGCGGTGCAGCCCGGCGAGTCGCGCCGTGTGCGAGGCCCGCAGCACCTCCGCCTGCGTCACCGCACCCGCCGCGGGCACCCCGGCGGCCAGCACCGCGGCTGCGGCGGTCCACAGTGCGCGTGCGGCGGCCAGTTGGGCTTCCGTGGGACCCGTCTGCGGCGATGCCTCGGCGGTGCCGGGCTCGGGCATGGCAGCGACGGCATGGACGGCGTCCGCGCCCGGGGTGTCCTTCGCAGGCCGCCCGACCTCCACAGAGGCGCCGACCGCTTGGGCCATCGCGCGTGTCTCGGCCACCGCGCTCACGCCCGCCGCGATCTCCGGGCCCGCCGCCGTCTCCGCGTCCGCCATCGTGTCCACGTCCGCCATCGGACAGGCGCCGAGTACGGCGGCGCGGTGCAGGCATCTCGGGGCCAACAGGCAGCTGCAGACGGCCTGTTCGGCGTCGGTGACCGCTCCGGAAGGGCCGGGCGAGAGAACGACCTCCGCGTCCTCACCGCACCGCACACGTCGATCGGCGCCCTCGACGGTGACGGGTGCGGTCACGTACGTTTCGATCGCGGCGTCGAGCTTCTTGCGCAGTCGGGAGGTCAGGCCCTCCACGGCGGCAGCGGCCACCTCGGGTGCCACCGGGGGCAGTTCGGGGTTCATCGGGTCTCTCCGCGGAGGCGTTCGCCCACCCAGCGGGCGAGGGCGAGAGGACTGAGGGCGGCGACGGGCATGCCGGCCGCGACGAGTTGTCGGGCCACGGGCACGGAGTAGCGAGGGTTGCCGGTGTCGTCCAGAGCGGCGCAGCCCATCAGATGCACCCCGGAACCGGCGAGTGCCCGTACCTCGCCGAGGAGCCCGCCCAGGGGGTAGCCCTCCTCGAAGTCGCTCACCACCGTCACGAGGGTCCGGCTGGGTACGGTCACCAAGGAGCGGGCGTGGGCCAGGCCGGCCGCGATGTGGGTTCCGCCGCCCACCTGTACCTCCAGCAGCAGGGACAACGGGTCGTCGACCCGGTCCGTCAGGTCGATCACGTCCGTCGAGAACGCCAGGAAGTGTGTGCTGAGCGTGGGCACTCCGCCCAGCACGGCCGCGGTCAACGCCGACCAGATCATCGAGGCCTCCATCGACGCGGACACGTCGACCACCAGGATCAGCCGCCAGTCCGCCTCCTTGCGCGAGCGGGTGCTGAACACCGGTCGTTCCGGCACGACCAGGGTGCTGCCGTCGGCCCTTTTGCGGGCGTGGGCCAGGTTCGCCCGCAGGGTGCGCGGCAGGTCGATCCGGCCTCCCGGACGGCGGGTCGGGCGAGGGGTGGCCAGTCCGGTCAGCGCGGGCCGCATCCGGGTGGCCAGTTCCTTGGCCAGCTCTTCGACCAACCGGCGCACCAGCGGGCGCAGCCGCGCCAGTTGCTGCTCGGGCATCCCGCCCGCGAGCTGCAGCACGGATGTCAGCAGGTCGACCGAGGGGCGTACGGACTTGGGGTCGAGCTCGGCCAGTACGTCGCTGCGTCCCTGATCGGCGGCCCGGGCGAGGACCTCCTCGCGTACCTCCGTGCCGAACAGCGCCTGGAGTTCCTCGGACCACTCACGCGCGGTCGGGAAGGAGGCGTCCTGCCCCCCGCCGCGACCGCTCTCCCGGCCCAGGTCCGAGGAGCCCTCGCCGCGACCAGTGCCGTACAACTCGTCGAGTGCGTGCGCGTAACGGCGGGCGCCCACCGGCAACTGGTCGCTCTCGCGGCCGAGAAGCAGCCGCCACCGGTCCGTTGGCGTGAGACGGAGTACGCCGTCGGTCGGCTCGTCGACGCCGGATGGGTTCGACGCCGGCACCGGACGTACGTCGGCGGTCCCGGCAGCCGGAGCATCGGCGGCCCGGGGCAGCGGGAGCCCCGGTCGCAGAGACTCCACCGCAGTACGGCCGGCCTCGTCCGCCGCCGTCCACAGGGCCAGTAGTCGCGGCGAGGCGGCCAGCGTCAGGTCGAGGCGGTCGCCCAGCCGCTCCGTGACCGTGTGCAACAGACGGTCGCGGCCGGCCGGGCTGAGCGTGTCGAAGCCGCCGCGCAGGGCGGGCAGCCGGTCCAGGAACGCCTGGTCCCCGAGCGAGTCGATCCGGTCGAGCAGCGGGTCCAGCGCGGTCGGCGCCGACTGGAGCAGTGGCGCGGCCCCGGTCAGCAGTCCGGCGAGTCTGCGAGCCAGCGCGAGTCGCCCGTCGGGGCCGGTGGCGGTGTCGATCCAACCGGCGGCCCGTGCGCCGAGCGTGTCGGCGTCGTCCAGATCCAGCAGGACCCGGCAGGCGAGGGCGGCGCCCTGGACGAGCGGGGAGGCGGTGTGCGCGAGGCCGTCCAGGGCCTCGTCCATACGCAGTCCAAGGCGATGTTCACCGGCGCGCGCGGCCAGGGCGACGAGCGCGGCTGCCTCCTCCGGGTCGTCGCTCCCCGCCAGACCCGGCAGCGACCGTACCGCCGACTCCAGAAGATCGGCGGCGAGTACGCCCGCCGCCTGCCGCCCCTCGGGCGTGGTGCCGGGCAGATGGCCGCGGCGCAGCGCCTCCAGCAGATCCAGCCCGGTGAGGATCTCGGGGAGCGTCGCGGAGGCGGGCAGCACCTCGGCGGCCTCGGC
Source organism: Streptomyces pseudovenezuelae (assembly GCF_029892565.1). Taxonomy (GTDB): domain Bacteria; phylum Actinomycetota; class Actinomycetes; order Streptomycetales; family Streptomycetaceae; genus Streptomyces; species Streptomyces pseudovenezuelae_A. Next base: position 239,496 of record NZ_JARXVH010000013.1, on the reverse strand, counting down.
CAGTCGCTGCGCGACCAGGGCGGGCAGATCACAGCGGGCGGCGTCCCGAAGCCCCGTCAGGACGAGCGCACAGGTGGGACCACCCTCAGCCGACTCCCTGCGGAAGGTCTCCCGCAGTGTTCCCTCGGCCGCCAGAGCGGAGGTCACGCCCCGCACCCCGGCCAGGTCCAGCCGAACAGACACCGACGGCACCCACGACAACCGCCACCGGGTGCTGAGCGCGGCGGCGTCGCCCGTACCGGCCACCTCCACCGGCTCCCCGTAGCCCACCCCGCACACATCGAGCCGCCGAAGGAGGATCTCGCGCCGGTTGTCGAGAGCCGAACGGAGGGGGTCCAGGCGCAGCTCGCGCCGGGCGGGGTCGTCGGGACCGGGCAGGCGCAGGGCGGCGAGTTCGGCCTCGACGGAAGGGCCGAGCCCGGAGCGCGGGGTGCCCGGCGCGACCCGGCCGCGATCGGTACCGACCAAGACCACTTCCAGGGCCTGCGCGAGAGCCCGGCCCCGGCCGAGCGGCTCGCCCTGACCCATCACGGACGTCAGAGCCTCCAGCACCTCACCCCGGCCCGGCGCCGGGAGCCCGCGCAACCGGGCGAGATCACAGGCCACGCGCAACGTCTCCCGGGCCTCGCCCGTCCCCGCGGTGTGCCCGGACGCGCGCAACTCCCGGCACACCCCCGTGATGGCCCGGGCAGCGGCGTCGTAGAGCAGCTCGGGATCACCCGCGGCGCTGAACACCGCCTGCTGCCAGCGGGGGTCGCGGATTCCGGCCGGGTAGCCGGACCGGGAGTCCAGCAGGTCGAAGGCGTACGGGACCAGGGAGGTGACGACGGGGGAGGACGCCTCCGAGAGCGCCGGTCCGGTCGATGCCGCCTCGTGCGACTTCGCTCGGTCGGGCGGCGGTGCCCCATGAGCCCCCGCCCTGTTGGTTGTTGGCGCCCCGTACACCACTGTCCCGCGATCCGGCGCCTGCTTCCTCCCGCACGCCCCGTCGGCCAGCGCCGGTGCGTGGAAAGCGCCGATCACCGCCGCGACTTGGCGTCCACCGGCCGCCGCGAGGGCGATCGTCTCCCGCATGTGGGCCTCGCGCGCCAGATCCACCGCGGGCACCCCGTCCGACGACGCCGCGTCCTGTCTCAGCGCCCAACCGACGCCCAAAGCAGCCCGGCGCAGCGACTCGGGGGTGCAGCCTGGGGCGAGGACCTCCACGCTGCGGTCCCACAGGTCGTCCCCCTCACGGCCAGTTCCGGCCGCGGTGAGCGCCTGCGCGAAGGAGGTGGGCACAGGCTGCTCAGCCGCCTCGGCGACCGCGCCGCGCGTGTCCCCTGCCGGGGCCGAACCCTCTGCGCCCCACCGCGCATCAGCCATCGGCAGATCGCAGCAGACGACCTCCACTCCCCGTTCCCGCGCCCAGCGGACCGCGGCGAGTTCGGGGGAGAAGTCGGCGAACGGGTAGAAGCCGAGCCGGCCGTCCGCACCGGCACCCGCGAGGGCGACCGGTGCGAGCGTGCCGGGCGCGCCGAGATGGGTCAGCCAGGGTTGGAAGTCGGACGGCAGCTCCACGCACACCACCTCGGCGCCGGCCGCGTCCAGCAGGGCGGGCACGGCAGCGGCGAGTGCCGGGCTGTGGTGGCGTACGCCCAGCAGGTACGGCACCACGGAGTCGGCGAGGGCGTCGACCGCGGCCCTCGGGTCCTGAACGGTCGTCACCGAAGGTTCTCCCGCAGGTCCCACATACGGCGCCAGGTCGCCGAACCGTCCTCGGCGCGACGGCGCACCGGACCGTCCCAGTAGCCCAACAGCCGCGCGTGGTCGGTGGGATCGTCCTTGCGGACCACACCCAGGAGATGGCCAGGCACCAGGTCGAGGGAGTCCCCACCGGGCAGGTAGGCGGCGGACACCCCGAGGGACACGGCGACCTGCACCGCTTCCGCGGTGGACATCACCGTGCCGGGCCGCTCCACGTCCCAGCCCTCGGCCGAGCGCCCGGCCCGCAGATCACGGAAGACGGTCACCAGGACGTCGAGCACCGCGTCGTCCACGGCGAAGGCCGCGCCCGCCCGCTGGACGGCCGCGACGGCCTGTCGCTTCACGAGCGCGGTCTCGGCGTCGACGTCCGCGATCGGGTGCACCGTCTCGAAGTTGAAGCGGCGCTTGAGTGCGGCGGACATCTCCGACACGCCGCGGTCACGCAGGTTGGCGGTGGCGATGACGGTGAAGCCGGGGGCGGCGGCGACCTGCGCGCCGTCCGTGCCGGACAGCTCGGGCACGCTCATCCGGCGGTCGGAGAGGATCGACACCAGCGCGTCCTGCACCTCGGGCAGACAGCGGGTGATCTCCTCGACGCGCGCCACAAGCCCGGACCGCATCGCGGTGAGGACGGGCGAGTCCACCAACGCCTGGGGAGTGGGGCCCTGGGCGAGGAGAAGGGCGTAGTTCCAGCCGTAGCGCAGAGCGTCCTCGGTGGTGCCCGCGGTGCCCTGCACGGTCAGCGCGCTGGTGCCGCAGACGGCCGCCGCCAGCAGCTCCGAGAGCATCGACTTGGCCGTGCCCGGCTCACCGACCAGCAGCAGTCCGCGTTCTCCCGCGAGCGTGACCACGCACCGTTCCACCAGGGCGCGTTCACCGACGAACTTGGGGGCTATGGCGAGTTCGCGGGGCAGCGTCTCGTGCGGCTTCGACAGCTTCAGGCGTTCGCCGGCGCTGCCGCAGACGAAGGTGATGACGGATCGGGGCGTCAGCAGCCAGCCGGGCGGGCGCGGGCCGTCGTCGTGGGCGGCCAGGAAGGCGAGTTCGGTGGCGTGGCGCTCTTCGGCCGGCAGGGTCTGCCGGTCCGGCAGGGCCGTCGCGGTGTCGGTCGGGGTCATGAATTTCCTTGCTCGGTAGGTCTGTTCGTCGTCGGGGAGCGGGGGAGTGAGGTGAGGGCGCCGGTGGGCCCGGCGCCCTCTGTGCGGCAGGCGTCGGTTGCGCCGGGCCCCCTTTGAGGCGCGCACCGGTGTTGTCGGGCGCCCCCTGGTGCGGCGTACGTCAGCGGCGGCGACCCCGTCGCACCTTCAGCTCCTCGAACCGGGGAGCGCCGCCCTCCCGGACCCGCTGCCAGGCCTTGCGGTACAGGTCCGCGACCGGTTCGGTCGGCACGATCACTCCGAAGGACGCGTGATCGCCGTCGACGGTGTCGAACATCGGCAGCTTCCAGCGCTCCAGGGGAACGCGCGGGGCCGGCTGTTCGGCCCAGCCGCCGGGCAGGAAGAGCGAGCGGCCGGCCCTGGTCCGGGTGGCCTCGACCACGAGGTCGGTGGCGGCCAGTTCGGCGCGGGCCGCCTTGAGGCGGGCCGGCTTCCACCCCGTCCACCGGGCCGTCGTACGGTCGGTCGGGTCGGGCATGGCGAGCAGCATCAGATAGAGCGTGGCCGCGTCCTCGGCGAGTCCGTACTCCTTGGCCGCCTCGATGACCAGGTCGGGCACGGAGTGGCCCGGGTGCTGGGGCCACCAGGTGCCGTCCTTGTCCCGCTCGCCCGCGATCGGCTCGCCCGGGTCGGCGAGGAGGGCGGCGAAACGGGGGTCGCGGACCAGCCGCAGGGCGACCTCGGCCGGGTACGGCTGGTCGTCGACACGGGTCGCGGGCAGGTAGGGGTCCTGGCCGGTGTCGTCGAGGAGGTCGACGCGGACGCCCGGGGCCGGTTGGTCGTCATGAGTGGCGAGGACGACGGCGCCGTAGCGTTCGAATCCCGGTCCGGTCTCGGTGGGGGTGCCCGCCGTCTTCCGGAACGCCGGGAGGCTGATGTAGCGGCCCAGGTCGAGCATGAGCCCGGGGGCGGCGAGCCGTTGGCGCACGGCGGTGAGCGCGGGTGGCAGTGCGGCGCGGATCGGGTCGCCGGCAGGCAGTCGGTGGGCGAGCCAGGCGGCGAGGCCGACCGAGCCGACCAGGGTCTGCGTGGAGAACCCGGCCGTGTCGTCGCCGACGGGCCGCACCCGGTCGCCGTTGACGGCCCACTTCAGGTCCCGGCTCAGTTCTGGGGCGTGGGTCGGGTCCAGCAGGGCGGGCAGGGCCTTCCGTACCGTCCACGGCGCGTGCTTGAGGGCGCGGACGGCGTCGCCGAGCAGGTCCTCGGGGATGGCGGGGCGCTTGCCGAGCCTGCTGTTCCACACGGCGGCGGCAGCGGCCACGTCCGGGCCCTCGGTCCACAGACCGGCCGGGTCGGCGGGCAGCAGCGCGGCCACGACCGCGGCGCGGACGGCGGCGTCGACGCCGCGCAGTTCGTGCTTGGCGAGTGCCGCCGGGGCGACCTTCACGCCGATGAGGTTGCGTGCCTCGGTGGTGAGGAAAGTCCGCTCGTAGGCGTCGACGCCCGGCAGCCCGGCGACGACGAGCCGGGCCATGGTCTCGGTGACGCCGGTGAGGCGGGCGAACTCCTCGGCGGCGTGCGGGAACCACGGTGCCGCACCGCGCTCGGCGAGTTCGGCGAGGAAGGAGCCGAGCCGGCCCGGGTGTTCGTCGTGGCCGATCGGGTCGCAGGACAGAACCTTGTAGGGCTCCGGAATGGCGAACCGTCCTGTCGGATCGTGGAAGAGGCCGGCGAAGTCGCAGCCGTCATCATCCAGCGACCCGTGTCCGGTCACCGCGACGAAGGCGCCGTCCGCCAGCGGCAACAGCCCGTTCCACGAGCCGTCCCGCCAGCCGCCCGAGACGATGCGCAGCCGATGCGCGTCCAGATGCAGGGCCACCTTGCGCCAGCGGCCGGTCGTACCTCCCTGGCCCAGCCCCAGCCGGTCGAATCCGGCGAGCAGTTGCCGCAGTGCCTCGCGGTGCTCGTCGGCCGTGGTGCCGGCGGCCGCCCGGAAGGCGAGAGCCGCTGTCCGGTCGAGCAGGGTGTGCAACTCGGGCTGACCGCTGGGCAGTTCGGTACCGTCGAGGTGGAGCCGGCCATCGAGCGGTTCCGGCACGGCGACGGTGACGTCGGCGGCACGGGTCAGCACCCGCAGGGCGCGGAAGACGCTGTCGGCCCCGTCGTCCCGGCTCCACCAGTAGCCGTTCGACGTACCGAGACCGCTCATCGCGTCGCGGATCAGGCTGTCGGAGGGTCCGGCCGGGCCCTCGTCCTCCAGGCCGCCTTCCAGTGCGCGGGTCAGTCGGGTCGCCGCCGCGTCCAGGACGGCCTGTTGGGCCGCCGCGTAGCGCACGACCCCGGCGATGCCCGCGAGCAGGGCGGGGTGGGTGACGGGCAGCAGGGTGCGGATCGCGCCGGGCAGCGCCTCCTGGTCCTTGTCGGTGGCGGCCGACAGAAGGGCTGCCGCGGTGTCGTGGTCGATGCTGCGCAGTCCCGCGGAGCCCGCCGGGTCGCGCGGGGTCAGGCACTCCCAGTACTGCACCGGCGGCAGCAGCAGGGTGCCCTCGCCGAAGACGCCCGCCGTGCGGTCGGTCTTGGCCCAGGCGGTGACGACGCCGTCCGCGTCGACCAGGTCGAGCTGCCAGCCGTTGCGTACGACCGCGGTGGGCCGCTGCGCGCCCGGGAACAGCACCAGCGTGTACGGCCGGCCCGCCTCGGCGGGCAGCGTGAGGGTGTGTCCGGCGAGATCCTCGACCCGCGTGGAACCGTCGGGGAGTTGCAGCCTGCGCAGGCCGACGAGGCCGTCGACGGGAGCGGAGGCAGGGGCGGCGCCGGACGTGGGGGAGGGGCGCAGTCGGGCGCCCGCGAAGGTGCTGCCCACGGGGGCGTCGCGCAGCGCGTCGGCGAGGAAGGCGGGCCGGCTCATGCGTCCGAGTTCATCGGTGGCCGGATCGTACTCGTACCAGCCGTTCGCCTCGCGGTCCTCGGAGCCCGCGTGCCAAACCCAGTAGGAGGAGCCGTCGAAGAGCAGCGCGCGCTCCTCGGGCACGGTGGTGTCCCCGGCGTGCACAACGCTGTGGCCGGTGGTCCGGCCGCCACCGGGCAACGGCAGGGTGATGGGGAAGTCGCCCTTGTACCAGTCCATTTCGGTGCCGCGGGTACCGCGCGGCCCTTCCAGGTTCTCGACGCGGTCGGCACGGGTGTGCCAGTAGCCGCGCAGGCCGTCGTCGCGGGTGTTCCAGTAGACGAGGAGTTCGCCGTCGACGTGGTGGAAGCCGGGGTCGCCGGACCGGTCGCCCGCGGGGATGCGCAGGTCGTGGGTGAGCACGGTGCCCTCGGCGCCGATCACGCGGGCCTGGGCCTCGCCGGCCACCACGAGGTGGGGCCAGGCGTCGGCGACGATCAGGTCCTCCACCTGGTTCTTCGGGACGAGGTCGGCCGCCGCCTGCTCCCAGGCGGGCCAGCCGAGTTCGTCGAAGAGGCCGGCCCGCAGGGTGCGTACCAGCACGGGGGCGAGGTCGGTGGCGACCGCCTCGCGTACGTCCGCCTCGGCCAGCGCCAGGGCCTCGGCGGGCAGCCACTTCAACCGGGCCAGCGCGTCGGGCAGTTGAGGCAGCCCGACGGCGGTGAACCGCTCGACGACCGTACGCACCCACCGGGCCAGCAGCGGACGGCAGCCGGGCGACTCCGCCAGCAGCCGGATGGCCCGCAGTCCGTGGTCGTCGTCGCGGAACCGGTCCGCGCCCTTCAGGAAGGCGTCGTGGAAGCGGGCGTCGGCGCCCAGGCGCATCAGGTCCCGGTGTCCGTCGCCCAGCGCCCACTGCGTCAGCGGCAGCGCGTCGTCCCGCTCCGGAGCGGCTACCGGTATGTCCAGCGACAGCAGCAGGTCGATCAGATCGATGTCGTGCCTGACCTTCAACGCGCCGCCGGACGCGGCGAGTTCGGCCCGCAGCCGGTCCACCAACCGCTCGACGAGCGGGTACAGCTCCGCCATCCGGGTCGAGCCGCGCCAGGACCGGGCCCGCTCCCGGAAGGTGAGGAAGCGCTCCAGCCAACCTGCCGTGCCGTCCCGCGGACGCTCCTCCTCGGGCAGCGAGGCGTCCCACAGCCCCGCCGTGGCGCCGGAGTCCTCCAGCACCTGGAGCCACAGCGCGGGCATCTCGTCGTCGGAGCCCGCGGGGAGCATGTCCAGCAGGGTGCCGCGTACCCGCCGCTCGCGCGCGGCCAGCGCCACGAGCGCGCTGCGGTGGCCCTTCCACCAGCCGGCCGCGGCACGCAGGGTGGCCGGCAGACCGAGCAGCTCGGACAGGTAGTGCTGCTCGGCGAGTTCGGCGTCCTGCCCTGCTGCGCGGGCCAGCTTGCGCAGGTCGCCCGCCATCTGGGCGGACGGCGGCAGACCGCCCGCGGTGCGGCGCAGACACAGCCGGGTGAAGCGGCGCAGCGCCTCCTCGGCCGGCACCCGGGCGGCCAGCTCCCTGCCGTAGGCGGACAGCACCTTCACCGGCAGCGCGCCCGCCAGGGCGAACTCCAGGAAGACCGCGTCGAGGCGGTCCTCCTCGATGGCGAGCCCGTGCTCCGCCTCGGCCTTGCGGGCCCGGGTGAACAACTGCGCCGCGTAGGTGGCGTTCTCCTCGGCGAGGAACACCCGGGCCGCCTGCTCGTAGAAGGTCGGCAGGAAGTGCGGGACGGAGGCCGCCAGCCGCGAGCCGAGCTCCACGTAGGCGTCCATGGCGGCCTTGGGCCGGGACTTCGCCTGTCGGGCAGCCCGCTCCAGGTCCGGTACGACGCCGAGCGCGTGGTGGCCGTCCTCGGGGTGGTGCACCAGCACCCACTCCGGAAAGCCCAGCGACTGACGCAGCCCCAGGCCCACCACGGCCGGTTCGGCGTCCTGCTCCAGGCCGAGGAAACCGGCGGCCAGGTCCTCCGCGGCGCCCAGTTCACCGGCGACCAGCCGTACCACCACCCGGTCGTCGAGGCCCGGGTGCCGGTAGGTGCGCGCCGTCAGCGGTACCGCCCGCTCACCTGCGCCCTCCGTGTCCGGCGGCAGCACCGCGCCCGCCGCGAGCATGTCCTCGTACGACACCTGCGTCCCCCCGCTCATGCGTTCTTGCCCTCCTCGATGTCACGGCCGGCGTACAGCGCCGCGGCCATCCGCATCCCCTCCGACCAGGCCACCGGGCCCACCTCGCGAAACGGCAGGGCTCGGCCGTCCTGGTCCTGCCAGGTGAGGCCGCCGGTCTCCACCGTGTCCTCCCAGTACGGCTCCCCGATCCACACCGAGGCCTCGACGACCCGCCCGCCGTCGCGCACCCGGGCCGTGGAGTAGCCGCCGGAGACGCGGTAGCCCAGCGAACTGGCGCGGGCGGCGAGCGCGAAGCGGGAGCGGAACGAGCCGCCGGCGAACTCCCGTACCTCGGTGGCCTTGGGGGCCAGCTGTTCGGGGCGCTGCCAGGTCGCCCGGTGGATCTGCTCGACGCGCTGGACGATGCCCAGCTCCGCCGCGAACTCCCGGATGTCGTCGAGGTCCGGCAGCAGCACGGGGTGCGGCAGGGTCACTGTGCGCGGGGACAGCCGTACCGTCTCGCCGTCGAGGTTCACCACCCGCAGTTCGCCGTCCTCGGTGGTGCCCCGCAGGAAGCCGACCTCGTCGGGGTCGTCGCCGACCACGGCCAGGTCGCGCAGGGCCGACTGCCAGGCCTCGTCCGGCCACACGCGGGCCAGCAGACCGGTGGGGACGGGCAGCGACGACACCATCCAGGAGTCGACCTGTGCGACGCACCCCGCGGCGTGCCGATCCAGCCATTCGGCGAACCGCCGCAGCCGGTCCACCTCGGGGTGGTCCTTGAGCGCGCGCGGCAGGGACTTCAACTGCCGCCCCGCTGCCCGGCCCGTGGTGGCACGCGCCGCCACCCGCCCCTCCACCAGGGCGACTTCATACCCGTCACCCGCCGACAGCCAACCCACGATGCCCCCGCCTCCACATCAAGACAGCCAGAAGAAAGCACAGTTCGGCCGGGCTGTCCCGGCGTCTGCGCGACGACAAGCGGAACGTTAGCGGCGATCACTGACAATCGGCCGGGGAGTCTGTGGACGGGCTACGAGGAGCCGCCGCAGCCGGACATACCACATCAAGTAATGACCCGGCTGTGGAGGTCACTTCGAACGAGTTAAATCTCAGAGAATTCTTCTACAACCATTCGTCACGCGTGTCTGTCTGGCTAGCGAGAGTGTGCCGAGGTTCGTGAAGAGGAGTTCAGAACGTGACCGTGCGTTCCTTTGCCCGGCGGATGCGACCGCGAGTGGAGCGGAAGACCGCCGAGGGGTTGTGGCAGCTGCGTACGATGCGAAGGCGCCGCAGATCGGCGGTCACGGACCCGGCGCTGCGCCCGGTGACGGTACGCGGCCAGCATCTGTACGGGCGGATCGTGACGCGGTTCAGCGCAGCCGAGGCGGCCGCCGCCAACCTGGATCTGGTCGTCGCCGCGCTGGAGCAGGAAGGCATCGGCTACTTCCTCGTGCCGGCCTCCCGCACCCGGCACACGGTCGGGATGAACGCCGTCGACCGGGAGCGCTTCCTCGCCGCCTTCGAGGCGCGGAACGCGGACCAGGCGGTGTTCATCGGCCGTCCCATGCCCGGCGGCAAGCTCAAGCACCCCGCCCTGCTCCTGGACGGTGTCCTGCCGGCCCCCCTGCGCACGGCGCCCACGCTGCGGATCGGGCAGAACCACCTCGGCCCCGCCGGCCAGCTGCTCGGCGGCCCGGAACTCGCCTGTGACGTCGAGTTCTGGGAGGACGGCGCGGAGGTCCTGGCCCGTGAGGACGGGGAGCGGCGCCTGGCGAAGGTCCAGCCGCAGGCGTCCGAGGACGTCTTCGCCGAGTCCCTCGTCGCGCCCCGCACCAACGACATCGCCGACGTACTGCCGGCGTCCGAGCAGACACCGGCCACGCTGCGGATCGCCGACCGTGAGCTGCCGACCTTCACCCCGCTCACCCTGCCGACCGTGAACGACGTGACCTTCCCCGTCGACATCGTCTACACCTGGGTGGACGGCGAGGAGCCCGAGATGCGGGCCAAGCGGGCCCGCCACCAGGGCCTCGGCACCGCCGAGATCCTCGACAAGGAGACCAACGCCTCCCGCTACACCAGCCATGACGAGCTGAAGTACTCGCTGCGCTCACTCGCGATGTACGCCGACTTCGTCCGGCACGTCTACATCGTGACCGACGGGCAGAAGCCCCACTGGCTCGACGACACGGCACCGGGGATCACGGTCGTGGACCACCGCGACATCTTCCCGCCCGACGTGCTGCCGGTGTTCAACTCGCACGCGATCGAGACCCGGCTGCACCACATCCCGGGCCTGTCGGAGCACTACCTGTACTTCAACGACGACGTGTTCGTCGGCCGCCGGGTGAGCGCCGAGGCCTTCTTCCACGGCAGCGGCCTGATGAAGATCCCGGTCTCGCCCCTGAAGATCGGCATCGGCAAGCCGCACGCCGAGGAGACGGCCACCAACTCCGCGAGCAAGAACGTCCGCCGGCTGCTGCTGGAGAAGTTCAGCCGCATGACGACCAACAACTTCATGCACACCCCGCTGCCCCAGCAGCGCGAGACGCTGCGCACCCTCGAGGAACTCTTCGCCGAGGACATCCGCCGCACCACGGCGTCCCGCTTCCGCTCGCCGCAGGACATCGCCATGACGGCCCCGCTGCTCTACCAGTACGCGCTGATGACCGGACGCGGCGTGCCGGGCAGGTTCAGCTTCCGGTACGTCAACATCAGCCGTCCCGACGCCGAAGCCCGACTGGCCGAGCTGAGCCGTAGCCGCCGCTTCGACTTCTTCTGCCTCAACGACGTCGACGTGCCGCCGGAGGAGCGGGAGCAGGTCGGCACCCGGATGAACGAGTTCCTGGAGGACTACTTCCCCTTCCCGAGCCCCTTCGAGAAGCAGTCCGTCGAGAAGCAGAGCTGAAGGGGGTACGCCCATGGATCTCCGCCGCCGTTTCGTGGCGCTCGCGGGCATGCGCGCCGTCCGGGACCTTCTCCTGCGCCTCGGCCTGCGGGTGTCGGCCTGGTTCTGGGCGCTGCGCGCGGCCCGGGCCCGCCGGCGCCTGCGGGCCGCCGTCCCCGGCCTGCGCCCGATCGTCCGCGGGCCCATTCGGCTGTACGGCCAGACGGTCGCCGGCTACACCGCCGCCGAGGCCGCCGAAACAGATCTGGAGCGGGTGTGCGGCCTGCTGGAGGCGGCCGGTGTCCCGTACTTCCACATCCCCGCGGGTCAGGGGGGCGGCGAGCGGCCGGTGATCGGCGTCGAGGCCGGCCACCGCGCCACGGTGCTCGCCCAGGCCACGCGCCGTTTCGCCGGCAGCGTCGCCTACGTCGGCGCCGTCGACCCGCAGGGCACCGTGACACGCGCGGTGCTGTGGGCCGACGGCAAGCTGCCGCGGGCGCTGAGGCGAGCCCCCGTGCTGCGCACCGGAGTGATCCGCCTGGGCCCCGAGGGACAGGTGCTCACCGCTCTCGACACCGGATGCGACATCGAGTTCTGGCAGTACGGCCGGGACCTGCCCGCGGCCCGGAAGCCGGACCCGGTGTGGCTGACCGTCCCCGGCACCCGGCTCGGCGAGGTCTACGGCACGGCGCTCGTCGCTCCGCGCCGCAACCCCGTCTCGGAGGTCGTCCCGACGACGGCGCAACAGCCCGCCGCGGTGGCGAACCGCCGTCACAACGTGCCGACCTTCGCCGCTTTCGCCGAGCCGGGCATCGACGAGGTGCGCTTCGCGATCGACGCCGTGTACACGTGGGTCGACGGCGACGACCCGGTGATGGCCGCGAAGCGGCGCGCCCATCAGGACCTCGACCGCGGCGGCATCGCACCGCGCGAGACGGGCGCCTCCCGCTACACCAGCCATGACGAACTGAAGTACGCGCTGCGCTCGTTGGAGATGTACGCCGGTTTCGTCCGGCACGTCTACCTCGTGACCGACTCGCAGATCCCCGCCTGGCTGAACCCGGAGGCGGAGGGCCTGACGGTGATCGACCACCGGGACATCCTCCCGCCCGACGCGCTCCCGGTCTTCAACTCGCATGCGATCGAGAGCCGGTTGCATCACATTCCGGGCCTGTCGGAGCACTACCTGTACCTCAACGACGACGTCTTCATCAATCGCTCGGTACGGGCCGAGACCTTCTTCCACGGGAACGGCATCGCCCGCATCCCCCTGTCGCCGCTGAAGCTCGGCGTCGGCGCCCCGCACCCTCTGGAGCCGGCCCCCAACTCCGCGGGCAAGAACGCCCGTGAGGTCATCAGGCGCTTCCACGGCCGACAGGTCACCCACAAGTCGCTGCACACCCCGCACCCCCAACTGCTGTCCGTCATGCGGGAGATGGAGAACTCCGGGATCGAGGAGCTGGAGCGGACCTCCTACTCGCGCTTCCGCTCCACCGCCGACGTCGCGCCCGCGTCCACGCTGCACCACCACTGGGCCATCGCGACCGGCAGGGCGGTCCCGGCCGACTACCGCTTCCGCTATGTGGAGTTGGGAACACCGGACATGCAACGGCGCCTGACTCGTCTCGCGGAGGGCGACGACGTCGACTTCTTCTGCCTCAACGACGTCGACACCGCCCCGGCCGCCAGGGCGCGGGCGCAGGCCGCCATCCACGCCCTCCTGGAGTGGAAGTACCCCTTCCCGAGCCGCTTCGAAGGAGCACCCCGCCCGACTCCGGTCGCTCTGATCCCGCAGCCGACGCGGATGCCACGCCAAGTGGCCTGCCAGGACGTACAGCACCAGGACTGACACCCCGGGCCCAACAGATAGAGGATCGCCCGGAGTCGGGCGATGCCGTCACAGGCGCAGGACGACCAGAGCCGTGTCGTCGGTGTTGCCCTCGGCGGGGAGCAGGTCGGCGAGCAGGGCGTCGGCCAGGCGCTCGGGTTCCGCGTGCCGGTGGCGGGCGAGGGAGTCGGCGAGGCGGGCCAGACCGCGGTCGATGTCCTCCGTACGGCGCTCGATCAGTCCGTCGGTGTACAGCACGAGGGCGGCGCCCTCGGCGAAGGGGATGCTCGTCTCCGGCCGGCCGACATGCTCGGGGCGGGCGCCCAGGGGCGGGTCGGTGGCCCGGTCGAGGAAGGTCACCGTGCCGTCGGGGTCGAGCAGGGCCGGGGGAGGGTGGCCCGCGCAGCTGTAGGTGATGGTGTGGTCGTCCCAGTCGACGAACGTCGTCACCGCGGTGGCCGACTCGGCGCCCTCGACGAAACGGGCGTACAGACCGAGGGCCTCCAGGGCGGAGCCCGGCCCGTCGGCGACCCGGCAGGCCGCGCTCAGGGCGCTGCGCAGCTGGCCCATGGCGCAGGCGGCCGCCAGACCGTGCCCCACGACGTCACCGACGGCGACCGCCATGCCGCCGTCGGGCAGGTCGACCAGGTCGTACCAGTCGCCGCAGACGTTCAGGGCGCCGACGGCGGGCCGGTAGCGGACGGCCGCCCGGTGGTGGCCGCCCGGTCGCGGCGGGGGCAGCATCGCCGCCTGCAGGGTCAGGGCCACCTCGCGCTCATGGGCGTGCGCCCTGCGCAGCCGCTCGTTGACCTCCTGCAGCTCACGTGCCCGGGTGTACAGCTCGGCCTCCAGGACCCGGGCCCGTCGGTCGTCGGACCGGCCGCCGAAGGCCCGGATGAACTCGGTGACCTCCTCCACCCGGTGGACGAGCAGCATCACCTCCCCGTCCGGGCCGCGGACGGGTGCGTTGACCGGGCTCCAGAAGTGCTCCACCCACTGGCCGGGCCGCTGGGGGTCCTCGATGTCGTAGCGAAGCAGAGCCATGGTGTCGCGCTCGCCGGTGGCCACCGCGCGCAGCATCGACTCCCGGGTCTCGCGCATGCCGGCCGCCGCCGGGTCCTTGGGGTTCTCGGGGAAGATGTCGAAGATGTAGCGCCCGACCAGCTCCTCGCGGGTACGGCCCGACAAGCGCTCGAAGTCCTCGTTGGCGTCGACGTAGACCAGCTCGGGGGTGAGCAGTGCCACCATGCCGGGCAGGGCGCGGAAGACCGCCGCATAGTCGATCTCCGGATCCTGCATGGCCTGCCCGCCTCGACGCCGAGGGTCACTGTGTCGTTCCACGATAGGAGGGAACCGGCCATCAGGCCCGGAAACTGCTCTCACCGGGTCCGACGAGCAGCGACGATGCCGCAGGCCGTCACCCGACCGAGTGGCCCGCCCACGGTAGAGCAGTGACGCCGATCAGGGGCCGGCTTCCGTCGAACCGCCGACGCCCGGTGTGACCCGGCGGTAGGCGGCCCGGGCGTGCAGGAGGCGGGTGAGCGCCGTGCCCACCAGGGCGGCGGTGAACAGACAGGCGAGCCAGAACGCGTCGCGGTGTCCGGCCCAGGTGAGGGTACCGGCGGGCGGGACGGCGAAGCCGTTGAGGAACAGCCAGCACAGCACAGCGGTGCCGGGGGCCGCTGTGAAGCGGGCGCACACGCCGAGCAGTACCGAGCACGGACAGCGCGACCAGCGCCAGCGAGGGCCGACCAGGACCCACCAGCGTATTGAGCAACGCCACCAGCACCAACGCGCCGACGGCCGCCGCGGCCCAGACCAGCGGCGTGGCCACGGGCGGTGGGACGGGCCGCGCTCCGGTACGGACAGGCACCCAATCGATCATGCCTGGGACTCCTTGAAGACGGCGGAACGAGACAGGACGTCGAACAGCGGCAGCTCAGGCTCCGGTGTTTGCTGCCTGCTTCGACGGCTTCGTCGATTGTCGCTCGTAGAGCATCGGCCACACGGCGACGAGGACGAGCAGCCAGACCACGGTCACGGTGCGCAGGTGGGCGCCGAACGCCGCCAGCAGCAGGGGCAGTACGCAGCATGGCACGGCGACGGACAGCAACCACCGCCGTTCTCGGCCGACTTGGCCCAGCCAGGCGAGTCCGCTGAGCAGGAAGTACCCGGCCAGCGACGAGCACAGCAGCCAGCGGGTCGCGTCCGGCAGCGTCTCCAGGTGTTCGGCGGCCGCTCCCAGCGCGGCGGCCAGAGCGGCGAGGCAGCCGGAGACGAAACAGTGCAGGGGCAGCGCCGCCCGGGCGGGCAACACCCCTGCCGCCAGGTGCGGTACGCCCGCGTAGCCGTGCCGGAAGGACAGCGCCCACAACGTGGCCAGCAGAAAGAACGACGCG
Source organism: Streptomyces pseudovenezuelae (assembly GCF_029892565.1). Taxonomy (GTDB): domain Bacteria; phylum Actinomycetota; class Actinomycetes; order Streptomycetales; family Streptomycetaceae; genus Streptomyces; species Streptomyces pseudovenezuelae_A. Next base: position 224,492 of record NZ_JARXVH010000013.1, on the reverse strand, counting down.
ACGGCGAGCGCGTACAGCTTCCTGTCCCACTCCGCGTCGGACGTGGCCTCGACCACCTGGGCGACGCCCTCGCCCAGCACGATGATGACGAAGAGCCCGAGCCGTTCGCTCAGGTGCTCCGTCTGCGACCGCGCGAGCGACGCGACCCCCTCGGAGCCGCGCCGGGCAGGCCGGTTGCCGAGGCGCTCCCGTGCCTCCCGGTGCTCGACGATGTCGCGCGCGGAGACCGCGAACGTGACGTACAGATCGAGGGCGATACCGAGGGCCCAGAGCCAGTAGCGGGTCGGGTCGTGCGCCCAGAGGGAGACGATCCACGGGACCACGCCGAGCGACATCTGGGCGGCCGGCCAGTCGACGAGGATCTGCCGGCGGTGCTGCCAGGCCCGGTTCGCCATACCCCGGATCAGGATGTACGCCAGGGCGAACACGCGCGCGTGCTGGTCGTCCCCCTCGTGCACCCCCGATACCGCGGCGGCCATGACGGCCATGCCGAACATCGCGGCCAGCACCGTACGGACGTGGGTGTTCTCGTAGGCGACGTTCGCGTACAGGGTGAAGCAGATCCACGCCGTCCAGAAGGCCAGGAACAGCAGTGCGTACAGGCCGAGGTCGGACACGTCCGGGACGCCGTGCAGCAGGTGCGCGATCTGGGCCACGCCCGCCACGGCGACCAGGTCGAAGAACAGTTCCAGCCAACTGGCGTGCCGGTTCTCCTCGTTGGTCGGTTGCGGGGCCGTTGCGGTCGTCTCGTCATCGCTCACGCGACCACCATGCCCTGTCGACGATCACCTCGTCCTTCGGTTCGCCCATCGCCGGATGTCCGGATCCGAGGGGTTCATGGCCGGACCGGAGAGGCGCCGAAGGCCGTGCGGTGGGCATTCTGGTGGAAGGACGCACGGTCCCCTCCGTGCACATCACCCGGAAAGCGCGAGCATCATGACCGAAATGATCGCCGGAGTGGACATTCCGCGGACCGCAGCCGTGACGGAGGCAACGGAGATTCTCCGTGGAATGACCGGCCCGCTTCTCTTTCATCATTCCCGGCGGGTATTCCTCTTCGGCAGTCTGCATGCGAGGCGACTCGGCCTTCAGCCGGATCCGGAGCTGCTGTACGTCGCGGCCATGTTTCACGACACCGGCCTGGTGACCCCGTTCTCCGGGACGGAGCAGCGCTTCGAGGTCGATGGCGCCGATCACGCACACGCGTTCCTGCTCGGCCGCGGGTTCTCGAAAGCCGCCGCCGACGTGGTGTGGTCGGCGATCGCGCTGCACACGACACCAGGGATCCCGGGCCGGATGGGCCCGGAGACGGCCGCCACGAACCAGGGCGTGCTGACGGACGCCGTCGGCTGGGGTCTGGACGGGCTGGACGGCGACGCGGTGGAGGAGATCCTCGCCGCCCACCCGCGCGGAGAATTCAAGAAGGAATTCCTTCAGGCATTCGTCGACGGCCTCAAGAATCGTCCGGACACCACCTATGGAACTGTCAATGCGGATGTGCTGGAACACTTCGTTCCCGGTTTCCGGCGCGCCAGTATGGTCGAACGCATCACCGACGCACCCTGGCCGAGCTGACTCGTAGAAACCCTGGAGGGAGACACCGTCCATGCAAGCCATCACCGCCCAGGACCGCGACACCGGCGCCACCGGGCTGACCCTCACCGACCTGCCGTATCCCCATGCCGCCGAGAACGACGTCGTCGTCCGTGTGCATGCGGCGGGATTCACCCGGGGCGAGCTCGACTGGCCCGGATCCTGGTCGGACCGCGCCGGCCGGGACCGCACTCCCACTGTGCCCGGACACGAGGTCTCCGGCGTCGTGGCGGAACTCGGATACGGCACCACGGGCCTCACCGTCGGGCAGCGGGTCTTCGGACCGACCGACTGGACCCGCAACGGCACACTGGCCGAGTACGTCGCCGTGGAGGCCCGCAACCTGGCCCCGCTCCCGGCGGACATCGACCACACGGTGGCGGCCGCGCTGCCCATCTCCGGACTCACCGCCTGGCAGGGCCTGTTCGACCACGCACGGATCACCACCGGCCAGAGCATCGTCGTCCACGGCGCCGCGGGCAGCGTCGGCTCGATCGCGGTACAGCTCGCACGGGAAGCGGGCGCCCACGTGATCGGCACCGGCCGGGCATCCGACCGGGACACCGTGCTGGCCCTGGGCGCGCACGCCTTCCTCGACCTCGACACCGAACAGTGGCAGCAGGCGGGAGAGGTCGATGTGGTGTTCGACGTGATCGGCGGCGACATCCTCGACCGGTCCGCCGCACTGGTCCGCGCCGGCGGCACCCTCGTCACCATCGCAGCGCCGCCCAAGGTCCGCCCCAAGGACGGGCAGGCCCTCTTCTTCGTCGTCGAACCCGACCGCGCGCGCCTCGCGGACCTCGCCCAGCGGGTCAGGGACGGCCGGCTCAGCGTGCGGATCGGCGAAGTGCGGCCGCTGGCCGAGGCGGCGGCCGCCTTCGCCCCGCAACGGCGGATCGCCGGCAGGACGATCATTCGCGTCGTCGAGGAGTGAAAGGCCTTCCCGACGGGCCCCGGAATCGACGTTCGCCCGCGCCGCAAGGAAGTTCCTCGTCGGCGGTACATGACGTGCGGCGCGGCATGACTCGGGGTCGGATGGGGGCGTGCAGAGATCCATAACATCGCGGTACTACCGCGCACGCATACGTCCGATCGGACTGCTGTCCGGCCTCCTTCTCATCATGGCCGCGGCGCCCGCTGCGACCGAACCCGCACCCGCGCGCGGCAACGCCTACATGGGCATCGGGGTCATGGCCCACGAACGAACCAGCGGCACGCCCGAGGCGATACCCCCGGACACACGAGCCGTGTGGACGGAGGGCGTCGACGTCTCCAGCCACCAGCGTGACGTCGCCTGGTCCACCCTGTGGAGCAGCGGCACCAGATGGGCCTACACGAAGGCCACCGAAGGAACCTCCTACCAGAACCCGTACTTCGCCCAGCAGTACGGCGGCGCCTACGGCGTCGGCATGGTCCGCGGGGCCTACCACTTCGCCACGCCGGACTCCGGCAGCGGCACCGCACAGGCGGACTACTTCGTCGACCACGGCGGGGGCTGGTCCGGCGACGGCCGGACGCTGCCCGGCGTCCTCGACATCGAGTGGAACCCCTACGGTGCCGCCTGTTACGGCAAGTCCACGAGCGGCATGGTCACCTGGATCCGCGACTTCCTGAACCGCTACAAGGCCCGCACCGGCCGCGCCGCCGTCATCTACACGTCCACGTCCTGGTGGACCGACTGCACCGGCGGCTACGGCGGCTTCGGCACCACCAACCCCCTGTGGGTCGCCCGGTACGCCTCATCGGTGGGGGCGCTTCCGGCGGGCTGGTCGCAGTACACGATGTGGCAGTACACGTCGTCCGGGGCGACGGTCGGCGACCACGACAGGTTCAACGGATCCCCGGACGCGGTACGGGAGTTCGCCGTCGGGTGAGACCTCCGCTCACGCCATCGACTTCATCGACAGGCGGTGGCGGCGGTCCTCAGCGCAGCCGTCGCGCACGCAGCACGAGGTCGTCCGTGTGGTGGGCCCCGGCGCCGCCCTCGGGTGACACGCGCGGCCGCTGCTCGTCCACTTCGACCTCCCAGTCGTCGTCGAGCAGCGCGGCGACCATGGCGGGCCAGACGTAGTCGGCCGGGTCGAAGCCGCTGTCGTCCGGCTGGTGGGTGTCCATTCCCGCGTGGTGCACGAGCAGCAGCACACCGCCCGGTGCGACGGCGGCCAGGAGCGCGCGCTCCGACGCGGCGTCAGGGGTACGCAACAGGGCCGGGTACTGGGCGGAGACCAGGTCGAAGGAGGCCGGCGGGAGCGCCGCGTCCGTCAGCGCGGCGTGGATCCAGCGCACGGGGACGTCCGCGTCCCGGGCGTGCCCGACCGCACGCTCCAGGGCCACCCCCGAGACTTCGAGTGCGGTCACGTCCCATCCGCCGCGCGCGAGCCAGACGGCATCCGCGCCCTCGCCGCAGCCGACGTCGAGCACCCGGCCGGGTGCGAGAGAGGCGACCTCGGCCACGAGCGCGCCGTTGGGCCGTCCGCTCCACAGCTGCTGGCGGTCGGCGTAGCGGGTGTCCCATTCCGCGCGCAGCGCGGGGTCTCCGGCGTAGGTGCCGGCGGGCGAGGGGGCGTCGACAGCAGGCGGTTCCGCGGCGATGTTGTCAGTCATGCGCCTACCGTCGGCCATGACGTCTCCGGGACACCACTCCTGTTGCCGTTACCGCAAATAGGCGTCGGCCGAGCAGCACCGGCACGAGTCACCACCCGCCCACGCTCGCCAGTTCCTTGCCGTCGGCGCCGTACACGCGGAAGACGGGACCGTCCAACTTCCTGGGGCTCTGGGTCCTTTGGCCGGGGTCCTCGGGTGCGCTGACGGCGTACGTGCTCACGTAGGCGGGCCGTCCGGCCAGGCGCACGATGGGGAGGACGGTGGTCCGGCCGTCCTCCGTCATGGTGATCCGGGCCGCGGGAACCTTGCCGGTGTAGGCGAGGATGTGCACCACGCCCTGGGGGAGGGGGTACGAGTTCTCGGTCACCGGCACGGTGCCGGGCTGGTTGACGTCGAGGTCGCCGACGCAGATGGGTTGCTCGTCACCGGACTGTGCGTCGCACACTTCGGTCGGCTTCAGCAGGTACCAGACGCCGAGCCCGGCCTGGACCCGCTGCCCTTGACGGACGATCCGCACCTCCGAGTCACTGCGCGGCGTCTCGCGCCCCGCCGAGGGGCTCGCGGGCTGTGGGTCCGCGCCGGTGACGGTGTGCGAGGCGGCGGGCGCCGACAGGGACACGACCTCGACGCCCACGGGTACCAGAAGTGCCGCGCTGAGGCCGACCGCCGCCCACCTGCGCCGTCGCTTGATGGCCTCGCTGCGGCGCATGATCCGCTCGATGGGGAACGTCGTGGGCGTGCAGCCGTGTGCGGCCTCGTCGAGTGCCTGCCACAGTTCGGGTACCGGCGGCCGCGGTGACATGTCGGTCGTCATGACTTGTCCCCTTTCACCCTTGCGCCGCGGCGGCGGCGTAGTCGGACAGTTCTGCGCAGTCGCGCAGCTTCTTCAGGGCGCGACTGGCCTGGCTCTTCACGTTGCCCACCGAGCAGTTGAGGATCTGCGCCGTCTCCTGCTCGCTCAGACACTCCCAGTAGCGCAGCACGACGACCGCGCGTTGGCGGGGCGGGAGCGTGGCGAGCGCGTCGAAGAGTTCGGAGCGATTGACAAAACTGTCGTGGTCGCTGATCTCGCCGGCCGGTATCCGTGGCTCGGTCAGGTGAGGGGTGAGGAGCTGCACGACCCGTCGTCTGCGCTGCCGCGTGGTGTTGTTGTTGATCAGTGCCCGGCGGACGTACTGGTCGGGTGCGTCGAGGGTGCGTACGTGGTTCCAGCGCAGGTACACCTTGGCGAGGGTGGTCTGGACGAGGTCCTCCGCTTCGTGGTGGTCGCCGTTGGTCAGCAGGTAGGCGATGCGCAGCATCCGTCGCCAGCGGACGGCCGCGTAGGTCTCGAAGTCCGAGAGGTCCTGCGGGCCGTGCTCGGGTGTGTCCTCGTCGTGATCCGTTCCCCAGGCCGTCTCTCTTCCAGAGGCGGCAGGCGTACTAGGGCTGGTCATACGCACACCCCGGTTTCCCCGTTCTCATTCGCTGTCCCGCGCTCTGGTCGTGGGAGCGCGTACTCCTGCCAGTAACACCGTCGAGGAGGTGTGCCGGTTGCATGTCACGTCGGACTGCTCTGGAACGTGGATCCCGTCTGCCCTGATGATCAGGCCGGTTCCCACCGGAACGGCTGCCTCCCGCCCATTGACTGTTTGCTATAGCAGGGGCATTCTTGGCGGCATGAGCACCGACGCCCTGGGGACCGTGGAGACGATGTCGCTGGCCGACCAGGCCTACCGGCGGTTGCGGGACGCGATCCGAGAGGGCGTCCTGCGGCCGGGCGAGAAGATCACCGAACGTGATCTCGCGGCCCGTCTCGGCGTCAGCCCCACCCCGGTGCGTGAAGCCCTGCGCCAGCTGGTGCACGAGAAGGTCGTCGAACGGGTCGGCCCGCGCGCCCTGCGCATCTCCGACCACTCCTCCGCGGCCCGCTCGGAGATCGTCGAGGCAGAGGTTCGACTGTCCGCCCTGATGGCGCGCCTCGCGGCCCGCAACGCCACCGCCGAGCAGCTCACCGCTCTGGTCTCCCTGCTGACGGAGGCCGACCTGATCGTCGCCGACGTCGAGAAGACCGTCGCTGAGCAGGGCTTGGAGGCCGATGTGGCCGAGCGGCTCACGGCCGTCTTCCACAAGCTGCGCCTCTTCCACCGCCAGGTCGAGGAGTGCGTGGGCAACCCGGTGCTGACCGGACTGCTGGAACAGGCCCGGGCGTTCAGCGACGAGGAGCGGCTCGATCTCACGATGAAGCTCGCACCCGAGCGCGCCGAGGCGTTCCGCGCCCGCTACCACGAACACCGTCTGATCCTGGACGCCCTCCTCGAACGGGATGAGGACCGCGCCGAGGAACTCGCCGTGCGCCACCACCGCGCCGCGCTCGTTCAGCTCTCCGGCAGCTGACAACCCCGGAGTCGTCTGCCCGCCCTTGGATGTACGGGCGGACGAGCTTTACCCCACTTGCTATAGCATGTAGCACTGGAGCCGCCATGATTCCCGATTCCCCGCCCTCCATCGGCGCGGCCACGACATCACCCCCCGGCGTGGGCGAGCGCATGAACCGCAGCGCGGTGTCGTGGGTGACGCTCGCGGTGTTCGCCCAGGAGGCGGTGTGGAACTTCTACGACGCCCAGGTCCCCGAGCAACTGCGGCAGCACTTCACCTCCGCCGGCGTGATCGGCCTGATCATGGGCCTTGACCACTCCTGGGGCATCTTCACCCAGCCGTCCGTCGGGTTTCTCTCCGACCGGCTGGCCCGCCGCCGCACCGGCCGCTGGCCAATCGTCCTGATCGGCGCCGCCGTCGCCACGGTGCCGTTCGTCCTCATCCCCTGGGCCGGCAACCTCCCCATGCTGCTGGTGTGCGTGGTCGCCTTCGCCGCCGTCGCCAACGCCTTCAAGGGCGTCACCGAGACCCTCGTCTCCGACTACGTCGCCCCGTCCGGGCGCAGCAAGGCGCAGGGGTTCGTCAAGGCCGGAGTCAGCCTGACCATCGTCGTCTCCTCCCTGACCAGCCTTCTCGTCGTCGACCGCTCCCTGCGTCTCGCGTTCGCGATCCCGCCGCTGCTGATGCTGATCATGCTCGGTCTGTCCTGGGCGTTCCTCGGCCGCCGCCACACCGAGCGGCTGCTCCCCGAGGAGAAGACGGAACGCGTGGGGGAGTTCGGCTCGCCGTCGGCGGTGGTGAAGGACGCGCTTCGCTCACCGTCCAGTCCGACACTCCTGCTGATGACCGGCATCTTCTGCTTCGCCGGCATGTGGTCGGCGCTGCGCTCCCTGATGACTCCGTACGGCACTCAGGTCCTGGGCCTCACCCGCGGCGAGGCGGGCGGCCTGGCCCTGCCCGGCGCCGTCGCCTTCCTCGTCTGCGTCCTGCCGATCGCCTACCTCTCCGACCGGCTCGGACAGGTGCGTGCCATGCGCTACGGCGTGGGCCTGTTCATCGTCGGTGTCCTCGTCGGCTTCGCCGTCCGCACGGTCCCCGGCACGATCGCGTCGATGGTGCTGGCGTCCCTCGGATACGCGTCGTTCGCCGTCAACGCGCTCGTCGCGCTGTGGAATCTCGCCCCCACCCAGAGGGTCCTCGGCACCTACACCGCCCTGTACACGATCGCGTCCGCGTCCGGGATGGCGCTCGGTCCGGCGGTCCTCGGCATCACGATCGACCTCACGAGCTGGCGCTACATGTTCCTGAACGCCGCGTTCTTCGCCGGCGTCACCTTCCTCGTCTTCACCCGCCTGGCCCGCCGCACCCCGGACCTGCCCACGGCGTGACGCCCCGACGGTTCCACCTCGTTCACACGCAGCACCGAAAGGCACCGCCCTCATGGAACTCCGCATCCTGGCCCCCACCGGCGCACTCGGCGCCGGGTTCGACGCCGACGCCCTCGCGCGTGGTGTCGCCGCCCGCCCGGACGTGATCGCCTGCGACGCCGGATCCACCGACTCCGGCCCCGCCGCCCTGGGCTCCGGCACCCCCAAACTGTCCGCCCAGGCCGTCACCCGCGACCTGCGCCTGCTCCTGAAGGCCCGTGACGAACTCGGCGTACCGCTGATCATCGGTTCGTGCGGAACGTCCGGCCGCGACGTCGGCGTCGACCGGCTCGCAGACCTCACCCGCACGCTGGCGGCCGAGGGCAACCTGCACTTCAAGCTGGGGCTGATCTACTCGGACCAGCCCGCGGCCCGCCTCCGAAGCCTCTACGACGAAGGCCGCGTCCGGCCGCTCGCCAACGCACCGGAGATCGACAGGCAACTGTTCGACCGCAGCCACACCGTCGCGATGATGGGCGTCGAACCCATCCAGGAAGCCCTCCAGGACGGCTGCGACGTCATCCTCGCCGGCCGCGCCAGCGACACCGCTCTCTTCGCCGCTCTCCCGCACCTCAGGGGCGCCGACCCCGGTCTGACCTGGCACATGGCCAAGACCATCGAGTGCGGTGCCGCCTGCGCCGTCCCCCCGTCCGCCAACGGGCTGCTCGTCACCCTGCGCGAGGACCACTTCGACGTCACCACCCTCGCCGACGGCAGCCGTCTGACCCCCCGTTCCGTCGCCGCGCACACTCTCTACGAGAACGCCGACCCCTTCCGCGTCGCCGAGCCCTCCGGCGTACTGGACACCACCGACGCCACCTACGAAGCGGTCGACGACCGGACCGTCCGCGTCCGAGGCGCCCGCTACCTGCCGGCCGACGGCTACACCAACAAGCTCGAAGGCGCCGAACTCGTCGGCTACCAGACCGTCGTCATCGGCGGGGTGCGCGACCGCATCGTCATCGACGCCCTCCCCAAGCTCCTGCCGATGGCCAAGCAGTACTTCGACGCCAAGATCCTCGACGTCTTCAACGGCACGGTCGACCCCGCCGACATCGACATCGACTACCGCCTCTACGGCGCGGGCGCGATCCTCGCCGGCAGCGAACCCGACCCCCTCACGCCCCGCGAACTCGGCGTCCTGATCACCGTCACCGCCCCCGACCAGCAAACCGCCCACGCCATCGCCACGTTCGTGGCCCACGCCAGCAGCCACCTGCCCATCCCGGAGTACGACGGCCTGGTCTCCACCCTCGCCTACCCCTACTCACCGCCCGAGACGGACCGCGGCCCCCTCTACCGCTTCACCCTCAACCACGTCGCCACCGGCGTCACCCCCACGGAACTGTTCCGCACCACCACCGAGGAGCTGTGACCCCATGACCACCCTGCTCGACTACTGCTCACTGGTCCGCTCCAAGAACGCCGGCCCCTTCACCCTGACGTTTGACTTCATGTGCCACGACAAGGACGCCTACGACGCCCTCGTCGCCACCGGCTTCCTGAACAAGAACCTCTTCGCCACCCTCTACGACACCGCCCCCGACAAGGTCCTCGTCGTCAACCACCCGCTCGCCCTCGCGGTCAAGGTCTCCCTCCCACGCCCGACCGTCCAGGGCGACCTGCACGACAGCGACTGCTACGCGGGTCAGCAGTACGCGCCCCTCATGGACATGGAAGTCGCGGCGCAACGTACGCACTGAGTGAATCGCGGGAACACCTCCGGCCATTGATCTGACTCCCCGTCAGTTCTCGGTGTTCTCCCCTCACCCCCACAGGCGAGGCGGCAACAGTGAGGCTCCGGCCCCGGACCAGGGCCTGCGAGCCGCAGTCTGCCGTCCCCCTCATGCCTGAGGAAGCCATGACTCCCACCCCCCACCTCACCGCATCCGACGTACGAACAGAGCGCCCGGCGGAGTTCCAACCCGCCGAGCGTGCTTCGCTCCCGCACGCCGGGGCCGCGACGGTGGACATTGTGGTTCCGGTCTACAACGAGGAACGGGCCCTGCCCGGCTGCCTGCGTACGCTCCACACTCGCCTGTCCCGGGGTTTCCCTTTTCCCTGGCGGATCACGGTCGCTGACAACGCCAGCACCGACGCCACCTTGGCCACTGCCCGGCGCCTTGCGGACGAACTGCCGGGCGTGGGTGTCGTCCACCTGGACCGTAAGGGCCGGGGGCTCGCGCTGCGTACGGTCTGGGGGGCCAGCGAGGCGGACATCGTGGCGTACATGGACGTGGATCTGTCCACCGGACTGGACGGGCTGCTCCCGCTGATCGCCCCATTGGCGAGCGGCCATTCGGACCTGGCGATCGGCTCGCGGCTGGCCGCCGGTGCGCGTACGGTGCGTGGGCCGCGCCGTGAGTTCGTCTCCCGCTGCTACAACGGCGTCATCCGGCTCACGCACGGGGTCCGGTTCACCGACGCCCAGTGCGGATTCAAGGCAGCCCGCACCGAGATGCTCCGGCCGTTGCTGAAGGTCACCCGCGACGACGCGTGGTTCTTCGACACGGAGTTACTCCTGCTCGCCGAGCACAACGGACTGCGGATCCATGAAGTTCCGGTGGACTGGGTCGAGGACGTCGACACCCGGGTGGATGTGGTGAGCACCGCCACCGACGACCTGCGCGGTCTGTGGCGGATGGCGCGGCTCAAGGCGTCCGGGGACGCCCGGGTTGCGGTGGTGCCGCGTCCCGAACCGGCCGCCGAACACCCCGACGCCGTCCTCGCACCGGCCGGGCGACGCGGCGCGCTGTCGTGGGAGGTCGGTTGTTTCGTCGCGATCGGTGTCGTCTCCACGGTCGGACAGGCGCTGCTGTACTGGCTGTTGCGCGGCTGGTGGACGCCCCCAGTCGCCAACCTGATCTCGCTGCTCGTCCTGACGGTCCTCAACACCGAGGCCAACCGGCGGCTCACCTTCCGCCACTCCGCCGCCCCGCCTGCACGCGTCCACCTCGGCGCCGGAGGCCTATTCGTCCTCGGCTATGCGGTCACGTCCGCGGCGGTGCTGTGGTTCAAGTGGCTCGACCCCGGTGCCTCAACTGCCGCCGAGACAGCGGTCCTTGCCGCCGCGTCCGTCGCGGTGACCTGCGTCCGTTTCGCCGTGCTGCGGCTGGCCGTCTTCGCCGGCCCCCGTCGTACCCGTCGACGAGAGCGAATCCCGACATGACCAACTCCGCGCACATCATGCCCGTCCCCGCGGCGACTTCGGCGGACGACGACGGGCACATGGGTACGTCCGTCCGGGCGCTGCCCGCCTGGGCCGCGCCCGCGGCCCTCGGCGCCGTCCTTGTTCTGGCGGGCGTCCTGTACGGCTGGGCCCTGGGCTCCCTTGGCTGGGGCAACAGTTACTACTCGGCGGCCGTGAAGTCGATGGGGAAGAGCTGGACCAATTTCCTCTTCGGCTCCTTCGACCCGGCGGGCGTGATCACGGTCGACAAGCCGCCGGCCGCGTTGTGGCCGCAGGTGGTCAGCAGCAAGATCTTCGGGTTGCACGGCTGGGCGCGGGGGCCATCCTGGCGGCGTCCTCGTTGTGGTGGGTCGCCATGGTCGCCCTGTGGCCGGGCGAGCGACCGTACATCGGCGGCAGCAAGGACGGCACGGCCTGGGATCTGGTGATCGGCTACAACGGGCTGGGGCGGGTCTTCGGCTCCAGCGACGGAACGCCCCAGGGGATGGGCGGCGGGTCAGGCGGTGGATTCGCCGGTGGATTTGGCGGCCAGTCCGGTCTCGGACGGCTCTTCAACGACCAGGTGGGTGGCCAGATCAGCTGGTTGCTGCCGGTCTGCGTGCTGGCGCTGGTCGTCGCTGTCGTCTGCGCGGTGCTGCGTCGGCGCGGCAGGCTGTCCGACGCCGGGGTGCTGCCGGCCTCCGGCTGGTTGCTGTGGGGGACCTGGCTGGTGGTCTGCGCGGCCGTGTTCTCGACCCAGAAGGGCATCTTCCACCCGTACTACACCACCCAACTGGCCCCGGCGATTGCCGCGTTGTGCGGCGGGCTGATGGCCGCCCTCATCCGCGTCCACCGCGCCGGCCTGCGCTGGGCACCTCTGGCCGGCGTAGGCGCGGTCGTGGTGAGCGTGGCCTGGGCCGCGGTGCTCATTCGCCGCGAACCCGACTGGAACGGCTGGCTGGTGTGGCCCGTGCTGCTGGCCGGCTGCGCCGCCGTCGCCCTCCTGCTCCTCTCTCTGCGCCGGGCGCGGCTCCTGGCAGTGGCCGTGGGCGCAGGAGTCGTATCGATCCTGCTGGCCCCGGGCGCCTGGGCCGTGACCGTTCCCGGCACCACCTCGATGGGCGGCACCAATCCGTCGGCCGGCCCGCTGACCTTGGGATTCGGCGGGGGCGGGGGCATGCCCCGGCAGAGCGGCGACCCGACAGACCTTCCGTCCGGGCTGCCCTCCGGTATGCCCTCGGGCATGCCGACCGGCGGACCGAACGGAATGCCCGGCGGCGCGGGCGCCGCATCGGGAACCGTCCCTGGTGGGCGCGGCGCCCCGAGCGGGCGTGGCGGCTTCGGTGGCGCGGAGGAACTCACCGCCGACCAGCGCAAGATCCTCCAGTACGCCGTGAAGGGGGCACCCGACGCACGGATCAAACTTGCCGTCGAGGGCGGCGCCAACGCCGCGAGCGCCTTCATTCTGGGCAGCGACGAGACCGTCATAGGTATGGGCGGTTTCATGGGCGGCGACAACGCGCCCTCGGTGGCCCAGCTGGAGAAGTGGACTAGGAGCGGCGAACTACGCTACATCCTGGGAACCGGCACGGGTGGCGGCGGATTCCGGGGCCAGTCCGGCGGTGCTACCGAGCAGCGCTCCGACTGGATCGCCGACCACTGCACGAAGGTTCCGGCGTCGGCGTACGGAGGTACTGCGGCGCAGGACGGCGAACAGGACCAACAGAACAGCGGTGGTGCGGCCGGCTTCGGCGGAACCGGCGAGCTCTACGACTGCGCCCCCAAGTAACCAACCACGGCCGCGCTGACGGTCGTAGCACGGCAGAACGGACCGGCAGACGCATGACCGAGCAGCCCGCAGCGGAGCGGTCGCGACACCGGCTTCTCGTGGTCGAGGACGAGCCCAGCATCCGCACCCTGCTGGAGGCGACGCTCCGGCTGACCGGATACGAGGTGCGCAGCGCGGACACCGGGCGATCGGCCCTCCTGGAGGTCGAACGCCTGGAGCCGCATCTCGTCGTGCTCGACGTGATGCTGCCCGACCTGGACGGCTTCGAGGTGACCCGCAGGCTGCGGGCGGCGGGAAACGACTGTCCGGTCCTGTTCCTGACCGCCCGCACCGGTGTCGACGATCGCATCAGCGGCCTGACCGCCGGCGGGGACGACTACGTGGCCAAGCCGTTCAGCATCGAGGAGGTGCTGCTGCGCATAGAGGCCATCCTGCGGCGCACGGCGCCGGCCGCCGAACCGTACGCTCCGCAGAGCGTCCTTCGCTACGCCGACCTGGAACTCGACGAGGGCGCCCACGAGGTGCACCGCGCGAACCAGTACATCGCCCTGTCGCCAACCGAGTTCAAGCTTCTGGCCTACCTCCTGTCGAACGTCGGCCAGGTGGTGAGCAAGATGCAGATCCTCGACCACGTCTGGAGCTACGACTTCGCCGGTGACGCCCGGATCATCGAGACCTACGTCCGATACCTGCGCAGGAAGATCGACCGCTTCGACCCGCCGCTGATCCACACCGTCCGCGGCGTCGGCTACTGCCTGCGGCTGCCCCGCGAGTCCGGCGGGACGTCGGAACAGTGACCCGGTTCCTGCGCCCGCCGCCCGGGTCGCTGCGCCGGCGACTCGTCCTCGGCGTCACCCTGCTCGCCACCGCCGCGGTCCTGGCCTCCCAGGTCATCGGCTTCGTGGTACTCCGCTCCTGGCTGCTGGACCGCGTCGACGATCAACTCGCCGAGTTCCACCCACCGACTCTCGTTTTCCGGGACGCACTCGACGGCGCGCTCCGGAATCCGGGGAACAGTCTGGGGCTGCTGCCCTCGGACTTCCGCGTCTACTTCTACGACTCCGCCGGGCGCCTTCTCGACGAGTCCCTCGGCTCTCAGACCAAGCCGGGGCCCCGGCTGGCCGACGACGCGCGGGATCTCGGGCTGCGGGACGGGCGGCCCGAAAGCAGGCCGGCCGTCAGCGGCGACGGTCGCTGGCGGGTGCTGCTCAACCCTGGCCCGGACGGAATGAGTTCGGTGGTCACCCTGCCGCTGGACACCGTCGACGGCGCCACGTCGAAGATCCTCTGGCTGAACGCCGTGCTGCTCGCCGTCACGGTCGTCGCACTGTGCGCCCTGGGGCGTTGGGTGGTCAGGCTGGGGCTGCTGCCGCTGATCAGGATGGAACGGACCGCGCAGGACATCACCGCGGGCCGGCTCGACCTGCGGTTGCCCGACACCGATCCGCGTACCGAGATCGGACGCCTTGGCCGCGTCCTGAACTCCATGCTCGACCGGCTGCAGAAGGCGCTGCTGGCCCGCGAGGCCTCGGAGGCCCGGCTACGCCGCTTCGTCGCCGACGCCGGCCACGAACTGCGCACCCCTCTCACCGCGATCCAGGGCTACGCCGAACTGGCGCTGCGCCCCGAGCAACGCCCCGACCACGAACGCGACGAGGCCAACCGGGTCATCGCCCGCAACGCGGAACGGATGAGTCTGCTCGTCGACGATCTCCAACTCCTCGCCACCCTGGACAAGGAACCCTCCTACCGGCGTGAGCCGGTCGACCTGCTGTCCCTCGCGGCGGACGCCGTCAGCACCACGGCCGTCCACAGCCCGTCGCACCCGGTCGACCTCGGCCCGCTGCACACCCGGGCCGATCCGACCGGAGCCCAGGAACTCGATGTCGCCGAGACCGTGGGCGACCCGCACCGATTGCGTCAGATCCTGGAGAACCTGCTCTCCAACGCCGGTATCCACACCCCGCCGGGCACCCGCGTCCACGTCCGGGTCGGCACGACACAGGCGGCTCCCGGCACCGGCGGCGTCGACCGCCCCGGGCGCACCTCGGTGTCAGCGCCCCTGCCGGAGGGATACCCGGTCGCGGTGATCGAGGTGGCGGACGAGGGACCGGGCCTCGAACCCGTCGACGCCGAGCACGTCTTCGAGCGTTTCTACCGGGCCGACCCCGCCCGCTCCCGTGCCCACGGCGGCAGCGGACTCGGCCTGGCCATCGCCGCGGCCATCGCGGAGGGCCACGGCGGCCGACTCGAACTCGACACCACCCCGGGCCGGGGCTGCACCTTCCGCCTGGTCCTGCCCGCGGCCGGCCCCGATCCCGAACGGAGATCGCGAATGCGGCTCCAGGAGCGATGAGTCTCGCCGTGGTCCCCGGTCTGTATCTCCGACAGGCGTTCAACCGCACTCGAGGAGAGCATCATGACCGCTACCTACACCTTCGACGTTTTCTCCAGCCTCGACGGCTTCGGCGCCGCCAGTGGCAACTGGACCGGTTACTGGGGCAAGCAGGGACCTGAGCTTCTCGATCACCGCTTCGCCCGGTTCGGTGAGGAGCAGCGCATGGTCTTCGGGGCCACCACGTTTCGGGAGTTCGTGCAGATGCTGGCGTCGAGCGACGAGGGGCCGGAGGTCCGTGACCCGTGGGTCACGCGGATGGTGAACCTACCGGCGACGGTGGTGTCGACCACGCTGGAAGGCCCCCTGGACTGGCCGGACGCGACCGTTGCGAACGGTGACGCGATCGACGTGGTCGCCCGGCTCAAGAAGGAGTCCGCGGTGCCGTTGTGCTCGCACGGCAGTCTGTCGATGAACCGGGCGCTGATGGCCGCGGGTCTGGTCGACCGGGTTCGGGTGACCCTCTTCCCTGTGATCACAGGTGAGAACGGGCTGGCGCCCATCTTCCAGGGTGCGGCCGACTTCGACCTCGACCTGATCGAGAGCCGGACGCTCGACGGCCGAATCCAGGAGCTCGTGTACCGGCCCACCCTGCACGCCTGAGCCCATGGAATACGTCGGCCGGGTGCCCGCCCCGCCGCTCGACCGGTTCATCGACGACATCTACTGCCTGACCGGGGTGCCGCGTCACCGCCGCATGAACGTCCCGCCGATGCCGTCGGCACACCTGTTCGTCAACCTGGGCGGGCCCGTCCGCCTGTGGGACTCCGACCCTTCGGTGCCGCCGGCAGTGTTCACCGACGGATGGTTCATGGGCGTGTGGACCAGGCGATTCCTCTTCGAGTACCCCACACCGGTGTGGCTCGTCGGGGTGCACTTCAAGCCGTGGGGCATGTCGCCGTTCGTCGACATGCCGGCGACCGAGCTGCGGGACCGATGGGTGCCGGTCGACGCCGTCTGGCAACGGTCCGTGGACCGGATTCGCAACCAGGTCGGCGCCGCCGCAGCGCCCGCCGAGAGCCTGCGGGTGGTGGAGGAGGAGCTGCGATCGCGACTCGCCGAGGCGCCGTCGCGCGGCCTGGCGCTGGTCCAGCACACCGGCGGGCGGCTGGAGACCTCCTACGGCGCCGTCCAGGTCGGTGCGCTGGCGGACGCGGCCGGGGTGAGCGGCAATCACCTGGCCACGCAGTTCACGTCTCATGTCGGGGTCACCCCGAAACGGGTGGCGCGGATCTACCGCTTCGCGCGACTGATCCTGTCGGTGGACGCCCTGCGTCCGGTCGACTGGTCGGACCTCGCTCAAACGGCGGGCTACTTCGACCGGGCCCACTTCAGCAGGGAGTTCAAGGACTTCACCGGCCACACCCCGACGGAGTTCCTGGCGCTGCGGCGCCGGTTCCCCGCCGAACGGGGATTCCCGCCGGACGCCGGTCCGATGCCCGCCGATTGATTTCTTACATGCCCGGTCGCGCCCGAAGGCGACAAGATCGGAGGCGAAGGCACAAGGAGACTCGAGGAGACCTCGTGGGCACAGTGATCATGCACAACGTGGTGTCGGTGGACGGCTTCATCGCCGACGGGAACGACGACGTCGGGCCGCTCCACGACTGGTACTTCAGCGGCGACACGCCGATCACCGAGGGCGACGACCAGCAGTACGACCATTCCGGAGCGGGAAGCCGCTTCAGGGTCTCAAAGGCGTCGGCGCAGTACGTCCGGCCGATGTGGGAGTCGATCGGCACGATCGTGATGGGCCGCAACCTGTTCGACCTGGTGAACGGCTGGGAGGGGCGTCCGCCCGCGGGCGACCACGTGGTCGTGGTGTCCCACCGGCCCAAGCCCGAGGGCTGGCACCCCGAGGCCTCGTACCACTTCGTCGATGACGTGAGGGCTGCGATCGACAAGGCCCAGGAACTCGCCGGAGAGCGAACCATCGCCGTGAACGCCGGCGAGGTGGGAGGCCAGATCCTCGCGGCCGGTCTCGTGGACGAGGTGGCGATGGACGTGGTACCGGTGGTGTTCGGGTCGGGCAAACGCTACTTCGGCAGCATCGACGGGCAGCTTCTCCTGGAGGATCCCCACGTGGTCATCCAGGGCGACCGGGTGCTCCACTTGAGGTTCAAGGTACGCCGCTAGGAGATGGTGGCAGCGCCGAGGGCGGCGGACCGCACCTGATCGGAACCTGGCCCGGACCGAGCGACAAGCCGGAGGTTGACCTGCATGACCGTCGTCGTCTGGATCGTCGAGGGCACCTGGCCCGCGAGCGTGGACGCCGCCCGCGCCCACGCGCCCGAGGCGTCGGAGATCGTGCTTCTGCACGTCACCGGGCACCAGGAGCCGGGCATCGCACACGGAGCGTTCGCCGGACTGCTCGGCCGCGGCCATCCCGAACGAGACCCGGGCACCCGGGTGGAGGAACTCGCCACCGTCTCCACCCATCGGCTGTTCGAGGAGGCCGCGCGCCGCCTCGGCCGCCCCAGCACTCGCGTCGAGCGCTCCGGCCGGACCGAGCACGAGGTCGTCGCCGCGGCCGAGGGCGCCGAGTTGCTGATCCTGGCCCGCGACGGCGACCGTGGTCGCCTTGGCCCCAAGAGCCTGGGCCCGCACAGTCGGTTCGTCGTCGACCACGCCCCCTGTCCGGTGCTCCTGGTCTGGCCGGAGACCGCACCCGGACTGTCCAGCTTCCCCCCGCCGCCTCCGCCGCCCCCGCATCCGGGTGGCTGAGGAGGGGCGGGCACGACCTGCCGCTCAGGGCGTCGTCCCGCCGTCGAGGGGGATGCCCAGTTCGTCGGCCACGGTGGTGAGGGCCGTTCCCAGCGGGAGTTCGACGCGGGCGAGTGCATGCACGTCGCCCCGGGTCGCGTCGCGATTGATGATCAGGACCGGCTTCCCGGCCTGGGCCGCCTGGCGGACGAACCGCAGCCCGGACATCACCGTCAACGAAGAGCCGAGGACCAGCAGCGACGCGGCTTCCCCGACCAGCTCGCGGCACCGCTCGACCCGCCGTGGCGACACGGCCTCGCCGAAGAACACCACGTCCGGCTTGAGAACGCCGTCGCAGACCGTGCAGGACACCAGCCGGAAGTCGGCGACCTGGTCATCGGTGAGGTCCGCGTCACCGTCGGGGTTCATACCGGCGGCCACGGGCCGGTAGTCCGGATTGGCCGCCTCAAGCCGCCGGGCGAGTTCACGGCGCGGACTGACAGCACCACAGGAGAGGCAGACGACCCGGTCCAGACCTCCGTGCAGTTCCACGACGCCCTCGCTGCCGGCGCTCTGGTGCAGTCCGTCGACGTTCTGGGTGATCACACCTGCGAGCAGCCCGTGCCGCCCGAACGCGGCGACCGCCCGGTGCCCGGCGTTGGGGCGGGCGCGGCCGAAGACGCGCCAGCCGAGGTGGCTGCGCGCCCAGTACCGGCGCCGAGCCTGCGCGCTGCCGACGAAGTCCTCGTAGAGCATCGGTGTGTGCCTGCTCAGGCTCCCGCCCTCGCCCCGGTAGTCAGGAATGCCCGACTCCGTGGAGATGCCCGCGCCGCTGAGAACCAGCACACCGCCGGCGCGCAGCGAATCGGCGACTGCCCGCAGATCCGTGGTGCTCGGCGGGAGATCCGGGGGAGGGGTCCAGCTGAGGGTGGGGCGCATGCGCATGCTGCCAGGGTACGGAACACCGAGGCCGAACCCCTGGATAGATCATGCAGCCTTAGGCATTGGCCTTCTGCTGGGCAAGCTCCCTGGCGCGCTCTTCCAACGCGTGAGCTTTGGGGTTACTGAGATGGGGGCGGATGCGGCGGCGCATGATCCCAAAGTGTTCGTCTGCCCTCGCGGACGACAATTCTGCGTACACGTCCAGGAACTTGCTCCACGAAGCGCAAGCGGCTTCGAGGTGTCCGACCTCAAGCTGACGTTGCGCGAGAAGGCCGTTTGCGTGAGCCTCACCCTGCTTCTCCATCGGCGGGCGGGCGCTGTTGGAAGCCTTCATGGCCTCGATCGAGCCGGGAGAAGGCGAGCCGCCGGTCCCCAACCAGTGAGGCGCCGTGCACTTGTTGGCCGCGAAGGAATGCTTGTAGGCGTGGGCCGGCTGACGGTGCAGCCTCGGCCGCCGTGTCCGCCAGGCTGAGGGCTTCGTTCGCGAGCTTCAGGTTGGCCGCTTGAAGGGCCATTCCTCGAAGCGTCCGGCAGTACGTCACCTGGTCTTCCCCGGCTTTGGCCAAACCGAGGGCCTGGCGGTAGTACCGCTGTCCAAGCCCGTGGGCTTTCTCGTACATGGCCATCCATCCCGTCAAGTAGACGAGATCTGACGCGGCGGCCCGCATGCCGTTTTTGACGTCCTCGGTTCCGTCTGCATGGAGGTAGGAGGACACGGAGTTGACGATGAACGCTGCGGCCATCGGGCGCGCGTGTGCGCCTCCCAACTCGTCGAGGATGTCGGCAATCCTGTCCGTCATGCTGCGGATTGCGGCGACGTCGCCGGGGCCGATCCTGACTGTTCGTCCTGCGGCTTGGTGCTCCAGTCGGTCCAGGGTCTCGTCGGCTTCGTCGAAACTCGGCAACGCGAGCGTTGCCGAGTAGAGAGCGGTCGTGAGTACCGCGCGGCGCGATGGGTCCATGTCTGCCCTTCCGGTATCAACCAGACCCTCAATGGTGTTCAGCGCGTGCTCGGGTGCAACGTCCAATCCAGCCACGCTCGACGTGGTGCCAAGTCCCGCTTCCTCGTACGTAATTGGGCGTCCGAGGCGCCGCGACAGCGCTTCGAGGACGGCCGAGGTCGCTGGCGAGGGGGACGTGTAGTCGGTGGTCGCGCCGGTCGAGGCGGTGCTCGGACGACCGGCGGTCCCACAGGCGGCGCCGCCCGGTGTGCCGCGGGTGGTTGGTGTAGACGCGGGCGAGGTGCTTCCGGTCGCCGCTGTACCAGCGTCGTCGACGCGCATGGCGTCGTAGTACGGGCCCATGCCGGCGGTGGCCAAGGCGTGCCCGATTCAGGCGGTGCCATCGGGGCTCACCTCCTGTGTGGGTCTAGCGAAAGGCGTGCCAAGCGGGGCATTCTCGTCCGATGGATCAGGGAGTATCGGCGGTGCTCGGAGCATCGGTCGCTGTGGTGGGCACGCTGGCAACGGCCGTCCTGACGTACACAGCTGCCCGCCGACAAACGAGCGATCAGGCGCGCGCCGAGCAGGTGCAACGACTTCGGGATGAACGCCGCTCGGCATATCTGGCCCTGCTTGAAGCAACCGAGCCGATAGATAGAGTGATGCACGCCGTTGCTCCGGAGTACAGAAATAACGTGTTCGCCAGCGATTCGCCTGACTGGCCGGCGATTTCCGCTCTGGCGGAGGAGGTTTACGGCGCCTCACAAGTTCTGTACCGGCTGCATTCAAAAATCCAACTGGTTGGGCCGGATTATATCGAAAACGCCTCGGACGGGATTTGGAGACAAGTCCGCAGCCTCCATGAAGAGCTGTTCATTCTTGCCGATACGCAAATATGCCCAGAGGAACCTGACTCTCGTTTGTCGAACATTGTGGACAAACTTGAGATGGAGAAAGAGAGATTCGCAATAGGGGCAAGAAATATTCTGCAAGGGAAGGGTATCTAAAACGTTGGCGCTTTGAGTAAGGGCTGTCCCGTAAACGATCTCTGCTGGGTCTCCTCATTCGTGACCAGCGGTCGCCAGCCAGCCTGTACCCACCGATGGATGCGTGGGACGTCCAGTCGGACGGCGAGTGCAGGACTTTAAGGGGCTGGACTCGGGCACAATCGAGGGATGGGGGATGCCAACGCGCTCTATGGACTGCTCGGTGCTCTTGGGGGAGCTTGCGTGACCAGCCTGGCGGCGTACTTCGGACCGTTGCGTCTGCATCAACGCCAGGCTGCGGTGCAACAACAGCAGATTGAGCAGAACGCACGAGGCGTGCAAGAGGCCCGCAGAGACGAGCAGATAGCTCGCCTGCTGCTGGTCCGTGCGACGAGCAGGGCCTGGATGGATGCCATGGACCGAACCGTCCAGGACCTTCAGGGCGGACGATATCCAGACGTCGATCAATTTGATGAGCTGTACAACCAACTCGGTGAAGAGGCAGCCGCCGCGCATTACGCGTTGGCGCGTAGTGGCATCTACGTCAGTACGCGTCCCACCGCTGCCAATCGTGCCCCGCGCTACTCTGGCGCAGCGCTGACGCTCTTGCGGGAGGTGACACGAGAGGTTCGCGGCGATGTACTGCGCTGTTCCACCGAGCACCAGGGCACCGTAAGTGCAGAGGTCCTCGATCTACTGAACCGCATCGGCAAGGCAAGGGAGGGCTTGAACGCGGCGCTCGCCGCACACCTTGAGCGGCTCAATGGAAGCCCACTCCAACCCCTCTAAGGGCTGCCCCGAAGCTGCTGGTAACGGAAGACATGATCTTGGGGCATCAGGTGTGATCACGGCGTCGGAGTCGTCCTGGACAGCCCCGTTCACCGGGCTGAGCCCGCGTGGCTTCGGGAAGTTGGTGACCGCGCTTCGTCGCGAGGGCGTGTACGTTCGCGAGGAGTAGTAACGCCTGTCGGACGGTGGCGGACGCGTCGCAGCCGGTCTGCATGATCACGCGCAGATCGTCGTACATGCCGTCATCGAGGATACGCACGGACAGGGAGCGTCCAACAGGGGGCGGTAGGTTCGAGGGCTGGGTCGGCTGCTGGGTAGGATTGGCCTTGGTCATGGTGGGGATTATTCCCATCGTGGTGTAGGGGGCCGATCTACTTCAGCAATCGATCCCGTATCTCAGCAGTAGATGAGCAGTCGACGGTCTACTTGAGCAGATAGCGCGCTGACCAGCAAAGACGGAATTCGGGAGCCCTGAACCCAGGGTCTCAGTAGTTCTCGCCGAAATGCAACGCTAAGCCGTGCGGCAGCCTGATCTGAACGACCTATACGACGAGCAGATCCAGCAGTGGGCTAGCTTCGTCGTATACGCACGCGTGTAACGGGAGTGGGGCGGACGACGTCCGGCCCAGGAGAGGTTGGCAGCGGCCATGAAGATTCCCCGCACGGCCCACTCCGACCAGCCGTGGCGGATCCACGAGTTCACCGGCGACTTTAGGACCGAGGACGTGTGGTCCTTCCGCACCCCCGGTGCCGGCCCGGACGACTTTCCCGTCATACTCGCCGCGATGCAGACAGCCGACGGATTCGCCAAGCAGCCCCGTGCAGTCCGGTTCCTGTTCGCGGTGCGCTGGAAGTTAGGTGCCCTCCTCGGTTGGGACAAGCCCAAGACGAGCGTCGGGAAGCGGGTTCAACCACTGCATGACCGCCTGCCAGGCGATCTCCGTGAGACCGTCGACGTCTCCGACGCCAGCGGCGCCCCGTTCACCCCCGTGTACCTGCTCCACAACGAGTCCGTCCGCGAACTGGCGAACAAGACCTGCCACGCCGTCATGCACCTGGGGTGGGTGCCGACCGGAGGCGGCGAATACGAACTGCGGATGGCGATCCTGGTCAAGCCCAACGGCTGGTTCGGACGGGTCTACATGGCTCTCATCGCACCGTTCCGCTACCTGATCGTCTACCCCGCGATCACCCGGCAGTGGGAGCGAGCCTGGCGGGACCGCGAGCTTCCGCCCACCGCGAACGTCGGTCCTCGACCGTAGTCGCTGCGAGCGTCGACACCAGTCGCGGCCTCGCAACGGAGAGACCCGGCCGCCAGCACCCAGCCCCGGCCACCGGCATGCGCATGCTGCACGAACACGACGAGCAGACAGCCACAGCCCCCTCTGGAGCCCACGGCCTGACCTGGGGCTCAGTCCTCAGCGTTGTTCTTTCGGCGAGAACTACTGAGACCCCAACCCGGGAACCGTCAGCCTGAGCCGCTGCTCAAGTGCCGGTGCCGCAGAGCTGTCGGGGTGTGCTCAACTGCCGCAATGTCCCAGGGCGGAGTGCTCAAGTACCTCGGATTCCTACACGTGGTTAGTCGGGCCCGTGCGGCGGTGAGGTCGCCGGATCGGGCCCGCGCTGTTGATTGGGCTACGGCTCTTCTTGTGGTGCGAACCTGTTCATGTCTTCGAGGCTGGCGCGTTTCCCCTCGCTGTCGGCCTGCTCGAAGAGTGGGACACCTTCGAGGTCGCCGAGACCAACCGCATCCTCCGGTCCCTCATTCGCCGAGTGGTGGTCACTCGGGGCGCCACTGGACGTAAGGGTGTCGAGGGCAGCGGAGACCACGATCGAGATTCACCCACTGTGGGAACCTGATCCGTGGGCGGAGGAGTCCGCCGCGTAGCCCCCTCCAAGCCTCACGGACTGTATCCACTTGTTTTAGGCCTTGTACCGCGACAGCGCCCCAGAGCGGGCACCCGCAGGACTGCCACTGCTCCTGGGGCGGCGCCGGAGCCCGATTCCTCGTGCACGGCTATGGGAAGTTTTGGGGTGCATCGTTACCCTCCGGCCATGATTCCCACGGTGGTTTGGGGCACAGGCAACGTCGGGCGCGCGGCCATCCGGGCTGTCGAGGCGCATCCGATGCTCAGCCTTGTGGCCGTGCTGGTGTCGAGTCCCGCCAAGGTCGGCAAGGACGCGGGCGAGCTCAGCGGACTGGGCCGGCGTCTCGGGGTGGCGGCGACGAACGACGTGCAGGCAGTGCTCTCCGCAGGTCACCGCGCGGTCGTGTACGCGGCGTCCGGTGACGTCCGCCTCGACGGCGCCATCGAGGACATCGGCCGCGCGCTCCGCGCAGGCGCGGTGGTCGTCACGCCGTCCCTGTACGGGATGTACGACTGCACGAACGCGCCGGACGAGATCCGCGACGTGCTGGTGGAGGCGGCGACGGCCGGGGGCGGCTCGCTGTTCGTGTCGGGTGTCGACCCCGGTTGGGCCAACGACGTGCTCCCGCTGCTGGTCAGCGGGCTGGGCTCCGAGATCGACGCCGTCCGCTGCCAGGAGATCTTCGACTACTCGACGTACGACCAGGAGGAAGCGGTCCGCCACCTGATCGGTATGGGACATCCGCTGGACTACCAGCCGCTGATGCTCGCAGAGGGCATTCCGACGATGATCTGGGGCGGGCAGCTGCGGATGATGGCCCGGGCGCTGGGCGTCGAACTGGACGGCATCGAGGAGACGTTGGAGCGCCGTCCCCTGGAATCGTCCGTCGTCACCGACACGATGGGGGAGTTCGCGGCAGGCACCCAGGGAGCCGTACGTCTTGAGGTGCAGGGCGTGGTGGAGGGCGAGCCCCTCATCGTCGTCGAGCACGTCACCCGTATCCACGCCTCCTGCGCCCCGGACTGGCCCACGCCGGCCGACGGCGGGGCGGGCGCGCACCGCGTGATCATCGAAGGACGCCCCCGCATAGAGGTCACGGTCGAAGCCACGGACGAAGGAGAGAACAGAGCCGCGGGCGGCAACGCGACGGCGGCCGGCCGTCTGGTGAACGCCATCGACTGGCTCGCCGAGGCCGAGCCGGGTCTCTACGACGCACTCGACGTCCCGCTGCGCCCCGCGGTGGGCAGACTGGGAAAGAAGTGATCATGCGGATCGACATCCCTGAGGGCGCCGAGCCCATCCCGTACGTCTGGGGCGACATGGTGCCCAAGATCGGTCACGCGGCCAGTGTCTTCTCCATGTCCGTCTACGAGTACTCGACCCTCGGACTGCGCGAGTTCGAGGCCGCCCGGCTGCGCGTCGCGCAGATCAACGGCTGTCTGTTCTGTCTGGACTGGCGGACCGAACGCGAGGGGGAGGAGAAGGTCGACGCGGGGTTCCTGGACGCGGTCGCGCAGTGGCGTACGACGGACGCCTTCGACGAACGGACCCGGCTCGCCGCCGAGTACGCGGAGCGCTACGCGATCGACCATCTGAACCTGGACGACGAGTTCTGGGAGCGGATGAAGGCGCACTACAGCCAGGCGGAGATCGTGGAGTTGAGCATGAGCATCGGCTCATGGCTGGCGTTCGGCCGGCTCAACCATGTGCTGGGGCTCGACAGCGTGTGCGTACTGCCGTCGGCACAGACTTCCTGACGCGGCAATTCGGGCTGCGGGCCGGGGCGTTGGCCACGGCCCACAGTTGTCCGGTCAGAGGTCCTCAGCGATGACCTTCTCGATGTTGCGTTCCGCGAGCGCGGTGATGGTGACGAAGGGATTGACGCTGACGTTGCCGGGAATCAGCGCGCCGTCCACCACGTACAGGCCGGAATAGCCGTGCAGGCGGCCGTAGTTGTCGGTGGCCTTGTTGAGGACGGTTCCACCGAGCGGGTGGTACGTGAGGTGGTCGCCCCAGATCTTGTACACGCCGAAGAGGTCCGTGCGGTAGATGGTCCCCTCGGTGGCGTTGATCTTGTCGAAGATCGATTTCGCCATCGTGATCGACGGTTGCTTCCACGCCGTCTGCCAGTCCAGTTCCACCTTCCCCGTCGCCGCGTTCCAGGTGAACCGACCACGGTTCGGGTTGTTCGTGATCGACAGGTAGAACGAGGCCCAGGTCTCGATGCCGGTCGGTAGCGGCGCCACCTCGGCGAACGCGCCGCCCGCCACCCAGTTGTCGATGCCCGCCGTGGGGATCGACGACTGGAGGGATCCGGTCGGGTCCCACAGGTGGTTGGCCCGGCCGCACATGACGTTGCCGTTCTCGCCCCATCCGGTGCCGATCTCGTTGTTGAGAGCGGGGAGTGCGCCCGTCGCCTTGAGGCGGACCAACAGCTTGCTGGTGCCGACGCTTCCTGCGGCGAAGAACACCCGTTGCGCCGTCACGGTCTTGGTGGTGGTGACGGCGCCGCTCGTGTCGAGTTGCTCGATGGTCACGGTGTAGCCGCCGGTGGTGGGAGTCACCGTGGTGACCCTGTGCAGCGGTGAGATGGTGACCCGGCCGGTCGCGCGGGCCTGCGCGAGGTAGGTCTTCTGCAGGGACTTCTTGCCGTAGTTGTTGCCGTACAGGATCTCGGCGGCCAGGGCCGACTTGGGTACCGTCCCCGCCGCCTCCTGCTTCATGTAGTTCCAGTCGTAGACGTTG
The DNA here is from genome assembly GCF_029892565.1 of Streptomyces pseudovenezuelae. Taxonomy (GTDB): domain Bacteria; phylum Actinomycetota; class Actinomycetes; order Streptomycetales; family Streptomycetaceae; genus Streptomyces; species Streptomyces pseudovenezuelae_A. Next base: position 198,182 of record NZ_JARXVH010000013.1, on the reverse strand, counting down.
GGGACGAACGTGAAGCGGAAACCGGACCGTTGGGCCTGCTTGCGGCCCACTCGCGCGAACTGGTAGGCCTCCGCCGTCTCGAACCAGGCCGGGTCGATCGTGTTGACGCCGAGGTTGCTGTTCGCCCGCGGGTAGTACACGTCGTACATCTCGTCGGCGTCGACGGACGGAAGCACGCCCGGGAAGCGGCTCCTCTCGGGTGTCACCGCCATACCGCCGTTGACGAGGGAACCGCCGCCGACTCCGCGGCCCTGGTACACCACGATGCCGCCCATTTCCTCGGCGTCGAGGATGCCCGTGTACTTCGGTACGTCCTTGTCGAGCGGGAAGCCGAGGAAGTTGCTCAGCGGCTGCTTGGTGCGGGTGCGCAGCCAGTAGGACCGGTAGTCGGGGGTGGTGGTGTTGGCGAAGATCTTGCCGTCGGTTCCCGGGGTGTCCCAGGCCATGCCCATCTCCACCATGTGCACGTCCACGCCGGCCTGAGCGAGCCGGAGCGCGGTGACGGAACCGCCGTATCCGGTGCCGATCACCAGGGCGGCGACCTGGGCGCCGGGTTCGATCACAGCCGCATTCCGGGGGAGTGCGGCGGCGGTCGGAAGGTCGAATGCGCCCAGTGCGGCAGCGCCAAAAATAGAACCTGTTCCACCGATGAGCCGACGCCGGGAAATACCTCTTCCTTGCAGGTTGTCGCGTGATCTGGAGTCCATGTAGATCCCTTTCCTCTCGCACAAAGGAAATTGGTTCTACTAAGAATTGGTAAACAAGTCACGAGAAACCTATCGGTAACTTATGTGTTACTCCTGGGCTATCTGCATCAGGAATGCACCGGCAGCACATCCATCTCAGGAGACGTGGCGGTGGATCTCCACCCTCACTTCCACCCATGGGTCCAGGTGCGCGAAGGCCGGCGACAGCACGCTTGAGGGCATGACAACGACCGACTGGATCACCGACATCGCCCTCCTCCTCGTCGTCTTCCGCCAGCTGCGGGAAGGCCGCCTCGACCTCAAGACCTATCTGATCCCCCTGGGGATCGTGGCCTTCGTGGCCTCCCAGTACCTGCATGACGTGCCCACCGCCGGAAACGACCTCGTCCTGGTCGGCACACTGATCGCCGTCGGCGCGGTGCTCGGCGTCGCGGGTGGCGTATACACCCGGATCCGCTCCGCGGGCGGACACCTGTTCATCAAGGCGGGTGTGATCTCGGCGGTTCTGTGGGTGCTGGGCATGGGCGCCCGCATGGGATTCCAGGTGTGGACCGACCACGGCGGCGCCGACAACGTGGCCCGGTTCAGCATCACCCACCACATCACCACCGACCAGGCATGGGTCGCCGCGTTCGTGCTGATGGCGCTCACCGAGGTGATCACCCGACTGGCCACGATCTTCGTCCGCAGCCGCATGGCCGTCCACGTGGCTCCCTCGGGCACGCGTCCCGCCGCGGTCCTCGACCACACCGCCTGACCGTGGGTTATGGTCGCGCCGTGTCCGCACCCGAGAGTGCCCCCGCCCCCGGGCCGGCCCCCGACAGGGAGCCCGGCCCGCGGGTCGTTCCCCGCCAGGACGCCCGCCTGCACGGGGCCATCACCCTGGCGGTCGTCGTCATCTCGATCGCGACCGTGCGGCCGGTGGGTCTCAGCGGCCGCGGGCTGGCGGTCGCCGCCCTGCTCGCGGTCAACAGCATCGCCCTGATGGCCCGGCATCTGCCCGAGGCCAGGTTCCCGCCCCGCGTTGCCCTCCTCTGGCTGACCGTCGGCGTCGTTGCCGCCGCCGCCCTGCTCGGCGTGAGCGGCAGTGGCTCCAGCTACCTCTTCGCGTACTTCCTCGTCGGCCACATCGGCTACCGCCTGCCCCTCGGACAGGCTCTCGCGCTGGCGGCCCTGTCCAGCCTGCTGTGCGGCGCTGTTCTGTACTTCCGCCTCGGCCCTGGGCACGAGTTGGTGCCCTGGACGCTCGGCGTGAGCACCGGTCTGCCGGTGGTGGCCGGGATTCTCAGCCGCAGCAGGCAGCGCGCCGTGGAGGCGATGATCGCGTCCGCGGAGTCCGCCGAGCGAGCCGCCCGCGCCGAGGCGCGAACCGCCGTACTCACCGAACGCAGCCGTATCGCCCGGGACGTCCACGACGTGCTGGCGCACTCGCTGGCCGGGATCAACATGCAACTGGAGCTGGCGGACGCCCTGATCGACACCGGCGACCTGGAGAAGGTCCGCGAGGCGAACGGCAAGGCGCACAGCATGGTGCGGGAGAGCCTGAAGCAGGCCCAGTGGACCGTGCACGCGCTGCGCGAGGACTCCCTTCCACTGCTCGAGAGCCTGACGGCGATGATCGAGTCCTCCGGCCACCGTGACGCTCTCACCGTCACCGGGACCGTCCGCGAGCTGCCCGCACGGGTCACCCAGAACCTGCTGCGGATCGCCCAGGAGGCGCTGACCAACGCCGGCCGGCACGCCCCGGGCGCGAAACTGGGGGTGGAGCTGACGTTCGCCGCCGCGTCGAGCACACTGGTGATCCACAACGGGCCCGCGACCCGCGAGGCAGCCGCGGGCGTCGGCAGCGGACTGGGACTGATCGGCATGCGTGAACGCGTCGCCCTGCTGGGCGGCACCATCACCGCGGGCCCGGTCGTCGAGGGACCGGAGCAGGGCGGCTGGCAGGTGGAGGCAGTGATCCCGGGATGAGCGAACCGACCAAGGACCCGCAGCGGCTGAAGGTGATCGTCGCCGACGACCAGGCCGCCGTGCGCGAGCCCCTGGCCGCGGTGCTGGGCCTGTCCGAGGACATCGAGGTCGTCGCGGCCGCGGCGGACGGCACCGAGGTGCTCACCGCAGTCGCCGGCGCACCGGTGGACGTCGTGCTGATGGACCTGCGGATGCCCGTCATGGACGGCATCGAGACGACCCGCCGGCTGAGCGAGGAGCATCCGCAGATCGCGGTGGTGGTGCTGACCACGTTCGCCGACGACGACTCGATCCTGGCCGCCCTCAGTGCCGGTGCCCGCGGCTATCTGACGAAGAACGCGGGGCGCCAGGACATCATCCGCGCGATCAGGGCCGCCGCCGCGGGACAGTCCGTACTCGACCGCGAGGTCCAGGACCGCCTCCTGGCCACCGTCCGCACCCGCCCACCCGCCCCCGAGCAGTCCCTGCCCAAGGACCTCACACCCCGCGAGCGCGAAGTCCTCGCCCTCATCGGCCAGGGCCTGCCGAACCGGGCCATCGCCGAGAAGCTGTTCATCAGCGAGGCCACGGTCAAGACCCACATCAACAACCTGTTCGCCAAGGCCGACATCCGAGACCGGTCCGACGCGGTCCGCCGCGCCATCGCGGCGGGCCTGACCTGACCCGTCGGACGAGCCCAGAGCGCCCGGCCGCTCCCGCAGCCCGCCGAGAGACGAAACGCTGTGGTCCGAGCGCTCCTGCGCGGTCAGAATGGCGGGATGCGCCGTCTCGTTGTCATTGACGCTCCGTCCAATCTCGGCCTGCGCCCGCCCACCGAGGGCAGCGTGCCCGGCTGCTACAAGCTCGCGGGAGCGTTGCGGGAGCAGCGCCTCGTGCAACGGCTGGGGGCGTACGAGGGCGGAGTGGTCGTTCCGCCCCGCTACGACCGCGGCGACTGGCGGGAGGGCGACGGCGTGTTCAACGCCGAGGCGATCGCCGCGTACACCCGCAAGCTCGCCGACCGCATCGAACACCACGTCCGGGCAGGGGACTTCCCCGTCGTCCTGGGCGGTGACTGTTCCATCCAGCTCGGCGCCTCGCTCGCCCTGCGCCGCATCGGACGGTACGGACTCGCCGTCATCGACGGATCCGCGGACTTCCGCCATCCCGGCAACTCCGACCGTGTCGGTGCCGCGGGCGGCGAGGAACTGGCCCTCGCGACCGGCCGTGGCCAGCGGGATCTGACCGACCTCGAAGGACTGCAGCCGTATCTGAGGGACGAGGACGTACGGGTCTTCGGAATCCGGGACTACGACGATGAGCGGGCCGAGCTCACGGAGCTGAAGATCATGAACGCGACGGTCGGGGAGATCCGGGAATGGGGCGCCGAGGAGCTGACGGGCGCGGTCGTGCAGAGCCTTGAAGTGCCCGTGACCGGAGGGTTCTGGGTGCATCTGGACGCGGACGCGCTGGACCCGTCCGTCATGCCCGCCGTCGACAGCCCCGACCCCGGCGGGCTCCTGCCTGACGAACTCGCCCCGCTGCTACGGGCCTTGGTGCGGTCGGAGCGGTGCGTCGGCTTCAACCTCACCATCTACGACCCCGATCTGGACCCCGACGGCTCCTGCGCGGCCCTCCTCGCCGACATCCTCCAGGCTGCCTTCACCGGCCCCTGACCAGGACTGGCCGCCGGCCGTCGCGGAGGCCAGGAGCGGCTCCAACTCGCGCAACCCTGCAGCCAGTTCAGGGGTCCAACACTCGACGGCGGGGAACGGGCCCCCGGCGCCCGCCCTCCTCATGCCCGGGCACGCCACGATCCCGGGAGTCTCACCGTGCGCAGTAAGCGACCCCTCACCAGACGTCGGACGATCCGGGTGCCCGGCACCTGCGCCGCGACGGTACTGCTGGCCATCGCGGGCGCGATCACGGCGCCGGCGTCGCCTGCCGCCGCCGCGGCCCCCGCGCCGATCACACACGACGACTTCAACAACGACGGCTACCGCGACCTCGTCGTCTCGGCACCCGGCGGAACGGTCAGCGGCGAGAAGAACGCCGGCTACGTCGCAGTGCTGTACGGCTCGGCGAACGGGCTGTCGACCCTGCGCAAGGCGACGTTCAGCATGAGCACCCCCGGCATCGAGGGCCTTGCCCAGAGCGGCGACCGCTTCGGGCAGGCCACCGCCACCGCGGACGTCGACCGCGACGGCTTCGACGACCTGATCGTCGGCACGCCCGGCAAGGACATCGGATCGACCGTCGACGCAGGGTCGGCCACCGTGCTGTTCGGCTCCGCCACCGGGCTGCAGGCCACCGGCAGCCGATGGCTGAAGGAGATCACCCCGGTGGCGGGCAGCCACTTCGGATCGGGCCTGGCGGCCGGCTGGTTCAAGGTCGACGACTCGGCGGTGGCGATCCTGTCCAAGGACATCCTGTGGTCCTTCGGCTTCGAAGTCACCACCCGTGGCCGGGTGATGGAGTCGGACCAGAGCCCGCTGTCCATGATCGTGCCACCGGGCTTCCGTCCCACCGCCCTGACCATGGGCGACTACAACAAGGACCGCGCCGACGACCTGGTGATCCTCGGGAACGGAACCTTCGACACGGCGGGTGTGTACGGCAGAGCCGTGTACGTGTCGGGCGGGCGCGGAGGGTGGGCGGACCACTACGAGCTGACCGGCGGCGGACAGGTCGGCGCCTCGGGGGATGTCAACAAGGACGGCTACACCGACGTCGTCGTGGGGGCACCCGACGACCGCGACTCCCTGGGCCATCTGACCACCCCTGGTGTGGTCTTCGTGCACTTCGGAGGCCCGAACGGTCCGGGCAGCGCGGAAGGCGGCTACAACCGCCAGTTCTGGACGCAGAACTCCTCGGGCGTCCCGGGCGTGAACAGGCCGGCCGACCGTTTCGGCGCCGCTCTCACCGTGCGTGACATCGACGGAGACGGCTACGACGAGGTGGCCATAGGGGCGCCGGGCAACGACATCGGCAGCGCCGTCGACGCGGGCACCGTCTGGGTGATGCGTGGCTCTCCGAGCGGGCTGACCACGAAGGGCGCGCGAGTACTGAGTCAGAGCCCGCAGACGGTCTTCAGCGTCCCGGAGAGGAACGACCAGTTCGGCGGCGCGCTGCGGCTCATCGACGACAACCGCGACAAGAAGGCCAGTCTGGTTGTCGGCGTCCCCGGCGAGGACGGCAACAACGGCGGTGTCTGGGTCTTCCCCGCCACCACCAATGGCCTCTCCCTCGACCGCTCCTGGTCCTTCAACGGCGCCACTCTTCACGCCCCCAGCCCTGACGCCCGCTTCGGCGAGACCCTTGCTCCGCACGGCCGTTGACCAAGCCGGCACTGAACCGAGGGGCCCTGTCGAGGAAGCGGGCGAGGAAGCAGGCGCGGCCCTGACGCCGGGGAATGAATGGCCGGGCTGTGCGGTTGGAAGGGACGTGGGAATGGAGGGGACAGTGTCCCCGGGCCTCACCTATTGCCTGCGGGGACGATCGTTCGGCTGAAGCCCCGTAGAGCACATCGCCGCGTAGGCGACCGCCCTTCATTCCCACAACGCGCAGACGTGGCCCCGAGTGCTTCGATCGCCTCGGGGCCGCGGCATGTGCGACCTGCGTCGCCCCGTACATCGGGGCCCGCCGGTCGGACGACCGAGGCGGTGATCGAGTTGTCGGTGGCATGACTTAACCTTCACTCACCCACCACACGGGGCGCACCGGTCACACGCATCCGCCGGGGTCTCCAAATGTGCTGGCATCACAGTCATTTCGCTCCGGGGGTTCGAAAGCATCGTGCGTATACGCACTCTCACGGTCGCCACGGCACTGGCAGCCGTCTTCAGCTCGGTCGTTCTCACCGCCGCACCGGCCACCGCCGACACCAGCAGGCCCATCGCCGTGTCGGACGCGGACGACACCGTCGCGGACGCGCTGCACCAGCGGCTGTACTTCAGCGACAGGTACCAGGACAAGATCGTCGTCACCGACTTCACCGGCAAGGTCACCGCCACCCTCACCGGCCTGCCCCAGGTCCGGGACCTCGAGTTGAGCCCGGACTCCGGGACGCTCTACGCCGCGGTGCAGGGCGCCGACAAGATCGTCGCCGTCGACACGGCGACCCTCACCCAGAGCGCCGAGTACCCGACCGGCGACAAGACCGCCCCGTCCCGGCTCGCCTACGCCGACGGCAGACTGTGGTTCGGCTACGGCGACCAGTGGGACTCCGGGCTCGGCGTCGTCGACCTGACGGCCCCGACGGTGACGCTCGACCTGGCCGCCGGACACGACTTCGCCACTCCGCCCGAGCTGTACGCCGACCCCGACAACCCGGGCACGCTGCTGGCGCTCGACTCCGGCATCAGCTCCGGCCCGATCATCGTCTACGACATCTCCTCCGGCACGCCGGTCATCCGCGTCACCGAGAACAAGGGCGGCTTCTACCGCGACGCGGCCCTCACCCCCGACGGCCAGAACGTCGTCGTGGCAGGCCCCGGCAACCGCGCCCTCACCGAGTACCGCCTCTCCGACCTGGCACAGGTGCGCACGTATCCCGTCGTCTCCGAACCGGATACGGTCAGCATCGCCCCGGACGGCACCGTGGCCGCCACCGTCCTCGACACCGACGACGTCGGCGACACGTATGTCTTCAGCACCGATCCGAGTCTGCCTGCCAGCGTCCGTAATCTGTCGTCCAGTTGGATGCCCTGGTTCGGGCACTCCATGAACTGGTCGCCCGACGGCTCCAAGCTGTTCGTGCTGACGGGCTCCGACGACTCCACCCAGTTCCACGCCATCGACGCGCCCCGCAAGTACGCCGCCGCGCTCACGGTCGACGCTCCCACCAAGGCCACGCGGGCCAAGTCCCTCACGGTCAAGGGGACTCTCGCCGCCGGCCTCGCGCTGCCCGCCGGGACCCCGCTGACCGTGACCCGGACCGACCTCGACTCGCCGAGCGGCAAGTCGCTCGGCACCAAGTCCCTCGGCGCGGGCGGCAAGTTCTCCTTCACGGACACCCCGCCGGCCGGCGGATCGGTCAAGTACAACGTGACCTACGCGGGCGACGCGCAGCACACCGCGGCGACCGCTTCCGACACCGTCACCGTCTCGCGCGCCACGCCGACCCTGACCCTGAACAACAACGGCAAGGTGTACGCCCACGGCGCGGACGTCGACTTCGCGGCCCACCTCGGTACCACCTACAAGAACCGGACCGTCGAGATCTGGGCCGATCCCTTCGGCGCCGACAAGCCGAAGAAGCTCGTGAAGACCGGCAAGGTCAACGCCAGCGGCAACTTGTGGATCACCCTCGACATGAGCCGCGACACCACGCTGACCGCGGTGTTCAAGGGCGACTCCCGCTACGCCCCGAAGTCGGTCAAGGCCACGGCCTACGCCAGGGTGAAGGTCTCCACGACGCTGACCAAGCACTACAAGACGGGCAAGATCGGCTCCACGACGTACCAGTACTTCCACAAGAACACCGACGTCATCTCCACGACGACGATGAGCTACTACAAGGGTCGCAAGCAGCGCATCGAGCTCCAGGTGTACTCGGGCGGCAAGTGGTACCAGACCGCCGCCGAGTACTTCGCGCTCGGCACGAACGGCAAATCCGTGGTCAACCTCGGCCACGCGGGCCAGTCCGGCATCCGTGCCCGGGTCCGCTCCTCGTACATCAACAGCAGCTCGGGAGACACCGTGAACTCCACGATCCACGGCGCCTGGAAGTACTTCTACTTCTCCAACTAGCCGCTGAGAGAAGGGAGTACCGGGCGTATGGACCATCACTTCGTCGGCGTCCCGGAGTTGACCGGTACTCCCCGTGTCGCGGTCGTCATCGACGTCATGCGCGCCTTCACCGTTGGCCGGCCCTGAAGGACGGAGCTCGGCAGCTGGCTTCAACGCGGTGAACTCACCTGGCTTGCTCAGCTCACGCGAATTCACCGGTCGCATGCTGGTGCAGAAAACCACGGCAGGAACCGCGGGCGCACTGGCCGTCGCGAACGCGCCGCTGGTCCTGTGCACGGGCCTCGTTGTCGCCGGCCCGGCCAGCGGTACTGGCCGCCGCCGCCGAGGCGTTCGGTCGCCGGATGGCCGCTGCCGTGCCCTTGCCGGACACCGGGGACGCCGTCGCCGATCTGCGCGAACAGGTACGGCTCGTGAGTGCCTTCTACGCCAGCGGCACAGGCCAGGTCTTCAGGCAGCTGCTCGCCGCGTGCGCGACCGACCTGCTCTTCGGCTCGCTCGTCTTCCGCCTGATGAGTGGTCACGCCCCGCTCGACGAGGAACAGGCGGACGTGATTTCCCTGGCGGCTCTGCAGGGTCTTCTCTGCCCTGACTAATAGTCCGCGGACGCGGTCCAGTGTGGTGGGGCGTGTCTTCGGCGCGCGGTCCGTCATGACCACAGGCCCGCTCTCCCAAGTCCGACGGCGTCAGCTGTTCGCCGGGTGCGCTGTGAGCAGGTCGGGGAGGCCCACTCGGGTGAGGAACTCCCGTCGGATCCGGTCGGCGAGGTCCGACACCTCTTCCGAGCCGTCGTTCGCGGGGTCGACGGTGACTCGGTAGGGGCGCTGCCCGGCGGGGAGGCCGACGATGCGCGTGATCTCGTCGGAGACGAGGGAGGCATCGGCGCCCTCGGGGGCCAACGCGGCGAGCTTCTCCGCTACTTGCTCCACCAGGCCGGCGTACTTGGTCTCGTACTCGGCCTCGACGTCCTTGTCCGTGGGACGGCCGGAGTGGGCGAAGTGGTTGGTGCCGCTGGTGAACGAGCCGGGCACCACGATCGTCGTCTCGACTCCCCAACGGGCCAGTTCGGCCGCGTAGCTGACGGCGAGAGAGTCCATCGCGGCCTTGGCCGCGAAGTACGGCGCGAGATAGGGAGGCGTGCCGCCCTTCACGCTGCTGCTGGACACCCAGACGACCAGACCCCGGCCCGCGTGACGCATGCCGGGCAGGGCGGCGCGGTTGACGCGCTGGGTCGACAGGACGTTCACGTCGTACAGGTCGGCGAGCTGCTCGGGGGTGAAAGCCTCGGTGGGGCCGGTGACCATGTGGCCGGCGTTGTGGATCAGCACGTCGAGACGGCCGTGCTCGTCGAGGATCTGACGGATCGCGGTGTCGACGGATTCCTGTGAGGTGACGTCGAGTTCGACGGAACGCAGGTCGACACCGTGTTCCTTGCTGTACTCGGCGACGGCCTCGACCTGCGCGGCGTTGCGGGAGGTGGTCTGCCGTATTCCGGCGTAGACGGTGTGCCCGGCGTCCGCCAGGGCACGGGCGGTGAGGGCGCCGAATCCGCTGGAGGCACCGGTGATGACGACGATGTTGTTCATGGTTTCTGTCTCCTGGGAAATCTGGAGGGTCGGGCTTCGGTCGGCCGCCGGTGGCGGCCGTTCACGGGCGCACCCGGGTCAGGCGATGCCGCCGTTGGTGTAGAGGACCTGGCCGTTGACCCACCGGGCCGGGCCGGCCAGGAAGGCGACCGTCTCGGCGATGTCCTGCGGGGTCCCCAGGCGTTCGAGCGGCGCCGCCTTGGACAGGTTCGCGATCGTGTCCTCGTCCTTGCCCTCGAGGAACAGCGGCGTCGCGGTCGGGCCGGGCGCCACCGCGTTGACGGTGATGTCCTTGCCGCGCATCTCCCGTGCCAGGACGAGGGTCATGGCCTCCACGGCTCCCTTGCTCGCCACGTAGGCGCCGTAGGCGGGGAACTGGAGGCGGGTGACGGACGTGGAGAAGTTGATGATCGCGCCTCCGCCGCGCACGCGCCTGGCCGCCTGCTGGGAGACGACGAAGGTGCCGCGGATGTTGGTGCGGTGCATGCGGTCGAGATCGTCGAGGTCCAGGGTCGCGATGGGCGACAGCAGCATGATGCCGGCCGTGTTGACGACCACGTCGAGGCCGCCGAACTCCCGTTCCACGGCGTCGAAGGCAGCGGACATGGCGTGCTCGTCGGCGACGTCACCGCCCACCGCGACGGCCCTGCCGCCGGCCGAGGTGATGGCGGCGACCGTCTCGTCGGCCCTGGTCTTGTTGCCGGCGTAGTGCACGCCGACGGCGATGCCGTCCGCCGCGAGGCGCTCCGCGACCGCGCGGCCGATACCGCCGGAGGCGCCGGTGACGAGGGCGACGCGGGAAGTGTTGCTGCTCATGATGTGTCCTTCGATGGTGTCGATTTGGGGGAGTGGGAGGGGGCGGCCCGCGAGGGTCAGCCCTTCCGGCCGGGTCCCGCGAGCTGGTCCAGCCACTGTGTGAGCAGTGCGGACTCGGCGGGTGTGAAGGGCTGGGGCGTGAATTCGTCCATGGACGACAGCAGTGTGGTGGCCGCTGCCTGTCGTGCGTCGTTCGCTGTGGTGTCCGCCGCCGGGTCGAGGAGGATGGCCGCGTGGATCGCGTCGCGGACCATGACGGAGAGGCCCATGTCCGGGTACAGGGCGGGACGCGTGATCAGAGCGAGGGCGACGCCGGTGTTGGCCGACATGACCATGCGTGCGGCCACGTCCGGTGCGACGCGCAGGCGCCCCTGCCGGGCGAGCCGGTCGAGGACTTCGCGCAGGATGCGCAGGGCTTCCGCCGCGGCTTCGGGCTCCTCGCCCAGCGCCGAGGAGAACATCAGCTTGTAGGCGTTGGGGTGCGCCAGCGCGAATGCGGTGTGGCTGTCCCATCCCGCTCGCAGGTCCTGCAGCGGGTCCGGGGACTTCTCGGCGGCCCGCTTGCTGCCCAGGTACTGGTCCCAGACGTGGTCGACCGTGGCTCGCAGCAGCCCGTTCTTGTCGCCGAACAGCCGGTACAGCACGGGCTGTTGGACGCCTGCGGCCTCACTGACCGCGCGAGTCGACACGTCGCCGTTGGGGGAGTGCGCGAGCAGCTCGGCCGCCGCTTCGATTAGCGCTGATCTCGTATCCATGTAGTCAACGATAACAGGCACTGCTGTCAATGACAACAGAGTCTTGTTATCGTCGATTCAAGCCTTGGGGGTGAGTGGGACCGCGCGGCGTGACGCCAAGGCGCTGGTCCAGGAGTTCGCGGGCCGCTGTCGCGCGGGAACGCGCGTGGTAGCGTCGGTATACAAACTGTATGCGAGGTCTGGGGGTTGCCGTGGCGTCCGGTCGGGAGAAGGCCTACGCGTATCTCAAGGACACGGTGCTGACGGACCCCGAGATGCAGGGGGCCTTCCTGTCGGAGCAGGAGCTCGCCGATCGTATCGGTGTCTCCCGCACCCCCATCCGGGAGGCGCTGCTGCTGCTCGCCGCGGAGGACCTGGTCGAGCTCGTGCCCAAGCGCGGAGCCCGGGTGGCCTCCCTGACGGGGCGTGAGGTCCGCGAGCTGATGGAGCTGCGCGGCATGGTCGAGCGGTACGCGGCCGAGCGGCTCGTCGCCGCCGAGCGGGTGCCCCTGGAGGAACTGCGCTCCCTGCTGGAACGGCAACGCGTGCTCACCGGCGCCGAGGAGGCCCGCGAGTTCATCGCGGTCGACCACCGCTTCCACGCGTCCCTGGTGTCGGCCGTCGGCAACACCCTGCTGGACCGCCACTACGACGGTCTGCGCAGCCGCCAGGTCCGCGCAGGAGTGGTCGCCGTCTTCAATCAGCAGGGCCGGCAGAAGGCGGTGCTCGACGAGCACGAGGCCATCGTGGACGCCCTCGCCGCCGGTGACGCGCAGGCGGCGTGCGCGGCCATCGACCACCACCTGCAGTCGACCCTCAAGGTGCTCCTCGACGGCTGAGTCCCCGCCGCCGAGGGACGTTCCCGTCTCCGCCGCGGTCAGGGATAGGTGATCACGAGCATGGTCACGCCTTCCGAGGAATTCCACGGTCCGTGCGGCATGCCCGGAGGGCGGCAGGCGTACATGCCCGCCCTGAAGGTGCGGTCCAGTGTCTGGTCGTACAGATCTCCCTCGATCAGGTAGACCTCCTCCCACACGTCATGCCGGGCCACGCCCGCGGCCGAACTGTCGGTGCCCGGCGCCCAGCGGACGAGCGCGGTGCGCCGGCCGCTTTCGGGATCTTCGGCCAGCACGCACTCCTCGATGCCGGGTACGGCGCCGGCCGGGGCGCTCCAGGGCCCGCGGGGGCGGTGGAACTCCAGCTCGGGGCCGCTCATCGCCACACCTCCGGCCGTCGGTTCGCCAGTACGGACGTCTTCTCGCGGACCGCGCCGACCTCGTCGACGTCCAGGTCCGTCACCAGCAGCTCGGGATCGGCGCCGAGGGAGGCCCGTACGGTCCCGTCGGGGCCCACCACCAGGCTGTGCCCGATGCCGGTCGGCACCGGGCCCGGGCCGGTGCCGGGATCCGCCTGGCCGACGGCGGCGACCCAGACGGTGGCGTCCAGCGCGCGGGCCCGCACCAGCAGCTCCCACTGGTCGAGTTTGCCAGGGCCGGCACCCCAGGAGGCCGCCAGCAGTGTGCCCACCGCCCCGGCGTCGGCGTGCGCCCGGAACAGCTCGGGGAAGCGGACGTCGTAGCAGGTGGCCAGGCCCAGCCGGATGCCGTCCACGTCGATCACGGCGGGGCGGGAACCCGGGGCGACGGTCTCGGACTCGCGGAAGCCGAAGGCGTCGTAGAGGTGGATCTTGTCGTACGACTCCTCGACGCCGGGTCCGGTGGCCAGCAGGGTGTTGGTCACCCGTCCCTCGTCGGCCGGGGTGAACATGCCGGCCACGACGACCGTGCCGGTCGCCCGGGCGATCTCGCGGACCCCGTCGGCCCACGGCCCGTCGAGGGGCTGGGCGAGCGGGGTCAGTGGTGTGCCGAAGCAGGCCATCGACGCCTCCGGGAAGACGACGACGCGGGCTCCGGCGTCCGCGGCGCGACGCGTCCACTCCTCGATGAGGCGCAGGTTCTTTTCGGGATCCGGGCCGGTGGTGAGCTGGCTGAGGGCGATCCGCATGGTGCGGTGCCTCCTTCTCGACGTCGGGGCTCTGCGGCTGGTGTTCTCAGTGGGACAGGGGGAGGCCCGCCGAGGCCTGGTTCTTCGGTGCGGCGAGCTGTTCGTCCTCGTCGACGGCGGCCTCGGGGTTGCGGCCCAGGAGGACGCCGACCAGGGAGATCGCGGAGGCGAGGGCGATGTAGAGGGCCAGCGGTACCCAGCTGTCGTAGGCGCTCAGCAGGGTGGTGAACAGCAGTGGGGCGATGGCGCCGCCGATGATGCCGGCCAGGGTGTAGGCGAGTGAGGAGCCGGTGTAGCGCAGCCGGGGCGAGAACTGCTCGGCTATGAAGGCGGCCTGCGGTCCGTAGAGACAGCAGTGGATCACCAGGGCGACCAGGACTCCGGCGGCGAGCGGCAGCCAGGAACCGCCGGCGGCCATCGGGAAGAACACGAACGGCCACACCGCGGCGGCGATCGCTGAGACGCCGTACAGCAGGCGGCGGTTGACGCGGTCGGAGAGGGCGCCGGCCAGGGGCATCAGGAAGACCTGGACCGAGGAGCCGATGAGGACGGCCGCGAGGGCGGAGCCGCGCGACATGTCGAGTTCCTGGGTGGCATACGTCAGCACGAAGACAGTGAACATCGCGTACAGCACGTCGGGGCCGACCCGGCACAGGATCGCGGCGGTCAGGGCGCGGGGCTGGGTGGTGAAGACCTCGCGGATCGGGGTCTGGGGCCGGGACTGCTCGGCCTCCATCGCCTTGAAGACCGGGGTCTCCTCCAGCTTGGCCCGGATCCACAGCCCGAAGCCGACCAGTACGCCGGACAGCAGGAACGCCACACGCCAGCCCCACGACTCGAACTGCGCCTCGGTCAGCAGCGCGCCGAGGGCGGCGAGCACACCGTTGGCGAGCAGGTTGCCCGCGGGCGGGCCCACTTGTGCGGCGGAGGCGTAGAAGCCCCGGCGGCGGGAGTCGCCGAACTCGCTGGACAGCAGCACCGCGCCGCCCCACTCGCCGCCGACGCCGACGCCCTGGGCGAAGCGCAGCACGACCAGGGCGATCGGAGCGGCCACGCCGATCGTGCCGTAGGCGGGCAGCAGGCCGATCATGAAGGTGGCCACGCCGATCAGGACGAGGGTGGCGATCAGCACCTTCTTGCGGCCGATCACATCGCCGAGCCGGCCGAAGACGACGCCGCCGAGGGGCCGGGAGATGTAGCCGACCGCGTAGGTGGAGAACGCCAGGAGCGTGCCGGTGAGCGGGTCCTCCGACGGGAAGAACAGATCACCGAAGACCAGGGCGGCCGCGGCGGAGTAGACGGCGAAGTCGTACCACTCCAGGGCCGTGCCGGTCAGGCTCGCGACGAAGGCGCGGCGGACGCCGGAGCGCTTCTCCGCGGCCCCGGCGTCGCTCTTCGGGGTGTCGTGCATGGGGCCCATCCTTGCTCGGGGACATCGACCTTCCGGCATACTTCTTGTATACAGGTCGTATGCGCAAGCCCTGCGCCGGAAGTTAACCGCGGAGAAATCAGGATCCGCGGACCCGCTTCCCGACCCCTGTTCCCTGTTCTCCGATCCCTGGGAGTGCCCTCATGGCCGTGCTGACCTTCGAACTGCCCGACGGATCGACGCGCGAGGTCGATGTCGTCCAGGTCCTCAACGCCGGGTACGCCGGACGCAGCCAGGACGACGTCGCCGCGCACGTCGCGGAACTCGCCGAGCTGGGCGTGCCGGGCCCGTCCGTGACACCGGCGCTCTACCCCGTCTCCCCCTACCTCGCCCAGCAGACCGAGCACGTCGCCGTCCAGCACGGCCGCACCTCCGGCGAGGCCGAGTGGGCACTGGTCGTCGCGGAGGACGGAGAACTGCTGCTCACCGCCGCCTGCGACCACACCGACCGCGACCTGGAGGTACACGGGGTGGCCTGGAGCAAGAACGCCGGCCCCGACGTCCTCGCCCGCCGCGCCTGGCGCCTGGCCGACGTGGAGTCCCGCCTCGACGAACTCACCCTGCGCGCCTGGGTCAGCCACGACGGCACCGAGACCGAGATCCAGACCGGCACGCTCGCCGAACTCCTCGCCCCCGCCTACTGGGTCGACGTCCTCCGTACCCGCGGCGAACTGACCCCCGGAACCGTCCTGATCTCCGGCACCATCCCCATGGCCCCCGGCGTCGACCAATTCGCCGACAGCTGGCGCGTCGAACTGGCCGACCCGACCGGCGGCGACGCCATCAGCCTCGCCTACGACGTCCGGCCGATGCCGGAGCCGATCGGCTGACACGCCTGAGCCGAAGGGCATGACGCGGTGTCACTGGTCGCCGCTCGACGCCGGCCGAATACTGGAGACAGTTCCGTTCGACCCTGCGATCCCGGAGAGCGAAGAACATGCACGCCAGCCCCCTGACCGTCCTGCTGAAGTGGCAACCGGGTGCGGACCGTTGAGGTCCGCACAGACGGTGGCCGAGCACCCCGAGCCGGCCCGGGGACGGCTGCACAGACTCAATCTCGTCACCCTGCTCCCGCTGCTCACCGCCACAGGGGTGCTCATCGTGGCCATGGACTCCCGGACCTGGTGGCACGCCGTGGTCCTGGGTCTGGGAGTGGCGGCGGCCCTGGTGGCCTTCGTACGGTGGGCGGCGGGCGACATCTCCCGCGTGGCCCTTCCATGCCTGGCCGTCGCCGCGCCGGTGTGGCCCCTCGGCGCACTGCTGATGGAGAGCGGCACCGCCTTCTTCGGCATCACGGTCGTGGGCACGCACGTCATCCCCCAACTGCGACGCCGCCGGGTCGCGGCAGCGGTGGGCCTGTCCGGCTTCGTCGCCGCGGTGGGCGTGGCGAAGCTGCTGACCGCGGCCGGCTACGAGTCGGGCGATCTGATCAGGTACCTCATCGTCCCCGTGGGCGTCACCGCGGCGGCCACCGGACTGATGTTCCCCAACAAGCGGTTCTACGACGTCGTCGCGGACCTGGAGGAATCCCGTGAACGCGAGGCCGAGTTGGCCGTCGTCCGGGAACGCGTTCGCTTCGCCAGCGACCTGCACGACATCCAGGGCCACACCCTGCACGTGGTGAAACTGAAGATCGCGCTGGCCCAGAAGCTGCTGCGCAGCGACATCGGGCGAGCGGAAGAGGAACTGCGCGAAGTGCACGCCCTGGTCGCCGACACCATCACCCAGACCAAAGAGCTCGCCTACGCGCAACGGCGGCTCAACCTGTCGGCGGAGCTGGAGAACGCGAAGAACTTGTTCGAAGCCGTGGGCATCCGCGTGCACGTCGATCGCCGGGCCGGGCTCGACAGCCACGCCGGTGAACTGCTCGGCCAGGTCCTGCGCGAGACGACGACCAACATCCTGCGACACGCCCAGGCCCAGCAGGTGTGGATCACGCTCTCGGAGTCGGGCATCACCGTCATCAACGACGGCGCACCGGACACTCCGCTCCCCGAACTCCATGGACTCGCCACACTCCGGGAACGAGTGGCGGACAACGGCGGAGAACTGACCGTGGAACAGAAGGACGAACGGTTCCTGACGGCCGCCACGTTCCCGGACCTGCGTCCCGACGCGGCCCCTGACCCGCGGAAGGCCGACCGATGACCACCGTTGTACTGGCCGACGACGAAGCCCTGCTCCGCAAAGCGCTCGCGGCACTGCTCCCGCTCGAAGGAGAGATCACCGTCCTCGCCGAGGCCGACGACGGCAGAGCGGCCGTGACCGCCACCCTCCAACACCGGCCCGACGTGCTCGTCATCGACCTGGATATGCCGAACGTGGACGGACTCGGCGCCGTCTCACAGATCCGTCGCACACTGCCCGACCAGGTGATCCTCATGCTGACCCGCCACGCCAGACCCGGGGTGCTCCGCAAGGCCCTCAAGCTCGGTGTGCAGGGCTTCGTCAGCAAGTCCGCGGAACCGGCGCACATCACCGAGGTCATCAAGGCCCTCCACGAGGGCAGACGCTGGATCGACTCCGACGTCTCCGCACTCGCCCTCGTCGACGACTGCCCGCTCACCGACCGCGAGATCGACGTCCTACGGGCCACCGGCCACGGCTACTCGGTCGCCGACATCGCCACCCAACTGCACCTCGCGGACGGCACGGTTCGCAACTACCTCTCCAACGCGATGCAGAAGACCCAGACCCGCTCCCGCCACGAAGCGGCCCGGTACGCGCGCGAGCACGACTGGCTGTAGGAACCGGATGGAAGACCCGCCGCAACGCCGACGCCCACTGCCGGTCACAGCCTGACGTCTCGCTCATGACCGCCACACTCACCCCCGGCGCCGGGCCGGGACCGGGCAGCGCTGTTACCGGCCGCGGGTTGAGCCGTAATTCGTTTGACCGGGCCGCGGGTCGACGCTGCACTGTGGCCCGGCACCATGAGTCGTGGTGGCGGTATCCCGAGGAGGCAGCGGCAGCAATGGAGATACGTCCCACGACCGAAATGGATTTCGACGTCTTCGTGGACACAGTCCATGCCACGTTCGGGCGCTTCCCGGAAATCCCGATCGAGGGTGGCGGGCTCTGGTGGTCGGCGCTCGAAATGGACCGCTGCCTGCTCGCACTGACGTCGGACGGGCGGCCCGTCGGAACCGCCGCCACGCACTCCTTCGAACTCACCCTGCCCGGTGAAACCCTCGTCCCGGCCCCCGGGTTGACCGCCGTCGGCGTCCTGCCCTCGCACCGGCGCCAGGGCGTGCTCAGCGCGATGATGCGGCATCAGCTCGCCCAGTCGCGGGCGAGCGGGGAGTTCCTCTCCGTGCTGCTGGCCTCCGAGGCCACGATCTACGGCAGGTTCGGCTACGGGCCGGCGACCTACACGCAGCAGCTGACGGTGCAGCGCCACCGGGCCGCTCTCGCCGTCCCTCGGGCGCGCGGAACGGCCGATGCGCAGGCGACTGGCCCGGACACCGGCTCGGTCGAGGTGCTGCGTCGTGCCGAGTGCGGCGAGATTCTGGAAGAGGTCTACGACCGGTATCGCCGCGGCCAGCCCGGCGCGCTGTCCCGGCCGCACCGCTGGTGGGCCTTGCGCGCGGGGCAGCCCCCGATCTCTCCGGCGCCGCGTTACATCGCCGTCCACCGGGACGCCGACGGCGTCCCGGACGGGTACGCCAGCTATTCGATCGGCGAGGCCGCCACCCTGACGGTCGACGAGACCATCACCACCGACGACGCCGTCTTCACGGCCCTGGCCCGGTTCGTACTCGAACACGACCTGGTTTCCAAGGTCGTGTTCAAGCACGTTCCGCCCCGGCACCCGCTGCGCTGGCAGCTCGCGGATTTCCGCGCCGGGGAGGTGAGCGGCGACATGGACTGGCTCTGGGTGCGGCTGCTGGACGTCCCGCGTGCGCTGACCGCACGTGGCTGGTTCACGGACGGCGAGCTCGTCCTCGACGTCGAGGACCCGTTTCTCGGCGAGCGGGGCCGCTACCTGCTGACCGTCCGGGACGGCAAAGCCGACTGCGTCCCGACGGACCGGGAGCCCGATCTGTCCCTGGACGTGAGCGACCTGGGTTCGGTCTACCTCGGCGGTACCGCCCCGAGCGCGCTCGTGCGTGCCGGACACATCCGAGCTCACCGCCCGGACGCGGCTACCCTCGCTGACGCCCTCTTCCGCGCCGACCGCCCTCCGCACTGCCTGCATTGGTTCTGACCGCTCTTTGTCATGCGGTGAAGAACAACCTCAGGAGAGCGGCCAGTTGCGCAGGGCGGTGTCGGCGATCTCCTGGAGTTCGTCGCGGCCGACTCCGCTCGCGGCTTGTACGGCGATGCCGTATCCGACGGTGGTGAGATAGCGGGCCAGTAGTCCCGGATCGGTCTCCGGGGGGAGGTCGCCGTCGTCGACGGCTCGCTGGAACCGTTCGCGGATGCAGGTGTAGCCGTTGCCGCGCCAGGCGACGAGGAGGTCACGGACTTCGCGGCCGGAGTCGCTGGAGGTCAGGGCGCCCTGGACGCCCAGGCACCCGTGGGGCTGGGCGGGGCGGGTGGTGGTGCGAACGGTGCCGGCCAGGACCGCGGTGGCGACGCCGAGGGCGGTCGGCTCCTGCAGGGCCTGGGCCAGGTAGGCGCTCGGGCCCTCGCTGTAGCGCTGCAGAGCCTTGCGGAACAGCTCCTCCTTGTTGCCGAAGGCGGCGTACATGCTGGTGGAGGAGATGCCCATCGCGTCCGTCAGGTTGGCCAGGCTGGCCCCCTCGTAGCCGTGCTCCCAGAAGACCAGCATCGCGCGCTCGAGAGCTGCGTCGGCGTCGAATCCTCGCGGTCGGCCGAGCGGGCCGGTCTGTTTGATCTCCACACCTCGGAGTCTACCTCTTCCGCATCGATCGCTACAGAAGTGCTACGGTCGACTTCCGCATCGATCGGTGCAGAACTCGACGGAGGTTGTTGACGTGGGACTGCTTGAGGGAAAGACCGCTCTCGTCACCGGGGGCAGCGCAGGGATCGGCCTGGCCAGTGCCGTGCGGCTGGCGACCGAGGGCGCGCACGTGTTCATCACCGGCCGGCGCAAGACCGAACTCGACGCGGCCGTCGAAGTGATCGGTCCATCGACCACCGCGGTGACCGGCGACATCTCGGACCTGGCCGACCTGGACCGCCTCTACGAGACGATCCGAAGCCGCGGACGGGGCCTGGACGTACTGTTCGCGAATGCCTCCGTCGCCTCGCTCGCGACGCTTGAGGGAGTCACCGAGGAGCACTTCGACACCCTCTTCGACATCAACGTCCGGGGCACACTGTTCACCGTCAAGAAGGCGCTGCCCCTGCTCAACGACGGCGCCTCGGTCATCTTGAACGGCTCCACCAACGTCGACGTCGGTGATGAGGCGCTCGGCGTGTACGCGGCGACCAAGGCTGCCACTCGATCGTTCGCCCGAACCTGGGCCAACGAACTCAAGGGACGCGGCATCCGGGTCAACACCGTCACGCCGGGCCCGACCGACACCCCTGCTCTGTCGGCGCTCACTCCCACCCCGGAGGACTTCAAGCGCCAACTGGCCGCGCGCGTACCGCTGGGCCGGATCGGACGCCCGGAGGAGATCGCCGCCGCCGTGGCTTTCCTCGCCTCCGATCAGAGCAGCTTCATCACCGGGTCGAGCCTGTACGTCGACGGCGGCCTCAACCAGATCTGATCAATTCCTGGGGCGGAATCACCTCTGACACCCATCGGGATCATCGGCGCGGGCGAGGTCGGCAGCCAGATCGCGCCCGCGCGGCCACAGCGAACGGATACCAAGTCGTCATCGCCCACTCGCCGCGGCCCAAGACCCTGGAGGACCTCATTGCCGAACCCGGCCCGTCGGCACGCGCCGCACGCGCTTCGGATGCCGCGGAAGCCGGAGATTTCACGGTCGTGGCCGTACCTCTTAAAGTCGTCAACGACATGCCGGTAGAAGAGCTCGCAGGCAAGATCGTGCTCGATACGAACAACTACATGATCTGGCGCGACGGCCACATCGAAGTCATCGACTCGGGCGAGAAGACAGTGCACGAGCTGCGCCAGGAGCACCTCCCCACCTCGAAGGTCGTCGCGGCGGTCACTCATATTCAGGCCCCGCGCATCACCACCGCCGGTCGCCCTCCCGGCACCCCGGACCGGCTCGCGCTACCGGCATCGAGCGACTACCCCGAAGCCGTCGAGCTCGTGACACGGCTGTACGACCAGTTCGGGTTCGACACCGTGGACAACAGTCCGCTGGGCGATTCCTGGCGCAGCGCTCCCGGCCAACCCGCCTGGATCGAGCTCGCGCATCAGACCCGGGACGAGTTGATCGGCAATTTGAGGAGAGCGCGGCCCAGTGGCCGGGCGCGACTCTGAAGGATCTACGTTTCGAGTAGCGCCGGGTCGTTCTGGGCGGTGAACAACCCCGACCGGCCGGAGTTCCACTTGCCGCCCGCGCTCGACTCCGCGTCCAAGTCGGTAGCCACCATGCTTACGGTCCCCCACACGGCCTGTCCGTGAGGTCCGTCCCGGCGCCGACCGACCCCGGTGATGAGTTTTCGCGCCCGCACCCGTCACACCTACGACGGGACACGACGAGGCGGAAGGACGACGTGATGAGTGCGGACACGCGGCCAGAGGAACTGGGCGAGAAAGGTCTGGCCGAGAGCGGTCTGGGCGACGTCGACGAGTCGGCGTTCTCGGGGCTGGCGGAGCGGCACCGGCGGGAACTGCACGTGCACTGCTACCGGATGCTCGGGTCCTTCGAGGACGCCGAGGACACCGTGCAGGAGACGTTCCTCCGTGCCTGGCGGCGGCGGGAGACCTTCGAGGGGCGGTCGACGTTCCGGGCCTGGCTGTACCGGATCGCCACCAACGCCTGCCTGGACCTGCTCGCCAAGGTCCGCCCGGAGCCCGCGACCGGCGGCGAGGTGCTGTGGCTGCAGCCCTACCCGGACCGGCTGCTCGACGAACTGCCCGCGGGCGACGCGGACGATCCGGAGACCGTCGCCGTCGCGCGGGAGACGATCGAGCTGGCGTACCTCGTCGCAGTCCAGCACCTCGCGCCGCGCCCGCGGGCAGTGCTGATCCTGCGGGACGTGCTCGGCTGGCCGGCGAAGGACGTCGCGGAGGCCCTCGGAGACTCCGTCAACTCCGTGAACAGCGCGCTGCAGCGGGCCCGCGCCGGCATGCGGGAGCACCTGCCCGCCGAGCGGCAGGACTGGACCGGCGGCGAACAGGACGCCGGGACACGCGAGTTGGTACGTCGCTTCACCGACGCCAGCGTGGCCACGGACGTCCCGGCGCTCGCCTCGATGCTGCGGGACGACGTCCGCTTCTCGATGCCGCCCACGCCGGGCCTCCACGTCGGCCGCGACGCGGTGGTGAACGACTGGGTCGAGGACGGCTTCGAGGGCATGAAGGGCCTGCGCGCCGTCCCCACGTGGGTGAACCGGCAGCCCGCCGTCGCCTTCTACCTCTGGAACGAGCGCGAGGGCGCCTACCTGCCGCTGACGATCGACGTCCTGCGCGTCACCGGCGGGGCGATCACCGAGATCGTCACGTTCCACGACGACCGCTTCCCGCGGCTCGGGCTGCCGGAGAGCCTGCCGGCGGACGGGACGGAGTAGTCCCGGTGTGGACGCTCGCGCTGCGCGGTCGCGCGCGGGTCGCGGTGGTCGCGGCGGATTGGTACGACGCGTACGGCGTCGTCACCCGCGGGCGGGTGCAACTGGAGCTGCGCGACGGCGAGCCCGGGCCGGTACTCGGACGTGACGCGGGGTTCTGGCTCCGCGGCACCGGCGCACGCGCCCTGCGGAACCCCGGCCGTCGCACGGCGCGGGTGCGCATCGTCACCCCAGGGCCAGGACCGTCACCTGCAAGTCAAAACCCCCGTACGCCAATTACCGAACGATGGAGGAACGACATGAACAGCACGAACGACACCGGGGTCGTCGCAGCCCCGGCATCGGGCCGGACCAGCCACACCCACCGAATCCGCGGGCTCGCCGGCACCGGCCTAGTCGCCACTCTCGCGGCGATGGCGGCCACCACCCTCGCCGCGGCACTCGCCCAGGCCGTTGGCGTCGACTTCGAGGTCCCCGATGGTGGCGAGACGATCCCGTTGTCCGGGTTCGCTGTAGTGACCGGTTTCTTCTCGGTCGTGGGCATCGTCATCGCCGTCGCTCTACTTCGTTGGAGCGCCCGCCCCGCCGAGCGATTCGTGTGGACGGCTGTGTCGCTGACCGCGATCTCGTTGGTCCCACCCCTCCTCGCTGGGGCGGACTCCGCCACCACCACCGCCCTCCTCGGCCTGCACCTCGTCCCTGCGGCGGTGATGATCCCCACCCTGGCGCGGAGCCTGCGCACCCGGACCGACTGACGATGGGGTGATCGGATGCGACCGCCCAAAAATCCCGCCTCCCGCCGGGGCTACGGAGATAGCCTCGGCGCTGCGATCGTCCGACGGGGAGGGGTACGGGTATGCAAGGGCAGGACTGGGTCGAACGTGCGGGAGAGCTGTTCGAAGCGGCGATGTTCGGCGGGGACTTGTCCGCGCTGGACCGGTCCGACGACATGCTGGACGCGGTCGAGGCGTCGCTGTCCATGGCGCGGGGCAAGGTACTGCACGTCCGCTTCCTGAACGACCGCGAGGAGGACAGCCGGGAACCGGTGCTGTTCGAGCGCGCGGCCGAGTTGTACCAGCGCCTGGGGGACGCGTCGGGTGAGGCGGACGCGTTGTTCTGGGTCGGCTGCTGGTATCAGGTGGTCAAGGGCGACGGCGCCACCGGCAGGCCGTACTTCGAGCGGTCGTACGTGCTGGCGAAATCCGTCGACGACCGGAAGACGATGTCCTACGCGATCCGGCATCTCGGCTTCGCCGACAAGGACGCAGGCCGCTTCGATCAGGCCTGCAAGCGGTTGACCGAATCGGTGACACTGCGCCGGGAGATCGGCTTCAAGCCCGGGGAAGCGGCCGGCCTGGTGGCGCTGGCCTACCTCGCGGCCGAAACCGGCGACCCATCGGCGGCGTTTCACCACCTCGACGAGGCTCAGTCGGTCGCCGAGAGCTGTGGTGCCAAGGCCGTGTCGGGGTGGATCGAACAAGCTCGCACGCACATCCGCTCCTAGGGCCCCGCCGGACTTTCTGGTGGCTTCGAGGGCCTTGGAACCGAGGCAGAATGAGCGGCACGTAGCCGCTGCGGATGGGGAGTTAATGGACACGCGGACCTGGGACGCGCTGACGGAGTCGATGAAGAGTTCGTACGCCGCGGATCTCAAGGAAGGCGCTGTGCCGCGCCCGGTGATCATGCCGTTGGTGCACGGTCAGTTGGTCGGTCTGATCTGGCTGCGCCCGGTCAAGACCGGCCAGGACGCGCTCACCGGCATCGCGTCGCTCTCGAACATCGCGGCGGCGGCCGGCGCCGATGAAGTCGTCCTCGCCTGGGAGACCCAGGACGTCGCGACTGCCTGTGAACTGCCCGTCGCCGGGTCGGCACCCTGCCTCAACATGGTGCATGCCACAAAGGACGAGCACACCCTTCACCAATTCCCTTACTCCGAGGACGTGTTGGCCCACGGCCCCGACGGCTGGACTTCGGTCGAGCCGCGCTGGCAGTCGACCCCGGCTCCCCAGCCCGGCGGTGAGCTCGTCCCGCCTGTCCGGGCAGCGGTCGACTACGCCTTCACTCCCATCGAAATGGACCATCCCTCACCGTTCGGTGTCACGGTCGTCCTGATGGAAGAAGACGGCTACACCCTGCACCTGACGGAGACGTTCGCGCTCTGAACAGCCCGCTGGAGGTCACCCGCACGCGCTGAACGCAGTTCCGGCCGGCCGGGTCGGCGATCGCGACCTCGAAGGGGTCATCGACCGTCAACAGGCCCACCGGCGCCGGGAATGCAGCTTGAGCAGTCAGCGATGTGGTTGCTGTCGGTTATGGGGATCCGAGGAACAGACGTCGGCGGACCTCATCGCCGTCTTCGGCGCCGCCCGTGAAATCGGCCTCGGCGTGCCGGCATACAGCCCACTGGCCAGTGGCGTGCTCTCCGGAGGGATCGTGCCTCGGTGCGCTCGCCCAGGCGCAGCTCGGCGAGCGGACGTTCGCCATCATCGACGTACTGCGCCGCGTGGTGGCCGAACTCGGATGTGATGTCGCGGCCGTGGCCCTCGCATGGGTACGGCAACGGCAGGAGACGACGGCGACCATCGTCGGCGTCCGCTCTGCGGAACAGCTCGACATGAATCTCGGCTCGCTGGGTGTGACGCTGCCGGAAGAAACTCTCTGGGACCTGGACGAAGTGAGCGCATCCGACCTGAACGACCCCTATCCGTGGCCGGCCGCCATCGCCGCCCCGCTGCAGCAGGGCGGTACAGAGATCAATGGCATCGGCGGGGCCATGTATCGGCGAGGGCGATGAGCCTGTGCTGACGGGCGGTACACGGCCTGGGGTCCGATACGCCTTAGGTGGCCTTAGGTGCCCTTGCTGTCGCTGGATGTGGTGAGGGTGATGTCGTCGGCGTAGTAGTCGCCCTGTGCGTACCAGCCGTGGACGTAGATCGTCGCGCTGGTCTGGGAGGCGTCTGTGGTGAAGGTGACGGTCAGCCGGCTGTATCCGGAGGGGGAAGTGGTCCAGGTGGAGCGGCCGTTGTCCACGCCGAGGTAGACGTTGGAACCGCGGACCCAGCCGCTGAAGGTGTAGGCGGTGTTCGGCTGGACGGTGACGGTCTGATCGCACTGCGCGGTGTCGCGCGAACTCACCTTCCCCTGAAGGGCCTTGGAGCCCGTGAGGACGGGGGAGGAGACGATCGAGCCCGGGTTGCCGGTGCAGTTCCACGGCGAGAGGCTGCTCGACTCGAAGCCGGGGTTGGCCAGGGCGTCGGTGGCTCCGACGGCGCCCGGGGCGGCCGGTGTCGGGGTGGCCGACGTGTTCGGCGAGGGTGCGGTCGAGGTGGCGTCGGTGGGGCTGGAGATGAGGAGGGAACAACCGAAGCCGACGACCGCTGCCGCGACGATCGCGGTCACCATGGCTGCCCGGCGCTGTCCGGACCCGAGGCGCGGGCGGTCTGCTGGATGGGGCGGACGGGTATCGCCGTGGGGTGCGGGGAGTTGCTCCGTCTTGGCGTCGGGGACAGGCGGGAGTTCTTGTGTCTCGTCGCCGGTCGGGGTGTGGGGGAGGGGCGCGGCAATGGCTTCGTGGCTGCGGTAGTCCTTGTCCTGGCGTATGTCTTCGAGGAGTTGGGCCAGTGCGTCGGTGCGGCGTGGGCGCAGTACGCGGATGGGCTCCAGCGCGGGGCGGTCGTTCGGTGAGTGGGACGTGGGCGGTGGGGGCACGGTGCTCTCCTTCCGTCCCGTGGCAGAGATCGGTGCTGTCCCTGTGGAGTTGATTACGCGCGGTCCGCTGCGGAGGTTCAGCCGACGCGTGTTGGCGGGGCACTGCTAAGTTCCACGCGGTGACTTTGATGGAGACCGAGGGTCTCGTGTCGATGACCGATGAGGCGCGGTTGTGGTGGACGGCGCTGGGAGACACGGCACGGAAGCCGGCCGTGATCCTGCTCCACGGTGGTCCGGGGCTGCCGGACTATCTGGGCGATGTCGCCCACATGATCGCGGACCTCGCGCCTGTGTACCGCTATGACCAGCGTGGCACGGGCCGGTCGCCGTGGTGGGGAGAGCATTCCCTCGCCCGGCATGTCGAGGATCTCGCCGAGTCGCTCGATGCGTGGGGTGTGCCCAGGGCCGTGCTGATCGGGCACTCCTACGGGACCGATCTGGCGAGCCGGTTCTGCCTGCGGCACGCTGACCGGGTTGCCGCGATGCTGCTGATGTGCGGGCCGTTCGTCGGGGACTGGCGTATGGGGTACCGAGCGGAACGCAATCGCCGTATGTCCGGCGTACAGCACGAGCGGTTGCGGGAGTTGGAGGGGCTGTCGCACCGTACGGAGGAGCAGGAGGTCGAACTGCTCACGCTGGCCTGGTTCACCGACCACTCCGATCCCGAACAGGGGTGGGCCTGGGCGGCTCTGGGCGCCCGACGGCGTCGCCCGGTCAACTGGTCCATGAACCGTGAACTCGGGCTGCAGGCACGCGAGGATCCGCTCGACGGGCACCTTGCCGATCTGCGGGTGTGCCTGCCCGCGGGGACGCAGTTGCTCGGCGGGGCCGACGATCCCCGCCCCGTGTCGGCGCTTGAATCACTCGCGCAGAGACTCGCCCTTCCGCTGACCCGGATCGAAGGCGCGGGGCACGAACCGTGGTTGGAGCGGCCGGAGGTCGTGCGTGCGCACCTTCGGCGGTTCGTCCGCGACGCCGTGGGTGCATAGGGCTTCGACGGGAACTGTGAAGTAGCGGCAGCCGCCTGACACGTTGGCGTGGGTCAGGTCCAGATCGATGCCGGTGTGGCCTCGCTCGCACTGCCGCAGTGGATCAGGCTCCTGTGGTGGGCCTGCCTGTCCTGTTGTCGGCGGAAGCAACGCGCTCGCACCCGCGAGCAGTTGTGGTAGGCGGGCCGCCGGATCAGGGATCGATGCAGTGGTCATCCCGTGGCGGGGCCGCGCTGCCGACGGCTCGGATGAGCAGTTCGTGCAGTGTCGCGCGCTCCTCGTCATTGAGGGTCTTCAGCATCTCGTCCTCGATCCGGTCGAGCCGGGTGTAGGCGGAGTCGAGTTCGCCCTCGCCGGCCTCGGAGAGCTCGACGATGTGGCGGCGGCGGTCCGCCGGGTCGCGGCGGCGGATCGTCAGCCCGCGGTCTTCGAGTTCGTTGAGCAGTCCGACGACGTTGCTCGGGTCCAGGCTGAGCAGCTCTCCCAGGGCCTGCTGGCTCACGGGTCCCTGCTCGCTGAGCAGTTTGAGGGCGACGAGGTGCCGGGTTCGCAAGCCCCCGGGTTCCGTCACGGCTGCGGCAGCGCGCCGTCCCGCGCGTGCCAGGTACTCCATCAGCGGCAGGGAGTGGCGGTCGGTTCTCGCGCTGTTGCTAGGCATACGCACAGCATACGTGTGGGCAGATGGTTTGTGGTCACAAACGATTTGTGTTGTACTCCCATTGATCTGACTGAACAGTGGAGGTCCGCATGTCCAAGCTGCACGTCATCCTGGGAAGTACCCGTCCGACCAGGGCGGTGGACCGGGTGAGTTCATGGGTCGCGCAGGAGGCCGCCGCCCACGGTGGCTTCGATGTCGAGGTGTTGGACCTGCGCGAGTGGCCGCTGCCGTTCTTCTCCGAGCACATGGGCACCATCGGAGACATGAACGACCCGACGTACTCGGCCCCGATCGTGAAGGCGTGGAACCAGAAGATCAGAGAGGCCGACGCGTACATCGTCGTGACTCCTGAGTACAACCACAGCATTCCGGCCGTGCTGAAGAACGCGATCGACTCGGTGTGGATCTCGCCCGGGTTCCGCAACAAGCCGATCGCCGCTGTGGGGTACAGCGCGGGGATCGGCGCCGGCATCCGGGCGGTGGAGCACCTGGCACTGATAGCGATCGAGGCCGAGGCGGTGCCCCTGCGCAACACCGTCCTCGTCCCGTACGTCAACGACGCGTTCGACGCCGAAGGCCGCCCAGCGGATCCGGCCGCACGCGTGAGCCTCGACATCCTGCTCGACGATCTGGCGTGGTGGTCGTCGGCTCTGGAACAGGCGCGCTCCATCGGCGAGTTGACGCCCGGCAGGTTCCGCCTGCGTGCGGCGCTCGCCGCCGCCACGGCCGCCGCCCAGGGGTAGGCCGCACCACCACATCACGGCCCCCGAACCGCGACCGGTCAGCGGGCGGCGGCCACCGCGAGCAGGGACCAGCCCGTATGCGGGATCCACTGCTCGGCCCACCGCCACGACTCACCGTCCGGGGCGTCGCCGGGCAGGAACGCGACGTCGTCCTCGTCCGTCGAGCCGGAGGTGACGCCGTTGACGACGCCGCCGGGCAGGTTGGGGAAGTCCGACGCGTAGTCGACGTTGCCGCACCCGCGGCCCTGAAGCATGCACACCTGGAAGGGATTTCGTCCGGTGATCCACGCCAACTGGTCGTCGGCGCAGTCCAGCAGCCGCTCTCGGTCGGTCGCGGACACGTCGGCCATTTTTTCCGCGCAGAAGCAGGCCGCTGCCGCGAGCGAGGCGATGGTGGCGTTCTCGCCCTGCCACCAGTAGCCGGTCTCGTTGGCGTGCGGGAAGAAGAAGGCGTCCCGGTCGGTGCCGCCGGACGGGCGCACCCGCTGGCGCGGATACCCAAAAGGGTTCGGCACGGCCGAGGTCCGTGCCAGCGTGTCGAATATCGCCTCCACCGCCACCTCGCGTGCCGAGGCCGCCTCGGGCGCGTCCGGGAGGACCGTGCCGAACCGGAGCAGGGCGAGGACCGGCAGGCCGGCCTCCACCGCGTGGAAGAAGGGCCACCCCTCCGCGTCGGCACGGAACCAGCCGGGGCCGCCGTCGTCGGGGCGGACATACCGGTCGCACAACGACCGCGCCCGCCGCCGAGCCGCCTCGCCCACCGCGTCACTCCTCGGCACGCCCGCCTGGACCAGTTCGCCGGCGGCCAGCAGCGCCGCGTAGTCGTCGATCACCGACTCCGTGCCGTCGTCGAGGTACTCCACGTTGTGGGCTTCGAGGTGAGCGAAGCCGGACAGCGCCGCCTCCAGGTGCGGCGAGGCGAGGAAATGTCCCTGCCTACGCAGGCGTCGGCGCCCCCTCCGGCAGCAAGCCGCTCCCCTTCAGCGACGTCCAGAAGTCCCCGGGAACAGGGCGGTTGAAGAGGGACACGGTCCCCGCCACCTCCTCGGGCGAGCGGGCGCCGACGACCACGGTGGTGACCGCGGGGTGGGCGAGGGGGAACTGGACGGCCGCCGCCAGTGGCGGGACGTCGAAGTCCGCGCAGATCTTTCTCAACGTTCCGATACGTGCGGCCAGTTCGGACGGGATCGACCTGTAGCCGTGCGGAGCACCCGGCCGCGGATCGGCCAGCAACCCCGACTGATAGACACCCGCGGCCATGACAGCCACCCCCCGCTCAGCACACAGCGGCAGCAACTCGTCGAGTCCCGACTGGTCGAGGAGGTTGTACCGCCCGGCCAACAGCACACAGTCGGGCCCGGGCGCATCCGTCTCCCTCAGAAAGCGCGCCGCCACGGGCGCATGGTTGACGCCGAGGGAGACCGCGCCGATGACGCCCTCGGCCCGCAGATCGGCCAGCGCGCGATACGCCTCGCCCACCGCGGCCCCGAAGTCCTCGTCGGGATCGTGGATGTGGAGCACGTCGACCCGGTCGAGCCCCAGCCGCCCCAGGCTCTCCTCGACCGATCGCAGCACTCCGGCGTACGAGTAGTCGAGCCGGGGCCCGACCCCGGCCGGCGGATCCGCCCAGATCGGCTGGGTGTCCGGCCCGCCCGGCTCGATGAGCCGCCCCACCTTGGTGCACAGCACGTACGCGTCACGGGGCCGCGAGGCGAGGGCCGCACCCGTACGGGTCTCCGAGCGGCCGTACCCGTACACGGGAGCCGTGTCGAAGAGCCGTACGCCCAACTCCCAGGCGGTGTCGATGGTGTCGGCCGCCTGTTGCTCGGGCACCGGCTCGAACAGACCGCCCAAGGAGGCGAGTCCCAGCCCGAGACGGCTGACCCGAAGTCCCGTGCGGCCCAGCGGTACGAGGTCGTCGGCTCTCATCACCAACCCCTCCCCACGACACGACCCCTCTAATGCGCACGCGACACACCTACTCGGCCAGCCGCCGACCACCGCGGGCAGGCGGCCCATGGCGTGGCGGATGACGTCCACCAGCACGGTGCCGTCGGCGGCCGGGGCGCCTTCACGCTCGCGACGTCCTGTCTGCCGTCCTCCTGCTCGTGCACAGACGTCTCGCCCGTGGAGAGCTGTCGGGCGAACGCACACCAACCACGCGGCAGATCATTTCAGTTGCCGACGCTCCTGCCTGCCCCTGATCCTGGGCACTTGGACAAGCAAGGAGGACCGGATGGGGCTCATGCTCTTCCCCGGAGACGACGACGTGACCAGCCAGGACATCTCCTGGTCCTACAGCGGCTTCAACATGTTCAGGGAGTGGCTGGCCCTGGCCGAGGGATTCACCCTCGCCGAGATGCACGGCTTCGACGGAGACCGTCCGTGGAGCAGCGTCGCCACCACGCTGGCACCGCTCCTCCACCACCCGGACGACGACGGCCCTGACCTCACGCCCGCTCAATGTGCGGCAATGCTGCCCCGACTGGAAGCGATCATCGACCAGCGGCAACACGATGCCAGTGATCCCGTTCTCCAGCGGCGCATCGGTGACGCCCGCCAACTGGTCGTCGTTATGAGGCTCTGTCTGGACAAAGACGTCGACCTCATCTTCGGCTGACCACCGAGAGCGCGGCGACCGTTGTCTGATCATCTTGAGCGGTGCGAAGGCCGCCCGGGTACGCGCGCTTGCTCTCGAGGCAAGGCCTGCCTGGCGCTTGACGACGGGGCCTGTCCCGCACACTGTGCGGGACAGGCCCCGTCATTTGCCCTGAGGCGTCGGCGCCCGGGCGCGGGATGAGGGTGCCGGGGCCGACAGAAGGTACCGAAGGTTCAGCGGGACGTGGGGAACAGTTGGAGCTTGGCCTTGCGGCCGGAGACCGACTTGACCCAGACCTTCAGGTTGTTGAGCTGGACGGTGCCGCCGGGGCTGGTGCTGCCGCTGAGGTGCACTCCGCCCGAGGTGGCCGACATCTTCACGGTCCGGGAGCTGACGTGCGTGATCTTCAGCTTCCCGAACCCGAACTTACGGCTGTTGACCTTGATGGTCTTGGGTGCCGACACGGTGATCTTGCACCGTCCGTCGTAGCAAGGCCCGTTGCTGGCCGCGGATGCCACCGGTGCCGTCAGGCCGAGGCCCAGTGCGCCTGTCACGGCCAGGGTCACGGCGGTGGTCGTGGCTCGTCGGCGCATACTCGTGCTCATCATGGACCTCCTGATCCAGGGGGGAATTCCCGCTGGGCATTTGTATCCAGGGAGCCCCGGGACCCCTCCCGAAACAGCGCCCCACCGTCGGCGCGTTCGACCCCGTGACCTCCAACGCCACAGGACGGCAGAGCCCGGGACGGGGACGCGCGGCGCAGGTGCAGGGAGAAGCACGGGAGTTCCCGGAGGGGATGGGAGGCAGCGTCCGCGGTGGGGGTGACCTGCGGGTATACGGGTCAGGCCGGTTGGGCAATCATGGACAAGCGCGAGGGGCCGGGTGGTCCCTGATATGTGGGGTCAGGTGGGTTGTTCAAGCCCGGGTGCAGTGGCGTCGCTGATCGGCAACGGCCGGGTCGGCCGGTCGACGGCGGTACCTGCTCAGGGCGGCGCCGACTCTGCCGGCTGCACTCCGCCCCGGTTTCGGCGGGGGCAAGGCGATCCCGACTTCCTCGCGAACGACCAATTCAGCCTGCGGGGCGGGTGGCGATGTAGGGGCACCGGGGCCGGGGGATGTGCTGTCAGTCAGGAAGTCTTGGAGAGCGGGCGGGTGATTCCGGGCCAGAGCGGGCCGAGTTGTAGCGGAATCACCGCGGTCACCGTTGCCGTCCACGGCGGGACGGCAACGGTGACATGAATGACGGGGTGCGGCAGAGGCCGAGGAAGTGCCCGGTGTCTCCCTCCGGCCTCGCGAGCAGCGGTTTGCGGTCGAAGAACCCGCACTTGGTTGGTACGCGGTGCTCCCCGCGAACAAAGTCTCCGCCCAGGGCGAAGCCTTTTTGAAGTTGTCTACCGAGCCGCCCCGACCTGCGGTGATGCGGTAGTCGCAACCGCGTGAGGTGCGCGGACGCGCACCCGGTCGAGGCTGCCCAGCAGCGCGGTGTTCAGTATTGCTCGGTCTCCACGAAACCCGCGTCCACGTCGTTGTCCGCACCGAGGGCGGCGGCGGTCGGGTCGAATCCGGGCGGGCTGTCCTTGAGGCCCAGGCCCATGCCGGCCAGCTTCGCCTTGACCTCGTCGATGGACTTCGCACCGAAGTTGCGGATATCGAGGAGGTCGGCCTCGGAACGCGCCACGAGCTCACCCACGGAGTGGACGCCCTCGCGCTTGAGGCAGTTGTACGAACGGACGGTGAGGTCGAGCTCCTCGATCGGCGCCACCAGATCGGCGGCAAGGGCGGCGTCCACCGGGGACGGGCCCATGTCGATGCCCTCGGCGTCGATGTTCAGCTCGCGGGCGAGACCGAACAGCTCGACCAGGGTCTTACCGGCGGACGCCATGGCGTCGCGCGGCCGCATGGCCTGCTTCGTCTCGACGTCGACGATCAGCTTGTCGAAGTCGGTCCGCTGCTCGACACGGGTCGCCTCGACCTTGTACGTGACCTTCAGCACCGGGCTGTAGATGGAGTCGACCGGGATACGGCCGATCTCCTGACCGGCCTGCTTGTTCTGCACGGCGGAGACGTAGCCGCGACCGCGCTCGACGGTCAGCTCCATCTCCAGCTTGCCCTTGCCGTTGAGCGTGGCGAGGACGAGGTCGGGGTTGTGGACCTCGACACCGGCCGGGGGCGCGATGTCGGCGGCGGTGACCAGACCCGGGCCCTGCTTGCGCAGGTACATCACGACGGGCTCGTCCTGCTCGCTGCTCACGACGAGTTGCTTGATGTTGAGGATCAGGTCGGTGACGTCCTCCTTGACGCCCGGCACGGTGGTGAACTCGTGCAGGATGCCGTCGATCCGGATGCTGGTGACAGCCGCACCGGGGATCGAGGAGAGGAGCGTACGACGCAGGGAGTTGCCGAGGGTGTAGCCGAAGCCCGGCTCCAGCGGCTCGATCACGAACCGGGAGCGGAACTCGTCGACGACCTCTTCAGTCAGGGATGGACGCTGAGCAATCAGCACGTGGTGTTGCCTCCAGTGGTTTGGCGCCCGCTATGTGACGCCGTAGACAACACGAAGGGTACGTGCGATACGGGAGAGCGCGGCCTCCATTGAGGCCGAGCCACGCGGACCTCGCCGAATTCGCGCAGCGGGCAGGCAACAGCCTAGAGGCTCTCCTGCCCCGGTACGCAAAGCGCCGCTATGACCGGCAGTCCACCACGACCAGCGTGTCGAAGGGTTGTTGAGCTCCCTTTTTCGTCCGTCCGACCCTGATCAGCAGCCGCTCCGGGCCGAGTCGGTGGGGGAGAGGGGCCGGCGTTCTCCGGTGATTTCCGCTCCGGCATGTGCCCGCCTACTGACCTGTTCGTTCTGGTCTTGCGACACGTGGTGAAGCGGGCACGTCACCCGTGGCGTATGTTTGGCATAGGACAAACTTTGGCATAGGATGAATCCCGCAGTTCGGGTGGAGTTGATCACGTGCGTATCAAGGGCACCACCGCGGCCGAGATCACGGGGAGCGTGCGGGACCAGATCGCTTCGGGCGAGTTGGCGCCGCGGGCGAGTCTGCCCCCGGTGCGCGTGCTCGCGGCCGAGTTGGGGGTCAACCGGAATACGGTTGCCCTCGCGTACCGGAGGCTTGTCGAGGCGGGGGTGGCCGAGACGCGCGGACGCGGCGGCACGGTGGTCGCGGCGGTGCCGCAACTCGCGCGCGAAGGCGTCGGCGCCGGTGTCGGTGATGACTGCGTCGACCTGGCCAGTGGCAACCCCGACCGGATGCTGCTGCCCGA
Source organism: Streptomyces pseudovenezuelae (assembly GCF_029892565.1). GTDB lineage: Bacteria > Actinomycetota > Actinomycetes > Streptomycetales > Streptomycetaceae > Streptomyces > Streptomyces pseudovenezuelae_A. Next base: position 163,624 of record NZ_JARXVH010000013.1, on the reverse strand, counting down.
CATCCTGACCGCCGCCCGGCGCGGGGACTACAGCCCGCCGCTGTACGGTGCGCCCGCCGTCGACCCCGGGCTGGACGCATGGGCCCGAGCCGACTTTGCCGAGGACATCGACCACGCGTTCCGCACGCTGGTGACGCACGGAGCGGTGGATGCCACCGAGCGGCTGCTGAACGCTCACCTCACCCGCGGGGATCTGGTCGCGATCGAGGACCCCTGCTTCCTGGCGAGCATCGGCACCCTGCGGCTGAGCGGCTACCGCTCCGCGCCCGTCGCGGTCGACGGCGCCGGCATGCGCCCCGACGCGCTGCGGGCCGCCCTGGAGGCCGGTGCCCGCGCGGTCGTCTGCACGCCCCGCGCCCACAACCCGACCGGTGCGAGCCTCACCGAGGAACGGGCAGGGGACCTGCGTGCCATCCTCGCGGAGCATCCCCAGGTGCTCGTGATCGAGGACGACCACTTCTCGGCGGTCTCCGCGCGGCCGTACCACCGGGTCACACCACCGGGCAGTACGCGCTGGGCGCTGGTGCGGTCCGTGTCGAAGTTCCTCGGACCGGATCTGCGTCTCGCCCTCGTCGCCGCCGATGCCGAGACGACCGCGCGCCTGGAGGCGCGGTTGAGCGCGGGCACCACCTGGGTCAGCCGTCTGCTGCAACACACCGCCCGTGAACTCCTGTTGGATCCCCGGGTCCACGAACTCCACGAACGTGCCCGGGAGGTCTACGCCCGGCGCAGCGGTCTGCTCGTCGAACGGCTGCGCGCCCAGGGCATCGAAGTCCCGTACCGGCCCGACGGGTTGAACGTATGGATCGAACTCGACGTCGACGCACGGGCCGCGGTCGACGCCCTGGCACAGCGGGGCTGGGCGGTGCGGCCGGGCCACCTCTTCGCGCCGGATCCGGCCGCCCACCAGCGCGCGATCCGGGTCACCGCCTCCACCCTCACCGAGCCGCAGGCCGAGGCTTTCGCCGCCGAACTCGCCGCGGTCGTAACGGAGTTGCGCTCGTCACTCGACTGACCATCACGAATCTCCCGCCCACGTCTCGCACCCGCTTGTCCCACCGACTCAAGGAGCCATCATGTTCCGCGGACTGAGCGCCTTCCCCCTCACACCCACCAGCGAGCAGGGCATCGACGAAGCGGCGTACGCGGCGCTCGTCGCCCGCCTCGCCGCCGCCGGCGGGGACTCCATCGGCGCGCTCGGTTCCACCGGCGGCTACGCCTACCTGACCCGGGAGCAGCGCGCCCGCGCCGCGCAGATCGCGGTGGGGGCGGCCGACGGGGTTCCGGTCATCGTCGGGATCGGCGCGCTGCGTACCGCGCACGTGCTGGAGCTGGCCGAGGACGCGCAGAAGGCGGGCGTTTCCGGAGTGCTGCTCGCCCCGATGACGTATCAGCTGCTCACCGAGGACGAGGTGTTCGGCCTGTACGAGGACGTCACGCGCGAGCTCTCCGTGCCGCTGTGCGTCTACGACAACCCGGGCACCACGCATGTGCAGTTCACCGACGAACTGCACGGCCGCATCGCGCAGTTGCCGAACGTCGGCTCGATCAAGATCCCCGGGGTGCCCGACGACCCGCGCGAGGCCCAGCTCCGTGTCGACGCGCTGCGCACGCTGATCCCCGACACCGTCACCATCGGGGTGAGCGGCGACTGGACGGCCGCCCGCGGCCTGAACGCCGGGTGCGACGCCTGGTATTCGGTCATCGGCGGCACCTTCCCGCAGACCGCCCTCGCCCTCACCCGCGCCGCCCAGGCCGGCCACGCGGACCAGGCGGCGGAACTGTCCGAAGGACTCGAACCGCTGTGGGCCCTCTTCCGCCGCCACGGCAGCCTGCGCGTCATCTCCGCCGCGGCCTCCCACCTCGGCCTGACGCAGGAGCCGAACCTGCCGCGTCCCCTGCGAGGACTGGACGAGACCGCCCGCCAGGAGGTCGTCGCCGCGCTGGACGCCCTCGGGCTCACCTCCTGAGCACGAACCACACGGGCCGCCAGCACACAGCGAGCACGCCGAGGCCCCCGAGGCCGCCGGAAGCCCCGCCCTCGCCCGGAAAGGGCGGCAACGGCCTGGCGCGCTACGTCGTCGCCGCGGCCCTCGCCCGCACCGCCGACGGCGGAGCCGTGGTCGCCGTCGTTCTGCTCGTCACCTCGTCCGGCGGGTCCGGGGCGCTCGCCGGGGTGCTCGGTGCCTGCATCACCGCCCCGCACCTGCTCGGCCCCTTCGTCGCGCGGCCGCTGGACCTCGCCCGGGACGGCCGGAAGGTCATCGCGGCGGCCTGTCTGCTGTACGCCACCGCGCTGACAGCGGGAGTACTGACGTACGGGCACGCGCCTGCCGTACTGACCGGGCTGCTGCTGGCCGCGGCCGGCACCTGCGGGCCGCTGCTGACCGGCGGCATCAGCAGCCGGCTGCCCGCCATCGTCGGCCCGCGACCGCGGCTGCGCGCGCAGCGGCGGGCGCAGGGCTGGGACGTGGCCACCTACGGCATCGGCGGCACCGTCGGCCCGTCGCTGGTGGCCGCCCTGTCGGGATGGGTCTCGCCCACCGCGGCGGCACTCGCACTCGCGGTGGGGGCGGCCGCGGCGGCAGGCGGCATCCTGCTACTGCCGTTCACCGCGCCGTCCCACGGTGGCGACAGGTCAGCGATCCTCAGGCCGGGAGCGACCCTCGCGCTGATAGCCCGCACAGGCCCTCTTCGGCGCACCGTCTACCTGACGATGATCGTCGCCCTGAGTGTCGCCACGCTGCCGATCACCGCGGTCCACATGACGAAGATCCTCGGCATCGAGCCGGCCACCGCGGCCGTACTGACCGCCGCCTACGGCCTCGGCAATCTCACCGGGTCCATAGGCGTCATGGTCTTCCCGCTCACCGGCGACCCGGACCGGCTGATGCGCCGCCTCGCCCTGGGCGTCGTCGCCGGCCTCCTCACCGTCACCGCGAGCCCCGCCTTCGCGGTGACCGCCTCGGCCTACGCCCTCACCGGCATCCTCAACGCCTTCTTCTTCGCCTCCACCCTTGCGGCCCGCACGGAGTACGCGCCGAGCGGAGCGCGCAGCCAGGTCTTCATCTGGGTCGCGGCCCTGAAGATCACGTCCGGCTCCGCCGGAACGGCGTTGGCCGGCTCGCTGACCGGCGTGACCGTCAGACTGCCGCTCGTGGCCGGCCTCTTGGCGGTCTCAGCTGCTGTCGTCGTCGCGACCGTCGAGACGCGCCTCACGAGAGCCGACGAGAAGCGCCCGTGACTGTGACGACGACGGGCGAATCGAACCGGCACAGCGTGTCTCCGGAACGGCAACTCCTCCATGTCCGTACATGATCTAGCCTGGCGCGATGCGCACCACGACTTCGCTGCTTCCGGCCTTCCGGCCTTTCGGCCCCAGGTCCAAGAGCGCCTCTACGACTTCTACGAGGAGCTGCGAAACACCGACGAGCTCTTCTGGGACCGTCACCTGAGCGCCTGGATCGCGACCGGACACGCGGTGGTCAGCAGCGCGACGGGCAACCCGGCGCTGTCCTCGGTGTGTTGTCCCGACCTGGAGGCCGTGTCCGAGGAACTGCGGCCGCTGGCCCAGGTATTGAGCCGGCAGATGCTCTACAGCGACGCCCCGGACCACTCCCGGTTGAGGGGCCTGATCAGCAAGGCCTTCTCCCCGCGGGCAGTTGAGACACTCCGCGCCCGAATCCTCGAAGCCGTCGACCGCATCATCAACGAGGTGGCGCCGACCGGCGGATGGACATCGTCGCGGACCTCGCCCGCCCGCTGCCGCTGACCATCATCTGCGACCTCCTCGACGTACCGCAGAAGGACCGCCCCGCCCTCACGGCCTGGTCCGAGCCGATCGCCGAAGCCATCGGCAACTCCCGCCTCGACGCCGACCGCAACCGCGAGGCCTCGCAGAGCATGGCGGACATGCTCGCCTACTTCCGCGAACTCCTCACCAGCCCAGAGACCCCGCCGGCCCCGAACAGCCTGCGCGCACTGGTGACCGCACAGGCCGAGAACACCGACCAGGACCCCGACGAACTCCTCGCCAACTGCGCCCTGTTGCTGATCGCCGGCCACGAGACCACCACCCACTTCATCGGCAACGCCACCCTCGCCCTCCTCCACCACCCGCACGCCGCCGACCAACTGCGCAAGCGGCCCGGCCTGATTCCCGCCGCGGTCGAAGAACTCCTGCGCTACGACGCCCCGGTGCAGCTCATGCTGCGCCGCGCCCGGCACGACCTGGACCTGGCCGGCCGCACCATCGCCGAAGGGCAGACGGTGCTCCTGGTATGCGGCGCCGCCAACCGCGATCCCGCCGCGTTCCCCGACCCCCACACGCTGGACTTCGAACGACCCGGCGGACGGCACATGGCCTTCGGACACGGCCCGCACTTCTGCCTCGGCGCGGCACTCGCCCGACTGGAAGCCACCATCGTCCTGGAAGCCCTCCTCACCCGCCTCCCCGAACCCGCCTCCCCGACCTGCGCCTCGACACCACCGAACCCCCCAAGTGGCAGCGCAGCCTCAACTTCCGCGGCCTCACCCGCCTGGACATCGCCTTCACCCCACCGTCGGACGACGACAGCGCCACGCGCGCGATGGCAACCCACGATTCCCCCAGCCCCCTCGACCACACGACCCACGCCGCCATGTGCCCCTTCGGGTCGGAGCCCAGTGAGGCAGACGCGCTCACCCGTGTCGCCTCCACGCGGCTCCCACCCTCGCCCTCCTGCCGAGCCCTGGAGCTGAGATGCTCAATCCTTGGGCGAGCAGCCGCAGGAAGCCCAGTTCGCGGGTGCGGTCTCGCATTTCGAGGACGCCCCCGCCGGCAGCACGGCCACGCCATCACGGCAGGCCAGCCTAGTGATCAAGTCCAATTGAGACGATCTCTAGGCCACCGGGTCTGGTGGGCATCCGCAGGATTCTCGGTGCATGAAGGCGGGGTTGATGGTGACCTTGCGCGGTGGCAGCGTGGGGGAGGTGATGCGGGACAGGGCCATGGAGACGGCCTGTTCGCCGATGGACAGGGCGGGTTGGGCCATGGCGGTCAGTCGGGGGTGGAAGAGGTCGGCCCATTCGAAGTCGTCGAAGGACACGAGGGCCATGTCCTTGGGAACCGTCAGACCTGCGTCGCGCAGGGCGCGCAAAGCGCCGATGGTCATACGGTTGTTGCCCACCACCAGTGCTGTGGGCGGCTGCGGAAGTGAGAGGAGCAGTTCGATGGCTGCCTCTGCTCCTTCTTCGCTGGAGTCGCCGTCGGTCTCGTAGCGTGGATCGGCTTCGATGCCGTTGCGGCGCAGGCCGAGCCGGTAGCCGTCGCGGCGTTCCAGGGTGGTGGTGAGGCCGTCACGTCCGGTGATCATGGCGATGCGGGTGTGCCCGACGGATGCCAGATGGTCCACCAGGATCGCGGTGGGTTCGGTGTTGTCGACGGCGACTTGGTCGACGGCGGCGGGAACGAACCGGTCGATGGCGATGACGGGGACGTCGACCTTGCCGGCGTATCGAATGGCCTGGGCGCCGTCGCCGGAGGCGGCCAGGATGATCGCGCTGACCCGGCGGCGGAGCAGTTCGCTGACCGCCTTGATCTCCGTATCGGCTTCGTCATGGGTGTCGGCGAGGAGCACCGAGTAGCCGGCGGCCGAGGCGTGCCGGTCGATGCCGTGAACGACGTTGCTGAAGTAGGGGTTGGACAGGGCGGACATGGCCAGGCCTATGGTCCCGTAGCCCGTGCTGTCCAGGGCCCGGGCGACCGGATCCGGGACGTAACCGGTTTCGGCCACGGCATCAAGGACGCTGCGTACCGTCGCCGGGGCGACCGGCCGGGTTTTGTTGAGCACATGCGACACCGTCGATACGGATACGCCCGCCCGACGCGCCACATCGGACATGGTGGGTGTCTGTCGGGGTGCTCTGCCTGCCATGTCCGGATCTTATCCAAGCTCGCTGAGCACGAGATCGGCCCGTGAGACGGTGCTGCGGATGAGGGCACTGGTGTCTTCGTCGACTCCAAGGGTCTTCGCACGTGCGGTTTCGGGAGTGAAGCCGTAGCTGATGTAGCGGCGGGTGAGCCGCTCGCGCCGGGGTTCCGGGCGGGCGTCCAGGAACCAGGTCTCGGCCAGCAGGTTTTTGGCCTGCCGCCAGGGATCCTGCGTGGCCAGAAGGAAGTTCCCGTCGACGATGACCAGCCGGTGGTGTGTCGTGACTTCGGTCGCTCCCGACACGGCGTCCTCGAGTTCGCGGTCGAATTCCGGCCACCACACGGTGTTCGCGGTCTCGTCGCGCGTTCGGCGAAGGAAGGCGAGGAAGCCGTCGGCGTCGAAGGTGTCGATGGTGCCCTTCCTGGCTGACTGTCCCCGAGCACCGATGACCTTGTGGGCGAGATGGAATCCGTCCATGGACACCGCCACCGCCAGCCCGGGCCGTGCCTTCTCCAGCCGGGCCAGAAGCTGTTCGGCGAACGTGGACTTGCCGGCGCCGGGTTCTCCGACGATGCCGAGGAGCGCTCGGCCGTCCCGGGCCAGGTGCAGGGCTCGCTGGGTGAGGATGTCCAGGGAGGGATTTCCGTAGAGCGGGGTGCCGCGCGGGTCGGTTTCACCGTCCGTGCGGTTGCTGCCGGTGATCGTCATTCGGGGGACTCCGGCGGGCGGTGGGAGGTGGCCTTTTCGTCGGGCATGTGTTGCGTCGTGCTTTCCAGGAGTGTGCCGTCGGCTCCCATCTGGAGGGCGCCGGTCATCAGGCCCACCACTTCGGTCATCGTGCACGTCCTGGGCGAGACCACCGCGACGCGCCTGCCCAGACGGTGTACGTGGATGCGGTCGGCGATCTCGAAGACCTGCGGCATGTCGTGGCTGATGAGGACGACGGGGACGCCCCGGTCGCGGATCCTCGTGATGAGGTCCAGGACCTGACGGGACTCCCGCACGCCGAGGGCAGCGGTCGGCTCGTCCATGATGATCAGCCGGGTGCCGAACATGGCCGCCCGGGCGACTGCCACCGCCTGCCGCTGGCCGCCGGACAGGGTGCCGACGAGCTGGGTGATGTCCTGGATGGTGGCGATGCCGAGCCGGTCGAGCTGCTCGGCCGCCTGCGTGCGCATCTTCTTGTGGTCGAGCATGCGCAGTCCCGAGCCGAGGAAGCCCTCACGACGCAGGGGCCGACCGAGGAAGAGATTCGTGGCGATGTCCATCTGCGGGGCGACGGCGAGCGTCTGGTAGACGGTCTCGATGCCTGCCGCGCGTGCGTCGCGCGGCCCGTGGAAGTGGATCTGCCGACCGTCCAGTTCGATGGTTCCCGCGTCCGGGACGAGGGCTCCGGTGAGGGCCTTGATCAGGCTCGACTTGCCCGCGCCGTTGTCCCCGACGACGGCCAGGACCTCACCGGCGTGGATCTCGAAGTCGGACTCGCTGATGGCCACGACATTGCCGTAGCGCTTGACCAGTCCGCTCGCGCTCATCACCACGTCGGCGGTGTGGGGCGCGGGCGCCTGGGCGGATGCGGCGTCTGATCGGGGCTGGTTCATGCTGCCCTCCTGCGGACGACACGGTCGACCGCGACGGCGACGATGACGAGGATGCCGGTGGCGACCTGTTGGTACAGGCTGTCGATGCCGGCCTGGGTCAACCCGTTGGTCAGGACCGTGACGACCAGGGCGCCCAGTACGGTGCCGGGGATGCCGCCGCGCCCGCCGAAGAGGCTGGTGCCGCCGATCACCACGGCGGTGATGCTGTCCAGGTTGCCGGTCTGGAAGGCGTTGGGGTCGGCGTTGGGGATGCGGCCCAGTGCCTGCCAGGCGGCGATGCCGTAGACGAAGCCGGCCAGCACGTACACGCTCAGCAGGGTGCGCCGGGTGTTGATTCCGGTCAGCCGTGCCGCTTCTTCGTCGTCGCCGACCGCGTAGACGTTGCGACCCCAGGAGGTTTGGGTGAGCAGGAACCACAGGCCGACGATGAGGACGATCGCGACGCCCATGCCGTTGGTGACCTCGATCTGGCCGAACAGGTAGGAGCGCTTGCCCAGGAAGGTCAGCACGCCGGAGGAGACGCCGAAGCTCTCGCCGTTGGCGAACAACTGGCCGGTCGCGGTCAGCACGCTGAGCACGCCGAGGGTGACGATGAACGGGGGCAGCCGCAGCCGGGTCACCAACGTGCCCGACACGGCACCGATGGCGGTGCACAACAGGACGCCGACAAGGAGAGCGAGGCCCCCGGGGAGGGAGTGCTGGCCGAGCTTGGCGATGACGAGGGTGCCGAGGACCATGATGGCCGCGTTGGCCAGGTCGATGCCGGCGGTCAGGATGATGAGGGTCTGGCCGAGAGCGAGCGTGCCGACGACCAGGAACTGCTCCACGATCAGCGACCCGTTGTCGATGTTGAAGAACGTGTCGGTGGTCAGCGCGAACACGATCACGGCGATGACCAGGGCGGCCAGCGGGCCCGCCGCCGCGTTGCCGACGAGCCGCGCGAGAAGGGACTTGGCCGGGGGCCGCGTGGCGGGGGCCTCGGGCGTCGCGGGGGAGGTGTGCGTGGTGGTCACGGATCAGCCCCAGCAGTTCTTCAGACCCCAGGCGGTGTCCTTGGAGTCCAGTCCGGCCACGGGCTTGTCGGTGATCAACTGAGACCCGGTGTCGATGAATCCAGAGGGCTTCTTGTTGGTCTTGGCGTAGTCCACGACGGCGTCGACGCCGTCCTGGGCCATCTTCTTGGGGAACTGCATGACCGTGGCGGCGAACTTGCCGCTCTTGACGTTGCCCACACCCGTGCACGAGCCGTCGATCGAACCGATGACGACACCCGTCTTGCCGCTCAGCGCCTGAGCCGCACCGGCGGCGGCGGGCTCGTTGATCGTGTAGACGGCGTTGATCCCGTGATCGCGCTGGTACAGGTTCTCCATCGCGGTCTGCGCCTTGGTCTGGTCGCCGTTGGTGACGGCGGTCCCCTTGATCTCCGCAGAACCGCTCTTGAGCCCGAAGCCCTCCAGGAATCCCTTGTGCCGCAGATCGTCCACGGTGGAGCCGGGCGTGCCGTCGAGCAGCACGACGGCGGGCTTCTTGCTCCCAAGGGCCGCCTTGACGTACTTGCCCTGCTTGACGCCCGCTGCCTCGTTGTCCGTGGCGAACGTGGCGTCCACGGCGCTGGCCGGATCGGTCGCGGTGTCCAGCGCGATGACGAGGATGCCCTTGTCACGGGCGGCCTTGATGGCGCCGAGTACGCCGGTGGAGTTGCTCGGGGTGATGAGGATGCCCTTGACGCCCTGGGTGACCAGGTTGTTGATCGCGTCGACCTGGCCCTGGTTGTCACCGTCGAACTTGCCCGCGAGGGCGATGAGCTTGGCCCCCTTCGCGTCCGCCTCGGTCTGCGCCGACTCGCGCAGCTTGACGAAGTAGGGGTTGCTGTTGGTCTTGGTCACCAGCCCGATGGAGACCTTGCCACCGGAGGCGGCGCTGCTGTCCGACCCGCCGCTCTTGGTCGACGTACAGCCGGCGACCAGCAGGGCCACTCCCGTCACGGCGATGACCGGCACTCTGGAGGGGAGACGCAGATGTCCCATGATCTGCTCCTTTCGGCCGTGCAGGTCTCCGTCGACCTGCGGGCTGTCGCACAACCTAGCTGGCCGAATCGCGCCTGCATAGGCATTGCGCAAAGCTTTGCGGATATCTTTTTGTGGTAATTGGTGAATCTTGTCGCGATTCTACGATCACAAGCCGACGGCGGCAGAAGCTGTCTCCACGGCCGTCGTAGCCGGCCCGCTGGATCAACGGACATCACGCGCGAGCAGCTCCAGCCGCATGAGCAAGGGAGCGTGTCGCACCACGGTCGGGCCGTGCGCCGGTACTCGCGGCCTGCTGACTCACCCTGATCCGGCCGGCGGAGCAGAAACCCGCCGGGATCGACCGCGCCGCGTAGGACCGCCACGTACAGCTCGCCGATCTGGGGCGATGGGATCCGCGTGCAACCAGCCCGGGCGGGAGCCGTCACCCCTCCAGGTCGGTGACCTCCGGCAGATCCTCCCGCAAGGCAGCCGTCACCCTCCGCCCGGCCGCAACACGGCAACGTCGACTACACAGTTGACGGCTGGGCAGCTCCAACCCCCAACGGCTTTGGCAGGGCCATCCCCCGGGCTCGTTGAGCGTGCCTCCCATGGACGTTGACGTTTTCGGTGGCCGTCTTGAGGGTCTGGCGCTCGCGGAAGCCGAGTTCACCACCGACGAGGAGGCGCGGTCGTTCGTGCCGTCTGCCGACTGCATGGCCGAGGTCACCGACGACGCCCGCTTCACAGGAGGGCGCCTTGTTCAAGCCTCCCGCCAGGAACTGCTCGGATGGTTGGCCGAGTATGGGATCCGTCCGCAAGGCCCCCAGGGTCTAGCAGGGTGACATCAAGAGCTGTGGGAGCCGCGATGTTCACCCGCGCAGCCAAGCCAGCACACGCCGTGGAATCGGCCGCGACGCGGGGGTTGTTCTGGCGTGGGGAGCCGATGCGTCTTTCCTGACCTGTCGGGCGAGTCGGTATGCCTCAGCTTCACGGATCAGCTCCTGAGAGCGGAGCTGGTGCAACTCGAATGACATGGTCGCCCGCTCCTCCTTGTGCCAGGCACGTCGCCTGGTCCCACTGATGCTGTGGGCTGTCCCAAGGTGAAGGTCAACTGGCGGGCAGATACCCCAGAACGTGCCTGCACACGACTGGGGCCTGGTCACGCATGCCTACGGACGATCGGGGGTGCCTGCCCATCTCAGGGACAGGAAGCGGCAGTTCAGGTGGTGGGTTCGGCCTGCGGGGCGGCCGTGTGGTCGGTGTCGAGTCCGGCGACCAGGCTGCGCAGGACGGGCCCGTACTGGGGGTGGGACAGGGCGAACGCCATCTGAGCGACGAGGTAGTCGGCCGGGTTGCCGGTGTCGTACCAGCGCCCCTGAATGACCTGCCCGTACACCGCGCGGGTGGCGGCGTAGGCGTTGATGGCGTCGGTCAGATAGATCTCGCCGGTCTTGTGCTCGTACCAGCGACGGGTCTGCTCACGCAGCTCGTCGATGATGCCGGGGGTGACGACGTAGCCGCCGATGGCCGCGTACGACGACGGTGCGTCGGCGGGCTTGGGCTTTTCGACCAGGCCGGTGATGCGCAGCGTCCCCTCGCCGAGGTCTTCCTTCACGATCGGCACGCCGTAGCGCTGGGAGTCGGTGGGGTCCACGGGCAGCAGGGCCAGCACCGGGCAGCCGGTCTGCTCGTAGGCGCGGATCAGCTGCTGGGCGCGGGGCACCTCGGCCACGAAGACGTCGTCGGGCCACAGCACGAGGACGGGCTCGTCGCCGAAGGAGCGGGCGGCGTTGAGTACGGGGGTGCCGTTGCCGTAGGGACCGTGCTGGTCGAGGTAGGTGATGTGGCCTTTGCGGGCCAGCTCGGCGACCTCCTCCACAGCGTCGGCGTAGGCGGTCTTGCCGTCCGCGCGAAGTTGCTCGACCAGGGCGGGGTTGGGGCGGAAGTGCTCCTGGATGAGGCTCTTTCCGCCGGACACGACGATGGTGATGTCGGTGATGCCGGAGTCCACCAGCTCGCGCACGGTGTGCTCGATGACCGGCTTGTCGCCGACCGGCAGCATTTCCTTCGGGGTCGCCTTGGTCAGCGGCAACAGGCGGGAGCCCAGTCCGGCGGCGGGGATCACGGCCCTGCGGATCGTCGGGGACATCAGGTCTCTCTCGGTCGGGCGGCACACCGCACCGGCCGGCACGGCACACGACGACGCTACCAACGCCCGCCGCCCCGCCCAGCCGGTCGCCGGGTTCACCGGCCGCCCGGATGATCCCCGGCACAGGAAGGATCCGGTGTACTTCGTCGCCGCGAGGTAGCCGTTCGTCTCGATCGCCGCGGAGACCTGGGTGCGCACGCGTTCGCGCAGCTCACAGAAGAAAGCCTCGTCCAGGCGCTCGTCGGATTCGGAGGCGGCGCAGCAGAAGTTGTGGCCGACTCCATCGGGCGTGTGGCTCTGTATCTCAGTGCGGGAGTCGTTTCGAGGTGACCGTGGAGCCGCCTTGACCTCTTCGACGTGATCGACGGGCCGAACGGCCGAGACGACACGACGGGCTACGGCGCCGGCGAGCTCGGCAAGCCGACGCCCGTCGTCGTGACAGTCTCGCCGCTGAAGTCGGTTCGGCTCACCGACCTGGACTGGACGTTCGTCACCGCCGGTCCCGCCGACGCAGGCGCTGCCGTGCGTGAGCCTGCTGAGGCGTCGTCGGACAGCGGCCAGGACCTCGACGTCGTCGCGCCCGGTGTGCCGGGTGCATGGCCGCCACTGTCCACCGGCCGGGTGCCACGCACGCTGGTGCAGCGGAGCGTGACATCGACTTGGACCACGACGTACCTGATCTACGTGGTTTTCCGACAACGTCGTCAAGTCACGTCGAGCGACCAGGGGCCGGCCCTATTCAGAGGGTGTTCCAGAACGCGCAGTGGTGGCGGGGCTCCGCCGTGTGGGTGGGGACGATGTGATCCGGTGCCAGGGACAGCACCGTGTGCCGGTACCAGTGTGGCGACGAGGGGCCGTTCGGGTCGGCGGTGCGGGCGAAGCGCGTCCAGTAGTCGATCATGGTGTCGGCCAGCCGGTGCTGTGCGGCCGTGAGGTCGCGGGGGCGGCCGCCCAGGTCGAAGAGGTAGGGCAGTTCGCTCGCGTGCGGTGCGCCGAGCGGGAACGGTGGCGTGCCGGGGGTGAGCGGCGGGGCGTGCTCGTCGGCGAACTCGTAGCGCCAGGTGGGTACTTGAGCGGTGAGCAGGGTGTTGGTGCGTGCCGTCGGGCAGGCGAAGTTCGCGTCGCCGATGGCCGCGCCGAACACTGGGCCCCCGTCGGTGCGGTGCACCGGGTACTCGCGGACGATGGCCCTGGCCTGGCCGGGGGAGGGGAAGAAGGTGGCCGCGACGTCGGGCCAGGTGTTGGGGGTTACGGGATAGCCGGCCTGGATGATCCCGGCGGCCCAGCCGTTGCCCTCGTCGTGGTTGTTGCCGATGAGCACGGGAACGTGGTGGAAGCGGCCGGCGGCGATCGCGGCCGCGGGGTCGTCGGGCAGCAACGGGGTGGTGTGGGCGGGCTGTTGGTCGGTGTCCTGGGCGGCGAGAAGGCGGGAGACCTTCACGCGTCGCAGGCAGGACAGGACGTCGTGGTCGGAGTCGCAGCCGACCTTTGCCGCGAGGTCCGCCCCCGTCGCGCGCGCCGTGGACAGGGGGACTGAGGAGGGCGCGAACGGGCGGTCGGGGCTGCCGGTGCACGGGCCGCTCTCGATGATCGCCCGGTCGAAGAGCCCCGCGGCGGCGGGCGAGGCGAGCTGGGCACACACGCTGTAGCCGCCCGCCGACTCTCCGGCCAGCGTCACGTTGTGCGGGTCGCCGCCGAAGGCGCCGATCTCGGCGCGGACCCAGCGCAGCGCCGCCTGCTGGTCGGCGAGGCCGAAGGTGCCGGAGCCGGGCAGTCCGCTGTGCGCGAGGAAACCGAGGGCTCCGAGGCGGTAGTTGACGGTGACGACCACGACGTCGCCGCGGGTGGCCATGCGGTGGGCGTCGTAGGAACTGCCCGCGCCGGTGGTGAAGCCGCCGCCGTGCAGCCACACGATCACCGGCCGGGGACGTGCCGGTGCCGTCCCGTCGGGCGTCGTGACGTTCAGGTGGAGACAGTCCTCGTCGGTGCTGCCGCCGGGCACCTCACCGGCCGGCTGCGGGCAGGCGCTCGCGGGCTCGGTCGCGTCCCGTACCCCGGACCAGGGGGCCGCGCGATGGGGCATCGCCCAGCGGAGCCTGCCGACCGGGGGCGCCGCGTAGGGGATGCCCTCGAAGGTGCGGTAGCCGTCGTGGGCGGCACCGCGTACCGGGCCGTCGTGGGTCCGTACCGTCGTGACGGCGACAGGCGCGCCGGGTTGGGTCGGTGGTGCTGCGGACCAGGCCGTCGCGAGCACGGCGGTCAGGGCGCAGCCCAGGGTGGTCAGGGCGCGGTGCGTGTTCAACGTTTCCCCCATGCGGTCAGCTGCCGCCCATGCCGCCCCGTGCGGCGATCATGGTCGTCGGCAGCGCTCGTACGGCCTTCTCCAGGCCGGGTGCGAGGGCGCCGAGTCGTCCCGTGCAGGCGTCGACTCGAGCCCGGAATGTCTTGTGGTCCCGCCGTGACACGACCGAGCGGATACCGCCCGCCGCTGCCAGTGCCAGCAGTGCGGCGTCCGCGGCGGGGATCTCGGTCACGGGACCGTTCCCGTGCAGCGCCGCGGACATGCGGGCGCGGAGCGCGGCGGGCACGGCGGGGTCCGTCACGGTCGACCTTCGGGCACCGAAGGGGGTGCGGGGCGCCCGCACGGTGAGGAGCCCCGCCGCGGTCAGCCGGTCCTCCACCTGTGCCAGAGTCCGCTTGCGGTGGCGGCGCACCAGGTGCTTCCAGCCGTGCCCGCCGCCGGCGTCGCGCAGAACACCGTCCAGGACGGGGTCGCCGACCGCTTCCGTGCCGGACGCGGTGACCGTGCCGCCCGTCTCCCGCAGCCGGCCGCGCGATGCGAGGTCGATCAGGGCGGCGGCACGGACAAGCAGCCCCGTCCGGGAACGGTCGTAGGGGCCTTCGGCCGCGTCGTCGTGGGCGAGCAGATACATGAGGCAAGGCAGGTCGTCGATCACACCTCGACGCTATGGCCGACCATCCCGGCCACGGATCGGCCGGGGGAACGGACCGGCACTGGGAGCACAGGAGGATGGCGACCCGGCCTCCTCCCTGAGGAGGAGGCGGAGCCGTCAGGGGCGGCGCGCCCGCACGAGGCCGTGGTCGTAGGCGGCGACCACGGCCTGGACACGGTCGCGCAGGCCCAGTTTGCGCAGCACCGCGGTGACATGGTTCTTGACGGTGGCTTCCGACAGACGTAACCGCTCGGCGATCTCCGCGTTCGACAACGCCTGCCCGATCAGAGTCAGCACCTCGCGCTCACGGCCGGAAAGGCTCTCCAGGGAGGGCGGCGGCGCCTGGTCGGGTGCGGTGCGCAGGAACCGGTCGAGGACGCGGCTCAGCACGGTCGGCGCCAGCAGCGCGTCGCCGCGCGCGGTGACACGGATCGCGTCGACGAGTTCGGCGGGACGGATGTCCTTGAGCAGGAAACCGCTCGCCCCGGCCCGCAGGGCGGCGACCACATGCGCGTCCACGTCCCAGGTGGTCAGCACGAGCACCCTGGCCCCACTGCCCGACTCCGCGATCTCCCGGGTCGCCTCGATGCCGTCCACGACGGGCATGCGTACGTCCATCAGGACCACGTCGGGGGCAAGTTCCCGCGTCAGCCGCACCGCCTCCCGGCCGTCGGACGCCTCACCGACCACCTCCAGGTCGTCCCGGGCATCGATGATCATGCGGAATCCGGTACGGACCAGGACCTGGTCGTCGGCCACCACCACACGCAGCGTCACAGTGCACCCTCCACCGGCAGCCGCGCCGCCACCTCGAACCCGCCCCCGGGCAGCGGCCCCGCGCGAAGGCTGCCGCCCACCAGCCGTGCGCGTTCGTTCATTCCCACCAGACCGCGTCCCGCTCCCGCTGCGGCCGAACTCCCCTGCGGCGCACGTCCGTTGTCCACCACCGTGACCTCCACACACTCGCCTTCGGCCGTCACACGCACGCTCACCTCGTCCGCGCCGGCCGCGTGGCGCAGCGTGTTGGTGAAGGCCTCCTGGACGATCCGGTACGCCGCCAGATCCACCGCGGCCGGCAGCCCGTCGGTGGCACCCTCGCACTGCACGTGCACGGTCATCCCGGTCGCGCGCACCGAGTCGGCCAGCTCGTCCAGACGCGCGAGCGAGGGCACTGGCTCCCGCTGCTCCCCGGTCCCGTCGTGCTCCGCGTCGGGCCGGAACGCGCGCAGCAGCAGGCGCAGTTCGCCGAGTGCCGAGCGGGCGCCCGTCTCGATGGCCCGCAGCGACTGTCGGGCCTGTTCGGGCTGTTCGGTGAACACGTCGTCGGCGGCGCCCGCCTGAATGACCATCACCGACAGGGTGTGCGCCACGACGTCGTGCACCTCACGCGCGATCCGCGCGCGCTCCTCCACCACGGCCCGGCGCAGCTCCGCCCTGATCCGTTCCCGCTGCGCCCTGCGCCACTGTCCCACGGTCCACGCCAGGACGACCGCCAGCAGATAGACCATCAGACCCGCGCCGCCGCCCCTCCCGAACGCCAGCGGCGCGGGCAGGCACATCGCCGCGAGGGCCCACACCGACACGCGCCGCGGCCTGGTGGCCGACAGCATGCACAACGAGACCTGCGCCGCGAGCAGTGCCCCCGTCAAGGTCACCGCGGGCAGCAGCGCCCACACCGCGAGTCCCGTCACCGCGTTCACGGCCAGGACGGCGACCGGGGCGCGCGGCTGCCACCGCAGGGCACAGACCTGCGCGAGGACCAGGGCTACGGCCATGGGCAGCCGACGGCCGTGCTCCGTGCCGGCGACGATCACCGAGGTGCCCAGGACGGAGAGCACCAGACCGGCCGACCCCCACCACAGCGCCCGGGCCGCCCGGGGTGACAACTCGCCCCGCACTTCTCCGGCGAACGGGTCTTCGGACTGTCCACCGCTGCGATCCACGCGTCGAGCCTATCGGCGCAGGGCGGGGCGTTCAGGAGACCACCGCCCTGCAACGCCGGCCGTCGAGACTGACGGCCGGCGCCTACCGAGCCAGGTCTGACGGTGGACCGCCCGCGGCAGGGGTTCCTCCGGAGACTCAACCTGGAACGCATATCCAGGTGGGCGCAGCAGACGCTCGGCTGTGCGACCCGGAAACACGAGTGCGCCCGGCTGGTCGGCGGCCGTTCCCTGCCAGGCGGTGGGTTCGGCCTGCGGGGTGGCAGTGTGCTCGTCGAGTGTGCCGGGCAGTCGTACGTCCGTCGGGCGTGCCTGCGGTTGGGGCCGGGAGGCCGCCGGCCCCCGCACTGTCTGAGGACGTGGCTTGCGCCGCAGGGCGACCGCGCCCTTCTTCACCCCTCATGTGCAGCTGCTACGTCACCTCAACAGCTGGTCTCCGTACGAGGCAGCCCGTGCACCGACTCTCACGGTCGTCCAAGGACCAGGTGTCTGCGCTGTTCGGAGCCGTAGTGTCGGCTTCGGCGCCATCCCCGGCAGCGGGGGCTGTGTGCCGTCGTCGAATTGCCCACGCGGGGCGATGACTGGCGAGAGGCGGCACAACGGACCCCACCACCCCGGCCCGGGGGGACGTGTACGACGACATCGCGTCGTCGCGGCGATGGTCGGCTACAACCGGAGGCTTGTCACCTGGTCCCGAGTGCCTTTCCGCAGGCGCCCGTGCAGGCCAGGGAAGCGCGACTGGCCGGGACACCCCGGTGCGATGCGTCGGGCGGGACGCGTCAGGATGCGAGGTTCCGCGGGCTGGCACACTTTGTCGTGTGAAACCCGTGGTGAAGCGAACGACGAGCGATTTGCGGCGGCACAACCGGTCCGTACTCCTGTCCGCGCTGTATGTGCAGGGACCCACCAGCCGGAACAGGCTGACCCGTGTCTCCGGCCTCAGTTCGGCGACGGTGAGCAATGTCGTCTCCCAACTCCTCGCCGAGGGGCTGATCGCGGAGGGCGGTTCGGAGGACTCCGACGGGGGCAGGCCGCGTTCGGTGCTCGAGATCCGTCCTGACTACGGCACCGTGATCGGGGTGGACATCGGTGAGACGCACGTCAGGATCGGTCTGTTCGACTGGACCCTGTCCGTGCTCCAGTCCGAGGTCTACCCGATCGCCGACACCAGGCTCGACGCCGAGTCGGTGGCCGCGCTGGTGCTCCAGGGGATCTCGGAGGTGACCCGCGCGGCGGGTATCGACCCCGCGGATCTGCTCGGCATCGGCGTCGGTGTGCCCGGCGCGGTCCAGCCCGACCCGCGGATCCCCGGGCGCACGCTGGTGCACGCGCCGACGCTCGGCTGGTCCGGTGTCCCGCTCGGCGAGATGCTCGCCCCCGGGATCGCCGCACCGCTCATGCTGGACAACTGCGCCCGGACCCTGGGCCAGGCGGAGATGTGGCGCGGTGTGGGTCGGGGCGCCGACCGCGTGGTCACCGCGCTCATCGGGGTCGGCGTGGGTGCGTCCCTCGGGTCGGGCGTGGAGGGAGGTGTCGCGGGCCTGGCCCCTGCCACGATCGAGTGGGGTCATACGGTGATCTACGCGGGAGGGCTGCCCTGCCGTTGCGGCTCACGGGGCTGCCTGGAGGCGTACGTCGGGGCCGAGGCCATCCTCCACCGCTACCAGTCCACGCTCGGCAGCCAGCCGTTCCGTTCCGCCGGGACCGAGAGCCGGTTCGCGGAGCTGACGGCACGGGCGGCAATCGACCCGGTGGCCATGGAGACCTTGGAAAAGGTGGGGGAGTACATCGGTATCGGGATCGGCAACCTGATCAACCTGCTCCACCCCGATCTCGTGGTGCTCTCCGGATGGGCGGGCTCGGTGATGGGCGGGGTGGTGCTGCCCACCGTGCGTGAGACGGCCGAGGGGCACGCCCTGTCGTATCTGCGCGGGCGAACCCGGATCGAGGTCGGGCGGCTGGGCCAGGAGGCGGTGGCGATGGGCGCCGCCACCCTGCCGGTGGCGCAGCTGCTGGCGACGAGCGGCCGACGGCCGGCGGTCGCTTCCGGGCGGGAGGCCGGCGCGGAGGCCTGGGCATAGACCTGCCGCGAAACTCGTCCCGGCACGCGCCGCGAAACTCACCGCAGATCTCGTTGCGGTCCTGACCGGACTCCGAACCGGGGCCGCCCGCACCCGGACTGGTTGACGCCATGACGTTCGCCTCTTAGTTTAAGTCGAAGCCAAAGTCTCCTGACCTCCGTGGAGTCTTCATGACGTCTCAGTTCCCCGCAGCCCAGCTCTACATCGACGGAACGTTCCGCCCGGCCTCTTCGGGGCGTACCGCCGACGTCGTGGAGAAGGCCACGGGTGCCGTGATCGGTACGTACGCCCTCGGTGGGGCCGCGGATGTCGGGCGGGCGGTGGCCGCGGCCCGTGCCGCCCAGCCGGGCTGGGCGGAGCTGAGCGCTCCCGAGCGCGCGGCCTGCCTCGGACGGATGGCCGAGTTCCTCCACGAACACCACGCGGAGCTGGTCGAGCAGAGCATGCGCGAGACCGGCGGGGTGCGGGCCAAGGCCGAGGACGAGGTGTCCACCGGCATCCGTCAGCTGCGGATCTCCGTGATCCAGGCGAGTGAGAACGCCGGCGACCTGCTGCCGCCGTACAAGGCGGGCAAGCTCTCGATGTCCCGGGCGGTTCCGCTCGGGGTGATCGGCGTGATCACCCCCTGGAACTACCCGGTCAACCTGGCCATGCGGGCGGTGGCACCGGCACTGGCCTTCGGCAACACCGTCGTGCTCAAGCCCGCCGAGCTCACCCCGATCATCGGCGGCCAGGTGCTCGCCGAGGCGGCTCGTGCCGCCGGGCGTCTTCAACGTGGTGACCGGCGACGGCCCGGAGGCGGGGCACGCGCTCGCCGAGCACGCCGGCCTGAACCTGCTGGACTTCACCGGATCCCGCGAGGCCGGCCTCTCCATCGCAGCCTCCGCCGCCGCCACCCTGCGGCCGATCCGGCTCGAACTCGGCGGCAGCAACGCCTTCGTGGTCCTCGACGACGCCGACATCGACCTCGCGGCCTCGTGCGCGATGGTCGCCTCCCTCGAATACCAAGGTCAGACCTGCATCAGCGCCAGCCGCCACATCGTCACCCGGGCGGTGGCGGACCGCTATGTCGACGCCCTCACCCGCCGCGCCGCCGCCCTGCGGGTCGGCGACCCGATGAGCGGGACGGCGGATCTGGGCCCACTGATCAGCACCCGCCAGCGCGAACGGGTGCACGCCCTCGTGACGGCGTCGGTGGAGATGGGTGCGGAGGTGCTCACCGGCGGCACGTTCGACGGCTCCGGGGGGGCTGTTCTACCGGCCCACCGTGCTGGCCAAGGTGACGCCCGAGATGCCCGCCTTCACCGAGGAGATCTTCGGCCCGGTCCTCCCGGTCACCGTCGTGGACGACCAGGAGGAGGCGGTGGCCGTGGCCAACGGGCTGCCCATGCTGATGAACTCGGTGTTCTCCGCCGACCTCATACGCGGCCTGTCGGTGGTCGAACGGTTGGACGCCGGCGAGGTGCACGTCAACGACGCCCACGCCCGGCACGGCGCCGACGACCAGATGGCGGGCTTCACCAAACGCCAGTGGATCGGTGTCCAGCGCACCCCGCTCACTCTGCCGGCCTGGACCGCAGATCCCGCGACCCGTTGATGCCCGCGGCACGTACGGCGCTGGTGGTGCGCGGCGGCTGGGAGGGCCACGCCCCACGCGAGTGCACCGAGCTGTTCCTGCCCGCACTGGCCGACGCCGGGTTCGCGGTCACGGTACGGGAGGACCTGGAGGCCTATGCCGACGCGGACCTCATGGCACGGACGGATCTCGTGGTGCAGTGCTGGAGCGAGGGCCGGCTGACCGAGGAACAGTGCGCGGGGCTCGTGTCGGCCGTCGAGGCGGGCACCGGCTTCGCGGGCTGGCACGGCGGCGTCGTAGCGACGTTCCAGGACTCTCCCGCGTACCTGCGCATGGTTGGCGGCCTGTTCCTGCACCACCCGGCGGAGTTCGTGGAGTACCAGGTCCGGATCGAGCCGGAACAGCGGGAGCACCCGATTGTCGCCGGGCTGCCCGACATGACGGTGGTGACCGAGCAGTACTGGATGCTGACCGAGCGTTCAGCACGGTACTGGCGTCCACCACCCTCGCGCCCGGTGCCGCGGGGCAGGGCGAACGGCCGGTCGGCATGCCCGTCGCATGGACCAGGCAGTGGGGGAGGGGGCGCGTCTTCTTCTCCGCCGTGGGGCACCGGCCGGACGACCTGCGCGAGCCGACGGTACGGGAACTCACCCGGCGCGGACTCATCTGGGCGGCGCGGTGAACGAAGGGCCGAGTGGGCGGTGAGCGCCCCGGAGGCGAGCGCCCGGCGGACAGGCAGCCGCGGCGCTCGGCGCGTCGGTCTCCCCGAGCTGTTCGCCGTCAGTGACCCGGTCCCGCTGCATGCCCCGTCGGTCGAGGCGACGCGCGGGATGGTGGCCGCCTCTCCGTCGTCACCGAACCCGAGATCACGGACGCCGCCTCCCCTTGTGGGAGCTGCCCAACGTGGTGCTGCGGGTGGCGGCGGGGCAGCCCCTCGCAGCGCCCGGTGGAGTACATCGCACTGTCCGTATCAGCCCGATCTATAATCTTTCGAGACTCCCGTCCATGCGTCCCGGCGCGTACGGTGCAGGGGTCGGACGCCTTGCGTTGCGAGTCGACCCCTGTGTCTGTTGCCAGGTGCGGACTCCGGCGGCTGAGAAATCGACTCATAAAGAAATCGACACGTCGTGAATCGGTACGTCACTCGTATTGACCCCGCATCCACTGCGACTTAGCTTAAGTCGCAGTCAAAGTCGGAACTGGTCGGCTCGGGTCGGCCATGGGTTCGGGTCACAGGCCCTCTGCTGGCACGAAAGTGAGACTGGCCAATGAAGACCAGATTCGTCGCAGTCGCAGGCGCCACGCTGGCCGCCACCCTGGTTCTCGCCGCCTGCGGTGGCGGGGACGGGGTCTCCGACAGCGGTTCGGCACCGAAGGGCGGCAAGATCCGCCTCACCATGTGGGCCTGGGACCCGGGCATGGACAAGGTCGTCGCCCTGTGGAACTCGACGCACCCCGACATCGAGATCGCCCTCAGCAACCCGGCCGGCGGCGACCAGCTCGTCAGCAAGATGATCACCGCGCACCAGGCCAAGACCGCCCCCGACATCGCGAAGGTCGAGTACCAGTCGCTGCCCGGCCTGGTGGCGAACGACGTGGTCCGCGACATCACCGCCGAGACGAAGAAGGCGGTCACGGACTTCGACGAGGCGACGCTGGCCCAGACCCGCTTCCAGGGCAAGGTCTACGGCATCCCGCAGGACTTCGCCCCGCTGATGATGTTCTACCGGGCCGACCTGTTCAAGAAGTACGGCGCAGCTCCACACCAAGGCCCCCGGCGCCTCGATGACCAACTTCGACGCCGCCGACCCCGGCTGGTTCACCGGCCTCGCCCAGCAGGCCGGAGCCGACTGGTGGACCACCCAGGGCGACTCCTGGCACGTGGACATCAACGGCACGGCCAGCGACAAGGTGGCCGACTACTGGCAGGGCCTGGTCGACAAGGGACTGGTGAAGAAGAACCCCTCCTTCTCCCCGCAGTGGAACAAGGAGATGAACAACGGCACCCTCCTCACCTGGATCTCCGGAGCCTGGGCCCCGGCACAGATCGGCGGCATCGCCCCGTCCACCAAGGGGAAGTGGACCGCAGCGCCGCTGCCGGCCTGGACGGCGGGCGACAACACCACCGGCATCTGGGGCGGCTCGGCCATCACGGTCACCACCGACTCCAAACACCCCGCAGAGGCCGCGCAGTTCGCGAGCTGGCTGAACACCGACGCCAAGGCGGTGACGGCCCAGGTCAAGAACATCAACATCTACCCGGCCTCCCCTCCGGCCGCGCCCTGCCGATCCTCGACCAGCCGCCGGCCTTCTTCCCCAACCAGCCGGACTACTACGCCCAGGTGAGCAAGGTCGCGCCGGGCGCACGCAGCTTCTCGATGTGGGGCCCGAACGTCACCGTGACCTTCTCCGCGTACCGGGACAGCTTCGGCGCGGCGCTCCAGTCGGGCAAGTCGTTCACCGGGGCGCTCGACACCATGCAGAACAACACCACGGCCGGCATGAAGAAGCTCGGGTTCACCCTCCACTGACCCCCGGCGACCAGGTCGCCTGGCGCTCCTCCCTGACTCCCGCGCCCGGCGGCCGTACCGGCACCGAGCACCGAATCCAGCCACTCATCCGATGGGGACGACACGTCGATGGCGACAAGCACTTCGCGGCAGAGCCGCAGGGCGGGCCACAGCCGGCTGCCCTATCTGCTGGTCCTGCCCGCGACCCTGCTCCTCCTGTTGTCCGTGATCGCCCCCGGGGCCTACGCACTGCTCCTCAGCTTCCAGCAGCGCAAGGTCAGCGGGGCCTGCTGGGCAACGGCAGCAGAACGGTCTTCGCGGGTGTGGACAACTACTCCGCCGTGATCCATGACGCCGAGCTGTGGCAGAGCGTGCTGCGCATGCTGCTCGTCGGCGCGATCACCGTACCGGCGACCGTGCTCCTCGCCCTGCTGTTCGCGCTCCTCCTGGACACCGCACGGGCCCGGTTCACCCGGTTCACCCGGCTGGCCATCTTCCTGCCGTACGCGGTGCCCGGCGTCATCGCCACCCTCCTGTGGGGCTTCCTCTATCTGCCCGCGACCAGCCCCATCGGCGGGCGGCACATCGACTTCTTCGGCACCTCGATGGTCGATGTCTCGGTCGCGAACATCGCGGTGTGGGGCGCGGTGGGCTTCAACATGGTCGTGATGTACACGTCCCTGCGCGGACTGCCGCCGGAGATCCACGAGGCGGCCAGGATCGACGGGGCCTCGGAGCTCCAGATCGCGCTGCGGGTGAAGGTGCCGCTGATTTGTCCCGCCATCGCCATGTGCACCCTGTTCACCGTGCTCGCCGCCCTGCAGCTGTTCAACGAGCCGAACACACTCCAGCCGCTGTCGAACGCCATCTCCCTGACCTGGGTTCCCCTGATGAAGATCTACACCGACGCCTTCGTCGACTCCGACATCCATCTCGCGGCGGCCACCTCGATCGTCTTCGCGGTCGGCATCCTCGCCGTCTCCCTGCTCGTCGGGCGCCTCGCCCAGACCCGCTGGGGCGCCGCCGGAGCCGTAGCCAAGGAGCAGCGATGACGATCGACTCGCCCGCCCGACCCGCGGTGTCCCCGGTGATCGCCACGCGGACCGAGCGGCCCCGCCGCCGAGGCATCGCCGTGTTGCCGACCGCGGTGCTGCTGCTCGGTGCCGTCTACTGCCTGGTGCCGACGCTGTGGATCCTGATCGCGTCCACCAAGTCACGCAGCGAGCTGTTCTCGACCGCGACCTATCTGCCGTCGTTCGGCTCAGGCCTGATCGACAACATCGCCGACCTGTCCTCGTACGACTCGGGCGTGTTCTGGCACTGGATGTTCAACAGCTTCCTGTACGCGGGGGTCGGCGGGCTCGTGGCCACCGCGGTCTCGGCCGCGACCGGCTACGCCCTCGCCAAGTACCAATTCCGTGGTCGCACCCTGCTGTTCAAGACGATCCTGGCGGGCGTCCTGCTCCCGCAGGTCGTGCTGGCCGTGCCGCAGTACCTGCTGCTGGCCCGGGTCGGCAGCACCGACAGCTATCCGGCGGTGATCCTGCCCCAGCTGTTCAACCCGTACGGCATCTACCTGTGCCGGATCTACGCCGCCGCCTCCGTACCCGACTCACTGCTCGACGCGGGGCGGATGGACGGGGCGAGCGAGTGGCGGATGTTCTCGGCGATCGGGCTGCGGCTGATGGCACCCGGGCTGATCACCGTCTTCCTGCTCCAGTTCATCGTCATCTGGAACAACTTCCTGCTGCCCTTCGTCATGGTGACCAGCGACGACAAGTTCCCGCTGACGGTCGGGCTGTACAGCCTCCTGCGGCACGGCGCCAACCAGGCATCCCTGTACTCCCTGGTGATCACCGGCACACTGCTGTCCGTCATCCCCGTCATCGCGCTCTTCCTGTCCTTGCAGCGGTACTGGCGCATCGACCTGGTGACCGGGGGACTCAAGTGAGTTCGTGTACGCACGTCAGCCGGCGCTTTGCTCTGCGGGGAAGTCGACGCTGAGAGTCACCTCCCGCCAGCCGTCGAAGGCGGACTTGAGGGAGTCGAGCCTGGCGGTGGCGATGTCGTACGCGGCCTTCCCCAACAGCAGGCGTAGCGGCGGCTGTTCGGCCGAGACCGCGTCGATGACGGCCTGCGCGGCGCGTACCGGATCCCCGGGCTGGTTGCCGTAGGTGGCCAAGGTGCTCGCGCGTCGTGTGCCCGCGGTGGCGGCGTAGTCGGCGATGGTGGTGGCGGACTGGCGCATGGAGGGCCCGGACCAGTCGGTGCGGAACGCGGCGGGTTCGACGATCGTGACCTTGATACCGAGTGGGGCGACCTCGGCGGCCAGGGACTCGGAGAGACCTTCCACGGCGAATTTGCTGGCGTGGTAGAAGCCGGTGGCTCCGAAGGCGACCAGGCCGCCGAGGGAGGACATGTTCACGATGTGGCCGGAGCGACGGGCTCGCATACCGGGCAGGACCGCCCTGGTGGTGTCGACCAGGCCGAAGACGTTGGTGTCGAACAAGGCGCGAACCTCGTCGTCCTGGCCCTCCTCGACGGCGGCGAGGTAGCCGTAGCCCGCGTTGTTGACCAGTACGTCGATCCGCCCGAAGGCCGCCTCCGCCCGGGCGACCGCATGGGCGGTCTGCTCGGCGTCGGTGACGTCCAGCGCCAGGACGACGGCGCGTTCCTCGTGCCCGGCGATCACATCGGCGGCCTTCGCGGGATTCCGGGCCGTGACCACCGCCCGCCAGCCGCGTTCCAGCACGGCACGGGCCAGCGCCCGGCCCAGGCCGGAGGAGCAGCCGGTGATGAACCAGACCGGGGAATCAGGGGAGTTCATGCGGGATGCGCCCTTCGTAGTCAGCGTCCGGGAATTCGGCGAGGGTGAAGCTGCCCAGCAGGGTCAGCGACTGTTCGGCGGGGCTGCCGGGTTCGGCTCGATAGACCACCAGGTGCTGGCCCGGCGCGCTGTGGACGGAGAAGGTCTCGAAGTCCAGCGTCAGATCGCCGACCAACGGGTGGTGAAAGCGTTTGGCCGAGGCCGTCTTGGCCCGTACCTCGTGGCGCGCCCATATGCGTGCGAAGTCGTGGCTGCGTACGGACAGTTCGCCCACCAGCTCCTGCAGCCGCTGGTCGTCCGGAGCAGGATTGGCGGCCCGCAGTGCGGCCACGCACCCCTGCGCCACAACGGCCCAGTCGCGGTAGAAGTCCTGTGCGGCGGGGTTGAGGAACATCGCCGTGATCAGGCTCGTCTCGCTGCCGAGCCAGGAGAACAGCGCCTCGCCCAGGGAGTTGACGGCCAGCAGGTCGAGGTAGCGGCCGTAGACCAGAGCCGGTGTGTCCGCCCAGGCGTCCAGCAAGGAGACCAGTTGCGGGCCGACGTACTCCCGGACGGCCCGGGGC
The DNA here is from genome assembly GCF_029892565.1 of Streptomyces pseudovenezuelae. Taxonomy (GTDB): domain Bacteria; phylum Actinomycetota; class Actinomycetes; order Streptomycetales; family Streptomycetaceae; genus Streptomyces; species Streptomyces pseudovenezuelae_A. The sequence goes on along the minus strand of NZ_JARXVH010000013.1, from coordinate 137,502 downwards.
TGTCCACGCGGTGGCGGATCGACGAGTGCGCGCAGGTAGGCGGCCTCCTCGTCCGCCAGCAGGAGCGCGGCCGCCAATGCCCCGAGGACCTGGGGCGAGGGATTGCGTTCGCGTCCCTGTTCCAACCGGACGTAATAGTCGGTGCTCACCCCGGCGAGGACGGCGACCTCCTCGCGGCGCAGACCGGGGGTGCGGCGCGTCCCCGCGGGCATCCCGTGGTCCTCGGGGCGCACCAGCGCGCGCCGGGCCCGCAGGAACTCGCTCAGCCGGTTGTTCGTGTCCATGCCTGTCAACGTACGCACCGGTGCCGCCAATTGGGTGGCCCTGCCGCACCCACCCACCCCGAACGACAACGTCGGTTCTCAAGACCACCATTAGGCCTTGAAAACCGACGTCATGTCCCCCCGAAGGTGAAACGTGCAGGCTACGTGGGGATCACGGGGGAGTGCAGGGGTAGTTGTTGCCGGTGCCCAGCACAATGGAATTGATCGGGCTCAGATCTTCGACGTTCCCGTACGGCGCGGCGAAGATGATCGTGTTGCCTCTGCCAGTGCCGTTGTAGCCGGTGCACAGCTCCACCCAGGCACCGCCGTACTGGTTGTTCACCACGTAGTGGTTGCCGAACTGATTGCTGAGGTTGTGCGGACCATAGGCCCAGTAGACACCGCCGTTTTCGATACCCGAGTTCGGGTCGGCGTTGTTGTAGATGCATACGGCTCCGTACGGGCATCCGTAAGCGTCGTCATTGGAAGTCGCGGACGCGGGCCCGGCGGTAACGGCCATGAGTGACCCCGCTACGGCGACGGCCGAAACCGCCAGCCTCACCAAGTTGCCGAAAATCGCAAGTACCTCCTTGTAGTCACGCGAGCGGATGCCGGTCGTGGCGACCGACGGCCAACGGGAGCGTGTGCGAAGGGACCCTCTGCTGGATCGGGATATTCCGAACTGACAGAGGCGGTCCGCACAGCAACCTAAAGGGCCGCCGGCCCCACCGGTCCCTGACAGATGTCAGGGACCCGCCCCGAGTCCGGGACGACAGAACAACGCGGCTTGTGCGTTGACCACGAACGTTCACCGGGTGGGGTGACACGCCGGTCCATGCGCGCGGAGCCGGGGTCAGGCGTGATCATCGTCGCGACGGCGGCACCCGCCCGACCAAGCTGGGGCGCCCCTTCAGGCACTGGAGCGTCCGTAGAACTCGCCGACTCCCTCACGCACAACCGGGTCAGAACCCCGGCCGGAAGCCGCGTGACCAACCCCAGCACACTGGCCACGCCTCCCCGCGCTGATGCATCGTGCTTGTCCGAGAGCGTTCGCCGAACGGAGACGCAGTGACCGATGAAGCTCCCTTCCGGGTAGGACTTCGCGTCGAGGACGTGACCGAGGCGGCCATCTTCTACGCGGGGCTCGGGTTCGAGCAGGCAGGATCGATACCAGGCCCGGACGGCCGGCCGATCATGGCGATCCTGAGACGTGGTGACCTTCAGCTGCTCGTCGATGCCTTGACCGGCATGCCGTTTCCTGACAGCGACCGCGAAGACATGACCAGAACCGGTCCGCGGGGCCTCGGTGTTGTCATAGGGATCGAGGTGGACAACGTCGATGCGACCGCGGACTACTGCCGCTCAGCCGGAGCCACGATCACCGCCGGGCCGCTCAACGCGCCATGGGGCGAGCGATACGCCGAATGCCTCGATCCGTACGACTACGCATGGAAGCTTTATCAGCTGCTCCCTGACCCGCCCCAGGACAGCTTGAGCACCGCATACGACAGCTGGTTCGCCTGAGCCGCACGCGATACCGACCCTCTGAGGGTCGGGTGTGAAACCAGCCGCAGAGAAGCCGATGTAGGTCCTCTTCGCGTAACGGGTGGCGACAGCCCGGTGATGAGCAATCGTCAAGACCTGCGAATGGGGTGGAATGACGCTGCGCGCTGCGCTGCGGCCGCGCAGAGGGGAGTGTCGCCACTCTCCGCTCACCGTGACCCCTCAGGAGAAGTCTGCTGCGGTGATGCCGTCGGGATGTCCGGACGGCCATTCCACCAACTCGATCCGGTATCCGTCCGGGTCCGTGAGCCACGACGTCTTCGGGCCGTGAGGGCCGCCCGGATACTGGACAGGTTCCGGCTCCAGGCCGGCTTCGGCCAGCGTCTTGAGGGTGACGGTCAGCGTGTCCACCTGGATCGCGAGGTGGTCGAAACCGCTGCCCACGTCGACGCGTCCGTCGGCGGGACGGTGGACCAGTTCGAGCGAGGCCGCCGGCTCGCCGGGGAAATTGAGGATCACGAGGTGACTCCCGTCGCCGGCCTCGACCCTGCCCAGTTCGACGTAGCCCAAGGCGGTGTAGAAGCGGAGCGAGAGATCCAGATCGGTGACGCGGTAGGAGACGAAGAGAGTCTTCACGCGGCCTGCCCGGGTCGGCGCACCTGGTAGCGGAGGTGCGTGACGTCTCGGTCCTCGAGCCGTCGGACGAGGTCGAGTTCGATGTGATCACCACCGAGGTGGTCGAACAGCCTGCGGCCCTCCCCGAGGAGGACCTGCACCAGGTGGATCTCCATCTCGTCCAACTGTCCGGCTCGCAGAAGCGCTTGGGCCGCCCCGGCCCCATGGACCATGACCGGCCGGTCCCCGGCGGCGGCGCGAGCCTGGCGGGCGCATTCCTCGACGTCGGTGACGAAACGCGCGTGGCCGGGTGGCACGTCCCCGTCATCCACCTGGTGGGTGAGGACGAGGATCGGCACGCCGTCGTGATGGTCGCCCTGCCAGCGCCCGGCGAGTTCGAAGGTCCGTCGGCCGGAGATCAGCGCGCCGGTCGCCAGCGCTTCGCGGTAGACCTGGCCGCTGGGACCGTCGGATTTCCGGTCGTCGAGCCAGTTGAAGAGCCGTCCGCCGTCGCGTCCGAGCTCCTGACCTGGCCGATCGTCCGGGCCTGCGATGTAGCCGTCGAGGGACATCGACATGTACAGCCGAATCGGATTGCTCATCCTGGCCTCCATTTCTCCTCCATGACACCGGGACCCGCCGCTTCCTGATCCGCCGACGGGGCGGGCATGTCACGAAGAAGACTTCAGGCAACCGGCAAACTCATCGGCCTGACGCGCCGGCTCTGCTGCCCGTCGCCTCATCGCCCCGCTTGTCGTTGGCCTGCGCGGCCTTGACCTCCGCCGCCCCGCCCGCAGTGGTCACCGAACGCGGCTGGTGACAGCGGTTGCGGACCATCGGGCGACGGCCCGTCTCATCTCGCTGGTCCTGCTGCTTGGGGATTGATGTGATCTCTTGCCGACCCAGGACTCCGAAACCAGTACCCGAGCCCTCAGGAGGTCGCCGATAGGATGGATCTGGAACCGGAGACGTGGACGGTCGAGCGAGCCGACTCATCTCGCCGGATCACGACCGGACCAGACGGGGGCACCGCCGAGGTCACCGACCACGATCTCCTCGTCCTCCGTACCGCCTGACACGGCGGCCGGTGCCCGCACCCCGACAAAAAGGGAGACCACGGTGCCCAGCACCACGCGCCGCAACCGCCGCCGCGACACCCCACCACCCCGGACTGGAAGCAACGAGACCGAAGTTCTGCGCGGATTCCTCGACTACCTTCGGACTTCGATCGCCGCGAAGGTCGAAGGCGCTCGCGAACCGCAGGTGCGAACGGCCACGGTGCCGTCGGGCACGAACCTGCTCGGCCTGCTCAACCACCTGACCTTCGTCGAGTGCTCGATGTTCCTGGGGGAGGACGTCACCGACTGGCAGGCGACGTTCCAGGCCGCGTCGACGGACAGCGTGGCCGATGTCGTTGGCGGCTACCGGGACGCGGTCGAGCGCGCGAACGTCGTTCTCGACCGGTGCACGGATCTCGGTGCGCCGGTTCCCCGGCCGCAGCCGGGGAAGCCCGCTCCCAGCATCCGCTGGGCACTCACCCACATGATCGAGGAGACTGGCCGGCACGCGGGCCACGCAGACATCCTCCGCGAACTCATCGACGGCACGACTGGCCGCTGACGAAGTGCGGACACTTGGTGTCTGAGGTCATCTGGCTGACGGCGGACGTCTGATCCGGCCGGGATGTCCCGGCCGGATCTTACTGTCGGCGAGTTGGCGGCCCTCAGCCCGAAATGAGACTCACCTGCGCAGTCTCCCAGTCCGATCTCCGGTGCAGCGACCGGACTTTCGCCAGCCCGTCGAAGAAGCCCTGCGCCTCAAGAGGCTTCCGGCCGTCCGACGTTCGGTCAGGTGGCGAGAATGCCACCGTCTACCGCGACAAAGCTTCCGGTGGCGAAGGACGCCCGATTGCTGAGGAGCCAGAGTGCCGCTTGAGCGATCTCGTCGGGCTCAGCCATGCGTTTTTGCACCTGCCGAGCGACGAACGCCTCTTCCAGCTCCGGAACTGCCTCGATCGCGCCACTGATCATTTCGGTCCTAGTGGTCCCGACGACCAACGCGTTGACACGGATCCCGTGGGCTCCGTACTCGGCCGCCGCCGCTTTCGTCAGCCCGATCACCGCGTGCTTGGCCGCGACATAAGGGGCGGGCGCTCCGGTGGCGATGACGCCGGCACTGCTGGCGGTGTTCACGATGGCCCCGCCTCCGCCGGCGAGCATGACCGGGATCTCGTGGCGCAGGCAGTTCCAGGTGCCCCGCACGTTGGTGTTCATCACCTGGTCGTAGTCTTCCTCGGCCAGTTCGTGCAGCGGGCGGATCTCCGATCCCGCGAATCCAGCGTTGTTGAACGCTGCGTCCAGTGCCCCGAAGCGGTCCACGGCCGCGGCGACAGCTCGTTTCACATCCTCGACGAGCGTCACATCACCCACCTGGTAGATGGCCTTGCCGCCAGCCGCCTCGATCTCCTCGACCAACTCCTTGAGTCGCCTCTCGCGTCGAGCCATCACGACCACCGCTGCCCCCTCTGCGGCAAAGAGCCGCGCGGCCGCTGCGCCGATACCGCTGGAGGCACCAGTGACCAGCGCTGTCCTGCCTGCAAGCAGCCCACCCGACACATGCTCATCAACGATCATGAACTCGATTCCCCCTCGACGACACTTCGCCCGTACGGGCCTGCGAAATAGGCGAGCCAAAGTCGGCGTAGCCGACGGCAGTTCTTGCCGCAAGGACGTCACACGCCGCCCCTCCGCCGCCCCCCGTCCACTTTGGCGCCTCATGGCTAGGACGTACTTGACCGTCAGTCTCGTCGTCCATGCCGCCCAACCTGCCACGGCAGACCGAGGAATGGCACTGAGATTCTGGCGGCTGGGCGCGGACAAGCGGCAGTTGGCCGGGGCGGGAACAGTTTCTGCGGCGGCCGGGCGGCGGCCCCCTGCTCCGATCAACTCCGTGGACGCCAGCTGAAGTACGACTACAAGGAGCCAAGCCGCCGTATCCCGCTCGCTTGCTCAGCGCCCGTCGTCGGGGGGATCAGCAAGCGGGCGGGACGGTAGGTCAGGGGGCCCGCACCGTGGGCGGCGCCAACGGAACGCCTCAATCAACCCTGCAACTCCTGCCGGACGCCCACGGGGTGCGAGATGAGCTGGCTCAGGCACCGCGCGCGGCACAGGCGGGACGTCTCACCTGACCTCAGTCCCGCTCTCCGAGGGGCGCGTGATCGGCGCTCAGGGGGTTGTCGTTGCGTCCTGGCGAGTGGGCTACGGACCAGGCTTGAGTGAGTGTCAGGTCCATCATGCCTGATCGGAGGCACTTTTCGGTAGGACGTAGCGCACGCCCGTTCGGTCTTGTTGCAGGTAGTGCCGTGCCCTCAGAATCGTCATCATCCACTCTCCGGCCAACGTGCCGGCATCCGTCATCGGCTGCCGGTGCGTTCGCCGTGCTGTCTCGCCGTGTGACAAGCGCTGGCTGGGGGGTGGGTGGGACAAAGGGGATCGATGGATCACGACATGGTTGTGCTGGCGAGGGTCAGACTGCTCAGTGCCAACCGGCGGGTGGTGCGAGGCGCCGAAGGGCTGTGGATCTACCGTCTTCTGACACAGGTCGATCCGGAAGCGTACGGATCGAAGCTGGCGTACGTCCTGGTGGAGGAGAGTGGCTCACCCCTGGTGCGGGAGATGCCTGAGCAACGGCTGGCGTTGTTGGACGAGGCCGTGGAAGCGGCGAAGGCCCTCAGCACGCTGAACCCCTACCGGGCGAAGATGCTGGCGAGGGCACTGACCGCCAGGCAACGGGAACTTGAGGCTCGACCGGCGAAACCGCACGCATCCGGGCAGGAGCATCGGGCGGTCGTTCCGGATGAGCGGCGAAAGCTCGAATGATCCCGTAGCCAACTGACGTCGGCTTCCCGGTCGTTGCAGGTAAGGAAGGTCGAGACCAGTTGTCCGGCTGGAGCGGCGTCGCGTCCTCAGATGTAGGGGTGTGAACGTGGGGCCCGGGCCTTGGCCAGGGCCCCATCCGCCCGATGCGTGGTGCTGGGGGCTCATGGCCGCTGTCCGCTACAGAACAGCGGCTCGCTCGGGGTGTTCTGACTGTTCGTCGGGTTTGCGCGCGGCAGGCTCGCCTTCTACTGAGACCTCTATGGGCTGAGTCTTGCTGGCTGAGACTTCCGCTTCCTCCGTCGGGCTGGGCTCGTTGCTTGGGTCTTCCGGCCCGGTGGGCGTACATGGACGCGAGACGGTGCTGGCGAGGTTCGTCACGCGCTATCTGCTGGGCTTCCTTATGCTGGTGCCGGGTCAGGTGATCAGTGCGGACGTACTGGCCTTCATAGAAGGCGCGGTGAGCGCGCTCGGTGCGGGGGACGAGGAGCAGTGGGGATGACCGTGCGCGTGCTGAGGGCGGACGAGCGATCGGCGGTGCCGTGGAAGAACGGGGGCGGGCTGACCCGTGAGGTCGCCTCGGCACCCAGCCAGGCAGGGATGTCGGACTTTGTGTGGCGGGTCAGTCTCGCCGACGTGGCCGAGCCAGGTCCGTTTTCGCGCTTTGAAGGTGTCGACCGGATCATCACCCTGGTCGACGGCCCCGGCATGGTGCTGACCGTCGAAGGCACCTCGCACACCGTGGCCGAGCGGTACGCCCCCTTCCCCTTCTCCGGGGAGGCCACCACCGACTGCCGGCTGCTCGGCGGTCCGCTTGTCGATTTCAACGTGATGGTCCGGCGCGGACGGGCCACCGCGCACGTCGAGATCGTGCGCGACTGGGTGGCGGTCTCCACTACCGTGGAGACGACGCTGCTCGCGGTGGTCTTGGACGGCTCTGCTGTTTTCGAGGGGTCCGGCGTTGTCCTTGACCGCTTCGACGGCGCACTGATCACCGACGACGTCCGTGACGAGGCCCTCAAGGTGACCGGCGTTGCCGCGCTCGTCACCTTCACCAGCACAGTTGCGGGTAGATAGTAGATAGCCGGGGTCGGCTACGACCCACGCCGCGGAAGTGGCGCAGGAGTCCCGTACTACGTCCTCGCGGCATCAGGATCAGCGCCCGTCCACCGTCGCCGCCAGCCCGATCGACCCCTCCGTCGGCTGCCCTGCGACCGCCCCTCCGTGGCGGTGGTGCAGCCGGTGCACCTCCCAGCAGGACAGGACGATGGCGAGGGACGGCGGCACCGGTTCGTGGATGTCGGCGGTGCGCACACCGACCATCGTCTGGCTCCACCACCACAACCATCGTCGGCCCCCCCACCGCCAGTGGTGATCAGCCCCCGGCCTCACGCCTCCACGCCGGCGTCGGCAACGTCATGACCGACTACCGCCAGCGGCCAGCACCGCCGCGAGGCCTTCTTGCAGATCCTTGACGAAATACTCGGGAACCTCCAGCGACGGGAAATGTCCCCCGGTTTCGGGCGACCTCCATCGGACGATCTGTCGGAACCGCTCCTGCGCCCAGGCGCGCGGATACTTCTCGATGTCGCGGGGATACGCACTGATTGCTGACGGGACGTCGACCCGAAGTTCGGGGTCGAGCGAGTTGTGGCTTTCGTAGTAAATGCGGGCTGACGATGCGCCGGTCCGCGTCAGCCAATACAGGGTGACATTGTCAAGAACGCTGTCTCTGGAGATCGTCTCGAACGGGCTGTCTTCGGTATCTGACCACTCAGCGAACTTGTCAAGGATCCAGGCGAGAAGCCCGACTGGTGAGTCGACGAGCGAGTAGCCGATGGTCTGCGGTCGGGTCGCCTGCTGTTTCGCGTACGCCGCGTGGTGGCCCCAGAAATTGCGGGTCTCCTCGGTCCATTTGCGCTCGGCTGCCGTCAGCCCGTCCGTTGTCAACCCGGGCGGTGCCTGCGCGACCGTTGTGTGGATGCCGAGGACGTGCTCGGGGAACCTGCCGCCGAGGATCGTGGTGATCACACCTCCCCAGTCGCCGCCGTGGGCTACGAACTTGCTGTAGCCGAGCCTTCCCATCAGTTCCACCCAGGAGGCCGCGATCTTTTCGGTTCCCCACCCGGTGGTGGCCGGCTTGTCGCTGTGACCAAAACCTGGCAGCGACGGGACTACGACGTGGAACGCTGGTGCGTCCGCGCTTTTCGGATCAGCCAGTTCGTCCATTGCATGGGTGAACTCGGCAATGCTGCCTGGCCAGCCGTGCGTCAGGATCAGCGGGGTGGCGTCTGCGCGGGTGGATCGGCGGTGCAGGAAGTGGATTCCCAGATCGTCAATGGTCGTGCGGTACTGGCCGATCTGGTTGAGGCGCGTTTCGAACGACCGCCAGTTGTACCCGGTGCGCCAGTAGTTCACGACGTCCACGAGGTCGGCGAGAGGAACGCCCTGATCCCATCGGCGCGGGTCGGGCGCGGCGCGGTAGACCGTCTCAGCTTCCGGCAGCCGTGCTGCGGCCAGCCGCGCGCGCAGGTCGTCGAGGTCAGCGTCGGTCGCGTGGGCTTCGAATGCGTGCACGTCGCTGGTTTGAAGGGTCATGAGATGCCCTCGCCGAGGTGAGCTGACGTGGTGACGACGCCATGATCAATGGCGGCCGCAGCGTCGGTGACGCACCAGTGCGTGGCCATGAGACCTCCTGGTCATCGGTGGAACCGGCTTGGGATCTGCAGGAACCGGCTAAGACGGTTCTAACAGGTCTCGATGCCGGCGTGCAACCAGCTAAGGTGGTTCCATGAGTGCTCGGTTCCCTGACTTCCGGCTCGGCAAGGTGCTGGCGACCAGCTTCACGGGGACTCTGTCGGAGCGTCATGGCGACGCTGTGGAGCGCATCCCCACGCCGAACCGGCTCGTCGACTGGCTGGCGGTGAGCGGCCTCGCCGTGGAGTCCTGCACCACCGCCCAGCTCGAACGCGCTTGGGAGCTGCGGGAATCGATTCACGCCGCCGCGACAGCGGCCGCGCGGCGAGACCCCCTCCCGGTGTCTGCTGTCCAGGTCATCAATGACCGCAGCACTCGGGGTCGGGCCGCGGCTATCTTGACGCCCGAGGGCAATCGGCAATGGCGACTTGGCTCGGCTTCCTCCGTGGAGGATGCCCTGGGCGTTATCGCCGCCGACGCGATCAGCATCATCGCAGGCGAACGAGACGGAAAACTGGCCTTGTGCGCATCGCCAACCTGCCAAGCGGCCTTCTTCGACACCAGTCAAAGCCGCACCCGCAGATGGTGTGACATGAACACGTGCGGGAATCGTCAGAAGAAGGCGCGCTTCAATGCCTATAAGCACGAAACCCCCGGACCAGCAAAGTAGTCGTTGCTCTCGGTGTATCCGGGTGGGCCCCACGTCTGCGGCACACTTGTCGCTTTGGGGCACTCCAACGGCACGACCAAGAGGGCGTTTATGCAGGTCCAGCCCTATACGTAGCTCTTGTCCCGGGCATCTCAACCCGCCTGGCGCAGGTTGTGATCGCAGAGACAGGCATCGACATGACTCGGTTCCCCGCTGCGGCCGCTCTGGCAAGCTGGAGCGGCGTGGCTCCGGGGAACAACCAATCAGCGGGCCGGAGTTACTCAGGCGCAACGACCCAGGGCAACGTCTGGCTCAAGGGCGGCCTCGGCGATGCGGCAGCCGCCGCGGCACGCCCCAAGGGCACCTATCTCAATGCTCACTACCGACGGCTGATCAGACGCGTGGACAAGAAGCGCGCACTCATCGCGGTCATGCACAAGATCGTCATCGCCATGTGGCACATGCTCACCAACGATGCTCGCTGCCAGGACCTCGGACCCAACCACTGGCAACAACACCCCCACCAGCCAAACGACGACAGCAACGCCTCATCGCCGAACTGAGCGCACTTGGGCCGCCCGGGGTAGCACCGGCCCTGGCTGAAAGGCGCGTTCCCTGCCGTCAGGAGTCGCTTGCCCGCTGTGAGGCCAGTTCCACGACAAAATCCGGATCCTCGAAGATCGGGACGACGGCTTCTCGTCCAGACCTTCCCCGCTGCCGGCGCGGCCAGGCAGGGGCTCCGCCAGCTGTCTTGCGCCACATGAGGGTTTCGGGCCGTCGTGGACGCCTGGTGCCTGCCGACGCTCATGATGGTGTCAGGGGTCGGTGACGGGATCACTTTCCTGCCTGGTCGGCGTGGCACCGGCCGGTGATTGCAGTGACGCACACCATGAACCCGACCTACGACTTCGAGCACAAGGTGGCGCTCGCTACGGGGGGCGGCGTCCGGGATGGGACTCGTGACCGCCCGCGCCTTCGCCGAGGCCGGAGCCGCGTAGGTGCGTCTGGTGTGCGAGGGGGGTGCACCACGCCTTGTTGGCGCGAGTGCACATGACGCCAACGCCTGGGTGCTGAGCCGTCGCTTGCGCAAAAACTCGAATACGCACTCCAACTTGAGTCATGCCGCACACCATCAGCGACGACCTCGTACAAAAGCCGCAGGAGTGGACCGCGACCCACCAGCAACTGGTTGCACAGCCCGGCCACACTGCACGGAACGCGAGCCCGGTTCCTCACGGTTGCTGATCGCGCCCCGCCAGGCGGATGCGTGCACTGGTTCGAAGAACGGGGCAACCGGGACCGGCTCTCACAGGTCTAGCCACTGATGACACACCATCAGGTTTCGTCGCGCGGGGAGGCGACGAAACCCAACGTCCCAGAGGGGGACTCCATGCGCATGCGCCCAGCTGTCACCGTCACTTTCCTGATGACGGCCGCACTTTCCGCCTCCGTACTTCCGGCTGCCGCTCAAACGGCGGACAGGACCGCTGCCGACGACACGACGTTCACGAACGTCGTGGTCAACGCAGGCAAGGACATCGTGCTCGGCCTGACCACCAGAAAGACCGTCACGATCACGTGGACGGCCCGGGACCCGCAGGGCGTCGCCGCGTCCTGGGCCTACCTGTGGCACGGCCCCAACACCGACGACGCCGACGGCATCCTGCCGCTGTACCCACCGGCGGGAACATGCGTGGTGTCGCCCGCCGACCCGACCACCTCCACCTGCCGGGTGAGCTTCGCTGTGGACGCCGTGCGGGACTTCGACCACAACAGCCTCGCCGGGGCCTGGAAGGTGCTCGCCGGGGCGCAGGACACCAGCGACGACTGGACGGAGACCGACGTCACCGGCACGGCGAACGTCAAGCGGTACGCCAAGGTGACGGTGAACGCCTCGCCCGAGCCGGTGAAGAAGGACAGGACGATCACGGTCACCGGGAAGCTGAGCCGCGCCAACTGGGAGAGCGGCACCTACACCGGCTACCAGGACAGGCCGGTGCAGCTGCAGTTCCGTAAGAAGGGCAGCTCCGTCTACACCGCGCTCAAAACCGTCACCAGCGGTGTCGGGGGCACGTTGAAAACCACCACCAAGGCCAGGACCGACGGCTACTTCCGCTTCGTTTTCACGGGTACTCCCACCACCGGCCCGTCCACGGCCGCGGGCGACTTCGTCGACATCAGGTGACAAACCGCTGCCGTGAGTGCGAGGTCCTGATCGAATGGGCTCGGGGTCCACAGGTCATCGCCACACCTGTCTTCAGGGATGTGGCGATGACCAAGCCGCGTCTGGTCAGGCCTTCGCCGTCGACAACCTCAAACCCGTTCAAGCTCGGTCTTTTCGTTGTGGACGTGTTCGAAGTAGCGGACGCATTCCCAATGCTGTTGTCAAACGGCTGCTGATCGCGGTCGATGGCAAGGCCGTGCGCGGCTCCCGTACCACCACGGCGTGGTCCTGGCCCAGCGGCAGGTCGCCTCCCCGGCGCCAAACGTTTCCGTTCCCGCCGACGCCGTCACATGGCCATAGTCACCAGCCCGACCACGGGCATGGTCGCTCCCAGACGGGTAGGGGCAATGCCAGAGGGCACGGAGCCAGAGGGGAGCTGTGTATGGCGGGGTTGGCTGTTCCGCTGTGGGACGTGAGCAATGGGCAGGGGCCGCGGCAACTGGCCGAGCTCGGGCTGGCGTTGCTGCTGTCGAGCCTGATCGGCTGGGAGCGGGCGGCGCAGCAGAAAAGTGCCGGTCTGCGTACCCACACCCTGGTGGGCATCGCCAGCGCACTGATGATGGAGGTCTCCCAGCACGGCTTCACCAACGTCCTCGGCCTGGACAACGTCTCCTTCGACCCGTCCCGCGTGGCGGCCCAGATCGTCTCCGGCATCGGCTTCATCGGTGGCGGCCTCATCTTCGTACGCCGTGACGCGGTACGGGGGCTGACGACCGCCGCCACCATCTGGCTCACCTGCGCGGTCGGCATGGCCTGCGGTGGTGGCCTGCCGATCCTCGCCCTCGCCGTCACCGCCGTACACTTCCTCGTCGTGCGCGGCTACCCTCTGCTCTCCGCCCGCCTGATCCCCGGCACCACCACCTCGGCCTTCGAGGTACGGCTGACCTACCGCACCGGCACGGCACTGCTGCCCCAGCTGATGGAGACATGCACCCGAAGAGGCTTCCGTATCCAGGAGGTCAAGGTCGGCCGCCTGCCGGACAATACCGATCCGGCGGCACAAGTGCTGCTGCGGCTGGAGGGCAGCGCCGACGCTGGGCAGTTGACCTCCGAACTGTTCCAGAATGACGGCGTGACCGACGTTGAATTGACCGCCACTACCGACGACGAGTAAGTGGGCGTGCGATGTTGACTCACACTGATCGTTTCAACCGACTTTGGCCCATATGTCACCAACCTGCACGGCCTGATACACCTGAAAGGTTCCTATCAATGAGCCTTTGCCAACCGGGTGAGCTGAGTGGCGTCTGTCCTGTCCGATCGAAGCTGAAGGCCAGCAGCACCCTGGAGCCGCGGTCGAGGTAGGGGCCGGGCATCGCCTGCCGGTCGACGATCAGCAGCGTGTTCATCGCCAGCGCTGCCCTCCCATGCGAGCTGGGGGCGTGCTTGGCGCCCTCCGTGCCGCGGTGGGCTTGCGAGGAGCCCATCGCTTCGACCGTGCGCTCGTGCCGGACGGCGTCCGCTCCGGCCAGGCCGGTGATTCGGCACATATCTGGTTCACCCCCGATTGAGGTGGTGCTGTGGCGGCGTAGGGCCAGTTCGAAGGGGGCTGCATGGTCGTCCCGGGCTCCGGAAGCCTCGAGTTGTGATCACCGACCAGGCAGCCGAGACCTGGGACCGAGACCTGGACCACGTCTTCACCACCACGGGGCACCACTTCGGCCGCGTCGAACCACGCCGCCGCTTGCGGGACTACTGGATCCCGCACCTCGGTGAACGCTTTTCGGCGATGGTTGAATTGGTGGCAGGTCGCGCGCAGGTCTGTGAGGTTGAGGGCCGTCCACGTCACACCTACCTCGGGATGCTCATGACCAGGACCTCGCCCCGTGCCGGCCGTCTCGCAGGCTCCGTGGCCTGCGCGTTCATCCTTGCCGGCACCTTGACGAGTGCTGCCGTCGCCCAGCCCGCCGGGAGCGACTCGACCGCCCGCGCCGCCGCGTCCAACTGCCTGCGCGATCAGGTCGCCACCACCCACTTCTGGTGCAACAACAGGGCGGGAATCCGTGTCGAGTGGGACGGAGAGACCGTCGGCTACCTCAACAGCACCACCAACTGGTTCACCTGCCGATACGAGGGCGACCTCACGGGCGGCGGCGGCCCTCACCCCCGCCGCTGGATCTACACGCTCGCCGACAGTCCGCACCGCGCCCATGGCGGCTGGGGCTTCGTGAAGGACAGCGAGGTCTACGACGAGACCAACCCGCTGCCGCCCTGCTGAAGCCGAGCCCGCAGGGGGACTCGCCCCACGGCGAACGGCCCCGCTCCGGCGGGGCGGTTCACGTGTGCCCGCAGCTCCGGGGTCGATCACGGGATACCGAATGCGTTCTGGGCCCCGGCCGGCTCAAGCTGGGCCGTGCCGGCGCCCACCGCAGACGGATCAACACGCCGTCCCGGTGGCCGGGTACGACCACCGGGCGCACCTGGACAGCCGCCCAGCCGTACTCACGCCGCCCCTTCGCGCCCGCGCCGCAGCAACGGCGTTCCCATGCCTGGTCGGGGGCCTGTCCGACGGCCTGCCATGCGCGGGCCGGCCGGGGAGAACAGGGACTTGGGGACGGCCAGGACCTGGTCGCGAGCAACCAGGATGGGCTGAGTCGGACCCGTGGAAACTCTCCGCCAGGTGCGGACCACCGGGTCAGGCGACCGGCGCGGGTCGTTCGCAGGTGGTGGTGACCGTGAGGGTCCGGCCCTGGTGCGCCGCGTCCAGCAGCGTGAGCATCACATCCAGGACGTGCTCGGCGAGTTCGGCGGAGGCGAGGTGGGGGCGGCCGGTGGCCAGGGCGACGGCGAGGTCGGCCAGGCCGATCCCGCGTCCGGCGTGTGGGTGACCGGCGGACACGGGAAGCGACCGCCAGCCGTCGGAGCGGGCCCGCCACACCTCCACCACACCGTCGAAGAGATTGGGGTCGGGCAGCGACAACGACCCCTCTGTGCCGTGCACTTCGATCCTGGGCAGGTGGGCTTCGTGGATGTCGAAGCTCATCAGCAGCGTGGACAGCGCGCCGTTCGCGTGCTGCAGCACCCCGGTGACATGTGTGTCCACCTCGACGGCGAAGCGCTGACCGGCCCGGGGACCACTGGCGATCTCGCGCTCGGCGCGGGGTGTGGAGGCCGCGCCGGTGACCGCGGCCACCGGACCGAGCAGGTGGATCAGCGCCGAGATGTAGTAAGGGCCCATGTCGAGCAGCGGACCGCCGCCGGGGCGGTAGTAGAACTCCGGATCGGGATGCCACGTCTCGTGGCCGGGGGTGGTCATGAAGGCGGTCGCGGCGACGGGCGTACCGATCAGCCCGTCGTCCACGGCCCTGCGCCCGGTCTGGACACCGGTGCCGAGCACGGTGTCGGGTGCGCAGCCGACCCGCACGCTCGCGGCGCGTGCGGCGGCCAGCACGGCAGCGGCCTCCTCGCGGGTGGTGGCAAGCGGCTTCTCCCCGTAGACGTGCTTGCCGGCCGCGATCGCGGCCAGTGCCACGTCGGCGTGTACGGCGGGGATGGTCAGGTTGAGCACGGCGTCGACGTCGTCGCGCGCCAGCAGGTCGGCCAGGTCGCCGACGGCCCGCGCGCCGGACGCGGCGGCCGCCTCTTCGGCCCGCGCGCCGTCCAGGTCGGTGACCGCGGTCAGCCGCAGGGCCTCGGTCCTGGCCAGCGTCGACAGGTACTGGCCGCTGATTCTGCCCGCGCCGGCCATGCCGACCCGCAGTGGTGTCACCTGCTCGCCCACAGCAGCCCCCGTTCGGTGAGCGTACGGACCTCGGGTACATCGAAGTCGTCGGGTTTGTGGCCGATGGCCGACACGAAGACTTTCCCGGCACCGTATGTCCTGGTCCATACGGTGGGCATGACGACGGGATGGGCACGCTCTTCGCCGGCCGGGAAGGTGGTCGTGGCGAGCACATCGATGTCGGGGTCGGTCGCGACCCAGTACTGCTCGGTGTGGACGGCGAAGTCGGCCAGGCCCTCGATGACCGGGTGGCTCGCACGTTCGGGCACGAGTCGGACCGTGTAGTTCACGAAGTCGGCCGGATGCATCAGGAACTGGCCACCGGTCAGCAGGTGGTAGTCGAGGTCGCCGCGGAAGGAGTCGATGATGCCGCCGTGCCAGCCGGCGAACCCGGTGCCCGCCCGCACCGCGGCTGCCAACGTGCGGGAGAGTTCGGGGGCGATCGTATCCATGGTCCAGCACTGGACGACGAGGTCGGTGGCGGCGAGCCGGTCCGCGTCACCGTAGACGTCGAGGGACTCGGAGGTGTCGACCGTGAACCCGTGTTCCTTGAGGAAGGGCACGAACCGTTCGGTTGTCTCCACCGGTGAATGGCCTTCCCAGCCGCCGCGCACGACGAGGGCCCGGCGCCCGGGAGATGAAGAGGGGTTGGTCATAGACCTTGCACACTCCTGACGGTGTCGCGGCTGAAGCCTGGCAGCTCCGGCCTGGCAGGAGACCGGTGCTGCGCCATAACTTCCCGGCAGGCGACCCTCCGATCCCGCCGATGCCGAAGTACTTGCGTGGCCGACGTTCTTCCCAGGCAGCGACCTGCTGGTCATGTCCGCGGACCGCTACCTGCTCCGCAGGTCGGCGGGGATGAGGACCGTAGCCAGTCGAGAGGAACGCGGCGCCTGAGCGACGGACGCATGCGGGCCGCCGAGCCCCCCGGCGACTACAGGCGGCGGCAGACGGGAGCCTCAAGCAGTGCGCCTGCACCCAATACACTGCGGCTGCGTGTCCGTTCCACACAGTCGTGTCGGGGGAGAGTCAGAGATGAGTGCCTGGAATCCGCAAGGGCCGCCGCAGCCGCCGCACTACCCACAGGGTCAGCCTGTGCCGCCGCAGCCGTATCCGTACAACGTCCCACCTCACCAGGGCGGCTATCCGCCGCCTCCCTACCCCTACCCGCCGGGGTTTCCGCAGCCGGTGCCACTCCGCGTCGGAGTGTTCCGCCGAATGTGGCGTGCCGCCGGTCCGATCGCCATCGCGCGCAAGGTGTTCAGACCCTCGCGCCCGGATCGGGTGGAGGACGAGGTGGTCGCCCGGATCCAGAAGATCCGGACGTACGTGGGTCTGGGCGCGGTGCTCTGGGTGACGTACTCCTACAAGCTGGTCGACTCCGCGGGCGATGCCGCGAGCGAACGGCTCAACGACTCCTGGATCAGCATCCTGGTTCTCTCGGTGACGTTCCCGGTCGTCATCGGGGTGCTCGTCGCGCTGGCGCGTCCCCCGGCCCGGCAGCAGTTGCTGCGGCGCGCGGCGAAGCCGTTCGGCGCCGTGCTGGCGATCATCGGCGGTGTAGCCGTGTTCCCCGCCGCTATCCTCACCGGTCTCGCCGACGGCAAGCTGGCCGTCAATCCGGTGATGTCCGTGATCACCTGGCTGATCACGGTGTCGATTCTCGTGTGGGTCCTGCCGTTCATCATCTACGGCATGGGGCTGTCCCTGCTCCACGTCTTCCGTACCGTGGACATCCACGAGACCGTGCCGCCGCTGCTGACGATGACCCTGGTGTGGGAGATGGCACTGGTCAACCTGTTCACCGGCTCCTACGCGGATGTGCCGGCCGGCGTGCGCATCGTCTTCCTCCTCGGAGGCCCGCTGTCGGTCACCGCGGTGGGCCTGTGGGAACTGCGCCGACTGCGCGCCAACTACGGCCTGACGGTACGCGGCTCGCTGATGCGCTGATGCCGCCCGGCCCTTTGCCGCTCGCCCGGAACCCTGCGCGGTGTCGGCGATTGCGGTCAGGGGCAGCTCGTCAGTGGCGGTGGCCGCGCTCGATCGATGGCGCTCGATCGTGCTGCGGCCACCGCCACTGCAGGGGGCTCTCGGTGGCCGGAGATCTCAGACGATCGCCGGTGAGCCGCCGCTGCCTCCAGAAGGCGGGTTACCGCTGCCTCTAGAAGAAGTGCTTGCGTCCGCCGACCGCGCGTCCGGTCGAGCCGAGTATCCACAGGATCGCACCGACCACGATGAGTACTCCGCCGATCGTGGTCAGCAGCGAGAGGCCGACGAGCAGCCCGACGACGAGCAGGATGAGGCCGAGGACAATCATGTCGATTCCGATCTACGCGTCTCTTCGGTGCGCGCGGGCCCCGCATCTCGTCAGGCGCGCAGCACCCTTTCTGCCCGGGGGATCCCGGACCGTTGGACTCTGTCGTGCCCTTTCCCGGTGCCCCCTTCCTGAGAGCTCATGCGTCTGGGCCATGCTCAGGTCGGCATGAACTGGGCGGGGGTCACAGGAAACGGCGGTTCGGCGCGACCCCACCTCTTTGTCACGCTGGAAGACGGAGCACCGCTTCCAGCGGCCCGGCTTGAGAGGCTCGCGGTGCTCCAGGTCTTCGGTGAATCGACGATCCAGTGACGCGGTGAAGGATCGGTCCAGAAGGGGAGCATGACCTCTTCGTCATGCTCCATGGACCGGCGGAGATCATGCGGATGGTCTGCGAGGACTTCGAGATCGACCTGATCGAGTTCAACGGCGAAGAAGACTACCTGCACCTGCTCGTGCACTACCCGCTGAGGGCTGCCGGGTCGAATCCGGTCAACTCCCTCAAGGTGTGTCCTCGCGCCGGTCGCGGCAGGAGTTCACCGGCCGAGCGAACCGGGCGATCAAGCACGGCCGGTTCTGGTCCTGCTCCTACCTGGCCGGAAGCTGCGGCGGTCCGCCGCGCCGGGTGGTCAAGGACCGCATCGGGAAGCAGAAGCGGCCGGAGTGAGCGCGGCTGTCGTCGTAGAGCGATCTGAAGCGATGCCGCGGAACTCCGCTCCGCAGGGCTCAGGATCGGACTCCCTCCGCGCCTGAAGGCGGAGATTGCCTCGGAAGAAGAGGGGGTATCGGTGGTCTGCTGGTGACTTCTTCTCGGCCATTTCCACCGTAACTTGGGGTATGGGCGAAAAACGTCAGACCGTGGTTCGTTCTTTCGCGCGCTTGCCGTGGCTACCGTCTCGGCCATGCGAGACCTGACAGCACGGAACGTCGGCCCGGCCGGGATCGAGATCGCCTACGAACGGTTCGGTGACCCCGGCGCACCGCCGGTCCTGCTGGTCACGGGAGCCGGCGCACAGATGATCAACTGGCCGGAGGGGTTCTGCCAGGCGCTGGTGGAGCGGGGCGTTCAGGTGATCCGGTTCGACAACCGCGACGCCGGCCGGTCGACGCACTTCCACGACGCACCCGTACCGGATTTCCAGGCGGCTCTCGCCGGAGACCTCTCGACGGCGTCGTACACGCTGGCAGACCTGGCGGCAGACTCCGTCGGCCTGCTCGACGCGCTCGGTCTCACCGGCGTCCACGTCGTCGGCTCCTCGATGGGCGGGATGATCGCCCAGATGATCGCGATCGAACACCCGGAGCGGGTCCGCTCGCTGACGTCGATGATGTCCACGACCGGTGAACCCGGCGTGGGTGAGGCCGACTTCTCGGTCTTCGCCGAACTGGGAGCACCGCCGCAGGACCGGGAGGCTTTCGTCGTGTGGCAGGTACGTGCCCTACGGCTCTCCGCGTCGCCGGGCTTCGTCTTCGACGCGCCCGCGGCGACCGAACGGGCCGGACGGGTCTTCGACCGGGGCTACGACGTCCTCGGCCTGCAACGCCAGGGCCTCGCGGTCGTGGCGACGGGGGATCGCACCGAGCGACTGCACGCCCTGCGGGTGCCCACGCTGGTCGTGCACGGCGCCGCCGACCTCGTGTGCGACGTCAGTGGCGGTCGCGCCACGGCCGCCGCCGTGCCGAATGCCGAACTGGTGATCCTGGAGGGAATGGGACACAACCTTCCGCACGAACTGTGGCCCGAACTCGCCTCCCGCATCGCCGCGCACGTCCATCACGCCGAATCAGTGACGGCATGATCTGACCTGGCAGGGAGAATGCGCGGGCGCGGGAACGTAGGTGCAGAGACGGAGTTCGAGGCCGCCCCTCGGTGGCCGCGGCCTTCGCCGTCAAGAAACCGAGGCGCCCTGGAGTCACCGCATGCGGCAAGTGCGTGAGCGGTGATGGCCGGGGTTGCTCTCCTGGCCTGGGGCGAGTGGTCGAACTGGCGCGCTGGTCCCAAGCGTTCGTGGGGAACGCCACGGGGACTGCCGAGGCTGTGTTCGTGCTGGGATACCGGGCCCCAGGGACGAAGGCGAACGTCGTCCCCTGCTGGAGGACGTCGAGCGAATCAAGACCGCCTCACAGGCGGCTCATGCCCTCAAGGCTCGCGCGTACCTGCGTGAGCAGCGCCCCGATCTGGCTGAGCACCTCGTGCGCGGATGACTTGGACTCCTAGCAACAGTGGTGGGCTTGACCTGGTCAGCGGTCGGTGTCGTGCACGAGGCCGCTAGTTAGCAGGACGCGCTCAGCCGCCCAATCGCACGCGATAAACCCGGCGACGTCGGCGATCATCGCCGGGATAGTGGTCGCCCATGGATGAGGTCAGAGTTGTCGTCGCCCATTCCGAGCGTGCGACCCTGCGCGTCGGCGATGTGTTCTTGAAGGTGGACGCCGATCAGGCGCGCATCGACGTCGAGGTCGATGCGATGGCCCTGGTGCCGGTCCCGACCCCGGAGGTCCTGTGGCACAAGCCGCACGTGCTCGCGATCGCCGCGCTCCCGGGGACGACGCTTGGGCTCCTCGGCGGGCCGTCGACCGGGTCGCCGGCGGCGTGGGCCGCGGCGGGTGCCGCCATCCGGAAGTTGCACGACGCGCCCCTGCCGCCCCGGCCTGGCGGGGCCGGCCGGAGCATCGTCGCGCTGACGGCGGATCTCGACGAGGAGTGCGAGCGGCTCGTGACGAACGGCCTTCTGCCCGCCGACCTGGTCTCCCGCAACCGCCAGGTCGCCGAGGCCGCGCTCCGGCCGTGGACTCCGGCGTTCACGCACGGCGACCTGCAGATCGCGCACGTCTTCGTCGACGGCGACGAGGTCACCGGCATCATCGACTGGTCCGAGGCGGGCCAGGGTGATGCCCTGTACGACCTCGCCACCTTCACGCTCGGACACGAGGAGCACCTCGACGACGTCGTCGCCGGCTATGGCACCGCCGTCGACCTCGACGTGATCCGCGCGTGGTGGTCGCTGCGAAGCCTGCTGGTCGTTCGCTGGCTGAGCGAGCACGGCTTCGACCCGTTCGCGCCGGGCTGTGAGGTCGACGTGCTGAGATCCCGGATGTGAGGCTGCGCGGACCCGCTGCTAGCCGCGCGGCGCAAGTCGCACCCCGCCCACGGCGACTGTGCCCTTGTTGCGTCGCGGCGCCAAGGGGAAGCCGTGACTCTGTTGTCCGGCGCCGAAGACTTCAGGTGGGCGGCGGCGCAAGATGATCTCACCGGGCACGAGAGGCGGCCACCCCGTGGCGGAGCCGCTGCCGGCCCAGGACGCCCGACGCACTCCGCCAAGTCCTGCTGCCCCCTTCCTCTGGGCCTCCCCAGGACCGTGCCTCTGAGCTGCATACGTGAAAGGCATCCCGATGACCAATCCACCCGTCCCGGTCGTCACGACCACACCGATGAACATCTCGTCGCAGGCCCAGCCTGTGAGCCCCGACCAGGACTGGCCGACGGACAACAAGTTCCTGCGGGGCCCCTTCGCCCCGTGGACGCAGGAGAGCAGCGGCTACGACCTCCCGGTGGAGGGCGTCATTCCGGAGGACCTCGCGGGCGCCATGTTCCGCACCTCCTCCAACCCCCGATTCCAGCCGCGCAACATGGAGCGCTACCACTGGTGGGACGGCGACGCCATGATCGCGGGGCTTTACCTGCGCGACGGCAAGGCGGCCTACCGCACCAGCTGGGTGGCGACCGACTCGATGAAGTTCGAGGTCGAGCAGGGCGAGGCCGTCTACGGCAGTTTCGTCAACGGCGGTACGGCCGGCCGGCTGCCGAAGGGCGCCCCGCGTGGCAAGAACAACCCCCAGACCAACGCCGGCATCTTCGACGACCACCTGCTGGTCTACTTCGAGGGGGCCCTGCCGACGGCGATGCACCCCCAGACCCTGGAGACCTACGGCTCCTACGACTTCCACGGCGGCGTCGACATCCTGTGCACCGCCCACTTCAAGATGGACCCGGCCACCGGCGACATGCTCTTCTTCGCCGCCACCGGCCCCATCATCACCTGGTATCGCGCCGACGCGAAGACCGGCAACATCATCGACTCCCACGTCATCGACGTCGGCATCCCGGTCCTCATGCACGACTTCGCCGTCAGCGAGAACTACGCGATCTTCTTCGTCGCACCCAACATGTTCCGCCTCGACCTGGCAGCGCAGGGCCGCCCCGGAGTGGTCTGGGACGAGTCGGCACTGCCGCACGGCACGCAGATCGTGCTCATGGACCGCCGTACGCACGAGGTGAAGTGGTACGAGGCGGGCGGCATGTTCGCGCCCACGCACTTCTACAACGCCTACGAGATCGGTGACGAGGTGGTCATCGACCTGAGCCGGATCTCCCGCCTCGGCACCCCCGCCGACCGCCGCACCCCGCTCAGCTCGCACGAGTGGTTCCCCCCGGGCTACTCGTGGCAGTGGCGGATTGACACGGCGACCGGAAAGGTCGGCGACCGGCGGATCAGCGGGATCGCCGGGGAGTTCCCGAAGATCAACGATGACTACGTGGGCAAGCAGCACCGGTACGGCTACTTCGCCACCACCCGCGACCTGGCGACGGACACCATGACCGACGGTCTGGCCCGCCACGACTACCTCAAGGACTCCACCGTCGTCCTGGAAGGACCGGACCCGCTCACCAGCCCCAGCGAGCCGGTGTTCGTCCCCCGGCGCGACGCGCGCGCCGAGGACGACGGATACCTGTTGTCCGTGTGGTGGAACCGTGACACAGGCCTGAGCGAGCTGCTGATCCACGAGGCGTCCGACCTCGTGACCCGGCCGCTGGCCCGGGTCAAGCTGCCCGTCCGCGTTCCGCTCGGCTTCCACGGAAGCTGGGCCGACCAGGCCGTCCTCGACAAGAGCATCGCCACCCTGCGCGACGCGGACTGAGCCGCCGCGGGAGAGCTCGGCTGAGGCGCGGGACGACGGCGAGGGGCTCGGGTTCCGCGTTCAGTCGCCCCGCGCCCCCAGAAAACTGCGAAAAGCGCGCGCCCCTTGCACGGGATGCGGCTGGTGTCTTCAAGGGGCGATGACCCGGCTGATCTCCAGTGCCAGGCGCAGCGGCAGATGGTCCTTCGGCAGGGGGCGGCCCAGGAGCTGCTCGGCGCGTTTGACGCGGTAGGCGACGGTGTTGGGCGCGACGAACAGCTCCTCGGCTGCGAGGCCGCGACTGCGACCGTGGGCAAGGTAAAGGCGCAGGGTCTTACGGAGCTCGGCCGCCTTGTCTCCAGCCTCGCCCAGAGGTCCCAGAACCTCCCGCATGTAGCGTTCCGCGTGCTCGGGCACGGCAGTCAGCAGCGACAGCACAGCGATGTCGGCGTATGCGTACACACCAGGATCACCGAGGGCCTGCGCGACACGCTCGGTTTCCCGGGCGGCCAGGTGGCTGTTGCGGAAGCCCTCGCCGCCCGGGGCGGACGGCCCCAGGGCGATGTACATCCCGGCCGGTGAGCGCGCGATCTTCGTCTTCAGCTCCGCTTCTACCAACGAAGCGAGGTCCTCCGGCGGTTGGTCAGGCCAACTGGCCCATGCCCACAGTTCGAACGTTCCGGTGGGAAGCAGCACGGAGTTGGTGGCCCCCGTGGCGCCGATGAGGTCGACGGCGAGCTGGTGCAGCGATGTTGCGGGGCTCTCGTCGTCCGGCTCGGGCGGGTCCGACCAGAGGATGGCGGCCACGTGGTGGTGGTCGAGGTCGATGCCGAGAGTTCGTTTTACCGTCGCCGGGGTGGCGCGGCGGCCGGCGAGGAGGTCGTCGGCAAGCTGCCGGCGGGCGGCCATGGCGCTGCTGGCCCAGCGTTCCTGCTCCGCCGCGTACTGCGCGGTGAAAAGCGCGGTCAGCTCCTCGGAGTAGGCGAAGGACAGCCGAGTGACCCGTTCGCTCTCGTCCGCCCACCGGTCCGGCTCGACCAGGTGCCGGAGAGCGGACAGAAGCCTTTCGTACGTGTGTACCTGCGAGGTCCACACGCCCCGCAGGACACGGTCCAGCGCCACACCCCGGTGGACCAGGTCGCGGTTGCCCTCGACGGCCTCGGGCGGGACCTCGATGTCGTCGGGTGGGGTGTCGTGCAGCAGCCCCCGCAGGAGCGCGATGCAGCATGCCTCAGCCGATCGGCGTGCCGAACGCAGGCGAGACGGACTGACGTCCGCTTCGGCTGCCTGCCGCGTGTGTCTCGCGCTGGCCCCGGCCGCTGTCTCCACCGCCCAGGCCACAGGACCGGGGCCCAGGTCGGCCTCGGCCTGCGCGACCGTCGCGGGGGAGGAGACCACGGCGGACCGGTCCGGGCCGCCGTCCGGCCGCAACCGTAGTAGCCACTCGCTCGTCAAGGCACTCGTTTCACCGCTCACCGGCACATCCTCCCGTTTCAGCAATGACCTGGTCATCACCTGTCTGTCCCGGCCCGGTCGGCCGGTCAGGGGAACGGCCCGGGCCTGCCAGGTCCGGTCGGCGAGGAGGCCGAGCATGTCGTGGAACTCCCGCTGTGGTGGCCCGGTGCGGGTACGGCGTGCGGTCGTGTCGACCCCTGTGGTGCTGGAGCGGCAAGGGCGTCAGTCTGTGGTGAGGGCCAGGCGTTCGCTGATCTCGCTCGCCGTGGCCCGGACCTTCTGGGCGAACTCCGCCTCCGCCTCCGGGTAGGCGCGGGAGGCGAGGGCTGCCACGCTCACCGCCGCGGTGACCTGGCCGTCCGGGGCTGTGATGGGGGCGGCGATGCCCACGACATCGGGGTCGAGTTCGCCGCGGGTGACCGAGTAGCCGAGGCGGCGGATCCGGGCGAGGCGCTCCATCAGGGCGTCGACGTCGGTGAGGGTGGCCGGGGTGAAGCGGCGCAGTTCCGCCGTCTCCAGCAGCCGGCGGGCTTCGTCCTCGGGCCTCCAGGCGAGCAGGACCAAGGCGGAGGCGCCGGCGTTGAGCGGCAGGGTGCTGCCGCGTTCGTAGGAGATCCGCACCGCGCGGGTTCCGCTCTCGGCGAGGTCGACGCACACGACCAGGTCCCCGGCACGGCGGGTGAGCAGGACGGTCTCGCGCACCTCCTCCGCGAGTTCCTGCATCGACGGCAGGGCAACCTCGGACAGGCCGTAGCTGCGGCGCGCCAGTCGTGCGATCTCCAGGACCCGCAGGCCGAGCCGGAACCCGCCGCCGGGAGCCTCCTCGAGGAAGCGCCCGGCCACCAGGCTCTGCAGATAGCGGTACGCAGTGGACCGCGCGACGCCGAGCCGCTCCGCCACCGCAGTGCCGGAGACGACGAGATGCCTGTCGTCGAACATGGTCAGGATGTCCAGCGCCCGATCGGCGGTGGAGTTGCGCTCGCGGTAGCTGGGGGACGCCGTTCCTGACATGCCGGACACTGTAGCCGCGCGGTGTGGGTTACCGGAACACGGGCCCTTCACGCGGTCACAGGCTGTCTTTGACGACGCTGTTACGCAGTTCGCCGATGCCTTCGACGGAGGTGAGGAGTTCCTGGCCCGGTCGCAGGAAGACCTTGGGATCGCGTCCGGCGCCGACGCCGCCAGGGGTGCCTGTGAGGATCAGGTCGCCAGGCTGGAGGGTGATGATGGTGCTGACGTAGGCGAGGATGTCGGTGACGCCGAAGAGCAGGTC
The DNA here is from genome assembly GCF_029892565.1 of Streptomyces pseudovenezuelae. Lineage (GTDB taxonomy): Bacteria > Actinomycetota > Actinomycetes > Streptomycetales > Streptomycetaceae > Streptomyces > Streptomyces pseudovenezuelae_A. The sequence goes on along the minus strand of NZ_JARXVH010000013.1, from coordinate 112,014 downwards.
GGCGGTGTTGGATTTCTGCATCGTGTGGCCGTCGACGCTGCAGGAGATGGTCAGCCCGGAGGCGCCGGGCGGGAGTTCGTCGGGGGTGACGAGGGCCGGCCCGACGGGGGTGGTGGCCTCGAAGGTCTTGCCGGAGAGGAACTCGCGGGTGCGGTGCTGCCAGTCGCGGACGGTGACGTCGTTGGCGACGGTGTAACCGGCGACGTGTTCGAGTGCCTGGCTGCGGGGGATGTGCCGGCCGGGGCGGCCGACGACGACGCCGAGTTCGGCCTCCCAGTCGAGGTCGTCGCTGATCGGCGGCATGTGGATGTCGTCGTGGGCGCCGATCAGGGAGCCGTCGTACTTGGCGAAGAGGGTGGGATGGGTGGGTGTCGGGCGGCCCATTTCCTTGATGTGGGTGGCGTAGTTGAGGCCGAGGCAGACGATCTTGTTCGGGTGGGGGACGACGGGCGCGAGGGTCACCGTGTCGAGCGGGACGCGGTCGCCGTTCCAGGCAGCCCGTTCCTGCCAGTTCCCGCCGGAGGCGAGCAGGGCGCCGACGTCGGTGTACGGCAGCAGGACGAACTCGTCGCCGTCCTGCCGCGCGGCCGTCGTGGTGCGGTCTTCGTCCTGGAGACGGACGGTGCTGAGCCTCATCGGCGTACTCCCTGGATGTGGGGCTGGACTTGGGGGTCGAGGCGGGTGGAGACGGCCACCGGTTCTGCGGAGGTGTCGTCCCCGGTGTCGCCAGTCGCGCGCCGCAGCTCCGCCGCCGCGCGTCCTGCTCGTCCGGGGGTGAACACGGCGGCCACCAGCCGGTCCGGGCGCACGAGCACGAAGTGGCCGGCCAGTCGGGCGAAGAGGGCGTCCAGGCGGCCGTCGGCGTCGGCGATCCCCGTGCGGCCGGCGTGGTCCTGCGGCGCGCGGTCGTCCAGGCAGACGTCCACGTGGGTGGCGTCCGGGAGGCCTGGCCGGGCGGTGGCGGTCGCCCAGTCGGCTTCGGTCACGCCGATCCCCAGCAGGCTCCAGCCCCGGCCGAGGGCGTCGTCGAGCCGGGTGACCTCGTGGCGCGGTGCGCGCAGCACGCGCGGCTGAGGCAGCGGCCTGCCGACGAGTGACTGGTGCGGGCTGTCGAGGCGTACGACGGCTCCGGAGCGTACGCGGGTGTCGGGGCGGTAGCGCATCTCGGTGAGGTACCGGCGTCCGGGCGGGGTGCGCATGGCGGTGCGCACCAGCAGGTCGCGCAGGCGGGCGCGGGGGCTGCTGGTGGTCATGACGATCCGGCCGAGCCGCACGGACAGGTCGATCACGGCCCGGGCGTGCGGGCGGCGCTCGGTGTCGTACGTGTCGAGCAGGGCGTCACCGGCCCGTCCCGCCAGGACCTCTTCGATCTTCCAGCAGAGGTTGGCCGCGTCCCGCACCCCGGAGTTGAGGCCCTGGCCAGCGAACGGCGGCATCATGTGGGCGGCGTCGCCCAGCAGGAAGCAGCGGCCGTCGCGGAGCCGGTCGGCCAGCAGCGCATGGAAGCTGTAGGCAACCGCGCGCTCGACTTGTTCGGGTGTGATCTCCCGGTAGGGAAGCAGGAGTTGACGCACCAGCTCGAACGGCGGCGGACTGCCCGCCTCGCACTCGCCGGGCTTGAGCCGGAACTCGTACCGGCAGCGGCCGTCCTGGCCCGGCACGATGACGACGGGCCGCTCGGGGTCGCCGTGGTGCATGCCGTAGCGCTGGTCGTGGCCGTCCCCCAGCGTGTCGACCACCAGCCACACGTCGGGGAAGCTGCGCCCCTGCATGGGGATGGACAGCAGGTCGCGTACGGTGCTGCGGCCGCCGTCGCAGCCGAGGACGTAAGCGACGTCCAACTCCTCCACGGGGCCGTCCTCGCCGCCGCTCCGGAGGGTGACACGCACCCGGTCGGAGTGGTGGCTGAGGTTCGTGAGCCGGGTGTCGAAGCGGACGTCTACGTCCGGGAGGCAGCGCAGCTGCTCGCACAACACCCGTTCGAGGTCGGGCTGGGCGAAGGAGTTCTTGAAGGGGTGGCCGTACCGCTGGTCGCCGGTGCCGCGGGCGTGCACGAGGGGGCGTCCGTCGATGCCGAAGTACCTGGTCCCGGTGCCCGGCACGATGATCGGGTACACCGCCTCGTCGAGACCGGCCGACTGCAGGGTGCGCAGGGACTCGTCGTCGAGGCTGATCGCCTTGGCCGCGTCGCTGGTGGTGGCGTTGCGCTCGACCAGCAGCACCCTGACACCCCGGGAACCGAGCAGATGGGCGGCCGTCAGACCGGTCGGGCCGGCACCGACGACCAGTACCGCCGGCCGGTGGTGGGACCGGGATCTCGGCTGCGAGGCCGGTGGTGGTGCAGTCATGTGGGTGCTCCGTCGCGGGCCGTGGATCACTGGACGGGCTGGTAGGCGGGGCCGCCCTCGGTCAGCAGCCGCTCGGCCTCGGCGAAGATCTCCTCGGGGGACTGGTCGAGGTTGAGCGTCTTGCGGAACGGCTGGCGCACGTCGCGCTTGATGCGCAGGTAGACCTCGTTGCGGTTGCCCTCGGGGTCGAAGAAGTAGATCCCGATCGCGTTGCCGTGGGTGACCTCCTGCTGGACCTCGATGCCTTCGGCGCGGAACCGGTGGTGGAAGTCGATGACCGACTCCAGCGAGTCCACCCGCCACGACACCTGATGCGTGAGCCTGGTCCTGGCCGGGGCGGTCCGGCCCTCCTGGAGCACGAACTCGTGGTGCTCCTCGTCCGGGCGGGACGAGAAGAACACGATGCGCCGCTCCTCGTCCTCGTCGGTCACGGTCAGTCCCATGACCCGGCTGTAGAAGTCGCGCATCTTCTCGAGGTCGTCGACCCAGAAGCCGGTGTGTCCGAGACCGGTGATACTCATGGTGTCTCCATTTTCAGGACTAGATAGCTGATAGTTGGGACAGTACCCAGCTGCTGCTTGCCCGTCAAACACGGAATTCTCTTGTCGATCCCCTTGACTGGAGGGAAGTCTGCAGGGCACGGTCCTGCTCAATGAACTACCTGTCCGGATATTCGAGACACCATGTTCGGGCGCCGCTCAATCGACGGCGTCCACCAAGCACCACTGGAGGCATCCCTCATGACCGCTCACGATGCCGAGAGCCCAACACCCTTCCCGAACAACCCTGTTCCGCTGAGCCGCGGCACGCTGATGGCGGTCTGCCTCGCCATCTGCGTGGCTCAGATCGGCATCCCCCTGGCCTCCCCGCTCATCGGTGAGATCCAGCGGGACCTCGGGGCATCGGCCACCGCCCTGGCCTGGATCCCGGCCGCGTTCATCCTTCCGACGGCCATCCTGGAGCTGAATTTCGGCGTCCTCGGCGACCTGTTCGGACGCAAGCGCCTGCTCGTCCTCGGCGGGCTGCTGATCACGGCCGGCTGCCTGGTCGTCGCCACCGCGACGTCGATGACCCAGCTGATCGCCGGCCAGGTGATCGCCGGCCTGGGAGCCGCAGCGATCTTCCCCACCTCGTTGGCGGTGATCGTCGCGGGCACCCGGGAGGCCGTCGGCCGTGCCAGAGCGCTGTCGTACTGGGCGCTCAGCCTCGCTTTCGGCGCCATGATCGCCCCGCTGATCAGCGGCTTCATCGCCGAACACGCCCACTGGGGCTGGGCCTTCGTCCCGCTCGCGGTGCTCGGCCTGGTCACCGCGGCCGTCAGCCGTCGCTGGCTCGTCGACTCCCCACGGGCCACCGCCGGCCGCGGCCTCGACGGGCCCGGTCAGCTCACCATCGCGGTGTCCCTGCTGGCCCTGCTCTACGCCGTCATCGAGGGCGCGAGCGACGGCTACTCCGAGCCCCACATCGTGCTCGCCTTCGCCCTCTCCGCCGCCTCCTTCATCGCGTTCGTCGCCGTGGAGCGAAGGTCACGGGCACCGATGCTGCGCCTGGACCTGTTCAAGACCCCCGCCTTCGCCGCGGCCGCCGCCATCGGACTGCTCGCCCTGTTCGGCTTCATCGGCACCGCTTATGCGCTCAGCATCAAGCTGGAGTCCGTCAACCACGTCTCCCCGCTGCAGGCCGCCCTGCCCCTCGCACTCATCCAGGCGGTCCCGCTGCTGCTCACTCCGTTCCTGCCGAAACTGCTGCACCACGTGCACCCCCGCACCCTGCTGGTCGGCGGACTGCTGTCGCTCGCCGCCGGAGAGCTCTGGATGGCACTGCTGCCGGGCGACGCGACGAGCCTCGCGTCGATGACCGGACCCATCCTGCTGATGGGAGTCGGCTTCATCACGATGTTCTCGTCACTGACGGCCGTCGCGGTCGGCACGGTCGACATCCACTACGCCGGCATGGCCAGCGCGGTCACCAGCCTCGTCCGCGAGACGGGGCAGGCCCTCGGCCCCGCGGTCATGAGCGCCGTCGCACTCGGCACGGCCAGCGGCGCGCTGGCCGACAAGCTCGCCTCCTCCGGGCTTCCCCCGCGGGCCCTGGGCGTCGCCAACGCCGTCAACGCCGAGGGAGGCGCACTCGCGGCCGCCAACGCCGACCTCGGTAGCCTGTCGCGTACCGTGGCCCCTCTCGCCCGCCAGGCCCTCGAATCGGGCCTGGACCTCGGCATGTACATCTGCGCCGGCGCCGCCCTGGCAGGCGCGGTGATCGCCGCCGTCGCCCTGCGGCACAGCGGAGCCCCTGGTGCCATGGCGATCGGCACGCCCGACGACGAGGCGGCCGCCGCAACCGCCGACTCGACCATCACCTCGTCCTCGGCCAAGGCGCTCCCCAGCGCCTGACCGCCAACCCCGAGGACACAGCCGTAACAACCCCTGACATGGAACGGGACACCATGACGTTTTTGGACAGCAGCGCCTGGGAAGGCCGCATCTTCTCCGGCTCAGGTGAGTGGATCAGCGGCTCGGGCGAGGAGTACGACGCCGTCGAACCCGCCACCGGCAAGACGCTGGGCCGCGTCGGCACCGGCACACCGGCCGAAGTGGACAAGGCGGTGAAGCGAGCCGTACACGCCCAGCGGGAGTGGGCCGCCCAGCCGTACTCCGACCGCGCCGCGGTACTGCGCCGTGCGGCGCGCCTGTTCGAGGAACACCAGCAGGAGATCGAGACCTGGCTCATTCGGGAGTCCGGCGCCATCCGGCCGTTCGCGGCCATGCAGGTCAGCAGCGGTGGTGCGGAGGAATGCTTCGAGGCGGCCGCCCTGGCCGGGGCGCCCTACGGTGAGCTGCTGCGTTCCGGGCAGCAGCGGCTGTCGTTCGCCCGTCGCGTCCCCGTCGGCGTGGTCGGCGTCATCGCCCCGTTCAACGTGCCGATCGTCCTGGCCATGCGGGCCGTCGCCCCGGCGCTCGCTCTGGGCAACGCGGTCGTCCTCAAGCCGGACCCCCGCACCGCGGTCAGCGGCGGCGTGGTCTTCGCCCGCGTCTTCGAGGAGGCAGGCCTGCCGCCCGGTCTGCTGCACGTCCTGCCCGGCGGCGCGGACGTCGGGGTCGCCGTGGTCGAGCATCCGCAGGTACCCGTCATCGCGTTCACCGGCTCCACCCGGGCCGGACGCGCCATCGGTATCGCCGCGGCCCGCCATCTCAAGCGGGTTCACTTGGAGTTGGGCGGAAACTCCGCGCTCGTCGTCATGGACGACGTCGACTTGGAGAAGGCGGCCTCGGTGGGCGCCTGGGGATCCTTCGCCCACGCCGGCCAGATCTGCATGGCCAGCAGCCGGCACCTCGTCCACGCCTCGGTCGCCGACGAGTACACGGCCCTGCTCGCCCAGCACGCCGACGCGCTCCCGGTCGGCGACCCGGCCACAGAGGACGTCGCCGTCGGCCCGCTCATCGACGGCGGACAGCGCGACGGCGTGCACCGCATCGTCACGGAGACCATCGCGGCCGGTGCCCGGCTGGCCGCGGGCGGCGGCTACGAGGGACTGTTCTACCGGCCCACGGTGCTCGCCGACGTACCGCTCACCGCGCCCGCCTACGCCGAGGAGATCTTCGGGCCGGTCGCGCCCGTCGTCCCCTTCCAGGACATCGACGAGGCGGCCCGCCTGGCCGCCGGGACCGAGTACGGGCTGTCCCTGGGCATCCTCACCCGGGACGTCATGAAGGGACTCGCCCTGGCGGAACGAGTGCCCAGCGGCCTGGTGCACATCAACGACCAGACCGTCAACGACGAGCCGCTCATCCCCTTCGGCGGGGTCGGCGACTCCGGCACCGGCTCCCGCCACGGCGGCAGCGCCGCCAACATCGAAGCCTTCACCGAACAGCAGTGGGTCACCGTACGCGGCGAACTCCCGCACTACCCCTTCTGACACCTACCCGGTTCGAAGACACCCCACAGGAGAACACCTTCATGACCACCGACTGGCCCACCGACAACAAGTTCCTGCGCGGCCCCTTCACGCCGTGGACGGAGGAGAACGAGGCGTACGACCTGGAGGTGCAGGGGGAGATCCCGGCCGACCTCGCGGGGGCGTTGTTCCGGACCTTCGGCAACCCCCGCTTCCAGCCCCGTAACACCGACCGCTACCACTGGTGGGAGGGCGACGGCATGGTCTGTGGCATCTACCTCCGGGAGGGCAAGGCCGCCTACCGCACCCGCTGGGTCGACACCGACTCCATGAAGATCGAAGTACAGGCCGGAGAGGCCGTCTACAGCGGCTTCGTCAACGGCGGAACCCCCGGCCGGCTGCCCGACGGAGCCCCGCCCGCCAAGAACGTCGCCAACACCAATGTCGGTGTCTTCGACGATCGCCTGCTCGTTTACTACGAGGGCGGACTGCCGTACGCGATGGACCCGGAGACGCTCAAGACCTTCGGCACGTACGACTTCCACGGCGGCATCGACATCCTGTGCACCGCCCACTACAAGATCGACCCGGACAGCGGCGACATGCTGTTCTTCGCCGCCACCGGCCCCACCATCACCTGGTACCGCGCCGATGCGAAGACGGCCGAGATCATCGAATCGCACTCCTTCGACATCGGCGTACCCGTCCTCATGCACGACTTCGCGGTCAGCGATCACTACGCCGTCTTCTTCGGCTCAGAGAAGCCAACCCACGGCCCTACAGGCGTTCTAGCTGCGGATTCTCCCCAACTGACGGTTCTGTAGGGGGCCGTGGGCCGTCTGTGGGCCGTCAGACTGGGCGTTGCGCCTTGTCGTAGACAGTTGCGATCGCCGTGCGCGTACGCTCCTGGCTGCTCGGCATGAGATGAGCGTAGATGCGAAGCGTCAGCGCCGCATTGCTGTGCCCCAAGTACTCGCTGACGGCCTTGATGTTCTCCCCTCCGTCCAACAACGCCGACGCGTAGAAGTGCCTCAGGGCGTGCATACCGTGCTCGCGTGCTGCGGCGTACCCCTCTTCCTCCGTGTCGGGTTCGGGAATGACTCCGGCCGCGACAAGCGCGGGCTTCCACGCTTCCTCATTCAGGGAGGTGCGCCACACGTGGTTGCCGCGCGGTGCCAGGAAGATGAGCCGCTTGGTTACCTTCGGTCCGTCGGCCGTCCTCCAGGGCAGAGTGATCTCAACGGGCGGGAACTGCTTCATGTGGGCCCTGAGCGCATCGGCTACGGGCCCGGGAAGCGGTACGTGCCGCGTCTTGCCGCCCTTGGGTAGGGCGAACACGGGCTTGCTCCGGCTGAGCTTGAGTTGCTGCACCACGTGCAGGGTGTCGGAGTCGAAGTCGAGCGCGTCCACGGCCACTCCGAGGATCTCGCCTTGTCGCATCCCGCAACCGGCCCCCAGATCGACCATCGCCCGGTATCGCTCCGGCATCGCAGCCTGTACGGCGAACACGCGCTCAGCCGACCACGGCACCACACGCTTGGGGTCAAGCGCCGGCGGTTTGACGGAACCCGCGGAGCACGGGTTGCGGCTCAGGTGACCATCGTCGACAGCGGCACTCAGTGCGGCACGCACGTTCGCGTAAATGGCCCTGCCGTACGAGCCTGGCAGGCCGTTCTCTTCGAGCACCGCCACCCACTCACGGATGTGCCCCGGCTGAAACGATCCGAGAGGGCGCGAGCCGATATACGGGAAGGCGTGCAGCCGGAGTTGGGAGTTCATGGATTCGAGAGTGTTCGGGTCTGACCCGAGCGTCTTGAGCCACTTCTCGGTGAACTGCTGAAACGTGGTTTTTGCCGCGCGCGGGTCGACGTACTGACCGCGCGACATGTCGGCCTCGATATGGGCAAGCCACTGTTCGGCTTGACGCTTCTGACGGTCGGGAAAGCTCTTGGACTTCTCGGTGCCGTCGGGGCCGACGTACCGGGCCCGGTAGCGCAGCCCCGCTCCGTGGCGGTCGGTCTTGACCTTGACGGTCTTACCGTCGGGGGTGGTTTCGGTCTTGTACCAGCGGTCTTGGATGTGGCCTGCCATGTGGCGGCGGTCCTCTCGACACGCAGCAGGGAGAGCCGCTGGGTAGCGGCTCTCCCTGCTGTCTGCGGTGGGTGTTGGGTCAGGCGGCGTCTAGGTCGGTGCTCTTACGTTCGGCAACGTGGGCGAGCACGTCGGCGGGGTCGTAGCGGATGTACTTGCCGATGCGGAATCCGGGCGGACCGATACGCTTCTTGCGCCACTGGTAGACGGTCTCTTTGGGCACCTCGAAGATCTCGGCGATGTCGTCGGAGGTGAGGTAGCGGTCCGGCAACCCGGCGCGGAGCGTGGCGCGCGGGTCCGGCTGTTCACATACGGTGCTCATGACGTGTCCTCCGTGCGCGAGCGGGGGGTCCTCTTCAGGGGGTCGCGTCTGTCCGAGGTGCGGATTTCTGCGTCATTGCGTCGACAGCGTCATTCAGGGCTCTGACCTGCGGTTTTGCTTGACGCAGTCGCTGGGGCGTGCGTCATGGCAGCGTCATGGGGTGCGTCATCGAATGACGCAGATGACGCAGGATGACGCAGGGCAAGCCGTCTGCGTCATGCCTGTTGCCTCAGGTCAGGAGCCGTTTTCCGGCCCGCGTGACGCACATGACGCAGGGTCTTCCTTCCTAGGACAAAGAAGGGGCTGCCTGTAGTACTTAGTGCGCCTTACAGAGCGAAGAAGGAGCCGCTGCGCGGCGCGACCTTGGCGCGGCGTTCCGCCGAACAGCAAGAGGAGCACGTGCTCCTCTTGCTGTTCGCTTGAGCCTGCGGATCGCGGGTCAGAACGCCCGCTGCTGCTCGTGCGGGGCTGGGGGGAGCGTGCGGATCATTTCGAGGTAGCGGCCCGCGCTGGTGCGGCCAGCGTCGACGAGGACGCCCCGGGCGGCCAGCGTTGGTTGGAGGCGCTTGAGCCGGTCCGAGAGGACCTTGCCCGTGGTCGGCCACCCCTTGGGCAGAGGACGGCCATCCTCGCCGCTGTAGAGACGACTGAGGCAGGACAGCCACTCGGTGGACGTCATCCGCTGCGCCGCACCCGGCTCGATGGTGTCGGCATGCTGGAGGACGGTCTGTGCGAGGAGGTCACCCTCGATCACGTCGTCGTTCAGGTCGTCCAGACTCGCCCGGTACGCGGGAAGCGCCCCCAGGCCCGTTGCAGCGTCGAACTGCGCGCACAGGTGGGCGAAGTCCGCCATCCGCAGATCGGTCGGGGTCTCCGCCTCGGCCGCGCGGACCCTGACCGTGAGGTCCAGGAGCGAGCCGAGGACGACCGGCAGAACCTCTGCGTAGTCCGCCCACAGCTCCGCCTCGGTACGCCTGACCTTGGGCCGCTCCAACCGCAGGGGCAAGAGCCGATCCGCCAGGTCGGGCCGGATGACACCGACGTCGATACCGGTGAGGAGCAGGGGCCGGCGGTAGCCGACGCGGAACACGTCTCCGTCGGTGAACAGGGCCCGTTTGACGCTCTCGGCGCCGGTCACGATGCAGCACATTGCGTCCGACAAATCCGGCGTCACGTGGGAGAGGTTGTCCAGCGCGGTGATCCATCCCGCCGCCACGGCCGCGATCAGGCTCTCTTCATCCTTCGGCGCCCGCCGCAGGTCACCGCTCATCCCCTCAATGATCCTGGTGAGCATCCGTCCACCCGTGGACTTGCCCGCGCCCTGCGGGCCGGTGAGGAACGGCGCGGGGACCGGCACTGACGGGCCGAGGCAGCCGATCAGCCACGCGATGGCCAGGCACTCGGTCTCCGCGTTAGCAAAGTTACACAGCCGCATCAGCAGGTCGATGCCCTTGCCTTCGGTGTCTTTGACCGGCAGGGGCAGCTCTCCGGTGAGCTGTGTACGCCGCCAGCAGACTTCGCGCGGGTCGGGGGTGAGGATGTCCCAGCCGGTGGGGTGGATGCGGACGGACTGCCCGTCGTCGCGGCCGAGGTCCAGCCACGTCGCCCCGTCGAACCCGGGGGCCACGCGGATGTTCACGGCGTGCGTGTCCTCGTACAGTGCGAGCGCTTCGATCAGGTCCAGTGCTTCCTTGAGCGCGGTCCCGTTGAAGACGCCGATCCCGTCCCGGTACATGCCGACGATGAGTTCCTGGCGGTGGCTGCCGGTCGTGCCCTGGGAGCGCATCGGCCGGGCCACGGGGTGGCCGTTCCGCTGCGCGTACACGGTCCCGTCAGTGGTGCGGAAGTAGCGGAAGTGGGCCTGTGCGTAGTCCGCGATGACTTCGCGGGCGGGATTCTTCTCGTCCTCAGACATGGCTCAGTCCCAACGTGGTCAGTGCGTTGGTCCACGCGTCGGTGCAGTGCCGGGGCGATTCGCCCTTGGCCTGTGCGGCGGTGAACAGGCGCGCAGTGTGTGCCTCGGTGAGGCAGCCGCACCGGCCGTGCGTGGACAGCACCGCGAGGAACGTCCGGTAGACGGTGGAGTGCACCGTCTCCCGTGCCTCGGTGATGCGCTGCTCCGCCATGGCAATCCCACGGTCCAGATAGGTCGGCGTGCGGTGCGGGCACTCACCGCCACCGAGCGGCGCGGGCACCGTGACGGCCAGCGGCCGGACCGTGGTCGGCTCCCTCACGGTCAAGGCGCGCACAACGTCCGGCAGGGGCGCCATGGCACCGGTGCCGGGGCCCAGCCAACGGGCGTAGGCCATGGTCGACTTGATGTCGACGCCGGACCGGACGCCGTTGGCTCCTTGCATCGCGCCCCGGTAGATCCAGTGCTCGCCCCGGGTTGTCGCCACGGTCCGTGTGGCGGGCAGGCTCGCTCGGGCCCACGCGATGGCTTCCGCGTTGTCGAGATCAACGACGGTGAGTCCAGCACCGCCAGGGTGGTAGGCCACGCCCGCCGCTTCCCGCCACGCCCGCGCCCACGGCGTCGAGTTGATGACGCGGGGGTCGGTGGTGGCGGCGGCCCAGCCGTGGCACGGGTGCGGGCAGGTGCAGGAGCCGGGAGTTTTCATGTTCGGCCGGCCACCGCAGGCGTTCTTGGCGCAGGTGGGACAGTTGCCGAACGGCACCTTCCCAGCTCGTAACGGCAGTACAGGCAATCCGGAGGCTGCCAAGGAGAGAGCGGTAGACAGGCGCTCTGCCCGAATGTCGGTCGGTTGGGTCATGCTGGAGGTCTCCAGTTCTCTTTGAGCGTGCTGGATTGGCGGCGGCCCCGATTCATTGGCGTGAGGGGGCCGCCGTTGTCGTTCGCTGGAGTGGTCAAGCCGCTTGCTGGCCGGGCAGGAGCCTGCCGTCTGCGGTCCGGTGCAGGGCTCCGCTCGCGGTGAGGGTCTTGATCTCGCGGGAGACGGTGCCCTTGTTCAGGCCGGTCGCGTCGGCCACGTCCTTCGCGGTCCGCGCCCCCGACTGCACGGCGGCCAGCACCTTGTCCCGGTTGGACGCCGCCCCGGACGATGCGGGCGTGTCCTTGACCAGGTGCAGCGCACGCGCCGACTGTCCGCCCGACGTCCGGTCGGGGGTCCAGATCGACTTGGGCAGCGCGCGTACGCCCGCGTCGTCGAGGGTCCAGGTGCGCAGCATGCGCGGCCCGTAGCCCTTGAGGTAGCCGTGCCCCCGGTACTCGCGGCCGTCGGGGATCTGGTGCGGGGCGTAGTGCGCGCAGTCGTCCAGCGCGACCTGGGCCTGTGTCGTACCGGCCACCCGCAGCGAGAACCGCGTCAGGAGGTTCGGCGCGATCAGCTTGTGCACGCCCGGCGCCCCGCCATCGGTGAGCGGGTACTGCGTGGCCCACCACAGGACGACACCGCGCGAGCGGCCCAGCGAGGACAGTTCGATCAGGCGTTGCAGCCGGTCCTTGTCCTTGGTGATCAGGGCCAGGATCACCTGTCCCTCGTCCACGACGACGGTGAGCTGACGGCCGTCCCACACGCTGATCCCGCGCGCCTTCATGTCGACCTTGCGGCGGTTCATCTCGCCGTGTGCCTCATCCACCGCGTCGGTGATCTCGTCGCGTTCCACGGCGACGCGGCACGCGGACTCCCAGATGTTGGCCTCTTCGCCCTTGCCGTCGATGAGCAGCAGGTCACCGCGCAGGTGCGCGGTCGCCATGAGCGGACGGAACGACCAGGACTTGCCGGTGCCGGACGCGCCGGACACCAACAGCCGCTCGTCGAACGGGACCAGGACCTCATCGCCGGTCTCGGTGTCCAGAGCGAGGCTCATCATCAGCGGGTCGGACGGGATGCGGTCCGGGGTCCACAGCGAGGAAACGCCCGCGGCTGCCGACCGGGTCGCCAGGGTCACGACGGCCCACCCGCCGCGCGAGGCAGAGGTGATCCGTATGCGCAGCGCGGTGCGGGCCCCGAGCAGCGCACGGACCGAATCGGCCTTGTCCGCGAGCGTCTTGACCGTCCACGTGCCATCCAGACGGATCTCACACCGGATACCACCCGGCTCCATGCTCGGCGGCGTGGTGACCGTGCCGGACAGACCACGATCAGGGGCGTGCTCGACCCAGTACGACGGGTCAAGACGCTCCATGAGCTGACGCTCTTCCAGCGACACCGACTCATCCACCACCACCCGCAGCCTGCGCCGCCCGAGCGCGAGACCCGCCACGTTCGCCCCGACCAGCAGAGCCGACGTGGCGACCGGCCACACCGTCAGGGTCGAGGTGGACATGAGCGCGGACGCAATCGCACCGGGCACGGCGTGCACCGAGTGCGCCTGAACCGCACGGGCCTTGAGCGTGCTGGGGTAGTTCACCCGCGCGGCCTTGAGCTTGGCGCGGGTGTCCCGCTCGTGACGCGCGGCTGCCTTGCTCGCCACCCGGGCGGCGCGGCGACCGGCCGCGAACGGATTGTTCGACGCGGCGCGCGCGGTGAGTTGCTGCGACTTGGCAGTGGAATGCGTGGACCGCGCGGCGTTGTGCTCCTTCTGCGCCGCCATGAGCGTCTTCAAGTGCTCCGGGGTGCGCAGCTTGTCACGCCGGTCCGCTTCAAGGTCCCAGCGGGCCGCGAACGGCACGCACACCGGGGCGAGTGAATCCAGCGCGCTGTTGGTGGTGTTGGCGGTGGTCGACCATGCTTGCTTCCAGTCCACGAAAGGGTCCTCCAAGACCGTGGATGAGGGCCGGTGCGCCGTCGCATGGCGTCACCGGCCCGCCCGAGTTGCACAGGGGTGGTGCTGTCGGTTGCGTCGACAGCACCGGTTGAACCCCCGCAACCACATCTGACCTGCGAAGTTGCAGAGTTGAGCGGTGGGGAGGGGTGGGGCTCTACGCGCCCGCGCGCGTAGAGCGGCGGAAAAACCGGCCGTGCAACTCCCTCACGGGACCTGGAACGGCCATTCATGGCCCGGGGAGTCTCGACCCACACGGGAAGGGGTCCGGGCGCTCTGCGGGCCGCCTACGGCCTCCGGCCCCGTTCCGGGGCGAGCGGAAGCTGTAGGCGGATGCTCACTTGCCCTTCGGGTGGGCGAGTTTGAGGGTGACGCCGCCGATGCCGATGGGTCCGGCGGTTTGGGCGATGACGGTGGCCGTGTGGGCGGCGGCGTCGAGCAGCGCGCACAGGGCGGCCACCAGTCCCCAGCCACCCAGGGCGGCGGCACCTGCGATGGCGAGGGGGAACAGGTAGTGACGCAGCGGGCGCCCCTCCTGGTCGGTGGTGTGGACGACGATGACGACCGGTTGCCCGGTGGCTTCGGCGCGTCGGTAGGCGTCGGCGGGAATGTGCGGGGCGATGATCCCCGGCGGGTCACGATGGGCCATCAGGGCTCTCCCTCACGATCAGTTGGCGTCGGCACCGGTACACAGGCAAAGAGCCACTGCCCGACGCGGCAGTCATGAGTGGCCCGTACCGGCGAGGCCTACCGGCACGCCGTTGACGGGCCCGCGCAGTTCGGCGTACCGGGTCGAGACCCAGCCCACCGACCAGCCGCACAGTTCCGCTGCGGTCCGCACCGACATGCCCTCCGCACGGGCGGCGGCCACGATGGCGCGCGCGTCGTCCTCGGGGAGCTTGTCCGTGGCGGGGCCGGCGGACAGCAGCGCGGCGCGTTCACGCGCGGCCCGCTCCTCCCGCTCAGCCTGTTCACGGCTCTCGCGCTCGGCACGCTCCCGCTGCTCGCGTTCCGCGTGCTCGGCGGCCACTCGCTCACGGCGTTCACGGTCCCGCTCACGCTGTTCACGCTCACGGTCCACGCGTTCACGCTGCTCGCGCTCGGCACGTTCCCGAGCCTGCTCACTCTCGCGTTCCTCGCGCCGCACGGCGGCCTCCCGCTCAGCCTGTTCACGGACCATCCGGGCTTCGTGCTCACGCTGTTCACGCGCCAGCGCCGCCGTGTGCTCGCGTTCCTCACGGGCCCGCCGGGCAGCCTCATCCCGCCGCTCGACGGCGGCGCGTTCACGGGCTTCCCGCTCGGCCTGCTGCTTGGCTTCCAGCACCAGAACGGCGGCAGTGATGGCCCGCCGGTAGGCGAGTCCGGTCTCCGCCGTGACGATCAGCAGCAGCGGCGCGACCGCATGCACAGCCACGCCCACCAGGTCGCCTTTCAGCGCGGAGTCGGCGACGTTGAGGGCGAGGGTCATGCAGCCGGTCATCCACCGCAGCGCGATGGGCCACCGTCCGCCGTTGCCCCCGAGCCGGGCGAGCACCGCGTCCAGCCGGACCACGATGACCACAGCCGCATCCACCACGAGGGGAAGGATGGGAGCGGTCCAGTCCCACTTGTCGGGGGTGTGCTCAGCCGCGAGCGGAGTGACGGTGAGGATCGAGTAGAGCATCGCGCCCGCCACGATCAACCACGTACCAACCGACAACGCCCGCTCCGCTGAACGGATCTGAACGCCGTTCATACACTCACCCCCGACCATGAACGCACCCGGATCGCAGCGATCAGGACGACCGCAGAGGCGGGGTTGTCGGGGGTCTCGCTGTACTCGGTCCACGTCCACTCAGCGCCCGGTACCGGCTCGAAGCCGAGCACGCTGAGCGCGTCCGTACGGTCCGTGAACGTCGGGACCGTGCGCCCGAACCGGTGCTCGGGCCACGCGTCGGTGGTGTTCATCAGGGCCACGTACAGACGCCAGCGGCCGTCACGGACGGACATCTGCGCGGTGAACTCCCGCGCCATCTGCTGTCCGCTCATGCCGCGCCGTCCCGGTGCGCGTCCGCCGCCTGGTTGGCCAGCTCGCGGCGAGCGGCCAGGACCCGGCGGTGGGCCCGGCGGATGCGGCGGGTGTCCAGCTCGTTCGGGATGTGGTTGAGCGCGATGATCTGCGCGTCCAGCAGCTCGACGCCGGCCAGGATGACCGGCATCTCCCGCTCGATCGCGTCCAGCTCCGCAGCCGTCGGCTCGCGGTCGAAAAGGTCGGCGGTAACAACCGCCTGAACAGCAACGATGTGCTTCATGGGTCGTAGGTCCCTTCACAGAGGAACGGCCCGAACAGCGCCCCCGGAGTTACAGCTCCGGGGGCGCACGCCGTTGAAGTCGGAACATCCGGCTCCCCTCAGCGCTGCTCGTACGAGACGAGCAGCGGAGGCAACCGGCCCGCAGCCACTGAGCTGCGGAAAGGTCAGTCGTGCTGGCTCGCACACGAGACGGAACCCGTGTGCGCCCGCCCTCTTCCTTGCAAGGTGGGGCGGATTTACCTCAGGCACGCTGTTGAGTTCTCAAAGAACGACCAGCTCAGGCCCCATGTGGCAGCGAGCTATTCCGAACTGACACGGCTAAGAAGCAGCCCAAAGAAGGACCCTTCCGATCCACTGTCCTAGGACTGCGACCGCCCAAAACGAAGATGACATGCAGTCCCAGGACTGTCAACAGTCCTGGGACTGTGATTCACTGGGAGGCGTCGGAGGGAGATCGGCTGTGGTAGCCAAGTGGCGCGAGCTGGCGGATCGGCTCGCGGAACAGATCAGAAGCGGCGAATACGCGCCGGGGGCCCAGTTGCCCCAGATCAGAGACCTTGTCGAGGCTGGGGAAGGCTCAAAATCCACGGTCCATCAGGCGTACAAGGCGCTTGAGGCCGAGGGGCTGGTGACGTCGTCACGCGGGCACGGCACGGTCGTGCGCCCGCGCACTCCACTCAAGCGGCTCGGTATCGCCCGGTACGACAAGGCGAAGTGGCGTGACGGCGATGAGGTCGCGTTCATCGCGGACCGGGTGGCGTCAGGGCGTGAGTACAAGCGCAACGAGCAGACTCAGACCGTGAGCCGTGTGGAAGCGAGTGATGTCGTTGCCGAGGGGCTACGCATCCCAGTCGGTTCCGAGGTGTACGCGCGCGCCCGCCTGGTGAAGGAGGGCACCCAGCCCACCCACACCCTGACCAGCTACTACCGACCCGAACACGTCGAGGGGACCCGCATCGTCGACCCCACGCCCGGACCCGCCGGCCGTGGTGGCGGATACAGGGTGCTGTATGACGCGGGGTACGAGATCGACCACATGAGAGAGGCGCTATTCGCTCGCGTCCCCACGGCGGACGAGGTGAAGCTGTTGCAGTTGCCGTCGGGAGAGCCCGTCGTAGAGCTGCACCGCACGACCTATACCGCTGACGGCACGGTCATTGAGTACGCCATCGGCCTCCATGCGGCATCGCGCTTCGCGTGGGAGTACGACTTCAAGGTTCCGGACTCGGCACAGGACGGGAAGGGGCAGAAATGATCTCGGCACAGGCGTGGGCGGACGCCCGACTTCTGTGGGACTACCACCGCATGCACCACGCCCCACGGCCCTGTTCAGTGGCCGTCGGTCTGGGCAGCCACGACCTCGGTGTGGCTGACGTGACGGCGGAGCTGTATCACCAGGGCATGGCGCCGGTCATCGTGTTCACCGGGGCCACCAGCCGCACGACCCGAACGCACATGCCGCAGGGAGAAGCGGTCCACTACCGCGAGCGAGCGATGCAGCTCGGGGTACCGAATTCCGCCGTGTTGCTGGAACCGCGCGCGACGAGCACTGCAGAGAACATCGAGTTCACAAAAGCGGTGCTGGCCGAGGCCGGCATCGAGGCCTCGTCTGTCCTGCTCGTGAGCAAGCCGTACGAAGAGCGGCGCTCGTACGCCATGCTGGGGAAGCTCTGGGCCGACGTCGAAGTGGTGTGCGCGTCCTCGCCGATGGACTTGGAGGAATACACCGACTCCATCGGAGACGCTCACATGGTGATCGACATGATCGTGGGCGCCCTGCAACGAGTGCTCCTGCTCCCCGGCTGGGGTCTGGCCATCGAGCAGGTTGTGCCGGATGCCGTCGTGGCCGCCTATGAGCGGCTGTGCGGCAGGGGCTTCACCAGCAGACTCATCCCCGAGGCAACCAGCGCTTGAACTCGGTCAGCGCCGCGCGGTAAGGGCAAAGACAGGCTCGTTCCAGTGAGCTTCTTCGAGTTGGCCACCGATCAGGTGACGGTCCATGAAGCGCAACGAGCGAGGCCCCCGGGCTGTTGATCGAGATGTCTGACGTCTCAACCACATTGCTCGGGGGCCTCGTTGGTCATCTATCCTGCCGCACTCGACCTGCCCCATGCGCTCGTGGAGTGGGTCACGATGCTCATCGTCACCCGTGAGGGTGACCGGCGCTGCAAGCTCCGCCCGTCCCAGCGCGCGATGGTGGCACTGGTGTACCTGCGCGAACACACCACCCTGGCGAAGATCGCTGCCGGGTTCGGGATCAGCGAGTCCACCGCCCACGCCTACACCAGCACGGTCATCCGCCTGCTCGCCGAACGCGCGCCGGGCCTGCTGAAGGTCCTGCGCGAGGCCGATGCGGACTTCGTCCTGCTGGACGGCACGCTCGCCGAGTGCGACCGGGTCGGCGACGGCCGGGCCGACTACTCCCACAAACACCGCCGGCACGGGGTGAACGTGCAGGTGGTCACCAACCCAGGCGGCCGGCTGCTGTGGCTCTCACCCGCACTGCCCGGCCGGACTCACGACCTGACCGCCGCCCGCACCCACCGGATCATCCGCATCTGCGAGCGCCAGGGCGTCCCCATCCTGGCCGACCTCGCCTACCAGGGCGGCGGCCCCTGGGTGAGCACCGGCATCAAACGCAGGCCCCTGCAGGAACTCACCCTCACCGAGAAGACCCTCAACCGGGCCCTGGCCGCGGCACGGGCACCGGTCGAACGCGGCGTCGCACGCCTGAAGTCCTGGCAGATCTTCCGCAGATCCCGATGCAGCCCGAATCGCATGACGTCAATCGCCAAAGCCATCCTCACTCTGGAGCGGCAACGCTGAAGAACCTCAGTGATCTTCTCCAAACCTCCGTCGATCGGGAGTTCACCGCCTTATTGAGTAGGTGTGCCTCTCGTGGCCCCGCACGCGGAAGCCGATGGACGAAATGACGGGACATGGAGGCTGGCCTTCGACACAATGGCAGGATGGAACCCACTGAGGCCATCAACGGGATCGAGGCATCCCTTCGCCTTCTCATCCGCTCCGTGCTCGGCAGCGATTGGGTGACGCGAGGCACTCTGGACGTCGCGACGCTTGAAGCAAGGCGAGAAGAGGAACGTAAGCGGCGGGATGGCGCCGCAATCGAAAGTGATCTTCTGGCGTATACCCATATTTACGAACTCCGTAAAATCATTGTGAAGAATTGGGAGGAGTTCAAGCCTGCACTTCTTGAGCGGAAGCGGTTCGATATTTACATGGATCGAATCGAGGACTTCAGAAATGTCCCGATGCACAGCAGGGATCTGCTACCTTTTGAGCGTGATCTACTGTCCGGAATTGCCGGAGAGTTGAGGAATGTTGTAACGATTTATCGAAGCCAGAGAGGGCCGGACCTCAATCATTACCCTGTGGTTGACTCGCTCGTGGATTCTTTTGGCAACGAATTTAACGAATCGGGTGCGCACTTTACTAATTTGCGCCTCCAGGTTGGTCAGGTTGTCGATTTCCATTGTCGTGGCTGGGACGCGCAGGATCGTGATCTGAACTGGAAACTCTTGACGCGAAATTTTAGAGGGGAAGCGGATTCGGCAACTGGTGACACCGTAAACTTGCGGTGGGTGGTGGACGAGAGCGCCGTAGGCGAAAACACGTCGATTGAAATCGAAATGACCAGTTCGGGTAAATATCACAGGCATCGCAGCTGGGATTTCTCTACCAGGTTCGCCTACCATGTTGACCCACCTACAGGAGGCTAGAGTCGACTGCTCTACCTGAGGGGCGCGGAGTCCACCGCACCCTCCGGCGCCTTGTCCGTCAGGACGGGCCTGAGGCGTCTCTGACGTCAATTACGGGACAAGCCTTAACCAGCGGACCGGCTACTGGCCAATGTCTTTACGGTGCAATATCGAACGTCCTGCAGCCAACATGCTGTGAATTGCTGGCCCTGTGATTGGAATTGAAGCCTCTCCTCGCCGTCTAACGATCGAAATGAAGGCCCCTTCCACCTTGCCGCCGACAATAGCGCCATGGACCAGGAATGGCTTATTCTCTTCCGCTTGCGATGGGATAAATACAGTCAGTATCCACCCTCCGCCATGCGGAGACGTTCGGATTTTAAGCCCATCAATGGGAGGAAATATTCGACTGTCGATAGTTGCCCTGTAGCGAACGGCCTGCGCAAACCTCTCAGGGATGGGAGTGCACTTGGAGATCGACTCGCCGTTCCGATTCTTCTTGGCCCTGTAGCCGATAGCGAGAATTCCTCCCGTCTCGCCGTTGGCGAAGCGTGAAACATCCTGGGCAAGCTCAATTTTATCTTTTACGTTGTCCAGGTCGTAGCCTTGCGACTTCACTTCTAGCCAGTCTGACTCCTCAAGTCCAACAAGCGAGTCGGGGGCACCGCCATGACAAAGGCCCGCTACGAACTCGGGCCCCACGGGAACGTCAGGTGCCAGCCCAGCCGACCTAGCGAGCACCACGGCCAACTCGCGAACACTCGAAAGTAGGCTCCTGTTGCGAGGAAGGAGTACGTCAATGTCCCATCCTGGCGGGATTTTCGGGCCAGGGTCATCCCAGTATTTACACTGGATGAGGCGGGCACCTCGAATTGCAAGATGGGGAGAGAAGGCTTCGGTTGCGTAAGACGGATCGTCTATCTCGCAAGGAATGAAGAAAGAGGCGATAAGATCCCCCGAATTGTTTACGTCTATTGTGATGAACTCTGGCCTGACGTTGCCGCGTAGGCAGAATGTTACATTTCCGGTCGTTCCCTCTAGTAGTCGTTCAGCCTCTCCTTCGGAGATGGTGGCGATCTTCTCTAAGGCTGTTGGCTGGACATCGAATGGCGGTACCTTCTTTCCTTCCAATTTGGCAATTGCGCGCCGGAGGCCGGGTAGGCTGATTTCCTTGCATTCTTCATACTCGTACATGTATCCGAGGCCGCAAGGTTTGATCTCAATATCATTGAAACCAAGTGTTCGGCTCTTTTTGTTTATCCTGGTCGCCATTGTTTGATTGTGGCATATCTATCGCGCGAATGTAGTTGGATTTAGGTGGCTCTACCCCTTCCGTGGTAGGGGTAAGTCGAGGTCCTTACTGTTGACTGCGCCGTCCGACGCGCCCCAAGGTCCCAACGGCGACCGGTCAACTGGTGCAGCAGACGTGCCACATCCATGCCACATCGTGTGATCAGCCACGGTCAACGACGGCTCGCCGCAGTCGAGATGCGCCGATGGGCTGGGCTGGTGCCGCAGCGGCAGTGACCTGCGTGTCCACGCTCTTGATCGCGACTGCCATTACAAGGCGGATATCGGCGGTGCGGAACCAACCGCGCGCCACCCGCGAGACGCTCCCAGCCAATCAAGGCTGGGGGGTCTTTGGCGCTAGGACTCACTTCAACAGTGGCAGTCAGTCACGGCCGGGCCGTCTGTGGGCCGTCGGAGGTCAACCGACGACGGCCAACAACGACCAATGACGACGGCCGGACCGCAGGTCAGAAGCCCGTCAGGCTCCGGTGACCGAGGCGAGGTAGGCGCCTGTCTTCTCCGTCACGCCCGCACAGTTCCGCCTCGACCTGATCGCCCAGGGACGACCGGGAGTGGTCTGGGACGAGAGCTCCCTCGACCACGGCGTGCAGATCGTCCTCATGGACCGCCGCACCCATCAGGTCACCTGGCACGAGGCCGGCGGGCAGTTCGCCAACACCCACTTCTTCAACGCCTACGAGCAGGACGGCGAGCTGATCATCGACGGGCACAGGATCACCCGGCTCGGCACCCCCGCCGACCGCCTGGGTACTCCGGTGAGCTCCCACGAGTGGTTCCCCCCGGCCCTGCCCTACCGCTGGCGCGTCGACCTCGCCACCGGACGCGCCACGGAGGAGATGATCAGCGGGATCGCGGGCGAGTTCCCCAAGATCAACGACGCCTGTCTGGGACGGCCACACCGCTACGGCTACGTCGTCACCACGCGCGGTCTGGCCGACGACACCATGAGCGACGGCCTGGCTCGCCACGACTACCTCCTCGACAGCACGACCGTCGTCGAGGGCCCGGGCGGGCTGACCAGCCCGAGCGAGCCGGTCTTCGTCTCCCGCGAGACCACCCGCAGCGAGGACGACGGCTACCTGCTCTCGCTCTGGTGGAACCGGGCCACCGACCTGAGCGAACTGCTTATCCACGACGCCGCCGACCTGCGCCGGACCCCGCTGGCCCGGGTCAAGCTCCCCAGCCGGGTCCCGTTCGGCTTCCACGGAAACTGGGCCGACCACCAGACCCTGGACAGGGCTGTAGCGGCCTGTCGGAATGGTGAGTGACCGCCCGTAGCGGTCACATGACCTCCGTGCCGGGCCAGCAGGTCGACAGAGACTCAGCCTTGGCATCGGCACCCGCGGATGGGCACTTCTCGGTGGTTCTCACTGCTCGGCGTCGCTTCACACGCCCTGGTCCCGCCCTGCGTCTGAGCGGTCACCTGGGTGCGTGGCTGTTGATCTCCAGGGCGATTCTCAGGTGGAGTTCGTCATCGTCGAGGGCGCGGCCCAAGAGTGCCTCGGCTCGTTTGACGCGGTAGGCGACGGTGGTGGCGGCGATGTGCAGACGTTCGGCGGCTGCCATGCGGCTGCGGCCGTGGGCCAGGTACAGGCGGAGCGTCTCGCGTAGGTCGGCCGCTTTCGCGCCGGCCTCGCCGAGACCGCCGAGGGTGTCCTCGACGAACCAGCGGGCTTGTTCCCGGTTGGCGGTGAGCAGCGAGACCACCGCGACCTCGGAGTAGTCGCACAGTCGTTGTGTGCCGTCGGAGCGGGCGATGCGCTCGGCTTCTCTGGCCCGCAGATGGCTGCGGCGAAACCCTTCCAGGCCACGGTCGCCGGGCCCCAGGGCCATACGCAGGTCCGCCGGCAGCGCCTCCCGCAGGTGACCGGTGATGTCGGCCGGCGGCGGTTCCTTCCAGCACCACCACACCCAGAGCGCGGCCTCCTCGCCGGGCACCGCCAGAAGGGCCGGCGCCTGCAGGGTCCGGGCCAGCTCGGTGGCTGCTCGGCGCAGTCGGTCGACGGTCACGGAGGCGTCCGTGGTTCCGGTCTCGTGTGTCCAGAGGATCGCGGCGACGTGGTGCTGTGCCAGGCGGACCGTGAGGATTCCCTCTGCTTCCGCGAGACCCACCGGGTGACCGGCGAGGATCTCGTCGATCACCCGGCGGCGGACCGCGGCGACGCTGCCGAGCCAGCGTTCCCGCTCCGCCTCGTATTCCTGGGCGGCATGCTGGGCGAAGACGTCGACGTAGGCGAAGGCCAGATCGCTCACCTGGCGGACTGTGCCGGGCCAGTGAGCCGGTTCGAGGGCCCCTTCGAGTTCGGCCAGCAGCGACTCGTAGATGTGGACGTGGGAGATCCACATGGCGCGGAGCACTTGGTCCAGCGGGATGTCGAAGCGCACGATGTCGCGGAGGCCCTGCACGGCCTCGGTCGGCACCGTGACCTCGTCGGCGGGCAGGCCCTGGCGGAGTCCGCGCACGACGGACAGCGCGCACGACTCGGCCGCCCGGCGCAGCCGCTGTCCATGGTCGTGGAGGCGGTCCAGCGCGTGCGTGGCGTCCAGCATCTCCTCAACCTTGTCCGTGGCGTGTGCCGCGACCTCGATCGCCCAGGCCACGGGCCCGCTGCCCAGCTCGGCCCGTGCCGCCGCGAGGGTGGCCGCCGAGCAGCAGGGGGTGGGCGGAGGGGTCTTGCGCGGGTTCAGTGCCAGGATCCAGTCGTTCGCCACGGTGGCCTCGTGCCTCTCGTCGGTGCTGCACCTGCCACAGTCCATCTTCGGGCCGCCCGGCGCGCAGCGGCATCGTGCCGGGCGCCAACGTCTGCCCGGTTTTCTGTCGTCCGGCGGCAAGAAAGCCGACCGGGGCGTCGCCTGTACTGAACGTAACGCCCCTCTGACGACAGGAGAGCCATCATGACCAAGCCGTTCCCCCGCAGCCCGCAGATGTCCGGCTGGGAGGCGCCCCAGCGTTTCGAAGGCGACATCTACGACCTGGAGATCGAGGGCGAGGTGCCGGCCGATCTGGACGGCTCGTTCTTCCGCGTGGCACCGGATCCGCAGTACCCGCCGATGATGGGCGACGACATCTTCATCAACGGGGACGGCAGTGTCAGTGCGTTCCGCATCCAGAACGGTCACATCGACTTCAAGATGCGCTACGTGCAGACCCCTCGCTATCTCCGGGAGCGTGAGGCACGTCAGTCCCTGTTCGGTCTGTACCGCAACCCCTACACCGATGATCCGAGCGTGGCGGGCCTGAGCCGGTCCACCGGCAACACCAACGTGGTCATGCATAACGGTCTGCTGTGGGCGCTCAAAGAGGACAGCCTGCCGATCGCCTTGGACCCGCTGACGCTGGAGACGATCGGCGCGTCCGACTTCGCCGGACAGGTCAGCAGCCGTACGTTCACCGCTCACCCGAAATTCGATCCCGAGACCGGCGACATGTACTGCTTCGGCTACGAGGCCAAGGGCGAGGCGACGGACGACATCGCCTACTACGTGATCGACCCGGCGGGCAAGGTCAAGCACGAGACGTGGTTCAAGCAGCCGTATCCCGGCATGGTCCACGACATGGCCATCACCGAGAACTATGTGATCTTCCCGGTGGCCCCGTTCACGAGTGACGCGGAGCGGATGAGGGCGGGGGGACTGCACTGGCAGTGGGAGCCCGGCCTGGACGTGGTCTACGGCGTCATCCCGCGCTTCGGCGGGCCTGAGGACGTCCGTTGGTTCAGCGGACCGAACGCGTTCGTCGGGCACACCCTCAACGCCTTCGAGGACCGGGGCAAGATCTACTACGACGTCCCGCTCACCGACGGCAATGTGTTCGGTTTCTTCCCCGACGCCGAGGGGCGCTCGTCGGCGCCCGGTGAGCTGAAGGGCGCGGTCATGCGGGTCGAACTCGACCCACGTCGCGCCGACCTGCGTGCCCAGGGTGAGGTGTTGCTGCCGACGATGGCGGAGTTCCCGGCCGTCGACGAACGCTACGTGTCGGGGGCATACCGGCACGTGTTCCTCATGGACATCGACCCGGCGCTGCTGGACCTCTCCCGCGTGCCCGCGAAGCCGGCCAACATGATGTACAACCGGTTCCTGCACGTCGACGCGCACAGTGGCACCGTTCGCTCCTCCTGGGCACCCGGCCCCTCGGCCACCGTCCAGGAGCCGGTGTTCGTGCCGCGCGGGGCGGGCGCCCCGGAGGGTGACGGCTACCTCATCGGCCTGGTCAACCGCCTCGACGAAGTCCGTAGTGACCTGGTCGTCCTCGACACCGCGGACATCACCGCCGGGCCGGTCGCCAGCGCGCGCCTGCCGTTCCGGATGAAAAACGCCCTGCACGGCGACTGGGCCGGTGTGGAGGAATTCCGCCGCGCATCCTGACCCCTGACACCGGCGTGGCCGGGCCGGACTCCGACTCCCTGTGTCCGGCCCGGCCGGGCCTCCGGCTCCCCTGGCCGAGGCCGCAGGGCGCTCCCCGGTGGACCGGGACAAACAGGGCCTGAAGCGCTCGGTAACCACCGAGGCCACCGGCGTCCCGCTCGGCATCGTCTCGGCCGGAGCCAACCGCCGCGACTCCCCACTGCCCGTACGCTCAGGGAGTTGGGCTTGACCGGCGAGATCGCCCGAAAGGGCGTCCCCGCCCCGATCCAGGCCGGCAAGCGGTGGGTGGTGGAGCGGAAGCCACGCATGGGTGAACGGCTTCGGGAAGCTGCGGCGCTGCACCGAGAAGCGCAGCCGCGTCGTGGCCTTCTACCTCTATCTGTCCGAGGCGAAGGCCGGCTTCGACATCGGGACGATGATGGCGAACATGTAGAAGAGCAGGACGGCCACCGACTCGAACGGAACCAACATCAGCAGCAGGATGAGAGTGAAGACGGCGCTCCGGCCGCGCCACTTCAGCCGTGACAGCCCGCTGTCGAGGACGGCCGTACGGTCTGCACGACCACCTGGGCGAGCGAGCCGCGAAGGCTCCGACCAGTGACCTGTCCCTGTGGCTCGCACACTCCCTGGGCACCCTCGCCCACGGCATCGGGAAATGACCCGCCCGTAACCGACCAATGCGGCAACCCTCCGCGCCGATCGGGGCCCAAAACCGCAGACAGGAAGGCCCCGGGACCCATCCGTCCCCGGGTCATGCGATCCGGCCCAACTCCTCGGCAACGGGACAACGCCGACCGGGTGACATCACTGACGAAGCCCGGCGGATGACGGGACAGCGCTACAGCCGGTCCGCCACCGGACTGGGCCCCGCAGGCCCCTCCGGCCACGGCGACAGCAGCGGATCGATCAGCATCCACAAGTCGTCGCCCACGGTCCACAGCCGAGTAAACGGCCTCGAAAAGCCATGCTGTTGAGGTGTCACGCTCCCCAACGGCCGTACGCCGGGGTCCTGGAGGATCTCTCCGTCACAAGCGTGACTCCTTCACAGCAGGTTGGACCTGATAGAAGTCCGTGGCAGTCCCGGCGAGGATCGCCGCGGTCTCTGTGGCGGAGCAGCTCGCAAGGAGCTCTTCGACCGCACCCGCCCAGCGGTTCCAGCCGCCCGCGAGGACGCACAGTGGCCAGTCCGAACCGAACATCAGGCGCTCCGGGCCGAAGGCGGACAGCAGGATGTCCCACACGGGCCGTATCGCTTCGGGCGTCCAGGTGTCACGTTCGGCCTCGGTGACGAGCCCAGACACCTTGCAGGACACCTGAGGGTGGGCCGCGAGCCGCAGCACTTCTTTCTCCCAGTCGGCGAGATCGCCGTCGGCGATGGGCGGTTTACCCGCGTGGTCCAGCACCAGCCGCAGTTCCGGATGGCGTTCAGCGAGGCGGACGGCCGACGGCAGCTGGTGGGGCCTTACCAGCAGGTCGTAGGCGAGGCCGCGCTCGCACACCGCGCGTAGCCCCCAGATCACGTCAGGACGGTGCAGCCAGCACGGATCGATCTCCGCCTGCACGAGGTGCCGCAAGGAGCGCAGGTACGTGCCCCCCGGTCCGGCGAGCAGCGCGTCGAGTGTGTCGCCGATCGCCGGAGAGGCGAGGTCCGCCCAGCCGACGACGGCACCGACGAGCGAGTCCTCCTCGGCGAGCGCGAGCAACTCCTCGGTCTCCGCCACGGAGGCCAGGCACTGCACGAGGACGGTGGCCCCCAGGCTGTGCCCGGCGATGGACCGGGTCGCCTGCCCGCGCAGGTCGTCGAGGGTGAAACTGCGGCGGATCGGGTTGAGCGTGGCCTCCTCAAGCCAAGGCTGCGGTCGCCGATCGAGATCCCAGAGATGGTGATGGGCGTCAACGAGGAGCGAGGGATCGAGTTCGGGCACGGGATCTCCAGATGGCGGTGACCGACGGCGGGTGCCGCTTCGGCACACAGCGGACGGGGTGCGGCAGGAGCGTGCCGGGTACGGGAAACCGCTGCGATCGGCGGCCGATGTGTGCCGACCGCAGCGGTCCCGGCGTGGTCACGCGAAGGGCGTCACTGGATGGTCCAGAGCTGGTTGGTCTGGTTCAGCGGTGCCCACTGGTCGAGGGCGGTTCCTCCGGTGGTCGAGTTGCCAGGAACCTCCAGGGCCTGCCGGCTCTCGAAGTTGCGGACGACGTATCCGCTGCTGGTCGGTTCGAAGTACCAGAGCTGGTTGTTGCCGCCGTTGTAGGTCCTCTGGACCAGAGCCGCACCCTTGGCGTGGGAGCTGTTGGAGAGGTCGAGGACTTTGCCACTGTTACGGTTGACGATCTTGTAGAGGTTGCCGCTGACCCGCACGATGTTCCACTGCTGGTTGGCGCCCGAGTTGCTCTGCCACTGGATCACGCTCGCGTTGTCCGCGGTCGAACCTTGGTAGACATCGGCCAGCAGGCCGCTGTTGACGTTCTTGATCGTGTAGTACGTCGACGCGTTGAAGGACGGCGTGGTGGGCGAGCTCTCCAGCGAGCCGCCGGCTTGCTGCACGCTGAAGTCGCCGAGGTAGAAGTAGCCGCCGTCGGTTTTGGCGACTCGCACGTACCGGAACTTCTGTCGTGCGTCGATCTTGGCCGTCAGCGTCGCGTTGTAGGGGAGGACCGTGGCGTCTTGGCGTCCCAGCACCGTGTAGTCGGCGAACGTGGGGTCGTTGGAGCCACGGATCTCGAAGTTGCTGCGGGTCTCGGGCTGGTCGATGTCCTGGCGGGTGGTGAACGAGAACTGACCGAGTGCGTACGCACTGCCGAGGTCGACCTGCCACCAGGCCGAGGTGTCGCTCCCGGTGGGGGACCAACCGGTCGTCGGGTCGTTGTCATTGGCCTTGGCCGGTGCCCAGTTGGAGCTGTAGACGGAGGACGCGGTGGCCGTCCTGCCGTAGGCGAGATTGATCCTGGCCGGCAGTCCTCGGTAGGCCGGCTGAAGACCCGAGGCCTGCATCACATCGGTTCCGGTGGTCGTGTTGTTGGAGAGAGCGATGTTGGGGCCGTTGGCGTTCCGGATGACGAAGTTGTCGGTGTGCGACAGGACGTTGTTCGCCACCGTCATGTTGCTGGAGCCCTCGTCGAGGTAGATGCCGCCTGCGCCCGAGGAACACGCGGTGGGCGTACGGACCACATCGTGGATGTAGTTGTTGTTGATCACAGTCCCGGGGTCGTTGGAGAGGTGGTAGATGCCTGCCGTGTCGCACAGTTGGTTCACGACGTTGCCGATGCGGTTGTAGCTGACGGAGTTGTCGCCCTCCGCGTTGGCAGCCGACTGCCAGCCCCATCCCAGGGAGATCCCGGCCCAGGGGGAGTCGGAGATGTCGTTGTGGTCGATGGTGGTGCCGTGCACGAAGCCCGCGTTGATGCCGGCGGTGCCGAGATAGTCCTGACCGGTGCGGTTGATCAGGTTGTTGGTGACCGTGACACCGCTGACGACCTCGCGTGCGTCCTCACCCGCGGGTGAAGTGGGCGGGTTGTACACGGTGTGGTACTCGACGTCGGGATCCGAGAACTTGCCCACCATGATCCCGTTGCCGGCGATGTCCTGGACGACGTTGCCGGTGACTGCGGAGTTGTGGACGCCGTGGTGCAGGTCCAGGGCGGTCGAGCCCATCTGGGTGAAGGTGTTGCCGGTGAAGGACAGGTTGTCGGCGTTCGCGGCGTGGACCCCGGCCGGCGGCCGGTTGACGTACTGCTTGTTGCTGGGGTCGGCGGAGATGTTGTAGTTGCCGCCCTGAGCGTTGAGCAGGCCGTTGCCGCTCGCCTCCGTCCAGTTGGTCTGGGTGAAGGTGACGCCCGAGAACTGCAGGTTGTGGACGGGAGAGCCGAGGCTGTCTCCCTTGATGTCGAAGAGGGTCTCCAGGGTCGGGACCTGCACGGTGGCGGACGTCATGGTCTCTCCCGGCCGAGGGAGGTAGTAGAGCGTCTGCGCGTCCTTGTCGAGGTAGAACTCGCCGGGCTCGGTGAGGAACTCGTGGGCGTTCTCGAAGTGCAGCGGAGAGCCGTTGGACAGCAGCGGATACGGGCGCTTGAAGAGGATGCCGGCCTCGTGGTCCTGGATCGAGATGCTCGCCAGGCCGCCACTGGTGGTGTACGACTTCAGCCGCAGGTAGTTCTCGGCCCACTGGAGTTGCAGCACCATTTCGACGCGGCTGAAGTGGTCCCAGTTCGCCATCTGGGAGCTGAGGACCTTCAGTACCTGGGCCGTCTTGTCGCTGTCCTGCAGTTGGAAGTTGGAGCCGACGTCCGGGTAGCGGGCGCGCGTGGCCCGCACGCCGTTGACGTACAGCTGCCGGAAATCGAGGGTGCCGACCGATGCCTTGTACTGGCCGTTGCCGGCCGAGGTCCAGCCGGTGATGGTCTTGGCGCTGGAGACGACCGGGGTCTCCGAGCCGTACGCCTTGTAGATGACGTTGTGGCCGTTGGTTCCCGAGTCGGCGGTGGTGAAGTCGACCGGGCTGGTGAGGGGGTATGTGCCCCCGCGCAGATTCACGACGATGTCTGCGGACATGGCCGAGTTCATCGTGCGGACCGCGTCGCGTGCCTTGGCGATCGTTTTGAAGGCGGCTGACGTGCTGGTTCCCGAGTTGCTGTCACTGCCGTTGGTAGGGTCCACGTACAAGCTGGTGTCTGCCGCGTGCGCCGCCTGTGCGGGCAGGACGACGGCTGTTGCCAGCAGCAGCGTCTGCAGTAGTCCGACGATGAGCCGTGCGGGTCTCATGCTGTTGTTCTCCTTACCTCGTTGCGTGCGCGTCGCCGGGAGCCCCGTACGCACCCTGCGTTCTAGGAGGGGCTGTTGGTGCCCGGGTCGCCGAGATGCCAGATCTCGGGGAGGTCCGTCCACTGGCCTCCGGTGCCCCGGTCCGGCCATGGGTCCTGACATGGATCGGTGAGCTTCCACCACCGTTTGGTCATCGGGTCGGTCGCGATCGCCGCCATGTCGGCCTCGAAGTCCTCGCCGTCGTACTCGAAGTAGGCGAAGAGGACGTCGTTGTGGCGGAAGATGCTGTAATTGCGCACGTGGGCGCGGTGCAGCGCGGCTTCGACGGCGGGCCAGACGGCGGCGTGCAGGGCGAGGTACTCCTCGCGTCGTTCCGGGCGGAGCCTGATGGTCTGGGCGACTCGCTTCACTCTGCGACCTCCCCGCCGAGAAGGCCGGCGCCGGGCCCCACGGGGGCATCCGCCGGGAACGGCGTGCGGTAGCTGGGTGTCCGTGTACGCAGGTTCAGCCGGAGCGTGAGCCGTATGCGGGTGGAGGCGGGCAGTACGACGGTGAGCAGGTTGCTGCCGACGGGCGCTTCCGTCTCGGTGACGGTCGGCTCCCCGTGGCCGTAGTCGTACATGTCCCCGACCCACGAGTCGTCCTCGCATGTCGTGTGGCGCACCGAGGCGATCGTGTGTTCGGCGAAGGCGCCTGCCTGGACGACGACCGTCCGAGCGCGGTCGGCGGAGAGGTTGACCAACTCGACGACGGTCGCCTCAGGGGCGATCGAGGTCACCAGGGCCGCCACCTCGGGCGGCAGTCCCGCACGGCGCGCCTCGCCGTCGTAGTAGCGCACCCGCGCCTGCTGCAGACCACCGTTGTAGAGGACCTGGGGGCCGCCCCATGTCAGCTGTACGAGCGCCTCGGTGACCACAGGGTTCGACTGCTGCCACACGTGGATGTCCTCCTCGGCCACTTCAAGATCGCGGTAGCGGTCCATGCGGGCGAGGCGGTGGCGGACCTGCGCCTGGGCGGCGGCGAGGATCCGTTCGGGGTAGCCGGGATCGTCGCCGGCGAGGAAGGCGAACCACGCCTCCTCATGCCCGGACTCCTCCTTGGCCCGGAAGGCCCGCACGCTGCGCCAGTCGAATCCGCTGGTATCGCGCAGCCCTTCCAGCCGGGCCCGGTCGGCGGGAGCGGCCGTGTGATGCCACAGCGCCACCGGCACGGCGGGGGTGACGGGATTGTGGTCGAACCATCCGGAGTCGTTGTGGCGGAAGGGGATGTGCAGGGTGGGCGTGTGGATGCCCGGACCGAGTTGGGCGAGCCACTTGGCGGGAAGGCTGGAATCGGCTTCGGTGAAGGGCATCACCTTGCCGTGACCGAGGAGAGTGTCGAGGCTGGTCGTGACCATGGAGAGGTAGTCGTCGTCTCCGGTGACCGTCGCCGCCGCGAGTGCCGCCACGCATGCCGCATGGCCCACGCTGTGCCAGCCGTGCGGCCAGGACCAGCCGTAGTGCCCGCCGTACCAGCGACCTTCGAGGAGGCCGCCGACGACGCCGTCCGGGCCGACGTTGTCGGGGATCACGTCGCCGTTGGCCTTCGTGCGCTCACGCCATGCGCCGACGTACTCGACGATCCAGTCGCGGTAGCGTGCCTCGCCGGACAGGATCCAGGCGTTGAGGATCAGTCCGGCCGCGGCGAGGTTGACCGCGGTGTCGCCGCTGCCCATGCGCTCGCGCATCTGGCTACCGAGGCGTGGGTCTGCGGACAGCGGGGGTACGGGGGTGTCGGCCGGCTGGATCCAGTCGAGCGGAAAGCCGTACAGCTCGGCTTCCTTGGGCAGCCAGGGGTAGGAGTCGGTCTCGGACAGACCGCGCCGTTCCGGGTCGCTGCCGTTGTGCGGGCGCCGGATGATGCGGTGGTCGGGGTCGTAATTGCCCTTCGTCGGATCGACGTACAGCTCGGCGAACCGCACGGCGCGCTGTGACCAGCGCTCGGGGGCCGCCATGCACAGGAAGTACAGCAGCAGCAGGCTCTCACCCTGGTGGAACCAGTCGTAGCCGCGCTCGAACTCGTCCTTGAGCATGCCCAGTTCGGTCAGCTGCCGGGTGACGCCCTCCCAGTGCCTCTCGCCGGCGGGCAGCAGGTCGTCCGCGCCGCCGAGCAGATACAGCTGGGGCCAGTTGAAGAACGCCTCGTAGAAGTCGTCGACGCCGTCACGGGTGGTGAGCCGTCCGTTGTAGTTCAGGCTCCCGTCCGGGCCGGTGAAGTCCCGCTCGAAACGGCGCCAGGCGTGGTCGAGCAGGTCGAACAGCGCGCGCTGTGCCAGCGCCCAGCCGGGAGGTTCGAGCAAGGGCACACTGGCTCGCACTCCGGCAGAGGACACCGGGCCGTCAGGGGAGGCGGTGTCCTCGCCGGCAGAGCGATCGGCAGGACTGAAGGGCATGGGAACGTCTCCGTTCGGGAGGAAGTCAGTGGAAGCGCGCGGAGGCTGCCGGGACGACGGTCCGCGGCTTCATTCCTTGGTGGCGCCGGCGAGCATTCCGGCGACCAGGAAGCGCTGCGAGAAGAGGAACACGACCAGGACCGGAGTGATCGCCACCAAGGTGGCCAGGGCGAGTTGGGGCCGCTCGATGGCGAGGGATCCGACCGTCGGGTTGAAGGAGGGCACGCTGCTGAGCAGGGTGCCGACGCCCACCTGCACCGGCATCTGGTCGCTCTCGGGCAGCATCACGTACGGCAGGAAGTAGTTGGTCCAGTTGGCCACGAAGCTGAAGAAGCCGACGAGTGCGATGACCGGCGATGCGAGGGGAAGGGCGATGTGCCGGAAGACCCCGAACTCCGTGCAGCCGTCGATGCGGGCGGCCGCCAGCAGATCCCGGGGCACGGCGGTGGTGAAGTAGATGTACGTCAGATACACCCCGAACGGGTAGAACGAGTACGGCAGGATGATCGACCACATCGTGCCGATCAGATGCACGGCGTTGAGCTCCAGGAACAGGGGGACCACCAGCGTCGCGTTCGGCATCAGCATCACGATCAGCGTGGCGACGAGGAGGGCGCGACGTCCGCGGAACTCCGTCATCGCCAGCGCGTAACCGGCAGGCACGGCGACGCATAGCGTGATGACCAGGGAAATTCCGGCGTAGAGCGCCGAGTTGCGCAGCCACAGCAGGATCGCGTTGTCCTGGAAGGCGGTCAGCGCGTCCCAGTTGGCCCTGAGCGCGTGCCAGGAGCCGAA
Organism: Streptomyces pseudovenezuelae; assembly: GCF_029892565.1. Lineage (GTDB taxonomy): Bacteria > Actinomycetota > Actinomycetes > Streptomycetales > Streptomycetaceae > Streptomyces > Streptomyces pseudovenezuelae_A. Next base: position 78,959 of record NZ_JARXVH010000013.1, on the reverse strand, counting down.
GGAGAGCGGGTTGCCGTGCACGAGCTGGTGGTCCGTCTTGGTGGCGGCGAGCACGAGCCAGAGCACGGGCAGTACGAAGAACACCGTGAACGCGGCCAGTACAACGGTCACCAGCACCCGGGACGCGTAGCGTCGGGCGGGAGGGCGTCGGGTGCGGGACGGCCTGCGCGGGACGGGGCTCGGGCTCACGCTGACCTCTTCGGGACGTGGACGTACACCGGGGTGCGTGGGGGTTTCACTCGGCATCGAAGAATCCCGACCGTGCGACGAAGAGGGCGGCGGCCGACAGACTGACGACCAGGAGTTCGACGGAGACTGCGGCGGCCCCGTTGATGTTGTTCATCTGGAAGGCGAAGTCGTAGGAGAGCTGGTTGAGCGAGTAGTCGCGTCCCGCCACTCCCACGCTGGCCAGGGACAGCAGCTGTGGCTCCACGAAGAGCTGGGCGCCGCCGGCGAAGGCGAGGATCACCATGTAGACGATCCATTTGCGCAGCATGGGGATCTGCACCCGCCAGGCGGTCTGCCAGGCACCCGCCCCGTCGATGCGGGCGGCCTCCATCACGTCCTTGGGGATGTTGTTGAGCGCTCCGTAGATGACGACGATCCAGCCGCCCGCGCCGGTCCAGAACGCGATGATCGTGAACAGCAGAGGCAGGTGGCCGGGGGCGATGACCTCGCCGAACGTGTTGTATCCGAGGGCGCCCAGGAGGGAACTCACCGGGCTCACTGTGGGGTCGAGCACGAAGAGCCACACCAGCACGCTCGCGGCACCCGCGAGGGCACCGGGGATGTAGAAGAGGAACCTCAGAGCCTTTCCGGCGCCGCCGGAGGCGAGCCGGTGCAGCATCAACGCCAGGCCGACCACGATCACCACGAGCGAGACGAGCCAGAACAGCAGGTAGAGCCCGACGTGCCCGAGAGCCGGCACGAACCGGAAGTCCTGCATCGTGGTGACGAAGTTGTCGAAGCCGGTGAATGCGCCCTGGGCGTTGCTGAAGGCGAAGTAGACGGCATAGGCGGTCGGGACGACACCGAACGCGATCAGCAGCACGACGTAGGCGGCGACGAACGCGGTACCCGCCCGCCTCTGCCGCCGGGCGCCCTGGGAACGTCGACGGACAGAGCTGACGGGGGAGTGGGTCACGGTCACTGGGAGACCTTGTATCCGTTGGACTGTGCGTACTTGACGATGGAGTCCTGCCAGGCGGGCAGCAGCGAGACGATGGTCTTGCCCTGCGTCAGACCGGGCTTGACCGTCGCGGCCCAGATCGCTTCCTGGCTGAACTGACCTGAGCCCCAGCCCGGCCAGACCTGAGTGGAGGCGTCCTTCAGCACGTTGATGTCCCCCGCGAAGTAGCCGGAGGCGTTCTGCTGCTTCAACCAGGTTTCCGCCGCAGGGGCGTAGGCGGGGAAGCCGGGTGCGACCTTGCCCTGGTAGGCGTCGCTCGTCGTGACCCAGGTGATGAAGTCGGTGGCTGCCTTGACGTGTTCGGAGTGCTGGGACAGCAGCCAGGTACCACCGCCCACGTTGCCGGTGGACGGCGAGGCCTCACCGCTCCACTGGGGTATGGGCGCCGCCGCGATCTGCTTGGCCGGCGTCTTGAAGGTTCCCTTGAACAGCGCGCCGCCGTACCAGGAGGGGCCGGGCATCATCAGCACCTTGTCGGCCTTGTTCTTGCCGAAGTCGGTGCTGAAGACCCCGCTGATGGACATGGACTTCTTCTTGATCAGTACGTCCATGAGCTCGGCCATCTTCGTGCACTCGGCGCTGGTGGTGTTCACGGAGACGGACTTGGCGCCGGTGATGTGGTTGGCGCCGCACTTGCCGGCCCACAGGTAGATCTCCGGAGTGAAGGAGTCGCCGGCGTCGCCCACCAGGTACCCGGGGTGTTCGGTGGCCACCTTCTCGCCGAGCTGCTGGTACTCCTCCCAGGTCGTCGGCACCGTGTAGCCGAACTCCTTCATCAGCGGCGCGTTGTACCAGAGAACGGCCTGAGAGAGGTCGTTGCGCAAGCAGTAGGCCGTGCCGCCCACCGTGCAGACGTCGTTGGCGCCCTCGGCGAACTTCCCGAGGGTTTCCGCCGGGACGAGACCCTTGTTCAGGGGGGCCGCGAAGTTGGCGTCGACCGCCCAGGTCACCTCGTTGTTCTGCGAGCTGAAGACGACGTCCGGCCAGCCCTTGCCGGTGCGGTTGAAGAGCTGCACCTTCGTCTGCAGGTAGTTCGATCCGTTGGCGTCGCCGTCGTAGGTGACGATGTTCAGCTTCACGTCCGGGTGGAGCTTCTGGTACAGCTTCGCGGCCGCCAGCCGGGTCGAGTCCACCCACACGGTCAGGGCCCCGTTCTTCTGGGGCACCTGGTTGAAGCCGTCCTTGCTGTTGGTGTTCGTGGCGCCGCCACCGCAGGCGGTGGCGGTCGCGACCACGGCTGCCACGCACCCCGCGAGGAGAACCGATCGCCGTTTGGCCAGCGCTCTGCTTCGGACAACAGACTGCTTCATCGCGGTCATGAGTGACTCCATTACGTGGCCGGCGTCGGGAGGGAACGGCAGGGGTGAACGTGGTGGCGCGCGAGCGACGACGTCGCACGAGAGGCTTCGCGGACGGTTGCGACGGGTCGCCGCTCCGAAATTAGGCGCCTTATATGGGCGTTGGTCAAGGAGATGTGCAGTCACAAAGTTGGATTCTCTGGCTATGTGGCCCGTAGACCTGTACTAAATAGTCAAGTATATGCCGGATTGGGAGCCGGAATCGCCCTACGGTTGCCCTGGGTGCCCCAAGATAAGTACGATTCATTTGACGGGATGCGGCGTTCAGTAGAGTGACTACGAAGGGATGGGCTCGCTCTGTGAGACCAGTGATGGGGGTAAGACAGATGAACGACACGTCCGCGACCGGGACCTCGTCGGGGTCCAACGGGGTGACGGCCTCGGGCGGAGGGGCGGACGCGGGGCGCGACTACCGTCCCGGCTATGAACTCGTCGCGGAGCGGATCCTGGAGTTCATCGCCGAGTCACGTCTGGTCCCCGGTGACCGGCTGCCGACGGAGAATGATCTGGCCGGGCGGCTGGGCACCAGCAGGGCGGTGGTGCGCGAAGCCGTCAAGATCCTTTCCGCCCTCGGTCGGATCCGAGCGCACAAGGGCCGTGGCCTCTTCGTCTCGGACGATGAAGGCATGCTCAGTGCCAGTCGCTGGGGCGGGTTCTTCCGGCCTACCGACCTGGACCACATCTTCATGCTGTTCGAGTTCCGCAGGATCCAGGAGATGGCAGCCGCCGGCATCGCGGCGACAAGCGCAACCCCTGCCGAACTCCGGGCGATGGAAGTGGCCGTGGAGACGTGCCGTCACGGATTCGTCCAAGGGCAGGTCGAGGTGTTCAACCAGGCCGACGACGACTTCCATGCCGCAGTCGCGGCAGCCTCCCACAACAGCTTCCTGGTCGACGCCGTGCGCGACGCACGTCGGCTGCAGAGGCAGTCCAGTGCCATCGGTATACACGACACGCTCAGTGCTCATTCCGCGGCTGCCGTCGAGGAGCACGCCGCCATCTACGAAGCCGTACGAGACGGTCGGCCGGAAGCCGCGGCCCAGGCCACCGCCCTGCACCTCGACAGGACGCTTGAGGACTACCGTCGGGAAATTCAGCGGAGGGTCTTCGGGTAAGGGGAGGGCGGGCCGAGTGCTGTGGGTCAGGACGTTGTCGACGGTGTCGTTGGCAACGACTTGGGCGGGTAGCTGCGCAGGACGAGTGAGGTGGTGACCGGTCCGTATCGGGCGAGGGAGTCCACGACCTGTTCAAGGCGTTCGGCGTGGGAACAGTGCACGTCGAGCAGCAGGCAGTCTTCGCCGGTCACGCGGAGGATCGAGATGACCTCGGGAGTCCGGGCGGCAAGGGTGAGTGCCTGGGACAGCTGCGCGTGGGTGGTGCGCAGCCGGACGATGGCGTGGATGTTCAGTCCGACCGAGGCTGGGGCGATGACGGCGCGGTAGCTGGTGATGATCCCGTTCTTCTCCAGGCGTTGGATGCGGGCGCTGGCTGCCGGTTGGGACAGCCCGACTCGGCGTCCGACCTCGGCTCCGGTGAGCCGGCCGTCGGTCTGGAGCAGTTCCAAGATGGCACGGTCGATCTCGTCGAGTGATTCCATCGTTGTCACCCCCACCTTCTTTGAAATCGCTTGCTGAGCCAGACCGTTGCTGCTGATCCATCGAGAATCGCCCCAGAGCGCCCCCGCGATGTACGAGGGCCACGACTGGAAGGACGGTGGGCGATGGTCGCGTACGTCATCATCCCTGGGATCGACGGTTCGGATGAGCGGCACTGGCAGAGCTTCTGGGAGAAGCGATGGGGGGCCTCAGCGGTCCGGATCGCACCGGCCTCGTGGAGCAGGCCGGACCTGCCGGACTGGGTTGCCGCTGTCCAGGCTGCCTACGAGATCGCTTCCCGGCGCGACCCCCAGGTGGTGTTGGTGGCTCACAGCCTGGGCTGCTGGGCAGCAGCGCACTGGCTCGATCAGGCGCGACCGGGCACGGTGGCCGCGTTCCTGGTCGCGCCTCCCGATCCCCAGGGGCCGGCGTTCCCACGTGAGGCCGCATCGTCGTTCCTGGGCCTGTCCGTTCGCCCTTTGTTGTGCCCGAGCCTGGTGGTGGCCAGCGACGACGACCCCTACTGCGACCCGACGACGTCCGCCGCTTTCGCGCGCGAGTGGCAGGTGCAATGGCATCTCATCGCAAGCCACGGCCACATCAATTCCGTCAGCGATGTGGGTGATTGGCAGCCGGGTCTGGAACTCCTTCGCAGGCTCGTCGACTGCTGAGATGACTGATCCGACACGGAGGCCCTCCGCGTCGACGTCGGCCGCTCTGCCGATTTCCTTGGGCCGCCCGGCCTCGCGAGCTTCGTGCGCTGGCTGTCGATCTTCCAGGACCCAACTCGATGGAAGATCGACGGCAACCTTTTCGCCTCGCGCGGCTACTGAGCAGCAGAACATTGGCTCGCACTTCCGAACGGATGGACATGCAGGGAAAGAGACAGGCCGCGCGGCAGCGCAGACGCCGACGTGCACTGATGATGGGCTCTACCGCGGTGCTGATCGCCGCAGGACTTCTGGTCTGCCTGGTCGTGGCCATGAAACCCGACCACAAGGCCGATGAGGGGCATGCCCCGGCCACGCCCGTCGCCGAGTACAAGGGGACCGTCCCGCCGACGTCGCCAGGGCAGAAGCCATCCACGCCCTCCCCGTCCGCCGCCTCCCCGAGCGTTCCAACGAGCTCCGCGGCCACGCCGACGACCTCTGCGACCGCACCGACGGCGCGGTCATCGGCTCGGCCGCGGACGAGTCCCGCCACGCCGTCCCTGGCCGGGCGAATCCGGCCCAAGACCACATACCAGGGAGTCGCCACTGTCTACAAAGCCGGGGTAGGGGACGGCGCCTGCTCGTACGGGCCGAGCGGCGACATGATGATCGCGGCGATGAACACCACCGACTACGAGGCTTCCAGAGCCTGCGGGGCATACGTGTTCGTTCGGGTGGCAAGCGGTGCCTCCGTCACGGTCCGGATCACCAACGAATGTCCGCTGCCCTGTGCGCCCGGTCAACTCGACCTCAGCGAACAGGCCTTCGCCAAACTGGCCACTCCCTCGACGGGCCGGATCGCGATCACCTGGAGCCTGTTGAGCCCCGACACGGCGGGCACGATATCGATCCGCTACAAGAACGGATCCAGCCCCTACTGGTGCGGCATCCAGGCAATCGGCCACCGCAACCCGCTTGCTCGGCTGGAGGTCCGCACCGGTGGAGGCTGGCGCCAACTGGCCCGCACCGACTACAACTACTTCCTCTCCCCCGACGGCAGCGGGTGCGGCGGCGCGATCAGGCTCACGGACATCTACGGAGAACAACTGACCGTCAACGGGATCGCGCTGCGGCCTGAAACCGTGCAGCCCACGCGGGTCCAGTTCGCCCGGCACTGACCCGCCCGCCGATCCCGTTGGCCTTTGGTGTGCCAACGGGATCGGCGGGGGAGGACATGAGCCAGGTGCGTCGGTATCGCAGTCGGCAGCGGCGCCGGAGGCTCGTGCTGGGTCAGAACATGGTGTTGTCGTTCTCGGAGGTGGGCGGGATCACCTGGAGGACGTCCCAGTGTTCGACGATCCTGCCGTCCGCGTCGAAACGGAAGATGTCGATGCCTGCGTATTCCTCGGCAGGCCAGGTCTGGTGGCAGTGCAGGATCACGTGGTCGCCTTCGGCGAAGGCGCGCTTGACCTCCACTCGCTTGCCCGGGTACTCGGCGGCCATGCGCTCGAAGTAGTCGACGAACGCCTGCTTGCCGTCGCCGACATGCGGATTGTGCTGAACGTAGGTGTCGCCCGCGTATCGGTCGACGGCCTCCGCGGGGCGGCACTGGTTGAACATCAGGTCGTAGAACGCCTGAGCCGTGGCCTTGTTCTTCTCCGGGTCGCTCATGATGCCACCGTGGGGTCGGGTGCCGGGTGCGGCACGGTGAGTGCGTTGAGCAGGCGGTCGGCGCCGACGGGGACAGACAGGGTCCGGCCGGCGAGGTCGGTGGGGGTTTCGGGGTGGGTGGGGTTGACGCGTACGAGGCGAGCGTGGGGGATCTGCCGGGTGAGGTGTTCACCCGGCCATCGGATGACGCCGGGGGTGTTGAATCCGGCACCGAATTCGAGGATGAGCAGCCGGGTGTCGGCGGTGGATCCCAGCCAGTCCTGGAGGCGGCGGCCCGCGGGGAGATAGGGGTCATCGACGAACTCGGGGCCGATACGGACGTTGATCTCGACCTCGCCGCCGCAGTTCGGGCAGCTGGGCAGGGGACCGGTCACGGTTCCGGTGGCCGGGTCGTACGCGGCGAGGAGCTGCGCGACGAGGGGGCGGGTGTTCCAAGTGGTCGCTGTGCAGGGGGTCGTGCACTGGTAGCGGCCGTAGTCGCCCTGGGGGGTGAAGATCCGGTCGGGGTCGAAGCCGCCCCGGGCGAAGAGGGCGTCGACGTTGGACGTCATCACCCAGTGGTCCTTGCCGCCGACGAGGGAACTCAGGCGCTGGTAAAGGGGGTTGGGGTCCGGCGAGAAACGGATGTCGTCGATGTGGACGGCCCAGTAGCCCCACCACAGCTCGGGCGGCAGCGGTACGCCGACCAGGTAGCGGGAGCGCAGGCCGAGGTGGTGCAGGGCGGGGAAGAGTTCCCGGAAGCGGTCTTCGTCGCCGTAGTCGTATACGGCGGCGGCGCTGAGTCCGGCACCGGCGGTGATCAGGACACGGTCGGCCTCGCCGAGCCAGGTGTGTATCGTCCCGGCGGCGGCTTCCAGGTCGAAGGTGGACTCGTTCATCGGGGCTGGCTTCCTTCGGTCAGTGCCTGGAGGTAGGCGGCGCGGTCGTCGTCCGCGTACACGTTGAAGATCACGCGGTCGAGCCGTCCGGGGTGGAGATCGAGCCACTCGGCCACGGTGCTCAGTGCGGTGCGGGCGGCGGGCGCCTTGGGGTAGCCGAAGACGCCGGTGCTGATGCCGCAGAACGCCACGCTGCGTATGCCACCCACGTCGGCGGCGAGGTCGAGGCAGGCACGGTACGAGGCCGCCAGAGCCTGTTGGTGGTGCGGGAGTACGGGGCCGTCGACGATCGGGCCGACAGTGTGCAGGACATAGCGGGCGGGCAGGTGGTATCCGCGGGTGATCTTGGCGGTGCCGGTCGGCTCCAGGTGGCCCTGGAGGGACATGATCGTGTGGCAGTCGGTGCGAAGGCGGGGGCCTGCCGCGGCGTGGAGGGCGTTGTCGATGCACGGGTGCATCGGGGCGAAGCAGCCGAGCAGGGCGCTGTTGGCGGCGTTCACGACGGCGTCCGCGCCGAGAGTGGTGAGGTCGCCCTGCCACAGCACCGTACGGTCGGCGGCCCGGTACGCGGTGTGCGGAAGCGTGTCGCGGACGGTGGGCAGTGAGGTCGCGTCGCCGGTGTCGCGTGCCAGGCGTTCGCCGGCCAGGAGCGCGTCAAGCAGGCGGGTGGTCCCGGTGGGCAGCGGTCCGGGATCCCGGACCGTCAGTACCGCCCGCAGGAGCCGCCGGGCGTCGTCATCGTCGATCCGGTCCGCGGCGCCGCGGCGCAACCCCGCCCTTGCTGCCGCCGAGTCATCGGCCAACAGGCCGAGCGTCTCGCGTACCAGATCGGCGGGCCGTTTGTCCGGATCATGGTCGGCACCGGGCCCGAACGCCTCGTCCAAGGCGATGGCGGCCCGGTAGGTGGCAAGCGGCAGCGGAGTCGGGTACACGGTGGTCCTCCGGGCGGTGAGCTCGTGACGGGTCGAAGTGGGATGGGTCTGCCGAAGGGCGCGCCGCGGTGCCCTCACTCCCGGGTCGGTGACGGCAGGGCAGGCGGGTGAGGGCCCTCAGGCGGGTTCGAGGGTTCCGGTGTGGAGTTCAGCGACGCGGCCGTCGCCCGTCTCGTAGCTCCAGAAGGCGTGGACCGTCAGGGCGTTGAGGTTCATCAGGTGGGTGACCGTCACGCCGGACTTCTCGGCCCAGCCGAGCATGAACAGGCCGGGGGCCACCTCGGCGGTGTGGAGGGTGACGGTCTCCTCGGAACCCTCGGTCGGGCCTTCGAGGGTCTCGTAGTGCAGGGTGGCGCCGTCCGCCGCGTAGGCGTTGCGGAAGACGACCCCGTTGTCCACGCGGAAGACGAAGGTCTTCCCGGCGTAGGTGAGCTCACTCATCGCGTTGTCTCCTTGCCGATGGCGCGCAGCTCTAGAACAGCCCGTTGTCGTGGGGGAGTTCGGCAGGGATCGGGGAGATGACGTCCCAGTGCTCGACGATCTTGCCGCCCTGGACGCGGAAGAGGTCGTAGTAGGCGACGGGGACTCCGAACTCGCCCTCGGACTGGAGCAGGACGAAGTAACCCTCGGCGATGACCTTGTGGACGGTCTTGTAGACGAGGTCCTTGCCCTGCTCGGCCCACTTCGCGGCGGCGGCGCCGAAGCCGTCGAGGCCGTCGGCGGCCTCCGGGTTGTGCTGGTCGTACGTCTCGGTGGAGATGTAGTCGGTGAGCACCGAGTAGTCGGCGCCGACCAGGACCTTCTGCGCGAACTCGGCGACCAGGATTCGGTTGGCCTCGGTCTTCTCGGGCGCAGTGACCTCGGTGGGTCCGTCGGTCTGCGAGCGCCCGGAGGCGGTGTCCTTTACCAGCGGGGTCAGGGCGCCCCAGTGCTCGGCGAGCTTGCCGTCGGCGTCAACGCGGAAGACGTCGAAGGCGACCAGAGGGTCGGGCCCGAAGCCGTGGTACGTGCCGTGCAGGGCGACCAGGTTCGCCGTCGGCGATCACCCGGGCGCCCTCGTAGCTGAAGCCCTCCGGCAGGCCGGCGACCAGCCGGCGCAGGGCCTCGGGACCGTCGGCGGCCAGGGTGCTGTGCTGGGTGTAGTCGGCGGCGACCCAGCGGTCCACCGCGCTCGGGTCCTTGTGGCCGAACAGTTCGCCGGCGGCGGTCAGGACGGTCTTCCTGGCGTTGCTCATGACGGTTCTCCTCGCGAGGGCAGGTCATGGAAGGGGACTGGGGGGTTGGTCGTGGTCAACCGCTGGTCGAGGGCGGAGGTCAGGAATGCGGCTGTTGAGCCCGCGTCCCCCATCTCGTCTGCGCCGTGCGCGGTGTCCAGAAGCAGCGTCGGGTAGGAGCGGACACGCAGGCGGCGCAGCGCGCGGAAGTCGGCGCGGGCCTTTCCCCGGCCAGCCGGGGAGCTGAACGCCGTGGTCACGGCGTCCGCGTCCAGGCCGAGCGCGACAGCTATTTCCCGGTAGACCTCTGCGTCGGACAGACTGCGGCCGTCGACGAACCATGCGCGCTGCATGGCCTCGGCCGCGTCCAGTTCGCTGATGCCGGGCTGGTCGCGCAGCGCGGCCAGCCCCGCCGCCGCGGCGGCGGAGTCGAGCACGGTCGTTCCTTGCGACAGGGCACGGTCGTAGCCCGTGCCGAAGGCGACCCCGGTCAGTCGCGTGATGGTGCCGCGTTCGGCCGACAGGTGCGGATGAGCCGCGATCGGCAGCGCTCGGGTACCGGTGTAGAGGCCGGCCGACACGACGCCGATCCGGATGCGGTGAGCGTTGTCCTCGGCGAAGGCCCGCAGGGTGGGCCCGAAGCCGAAGCACCAGGCGCAGTACGCGTCGAAGGCGTACGTCAGGGAGGCCCGTTCCGTCGAAGGCATCACACGCCTCCTCTCTCACCACTCGCTTGCTGCTTTCCGACATCGGAAGACGCCGGATGGGCTGACAGCTCCACGTTAGGACTGTTGAACAGGGTGAATGAGATACGCTGGCGACTAGTGATGGTCAAAAACCGACACGATGCCGACCGGGGGATCCCGGAGATCTCCTTCGCGGCGCCCGCAGGTACCCCGGCCGGCGTCGAAGTGCTGTCCCTCGCCGACCTGGGCCACCGCGTACCAGGCGAGCGGCTCGCCGCCCCCCAGCGCCCGGACTTCCACCACCTGATCGCCCTCACCGGCGGAACTCTCTGGCACACGGTCGACTTCACCGCCTACGCCCTCGAACCCCGCTCATGGCTGTGGGTTCGCCCCGGCCAAGTGCAGCAGTGGGGCGACCTCACCCACGCCGAGGGCACCCTGATCCTGTTCCGCCAGGACTTCCTCGACCCGGCCACCACCGCCGGCGCCCGCACCGAAGACCCGCACGCGCCGGTCCTGCGGCGGCCCCTTCCCGAGGACGCCCAGGCCCTGCGACTGGCCGCTGACCATCTCGCTGCCGAGTTCCAGGCCCTCGGACGCCTGCCTCTGGATATCCACACCGCGGCCCTGCGTCATCTGCTGGCCGTGCTCGTCCTGCGCCTGGCCCACCTCACCACGCCTGCCGGCAGCCCCGCCCCCGAACCCGACGCCACCTACCTGCGCTTGCGTGATGCGGTGGAAAAGGACTTCGCCCGCACCCGCCGGGTCGAGGATTACGCCGAAGCGCTCGGCTACTCCGCTCGCACCCTCGCGCGCGCCACCCTCGCCGCAGCCGGCCTGGGCGCCAAGGAGTTCATCGACCGGCGCGTCGTCCTCGAAGCCAAGCGCCTCCTGGCCCACAGCGATCAAAGTGCCGCCCGAATCGCCGACCGCCTCGGCTTCTCCAGCGCCACCCACTTCAACAAGTACTTCCACCAGCGCACAGGCCAGACTCCGATCGCCTTCCGCGACACGGTCCGCGGGCACGGAGCGAGGTGAGACTCGTCCACCCGAGAGGCCGAAGAGGTCTGCGGTGACGCTGGGCGGCAGTGCGGTGACGGCCTCGATCATGGCGGCTGCCTCGACGACGCTCATCATCGGCAGCGGCGTGGCTGCTGTTCGTACTTGTCTGCCGTCGGGAGCCCCATGGTGCAGCCGTGCTCCCAGCGACCCGTGGGAGCACTTTCGGCCATTGATCTGACTCCCCGTCAGTTCTCGGTGTTCTCCCCTCACCCCCACAGGCGAGGCGGCAACAGTGAGGCTCCGGCCCCGGACCAGGGCCTGCGAGCCGCAGTCTGCCGTCCCCTCATGCCTGAGGAAGCCATGACCCCCACCCCTCACCTCGCCGAACTCGGCGCCCGCGTCGAGCGTCCCGCCCACTTTCAGCCCGTCGAACGTTCGTTTCTCCCGCACGCCGGGGCCGCGACGGTGGACATTGTGGTTCCGGTCTACAACGAGGAACGCGCCCTGCCCGGCTGCCTGCGTACGCTCCACACTCGCCTGTCCCAGGGTTTCCCTTTTCCCTGGCGGATCACGGTCGCTGACAACGCCAGCACCGACGCCACCCTGGCCACCGCCCGGCGCCTTGCGGACGAACTGCCGGGCGTGGGTGTCGTCCACCTGGACCGTAAGGGCCGGGGGCTCGCGCTGCGTACGGTCTGGGGGGCCAGCGAGGCGGACATCGTGGCGTACATGGACGTGGATCTGTCCACCGGCCTGGACGGGCTGCTCCCGCTGATCGCCCCACTGGCCAGCGGCCATTCGGACCTGGCGATCGGCTCGCGGCTGGCCGCCGGTGCGCGTACGGTGCGTGGGCCGCGCCGTGAGTTCGTCTCCCGCTGCTACAACGGCGTCATCCGGCTCACGCACGGGGTCCGGTTCACCGACGCCCAGTGCGGATTCAAGGCGGCCCGTACGGAAGTGCTCCGGCCGTTGCTGGAAGTGACCCGCGACGACGCGTGGTTCTTCGACACCGAACTGCTTCTGCTCGCCGAGCACAACGGACTGCGCGTCCATGAGGTCCCGGTGGACTGGGTCGAGGACGTCGACACCCGGGTGGATGTGGTGAGCACCGCCACCGACGACCTGCGCGGTCTGTGGCGCATGGCGCGGCTCAAGGCGTCCGGGGATGCCCGGGTCGCGGTGGTGCCCCGTCCCGAACCGGCCGCCGAACACCCCGACGCCGTCCTCGCACCCGCGACGGGACGCGGTGTGCTGTCGTGGGAGGTCGGCTGTTTCGTCGCCATCGGTGTCGTCTCCACGGTCGGACAGGCGCTGCTGTACTGGCTGTTGCGCGGCTGGTGGACGCCCCCAGTCGCCAACCTGATCTCGTTGTTCGTCCTCACCGTCCTCAATACCGAGGCCAACCGACGCCTCACCTTCCGGCACTCCGCCGCCCCGCCCGCACGTGCGCATCTCGGTGCCGGGGGGCTGTTCGTTCTCGGCTATGCGGTCACGTCCGCGGCGGTGCTGTGGTTCAAGCACCTCGACCCCGGTGCCTCACCGGCCGCGGAGACAGCGGTCCTCACCACGGCTTCCGTCGCGGTGACCTGCGTCCGTTTCGCCGTGCTGCGACTGGCTGTCTTCGCCGACCCCCGTAGCCGTATCCGTTGATGAGAGCGAATCCCGACATGAGTAACCACGCGCACATCAGGCCCGCACCGGCCGCGTCGGCACACGACGGGAGGCGCACGAGTACGGGTACGTCCGTCCGGGCGCTGCCCGCCTGGGCGCTGCCCGCCTGGGCCGCGCCCGTGGCCCTCGGCGCCGTCCTTGTTCTGGCGGGCGTCCTGTACGGCTGGGCCCTGGGCTCCCTTGGCTGGGGCAACAGTTACTACTCGGCGGCCGTGAAGTCGATGGGGAAGAGCTGGACGAATTTCCTCTTCGGCTCGTTCGACCCGGCGGGCGTGATCACGGTCGACAAGCCGCCGGCCGCGTTGTGGCCGCAGGTGGTCAGCAGCAAGATCTTCGGGTTGCACGGCTGGGCGCTGATCCTGCCGCAACTCCTCGAAGGCGTGGCCGGAGTGTTGGTGCTGCACCGCACCGTGCGCCGCTGGGCAGGGGAGGGGGCGGCGCTGGTCGCGGCTTTGGTGCTCACGCTGACGCCGATCACCGTGGCCATCAACCGGGACAACAACCCGGACACGCTGCTGGTGCTGTTGCTGGTGTCGGCGGCGTACGCGCTCACCCGTGCGTTGCAGGCCGAGGGCCGGGCTGCGACCTGGTGGTTGTGTGCGAGCGGGTTTTTGATCGGGTGCGGGTTCCTCACCAAAATGCTCGCCGCCTGGATGGTCGTTCCCGCGTTCGCCGTCGCCTGGCTCGTGGGAGGAAGCGGCGCCTGGATACCGCGAGTTGGGCGTCTGCTGGGCGCGGGGGCCATCCTGGCGGCGTCCTCCCTGTGGTGGGTCGCCATGGTCGCCCTGTGGCCGGGCGAGCGACCGTACATCGGCGGCAGCAAGGACGGCACTGCCTGGGATCTGGTGATCGGCTACAACGGGCTGGGGCGGGTCTTCGGCTCCAGCGACGGAACGCCCCAGGGGATGGGCGGCGGGTCAGGCGGTGGATTCGCCGGTGGATTCGGCGGGCAACCAGGCCTGAGCCGTTTGTTCGAGGCGCAAGTGGGCGGTCAGATCAGCTGGTTGCTGCCGGTCTGCGTGCTGGCTCTGATCGTCGCCGTCGTCTGCGCGGTGCTGCGTCGGCGCGGCAGGCTGTCCGACGCCGGGGTGCTGCCGGCCTCCGGCTGGTTGCTGTGGGGGACCTGGCTGGTGGTCTGCGCGGCCGTGTTCTCGACCCAGAAGGGCATCTTCCACCCGTACTACACCACCCAACTGGCCCCGGCGATCGCCGCGTTGTGCGGCGGGCTGATGGCCGCCCTCATCCGCGTCCACCGCGCCGGCCTGCGCTGGGCACCTCAGGTGGGCGCCACCGCGGTCGTGGTGAGCGTGGCCTGGGCCGCGGTGCTCATTCGCCGCGAACCCGACTGGAACGGCTGGCTGGTGTGGCCCGTGCTGCTGGCCGGCTGCGCCGCCGTCGCCCTCTTGGTGCTGTCACGACGCCGCGGTCGACTGCTGACGGTTGCCGGTTGCGCCGCGGTCGCATCGGTTCTGCTGGCTCCGGGAGCGTGGGCGGTGACCGTACCCGGCTCGACCAACATGGGGGGCTCCAACCCGACGGCCGGTCCGCTGACGCTCGGATTCGGCGGTGGCGGTGGCATGCCCCGGCAGGGTGAGAACAGCGGGGACCTTCCCTCGGGCATGCCGTCCGGGATGCCGTCGAACATGCCGGGCCTCCCCGGCGGTGGCGCCTCTTCGGAACAGACCGGTGAGCCTTCGACCGGCGGAATGCCTTCCGGTGTGCCCACAGGGGGAGCGAACGGTATGCCCAGCGCACCCGGGGGATCGGGTTCGAACGACCGCGGCACACCGTCCTTCCCGGAGGCCGGCTCGGGCGGGGCCCCTGCTGGGCGCGGAGGCTTCGGCGATGCGGGTCTCACCGCCGACCAGCGCAAGATTCTCCAGTACGCCGTGAAGGGGGCACCCGACGCACGCATCAAGCTCGCCGTCGAGGGCGGCGCCATGTCCGCCAGCACCTTCATCCTGGGCACCGACGAGACCGTCATCGGCATGGGCGGCTTCACCAACAGCGACAACGCGCCGTCGGTGGCCCAGCTGGAGAAGTGGACCAAGAGCGGCGAACTACGCTACATCCTGGGCTCCGACACGAACGGCGGCGGCGTGCCGGCCCAGTCCGGCGGATACACCCAGCAGCGTTCCGACTGGATCGCGGCCCACTGCACGAAGGTTCCGGCGTCGGCATACGGCGGCACCTCCGACACGTCGGCACAGAACAACGGTGGCGGTGCGATGGGTTTTGGAGGAAGCAACGTGCTCTACGACTGTGCCGTCAAGTAGCCGTCGCCCAAGCGACGTCGCGACACGGCAGAACGGACCGGTAGACGCATGACCGAGCAGCCCACAGCCGCACGGCCGCGACGTCGACTCCTCGTGGTCGAGGACGAGCCCAGCATTCGCACCCTGTTGGAGGCAACGCTTCGCCTGACCGGATACGAGGTGCGCAGCGCGGACACCGGACAGGCGGCCCTGATGGAGGTCGAACGCCTGGAGCCGCATCTCGTCGTGCTCGACGTGATGCTGCCCGATCTGGACGGCTTCGAGGTGACCCGCAGGCTGCGGGCGGCGGGAAACGACTGTCCGGTCCTGTTTCTGACCGCCCGCACCGGCACCGACGACCGCATCACCGGCCTCAGTCTCGGCGGGGACGACTACGTGGCCAAGCCGTTCAGCATCGAGGAGGTACTGCTGCGCATCGAGGCCATTCTGCGCCGCACGGCGCCCGCCGCCGAATGGCAGCCGGTGGAGAGCGTTCTGCGCTATGCCGACATCGAACTCGACGAGGGCGCCCACGAGGTGCACCGCGCAGGGCAGTACATCGCCCTGTCGCCAACCGAGTTCAAGCTTCTGGCCTACCTCCTGTCGAACGCGGGCCAGGTGGTGAGCAAGGTCCAGATCCTCGACCACGTCTGGAGCTACGACTTCGCGGGCGACTCACGGATCATCGAAACGTACGTGAGGTATTTGCGCAGGAAGATCGATTGCTTCGCCCCGCCGCTGATCCACACCGTCCGCGGTGTCGGCTACTGCCTGCGACTTCCCCGCGACCACGCAGGGACGTCGGACGAGTGACCCGGTTCCTGCCCCGACCGCCCAAGTCGGTGCGACGGCGCCTCATCCTCGGCGCCACTCTGCTCGCCACCGCGGCAGTCCTGACCTCCCAGGCGATCGGCTATGCAGTGCTTCGCTCCTGGCTGCTGGACCGGGTCGACGAGCAGCTCGTCGAGTTCCATCCACCGGCCCCCGCCTACGACGACGCACTCAAGGACAAGCTCCCGGACCCGGGAGAACGACAGGACGTTCTTCCCTCGGACTTCCACATCTACTTCTACGACTCCTCCGGGCGCCGTCTCCACAATGCCCTGGGCTCCGAGGCCAGACCCGGACCCCGGTTGGCCGATCATTCGGAGAACCTCGGGCTGCGGGACGGGCACCCCGAAACCGTGCCCGCCGTCAGCGGTGACGGCCGCTGGCGGGTACTGCTCAACCCCGGCCCGGATGACATGAGCGCGGTGGTCGCCCTTCCGCTCGACGCCGTCGACGGCGCCACATCGAAGCTCCTGTGGCTGAACGCCGTGCTGCTCGCGGTGACGATCCTCGCCCTGATCGCCCTGGGGCGTTGGGTGGTCAGGCTGGGACTCCTGCCCCTGACCAGAATGGAACGCACCGCGCAGGACATCACTGCGGGCCGGCTCGAACTGCGGTTGCCCGACACCGACCCGCGCACCGAGATCGGACGACTCGGACGGGTCCTGAACTCCATGCTCGACCGCCTGCAGAAGGCATTGTTGGCCCGAGAGACTTCGGAAGCCCGCCTTCGCCGGTTCGTCGCCGACGCCGGGCACGAACTGCGCACTCCGCTCACCGCCATCCAGGGCTACGCCCAACTTGGCCTCCGCCCCGAACCGCGCTCGGGCCTCGAACGGAACGAGGCCAACCGGTTCATCGCACAGAACGCCGAACGCATGCGCCTGCTCGTCGACGATCTTCAGTTGCTCGCGACTCTGGACAAAGAACCTTCCTACCGCAGGGAGCCGGTCGACCTGCTGTCCCTCGCGGCGGACGCCGTCAGTGCTGCCGCCGCCCACAGTGAGTCCCACCCCTTCGCCCTCGGCCCGCTGCGCACCCCGGCGGATCCCACCGGGGCTGAGGAACTCGACGTCGCCGAGACCGTGGGTGACCCGCACCGATTGCGTCAGATCCTGGAGAACCTGCTCTCCAACGCCGGTATCCACACCCCGCCGGGCACCCGCGTCCACGTCCGGGTCGGCACGACACAGGCGGCTCCCGGCACCGGCGGCGTCGACCGCCCCGGGCGCACCTCGGTGTCAGCGTCCCTGCCCGAGGGATACCCGGTCGCGGTGATCGAGGTGGCGGACGAGGGACCGGGCCTCGAACCCGTCGACGCCGAGCACGTCTTCGAGCGTTTCTACCGGGCCGACCCCGCCCGCTCCCGTGCCCACGGCGGCAGCGGACTCGGCCTGGCCATCGCCGCGGCCATCGCGGAGGGCCACGGCGGCCGACTCGAACTCGACACCACCCCGGGCCGGGGCTGCACCTTCCGCCTGGTCCTGCCCGCGGCCGACTCCGGCTGATCCCGTGCGTACGAGTACGCGGTCATCAGGGACCAGCTCGGCGGCGACCGAAAGTATGGACAGCGGTCTTCCCTGACTGCGCCGTTGAGGCGATCTCCCGCTCCAGCGACGACCAGCTCTTCGGTCGGCCGAGCGCGCTCGTTCCCTCTCCCAGCAGCCTGGCTGACACGGACTACAAGGTCGCGCTGTCCCAGACTGCGGCAAGGGCGGTTTCCTGCGCCGAAAGGGCCGTTGTCGATTCTTCCACCCAGATGGTCTTGCCCGTCTGGTGATAACGGCTTCCCCACCGTTTGGAGAGCTGCGCCACCAGAAACAGCCCACGCCCACCCTCGTCGCCGGCCCGCGCACGCCGTAGCCGGGGCTGGGTGTTGCTGCTGTCCGTGACCTCGCACACCAATGTTGCGTCGTCGTGGAACAGGCGCAGGCCGACGGTGCCGCGGGCATAGCGAATCGCGTTGGTGACCAGCTCACTGACGATCAGTTCGGTGGTGAAGGCCATGTGGTCGAGTTCCCAAGCGGCAAGCTGCCTGGCGACGGCCCTGCGCGCGTCGGCCACTGCGGCGGGATCGTCGGGAAAGGTCCAGTCGGCAATGGCGGACGCGGGGATCCTCCGGGTGCGGGCCAGGAGAAGCGCCATGTCGTCACGGGACGGCGTCTCGGTGAGCTCGGCTACCACGGCGTGACCGATGTCCGTCAACGTTTCGTCGTGGCGGCACAGCGACGAAAGACTGTCGAGAAGTTCCCGGATACCTTGGTCGGCATCGTCGAACCGGGCATGGACGAGGCCGTCGGTGTAGAGGGCCAGTGTGCCGCCGGGTTCCAGATCGACCGTGGTCTCCTCGAAAGGCATGCCGCCTACTCCGAGCGGTGGCCCCGGGGAGACGGTGATCAGACGTCCTGCCCCGTCGGGCCGGATCTCCGCAGGGGGTGGGTGCCCCGCGGAAGCCAGGGAACAGGTGCCTGTGACCGGGTCGTACAGCGCGTACAGGCAGGTGGCGCCGATGGTGTCCTTGAGATGAGGAGCGGCCTCGTCAGCGAGTTGCTGGACGAGATCGTCGAGATGGCTGAGGAGCTCTCCGGGTGCGAACTCCAGGTCGGCCAGAGTGTGGATCGCGGTCCGCAGGCGACCCATGGTGGCAGCCGCGTGCAGTCCGTGCCCGATGACGTCACCTACGACGAACGCGACCCGCAGCGACGGCAGGGGGATGACGTCGAACCAGTCGCCGCTGATGTCCGCCCCTCCGCCCGCGGGTATGTAGTGACCGGCTGACTCCGCCACCGTGGTCCGCGTGACAGCCCTGGGGAGCAAACGCTGTTGCAACGCGACCGCGGCCCGATGCTCACGGGTGTAGCGGCGGGCGTTGTCCAGGCTCAGCGCGGCGCGTGCGGCGATGTCGAACAAGAGGTCCGTGTCCTCCTGCTGAAACGGCTCGGGCCGCTCGGTCCGCCACACTCCGACGACGCCCAGAAAATGACCACGCGCAAACAGCGGGGCGACGACTGCCGAGTGCCCTTTCGCGGGCAGCATCGATCGGATCAGTTCCGGGTCGTCGAGGAGGTCCGCCATCTCCTGCCGCGTAGCACTGAAGACCGTGTCGCCGTGCAGGGCGGCCCGGTGCACATGGGCAGTGTCCGGGAGGTTCGGGATCACGCCGCCCACGGGGATGAGCTCGGCGGGCCAGGGGCCGACGGACGATGCCACCGCCACCCGGCGCAGGGACCTCGGACCGCCGGGAAGGAGCCCCTTGGGCGTCTCGTCGCCTTCGAGTACGGAATCGACGATCTCCACCGTGGCCATATCGCCGAGGGCCGGTACGAGCACGCTCGCCATGTCCTGGGCCGTCCGGGTCACGTCCAGCGAAGCTCCGATCCTGTCCGACGCCTGATGACTCACCTCGGTACGGCGCCGGGCCCGCCACTGTTCTGTGTTGTCGATGAAGAGCGCGGCTACCCCGGTCGGCCGGGCGTGCCCGTCTTCCAGGCGGAATGCGGACACGGAGAAGGAACGCTCCTGCTTCGATGCGTCCCGCGCACGCATCCGTTGTTCCCCCGAGACCTGCGCCACCCCGGTCTCCAGTACCCGACGCAACCGCGTCTCGGCCTCGTTCGCGTCCTCTGTGGAGATCACGTCTGCCAGGTGATCGCCCGCGTGCAGGTGGGGCCACCCGTCCATCCCCGGGGTGCCATTGGTGCGAGCGACCGTCAGTCCGGTGTCGAAGAGGACGATCCCCAGCTGCTCCTGGGTGAGCAGGGCATGCAGGAAGGCCGAGCTCTGTTCCCACATCCCCGCCTCCGATGCCGGCGTCACTATGAGGGCGACCTCGGAGGAGCCGTCCAGAGGCACTTGGGCGACAGTCAGTTCGACCGGTCCTCTGGAGCCGTGCCGGAACAGAGTCGTGCCGTGGCTTGTGAAGGGGAGAGCACCCGCCGCCACTGAGCGGGTTGGTTGGGAGGGATCTTCGAGCAGGGTCGTAATCGGCCGCCCGCAAACCTCCGCGACCGTATACCCCAGCAGCTCAGCGGCGGTACCAGAGCACCGCCGCACGACTCCCGCGCGGTCGAGCAGAATGACGCCCGTCTCGCCGGTCGCGCCCCGCTCACTCAGGTTCGCCATGGGCCACCTCACCTGCGGCGGACGCCGCGGTTTCCCTTCAAGTATGTATCGGTGGCCGCGAGGCCCGCCAACGAACGGCACCTGCGCCCTGTACATCAAGGGACACACGAGGTCGACCACGCTGTCGATGCGTGGCGCGCAGCAGCTGCAGCGGGACGGCCGCAGGTGCCCGCAGTGCGAAGCGGATGTCATGCGACCAGGCCGACGTACTGCTCCGCGCCCCAAGATTGCTCGATGTCTCGTTTTACGAAACAGTGGTCTCGATAGAGAGGACAGGAGCATGTTTTGGGGGTATCGTCATCGCTCGCACCAGCAGTCTGAGCGGGCACTGTGGGCGCAACGCCGCTCCCCGGGCGTCTGCAGCCGGCCGCGCTCCCCATACCTCGGCGTGGAGATATCCCATGCAAGAAGGCTTCTACCTGCAGCCATCGCAGGAAAACCCAGGACCGAAACATTCATCCGGCGGGCACAGCGTTCCGCGCAAGAAGTGGCACCTGGAGACCAGATATCTAGCCCCCAACATCGCACTCCTCGCGGTTGAAATAATTTTCGGTACGTCCGGGAATCTGTCAGATATCCGCATCTTCGGTACATCGGGCATTCCCTTGGGGATCCTCCTGTGTCTGACCCAGATGGCGCTCCTCCTGGCAACTATGCATCGCCTGGACAGAAGAAGTAGACGCGAGGGCACGACATGGTGAACGGTCTGGATTTCTTTCTGGCGGCAGACACTCGAGAAAATTCTCCCATCATAGTCGTCTTTCTATTGTTCATCGCGATAGTCCTCTTCCTTTCGGTCTTTTCTGGCCTCGAATCGGATACTCCGAAGGAATTCTATGTCGGAGACGGCAAGCACTCTCCCCTGGTGGGCGGTCTGGCGATAGCGGGCAGTTTCGTGTCGGCACCGTTGCTGCTGAATAGCACCGCGATGGTGGCAACATTCGGATTCGACGGAATGATGGATGCCACGAACGTCCTTCTGTCCTTCGGACTGCTCATCGTGCTGGCCAGGCCTATTCGGCTGCGCAACGCCCAGACTCTCGGAGACATATTCTCGGTTCAGGCCCCGGGGGCTGCACCACGAATTGCTGCGGCCGTGACCACCCTGGCCATAGCCGGCCCGTTTCTGGTCGTGCAGCTCATCGCCGCGGGCAGAGTGACTGCGGACCTGCTCGGGTTCTCGGGTACGGGAGCGCAGCAGGTCTGCACTGTGGTCATCGGTGGTTTGATGGTCACCTGTGTAATGCTGAGCGGTATCAAAGGGATCACGGCGGTGCAGGTCCTTGCAGCAGTCGTGGTTCTGCTGGCCATGGCTGTGACTGCTCTCGCGGTCGTCGCCAAGTTCCACGGGAACCTCGGGTCCCTCCTTGTGCAGGCGGACTCCGGCAGCGCCAAGCCCGGTAGCTATTTCAGCTCGGGCACGATGAATGGGACGGGAACGGCGGCGCATCTCAATTTGGTTGGGGAGCGATTCATCCTCATCTTGGGGAGCGCATGTATGCCGCATGTCATAGTCAGAATCCACGGTGCAAAAGATCCTGCTGCCGCGCGACGCTCAGTCAAGTACGCGACGTTTCTCATCGCCCTGTTGTCCTTGGCCATCGTCATTGTCGGCATGGGTGCTTCCGCCCTGGTGGGTACAGGAAAGATCTCGTCCGGGAACGGAGAGGGCGACGGCGCCCTGATGCTCCTGGCGCACAACTTGGACGGTGGACGGACACTGTTCGCCGCAGTCGCCTGCGCGGTTTTTCTCAGTGTGCTCGCCGTCGTCGGTGGAAGTACAGTCGCTGCGGCCGGTGCGATAGCCAAGGATATCTACCGCACTGTCGAAAGAGGCGACGAAGCGCATTCCGGGAGAGAAATACTGGCAGCTCGCGGCAGCGTCTTCCTCTTCGGTACCGCTGGAATTATGATCGCCGTGATGTGGCAGAGCCACTCTGCGGTATTTCTGGGTGCCGTCAGTGCCGCGATAGCCGCATCTGCCGTGGCTCCAGCTCTTCTGTACAGCTTCTACTGGAAGGGTTACAACCGCACTGGACTGCTGTGGACACTGTATGGAGGGACAAGTCTCACGGTGTTCCTCTATACGATGTCACCCTCATTTTCCGGAGTCCCCGCGGCACTCTTCCCTGGTGTCGACTTCACGCGGTTCGACCAGATCGGCCCGGCCCTCATCTCCGTCCCCGGCACCTTTCTCCTGGGATGGGCTTCCAGCATGGCTGGACGCCGGCGTAGTGCCGGTCACTCGGAGGCAGCGCCCATGCAGCCTGTTTCCTGAATGGCAGGTCCATCACCTCGCCCGAGCGGGAGCTGCGAGGGTCGGGGTGGTCTCACCGTCGGGGTGGTCTCACCCTCCGACGAGGGTCAGGCGGTCACTGATTTTCTGGGCCGTGACCAGCACCTTCTGAGCCAGTGCCGCCTCCGCTTCGGGAAACACCCTGGAGGCGAGCGCGGCGACGCTCACGGCGGCGACCACCTTCTGCTCAGCGTCACGGATCGGTGCCGCCACGCCCGTCACATCGGGGTCGAATTCACCGCGGGTGACGGAATACCCGGCGCGACGGATGTGCGTGAGCCGGTCCATGAGAGTGTCCACGTCGGTGAGCGTGGCCGGTGTGAAACGCCTCAGTTCGGCCGCCTCCAGCAGTCGGCGCGCCTCGTCCTGCGGGATCCAGGCCAGCAGGACGAGCGCGGAGGCGCCGGCGTTGAGAGGGAGCGTGCTGCCACGCTCGTAGGAGATGCGTACCGCCCGTGTGGCGACCTCTGCACGGTCGACGCAGACGACCAGTTCCCCGGTACGACGGGTCAACAGCACCGTCTCGCACACGTCCTCGGACAGTTCGGTCATCGCCGGAACGGCGATGTCGGAGAGTCCGTAGCTGCGTCGTGCCAGCCGGCCGATCTCCAGGACGCGCAGCCCGAGCCGGAAGCCGCCACCCGGCGCCTCATCCAGGAACCTGCTGCTCACCAGTGACTGCAGGTATCGGTAGGCGGTCGAACGAGCGACCCCCAGGCGCTCGGCGACGGCGCTACCGGAAATGACGAGGTGGGTGTCGTCGAACATCATCAGGATGTCCAGGGCCCGGTCGGCCGTGGAGTTGCGTTCGCGATAGCTGGGGGACGCTGATCCTGACATAGGGGACACCCTACAGCGCAGATGTCTCCCGCCGGCCGGAGGTCACAACCGGTCCTTGACGACGGTGTTGCACAGCTCGCCGACTCCCTCGACGAACGTGACCAGCTGCTGCCCGGGGCGCAGGAAGACCTTGGGGTCGCGTCCTGCCCCCACTCCGCCCGGTGTGCCGGTGGCTATCAGATCACCCGGTACGAGCGTGATGATGGTGCTGATGTAGGCGATGATCGCGGCGACGTCGAAGAGCAGGTCGGATGTGTTGGACTTCTGCATGGTGTGGCCGTCCACGCTGCATCCGACAGTCAACCCCGATGCGCCCGGGGGGAGTTGATCCGCAGTCACGAGCGCCGGCCCAACCGGGGTCGTTGCCTCGAACGTCTTCCCGGAGAGGAATTCCCGGGTGCGATGCTGCCAGTCCCGTACGGTCACGTCATTGACGACGGTGTAGCCGCCCACGTAGCCGAGCGCCTCGTCCCGGGTGACGCGCCTGGCTCGCCGCCCGATCACGACACCGAGCTCCGCCTCCCAGTCGAGGTCGTCGCTGACGGACGGCATATGGACGTCGTCGTGGGCACCGACCAAGGACCCGTCGTACTTGGCGAAGAGGGTCGGGTGAGTCGGGGTGGGGCGGCCCATCTCCTTGATGTGCGTGGCGTAGTTCAGGCCGAGGCACACGATTTTGTTGGGGTGCGGGACGACGGGAGCGAAGGACACCCCATCCAGTGGCAGCCGCTTGCCGTCAGCCACTGCGGCGCGGTGGTGCCAGTCCTCTCCGCTCGCCAGCAAGGCTCCGACGTCCTCGTACGGCAGCAGGACCAGTTCATCGCCGTCATGGCGGGCAGCGGCAGTAAGCAGCGCGCCGGAATCGGGAGAGGGCAGGCGGACGGTACTCAGTCTCATGACAGTTCTCCTGAGGGAGGGGATGAAACGGCGGCAAGGACCGGTGCTGCGGTCGAAGTCGCAGGCGTGTCAAGGGGGTTGGGGAGAGGCTGGAGTGCGAAGCGTTCCAGGTGGAGCGTCACGCCTTCGGCGTCCTCGGCGTCGAAGACTGCGGCCACCAGCCGGTCCGGCCTGACCAGGATGAAGCGTTCGGTGAGCCTGCTGAATGCGGCGTGGGCGCCGCCGTCGGCATCGGCGATTCCGATGCGCCCGGAGGTGTCTCTCGGCGCAGGATCATCGAAGGCCAGGTCCACACGGCGGTCCGCGGGCGGACCCGCTTCCTCGACGGTGGCCCAGTCGTCCTCCGAGACACCTGCTCCGAGCAGGCTCCAGCCGGGACCGAGGACCTTGTCGAGCCGAGTGATCCGACGTGCGGTGCCGTGCAGAACCATTGGGAGGGGTAGTGCCGTACCCACCAGCGGATCGGTGCGACCGCGCAGCGACGGGACGACCGCACCGATCCGGACAGGGGCATCCGGGCGGCAGCGCATCTCTCCGAAGCAGCGGTTGCCCCAAGAGGTTCGTAAGGCGGTACGCACGCAAAGATCGCGCAAGCGAGCGCGGGCCGTGCTGGTGGTCATCGCGACGTCGCCGAGTCGGACGGATCGCTCGACCACGGCCTGCAGGGACGGCCTGCGTTCCGTGTCGTAGGTGTCCAGCAGCGGGTCTCCGGCACGCCCTGTCAGCACCTCGGCCACCTTCCAGCACAGGTTGACAGCATCCTGCAGGCCGGAGCTGAGTCCCTGGCCGGCGAAGGGCGGCATCATGTGCGCGGCGTTGCCGAGCAGGAAGCAGCGCCCTTCGCGCAGCCGGTCCGCGAGCAGTGCGTGAGAAGTGGACGCCACGACACGTTCCACTTGGGGGACGCTGATCTCGCGGTACGGGCGCAGCAGTTCACGCACCAGAGTGAACGGCGGAGACGCACCGGGGGCGCACTCGCCGGGCCGCAGCCGGAACTCGTAGCGGCAACGGCCGCCGCCGCCCGGAACCACGACGGCGGGGTGGCGCGGGTTTCTGTGGCGCATGCCGTAGGCCTGGTCGTGGGGGTCGTCGAGAGTGTCAACCACCAGCCAGACGTCGGGACAGCTGCGGCCCTGCATCGGGATGCCCAGAAGTTCACGCACGGAGCTTCGGTCACCGTCGCAGCCCAGGACATACGGCACGTCGAGGGCTGCCGCAGCTTGCCCGCCGGCGGT
The DNA here is from genome assembly GCF_029892565.1 of Streptomyces pseudovenezuelae. Lineage (GTDB taxonomy): Bacteria > Actinomycetota > Actinomycetes > Streptomycetales > Streptomycetaceae > Streptomyces > Streptomyces pseudovenezuelae_A. The sequence continues at coordinate 53,640 of NZ_JARXVH010000013.1, read as the reverse complement.
CGGGCCGAGCCAGGCGCGCACACGGTCGGTGCGCTGCTGCAGGGAGAAGAGGCGGGTGTCGAAGCTGGTCTCGACGGTGGGGAGTTGCGCCAGTGCCGCGAGGAGCACACGTTCCAGGTGGATCGCCTCGTTCACGCCGGCCCGCTGCAAGATGCGCAGGTATTCGTCGTCGGGGGTGACCGCCTCGGCGTCGTCGCCGACGTCCGCGTTCCGCTCGACGAGCAGAACGCGGACACCGGCCGAACCGAGAAGGTGCGCCGCGGTGAGTCCGACGGGACCGGCCCCGACGACGAGGACCTGCGAATGCGCACAGGGATCCCGGAGCCCGCGGCGTCCCGAGGACGCCACCGTCACTGAACCGGCTGGTAGGCGGCGCCACCGTCGGCGAGAAGGCGTTCGGCTTCGGCAAGCACGGTGGCGGGTTCCTGGTCGAGGTCGATGGTCTTGCGGAACGGCTGACGCACGTCGCGCTCGATCCGCAGATACACCTCGTTGCGGTTGCCCTCGGGATCGAAGAAATAGATGCCGATGGCGTTTCCGTGCGTGACCTCCTGCTGCACCTCGATGCCTTCGGCACGGAACCGATGGTGGAAGTCGATGATCGACTCCAGCGAGTCGACCCTCCACGACACCTGGTGGGTCAGCTTGGACCCCGGCGGTGCGGTCCGGCCCCGCTGGAGCACGAACTCGTGGTGCTCCTCGTCGGGCCGCGCGGAGAAGAACACGATGCCGAGCTCCGTGTCCTCGTCGGTCACGGTCAGCCCCATGACACGGGTGTAGAAGTCACGCATCGTCTCCAGGTCGTCCACCCAGAAACCGGTGTGTCCCAGGCCGGTGATAGCCATGGACTTCTCCTTTCAAAACGTAGAACGCGCAATGCAGTAGGCAGGTCAGTTCGCGTCGCTGCGGGCGGCCACAGCCTGATCGAGCGTGGTCTGGTCGGCCCAGTTGCCGTGGAAGCCGAAGGGCACGCGGCTGGGCAGCTTCACCCGGGCCAGAGGGGTGCGTCGCAGGTCGGCGGCATCGTGGACGAGGAGTTCGCTCAGGCCGGTCTCGCGGTTCCACCACAGGGTGAGCAGGTAGCCGTCGTCTTCGGCAAGGGCGCTCTCGCGGGCGACGAAGACCGGCTCGCCGGGGTTGGTGAGGTGGTCCGGTCCCTCGACGACCGTGGTGCTGTCGCGCAGGTGGTCGTGCTTGGCGAGACCGTCGCTCATGGTGTCGTTGGCCAGGTAACGGGTGGTGACGAAATATCCGTAGCGGTGGGGGTGGCCGGTGTAGGCGTCGTTGATCCTCGGGAACTCTCCGGCGACGCCGCCGACCATCTCCTCCGTCGCCCGGCCGGTCGCCAGGTCCACGCGCCAGCGATGGGGGAGCGACGGCGGGAACCAGGAGTGGGACGTCACCGGAGTCTCCAGCCGGTCGGCCGGCGTGCCCAGGCGGGTGATGCGGTGCCCGTCGATGACGACGTGGCCGTCCTCCTCGTAGGCGTTGTAGAAGTGGGTGTTGGCCCACTGACCGCCCACCTCGTGCCAACTGACGGCGTGTGTCCGCCGGTTCATGAGCACGATCTGCACGCCGTGCGGCAGCGACGCCTCGTCCCAGACCACGCCCGGCTCGCCCCGCATGATGTGGTCGAGGCGGAACTGGGCCGGGGTGACGAAGAAGATCGCGTAGGTGTCGCTGACGGCGAAGTCGTGCATCAGCACCGGCACCTTGATGTCGAAGCTGTGGCTGTCGACGACGTGCCCGGTCTTCACGTCCGCCCGGTACCAGGTGATGGTCGGCCCGGTGGCGGCGAAGAAGAGCATGTCGCCGCTGTCGGGGTCGATCTTGTAGTGGGCGGTGCACAGGACGTCGATGCCGCCGCGGAAGTCGTGAGTGCCGTACGTCTCCAGCGTTTCGGGGTGCATCGAGTACGGCAGGCCGCCTTCGAAGTAGACCAGCAGATGGTCGTCGAAGATGCCGACGTTGGTGTTGGCGACGTTCTTCGCGGGTGGAGCACCGTGGGGGAGCGGCGCCGTGCTCCCGCCGTTGGCGAAGCCGCTGTAGACCGCCTCACCCTGCTCGACCTCGAACTTCATGGAGTCCGTCATCACCCAGCGGGTGCGGTAGGCGGCGCGCCCGTCGCGCAGGTAGATCCCGCAGACCATGCCGTCGCCCTCCCACCAGTGGTAGCGGTCGGGATCGCGCGGCGTGAAGCGGGGGTTGGAGGAGATACGGAACAGCGCTCCGGCGAGGTCGCCCGGGATCTCACCGTCCACGTCCAGGTCGTACGCGCTGCTCTCCTCCGTCCAGGGGGTGAACGGGCCTTGCAGGAACTTGTTGCCGGGCGCCCAGCCGGCGGCGTCCTGGGCGAGCCGTGGGGTCGTCGGGTGTGCAGTGGCGCGCGGCGCGATCGTCATGGGATCGGGCAGGGACGGGCCCCGCCGCGAAGGAGGTGTCATCTGGATGCTCCAAGTGCGGGTGAAACGAGGTGGAGTGCCGGGACGACGGAGACCAGGGCGGGGTCAGAAGGGGTAGTCGGGGATCTCACCGCGGACGGTGACCCACTGCTGTTCGGTGAAGGCCTCGAGGTTGGCGACGCTCCCTCCGTGACGGGAGCCGTTGCCGGACTCGCCGACACCGCCGAACGGGACGGTCGCCTCGTCGTTCACGGTCTGGTCGTTGATGTGGACCAGCCCGGTGGGGATACGGTCGGCCAGCGCCAGGCCCTTGGCCACATCCCGGGTCAGGATGCCCAGCGACAGGCCGTACTCGGTGTCGGTGGCCAGCCGGACGGCTTCGTCGAGATTGTGGAAGGGCACGACCGGGGCGACAGGACCGAAGATCTCCTCCGTGTAGGCGCGGGCTTCCAGCGGCACGTCGGCCAGGACCGTCGGCCGGTAGAACAAGCCCTCGTAGGTTCCGCCGGCCGCCAGCCGCGCCCCGGCCGCCACGCTGTCGGTGACGATGGCGTGGGCCGCCTGCAGCTGTCGTTCGTCGATCATCGGGCCCAACGCGACCTGCCCGGTGGCCGGATCCCCGACCGGGGCGGCGTTCGCGTGCTGGGCCAGCAGATGGGCGTACTCCTCGGCGATCGAGGCGTGCACCAGGTGGCGGCTGGAGGCCATGCACACCTGTCCGGCGTGGTGGAACGAGCCGAACGCGCCGGCCGAGACGGCCTTCTCCAGGTCCGCGTCGTCGAGGACGATCAACGCCGAGTTGCCGCCGAGCTCCAGGTGGACACGCTTCAACCGCTGCCCCGCCGCGGTGGCGATCGCCTTTCCGGCCCGCGTGGAACCGGTGAACGCGATGACGGGCACTCGCGGGTGGTCCACCAGCGCGGCGCCGACGTCGGCGCCGCCCGGCAGCATATGCAGCACGCCGGCGGGCAGGCCCGCCTCCTCGAAGACGCGAGCGATGGTGACGCCGCCGCAGATGGCGGTGCGCGGGTCGGGCTTGAGCACGACGGCGTTGCCCAGCGCCAGGGCGGGGGCGACGGCGCGCATGGCCAGCACCATCGGCGCGTTGAACGGGGAGATCACCCCGACCACGCCCACTGGGCGCCGTCGTGCGAACGACAGCCGGTCCTCGATGGACCGCAGCACCTCTCCGTACGGAGAGGCCGCCAGCGCCGCGGCCTCGTAGCACTCCTCGGCCGCGCCGTTCGAGGTCTGGAAGTCGGCGAACGGCCGCAGGGCACCGGACTCCCGCACGATCCATTCCGCGATCTCGGCATGGTGCTCCTCGAACAGGCGCGCCGCCCGCCGCAGCACCCGGGCCCGCTCGACGTACGGCCGCGCCGCCCAGTCGCGCTGAGCCTGAGCCGCACGCACCACGGCCCGCTCCAGGTCGGAGGGCGTGGCGGAGCCGACTCGGCCCAGGGTCTTGCCGGTGGCCGGCTCTGTGGAGTCGTACGTCTCCCCGGCCGCCCTGGTCCATTCCCCCGAGAAGATCCGCTCCTGCCAGTCACTGGCATCCAGAAAGGTCATGTCGTCCCCTTCTCTGCAGGACAAGCTGCTGGTGTCCTGTTATTCCGAACATGTGAGTCAACATCTAGGACACTCTCTTTTCGTCGCGGAAAGTGTCAAGGCTCAGGTTGACTTGAACTGTACGGTACAGTTTAGTTGCTCGTATGGCTACATCACTCGAGCAACAGCCACGCATCAACAAACTTCTGGTCGGCCGTTTCCTCACCGATGTCTTCGGCGCGAGAAACGCTGACGCGGTCACCGACTACGTCGCCCCGGACCTGGTTCAGCACGGCGCCGACGTCCCTGACGGAGCGCAGGCGTTCGCCGAGCTCCTGCGCCGCGAGTTCGACCATGGACCGACCGTGGACCAGAGTGTGGCCGATGCCTTCGAGTCGCGGGACCCGGTGTTCGGCATCGGGGAGAACGACCTGGTCTGTGTCTGCCACTACGTGCCACAACCGGACCCGGACGCCCCCGGCACCACCTTCGACCACTACGCGTTCACCACCTACCGGATCCGCGACGGACGGATAACCGAGCGGTGGCCGTCCCTCAACAAGATCGCCCCACCACGGCTCCCCGCACCGGGTACGCCGACGCGAACGACCACCGTGTCGTCATTGCCTTCGATGGACATCGAGGCCAACAAGCGCCTGGTCGTGGACTTCTACCGCTGCGTCTTCGACGCCCAGAACCCCGATGCGGTGAAGGAGTTCGTTGCCGCCGACTACCTCCAGCACGTGTCCCACTACCCGCCCGGCCGGGCGGGACTGGAGGAGTTCGTGCGCAGCCGATTCCCGAACGGCCCCCTCCCACCGCCCGCCGAGCCCCTCATCCCTCCGGCGCTGATCGTCGCCGAGGGCGACATCGTCGTCGTCGCCGCACTGCTCCCCCAGGCCGAACCCGACGGAAGCGGCGCGCTCTACCCGTACTACATGTACGACGCCTACCGCGTGCGCGGGCAACAGCTCGTCGAGCACTGGAGCGGCATCACCAAGTCCGCCCCGCCCAAGCCTCCCGGCCCTCCGCCGGCCGGCCGGCTCTGACCGGTCGCCGGCTCCCTCGGCCTGTTCGTACTCGAACACGGACATACTCAGAAAGGCTCATCCATGCCGAAGTTGCACGTTGTTGTCGGAAGCACCCGTCCCGGCCGGCTGGGACTACCCATCGGCCAGTGGGCGGCCCAGGCGGCGAAGGAGCACGCGGGCTTCGACGTCGAACTCGCCGACCTCGCCGAGCTCGGCCTCCCGCTCCTCGACGAACCCGGTCATCCGCGTGCGGGTCTGTACGCACACGAGCACACGCGCAGGTGGAGCGCGACGGTGGACGAGGCCGACGCTTTCGTGTTCGTCACGCCCGAATACAACTCCGGCCCTCCTGCCGCGCTGCTGAACGCCCTTTCCTTCCTGTACGGGGAGTGGCTCTACAAGCCTGTCGGATTCGTCAGCTACGGGGGCGTCGCGGCCGGCCTGCGCTCCGTGCAGGTGCTCAAGCAGGTCGCGACGGCGCTCAAGATGATGCCGATTCCCGAGTCCGTGGCCATACCGTTCGTCTTCAAGCACATGGGCGAGGGCGGCTTCCGCACCGACGCACCGCTGGAGGCCGCAGCCACGATGATGCTCGACGAACTGCTGCGCTGGACCGAGGCACTGCGGCCCCTGCGTCTGAATCCGCCGCCGGCCCCCGCCGCGCCGCCGGCGCCGGGGGCCCCCGTGTCGCGGGTCTAGTGCTGTGACCGCATTCGCCGGGTCGGGGTCGTGGCGGTTGGATGTGCGGTGACTCCGATCCGGCCGCTGGAGGCGCGGTGGCCGAGCCCGTCCGTGTGTGGAGACTGGCCGACCAGGAGGGGCGGAAGCTGCAGCAGATCGTGCGCCGGGCCAGCATCAGTTCGGTTCGCTACCGGCGCGCGATGATGCTCCCGGTGCCTGGGGCGGCGTTCGGATCGGCGACCCTACCGAGGCGACTCCAACCGGCCCCGGTTCGAGGGGCGTTCGGGGGCACTGAGGGGTGGTGGCGAGGTGAAGTGGCCCTACCTGGGGTCTGGCGGTGCCAGGGTTTCAGCGATCGTGTTCCGGCGCGCGTTACCCCAGGTTGTCGAGTTTCTCGTAGAAGGACAGGAGGCCTTCTGCGAGCCTGTCGGGGGCTTCCATCGCCGCGTAGTGGCCGATCCCGTCGAGGGAGAGGGCGCTGACGTCCTGGGCGACCTGGCGCAGGGTCGCCGGGGTGAACTCGCCCGATCTGCCGCCGACGGCGAGCACGGGCGTGGTGAGTTTCCGGGATGCCAGTTGGCGGATCTCCTCACCTTCGCGGAGCATCGATCGGTACAGTCCGGCCGCGCCGTTGAACGCGTCGGGGCGCGCGTAGGAGCGGGTGAGTTCGTCGATGTCGTCGTCGGTGAACGCGTCGGGAGTCACGCAGAGTGACGGGATGGCGTACTGTGCGAGGAATGCCCTTTCTCGTCCGGCGAGCAGCATTTCGGGGATGCCCGGGGCGGCGAGGACGCCGATGTGCCAGGCGCCGCCGTGGGCGACGTCCGCGAGCCTTTCGACGCCGAACCCGGGCAGCCCGGTCTCGATGGCCGCATAGCTTCGTACGAGGTCGGGGCGTGTGGCGGCGACGCGGAACGTGGTGGGGCCGCTGATGTCCTGGCCGGTGAGGTGGACGGGGCCCGCATCGAGCCGCGCTATCAGTTCACTCAGGTCCTGGGCCGCGGTCACGCTGTCGTGCGCTGGGGTGGCGGTGGCGGAGTCGCCGAAGCCGCGAAGGTCGGGGGCGAATACGCGGTGGTGCTTGCTGAGCAGGGGGATCAGTTTGTGGAAGACCCACCAGGTCTCGGGGAAGCCGTGGACCAGCATGACGGGAGAGCCGGCGGTCCCGGCGGATATGTAGTGCAGTTCGGTCCCGTTCAGGCTGACCTGGTGGTGTTCGACGCCCGGGATGGTGGCGCCGCCGGTGGGGTTCATCGTTCTCCTGGATTCGATCGACAACATGGTTGTCAACCTACAGATCGCCAACGTGGTTGTCTATCTTCGTTTCTCGTATGCTTCGTCGCATGGCACGTTCACCGGGCGCTGAACTCGCGCTGCTGCTTCTCGGCGGCTTCCAGTCGATGGTGGACGACGTGCACGGCGAGCTGGCGCACCGCGGGCACCCGGGCGTGCGCGCATCGCATGAGTTCGCCCTGCGCGCCATCGACGAGGGAGCGGGCACGGCCTCGGAACTCGGCCGCCGGCTCTCGGTCTCCAAACAGGGCGCTGCCAAGGCGATCGCCGCACTGGAGAAGCTCGGATACGTCGAGCGGGAGCCCGACCCGGGCGATGGCCGCCTCAAACGGCTGCGGGTCACCGACCGCGGCCACGAGATGATGACGCTGGGCGCCTCGCTCTTCGACGAGGTGCGCGAGCGCTGGGCGGCGCATATGGGGCCCGAGCAACTCAAGGCCCTTGAAGCACAGCTGGCCCGGCTTGTCGCGAGCCGGCCCTCGAGCGTTGAAGCCGCGGCACGGCTCAATGAGGACCTCGGCGAGGTCACCTGAGGACGGCCGGTCGCCGGACGGCACCGGCCGACCCGAGCTGACAGCCGTCGGCGGGATCCGAACGACTGGCGGACACCGGCGGCGGTTCCTCCGTCCAAGTGGTCCCAGCTCAAATCGCCCTGCGGGGCCCTTCACGCCGCCCTGGTCTTCATCGGGACTCTCCTTTGTGGATACCCCAGGCTTCAGCCGGGGGAGGAAACGAAGCTCCTGCGAAGCAGGGCAGGGAAAGCCGGTCCGCCCGGGCGGACCGGCGTGCGCCATCCACCGGCCGAAACCTGTCGATCACACGGAATCCGATAAGGTGTGAGCTATGGCGCGGCAGGTCAAGCGGGCGTTCAAGTACCGCTTTTACCCCACAGGCGAGCAGGCGGCGGAGCTGTCGCGCACGTTCGGCTGCGTGCGCCTGGTCTACAACAAGGCGCTGGAGGAACGCACCCGGGCCTGGTACGGCGAGCAGCGCCGTCTGTCCTACGTGCAGTCGTCGGCCGCACTCACGGAGTGGAAGAAGACTGCGGAGCTGGCCTTCCTGACGGAGGTGTCGTCGGTCCCGCTGCAGCAGGCGCTGCGCCATCTGCAGACGGCGTTCGGGAACTTCTTCGCCCAGCGTGCGCAGTATCCGCGTTTCAAGTCCCGCAAGAAATCCCGTGCGTCGGCCGAGTACACCCGCTCGGCCTTTTCGTGGCGTGAGGGACGGCTGACGTTGGCGAAGATGGCCGACCCTTTGGACATCCGCTGGTCGCGTCCGCTCCCGGAGGGCAGCGAGCCGACCACGGCGACGGTGTCCCGTGACAGTGCGGGACGCTGGTTCGTGTCGCTGCTGTGCGACGACGGCATTACCCCGGCTCCGGCCACGAAGAACGCGGTCGGCATCGACGCCGGCATCACCTCCCTGGTGACCCTGTCCACCGGCGAGAAGGTCGCCAACCCCCGGCACGAGCGCCGTGACCGTGCTCGTCTGGCCCGTGCGCAGCGGGAGCTGTCGCGGAAGGCGAAGGGCTCGGCGAACCGGGAGAAGGCCCGCGAGCGGGTTGCCAGGGTGTATGCGCGGATCGCCGACCGGCGCCGCGACGTCCTGCACAAGCTGTCGACTCGGCTCGTCCGTGAGAACCAAACGGTCGTGATCGAGGACCTCACCGTCCGCAACCTGCTGAACAATCACACGTTGGCGCGTGCCATCTCGGATGTGTCGTGGAGGCATCTGAGGTCGATGCTGGAGTACAAGTGCGCTTGGTATGGGCGTGAACTCGTCGTGGTCGACCGCTTCTTCCCCAGCAGCAAGCTGTGCGGGAACTGCGGCACGGTCGCGGTGAAGATGGCGCTGAATGTCCGCGCGTGGACGTGCGACACCTGCGCTGTCGTGCATGACCGCGACATCAACGCGGCCCGCACCATCAAGGCGGCCGGGCTGGCCGTCTCGGCCTGTGGAGCCGGTGTAAGACCTCACGGGAGTTCTCCTGGCGGGCAGCCGGCGTTGAAGCAGGAACCCCTACAGCGCGAGCCGTAGGAATCCCCCTCCTTCAGGAGGGGGAGGAAGTCAAGAACGGCCCCTCAAGCTGGGAAGCGGATCTCCGATGGCAACTCGCCGCTTCAGGCTTCGTCAGCGAGTGCTTCTTTCGCGTCGGAACCCGCGCCGACGTCTCGGCTCTGGATCGTTGCGGCTGCACGGTGCAGCTCAGTGAGCACCGTCCGTACGGCTCGCCGTGCGGCACGTTCAGGGCGGTGGAGCACATCGATATGGCGTCGGGTGTGCACGCCGCCGAGCGGTCTGAGGATCAGTGCGGGGTGTGGACGTGTGGTCCAGCGGGGCATCAGGGCCAGGCCGCCTCCGGCGGCTACGGCTTCGGCGACCACCGCGAAATCGTTGATGCGATGGACGATGTTGAGCCGTCGGTTCGCGGCACTCGCGATGGCGTCGATGGTGGCCATCAGTGGGAAGCCGTCGCTAACGGTGATCCAGGGCTGATCCGCGACGTCTCGCGGGGAGAGGCGTCGTTTGGCGGCCAAGGGGTGGTCGGCCGGCAGGGCGACGTCGAGCGGTTCACGCAGCAGCGTGCCGGCGGTGATCGTAGTCGGCCACGGTGGCGCTTGGTCGAGACGGTGGGCGAGGACGAGGTCGTAGTCCCGGGTCAGTCGCGGGAAATGGTCTTGCGCGACATCCTCGTCGGCGAGCGAGAGCTGCGGGCGTCCAGGGCCGGCTTGGGCAAGCAGCAGTGGGAAGAATGAGGCGGCCGCGCTGTGGAAAGCCGTTACCGACACATCTGCGTCCGGCTGGTCGACGAACTCCTCAATGGTGTGCCGTGCCCTGGCCAGCGCGGTCTCCACCTCGATCGCCGCACTGGCCAGGGCTTGCCCGGCATCGGTGAGCACCAACCGCCGTCCGTCACGTTCGGTGAGCGGGACCGGGATCGAGCGTTGCAGCAGCCGTAGCTGTTGGGAGATTGCCGAGGGAGTCATCAACAGCGCCTCGGCGGTCGCGGTGACGCTTCCCAGCTCGCCGAGCTCCCGCAAGATCTGCAACTGCCGTTCATTCATCGTCTCAATGTAGTGATGCTTCAGGATTGTTGAAGAGACTCGCACTTGGCTTCAGAGTGGAAGCAGTGCAGCGTACAGGCATGACCACTGACGACAGCACGTACAAAAGCCCGGACACAGGTCCCGGCCAGGCGAAAGTCGTTCGGGCAGGCGTGGTGCAGGCCGCCGCGGTTCCGTTCGATCCGGTGGCCACGTTGCGTGTTGTGGAACGGTGGCTGTCCGAGGCAGCCGAGCGGAACCTGGATCTGGTGGTGTTCCCTGAGGCGTTCATCGGCGGGTACCCCAAGGGATCGGCGTTTGGGGGAGTGGTGGGCGACCGCACCGCTGCCGGACGAGACGAGTTCGCCCGGTACTGGAACGGCGCCGTGGAGGTGCCCGGCCCTGTCACCGACCGCCTGAGCGAACTGGCGGCCGATGCCCGCACACACCTGGTCATCGGCGTCATCGAACGGGAATACGGCACGCTCTACTGCACGGTCCTGTTCTTCTCCGACACCGGAGCCTTGCTCGGGAAGCGGCGCAAGCTCATGCCTACCGGTGCCGAGCGGATGATCTGGGGGTTCGGCGACGGCTCAACCCTTGAGGTGCACCCTACGAAGCTCGGCCGACTCGGGGCCGTGATCTGCTGGGAAAACCTTATGCCCGCGACGCGGATGGCCATGTATGCGCAAGGCATTGAACTGTACTGTGCGCCGACAGCGGACAGTAGGGAAAGCCACCACGCGACCATGCGCCATATCGCCATGGAAGGCAGATGCTTCGTACTGGCGGCGAACCAATGCCTGCGCACGAGGGACTTCCCCCTGGACCACCCCACGCCGTACGGCGACGACCCAGAGCAACTCATCTCCCGGGGTGGCAGCAGCATCATCGGCCCGCTGGGCGAAGTGCTGGCCGGGCCCGTGCTGGATCAGGAGGCCCTGCTGACCGCGGACCTCGACATGGCACTGATCCCGCGCGCTCGCTACGACTTCGACCCCGTCGGCCACTACGCGCGGCCCGACATCTTCCGCCTCCACGTGGACACCACAGTCCGCCGCGCCGTACAGACCAACGACAGTCTGAGGGCGTCCCCCTCGGTCGGCCTGCCCGACACGTTCACCTCATCGCGTGCCACACCTGACCCCGGCTCCCCTGGACACCGCCCATGAATGCGCAGCCGGTCAACATCCCCTCTCTGAACGACATCGCGTCTGCTGCCAGACGGATCCGCGACGTAGTGCGCCGCACCCCCGTGGTACAGGTGGCGGCCGGGGAACTGGACGTCCCCGTCCCCGTCATTTTGAAGCTGGAATTCCTCCAGCACACCGGCTCCTTCAAGGTCCGCGGCGCATCCAACGCCCTCGCCCTCCTGCGCGCCGCGGAATGCGGCGTCCCGACCGCCGGCGTTTGCTGCGCGTCGGGAGGCAACCACGGGGCAGCCGTGGCCTGGGCGGCACGCGAAGCGGGCCTGCCCGCCACCGTGTTCGTGCCCGACTTCTCACCCAGGGCCAAGACCGACGTCATCGAATCTTTCGGCGCACGCCTGCGCCGCGTCGAAGGCTTCTACGCCGACGCACTGGCAGCCAGCCAGGATCATGCCTGGCACGAGGGCGCCTTCCACATCGACGCCTACGACGACCCGCAGACGGTGGCAGGGCAGGGCACACTCGGCCTGGAGCTCGCCGAGCAGGTACCGGAGGGACAGCCCGTGCTGGTCGGGTGCGGTGGAGGAGGCCTGTACGCAGGGGTCGCCCTGGCGCTGGACGGACGCAACCGCGTGACCGCGGCTGAACCGTCCTCAGCGCCCTCGCTCACAGCAGCGCTGGAGGCAGGGAAACCAGTGGACGTGGAAGTCGGTGGGATCGCATTGGACAGCTTGGGTGCCCGCCGGGCCGGCCGCATAGCCACCGCTGTCGGCCTCTCGCTCGGCATGAAGACCCTCACCGTCGCGGACGAGGATATCGCCGCCGCCCGCGCACTCCTCTGGCAGCGGCTACGCATCGTGGCCGAACCCGGGGGAGCCGCCGCTCTCGCCGCGCTGCTCGCTCACCCCGAACACTTCCCGGACGGGGCCACCGTCGTCGTCTCCGGGGCCAACACAGCACCCTCGTCGAGTATGGGCCGCTGAGGAGCCGTTTCCGTACCGAGAGATTGCCCTGGCCCGGGGTCTTGCTGGTACTGCTGCTGGCTTGAACGGTGCGACGCAGCAGAGCCGACCGCGCTCGCTGACCATCTCACCGCGCACGGTCTGGTGTTGGAGATGCTCACGGCCGGCTTGTGCGGTCACAGCACTGGCACCGGTTGAGCCCCTGCAACGCCCGGGAGGGCACGCGCAGCGCGTGCCCTCCCGGGATCTTTTGTGCAGGTGACCGTCACAAGTTGGCCGTGCGGTCATCGGCGTGACTGGGTACCGGCTCGTCGGCGTCCGGGCTCTTGGCGGTGCTCGGATAACGCGGCAGGAAGAGCGACAGGACAAGGACGATCAGCCCGCCGGCGGTGAGCGCGATGAGCGTTGCCGTGTAGCCACCTGTGCGCTCCGCGGCTCCCTGCGCCAGCACAGGGAAGAGTCCGATGCCGACCAGACTGACGATGCCCAGCGTGATGCCCTGGATCTGGGCGAAGGCCCGCATACCGAAGTAGCACCCCACGAGGAACGGTCCGGTCGTGGACTCCGCGCCGGTCACGACACCGAGCAACGCCATGGTCAGGAACAGGGCCCACATGTCGCCCGTGGCGGCGAAGACCATGACCATGCCGAGTACCAGGCACACCGTGAACGGCACGAAGGCACGAGGTGTGCGCGACCGGTCGAGGACCACACCCGCGAGGATCTGCCCGGCGACGGAGGCCACGAGCATGACCGACACCGACAGCGACACCTCCGTGGCGGAATAGCCGCGCCCGCCGAAGAGGGACACAGCGTTCAGACGCACACTCATCGCCACGCCTGCCGCCACGGTCAGCACCAGCACCATGTACCACCAGGCCCGGCTCCTGAGCGCCCGGCCCAGGGGGAGGCCGGGCAGTTCCTTGTGTGCAGGCAGGCCCTTTCCCTTCGGCGGAACGACGTTCTCACGGTCGAGCGGTGCCGATGTGGGCTCGTACATCAGGAAGTACTGGGCAGGGAAGGCGATCAGCAGGATGCATCCGCCGATCAGCAGGTAGGTCGTCCTCCACCCGAAGTGGTCGATGGACAGCTGGCTCAGAGGCGACAGGGCGGCACCGGCGAGGCTGGAGGTCGCGCCTATGAGCAGGGAGTAGCCCAGCCCGCGGTGGTGGGGGAACCACTCCGAGACGACCTTGTAGACCACGCCGAGGATGGAGGTGTAACCCAGGGCCGTGCTCACCAGCAGGAGCACCGTCAGTTCGACGCCGTTCGCGCCCACGAGCGCCACCGCGGCGGTCGCGACGGCGTAGAGGGCGGTGCCGGGAACGGCGACCGCCCGGGCGCCCCAGCGGTCGACCAAACGGCCGGCCAGGGGCAGTACGAAGGGGGCGGCAACGGTGGGAATGTTGAAGATGCTCAGCGTTTCCGTGGGGGACCAGCTGAAGTCCTTGGCGACAGGGGCGACGAGGAACGTGACGGTTGTGACGAGAGCCGGGGGACTGAGGACCATGGCGAGCACGCAGGCGATCGCTGCTTTCCACGCCGGTGCGGGGTAGCCGCGCAGCGCGGACAAGGACTCCCGCAGGGTGGCGGGGGAGGGGGCGTCCGGCTGACCGGGCAGAGCGAATTCAGGGTGGGACGGGGGCGGGGACATCGTCGTCCTTCCTCAAGCAAGGAGATGGCGGCCGCCGGCTGAGTGGGCGGGGCGGTCTCGTGCTGCCGGTGGCTCGCTGAGGCGCCGAGCGCTGAGCGGCACTCCGATAGATGAACTGTACGGTTCAGTGCAGTTCATCGGTCAAGAGGCCTGCATCAGGTGATGTGCCATCACCGCCCCGTGAGGGAGCGCAGAGGCCGGAGCGCGCGGTGGCCGGGTGCTCGCCAGAGGTGCCCAGGGGCGCCGTGGCGCGGAAGGCCTTGCCTATCGCGCCACGGCGCAGATCAGGAGTTCGCCCGCGACAGCCGGGGGAAGACCTGACTCATCGCGGAATCGGGAGCATTCGGAAGGTCGCCGGCGCGCAGGCCCGCCAGGAAGACGGCGGTCGTCCATCGGGCGTACGCCTCGAAGTGGGCGGGGTCGCGGTCGGCCTCCGGATCCAGCAGCGCGTCCATCTGTGGTCCGGCCGCCGTCATGCGTACGAACAGTCCTGCGTATGCCTCCGGGTCGGGAAGGTCGTAGCCGCGCTGCCGTGCATCCTCGCGCAGGGCCACGGCCACCAGATCGACCACATGGGGTACGCCGAGGGATCGAATCGCCTCGGTCAGCTCGGGGCGCCGGCCCGCTTCGACGGTCAGGACGCGAATGAAGGCCAGATAGGTCGGGGCGGTCGTGGCCTGGAGGAGCTTCAGGACGATGCGTGCCAGCCTCTCGTGCGGGTCGTCGACGGAGGCGAGCATCGTCTGATCCAGATCGAAGTCGAGCGAGGCTCCTCCGCGGGCGATCACCGCACGGAACAGCTCCAGCTTGTCGCCGAAGTGGGCGTAGACCGTCGTCTTCGAGACGCCGGCCTTCGCTGCCACGGCATCCATCGAGGTTTGATCGAAGCCGAGTTCGAGGAACAGCTCGATGGCCGCGTCGAGAATGGGTGCCCGCTTGCTTCGCCCGCTCGAGCCCGCGCGCTGGGGGCGCTCCCGTTGAGCCATCTCACTCCTCGCTGAATCCCGGCCCTGGTGGGAGCCGGTACGCATCTCATCGCTTGACCTTTCACTGAACCCTACCGTACGGTTCAACTGAACTGAACGGTGCAGTTCAGTCAGAAAGGAAGGCGCTCCATGAGCAAGCCACCCTCTCCACCCTCTTCCGGAGCCGACGTCGCTGCGGCGGCCGAGCGGCGCCCCTCTCCCCACCTCAGCGACCGCGGGCGGCAGATCCGGGACCAGACGCGCGCCCTCACCTCTCTGTTGCGGGAGGAGGCACAGGAAGGAGAGGAGCTCGGCGCCCTGCCTCCTGAGACGCTGAGAGCGATACACGAAGCGGGTGTCTTCAAGACCGCCCTTCCTGTCGAACTGGGCGGCTATGCCCTCGGGGCGCGAGACACCGTGGAAATCATCACGGCACTTGGCGAAGGCGACGGATCCGCCGCATGGACGGTCTTCGTGGCCGGCGGCATCCGCAATGTCCTCGGCTTCCCCCAGCAGACCGTCGACGAGGTCTTCAAGGAGATCGACACCTGGATAGGTCCGCTGGTCGTCGGTGCCTCCGTTTTCTCCACGAGCGTGGGATCGGCACGCCGTGCGGACGGCGGGTGGCTGGTTTCCGGCAAGTGGGCGTTCGGCAGCGGGTGCAAGCACGCGGCCTGGGCGGCTGTGGGCGTGACCTACGAGGATGCGGAGGGCCGCCCGCACCGGGGGATGGCACTGCTGAGCCGCGAGCAGTACACGATCCTGGACGACTGGAAGGTCATGGGCCTGAAGGCCACCTCCAGCAACAGCATCACCGCAGAGGAAGAGGCGTTCGTCCCCGACCACCGCTTCGTCGACCTGGCCGACTTCCCCGCGGTCATGGACGGCGTGCGGGACCGCTACGCCGGTATCGGCTTCCGCAACGACACGCGCGCGCTCATGCTGATCACCTGTCTCAGCAACGTGGCCGTCGCACTCGGCATGGCCCGCGGCACCCTGGACTGCTTCGTCGAGCAGGCGAAGGCCCGCAAGCCGTTCAACCTGCCCTACCCCACGGTGGCGGACATGCCGTCGACCCAGGTGGCAGCCGGTACGGCCCGAGCGATGATCAACGCGGCGGAAGCGACCATCCTCGGCCACGCCGACGAGGTGGACCGCCGCGCCCTGGCCGGGATCGAGTTCACGGGCGCCGAGGAGTCCGAGATCACGATGGACCTCGTCTACGCGGTGCGGCTGTGCGCGGACGCCATCGACAAGCTCCAACTCGCCATCGGTTCCTCCACGGTGAGCCTCAGAAACCCGATCCAGCGCTTCGCGCGGGACGTGCGCGTGCTGGCCACTCATGGCGCGATCCGCTTCGACCCGTTGGCAGAGCTCAGTGGCCGCCAACTCCTTGGACTCGAACCGTTTCCCATGTTCGCCGGTGGCGTGCCCCAAGTGGGCTGAGCCGACCGCCGTACAGGAAGAAGAACGTGATGACCATGTCGATCAATGAGCACGGGCCCCATGGGCCCACGGGTGTGGGCTCCGGCCTCGGGCCGCAGCCCACGCCGGTGGCACCGACGGACGCGCAGGCCCTGCGGGAAGCGTTCGGCCGTTTCCCGAGCGGGGTGATCGCGGTGTGCGGAATGGTGGACGACAGCCCCGTCGGAATGGCGGTCAGCTCCTTCACCTCCGTATCGCTGACCCCGCCCCTCGTCTCGGTGTGCCTTCAGACCTCGTCCCGTACCTGGCCCAAGCTCAGGCAACTGCCATGGCTGGGCCTGAGCGTCCTGGGCGAGCAGCAGGGTGAGGTGTGCCGCGCGCTGGCAGGTGCGGAGGAGACCCGGTTCGCCGACGTGCACTGGGAGACGACCGGAGAGGGAGCGGTAGTCCTCCCGGGGGCGGTCACCTGGTACACCTGCACGCTCCGAGCCGAGCTCCCGGCGGGCGACCACACCATCGCCCTGCTGGAGATAGACCGCCTGTGGACCCTGCCGTCGGCCGAGCCCCTGGTCTTCCACGGAAGCCGCTTCCGGCGGCTCGACGACAGCGACAGGTCGGCTGTCCCCGCCTGAGAAGGGCCGCTGCCAACTCACCCACCCCTACAGATGAGTTCGTTGTTTTCGCTCAATCTCAATGAGGAGATCCGATGTCCAAGCACATCGCCCCGGAGGTCAGGGCCGTCGAATCGCCGTGGCTGACCGACGCCGGACGTGAGCTGCGCGACTGGGTCCGTGACCTCGTCCCTCTCATCCGGTCGCAGGCGCTCGAGGGGGAGCGGATCGGGGCGTTGACTCCCGACGTGCTTCATGCGCTGGACGAGGTGGGCGTCTACCGCATGACGATGCCGGTCGAGTGGGGCGGCAGCGCGTTGGGCGCCCGCGACATCGTCGAGGTCGTCGCAGCTTTGGGCGAGGCCGACGGCTCGGCCGCCTGGAGTGCCTTCGTCGGCGTCGGACTGCGCAATTTCCTCGCCCTGCAACCGCAGGTGGTCGAGGAGATCCGCCAGGACATCGAGGACTGGGTGGGGCCGGCACTCGTCGGTGCCTCCGTGTTCGCGACCACGGTCGGCAACGCCCGCAAGGTCGACGGCGGTTGGATGGTCAACGGTCGCTGGGCCTTCGGCAGCGGCTGCAAGCACGCCCGCTGGGCGCTGGTGGGAGTCGCCTTCGACCCCGCAGAAGCCGGCGGTACCGGTCGCGGTGTCGTAGTGCTGGAGCGGGAGCAGTTCGAGATCCTCGACGACTGGCACGTCATGGGACTCTCCGGAACGTCCAGCAACAGTCTGCGAGTTGTCGAGGACATCTTCGTCTCCGACCACCGCTTCCTCGACCTCGCCGAGTTTCCGCCGAGGCTCGACCAGATCCGACACCACTACAGCGGCGCGGCCTTCCGGCAGAGCGGCCGGGCGCTGCTGATGACCGTGGCGCTCAGCAGCACCGCGATCACGTTGGGCATGGCGCGCGGCGCACTGTCCTGTTTCACCGAACAGGCGATCAGGCGCAAGCCGTTCACCCTGCCCTACCCGAGCGTCGCCGAGATGGCTTCGGCACAGGTGGCCGTCGGGCGCGCGCAGGCGATGATCGTCCTGGCCGGCTCGACGATCGAACGTTACGCGGACCAGGTGGACGCACGCACCGACGCCGGTCTCGAATTCGGCGACGACGAGGAGTCGGAGATCAGTCTCGCGCTCGCGTACGCGGCGAGCCTGTGCGAGGACGCCATCAACCTGCTGCAGAAGACGCTCGGTTCCTCGACCGTCTCGCTGTCCAACCCGATCCAGCGATTCGTTCGTGACGCACGTGTGGTCACCTCGCACGGAGCGATTCGCGTCGATCCGCTCGCCGAGCAGAACGGCCGACGCATCCTCGGACTCAAGCCGTTCCCCATGGTCGGCGCCGCGGTGCCGCAGCGCGGCGTCAACGCCCCGCACTCCCCACTGGGTTGAGCTGACGCCTCCGGGCGACCTCGCGCTCCGCTGTCCCCGACCTGTACATCTTCATGTCTACGGAATGTACTGAACTGTTCAGTACATGTAAGAGAAATCATGGTGCCTCGATGACCGCAACACCTCCGCCGCCCGCTCCTGACGGCCAACTGCCGCCGATGTCACCCCCGGTGCCCGCCTCACCCGTGGTCTCCCCGTGGATCACCGACGAGGGCCGCCGGATCCGCGACCGCGTGCGCGCGCTGATCCCGCTGATCCGCTCGCAGGCCCGCGAGGGAGAGAAGATCGCGGCGCTCACTCCCGAGGTGCTCGAAGCGATCAACGACGCCGGTGTCTTTCGCATGTCCATGCCCGTCGAGTGGGGCGGGTACGGGCTCGGTGCACGTGACCTGGTCGAGGTGATCGCCGCGCTCAGCGAGGGCGACGGTTCCGCCGGGTGGGCCGGGTTCGTCGGCGTGGGCGTGAAGAACGTGCTCGCGATGGACGCGCAGGTCGTCGACGAGGTGCGGGCCGAGACTGAGGACTGGGTCGGGCCGGCCATCGTGGGCGCCTCCGTGTTCGCGACGAAGGTCGGCACGGCCCGAGCCGTCGACGGCGGCTGGATGGTCCACGGCAAGTGGGCGTTCGGCAGCTGCTGCAAACACGCGAGCTGGGCGCTGGTCGGCATCGAGTACGACCCCGCCGAAGCCGGAAGCGGCGGCGGACGCGGCATGGTCGCACTCCGCCGTGAGCAGTACGAGATCCTCGACGACTGGGACGTCATGGGTCTGTCGGGATCGGCCAGCAACAGCCTGCGCGTGCAGGACGAGGTGTTCGTCCCGGCGCACCGCTTCATCGACCTCGGTGAGTTCCCGCTGCGGCTGCAGCAGTTGCACGACCGCTACACGGGCTTCGGTTACGGGCAGCGCGGTCTGGCGCTGCTGCTCTGTGCGGCGCTCGCGAACCTCGCGATCACCCTGGGCATGGCGCGGGGCGCGCTCGACTGCTTCACCGAGCAGGCGAACAAGCGCAAGCCCTTCACCCTGCCCTACCCGACGATCGGCGACATGGCGTCAGCCCAGGTCGCGGCGGGCAAGGCACTCGCGATGATCAACGTCGCCGCCGCGACGATCGAGGGCGCGGCCGACCAGATCGACGCGCGGACAACGGAGGGACTCGACTTCACTCCGCCGGAGGAGTCCGAGATCAGCCTCTCCATCGCCTACGCGGCGAACCTGTGCGAGGACGCGATCAACCTCCTGCAGAAGACGATCGGCTCGTCCACGGTGAGCCTGTCCAACCCGATCCAGCGGTTCGTCCGCGACGCCCGCGTGCTCACCTCGCACGGCGCGATCCGCATCGACCCGCTGGCGGAGCAGAACGGGCGTCGGCTCCTGGGCCTGGCCCCCTTCGCCATGATCGGCGGCGCTGTCCCCGAGCGCCGTGCCTCAACAGATCCGTCCCGAGACAAGGAGCCCATCCGCGCATGAACGACTTCAGCATCATCGACGGCATCGCGCACATCAACGATCCCGCGCTGTACGAGACCTGGCTGGACCGCGAGGACTACAAGGCGGCCGTCGCCCAGGCGGACACGCCCGAGCGGACCGCCATCAAGCGCCTGCTGGTCGACTTCGAGGCGGACCTCGCACGCATGGTGCGCGACGGCACCGTGCAGGAGAACGTCGTTGACGTGATGAAGCGTTACATCGTCGAGGACTACGTCCAGCACGACCCGAACGCCCTCGGCAACGGCCGGGACAACATCATCGAGCACTTCCGCCACGTCCCGACCGGCAACGGCACTCCGCCGCCGGTGGTGAACGTGGTCCTGGATGGCGATCTGGCCTGCGTGATGATGATGCAGCCGACGCCGGACCCGGAGAGCCCCGGGAAGAGCTACGACTGGTACATCGTGACGGTGTTCCGCGTGCGCGACGGCAAGCTCGCCGAGCACTGGAGTGCCTTCCGCAAGATGGCCGCGCCGCTGCCGGGGACCTGAGGGCGAGCCCGGTCCAGCCGCCGATCGTCGCCGCCGCACCCGCTGTCGATCTCGAAGACCCGCCCTCCACCCGTCGTGGACGCAGCCGGGCCGAGATGCTCCTGCCCCGCATCGCAATCAGCCGCCACCCGTGCGCAGTGATGAACGCGTCGGCGATGCCCAAGGATGAAGAAAGAGAACTGAGATGACCATGACGTTGCCCAAAGTGAGCAGGTTCCCCGAGTCGCCCCATATCAGCGAGGAGGGACGGCACATGCGCGACGCGGTGCGCGCTGCGGCGCCCGGCCTCGCTGAACGTGCCCGCGAGGGCGAGTTGCTGGGCACGCTCGCACCCGAGACGGTCTCGGTGCTGCACGAGATCGGGGTTTTCCGCATCACCATCCCGGTGGAGTTGGGCGGGTTCGCACTCGGCGCCCGCGACACCACGGAGGTCGTGCGTGAACTCGGACGCGTCGACGGGTCGGCCGGCTGGACGGTGATCGTCTCCAGCGCGTCCCGTAGCGCGCTCGCACTCGACGACCGGGTGAAGGACGAGGTCTTCGCCGACATCGGGACCTGGCAGGGACCGCTCCTGTTCGGCGCCACCGTTTTCGCCCCGAAGGTCGGCGACGGTCGCAAGGTCGAGGGCGGCTGGATGGTGAAGGGCCGCTGGGCGTTCGGCAGCGGGTGCAAGATCGCGAAGTGGGGCTCGGTCGGGTTCGAGTACGACGACCCCAAGACCGGAGAGCGGCGTCGTGCGATGGGGCTGCTCTCCCAGGACCAGTACACGATCGTCGACGACTGGCAGGTCATGGGCATGAGCGCCACGTCGAGCAACAGTGTGCGGGCCGACGAGGAGGTGTTCGTCCCCGAGTACCGGGTCATCCACACCATGGACATGCCCGCACGCATGGACGCCCTGCGCGGCAAGTACCAGGGACTCGGATTCATGCACTCCGCGACCGGAACCATGGTCGCCACCACGACCGCCTTCGCGGCGCTCGCCCTCGGCATGACCGAGGGGGCTCTCCGCGCCTTCGTCGAGCAGGCCGCCAAGCGGCCGCCGTTCAACCTGCCCTATCCGACCATGGCCGACATGGCCTCGACGCAGGTCGTGGCCGGCAAGGCGAGGGCCGTCATCAACACGGCCGCGGCGGTCATCGAGCGGCAGGCGGACGAAATCGACCGGCGTGCGCTGGCGGGCGAGGACTTCCACCCGTGGGACGAACCGGAGATCACGATGGACCTCGTCCATCAGATCCACGCCTGTCTCCAGGTGATCGACGGGCTGCAGCTGGCACTCGGTTCCTCGACCGTCGGCCTGTCCAACCCGATCCAGCGTTTCGTCCGGGACGTGCACGTGCTGGCGACCCACGGCGCGTTCCGGATCGACCCGATGGCAGAGATCAACGGGCGGGACATCTTCGGGATGGAGCCGCTCCCGGTGATAGCCGCCCTGGGTTCGCCCCCTCCCGGGAAGCTGCCCCCGCACGCGGCCAACGGCAAGTTCCCGGGCCCGGTGCCCCGCCCCGCGTGAACCGAGCGGCGGTGTCCCCGCCGGTCCGAAAGCGGCGCTCCAGGTGCTCGGAGAACTCGACGCATCTACGGGTGGATGCGCGCGGTGACACCGAGGACCCGGAGCCGTCGGCGTAGGGGGGAAGCCGGTGCCGTTGCCGGAGCCGATCGTGCACCGGGATCGGTGCGCGATCGGACCCAACAGGCCGACGCGAGGCACCAGTTGACGTCGGCCGCTCCGACCGCCGGAGCAGCTCCCACAGCGGGTCGGAAGCAACGCGTTCCACCGCGTCACAACCTCAGTCCATGACCGATTGAGCCGCCCTCTGAATCAGCTCGCCGCGCCAATGGGGCCGCGGCGCTTCCGTAACGGAGGCTTTCCCATGACCACTTCCGTGCCGACGGGCGACACCGTCCCGTCTTCGTCCGAAGCAGGCTGGAAGTCCTATCTCGGCGACCTCTGGAACGCACCACCAGGCGCCAAGGCCGCGCTGACCGGCTGTCTCCTCCTCATGCTGGTGAGTCCTTCCGGCCTCTCCGCAATGACGACGTTCGTCATCCCGTCGTTCGCCAAGGACACGGGTGCCGCCGAATCCTCCGGCATTCTCGTGTTCGTCACCCTCCCACTGCTGATCGGGCCGATCGCCCTGCCCTTCGCGGGCCGTTGGGTGGATCAGCTGGGTGCACGCAGGGTCGCGATTCGCTCCGCCATCCTCTACGCCGCGCTGACGGCACTCATCCCGCTGTGCGGATCCAGCGTGCCGGCGCTGGCGGTCGTGCTGATCCTGTCGTCCACGTTCGGCTTCATGGCAGGACTCGCTGTCGTCTTCAAGGTGATCTCGATCTGGCTGCCGAAGCACAAGGGCATCGGATTCGCCCTCATCGGCGTCGCCCCCAGCGTGGCCGCCGCCGTGTTCTCACCCGTGTTCCAGTGGCTGATCAGCGGTAGCGCAGGCCTCGGATGGAAGGGAACCTACCTACTCGTGGCTGCCGTGATCGCGCTCGTGGCGATCCCAACGGCCATGTTCCTCATCTCCGAGCCGACGGCGCCGCGTGAGACGGGGCCCGAACTGGAGCTGCCACGTCTTCCGGGCATCCCGCTGCCCAAGGCGATCCGAACGCGGGTCTGGATCTCCATCACGATCTCCCTCGCCTTCGCGGCAGCCGGCCCGATGGTCGTACGCCAGATCGCGGTCGGCTTCTTCAGCGAGCGAGGATTCACCGAGGCGACGGTCTCGTTGACTCTGTCCGCGTTGTTCGCCACGTCGGTGGTCGGGCTGCTCGTCGGTGGGCTGGTCCTGGACCGGACCGACCGGCCCTGGGTAGTGGTCCCGATGCTCGCGGCGGTGCCGGTGGGGCTCGTGATCGCCTTCGTGAACCACGGTTCGATACCGCTGCTGTTCGTCGCGATGATCCTCCTCGGCTTCGCCTACGGCGCGGAGTCGTCACTGGGCCCCTTCCTCATCGCGCGGTACTTCGGTCTCGCTTCGTTCGCGCAGTTGCAGGGACTGACGCTGGCCCTCTCCACCCTGTCGCTCGGCCTGTCGCCGTACCTGGTCAGCGCGGTGCAGTCCGCGACCGGGAGCTATACGGTGCCGGTCCTCGCGCTCACCGCGCTGACGGTGGTCGCCGTCGTATTGGCGGCGCTGCTACCGAAGTTCCCGCCCCAGTGGATGACCGAAAGCTCTCCCGACCTGACCACCGAGTCGGCGTGAGGGTGTTCGGCAGTCGCCGAACGTCTGGGCACACCCCTCACGACGAGACGCCCACCTTGGTGGCCGCCCCCGGGCCGCCCGCAGGGCGCGTGGGGCTGCAGCGCGGGACGAACGACAACTCCCCAGGATGCGCCAACTCGGCCGTGCCGTATGCCGAGTGCTCCGCCGATCTCCTGCAGACCCTCGCCACGACCTGATGCGCCGGGCGGCCACCGGGCCGCCCGGCCTCCACCCGCCCTCCCTGAACTCCGGAGAACCGATGAGTGACTCCCTGTCTGTGGCGCGCTCGCCGGATGGAAAGCGGCACTCCTTCGACGGTCGGAGCCGGTTCGGACTCATATACGCCGGCCTGATGGCCGTGATGCTGCTCGCCTCGCTCGACCAGACCATCGTCAGCACCGCACTGCCCACCGTCGTAGGCGAACTGCACGGCGTGACACACATGGCGTGGGTGACCACGGCCTACATCCTCGCCGCCACCGTCGTGATGCCCGTCTACGGACGCCTCGGTGATCTGCTCGGCCGTAGGAACCTCTACCTCGGCGGAATCATCCTCTTCCTGGCGGGCTCCGCGATCGCCGGATCCGCGCAGGACATGGCGATGCTGATCATCGGTCGTGCCGTCCAGGGCCTGGGCGGCGGCGGACTGATGATCACCTCACAGGCGATCGTCGCCGACCTGGTACCGCCCCGTCAGCGCGCGAAGTACATGGCTCCGATCGGCGTCATCTTCGGACTGGCGTCTGTCGTGGGCCCGCTGCTCGGCGGTTGGTTCACCGACGGCATCGGCTGGCGCTGGTGCTTCTGGATCAACCTCCCGGTCGGCCTGCTCGCACTGGCCGTGTGCGCCGTGGCGCTGCACCTGCCGCGCAAGGCGCTGAAGGCCACGATCGACTACGTCGGCATCACGCTCATGACGGCGGCCGTCACCTGCACCGTGCTGGTCGCGGACTGGGGCGGCACCGACTATGCCTGGAGCGACCCGCTCGTCCTCGGCCTCGCCGGTGCGGGCGTCGCATCCTGGGTCCTGTTCTTCTACGCGCAAGGCCGCGTGGCCGAACCGATCATCCCGCTGCGCTTGTTCCGCAGCTCGATCTTCGACATCGCCACCCTTATCGGCATGATCGTGATCGGCGTCGGCATGTTCGCGGTCGTCAGCTACATGCCGACGTATTTGCAGATGGTCTACGGCGTCACCGCCGCGCAGTCCGGCTGGTTGTTGCTGCCGATGGTGGTCGGCCTGATGGGTGCGAGCCTGCCGGTCGGCCTGCAGATGAGCCGGACCGGCCGCTACAGGATCTATCCGATCGCCGGTTCGCTCGTCATCGCCGGCACGGCCCTGATGCTCTCCACTCTCGAGGTGGACACCCCGCTCGCCGTGCTCTGCGGGTATCTCTTCCTGATGGGTGTGGGCATCGGCCTCATGTCCCAGACCCTCGTCCTGGCCGTACAGAACGCCTTCCCCGCCGCCGATGTGGGCACCGCGACTTCCGCCAACAACTTCTTCCGTGAGATCGGAGCGACGGTCGGGACCGCCGCGGTCGGCGCGATCTTCACCAGCCGACTGACCGACCAACTCGGGACCCGGCTGTCCTCGACTGGCCTCAAGGCAGTCGGCGACACGGACTCCCTGACCCCCGCTCTTGTCCATGCTCTGCCGGCCCGTGTGCAGGACGCCGTGGTCGCGGCCTACCAGCACGCCCTGACACCGGTGTTCGCCTACCTGGTCCCGCTGTTCCTCGTCGGTGTCGTGCTGGCCGTCGTGCTTCCCGAGAAGCGACTCGCTGGGGACGAGCCCGGCGGACCAGGCACGGAGGGAGCGCCCGAAGGACCGGAGACGAAGGCGCTGTGAGCGGACGGACGACACGACAGCGCCGCGCGGCCCGGGCTGCCGGTTCCGCAAGGGCCTCAGGTCCCGTCCTGGCGGGACAGAGCGAGGCCAAGGCGTTGCGCGAGGTCGTCGTACGGAATGCCGAAGGTCTCCAGGACGGTGGCGCCCCCGGGACCGACCTGGAACGTCGCGAAGTCGGTGTAGACCCGGTCGACGCAGCCGACGCCGGTGAGCGGGTAGGTGCACTCCGGGACCAGTTTGGGCACGCCCTGCTTGGTGAACAGCGTCATCATCACGAACACCCGTTTGGCGCCGATCGCCAGGTCCATCGCCCCGCCGACGGCAGGGATGGCGTCGGCGGCGCCGGTGTGCCAGTTGGCGAGGTCGCCGGCCGAGGACACCTGGAAAGCGCCCAGTACGCAGATGTCGAGGTGGCCGCCGCGCATCATGGCGAAGGAGTCGGCGTGGTGGAAGTAGGCGGCTCCGGGCAGTTCGGTGACCGGGATCTTGCCCGCGTTGATGAGATCGGGATCGATCTGCCCGTCCCGGGCCGCCGGGCCCATGTTGAGCATGCCGTTCTCGGTGTGCAGCACCACCCCCGCCCCGCCCGGAAGGTGATCGGCCACCAGGGTCGGCCGGCCGATGCCCAGATTGACGTACGACCCGTGCGGGATGTCTCGTGCCACCCGCGCGGCCATCTCGTCCTCGGTCAGCGGCCCTCGGCCGAGATGCTCCAGAGGGGGCAGAGGTGAACTCGTCGGGTTCATGCTGCGGACACCACCTGTACGACGCGGTCGACATAGATGCCGGGGGTCACAACGGCCTCGGGATCGAGTGCGCCTATATCGACGATCTCGTGCACCTGCGCCACCACCGTGGTCGCCGCCGTGGCCATGACCGGCCCGAAGTTGCGGGCGGTCTTGCGGTAGACGAGGTTGCCCATTCCGTCGGCCCGGTGGGCACCGATCAGCGCGACGTCCCCCTTGATCGGGTACTCCAGTACATGTGTGCGGCCCGCTATCTCCCGGGTCTCCTTGCCCTCGGCGAGCAGGGTGCCGGCCCCGGTGGGGGAGTAGAACGCGCCGATCCCGGCACCGGCCGCGCGCAGCCGCTCGGCGAGCGTGCCCTGCGGGACCACCTCCAGATCGATGCGTCCCTCGTGGTACAGCCGGTCGAAGACCCACGAGTCGGACTGCCGGGGGAACGAGCACACGATCCGGCGCACCCGCCCCTTGTCCAGTAGGGCCGCGAGCCCTGTGTCGCCGTTTCCGGCGTTGTTCGACACCACGGTCAGCTCGGTCGCGCCTTGGCGGATGAGCGCCTCGATCAGGTCGGCCGGCATGCCGGCCATGCCGAACCCGCCCACCAATATGGTCGAGCCGTCCTCGATCCCGGCGACGGCCTCATCGGGATCCCGGCACGCCCGAACGCTCATACCGCATTCTCCAGGACCACGGCCAACGCCTGTCCGACGCCGATACAGATCGCGGCGACCCCCCACCGCTGGCCCGACGCGCGCAAACGTGCGGCCAGCGTGCCGAGGATCCGGCCGCCCGAGGCGCCGAGCGGATGGCCGACGGCGATGGCGCCGCCCTTGGTGTTCACGATCGCCGGGTCGATCTTCCACGCGTCCACGCAGGCCAGTGACTGCACGGCGAAGGCCTCGTTCAGCTCGACCGTCGATAGGTCGGCCCAGGAGATCCCGGCCCGCTTCAGCGCCCGCTCGGCCGCCTCGACCGGCGCGAACCCGAACATCTGCGGTTCGAGCGCCGACACCCCGCGCCCGGCGATCCGGGCCAGCGGCGCACTGCCGATCCGGGAGGCCGCTGCCTCCGAGCCGATCAGCACGGCGGACGCACCGTCGCTGAGCGGCGAGGCGTTGCCCGCCGTGATGCAGCCGTCGGGCCGGAAGGACGGTTTGAGGCCGGCCAGCTTCTGCGGCGTGGATCCGGGCCGGATCCCCTCGTCACGGGAGAGGACGGCCTCGCCGTCCACCACGACCGGTACCACCAGGTCGTCGTAGAAGCCCGCCTCCCAGGCGGCGTGCGCGAGGGTGTGGGAGCGGGCGGCGAACTCGTCCTGGCGCTCCCTGGAGATCCGGAACCGGTCGTTGAGCTGCTCATTGGCCTCGCCGAGGGAGACGGTCCACTCCTTCGGCATGCGTGCGTTGACCTGTCGCCAGCCCAGGGTGGTCGACAGGGCGGTCACATGGCCGGCAGGGAAGGCACGGGACGGTTTGGGCAGCACCCATGGCGCCCGGGTCATCGACTCCACGCCGCCGGTCAGGACGATGTGTGCGTCCCCGCTCTCCACGGCGCGCGAGCCGATGATCGCCGCGTCGAGAGAGGAGCCGCAGAGCCGGTTCACGGTCGTCGCGGGCACCGTCGTCGGCAGCCCCGCCAGGAGGACCGCCATCCGGCCGACGTTGCGGTTGTCCTCGCCCGCACCGTTGACGTTGCCCCAGACCACGTCATCGAGGGCGGCGGGATCGAGCGTGGGGACCTTGCCCAGCACCGCCGAGACCGCGGTGGCGGCGAGGTCGTCGGGCCTGATGTCGGCGAGCGCCCCGCCGTAGCGGCCGAAGGGTGTTCGCACTGCGCTGTAAACGAAGCTCGCAATCATGGGAGCGACGCTAGGTCGCTTCCATTAATCACGTCCAATATCTATTGGTACATGATTAATCACCAGCGAAGATAAGCTGCGGTCATGGAGCTCCGCCAGATCCGCTACGTCCTCGCCCTCGCCGAGGAGTGCCACTTCGGCCGCGCCGCCGAGCGACTCCACGTGGCCCAGTCCGCCCTCTCCCAGCAGCTCAAGCAGTTGGAGCGCGAGCTGGGCACGATGCTGTTCACCCGGTCGACGAGGCGGGTCGAACTCACCGAGGCCGGCCGTCAGCTGGTCGCCCATGGACGGTCGATCCTGGCCGAGGTCGGCCGAGCCGAGGAGCAGATGGCGCTGCTCGCCACCGGCCGGGCGGGGCGGGTGTCCATCGGCTTCGTCGGCACGGCCACGTACGACGTCCTGCCCCAGATCGCCCGACGGGTACGGGTGCAGCTCCCGAACGTGGCCCTTGAGCTGCACGGCGAACTGCTCAACCCCACGCTGGTCGAAGGCCTTCGGGACGGCACCTACGACCTCGCCCTGCTGCGCTCCGACACCCTGCCCGACGTCGGCCTGAACTTCACCGCCCTGCGGTCCGAACGACTGGTGGCCGCCCTTCCCGCCGGACACCGGCTGGCCGAACGGAGCCGGGTCTCCCTCGCGGAACTCGCCGACGAGCCCTTCGTCGTTCACCCCTCCCAGGGCCGGTCCTCCATGCATGGCCGGGTCCTCGCGGCCTGCGCCCGTGCCGGCTTCGTACCCTCACCGTTGACGGAGGTGGGCGAGACCTCCACCCTGGTCGTCTTCGTCGCGGCCGGCCACGGTGTCGCACTGGTCCCGGAATCGGTACAGAGCCTCCGCCTCGACAGGGTCGTCTACCTCCCGCTTGTCGAGACCGAGACCGTCACCCTCGGGCTCGCACGCCGGCCGCTGCGGAACTCGCGGGCCACCGAACGGATAGCGGCGATGATCGAGCAGTACATGTCGAGCAGTGCCGAACAGCAGTAGGCGACACGACGGGGGCTGGTGGTGGGCGGCCGGTGCACACCCCGGCGCACCGGGAGCCGGCGGTACTGTCTCGACCCTTGGCCTTCACGTGTCCCGGACGCACACTGTGGTGGTGTTGGTATCGAGCCAGGCAGGTGCAGCTTGATCGGCTCCGTCAGGATTCCCCGAGCCCATCGCTTCGCCACCGCGCAGATCGAGCCGGACCGTCAGGTGGAGCTCTGGGAGCGGCACAACGCGGAGTCCTTGATCGCCCTCGCCTGCCGGCCGCCGGTTGGCGGATCGTTCGCGGCCGCGGAGGTGAACCTCCAGCTTGAGCGGGTCCATCTCGCCCGGGTACGTGGCACCCGACACGTGGTCGAGCGCTCCTCCGAGCTGGTCGAGGCCAAGCCCACCGGGGCGATCGTCGTCTACATGGCCATCACGGGGGAGGCGGTCTTCGAGCAGAACGGACACCGTCGAGTGCTGCGGCCCGGGCAGCTCCTGGTCTGCGACGCCGACCGCCCCTTTGCCCGTGGGTTCGGCCGAGGACTGGAGGAGCTGGCGGTGAAGGTTCCCCGCTCGGAGTTCTCCGCGCTCACCGGCCTGCCGACCGTGCCCACCCCCGTCGTCGTCGACGTGGGCGCCGGCGAGAACCCGCACGGACGGGCCCTGGCCCGGCTCGCGGGACGGGCGGTCCGCCGGGACCGCCCGGTGCCGGCCGACGAGCAGGCGATCGTCGAACTCGTGTCGGTGCTCGCCGCCTGTGACCATGTCGGCCTGCCCGTGGCACACAGGGCGGCGGCTCGGATGTTCATCGAGGAGCACTTCACCGACCCGACGCTCCGCGCGGCCGACATCGCGTCCGCCACGGGCATCAGCGAACGGCACCTGTCGCGTCTGTTCGCGGCCGCCGGCACCAGCGTGCCCGGACACATCCTCTCGCGCCGGCTGGACGCGGCGTACAGCATGCTGACCTCCGACTCCACCAGCGGCCTGCGCACGTCGGACGTGGCGGCACGGTGCGGCTTCACGTCGGTCGCGTACTTCTCCCGCACCTTCCGCGAGCGGTTCGGCATCACCGCAGGCGAGGTTCGAGCCGCGTCCGCTTGACCGGCCCGCGGCCCGCCATCCTCATTTCCGCCATCTCGGCCCGGATCGGTGGGTCCGACCGGGTGTGACCGCCGACACTCGTACGCACCAACCCGGTGCCCTTGTCCGGGACGAGGAAAGGTGTGGCACATGCCCGTGTTCGACGATGGTCAGCCCGAGACCCGTCCGCCCGCGTCATCGGTGGTCGAGACCGACGTCCTCATCGTCGGCTCCGGACCGGCCGGCGCGTCGGCGGCGTTGTTCCTGTCGACCCTGGGCGTCGACAACATGGTGATCACGAAGTACCGGTGGACGGCGAACACCCCGAGGGCTCACATCACCAATCAACGGGCGATGGAGATCTTCCGGGACATGGGCGTCGAGGATCAGGTTCTCGCCGATGCCACACCGCACCACCTGGTCGGCGACACGGTCTTCTGCACGTCGATCGCCGGCGAGGAGATCGGGCGCATCCACACCTGGGGGACCCACCCGGCCCGCGAAGCCGACTACCAGCTGGCGTCGCCCTGCCTCGTGGTGGACATCCCGCAGACCTATCTCGAACCGATCCTGGTCAAGAACGCGACCGTACGAGGCACCCAGACGCGGTTCTCCACGGAGTACGTCGCGCACGTGCAGGACGCGGACGGCGTGAACGTCCTGGCCCGGGACCGGCTGACCGGGGCGGAGTACACCATCCGAGCCAAGTACCTGATCGGTGCCGACGGTGCCCGCTCCAAGGTCGCCGCAGACATCGGCCTGCCCTACGAGGGCGCGATGGACATCGCCGGGTCGATGAACATCACGTTCAAGGCCGACATCGAGGCCTACGTCGGTCACCGGCCCTCGGTCCTCTACTGGGTGATCCAGCCGGGCGCGAACGTCGGAGGCATCGGGGCCGGCCTGGTGCGCATGGTGCGGCCGTGGGACGAGTGGCTGATCGTCTGGGGCTACGACATCAACGACGAGCCCCCCGTCGTCGACGAGGCTTCCGCGACGCAGATCGTGCGCGACCTGCTCGGCATGCCCGACATCGACGTCGAGATCACCGGCACCAGCCTGTGGGGCAACAACGAGATGTACGCCAAGCACCTCCAGAAAGGCCGCGTCTTCTGTGCGGGGGACGCGATCCACCGGCATCCGCCGAGCAACGGTCTGGGCTCCAACACCTCGATCCAGGACTCCTACAACCTGGCCTGGAAGCTCGCCCTCGTACTGCGCGGTCAGGCCGACCGGAGCCTGCTCGACACCTACTCGACCGAGCGGGCGCCGGTCGCCGAGCGCATCGTGCGACGGGCGAACCGGTCCAGCCGTGAGTTCGTGCAGTTCTTCGAGGTGCTCGGCCTGCTCGACGCCACGACGGAGGACGAGATGGTCGCGGCGATCGAGGAGCGGAAGGCCAACACACCCGGAGGCGCGGCCAAGCGCGCCGCCCTGGTCGACGCGATGGAGCTGAAGAACTACGAGTTCAACGCCCATGGGGTGGACCTCGGACAGCACTACCAGTCGGCCGCGATCGTCTCCGACGGATCCTCGCTGCCCGAGCCCAGCCGTGATCCCGACCTGTACTACGAGATGTCCACCGTGCCCGGCTCGCACGTGCCGCACGCCTGGGTGGGCGACACCATGCACCGCAAGGCGATGATGGACCTCGCTCCCTACGACCGGTTCACCCTCGTCACCGGCATCGCCGGCGAGGAGTGGACCTCGGTGGCCGACAAGGTCGCGCACGAGTTCGGGATTCCGCTCGCGACCGTCGTCATCGGGGCGGGCCAGGAGGTCACCGACCTGTACTACGACTGGGCGAAGCTGCGCGAGGTCGACGAAAGCGGCGTCGTACTGGTGCGCCCCGACAAGCACATCGCCTGGCGCTCGATGACGATGCCCGAAGATCCCGAGGATGCTCTGCGTTCGGCGATGCGCCAGATTCTGGGGAAGGCGTGAACGGCCTGCGGTTCGTCCACGACACACTCGCGCAGCGCGTGCTGTTCGCCTCCGGCGCGGCAGCGGAGAATCTGGTCGCCGAGATCAAGGAACTCGGCGCGTCCCGGGTCATGGTGATCGCAGGAGAGTCCGAGCGCGAACTCGCCCAACGGGTCGCCGCGCAACTGCCCGTGGCGTACTGGCACCACGAGGTGGCCATGCACGTGCCGGTCGAGGTGGCCGAGCGGGCCAGGAAGCAGGCCGAAACGCACCAGGCCGACGCGCTGGTCTGCATCGGCGGCGGCTCGACGACCGGCCTGGCCAAGGCCGTGGCGCTCACCACCGGCCTGCCCATCGTCGCGGTGCCGACCACGTACGCGGGCTCGGAGGCCACCAACGTGTGGGGACTCACCGAGCAGGCCCGGAAGACCACCGGCACCGACCCCCGGGTGCTCCCACGCTCGATCGTGTACGACGCGACGCTCATGCTCACCCTGCCGGTCGACCTGAGCGTGGCGTCCGGCCTCAACGCCCTGGCACACTGCGTCGATTCGATGTGGGCCCCCCGCGCGGATCCGATCGACCGGGCACTGGCCGGCGAGGGCATCCGGGCCCTGCGCATCGGGCTGCCCCTGGTCGCCGCCGAGCCGGGCGGCCTGGACGGACGTGAACACGCCCTGTACGGCGCCTACTTGTCCGCGGTGGCGTTCGCCTCGGCGGGATCGGGGCTCCACCACAAGATCTGTCACGTCCTCGGCGGCATGTTCGACCTCCCGCACGCCCAGACCCACGCCGTCGTCCTTCCCCACGTACTCGCTTTCAACGTGCCTACCGCACCGGACGCCGAGCGACGTATCGCCGCCGCCTTCGATGCAGAGTCCGCGACCGGCGGACTCGCCCGTCTGCGCGCGCAACTCGACGCGCCTCGAGCGCTTCGCGACTACGGCATGCCGGAGTCCGGCATCACCCGCGCCGTGGAGGCGATCCTCGCCGCGGCGCCACCGAGCAATCCGACCCCCGTGACCCCCGACAACATCTCCGGGCTGCTGCACGCGGCCTGGGAAGGAGCGGAGCCCCGATGACCGACACCGTCTCCGCCGAACAGGAGCGTCGCGAGGCGGACCTGGTCGAGCGCGTCGCCCGTTCGTTCGACGACTGCACCGACCCGCGGCTCAAGCAGCTGATGACCTCGCTCGTGCACCATCTGCATGCCTTCGTCCGCGAAGTCCGCCTGACCGAGGGCGAGTGGGCCAAGGGCATCGAGTTCCTGACCGCCGCCGGGCACATCACGGACGACAAGCGCCAGGAATTCATCCTGCTCTCCGATGTACTGGGCCTGTCCATGCAGACCATCGGCATCAACAACGAGGCGTACGGCGACGCGACCGAGGCGACCGTCTTCGGTCCGTTCTTCGTCGAGAACAGCCCCGAGATCTCCCTCGGCGACTCCATCTCCGGCGTCGCGTCCGGGGAACCGTGCTGGGTGGAGGGCACCCTCTCCGACAGCGACGGACAGCCGGTCGCCGGTGCGCGCATCGAGGTCTGGGAGGCCGACGCGGAGGGCCTCTACGACGTCCAGCACGACGACGGCCGGACCGCGGCCCGCGGCCATCTGTTCTCCGACGCCGAGGGACGCTACTCGTTCTGGGGCGTCACACCGACGCCGTACCCCATCCCCTACGACGGTCCCGTGGGCAAGATGCTCGCGGCCGTCGGCCGATCTCCCATGCGGGCCTCGCATCTGCACTTCATGGTCAGCGCCGCGGGACAGCGCACCCTGGTCACCCACATCTTCGTCAGCGGCGACGAACTGCTCGACTCGGACACGGTGTTCGGGGTCAAGGAGTCCCTGGTGAAGAAGTTCGAACGCCAGGCCCCCGGCTCCCCGACGCCGGACGGCCGCGCGGTGGACGGCTCCTGGTCACGGGTCTCCTTCGACATCGTGCTGGCCCCGGCCGGTACGTGATCGTTCGGCACAGGCCGAAGGGGTCGGGCCGCTCGGCGCAGTAGCGGGCGCGTCCGGACCCCTGGGCACCAGTGCCCTCCACTCCGGCCAGTACGGGGCTCTCGAACGAGTGCGGCCGGGATCGTATCCGGCGGCGTCCGGCCGCCGTGCCCTCGGGCCCCGGCTTGTTGGGCCGGGTCAACGCACATGGAGTCAGCCGGGTGCGTGTGCCGTGCCACCGAGTCGGCACACCGCGCCCGTGGTCATGCCCGCCTTCCCGCACGAAGGAGAACTGTATGACGGCCACCGTCACCAACTTCAGCTACGGCGTCGTGACGCCGATCGCCGCCTATCTGATGGCCACCGTCGGGTCGGCACTCGGGTTGCGCTGCACGACACGGTCGCTGCGCCGCCCACACCACAGAGGCAGATGGCTGGCTCTGGGCTCCGTATCATTCGGCTGCGGTATCTGGGCCATGCACTTCATCGCCATGATCGGCTTCGACATCAAGGGTGTGGCGGTTCGCTACGACCGCGATCAGACATTCTTCAGCCTCGCGGTCGTCATCATCTGCGTCGCCGCCGGCATGTTTCTCGCCGGCTACCGAGGCCGGTCCGCGGCGACCCTGATAACGGCCGGCATCATCACCGGGAACGGGGTGGTGACCATGCACGGCCTCGGTATGAGTGCCATCAAGATCGACGGCAGCCTCCACTACGACGGTAGCGTCGTGATTCTCACCTTCGTCTTCACCATCGTGATCGCCACGGCGGCCCTGTGGGCGGCGGTCTCCATCCACTCCCTGTGGTCCAGCATGGGCGCGAGCCTGATCATGGGCGTGGCGGTGACCGGCATGCACTACATCGGCATGACAGCCCTCACCGTCCGGCTCACCGGCCAGACCACGATCGATGAGTCGACGAGCAATCTGGGGTTCCTCATGGTCATGCTCGCCGGCCCGCTCGTGGTCCTCCTGGTCGCCACGACCATCGTCATGTTCGACACCGACATGCTGGTCGGTGACGGCGACGCGGTGCGGGCGGCGCCCGCACCGCGCGGGTCCGGCTCCGCCCACCCTGTGCGGTAGGCGTCCCCGTCGCGCCGTGCGTACGTGCGAGCGCGCTGCCTGTCGTACGTCTCCACGGTCGCTGTGCCGTGCCCTGCGGGAGCCGGTGCGGTCGCGGGGCCGTAGCAACCCGATACGTACCTGTTCACGCCTCTACCGAGCAACGAGAACGCGGTCGCCGAGCACTCGCCCGGCGACCGCGTCGCCGTTTGGCGGGCCCAGTGGTTCCTGATCCATGCGCTCCTCCCGGTGAAGTAACCATCGCGACATACAGACGAAAGAACTGCCTGCCGAACGCTCGACATGCAGCGACCCGAGGTCTATTTTGGAATCAGATTTCACCTGACGGAATGGAGGTCAAGTGGGCATGGCACCTGTTGAGGCGCCGACCTCGGTGGCGATAGCCGGAGGCGGGCCCGTTGGAATGGCGCTCGCCATCGACCTTGCGCAGCGCGGCGTGGCCAGCGTGGTCTTCGAAAGCCGTGCCGAAGCAGACCGCTTCTCGGCGCGCACCAACATGACAAACGTCCGTTCGATGGAGCACTTTCGCCGTTGGGGGATCGCCGACGCGCTGCGGGAGAACGACCCCGTGAGCCCGCGGATCCAGCGGGACGTGGCCTTCGTGACGCGCCTGAACGGGCATCTGATCCAGCACTTCCCCCGGGCCTACGAGTGGTCCGAGCGGCTGGCGATCGCCTCGGAGGTCGCCGAGTGGGCGCCCAACGAGGCGATCGAGAAGACCCTCAGGGCCCGGGCCGCGGAACTTCCGCTGATCGACGTGCGCTTCGGGCACGAGGTCGAGTCGTTCGAGCAGGACGACGACGGCGTCACCGTGCACGTGACCGGCACCGACGGACCGCGGGCGTTCCGCAGCGACTATCTCGTGGCCGCGGACGGGAGCCGTTCGCGGCTGCGCAGCCGGATCCTCAATGTGCGCATGGAGGGCAAGCCCAACCTGGCGCGGAGCTTCCTGTGGCATCTGCGTGCCCCCGGGCTCGCCGAGCACTGGAAGGCCTCGCCGATGGTCTCCATGACGCTCTTCTACAACGAGGACCGCCACTGCGACAGCTTGGTACCGCAGTCGGGCGAGGACCAGTGGGCGTACTTCTGTTCACCGGTTCCCGACCACATCGACGGCGACGACTGGGAGGCCTGCCGCGACATGCTCTTCCGGGCGGTCGGCGTCGAGTTCGAGGTCGAGCCGCTGGAGGGCGGGACGTTCATCACCCACTCGATGCAGGCACCGCGCTACGACTTCGGCCGGGTGCTCCTGGCGGGAGACGCGGCCCACCTGGTCTCCCCCATGGGCGGCTTCGGTATGAACATAGGTATCGGAGACGCCGCCGACCTCGGATGGAAGCTCGCGGCACTCGTCCAGGGGTGGGGCGGCCCGCTGCTCCTGGCCAGCTACAGCATCGAGCGGGGTGAAGCGGCCCGGTTCATCCTCGACGGCTGCGAGCGCAACCAGGCCGTGGGCGCGTCGGAGCTGGTGCGCGACGGCATCGAGGACCCCGGTCCGCCGGGGGACGCCGTGCGGGCGCAGGTCGCCGAGGACATCCAGGTGCAGAAGGCGCGACAGTTCAAGCGCATGGGTGGCCAGCTGGGCTACCGCTACTCCAGCTCGCCGATCATCGTGCGCGACGACCTGGAGCAGCCGGCGGCCGACTTCGAGGACTACGTCCCCTCGGCGGCACCCGGCAACCGGGCTCCCCACCACTGGCTCAAGGACGGTTCTTCGCTCTACGACCACATCGGCCAGGGTTTCACCCTGCTGGTATTGGACGCGATCGAAACCGAACCGCTGCGTCGGGCTACCGCCGCGCGCGGCGTACCGCTCGACGTGGTCACGCCCGGCGAGCCCGACCGGGCCGCCCTGTACGACCTCTACCTGGCGCCCGCGACGCTGGTCCGCTCGGACCACCACGTCGCCTGGCGAGGCCATGCCCTGCCCGAGGACGTCGACCGTCTGCTCGACGTCGTCACCGGTTCGTCGGCCTGGCCGGCGACCGTCACCCGTTGAATCGCGCCGCTCGGCGCCGCAGGTCACCACCCCACCGCACAAGGAGTCTCTTCATGCCCAAGGTCACCCGCCTCGGCCACGTCGGTCTGTTCGTCACCGATCCGGAGGTCATGCTCGACTTCTACTCGGGCTTCCTCGGTATGACCGTGACCGACCGCGACGAGCGGCGCGTCTTCCTGAGCTCGCGTCCCGGCGAGGAGCACCACGAGCTGCTCCTGGCGAAGGACAAGGAGCGGCACACCGACCCGCAACAGCTGTCCTTCGTGGTCCAGTCGCTGTCGGACCTGCGGGAGTTCTACGCGCAGATCGTCGAGCGGAAGTACTCGATCGACCATGTCAACAACCACGGCAACGCGATCGGATGCTACTTCCGCGATCCGGAGGACAACCGTGTCGAGGTCTACTGGCACACGGGCATCGACTGGCCGCAGCCCTACAGCCAGCCGATCGACCTGTCCCTGACCGAGGCGGAACTGCTCGGCCTGCTGGACGACATGAAGGCGTCCGCGTGATCGTGTCCGGACTCCTGAGAGGAGAACGTCCTTGAAGGAAGGCATGATTGCCGAGGTCGTCGGATTCGCCGGCCACGGGGACACCGTCATCGAGGGCTACCTCGCCCGGCCCGTGACCACCGAGCCGACTCCCGGAGTCGTGGTGCTCCACCACGCACCGGGACTCGACCCGTGGTGCAAGGAGGTGGTGCGGACCTTCGCCTCCCAGGGCTACACGGCCATCTCTCCGCACCTCTATCACCGGCGCGGTCCCGGGCACTGGGCGGACGTCGCCGCCGCTGCCCGTGCGGAAGGGCTCGCCAAGGCGATGCCGAACGACCAGGTGATGGGTGACATCGCCGGCGCCGCAGCGTACTTGCGGGCGCAACCGGGCGCCAATGGCAAGGTCGGGGTGATCGGTTTCTGCTCCGGCGGACGGCAGGCGTTCCTGGCGGCCTGCGACGTGCCCTCGCTTGACGCGGCGGTGGACTGCTGGGGCGGCAGCATCCTCCCGCAACCCCCCGATCCCAGTCGCCCGGGTCCGGCGCCGAAGGGCGTCATCCATCGCGCGCCGGACATGGCGATGCCGCTTCTGGGGATCTTCGGCAACGAGGATCTCAACCCCACCCCGGAGCAGGTGGACGAGATCGAACGCGTGCTGACGAAGCATGGGAAGTCGTTCGAGTTCTTCCGCTACGACGGTGCCGGCCACGCGTTCTTCGCCTCGGACAAACCCAACTACCGGCAGGAGCAGGCCGTGGACGGGTGGGAGCGGGTCTACGCGTTCTACGACGAGCACCTGCGCTGAAGGAGGAAGGTATGTGCACTTGGATGACCGAGCAGATCGGCATCACGGGAGCGGCGCGGGGAGTGCCGGACTGGCTGAGGGTGACGCGGGCCAACGTCTTCTACGACCACCCCGTCAGTGCTCCGTACGACCACGCGTTGATCATCGATTTCGTCAATCCTGACGCCGGCGTAGGCGCTCGGGTCGGGGTCGAACTCAGCGCCGCCTCGGCGTGGGAACTGGTGCGAGCCATCACGGCGGCACTCGAAAGCCCGGAGGCCCAGGCGGACCTCGCGGCCGAAGGGCGTGCCCCGGTGCGTTCGGAACTGGAAACCCTGCCGTAACTCTTGTGTGGCTCCGGTCACGCTGCTACGTTCGCCGCATTCCATCTAGCGGAATGAGTTTCCGCATCTGACCCCCTTGAGGTCTCATCCGCCGCCCCCGGACGGATTTGCGGGAAGCAAGGAGTCGCACATGTCCCAAAACGTGTTTGCAGACAATCCGGTCGGTCGGCGCACAAGGATCGCTGTCACCGGACTGAGCGTGCTGCTCGGTCTCGTCGCTGGCGGGTGCGCCGACGCGGACACCACCGCCACGACAGCCGGGAACACCTCTCCCAGGAGCTCCAGCTCCGCGGACCCCTGGGCAGTGACGGATCTGGCCGCCTACACCGGAGGCAAGTCGGGGGCCGCCGACACCGGCCTCTCGCCGGTGAAGATCGGATGGGTCAACCAGCAGGGCGGGTCGCTGGAATACCCGAACGCCACACTCGCAGCCCGGGCGGCGGTGAAGTACATCAACGAGAAACTCGGCGGGATCGACGGGCATCCGCTCGAACTGAGCACCTGCTACGTGGTGGACAGCGAGCAGGAGGGCAATTCCTGCGGACTGAAGATGGCCAACGACGACGACATCAAGGCGGTCCTCGTCGGCACACTGATCAACGGCGGCCAGTCCATGCGGGCGGTCGTCCAGGGCAGCAAGCCCATCCTGATGTCGAACTCGATCAGCGCGCCGGACGCCACGGGCAAGAACGTCTTCATCTTCAACGGCAACCCCGACTCCATCTTCGGGGGGCTGGCGACCTACCTCGACGACAAGGTCAAGGCCAAACGCGTGGCCGTCGTCTATCCGCAGGACGCACAGAGCATCGGCGGCGTGGACGTGCTCCGCAAGGACCTGAACAAGCTCGGCATCAAGCTCAAGGCGGTCGGGTTCGACCCGTCCACGACCAACCTCACCGCGGCCGCGGTCGCCGCCGGCATCCAGACGGCCGACGCGGTCGTACCGCTGGTGTCGTCACCGCCGAACTGCATCTCGGCGGCGAAGGCGCTGGACTCCCTGGCGGTCAAGGCTCCGATCGTGTCGACCGGCTCCTTCTGCTTCTCCAAGGCCGTCGCCCAGGGACTGGGCGGTGAAGCGCCCAAGTGGCTGCAACTGTCGACGCAGACCAACGTCGCCGACACCTCCCTCACCGATGTGCGGGCCTACCTCAAGCAGTCGCAGGCCGCGTCGCTGAGCGCGGGCGCCCAGACCGACTCCGACGCGACGCTCGCCTGGAGCCTGGTCATGACAGCGACGAAGTTCCTCAACGCGGCCGGTGGCGCGGACGCGACCACGAAGACCGTGGCGAAGTCCGCCCGGTCGTTCTCGGGCCCGATGCTCCTGGGCAGCGAGACGGTCAAGTGCGGTGCCTACAGCGACCAGCCGGGACTCTGCGGCGCCCAGAGCCGGGTCTTCGAGCACACCGGTGGCAACACCTTCTCCGCGGCCACCGACTGGATCACCCCATCAGGACTCTGACGGCCGACGGCACGTCGTCCCCCCACACAACCACGATCAACCCCTTGAAGACCACCCGTGCCCGCACGACGGCGGGCGAAGACGAGGAGACACCATGAGCGCCCCAGCGAGCGCCACGATCCGGCCCCGTGAGCCGAACCCACGCCCCGAAGACCTGGTGCACAGCGCGGCGTCCTTTCGGGACCGACTGCTCGGTGAGCAGGAAGCGACGGAGGAGCGGGGCGCCTACTCGCCCGAGACCCATGAGCTCTTCCGCGAGGCCGGCTTCTACCGGACTCTCCTGCCGCGCCGGTACGGCGGCTACGAGTTCGACGTACCCACGTTCCTCCGCGTGATCGTGGAGATCGCCCGCGGATGTCCCGGCACCGGTTGGGGCCTGTGCCTCGCGGCCGGGCACGGCCTGCAGATCGGAGGGCTGTACGGCGAGGCCGCCCAGTCCGGCGCCATCGGGCCCCACGGGGACTTCGCCGCACCCATGCGCGGTATCCCGATGGGCACGGCCACGCGTACCGAGCAGGGTTCGTGGCGGATCGCGGGGACGTGGGACTACTGCTCGGGCTCGCCGTACTCCACCCACGCGATGCTCGCGGTCCGCCTCGACGAGGGCGACGGTGCGACGGGTGACCAGGGGCTGGCGCTGGTGCCGCGCGCGGACTGGACGCTGATGGACGACTGGCGGCACCGTTCGTTCGGGATGCGCGGCAGCGGCTCCAACAGCATCCGGGTCGACGCAGCCGTGATACCCGACGAGTTCCTGGTCCGGGGAAACCCGCTGGGGTTCGGCGGCAAGCCGGCCACGCCCGGATACCGCCTGCACGGGAATCCCATGTACGCCGGCCACTCGATGGGTTACCTCCAGCTGGAGATCACGTCGGTGCTGGTGGGCTGTGCCTATGCCGCGCTGGATGAGTACGAGCGGATCATCCGCGCCAAGAGGACTCCCGGACCGCGCGGCGTTCCACGGTTCCAGACCGCCGACTACCAGCGCTACTGGGGTCTGGCCAGCGGCAAGGCCAGCGCGGCGGAGGACGTGCTCCTGCGCAGCAGCGAGTTCTACATGGAACTCTGCCGGGAGGCGGTTGTCGACGACACGGGTTTCGCCCCGGAGCGGCTGATGCGCATCCACGCCAGCACCCATCACGCCGTCAACCTCGCCTGGGAAGCGGTCGAGCTGCTGTTCCGCACCTCCGGAACCAGCGAAGGAGGGCGCAACGGCTCGCGTATGCAGCGGTACTACCGCGACATCTCCACGGCACGGACCAATGTCGGGTTGCAGTGGGAGACCTTCGCCACCGCACTGGCTCAGGAGCACTTCGGCCTGAAGGCCGATGGGCTCGTCTGAGCCGGCGGCACGGCTGAAGGAGTGAGTTTATGCAGACAGTTGTTCTGTTCGCGCTGCTGGGGCTTGGTTCGGGTGCGGTCATCGCCGGCATCGCGCTGGGCGTGGTGCTGAGCTGGCGAGGCAGCGGGACCATCAACCTGGCGGCGGGGGCGACGGTCATGGTCGCCGGCTATGTGTTCTGGGCGGTGCGAACCGGGTTCTTCGGGTTCGCGCTGCAGACCGTCCCGGCGATCATCCTGACGCTGCTGTTCATGGCCCTCTACGCCGTGGTCGTGGAGTTGGTGGCCGTCAGACCGCTGCGCAGCGCCTCCCCGCTCGCCAAGCTCGTGGCGTCCATGGGCGTTCTGCTGCTGACTCAGGCGCTGGTCCTGCTGATCTTCGGCACCTCGCCGCTGAACAGCCCGTCGGTGCTCACCAGCGACGTGGTGTCCGTCTTCGGCGTGGCGGTGCCCGAAGCGCAGTTCATCCTGGCCGGGATCGTGGTGGTGCTGGCAGCCGGGCTCGCCGCCCTCTACCGCTTCACCCGCTTCGGGCTCGCGACGCGGGCCGCCTCGGAGAGCGAGAGTTCGGCCGCTCTCGCCGGGC
Source organism: Streptomyces pseudovenezuelae (assembly GCF_029892565.1). Taxonomy (GTDB): domain Bacteria; phylum Actinomycetota; class Actinomycetes; order Streptomycetales; family Streptomycetaceae; genus Streptomyces; species Streptomyces pseudovenezuelae_A. Next base: position 11,821 of record NZ_JARXVH010000013.1, on the reverse strand, counting down.
TGTCGCCGAACGTCATCTCGCTGGGCAACTCCGTCCTCGGGCATGTGGCCACCGGGTTCGTGGGAATCCTGGCGGCGTCCATCGTCGGGCTGAGCGCCACGACCCTGCCCCTGCTGATCATTCCGGCGCTGGCCGCGGCGCTGTTCGCGCGGTTCACCTCGTTCGGCATCGCGTGTGCCGTCAGCCTGCTCATCGGGATCAGCGAGTCGTTGCTCTACCAGGCGTCGAACGAGTCGTGGTTCCCGACCCAGAACGGCTCCGCGGTTCCGGGTGTGCAGCAGGTGGCCGAGTTCCTCCTCATCGTCATCGCCCTGTGGTGGCGGGGCTCCAGCCTTCCGCTCCGCGGCGACCTGGTGGAACGGTCCCTGCCGATGGTGCCCGACCAGGACCGGCTCGCCGCGCGGGTCGCCCCGGTGGCCATCGCGTGTGCCGTGGCACTCGTGGTACTTCCCTCCGACTTCCGACAGGCCGTCACGACCGGCCTGGTGGCCACCGTCCTGTGTCTCTCCTTCGTGGTGATCATGGGCTACGTCGGTCAGCTCTCGGTCGTGCAGCTGGCGCTGGCCGGCGTCGCCGGATTCGCGCTCTCGCACCTTGAGGCCGCGTACGGCATCGGCTTTCCGCTGGGCCCGATCCTGGCGATCGCCGTGGCGACCGTGCTCGGGGTGCTCATCGGTGCCAGTGCGCTGAGGGTGCGGGGAGTCACGCTGGTCGTGGTGACCCTGGCCGCCGCGATCGCCATCGAACAGTTCGTCTTCGCCAATCCGGACTGGGGCGGCGGCCAGTCAGGCGCTTCTGTCGAGTCACCGACGCTGTTCGGCCTCAACCTCGGCACCGACGCCTCCTTCCGTGGCCTGGACGGGTCGCTGCCCAGTCCGGTCTTCGGCCTGCTGGCGCTGGTGGTGACCGTGGTGCTCTACCTGTTCGTGGCGAATCTGCGCAGGGGAGACCTGGGGCGCCGCATGCTGGCCGTGCGCTCGAACGAACGCGCTGCCGCGGCCGCGGGCGTCAACGTGCGGGCCGTCAAGATCCAGGGCTTCGCCATCGCGTCCTTCCTGGCCAGCGTCGCCGGCGTGATGTACGCCTACGACTTCCGCACGGTGTCGGCGAACAGCTACGGCACCATGAGCGCACTCTCCCTGGTCGCGAGTGTCTACGTCCTGGGAGTGACGCTGGTCCAGGGCGGGGTGCTCGCCGGATTCGGCGCCGCCGGCGCGGTGATCCCGCTCATCCTCCAGACCTGGGTCCTGCCGGAGAACCGGGTCTCCGTCTACATGCAGCTCATCATTGGGACCGGCCTGCTCATCCAGCTGAGGTTCTGCCCCGACGGGCTCCTGGTGGCCTCGGCGACGAAGCGGGAGCGACGAGCGCGTGCCTCACGCGCGGCCAAGGCGCTGACCGCGGTGGGCGCCAAGCCGCAGGGAGGGGTGTGAGTATGCCGAGTCCTGTTCTGTCCGCGCGCGGTATCAGTGTCCGGTACGGCGGGGTGCAGGCGCTCTCCGGCGTCGACATCGAAGTGGGTCCCGGCCAGATCGTGGGACTGATCGGCCCCAACGGCGCGGGGAAGACCACGTTCATCGACGCCGTGACCGGTTTCGCGCGGTGCACGGGCAGCGTGGAGGTGGCCGGCCGTGACGTCGGGCGGATGCGCCCGCACGCCCGAGTGCGGGCGGGGCTCGGCCGGACGTGGCAGGCCGTCGAGCTCTTCGACGCCCTCACGGTGGCGGAGAACCTGGCTGTCGCCGCCCGTCGGCCCACGCTCTGGACGACGCTCCGAGAACTGCTGGCCAACGCCGAGGCGACCAAGCCCTCGGTGGGCCACGCCCTGGAGGCGCTCGGCATCGTGGACCTCGCCGAGGCGATGCCCGGCGAGCTCTCGGAGGGGCAGCGCAAGCTGGTCGGTATGGCCCGGGCCTTCGTGGGTGAGCCGAAGGTGGTGCTGCTGGACGAGCCGGCGGCCGGCCTGGACACCGACGAGAGCGCCGAGCTCAGCAAACAACTGCGCCGACTCGGCGACCAGGGCACCCCGATGCTGCTCATCGACCACGACATCAACCTCGTGTTCGCGACCTGCGACCACGTGGTCGTCATCGAGTTCGGCCAGGTCATCGCCACGGGTCGCCCGGCGGACGTGCGCCGTGACCCCAGAGTGGTCTCCGCCTATCTGGGATCGGCCGCCTCCGACGACATCAAGGTCGGGGAGGAACCATGACCGAACCAGTACTGCGCATCGAGGGTCTGACCGCCGGTTACGGCAGCGTCGATGTCGTTCGTGATGTCCATCTGGAGGTCGGAAAGGGTGAGGTGGTGGCCCTGCTGGGCCCCAACGGGGCAGGCAAGACCACGACGTTGCGCGCGCTGTCCGGCCTGGTGAAGGCCTCGGCGGGTTCGATATCGATGGACGGGCAGGACCTGACCGGGCTGACGCCCGCCGCACGAGCGTGCCGCGCCATCGCGCACGTCCCGGAGGACCGGGGACTGTTCCGAGGGCTGACGGTGGCCGAGCATCTCAGGCTCGGGCCGCGCGGCGAACGGCTCGACGCGCAGCTGGCCTACCGGTACTTCCCGGCGTTGCCGCACATCGCCGACCGACGGGCGGGAGTCCTCTCCGGCGGCGAGCAGCAGATGCTGGCGGTCGGACGTGCTCTGGCCCGCAGGCCGTCACTGCTGGTGCTCGACGAGCTCAGTCTCGGACTGGCTCCGGTGATCGTCGAGCAACTGCTGCCGGTGATCCGGGCCTACGCGGACGAGAGCGGCTGCGCCGTCCTGCTGGTCGAGCAGCATGTGCACCTTGCCCTGGAGATTTCCGACCGGGCCTATCTCATGGCCCACGGTGCCGGCAGTGACAGCCACGACGCCGCAGCGCTACGGCGGGATCGCAGCGTGATCCAGGCCAGCTACCTCGGGGGACAGGAGTGGACACCCACTGCTGATCGTGAAAAGGAACGAGACGGAGAAATGCAATGAGGATCGGAATCATCGGCGCCGGCCGGATGGGCCAGGCTCTTACGGGTCTCTTCGTGGAGGCCGGCCACGACGTGGTGCTCGCGAACTCCCGAGGCCCCGAGTCGCTGGCCGAATTGACGGCCCGGTTCGGTGAGCACACCAGCGCCTCCGACGTCCCCGGCGCCGTCGCGGGAAGCGACCTCGTCATTCTGGCCACGCCCTGGGGCAGGACCGCGGAGGCGGTGTCGGTGGTCGGGGACTGGTCCGGCGTGGTAGTGGTCGACACCACCAACAACCGCAGCAAGCCCGGTCCCGACGGCCTGATCGACATCGGGGACCGCATCTCCAGCGAGGTCGTCGCCGAACTCGTGCGCGGCGCGTGGCTGGTCAAGGCGTTCAACACCACGCCCATCCCGTTCCTGGTCAAGGGCCTGGGCCCTTCGGCGGGCGAGGACAACGCGGTGTACGTCGCCGGGGACGACGCCGCCGCCAAGGCACTCGTTGGTGACCTGGTCGCCAGCATCGGCGGGGAAGCTGTTGACACCGGCGACCTGCGCACCGGCGGTTGGCTGCAGGGCATGTCGGGCCCATTGGCCGGAACCATCGAGATGATCACGCCGGCGGATGCCCGGGCCCGCCTGGAAAAGGCCCTTGAACAGGTGCGTTAGTACCCCGCTGACCGAGCACACCCCTTCACATTCACAAGGAAAGCGAGAACACCATGGCCATTGTCAACGTCAGCAAGTCCATAGCGCTCAAGGCCCCTGCCGACCAGGTGTGGGCGTTCGTGAGTGACTTCGGTGGCTACGCGGCGTGGCAGCCGCACATCGCTTCGGTCGAACTACGCCCCGACGGCGACCGCCTGGTCAACTTCACCCGCGGCGACTCGGTGCTCGACCGGATCTCCGCCAAGGACGACGAAGCACGCACCCTCACCTACGAGCTCGTCCCCGGTCAGAAGACGCCGATGAAGAAGCTCGCCGCCACGTTCACGGTGACCGGGGCCGGGGCCGGCAGCGACGTCGAGTACGTCATCGAGGTCGATGTGCCCGACCCGATGCAGGACGCTGCCCGCGCCGGGATCGGGGCCGACATCGACGGGGCGCTTGCCGGCCTCGATGCCAACTTCAATGGGTGACGCCGACGGCGGGGCACCTGTCGCCCTGGTCACCGGAGGCGCGGGATTCATCGGCAGTGCGATCGTCAAGGCGCTGACGGCACGGGACCACCGTGTCGTCGTCCTTGACCGGGTCGGGGACGACGCCGTCGATCTCGCGGACGAGGAGCAGGTCCGTGCGGCGGCCCGCACGGTGCTGGTACGGCACGGACGCTGTGACGTATTGGTCCACGCCGGCGTCAACTTCGAGCGAGCGGCCCTGCGCGACCTCGACGCCGCACTCATGCGCCGGATGATGACCGTCAACGTCGAGGCTCCGCTGTGGCTCCTGCAGGAGTTGACGCCGAGCATGGCCGAGCATCACTTCGGGCGGGTCGTGATGGTCGTGTCGGACACGTTCTTCGACCCGCCGCCGGTGCCGGACATGCTCCCGTACGTCATGACCAAGGGCGCTCTGATCGGCGCGGCGCGGGCTCTGGCTCGTTCCCTGGGCGCGGACGGCATCACCGTCAACTGTGTCGCACCCGGCATGACGCCGCCCCCGGTGCCGGAGCCCGGACTGGGCTCGAACGCGGCCGAAGGTGTCCGCTCGCGGCAGGCGATCCCACGGACCTTGGTCCCCGAGGACGTGGCCGAGGTCGTCGGCTTCCTCACCTCACGGGAGGCCGAGGCCCTCACTGGGCAGACCATCTGCCCGGACGGGGGGCTGGTGCTGCGGTGAACGACAGCTTGAGGAGTCAGAGCACGTCGTGGACAAGGTAGTCGAGAGTGCCGCCGCGGCTGTCCGGGACATCGCCGACGGAGCGAGTATCGCGGTAGGCGGGTTCGGGACGGCAGGTGTCCCGTGGGAGCTGGTTGCGGCGCTGCTCGACCATGGCGCGACGGACCTCACCGTCGTGACCAACAACTGCGGCGTCAACGGCGTCGGCCTGGTGCGGCTGCTCAAGGAGCGCCGCATCAGCAAGGTCATCGCGTCCTACTTCGGGCAGAACCTGGAGTTCGCCCGCCAGTACCTGGCCGGCGAGATCGAGGTCGAACTGACGCCCCAGGGCACGCTGGCCGAACGCCTGCGGGCCGGCGGTGCGGGGATCGCCGCCTTCTTCACTCCGACCGGGGTGGGCACCGTGGTGGCCGAGGGAGGACTCCCTCGGCGCTACGACGCAGGCGGCGATGTCTCCGTGGCGTCGCCGGCGAAGGAGGTCCGCACCTTCACGGTGAGGGGCCGCGCCAGGGACTTCGTTCTGGAGGAGAGCATCGTCACCGACTACGCGTTCGTCAGGGCAGCGGTCGCGGACCGTCATGGCAACGCCGTCTTCCATGCCGCGGCGATGAACTTCAATCCGGACGTGGCGATGGCGGGGCGCGTCACGGTGGTCGAGGCGGAACGAGTGGTGCAACCCGGCGGGATCGATCCCGACGCGGTGCACCTGCCGGGGGTCTTCGTCCAGAAAGTGGTCGCTGTGGACGTCGGGAGGATCGAGTGAAGGTCGGCTGGACCCGCCCGCAGATGGCAGCGCGGGCCGCGCAGGAGCTGCGCGACGGCGAATGCGTCAACCTCGGGATCGGGCTGCCCACCCAGGTACCTCAGTACCTGGGGCTCGGTGTCCATGTGGTGGTCCACAGCGAGAACGGCGTCCAGGCCGTCGGGCCGTATCCCAAGGACGGCCAGGGGGACCCCGAGGTGATCAACGCCGGCACCGAGCAGGTGACCACGTTGCCCGGTGCGGCGTTCTTCTCGTCGTCGTTGTCGTTCGCCATGATCCGCGGAGGGCACGTGGACACCACGATCCTCGGCGGAATGCAGGTCTCGGCCACCGGAGATCTCGCCAACTGGATGGTCCCGGGCCTCATGGTGAAAGGGATGGGCGGAGCGATGGATCTGGTGAGCGGCGCCGGTCGTGTCATCGTGCTCATGGAGCACGTCGCCAAGGACGGTTCGCCCAAGCTGTTGCCGTGCTGCACGCTCCCCCTCACGGGTCGCGGCGTGGTCGATCGGGTCATCACCGATCTCGGTGTACTGGATGTGACGGCGCAGGGGCTGGAACTGGTCGAGCTGGCCCCGGGCGTCGAGCTCGACCTCGTACGGGGCGCCACGGCGGCTCCAGTGGTCGTGTCGCCCCGGCTCGCCGACAGCCGTGAGGGAGTTTGACGCAGGCAGACGCCCACAGCCCAAGAGTCCCGTGCCTGCCTCGTCAGGCACGGGACTCTTGGGCTGTGGGCTCGCGGTTCCGGTGGGCGCCGCCTGGCGGCCATGATGTGCCGGGCAAGTTGGATCCGGCTCAGGACGCGGAGTGGGTGCAGCAACTCCGGTCAGTGGCGCGTGAGATGTCCGATCGTCTGAACGCGACTAGGGACTTGCCCTCGCCATCCTTCGAGCCGATACAGTCCGCGGTTCGCGCCGATCCTGGCCGTGGCTGACTCGGGTGCGGCCAGGATCTCAATGGCGCGGGAGCACTCAGGCCTGCGGGGTGAGTGCACCGAGGTGGCCGGGGGCGACCGTTACGAACATCATCCACCGGTCACCGTGGCCGCGGGTGACGTGACCGGCTCCGGTCACGTCGTCGATGAGGGCGACGTCACCGGTCACCGGGCGGGTGATGGTGCCGTCACCGGTCTCGTTCTCGGCGCTTCCGTTCAGGGTGATGCCGAACTGTCGGCGCGGGCCGTTGTGCCACACCCCCGGGGCGTAGCCCTCCAATCCGTAGTCGCGGCGGGTGACGAACGCTCCGATCGACGCCGGCCACGTGTCGACCGGTGGTACCGGGCCGAGCGGGTACGGCCACCGGAAGGGCTCGGAGCGCGAGCGTCCGTCGTCGTCGTATATCCAGGTGAGAAGGGGCGGGCCCGGGCGAGGGTCATGGTGGGAGCCGGTCTGGACAAGACCCGGTTCCGGCACCCATTCCGGGGTGGAGACGAAGAACAGCCAGGCGTCGTCCGGCCATGTGAGACGGACGTCGTCGACAGCGCCGACGGCGAAACAGACGACGTCACCGGGCCCCAGCTCGGTCGCGGGACACCTGCCGACCGACAGCTCGATGCGACCGGACAGTACGACGAGCAGATGGGAGCCGAGTGCCGGGAGGACGGGCATTTCGTCCGCTCGAAGCCGGGCCAGCCAGAAGCGCGATGCCGGGATGACGTCGTACGGACCCTTGTCCCTGGCATCTCGGTAGGGGAGGAGGATCTGACGCACATCCGCGGCTCCGGAGACGTCAGTGACGTGCAGTACGCGCACTTCAGGCCTGGACCGTTTCGGGCGTGTACTTGCCGCTCAGCTGCTGCGGCGTGCCCTTGAGACCTGCAAGGGCACGGTCATGACGCGTTTCCCGCTTCCAGGTGCGCCCGAGGTCGTCCTGCACGTCGATGCGCAGCCGGCCCAGGCCGCCGACCTCCAGTTCGACGACGTCACCGTCCATGAACGGGTGCAGGCCACCATGGGTGGTTCCGGTGGCCACCAGGTCACCGGGTTCGAGGGTGTGCAGCGAGGAGACGAACGCGATCGACTCGGCGATGCTGTAGGCCATGTCGTCTGTGTTGAAGTCCTGCATCAGGTTGCCGTTGGTCCAGAGACGGACCGGCAGGTTCTGCGGATCCGGCACCTCGTCGGCGGTCACCAGGAAAGGACCGATCGGACAGAAGGTCTCACGGGACTTCATCTGGTAGAAGGCGTTCTGGCGGGGCGGGATACCTCGGGCGGAGCCGTCGATGAGGTTGGTGTATCCGAAGACGTAGGCCATCGCCTCGTCGGCGGACACGTTGTTGGCCCGCCGCCCGATGACGACGGCGAGCTCGGCCTCCCCTTCGAACACCGTCGCGGGGATGTCGGGCAGCACCATCCGATCGCCGTGGCCCACGATCGAGTGAGGTGTCTTGGGGAAGCCGTTGACGGGGGGACGCTCGGTGGCTCCCTCCATGTAGTTGCGTGCCATGCAGTCGATGTTCAGCGGCCTCGGGACCGGGGGCCGGACCCGGACGGAGTCCAGCGGGACGCCGGTACCCTGCTCGGCCACCTGCCGGATCTTGTCCACGAACTCTGGCCACCGGGTGATGACGGTCGCCAGCAGTTCTTGCGGGTGCGCCGGTGTCAGCTCCGCGACGGCGTCGCTCACGTCGATGACGGAGCCGCTGTCGAATACGCCCAGCCTGAAGTCATTGAAGAACAGGAGCTTCACGCGTTTTCCCTTCGGGACAGGTCGAGGTTGGTCGGTTCGAACCGGCCGTACTGGCCTCGGAAGAAGACCAGGGCCCGTCCGTCCTGCGCGGATGCGAGGTTCAGCACCCGTGCGACGGCGATCGTGTGGTCGCCGGCGTCGTGCTCCGTGACCAGTTCGCAGTCCAGCCAGGCGATCGCGTCGTCGAGCGCGGGCCCGGCGTCGCGGTGGTGCCAGCTGATCCCGGCGAATCGATCTGTGCCGGATCGCGAGAACTGCCGTGAGATCTGTTCGTGATGCGAGGCCAGCACGCTGACGCAGAAACGCTGCTCATGCCGGATCAGTGGCCACGTGCTCGATGTGTGAGCGGCGCACACGGCGATCAAGGGCGGGACGAGCGAGACGGAGGTGATCGAGTTGGCTGCCATCCCCACGGGCTGACCGGCGGCGTTGGCCGCGAGTACCACCACCCCCGTCGGGAGATGACCGAGCACGTTGCGGAACTCGATCGGGTCGATGTTCCTGGGTCCGGGAAGGTTGGCGACTTGTTCGCTTTGCGATGCCATGTCTGTATTCCATCTGCCGGAATCTGATTCCGAAAATGCTAGTGACGTGTGTCATGGCCGTCAAGGGTGGCGGGGGATCGTTCGCCGCCGGGGTGTCCGACCGACGTCTCGACCGCCGGTCTGGTCATCGCGCGGTCGGATCCGCGACGAGGGCGATTGAGCGGTGTTTCCGGCGACAGGTGCTCCGATCCGCGCGGCCCCTCCTGGTCGAGCAGGCAAGCCCTGACGTCGCGAGATGCCCACCAAGTGGTGCGTAAAGGGCAGGCGGTCCGGATCAGAGGCTCTGTGAGGTCGCGGTCCGAGTCAGGTGCTACGAGGGCTGCGCCGGATCAGTATCCTGAGGTGGATCGGAGGTCACGTGAAGGAAGATGGTTCGTCTTCGGCTGTTTCGCCTGGTGAGGGCCGGGATATCGGGCATGTCCGGGCGGTTCAGCGTGCGGCTCGCATCATGACGGCGTTGACAGAGCATCCGTATCCCTTGGGGATAGTGGAGTTGGCCAAGTTCGTGCGGCTGTCTCCCGGCAGCGTTCACCGGTTGCTGGCGACGCTCGTCAGTGTCGGTTGGGTGGAGCAGAACTCCCGGACCAGTAAGTACCGGCTGGGGATGGGGGCTGTTGGTATCGGCAGCGTGGCGCTGGTCACCAACCCCGTCGTGCAGGACAGCCGGACCCATCTGTCCCGGGTTGCGCAGTGGTCCGGTCACGACGCGGTACTGAGCACGCTTGTCGGTGGGAAGACGGTCCAGTTGGCGCGTTCGGCCGGTGTCAATACGGAACTCATCGAGTTCGAGCCGGGGCACCCGCAGCCGGCTCACGCGATGGCTGACGGGAAGTTGTTGCTGGCGTATCTGCCGGATGACGAGGTTGCTGACGCCGTCGGGGTGGAGGAGTTGCGGCGTTTCACACCGAATACGATTACCGACCTGGATCAGATGCGGCGGGAGTTCGAGGAGATTCGGGCGCGGGGATACGCCGTCGACAACTTCGAGAGGTTCGACACCGGGCGTGGGATCGCGGTTCCGGTGGTGGATTCCGGTGGGCGCCCCCTGGCGGCCATGATGTGTCTGGGCAAGTTGGATCCGGCTCAGGACGCGGAGTTGGTACAGCAACTGCAGTCGGTGGCACGTGAGATGTCCGATCGTCTGAACGCGACTGGGGACTTGCCCTCGTCATCCTTCGAGCCGACGCAGTCCGCTGTTCGCACTGATCCTGACCGTGACTGACTCGGGGCAGCCGGTGTCGAAATGGTGCCGGGTCGCTCACGCCTGCCGGGTGAGTTCACGGAAAAGGACAGCGACGACCATCCAGGTTCAGATAGAACTTCGCCGTCAACGGGTACGCGATGCAGTCGTTCCAGGCGCCCTTCCGGAGCCGCGCCGTACTAGGACCAGTCGACGCCGAGGATGTCGGCTACATCGGACCACGGACGCTTTCGAGGTTGAAAGATGCCTACTAGGGCTGGCTGCGTCACAGGCCGAAGGCGCCGCCCTCAATGAGGATGAGCAGGCCGATGGCGATCAGGACCAAAGGCAGCAGAATGTGGCCCCAGCGGGACAGGGCTTTGGCGATGACCGGGCGAGTGGCGAAGGACCGACCCGCGTAACACCACACCGCTACCAGCACGAGGAACACCGCGGCGTAGACGCTCATCCCGCCGATGCCGGCGGACGCGAAGACGGGCACGTAGACGCCGATGTTGTCCCCGCCGTTGGCGAAGGTGACCGCGGCGACCTCCAGCGGGCCCGGCCCGACCTCCTTGGTCTCCTGCTGGTCTCCGCCGCCGTCCCGGTGGCCCTTCCACGTCTGCCAGGCGGCCTTGAGGCCCAACGCGAGCGGCAGCAGACCGAGATAGGGGATGGCGGCCTCGGGCAGGAACGTGGCGCCGAACGCGGCGGCCACCGCCACGGTGAGGATCGCGGCGAACCCCAGGTACTGGCCGACCACGATGCGACGGGTGGAGCCACGGTGCCCGGCACCCTGGGCGAAGAACAGCGCCAGGACCAGGATGTCGTCGACATTGGTGACGGCGAACAGCCCAGCCGCCTGCCCGATGATGCCCAGGTTCACGAGTGGTTGTCCCCTCTGAGGTCAGTGTCGGGTGACGCTACCGGGAGACTGTGCCAAGCCCTTGGCGGGGTGGACGCTCAGTGCTGTTCCTTCTCGCGTATGTCGGGGCAGGGCGTCGGCAGCACCAAGCCCTCCTGATCTTGCTGGTGGAGGTCGGAGCACGGTCCTTTCCTCATGTGGCGGCGGATCCGCCCCTCCAGGTCGCCCCGATCCGGCCGACGATCACCAGCCGCCGCCCACCAGGCCATGACCCTCAAACGGTGAGCCTTTTCGACGTGCCCACCGATCAGGTGACGGCTCCGGCGCCCCTGAGATCAGCACGCGCCGAGAAGGGAGTCAGTTGAAAGCGTCGGTCATGCAGTCCACCCGGCAGTTGGCGGCCTCATAGCGCTGGCGGAGGGCGGCAGCCGCCTCTTCGCGCTCTACGACGACGTGCCCGTAGTGCCGGCATGCCACCGTGGTCACGTCTTCGACCGTGACGATGGCCGGTTCGCCGCGTGCGGCCCGGCGGCGCGCTTCGGCGATCGCCATGTCCGCAGAACGCAGTAGGTTTCTGGAACGGTCCCGGATTACGGCCGCCTGGGCTCGTTTCGCCGAGAGGGGGCGCAGCACTCGTCCCCGCCACAGGAAGCCGGCGGCGACAAGTGCGAGACCGAGCGCTACGAACATGAGTCCGCCGGGGTCGTGAGGCATCCATCCAGTCTTCACCACTCGCATGGTGGTCGTCATGCCCGCGCCGGCGGCCGATTTCCGGAGCGACCTGGTGTCAGTGAGCCTTTCAGTGGGGCCACTGATCGGATGACGCCGCCGGGATGCGCACCACACGAGGCTCCCACGCCGTTGAGGGGTGTTCGAAGTCCCAACCCACAGGCACAGGAGTCAATGCCGCGAAGTTAAGGCTTTCCTCCGCAGATCAACTTGCTTTCCGGTAGAGGTTTTGTCACGCCGGGCAGGAGGGTGTAGGCCCCTCTGCGG
>NZ_JARXVH010000012.1 GCF_029892565.1 Streptomyces pseudovenezuelae | reverse complement strand
GCCGGCAGCCGCCGGGCGGCCGTGCGGAACGTGCCGTGGGGCTGTTCGGGCGTGCCCTCCGAGCGCGGGAAGAACTCGTACCAGGCGCCGTACAGGGCCCGTTCCCGCTCCACCAGCAAGGGGAGGGGATCGGAGACGGTGACGAACTCCCGCAGCGGATGCTTCGCCAGGACCGCGTCCACCTCCGGCGTCAACCCCGCCGCCAGGCGGGAGGCCGCAGGGCGGTTCTCGTCGCGCAGGGCGGTGACGGCGGCCAGGAGGACCTTGCGCTCGGCGGCGGGGACGTCGGTGTCGGCGGCGGCCCGCTCGTACAGCCGCGCGCCATCCTCCAGCACCAGTTCCGTGTCCATGCCGGCCGGGATCTTGATGCGGGCGTGGTGCCGCCAGGTCGTGACGGGGTCGCCCCACGCCTCAACGGTGTAGGTCCAGTGGCCCGGCTCGTCGGGCGTGACGGTGGCACCCCAGCGGTCGGTGCCCGGGGCGAGTTCGCGCATCGGCGTCCACGGGCCCGGGCGGCCCTCGGGGTCGGTGAGCACGACATTGGCGGCCACGGCGTCGTGGCCCTCGCGGAACACGGTCGCCGAGACCTGGAACGATTCGCCGGTCACGGCCTTGGCGGGGCGGCGCCCGTGCTGGATCACGGGGCCGACGTCGAGGACGGGGATACGCCCGATGCCGCCGGCGTCGCCCGCGGAGGGTGGCTCCGGGGTCGGCGGGACGGTCTCGGTGGGGGGTACAGGGGCTGGGGCGGTGCTGGACGTCGGGGGTGCTGACGAGTGGTGCGTGGCGGGCATGACCGCTCCTGTCCGCGTCAACGTGGGTGGGCGGATGGCTGTGGGGAGGTGGGTCCTGCGTGGTGTTCCGGTGGAACGCGCTGGGATGTACCGCTGAGGTGTACCGGGGGAGCGTGCTGGGGGTGTACCTGGGGGAGCCTTCCCACCCTAAGCGAGTGAGCAATCCGGCACTTTGTTAACTACTCAGCCGTATGTCTACACACAAGACCGGCCCCGTTCGAGGGGAACGGGGCCGATATCAGGACTCTGCCAGGACCAGCACGGGACTTTGCCACTACGAGGGCGGCACCTGGAGAAGTTCGTCCGGTGACCCGGGACCCCGTCCGGAGACCTTTCCGGCCACCGCAAGTTTGACCAGGGCTTTGGACACCTGGGCCGGAGAGGCCCTGCGATGGCCGGCCAGATAGAGCGCGGCGGCGCCCGCGGCATGGGGGGTCGCCATCGACGTACCGGAGAAAGCAGCCCTTCCGGTGTCGCTCGCGTCGGACGCCGATGTGATCGAGACACCCGGGGCGAACAGGTCCACGGCGGGGCCGAAGTTGGAGAAGCCCGCCCGTGCGTCCGCCTTGTCGGTGGCGCCGACGGTGATGGCCTCCTTCACGTCGGCGGGGGAGTAGAGGCCGGCCGACAGACCGTCGTTGCCGGCGGCGACGGCGTAGGTGACGCCGGACGCGATGGAGTTGCGTACGGCCGCGTCCAGCTGGGCGTTGTGGTGGCCACCCAGGCTGAGGTTGGCGACCGCGGGCTTGTGCGCGTGCCGGGTGACCCAGTCGATGCCGGCGATGACCTGGGCGGTGGTGCCCGCGCCGGCGTCGTCGAGGACGCGTACGGCGACGACCTTGGCCTTCTTGGCCACGCCGTAGGTCCTGCCGGCGATCGTCCCGGCGACGTGGGTGCCGTGTCCGTTGCCGTCGCCCGCCGTGCGGTCGTTGCCGACGAAGTCCCAGCCGTAGCTCGCGCGTCCGCCGAAGTCCTTGTGCGTGATGCGGATGCCGGTGTCGATGACGTACACGGTGACGCCGCTGCCTCCGGACGCGGGCCCGGTGTAGCTCCTGTTCAGCGGCAGGGCGGGCTGGTCGATGCGGTCCAGGCCCCAGGAGGGCGGGTTGGCCTGCGCGTCGCCCTGCGTGCGGTCGAGCGCGATCCGGGTGTCCTGGACGACCGCGGCGACGCCGGAGTCGGCCGCGAGCCGCCTCGCCTGTCTCTCGTTCGCCTTGATCGCGTAGCCGTTGAGGACCGTGCCGTAGGTGTGGCTTATTTTCGCCCCGTATTTCTCGGCTATGTCCTGGCCGGCGGCCGATGGAGCCTTCGTGTCCCCCCTGAGCGTCACCAGGTAGCTTCCGCTGACCGAACCGGCCTGTCCGGCACCGAGTATCCGCCCCTGCGGTACGGCGTGCGCGGGCAGTGTGATGGCCGAAAGCGCGGCGGCACAGGTCGCCGCGGTCAGGCCCCCCGCCCAGCGCAGACGCCGTGTGCGCGTCTTTGCCATGATTCGAGTTCCCCTCCTCGATTCGGCGTGCGGCGACCACGGAACGCCGGGCGCACCCGACGGCCGGGCGGCACGCCACTTGGAGCCTCTCGTGCGGTGTGAAGCGCCACAAGGAGGCCTATGGGGGCGGAATCGGCCATATCGGTTATGGGTGTGAGTGGGTGGTGGGAGAAGGTTGCGGTCATTTTCGGTCGAACAACGACGGTGGTGCGGCGAGCGTCGCGGGGCGAGCCCGCACCCTGCGGCGCGAGCCGGAGCCACCCCATGAACCGTGATCGGAAGGGTCCGCCACACTGACGCCGGGGTAACCATTACCGTCGTCAATGACGTCGAGACGCACACCGCCGTGCGTCCGCACAGCGATCTGCGCTGAGGTGGAATGTGAAGGCGATCCGTCGATTCACCGTCCGTCCCGTTCTCCCCGACCCCCTCCGGCCCCTGAGTGATCTGGCCCGCAATCTGCGCTGGTCCTGGCACGCGGAGACGCGCGACCTGTTCCAGTCCGTCGACCCCGAGTGCTGGGCGGCCTCGGACGGTGATCCCGTACGGCTGCTCGGCAGTGTTTCTCCCGCGCGGCTCGCGGAGTTGGCGGAGGACCACGGGTTCCTGCGTCGGCTGACCGAGGTCGCGGGTGACCTCGACGACTATGTGAATGGCGAGCGGTGGTATCAGGCGCAGCCCGGTGGGCTGCCGGCCGCCGTCGCCTACTTCTCGCCCGAGTTCGGGGTCACGGCCGCGCTGCCGCAGTACTCGGGCGGCCTCGGCATCCTCGCCGGTGACCATCTGAAGGCGGCCAGCGATCTCGGGGTGCCGTTGATCGGGGTCGGACTGCTGTACCGGCACGGTTACTTCCGGCAGTCCCTGTCGCGGGACGGCTGGCAGCAGGAGACGTACCCGGTGCTCGACCCGAACGAGCTGCCCGTGGCGCTGCTCAAGGAGGCCGACGGCACGCCCGCGCAGGTCTCCCTCGCGCTGCCCGGCGGCAAGCAGCTGCGGGCCCGGATCTGGCTGGCCCAGGTCGGCAGGGTCCCGCTGCTGATGCTGGACTCGGACGTCGAGGAGAACGACCACGGCGAACGCGGTGTGACCGACGTGCTCTACGGCGGCGGCAGCGAGCACCGGCTGTTGCAGGAGATGCTGCTCGGCATAGGGGGAGTGCGGGCGGTGCGGACGTACTGCCGCCTCACCGGCCACGCCGACCCCGAGGTCTTCCACACCAACGAGGGGCACGCCGGGTTCCTCGGTCTGGAGCGGATCGCCGAACTCGGGGACCAGGGGCTGGACTTCGACGCCGCCCTTGAGGCGGTGCGGGCCGGGACCGTGTTCACCACGCACACCCCCGTGCCGGCCGGCATCGACCGCTTCGACCGTGAGCTGGTCGCCCGGCACTTCGGTGCCGACGCCGAACTCCCGCGCATGGATGTCGGGCGCATCCTGAGCCTGGGCATGGAGACCTACCCCGGCGGCGAGCCCAACCTCTTCAACATGGCCGTGATGGGGCTGCGGCTCGGGCAGCGGGCCAACGGTGTGTCGCTGCTGCACGGGCAGGTCAGCAGGGAGATGTTCTCCGGGCTCTGGCCGGGGTTCGACGCCGAGGAGGTGCCGATCACCTCCGTGACGAACGGGGTGCACGCGCCGACCTGGGTCGCGCCGGAGGTGTTCCGGCTCGGCGCCCGGCAGATCGGCGCCCAGCGCACCGAGGACGCGATGACCGTCGGCGGCTCGGACCGCTGGGACGCGGTCGCGGACATCGCCGACCAGGACATCTGGGAGCTGCGGCGGGTACTGCGCGAGCACCTGGTGGACGAGGTGCGCGAGCGGTTGCGTGCCTCGTGGCGGCAACGCGGGGCGGGGACCGCCGAGTTGGGGTGGATCGACGGGGTCCTGGACCCGGACGTGCTCACCATCGGGTTCGCGCGGCGCGTCCCCTCGTACAAGCGGCTGACGCTGATGCTGCGTGACCGCGACCGGCTGATGGACCTGCTCCTGCACCCCGAGCGGCCGATCCAGATCGTCGTCGCGGGCAAGGCGCATCCGGCGGACGACGGCGGGAAGCGGCTGGTGCAGGAGTTGGTGCGGTTCGCGGACGACCCGCGGGTGCGGCACCGGATCGTGTTCCTGCCGGACTACGGCATGGCGATGGCGCAGAAGCTCTACCCCGGCTGCGACATCTGGCTCAACAACCCGCTGCGCCCCCTGGAGGCCTGCGGCACCTCCGGCATGAAGGCCGCGCTGAACGGCTGCCTCAACCTCTCTGTCCTGGACGGCTGGTGGGACGAGTGGTTCCAGCCCGACTTCGGCTGGGCGATCCCCACCGCGGACGGCGCCGGGACCGACCCCGACCGGCGGGACGACATCGAGGCCGCCGCCCTCTACGACCTGCTGGAGCAGCGGGTGACGCCGCGCTTCTACGAGCACGGGGAGCACGGCCTGCCCGACCGCTGGATCGAGATGGTCCGCCAGACCCTCACCCTGCTCGGCCCGAAGGTGCTGGCCGGCCGCATGGTCCGGGAGTACGTGGAACGCCTCTACACACCGGCCGCCCACGCCCACCGCGCGATGGACCCGTCCTCCGCCCGCGAACTCGCCGCGTGGAAGGCGCGGGTGCGCGCCGACTGGCACGGGGTCACCGTCGACCACGTGGAGACGTCCGTCGCCACACCCACCGCCGAACTCGGCACCACCCTCGGCCTGCGCGTCCGCGTCGGCCTCGGCGACCTCGGCCCCGAGGACGTCGACGTACAGGCCGTCTCGGGCCGCGTCGACCCCGAGGACCGCATCACCGACGCCGCGACGGTCCCCCTGAAACCGGCGGGCGGCCCGGACGCGGAAGGCAAGTGGGTCTACGAGGGTCCCCTCGCCCTCGACCGCACCGGCCCCTACGGCTACACGGTCCGCATCCTCCCCACCCACCGACTCCTGGCCTCCGGCGCCGAGTTGGGCTTGGTGGCGGTGCCTTCGGTGGAGGGGGTGGAGGGGGCGGGGGTGCTGCTCAGGTAGCGGTCCGCGTCGTCCGGCCGGCGGCGGTCGCACCGACCGCCGCTCAGGCCTCGTCGAACGGCGCGCACAACTGCTGGAGGACCTTCCCGCACCGCCGCGCGTACGCGTTCTGCAGGCCCCGGGTCGCCGGGCCGCCCGCTCGGGCGTACCACTTGGCGCCTCGGCTGAAGGCGGCGACGGTCAGCCAGACCGTGCCGTCGCCGGTGCGGTCCACCACGAAGAGTTCCTCGCCGCATTCAGGATGGCCGGTGAGGGTGCCGTAGGCCCAGCCGGCCCGGCGGGGTTCGTCGACCGTGTAGACGACGCGGCAGGGGGCCTTGATCATGCCGGCGAGGGTGACCGTGACCTCGACGTCGGGGGCCGCGCGGTCGGCGGTGGCGTCGATGCCCACGCCCATCGCGCGGTGCATCTCCCAGGTCAGGACCGCCTCGGAGGCCCGCCGGAAGACCTTCTCACCCTCGCCGAGGCGGGTACGGACATGCAGGGAGTGGAAGCCGGGAGGGCAGAAACCGCCGCGCCGGGTGGCGCCGACGTCGTCGTACGTGAAGTCCGTCAGAGGCATGGGAACCAAGGGTAGGGCGGTACCCGGGAAAGCCTTCGTCCCGGGTACCGCCCCGCGCCAACCCCCCTCGGGTCAGCTCACGTTGACGGCGCTCCAGGCCGCCGCCACCGCGTTGTACTCGGCGGAGCCGGAGCCGTACAGCGCGGTCGCCGCGGACAGCGTGCCGGTGCGGGCCGACTTGTAGTTCGTCGTCGACGTGAAGTACGTCGTCAGCGCCTTGTACCAGATCTGCAGCGCCTTGGCGCGGCCGATGCCGGTGACCGTGGAGCCGTTGGACGTCGGCGAGTTGTAGCTGACGCCGTTGATCGTCTTCGCGCCGCTGCCCTCCGAGAGGAGGTAGAAGAAGTGGTTCGCGACGCCGGACGAGTAGTGGACGTCCTTGTTGCCGACGGTGGAGGACCAGGAGTCCGCCGAACCGCCGTCCTTGCTGGGCTTGTCCATGTAGCGCAGCGGGGTGCCGTCGCCGTTGATGTTGATCTCTTCACCGATGAGGTAGTCACCGACGTCGTTGGAGTTGGCCGCGTAGAACTCGACGCCCGTGCCGAAGATGTCGGAGGTCGCCTCGTTCAGGCCGCCGGACTCACCGCTGTAGTTGAGGCCCGCGGTGTTGGAGGTGACACCGTGGCTCATCTCGTGGCCCGCCACGTCCAGCGAGGTCAGCGGGTGGGTGTTGCCCGAGCCGTCGCCGTAGGTCATGCAGAAGCAGCTGTCGTCCCAGAACGCGTTCACGTACGAACTGCCGTAGTGGACACGGGAGTACGCGCCGACACCGTTGTTCTTGATGCCGCTGCGGCCGAAGGTGGACTTGTAGAAGTCCCACGTCTCCTGCGCACCGTAGGCGGCGTCCGCGGCGGCGGTCACGTCGGTGGTGGAGCTGGAGGCGGCGCCGGTGCCCCACGTGTTCGTGGTGTTGGTGAACAGGGTGCCGGTGCCGGACGTCCCGTGCTTCAGGTTGTACGTCTTGTGGCTGCCGCGCGAGGCGTCGGTCAGCGAGTACGTCGTGCCCGACAGCGTGGTGGTGAGGCTGACCGTGCCCGAGTACAGCGTCTTGCCGGTGCCGGTGGCGTTCTCGATGCCCTGGTACTCGAAGAGCTTCTTGCCGGTCGCCGCGTCGGTGATGACGTGCAGCTGGTTGGGGGTGCCGTCGTCCTGCAGACCGCCGACGATCGTCTCGAAGGCGAGGACGGGCTTGCCGGAGCCGGCCCAGATCACCTTGCGGGCGCCGTCGGCCGCGGTCTTGGCCGAGCCCAGCGTCTTGGCCGCGCTCACCGCCTGCTTCTCGGCCTTGGCCGCGGTGATCTGCGGCTTGAGCGAGGCGACCTTCAGAGCGGTCTTCGTCGCTCTGGTGACGCCCTCGGTCCTGCCGGACTTCGCGGTGTGCACGACGAGGTCGCCGCCGAGGACCGGCAGGCCCGCGTAGGTGCGCTCGTAGCGGGTGTGGACGGTGCCGTCGACGTCCTTGACGACGTCCTTGGCGACCAGCTTCTCCTTGGTGCCGAGGCCTATCTGCTGCGCCGTCTCGGAGACGTCGGCCTGCGCCTTCTGCAGGAGCGAGGTGCGGGCGGCTGCCGTCAGCGAGGTGGGCGCGGCGGCGAGTTGTGCGTTGCCCGTGGAGTCCGCCGGGGTCTGGGCGGAGGCCGTGCCGGCGGCCAGACCGGTGCTGAGCAGGGCTCCGGCGGCAACGGCGGTGGCAACGGCGAGAGTTGTGCGCTTGTGACGCGCGTAGAGGGGGGTCACACAAGCTCCTTGTGGTGGGGGAGTCCGGCCGGCGTGGGGCGCCCGGCCGGAGTAGCTGTGAAGTTGTGCGGCGGTTGTGAGGAAGACTGACATCGGGGCCGCGTACATGTCAGGACCCCGAAGTGATGTTGGCTCAAAATCGACTGTCGGGTGAATATTGCGAGAATGTAAACGGGCGTGAACCGGGTCAAAGGCAAGCCAGCGGTCGGTATCGGCGTGGCAAAAAGAGGGCGCCGCCCCGGGGAGTCGAACCACTGGGGCGGCGCCCTGACGTCGGGCCCCTGCGGGGCCGGTCGGACCGTGCGGCCTACGGGAAGGTGAGCTTCCAGCTGTTGATGTAGCCGGTGTCCTGCGCCGCCACGTCCTGGGCCTTCAACTTCCAGACTCCGTTGGCGACTTCGGAGGACGCGTTGACCGTGTAGGTCGCCTGCACGTTGTCCGCCGAGTCGGACGAGCTGGAGTTCTTCAGGCGGTACGTCGACCCGTCCGGGGCGACCAGGTCGAGCACCAGGTCACCACGCCAGGTGTGCACGATGTCGACCGAGACCGACAGGTTCGACGGAGCGTTGCCCGTCCGCCCGGAAACGGTCACCGACGACGTGACGGCCGCCCCGTTGTCCGGAATCGATACGTCGGCGGTGTTCTCGAACGAGGTGCCGCCACCGCCGCCGCCACCGGAGCGCGCACCGACCGCGACGGCCGCCCACGCGTCCTGCACGGCCTTGTACTCGGCGCCCGTGGTGCCGTACAGCTCACCCGCCGCCGCGAGCGTCCCGGTGCGGGCCGCCGCGTAGTTGGTGGTGGACGTGAACTTGGTGGTCAGCGCCCGGTACCAGATCTGCAGCGCCTTGTCCCGGCCGATGCCGGTGACCGGAAGCCCGTCCGAGGTCGGCGAGTTGTAGCTGACGCCGTTGATGACCTTGGCGCCGCTGCCCTCCGACAGGAGGTAGAAGAAGTGGTTGGCGATGCCCGACGAGTAGTGCACGTCGAGGTTGCCGACACCCGAGTACCAGGAGTCCTTGGAGCCGCCGTCCTTGCTCGGCTTGTCCATGTAGCGCAACGGCGTGCCGTCGCCGTTGATGTCGATCTCCTCGCCGATGAGGTAGTCACCGACGTCGGAGGCGTTGTTGGCGTAGAACTCGACGCCGGTGCCGAAGATGTCGGAGGTCGCCTCGTTCAACCCGCCCGACTCACCGCTGTAGTTGAGGCCGGCGGTGTTCGACGTGACGCCGTGGCTCATCTCGTGGCCGGCCACGTCGATGGCCGTCAGCGGGTCGGCGTTGCCGGAGCCGTCGCCGTACGTCATGCAGAAGCAGCCGTCGTCCCAGAACGCGTTGACGTACGAATTCCCGTAGTGCACACGGGAGTAGGCGCCGACGCCGTTGTTCTTGATGCCGCTGCGGCCGAAGGTGTTCTTGTAGAAGTCCCAGGTCTCGGCGGCCCCGTAGTGCGCGTCGGCGCCCGCGGTCGCGGCGTTCGACGTGGTGCCGTTGCCCCAGGTGTCGTTGGTCTGGGAGAACAGCGTGCCGGTGCCGGACGTACCCCGGTTGAGGTTGTACGTCTTGTGGTTGCCGCGCGCGCCGTCGTTCAGCGTGTACGTCGACCCGGACTGGGTCGTCGTCAGCGTGACCTGGCCGCTGTACTGGGTGTTGCCGATGCCGTTCTTGATGGCCTGGTACTCGTAGAGCTTCTTGCCGGTGGCCGCGTCGGTGATGACGTGCAGCTGGTTCGGCGTGCCGTCGTCCTGGAACCCGCCGACGACCGTCTCGTACGCCAGGACCGGGGTGCCGCTCGCCGCCCAGATCACCTTGCGCGGTGCCGCGTCGGCGCTCGCCTTGGTGCCGCCCAGCGCCTTGGCGCGGGTGACGGCCTGCTGCTCGGCGGCGGCCTTGGTGATGTCCGGGGTGACGTCGGCGACCTTGATGGCCGCGTTCGTCGCCTTGATGACGCGCTGGGTGGCGCCCGACTTCGCGGTGTCGACGACCAGGTCGCCGCCGAGCACCGGCAGGCCCGCGTACGTGCGCTCGTAGCGGGTGTGCAGGGTGCCGTCGGTGTCCTTGACGACGTCACGCGGGACGAGGGACTCCTTGGTGCCGAGGCCGATGTCCTTGGCGGTCGTCGCGCGGGCCGTGTCGGCGTCGCGTATCAGCTCGGCGCGCTGGGAGGGGGTGAGTTTGACGGCCGCGTGGGCCTTGGACGCCGAGGGCGTCGCGGCCGGGGCGGCGGAGGCGGCGCCCGACTGGACGGCCGCGGCGAGCAGGGCGGTGACGCCGGCGAGGGCGACGGCGGCGACGCGACGGTGCGTGTGGGAGGTGCGTCTGCGAGAGGAACTGCTTCTCAACACTGACTCCTTCTGCATGGCCGCGGATCACACGGCCAGGGGAGATCCGGACGATGGGTCGACCGTCCGGGCAGAACTGGGCGGAACGCGGAACCAGGTGCAGTCGGCCGCTCGACGACACGGCACGGGTTTGTGCGTGTCTGTGGGGTTGCTGTGAAGCGGCCGTGGGAAGCGTGGCAGGGGAGTGCGGTTTCTGTCAGGGGCGCGTCAGAAGGTTGGCCAGAAATCGTCCGTTGTCCGGTTGTTCATGTTCGTTATACGGAGGTATCGCCGGGGGTGATGTCACCGTGCCAGGTCCGCCACAGCGCCGCGTACGCCCCGTCCCCCGTCACCAGCTCGTCGTGCGTGCCGAGTTCGGTCAGGAGGCCGTCCTCCATCACCGCCACCCGGTCCGCGTCATGGGCGGTGTGCAGGCGGTGCGCGATGGCGATGACGGTACGGCCTTCGAGTACGGCGGCCAGGGCGCGCTCGGTGTGCCGGGCCGTGGTCGGATCCAGCAACGCCGTCGCCTCGTCGAGGATCAGGGTGTGCGGATCGGCCAGCACGACGCGGGCCAGGGCGAGTTGCTGGGCCTGTGAGCCGTCGGTACGGCAACCACCCTCGCCCAGCGCCGCGTTGAGCCCGTCGGGCAGCTCCCGCACCCAGTCGTCGGCGCCGACCGCGGCGAGGGCCGCCCACAACTCCTCGTCCGTGGCGGCCGGTTCGGCGATCAGCAGATTGTCCCGGACCGTGCCGAGGAACACGTGGTGCTCCTGGGTGACCAGGACGACCTGGCGGCGCAACTGCTCCGGGTCCAGGCCGACGACCGGCACCCCGCCCACCGTCACCGTGCCCTCGGTCGGCGCCTCGACGCCCGCGAGCAGCCGGCTCAGCGTGGTCTTCCCGGCGCCGGACGGCCCGACCACCGCCAGCCGCTCGCCCGGCCGCACGGTCAGGTCCACCCCGCGCAGCACCTCGCCGCCGCGCTCGTAGGCGTACCGCACGCCCGTCACGTCGATGCGGTCGTCGGACGGGGCCGGGGAGTCGGCCGACTCCGCACGCGGGGCCCTGGCCAGACCCTCCACGCGGGCGAACGAGGCGCCGCCGCTCTGCAGTTGCTCGATCCGCATCAGGATCTCGTCGAGCGGGCCGCTGAGGCGTTGCAGATACAGGGCCGCCGTCACCACCGCGCCCAGGCTCAGCGTGCCCTGCCCGTGCAGCACCCCGCCGACCAGCAGGACCGTGGTCACCGGGACCAGGTAGGAGACGTCCACCGCCGGGAAGAACACCGAGCGCAGGAACAGCGTGTACATCCTGGTGCGCCGGGAGACCTCCAGCGCGTCCCGGCTCGCCGCGACCCGGCGCCGCTCCAGCCGCAGCGCCTCGACCGTGCGCGCCCCGGACGCGGTGGCCGCGAGGATCTCGGCGACGTCCGAGGTGGCGGCGCCCTCGGCGAGGTAGCCGTCGCGGGCGCGGCGCAGATACCAGCGCAGCGCGACCCACGTGCTGACCAGGCCGAGCAGCCCGCAGGCGCCGAGCAGCGGGTCGAGTACGAACACCGCGCCGATCAGGAACAGCGCCTGCGCGCCGTTGATGAGCAGCTCGGGCCCGGCGTCCCGCAGCGTCGTGCCGACCGTCGCCACGTCGGCCGTGCCGCGCGCCGTCAGATCCCCGGTACCGGCCCGCTCCACGACCGCCGCCGGTAGCGCCAGCGCCCGGTCGACGAACTCCTCGCGGACCCGGGCGAGGATCCGCTCGCCGAAGCGGTGTCCGACGTAGCGCGCCCAACGGGCCAGCAGGAGTTGGGCGATCGCGCAGAGCAGGATCCACAGGGCCAGGCGGTCCACGGCACTCACTCCGTCGCCGGCGCGGACGTCGTCGACGATGCGGCCGACCAGCCAGGGGCCGACCAGGCCGGTGGCCGCGGCCAGTGCGTTCAGGGCGAGTACGGCGGTGAAGGCTTTTGCGTCGCCGCGTACGAGGCGGCCGATTGCTCGGCGTACGTCGATCGGTTCGGCGACGGGGAGTTGACCGGGGGAACCTGTTGTCATCCGACGGTCTCCTCGGCGTCGGCGTCGGCGTCCCGTGCCACGAGGGCTCGGTAGCCCGGGTCCTCGGCCAGGAGGGCGTGGTGGGTTCCGGTGGCTGCGACCTTGCCGTCGACCAGGTAGTAGACCGTGTCCGCGTGGTCCAGCACGAGGGGGGACGTGGTGGTGACTACGGTCGTACGGCCGTGGCGGCCCTCTTTGAGGCGTTCGGCCACGCGTGCCTCCGTGTGGGCGTCGAGGGCCGAGGTCGGTTCGATCGCCAGGAGGATCTCGGAGTCGGCGAGCAACGCCCTTACCAGGCGGATGCGTTGGCGTTGGCCGCCGGAGAGGTTGGTGGCCTGGGCGTTGATGAGGGAGCCGAGGCCGTCGGGGAGGGACTGGAGGATGTCGTCGGCCACCGCTGTGTGGATGGCTTGGGTGATTTGCGCATCGGGGGGTGGCGCGGATTGTTCGTGGGCGGGTGCGGGTGCGGGTGCTTGGTGGTTGCTCGCGCAGTTCCCCGCGCCCCTTGCCGGCGTGCTCATACCGCCGATCACTTCGTGCAGTGGGCCTGTGAACAGGGTGGACTCGTGGTCGGCCACCAGGATGTGCTGTCTGATCTGGGGGAGGGCGATCTGGTCCAGGGGGATGTCGGCCCAGGTGGCTCTCGACGGGGCGTATCGGCCCAGGCGGTCCACCACTGCCGTGGCGTCGGACGGGCGGGCGGTGGCCAGGGCGGTGAGGTGGCCCGGGCGGATTCGGACGCCGGAGTCGGGGTCGTGCAGGGGGGACGGTTCCGCGGGGGCGTCCCGGGTGCCGGTGTCCTCCAGGGGGTCGAGGCGCAGGAAGCGTACGACCCTTCGGGCCGAGACCAGGCCCCGGCTGATCTGGTATCCGCACTCCACCCAGAACCCCACCGGCCCCACCAGCACCGCCACATAGCCGTACACCGACACCAACTCGCCGATGCTGATGTCCCCTTGGGCGGCGAGCCGGGCCGCCAGCCAGGTCACCACGGCGAGGAAGAGGGTGGGGAGGCCGACGCCGAGTGCCTGTACCCAGCTGGTCACCGCGCCGACCCGGTAGCCCTGTCGGCGCAGGTGTTGCGAGTCGCGTTGGAAGGCATCCGAGAACAGGCCTTTGCCGCCCAGGCCGTTGAGGACCCGCAGCCCGCCGGCGAGGTCGGCGATACGGGCCGTCAGCACGCCCTGCCGGTCGCGGTACTCGGTCTCCGCGCCCTGGAGACGGGCGAGCAACGGGCCGACGAGTACGACGATCAGCGGGATGCCGAGCAGCACGACCGCGGCGATCACCTTCGAGACGGACAGCAGGAATCCGGCGACCGCCAGGTAGGCGACGACCGCGCCGACCCCCGGCCCGACCACCGTCAGCGACATGCTGATCGTCTGGACGTCGCCCACGCCGATCGTGACGACCTCCCCGGCCCCCACCCGGCGCGACAGCGCGGCGCCGAGGCGGACCGCCTGTCCGACGACCACCTTCACGGTGCGGAAGTTGGCGTCCATCCGCACCCGCGTCATCGTGCGGTGCCGCATGAGGCCCAGCCAGGCGTTGAACGCCCC
Organism: Streptomyces pseudovenezuelae; assembly: GCF_029892565.1. Classification (GTDB taxonomy): domain Bacteria; phylum Actinomycetota; class Actinomycetes; order Streptomycetales; family Streptomycetaceae; genus Streptomyces; species Streptomyces pseudovenezuelae_A. Next base: position 314,076 of record NZ_JARXVH010000012.1, on the reverse strand, counting down.
GACCACGAAGAGGGCCGCCGTCCAGCCCACCAGCGCCGGATAGTCACCCGGCACCAGCCCCTCGTCGATCGCCCGGGACAGCAGATACGGCGTCGCCGCGAGCAGCACCATCCACGCACTGCCCAGCACCGCACCGGCGACCGACCGCCCGGGCTGGCAGCGCACCAGCCACCACAGAAAGCGCCCGCCGCCCCGGCAGTCGGGGTCGCCGGGATCCTCGTACGCGTCGATCATCGTTCCCCGGCCCTTTCGACCACCGTCACGCGAGGCTGTCCCGCCATGCCCGGTGCAGGTCTGCGAACCGGCCCGTGCCCGCGATGAGTTCGGCCGGGCTGCCGTCCTCGACGATGCGGCCGTGCTCCATGACCAGGACCCGGTCGGCGATCTCCACGGTGGACAGGCGGTGTGCGATGACGACGGCCGTGCGGCCCTGCAGCACCGTCGACATCGCGCGCTGCACGGCCCGCTCGCCCGGGACGTCGAGGGAGCTGGTCGCCTCGTCCAGGATCAGGACGGCCGGGTCGGCGAGCAAGGCCCGGGCGAACGCGACGAGTTGGCGCTGGCCGGCGGAGATACGGCCGCCTCTTTTGCGCACGTCCGTGTCGTAGCCGTCGGGCAGCGCCTCGATGAAGTCGTGCGCGCCGATCGCCTTCGCGGCCCGCTCGATCTGTTCGCGGGTAGCGTCGGGGCGGCCGATGGCGATGTTCTCGGCGACCGTGCCGGAGAACAGGAACGCCTCCTGCGTCACCATCACGACCCCGCGCCGCAGTTCGGGCACGGACAGCTCGCGCAGGTCGACGCCGTCCAGCAGGACCTGTCCGGCGGAGGGGTCGTAGAAGCGGGCGAGCAGCTTGGCCAGCGTGGACTTGCCGGCGCCGGTGGTGCCGACGACGGCGACCGTCTGCCCGGCGGGCAGGGTCAGGTCGAAGGTCGGCAGGACCTCGCCGCCGGTGCGGTAGCCGAAGCGGACGCCGTCGAAGACGACCTCGCGGCCGGGGTGTTCGCTCTCCAGGGCCGGCAGCTCCACGGGCGCCGACGGCTCCGGCACGGACGGCGTCTGCGCGAGCAGCCCGGCGATCTTCTCCAGGGAGGCAGCCGCCGACTGGTAGGAGTTCAGGAACATGCCGAGTCTGTCGATCGGGTCGTACAGGCGGCGCAAGTAGAGCACCGCGGCGGCCAGCACGCCCAGTTCCAGTGAGCCGCTCGCCACCCGGTAGGCGCCCCACAGGACGATCCCCGCGACCGCCGTGTTGGCGACCAGCCGGGAGCCGACGACGTAACGGGCCATCTCCAGGAGCGCGTTGCCGTTGCTGCGCTCGTGCGTGCGGTTCAGGACCCCGAAGTCGGCGTCGTTCGCGGCCTCGCGGCGGAAGGCGCGCACCGGACGGATGCCGTTCATCGTCTCGACGAACTTGACGATCACGGCCGCGATCGCGGTGGACCGCAGCCGGTACACGCGTACCGCGCGCCGCTGGTAGACGCGGACCAGGAGGTACAGCGGCACGAAGGACGCCACCGCGAGCGCGCCGACGCCGAGGTCCAGCCAGAGCAGCATCGCCGAGATGTAGACAAAGGAGAGGATGACCGTGATCAGTTCCTGCAGGCCCTCGCTCAGCAGTTCGCGCAGGGACTCGACGTCGGTGGTGGAGCGGGAGATCAGGCGGCCCGAGGTGTAGCGCTCGTGGAAGTCGATGCTGAGCGCCTGCGCGTGCCGGAAGATCCGTCCGCGCAGGTCGAGCAGCACGTCCTGGTTGACGCGGGCCGAGGCGATGATGAACGCGTACTGCAGCGCGCCGGAGATCACCGCGCACAGCAGATAGGCCACGGCCACCACGATCAGCGGACCGTGGTCGTCGCGCCGGAACGCCGGCACCGCGCTGTCGATCGCGTACGCCACCAGCAGCGGACCCGCCTGCACGGCCGCCTGCTGGACGAGCAGCAGGAAGCTGGTGAAGGCGACGCGGGCCTTCATGGGGGCGAGCAGGGAGCGCAGCAGGATCGAGGTGGCGCCCGGGGGAGTGGGCAGGATGTCGCGGTCGAAGGGGTCGGTGCCCTTGAAGCCCGCGGGGCGGGGCAGGTCCGGTTCGTCGTCCGCCGCCGGGACGGAGGAGGTGGTCGGGGCCGTCATCGGTCGTCCTCCGCTTCGTCGGTCCCGGACATGAGGTGGGCGTACTCGGCGTTCGTGCGCAGCAGTTCCTGATGTGTGCCGACCGCGGTGATCCGGCCGCCGGAGAGCAGGGCGACCCGGTCGGCGAGCAGGACCGTGGAGGGGCGGTGGGCCACGATGAGGGCGGTGGTGTCCGCGAGGACCTCCCGCAGCGCGGCCTCGACGGCGGCCTCGGTGTGCACGTCCAGCGCGGACAGCGGGTCGTCGAGGACCAGGAACCCGGGTCTGCCGACCACCGCCCGCGCGAGCGCCAGCCGCTGCCGCTGACCTCCGGACAGACTCAGGCCCTGCTCGCCGACCTGTGTGTCGGTGCCCTGCGGAAGGGCGTGCGCGAAGTCGGCCTGTACGACGGAGAGCGCGCGGTTCAGCTCGGCCGCGCCCGCCTCGTCGTCGGCGCCCATCAGCACGTTGTCCCCGACGCTCGCCGAGAACAGCGTCGGCTCCTCGAAGGCGACGGCGACCCGGGAACGCAGTTCCTCCCTGGACATGGCGGTGATGTCCTCGCCGTCCAGGGTGATGTGCCCGTCGGTCACCTCGTGCAGCCGCGGCACGAGCGCGGTCAGCGTCGTCTTGCCGCTGCCCGTGGCCCCGACCAGCGCCATGGACTCACCGGACCGGATGTGCAGGTCTATGCGGTCCAGCACGGGCGCGGACCCGGGCTCGGCGTCGGGGTATCGAAACCGGACCCCACGGAACCGGATCCCGCGCTCGCTCTTCTTCGGCAGGGCAGCGGCGGAGGCGCCCGACTGGCCCTGGTGTTCGGACTGTTCCTGCTGTTCGGGGCGTTCGTCCACCACCTCGAAGTACCGTTCCGTGGCCGTCGCCGCCTCCTGGCTCATCGCGAGCAGGAAGCCGATGGAGTCCACCGGCCAGCGCAGGGCGAGGGCGGTGGAGAGGAAGGCGACCAGGGTGCCCGCCGACAGATTGCCGTCGGCGACCTGGACGGTGCCCAGGACCAGGGCCGCGCCGATCGCCATCTCGGGCAGCGTCACGATGACGCCCCAGATGGCGGCCAGCAGCCGCGCCTTCCTCAGTTCCGTGCCGCGCAGCGTGCGCGACAGCTTCCGGAACGCCAGGGCCTGGCTGCGGTGTCGGCCGAACCCCTTGATGATCCGGATGCCGAGCACGCTCTCCTCGACGACCGTCGTCAGATCGCCGACCTGGTCCTGCGCGCGCCGCGCCACCAGCGCGTACCGCTTCTCGAAGACCACACAGGTGACGATCACCGGCACCGCGGGACCCAGGATCACCAGTCCCAGCGTCCAGTCCTGGAGCAGCATGATGATCACGCCGACCAGGATCGTCACCCCGTTGACCAGCAGGAAGGTCAGCGGGAAGGCGAGGAACATACGCAGCAGCATCAGGTCCGTCGTGCCCCGGGACAGCAACTGGCCCGAGGCCCACCGGTCGTGGAAGGCGACCGGCAGCCGCTGCAGATGCCCGTACAGATCCGCCCGCATCTCCGCCTCGACGTGCGACAGCGGTCGTGCCACCATCCACCGCCGCATTCCGAACAGCAGCGCCTCCGCCACCCCGAGCAGCAGCAGATACAGCGCCCCGAGCCACACCCCGGCCGGATCCCGGTCGGCGACCGGCCCGTCGACCATCCACTTCAGCACCAGCGGGATCACAAGTCCCGTGCACGAGGCCAGCACCGCGACGAACGCGGCGGTGAACAGCCGTACCCGCACGGGCCGGACGTACGGCCAAAGACGCAGCAGCGTGCGCACGGTGGACCGCTCCCCGGTCACCGTGCCTTCCTCGGTGGTCGAACGTGTGGTGGACATCATCAGTGAGCCTACGGATCGGCACTGACAACGCCCACCGAGTTTTGGCCGGACCCTGATCGGCCGCTGGACCTACGACCTGCGCGTTCGAGGAGTCGTACAAGACCGTCGGAGGCGGGGGAGGCGGCCGGGGGAGGCGGGCATCAACCGATCGGTTGATGCCCTTTCGAGCGCGACGGCCGATGTGGCGGACCCCCGCTCCCCGGGACGCTGATGCCATGCCCGTCATCGAAGTCACCGAACTGCGCAAGTCCTACGGAGGCCGGCCCGTCGTCGACGGCGTCTCCTTCGCCGTCGAGGAGGGCGAGATCTTCGGGATCCTCGGCCCCAACGGCGCCGGCAAGACCACCACCGTCGAGTGCGTCGAGGGACTGCGCGTCCCCGACGCCGGCCGAGTCCGCGTCACCGGCCTCGACCCCGTCGCCGACCACGAGCAGGTCGCACGCGTCCTCGGCGCCCAGCTCCAGGAGAGCGAGCTGCAGGCCAAGCTCACCGTCCGCGAGGCGCTGGAGCTGTACGCGTCCCTCTATCCGCACCCCGCCGACTGGAAGCCCCTGGCCGAACGCCTCGGGCTGACCGCCAGGCTCACCACCCGGTTCGGCAAGCTCTCCGGCGGCCAGAAGCAGCGCCTGTTCATCGCGCTCGCCCTCATCGGCAACCCCCGGATCGTCGTCCTCGACGAGCTGACCACCGGCCTGGACCCGCGCGCCCGGCGCGACACCTGGCAGCTCATCGAGGACGTGCGCGCGAGCGGGGTCACCGTCCTGCTCGTCACGCACTTCATGGAGGAGGCGCAGCGCCTCTGCGACCGGATCGCGGTGATCGACCAGGGGCGGGTGGCCGCCCTGGACACCCCCGACGGCCTGATCCGGCGTTCCGCGGGCTCTACCGTCATCAGCTTCACGCCCTCCGCGCCGCTGGAGGAGGGCGACCTGAACGCGCTGCCCGCGCTCGTCGCGGTCGAGTACAAGGACGGCCGGATCACGCTCTCCGGCACCGACGAGACCGTCAACGCGGTCATCACGCTCCTCGCCCGCAACCACATCACCGCCCACCAACTTCGCGTGTCCGACGCCACGTTGGACGACGCCTTCCTCGACCTGACGGAGGTCCCCGCATGAACACCGCCGTCCTGCGCACCGAGTTGCGCCTCTTCCGCCGCGAACCCGGCGCCCTCTTCTGGATCCTGTTCTTCCCGACCCTCCTCCTGGTGATCCTGGGTTCCATCCCGTCCTTCCGCCACCACCAGGCGGACCTCGGCGGCCTGCGCACGGTCGACGTGTACGTCCCGGTCGCCGTCCTGCTCGGCATGATCGTCGGCGCGCTCCAGTCGATGCCGCAGACCCTCACCGGCTACCGGGAGCGCGGCATCCTGCGCCGCATGTCCACCACACCGGTCCGCCCGACCGCCCTGCTCTCCGCGCAGATGCTGGTCTACGGCGGGGCGGCCCTGGTCTCGGCCCTGTGCGCGCTGATCGTGGGCCGGCTCGCCTTCGACGTACGGCTGCCCCAGCAGGCCTTCGGCTACCTCCTCGCCCTGGTTCTCGCGATCCTGGCCGCGCTCGCGCTGGGCGCGGTGGTCTCATCGCTGTCCCGGACGACGAAGATCGCGGGCGCGATCGGGTCGGCGGTGTTCTTCCCGATGATGTTCTGCGCGGGCGTGTGGATCCCGGTGCAGGCCATGCCGGACACGCTCGCCCGGGTCGTCGGCTACACGCCGTTCGGTGCCGCGGCCGAGGCTCTGAACCGGGCGGCGGCGGGGAACTGGCCGGGCTGGACGCACCTGGGCGTGCTGGTGGCCTGGACGGTGCTGCTCACGGCGGGTGCCTCCCGCTGGTTCCGCTGGGAGTAGGGGAGGCTGCCGTGCAGACTGGGGAGATGACCACGAGGGACCGGCAGATCGAGCGGCGCTGGGAGCAGCTGCACACGTGGGGGCCGTACGGGCTGCTCGCCCTCAGTGTCGTCCTCGCGGTCGCCGCCTCCGGTCTGAACGACCGCTCCGTCGACTGGTACCTCGGCTGGGCCCTGGTCGGCACCGCGGTCGTCCTCCAGCTGTGGTGGCACGGCACCCGTTCCCGCCGTCCGGGCCGTGGCCGGATCCCGTGCCGGACGGGGACGGCGTACTACGTCGTCCGCTGGGCCATCGCCTTCGTCCTCACCTGGATCAACCCGTTCTTCGCCTTCTACGCCGCCTCCGGCTACATGGACGCCGACGAGCTGATTCCGGGCAGGTCGTGGCAGCGGCTCGGACTGTTCGCGAGCGCGGTCACCGTGGCCGGTGCGCAGGCCGGCGGACTGCCGTTCGAGAGCGGGGTCCAGTGGATCCTCTTCCCCGCGCTCGTGTTCGCCAACTCCGGCCTGCAGATGGTGGTCGCCCATCTTCAGGAGCAGGAGACACAGCGCTCCCACGAGCGCACCGAGACCATCACCGAACTCGAACGCACCAACACCGCGCTCCAGCAGGCCCTCGACGAGAACGCCGCCCTGCACGCCCAACTCCTGCTCCAGGCAAGGGAAGCCGGGGTGGCCGACGAGCGCCGCCGGCTGGCAGCCGAGATCCACGACACCATCGCGCAGGGCCTGACCGGAATCATCGCCCAACTCCAAGTCGTGGCGAGCGCGCCCGACTTGACCACCGCCCGCACCCATCTCGACCGCGCCTCGACCCTCGCCCGGCACAGCCTGGGCGAGGCCCGCCGCTCCGTGCAGAACCTCGCGCCCATAGCGCTGGAGAACGACGGTCTGCCCGAGGCCCTGAAGAACACGGTCGCGGAGTGGGGTGAACGCACCGGCGTACGCGCCGAGTTCACCGTCACCGGCACCACCGAGCACCTCCACGACGAGGTCTCGGCGACCCTGCTGCGCATCGCCCAGGAGGCCCTGTCGAACGCGGCCCGGCACGCCCGGGCCACCCGCGTCGGCGTGACCCTCACCTTCCTGGGCTACGAGGTCATCCTCGACATCCGCGACGACGGCCAGGGCTTCGACCCGCTCGCCCTGCCCGAACGCACCCGCACCGGCGGCTTCGGCCTCGACGGCATGCGGGCCCGCGCCGAACGGATCGCCGGCACGCTCACGATCGAGACCGAGCCGGGACACGGCACGGCCCTCTCGGCTCGCGTACCGTTGGTCCGCCATGAGTGACGAGCTGCTGATCTCCCTTCTCATCGTCGACGACCATCCCGTCGTACGCGACGGTCTGCGCGGCATGTTCGAGTCCGCGCCCGGCTTCCGCGTCCTGGGCGAGGCGTCCAACGGCGTCGAGGCGGTCGAGCGGGCCGCCGCCCTCGACCCGGACGTCATCCTGATGGACCTGCGCATGCCGGGCGGCGCGGGAGTCGACGCCATCCGCGAGCTGACCCGCCGCGCCGCCCGCGCGAAGGTGCTGGTCCTGACGACGTACGACACGGACTCCGACACGCTGCCCGCGATCGAGGCGGGTGCGACCGGCTACCTCCTGAAGGACGCCCCGCGCGACGAGCTGTTCACGGCCGTCCGCGCGGCGGCGGAAGGCCGTACGGTCCTGTCGCCCGCCGTCGCCTCCCGCCTGGTCTCCGCGGTCCGCACCCCCAAGGCCCCCGGCAACGAGCCCCTCTCCACCCGCGAACGCGAGGTCCTCACCCTGGTCGCCAAGGGCACCTCCAACCGCGAGATCGCCCGCGAACTCTTCATCAGCGAGGCGACCGTGAAGACCCATCTCACCCACCTGTACGGCAAGTTGGGCGTCAAGGACCGCGCGGCGGCGGTGGCGACGGCGTACGAGCGGGGGATTCTCGGCTGACTAGGCGGCCGGGTACGGCAGCAGGCCGCTCGCGGTCCTCTCCCAGGCCGCCTTCAGCTCGGCGAGCAACTCCGGCTTGTCCGGCGCCAGATCGGCCTGTTCGCGGACGTCGGCGCCGAGGTCGTAGAGGTGGTCGTCGCCGTCGGAGTCCTGGTAGTACTTCCAATCGCCGCGCCGCAGCGCCCGGTTGGCCCGCACCCGCCAGAACAGGTCGCGCTCGGGCAGCTCCTCTCCCCTCAGCAGATAGCCCGCGAAGCTCGTGCCGTCGAGCGGATACGCGGGGTCGGGGCGGGCGCCGGCCAGCTCCAGGAAGGTCGCGGTCCAGTCGGGGGAGAAGTTCGGCTCGTGGCTGACCTGGTTGCCGTCGATCCGGTGCGGCCAGCGGACGATGGTGGGCACCCGGATACCGCCCTCCTGGAGCACGAACTTCTCGCCGCTCAACGGCCAGAGGTACGACCAGCGCTCACCGCCGTTGTCGCTGGCGAAGTACACCAGCGTGTTCTCCTCCTGCCCGGACCGGCGCAGCGCGGCGAGCACCTCACCCACGGCCGCGTCGAGGCTCTGCACCATCTCCGTGTACTTGGCGACCGACCCGCCGTCGTAGTGGTTGAGGGCGTCGCTGATCTCCAACTGGCTCTTGGCCGCCCGGATCTTCGCCGCGATCTCGGCGCCGGTCTCCTCGTCGCCCTCCGCGAGCCAAGGCCAGTGCGGGGTGGTGAAGTTGAGGTTCAGCAGCCACGGCCTGTCGTGGTCGCGGCCGACGTACTCCACCGCCCTCTCGGTCAGCACTCCCGTGTAGTAGCGCAGGTCCTGGTAGGTCGCGTCGCCCTCGTACAGGTCGTAGTCGCCGAGCTGGCCCAGCTTGGAGAAGTACTCCAGCACACCCCCGTGGTTGCCGAAGAACTCGTCCCAACCCGACTTCGTGGGGCTGTAGTCGGGCAGCCAGCCGCAGTGCCACTTGCCGATCAGGGCGGTGGAGTAGCCGGCCTTCTTCAACAGCGAGGCCAGGGTGGGGTGGTGGGGGTCGAGACCCTGCGTCCTGCTGGCGATCGGCTCGGCCAGCCCGCCCGGCGTCCGGCCCGGATAGCGCCCGGTGTACAGGCTGAACCGGGTCGGCGAGCAGGTCGCGGAGCCGGAGTAGGCGTCCGTGAACCGCACCCCCTGCCGGGCCAGCCGGTCCAGGTTCGGCGTCTTGATGTGCGGGGCGCCGTAGGAGGACAGGTCCGCCCAGCCGAGGTCGTCGCCGAGGATGACGAGGAGGTTGGGACGCTTGCCGGTGGCCCCGGGGCGGGCCTTGAACGGCCGTTCGGCGGGGGCGGCTTCAGCGGCTTCGGCGACGGTCGGCACACCGCCGACGGCGGTCACGGCACCGCCACCGACAAGACCACCGAAGGCACGACGGGATATCTGAGGCATGCGTTTCAGTCGATCAGCAGCCCCGGCCCTTGGCCAGGAATCCGGCCCGGAGTTCATGGGCCTGAAACGAACCTCACTCCACCCTCAGCAACAGCACGGCCCGCGCCGGCACCGTGATCGCCGACCCCGCCCGGTGCACCACCCCCGGCGCCTCCTCCTGCTCCTCCTTCGACGTGTCGACGACCACCTCGTACCGCTCCGCCCACGGCGACCCCGGCAGTACGAAGCTCACCGGGCGGTCGCCCGCGTGCAGGACGGCGAGGAAGCTGTCGTCGATGATCGGGTCGCCGCGTTCGTCGCGGCCGGGGATGTCGCGCCCGGAGAGGTACATGCCGAGGGTGGCGGCGGGGGCGTACCAGTCCCGTTCCGTCATCTCCGTGCCGCGGGCCGTGAACCAGGCCAGGTCGCGCAGGCCGTCCACGCCGTGGGCGCGGCCGGAGAAGAAGGCGCGGCGGCGCAGCACCGGGTGCCGGTGGCGCAGGTCGATCAGCCGGGCGGTGAGCCCGGACAGGGCCTTCCAGCCGGGGTCCTCCAGCAGGCTCCAGTCGACCCAACTGATCTCGTTGTCCTGGCAGTACGCGTTGTTGTTGCCCCGCTGCGTGCGCCCCAGTTCGTCGCCCGCGACCAGCATCGGCACGCCCGTCGACAGCAGCAGGGTGGTCAGCAGGTTCCGCAACTGCCGTCGCCGCAGCGCCAGTACGCGCTCGTCGGTGCTCTCGCCCTCGGTGCCGCAGTTCCACGAGCGGTTGTCGTCGGTGCCGTCCCGGTTGTTCTCGCCGTTCGCCTCGTTGTGCTTGCGCTCGTAGGAGACCAGGTCCCGCAGGGTGAAACCGTCGTGCGCGGTCACGAAGTTGACCGACGCGTACGGCCGCCGACCGCCCCACGCGTACAGGTCGCTGGAGCCCGACAGGCGGTAGCCGAGGTCCCGTACGTCGGGCAGCGCGCCGCGCCAGAAGTCCCGTACGGCGTTGCGGTAGCGGTCGTTCCACTCCGTCCACAGGGGCGGGAAGGCGCCCACCTGGTAGCCGCCCGACCCCACGTCCCACGGCTCGGCGATCAGCTTCACGCGCCGCAGCACCGGGTCCTGCGCGATGACCGCGAGGAACGGGGACAGCATGTCGACGTCGTGCATCGAGCGGGCCAGCGCCGCCGCGAGGTCGAAACGGAAGCCGTCCACGCCCATCTCGGTCACCCAGTAGCGCAGCGAGTCGGTGATCAGGCGCAGGACGTGCGGCTGGACGACGTGGAGGGTGTTGCCGCAGCCGGTGTAGTCGGCGTAGCGGCGGGCGTCGGACTGGAGGTGGTAGTAGCCGCGGTTGTCGATGCCCTTGAGGGAGAGGGTGGGGCCGTGTTCGCCCGCCTCGGCCGTGTGGTTGTAGACGACGTCGAGGATGACCTCGATGCCGGCCGCGTGCAGCGCGCGCACCATGCGCTTGAACTCGCCGACCTGCTGTCCCGTCGTACCGGAGGCGGCGTACCCGGCGTGCGGGGCGAAGTAGCCGATGGAGTTGTAGCCCCAGTAGTTCTTCAGGCCGCGCCGCAGCAGGTGATCCTCGTGCGCGAACTGGTGCACCGGCAGCAGCTCCACCGCCGTCACGCCCAGCTTCACCAAGTGCTCGATGGCTGCCGGGTGTGCCAACCCCGCGTACGTGCCGCGCAGTTCCTCCGGTATCTCCGGGTGCAGGGCCGTGAAGCCGCGCACGTGCAGTTCGTAGATGACCGAGTCGGCCCACGGGGTCTTGGGGCGGCGGTCGTCCTCCCACTCGTCGTCGTCGTGGACGACGACGCCCTTGGGGACGAACGGCGCCGAGTCGCGGTCGTCGCGGACGGTGTCGGCGACCTGCTGCTGCGGCCAGTCGCGGACATGCCCGTACACCTCCGGCGGCAGGCCGAAGTCGCCGTCCACCGCGCGCGCGTACGGGTCGAGCAGCAGCTTCGCCGGGTTCCAGCGACCGCCCGTCCACGGGTCCCAGCGGCCGTGCACCCGGTAGCCGTAGCGCTGTCCGGGCAGCACGCCCGGCACGAAGCCGTGCCAGATCTCGTGCGTCAGCTCGGTCAGCCGGGCCCGTGTCTCCTTGCCCCGCTCGTCGAACAGACACAGCTCGACCGCCTCCGCCCCGCCCGCCCACAGCGCGAAGTTGGTGCCCGCCACCCCGTCGGAGCCCACCCGGAACCGGGCCCCCAACGGCATCGACGCACCGGGCCGCACGGGCACGCCCGGCGTCCTGCGCCGGGACCCGTTCACCACGGCGGCCGGAGCGGCGAGCTCCGCCGCCACCGCCTCCCGCTCGGCTGCGCTGGACACCTGTCAGCCTCCCACGGCTCGTGGGACGACGGGGAAAGGAGCGTACGGCGTCCCGACCGGGCGCGTCCTTGCCTGTCGTCCTCCCCACTGTTCTGCCCAGAGCTTGCGTCGCACTCACGTTTCCCCGGGCGACCCCTGTCGTTGTCACGCCGTGAGGCACGTACACGGGCGCGCTCGGCGCGCGGGGGCCGCGCTGGCCGCCCTACTGACCTGGGCAGGGCTGCTGGCCGGAGCCGCCGGCTGCTCCTCGGACGCCGACGGCGGCATCGACATCGGCGGGGCCTTCGGCAAGGCACCCGCCCCGGAGGACGTCATCCGCATCTCCCCGGACGACGCGAGCAAGGGCGTGACGCCCGAGGAGACACTCCGGGTACGGGTGCCCAGCGGGCGTCTGGAGTCGGTGCGGGTCGTCGAGGCACAGGACGCGCAGGAGTCGGAGGTGGCCGGGCACATCTCCGACGACGGCCTGCGCTGGGAGCCCGACGAGCCGAAGCTCGCGCTGGCCGCCAAGTACACGGTCGACGCGGTGGCCCTGGACGGCCACGGCCGCCGCTCGGCCCGGCACACCACCTTCACGACGTACGTCCCCGACGAGCGCTTCATCGGGTACGTCACCCCCGAGAACCGCTCCACCGTCGGCACCGGCATGATCGTCTCCCTGGAGTTCAACCGGGAGATCGCCGACCGCGTCGCCGTCGAGCGCGCCGTCCACGTCACCTCCCGGCCGGCCGCCGAGATCCGCCCGCACTGGTTCGGCAGGGACCGCCTCGACTTCCGCCCCGAGAAGTACTGGAGGCCCGGCACCCGGGTCACCGTCTCCCTGCGGCTGCGCGACGTCGAGGGCGCGAGCGGGGTCTACGGGCTGCAGTACAAGACGTTCTCCTTCACCGTCGGCCGCAGCCAGGTCTCGCTGGTCGACGCGGCCCGGCACACCATGCAGGTGCGGCGGGACGGCGAACTGCTGGCCACCGTGCCCATCACGGCCGGGGCGCCGAGGACCACCACCTACAACGGGAAGATGGTGGTGACGGAGATGCTCGACGTGACCCGCATGAACAGCCGCACGGTCGGTTTCGGCGGTGAGTACGACATCCCCGACGTGCCGCACGCCATGCGTCTGACCGACTCCGGCACCTTCCTGCACGGCAACTACTGGGCGCCGAACGCCCCCGGCAAGGTCAATGTCAGCCACGGGTGCGTGGGGCTCAGGGACGTCAAGGGCGGCGGCTCCGACACCCCCGCGGGCTGGTTCTTCGACCGCAGCCTGATCGGGGACGTCGTCGAGGTCGTCCGCAGCAACGACAAAAAGGTCGCTCCCGACAACGGGCTCGGAGGGTGGAACATGGGTTGGAAGGAGTGGAAAGCGGGCAGTGCGGTGAAGTGACCCGGTGAGGGGCCGGGTCGGGGCGGAGTGGGCGAAGGCCGATGTTGCGACTGAACGGTGACCTTCGGCTCACAACTTCCCCAAAACCTTGCGGTTAATATGCGCCAATGTGCGCGTCGAACGCGCCGGGGTGCGGGCCTGACCAGGCCCGGCGAGGGGAGAACGAGTTGAACGTGCGGCCGATATCGGGGGCGTCGGTTGACGCACGCGAGCGTGGGAGCAGAAAACTGCCGGCACTGGTTCTGGGAGTGCTGCTGGTGACTCTCACCGCGTGTGGAGGGGGCGGCTCGGACTCCGGTTCCGGGTCGGGCGACAGCAAGGGGAAGGACGCGGCGAGTACCGCGGAGACCAAGCAGTCCGAGGCGGTCGTCGCCATCGCCCCCAAGGACGGCGCGAAGTCCGTCGACACCAACGGCGCTCTCAGGATCAGCGCCAGCAAGGGCACGTTGACGCAGGTCGAGGTCAAGGACGCCAAGGGCACCGCGGTGTCCGGGAAGATAGCCGCCGGTGGGGCGAGTTGGGCGCCGGCCACCCACCTGGCCGCGGCCACCAAGTACACGGTGCACGCGGTCGCCAAGGACGCCAAGGGCCGGGTCGCCGCCGAGGACTCCAGCTTCACCACGCTGACCCCGGCGAACACCTTCATCGGCAACTTCACTCCCGAGGACGGCTCCACGGTCGGCGTCGGGATGCCGTTCTCGATCCGCTTCACCCGGGGCATCACCAACCCGGAGGACGTGACGAAGGCGATCAGCATCACGACCGAGCCGGCCGTCGACGTCGAGGGCCACTGGTTCGGCAACGACCGCCTCGACTTCCGCCCGGAGAAGTACTGGAAGTCCGGTACGAAGGTCACCGTCAAGCTCGACCTCGACGGCGTCGAGGGCCGGTCGGGCGTCTACGGCAAGCAGGCCAAGACGGTCAAGTTCACCATCGGCCGCAACCAGGTCTCCGTCGTGGACGCCAAGAAGCACACGATGAAGGTCACCCAGGACGGCCGGACCGTCAAGACCATCCCGGTCACCACCGGCAAGCCCGGCTACGACACCTGGAACGGCCAGATGGTCATGAGCCAGAAGCTCGAAGTGACCCGGATGAACGGTGAGACGGTCGGCTACGGCGGCGAGTACGACATCAAGGACGTCCCGCACGCCACCCGCCTGACCGACTCCGGCACCTTCATCCACGGCAACTACTGGGGCGGCGGCGCCTTCGGCAACTACAACGCCAGCCACGGCTGCATCGGCCTCCAGGACGTCAAGGGCGGCTACAGCAAGACCGTGTCCGCCGCGTGGTTCTTCAACCACTCGATGATCGGTGACGTCGTGGTCGTGAAGAACTCCAACGACGCGACCGTGGCGGCCGACAACGGGCTCAACGGCTGGAACATGTCGTGGGCCAAGTGGAAGTCGTGACGGTCGGCTAGACCTGCGGGCCCGGTGCTGTGACTCACGGCACCGGGCCCGATGTCGTCCGCCCCTCTAACCTGCCTGCATGACCGTGAATCTCGAAGTCGCCGAGGGCGTCGGCACGATCCGTCTCGACCGCCCGCCGATGAACGCGCTGGACGTCGCCACGCAGGACCGGCTCAAGGAGCTGGCCGAGGAGGCGACCCGGCGCGAGGACGTACGGGCCGTGGTGATCTACGGCGGGGAGAAGGTGTTCGCGGCGGGCGCGGACATCAAGGAGATGCAGAACATGGACCACGCGGGGATGATCCTGCGCTCCCGCGCCCTGCAGGACTCGTTCACGGCGGTGGCCCGCATCCCCAAGCCGGTGGTCGCGGCCGTCACGGGGTACGCGCTGGGCGGCGGCTGCGAGCTCGCGCTCTGCGCGGACTTCCGGATCTGCGCCGACAACGCCAAGCTCGGCCAGCCCGAGATCCTGCTCGGCCTGATCCCGGGCGCGGGCGGCACCCAGCGGCTGGCCCGGCTGATCGGCCCGTCCAAGGCGAAGGACCTGATCTTCACGGGCCGGATGGTCAAGGCGGACGAGGCGTTGACGCTGGGTCTGGTGGACCGGGTGGTGCCGGCCGACGAGGTGTACGGCGCCGCGCACATGTGGGCGGCGAAGCTGGCGCAGGGGCCGGCGATCGCGCTGCGTGCCGCGAAGGAGTCGATCGACACCGGCCTGGAGACGGACATCGAGACCGGGCTCGCCGTCGAACGGAACTGGTTCGCGGGTCTGTTCGCCACGGAGGACCGTGAGCGGGGGATGCGGAGCTTCGTGGAGGAGGGTCCCGGCAAGGCAAAGTTCCTCTGAGCCCCTTGCAATTGACGCGGTGTCTGATTCGGGTCCCTCGATGGGGCGGTTTATGGGAGCCTTAAAGCAACCTTAAGTCTGTCTTGTCGAGGGAGTCCGTCGATTGCCTCCAGCAGAGCCTTCACCGCAGCTCAGACGGGCCGTCAGGACATCCGAACTGCCGCTGACATATGCCGAACGCCCCAATCGGAACGGTGGATTCCGGGGGGCGTATTCCAGCGGAACGGCCCCGGCGGGCGTGCCGGGCGGCCATGATGGGGGCATGGCGGGGCTGGAAGGCATGGAACAGCCGCGGGGAAACGGCCGTGCGACCGCGGCGCGTTGGTCGCCCGCGGTCGAGGACGAACGGGCGCTGAAGGCGCTGGAGTTGTTCGGAAACCCGACCGAGGCCGAGGTCCCGCTGCCGTCCCGCCCCGAGTCCGCCGCCACGGCCCGCCGCCTCACCCAGGTCATCGTCCTCCGGCACTGGGGCCTGACGCCGAAGATGACGGAAGACGCCGTCTTACTCGTCTCCGAACTCGTCGGCAACGCCGTCCGGCACACCGGCGCCCGAGTCTTCGGGCTCCGCATGCGCCGCCGCCGGGGCTGGATCCGCATCGAGGTCCGCGACCCGTCACGCGGGCTGCCGTGTCTGATGCCGGTCCAGGTGACCGACATAAGCGGCCGGGGCCTGTTCCTCGTCGACAAACTCTCGGACCGCTGGGGAGTCGACCTCCTGCCGCGCGGCAAGACGACATGGTTCGAGATGCGGGTCGCCGACAGGTGAGTACGGGTACGACTCGTAAAAGGTGCCAATCGGGTAAATAGGCGGTTTTTATGGCCGACCCCCCTTAAATGGTGCGGTGACCCCGACCAACCGCCGGACGGCGATCCGCGCCGGTCTTCTCGCCGCAGGCGCGTTCACCGCGGGCTGTGCCACGAGTGGTGCCGTCGCCCACCCCGCTCACCCCGCCCCCTCCGCGCACCCCACCTCCGCCGAGCCAGCGCGCGTCCCCGCCCCCCGCCACTACCCGGGCCAACCCGCACAGCTCACCCACGGCCCCCGCACCCACCCCCGCGTAGCCCTCACCTTCCACGGCCAGGGCGACCCCGCCATCGCCCGCAGCCTCCTCACCGAGGCCGAACGCCACGGCGCCCATGTCACCGTGCTGGCCGTCGGCACCTGGCTGGACGCCCACCCGGACCTGGCCCGCCGCATCCTCGACGGCGGCCACGACCTCGGCAACCACACCCAGCGCCACATCGACATCAACGCCATGTCGGAGGCCGACGCCCTCGCCGAGATCACCGGCTGCGCCGACCGCCTGAAGCGCCTCACCGGGTCGATCGGCACCTGGTTCCGCCCGTCGCGCGCACCCCGCGCCTCCCCGCTGGTCACCCGCCTCGCCGCCCGCGCCGGCTACCCGCACGTCCTGTCCTACGACGTCGACTCCCTCGACTACACGCGGCCCGGCGCAGCCGCCGTCACCCGCCAGGTCCTCGGCGAGGTCCGCGCAGGATCCGTGGTGAGCCTGCACTTCGGCTACCCGGACACGGTCGCCGCCCTCCCCGCCGTACTGGAAGAACTCGACCGCCGCGGCCTGACCGCGGTGACCACGACGGAGCTGTTCAGCTGATGCACCGCACCCCCGGCACTTCCCTCACCCGCGCCCTTCTCGTGGGCGCCGCGCTCGCCGGCCTCGCCGCCTGCGGCACCGGCACCCGCGCCCACGAGAACGAGGCCCTCGGCACCAAGGCCGCCGTCCCGCCCGCCCGGGCGGAGAAGAAGGCCGTCGTTCAGGGCCTGCCCGGCATGCCGCCGGTCCTCGACCCGAAGGACGTCTACGCGGCCGACCGCCCCAACAAGCTCTCCCCGGTGGTCAAGGACTTCCCGTCCCGCGTCTACGTCCCCAACACCAACTCCAACACCGTCTCGGTCATCGACCCCAAGACGTACAAGGTGATCGAGACCATCCCGGTCGGCGCGCAGCCCCAACACGTCGTGCCCTCCTGGGACATGAAGACGCTGTGGGTCAACAACGACCGGGGCAACACCCTCACCCCCATCGACCCCATGACCGGGAAGGCCGGCAGGACGGTCGACGTGCACGACCCGTACAACCTCTACTTCACGCCCAACGGCAGGTACGCGATCGTCATGGCCTCCCTCGACCGCGAACTCGTCTTCCGCGACGCGCACACCATGAAGCGCATGAAGACCGTCCCGGTCAGCTGCTACGGCGTCAACCACGCCGACTTCTCCCTGGACGGCCGCTACTTCATCGTCTCCTGCGAGTTCAGCGGCGAACTGCTCAAGGTCGACACCGAGAAGATGAAGGTCGTCGGACAACAGAAGCTCCCGTACGACGGCGCGATGCCGCAGGACGTCAAGATCTCCCCGGACGGCAGGAAGTTCTACATCGCCGACATGATGGCCGACGGCATGTGGGTCCTGGACGGCGAGAAGTTCGGCAAGCCGTCCTTCCTGCGCACCGGCAAGGGCTGCCACGGCCTCTACGTCAGCCGGGACTCGCGCGAGATGTACATCTCCAACCGCGGCGAAGGCACCATCTCCATCTTCGACTTCACCGAGGACAGGCTCACCAAGAAGTGGCACCTGCCCGACGGCGGCAGCCCCGACATGGGCGGCGTCTCGGCCGACGGCAAGGTCCTGTGGCTGTCGGGTCGTTACAACTCCGAGGTGTACGCCGTCGACACCCGCACCGGCTCCCAGCTGGCCCGCGTCAAGGTCGGCAGCGGCCCGCACGGCCTCGCCGTCTACCCGCAGCCGGGCCGCTACTCACTCGGCCACACCGGCGTCTTCCGCTAGGACAGGGTCAGTTGCGCGGGGCGCGCAGCAGCAGCGCCTCCGCGCCGACCGGCACATAGCCGGCCGCCAGGAACGCCCGCATGCTGCGGGCGTTCCCCGGTGCGACCTGCGCCCACAGCGGCTCCGTGACGAGATGGCGGGCGGCGGTCACCAACTGCCGCCCCAGCCCCCGGTGTCGTACGTCCTGGGCCACCTCGACGGAGACCTCCGGCCGGCCCGCGATCCCGCGCCCCATGACCAGCACCCCGCCCTCCGCGGTCCATGCGCGCACGTCGTCGCGCCGGCCGCGGGCGTACACGATGCGTGGATGGTCGCCGTCCGTGATCTCCGTCAGCGCGAGCGGCGGTTCGCCCGGCAGTGGTGCGCCGACCAGCATCGCGTCGATGGTCTCGGCCGTACGGCCCGTCCGCTCCAGAAGGGCGGTCAGGAAGCGCGGGTTCATGGGCGCCGCCAGCGCGTCGCAGTCCACGGGGGCCAAGGTGTCGTGGACCCATCGCGGGTCCTCGTCCGTGAAGACGACGGCGTGCGCGGTGAAGGCGAGGACGCCCGCGTCCCGGTCGGACACCTGCGGCACGACGGTCGCACCGCCGTCCGCCGGCGGGAAGACACCACGGGCCGCCGCGTCGAGAATGTCCCGCAACGTCTCCATCACCGTGCTCCTTGAGTCTCCACCCACTGGAAGGCCCACACTCGCAGACATGATCGACGACGGCACCGGACTTCTCACCATCGGAGAACTGGCCAGGTCCACCGGACTGACCGTGCGCACCATCCGCTACTGGTCGGACGAGGGCGTGCTCACCCCGGTGACCCGCTCCGCCGGCGGCTACCGGCTCTACGACGCCGAGTGCGCCGCCCGCCTCGAACTGATCCGCACGCTGCGCGAGTTGGGCCTCGGTCTGGACGACGTGCGCAAGGTGCTGGCCGACGAGACGTCGGTCGCGGAGGTCGCGGCGGCGCACGTGCTGGCGCTGGACGCGCAGATCCGTTCCCTGAAGGTGACCCGTGCGGTGCTGTCGTCCGTGGCGCGACGCGGTTCGACCGCGGAGGAGATGACCCTGATGAACAGACTGGCACGGCTGTCGGCGGCCGAGCGGAGGCGGATCATGGAGGAGTTCGTGGACGAGCTGTTCCACGGGCTCGACCAGGTGGATCCCGCCATCGAGGAGCGGATGCGCTCCATCGCGGTGGACCTGCCGGACGATCCGACCCCCGGGCAGGTGGACGCCTGGGTGGAGCTGGCGGAGATGGTCCAGGATCCGGAGTTCCGGTCGCAGATGCGGCAGGTGATGGAGTTCAACATGTCGGACCAGGACCGCGTCGCCGTCCGCGGGCGGTCCACCTGGTTCCCCATGCGGCTGGTGCAGCTGGGCGGGGAGGCCAGGGAGCGGGGCATCGCCCCCGAGTCGCCGGAGGCCGAGGCGATCCTGCGGGAGGTGCTGGGGGACGGCGGCGACCCGGCCGTCGTACTCGAACGGATGGAGTCGGCGTCCAACGACCGGCTCGCCCGGTACCGGGAGTTGCTGGCCACGGTGAAGGGCGGAGGGCCCGCCGCCGCGCACCGTGCGGAGTTCGCGTGGGTGGTCGCCGCACTGCGTGCTCGCACGGCCGGTTAATCTGGCCTGCGTCAACAAGCAGTAGTGCGTTACGAAGGGGCGGATCCGGTGGCGGACATCGAGGAAGCACGCAAGCATTTCCAGCGGATCGACACGGACGGTGACGGCGTCATCACCGCGGCCGAGTTCAAGACCGCCCTCGCCCAGGGAGGCGACTGGAACGTCACCGACACGGTCGCGGAGGCCATCATCAAGACCCGCGACCTCGACGGGGACAAGGTCCTGTCGTTCGACGAGTTCTGGGCCTACCTGAGCAAGTGACGTGAGTGCAGGGGGCGTTCGTCCTTCGGGGCGGGCGCCCCTTCGTCATGTCCGTTCGTCCTGGTCGAGCGCCGTCACCCGTTTGCCGCAGCCGATGGAATAGTCCGGGATCTCCCGGAGTTGAAGCCGCCCGGACGTATGCACGTGCAATGACTTCGGAAGGGCCTGTCATGAAGATCGGCATCATCGGCGCGGGGAACATCGGCGGCAACCTCACCCGGCGGCTCAGCGCCCTCGGGCACGACGTCTCCGTGGCCAACTCCCGTGGCCCGCAGACCCTCACGGCGCTGGAGAAGGAGACCGGTGCGAGGCCGGTGGCCGTCGGGGAGGCCGCTCGGGGCGCCGAGGTCGTGGTGATCACGGTTCCGCTGAAGGCCGTGGCGGATCTGCCGTCCGGTGTGCTGGACGGGGCGGCCGACGGGGTCGCCGTCATCGACACCGGCAACTACTACCCCCGCAGCCGCGACGGCCGGATCGCGGGGATCGAGGACGAGGGACTCACCGAGAGCCGCTGGACGGAACGCCAGGTCGGCCACGCCGTCGTCAAGGCCTTCAACGGCACGTACGCCGCCGACATCCTGGACCGGCACCGCCCGGCCGGTGACCAGGACCGCCTCGCGCTGCCGGTCGCGAGCGACGACGAGGCGGCCAAGGCGAAGGTGCGGGCGCTGATCGACGAGCTCGGCTTCGACACCGTGGACGCGGGCGGCCTCGACGACTCCTGGCGCCAGCAGCCGGGCACCCCGGTCTACGGCCTGCGCGAAGGCGTCGAGGCGGTCACCAAGGCACTGGCCGAGGCGAGCCCGGAGCGCACGCCGGAGTTCCGGGGCTGAGTCGCGGTCAGCCGACCTTCGTCCACGCCTTCAGCGCGGCCTTGTCGGCGAAGTCGGCGACGTCCTTGTCGATCGGGTCGCTGCTGTACTGGTGGAAGCGCCACTTGGCCTGGATGCGGGGCTTGGCGGCGGTGACGTAGTCGGCGATCCAGAGGCCGTCGCCGGCGTACGACGTGGTGTCGATGTTCAGCCAGAAGTCGCGGTTGCAGTACAGCAGGACCCGGTTGTGGGGCCGCAGTGCCTTCACCTTGCGGATGAAACTGTCCTTCTCGGCGTTGCTCGCGTGGGTGCCCTCGCTGTTGCGCTCCCAGTCGACCGCGAGGATGTCGCCCGCCTTCTCGGGGGCGTGCTTGACGAAGTACTCGGCCTGGGCGGTGAGGTTGCCGGGCCACAGGAAGTGGTAGAAGCCGGCCACCAGACCCGCGTCACGGGCGTGCGCGGTCTGGGCCGAGAGCTTCGGGTTGACGTACGAGCGGCCCTCGGTCGCCTTGATGAAGACGAAGGAGAGGCCGGCCGTGCTGTAGGTGGAGGACTGGTACGCGCTGACATCTATGCCGCGGAGCATGTGGGGGCTCCCTGAAGTGCGAATGGGGGGACGGGTGTTGATGATGCCCCACACCGGGGCCGTGGGAACGTCGGTGCCCGGGGCTCACAGGTTCGAACACCGCCGCCGACTTCGCCGACCAGTCACCGAGAGGGGATTGCGGCGGACACTCCGCAGGCGTCCGTCATGATCGGTATGTAGGGGTTCGTCGAATCAAACGGCCGCGGCTGATCCGTTGTATCGGCAGCTTCGTCCGCCGCGCACTGGTGCCGGCCGGTGCGTCCGGTCGACCATCTGAAGGCCCATCGGCGTCGTGGTCCCCGGCCTAAGGAGTCCGCTCCGCCATGACCTCCTCCCAAGCGGCCGCCCTGCTGACGGGTCTGGCCGTCGTCATCGTCGCCGCCGGTCTGCTCGGGCAGTTGGCGCGCAGGTTCGGCCAGCCCCCGGTGATCGGCGAGATCCTGGCCGGCATCCTCCTCGGCCCGACCCTGTTCGGCGGGGCCCTCTCCCACGCGCTGCTGCCGACCGACATCAGGCCGTTCCTGGCCGCGCTGGCCGAGGTCGGCGTCGCCGTCTTCATGTTCCTGGTCGGCCTGGAGTTCGACCGCACCCTGGTCCGCGGCACCGGCCGGATCGCCGCCTCGGTCTCGCTGGCCTCGCTCCTGCTGCCGTGCGGCCTGGGCATGGCCCTCGGCGCGTATCTGCTGCGCGGCCATCCCAGCGACAACCACACGGGGTTCGTCCTGTTCATGGGCGCCGCCATGTCCATCACCGCGTTCCCGGCGCTGGCACGGATCCTCACCGACCGGGACATGCACCGCACACCCCTCGGCGCACTGGCGCTGTGCTGCGCCGCCGTCGCCGACGTACTGGCCTGGTCGCTGCTCGCCGTGGTGGTGGCGATCGTCGCGCCGGGCGGGCACCCCGAGCGGGCGCTGCTCTTCCTGCCGTATCTGCTGCTGATGTGTTATCCCGTGCGGTGGCTGCTCGGGCGGCTGCTGGCACGGCCGGCGGTGGCCGCGCAGCCGACCGCGGTGCTGCTCGCCACGGTGTTCGCCGGGCTGCTGCTGTCCGGGGCGGCGACCGAGTGGATGGGGCTGCACTTCATCTTCGGCGCGTTCCTCTTCGGGGCCGTCGTCCCGCGCGCGGGCTCGGAGCGGCTGCGGGCCGACCTGCACGAGCGGGTCGGTCTCGTCAACAACGTACTGTTGCTTCCGGTCTTCTTCCTCGTCGCCGGTCTGCAGGTGGACCTGTCCGGCCTTGGCTGGTCCGACCTCGGTCAACTGGCGCTGATCCTGCTGGTGGCGACGGGCGGCAAGCTCGTCGGCGCGTACGCGGGCGCCTTCGCCGTCGGCCTCGACCGCCGTATCTCCTCCGCCCTGGCCGTCCTGATGAACACCCGCGGCCTCACCGAGCTGATCATTCTCAGCGTCGGACGCCAACTCGGCATCCTGGACGAGCGGTTGTACTCGCTGATGGTGGTGATGGCTCTGCTGACCACCGCGATGACGGGTCCGCTGCTGGAGGCCGTCTACCCGCGCCGGCTCGCCCTGCGCGCGACCGCGGACGACATGACCCGGAGGCGCCGGGAGCGGGTCGCCGTCGGCGACTCGGCGGCCGGAGCGAAGTGAACTCCAGGTCGGGGAAAGGGGATTGAGTCCGGTCAGGAAGCCGCGGCGCTGAGGCCGGGGAGATGTTCCGTCTCGTCGATGAAGGCGCGGGCCACGTCCGCCAGGCGGCGGTTGTGGGAGCGGGCGTAGGACCTCAGGGCGGAGAAGGCCTGCTCCATGTCCGTGTGCCGGCGCTCGGCGAGTTTGCCCTTGGCCTGCTCGATCAGGACACGGCTGTTGAGGGCCGACTGCAACTGCTCGTTGAGAAGTGTGCTGCGCTCCGTGGTGCGTTGCTGCAGGACGCTGATGGTGGCGACGTCGGCGAGGGCCTGGGCGAAGGGGGTGTCGGCGGGGTCGATGGGCACCGGAGTGGTGTGGAAGAGGTTGAGGGCGCCGACCACCTCGTCGCGCAGCCGCATGGGCAGCGCCTGGACGGAGGAGAAGCCGATGCGCTGGGCCTGGGCGGTGAACAGCGGCCAGCGGTCGGCCTCGTCGCGCAGGTCCGGCACGGAGACCGCGACCCCGGTGTGGAAGCAGTCCAGGCAGGGGCCTTCGTGGTTCTGGAGCTGGAAGAGCTCCAGCAGGCGCACCCGTTCGTCGGAGGCGGCCATGACGCGCAGCACTCCGTCGCGGTCGGCGAGCAGGACGCCCGCCGCGCTCGCGTCGAGCAGGTCGACGCAGCGGTCGGTGAGCAGGCGCAGGAAGTCCACGAGGTCGAAGTCGGCGACCAGACTGTCCGCCAGCTCGACGAACGTCCGGGCCATGAGCTGTTCCTTCATGGTGCACACCCTCTGGTCCAGCACGAGAAGTCCGCTCCCGCCGCAACCAGGGTCAGCAGGCGGTGTGTTCACCGGGGTCCAGGGCGTCCGTCGGCCAGCATAGTCCCCGGTCCTGTGCGGTGGCGCCCCCGCCGAATGCCATGTGTGACCGAAAAGCCACCGGTTGTGTCCACTGATCGCAGGTGAAACCTCCGCAGCCGGGCAGTCGTCCCGTTGTCGCCCGGCCTGGCCCCCGCCGTTCGCCGTCACGTGTTCGCCATCACGGCGACGGCCGCGACGGCTGCGACGGCAGAGCGGCGGTCGACGGCCGTCGGGCTCCGGGAAACACCAAGTGACATCAGGGACATTGAGGGATATCGGTGGAGAACCGCAGAAAAGAAGAAGGACAGGCGCCGAAGCGCAAAGTGCTCGACCTGACCGCCGTACAGGTGGCGGCGAGCGCGCTCGCGACGGTGGTGGGCGCGTTTCTCGCGTCCCTGCTGGGAGTGACCGGGACGATCATCGGCGCCGCCGTGGTCAGCACCAGCGCCACCACCGGCGCGGCGGTCTTCCAGCACGCCTTCCGACGGACGGGGGAGGAGATCCGCAGCCGGGTGCCGCTGGTGGGGGTGCCGAAGACACCGACCGAGGAACGGGCCGAAGCGCGCGCGGACGCCCGGGCGGCGTTCGCGTTACCGCCCGACCCCTCGCCCGACCCTTCACCCGACGCCTTGCTCTCCGGCGAGGAACCGCCTTTCGTGGCTCCCGAGGGCGAGTCGGTCACCACCTATCGGGGCGGCTCCCTGCGGAAGACCTTCGGCTGGAAGAAGTACGCGCTGGCGACGGGCCTGGTGTTCGCGCTGGCGATGGTCACGGTGACCGCGGTGGAGCTGATCGCGGGCAAGCCGGTCTCCGCCGTCGTCAAGAACGAGCCGGGCAAGGGCACTTCGGTGGGCGGCGGCTCGGCCGATGACTCCCACCCCACGACCAGGCCGAGCCTCACCCCGGGCACGTCCAGCGGCACGGCTCCGCAGCCCCGCGGCTCCACCACGCCGGACGCGAGCGCGGCACCGGAGACCGGGTCCGGCTCCGAGCCCAGCCAGAGCTCCACTCCCGAATCCAGCCCCACCCCCGAGACCTCGGCCTCGTCCGTGCCGTCCGGCGGCGGTGCCCTGAACAGTTCCGACGTGACCGCCCCGTGAGGCGGCGGACAGAGCTCGCTACCGGCGCCCTCCGCCGAGGACTACGCTGGTCGAACAGGCCCCGGCCCCCGGCAGCGACGCTTCGTTCCGTGCCGGGAGGCCACCGTGTTCGTCCTGCTTCTCATCCTCATCCTGATCCTCTTCGGCCTCGGCTTCCTCAGCCCTCTGTGGTGGGTGGCCGCGGCCGTGCTCCTCTTCGGCGCCACCCGCTACGGCCGCGATCGCGGTGGCGGCTGGATCCGCGGCGACGGGTCCGACCTCCAGGGCTACCGGGACTACCAGCAGCGCCGCGACCGGCAGGACCGCTGGGCCCGCCGCTACAGCCGGCAGCACCGGGCGCGCTGGAAGCGAGAGGACCGTCGGGACCACGAACCCCGCGGATGACGACCGTCGAGACCGCGAAGTCCGCGGTCGACGACCGGGAAACGTGAGAGGTGGGTGGAGTGCAGCGCACAGCCATGCTTCCCAAGGGCTGGTGGGGGTCGAGGACCGAACCCTCGACGGAGGAGGATCCGGCGGACCAGGACGTCGAGGCGCTGCGCGCCGAGAACCGTCGGCTGCGGCGGGCGCTGGCCGGCCGCACGGACGTCGACAGGGCCTGCGGCATGGTGATGATCCTGGCCCCCTGCCGCCGCGCACCGGCCAGGAATCTGCTGGTGGACGTCGCGCGCCAGTGCAACAGCGACGTGCCGGACGTGGCCGCGGCCCTGGTCGCCGCCTGGGAGGGCGAGCCGCTCCCGCGGCTGATGCGGCGCGGCCTGCGGCGCGCACTGCGGCGGCTCTACGCGGAGGACCGAGGGTGTGACGGGGTACCCGAGGAGCAATCGTCCGGAAGGGAAAGACCATGATTCACGCAGCTGATGTCCGAGAGTGGCGCGACCGCGATGTCGTCGACGAGGAGTCGCACAAGATCGGTGTGCTGGAGGCCGTGTACGTGGACACCAGCACCGACGAACCGGCCATGGCGACGGTACGGACCGGGCTGCCCACGCGGCACCGCCTGGTCTTCGTCCCCCTCGCGGACGCGACCGTCGGGCCCGACTACGTCCGCGTCGGCTACGCCCGGGCCCTGGTGAAGCAGGCCCCGTCGATCGGCACCGACGACGTACTGCCCGCCGAGCAGGAGGAAGCGATCTTCAAGCACTACGGCCTGCCCTACCAGCCCGGCGCGGCCGGCGAACGCCAACTGGCCCGCCGCTGACGGCGTCCGCGTCAGGCCGCGAGTCCGGGCAGGGGCTCCGAGCCGTCGATGAAGGCGCGGGCCAGGTCGGACAGGCGGAGGTTGTGCGAGCGGGCGTAGCCGCGCAGGGCGGTGAAGGCCTGCTCCATGTCGATGCCCTGGCGTTCGGCGAGCTTCCCCTTGGCCTGCTCGATCAGCACGCGGCTGTTCAGCGCGGCCTGCAACTGCTCGTTGAGAACCGTGCTGCGGCGCGTGGAGCGCTGCTGCAGCAGGCTGATGGTGGCCACGTCGGCCAGGGCCTGCGCGATGAGGGTGCCCGCCGGCTCGATGGGGCCGGGCTCGGCGTGGAAGAGGTTCAGGGCGCCGACGACCTCGTCCCGCAGCCGCATCGGCAGTGCCTGTACGGCGGTGAACCCGCTGCGCTGGGCCGCCACCGCGAACCGCGGCCACTGTAGGGTCTCCGCGCTCAGGTCGGGGACGAGCACGGGTGCGCCGGTGTGGAAGCACTCCAGGCAGGGGCCTTCGTCGTTCTGGAGCTGGAAGAGCTCCAGCAGCCGCGCCTGCTCGTCGGAGGCGGCCATCACGTGCAGGGCGCCGTCGCGGTCGGCGAGCAGCACCCCGGCGGCGCTCGCGTCGAGCAGCCCCACGCAGCGGTCGGTGAGCAGCCGCAGGAAGTCGATCAGGTCGAAGTCGGTGACCAGGTTGTCCGCGAGCTCTACGAAGGTCTTGGCCAGGAGCTGCTGATTCATCAGGCACACCCTTGTGGGTTCTCGTCGGTCGGCTCCGGCTCCGGGGAGAAGCGGAGCCGGTGGGCCACCACGTCGGCGGCCACGTCGGCGAGCCGGCGGCCCCGCATGTAGGCGTGCGCGCGCAGTCGTACGAAGGCCTCGTCGATGCCGACACCGAGCTGGACGGTGAGGATGCCGGTGGCCTGGTCGATCTCGGCCCGGTAGCCGCCGAGGTCGTCGAGGTTCCGGTCGGGCCACGGACCGTCGCCCGACGGACCATCGCCCGACGGACCACCGTCCGACGGACCACCGTCCGACGGACCGGTCTCGTCGATCCGGGCGTCGAGCAGGAGCAGGGTCGCGAGGTCGGCGAAGGCCAGCGCGTCGGCCAGTTGCTCCGGGCCCAGCACGGTCGGCACATTGGCGTACAGGTCCAGGACGCCCGGGCTGATCGCCCCGATCTGCAGGGGCAGCGCGAACACCGCGCGGGCGCCGGCCTCCAGGGCCGCGTCGGCGAACACGCTCCAGCGGTCCTGGAGTTGACCGAAGAGCAGATCGGGGGTGAGGACGGCCGAGCCCTGCGTGAAGGCTTCCACGCAGGGCCCCTCGCCCAAGGTGAGCTGCAGTTCCTCCAGTTGCTCGCTGACGGTGTCGGTGCTGCACAGCGGATGGCTGCCCGCGGTCCGGGACATGGCCGACAGCCCGGCCCCGCCGACCGGGAGCGCGGCCACGGCCGCGGTGCACACGTCCACCACGCCGACCCGGCCACCGCGCTGGGCCGCCTGCTCGGCGACCAGCAGCTGGATGCGGGCCGACCGGCTGTCGGACCTCACCCCGACCACCGGGCCCGGGCCTCGGGCGCGAGCAACTCCCGCCCGACCAAGGTGAGTTCCGGGGTCTGGACGGTCGGCACCGGGGCACCCCGGGGAGGAGGCGAGAGTGGCCCGAACTCGTCGCCGAGGAGCAGGAATCCGGCGCCGGTGAGGTCGAGGATCAGGTCCAGGGTCGGTGGCGGGTGGTGCAGTCGCAGGGCTCCGCCCGCGACGGTGACCCGTTGCGCGGCGTACAGGAAGACGTTGAGGCCGCTGCAGTCGCAGAAGGTGACGGAGGTGAGGTCGATGTCGATGGTGTGGATACCGTCGCGCAGACATTGCGCGAGCGCCGTGCGCACCAGCGGGGCCGATGTCAGGTCGATCTCACCGGCCAGGGTGATCAGTGCCCGCTTCCTACGGTCATGACGGTAGACGGTGAGCTGCGGGAAGGGCATGACGCCTCGGTTCAGAAGACCATGCGGCAGCTGACGAGGGGCACCGGGAATGCCGGCCCCCTCGGTGCGCTGCCGGTAGCGGCGTACGTTCGGCGAAGGCGGAGCGAAGGCCGGTCCGAA
This sequence comes from Streptomyces pseudovenezuelae, assembly GCF_029892565.1. Taxonomy (GTDB): domain Bacteria; phylum Actinomycetota; class Actinomycetes; order Streptomycetales; family Streptomycetaceae; genus Streptomyces; species Streptomyces pseudovenezuelae_A. Next base: position 286,046 of record NZ_JARXVH010000012.1, on the reverse strand, counting down.
AGCCTGTGGTACAGGTCGGCGGACCCAACCGATTCCCTCCAAGGGATGCGCCGGGCCACGGACGAAAAAAAGGTCCGCACCCCGCGCCATCTGTGTCGATCTACGACGAGCCGCCAGGGTCTGGGACGTCCGTCCCCCACCATAGTCCCCAACCCGGTCCCGCAGGTCGGGATCGGTCCTGCGAATACCGTCAAACCCCCTACTCGCGAAGGAAGTTCAGCACCTGCTGGACGAACAGGTCGTGGTGCTGGAAGAGAGCACCGTGACCGGAGTCGGGATAGATGCTCAGCTCGGCGCCAGGTACCCGGTGCCGCTCACGGAGTTCCGTCGAAGGCCTCGCGCAGCTCGGGCAGGAATGTGGGCGCACGGCGGCGCCAGCCTGCGCGCGCCTCTCTCGCGGGCGCGGTTCGGTCCACCACAACCCGTCGCCCTGGAAGCTGAGATAGCAGGGTGCCGCGATCTGGCCCGCGGTCATTCCGCGTGACGCCGGATCCGCTGTGATCGGCGAGGTCCAGGAGCCGTGGGGGACCGGGCTGGGTGTCGCGTCTCGTCTCCAACTGTTCGATCCGGTCCGGCTGTTCAGGCTGGTCCGGCTGTTCCGTGTGCGGAGGGTCAGACCAGTCCGGCGTAGTGCACGGTCAGGGCGATCTGGACCCGGTTGGTGTGTTCCAGCTTGGTGAGGATGTGGGAGACGTGGGCCTTGACGGTGGCCACGCTCATGTACAGCTCGGCGGCGATCTCCGCGTTGGTCCTGCCCTGGCCCACGGCCACCGCGACCTCCCGTTCCCGGTCGCCCAGGCGGTCGAGCCGGACGCGGGCCTCGGCGGTCTCCGGTCGGCGCGGGCCTGTTCCGTCGCCGCCCTGGGTGACCCGGGCGATGAGCTGTTCGGTCACCGCGGGGGAGAGCACCGGCTCGCCCGCCTTCACCCGGCGCACCGCCGCGACGATCTCGGCGGGCGGGGTGTGCTTGAGCAGGAAACCGGCCGCGCCGGCGCGCAGGGCGGTGAGGATCTGTTCGTCGTCCTTGAAGGTCGTGAGCATGACGACGGCTGGTGCGGACGCCGGTTCACCGGCGTGGGCGCGGGCGCGGAGCAGCCTGGTCGCCTCCAGGCCGTCCACGCCGGGCATCCGGATGTCCATCAGCACCAGGTCGGGGGCGTGCTCGTCGACCAGTGCGAGCACCTCGCCGCCGTCCGCCGCCTCGGCCACGACCTCGATGTCGTCGGCGCCGCTGAGCATCAGCCGGAGTCCTGAGCGGACCAGCGGGTCGTCGTCGACGAGCAGCACACGGATCATGCCGGCCAGGGTAGCCAGGCGCGCAGCACGTACTCGGCTCCGTCCTTGCCGTGACTGAACCGGCCGCCCGCCAGCGTGACGCGCTCCGCGAGGCCGATCAGCCCCTGGCCGGCCCCCGGGATGCCGTCGCGCGCGCCACCTCGTACGGCTGGGTTGGTCAGCTCCAGGGTGAGGCCGTCGCCGGGGCCGCCCTCCACCGTGACCGTGACCCTGACCGGCGAACCGTGGGCGTGCTTTCTGGCGTTCGTCAGCCCTTCCTGGACGATCCGGTAGGCCGTGAGCCCGGCGATACCCGTCGGACCGCCGCCCGGCCCGACGCGGCCCATGTCGAGGTCGACCTTCATCCCGGCGTTCTGCGACTCCCTGACCAGGTCGGGCACCTCGGCGAGGCCGGTCTGTGCGGGGCGGGTGGCGGTGGTGCCGTCCGCGACGACGGCCTTCTCGGCGGCCGGTGACCGCAGTACCTGGAGCACCACCTGCAGATCCTCCAGAGCCTGGTGCGAGCTCTCCCTGATCACGGCGGCGGCGCGGGAGGTCTCCTGCACGGACGCGCCGGCGTTGAACTCCAGCGCACCCGCGTGGACGCTCAGCAGCGAGAGCCGGTGGGCCAGGACGTCGTGCATCTCCCGCGCGATGTCCTCCCTGGCCTCCCGCTGGGCGCGCTGGGCCCGCAGCACCGCCTCCGCCTCGGCCCGCTCGGTGCGCTCGCTCAGGGAGCGGACGAACAGGCCCCAGCCGATCGCGGCGGCGATCAGGACGGCCAGGATCACCGCGTTGGCGATCGGCACTCCGGAGACGTAGGGGCTGGTCAGGAAGTGGACGGGGATCGGCAGCAGTGCCAGCAGGGCGATGGTCAGGATGGTGCGCGGGGGCTTGAGGGCCGCGACCGTGAAGAGCGCCACGATCAGCGGCACCACGGCCGGGGTGATCGTCGCCGCGGCTATGGCCACGACGGCGACCGCGGTCGGCCGGCGTCTGCGCCACCACAGCATGCCGACGGCGATGAGGGAGATCGGGTTGATCGCCCAGGTGAAACCGAGCAGCAGCGGCGACGAGAAGGTCAGCCGGTCGAACGGCCAGGTGCCGGAACCCAGGCCCGGGCTCAGCGTCAGGTCGCCCCTGATCTGGACCAGGGAGAGGGCGGCCGACAGTACGAGGGCCAGCACCACTATGCCGAGGTCGATGGTTTTCTCACGTCGGTAACCGCTCACAAGCGACAAATGTAGAACGGTCGCCGACCGGCGCCGTACAGACTTTGGTCTGGAGACTTTGGTCGGTACGGGACGGCGCAAGCACCGACTTTGCGCCGAAGCGGGCCGTTGACCTGTGCTTTTAGCGTTCCGGCATGACCAATAGAACCGATTCCCCCGATGCGCTGGAGGCGGTCGGCCTCGGCAGGCGGTACCGCCGGGGCTGGGCCTTGCGGGACTGCTCGTTCCGGCTGCCGGCCGGGCGGATCTGCGCGCTGGTCGGCCCGAACGGCGCCGGCAAGACGACCCTGCTCTCGCTGGCCGCCGGTCTGCTGGAGCCGAGCACCGGCACCATCCGGCTGGGCGGGCAGGCGGCCCGGTCCGCCGAGGCCCGGCAGCACACCGCGTTCCTGAGTCAGGAGAAGGCGCTGTACACGCGCTTCCGGGTCTCCGACACGCTGCGCATCGGCCGCGAGCTGAATCCGATCTGGCACCAGGAGACCGCCGAACGCGTCATCGCCGCGGGCAACGTCCCGATGGACGCCCGGGTCGGCACCCTGTCCGGCGGCCAGCGCACCCGGGTGGCCTTCGCGCTGGCCCTGGGGAAGCGGCCCCGGCTGCTGCTGCTCGACGAACCGATGGCCGATCTGGACCCGCTGGTCCGGCGCCAGATGACGGACACGCTGATGACCGAGGCCGCCCGGCACGGCTCGACCGTCGTGATGTCCTCCCACCTGGTCTCCGAACTGGAGGGCGCCTGTGACTTCCTGGTCCTGATCAACAACGGCACGGTCAGGCTCGCCGGCGACGTGGCCGAACTCATCGGCGCCCACCGGACCGTCTCCGCCCCCGACGCGCACGCGGACCGGTTGGCGAAACTGCCCGGCCAGACGACCGTCGAGACCCGCAGCGCGGGCGGCCGCACCACGGCACTGATCCGCCCACGGGGACCACTGACGGCGGACGTCGAGCCGGTCCTGCCGAGCCTGGAGGAACTGCTGCTGGCGCATCTGCGGACGGACGACGCACCACCGCTGATCACGCCCACGGCACGTGCCGGCGCGCGGCGCGAGGTGACCGTATGAGCGGGTCCCTGACCGTCAACCGCCCCTCGGCACGGACCAGTTCGGGACTACGGCTCCGAGGGCTGACCTGGCTGGTCTGGCGGCAGAACCGGCTGGCGTTCTGGATCGGTATCGGCGTCGCGGTCGCCGTCGCGGCGTACGCGATCGTGCGGCACCAGGAGATGACGACCGCCATCGCGCAGGGCCACATCGACGCCTGCCGGGGCACCACCGTTCCGGCCGGGGAGTGCTCCCACAAGCTCAACTCCTTTACGCAGACGTACCAGTTCCCGATGCGCCGCCCGCTCCAGGCCATGCTGGCGCTGCCGTTGGTCTTCGGCGTCTTCCTCGGCGGCCCCCAGCTGGCACAGGAGTTTGAGTCCGGCACGTACCGGACCGTGTGCACGCAGTCCGTCACCCGGCTGCGCTGGTTCGCGGCCAAGCTGCTCGTCCCCGTGGTCCTGACGGTCCTGATCAGCGGGACGATCGCCGCCGCGATGACCTGGTGGTGGCAGCCGGCGGGGTCCCTGCTGGGCGGCTGGTTCCCCTGGTGGCAGTGGTATCCGTACGACGGTGTCGGGCCCGTCGTGGTCGGCCTGTCCGTGCTGTCCCTGCTCATCGGCGTGACCGCGGGCCTGATCCTGCGCCGCACCGTCCTGGCGATGGGCGCGACCGTCGTCCTGAGCGCGGGCGCGATGTACCTGCTGCACTCGCTCCGGGGCCATCTGCTGCCCACCACCCTGGCCACGGTCCAGCACACGACCGACTCCCCGGCTCCGGCCAACGCGTGGGTGCTCGCCGAGGGCGCGGTCGACGCGGCCGGACGCCGGGTGCCGGATCTGCCCGACTGCTACGCGGCCGACGACTACGCCAAGTGCCTTGTGCAGCACGGCCGGACGGGCCGCTGGGCGGAGTTCCACCCGTCGTCCCACCTGTGGCCCCTGCAGTGGGCCGAGACCGGTCTGTGCCTGCTGCTGGCGGCAGCGCTCACCGGGCTGTGCGTCTGGTGGATCCGCCACCGCGCGGCCTGACCGTCACCCGACACCCGTTCCCGCATCCCCGCATTCCCACGTTCCCGCGTTCCCGCGTTCCAGGGAGAGACTTCCCATGCCCTTTCACCTGCGCAGGCGCACAGGACCGTTGCGCATACGACGCTCGCGCCTCCTCATCGCCCTCGCGGCAACCGCCACCACCGTCCTCGCCGTGACCCTGACGCTGGCCCTGACCGTCACGACGTACGACCACACCTCGCCACGAGCCGCCCGGAACAAGGCGTCGGGACCGGTGGCCGCCGGGTCGGTCGACTGCCGCAGGGCGAAGTGCGTGGCCCTCACCTTCGACGGCGGCCCCAGCCCCACAACTCCCCGTCTCCTGGACATCCTTGAGCGGGACCGTCTCCACGCGACGTTCTTCCTCCAGGGCAAGGGCCACATCGCCAAGTACCCGGAGATCATCCGCCGCATCGCGGACGAGGGCCACGAGATCGGCAACCACACCTGGAACCACAAGGTGTTGACGCGGATCGGCACGGCAGACGCCCGCCGGGAGCTGACCCGCACGCAGGACGCCATCGCGAAGATCACCGGCACCAAGCCCGTCCTGATGCGCCCGCCGCAGGGCCGCACCAACCGCCAAGTGTCCAAGATCTGCCGGGAGTTGGGTCTGGCGCAGGTGCTGTGGAGCGTCACGGCCAAGGACTACGAGACGACCGACTCGGCGCTGATCACCCAACGCGTGCTAGACCAGACCCACCGCGACGGCGTCATCCTGCTGCACGACCTGCACAAGGGAACCGTGCCCGCCGTTCCGGGGATCATCAAGGCGCTTCAGCGGCGCGGCTACACCATCGTCACGGTGTCCCAACTGCTCGCCCCGGCCAAGCCGCGGCCGGGGATGGTCTACCGACCCTGAACCTGCCGCACCTCACCCACGTCAGGTCGGCCATTCCGGTTCGGAGACCGTCGCGTTGAGGGCGTCGAGGAGCACCTGGGCGGGTTGGGACGCGGGCGGTTTGCCGTGCACCGCGGCCACGACCTGTCTGCGCATGCCGGCGATCCGGTCGAGCCGGACCCCGGGGTGCCGGTTGGCGAGGAGGGTGAGGCCGGGCAGCAGGCTCACGCCGAGACCGGCCGCGACGAGCGCCTGCACGGCGACGTAGTCATCGGTCTCGAACTCGACGATCGGCGTGAACCCGGCCCGCCCGCAGGCCGCGACGAGATGCTCGCGGCAGCGTTCGCATCCGGCTATCCAACGGGTCTCCGCGTAGGTGGCCAGCTCCGCCCGAGGCCCGTCCCAGGTGCGGTCCGTCGGCGTGACCACGTACAACGGCTCTTCGAGCAGCGGCGTCATCGTGGTGTCGCGGCGATCGCGCAGGGGCGGGTCGCCGTGCTCGAAGATCAGCGCCACGTCGACGTCGTTGTTGCGCAGGGCGCTGAGCGCGTCCGGCGGTTCGGCCTCGCGCAGGATGAGCTCGATGCCGGGATGGCGGTCGAAGACGCGGGCCGCCACGAGCGGCACCAGGGTGGCCAGCGCGGAGGGGAAGGCGGCCAGTCGGACCCGGCCGGTGCGCAGGCCGGCCAGCTCGTCCAGTTCCGCGTGCACCGACTCGACCTGCGCGAGGATCGACTCGGCGCGGTCCACCAGCAGCCGGCCCGCGTCGGTGAGCCGGATACCGCGCCCCATCCGCTGCAACAGCGGTACGCCGACCTCGGCCTCCAGCTTGGCGAGCTGATGGCTGACCGACGGCTGGGCGTAGTGCAACGCCTCCGCGGCTGCCGTGATCGAACCCTCACGGGCGACGGCGACCAGCACACGCAGCCGACTCAGGTCGATCATGCGCGAATGATAGCCCTCGTCGATGAAAGCCTCGAAAACACGCATTGGACCGCTACCGGGGCCACTGCGAGGGTGAATCGATAGTTGGTGCGAGCGAGTTCGAGACCGCACACCCCCGTCGGCGATCTCACTCCCTCACGCGTGCCCGCTTTCCCCCGGGCGCGGAAAGGAGACGCTGTATGACCACGACCGCGCATCCCCCGTCGCGATCGATGTCGGTGAGCGACCCCGCGGCACGGACCCTGGCGAACGCCACCAAGACCGTTCCGCAGATGTCCTCCATCACGCCTCGCTGGCTGGTGCACCTGATGTCGTGGGTACCGGTCGAGGCCGGCATCTACCAGGTGAACAAGGTCGTCCACCCCGAGTCGGTCCGCATCGAGTGCGACAACTACGACGAGTCGCCGCTGCCCGACACCTTCGTCGACTACTCGCAGGAGCCCCGGACCTACCGGCTCAAGGCCGTCCAGACGGTCCTGGACCTGCACACCCGGATCGCCGACCTGTACTCCAGCCCGCACAACCAGACCGCACAGCAACTGCGGCTGACCATCGAGGCGGTGAAGGAGCACCAGGAGGGCGAGCTGATCAACAGCCCGGACTACGGGATGCTGGCCAGCACGGCGGACAGCCAGCGCATCTCCACGCTGGGCGGGCCGCCGACGCCGGATGATCTGGACGCCCTGATCACGAAGGTGTGGAAGCAGCCGGCCTTCTTCCTCACCCACCCGGAAGGCATCGCCGCGTTCGGCCGGGAGTGCACCCGGCGCGGTGTGCCGCCGGCCACGGTGAGCATGTTCGGCTCGCAGTTCCTGACCTGGCGCGGACTGCCGATCATCCCGTCGGACAAGGTCCCGCTGGCGAACGGGAAGACCAAGTTCCTGCTGCTGCGCACCGGCGAGTCCCGCCAGGGCGTGGTCGGACTCTTCCAGCCCGGGCTCTCGGGTGAGCAGGGGATGGGGCTGTCGGTGCGGTTCATGCAGATCGACCGCAGTGCCATCGCCTCCTATCTGATCTCCCTGTACTGCTCGCTCGCGGTGCTCACCGAGGACGCGCTCGCCGTGCTCGACGACGTCGAGGTGGACAGGTTCCATGACTACGCCCCCACCTACCGCTGACGGCTCGGCCCCGGCCACGGCTGACGGATCCGCCCCGGCGTGGCTGCCGGACGAGGAGACGCTCAGCCGGCTGGCGGGGGAGTTCTTCCGGGCCCTGCCCGGCCAGCCGACGGACATGGACATGGATATGGCGGCCCCGGTCCCCGACGGCCACCCGCAAGGGCTGCCGGGCCAGTCGGAATGGCCGGCGCCGACCGGTCTGCCGGTCCAGTCGGAGTGGCCCGTACCGACCGGCCTGCCCGCCGCCGACCCGCCCCCTCCCGCGCCGACCGCCGGGATGAGCCCACCCTCCGGTCCGCCGCCGACCAGCGCCCCGGCCACGTTCGCGGCGAGCGCGCCGGGCCTCGCCGGACCCGCCCCGGAGGTGCCGGCCCCGCCGGTGGCCCCCGGGCCGCCGCCGGTGGCACCGTCGTCCGCGCCGGCCCGACTCGTGGATCCCGGGGCGTACTACTTCCTCACCGAGGCACCCGGCTACCCCGCCCAGCCGCCGGAACTCCCCGGCTTCGGGCACCTGGGGCTGCCGCCCCTCCCGCCCCTCTTCGAGCCCGAGCCACCGACGGCCGCGGCCACGACAGCGCCGTACTACTTCCTCCAGGGACCCGGCGTACCCGGCGTATCCGAGGCACCCGGATCACCGGTCGGGCTGCTGCTCGACCCGCACCCGGCGTTCGACGTGCGGGCCGTGCGGAGGGACTTCCCGATCCTGTCCGAGCTGGTCAACGGGCGTCCGCTGATCTGGCTGGACAACGCGGCGACCACGCAGAAGCCGCAGGCGGTGATCGACCGGCTGGTCGAGTTCTACTCGCGGGAGAACTCCAACATCCACCGCGCGGCGCACGAGTTGGCGGCCAGGGCCACCGACGCCTACGAGGGCGCCAGAAAGACCGTCGCCCGGTTCGTCGGGGCGGGCTCCGCCGAGGAGATCGTGTTCGTCCGGGGCACCACCGAGGCGATCAACCTGGTCGCCAAGGCGTGGGGGCCCGGGCACCTCCGCGCGGGCGACGAGATCGTGCTCTCCCACCTGGAGCACCACGCCAACATCGTGCCCTGGCAGATGCTGGCGCAGCAGACCGGTGCGGTGATCAAGGTGATCCCGGTCGACGACGACGGGCAGGTACTGCTCGACGAGTACACCAAGCTGCTGTCCGACCGCACCAGGCTGGTCGCGGTCACCCAGCTGTCCAACGCCCTCGGCACCGTCGTACCGGTCGAGCAGATCATCGAGATCGGGCACCGGGCCGGCGCACGGGTCCTGGTCGACGCGGCGCAGTCCGTCCCGCACCTGACGGTCGACGTCACGGCGCTGGACGCGGACTTCCTGGTCTTCTCCGGGCACAAGCTGTTCGGGCCGACCGGGATCGGGGTCCTCTACGCCAAGCGCGAGATCCTGGAGGACATGCCTCCGTGGGAGGGCGGCGGCAACATGATCACCGACGTCACCTTCGAACGGTCCGGCTACCAGCCGCCGCCGGGCCGCTTCGAGGCCGGCACCGGCAACATCGCCGACGCGGTGGGGCTGGCCGCGGCCATCGACTACGTCGAGCGCATCGGCCTGCCGAACATCGCCGCCTACGAGCACACCCTGCTGGAGCACGCCACCGAAGGCCTGCGCGGTGTACCCGGACTCCGGCTGATCGGCACCGCCCCGGACAAGGCGAGCATCGCGTCCTTCGTCCTGGACGGCTACGAGCCCGCCGAGGTGGGCACCGCCCTCAACGAGGAGGGAATCGCGGTCCGTTCGGGCCACCACTGCGCGCAGCCGATCCTGCGCCGCTACGGCCTGGAGGCCACCGTCCGCCCGTCGTTCGCGTTCTACAACACGCACGAGGAGGTGGACACGTTGATCACGGCGGTCCACCGGCTGGCGACCCGGCGGGGCGGCCACCACTAGCCCGCGCCGGCGACCCGCTCCACCGGCCCGCGCTGCCCGGACGGCTTCCCGTCCGGGCAGTGGCATGCCGCTGCGACAAGTCCTGCAAGGGTTGTGCAAAACGTTTTGGGTCCTTAGCGTCCGGTTCGGACGGAAGGACCCGCATCATGCGCCGACTGATGGTGACCTCCTGCTCGGTGCTCGTCGTGCCCGAGCGGGGGCCCTGCCGAGTGGAACCCGGCCAGGACATCCTGGTCGAGGACGGAGTGATCGCCTGGACGGGCCCGGCGGGCTCCGGGCCGGCCGCCACCGGGGCACAGATCGTGGACGGTACGGGACTGGTCGCCGTACCCGGGCTGGTGAACGCCCACACGCACGGCCCGATGACGCTGATGCGCGGCGCCGCCGAGGACGTGAGCGTCGAGGACTGGTTCAACGAGCGGGTGTGGCCCATGGAGGTCAACCTCACCCCCGCCGACATCGGCCTCGGCGCGGCGCTGGCCTGCGCGGAGATGCTGCTCGGCGGGGTGACCACGTTCGCCGACCACTACTTCCACGCCGAGCGGATCGCCGACGCCGTCGTACGCACCGGAATCCGGGCCGACATCGCGCCGACGTACTTCAGCAGCCGGGGCCGCGCCGCGCTGGAGGAGAGCGCCGAGGTCGCCGCGGCCCTGCACGGCACCGGCGACGGGCGGGTCACCGCCTCGCTCGGCCCGCACGCGCCCTACACCGTCGACGACGCGGACCTGGTCCGGCTCGCGGACCTCGCCCGGGAGACGGGCCTGCGGATCCACATCCACGCCGCCGAGCACCTGGAGCAGACCGAGTCGAGCCTGGCGCGGCGCGGCATCACCCCCATCACGGTGCTGGAGCGGACCGGCGTGCTGGACGCGGGCGCGCTGATCGCGCACGGCTGCGGCATCGTCCCCGAAGACCTGCCGACGCTGGCGGCGCACCGGGACCGTACCGGTGTGGCCTGCTGCCCGAAGGTCTATCTGAAGCACGCCCTGTCCCCGCTCACTCCGGTAAGGAGCCTGCTGGGCGCGGGAGTTGCCGTCGGGGCCGGAACGGACGGGGCGGCCGGGCACAACACGCTGGACGTGTGGGAGGCGATGCGGCTGGTCGCGCTGACCCAGAAGCAGGCGGAGCGGGACGCCACCTGGATGACGGTCTCCGACACGATCCGGCTGGCCACGCGCGGCGGGGCCGCGGCGCTCGGACTCGGCGACCGGATCGGCGCGCTGGAGCCGGGCCGGGCCGGGGACATCGTGCTGGTCGACCTGGGCGGAGCACACTGCCGGCCGGTGCACGACCCGGTGGCGGCCCTGGTCTACAGCGCCCGGGCGAGCGATGTGCGCACGGTCGTCGTGGACGGTCGGGTCGTGGTGCAGGGCGGCCGGCTGCTGACACTGGACCTGCCAGGGCTGCTGGCCGAGATCGAGGCACGCGTGCCCGCGCTGCTGGACACCTCGCACGGCAGGGCGGTGCAGCACTATGACCCGTGAACAGGACGAGGACGCGGGCCGCCGACGGGTGCGGCGCCCCGCGTCGATCAAGGACGTGGCCGCCGCCGCGCGGGTCAGTCCGACGACGGTGTCGCACGTGCTGAGCGGCAACCGGCCGGTCGCGGAGGAGACGGCCGAGCGGGTGCGTACCGTCGTCGCCCGGCTCGGCTACGTACCGGCCTCGACGGCCCGCAATCTGCAGGCGGGTTCGACGAGTGTCATAGGGCTGCTGGTGCCCGACATCACCAACCAGTTCTTCGCCGAACTCGCCAAGGGCGTCGACGACGCCGCCCACGACCTGGGCTACGGGGTCATCCTGTGCAACACCGAGTTCGACCCCGACCGCGAGGACCGCTATCTGGAGATGCTCCGCGGCCGGTTCATCGACGGCATGGTGTACGCCTCCGGCTCGCCGCCCTCCCGCGGCCGGCTGGCGTCGCTGCTCGGGCGGTTTCCCATCGCGCTGGCCGACGAGGTCGTTCCCGGGCTGCTGGAGCAGACCATCCTGGTCACCGCCGACCACCGCGCGGGCGGCCGGCTGATCGGGCAGCACCTGCGGGAACTGGGCCACCGCCGGGTGCTCGCGATCAGCGGCCCGGTGGACCTGGTCAGCAGCCTGGAGCGGATCGCCGGTTTCCGGGAGGCGTTCGGCGACGCGGGCGTCACCGAGGTCGAGGGCGCCTTCGTCGAGCAGTCCGGCTACGCCCTGGTCGCCACGGCCCTGGAGAACGGCGGCCGGCGCCGCTTCACCGCGGTGTTCGCCGCCAACGACCTGATGGCGCTCGGCGCGATCGCCGCCCTGGAGGACGCCGGCCTGCGCGTCCCCGACGACGTCTCGGTGGCGGGCTTCGACGACATCATGCTCGCCTCCCGCGTCCACCCCCGCCTCACCACCGTCCACCAGCCCGCGTACGACGTCGGCCGCACGGCAGGCGCCCAACTCCTCAGCTACGTCCACCGGGACGAGGTGCCCCCCGCCTCCCGGCACATCCTGCCGGTCCGGCTGAAGGTCCGCGCCAGCACGGCTCCCGTGCGCCCGGCCCGCTGACCACGCCGCACGAAAACCACCGCACACATCACAGGAAAGGTCGTGCCGCGATGCCCCATGTCCTCGTCGTGGGTGAGTCCTGGTTCACCCACTCCGTCCACCAGAAGGGGTTCGACTCCTTCTTCACCTCCGAGTACGTCGAGGGCGCCCAGGTCTTCCTCGACGCGCTCCGCGACCGCGGCCACACGGTGACGTACGTCCCGGCGCACGAGATACCGAGCAGAGTGCCCACCACGGCAGAGGGCCTGGAGCCGTACGACGTCGTCGTGATCAGCGACGTCGGGGCCAACAGCTTCCAGCTCACGCCGGAGACCTTCGCCCGCTCGGTGCCCTCGCCGGACCGCACGGAACTGCTGCGCGCCTACGTGGAGCGCGGCGGAGGCCTGCTGATGGTGGGGGGCTACCTCTCCTTCACCGGCATCGACGCCAAGGCCCGTTGGGGGCGCACACTGCTGGCCGCCGCCCTGCCGGTCGGGCTGCACGACCGGGACGACCGGGTGGAGCTGCCGGCGGGGGCCGCGCCGACAGTGGTCACCGGACACCCGGTGGTCGACGGGATGGACGGGACCTGGCCCGATCTGCTCGGGCTCAACGAGGTGACGGTACGAGACGGGGCGGACCTGCTCGTCGAGTGCACGGGCCATCCGCTGCTGGTCGTGGGCGGCTACGGCGCGGGACGGTCGGCGGCCTTCACCTCCGACCTGGCACCGCACTGGGCCCCGCCCGCGTTCCTGGACTGGAAGGGCTATCCCGAACTGTGGGACCGGCTGGTCCGCTGGCTGGCCCGGACCCCGGTGGGGGAGGACGCCTGATGGTCACCGCCCACATCTCGGCCACCCCGGGCGACTTCGCGCCGGACGTGCTGATGCCCGGCGACCCGCGCCGGGCACGCCGGATCGCCGAAACGATCCTCCAGGACGCCCGGCTGGTCACCGACGTGCGCGGCATCGAGGGATACACCGGAACGTACCGGGGCGAGCCGCTGTCCGTGCTGGCCTCCGGCATGGGGATGCCGTCCGTCACGATCTACGCCACGGAACTCTTCCGTTGCTACGGCGTCCGCCGCGTCGTCAGGGTGGGCACCGCGGGCGGCATCCCCGCCTCGGTGGGTCTGCGGGACGTCGTCGTGGCCACCGCCGCGCACACCGACTCGGCGATGAGCAGCCGTCGTATCGACGGAGTGCAGCTGAGCCACGCCGCCTCCTTCGGCCTGGCCGCTGCCGCCGTACAGGCCGCCGGGGGCGGCTCCGGGCCGCAGGTGCACATCGGGCCCGTGTTCACCACCGACCACTTCTATCTCGAACGACCTTCGCTGTTCGAGCAGTTGGAGGCACACGGCACCTTGGCCGTGGAGATGGAGGCGGCCGGCCTGTACGCGACCGCCGCCGCCGAGGGCGGGCACGCGCTCGCCGTCCTGACGGTCAGCGATCACGTGCGCCACGCGGAGGCACTCACTCCGGCCGAGCGCGAGAGCGACTTCGACCGTGCCGTCACCATCGCGGCCACCGCACTGATCACGGAAACAATCTCCTAACACGAGAGAACACAGAGACCCGTAGCCAAAACGTTTTGCATTGCATAGCTTTCGGCCAATGGCGAAGAACTGCCCCCGCTTGAGAATCCACTAGAGAACCCGCTAGAGGACCCACTAGAGAAAGAGAATCCAGGCGATGGACAAGATCAGAATTCTGGGGGCCGTCGCGGCGCTCTCGCTCACCCTCGCCGCATGCGGTGTCTCGACGGACTCGGACTCCACCGAGTCCGGGAAATCCGGAAAGCTGCGCATCAAGTTCGTCATCAACGGAAACCTCGGTGACCGTTCCTTCTTCGACTCGGCGTACGCGGGCCTGAAGAAGACGGAGAAGGACCTCGGGTACAGCCTGAAGGTCGTCGAGCTGGGCAGCGACCGCACCAAGTGGTCCTCCGGCTTCGAGGACGCGGCCTCCGGCGACGACTACGACGTGCTCGCCGCGGGCACGGTCGACACCGTCGGCTTCATCTCCAAACTGGCCCCGGAGTACCCGGACAAGAAGTTCTGGCTCTTCGACGGATCCGTCGACTACACGGGCAGGAGCGGCTGTTCCAACAAGTGCGCGAACGTCTACTCCGTCACCTTCAAGCAGAACGAGGCCGCCTATCTGGCCGGATTCCTCGCCGACAAACTCGTCGCCGCCAAGGCCCTTCCCGGCGGCGCCGGGAACGAAAAGGTCGGTGTGATCGGCGGAGTTCAGATACCGGTCATCGAGGACTTCGTCGTCGGCTTCAAGGCAGGCTTCAAGGCGGCGGGCGGAAATCCGTCCTCCGGTGTCCTCGTGCAGTACGTCGGCGGCGACAACCCGTTCGGCGACCCGGCCAAGGGCAAGCAGATCGCCTCGGCGATGTACGGGCAGGGCGCCGAACTGGTGTGGCCCGTCGCCGGATCCTCCGGCCTCGGGGCCTTCGAGTCGGCCGTCGCCGCCAAGCGGTACACCTTCGGCGTCGACTCCGACCAGTTCAAGACGCTCACCGACGCGTCCCAGCGGCAGACCGTCGTCACCTCGATCCTCAAGAACGCCGGCAACGCCCTCTACCTGGCGGCCAAGGCGAACAAGGCCGGCACGCTCGCCTATGGCAAGCCCGCCGCCGTGGGCCTGGCCGAGAACGGCGTGGGCTACGTCGACAACACCAACTTCGACAAGCTCGTGCCCGCCGCCGTGCGCACCGAGCTCGAAGCGCAGGCCGCGAAGGTCAAGTCCGGTGCCGTCAAGGTCCCTTCGGCCTTCTGACCTCCGAGGAACACTGGTGGAACCCACAGAGGAAACCGGCGAACCCGTGGCCACGGACACGGCCCCGCCCGCCCTGGAGGCCGTGGGCCTCGGCAAGACCTACCCCAACGGCACCCGCGCCGTCAGCGACGTGGACCTGTCCGTGCCCCGTGGCGAGATCAGGGCGATCGTCGGCCAGAACGGCGCGGGCAAGTCCACCCTGATGAAGCTGCTGTACGGACTCGAACAGCCCTCGGCCGGCCAACTCAGCGTGCACGGGCGGCGGGTCAGGTTCTCCGGACCGCAGGACGCCATCGCCCTCGGTGTGGGCATGGTCCACCAGAACCTCATGCTGGTCCCGTCGTTCACCGTCGCCGAGAACGCCGTCCTCGGCGTAGAGCCGGGCCGGGCGGGCCGCGTCGACCGCGCGGCAGCCGCCGAACGCACGGCGGCGCTGGCCGAGCAGTCGGGACTCGCCGTCGACCCGACGGCCAGGGTCGACACGGTCTCCGTCGGAATGCGCCAGCGCGCCGAGATCCTCAAGGCCCTGCACCGCGGCGCCCGCATCCTGATCCTCGACGAGCCCACCGCCGTGCTCACCCCGCAGGAGACCACCGACCTCTTCACGGCGGTCCGCCGACTGCGCGACTCGGGCATGACCGTGCTGTTCATCTCGCACAAGCTCAAGGAGGTACGGGAGATCAGCGACCGGGTCACCGTCATGCGCGCCGGGTCGGTGATCGGCACCGTACGCACCGAGGAGTCCACGCCCGCGCAGCTGGCGTCCATGATGGTCGGCCGGGAGATGTCCCTCGACGTGGCGAAACCCCCGGCGCGGCCCGGGGCGAGGGTGCTGCGGGTGCGCGGACTCTCGGGTCCGGCGGTGCACGGTGTCTCCCTCGACATCGCGGCCGGTGAGATCGTCGGCCTCGCGGGCGTCGAGGGCAACGGCCAGACGGAACTCGTCGAACTCCTCGCCGGACTGCGCCGCCCCACCGCCGGATCGGTCACCGTGGACGACACCGACGTCACGCACCTCGACGCGGCGGGCCACCGGCGGGCCGGCATCGCCCACGTACCCGAGGACCGGCTGTCCAACGGGGCCGCCCTGGACCGCTCCATCGCCGACAACCTGATCGTCGACCGCCACGACCGGCCCCCCGTCGCACGCCGAGGCATCCTGCGCACCCGCCGCATACGAGAACTCGCCGAGGACCTCATCAGCCGGTACGCGATCCGCGCCCCGCACCCGGACGCGGCGGCCGGAGCACTGTCCGGCGGCAACCTGCAGAAGGTCGTCGTCGCCCGCGAACTCTCCGCCAAACCACGCCTGTTGCTCGCCGCGCAGCTGACCCGGGGCGTCGACATCGGCGCCATGCACTTCATGTACGAGCGGCTGCTCGAAGCCCGTGACGCGGGTGCCGCGGTGCTGCTCGTCTCCGCCGACCTCGGTGAACTCCTCGCGCTCTCCGACCGGTTGCTGGTCATCAAGGACGGCCGGCTCGTCGCCCGCTTCGACGACCCGGCCGGACTCACCGAGGAGGCCACCGGCCTGTACATGCTCGGTGTCGAGCGGCACCCGGACGAGCGGATCACGGCAGGTGTCCGATGACCTCGACCCTGGAACCGGCCGCGGAACAGCAGGGACGGCCCGAGACGCAGGGCCGCCGGGAGTTCCTGGCCACCCGACGCCGCACGGTGGTCGTCGAGTTGACGATGACGGTACTGACCGTCGCGGTCGCCGTCCTCATCGCCTTCCTGGTGGTCCTGGCCACCGGCAAGGACGCCGGCGGCGCACTGGACGCCCTGCTCACCGGCCCGTTGGAGCGCACCCCGCGGATCGGCCGCTGGCTCGCCGACGCCACCACCCTCTCGCTGCTCGGCCTGTCCGTCGCGATCCCCTTCCGAGCCCGGCAGATCAGCCTCGGCGCGGAGGGCCAGGTGTACGCCGGAGCCCTGGCGAGCGCCCTGGTGGCGATCAACCTCCATCTGCCGCCCGTAGCCGCGGTGTTGGTGCCGCTCGGCGCCGCCGCCCTCGCCGGGGGCGCCCTGGGCGCCGTACCCGGAGTGATGAAGGCCCGGCTCGGCGCCAACGAGATCGTCGCCACGCTGATGCTGAACGCCGTCGTCGTGCGGGTCTTCGACTATCTCCTCACGGACCATCTCAAGGCACCCGGCAGCAGCGCCGTACAGTCCGCCCCGGTGCGTCCCGACTCGGCGCTCCCGCTCCTCTCCGACTTCTTCCAAGTCCCCCTGGACCAGGCGAACATCGGCCTCTTCGGCATGCTCGCGGTGGCAGCCGCCGTCTGGTTCCTACTGGCCAGGACCCCGCTCGGCTACCGCATCCGCATCACCGGCTCCAACCCGGACTTCGCCCGCTACGGCGGCCTCGACGTGCCCCGCACGATCGAGTGGAGCTTCGTCATCGGCGGCGCGCTGGCCGGCCTCGCCGGAGCGCACCTCGCGCTCGGGATCTACGGCGGGCTGCAGCCCGACATGGCCGGCGGCCTCGCCTTCGAGGGCATCGTCGTCGCCCTGCTGGGCCGCAACAACCCGGTCGGCGTGGTCGCCGCCGCGCTCCTCTACTCGTATCTGCGGGTCGGCGGTGACGTGATGGAGCAGCAGACCGATGTCGGCTCCGACGCCGTGACCATCATCCAGGCGGTCATCGTGCTGCTCGTGACCGCGCGGGCGCTGCCCGAACTCGTCAAGCGGTACCTCGCCCGAAGGGAGGCCCGCTGATGGGTCCCGTCCTCGATGTCGTGCTCAGCACGGGATTCCTCGCGGCGATCCTCGGGGTGTCCACGCCGTACGTCCTCGCCGCCCTCGGCGGGCTGCTGGCCGAGCGGGCCGGGGTGCCCAACATCGCCCTGGAGGGTTCGATGCTGAGCGCCGCCTGCACGGGCGCGCTGGTCGCCGGGTACAGCGGTTCGGTCTGGGCCGGAGCCGTCTGCGGGATCGCGGCCGGCGCGCTGCTCGCGCTGCTGCTCGGCGTGCTGCACCTGTACCTCGGCGCGGACGCCATCATCGCGGGCATCGGCCTCAACCTCCTTGCCGCGGGCGCGACTTCGTACACCGTGTTCGCGCTCCTCGGCGACAAGGGCGGCACCAGCCGGTTGCACAGCGGCGCGCTGCCCTCGGTCCGGTTGCCGCTCATCGAGGACATCCCGGGCGTCGGCGCGGTGCTCAGCGGGCAGAACGTGCTGACCTGGGCCGCCCTCGCCGCCACCCCGGTGGTCGCCTGGCTGCTGTACCGGACCCGGTTCGGCTTCCACCTGCGCGCGGTGGGCGAACACCCCGAAGCGGCACGCTCGGTCGGCATCCACGTCCACCGGGTCCAGTTCCGCGCCCTCGCCCTGAGCGGTGCGCTGGCCGGGGCGGCCGGAGTGTTCCTGAGCATGGGCGCCGTTTCCTTCTTCGTCACCGGCATGACCGCGGGCCGCGGTTACATCGCCCTGGCCGCCGTCTTCCTCGGCGCGCTGCGCCCCTGTGGCGTTTTCCTGGCCGCCCTCGGCTTCGGCACCGCCGAGGCCCTCGCCGTCCAACTCGGCAACCTCGACGTCCCGTCCCAGCTGGTCTCCGCGATCCCCTACGTCTTCACCCTGCTGGCCCTGGCGTTCTTCGCCTGGCGCCGCCGCCGCGCGTCACGTACGGATGCCGCTCCCGCACCACTCGCGGGTCCGGCCGTCCTGGAGTCTCCGTGACGAAGTGAAGCTGCCCGTGTGAACGCGACCGGCGCGGGCGCCGCGGGGCCGAACACTCCTATGCCACCCCGGAGTTGACCCCGGGACCCGACAGACCGTCCCCGGCCCTCCCGGCCACCCGACACCTCACGGAGACCCCATGACTGCCCGCGCCGCCCGCACCGCCAGCGCCCGCACTGCCTGCGCCCGTACCGCCCGCCCCACCCGCGCCCGCATCATCGCCACCGCCGTTGTCCTCGCCGTCCTCCCCGCCCTCGTCGGCACCCCGGCCGCCGCCCACGACAGCTCCGTACGACTGGACTTCCTCGGCGAGCGGGAACTGCCCAACGCCCTGGCCTTCCAGGGCACCACCGTCGGCGGCCTGTCGGCCATCGGCTACGACGCGAGAACCGGCGCCTACTACGTGATCAGCGACGACCGCTCGGCGACCGGCCCCGCCCGCTTCTACACCGCTGACATCGACTTCGCCCACGGCGCGCTCAAGAGTGTCGAACTCACCGGCACCCACCCGTGGTTGCGCCCGGACGGCACCACCTTCCCGCCCACCTCGACCACCACCTCCACCGTGGCACCCGACCCGGAAGGCATCGCGGTGGACCCGCGCAAGGGCGGCCTGGTCTGGACGAGCGAGGGCGAGCGCATCGTCCCGTCCGGCGGACAGGCCCTGCTCGGTGATCCCTGGATCCGCCGCGCCACCACGACCGGGGCCTACGCCGGACAGCTCCCGCTGCCCCCGCAACTGCACATGAACTCCCAGGAGTTCGGCCCCCGCCAGAACCAGACCCTGGAAGGAGTCACCTTCACCCCGGACGGACGACGGATCGTCACCGCCATGGAGGACCCCCTCTACCAGGACGGCGCCGACCCCACCCCCGAGCACGGCGCCCTCACCCGCATCACCGTCCACGACGCGGACACCGGACTGCCCACGGCCCAGTACGCCTACCCCCTGGAACCGCTGTTCGCCGCCCCGCCGGCGGGCAGCACCGACACCAACGGCGTCAGCGACATCGTGGCCCTCGGCCATGACCGGTTCCTGGTCCTGGAGCGCGCCTCGATCTACGCCGACAACAACTGGAAGTCCCGCATCTACCTGGTCGACCTGCGTGGCGCGACCGACGTCCTGGGCCGGGACTCCCTCACCACCGCGTCCGCACGCCCCGTCAAACCGGTCCGCAAGACGCTCGTGACCGACCTGTCCGACGTTCCCGGGCTGACCCGGGTCGACAACGTCGAGGGCATCACCCTCGGTCCCCGGCTCCCCGACGGCCGCCGCACCGTCGTCCTGGTCTCCGACGACAACTTCGCCGCACGCCAGGTGACCCAGGTGATCGCCTTCGCCGCACACGGCATCTGACGGTGAGTCAGGTGGGTCGGCCCGGTCCCCTCAACACTCGATGATGTTCACCGCGAGCCCACCCCGGGCCGTCTCCTTGTACTTGACGCTCATGTCGGCCCCCGTCTCCTTCATCGTCTTGATGACCTTGTCGAGGGACACCTTGTGCGAACCGTCCCCCCGCATCGCCATCCGCGCCGCCGTGACCGCCTTCACCGCGGCCATGCCGTTGCGTTCGATGCAGGGGATCTGGACGAGGCCGCCGACGGGGTCGCAGGTGAGGCCGAGGTTGTGTTCCATGCCGATCTCGGCCGCGTTCTCGACCTGTTCGGGGGAGCAGCCCAGGACCTCGGCGAGCGCGCCGGCCGCCATCGAGCAGGCGGAGCCGACCTCGCCCTGGCAGCCGACCTCGGCGCCGGAGATGGAGGCGTTCTCCTTGAAGAGCATGCCGATCGCGCCGGCGGCCAGCATGAAGCGGACGACGCCGTCCTCGTCCGCGCCCGGCACGAAGTTGATGTAGTAGTGCAGGACGGCGGGGATGATGCCGGCGGCGCCGTTCGTCGGGGCGGTGACCACCCGGCCGCCCGCCGCGTTCTCCTCGTTCACCGCCATCGCGTAGAGCGTGATCCACTCCATCGCGTGCGCCAACGGGTCGCCCTCGGCCCGGAGTTGACGGGCCGACATGGCCGCGCGCCGGCGTACCTTCAGGCCGCCCGGCAGGATGCCCTCGCGGGCCATGCCGCGCGAGACGCACGCCTGCATCACCCGCCAGATGTCGAGGAGCCCCTCGCGGATCTCCTCCTCGGTGCGCCAGGCGCGCTCGTTCTCCAGCATCAGGGCGGAGATCGACAGGCCCGTCTCCGAGGTCAGGCGCAGCAGCTCGTCACCCGTGCGGAAGGGGTACTTCAGCACCGTGTCGTCCAGCTTGATACGGTCCGCGCCGACCGCGTCCTCGTCGACGACGAAGCCGCCGCCCACCGAGTAGTACGTCTTCGACAGCAGCTCGGCGCCCGAGGCGTCGAACGCCCACAGGGTCATGCCGTTGGCGTGGTAGGGCAGGGTCTTACGGCGGTGCAGGATCAGTTCGTCGTCGAAGGAGAACGGGATCTCGTGCTCGTCGAGGAGCCGGATGCGGCCCGCCGCCTTGATCGCCTCGACCCGCTCGTCCGCCCCCTCCACGTCCACCGTCCGCGGCGAGGCGCCCTCCAGACCGAGCAGCACCGCCTTGGGCGTGCCGTGGCCGTGGCCGGTGGCGCCTAGCGAGCCGTACAGCTCGGCGCGGATCGACGCGACGGACTCCAGCACGCCCTCGTTGCGCAGCCGGCGGGCGAACATCCGGGCCGCGCGCATCGGGCCCACCGTGTGGGAGCTGGACGGGCCGATGCCGATCGAGAACAGGTCGAAGACCGAGATGGCCACGGGAACTCCTCAGAACGCGGGGTGGTGCGGGGTGGGGCACCGCGCTCACCTTCCAGTGTGCGCGGTGCCCCGAGGGGCCGACTACAGCCCGGGGTACAGCGGGTGTTTCCCGGCGAGCGCGCTCACGCGCGCCTTGAGTGCCTCCGCGTCGTAGGCGGGCTTGAGCGCCTGCGCGATCACGTCCGCGACCTCGGCGAAGTCCTCGGCCGTGAAGCCGCGGGTGGCCAGGGCGGGCGTACCGATACGGAGACCGGACGTCACCATGGGCGGACGCGGGTCGTTCGGGACGGCGTTGCGGTTGACCGTGATGCCGACTTCGTGAAGTCGGTCCTCGGCCTGCTGCCCGTCCAGCTCGGACTCCCGCAGGTCGACCAGGACCAGGTGCACGTCGGTGCCGCCGGACAGGACGTTCACCCCGGCCTCGCGGGCGTCGGCCGCGGTGAGCCGCTCGGCGAGAAGCCGGGCACCTTCCACCGTACGCCGCTGGCGCTCCTTGAACTCCTCGCCCGCCGCGACCTTGAAGGAGACCGCCTTGGCCGCGATCACGTGCTCCAGGGGACCGCCCTGGAAGCCCGGGAAGACGGAGGAGTTCAGCTTCTTCGCGAACTCCTTCTTCGCGAGGATGATCCCGCCGCGCGGGCCGCCGAGGGTCTTGTGGGTCGTGGAGGTGACGACGTCCGCGTACGGGACCGGGTTGGGGTGCAGACCCGCGGCCACCAGACCGGCGAAGTGCGCCATGTCGACCCACAGGTACGCCTCGACCTCGTCGGCGATCCGGCGGAACTCCGCGAAGTCCAGCTCGCGCGGGTACGCCGACCAGCCCGCGATGATCACCTTGGGCCGGTGCTCCTTGGCGAGCCTCTCCAGCTCGGCCATGTCGACCAGACCGGTCGCGGAGTCCACGTGGTAGGCGACCACGTCGAACTGCTTGCCGGAGAAGTTCAGCCGCATCCCGTGGGTGAGGTGGCCGCCGTGCGCCAGGTCCAGACCCAGGATGGTGTCGCCGGGCTTGGCCAGCGCGAACAGGGCGGCCTGGTTGGCGGAGGCGCCGGAGTGCGGCTGCACATTGGCGTACTCGGCGCCGAACAGGTCCTTGACCCGGTCGATCGCGATCTGCTCGACCACGTCGACGTGCTCGCAACCGCCGTAGTAGCGGCGGCCCGGGTAGCCCTCGGCGTACTTGTTGGTGAGGACCGAGCCCTGGGCCTCCATGACCGCGACGGGCGCGAAGTTCTCGGAGGCGATCATCTCCAGCGTGGACTGCTGGCGGTGCAGCTCGGCGTCGACCGCGGCGGCGACGTCAGGGTCCAGCTCGTGCAGGGGTGTGTTCAGTACGGACATGCGTGTACGACTCCTCAGCCGGCCGTCTCGGCGGCGTACTCGTCGGCGGACAGCAGGTCGGACGGCTCGTCGGTGAAGCGCACCTTGAAGAGCCAACCGCCCTCGAAGGGGGCCGAGTTCACCAGCGACGGGTCGTTCACCACGTCCTCGTTGATCTCGGTGACCTCGCCGCTGACCGGCGAGTACAGGTCGCTGACCGACTTGGTCGACTCCAGCTCGCCGCAGGTCTCGCCGGCGGTCACCTCGGAGCCGACATCGGGGAGCTGGGCGTAGACGACGTCACCGAGCGCGTTGGCCGCGAACTCCGTGATGCCGACCGTCGCGACGCCGTCCACGGCGGCCGACAGCCACTCGTGCTCCTTGCTGTAGCGCAGCTGCTGGGGGTTGCTCATGGCCTGAATTCTCCTGTACGCGGGGGAGTGCTGGTGAATGGGGTACTGCGGAAAGCGTCGGTGAACAGGGCAGGTGAACAGGGCGGACGTGCCCGAGGTCACCGAAGAGACGTGACGACGCTACGACGCCGTCACTTCCGGCGCTTGTAGAACGGCAGCGCCACGACCTCGTACGGCTCGTGACTGCCCCGGATGTCCACGCCGACACCGGACGTGCCCGGCGCCGCGTGGGCCGTGTCGACGTAGGCCATCGCGATCGGCTTGCCCAGCGTGGGGGAGGGGGCGCCGGAGGTGACCTCGCCGATCACCTCGCCGGCGGCGACGACCGGGTACCCGGCGCGCGGTACCCGACGCCCCTCGGCGACCAGGCCGACCAGGACGCGCGGCGGCTGCGAGGCGGCGCGCCCGGCGGCCGACTCCAGGGCCGTACGCCCGACGAAGTCGCCCTCCTTCTCGAACTTCACCACCCGGCCGAGCCCGGCGTCGAAGGGGGTGAGCTCCGTGCTCAGCTCGTGCCCGTACAGCGGCATGCCCGCCTCCAGGCGCAGCGTGTCCCGGCAGGACAGACCGCAGGGGACCAGGCCGACGCCCTCGCCGGCCTTGGTCAGCGCCTGCCACAGCTCGACGGCGTGCTCCGGCTTCACGAACAGCTCGAAGCCGTCCTCGCCGGTGTAGCCGGTGCGCGCGATGAGGGCGGGGACGCCGGCGACCGTGCCGGGCAGGCCGGCGTAGTACTTCAGGCCGTCGAGGTCGGCGTCGGTGAGCGACTTGAGGATGCCGGGGGACTCCGGACCCTGGACGGCGATCAGCGCGTAGGCGTCCCGGTCGTCGCGGACCTCGGCGTCGAAACCGGCCGAACGTTCCGCCAGCGCGTCGAGCACCACCTGGGCGTTGGAGGCGTTGGCGACGACCATGAACTCG
Organism: Streptomyces pseudovenezuelae; assembly: GCF_029892565.1. Classification (GTDB taxonomy): domain Bacteria; phylum Actinomycetota; class Actinomycetes; order Streptomycetales; family Streptomycetaceae; genus Streptomyces; species Streptomyces pseudovenezuelae_A. Next base: position 262,260 of record NZ_JARXVH010000012.1, on the reverse strand, counting down.
GTCTCCGCGAGGCGGTAGACGATCAGGTCGTCCAGGATGCCGCCGTCGGCCCGGCAGATCATGGTGTAGCGGGCGCGGCCGACGCCGACGGAGGCGATGTTGCCGACCAGGGCGAAGTTGAGGAGCCGGTCCGCCTCCGGGCCGGTGACGGTGATCTCGCCCATGTGGGAGAGGTCGAAGAGCCCGGCCTTCGTACGGACCGCGAGGTGTTCGTCGCGCTCGGAGCCGTAGCGCAGGGGCATGTCCCAGCCGGCGAAGTCGGTCATGGTGGCGCCCAGTGAGCGATGCAGGGCATCGAGCGCGGTGTGACGGGGTTCGGTGCTGCTCATCGGACGGTTGTCTCCCAAGGCATGACGGCGAGGTCGTTCCTCCCCATCTGTCATCGGAACCTGAGAGGTTCGCCATGACGGTCCCTGGGGGACGGTCACGGGTTGCACCTTGGGTGGGACCGCCGGCAGAACCGGGGGCCCGCTTTTCAGATGTGCCTCGCCCGCGCGGTAACGGGGCCTGAGAGATTCAAGGGAGGGACTTGCTCCTTCGGCGCCCCAGTGACGCAGAACGTACTGCTGGGGACTCTCCCGCGCGGATTCAAACGGCCGGTATGCAGTTGGCGGGCACATCATTGCACGCATCCCGGGCTCGTGGCAGGCCGCCCTGGGCACCTTCTTTTGTGACGGGCCTGTGGCCGTAAACGAACGGAACCGGGAGACACCGTGGATTACCTTCTCTTTACATTCGGTGGGGAGAAGCTTTCCTGACCCCGCAGGGAGGACGATCACGGTGACAAGGACCACGGCGTACGCCACGACCTCGGGCGTCGCCCTGCCCAAGCAGCCCGCGGCCCCCGCCCGGGAGCGCTGCGCCGAGCGGCCGGCCCCGGTCGTCCGCGACCTGCGCGAGCGCTCCGGCCGCAGCCCGCACGCCCTCCTCTTCGGCCCCCGCGACCTGGTCGTGATCACCGGCCTGCCCGGCAGCGGCAAGTCCACGCTGATGCGGCGCGCGGTCAAGGGCATACGCATCGACTCCCAGGACGCCCGCGACCGCTGGGACACCCGGGCGTCCCGCTACCTGCCGTACGCGGTCTACCGCCCCCTGGTCCGGCTCGCCCACTACGCCGGTCTGGGCCGCGCCCTGCGCGGCGGCGCGGGCGTCGTCGTGCACGACTGCGGCACCCAGGCCTGGGTGCGCGGCTGGCTGGCCCGCGAGGCCCGGCGCCGCGGCGGCATCCTGCACCTGGTCCTGCTCGACGTCCCCCCGCGCACGGCCCTGGCGGGCCAGCGCGACCGCGGCCGGGGCGTCTCCCGCTACGCCTTCCTGCGCCACCGCACGGCCGCGGGCCGCCTGATCCGCTCCGTGGAACGCGGCGATCTGCCCGAGGGCGTCGGCTCGGCGGTGCTCCTGGACCGGGACGCGGCGGACGTCCTGCGCAGGATCGGCTTCACGGGCTGAGCGAGCGGGTCGCCTCCGGCGGGTCGGCGGTGTTTCCACAGGCCGACCGCCCGGGGCCCGTACCCGTTAGCCTTTGCTGCCACAGCGGTACTTCACAGCAGGCGGTCGGACAGATGGACTTCCCAGCGGATCTCCCCGCGGACTTTCCCACGCAGGCGCACCCCCATCCGCACGGCGGATGGCCCGGCAACGAGCTGGAGGAGGTGCTGTCGGCGTCCCTCGGCGTGCCCACGGCGGGCGGCCGGATCATCGAGGTGCTCAGCCGCAGCTTCCTCTGGATCCCGCTGCCGAGCGGCGGCGGCCCGAACAGCGGCCCGCTCGACCTGCCCACGCTGGAGATCGAGGGCCAGGCGTACGTCCCGGTGTTCAGCTCCGAGGAGCAGTTCCGGCACGTCGTCGGCTCGCATCTGTCGTACACGATCGCGCCGGCCGTCGAGTTCGCCCGCGGTCTGTCCCCGCAGGTCGGCATCGCCGTGAACCCGGACGGCATGGTCGGCATCCCGCTCCCGCCGGCCGCCGTCGCCGAGCTGTGCCGCGTCGGCCGCACCCTCCTGGACGGCCCCACCTCCGGCGGCCGCGTCCGCCTCTTCGAACCGGACTGGCAGGACGACCCGGTCGACTTCCTCGCCGCCGCCTCCGCCGAGTTCGAGTCGACCGGTGTGATCCGCACGGCCCGCCGCTGCCTCGCCGCGGTCGAGACCGCGGACCCGGTGATGTTCGTAGGCGTGGAACTCTCCGAATGGGAGGGCGACCTGCGCGCCATCCCGCTGGAGGCCTTGGGCCGGGCCCTGACCAAGGCCCCACCCCAGTGGCAGGTCAACCTGGTCCTCCTGGACGTCACGGACGACCCGGTGGCGAACTGGATGAGGCAACAGGTCAGGCCGTTCTACCAACGGAACTTCTGAACGCTTCAGGGTCAACCGACCCAGGGGCGCGGGGCTGTGCCAATATGCGGCTCCGCCGCGTGGGCGCGACCGGCCACACACAAACCCGCACTCGCCGACGGACATCAGGCCCCAACCCCCTGGGCGCTTAAGCTGTCACAGAAACGCGGGGCCACTTCGAAGGGGCGGTAAGACACGTGAGCGCGAGCCTCAGCGGCAGCGTGGAGCACATGCTGCGCCAGGTCACGCCAGGGCGCTACGACGCCTACGAGGCCCTGCTCCGCGCCCTCGCGACCCCCGGCGCCGGCCAGGTCTGGATGCTCCTGTGGCACGGCCAGTCCGGCTCCCCGGACGCCCAGTACGGAAACATGGAGGTCGACGGCCACGGCTACGCCCCGTGCGTCACCTCCGCCCAGGAGCTGTCCGCCAGCGGCTGGAACCGTTCGTACGAGGTCGTCGACGGAGTCGACGTGGCCCGCACGCTCTACCCCGACCACTTCGGCCTGTGGCTCAACCCGCACGCGCCCGGCGGCGGCGTCGGCATCCCGTGGCTTGATCTGCGCCGTATCGCCACCGGCCTGGAGCGCCAGCCCGCGGGCCCGCTGCGGCTGTCGGAACCCGGCATCGAGATCCCGCAGTTCTACGCCCTGCTCGCGCACAACGCCCACCGCACCCCGGCCGTCCGCGCGCTGCGCCGCGCCTGGGTGCAGCCGGCGCTCGGGGCGCCGTATCTGGCCATCGGTCTCGACGTGTACGACACCTCGCCGCCCGCGGTGGACGCGGTGCGGGCGATGATGCAGCAGTCGATCGGCGCGGTCCCGGACGGACTGCCGGTGTCGACGGTGGCGATGTCGGACGAGGACGACCCGATCGCGATGTGGATGCGGGCCGGCGCCCGGCCCTTCTACGACCGCGAGGCGCACGCGGCCCCGGCCCAGGCTCCCGCGGCCGGGTACGGCTATCCACCGGCGCCTGGCGGATACTGAGAGGGCGTCCGGGCCGGACCGAGGGTCGACCGTCTGGTCCAGACCGGAGGAGCAGAGGGTCTGCGCGCGTAGATAGCGGCGGAAGATCCGTCCGCTTCCTGAATGTCCTGATTAGTCCGCGTCCGACCCCCGTTACCCGCTGTCCGGATAACGGAACCCCCCTGACCTCATCACGTTTACGCATCCTTTCACCGCCAAGTCTGGCAACAGATCGCCAAAGCGTTGAAGACTCCCGCACCAGGGGGCTTTCTGCCCCGAGTACGACGGACTGATCACGCCGCTACAGCGGCAAGTGCGGGCCGGCTACCGCCGGTTGAGAGGGGTCCCTGCCAGATGACGGCACCATTGCACGAGCCGACCGCGGAAGCGGCCCCGAGTGCGGCCGAGGAAGCGGCGGCCGCGACCGCCGGCGCCAAGACCGTTCAGGGACGTTCCCTGGGCCGGATCGCCTGGGAGCGCCTGAAGCGGGACAAGCTCGCCCTCACGGGCGGCATCGTCGTGCTCGTCCTCATCGTGGTCGCCCTGCTCGCGCCCGTGATCACCAACCTGCTGGGGCAGGACCCGGACGCCTACCACGAGAACCTGATCGACCCGCTGTTCGGCACCCCCACGGGGTCGCTGGGCGGCATCAGCGGCGATCACCTGCTGGGCGTCGAGCCGGTCAACGGCCGCGACATCCTCGCCCGCATCCTCTACGGCGCCCGCGTCTCGCTCCTGGTGGGCTTCCTGTCCGCCGTCGTCGCGGTCGTCCTGGGCACCATCCTGGGCATCCTGGCGGGCTTCTTCGGCGGCTGGGTGGACTCGCTCGTCAGCCGCGTGATGGACGGCCTGCTGGCCTTCCCGCAGCTGCTCTTCACGATCGCCCTGGTCTCCGTGATGCCGAACGACATGCTGGGCCTGTCCGGGTCCAACGTGCGCGTCTTCGTGATGATCCTGGTCATCGGCTTCTTCGGCTGGCCCTACATCGGACGCGTGGTGCGCGGCCAGACACTCTCGATGCGTGAGCGCGAGTACGTCGAGGCCGCCCGATCGCTGGGCGCCGGGCGGTTCTACATCCTGTTCAAGGAACTGCTGCCCAACCTCGTCGCGCCGATCATCGTCTACACGACGATGATGATCCCCACCAACATCCTCACCGAGGCGGCCCTCAGCTTCCTGGGCGTGGGCGTCAAGCCGCCCACGTCGTCCTGGGGACAGATGCTGTCGAGCGCCATCGACTACTACGAGTCGGACCCCATGTACATGGTGGTCCCGGGTGTGGCGATCTTCATCACCGTCCTTGCCTTCAACCTGTTCGGCGACGGCGTGCGCGACGCGCTGGACCCGAAGGCGTCCCGCTGAAAGAGCCGTACCCAAAGCGTCCCGTGGCACCAACACGGGGTCTCTCATCTAATCCGGAGGATCCGAGATCGTGACTACCCAACGCACCTCAGGGCGGCGGAAGAAGGCATTTGCCGCCGCTGCTGCGGTCGCCGCACTGCTGACCACGGCGGCGTGCGGCGGCAGCGACGACAACGGCGGCGGCGGTTCGAAGACCGGCGCGGCCGGCTTCGACGCTGCCAACAACAAGGTCGCCCAGGCCTCCCTGGCCAAGAAGGGCGGCACGCTGCGGTTCGGTGGCGCCCAGGATGCCGACTCGTGGGACACCACGCGTGGCTACTACGGCTTCATGTGGAACTTCGCGCGCTACTACAGCCGCCAGCTGGTCACGGGCAAGACGGAGCCGGGCAAGACCGGCGCCGAGCTCACCCCGGACCTCGCCACCGGTCTCGCCAAGGTCTCGGACGACGGCAAGACGTACACGTACACCCTGCGTGACGGCATCACGTGGGAGGACGGCAAGCCGATCACGTCCAAGGACGTGAAGTACGGCATCGAGCGCGTCTGGGCGCAGGACGTGCTGTCCGGCGGCCCGACCTACCTCAAGGACTTCCTTGACCCCAAGGGCGAGTACAAGGGCCCCTACAAGGACACGTCCAAGGACAAGCTCGGTCTGAAGTCCATCACCACGCCGGACGACAAGACCATCGAGTTCCACCTGCCGAAGGCCAACTCGGACTTCCAGGAGGTGCTGGGTCTGGTCTCGGCCTCCCCGGTCCGCCAGGACAAGGACACCAAGTCCAAGTACGGCCTGAAGCCGTTCTCCTCGGGCCCGTACAAGTTCGAGTCCTACAGCCCCGGCAAGAGCCTGACGCTGGTGCGCAACACCGAGTGGAAGCAGTCCTCGGACCCGATCCGCAAGGCGTACCCGGACAAGATCACCGTCCAGTTCTTCTCGGACGCCAACCAGCTGGACCAGCGCCTGCTCAACGGTGACCTGGACCTGGACATCAACCAGACCGGCATGTCCCCGCAGGGCCGCACCACCGCCCTGAAGGAGCACAAGGCCAACCTGGACAACCCGGTCTCGGGTTACATCCGCTACGCGACCTTCCCGCAGAGCGTGAAGCCGTTCGACAACGCCGAGTGCCGCAAGGCCGTCATCCTCGGTGCGGACCACGTCTCGCTGCAGACCGCTCGCGGTGGCCCGGTCGCCGGTGGTGACATCGGCACCAACATGCTCCCGCCGTCCGTCCCGGGCTCCGAGGGCCAGAAGTACGACCCGTACAAGATCTCCGGCGCGAACAAGAACGGCAACGTCGAGGAGGCCAAGGCGGCCCTGAAGGCGTGCGGCAAGCCGAACGGCTTCTCCACCACCATCGCGGTGCGCAACAACAAGCCGGTCGAGGTCGCCACGGCCCAGTCGCTCCAGGCGTCGCTGAAGAAGATCGGCATCAACGCCCAGATCGACCAGTTCGACGGCTCGCAGACCACCGGCATCATCGGCAGCCCCTCGAACGTGAAGAAGAAGGGCTACGGCATCATCATCATGGGCTGGGGTCCGGACTTCCCGACCGTCCAGGGCTTCGGTCTGCCGCTGTGGGACAGCAAGTACATCGCGGAGAGCGGTAACAACAACTTCGCCCTGATCGACGACAAGACCATCGACGGTCTGTTCGACAAGTACGTCACCACGCTGGACGAGTCGGGCAAGACCCAGATCTCGACCGAGATCAACCACAAGGTCATGGAGGGCGCGTACTACCTGCCCTTCACCTTCGAGAAGTTCATCAACTGGCGCGGCGACAACCTCGCGAACGTGTACACGTCGGACAACTACAGCGGCATGTACGACTTCGTGAACCTCGGTCTGAAATCCGCGATTACACCCCGCCCCCCCCGGCGTCGGCCACTAACGGCTGGTGAGGGCCGGGGGGGGGTGGGCGGGGCCCCCGGTTGGACGCGGGGGGCCCCGCGGCCCCGCGGCGGGCCGTAAGCTGTGCTCGCTTACCTGATCAGGCGGCTGTTCGCCGCCGCAGTGATGCTCGTGGTCATCGTGATGGTGGTCTTCGGCATCTTCTTCCTCGTCCCCAAGTGGGCGGGCGTCGACATCGCCTCGAGCTTCGTGGGCAAGCAGGCCGACCCGGCCGCGGTCGAGGCCGTTCGGCAGAAGCTGGGCCTGAGCGACCCGATCTACTCCCAGGTCTGGGAGTTCTTCAAGGGCATCTTCGCCGGTCGCACCTACTCGGGCGGCGGCGACGTCACGCACTGCGCCGCCCCCTGCTTCGGCTACTCCTTCCGCAGCGAGCAGGCCGTCTGGCCGGTGCTCACCGACCGCTTCCCGGTGACCCTGGGACTCGCGCTCGGTGCCGCCGTGCTGTGGCTGGTCTTCGGTGTCTCGGCGGGTGTGCTCTCCGCGCTCAAGCGGGGCACCATCTGGGACCGCGGCGCGATGGTCGTCGCGCTGGCGGGCGTCTCCCTCCCCATCTACTTCACCGGCCTGCTCAGCCTGGCGATCTTCGCCTTCGGGCTGCACTGGCTGGATGCCCAGTACGTGCCACTGGACCAGAGCTTCGGCGGCTGGTTCGGCGGCATGATCCTGCCCTGGATCACCCTCGCGTTCCTCTACGCGGCGATGTACGCCCGGATCACCCGCGCCACCATGCTGGAGATCCTCGGCGAGGACTACATCCGCACGGCGCGCGCGAAGGGCCTCAAGGAGCAGGTCGTCATCGGCAAGCACGCCATGCGCTCCACGATGACCCCGATCCTGACCATGCTCGGCATGGACCTCGGCGCCCTCATCGGCGGCGCCATCCTGACGGAGTCGACGTTCAACCTGCCCGGCCTCGGCCGTGCGGTGCTCGACGCCATCAAGAACCAGGATCTGCCCATCATCCTGGGCGTCACCCTGATCACTTCTCTCGCCGTGCTGCTCGCCAACCTCGTGGTGGACATCCTGTACGCCGTGATCGACCCCCGAGTGAGGCTGACATGACCGAGCTGAGCAAGAGCGGAGCCGCCCTGGGTGAACCCACCTCCGGCTCCGCCGCCCCGACCTCCTTCCTGGAGGTGCGTGACCTCAAGGTGCACTTCCCGACCGACGACGGCCTGGTCAAGTCCGTCGACGGGCTGAGCTTCAAGCTGGAGAAGGGCAAGACCCTCGGCATCGTGGGCGAGTCCGGCTCCGGCAAGTCGGTGACCTCGCTCGGCATCATGGGCCTGCACACCGCCGGCCAGTACGGCAAGCGCAAGGCGCAGATCTCCGGCGAGATCTGGCTGGACGGCACCGAGCTGCTCTCCGCCGACCCCGACCACGTGCGCAAGCTGCGCGGTCGCGAGATGGCGATGATCTTCCAGGACCCGCTGTCCGCGCTGCACCCGTACTACACGATCGGCCAGCAGATCGTGGAGGCGTACCGGATCCACCACGACGTCTCCAAGAAGGCCGCGAAGAAGCGCGCGGTCGAGATGCTCGACCGGGTGGGCATCCCGCAGCCCGACAAGCGCATCGACAGCTACCCGCACGAGTTCTCCGGCGGTATGCGCCAGCGCGCGATGATCGCGATGTCGCTGGTCAACAACCCCGAGCTGCTCATCGCGGACGAGCCGACGACCGCCCTGGACGTCACCGTCCAGGCGCAGATCCTCGACCTGATCCGGGATCTGCAGACGGAGTTCGGCTCCGCGGTCATCATCATCACCCACGACCTGGGCGTCGTCGCCGAGCTGGCCGACGACATCCTGGTGATGTACGGCGGCCGCTGCATCGAGCGCGGTCCGGCCGAGAAGGTGTTCTACGAGCCCCGCCACCCCTACACCTGGGGCCTGCTGGGTTCGATGCCGCGGCTGGACCGTGAGCAGCAGGAGCGCCTGATCCCGGTCAAGGGCTCCCCGCCCTCGCTGATCAACATCCCGTCCGGCTGTGCCTTCAACCCGCGGTGCCCGTACGCCGACGTCCCGAAGGACAACGTCACCCGCACGGTCCGCCCCGAGCTGACCGAGGTCGGCAGCCACCACTGGGCCGCCTGCCACATGACGCAGGAGCAGCGGGAGCGGATCTGGACCGAAGAGATTGCGCCGAAGCTGTGAGCGAGGACAAAGCGGTGACCATCCCTGCGCGGAGCGAAGGTGCCACCACCCTCACCAAGGACGCCGCCCCCGGCGAGACCCTGCTGAAGGTGACCGGGCTCCAGAAACACTTCCCGATCAAAAAAGGCCTGTTCCAGCGGCAGGTCGGCGCCGTGCACGCGGTCGACGGCCTCGACTTCGAGGTCAAGTCCGGCGAGACGCTGGGCGTCGTGGGCGAGTCGGGCTGCGGCAAGTCGACGATGGGCCGGCTGATCACGCGGCTGCTCGAACCGACCGCGGGCAAGGTCGAGTTCGAGGGCAAGGACATCACGCACCTCGGGGTGGGCGGCATGCGTCCGCTGCGCCGCGATGTGCAGATGATCTTCCAGGACCCGTACTCCTCGCTGAACCCGCGCCACACCATCGGCACGATCATCAGCGCCCCCTTCAAGCTCCAGGGCGTCACGCCGCCCGGCGGCATCAGGGCGGAGGTCCAGCGGCTGCTGTCGGTCGTGGGCCTCAACCCCGAGCACTACAACCGCTATCCGCACGAGTTCTCCGGCGGTCAGCGCCAGCGCATCGGCATCGCCCGCGCGCTCGCCCTGAACCCGAAGCTGGTCGTGGCGGACGAGCCGGTCTCGGCGCTCGACGTGTCGATCCAGGCCCAGGTCGTCAACCTGCTGGACGACCTCCAGCAGGAGCTCGGCCTGACGTACGTGATCATCGCGCACGACCTCTCGGTGGTCCGGCACGTCTCGGACCGGATCGCGGTGATGTACCTCGGCAAGATCGTGGAGCTGGCCGACCGCGAGTCGCTGTACCGGGCGCCGATGCACCCGTACACCAAGGCGCTCATGTCGGCGGTGCCGATCCCGGACCCGCGGCGCAAGAACACCAAGAGCGACCGCATCCTGCTCAAGGGCGACGTGCCCTCGCCGATCTCCCCGCCGAGCGGCTGCCGGTTCCACACCCGGTGCTGGAAGGCGACGGAGATCTGCAAGACGACCGAGCCGGCGCTCATCGAGCTGAAGCCCGGTCAGCAGGTCGCCTGCCACCATCCGGAGAACTTCGAGGACCAGGCCCCGCAGGACACGGTGCTGCTGACCGTGGCCAAGGAGGCGGCCGAGCTGGTCGCCGACGAGGTGCTCGCGGAGTCGGCGGAGACGTCGGCGGCGGTCGCTGCCGAGGTCGCCGAGGTGGCGGCTGAGGTGACCGTGGCCGAGGAGGCCGCGGAGTCCTCCGAGTCCCCCAAGGGCGAGAGCCAGGAGTCAACCGACAAGTAGCGCATGACGAGTTGGCAAAGTCATGTACATGTCTGAACGGGAGAGTTCATAGTCGTCCGTGTCCGACTTATCGGCACACGCTCAAGGGGACGACTGATGAAACTCTCCCGTTCAGCACGTTTAGGGGCCCTCGCGACCGCGGCGGCCTCTTTTCTTGTCATCGCCGCCGCTCCCGCGCCGAGCGCCGGAGCGCCCGGCATCGGCGACCCCTACTTCCCGGACCTGGGCAACGGCGGCTTCGACGCCCGCCATTACGACCTCGACGTGGCGTACAACCCGGACACCGACCGCCTCGACGGCCGGACGACGCTCACCGCCCGCGCCACCAAGAGCCTCTCCTCCTTCGACCTGGACCTGCAGAAGTTGGAGGTCACGAGAGTCGAAGTGAACGGCAGACGCGCCCAGTTCACTCGCACCGGCGACGAGCTGCGCATCACCCCGCGCCAATCCCTGCGCAAGGGCCGCGACTTCGAGGTCACCGTCACCTACGGCGGGGTGCCCGAAGCACTCAGCGGCCCGATCGTGTTCGGCTCCGACTACGGGTGGATGAAGACCACGGACGGCGTCTTCGTCGCCTGCGAGCCCAACGCCGCCTCCACCTGGTTCCCGTCCAGCGACCACCCCTCCGACAAGGCCACCTACGACATCCGTATCAAGGCCCCCAAGGGCCTGACCGGCGTCTCCAACGGCCGGCTGATATCGACGCACGACAAGGGCGCCTCGACGTACACCCACTGGCGCGAGTCGAAGCCGATGGCGACCTACCTCGCGACCGCCACCATCGGGAAGTTCGACGTGAAGACGGGCCGGACCCCGGGCGGTATCCCGATCTACGTCGCCATCGACCCGGTGCTCGCCAACGGCAACAGCGTCGACGTGTACGCCGTCACCGCCGCGGCCACCGACTACTGGTCGCAGATCTTCGGGCCCTACCCCTTCGAGGAGACCGGCGCGATCGTCGACGACATGCCCGAGGCGGGGTTCTCGCTGGAGGTGCAGTCGAAGCCGGTCTACTCGGCGGTGCGCAACGAGACGACGATCGTGCACGAGCTGGCCCACCAGTGGTTCGGCGACTCGGTGAGCGTCTCGCAGTGGAAGAACATCTGGCTCAACGAGGGCTTCGCCACCTACGCCCAGTGGCTGTGGGCCGAACACCAGGGCACCCGCACCGCGCACGACTCGTTCCTGGCCGGCTACAACTCCCGCCCCGCCGACAACGCCTTCTGGCAGACCGTCGTCGGCGACCCGCAGCGCGACACCATGTTCGCGTCCGCGGTCTACCAGCGTGGCGCGATGACCCTCCAGATGCTCCGCGAACGCATCGGTGACAAGGCCTTCTTCAAGCTGCTGCCCGCCTGGACGAAACTCCACCGCTACGGCAACGGCGACACGGCCGGCTTCATCAAGCTCGCCGAGAAGGTCAGCGGACAACAGCTCGACGACCTCTTCCAGACCTGGCTGTTCACCCCAGGGAAACCCTCCCTGTAACCCTTGCATTGAAAGGGAAGCACCCTGCAGCAGGTAAGAATGTGGGGTGCTTCAGCAACTGTTCAGTCCTTCCGTCCAGCACACGCTCGACCTCATCGGCATCTTCGTGTTCGCCATCTCCGGCGCGCTGCTGGCGGTCCGCAAGAACTTCGACGTCTTCGGCATCGCCGTGCTCGCCGAGGTCACCGCGCTGGGCGGGGGGCTGTTCCGGGACCTGATGATCGGGGCCGTACCACCGGCCGCCTTCACGGACCTCGGCTACTTCAGCACCCCGCTGCTGGCCGCCCTCCTGGTCTTCTTCCTGCACCCGCAGGTGGAGCGCATCCAGCTCGGCGTGAACATCTTCGACGCGGCCGGCCTCGGCCTGTTCTGCGTCACGGGCACGACCAAGGCGTACGACTACGGCCTCAACCTCACCGCGTCGGCCGCCCTCGGCCTCGCCACCGCCGTCGGCGGCGGTGTGCTGCGTGACGTGCTCGCCAACGAGACGCCCTCGCTGCTGCGCTGGGACCGCGACCTGTACGCGGTCCCGGCGATCGTCGGCGCCGCCATCGTCGTCCTGTGCATCCGCTACGACGCCCTCAACCCGTACACCAGCGGGTTCGCGGTCGTCACCGCCTTCGCCCTGCGCCTGCTCGCGATGAAGTACCACTGGCGAGCGCCGCGTGCGTGGAACCGGCGCTCGACGGTGAGTGAGGAGTAGCGCTCCCCGGGCCGGTCGCGAGGCCCAGCTCCTCGGTCAGCCAGCGGAACGCCGGCACCACCTGTGGCCGCCACAGCGCCATGGTGTGCCCGCCCGCGCTCTTCGGGATGTACACCACGTGCACGGTCGTCGGGGCCTTCGCCGTGTGTTCGAGAGCCACACCGGCCTCGTAGCCGTCGTGCGGCTGACCGGAGACGTAGAGGGCGACCCGGGGCGGGGTGCGGGCCTCGCGCAGCAGCAGGTACGGGTTGTTGGCGATCCGCAGTCGCGGGTTCTGCGCGGCCAGCGAGTTGCGTTCGCCGATCGGGTCGTTGTAGCCGGACATGGTGATCGCCGCCCGGTAGCGGTCGGGGTGGGCGATCGCTAGCTTGGCCGCGCAGTGGCCGCCCGCCGAGTACCCGGCGACCGCCCAGCTCGCCGGAGCGGGGGCGGCGCGGAAGTTGTCCGTGACCATCTTCGGCACGTCGACGCTGAGCCAGGTGTCGGCGTTCACCGTGCCCGGGATGTTGGCGCAGCCGGTGTCCACGCCGGCCAGCAGGTTGGTGCGCGGGGCGACCAGGATGAAGGGCGCCACCCTGCCGTCCCGCATCAGCGGCGCGAGCTGCTTCTCGGCGTGCAGCGACCCGAACCAGGCCTTCGCGGAGCCGGGGTAGCCCGGCAGCAACTCGACGACGGGGAACCGGTGATGGCGGTAGGCGGGCTCGTTGTACTGCGGCGGCAGCCAGACGTAGACCTCGGCGTTCACGCCCGACACCCGGCCCTTGAGCTGGGTCTCGCGGACGCCGTCGGACTGGGGGGTGAACCGCTGCACCACCCTGGGCAGTCGCTTCAGCGCGATGCCGCCGGTGCCGTCGGCGCCCAGGTCGGCGGCCTGCTGCACATGGTCGCCCGTGCCGAGCAGGTCGGCCCAGTTGTCGTAGAGGTTGTTCTCGTTGTTGACCAGCACGAACACCAGGGCGACCGCCGTGCCCTGGGCGAACAGCACCATCAGGACGCGTGCGGCGGCGCGCAGCGCGTGTGGCCCGCGCAACCGCGACCACAGGGCGAGCGGAAGGACGACGGCGACGACGGACAGCACGATCAGCGTGTAGAGGAACGCGGTCCCGGTAAGGCTCATGCCCCTATAGAGGCCGAGGCCGCGACCCCGGTTTACGGACGAGTACGGACACTTACCAGGAAATTGCCTCTCTCTCACCGTGATGGCCCAGAGGCGAAGGGAGGCCGCACGGAGGTGACATGGAGGCGGCGCAGAGGCAGCAGGTAGGAAAAGCTACCGCTTAGTAGTTTCTCGTTGTACGGTTCAGGCATGTCAGACGCAGCTTCCGTACAGGCCGTCCGGGCCACGGTCGGCGACAGCGAGTTCGACCGCGACACCGCGCCGACCCGGCGCGCGCCCGGGGTCTACGACATCGACCTCTCCGCCGGCTGGACCATCCTCGGCGCCGTCAACGGCGGCTATCTGCTGGCCGTCCTCGGCCGCGCGCTCGCCGACGCCCTGCCGCACGGCGACCCGTTCACGATCTCGGCGCACTACCTGACCGCCTCCAAGCCGGGCCCCGCGGTCGTCCGCACGGACGTGGTGCGCACCGGACGGACCCTGTCGACCGGCCAGGCCTCCCTCTTCCAGTACGACGACGAGGGACACGAGGTCGAGCGCATCCGCGTACTCGCCTCCTACGGCGACCTGGACACGCTGCCCGACGACGTCCGTACGGCGGCCGAGCCGCCCGCGTTCCCGCCGATGGAGCACTGCTTCGGCCCCGAGGACGGCCCGGCACCGGCGGCCGGAACCTCCGCCATCGCCGACCGCCTGATGCTCAAGCTCGACCCCTCCACGCTGGGCTGGGCGCTCGGCGCGCCCTCCGGCAAGGGTGAGATGCGGTCCTGGTTCGGGCTCGCGGACGGCCGGGACGCCGACCCGTTCTCCCTTCTGCTGGCGGTGGACGCCCTGCCGCCCACGGCCTTCGAGATCGGCCTGTCCGGCTGGGTCCCGACGGTCGAGCTGACCGTCCACGTCCGCTGCCGCCCGGCCCCCGGCCCGCTGCGCGTCTCCATCACCACCCGCAACCTCGCCGGCGGCTTCCTGGAGGAGGACGCCGAGGTGTGGGACAGCGCGGACCGGCTGGTGGCGCAGTCCCGGCAGCTGGCGCGGGTGCGGCTCGGCTGAGCGGCGGTCGTCCGCGTCGGGGACCATGGGGTCGTGAAGTCCGACCGACTGCTCTCGATCCTGCTGCTCCTGCAGACCCGGGGCCGCGTCCCGGCGCACGAACTCGCCGACCGCCTTGAGGTGTCGGTGCGGACCGTCTACCGGGACGTGGAGGCCCTGTCGGCCGCCGGCGTCCCCGTCTACGCGGAACGCGGCCGGCACGGCGGCATCGAGCTGCTCGCCGGGTTCCGTACGGACGTCACGGGACTGACCGCCGACGAGTCCCGCGCGCTGTTCATCCTGGCCGCGCAGGGCGTGCACGCCGCCCTCGGCCTGGACGCGGCGCTCGGCTCCGCGCTGCGCAAGGTGATGGCCGCGCTGCCGGCGCCGCACCGCCCCGCCGCCGAGGTCACCAGCCGCCGCATCCTCGTCGACGCCACCCGCTGGAAGGGCGGCCCGCAACAGGCGGTCGACCTGGCGGCGTTGCAGGACGCGGTCTTCGCGGACCGGCGCCTGAGGCTGCGCTACCGGCACAGCGGCGAGCGCGAGCCACGGACGTACACCGTCGACCCGTACGGGCTCGTCGCCAAGGCCGGCGTCTGGTACCTGGTCGCCGACCGCCGGACGAAGCCGCAGCTCTTCCGGGCCGACCGGGTCCGCTCGGCGACCGTGCTCACGGATGCGGTGCGGCGGCGGGCGGGCGTCGAACTCGCCGACGCCTGGGAGGTGTTGCGCCGCCAGGTCGAGGAGCGGCCGGGCGGCATCGACGTCACCGTCCGGGTCCGGCGCGACCGGCTGGACATGTTCCTGCGCCTGAACGCGGGGGAGTTGGCGGGACTGCCCGAGGACGACGGCACCGGCGAGTGGGTGACCGCGCGGCTGTCGTACGGCGACATCCGCGAGGCCCGCGCGCTGCTCTCGTTCAGCGACCGCGTGGAGGTCCTCTCACCGCCGGAAGTACGTGCGGAGTTGGCCGTGGCGGCGGCTTCTGTCACGGGCTTGTACCAGCGAGTAGTGCGGGCCGATTCCTGAACTGCCAGGTCAACGCCGGGACTTGAGGTTCCCTTTACCCGATTGACAGGCCGAGGACAGTGCGGCCCCAAGGAAGGCCTAAGCGCCGTTGATTGAGTTCCCGCCTCAGGACTCCCTCATCCTCCTTGGAGCTGTTTCTCATGAACCGTGCGCGTCTCGTCCCCGCAGTGGCTCTGCTGGCGCTCTCGCCCTTCGCCCTGGCGGCCTGCGGTTCGAGTGACTCGTCGTCGTCCTCGAACAGCGGCAACTCCGGGCAGCAGCAGTCCTGTCAGCGGCCCTCGGGCATGCCGACCGGCAACGCCTCGGGCCGCCCGAGCGGGGCGCCGTCCGGCGCTCCCACGGGCAACGCCACCGCCGTGCCCTCCGGCAATCCCTCGGGCAACCCCTCCGGCATGCCGAGCGGCGCGCCCGGCGGCGGCCAGGGCGGTGCTCCGGGCGGCGGCGGTCAGGGTGGCTGTGGCGGCGGAGCGGGTGGCGCCGGCGGCGGTGCCATGCCCAGCGGCGCGCCGAGCCAGCAGGCCACGAAGAACTGACCCGAGCGGTCGTACGAAGCGGTCGTACGGCAGGGGCGGCACTCCCGGTGAACGGGGGCGCCGCCCCTGTGTGTTGGCCCAGGGCCGGGTCGGGACGGGGCTCAGTCCAGCCAGTGCCCGCGGCCGACGTTGATCAGTCGCAGCCGGCGGGTCACGACCTGGGTGACCTGCTCCATCTCCTCCTTCGGGGCGTCCGGGGACTCCAGCGCCTCCAGGAACAGACAGGCCGTGATCAGCATCTGGTCGACATACAGGTTGGCCAGCATCAGCAGGTCGTCGTCGCTCCAGCCCGCGGCCTCCGGGTCCTTGGCGATCTCGACCTTCACCTCCTCGGCGAACCGGGCCAGTTGGTCCCGTATGGCCTCGCGCACCGGCTGGACGCCGCCGTGCCGCTCACGGGCGATGAAACGGACGTGGGCGGGGTGCGCGGCCACGTACGCGGCGATCAACTCGACGGCGCGCACGATGCGTTCCTCGCTGTCGCCGGCGGTCGACACCGTCGTACGGACCATCGGGTGCAGGCTGCCGAGCGCCTCCTCGACCAGGGCCACACCGAGGTCCGCGGTGGAGCGGAAGTGCCGGTAGAAGGCGGTCGGGGCGACGCCGACGGCCCGGGTGACCTCGCGCAGGCCCAGGCTGCTCAGGCTCTGCTCCGCCAGCAGGCCGAGCGCCGCGTCCAGGAGCGCCTGCCGGGTCTTCTGCTTCTGGGCCTGCCGGATGCCGAGGGTGTGACTCATGTCATCCAGTTAACAACCGTTCTCCGGAATTGCAAAGCCGTCAGAAGCGCTAGACTCTGTAGTCAGTGAACAAGTGTTACTACAACCGTTCACCGAAACGTAACGAGAGACGCCACCCCGGTGTCTCGGAGGGGACCCGTCCCATGCTGTTCCTCGTCGCCGCACTCATGCTGCTCGGTGTAGTGCTGGGCACCGTGGCCCACGCACCGCTGGCCCTGTCCGCCGCCGTCGCCGCCGGCATCGCCGTCTGGCTCGGCATCTTCGCGCTCCGCGAGCGCCACGGCCGCCGCCGTCAGACCTCGGCCAACTGACCGTCCCCACCGACTTCCAGGAGCTGAGCACGATGCAACTCACCGCACCGGCCGACGGCCGCACCGCCCCGCGTACCGCCCCCCGCGACGCCGACGGCATGGCCGTCGCGTCCTTCATCCTCGGCCTTCTCGGCCTTCTCGTTCTGAACGTCTTCCTCGGCCCGATCGCCATCGTGCTGGCCGCCGTCTCCCTCTGCCGCGGCACCACCCGCCGTGGCCGCGCCTACCTCGGACTCGCCCTGGGCGTCGCCGACCTGGCGGTCCTGGTGATCGCCATGCAGTTGTCCAGCACGATCTCGTGGAGCCTGTGAGCCGGGGGACCACGTGGTGAACTTCGGCCGACGGCCCTGAGGACGACAGGGCACAGCCGAAAGCCGCCGGCGCCGACGGACCCGGCCGCACCGCGAACCCGGAGACCGTGACCGGGGACGTGGACCTGGGCCCCGTAGAATCGGGTCCACCATGGCATACCTCGACCACGCCGCGACCACCCCGATGCTCCCCGAGGCAGTCGAGGCACTCACCGCCCACCTGGGCGTCACCGGCAACGCCTCCTCCCTCCACGCCTCCGGCCGCAAGGCCCGCCGCACGGTCGAGGAAGCCCGTGAGACGCTCGCCGAAGCGCTCGGCGCCCGCCCCAGCGAGGTGGTGTTCACCTCCGGCGGCACCGAGGCCGACAACCTCGCGGTGAAGGGCCTGTACTGGGCCCGCCGCGACGCCGACCCGGCCCGCACCCGCGTCCTGGCCAGCCCCGT
This sequence comes from Streptomyces pseudovenezuelae, assembly GCF_029892565.1. Classification (GTDB taxonomy): domain Bacteria; phylum Actinomycetota; class Actinomycetes; order Streptomycetales; family Streptomycetaceae; genus Streptomyces; species Streptomyces pseudovenezuelae_A. Next base: position 244,562 of record NZ_JARXVH010000012.1, on the reverse strand, counting down.
CGAGCACCACGCCGTCCTGGACGCCGTCCACTGGCTCGGCGAACACGAGGGCGCCACCGTCGAGTACCTCCCGGTCGACTCCTACGGCCGCGTCCACCCCGAGGCACTGCGCGAGGCGATCGCCCGCGACCCCGACGACGTGGCCCTGGCCACCGTGATGTGGGCCAACAACGAGATCGGGACCGTCCTGCCGGTCCGCGAACTGGCCGAGGTGGCAAAGGGGTTCGGGGTCCCGCTGCACTCCGACGCGGTCCAGGCCTTCGGCCAGGTCCCGGTCGACTTCGCCGCCTCCGGACTCGCCGCGATGGCGGTCTCCGGCCACAAGATCGGCGGCCCGTACGGCATCGGCGCACTGCTGCTGGGCCGCGAGTACACCCCCGTCCCCGTCCTGCACGGCGGCGGCCAGGAGCGCCACGTCCGCTCCGGCACCCTCGACGTCCCCGCGGTCGCCTCCTTCGCGGTCGCCGGCCGCCTCGCCGCCGAGCAGCACGAGTGGTTCACCCGCGAGATCGGCGCCCTGCGCGACAGCCTGGTCGAGGCGGTGCGGACGGCGGTTCCGGACGCGATCCTCGGCGGTGACCCGCAGGACCGGCTGCCGGCCAACGCCCACTTCACGTTCCCCGGTTGCGAGGGCGACTCCCTGCTCCTGCTGCTGGACGCCCAGGGCATCGAGTGCTCCACCGGCTCGGCCTGCACCGCGGGCGTCGCCCAGCCCAGCCACGTCCTGCTGGCCACCGGCACCGACCCGGACCTGGCCCGCGGCACCCTGCGCTTCTCGCTGGGCCACACCTCCACCGAGGCCGACGTGGAGGCGGTGGCCAAGGCGATCGGCCCGGCGGTGGAGCGTGCCCGCGCCGCCGGACTGACCTGACAGACCCGCTCTCCCTAGCTCTCCGTCACCATGAGGGACGCCATCATTCCCTCGTCCTCGTGTTGCAGCAGATGGCAATGGAGCATGTACATATAGGTGTCGTCGGCGAAGTCCGTGAACTCCATGGCGATCTTGATGGTTCCGCCGCCGACCACCTCGTACGTGTCGTACCAGCCGAGTTGGACGCCGGTGGGATCCTCGCCGTTGACGGAGATCAGCTGATACGGCACGTCGTGCAGGTGGAACGAGTGTTCCAACTGGGTGGCGTTCTGGATCGTCCAGATCTCCTTCGCGCCGACCGTCGTACTGATCATCGCCATCGCGGCCATGGCCGTGCCCGCCGACCCGTTGATCAGCATGGTGGCGCCGTTCTGGCCCAGGGTGATCGTCCGGGCGGTGAAGTCGCCGGTGTCGTACCGGTCGATGGTGTTGAGAGTGCTGGGCAGGTCGGCCGGGGTGTCGGTGCCGCCGGCCGTCACCGCGAGGACGTCGTACGTGCCGCTGCCGCCACGGATCCAGCCGGTGGTGACCACGGCCTGCAGGGTGGCGTCCGCGCTGAGGTCCATGACGAACTCGGCACGGGCGCCGGCCACCAGGCGGATCGTGCTCACCTCCGTGGCCTCGGTCAGGTAGCCCTGGTCGGTGCTGATCTGCGTGAGGGTGCCGCCGTCGCTGCGCTGGATCGTGATGATGTCGGACGGCGAGGCGTTCAGGGCGCGGAACCGGGTCCGCGTCTTGGTGGCGGAGAAGGTGAGTGTGGTGTCGTCCACGTTGGTTCCGTTGAGCAGGAGGGGGAACGTGGTGGTGCTCAGCCGGTAGCCGACCGCTTCGTACTTGATGTCCCCGTCGGTGTCCACGGCGAGGGACTGGAAGATGAGCGGGATGTCGTCGACGCCGTAGTCGCTGGGCAGCGCGGCGGACGCGTCCGTGGAGTCCTCGACGATGATCATCCCGGCCAGGCCGTGCACGGCCTGCTTGGCGGTGGTTCCCAGGGCGTGCGGGTGGTACCAGAGCGTGGTCGCCGGGTCCTTGACCGTGAACGTGGGCGACCAGGTCTCCCCGTCCGCGAAGGCGACCTGCGGGCCGCCGTCCATCTTCGGCGGCACGTGGGCGCCGTGGAAGTGGACCGTCGTGTCCTCGCCGATGTCGTTGGTGATGTTGAGAACGACCTCGTCGCCGTTGGTCCACTTCAGGGTGGGGCCCAGGAAGTCCTGGTTGTAGCCCATCGTGCTGCTGGTGACCCCCGAGATCACCTCGTGCGTGCCGGTCTTGGCCTCCAGGGTGAAGGTGGTGGTGCTGCCGGAGGTGGTGCCCTCCAGGAGGTCCGGGATGGTCAGGGTGGCGGAGTTGGTGGCCGCGCCCGCCTTGTTCTTGTTCGCGTCGGTCAGCAGCGAGAAGGTCGTGCCGGCCGCCGCGACCGCCGCGAGGCCGGCGGCGCCCGCCATGCCGCCGAGGAACTTGCGCCGGTGCAGACCCTTGCCGCCCCGGCCCTTGCCGCTCTTGGTGTGCTCGCCCTTGGCCTGACCCGCCTTGCGGTGGGTGCCCTTGTCGCTTCTGCCCGTGCTGGGCTCTGTGGAGTCGGTCATGGCGGGGATGTTTGACCTAAGGGCTGTGTAAGGACTGGGGCGAACTTAGGGGGCAACCAGGCAGCCTGTGCCGGAGCCGTGAGCCGGGGTTTTCCGCAACTCCCTTGAAAGAAGCCCAAGTTGATGCGGCGCAGCTCGCGCCACGGAGGCGGGACGCAACGGACACATGAAGCGCGGAGGCCACGCACAACATCACGATTGCATCACTGCGGGAACCGGAGGTCAGGCGCGTTCGGCCCGTCGTACGAGACCCATGTACCGGTCCCAGTCCCAGTGCGGGCCCGGGTCCGTGTGGTCCGTGCCCGGCACCTCCACGTGCCCGATGACGTGCTCCCGGTCGACGGGTATCCCGTACCGCCCGCAGACGCCCGCCGTCAGGCGCGCGGAGGCCGCGTACATCGCGTCCGTGAAGTCCTGCGGGCGGTCCACGAAACCCTCGTGCTCGATGCCCACACTGCGTTCGTTGAACTCCCTGTTGCCCGCGTGGAAGGCCACGTCCAGCTCGCGGATCATCTGCGTGACGTCCCCGTCCTGGCGGACGATGTAGTGGGCCGCGGCCTGGTGGGCCGGGTCCTGGAAGACCTTGACCGCGCTCGCGTAACTGCCCTGGGTGACATGGATGATCACCCGGTCTATCGCGTAGTCGTCCGGCCGGTCCGCCGTCCGGAAGTTCCCCGACGAGGCCGCCACCCACAGCGCGCCCTTGAAGTCCACCGCGCCCTCGACCCGCGGCTTCTGGACCCCCGGCAGCCGCCACCACAGGTGGGCCAGCTCACCGCGGGCCAGCACGGCCGTGCCGACGGCCGCCGCGGCCCCGCCCACCAGCAGGGCCCGCCGCCCGATGCGCCGGTCCTTGTCGCTCTCGCTCGCCCCCATGTGATCCACAACGGATACTCGCGGGCTCCGGTTCCCGCGGCCCCTTACCCTTGAAGGGTTATGACTGACATTCCGCAGCGCCCCCTCCGTGTACTCGCCGCCATGTCCGGCGGCGTGGACTCCGCCGTCGCCGCCGCCCGCGCCGCCGAAGCCGGCCACGACGTGACCGGCGTCCACCTCGCGCTCTCCGCGAACCCGCAATCGTTCCGCACGGGCGCGCGGGGCTGTTGCACCATCGAGGACTCGCGCGACGCCCGCCGTGCCGCCGACGTCATCGGCATCCCGTTCTACGTCTGGGACCTCGCCGACCGCTTCCGTGAGGACGTGGTCGACGACTTCGTCGCCGAGTACGAGGCGGGGCGCACCCCGAACCCGTGTCTGCGCTGCAACGAGAAGATCAAGTTCGCCGCCCTGCTCGACAAGGCGCTCGCCCTCGGCTTCGACGCTGTCTGCACCGGCCACTACGCGAAGGTGCTCGTGCACGCGGACGGCACGCGCGAGCTGCACCGCGCCTCAGACATGGCCAAGGACCAGTCCTACGTCCTCGGGGTGCTGGACGACCGGCAGTTGGCGCACGCGCTCTTCCCGCTCGGTGACACTCTGACGACCAAGGGCGAGATCCGCGCCGAGGCCGAGCGCCGCGGCCTCGCGGTCGCCAAGAAGCCCGACTCGCACGACATCTGTTTCATCGCCGACGGCGACACCCAGGGCTTCCTGGCGAACCGCCTGGGCAAGGCCGAGGGCGACATCGTCGACGAGTCCGGCGCGGTCGTCGGCTCGCACGAGGGCGCGTTCGGCTTCACCATCGGCCAGCGCAAGGGCCTGCGCATCGGCACCCCGGCGCCCGACGGCAAGCCGCGCTACGTCCTCGACATCTCGCCGGTGGACAACACGGTCACGGTCGGCCCGGCCGCCGCCCTCGACGTCAGCGCCCTCACCGCGATCAGGCCCCGCTGGTGCGGCACCGCCCCGACCGGCCCCGGCACCTACACCGCACAGCTCCGCGCCCACGGCGGCGAGACCGAGGTCGGCGCCGAGCTGGTCGACGGCACCCTGGAGGTCACCTTCACGGAGCCGGTCCGCGGCGTCGCCCCCGGCCAGGCGATCGTCCTGTACGACGGCACACGCGTGGTGGGCTCGGCGACGATCGCGACGACCACGCGCGCGACGGCGGGGGCATCGGCCTAGGGGTCTGTCCGTCGGACAGGCCCTGTCCGCCGTCGCGGCACGGAGTCGGTGGGCTCAGACCACCTCCACCTCGTAGAAGCACAGGTGGTCCTTGATCTGGGCCACATCCGGCTTGGGGTCGGGGTACGCCCACACCAGGTCCGCCGCGTCCGGCAGCGACCAGTAGGACGCGGTGCCCTTGAAGGGGCAGTAGGTGTGCGTGTCGGAGGGCTTGAGCAGGTCGAGTCGTACGTCCTCGGGCGGAAGGTAGTACCGCACCGGGGATCCCGTCTCGCGCAGTACGAGCGGCCGCTCGCTCTCCGCCAGGACCTGCTCGCCGTGCACCACGCGCACGTGCTGGTCGACCTGCTCGATGGTGATCGTGTGTCCTTGGGCCATACCGGAAAAGCACTCGCGGACCCCCGGTTCTTCCCGCGTACGGTGGCCGAATGCGAATCTGCGTCTTCCTCTCCGCCGCCGACCTCGACGACCGCTACACGCGCCCCGCGCGCGAGTTCGCGAAACTGCTGGGCAAGGGCGGTCACACGCTCGTGTGGGGCGGCTCGGACACCGGTCTGATGAAGGTGGTCGCCGACGGTGTGAAGGAGGCCGGAGGCCGGCTCGTCGGCGTCTCCGTCCACTTCCTGGCGGCGATGGTGCACCCGGGCGCCGACGAGATGGTGATCGCGAAGGACCTCGCCGAGCGCAAGAGGCTGCTCCTGGAGAAGGCCGACGCCGTGGTGATCATGGTCGGCGGCACCGGAACGCTCGACGAGGCCACCGAGATCCTGGAGCTGAAGAAGCACGGGCACACCGACAAGCCGGTCGTGCTGCTCAACACCGCGGGCTTCTACGACGGCCTGAAGGAACAGTTCCGCCGCATGGAGGCCGAGGGCTTCCTGCCGCTGCCCCTCACCGACCTGGTGTTCTTCGCCGAGGAGCCGGTGGGTGCGCTCGCCTACCTCGAGGAGTCGGCCGGCACGCGGTGATGCGAGCATGGCGGGCATGGCTACCCATGTGATCACCGGAGCGGGCTCCGGCATCGGCGCGGCCGTCGCCCGCCGCCTCCACGCGCGCGGGGACGACCTCGTGCTGCACGCGCGCGACGCCGGCCGGGCGAAGGAACTGGCAGCACGGTTCCCCGGCGCGCGGACGCTCGTCGGCGATCTGGCCGACCCCGACAAGCTGTCCTGGGCCTTCTCGCACCAGACGCTGCCGGACCGCGTGGACTCGCTGCTGCACATCGCCGGCGTGGTCGACCTGGGCCCGGTCGGCGACCTCACGCCCAAGTCCTGGCGCCACCAGCTCAACGTCAACCTCATCGCGCCCGCCGAGCTGACCCGCCACTTCCTGCCCCAACTCCGCGCCGCCCGCGGCCAGGTGGTCTTCGTCAACTCCGGCGCGGGCCTGAGCGCGAGCCCCCACTGGTCCGCGTACGCCGCCTCCAAGCACGGGCTGAAGGCCCTCGCCGACTCGCTGCGGCACGAGGAGCATGGCAACGGCGTCCGGGTCACCTCCGTCTACCCGGGCCGCACGGCGAGCCCGATGCAGGCCAAGGTGCACCAGCAGGAGGGCAAGGAGTACGACGCCGCGCAGTGGATCGACCCGGAGTCGGTGGCGACGACGATCCTGACCGCCCTCGACCTGCCCGGGGACGCGGAGATCAACGACCTGACGGTGCGCCCGGGGCACTGACCGGCACCGACCGATTCCGCGGGCCCACCGGGATTCCGTAGTCTTCGCAGGTGAGTCAAAACAGCCAGTTCATGTTCGGTGCGGCCACCGGCGTCGGTTCGATGCCGGGCGGGGACGCGCGCGAGGCCGCCAAGACCGTCACCGGGTCCCTGGACGACTTCCCGTTCCTCGCCGAGCTGCCCGCCCGCGGCCCCGGCGCCGACATGATCGGGCGGACCGCAGGACTGCTCGTCGAGCTGTACGCACGAGTGGAACCCAGCGGCTGGCGGCTCGGGGACCGCCCCGGCCGGGACACCAAGCGCGCCCAGTCCTGGCTAGGCGAAGACCTCGACGCCCTGGAGGAGTTCACCCAGGGGTACGAGGGCCCGCTGAAGGTGCAGGCCGTCGGCCCCTGGACGCTGGCCGCCGCGCTGGAGCTGCGCAACGGCGAGGCCGTGCTCTCCGACCCGGGCGCCTGCCGCGACCTCGCCGCCTCGCTCGCCGAGGGCCTGCGGTCACACCTGGAGGAGGTCGGGCGCCGAATCCCCGGCGCCCAGGTGACCCTCCAGCTCGACGAGCCCTCGATCACCGCCGTCCTGCGCGGCCAGGTCCGGTCCGCCAGCGGCTACCGCACCCACCGTGCCGCGGACCGCCAGCTCGTCGAGTCCACCCTCCGCGATGTCGTCGGCGTGCACGCCGACGGGCCCGTCGTGATCCACTCCTGCGCCCCCGACGTCCCGTTCGCGCTGCTGCGCCGGGCGGGCGCGGCGGCCGTCTCCTTCGACCTCTCGCTTCTCACCGAGCGTGACGACGACGTGATCGGTGAGGCGGTGGAAGCGGGCAGCCGGCTCTTCGCCGGTGTCGTGCCGGGCACGGACGCCCGATTGTCGGACCCGGCCGGTAGCGTCATGGGTGTCAGGACGTTGTGGCGCAGGCTGGGGCTGTCTCCGGGGCTTCTCGCGGAGTCGGTCACGGTGACGCCCGCGTGCGGGCTCGCGGGCGCTTCCCCGGAGTACGCGCGCAAGGCGCTCGCCCACTGCGTCCAGGCGGCGAGATCCCTCGCGGACAACCCTGAGTAACGGGAGGCAACACGGTGGCCGGCGACAAGCAGGCGGGGACGACGGTGCCCGCGCAGGCACGGGAGAAGCACGCGCAACTCGCTGAGCAGATCGAGGAGCACCGCTTCCGGTACTACGTGAACGACGCCCCGGTCGTCAGCGACGCGGAGTTCGACCAACTCCTGCGCTCCCTTGAGGCGTTGGAGGAGGAGTACCCGGAGCTGCGGACGCCGGACTCGCCGACGCAGAAGGTCGCGGGGGCCTACGAGACCGAGTTCACGTCGGTCGTGCACCGCTCCCGCATGCTCTCCCTCGACAACGCCTTCAGCGACGAGGAGTTGGCCGCCTGGGGCGAGCGCGTCGCCAAGGACGTCGGCACGACCGACTACCACCTGCTGTGCGAGCTGAAGGTCGACGGCCTCGCCGTCAACCTCACCTACGAGCACGGCCGTCTCACCCGCGCGGCGACACGCGGCGACGGGCGCACGGGCGAGGACATCACGCCCAACGTCCGGACGATCGCCGAGATCCCGGACCGGCTGCACGGCGACCGGGTCCCGGACGTGGTGGAGATCCGCGGCGAGGTCTACTTCCCGATGGAGAAGTTCGAGGAGCTCAACGCCCGCCTGGTCGAGGCCGGCGACAAGCCCTTCGCCAACCCCCGTAACGCGGCGGCCGGTTCCCTGCGCCAGAAGGACCCGCGCGTCACCGCCACCCGCCCCCTGCACATGGTCGTGCACGGCATCGGCGTCCTGGAGGGCTTCGACGGCCTCACCCGCCTCTCCCAGGCCTACGACCTGCTCAAGACCTGGGGCCTGCCCACCTCCCCGCACAACAAGGTGGTCGAAGGACTCGACGGCGTACGGGAGTTCATCGCGTACTACGGCGAGAACCGGCACTCCGTCGAGCACGAGATCGACGGTGTGGTCGTCAAGCTCGACGAGATCCCGCTCCAGGGCCGCCTCGGCTCGACCTCGCGCGCGCCGCGCTGGGCGATCGCGTACAAGTACGCGCCCGAGGAGGTCAACACCAAGCTCATCAACATCCGCGTCGGCGTGGGCCGTACGGGCCGGGTCACGCCCTACGCCCAGGTCGAGCCGGTGACGGTGGCCGGCTCGGAGGTCGAGTTCGCCACCCTGCACAACCAGGACGTGGTCAAGGCCAAGGGCGTCCTCATCGGCGACACGGTGGTGCTGCGCAAGGCCGGTGAGGTCATCCCGGAGATCCTCGGCCCGGTCGTCGACCTGCGCGACGGCAGCGAGCGGGAGTTCGTGATGCCGGCCGAGTGCCCCGAGTGCGGCACGGCACTGCGGCCGATGAAGGAGGGCGACATCGATCTGCGCTGCCCGAACGCCCGTGCCTGCCCGGCCCAGTTGAGAGAGCGGGTCTTCTACCTCGCCGGCCGCAAGGCGCTCGACATCGACCACTTCGGTTACGTCGCCGCCGCGGCCCTCACCAACCCGCTGGAGCCGAAGGACCCGCCGCTGACCGACGAGGGCGACCTGTTCGACCTCACCGTCGAGCAACTGCTGCCCATCAAGGCGTACGTCCTCGACCAGGACAGCGGGCTGCCCAAGCGCGACCCGAAGACCGGCGAGGAGAAGATCGCCACGGTCTTCGCCAACCAGCAGGGCGAGCTGAAGAAGAACGCCGCCGCGATGCTGGAGACCATCGCGGCGGCCAAGGAGCGCCCGCTCGCCCGCGTTCTCACCGGCCTGTCGATCCGGCACGTCGGCCCGGTCGCCGCGGAGGCGCTGGCGCGCAACTTCCGCTCGATCGACCGCATCGAGCAGGCCACCGAGGAGGAGCTGTCGAACACCGACGGCGTCGGCCCGATCATCGCCGCCTCCCTCAAGGAGTGGTTCGCCGAGGACTGGCACCAGGAGATCCTCCGCAAGTGGAAGGCCGCCGGCGTCCGCATGGAGGAGGAGGGCTCCGACGAGGACGAGGGGCCGCGTCCGCTCGAAGGAATGACGGTCGTGGTCACCGGCACCCTCGACCACTTCACCCGGGACGGCGCCAAGGAGGCACTGCAGGATCGCGGAGCGAAAGTGACCGGTTCTGTTTCGAAGAAGACGTCTTTCGTGGTTGTGGGTGACAATCCAGGTTCGAAGTACGACAAGGCGATGCAGCTCAAGGTCCCCGTTCTGAACGAGGACGGCTTCACCGTCCTGCTGGAACAGGGGCCCGAAGCGGCGGCCGAAGTCGCGCTTCCCATCGAGGAGTAGCGGTTGAAGGCCACCCGATCGGCGCATACCAGATGCATACGGGTGGCCGGGTCGCATTCGGGCAACCGTCGTCGACCGCTGCCCGTGGAAGCCTTCTGCGGCCTACTGTTGAGATGTGCGCCTGCCGTGCCCAGCTGCGGTCGGGGCAACCTCGTGCTCCTGGTGAGCAAGGGGAAGGGTTTTCCGACGCGGATTCGCTGATGGATGTCGGGCAGCGGACCGCGTGGCGTGGGCACCGCCGGCTGTGAGAGGGACGGGAATGGAACCGACCGAGAGCGCCGCCCCGGACTCACGGCTGCGCCGACGCCTGACCAGCGGCGTCTGGCGGGGGAGCCGCCTGGGCGGACGGTCCTCGGCGCGTCCCGGCGTGGAAGGGCGGGCCGGCGGACAGTTCACCGTCCCCGACGGGCACGGCACCTCCCCGCTCGGCACCGGCCACCCCTCAGCGCTGCAGGACCCCGAAGCCGAACGCCAGCTGTCCTGGCCCGCATTGCCCGCAGCGGTCGTCGGGGTCGCAGCCTTCGTCCTCGGCGCCGGCTTCTACCGGGCGTTCACCGACGAGCACGCGCTCTTCCCGTCCGGCACCGTCGGCTGGGCCCTGGCGGTGCTCACCGGCATCATCGTCGGCCACCTGGTCATGCTCGGCCGCGCCCGCTGGTGGGGCGGCACCGGCTCCGGCGCCGCCCTGACCCTCGCCGTCCTGATGCTGTACGGCTGGGTGCCGGCCGGCATGGTCAGCCTCACCGTCGTCGTCCTGGTCGGCATAGCTCGGCGCAATCGCTGGCGCCAGGGCGTGCTGCACGGCGCGGTGGACATCCTCGGCATCGGCGCCGGCGCGCTCGTGCTCAGCGCCTTCGGACGGGTGCCGTCCGTGGAGCGGCCCTGGAACCCGGAGACCTGGACGGTCTACACCGCCCCCCAAGTGGTGCTGGTCGCCGCCGCCTACCTCCTCGTCACCCGCGTCCTGCTCTGGTATTTGCACGCCCCGCACCACGGCGGACTGCCCACCGTCGCCCGCACCGCCCTGGTCAGACAGGGCCTGGTCGCGGTCGCGCTGCTCGGCATCGCTCCGCTGATCTGCGTGGTCGCCGCCGCCCAGCCGATACTGCTGCCGCTCTTCGCCATCCCGCTGATCGCCCTCGACTCCACTCTGTGGATAGCCCGCGCCCGGGCCGAGGAGCAGCTGCGCGACCCACTGACCGGACTGCCCAACCGCCAGTGGCTCCTGGAGCGCATCTGGACCGCGCTGGACGACGCCGAGCGCATCGGCGCCCGCGCCGCCCTGATGCTGATCGACCTGGACCGCTTCCGGTCCGTCAACGACACCCTGGGCCATCTCGCCGGTGACCGGCTGCTGTTGCAGATAGCGGACCGGCTGCGGGTGGCGCTGCCCCGCGGCGCGGAGGCCGCCCGGCTCGGCGGCGACGAGTTCGCCGTCCTCCTGCCGGTCGCCGACTCCACGACCTCCGCGACCCGCGTCGCCCGCAACCTGGTGGCCGCCCTCTCCTCCCCGCTCGACCTCGACGGGCTCACCCTCGTCCTGGAGGCCAGCGCGGGCGTCGCCGTCTTCCCCGACCACGCGCTGGACGCCGAGGGGCTGCTGCGCCGGGCGGACGTGGCGATGTACCAGGCGAAGCGGGACCGGACGGGCGTAGAGGTCTACGAGTCCAAGCGGGACTCCAACACCCCGGACCGGCTCGGGCTGCTGGGCGATCTGCGCCGTGCCCTGGACGCGCACGAGGTGCAGCTGCACTACCAGCCGAAAGTCCGCTTCGACGGTCAGGTGGCCGGCCTTGAGGCCCTCGTCCGCTGGGTGCATCCCGAGCGCGGGAAGGTGCCGCCGGACGAGTTCATAGCGATCGCCGAGTCGTCGGGGCTGATGCCCCATCTCACGGAGTACGTGCTGGACACGGCGCTCGCGCAGGTGGCCCGCTGGCGGGCGCAGGGGCTGTACGTGCCGGTGGCGGTCAACGTCTCGCCGCGCGACGTCCACACGCCCGGCTTCGCGGGATCGGTCGCCGCACGCCTTGCCCGGCACGGGGTCCCGGCGGGTGCGCTCCAACTGGAGATAACCGAACACGTCCTGCTGGAGGACCCGCAGCGGGCCGCCGACACCCTCGCCGGTCTGACCGGGCACGGCGTGAAGATGTCCCTGGACGACTTCGGCACCGGCTACTCCTCGCTGGTGCACCTGCGCCGGCTCCCGGTGAGCGAGCTGAAGATCGACCGCTCGTTCGTGGCCCGGCTGGCTGTCGACACCGAGGACGCGGAGATCGTGCGCTGCACGGTCGACCTCGCGCACTCGCTCGGGCTGCTGGTCGTCGCCGAGGGCGTGGAGGACGACGAGACCTGGGAGCGGCTGCGCGATCTGGGCTGCGACGCCGTACAGGGCTGGCTGGTGGCCGCGGCGATGCCGCCCGAGGAGGCGACGGCGTGGCTGCTGGCAAGGGGTTCAAGGGGCTGGCAGCGGCCGCGCGCGGCGCTGCCGGCGGCGGCGACCGACGAGTGACGCGGGCCGCGGCGAGGGACGCGTGACGGCTGCGGCACAGGCCCCTTCCCGGCGGCCGGCCACCTGACCCACCCCTGCCTGCCGTGCCGTCCGAGATCGGCTGAGACTCGTCCGTGTGTACGGCCCGGGTAAACCGTTTAACGGCCATGGGCTCGCGCCCCATAGGATTGGCCGCAAACCACACGCACTCACCCCAGAGGAACGCCGCATGCCTGGCATCACGCGCGAGGAGGTCGCCCACCTCGCCCGGCTGGCGCGTCTGGAGCTGAAGCCCGAAGAGCTCGACCACTTCGCGGGACAGCTGGACGACATCATCGGCGCGGTCGCCCGCGTCAGCGAGGTCGCCGACCAAGACGTACCGCCGACCTCGCACCCGCTCCCGCTGACGAACGTCATGCGGGCGGACGAGGTCCGTCCGTCGCTCACCCCCGAGCAGGCGCTGTCCGGCGCCCCGGCCCAGGAGCAGCAGCGTTTCAAGGTGCCGCAGATCCTGGGGGAGGACTAATCACCATGACGGACCACAGCAGCATCATCCGGCTCACCGCTGCCGAGACCGCCGCGAACATCGCGTCCGGCGTGCTCACGGCCGTCGAGGTCACCGAGGCCCACCTCGCCCGTATCGAGGAGGTCGACGCGAAGGTGCACGCCTTCCTGCACGTCGACCGCGAGGGCGCCCTCGCGCAGGCCCGTGCCGTCGACGCGAAGCGGGCCAGGGGCGAGCAGCTCGGCCCCCTCGCCGGCGTCCCGCTCGCGCTCAAGGACATCTTCACCACCGAGGGCATTCCGACGACCGTCGGCTCCAAGATCCTCGAAGGCTGGATCCCGCCGTACGACGCGACGGTCACCAAGCGGCTGAAGGCCGCCGACGTGGTCATCCTCGGCAAGACCAACATGGACGAGTTCGCCATGGGGTCCTCCACCGAGAACAGCGCGTACGGGCCGACCGGCAACCCGTGGGACCTCACCAAGATCCCCGGCGGCTCCGGCGGTGGCTCGTCCGCCGCGCTCGCCTCCTTCCAGGCGCCCCTCGCCATCGGCACCGACACCGGCGGCTCCATCCGCCAGCCGGCCTCCGTCACCGGCACGGTCGGCGTGAAGCCGACGTACGGGGCCGTCTCGCGCTACGGCATGGTCGCCTTCTCCAGCTCCCTGGACCAGGGCGGCCCGTGCGCCCGTACGGTCCTGGACGCGGCGCTGCTGCACGAGGTCATCGCCGGACACGACCCGCTCGACTCCACCTCGATCGACGCCCCGGTCCCGCCGGTCGTCGAGGCCGCCCGCAACGGCAGCGTCGAGGGCATGCGGGTCGGCGTCGTCAAGCAGTTCCGCGGCGAGGGCTACCAGGCCGGCGTCATCCAGCGCTTCGACGAGTCCGTCGCCCTCCTCAAGGAGCTGGGCGCCGAGATCGTCGAGCTGGACTGCCCGTCCTTCGACCTCGCCCTGTCGGCGTACTACCTCATCGCGCCGTCCGAGTGCTCCTCCAACCTCGCCCGCTTCGACGGCCTGCGCTACGGCCTGCGGACCGGCGACGACGGCACCCACTCGGCCGAGGAGGTCACCTCCCTCACCCGTGAGGCGGGCTTCGGCCCCGAGGTCAAGCGGCGCATCATGCTCGGCACGTACGCGCTGTCGAGCGGCTACTACGACGCCTACTACGGCTCGGCGCAGAAGGTCCGCACGCTCATCACGCGGGACTTCGAGAAGGCCTTCGAGCAGGTCGACGTGATCGTGTCGCCCACGACGCCCACCACCGCCTTCGCGATCGGCGAGCGCGCCGACGACCCGATGGCGATGTACCTGGCCGACCTGTGCACCATCCCGACCAACCTCGCGGGCAACTCGGCCATGTCGCTGCCCTGCGGTCTCGCCCCGGAGGACAACCTCCCGGTCGGGCTGCAGATCATCGCCCCGGCGCTGAAGGACGACCGCCTTTACAAGGTCGGCGCCGCTGTGGAGGCCGCCTTCGTGGAAAGGTGGGGTCACCCGCTGATCGAGGAGGCTCCGTCGCTGTGAGTGCCATGGCAAAGAAGGCCAAGAACTTCAAGAAGTCGAAGACCGGGCTCTACGTGTCGCTCGGCAGCACCGCCTTCGGTGCGCTCAGCGTCGCCAAGCAGGCCAGGCTCGCCCGCGAGGACGGCGACTTCCTGAGGCTCGTCGACGCCGCCGTATCCGCCGCCGCCATCGTCACCGGCCTCGCCATCCTCTACCGCGAGCTGAAGCGGCTGGGCGACGACGACGTCCTGCTGGGCTGAGAGGGAAGTTTCACCGTGACCACCACGACCGACGAGTTGGTGTCGTACGAGGACGCCCTGGCGACATACGACCCCGTCATGGGCCTTGAGGTCCATGTCGAACTCGGCACCAAGACCAAGATGTTCTGCGGGTGTTCGACCGAGCTGGGCGCCGAGCCCAACTCGCAGACCTGCCCGACCTGCCTCGGCATGCCCGGCGCGCTCCCGGTCGTCAACGCGATCGGCATCGAGTCGGCGATCAAGATCGGTCTCGCGCTGAACTGCGAGATCGCCGAGTGGTGCCGCTTCGCCCGGAAGAACTACTTCTATCCGGACATGCCGAAGAACTTCCAGACCTCCCAGTACGACGAGCCGATCGCCTTCAACGGCTACCTCGACGTGCAGCTGGAGGACGGCGAGACCTTCCGCGTGGAGATCGAGCGCGCCCACATGGAGGAGGACACCGGCAAGTCGCTGCACGTCGGCGGCGCGACGGGCCGTATCCACGGCGCCTCGCACTCGCTGCTCGACTACAACCGCGCCGGCATCCCGCTCATCGAGATCGTCACCAAGCCGATCGAGGGCGCCGGCGAGCGTGCTCCGGAGGTCGCCAAGGCGTACGTCGCCGAGCTGCGCGAGCTCATCAAGGCGCTCGGAGTCTCCGAGGCCCGCATGGAGCAGGGCCAGATGCGCTGCGACGTGAACCTGTCGCTGCGCCCGCACGGCCGCGAGAAGTTCGGCACGCGCAGCGAGACGAAGAACGTCAACTCGCTGCGTTCCGTGGAGCGGGCGGCCCGCTTCGAGATCCAGCGCCATGCCGCGGTGCTGAACTCGGGCGGCACGATCATCCAGGAGACCCGGCACTTCCACGAGGACACGGGGTCCACGACCTCGGGCCGCGTGAAGGAGGAGGCCGAGGACTACCGGTACTTCCCCGAGCCGGACCTGGTGCCGGTGGCCCCCTCGCGCGAGTGGGTCGAGGAGATCCGCGCCGGACTGCCCGAGCTGCCGCTGGCCCGCCGCAACCGGCTGCTGGCCGAGTGGGGTATCTCGGCCTTCGACATGCAGTCCATCATCAACGCCGGTGCGCTGGACCCGATCGTCGCCACGATCGACGCAGGCTCCGACGCGACCTCCGCGCGCAAGTGGTGGATGGGCGAACTGGCCCGCAGTGCCAACGAGTCGGGCACCCCGCTCGACGACCTGGCCATCACGCCGGAGCAGGTCGCCCGGGTCACCGCGCTGGTCAACTCCGGTGATCTGAACGACAAGCTGGCCCGCCAGGTCATCGAAGGCGTTCTCGCGGGCGAGGGCACCCCGGACGAGGTCGTCGACAAGCGTGGCCTGAAGGTCGTCTCCGACGACGGCGCCCTCACCACCGCCGTCCAGGAGGCCATCGCCGGCAACCCGGGCATCGCCGACAAGATCCGCAAGGGCAAGGTGGCCGCGGCCGGCGCCCTGGTCGGCGCGGTCATGAAGGCGACCCGCGGTCAGGCCGACGCGGCCCGCGTCAAGGAACTGATCCTGGAGCAGCTGGGCGTCAGCGAGGGCTGAGCAGCCACGCCGGATACGGCCCCGCAGGACATGTCCTGCGGGGCCGTATCGCGTGTTCGGGCTAGCTGCGGCGGCCCACGATCCGCGCGAATCCGAGCAGTTGACCCTGGTCGGCCTTCACCAGCTCCACCGACTCACGCGCCATGCGCGCCATGTTCTCGTCGGGGCTCTCCTCGGCGCAGACCTCGCTCCACAGCAGCCAGTCGCGCCAGCCGTCCTCCAGCCAGTCGGCCGCCTCGACCTCCACGGCCCCACTGCGCGTCCAGTGGCGCCGCCACCAGTCGGGGGTGTGGAACGCCCAGAAGCCGGGGTCCCAGTGCGCCTTGAGGTGCTCGGGCGGCTCGGCGCCCGCAAGCTCCTCGCGCAGCGCGGGTACGACGATCCCGATCCGCCCGCCGGGCTTCAACAGCCGGGTCAGCGTGGGCAGATAGAGGTCGTTCGTACCGAAGTACTGGTACGCGTCGACGCTCACGATCGCGTCGAAGCTGCCCTCGGCGAACGGCAGGTCGTGCGCCTCGGCGCGCACGGGCAGCACATGGTCGGCGAACCCGGCCTCGGCGATCCGCCGGGCGTTGTCGTCGGGATCGATCCACAGGTCGGCCGCGGTGACCTGGGCGTGGAACTCCCGGGCCAGGAAGACCGACGTCATCGCCCGGCCGCAGCCCAGGTCGAGGACGCGCGCGCAGGGGCGCAGGCCGTCCAGACCGAGGGCGGGGGCCAGCCACTCCAGCAGCCACAGGGCGTGGGGGCCCATCTGGTTCTCGACGGTCCAGCGGGCGTCGTAGCGGCTGCTGCGCGGGTAACTCGGGTGCGTCAGGCGGTCGGTGAGCGGGTCGGGCGAGGTCCTGGAGGTGGTGTCGGACGTGGAGGTGTCGGACATCGGTGAACGGGCTCCTTGGGATCTTCGTAGTGGAAGGCGTGCTCAGGAGCTCGATCGGACCTTCAAAAAATGCACCCGCTTCGGTCGTCGGCGTGGGGCCGGGGACGTCTGACCAGCGGAAGCTAGCAGGTGCCGGGGTCGCACCGCAGCCGCTTTCCCAGGCGGACGCGCTACGCTCGCCCGCCATGAACGCACGCGCCGATTCCGAGATACCTGACGTCGACGACGTCGAGGATCCGGCCGGGGACGCGCGACGGGCCCGCTGGACGTCGGCCGGGACCGGGGCGCTGCTCGCCCTGGCCGGGCTCGCCGCCGCCGTGCTCCGCGGTACCGGATCCGCGCCCACGGTCGTGCCGGCCGCCTACGCCTTCGGGGCCGCGGTCTGTGCGCTCGCCTCGGTCCTGGGCTCCCGGGGCCGCACCAGACGGGCGCTGTGGCTGCTGGTCGTCGGGGCCATGGTGATGGCGCTGGGGGACCAGTTCGACTGAGGTGACAGAGTTCCCGTTACTGTCCTGTGATCTGGCTCCCACTCCTGTGAATAAGCGCACGAACGGCGTAAACGATCACTTCTGACTGCAAGAGTGGTCCACGCATTGCTCATGCGTTCTTTGCGGGCCGTTCATGTACTGAACGACTGTTCCCGGTCAAAGATCCACAAATAACCCCCCGGGAGCATGTTCGTGGCAGCCCTTGCACGTTGGTGTGTTCGGCACCGCCTCGTCGCCGTCGTGCTGTGGCTCCTGGCCTTCGGCGGGGTCACCGCGGCCGCCGCCGTCGCGGGCTCGGCGTACTCGAACGACTACGAGGTCCCCGGCACCGAGTCGGGCCGCGCCACCGAGCTGCTGCGGGAGGGGTTCCCGGGTCTCGGCGGCGACAGCGACACCGTTGTCTGGCACACCTCGTCCGGCACCGTCCGCTCCGCCGACGTCGAACAGACCATGACCGAGACCCTGGACGCGATCGCGGAGCTGCCCGGAGTCGCCTCCGTGGCCGGTCCCTACGGCGACCAGGGCGCCGCCCGGATCAGCGCGGACGGGCACACCGCGTACGCCACGGTCACCTTCGCCGACCGGGCCGAGGACATCGACAGCGCCCAGGCCGCGGCGGTCGTCCGCACCGCCGAGGCAGCCGAGGCCGACGGCCTCCAGGTGGAGCTGGGCGGCAGCGCCGTCGCGCTGACCGAGTCGGCCGGCGGACATCTCGCCGAGGTGGTCGGCGTGGTCGTCGCCGCGGTCGTGCTGTTCCTCGCCTTCGGCTCCCTCGCCGCCTCGCTGCTGCCGATCGCGACCGCGCTGGTCGGGGTCGGCACCGCGTACGCCGCGATCGCGCTGCTCGGACACGGCATGACCGTCGCCGACTTCGCGCCCATGCTCGGCATGCTGATCGGGCTCGGCGTCGGCATCGACTACGCCCTGTTCATCGTCACCCGGCACCGGCGCGGGCTGAAACGCGGGCTCACCGTCGCCGAGGCGGCCGTCAACGCCGTCACCACCACCGGACGGGCCGTGGTCTTCGCGGGTGCCACCGTTTGCATAGCCCTGCTCGGGATGCTGATCCTGCGGCTCAGCTTCCTCAACGGGGTAGCGATCGCCGCCTCGTTGACCGTCGTGCTGACGGTCGCCGCCTCCGTCACCCTGCTGCCCGCGCTGCTGTCCTTCATCGGGATGCGCGCCCTCAGCCGGCGCGAGCGGCGCCGGCTGACCGAGCACGGCCCCCAGCCCGAGCTGCCGACCGGGCTCGCCGCCCGCTGGTCGGCCTTCGTGGAGCGCCACCCGAAGCTGCTCGGCGCGGTCGCGCTGGCCGTCATGACCGTCCTCGCGCTGCCCACCCTCTCCCTCCACCTGGGCACCTCCGACCAGGGCAACGACCCCAAGTCGTCGACCACACGGCAGGCCTACGACCTCCTCGCGGAGGGCTTCGGCCCCGGCGTCAACGGCCCGCTGACGCTGGTGACTCGTGTCGACGGCGCCGAGGACAAGCTCACCCTCGACAACCTCGACGCCACCGTCCGCACCACCGACGGCGTCGCCTCGGTGACCCCGGTGACGTACAACTCGGGCGCGGACACCGCGTACTTCACGATCGTCCCGGACTCCGCGCCCCAGTCGCAGAGGACCAGCGACCTCGTCGACCGGCTGCGCACCGAGGTCCTGCCGCGCGCCGAGACCGGCACCTCGCTCGACATCCGCGTCGGCGGCGTCACGGCCGGCTACGACGACTTCGCGGAGGTCATCGTCGGCAAGCTGCCCCTGTTCGTCGGCGTCGTCATCGGCCTGGGCTGTCTCCTGCTGCTGCTCGCCTTCCGCTCCATCGGCATCCCCGTGAAGGCCGCCGCGATGAACGTCGCCGCGGTCGCCGCCGCCTTCGGAGTCGTCGTCGCGATCTTCCAGTGGGGCTGGGGGAGCGAGCTGCTGGGCCTCGGCCGGGCCGGCCCGATCGAGCCGTTCCTCCCCGTGATCATGGTGTCCGTCCTCTTCGGGCTCTCCATGGACTACCAGGTCTTCCTCGTCAGCCGGATGTACGAGGAGTGGCTGGAGACCGGCGACAACCGACGGGCCGTACGCGTCGGGCTCGCCGAGACCAGCCGGGTGATCAACTCCGCCGCGGTCATCATGATCTCCGTCTTCCTCGCCTTCGTGCTCAGCGGCGACCGCGTGATCGCCATGTTCGGCATCGCGCTCGCCGCCGCCGTCGCCCTCGACGCCTTCGTGCTCCGCACGCTCCTGGTGCCGGCCCTCATGCACCTGCTCGGCGGCGCCAACTGGTGGCTGCCGCGCTGGCTCGACGCCCGCCTGCCGCGCGTCAGCATCGAGCCGCCCGAGTGCCGCGCCGCCCATGAAAGGCTGGCCGCGGCAACGGACGCCGAGGTGGCGGACGTACTGGCGGAGGGGGATCAGCTCGATGTACGCGACATCACTGGGTGACGACGGAGTGGAGCTGCGGCCGCTGGAGCCGTGGCACGCGGAGGAGTTCTTCGCGCACCTGGAGCGCGGGCGGGAGTTCATAGGGCAGTTCATCGCCTTCGGGGCCAAGGCCACGGACGTCGACTCCGCCCGCGCCATGCTCCAGCGGTACGCCGACATGCGCGCCGCCGACAAAGCGTCCCTGCACGGCCTGTGGCTGGAGGGGAAGCTGGTCGGCGGGGTGCTCTTCCTGAACTTCGACGCGGAGAACGGCAACTGCGAGGTCGGCTGCTGGCTGGAGCCCGCCGGCACCGGGCGCGGACTGGTGACCCGGGCGATGCGCGTACTGATCGACTTCGCGGTCGAACAACGGGGGATCCACCGGGTCGAATGGGTCGCCGCGGCAGGTAACACCCCCAGCCTGAACGTGGCCCGGCGGCTGGGAATGACCCGCGATGGCGTGCATCGCCAGGCGCACCCCTATGGTGGGGTGCGGCACGACCTGGAGGTGTGGTCGATCCTCGCCCCCGAGTGGCGTGAAGCACGCGCGAGTGCCGCCGACCGATAGGGGTCTCGTTGGTCGTCAAGAAGCGTTGACGATCATTAAGAGACTTCTCAGACTGCGTCCGTACGGTGCGAGGCATGGGAATCAAGACAGTTGACGAGGCCGCGAACGAGGCCACCGAAGCAAAGCGCGACGAGGAGGCGGTCGACGTCACCAAGGCCGAGGACAACGAGACCGTGAAGGCCGACGACTCCACGGAGGTCGTCGGAACCACGGAGATCATCGGGTCCGACGACGAGGCGGCCGACGACGCCGACCTCACGGACGACGAGCTGGACGAGATCGTCCTTGCCGAGGAGGCGTCGCCCTCCGGCATCGCCCAGGGTGCGGCCGCCGTCGTGTCCGCCGTGCTCGGCCTGGTCTCACTGACCGGCGGCTGGATCGGCACCGTGGCCGCCGCGCGCGAGACCCTCGTGGGCCAGCTGGGCACCTCCTCGACGGCGAGTGTCGCCACCCAGATCAAGGAGGTGTACGGCGACGCGTGGAAGGCCAGCGCCCTGTGGGCCGGCATCTTCGCGCTGCTCGCCCTGATCGTCGGCGCCGTGGTGCTGGTGCGCCCCGCGTTCGGCACCCCGGGCAAGCCGCAGCCGGTGTGGATCAAGTCCGTCTCCTGGGCGGGCGTCGTGCTCGGCGTCGTCGGACTGCTCCTGGCGGTCCTCAAGTACACCGACGTCCTGCTGGGTCTGCCCTCCGCGAGCTGAATCACCGCAGGTCCTGAGGGGTCTTAGGGAATCCGTAAGCACCTTACGGAGCTCCTGAGGCCCCTCCTGCGCGTCTAAGGCCCCCGGGGCCGCCGAAGATGCGGAACTCTCCCGATGTGGCACACCCCCCTTGGAGACGAAGGTTGAGGCATCGCACAAAGCGAAGCCCGAAACCGCCTCTCACAAGGGACACACCATGTACGAGTACGAGTTCCAGCAGGCCCGGTCCGCCGAACTGCTCCGCCAGGCCGAGCACGAGCGCCTGGTCCGCGAGGCCGTCCGCGCCCGTCGCGCCGCCCGCCGCGAGGCCCGCGCCGAGGACGAGAGCCATACCCCCCTCGTCCGGCGGCTACGATCCCGCGCCGCGTGAACGCGGGGCCCGGTGAGCGCGGCCGCACGGGGGACGGCCGCGCTCCGGATCTCCTTCGAGGGGATCCCCGCCGAGCCTCGGGCAGCGGCCTCCCGGAGAACACCGTCGTTCTCCGGGAGGCCGCTGCCGCGCGTACCCCTGGCCCCACACCGAAAACAGGTGCCCTGTTGTCGTACCCCCGTGCGATGCTCGGGCTCGTGGAGACCAAGTCCGTCAGTCCGGTGTTCGTCGGCCGTACCGAAGAGCTGGACACGTTGAACGACGCGCTCACCCGTGCCGCCGCGGGCGAGCCACAGGCCCTGCTGCTCGCCGGGGAGGCAGGCGTCGGCAAGACGCGCCTCGTCGAGGAGTTCGCCACCGCGGCCTGCCGCCGGGGAGCCGTCGTCGCGCTCGGCGGCTGCGTCGAGATCGGCGCCGACGGACTGCCCTTCGCCCCCTTCTCCACCGCCCTGCGCGCCCTGCGCCGCGAACTGCCCGACGAACTCGCCGCCGCGGCCGCGGGCCAGGAGGAGGAGCTCAACCGGCTGCTGCCCGAACTGGGCGAGGCGGTCACCGCCCGAGGCGCCGGCCGGCACGACGAGGAGGGCATGGCCCGTCTCTTCGAACTCACCGCCCGCGTCCTGGAGCGCGTCGCCGCCGACCGCACCGTCGTCGTCGCCCTGGAGGACCTGCACTGGGCCGACGCCTCCACCCGCCACCTCCTGGCCTACCTCTTCCGCACCCTGCGCACCGGCCGCCTCGTCGTCCTGGCCACCTACCGCGCCGACGACATCCACCGCCGCCACCCGCTGCGCCCCCTGCTCGCCGAACTCGACCGCCTGCGCACCGTCCGCCGCCTGGACCTGAGCCGCTTCAACCGCGCCGAGGTCGCCCGCCAGATCGCCGGCATCCGCGCCGCCGAACCCGACCCCGCCCAGGTCGACGAGATCTTCGAACGCTCCGACGGCAACGCCTTCTTCGTCGAGGAACTCGCCGTCGCCGCCCACGAGGGCTGCTGCACCGGTCTCACCGACACCCTCCGCGACCTCCTCCTGGTCCGCGTCGAGGGCCTGCCCGAGAGCGCCCAGCGGGTCGCCCGGATCGTCGCCGAGGGCGGCTCCACCGTCGAGTACCGGCTGCTCGCCGCCGTCTCCCGGCTCGCCGAGGACGACCTCATCGAGGCGCTGCGGTCCGCCGTGAACGCCAACATCCTGCTCGCCACCCCGGCCGGCGACGGCTACCGCTTCCGCCACTCCCTGGTCCGCGAGGCCGTCGGCGACGACCTGCTGCCCGGCGAACGCTCCCGCCTCAACCGCCGCTACGCCGAAGCCCTGGAGGCCGACCGCACACTCGTCCCCGCCGACGAGCGCGTGATGCGCCTGGCCAGCTACTGGTACCACTCCCACAACGCCGCCAAGGCCCTGCCCGCCGTCCTGGACGCCTCCGTCGAGGCCCGCCGCCGGCACGCCTACAGCGAGCAACTGCGGCTCCTGGAGCGGGCGATGGAGCTGTGGGACACCGCCCCCGAGGACATCCGCGCCGAGCTGCGCCCGGTCGACTACACCGAGATCTACCCTCCCTGCGGCTGCGACCCCGCCACCACACCCCTGGGCTACCTCGACCTGATGGCCGAGGCCGCCGTCGCCGGCCGGCTCTGCGGGGAACGCGAACGCGCCCTGAAGATCACCAAGCGGGCGCTGCACCTGCTGGAGGACGAGGGCGACCCGCTGCGCGCCGCCTGGTTCTGGGTCCAGCGCTCCCGGCTGGTGCAGGCCCAGGCCCGCGGCGACGGCTGGCAGGAACTGGGCACCGCCCAGGACCTGGTCCGCGGCCTGCCGCCGTCCGAGGTGCACGCCGACGTCCTCGCCAACGCGGCCAACTGGTCCATGCTCCACGAGCCCGGCCCCGACGCCCTCGTCGCCGCCGAGCGCGCCGTCGAGTACGCGCGCATGGTCGGCGCCCGCGAGATCGAGCTCAACGCCCGCCTCACCCTCGGCGGCCTCATGGTCGACTCCGGCTCCGTCGAGGCGGGCCTCGCCGAGATGCAGGAGGTCAAGGAACAGGCGCTGGCGGAAGGCATCGCCCACGTCGCGGGCCGCGCCTACGTCAACCTCCCCTCCGAACTCGACGCCGTCGGCCGCACCCGGGAAGCCGTGTCCCTCCTCCAGGAAGGCCTCGCCTACACCCGGAAGTTCGGCCAGCTGGACTCCGAGTCCTGGGTGTGGGCCAACCTCTCGGAAGCCCTGTACACCCTGGGCCGCTGGGACGAGGCCACCGACGCCGCCGCGTCCGCCCTGCGCGTCGGAGTCAACGTCAAACCCCAGGGCAGCGGTGCCGTCTGCCTGGCCCATATCGCCCTCGGCCGGGGCGACCTGCCCGAAGCGGCCCGCCAACTGGCCGCCGCCCACGGCTACTTGGGCACGCACGACCCCATGCCCCAGCACACGCTCCTCCTCTCCCGCATCGAGATCGGCGTCGCCGCCGCCGAGGGCCGTATCCGCGACGCCCGCGCCGAGCTGGTCCGCGCCCTGGACTCCGGCATGCCGCCCGGCACCCAGCAGTACGGCTGGCCGCTGCTCCTGGCCGCCGCCACCGCCGAGGCCGACGCCCGCGCCCTGCCCGCCGCCACCGAGGGCCGCGCCGCCGTCCTCGAACGCCTCCGTGAAGCCGCCAAGACGGCCACCACCGACTTCCCGCTCTGGCTCGCCCACGAGAAGTGGGTACGCGCCGAACTCGCCCGCGCCGAGGGCCGCGACACCGTCGACACCTGGTCGGAGGTGGTCACCGAACTCGAACGCCTGGACCGCCCCTACGACCTCGCCCGAGCCCGCCACCGCCTGGCCGAGGCCCTGCTGGTGGCCGGCGGCGACGACGAACGCGACCGTGCCGACGAACGCGACCGCGCGACGGAGCTGCTGCGCCTGGCCCACGCCGTCGCCGACCACCTCGGCGCCCGCCCGCTCGCCGACGCCGTCGCCCAGCTGGCCCAGCGCGCCCGCCTCGCCCTGACCCACGTCCCGGGCCCGCGGCCCGCCGACCCCGTCGAGGCCCTCGGCCTCACCAGCCGGGAGCGCGACGTGCTGCGCCTGGTGTCGGCCGGCCGCACCAACCGGCAGATAGCCGAGGAACTCTTCATCTCCCCGAAGACGGCGAGCGTCCACGTATCGAACATACTGGGCAAGCTGGGCGTCTCAGGCAGGGGAGAGGCGGCGGCACTGGCTCATCGGCTGGAGCTGTTTCCCTCCGACGCGCTGGGTTCGACCCTGTGACCGACCGGCAGCGGAGGCGCCGTGTTCAACATGTTCGAGGAACTGTTCGCACCAGGGCGCAAGCACACCCATGACGAACAGAAACGGCTGGAGCTGTCCCGGGAGGACATCGGCGACAACGACCCCGGGCGCGGACCGATAGACCTCGCGTCCGGGAAGGTCGTCGTCCGCCGAGCGAACCCGAACGAGGCGGACGAGGGCGGCGAAGGCGAAGGCGACGGCGAGGACGAGACAGGTGGCGCCGAGAAGACGGGCGGCGCCGAGGCCTGACCCCGGGCCCGGGTCCTACTTCACCTCCAGTTCCAGAATCCGGTCGTCCCCCGACTTCGGGTCGCCCCGGCCGTCCGTGTTGCTGGTCGTGAGCCACAGCTTGTCGCCGCCGGCCGAGACCACCGTGCGCAGCCGGCCGTACTTGCCGTCCAGGAAGGACTGCGGGGCCGCCGAGGCCTCCGTGCCCTTCAGCGGGATGCGCCACAGACGCTGGCCCTTCAGACCCGCCATCCAGATCGAGCCCTGCGCGTAGGCGGCGCCGCTGGGGGAGGCCTCGTCCGTGTGCCACTGGGCTATCGGGTTCTGGAACTTCGCGTCGCCGGACTTGCCCTCGGCGATCGGCCAGCCGTAGTCGCCACCCGGCTTGATCGCGTTCAGCTCGTCCCAGGTGTCCTGGCCGAACTCCGAGGCGAACAGGCGCTGTTCGGGGTCCCAGGTGAGGCCCTGCACATTGCGGTGGCCGTAGGAGTACACCGGCGAGTTCGGGAACGGGTTGCCCGGGGCGGGGTCGCCCTCCGGGGTCAGGCGCAGGATCTTGCCGCCCAGGGACTTCTTGTCCTGGGACAGGCCCCGCTCACCGCTCTCGCCCGTGCCCGCGTAGAGCATCTTGTCCGGGCCGAAGGCGATCCGGCCGCCGTTGTGGATGTAGCCCTTGGGGATGCCCTTGAAGATCGTGTCCGGAGCGCCCAACTGCTCGTCGGCGGGCTTCTTCTCGTCGTACAGCACGCGGACTATGCGGTTGTCCGAGGCCGAGGTGAAGTACGCGTAGATCATGTGGTCCGAGGCGTAGTCCGGGGAGAGCGCGATGCCGAGGAGGCCGCCCTCGCCGGCCGGGGAGACGCCCGCGACCTCGCCCAGCTCGGTCTTCTTGCCCGACTTCCCGTCGACCCGTGTGATCGTCCCCTTGTCGCGGGAGGAGACGAGCAGGTCGCCCTCGGGAAGTGGGGCGAGGCCCCAGGGGCTGTTCAGTCCCGTGGTGACCGTCCCTACCACCTTGACCGAGCCCTTGGCGGGCGGGGCCTGGTCGGCGGCCTGCTCGGAGGGGGAGGACCGGGCCGTCGTACCCCCTGCCGTCGTACTGTCGCCGTCGCCCGGTGTTCCTCCACCGTCCGAATCGGAGGAGCATCCGGCGCTCAGCAGGAGTGCGGTCGCGGCCAGCACGGCCGACGCAACTCGTCGTCGCACGATCTCGGTCCCTTCGAAGCGGCGGGTTCTACTTGTCTTACACCGCCCGAGCCCCCCAGGTTCCCGATCTTCAGCAGCCGATGCACGAACGAGGTGTGACGGGCCCGACTCCGCAGGGCCCATCCCCGCAGGGCGCGGCTCCGCAGGTTCAGATCCCCCAAGGCCGGGTCCCACAAGGTCCGGCATCGCCGCGCTCCCTCACTCCCACGACCCCTGCACCGCGGGCAGCTCCTTCACCTCGGTCAGGTCCTGGGGGGTCAGGCGCAGGGCGGCGGCCGTCGCGTTCTCCGTCGCCCAGCGTTCCCGCTTCGTGCCCGGGACCGGGATCACGTGCGGGCCGCGGGTCAGGACCCAGGCCAGGGCCACCTGGGCCGGGGTGACGGTGTCGCCGTGCCGGGAGGCTATGCGGCGCAGGCCGGCGACGATCGGCTGGTTGGCGGCCATCATCTCGGCGGTGAAGCGGGGGTGGCGGGCGCGGACGTCGTCCGACTCGAAGCCCTCGCCGGGGGTGAGCGTGCCGGTCAGGAAACCGTTGCCGAGCGGCATCGCCGCCAGGAAGCCGACCCCGCGCGCCTCGCACCACGGCAGCAGCGAGTCGAGGGCCTCCGGCGACCACACGGACAGCTCCGCCTCGACCACACTCACCGGGAACACCTGCTGGACGCGGCGGAGTTGGCCGAGCGTGGTGTCGTGCAGCCCGGTGCCCGAGCGGCGGCCGGCCCGCGCGCCCACCGCGCACAGGCCCAACGCCCTTACCTTGCCCGCCTGTACGAGCTCCGCCATCGCGCCCCACGTCTCCTCGACGGGAACCTCGGGGTCGGACCGGTGCAGTTGGTAGAGATCGATCACGTCCGTCTGCAGACGGCGCAGCGACGCGTCGCAGGCCCGTTTCACGTACCCGGGGCGGCCGTTGGCGACGATGTGCTGCTCGCCGACGAGCAGGCCGACCTTCGTCGACACGAAGGCGTCCTCGCGCCGCTCCTTCAACACCCGCCCCAGCAGCAGCTCGTTGGTGAACGGGCCGTACATGTCCGCGGTGTCCAGCAGGGTCGAACCCAGGTCCAGCGCCCGGTGCACCGCTCTGACCGACTCGTCGCCCCGCTGCCGCGACCCGCTGTAGGCCCAGCTCATCGGCATGCACCCAAGGCCCACGGCCCCCACCGCGAGTGCCCCCGCGCCGATCGTCCTGCGCTCCACCTGCTCGTGACCCTCCCTCTGCCGAGCCCCCAACCTAACCTCTGCGCTCCCGGGCACCTGACATAGCCTCCTGACATGACTGCTGACGTGTGGCTTCCCATCCCGCCGGAAGAGATCGAGGGCCTTCCCGAGGGCCCGAACTACCGCTTCTGGAACGGCGGTGACGACTTCCCGGCGGACCCGTCCGCGTGCGCCTACTACGTCGTCCCCTACATGAAGTCCGCCGAGGTCGCGCTGCGTCCGCTGCCCGAGCTGAGCTCCGTCCAGGTCGTGCAGACGCTGTCGGCCGGCATCGACACCCTGGAGCCGGGGCTGAAGCAGCTGCCCGCGGGCGTGCGCGTGTGCAACGCGCGTGGGGTGCACGAGGCGAGCACCGCGGAGCTGGCGCTCACGCTGATCCTCGCCTCGCTGCGCGGGGTGCCCGACTTCGTCCGGGCCATGGACCGGGGGGAGTGGCGCGGCGGGTTCCGGCCGGCGCTCGCCGACCGCAACGTGCTCATCGTGGGGTACGGATCGATCGGCTCCGCGATCGAGGACCGGCTCACTCCCTTCGAGGTCGCGCGGGTGGCGCGCGTCGCGCGCTCCGCGCGCACCACGGAGCGCGGACCGGTGCATCCGCTCACCGAACTGCCCGCACTGCTCCCCGAAGCGGACGTCGTCATTCTCATCACGCCCCTCACCGAGAGCACCCGTCACCTGGCCGGCGCCGACTTCCTCGCGCGCATGAAGGACGGCGCGCTCCTGGTGAACGTCTCCCGCGGTCCCGTGGTCGACACCAAGGCGCTGCTCGCCGAGCTGGAGAGCGGCCGTATCACCGCCGCCCTCGACGTCACCGATCCCGAACCCCTGCCCGCCGAGCACCCGCTGTGGCGGGCACCCGGCCTGCTCATCAGCCCCCATGTCGGCGGTCCCACGTCCGCGTTCCTGCCGCGTGCCAAACGCCTGCTCGTGGACCAGTTGACCCGATTCGTGAACCGGGAGCCGCTGCGCAACGTGATCCTTACGACAGGCGCAAACAGTGCGTGACTCCTGCGAGTTGAGCGTCGCGCGCGCGACCCACGCGACCGGCGCAACGGGCGCGTAATCCGATTCCGGTACCCTCCGCAACCTTCCGGATGCGGTGGGTGCAGCCAACTCCGTTGGTCGTTACGGAGCGTAGAGGAACTATGTCCCTGAGTGACGAGACTGGTGTATCGTCCCGACAGGGGCTGCGCCGTGCACCGTTCGGCGCCGGGGATGGACATTGAGACTGTGAGGGGGGCGACGGGCGATGCACGGCCTATGGACGAACGACCCGACGCGGCGGGGCCGCCGGCGGCGGCCCTGGCGTGCCACCGCGCGCAGACGCGGTCACCATGGCAGTCACGGCTGCCGGCACGGCCATCACCACCGCAGGCACAGCAGTCGCAAAAGGCATGCGCATCCAGCGCACCGGGACCCGCGGGACCCGGGAGCGGCGCGGACCGGGAGGGCCCGGTGAGCTCGCCACGGCCTTCCGCGACCACCCTCGACGGAGCGCTGCGGGCTCAGCCTTCGTCCGGGACGCCGCTGCCTCGTCCGCCGGCCGCCGGCGGGCTCAGCCTGGTCCACCAACTCGTCCTGGCCCTGGTCTGCGCGGGATACGCCGTCGGTTCCGCGCTCGGCTGGGGTTCGGAGCAAGTCGCGCTGGTCATGGGCGACTTCGGGCTGAGCGCCGCCGCGGGCGCGGCCGCCGTGTCCTGCTTCATCTACACGCGCAGCCGCCGTATCCGCTTTCGACCCGCCTGGCTGCTGTTCGCCCTCTCCTCGGCGATGGCGGCACTGGGCAACGGAGTCTGGGGGTGGTACGAGGTGGTCCTGGGCCGTCAGGTGCCCACACCCAGCTTCGCCGACCTGTTCTTCCTGTGCTTCGCACCGCCCGCCATCGTGGGGCTGCTGGTGCTCGCCAAGCGGCCGGTGACGAAGGCCGGTTGGGTCTGTCTCGGGCTGGACGCCTGGCTGATCGGCGGCTCGCTGCTGACGCTCTCGTGGAGCCTCGCGCTCGCCCAGGCCGCCAAGTTCGACGGCCCGAGCGTCGCGCACACCGCGCTGTCGCTCGCGTATCCACTGCTGGACATCGCCCTGGTCAGCATGGTGCTCGCGCTGCACTTCAGGCGCTCGTCGGTCAACCGCACCGCGGTGAACACCGCGATCGGCGCGCTGGCCCTGACGGTGATGTGCGACGCCCTGTTCACCTCACCGCTGCTGCACAACAACTACCGCTCGGGCCAGCTCCTCGACGCCGGCTGGTTCGCCGGCTCCCTGCTGCTCGCCTACGCCCCCTGGGCCACGCCACGTCATCTGCCGGACGGCGACCGGTCGGCCGGCGACGGGTACACGCGCGTGGTGCACGAACACCTCCCCGGACCGCGCGGCGGCACGCACCAGCACCACGCCCCCGCACCGGGCGGCGAGACCGGCCGCTATCCGGCGGCCCGGCCCATCGCCGGCTCGCTGGCCGCCCTCACGCCCTATCTCGCCGCCGCCGTCTGCACGTTGGGGATTCTGTACAACGTCCTCAACGGCCGAAGCGTCGACCGCGTGGTGCTCCTCACCGGCGGCACGGTCGTGCTCGCCCTCGTGGTGCGCCAGGGCATCATGCTGCTCGACAACATCGCCCTCACCCAGGAACTGGCGCAGAAGGAGAACCACTTCCGCTCCCTGGTGCAGGGCTCCAGCGACGTCATCATGATCGCCGCACCGAACGGCATCCTCCGCTACGTCTCCCCGGCCGCCGCCGGGGTCTACGGCCGGCCCGCCGAGGAACTGGTGGGCACCGAACTGGCGCATCTCATCCACCCCGAGGACCTGGGCTGCGTGGTGCACGAGGTGCGCCGCTTCCTCGCCGCAGGACCGCCCGAGGAACCCATCACCCGCATCGAGTGCCGCTTCCGCTCCGGCGACGGAGGCTGGCTGAACGTCGAGTCCACGGTCAACCGCCACCAGGGCGGCCTGATCTTCAACAGCCGGGACGTGACCGAACGCGTACGCCTGCAGGCCCAGTTGCAGCACAACGCCGAACACGACCCGCTCACCGACCTGCCCAACCGTGCCCTGTTCACCAAACGCGTCCAGCAGGCGCTGTCCGGCCGCCGCGTCTCCGACCGGGGCGCCGCCCTGCGCGGCACGGCCGTCCTCTTCATCGACCTCGACGGCTTCAAGGCCGTCAACGACACCATCGGCCACCAGGCCGGGGACGAGCTGCTCGTCCAGGCCGCCCGCAGACTCCAGGACGCCGTCCGGCACGGGGACACCGCCTCCCGGCTCGGCGGCGACGAGTTCGCGGCCCTGATCGTCGGCGACGGCTCCCGGGACCGCACCGCCAGAGAGCGCCACATCCTGGAGCTCGCCGACCGCCTCAGGGTCACGCTCTCGCAGCCCTATCTCATCGACGGCAACGATGTCCGGGTCGCCGCCTCCATCGGCGTCGCCTTCGCCGAACCGGGCCTCGGCGCGGGCGAGTTGCTGCGCAACGCCGACCTCGCCATGTACCGCGCCAAGGCGGGCGGCAAGGGCCGCGTCGAGCTGTACGCGCCCCAGATGCAGCAGGACGTCGTACGGAAGGCGGAGCTCGCCACGCGCCTGCGTGCCGCCCTGCACGACGGCGAGTTCACCCTGCTGCACCAGCCCGTGGTGTGCCTGGCGGACGGCCGGATCACCTCGGTCTGCGCCCAGGCGCGCTGGCGGTCCTCGCAGGGGGTGCTGTTCACCCCCGCGGAGTTCCTGCGGGTCGCCGAGGACAGCGACAGGACGCAGGAGCTGGGCCGCTGGATCCTGGAGGAGGCCGTCGAACAGGCCGCCGAGCGCACCGCCACGGGCCTGTCCGTGCCCGTGGGGGTCCGGATGAGCGCCCGGCGCCTGCTGGACCGGTCGATGCCGCTGGGCACGATAGAGGCCCTGCTGACCCGGCACGGTCTGCCGTCCGGTGCCCTGGTGATCGAGCTGTCGGACACCGACCCGCTCGGGTCCCTGGACGAGCTGGAGCGGAGACTGGGCGCGCTGCGCAGGCTCGGCGTCCGGATCGCCCTGGACGGCTTCGGCAGCGGCTACGCGGCCATCACGGCGCTGCGCAGGCTCCCCGTCGACGTGCTCAAGCTCGACCGCGGTCTGGTCGAGGGCGTCGTCGAGTCCGCGCGGCTGCACAAGATCACCAGCGGGCTGCTCAGGATCGCCGGCGACCTCGGGCTGCAGTCCGTGGCCGACGGCGTGGATCTGCCGGAGCAGGTCGTGGCGCTGCGCGCGATGGGCTGCACGCACGGCCAGGGCATGGCGTTCTCCGGGCCGCTGGACGAGTACCGGCTGCGCCGGGCGCTCGGCTCGGGCCACTATCCGGTACCGCACGGTCCGGCCGAACCCGCGTTCGCGGGCGGCCTTCGAGAGCCCCTCGGGCGCCCTGGGGGTGAACTGGCCATGGACAGGGGAGCGGGGGTGTACACAGCCGGTGTGCCCGCCGTTCTGGGAGGCGGGAGCGGTCTGCGCTCACATAATGAGACTCCCGTCCCACCCGCTTGACACGTGGTGCGTGCCGGGGGGAGGGTCTGTGCCATGCGCACCCGAATTCTCGTACTTGGAAAGCGCGTCGGCTGAAGCTGGTGACCTCCGGACGGACCCGGAACTCCCAGCGACCCACTCCCGGCGCGCTCCCCTCGCTTGCCTTACGGCACGAGGGGTTTTTTGTTGCACAAGTGCCCGTCGCACACCGCTTGAACACAGCACAAACCTCGCAAAAACCCTCAGCATCGAGAAGAGAATGCCGATGACCGAGCAGGCCACCGGGGCCCACCATCCGCAGCCGCGGCCCCGATCCGGAGGACACCAGTCCGCCCCCGAGCACGTCACGGGCGCGCAGTCCCTCATCCGCTCTCTCGAGGAGGTCGGGGCCGACACGGTATTCGGCATTCCCGGCGGTGCGATCCTTCCCGCCTACGACCCGCTGATGGACTCGACGAGGGTCCGCCACGTCCTGGTCCGCCACGAGCAGGGCGCCGGGCACGCGGCCACCGGCTACGCGCAGGCCACCGGCAAGGTCGGCGTCTGCATGGCCACCTCGGGCCCGGGCGCCACCAACCTGGTCACCCCGATCGCGGACGCGCACATGGACTCGGTGCCGCTCGTGGCGATCACCGGCCAGGTCGCGTCCAAGGCGATCGGCACGGACGCCTTCCAGGAGGCGGACATCGTCGGCATCACGATGCCGATCACCAAGCACAACTTCCTGGTCACCAAGGCCGAGGACATCCCGCGGACCATCGCGGAGGCCTTCCACATCGCCTCCACCGGCCGCCCCGGACCGGTCCTGGTCGACATCGCCAAGGACGCCCTCCAGGCCCGCACCACCTTCAGCTGGCCGCCCACCACGGACCTGCCCGGCTACCGGCCGGTGACCAAGCCGCACGCCAAGCAGATCCGCGAGGCCGCCAAGCTGATCACCGCCGCGAAGCGGCCCGTCCTCTACGTCGGCGGCGGTGTCCTCAAGGCACACGCCACCGCCGAGCTGAAGGTCCTCGCAGAACTCACCGGAGCGCCCGTCACCACCACCCTGATGGCGCTCGGCGCATTCCCCGACAGTCACGAGCTGCATGTGGGAATGCCGGGCATGCACGGTGCGGTCACCGCCGTCACCGCGCTGCAGAAGGCCGACCTGATCGTCGCCCTCGGAGCCCGCTTCGACGACCGCGTCACCGGCAAGCTGGACAGCTTCGCCCCGTACGCCAAGATCGTCCACGCCGACATCGACCCCGCGGAGATCGGCAAGAACCGCGCCGCCGACGTGCCGATCGTCGGGGATGCCCGCGAGGTCATCGCCGACCTGGTCCAGGCCGTCCAGAAGGAGCACAGCGACGGCCACACCGGCGACTACACCGCCTGGTGGAAGGATCTCAACCGCTGGCGCGAGACGTACCCGCTCGGCTACGAGCAGCCCGACAACGGCTCGCTCTCGCCGCAGCAGGTCATCGAGCGCATCGGTCAACTCGCCCCGCAGGGAACGATCTTCGCGGCGGGCGTCGGCCAGCACCAGATGTGGGCCGCGCACTACATCCAGTACGAGAAGCCCGCGACCTGGCTCAACTCCGGTGGCGCCGGGACGATGGGCTACGCGGTCCCCGCCGCGATGGGCGCCAAGGCCGGCGCGCCGGACCAGACGGTCTGGGCGATCGACGGCGACGGCTGCTTCCAGATGACCAATCAGGAACTCACCACCTGCGCCCTGAACAACATCCCGATCAAGGTCGCCATCATCAACAACGGCGCCCTCGGGATGGTCCGCCAGTGGCAGACCCTCTTCTACAACCAGCGTTACTCCAACACCGTGCTGCACAGCGGCCCGGACGCGGACGGCAAGCAGCCGAGCGCCGGCACGCGCGTCCCCGACTTCGTCAAGTTGTCGGAGGCGATGGGCTGTTACGCGATCCGCTGCGAGTCCCCGGACGACCTCGACAAGTGCATCGAGGAGGCGAACTCGATCAACGACCGCCCGGTCGTCGTCGACTTCATCGTCCACGAGGACGCGATGGTGTGGCCGATGGTCGCGGCCGGCACCTCCAACGACGAGGTCATGTTCGCCCGGGACGTCCGCCCCGACTTCGGCGACAACGAAGACGACTGAGAGAGAGCCGAGTCAGACCCATGAGCAAGCACACCCTCTCCGTCCTCGTCGAGAACAAGCCCGGTGTCCTCGCCCGGATCACCGCCCTGTTCTCCCGGCGCGGATTCAACATCGACTCCCTCGCCGTCGGTGTCACCGAGCACCCCGACATCTCCCGCATCACCATCGTGGTGAACGTGATCGAGGAACTCCCCCTCGAACAGGTCACCAAGCAGCTCAACAAGCTCGTCAACGTGCTGAAGATCGTCGAACTGGAGCCGGGTTCCGCGGTTCAGCGCGAACTCGTTCTGGTGAAGGTGCGCGCCGACAACGAGACGCGCTCGCAGATCGTCGAGATCGTCCAGCTGTTCCGCGCCAAGACCGTCGACGTCTCCCCGGAGGCCGTCACGATCGAGGCCACCGGCAGCAACGAGAAGCTGTCCGCCATGCTCAAGATGCTGGAGCCGTTCGGCATCAAGGAGCTCGTCCAGTCCGGCACGATCGCGATCGGCCGTGGTGCGCGGTCGATCACCGACCGCTCGCTGCGCGCCCTGGACCGCTCCGCGTAAGGCCGCGTGCGGGCGGCCCCGGCCGCCCGCATGGCGAGACCCCCGGACTTCGATTCCGACCGCCGTCATACGGTGGGACGCAACACCTGCACTCAAGGAGAGAACCCAAAGTGGCCGAGCTGTTCTACGACGCCGACGCCGACCTGTCCATCATCCAGGGCCGCAAGGTCGCGGTCATCGGATACGGCAGCCAGGGCCACGCCCACGCGCTGTCCCTGCGCGATTCGGGTGTCGACGTCCGAGTCGGCCTGCACGAGGGCTCCAAGTCCAAGGCCAAGGCCGAGGAGCAGGGCCTGACCGTGCTCAACCCGACCGAGGCCTCCGCCTGGGCCGACGTCATCATGATCCTCGTCCCGGACCCGATCCAGGCCCAGGTCTACGAGGAGCACATCGCCCCGAACCTGAACGACGGCGACGCCCTGTTCTTCGGCCACGGCCTGAACATCCGCTTCGACTTCATCAAGCCCCCGGCCGGCGTCGACGTCTGCATGGTCGCCCCCAAGGGCCCGGGCCACCTCGTCCGTCGCCAGTACGAGGAGGGCCGCGGCGTCCCGTGTATCGCGGCCGTCGAGCAGGACGCGACCGGCAACGGCTTCGCGCTCGCGCTGTCTTACGCGAAGGGCATCGGCGGCACCCGCGCCGGCGTCATCAAGACGACCTTCACCGAGGAGACCGAGACCGACCTCTTCGGTGAGCAGGCCGTTCTCTGCGGTGGTACGGCCGCGCTGGTCAAGGCCGGTTTCGAGACGCTGACCGAGGCCGGCTACCAGCCGGAGATCGCGTACTTCGAGTGCCTGCACGAGCTGAAGCTGATCGTCGACCTCATGTACGAGGGCGGCCTGGAGAAGATGCGCTGGTCGATCTCCGAGACCGCCGAGTGGGGCGACTACGTCACCGGCCCGCGGATCATCACGGACGACACCAAGGCCACGATGAAGCAGGTCCTCGCCGAGATCCAGGACGGCACCTTCGCCCGCGAGTGGATGGCCGAGTACCACGGCGGCCTGAAGAAGTACAACGAGTACAAGCAGAAGGACGCCGAGTCCCTGCTGGAGACCACCGGCAAGCAGCTCCGCAAGCTGATGAGCTGGGTCGACGAAGAGGCGTAAGCCTCGGGGCCGAGGGGCCGGAGCGAGCGCTCCGGCCCTTTGTCCACCTCGTCCGGCCACGGACGGGTGATCCTTCCGCAGAGGCGCAAGACGCCGTTCGCCGCGCCACTACACTGCCGTACTACATACGCGTCAGGCCCACAGCGTCGTGCGTCTCCAACGCGGCCAGTACCCTCCACCGCCAGCGGCCGTCGGGACGGCCGTCCGCAATGGACATGTGAGGACTCACGTGAGCTCGAAACCTGTCGTACTCATCGCTGAAGAGCTGTCGCCAGCGACCGTGGACGCGCTTGGCCCGGACTTCGAGATCCGGCACTGCAATGGAGCGGATCGAGCCGAACTGCTCCCGGCCATCGCCGACGTCGACGCCATCCTGATCCGCTCCGCCACCAAGGTGGACGCCGAGGCGGTCGCCGCGGCGCACAAACTGAAGGTCGTCGCACGAGCCGGCGTCGGCCTCGACAACGTGGACGTCTCCGCCGCCACCAAGGCCGGCGTGATGGTCGTCAACGCCCCGACCTCCAACATCGTGACCGCCGCCGAACTCGCCTGCGGTCTCCTCCTCGCCACCGCTCGCCACATCCCGCAGGCCAACTCCGCTCTGAAGAACGGCGAGTGGAAGCGCAGCAAGTACACGGGTGTGGAGCTCGCCGAGAAGACGCTGGGCGTCGTCGGCCTCGGCCGCATCGGCGCGCTCGTCGCGCAGCGCATGTCGGGCTTCGGTATGAAGGTCGTCGCCTACGACCCCTACGTGCAGCCCGCGCGGGCCGCGCAGATGGGCGTCAAGGTGCTGACCCTGGACGAGCTGCTCGAGGTCTCCGACTTCATCACCGTCCACCTGCCCAAGACCCCCGAGACGGTCGGTCTGATCGGCGACGAGGCGCTGCGCAAGGTCAAGCCGAGCGTGCGCATCGTCAACGCCGCGCGCGGCGGGATCGTCGACGAGGAGGCGCTGTACTCGGCGCTCAAGGAGGGCCGGGTCGCAGGCGCCGGCCTCGACGTGTACGCGAAGGAGCCCTGCACGGACTCCCCGCTCTTCGAGTTCGACCAGGTCGTCGCCACCCCGCACCTCGGCGCCTCCACGGACGAGGCGCAGGAGAAGGCCGGTATCGCCGTCGCCCGCTCGGTCCGCCTCGCCCTCGCCGGTGAACTGGTCCCGGACGCGGTGAACGTGCAGGGCGGTGTCATCGCCGAGGACGTCAAGCCCGGCCTGCCGCTCGCCGAGCGTCTCGGCCGCATCTTCACCGCGCTCGCCGGCGAGGTCGCGGTCCGCCTCGACGTCGAGGTCTACGGCGAGATCACCCAGCATGACGTCAAGGTGCTCGAACTCTCCGCGCTCAAGGGCGTGTTCGAGGACGTCGTCGACGAGACGGTGTCGTACGTCAACGCCCCGCTGTTCGCGCAGGAGCGCGGCGTCGAGGT
Source organism: Streptomyces pseudovenezuelae (assembly GCF_029892565.1). Taxonomy (GTDB): domain Bacteria; phylum Actinomycetota; class Actinomycetes; order Streptomycetales; family Streptomycetaceae; genus Streptomyces; species Streptomyces pseudovenezuelae_A. The sequence goes on along the minus strand of NZ_JARXVH010000012.1, from coordinate 207,785 downwards.
ACGGCTGACGACCAGCTCGGAGTCGAGCGACCACCGCAATGTGGTCGTGGTGCGCGGCACCCTCGGCAGCGGCGAGGAGGTCTCCGTCTCCGGCACGCTGGCCGGCCCGAAGAACCTCCAGAAGATCGTGGCCGTCGGCGAGTACGACGTTGACCTCGCGCTCGCCGACCACATGGTGGTGCTGCGGTACGAGGACCGTCCCGGTGTCGTCGGCACGGTGGGTCGTATCTTCGGCGAGTCCGGCATCAACATCGCCGGCATGCAGGTCTCCCGATCGGTCGCGGGTGGCGAGGCGTTGGCCATCCTGACGGTCGACGACACGGTTCCCGCCGGGGTGTTGGGCGAGGTCGAGGTCGAGATCGGGGCGACGTTCGCCCGCTCGGTGAACCTGGTCTGACGTAACTGGTCTGACGTAGAACAAGCAAGCGCCGGACAGGCTGAGTTGATCAGCCCGTCCGGCGTTTGTCGTTTCCCTCAGTTGTCGCTGACGTGGATCCTCCGCAGTGCCCCCGCCGCCAGCACCGCCGCCCCCGCCAGCAGTACCGCGCCCGCTGTCGACGCCCCCTGCATCCCGTTGGTGAAGGCTTCACGGGCCGCCGAAGCCAGGGCATCTCCCGTGTGCCCGGGCAGTCGTTGGGCGATGGCCAGTGCGCCGCCCAGGGTCTCGTGGGCCGCGGTCGGGGCCGAACTCGGGATGTCGTGGCGGTAGATGGCCGTACCGATGGAGCCGAGGACCGCCATGCCGAGCGCGCCGCCGAACTCCGCGCCGGTCTCCAGCAGCGAGGACGCCGAGCCCGCCCGCTCCACCGGGGCGCTGCTCATCGCGAGGTCGGTGATCTGGGAGATGACCATGACGATGCCGGAGGCGAGGATGCCGCAGGCGGTCAGGACGAGCCAGAGGGAGTCGGTGCCGGCGAGGGCCAGCAGGGCGTAGCCGGCGGCGCCGATCGCGAAGCCCGCGGTGACGACGTAGGCGCGGTTGACGCCCTTCTGGACGAGGCTCGTCGCCAGCGGGGCCGCCATGCCGATCGGCACCGAGGGGAGCAGCGCCCACAGGGCCGCCTCCATCGCGCTCTTGCCGAGCACCGACTGCAGGTACTGCGTGGTGAAGAACGCCGAGCCCATCATGGCGAACGAGGCGACGAGGTTGAGGACGACCGAGGGCGCGAAGCCGCGACCGCGGAACAGGGCCCGGTCGATCATCGGCGAGGCCGCGGTGCGCTGGCGGTGGACGAAGAGCGCGGCGAAGAGCAGTCCTACGGCGATCGAAGCGACGTACCGCAGGTGCCAGCCCTCGGACGGGATCTCCTTGAGGCCGTAGACGACGGGGAGCACGGCGGCCATCGAGAGGGGGACGCTCGGCCAGTCGAAGCGGCCCGGGTCGGGGTCCTTGGACTCGGGGAGCAGGAACGGGCCGATGAGCAGCAGCAGGGCCATGGCCGGCAGGTTGATCAGGAAGACCGAGCCCCACCAGAAGTACTGGACGAGTACGCCGCTGAGCACCGAGCCGAGCGCGATCCCGGCCGTCATCACGCCGGACCACAGGCCGATCGCCTTCGCGCGCTGCCCGGAGTCGGTGAACATCGTGCGGATCAGCGCCATGGTCGACGGCATCAGGGTCGCGCCACCGAGGCCGAGCACTGCGCGCGCCGCGATGAGGGTCTCGGCGCTGTTCGCGTACGCCGCGATCAGGGACGCGGTGCCGAAGGCGGCGGCGCCGATCAGGAGGAGCCTGCGGCGGCCGATGCGGTCGCCGATCGAGCCCATGGTCATCAGCAGGCCGGCCAGGACGAACGCGTAGATGTCGAAGATCCACAACTGCTGGGTGCCGCTGGGCTCCAGGTCGGCGCTGATCGAGGGGATGGCGAAGTAGAGGACCGAGACGTCCATCGAGACCAGCAGCAGCGGGAGCATCAGCACGCCCAGCGCGGTCCATTCACGGCGACCGGCGAGGGGGCCGGCCGGGGGCGCGGTGGTGCTCTTCGAGTTCGTCATGGCAGTGAATGTACACACGTCTTAAACGTTTGTATAGAACGAATGTGTAAGTCATGCGTATGGGACGAGCGTATGGATCGGGGGTAGGGTGGCGGCCATGGGACACCGTGAGGATCTGCTCGAAGGCGCCAAGCGCTGCCTGCTGGAGAAGGGGTTCGCGCGGACGACGGCGCGCGACATCGTGAAGGAGTCGGCGACCAACCTGGCGTCCATCGGCTACCACTACGGCTCGAAGGACGCCCTGCTCGCGCAGGCCTACATCGCGCTGGTGGAGCGGGCGAGCGACGGCTTCGAAGGGGCCGAGGGCGAGGAGCCGGTGGGCGAGCCCGGTTCGCTGGAGCGGTTCCGGGCGGTGTTCACGAACGTCGTCTCCACCATGAGCGAGCCCGGTTCGATGTGGCGGCTCGGCATGGAGGTCATGACCATGGGCGACAAGATGCCCGAGGTGCGCGACCAGTTGGCCCGGGCCCAGCGCGGGGGCGGGCGGGCCATGGTCGCGCTGATGACGACCGTGCCCGAGGCGGACGTCTCCGACGACACCGCGGACTCCCTCGGCGGCTTCTACATGACGCTGATCACGGGCCTCATCGCCCAGTGGACCTTCGACCCGAAGACCGCGCCGGACGCCGAGCGACTCACCGAGGGTCTGCGCCAGGTACTGGAGGGTGTACGGAGGTAGCGGCGGCGGTGACGGTGGGGGTGCCGGTGATCCGGCGGTCGCGCAGGGCCGGGACCAGCGCGCCCAGCATCAGCAGCGCCGTCACGGCGAACGCCCACGGATACCCGGTGACGCCCGCGAGGATGCCGAAACCCGCGGCGCCGACGCCCATGCCACCGTCGTAGGCGAGGTTCCACAGCGCGCTGACCGTGCCGAAGGAGGAGGCGGAGACGCGGGCGTACATCAGGGTCAGGGTGGCGTTCTGGGCGAGGCCGAAGCCGGCTCCGAAGACGGCGGCGCCCGCGACGACGGCGAGCGCGCTCCCGGTCGCGGCGGTGATCAGCAGGCCCGCGGCGGACAGGAGCAGGCCGGGCAGGACGAGCCGGGCGCTGCCGTGCCGGTCGCCGAAGCGGCCCGACACCCAGCGGAACAGGGTCGAGGCCGCGGTCTGCACGAACAGGGCCACCGCTACGAGTCCGGCGGATGCCGACGGAACGGCCAGCGGCAGGAAGGTGACCAGGATTCCGGCGGCCGTGGCGGTGGCCGCGAAGACGATGACGGGCCGGAGCAGGGCGCCGGTGCGGAGGCCCCGGAGGACGCCCACCGTCTCCTCCGACTTCGCCTGCCGGTCCGGCAGCCCGAGCACGGAGACGATCGCCGCGAGTGACGCGACTCCGCCGATCACGGCGACCGTCCCGTACCCCGCGTGCCCGGCCAGCCACAGGCCCAGCGGCAGCGCGACCAGCGACGGAACGCCGGACACCACACCCACCAACGCCAGCCCCTCGCCCCGGCGTTCGGCCGGGATCAGCGTCGCGGTCAGGGCGCCGCCCGCGACGATCGTGAGCGCGAAACCGAGTCCGCGGACGAGGCACACCGCCACGATCCACGCCACGTTCCCGGAGACCGTCAGCACCAGGGCCGGGGCGCCGAGCAGGAACAGGCCGGCCATCAGGACGGTCCGGTATCCGTACCGCGCGACGAGCCTCGGGGTGATCAGTTCGCCGAGCACCGTGGCCGCCATCAGGGAGCCGGTGGCCAGGCCGGCCGCTCCGCCGCCGCCCGCCTCGGCCGCGTAGGCGGGCACCACCGACAGCAGCAGGAAGAAGCTGAGACTCGCGCCGATCATGCTGACGAAACGGAGGAGGAGGGGGCGGCTGAGGAGAGGCGGGCGGACGGTCTTCGGGGACGCGGCCGGGGGCCGGGCATCCGTCGAGGCCGAGGGCGGGGTGTTCGGCGAAGTCGTCATACCAGCGACGTTAGAGACCGACCGGATCGCCGGTAAGATCCAATTCCATGCCAGTACAGTGGGCCGGTTTGTCGCCCGAGCTGCTCCTGGCCGTCGACCGGGACGGCGGGGAGCGGTTGTGCGCGCAGTTGGAACGGCAGTTGCGCGACGCCATCCGCTCGGGCCGACTGCAGTCCGGCGAACGCCTCCCCTCCTCCCGCGAACTCGCCCGCGAACTGGGCCTGTCCCGCGGCCTGGTCCAGGACTGCTACACCCAACTCCAGGCCGAGGGCTACCTCGTTACCCGGGTCGGCTCGGCCACGCGAGTGGCAGCGTGCGCGCAGGTTGAGCAAGCACCCAAGGCGCCGCCCCAGCCCCCGTCCCCCCACCACCTCGCCGACTTCCGCCACGGCGTCCCGGACCTCGGCTCCTTCCCGGTCTCGGACTGGCTGTGGGCGACCCGGGAAGCGGCCCGGACCATGCCGACCTCGGACCTCGACTACGGCGATCCGCGCGGGAGTTCGGCCCTGCGCGAGATCGTCGCCGGTTATCTGCGCCGGGTGCGCGGAGCCGCCGCCGACCCCGCGCACACCCTCGTCTGCTCCGGCTACGCACAGGGCCTCGCCCTGACCCTGCGCGTCCTGGCCCGGGCCGGCGTACGGGTCGTGGCGTACGAGGACCCGGGCGGCCCGGACACGGCGATGGCGGCGGCGGACGCGGCGGGGTTGGTGGCGGTCCCGGTTCCGGTCGATGAATCGGGCCTCGACGTACGGGAGTTGGACGCGACCGGCGCCCGCGCGGTGATCGTGACGCCGGCACACCAGTGGCCGACGGGGGTGGTGCTGGCACCGGAACGCCGGCACGCGCTGGTCGAGTGGGCGGCGCGCAGGGACGCGTACGTCATCGAGGACGACTACGACGCGGAGTTCCGCTACGACCGGGAGCCGGTCGGCACACTCCAGGGCCTGGCGGCCGACCGAGTGATCTCCATCGGCACGGTGAGCAAATCCCTGGCCCCCGCGCTACGCATCGGCTGGCTCCTCTCCCCACCCGCGCTCACCGAAGCGCTCACCGACCTCAAACACATCGCCGACCGCGGCTCACCCACCCTCGACCAACTCGCCCTCGCCCGCCTGATCGAGTCCGGCCGCTACGACCGCCACCTGCGCCGCATGCGCACCCTGTACGCGACCCGCCGCACCGCCCTGGTCGACGCCCTCGCCCAACACGCCCCGGCGGTACGCCTGTCGGGCCTCGCGGCAGGCTTCCACGCGGTGGCCCACCTCGCGTCGGACGCGGACGAGGAGAGGGTCGTGACTGGGGCCCGCGCGCGTGGAGTCGGCCTGTACGGCATGAGCGCGTGCCGTGCTTCGGGGGTGGCGGATCCACCCCAACTGGTCCTGGGATTCGGCAATGTGACGGATCGTGGGATCGCGGAGGGCATTGCCGCTGCGGCGGATCTGCTTCAGCCGGCGAGGACTTGACGGACGGCAGCCGCGGCATCCGGCGCGACCCGTACCCCGCCAAGCGGGGTGTGTCAGACCCTTGAGCAAGACTGTCGGCCATGAACGCACTTGACGAATACTCCGAGGCGGCTCGCAGGCATGGCGTGCCCGAGGAGCTTCTCGGCAGGGCGCTGCGGCTTGCCCGCCCGCGCATCGAGTTACGGGCGATGGAGGACTCCGATGCGCCTGTCGGCGGACAGTATGGGGGCCATCCCGAGCTTCCCCCGGATGTCGAATGGGACGGTTTCCCGGGCTTCGTCGCGTCGGTCGACTGTGCGGCGGTTCCGGTCGGTGAGCTGGACATACCGCTGCCGAAGGACGGGCGTCTGTTGTTCTTCGCCAACAACAGCGAGCCGAGTCACGTCCCCGGGCCCACGAAGGAGGGCGGGGTGGTGTACGTCCCGGCCGGGACGGTGACGACGGAGTGCGTTCCCTCCGAGGAGAACGCGTCCTACACGTGCGAGGCGTACCCCCTGCGAGGCCGGCTCGACTGGTTCATGCCGGATTCCAACAACGAGGTCGCCGACCAGGAAACCGTGCGTCTCATCCACCCGTACCTGCGGGACCACGTCGACGAGACCCTGAACGGCGAACTCACCCTGGGCGGATACGCGTCCGTCATCCATGGCGACCCGGCTCCCTGGCCCGCCGCCGATGACGAAGCGCTCATCCTGCTGGCGCACGCGGACTACACGTTCGTGGACACTCCGCTCAGTTGCGCCGCGTCCTGGCTGATCCACCCCCGGGACCTGGCCGAAGGGAACTTCGGAAACGCGCTGTTCCATGTCCAGGCGTATATGTGACAGAGCCTTGAGCCTTGAACACGCCTACAGCCGCGCCCCCTTCAACCCCATGTGCAGCAGCAGCCGGTCCTCCCCGTCGTCGAGGTCCAGGCCCGTGAGTTGTTCCACGCGGGACAGGCGGTAGTAGAGGGTCTGGCGGTGGATGCCGAGTTCCGCGGCGGTGCGGCCGGCCTGGCCCGCGCAGTCGAGGTAGACCTCCGCCGTGCGGGCCAGTTCGCGGTGGGCGGGGGCGAGGAGGGGAGCGACCGCCGGGTCATGGGCGGAGTCCGGGGGGAGCGAGGTCAGCAGGCGGAACGGGCCGATGTGCGCCCACTCGGCGACCGGCCCGAGCCTGGGCTCCGCCAGCGCGGCCCGCGCCGCCGCCGAGGCCTCCTGCCAGGCCGCCCCCAACTCGGCGATCCCGACCCGGCCGGCGGCGATTCCGGCGGCGGCCGTCCCGGTGACCTCGCCGGCGCTTGTACCCGACCCCGGCTCTTGGTCCAACAGCCGAGCCGCCGCCGAAGTGGCCGGCGTCAGCGTGTCCGGCGAGCGCAGGCGGACCAGGAGGGCCAGGGAATGGGCCGTCGTCCCCCAAGGGACCGTGCAGAGGGCCGTCGCGCCCGGGATCGTGCGGACCGACGGGGCGTCCGAGGGGTCCGGGGAGGGCCAGGGGGCGACGCAGACCACCGTGTGGGGGCCGTTCGCGCGGGCGCCGAGGGCCGTGCGCAGTTCGGCCACCGCCATGTCCCGCTGCCAGCCCCGATCCGCGGTCAGTACGGCCCGCAGCTCCCGGGTCAGGTCTGCCCCGTGCTGTGCCTCGTCGGCGAGCAGGGCGCCGATCCGGCCGCTCACCCGCATGGCCGCCGTCAGCTGGTCCTCGGTGGGGCCGGGATCGTCCTCCAGGAGCCAGACGTAGCCGAGGACGACACCCCGATGGCGGACGGGGAGGCAGATCCGCCCGCGATAGACACCCGCCTCGGGGGTGCGCGGGATGCGGACCGGGCCGGTGGCGCGGGTGATGCCGAAGCCCTCGAACCAGGTCCGGACCGTGGCCGTGGAGCGCCGGGTCAGGATCGAGCGGGTGCGCACGGGGTCCAGCGCGGACGCGTCGAGGTCGCCCTCACTGTCGTAGGCACCGAAGGCGATCAGCTCGAAGTCGCGGTTCTCCAGGGTCGCCGGGGCGCCGAGGAGTTCCGAGATCTCGTCGACCAGCTCCTGGTAGTCGCCGGTGGAATCGGATGTCACCTATGCATTCTCCCGCATTCCCGCCGTGCCTTCATACATCTGTCTGAGATCTGCGGCACGGATGCGTGACAGCTGTCGATGGTCGACGATCGGAGACATCCCTAGGTTTCACGGTGGTTCTCCGTCTGTTCGTCCCGCCTGTTCCGTTGTGGAGGTGCCCCGTGCTGGGTCCCGTGATTCTCGCCGCCTCGCGCAGCGATCAGATGCGTCGGCTGATCTCGGCGGCGCCGGTGACCAAGCAGGTCGTCGACCGCTTCATCCCCGGTGAGACCGTGGACGAGATCGTGCCGATCATCCAGGACCTCACCGCCAGGGGCCTGGAGCTGACGATGGACGTCGTCGGCGAGGACATCACCACCCCCGAGCAGGCCGCCGCCGCCCGGGACGCGTACCTCCAGCTCGTCGACCGGCTGGCGGCGCTGGAGCTGGGCACCCGGGCCGAGATGTCGATCAAGCTGTCCATGTTCGGGCAGGCGCTGGACGGCGGTCACGAGCTCGCCCTCGCGAACGTACGGCCCGTCGTCGAGGCCGCCGCCGCCATCGGTACGACCGTCACGCTCGACGCCGAGGACCACACCACCCTCGACTCGATGTTCGCGATCCACGAGGAACTGCGGAAGGACTTCCCGCAGACCGGCTGCGTCATCCAGGCCTACCTCTTCCGCACCGAGACCGACGCCCGCCGCCTGGCCGAGGCCGGCAGCCGCGTGCGGCTCGTGAAGGGCGCGTACAAGGAGCCCGCCGAGGTCGCCTACCAGCAGAAGCACGAGATCGACAAGGCGTACGTCCGCATCCTGAGGACTCTGATGGAGGGCGACGGGTACCCGATGATCGGGTCCCACGACCCGCGGCTGATCTCCATCGCCCAGGAACTTGCCCGGCGCGCCGGGCGCAAGCTCGACGAGTACGAGTTCCAGATGCTGTACGGCATCAGGAGCGACGAGCACCTGCGCCTCGCCGCCGAGGGTCACCGCATGCGCGTCTACACCGCGTACGGCACCGACTGGTACGGCTACTTCATGCGGCGGCTCGCCGAGAAGCCGGCCAACCTCCTCTTCTTCGCACGATCCACCCTCACCAAGGGCTGACCGAACACCCGCTCACGTACAAGGAGTTACGGATCTCATGGACGCTGTGACCCAGGTCCCCACCCCCGTCAACGAGCCGGTGCACGGCTACGCCCCCGGCTCGCCCGAGCGTGCCCGTCTGGAGGTCAAGCTCAAGGAGCTGGCCGAGAACCCGATCGACCTGCCGATGACCATCGGCGGCGAGCGGCGGATGGGCGGCGGCGAGCGTGTCGACGTCGTCCAGCCGCACAACCACAAGGCCCGCATCGGTACGTACGCCAACGCCACCCAGGCCGACGCCCAGGACGCGATCGACGCGGCCCTCGCCGCCGCGCCCGCCTGGCGCGCGATGGCCTTCGACGACCGCGCCGCGATCATCCTGCGCGCCGCCGAACTCCTCTCCGGACCCTGGCGCGAGACCCTCGCGGCCTCCACCATGCTCGGCCAGTCCAAGACCGCCCAGCAGGCCGAGATCGACTGCCCCTGCGAACTGGTCGACTTCTGGCGCTTCAACGTCAAGTATGCCCGTGACCTGCTCGCCGAGCAGCCCCCGGCGAACTCCCCGGGCGTGTGGAACCGGCTCGACCACCGCCCGCTCGAAGGCTTCGTCTACGCGATCACGCCGTTCAACTTCACGGCGATCGCGGGCAACCTGCCGACCGCGCCCGCCCTCATGGGCAACGTCGTCGTCTGGAAGCCGAGCCCGACGCAGACCCACGCGGCCGTGCTGCTCCTGCGGTTGCTGGAGGAGGCCGGGCTGCCCAAGGGCGTCATCAACCTCGTCACCGGCGACGGCATCGAGGTCTCCAAGGTCGCCCTGGAGCACCGGGACCTGGCCGGCATCCACTTCACCGGCTCGACCAAGACCTTCCAGTACCTGTGGAAGACGGTCGGCAACAACATCGAGAAGTACCGCTCCTACCCGCGTCTGGTCGGCGAGACCGGCGGCAAGGACTTCCTCGTCGCCCACCCGAGCGCGGACAAGGCGGTCCTGAAGACGGCGCTGACCCGTGGCGCCTTCGAGTACCAGGGCCAGAAGTGCAGCGCCACCTCGCGCGCGTACATCCCGGCCTCCATCTGGAACTCCGGTTTCAAGGAGGAGTTCGCGGCCGAGGTCGACTACCTGACCATGGGTGACGTCACCGACCTGTCGAACTTCGTCGGCGCGGTCATCGACGAGCGGTCCTTCGCCAAGAACAAGGCCGCCATCGACCGCGCCAAGTCCGACCCGACCTGCACGATCGTCGCGGGCGGCTCCTACGACGACTCGGTCGGCTACTTCGTCCGCCCGACCGTCGTCGAGTGCGGCGACCCCGACAACGAGGTCTTCCGCACCGAGTACTTCGGCCCGTTCCTCGCCGTGCACGTCTACGAGGACGACGCCTACGACGAGATGCTGACCCAGATGGAGTCGGTGTCGGACTACGCCCTCACCGGCTCGGTCATCTCCAACGACCGCGCTGCGGCGGCGTACACGATGGAGCGGCTCCGCTACGCGGCCGGCAACTTCTACATCAACGACAAGTCCACCGGCGCCGTCGTCGGCCAGCAGCCCTTCGGCGGCGGCCGCGCCTCCGGCACCAACGACAAGGCCGGCGCCCCCCAGAACCTGATGCGCTGGACCCTGACCCGCGCCATCAAGGAGACCCTGGTCGCACCGACCGACTACGGGTACCCGCACATGGGCTGACGGTCTGTCAGGTGACAGCGGGGGCCGGGTACTTGCCCGGCCCCCGACGCATGCCCGCTGCCCCTCGGATCAGGAAGTCGCCCGCACCAGGATCTTCCCCGTGTTCCCGCCCCGCAGCATCAGCAGGAACGCCTCCACGATCCGCTCGAAGCCGTCCACCACCGTCTCGTCCAGGGCGAGCGCCCCGCTGAGCAGGTGCGGTACGGCGAAGTCGTACAACTCCTGCTGTGCGTCGAGGTGGTTGCGCACCAGGAAGCCCTCGACGCGCAGGCTCTTCTCCACGACGTCGGCGTGGTTGAAGACGACCGGGGGTGCTTCGGGGGTGTTGTACTGGCCGACCGTGCCGATCCGTACCACCCGTCCGTGCTCTCGCAGGGCGCCGATCGCCGCGCCCAGATGCTCGCCGCCGACGTTGTCGACGAAGAGATCCATGCCGTCGGGGGCCGCCTTGGTGAGGAGTTCGGCCACGGGGGCGGTGTGGTAGTCGAAGACCGCGTCGTAACCCACCTGTTCCGTCAGGTAGTTGACCTTCTGCGTCGAGCCCGCGCTGCCGATCAGGCGGCCCGCGCCCAGGAGCCGGGCGAAGCGGCCGGTCGCCGTGCCGACCCCGCCCGCCGCCGCGGAGACGAACACGTCGTCCCCCTCGCGGAGTCGGGCGATCCGGGTGAGACCGACGTACGCCGTCAGGCCCGTGCCGCCGAGGACGCTCAAGTACGCGGAGAGGGGCACGCCCTCGTACAGGGGCAGGCGTCTCACCTCGGCCGGGGTCACCACCGAGTGCGTCCGCCAGCCCTTGCGGTGGAAGACGATCTCGCCCTCGGGCAGGGACGGTTCGCGCGAGGCGACGATCCGGCCCAGTGCGCGGCCCTCCAGCGGGGCGTTCAACTCGAAGTCCCCGTCCATCATTTCGCGGTGGTAGGGGTCGACGGACCAGTAGAGGTTCTCGACCAGGGCAGTTCCGGGCGCGGGGGAGGGGACGGGGGACTCCGTGAAGCGGAAGTGGCCGGGGGCCGGGAAGCCGGTCGGGCGGGCGGTCTGGTGCACGGTGAGCGCGGTCATGAGGGCGACCGTAGGGAGGAATGGCCGACGCGGGCAGAGGGTTGGGTTCATGGAACGGGCGGATCCATGAACCGCCCTCATAGCGGCAGGTGGTGGCCCGGATGGACGGCACGGTCGATCTCGCGCCGCAGGAGCTCAGGACCCTGGTCGCGGTGGCCGACGCGGGTGGCTTCTCGGCCGCCGCGGTACCGCTCGGGAGCACCCAGTCCGCCGTCTCGCACGCGATGCGCGGCATCGAACGGAAGCTGGGCGTCGTGCTGTTCGAGCGCGGGCGGTACGGGGCCAGGGCCACGCCCGCCGGTGCCCGGGCCGTCGCGCACGCACGCCGTGTGCTGCGGATGCTGGAGGTGATGGTCACCGAGACCAGGGGCCCGGGGACGGGCGCCGTCGGCGGGCCGCTGCGTATCGCCGCCTTCCGGAGCGCGGCCCTGCATCTCCTGCCGCCCGTGCTGGAACGGCTCACCGCCGCCCACCCGGCGATCGAGCCGACCGTGCACGTGGTCCGCGAGATCGGGCCCGGCACCGCCGGTGAGGTGGCCCAGGGGCGCGCCGACCTCGGTATCGCGACCATCGGCACCGGCTCGCCGATCCCGCCGGAGCTGGTCGGCGACGTACTCCTGGAGGAGCCGTACGCGCTGGTGCACCCGGCCGGTCATCCGGCGCCGCGCTCGCTGCCGTTGGTCGACTGGGCCGAGAACTGCTCCTCCTACACGCGCGCGTGGTGGGCCGCGCAGGACTGGATCCCGGCCGCGAGCGTGCGCGCGGAGGACGACGGCGCGGTTCTCTCGATGGTGGGCAGCGGGTTCGGGATGGCCATCATGCCCAGGCTCTCGCTCACCGCGGCGCCGTCCTCGGTCGAGGTCACCGATCTGGGGGCGGAGCGGCCGACCCGGACCGTCGGCTATGTGACCACTCCCGAACTGGCGGCGACGGCCGCTGTCCGGGCCCTCGTGCGCGAGCTGCGGGCCGGTAAGAAGTAGCAGGTCAGTGCGGTGTGACCCAATCCGCCGTCTCAGATAGTAGGAAGTCCGAGTAATTGTGGAGACAGACCGGCTCTCCTCACTTAACTTTGTAGGAGCCGAACGTCTCGCTCGATCAAGCGAATGGCGGTTGTGAGTCGGGCCCCGAGCAGGTAACCCCTGCGGCTCCGCTCTCCGCCCCACCCGGCGTCTCGAATCCCCCCATTCCCGCACTCCGTTGATGTCGAAGGAGTCGATTTCTCATGGCCGAGACGACCGCACGCCGCCGAGTCCGTCACACGTCCCGGACGAGCGAGTCCGACCGCAAGAACGCCGCCGCAGCCCTCCAGCGCGCCCTCGACCGCAGGGACAACGGCGGCGAGACCGGCCACTGAGCCGACGTGACGTCTGGGCGCGACTCTTGAGCGCACGCCCATAAGCCGAGCGCACACCCATAAGCCGGGAGCCGCCCGCAAGGGGTGCGGCGCGGGGGTCAGCTCCCGCGCCGCACTTCGAAGTGATCGATGCGCTCGCCGCTCTGGGCGAGCGCCGAGACCTTCAGGACCGGCCTCGTACCGCTCTCCACCTCCACCGAGAGGAAGGAGAAGCCGCGGTAGCGGACCCGCGACCACTCCACGCTCTCCTGGGCCGAGCCGTGCGACCTGGTCCACTGGAAGGTGTCGACCGAGTCGTGCCGCGTGACGTGCCCCTCGTAGCTCTCCTTCACGCCTGACGGGAAGCCGTACAGGTCACGGCCGCCGCCGCCCGCGGTGACGTAGACGATCCCGTCCTTCGTCGGATCGGTCGACGCGCCGATGGGCACCGCCCGGCCGACCCTGTCGCCCTTGACGGCGTCCGTGCGCTCGTAGACGTGGTTGTGGCCGTTGATCACCAGGTCCACCTCGTGCTTCGCGAACAGCGGCAGCCACTCGTCGCGCACCCCGCCGTCGGAGGCGTGGGCCGAGGTCGAGTAAGCGCAGTGGTGGAAGAAGACGACCACGAAGTCGACGCCCTTCGCCGCGCGCAGTTCACCCAGCTTCCTGTCCAGCCACTCGGTCTGCCTGCCCTGCGAATAGCCGAAGTTGGCGGGGATCTCGTACGACACGTCGTTGGCGTCCAGCGCGACGAAGCCGACGTTGGCGTACGTGAACGCGTAGACGCCCGGCGAGGTGTGCGGGTCGAAGCCGTTGTCCGGGAGGGACCAGCGGGCGAGTTGGCCGCCGTAGCCGTCCGGCGAGTACCAGGCCTCCATGTCGTGGTTGCCGGTCGTCACCATCCACGGCACCGACTTCGCGACCGACTCGTTCTGCTTGAGGAACAGGTCCCAGTAGCCGGGGTCGTAGCCGTCGCCCTTCTCGCCCCGGCCGTTGGTGTCGGCGTAGCAGATGTCGCCGGCGTGCAGGTGGAAGGCGGGCTTCTGGCGCAGCAGGACATGGTCGTTGGCGGCCGCGGCCTGGCTCACGCCCTGGTCGCCGAAGGCCGTGAACACGAACTTCTCCGGGCTCGCCGGCGCCGTACGGAAGGAGCCGATGGTCGAGCGGTGCGCGGGTGCGGTCGGGTCGAAGCCGTCGTGGCCCACGCCGTAGTAGTACGTGGTGCCGGGGCGCAGGCCGTCCAGGGCCGCGTGCACGTAGTACTGCTCCAGGGCGGAGCGGACGCCGGTGAGGCCCGGGGTGTGCAGGTCACGGATCTCGGCGCTGATCTTGCGGCCCAGGTCGTCCGGCTTCGTGCCGACGCGTACGTACGGCTTCTTGACCGCGAACGGCACCTGCCAGGAGACGCGCATCTGCGACTTCGGGTCGGCGCCGAAGGCGAGATGGCGGCCGAAGGGGGTGACGACCGCGCCGGGCACCTTCGAGGTGGCGGGGCTGCTCGGTGCGGCCGGGCCGCTCGCCCTGCCGTCGGTCGTTCCCGTACCGGCGCACCCCGTCAGCAGCCCGCCCGCCACCGCGCCCGCGGTCACCAGAGTGCGGCGCCGGGACAGCTTGGTGCGCAGGTACTCGTACTGCTCGGCCATGCTCATCCGGGCCGCGAGGTGTTCCGGGATGCCGACGTCGGGTGTCTCCATGTCGATGAAGTTCCCAGTGAACCTCAACGGGGGCCATGCGTAAGGGTGAACGCATGTCGAACGGCTGGCGCCCGCTCCTTCCCGGCGGCCCATGGCTGTCCGTATCGCGGACACCTCGTGTCATCCCATGGGACGAGGAGTAGGGTGCCGACATGTCTCGCAGCATCAATCTCGCAGTGATCCCCGGGGACGGCATCGGCCAGGAAGTCGTGGCCGAAGGTCTGAAGGTCCTCTCCGCCGTCCTTCCGCAGGATGTGAAGCTGGAGACCCGGGAGTACGACTTCGGTGCCAAGCGCTACCGCGCCACCGGTGAGACCCTCACCGACGCCGACCTGGACTCCCTCAAGCAGCACGACGCGATCCTCCTCGGCGCGATCGGCGACCCGTCGGTCCCGTCCGGTGTCCTGGAGCGCGGCTTCCTGCTGAAGCTCCGGTTCGCCTTCGACCACCACGTCAACCTGCGTCCGTCGAAGCTGCTGCCGGGTGTCGCCACCCCGCTGGCCGGCGAGCCGGAGATCGACTTCGTCGTGGTCCGCGAGGGCACCGAGGGCCCGTACACGGGCAACGGCGGCACGATCCGCAAGGGCACCGAGCACGAGGTCGCCACCGAGGTCTCCGTCAACACGGCGTTCGGTGTCGAGCGGGTCGTCCGGGACGCGTTCGCCCGCGCCCAGGCCCGTCCGCGCAAGAAGCTCACGCTGGTCCACAAGAACAACGTGCTGACCTTCGCGGGTCACCTGTGGACGAACGTCTTCAACAAGGTGGCCGAGGAGTTCCCCGAGGTCACCACCGACTACATCCACGTCGACGCGGCGACGATCTACCTCGTCACCGACCCGGCCCGCTTCGACGTGATCGTCACCGACAACCTCTTCGGCGACATCATCACCGACCTCGCCGCGGCCGTCTCCGGCGGCATCGGCGTCGCCGCCAGCGGGAACATCAACCCGAGCGGCGAGTACCCCTCGATGTTCGAGCCCGTGCACGGCTCGGCGCCGGACATCGCGGGCCAGGGCAAGGCCGACCCCAGCGCCACGGTCCTGTCCGTCGCCCTGCTCCTGCGTCACCTCGGCTACGAGGCCGAGGCCGCCCGCATCGACGAGGCGGTCGCCACCGACCTCGCCGAGCGCACCGGCAAGCCCGCCCGCAGCACGTCGGAGATCGGCGACGCGCTGTCCGTACGAGTAGCCGGCTGACCCGCCGACTCACTCGAAAAACTCTCGCAGTCTTTCGAAGCCGCCGGGTCGCATCCGCACCCGGCGGCTTTCGCTATGTCCCCGCCGGGTGCCACCATCATCCTCTGGGTCGCATTCACGCCGTTTTTGTCCACGGCAGCCCGCGCGCGATAATCGAACGCGGAGCCGCGGTATGAGGGAATGCTCGGACGTCCTAACACTGGCCACTGGCAGTAGCGGGCGTGAGCGCGGCCCGTCACTACACAACCGGTGAAGGACACCTACTCATGACGACGCCCACCATCGAGCTCAAGCCCTCGGCCTCGCCACTCTCCGCCGCCGAGCGCGACGCGATTCTGACGAACCCCGGCTTCGGCCGCCACTTCACCGACCACATGGTGACGATCAAGTGGACCGAGGGCCGCGGCTGGCACGACGGCCAGCTGGTGCCGTACGGCCCGCTCTCCCTCGACCCCGCGAACATGACCCTGCACTACGCGCAGGAGATCTTCGAGGGCCTCAAGGCGTACCGCCGGCCCGACGGCTCGGTGGCCACCTTCCGCCCGGAGAAGAACGCCCGCCGCTTCCAGGCCTCCGCCCGCCGTCTCGGCATGCCCGAGCTGCCGGTCGAGACCTTCATCGAGGCCTGTGACGCGATCGTGCGTCAGGACGAGGCGTGGGTCCCGGCGCACGGCGGCGAGGAGTCCCTCTACCTGCGCCCGTTCATGATCGCGACCGAGGTGGGTCTCGGTGTGAAGCCCGCCAACGAGTACCTGTTCCTGGTCATCGCCTCGCCGGCCGGCGCCTACTTCCCCGGCGGAGTGCGGCCGGTGTCGATCTGGCTCTCCGAGGACCGCGTCCGCGCCGTCCCCGGCGGCATGGGCGACGCCAAGACCGGCGGCAACTACGCGGCCTCCCTGCTCGCCCAGGCCGAGGCCGCCGCCAAGGGCTGCGACCAGGTCTGCTACCTCGACGCCGTCGAGCACAAGTGGGTCGAGGAACTGGGCGGCATGAACCTTTACTTCGTGTACGGCGACCGGATCGTCACCCCGACCCTCACCGGCTCCATCCTGGAGGGCGTCACCCGCGACTCCCTCCTCACCGTCGCCCGCGACCTCGGCTACACCGCGGAGGAGGGCCGGATCTCGGTCGACCAGTGGCAACGCGACGCGGAGAACGGCAGCCTCACCGAGGTGTTCGCCTGCGGCACCGCCGCCGTCATCACCCCGGTCGGCACGGTCAAGCGGACGGGCGCCGAGTGGCAGCAGTCCGGCGGCGAGCCCGGCGAGGTCACCGTCCGCCTCCGTGAGGCCCTTCTCGACATCCAGCGGGGCACGGCCGAGGACAAGCACGGGTGGATGCACCAGCTGGGCTGACCTCCGGAGGACGACGTGCGGAGTTGACGAAGAAGCCCGTCCCTGTCCAGGGACGGGCTTCGCCGTGGCACGGTGGGTTGCCGGGCACGGTCCGCGCCCTCGGCCTGACGCACACCACCCAAGACCCGGTCCGCTACGACACCGCCGAGGCCCGCTGGGTCTCCGACGTGGACGAGGCGACACCCCGCTGAACCGCCGGACGCCGGCCGAGCACCAGATACCCCGCGCCGCCGACCGCCCCCGACAACAGGAAACTGCAGTCCACCCCGCCGGTCATCGACAACAACGGCCCCTCGTACGACGGCAACGACACCGCGAGCAGACCGACCGCCGCGCCCATCGCCCAGGACACCGTCGCGGGGGCGTTCCAGCCGGCGCGGTACCAGTAGATCCCGCCCTGGGAGCGGCGGTTGAAGACCTGGAGGGCGTCCGCATCATAGACACCCCGGCAACGGACGAAACCGATCAGGGTGATCACCGCCCACGGCGTGCCGATCGCCGTCAGGAGCAGGACGAAGGACGTCATCGCGGACTGGGCGTTCCACGCGTAGTGGCCGACGAAGACGCAGACCGTGGCGACGACCGCGACCGTGCAGGTGGCCCGGGCCCGGGACGCGCGCGGCAGGATCGCGTCCAGGTCGAGGCCCATGGAGTAGAGCATCAGGCCCGCGTTGCCGACCGACCCCGCGGAGGCGGCGAGCAGCAGCGGGACCAGGTACCAGCCGGGGGAGGCCTGCACCAGCGGGCCCGCGTAGTCGAGGGCCGCGTGGGCCGCGTACGCCGTGAAGGTGCCGAAGAGCTGGGGGACCAGGAGGCCGGCGATCAGGCCGAGCCAGGTCGCGTGCAGGACCCGGCGTGAGGTGTGGCGGGCCGGGGAGATGTAGCGCGTGTAGTCACCGAGGAGGGTGATGAACGCGACCGGTCCGGACAGTCCCGCCGCCACCGCCGCCAGACACCACGTCGGCCAGAACCCGCCCAGCAGATACCCGCCCGCCTCCGGCAGCGCGCCGGTCGTGAAGTGCGGGGTGTACGCGATCACGCCCAGGATCAGCAGCGCCGTCATGCCGATGGAGAGAACGCGGGACATGGCCAGCAGCACCCGGTAGCCGTACACCGCGCCCGCCACGGTCGCCGCCGCGAGCAGCCCGTACACGACGGCGTACGAGCCGCCGCCCGCCGGCAGCCCGAACAGCCGCCCCAGCACACCCACCATCACATCGCCGCCGATCCACACGGTCAGCGCGGTGTAGCCGAGGGCGAGGAGAAGGCCCACGACCGACCCGACCAGCCGCCCCCGCACCCCGAACTGGGCGCCGGACGACGTCGACAGGTTGGTCGCGGTGCGCAGGGAGACCAGCGCCAGTGGGGCCGTGAACAGCGTGCCGACCACCGTGCCCGCGACGATCGAGCCGACCGAGTCCCACCAGCCGAGCCCGAAGGACGGCGGCAGCCAGCCGAAGATGATCACGCCGAGACAGAGGTTGGAGCCGAGCAGGATCGACACGAGGTCCTGCGGACCGCTGGTGCGCTCCTCATCGGGGATGGTGTCGACTCCGCGCTGTTCTATCGGCATGGTGGGTCCCCTTCGACGGCCGCCAAGTTTTTTAGATCGGCGTTCAATGTGACCCGTGCCAAGCTCGTGCGTCAATGTTTCCGTTCCATGAATCTGCCGTTTAGAGTGGTGCTCTAAATTATTAGGAGGTGCCGTGTCGTGAGACTGACCCCCACGGAACGTGACCGGCTGCTGCTGTTCTCGGCCGCCGAACTGGCCCGCGCCCGCAAGGCGCGCGGCCTGAGGCTCAACGTGCCGGAGGCCACCGCGCTCATCGCGGACACGGTGTGCGAGGCGGCTCGTGACGGTGCTCGACTGGCCTGCGCGATCGAGCGTGCTCGGTCGGTCCTGGGGCCGGACGACGTCCTGCCGGGTGTCGCCGACGTCGTCACCGAGGTGCATGTCGAGGCCGTCTTCGACGACGGCTCACGCCTCGCGGTCGTCTCCGACCCCATCGGCGGCAGCCTGGGGAACCGGGCTCCGGGCGCGCTGCTGCCGGGGCCCGTGCACGCCGAGCCCGAGGCGGTCGTCCGGCTCACGGTCACCAACACCGCGACCGTCCCCGTCTCCGTCACCTCCCACTTCCACTTCTTCGAGGCCAACCCGCGCCTCGACTTCCCCCGCGCCGAGGCTTACGGCATGCGGCTCGCCGTACCCGCCGGATCGTCCGTCCGCTTCGGGTCGGGCGAGAGCGTCGAGGTCGGTCTGCTGCCGATCGGCGGCGAGCGGATCGCCATCGGTTTCGCGGGGCTCGTGGACGGACCGTTGGACGCGCCCGGCGCGCGGGACGAGGCGCTGCGCAGGGCCGCCGCCTGCGGATATCTGGGGGCAGAGCGATGAGCATCGACCCCTACGCGTACGCCACCACCCACGGCCCCCGCGCCGGCGACCGCGTCCGCCTCGGCGACTCGGGCCTGACGATCCGAGTGGAGTCCGACTCCCAGCGCTACGGCGACGAGTTCCTGGCCGGTTTCGGCAAGACCGCCCGTGACGGACTGCACCTCAAGGCCGCCGCCGTGCGCGAGACCTGCGACGTCGTGATCAGCAATGTCGTCGTGATCGACGCGGCGCAGGGCATCCGGAAGGTGTCCATCGGTATCCGGGAGGGCCGGATCTGCTCGATCGGGCGGGCCGGCAATCCCGACACCCTCGACGGGGTGGACGTCGTCGTCGGTACGGGCACTTCGATCGTGTCCGGCGAGGGGCTCATCGCCACCGCCGGTGCCGTCGACACGCACGTCCATCTGCTGTCACCGCGCATCATGGAGGCCTCGCTGGCGTCCGGCGTGACGACGATCATCGGGCAGGAGTTCGGCCCGGTGTGGGGCGTCGGCGTCAACTCGCCCTGGGCGCTGCGCCACGCCTTCAACGCCTTCGACGCCTGGCCGGTCAACATCGGCTTCCTGGGCCGGGGTTCGTCGTCCTCGGACGCCCCGCTGATCGAGGCGCTCGCCGAAGGCGGGGCCAGCGGCTTCAAGGTGCACGAGGACATGGGCGCCCACACCCGCGCCCTGGACACCGCTCTGCGGGTCGCCGAGGAGTACGACGTCCAAGTCGCCCTGCACAGCGACGGGTTGAACGAGTGCCTGTCGGTCGAGGACACCCTGCGCGTGCTGGACGGCCGCACGATCCACGCCTTCCACATCGAGGGCTGCGGCGGCGGACACGTGCCGAACGTCCTGAAGATGGCGGGAGTCGCGAACGTCATCGGCTCGTCCACCAACCCCACCCTCCCCTTCGGCCGGGACGCGGTCGCCGAGCACTACGGCATGATCGTCTCCGTCCACGACCTGAAGACCGACCTGCCCGGCGACGCGGCCATGGCCCGCGACCGCATCCGCGCCGGGACGATGGGCGCCGAGGACGTGCTGCACGACCTGGGCGCGATCGGTATCACCTCGTCGGACGCGCAGGGCATGGGCCGGGCCGGTGAGACCGTCCGCCGTACCTTCGCGATGGCCGGGAAGATGAAGGCCGAACTCGGCGCCCCGGACGACCACGACAACGAACGCGTCCTGCGCTACATCGCCAAGCTGACCATCAACCCCGCCATCGCACACGGCCTTTCGCACGAGGTCGGCTCCATCGAGGCCGGCAAGCTCGCCGACCTCGTGCTGTGGCGCCCCGAGTACTTCGGCGCCAAGCCGCAGCTGGTGTTGAAGTCCGGGTTCCCGGCGTACGGCGTGGTCGGCGACCCCAACGCGGCCACCGACACCTGCGAACCCCTCGTCCTGGGACCGCAGTTCGGCGCGCACGGCTCCACGCCCGCCGACATCTCCGTGGCCTTCGTCGCCCAGGCCGCCCTCGACCAGGGCAACGACTCGATGCCGACTCGGCGCAGGCGCGTGGCCGTTCGCGGCACCCGGGGCATCGGACCGGCCGACCTGCGCCTCAACTCCCGTACCGGAGCGGTCGACGTGGACCAGCGCACCGGTCTGGTCACCCTCGACGGCGAGCCGCTGCGCTCCGAACCGGCCGAGTCCGTCTCCCTCAACCGCCTGTACTTCCTCTAGAACCTGGGACTTCTGATGAGCTTCCGTATGCCGCCCGAGTGGGCCCCGCACGAGCGCACCTGGATGGCCTGGCCCGGCCCCAACCCGACCTTCTCCGATGCCGAGGAGTTGGCGGAGGCGCGCATCGCCTGGGCCTCCGTCGCCCGTGCCGTGCGTCGCTTCGAACCGGTGACGATGGTGCACGGGCCGGGTCAGGGCGAGTCGGCGCGCGAGCTGCTCGGCCCGGACGTCGAACTGGCCGAGCGTGAGCTGGACGACGCGTGGATGCGGGACATCGGGCCCACGTTCGTCACCGACGGCAACGGTGAACTGGCCGCCGTGGACTGGACGTTCAACGGCTGGGGCGCTCAGAGCTGGGCCCGCTGGGAGCACGACGCGAAGATCGGCTCGTACGTCGCGGACCTCGCGGGCGCGAAGACGTACACCTCGAAACTCGTCAACGAGGGCGGCGCGATCCACGTCGACGGCGAGGGCACGGTCCTGCTCACCGAGACCGTCCAGCTCGGCGCAGGCCGCAACCCCGGCTGGACGCGCGAGCAGGTCGAGGCGGAGATCCACGCCAAGCTCGGCACCACCAAGGCGATCTGGCTGCCGCGCGGCCTGACCGGCGACTACCCGCCCTACGGCTTCGGGACGCTGGGCCATGTGGACATCGTGGCCGCGTTCGCCCGCCCGGGTGTGGTGGTCGCCCACCACCAGCCCGACCCCGCGCACCCCGACCACGAGGTGACGAAGGAGACGATCGGCATCCTGAAGTCCGCGACGGATGCCCGGGGCCGTGCCCTGGAGGTCGTCGAGGTGCCGGCCCCCACCGTCCTGGAGGCCGACGGGCACTGGGCCGACTACTCCTACATCAACCACTACCTCTGCAACGACGGCGTGGTGCTGTGCGCCTTCGACGACCCGCGGGACGAGACCGCGGCCGGAATCTTCCGGCGCCTGTTCCCGGAGCGGACGGTGGCGCCGGTGGACGCCCGTACGATCTTCTCGGGTGGGGGAGGCATCCACTGCATCACGCAACAGCAGCCGAGGGTCTAGGGAGACGGGCGATGGTCGGTGCGCGGAAGAACGCGCCGCCGCGCGAGGAGGTCCTCGCCGCAGCCATGGGCATGATCGCCGAGCGCGGTCTGGAGCAGCTCACCATGGCGGCGCTCGGCCGCGAGGTCGGCATGAGCAGCGGTCACCTCCTCTATTACTTCCGTTCCAAGGACGAGCTCCTGCTGCGCGCCCTGGAGTGGAGCGAGGGCCGCCTCGGCACCGAGCGCGGCCGGCTGCTGGTCGGTGCCGGCACGGCCCGCGAGCGCCTCGACGCGTACGTCGACCTGTACGTCCCCGACGGCCACCGCGACCCGCACTGGACCCTCTGGCTGGAGGTCTGGAACCGCTCGCAGAACGCCGACGAGGGCGCCCGCGACCGGCAGGCCGCCATCGAGGGCGCCTGGCACCGCGACCTGGTGGCGCTGCTCGCCGAGGGCGTCTCCCGGGGCGAGTTCCGCCGCGTCGACCCCGACCGCTTCGCGGCCCGCCTGCGCGCGCTGCTGGACGGCTTCTCCATCCACGTGGCGATCGGGCTGCGCGGCACGGACCGGGCACAAGTTATCGGCCATGTACGGGAGTTCCTGGACGAAAGCCTCCTCGCGGACGTCTGAGGTTGTGCCCTGGTTGTACGCGACACGACCGATTGACCCTGTAGCGGGCGGTGCGTTTGCCTCGAAGAGAGCCCTCGGCGCAGGGCCGGGGGAGAAGCGTCCACGGGGACTTCAGGGGGAATCATGTCGAGAGCCGCAGGCGTGTCCGGCGTCTGCTTGGGGACGGCGGTGATGCTCGCGCTCACCGCGACCACGGCGTCCGCCACGACCACCGCGTCCGCCGCGACCACCGCGTCCGCCGCGACCACCGCGACCGCCGCGACCACCGCGTACGCCACGACCACGGCGTCCGCCACACCGCACACATCGCACGCGCCCCGCGTGGAGAGGGCGAGCACGGCCGCCGACGGCAGCCAGGCCGACGGACCGTCGGGCAGCGCCTCGATCAGCGCCGACGGCCGCCATGTCGCGTTCACGTCCAACGCGCCGAGCTTCGGCTGCGCGCGCCTCACCCCGTGCCTGCTGGTCAAGGACCTGGCCGACGGCGGGGTTACGAAGATCGACCTCGGCAGCGGAAACACCTACAGCTCACCGATTCCGAGCGCCGACGGGAGCCGGGTCGCCTTCTCCGCGGGCACCCGCTTCCCCGCGCCGTACCTGTACGACCGCGCCACCGGCACCTCGACGAAGCTGTGGCCCGAAAACCCGCCCGGATCCAACGAGTTGGGCCACATCGAGTCGATCAGTCCGGACGGCACGCACGTCGCGTACACCATCGGCAACCGCAACGGCTCGGAGAACTCCCGGCTGTTGTACGTCCGCGACACGGCCACCGGCACCGACGAACTGATCTCGCCGGCCGAGGAGGGCGGCAAGGGCGGGGCCTCGGTGAGCGGCGACGGCGAGCGGGTCGCGTACAGCGTCCGCAGCGACTCCGAGACGGACCCGAACGACGTCTTCGTCAAGGACCGGACGACGGGCGAGCGGATCCAGGTCGACAAGAACCTCGGCACCGCCTTCCTGGTCCGCATCACCGCGGACGGCGACCGCGTCCTCCTCGACGCCGAGAGCGGTGTGTACGTCCACGACCTGCGCACCGGCCAGGACCGGCGGGTGGCCGACGGGAATCCCGCGTCGGCCACCGCGGACGGGCGGTACGCCGTCGTCTCGGGCGAGGACGGCATGCGGGTGCGCGACCTGCGGACGGGGCTGCGCGGGGCCGCTCTCACGCCGAACGCCACGCCGGGAGCGGAGATGCTGGCCGACAACGGGCGTGCGGTGGCGTTCACTTCGACGGCTTCCAGCCTGGTGCCGGGGGACACCAACGACGAGGCGGACGTGTTCGTCTTCTCGGGCGGGCTCGCGAAGAACCCGCCCCCGATGCCCTCCGTCACCGAACGGATCAGCACGCCCCGGGACGGTCGGCAACTCGCCGTGGCGTCCCACGACCCGGTGATGGCGGACGGACGCGTCGTCTCCTTCACGTCGGGCGACGATGTGCTCGTCAACGCGCCCGGCGGCGTCTCAGGGGTCAACTCCAGTACGCAGAAACCCTCGTCCGACGGCACCCCCTGCACCTCCGGACGCATGGTCAGCTATGTGGCACCGCATGCGACGGACGGTGCCCCCGAGGTCTTCGTCCTCAACCGCTCGGTCGGCAAGGTCACCGCCATCGCGTCCCTCGACGGTGTCCGCTTCACCTGGATGGGACACCCCCAGGTGAACCCCACCTGCCAGTGGGTCACCTGGGCCGCCACCCTGCCCGCCACCGACGCCGACCCGCACCCCCAACCCCGCGTCTACCGCTTCAAGTTCAACGGCGGTGACCTCGACGTCGTCAGCGCGCCCACGGGCGAGGCGGCGACCAACCCGTCCATCGACTACAGCGGCCGGTACATCGCCTTCGAGCAGGGCGGCGCCGTCTACGTCCGCGACCTGGACACCGGCACCCTGGAGAAGGCCGGCACCGGCTCGTCGGCATCCTCGATCAGCGCGGACGGCCGCAGGGTCGCCTTCCAGCACGGCCGGGACATCTACGTCCGTGACCTCGACGCCCGGACCACGACCAAGGTCCGCGGCACCCAGCCCTCGCTCGCCGGTGACGGCACCCACCTCGCGTACGTCCGGGGCAAGGCCGTGTATCTGCGCGAACTGACCACCGGCAAAACCCAGTTCATCAGTGTCGACCGCAAGGGCGGCCGCAACGACCTCCCGGCCCGGCACCCGTCCGTCGACTACGACGGCACGGTCGTCGCGTTCGAGTCGGCATCACCCGATCTGGTGGAGGGAGACACCAACGGGGTGTCGGACGTCTTCCTGCGGACAGTGCAATGACAAGCAGTGATCACTGCGGGGGAACAACCATGCACAGGAACAAGCGGCTCGCCGCGCTCACGGCCGTCGCCGTCGCCGTCACGGTGGCGCTGACGGGAACCGTGGCGAGCGCCGCACCCAGGGCTCCGCACACCGAGCCGGTCAGCGTCACGCCCGAGGGAAAGGCGGGCAACGGCGCGACGGGCAACGTGGTGATCAGCCGCAACGGCCGCTACGTCGCCTTCACTTCTACGTCCGGGACCTGCACACCGGAAAGACCCGCTTCGCCGGCTTCGGCGGCATCGTGGCGGTCCTGAACGACGGCAGCTACGTCTACCACCAGAACAACGAAGCGTACCTGATCACCCCGGGCACACCCGGGCAGAAGGCGTTCGGCATCGAGATCCCCGAGGGGTTCACCGGACCGGCCGGCGCCTTCTCCGTCAGCCCCAACGGCCGCTACGCCGTCTACACGCTGACCGAGACCGCCGGCAACACCAGCGCGGTCTTCCTGTGCGACCGCGTCGCCGGCACCACCGAGCGGATCAGCCACCCCCGCCCGACCTGGGAGCCGCGCAACGCCTTCCAGCCGACGGTCAGCGACGACGGACGCCGGGTCGTCTACCAGTACAACTACGCGAACGGCCCGCGCGGCGACGACTGGGGCGACGTCTGGATGTACGACCGCACCACGCGCGCGTACACGCAGATCGACCGCTCCTACGACGGCTCGGGGACCGAGAAGGAGTCCCTGGAACCGTCCATCAGCGGCAACGGCCGCACCGTCGTCTTCGAGTCCCGGGACACCCACCTCGTCCCCGACGACAACGACGCCAGCTGGAACGTCTTCGTGCACGACATCGCCACCGGCAAGAACCAGCGCATCCACGGCACCCAAGGCGGCGCGGGTGAGGCCTACACCCGTAGCCCCGCCGTGAGCCCCGACGGCCGGTACGTCACGTTCATGACGTCGGTGACGGAGCCCGGCAGCCAGTACGGCACGGAGAATCCCGTCTACGTCCGGGACCTGAGGAAGGACACCACCACCCTCGTCACCCCGGACCGCACCGGCGGCACGGCCACGGCCGACGTCCTCCCCGGCCGGATCGCCGACGGCGCCCGCCGCATCGCGTTCCTGTCCAGCGACCCGGCGCTGATCCCGGCAGGCGACACCAACGACGCCAAGGACGCGTTCGTACGTCATCTGAAGTGATCGTCTGAAGTGATCGACCGCATCCTGAGACACCCGTGAGCGGAGCACGGGGGCTGTGCCAGACTGCCCCCGTGCTCTCGTTCGCCATGATTATTGGCAGCAGGCGCGCCGGTCCGCAGTGACCGCCACGTACGACCAGGTACGGGCGGACACCGTCGTTCTCGACCCGCGCGCAGACCTCTCGCACCCGCGAGAGGTTTTTCGCTTTTCTGGCCCACCTCAAGCCGGGAGCGGAGCGCGAGGGATCATTGGAGGACGGTGGAGCCGGTCATTCCGGTACAGACCGAGATCCAACACAGGAGCCTTGACACCATGACGGAACCCAGCGAGCTCGACGACTCGTTCCACGTCTTCGACACCACCCTGCGCGACGGCGCCCAGCGCGAGGGCATCAACCTCACCGTCGCGGACAAGCTGGCCATCGCTCGGCACCTGGACGACTTCGGCGTCGGCTTCATCGAGGGCGGCTGGCCGGGCGCCAACCCGCGGGACACCGAGTT
Organism: Streptomyces pseudovenezuelae; assembly: GCF_029892565.1. Classification (GTDB taxonomy): domain Bacteria; phylum Actinomycetota; class Actinomycetes; order Streptomycetales; family Streptomycetaceae; genus Streptomyces; species Streptomyces pseudovenezuelae_A. The sequence goes on along the minus strand of NZ_JARXVH010000012.1, from coordinate 181,298 downwards.
CTTCGCCCGCGCCCGGCAGGAGATCGACTTCAGGCACGCCGAGCTGGTCGCCTTCGGCGCGACCCGTCGGGCCGGTGGCAAGGCGAGCGAGGACCCGCAGGTCAAGGCGCTCCTGGACTCGGGCGCCGAGGTGATCACGCTGGTCGCCAAGTCCCACGACCGGCACGTCGAGCTCGCGCTGCGCACGACGCTGGACGAGAACCTGGAGATGGTCCGCGACACGGTGTCCTTCCTCAAGGACCAGGGCCGCCGCGTCTTCGTCGACTGCGAGCACTTCTTCGACGGCTACCGCGCCAACCCCGAGTACGCGAAGGCGGTCGTACGGACCGCCGCCGAGGCCGGCGCCTCGGTCGTGATCCTGTGCGACACCAACGGCGGGATGCTCCCGGCCCAGATCCAGGCCGTGGTCGCCACGGTCCTCGCCGACACCGGCGCCCGCCTCGGCATCCACACCCAGGACGACACCGGCTGCGCGGTGGCCAACACCCTCGCCGCCGTCGACGCGGGCGCGACCCACGTCCAGTGCACGGCGAACGGCTACGGCGAACGCGTGGGCAACGCCAACCTGTTCCCGGTGGTGGCGGCCCTGGAGCTGAAGTACGGCAAGAAGGTCCTGCCGGAGGGCAAGCTCCGCGAGATGACCCGCATCTCGCACGCCATCGCGGAGGTCGTGAACCTCACCCCCTCCACCCACCAGCCCTACGTCGGTGTCTCGGCCTTCGCGCACAAGGCAGGACTGCACGCCTCCGCGATCAAGGTCGACCCGGACCTGTACCAGCACATCGACCCCGAGCAGGTCGGCAACACCATGCGGATGCTGGTCTCCGACATGGCGGGCCGCGCCTCCATCGAGCTCAAGGGCAAGGAACTCGGCGTAGACCTGGGCGGCGACCGCGCGCTGGTGGGCCGGGTCGTCGAGCGCGTGAAGGAGCGCGAACTCAGGGGCTACACCTACGAGGCCGCCGACGCCTCCTTCGAACTCCTCCTGCGCGGCGAGGTGGAGGGCCGCCCCCTGAAGTACTTCGAGGTCGAGTCCTGGCGAGCCATCGTCGAGGACCGCCCCGATGGCTCCCACGCCAACGAAGCGACGGTCAAGCTCTACGCCAAGGGCGAGCGAATCGTCGCCACCGCGGAGGGCAACGGCCCGGTCAACGCCCTGGACCGCTCCCTGCGAGTAGCCCTCGAAAAGCTCTACCCCCAACTCGCCAAGCTCGACCTGGTCGACTACAAGGTCCGCATCCTGGAAGGCGTGCACGGCACGTCCTCCACCACCCGAGTCCTCATCTCCACGTCCGACGGCACGGGCGAGTGGTCGACGGTAGGGGTGGCGGAGAACGTCATCGCGGCGTCGTGGCAGGCTCTTGAGGACGCGTACACGTACGGGTTGTTGCGGGCGGGCGTGGAGCCGGCGGAGTAAGAAGGCTGAAGCACCGGAGGGGCTGGAAACTCCAGCCCCTCCGGCAGATCCAGCCCCTCCGGCGTTTGAGGAGCGGGGTCTGGGGCGGAGCCCCAGAAGGACGGGACGGGTAGGGGCGGCGGGGGCGAAAACCTACTGCAGATGCCACTTCTGATTGGCAGCCCCGGTACAAGTCCAAATCTGCGCCCGAGCCCCGTTGGCCGAAGAATTCCCGGTCACATCAAGGCACTTGTTGGCCGCGGCATTCACCACGTCACCAGTGGTCGCGTTGTACGCCCACTGCTGAGCCCCGGTCCCATTGCAGTCGTACAGCTGCACCTTCGCCCCATCAGCGGTAGAAGCCGACGTCACATCCAGGCACTTGCCAAGCGACCGCACCGACCCATCGGTCCCCACGGTCCACTGCTGGGCCGTCGAGCCGTTGCAGTCGTAGAGCTGCACGGCGGTCCCGTTGGTGCTCGAACCGCCCGCCACATCAAGGCACTTGCTCCCCAGCCCGACGAAGGCGCCGGCCTGACCGCCGCCCCCCGACTGCGTCCCCGCCCAGGTGAACGTCGCGGACGTCTTCCCCGGCAGGGAGTAAGTCGCGTGCTGCCCACCCCAGTTGATGGTCACGGTCTTGGCGGCAGACCCATCGTTGTAGGCGATGAGCGCCTTGGACCCGTCAGGGTTACGCCAGGCAACGTTGGGCACGGACGTAGAAGCCGTGGAGGCGATCCGCTGAGCCCCCGGCCGAACGAACTTCGTCAGGTGCCCCATCGTGTAGTACTCAACGGTGTAATCCACCGTGCCACTCGCACCGTCCCCGTTGTGCACGGTGATCAGCCCGGTGCAGGTACCGCAACCCCCGTTGTGCGGCCCCATGTTCTGGTCCACGGCCAGCGACCACTTGGTCACCGACTTCGCCCAGTTACGGGTGTAGTCGATGATGTTGTTCATGTCCTCGCGCTGCTGGTTGGCGATCCAGGTGCCACCGGAGTGCTCGGTCCCGAAGGCGTCCAGCGTCGGGTACTGGTTGTGCACGGTCGTCTGCTTGTTGATGTCGCCGCCGTACCCGTGCCAGGCGATCCCGCCGAAGTTCGGGTGCGAACGGACCGCCGCGTCGTCGACGGTCGGCGCCGCGTAGGAGTCGTAGACGTCCCAGTTCCAGTCGTGCGCGAGCACCTTCGTGGTCAGCCCCGCCGCCTGGAGCTTCGGCAGCAGCTCGCTCTTGGTGAAGTACGCGAGCCCGCTCCCGTTCCAGCTCATCGACGGATACCCCGAGCAGCACGTCGGCTCGTTCTGCGCGGTCACGTACGAGACGTTGACGCCCTGGGCCTTGTACGCCTGCAGGTACTTCACGAAGTAGTTGGCGTACGCCCCGTAGTCCTCGGACTTCAGCCAGCCCCCGTTGAGCGACCCGCTGTCCTTCATCCAGGCCGGCGCCGTCCATGGCGAGGACATGACAGTCAGAGAGGGGTTGAGGCTCACCGCCTGCTTGGTCAGCGGCACGACATCGGCGAGGTCGTGCGCGATCGAGAAGGAGTTGAGGTTCGGGTCGGTCTGCCCGGCCGGCACGTCGTCGTACGAGTACCCGTACCGCGCCAGGTCGGACGCGCCCATCGGATTGCGCAGGAACGATAGACCGATGCCGTCCGTCGGTGAGAACAGCTTCGTCATGGTCGCGTTGCGGGTCGACGCGGACAGCGCCCCGCTGCTGTTCATCAGCCAGGCCGCGGTGTCCGTGAAGGACGCGCCGCCGCCGGTGAAGGTCTGATAGCGGGTGTTCTCGTCGACGGTGATGTTCTCGCCGGTGCCGCCCGAACCGGACTGGAAGGCGAACGGCGTCTGTGCCTGGAGGCCGCGGGTGACGTGGCGGCCGCCGGAGTCGTCGGTGGTGGTGAGATAGGCGGTCACCTGCTCACCTGCGGCTTGTGCGGGGACGGTGGCCGCGGTGATGCCGGCCGTGGAGAGCAGACCGGCCAACAGCAGCCGGATCGCGCGGGGGGTTCTCCTCATGCTGGTCGCCCTTCCCGAAATGTCTGACGTGACGTCTTGACGGGTGTGTGGGCCGTTAGTTAACTCACGGCGTGATCTAAGTCATGAGTGAACCAGAGAGTCGAGGAATGGTCTATGCCAAGAACCGCTCTGCTCGTCTCCGCCGCCTTGCTCACCGCTCTGCTGTCCCCAACCGTCTCCCAGGCGGCAGATGACCCCGCTCCGGCACCCGTCGACCGCTTCGAGGGCGAGGTCCCGTTCGCGAGCCAGCCCGCCGACGGCATCTTCACCTGGGGCAGTGACAACGACGACCCGCCCCAACTCCAGTTCGCCGACCGCGCCGACGCCCCCGAGGGCGTCAAGGTCCTCTCCGGGACCTACGACATCAGCGGCTACGGCGGCTTCACCCACGACTTCGCCGCGACCGAGCCCGCCCACGACTGGTCCGCCCACAAGGGCATCAGATTCTGGTGGGACGGCCAGAACAATGCCAAGAAGATCGCCCTCGAACTCAAGGACGGCGGCGCCCACGGCGAGGCCTCCGAGCTGTGGACGACGTCCTTCACGGACGACTTCAGCGGCTGGAGACAGATCGAGATCCCCTTCACCGACTTCGTATACCGAACCGATTACCAACCCGTCGGCGGCATCGACCACGTCCTGGGACTCACCCAGACGTGGGGGTACGCCGTCACCCTCCCCGTCGGCGCTCCAGGTCAATTCGCCATGGACGACGTCGAGTTGTACGGCAAGGCCGACCAGTCCCTGCGCGCCAACGTCACCACCGACGCCGCCGTCTACCCGGTCAAGGAGGGCGGCACCGCGAGCGTCAAGGTCACCGTCGCCACCACCGGCTCGGCCCCGATCGACGACCCGGTGACCGTCGCCTACGAGACCGCCGCGACCGGCACCGCCCAGCCCGGCAAGGACTACACCCCGGTCACCGGCACGCTCACCTTCCCGGCGGGCACCGCCTCCGGCGCGACCCGGACCGTCAAGGTCCCCACCCTCAAGGACAGGTCGGCCGAGAACGCCGAGACGATCCCGCTCAAGCTCACGGTCACCGGCGCCAAGGCCCCGGCCGAGCAGCCCGAGGTCGTCGTCAACGCGCACGGACTGCCGTACCTGGACAGCAAGTTGCCGGTGAAGAAGCGCGTCGCCGACCTCCTGTCCCGCATGTCGCTGGAGGAGAAGGCCGGTCAGATGACCCAGGCCGAGCGCGGCGCGATGAGCACGCCCTCGGACATCGCCTCCTACGACCTCGGCTCGCTGCTCTCCGGCGGCGGCTCGACACCCACGCCCAACACCGCAGCGGCCTGGGCCAAGATGATCGACGGCTTCCAACTCCGCACCCAGGCGACCCGGTTCCAGATCCCGCTGATCTACGGCGTGGACGCGGTGCACGGCCACAACAACCTGGCCGGCGCCACCGTCATGCCGCACAACATCGGCATCGGCGCCACCCGCGACCCCCAACTCGCCCAGAAGACAGGGTCGGTGACCGCCTCCGAGGTCCGCGCCACCGGCGTCCCCTGGGACTTCGCCCCCTGCCTCTGCGTCACCCGTGACGAACGCTGGGGCCGCTCCTACGAGTCCTTCGGTGAGGACCCGGCACTGGTCAAGTCCATGGAGACGGTCATCCAGGGCCTCCAAGGAGCCGCCAACGGAAAGGACTTGAAGGACGACGACAAGGTCCTCGCCACCGCCAAGCACTTCGTCGGCGACGGCGGCACCGAGTACGGCTCCTCCACCACCGGCACCTACACCATCGACCAGGGCGTCACCAAGGTCACCCGGCAGCAGCTGGAGGCCGTCCACCTGGCGCCGTACCAGACCGCCGTGGACCGGGGCATCGGCACGGTCATGCCCTCGTACTCGTCGCTCGACATCCTCGGCGACGGCCAGGGCCCGGTGAAGATGCACGCCCGCGCCGACATGATCAACGGCGTGCTCAAGGGCCGGATGGGCTTCGACGGGTTCGTCATCAGCGACTGGAACGCCATCGACCAACTCCCCGGCGACTACGCGGCCCACGTCAGCACCTCGGTCAACGCGGGCGTCGACATGATGATGGTCCCGTACAGCTACAAGGACTTCACGACGACCCTGATCGCCCAGGTCAAGGCCGGTGCCGTCACCGAGAAGCGGATCGACGACGCCGTGTCCCGCATCCTCGCCCAGAAGTTCAAGCTCGGCCTCTTCGAGAAGCCGTACGCCGACACCAGCAACGCCTCCAAGATCGGCTCGACTTCGCACCGGGCCGTGGCCCGGCAGGCGGCCGCCGAGTCGCAGGTCCTGCTGAAGAACGCGAACAACGTCCTACCGCTGAAGAAGAACCAGAAGGTCTACGTCGCCGGTTCGAACGCCGATGACCTCGGCAACCAGACCGGTGGCTGGACCATCACCTGGCAGGGCGCGTCCGGCACCAACACCACGGGCACGACGATCCTCCAGGGCATGAAGAACGCCGGCGGAGACGTCACCTACTCCAAGGACGCCTCGGCCGCGACCAGCGGCTACGACGTCGGTGTGGTCGTCGTCGGCGAGACCCCGTACGCCGAAGGCATCGGAGACGTCGGCAACGGCAACGACCTGGCGCTGACCCCGGCCGACCAGGCAGCCGTCGACAAGGTGTGCGCGGCCATGAAGTGCGCGGTGCTGATCGTCTCCGGGCGCCCGCAGCTGATCGGCGACCGACTCGGCGACATCGACGCGCTGGTGGCGTCCTGGCTGCCGGGCACCGAGGGCGACGGCGTCGCCGACGTCCTCTACGGCAAGCGGTCCTTCACCGGCCAACTCCCCGTCACCTGGCCCAAGTCGGAGGCCCAGCTGCCGATCAACGTCGGCGACACGGCCTACGACCCGCAGTTCCCGTACGGCTGGGGCCTGACCACGAAGACCAAGGTCCCGGGCGGCGGCACGACGACGCTGAAGGCGCTCGCGGTGGCGGCCGCGCTCGCCGACCGGCACGGAGCCGACGAGGCGGGCCGCGCGCTCGTCGACAAGGCCCGGCTGATCGTCCAGCAGAAGATCGGCCAGAACATCACGGCCGCGACCGCGAAGCCCTTCGCCGACGCGGACCACCTCTCGCTCACCGGAAAGTACGGAGCGGCGGTGGAAAAGCTGGTCACTGCCTACCGGGCGGCCTGATCACAGGTCTGCCACCTGCATGAACGGCGGGTTCTGGGAGGCTTCGGGTAGCGTCGACGTATGAAGGTCGTCGCACGGACCCGAAGCCTCCCGGGGCTGCTCCTGGCCCTGCTGCTAGCCGCCCTGACAGTCCTGTCGATGGGCCCCGCACCCGCCTCCGCCACCACCACCGCGACCGGCGTCGGCACGATCGCCGACGCCCTGCGCAAGAGCCCCGTCTACGTCGACCCGGCCGCGTCCGCGCAGCTGTCCACCGCCGACGCCGACGCCCTCGCGAAGCGGATCGAGGACGCCGACAAGCCGCTGTTCGTCGCCGTTCTCCCGGCCGGCTTCCCGACCCAGGACCTCTTCCAGAACCTGCGCACCGACACCGGCGTGACGGGCCTGTACGCGATCCGCCTCGGCGACCGCTTCGACGCGAAGGGCGACTCCGCCGTCCTGCCACGCACGGCCGTGACGAACCTGGTCACCAGCGTCAAGGGCGACACCGACGCCAAGTCCCAGCTGACCGACTTCACCGACCGCGCCCTCGCCAACATGGGCGGCTCGGCCCCGGCGAGCTGGGGTTCCTCGTCCGACGACGGCGGGGTGTCGACCGGCGCGCTGATCGGCGTGGGCGCGGTCGTGCTGCTCGGCGGCGGAGGCGCGTACGCCCTCGTCCGCCGCAGCCGGCGCCGCAAGGCCGAGGAGCGGCGGGCCGCCCTGGACCGGCTGCGGGTCGTGGTCGACGAGGACATCACGGCCTTCGGCGAGGAACTGGACCGTCTCGACTTCCACCCCGCGGAGGCGGGCGCCGACGACGCCATGCGCGCGGACTACGAACGCGCGCTGGACGCCTACGAGCAGGCGAAGTCGGCCATGGCGGCCGCCACGAAACCGGAGGACGTACGTCCGGTCACCGAGGCTCTGGAGGACGGCCGCTTCTCGCTCGCCCAGCTCGCCGCCCGCCGCGAGGGCCGCCCGCTGCCCGAGCGCCGGCCGCCCTGCTTCTTCGACCCGCGCCACGGCCCGTCCGCCGCCGACGCCGTGTGGACACCGTCCGGCGGCGCCCCGCGCGAGGTGCCCGTCTGCGCCGCCGACCAGGCCCGCCTGGCCGACGGCCACGACCCGGCGATCCGCGAGGTCGACACCGACTACGGCCGCCGCCCCTACTGGGACGCGGGCCCGGCCTACGGCCCGTGGGCGGGCGGCTACTTCGGCGGCGGCCTGCTCCCCGGCCTCCTCGTCGGCACCCTGCTCGGCAGCATGATGGCCACCCCGTCCTACGCCTCCGACTACGGCACCGGATACGGCGACTTCAACACCGGCGGCTACGGCGGCGGCGACGTCTCCGGCGCCGACTTCGACTCCGGCGACTTCAGCGGCGGCTTCGGCGACGGCGGGGGCGGCGACTTCGGTGGAGGAGGGGACTTCGGCGGCGGCTTCTGACCCGCTCGGGTCCCCGGGCCGTCTCGCCCACCTCTGTTCCGGCGTCAGCCCACCCCCGGCACCACCAGCCCCGTCTCGTACGCCATCACCACCGCCTGTGTGCGGTCGCGCAGCCCGAGCTTGGACAGAATGCGGCTGACGTGGGTCTTCACGGTCTCCTCGCCGACGTGCAGCCGGACGGCGAGTTCGGGGTTGGACAGGCCCTGGGCCAACAGCCGCAGGACGTCGGTCTCGCGAGGTGTGAGGGCGTCAAGTCCGGGGCGCGCGGGGCCGGTTCGGGGACGCTGCCGGGCGAACTCGGCGATCAGCCGCCGGGTGATCGCGGGCGCGAGCAGGGCCTCGCCTGCCGCCACGACCCGCACCGCGTCGAAGAGCCGCTCCGCCGTCACGTCCTTGAGCAGGAACCCGCTCGCCCCCGCGGTCAACGCGTCGTACACGTGCTCGTCCAGGTCGAAGGTGGTCAGCACCAACACACGTGGCGCGTCCGGGCCCTGCAGTTGCGCGGTCGCCCGGATGCCGTCCATGACCGGCATGCGTACGTCCATGAGCACCACGTCGGGCAGCTGCTCCCGGCACACCCGCACCGCCTCGGCGCCGTCGGGAGCCGTACCCACGACCGTGAAGTCGGCCTGGGTGGCGAGGAGTCCGGCGTATCCGACCCGGACGATCTCGTGGTCGTCGGCGACGACGATCCGGATACTCACGCCGGCACCTCCGCCCGCACCGGCAGCCGCGCCTCGACGAGGAAGCCGCCACCGGGAGCGGGCCCCGTACGCAGAGTCCCGCTCACGGTCGCCGCGCGCTCGCGCATGCCGAGCAGGCCATGACCGGGGGAGCCGGGCGCGGGCCCGGGCCCGTTGTCCCGCACGCGCAGCTCCAACTCCGCCTCTCCGTACCGCAGTTCCACGTCCACGGCGGCACCCGGCGCATGCCGGCGGGCGTTGGTCAGCGCCTCCTGGACGATCCGGTACGCGGTGACCTCGACGCCCGGGTCGAGCGCGGCGACCGGCCCGCTGACGATCAGCCGGGTCGCCGCGCCGGCCGCGTCCCGTGACTCGTCGATCAGGTCGAGGAGTTGGCCGAGCCCTGGCTGCGGCGCCCGCTGGACGCCGGTGTCCGCGTCCTCCCGCAGCACGCCGAGCAGCCGCCGCATCTCCGTCAGGGCGGTGCGCGCGGTGTCCCCGATGGCCAGGAAACGGTCCGCGCCCTCCGGCGGCAGCCCGCGCGTGGTGAGCCGGCCGGTCTCCGCCTGCACGGCGATCATCGAGATGTGATGGGCGACGACATCGTGCAACTCCCGTGCGATCCGCGCCCGTTCGCCCCGGGCGGCATGTTCCAGGAGCGTGTCCGCGAACGCCTGCTCGGTCGCGCTGTGCGCGAGCACGGTGCTGCGCACGTGATGCGCGATACCGGTCGCCGCCGCGGCGGACGCGAGAGTGGCCAGCAGGACGGCGACGATCCGGGTGGCGTCCTCGTGACTGAACAGCGCGACGACGACGTACGGCACGACGAGCAGCCCGCCCAGCAGCGGCCACCCCGTCCGCGCCAGGACGTACACGCAGATCAACTGTGCGACGGCGGCACCCGCGGTGAGCGCCTGGAACGGCACGAGCGCGAGCACGCAGGCGGCGCTCACGGCGATCGCGGCCCCGACCCGGCTGCCCCGCCCGCTCCCCAGGACGAAGGAGAGCGGACCCGTCGTGGCGAGCGCGAGCAGCAGCATGACGGCGAGGCTGCTCTGCGGATCACCGCTGCGCACCAGACCCTCGCCCACCGCGAGCACCGTCAGCACGGCGGGCAGCACCCGCTCCGCACCTGCGATCCGCACGCGGACCGCACGCATCCGTGCCGGCACGGCACCGCGCGCCCCTGCTGAGGTCGAAGCCTTCTTACCCACGTCCGCCATTGTCCCGAGCCGCCTCCCGCGCGCATCCCCTACGGGAGGGACCTCCCCGGCGTGACGACACCCCCGCACGGCCGCCCCTAGCCTCCCTCACCATGAGCGACGCAACCATCGAAGTCCGCGGTCTGCGCAAACGGTTCGGCCGGACCCTCGCGGTCGACGGCCTCTCCTTCACCGTCGAGCCCGGCACGGTCACCGGCTTCGTCGGCCCCAACGGCGCCGGGAAGTCCACCACTTTGCGGGCCCTCCTCGGCCTGGACGCCCCCGACGAGGGCCAGGCACTCATCGCCGGCCGCCCCTACCACGCCCTGCGCACACCCCTGTTGGAGGTCGGCGCGCTCCTGGACGCCGCCGCCCTGCACCCCGCCCGCCGGGGCCGCGACCACCTGCGCTGGCTCGCCCACTCCCACGGACTGCCCGTCCGCCGCGTGGACGACGTCCTCGCCCAGGTCGGCCTGGAGTCCGCCGCCCGACGCCGGGCCGGCGGCTACTCCCTCGGCATGCGCCAGCGCCTCGGCATAGCGGCGGCCCTCCTCGGCGACCCGCCGATCCTGCTCCTGGACGAGCCCGTCAACGGCCTCGACCCCGAGGGCATCCAGTGGATCCGCCGCCTGCTGCGCCGCCTGGCCGCCGAGGGCCGCGCCATCCTCGTCTCCAGCCACCTGATGAGCGAACTGGAGGACACCGCCGACCACTTGGTGGTCATCGGCCGGGGCCGCCTGATCGCCGACACCTCGGTCTCCGAGCTGCTGCACGCCGCCTCCGGCGACCGCGTCCGACTGCGCACCGAGGCCCGTACACAGGCGATGGAACTCCTCGCCCGCGAGGGCGGCCGGGTCGCCGTCACCGACCGCGACACCCTCATCGTCACCGGCCTCCCCGCGAGCCGCGTGGTGGAACTCCTGACCGAGGCCCGCGTCCCCTTCGCCGAAGTGGGCGCCCACCGAGCCACCTTGGAGGAGGCGTACATGGAACTCACCCGCGACAAGGCCGAGTTCACGAGCGCCACGGAAACGGCCGACGAGGTGACCCGATGACGACGAGCACGAACACGGAGCCGGAGACCACGCCCACCCCCTACCGCTCCCACCTCCACCCCACCCACGCCGGCTTCCCCCGCCTCCTGCACGCCGAGTGGACCAAGTTCCGTACGGTCCGCGCCTGGCTGCTCGTCCTGGTGGCCGCAGCCGTGGCCACCGTACTGATCACCCAGCTGAGCGCGAGCGGCTCCGTCACCAGCGGGGGACCGGACGCCATCCACGGCCCCGACGGCACGACGGTCACCGACTCCTTCCGCTTCACCCACCGCCCGCTCACCGGCGACGGCAGCGTCACGGCCCGGGTCACCGGCCTGAAGACCGCCGACGACAGAAGCGTGGAGCCCTGGGCGAAGGCCGGGCTCATCGTCAAGTCGAGCCTGCGGCAAGGCTCTTCTTACGCGGCGGTGCTGGCCACCCCGGGCCACGGCGTCCGCATGCAGTGGAACTTCACCCACGACACGGCGGGTTCGGACTCCGCCGTGACGACCGCCCCACGCTGGCTCCGCCTGACGCGGACCGGCGACCGCCTCACCGGCTACGAGTCCGCCGACGGCGCCAACTGGTCGAAGATCGAGGACGTCAGCCTGTCCGGCCTGCCGAAGACCGTCCAGGTGGGCCTGGTCCTGGCCACCCCCGGCCACCAGGACGTGCACCGCTCCTTCGGCGGTTCGAGCCAGTCGTCCGGCGGCGGACGCGCCACCGCCACCTACGACCACCTGACCCTCCGAGGCACCTCGACCACCACCCCCTGGACCAGCACGGACGTCGGCGCCCCCACCCCCAACGCCCCCGCCCCCCACAACGCCCGGCCGGACTCCACCACCACCGTCACCGACGGCACCTACACCCTCACCGGCCAGGGCGACATCGCCCCCGACCAGGGCGGCCCCGACATCGTCCAGATGAGCTTCCAGGGCGTCTTCGTCGGCATCCTGTTCATGATCGCCCTGGGCGCGCTCTTCGTGACCGGCGAATACAAACGGGGCCTGATCCGTACGACGTTCACGGCGACGCCGGCCCGGTTGAAGGTGCTGGCGGCGAAGACGACCGTGATCGGCGCCGTGACCTTCGTGGCGGGCCTCGCGGCCGTCGCCGTCGGCTACACGCTCGCCCAGAGCACCCTGCGCGGCAACGGCTTCGGCCCCCCGGCCTTCCCCGACTACCCCCTGCTGGAGAACCCGGCCCTGCGAGCGGTGCTGGGCAGCGCCGCGCTGCTCTCCCTGGTCGCCGTGCTGGCCCTGGCGGTCGGGGTCGTGCTCCGCAACAGCGCGGGCGCGATCGCCACGGTCGTCATGCTCGTCATCCTCCCGCAGATCCTGTCCTTCGCCTTCCCGCTCCCGGCCGCCCGCTGGCTCCTGCGGGTGACCCCGGCGGCGGCCTTCGCGGTCCAGCAGGGCGTGAAGAAGTACGACTTCACCTCGCACAACTGCCTTCCGGAGGGCGGCTGTTACCCACTGTCCCCCGGCAACGGCCTCACCGTCCTGGCCGCCTACACGGCGGCGGCCCTGCTCCTGGCGGCCTGGACCGTACGCAGGAGGGACGCGTGAGAGCGCACCACGCGCTGCGCCCGCTCCACGCCGAGTGGACGAAACTCCGTACCCTGCCCAGCACTTGGTGGCTGCTCGCGGCCCTGGTCGCCCTCACCCTCGCGGTCGGCGCCGCCGCGATCGCCCCGGTCGCCGCCGATGTGTGCCCGGGCGGCACCTGCGACGAGGACACGGTGAAGCTCAGCCTCACCGGAGTCTGGATGGGACAGGCCGCCTGTCTGATCCTGGGCGTCCTGACGATGGGCGCGGAATACGGCACGGGCACGATCCGCACGACCCTCGCCGCGACGCCAACCCGCTGGCGGGTCCTGGCGTCCAAGGCGACGGTACTGGCCCTGCTGACGGCGGCCGGGGGAGCGCTGGCCGTCCTGGCTTCCATCCTCCTGGCCGACGCACTCCTCCCGGACTACGCCCCCGCCCTGCGCCCCACGCTCGGCTCGGTCCTCTGCCTGACCCTGGTCGCCCTGCTGGGCCTGGCCCTGGCGACCATGCTCCGGGACACGTCAGGGGCGATCACCCTGGGCCTGGGCATCCTCTACGTCGTCCCGCTCCTGGTCACACTCATCCCGTCCCCCACCTGGCAACACCGCCTGGAACGCTGGGCCCCCATGCCGGCGGCCCTCTCCATCCAGTCCACCCGCCACCTCGCCGACCTCCCGATCGCCCCCTGGCCGGGCCTGGGAGTCCTGGCGGCGTACGCGGCAGGCCTGCTGCTCCTCGCGGGCGTCCTGTTCAGGACCCGGGACGCGTGACAGCGAGGAACTCGCTCCAGGTACCGGGGGAGAGGGTGAGAACCGGACCGTCGGGGTTCTTGGAGTCGCGAATGTGGACGGCGGCGGGGTGGGCGGCGAATTCCAGGCAGTCGCCGCCCTCGCTCCCGCTGTAGCTGGACTTGCGCCAAGTGCAGGCGGTCTCCAGGCAGTTGCCGCCCTCGTTGCTGCTGTAGCTCGACTTGAACCATGCCAGCGCTGCGGTGTTCATGACTCTCCTAGCAGTCCGTTCAAGAGGCGCACGCTCTCGTCGGGAGAGAGCGCCTGAGACCGCAGCATTCCATACTTGTAGTGGTATTCGCTGACCTCGTCGGGGTCGTCCACGAGGAAGCTGGCGCGCTGAATCTCCAGGTAGGCGAGACGCTCGTGATCGGGGGTTTCCAGCAGCACCATCGGCCCGTCGAGGCCGGCGTGCGGTGTCCGATCCATGGGCATGATCTGGAAGCTCATGTGGACGGGCTCGGTGTACTCGACGATCTGCTGGAGCTGCTCCCGCATGACGTCCGGCCCGCCCACCGCCCGACGGAGGATGCTCTCCTCCAGGATGAAGTGCCCGACGGGCGGCCGGTCCCGCTGCCAGATCAACTGCCGTTCCATACGGGCGTCGACCCACTGCTCGGCGGTCTCGCTACCGAGTGCCGGATGCCGGAAGTCGAAGCCGGCGCGACAGTACTCCCTGGTCTGCAGGAGTCCAGGAACCACCTGGCTCTGGTAGGAGAGAACACCCACCGCTTCCTGCTCGTGATCCACCAGCCCCTGCGCGAACTGCACGATCCGCTCCCGGACCGGCAGTTTGGACACGAGGACGAACAACACCCCACCCGTGTCGAGGAGTTCATCGAAGTCCTCGGCCTGATCGAGCTGCAGAGCCAACCGCCCCTGCTCGATGGACGCCACCGTGTCGACGGACAGTCTCGCCAGCTCGGCGAACTGCTCCTGCGTCAACCGGGCCCGTTTCCTGAAGTGGGCCAGTACGGCTCCGACCGCCTGCCACGAACCGACCTTCTTGGGCTTCTCCGAGTGCATGAGGGTGCTTTTCCCCCATCGGCACCCGAAACCCCCGTAGCGGAGTCGTAGTAATGGGAACTACGACTCCGCGGACGAGGTCATCGCAGGATCAGGCGTTCTTGATCGCGGAGATGTCGAAGTTGAGCTTGATCTTGTCGGAAACGAGCACGCCGCCGGTCTCCAGCGCCGCGTTCCAGGAGAGGCCCCACTCAGAGCGCAGGATCTCGGCCTTGCCCTCGAAGCCCACACGCTCGTTGCCGAACGGGTCCTTCGCGGCACCGTTGAACTCAAGGTCGATGGTGAGCGGCTTGGTGGTGCCGAGGATCTCCAGGTCACCCGTGATGCGGTAGTCGTCGCCGCCCAGGGACTCGGCGGAGGTCGACCGGAAGGTCATCGTCGGGAACTCTTCGATCTTGAAGAAGTCCGCGCTCTTGAGGTGACCGTCACGGTCCGCGGAACCGGTGTCGATGCTGTCCATCTTGGCGTCGATGGAGGCCGTGGACTTGGCCGGGTCGGAGCCGTCCAGGTGCAGCGTGCCGTTGAAGTCGAGGAATTTGCCCTTGACGTTGGTGACCATGGCGTGGCGGGCCGTGAAACCGAGCGTGGAGTGCGCCGGGTCGATGGTGTACTCGCCGGTCAGCGCGGCAAGCTCGGGGTTGACCGCGGAGGGGGCGGCGGTCTCGGTCTCGGTGCTGTCCTTGCGGCCGAAGATGCCCATGATGTGCTCCTGTGGGGACGATAGGCGGTGATGTTGAATGTTCAACTTTGCCAACACGGAAGACCGTAGACCTATTCCGTTCGGGTTTCAACATCATCCACGCGTATTCATGGAATTACACTCCGTTGGCGGATTCCGGACTTCCGAAGGAGTGCTGCATGGCCAAGAACGGGACCGTTTCCGACCCCTACGACGTGCTCCGCCTGCGTTGGCTCGACTTCGCCCTCGGCACCGGTTACGACCCGGGAGCCGAACCGTACGCCGCCCGTCTCACCGGCACCGGCGAACGGGCCCGTGCCTTCCGCGCGACCATGGCCCCGACCCCGGTCTCCCTGTGGCCGGACCACCCCTTCGATCCGCCGTCCGGCATCACCCAGAGCTACGCCCGCCTGGAGACGATGGCCCGGGCCTACGTCCAGCCGGGCACCGGCTCCACCGCCGACCCGGACCTCCTCGCGGACATCCTGCGCGGCCTCGACCACCTCTCCGCCACGGTCTACCACCCCGGCACCACCCGCTACGGCAACTGGTGGGAGTGGCAGATCGGCAGCCCCCGGCTCCTCCTGGACACCGTGGCGGCCCTGTACGACCACCTCACGGACGTACGAATCACCGCCGCCTGCGCGGCAGTTGACCACTTCATCCCGGACACGATGCTCGCCGACTACTCCGGCACCTCGACCGGCGCCAACCGCGTCGACCTGTGCCGCTCGGTCGCCCTGCGCGGCATCCTGGGCCGCGCGCCCGCCAAGATCGCCCTCGCCCGCGACGCCCTCTCGCCGGTCTTCCCGTACGTCACCCAGGGGGACGGGCTGTACGCCGACGGCTCGTTCGTGCAGCACACCCGCGTCCCGTACTCGGGGACGTACGGACAGGTCATGCTCGACGGCCTGGGGCGCCTCTTCGCGCTGCTCGCCGGGTCCGAGTGGGAGGTCACGGACCCGAACCGGCAGTTCGTCCTCGACAGCGTCGAGCATGCCTACGCGCCCCTGATCCACGACGGGTTGATCATGGACAGCGTCAACGGCCGTGCCATCAGCCGGGGTTACCTCAGGAACGACGAGCTGCACGTCATGCGCAGCGACCACTTCCACGGGCAGGGCGTCATCGCCGCGATCGCCCTGCTGGCCGACGCGGCGAGCCCGGCCGAGCGCGACCGGTGGCACGGCATGATCAAGGGCTGGATCCAACGGGACACGGTCACCCCGATTCTGACGGCGCCTCAGTTCGACGTGGCCGACCTCGCGCGGCTGCACGCGGTCGCCTCCCGGCCGCTCACGCCCGTACCCGAACCCGTGGGCCACCGCCTCTTCCCGGCCATGGACCGGGCCGCACACCGCCGTCCGGGCTTCACCGTGAGCCTCGCGATGGCCAGCGACCGCATCGCGTACTACGAGTGCGGCAACGGCGAGAACCCGCGCGGCTGGCACACCGGCGCCGGAATGCTCTCCTGGTGGCCCGAGGGTGCGAGCGATCAGTACACGGACTGGTTCTGGCCGACGGTCGACTGGTACCGGCTGCCCGGCACCACCGTCTCCACCAAGCGGCTGCCCGACCGCGCCGGCGGCGAGTGGGGCGCCCCCGGACCCGACGTGCGCTGGGTCGGCGGCACGACCGACGGCGAGTACGCGGCCGTCGGCCAGCACTTCAAGGGGCTCGCCTCGACGCTGGAGGCCCGCAAGTCCTGGTTCTGCGTGGCGGACGCGGTGATCTGCCTCGGTACCGGGATCAGCTGCGCGGACGGGGTGCCGGTCGAGACGATCGTGGACAACCGGAACCTGGGGGAGGGTGGGAGCGCGCGGCTGGTCCAGCGGCCGGGCTGGGCGCACCTGACGGGGCACGGCGGCTGGGTGGTCCAGGAGGGCGGGCTGAGGAGCCTGCGCGAGGACCGGACCGGTGCGTGGTCCGACATCAACACCACGAGCACCACCGAGCGGGCCACCCGCCGCTGGCAGACCCTCTGGCTCGACCACGGCACGGACCCGGTCGACGCCCGCTACCACTACCTCCTCATGCCGGGCGCGACCCGCGAGGAGGTCCAGGCCCGCGCCGCCGACCACCACTGGCTGTCGGTCCTGGCCAACGACAGTGTGAGCCAGGCCGTCCACGTCCACTCCCTCGGTCTGACCGCCGCGAACTTCTGGCAGGCGGGCACCGCGGGCCCGCTCACCGCCTCCGCCGGCGCGAGCGTGCTGGTCCGCCGCCGGGGCCGTACCGCTACCCTCTGCGTGAGCGAGCCGCCCCGCACGGGGGAGCCGCTGGAGATCACGTGGGACCACCCGGTAGGCGGGGTCGTGCGGGCCGACGAAACGGTCGACATCCTCGCCACGGGCCGCCGGCTCCGGCTCCGCGTCACTCCGGGGATGGCATGTACCACCCATGAATGTGAGCTGACTCTCAGCTGACGGGTTTGTGTGACCCCTACAAGGCGAGAGCCCCCTGAGCAGTCGGAACGGCTGCATGCCGTCGAGGTTCTGTTCAGTGCTACCAGGAAAACGGGTCGGAGACTGTACGGAGTCGACGTCCCGCTTACCTCGCTCTCCTTCGTAAGGTCGCTACATGACCGTTTTGGATGAGGCTGTATCTCCCGGCGAGCCGACGGACGCGCGCGGGCGGGTGGCCGAGCTGCACGAGATCCGTGCGCAGGCTCTGGCCGGCCCCAGCGAGAAGGCGACCGAGGCGCAGCACGCCAAGGGCAAGCTGACGGCGCGCGAGCGCATCGAGCTGCTCCTGGACCCGGGCACCTTCCAGGAGGTCGAGCAACTGCGCCGGCACCGGGCGACCGGCTTCGGCCTGGAGGCCAAGAAGCCGTACTCGGACGGTGTCATCACCGGCTGGGGCACGGTGGAGGGCCGTACGGTCTTCGTCTACGCCCATGACTTCCGCATCTTCGGCGGCGCGCTGGGCGAGGCCCACGCCACGAAGATCCACAAGATCATGGACATGGCCATCGCGGCCGGCGCCCCGCTGGTGTCGCTCAACGACGGCGCCGGCGCCCGTATCCAGGAGGGCGTCAGCGCCCTGGCCGGCTACGGCGGCATCTTCCAGCGCAACACCAAGGCCTCCGGCGTCATCCCGCAGATCTCGGTGATGCTGGGCCCGTGCGCGGGCGGCGCGGCCTACAGCCCCGCCCTCACCGACTTCGTCTTCATGGTCCGCGAGACCTCGCAGATGTTCATCACGGGGCCGGACGTCGTCAAGGCGGTCACCGGCGAGGAGATCACACAGAACGGCCTGGGCGGCGCCGACGTGCACGCCGAGACCTCCGGCGTCTGTCACTTCGCCTACGACGACGAGGAGACGTGCATCGCCGAGGTGCGCTACCTCCTCTCGCTGCTCCCGCAGAACAACCGCGAGAACCCGCCCCGCGTCGACTCCACGGACGCGGCGGACCGCCGTAGCGACGTCCTGCTCGACCTGGTCCCGGCGGACGGCAACCGTCCCTACGACATGGCCAAGGTCATCGAGGAGATCGTCGACGACGGCGAGTTCCTGGAGGTCCACGAGCGCTGGGCGCGCAACATCATCTGCGCGCTGGCCCGCCTGGACGGCCAGGTCGTCGGCATCGTCGCCAACCAGCCGCAGAGCCTGGCCGGCGTCCTGGACATCGAGGCCAGTGAAAAAGCTGCGCGCTTTGTCCAGATGTGTGA
Organism: Streptomyces pseudovenezuelae; assembly: GCF_029892565.1. GTDB lineage: Bacteria > Actinomycetota > Actinomycetes > Streptomycetales > Streptomycetaceae > Streptomyces > Streptomyces pseudovenezuelae_A. The sequence goes on along the minus strand of NZ_JARXVH010000012.1, from coordinate 162,690 downwards.
CGCTTTCAATATCCCGATCGTCACCTTCCTGGACGTGCCGGGCTTCCTTCCCGGTGTCGACCAGGAGCACGGCGGCATCATCCGCCACGGCGCGAAGCTCCTTTACGCCTACTGCAACGCGACCGTGCCCCGGATCTCGCTGATCCTGCGCAAGGCCTACGGCGGGGCCTACATCGTCATGGACAGCCAGTCCATCGGCGCCGACCTCACCTACGCCTGGCCCACCAACGAGATCGCCGTGATGGGCGCCGAGGGTGCCGCCAACGTCATCTTCCGCAGGCAGATCGCCGAGGCCGAGGACCCCGACGCCATGCGGGCCCGCATGGTCAAGGAGTACAAGTCCGAGCTGATGCACCCGTATTACGCGGCCGAGCGCGGCCTGGTCGACGACGTCATCGACCCCACCGAAACCCGCGAGGTCCTCGTCCGGTCCCTGGCGATGCTTCAGACCAAGCACGCCGACCTGCCGTCCCGCAAGCACGGCAACCCCCCGCAGTAACCCAGCGGACCCTCCGCGCTACCCGTGCGGAAACCTCTCTCACGGAGACTGAGACCTATGACCACGCCTGACATCCGCGTCGAGAAGGGCCACGCCGAGCCCGAGGAAGTCGCCGCCATCACGGCCGTCCTCCTCGCCCGCGCCGCCGCCCAGCCCGCAGACCCGGCCGACAGCGCCCCTCCGAAGCCCAAGGCAGGCTGGCGCCGCCTGGAGCGCGAGGGCGGCTTCAGGGCCCCGCACAGCTGGCACTGAGCGCACTGGACGCGCGCACGAAGAAGGGCCCCTCCTCGCGGAGGGGCCCTTCTTCGTGTCCGGTCTACCGGAGGCGAGCCATCAACGCGTGCTCGACCAACGTGATCAGCGCCGACTTCGCGTCCGCGCGGTGCCGCGCGTCAGTCGTGATGATCGGGGTGTCGGGGCCGATCTGCAGGGCCTCGCGAACCTCGTCCGGGTTGTACGGCTGGTTGCCGTCGAACCCGTTGAGCGCGATCACGAACGGCAGACCGGAGTTCTCGAAGTAGTCGACCGCCGGGAAGCAGTCGGCGAGACGACGCGTGTCCACGAGAACGATCGCACCGATCGCACCGCGCACCAGGTCGTCCCACATGAACCAGAACCGGTCCTGCCCCGGGGTGCCGAACAGGTACAGGATGAGGTCCTGGTCCAGGGTGATGCGCCCGAAGTCCATGGCGACCGTGGTGGTCGTCTTGTCCCCGGTGTGGGTGAGGTCGTCGATGCCCGCGGACGCGGACGTCATCACGGCCTCGGTACGCAGCGGGTTGATCTCCGAGACGGCCCCGACGAACGTGGTCTTGCCCACGCCGAAGCCACCCGCCACCACGATCTTCGCCGAGGTGGTGGAGCGGGAAGGACCGCCGCTAGAGCTTGCGAAGTCCACTGAGCACCCTTTCGAGCAGTGTCACGTCTGGCTGACCGCCGGCGTTCTCGTCGCCGCCGGGCTGATGAATGGCGACCAGGCCCGCCTCCGCCAAGTCGGCGACGAGGATCCTGGCCACGCCGAGAGGGATGGTCAGCAGTGCCGAGATCTCGGCCACCGACTTGATCTCGCGGCACAGATTGCAGATCCGCTGATGCTCGGGCAACTGCCCCTGCATCTGGTGCGGCTGTGCGGTGGTGTGCACCAGCGCCTCGATGGCGAGCTGGTAGCGCGGGCGGGTCCGGCCGCCGGTCATGGCGTACGGACGCACCAGCGGGTTGTTCGCCGCCCCTGCGGGCGACGGCTCGGAGCGTCGCTGCGGCTGCACGGGCTGGATACGCGGCGCCGGCGGCTGGTCGTACGGCGACGGCCCAGGACCCTGGGGCGCGTACGGCTGTTGACGCCGATGGCTGGGCGCGGAGGGGAAGTTGTAACGGTTCGGGTTCTGGGAACCGTCGCCCTGGCCCTGGGCAGGGCCGTACGACCAGTTGCCCGAATTAGAACCGCCTGGGGGTGTTGCCACTTTCTCCTCCTCCGACTGTGCCGGGCACCCGATCCCTGTGGAGCCGCGTCCCGAAACCTTACGGCCCCGGGACGCCAATACGCACCGTCTGACTGTTAGTTGAGCAGGCTGCCTTGGAGCTCCGCACGAAGGTCGGGGGTCAGGACCGTACCGGCCCGGTCGACCAGAAGGGCCATCTCGTACCCAATGAGGCCGATGTCCGCCTCGGGGTGTGCGAGAACCGCGAGCGAGGAACCGTCGGAGACGGACATGATGAAGAGGAATCCCCGCTCCATCTCCACAACTGTCTGATTCACGCTGCCGCCTTCGAAGATGCGCGAGGCACCGGCGGTCAACGAGGTCAGACCGGAGGCGACGGCCGCGAGCTGATCGGCACGGTCGCGGGGAAACCCTTCGGACATCGCCAGAAGGAGTCCGTCGGCGGAGACCACCACCGTGTGGGACACCCCCGGGGTGTTGTCCACGAAGTTGGTGATCAACCAGTTCAGGTTCTGTGCCGCCTGGCTCATCGGGCTCACACTAACGCTCCTGGTTGTAGGTGCTGTCAGAGCCGAAGCCCTGGCCGTTCGTTTCACTGCTGCCCGCCGCGCTGCGCCCGCGCTGGACGCCCCGCCGCAGGTTGCTCAGCCGGCCCCGGACGTCCTCCGGGGCACGGGAGACCTGTGGGCCTCCCTGAGGGGTGCTCTCGGCGGCGCCCTCGACCAGGTTGGCCTTGGGCACCCGCCGCGGCAGACCTGAGGAGGTGACCCCGCCCGCCTTGGGCTTCTTCAGCGTCGAGGCCTGCTGCCAGCGCGCGTCGTTCGCCGAGCGCCAACTGTCGCCGGTGCCGGTGCCGGTGCCGGTGCCGGTGCCGTTGGTGTTTCCGTTGGCATTGCTCTCCGTTGCCGGAGCGGGGGCCGACGCCTCCAGGCTCGCGTGCCGCACACCGTTCGAACCATTCGTTCCGGTGGCCGTGGACCCACGGCGCGGAAGCCCGGCGTCGGTCAGGTCGTGGCCGACGGAGGGAGCCGGTCCCGGACGGTCGAAGCCTACGTGCTCGCGCTCACCCACGTCAGCGGCCTGCGTGGATTCCGCTTCGGGAGCGTACTGGTCGGCATAACCGTTCTGGTAACCGTCCTGCTGCGGCCAGTCGTCCTGGTAGCGGCGCTCTTCGAACGCCGCGAAGGCCGGAGCGGCCCCGGCACGGTCGGCCGGCCGCTCGTCCTGGACGGGTTCCGTATAAGTGGGCTCCGGGTAGCCGCCGCCCGGCGAGAAGGTGTCGTTCTGCGGCAGCCCGCCGTTCGGCGCGTAGTACGGCTCGTCGTACGACGGCTGCTGGTGCTCCTCGTACGGGGCCTGCTGCGGCTCCTCGTACGCCGGACCGACCTCGTAGGCCCCCGGCTGCTCCGGGTAGCCGCCCTGGCCGTTGTCGTACGCGGGCTGCGCGTCGAACGAGTCGGGGTACTGCGAGCCCTCAGCGGACTCCTGACCGGGCTGCTGCCCCGTCTGGGCCTCCAGGGCCGCCCGCCGCTCCTCACGCATCAGAGAGCGGCCTACGGGGTCCAGCTCCCGTATGTCGTCCGGGACCTCCGCGTAGCGGCTGTCGTCGAAGCCGAGTTCGGCCGCCGTGCGCAGCGGGGCGAGGTTGAAGTCCTCGCCGCCGAAGTTCTGCTCCGGGATGATCTGCGAGACCGTGAACTCGTCGCGGTCCAGCTGCTGCTCGCCACCACCACCGTGGGTGATCGCGTCCGGCAGCATGACCAGCGAGGTCGTACCGGCCTGCTCGCCCGAGGGGCGCAGCTGGACGCGGATGCCGTGCCGGTCGGACAGCCGGCCGACCACGAACAGGCCCATGCGCTGGGAGATCGCGGCGTCCACGGTCGGCGGGTTGGCCAGCTTGTGGTTGATGTCCGCGAAGTCCTCGGCGGTGAGGCCGATGCCCTTGTCGTGGATCTCGATCATGATGCGGCCGTCGGGCAGCCGGGTCGCGGTGACGCGGACCTTGGTCTGCGGCGAGGAGAACGTGGTCGCGTTCTCCAGCAGCTCGGCGAGCAGGTGCACGAGGTCGGTGACCGCGCGGCCGTGGATCTCGGCCTCCGGGACGCCCGACAGCTCGACACGCTCGTACTGCTCCACCTCGGAGGAGGCGGCGCGCAGCACGTCGACCAGCGGGACCGGCTGGTCCCAGCGGCGGCCGGGCTCCTCGCCGGCGAGGACCAGGAGGTTCTCGCCGTTGCGGCGCATACGGGTCGCGAGGTGGTCCAGGCGGAAGAGGTTCTCCAGCTGGTCCGGGTCGGCCTCGTTGTTCTCCAGCTCGGTGATCAGGGTCAGTTGGCCCTCGATCAGCGACTGGTTGCGGCGCGAGAGGTTGGTGAAGATCGCGTTGATGTTGCCACGGAGCAGGGCCTGCTCGGAGGCGAGCCGGACCGCCTCGCGGTGGACCTGGTCGAAGGCACGGGCGACCTCGCCGATCTCGTCCTTGGTGGTGATCGGGATCGGGGCGACCCGGGTGTCGACGCGGCCGGGGTCGGTGCGCGAGAGCTGGTCGACCAGCATCGGCAGCCGCTGTTCGGCGATGCCGAAGGCGGCGTTGCGCAGCTGGCGCATGGCGCGGGACATCTGGCGGGCCACCGCGCCGGCCAGGATGAAGGCCAGCAGCAGGGCGACCACGACGGCGGCACCGGTGATCAGCGCGTCCCGCTTGGCGTTGTCGGCGATGTCGGTCGCCTCGCTCACCGCCTTGTCGGCCAGGTCCGACTCGATCTGGCGGTAGGCGTTGTACTTGAGCGTGTTGACCGCCCACCAGTTCTCGGCGGTGGTGCCTTCCTGGGCGAGCGCGGCACGGGCGCTGGGGTCGGTGGTCTGCAGCGTCGCCAGGTCCGTGACCATGTCGGTCGGGTTGGCCGGCGGCGGCACGTAGGTCTCGTTCTTGGCCTTCGCCTCCGCGGCGGCCTTCTGCGCCAGCGCGGCGCCCTCGGTCTTGATCTTGGCCGTGGCGACGTCGAGCTTCTTCGCGTCCGCGGCGGTACCACCACCGACGTACTCCTCGATGGCGATGCCTTCGAGGTAGGCGTACGAGGAGATGGCGACGCGCTGCTTGCCAAGCGAGTCGGCCGACGGGCCCGGGTTGATCAGCAGGTGCATGCCGATCGAGCGCTCAAGGGACAGCGCGGCCTTCGTCAGCGAGATCGCGTAGACGGTACGGCCGTAGCTGGTGATGTTTCCGGTGCCCAGACCGAGCTCGTTGGCGAACTCCATCAGGGGGTGCGCGATGAGGGTGTAGCCCTCTTCGGTCTGCACGCCGGGCAGCTTGTTGGTGTACGCCGCCGCGCGGATCGCCTGCAGCTTGGGCTCCTGGGCCCGGAACAGGCTGAGGCGGCGCAGCAGGCCGGCCTTCTGCGGCATGTTCTGCGCCGCCTCGTCGAAGGCGTCGGCGGCCTTGTCCGTATTGGCGCGTACGGTCTTGACGGTCGCCTTGTCGGTCGCGTTCTGCGACGAGCCCTTCAGGAGCGGGGCCGCGCTGATGTCGCGCTCGTTGTAGAGGGCGTCGCCATAGGTCAGCGAGGCGCGCACCAGACGCGCGGTGTCCGCCGCGTCCTCGGCGTCCTGCCAGGTGTCGATCGAGCTCTTCACCTGGAAGCCGCCCATGACGAGGCCGACCAGCACGGGTATGAGCAGGATCGCGTTCAGTCGCGTCGGCACTCGCCAGTTGCGGGGGGAGAAACGGCCGCCGCTCGATGGAGGCGCGGCCGTTGGCTCCGGGCCAGGCATAGGGGCGGGCGCCGCTCCGCGCGACGGCGGGGTGAAGTTGCCCCGGGCCGACGGCTCGGGACCGTTCTTGCTTCGCCTCACTCGACCAACAACCTTCCGGCGGTCGGCACCAACGGTGTGCCGCAGTGTCTCAGAGCCCAGTTCACCCATGAGTACGCAGTACTACTGAGTACGTCTTTCACTAATGGGCAGTTCAGGCATTCCAGCACGACGACCAGCGCTCTTCCAAACAGCGGAAAGCACGGTTTCCACGTGATGTAAGCCCCAGATAAAACGGTCATAAAGAACGAGCCCCGTCAAAAGACGGGGCTTCCGTGCGCACAGCGACACCGACTGACAACGACGCGTGGCCGTACCACCCGATTCCTCTGCCGAAACGTTATGAACACCGAGGCCGACCGTGTCAAAGGCCACAGTCGGCTCCGGGACATCTACGACAACTGCCGTATGGCATTGCCGACTTGGATGCCGGCTACCGCAGCCGTGCCATGAGAGCGTGCTCGACCAGGGTGATCAGCGCACTCTTGGCATCGGACCGGTGCCGGGCGTCAGTGGTGATGATGGGGGTGTCGGGCCCGATCTGCAAGGCCTCGCGCACCTCCTCGGGAGCGTAGGGCTGGTGCCCGTCGAAGCCGTTGAGGGCGACGACGAACGGCAGACCCGAGTTCTCGAAGTAGTCCACGGCCGGGAAACAGTCGGCCAGGCGCCGGGTGTCCACGAGCACCACGGCGCCGATGGCACCGCGCACCAGGTCGTCCCACATGAACCAGAAACGGTCCTGACCCGGCGTACCGAACAGGTACAGGATCAGGTCCTGGTCGAGCGTGATACGGCCGAAGTCCATGGCCACCGTGGTGGTGGTCTTGTCCCCGGTGTGGGTGAGGTCGTCGATGCCCGCGGACGCGGACGTCATGACGGCCTCCGTGCGCAGCGGGTTGATCTCGGAGACGGCGCCCACGAACGTGGTCTTGCCGACGCCGAAGCCACCCGCCACCACGATCTTCGCGGAGGTGGTTGCCCGCCCTCCGTCAGAGCTTGCGAAGTCCACTGAGCACCCTTTCGAGCAGGGTCACGTCCGGCGCACCGGTCGTCTCGTCCCCACCAGGCTGGTGGATGGCGACGAGCCCGGCCTCGGCCAGGTCCGCGACAAGGATCCGGGCCACGCCCAGCGGCATGGCCAGGAGCGCCGACACCTCCGCGACCGACTTCACCTCACGGCACAGGTGGCAGATGCGCTGGTGCTCCGGGAGCAGCCCCATGAGCGCTGCCGGGTCGGCCGTGGTGCTGATCAGCGCCTCTATCGCGAGCTGATAGCGCGGCCGGGTCCGGCCGCCGGTCATCGCGTAAGGACGTACCAGCGGCTGGTCGCCCTCATCCTCGTACGGCTCCGCGTACGGATCATGAGAGGCGGTGGGCGGGGTCATGAATCCTCCGGGCGGGACAGCAAGTCGGTCAGTCGTGCCGTCTGACGAGGCCGGTGGGGGGATTGTGGCGGCCGGACGGTGATTTGGTGAGACGGGTGGTGCCGGTGCCGATCAGTGGAGCAGACTGCCCTGTAGTTCGGCGCGCAGGTCGGGTGTGAGCACCGCGCCCGCGCGGTCGACCAGGAGCGCCATCTCGTAGCCGACGAGGCCGATGTCGCAGTCGGGGTGTGCGAGCACGGCCAGCGACGAGCCGTCCGAGACGGACATGAGGAAGAGAAAACCGCGTTCCATCTCGACGACCGTCTGCGCCACGTCGCCGCCCTCGAAGATCCGGGAGGCCCCGGCCGTCAACGAGGTGAGCCCGGACGCGACGGCCGCCAACTGGTCGGCACGGTCACGTGGAAAGCCTTCCGACATCGCCAGAAGGAGACCGTCGGCGGAGACGACGACGGTGTGGGACACACCTGGGGTGTTGTCCACGAAGTTGGTGATCAACCAGTTGAGATTCTGTGCCGCCTGGCTCATCTGGCTCAACTAACGCTCCTGCTGGTGAGTGGGGCTCGGGAAGCTGCCGGTCTGGCCGGTGTTGGCCCGACCCTGCGCGATGCCCCGACGGAGATTGGTCAGCCGGCCGCGTACGTCATCAGGCGCACGCGAGACCTGCGGACCGGCTTGGTGCTGTTGCTGCTGAGCCGTGCCCGGGACGAGGTTCGCCCGGGGTACCCGGCGCGGCAGGCCGGAGGTGGTGACGCCGCCCGCGGCCGGCTGCCGTACACGCTCCGCCTGTCGAACGAGGTCGTCGTTCGGAGACGTGCGCCAGGAAGTCGGAGCGGGACGCTGAGGGGGAGCCGCAGGAGCCTGCGGCTGGGGGGCCGGCGCGGAGCCGTTCCCGTTGGTGGTCGGCCGACTGCTCGGCTGGCCGTTCTGCTGGCCGTTCGGGACGACCCCGTTGGAGCCGGTCCCGTTCTGCCCGCCCTGTCCGTTCTGGCCCTGACCGTGGAACCAGTTGGTCTCCAGCGTGTCGTACAGCGGGGTACGACCGTCACCGGGACCGGCCGGCGGAAGTGCCTCGGGCTCCGGACGGGTGGGACGCTGCTGGGGGCGCGGCGGGACCGGCTGACGCGGCGGACCGAAGTCGCCGCCGCCGTTGCCGCTGCCGTTCGCCTGCGGGCGCTCGAACTGCCCGGTACCACCGGGGTTCTGACGGCCCGGCAGGGAGTGCTGACCGGTGGAGCCGTTGTCGTAGCCCGGCACCGCGAACTGCCCGGTGGAACCGGGGTCGTAGGCCTGCGGGCTGGCGAACTGACCCGTGTTGGCGGGGTTGTTCGGGTTGTTGGAGTTGCTCTGGTTGTTCTGTCCGTGGTTCGGGCTGCCGAAGACGTCCGAGCGGACGAACTGACCCGTGTTCTGCGAGCCGTTCGCGCCCTGCTGCGGCGCGTCGAGGTCCGGACGCGGGAACTGGCCGGTGTGCTGCGGCGATTCCGCGCCGGGACGGGCGAACTGGCCCGTCTGCTGCGGGTTGCCGTTGGCACCGAAGTCGGGGCGCGCGAACTCGGAGGTGGAAGCCGGACCCTGCCGCTCGTCGTAGCGGGGGACCGCCGGCATCTCGCTCGTCGCGTCGATCCGCGGCATCCGGGAGGTCTCGTCATGGCCGCGCGGGGTGTCCAGCGAGGCCCGCGGCACCGGCGGCTGAGCGTTCTCGTCGCTCCAGCTCGGCGTGCGGGGCTGCTGCTGGTTGCCGCCCGGCAGCTCGGCCCGCGGACCACCGCGGCCCGGCAGCAGCGGCTGACGACCACGCCGGCCGCCACCACCCTGCCCCTGCTCGGAAGGCGCGTTCCCACGACCGGACTGCGGCGGTACGGCACCACGGGCGCCGCCGAAGCTGTCCTGGCCGAGGCCGTCCTGCCCCGAGACCTGCTGCATGCCCTGCGTCGAGCCCGGTCCCTGACCGGACCCGGCGCCCGCGGGAGCCGGCCGGCCCTGGGGGGCACCGCCCGGAGACTGCGGTCCACGCTGTCCGCCCGGTCCACCCGGACGACCGCTGCCCTGGCCCGCACCGGGCAGCGCGGCCCGCGGACCTTGACCCGCGGCCAGCCGGCCACCGGTGGGGGCACCGGCACCGAGGGCGCCACCGCCCGGCGCACCGGCGCCGAGAGCACCGCCCGCCGGAGCACCGGCACCGGCCTGACGTCGGGCCGCTGCCATACCGGCGGCGGCCTGCGCGGCGGCCGGACCGCCGGCGACGGCGCCCTGACCCGGCTTGCCCTGCGTCTTCTTGCCGCCCTGGGCGACATCGACGGGCAGCATGACCAGCGCGGTCGTACCACCGGAGTCGGACGGGCGCAGCTGGATGCGGATGCCGTGGCGCTGCGACAGGCGGCCGACCACGAACAGACCCATGCGGCGGGAGACGGAGACGTCCACGGTGGGCGGCGAGGCGAGCCGCTCGTTGATCGCCGCGAGGTCCTCGGGGGAGAGGCCGATACCGGTGTCGTGGATCTCGATCAGCACGCGGCCGTCGGGCAGCGCGTGACCGGTGACCTTGACCTTGGTCTGCGGCGAGGAGAAGGAGGTCGCGTTCTCGAGCAGCTCGGCGAGCAGGTGCACGAGGTCGTTGACCACACGGCCGGCCACTTCGGTGGTCGGCACGGAGGCCAGCTCGATGCGCTCGTACTGCTCCACCTCGGAGGCGGCGGCGCGGAGCACGTCGACCAGCGGGACCGGACGGGTCCAGCGGCGGCCGGGCTCTTCACCGGCGAGGACCAGGAGGTTCTCACCGTTACGGCGCATGCGGGTCGCGAGGTGGTCGAGCTTGAAGAGCGAGGAGAGCTGGTCCGGGTCGGCCTCGCGGGACTCCAGTTCGGAGATGAGCGAGAGCTGACGCTGGATGAGGCCCTGGGAACGGCGCGAGAGGTTGGTGAACATCGCGTTGACGTTGCCCCGCAGCATGGCCTGCTCGGAGGCGAGGCGGACCGCCTCGCGGTGCACGTCGTCGAAGGCCGCGGCCACCTGGCCGATCTCGTCCCGGGAGTGCACACCGACCGACTCGACGGAGGTGTCGACGTCCTGCGGGTCCGACTCGGAGAGCTGCTTGACCAGCTCGGGCAGCCGGTCCTGGGCGACCTTGTTGGCCGTTTCCTGGAGGCGGCGCAGCGAGCGGATCATGGAGCGGGCGATGACGAAGGCGCCGACCAGGGAGACACCGAGCACGAGCAGGATCAGCGCACCGGAGATGATCGCCTCGCGCTCGGAGGCGGAGCGCAGCTCGCGGGCCTTCTGCTCCATGTCCTCAAGCAGCGTGTGCTCGATCTTCTTCATCTGGTCGATCTTGGTGGAGCTGTCGTCCACCCAGTCCTGGTAGGACCGCTTCTGCAGGTCGTCGAGGCCGTCGGTGCTGGCCAGCGCGCGGCCCGCGTAGGTGTCGGTGGCCTTGATCGTGGCGTTGTTCTCCTCGATGGGCTTGAGGAGGTTGGCCGCGGACTCGGTGCCGTAGATGCTCTTGAAGCTGCGCAGTTCGGAGGTCTGGCTCTGCAGGGCCGACTGGGCGTAGAGCCGGTCGTTGTCCGACAGGTCACCGAAGGTGTTGTTGGTCACCGGCAGCGCGGCCGCCAGGACCGCGCGCTGCATCGACGCGTACTCCTTGGCGGAGGAGAACGACGCCAGGGCGCGCGTGCGCTGGATCATCTCGGGGTTGCTCGTGGCCTCGGCCATGTCCTGGGAGAGGTCGAGCAGGTGCGTGATGAGGCGGTGGTAGGCCTCCACCGTCTGCGTGGAGTTGCCCTTGGCCTCGTAGGCGGTGGAGCGGATCTTCGCCAGCTGGTCGAGGTCGCTGACCACACCGACCAGGCTCTCGCGGACGCCCTGGAGGTTGCCGTCCTTGCTGGAGGTGTCGATCTCCTCGGCCGCGTCCACGAAGTTCTGGACGGCCCGGTCCGACTTCTCCCGGTACCCCTTGACCGTGTACGCGCTCGCCTTGGAGCCGTGCGCCAGCGGACCGGCGGACTGGTCGCGCTCCTCCTGGAGCGCGGCGGCCAGCTCGGTCGCCTGCTTGGTCATGTCCGTCAGCAGCTTCATGTTGTCCAGCTGCTGGATGTCGTCCATGTTGTCGCTGATGCGCAGGGCGCCCAGCGAGGTGGCCGCGACCACGGGCAGCGCGAGCAGCGACACCAGGCGGGTGGAGATTCGCCAGTTGCGCAGCGCTACACGCGGTCCGGGGCCACTCGGGCTCTTGGGCGGTTTGACCGGGGGAGCGGGCGTGCCCGCCGGCCCTCCGGTTGTCGACGCACCAGGGCGCCCGGCGCGATCTCCGCCGTCACTGGACGGGGCCGGGCCCGGGTTCTGGGCGTGCTGGGGCGAGGAGCTGCCAGCCTTGGGGCCAGCCCCGCCGTGCGGCTCCGGCTCCGCCGAAGCACTGCCATCCCTCTTGAAACGTCCCTGCACTAGCGTCGCAACCTCTGGACCAGGCACCCCTCCGGGTAAACGGAAGGACACGGTGTCGGCGTCTTGGGGAGCGCCCTGAACGCGCCCCCCAATGTTTGGTCGTGAGTGACCGGCGCTGGTTCCCCCTCTCGCCGCCACTGGCGCTGCGTTCACGCCCCCTGTGCGCCGGCTCGATCCTGCGGCGGTCCGTGGAATTCCAGCACAGTGCCGGATCTCCAACAAGGCCCGTGGGCCATGCCGTGACCTACGTGACAGCATGTGAGTGGCGAGTCACCGGACGTAGAAAGGGATCTCCCGCATATCGGACTTATGTCCGCGAGTCGACCACGTTAGGGGGGTGTCCCAGTCGCCATGATCAGGAGCGGAATGATGCCTTCAGGTGCCCAATGTCCCTTTCGTCAGGGTCGGTTGCGGGCCTGAATTGACCGGTTTGCCCATGGGTCCGTGAGCAAACTCACACGGGGATCCGGGGGTCCTGGTGTCTTCGGAGGGGAATTGCATGTTTAGCCTGACGCTTTACAAGACGTAACACTTTGACAACTGCGCCCGCCAGAAGCCGTATTGGGCCTGGTCCGGGCGCCCGGACACGACAAGGTCACGTACAACGGTGAAGACGACGATGATGTTCCGCACGATAGCCAACCCGCGGCGCACGACGCTGGTGGACCTCGACGACGCCGGCGAACTGCAGACCCTGGAGCAGCCGGAACACTCCGTCGAACTCCCCGCCCACACCGCCAACCCCCGGCGCACCATCCTCATGGAGCTGCCCGAGACGGCCTCCGTCGCGCAGTAGTACGCGGCGCGGGGGCGGGCGATTCAGAAGTGCACGGTCGGCCGCGCGCCGTAATGCGCGCGGCCCGGCCTCCTTCACCGCGTTAGCCTGGAGCGTCAGACTCCAGCCGGCTCAGTGAGGGGCGCCAGGATCCCGTGCGCATCGCCAGATTCTCCATCGACGGGAACGTCGCCTTCGGCGCGGTAGAGGGCGACAAGCCGGACGAGCTCGTCCTCGACATCATCAAGGGCATCCCGTTCACGGACTTCCAGCTCTCCGGTACGAAGGTGCCGCTCAGCAAGGTCCGGCTGCTGCCGCCGGTGCTCCCCAGCAAGGTCGTGGCCTTCGGCCGCAACTACGCGGAGCACGCGCGCGAACTGGGCAACGAGGTACCGGACGCCCCCTTCGCCTTCTTCAAGCCCTCCACCTCGGTGGTCGGCTCCGGCGACGAGATCCAGTACCCGCCCTTCTCCGAGGAACTCCACCACGAGGCCGAACTGGCCGTGGTCATCGGCCGGTTGTGCCGTGAGGTCCCGCGCGAGCGCGTCCAGGACGTGATCTTCGGCTACACCTGCGCGAACGACGTCACCGCGCGCGACGTCCAGAAGCGTGAGAAGCAGTGGGCCAGGGCCAAGGGCTTCGACACCTCCTGCCCGCTCGGCCCCTGGGTGGAGACGGACCTGGACCTCGCGACGGCATCCGACCTGACCGTCCAGCTCACGGTCAACGGCGCCCAGCGCCAACTCGGCCGCACCAGCGAGATGATCCACTCGATCGAGGATCTGATCGTCAACATCACCGAGGCCATGACGCTGCTCCCCGGCGACGTGATCCTCACGGGCACCCCGGCAGGCGTCGGACCGCTCACCGTCGGCGACGAGGTCGCCGTCACCATCGAAGGCATCGGCACTCTCACCAACAAGGTTGTCAAGCGTGGCTAGCGCATCCGCCCCAGCAGTCCGTGTCCGTTTCTGCCCCTCGCCGACCGGCAACCCCCACGTGGGCCTGGTCCGCACCGCCCTGTTCAACTGGGCGTTCGCCCGGCACCACCAGGGCACGCTGGTCTTCCGCATCGAGGACACCGACGCGGCCCGCGACTCCGAGGAGTCCTACGGCCAACTCCTCGACGCGATGCGCTGGTTGGGCTTCGACTGGGACGAGGGCCCCGAGGTCGGCGGCCCGCACGCGCCGTACCGCCAGTCGCAGCGGATGGACATCTACAAGGACGTCGCGCAGAAGCTCCAGGACGCCGGCCGCGCGTACCACTGCTACTGCTCCACCGAGGAGCTGGACGCCCGCCGCGAGGCCGCCCGCGCGGCCGGCAAGCCCTCCGGCTACGACGGCCACTGCCGCGATCTGACCGACGAGCAGAAGGCCGCGTACGTGGCCGAGGGCCGCACGCCCATCGTCCGCTTCCGCATGCCCGACGAGACGATCACCTTCACGGACCTGGTCCGCGGCGAGCTGACGTTCACCCCGGAGAACGTTCCGGACTACGGGATCGTACGAGCCAACGGCGCCCCGCTGTACACGCTCGTCAACCCGGTCGACGACGCCCTGATGGAGATCACCCACGTCCTGCGCGGCGAGGACCTGCTCTCCTCCACCCCGCGCCAGATCGCGCTCTACAAGGCGCTGATCGACCTGGGCATCGCGGAGCGGATCCCCTCCTTCGGGCACCTGCCGTACGTGATGGGCGAGGGCAACAAGAAGCTCTCCAAGCGCGACCCCGAGTCGTCCCTCAACCTCTACCGCGAGCGTGGCTTCCTGCCCGAGGGACTGCTCAACTACCTTTCCCTGCTGGGCTGGTCGCTCTCGGCGGACCGGGACGTCTTCGCGATGGACGAGATGGTCGCGGCCTTCGACATCTCCGATGTGAACCCCAACCCGGCGCGCTTCGACCTGAAGAAGTGCGAGGCGATCAACGCCGACCACATCCGCCTGCTCGACGTGAAGGACTTCACAGAGCGCTGCGCCCCGTGGCTGCGGGCCCCCTTCGCCCCCTGGGCGCCGGAGGACTTCGACGAGGCCAAGTGGCAGGCGGTCGCCCCGCACGCGCAGACCCGCCTCAAGGTCCTCTCGGAGATCACGGACAACGTCGACTTCCTGTTCCTGGCCGAGCCGGTCGAGGACGAGGCGTCCTGGACGAAGGCGATGAAGGAGGGCTCCGACGCCCTTCTCCGTACGGCCCGCGAGAAGTTGGAGTCCGCGGACTGGACCTCGCCCGAGTCCCTCAAGGAGGCCGTCCTGGCCGCCGGCGAGGCCCACGGCCTCAAGCTCGGCAAGGCCCAGGCCCCGGTCCGCGTCGCCGTCACCGGCCGCACGATCGGCCTGCCCCTCTTCGAGTCCCTGGAGATCCTGGGCAAGGAGAAGACGCTGACCCGCATCGACGCGGCCCTGGCGAAGCTGGCCGCGTAACGCACGCACGCGTGAAGGGCGGCGGCCGATACGGCCGCCGCCCTTCCGCTTTTCTCCATGTCCGAGTGGGCCGACCGACGTGTCGTGTTCATGGTTGATTCAGATGGGGGCTTTCTCTCCGCGCGACCCTCGCGATCATGAATTCGCGGAGAAGAACCCTGAGTGTGACCGTGCCCGTCGGGCTCAGCGCCCTCATGCTCACCGTCGCAGGCTCCCTGTCGACCGCGTCCGCCGCCACCAACTGGCAGTACTCGAGCGAGCACGAAGGCACGTGCCTCGCCTCGTCACCCACGACCAGCAGCGTCTGGACGGCCGACTGCCACGGCACGTTCAGCTGGGTGTCCTGGCACTGGGGTGCGGACTCGATCACCACGCCCACGGGGCAGGTCATGCGCCGACTGGTGAGCAACGCCAACGGCGACTGCCTCGGCACGCGGGTCGACAGCGATGCCCTGGCGAACCCCGTCTTCACGTCGGCCTGCGGGCGCAACGACAATCAGTTCTGGAGCGGCGACAGCCACCGGCTCGAGAACGACAATGAGATGGAACTGCGCACGTCCGACAACGGCAGCGCCGTCTACACCGACTACTACAGCGTCGTGGACAGCCACAACATCGACCCCAGTTCCTTCGTCTGGTGGGGCGTCCACGACTGACGCTAACGTCGCCCCATGAACATCCGCGCCGTGGTCTGGGACGTCGACGACACCCTCTTCGACTACACGAGCGCGGACCGGACCGGCATGGGGGCGCATCTCGCCGCCGAGGGCCTGCTCGACGGGTACGCCACCGTCGAACAGGCCCTCGCCCACTGGCGGGAGATCACCGACCGGCAGTGGGCGAGGTTCTCCGCGGGGGAGACGTCCTTCGAGGGGCAGCGGCGCGACCGGGTACGGGTCTTTCTGGGCGCCGAGTTGACCGACGCCGAGGCCGACGACTGGTTCCGGCGGTACCGGACACACTACGAGTCCGCCTGAGCCCTCTTCCCGGACGTGCTGCCCGTCCTGGACGCCCTCGCCGCCACCCACCGGCATGCGGTGCTGTCCAACTCCAGCCTCATCGTCCAGGACCCCAAACTGCGTGCCCTCGGCGTGTACGACCGCTTCGAGGTCATCCTCTGCGCCGCCGAACTCGGCGTCTCCAAGCCCGAGGCCGGCGCCTTCCTGGCCGCCTGCGACGCCCTGCAACTCACCCCTGACCAAGTCGCCTACGTCGGGGACCACCCGGAGATCGACGGCCGCGGTGCGGCGGACGCCGGGCTGCTGTCGGTGTGGATCGACCGCGGCGGCGTATACACCGGCGGGGACGCCCCCACGGGCCCCCACCGGATCGCCTCGCTCGCCGAACTCCCCATGATCCTCGGCTCGGATACCCGTTTTGGAGCCCCGTCCACCTTCAGGTAATGTTCTTCCTGCGCCGCCGGGGAGCGGGCCGAAAGGCCGGAAACCGGAGGTGCACACTAGAACAAGATCCCCGCAGGGGCTTGAGTTCCAGTGGCCTATGGTGTAATTGGCAGCACGACGGTTTCTGGTTCCGTTAGTCTTGGTTCGAGTCCAGGTAGGCCAGCTCGCAGAGCTCATCTGCACACGTGGAGATCAACTCCATGAAGCCCCCGTTGTGTAGCGGCCTAGCACGCTGCCCTCTCAAGGCAGTAGCGCCGGTTCGAATCCGGTCGGGGGTACAGATCCTTCCCGGGGAAGCAGTACGGGTCGCACCCGCTGTCTCCCATGCAGGATCGCTAGGGCCCCCGTTGTGTAGCGGCCTAGCACGCCGCCCTCTCAAGGCGGTAGCGCCGGTTCGAATCCGGTCGGGGGTACGGTTTTACTTGAATTGCATTGGTCTATGGTGTAATTGGCAACACTACGGTTTCTGGTACCGTCATTCTAGGTTCGAGTCCTGGTAGACCAGCTTTGATCTGCGGAAACGCAGAATATAGGCCCCCGTTGTGTAGCGGCCTAGCACGCCGCCCTCTCAAGGCGGTAGCGCCGGTTCGAATCCGGTCGGGGGTACCACCACGATGGCTCTTCGCCTTGGCAGACGCTGAGGTGGGGGGCCGTTTCTGTTGTCTGGCGGCTGCGGGTTCGTGGGGGCTTGTCGCGCAGTCCCCCGCGCCCCTTTAAGTGGGACCAGTGGGCCCCTGCTGAAAAGTCGGACCCGGTCAGGGCTGCCGCGGCGTTGAGGCTGGCCCTGGGTGGGGTGTGGGCTTCAGCTTGTGCGGCGTAGGGCCTCTGAGAGGCGGCCCGCGGCGTCGATCACTGCTTGGGCGTGCATGCGGCCGGGGTGGCGGGTGAGGCGCTCGATGGGGCCGGAGACGGAGACGGCGGCCACCACGCGGTTGGAGGGGCCCCGTACGGGGGCTGAGACGGACGCTACGCCCGGCTCGCGCTCACCGATGGACTGGGCCCAGCCCCTGCGTCGTACGCCCGAAAGGGCCGTTGCCGTGAAGCGGGCGCCCTGGAGGCCTCGGTGGAGGCGCTCCGGTTCTTCCCAGGCCATGAGGATCTGGGCCGAGGAGCCGGCCTTCATCGTCAGCGTCGAACCGACCGGGACCGTGTCCCGCAGTCCGGACAGGCGTTCCGCGGCGGCGACGCAGATGCGCATGTCGCCCTGGCGGCGGTAGAGCTGGGCGCTCTCGCCCGTGATGTCCCGCAGGTGCGTGAGCACCGGGCCCGCGGTCGCGAGCAGACGGTCCTCGCCCGCCGCCGCGGCCAACTCCGCCAGGCGGGGGCCGAGAATGAAACGGCCCTGCATGTCACGTGCCACCATGCGGTGGTGCTCCAGGGCCACGGCCAGTCGGTGGGCCGTTGGTCGTGCGAGTCCGGTGGCCGCGACCAGCCCCGCGAGGGTGGCCGGGCCGGACTCCAGGGCGCTCAGGACAAGGGCCGCCTTGTCCAGAACGCCCACGCCGCTACTGTTGTCCATGAAACGATACTCCCGTCTCACTCTGTGAAACGCAAGTTCATTTTTCCGTGAGACGCGCAACCCTGGATGCATGGCGGCCCGAAGACCGACGGGCCTGGTGGCGGGTGCCCGGGTACAGGGGCGTGGGCGTCGCCTCCACAGATCTCTAGTTGGGCCGGCGCGTCATGGCCGGCCGGAGGGAAAGCGATGGGTAGGACACTCGCGGAGAAGGTCTGGGACGACCACGTCGTCCGGCGCGCCGAGGGCGAGCCCGACCTCCTCTTCATCGATCTTCACCTGCTGCACGAAGTGACCAGCCCGCAGGCCTTCGACGGGCTGCGGCAGGCGGGGCGTCCCGTGCGCCGACTCGACCTCACCATCGCCACCGAGGACCACAACACCCCGACCCTCGACATCGACAAGCCCATCGCGGACCCGGTCTCCCGCGCCCAGCTGGAGACGCTGCGCAAGAACTGCGCCGAGTTCGGGGTACGCCTGCACTCGCTCGGCGACGTCGAGCAGGGCGTCGTCCACGTCGTGGGCCCGCAGCTGGGTCTGACCCAGCCCGGTACGACGGTCGTGTGCGGCGACTCCCACACCTCCACGCACGGTGCCTTCGGCGCCCTGGCGTTCGGCATCGGCACCTCTCAGGTCGAGCATGTGCTGGCCACCCAGACGCTGCCGCTGGCCCGCCCGAAGACCATGGCCATCACGGTCGACGGCGAACTGCCCGACGGCGTCACCGCCAAGGACCTGATCCTGGCGATCATCGCCCGGATCGGTACGGGCGGCGGCCAGGGCTACATCCTGGAATATCGCGGCTCGGCCATCGAGAAACTCTCGATGGAGGCCCGCATGACCATCTGCAACATGTCGATCGAGGCCGGCGCCCGCGCGGGCATGATCGCCCCCGACGAGACCACCTTCGCGTACATCAAGGGCCGCGCCCACGCGCCCGAGGCCGAGGACTGGGACGCCGCCGTCGCGTACTGGAAGACGCTGAAGACCGACGAGGACGCGGAATTCGACGCCGAGGTCGTCATCGACGGTCCCTCGCTGGCGCCGTTCGTCACCTGGGGCACCAACCCCGGTCAGGGCGCGCCGCTTTCGGCGTCCGTCCCCGATCCTGCTTCGTACGAAGACGCTTCGGAGCGCTTCGCCGCCGAAAAGGCCCTGGAATACATGGGGTTGGAGGCCGGTCAGCCGCTGCGCGACATCAAGGTGGACACCGTCTTCGTAGGTTCCTGCACCAACGGCCGTATCGAGGACCTGCGTGCGGCCGCCGAGATCGTCAAGGACCGCAAAGTCGCCGACGGCGTACGGATGCTGGTCGTCCCGGGCTCCGCGCGGGTCGGTCTGCAGGCGGTCTCCGAGGGCCTGGACGTCGTCTTCAAGGACGCCGGCGCCGAATGGCGGCACGCCGGTTGCTCGATGTGTCTGGGCATGAACCCGGACCAGCTGGCGCCCGGTGAGCGCTCGGCGTCCACCTCCAACCGCAACTTCGAGGGCAGGCAGGGCAAGGGCGGTCGTACGCACCTGGTCTCGCCGCAGGTCGCCGCCGCGACCGCCGTGTTGGGCCATCTGGCCTCGCCCGACGACCTGTCCGACGCACCCGTGCCCGCTGGAGTCTGAGAGCCATGGAAGCATTCACCACGCACACCGGCCGGGCCGTTCCGCTGCGCCGCTCCAACGTCGACACCGACCAGATCATCCCAGCTCACTGGCTCAAGAAGGTGACCAGGGACGGCTTTGAGGACGGGCTCTTCGAGGCCTGGCGCAAGGACGAGAACTTCATCCTCAACCGCCCCGAGCGCAAGGGCGCGACGGTCCTGGTCGCCGGCCCCGACTTCGGCACCGGCTCCTCCCGTGAGCACGCCGTGTGGGCGCTGCAGAACTACGGTTTCAAGGCTGTCATCTCCTCCCGGTTCGCCGATATCTTCCGCGGCAACTCGCTCAAGAACGGCCTGCTCACAGTGGTTCTGGAGCAGAAGATCGTGGACGCGCTGCAGGAACTCACCGAGAAGGACCCGCAGGCCGAGGTCACGGTCGACCTGGAGGCCCGCGAGGTGCGCGCCGAAGGCATCACCGCCGCCTTCGAACTCGACGAGAACGCCCGCTGGCGGCTGCTGAACGGGCTGGACGACATCTCCATCACCCTTCAGAACGAGCCCGACATCGCCACCTACGAGGCCAAGCGCCCCTCGTACAAGCCGCGGACGCTTCCGGTCTGACCCAGCGAGCCGCAGCCTGACGAGTTTCGGCCACCACGGACCCTTCCTGTACCCCCGATCAGCCCGATCGGGGGTACAGCCGTGTCTGTACCCGAACGGCCCTGCGAGCGTTCGCAGTCGCGCTCAACTTCCCACGTTATAGGGGCTGTTGCAGGGGTAGTCGAAGGTTGTAACCGTGACTTCCGCAACCGCTCGGAAGGCCGTTTGAGGCATCAGTTGCGACCCCCGCAGGCGACAACTCGCCCCAGATGGCACAATCTGTGCATGGAACACGACGGCCAACTCAAGCTCTATGCGGCAGTCGCGGACCAACTCAAGGAAGCGCACACAAGGGTGCGCTCACTGCAAGTCCCGGAGGGCGTACGGATGGCGCTGACCCGGAAGCTGCTGGTCATTACGGCCGCGGCCAAGCACGATCTCGCCGACGCGGCAAGGCGTCTGGAGCGGTTCAGGTCGGACCTCGACGAGGGTCGATTCCCCGAAGAGGAACGCTGAACACGTCCCAGGCAGTCGAAACCGTTGCGGCACAAGGGTGATAAGCCCGTTTCGTGTTTGATTTGCGGTATATATCTGCCTAACGTGCGAAAAAGCTTGAACACTTTCGTTCTGGCAATGTCTCCGAAGGGGAAGACGTGAACAAGGCGCAGCTCGTAGAAGCGATTGCCGACAAGGTCGGTGGCCGTCAGCAGGCCGCCGAGGCGGTGGACGCGGTCCTGGACGCCATCGTCCGCGCGACCGTCGCGGGGGACCGGGTCTCGGTCACCGGTTTCGGCTCGTTCGAGAAGGTCGACCGTCCGGCCCGCTACGCCCGCAACCCCCAGACGGGCGAGCGGGTTCGGGTCAAGAAGACCTCCGTTCCGCGCTTCCGTGCGGGCCAGGGCTTCAAGGACCTGGTGAGCGGCTCGAAGAAGCTCCCGAAGAACGACGTCGCCGTCAAGAAGGCGCCCAAGGGCAGCCTGACCGGCGGAGCTTCCGCGACGGTCAAGAAGGCCGCGGCCAAGAAGGCCGCTCCCGCGAAGAAGGCGTCCGCCGCCGCCAAGAAGACGACGGCGCGCAAGACGGCGGTCAAGAAGACCACGGCCGCCGCCAAGAAGACGACCGCGAAGAAGGCCACGGCCAAGAAGACCTCGGCCACCGCCAAGACCGCCGCGGCGAAGAAGACCACCGCCAAGAAGGCGACGGCCAAGAAGGCCCCGGCGAAGAAGGCGACGGCCAAGAAGGCCCCCGCCAAGAAGTCGGCGGCGCGCACGACCACCGCCAAGAAGGCCACCGCCCGCAAGCGGTAAGGCACAAGGGCACTCACGCGCCGGGCCGGACTCCTCAACGGAGTCCGGCCCGCGGCGCGTTGGGGTGCGTTCAGAAGGTTCCGGGGGTTCTGGAGGGTGCGTTCAGAAGGTCTGCAGCGTCACCAGGGTGATGCGGCGGGCCTCGCCCGCGCCCTCGGTCTCGATCCGCACCCGCTGTCCGGGCCGCAACAGCCGCAGCCCGCCCGCGTCGAAGGCCGGCGCGTCGAAGGGCACCGGAGTGCCGTCGTCGAGCAGTACCTGCCCGCTGCGGGTCTCGGAGTCGTAGGTGTACGCGGTCGCCTGCATGGCCGCAGCCTAGTGCTCCGCGGTGGGCGAGGGGACGACGGCCCGGCGCGCCGCCGCCCGCCCGGCGCCGCCCGCCCAGGGCCTCGCGATTGGCAACTCCGCGGACCTTCCGTCGTCGGCAGGCCTAGTGCCCGGGGATCGGCAACTGCTCGGTCACGGGGGCCGTCCCGGGGTGTCACCGCAGGGGCCGGTGCCGCCCGCAGCGTCCCCGGCGCGATTCCGAGTGCCACGCGCTTCGCCGGCCTCTCGTCGTCGGCCCGCCTACTGCCCCGGAATCAGCAACTGCGCGGCCACCGCGGCCGTCCGGGGTCCCACGCCCAACGCGAGCGCCGCGCGCAGATCGTCGCCGGTGTCCACGTCCTGGCGTACCGAATCCACCGCGTCGAGCCGGAGCTCCACCGCGCCGGACGCGCGATGGCGGGAGCGGGATTCCGTGCCGAATGCCGGGAGCAATTCCCGGTGCGGTGCCGCGGCCAGCAGGGTGGTGCCGATTGCGGCCGCGTCGGCGAGAAAGGCGCGGGGGAATTCGGCGGCCGCGTCCAGTACCCGGGCCAATTCCAGGGGACGTAGTGCCGGGAGATCGGCGTTGAGGGCCGCCACGGGACTTGCGGGGCGCTGGGCGCGTATGACGGACGCGCCGTGCGCCAGGGCGCTGTTCAGACCGCCCGGCGGCTCGTCGGCGACGATCCGCGCGCCCAGTGCGGCGAGCTCGCGGCCGGCCAGGGCGTCGCCCGTGACGACCGCCACATCCCGGACCGCGGGGCAGGCCAGGGCCGCTGCCACGGTGTCCTGGGCGAAGGCCAGGGCGAGGCCGGGGCGCAGCGCGTCGGCCGCGGTGTCCGAGAGCCTGCTCTTGGCCCGAGCCAGGGCTTTCAGGGGTATGACCAAGGTCCACTGCACGAGCGTTACGTCCCTCTCTTGTCGCGGCCATTGTCACTCAGCCGTCACCTGGTCCATCTGGCGGTCGCGCCGTCGGGGCGTACGGTGTTCTCGACAGACCGACGGCCTGGGGCGACACTTGTGCGGCCCCCCGGGCCCTGGAGGAAGGTGTTCGCGTGTCCCGCCGCAGAATCGGCTTCTGGTACCGCCTCGCAGCGGTGATCGCCAAACCGCCGCTGGTGGTTCTGATCAAGCGGGACTGGCGAGGAATGGAGCACATTCCGGCCGACGGTGGATTTATCACCGCGGTGAACCACAATTCTCACATCGACCCCTTCGCGTACGCGCACTTTCAGTACAACACCGGCCGCGTTCCGCGATTCCTCGCGAAGAGCGGTCTTTTCAACAAGGGATTCGTCGGCGCCATGATGCGCGGCACCGGGCAGATCCCCGTCTACCGCGAGACCACCGACGCGCTGAGCGCCTTCCGGGCCGCGATCGACGCCGTGGAGCGCGGTGAATGCGTGGCGTTCTACCCCGAGGGCACCATCACCCGGGACCCCGACCAGTGGCCGATGACCGGCAAGACCGGCGCCGCGCGCGTGGCCCTGCAGACCAAGTGCCCGGTGATTCCCGTCGCGCAGTGGGGCGCCAACGAACTGCTGCCGCCGTACGCCAAGAAGCTGCACGTCCTGCCGCGCAAGACCTCGCACGTGCTCGCGGGCCCGCCCGTCGACCTGTCGCCCTTCTACGACAAGGAGATGTCCCCGGACGTCCTCAAGGAGGCGACCGAGGCCATCATGGCCGCCGTCACGGTCCTGCTGGAGGACATCCGCGGCGAGAAGGCGCCCGCCACCCACTACGACCCGCGCCAGGAGCGGATCGAGCAGCGGCGCAGGACCGCCGAGCAGGCCCGGCAGGCACAGGCGCACGCGAAGGCCGAGCGGGAAAGGGCCGCACACGAGAAGGCCGAACAGGCAAAAGCCGGACAGGAAGAGGAGCAGGGCGCGTGAGCAAGTCCGTCAAGGCGGCGGTGTTCAGCGCCGGTTCATGGGGTACGGCGTTCGGCATGGTGCTGGCCGACGCGGGGTGCGAGGTCACTCTGTGGGCGCGCCGCCAGGAGGTCGCCGAAGCCATCAACTCCGGCCGGACGAACCCCGACTACTTCCCGGGCGTCGAACTCCCGGAGAACCTGCGGGCCACCACCGACCCCGCGGAGGCCGCCGCAGGCGCGGACTTCACGATCCTGTCGGTGCCGTCCCAGACGATGCGCGCCAACCTCGCCGAGTGGACGCCCCTCCTCGCGCCCGACACGGTCGTCGTCTCCCTCATGAAGGGCGTCGAACTCGGCTCCGCCATGCGGATGAGCGAGGTCATCGAGGACGTCGCCAAGGTCGGCGCGGACCGCATCGCCGTGGTCACCGGACCCAACCTGGCCCGGGAGATCGCCGCCCGCATGCCGGCCGCCGCCGTGGTCGCCTGCACCGACGACGCCGTCGCCCAACGCCTCCAGGCCGCCTGCCACACGCCGTACTTCCGCCCGTACACCAACACCGACGTGGTCGGCTGCGAGTTGGGCGGCGCGGTGAAGAACGTCATCGGGCTCGCCGTCGGCATCGCGGACGGCATGGGCCTGGGCGACAACGCCAAGGGCTCGCTCATCACGCGCGGCCTCGCCGAGACCACCCGGCTCGGCATGGCGCTGGGCGCCGACCCGCTGACGTTCTCCGGACTCGCGGGTCTGGGCGACCTGGTGGCGACCTGCTCCTCGCCGCTGTCGCGCAACCACACCTTCGGCACCAACCTCGGCAAGGGCATGACCCTGCAGGAGACCATCGCGGTCACCAAGCAGACCGCCGAGGGCGTCAAGTCCTGTGAGTCCGTGGCGGATCTGGCCCGCCGGCACGGAGTGGACATGCCGATCACCGAGACGGTCGTCGACATCGTGCACGAGGGCAAGCCTCCGGTGGTCGCCCTCAAGGAGCTGATGTCGCGCAGCGCGAAGCCGGAACGACGCTGAGCGACCCCGCCCTGCGGACGCTGACTCAAGCCACTACCAACGGGTACTCTCAACGCGATATGAGCACCGACAACCTCTCCCAGAGCCCTGAGCAGCCTGCTCGTAAGCCGCGTGTGGCCGTCGTGTTCGGCGGTCGCAGCTCCGAACACGGGATCTCCGTGGTCACCGCCGGTGCCGTGCTGCGGGCCATCGACCGGACCAAGTACGACGTCCTGCCGATCGGCATCACCCAGGACGGCCGTTGGGCGCTCACCGCCGACGAGCCGGAGCGCATGGCGATCACCGACCGCCGTACGCCCAACGTCGAGGAACTCGCCGAGTCGAGCGAGGGCGGCGTGGTGCTCCCCGTCGACCCCGCCAACCGCGAAGTCGTCTACAGCGAACCGGGATCGGTGCCCAAGGCGCTCGGTGAGGTCGACGTCGTCTTCCCCGTCCTGCACGGCCCCTACGGCGAGGACGGCACCCTGCAGGGCCTGCTGGAGCTCTCCGGTGTCCCGTACGTCGGTTCGGGTGTGCTCGCCTCGGCCGTCGGCCAGGACAAGGACTACATGAAGCGGGTGTTCACCTCCTTCGGGCTCAAGGTCGGCCCGTACGTGGTGATCCGGCCGCGCGAGTGGGAGCGCGACGAGTCGGCCGCCCGCAAGAAGATCGTCGACTTCGCCGCGGAGCACGGCTGGCCGCTCTTCGTGAAGCCCGCGCGCGCGGGCTCCTCGATCGGCATCACCAAGGTCGACGACCTCTCCGGCCTCGACGACGCGATCACCGAGGCCCATCGCCACGACCCGAAGATCCTCGTCGAGGCGGCACTGCGGGGGCGCGAGATCGAGTGCGGGGTGCTGGAGTTCGAGGACGGACCGCGGGCGAGCGTGCCTTCGGAGATTCCGTCGCCGGACACGCACGCGTACTACGACTTCGAGGCCAAGTACATCGACTCCACCCCGGGGATCGTGCCGGCGCCGCTGACGCCGCAGGAGACCGCCGAGGTACGGCAACTCGCCGTGGACGCCTTCGAAGCGGCCTCCTGCGAGGGACTCGTCCGCGCGGACTTCTTCCTCACCGAGGACGGCGAGTTCGTGATCAACGAGATCAACACGATGCCCGGCATGACGCCGATCTCGATGTACCCGCAGATGTGGGCGGCGGCCGGCGTCAGCTATCCCGAACTGGTGGACCTGCTGGTGCAGGCCGCCCTGCGCCGCTCAACAGGCCTGCGCTGATTGACGCTTCGGCTAGTCGGCGATCCCCTCGGGGATCGCCTTCTTTATTGCCGGTGCCAGGTCCACAAGTGGTGCCATGCCGTCTCCCGTGCGGTCCTTCGGGATGGTGACCTCCACGTACGCCTTGCGCAACGTCGTGGTGAAACGGAACGACCCGTCGTCCTGCTTCTCCAGAAGCCAGCCGATCCCGTTCACCTCGACCCCGTCGGCCTCCGGATCGCTCATCTTCGCGGGCCGCGAAACACCGCAGCGCAGTATGATCGCCGCGTTCCCCCACCCCGCGGTCAGCGAAGACGCGGGCCCGGGATCCCGGCGGGCCTGACCGTCGACCTTCGACGGCAGCGCACTGTCCAGTTTCCGGCACAGCTCGGTGACCTTCGTACCCGGCGAGGGAACCGCCGCCGACGGGCTGTCGTCTGCTGAGGAGCAGCCCGTGGCGGCGAGCAGCAGGGCGAGGGCCGGCGGCCCCAGGACAGTGCGGTGCCGGTGACGGAAGAAGTTCACCGGCCAAGGGTAGACGGGGGCTACAGATGCACGACCGGGCAGGTCAGGGTGCGGGTGATGCCGTCCACTTGCTGGACCTTCGCGACCACCATGCGGCCGAGGTCGTCCACGGTGTCGGCCTGGGCGCGCACGATCACGTCATAGGGTCCTGTCACGTCCTCGGCCTGGATCACCCCAGGAATCTTGCTGATCGTCTCGGCGACGGTCGACGCTTTGCCGACCTCCGTCTGGATCAGGATGTACGCCTGTACCACGGAACCTCCAGGGCGGCCACGAGGATCATGTGGGGAAAAGGAACGCCACGGTATCGCGTCGTCGCTCACCGCGGGGAGACCCGCGGCGACCGAGGACCGTGTGCCGAGACGCGGGCACGACAGAGGTTGACGGTCCTTTCGACCGTATCGAGGACACTGATGACGCGCGACCGGGCACGGCCAGGGACAGAAGGGGAGCTGGGGACATGAAGGGCACTGTTGGTGAGCTGGGAGAGTTCGGGCTCATCAGGGAGCTCACCTCCCGTCTCACCACCACCCCGGCGGTCCGGGTCGGCCCCGGCGACGACGCCGCGGTGGTCGCCGCCCCCGACCGACGGGTCGTGGCCAGCACCGACATCCTCCTGGAGGGGCGGCACTTCCGCCGGGACTGGTCCACGGCGTACGACGTGGGCCGCAAGGCCGCCGCGCAGAACCTCGCGGACATCGCGGCCATGGGCGCCGTGCCGACCGCGCTGCTGCTCGGTCTCGTCGTCCCCGCCGAACTGCCGGTGACCTGGCCGAGCGAGCTGATGGACGGGCTGCGCGACGAGTGCCAGGTGGCCGGCGCGTCCGTGGTCGGCGGCGATGTCGTACGAGGCGACACGATCATGGTGTCGATCACGGCGCTCGGCGATCTGCGCAACCACGAGCCCGTCACCCGGGGCGGCGCCCAGCCCGGCGACATCGTCGCGGTGACCGGCTGGCTGGGCTGGTCGGCGGCCGGGTTCGCGGTGCTCTCCCGCGGGTTCCGCTCGCCGCGCGCCTTCGTGGAGGCGCACCGGCGTCCCGAGCCGCCGTACCACGCGGGTCCGGCCGCCGCCGCGCTCGGTGCGACCGCGATGTGCGACGTCAGCGACGGGCTGATCGCCGACCTCGGGCACATCGCCGAGGCCAGCAAGGTCCGTATCGACATCCGGTCCGGCGCGATCGACATCCCGTCGCAGATGAACGACATCGGGCAGGCCGTCGGGGTCGACCCGATGCAGTGGGTGCTGACCGGGGGAGAGGACCACGCGATCGTGGCGACCTTCGCGCCGGACGTGAAGCTGCCGGCCCGCTGGAAGGTCATCGGCGAGGTGCTCAACCCCTCGGCGCTGCCCCAGGTGACGGTGGACGGGGCGCCGTGGACCAGCAAGGGCGGCTGGGACCACTTCGGGGACATCGAGTCGTGAGGCCCAACGTCCTCACGGTCGCGGGCTCCGACTCCGGTGGAGGGGCCGGTGTCCAGGCCGACTTGAAGACGATGCTCGCGCTCGGCGTGCACGGCATGAGTGTCCTCACGGCGGTCACCGCGCAGAACTCCCTCGGTGTGCAAGGGGCTTGGGAGCTGCCGGTGGAGGCGGTGCGGGCGCAGTACCGCAGTGTCGTGGACGACATCGGCGTCCAGGCGGTGAAGACCGGGATGCTGGCCTCGGCCGAACTGGTCGAGGCGGTCGCGGAGTTGATCGGCGGTACGGACGCGCCGGCCGTCGTCGACCCGGTGGGCGTCTCCAAGCACGGGGACCCGCTGCTGGCGGCCAGCGCATTGGAGTCGGTACGCAAGCGGCTGCTGCCGGTGGCCACCGTGGCGACCCCGAACCTGGACGAGGTGGCCCAACTGACCGGCGTGCGCGTCGAGTCGGAGGAACAGCTGCCGGAGGCCGCCGCGGCCGTGCTGGCGTACGGGCCGCGGTGGGTGCTGATCAAGGGCGGTCATCTGGCGGGCGACGCCGTGGACTTGCTCACCGACGGCACCGAGGAGCACTGGCTGCGGGCGCCCCGCTACGACAACCGGCACACGCACGGCACGGGCTGCACCCTCGCGTCGGCGATCGCGTCGCAGCTGGCGAAGGGGCGGTCCGTGCCGGAGGCGGTGCGGGACGCGAAGGAGTACGTCACCGGGGCGATCGCGGCCGGGTTCGCGCTCGGCGCCGGGATCGGGCCCGTGGACCACGGCTGGGCCCTCAGGCCGCAGGCAGGGCCGGGTACTCCCGCAGGGTGATGTCCGTGGCCGCCTTCTCGGTGAGCCGCTTGAAGAAGCCGGCCAGCAGCCGCGAGCCGAGCAGCCGGTACACGCGGTCCCGGTTGCGGATGCGGCGCTCGGTCGCCGGGGCGAAGAACGGGCCCGCGTTCCCGGAGATCTTCTGGCAGCCCTTGGCGAAGTCCCGGATCCGGGACTCGTACTCGGCGAAGGCGATGCGGTGGTCGCCGCCCGCGAGGGCGAGTTCACCGGCGAGGACGTACGCTCCGACGATCGCCACGCCCGTCCCCATGCCGCCCATGGTCGCCCCGTACCCGGCGTCCCCGAGCAGCGCCACCCGCCCCTGGGTGAGGCGGTCGACGTGGATCTGGGCGATCGCGTCGAAGTACAGGTCGTCGGTCTCTTCGAGGGCCTTGAGGACGGCCGGCGCCTCCCAGCCCATCCCGGCGAACCGGTCCATCAGGATCCGCTTCTGCGCGGTGACGTCCCGGCGGTCGTGCGACAGCTCCTCGGACCGGAAGACCAGCAGGGCGCCCGCGCGGTCGGGATCGCCGTCGTAGTTGCCGACGACGACCGCCCGGCCCGGCTCGCTGTAGAGCCGGCCCGCGCGGTCCAGGCCCAGGTGGTTGGGAACCTCGAAGGCGGCCACGTAGTGGTCGAAGAAGCGCAGGTGGCCGGCTTCGTCGCCGAAGGCGAGGCGGCGGGTGGTGGAGTGCAGGCCGTCGGCGCCGACGACCAGGTCGAAGCGGCGGGGCGCGCCCCGCTCGAAGGTGACGTCCATGCCGTCGGGGGTCTCGGTGAGCGAGGTGACCGAGTCGCCGAAGACGTAATCGACGTCATCTTTTGTGCGCTCGTACATGATCTGAGCCAGTTCGCCGCGGAAGATCTCCACGTCACCGCTCATCAGCTCGGCGGGCAGGTCCACGCGCGGGTCGCCGTCCGCGTCGACGACGGTCTGGCGGCCCATGTGGGTCTGGCGGGCGTGGATCTCGTCCCAGATGCCCATGGCGGTGAGGACCGTGCGGTGGACGTGGCCCCGGAAGTCGACCGCGAAGCCGCCGCCGCGCAGCTCGGGCGCCCGCTCGACGACGGTGACGCGGGCGCCGCGCCGGGCGAGGTTCAGGGCGAGGGCGGGACCGGCGACGCTGGCGCCGGAGACGAGGACGGTGAGGTGCCTGAGGTCGGGTGCGTTCGTCATGTCACATGCGTTGGCTTTGCCGTGTGTGTTCGTCATGGGGAGAGCTTCGGCGGCCCCGCTGACCGTCCTCCTACCGTTCGCTGACCGCCGCTGACCGCCGCTTCCGGCCCTGCTCGAAGGCCTGCCCGTACGCCTCGGGCGACAGCTTCGCGCGTACGTCCCGATCGGTGCGTACGACATCGCGGTCGCCCTCGGGACGGGCGCCCCGCAGGCCCGAGCCGGCGCCGAGGAGCACCGCGGCCCGCTCCGGGGACTCGGCGATGGACGCCAACGCCTCGGCCGCGTCCGCGAGTTCGAGGTCGCCCGGGCCCTCGGCGGCCAGCTCCGCGGCCTGCCGGAACCAGTCGCGGGCCGTACCGGGGTCCGCCTCGGCGGCGGCCGTGCGGCCCAGGCCGATGAGGATGCGGACGGTCTCGCCGACGCTGAACCAGTTGGCGGCGCACGCCTCCAGGGCGTTCTCGTACTGCACGCGTGCGCGTGCCGTGTCCCCGGACAGCCGGGCCGCGTCACCGAGACCGCGCCAGGCGCTCGCCACCTTGTCGGGCATCCCGGCGGTACGGGCCAGCGCGAGGGCCTGCTCGAAGTGGGCGACGGCGGCGGCCGGGTCGCCCTGGTGCAGCAGTACGGTCGCGCGGCTGCGCAGCAGGTCGGAGGTCTCTTCGGGGGCGGCCAGCTCCCGCACGTACTCCAGGCCTTCGTCGAGGAGTTCCAGCGCCCGTCGCGCGTCTCCGCGCGCGTGGGCGTACAGCCCGAGCGGATCGAGGGAGTTGGCCATGCCCCAGCGGTCGCCGGTGGCGCGGAACCCGGCGAGCGCGCGGGCGAAGCGCTCCTCGGCCTCCCGCGCCCGTCCCACGAACTGCTCCCGGAATCCGAGCCCCACGTCCAGCAGCGCACGCGCCCAGGCGTCGTCACCGGCCAGCGCGAGGGCATGGTCCATGGTGGCGGGCCGGGGCCCGGCGGCGACCGACCACAGCACGAGGACGTACGGCAGCCGCAGCGGTCCCTCGTACGCGGCCAGAACGTCGTCCACCCGCGCGACGATCTCGTCGGACCGGTCGCCGCCTCCGTCCCCGTCCCCGCCTCCGTCCCCGGAGAGCGAGTTGATCGCGCACAGCACGTACGCCTCCTCAAGCCCCGGCAGCGGCGCGTCCCCCACGGCGGCCAGCAGTTCGCGGGCCGTCGCCACCTGACCGCCGTGCAGTCCGCGCAGCCGCCAGAACCAGGACAGGAGCGCCATCAGGCGCAGGGCGTCCTCGGGGCGCGTCCGCACGAGGTGGCGCAGTGCCGCGTCCAGGTTGGCGTGGTCGGCGGTCAGCCGGGCCAGCCAGGGCAGTTGACCGCCGCCGCGCAGCTCCGGCTCCGCCCGCTCGGCCAGCCGCAGGAAGTACGCGGCGTGCGCGTCCCGCAGCCCCTCGGTATCGGCCAACTCCTCGGCGGCGAAGGCCCGGAGCGTCTCCAGCATCCGGTAGCGCCCCTCGGACACCTCCAGGAACGACTTCTCGACCAGCGAGGCCAGCAGGTCCTCCGGATACGGCAGCCCGCACACCGCCTCGACCGCCGCCAGCGTCGCGCCCCCGGAGAACACCGTCAGCCGTCGCGCCAGCTCCCGCTCCTCGTCGTCCAGCAGATCCCAGCTCCACTCCACCACCGCCCGAAGAGTGCGGTGCCGGGGCGCCTTGGAGCGGTCGCCGCGGGACAGCAGCCGGAACCGGTCGTCCAGGCGCTCTGCCAGCTCGTCGGGGTCCAGCGTGCGCAGCCGGGCCGCCGCCAGTTCGATGGCGAGGGGCAGCCCGTCGAGGGCCGCACAGATGTCCGGCACGCGCGCGTGGGTCTCGAAACCGGGGCGTACGGCCCGGGCGCGGTCCACGAAGAGCCGTACCGCCGGTTCCGGTGCCAGCGGTGGCACCGGGACCAGGATCTCGCCGGTGATGCCGAGGGACTCGCGGCTGGTGGCGAGGACGCGCAGGCCCGGGGCAAGACGCGAGGAGCAGCGCGGTGAGCCGGGCGGCGTCCGCCACCAGGTGTTCGCAGTTGTCGAGCACCAAGAGGACAGCGCGGTCCGCCAGGGAGGCGAGCAGTCGGTCCGTGCTGTCCGTCGCGGGACCGCGGAAGCCCTCGCGCACGCCGAGCGCGGTCAGCACGGCGTACGGGATCCGCGTGCCGTC
Source organism: Streptomyces pseudovenezuelae (assembly GCF_029892565.1). Taxonomy (GTDB): domain Bacteria; phylum Actinomycetota; class Actinomycetes; order Streptomycetales; family Streptomycetaceae; genus Streptomyces; species Streptomyces pseudovenezuelae_A. The sequence goes on along the minus strand of NZ_JARXVH010000012.1, from coordinate 131,003 downwards.
GGTGAGCGGCGCCAGCTCGACGAAGCAGGCCTCGGCGTGCCCGCTCGCGGCCTCGATCGCCAGCCGCGTCTTGCCCGCGCCGCCGGGGCCGGTGAGCGTGACCAGACGCGCGTCGGCCAGGAGGGCGGAGATCCGGGCGAGTTCGGGCTCACGTCCGACGAACCGGGTGAGCTGGACCGGGAACCGGAGCCGCACGGGCTCGGGGCCGCCCCGGAGCAGCTCCAGGTGCAGCGCGGACAGCTCAGGCGAGGGATCGGCCCCGAGCTCGTCGGCGAGCGCGCGCCGGGCCTCCTCGTACACCGAGAGCGCCTCCGCGGGCCGCCCGGCCGCGTGCAGGGCCCGCATCAACTGCCCGTACAGCCGCTCGCCCAGCGGCCGGACGGACAGCAGCGCCCGCAGCTCCGGTACGAGTTCGGGTCCGCCGCCGAGCGCGAGATCCGCCTCGATCCGGTCCTGTACGGCGGCCGGCCTGAGCTCTTCCAGGCGGGCGGCCTCGGCGTGCGCGTCCGGGAGGTCGGCCAGCGCCGGACCGCGCCACAGGGCGAGCGCCTCGCGCAGCTTGGCCGCCGCCCGCGCGGGATCACCGGCGGCGAGCGCGGAACGCCCCTCCTTGGTCAGGTGTTCGAAGCGGTGGGCGTCGACCGAGTCCGGCGGGGCGGCGACGCGGTAGCCGGCCGGGACCGCCTCGATGTCCGTGTGCGGGGCCAGCCGCCTGCGCAGGCGGGATATCTGCGACTGGAGGGCGTTGGCGGCTCCGGAGGGTGGCTCGGCGCCGTACAGGCCGTCTGTGAGGCGCTGCGTGGAGACCGCGCGGCCCGCGTCCAGGAGCAGGAGCGTCAGCAGGGCGCGGGGGCGGGGGCCGCCGGGGTCGACGGGGGTGCCGTCGTCGGTGCGGACGTCCAGCGGGCCCAGGATGCCGAAGCGCATTCCTGCGATTCTGGCAGCTCACCCCGCCTGTCGGCTGAGGCTTCAGGGATCGGGCACAGCAAAAAGCCGGTCCACACGAGGTGGACCGGCTCAGTGCGGCGAACCAGCAGTGGCTACGCGCTCAACAGTGCGTCAGCGCGAGACCTTGCCGGCCTTGATGCACGAGGTGCAGGCGTTCACGCGCTTCGGCGTCCCACCGACCACGGTACGTACGCGCTGGATGTTCGGGTTCCAGCGACGGGGCGTACGGCGGTGCGAGTGCGAGATGTTGTTGCCGAAGCCCGGGCCCTTGCCGCAGACGTCGCAGTTGGCAGCCACGGGTCACTCCAAAGACTTCAGATGCACTTACGGTTGATCCCGGCATGCCGGGATCGAGATCACTGAATTCAGAGATCTTGGTGGCGCTGCCAGGGGAATGGCCCGATGTGGATCGGGCAACCGGAGCAGCATACAACGGCTGCGCCAGTAGAACGAAACTACCACGGCTGCTCTACGCTTCCTGCAGTCCAGCAGCTCAGGGAGGCGCAGGTGGCGCAGGTGCCGCAGACATTCTTCGATGCTCTCGCGGTACGCACCTGGTGCGGCCTCGCGCTCACGGCACTGGGCCGGGCGCGCGAGGAGATCGACGCGATCAATGTCTTTCCCGTGGCCGACGGGGACACCGGCACCAACCTGTATCTGACGATGGAGTCCGCGGTCACGGCCGTGGAGGCGGTGTTCGCGGCGCACGAGATGGGCCCCGGGACGCCGGAGAAGCCGACGCTCGCGGACACCACGCACGCGATGGCGCACGGCGCGCTGATAGGCGCCCAGGGGAACTCCGGGACGATCCTCGCCCAACTGCTGCGCGGCATGGCCCAGGTGCTCGCCGCCGACGGTGAGACGCCTCACACCGACGGATCCGGTCTCCGCCTCGCCCTGCGGCAGGCCGCCGACTCCGCCCGCCAGGCCGTCGCGCACCCCGTCGAGGGCACGGTCCTGTCGGTCGCCTCGGCCGCCGCCGACGCGGCCGAGGGAGCCGAGGGGGACTGCGGGACGGTCGCGCGGGCCGCCTACGAAGGGGCGCGCACGGCACTCGCCGAGACCCCGGGACAACTGGCCGTGCTGGACCGGGCCGGGGTGGTGGACGCCGGAGGGCGCGGGCTGGTGGCGGTGCTGGCCGCGCTGGTGGAGACGTTCACGGGGGAGACACCGGGGGCGGTCGTGGTCTTCGGGGGGCACGCACGCGTGGAGGCCGATACGGCCGCTGCCGCCGACTCCGTAGCCGTCGAGGAATGTGCCCCCTCTCCCGACTCCCCTGAAGAGGGCGGCCCCGCCTACGAGGTGATCTACCTCCTGGAGGCCGACGACGCGGCCGTGGCCCGGTTGCGGGCCCGCCTGGACGCCCTCGGGGACTCGCTGGTCGTGGTCGGCGGCGACGGACTGTGGAACGTCCATGTGCACGTGGACGACGCCGGCGCCGCCGTCGAAGCGGGCGTCGAGGCCGGACGGCCGTACCGGATCCGGATCACCCACTTCGGGCTCGGCGACGTCCATACGACGGGCGCCGAGCGGCCGCCCCGGGAGCGCGCCCAGCGGGCCGTGGTGGCGGTCGTGCCGGGCGAGGGCCTGGCCGGGCTGTACACCGAGGCCGGCGCGACCATCGTGCTCGCGCGCCCCGGGGAGCCGCCCGCGAGCGGGGAACTCGTCGAGGCCGTACGGCGGGCCCACGCGCGCGAGGTGGTGCTGCTGCCCAACGACGCCGACCTGCGCCACACCGCCGCCGCGGCGGCCGAGCAGGCCCGCGCCGAGGGCATCCGGGTGGCCCTGATCCCGACCCGCTCCGCGGTCCAGGGCATCGCGGCACTCGCCGTGCACGAGCCGGAGCGGCGCTTCGACGAGGACGTCGTCTCGATGACGTCGGCGGCCGGCGCGACCCGGTACGCCGAGGTCGAGGTCGCCGAACGGCAGTCCTGGACCATGGCCGGCATCTGCCAGGCCGGCGACGTCCTCGGCCTCATCGACGGCGACGTGGCCGTGATCGGCTCCGACGTCACCGCCACCGCCGAGGCCGTCCTCGACCGCATGCTCTCGGCCGGCGGCGAACTCGTCACCCTCGTCCTCGGCGACGACGCCCCCGACTCCGTCACCACCCGCCTCGAAGCACGCGTGCGTGAGGCGTACCTCGCGGTCGACACGGTGGTGTATCGGGGTGGACGGCAGGGGGCGTTGTTGTTGATCGGGGTGGAGTAGGGCGTCCAGCTGGCGCGTAGGCAGGTAGGGGCGGCGGGTGGAGCCCCGCCGCGCAGGCTCGTCGCGTGCCACGCCCGCCCGACGTAACGCACGCTCGCCCCGCGCTACGCGCGTCAGTCCGCCCCCTGTTCCTGGACCACCTCAAGCATCTGTTGCGCCTCTGCCCGGCGGGCCTGCGCCGTCGTGTCCTCCTCGGTGGCGCCGTCGTACGCCGAGAGGACCGAACGGGCGCGTGCCGCCGCGCGGGCCGGGCGGCTGAGGTCGGACTCCAGCCAGCCGGCGGCGAGTTCGGCGCCGGTGCGGCTGTCCAGGGCGCCGTCGCCGAGCGGGACGAAGACCGCGATCGCCTCGGTGACCTGGGCCAGGGCCCCTTCGAGCGTCGCCCTGATCGCCTCGTCGTCGGCGTCCTCGGCGGCGGAACGGGCCAGCAGGTCGCCGAACTGGCGGTGGGTGTGCCCGAGTTCGGCGACGAGCCGCAGCCGCGCCGTGTCGTCGTCCACGCCGTCGCCCAGGGCCGTCTCGCAGGCGCGGACCGCGTCCGCCATGAACTCCCGTGCCGCGTCCGTCCCGTCCTCGTCCTCCACCCGGAGCGCGAGCCACGCGCGGGCGCGCAGGGAGCGGACGAGGCCGTGCACGTTGCCGAGCGACTGCCACAGGTCACCTGCGCGCGCGTACGCCTGGTCCGCCTCGGCCGGCAGCCCGGCGTTCCCGAGGGACTCTGCGGCCAGGTGCGCCAGCGTCGCGTGGTCCTGCTGCTCGGGCCAGTGCCGGGCGATCTCGGCCGCCTGCAACCGGCGTTCGGCCGCCGCGCGGTGTTCGCCGAGCTCGCTCAGACAGTCGCCGAGCCACCACTGCGTCTGTACGACCGCGCCGTCGCCGTGCGTCTCCGCGTTCAGGTCGGGCAGCGCGGACTCCAGCACCTCCGCGGCCTCGGCCCACCGCTGCCGGCGCAGCAGGAACCCGCCGAGCTGGTGCCGTGCCAAGGCGCCCAGCGTCGGGCCCTCGCCCGCCTCGTCGGCCCAGTGCGCCGCCTCCAGGGCGTGCTCCCCGGCCTCCTGGAGCTGTCCCAGGCCGCCGAGCACCTCGCCGAGCTGGAGGTGCAGCTGGGCCCGTCCGACCGCCTCCAGATGCGGCCCGCCGTGCTCCAGCGCCGCCCGCAACGCCCGCTCCGCCTCCGGAACATCGCCCAGATGGTGCGCCAGCCCGGCCAGCCGAGCCTCGTACTCCACCGCGAACCACGGCAGCCCCGCCGTCACGAACCCCTCCGAGGCCCGCCCGAACAAATCGGCGGCGGCCTCCAACTCCCCGTGCTGCACCGCGAGTTCCGCCAGCATGGCCAGCGCCTCGGCCGTCCGGGAAGCCAGCCGCACATCACCCCCGCCCCGCCCGTCGACCAGCGCGAGCAACTCCCGCACGGCGGCATCGGCGGCACCGAGGATCGTTTCGTCGACGCCCTCGCCCGTCTCGTGCGCCCGCCGCATCAGGATCCGGGCCCGGCCGATCAGCACCGACGCCGTCTGCCGTACGCCGGTCGCCTCGTCGGCGTAGAGCGCGAGGACCTCGTCGTAGAGGTCGGTGACCACCGCGACGGCCTCGGCGACGTGGCCGGACAGGGCGCGGATGTAGGCCGCACGCGCGTGTGCCGCCAGGGCCTCGCCGGGGTCGCCCGCCTCCGCGTACAACTCGGCGGCCCGCTCGAACAGTTCGGCGCCCTCGGGGCCCCGGTCCATCGCCTCGTGGTCGACGATCTCCGCGCGGTCGCGGGCGTCCAGCTCGACGCCCTCGGCGGCCCGCGAGACCGCCGCCCAGGCCGGGACGGCGTTCGGCTGGAGAGCGTCGGACAGCCGCCGCGCCTCGGTCAGGAGGGCGGACAGGTCCGGTTCCGAGGCTGTTTCGGCGACCGGGGCCGGCGCCACGGGCGCGGAGACGGGGCGGGCCGCGCGTACCCCGAGCGGCAGCCGTTCCACCAGCGGACGCTGACCCATACGCGTGCGTGCCCGCTCACTGACGTACGTCGTGCCGTTGCGTTCGTCGAACCGTGCCGCCAGGGCGAGGACCTCCGCACGCGCGTGCGGGGCGAGTTCGCGGGCGGTCCACGTCCGGCCGGGCGGTCCGGGCACCTGCCGCTCGCCGAGGCCGAGTTCGACCAGCCGGTCCATGAGGAGCGCCACCACCGACAGGAAGTCCAGCCTGCTGCGCGGTTGCCCGGCGTCCGTGAAGTACGCCGGGCGCTCCGCGAGCAGCTCAAGTCCGCGCGCCTCGTTGCCGGTCAGCGCGCAGAACTCGACGTGGTCCGCGTACGCGCCCCGCATGCTCTCCATGGAGCGCACCAGCCGGAAGCCCCGCAGATGGTTCGCGCGCGCCTCGTCCGTGCGGCCCAGGCGCAGCAGGGGCGTCAGGGAGGAGGCCAGCGCGGTGTGCGGCTCGTGGGCGCAGGTGAACTCGCCCTCCAGGACCGGCCGCAGCAGCTCCAGCGCCGCCTCGTCCCGGCCGCGCTCCGCCTGCCACCAGCCCTGCCCCTGCAACTCGCACGCGTGGCAGTCGGCCATGCTGTCCCGGTCGGCCGCCAGCCACGCCTCGAACGCCCGCTCCGCGCGCGGGATGTCACCGATGTGCGCGGCCACGCTGAACTCGGCGCCGCGCACCGCCCGTTCGGAGTGCCCGGCGAGCCGGTAGCGGTGCTCCATCTCGCCGAGCCACTTCTCGACGGAGGCGAGCGGGACGTGCGGCTGGTCGAGCATGCCGGACGACATCCACTTGAAGACCCAGTGCAACGAGTGCGTCTCGTACTCGTCGAAGTCCTCGGGCCGCTCGTCCCACATGCGCAGCAGACGCGCGAAGGGGACGAACATCTTGTCCTTCTCGGAGCTGTAGTTGTAGACCTTCAGCTGATGTCCGAGCGCCTCGATCACGGCCAGCGGGATGCCCAACTTCTCGGCCTCCGCGAGCAGTTGCTCCGCGCGCGCGTTGCGTGCCGGTCCCTCCGGCCGTTCGGAGTTCTCCGCCATCTCCTGGCGTAGTGAGTCGAAATCGGTGATCTCACTCATCAGTGACCGCCCCCCGCGGTGTCGGAATCGGAGCCGGACCCGGACCCGGAACCGGGGTCGGCTTCGCCATGGGTGGCCCATTCCAGCAGGCCGATGAACGACCGGTTCAGCAGCGCCGTGTCCGCCGGTCGCAGCGGTCGCTGGGCCATCAGGAGCGCCTGCCCGTACAGCGACTCCGTTGCCGTGCCGATGAGTTCGGGATCGCCGAGCGAACTGATCCTGCGGATCAGCGGGTTGAGGTGGTTGAGCACCAGACGCGCGCGTGGCGCGCTGCCGCGCAGTGAGCCGAGGATGCCCGCCCACAGGTCGTCGGCGCCCTCCTCGGCCGCCGCGCGGGCCTGTTCGTGCCGGGCCTCCCGGTCGTCCAGGTGCAGCGCGGGCACGGAGAGCGGATGGAAGGCGCGCAGGACGACGTCACAACCCAAGGGGTCGAGCTTGGCCCGCGCGGCGGCCAGGAAGCCCGACAGGGCCAGCTCGTCCGCCGGATCGACCGCGTCCAGGTGCGCGGTCACCGTGTCCGCGTCCAGCTCGGCGACCACCGTCCCGGGCCGCACCGACGGCAGCGCCTCCACCAGCTCGCTGTCGTACGTGTAACCGCCGTTGACGACCCCGATGCCCTGCGCGGACGCGATCGGCGCGACCTGCCGGTACTCCTCCACCGTGCGCGTGAAGTGCACCACCGGGTGCCGTTGCGCGAACTCCTCCAGGGACAACCGCCCGTCGGTCGTCTCGAAGGGCAGCCACGGCAGCATCGTGCGCAGCATCTCCTTGTCGTGCCGCGCGAGCGACTTCACGCCCAGGTAGTGCACCGCCAGGAACGCCGAGAGCCGCTCCGGATCGCCGGCCGCGAGGCCCGTCAGCCAGGACCGGATCCGCTCGCCCAGCGCGTCCCGCACTGCGGCCAGCGTCTCGTCCTCGTACAGCGACTCGCGCGAGGCCGTGGGCCGCAGACTGTCGGTGTCCAGCACGCAGCGCACGAAGAACGCCCAGTCCGGCAGCAGCTGTTCGGCCCGCTCGGTCAGCAACATGCCCTTCAGGTGCACCCGATGACTCGCCCGCTGCGCCGGACTGACCGCCGACGGCAGCACGTACGCCACCCCGCGGATGCCGGCCAGCGGCACGGACAGCTCGATCGAGTCCAACGGCGTGAAGCCGAACAGCTCGTGACAGTGCCGGGCGAGGGCCACCCTGCGGTTGGCGGGGGAGGGGTACGAACGGTCCCAGGGCGCCGGCAGATCGGTGACCGCCTCGTCGCCGACCCGGACGTCGTACGGCAGCAGCGCCCCGAAGTCCCGCGCCAGCGTGAGCACGCGCGCGGGTGTGAGCCACTCGGTGGCGCCCGCGCGCGCCACCAGGTGCACGGTGGTGCCCGGTTCGGGCCGTGCCTCGTGCGGCAGCGTCCGCACGGTGTACGAACCGTCGTCGCTCGCCGTCCACTCCACGGGCGCCGCATTCGGCGTACGCGCGCTGCGGCTGACCACCCGGATCCGCTCGGCGACGACGAAACAGGCCAGCAGACCGATGCCGAACTGCCCGAGGAAGTCGGAGCGGGCCGCTTCGAGCCCCTCGGCGCGCTTGGAACTGCGCCCGATGGTCGCGAGCAGGTCGTGCACGTCCGCCTCGGTGAGCCCCACACCGGTGTCCTCGACACGCAGTGCACCCGCCTCGGCGAACAGCCGCACGCGCGCGGGGGCGTCGGGCTGCTCCGCGCGCCGGGCGGTGATGGCGTCCACCGCGTTCTGCAGCAGCTCGCGCAGATAGACCTTGGGGCTGGAGTAGAGGTGGTGGGAGAGCAGGTCCACCAGGCCACGCAGGTCGACCTGGAACGTGTGAGGTGGCTGGGACGGCTGGGATGACTGTGAGGTCTGGGAGTCCATCGTCGCAGCGCCGCTGGGGGGAACATACACACGGCGCGGGGTCGGGCGGTCCCTGGTTGGGGTGGTGACCGCGGGGGATGGCCGGAGCGCGCCATCCTAAAGCCCGAACGAGCCGTCTGACCAGGGGTTTCCCCAGACGTATACGGCAATGTCAGTGACGTGGTGTGCAATGGATCTCGTGCCCGCACTGAAAGAACCGCTGCAACAGCCACTGAAATCGGTGCTCGGCCCCGCCACCGCGAAGGTGATGGCCGAGCATCTCGGGCTGCACACCGTCGGCGACCTCCTGCACCACTACCCGCGCAGATACGAGGAGCGGGGCCAGCTCACGCACCTGGCCGAGCTGCCCATGGACGAGCACGTCACGGTGGTCGCCCAGGTCGCCGACGCCCGTCTGCACACCTTCGCCTCGTCCAAGGCGCCGCGCGGCAAGGGCCAGCGCCTCGAAGTCACCATCACCGACGGCAGCGGCCGCATCCAGCTGGTCTTCTTCGGCAACGGCGTGCACAAGCCCCACAAGGACCTGCTGCCGGGCACGCGCGCGATGTTCGCGGGCAAGGTCTCCGTCTTCAACCGCCGCCTTCAACTGGCCCACCCGGCCTACGAGTTGCTGCACGCCGACGTGGACGAACCGGTCGAGACCTGGGCCGGCGCCCTCATCCCGCTCTACCCCGCCACCGCCAAGATGGAGTCCTGGAAGATCGGCAAGGCGATCCAGACGGTGCTGCCCAGCGCCCAGGAGGCCATCGACCCCCTCCCTGACACCCTGCGCGAAGGCCGCGGCCTGGTCTCTCTCCCCGAGGCCCTCCTCAAGATCCACCGCCCCCGCACCCAGGCCGACATCGCCGACGCCCGCGCCCGCCTCAAGTGGGACGAGGCCTTCGTCCTCCAGGTCGCCCTCGCCCGCCGCCGCCACGCCGACGCCCAACTCCCGGCGGTCCCACGCAAACCGTCCCCCGACGGCCTCCTCACATCCTTCGACGACCGCCTCCCCTTCACCCTCACCGACGGCCAGCAGAAGGTCTCGAAGGAGATCTTCGACGACCTGGCTACGGACCATCCGATGCACCGGCTGCTGCAAGGGGAGGTCGGATCGGGAAAGGCTCAGCCACTGGACTCGCTCGTGCTCACCCCCGCCGGGTTCCGTCGCATGGGCGATCTGAAGGTGGGGGACGAGGTTGTCGTGCCGGACGGGGAGGTCGCGCTGATCGACGGGGTCTTCCCCCAAGGAGAGCGTGAGGTCTGGCGCCTGGTCCTTTCCGACGGCAGCCAGGTGGAGTGCGACGACGAGCATCTCTGGATCGTCGGCACGAGTTGCGCGTGGCACCGGGGCCAGGATCCCAAGGTCATGACGACTCGGGAGATTCGGCGGGACACGTTCAAGGCCAACGGATCCTCGAAGTGGTATCTCCCCGCAGCCTCCCCGGTCGACCTCGGAGGTGATTTCGGGCTGCCTCTCGATCCGTATCTGTTTGGTCTCCTTCTGGGAGACGGCTCGTTCCGGCACAACCTGCGGTTGTCCACGACCGACGACGAGATCCATGACGCTGTGGCGACGGCTGTGGCCCCTGACTGCCGGCTGGTTCCGGTGAAGGGCTCACGTTGCGACTTCACGATTCAGTTGGTCCGACGGGCCGGAGGCGTCCGAAACCCGGTGATCCAGACTCTGCGTGAGTTGAGTCTCTGGGGCGTGACCTCACACGGCAAGTTCGTTCCCGACGAGTTCAGAAACACGTCGATCAAGAACCGTCTCGCCCTGCTGCAAGGGTTGATGGACACGGACGGCACCGTCCACGCCGACGGTCTGAGTATCTCGTTCTGTTCCGCCTCGCTCAGGCTGGCGAACGACGTCGCCTGGCTGGTGCGGTCGCTCGGCGGTCGAGCGCGAGTTCTGCCGGAGAAGGCCGCCTTCAACGTGTCGGTGGCCCTACCCGAGGAATACGCTCCGTTCAGGCTCGCCCGCAAAGCCGAACGTCTGCGGACGAGGCCGAAATACAACATGTTCCGACGCGGAATCCGAGCAGTGGAGTACGTGGGACGTAAGCCCGTCCAGTGCATCAGCGTCGCGCATCCCAGCCACGCCTACGTCACCGACAACTTCACCGTGACCCACAACACGATGGTGGCCCTGCGCGCCATGCTCGCCGTCGTCGACGCCGGTGGTCAGGCCGCGATGCTCGCCCCCACCGAGGTGCTCGCCCAGCAGCACCACCGGTCCATCGTCGAGATGATGGGCGAGCTGGCCGAGGGCGGCATGCTGGGCGGCGCGGAGACGGCCACCAAGGTGGTGCTGCTCACCGGGTCCATGGGCATGGCCGGCCGCCGCCAGGCCCTTCTCGATCTCGTCACCGGCGAGGCCGGCATCGTGATCGGCACGCACGCGTTGATCGAGGACAAGGTCCAGTTCCACGACCTCGGCCTGGTCGTGGTGGACGAACAGCACCGCTTCGGCGTCGAGCAGCGGGACGCCCTGCGCGGCAAGGGCAAGCAGCCCCCGCACCTGCTCGTCATGACGGCCACGCCCATCCCGCGCACGGTCGCGATGACGGTCTTCGGCGACCTGGAGACCTCGGTCCTCGACCAACTCCCGGCCGGCCGCTCACCCATCGCCACCCATGTCGTCCCGGCCGCCGACAAGCCCCACTTCCTGGCGCGCGCGTGGGAGCGCGTGCGCGAAGAGGTGGAGAACGGCCATCAGGCGTACGTCGTCTGCCCGCGCATCGGCGACGACGCCGACGAACAGGGCGGCCCCAAGAAGTCCGCCAAGAAGAAGTCCCCCGAGGACGAGGCCGAGAAGCGCCCGCCCCTGGCCGTCCTCGAAGTGGCCGACCACCTGGCCAAGGGCCCCCTCCAGGGCCTCTCGGTCGAGGTCCTGCACGGCCGTATGCACCCCGACGACAAGGACGCGGTCATGCGCCGCTTCGCCGCCGGTGACACCGACGTCCTGGTCGCCACGACGGTCATCGAGGTCGGCGTGAACGTCCCGAACGCCACGGCGATGGTGATCATGGACGCCGACCGCTTCGGCGTCTCCCAGCTCCACCAGCTCCGCGGCCGCGTGGGCCGAGGCTCCGCCCCCGGCCTCTGCCTCCTGGTCACCGAGATGCCCGAGGCCAGCCCCGCCCGTCAGCGCCTGGGCGCCGTCGCCGCCACCACCGACGGCTTCGAACTCTCCCGCATCGACCTGGAACAACGCCGAGAGGGCGACGTCCTCGGCCAGGCCCAGTCGGGCGCCCGCTCCAGCCTGCGCGTCCTGGCGGTCATCGAGGACGAGGAGGTCATCGCCGAGGCCAGGGAGGAGGCAGCGGCGGTGGTGGCGGCAGATCCCGAGCTGACCGGGTTCCCCGGCCTACGGACGGCCCTGGACGCCCTCTTGGACGAGGAGAGGGAGCAGTACCTGGAAAAGGGCTGAGGCGAGCCACCCCAGGGGCGCGGGGAACCGCGCGACCAGCCACACTGAAACCTGAAGCCGCCCACAACCAAGGACCGAAGATGACCCGCGTGATCGCAGGCGAAGCCGGCGGACGCCGCCTGGCCGTCCCGCCAGGGACCGGCACCCGCCCCACCTCCGACCGCGCCCGCGAGGGACTCTTCTCCACTTGGCAGTCCCTCCTCGGCGGCCCCCTGGACGGGGAGAGGGTCCTCGACCTGTACGCCGGCTCAGGGGCCATCGGCCTGGAGGCCCTCTCAAGGGGCGCGAGCCACACCCTCCTGGTCGAGGCGGACGCCAGAGCCGCCCGCACCATCAAGGAGAACGTCAAGAACCTGGGCCTTCCGGGCGCCGAGGTGAGGGCGGGCAAGGCAGAACAGATCATCCAGTCACCGGCCCCGCCAGACCCGTACGACCTCGTCTTCCTGGATCCCCCGTACGCCGTCACGGACGCCGATCTTCGGGAGATTCTCCTCACACTCCGCACCGGGGGCTGGCTCACGCCGGAGGCACTGGTCACCGTTGAGCGAAGCACCCGAGGCGGCGAATTCCGGTGGCCGGACGGTTTCGAAGCGATCAGGGCCCGTCGCTACGGCGAAGGGACGTTTTGGTACGGTCGCGCCGCCTCTACGTGCGAAGACGCACGATGACCGGACCGGAGAGCGAGGGACCACAAGTGCGCCGTGCCGTCTGTCCCGGGTCGTTCGACCCGATCACCAATGGACACCTCGACATCATCTCCCGCGCCTCCCGCCTCTACGACGAGGTCTACGTCGCGGTGATGATCAACAAGTCCAAGAAGGGCCTGTTCGAGATCGAGGAGCGGATCGACCTGATCCGCGAGGTCACCGCCGACTACGGCAACGTACGCGTCGAGGCCTTCCACGGCCTCCTCGTCGACTTCTGCAAGCAGCGCGACATCCCGGCGATCGTCAAGGGCCTGCGCGCCGTCAGTGACTTCGACTACGAGTTGCAGATGGCACAGATGAACAACGGCCTGTCCGGCGTGGAGACGCTCTTCGTGCCGACCAACCCCACCTACAGCTTCCTCTCCTCCTCCCTGGTCAAGGAGGTCGCCACCTGGGGCGGCGATGTCTCCCACCTGGTACCGCCGTTGGTCCTGGAGGCTCTGGACAAGCGCCTGCGCAAAGGCTGATGGGGCTACAGTCGTCCCGTCCGTCTCCAACACAGCTGTAGAGAGTGGCGAGTACCGGTGGACGCACAGGTGGACGTGCAGAAGAAGCTCGACGAGATCGTGGCCTCGGTCTCGGGCGCCCGTTCCATGCCCATGTCGGCGTCGTGCGTGGTCAACCGCGCCGATCTGCTCGCGCTGCTCGAAGAGCTGCGCCAGGCCCTGCCCGGCTCGCTCGCCCAGGCCCAGGAACTGATCGGCGACCGCGACCACATGGTCGAGTCGGCCCGCCAGGAGGCGGAGCAGATCATCCAGCACGCGCACGCCGAGCGCGGCTCCCTGATCTCGGACACCGAGATCGCCCGCCGCTCCCAGTCCGAGGCCGACCGCATCCTCGCCGAGGCCCGCAAGGAGGCCGAGGACGTGCGCGCGGAGGCCGACGACTACGTCGACTCCAAACTGGCCAACTTCGAGGTCGTCCTCACCAAGACCCTCGGCTCCGTCGGCCGCGGCCGCGAGAAGCTGCTCGGCACCGGCCCCGGCCTGGACGAGCAGGGCTACGAGGACGAGGACGCCCCCGAGCGCAGCCACGACCCGGAGACCCTGCGCAAGGACGCCGACTCCTACGTGGACGTCAAGCTGGGCGCCTTCGAGGCGGTGCTGGCCAAGACCCTGGAGGCGGTCGGCCGCGGTCGCCAGAAGCTGCACGGCCGGATCGCCACCGACGACCTCGGCGCCCTGGCCGACGACCACTCGACCTTCCAGCACTCCAGCGACGCCGACTACCTGGCCGACCTCACCGCCCTCACCGAGCAGGAGAACGCCGCGGCGGCGCCCCAGCAGCCCGCCCAGCAGCAGGGCTACGCCGAGCCGCAGCCGGCGTACGGCTACCAGCAGCAGGCCGATCCCTACGCCGGCCAGTACCAGCAGCAGGGCTACGGCCAGCAGGACGCGTACGGCTACCAGCAGCAGGCCGACCCCTACGCCTACCAGGGCTACGACGCCCAGCAGCAGGCCGGCTACGACCCGAACCAGGATCAGCAGGCCCAGCAGGCGCAGCAGGCGCAGCAGGCCCAGCAGTCCTACGCCCTGGACGAGACCAGCCTCTTCGACACCGGCATGATCACCCCGGAGCAGTTGAGGGCCTACGAGCAGGGCCGCGGCCAGTAACGGACATCCGGATTGGGACGAGAGCGAAAGGTCCAGTATCCTGGCTCTTCGGTCGCGTGTACGTCCGCGATCAGCGCTGCCCGGAGTCACCGATGGGCAGCGTCCCTCTGAGTTCAGAAGATCGAAAGCAGGAATGACCTCCAACGCGCGCCTAGACCATCGCGACCCGCTCGTGTTCGACACACACGAGCTCGGGCGGCGACCCGGCGCGCAGCAGCGGTTGTCCCGCACGATCGACGCCCCGAAGGACCTCGGTCTGCAGGGGGTCATCGGAGTGCCGGAAGGCGCCCCGGTGGAGCTCGACCTCCGCCTTGAGTCGGTCATGGAAGGGGTGCTTGTCACAGGCACCGCCCGTGCACAGGCCGAGGGGGAGTGCGTAAGGTGTCTGGAGCCGCTTGAGCTGGCGCTCGTAGCGGAATTCCAGGAGATGTTCTCCTACCCCGACGCCGATGACCGGGGCCGCCCCAAAGCGGAGCCGGTCGACGACGCCGAGGAAGATGAGGACAGGCTCTTCATCGAGGACGGCCTGTTCGACCTCGAACCCGTGCTGCGGGATGCGGTGGTGCTCGCACTGCCGATGCAGCCGGTGTGCCAGGACGGCTGTCTGGGCCTGTGCTCCGAGTGCGGAGAGCGGCTCACGGACGACCCGGACCACCACCACGACGCCGTCGACATCCGTTGGGCGGCACTGCAGGGACTCGCCGGTTCACTCGAAGACGGCGAGAAGGACAAGATGAGCGGCGACGAGCCTCGTTCAGCCCGTGCCGCCGAGAAGCAGGAGAAGTAGCCGTGGCTGTTCCGAAGCGGAAGATGTCGCGCAGCAACACGCGCCACCGCCGGTCGCAGTGGAAGGCTGCGGTCCCCAACCTGGTTGCGTGCGAGCGCTGCCACGAGCCCAAGCTGCAGCACATCGCGTGCCCGTCTTGCGGCACTTACAACAAGCGCCAGGTCCTCGAGGTCTGAGCGGCTGGTGAGAGGCACCGTGTCCACTGCCAAGAAGGCGGATGACGCCAAGGCGGACCCAACCGCCAGGAAAAAGTCGGACAATACGGCCTCGTCCCACACGCTTCTGGAAGGGCGGCTCGGCTACCAGCTCGAGTCCGCCCTTCTGGTGCGTGCGCTGACCCACCGTTCCTACGCGTACGAGAACGGCGGTCTGCCGACCAACGAACGGCTGGAGTTCCTCGGGGACTCCGTGCTCGGCCTCGTGGTCACGGACACGCTGTACACGACCCACCCCGACCTGCCCGAAGGCCAACTGGCCAAGTTGCGGGCCGCGGTGGTCAACTCTCGTGCGCTGGCGGAGGTCAGTCGCGGTCTCGACCTGGGTTCCTTCATCCGGCTCGGCCGGGGTGAAGAGGGCACAGGCGGCCGGGACAAGGCGTCCATCCTCGCCGACACCCTTGAAGCGGTGATCGGCGCGGTCTATCTCGACCGAGGCCTCGACGCGGCTTCCGAACTGGTGCATCGCCTGTTCGACCCGCTGATCGAGAAGTCCTCGAATCTGGGAGCCGGCCTGGACTGGAAGACCAGTCTCCAGGAGCTCACCGCGACCGAAAGTCTCGGCGTGCCCGAGTACCTGGTCACGGAGACCGGCCCCGATCACGAGAAGACCTTCACTGCTGCCGCCCGCGTCGGAGGCGTCTCGTACGGCACCGGCACCGGCCGCAGCAAGAAGGAGGCGGAGCAGCAGGCCGCCGAGTCCGCGTGGAGGTCCATCCGGGCCGACGCGGACGAGCGAGCCAAGGCGGCGGTCGAGAAGGCCGCCGTGGAAGCTGCCGAGCTGGCGGCCGTACAGGCCGCCGAGCTGGAGGCCGAGAAGGCTGCCGAACCGGCAGTCGACGAAGCCGCCGAGGAAGACGGGGAAGGCCCGTCGTCCGTCTCCGCCTGACGAACAGCGCATCCCGAGCGCCCGTCCCCTCCGGGGGCCGGGCGCTCGGTTCATCCACAGCGGTTTTCCGGTACGGGAGTCCCGATGCCCGAGTTGCCCGAGGTCGAGGTCGTCCGGCGCGGCCTGGAGCGATGGGTCACCCATCGTGTCGTCGCCGACGCCGAGGTGCTGCACCCGCGTGCCGTACGCCGGCACATCGCCGGCGCCGACGACTTCACGCACCGCCTCAAGGGGCATCGCGTCGGGGTCCCGAGCCGCCGCGGCAAGTACCTGTGGCTGCCCCTGGAGGACACCCACCAGTCGGTCCTCGCGCACCTGGGCATGAGCGGCCAGCTCCTGGTCCAGCCCGCCACCGCACCCGACGAGAAGCACCTCAGGATCCGCGTCAGGTTCGCGGACGACCTCGCCACTGAACTCCGCTTCGTGGACCAACGCACCTTCGGTGGACTGTCGTTGCACGACAACACCCCCGAGGGCCTGCCCGACGTCATCGCGCACATCGCCCGTGACCCCCTCGACCCGCTGTTCGACGACGAGGCCTTCCACCAGGCGCTGCGCCGCAAGCGCACGACCATCAAACGGGCCCTGCTGGACCAGTCGTTGATCAGCGGAGTCGGCAACATCTATGCGGACGAGGCCCTTTGGCGCGCCCGCGTCCACTACGAGCGCCCCACGGCCGGCTTCACCCGCCCGCGCACGGCCGAACTCCTGGGCCACGTAAGGGATGTGATGAACGCGGCGCTCGCCGTCGGCGGCACCAGCTTCGACAGCCTCTACGTCAACGTCAATGGCGAGTCCGGGTACTTCGACCGGTCGCTGGACGCGTACGGGCGTGAGGGTCTGCCGTGCAAGAGGTGCGGTACGCCGATGCGCCGGCGCCCGTGGATGAACCGGTCCAGCTACTTCTGCCCGACGTGTCAGAGGGCGCCGCGCGTCCCGTCGTAGCGCTCGCGGGCCGCGAGGACGTCGTCCATGCGGCCCTCGACGAAGTGGATGAGGCCGAGCAGCCGCTCGGCGATCTCGCGGCCGAGGGCGGTCAGCTCGTAGTCGACGCGGGGCGGGTTCGTCGGCTGGGCCTCGCGGTGCACCAGGCCGTCGCGCTCCAGCGCGTGCAGGGTCTGGGAGAGCATCTTCTCGCTCACGCCGTCGACGCGCCGGCGCAGTTCGTTGAAGCGCAGCGAGCCTTCGTACAGGGCCCCGAGGGTCAGCCCGCCCCAGCGGCCGGTGACATGCTCCAGCGTCCCGCGAGAGGGGCAGGCCTTCGCGAACACGCTGTACGGGAGGTCCCGCACGTCCGTGGGCTCCTGCGTGATGTCCATGCCACGAGCGTACTCGAAGGCAGCGCTAACCCTCAGTTAGCGCCGGGTTCGAGTCGTGCGTACCGGGTCTAGTACCCGAAGTCCTGCGTCCACCACGGGCCGCCCTCGCCGAGGTGCACGCCGACGCCCAGGGTCTTGAAGTCGCAGTTCAGGATGTTGGCCTTGTGGCCGGGGCTGTTCATCCAGGCCTCCATCACCGCGGCCGCGTCGGCCTGGCCGCGGGCGATGTTCTCGCCGCCGAGACCGGCGATGCCCAGCTTCGCCGCGCGGTCCCACGGAGTGGCCCCGCTGGGGTCGGTGTGGTCGAAGAAGCCCTCCGCGGCCATCGCGTCGCTGAAGGCCTCGGCCAGCTCCGACAGCGCGCTGTTCGCGGCCACCGGGCTGCAGCCGACCTTGGCCCGCTCGGCGTTGACCAGCTGGAGCACCTGCGCCTCGGCCGCGGACTCCGCGGAGACCGTGATCGGGGAGGAGGTCTTCGCCGGCGGGGCGGGCTTCTTCTCCGAAGGCGTGGTGGTCGGCTTCTCGCTCGGCGTCTCCACCGGCTTCTCGGTCGGCTTCTTGCTCGGCGCGGCCGTCGACGGCGAGGTCGAGGGAATCGTGCTCGGCGAGGCCGCGCGGTCGGAGTCGCGGCTCGTCGAGGAGCCGTCGTCCCGGTTCTCCGCGCTGCCGGACGTGCCGCCCTGCTCGGTCGCGGAGTTGGTCGGCGTGCCGGCGGCCTGGACCTTGTCGCCGCCACCCCCGCCGCCGAGCTTGTAGTTGTCGAGGCCGGGCATCGAACCCGTGGCGACCGCGACGGTGCCGATGGCGACCGCCGCCGAGACCCCGAGCAGACCGGACTTCACCGGCGTCACGGTCTTCTTGCGCCGACGGTGCGAGCGGCCCCGGCCGGAGTCCCCGACGGGCGTGCGCCCGTCATTCGGGAAGACCGTGGCGAAGTCGTCCTCGTTGGCGAAGAGGTAGGCGGCGCTGCGCGCGGACGCCCTGGTGTGCGCCTCGCTGTCCGTGGCGGGGCCGCTCCCGAACGACTCCGGGGCCCCACCGCCGTAGGACTGCGACGGCTCATAGCTGTACGAGTACTCCTGAGGGTCGTAGCCGCTCGCGTACGAGCCGTCCCTTGTAGTGACCCCCGTGGCGCGGCTTGTGGCGGCGCGGCCGGCGGCGGAGCGTCGGTGGCGTCCCATGTCCTTGCCTTCCTCGTTCTTGCGGTCAAGCGGACCCATAGGACCTCGGGATCCGTTGAACCTCGGGACCCATGGAATCTTGGCTGTGACCCGACTCACGGCATCTCACTCGATCGAGTGAGTTTCATATGAGATTCATTGGATGGGGACGGTACCGCATGGCGCCAGGGGAGGGAGTGCCCCGAGAGACATTGGCCGGTTAGGTTGCACTCATGAGCGAGGATGTGCGGCTGGTCGCCTGGGTGCGGGGACGCGTCCAAGGTGTGGGTTTCCGCTGGTTCACGCGGGCCAAGGCCCTGGAGCTCGGGTGCCTGAGTGGTTTTGCTCTCAATTTGGCGGACGGACGGGTTCAGGTGGTCGCGGAGGGCCCCCGGGAGGGGTGTGAGGGACTCCTGGGGTGGCTGCAGGGTGACGACACGCCCGGGTGCGTGGACGGTGTCACCGAGATCTGGGACACACCCCGTGGGGGATACGACGGCTTCGCCATCCGTTGAGCCGGTTCTGTAAAGCGGCCCAGGCCGAAGCGGAGGGACATGCCACCGGCAGCTGCCCCGAGCAGGAATGGCCTGGTGGTTGCCAAGGACCCCGCGTCGTGGCAGGCTCCGCAGCTAAGAATGATCGCCACGCCCTCAGGACCCCGCAGGAGTCGCAGCGCCGCCGTCTTCAGGCCGCCGACCGCGGGTTGCCCGTCAATACAGGGCGTGATCGTGTTGACCGTCAAACTTTTTGGTGAGACGCTGAAAACCCCGCGCACCTTAGCTGTTTGGCATGGAGAACGGCAGCACTTTCTCAACAGTGCCAGGCACTGCGGGTGCGATTCCCTCACGACCCACACCGCTTCGGTCGGTCACTCAGTGTGGAGGACCATCCATCATGGCAAAGGCGCTTCTCGGTTACGTCGGCGGTTCCGACCCGCGACTCCTCGCCGAGATGCGACGGCTCCAGCAGCGCGTCCAGGACCTGGAATCCGAGCTCGGACGGATCCAGGCGGAGAACGACGCGCTGACGGCTGCCGCTTCTCACGAATCGCTTCTCGAGAGCATCGACGCACGCCAGGCGGAGCCTGCGCTCACCTGATCACTGCATCGCACCACGACAGCAGGGGTTCGGTGGCCAACATCAGCCGCTAAGTTGTCAGAGTTTGCAAGGGACGCTTCGGCGTCCCTTCTTTCTTTCCCCCGTCGCCCTTCACCCTCTTTAACGTTTGGTGTGCCCTGCACGTTCAACGGCGAAACCGCGGGGAACCGGACGTTCATGGAGTGAGATAGCGGCGGAAGGTAGAGTCCAGCGGCGTGCACCTCAAGGCCCTGACCCTCCGAGGGTTCAAGTCGTTCGCCTCGGCGACCACGCTCCGGTTCGAGCCGGGTATCACGTGTGTCGTGGGACCGAACGGCTCGGGCAAGTCCAATGTGGTGGACGCGCTCAGCTGGGTCATGGGCGAGCAGGGCGCCAAGTCGCTGCGCGGCGGCAAGATGGAGGACGTCATCTTCGCCGGCACCACGGGGCGTCCGCCCCTCGGCCGCGCCGAGGTCTCCCTGACGATCGACAACTCCGACGGTGCGCTGCCCATCGAGTACGCCGAGGTCACCATCACGCGGATCATGTTCCGCAACGGCGGCAGCGAGTACCAGATCAACGGCGACACGTGTCGCCTCCTCGACATCCAGGAGTTGCTGAGCGACTCCGGCATCGGCCGCGAGATGCACGTCATCGTCGGCCAGGGCCAGCTCGACTCCGTCCTGCACGCCGATCCCATGGGCCGCCGCGCCTTCATCGAGGAGGCGGCCGGCGTCCTCAAGCACCGCAAGCGCAAAGAAAAGGCGCTGCGCAAGCTGGACGCGATGCAGGCCAACCTCGCGCGCGTGCAGGACCTGACCGACGAACTCCGCCGCCAGCTCAAGCCCCTGGGCCGGCAGGCCGCCGTCGCCCGCCGGGCCGCCGTCATCCAGGCCGACCTCCGCGACGCCCGCCTGCGCCTGCTCGCCGACGATCTCGTACGGCTGCGATCCGCGCTGCAGACCGAGGTCGCCGACGAGGCCGCACTCAAGGAACGCAAGGAAGCCGCCGAGCTGGAGCTGAAGAAGGCCCAGCAGCGCGAGGCGCTCCTGGAGGACGAGGTACGGCAGCTCACCCCGCGGCTCCAGCGCGCCCAGCAGACCTGGTACGAACTCTCGCAGCTCGCCGAGCGGGTGCGCGGCACGATCTCGCTGGCCGACGCGCGCGTGAAGAGCGCCACCTCGGTGCCTCCGGAGGAGCGGCGCGGTCGTGACCCCGAGGACATGGAGCGCGAGGCCGCCCGGATCCGCGAGCAGGAGGCCGAGCTGGAAGCGGCCCTGGAGGCGGCCGAGCGGGCGCTGGAGGACACGGTCGCGCACCGCTCCGACCTGGAGCGCGAACTCATCCAGGAGGAACGGCGCCTGAAGGACGTGGCCCGCGCGATCGCCGATCGCCGCGAGGGCCTCGCCCGGCTGAACGGTCAGGTCAACGCGGCCCGTTCCCGCGCCGCCTCCGCCCAGGCCGAGATCGACCGCCTCGCCGCCGCCCGCGACGAGGCCCAGGAGCGGGCCGTCACCGCCCAGGAGGAGTACGAGGCACTGAAGGCGGAGGTCGACGGCCTCGACGCCGGCGACGTGGAGCTCGGCGAGCAGCACGACGCGGCGAAGCGCCGGTTGGCCGAGGCGGAGGCCACGATGACGGCCGCCCGCGAGGCGGCCACGGCAGCGGAACGCAAACGAGCCGCGACCCAGGCCCGCCACGAAGCGTTGGCAATGGGCCTGCGGCGCAAGGACGGCACCGGGATACTGCTGGGCGCGAAGGACCGCCTTACGGGACTGCTGGGTCCGGCGGCGGAACTGCTGACGGTGACACCGGGCTACGAGGTGGCCTTGGCGGCGGCTTTCGGCGCGGCGGCGGATGCTCTGGCAGTGACCACCCCGTCGGCGGCGGCGGACGCGATCCGCCTGCTCCGCAAGCAGGACGGTGGTCGGGCGGCGTTGCTCCTGGCGGGGGCCCCAGAGGAGCCGACGTCGGCAGACGTGCCCCAAAGGGGCGCGGGGAACGGCGCGATCAGCCGCGAAGCACCCGCGGACGCCCCATCACCGAACGCCCCCCTCTCCGCCGCGGAGCTGGTGCGCGCCCCCTCCGACCTCGTGCCCGCAATCCGCCGCCTCCTGCACGGCATTGTCGTGGTCAGCACCCTGGAGGACGCCGAGGAGTTGGTCTACCGGCACCCCGAGCTGACCGCGGTGACCGCCGAAGGCGACCTCCTGGCCGCCCACTTCGCCCACGGCGGCTCAGCGGGCGCCCCCAGCCTCCTCGAAGTACAGGCCTCCGTCGACGAGGCCGCCGCCGAACTGGAAGAGCTGGCAGTCCGCTGCGAAGAGCTCACCGAGGCCCAGCACGCGGCAGCCGAGCACCGCAAGGAATCCGCCGCGCAGGTCGAGGCGCTGGGGGAGCGGCGAAGGGCAGCCGACCGGGAGAAGTCGGCCGTGGCCCAGCAGCTCGGACGCCTGTCCGGACAGGCACGCGGCGCCGCAGGTGAGGCCGAGAGGTCGACCGCAGCCGCCGCCCGCGCGCAGGACGCCCTCGACAAGGCCCTAGAAGAGGCCGAGGAACTGGCCGAACGGCTGGCCGTGGCCGAGGAGATGCCGGTCGAGGAGGAGCCCGACACCTCCGTACGGGACCGGCTCGCCGCCGACGGTGCCAACGCCCGCCAGACGGAGATGGAGGCCCGCCTCCAGGTCCGTACACACGAGGAACGGGTGAAGGGGCTGGCGGGACGGGCCGACTCCCTGGACCGTGCCGCCCGCGCGGAGCGAGACGCCCGCGCGCGTGCCGAGCAGCGCCGCGCCCGGCTGCGTCACGAGGCGGCCGTCGCCGAGGCCGTCGCCTCCGGTGCGCGCCAACTGCTCCTGCACGTCGAGGTGTCGCTCGGCCGGGCCGATCAGGAGCGGTCCGCCGCCGACGCCGCCAAGGCGCGGCGCGAGCAGGAGCTGACCGTCGCCCGGACCACCGGCCGCGACCTCAAGGGCGAGCTCGACAAGCTGACGGACTCCGTGCACCGCGGCGAGGTGCTCGGCGCCGAGAAGCGGATGCGGGTCGAGCAGCTGGAGACCAAGGCGCTGGAGGAACTCGGCGTGGAACCGGCCGGGCTCGTCGACGAGTACGGCCCCCACCAGCTCGTGCCGCCCTCGCTCGCCGCCGAGGGCGAGGAGCTCCCGGACGACCCCGAGCACCCGCGCAACCAGCCCAAGGCCTTCCACCGCGCCGAGCAGGAGAAGCGGCTCAAGGCGGCCGAACGTGCGTACCAGCAGCTCGGCAAGGTGAATCCGCTCGCCCTGGAGGAGTTCGCCGCGCTGGAGGAGCGCCACAAGTTCCTCAGCGAGCAGCTCGAAGACCTGAAGAAGACCCGCGCCGACCTGCTCCAGGTGGTGAAGGAGGTCGACGAGCGCGTCGAACAGGTATTCACCGAGGCGTACCGGGACACGGCCGTGCAGTTCGAGGGCGTCTTCAGCCGGCTGTTCCCGGGCGGCGAAGGCCGGTTGATCCTCACCGATCCCGACAACATGCTCACCACGGGAGTGGACGTCGAGGCCCGCCCGCCGGGCAAGAAGGTCAAGCGGTTGAGCCTGCTCTCCGGTGGCGAGCGCTCACTCACCGCCGTAGCGTTGCTGGTGTCGATCTTCAAAGCTCGACCCAGCCCCTTCTACGTCATGGACGAGGTCGAGGCCGCGCTCGACGACACCAACCTTCAGCGGCTGATCCGGATCATGCAGGAGCTGCAGGAGGCGTCACAGCTCATCGTGATCACGCACCAGAAGCGGACGATGGAGGTCGCCGATGCCCTGTACGGCGTCTCCATGCAGGGCGACGGGGTCTCGAAGGTCATCAGCCAGCGGCTTCGCTGAACCTTCCCTTCAAGTATTGAACACACTTCCCTCACGAGTGTGCCCAGATCTCACATGTGCCGCCTCTTGACTTCGAAACTTGAAGGCATAGTCTCGGCAACGTCGTTTTTACTTTCAGATGCCACCGATCTGGCAGGGTCCCCCATTCGGCAGCGTTGCCGGTGGCCCAAGGAGTACACGTGACCAGCACCGCTGAGGCCCCCAAGTCAGGAGCCGGACCGGCTCACCCCGAACATCTCGGGCACGTCATCTTCATCGCGGCGGCGGCCGCGATGGGCGGTTTCCTCTTCGGCTACGACAGTTCCGTGATCAACGGCGCCGTCGAGGCCATCCGGGACCGCTACGACATCGGCTCCGCGGCCCTGGCACAGGTCATCGCGATCGCCCTGATCGGCTGTGCCATCGGCGCCGCGACCGCCGGACGCATCGCGGACCGCATCGGCCGCATCCGTTGTATGCAGATCTCCGCGGTGATGTTCACCGTCAGCGCCGTCGGTTCCGCGCTGCCCTTCGACCTCTGGGACCTCGCGTTCTGGCGGGTCATCGGCGGTTTCGCCATCGGCATGGCCTCCGTCATCGGCCCCGCCTACATCGCCGAGGTCTCCCCGCCCGCCTATCGCGGCCGGCTCGGCTCGTTCCAGCAGGCCGCGATCGTCATCGGCATCGCGATCTCGCAGCTGGTCAACTGGGGTCTGCTGAACGCCGCCGACGGCGACCAGCGCGGCAAGCTCATGGGCCTGGAAGCCTGGCAGGTCATGCTCGGCGTCATGGTGATCCCGGCCGTCCTCTACGGTCTGCTCTCCTTCGCGATCCCCGAGTCCCCGCGCTTCCTGATCTCCGTGGGCAAGCTGGAACGCGCTCACAAGGTGCTGCGTGAGGTCGAGGGCGACGAGGTCGACCTGGACGCCCGGGTCGCCGAGATCGAGCACGCGATGAAGAGCGAGCACAAGTCGACCTTCAAGGACCTGCTCGGCGGTGGCGGCTTCTTCTTCAAGCCGATCGTCTGGGTCGGCATCGGCCTCTCGGCCTTCCAGCAGCTCGTCGGCATCAACGTCGCCTTCTACTACTCCTCGACGCTGTGGCAGTCGGTCGGCGTCGACCCGACGGAGTCGTTCTTCTACTCCTTCACGACGTCGATCGTGAACATCATCGGCACCGTGATCGCCATGATCTTCGTGGACCGCATCGGTCGCAAGCCACTGGCCCTCATCGGTTCGGTCGGCATGGTCGTCGGTCTCGCGCTGGAGGCCTGGGCCTTCTCCCACCACCTGGTCGACGGCAAGCTGCCGTCCACGCAGGGCTGGACCGCCCTGATCGCGGCCCACGTCTTCGTCCTCTTCTTCGCCCTGTCCTGGGGCGTCGTGGTCTGGGTCTTCCTCGGCGAGATGTTCCCGAGCCGGATCCGCGCCGCCGCCCTCGGCATCGCCGCCTCCGCGCAGTGGATCGCCAACTGGGCCATCACCGCGAGCTTCCCGTCGCTGGCCGACTGGAACCTCTCCGCGACCTACGTGATCTACACGGTCTTCGCCGCGCTCTCCATCCCGTTCGTCCTGAAGTTCGTGAAGGAGACGAAGGGCAAGAAGCTAGAGGAGATGGGCTGACCCGCGCAGCGACCGCCCCGGCTCAGTCGACGAGCCGGGGCAGCACGGCGTCGCAGAACAGCCGAAGGCTGCGCCATCCCTCGTCCACCGGCATCCCGCCCGCGAGCGGATGCAGTACGAGGTTGTCGAGCCCCTGCGCCACGCACTCGTCGGGCGTGAGGATCCGGTACACGCCCTCGGCGCGCAGCTCGTCGACGTCCGTGGCCCCCGACTTCACCGCCGAGCGGATCTCGCCGGACTGCCAGGAGGCGTACGTCCGTGCCTCGTGCAGGAAGTGCTTGCCGTAGTGCGCCCACGCCCGGTCGGGATCCTCGGCGATGTGCAGCAGGGGCGTCTCGGCGGTCGGCATCATGGTCCAGCCCTCGGTGCCGTACTCGACCAGCCGCTCTTTGTAGTAGGCCTCCAGCTCCGGCAGGTGCGCGCTGGGGAAGAAGGGCAGGCCCAGGCGCGCGGCGCGGCGGGCGGCGGCCTTCGAGGAGCCGCCGACCAGGAGCAGCGGGTGCGGCTCGGTGGCCGGGCGCGGGGTGACCCGTACCGTGCGGCCCCGGTACTCGAACTGCTCGCCGGTCCAGGCCTTGAGCAGGGTCTCCAGGAGTTCGTCCTGGAGCTTGCCGCGCCGCTTCCAGTCCACGTCGAACTGGGCGTACTCCTCGGGCCGGTAGCCGATGCCGGCCACCGTCACCAGCCGGCCGCCGCTGAGCAGGTCGAGCACCGCGATGTCCTCGGCCAGCCGCAGCGGGTCGTGCAGCGGGCCGATGATCGCGGAGACGGTGACCGCGATCGTGCGGGTCGCGCCGAACACCGTGGCCGCGAAGGCGAACGGCGAGGGCAGCCAGTTGTTGGCGACGCCGTGGTGCTCCTCCGTCTGCACGGTGGTGACCCCGCGCTCGTCCGCGTACGCGGCCATCTCCACGGCCGCCCGGTAGCGGGCGCCGAGCGAGGCGGGGGTGGCGTCGGGTTCGACGAGGTTGAAACGTACGACCGTGACGGGCATGGGGTCCCCTTCGCCGGGCGGATGTGCGAGGGACGGTAGCTGACGGAGCGTCAGACGGCCAGAGTCGTGGGCCCCTGTTTGAGGTGCGAGGGGGTGCCGTCGTGCGGCAGTCCGGTTAAGTCATGGAATCAGCCCATTCAGCCCATGTGAAAACACTGCCTGGGTCCGGCCGAGGCCCATGGCTGATACTGAGTGCGTTATGGAAACCGTCATCCTTGCTGTAGTCATCGCCGTGGTCGTGCTCGGTGCGATCGGCGGGCTCGTCGTGGGCAGTCGGCGCAAGAAGCCGCTGCCTCCGCCGCCCACCTCCGTACCCGACATCACCGCACCGCCGGCCGAGCCGCACGTCGGCGACGAGGCCGAGACGCCGCGCGACGAACCGCGCCGGACGATAGAGGAGGTGGATCTGCCGGGCGGCCCCGCGCCCGTCGCCGTCGAGGAGCCGCCCGCGGGGCCCGATCCCACGGCTCCCGAGATCGAGGTCCCCGAGCCGACCGCCGGACGCCTCGTCCGTCTGCGCTCCCGCCTCTCCCGCTCCCAGAACGCCCTGGGCAAGGGGCTGCTCACGCTGCTGTCGCGCGAGCACCTCGACGAGGACACCTGGGAGGAGATCGAGGACATCCTGCTCACCGCCGACGTCGGCGTGCAGCCCACCCAGGAGCTGGTCGACGGCCTGCGCGCCCGCGTGAAGGTCCTCGGCACCCGCACCCCCGACGAGCTGCGCACACTGCTGCGCGAGGAGCTGCTCAAGCTGGTCGGCACCGACGTCGACCGGGTCGTGAAGACCGAGCCCGAGGACCGCAAGCCCGGCATCGTGATGGTCGTCGGGGTCAACGGCACCGGCAAGACCACCACCACCGGCAAGCTCGCCCGGGTCCTGGTGGCCGACGGCAACAGCGTCGTGCTGGGCGCCGCCGACACCTTCCGGGCCGCCGCCGCGGACCAGCTGCAGACCTGGGGCGAGCGGGTCGGCGCCTACACCGTGCGCGGGCCCGAGGGCGGTGACCCCGCCTCCGTCGCCTTCGACGCGGTGAAGGAGGGCAAGGAGATGGGGGCCGACGTCGTCCTCATCGACACCGCGGGCCGACTGCACACCAAGACCGGCCTGATGGACGAGCTCGGCAAGGTGAAGCGGGTCGTCGAGAAGCAGGCGCCACTGGACGAGGTGCTGCTCGTCCTCGACGCGACGACCGGGCAGAACGGCCTGGTCCAGGCCCGCGTGTTCGCCGAGGTCGTCGACGTCACCGGCATCGTCCTCACCAAGCTCGACGGCACCGCGAAGGGCGGCATCGTGATCGCGGTCCAGCGCGAACTGGGCGTACCCGTCAAGCTGGTGGGTCTCGGCGAGGGCGCGGACGACCTGGCGCCCTTCGAGCCGGAGGCGTTCGTGGATGCCCTTATCGGGGAGTGAACTCCGAGAACCCGTAGCCGGTTTCCGTACCGCGCCTTCGTGCGGACCTTCGTACGACCATTCGCCCACGACGAAGAAGCGCCCGCCCCCGAGATGCAGTCAGGGACGGGCGCTTCGCTGTGGGCGGGCGTGCTGGGCTGATCCGAACGACAGCCCTTACGCCCGCGACCGGTGGGCCACGTACGCCAGCGTGCCCAGCAGCAGGCGGGCCGCCGGGGGCTGGGACGCCGCGTCCAGGGCGGGGGGCCGCAGCCAGTGGACCGGGCCCAGGCCGCCGCGGTCGGACGGCGGGGCCGTGATGTACGTGCCGGGACCGAGGCCGCGCAGGTCGAGCGAGGTGGGGTCGTCCCAGCCCATGCGGTAGAGCAGCTCGGGGAGTTCGGCGGCGGCGCCGGGGGCGACGAAGAAGTGGGCACGGCCCTCGGGGGTCGCGGCGACCGGGCCGACGGGCAGGCCCATGCGCTCCAGGCGGACCAGGGCGCGGCGCCCGGCGGGCTCGGCCACCTCGATCACGTCGAAGGCGCGGCCGACGGCCAGCATGACCGACGCTCCCGGGAACTCCGCCCAGGCCTTGGTGACTTCGTCGAGCGTGGCGCCGGCCGGCACCTGGGGCGCGAACTCCAGTGGATGCGCGCCCGGTTCGGGACAGTCCCGGCGACCGCACGAGCAGGCGCCGGCCGCGGCCCGCGCGCCCCGCACCACGTCCCAGCCCCAGAGACCGGTGAACTCGGCGACGGCCGTGCACTCGAAGGAGCGGCCGCGCCGACGCGTGCCGGAGCGGATCTCCCGGATGCCGCCGATCGTGAAGCCCATGCCCCCTCCAACGTGTCCGAAGCGCCGGTGGTTACGACGCGGATGCGGAACGTGACTCTGTGTTCCCGACTTCCCTGCCCCGCGTGGTCCAGGCGGCGCTCGGATGTGTCCCGGGTGGTGAACCTGGTGGTGCGCGCCCCTGAGTGCACCGCTCCGCCGACTCCCGGTCGTCCTATGTCAAGTGAATCGTGCGTGGGCGACCGTAGGTTCATTCGAAGGGGTGGCGAATGGTGGCGTTTCCGGGATCGCCATGGCTGGAGCAGTGATCGTAGGATTACTTTGAGTGCACGGGTCCTGGGGGCACATGCACTCGTGGGTATGCCGGAGGCAAGTCGGCTTTCCGTTCGAAGGGTGACAACCGGCAGACGGACGGCCGTATTTACCGGCATTCTGATAAGGCTTGGCGCACTCAGCGACAAGTGGTCTCAGGGATGGGGGCGTTCCAGTGAGCGGCAACGGCGGAAGCGGGACAACCGCGACCAGCACGGAGAAGCTGCCCAATGAGCTGCTCACGTCGTGGTTCGTGCGCAGCGGCTGGTCGAAGGGCGAACTCGCCCGGCAAGTCAACCGCAGGGCACGCCAGTTGGGTGCCAACCACATCTCGACGGACACCTCGCGCGTCCGCCGCTGGCTGGACGGCGAGAACCCCCGCGAGCCCATCCCCAGGATCCTGTCCGAGCTGTTCTCCGAGCGCTTCGGCTGTGTGGTCTCCGTCGAGGACCTCGGCCTGCGCGCGGCCCGCCAGTCACCCTCCGTGACCGGCGTCGACCTGCCCTGGACGGGCCCGCAGACGGTGGCCCTGCTCAGCGAGTTCTCGCGCAGCGACCTGATGCTGGCCCGGCGCGGCTTCCTCGGAACCTCGCTGGCCCTGTCCGCGGGCCCGTCCCTCATCGAGCCGATGCAGCGCTGGCTGGTGCCCTCGTCGCACAGCCCCCAGTCGGCCCAGGCCGAGTCGCTCGCCGCGAGCCGGCGCGGCGGCCGGCTGTCGCGGCCCGAGCTGGAGCTGCTGGAGTCCACCACGGTGATGTTCCGCCAGTGGGACGCCCAGTGCGGCGGCGGTCTGCGCCGCAAGGCGGTCGTCGGCCAGCTGCACGAGGTGACGGACCTCCTCCAGGAGCCCCAGCCCGACTCCACCACCAGGAAGCTGTTCAAGGTCGCCGCCGAGCTGGCGGAGCTGGCCGGCTGGATGTCGTACGACGTCGGGCTGCAGCCGACCGCGCAGAAGTACTTCGTCCTGGCCCTGCACGCCGCCAAGGAGGCGGGCGACAAGCCGCTGGGCTCGTACGTCCTGTCCAGCATGAGCCGGCAGATGATCCACCTCGGCCGGCCCGACGACGCGCTGGAGCTGATCCACCTCGCGCAGTACGGCAGCCGGGACTGCGCGAGCCCGCGCACCCAGTCCATGCTGTATGCGATGGAGGCCCGCGCGTACGCCAACATGGGGCAGCCCGGCAAGTGCAAGCGGGCGGTCCGGATGGCCGAGGACACCTTCGCCGACGTGGACGACTGGGACGAGCCGGAGTCCGACTGGATCCGCTTCTTCTCCGAGGCCGAACTGCACGGCGAGAACAGCCACTCCTTCCGCGACCTGGCCTACGTGGCCGGCCGCAGCCCCACCTACGCCTCGCTGGCCGAGCCCGTGATGCGGCGGGCCGTCGAGCTGTTCGCCAAGGACAGCGAGCACCAGCGGTCGTACGCACTGAACCTGATCGGCATGGCCACGGTGCACCTGCTGCAGCGGGAGCCCGAGCGGAGCACGGTCCTCGTCGAGGACGCCATGCACGTAGCCAAGAAGGTCCGCTCGGAGCGCGTGAACACTCGTATTCGAAAGACGGTCGACACGGCCGTCCGTGACTTCGGTGAGCTCGCCGAGGTCATCGACCTCACCGACAAGCTCGCCATCGAGCTGCCGGAGACCGCCGAAGCGGTCTGAAACCCGGCGCAGCCCCAGAACCCCGGCCGCGGCCGGCCCTCCCGAACTGCCCGACTCGGCTCCCCCGTGCCAGGTCATCGGAAGGCCGACCGCGGCCGGTTTCGTTCCTCTGCGGAAGGTTGCGCCACGATAACGATCGCTCGGCCGAACATCTGCCAGTTCATCGACGCGTAACACACAGGACGCCTTCGTCACGGCGGCGAAACAACGAGGGGCTTCGACGGAAACCGCGCTGCGCCAATCTCATGGCGCATAACCGGCCCACCCCTCATGACCGCTCAGGCTTCGCCCGCACGGGGCCGTACCAACGACGAGGAGACGCCGATGGCACCAGCCATCACGCTTGCCGCAGACAAGTTGTCTGCCGCCAACACAGGCTTCATGCTTATCTGTTCCGCCCTGGTGCTGATCATGACCCCGGGCCTCGCCTTCTTCTACGGAGGCATGGTCCGCGTCAAGAGCACGCTCAACATGCTGATGATGAGCTTCATCAGCATGGGGATCATCACGATCCTGTGGGTGCTCTACGGCTTCTCCATGTCGTTCGGAACCGACCACGGCTCGCTGATCGGCTGGGAATCCGACTTCGTCGGCTTCAGCGGCATCGACAAGATGGACATCTGGTCGGGGTACACGATCCCGGTCTTCGTCTTCGCCGTCTTCCAGATGATGTTCGCGATCATCACGCCGGCCCTGATAAGCGGCGCGATCGCCGACCGCGTGAAGTTCACCGCCTGGTCGCTCTTCCTCGTCCTGTGGGCGACGATCGTGTACTTCCCGGTCGCGCACTGGGTCTGGGGCACCGGTGGCTGGGCCTTCGAGCTCGGTGTGATCGACTTCGCCGGTGGTACGGCGGTCCACATCAACGCGGGTGCCGCCGCGCTCGGCGTGATCCTCGTCATCGGCAAGCGCGCCGGCTTCAAGCGTGACCCGATGCGTCCGCACAGCCTCCCGCTGGTCATGCTCGGCGCCGGTCTCCTGTGGTTCGGCTGGTTCGGCTTCAACGCCGGTTCGTGGCTCGGCAACGACGACGGCGTCGGCCCGCTGATGTTCGTCAACACGCAGATCGCCACCGCGGCCGCCATGCTCGCCTGGCTCGCCTACGAGAAGATCCGCCACGGCGCGTTCACCACTCTGGGCGCCGCCTCCGGCGCGGTCGCCGGTCTGGTCGCCATCACCCCGTCCGGCGGTGCGGTCAGCCCGCTCGGCGCGATCGCGGTCGGTGTCATCGCCGGTGTCGCCTGCGCCGCGGCCGTCGGCCTGAAGTACCGCTTCAACTACGACGACTCGCTCGACGTCGTCGGCGTCCACATGGTCGGCGGTGTCGTCGGCTCCCTGCTCATCGGCTTCTTTGCCAGCGGCAAGGGCCAGTCCGACGTGGAAGGCCTCTTCTACGGCGGCGGCATGACGCAGTTCTGGAAGCAGTGCGCCGGTGTCTTCGCCGTCCTGGCCTACTCGCTGATCGTCTCCGCTGTCCTCGCCTTCATCCTCGACAAGACCATCGGTATGCGGGTCAGTGAGGACGAGGAGATCTCGGGCATCGACCAGGCCGAGCACGCCGAGACCGCATACGACTTCAGCGGCGCCGGCGGTGGCATCGGTGGCGGCGCGCTGGCCGCCGCGGAGACGAAGAAGGTGGACGCATGAAGCTCATCACCGCCGTCGTGAAGCCGCACCGGCTCGACGAGATCAAGGAGGCCCTGCAGGCCTTCGGGGTCCACGGTCTGACGGTCACCGAGGCCAGCGGCTACGGTCGTCAGCGGGGACACACCGAGGTCTACCGCGGTGCCGAGTACACGGTGGACCTGGTACCGAAGATCCGTATCGAGGTACTCGCCGAGGACGACGACACCGAGCAGCTGATCGACGTCATCGTCAAGGCCGCACGCACCGGCAAGATCGGTGACGGCAAGGTCTGGTCCCTCCCGGTCGAGACGGCCGTACGGGTACGGACCGGCGAGCGCGGACCGGACGCGCTCTAAAAGAAGAGGAACAGGAGTCGCTGGGTGTCGAGCACGGACGTGCGCAACGAAGCAGAGGATTCGGGACCCAGCGGCTACGCGGCGGCCCGGCTGCGCCTCCTCCAGGAGGGGGCGCGGTCCGGGCCGCCGCGCCGTGCCGCCCTGGCCGAACTGACGGACGACTGGCTGTCGGGGCTCTTCACCGCCGGCGCCGCGGACCTGCGGGGCATCTCCCTGGTCGCCGTCGGCGGCTACGGCCGCGGCGAGCTCTCCCCGCGCAGCGACCTGGACCTGCTCCTCCTGCACGACGGCGCCGACTCCGGCGCGGTGGCCGCCCTGGCCGACCGCATCTGGTACCCGGTCTGGGACCTCGGCCTCGCCCTGGACCACTCGGTCCGCACCCCGGCCGAGGCCCGCAGGACCGCCGGCGAGGACCTGAAGGTCCAGCTCGGCCTCCTGGACGCCCGCCACCTCGCGGGCGACCTCGGCCTCACCGCCGCCCTGCGCACGTCGGTCCTCGCCGACTGGCGCAACCAGGCACCCAAACGCCTCCCCGAACTCCAGGAACTCTGCGCCGAGCGCGCGGAGCGCCAGGGCGAGCTGCAGTACCTCCTGGAACCCGACCTCAAGGAAGCCCGCGGCGGCCTGCGCGACGCCACCACCCTGCGCGCCGTCGCCGCCTCCTGGCTGGCAGACGCCCCGCGCGAGGGCCTCGACGACGCCCGTCGGCGACTGCTCGACGTCCGCGACGCACTGCACCTGGCCACCGGCCGCGCCACCGACCGGCTCGCCCTCCAGGAGCAGGACCAGGTCGCCGCCGAACTCGGCCTGCTCGACGCCGACACCCTGCTGCGCCAGGTGTACGAGGCCGCCCGCGTCATCTCGTACGCCAGTGACGTCACCTGGCGCGAGGTGGGGCGCGTGCTCAGGTCGCGGGCGGTGCGGCCGCGGCTGCGCGCCATGCTCGGCGGCAACAAGCCCGTCCCCGAGCGCTCGCCGCTCGCCGAGGGCGTCGTGGAGCAGGACGGCGAGGTGGTGCTCGCGCGGGCCGCGCGCCCCGAGCGCGACCCCGTCCTCCCGCTGCGCGCCGCCGCTGCCGCCGCACAGGCCGGCCTGCCGCTCTCCCTGCACGCCGTACGGCGCCTGGCGGCCACCGTGCGCCCGCTGCCCACACCCTGGCCCGCCGAGGCGCGCGAACAGCTGGTGACCCTGCTCGGTTCCGGGCAGCCCACCATCGAGGTCTGGGAGGCGCTGGAGGCGGAGGGCCTGATCACGCGGCTGCTGCCGGACTGGGAGCGGGTGCGCTGCCGGCCGCAGCGCAACGCCGTGCACATCTGGACCGTCGACCGGCACCTGATCGAGACCGCCGTACGCGCCTCCGAGTTCACCCGCCGGGTCAGCCGCCCCGACCTCCTCCTGGTCTCCGCGCTGCTGCACGACATCGGCAAGGGCTGGCCCGGCGACCACTCGGTGGCCGGCGAGATCATCGCCAAGGACGTCGCCGCCCGCATCGGCTTCGACCGCACGGACGTCACGGTGCTCTCCACCCTCGTACGCCATCACCTCCTCCTCATCGAGACCGCCACCCGGCGCGACCTGGAGGACCCGGCCACCGTGCGCGCGGTCGCCGAGGCGGTCGGCACGCAGAGCACGCTGGAGCTGCTGCACGCGCTGACCGAGGCGGACGCGCTGGCCACCGGGCCCGCGGCCTGGTCGTCCTGGCGCGGGTCCCTCGTCGCCGACCTGGTGAAGCGGGTCGCCGCCGTGCTCGCCGGGGACGTCCCGGAGGAGCCCGAGTCCGCCGCGCCCACCGCCGAGCAGGAGCGGCTCGCCATCGAGGCGGTCGCCACCGGCAGCCCGGTCCTCGCCCTGCGCGCGCAGACCGAGCCGCCGACGGAGGACCAGCCGGCCGGGGATCCGGAGCCGCTCGGCGTGGAGCTGCTGATCGCCGTACCCAACCAGCCCCGGGTGCTGCCCGCGGTGGCCGGCGTCCTCGCGATGCACCGGCTTACCGTGCGCACCGCCGAACTGCGCGCGCTGGACCTGCCGGACGGCGTCGAGGGCTCCGTGCTGCTGCTGAACTGGCGGGTCGCCGCCGAGTACGGCTCGCTGCCCCAGGCCGCGCGGCTGCGGGCCGACCTGGTCCGCGCCCTGGACGGCTCCCTGGACGTCGCGGGCCGGCTCGCCGAGCGGGACGCCGCGTATCCGCGCCGCCGCGGTGTGGTGGCACCGGCGGCGCGGGTGACGGTCGCGTCCGCCGCCTCGCGCTTCGCCACCGTGATCGAAGTGCGCGCCCAGGACGCCCCCGGACTGCTGTTCCGGATCGGCCGGGCCCTGGAGGACGCGGGCGTCCTGATGCGCAGCGCGCACGTCTCCACACTGGGCGCGAACGCCGTCGACGCCTTCTACGTGACCGGGCCCGAGGGCGCCGTCCTGCCCGGCGAGGAAGCGGCGTCCGTGGCGCGCAAACTGGAGGAGATGCTCCGGGGATGACGCGGGATCCCGGTGCCGTACCGAGCCGGGATACCCTGGAGGGCGATTCCCCAGTAGCCACCGACCCCGAGGACCGCGAGCGCCGTGTTCGATACTCTCTCCGATCGCCTCTCAGCCACTTTCAAGAACCTGCGCGGCAAGGGACGGCTCTCCGAGGCGGACATCGACGCCACCGCGCGCGAGATCCGGATCGCGCTGCTCGAAGCGGACGTGGCCCTGCCCGTCGTACGGACGTTCATCAAGAACGTCAAGGAGCGTGCCCTCGGCGCCGATGTGAACAAGGCGCTGAACCCGGCCCAGCAGGTCCTGAAGATCGTCAACGAGGAACTCGTCACGATCCTCGGCGGCGAGACCCGGCGCCTGCGCTTCGCCAAGAACCCGCCGACCGTGATCATGCTCGCGGGTCTGCAGGGTGCCGGTAAGACCACCCTCGCGGGCAAGCTGGGCAAGTGGCTCAAGGACCAGGGGCACTCGCCGCTGCTCGTCGCCGCCGACCTCCAGCGCCCGAACGCCGTGAACCAGTTGAGCGTCGTCGCCGAGCGGGCCGGGATCGCGGTCTACGCGCCCGAGCCGGGCAACGGCGTGGGCGACCCGGTCAAGGTCGCCAAGGACTCCATCGAGTTCGCGAAGTCCAAGGTCCACGACATCGTGATCGTGGACACCGCAGGCCGCCTCGGCATCGACCAGGAGCTGATGCAGCAGGCCGCGGACATCCGCGACGCCGTCTCGCCGGACGAGATCCTCTTCGTCGTCGACGCGATGATCGGCCAGGACGCGGTCAACACCGCCGAGTCCTTCCGTGACGGCGTCGGCTTCGACGGCGTGGTGCTCTCCAAGCTCGACGGTGACGCGCGCGGTGGTGCGGCCCTGTCGATCGCCTCGGTCACCGGCAAGCCGATCATGTTCGCGTCGAACGGCGAAAAGCTGGAGGACTTCGACGCCTTCCACCCTGACCGGATGGCCTCCCGCATCCTCGACATGGGTGACCTGCTCACCCTGATCGAGCAGGCGGAGAAGACGTTCAGTCAGGAAGAGGCCGAGAAGATGGCCTCCAAGCTGGCGTCCAAGAAGGGCCAGGACTTCACCCTGGACGACTTCCTGGCCCAGATGGAGCAGGTCAGGAAGATGGGCAGCATCTCCAAGCTGCTCGGCATGCTGCCCGGCATGGGGCAGATCAAGGACCAGATCAACAACCTGGACGAGCGGGACGTCGACCGCACGGCCGCGATTATCAAGTCGATGACCCCGGCCGAGCGCCAGGACGCGACGATCATCAACGGCTCCCGCCGTTCCCGTATCGCCAAGGGCTCCGGCGTCGAGGTCAGCGCGGTCAAGAACCTGGTCGAGCGGTTCTTCGAGGCCCGCAAGATGATGTCCCGCATGGCCCAGGGCGGCGGCATGCCCGGGATGCCGGGCGTACCGGGCATGGGCGGCGGCCCCGGCCGCAGCAAGAAGCAGCCGAAGAAGGCCAAGGGCAAGCAGCGCTCCGGCAACCCGATGAAGCGCAAGCAGCAGGAGCTGGAGGAGGCCCAGCGGCGCGAGGCCGGCGGCGGCGCGTTCGGCGTGCCGGGCCAGCAGGCGCCGCAGGACTTCGAGCTGCCGGACGAGTTCAAGAAGTTCATGGGCTGAGTCTCAGGAAGTGCATGGGCTGACAGCCCCTTTACGTCGTCGAGGGCGCCCTTCTCCGGAGGGGTGCCCTCGACGCATGCTGGGCGTGCCGACGTCTGTTCCGTGTCGTAACGTCCCGATATGACCAACCCTGCGCCGCCGCGCAAGTCGCCCGACCAGCCCTGGCGTACCGAGGGCACCCCGGACGAGCCCCCGAAGCCGTCGCCGGGCGGGAGGAAGATGCGCGGCGGTTGGTGGAGCCTGATCCTGACCGCGCTGGTCGTCTACCTGATCGCCAACCTGGTGCTGTCGTTCTTCAACGAGGGCGACGAGCCGACGATCTCGTACACGGAGTTCAGCAAGCAGGTCGACGCGGGCAACGTCAGCAAGATCTACGCCAAGGGCGACGCGATCCAGGGCCAGCTCAAGAAGGGCCAGGACAACCCCGAGGGCGACGGCAAGTACACCAAGTTCAACACCGAGCGGCCGACCTTCGCGGACGACCAGCTCTGGGAGGACCTGACCAGGCACAACGTCACGGTCACGGCGGAGCCGGTCGTCCAGCACCGTAGTTTTCTGGCCAATCTGCTGATCTCGCTGGCCCCGATGCTGCTCCTGGTCGTCCTGTGGATCTTCATCGCCCGGCGGATGAGCGCGGGCATGGGCGGCGCGGGCGGCATGCTCGGCCGCAAGGCCCCGCCCAAGCCCGTCGAGTTGGAGCCGGGGCAGCAGCGGACCACCTTCGAGGACGTGGCCGGTATCGACGAGGTCGAGGGCGAGCTGAACGACGTCGTCGACTTCCTCAAGAACCCCGACGCCTACCGGAAGATGGGCGCCAAGATGCCCCGGGGCGTGCTCCTGGCGGGCCCGCCCGGCACCGGCAAGACGCTGCTCGCGCGGGCGGTCGCGGGGGAGGCGGGGGTGCCGTTCTTCTCGGCGTCCGCCTCCGAGTTCATCGAGATGATCGTCGGTGTCGGTGCCTCACGCGTGCGTGAACTGTTCGCCGAGGCCCGCAAGGTGGCCCCGTCGATCATCTTCATCGACGAGATCGACACCATCGGCCGGGCCCGCGGCGGCGGTTCGGGAATGGGCGGTCACGACGAGCGCGAACAGACCCTGAACCAGATCCTGACCGAGATGGACGGCTTCTCCGGCTCGGAGGGCGTCATCGTCATCGCGGCCACCAACCGCGCCGACGTCCTGGACCCGGCCCTCACCCGCCCAGGCCGCTTCGACCGGGTGGTCGTGGTCTCGCCGCCCGACCGCGGCGGCCGCGAGGCGATCCTGGAGATCCACACCCGCCAGATCCCGCTCGCCCCCGGAGTGGACCTGGCCCAGGTCGCCCGTACGACCCCGGGCATGACCGGCGCCGAACTCGCCAACCTCGCCAACGAGGCCGCCCTCCTCGCGGTCAAGCGCAAGCAGGACCAGGTCACCCAGGCCGACCTCTCGGAAGCCCTGGAGAAGGTCCAACTGGGCGCCGAACGCCCGCTGGTGATGCCCGTGGAGGAGCGCCGCCGCACCGCCTACCACGAGAGCGGCCACGCCCTCCTGGGCATGCTCCAGCCCGGCGCCGACCCCGTCCGCAAGATCACCATCGTCCCGCGCGGCCGGGCCCTGGGCGTCACCCTCTCGACGCCGGACGCGGACAAGTACGCGTACACCGAGGAGTACCTGCGCGGCCGGATCATCGGCGCCCTCGGCGGCATGGCCGCGGAACAGGTCGTCTACGACGTGATCACCACCGGCGCCGAGAACGACCTCGAACAGGTCACCAACATCGCGCGCGGCATGGTCGCGCGGTGGGGGATGAGCGAACGGGTGGGCCGCCTTTCGGCCCTCCCGAACGACGCCCAGCAGGCGTACGGCCTCGCCGCCGCGCCCCAGACCCTCGACGTCATCGACGACGAGATGCGCCGCATCGTCGACGAGTGCTACGAGGAGGCCTGCCGCAAACTCCGCGACCACCGCGGCCAGTTGGACACCCTGGCCGCGGCGCTGCTGGAGAACGAGACGTTGGAGGAGACGGACGCGTACCGGATCGCGGGCGTCACGCGCCTGAGGAAAGAGGACTCCTAGGAGGTCCGTTAAGGCGTACGCGCGATCAGATACCGGAACACGTTCGGCATCCACACCGTCCGGTCCCGCCGCTGATACGGGTGCAGGGCCTCCGCCAGCTCCTTGTCCACCTGCGCCTGGTCGGTCGCGGTGATCGCCGCGTCGAAGAGACCCGTCGACAGCAGCCCTCGTACGGCACTCTCCACGTCGGCGTACCCGAACGGGCACGACACCCGTCCCGAGCCGTCCGGCTTGAGGCCGGCCCGCTGGGCGACCTCCTCCAGGTCGTCGCGAAGGGCGGGGCGCCAACTGCCCGCGCTGCGCAGCGGATCCGCCAGTCTGGTGGCCACCCGCAGCACGGACGACGTGGCGCAGCGTTCCGGCGGACCCCAGCCGGCCAGCACCACGGGCGCCCCGCGCTCGGCGAGCGGAGTCGCCGCCCGCAACTGCCCGCCGAGTCCCTCCGAGTCGCCCGCCAGACACCCGATGGGCTCGAAAGCCGTCACCAGGGTGTACGCGGGCGTCTCCGCGTCGGCCGCGTCCCCGGGTGTGCCGTCGACGATCCGGGTGTCCCCACGCGTGCGTGCGCCCCAGGCCGTCGGGAGCAGCCGCTCGCGCGCGAGGGCGAGTCGTTCGCGGGAGGAGTCGACACCGCTGACCGCCGCGCCTCTGGCGGCCCCCATGAGAAGGGCGAGGCCACTGCCGCAGCCCAGGCCCAGCAGCCGGGTGCCGGGGCCCACTTCCAGTCGCTCGTAGACGGCCTCGTAGAGCGGCACCAGCATCCGCTCCTGGATCTCGGACCAGTCACGCGCGCGTGCACACAGGTCCACGCGGGACGTCTCGTCCGCGTGAGGAGGGTGCTGCCGCACGAGCGTAGGTGTCATCAAAGCGCCCCAATCCGCCGAGAGTTGTCGCTGTGCCCGTATCCATTGCCCCCGAGACGTGCGTGCACTTCCCCCGCATTGCCAGGTAACTCCGCACCAGCAGCCGCGTCCAGGGTTTCTCGGGTCCTGCTTGTGGCTGCGGTATGTCTGTGGCGAGATTTCACATCCCGGCAACTTGGACCCGTACCATCGCGCCATGGCTAAGGCACCCGTGCTCACTCCCCGAGCGGACGACTTCCCGCGTTGGTATCAGGACCTGATCAACAAGGCCGAACTGGCCGACAACGGTCCGGTGCGCGGCACCATGGTCATCCGACCGTACGGGTACGGGCTGTGGGAGCGGATGCAGGCCGAGATGGACGGGCGGATCAAGGAGACGGGTACGCAGAACGCGTACTTCCCGTTGCTGATCCCGCAGTCGTACTTCGCCAGGGAGGCCGACCACGTCGAGGGCTTCGCGCCCGAGCTGGCCGTGGTCACCCACGGTGGCGGCAAGGACCTGGAGGAGCCCGCGGTCGTCCGGCCCACCTCCGAGATGATCATCAACGACTACTTCTCGAAGTGGATCCAGAGCTACCGTGACCTGCCCCTGCTGATCAACCAGTGGGCGAACGTGGTCCGTTGGGAACTGCGCCCCCGCCTGTTCCTGCGCACCACCGAGTTCCTCTGGCAGGAGGGCCACACCGCGCACGCGACCTTCGAGGACGCCCGCGACTTCGCCGCGCACATCCACCGCCAGGTCTACGAGGACTTCATGGTGAAGGTCCTCGCGATGGACGTCGTGGCGGGCCGCAAGACGGTCAAGGAGCGGTTCGCCGGCGCCATCAACACCCTCACGCTCGAAGGCATGATGGGCGACGGCAAGGCCCTCCAGATGGCCACCAGCCACGAGTTGGGCCAGACCTTCGCGAAGGCGTTCAACACCCAGTACCTGTCGAAGGAAGGCAAGCAGGAGCTCGTCTGGCAGACCTCCTGGGGCTCGACGACCCGCATGATCGGCGCCCTGGTGATGATGCACGGCGACGACAACGGCCTGCGCGTCCCGCCCAACCTCGCGCAGACCCAGGCCGTCGTCCTCGCCATCAAGGGCGACGAGGCGGTTCTGGCCAAGGTCCGCGAGATCGGCGATCAGCTGAAGGCGGCGGGCGTACGGGTCCAGGTCGACGACCGCACGGACGTACCGTTCGGGCGCCGCGCCGTCGACTGGGAGCTCAAGGGCGTGCCCGTGCGCATCGAGGTCGGCCCCCGTGACCTGGAGAACGGCACCGCGATGCTGGCCCGCCGGATCCCCGGGGGCAAGGAGCCGGTGGCGCTCGGCTCCCTCGTAGGACTGCTTCCCAAGGTGTTCGAGGAGGACCAGGCGCTGCTTCTCGCGCAGTCACGGGAGCGCCGGGAGTCCCGCACCTCCGACGTGGCGACGGTCGAGGAGGCCGTGGAGGTCGCCGCGGCCGGGGGCTGGGCGCGCATCCCGTGGGCGGATCTCGGCACGGAGGGCGAGGTCAGACTGGCCGAGCACGCGGTGACCGTACGGTGTCTGGTCGCCGAGGACGGGTCGGTGCCCGACAGCGACGAGCAGCCCGGTAACGTCGCGGTCGTCGCACGCGCTTACTAGGGCGGGGCCCTTGCGTCGCGAGAGCGACCGAAACGCCCCTTGCGCATCTGCGGATCGCAGCCGCACCGGCGTGTGGACATCATCTACGCGTCGGTGCGTACGTCAGGCTACGTACCGGCTTGGTATGAGCTGTGAGGCTTCTCCGCAGATCAGCGCACCCGCCCTCGTCCGGACGCATCAGCGGCAACTGACGGGTACGTGCAAATTATTTGGGATGGCCCGGAATAGGAACACAGCGGCACCCCCGCTCGTTGTCATTACGTGAGCACGACACAGACACCACCTGTTCTCGCCGCAGAGCTGGCACAGGCGTGGGCCGACATTCAGCGGTACCACCCCGAGTTGCCCGACCTTGCCGCGCCAGAGTCCCTGATCGGAGAGTCGTCGTCCGCGTGCGGACACGAGCTCTCCTTCGAGCGACTGCTCCATGAGGCAGTCCACGGCATCGCCGCCGCCCGCGGAGTCCGCGACACCTCGCGCGCCGGCCGCTACCACAACCGCAGATTCCTCGCGATCGCCGAGGAGCTGGGCCTGGACCACCAGGAGGAGCCCCACCCGAGCAGCGGTTTCTCGCTGGTCACGCTCAACCCCGAGGCCAAGCGCCGGTACCGCCCGACCATCGAGCGGCTCCAGCGCGCCCTGAAGGCCCACACCGCGGCCACCTCCTCGGACACCGGCCGCTCCTTCCGCGGTCCGGCCGCCCGCCACGGCTCCTCCGGGGGCGGCGTGCGGGTCAAGGCCGTGTGCGACTGCGGTCGTAACGTGCGGGTCGTCCCGTCCGTCCTCGCCCAGGCGCCGATCGTCTGCGGGGGCTGCGGGAAGCCGTTCCGGATCCCGGAGGTCGTGGGCGCGGCGGCCGGCTGACGGGTGCGGCTGCTCGTGGCGGCCGCACTCGGGACGGCGCAGTGGCGTGCGCAGCCCGAGGGCACCCGGGACGCCGGGTGCACCTCAGGCATGCCCACGCACTCCCGGGGGCGAAGGGACCCGCAGGGTGTGGCACAATGGCTAGCTGTACTCGACAGCCGCACAGGAACCCTCTCGCCTCCGGCTGACGCGTCCATCGGGCACTCGGGTACCGCAACCCCACGCGGCCGTCCCGCCGTGCCCAACCACGTCAAAACCAGGAGAACCTACTCCCGTGGCAGTCAAGATCAAGCTGAAGCGTCTGGGCAAGATCCGTTCGCCTCACTACCGCATCGTCGTCGCCGACTCCCGTACCCGCCGTGACGGCCGGGCCATCGAGGAGATCGGTCTGTACCACCCGGTGCAGAACCCCTCGCGCATCGAGGTCGACACGGACCGCGCGCAGTACTGGCTGGGTGTCGGCGCGCAGCCGACCGAGCCCGTCCTCGCCATCCTCAAGCTGACCGGCGACTGGCAGAAGTTCAAGGGCCTGCCGGCCCCGGCGCCGCTGCTCGTGGCCGAGCCGAAGGCCGCGCGCCCGGTGTTCGACGCCCTCGGTGGCGACGACGCGAGCAAGGGTGAGGCCATCACCCAGAAGAAGAAGGCCGACAAGAAGGACGAGGCCGCGGCCGAGTCCTCCTCGTCCGAGTCGACCGAGGCCTGAGCATGCTCGAGGAGGCTCTCGAGCACCTCGTGAAGGGCATCGTCGACAACCCTGACGATGTGCAGGTCGCCTCGCGCGACCTGCGCCGCGGGCGCGTGCTGGAGGTCCGGGTCCACCCGGACGACCTCGGCAAGGTGATCGGCCGCAACGGCCGCACCGCACGCGCTCTGCGCACCGTCGTGGGCGCCATCGGCGGTCGCGGTGTCCGCGTCGACCTTGTCGACGTGGACCACGTCCGCTGACGCCGAGACACGTAGCACCGGCTCGGGCCGGGGAGGGCCAGTGGGCCGTCCCCGGCCCGTCGTCGTCATGACAGGAGATCCAGAGAAGTGCAGTTGGTAGTCGCCCGCATCGGTCGCGCCCATGGCATCAAGGGCGACGTCACCGTCGAGGTCCGTACCGACGAGCCGGAGCTCAGGCTCGCCCCCGGCGCGGTGCTGGCCACCGACCCGGCCGCCACCGGCCCGCTCACCATCGAGACCGGCCGCGTCCACAGCGGCCGGCTCCTCCTGCGCTTCGAGGGCGTCAACGACCGCAGCGCGGCCGAGGCCCTGCGCAACACCCTCCTGATCGCCGAGATCGATCCCGAGGAGCTGCCGGAGGAGGAGGACGAGTACTACGACCACCAGCTGATGGACCTGGACGTGGTCACCCGGGACGGCACCGAGATCGGCCGCATCACCGAGATCTCGCACCTGCCCTCCCAGGACCTCTTCATCGTCGAGCGGCCCGACGGCAGCGAGGTGATGATCCCGTTCGTCGAGTCGATCGTCGTCGAGATCGACCTGGAGGAGCAGCGGGCGGTCGTCGACCCGCCGCCCGGACTGATCGACGACCAGGCGGAGGTCGCCTCCAGCCGGGACGAGTCCTGATGCGGCTCGACGTCGTCACGATCTTCCCCGAGTACCTGGAGCCCCTGAACGTCTCCCTGGTCGGCAAGGCACGCGCGCGTGGACAGCTGAACGTGCACGTGCACGATCTGCGCTCCTGGACGTACGACCGCCACAACACGGTCGACGACACCCCCTACGGCGGCGGCCCCGGCATGGTCATGAAGACCGAGCCCTGGGGCGATGCGTTGGACTCCGTCCTGGCCGACGGCTACGAGAGCGGCTCCCGCGCCCCCGCGCTGATCGTCCCCACCCCCAGCGGCCGTCCCTTCACCCAGGAACTCGCCGTCGAGCTCTCCGAGCGCCCCTGGCTGATCTTCACGCCCGCGCGCTACGAGGGCATCGACCGCCGGGTGATCGACGAGTACGCGACGCGGATGCCGGTCTACGAGGTGTCCATCGGCGACTACGTGCTGGCCGGCGGCGAGGCCGCCGTACTGGTCGTCACGGAGGCCGTGGCGCGGCTGCTGCCCGGCGTCCTCGGCAACGCCGAGTCCCACCGGGACGACTCGTTCGCGCCCGGCGCGATGACCAACCTCCTGGAGGGGCCCGTCTACACCAAGCCGCCCCTGTGGCGCGGCCGTGACATCCCGGACGTGCTGCTCAGCGGGCACCACGGGAAGATCGCCCGCTGGCGCCGCGACGAGGCGCTCAGGCGTACGGCCGCCCACCGGCCCGACCTGATCGAGCGCTGCGAGCCCAAGGCCTTCGACAAGAAGGACCGCGAGATGCTCTCCATCCTGGGCTGGGCGCCGGATCCGGAGGGCGAGCCCCACGGCCGATTTTGGCGCAGGCCGGACGGCGTGGGAGAATAGGTCGCTGTTGTGCGTCGTCCGGCGTGCGCCCCTGCCACAGGGGGACACGACGCCCGCCCCGACCCGGACAGCATCCTTCAGAGAACCTAGTTCCCGGTGATGACCTGTGGCATCAGCGAAGAAAGCAGACGAAATGTCCAACCTGCTCGACATCGTCGACGGCGCATCGCTGCGCACCGACATCCCGGCCTTCCGCCCGGGCGACACGGTCAACGTGCACGTCCGCGTCATCGAGGGCAACCGCTCCCGTGTGCAGCAGTTCAAGGGCGTGGTGATCCGTCGCCAGGGTGCCGGCGTCCGCGAGACCTTCACGGTCCGCAAGGTCTCCTTCTCCGTCGGCGTCGAGCGCACCTTCCCGGTGCACACCCCGATCGTGGAGAAGATCGAGCTCGTCACCCGCGGTGACGTGCGTCGCGCGAAGCTGTACTACCTGCGCGAGCTGCGCGGCAAGGCCGCGAAGATCAAGGAGAAGCGCGACAACTGAGCGCTCTCCGGGCGTCACAGAGGGGCCGGATAGCATCTGGCTCCGATGGACACCGAAGCACAGTCGACGGAGCGCGACCGCTCCTCCAGCCCTTCCGACTCCCCGGGGACATCCGGGGAGAACTCGGACACAGAGGGTTCGGAGGGCCGGTCGCGTTTCGCGTTGGTGGCGTGGATCACCGACTGGCTGCCCGGCGGGTTCATCACCCTGACCGCACTGGTCTGCCTGGTGTTTTTGCTGCTCCTCAACGCTTTCGTGGTCCAACCCTTCCAGATTCCCAGCGGATCCATGGAGAACGGATTGAGGATCGGCGACCGCGTTCTCGTAAATAAGTTGGCGTACCGTTTTGGTGCCGAGC
Organism: Streptomyces pseudovenezuelae; assembly: GCF_029892565.1. Taxonomy (GTDB): domain Bacteria; phylum Actinomycetota; class Actinomycetes; order Streptomycetales; family Streptomycetaceae; genus Streptomyces; species Streptomyces pseudovenezuelae_A. Next base: position 86,408 of record NZ_JARXVH010000012.1, on the reverse strand, counting down.
CGCGGCGCGGTGATGTCGTCGTGTTCGACGGAACCGGTTACTTCGGGAACGGCGACTACGTCAAACGGGTAGTGGGTGTGGGGGCAGACCACGTGGTCTGCTGTGACAAGGAGGGGAGGCTCCAGGTGAACGGCCGGTCGGTCGACGAGTCGACGTTCCTGTTCCCCGGCGACGGTCCGTCCACGGTCCCCTTCGACGTCCGCGTGCCCGACGGCACCCTCTTCGTCCTCGGCGACCACCGCAGCGACTCCAGCGACTCCCGCGACCACCTGGGCTCGCCCGGCGGCGGCATGATCCCCGTGGCCGACGTCGTGGGACGCGCCGACTGGATCGCCTGGCCCACCGACCACTGGACCCGCCTGCACCGTCCGAGCGCCTATGCGCGCGTGCCCGCCGCGGAGGCGACCGCGTCTGAGAAGGGGGACGGTGCGCATGGGTAACCGCGGCAGACCGCGAGGCTCGGTGCCCAGCAACCCTTTCGGCACCGAGAACCTGCTTCCCACCGGCTCCCGGCGCACCAGCAGCGCCCCGGCGGGCGACGGCCGCTCCCGTGCCGATCGGCGCAAGCTGCAGCGCAAGGTCAAGCGCCGCCGACGGCGCAGCGCGGTCAAGGAGATACCCCTCCTCGTCGGCGTCGCCGTCCTCATAGCCCTGGTCCTGAAGACCTTCCTGGTGCAGGCGTTCGTGATCCCGTCCGGCTCCATGGAGCAGACGATCCGGATCGGCGACCGTGTCCTGGTGGACAAGTTCACCCCGTGGTTCGGCTCCGAGCCCAAGCGCGGGGACGTCGTCGTCTTCAAGGACCCCGGCGGCTGGCTCGACGACGAGCAGACCACCACCAAGAAGAGCGACCCCATCGTGATCAAGCAGGTCAAGGAAGGGCTCACCTTCATCGGCCTGTTGCCGTCCGACAACGAGAAGGACCTCATCAAGCGGGTCGTCGGCGTCGGCGGCGACAACGTCAAGTGCTGTGACACGCAAGGCCGGGTCACCGTCAACGGTGTTCCCCTGACCGAGGGCGACTACCTGTATCCCGGAAACGCCCCCTCCATCCAGCAGTTCGACATCACCGTCCCCAAGGGGCGGCTGTGGGTGATGGGCGACCACCGCGCCAACTCGGCTGATTCCCGGGCACATCAGGACACCGACTACGGCGGAACGGTCTCCCTGGACTCTGTGGTGGGCCGCGCCAAGGTCATCGCCTGGCCGTTCGGGCACATGACCAGCCTCAACGAACCTAAAACTTTCGCCTCCGTTTCCAACTCGGTGTCGGGGACGACCGCCGTCCCCCAGCTGTCGCATAGGGTTGCCTCCGACGATCCGAACGGAACGATCCAACTCCCGAGCCCTGCGGAACTCCCGCTCGTTATGGGAGTGGTGGGCCTGCGCCGTACATGGGGCAGGCGGCGGCACAGAGTAAGGAGTTGGCGTGGGGGATGTGGCGGTTGGCGCACGGTCCGGACACGACGGCGAGGAGCACCGCGGGCAACCCGCGGAAGCAGCCGTCCCGGCCGCGGACAGCGCCGTGACCCCCGGGAGTGACTCCGGGGCGACCAGTGACGCTCCGGCGTCCGGCGAGCGGACCCGGGCCGAGGACCGGGGTCCGGGCGATCCGACGCCGGGGCCGAAGAAGCCCCGCTCCTTCTGGAAGGAGCTGCCGATCCTGATCGGCATCGCGCTCGTGCTCGCGCTGCTGATCAAGACCTTCCTGGTGCAGGCGTTCTCGATCCCCTCGGACTCGATGCAGAACACCCTCCAGCAGGGCGACCGGGTCCTGGTCGACAAGCTCACCCCGTGGTTCGGGTCGGAGCCCGAGCGCGGCGAGGTCGTCGTCTTCCACGACCCGGACAACTGGTTGGCGGGCGAGCCCACGGCCGACCCGAATGCGCTGCAGAAGGTCCTCAGCTGGATCGGCCTGATGCCGTCCGCCGAGGAGAAGGACCTCATCAAGCGCGTCATCGGCGTCGGCGGCGACACGGTCTCCTGCAAGGGCACCGGACCGGTGAAGGTCAACGGCAAGGCACTGAACGACACTTCGTTCGTCTACGCCGGCAACACGCCGTGCAGCGTGGACGATCAGGGCGGTCAGTTCACGGTGAAGATCCCCAAGGGCTACATCTGGGTGATGGGCGACCACCGCCAGAACTCCCGCGACTCCCGCTACAACCAGGACGACGCGCACCACGGCATGGTCCCGGTCAAGGACGTCGTCGGCCGCGCCATCGTCATCGCCTGGCCGATCAACCGCTGGGACACCCTCCCGGTCCCGGACACCTTCGACCAGCAGGGCCTGAGCGACCAGTCCTCGGCGTCCGGAGCCCTGACGGCCGCGCCCGACGCGGTCGCCCTCGCCGGAATGGTGCCGGTGGCCCTGTGGCGCCGGCGGCGGATCGCGCCCGCCGAGACCCGCTGAGGCGGCTCGCAGCATCCCTTCGTGAAGCCCTCGTGGAGCTGTGACCCCGGTCCCCGTGAGGGGCTGACCGGGTCAGGTACCGCCGGGTAGGGTGCGGATCCATGGGTGGCGAGAGCATGACGCGTACGGCCCCGCACAGCGGCGGCACAGGCACGGGCCCGGTGGGCAGCCGGACCGGACAGCGACTGTCCGGACTGGCGGTCGCACTGGGCATTGTGCTGTTCCTTGGAGGGTTCGCCTGGGGAGCGGTGGTCTACAAGCCGTACACCGTGCCCACCAGCTCGATGACGCCGACGATCGACGCCGGTGACCGGGTGCTGGCCCAGCGCGTCGACGGCGGCGAACTGCACCGGGGCGATGTCGTCGTCTTCAACGACAAGAGCTGGGTGACCAACGCGGCCGTGGTCAAGCGCGTGGTCGCGGTCGGCGGTGACAAGGTCTCCTGCTGCACGAACGGCAAGCTGACCGTCAACGGCAAGCAGATAGACGAGCCGTATCTGCCCAAGGGCAGCCTCGCCGAGATCACGAACTTCCCGTCCGTCACCGTGCCCAAGGGCCGGCTGTTCCTGCTCGGCGACGAGCGCCAGGGCTCCCTCGACTCCACCGCCCACCTCACGGACGCGGCGAACGGCACGGTCTCGCGCAGTGCCGTGACGGCCCGCGTCGACGCGGTCGTCTGGCCCATGAACGGCATGCTGAAGAAGCCGACCGGCTTCGAGGAGCTGGGCGCCCTCTCCACGCCGGGCCCGCTGCGCACGATCGTCGCGCTGATCGTCGTAGGTGCGGTGCTCGTTCTGGGCGGCGGCGCGTACGGCCCGATCGCCAAGCGGCTGGGCGGCCGCCGCGCCCGGAATCGGACGGAGCCCGTGGGTGCCCGCTGAGGCGACGGACACCTACGAGGGCGGGTTGCGCAAGGTCGCCCGGGTCGTGCTGCTCGACCCCGACGACCGCATCCTGCTCCTGTACGGCCATGAGCCGGACGACCCCTCCGACGACTGGTGGTTCACCCCGGGCGGCGGCGTCGAGGGCGAGGAGACCCGCGAGCAGGCCGCCGTGCGGGAACTCGCCGAGGAGACCGGCATCACCGACATCGAACTCGGCCCGGTGCTGTGGCGGCGGATGTGCTCCTTCCCGTTCGCCGGTCGGCGCTGGGACCAGGACGAGTGGTACTACCTGGCCCGTACGACGCAGACGGTGACCCAGGCCCTGGGGCTGACCGAGCTGGAGCGGCGCAGCGTCGCCGGAGCGCGTTGGTGGACCTGTCAGGAACTGACCCGGGCACATGAGACGGTGTATCCGACCAGACTCGCCGAGCTGCTGCGCAGGCTGCTCGACGAAGGTCCCCCGCCCGGCCCGGTGACCCTTGACCCAGAAATCGTCTAGGGGCATGCGGGACTGGCGCACAATGGTGGGATCGCACGGCTGAAGGGGAACATGCCATGAGCGCCGAGGACCTCGAGAAGTACGAGACCGAGATGGAGCTGAAGCTCTACCGGGAGTACCGCGATGTCGTCGGTCTGTTCAAATACGTGATCGAGACCGAGCGGCGTTTCTACCTGACCAACGACTACGAGATGCAGGTGCACTCGGTCCAGGGTGAGGTGTTCTTCGAGGTGTCGATGGCGGACGCGTGGGTCTGGGACATGTATCGCCCGGCCCGCTTCGTGAAGCAGGTCCGCGTCCTCACGTTCAAGGACGTGAACATCGAAGAGCTCAACAAGAGCGATCTGGAGCTGCCGGGCGGGTGACGGCGGCTGTGACGGTCGTTCGTGCGGGCGATACTCACCCGAGCGGGTGAGGGTCCCTCGTGTGGGTGGCGGAGTTTTCCACAACCGGTGAGTAGCGCACCAAGATCAACTTGATCCGCCCGGTTGCGTGAGCGTTGGCGCCGGAGGTGGTGCCGACATGAACGCACGAAGCGCACTCGGCAAGTACGGAGAAGACCTCGCCGCGCGGCGACTGAGCGAGGCCGGCCTGACCGTCCTGGAGCGCAACTGGCGCTGCGGGCGGACCGGCGAGATCGACATCGTGGCCCGGGACGGGGACGTCCTGGTGGTCTGCGAGGTGAAGACCCGCAGGGCGGGTCCCTTCGAACATCCCATGGCCGCGGTCACGCCGACCAAGGCGGAGCGGCTGCGCACCCTCGCGGAGCGCTGGGCCCAGGAGCACGGGGGCGCACCGCCGGGAGGCGTCCGCATCGACCTGGTCGGCGTCCTGCTCCCCGATCGCGGCGCACCCGTGGTCGAGCACGCGCGGGGGGTGGCCTGAGATGGCGTTCGCACGGACGTGCTCGGTGGCCCTGGTGGGCGTCGAGGGAGTGGTCGTCGAGGTCCAGGCCGACCTCGAACCGGGGGTCGCGGCGTTCACGCTGGTCGGCCTGCCGGACAAGAGTCTGACGGAGAGCCGGGATCGGGTACGGGCGGCGGTGGTGAACTCCGGGGGCGAGTGGCCGCAGAAGAAGCTGACGGTCGGGCTCAGCCCGGCGTCGGTGCCCAAGGCGGGCAGCGGGTTCGACCTCGCTGTCGCGTGCGCGGTGCTCGGCGCCAGTGAGCGGATCGACCCGCGGGTGCTCGCCGACATCGTGATGATCGGGGAGCTGGGCCTGGACGGGCGCGTGCGACCGGTCCGGGGCATCCTGCCCGCGGTACTGGCCGCCGCCGACGCCGGCTACGAGCAGGTGGTGGTGCCGGAGTGCGCCGCCGCGGAGGCCACGTTGGTGCCCGGCATCTCGGTGCTGGGCGTCCGCAGCCTGCGCCAGCTCATCGCGGTGCTCACGGACGAGCCCGTACCCGAGGAGACGCCCGACGACCTGGGCCGCCCGGATCCGCTCCTCGCAGGGCTGCGGGTACCGGGCACCGGAGCGGCCACGGGCATGCACAGCATGGGCGCCGCACAGCATGACCACGGCCATGACCTGGCCGATGTCGTGGGCCAGATGTCGGCGCGCACCGCCGTGGAGGTGTCGGCCGCGGGCGGACACCACCTGTTCCTGGAGGGACCGCCCGGCGCGGGCAAGACGATGCTCGCGGAGCGGCTGCCCGCCGTCCTGCCCCCGCTCGGCCGGGAGGAGTCCCTGGAGGTCACGGCGGTGCACTCGGTGGCCGGGCTGCTGCCCCCGGGCAAGCCCCTCGTCGACGCGGCTCCCTACTGCGCCCCGCACCACTCGGCCACGATGCAGTCGCTCGTCGGTGGCGGCCCGGGCATCCCGAGGCCCGGTGCGGTCTCGCTGGCCCACCGGGGCGTGCTCTTCCTCGACGAGGCGCCGGAGTTCCACAGCCAGACCCTCGACGCCCTGCGGCAACCGCTGGAGGCGGGGCACGTGGTGATCGCGCGCAGTGCCGGGGTGGTGCGGTTCCCGGCACGCTTCCTGATGGTGCTCGCGGCCAACCCGTGCCCCTGCGGACGTTTCTCGCAGCTGAACTCCCTGTGCGACTGCCCGCCCTCGACGATCCGCCGCTATCAGGCGCGGCTGTCCGGACCGCTGCTCGACCGGGTCGACCTCCGGGTCGAGGTCGACCCGGTGACCCGCGCTCAACTCACCGCGCCCGGCGCCCGGGGCGAGTCCACCGCGACGGTCGCCGACCGGGTCAGGGCGGCACGGGAGCGCGCGACCGAACGGTTCACGGGCACCCCGTGGCGCAGCAACAGCGAGGTGCCGGGGCGCGAGCTGCGCAGCCGCTGGCATGCGACGCCGGGGGCCATGGACGAGGCCGAGCGCAGCCTGGAGCGGGGGGTGCTCAGCGCCCGCGGCATCGACCGGGTGCTGCGCGTGGCCTGGACCGTGGCCGACCTCGTGGGCCACGACCGGCCCGACGCGACCGACGTGGCCCTGGCGCTGCAACTGCGCACCGGAGTGCCCCGAGGGGTGCCGATGGCCATCGGGGCGCTGACATGAGCGCGGAGGAGGAAGCCGGGGCGGGGCCGGTGGGCGGTCGCCCTGGGGCCGGGCCGACGGGCGGTGGCCCTGGGGTCGAGCCAGCGGGCGGCGGTCCCGGAGGCGGGCCGACGGGCGGTGGCCCTGGGGTCGGGCCGGTGGGCGGTGGTTCTGGGGTCGGGCCGGCGGGCGGCGGTCCCGGGGTCGGGCCGGTGGGCGGTGGTTCTGGGGCCGGGCCGGTGGGTGGCGGTTCCGGAGGCGGGCTGGCGGGCGGTGGTTCTGGGGTCGAGTCGGTGGGCGGCGGTCCCGGGGTCGGGCCGGTGGGCGGTGGTTCTGGGGCCGGGCCGGTGGGTGGCGGTTCTGGAGGCGGGCCAGCGGACGGCGGTCCCGGGCCCGAGCTGCTCGCCGTCGTTCACCTCACCCGCGTCCTCGAACCGGGGGACGAGACCTGCGGACGGTGGGTCCGGGAGCTGGGCGCCGAGGAGGTGCTGGAGCGGTTGCGCGGCCGTGGCCCGCAGCTCGCCGGGGTGACCCACAAACGGTGGGCCGGGTTGCGGGCGCGGACCGAGCGGGCCGAGCCCGAACGGGACCTCGCCGTGGCGCGGGCCGCCGGGGTCAGGTTCGTCCGGCCCGGAGACGCCGAGTGGCCCGCGCAGATAGACGACCTCGGGGACGCGCGTCCGCTCGGGCTGTGGGTGCGCGGTCCGGCGAGCCTGCGGATGTGGGCGCTCAGATCCGTCGCCGTCGTGGGCGCGCGGGCCTGCACCGAGTACGGGGCACACATGGCCGCGACCCTCGCCGCCGGGCTCGCCGAGTGCGGCTGGGTGGTCGTGTCCGGCGGCGCCTACGGGGTCGACGCCGCCGCACACCGGGGCGCGCTCGGCGCCGGTGGTGCCACCGTCGCGGTGCTTGCCTGCGGGGTGGACCGGCCCTATCCGCGCGGACACACGGAGTTGATCGGCAGGATCGCGGAACAGGGCCTGGTCGTGGGCGAGTTGGCGCCCGGTGAGCATCCGACAGCGAGCAGATTCATCGTCCGCAACCGAGTGATCGCCGCGTTGACCCGGGGCACCGTGGTCGTCGAGGCCGCCTACCGCAGCGGCTCGCTGGTCACCGCACGGGCCGCACGGCGGTTGGGGCGCCACACGATAGGGGTGCCGGGGCCGGCGACCAGTGCGCTCTCCGCCGGCGTGCACGAACTGCTGCGCGCCGACGCCGTGCTGGTCACCGACGCCGCCGAAGTCGTCGAACTCGTCGGCGACATGGGGGAGCTGGCTCCGGAACGGCGCGGGCCGGTGCTGCCCCGGGACCTGCTGGACCCGGCTGCCCGGCACGTCCTCGCCGCACTGCCCGCCCGCGGCGCGGTGCCGGCCGACGGGATCGCCCGCGATGCGCAGACCACGGAGGACGACGCGATCGCGAGACTGTACGAACTCCGATCACTCGGTTACGTCGAACGACACGGCGACGGCTGGAAGTTGACACGCCAGGCGATGTTGTCCGTCGGAGCGGATCGGGGCCGATGCTGACCGAGCGTGTTCGGCCGTCCGGGGGAGGCCGGACACCTTTGGAAATCCCGGCAGTTGGCGCTCCGTGATGATCACTTAGAGCGACTGTCTTGACGCGGTGAGTGGTCGACGGGACACCTTCGGGTACACCTCGGGCGCCCGCCATCGCTCACCGCGACACTCCAGTCACGCTACGCTCACGTGAATTCCGACGCAGACAGGCAACTCGACATCAGACCGACAGCTCACCCAGGCAGCCCCGATTCACGGCAGAACGGCACAAGGCGACGAATGCCCCAGCACACTTCCGGGTCCGACCGGGCGGCGATCCCGCCAGCCGCCCGCGACGGTGGCAGCGTGCGACCGCCCGCTCCCTCGACGCTCGACGAACTGTGGCGGTCGTACAAGGCGACGGGCGACGAGCGGCTGCGGGAGCAGCTGATCCTGCACTACTCGCCGTTGGTGAAGTACGTGGCGGGACGGGTCAGCGTCGGTCTGCCGCCCAACGTGGAGCAGGCCGACTTCGTCTCCTCGGGGGTGTTCGGGCTCATCGACGCGATCGAGAAGTTCGACGTCGACCGGGAGATCAAGTTCGAGACGTACGCGATCACGCGGATCCGGGGCGCGATGATCGACGAACTCAGGGCGCTGGACTGGATCCCGCGGTCCGTGCGGCAGAAGGCGCGGAACGTGGAGCGGGCGTACGCGACCCTGGAGGCGCGGCTGCGGCGGACCCCGTCGGAGGGGGAGGTGGCCGCCGAGCTGGGCATCCAGGTGGACGAACTCCACGCGGTGTTCAGCCAGTTGTCGCTGGCGAACGTGGTGGCGCTGGAGGAGCTGCTGCACGTCGGAGGCGAGGGCGGCGACCGGCTCAGCCTGATGGACACGCTGGAGGACACCGCCGCGGACAACCCGGTGGAGGTGGCCGAGGACCGGGAGCTGAGACGCTTCCTGGCGCGGGCGATCAACACCCTGCCCGACCGCGAGAAGACCGTCGTCACGCTCTACTACTACGAGGGCCTCACCCTCGCCGAGATCGGGAACGTGCTCGGTGTCACCGAGAGCCGGGTCAGCCAGATCCACACCAAGTCGGTGCTGCAGCTGCGCGCGAAGCTGGCGAGTTTCGGCCGCTGAGCGGTGGGGTGCCGCCCGCTGGAGCGAGGGCGAGTGACGCCCGTCCCGGTGGAGAGACTCCCGCCCGGCGAGGCACGTCCGTAGAGTGGTTGACGTGCCAAGGATTCGAGCGGCCTCCGTGGCCGAGCATCGGTCGATGCAGCGAGCCGCCCTGCTGGACGCGGCGCGGTCCCTGCTGTCCGAGGGCGGGACGGAGGCGCTGACCTTCCCCGCGCTCGCCGAGCGGACGGGGCTCGCGCGCTCGTCCGTGTACGAGTACTTCCGGTCGAGGGCCGCCGTGGTCGAGGAGCTGTGCGAGGTCGACTTCCCGGTCTGGGCCGCGGAGGTCGAGGCGGCCATGGAGCGGGCGGAGACGGCCGAGGGCAAGGTCGAGGCGTACGTCCGCCGGCAGCTGGCCCTGGTCGGCGACCGGCGCCACCGCGCCGTCGTGGCCATCTCCGCGAGCGAACTGGACGCGGGCGCCCGGGAGAAGATCCGCGCCGCACACGGCGGCCTCGTCGCGATGATCGTCGAGGCCCTGGCGGAACTGGGCCACGAACAGCCCCGCCTCGCGGCGATGATGCTCCAGGGCGTCGTGGACGCGGCCGTCCGCCGGATCGAACTCGGCGCGGCCGAGGAGCCGTCGGTGATCACGAACGCGGCGGTGAGCATGGCGCTTCGGGGTGTGCGGGGCTGACGGGGCGCGGCGTTGGGGTCCACGGGTTGACCACGCGCGGCGTCACCCTGCGTACGAGGCCGACTCCGGCGGCAGCGGTACGTCCAGGACCGGGAGCAGGCGGGACGGGCCCGTGTGTAGTAGCCAGGGTGGCAGCAGGGTGAGCGGGTCCAGGTAGGCGTCGCCTCGCAACAGGCCCCAGTGCACGCAGGTGACCGGGCAGTGCGTGGCCGTTGGTTCCACTGTGCCTACCGGCTCGGCGGCCGCCACCGCGTCGCCCTTCTTCACTGACGCCCGTACCGGTTCATATGTCGTGCGTACGTCTGTGCCGGTCAGTTCCACGGAGACCACGCCCCGGCCGGCCACACGGCCCGCGAAGGAGACCCGGCCGGCGGCTACCGCGCGCACCGGAGTTCCCGGGGTGGCGGCCAGGTCCACGCCGCGGTGACCGGGGCCGTACACCGTCGCCGGTGGCTCCCATCCTCGTAGGACCGTTGGCCGGGTGCCCACCGGCCAGGCCCGTCCGATCGCCGGGGCCCGCTCGCCCGGGTCGGGGGGTGGTGGCTGGGCGTCCGCTCGGGCCCATGGGGCCAGGAGGGCTGGCGCCGAGCCCAGTAGCAGGGCTACCACCAGCCTCGCGTATCGCTTCCACAGCCGTGTACATCGCTTCTCTCGCATGCGAGAACGGTCTCGTGGTCCGGCGATCATGGCCGGGATCTGTGGACTACTCCCCGGTTGTGGACAGCGGCGTCACCCGGTACCTCCAGGGTCCCGTACACTTCTTCTGGCGATCCGGGTCACCGGGTCGACTTCGCACGCCCCGACACGCGGCCGGCAACGGTCCCTGTCAGCGCCCCTCGGTCCCTCGTGGCACGGCGCATGTGGGCGTCAGGCGCGGAAGCCGTCCGGCATCCGCGGCAGAACCGAGAACACCAAGGAGTACGGCCATGGCCGTCGTCACGATGCGGGAGCTGCTGGAAAGCGGCGTCCACTTCGGTCACCAGACCCGTCGTTGGAACCCGAAGATGAAGCGGTTCATCTTCACGGAGCGCAACGGCATCTACATCATCGACCTGCTCCAGTCGCTGTCGTACATCGACCGCGCCTACGAGTTCGTCAAGGAGACCGTCGCCCACGGCGGCACGGTCATGTTCGTCGGCACGAAGAAGCAGGCGCAGGAGGCCATCGCCGAGCAGGCCACCCGCGTCGGCATGCCCTTCGTCAACCAGCGCTGGCTGGGCGGCATGCTCACCAACTTCTCCACCGTCTACAAGCGTCTGCAGCGCCTCAAGGAGCTTGAGCAGATCGACTTCGAGGACGTCGCCGCGTCCGGTCTCACCAAGAAGGAGCTTCTCGTGCTCTCGCGCGAGAAGGCCAAGCTGGAGAAGACCCTCGGTGGTATCCGCGAGATGTCCAAGGTGCCCAGCGCCGTCTGGATCGTGGACACCAAGAAGGAGCACATCGCGGTCGGTGAGGCCCGGAAGCTCAACATCCCGGTCGTCGCCATCCTCGACACCAACTGTGACCCCGACGAGGTCGACTACAAGATCCCGGGCAACGACGACGCGATCCGCTCCGTCACCCTGCTCACCCGTGTGATCGCGGACGCGGTCGCCGAGGGCCTCATCTCCCGCTCCGGTGTCGCCACCGAGGGCAAGGGCGACAAGGCCGCGGGCGAGCCGCTGGCCGCGTGGGAGCGCGACCTGCTCGAGGGTGAGAAGAAGGCGGACGAGGCTCCGGCGGCCGAGGCCGAGGTGCAGACCTCTGCCGAGACCGAGAAGGTCGCCGACGCCGAGCAGGCCGAGGCTCCGGCTGCCGTCGAGGCCGCTGTCGAGGCCCCCGAGGCCGAGGCGCCTGCCGCCGAGGCTGCTGAGGCTCCGGCTGCTGAGGCCCCCGAGGCCGAGGCTCCGGCTGCTGAGGCTCCGGCCGCGGACGTCGAGCAGGCCTGACCGTAAGCGTCAGTGTTGACGGCGGGAGCGGTACTGCATCAGAAGCGCCTTCGGGCGCGGTGAAGTCCGCTCCCGCCGTTCACCTGTAGGTCGGCGGAGAGTCAGCGGCCCCCGACTAGACGGGGGTCGTGGACCCCGTAGATCTTCGATCTTCCAGACTTCCAGAAAGATTCACAGACTCATGGCGAACTACACCGCCGCCGACGTCAAGAAGCTTCGTGAGCTCACCGGCGCCGGCATGATGGACTGCAAGAAGGCGCTGGACGAGGCCGACGGCAACGTCGAGAAGGCCGTCGAGGCGCTCCGTATCAAGGGCCAGAAGGGCGTCGCCAAGCGCGAGGGCCGCTCCGCCGAGAACGGCGCCGTGGTCTCCGTCATCGCCGACGACAACTCCTCCGGCGTGCTGGTCGAGCTGAAGTGCGAGACGGACTTCGTCGCCAAGAGCGAGAAGTTCCAGGTCGTCGCCAACCAGATCGCCGAGCACGTCGCCAAGACCGCTCCGGCCGACCTGGCCGCCCTGCTCGCCTCCGAGATCGAGGCCGGCAAGACCGTCCAGGCGTTCGTGGACGAGGCCAACGCCAACCTCGGCGAGAAGATCGTCCTGGACCGCTTCGCGGCGTTCGCCGACGGCTTCGTGACCGCGTACATGCACCGCACGATGCCCGACCTGCCCCCGCAGATCGGTGTCCTGGTCGAGTTCGACAAGCCGAACGCCGAGGTCGCCAGGGGCGTCGCCCAGCACATCGCCGCCTTCGCGCCGAAGTACCTGGCCAAGGAGGACGTGCCGGCCGAGGTCGTCGAGTCCGAGCGCCGTGTCGCCGAGGAGACCACCCGCGCCGAGGGCAAGCCCGAGGCCGCGATCGCGAAGATCGTCGAGGGTCGCGTCAACGGTTTCTTCAAGGACGCGACGCTGCTCGGTCAGCCCTACGCGCTCGACCCCAAGAAGTCCGTCCAGAAGATCCTGGACGAGGCCGGTGTCACCCTGAAGCGCTTCACGCGCATCAAGGTCGGCATCTGAGTCCGTGCCGCGATCGGCGCCCGGCCCCGATAGGGTCGGACGCAGTCGTCCGGTACGCCGTCACGCGCGCGCGTGACGGACGACAGCAGATCTGACGAGGAGGCCATTGCCGAGCATGGGATGCGATCGACACCCCACCGGCAGTGGCCTTCTTTGTATGTGCACGACGTGAAAGAGGCGGGATCTCCCATGACCACCAAGCCCCAGAAGAGCGACGACGGCAAAGTACGCGGCCGGTTCATGTTGAAGCTGTCCGGAGAGGCCTTCTCCGGCGGCGGGGGCCTGGGCGTCGACCCGGACGTGGTGCACAAGATCGCCCGCGAGATCGCGGCCGTCGTGCGGGACGGCGCCCAGGTCGCCGTCGTCATCGGCGGCGGCAACTTCTTCCGCGGCGCCGAACTCCAGCAGCGCGGCATGGACCGGGCCCGCTCGGACTACATGGGCATGCTCGGCACGGTCATGAACTGCCTCGCCCTCCAGGACTTCCTGGAGAAGGAGGGCATCGACAGCCGGGTGCAGACCGCCATCACCATGGGCCAGGTCGCCGAGCCGTACATCCCGCTGCGCGCCGTGCGCCACCTGGAGAAGGGCCGCGTGGTCATCTTCGGCGCCGGTATGGGCATGCCGTACTTCTCCACCGACACCACCGCCGCCCAGCGCGCCCTGGAGATCGACGCCGAGGCGCTGCTGATGGGCAAGAACGGCGTGGACGGGGTCTACGACTCCGACCCGAAGGCCAACCCCGAGGCCGTCCGATTCGACTCCCTCAGCTACGGCGAGGTCATCACCCGCGACCTTAAGGTCGCCGACATGACCGCCATCACGCTGTGCCGCGACAACAAGCTTCCGATCCTGGTCTTCGAGCTTCTGGCCGAGGGCAATATCGCCCGCGCCGTCAAGGGTGAGAAGATCGGCACGCTGGTGGGTGAACAGGGCGGCCGGGACTGACGGGCAACACCACCCACGGACCCTGACCGGGGGATGGACAATGTCCCGCCGGTCGGGAACCGTGCAGAAAGAAGACGCGACGCAGCCGGCCGCCGCCCCATCAAGGAACCGCAGCCGGGCCTCACTCAAGACACGCAGGAGCAAGTGGTGATCGAAGAGACCCTCCTCGAGGCCGAGGAGAAGATGGAGAAGGCCGTCGTGGTCGCCAAGGAGGACTTCGCCGCGATCCGTACCGGTCGAGCGCACCCGGCGATGTTCAACAAGATCGTGGCCGACTACTACGGTGCGCCGACGCCGATCAACCAGCTGGCTTCGTTCTCCGTGCCGGAGCCGCGGATGGCGGTGGTGACCCCGTTCGACAAGACCGCCATGCGCAACATCGAGCAGGCGATCCGCGACTCGGACCTGGGCGTCAACCCGAGCAACGACGGCAACATCATCCGGGTGGTGTTCCCCGAGCTGACCGAGGAGCGCCGCAAGGACTACATCAAGGTCGCCCGGACCAAGGCCGAGGACTCCAAGATCTCGATCCGCTCCGTGCGCCGCAAGGCCAAGGACACCATCGACAAGCTGATCAAGGACGGCGAGATCGGTGAGGACGAGGGCCGCCGTGCGGAGAAGGAGCTCGACGACACCACGCACAAGTACGTCGCCCAGGTGGACGAGCTCCTGAAGCACAAGGAAGCGGAGCTGCTCGAGGTCTGATGAACGACTCTTCCTGGGGGGCGCCGCCACAGACCGGGTACTGGGGGCCGTCCGACCAGGGGCCTGTCCAGGGGGCTGCCCCGGCGGGTCCCGCCTATGATGCGCCTGAGGCGCAGCAGACTCGCCCCATGCCCATCGTGCCCGACGGACCCGCGTACGGCGGAGACCAGGATGACGACCAGGGGGCCGCTCGGCTGAGCGGTCCCTTGTTCCGCGACGAATCGCCGCAGGCGCAGCACTACGCCGCGCCGCAGAATCCGGAGCCCATGCCCGACGCCCCGCAGCCGGCGCCCCGCCCGCAGAAGAAGAGCGCGGGACGCGACCTGGGTGCGGCCATAGGAGTCGGCGTCGGGCTCGGTGCCGTGATCGTCGCGTCCCTGTTCGTCGTCAAGGCCGCCTTCGTCGGGGTGATAGCGGTCGCCGTCGTCGTCGGCCTCTGGGAGCTGACCAGTCGGCTCCAGGAGCGCAAGGGCATCAAGGCGCCCTTGGTCCCGCTGGCGCTCGGCGGCGCGGCGATGGTCGTCTCCGGGTACGTGCGGGGCGCCGAGGGGGCCTGGGTCGCCATGGCGCTCACGGCGCTCGCCGTCCTCGTATGGCGTATGACGGAGCCGCCGGAGGGCTACCTCAAGGACGTCACGGCGGGCGTCTTCGCGGCCTTCTACGTGCCGTTCCTGGCCACGTTCGTCGCGATGATGCTGACCGCCGACGACGGGCCCTGGCGGGTCCTGACGTTCCTGGTGCTGACCGTGGTGAGCGATACGGGCGCGTACGCCGTCGGCTGGCGGTTCGGCCGGCACAAGCTCGCCCCGCGCATCAGCCCCGGCAAGACCCGCGAGGGGCTGTTCGGCGCGGTGAGCTTCGCCATGGTGGCGGGGGCGCTGCTCATGCAGTTCCTGATCGACGACGGCACCTGGTGGCAGGGCCTCCTGCTCGGCCTCGCGGTCGCGGCCAGTGCCACGCTGGGCGACCTCGGCGAGTCGATGATCAAGCGGGACCTCGGCATCAAGGACATGGGCACGCTGCTGCCGGGCCACGGCGGCATCATGGACCGCCTGGACTCGCTCCTGCCGACGGCCCCGGTGGTCTGGCTGCTGCTGGTGCTGTTCGTGGGCTCGGGCTGACGGAACGACCCTGTGTGACCGGTGTGACCTGTGGAGCCCTCGCCCTTCTTCTCGGGCGGGGGCTCTCGCACGTCCTACGAGTACACGTCCTACGAGCACACGTCCTTGAACTTGTCGGCCGCCTTGTCGATCTCGTCGGAGTCGGGGTGCTCGCCGTTCAGGACGGCCTTGTTGTAGTCGGCGATCGCCTTGTTCAACTCGCGCACGGCCTTCCCGACCTTGCTGTCGTCGGTCCTGACCTCGATCTCGTCGAGCTTCTGGGAGTCCGGCGTCTCATGGATCGCCCTGAGACCGTCGACGAAGTCGTCGTAGTTGCGCGCACAGTCCAGCGAGTCGCTCACGCTGCCGGGGTCGTCGGGGTCACATCCGGTGGCGAGCCCGGCGGTCAGGGCGACGGCTGCCACGGCGGTGGCGATGGTGGTGACACGGCGTCGGCGGTGGTGGTGACGGTCGGCGGCCATGGGGCGGTCCCCTCGTGGAAGGCGTGGGTGGTGCTCTGTGGGGTCCACGATTCCGGGGTGGGGGGTGCCGCGACGATGGCGTAGGTACCCGTATCCACAGTGGAGCGGGCTACACCGGGGGATCTGCGACACTGGATGGGTTATGCCTGCACCCGGAGAACTCACTTTCGTCGCCCCCCGCGGAGCCAAGAAGCCGCCGCGGCATCTTGCCGATCTCACTCCCGCCGAGCGTAAAGACGCTGTGGCCGAGGTCGGGGAGAAGCCGTTTCGTGCCAAGCAGCTCTCGCAGCACTACTTCGCGCGGTACGCGCACGACCCGGCGGAGTGGACGGATATCCCGGCCGGTTCGCGGGAGAAGCTGCGTGAGGCGCTGCTGCCCGAGTTGATGACGGTCGTGCGGCATCTGTCGACCGACGAGGGCACCACCCGTAAGACGCTGTGGCGGATGCTCGACGGGACGCTCGTCGAGTCGGTGCTGATGCGGTACCCGGACCGGGTGACCATGTGCATCAGTTCGCAGGCCGGGTGCGGGATGAACTGCCCGTTCTGTGCGACCGGGCAGGCCGGGCTCGACCGGAACCTGTCCAGCGCCGAGATCGTCCACCAGATCGTGGACGGGATGCGGGCGCTGCGGGACGGAGAGGTCCCGGGCGGGCCCGCGCGGCTGTCCAACATCGTCTTCATGGGGATGGGCGAGCCGCTCGCCAACTACAAGCGGGTCGTGCAGTCCATCCGGGCGCTGACCGACCCCGCGCCCGACGGGCTCGGGCTGTCGCAGCGTGGGATCACCGTGTCGACGGTCGGGCTGGTGCCGGCCATCCACCGGTTCGCCGACGAGGGCTTCAAGTGCCGGCTCGCGATCTCGCTGCACGCGCCCGACGACGAGCTGCGCGACACCCTCGTCCCCGTGAACACACGGTGGAAGGTGCGCGAGGTCCTCGACGCCGGGTTCGAGTACGTGCAGAAGAGCGGGCGGCGGCTGTCCATCGAGTACGCGCTCATCCGGGACATCAATGACCAGGCGTGGCGCGGAGACCGGCTCGGGCGGCTGCTCCGGGGCAAGCCCGTGCACGTCAATCTGATCCCGCTGAACCCGACCCCGGGCTCGAAGTGGACGGCGTCCCGGCCCGAGGACGAGAAGGCGTTCGTCGAGGCCATCGCGGCGCACGGAGTGGCGGTCACCGTCCGGGACACCCGTGGTCAGGAGATCGACGGTGCCTGTGGCCAGCTGGCGGCCACCGAGCGGTAATCTTTCTCCGTACGTACATCTTCATATCCGACAGGGGAGCGCGACAGCGCTGAGAGTGCGGCAACCGGGCCGCAGACCCTCTGAACCTCGCCCAGGTCATTCTGGGTAGGAAGTTCGGTCATCACCGTGAATACCAAGAAGTATTGGGCTGCCGTCGTCTGCCTCGGCCTCGTCACGCTCTGCGCGTGCGGGTCGTCCGACAGCGGCAGCGGCTCGGCGGGCTCCAAGACCGTCACCCTCGTCAGCCACGACTCGTGGGCCGTCTCCAAGAGCGTGCTCCAGGACTTCGAGAAGCAGTCCGGGTACAAGGTGCGGGTCCTCAAGGACGGCGACGCCGGGCAGGCCGTCAACAAGGCCATCCTCACCAAGGACAACCCCCAGGGCGACGTCTTCTTCGGCGTCGACAACACCCTGCTCTCCCGGGCGCTCGACAACGGGCTGTTCCAGCCGTACGAGGCCAAGGGGCTCGGGCAGGTCGACAGCGCGTACCAGCTCGACGCCGGCAAGCACCGGGTCACGCCCATCGACTACGGCGACATCTGCGTCAACTACGACAAGAAGTACTTCGCCGATCACAAGCTGGCCCCGCCCACGTCCTACGACGATCTGATCAAGCCCGCCTACAAGAACCTCCTCGTCACCGAGAACGCCGCCACCTCCTCGCCCGGCCTCGGCTTCCTGCTCGGGACCGCCGCCAAGTACGGCGACGCCGGCTGGGAGGCGTACTGGAAGAAGCTCAAGGCGAACGGCGTCAAGGTCGTCGACGGCTGGGAGCAGGCCTACAACGAGGAGTTCTCCGGTTCCGCCGGTGGCAAGAAGACCAAGGCCGACCGGCCGCTCGTCGTGTCGTACGCCTCCTCGCCGCCCGCCGAGGTGATCTACGCCGACCCCAAGCCGACGACCGCGCCGACTGGCGTCGCGACGGGCACCTGCTTCCGGCAGATCGAGTTCGCGGGACTGCTCAGCAACGCGAAGAACACCGCGGGCGGCAAGGCGCTGATCGACTTCCTGGTCTCCAAGGAGTTCCAGGAGGACATGCCGCTGAACATGTTCGTCTACCCCGTGCTCAAGGGGGCGGCCGTGCCCGCCGAGTTCACGAAGTACGGGCCCGCCGCCAAGGATCCCGAGACCGTGGCGCCCGACAAGATCGCCGCCAACCGCGACCAGTGGGTCAAGTCGTGGACGTCACTCGTACTGAAGTAGCCGTCAGGCGGCCGGAGTCGGCCGGCAGGAGGCGGAGCGGGAACGCGGCGCGGCTCGGGCTCATGGCCCTGCCCGTCGCCTTCTTCGGCGTCTTCTTCGCCTGGCCGGTCGCCGCGATCGTCGCGCGCGGGCTCAAGGTCGAGGGGGTATGGCGGTTCGGGCGGATCGTGGACGTCCTCGGGCAGTCCGACATCC
Source organism: Streptomyces pseudovenezuelae (assembly GCF_029892565.1). Classification (GTDB taxonomy): domain Bacteria; phylum Actinomycetota; class Actinomycetes; order Streptomycetales; family Streptomycetaceae; genus Streptomyces; species Streptomyces pseudovenezuelae_A. Next base: position 67,975 of record NZ_JARXVH010000012.1, on the reverse strand, counting down.
GGCACGTGCTGTGGTTCACCACCTGGCAGGCGTTCGCGTCCACCGCGCTCACCCTGGCGATCGCCCTGCCCGGTGCCTACGTCTTCGCCCGCTACGACTTCCCCGGCAAACACGTCCTGCGCGCGGTCGTCACCGTCCCCTTCGTACTGCCGACGGTCGTCGTCGGTACGGCGTTCCTGGCGCTGGTCGGGCGCGGGGGACTTCTCGACGAGCTGTGGGGCGTACGCCTGGACACGACGGTCTGGGCCATCCTGCTCGCGCACGTCTTCTTCAACTACGCGGTCGTCGTACGGACCGTGGGCGGCCTGTGGGCGCAGCTGGACCCGCGGCAGGAGGAGGCGGCCCGGATGCTCGGGGCCTCGCCACTGCGGGCCTGGCGCAGGGTCACGCTGCCCGCGCTGGCGCCCGCGGTGGCGGCCGCCGCGCTGATGGTCTTCCTGTTCACCTTCACCTCCTTCGGGGTCGTGCAGATCCTCGGCGGGCCGACCTTCTCCACCCTGGAGGTGGAGATCTACCGGCAGACCTCCGAGATCTTCGACCTCTCCACGGCCGCCGTCCTCACGATCGTCCAGTTCGTCGCGGTCGGCGCGATCCTCGCCGTGCACGCCTGGACCGTACGGTGGCGGGAGACCGCGCTGCGGCTGGTCGACGCGTCGGTGACGTCACACCGGCCGCGCGGGGCCCGGCAGTGGGCGCTGCTGGCGGGGGTCCTCGCCACCGTCCTCGTACTCCTCGTCCTGCCGCTGGCCGTGCTGGTGCAACGGTCCCTGGGCGCCCCGGACTTCGGCTACTACCGGGCGCTCACCTCCGAGGACGGCGGGACCTTCCTCGTGCCGCCGATCGAGGCGATCGGCAACTCCCTCGAATACGCCCTCGCCGCGACCGGGATCGCCGTGCTGATCGGAGGTCTGGCCGCCGCGGCCCTCGCGCGCCGGGACGCCGGCCGGCTGGTGCGGGGCTTCGACGCGCTGCTGATGCTGCCGCTCGGGGTGTCCGCGGTGACCGTCGGGTTCGGCTTCCTGATCGCCCTGGACAAGCCGCCGTTGGACCTCAGGAGCAGCTGGATCCTGGTGCCGCTGGCGCAGGCCCTGGTGGGCGTCCCTTTCGTCGTACGGACCATGCTGCCCGTGCTGCGGGCCGTGGACGGGCGGCTGCGGGAGGCGGCGGCGGTGCTCGGGGCGTCGCCGTGGCGGGTGTGGCGCGAGGTCGATCTGCCGTTGGTGCGGCGGGCGGCGCTGGTCGCGGCCGGGTTCGCGTTCGCCGTGTCGCTGGGGGAGTTCGGGGCGACGGTGTTCATCGCGCGGCCCGACAATCCGACGCTGCCGGTCGCGGTGGCGCGGCTGCTCGGGCGGCCCGGCGACCTCAACTACGGGCAGGCGATGGCCCTTTCGACGATTCTGATGGTGGTGTGCGCGGTGGCGCTGCTGGTCCTTGAGCGGCTCCGCACGGACCGGACCGGGGAGTTCTAGATGCTGCTGAGCCTTGAGGACGCGACCGTGCGGTTCGGTGAGCGGGCCGTGCTGGACGCCGTCGGCCTCGATGTCGCCGAGCACGAGATCGTGTGCGTGCTCGGGCCGAGCGGCAGCGGCAAGTCGACGCTGCTGCGGGCGGTGGCCGGGCTGCAACCCCTCACCGCCGGGCGGGTGTTGCTCGACGGCCGCGACCAGGCGGGGGTGCCCGCGCATCGGCGGGGCGTGGGCCTGATGTTCCAGGACCACCAGCTGTTCCCACAGCGGGACGTGGGCGGAAACGTGGCCTTCGGGCTGCGGATGCACGGCGCCGCCAAGGGTGAACAGGCCGAGCGGGTGCGGGAGTTGCTCGACCTCGTCGGGCTGCCGGGCGCCGGCCGTCGGGCCGTCGGCTCACTCTCCGGCGGTGAGCAGCAGCGGGTGGCGCTCGCCCGTGCGCTCGCGCCCCGGCCGCGGTTGCTGATGCTGGACGAGCCGCTCGGGCAGCTCGACCGGTCGCTGCGGGAGCGGTTGGTCGTCGAACTCCGGGAGCTGTTCGGGCGGTTGGGTACGACCGTGCTCGCCGTGACGCACGACCAGGGAGAGGCCTTCGCGCTAGCCGACCGGGTCGTGGTGATGCGGGACGGGCGGATCGCGCAGTCCGGTACGCCACTTGAGGTCTGGAAGCACCCCGCCGACGAGTTCGTGGCCCGTTTCCTCGGCTTCGACAACGTGGTGGAGGGTTCGGTCGCCGGGCAGTTCGCGGTGACCCCCTGGGGCAAGCTCCCCGTCCCCGAGGGCGCCCCCCAGGGGTCGCGCACGCTCCTCGTACGGCCCGCCGGCGTACGCCTGGTGCCCGCCGACGAGGGACTGCGCTGCACGGTCACCGCACGCGCCTTCAAGGGCACCCATGTCGCCGTACACCTCCAACCGCCGGACGCGCCCCGGCTGGAGGCGGCGTGCGCGCTGCGGGAGGCGCCGGCGGTCGGGGACACGGTCGGCGTGGAGTTCGACGCGGCCGAAATCGCCGTCCTCGGCTGATCGGAACCTCCGTAGGGTGCGGGGCATGACGCCGCTCGCACATGACCGCTACTGCGCCGAGATCGCCTATCAGACGGCCGAGTTGAGAGCCGTGGTGACGTCCGGCGCCGACCTGTCCGCGACCGTACCGACCTGCCCCGACTGGTCGCTGGAACAGCTCGTGCGGCACATGGGCGTCGCCCTGCGCTGGACGGAACTGCTGGTGCGCACCCGGGCCCAGGAGCCCGTCCCCGGCGAGCGGGTGCCCGGGGTCGCCGGTCCCGAGGCACGGGGCGACGCCGCCGCGCTGGACGCATGGCTCGCCGAGGCCGGTGAGGGGGTCGTGGGCGCCCTGCGGGAGGCCGGGCCGGACACGAAGGTCTGGGGGTGGGCCGGGGTGCTCAACGCGGGCTTCTGGGCCCGCCGGATGACGCACGAGATCACCGTCCACCGCGCCGACGCCACACTCGCCGCCGGGCTGCCCTACGAGGTCGCACAGGACGTGGCCGCGGACGCACTCGACGAGTGGCTGGAGATCGTGGCGTACATCCAACGGACGCGGCCGCACCCGGCGGCCGAGGAGCTGCGCGGACCGGGCCGCCGCGGCATCCACCTGCACGCCACCGACACCGCCCCCGGCCTGAACGCCGAGTGGCTCGTCGAACTCACCGAGGACGGGGTCTCCTGGCGACGCGGCCACGAACGCGCGACGGTCGCCCTGCGCGGCCCGCTCACCTCCGTGCTGCTCGCCTTCTACCGTCGGCTGCCGCTGGACAGCCCGGAGTTGGAGGTGCTCGGCGAGCGGGAGCTGCTGGAGTTCTGGCTGGAGCGGGCGACGTTCTGAGGCCGCGGCCCCCTGCGGGCGCCTGACATGCCGTGCCGCGGGCGCCGTGACTGCCGCGGGCACCATGACATGCTTGTGGCCCGCCCCCTCGGTGTTCTGGGGACGGGCCACACACAAGTCCTACGAGGGCGTCAGCGACCGCTGTTGGCCCCACGACGGCGCATGCCGAAGAAGACGGCTCCGCCACCGACGACGACCAGGGCACCCGCGACACCGGCGATCATCGGGGTGTTGGAGTTGGCACCGGTCTCGGCGAGGTTGGAGTCACCGGCCGCCGGGGACGGCGCGTTGCTCGACGTGTCGGCCGGAGTGGTGGTGCTCTCCGACGGCGACGGGGTCGGGCTCTCGGACTCCTCGGCCGGGGGAGTGGTCTCCTCCGACGGCGGCGGCGTGGTGGCCGGCGGAGTCGTCTCGTCCTTCGAGCAGCCGGCGGACGGGGTCTTCAGGTTGCCCTCGATGTCCTTGTCGACGATCGGGTGCTCCTTGTCCTTCCCGGCCGTGACGTGGACGCGGTACTCGGCGTTCGGCGCCCAGTCCTCCTTGAAGGTGATGGTGACACCCTCGCGAGAACCGACGACGTCCTGCTCGCCGATCTGCTTGGAGTCGGCGCCGTTGTTCTCGAGGAACACGGTGATGGTCGCCGGGGTACCGGAGGCGTCTTTGTCGGTGACGGTGATGACACCGTTGGTGCCGTCGCACTTGGCTTCGGCGGAGAACTCACTGATGTTGCAGGCGAGCGCGTTACCGGCGACCCCCAGCGCGAGAGCGGTGGTGGCGGCGGCGACGCCCAGGACGCGCGCTGAACGGCGTGCGGTGCGGCGAGATATGGACACGTTTGCCCTTCACGGGATGAGCAACTGCGGGGGGCTTGGAGGGGAAGTGAGGCGACAGTGTGGCGAGGCTTCACGATCCCCAGGAGGCTCACAGGTCTATAAGCGTTCCATAAGTAGTGTCAATGCATATGCACAGTTGGAGCGTTGGCTTTGCCTTCTTATTAACCAGCGAGACGTTTCAGAGCCTCCGGAGCCTCCTCGATCCGGTCAACGAGGGCGATACGGGACTCCATCGACCGTTCCCGGGCGAGCGCCCGCAAGAGGGGCCACGCCGGCAGCCGCTCCGTCCAGTGCGCGCGATCGACCAGCACCATGGGCGTCGGTTCGCCGCGCGACTCGTAGTAGTTGGGCGTCGCGCTGTCGAAGATCTCCTGTACGGTCCCGGCGGCACCCGGCAGGAAAATCACGCCCGCGCCGGAGCGGGCCAGCAGGCCGTCCTCGCGGGTGGCGTTGGCGAAGTACTTGGCGATGTGCGACGCGAAGGGGTTCGGCGGCTCGTGGCCGTAGAACCACGTCGGGATGCCCACCGAGTGGTTGCCCTTCGGCCAGCGGGTGCGCACCTCGAAGGCGCGCTGGGCCCAGTCGGTGATCGAGGGGCTGAACGACGGGGAACCGGCCAGCAGTTCGCACGCCTCGTCCAGCATGGTGTCCTCGTAGGGCGCCGCGTACGCGCCCAGGTTCGCCGCCTCCATCGCGCCGGGCCCGCCCCCGGTCGCCACGGTGAACCCGGCGCGGCTCAGCTCACGGCCGAGGCGCGCGGCACCGGCGTAGGCCTGAGTCCCGCGCGCCATCGCGTGGCCGCCCATCACGCCCACCACCCGCGCCCCGCGCAGGAGTTCGTCGAGGGCGTCGGAGACCGAGTCGTCGTGGACGGCGCGCAGCATCGAGGCGTATATGTCGCCGTCGGCCTTGGTCCGCTGGAACCAGGCGTACGCGCGCGCGTCCGGGGTCTGCTCGTAGCCCTTGTCGAGCGAGGCGAACAGTTCGTCGGGCGTGTACAGATGGCCGCGGTAGGGGTCGAAGGGCAGGTTCGGGACCGGCGGGAAGACCAGGGCGCCGTCGGCGCGGACCTTCGCCGCGGCCTCCTCGCGCATCGGGCAGCCGAGGAAGACGGCGCCCGAGGTGTCGGTGGAGAGCAACTCCCGCGTACGGTCCGTCAGATCGACGGCCTGTACCCGGTGTCCGGCGAGGGTGCCGCGGGCCGAGACGGTCGCGTCGAAGTCCTCGACCGTCTCGATCTCGCGTTCGTCGTGGTGGGCCGCATGGGCCGGGCTCGTCTGCACGCGCCCATGCTAGGCACCCCGGAGGTCAGCCCTGGACCGCCGCCGGGTCCATCCACACGACCTCCCAGGAGTGGCCGTCGAGGTCGTCGAAGGAGCGGCCGTACATGAAGCCCTGGTCCTGGACGTCGTCGTTGGCGGTGCCGCCCGCCGCGGCCGCCTTGTTCACCAGCTCGTCGACCTTCTCGCGGCTCTCGGCGCTCAGACACAGCAGCACCTCGCTGGTCTTCGTGGAGTCCGCGATCTCCTTCTTGGTGAAGTCGGCGTAGCGCTGCTTGCTCAGGAACATCGCGATGATGGTGTCGCTGATCACGACACAGGCGCAGTCGTCGGTGCTGAACTGCGGGTTGATCGTGTAGCCGAGCTCTGTGTAGAACTTCTTCGACGCCGTGACGTCGTCGGTGGCCAGGTTCACGAAGATCATCTGCTGGTACATGGCTGGAGGGCTCCCGTCGAGTGTGTGCCGTTCGGTGGGGTAGACCGGCGGTCGGCACACAACTCATCGGTGCCCGGGAGATTCGTTCAGCGGGTCAGCGGCAGGGCCGCCAGCTCGGCCACGACCAGGGTCAGCGGGACGAACAGCGCCAGCAGGGCGCCGGCCCGGATCGCGGCGGCGCTGCGCAGCATCGTGGCGGGGGCGCCGAGACGGACGAGCGCGGCGGTGGTCTCGGCGCGGGCGTGCTTCGCCTCGACGGCCGCGGTCAGCAGGGTGGCCACGGTGCAGCCGGTGACCAGGAGCGTGCCGAGGGTGGTCAGGGGGCCGAAGTCGGGGCCGCCCGTGTCGTAGAGCGCGGTCATCGCGTACGCGCCGGCGGCCACCGCGCAGACGATGCCCAGGGGCCGGCCGATGCGGGTGGCCTCCTCCATGAGGACGCGGCCGGCCAGCAGACGGAGCGCGCCGGGGCGGGCGGACTGCAGGAGGCGGCCGCAGAGGTGGGTGAGGCCGGGGGCGGCCAGGGCCAGGCCCAGGGCGGCGAGGGCGAAGCCGGCGAGGATGGCGGGGGTGCCGGTGGTGAGGCCGCCGGGGAGGGCGAGGCGGGGGGTGGGGGTGGTGCGGCTCGCGTACGCCTCTACAGCGAGGCCTGCCGCGAGGATGGCGATGCCCCAGGGGAGGCCGACCGGGGCGGTTCGCGGTGCGGGGGAGGAGGCGGGCGCGGGGGCCGGTGCTTCAGTGGTGCCGTCGGCTGCGGCTGCGGCTTCGGCTGGGGAGTCGGCCTCGCTCGCCCGCGCTTGCGGGGTGCCGTCTCTCTGCGGGACGGGCGCCGCCCCAGCGGCACGACTGCCCGCGGACTGCGTGCGTAGGCGGGCGCCGAAGCGGCCGTACGCCCCGAAGGTTTCGCGGTCGGCCGAGCGGCCGTACGCCCCGAAGCGGCCGTATGACCGGCCTGCCACGCGTTCCTGGGGTGGGCGGACATCGCGGGGGCGTAGGACCAGGGCCACCGTCGTCGACGCGATCGCCGGGACCAGGGCCAGCAGGGTCAGGGCGGCCGGGAGCGGCAACGGGCTGTCCGCGGCCAGGAATTGGGCCGCCGCGCCGTCGAAGGGCATGCCGGTGAGGTCGCCGCGGAGGTGGAGGAAGAAGAGGAGGGCGAGCATCGAGCCGAGGAGGCATGACAGGGCCGTGGTGAGGGCCGAGACGGCCATCAGGCGGGCCGGGCCCAGGCCGATCGCCGCGAGGCCGGGGCGGGGCCTGGTGCCGGGGTCGGTGCGGGCCACCGCGACGGCGAAGTGGACGGTGGCCGCGAGCGGGGTCAGACACCAGGCCAGGCGCAGCAGCGAGGCACCGGCGTTGTCCGGGTGGCTCATCGCGTAGCCGAGGGTGCACAGGAACAGGAAGCCGGTGCCCGCCGAGGCCACCGCGACCAGGAGACGGCGCAGTTGTACGGCCGGGTGGGCGCCGCGGCTCAGACGGAGAGCGAGCACGCGGCCCGGCCTTCCGACTCGGTGACCGGGGGCAGGTGGACGGTGTTCACGCGCCGTCCGTCCAGCAGGGTGATCGTCCGGTCCGCCAAGGCCGCCGTGTCCGCGTCGTGGGTGGCCAGCACGACCGTGATGCCGTGCGAGCGGGCCGCCGTGGTGAGGGTGCGCAGGACCTGGGCGCGGTCGGCGCGGTGCAGCGGGGCCGTCGGCTCGTCCGCGAACAGGACCGTCGGGGCCGGGGCGAGCGCGCGGGCGATGGAGACGCGCTGGCGTTCCGACTGGAGGAGCTCGTGCGGGCGCTTGCGGGCCCGGTCGCCGATGTCCAGGCGCTCCAGCCACTCCAGGGCGGCGATCTTGGCACGCCGTCGGCTGGTGCCGCGCAGCATCAGGGGGAGGGCGGCGTTCTCCCAGACGTTCAGCTCGGGGACGAGCACGGGCGCCGGGTCGATCCAGCCGAAGCGGTCACGGCGCAGCCGTTCGCGGGTCATCGGGCCCATGGTGTGCACCGGCACGCTGTTGAACCACACCTCGCCGCGCTGGGCGGGCACCAGGCCGGACAGACAGCGCAGCAGCGTCGTCTTGCCGCTGCCCCGGGGGCCGCTGACGGCGAGGATCTCGCCCTGCTGGACGCCGAGCGAGACACCGCTGAGCGCGGGCGAGCCGTCCTTGTGCTGGAAGTGCAGGGCACGTGCCCAGAGCACGTCGTTGTCCGGCGGGGCCACCATCCGCGTACACCTCGTTCAGATCCGTATTTCCCGTGCCAATCCCCCGTGCGGGGGAACGAAGGCAGGGCCGATCGGTCACTGGCACGCTAGGCAGCGGGGGGCGGGAGGCCGGACAGCACACGGCCCCGGGCGCCCGTTTCTCACTCGAACGGGCGGTACCGGGGCCGGTATTGATCATCCAGACAGAAGATCAGTGCGCGAGGACTACAACTTCGTCCACGCCTCCGTCAGAGTCGCGCGCAGGATCTGCTCGATCTCGTCGAACGTCCCCTGGTCGGAGATCAGCGGCGGGGCGAGCTGGACGACCGGGTCGCCGCGGTCGTCGGCACGGCAGTACAGGCCGTTGTCGTACAGGGCCTTGGACAGGAAGCCGTACAGGATGCGCTCGGTCTCCTCGTCGTCGAAGGACTCCTTGGTCGCCTTGTCCTTCACCAGCTCGATGCCGTAGAAGAAGCCGTTGCCGCGGACGTCGCCGACGATCGGCAGGTCGTGGAGCTTCTCCAGGGTCGAGCGGAAGGCGCCCTCGTTGTCGAGCACGTGCTGGTTGAGGCCCTCGCGCTCGAACAGGTCGAGGTTGGCGAGGCCGACCGCCGCGGAGACCGGGTGGCCGCCGAAGGTGTAGCCGTGCAGGAAGGTGTTGTCGCCCTTGTAGAACGGCTCGGCCAGGCGGTCGGAGATGATGCAGGCGCCGATCGGGGAGTAGCCCGAGGTCATGCCCTTGGCGCAGGTGATCATGTCCGGTACGTAGTCGAACTTGTCGCAGGCGAACATCGTGCCGAGGCGGCCGAAGGCGCAGATGACCTCGTCCGACACCAGCAGCACGTCGTACTGGTCGCAGATCTCGCGCACCCGACGGAAGTAGCCGGGCGGGGGCGGGAAGCAGCCACCCGCGTTCTGCACGGGCTCCAGGAAGACCGCGGCGACCGTCTCCGGGCCCTCCATGAGGATCTGCTGCTCGATCTGGTCGGCGGCCCAGCGGCCGAAGGCCTCCGGGTCGTCGCCGAAGAGCTGGGCGCGGTAGATGTTGGTGTTCGGCACCTTGTGCGCGCCCGGGACGAGCGGCTCGAAGGGGGCCTTGAGGGCCGGCAGGCCGGTGATGGACAGGGCGCCCTGCGGGGTGCCGTGGTAGGCGACCGCGCGGGAGATGACCTTGTACTTGGTCGGCTTGCCCTGCAGCTTGAAGTACTGCTTCGCCAGCTTCCAGGCGGTCTCCACGGCCTCGCCGCCGCCGGTGGTGAAGAAGACCTTGTTCAGGTCGCCGGGGGCGTGGTGGGCGAGGCGCTCCGCGAGCTCGACGGCCTTGGGGTGGGCGTAGGACCACACCGGGAAGAAGGCCAGCTCCTGCGCCTGCTTGAAGGCCGCCTCGGCGAGCTCGACACGGCCGTGACCGGCCTGGACCACGAACAGACCCGCGAGACCGTCGAGGTAGCGCTTGCCCTTGTCGTCGTAGATGTAGGTGCCCTCGCCCCGGACGATGGTCGGGACGGGCGAGTTCTCGTACGAGGACATGCGGGTGAAGTGCATCCACAGGTGGTCGTACGCGGTCTTGCTGAGGTCCTTCTGGCTCACGGTTATCGGGTTCCCCACATGTAGGTCTGCTTCTTCAGCTTCAGATAGACGAAGCTTTCGGTGGAGCGCACTCCGGGCAGTGACCGGATGCGTTTGTTGATGACGTCCAGCAGGTGGTCGTCGTCCTCGCAGACGATCTCGGCGAGGATGTCGAACGAGCCCGCGGTCATCACCACGTACTCGACTTCCGGCATGTCGGTCAGCGCTTCCGCTATGGACTCGACATCGCCCTCCACGTTGACGCCCACCATCGCCTGCCTGCGGAAGCCCACGGTGAGCGGGTCCGTGACGGCGACGATCTGCATCACGCCCTGGTCGAGCAGCTTCTGGACGCGCTGCCGCACGGCCGCCTCGGACAGGCCAACGGCCTTGCCGATCGCGGCGTACGGCCGCCGGCCGTCCTCCTGGAGCTGCTCGATGATGGCGAGGGAGACGGCGTCCAGGTGCGGGCTGCTGCCGTTCCTGGACTCGCGGGAGTCCCTGTGCTCTGCGCTTCGACTGGCCACGACCTCACTGTGCACGACGTCTCGATTGTTCCGCAAGGGCGAAGCGATGAAATTCGTTGTTTACGTGACTGAGACCTGCGGATTTCGCAGCAATGCGGCGGCCAGGGGTGTTGAAAACGTGGGGCGGCGGATTAGGGTGGGTGTCTCAGCGACCGGACAGTACGAACTGGACATCACGACCTGACAGGAGGCCGGCAGTGAGCACCGAGCCGCGTGGGCTGCGCACACTACGGAACTACATCGCCGGTGAGTTCAAGGACGCCGCCGACGGCCGGACCACCGAGGTGGTCAACCCCGCGACGGGCGAGGCGTACGCGACCGCGCCGCTGTCCGGACAGGCGGACGTGGACGCCGCCATGGCGGCCGCCGCCGAGGCCTTCCCCGGCTGGCGCGACACGACGCCCGCCGAGCGGCAGAAGGCCCTGCTGAAGATCGCGGACGCCTTCGAGGAGCGCGCCGAGGAGCTGATCGCGGCCGAGGTGGAGAACACCGGAAAGCCGATCGGGCTCACGCGGTCCGAGGAGATCCCGCCGATGGTCGACCAGATCCGCTTCTTCGCGGGCGCGGCCCGGATGCTGGAGGGGCGCTCGGCCGGCGAGTACATGGACGGGATGACGTCGATCATCCGTCGTGAGCCGGTCGGTGTCTGCGCGCAGGTCGCGCCGTGGAACTACCCGATGATGATGGCCGTTTGGAAGTTCGCCCCGGCGCTCGCGGCGGGCAACTCCGTCGTGCTGAAGCCGTCGGACACCACCCCGGCGTCGACCGTCCTGATCGCGGAGATCATCGGGGGGATCCTGCCCAAGGGTGTCTTCAACGTCGTCACCGGCGACCGTGACACCGGCCGTCTGATGGTCGAGCACCCGACTCCGGCGATGGCCTCCATCACCGGGTCCGTGCGGGCGGGTATGTCCGTCGCCGAGTCCGCGGCCAAGGATCTCAAGCGGGTTCATCTGGAGCTGGGCGGCAAGGCGCCGGTCGTCGTCTTCGAGGACACGGATATCGCCAAGGCGGTCGAGGACATCTCCGTGGCGGGGTTCTTCAACGCGGGCCAGGACTGTACGGCGGCCACGCGGGTGCTCGTGCAGGAGGGGATCTACGAGGAGTTCGTGTCGGCGCTCGCGAAGGCCGCCGCCGAGACGAAGACCGGGCAGCCTGACGACGAGGACGTGCTGTTCGGGCCGCTCAACAACCCGAACCAGCTCAAGCAGGTGTCCGGGTTCATCGAGCGGCTGCCCGCGCACGCGAAGGTGGAGGCGGGCGGGCACCGGGTCGGTGACGTCGGGTACTTCTACGCGCCGACCGTCGTCTCCGGGCTGAAGCAGGACGACGAGATCATCCAGAACGAGGTCTTCGGGCCGGTCATCACCGTTCAGTCCTTCACGGACGAGGAGCAGGCGGTGTCCTGGGCCAACGGCGTCGACTACGCGCTTGCCTCGTCGGTGTGGACGAAGGACCACGGGCGGGCCATGCGGATGTCCAAGCGGCTGGACTTCGGGTGCGTGTGGATCAACACGCACATTCCGCTGGTCGCGGAGATGCCGCACGGTGGGTTCAAGAAGTCGGGCTACGGCAAGGACTTGTCGGGGTACGGGTTCGAGGACTACACGCGGATCAAGCACGTGATGACGTCGCTCGACGCGTAGACCTCCGGCGGTTCGGCGGTAGTTGAACGCGCGCGGCCCCGGACGGATCAAGTGCCGTCCGGGGCCGCGTCGTTCTCCCTCCGCGATGGTCAGGCGGTCCTGATGCTGTTGGTCGGGTTGGGCAGGGACGGGGCCTCTTCACCGGGCTTGCCGGGCTTGCCCGGCGTAGGCAGCGGCAGGTCCGACGGGTTCGGGAACGTGAGGCCCGCCTTCGCCAGGATCGGGGCGCATGTCTTGAGCGCCTTTCGGTAGCTCTTCGATGTCGGGTCGAAGTCCGGGCTCGTGATCCGAACCTTCAGAAGAACGCCTCCGTCTTCGCCCTTGGATGCCTCGAAGTCCGGGAAGACCGACTGGCCTTGCTTCTTCATGCAGGCGGCGAAGTCGTCGTTGGCGGCGTTGAGGTCGTCCGGGGCGTCGGCTGTCGGGTTGTACTTCACCGCGAGACGGGCGCCGCGGGGTGGTTCGGTGGGCTTGGCGTCGTCGCCCTTCTCCTTGCCTACGCTCACGCCCGGGGCCCTGGTCGTCGATGTGCCGGACGCCTGGGCGGCCGTTGCGCTGACCGTGCCTAGCGCGGCGGCCGTCAGCACGGCGATGCCGAGGGCGAGGCTCTGCGATCGGGTCGCCAGAGCGCGCATGGTTCCTCCTGTGATCAGGCCTGTGGTGAGGCGCTGTTGGTTGCGGATGCTTGCGGCTGCTTGCGGGTCTCAGGCAACTCCCTGGGTGGTTACAGCAGCGGAACGGTCGCTCTTATCCGTGTGTAACCTCCAGCCCGCCACACTGACGGCCATGCGTGTGCTGCTGGTCGAGGACCACGAAGAACTCGCCGAGACGGTGGCCGCGGGGCTGCGTCGGGAGGGCATGGCGGTCGACCTTGCCCTTGATGGGCTGACCGCCCTGGAGCGTGCCGAGATCAACGGGTACGACGTCGTCGTGCTCGACCGTGATCTGCCCGGTCTGCATGGGGATCAGGTGTGTCGGCGGTTGGCCGGGGGTGGGAGTCGGGCTCGGGTGCTGATGCTTACGGCTTCCGGGACCGTGGCCGATCGGGTTGCTGGGCTGGGACTTGGTGCCGACGACTATCTGTCCAAGCCGTTCGCTTTCTCCGAACTCGTCGCGCGCATACGGGCGTTGGCGCGGCGTGCGCAGCCTGCGTTGCCGCCGGTGTTGGTTCGCGGGGAGCTTCGGCTTGATCCGGCTCGGCGGGAGGCCAGTCGAGCGGGGGGTCAACTGCCGCTCAGCCCCAAGGAGTTCGCCGTGCTTGAGCTGTTGCTCGGGGCGCAGGGGGCCGTTGTCTCCACGGAGGAGTTGTTGGAGCGGGGGTGGGATGAGGCGGCCGATCCGTTCAGTCAGACCGTGAAGGTGACGGTGAGCAGGTTGCGACGGAAGTTGGGGGAGCCGGCGTTGATCGAGACGGTGGATCGGGCGGGGTATCGGATCCGGTAGGTGGGGGAGAGCGGGGTGTGGGTGTGGTGTGGTGGCCGCGGAGCATTCGGTGGCGGTTGACGTTGCTCTACAGCGCGTTGTTCGTTGTTGCCGGGGCGTTGTTGTTGGGGATCACGTACGTTCTTGCCGCGCACGCCGCGCCGGGGCAGGCCGCTCGGACTGTCGAGGGTGGGGGGCTGGCGCCGGACGGGGTGACGGTGCCGGGTGGGGCTGATGGGCCGCCGACTGTGAGTGTCGTCGTGGATGCCGTGCGGGCGGATCAGTTGCATGAGCTGCTTATCGAGGGGGGTATTGCCCTGGCGGTGATGGCGTTGGGCTCCGTTGCCCTGGGGTGGGTGATGGCCGGGCGGGTGTTGTCGCCGCTGCGGACGATGGCCGCTACCGCGCGGAGCATCTCGGCCGAGAATCTGCATGAGCGGCTTGCCGTGGCTGGGCCCGACGACGAGTTGAAGGCGATGGCGGACACCTTCGACGATGTGCTGGCTCGGTTGGCGGGGGCGTTTGAGGCGCAGAAGCAGTTCGTCGCCAATGCCTCGCATGAGTTGCGCACTCCGCTGACGCTTCAACAGGCCGTCGTGGACGTGACGCTGGCCGATCCGGACGCGTCCGAGGAGGTGTTGCGGGACGCGTTGCGGCGGGTGCGGGCGGCTGGGCAGGAGCAGGAGCGGTTGATCGATGCGCTGTTGACGTTGGCGCGTAGTCAACGGGGGCTGGAGCGGCGGGAGTTCGTGGATCTGACGGCCATCGTGCGGGAACGGCTGCCGGCGGTGGGTGGCTGTCGGGTCGAGGCGCGGTTGGAGCCGGCGTCCGCGCTTGGCGACCCGCAGTTGATCGAGCGGCTGGTGGTCAACCTCGCGGAGAACGCCGTGCGCCACAATCTGCCGGCGGGGGAGGGGGGATGGGTGAGTGTGTGGACGGGGGTGGACGCGGCGGGGCGGCCCGGGCTGCGGATCGAGAACAGTGGGCCGGTGATTCCCGCGGATCAGGCGGCGGGGCTCTTTCAGCCGTTTCGGCGGCTCGGTCCGGACCGTGTCGCCCCGCACGGGCGGGGGCGGGGGCGAGAGCGGGATGGGGTGGGACTTGGGTTGTCCATCGTCGCTGCCGTTGTCGCGGCGCACGGGGGGCGGGTATGGGCCCGGACCCGGTCTCTGGGTGGGCTGACGGTCGAGGTCTGGTTGCCGTGCTGCGGGGCGGGGGTGGGGGCGGGGACGGATGTGCTTGCGTCGCTGGGCCCGGCCTTGCCGCTGGCTTGACCGGGGCTATCGACAAGGTGTCGGACCTGCGCTGGGCCGCTCGACGCTGCGTCGATTGTCCGGGTACAGGCGGGGGCGGCATGCTTCGGTAATGGCCCTCTCACCGAAGACTTCCCCGCCCTCCCGCCGGACCCTGCTGCGCGCGCTCGGCGGGGCCGCGGTGCTGGGCGGGCTGGCCGGCTGCGGGGTGCCCGCCGCGTACGTGAGTCCCGGGCAACGGGCCGGGGCCGATCTCTCCGCCTCGGACCACCGGCTGACCTGGTCGAACTGGCCCCTGTACATCGACACCGATGACGACGACTCGACCAAGCGGCCCACGCTGGACGCCTTCGAGAAGCGCACCGGGATCTCCGTCGACTACATCGAGGAGATCAACGACAACGACGAGTTCTTCGGCAAGATCAGCCCCGCCCTCATGAACCACCAGCAGACCGGCCGGGATCTCATCGTCATCAGTGACTGGATGTGCGCGCGCTTCGTGCGGCTGGGCTGGGTCCAGGAGATGGATCGCGCGCGTCAGCCCAATGTGGCCAGGTACCTTGACCCGCTGCTGCGCTCGCCCGCCTTCGACCCGGGGCGCAAGTACACGGTGCCGTGGCAGTCGGGCATCACCGGCATCGCGTACAACCACCGTCGGGTGGGCCGCGAGATCCGGCACGTCAAGGACCTCTGGGCGAGCGACCTCAAGGGTCGGGTGACTCTGCTCTCCGGCCTCGACGAGGCGTTCGCGCTGCTCATGCAGGGCAATGGCGTGGACATCACCAAGTGGACCGCCGACGACTTCTACGACATCTGCGAGGAGGTCGAGAAGTACGTCGACAACGGTCAGATCCGGCGCTTCACCGGCAACGACTACACCAAGGACCTGGTCAGCGGCGACGTCCTGGCCTGTCAGGCGTACTCGGGCGACGTGATCCAGCTCCAGGCCGACAACCCCGACATCCGCTTCGTCGTCCCCGAGGAGGGCGCCGAGCTCTGGTCGGACTCCCTGATGATCCCCGACCTGGCCCGCCACAAGACCAACGCCGAGCGGCTGGTCGACTCCTACTACGAGCCCGAGGTCGCCGCCGAGCTGGCCGCCTGGGTGAACTACGTCTGTCCCGTCCCGGCCGCGCAGGACGTGCTCGCTTCCTCCAAGGACAAGGACACCGCCGCCCTCGCCGACAACCCTCTGATCTTTCCGGACGCCACGATGCGCAAGCACCTTGCCATCGCGCGTGACATCACGTCGACGGAGCGGGTGGCGTTCGCCAAGCGGTGGAACAAGATCGTGGGGTTGTGAGGCGCCGCGGACAGTGCGGCAGCGTGGCGTTCCAGTAACTCCCTTGCCAGGGCTCGGGGTTGCGGCGCGACGTGCGTGGGAGTCGTAAAGAGTTCTCGCATGGTTCTGGGGATTCGGTCACGGGAACGGAAAGATCGGGGGGCTCACTCGGCGCTCGCGAACAGGTCGGGCGCCGCTCCATGCGATGGGAGACCGATCAACGATGTTCACTCCGGTGCGGAGCAGAGTATGGACGGCCGCGCTCGCGCTCTCGGCCGTCACGGCCCTCGCCTTCGGCGCGACCGCCACGACCGGCGCGGCAGCGGCCCCCGCTGCCGCGAAACAAGGACCGACCTCGGTGGCGTACGTCGAGGTGAACAACAACAGCATGCTGAACGTCGGCAAGTACACCCTCTCCAACGGCGGCGGCAACGTCTTCGACGTCGCCGTGATCTTCGCGGCGAACATCAACTACGACACGAGCGCCAAGGCGGCGACCCTGTACTTCAACGAGAACGTGAAACGCGTCCTCGACAACGCCGCCACGCAGATACGGCCCTTGCAGCAGAAGGGCATCAAGGTCGTCCTCTCGGTGCTCGGCAACCACCAGGGCGCGGGCTTCGCCAACTTCCCGTCCCAGCAGGCGGCTTCCACGTTCGCGAAACAACTGTCGGACACCGTGGCCAAGTACGGCCTCGACGGCATCGACTTCGACGACGAGTACGCCGACTACGGCAACAACGGCACCGGCCAGCCCAACGCCAGTTCGTTCGTGTACCTGGTGTCGGCACTGCGCGCCAACATGCCGGACAAGATCATCAGCCTCTACAACATCGGCCCGGCCGCGTCGCGCCTGTCCTACGGCGGCGTCGACGTCTCGTCCAAGTTCGACTACGCCTGGAACCCGTACTACGGCACCTGGCAGGTCCCCGGCATCGCACTGCCCAAGTCGAAGCTGTCGCCGGCGGCCGTCCAGATCGGCGGGACCTCGCAGAGTACGGCCGCCGCCCTCGCCCGCCGCACGGTCAGCGAGGGGTACGGCGTCTATCTGACGTACAACCTCGACGGCGCCGATCGCAGCGCCGATGTCTCCGCGTTCACCAGGGAGCTGTACGGCAGTGACGCCCGCTACACGCCGTAAGCCGACGGCGCTCCTCGGCGTCCTGTGCCCCCTCGGGGCCCGCTGCATCCCGTAGGGCCGCGCCCCGGGCAGGCCACGCTTCCGACAACGATGTCGGAGGCGTGGTCGCCCCAGGTGTCTTCGTCGCAGCAGGTGCATAGGATCGCCGACATGGCGCTGCGACCTGTTCAGGTGAACATCAAGGCTGTTGACGGGTTGGCCGTCGGGCGGTTCTGGGGGGAGGCGCTCGGGTGGAGTGTTGTCAGTCCCGGTGTGACCACGTACGTCGCGCCCGTCGGCGAGCTCGTCTGGCCGCACCCGGATGCCGTCTGCATCGACGTCGTTCCCGTTCCGGAGCCCAAGACGGCGACGAAGAACCGTACGCATCTCGATCTCGCCACCAACTCCGCCGCTCATCAGGCGGAGTTGGTCGCGCGACTGCGGGGGCTCGGTGCGGTGCCCGTCGATGTGGGGCAGGGCGACGACGTGCCGTGGACTGTCCTCGCCGATCCCGGGGGCAACGAGTTCTGCGTGCTGGAGCCTCGGGACGTCTACCGGGACACCGGGCCGATCGCCGCGGTGGTGGTCGACTGTGTGGATCCGCGGGCCATGGGGCGGTTCTGGGGTGCGGCCATTGACTGGGTTCTGCTTGAAGTGACCGACGATCACGCGGTGTTGCGGTCCGCGAAGGGTGGCGGGCCGTTTCTTGAGTTCCTTCGGACGGCCGACGTGAAGACCGTGCCGGATCGCGTTCATCTTGATCTGCTGCCGTATCCCGGTGAGGACAAAGCGGCGGAGGTGGAGCGGTTGCGTGCCCTTGGTGCCACCGACCTCGACCTCGGGCAGGGTGACGTCCCTTGGACGTGTCTGACCGATCCGGAGGGGCACGAGTTCTGCGTTCTCGCCCTGTCCTGACGCGCTACGCCGGTGACCGCTCGGGTGGCAGGGAAGTGGTGAACTCTCGGGCGCGGCGGGTCAGTTCGGGCCAGTCACCTGCGGCCACCACCGCGGATGGGACTACTTCCGAGCCTGCGCACACCGCGCGTGCTCCGGCCGCGAGGAAGGCCGCCGCGTTGGTCGCGTTGACGCCGCCCGACGCCACCAGGGGGACGTCGGGGAAGGGGCCGGCCAGGTCGCGGAAGTGGCGGGGGCCGAAGGCGCGGGCGGGGAAGATCTTCACCGCGGCCACGCCCAGGTCGAGTGCCATGCCGACCTCCGTCGGGGACAGGGCGCCCATGATGACTGGTATTCCGGCCGCCGCTGCCGCCTGCGCGACGGCCGGGCGGCAGCCGGGGGTGACCAGGTACTGGGCGCCCGCCTCGATCAGTTCCTCGGCCTGCTCCGCGGTCATCACCGTGCCCGCGCCGACGCCGTCCCGGCCGTCGGCCACCGCCTTGCGCAGGTGGGTGACGAGGTCCGGGGTGGTCCGGGTGAACTCGATCCAGCGGATGCCGCCCGCGCGCAGCGCCGCGCACAGCGCCGCGGCGTCGGGGATCTCCGGGGCGCGGACGACGGCGATCACCCGGTCCTTCGGGAGGTGGGTGAGGAAGTCGGTGCTCGGATCAGGGGTGTTCATGGCGGGGTGCTCCTTCAGGCGTCAGGCGTCCGGCGTCGGTCGGTGGCTCATCGCGGTGCCGTGCCGGCCCAGGCGGTGTCGTCCAGGGTGAGGTGGTGGTCGGTCTCTGCGCGGGGTGGCAGGACCGGGACGTCGGCCCTGGTGCGCAGTGCCGCGGACGCTGCCAGGTGGCCCAGGCGCAGGCGGGCGCGTTCGTCGCGGTTTTCCAGTACGGCGGCCAGGTAGCCGGCCGCGAAGGCGTCGCCCGCGCCGACCGGTTCGACCACCCGGGTGGGCAGTGCGGGGACGAACGTAGGGGAGCCGTCGGCGTAGGAGGTCGCTCCGTGTTCGGCGTCCTTGACGACGATCAGCGGGGCGGGGGAGAGCAGCTCCGCTATGTCGTCCGGGCGGGCGGTGCCCCAGAGGGTCTCGGCCTCGTCCCGGCCGACGAAGACGATGTCGGCCGCGCGGGCGAGGGTCAGCAGGCTTTTTGCGGCTTCCGCGGTGCCGCCCTGCCACAGGGCGGGACGGTGGTTGACGTCGAAGGAGACGGTCGGTCCGGCGGTGTCCTCGGTGAGGGCGCGGTCCACGAGGATGGCCTCCAGGAGGTGGGCGCAGCTGTCCGAGAGGGCCGCGGCCACGCCCGACAGGTGTACGACGCGGGCGTGGCGCAGTGCCGGGAGCCGGGTCAGGTCCGGGCCCATCAGGGTGGCGGCCGATCCGCCGCGGTAGTAGTGGGTACGGGTGCCAGCCGGGGCCGGGTCCTTGAAGTAGACGCCCGTCGGGCGGACCGGGTCGGTCTCGACCCCCGTCACGTCCACGCCCCGCGCGGCGAGTTCGGCCAGGATGCGGCGCGCGAACGGGTCGTCGCCCACGCGGCTCAGCCAGGCGACGCGGTGGCCGAGGCCGGCCAGCGTGCAGGCGACATTGGACTCGGCGCCGCCGATGGCCATCGCGAGCGTCGACTGTTCGTCGAGCGGGCGATGGTCCGGTGGGCTGAGGACGGCCATCGTCTCGCCGACGCACACGACGTCGGCCGCCTGTTCCGGTCGGCCGGCCGTACGGGGCGGGGGCGGCAAGGGCACGGGATTCTCCTGGTTCCTGGGTGGGGTGTGTGCGTGTGGTCAGGTGGTGGGGCGGGTCAGGGGGCGGTCAGGCGCAGCATCACCTTGCTGCTTCCGCTGCCGGGGTCGGCGGCCACGGCCAGTGCCTCCTCGGCCCGGTCCAGCGGGAAGCGGTGCGTGATCACCGGGGTCACGTCCAAGCCGTCCCGCAGCGCGAGCAGCGCTTCGTCGATCTCCTCGACGAAGCGGTACGAGCCGATCCAGGTGATCTCGCGGGTCACCAGGTCACCGAGGGCGGCGGAGACCGCGGCACCGGGAAGGTTGCCGACCTGGACGAGAGTGCCGCCGCGAGCCGTGGCCCGTAGGACCGGGCCGAGGGCGGAGGGGGCGCCGGACGCCTCGAAGACCACCTCGACGTCCTCGGGCAGGGCCTGCCCGAGGGAGATGTCACGCGTCTCGTCGGCGCCCATCGCTCGGGCCACGGAGAGGGAGGCGGCAGAGAGGTCGGCGGCGATGACGGTGCCCGCCCCGTGGTGTCTGGCGGCGGCGACCACCAACGAGCCGATCGGGCCTGCCCCGTTGACCAGGACGGTTCGGCCGCGCAGGTCGGGGACCCGGCCCACGGCGTGCAGGGCGACCGCCAACGGCTCGGCCAGGGCGCCCTGTTCGGTGTCGACGCCCTCGGGGAGGGGGCGGATCTGGGTCGCGGGGACCATACGGTATTCGCTGAATCCGCCGTCCGTGTGCGGGTCGAAGGCCGCCGAGCCGAAGTAACGGATGCGCGGGTAGAGGTTGGTGCGTCCGGCGATCCGGGCCGGGAGGATGCCGTCGCCCACCAACTGGGCCGGGTGGACGGTGACTTGCTGTCCTTCGTCCAGGCCGGTGA
This sequence comes from Streptomyces pseudovenezuelae, assembly GCF_029892565.1. Classification (GTDB taxonomy): domain Bacteria; phylum Actinomycetota; class Actinomycetes; order Streptomycetales; family Streptomycetaceae; genus Streptomyces; species Streptomyces pseudovenezuelae_A. The sequence goes on along the minus strand of NZ_JARXVH010000012.1, from coordinate 47,602 downwards.
CTCCGGTGCCGAGCGCCGCGATCCGGCCCGCCACCTCGTGGCCGAGGACCAGTGGGTGAGCCAGTGAGGCGGTGCCGGACGCGCCGTTCTTCCAGTACGCGATGTCGGAGCCGCAGATACCGCCCCACTCCAGGGCGAGCAGTACCTCGCCCTCGGCCGGTACCGGGCGGGCCCGTTCGTCGATGCGTACGTCTCCGGGGCCGTGCACCACGACCGCCCTCATGCTGCGACTGCTCATACGGCGTCCTCCAGTCGGACCAGGTCGCGTCCGCGTGTCTCGGGGGCGAGGAACGCGCTGACGAAGGTGATGAGCGAGTAGACGATGAGCATCACGGCGATGGGCCACCAGCTGCCGGTGACGGCGGTGAGCGAGGCCGCGAGGACCGGGCCGATCGCGGTGGTGAGGATGCCGCCGATCTCCTTGGCGAGGGCGAGCTGGGTGAACCGGGTGCGGGAGCCGAAGAGCTCGGCCATCGTCACGCTCTCCAGCGAGAACAGGCCGAGGACACCGACGTTCAGGCCGAGCACCATGCCGAGCATCACCGCCGCCGAGGAGCCGGACGAGATGAGGAACATCACCGGGAAGGCGATGACGACCGTCAGGAGGGAGAACGCCATGTAGACGGGGCGCCGTCCGTAGCGGTCGCCGATCAGGCCCACGAGCGGCACGGTGGCGAAGCCGAGCAGGGAGCCGTAGACGATCGCGTCCGTGGGGACGGACCGGCCGACCGAGAGGTTGGTGGCGATGTAGCCGACCAGGAAGGTCTGGATGAGACCGGAGTTGCCCGCCTGGCCCAGGCGCAGGCCGAGCGCGAGGAAGAACGCCTTGCCCTTGCGCTGCCGGATGCCCGCCGCCAGGACGCTGCTCTGGTGCTTGTCGACGGCGGAGCCGGCGGCGATGGTGGACTCGACCTCGCCGCGGTCCATCGCCACACCGTCCACGACGTCGGGGCGTTCCTCGAAGACCGGGCTCTCCTTGAGGCCGCGGCGCAGCCAGACCGCGAAGAGCATGAGCGCGAAGCTCAGCAGGAAGGGCAACCGCCAGCCCCAGGAGAGGAGTTGGTCCTCGCTGAGCGCGCCGAGGAGGATGGCCCACAGACCGGAGGCGGCGAGCGTGCCGGAGTTCGTGCCGAGCGACACCAGCGAGGCGATCAGGCCGCGCCTGCGCACGGGGGCGTACTCGGCGAGCAGCACGGTCGCCCCGGCGATCTCCGCGCCGGCGCCGAATCCCTGGACCAGGCGCAGCAGGACGAGCAGGCTCGGCGCGAGGATGCCGATCGTGGCGTAGGTGGGCAGGGCGCCGATGAGGGTGGTGGACGCGCCCATCAGCAGGATCGTGATGACGAGGACCTTCTTGCGGCCGATCCGGTCGCCCATCCGCCCGAAGTAGACGGCCCCGGCGAGCCGGGCGACGTAGCCGACGCCGTAGGTCGCCATCGCGGCGATCAGGCCGATGGCGGGGCTGACGTCCGGGAAGAAGATCTTGTTGAAGACGATCGCGGCGGCGAGCGAGTACAGCTGGAAGTCCATGAACTCCATGGCCGTGCCCAGCCATCCCGAGACGGCGGCCCGGGCCAGATCGCTCGTGGTGCGGTGCGCGGGTGGCGTCTGCTGAGCGGCTATGACGCTGTCCTTCATCGTGAACTCCATTGTTCGGGGACGGTGTTCGGGGAGGCGGTTCCGGGACGCGGTTCGGGGACCGATGTGCGGCGGCCGGTGTGGGCGGGGAGTCAGATCTCGATGCGCCCGGCTCGCAGGGCGGGCAGCCGGTCCGCGACGGCGGTGGTGAGGGCGTCGTCGCCCGCCAGGTCCGTCGAGCCGAGGACGCGCAGCAGCGCGCGGACCGTCTCGACGGGGGTGGTGGTCGTGTTCCAACAGGCGGCGAGCGCGTCGGCCGCGGGGTCGGAGGGTGCGTCGGTCCGCCGGGTGCTCAACACCCAGGCGGCGAAGGCGAGTTCGAGTACCGGCGTGCTGGTGCCGTGGGCGCGCAGCGCGCGCAGGGCGGGCAGCCAGCGCTCGGTGATCTTCAGCGATCCGTCGGAGCCGATCTGCCGGAGCAGGTGGTGCATGGCGGGGTTGCGGAAACGTACGACCAGGTCGTCCGCGTACGCCGACGGGTCGGGGCCACCCGCCGGGAGCGTGGGCGCGACCTCCGCGCACAGCGCCCGGACGAGACGCTCGCCCCAGTCGGCCGCCATGGCGTCGGCGATCGTGGTGTGGCCGGCGGCCGTCCCGAGGTAGGCGAGGGCGGAGTGGGAGCCGTTGAGCAGGCGCAGCTTGGTGAGCTGATACGGCGTCACATCCCTTACGAACAGGGCGCCGTCGAGCTCCCAGGGCGGCCGGGGCGCCGCGAAGGAGTCCTCCAGGACCCACTGCCGGTACGGCTCGGCCGTCACGGCGAGTTCGTCGCGTACCCCGAGAGCGGTCGCTGCGGCGATCCGGTCGGCCTCGGTCATGGCGGGCACGATCCGGTCGACCACCGTCGCGGGGAAACGAACGGTCTCGGCGATCCGGTCCATGATCCGGACGCGGTCGGGCCAGTGGGACGCGGCGACGAATTCCCGTACGACCCGGCTCAACACGGCGCCGTTGTCCGCCATGTTGTCGCAGGACACGACGCTGATCGGTGTGCCGCCCGCCCGTGTCCGCGCCGCCAGTCCGGCGGCCAGAGTGCCGACCACGGTGGTGAACGGCCCGTCGGGGTCCGTCACGAGGTCGGCGGCGACGGCGGCCGTGTCCAGGCCACCCGTGGCCGCGAGCCGGTGGTAGCCCTTCTCGGTCACGGTGAGCGTCACCACCGTCACCTCGGGATCGGCGAGCAGCGTGCCGATCGCCTTGGCATCCGGCCCCATGGCCAGGGCGTCGACCACCGACCCCACGACCCGGGTGCGGGGGCCGTCCGGACGGCGCTCGGTGAGCGAGTAGAGGCAGTCCTGGTCCCGCAGGGCGCGTACGGTCCGCGCCGACCGCGGTGCCACGGCGGTGATGCCCCAGGGCTCACCGGACCGGGCGGCGGCGTTCTCGGTGTAGACCGCCTGGTGGGCGCGGTGGAAGGCGCCGAGGCCGAAGTGGACGATGCGGGGGCGGAGTTGGGCGGGGTCGACCGCGGGTCGGGCCTCCGCTACGAGGGGTGTCGTACGGCTCAGTCGTGCGCTCACCAGTCGTGCACCGACCCGTCGAGGCGCCGCGCGACCGGGAGGTAACGCTGCTGGTACGGGAAACGCTCGGCCGCCTTCTCGTCGTACTCGACTCCCAGGCCCGGCTCCTCCGACGGGAAGAGCATGCCGTCGGCGAACGTCACGCCCGTGCGGAAGACCTCGGCGGCCTCGTCCGGGTGGCCCATGTGCTCCTGGATGCCGAAGTTGGGCACGCTGATGTCGAGGTGCACGGCCGCCGCCATGCTGACCGGGGAGAGGTCGGTCGCGCCGTGCGAACCGGTCCGCACCTGGTACAGCGCGGCGAGGTCGAAGATCCGCCGCAGGTGGGTGATGCCGCCGGCGTGCACGACGGTGGTGCGGACGTAGTCGATGAGCTGCTCGGTGATGAGGTGCTGGACGTCCCAGATCGAGTTCATCACCTCGCCGACCGCGATGGGTGTCGTGGTGTGTTGGCGGATCAGGCGGAAGGACTCCTGGTTCTCGGCGGGTGTCGGGTCCTCCATCCAGAACAGCCGGCACGCCTCGACGCTCTTGCCGAACCGGGCCGCCTCGATCGGCGTGAGCCGGTGATGGACGTCATGGAGCAGATGGAACCCGAACCCGAACCGCTCCCGGACGGCTTCCAGATACGTGGGCGCGAACCCCAAGTAGGCCTCGGTGTCCCAGGGTTGCTCGTCCGGCAGCTCGCTCGCGGCCGGTTCGTAGACCTTGCCCTTGCGGACGCCGTAGGTGCCACCGACGTCGGGCACCGCGGCCTGTGCACGGACCGCCTTGTAGCCCAGCTCCAGGTAGCGCTCGACGTCGTCGAGGAGGGACGGCACGTCGGTGCCGCTGGCGTGCGAGTAGACCAGGACGCCGTCCCGGGACCGGCCGCCGAGCAGTTGGTAGACGGGCAGCCCGGCGGTCTTGCCCTTGATGTCCCACAGAGCGGTGTCGACGGCGGCGATCGCCGTCATGGTGACCGGCCCGCGCCGCCAGTACGCGCCTCGGTAGAGGTACTGCCACATGTCCTCGATCCGGGCCGGATCCTTGCCGATCAGCAGGGGTACGACGTGATCGCGCAGGTAGCTCGCCACGGCCAGTTCACGTCCGTTGAGCGTGGCGTCACCGAGGCCCGTCACACCGTCGTCCGTGGTGATGCGCAGCGTGACGAACGTGCGCCCGGGGGAGGCGACGAACACGTCCACGCGCTCGATCTTGCTCACGGGTGGCTCTCCTTCAGGGGTCGTACGATCGGTCGTCCAGTACTTGTATACAAGCATCTGTCGCGAAGTGGCAATGGTCGTGTCACCACGTTTTTACGTTCCCTGCCCCGCCGCGGGCCGCCCAGCTCACCGGCGCGCACCCACCGATACGATGGCCGTATGGCTCAATCGAACCGGGACCGCACCAGTCGGCGCGCGATCTATCTGAAGCTGCGTCAGATGGTCCTGACCCTCGAACTCGCCCCGGGCGCCGCCCTGTCGGAGAACGAGCTCGCGGCGTCGCTCGGCGTGAGCCGGACGCCGGTGCGGGAGAGCCTGATCCTGCTGTCGCAGGAAGGTCTGGTGCAGGTCTTCCCGAAGATCGGGTCGTTCGTCTCCCGGGTGGACCCGGCGCAGGTCGCCGACGCGCAGTTCCTGCGGGAGGCCGTCGAACTCGCCTCGCTGGACGATCTGCCCGCGGACCTCGACGCCGAGGTGGTCGGGGAGTTGCGGGGCAACCTGGAGCGGCAGCGGCACGCGGATCTCGGCCTGGAGGAGTTCTTCGAGCTGGACGAGGCGTTCCACCAGGGCCTGATGCGGCTGAGCGGCCACGGCAACGTGTGGACCAACGTCGCCGCGGCCAAGGGCCACCTCGACCGGGCCAGGCGGCTCGGCCTGCACGAGAACGTCTCCCCGGCCGTGTTCGCCGTCCAGCACCACGAGATCTTCGAGGCGGTCGTCGGCGGGGACGTCCCGCTCGCCCGCGCCGCCATGCGCACCCATCTGCGGGCCGTCTTCAGCGACATCGAGCGCATCCGGGCACACTCACCGGAACTGTTCGCCAGCGGGCCCTCCACGGTGCCGGTACGGCGGAACGTGGTGGTGTGGGAGTAACCGCGTCAGCAGACCGCTTCGGTGGCCACGGCGTGGGGACGGGCCACCAGTGCCGTTCGCGGGGGAGGAGTGCCGTTCCCCGCACCCCGCCAGGAATGCGGCTCACCACCACGGCCAGTGCTTTTTCCGCGGCGAGCACAGGAAACCCACAGTCACCGGTCTTCGGTGCGAGCACGCTGTGATCGGTGGAATTCCGGTGGATTCCACAGAGGAATCCGGCCCTACTGCCAGCAGGTGGGTGTGCCGCCGTCGCCCTCGGTGCCGACCGTCACCGCGTAGGCGAGGCCCGTGCCGACCTTGGGTGTCGGGGAGAAGCCGTCGGTGTGGAAGTCGATGTTGAGCAGCAGGTGCCGGCTCTTCTCGGTCTTGGTCCAGCAGGCGCCCTCCACGGTGGCGGGCGGCGCTTCGGGATCCGGGTCCGCCTCGGGGTGCCAGCCTTCGGCGGCGGCGGTCTTCGCGTAGTGGGCGAGGACGTCATCGGGGTTGCCCGGGAAGGCGTAGACACGGTCCGCGTGCAGCCAGGGCTTTCCGCTGCTGTCGTCGTCGCATCCGGTGGTCACGCCCACACCGCGGTAGTTGGTGGGCGCCGCGGCACCGGTGGGCGCCGAGCCGAGCAGCGGCTGGGCGGCCAGCCCCTTGAGTTCGGCGGCCGTGTCGTGGCAGCCGTCGTCGCCGCCGAGGGCGGAACACGCGCCGAGGAAGGCGGCCGGCAGGAGGAGGGCGGCCGCCAGCCCGACGCGGGTGGCGGGCGATGAGGTGGGGGACAAGACGGTGCTCCTAGAAGTGTGGCAACTGACGGCCGGGCGCGGTCTCCGCACAGGGCGGGGCCGCGCCCGGCTTGGTTGTTCGTTCGGATCACTGCGTGGCGCCGACGGCTAGCCCCAGAGGTAGCCGTACCGGAACAGGTAGCTGCCCACTTGGTAGAGATACTGGAACAGCAGTCCTCTGTTCAGCCAGTACCGGGTTGTTCTGCGGTTCCAGCTACTGCTCTCGAAGATCCGTGCCACTCGGTTGTTGTGCTGGTCCACCTTGGTGTCGCAGCGTCCGTGCCGCGGGCACTTCTCCCCCCACTCGTGGGCGTTGCCGATCCGCTCGGCGGCGTTCCAGCCGAAGAAGTACGTGAGACTGGCCTGCCAGATGAAGTGCCTGATGGCGTTGCGCCGACCGTGGTTGCCCTTGATGTTCCAGCTCAGGATGCCGGACAGGTACATCACGAACAGGCAGTTCGAATAGCCCAGGCTCCAGCACGCCTTGGCCTCGTGACACGCCTTGCCGCACCGTCCGTCGAGGTCGTAGTTGTTGACGGGGTCGCCGTTGCCGTATTCGTAGGCGTTGGCGCTGCCGCCGTGGACCGGGTCGGTGGACAGGAAGCGGCCGGTGGTGGGGTCGTAGAGCCGTGCTCCCATGAGGGTGAGCCCGGTGACGGTCTCGTCGGAGCGCTGCTTGCCGCCCAGCCACGCGTATCGCGTGGGCGACTGGCCCGCTCTGGGGTTGCCGTACTCGTCGGCGTCCAGGACGGTCGGCGCGACCGAGGCGTCGGCGGGCAGCTGCAGGGTGATGTCCCCGTGCAGGTTCGCCAGTTGCAGGACCACGCCGCCGTTCTTCGTGGTGGTGGCGGCGAGGTTGCCGTCGGCGCCGTCGATGTTGCGGGTGACGGTGCCGGCCGTGTCCTCGGTGATCCACCGGGGACTGTCCTCGTCCGAGCCGTAGTGGTTGACCTTGGATCCGGTCTGGGTCCAGGTGCCCGAGGAGTTGCTCTCGGTGGTCCAGGACCGCAGGCGCAGTGTGGAGTCCAGGCTCCAGGTCTGCCGCCTGCTGCCGGCGGTCTGCTGCTGGATCATGTCGTTGGTGAAGTAGGCCAGCGTGGCGCCGGGCCGGCTGGTGGTGCGGCCGAAGGCGTCGTAGACATAGCCGGCGTTCACCAGCCGGTCGGCGGTGTCGTAGCTGTAGGCCGTCGTGGTGGCGCCCGACGTGGTGCAGTCGTTGCCCACCGTCCCGGTGGCGCTCGCCAGGGACTTGCGGTTGCTGTTCTTGTCGTAGGTGTAGGTGCGGGTGGTGCAGTAGGCGTCGGTGCTGGTGTCCTGGACCTGCGTGAGGCGGCCCGCCGCGTCATAGGCATAGGCCTGGGACGCGGTGATGCCGGGCGTGCCGGTGTGCGTGGCCCGCTGACCGTGCACGGTCAGGGTGACGCTGTCGGAGACCAGGACGGTGCCGTCCGATGTACGGGTGTAGACCCGGCTGGTCATCGCACCTGTCGAGTCGGCGGTCTGGGTCATGGTGTAACCGCCGGGCAGCGTCTGGCTGGTGACGGCGCCGTCGGCGTCGTAGCGCGCCGCGAACGTCCCGGCCACGGAGTCGGCGACCGAGGTGACCAGGCCCCGCGGGTCGATCGTCGTGTCGTAGGTGTAGGTGGTCGTGGACGGGACGCTGTCGGTCACCGTGACCGGCCGGTCCAGGGCGTCGTAGGACGTGGTGGTGGCGCCGCCGTCGGCGTCCGTGTAGGAGATGTCCCGGCCGAGCGCGTCGTACGCCTTGGTGACGGTGCCGCCGTCCGTCGAGGTGTCCTTGAGCGGCAGACCGGTGGCGGAGTCGTACGTGGTGGTGCCCGCCGGCACCGCGGCGCCCAGCCCGCCGGAGGTGGTGAGGGTGGTCGACCGGCCCGCGGCGTCGAAACCGGAGGTGGTGGTGCGGGTGACACCGTTGGCCGTCTCGGTCACCTTCGTGGCCTGGCCGTAGAGGCCGTACTCGAAGGTCTTGGTGGGGCGGCCGGTCGGGTTGCTGCCGCCGCCGCCGCCGATCGCGGCCGCGGGCGCGGTCTGGCAGACCAGGTCGGCCCATTCGGGCCGGTTCCCGCAGGTACCTGTGCCGTTGCCGGTGTAGTAGGTGGTTCTGGTGGTGCCGGCGTCACTCCCGCTCGATGCGGGCAGGGCCGTGGCCGAGACCCGGCTCTGGCTGTCGTACGAGGTCCCGGCGGTGAGGCCCAGACCGCCCGGGTCCTGGGTGGTGCCGGTGGGCTGGCCCTTCGTCCAGTCGACGGTGTTGGTGGTGACGCGGGGGTCGGCCAGCAGGGTCGGCCAGGAGCGCGGCTGCGCGCCCACGGTGACCTTGGTGACCTGGTCCTCGACGGTCGCCGTCCCGTCGGTGGGGCGGCCCGTGTCGTACTCCTGGACGGTGTGCGTCCGCGCTGCGAGGGCGCTCCCCGCGGCGGCGAGCGTGGTGGTGCCGCTGACCAGCTTCGCCGCCAGCGTGACCTGGTGCAGCGGGCCGTAGGTGTCGGTCTCGCGGACACCGTCGGAGCTGTGGACGGAGACGGTGGACAGGAGTTGGGCGCGCTCGCCGGACGACAGGGCGTTGATGCCCAGGCCCGTGAGCCGGTCGCGCTGCGCGGCGGTGCCGCCGAGCGCCAGTTCACGGTTGGCCGCGGTCAGGGAGCGGACGGTGTTCCCGAACCCGTCGTACTCCGTGACGCCGATGCGGTGACCGGGCACGGCCAGGTCGACCTCGCGGCCGGACGCGTCCAGGTAGTGGATGGCCGCCCGCTGGTAGCCCGTGGAACCGAGGGCCGGACCGTCGTGGCCCGAGGGCACCTGGTCGACCGGGAAGACGGCGGTGCCGTCCGTGGGCAGGTCGCTCTGGCCCCAGGACGCGGTGGCCGTCGCACTGAGGTCCTCCGGTGCGGAGCCGCCGCTGAGCGGGACGCCGTAGACGATGTTCGTCTCGCCGGTGCCGTTGGTCTGGGTGGCGCTGCCCGGCGTGAGGGTGGGACGGGACACCTTCAGCAGCATGCCCGCGCCGGCCGCCGGGTTGGAGCCCGCCTGACCGTACGCGAAGCTCCACGGCAGCTGCCCGGGAGGCGTCTGGGCGGTGACACGCCCCGCGGAGTCGTAGCCGTACGTGGTCTTGAGCGCCGGGGAGATCCGCGGATCCCAGGCCTCGGTGAGGTGTCCGGAGCCGTCGTACCGGAAGGCCGCCACATTGGTGGCGGTCGCGGCCGCGGCCCCGGGCGCGGTGGCCCACAGCCGGATCGCCGAGACCTGGTCCTTCACGTCACCGGCCGCCGAGGACGTCGCGGTGGTGGCGGTCGCGTAGACGAACTCCAGTACGCGGCAGCCCTTGGCCGAGGGGCCGGCCTGGCAGGTCGCGGCCGGGACGGCCGAGGTGTTCGCGATCAGGTACTTGGGCCGGGCGGTCTGCACACCGCCGACGGTGACCGGCTCGGAGACGGTCGTGTTGGTGGAGTCCGCGACTCCGTCGGTGTACGAGGTGCTCGCCTGCCAGGTGGTGCTGGTCGACGTGGTGCGGACGAAGGTGGTGACCTGGCCGTCGCTGCTCTTGATGGTGAAGCCGCCGGAGCCGGAGAACGCACCGGTGAGCGTGTAGTCCTCCGAGCCGGGCTCGGGCGTCCAGCCCTTGCCGTCCGCGGTCGCGGTGAAGCGGATCTCGGAGCCGTCGCCGGCCGTGACGACGCTCAGCGAGGTGGCCGAGGTCTTGCTCAGATAGGAGAACGGTGTGTCCACCTGGTCGGACGCCGCGCCGTACACCCACTCCTTGCCGAAGATGGGCGCCTGGTCGTCGTCGGAGCCCGCCTGGGGCGACCGGGAGGAGGCCGTCCGGTCCACCGTCATGCCGAAGAAGGAGGCGTCGGTGGCGGACAGACCGTAGTCACCGGTGAGCAGGTTGAGCTTGCCGGGGCCCACGTCCGTGGTGGCGGCGCCGTCCGCGCCACGGTCCACCACGACACTGATCGGGTCGGACGACGCCGAGGCCCCGGAGCCGGTGAAGTCGGCCCGCAACTGGACATCGCCGTCGGGGTTGACCGTCGAGGTGGCGTTCCAGGTGAGCTTGGCGCTCTTGCCCGAGGTGAGCGGGGCCGGCCAGGAGGGAAGGGGCTGTCCGCCCACGGTCACGTCCGTGGCGGGCACCGGGGTCCACGCGTCGGCGTCGCCGCGCCGCCAGTCGAAGGAGACGCCGGAGTACTTGCCGCTGTCCGCCTCTGCGGTCAGCGGCACCCGGGCCGCGGTGCGGGTGCCGCTGCGCGGGCTGGTGACGCCGCCCGGTCCGACGTGGAAGGTGTACACGACCGGGTCGGACTTGTTCTCCGCCTTGTCGGTGCTGCGCACCGAGAGGATGTTGGTACCCGCGGTGTCGGGGGTGATGGTGAGCTTCACCGGATTCGTGGAGCCGCCGGTGGGCACGGTGGTCCAGCTGACGCCGTCGAGGGACCACTCGACGCCGTTCTGGTCGCCGGAAGGCGGAGTGACGGTGAACACGCCCGACTGGCCGACGCCCTTGACCCATTGGGCGGCCGGATAGTCGGTGGAGGTCACCGAGGCCGGCGCCGAGGGGGCGGAGGTGTCGACCGTGAAGGTCTCGTACGCCGACCACGCGTTGTTGTAGTGCGTGCCGTCGTAGGGGTTGGTGCGGAACTTGTACGTCTTGCCGTTCTGCAGCACCCCGGCCGGCACGGTCACCGACGCGGGCTGCCCGCTGGGCACGTACGGCGACACCAGGTAGCTGCCGACCTGTGTGCCGGTGGCCGCGTCGTCGATCTCGAAGGTGCCGTCGACCGTGTCGTTGTTGACGTCGGTGAAGGTGTCACGCAGCGTCGGCGTGGTCGTGTTGACGTACCAGGCGCCGTCGGTGCCCTTGAAGAACGGCGGGCCCGCCTGCCGGTCGGTGCCGGTCTTGGGCCGGTAGTTGTAGGTGACGGTCAGCTTGGGCGGGTTGGTGGCGGCGTTGGCGGAGTTGACCCGCTTCCACTGGGCGAGCACCGACTCGGCACTGGCGCGCAGGCCCATGTGGCTGCTGGTGGCCCTGGCCGACGCCCACTCCTGCACCAGCGTGCTCACATCCGCGTTGATCCAGCCGTCCGGCTGGGCGGTGCACTCGGGGCTGCCGGTGGTCTCGGTGGAAGTGGCCTTCGAGGCGATCCACGACGGCTGCGCGGTCCAGCGCGAGGAGGTCGAGGCCGCGTCGGTCGACCACACCTCCCACGGGTAGGGCTTGCAGTCGATGTTGCCCGAGTGGAAGTTCCACAGGCTCAGCTTGGCGCTGGAGACCAGGGCGTCCTGGATCGGGGTGGTGTTCCAGGAGATGAAGGAGCGCGCGGTGCGCGGGGTGCCGTTGGAGTTCGTGGTGCCGGGGTTGCCCAGGTCGAGTTCGGTGTCGGTGGACCAGTCGACGGTCTCGCCCTGCTGCACGTAGGTGTCGAAGACGTTGGACAACGCGGAGGTGGACGGGTCGACGGTGACCGGGTAGGTGGTGTCCGGGTCGGCGAGGAACTTCGCGTCCGGGGTGACGACCAGGTCGACGGAGGAACCCTTCCGCACCACCTTCAAGCCGACCTTCGCCTTGCGGGTGTGCTCTCCGGACCGCTTGTCGACGGAGGCGTCCCACATGGTTGGCGCGGGCATGACAGCCCGTTTTCTGTTCTTGCCGTCCGTGAACAGGACGCTGCCGTTGGGCAGCTGCCTGGCCTTGAGTCCCTTGGCCTTCAAGGGCAGCGTGTAGGAGTAACCGCCCGTATCGGGGCGCTCGTTGATCTGGACGAACTGCTCGAAGCCCGTCCGGGTGGCCTCCACGACCACGTCCGCGCCGGGAACGGCGTTGACGTACTCGGCGCGCGTCCCCTTCAGCTTCGGTTTCGGCAGGCCGCCCTTCCACTGGAGGGTGATCTGCCGGTCGCCTGCGCCCAGTGTCACCAGGTTCGTGGCCTTGGCCTTGCGTGCGGCCTTCCATGACGTGGCCGGAGTCCCGGTGCTGCCCGCCAGTCGCAGCCCGTCCGGATGCGCCTTGGGCTCGACCGTCCCGTCCGCCGTCCGAGCCAGGTCGAGGTCGACGGTGCGCCACTTTCCGGTGGCCTCGTCCTTGAACCGGACGGGGCCGGCGGTGAGTTCCGTGGTGAGTGAACCGTCCTTGTTCACCCAGGTCGTGGAGGTCTCCGTGCGCTCGGACAGGGCCTCCACCCGCTTGCCGGACAGCCGGGCCGCCACGCGTGCGGACGGGATGTCCGCGGCCTGCGTGGCCGCGGCCTTCCGTGGGGCCTCGGCGCCTGCCTGCGCGGGGGCGGGAGCGGCCGCGGCGTACGCGCCGTCGAGCATCGCGAAGGTCAGGGCCAGGGACACGGTGCCCGCTACCCAGCGAGTGCCTCCCGCGGACCAGGAGCGGCTGTGTCTTCGGACTCCGGGCTTCCGGGATAAAGGCTTTCTGAGCACAGGCTTACGAAGCATGGCGATTCCCCCCGTTGCACTCTGTGATGACGCATCACACCTGTGATGACCCTGTGAAGTTACCTGGCGCTTAAAGGTGACAAATAACGCCAAGGAAGATCAAAAGGTAAGTGCCCCTGGCATGGGCGATGCATCCTTTGCCGATTCTTGGGGGACCGGCCTGCCGCTCAACTTCCTTGCGAAAGACGGGAGATGGGCGCCAGGCGGCCTAGCCGAAGCCCCCGCGATCCCCGAACCCGCCCCCATGCCCGTGCTCCTCCGACTCCGTCGGTGTCGTCGTCGGAGCCGTGGAGCCGTCCGCCGCCTTGAAGCCCGCCTTGTCGAGGGCGGACTGGAGGGACGCGGCGTAGCTCTGGCTGGTGATGGTCGCGCCGCTGACCGAGTCGATCGCGGCGCTCTGTTTCGACAGGGCGCTTTCTCGGAGGGTGGGTACGGCGGCGTTGCTGATCTGTACGGACTGGGGCTCGTTGCCGGGGAGTTGGACCGTTTTCACGTCGGTGATCTTGCCGGCCTTGATGGTCACCTGGACCTGGGTGTCGCCGAACTGGGTGCTGATGGCGGAGCCGGTGGCGGTCGTGGTGGAGCCGCTCTTCGAGACGGTCGCGTCCTGGCTCGACGAGGACGAGGACGACGACGAGGAGGATGACGCGACCGACGGGGTGATCTCGTGGGGCTTGAACATCAGCACGCCGGTGGTGCCGATGACGGTCGTGACCAGGACGATCGGGGCTCGTCGCATGGGGTTCTCCAGGGGGAAGGGCGGTCGGGACGTCGGAACGTCAGAACGTGAAGTCCTCGTGGTGGATGTGGGCCGCCGGCACCCCGGCGTCACGCGCGGCGGTGACGACCCTGCGGGTGAACTCGTCGGGGCCGCAGACGAAGACGTCCCGGCCGGCGATGTCGGGGACCAGGGTGTGGAGGGAGGGGGCGTCCAGGCGGAGGGTGTGCCGCGGGCCGGTCAGGGTGTGGAGCAGGCCTCGGCGTTTGGTGACCAGGCGCTCGAACTCGTCCAGGTGGGCTATGTCTTCGGGGCGGGTGCCGCGCAGCAGGACGACCACGTGGGTGTCCCGGGGCAGGTCGTCCAGGAGGGCCCGGATCGGGGTCGCACCCACGCCGGCGCCGACGAGCAGGACGTTCCGGGACTGTCGTGCGTCGGCGGTGAAGACGCCGTACGGGCCCTCGAACGCCACCCTGGTGCCGGGGGTCAGACAGGACAGGGCCGTGCTGTGGTCGCCCAACTCCTTGACCGTGATGCGGAGATGGCCCGCCTGGGGAGTGGCCGAGAGGGAGTAGGGGTGGGCCTGCCACCACAACTCGCGGCGCAGGAACCGCCACATCATGAACTGGCCGCCGGCCGTGGGCAGTTTCTCCAGGTGCCGGCCGCTGAGGACGATGGACCAGGTGTTGGGCCCTGCCGGTGATATCTGGGCTACTCGCAGGTCGTGCCGGACGGATCGGTACAGCGGGAGACCGACTCGGAAGGTGAGTACGACGACCAGGGCGCCCACCCACAGCGAGGTCCACCAGGTCGTGGCCAGGGGGTGCCCCACGAACGGGGCGCCCGTGTCGATCTGGTGGATGAAGGAGAGGCCGAGGCCCAGGTAGGTGTAGAGGTGGACGGCCCACCAGGTCTCGTACTTCATCCGGCGTCGCGCCCGCCGGTAGGAGGTGACCCCGGCGGCCAGCAGGAGGGCGCTGCCGACGGTGGCCGACAGGATGCCCGCGTAGCTCCACAGGAGTTGGCCGATCTCCGCGAGGAGGCCTGTCTTCGCCGCGCGTGCGTAGCCGACGGTGATCAGTACGGCGTGGGCCAGGAGCAGGTACAGGCCCCAGGGGGCGAGGCGGCGGTGCCAGACGATCAACCGGTCCTGGCCCAGGGCGCGTTCGAGGGGCGGGATGCGGGCCGAGAGCAGGACGATGACGACCATGGCGTAACCGCTGAGCATTCCGGTGACGCGGCCGAGCGCGGTGGCGATGCCGCCCGGGGCGTGCAGCGCGCTGACGGTCTGGGAGCTGATGCCCAGGGCGAGGGAGATGCCCAGGCCGAGACCGGCGGCAGCGGCCAGGGCGTCGACGGCGAGCGGGCGGCGGGGGGCCGGGAACCTGTGGGGCATCCGCACGACGTGCCGGGACGACGGGGGAACGGACGGCGGGGGCCAGTTGCGCGGGCGGACGGGCGGCTTCGGCGGGGGCTGCCGGGAGAGGTGGGGTGCGGTCATCGTGACTCCTCCGCGGGGTCGGCCAGGGGGAAGCCCGGGGTGAGAAACACGCGTTCGTCGTCCAGGACCGTCATCGCCTCGTATCCGTCGAGGGTCAGTGTCCAGTCGGCTGCCCCGCGTCCCATGGCGAAGGCTGCCGTCGCGTACGCGTCCGCGGTGCCCAGGTCGGGGCCGCAGACGGTGACGGACAGCAGCCCGGTGGGGGCGGTGCGCGTGTGGGGATCGACGATGTGCTCGCCGCGCTCGTACGCCCCCGAGGTCGCCACCGCGAGGTCGGTGGCGTGCACCACGGCGGCCAACGCGCCGCGATCCTTGGGGTGTTGGATGCCGATCCGCCAGGGCAGACCGTCCTGGCGATCTCCCCGGCTCCCGCTGCTCCCGCTACTTCCCCCACTCGCCCGGTTGCCCCGGCTGACGACATCGCCGCCGGCCGTCAGACAGAGGTCGGTGATGCCCCGGGCCACCAAGGCGTCCGCGGCCCGCTGCACCGACCAGCCCTTCACCAGGGCGGACGGGTCCAGGGTGCCCCTGGCCCAGGCGTCGAAGTACCCGTTCGTGGCACGGCGAATCTCCGCGCACCTTTCGAGCACCCAGGTCACCTCGGCGCCCGCGTTCTCCGGCGACAACTCCCCGCGGTCGATACGGGAAATGGCGCTGTCCGGCCGGTACGTGCTGAAGAGAGCGTCGACCTCGTGCAGCCAGCGCACCGCACTGGCGGCGCCCGCCGCGGCCTCCTTCGGGTCGCAGTCGCGCAGGTCGACGGAGACCACGGTGCCCATGACGTGTTCCACGTGGACGTACCGAGCAGGCAGGTCGGTCGCAGACGCTGCATGGCTTTGAACGCTGCTCATGGGACTCCTCGGGAGCTGACGACGGTCTGCCCCCACCTTCCTCAGCGGACCTCTCAGTTCCCTCTCAGACCAGGCCGGATACGGGCCCTTCGGCCTCTTTTAAAGAGGAATCTCAGGCAGCAGCACCGTGAACACCGTCGAACCCGGGACGCTCTCGAAGGTCAGGGTGCCCTCGTGGGCGGCCACGACGGCCGCCGCGATGGACAGCCCGAGCCCGGCGCCCGCACCGCGCGTCCCCGTGCCGGGGTGGCGGCGGTCGGCACGGGTGAAGCGTTCGAAGAGCGTCGGGCGGAGCTCGGACGGAATCCCGGGGCCGTCGTCCGCGACGGACACCCTGCACCGCCCCGGCTCGCTCCGCGCCACGCGGACGGTCACCAGGGTGCCCGCCGGGGTGTGCAGCCGGGCGTTGGCCAGGAGGTTGGTCAGTACCTGCGCCAGGCGGTGGGCGTCGCCGGTGACGGTGACGGGCGTCTCGGGCAGGTCCAGGACCCAGTCGTGGTCGGGGCTCGCCGCTCGGGCGTCATCGGTGCAGTCGATGACCAGGCGGGTCACGTCGACCCGTTCCCGCTGGAGGGGGCGGCCGGCGTCGAGGCGGGCGAGCAGCAGCAGGTCGTCGACCATCGCACTCATCCGTGCCGCCTCGGCGGCCACCCGGTCCAGGGCCCGCTCGACCTTGGCGGGGACCGGTCCGGGGTGGCGCAGGGCGAGTTCGGCGTGGCCACGGATCGAGGCGACAGGGGTACGCAGTTCATGGCTGGCGTCGGCGGCGAAGCTCCGTAGCCGCTCCTCGCTGGTGTGGCGTTTGGCCAGCGCCTCCTGGACGTGGCCGAGCATGCGGTCGAGCGCGGCGGCCACCTGACCGGCCTCGCTGTGCGGATCGCCCGCAGCCGTCGGCCCCGGCAGGGTCACCTCGCCGCTGTCCAGCTTCAGCGCGGCGACGGCCGCCGCGGTGTCCGTCACCCGGCGCAGGGGGTGCAGCGAGTGGCGTACCCACAGGGCGCCGGCGACCCCGGTGATCACCAACGCCCCGCCGAAGACCACGGAACAGACCAGCGCCAGCCGCCGCACCGTCTCCTGGAGCGGCGCCAGCGGCAGGCCGCTGACCAGGAGGTCGTCGTCCTTTCCCGCGCAGGCGTACACGCGGTAGGCGCCCAGGGTCGAGAACGTGACGCTGTGGGCCTTTCCGTCGGTGGGGAGGGCGTTCAGCGTCGCCGCGTCGGCCGTGTCGAGGGTGACGGCGGTGCCCCGGTCGGCCCGGACGACGGCGGCATCGCTGACCACTCCGTCGTTCAGACGCGCGCCGAAGGTGCCGATGCTCTGCCCACGGGTGTCGGCACGCCAGCGGGCGGCCAGGTCGCCGTAGTCGATGTCCCCGCCGAGCTGCTGCTGGGCGTCCGCGGACTGCCGTAGCGAGGAGGGGAACAGGCAGCCGGAGTCGGCCAGTTGGTGATCGAGTTGGTCGGTGAGATAGCTGCGCAGGGCGAGAACGCTCGTCACGCCGACGGTCGCGCAGCTCAGCGCGAGCAGCACGACGAGGCCCCAGGTGAGCTTGGCGCGCAGGGTGCGGGGGCGCAGCCGGTTCAGGCGGGCACGCGTCGCAGCGTTCATCGGACCGTCGCGTTCATGAGGTGGGGGGCTTGAGGACGTACCCGACACCGCGCACGGTGTGGATCATGGGTGACCGGCCGGCGTCCACCTTCTTGCGCAGATACGAGATGTACAGCTCGACCACGTGCGCGTGGTGGCCGTAGTCGTAGGACCAGATCCGCTCCAGGATCAGCGTCTTGCTGAGCACCTGGCGTGGATGGTTCATCAGCAGCCGCAGCAGCGCGTACTCCGTGGGGGACAGAGCGATGACCTCGCCGGCCCGGGTGACTTCGTGGGCTTCCTCGTCGAGCACCAGGTCGCCGACGGTCAGCGCGGTCTCGCCCTCGCTCCGGCGTGCCATTCCGGCCCGGCGCAGCAGGCCGTGCAGCCGGGCGGTCACCTCGTCCAGGCTGAACGGCTTGGTGACGTAGTCGTCGCCGCCCGCCCGGATCCCGGCGACCCGGTCCTCGACCGCGTCCCGCGCGGTGAGGAACAGCACGCACACGGTGGGGAGTTCGGCGCGGATCTCGCGCAGCACGGTGAGACCGTCGGCGTCGGGCAGCATCACGTCCAGGATGACCGCGTCCGGCCGGAACTCGGCCGTGGCCCGCACCGCCGTCGCCCGGTCCGCGGCGGGACGCGCGTGATAGCCCTCGTAGGCCAGCGCGCCGCACAGCACCTCGGTGAGATCCGGCTCGTCGTCGACCACGAGCACCCGGACACGCGTGCCGTCGGGGCGGACCAGGGGGAGCGCCGTGGCGGCGGGGTCCGTAGGGCGTGGAGTCACCGGGACATCACACCGCCCGAATCTGAGATTCGCCTGAGATGTACGGGCCCGGGGTGCGGGTGGGGAGCGGCGCGCCGAGGTGTCGGCGCCTCCTGGGGCCCGTTGTTTCACCTGGTCAGCGGTACTGCGCGGCCCTACGGGAGACCCGCTCGGGCGTCTCACCCAGGCCCGGCGCTGAGAGCGGGCTGAGAAGTCCGCCGTGCAGGGTGACGGCCGCGCCAAGGAGGGACTCCCACGTCCCCGCGGTCCCCCCACAAGGAGACACATGACCACGCTCAACCCCTCTGTTCTTGAGGGACCAGTGCCACCTCGAACGGCTGCGGTCACCGGTCGTGCCGACAGCCCTCCATGGGAACGACCCGCCTTCTGGGCTCTGTTGATCGTCGCGGCGGTTGCCTTCTTCTGGGATCTGGGTGCGTCGGGCTACGGGAACGAGTTCTACTCGGCGGCCGTGCAGGCGGGTGGCGAGAGCTGGAAGGCCGCGTTCTTCGGAGCGTCGGACGCCGGGAACTCGATCACCGTCGACAAACCGCCGGTCGCACTGTGGCCCATGGACCTCTCCGTACGGCTCTTCGGAGTCGGGTCCTGGCAGATCCTCGCCCCCGAGGCGCTGATGGGCGTCGCCACCGTCGGGGTGCTGTACGCGGCGGTACGGCGACTGTACGGACCGGCCGCCGGGCTGCTGGCCGGGGCGCTGCTGGCGCTGACCCCGGTCGCGGCGCTGATGTTCCGCTTCAACAACCCCGACGCGCTGCTGGCCCTGCTCATGGTGTGCGCGCTGTACTGCTTCCAACGCGCCCTGGAAGGGCACCGGGCGGCCCGCTGGATGGTGCTCACCGGGGTCTGCTTCGGTCTCGCCTTCCTGGTCAAGACCCTCCAGGCGTGGCTGATCCTGCCGGCGCTGACGCTGGTCTACCTGGTCTGCGCGGCACTGCCGTTGACCAGGCGGATCGGCCATGTCCTGCTGGCCGGGGCCGCGATCGTGGCCAGCGCCGGCTGGTGGGTGGCCCTCGTCGAACTGTGGCCCGCCGACTCCCGCCCGTACGTGGGCGGTTCCACGAACAACAGCTTCCTGGACCTGACCCTCGGCTACAACGGGCTCGGTCGCATCACCGGCGACGAGAGCAAGGGCGGGCCGAGCGGGGGGAGTTCGGTCCCGAGCGGCGTGCCTGGAGGGGGCAGCGTGCCCGGAGGAGGTGGCGCGGGGGGAGGCGGCGCCGGCGGCCATGGGGGCGAGGGCGGCATCACCCGCATGTTCGACAGCGCGCTGGGCGGCCAGATCTCCTGGCTGCTGCCCGCCGCACTGATCCTTCTCGTGACCGCACTGGTGATCACCCGCCGGGCCGCCCGAACCGACCTGCACCGCGCGGGAGTTCTGGCCTGGGGCGGCGCCTTGGTGTGCACCGCGGTGACGTTCAGCCTCATGTCCGGGATCTTCCACGAGTACTACACCGTCGCGCTGGCGCCGTACGTCGCCGCCCTGGTCGCCATGGGTACGGTCCTGCTCTGGCGCCTGCGAGACCGCGCCGTCCCGGCGGTGGTCCTGGCGGTGACGGTCGCGGCGACGGCGGCATGGGCGTTCGTACTGCTCGGCCGCGCGGACGGCTGGACCTCCCAACTACGCTGGCCGGTACTGGTCGTTGGGGTGCTGGCGGCGGCCGGGACGGCGCTCGCGCGGCTCCTTCCGCGCCGCCTGGCCCTCGGGGCGACGGGGCTCGCGCTGGCGGCCGTACTCGCCGGACCCGCCTCCTACACCTGGGCCACGGTCACCATGGCCCACACCGGGCAGACCCCGCTCGCGGGCCCCGCCTCGACGGCCGACGCACAGGGACACGGCGGGCCCACCGGTGGCGCGGCGGCCGGTGCGGGCAAGGGCGGCGGCAACAGGCTGGGAGGCGTCGAAGCGGTCACGCCTCAACTCCGCTCCGTCCTGGTCGAGAACGCCCAGGACTACACCTGGGTGGCCGCGACCGTCGCCTCGGACAATCAGACCTGGCTGCAACTCGCCACCGGCGAACCGGTCATGCCCATCGGCGGCTTCAGCGGCGGCGACCCGGCGCCGACGCTCGCCCGGTTCAAGCAGTACGTCGCCGACGGGGAGATCCACTACTTCGTGGCCCAGGGCGGCGAAGAGGGCGGCTTCGCCCGCGACGGCGCCGACACCACCGGATCGCGGATCTCCTCCTGGGTGACGACGACGTTCACCCCGCGGACCGTGGGCTCGACGGTGGTCTACGACCTTTCCGCGCCCACGAGTTGAGCTCAGTCGTTGGGTACGGTCCGGATGGCGGCGATGTCGAACTGGAGCCGGACCTTCTCGCTCACCATCGCGCCGCCCTCCGCGAGCCGGGCGTTGTAGGCCAGGCCCCATTCGGAACGGTTGATGGTGGTCGTGCCGTCGAATCCCACCCGGTCGTATCCGAAGGGGTCGGTGACGTGTCCTATGTAGGTGAGTTCCAGGTCCACGGGACGGGTGCGGTTCTTGATGGTGAGGTCGCCGGTCATGCGGTAGACGTCATTGCCCGTGAGCCGAACCGTCGTACTGACGAAGCGCATCTGCGGGTAATTCCTGGCGTCCAGGAAGTCACGGCCGATCAGATGGGCGTCGCGCTGTTCCACGCCGGTGTCGACGGACGCGGTCGACAGGACGATCTCGGCGCGTGAGCGGGAGGGGTCGACGCCGTCGAGGTGGAGCCGGCTGTCGTACTCCGTGAAAGCCCCGCGCACGGTCGTGACCAGGGCGTGCCGGACGGAGAAGCCGATACGGCTGTGCGCGGGGTCGATCAGCCAGTCCCCGGTCAGGCCCGCCAGGCCGGGGTCAGGGGCGGAGGGCGCGAACGCCGGGGGCTGGAGCGGGGGTTGGGGGGACTGTTGCGAAGAATGGCCGGACTGGGGGTGCTGGGGGGACTGGTGGGGGGAATCCGTGGGGGATGCCGGGCGGCGCAGGGACGCAGCACGGGTGAACAGGTTCATGATTCATGTAATTACGTCACGCCAGGGGTCATCGCAAGCGTTCCGTGGCCCGGACGGCGGGTGTGAAACTATCCACACGCCGCCGTCACGAATTGCCCCCGTAATTCGGCTGCTTGTATCAGCCGGAGTTCGCGTTCGACGGGCCGAAGAACTCTATTTCGGCGATGGCGACCTGCTTGGTTCCGGAGATCAGGTACGCCGACTCGATCGTGAAGCGGACCTTGGTGACCTCGCCGACGCGGAAGGCCCGGCGCTGGGCGCCGGCGCCCTGGTCGAGGGTGAGTTCACGCTTGGCCGTCTTGCCGTTGGCCAGGGTGATGGTGGCCTCGATGCGGTGCGGCAGGGCCGACTGGGAGATCTGGTCGGCGCGGGCGGAGACGCCGGGCGTGATGAGCAGGTCGAGCAGGCGGGTCGGTTCCTCGAACTTCACCTCGATCCACTCGCCGCGACCCGACTCCGACACTCCCGGACCCCACCAGGTGTCGTTGAGCTTGTCGAAGGCCAACGCCGGCTTGTGGCCCGGGTAGGACCGGGACGCGCTGACGCTGTCGGGGGCCACCTGCGCGCGCTTGGCGAAGTGGTCGCGGGTGGCCTGGACGCCCTTGGGGATGCTGAACGCCAGCCAGATCACCAGGGTCAGCACGACCGCGGCGGTCAGCCAGGTCAGGACGCGGTCGAAGGCGCGGCGCAGCCTGGGGCGGTCGCCGGCCCACGGGGTCTCCCGGTTCCGGAAGCCCAACAGCCGCCGCCACCAAGGGAGTCGGCCCGGTGCCTGCCCCTCGCCGGCCATCGGCATCGCGCACCGCGCGCAGTAGTGCCGCTCGGGCCGGTTCCGCGTGGCACACCAGGGACACGGCGTCCCCCCGTCCGCCCCGAGCTCCTCACCCGGCGCCCGCACGGTCTGCGGCCGCTGCGGCGCCGGCCGCCCGGGCAGCACCGGCGCGACGGCGGGCTCCGCCACCGGCCGGGGCACCGGATCATTGACCGGCACGAGCAACTGCCGCGCACGGTGGGCCATGTCGTCGTGGTACGCGGGGTCGGCGGGGGCCGGGGCGTCCGGGAAGACAGTGCGGTTCGGAGTCGTCCCCGTCGTGGCGGGGACGGGGTCGTTGGGGATGGTGTCGTCGTCCATGGGCGGGGCGGAGGAGGACGGGTTGTCGGAGTAAGAGGCAGAGGGAGACGGGTTGGCGGTGGCCGCCCCGCCGGTGGAAGCGCTCGGAGCCCCCGGGGCGTCCGCATCGGCCGCAGGGGTCGTCGTACGGGAGGCCAACAGATCCTCCCGCGCACTACGAACCAGTCCCGCACCCCCATCCGACTGACCGAAGGCGTCCCAACCGGGATCCCCGGACCCACGGGCCGACGAACCACCCGCCCCAGAGCCGGCGGCAACCGCCCCGCCCGCCCCGGCAGAGGAGCCGGCCCCTGCGGAGGACGTGACGAAGGCCCCCTCATCCGACCCACGGCCCGAGCCGTCGGCAACCCCGCCGGAGCCCCCCGAGCCCTGGCCGAAGCCGTCCGAGTTCCCGCCGGAGCCGTCAGCGTCTTGACCGAAGCCGTCCGAGTTCCTGCCGGAGCCGTCTGAGCCTCCGCCAACGGCGCTCGTGCTCCTGCCAGTTGAATGTGAGCCGCGGCCGAAGCCCCCCGAACCCTGGCCAGCGGCCCCAGCGCTCCCGCCGAAGCCACTAGCGGCTCCGCCTGATGCGTCCGCAGCCGCGCCAGAACCGTTCGCGCCGTTGCCGGACGCAGCCGCGTTCCGGCCGAAGCCGTCGCCGCTGTCGAATCCGCCCGCGTTCCCGCCGGAGCCGTCCGCGCCCCTGCCGGAGGCCCCCGCGCTGCCGCCGGAGGCGTTCGCACTTCCGCCGGAGCCGTCCGAGCCCTGGCCGGAGGCCCCCGCGTTCCTGCCGGAGGCACCTGCACCTGCACCTCCGCCGGAGGCCCCCGCACCTCCGCCGGAGGCAGTCGCACTCGCGCTGGCCCGGTCCGTCCAGCTCAGCACAGCCCCGCAGGCGTCGCAGAACGACTGGCCCGGTTCCGCGCGGGTGCCGCATTCGGCGCAGTTCTGGGTGGTCGTCATGTCTGCGGGGTCCTTTCGGCGGGGTCGCCTGCGGTCACTTGGACCGTGTACGGCATGTGGGCGGGGCGGGCGGCCGCCACGAGGGCGTCCAGGCGGTGGTGGTCCGCAGGGGTGGGGGAAGGCAGGCGTAGATGGACGTGGAGGCGGGGGCGCGCTTCGCCCGGGACCGGGCCCAGGGGGCGCGCGCTCCAGGCCGCCGCCCCGCTCTCCGTGATCTCCGGGGTGACGCCGAACGCCAGGCGTACCGCCTCGGCCAGCCCGCGCACGGTGCCGCGCACCCGGTGCAGGTAGGCGGCAGCGGCTACGGCGGTCCGCAGCAGTGCCTCTGGTTCGCTTCCGTCGGTCTCCGCGCCGACCCAACTGCCCAGCCACTGGGTGAAGTCGAGCGGCGCGAGGGACGGTCGGAAGTACGTGTCGAGGCAGTCGAGGACGCCGTGGATCGGTGCCACCACCTCGTCGAGGCCGCCGACGAAGCGCTGTGCGAGGTCGTCGTCGGCGAACACGGCCGGCAGCATCATGCCGATCGGCGCCGAGGATTCGAGGCCGTCTATGGAACCTCTCATCAGTTGCCGTCCCCGATCACCCGCACGCGATGGTCGAACGAGAACACCAGCGAGGGCGCGGACAGATCGATCCGGTCCGTCGCCTCACCGCGCTTGCCGGTCAGCGGGTCGGCCGGGTGCAGGACCACCTCGTCGACCAGCTCCACGCCCGGCACGCGTTGCAGCACCGCGAACACCTCGCCGGACTGCACGGGCCGCCCGAAGGGCCAACCCGTGCCGTTCGACCCGCCGGTGAGCGGATCGAGGTGCCGGTACAGGGCGTCGTGGGCGTCGCGGCGCACCTTGTCGGTGTCGACGCCCCGGAAGGCGTGCACGGTGGCCACGACGGTCACCCCCTGGTAGTACGGCGGCCCGACCGCCAACCTCGTGCCGATCAGGCGTCGTTCGTCGAGGTGCCGGGTGATGCGGTCCAACAGGGCGTCCCCGGGGACCAGTTGCTCGAAGCGCAGTCGGCCACCGGGGTCTGCCACCGCCTGCGGTACCACCAACACCCGTACCGCGTAGGCCCCGTGCTCGCCCTCAGCGCCCTCCAGGCAGGTGATGCGCGCGGTCTCGGGAGCCGCCCGGCGGGCCAGCTCCTCGTAGTCCCGGAGCGTCACGGCCCGTTCCTGGGCGCGCAGGGTGATCGGCGCCCGGACCTTGGCCTCCTGGACCGTCTCGCCGTCCACTCCGCCGCGCGCGGCCTCGCGGTTGACGACCTCGGAGACGTACGGGATGGAGGTGCGCAGGATCTGTACGGCCCCGCGCGCCACGTTGCCCGAACGGCCGCCGCCGGTGCGGTAGCGGCGGGCCCGGATCGGCGAGCCCTTGGGGGCGACCGTGCCGTACTGCCGGAGGCTGCCGTCGGGTTCGCGCACGGCGGGTCCGAAGGCTATCTCGCCGCTGGTCGCGTCGACGGTGATGTGCCGGTCGCCAGGACCCGAGTCCGCGAAGTGCGGCACGACCCGCCAGTCCGTCCAGCCGTCGTGCTCGGCGGTCTGCAGCAGCACCGGCGGGTCGTCGCCGACCACGGGCGCGTGCGCCAGCCGCAGCCGCTGCCCCGGCAGCCCGGTGGACTCGCCGAGCGCCTCGTCGTAGACCGCTTCGGCGTGTACGACCGCGGTGGTGCCGCCGATGGTGAAGGCCTCGGCGGCGCGGAGGGTGGGGGAGGTGGTGTAGAAGGGCTGGCCGGGGCCGGGTTCGATGACCCGGCAGCGCAGCCAGCCGGCCTCCTGCCCCGCGTTGCGCGACAGGACGTGGCCACTGGGGATGTGCAGGATCACCTCGCCGGGCCGGTTGAGCCCACCGGTGCCGTCCCGGTCGACCTCGCACAGCTGCCAGCCGTCCGCGGTCCACGCCTCCCACACCAGCGGCGGCTGCCGCGGGTCCACGCCGACGCCGTCCACCCGGCTGTCCAGGTCGAGGGCGACCGCGCAGTGCGGCACCGCGTTGGTCAGGCCCAGCAGCATGCAGTCACCCGGGTCGGGGGACTCGGAGAAGCAGAGCAGGTCCCTGTCCTCGATGGCCAGGTCCGGCGTCCGGTCCACCGCCGGCTCACCCCGGTGCTGCACCAGCAGATGGCTCAACTCACATGGCACGACCGTCAGTTGGCGCTCGGTGGCGAAGACGACCGCCTCCTCGTTCTCGGTCCGCATGGTGGCCACCTCGGTGCCCACCGGCACGGGGATCGCCTCCTCCTGCGGCGCCGACAGCCAGAACGTCACGTCCGTGCGCGCGGCGGACGGCGGGAACAGGGTGATCCCGACCAGGTCCAGGAACGCCAGATGGTTCTTCTCCGGCACCCGGTTGAGCCGGTAGACGATCTGGTCGGCCATGTGGGCGACCGTCTCGACGAGGGTGACGCCCGGGTCGGAGACGTTGTGGTCGGTCCACTCCGGGGCGCGCTGCTGGATGTAGCGCTTGGCGTCGTCGACGAACTGCTGGAAGCGGCGGTCGTCGAGGTTGGGTGAGGGCAGGGCCATCAGCGGTCGCTTTCAAGGGAGTTGCCCGCGCCGGGGCCGGCGTCGGGCTCCTCGTGGGACGGAATGACGTAGAACGGGAAGACCAGGCTGCGCGGGTTGTTGGTGCCGCGGATCGAGTAGCGGACGTCGATGTACAGCACGCTCTGGTCGCCGCCGGCCGTGACCTCGACGTCCTCGACCTCGATCCGCGGCTCCCAGCGGTCCAGGCTGATGTGCACCTCGTGCTGGATGCGGCCCGCGGTCTGCTCGTTGACCGGCGCGAACACCAGGTCGTGGATCGCGCAGCCGAAGTCGGGCCGCATCGGCCGCTCGCCCGGCGAGGTCGAAAGCACCAGCCGGATCGCCTCCTCGACCTCCCGCTCCCCGCTGACCAGCGCGATCCCGCCGGTCGGCCCGATGCGTAGCGGGAACGACCAGCCGGAACCGACGAACTGCTCGGCCATCAGAAACACACCTGCCTTCCAGGGAAACGGCTCACGGAACCATCGGCACGGGGATGGTGGTGACCCCGAACACCGGGGACATGACCATGGTGGTCGGCGCCTTGATCGTCGTGTTGACGGCCGAGGTGACCTGCACGGTGCCCACACCGGTGAGGCTCGCGGCACCCAGCGCGTTCAGGTTCAGGGCGCCGGCCGCGTTCAGGCCGATCACGCCCGCGGACCGCATGTTGACCACGCCGCCGCCCTGGATGTTGAGCGGGCCGCCGCTCTTGATGGTCAGCGCGCGCCGGGCGCTCAACGTGAGGTCTGTGCCGGCCTCCACCGACACCGACCGGCTGCCCTTGATCGTGACCGAGCCCTTGCTGTCCACGGTGATCTCGGTCTTCGTCCGGTCCAGGAAGACGGTCAGCATCTTGTCGCCGGAGGTCAGCCGGACGCCCTGCTTGCGCATGCCGGTCTTCTGGCTGAGCAGGTCGAGCCGGTTGCCGTCCCGGTCGGAGACGGTGTGCCGGCTCGCCTTCTTGCGCACGGTGTCGTGCAGCGGCACATCGCTGACGACGGTCGGTTTGTCCCGGCCGTTGTAGAGCCCGCCGATGACGAACGGATGGTCGAGCGCGCCCCGGTCGAAGGCGACCAGCACCTCGTCGTTGACGTCCAGCGGGAAGATCCCGCCGCCGCCCAGGCCGCCCATCTGCACGGTCCGCGTCCAGTCGCTGACGTAGGTGTCGTCCAGCCACGGGAACTGCAGCCTGACCCGGCCCTGCTTGAGCGGGTCGTTGACGTCGGTCACCAGCGCGTTGGCCACACTCGGCAGCCGCGGCGAGGTGTCCGCGCCGCCCGAGGCGAGACCGTACAGCGACCGCCACTGCCGGCCGCTGACCGTCACCCACGCCTCGTAGTGCTTGCCGTCACCGAACACGTGGCGCACCGAGGTGACCGTGTACTTGCCCTCGAAGGGCACGCCGACATCCGCGAGCGCGACCGGAACTCCCGGGCGCAGCTTGGGATTTCCGCGCGCGACGACCTCCAGCTCGGCGAACGACCCGGTGACGTCGTCGGCGAGGGCGTCGGCGGCGAACTTCACCTCGCTCTGCTTGTCGTAGGGCGTACCCGTCTCGACCAGCTTGGCCGTCTTGAACTTCCCGGCCGCCGCGCCCGGTGTGGTGCCGATCGTGATACCCGGGTTGTCCTTCGCGGGCGCGGTGGCGGTGAGCTTCTTCTTCGTCGTCACGTCCCAGCCGCGCGACTCGACCTTGCCCACCTGGTCGGCGGCCGTGACCGCGGCCCGCAGCCGCAGGATGTCGTGCCCGGCCTGGAGGACGAACGGGCTCTTGTCGCCGTCGGTGTTCGGCGAGGGCGCGCCGGAGGCCGACTTGGGCTTCACGAACTGGAACTTCCCGTCCGCGTCCACGGACATGACCATCTCGTTCTCGTCGGCAAGGCGCGACAGGAAGTCCCAGTCGGTGATGTTGGACTGGGAGATGAACTCGTAGACCGTCTTGGTCGACTGGATCTTCCCGATCGGCACGCCGTCCAGGCCGGCCAGCTTGCGGGCGATGTCGGAGGCGCTCTGGTTGCGGTACGCGGCCACCCGGCGCTGGCGCAGCATGCGGTGTCCGAGGTCGTAGCCGCGCACGACGGTGTAGCTGCCGGTGCCGTCGTAGTCGGCCTCAAGTCCCGTGACCTCGCCGGTCAGCAGCGGATCGCCGGCGCCCTCGCCGTCGGCCACCGGCGCGAACACCACCTTGGTGCCGAAGGTGATGTTCAGCTTGCCCAGCAACAGCCGGTAGGGATCCCGGAAGGTGAGCCGGAACGCGGCGGGGACGCCGACGCCCTGGTCGACGTAACTCTCCACCAGGTCGGGGGCGAACTCGGGCGGCAGCTTGGCGCCGCCGATCTTCACGTCGACGACGTTGGAGTACGCGGACTGCACCATCAGGTACGCACCTCCTCGGCGGCCGGCAGCACGAGTTCGATGCCGGTGGGCAAGTGCCCCGGGTCGTCTATGCCGTTGATCTCGGCGATGGAACGCCAGGCGGCCGCGTTGCCGTACTCCCGCCAGGCCAGCGACTGCAGCGAGTCGCCCGCCACCACTCGGTGCACGCGCTGCGCGGTGAGCGCGCCGGAGGTCGGGTTCTGGCCCTTGGTCTTGCTCGGGATCTCGTGCAGTTGCAGGCGGCAGGTGGCGCGGATGGGCACGCCGGTCGTCGAGAACAGCGTGTAGTTGGCCTCCGCCGAGCTGACGTACGCCGTGAACCGGGCCGTGGAGAACGACCCCCACTGGAAGACGACCCACGGCGGCGAAGGCTGCTTGGCGGCAATGGACTTGGCCGTCACCTCACAGCACGACAGCAGCGACTCGACCTTCTTCAGGACGCTGTTGCTGGTCGGCTCGTCGGAGGTGTCGAGGAAGATCTCGACGCCCATCTCGCGCGGCTCCGAACCCATGAACTCCGGTAGCGGACCGTCCCGTTCGATCTGCGCGGGGGTGACCTTCCACTGGGCGCGGCGGGTCAGCGACAGCTGCGCCGGGTTGAAGTCGAAGCCGAACGTCTTGATGATCCCGCCGGGCGCCCTGCTCTTGCCCTTCGGCGGTTCGTGGATCGCGAGCGTGGCGTGTACCAGGCTCTTGCCCGCGCCCTTGCTGCCCTTCGCCATGTCTCCCGCTCCCCGCTAGTCCGTGAACCCGTGGTGGGCGATCTCCAGGACCTCGGTGGCCACGGACGGGCTCGCCGGGTCGAGGGTGGGCCCGGTCCAGCTCACCGGCAGCACGTCGATCAGCCCCCAACTCGCCACCTCCGAACCGTCCGCGCGCAGCGCCGCGATCTGCGCGGTGGGCCGCTTGATCCCCGTCTGCACCGACGAGATCCACTTGGCGACCTTCGTGGTGTCCGGGGTGAGCGGACGCGTCAGCCGGATCGTGGAGAACGTCACCCGCGTCGGCAACTGCCAGACGAAGCCGTTGTTCCCGCCCTCCTGGCGGTGCTCGACCTCCACCTGGGACGACAGACCCTCACATCCGTTGAAGTAGCCGAGGCTTTCCCCGTCGATGCTGAGGGTGAACCAGATGGTGGAGCCCGGGTCCTGGCGGGACATCGCGGGGCCTTTCTGTCGTTCAGTGGTGAATGGGCGGCGGACGGTGGGCGGTTGGTCGTCGGCGATCGATGGTCAGTGGCGCGGATCGCGGAGCTTGCCGATCCGCTCACGGTCCATACGGAGTTCGGTGCGGATCAGCCGGGTTATGCGGCCGATGATCCGGTGCACGAGTTCGTCGAGCTGGAAGTCGGTGAGGTCCCGCGGGTCGAACCCACCGGCGGCGACCGCCGTGTACTCGGGCGGCGGCGCGGCGGCCGAGGCGGACGCGGACACGGAGTAGGGCGGCGGCGGCTCGTTCGGCGGCGGACCCGAGGTGGTGGCGGTGTACGGCGGTGGCGGCGGGTCGGCGCGGCGCGCGCTGGCGGGCGGAGCGGCGGGCGCGTGCCGGCCGAGCGTGGACGCCACCGTCGCCGCGGCGGCCGCCGCGAGGGCACCCGTGGCGCTGTGCGTCGTCTTGTGCTTGGCCGGCGACTTGGACCTGCTCCACGGGGCGCGCTGGACGGCCAAGGGGGAGGCAGCGGTGCTCTGTTGGCCGGCCGACGGGGAAGAGCCAGAGCCCTGGACGGCCGAGGCCGGAGGCAGCGGGGGCGGAGTGAGCGCGGCCACGGGGAGCGGGGCACGGCCGGTGACGGGCGCCGCCGGGCGCCGCAGGGGGGCGGGCTTGACGGGGGCAACCTTCCGCTGAACCGGCAGTGCCGAGTGGGCAGTTGGCGGCATAGGCGCCGGACCCTGGCCGATGGGAGTGGCCGTGGTGGGGAATTGGGTGGGCGGCTGGTGCGACATGACGGTGGGCGGCGCCGACGGGAGGCTGAGGGGGGCGCCCGTGACGGGTGCCGGCGGGAATCCGGGCGGGGCGAAGGTGGCCGGAGTGCCCGGTGCCGAGGGGGAGTTGCCGGGTGACGCGGTCACCGGAGGTGCCGACGGGAAGCCCGGCGGAGTAGCAGTCGGCGCCGCAGGTGGTGCGGTGGCGAGGCGTTGCACGAATGACTCGTTCGGTACGGCGGTGAAGCGCGCCGCGGGCACGGCCGGTGCCGCCGGGACGGGGGCGCCGAGGAGGGGCGTCGCATCGGCCGGCGGGGCGGTCAGGGGGGCGCCCAACGGGGAGCGGCGAGGGGCGGGCGCCGGTGAGGTGGCCGGGGTGCGCTGGATGGGGGGTGGGGTGGAGCTGGAGGGCGTGGCGGAACTGGAGGGAACGGCAGGGAGGACCGGGGTGGTGGGGCGCGTGGAAGTGGTGGGGCCCGTGGAAGTGGTGGGGCCCGTGGCTCCGGTGGCGCTGCTTCCTGCGGTGGGGAACGTGGGAGTGGTCGGGGTGGGGGAGCCGACCGGGGTGGTGATGGTCGTGGGGGTCGGCGGTGTGGCGGGTGTTGGTGTGGAGGCCGCCGGATGGGGAGGAGTGGCCGAACTGGGGCCCGGGGGCGCCGAGTTCTGGGCGGCCGGGGGCGTCTGCGGGGCCGTGGGCGTGACGGGCTTTGCGGCCAGCGGGGCGCCGAGGCCGGGGCGCGGGGTGGAGCGGGAGGTCGAGCGGGCGGTGCTTCGCTGGACCGACGGGAGGGAAGCGGGCGGGACGGTCGGCGAGGTTCGTGCGGTGGCCGACTGGGGGTTCGGCGGGGTGGTCGGTGCGGTGGCCGACTGCTGGTTCGACGGGGTGGTCGGTGCGGTGGCCGACTGGGGGGTCGGCGGGGTGGTCCGTGCGGTGGCCGACCGGGGGTTCGTTGAGGTGGTCGGTGCGGTGGCCGACGCGGGGCTCGACCGGTGGCTCGACGGGGTGGCGGTCGGGCGGGCGGGGTCGGCCTGGGGCGGCGCGGGGGTGGGCTTGGCGGCTCGCTGGACCGGGGTGCCCGAAGAGGAAGAGGTGGGGGAGGAGGCGGAAGGGGTGGAGCCCGGCGTGGGCAGCGGTGCCGTGGGGGCGTCGGTGGGCGCTACCGGCGGCCGGTGAGCGGGCGTTGGGGTGCCGGCGGGAGCCGCGGCACTGCGCTGCACCGGAGTTGGCTTTGCGCCGGGTACGACCGGGGTCTGCTGTGCGGGTGTTGCAGTGCCGCTCGGGGCCGCCGTGGTGCGCTGCACGGGAGTGGGCGCGGAGCCGGAAGGCGCCGACGGCTGCTGCACGGGCGGTGAAGTGCGAGGCGGAACAGGGGAGTTGGCGTCCGCCGTCGCGCGAGGCGGTTGCGCCGGGGCGGCGGTCGGCGTGGGGCCCGGCCTCGTCGTACGACCGACGTCGGACGGTGAGGACGACCCCGTGGCCGTGCGTCGCTGGACGACGGGGGGCGTGTCCGTCGGACCGGAAGCGGAGGGGACGACTCCCGGCGCGTCCTCGATACGCGGGGCGTCGACGGGTGTGGAGCCGCTGTCGCCGGGAGCGCGCTGCACGACGACGTCGGCGACCTCACCTACAGAAAGGGCTGTCGGCGCGGAACCCGTGGAGCGACCCGCTCGGTCGCTCTCGGCCGAGGGCGCCGCCGATCCGCCCGTGTCGGCCGTACCCCCACCCGTACCGCCCGCCGCCGCCTTCGCGCCCGACGCCGCAGGCCCGGCCGAGGCTCGCGGGGCCACCGGCAACGTACGGCGCTGTACCGCCGCAGCACCGGTCCGGGCCCTCGTGAGGGACTGCGGAGGCAGGGACGGTGAGGCAGCCGGGATGTTCCTGACCCGGAGACCGGATGCCGGCGGCGGCATCACGGGGGCGGCGCTCGGTCCGGCGGGAACAGCGCGTGTCGGGGCGGCGACAGCCGAGGGGCCCACCGCGGCGACCCGCTGAACCGGGACCGTGTTTCCGCCCGTGCCGCTCGCGCCGATGGAGGGTGTACTCGTACGAGCGTCGCCCTCGGCACCTCCGGAAGGAGCGGGCGCCGACGCACCTCCGGAAGGAGCGGGCGCCGACGCACCTCCGGAAGGAGCGGGCGCCGACGCACCTCCGGAAGGAGCCGGCGCCGACGCACCTCCGGAAGGAGCGGGAGCCGACGCACCTCCGCCCGCAACGGGACTGCCGGCTGGGCGGGTTGCACTGATCGGATTCGTTGTAGGCGACGCACTGGCCCGAGCCACCCGCTGAACGGCCTGCCCGACCACGGGCGTTCGTGCCCCAGCCGTAGGACTTCCGCTCGCGGCCGGACGGCCCCCCGGCACCGACGGCGGAAGCACCCGCAAAGGCACCGCGGGTACCCGCTGTACCGGGGTCGGTGTCGGCTCGGGGCCGGCCAACGGCAAGGCGCCCGCGGGTCGTTCGAGGCCCGGCACCGGACGCGCCGCCGCGCGGGCCGCCTGGCCGAGGAGAGCGCTGGAGTGGCCGTCCAGGACGGCGTGGGACGTCGTGCCCATGAACGACGGGTTCTGCCAGGTCGGCAGGCGGCCACCGAAGGCGGCGTCGGCGACCCCCGCGCGCCCCGAAGACAGGGTCCGCTGGATCGGCGGCAACCCCGGCCAGGAGGCGAGCACTGGTGCCGTACTGCCCAATGACACGGGTGCGGGGGCGACGGCGTTCTCGCCGTCACCCGTGCTCCCGCCCGCGCCACCGTCGCCATCACCCCGCCCACCGACGGAGTCACCCCGCCTGCGCAACCGGTCCAGGAAACCCACCGCTCAGCCCTCCGCCCCGGCCCGTGTCACCAGGGACGCGATCTCGTCGGTGAAGCGGCGGCGGTCGGCGTGCTCCAGGTCGAGGATCTCGTCCATGCTCCAGTGGAAGTGGTAGGCGACGTACGCGATCTCCTCGTGCAGCCGGTCGGTCGCGTACGTCACGATTCCCCCAGGCGGCTCCCGCCGAGTTCCACCTCGAACGGCTCCGAGCAGTGCGGGCACTGCACGGCGGCGCGGGTGTGGCCCTCCGCGTTGATCTGGCGGTAGAAGTCCTGCAGGAAGGCCAGGTCGGAGGCGAACATGTTCTCCACGATGCCGTCGTGGACGATCGGCAGCGTGCCGAGGCGGGTGATGACCCGGCCCAGCAGCACCACCGAGAGGAACGCCGGGTTCTCCTGCACCCGTACGTCCCGCAGCGGGACCAGTTCGTCCCGTGCCGTCGACAGACGCATCACGCCGTCCCGGTGGACGGTGCCCGCCTCGTCGACGTATCCGCGCGGCAGTTGGAAGGCGAACTCCGTGCGCAGCGGCTCCGGTTGCTGCACGGGAGCGGGTGGTGCTGCCGGGGCCGTCTGTACACCCGGTGCCGCCTGCACGGCCGTCAACTCCCCGTCCGTCTCCGGCGCGGGCGCCGCCGCGTCCGCGCCGGAGTACGAGACGGCGCCGCCGGCCCTGGCAGCCGAACGACGCATTACTCGATGACCAGTTCTTCGAACGCGATGGTGACGGTCTCGGTGAGCGCGGCGGCCTCGCCGGCCTTCACCGTGCTCGCGTCGATCTTGTTGCACCAGGCGTTGCGCAGGTGGTAGCGCTTCACCGGGTTGTTCTGGAAGTCCATCATGATGATCGACGCGTTCTTGCGGGCCGTCGTCATCTGACCGGAGATGGACTCGTTGATCCACTGGGTGAACGAGGCCGACTGGGTCATACCGCGGATGACCGTGCAGGTGCCGTTCTTCTTCACACCCGGCAGGTTCTTGACCACGTTCTGGCCGTTGGGGGTGTTCTGCTGGTACGTGATGACGTCCTGCTCGATGCTCAGGCCGCTGACCTCGGCGAGGTACTCGACCATCACACCGTCGATCTGCAGGCCGAAATTATGTGAGGTGAGGGCGTCACCCGGCTGGAGACTCATGAATTCGCTGTCCTTCTAAGGATGGTGAAGACGACCGGAGAAGCGCAGGGCTGCCTACTCCTCCAACTCCCCGTTGCCGCTGGAGAACTGGGCCAGCCGGAAGATCACGAACTCGGCGGGCTTGACCGGCGCGATGCCGATCTCGCAGACGACCCGGCCGACGTCGACCGACTCCGGCGGGTTGGTCTCCTCGTCGCACTTGACGTAGTACGCCTCCTCGGGCCGCTGCCCGAACAGGGCGCCGCTGCGCCACTCGTTGACCAGGAACGCCGAGATGTTGCGCCGGATCCGGGCCCACAGCGCGTGGTCGTTCGGCTCGAACACCACCCACTGGGTGCCGATCAGGATCGACTCCTCCAGGTAGTTGAAGTACCGGCGGATGTTCAGGTAGCGCCAGGCCGGGTCGGAGGAGAGGGTGCGGGCGCCCCAGACGCGGATGCCGCGGCCCGGGAAGGACCGGATGCAGTTGACGCCGATCGGGTTGAGCAGGTCCTGCTCACCGCGGGTGATCTGCATCTCCAGGTCGACCGCGCCGCGCACGACCTCGTTGGCGGGCGCCTTGTGCACACCGCGCTCGGAGTCGTTGCGCGCCCAGATGCCGGCCACGTGACCGCTCGGCGGGATCAGCCGGGACTGGCCGCTGGAGGGGTCGAAGGACTTGATCCACGGGTAGTACAGGGCCGCGTACTTGGAGTCGTAGCCGGCCGTCTCCTGTCGCCACACCCGGATCTGACGGGCGTTCAGGCTCGGCGGCGGGTCGATGACGGCGACCCGGTCGCCCATCAGCTCGCAGTGCGCGATCAGGCCCAACTGGACCGCCTTGACGGCCTCCAGGTCGATCGCGCCGCGCTGGTAGGCGGCCATCAGGTCGGGCACCGCGACCATGGAGATCTCGTCCACGGCCTCCAGGCCGCCGAAACCGGTGCGGTCGGCGGAGTCGCCGAGGTAGGTGGCCGGGCCGGGGTGCGAGGCCTCGGCGGGGCTGTCCGGGGTGGCCGACGCGGCGGCCGGGGAGACCAGGGCCAGCGTCTGGTTGTCCGGACGGGCCAACTGCGCGGACGGCGCGGCCTCGGTCACGGTGATGAGCTTGGAGCGCTCCTTCACCTGCGTGACCACGTAGTTGCGGCCACCCTTCTTCGCGGTCACGTCGAAGTTCTCGACGGTCTTCTCGCCGTCCTTGACGAGCAGCTTGAACCGCTCGGCCGGGCCCTCGCCCTCGGCGTCCGCGACCTCGACGCTCAGCGGGCCGCTGCTGCCGGAGGTGAGCGCCGTCACGGAGAAGGTGCCCAACTGGCGGGGCTCGCCCGCGGGGAGCGCCGCCGGGGCGGAGGAGCCGGTGACCGCGGCGGGGCCGGCGCCGTTCCCGGTGGAGGCGCCCGGGGCACCGCCGACTCGGACGACGTAGGCGGCCGTGCCGCCGTTCTGGAAGAAGCCGTAGACGGAGTGCGCGAGGTAGTACCCGTCGGTGAACTCACCGAAGGCCGCCACGTACTGGGTCCAGTTGGTCACCAGGGTCGGCTCGTTCAGCGGGCCGCGCGGGGCGAGTCCCACGAAGGCCGCGACCGACGTGCCCACTCCCTCGATGGGGCGCGAACCGCTGGCCACCTCCTCGACGTAGACGCCGGGCGACAGGTAGGACGGCATGCTCTGCTCTCCTCGGGGTACGAGACAGGAACGCCTCCCACCCTCACGCGCGCGCAACTCTCCGCGAAACGGCCTCCAGTGCCTGATCGGGGGCAACTTGGTTGCCCGGAAGGGCAGTCCGGTCGGCGGTGCCCCGCCCTTCTGCCCTCATCGCTGCCCTCGCGGACCTTCCCGCTCTCCCGACGGCCCGGTAACGCCGGGGAGCCGGCGTGCGGCTTCGAGGGAGTGCCGTGCGCACAGGGGACACCGGTCCGCGAGGACAGCGATCAGCGGAGCGGCGGCCCCGCCCCGGCACCGGGTACGCCCGCACAGCGCATGCTGGACCTGCAACGCCTCGCGGGCAACGCCGCCGTGACCCAGGCCGTCGCCGAGGAGCGCCACGAGCACGACGCGGGCTGCGGGCACACACCGTCCGTGCAGCGTCGGGCCCTCGTGCATGACACGGCACCGGGGTGAAGGTCTCCAGCGAGAACGACTCGGGCGAACGCCGGGCGGTGGAGAACGCCCGCCGGGTGATGAGCGGTTCGGTGCCGCCGGTGCAGTGGATCCCGGCGCCGACGCGCTCCGCCGCCCCCGCGGCCACCGGCGCCGTGCAGCGGGTCACCAAGCCGGCCGTGCAACAGGGGCCGTCCTACTGGCTCTACGTGCTGGAGGTCATCGCCGAGCACCACGGGCTGCCCGTCAAGGCCCTGTCCGTCGCGATGTGGGCCTACCCCACCACGGCGAGCCGCGACGAGCGCCAGGAGGAGGAGCGCCGGGGGAACAACATCGAGGGCCGTCGGCTCGCCGTCATGATGACGGCCGAGGCGCTGGCCAACATGGAGAGCTGGCTCGACAACAGGCGCGCGCCGCGACCCGAGCGTCACGGAGATCACCCGCGACGAGGTCGGCCTGTCCGCCCACCGTTCCATGGGGGCGCGGACCTCGCTCGACAAGCTGGACTTCCAGGACGGCAACAGCCGGCGATACATGACCATGCGGCCCTACTCGACCGGCCCCCGCGCGAGGCCGGGACTCGACGACCTCAAGGACAACTGACCGTCACCACTGTGCCCCGCCGGTCACCCGATGTGCCCCAAAGCCTCCTGACCGGCACCACCGACCCCACCTAACGTGACGCTGTGAGCCTGTGGACTTCTCTGGAACCCGCTTCCGCGACGGTTGATCCGGGCGGCAGTACGCGCGTGCGGCTTCGGTTGCGCAACACCGGTGACGTGGTGGACGAGTACCGCTTCGAGGCGGTGGGGCCGGTGTCCCCGTGGACGAGGGTGGAGCCGCAGATGCTCCGCCTGTACCCGGGGACGACCGGCACCGTGGATCTGACGTTCGCTCCACCGCGCACGCCCGACGCGACGGCGGGCCCCAACCCGTACGCGGTACGGATCACGCCGACCGAGCACCCTGAGGCGACGACCGTTCCCGAGGGGAATCTGACGATCACTCCGTTCACGGAGGTGCGCGCGGAGTTGGTGCCGCCGACCGTGAAGGGGCGTTTCCGGGGGCGGCCGAAGCTGGCGATCGACAACATCGGCAACACGAAGCTGACGGCGTCGATCAGCGGCAACGACCACGGCGATCAACTCGCGTACGACATCTACCCGAGCAATGTGCAGATCGAGCCGGGTCGCGCGGCCTTCGTGAAGACGACACTGAAGCCGCGCAAGATCATCTGGTTCGGTCCGAAGGAGCAGCGGCCGTACACACTCTCCGTCCTGCGGTCGGGCGCCAACCCCCATCCGGTGGAAGGGACTTACCTCCAGCGCGGGTTCCTGCCCCGCTGGCTGGCCACCTTCTTCGGCATCTTCTTCGCCCTGGCGATCACCTTCGCGATGCTGTGGATCGCCTACAAGCCCCAGGTCGGTACCGGCGCCAGGCCGAAGCCCGTCGAGGCAGGCAACGCCCTCACGCCCACCCCCTCGGCGAGTGCCGCTCCGGTGATACCGGCGGCCCCTTCGGTGACCAGCGCACCGCCGGCCGCCGACTCCGGCGCGGCGGCCGGGGGGAGCGGGTCCGGCGGAGGCGGCGGGGCCAAGGCCACGGTGACCGCCAAGCCCAAGGCGGACACGGCGGCGACCGCCGTGAAACGCCTGGCCAAGAGCGACCCCGGCGGACGGCACGTCTGCTACCGCGCGTTCGTCTTCGGCGTGGGCTGGCAGAAGCCGGTGTGCGACGGCACCATCGGCGGCACCGTCGGCCAGGGCAAGCAGGTCACGGCTCTCAACATCGCGGTGTACAACGTGGAGGGTTCCGCCGGCACGGCCATGGTGCACAACCCCCAGTCGACCAACGGCCAGGGCAGCTGGCTGCCCAAGTGGACGGCCGTCATCGCGGACCGCAAGGACAACTACGTCGGCAGCACGGCGAAGGACGCCCCGTACATGGTGACCTTCGTCTGGAACGTCGGCTCCGGTCAGCTCTGCAACAGCGTCAAGCAGGTCGAACAGGACTGGAGCAGCCAGGTCTGCAACGGTGCCCGCCCGGGGCTCAACACCGCCGGCAACTTCAACAACAACCACTGGATCGAAGCCATCAAGCTGACGGTGTGACGCCATGACCCTGTGGACCTCACTCGAACCCGCTTCCGCGACGGTTGATCCGGGCGGCAGTACGCGCGTGCGGCTTCGGTTGCGCAACACCGGTGACGTGGTGGACGAGTACCGCTTCGAGCCGGTGGGCCGGGTTGGGCCCTGGACGACGGTGGAGCCTCCGACGCTCCGGCTGTACCCCGGGACGACGGGGTTGGTGGATCTGACGTTCTCCCCGCCGCGCACGCCGGATGCGACAGCGGGACCGAACCCCTACGCGATCCGCATCATGCCCACCGAGCACCCTGAGGCGACGACCGTCCCCGAGGGGAACCTGACGATCACTCCATTCACGCAGGTGCGGGCCGAGTTGGTGCCGCCGACGGTGAAGGGGCGTTTTCGTGGGCGGCCGAGGCTGGCGATCGACAACATCGGCAACACGAAGCTGACGGCGTCGATCAGCGGCAACGACCACGGTGATCAACTCGCGTACGAGATCTACCCGAGCAATGTGCAGATCGAGCCGGGTCGCGCGGCGTTCGTGAAGACGACGCTGAAGCCGCGCAAGATCATCTGGTTCGGCCCGAAGGAGCAGCGGCCGTACACACTCTCCGTCCTGCGGTCGGGCGCCAACCCCCATCCGGTGGAAGGGACTTACCTCCAGCGCGGGTTCCTGCCCCGCTGGCTGGCCACCTTCTTCGGCATCTTCTTCGCCCTGGCGATCACCTTCGCGATGCTGTGGATCGCCTACAAGCCCCAGGTCGGTACCGGCGCCAGGCCGAAGCCCGTCGAGGCAGGCAACGCCCTCACGCCCACCCCGACCCCGAGTCCGGTTCTCACGCCCCCCGCTCCGGAGCCGTCCGCTCCGGCGCAGACCGGCGGTGGGCAGACCGAGCAGGCCGGCGGCGGGGGCGGTGGTGGAGGCGGCAATTCACAGGCCCCGCCCAAGAAGAAGGCCCCGAAGCCCGTGGTGCCGGCGACGAACGTCCTGCTGCGCAACGCGACGACCAACAAGTGCGCGGACATCCCGAACTTCGACAAGGGCACGATCAACGGTCCGGTGCGCCAGTACATCTGCGACGGCACCAGCCACGACAACCAGCTCTGGAACCTTGAGGTGAAGTACGCGAAGGGCGGCCCCGGCAGCCGTCCGCTCTTCCAGATCCGCAATGTGAAGGACCAGCTCTGCATGGATCTGCCGTACTACGGGGCACAGCCGATCCGCACGAAGATCACCGAGTTCACCTGCGACGGTACGACCGCCGACAACCAGCTGTGGTGGATCGACAAGCAGGAGAGCGGCGCCTACTGGATCCGCAACTTCGCCGGCAACAACAAGTGCCTTGACGTGGACGGGCACAGCAGCACCGCCAACGACCTCAATCTCACTCTTTTCGACTGCTCCACCACCGACGACCAGGAGTGGCGGATCGTCCACCCGACGGAGGGATGACGTGACCGCTCTGTGGACTTCTCTGGAACCCGCTTCCGCGACGGTTGACCCGGGCGGCAGCACGCGTGTGCGGCTGCGCCTGCGCAACACCGGTGACGTGGTGGACGAGTACCGCTTCGAGGCGGTGGGGCCGGTGGCGCCCTGGACGACGGTGGAGCCGCCGACGCTCCGGCTGTACCCCGGGACGACGGGGTCGGTGGATCTGACGTTCTCCCCACCGCGCACGCCTGACGCGGCGGCGGGACCGAACCCGTACGCGGTACGGATCACGCCGACCGAGCATCCGGAGGCGACGACCGTTCCCGAGGGGAACCTGACGATCACTCCGTTCACGGAGGTGCGGGCCGAATTGGTGCCCCCCACTGTGAAGGGGCGTTTTCGTGGGCGGCCGAGGCTGGCGATCGACAACATCGGCAACACGAAGCTGACGGCGTCGATCAGCGGCAACGACCACGGTGACCATCTCGCGTACGAGATCTACCCGAGCAATGTGCAGATCGAGCCGGGGCGGGCCGCCTTCGTGAAGACGACACTGAAGC
Source organism: Streptomyces pseudovenezuelae (assembly GCF_029892565.1). Lineage (GTDB taxonomy): Bacteria > Actinomycetota > Actinomycetes > Streptomycetales > Streptomycetaceae > Streptomyces > Streptomyces pseudovenezuelae_A. The sequence goes on along the minus strand of NZ_JARXVH010000012.1, from coordinate 7,714 downwards.
CGCGCAAGATCATCTGGTTCGGGTCGAAGGAACAGCGGCCGTACACCCTGTCGGTACTGCGGTCGGGCGCCAACCCCCTTCCCGTGGAGGGGACTTACCTCCAGCGCGGGTTCCTGCCCCGCTGGCTGGCGACCTTCTTCGGCCTCTTCTTCGCCCTCGCTCTCGCCTTCACGATGTTCTGGATCGCCTACAAGCCCCAGGTCGGCACCGCCGCCAAACCGAAGCCCGTCGTGGCCGGCAACACCCTCGCTCCTTCGTCACAGGCCTCTCCCGACCTCGCCCAGGCGGCTCCGGAGCCGTCCGTTCCGCTGGCGACCGAGGAGGAGTCGGACAACGGGTCGGGCGGCTCGGGGAACACCGACTCGTCCGGTTCCTCGGGCTCGACGGGCGGCGGGAAGAAGCCGTCGACCGAGTCGAAGCCCAAGCCGAAGAAGACCGCCAAGGTGGTGGGTCAGCTCATCATCGGACAGGGCTCGAACCGCTGCATCTACGTCCCCGGCGCGCAGAACGGCAAGGGCAAGGACGGCACCCAACTTCAGCTCTGGGACTGCGCGGACACCGCCGCCAACCAGAAGTGGGACTTCCGCGGCGACGGCACCGTGCGCTCCGTCGGCATGTGCATGGACGTGGCGTGGGGCTCCAAGGACGACGGGGCGCACATCCAGCTCGCCCGGTGCAGCGGCAACCCGGCCCAGCAGTTCGTGCTGAGCCAGGCCGGCGACCTGGTGAACCCGCAGGCCGACAAGTGCGTGGACGCCAAGGACAACGGGACCGCCAAGGGGACCAAGCTCCAGCTGTGGACCTGCTCCGGCACGCCCAACCAGAAATGGCGCGTGCAGGACTGACCGAGACCGGTGGCGGCCGAGGGGGAGCCCGGCCGCCGCCGTCGCCAAGTGCCCCGGTTACCAGGAGCCTTCGCCCGGCACCAGTCGGCCCGCCTTGCGGTACTCGCGCCGGGCGCCCTCCAGGAGGTCGGCCCCGGTGACGAGGTCGTCGCGGGCCGCGGCGAGGTACGCGGCGGTCACCACGGCGCTGCGGATGGAGCCGCCGGCCAGCTCGAAGTCGGCGGCCACCGGCCCGAGTTCGAGCTCGCCGGCACACGGCACGTGGGACAGGCTCTGCCGCCACAGGGCGAGCCGCTGGTGGCGGTCCGGGAACGGGAAGTCGACCACCAGGTCCAGGCGCCGGGTGAACGCCTCGTCGATGTTGGCGCGCAGGTTGGTGGTGAGCAGGGCGATGCCGTGGAAGGACTCCAGCCGCTGGAGCAGATAGGCGCTCTCCATGTTGGCGTACCGGTCGTGTGAGTCCTTCACCTCGGACCGCTTGCCGAACACGGCGTCGGCCTCGTCGAAGAGGAGCACGGCGTCGGTGCGGTCGGCCTCGGAGAAGATGCGCTCCAGGTTCTTCTCGGTCTCGCCGACGTATTTGTCGACCACGGACGAGAGTTGGACGACGTAGAGGTCGAGACCCAGTTCGGCGGCGACCACCTCCGCCGACAGCGTCTTGCCAGTGCCGGACTCGCCCGCGAACAGCCCGAGCACACCCCGGCCCCGGCCGCCGCCCGCGCTGAGCCGCCAGTCGCCGAGGACGCGGTCGCGATGCCGGGCGCGCAGGGCGAGTTCGCGCAACTGGGTGAGGGGCCGGTCGGGCAGGACCAGGTCCTGCCAGTCGACGGCGGGGTGGATACGGCGTGCGTGCTGCTCAAGGCCCGACGCGGACTGCTGTCGGGCGCCCAGGCGCAGATGTGCGGGGGAGAGCGCGGTCCCGTCGAAGCGGGCGAGCTGGCGGGCGGCCTGCGCGGCGCGCGCGATGCGGTCGCCGGAGAGGTGGTACGGGGCGACGACGGCGGCCAGATCGAAGTCGGGCTCCTCGCCCAGGGCGGCCGACCAGGTGCGTACCGCCTCCGCCTGCTGCGCGGGCACGTCCAGCACGAGCGGGTCGTGCTCGCACCATTGGGGGTCGTACGGGCGGGGCCCGGTGACCAGCACGGACACGTCGGCGGCGCTCATCAACTCCCGCATCAGCCCGGCCGGTTGGTCCGGCAGCCCGGAGACGACGATCGCGCGACCGCTCAGCCGCGCTTCTCGCAGGAGGTCGGGCACCCGGTCCTCGGGACCCGAGAAGCGCAGCGCCGGCATGCCTGCGGTGTCCAGTGCGGCGGCGACACAGGCGAGCCCCTCGCCCTCGCGCCGCTCACGGAGGTAGACGGTGAGCGGGCCGGCGGTGAGAGAGGCGGTCAGCCGGTGCACGAAGGGCGCGAACTCTCCGTCCAGGAACGGCTCTTGGGGGTCATACGAGGGAGGCGGCGCCGGCAGCGGGTGCAGGTGGCCGGTGAGCGTCGCGTCCGGGGTGTCGTCGCCGAGCAGATGCGCCACGAGCCGGTCGGGCACCCGCAACGACCGGCTGAGGAAAGGACGCTCGGGCTCCTCCACGGTGAGCAACCCGAGCGTCGACAAGGGGGCCGTCGCATGGAACCGCGCCCGGGAGCCGGCCGAGTGCACGGGCACTCCGAGCAGGTCCAGCGCGAGGGCGACCGTGGCCCGACGCCGGCTGACGTCGTCGTTCAGGTATCCGTACAGCGGCTCGAAGGTGCGGTCCAGATCGGGCGCGAGCGCGATGAGCAGCAGCACGGCGTCGAACTCGGTCAGTCCGAGACGCCCGGCGAGGGCGACGAGACGGTCCTGCGGGGCGACGGGCGCACCGAGGCGGCCCTCGGCGAAGGCCTCCCGGACCGGTTCCACCGGGAGCAGCAGGTGCCGTATCGCTTCGTCCGACAGATACAGCCCGCGCATCGGATCGGCGGACGTGGGGTCGTCGGCGGACCGGAGGTCGACCAGCTCGGCCACACGGTCACGCAGCGCGCCGAGCCGGGCAATGAGGGAGACGGCGGGGGCGGGGGCGAGGTCGGTTGCGAAGTCGGACTCCGTCGGTGCGTAGGACGCCTCTTCGTGCGGGGTCCCTTCGTCAGGTGCCCCTTCGCGCGGCGCCTCTTCGTGCAGAGCGGCTTCCTCCAGCGCGGCCTCGCGTGCCGAACCCGGCTGGGCCTGGGGGATCTGCGTCGTCACGTGCCGTCCGTCCCCCGGCCCTTGCCGAGCCGTGCCGTGGTGCGGGCGTCGCGGGCGGCGGCCACGTGGGCCGGGCGGTGGGCGCGTTCCTCGGTGACCGGGTGCTCCTCGTCCATGGTGCGGACGCGGACCGCGGCGCCCTCGGTGACGGGCGGGCCGGCGTCGTACTCGGGGTAGGCCGGGAAGGGCGCGGTGACCACCAGGTCGAGGGACGGCTTGAGCTCGCCGCCCAGCGCGGACCAGATTTCGGCCAAGGAGCGCGCCTCGGTCTGGATGCCGGCCACCGAGATGCCGACCGTGAGGCCCAACGCGCCCAGCGAGCCGGGGAGTTCCCCGGGGGCGATCAGCTCGCGCGGGATCAGCGTGGCCAACACGGCGGACAGCAGCCGGTGTTCGTCCTGCGGCTGCTTCGTCCACGCCGTCACCAGATACGACAGCCGGAACCAGCGCGGCGGTTGCCGCCGCTTCACGATCACGTCGCGCTCGTCGCGCACCGGCATATGTCCGCGCTGCCGCCGATTGACGTCCTCACGGATGTCGTACAAGTAGGCGTTGATGGTGGGGGCGTTGCGGCGGGCGGCCCAGTCGCGGGTCGGTGCGTCGAGCGCGACGTCGATCCCGGAACCCGTCAGCGCGCCGCCGCCGAGCAGCTCCTTGAGGACCTCGTCCACTTCGTGGATCACCGTCGTGCTCCCGCCCTGCCGTGCTCAACCGCGTGTGTGGCCTGCCGTTACCCGATCCTGCCCCCGGCCCGCCCCGCCCCCGCAGGCACGCAGGGGACGGCGGCGGGGCAGAACGCCCTGTCCGAGGGGGCGGCCCCGGCTGCCCTTCCGGTCAGATGTAACCTTCCCGAAGGGCATGGGCAACGGCGTGCGCCCGGTTGCGCAGATGCAGTCGGGTCGTCAACCCGTGCATCACATTCTTGACGGTGCGTTCGGAGTAGGACAGCTTGGCGGCGATCTCTCCGGTGTCCAGTCCCTCGGCGACCAACCGCAGCACATCCACCTCACGCGGCGTCAGCCCCGAGGAGGGTGCGCCGGTCCGGCCTGCGGCGCTGCGGTGCAGCGTCCCGACCTGGTTGATGAGCCGGCCCAGCAGATCGGCCGGCAGGTCCCCGTCGCCGCGCGCCGCCGCGATCACGGCCTGCACCAGCCGGGTCGCCGTGGCCTCGTGCCGCCACACGATGGCGCCGACCCCGCACTCGATGACGTCGAGCAGCTCGGTCTCCCGCAGCGAGCTCACCACGAGCACCGCCCGCGCCCCCTCGCTGCGCACCAGCCGGCGCAGCCGGGTCAGCGTGGCCTCGTCCAGCACGTCGCCCACGAGGAGGGCCACCGTGCCGGGGCCGGACTCCTCGCGCAGTTCGATCTCCGGGTACCGGCGCAGCTGCCCGGTGGCCCCTTCGCGCAGGATCGGGTCGGGTGCGTGCACCGCCACGGGTATCCGCTCGGGCACGTCCGCCGTCCCGGAGCGCGTGGTCCGCGATGAGCTGAGCAAGCGTTTCCCCTATGTCCACGTGCGTGCCACCTCTGTGCGGGCGGTGACAGGCGTGTACTCCTCACACTCGTGTGGCGGGTGGGGCGGGCGCAATCGTGGAGCACCACGAGCAGCACCACGAGATCGGCCGTACGGGTACCACGACGGAGGTGGACTGCCCGGTTCCCGAACGACGGGTTCCGGCCGCCGTGGGACTTGTCACGTCACCTACCAGCTTCTGCGGTCGTCCTCGACAGCGGAACACGGCACGTCCGAGCAAGGAGGCAGGGATGTCCCAGGCGCACCATGACCGACCGCGCGAACATCGGGAAGCCGCCGCGCTGTTGGCGGACGCGGCGGCCCGCGCCCGGGCCGGCACCGGGAGCCTGGTGCTGCTGCGCGGCGCCACCGGCACCGGCCGGACCACCGTCCTGGAGGCCGCCGCCGCAGACGCCGCCGCCCACGGCATGCGCGTGCTGCGCGCCCGCTGTTCGCCGGGCGATGCCGCCGCACCCTTCGCCACCGTGCTCCAACTCCTCGGCCTCGTACCGGAATTCGACGAACCCGGCCCCGCGGCGAGCGAACGCGACCGGGCCGCCCTGCTGCGCCGTGTACTTCGCTCGTACGCCGACGAGTCCCCCCTGCTGCTCGCCGTGGACGACATCCACCTCGCCGACGCCCCCTCCCACCGCTGGCTCGTGGAGATCGCCCGGCACGTGGGCCGATTACGACAGCCCGTCCTGCTGGCCGTCACCGAACGCAGCCAGTACGACATCGACGTGCCCACACCGGGCCTGACCCACACCCTCTCGCCGGCGCTCGTGCACACCCACACCCTCGCCCCGTTCACCCCGGACCGGGCGGCCTTCGTGGTGCGCGCGAAGTTCCCCTCGGCCCGCCCGTCCTGGGTGGCCGACTGCGTGCGGGCCGGCGCGGGCAGCCCGCTGCTGCTGCGTGCCCTCCTTGACGACCTCGCCGCCCCCGGCGTCCCCCGGCCCGTGCCCGAGACGACCGCCGCCCTGTACCCCGGGGAGTACTCGGCGGCCGTCTCATGGTGGCTGGACAGCGCCGGGCCCGGCACCGCGGAGGTGGCGCGGGCCCTCGCCGCCCTCGACGAGGGGTGGGACCACGCGCCGGCCGGCGCCGAGGACGTCGAACCGGCCGGTCAACTCGGCGACCTGCTCGCCGAGTTGGCGGGGGCTGACCCGGCGCGGGTGGCGGGCTGGCTGACCGCGATGACCGGGCTCGGCCTGCTGCGCCCGGACGCCGACGGCCGGCCGCGCTACGCCCATCCGCTGCTGCGGGACGCGGTGCTCACCGGCGTACCCATGACCCGGCGGCGCGCCGCGCACCGGGCCGCCGCCGAGGCCATGCTGCACCGCGGCGCCCCCACCGAGGCGGTGGCCCGGCAACTGCTGGTCTCCGACCGGGTGGGCACCGCCTGGGCACCGGGCGTGCTCCAGGAGGCCGGCGCGCTCGCCGTGCGCGACGGCCGCCCCGACGACGCCGTGGAGTATCTGCGCCGGGCCCTGGACGAGACGCTGCCCGACGAACGCCGGCAGCGGCTGCTGACCGAGCTGGGCTCCCTGGAGTGCGCGGGCCGTGGCTCCTCGGCCGGGATACCCCGGCTCACCGAGGCGCTGGCACTGCCCGGCCGGCCGCAGGACCGGGTGCGGGCCGCCATGGCCCTGGGCACCGCGCTCGCCGGGCGCGGCCGGGCCCGCGCGGCGGTGGAGGTGCTGCGCGGGGTGGACGAGCAGCTCGTCGGCCACCCCGATCTGGCCGGCATCCTGCACAGCGCCTCCGCCCTGCTGTCCGAGCAGGACCAGACGGTCCGCCGCGAGGTGTACCGAAGCCTGTGCGAACGCGCCCAGAGCGCCCCGGAGTTGGTCGGCCCGGCCACCCGCGCGCTGCTCGTACGGTTCGTGGCGACCGCCGGACTGACCTCGGCGGAGGACGCCATGCGCCAGGTACGGGACCTGCTCGCCGAACCGGCCGACCCCATGACCGAGCCATTCCTGCTGGGCACGGCCGCCACCATCGCCCAGTGGGCCGACGAACTCGACGAGGCGGACCGGCTCGTGGAGCGCGGCCTGGCCGGTCAGCGCCCCGGCATGCTGCACCCGATGCACCAGGCGCTGCTCAACACCCGCGCCGACATCGCGGCGGTGCGCGGCGAGTGGGCGGACCTCCCGGTCGAGCCGCCCGTCCGGCTGCACGACGGACCCTCCAACGTGCACGCCCACACCCTGATCGCGCTGGTGGAGACCGGCCGCACCGTCGAGGCACGACGGCTCGCGGACGGCTTCGACCTGCGGGAGGCGCCGGACTCCTGGGAGTTGAACCGGTTCCTCTACGCGCGCGGAGTCCAGCGGGCCGCCGCGGGCGACCACGCGGGGGCGCTGCACGACTTCCTGGAGTGCGGGCGCCGCCAGACCGCGCGCGATGTGATCAGCCCGGTGGTCACGCCGTGGCGCTCGGCCGCCGCCGAGTGCCGGCTCGCGCTCGGCGACCCCCGAGAGGCGCTCATGCTGGCCGAGGAGGAGCTGCGGCTGGCCCGCGAGTGGGGCACGCCCCGCACGGTGGGCCGCGCCCTGCGGGTCCTCGGCACGGTCACCGGCGGCCGCCGCGGCCTCGAACTGGCCGAGCAGTCCGTACGGTTGCTGCGCGCGGCGCCCGCTGCGACCGAGCCGGAGCTGGTGGCGGCCCTCCTCGCACAGGGCCGGCAACTGACCGCCGTCGAGGGCGCCCGGGCCCGGGAGTGTCTGCGGGAGGCGGCCGAACGAGCCGAGCGCCTGGGCGCGTTGCGGCTGCGGACCCTCGCGGAGGAGGCCCTGCGCGAGGGCGGCGCCCGCCGCCCCGCCCTGGTCCGCACCGGCTCCCGCTCCCTCACCGGCAGCGAACGCCGCATCGCCCAACTAGCAGCCCAGGGGCGCACGAACACGGAGATCGCCGGCCTCCTCCACCTCGCCCGCCGCACCGTGGAGACCCATCTCACCAGCACGTACAAGAAGTTGGGGATAAGACGGAGGGGCGAGCTGCCGCAGGCGCTGGGCGCGGACTAGAGCTTGCGTACGTTGGTCGGGTAGCCGGAGACCATTGCTGATCCCCGGCCCCCTCAGAACCGGACGTGCGAGCTTTCCCCGCATCCGGCTCAAGCAAGCCACGAGGGC
>NZ_JARXVH010000011.1 GCF_029892565.1 Streptomyces pseudovenezuelae | reverse complement strand
CGCAAGTCTCTGCCTGCTCCCGACCGCGCCGCGGTGTCGGGTACCGGGCGGGGGCCGGCGAGTGTCCAGGAGGAGATTCTGTGCCAGGCCTTCGCCGAGGTCCTCGGTGTTGCGTCGGTCGGTGTGGATGACGACTTCTTCGAGCTGGGCGGTCATTCACTGCTGGCGGTGTCGCTGGTGGAGCGGTTGCGTGAGCGGGGGGTGTCGATCTCGGTGCGGGCGTTGTTCCAGACGCCGACGGTCGCGGGCCTGGCCGTGGTGGCTGCTCCGGACACGGTGGAGGTCCCGCCGAACCGCCTCCCGCAGGGCACGGACGAGATCACCCCGGACATGCTCCCCCTGGTCGAGTTGGACGAGGCCGAGATCGCACACCTCACCGCGCAGCTCCCGGGTGGCGCGGCCAACATCGCCGACGTCTATCCCCTCGCCCCTCTCCAGGAAGGCATCTTCTTCCACTATCTGCTCCAGGCGGACACCGGCCACGACGTGTACGCCTCCCCCCGCGTGCTCGGGCTCGACTCGCGGGAGCGGCTGGACGCGTTCCTGGGTGCGTTGCAGCGGGTGGTGGACCGGCACGACATCTACCGCACCGCGATCGTGTGGGAGGGCCTGCACGAGCCCGTCCAAGTCGTGCTCCGGGAAGTGGAGTTGCCCGTCGAGGAGGTCCTGCTCGATTCGGAGGGTGGCGAGGGCGTACCGCAGATGCTGGCTCTTGGCGGGGCCAGGATGGATCTGACCCGGGCTCCGTTGATCCGGGTGCAGATCGCGGCCGAGCCCGGCAGCGACCGGTGGCTGGTGCTGCTGCGTATCCATCACCTGATCCAGGACCACACCACCCAGGACGTCCTGCTGGGCGAACTGCGTGCGTTCCTCTCCGGCGAGGAGGCGTCCCTGCCGGAGCCGCTGCCGTTCCGGAACTTCGTGGCGCAGGCCCGGCTGGGAGTGCCGAGGGAGGAGCACGAGCGGTACTTCGCCGAACTGCTCGCAGACGTCGAGGAGACGACCGCGCCCTACGGACTCGTCGACATTCACGGTGACGGAAGTGGCGTGACCCGCGCCCGGCTGGCCGTCGACGCCGAACTGGGCACCCAGGTACGGGAGGTGGCACGTTCGCTGGGGATGAGTACCGCCACCGTGTTCCACCTGGCCTGGGGGCGTGTGCTGGCCGCGATCAGCGGTCGGGAGGACGTGGTGTTCGGCACCGTCCTGTTCGGCCGGATGAACGCCGGTACCGGGTCGGACCGCGTCCCGGGTCTGTTCCTCAACACGCTGCCGGTACGGGTCCGGGTGGACTCGACGGGTGTGAAGGACTCCCTGTCCGGCTTGCGGGACCAACTGGCGGAGCTGTTGGTGCATGAGCACGCGCCGTTGGCGGTGGCGCAGCAGGCCAGTGGGGTGCCCGGGGGGAGTCCGCTGTTCACCTCCCTCTTCAACTACCGGCACAACGAGCGGACTTCGCCGCCGGCGGCGCGGGAGGGCGGCGCCGGTGCCTTCGAAGGCATCAGGACGATGCACAGCCGGCAGGCGACCAACTACCCGGTGACCGTGGCCGTCGACGACGAGGGAAACGGGTTCGGGCTGACCGTGGACGCCGTGGCCACCGCGGACGCGGAGCGTATCGCCAAGCTGCTGTACACCTGCCTCGACAATCTGGTCACCGCCCTGGTGCACGATCCCGGCAGCGCGATCGGGGCCGTGGGCGTGCTCGACCCGGAGCAGCGTCGCGACGTACTCACCGTGTGGAACGACACGGAGGCGGAGCTCGTCCAGGGGACGATCACGGAGCTGTTCGAGGCGCAGGTGGCGCGCGCCGCCGACGCGGTCGCCGTGGTGGCCGAGGACGCCGAACTGTCGTACGCGGAGCTGGACGCCCGCGCGAACCGGCTGGCACGGCATCTGGTCGGTCTCGGCGTCGGCCCGGAGTCGCTGGTCGGGGTCTGCCTGGAACGGGGTGCCGACCTGCTGGTGGCGCTGCTGGGAGTGCTGAAGGCCGGTGGCGCGTATGTGCCGTTGGATCCGGAGTACCCGGCCGAACGGCTGGCCTATGTGGTGCGGGACGCGCGGGTGGGGATCGTGCTGACTTCCGCGGTTCTGCACGAGGTCGTGCCTGCCGGTGTCTCACGGGTGGTGGTCGACGACGTGGCCGTGGCCCGGGAGGTCGCGGCGCTCGACTCCGCCACGCTGAGCGTCGCGGAGCGCGGTGTTCTGCGTCCCGAGAACCCCGCGTACGTGATCTACACCTCGGGTTCGACCGGTCGGCCGAAGGGCGTGCTCGTCTCCCACGTGGGCGTGGCGAGTCTGATCGAGGGCCATGTACGGAATCTGGGGGTGAGTCCCGGGGCGCGGGTGGCGCAGTTCGCGTCGGCGGCGTTCGACACGTTCGGCTGGGAGTGGATGATGGCCCTGCTGACCGGGGCCGCGCTGGTCGTCGTACCGGCCGACCGACGGCTCGGTGCCGCCCTGCCGCGCTATCTGTCGGAGAGGGGCGTGACCCACGCGACGCTGCCGCCGGCCGTGCTGGCGACCCTCCACGAGGAGTCGCTCGACCCGGAGACGGTGCTCGTGGTGGCGGGGGAGGCGTGCCCGCCGGAGGTGATGGCGCGCTGGTCCAGGGAGAGGGTGATGTTCAACTCGTACGGCCCGACGGAGACCACCGTGGACGCCACGCTGTGGCGCTGCGACACGGCGGCGGAGGTGGTGGCCATCGGTGCGCCGGTGGTGAACACCCGGGTGTACGTGCTGGACGAGCGCCTGGAACCGGTCTCGGTGGGAGTCGCCGGTGAGCTGTACGTCGCGGGCGCGGGACTGGCCCGCGGTTACGTCGGCCGTGCGGGCCTGACCGCGGAACGGTTCGTGGCGGATCCGTACGCCACGGACGGCTCCCGGTTGTACCGGACCGGGGACCGGGCCCGCTGGACGGACGACGGCCAACTGCTGTTCGCGGGGCGGGCGGACGACCAGGTGAAGATCCGCGGCTTCCGGATCGAGCCGGGCGAGATCGAGGCGGTGCTCGCCACGCAGGCGCAGTTGAGCCAGGCCGCGGTTGTCGTGCGGGAGGACACGCCGGGCGACAAGCGGCTGGTCGCGTACGTCGTCCCGTCCGGCGGCGCCGTCGAACCGGCCGTACTCGCCGGAGCCGTGAGGGAGTTCGCGGCGGAGTGGCTGCCGCCGTACATGGTGCCGTCCGCGGTGGTGGTGCTCGACGCGCTGCCACTGACGGTGAACGGCAAACTCGACCGCAGGGCGCTGCCCGCGCCTCAGCACCTGCCGGGGCCGGCCGCCGGGGAGGCGCACGGCCGCGGACCCGCCGGGGTGCTCGAGGAGGCGGTGTGCGAGGCGTACGCCGAAGTGCTGGGCCTGCCCTCGGTCGGCGTGGACGACGACTTCTTCGCGCTGGGCGGACACTCGCTGCTGGCGGTCACACTGATGGAGCGGCTGCGTGCCCGGGGTGTGTCGGTCTCGATGCGGGAGCTGATCGCGAACCCGACGCCCGCCCGGCTGATGGGCACCCTGAACCTGTCGTCCGTCCAGGACGCGCTCGGCGGACTCCTGCCGATCCGGACCACGGGCAGCGATCCGGCTTTCTTCTTCATCCATCCCGGTGGCGGCCTGAGTTGGTGCTATCTGCCCTTCGCCAGGTACATCCCGGAGGGACATCCGCTGTACGGGCTCCAGGCACGTGGTCTCGACGGCACGAGTGAAGTGGCGCGCTCCGTAGCGGAGATGGCGGCGGAGTACGTCCAACAGCTGCGCGCCGTGCAGGAGTCGGGGCCGTACCGCATTGTCGGATGGTCGTTCGGTGGTACCCCCGCGCACGAGATCGCGGTGCGGTTGCGGGCTGAGGGCGAGGAGGTGTCGCTGATCCTCATGGATGCCTATCCTCCGCTTCCGACGGCCGGTGCTCCTGCCGACGACCCTTCGGCGGTACCGACCGGGCTCGCCGTGTCGGCGCACGGTGTCGATACCGGCCTGGTGAGCAGGATCCGTGCCGAACTGGGCCATCTGCTCGGGGGTTTCTCGGACGAGGAGCTCATGCTCATGGCGCGCATCTACCGCAACAACACGGAGATCAGGGCCGAGCACGAGTTCGGCCGGTTCGACGGCGACACGCTGCTCCTCGTGGCGGAAGAGGGAAAGCCGGCGGACTTCTCCCCAACGGCGCTGTGGGAGCCGTATCTCAGTGGCGCGGTCTCCTCCGTCGGCCTCCCTTGCGAGCACTCCGACATGGCGCGGCCCGAAGTGCTGGGGCTGGCGTGGGACGCCGTGTCCGCGTGGCTGCGTTCGCGACAGGCGGCGGGGGAGTGACCCCGACAGTTCGCTGAACGTGGGGAGGTGCTGGTCCGGGTGACGGGGTCCCGTCCGATCGTGAAGATCGGACGGGACCTTCCGCGTGGGCGTTTCCAAGGGCTCTACTCCGCGCGCAGGGCCGTGGCGGTACGGGTCCGGGCGGCCCAGCCGGCCGGCATCAGCGAGCCGAGGACGGCGATGAGCAGACCGCCGAGGCCGAGCAGGACCAGTTCCGGGGCGTGGTAGACGGCGATGACGGAGTCGGGCAGGTTCAGGCCGGCGCTGCGCCCCATGGCCGGCATCACCGCGCCGTGCAGGGCCATACCGAGCGGCACACCCAGCGCGCCGCCGATGAGTCCGGCGATGACGACCGACGTGACGACCAACGAGATGGTCTGACGGGGTGTCATACCGAGTGCCTTGTGGATACCGAGGTCACGGATGCGTTCGTGGGTGTCGAGGACGACACCGTTGAGGACACCCAGCCCCGCCACGGCGACGAGCATCAGAGTGAGGATCGCGGTCAGCGAGTTGAGGATGACGACGGTGTCGCTCTCGCTCTCGTTCTTGGCGCTCGTCGAACTGACACCCAGCGGCTGTAGCTTCCCGTTCAGTTCCGAGACGTAACTGCCCACCGAGGTACCGGACTTCACCGCGATGTACTGGCTGGTGGCCTGCAGGCCCGGTTCGACGTTCTCGAGTGTCGCGGCGTCGGTGTAGACCTGCATGCCGCCGTTGCGGGTGTCGAGGACCTCGCCCACGATCCTGACCGTGACCGATTTGCCGTGTGCGTTGAGCGTGACGGTGTCCCCGACCTTCGTGTCGGTGGCGGTCATGAACGGCGTCGGTACGACGGCCTCGCCCGCCTTGCTCATCCAGTGTCCCGAGACCATCGTGTAGCCGCCCCAGGAGGCGTCGCCGTCGAACCCGACGACGTTGGTGTACCCCGTCACGCCCGAGACGGTCGCCTGGGTCGTGGCGCTTCCGTAGTGCTTCGCGGTTCCGGGCTGCGCCTCGATCGCCGCGTCGACGGCGGCGGCGTCGGGTGTCGCCGTGCTCCCGCCGGGAGGGCCACCGGGCCCGGCCTGCGGGCCGACGACGCCGATGGTGACATCGGCGGCGTTGTGGTCCCTCGCGGTCACCACCTCGCTGAGTGAGGAGGCCAGACCGGTGGCGAAGGTGACGGCCGTGGCGCCGAACAGGACCGCCGCGACCATCGAGGCCGTACGGGCGGGGCGGGCGAACGGACGGGCCAGACCGAGGCTGACGGGACGGGGGAGGGGAAGCCGGGCGGCCAGGTGGGCCGCCCGGCGCCCTCGGCCGGGCGTGGGGGTGCGCCCGACGGCCAGTGCGTCGACGGTCCGCAGTCGGCCGGCTCGCCAGGCGCTCAGGCAGGCGGCGACAGCCACCACGCCCAGCGCCCCGGCGACCACTGCGATGTCGACCCAGGGTTCTACGGTCAGGCCCGTGGTGCCGTACGCGTCCGCGGTCTCGGACAGCACCGGTACGGCCAGGAGGTTGCCGATCACGACGCCGGCCGCGGTCCCGATCGCCGCCGGCAGCAGGGCCTGGCCCACATAGGCCCGTACGACCTGGGCCGGGGTGAATCCGATGGCCTTGAGGACGCCGATCCGCCGCAGCCCCGTACCCACCGTGCCGGCGACCACGTTCCCGACGATCAGCACCGACATGACCAGGCCCAGGACGCCGAACGCGACGAGGAAGGGCACGAACAGCGATGTGTCGCGCGCGGAGACCTTCTTGAGGGCGAGCCAGGACTGCGAACCCGCCATCGAACCCGCGGGAGCGGCCGCCGTGACCGCGGCCCGCCCCTTGCCGATCTGCGCGGCGGTGTCCGCCTCGGTGAAGCGGTAGAGCATCTGGTAGCCGCCGGTCGTGCCGGCCGGCGTCAACGCGGCGATCTCGGACGGCTCCACCCAGGCATCGGCGGTATGGCTGACCGTACGGGCCATGCCGACCACCTTCAGCGTCGGACTGCCGGGCAGGTCCGAGAACTGGAGCTCCAGGCCCATCCGCGCCAGGAGGCCGGAATCGGCCGACAGGACGATCTCGCCGGGGCCCTCGACCCAACGGCCCTCGGTCAGCGAGATCCTGTCGACGTCCCCGCCGGGCTTCGCACGGCCCACGACCGACAACGGCGCGACGGACATGCCGTTGACCTGCGGATTGATCGTCGTGGTGGGGTACGGGCCCGAGGCGGCGTCGACGCCCGGGGCGTCCGCGGACGCGGACAGCTGCGCGCTCGTCGTCCTGTCGGCCTTGAACTGCGCGGTGAGATGCGAACCGTGCTGCCGGACGAAGGCCTTGTCGAACGGCGCGTCGGACGCCACCAGCAGGGAACCGCCGAGAACTGACGCGGTCACCGCCATCATGACGGCCAGTCCGATCACCAGCGTCTGCACCCGGCGGCGTGCCACACCCGAGCGGACGACGCGGCCCAGGGCGCTCATCGGGCGACCCGCGTATTCATGTCGGCGGTGATCCGGCCGTCGACGAGTTGCACGGTGCGCTTCGTGCAGGACTGCGCCAGGGACAGGTCGTGGGTGACGATGACGATCGTCTGCCCCTCGGCGTTGAGCCCCCTGAGCAGTTCGCTCACGTCCTCGCCGGACGCGGAGTCCAGCGCGCCGGTCGGCTCGTCCGCAAGGAGAAGCGGCGGGCGGTTCATCAAGGCCCTTGCCACCGCGACGCGTTGACGCTGCCCGCCGGACAGCCGGCCCGGGAAGGCGCCGCCGTGCCGGGCGATACCGAGCGACTCCAGCAGGTCCGCCGCGCGGCGGTTCGCCTCCCGCCGTCCCATCCCGGACAGTTGCGCGGGCAGGACGACGTTGTCGGCGACGGTCAGGTCGTCGAGCAGGTTGAAGAACTGGAAGACCATGCCGATCTTCGAGCGTCGGTAGCGGGCGGAGCCTGCCTCGCCGAGCTGGTCCACGCGTACGCCGTCCACCGTGACGGTTCCGGTGTCGGGCCGGTCCAGGCCGGCGATCAGGTTGAGCATGGTGGACTTGCCGCTGCCGGACGGCCCCAGGATCGCGACGGCTTCACCGGCCTGCACTGTCATCGACGCGTCCTGCAGGGCCGGTGGCCCGGCATCGTAGCGGCGGCTCACGTCACGCAGTTCGATCACCGGTGTGGTCATGGACGTCTCCCTCGTTCCTCACATCTGATGGGTGTGACGCTAGGGGTGCCGCCCTGGGGAGCACGACGGTCGGCAGGGGTAATTCCCGTACCGCGTTGGGCTGATGCCGACTGGTGTCATCCCTGAGATGTAGTCGATCGATGTATCCGAGAGATCCTCCGGGTGGATGCCGGTGATGTCGGCCATCGGCGACAATGGCCCGGTGATGGACCGCCTGCGACAGGGAGCCAGGGCACTGACGCGCCCGAGCGGCCCCGCACCGAGCCCCACCCGGCGGAACAAGGCCTTCGACGCGGCACTCGCGCTGGGCCTCGGTGTCGCCGCGGCCCAGTACGTCCTCGACAACCTGCACGGATGGGACAGCCGGCAGGACCGTCCCGCTCCGATCGGCTACCCGACCCGGGCGGTCGACTGGATCGCCCTGCTGGGCCTGGCGCTTCTGGCCTCCGCACCCTTGGCGCTGCGCCGCCGGTATCCACTGGCCGTGCTGTGGTTCGTCATGGGCGCGACCCTGCTCACGCCCGGCGACGCGGCGCGGCTCACGTTCTACGCATGCGTGATCGCCGCCTACAGTGCCGCCGCCTACAGCCCGTACCGGGTGGCGACGCTGGCCACCCTGCCCGTGGCGGTCCTCCTGGTCGCCACGGTCGGGGACCCGGGGGCACCCACCGTGCCCACGCAGTACGTTCCCCTCCTGATCGCGGTGCCGCTCGTCGTAGCGGCCAACGGGCTGCGGGCATGGAAGCTCCGGGCCGACGAGAGCAGTGCGCGGCTGTCCGCCGTGGAACGTGAACAGGCGGAGGCGCTGCGCCGGGCGGTCGAGCACGAACGCGCCAGAATCGCCCGCGAACTGCACGACGTGGTGACGCACAACGTCAGCGTGATGGTCATCCAGGCCGGTGCCGCCCGCAAGGTCATGGAAGCGGCCCCCGACCAGGCACGCGAGGCGCTGCTCGCGGTGGAGGCGGGCGGCCGGTCCGCGATGAGCGAGCTGCGCCACGTCATGGGGCTGCTCACGATGAACGCGGACGGATCCGAGTCCGCCGACCCCGAAGAGCTCGAGCCACAACCGGGACTCGACCAGCTGGACACGCTGGTCGTACGGATGCGGAGCGCCGGAGTGTCGGTGGAACTGGACGTCTCCGGGACACCGCGCCGCGTGTCGGCCGGAGTGGAACTCGCCGCCTACCGTGTGGTGCAGGAGGCGTTGACCAACACGGTGAAACACGCGGCCGGGGCGACCGCGAGGGTGAAGGTCGAGTACGGTGGCGACGATCTACGGGTGGAGGTCACCGACTCCGGCGGCAGCTCGAGCCCGTCTGCGGCGACCGGCAACGGTCATGGGCTCATCGGCCTCCGCGAGCGACTGGCCGTCTACGGCGGCACCCTGCGAACCGGCCCGCGCCCGCTCGGCGGTTACCGCGTCCATGCACTGATTCCCCTGGAGGAAGCGTGACCGAACCGCTGCGTGTCGTGGTCGCCGACGACCAGGCGCTGGTACGCACCGGTTTCCGGATGATCCTCACCGCCGACGGCATCGAGGTGGCCGCCGAGGCGACCAACGGCGTCGAGGCCGTCGAAGCGGTCCGGCGCACCCGGCCCGACGTGGTGCTGATGGACATCCGGATGCCGGAGATGGACGGCCTGGAGGCCACGCGGCGTATCCTCACCGGCGCCGCGGACGAACCACGGGTCGTCATGCTGACCACGTTCGACCTCGACCACTACGTCTACGCGGCGCTGTCCGCAGGGGCCAGCGGCTTCCTCCTCAAGGACGTCACGCCCGAACATCTCGTCACCGCCGTCCGCACGGTCCGCTCCGGCGACGCGCTCCTCGCCCCTGTCATCACCCGCCGCCTCGTCGAGCGGTTCGCGCGCCGAACCCCCGACACGACCGCCCTCCATCGCGACCTCGCTGCCCTCACGCCACGCGAGTTGGAGGTACTGCGCCGCCTCGCCCACGGCCTGAGCAACGCCGAACTCGCCGGCCGGCTCCACCTGTCGGAGGCGACCGTGAAGACCCACGTCTCCCGCATCCTCGCCAAACTCTCCCTACGCGACCGCGCCCAGGCCGTCGTCATCGCCTACGAGACGGGCCTGGTCAGCCGCGGCGAACTCGAGGACCCGCTGCGCTCCGCCGACCACGAGTAGACACGGGAGGCGCGAGGCGACCGGTCCCGTCGCGCCAAGTGCGCCACGGAGAAAGCCGCGTGCCCGGCCGGTCGGTGACGGAGAACTGACGGGATAGGGAGCGGTGCCGCCCGTGGCCCGCTCCAAGAACGGCTACCGGCTGTACGACGCCGGGTCCGTGGCCCGTGTCGAGCTGGTCCGCACGCTGCGGGAACTGGGCCTCGGACTCGACGACGTGTGCCAGGCAGGTCGTACAGACCGTCGCGGCGGTCAGAGAACGTGGGCTCGCCCCCGGGACCCCTCAGGCAGCCGAAACGCTGGAGACCGGAATCGAGGCACGAGCGGAGGACTACCGCAGACTCGTAGCCCGCGTACGCGGCCAGAACTCCGCACCCGACGCGACCAGCGAGCTGGAGTGGCTGGCGAGGACCCTGCGCGCCACGGCTCAGACCTGACCGGCCGTGTGGTGCTCGTGCATAGGAACGGCATCGCGAACACGGCCCTGCCTTGCATGGGCGTGGTGACGACGCGCCCTGCGATGCCGAGCTAGCCCAACTCGGCCGCACCGGTTACCGCGACACGCTGGTTTGATCCTGGCCTGCAGGAGCTGACTCACCTGAGCCTCCAGCGATTCCAGCGCCCCTCCGTCCTCGGCCCTGCCCGGCCCTGCACTGCGAGCGCGGAACGCACAGCGGGAACCCATGACACAAACGCGGAAGACGTCACCCCAACCAGCCTGCTTCAAAGGCTCTTGTCGTGTGAGAACGAACCTTGGTCGATCCCGTCGAGGTCTCACCGACCCGCCCCTCTCAAGACGGGACCGCACGAGCGCACCGAGCATCGGCAGCGCCGGTGTTTTCAGTCCGTTGAACTCGTCGATGATCTGCTCGCGTTCGGTGGCGGAGAGCCGCGCCAACCGGTTCATCGGTGCTGTTTCCTCGGCGGTGGATCCGCGTGT
Source organism: Streptomyces pseudovenezuelae (assembly GCF_029892565.1). Lineage (GTDB taxonomy): Bacteria > Actinomycetota > Actinomycetes > Streptomycetales > Streptomycetaceae > Streptomyces > Streptomyces pseudovenezuelae_A. The sequence goes on along the minus strand of NZ_JARXVH010000011.1, from coordinate 342,939 downwards.
CGCCATGGTGGACAGGTCGGCCCGGCTCGCCTTGAGCGAGCGGATCTGCACGTCGAGCGCGGCTACGTGTGCGCCGGCGACCTCGGCGACCATCCAACTGCCCGACCCGGCAGCGGATGCGCAGCCGACGCCGCAGTTGGTGACGGCGGTGTGCAGTGCGCAGCGCTCCGGCGGCGTTTGGACGGTGACGGTGGCTGCGCAGTACGCCGACGGCTCGGTGCGCTATTACGCCGTGCCGCCGCTCTTCGTGGCGCCCCGGCCGACCGCATCGCCGCCTTGCTGCGCCCTGCGTTCAAGGTCCTGGCAGGACCCCTGTTGGTGCCGCTCCCGTGCGCACGGGAGCGGCGTGGCGACCGCGATCGAGGCGCTCAGCGGGAGTGCCGGCGAGCGGGCCGACGACGGCGAGCGGCTCACCGCGCACGCGTTCCTCCCGCCCGCCGCGGAACCGGCCCTGGCCCATCTGCACGGCCTGGAGCGGGCGTTGGCGGAACTGGCCACGCCCCTGCGGATGCCGTCGGGATCGCCGCTGGTCGGCGCCTGAGTCCCACCCCGCGCGACAGGTGCCGTACAACAGCGGACCGGCGAGATCGACCGAACATGGTCTAGACCGCTCATGATCGACTGCTAACGTCGCCCCGACGGCACAGGACCGAGAGGGGACAGCGGTGACAGACGGCGGCGGGCGGCGGCGCAGGGCCTTCATCGGATCGTTCACGGCGGCCGGCGGCCCCGGGATCGTGACGGCGGCCGTGGCCGCGAGTGGCGGTGCGCTGATCGCTCTGAACAGTGTGGACGGCGTGCCCGACCCGTCGTATCTGGCGCTGGCGCCCGGCGGGGACATCCTCTACGCGGTCAGTGAGACGGCGCAGGGCGCGGTGGCCGCGTACCGGGTGAGCGGGCCGCGGCCCGAGCAGGCCGGTCCGCCGGTGCCGGTCGACGGACAGGGGCCCACCCACCTCAGCGTCTTCGCCGGCCACGTCCTGACCGCCAACTACGGCTCCGGCAGCGTCACCGCCGTCCCCGTACGCGCGGACGGCACCCTGGCACCGGCCCCCTCCGGAGTCCTGAAGCACACCGGCTCCGGTCCGCACACGCGCCGCCAGCAGGGGCCGCACGCCCACCAGGTGCAGCCCGACCCGAGCGGGCGGTGGGCGGTCAGCGTCGACCTCGGCACGGACTCCGTGCGGGTGTGCGCCCTGCGCGAGGGCGCCCTCGAAGTCCACCGTGAGATCGCCCTGCGCCCCGGCTCAGGCCCCCGCCATCTGGCCTTCCACCCGGGCGGCGGTTACGCGTACGTGCTCAACGAACTCACCCCGACCGTCACCGTGTGCCGCTGGGACGCCGAGGACGGCTCCCTGAAGCCGCTCGCCGAGGCCCAGGTCCTGCCTGGCGCTCCGGTCGGCGACGCTTACCCCTCCGGCATCGTCGCCGCACCCGACGGCCGCTTCGTCTGGACCGCCACCCGCGGCGAGGACGTCCTGTCCACCTTCGCCGTCGAGGGCACGGAACTACGGCTGATCGGCACGGTCCCCTGCGGCGGCCACTGGCCCCGCGCACTCGCCGAGTCGGAGGGCTTCCTGTACGTCGCCAACGAGCGCTCCGGCGATGTGGCCTGGTACGCCGTCGACGGGGCCACGGGTCTGCCGCGCTACGAGGGCTCGCTCCGGGTGCCGGCCGCGTCCTGCGTGATCTTCGGCTGACGCCGGTACCGCGCTGCCGCCGGCGTCCCGCACGCGGCATGCCGAGGGCCCGTCCCGTATTCGGGAGCGGGCCCTTCGGCGTTCCTGCGACCGTGCCCGCGCGTCAGCGGACCGGCGCGCCCTGCGGCTGCGGTGGGACGATACCCAGGGCCGACGTGTACTTGGCCAGGGCGAGCTTGCCGATCGCCGGGTACGGGCCGAGCGCCTCGGCGGCGGAGCAGCCCGCCTCCTTGGCCGCGGCCTCGATCAGACCCGGGTCGATCTCCGGCCCTATCAGGTACGGCGCGAGAGCCAGCTGCTGCGAACCCGAGGAGCGCAGCTGCTCGGCGATGGCCGCGATCGAGCCCTCCTGGTCCAGGGCCGCCGCCATTACCGGCACGGCCAGGCGCGCGGCGAGCAGCATCCCGGTGATCCCGGCCGCCTGAACGGCCTCGTCACCGCCCACGGAGGCCAGGACGATGCCGTCCGCCGCGGTCGCCACGGTGAACAGCCGGGCGCGGTCGGCGCGGGCCAGACCGGCCTCCGACAGGCGCACGTGCAGCGCTTCGGCGAGCAGCGGGTGCGGGCCCAGCACATCGGTGAGGTCGGCCGCGACGCGGCTGTCCATCACCGCCTGGCGGACCTGGCGCAGCAGCGCGCTGTCCGGACCGGCCAGCAGCGGTACGACGACCGCGACGGGGCCGTCGGGCTCCTTGACGTCCACTCCGGCGGCCTTGGCCTGCTCGAAGCGGGCGGAGCGCTCTTCGGCGGCGTGCACGAGTATGGCCTGCAGCGTGGGGAACTCCGCGTCGTCACCGTCCAGGTACCCGATGCGGGCGTCCAGGCCGGGCAGCTCGGAGCGGGCGATGCTCACGACCTCCTCGGCGAGGCTGCGCGTGCCGGTACTGGGCGTGCCCGGCACGGCGAGAACGAGCGCGGGCGCGCCCTCGGGAGCCGCCAGCGGCTCGGGACGGCGGTGCCGCCCGGGCTGGCGAGGTCGCGGCATTCGTACTGGCAGGCCGGACGCGGGCCCAGTGGGGGAGCTCATGGCGTCGCATGTTACTGGCTTCCTGGGCTCCCCTGTTCGGGGAGGGTGCAGGTGAGCGGTATCCGTCCGGTTTTGTCTAATGAGTTACGTACGGATCGGAAGTGATCAGCCGCTGTCGATCACTCCCCCGGGGTGGTGACCACGGACAACATCGCCGCGTCACCCGGCAGGGTGAGCGCGCCCGCCGCGAGATCGGCCGCGATCCGCATCGCCCCCGCCAGGGGATCACCCGCGGCCGGCACCCGTCGCGCGGAGGGCAGCACGCTCGCCAACTCCTCCGCCAGCGGTACGAGGAGCGGCTCACCCATCTTGAACAGGCCCCCGGTGAACGCGATCCGAGGGTCGCCCCCGGTCGGGCACACGGCAGCCGCGGATTCGACCATGTGCCGGGCCGCGGTGCGCAGGATGCCCGTGGCCACGGGGTCGTGCTGCTCAGCACAGGCGGCGACCTCGGGCGCGAAGGAGGCGAGGACGGCAGGACGGTCCGAGCGGGGGTAGACCCGGCCGGGCAGTCCCGAAGCGGGGCCGAACAGCTTCTCGGCCCGGGCCAGCAGCCCGGCCGATCCGCCGGGCCGTCCGTCGTAGGCACGCAGTGCCGCCTCGAGCCCGGCCCGCCCGATCCAGGCGCCGCTGCCGCAGTCGCCCAGCAGATGACCCCAGCCGTCCGCACGACTCCAGCGCGTCAGGTCGGTGCCGACGGCGATCAGACCCGTACCGGCGGCGACCACGGCACCGGGATGTGCGCCGAGCGCTCCGGTGTACGCGGTGACCGCGTCGGCGGCGAGCGCGACCGTCCGGACACCGAACTCCCGCCCCAGCGCGGCCGGAAGCTCGGCGCGCAGGGCGTCGCCCAGGGTCGCGAGCCCGGCGGCCCCGACGGCGGCCGCACGCAGCTCGGTCACTCCGCTCTCGGCGAGCGACACCCGGACCATGGGCACCAGTTGCTCCATCAGATGCCCGGGATCGATACCCCGTGCCCCTGTGCGCACCGGCTCCGGCGACTCGTGCTGGGCCAGGACCGTTCCGTGGCCGGTAGCGACCACGACGCGCAGGCCGGAGCCTCCGGAGTCGACGGCGAGCACGCCGTCCGTGCCCCTGTCGGGACCCGGTCCGCCGCTCGCCCCGTCGGTCACGGCAGGCGCCAGTCCACGGGTTGTCCGCCCTGCCCGATCAGCAGGTCGTTGGCCCGGCTGAAGGGTCGGGAGCCGAAGAAGCCTCGGTCGGCCGACATGGGGGAGGGGTGGGCGGACTCCACCGACGGCAGATTGCCGAGCAGGGGGCGCAGATTGCGCGCGTCACGCCCCCACAGGATGGACACCAGCGGCTTGCCGCGCCCGGCCAGGGCCCGTATCGCCTGCTCGGTGACCGACTCCCAGCCTTTGTCACGGTGTGCGCCCGGCTTGCGCGGGGCCGTGGTGAGCGCCCTGTTGAGCAGCAGTACGCCCTGCTGGCTCCACGGCGTCAGATCGCCGTTGGAGGGCTGGGGCAGGCCCAGGTCGGTGTTCAGCTCCCGGTAGATGTTGATGAGACTGCCGGGCAGCGGACGCACCTCGGGCGCCACCGAGAACGACAGCCCCACCGCGTGTCCCGGTGTCGGGTACGGATCCTGTCCGACGATCAGGACGCGTACGTCGTCGAAGGGCTGCTGGAAGGCTCGCAGGACGTTCGGTCCGGCCGGGAGATAGGTGCGCCCGGCGGCGATCTCCGCGCGCAGGAAGTCGCCCATCTCGGCGATCCGTCCGGCTACGGGTTCCAGGGCCTGCGCCCAGCCCGCTTCGACGATTTCATGCAACGGTCGTGGTGCCACGGGCGTCACCCTACTGCCGTAACGACAGTGGAGATCAACCGGTGGCCAATGCCTGCTGCCCGACCGGCAGTTCCCCCCGCCCGGATCATCCGACCACCGCGGCCCGCACGCACAGCACGTCCGGCAGGTGGGAGGCCAACTGCCGCCAGCTGTCGCCGTCGTCGGACGAGGCGAACAACTCGCCGTTGCGATTGCCGAAGTACACGCCCGCCGGGTCGGCGTCGTCGGTGCACAGCGCGTCGCGCAGCACGGTGCCGTAGTGGTCCTCCTGGGGCAGCCCCGCCGACAGGGGCTCCCAGCTCTCGCCCGCGTCCGCCGTGCGGAAGACCCGGCACCGGCGGTCGGCGGGCACCCGGTCCGCGTCGGCGTTGATCGGGAACACGTACGCCGTGCCGCCGCGGTGCGGGTGGGCGGCCGCCGCGAAGCCGAACGTGGACGGCAGGCCCTTGCCGATGTCCGTCCACTGCCCGCCCGCGTCGTCGCTGCGGTAAACACCCCAGTGGTTCTGCAAATACAGCCGGTCCGGGTCCGTCGCGTCCTGGGCGATCTTGTGCACGCACTGCCCGAACTCCGGGTTCGGATCGGGCAGGAACACCGCCGCGACACCGGAGTTGGACGGCGCCCAGCTCGCGCCGCCGTCGGCGGTGCGGAACACTCCGGCCGTCGAGACGGCGACCGTCACGGCCTGCGGGTCGCGCTCGTCGGTGAGCACGGTGTGCAGACCCTCACCGCCACCGCCCGGCACCCACTTCGAGCGGGTGGGGTGCTCCCACAGCGGCCGGACCAACTCGAACGTCTCCCCGCGGTCCTCCGAGCGGTACAGCGCGGCCGGTTCCGTGCCCGCGTACACCACGTCCGCCTCCCCTGCCGCCGGGTGCAGCTGCCACACCCGCTCCAGCGAAGCGCCGGTGTCCTTGGGGAACTTCACGGCGGGCCGGGCCGGTTCGGTCCACGTGCGGCCCAGGTCGTCGGAGTGGAACACGGACGGGCCCCAGTGGGAGCTGTCCCCGCCGGCCAGCAGGCGCGGACGATCACCGCGGGTGTCGACTGCGACCGAGTACACGGCCTGCGCGTTGAAGTACGGGCTCTCGTCGAACTCCCAGGAGTCACCGCGCCGCCGCCCGATGAACAGGCCTTTGCGCGTGCCCACGGCGAGTAGTACCTCGGTCATGCCGGTCACCTCCGCGACGTCTTTGTCCCAGACACCTGCCAGTCTGCACCCCGCCACTGACAGCCACCCCTGGGCGTCTCATCACCACAGGTCAGAGTGGTCGCAGCGGTTTGGCGCGGCACTCCGGGCGATCCTTTTCGGCCAGTCACCCGGGCGATTTCGCGCAGACGCCTGCGCGAGCGGGACCTCTCGTGCGACCGTCGCGTGGGGGACTCGACCTGAGCATCCGACGGCCTTCGCCCGTATGGGAAGGAGGTTGGATGGTCGTGCGCTCATGAGGAGGATGCCTTCGATGGCGTTCCGTGGTCCGAAGGTGTGGCTCTGGCGCTGGCGGCGCAATCCGCTCAAGCGCCGCGCCGACTCGGTGGAGACCTGGGTGGTGCTCGGCACCTGGCTGGTCACCGTTCTCGCGGGGGTGCTGGCAGGCCTCGCGGCAACCCAATCGGTGGAGCAGGGTCTGGCGCGTGAACGCGTCGAGTGGCGTGCCGTCGAGGGACACCTCACCGAGAAGGCGCCCGGCACGGCTGCCGAGCACTCCAGTGCGTCTACCGCCGACCGGGTGTGGGGCAAGGTCCGCTGGACCGCCCCGGACGGCTCCAGCCATACCGGCCAGGTCCGGGTCCGCCCGGGCAGCACCGTCGGCACCGAGGTCACCGTGTGGACGGATCCGCAGGGCCACCTGGTCACCAAGCCCGCCACCGCCGCCGAGGCCCAACTGCGGGCCGATCTCATCGGCGTCCTGGTAGGGGCCGGCGCCGCCCTGGTCCCGTTCGTCTGCGGCCGTATGGTCTGTGGCCGCCTGGAACGCCGCCGCATGGCCCAGTGGGACGCCGAGTGGGCCGGCTTCGACCCGCTGTGGGGGCGCAAGACCTGGGCCGACGGGGACACCTGACACGAGGAGCGGCGGGGCACGGCCCGGCGCCCGCCCCAAGGCCCACCGTGCCCGCCCGCCCTCACGCCTACCCGCCCTCCAGCGCCCCTCGGCAGATCCGCAGCAACTGCTCGTCCTGATAGACCTCGCTGCTGTACCTGGCGGTCGGGTCCTGATGGCGACGCCTCTCCGCCAGCTCCGCGCGCAGCAGGTCGTGGAGGGGCGCACCCGCCGGACCCAGGTCGGCCGCACACGCGGCGATCGCGCAGCGCGTGTCGGGGTCCTGGGCCCAGGCAGCCCGCAGCACCGGGACGGCCACGTCCGGGTCCCCGCCGATCCGCCACACGGCGCACGCGCCGTCCAGCCGCTCCCGGAAGTCGTCGGACCCGGTCATGCCGTACAGCTCGGGCAGCGCGGCACGAGCCGTCGGGCCCAGCAGCCCCAGAGCCTCGGCCGCCGCCCGGGAACGGAACCCTCGTGCGTCCGCCAACTCCCGCCTCAGCACAGGCAGTACGGCGGACGAGTCACCCTCCACCAGCCACAATGCCGCCGCCGCGTCGATCGCGGACTCCGTGTCCAACAGCCCCCGCAGCGTGGGTATCGCCTCGTGCGCGGCCGGCCCGAACGCCCCGAGCGCCTCCACCGCGGTCTTCACCACCACGTCGCGGGCCCGCAACTCGTCGGGCATGCCCAGCAGCAGGCGCAGCACCTCGGGCACGCACCGCGTGTCGCGCAGCGCCGTGAGCGCATGCAGCAGCGGGGCCGCCCGGTCGTACGTCTGGTGTGCGTCGACCGGCACGGCACTGAGCCTGCGCCGCAGTTCGGGGGCGAGGGGAGCCGCGGCCGGACCCAGGTGGACGATCAGGTTCCCCAGTTCGTCCGGCACGACGGGCGCGGCCAGCATCTCCGCCAGGACGGGCACGGCTCGTGGATCCCCGGTCCTGGCCAAGGACTTGACGGCCTCGCCCACGGTCGGCGCCCCGTGCTCCCACTGCCGTACCCGCAGCTCGGGACGTGAGACCACCAGCGCGTGGAGGTGGTCGGCGGCCGGGGCGGCCAGGGCGAAGAGATCGCCGAGGAAGGACTCCGCGGCCTCCCGCAACCGGTCCTCCGGCGTGTCCAGTTGGGCACCGATGAGCGTCACGAGCTCCCGGTAGTCGGCACGCCATCCGCGCAGCAGCCCCGACGACATCCACACCGCGTTGCACCGGTCGGCCACGGACGGACTGCTCAACTGCCCCGCCAGCAGGGCGATGCGGTCGGCCACCCGCCCGTCGAGCGCGTTGTGCAGGGTGCGCAGCAGCTGCGAGCCCTCCTCGTCCGACGGCCGCAGCTTCCGCAGTTTGCCGATGAGCGTGTCGGTGTCGGGCCGGTCGGGCTCCTCCGACCGGCACGGCGGCCGCTCGGACCGGTCCCGCAGCAGGCGTACGACGGTGGGCACCAGGTCGGCCGGAAGCCGGTCGGGCGCACAGCCCGCGAGCTGTCCCAGCGCGGCCAGCCGCAGCCCCGGGCCGAACGGTGGCGCGCTCTGGGCGGCCAGGAGGTCCACCGCGTCGGCCGCGTGTCCGGGGTGCCGTCGGGCGAAGATGCCCAGGCTCTCGGCGAGCGCGAGCAGCACCCGGTCGTCGCGCTCCACGGTGATCCGCTCGCGCAACAGGCCCAGCACCCGCGCCGGTTCGTCGTGGAACCGCACGAGCGCGACCGCCGCCGTCCGCCGGACCCCCGCGTCCCGATCCCCGGTCAGCCGGGCGAAGACCTCGGCACCCGCGCGGACGGAGGTGCACGCCATCGCGTAGGCGCCGTTCGTGATCCCCGCCCGGGTCTCGCCCTCCTGTCCGATGCTGACGAGCAACTCCACGATGCCGCCCCGCTCCTGCACCGCCTCGCTCTCCACGAGTTCGAAGAGAAACGGAATGCAGGCCAGCGTCGAGTCGTACACGTCCCCCTGGTGGTGCACCCCGCCGTACATCGCGTCGAGCGCGATCTCGCGCTCGGCGGGGTCGGCCGAGGCCAGCCCTCTCAGCAGTCCGGGCACGTCCTCGGCGCTGCCGTACGCATGCCGCATCGCGGCCCAGTCGACCTCGTCGATCCCGCTGAACACGTAGTCCTCCCCCGGCGAAGTGCCTCCTGATCGTGAGTCTGCACCACGCCACTGACAACGAAGCGGAATCGGGAGATGACTCTGCGCCAACTGTGCGCCGACGGCGGGGGAGTACTCAGTCGGCGGGCAGCGCGCGGTCCAGGATCGCGCCCAGATCGGCGATGTCGGGCAGGGTGCCGAAGGCGTGTCCCCAGTCGCCGGCCAGCCGGGTCGCGCAGAAGGCGTCGGCGACCGCGGGCGGGGCGTGCCGGACCAGGAGGGAGGCCTGCAGGGTCAGGGCCATCTGCTCCACCAGTCGGCGTGCGCCGGTCTCGGACCCGTTCACCAGCAGGCCCTCGAGGCGCGTCACGGCGGCGTCCAGCCGGGCGTCCGCGCCCTGGGCGAGGGCGAGTTCGTCGAAGAACGCCTGGGCGCTGCCGGGTTCGCGCCTGAGCGCCCGCAGCACGTCCAGCGCGTTGACGTTGCCCGAGCCCTCCCAGATCGACAGCAGCGGAGCCTCGCGGTAGTGGCGGGGCATGCCAGACTCCTCCACGTAGCCGTTGCCGCCGAGGCACTCCAGGGCCTCCGCGGTGAAGGCCGGACCGCGCTTGGTGACCCAGTACTTGCCGACGGCGGTCGCGATCCGGCGGAAGGCCGCCTCGCCCGCGTCCCCAGGCACCGCACGGTCGGCGGCCCCCGCCAGCCGCAGTGTGAGCGTCGTGGCCGCCTCGGACTCCAGCGCCAGGTCGGCCAACACGTTGCGCATCAGCGGCTGGTCGACCAACCGGGCCCCGAACGCGCTGCGGTGGCGCGCGTGATGCCCCGCTTCGACCAGCGTCTTGCGCATCAGAGTCGCCGACATCATCACGCAGTCCAGGCGCGTGCAGTTGACCATCTCGATGATCGTCTTGACCCCGCGTCCCTCGGGGCCGACCAGCCAGGCGACGGTACCGTCGAACTCCGGCTCGGAGGAGGCGTTGGACCGGTTGCCCAGCTTGTCCTTGAGGCGCTGGATGCGGAAGGTGTTGCGGCTGCCGTCGGGCAGGATCCGCGGCACCAGGAAGCACGACAGGCCCTCCGGCGCCTGCGCCAGCACCAGGAACACGTCGCACATCGGCGCCGACGTGAACCACTTGTGCCCACGCAGCGTGTACACGCCGGGCTCGGCCGTCGGCGTCGCCGCGGTCGTGTTCGTACGGACGTCGGAGCCGCCCTGCTTCTCCGTCATCCCCATGCCGGCCAGCAGCCCCGACTTCTGTGTCGGCACCCGCAGTTCGGGCTCGTACTCGCGGCCGGTCAGCAGGGGTTCGTAGACCTTGGCGAGGTCCGGCTGGGCGCGCAGCGCGGGGACGGCCGCGTACGTCATCGACGTGGGGCAGCCGTGCCCGGCGTCGGTGTGCCCCCACACCAACCCGCCCGCGCTCCGCGCCACATGGGCGCCGGGCCGTGCGTCCGCCCACGGTGCGCCTGCCAGGCCCTCGGCGACCGAGGCCCGCATCAGGTGGTGCCAGCTCGGGTGGAAGTCGACCTCGTCGATCCGGTTGCCGTACCGGTCGTGCGTGCGCAGCACCGGCTCGTGCACGTTGGCCTGCTCGGCCCACTCCTGCGCCTCGGCGCTGCCGGCCCGCAGGCCGAGGCGCCGGATGCCCTCCTCGGCCCAGCCGGCCCCCTCCCGGCGCAGCCCTTCCAGCAGGGCCGTGTCCTCGGAGGCGTCGTACGGCGCCAGGAGAGGAGGCTGGTTGGTGACTTCGTGCGTGGCGTGCAGCGGCTGCCGTGCGGGTGCGGGTGTCGAGACCATACGGCCATGTTGCATCTTTCCTGCGGCCGTGGCAATGATGCAACAAGAAGGCGCACGTAAGGTACGTGACCATGCGCATGAACGTCTCGGACCGGTCCGGCGAGGCCGGCCTGCGGCCCCTGTCCGCACGGTCGGTCGTGCTGAGCCTGCTGCTGGGCACACATCCGCCGCAGCTCGCGGTGAAGGACCTCGTCCGCGCGGTGGAGCCGTTCGGCGTCGGCGGCTCCACGCTCAGGGCCGCGCTCAGCCGGATGGTGGCCGCCGGCGACCTGCGCCGCACCGATGCCGTCTACCGCCTCAGCGACCGGCTGCTCGCCCGTCAGCGGCGGCAGGACGAGGCCGTACACCCCCGCACGCGCGCGTGGGACGGCGACTGGGAGATGCTGGTGATCACCGCGACAGGTCGCGAGCCCGCCGAACGCGCCGAACTGCGCGCCCGGTTGACCGCCCTGCGGCTCGCGGAACTGCGCGAGGGAGTGTGGCTGCGCCCCGCCAACCTGAACCGGCCCCTGCCGGACGACCTCGCATCCGTGGCCCAGTCCTACACCGCCCGCCCCGAGCTCCCGGCATCCGAACTGGCCGCGCTCCTGTGGCCCTTGGACGCCTGGTCCGCGACCGCCCGCTCCCTGCTCGCCCACCTCGCCGGGGCCGACCGCCCCGCCGACCGCTTCACGGCCTTCGCCGCGGTCGTACGCCACCTGCTCGCCGACCCGGTCCTGCCCCCTGAACTCCTCCCCGCCGACTGGCCGGGGGAGCCCCTGCGCGCCGCCTACGCGGAGTACCAGCGCGAGATCACCGGATCCCTCGGCGCCATCGAATGCGACGGAGCCGCTGGAGCCGGTGAGTGACGCCACGGCCTACTTGTAAGTGATGTCGCTGGTCGCGTACTTGCAGTACGTCGAGTCGGGGCCGGTGCCGTTCGTGGTCGGCTCGGCGCCCGTGTTGTTCCCGATGTACTTCTGGCAGGGGATGATCTTCTTGCTGGAGTCACCGACGATGGTGATCTTCTTCAGGGTCGCGCTGTCGCCGTAGTTGGTGTTGATGCCGACGAGCCGACTGCCCTTGTAGGTCGCCTCGATGGTGTTGAGGTTGATCGTCCGCTTGTACTGCGTCTTGCAGTTGCCGCAGGAGCGGACGAAGGTGCCGAAGGTCTGCGCGGCGAAGTTGGAGACGTTCAGGGTGCCCGCGCCGTTGAACTGGAACACCTTGTCGCCGGCCTCCTTCGCGCCACCGCCGGAGACGGTGTACACGTTGGACGACGAGGAGCCCAGGAAGGTCGCCGCGTCCTCGCCGACGTCCTCCCACCACACGTTCTGCAGGGTGCAACTGCCCAGGCAGTGGATGCCGTCGGCGGCCGGGGCGCCGATGATGACGTTCTTGAGCGTGGCGCCGGCCGCGAGTTCGAGGATCGGCCCCTGGTCCTCGTCCTGGCTGCCGCTGCCGAGGTCACCGCTGCCGTACAGACGCAGCATCCCGTAGTCCTTGGTGCCGGACACGGAGATGGTCTTGGTGACCGCCTGGCTGCCGCTCGCGGTGGGCCAGGTGGCGGCACTGGCGGGAGACAACGCGCCGGATGTCATGATCATGCCAACAGTGAGTCCGAAGGTCGCCACCGCGCCGGTGAGCGCACGTGGCCGGATGGAAGAAGTCATGTCCCGATTCCTTCTCCGAGGTGGGGGGAGTGGTCAGAGCTTTCCGGTGCCCGCGCCCGCGGTCACCGAGGCGATGACGGTCGAGGCGGGCTCGGCGGTGTAGCTGTAGGGCGGACTGGTGAAGGTGCCGACCTGCGAGACCTCGGTCGCGGCCCCGCCGAGGTCGTTCCCGCTCAGGTTGGCGTAGCCGTCCACGTCGCTGTCCCGGTTGGTGGTGACGGCGACCGCTGTGTCCCGGAAGACGTTGTTCTGGACGAGCATCTGGGCGCCCATGCGCGAGTGCACGGCGGTCGAGGCACCGACGACGTAGTTGTCGTAGAAGTGCCCGGTGCCGAAACGAAGGCTGGGGATACGGGAGTTGACCTGGTCGAACCAGTTGTGGTGGTACGTCACCCGCAGATGCCCGGTGTCCTCGCTCGCGTTGTTGTCGCTGTGGCCGATCAGCGATCCCTTGTAGTGGTTCTTGAAGGTGTTCCAGGAGACCGTGACGTAGTCGGAGGCGTGACTGATGTCGACCAGGCCGTCGTAGTAGTCCTTGCCGTGGTCGAGGTCGGACGAGAAGGCGTTGTGGTCGAGCCACACCTTCGTCGACGCCTGCACGGTGATGCCGTCGGCGGGCGCGACCGGCTTGCTGATGTTCAGGTTGCGGACGACGACGTTCGTCACCTTCTTCAGCCGCAGCCCGCCACCGGTGAACCCGGACGCCGAACCGACGCCCAGCACTGTGGTGTTGGACCCGATGTCGACCTGACCGCTCAGCGAGATCAGGCCGTTGACCTTGACCACCTTCGAAGTGCCGCCGGTGACCGCCGACTTGAAGGCGTCCAGCGTCGACACCGTGACCGCCGCGGCGCTTCCGCCACCGGTCGTCCCGGCGCCGAACCCGACCGGCGAGGACTCCGCCGCCCCCGCCGACCGGGGGAAGACGAGGACGGTGGCCACGGCGAGTGCGGCCACGGCCGCCGTCGTCAGGGCGGTTCTTTGCGGGTGTGCACGTGGGGGGCGAGTACGCATGCGGGTGCGTCCCTTCGGGAGGATTCCTCAGTTCGTGTACGTGATCGATGTACATCATGTTGAACGCCATGTGCGGGCCTCACGACCGTTCGGGGATGCCATGGCCCCTAACGGTCACACTGCTGAACGGAACGTAGAGGGCAAGCGCTTTCTAGTCAACGCTTTGCGCAGGGGGTGTTCCGTCTGTGCTGGTAGGTGGCAAGGGCTGTCTTAAACGGTCCGCAGTGTCGTCGTGGGAGCGCTTCCATGGCGGTCGTGTCCATGCCACTATGCCGAGCGAACGCCTGCCTTCCGCGAGAGGAGCATGGACGTGCCCACCCCCACCCGCACCGCCACGAGGAGACCGCCGCGGCCGGTCCTCCTGGCGTTCTTCGCCGCGCTGGTGCCGTTATTGGCGCTCGCACTCCTCGGCGCACCGCCGGCCGCCGCCCGCCCCCAGGCTCCGGCGGCCGTCCCCACCGCGACGCTCACCGAGGTCACGGACTTCGGCAGCAACCCCAGCGACCTGCAGATGTACGTTTACGTCCCCGGCAGCGTCACCGCGCACCCCGCCGTCCTGGTGGCCGTGCACTACTGCACGGGATCCGGCCCTGCGATGTACTCGGGCACCGAATTCGCCTCGCTGGCCGACCGGTTCGGCTTCGTCGTGATCTACCCGTCGGTCACCCGGGCCAGCAAGTGCTTCGACGTCTCCTCGCCCCAGGCCCTGCACCGGGACGGCGGCAGCGACCCCGTCGGCATCAAGTCCATGGTCGACTGGGTGAGTCGGACCTACGCCGCCGACCCGACGAGGATCTTCGCGACGGGCATCTCCTCGGGCGCGATGATGACGAACGTCCTGCTCGGCGACTACCCGGACGTGTTCGCCGCCGGCGCCGCCTTCTCCGGGGTCCCCTTCGGCTGCTTCGCCACCACCGACGGCTCCGAGTGGAACAGCGCCTGCTCGGGCGGCACCGTGCTCCACACCCCGCAGGAGTGGGGCGACCTGGCCCGCGGCGCCCACCCCGGCTACACCGGCCCGCGACCCCGTATGCAGCTCTGGCACGGCACCACGGACGACGTCCTGCGCTATCCCAACTTCGGGGAGGAGATCGAACAGTGGACGAACGTGCTCGGCGTCAGCCAGACCCCGACCTCCACCGACACCCCCGCCACCGGCTGGACCCGCACCCGCTACGGGGGCACCGGTGACCGTGCCCCCGTCGAGGCGATCAGCCTCCAGGGCGTCGGCCACAACCTCTACGCCTACGGCATGGCCGCCCGCGTCCTCACCTTCTTCGGCCTGGACGCCGACGGCCCCGCACCCCAACCCCCGCCGGGCGCCTGCAAGGTGACGGCCACGACCAACGCCTGGACCACCGGCCTGACCGCCTCCGTGACGATCACCAACACCGGCACGACGACGATCAACGGCTGGCAACTCGCCTTCACCCTGCCGACCGGCCAGACCATCACCAACGGCTGGAACGCCACGTATGCCCCGGCCTCCGGCTCGGTGACCGCGACGAACGCCTCGTACAACGCCACGATCGCGCCGAACGCGAGCGTGTCCGTCGGGTATCAGGCGACGCACACCGGGAACAGTGCGGCGCCGGGCACGTTCAAGCTCAACGGAACGGCCTGCACGGTCGGTTGACCGGAGGACACTGCTCTGGCTCATCTGGACGCCTTCCCGAGGCGGTGACACACTCACGCCACTGAGGCCGTGTCGCCGCCTCACAGGGGGGAGTCTGCTGGTGAGGGGTGTAAGGGGGAGTACTACAGGGGTTCGGTCGGTCCCCGGAGACGAGCGGTCCCATGGGCGCGTCTGACGAAGTTCGACTTCTTGAAATCACGATGCCGCAGGCAGGTTCGGCCGACGCGTACGCGGCCATGGACTCCGTGATTGCCTCTTTGGACCGACGCCGGGTCGTCTTGCATTTTGCGGGCGGCCTGCTCGGCCATGAGTCCGCAGCCTTGGCCTTGGGCGGTGCCGCCGAGGCCTATGACGGGGCGGGCGCATGTTCCGTCTTCCTTCTCCAGGGCGGCGGATTGAGGCAGACGCTGACACGGAATCTGCCGCGAGTTCTGCGTGAGGCTGTCTTCCAGATCGTCCTGGCGCGTGTGCTGTGGTGTGTTCTCGGCAAGGCCGCCGAGCGGTCGGTCCTCGGCGCACGCGGAGGGGCACAGTCCGGGAAGCTGCCCATTCCGACGGTCAATCGTGTCGCGGTCGAACTCTCCGCTCTCCAACGGGGAGACGAGCCCTACGCCACGACGGCTCCGCGAGTGGACGTGTCCTCCCTGACAGCGGCGGAGGAACGATGGCTCACCGAGTCGCTGTCGAGGGACAGGCAGTTACGGAGTCTCGGTCACTCGGTGCGGGAGGACGAGGGGCTGTTGATGTCGTCCACCCGTGCAGAGGCGGCGGAACACCACGGGAGCGGCCACGGTTCCCGTGCCGTCCTGGAATTGGCGACCGGTCTCCTGGTCCGGAAGGTGGTGAACGCGGTACGAGCGGTGATCGAACGGTTCCGGGCGGGCACCCATCACGGTCTCTACCCTACGGTCGTCGAGGAGATACTGCGCGAGTTCTGCCTCGCTCACCTGGGCGGCGCGGTATGGGCCGGGATGAAGGACGAAGCGGTCACGGCCTTCCGGTCTGGCGACGGGAGTTCGACAGGCCTGGGGCGCCATTTCCTCAACGGTTTCATCGACACCGTGTCGGGGCCGGAGACGAGGGAGGTCACGCTGGTCGGGCACGGCTCGGGTGTCCCCTTGATGAATGCGTTCCTGGCCGCGTTGGACGCTCGCAGGGGCTTGGCGGAGGGCATCCTTCCGGCGGACTTCCGGATACGCGACGTGGTCGCAGTGGCTCCGATGTGTACCTTCCCCGAACTGGCGTCGATGCTCAGGTGTAGGAACACGGCCTTCGAACGCTTCCGCATGTTCGCGCTGACGGACGAAGCCGAGCAGGCTGATCACCTCGTGCCCGTCGCCTATCCACGCTCGCTGCTGTATTTCGTCTCCGGCGTCCTGGAGCGCGACGCCAACGGTACGAGCGCGGTGCTTCCGCTGTCCGGCATGGCGCGCTGGTATGGGCCGGGGCAGACCGCGGGCGGTCCGGAGGCCGAGGAGGTACGTGTTCTGGCCGACGCTCAGCCGGCCTCGTTCATCTGGCTACCGGAGACCGGGCCGTCGGTCGGCGCGAGCGTCACCCGGTCCCATTCGGAGATACTCGCGGACCCCATGGTGCTCTCCAACCTGCAAGCATTGATTTCCAGTTGATACGGGGGACCTCCATGCGCCCACATCACTACGCTGTGATTTCCGGGATCAACCGGTACGTGTCGCTGGACGACCTCCGGGGGCCCGTGAATGACGCGGAGGCCTTTCAGCGGTGGCTCGTCGATCCCCACGGTGGCGACGTACCGGAGAAGAACATTGTCTGGGTGGAGGCATCCGCCGGGACGGACGCGATCGATGCCGACTCCGCACAGCCCACGGCGACCCGGATCTACAGGGCGTTCCTCGACGTCAACAAGCGGCTGAGTGCTGAACTGGAATCTTCGCCGGAGAGCCGGGAACAGTCGCGGCTGTACGGCTACCTGGCCGGACACGGCACGGCACCGGGCGGTACGGGGTGCGCGGTGCTGATGCCTTCCGCCGACGAGGATGGCCTGGTGGACCACGTGGAAGTCCAGCTCCTGGCCGACTGGTACGGGAGGTCCGGCCCCTTCAAAGAGGTCCTGTTCTTCGTCGACTGCTGTCGGGAGGACCTGCATCTGCTCCCGTGCGGGCCCCCGATGGTTCAGGAGTGGCTTTCCAACGATCCGGTCAGTGTCGTCCTCGGGTTGGCGGCCGAAGTGGGGCAGCAGGCGTTGGAGCCGCTGTCCGAGACCGACGGTATTCCGCTGCGCGGTTACTTCACGACAGCCCTGTTGGAGGGTATGGCGATGTCTACGGACGCGGCAGGGCGCGTGACGGTGGCGGGGCTGGACGGACATGTGCGCCGGCTGGTCCTGCGTCGTACAGACCGACGCCAACTGGCCTCCGTGCGCCAGCAGCGGGGGATGCCGGTCGTCGTGCGACGCACGAAGCCCAGAGAGACCCATCGCGTGCGGGTGCGTTGCACGGGTACCGCAAGGAACCTCGTGATCAGAGACGAGTACGAGGACATTCTGGCGCGGGGGGACGCACGCCATGAAACGCCGTGGGAGCTGGAGTTGCCCAACGGTGTGTACTGGGTAGGCCCCAAGGAATTCGCGGCCGGTGATCTCTCGTGCGAATTCGTGGTGGAGGGGAGGGACACAGATGTCCGCTACCCGGCCGGGACGACTTTGGAGTGACTGGGCTCCCTTCACGGACGTGCCCTGCACCGCCCCGCTGACCGGCACGCGGCCGGGCAGCGGGGAACACCGGCGGGCGGCGGACCGATGGAGCCGGCGCGCGACGCTCGGTTCGAGCGGTGAGACACCGTCGTTGGTGGTTCTGCTCCTTGGCCCACCACACTCGCTGCGCAGCGACGGCCCACTCGTCCGGCAGATCACGGACGAGACCGGCCGCGCACTGCATACAGGCGCGTGGGAGTCGGGGGGAACCGGCACCGAGGCATGGACGGCGTGGAGCAACCGAGTCCCGGCCGGCAGCTATCGCCTCGAATGGCGCAGCGGAGCCCTCACGCTCGCGCAAGCTCTGTGGGTGGAGCGGAACTGGACCACGGTGGCCTTCGTCCCTACGGGACGACGAGGGCTGGATCCCGCCCGTGCCGCCGTTCACACGATCCAGTGGGGGAGCGCGTGGGATCCGGACGACGAGATGACTCTCGCGCAGGAGGTTGTCCTCGCGGGTCTGCGGCAGAGCCGGTGCCTGGTGACGGGCGAGATGGTCGAGCGACTGTGTGGTGGAGCCTTCAATCCTCTGCAGGCCCTCGTGTGCGCAAGCGCGCTCCAAGCACCCGAACCGGTGGCGAACTCGGAAGACCGACGTCGCCAGTTCCGGCAGATCACCGAGGAGTTGGTCCGCAGGATGCCGTGGCATCCGGATGTC
Source organism: Streptomyces pseudovenezuelae (assembly GCF_029892565.1). GTDB lineage: Bacteria > Actinomycetota > Actinomycetes > Streptomycetales > Streptomycetaceae > Streptomyces > Streptomyces pseudovenezuelae_A. Next base: position 324,794 of record NZ_JARXVH010000011.1, on the reverse strand, counting down.
CGGGTACTGCGACCGGAACTCGACCGACTGAGCGACTACGCCGTCAGTTCGCCTCCGCTGATGACCGCTTCGTGCATGCGATTGCTCTCACGCGACGCGTCGAGAGACCGGGGCCAGAGTAGTCCACTCGTTCCAGGTTCCGCGGCCGAATACGCGACCTCCAGGCTCGCGAGCACCGGATTGTGGACGACCTGGCTGCGACAGACCGGTGCTTCGCACCGGGACACGCCCGTGCCAGTAGACAAGGTCATGGTGTTCCTGCGCCAGGCGGCTTCCGTGAACGACCTCACCGTCGACCAGGTGGTGGAACGACTGGGTGAACAGGAAGTCTGCCGTCGGACGTGGGTACCACGCCGGCTTGTCGGCGAAGCGGTCGGGCGCATCCGCGCTCCCCGGCGGAGCATCTACGCATCCGAGTCGGCGACGTCCGCACCGGGCAGGAAGGTGCGCAGCGAAGGCGACCCGCCCACCCAGGACGCCACGGTCAACCGCGCCTATGCCGCGCTGGGTGCCACGTATGAACTCTACCTGAACGCCTTCAGCAGGCATTCTCTGGATGGAGAGGGCTTGCCGCTGGTAGCGAGCGTGCACAGTGGCGAGGCCTACAACAACGCGTTCTGGGACGGTGAACGAATGATCTACGGGGACGGGGACGGGGAGATCTTCCTCGACTTCACCATCCCCGTCGACGTGACGGGCCACGAACTCACCCACGGTGTAGTCCAGTACACGGCCAACCTCTCCCACTACGGCCAGCCCGGCGCCCTGCACGAGTCGATTTGCGATGTCTTCGGCTCGCTCGTGAAGCAGTACACGCTGGGCCAGACGGCCGGCGAAGCGGACTGGCTCATCGGCGCGGGCCTGCTCGCACCACGCGTGACCGGAGTTGCGCTGCGCTCCATGAAGGCGCCGGGTACCGCGTACGACGACGAGGTGCTCGGCAAGGACCCGCAGCCCGCGACTATGGACAACTATGTCCGCACCGGCCGCGACGACGGCGGCGTCCACATCAACTCCGGAATTCTCAACCACGCGTTCTACCTGGTCGCGACAGCCCTTGGCGGATACGCCTGGGAGAGGGCGGGGCAGATCTGGTACGACGTTCTGACCGGCGGCGAGCTCGCGAGCAGTGCCCTGTTCGCCGACTTCGCCAAGCTGACCGTGAAGGCCGCGCGCGAGCGTTACGGCGACGGGGGCGAGGAACTCCAGGCCGTGTCGAAGGCGTGGGAACAGGTCGGTGTGCGGGTATGAGCCGCGGCAGCTCAAACCGACCGGTGGTACTGATCCGGCACCCGCACATCCCCGCCCAACTCCCGCGCCGCGTCCCGGGCCCAGGACGGGGATCGCAGCAACTCCCGGCCCAGGAGCACGGCGTCGGCGTCGCCGTTCGCGAGGATCTTCTCGGCGTGTTCGGTCTCGGTGATCAGGCCCACCGCCGCGACCGGCATTGAGGTCTCGGACCTGACGCGGGCCGCGAAGGGGACCTGGTAGCCGGGGGTGGTGGGGATGCGGACACCGGAGGCGTTGCCGCCGGTGGAGACGTCGAGGAGGTCGATGCCGTGGGCGTGCAGGTCGGCGGCGAGGCGGACGGTGTCGTCCGGCGTCCAGCCGTCGGTCTCCAGCCAGTCGGTCGCCGAGACGCGGAAGAACAGCGGCTTGTCGTCCGGCCAGACCTCGCGCACGGCGTCGACCACTTCGAGGGCGAAGCGGGCGCGGTTCTCGTACGAGCCGCCGTAGGCGTCGGTGCGGTGGTTGGAGTGCGGGGAGAGGAAGGAATTGATCAGGTAGCCGTGGGCGCCGTGGATCTCGGCGACCTCGAAGCCGGCGGCGAGGGCGCGGCGGGCCGCGTCCGCGAACTGGCCGACGACGTCCTGGATTTGATCGACCGTCAGTTCCGTCGGCACCTGGTGCCTGTCGTCGAACGCGATCGGGCTCGGTCCCAGCGGCTGCCAGCCGTGCGCCTCCGGTCCGACCGGCGCGCCGCCCTTCCAGGGGCGCTCGGTCGAGGCCTTGCGGCCACTGTGCGCGAGCTGGATGCCGGGCACCGTGCCCTGGGAGACGAGGAAGCGCGTGATCCGGCGGAACGCCTCGACCTGGGTGTCGTTCCAGATGCCCAGGTCGTACGGCGAGATCCGGCCCTCGGCGGACACGGCGGTGGCCTCGACGATGATCAGGCCCGTGCCGCCGGTCGCGCGGGCGCCGTAGTGAGCGAAGTGCCAGTCGTTGGGAGCGCCGGTCTCCGGGCCCTCCGGCGCGGCCGAGTACTGGCACATCGGGGGCATCCAGACCCGGTTCGGGATGGTGACATCGCGCAGGGTGAAGGGCTGGAAGAGGGAGCTCATGGTGAGCTGCTCCGTTCTCGCGGGACCGAGGGACGGTTCGTACGATAGGCATCGTAGTACGTGAAGTGTCAAACTACGAGACCTCTCGTACAATGGCTGTCGTGAGTACCACTACCCCCGCCGCCGGCAGTCGGGATCTGCCGCATCCCGTGCGCGACGACATCCGGTTGGAAGGCGTGCTGCACGCCTTCTCCGACCCGATGCGGCTGAGCATCGTGCGAGAGCTCGCCGCCGACGGCGACGAGCTCTCCTGTTCGCACTTCGATCTGCCCGTCACCAAGTCCACGACCACGCACCACTTCCGGGTGCTGCGCGAGGCCGGGGTGATCCGGCAGGTCTACCGGGGCACGGCCAAGATGAACGGCCTGCGCCGGGACGACCTAGACGACCTCTTCCCGGGACTTCTCGACACCCTCCTCACGGCCGCCGCTCGCCAGTCCCGCCGGCTCGGGGACGGCTGAACCGCCCTTCGAGGGAAGGTGGTTGAAGAGGAGGTTCAGGGCGATCGCCGTCACGCAGCCCGCGCTGATGCCGCTGTTCATCACCGTCTGGAACCAGTCGGGGAACTTCGCGTAGACCGTCGGCACGCCGACCGGCAGCACGCCCACGGCCACCGAGACCGCGACCACCGTGAGGTTGTGGTTGTCCTCGAAGTCGACCTGCGCCAGGGTCCGCAGGCCGCTCGCGGCGACCGTCCCGAACATCACCAGACCCGCACCGCCCAGCACCGGCGCCGGTATCGCCGCGACCACCGCGCCCAGCTTGGGCAGCAGGCCGAGCAGGACCAGGATGCCGCCGGCGGTGGCCACCACCCAGCGACTGCGCACCCGGGTCATCCCGACGAGCCCGACGTTCTGTGCGTACGCCGTGTACGGGAAGGTGTTGAAGATGCCGCCGAGGACGGTCGACAGGCCGTCGGCGCGCAGGCCGTCCGACAGCGAGCGGGGTTCGACCTTGCGCCCGGTCATCTCGCCGACCGCGATCAGGTCGCCGGTCGTCTCGGTCATCGTCACCAGCGCCACCACCAGCATCGAGATGATGGCCGACGCCTCGAACGTGGGCGCCCCGAAGTGGAACGGCGTGCTGATGCCCAGCCAGTCCGCGTCGCCGACCCCGCCGAAGTCGGTGAAGTCGAGGGGGACCGCCACCGCGAGGCCCACCACGATGCCGGTCAGCACCGCGATCCGGCTCAGGAAGGCCGGCGCGAACCGCTGCACGCCGAGCACCACCGCCAGCACGAACCCGGCCAGGGCCAGGTTCTTCGGCTCCCCGAAGTCCGGTGAACCGGCCCCGCCCGCGGCCCAGTTGCCGGCGACCGGCAGCAACGAGACGCCGATGATGAGGATCACCGTGCCCGTGACCAGCGGCGGGAAGAAGCGCAACAGTCTGCCGAAGACCGGCGCGAGCAGCACGATCGCGAGCCCCGCGACGATCACCGAACCGTAGATCGCGGGCAGCCCGCCGCCCGTCGTACCGATCAGCACCATCGGCGACACGGCCGCGAACGTACAGCCCTGCATGATCGGCAGCCGCACGCCGAACCGCCAGAACCCCACGCACTGGATGAGCGTCGCGATGCCGCACACCAGCAGATCGGCGGTGATCAGATACGCCAGATCCGCGGGCGACAGCTTCATCGCACCGCCCACGATCAGCGGCACGGCCACCGCGCCCGCGTACATCGCGAGCACATGCTGCAGGCCGAAGGCGGCGAGCTGCCGCACGGGTGGGACCTCGTCGACGGGATGGACGGGAGAAGTCGTCGTCATGGGTACTCCAGAGCGCCGGCAGGGGATGGCATCCCAACAGCACGAGACCGTAAGGGCTTTGAACAGTTTGTTGATGTCCGGGTCGTTGCCGATGTGTGTCTGCCCACCCGGCGCTGTCCCACGCCGCTAGGAGGACGTCGTACGCGCCGCGGCCAGCAGCGTTTCCCAGTCGGCCAGCTTGACCACACTCCGCCCCAGCGACGCCCCGAGCACGGCCTCGGCCCGCTCGATAGCCAGCCACCCCGGCCACGGGACCGGGTCGATGCCCTCGGCCCGGAGCACGGCGACCGGATCCACCGACAGGCCATCTCGTACGAGCGTGGGGGCGTCCGCGAGCAGCGAGGTCACCGTCTCCTTGGCGCACGGCCGGTTGGTGCCGATGACGCCCGTCGGGCCGCGTTTGATCCAGCCGGCCACGTACTCGCCGGGGGAGGGGGCGTCGTCGCGCAGGACGCGGCCCGCGCTGTTCGGGACGGTGGCGCTGCCCGGGTCGAATGGCAGCCCCTCCAGGGGGACTCCGCGATAGCCGACCGACCGCAGCACCAACTGGGCCTCGATGTCCTCGTGCTGGCCGGTGCCCGTCACGCCGCCGTGTCCGTCCGGCTCCGTCCGCTCGAAGCGCACCGCGCCCACGTGCCCGTCCTCGGCGAGGAGTTCGACCGGGCGGAGATAGAAACGCAGCCGGATCCGGCGTGCGGTGCCTTCGTCCGGCCGTGCCGCCCAGCCGCGCAGCACCTCGACGTTGCGGCGCTGTGCCGGAGGCAGGGCGGAGGGGTCGGCGTAGGCCGGGTCCAGGGCCAACTCCCCAGGATCCACGGTGACTTGGGTATCGGGCAGCCCGCCCAGCTCTCGTAGCTCCTTGGTGGTGAAGCGGCCCTGGGAGGGTCCGCGCCGGCCCACCATCTGGACGTCGGTCACCCGGCTCGCGGCCAGCGCGGTGAGCGCGGCCTGCGGTATGTCGGTCGGGCTGAGTTCCGCCGTGCCGCGGGCCAGCATCCGTGCCACGTCCACCGCGACGTTGCCCATGCCGATGACCACCGCCGAGTGGGCGTCCCGTACGAAACCGTCGTCGGCCGAGTCGGGATGGGCGCTGTACCAGGACACGAACTCCGTCGCCGACCAACTGCCCGGCAGGTCCTCGCCGGGGATCCCGAGATGCCGGTCGGTGGCGGCGCCGACGCAGTACACCACCGCGTGGTAGAGCGCCCGCAGTCGCGTGACCGGCAGCCCGCCGGGGCCGACCTGGATGCCGCCGAGGAACCGAACCCGCTCGTGCTCCAGGACCGTACGCAGGTTGTTCTGCAGGGACTTGATCTTCTCGTGGTCCGGTGCGACCCCGTAGCGCACGAGGCCGTACGGGCAGGGCAGTCGGTCCAGGACGTCGACGAGCACCGCGGAGTCCTGCTGGACCAGACTCTGGGCGGTGTAGACCCCGCTCGGCCCGGAGCCGACGACGGCGACACGCAGCACGGCGGTACTCCTTACGCCTTACGACAGGAGTTCGCTGACAGCTTCAGGATCGCACCGGTGGTGCTCGGCTGACAGGGTGCAGGCGCAGGCCGGGCGTGCGTGTCCGTTCGTATGGAATGTGATCATGCGGTTACGTTGCGTGTGTGCTAGAAGCATCCTTTTTTAATCTTTCTGATCGTTGTCCGACGGATGGCGCGGTGTCCGTGTGGCCCGCGTGGGAAGTGCGGGAGGACGAGGGCAGCACCTCGTGGTTCAACGTCCGGCTGGAGTTCGCCGACGGCGCCCGGGTCGACGCGCTCGCCGTGGTCGGCGAGGGAGGCGTCTCCGTGGAGGACGTCCGCGCCCAGCCGGCGCTGTCCCTGGACGACCTGGCGGTACTCGCCGACTGGATCGAGGACCCACTCTTCGAAGCGTGCGGCCTGGCCGCCGAACCGACCGACGGATCCGAAGGCGCGACCGCCTCCCGGCGCGCCCGCCCACCCTGGCCCCGCGGCATCGAGGGCCGCTGGCTCCTCGCGCAGGAGTACCGCGCGGCCCAGGAGGAGGGCGTCGACCCGGTCCTCGCGGTGATGTCGGCGACGGGCCACAGCCGCCGCAAATCCCTGCGGATGATCTCGCAGGCGCGGGACGCGGGCTTCCTGACGCCACGTCATGCCCGGCGCTGAAGCGGCCTATTGGCCTGCGGCGGGCGGCGGGACCCAGTGACGGCAATCGGATTCGGTCAGCTCATGTCCCGCATCCGCGCGATCTCGCTCGTCTGCTGGGCGATCACGTCGTCGGCCATCTCCTCGATCTGGATGTTGTTGCCCTGTGCCTTCACGTCGGTGGCCATGGTGATCGCGCCCTGGTGATGGGTGATCATCAGGGTGAGGAAGAGCTCGTCGAAGGCTTTTCCGTGGGCCGCGCGAAGGTTCTTCAGCTGGGCCTCGGTCGCCATGCCGGGCATCGAGGCGTGGTCGTGCGCGCCGCCCGTCTCGCTCTTGCCGTGCGTCTTCAGCCAGCTCTGCATCGTCGTGATCTCCGGGCCCTGGGACGCGGCGATCCGCGCGGCCAGCTTCTCGACCTGCGTCGACTCGGCCCGGTCGGCGGCGAGTTCGGTCATGTCCAGGGCCTGGGAGTGGTGCTGGATCATCATCCGCGCGTAGTCGACGTCCGCCGAGTTGGGCGAGTCGTCCTCGGCCCGCTGCTCGGCGGCGTCCGCGGCGGACAGGGTCCGGTTCTCCTCGCCCGGCTTGCCCGGCGCGATCACCGAAGGCCCGCTCGCGGCAGGCGACTTGGCGTCCGACCCGGAGTCGCAGCCGCTGACCGTGAGCAGGGCCAGGGCGACCAGCGGGGCCGCGACGAGGGACGCTCGACGGTAGGGCACAACGACCTCCTGTGGTGGGTGTGTTGGGGGACACCTCGTGAGTGCTGATGAACGTCCTAGCACGCTTCCGCAGTTGGATGATCAAAAACCTTCATTACGAGTACGTTGCCCACTGTTGATATGTGCATGGTGAAGACGATACTTCGGAGGTGCGTGAACCGTTCCGACACGAACGGAACCAGGGAGGAAACAGTGATCCTGTTCAACGATTCCCGAACGCGGCTCAGACGCGTGGGAGTTGCCACGGCCGCCGCCGGACTGCTCGCGGCGCTGCTGACCGCGGTCCCGGCCGCCGCGACCCCCGACCCGGGGGACGGCACGGCCACCGGCAAGGAGGTGTCCCGCAGTGCGCAGGCCGAGGCGCGAGCCGCCATCGCGAGCGGTGAGATACCCGGCCAGGACGAGATCGTCCACTCGGCCAACATCAAGCCCCTGGCGAACATCCCCAAGGAGGCCTTCACCGGCCTGAATTCGGACCTCGCCTTCCAGGGCAAGTACGCCTTCGCCGGCAACTACGACGGCTTCCGCATCTTCGACATCAGCAACCCGAAGGCCCCGAAGACGGTCGCCCAGGTGCTCTGCCCGGGCTCGCAGAACGACATCTCGGTCTCCGGCGACCTGCTCTTCATCTCCACCGACTCCTCGCGCAGCGACAGCAGTTGCAACAGCACCACGCAGCCCGCGACCGAGAAGTCCTCCTGGGAGGGCATGAAGGTCTTCGACATCAGCGACAAGCGGAACCCGAGGTACGTCGCCGCCGTCGAGACCGCCTGCGGCTCGCACACCCACACGCTGGTGCCCGAGCGCAAGAACGTCTACCTCTACGTCTCCTCGTACTCGCCCAGCGCCACCTACCCCGACTGCCAGCCGCCGCACGACGGCATCTCGGTCATCAAGGTGTCGCGCAGCCACCCCGAGAAGGCGGCGGTCGTCAACTTCCCGGTGCTCTTCCCCGGTGAGGGTCCCGACGGCGGAGGCAACCCCGGCGGGCCCACCAACCCGGGCGTCTCCAAGACCACCGGCTGCCACGACATCACGGTCCTGCCGTCCAAGGACCTCGCCGCGGGCGCCTGCATGGGCGACGGGATCCTGTTCTCCATCAAGGACCCCGAGAACCCGAAGGTGATCGACCAGGTCCAGGACAACGTGAACTTCGCGTTCTGGCACTCGGCGACCTTCAACCAGAAGGCCAACAAGGTCGTCTTCACCGACGAGTTGGGCGGCGGCGGAGCGGCCACCTGCAACGCGGCCATCGGCCCGGACCGCGGCGCCGACGGCATCTACGACATCGTCGGCAAGGGCGACAAGCGCAAGCTCGTCTTCCGCAGCTACTACAAGATCCCGCGCGCCCAGGCCGACACCGAGAACTGCGTGGCCCACAACGGCTCGCTGATCCCGGTCAAGGGCAAGGACCTCATGGTCCAGGCCTGGTATCAGGGCGGCGTCTCCGTCTGGGACTTCACCGACTCGGCCAAGCCGAAGGAGATCGCCTACTTCGAGCGCGGCCCGCTGAGCACGGACACCCTCCAGGTCGGCGGCTCGTGGTCGGCGTACTACTACAACGGCTACATCTACTCCAACGACATCGCCAAGGGCTTCGACGTCCTGAAGCTCACCGACCGGCGCACGGACCAGGCGAGCCGGGTCAGGCTGGGCGAGCTCAACGTCCAGTCGCAGCCGGACTATTTCGACTGACCGGACTGTCGTGACTGACCGGTCCGTCTCGACGGATCGGACTGCTCGGCCGGCCCCTCGCCGGTAGCGAAGAAGCGTGAAAGATCGGTCTCGCACGTCCCGCCGGACGCCTCCTGGGCGTCCGGCGGGAAGCCCATCTCCCAGTCGAGTCGATAGCGCTTGAACAACTCGGCGCGCAGCGTGGTGAGTTGCATCGGCACGTTCGGCAGCACCATCGCGTAGACGGACCCCATGAGCAGGGACCGCAGCATCGGATAGTCCCCGTCGACGTTCTGCGAACCGTGCCGGGTGACGGTGTCCCGCAGCAGCTCGGCGAGCCGCTTCTGTTCCGGGCACTGCACGAAACCCTCCGACTGCAGCAGCCCCGCCATGTGCTGGCGCATCAGCACCGGCCGGTCCCGGGCCAGCCCCAGCACGGCGTCGATGGCCCGCGCCATCCGCTCCCGCCCGTCCTCGGTGCGCGGCTCGCGCTCCAGCCCCTCCTCCAGCGAGCGGTGCATCACCCGGTGCACGGCCGACTGGACGAGCTGGCGCTTGCCCGGGAAGTAGTACGACACCAGGCCGCGCGCCGAGCCGGCTCTGTCCGCGATGTCGGCGAGCGTCGTCGCCTCGTACCCGCGCTCACCGACAACCTCGAGCGCGGCTTGCAGGAGCCGCTCCCGGGAACGTCTCCGCAACTCTTCATTGACCGAGGCGCTGCGCGGGGACATGCTGTAACTCCTGTGTTGACTGGCTGCCAGCCAACTATACTCAGCACGTCCCGTCCGGCGCCCCCATAGGGCCTGGTCAGGGCTGCCGTCCGTCTGGGGCGACGCGGGGGATCGTCTCAGGCGGGCGGCCTCTTCGCTCCGATGGTGTCCTGAGGCTACTTCCAGGACCCGCCGTGACCTGCCGAACTTCTGTCGCACGGCTGCGGAACCGTCCCTAGAGTGGGCACGAGTGCCGAGCCGAGGAGTGTGCGGGAGATGGAACAGGACCAGCAGATCCTGGCCAGGATCACGGCGATGGTCGACGACGAGCACAAGCTCCGCGCCGCCCTGGCGTCCGGTGAGATCGACGACACGACGGAACACCAGCGGCTCAGTGAGCTGGAGCGTGAGCTCGACCGCTGCTGGGACCTGCTGCGGCAGCGGCGCGCGAAGACGGAGTACGGGGAGAACCCGGACGAGGCGAACGCGCGCCCGGCATCGCAGGTCGAGGGCTACCAGGGCTGACCGTACGGTCGGGGCGGTCCGTGGCTGTGCCTGGCGGCGCCGGGCTCAGCCCACCAGCCCCAGTACCGGACGCAGCCCCTCCGGTCGCCGCTCCACCGGCAGGTGATCCACCAGGTGCACCCGGCAGCCCAGCGCCGCCGCACCCCCGTCCGCCCGCCGGTCGTCGCCGACCATCAACGTGTCCTCGGGAGCGACGCCGAGCGCGTCACAGGCAACGGTGAACAGCCGGGTGTCCGGCTTCTGGATGCCGTGCTCGTACGACAGGACGTACGCGCCCACGTACGGGTCGAGGCCGTGCGCCCTGAACACCGGGCGCAGGTCCCACCCGATGTTGCTCACCACACCGACGGCGATGTCACGCTCCCGCAGCGTGCTCAGTACCTCGGCGGCGTCGGGGTACGGCGACCAGGCATCCGGCACCTTGTGTCGCTCGTACAGCGCGTCGTACAACTCCGGCTCGGGCAGCGGTACTTGGCGGGCGGCGGCGGTGTACGCGGCCCGGTGCAGCTCCGCGCTCTCGTCCCGGATCCGCCACAACTCACCCAATTCCGCGGGCAGTCGCTCCGGTTGCGCCCCACCGGGCTGTGCCCCGGCCACCTCCAGCGCCTTGGCGGCCTGAGCCAACTCCGCCTCAGGGAGCGCCATCCCGGCCTCGTCCAGCACGGCACGCAGCCAGGAGTCGGTGGGCTCGATGCGGAAGAGGGTGCCGGAGAAGTCGAAGAGGACTGCGGTCATGAGTGGATCTTACGGGGCGGGTCTGCGCGGCCGGTGGGCGAGGCGGGTGCCGCGAAGCTCACGTGGACTGGTCCGTGCGTGTTCCCGCTGTCGGGTTGCCGTTCGGTCGGTTGTCGGCGTTCCAGCTGGCCAGGAGGCGGATCGCGTCGGCTTCGGGGGTGCCGGGTCGGGGGGTGTGGACGCTGAGTATCTGGTTGGAGGCGGCGTCGATGCGGAGGGTCTCGTAGGGCAGGGTGACCTCGCCGATGAGTGGGTGCCGGAAGGTCTTCGTGCCGACTCGATGGATTCGTACGTCGTTGGTCGCCCAGCGCGTCCGGAATGCCGTGCTGCGGGTCGCGAGTTGTCCGATCAGTTCGGTCAGGTCGGGGTCGTCGGGGTGGCGACCGGCCTCGATACGCAGCATCGCCACGGTGTCGGCCGTGATCCGTTCCCACTCGGGGAAAAGGTCCCGGGCCCTGGGCTCGTCGAGGAACAGGAAGCGGGCGCTGTTCGTCCGTCCGGGCAGGTCGTACATCGGAGCGATGAGCGCGCGACCCAGTGTGTTGACCGCAAGAATGTCGAACCGGCCGTTGAAGACCACTGCGGGTAGGTGGTCCATGGAGTCCAGTAGCACCCGGATTCCGGGGGTGACGGGTTCCTTCGCCGCGCCGGGGCTCCGCTTGCGGGCCGCTGGGGTCAGAGCGGCGAGCAGCCGGCCGAGGTGCGCGCGTTCGTCGTCGTCCAGACGCAGGACGTCGGCGACGGCGTCGACGACTCCGGCGGAGGGCCCGGTCGCCTGGCCGCGTTCGAGCCGCACGTAGTACTCCGGGCTGACCCCGGAGAGCAACGCGACCTCCTCCCTGCGCAGGCCCTTCACCCGACGGCGAGTGCCCTGCGGAGGAAGGCCGGCGTCGGCTGGGGTGACCCGGGCGCGGCGGGTGGTGAGGAACTCGCGGACCGCCACCCGCGCGGCCTCCTTCTCGTCCACCGGGCCGTCGCGGCCGCGCGGCGCGCTCTCCCGGCGTGGTCGGCGGTGCCGGTCGGTGAGCGGGCCGCCGCGATCGCCCGGATCGCCGACGGCATCAAGGGCGCCGTCGACCACTTCGCCGCCACCGTCACCTCCGAGATGGGTTCGCCGATCTCGTACGCCAAGGTCGTACGGGCCGGGCTGCCCTACCAGGTGGCGAGCAGCTTCGCCCCGCTGGCCGACGGCTTCGCCTGGGAGGAGGAACTGGGCAACGCGCTGATCGTGCACGAGCCGATCGGTGTCGTCGGCGCCATCACGCCGTGGAACGCCCCTCTGTACCAGACCGTCGCGAAGGTCGTGCCGGCGTTGCTCGCCGGTTGCACGGTGGTGCTCAAGCCCAGCGTGGTCACCCCGCTCACCGCCGCCCTGTTCGCCGAGGTGACCGCGCCCGCGGGGATCCCGGCGGGCGTCGTCAACGTCGTGTACGGCACCGGGCCGGTGATCGGCGAGGCGATCTCCGGCCACCAGGGCATCGACATGGTGTCGTTCACCGGATCCACCGGCGCCGGCAAGCGGGTGTCGATCGGTGCGGCCGGCACGGTGAAGCGGGTCGCGCTGGAGCTGGGCGGCAAGTCGGCCAACATCATCCTCGACGACGCCGACCTGCAGAACGCCGTGGACCTCGGCATTGAGTACGCCTGGATGAACAGCGGCCAGACCTGCGCCGCGTGGACGCGGATGCTGGTGCCCGCGAGCCGGCACGACGAGATCGTCGAGCTCGCGGTGGCCGCCGCCGGTTCCTACGGCGTGGGCGACCCGACTGACCCGGCCACCCGGATCGGTCCGATGTCCTCGGTCGCCCAGCAGAGGCGGGTGTCCGGCTACATCGAGCGCGGCATCGCCGACGGGGCCACGGTCGCGTTCGGCGGCTCCGGCCCGGTCGAGGGCCTCGAACGGGGCGCCTACGTCCGCCCGACGATCTTCGCCGACGTCGCGCCGGACGCCGTCATCGCCCAGGAGGAGATCTTCGGCCCGGTGCTCTCGGTGATCCCCTACGCCGACGAGGCCGAGGCCGTCGCCATCGCCAACAACTCCGTCTACGGCCTGGGCGGCAGCGTGTTCGGCGAGCCGGACCACGCGCTGGCCGTGGCGAAGCGCATGCGCACCGGCCAGGTCATCGTCAACGGCGGGGAGTTCAACCTGACCGCGCCCTTCGGCGGGTACAAGCAGAGCGGCAACGGCCGGGAGTTGGGCAGGTTCGGCCTGGCGGAGTTCCTGGAGGTCAAGGCCATCCACCGCTAGGAAGATGCCGGCTTCCCTCCGGGGCCGCCGGTCGGCGCAGGAGCTCCCACCTCACCGCATGATCCCCCCGCCCGCCCAGCGGCCATGGCCGAACGGGTCACCGCGACCACGGTCGAGTCCACCGGCAGCCACGCCGTGTACGTCTCGCAGTCGGCCATCGTCGCCGACCTGATCAAGAAGGCCGCCCGGCCGGTGAGTTGAGCGAACCACCTGTTGTGCTCGGAATTTCCGGGCTGTCCGGGAAGGGCGAGCGCGCACGCGGGGGCGGCATATCGCCCTCGACATCAATGAGCGTTTCACCGCCCTGTTGACCGAACGCTTCGCCGGCCTCGACGCGGTCACGGCGGATGCCCGTGACGTCTCCACCGTCCTGGCCGAGCGCGGCCTAGGTCAGGCAGATGTCATCGTCAGCGGCCTGCCGTGGGCGTATATCCGTCCGGCGCCCCAGGCGACGGCCCCCACCGCTCATGCACCACCACCGCGACCGCCACCACCATCGCCCCCAACAGCCAACCGCCCACCACGTCCGTCGGCCAGTGAACGCCCAGCCAGACCCGGGTCAGACCGACGCCGAGCACGGAGATCACGGACGCCGCCAGGGCCGTACGCCACAGGGTGCGGCCGGGGGAACGGCGGTGCAGGAGCCACAGGAGGAGGCCGCAGGCGATCGCGGCGGTCATGGCGTGGCCCGACGGGTAGGCCGCGTAGTGGGCCGAGTCGACCGGGTCGGGCCAGACGGGGCGTGGGCGGTCGACGGCGGCCTTGAGGGACTGCTGCAGGAGGGTGCCGAGCGCGCAGGTGGCCGTCAGCCAGAGTGCCGTCCACCAGGCCGAGCGACGCCAGGCCAGCCACACCACGACCGCCGCGCACGCGACGCGCATCGTCCAAGGGTCCCAGACCCAGTCCGTGAGGATCCGGAAGGCATGGGTCACACCTCGCTCGTCGACCGCCCAGCCATGGGTGGCGCGGGCGATGTTGTCGTCGAGGCCGGTCAGGGGGTGCCACTCGACCGCGACCAGGGCCAGCAGCAGCGCGGAGCACAGGGCCAGGGCGGTGGCGCTGCGGACGGCGGTGCTGTGGCGGGGCGGAGAGTCGACGGGCAGGGTGTGCATACGACGATCCTCGCCGACCGGTGGGGCGGGAGGCCAATGCGGGGGCTGTCGCCGTGCCTGTTGCCGGGGCTACCCGAGCGCCCGCAGCCCCGGTACGAACGCCACCAGCACCGGCACCACGGGTACCAGCGCGGCCGTCGCCGTCAGGCCCAGGCGGCGGGCCGCGGTGAGGCGGTCGGGCGGGGCGAGGAGCCGGTGGCCGCGTTGCGGGACGTGGGCGTGCGGGGTGGGGGAGGGGCCGAACACGCCCCGGTCCTCGTTGAGTTCGACGAGCGCGAGCGCGGTCGTGAGGCGCCCGTGGCGACGGGAGGCCATGTCGTCGGCGGAGAGTTCGACCAGGCGGTGCATCTCGTCGCGGAACGCCGCGAACACCGGCACCTGCGGGAACCCGCCCGCCAGCGCCCCCGAACAGTGCAGCAGCCAGTCGTGCCGGGCCAGTGCGTGTCCCCGCTCGTGTGCGAGGACGGCGTCCAACTGCCGTCCCTTGAGCCGACGCAGCGCCTCGGTGGTCACGACGAGTCCGGGCGCCGCGCCCGGCAGCCACCACGCGTCCGCGCGCTCGCCCTCCAGCACCACCAGTCGACCCCGCATCGGCTCCTCGCCCGGCAACAGCGGTGCCTGCACGAGGAGTTGGGCCCGGCTTCGCCGACGGCGCGCCCGCGCCCGTACGACCTCACGGACCAGCATCGCCCCGCTCCACGCCCCGGCACAGGCCAGCGTCACCGCGGTCGCCGCCGCCCAGGGGCCGGTGGCCCGCAGCGCGTACGCCTCCGCCACGCCATGCGGTGCACCGGCGAACACATGACCGCGCACCGCCTGCCAGGCCGCCGCCGCGCTCAGCGTCATCGACAGCGCACAGCAGAGCAGTACGGCCGCCACCACGCACTGCCAGACCCAGAGGGCGACCACGGGTTCACGGTCCGGCCAGTCGGCCCGGGCGAGCAGCCTCGGGGCGACCACGGCGGCGAGAGCGCCGAGCAGCAACAGTGCTGCGGGGACCATCATGGCGATCACCCTATGAGCGCGGGGCCGCTCGGCACACGGTCCCTTACGCCAAAGTGACGCAGGCAACGGTTTCGCGTACGGCGTGGCACCGCGCCTCAGAGCGTGAGCAGCATCGCCACCATCCCGATCCCCATCGACAGGCGGCAGGCCCGTGCCAACTCCGGCCGGTCGCTCCAGCCGACGCTCCCGCCACCGGCGGTCACGGGTATCAGGCGGACGCCGGAGAGCAGGACGTACCCCGTGAAGTAGAGGAGCAACACCCCTGTCACCAGCGGGACTCCGGACGAGACGCCGTGCTCGGCGTGGTGTCCGGGGGAGACGGCCATCACGACCGCCATGTAGACCATGGCCGAGACGCCCACCAGATGATGCAGATGGTGCGGGCTCGTACGCGCCGCCCACAGGGCGCGCAACCCGGCGGCGCCGAATACGGCGGCGTAGCCGGGCCAGGTCCAGGACGGCGGGCTGAACACCGCCGCCGGTACGGCCATCGCGGCCATCCCGAAGCCCATCAGCGCCTCGCCGCCCGCGGCCCGGCGCTGCTCCTCGACCCTGCTGCGCATCCGCAGCAGACAGTAGGCCCCGGTCGCCGCGCACAGCGCGACCAGCAGCCAGCCGGGCGAAGCCGGTCCGTGCACGCGCACCTCCCCGCTCGACGGTGTCGGACAGTCCGTCGATGCCCACGACACGCGGCGCTCACGCGAGCGCAAGGGGGTACACGGGGAGCATTCGAGGGAGCACAGCAGGTGAGCGGCGGCATCCGTGGGCGGCGTCTGGGGGTGGCGGCCGCCTCACGATATCATTCACAGGTAAAACACCTGCTAAAGTAATTCTTCATGAGCAGTGCGACCCCCGCCCCCGCCGCCCCACGCGTACGCCGTCTCCCGCTGGCGGGTGTGCTGCGTATGAGCCGCCCCTCGGACATCTGGTTCAAGCCCGCACTGAGCGTCGTAGTCTCGACGGCCCTGCCCAACCTGATCCTCATGGCGTTGGGCCGGCTCGATCTGGCGATGTACACGATGGCCGGGTCGCTCTGCGCCCTGTACGCCCACAACCGCCCTTACGCCGCCCGGGCCCGCACGCTGGCCTGGGTCGTGCTCGGCATGATCGCCGGCCTCGCCGTCGCCCTCACCGCGGCCTCGCTCACCGACAGCGCCGTCGTGCTCGTCACCGTCGGCGCCCTGCTGGCCGCCGTACAGAAGGCGCTGTGCGACGCGACGCGCCTCGGCCCGCCCGCCCACGTGATCTTCACCTTCATCACCTCGTCCGCCCTCTTCGCGCCGCAGACACTCGGCCAGATACCCGGCCACCTCGCCCTGGCCGCCGCGGCCGGCGCCTGGGCCTGGCTCGTCGGCATGGCACCGGTCCTGCTGCGCCCGCACGGACCGGAACGCCGGGCCACGGCGCAGGCGCTCAATGCGGCTGCCGCGTACGTCACTGCCCGCGCCACCGGTTCCGTCGCCCAGGGCCGCGACCGCGCCCGAGTCGCGGCAGCCGCCGCCATCCAGGCCGCCTGGCAGTCCCTCCTCGCCACCGGCTCCCGTTCCGCCCGCACCCGACGCGCCCTCGAACGCCTCGTCGTCCGCGCCGAGATCGCCCTCGCCGCGCCCGCCGACACCGACCCGGAGCGGCTGCGCTCTTGGGCGCGCGAGTTGTGCGGCAGGGGGCCCATCCCGGTGGTCGGAACCCCTGAAGCGGCCGACGAACTCCTCGGCGCCGAAGCCGAACTCGCCGCTCCCGCCCGCCCGTTGTGGCACCGGCTCGGCCCCCTCGCCCCGCTCGCCGTGCGCACCGCACTCGGCTGCGCCCTGGCCGGCTACGTCTCCCTCGCCCTCGGCGTCGGCCGCCCCTACTGGGCCCTGGTCACCGCCGCCTCCCTCTACCAGGCCAACATCGCCCTGACCTGGACGCGGGGTGTGCAGCGGGTCGTCGGCAACCTCGCCGGCGTCCTCGTCTTCGCCGCCGTCATCCCGCTCGCCCACCTCGCCCCGGCGGCCCTCGTCCTGTGCTGCCTCGCTTTCAACTTCGGCGCCGAGGCGTTGATGGGCCGCAACTACTGGCTCGGCAGCGTCTGTGTGACCCCGATGGCGCTGCTGGTCACCGAGTTCGCCGGATTCCAGGAGCCCGGGCGGCTGATCACCGAGCGGGTCGTCGACACGCTCGTCGGGGCGCTGGTCGGCTTCGTCGCCGCAGTCGCCGTGACCAACCGGCGCGCGGGCGACCGGGTGGAGGAGGCGCTGGCCGCCGTGGAGCACGCTCGCGAGCGCGCCGCCGGCCTGCTCGCGACAGCGGGTCCGGACCCCGACTCCCGCCTCCTCGCGACGCCGAGCCAGGCCCCGCTCGCCCTGGAATCCGCCCGTCGCGGGCTCGCCGCCGCCCTGGTCGACCTGCGCGCCACGTTCGACGCCGCGTCCGGCGAGTGGTGGCAGCGTGCCCTGCCCCAGGAGCGGGTCGTGCGCGCCGAACAGGCCGGACACCGTACCCTCGCCGAGACGGTACGGCGTCAGGGACGGCACCTGGACGCGCGTAGGAGCACGAGCTCGGAGGGCGTTCGACCATGACGGCAACCAACCGGGAAACGGATCCGCGCCCCCAGGGCGGCGACACCGTCTCCGCGGTCGTCCGGCAGTGGCAGGCCGTCCATCCCGACCTCGACACCGGGCCCATGGAGATCATCGGCCGGGTCAACCGCTGCGCCGCCCTCCTCCAGCAGGCGGAGGACGCACCGCTGCGCCGGGCGGGTCTCAGCCGCCCCGAGTTCGACCTGCTCGGCGCGCTGCGCCGCACCGGCCACGAGCTGACCCCCGGTGAACTGGCCCGCGAGACCTTCTCCTCGGGCGCCGCCGTCACCAAGCGCCTCAAGCAGTTGACCGAGCGCGGCCTGGTCGAGCGCCGGGGCGACACCCGCGACCGACGCGTCGCCCACCTCCGCCTCACCGACGCCGGCCGCGACCTCGTCGACGGGATCCTGCCCGAACAACTCGCGTACGAGACCGCCGTGCTGTCCGTCCTCGATCCCCAGGGGCAGGGTGAACTCGCCGGACTGCTGGGCGAGTTGCTCGGACGGCTGGAAGGCAGCCTGGGCGCGCTGCGGGTCTGAGCGTCCCCGGCCGACCGGGCTTCCGAAACTTCCGGAATCCGCCCCACCGTTGACGTGATCGGCATGCTGTCCCTACCTTCGACCAGGCCGGTTCGGACTGTCGACTGGTGTGCGGAATATCGAACGAAGGAGGGGTGCCGTGACTGTGGACCGGCTCACCGTCGACCTGGGTGCGGAGACGGGCCCCTTCCACGGCGGCGCCAGCGGCACGCTCTACGGGCTCTACGGCGACGGAGTGCCCAGCCGCGCCGTCGTCGAGGGTATGTACGTCCGCACGGTCACCACCAAGGCCCAGGACGGCGTCCAGCACCCCGGCGCCGACGCCCTGGAGATCCTTCCGTCCTTCGTCGCGGCGGGGGGCCGGGACGTCTACGTCTACCTGCCCGACATCCACCGCGGCTTCCCCTACGAATGGCCGGGCGCCACCGGCGCGGAACGGCTCGCCACCTACCTGGAGAGCGTCCGCCGCCAGGTCGTCCAGGTGCTGACGCTGGGCGCGCTCAAATCCCATGTCGTGTACGTCCCGTTCAACGAGCCCGAGGGCAACATGTTCGGCACGGGGGAGTGGGGCTACGACCAGGTCTCCTGGCACACCGAGCCGCGCCCCCACTTCGCGGCCTGGCGGCAGGCATACCACCTCATCAAGGGCCTGGACCCTCAGGCGCGTATCGCCGGGCCCAACACCTGTGTCCTGTATCCCGAGGTGCGCGGCTTCCTGGAGTTCGCCAAGGAACAGGGTGTACTCCCCGACGTGATGACCTGGCACGAGCTGTCCTCGCCGGACGAGGTCCGTACGAACGTCGCCAAGTACCGGGAAATGGAACGGGAGTTGGGCATCGGCCCACTGCCGGTCAACCTCAACGAGTACGCGCACAACTACCACTTGTCCGTCCCCGGGCAGATGATCCAGTGGATCGCCGCCGTCGAGGAGTCGAAGGTCGACGCCGACATGGCCTACTGGAACATCGCCGGCAACCTCAACGACTCGGCCGTCGAGGCCAACAGGGGCAACGGGCAGTGGTGGTTGTTCAACGCGTACGGGCAGTTGACCGGGAACACCGTCCGCGTGACCGCGCCGCATCCCAACGTGCAGTACACGCTCCAGGGAGTCGCCGCGCTCGACCGGGACAAGCGGCAGGCCAGGGTGCTCTTCGGCGGGGCGGCGGGTGCGGGGGAGCTGGTCGTCGAGGGGATCGACGCGGAGGTCTTCGGGGCGGCGGTCCATGTTCGGTTGTCGGAGATTCCCTGGAGTGGCCAAGTTGGCGACTCCGAAGGGCCGTTGCGCCTGCTGGACGGTGAACTGCCCGTCGTGGACGGCACGGTGACGCTGCCCCTGACCGACCTCGACGCGATGTCCGCCTACCAACTGATCCTGGCGCCCGGTGGCAATGGTGCCTCACCCCTGCCGCCCTCACTCGTCTGGCGACGGACGTACGAGGGCGAGGACGCGACGTACACGGGCTCCGGCTACTCCCGGAACGGTCCCGAGGGTTCGCCTTCCGACGTCGACAAGTTCGCCACATCCGGGGGGTACCACGTGGGCGGCCTGCGCACCGGCTCCGACGGCGTGCTGAGCTTCGACGTCGAGGTCCCGCACGACGGCACGTACGAGGTCCGAGTCTTCGCCAACTCCCACAACCTCGCGGACCTGGTGCGCGAGCACGGGCCCACCAACGTCTTCCTGCGCGTGGACGGCGCGCGACCGCGCGAACTGCTGCTGCCGCTCGGCTACAAGTGGGCGGTGTGGGGTCACACCGACACCCAGGTCGACCTCACGGCAGGCCCGCACCGCATCACGCTCGCGGCCCGGGACCCCGAACTCGGCGCGACCGAGGGCGATGCGGTCATCGACAAGCTCGACCTCGTCCTGCGCGACGACCGGGACACGGACACGTACGACGCCGAGTACGCGGCGCTGGGCGCGGGTGCCGAAGTCGGCTACGACCACCTCGGTGCGTCGGGCGCCGGCACCGCCGTACTCCCGCGCGGCGGCACCGTCACCTTCTGGGTGCACGCGGGCGACGACGGCGAGGCGACCGTGACCGTCGACCAACTCGGCCCCGGCGAGGGCCTGCTCACGGTCAACGGCGAGGAACTGGGCCCGGTCCGGCGTGGCCCCGTCCCGCTCTTCCTGGCCGGAGGGATCAACAAGGTGACAGTGACCGGGACTTCGGAGCGTCTGGTCGTCGACCGGCTCCGGGTCGGTCCCTCGCGCGGACTGCTGTCCACCACGGTCCACGCGGCCGAAGAGGGCACCCTCACCGGCACGGCGAAGGTGACCGCGCACTCCCGCGCGACCGGCGGCAAGGCGGTCGAAGGCGTCGGCGCCGGCCCGGGCAACGCGCTCACCCTGACCGTGACAGCCGCGCACGCGGGCCGCCACGCCCTCACGATCCGCTACTCGAACGGCGAACAGGCCCCCGCGACCCACTACAACCCGGACCCGATCTGTCGCCACGCCGACATCTCCGTCAACGGGGCCGCCCCGCACCGCGCCTTGTTCCCCACCACCTTCCACTTCAACGACTTCCGCCGCCTCTCCGTCCCCGTCACCCTCGACGAAGGCACCAACACCCTCGCCTTCACCGCCGACGAACTCCCGGACTTCGACGGCCAGTCGAGAAATCCGTACGGCCAACGCTCGGCCTACGCCCCGGTCATCGACCAGGTCACGGTGACCCGACTCGCTCCGTGACGGCTGGTCGGTCAGGGCCGCGAGACGTCGAGCGGCAGATCTCGGTGGAAGACGGCCATGGTCCGACCGGGGCCGTTGTAGTCGTCGATGATCTCCGCGTCGAAGCCGAGGCCGCGGTGGAAGGCGATCGAGCCGGCGTTCTCGATCGACGTGATCGCCTTCAACCTCCGTGCGCCGTGACGTTCCGCCGCTTCGGCGAACGCCGCGTACAGCCGACGGCCGAGCCCGGTGCCACGGGCGTCGTCCCGCGTGGCGATCAGATGCACGTACCCGGTGCCGTCCGGGGTGACGAACCCGAAGACGTACCCACGGATTCCGTCCTCGGCCCGGGCGACCAGACAGGTGGAACCGAACTCCTGCACCAGGGCCAGGAGATGCAGCGACCGAAGATCGCGTTCGCCCCAGTAACGGGGGTGATCAGCCAGCACCTGGTGGAAGTCGGCGACACCGGCCGACGCGATGTGTATCCCCATGACGACGATCATGGCAGGCGTCCCGGCCTCGATCGCTCCCGAAGCCGCAAGCCCCGTCCCCAGGCCCGGTCATCCGGCGAAACCCCTTCGCCCCGGCACCGCCACCGACGTACGCTCGGCCCTGTACCGCATCGCATGGCGGCCTCCGACCGACCTCACCACCCCGGAGCCCCCGCATGCCCGCGTCCACCGTGCGCCCCTTCCACCGCGCCGACCGTGACCAGCTCACCGACCTGGTCAACGCCCATGTCGCCGCCGTCCTGCCCGGAGTGTCCGTCTCGGTGAACACCGTGCTCAGCCAACTGGAGCGGCAGCCCGGCGAGTTCATCACCGATCCGTGGGTGAGCGAGCGCGTGACGCTCGTCGCCGAGTCGCGGCGCCATGTCGTGGGCGCCGCGCACCTGTTGCGCTACCGAGCCGACGACCAGGTCGGTGAGACCTATCGGGACGCCGGCGAGATCGACTGGTTCGTCTGCCATCCGCCGGCCTCCTTCCGGCCGGACGCCGAACAGGCCGCCGACCAGCTCATGGCGGCGTGCCTGGCCCAACTGGCCAGGTGGGACGTCCGGGTTCGGTACGCCGACGGTTCCGTGCCCGCCCCCGCGGTCTACGGACTGCCGCGCAACTGGCCGCACGTCCGTGCCGTCTACGAGCGGGCGGGCTTCCGGCACGTCGGGGACACCGAGGTCATCCTGATCGCGCGCGTGGCCGATCTGCCGACGCCCGCACCTGGGCCCGGCACGACATTCGAGCGCACTCTGGGCGTGTGCGGGACCCGCTTCACGGCATACGCCGACGGCCTTGCTCTCGGATTCGTCGAGGTCGACACGAGCCTGTCCCGGCCCGAGCGCCACGCGCGTGTGACAGGCCTCGCCGACATCGGCAATCTGCACATCGAACCGGCGGCACACGGCGCCGGTCTGGCGCGTCGGCTGCTCGCCGAGGCCGCCGACTGGCTGCGGCTGAGCGGAGTGGACCGCCTTCTCACCTACGAGGCGGCCGCCGACCAAGCGGCGGTCGACCGGCTGTGCAACGTCGGATTCCGGGAACTCACCCGCACCGACCGCCGCTGGGAGCACCGACCCGGCTGACCTCAGATGCCGGGCCGGTACCGGATCGGATGGGCGGCCGGTACCTCCACCAGCACGATCCGCGTGCCGTCCGGATCCTCGATCCACATCTCGACCAGCCCCCAGGGCTCCTTCACCGGCGGCCGCACGACGGTGACCCCCTTGGCCCGCAACTCCTCGTGCGCCGCCGCCGCGTCCACGACCTGGAGCCACAGCTGTACGGCGGGGGAGGGCGGGTTCTCGGCGCGGCCCGAGAGCTCCAGGAAGCCGCCGCCGAGGAAGTACACGGTGCCGCGCTCGGGGCCCGTGCCGAACTCGCGGTGGACGGCGAGGCCCAGTTGATCGCCGTAGAAGGTCCGGGAGCGCTCGGGGTCGGTGGGGCGGAGGAGGATTCTGCTGCTCAGTACATGCACCATGCACCCTGACCCTAGTGGCGGCGTTACGCTCGTCCCTGCCCGCACCGCGCCACCGATCGGAGCCGCCCAATGGAGACCGCCGCCACCGGACTGACCTTCCGTGATGCCACGGACGCCGACATCGACGCCCTGGTCGCGCTGATCGAGTCGGCGTACCGTGGCGACGACAGCCGGGTCGGATGGACCACCGAGGCGGACATCCTGGAGGGTCAGCGCACCGACCCGGAGGGCGTCCTCGCCGTCATCAAGTCGCCCGACGGCCGGCTGCTCACGGTCGAGCGGGAGGGCGTGCTCGTCGCGTGCTGCCAGCTCGAACACCGCGGTGACCACGCCTACTTCGGGATGTTCGCGGTCAGCCCGCAGCAGCAGGGCGGCGGTCTGGGCAAGGTGATCATCGCCGAGGCGGAGCGCGCGGCGCGCGAGATGTGGGGCGTCACGGAGATGCATATGACGGTGATCTCCGTACGCGACGACCTGATCGCCTGGTACGAGCGCCGCGGCTACCGCCGTACGGGACGGATGACGCCGTTCCCGTACGGCGACGAGCGCTTCGGTGTTCCGCAACGTGCCGACCTGCAGTTCGAGCTGCTGGTCAAGGAGTTGGCGTGACGTTCACGCGGTGAAGCGGCCGGTGCGCTTGATCTCCGGATAGTCGGTGGTCGCGCCGTCCAGTTCCAGAGCGCGCACCAGCCGCAGATGATCCTGCGTGTTCACCACCCACCCGATGATCCTCAGGTCCGCCTTGCGGGCCTCCTCGACGACCTCCAGGGTGACCCGGCGGATGTTGAGACAGAGGGTCGTGGCTCCGGCGTCGACGGCCCGGGTGACGATGTCGGGGCCGAAGTGGCTGCCGATCAGCGCCGTGCGGACACCGGGCACCAGCCGGCCGATCTCGGCGACGGCCTCGTCGTGGAACGAGGACACCTCGACGCGGCCGACGAGATCCCGCCGCAGCAGCACCTCGGCCAGCGCGCGCGCCGCCGCCACGTCCTTGATCTCGGCCTGTAGCGGCGCCTTCACGGCGTCCAGGACCTCCTCGAAGACCGGTACGCGCTCCCCGCGCCCCGCGTCCAGGGTGCGCAGCTCGGCGAGGGTCTTCTCGGCGATCGGACCCGTGCCGTCGGTCGTGCGGTCGACATCGGTGTCGTGCATGACGACGAGGGCGCCGTCCTTGCTCAGGTGCAGGTCGAGTTCGATGACGTCGAGACCGCCCTGTTGGGCGGCGACGAAGGAACGAAGGGTGTTCTCGGGTTCGACACCCATGATCCCGCGGTGACCGATGGTAAGGAAGTTCAAGGTTCAACTCGCTTCCGTCGACGGCGGCTCGAAGCCCGCGCGGACCGGAGCGGACGGCCGCGCGGGCAGATCCGCAGCCTAATGGCCACGCCCCGCGATGTACCCGTGCGTACACCGGGGATCGGAGTGACAGGAAGTGGCGCGGATCGACCGATGGCCGGTTTCGCCACCCGCCTTCCCGGGTAGCGGCGCGATGGCCCTTTGGTGGCCTGCGAGGCTTCGTACGGGAAAAAGTTCCGTTACGAATAGAGACGGCAGGATAACTTCCCGAGACCCCCCTTGCTGGGAGGAAGGTTGTGTGTATACGGTTTCCATACGCGAGGTTCTCCCGTGGAAGGTGGGGCATGACGGAAATTCTTGTGCAGGCGGCTGAGGGAGAGCGGATCACTCCCGCGACCAGGGTGGTCGAGCACCCGGCGTGGCCGGTGCTCAAGGACGCCGTGGAACGGATCCGGCCATGGCAGTCCAAGGACGGATCGATCGACTTCGAGGCCGAGGGCGCACCTTTCCGCGCGGACGCGGAGGACGCCGTACGACGGGTCGTGTCCGCCGTGGCGGAGCTGACCCCACTGCTTCCGCACGACCGCGCCTACCACGAGGCCCTGGCCGCCGATCTGCGCCGCTGGGCCGAGGGCGGCTTCCAGGTGCCCGACTTCCTCGACTCGCTGCTGGCCTTCCAGCCCGCCGCGAGCCGCGCGGACGGCCTCCAGCACCTGGTCGTCTTCCCGATGTACACGCAGAACGGCAACCCGGACCGCAACCTGGAAGCGGTCGTGCTGCGCATGGTCTGGCCCGACTGGCTGGCCGAGCTGGAGCGCACGCGCTACGACAACGCGCTGTTCTGCGGCATCACCTTCGAGGACTTCACGGCCGGCTACGACACCAATTCCGCCGTCCTCTTCCCGGAGACGATCGCCGTGCGCGAGGCGCCGGAACGGTTCTCCTGGGGCGGCATCTTCTGCGACCGCGAGGCCGCCCGCTTCCGCCGGGTCACCGAGGCCGCCGTCGACATCCTCGGCGTCGAGCTGCCCGCGGACGTCGCCGCGATGGTCCACGACCAGAAGCGCTGCGAGGAGGCCTTCGTCCTGTGGGACATGGTCCACGACCGCACCCACAGCCACGGCGACCTGCCCTTCGACCCGTTCATGATCAAGCAGCGCCAGCCGTTCTGGATGTACGGCCTCGAAGAGCTGCGCTGCGACCTCACCGCCTTCAAGGAGGCCGTCAAGCTGTCGGCCGACGGCGTCCCGCAGGCCCGTGACGTGCAGTACGCGGTCCTGTTCGACCGGATGTTCCGCTTCCCCGTCACCGGCGAGCGCGTGCGCAACTACGACGGTCTCGGCGGCCAGCTCCTCTTCGCCTACCTGCACAAGCACGACGTCGTCCGCTGGACCGACAACAAGCTGCACATCGACTGGCAGCGCGCCCCCGAGGTCACCAACCGGCTGTGCGCCGAGATCGAGGACCTCTACCGCGCCGGCATCGACCGCCCCAAGCTCGTCCACTGGTTCAAGGCCTACGAGCTGGTCTCCACCTATCTCGCCCCGCACCCGGGCTCCCGCTGGGCCAAGGGCCCCGACGCCCTGGACCTCAGCCTGCCGCCGCGGAAACTCGTGGATGACGTGCTTCCGGACGAGTTTCCCCTGAGCATGTTCTATGAGGCCCTCTCCAAGAAGCTGAAGAACGTGATCGCCGAGACCAAGGGCATCACGGCGGAGAGCGCCGAGCGGATCGCCGCGTGAGCGACCGCACCACCAGTACCACTGCTCAGGAGGCGAAGAACATGGGGAACGGCGCTCTCAGCGGTGCGGTGATCGCGGTGGCCGGCGCGGGCGGACCCGCGGGCAGGGCGGCACTGCTGCGCCTGGCCGAGGCCGGCGCGACCGTCGTCGGCGCGGACAACGACCCGGAGCGGCTCGCGGAGGCCGTGGACGCGGCCCGCTACGCCTCCGGCGGCGCCACGGTCACCGGTGAGCCGGTCGACCTGCTGAACCTGGAATCCACCCGCGACTGGGCCACCCACATCGAGAAGGAGTTCGGCCGCGTCGACGGCCTGGTCCACCTCGTCGGCGGCTGGCGTGGCAGCGAGACCTTCACCAAGACCAGCCTCGACGACTGGGACTTCCTCGAACTGCTGCTGATCCGCACGGTCCAGCACACCTCACTGGCCTTCTACGACGGACTGCAGCGCAGCGACCGCGGCCGGTACGTGCTGATCAGCGCCGCCGGCGCGACGAACCCGACCGCGGGCAACGCCCCCTACGCCGCCGCCAAGGCCGCCGCCGAGGCCTGGACGCTCGCGCTCGCCGACGCCTTCCGCAAGGCGGGGGGCACCGACGTGCTGAACTCCGCGGCTGCGATCCTGGTGGTGAAGGCGTTGGTGCACGAGGCGATGCGCGCCGAGCGGCCCAACGCGAAGTTCGCGGGCTTCACGGACGTCAAGGACCTGGCCGACGCCATCGTCGGCGTCTGGAGCGAGCCCGCCGCCGAAGTGAACGGAAAGCGCCTGTGGCTGACCGAGCAGCCGTGAACCCTCCCCGGACCGACGCGCGTCGCCATCACGACCCGGAGATCCGCGGCTTCGCCAGCGACAACTACGCCGGCGCCCACCCGGAGGTGCTGGCCGCCCTGGCCCTGGCCAACGGCGGCCACCAGGTCGCGTACGGCGAGGACGACTACACGGACAACCTCCAGGCGATCGTCCGCAGCCACTTCGGGGCCACCGCGGAGACCTTCCCGGTCTTCAACGGCACCGGCGCCAACGTCGTCGCGCTCCAGGCGGTCACCGACCGCTGGGGCGCGGTGATCTGCGCCGAGAGCGCGCACATCAACGTCGACGAGGGCGGCGCCCCCGAGCGCATGGGCGGCCTCAAGCTCCTCACGGTGCCCACGCCCGACGGCAAGCTCACGCCCGAACTCATCGACAAGCAGGCGTACGGCTGGGACGACGAGCACCGTGCGATGCCGCAGGTCGTCTCGATCACCCAGAGCACCGAACTCGGCACGCTCTACACGCCGGACGAGATCCGCGCGATCTGCGGCCACGCCCACGCGCACGGCATGAAGGTGCACCTGGACGGCTCCCGCATAGCCAACGCGGCGGCCTCCCTGGACGTCCCGATGCGGACATTCACCAACGCGGTCGGCGTCGACATCCTCTCCCTGGGCGGGACGAAGAACGGCGCGCTGTTCGGCGAGGCGGTCGTCGTCATCGACCAGGACGCCGTCAGCCACATGAAGCACCTGCGCAAGCTGTCGATGCAGCTCGCCTCCAAGATGCGCTTCGTGTCGGTGCAGTTGGAGGCCCTGCTCGCCAAGGACCTCTGGCTGCGCAACGCCCGCCACGCCAACGAGATGGCCCAGCGCCTCGCCGAGGGCGTCCGCGCGGTGCACGGCGTGGAGATCCTCTACCCGGTGCAGGCCAACGGCGTCTTCGCCCGGCTCCCGCACGACGTGAGCGAACGGCTGCAGAAGCGGTTCCGGTTCTACTTCTGGGACGAGGCCGCGGGTGTCGTGCGCTGGATGTGCGCGTTCGACACGACCGAGGACGACGTGGACGCGTTCTTGGCGGCGCTCAAGGAGGAGATGGCGCGGTAGGCGTGCCGAAGATCTCGACGCATAGATATGCGGTCGCCTGAAAAGTCATTGACTCTCGGGGGATCGCATTTCTATGCTCTGCAGGCATGGAGCTGATCCAGAACAAGCCCGACCTGTCCTCTTACTTGGCCGCCGACGAGGTCATCGACCACGATCATCCGCTCGTACGGGAGACGGCCGCGCGACTGGCCCGGAATGCGGCGGACTCGTATGTCTATGCACAACTGGCCTTCGAGTTCGTGCGCGACACCATTCCGCACTCGCAGGACTCGGGCGACATGAGGGTCACGTGGCGCGCCTCCGGCGTGCTGGAGCAGGGCACCGGCATCTGCCACGCCAAGGCCCACGCCCTGGCCGCCCTGCTGCGGGCCGAGGACATCCCCACCGCGCTCTGCTATCAGCGGCTGGCGCGCGGCGACGGCGACGGTCATGTCGTCCACGGCCTGGTCGCCGTCCGCTTCAACGGCGCCTGGCATCGGCAGGACCCCCGCGGCAACAAGCCGGGCGTCGACGCCCGGTTCTCGCTCGACGGTGAACGGCTGGCCTGGGTACCCGATCCGAAGTCCAGTGAGATGGACTACCCGGTACTGTACGCTGAACCACACCCGGCCGTACTGGGCGCCCTCAAGGCGGCACCGGACCGGCCGCAGCTCTGGCAGACCCTCCCCACCGCACTCTGAGGCAGACGATGACTCTCTCCCTGACCGTGTCCGACGAGGTACGGGCCCTCGCGCCCGGCTTCACCCACGTCGCCATCGAGGCGCACGGACTCGTCAACGGCCCCAGCATGGAGGAGAGTTCGGCCCTCCTCGACGACGCGGCCCGCCGCCTCACCGCACGCCTGGACGGCCGCGCCCCGCACGAGGACCCGCACATGGTCGCCTGGCGCGAGGTCTACACGGCGTTCGGCTCGAAGCCCTCACGCACCCGCAACTCGGCGGAGGCACTGGCCAAGAGGGCCCTCTCGGAGGCCGGCCTGCCCCGGATCAACCTGCTCGTCGACCTCTACAACGCCATCAGCGTCGCCCACCTGATCCCCGTCGGCGGCGAGGACCTCGACCGGATCCAGAGCGGAATGCACCTCGTACGGGCCACCGGCCAGGAGGACTTCGTGACCGTGGCCGGCGGCGAGGAGACCGTCGAACACCCCGACGCGGGCGAGGTCGTGTGGCGCGACGAGGTGGGCGTGACCTGCCGCCGCTGGAACTGGCGCCAGGGCCCCCGCACCCGCCTCACCGAGGAATCCGTCTCGGCGCTCTTCCTGCTGGAGAGCCTCGCCCCGATGCCGGTCGCGGAGGTCGAGGCGGCGGGAGCTGAACTCGCCGAGTTGCTGGGGAAGTTCAGCCCGGGGGCACGGATCGACGTGCGCGCGGCGTCCGGGGTCTGAGCACGGGCTGCTCGCCGGAGGCGTGCCGACGGCTGTCAGGCCGTCGGTCCGACGTCAGCGGGCCTCCGCCGCCTTGACCTCTTCCGGCGTCGGAGCCGTGCCGCCCAGGTGGGCCGGCATCCACCAGGTGTCGTTGGCGTCCTTGGGGCGGACGGGGTAGGCGCGCTGGGCGGCTTCCAGGAGTTCCTGGACGCGCTCGCGGAGTTGGCGGGTGATGGCGCCCGCGTACTTGTCGCGGGAGGCCTCGATCGCCTCGCCCACACGGATCGTGATCGGGATGTGGCTGCGCTTGAAGTTGCGCGGGTGGCCCTTGGTCCACAGGCGCTGTGTGCCCCACACCGCCATCGGGATCAGCGGAACCCCGGCCTCCTGCGCCATGCGCGCGGCGCCCGACTTGAAACTCTTGAGCGTGAACGACGGCGAAATCGTGGCCTCCGGGAAGACCCCGATGATCTCGCCGGACTTCAGCGACTCCAGTGCGTGCGCGTAGGCCGTCTCACCCTGCTTGCGGTCCACCGGGATGTGCTTCATTCCGCGCATCAGCGGGCCGGAGATCTTGTGCCGGAAGACGGACTCCTTCGCCATGAAGCGAACGAGACGTTTCTGCGGGAGGGCCGCCATGCCGTCGAAGACGAAGTCCAGGTAGCTGATGTGGTTGCTCACCAGCACGGCACCGCCCGAGCGCGGGATGTTCTCCGAACCCTGGCAGTCGATCTTCAGGTCCCACGCCTTGAACAATGCCTGGGCGAAACCAACGACGGGACGGTAGACAAGCTCGGCCATGGACGGAATGGGCCCTTCCTTCTCGGCCAGGGAAGGGAGCTCCCGGCGGGAAAGCTACGCAGCCGTAGGTTTACGGCATCTCGCAGATCGTGCCCCAAGAACGGCCGGGGAGCCACCCCAAGTGCCTGTGAACGGCGAGATCCTCGTCACGTCTGCCCCGAGTGATCCACCTCGGGCTTTTAAGTGCCCTTTACTTCCTGATCACTCCGCGCTTGCCGTGACGCGGCGCAGAACCAGGTACATCTCGCACCCCAGGCAGTACCCGAACGCGGTATTGAGGAAAGCCGCCGCGAGCGCGGCACCCGTCGCCGCCAGTCCGAGCCACTCGGGACCCACCGTGAAACCGAGGAGCCCGACGACCGCGAAGGCCAGTCCGACCGCCTGCGCGAACCGCGGCGGCTCCGGCGGCTCGAACTCCGTCGGCGGCCCGATCCGGGGACGTACGACCTTCCGGAACAGCCAGCCGTACGGCGACCGCCCCACCCCGCCTGCCGCGCCGAGCGCGAACGCGAGCGTCTGCCAGGCGAGCAGCCAGACGTTCCCGGTGATCAGCACGACCGCCAGCACGACGGTCGTCAGGGCCGCTCCGAAGCGGGGGCCCCGCACATCGATGTCCATGAATCAAGCATTCCGTACGGGGAACGATTTCAGTCAGCGGGAATCTTTGCAGTCTCGTGAATGCTTGGACCCAAGATGACCGGACTCGTGGTGTGCGTGGCGGTGCTCGCGGTGGCGAGCGCCTACGGAGTGCTGCAGCGGCGGCGGAGCGGGAGGGTACGGGTGCGCGGGCGCGACGACGGAAAGCGGCTCGGCGCGGGCGAGTTGGGCGCCGAACTCGGCGAGCGGGCCACGCTCGTCCAGTTCTCCAGCGCCTTCTGCGCGCCCTGCCGGGCGACTCGACGGGTCCTCGGCGAGGTCGCGGACCTGGTCCCGGGCGTGACCCACGTCGAGATCGACGCCGAGGACCACCTGGACCTCGTCCGTGAACTCGACATCCTCAAGACCCCGACCGTCCTGGTCCTCGACGCCGACGGCCGGGTCGTTCGGCGTGCCACCGGCCAGCCGCGCAAGGCCGACGTGATCGCGGCACTGGGGGAGGCGGTTTGACGACTGTGTCGCGGACGGTGAGGCATCTCCCATATGCCGGAACGTACTTGACTGCGCGCACCACCTATCGTCAACCTGACTGTATGCCTTCGGAACTCCTTCTCTTCGGGCGGGTCCACGTGGATCTGGCCCGCACCGCGAGTGCGCGCTGTCCGGGCTGCTGAGCAGCCACGGACCCGCTCGCCCCTCTTCCCAGAAGGAACAACTCCATGACGGCCACGCCCGACATAGGCGCCCGTACCCCTCAACTCGCCTCTCCCGACCTGCTGCGCTCCGTCTTCCGCCGGCATGCGGCGGGCGTCGCGGTGATCACCGCACTCGGTGAGACGGGCCCGGTCGGCTTCACCGCCACCTCCCTCACCTCCGTCTCCGCCGAGCCCCCGCTCCTCTCCTTCGGCATCAGCACCGGCGCCTCCAGCTGGCCGGCGATATCGGCCACCGAGCACATCGGCGTTCACATACTCGGGGAGCACCAACAGGAGTTGGCGGCCACCTTTGCAAGGAGCGGCGCCGACCGCTTCGGGGAACCCACGGCATGGCGCGAGGGTCCCGAAGGAGTTCCGGTCCTCGACGACGTCCTCGCCTGGCTCGTCTGCCGGGTCCACGCGCGCGTGCCCGCGGGGGACCACCGGGTCGTCCTCGCCGAGTTCGTGCTCGGCGACCCCGCCGGTCCCGGCCGTCCGCTCCTCTACCACCAAGGGCACTTCAGCGGTCTGCGGGACTGAACGTCCCCTGCGTCGCTGGGCCGCCGTTCTGCGGAGCCGTCGGGTTCCGATTACGCTGCGTTGCACAGGTCACAGTTCAAAGCGCTTGCTTAGCGGGCAGGAACTGGGTGTACTGGCGAGTAATATTTCGTTCGGAGCGCAGCCCGCCCCGACCGGGATCGGCCGCTTGGGGCGCCTATGCTGCCTGCAAGAGGCAGCCGAAAAAAAGACGAAGCAGTAGGAGAGCCGGCGTGAGCTTGAGGATCGTTGTCACTGTGAAGTACGTGCCCGACGCCACTGGCGACCGGCACTTCGCCGATGACCTGACCGTCGACCGGGACGACGTGGACGGTCTGCTCTCCGAACTGGATGAGTACGCGGTCGAGCAGGCGCTGCAGATCTCGGAGAACTCCGACGACGACGTGGAGATCACCGTCCTGACGGTGGGTCCCGAGGACGCCAAGGACGCGCTGCGCAAGGCGCTTTCCATGGGTGCGGACAAGGCGATCCACGTAGAGGACGACGACCTGCACGGCACGGACGCGATCGGTACCTCGCTGGTGCTGGCGAAGGCGATCGAGAAGGCCGGCTTCGACCTGGTCGTCTCCGGCATGGCCTCCACCGACGGCACCGCGGGCATCGTCCCGGCCCTGCTCGCGGAGCGCCTGGGCGTCCCGCAGGTCACGCTGCTGTCCGAGGTCTCCGTCGAGGACGGGGTCGTCAAGGGCCGCCGTGACGGCGACACCGCCTCCGAGCAGTTGGAAGCCTCCCTCCCCGCGGTCGTGTCGGTCACCGACCAGTCGGGCGAGGCGCGTTACCCGTCCTTCAAGGGCATCATGGCGGCGAAGAAGAAGCCGGTCGAGGCCTGGGACCTGTCCGACCTGGAGATCGAGACGGACGAGGTCGGCCTGGAAGGCGCCTGGACCGCCGTCGACTCCGCGGCCGAGCGCCCGGCGCGCACCGCCGGCACGATCGTCAAGGACGAGGGCGAGGGCGGCAAGCAGCTCGCCGAGTTCCTCGCGGGCCAGAAGTTCATCTAAGGCCCAACTCGCTTACCGCCCCTCAGACTTCGCAAGCACGCAGGAGACCATTCCCATGGCTGAAGTTCTCGTCTACGTCGATCACGTGGACGGTGCCGTCCGCAAGCCCACCCTGGAACTGCTGACCCTGGCCCGCCGCATCGGCGAGCCCGTCGCCGTCGCTCTCGGCAACGGTGCCGCCGACACCGCCGCCACGCTCGCCGAGCACGGCGCGGTGAAGGTCCTCACGCACGACGCGTCCGAGTACGCCGACTACCTGGTCGTCCCCAAGGTCGACGCCCTCCAGGCCGCCGTCGCGGCCGTCTCCCCGGCCGCCGTCCTGGTGCCGTCCTCCGCCGAGGGCAAGGAGATCGCCGCCCGTCTCGCGCTGCGCATCAAGTCCGGCGTCCTCACCGACGCCGTCGACCTGGAAGCCGGCGACGAGGGTCCGGTGGCCACCCAGTCGGTGTTCGCCGCCTCCTTCACCACCAAGACCCGCGTCTCCGTGGGCACCCCGGTCATCACGGTCAAGCCCAACTCCGCCGCCGTGGAGGCCGCTCCGGCCGCCGGTGCGGTCGAGGCGCTGAACGTGACGTTCTCCGACCAGGCCACCGGCACCAAGGTCACCGCGCGCACCCCGCGCGAGTCGACCGGCCGCCCGGAGCTGACCGAGGCCGCGATCGTGGTCTCCGGCGGCCGGGGCGTCAACGGCGCCGACAACTTCGCGATCATCGAGGCCCTCGCCGACTCCCTCGGTGCGGCCGTCGGCGCCTCCCGCGCCGCCGTGGACGCGGGCTGGTACCCGCACACCAACCAGGTCGGCCAGACCGGCAAGTCCGTGTCGCCGCAGCTGTACATCGCCAACGGCATCTCCGGCGCGATCCAGCACCGCGCGGGCATGCAGACCTCCAAGACGATCGTGGCGGTCAACAAGGACGCCGAGGCCCCGATCTTCGACCTCGTCGACTACGGCGTCGTCGGCGACCTCTTCGACGTCGTCCCCCAGCTCACCGAAGAGGTCAACACCCGCAAGGGCTGATCCGGTTGGGGTTGCCCCTGACTTGTGCTACGGCTTTACGAGGCCCCCGCGACCGTTTCGACGGTCGTGGGGGCCTCTGCTCATCCCAGGGTCAGTGACGCCTGTACGGGCAGGTGGTCGCTGGGGAACTGGCCGTTCAGGGAGAAGGTGTTGATCGTCGCCCGGTTCGTCCGGACACCCGGGGAGGTCAGGATCCAGTCGATGCGGTCGCCGTTCGGCGCGGGTTCCCGGTAGCTGTGGAAGGTCCCGTACAGGGCGCTGCGCTGTTCCGCCGCGTTCCACGTGTCGACGAGTCCCGAGCCCACCAGGGTGTCGTAGGCCGGGTTCTTGTGCGCGGCGACGTTGAAGTCGCCGGTGACCACGACGGGCAGGGTGCGGTCGAACTCCGCGATCCGCTGGGTCATCAGCGTGGCGCTGCGCTCGCGCGCGTACTGGCTTACGTGGTCGAAGTGGGTGTTGAGGACGTAGAACTCCCGCCCGTCGTCGGCGAGATCGCTGAATCGGACCCAGGTGACGATGCGGGGGAAGGCGGCGCCCCAGGTCTTCGAGCGGATGACCTCCGGGGTGTCGGAGAGCCAGAAGGTGTAGTGCTCGACGGGGACCAGGCGCCGCAGGTCGTAGTAGATCGCCGTGGACTCGTCGCGGCTGCCTCCCTCGCGGCCGGTGCCGATCCAGTCGTAGTCCGGTCCGAGGTCGGCGTCGATGTCGCGCAGTTGCTGGTAGAGGCCTTCCTGGGTGCCGATGATCTGGGGGCGCGCGCTGCGCAGCAGTTCGCGCATCACCGGTCGGCGGTCGTGCCAGCTGTTGGGTTCGGCGGTGCCGGCGAAGCGCAGGTTGAAGGTCATGACGTCGAGGAGGGGTGCGCGGCGCACTCGACCCGCTCGTGCCGAGGTGGAGGGGGCCGAGGAGGTGGATGACGCGGACGAGGGGGGAATCGCGGCGCTGGAGAGGGGCACGGTGACCGCCGCGGCCAACACGGCTTTGAGGCCCAGGCGGCGGGTGACTCGGCGAGAGCTCGGCACGGAGGCTCCTTCGGTGGCAACAGCCGGACGCGTCGTGAGTATGGCGAGTCGTGCGTGTGAAGGGGCGTGCGTGTGGTGTGTCGTGCGTTGCACAAGGGAGATACCCGGGAGTCATACCCGCGGGTGAGATGGGCGTGAACATGTCGGGATGGCTGTGTGGCTTCCCGTGGACACGGTGTTGACCATCCCGAAGATGCCCAGATAACTTCATTCAACGGATTGTTGATTCCGTACAGTGGAAAACAGGAGGGTGCGGGATGGGTCAGGGCCAGCAGGAGAACGTGTCGACGAGCCTCGCGGGTGCCGTCAGTGAGGAGATCAGCGCCTCCCTCGCCCCGGTCGACGCCGAACTGGAGCGCCGCTACCCCGGAGACCCCGGCAGCCGCCAGCCCGTCCACACCGTGTACGTGCCCGGTGACGTCTTCGCCGCCGACACCATCCGTTCCTGGGGCGACCGGGCGCTCGCCGCCCTCGACGAACACGCCCCCGACGCCGCCTCCTTCGCCGCGGTGCTCGGTCTGAGCGACGACCTCGCAGAGCCCGTTTACGCGCGCGTGCGTGCCAAGTTGGAGCGCGAGCCCATCGAGGACCTCCGCGTCGACTTCGAGGACGGCTACGGCCCCCGCCCCGACGCCGAGGAGGACGAGGCGGCGGCCCGCGCGGCTCGCCTGATCGCGGAGGCGTACGAGAAGGGGACCGCGGCGCCGTACATGGGCATCCGTATGAAGTGCATGGAGGCGCCGGTGCGGGACCGGGGCATCCGCACCCTGGACATCTTCCTCACCGGACTGATCGAGGCCGGCGGGCTGCCCGACGGGCTGGTGCTGACGCTGCCCAAGGTGACGTACCCGGAGCAGGTCACCGCCATGGTGCGGCTCCTGGAGGCCTTCGAGAAGGCGCGCGGTCTGGAGCCCGGGCGGATCGGCTTCGAGATCCAGATCGAGACCAGTCAGTCCATCCTCGCCACCGACGGCACCGCCACCGTCGCCCGCATGATCCAGGCCGCCGAGGGCCGCGCCACCGGACTGCACTACGGCACCTTCGACTACAGCGCCTGTCTCGGTGTCTCCGCCGCCTACCAGGCCAGCGACCACCCGGCCGCCGACCACGCCAAGGCGATCATGCAGGTCGCGGCGGCGGGCACGGGCGTGCGGGTGTCCGACGGCTCGACGAACGTGCTGCCCGTGGGGTCGACCGAGAAGGTCCACGCCGCGTGGCGACTGCACTACGGACTGACCCGCCGGGCTCTGGCCCGCGCGTACTACCAGGGCTGGGACATGCACCCCGGCCACATCCCCACCCGCTACGCCGCCGTCTTCGCCTTCTACCGCGAGGGCTTCGAGCAGGCCGCCCTCCGCCTCACCCGGTACGTCAACCGGGCCGGCGGTGACGTCATGGACGAGCCCGCGACCGCCAAGGCCCTCGGCGGCTATCTGCTGCGCGGTCTGGACTGCGGCGCTCTCGACATCGCCGAGGTGTCCCGCGCGACCGGGCTGACCCGGGCCGACCTGGAGGGCTTCGCGGCGCCGCGCCGGGGCGACCTGACGGTCTCGGCCAAGTAGCGGCCCTGTCACAGCCGTCACCAGCGGCTGGCGTTGTCACCCGCGCCCCGTAGTCTGTGTCGCACGCATTGACGTGTCACAGGAACGGGGCAGCGGTGTCTTCGGGGGATTCCTTCAACGGAAAGAGTCAGGCGGACGGGACGGGCCGACTGCTCGCCGGGCGCTATCGCGTCGTCGCCCAGCTCGGGCGCGGCGGCATGGGTGTCGTCTGGCGTGCGATCGACGAGGTGCTGGGCCGCGAGGTCGCGGTCAAGGAACTGCGTACGTACAACGACGCGGACGGGCCCGAACTCGCCGATCTGCGGCTGCGGATGCAGCGTGAGGCCCGTGCGGCGGCCCGGATGCGGCATGCCGGAGTCATCGCGGTACACGACGTGGCGGAGGTCGACGGCCGCCCGCTGATCGTCATGGAGCTGGTGGATGGCCCGTCCCTGGACGACGTGCTGCGCGAGCGCGGCACCCTCGACGCGCGCGAGGTGGCCGGGATCGGCGCCAAGGTGATGGACGCGCTGGCCGCCGCCCACCGCGCGGGCGTCCTGCACCGTGACGTGAAGCCCGGCAACATCCTGCTGGAGCGCTCGGGCCGCGTCGTGCTCACCGACTTCGGCATCGCGACCATGGACGACCCGGGCGACGGCTCGGCCACCCACCTCACCCGCAGCGGCGAACTCGTGGGCTCCCTGGACTACTTGGCCCCCGAGCGCGCCCAGGGCGCCGACCCCGGACCGGCGTCCGACGTATGGGCCCTGGGTGCCACGCTGTACGCCGCGGTCGAGGGCGCCTCGCCCTTCCGCCGTACGTCGACGTACTCGACCCTCACCGCCATCGTCTCCGAGCCCCTTCCCGAGCCCCGCCGCGCCGGCCCGTTGGCTTCGGTCCTGGGCCGGCTCATGGACAAGCGCCCCGAGGCCCGCCCGGACGCCGAGCACGCCCGCGACCTGCTCCAGGCGGTGGCGGACACGGTTCCCACGGATGTCCAGACGACGACCCTGCGGGAGAGCGGTACGCCCGCGACACCGCCGCGCGAGGCGACGGAGGTCGGCCTCCCGTCGGTGCCCCCGGGATTCGGGCCGGTGGAGCCGGTGGCGGGTCAGGACGCCGGATCGGCCGCCGCGACGGAGTCCGGGGAGCAGGGGCAAGTGGGCCCGGTGGCTGGGCAGTTCGGCCCGGCGGCCGCGGGATTCGGTGGCGGGGAGCAGGCCGGCCCGGCCGCCCAGGGCTTCGGGCCGCCCGAGTCGGCGACGCCCGCGCCCGGGGCGCAGACTCCAGCGACCGGCGGAGCCGACGTGCACGGCTTGGGGCCTGCGATGCCGGGAGCCCCGGACCCGTCCGACACCGGCACCATGACCCCCGCCTCCGCCCGGCGCCGCAAGGGCAAGGTCCTGCTCGCGGCCGTTGCCGTCACGCTCGTCGTCGCGGCGGCCGGCACCTCCGTCGCCCTGTTGAACAACAACGGCGACGCCAAGAAGGAGACGGAGTCCGGCGCGTCCGTCGACGCCGGCGGCACCCCCGCGTCGGCGGTGACCGGCAGCCCCGACGCCGACCGCTCGGCCGACGACAAGCCCACCGAGCAGGGCGACAAGGAGTCGCCGAGTGCGAGCAAGGGAGCCGGTGGGAAGGACACGGACGGTCCCACCGACTCGGGCAACACCCCGGCCCCGGGCAAGACCTCCGGGAGCGGCGGCACCACGGGCGGCGGCACCAGCGGTGGTGGCGGGACCACGGGCGGCGGCTCCGGCGACGGCGGTACGACGGGCACGGGCGGTACGACCGGTGGCGACGAGCCCACCGAGGACCCGGCCTGCACGTCCATAGGCGGCGGCAAGTACAACTGCACGGTCTGGCAGACTGCCAAGTCCTACACGGCCTCCGGCACCGAGGTCGGTGTCCTCGGCTCGGGCACCAACTACTTCTTCTGCCAGGAGAACCTGGGCCGCCGCGAGACGTCCGGCAAGTGGACCAACGTCTGGTGGGCGAAGACGGACGACGACCGTGGCAACACGAACGTGTACGTGAGCGACGTCTACATCAAGGGCGGGGACAACGACGCTCCGGTCCCCGGGCTCCCGGTCTGCTGATCCCGTACGAACCTCTCCAGGCCGGACGCCGTCACCCGCTTCTCCCGCGCGAACAGGCGCGTGCCCCGCTCGCACAGCCGGCGGTCGGCACGCGCCCGCGCGCAGAACTCCTCGGGCGTGACACCGAACAGCTCCCTCAACCGTGCTGACCCCACGAGGAGTTCGGTGAGCAGCTCCCGCTGGCCCGGGTGCGGGCGTGGCGCGCCGGTGCCGTCGTGCAGGACCCCGCGGCGGTTGACGTAGGCGTACACGCCGGCCAGTGCCGTGCCGTACTCCGTCTCGATCCGTACCGCCGGCGAACTCAGCCAGGCCCGGCGGTAGTTGCCGTAGGGCAGCGGCACGCCCTCGCTGGCGTCGACGACCGCGAGTTGCTCGCCGTCGAGCCAGATCACGAACAACTCCCGTACCGCGCCCGGGGCTTCGACCGGTGACGCCGACACGTACCCCATGCGGCTGACGTGCGCGGAGACGCCCACGTCGAGGCCCGTGACCCGGGTCTTCACCATCGGGATGGGCGAGGTGATCCCGTACTCGGCCATCTTGTGGCGGAGTTGACCCGGGCAGGCGTTGGAGCCGACGGCGAGGACGGGCGCGCGGTTCTCGTCCACCAGGCGGTCGAGCGGGAAGAAGCGATCGTCTTCGAGCGGCAGGTACCGGTCGCCGTCGAGCAGCCCGGACCCCGCCGGCCACGCCCCCGGGTAGAGCAGCGGATGGTCACGGGGGGCCTCCGCCAGACCCAGTGCCTCCAGCGTGCGGTCCGCCATGCGCGCCTCAGACCGCCGGGGGCACTTCGCCCGAACCGCGGGCGATCAGGCGGGTCGGCAGTTCGATGCGCTCGGGGGCGATCAGGGTGCCGTCCAGCTGGCGGAAGAGGCGTTCCGCGGCCGTGCGGCCGAGGGCGGCCGCGTCCTGGGCGATGACGGTGACGCCCGGCTGCAGCAGGTCGGCGAGCTCGAAGTCGTCGAAACCGACCAGGGCGGTCGGGCGGCTGTGCTCGGCGAGCACGCGGACCACGGTGACCGTCACCCGGTTGTTGCCCGCGAAGATCGCGGTGACGGGGTCGGGTCCTGCCAGCATCTCCTCGGCCGCCCGGCGCACCCGCTGCGGGTCCGTGACGCCCAGGGACATCCAGGAGTCCTCGACCTGCGTCCCGGCGTCCTCCAGGGCGGCCCGGTAGCCGCGCAGCCGCTCGGCGGCCGTGTGGATGCGGGGCATGTCGCCGATGAAGCCGATCCGGCGGTGGCCGTGGGCGATGAGGTGGGCGACGCCGTCGCGGGCGCCGCCGAAGTTGTCGGACAGGACCACGTCGGCGTCGATCCGCCCGGCCGGCCGGTCCACGAAGACCGTGGCGACGCCCGCCTTGAGCTCGGGCTCCAGGTAGCGGTGGTCGTCGCCGGCCGGGATCACCACCAGCCCGTCCACCCGCCGCGCGCACAGTGCCAGCGCCAACTCCTGCTCGCGGTCCGGGTCCTCCGCGCTGGAGCCGTTGATCAGCAGGGCGCCGTGTGCGCGGGCCACCTCCTCGACCGCGCGGCTGAGCGGGCCGTAGAACGGGTCGGCGAGGTCCTCCAGGACCAGACCGATGCTCGCGGTGCGGCCCTTGCGCAGCACGCGCGCGCTGTCGTTGCGCCGGAAACCCAGCGCGTCGATGGCCTCCTGGACCCGGCGCTCGGTCTCCGGGGTGACCCCGGGCTCGCCGTTGACCACGCGGGACACGGTCTTCAGGCCGACGCCGGCGCGCGCGGCCACGTCCTTCATGGTGGGACGATTGCCGTAACGAGTGGCGTTGAGGTGGTCTGAGCGACGGGCGGTCTCTGGCACGATGCGCTGTCCTGTCCTGTCTCGTCCCATGGGGATGCGTCGGACCATGAGGTTGTATGAGGATGTGGCGTCGAGCATAGAGCCTGGACAACGTTGTCATATGCAAGAGAGACTGTCCACCGCAATCTCCGGCCTGCGCCCCCACCGCGAGACCGGCCCACACTTCTCCGTGGTTGAAGGGGGAACTTTCCCCCGGCCGGCGGAGATCCAATTGGTTGACGGGGAGATCCGACACTGATGCACACCGACTTCGTGGCCGCGCTCGACATCGGCGGCACCAAGATCGCCGGGGCGCTGGTGGACGGCCACGGCCAGATCGTGGTGCGCGCCCAGCGCGCGACACCCGCGCAGGACGACGGCGAGACCGTGATGGGAGCCGTGGAGGAGGTCCTCGGCGAACTCACCGCCGCACCCGAGTGGGGACGCGCCACGGCGCTCGGCATCGGCAGCGCCGGCCCGGTGGACGCCACCGCGGGCACGGTCAGCCCGGTGAACGTGCCGGGCTGGCGCGACTTCCCGCTGGTCCGTCGAGTTCAGGAGGCGGCCGGCGGGCTGCCGGTCGAGCTGATCGGCGACGGCGTGGCGATCACGGCGGCCGAGCACTGGCAGGGCGCGGCCCGCGGCCACGACAACGCGCTGTGCATGGTGGTCTCCACCGGCGTCGGCGGCGGCCTGGTCCTCAACGGCCAACTGCACCCCGGCCCGACGGGCAACGCGGGTCACATCGGCCACATCAGCGTCGACCTGGATGGCGACCTGTGCCCGTGCGGCTCGCGCGGCTGCGTGGAGCGCATCGCGAGCGGGCCCAACATCGCCCGCCGCGCCCTGGAGAACGGCTGGCAGCCGGGCCCCGACGGCGACACCTCGGCCGCCGCCGTGGCCGCCGCCGCACGCAATGGCGACCCGGTCGCGGTGGCCTCCTTCGACCGCGCCGCCCGGGCGCTGGCCGCCGGTATCGCGGCCACGGCGACCCTGGTGGAGATCGACATCGCGGTGATCGGCGGGGGCGTGGGCAAGGCGGGCGACGTGCTGTTCACGCCGCTGCGCAAGGCCCTGGGCGACTACGCGACGCTGTCCTTCGTGCAGCGCCTGGAGGTCACGCCGGCCCAGATGGGCACGGACGCCGGTCTGGTGGGAGCGGCCGCGGCCGCGCTCGCCCGGCGGACGGACGCGGCCACGGTCTGACAGCCCTCGGCAGGAACGTTCACCCCTGCTGCTGGGCCCCACGGGGGCTCAGCAGCTCAGCTGCGCGCCCGCCCAGTCCGCGTGGTCGGAGTCGAACCCGTCCCCGCCGTTGGTGACGACGAGCCGGACCACCTGGGCGCCGGTCACGTCCGCGGTGATCGGCTGGGCCGGCATCGCGTTGGTGAGGGTGCCGGTCGAGGCGACCTTGGTGCCGTCGGCCCAGATCTCGAAGGCGACGGTGCCGTTCGCGCCCTTCTCGTCGTCGACGCCGACGTCCGCGGTGACCTTCTCGCACGCCTTGCCGGTGTAGAACTCGACGTCGCTGTCGGCGTGTACGCCGAGCCCCTTGGCGTACACGACTCCGCCGATGGTGATCGGATTCCCGTCACCCGCGGCGCTCTCCCCGTTGCTGGTGTTGCGCTCCACCGGCCCCCAGCCGCTGGTGGCCGACAGCCACGGCAGATCCCCGAGCCCGGAGACACCCGCGGGCGGCGCCACGACCACGGACGCGGTCAATGGCAGGACGCTCTCGACGCGGGCCCCCTTCGGCGAGCGGTAACTCGCCTTGAGCTTCAGGTCGTACGACCCTGTCGGTGTCCCCTTCGGCGCGGTGAGCGACCACTTGCTGCGCAGCGATCGGCCCGTCCTCAGTTCCTTGGCCTTGGTCGACGACGTCGCCTTGATCTTCCAACCCGCGGGTCCGGACAGTGTCACCGAGACGTGCTCGGCCGCCGTGCGCCCGAGGTCGGTGACCGTGGAGGTCAGCGGGAACTTCTTGCCCGCCTCGATCAACGGGCTGCCGCCCAGGCCGAGTTCGACGGCCGGCGGGTTGGTGGCCCACTTGCGGTCCGCGGAGATCCGCAGCAGGACCGTGCCGTGTGCCGGGACGGTCGCCGCGATCGTGCCCGCGGTGTTGAAGCTCTTGTGCTGCCACAGGTCGCGCTGCGTGTAGGCGTGGGCGCGGGGCAGGCCGACGGCGGCGGCGGTCGTGGCGATGCGCTGGGCGCTGCCCGACTCGTTGAAGAGCGCCACCGTGCGGCTGCCGTCCTTCATCTGCTTGCTGACGACCCAGCGTCCGCCCTCGGAGGAGACGACCGTGCCCTGCTTGCCCAGCGGGTCCTGGTCGACCGCGACGACCTCCTTGTTGTCGAGGATGTCGAAGGTCGCCTGGGACGCCTTGCGCAGGT
Organism: Streptomyces pseudovenezuelae; assembly: GCF_029892565.1. Classification (GTDB taxonomy): domain Bacteria; phylum Actinomycetota; class Actinomycetes; order Streptomycetales; family Streptomycetaceae; genus Streptomyces; species Streptomyces pseudovenezuelae_A. The sequence continues at coordinate 282,297 of NZ_JARXVH010000011.1, read as the reverse complement.
CCGAGCCGATGAGCAGCGGGGCCGCCATGATCGACCACATCGAGAAGTGCGAGCGGTACTCGGTGTCGGTCATGCCGCCGTTGCCGACCTCCAGCATGTCCGGGTCGTTCCAGTGCCCGGGACCGGCGTACTGCGCGAGCGGCAGGTTCTGCTTGAGGATCGACACCATCGAGCCCCAGTTGTCGCTGATGTCACCGGTCGTGCGCCACAGTTGGCCCACGTCCGCCGCCCACTCCCAGGGCTTGTTCTCGCCCCATTCGCAGAGGCTGTAGACGATGGGCCGCCCGGTCGCCTTCAGCGCGTCGCGCATGGTCGTGTAGCGCAACTTGGCGTCCACGCCCTGGTTGTTGCAGTTGTCGTACTTGAGGTAGTCCACGCCCCAGTCGGCGAACTGCTGGGCGTCGCTGTACTCATGGCCCAACGCACCCGGGAATCCCGCGTCGTTGCACGTCTTCGTGCCCGCGCTGGTGTAGATCCCGAGCTTGAGGCCCTTGGAGTGCACATAGTCGGCGACGGCCTTGATCCCGTGGGGGAAGCGCACCGGATCCGGTACGAGTTTGCCGTCCGCGTCCCTGCTGGGCAGGGCCCAGCAGTCGTCCAGGTTGACGTACTGGTAGCCGGCGTCCTTGAGACCCTTCGCGACGAAGAGGTCCGCGATTCCCTCCACCATGGCCTCGTTGAACTCCGGGCGGCAGTTCGTGGAGTTCCAGTTGTTGAAGCCCATCGGCGGGGTGAGGGCGAGGCCGTCGGCCGGGGCCGGTGCGGCGGGCTCGGTACGGGGCCGGTCGGCGGGTGCCGCCGCCATGGCCGGGGCGGCGAGCCCGGCGGCGCACAGCAGTCCCGCGGTGACAGCTCCGACGACTCTTCGGCGGGTTGTGCGGGTGTAGAGGTGACGCATCGTTGCATTCCTCCGAACGCGCGAAAGATGGGATGACGTCATGTTCGCGTCATCCATGCGCGTTTACGGTAGGACGTGTCTGACTGTGTTGGAAGAGGTGTGGAAGCAGTGGTTTGGTATCCCGTCAGACCCTTGACATCGGTGCCAGGCAGGGGCGGGATCCGTACCGCGCGTTCGGTTGTGTTGGTTGGCGTCCCGTGGAGGGCGTGCGGGGCGTGGTCATCGTTGCGACGAAGTATCCCTACCGAGGGTTCGGTGGGAGATCGGATGACTGAGCGCGTACGGGACCCGGAGGCCGCAGCCCGTGGTGACGGTGCCCGGCGCATCGCCGACGAGACCGAAGGTGGCCGCCAGCGTGCCCGAACCGCGGCGTTGTCGCGGAGCATGTTCGAGTCGACGTGGATGTGTCCGTCGCCCGCGTCCATCCGCCCGCCCCCCGGTCGGCTCGGTCGCCGGTACCAGGATGCCCGCTCGGGGACCGCCGGAACGGGTGCGTGACCCCTGCCCGGTCCACGCAGTTGAACCGGGCATGAAGAAGCGCAGCATGCTCGCCATCGCCTCCCTCGCCACCGGGTTCGTCGTCGCCGCGATCAGCCCGACACACGGGGGCGACCACCAGGTACTGGGCGATCAACAGACACTGGGTGGCCTGAGCGTCGACGACACCCTCGGCACGGTCGCCGGAACGATCAGCAAGGACAGCTTCGCCGACGCCGACAAGGCCCTGGGGGAGAACGGCTGACGTCACGCACGGTCCCCACAGGGCGCCGGTGTCCCCGCTGTGGCGGTGGGCATCGGCGCCCCTCTTCATGCGCTCTCAACTGGGGCTGGTTTTCGTGGCAGGGTGAAACGGGCAAGCCTCAGGGGGCCAATAGAAGAGGGGGAACTGTCCGTGATCGTCTGGATCAACGGGGCGTTCGGTGCCGGGAAGACCGCCACCGCACGGGAACTGATCGACCTGATCCCGAACAGCACGCTCTTCGACCCCGAGGTCATCGGCGGGGCACTGACACACCTGCTGCCGCCCAAGCACCTCGCCGAGGTCGGCGACTTCCAGGACCTGCCGATTTGGCGACGCCTCGTGATCGACACGGCGGCCGCGATGCTCGCCGAACTCGGCGGCACCCTCGTGGTCCCGATGACCCTCCTGCGCCAGGAGTACCGCGACGAGATCTTCGGTGGTCTGGCCGCGCGCCGCATCGCCGTTCGGCATGTCCTCCTGGCTCCGGCGGAAACGATCCTGCGGGAGCGAATAGCCGGGCGGGAGGTCCCACCGGACCTCCCCGACGGAGAGCTGCGACAACGGCAGTGGGCCTACGACCACATCGAGCCGTACCGCGCCGCCCTCGCCTCCTGGCTCACCGCCGACGCCCACCCCGTCGACTCCGGCGCCCTCACCCCGTACCAGACCGCCGTCCGGATCGCGGAGGCCTGCGGGCGTGGTGAGGTGCCGGTCTGCGACATCGTGCAGACGCCCGAGCCCACCGCCGAGACGCTCGCCGCCGGCGTCCTGCTCTTCGACGAACAGGACCGGGTGCTGCTCGTCGACCCCACCTACAAGGCCGGTTGGGAGTTCCCCGGCGGTGTCGTCGAACCCGGCGAGGCTCCTGCCCGCGCCGGCATGCGCGAGGTCACCGAGGAGACCGGCATCCGCCTCGCCGACGTACCGCATCTCCTCGTCGTCGACTGGGAGGCCCCCGCACCGCCCGGCTTCGGCGGACTGCGCCTGCTCTACGACGGCGGGCGCCTGGACTCCACCGAGGCGGCGCGGCTGTTGCTGCCCGGCCCCGAACTGCGCGACTGGCGCTTCGTCACCGAGGAGGAGGCCGCAGAACTGCTCCCGCCGGTCCGCTACGAGCGGCTGCGCTGGGCGCTGCGGGCCCGGGAGCGGGGCGCCGCGATGTACCTGGAGCGCGGTGTGCCCACGCCGTGACGCCGTCCACGGGGACGACCGCAGAAGGGCCCCCGTCCGAGTAGGACGAGGGCCCGCCGCTCTGCGTAGCTGGGATCAACTCGCCGCGTAGTTCCGCAGGAACAGCGCCTCCGTCACCGACAGACGCTCCAACTCCTCAGGCGACACGCTCTCGTTCACCGCGTGGATCTGGGCCTCCGGCTCGCTCAGGCCGATCAGGAGGATCTCCGCGCGCGGGTAGAGCGAGGCCAGGGTGTTGCACAGCGGGATGGAGCCGCCCTGGCCGGCGTACTGCATCTCCTGGCCCGGGTAGGCGACCGCCATCGCCTCGGCCATCGCCGCGTACGCCGGACTGGTCGTGTCGGCGCTGAACGCCTGGCCCTGGCCGGTCTGTTCGGTGCGCACCCGGGCGCCCCACGGCGTGTGCGCCTCCAGGTGGGCCTGCAGCAGCTTGGTCGCCTCGGCCGCGTCCACGCCCGGCGGCACCCGCAGGCTGACCAGCGCACGCGCACTCGCCTGCACGGACGGCGTGGCACCGACGACCGGCGGACAGTCGATGCCGAGGACGGTCACGGCGGGGCGCGCCCAGATGCGGTCGGCGACCGTGCCCGAACCGATCAGCTGTACGCCGTCCAGCACCTTCGCGTCCTGCCGGAACTGCTCCTCCTCGTACTGAAGACCCTCCCAACCGCTCTCGGGGGCAAGCCCGTCGACGGTCGTCGAGCCGTCTTCGGCGCGCAGCGAGTCCAGTACGCGGATCAGGGCGCCCAGCGCGTCGGGGGCGGCGCCGCCGAACTGGCCCGAGTGGAGGTTGCCTTCGAGGGTGTCGATCTGCACGCGTAGCAGGGTCATGCCGCGCAGGGTGGAGGTGACCGTGGGCAGACCGACGCGGAAGTTGCCGGCGTCGCCGATGACGATGGTGTCGGCCGCGAGCAGGTCCGGGTGCTCCTCGGCGTACCGCTCCAGACCGCCGGTGCCCTGCTCCTCCGAGCCCTCGGCGATGAACTTGACGTGGACCGGGACCCCGCCGGCGGCCTTCAGGGCACGCAGCGCGAGCAGGTGCATGATGACCCCGCCCTTGCAGTCGGCCGCGCCGCGCCCGTACCAGCGCCCGTCGCGCTCGGTCAGCTCGAAGGGCGGGGTGGTCCAGGCGGCCTCGTCGAGCGGGGGCTGCACGTCGTAGTGGGCGTAGAGCAGGACCGTCTTCGCGCCCTCGGGGCCGGGCAGACAGCCGTACACCGACTGCGTGCCGTCGGGGGTGTCGAGCAGGGCCACGTCCTGGAAACCCTCGGCGCGCAGGGCGTCGGCGACCCAGTTCGCGGCGCCCTCGCTCTCGCTCCTGGGGAACTGGTCGAAGTCGGCCACCGATTTGAACGCCACCAGTTCGGCGAGTTCCGCCTGGGCCCTCGGCATCAGCGAGGCGACGGTCTCGGCGACCGGATTCGACGACATGGGCACGCTCCTTGTGGGTGCGACGTTGTGCAAGTGAAGTGCTGTGATCCTCCCACAGCGGTCCGCGGCGACGCCCGCCGTAGGATGCGGGAGACAGGTGCGGCAGGCGGCGTGATCGGGAGTAACGGACCATCGTGAGCAGCGAGAACTCTTCGGCGGACGACGGACAGCGGGTGTGGGACGTCGTCGTGGTGGGTGCGGGACCCGCGGGGGCCTCCGCCGCGTACGCGGCCGCGGTGGCGGGGCGGAGCGTGCTGTTGCTGGAGAAGGCTGAGCTGCCCCGGTACAAAACGTGCGGCGGGGGCATCATCGGACCATCCCGCGACTGCCTGCCGCCCGGCTTCGAACTGCCGCTGCGGGACCGCGTGCACGCGGTGACGTTCTCCAACAACGGGCGCTTCACACGCACCCGCCGCTCCAAGCAGATGATGTTCGGGCTGATCAACCGGCCCGAGTTCGACCACCAACTGGTCGAGCACGCGCAGAAGGCGGGCGCCGAACTGCGCACGGGCGCCACCGTCCAACGCGTCGAGCAGCACGGTTCGTCCGTGCCGGACCGGCGCACGGTCGCCGTGGTGCTGCAGGGCGGCGAGACGCTGCTCGCCCGGGCCGTGGTCGGGGCGGACGGCAGCGCCAGCCGCATAGGAGCGCACGTCGGCGTGAAGCTCGACCAGGTGGACCTCGGCCTGGAGGCGGAGATCCCGGTGCCGGAGACCGTCGCCGAGGACTGGAAGGGACGGGTGCTCATCGACTGGGGCCCGATGCCCGGCAGTTACGGCTGGGTGTTCCCCAAGGGCGACACCCTGACGGTGGGCGTGATCTCGGCCCGCGGCGAAGGCGCCGCGACCAAGCGGTACTTGGAGGACTTCATCGCCCGGCTCGGCCTCGCAGGGTTCGAACCGAGCATCTCCTCAGGGCACTTGACGCGTTGCCGGGCCGACGACTCGCCGCTCTCACGCGGGCGGGTGCTGGTGTGCGGGGACGCGGCCGGGCTGCTGGAGCCGTGGACGCGCGAGGGCATCTCGTTCGCGCTGCGCTCAGGGCGCCTCGCGGGGGAGTGGGCCGTGCGGATCGGCGAAGCGCACGACGCGGTGGACGCGCGGCGCCAGGCGCTGAACTACGCGTTCGCGATCAAGGCCGGTCTCGGGGTCGAGATGAGCGTCGGCAAGCGGATGCTGGCCATCTTCGAGCGCCGTCCCGGCCTGTTCCACGCGGCACTCACCGGCTTCCGGCCGGCGTGGAACGCGTTCAGGGAGATCACCCAGGGCTCGACCTCCCTCGCCGAACTCATGCGCTCCCACCCGATGGCCCAGCGCGCCCTGACCGCGCTCGACCGGCGTCCTGTGGAGGCCGGCGCGGTCGACGCGGGCGGAGAGGCGAGTGCGGGTGCGGCGGGAGAGGCCGGTGCGGTCGAAGAGCCGGGAGCGGTCGGCAAGGGAGGCGAGGGCAGCTCCTGACCGTGCGGCGACGTCATCTGCCGACCGTGATGCTGACCGCGCTGCCGAAGAGCGCGGTCACTTCGCGACCGTGATGCGGAAGACGGGGTGGTCCGGTGCGGCCGCGATGATCTCCTCGTCGGTGGACTTCGCGGTGACGCCCTGGAAGTACTGGTTGACCTCCCAGCCCCACTTCTCCAGGTAGGTCCGCAGGATCGGGAGCTTCTCGGTGTCGGGAAGCTCCTGCGCGGTGAACGTGCGGATCTTGCGCCCGACGCGCAGCTCGCCGCCGCCGGCGACCCGCATGTTCCGCACCCACTGCGAGTGGCCGCGGGCCGAGACGATGTACTGCGTGCCCTCGTAGGTGTGCGGGTTGACCGGGATGCGCTGCATCCGGCCGCTCTTGCGACCGCGCACCGACATCTCGGCGGAGCCCATGAGGCTGACTCCGTGCCGGGCCATCCAGCCCAGGACGCTGTTGATGCGGACGGTCAGCGGGCTGCCCTTGAGGTAGTACGGCGCTGACGAGGACGAGGACGAGGACTCGGACATGATGCTCTCCAACCGATGAGAGAGCGTCGCTCACTTTTGTGAGCACTGCTCTCGCTTGCGTTGTCAGTCTGCCTGAGATCGGCGATCCAAAGCAAGAGCAGTGCTCTCTTTTTAGTGCACCGCTCTTGCTTGTGTGCACTGCTCTGTTTTCGTGGCACACTCGCTCGCATGAGCACCGCACACGGGGCCCGTGCCCGGGCCAGGATCGAAGTCACCGCGGCCATCAAGGACGAGGCCCGCAAACAGCTCGCCGCCGAGGGCGCCGCCAAGCTCTCGCTGCGCGCCGTGGCCCGCGAACTCGGCATGGTCTCGTCCGCGCTCTACCGCTACTTCCCCAGCCGCGACGACCTGCTCACCGCCCTCATCATCGACGCGTACGACTCCGTCGGCGAGGCGGCCGAGGCGGCGCGTGACACCGCCGACGCGGCAGGCCCCGTACAGCGCTGGATCGCTGTCTGCGAAGCCGTGCGCGAGTGGGCGTTCGCGCATCCGCACGAGTACGCGCTGATCTACGGTTCGCCGGTCCCCGGATACATCGCCCCCGACACCACGGTCCCGCCGGCCTCCCGGGTCGGCCTGGTCCTGATCGGCATCGTTCGCGACGCCCTCCGGGGCCCCGGCCTGACCATGCCGCCGCTGCCCGCGGAACTGCGCCCCGAGGCCGAGCGGATGGCCGCCGACATCGCCCCCGACCTCCCGCCGGCCGTGGCGACGGCCCTTGTCGCGGCCTGGGCGCAGATGTTCGGGCTGATCGGGTTCGAGCTGTTCGGCCAGTTCCACCGGGTGGTCGAGGACCGGGGGACGTTTTTCCGGCACGGGGCGGGCCGACTGGCCGCGGGAGTGGGCCTGCGGTGAAGGGGGCGGGCCTACGGTGACCGCGCCCTCCGGGGGCCGTCGCTCCCTCCTTGGCCGAAGGTGCCCCGCCACCCGCTGACGTACTTCCCCGGGAGTACGCGTGATCACCACGCCCGGCGGACGCCCGTCGGGCCTGGTGACGTCTAGCGTTGCGGTCATGGAAGAGCAGCGTGTGAGCGGGGGCGGTCCGCCCCAGTGGTGGCGGCACGGGCCGCCGTGGCTGAACCGCTGGAACGAGGAGGAGCGCGGCGCCCGCTGGCCGTGGCGCTCCACCGTGCTGCTCACCGTCTTCGTGCTCATCGGCTCGAACTACGCGGCCCACCAGCAGGTGCACGAGCGGGCCGAGCTCAACGCCTTCGCGCGCGTGCTGCTGATCGTCGGGTCGGGACTGCTGCTGTGGCGTCAGCGGCATCCCGTGGTCGTCGTCTTCGGCACGTCCGCCGCCGCCATGGTCTATCTGGGCGCCGGATTCCCGTACGGGCCGGTCTTCCTCACCGTCGCCCTGGCCTGCTTCAGTGCCGTCGTCGCCGGGTACCGACGGGCCGCCTGGGGCGCGGTCGGGATGCTGTGGGCGGGGCACGTGCTCATGTCCCACTGGCTCTACCGCTGGCTGCCACCGTCCGGAGACTCGGCGGTGGCCTGGGGGCAGGAGATCGTGGTCGCCACCTGGGTGGTGGCGATCGTGGCGGTCGCCGAGCTGGCCCGGACCCGGCGTGAGCAGTGGGCCCGCGATCGCGCCGAGCGGGCGCAGGCGGCGAAGCGCCGGGCCGACGAGGAGCGGCTGAAGATGGCCCGCGAACTGCACGACGTCCTCGCGCACAGCATCTCCGTCATCAACGTCCAGGCGGGCGTCGGCCTGGCCCTGCTCGACAGCGATCCCGAGCAGGCGCGCACGGCGCTCACCACCATCAAGGCGGCGAGCAAGGAGGCGCTCGGCGAGGTCCGCCAGGTGCTCGACACACTCCGCACGCCCGGGGACGTGCCGCGCGCCCCGGCGCCCGGTCTGGACCGGCTGCCCGAGCTGGTCGAGCAGGCCGGCAGCGCGGGTCTGACGGTGGACGTCGAGGGCGAGCCACCCCGGCTCGCGCCGGGCACGGACCTGGCCGCCTTCCGCATCGTCCAGGAGGCGCTCACCAACGTCGTACGCCACTCGGGCTCGCGTCACGCGCGCGTGCGTCTCGCCCACGACAAGCGGGAGCTACGGCTGCGGATCGACGACGACGGGCCCGCGACCGGCGCCGACGCGGGCGGCAGCGGCAACGGACTGGCCGGAATGCGGGAGCGGGCCGCCGCTCTGGGTGGCACGATCGAGGCGGGCCCGCGCCCCGACGGAGGCTTCCGGGTGCTCGCCGTACTGCCGTTGAAGGTGAAGGCCAAGGAGGACGACCGGTGATCCGCGTACTGCTCGCCGACGACCAGTCACTCGTGCGGGCCGGCTTCCGGGCGTTGCTCGACGCACAGCCGGACATCGAGGTGGCGGGGGAGGCCTCCGACGGCGAGGAGGCGGTACGGAAGGTGCGTGAACTGCGCCCCGACGTCGTCCTGATGGACATCCGTATGCCGCTGCTCGACGGACTGGCGGCGACCCGCCGTATCACCGACGACGCTGCTCTCGAAGGCGTCAAGGTCGTCATGCTGACCACCTTCGAGCTCGACGAGTACGTCTTCGAGGCGATCCGCGCGGGCGCCTCCGGCTTCCTGGTGAAGGACACCGAGCCGGAGGAACTCCTGCGCGCGGTACGGGCGGTGGTCGAGGGCGACGCGCTCCTCTCGCCCGGTGTCACGCGCCGTCTGATCGCCGAGTTCGCGGCCCGTTCCAAGGAACCCGCCGTCGCGGACGTGCTCGCTGAACTCACCGAGCGGGAGCGGGAGGTGATGGCCCTGGTCGGGATCGGCCTCTCCAACGACGAGATCGCCCGCCGCCTGGTCGTCAGCCCGCTCACCGCGAAGACCCACGTCAGCCGCACGATGGTCAAGCTGGGCGCCCGGGACCGGGCCCAACTGGTCGTTCTGGCCTACGAGTCGGGGTTGGTGCGCCCGGGCTGGCTGGGCTGAGCCGCCTGCCGGAGGCGGACGAGCACGGTGATCACCCGCACGAAGAACAGCACCGGCACGAGCACCAGCCCCGCGCGCACCAGCACGGTCTCGACGACACGCGGCAGATCGAAGAGCAGCGCCGGACCGGCTACCGCCCCGAAGACGACCGCCGCCGCGAACACCGCGCTGGACAGGGCGTAGCCGATCTCGACGGTCACCGCGTCCCGATCGGCCTGACCGCGCCGTCCCCCGTATTCGGACGTAGGAGTGAGTCTCTCAGCCGTGTGCCCGGCGGGACACAGATCCCGCCGGGCACACACTGCGGAGGCGTCCCCCTAGTCGCGGACCGAAACCCGCTCCGCCTCCTGGGATGTGGACTTGGCGACCACCACGGACTGCTGCCGGCGCCGGGTGCGCAGACCCGGGAGGCTGATCAGCAGGCCCGCCGCGGCGATGCCGGTGACCACGATCAGCCCCGGCCGGTAGCTGTCCAGGACGGCCTGCGGGCCGGCGTTCTCGTCGGCGCCCGCCGTGACCACGGCCGTCACGACGGCCAGGAAGATCGCGCCGCCCACCTGCACCGAGGTGTTGAGCAGCCCGGAGACCATGCCCTGCTCGTGGTCGTCGACGCCGTTGGTGGCCTGGATGTTGAGCGAGGGGAAGATCAGCGCGAAGGCCCCGCCGATCAGCACCATCGACGGCAGGATCAGCGTCGCGTACGTCGGGTCGAGGCTGACACGCAGGAACAGCGCGTATCCGGTGATCATCAATACGAAGCCCGCGACGATCAGCCGCTGAGTGCCGAACCGGTCGACGATCGCGCCCATCTTCGTCGCGGACAGCGCGACGATCGCGCCCGCGGGCAGGAAGGCGAGCGCGGTGTGCAGCGCCGACCAGCCGAGCAGGGACTGCATGTACAGCGTGACCAGGAACTGGAAGCCGACGTACGAGCCGAAGAGCGTCATCGCGCCGAGCTGGGCGCGGAGTTGGGTGCCGGAGCGCAGTACGCCGAGCCGGATCAGCGGACCGGCCGAGCGCCGCTCGATCCGTACGAAGACGGTGAGCATGACGGCGACCGCGAGGAAGGACAGCAGTGTGCGGGCCGAGGCCCAGCCGGACTCCGGTGCCTGGACGACCGTGTAGACGAGCAGCAGCATCGACGCGGTGCCGAGGACGGCGCCGGGGATGTCGTAGCCGTTGTGGTCCTTCTCGCGCTCGCTGCGCGGGAGGAGCTTCAGGCCGGCGAACAGGGCGATCAGGGCGATGGGCGCGGGCAGCAGCATGGTCAGCCGCCAACTGGCCTCGGTGAGCAGGCCGGACAGCACCAGGCCCATCGAGAAGCCGGTGGCCGCGCAGGTGGTGTAGATGGACAGGGCCCGGTTGCGCAGCGGGCCCTCGGGGAAGGTCGTGGTGATGATCGACAGGCCTGCGGGGGCTGTGAAGGCCGCGCTCAGGCCCTTGATGAAGCGGCTGGCGATCAGCAGCGGGCCCGAGTCGACGAGGCCGCCGAGCAGGGAGGCGAGGGCGAAGACGCCGAGGGCGACCAGGAAGACCTGGCGCCGGCCGAGCAGGTCGGCGGTGCGACCGCCGAGCAGGAGCAGACCGCCGTAGCCCAGGATGTAGCCGCTGACGATCCATTGCAGCGTCGAGGTGGACAGGTCGAGGTCGGAACCGATGGACGGCAGGGCCACGCCGACCATGGACACGTCCAGCGCGTCCAGGAACATCGCGGCGCAGAGCACCAGCAGGGTGCCCCAGAGCCGGGGCGTCCAGCGTCCGGCGGACGCGGGGATGGTGAGCGGTGAGGTCATGACCGGAGACACTACATGCACATGCATGGAATGCAAGGGCATTTAATGTACGTGCAACAAACGTGATTCTCTGCTACGGTGCCCGCATGGCGGCCAAGAATGCCGAGCAGGGGCTCGTGGACCAGTGGCGGGACATCCTCGCGCTGCACGCGCGCACCCAGTGCGAACTGGACCGCGTGCTGCACCAACACGGCCTGTGCGCCAGCGACTTCGAGGTGCTGGACGTACTGGCCGGCGATGCCTGCGCCTACCGCGTGCAGGAGATCTCCGAGCGCGTCCATCTGAGCCAGAGCGCCCTGTCGCGGCTGATCGCCCGGCTGGAGAAGGACGAGCTCGTCGAGCGCACCATGTGCCCGGAGGACCGGCGGGGCGTGCGCGTGGGACTCACGGACAAGGGACGCTCACTGCACGGCGAGGTGCTGCCGGTGCAGCGCGCGGTACTGACGCGGATGCTCACCGCCTGAAGGTCAGCTCCAAGTGACGGCCGACTTCTCGCGCCACAGCGAGGCGAGGGCCGCGTCCCCGGTCACGCTCGGGAACGGGCGCCGGTTCCACAACGCCAGATACAACTGCACGGCGGGCCCGGCCAGTTCACAGTCGGCGTCGCCGGTCGCGTCCCGGACGGTCACGGGCGGTTCTTGAGACAGCCGTACGGTCCACACCGCGCCGTCGGCATCCGTCGCGCGCACCCGAAGCACCCGTGGCTCCTCGCTGCGGACCTGGCTCTTGGACCGGGCATGGAAGCCGCGCAGCAACTCGTCGATGCCGTCGGCCGCGAAGCCCGTGGAGATCTCGGTGGGCGTGCCGCCCCGCGCCGACTCGGCGTCGATCCGGTGCACGGTGGTCTCGTGCGCCTGCCGCCGGGCCCAGAAGGCGAGCGGCGACGGCGCCGGCATGAACTGCCAGCACTGGACGTCGGGCGCCGCGGCCGCCAGGGTCTCGACGAGATACCCGTGGCCCTCGCGGAACCAGTCCAGCAGCTCGGCGCCGTCCAGCTCGGGCAGCCCGCCGTCGGGGTGGTAGGCCGTGTGCCCCTCGGCCACGAACGCCGCCGCCCACCGGTGCACCATGCCCGTGTGCCGCACGAGATCCCGAACCTGCCACTCCGGACAGGTCGGCACCTTGGCATCGGTCCCCGCCTGCTCGGCGGCCGCGGCCAGCAGTCGACCCTCCCGGTCCAACTGCGCGACGAAGGCTGTGGTGTCCATGGCGGTGAGTGTGCCGTATCGGGTGTGGTCGAGGGGAGGTGCGGCGGTCCGTACGAGCTTCCACGGCGCCGTCGTCACGGGTCGGCCAGGTGAACGTGGGTCGGGGGGCGGACGGAGGCGCGGGAAGTGATGTTGGTCAGCGCTCTGCCGCACCTCGGGTGGCGAAGCCGATCAGAGCCGCCGTAGCCGCCAGTACCGCAACACTCGTGAGGGCGGCCGGGAGGGAGAACCAGTCGGCCATGAAGCCGATGGCGGGTGGGCCGAGGAGCATGCCGCCGTAGCCGAAGGTGGAGGCGATGGCGACGCCGTCGGGGCCTGCGAGCGTGCCGGCGCGTTCGATGGCGACGGGGAAGAGGTTGGCGAGGCCGAGCCCGGTGATCACGAAGCCGAGGACGGCCGCCCACAGGGAGGGAGCGAGCGCGCCGAGCAGCATGCCGAGGGCGGCGATCGTGCCGCCGGACACGAGAGTGCGGGTCCGGCCCAGGCGTTCGAGCAGCCGGGTGCCGGTGAGTCGGCCGGCGGTCATGGCGAGCGCGAAGCAGGAGTAGCCGAGCGCGGCGGCGCCGGCTGTGGCGTCGAGGTCCTGTTCCAGGTGCAGGGCGCTCCAGTCGGCCAGGGCTCCTTCGCCGAAGGCCGTGCACAGGGCGATGAGGCCGAAGGTGATCACGAGACCGCGGGTGCGCCTGTCGAGGCGGCGGGGTGCGGCCTCCTCCTTCGGTGAGTCCTCGGGGAGTGCCGGTGGCTGGAGGCGCAGCAGGCTGCGGCCGACCACGGCGGTGACGATGAGGCCGATCACGGTGAGGCCGAACAGGTGCTGGGTGGGGGTCAGGGCGCCGGCGACGAGTCCGCCGAGTCCGGCGCCGACCATGCCGCCGAGGCTGAACGCGGCGTGGAAACTGGGCATGATGGGCCGGCGCATGGCCCTGACCAGATCGACGGCCGCGCTGTTGAACGCGACATTTATCCCTCCGTAGGCGGCGCCGAAGATCAGCAGTACGGCGCCGAGGGTGAGCGCGGAGTGGGTGAGTGGGGGGAGTGAGACGCTCAGGGCGAGCAGTACGGCGCAGACGACGGTGACTTGGTGGTTTCCGTAGCGGCGGCAGAGGCGGCCGGTGATCATCATGGTGATGACGGCGCCGGCGGAGACACCGAGGAGGGCGAGGCCGAGGGTGCTGGCCGAGGCGCCGGTCTGTTCCTTGATGGCGGGGATGCGGACGACCCAGCCGGCGAAGATGAAGCCGTCGAGGGCGAAGAACGCGGTGAGGGTGATCCGGAGTCGGGTGAGGTCGCTGCTCTGGCCCGGCACGGCGTTGTGCGATCGGGATTTGTTTATTAGCGGCACAAAATCAGGCTAGGTGGGTCCTGGTGCAGGGGCAAGGGGGGCTGACGGGTGTAGGTGGTATGTCGCCGGGCCGGGAATGCTCGTGACGTGTGCCGTCACGGTTGGGAGGCAAGTGTGATCATGGCGGTGATGGCCGGCGGGGAGAGACGGCCGGCTGTCCGCAGGATCAGGAGCTCAGATGCTCATGCAGCATCCTCCAGCGGTCGTCCCGCCGCACGATGACATTGGTGCCTCTCCCTCGGCCGGAGCGCGGTTCACCGTCGACGACGCCGGTCCAGGCGAACCGATAACGGCACACCGCGACGTCCGCGGTGAGTACGGGCCACTCCAGATCCCGGACCTCGTACACCTCGTCGAGGATCTTCGCGAACGTCTTCTCGATCGCGGACCGGATCTCCTCGATGCCCTGATGCGAGCCGTCCGAGAACCAGTACGTGGCGTCCTCGGCGATGAACGGCACGACCCGTTCGATGTCATGACTGTTGTTGGCCCGCTCGTACTCGCCCATGAGCGACGCGAGTTGGGATTCCAGGGATACCTGATTCGTCACGACGGTCATCATGTCGATGACCTCGCACGACTGTCACCATCGTCATCCCCTCGTCGCCTGGTGGTCAGTGCAACTCGGCCCATGCGGCTACGAGGTCCGGGACGTAGACAGTTGCTTGAACCTCTGTGCACGCGCGTGACATGCGTGCGCGCAAGGTATCCAGGTCCGCCTCCTGGGGGGCAGGAACTACGGGCCGGTGCCGATCAACTGCCGGACTGAGGCCCGCCGTTCAGACGGAGAGGTGCGGCTCTCCTTCGTAGCTTCGTAGCTTCGTGGCTTCGAGGTTTCGTAGCTTCGAGACTTCGAGGGCCCGGCCTGCCGGCCCAGCGCCCCTGACAGCGTCAGTGAGCCGGGCTCAGCCAAGGGACCGGGTCCATGTACTGCCCGTCCAGGAGCACCTCGAAGTGCAGGTGCGGCCCGGTGGACAGGCCGGTGGAGCCGACGAGACCGACCGGGGAACCTGCCGTCACCGACTGGCCCACGGTGACCTGGAGGGCGGACAGATGGCTGTACGTCGTCTCCAGCCGTTTGCCCTCGATCGTGCCGTGGTCGATCACCACGCGGAGACCGTACGCCGTGGTCATGCCCGCGAACTCGACCCGGCCGTCCCGCGCGGCCGACACCTGGGCGCCCTTGGGTGCGCCGAAGTCCACCCCGGTGTGGAGCTTGGTGACGCCGGTGAGCGGGTGCTTGCGCGAGCCGAAGGGGGAGGTGACCGTGAGGGTGGTGACCGGTGGGGACAGGATGGTGGAGGCGTTCTGGCCGCCGGTGTCCTCGGGAGTCCGCCGTACGAGTGCGTCGTACTGCGGACGCCGTCCCTTGACCCCGTCGACGAACGTGCGTGCGCTGCCGGAGACACGGCCCGCCTTCGCCACCGTGTCCGTCCCGACCGCGTACGCGGCGAGGGTCAGGTCCGTGAGGTCGCCGTTGACGGTTCCCTCGGTCCTGAGGGCCGTCACCTTCTTGGCGAGCGAACAGTCCTGCCGGCCGAGGGCCATGATCGCATCCACCGGATCGTGCGGTGAGGAGCGGCCGTTGGCGTCCGCGTCCCGGCCCCAGGTCCGCCACTGGGCGTCCGTGAAGCGGGCGATTCCCTGTTGCGAAAGGCTCGCGGAGTCGTCGCTCCATCCCGAGACCTGATCGATCTGCGCGGCGAGCACGGCTGGCGTGACGACCGTGCAGTCGGCGGTCGCCTTGCGCAGCCAAGGGACGTACGAGGCATCGACGTTGCTGATGTCCGTCGGTGCCGGATCCGAGCCCTGGGACAGCACGGGGGAGAGGCCGTCGGTGAGGGCCAGGTAGCCGGACACCCCGATGAGAGCCACCAGCGCGGGTGCCACGATCAGGAGGAAGGGGCCGGGACCGCGACGGCGCGGACGCTCTCCGTTCGGCGGCTGCGGGGTCCTCAACACCGGCTCGGCATCTGCCCGTTCGGCCGTCTCCACCTCGTGGACGGGTGCCGTGCCCTCCGTCTGCTCGGTCACGTGCCGGGCCTGCTGTACGAGGACATGGCGGACGGCCGGGGTCTCGGCAGGGTGTTCGAGCTCACGCTCGGACGCTAGCGGCTCGCCGGCGGGACGTCACCGGTCGCGAAGGCAGGGACAGAGGGCAGTGGAGTTGCCCCAATGGGCAAGTAGGGTTCGCGCATGGCCGGACGGTTCACAGGGTGGCCCGAGGGGGCCTTCGACGTTTTGCTCCAACTGGAGGGCGAGCCCTCGCAGTCGGTGCGGGAGAAGTGTCGGAAAGAGCGCGAGCAACTGGTGCGGCAGCCGATGATCGCGCTGCTGAACGACCTCGCGGACAGGGACGCCGCATACGACGACTTCTCCGTCTGGCACTACCGGACGAACTCCTGGTGGTGGCAGCACCAAGGGGCCGTGATCCGCCTTGCGCGCAACATCGAGATAGGGCTTCGCTTCGACCTCGACGGACTGCGGATCCAGGGGGCTTGGTGGTACCCCGTTCCCGAACAGATCCGCAAGTTCCGGCAGGCGGTGGCCGTCGACGGCAGTGGCCGTGAACTCACCGCCATCGTCGAGGAGTTGAGGAATCGGGAGTACGAAGTCACCGGTGACCTCATGAAACGGGTCCCCCGTGACTACCCGGCCGACCATCAGCGTGCCGAACTGCTGCGCCATCGCTCGTTGATCGCGGTGCGACCGCTGGGGTGCGACGGCTGGTTGCACACCCTCGAGGCGGTGGATGTGGTGCTGGACGCCGTCGGGGACCTGAGCGAGATGATGTCCTGGCTCGTTCGGCACGTGAAGGTCTGAACCGAGCCTCCCGGTATCCGGTCCCCGGTCTCCCGTCCTTCCAATCTCAGTTCTACGGCAGGTGCTTGCTGAAGTGGGTCACGGGACGCTCCAGGCGTTCGCCGTCCACCGTGATGTCGAGCACCTCGTTGTAGAAGGCGAGCAGTCCCTGGATCGCGCCCACCGCGGGCAGCGGAGCGGCGTAACTCCACACCAGGTTGGGCGGGACGTCGTCCCCTTCTCCGGCCCAGGACCAGTACGCTGCCGTGCCCTTGTAGGGGCAGCCGGTGTGGTGGTCGGTGGGGGTGAGGAGGTCGAGGCGGACGTCCTCGCGGGGGATGTAGTAGCGGGTCGGCAGACCGGTCTCGAAGAGGAGCACCGGGTGGTGCGTGTCGGCGACGACCCTGCCGTCGATCTCGACCTGGACGTGCCGGCTGCTGGCGATCGCGTCCACCCGCTTGTGCGGGTCGCGAGGGTGGATGAAGATCTCCTCTTCCTCCTCGTACCAGTGGTCAAGGCCCTTTCCGGTACGCCGGAACCACTCGAAGGCGATGTGGTCGGCGAGGTCGGCCGCGGGGAACGTCCAGGCGGCGTTCTCCAGCAACTCGCCGTCGACTTCGAGGTCGTAGAAGATCTGCGAGCCGGTGTGGGTGCCGGTCGGCGGGTTCTTCGCGGGGCGGAGCAGGTCCTCGCGCACCTCCGCGCGCGGGAAGGCGTAGAGCGGCACCGGGACCCCGGGCTCCCAGACGAGGACGGGGTGGTGGCTGTCGACGACCGTCACCTTGTCCTTTCGGCCGCGTACCCAGCGTTCACTGGGTTCCCAGAGGAGGCCTTCCGGGGTGTCGTGGAGAGACTCGGCGGTGGTGAGTGCGGTCATGTCCGTTCTCCTTCTCCCTCGGTTCTCTCCGGTCGATGATGACAGGCATGACACTGGCGACCGCGTTCACGAAACTGTTCGGTGTACGGCATCCGATCGCCTCGGCGCCCATGGGCGGGTCGGCCGGCGGGGCGTTGGCCGCCGCCGTCTCGCGCGGCGGCGGGCTGGGGCTGGTCGGCGCAGGGGGCGGCGAACGGGAGTGGCTGGCGCGGGAGTTGCCGGTCGTGGCCGGGGGCGGGCATCCGTGGGGAGTCGGGTTCCTGAACTGGGCGGCCGACGTCGGCGCGGTGGAACAGGCACTGGAGTACGGCCCCGAAGCCGTGGCACTCTCCTTCGGGGACCCGAGCCCCTTCGTCGAGACCATCCGGGCCGCCGGCGCGGCGCTGATCGTGCAGGTCACAGACCTGGAGGAGGCTCGTCGGGCGCTCGATCTGGGGGCCGACGTCATCGTGGCGCAGGGCACGGAAAGCGGTGGGCACGGGGCCCGGCACGGGCGGGCGACGCTGCCGTTCGTGCCGGTGGTGGTGGATCTGGCGGCGCCCGTGCCGGTGCTGGCGGCCGGTGGGATCGCCGACGGCCGTGGCATGGCCGCCGCCCTGGTGCTGGGGGCGGCCGGAGCGCTCATCGGCACCAGGTTCCAGGCCACGGCCGAGGCCCTGGTCGAGCCCGCGAGCGCCGAGGCCATCGTCAAGGGACGCGGGGAGGACACGGAACGCAACCGGGTCCTCGACATCGCCAGGTCATCACCCTGGCCGCACCAGTACACGGCTCGCACCCTCGGCCACCCCTACCTCGACCGCTGGCGGGGCCGGGAAGCCGAACTCGCCGCCGACCCCCGGGCCCGCGACGCCTACCAGGCCGACGTCGCCCGAGGCGACCTGCCGTCCCTGCCGGTGTGGGCCGGCGAGGCCGTCGACCTCGTCAACGACCTGCCACCCGCGGCCGAACTCGTCGCCACGCTCGCCGCCCAGGCCGAGGAGGCTCTTGCCCGAGCGGGAAGGCCTTCAACGGGAGGTGCCTGAAAGGGAGTTCTCGGCCGGGAACGCGCTGGGGCCCGGTGAACCCGGCGACGCCATGATGCGGACACCGTGAATCGGACGTCACGATTGAGACGCCATGATTCACGCGCGGACTGCAAGGAGTCATTCCCGCACCCCGGCCCTATTCTGGGGAGGCATGGAGGGGGCTACGGGCAGGGACGGGTTCGGTGAAGTGCCGGAGTCCGATGGGTCGTTCGGGCCGCTCGTGGTCGCCGGGCAGCCGATGTTCCTGCGGGCCGCACATGTCGAGCTGCCCGAGGAGAACCCGGATCCGACCCTACTGCCCTCGATCACGCTGCTGGAGCGCGCGGTGTCCCGCGGGGTCGATGCGGACGAACTGCCTGTTTCTCCCGGCCAGTTGCTCGCGGGCCAGTATCGACTGATCCGCCCGCTCGGCTACGGCGGGATGGGCGAGGTCTACCTCGCGCTCGACACCAAGGTCGACGACCGCGAGGTCGCCATCAAGATCCTGCACCCCGAACAGGCGGCCTTCGCGGCGGGTGCGCTGGCCCGGGAGCGGCGGGCCCTGGTCGACCTCAGCCATGACGACATCATCCGAGTCTTCAACTACGGGCATCACCCCGAGGTCGGCGACTTCCTCGTCCTCCAGTACGTGGACGGGCTCACGCTGGAGGAGGTGCGGGCGCGGGCACGGCTGAACCCGGACGAGTTCGGCGGGCGCCGCTTCAACGAGTTCGTACTGGCATACGGCGTACGGATCCTGTCCGCGCTCGGACATCTGCACGCCGCCCGGCCCGGCCGGGTCTACGGCGACCTCAAGCCGGGCAACGTCATGCACGACGGCACCGCGACGAAGATCATCGACGTGGGGAGCGTACGGGCGGCGGGGGCGCCGGGGCTGACGACGTACGGGTTCCGCGCCCCGACGGTCGGCCCGGACGGCGGATCCACCGGCCAGGACGACCTGTTCAGCCTGGGCGAGACACTGCGGCGTCTGGCCGGCCTCGGCACGTCACCCCAGGACCTGGCCGTCCTCGGCGACCTGGCCTCGCTGGCTGCCGGTACGGCTGGGGCGGCCGAGGGACTGTCCGGTTCTGCCGCGGTCCTGCCTGTGGGGGAGGTGCAGGGACCGGACCTGGTCTCCACGTCCAAGGCGGCACCGGGCGCCGGCGCGGGTCCCGCCGCCGATGGGACGCCGGGCGCCTGCGACCCGCCCACCGAGAAGTCGCCCCCCGGCACAGGAGATCCCATGGCCTCGGGCACGGCTGTCGCCACCGCCCCGAGCCCCACCACCCCCCGAGGCCTCGGCCTCGTCTCGCTCGCCCGGGTGTTGCACCGCGCGACCCGGGCCGAGCGGGCCGAGCGGTTTGCCGACGCCCGTGAGATGGGTGAGCAACTGCGCGGTGTCTTCCGGGAGTTGCGGTCGCTCAGGACCGGGACGGAGACCTTCGAGCCGTCCCCGCTGTTCCTCCAGTCGCCGTACGCACTCGACGGCGCCCTCGGCTCCGCGCCACCTCTCGCCCGCTGGGCCACGTCCCGGGCGCCGTCGCCCGACGCGCCGCCGACGCCCGCGCAGGCGGCCCAGCGGCTGCCCGTCCCGCGGCCCGACCGCAACGACGACCACCACGCGGAGCTGAGCAGGCTCGGCGAGGCCGACCCGGAGGCGCTGCTGCAGCACACCGGGGTCTGGAGCGACTCCACGGAGGTCCATCTCCTGCGCTGTCGGCTGCGGTTGCGGACGGCGTCGGACGGGCCGGAGGCCGCCGAGCGGGAGTTGCGTGCCGCCGAGGCGTCGGTCGGGCCCGAACGGGCACCGTACGACTGGAGGTTGGACTGGCATCGGGGGCTCGTCGCGCTCGCCCGGGATCAAGTCGCCGTCGCCAGGCGGGACTTCGACCGGGTGTACGCGGCGATTCCCGGCGAGTACGCGCCCAAGCTGGCGCTCGGCTACTGCGCCGAGCACCTGGGGCGATGGCCCGAGGCGTTCACGTTCTACGAGGCCGTGCGGCTGCGTAATCCGTCCCTGGGCGGCGCCGCCTTCGGTGCCGCACGTGCCCGTCTCGCCCTCGGCGGCGAACGTGCGGGGGAGGAGGCCGTACGCGTACTGGACGCCGTCCCGAGGCACTCCCGGCACCGGACCGCGGCCCGTACGGCGGCCGTGCGGATCGCGGTCGAGCACGTACGGACGGTCGAGCGCGCCGACGACGTACCGGCGTTGTTGCGCGAGACTCTGGAGCGCCTCGCCCTGCTGTTCCACGCCCACGGGCTGACCGACGAGGAGGCCCGGGTGCGGATGACCACCGAGGTGTGGGAGACCGTGCGGGACACGCTCGCGCGGGGTGCCCTCGACGCGGCAGGGCTCGCCGCGCTCTCGGCCGGCGCCGACCCACGGCTCGGCCTCCCCGCCGACGGGCCCGGCCTGCGCAAGGACCTCTCCAGGCGCTACGCCACCCTCGCCCACCAGGCCGCCCGCTCCGCCACCCCCGAGGACGCGGCCGTCGCCGAGACCTTGCTGGACCGTGCCTACGAAGTCCGCCCGCTCGCCTTCCGACACCACAGGGACAGCCCATGGCTCGGGAAGAGAGTCGCCGACCGGCTCCGGACCCTCACCTCCGTGGCGTCGCGCGGAGCGCCACCCGACTCGCGCGGGCCGTAGCCGCGGTGGTCGGCGAGCTTGCCCGCCGCGCCTACCGTTACGCCTGGCCGGCGGCCACCGGCCGCCGCAACCGCCCGTATCTGCACGACCGGCTGGTGGCCCTGCCGCTGCTCGCCGTGGTGGTCTTCGGGGCGTTCGGATGGGCGTACGCGGGCGTGCGCGACGATTCCGCCGACATACGGGAGCGGCTGGTGCCCGCGCTGGTCGACCTCGCGGACGCCAGGAACTCGCTGCTGGTCGCGCAGGGCGAGGCCGAACGGAGTCTGGCCGAGGGGCGGGCGGCGGAGCTCGGCGGGCTGAGCGAGCGATACCGGACGCGGGTGGCGCGGGCGACGCAGAGCCTCAACCAGGTCACCCGCAGCGGGGCGTTGACCGTCGCCGAGGAGCAGGAACTGCGGGTGGTCTCCGCGCTGGTCGTGGACTACACCGGCTGGGTCGGTCGGGCGCAGGGCGACGCGGCCGACCCGGTGCTGCGCGCCGCCGAGTTGACCTACGCGCGCAGCATGCTCTGCTCGGCGCCCGTCGCGGCGGACGCCGACGACGCCTATCCGCCGTGCCCGGCCGCGACCGGCTCCAGTGCCACCTCGATCGTCGACCGGGTGTCGGGCCTGGAACGCCAGTTGCGAGAACGGCTCGCGCACCGGGCCGCCTGGGGCGCGGGCGTGCTCGCCGCCGCGGTCGTCGCGGGACTCGCCTTCCTCCTGCTCGCCGCCGGACTGTGGCGGACGGTGTCCTTCCTGCGCCGCCGCTTCCGGATCCGGCTCAGTGTCCCGCTGGTGGCCGCCGCCGTGCCACTGCTCGTTGTACCGCTCCTGACGGCGGACGCGCTGCTCGCCCAGCACGCGCAGGACGCGGCCGTCCCCCTGGCCGACGCGCTCGCCGAGCGGACCTCGCCGCGGATCGAGGTGATCGCGGAAGAGCGGCCCTTCGGAGGCCCGGACCCGCGTGCCATCGAGGTCCTGCGGGCCCGGATCGACGACGGCCTGGCCGACGGGCGCCTCGCCTTCCTGGACGGGGCCGCCCCCTTCGTGTTCCCGGCCGGCCTGGCCGCCGCGGCCCTGATCGTCGGCGCCCTGCACGGCTACCGCCGCGAGTACCTCGTCGTCACCCGCCCGGGAGCCGTCTCGTGAACCGGTCCATGCGCCGCTTCCTCCTCCGCCCGCTGCGTGTCCTTCTCGCGGGCTGTCTGCTCGCCCTCGTCCCCGGCTGCACGTCGAACCCCCGTGACCCGCTGGTCGTGCTCGGCCCGTGGACCGGCAAGGAGGGCGAGGCCTTCGAGGCCGCCCTCGCCGAACTGGACGACGGGACCGGGCGAAGGTACACCTACGAGGGCACCCGCTCGCTGCGTGAGACGCTCGTCTCGCAGTTGGAGGCCGGTGATCCGCCGGACGTGGCGATCCTCAACAGCATCGGCGAACTCACCGAGTACGCACGCCGCGACAAGCTGGTGCCCCTCGCCGAGGAGAGCGCCGAACGTGCCTACGCGCCGTGGTCGCCGACCCTGCTCGTGGACAGCAGGCGCCGTACGTACTGGGTGCCGTTGAAGGTCGACCTGAAGAGCCTGGTGTGGAGCAAGGAGGGCGCATCGAGCGCGGACCCGAAGTGGTGCGTGGGGATGGCCTCGCAGGCCACCTCCGGCTGGCCCGGCACCGACTGGGTCGAGGACATCCTGCTGCACCAGGCGGGCCCCGACGTCTACACCCGGTGGGCCACCGGTCGGCTCGACTGGCGCGCTCCGGCCGTCGAGCGGGCCTGGACGACCTGGGCGCGACTGCTCGGCAAGCGCTCCCCGGCCTCCGTCGAGCATTCCCTGACCACGTCGTTCGAGGGCGCGACCGGCCCCGGCGGACAGCCGCGCGGTCTGCTCGGCTCACCCGGCTTCGACTGCACGCACGAGCACCAGAGCGCCTTCATCCGGTACGTGTACGCAGGCAAGGACGTCCGCGTGGAGCCGTCGGCCCGCTATCTGGACGGGCGGCCCGAGGAGCGGGACACGTTCGAGGTCTCGGGTGACATGGCCGCCGTGTTCAGCGACGACCCGGCGGCCCAGGTACTGGTCGAACGGCTCTCCAGTCCGGCCGGCCGGGAGATCTGGCGGGCGGAGGCGGACCCGGCGGTCCGGCCGCTGTTCCCGGACCCGGCCGGGCTGCCGCCGACCACGTTCACGGACCCGAACGAGCAGGAGATCCACTCCCTGCTGACCTCCGGCGCCCGCACCCTGTGCTTCGACGCCTCCGACGTGATGGCACCCGGACTGCGCGACGCCTTCCACCGGGCCGTGCTGGAGTTTTTCCGGGACCCTTCCCGGCGTCATCTCGCCTCGCTGCTGGGCCAGTTGGAGACAGTACGGGGCGAGGCGAACGGAGAGTCGGGCGGCGACCGCACGTTCCGCCCGCCGGAAGACATCTGCGCGAGCCCTGGGGGATGAGGGCGAAGGGGGATGCGTCAGGCCACCCCCCTTGCGAGTGGACAATTTGATCCGAGGGAGCCCGGACGTCGAACACCGGGCGTTGGGTCCGCCGGTCGTCGACGCCGTCAACGCCCTTCACCGGACGGCCCGTTCGGACTTGGCGACAGAGGCGCCCTGAAGCCCTCAGCCCTCACTCCGCCCCGCCAGATCCAGCGCGATGTCCGTGATCATGTCCTCCTGGCCGCCGACCATTGCGCGTCGGCCGACCTCGACCAGGACCGAGCGGGTGTCGAGGCCGTACCGTGCGGCGGCCGTCTCGGCGTGGCGCAGGAAGCTGGAGTACACGCCGGCGTAGCCGAGGGTGAGGGTCTCGCGGTCCACGCGTACGTCGCGGTCCTGCAGCGGTCGTACGACGTAGTCGGCCGCGTCCATCAACGGGAACAGGTCGCAGCCGTGGTCCCAGCCCATGAGGTCTGCCACCGCTACGAAGGCCTCCAGGGGGCAGTTGCCCGCTCCGGCGCCCTGGCCTGCGAGGGACGCGTCGACGCGGGTGGCGCCCTCCTCGACGGCGACGACCGTGTTGGCCACGCCGAGGGCGAGGTTGTGGTGGGCGTGGATGCCGGTCTCGGTGGCCGGGTCCAACACGTCGCGGTAGGCGCGGAATCGGTCGCGTACGCCGTCCATGGTGAGGCGCCCGCCGGAGTCGGTGACGTAGACGCAGTGGGCGCCGTAGGACTCCATCAGCTTGGCCTGGCGGGCCAGTTCGGCCGGTTCCGCCATGTGGGACATCATCAGGAAACCTGCGACGTCCATGCCCAACTCCCGCGCGGCGGAGATGTGTTGGGCCGAGATGTCGGCCTCGGTGCAGTGGGTGGCGATCCGTACGGAGCGGATGCCCAGCGAGTGGGCCTGCTTGAGGTCGTGCACGGTGCCGATGCCCGGGAGGAGAAGGGTGGTCGGCACGGCCTGGTGCATGGCGCCGACCACCGCCTCGATCCACTCCCAGTCGGTGTGCGCCCCCACGCCGTAGGTGACGCTGGACCCGGACAGGCCGTCGCCGTGGGCGATCTCGATCGCGCCGACGCCGGCCGCGTCCAGGGCGGCGGCGATGGTGCGCGCCTGCTCGACGGTGTAGCGGTGGCGGACGGCGTGCATGCCGTCCCGCAGGGTCACGTCCTGCACGTACAGCCTGGTCACTTGGCCGCCTCCGGGGTGCGGTGCGTCGCCATGCGCTCCGCGGTACGCAGCGCCGCGGACGTCATGATGTCGAGATTGCCGGCGTACGACGGCAGGTAGTGGGCGGCCCCCTCGACCTCCAGGAAGACCGAGACCCGGGCCGCGGGGCCGCGGGTGGCGGCGGGCAGCAGTCCGCGCAGCGGATCGTCGTCGGCTACGTGGTCGAACTGCACCTTCTGCTTGAGTCGGTAACCCGGCACGTACGCCTGCACCCGGCCCACCATCTCCTCCACTGAGGCGGTCACTGCCGCGTCGTCGCAGTCGCCGACCAGGCAGTAGACGGTGTCCCGCATGATCAGCGGCGGTTCCGCGGGGTTGAGCACGATGATCGCCTTGCCGCGGGCCGCGCCGCCCACCTTCTCGATGGCCGAGGCGGTCGTATCGGTGAACTCGTCGATGTTGGCGCGGGTTCCGGGGCCTGCCGAGCGGGACGAGATGGAGGCCACGATCTCGCCGTAGTGGACCGGGGTGACCGCGCGCACGGCGGCGACGATCGGGATCGTGGCCTGGCCGCCGCAGGTGACCATGTTGACGTTCGTGGAGTCCAGGTGCTCGTCCAGGTTGACGGACGGCACGACGTACGGGCCGATCGCGGCCGGCGTCAGGTCCACCACCCGGCGTCCCAGGGCCCGCAGCACCCGGTCGTTGTGGTGGTGGGCGCCCGCCGAGGTGGCGTCGAAGACGATCCCGATGTCTTCGAACTCGTCCAGCCGCACCAAGCCGTCGACGCCCTCGTGCGTGGTGGCGACACCGAAGCGCCGGGCCCGGGCCAGGCCGTCGGAGTCCGGGTCGATGCCGACCATGGCGCCCATCTCCAGGACGTCCGAGATGCGCCGGACCTTGATCATGAGGTCGGTGCCGATGTTGCCGGAGCCGATGACGGCGACCTTGGTGCGGGCCTTTGCGCCGGCCTGCGTGCGGCCCTGTGCGGGGGCCTGGGGGAGGGCGTCGGTCATCGCCGGTCCCCTTCTGAAGAGGCGCCGGTTTCCGAACCAGTATCCGGGCGGACTTCCGAACCGACGTCCGATCCGGCATCCGTGGACGCTTCCGCCGCCGCGAACGCGACCCGCACCGACCCCAGCCCGGAGATATGGGCCTCGAAGGCGTCACCCGGGTTGACGGCCACCATCGGACCGAGCGCGCCGGTGAGCACGACGTCGCCGGCCCGCAGTGGGTCGCCCGCCGCCGCGAGGGTCGACGCGAGCCAGACGGCCGCGTTGAGGGGGCCACCGAGGCAGTCGGCGCCGGTGCCCGTGGAGACCTGCTCGCCGGCGCGAGACAGCGTCATTCGCACCCCGCGCGTGTCGAGCGCGGTCAGCGGCACCGGACTGGTGCCGAGGACGAAGAGGCCGGAGGAGGCGTTGTCGGCGACCGTGTCGACGAGGGTGATGTCCCAGCCGTCGATCCGGCTGTCCACGATCTCCAGCGCGGGCAGCGCGAAGTCGACGGCCCGCAGCACGTCGGCCACCGTGATCCGGGTGTCCGGCAGATCGGCGCCCAGCACGAGCGCGACCTCCGCCTCCACCTTCGGCTGGAGCAGCCGACCGGCGGGTACGGTGCCCCCGTCGGGGACGGCCATGTCGGTCAGCAGCGCGCCGAAGTCCGGCTGGTCCACGCCGAGTTGGCGCTGGACGGCGGGGGAGGTGAGGCCGATCTTGCGGCCGACGACGCGGCTGCCGCGCTGTTCCAGGGTCCGCGCCACGTTGAGACGCTGCACGTCGTAGGCGGCCGCGATGTCTCCGTCGGGCAGCAGGGACCGGACCGCAGGACAGGGCACTCCGGTGCGGGCGGCCTCGGCCAGAGTGTCGGCGGCCTTGACCACCGCGGCGGTCGGCCGGTCGGCGCTGGGGGGTGTCGGCATGCGACCACTCCAAGGGACGTACGAAGGTGTGATGAAGTCCGGTATAGACGTGATCGGGACACAGCGGCAATTATTGTTCCGTGCTACGGAACACGGACCAGGGCAACATGCTGGACAAAGCGGCGGTCATCCTGGACTGCTACCGCCCCGACGGCGGCTCGTACCGTCTGACGGAACTCGCGGAGCTCACCGGCTTCAGCAAGACCACCACGCACCGGCTGGCCGCGGACCTGGTGCGGCTCGGATTCCTTGAGCGGGCCGGGGCGGTCTACCGGCTCGGCGGCAAGCTCTTCGAACTCGGCACGCTCGTGCCCCGCCGCCACGGCCTGCGCGAGACGGCACTGCCCTTCGTGCAGGACCTCTACGAGGCCACGCACGAGACCGTCCACCTCGGTGTCCGCGACGACCACGACGTGATCTACCTGGAGCGCGTCCACGGCCACGACCCGCTGCCCCTCCCGTCCCGGGTCGGCGGCAGGCTCCCCCTGACCTGCACGGGTGTGGGCAAGGCGCTGCTCGCCTTCTCGGGCCCGGAGCTAACCGAGCGGATCCTCGCCGAGCCGCTCCCACGCCTGACCGCGCACTCCGTGACCGACCCGATGCGGCTGCGCACCGCCGTCGAACAGGCACAGGTCGCGGGCCTCGCCTACGAGGAGCAGGAGGCCGCGCTGGGCGTGTGCTGCATCGCCGCCCCGGTCTTCGACGGCGGCGGCATCGCCGTGGCCGCACTCTCGGTCGCCGTGCCACGAGCCCGCTTCAGCCCCGCCCAGCTCGCCCCGGCCGTACGCACCGCCGCGCTCGGACTGTCCAGGGCGCTGCGCCAGGCGCGCTGAGCCGGAATCACGCCCCTAGGGGCAGCGCCAATCGGATATACGCGCCTCTATCGGTACAGCTGCCGGGACCGTCATCATTCGGACATGACGACTCTCGACGACGCGAGCGCATTCGGCGCCGGATCCGCCCTCCCGGTGCTGCCGGAGGACTGGGAACGATGTCTGGCCGTGGCGGCACATCCGGACGACATCGAGTACGGGACGGCGTCCGCCGTGGCCCGGTGGACGGCCCAGGGGAAACGGGTCACGTATCTGCTCGCCACGCGCGGCGAGGCGGGCATCGACGGACTGCACCCGGACCAGGCCGCCCCGCTGCGGGAAGCCGAGGAGCGGGCCGGGGCGCGTGAGGTCGGCGTGGACACGGTGGAGTTCCTCGACCACACCGACGGGATCGTCGAGTACGGCCCCGCGCTGCGCCGTGACATCGTGCGCGCGATCCGCCGGCACCGCCCGGAGGTGGTCGTGTCCGGGGCGTTCAGCGTCCGCATGATCGGCGGAATGACCAACCAGGCCGACCATCGCGTGGTCGGACTCGCCGCGCTGGACGCGGCACGGGACGCCGGCAACCGCTGGATCTTCCCGGAGCTCGCCGAGGAGGGTTTGGAACCCTGGAGCGGAGTCCGCGCGGTGTGCTTCGCCGGCGCCGAGCGGCCCAGTCACGGCGTGGACATCACCGGCGAGCCGCTGGAGCGGGGGATCGCTTCGCTGGCCGCGCACGCCGAGTACACCAAGGGGCTCGGGGCGCAGGGCTTCGAACCCCGGCCCTTCCTGACCTGGGCGGCCGGGATGGCGGGCCCGGCGCTCGGTGTCGAGGCGGCGGTCCTCTTCGACGTACACCAACTCGCCTTCGAGGGGCCGCCGCCCTGGCTGCGGTGACGCTCGGCCGTCAGTCCTGTGCCTGGCCGATGTTGACCATCCACGGGATGCCGAACCGGTCGGTACACATGCCGAACACGTCACCCCACATCTGCTTGTCCAGCGGCACGACCACCGTGCCGTCGGCCGACAGCTTCTCCCAGTAGCCGCGCAGGTCGGCGTCGTCGTCGCCGCTGAGGCTCACCGAGAAGTTGCCGCCGGGGGTGTACTGCATCTCGGGCGGGGTGTCCGCGCCCATGAGGGTGAAGCCGCCGGGCGTCTCCAGCATGCCGTGCATGATCTTGTCGGCGTGAGAGGCGTCCGGCAGGCCGGCCTCCCCGAAGGTGTTCAGCGCCAGCTCGCCGCCGAACACCTCCTGATAGAACTCCAGCGCCTGACGGGCATCGCCGTCGAAGCTGATGTAGGGGTTGAGTCGTGACGTCATGAGTGCCTCCCGATGAGGGGCAGAGGTCAGATGTCCGCACAGTAACGCGGGGTACTGACAACGGCCCGCCGGCCGGGCCCCGAGCCGCGCGGTGCGCCGATCGAGGTGGCTTTCCCTCTCGGTCGAAACTGTCCTCGTGATTGGCATGGACCTGACCGAATATCGCCGCTAAACTCTGCCGCGCACGATTGAGAGCGCTCTCACGCACCCGCTGTTCCACCCCCACCTTGTTGGAACGACGAAGGGCAACTCCCTTGAGACGCAAGCGACTCATGCACGCCGGCCTGGCCGCCCTGCTGATGCTCGGCACCTGGACCGCCGCAGGCACCCTCCCCGCGGTGGCGAACGACGCCGCCGCTTCCCCCACCGACCACCAACCCGCCTCGGCCGGACTGCTGTCGGCCATGCAGCGGGACTTCGGCCTGACCAAGTCCCAGGCCGTGGCCCGCCTGAAGGCCGAGAAGACCGCCACGGACATCGACCCGAAGGCGCGCAAGGCCGCCGGAGCGGCGTACGGCGGCTCCTGGTTCGACGCCACGAGCAACCGGCTCACCGTGGCCGTCACCTCGAACGCCTCCGCCGCCACCCGCCAGGCCGTCCGTGCCACCGGCGCCACGATCCGCACCGTCCGGCACAGCGCTCGAGAACTCGACGCGACCAAGGCACGCATCGACCGGCTGAACGCCCCTGCCGGCGTGAGCAGTTGGCACGTGGATCCGACAGCCGGCACGGTCGTCGTCGAGGTGGTCAAGAGCGACCGTGCTGACAACGATGTCCGGACCTTCCTGTCCCAGGCCCGCCAAACGGGTCCGGTCACCGTCGAGACGGTCGCCTCGGCGCCCGGCACCTTCGCGGCCGGCACGGTCGGCGGCGACCCGTACTACACGGGCAACGTCCGCTGCTCCATAGGGTTCTCGGTGTACGGCGGCTTCGTCACCGCCGGGCACTGCGGTCAGCCCTCCGCCGCCGTCTACGGCTGGGACCGCTCCTACGTCGGCAATTTCCAGGGCTCCTCGTTCCCGGACAACGACTACGCCTGGGTCAACGTGGGCAGCGGCTGGTGGACGGTCCCGGTCGTGCTCGGTTGGGGCACCGTCTCCGACCAGTTGGTGCGTGGCTCGGCGGTGGCGCCCGTCGGCTCCTCCATCTGCCGCTCGGGTTCGACCACCCACTGGCACTGCGGCAACGTGCTGGCCCTGAACGAGACCGTCAACTACAGCCAGGGCGCGGTGCATCAGCTCACCAAGACCAGCGTCTGCGCCGAACCGGGCGACTCCGGTGGGTCGTTCATCAGCGGCGACCAGGCACAGGGCGTCACCTCCGGCGGCTGGGGCAACTGCAGCAGCGGCGGCGAGACCTGGTTCCAGCCCATCAACGAGATCCTCAACCGCTACGGCCTGACCCTGCACACGGCCTGACCGCATCCCTGATCCCGGGGTCTTCGCCGACCGGTGACGGCGAAGGCCCCGGTGCCGTCCGGCCCGAATCAGTTCTGGAACAAGGAAGTGATCAGCCCGTAGACGAGGGGCACGCCGTATGTCAGCGCCCCGACGACCACGATCGCGCCCAGACAGCGCACGGGCCATCGGCCGCCCACCACTTCGGGGAGGCGACCCAGTGGGCCGGGCACGGGCACTCCCTCCCGTATCAAGATCACAAAGGTGAGCGGGGTCACCGTCGTCAGCGTCGCCCAACCCACCACGGGCCGGAACCCGACCTCTTCGAGGCCCATCACCGGCTCGTCACGTACCGAGATCGTGGTGCCGACCCGGTAGTTGCCCAGGATGACCGCGTCGGGGTCCGCCAACTGGCCACCGGGTGACCGGAGTTCACCGCCGCACTCCGTGGACGCCTTCGGAACATGGGTGGCCCGGCACGACTCCACGTGCAGGCGGCCGGGTGTCCCGATCAGTCCGACTGCTCCGGCGAGCATCCACCCCGCGAACACGCCGAGGTACAGGAGGCCGAGGAGGGCTGCCACGGCTGCCATGGCGCGGGTGACCGCTTTCAGCCGTGGCCACGAGTCGGCTGCCGTGCCTTCTTGCGCCGCTTTCCGCTGTGCCGCCCTCGACGCCCACATCTGCTGGTTCTTCTTGGACCTGCGCCTGGCCGCCTTCGACGTCATCGCGTCTCCCTCCGCGTCGCTTCAGGGTGTCGGGATGCCTGCCGGGCGGGCCGGGCGGCCCAGGCGTACCGGGACGCCGGGGGAGTACAGGACGCTGACCGGGGGGTCGACGGGGGCGGGCAGTCCGGCCGCGGTGACGAGGTTCTCTTCGCAGGTGAGGAGTTCGGCGCGGTACAGCGGCCAGCGCGGGTGGTCGTTCGGGAGGAAGGCCAGGGGGTCGGCGCCGCCGAAGAAGGCGTTGTGCATGCCCCAGCGGGCGGTGAGGAAGTGCTCCAACTCCGTTGGTTCCCCGATGCGTTCGCCGGTCCGCACGGTGATGCGGCTGTGCGCGCCGCGTGGGCCGGGCCAGCGGCGGGAGCTGCGGTAGGCGACGGTGTCGCCGTCCGCGCGGACGGTCATCCGCGACCACAGGTACGGCAGCCGGAAGCCGAGGCGGCCCATCACCACCGGGATCAGCCGCGAGGCGTCCATCGAGCGGAACACGACACCGCGCCGCCCGTGCGCGTCCACCGAGTAGAGCCGCACATTGGTCTCCGGGAAGGTCCCGAGGTACGGCACCCCGGGCAGCCGCAGCCAGCCGACCCGGTCCATCCGGAAGGCGACGAGCCCTACGAAGGTCAGCCCGTCGTGTGTGTCCGGAACGGTGCCGGGTGGCAACAGCGGTGCCACGACGTCCGGTTGGACGGCCCAGTGGATGAACGTGAGGTCGAGCCACTGCTGGGTGAGGAGCGGGGCGCCTATGACGGTGGGCGCGTCCGGGGTGACGGGGGCGGGGTTCGGCACGAGGGTCAGGATGGCAGAGGGAGGAGTTGGGTCATAGCGTGGTGGGTGCCCCAGAGGAGGCCGTGACGGTCGAGGTGATGGTGACGCGATGTGCTGGAGTGCGACGGCCGATCTCTGGGCGGGTACCGCCATCGCCTCCGTCGGCGCGGTCTGCGTGGCACGGACCCGTCGTCGCAGGGACGTACCCCTCGCCGCGCTGCCCCTGCTGCTCGGCGCCCACCAGCTGGTCGAGGCCCAGGTCTGGCGCAACGGCGGCGGCACCGGCCCGGCCACCGTCGCCTGGGCCGTCATCGCCCTGCCGCTGCTGGCGGTGTGGGTACCCGTCGCCGTCCTGTGCGCCGCGCCCTCGCACGCCAGACCCCGGCTGATGGTTCCGCTGGCCTCCGGCGTCCTGACCGCTGCCGTGCTGGCCTACAGCCTGGCCACCCGTACCGTGCGCGCCGACATCCGCGGCCACACCGTCGGCTACGTCGTCGGGCTGGAGAACGGGCGCCTGCTCATCGCGAGCTACCTGATCGCCACCGTCGGCGCGCTGCTGCTGGCCGGGGACCGGTGGCTGGTGGGGCTAGGGGTGCTGGTCACCGTGGGTGCGGTGATCTGCTCGGCGCTGTGGCGGACGGAGTTCGTCTCGACCTGGTGCGCGCTCGCGGCGGCGTGCTCCGTGGTGCTGCTCGGCTGGGCGGGCCGTCGCCCGGCCTATCACCCGGCCGGTGTCGGAATCTGACCCACGAGCGGTCGCCGGACCGTCACCTGTGCGCATGATGGGGGCGAAACGAGTTCCTATGACCGGAGGAACAGATGGACATCGGGATCGGCCTTCCGAACACGGTTCCCGGCACCGAACCACAGAATCTGCTCGACTGGGCCCGACAGGCCGAGGGGGCGGGATTCAGCACACTGGGCACCATCGGCAGGCTGGTGTACCAGGGCTACGAGGAACTGATCGCCCTCTCCGCGGCCGCCGCGGTCACCAGCCGGATCCGCCTGACGACGAGCGTGCTGCTCGCGCCGCTGTACGCGAACGCCGCGCTGCTGGCGAAGCAGGCGGCCTCACTCGAACGCATCTCGGGCGGACGCTTCGTCCTGGGCGCGGGGCTCGGCGGGCGTGACGACGACTTCGCGGCCAGCGGCCTGTCCACCAAGGGCAGGGGGCGCCGCTTCGAGGAGCAGATCGAGGAGATGAAGCACATCTGGGCCGGCGAGAAGCGCGGATTCGCCGGCGGGATCGGGCCGACGCCCGTACGCGACGGCGGTCCGGAGCTGATCCTCGGCGGCTCGACCGACATCAGTTTCCGACGGGTGGCCAGGCTGGCCGACGGCTGGATCATGGGCGGCGGCTCGCCCGACATGTTCGCGGAGGCCGCGGCCGGTGTGGACGCCGCCTGGCAGGAGGCCGGACGCCCGGGCAAGCCCCGCAAGCTGTCCCTGGCCTACTTCGGGCTCGGCCCGAACGCCCGCGCCCAGGCGGACGGCTACCTCCTGGACTACTACGGCATCATGGGCGACGTGGCCGCCCAGATCGCCGCGAGCGCCGCGGTGACCCCCGACATGGTCAAGTCGTACGCCGCCGCGTTCGAGGCCAGTGGCTGCGACGAGCTCATCTTCGTCCCCACCGGTTCGGGTCTTGAGCAGATCGAGCTGCTCGCGGCGGCGATCGCCTGACGCTTAGGGGCTGTCGTCTGGATCAGCTCGGCGTCGCGGGCGCTCGGCTCGGCCAGGACACACCGAGCCTCACAGCCGACCTGATCCAAACGACAGCCCCTGGTCCGGCGGAGCCGCCGTGCTCCGCCGGACCAGCAGTCGGGCCGGCACCAGATCCGTGCCGGGGCGGGAGCCGCCGCCGGTGCGGATCTGCTGGAGCGCCTTGCGCACACACCGACGGCCCACCTCGGCGAAGTCCTGGTGGACGGTGGTCAGCGGCGGCACGAAGTACGCGGCGTCCGGGATGTCGTCGAACCCGACCACACTGACGTCGTCCGGCACGGACCGCCCCCGCTCGTGGAAGGCACGCAGCAGACCCAGCGCCATCTGGTCGTTGGACGTGAACACCGCCGTGCAGTCGGCCTGTTCGGCCAGCGCGAGACCGGCCGCGTACCCCGACTCGGCCGACCAGTCACCGTGCAGCGGCGGCGGCACCGGACACCCCGCCTCCTCAAGAGCGGCCCGCCACGCCTCGGTCCGGCGCTGCGCCGAGAAGGACGTCTCCGGCCCGGTCAGATGCCATACGGTGCGGTGGCCCAGGTCGAGCAGGTGGCGTACGGCCGTGCGGGCGCCCTCGCTCTGGTCGGTGTCGACCACGCTGTAGCGGTCGCCGGCGTCCGAGTCCACGACCACGACGTGCACCCCGGGCGGGAGTTGGAAGGACCCGGTACCGGTGTCGAGGAGATGGATCTCCATGATGACGATCACGGCGTCGACGGCCAGCTCGCCCATCCGCGTGAAGGCCCCGAGCACGTTGTCCTGCGTCGGGACGTCGATCGGGATCAGTGTGATCGCGTACCCCTCGGCCGCCGCGTGCGTCGCGATCGCCTCCACGGTACGGCTGTTGCCCGTCGAGGAGAGGCTGAACAGGATCACGCCGATGGTGTTGAACTGGCCGTAACGCAGCGCGCGCGCCGCGCTGTTGGGCCGGTAGCCCAGCTCCCGCATCGCGGCGAGCACCTGCTCCCGGGTCGAACCGACCACCCCGGGCTGGCCGTTGGAGACCCGTGAGACCGTCTGGGACGACACACCCGCGAGCCGGGCCACGTCCGCCATGGACACGCGCTGCTTGCGCCGCCCGCCGGGCACGCCCGAACCACCCCGCTCCACCACGGGTGCCTCCTTCGACCGGTACCGAACCTGCCCGCGTGCACCGGATGTTACGTGTGGGAAACCTTGACGGTCGCCAAGGCGGATGTCACGATTCCGGCGCCGCCGAGGTTACGTAAACATCGCTGCGGCGATCCCGAGTCCGCCATCCGTCCCCCCACTCCCGCCGTCTCTTGCCGCACAACATGTTTACGTAAACATCCGGTCCTCCTGAAAGGCACGTCGATGCGCAAGACCCCTGCCGCGAGCCGCCTCACCCCTCGGCTGCGCGCCGCCTTCGTGGCGCTGGCGATCACCGCGATCAGTGGGGCCACCCTCACGGGCACCCCCGCCTCCGCCACCGCGCCGAGCACCGGTACCACCCAGTTCAAGGGCGTCAACTGGGCTGATCCGCGCGACAACTTCGCCGACGACCTCCTCCAGCTGTCCGGCCTGTCGACCACCGACGGCTACGCGAAGACGTACGCCAAGACGAGCCGGATCATCGCGGCCTTCCGTACGAACCTCGGCGCCAACACCGTGCGGCTGCCGATCAACCCGTACACCGTCAACGGCGCCTACTGGAAGTCGTATCGCGGGGTCGTCGACGCGGCCTCGGCCCAGGGCTTCAAGGTGATCGTGTCCTACTGGGAGGGCACGGGCGCCCAGAAGGACGGTTACATCGACGACGAGACCACCTACTGGCCCATGTGGAACACCGTGGTCAAGGCCTACAAGCACAACCCGCTGGTCTACTTCGAGCCGATGAACGAGCCGCACGGCTACACCGACACCGAATGGGCCGACATCGCCGCCAAGTGGCTGGCGACCTACCCCTCGGTGCCCCGCAACCGCGTCTTCGTCAGCGGCGCCGGCTACAACGACCACGTCACCTCGGTCTGCGCCGACCCGCGCCTGAAGGGGACGTATCTGTCGCTGCACCACTACGGCTTCTGGAAGAGCTACGCCACCTACGACGAGTGGGTGGCCGACCTCAAGGAGCGCATCGGTGACTGCGCGGGGCGTACCGTAGCCGACGAGTTCGGGGCGCCGATGACCACGGGCCTCGACTACAACAAGGCGACTCCGGACGACAACTTCGTCAACTTCATCCAGGCCGTCACGGACACCTTCCGTGAGCTGAAGATGGGTTCGGTCTACTGGCCGGGTCTGCGCACCGACGACACCTACTCCATCCAGACCCTGACCGGCCCGGTCGCCCGCCCGTGGCTGGCCACCACCAACCAGTCGGGTGCCGACCGCCTCGCCTGGGCCTGGGGTCGGGGAAAGCCGGTCAAGCCCTGACACCTCGGTTCACACGGCCGGCCGTGGCGCGCACGTCCGCGGTCGGCCGTCCGGTGTTGCGTCAGGCCGCCGGGCGGACCAGCCCCGACTCGTAGGCGAAGACCACCGCCTGCACGCGGGCCCGGGCGCCGATCTTGGCGAGGATGTGGCTGACGTGGGACTTGACGGTGGTCGGGGCGATGGAGAGGCGTTCGGCGATCTCGGCGTTGGACCAGCCGGAGGCGACGCCCGAGAGGATGACGCGCTCGCGCCCGGTGAGCGTGTCGAGGCCCACCTCGCGGATGGTGCGGGCGGGTTGCCCCTCACGGACGGCGTCGATGAGGGCGCGGGTCAGATCGGGTGTGATCACGGCATCTCCGGCGGCCACCACACGGACGGCCGCGATCAGCTCCTCGACCGTGGCGTCGGGCCGCAGGAATCCGCCGGCACCGGCGCGCAGGGCGGCGTAGGGGTAGGCCTCGCCGTCGGCGGGCGTCAGGACCAGCACGCGCGGTTGGCGCTCGCCGACCCGGCCGGACCGGGTGATACGGCGGATGGCGTCGACGCCGATCGTATGGGAGAAGCGGTCGTCCACCAGGACCACGTCGGGATGGAGCGCGGCACTCTCGCGGACCGCCTCTTCCGCGCTCGTCGCCTCGCCGACGACGGTCAGATCGGGCTCGGCGGCCAGCAGCATGCGCAGGCCGAGTCGCTGCAGTGAGGGTGCGTTGACGATGAGAACGGAGGTCATGGCGTGGCCCTTCGTGAACGAAACGGTATCGTTCCCTTAGGGCTTCAGCGTATCCCCGCAACTATCGAAACGCTAGCGTTTTTCTCCTGTGGTTTTGATCACCGTGCGCCATGGCTGAACGTCCACCGGGACACACCCGTACCTCCTGTCGAACCAACACGGAGCAGGAGGCGCTTTGTTCCAGCATCGAGCGCGAGTAGACGTCGACCGCGTCCCGTCCACGGCCCGCCTGCCACGGGCGGCCGCCCTCGTCGGCGGCCTGGCCCTGCTGCCCCTGGCCGTGGCGTGCAGCGGCGGCGAGGACGACCGCGCCGAGAGCGGGACCGCCAAGGTCTCGGTGACCGCCGCCCCCGAGGCCGGGGTCGTGGCGCCGGCCAAGGTCGAGGTGATCGCGGGGCTGATCGGCTGCAAGCCCAAGATCCGCGTCGACGCGGACGAACTGCGGCAGGGCGTGTGCCACACCAAGAAGGCCGACCAGGTCATCACCACGTTCCCCGAGGAGAAGTACAAGCTCGCCTGGCTCGACGCGGCCAGCGGGTACGGCGGTCAGCACCTCGTCGGCTCGCGATGGGTGGTCAGCGCGCAGCCGGCCAAGCTGAAGGAGTTCCGCACCAAACTGGGCGGAGAGATCCAGCAGTTGCGCGGCATCGGCCCGGCCGCCCCGAGCGCCTCCTGACGCCGACGGCTGCGTGACTCAGAGGAACGGCGTGCCCGGGTCGAGCCCCGACAGGACACGACCGTAGAGCTCCAGGTTGGTGGCCGGATTGACGAAGGAGTGCAGGTTCAGGGCGTACACATCGCGCACGGCCCGCTGCACCGGCACCTCCCGGTGCAGCGAGGACGCCCCGGAGGCCGACGCGATCAGATCGACGGCCTCCTTGCACAGCCGCGCCACATAGCCGCTCTGCGCCCGGATCTTCGCGCGCTCCGCCACGGTGAAGGGCTCCCCGGCCTCGATCCGCGCCACCAACTCGCTCGTCAGCAGTTCGGCGCAGGAGATCTTCATCGCCGCCTCGGCCGCCTGCAGATGCGTGACGGCCGCCTCGTACTGCCGCTCGTGGAAGGTGTACGTGATGCCCCGCCGGTGGATCCGCTCGGCGAAGTCCGTCAGCGCCGCCCGCGCCAGGCCGAGCGAGTTGGGCGCCGTCCACGCGGCGAACAGCAGCAGCACCGGCATCCGGTAGAACGGGTCGTCCGCGTTGGCCTTGGACGGGAACTCGCCGCCCAGTAGGGGGCCGACGCGCAGGATCCGGTGCGGGGGCACGAAGACGTCACGGGCGACGACACTGTTGCTGCCACTGCCGGCCAGCCCGGTCACGTACCAGTCGTCGAGGATCTCCAGTTCGGACATGGGTACGGCGGTCCACAGCACCTCGGGCGGTCCCTC
Organism: Streptomyces pseudovenezuelae; assembly: GCF_029892565.1. Taxonomy (GTDB): domain Bacteria; phylum Actinomycetota; class Actinomycetes; order Streptomycetales; family Streptomycetaceae; genus Streptomyces; species Streptomyces pseudovenezuelae_A. The sequence continues at coordinate 244,698 of NZ_JARXVH010000011.1, read as the reverse complement.
GCCGGACTCGACGCGGGCGGTCAGGAGATGCCAGTCGGCGTCCCGGCAGCCGGTCGCGAAGGCCGAGGTGCCGTTCACGACATGACCGCCGTCCGTCGCGACCGCCGTGGCGTCCGGGATGAGGGTGCCGCCCACCCGTATGTCGGGGCTGGTGAAGATCTCGTCCTGGGCCTCGTCCGGGAAGAGCGCGGCGATGAAGGAGCAGCCGGCCTGGATCAGCGCCATGAACGCCGTCGAACCGCACGCGCCGGCGATCTCGGCGATCACGTCGACCTGAGTGCGTAGCCGGGACTGGTAACCGCCGTACCGCCGGGGGACGTTCATCCGGTAGACCCCGGCCTCCGTGAGCGCCGTGACGACCTCGCCGGTCACCCTCCGGTTCTGCTCGGTGCGCGGCGCCTGTTCGGCCATGAGCGGCCGCAAGGCCCGTACGCGGTCGACGAGTTCCGTATCGGAGTGCGGTGCCGGCGAAAGTGCCATGGACGACCTCCGGGCATGACGGGGCAGCGGGGAACCAACACCGTGGCCCGCATCGGCTATGAGGTCAATGCCTGGGTGAGCAAGGGGAGTTGAGAGGTGTCCGCTGTCAGTCGACGAGGGGGAAGTGGCAGGCGGTGTGGCGGCCCGAGGCGGTGACGGTGAGCCGGGGGCGTTCCTCGGCGCAGCGTTCACGGGCGTAGGGGCAGCGGGTGCGGAAGGGGCAACCCGACGGCTTGTCCACGGGGTTGGGCACCTCGCCGGTCAGCACGATGCGTTCCCGATGCGAGGCGGAGTCGGGTGTGCCGTCGTCGATGTCCGGGACCGCCGACAGCAGGGCCTGGGTGTAGGGGTGGGCGGGGGACTCGTACAGGGCCTCCGTCTCGGCGAGTTCGACGATCTCGCCCAGGTACATGACGGCGATCCGGTCCGAGACGTGCCGGACCACGCCGAGGTCGTGGGCGATGAAGACGTAGGTGAGCGCGAACTCCTCCTGGAGATCGGCGAAGAGGTTGAGCACCTGCGCTTGGATGGACACGTCCAGGGCGGACACCGGTTCGTCGGCGACGATCAGCTTGGGGGAGGTGGCGAGCGCCCGGGCGATGCCGATGCGCTGGCGCTGGCCGCCGGAGAACTCGTGCGGGTAGCGGTCCAGATGCGCCGCCGCCAGTCCTACGACGTCGAAGAGCTCGGCGACCCGTCGGCGCACCGCGCCCGCGTCGCCGTAGCGGTGCACCAGCAGGGGTTCGGCCACGATGTCACCGGCGCGGCGGCGGGGGTTGAGCGAGGCCTGCGGGTCCTGGAAGACCAGCTGCATGCCCGGGCGGACCGGCCGCAGCCGGCGGGCGGAGAGCGTGGTGATGTCCTGCCCGTCGAACTCGACCCGCCCGCCGGTGAGTTCGGTCAGCCGGACCAGGCACCGCCCCAGGGTGGACTTGCCGCAGCCCGACTCGCCGACGATGCCGAGGGTCTCCCCGCCGCGCACCTCCAGCGACACCCCGTCCACGGCGCGCAGCACCTTGCGGGAGCGGCCGAGGGCGTCGCGGCGCAGCGGGTAGTGCTTGGTGACGTCGGTGGCGCGCAGCAGCACATCGCCGAGCGGCGCGGCGCCGCGGGCCGGGGTCGTCATGTCCTGCGCCGTCATGACGCCACCTCCTGGGCCGTACCCGTGCCGCTCGCTTCCGTCCGTGCCGTCACACGCAGGGCCGCCCGATCGTCGGGCGGGAGCCAACAGGCGTCCCGGTGCTCGAAATCGGCGCTGCCCGCGACCAGCGCCGGCAGTTCCTCGCACCGCTCGTGCCGCAGCCGGCAGCGCGGCGCGAAAGCGCACCCCGCCGGCAGGCTGCCCGGCGACACGGGCATGCCCGCGATCGTCGGCAGGCGGCGCAGTCGGGCACCGCCCACCCGGGGCACCGAGTCGAGCAGGCCCCACGTGTACGGGTGCCGTGGGCCGTGGAAGACCGCCCGGCGCGGACCCTCCTCGGCGACCCGGCCGCCGTACATGACCAGGACCCGGTCGGTGATCTCCGAGACCACGCCCATGTCGTGCGTGATCAGCACCACGGCCGAGCCGCGCGCGTTCAACTCCCGCATCAGATCCAAGATCTGGGCCTGCACGGTCACGTCGAGAGCGGTGGTCGGTTCGTCGGCGATCAGCAGGGCCGGGTCGCAGGACAGGGCCATCGCGATGACCGCGCGCTGGCGCATGCCGCCGGAGAACTCGTGCGGATAGGCGTCGGCGCGGGAGGCCGCGTCCGGGATGCCGACGTCCGAGAGCAGCCGTACCGCACGGGCCCGGGCCTCCTTGCGGGACACCTGCTCGTGCGCGCGGATCTGCTCGGCGATCTGCCAGCCGACGGTGTAGACGGGGGTGAGCGCGGTCATCGGGTCCTGGAAGACCATGGCGATCTCCCGGCCCCGTATCGCCCGCATCTCCCGGTCGGGGAGCGTCAGCAAGTCGCGTCCCCGGAAGTGGACTTGGCCCGACACCGTCACGTTCGGGTTGGTCAGCAGGCGCAGCACGGCCAGCATCGACACGCTCTTGCCCGAGCCCGACTCGCCCACCACGCCCAGGACTTCGCCGGGGGCCACCGCGAAGGAGACGCCGTCGACGACCGTGACCGGTCCGGTGCGGGTGCGGAACGACACGCGCAGGTCCCGTACGTCCAGCAGAGGTTCAGGCATGGCGGGCCCTCGGATCGAGTCGCGCGTACAGGATGTCGACGAGTGCGTTGGCGAGGACCACGAAGAACGCCGCATACAGGACCGTCCCCATGATCACGGGCAGGTCAAGGTTCTGCAGGGCGTCGTAGGTGAGCTTGCCGATGCCCGGCAGGCCGAAGACGACCTCGGTGAGCAGCGCGGCGCCGCCCACCAACGCGCCGAAGTCCAGGCCGAACAGCGACACGACGGGGATCAACGAGCAGCGCAGGGCGTGCCGGAGGAGGATCCGGCGCTCGGAGAGGCCCTTGGCGCGGGCGGTGCGGACGTAGTCCTCGCTGAGCGCGCTGATCACCTCGCCGCGCAGCAGCCGGGCGTAGATCCCGGCGTACAGCAGGGCCAGGGTCAGCCAGGGGAAGAGCAGGTGCAGCGCCCACTGGCCGGGGTCCTTGGCCAGGCCGACGTAGCCGGGCGGCGGCACCCAGGAGAACACCGAGTCGTGCAGCTGCTTCTGCGTGATGAGGTTGACGACCTCGCCCAGCCAGTAGGCCGGCAGCGAGACACCGACGACGCCGACCAGCATGATCAGCGGGTCTGCCGCCTTGCCGCGCAGGGTCGCGGCGGCCGTGCCCATGAGGAGGCCGGCCGTCATCCAGATCAGCGCGGCGCCGATGACGAGGGACAGGGTGACGGGCGTCGCCTGCACGATCTGCGGGATGACACGGGAGCCGCGGTTGACGAACGACTCCAGATCGCGGTCGATCAACAGGTGCCGCATCATCAGCAGATAGCGGACGGGCAGCGGGCGGTCCAGGCCGAAGGAGTGCCGGACCTGGGCCAGTGTCGCGGGGTCGGCGTTGCGGCCGGCGATGCGCGCCGCCGGGTCGACTCCCGGGGTGGCGAAGAAGATCAGGAAGACCAGCACACTGATCGCGAACATCACGAGCAGGGCCGAGCCGAAGCGCTTGACGGCGAACTGGAGCACGAGCCTCACACCCCTCCGCGCAGCCGGGCGCCCGGGTCGAGGGCGTCGCGGACGCCGTCGCCCAGGACGTTGAGCGCGGCCGTGGTCAGCGCGATCAGCAGGCCGGGGGCGATGGTCACGGTGGGCCGCGTGTAGAGCAGGCCCAGGCCGTCCTCGATGATCGTGCCCCAACTGGCGTCGGGCGGCTGGACGCCGACGGACAGGAAGGAAAGGGCCGACTCGGTGAGCATGGCCAGGGCCGTCATCAGCGGCACGAAGACGAGCGCCGTCGGGAGCACGTTCGGCAGCACCTCGCGGCGCAGGATGCGCGGGACGGGCGCGCCGGAGCCGATCGCCGCCTGGATGAACTCCTTGTTGCGCAGCACCAGCACCTGACCGCGCAACGGCCGCGCGATGTACGGCACATAGATCGCCGCGATGATCGCGACCGGCAGCCACAGGCTCCCCGCGTCCACGGTCAACGGGCCCAGCCGCAGCCCGTTGGTGAGGAGCACGACCGACAGGCAGATCGCCAGCAGATAGACCGGGAAGGCCCAGATGACGTCCAGCACACGGGAGATGACCGCGTCCACCGCGCCGCCCGCGTACCCGGCGACCACCCCGACCACCGTCCCCAGCGCGCAGCTGATCAGGGCGGCCGTGAAGCCGATGAAGAGACTGGTACGGCCGCCGTACAGCAGGCGTGCCATGACGTCCCGGCCCTGGTTGTCGGCGCCGAGGAAGTAGTGGGCGGGGTCCCAGGTCGGGCCGATGGGTGTGACGCCGAGGCCGAGGCCGGTGCTGCTCGGGGTGAGCACCGGCACGGTCTTGCCGTCCACGACCGTGGTGCCGGAGACATGGGACTGGAACGGGTCGGTGTGGGCGATGTGGGCCGCGTACAGCGGAGCGCACAGACTCGCCACCACGACGACCAGGAGGACGACGGCCGCGGCGAGCGCCGCCCTGTTGCGCAGCAGATCACCGGCGGCCGTCCGCCAGGGGCCCGGCGAGCGCCGGGCCTCCCGCGACCGGGGCAGGGTGTCGGTCACTTGACCCACAGCTGTCCGACCAGCATGTAGAACTGCTTGCTGAACTGGTAGTTGCCGACCCGCTTCGACGTGAAGTCGATCAGCTTCGGGTTGATCAGCGGGACCACCGGGGACTCGGCCATGACGTCCTGATCGATGGCGCTCCACTGCTTGTTCGCGCTCGCCTCGTCGGTCTGCGCGCTCTTCAGCGCGGTCTGCATCTTCGTGTCGATGCCCTTGTCGCAGAACCCGGAGATGTTGATGCTGGAGTCGCTGCCGGGGTGGTAAGAGGCGCAGGACAGCAGCACGTTGAGGAAGTCCGAGGCCGCCGGATAGTCCTGGTACCAGGAGGTCAGCGCCAACTGCACCTTGTTCTTGGTGTTCTGGATGTACGTGAACTGGATGTTCGCCGACAGCGGCTTGAGCGTCGCCTTGTAGCCGAGCTGGGTCAGCAGGCTCTGCAGGTACTGCCCGATCGACTTGTTGACGTCGTCGTCCTGGACGACGATCCCGACCTCCTGCCCCGCCGTACCGGACTTCTTCACCAGCTCCTTGGCCTTGGCGAGGTCCGCGGCCGACCAGGTCTTGCCGCCGCCCTTGGTGTAGTCGCAGGAGTCGACGTGCCCCGGGAAGCCCGGCGGCAGGATCGTGCACGCGGGCGAGGCGAGGTTGGTGCCGCCGTACAGCCGCACCACGGCGGCCCGGTCGACGGCGTAGTTGATCGCCTGACGCGCCAACTTGTTGTTGAACGGTGCCATGTTGACGTTCAGCGTCGCGTACCAGAACGCGGTCAGCGGGTTCACGTGCGCCTGCGAGGCGTACTTGGTGCCGATCTCGTTGAGGCGGTCGGCGGGCGGCGGGTCGAACATCCAGTCCGCCTGGCCGTTCTGGACGGCTGTGACCTCGGACTCGACGGTCTGTCCGAAGGTGTAGTCGATCTCGTCCGGGTAGCCCTCCGGCTCCGCCTGACGCGACCACTCCTTGAAGTGCGGGTTGCGCACCAGCTTCAGCGCGCGGTTCGGGTCGTACGAGGCGGCCATGTACGCGCCGGTCGTCGGCAGCGGCTTGGTGCCGGCGTCCTTCGTCGGCGAGTCCTTCGGCAGGATGCTCGCGTGCGGGACGGCCAGCTTGTACGGGAACTCCGGGTCCGCTGCGGTGAGGTTGACGGTGACGGTGTCGGTCTTCGCGTCGCCGATCACGCCCTTGGGCAGGGTGCAGGAGGCCGGCTTCTTCAGACAGGCGTCGGCGCCGACGATGCCGTTGTAGAAGGTGCCCGCGGTGGGGCTGGAGACCTTGAAGATGCGCTCGAAGGACGCGACCACGTCGTCGGTGGTCAGTGCCTTGCCGTTGGAGAAGGTGATGCCCTTGCGGAGCGTGAAGGTGTACGTCCTGCCGGAGTTGGTCACCTTCGGCATGGCCGTCGCCAGGTCCGGGACGACGGTGAAGGACTCCTGCCCGCCGACCTTCTTGAACGAGAGCAGACCGTCGTACATCGACTGGTACAGCTGCCAGTACTGGAGCGTGTAGTTGACCTGCGGGTCGAGGCTGCCCGCGGCGGCGTGCGCGACCAGTTTCAGGGTGCCGCCCTTGTGCTGCGGCTGGAAGGCGGCGGAGCCGGTGCCGGAGGAGGACGTGGTCGGGCCGGCGGACGAGTCGTCGCCGGAGGACGAACAGGCGGCGACGGTCAGGGTGAGGGCGACGGTGGCGGCGGCGAGCGCGCCTCGTCTCGTGCTGCGGGACATCGCAATGAACTCCCGTCGGGAAGTCAGTCGTTGGAGTCGAGGAAGGCGCCCACGACGCGGAGGTACAGCTCCTCCTCCTCGACGTGCGGCATGTGGCTCGAGTGCTCGAACATGTGCCAGCGCACGTCGGGGATGCGGTCGGCGAAGGGGTGGAGGGTCTCCGGGGTCGCCTCGTCGTAGCGCCCGGACACCAGCAGGGTCGGCGCCTCGATCAGGTGCAGGCGGTCGATGACGGACCAGTCCTTGAGCGTGCCGACGACATGGAACTCGTTGGGCCCGTTCATCGTGTGGTAGACGGTCGGATCGGCGGAGATGTTCTCCCAAGTGGCCTGGACCTCGGGCGGGTTGGGACTCAGGCGGCACACGTGACGTTCGTTGAAGACCTGCTCGGCGGCGAGGTAGTCGGGGTGGTCGGTGGTCCCGGCCGCCTCGTGGGCGAGCAGGGTGTGCTGGACCTCGGGCGGCAGTTCGGCGCGCAGTTCGGCCGCCGCCGCGAGCCACAGCTCCATGGACGCGGGGGAGTTGGCGATGACCAGACCGCGCAGCCCGGGTGGACGGCGTACCGCGTGCTCGGCGGCGAGCATGCCGCCCCAGGACTGGCCGAGGACGTGGTAGGCGTCGGCGATGCCCAACGCCTTGAGCAGGGTGTCCAGTTCGTCGAGGAAGAGCTGGACGGTCCAGAAGTCGGCACCCTTGTCGGGCAGGTGGGTGGAGCGTCCGATGCCGAGCTGGTCGTAGTGCACCACCTGGCGGCCCTGCCCGGCGATGCCCGCGATGCTCAGCGTGTAGTCGTGACCGGCGCCGGGTCCGCCGTGCAGGACCACCAGGGGTGTCCTGTCCGGTTCGCCCGTGATCCGGTACCAGGTGGACCAGCCGTTGAAGTCGACGGTTCCGGTGTGGTTCGGTTCGGGGATCGCCACCGAGATGCCTCCCAGACCGGCCTGGACCGGCCGGGGTCTGACTGAAACGAGATGGATGTGACGGACGGGTGTGACGGATGGGTGAGATAGTCATTGGGTAAAAGGTCAGCGCACAAGACCTTTTAGCGCGGCCGGGACAAGAAGTAACGGCGTGTTTACGTGGCATCCGCCCGTTAACAGAAGCGGCGAACAAGGGGGAGTCAGCTGACATCCGCACCGCAGGCATCCGAACCTCAGCCGTCCGAACCGCAGGACGAGTACGCCCGGGTCCTCGACCGCGTCCTCCTCGGCGGCGCCACCTCGCCGCTGCGCCCGGTGCGCGTGACGTCGGCGGTCGACGAGGTCTCCGACCGGCTGCTCACCGCGATCGCCGTCGGCGACTTCCTGCCGGGCGAACGCCTGCCCGTGGAGCGGGAACTCACCGGCCTGCTGCACGTCAGCCGGCCCACCGTGCGCGAGGCCGTCGCCCGCCTCCAGGCACTCGGCGTCATCGAGATCCGCCGGGGCCGCAACGGCGGCGCGTACGTCCGCGACAGCTGGACCGCGTCCTCCGCCGCCGCGGTCCGCCGTACGCTGCTACCTCGCTGGGAGGAGTTCGAGCAGCTCTTCGACCTGCGCGGACTGGTCGAGGGCATGGTCGCCGCGACGGCCGCCCGGCGCCGCACGACCGAGGACCTGGCACCCATGCGCGAGGCCCTCGCCGCCCACCTGTCCGCGACCACGCCCCGCGAGGAACAGGCCGCCGACAGCGCGTTCCACCAGAGCATCTGCGCCGCCACCCACAACCCGCAGATCGCCTTGCTCAGCCGCGACCTGCTCACCCGGATCAGCCTCGGCTTCCCGATCGAGCCGTGGGGCAAGGGCGAGCGGACCCACTTCCACCGGGCCGGCGCGGACCACACGTCCCTGTACGAGGCCATCGCGGCGGGCGAGCCCGAGCGCGCGCAGGACATCGCCCGCGAGCACTTCATGATCAGCGCCGAGATGATCCGCGACGTACTGGCCCGGGTCCGGGCGGCGGAGCCGTCCTGACCCTGCTCGACAGGACCTACCCGAACGTCACCTCGGCCGTGGCGTGCCGCTCCTCCCGGTGGGTGGCCACGCGCAGCTCGGCACCCTCGCCGGCCGGGGTGCCGCAGGCCGCCAGGTGCTCGCCCCCGAACACCGGCTTGTGGAGCCGGTACGACAGCGCGCGCACCCGCCGGTCCGGCGCCCGGCGGCGGGGGAGTTCGAGCATGAGCAGGGCGAGCAGCGGGCCGTGGACGAGGAGGCCGGGGTAGCCCTCCTCGTCGCGGCAGTACGGGGCGTCGTAGTGGATGCGGTGCGCGTTCGCGGTGAGAGCGCTGAACCGGAAGAGCAGCGCCGGGTCCGGGTGTACGGGCAGTTGCCAGGGGGCGTCGGTGTCGGGGAGGGCCAACTCGTCGAGGACACCCGGGTGTTGGCCCGCGCTACGGCCCGACCGGTACACGCTGTCCTGCTCCTCGACCAGACAGACCCGCCCGCGCTGGCGGAACTCACGGCGCTCGGTGACGAACAGCAGCTCCCCGGTGCGGCCCTGCTTGGCGGTCAGCGCCCCCAGGCTGCTCACGCGCTCGGCCGGTTCGCCCAGGCGCAGCGGCTCGCGGATCTCGCAGCGACCGCCGGCCCACATGCGCTGCCGCTGCGGGATCGGCGGCAGGAAGTGGCCGTCGCGCGGGTGGCCGTCGGGGCCCAACTTGCCCTGCGTCGGCCAGTTCAGGAAGTACAGCCAGTGCCACAGCGGAGGCAGCGGGTCGCCGTTCTTTGCCACGGTGCCGGGCAGGTCCAGGACCGCCGACAGGGCGGCCACCGGACCGAGTGGCAGCGGGTCCTCGTCCGTGACGGGACCCGGGGTCCACGACTCCACGTACGAGCTGAGCGGGGCGGCACCGGACGTCTTCGCCGACTGCTCCTCGGGTTCCATGGTCCTCCAGTCCTCGCAGCCGCTCACCGGTCCCCCTCGCCCCCGCCCGCCAGTTGGTCCGCGAGGCACGCGAGGTACAGCGCCATCGTGGTGCGGTGCTCGCGCAGGGGGCGACCGGTGATCTGCTCGATCTTGTTCATCCGGTAGATCACCGTGTTGCGGTGGATGTGCAGGGCGGCAGAGGCCCGTACGAGATGGAAGCCGCTCTCGCACCAGGCGGTCACCGTGTCGCGCAGCGCCGGCCAGTCCGGCTGGGCGCGCAGCTCGGCCGTGGTGAGTTCTACCAGCCGGCTGCGGGCGGGCTGGCCCACGGCCGCCAGGAGCTGGTGCACCCGCAGATCGGTGATCAGGTGGACGGCGGAACCGCCTGCCAGCCGGGCACCGAGCCGCAGCGCGTCGCAGGCGTCCTGGTAGGAGTCGTGCAGTCCGCCGACCGAGGAGGCCGCCTCGCCGATGCCGGCGCGGGCGCTGAGCCCGTCCTGCGCGGCGATCACGTCGGTGACCCGTCGGCACGCGGCGAGCAGGGCGTCCGTCGGCTGCTGGGCGGGCAGCCGGCTCAGTACGCCGATCCAGCCGGGAGCCGTGGAGGCGACGACGTCCTGCGGGTCGGCGAAGACCTCGCGGACGGTGCGCAGCAGTTCCGAGCGGACCTGCGCCATGTCGTGCGTGGGCGCGCTGCGGCGCCCGGCGGCCGGGTCGGGCACGGTCACCTCGATGGCCACCGCGGCCCGCGGCAGCCGTAGGTCGAAGCCGAGTTCGGCGGCCCGGAACATCAGGAACTCGCCCTCCACGACCTGCGGATCGTAGGAGGCGATGTCGGTGAGCAGCTTCTCCGAGGCCCGCTCGGCGAGCAGCCGGGAGCGGAGCATCACCGACTCGCGCAGCAGGATCTCCGTCTGCCGTTTCACCAGCAGTCCGAAGCGGCGCACCTGGCCGGGCGTACCGGTGATCCCGACCGTGCCCACCGCCCGCCCGCCGGTGACCAGCGGCAGGGTGACGCCCGGCCGCACCCCGCGCAGCAGCCCGGCCTGCGAGGCGCTGTGGGTGGCGGGTTCCTGGGTGCGGACGACGTCCACGGACGCCTCGTGGAAGGTGCCGACGCGGCTGCTGTCGCCGCTGCCGATGACCATGCCCTCCGCATCCGTGATCAGCACGTTGAACCCGATGACGGCCGAGGTGTCCGCGGCGATCTCCTGGGCGAGCGACGGACTCAACAAGGGCGTCTCCTCCCGCCGGGAGTCGGCGCGCGATTGGACGCACCGTACAGGGGAGGGGGTCATTTCGGCCACAACTCTGTACGGAGTGACCGGTGACGTGATCCGGCGCGGTCTCTAGCGTATGGCCCCAATCGAGGTCCCCGCCGAGGGCACAGCGCGGTGAACGGCGGGTCCCATTCAGTACCCGGAAGCGCCCGTGAGCGCCCGGACGGAAGGCCCAAGCCGATGACACGTGCACGCCCCCTCGCGTCCGCATTGCTGGCAGTACTCCTGCTGTCCACCGTCTCCGCCTGCGGTTCCGGCGACGACGCCCCCAAGAACGTGTCCGCGAAGGTCGCCGCCCTGGGCACGCTCACGCCCGGCGTCATCAAGGTGGCCGTCCAGCCGTACGCCCCCTACACCAGCGTCCAGGGCGACAAGATCGTCGGTCTGGACGGCGACATCCTCACCTACGTCGCCAAGAAGCTGGGCCTGCGGATCAAGCCCCAGGTCACCGACTTCGCCGGCATGCTGGCCGGCGTCCAGTCCCGTCGCGTCGACCTCACCGTCGGCGGCGTCGCCTGGTCCGCCGACCGGCAGAAGCAGGGCCTGTTCACCGACCCGCCCTACTACTCGCCGCCCGCGATGGCGGTGCGCGGCGGAAAGACGTACAAGACGGTCGACGACCTCAAGGGCCTGAGCCTCGGCACGGTCGAGGGCTACGTCTGGGTCAAGTCCATCCAGGCCGTGCCCGGCGCGAAGCTGCACGCCTACCCCGACGCCAACGGCGTCTTCGACGACCTCGGCGCCGGCCGCGTCGACGTCGGCTTCCTCGACCCGCTGATCATCATCGCGGCCCAGAAGGAGCGCCCCGACCTGAAGATCAAGACGGAGTACCTGACCCCGCCGACCGCCGGCGAGGTCAGGGCGCAGCCCGCGTACCAGTACTTCCAGCCGTACCAGACCGGCTTCTACCTCCCCAAGAAGGCCACCAGGCTGGAGAAGGCGATCTCCGCGCAGATCGACGCCATGTACACCAACGGCGAGTTGGCGAAGCTCGTCGAGAAGTACGGCGGCGACCCCGAGCAGTTCCTGGAGCCGGCCGCCGATGTCGCCGCCGCGCGGCGCGGAGTGGACCGGCCCGCCACCTGGACGCCGCCGTCCATCGCCAAGTGAGGGGATGACATGTCCGGTCTCTTCCAAGTCCCCTGGTCCGACTACCGTTCCGACCTGCTCGACGCGCTCGGCCGTACCGTCTCCTACACGGTGGTCAGCTTCGTCGGCGCGGTCCTGCTCGGCCTGGCGGTGGCCCTGCTCCGGCTGAACCGGGCCTGGCCCGCGCGCGCCGTCGCCGCCGTCTACACCGAGGTGTTCAAGAACATCCCGCTCCTCGCCATCATCTTCCTGACGTACTTCGGCCTGGCCTCGGCGGGCATCCGGCTCGACGTGTTCACCGCCGGCTGCCTCAGCCTGGTCGTCTTCTACGCCGCCTACCTCTCGGAGATCTTCCGCTCCGCGATCAGCGGCGTCCACACCGGTCAGACGGAGGCCGGCGAGGCGCTGGGCCTGGGCAAAGTGGGCATCTTCGTGCACGTCGTACTGCCGCAGGCGGTCCGGCAGGCGCTGCCCGGCACCAACACGATGCTGGTCGACCTGCTGAAGTCCACCTCCCTGCTGGTCACCGTCTCGGCCGCCGAGCTGATGTCGGAGGGGCGGCTGATCACCTCGGCGACCTTCCGCGCGCTGGAGGTGTATCTCGTCATCTCCGCCCTCTACTTCGCCCTGTGCTACCCGCTCTCCCAGCTCCTCCTGCTGCTGGAGCGCAAAGTGCGGGCGGGCATCCCGCTGTCCCCCCGGCGCCGTCGCCGGGTGCGCGCCGCCCGTGCCCTGCTCGCCGCCGACCTCGACACCCGCACCGACCGCGAGGAGGCGGTCGTATGACCGAGCCCGTCACCACGGAGAAGACCGTCCCGCCGGCCACCACCGAGGCGGTGGTACGCATCGAGGGGCTGCGCAAGTCCTTCGACGGCCGGCTCGTCCTCGACGACGTGGACCTGGAGGTCGACCGCGGCCGCATCGTCAGCGTCATCGGGCAGAGCGGCGGCGGCAAGACGACCCTGATGCGCTGCGTCAATCTGCTGGAGCAGCCCGACCGGGGCACGGTCGAGGTGGCCGGCGAGGTGGTGCACCGTGAGGGCCGCACCGTCTGCCGCGACCTGCCGCGGCTGCGCCGTACCGTCGGCATGGTCTTCCAGAGGTTCAACCTCTTCCCGCATCTGACGGCCGTGGAGAACATCGTCCTGGCCCAGCGCAAGGCGGGCGTCGCCGAACCGGAGGCGCTGGAGCGGGCCGTCGCCCTGCTGCGCCGGGTCGGGGTGGCCCACCGCGGCCTCGCCCTGCCCGACCAGCTCTCCGGCGGTGAGCAGCAACGGGTCGCCATCGCAAGGGCGTTGGCACTCAGGCCAGAGGTGCTGCTCTTCGACGAACCCACCTCGTCCCTGGACCCGGAGGCCACCCGCGAAGTGCTCGGCGTGATGCGGGAACTGGCCGCCGAGGGCATGACGATGCTCCTGGTCACCCATGAACTCCCCTTCGCCCGCGAGGTGTCGGACCACGTCGTGTTCGTCGACGGTGGCCGGATCGTCGAGGAGGGCCGCCCGCAGGACGTCCTCGACCACCCCGCGCAGGCCCGCACCCGGGAGTTCCTCACGGCATACGGATCCGTGTCATGAGGGGCGCGAACGGACTGACCGGCGACGATCCCGTCGTGGTCGTCGGCGGCGGCGTCGTGGGACTGTGCACCGCCTACTACCTGGCCCGGGCGGGTCTGCCGGTCGAGGTCGTCGAGCGGCGCGGCCTGGCCTCCGGGGCCTCGCGGGGCAACGCGGGCTGGGTCTGCCTCAGCCACTCGACGCCCGTCCCCGCCCCCGGAGTGGTGCGCTACGCGCTCCGCTCCCTGGGCCGGCCGGACTCGCCCCTGTATCTACGGCCCCTGCCCGATCCGGCGTTCGTGCGCTGGCTGTGGCGGTTCTGGCGCAGCAGCACACCGGCCGCCTTCCGGCGCGGCTACGCGGCGATCGCCGAACTGAACCGCGACACCTTCGACCTCTTCGACGAGCTGCGCGCGGCCGGCGTCGACACGACCCTGACCCGACCCGGCATGGTGCACGCCTTCCTGTCGGCGACCGAGGCCCGCCATCACCTCGCCGTCCAACGGGAGATGGCGGACGGCCGCTACCCCATGCCGGACGACGTCGTCACGGGCGACGAGGCCCGGCTGCTCGACGACGCGCTCTCGGCGCAGGTACGCGCGGCGTACCTCGTCGAGGGGGAGGGTGTAGTGGATCCGGAGGCCTTCGGCCGCGGGCTCGGCGAAGCGCTCGCCGCCTCGGGGGTGAAGGTCCACGAGAACACCGAGGTCGACGGATTCCGCACGGCCGCTGGACGCGTCACGGCCCTGCGCACCGGCCATGGCGAGATCGCCTGTTCCGCCGTCGTCATCGCGGCGGGCATGCGCTCCGCGGGACTGCTGGGCTCGTTGGGGCGTCCGCTGCCGCTCCAGGCCGGCAAGGGCTACAGCTTCTCGGTCGACCTCGACCCGGCACCCCGGCACACGCTCTACTTCGGCGAACGCCGGGCCGTCGCCTCGCCGATCGCCGGCACCACCCGGATCGCCGGCACGATGGAGTTGAGCGGCAACAACAACCGCCTCGACTGGCGCCGGATCGTGGCCGTCGCGCTCGCCAGCCGGCACTATCTGGGCCGCTGGTTCGACGACCCGGACGACCTGGTCGGCCAGATCCGGGACCCCTGGGTCGGCGGTCGGCCCTTTCTGCCCGACGGACTCCCGGTCGTCGACCGAGTCCCCGGCTACGACAACGCGTTCGCCGCGACTGGACACGGCATGCTCGGCGTCACACTGGGCCCGGTCACCGGCCACCGCCTCAGCGAGTACGTCCGCACCGGACGCCGTCCGGACGACCTCGCGCCGTTCCGATTCGATCGGCGGGGGCAGTGAGGGGTCCTGGTCGGGTTCACCGAGTTGAGGCGCGGCCGTCCCCGGCCGTCGACTCAGTTGAGGAACCGGGCCGTCGAGCGGACGTGGTGCGCGCCCCGGTACCCCCGTACCCGCCGCACGAGATCCTCGGCGGCCGTCGGCCATTCCGGCTGGTCGAAGTCGAAGCCTGCTTCGAGCAGGCGGCCGGGGACGACGCGGCGGCTCTTGAGGAGGAGTTCGGTGTCCGAGCGGAGCGCGAAGGCGCCGAGTTCGGCCATCGTCTTCGTCGCGGGCAGGCCCATCGGGGTACCCCAGGCGGCGCGCAGGTCACGCATGAACTCCCGTTGCGGCAGCGGGTTCGGGGCGGCGAGGTTCACCGGGCCGCTCAAGTCGTCCCGCTCGACGAGGAATTCGACCGCGCGGACGAAGTCGTGGCCGTGGATCCAGGAGACGTACTGCGCGCCGCCCGCGACCGGGCCGCCGAGGCCGAGCCGCACAAGGCGCAGCAGGACGTCGAGGACACCGCCCCGGTCGGGGCTCATCACCATGGCGGAGCGCAGGGCCACCTTGCGGGTGTGCGGGGTGTCGGCACGCTCCAGCTCGCGCTCCCAGTTGCGGGCGATCTCGATGCTGTAGGCCCAGTAGTCGGGGACGTCCGGCTCGGCTCCGCCGATGACGCCGGTCGTCTCGTCGTTGGGTGCGTCGAAGCGGTGGGAGTAGATGGTGGCGGTGCTCATCTGGAGCCAGACGCGGGGCGGCCGGGCGGCGGACGCGATCGCCTCGCCGACGGCTCGGGCGGACCGGACCCGTGAGTCCATCATCGCCTGCATGTTGGCCGGCGTGTAGCGGCAACTGACGCTGCGCCCGGCCAGGTTGATCAGCACGTCGCTGCCGTCGATGGCCTCGGCCCAGGGGCCCTGGTTCACCCCGTCCCACGGGATGTCGCCAGGGCGCCCGGGCCGTCGGCTCAGCACCACGACCTCATGGCCGGCCGCGGCCAGCTCGCGGCGCAGCAGCGTCCCCACCTGCCCGGTGCCACCGGGAATCACGATCTTCATCCAGCTCGCCCCCTCTGTTCTCGGAGCGAGCATACGCCGGTGTTGAACGTGTTCAAAACGATGGGACCGGGACTGCCGCAAGGTTGTCAGTGCCGGGGCTGGTAGGCCTTGGGCAGGCGCAGGCCGCGGTCGGCCATGATCTGCCGGACGCGGTCGGGGTAGTCGGTGATGATGCCGTCGATGCCCATGTCCATGAGTGCCTCGATGGTGGCCGGGTCGTCGCAGGTCCAGGGGATGACCTTCAGGCCCCGGGCGTGGGCCTCGGAGATCATCGTGGGGTCGGGGTAGAAGCGGAAGTCCGGGTCGCCGATCCTGCCGCTCTGCGGGAAGCCGTAGTTCGGGGAGAGCGCCTTGAGGCCCGGGACGGTGGCCGCCGCCTTGACGAAGTCGCCGTCGTAGTCGTCGGCGTCGATGCCGCCCAGCCAGGGAGAGGCGCCGGGCTGCCCGACCTGGAGGAAGTCATAGTTGGTGAGCGCGACCAGGGGCCACCTCGGCGCCAGCCTGTGCATCACCTTCAGCGCGCCCCAGTCGAAGGACTGGATGGTGACCTGGTTCTCGATGCCGGAGTGGTGGATCTCCTCGTAGACGCGGCGCACGAACAGCTCGCGCGGCGCGGTCTGTTCGGGCGAGCCCGCCTCGACCTTCGTCTCGATGTTCAGCTTGACCTGTTTGGCGTGGTAGCTCTTGACCAGGTTCAGGACGTCCTTCAGCTCGACCATCCGGAAGCCCTTGACCACCTCCTGCTGCGGGAATCCCGGCAGTTGCCGGTAGCCGCAGTCCAGGGTCTTGATCTGAGCCAGCGTCAGATCCTTGATGTACTTCCCGACATACGGGTACATCGGGTCGCCGGGTGTGACCGGTGCCGTGTCCTTGCACTTCACCCCGGTGATCTGCCGGTCGTGGTTGACGACGACCTTGCGGTCCTTGGTGATCTGGGTGTCCAGCTCCAGGGTGGACACCCCGAGCCGCATGGCCTTGCCGAACCCCTGCAGCGACTCCTCGGTCGTCAGACCCAGGCCGCCGCGGTGGGCCTGCAGATCGAACAGGGCTCTGTGGGAGGGCGGTTGGGGCGTGTGCGTGGTCGCCGCCGCGTGAGCGGCCGTCGGGAGAGCGAGCACCGGCGCCAGGGCCAGGGTCAGGCCGGCGAGGGCATGTCGTGCGGACATCGAAACCTCACTCGTGTCGGTTCGGGCGAGCAGGAGACGCTAGTAGGGTTACGGGCGTACGCAACAGCCTGGACATGATCCCGCCGTGAATCCTGACGGAACGCGGACCGGTCTCAGCCGCGCAGGTACGCGCCGAGCCGTGCGATCGCCGACGGGTTGCGGGGGCTCTCCACCAGGTCGACGTAGTCGAGGACGAAGATCCGCCGGTGCTTGACGGCGGAGACGTTGCGCAGTGGGGCGTAGGACAGGAGGAACTTCCGTTTCTGTTCGGCGCTGACGTCCCCGTAGTCGCAGATGACGATGACGTCCGGGTCCCGCTCGACGACGCTCTCCCAGCCGACGGTGGTCCAGGAGTCGGGCAGGTCGTGCATGACGTTCTCGCCGCCGGCCGCGCTGATGATCTGGTCCGGGGCGGCGTAGCGGCCGGACGTGAAGGGCTGGTCCTGGCCGCTGTCGTAGAGGAAGACCTTGGGGTGCCTGGCCGGCGCCTTCGTCTTGACCTCGGCGATCTGCTTCTTGAACCCCGCGATGAGGGCGGCGGCCCGCTTCTGCACCCCGAAGAGCTTGCCGAGGTTGGTGAGGTCCTCGTACAGAGCGTCCAGCGGCGGCATGATGCCGCGCGAGGTCTCCGTACGGCCGTTGTGGCACGACTCGGTGAGGGTGTACGTGGGGATGCCGAGCTTCTTGAGGGCGTCCGGGGTGAAGCCGCTGTCCTCGCGGAAACCGTAGTTCCAGCCCGCGAAGACGAGGTCGGCGTGGGCGTCGAGGACGTTCTCCTTGGTGAGTTGGTCCTTGGAGAGCCACTTGACCTTCTGGTAGCCGTCCTTCCAGGGGACGTCGGTGAGGTCGCCCTTGTCGTCGGGCATGGCGAACCCGGCCATGCGGTCCTCCAGACCGAGCGCGAACATCAGCTCGGTGATCCCGACGTCGTTGGTGACCACACGCTCGGGGACCTTGTCGTAGGTCACCTTGCGGCCGCAGTTGGTGAGCGTGACGGCGGTGGACTTCGACTCCGCGTCGGCCTGCGGCTCGACGGTGGCGCCGCAGCCGGTGGCGGTCGCGGCGAGACAGAGGGCGGCGATGAGCAGCTTGCGCATGGGGATCCTTAGGAGGCGGGCGGGAGGAGGTCGAACAGCAGCTGGACCGCGCCCGTCTCCGGGTGTCGTACGGGATGCGCGCGCACCCCGAACACCTCGGCGAGCAGGGCCGGTCGGAGAACCTCGTACGGCGGTCCCGAGGCGACGATCCGGCCGTCGGCCACGACGTACAGCCGATCGCAGTGCGCGGCGGCCAGGTTGAGGTCGTGCAGGGCGGCCAGCGCGGTCAGGCCACTGCGACGGACCAGGGCGAGCACGTCCAACTGGTGGGCGATGTCGAGGTGGTTGGTGGGTTCGTCGAGGACGAGCACCCGAGATTGCTGCGCCAACGCGCGGGCGATCAGGACGCGCTGCTTCTCGCCGCCGGACAGGGCCAGGAAGCCGCGATCGGCGAGATGGGTGACGCCCGTGTGCTCCATGGCCTCGGCGCACACGGCACGATCCCGCGCGGCCGTCCGGTCCCGGTGCGGCAGCCGCCCCATGGCGACCACCTCGGCCACCGTGAAGTCGAACTCCGCCGCCGACTCCTGCGGCAGCGCCGCCAACACCCTTGCGGCGGCCCGGGGTTGCATCCCGTGCACGTCCTCCCCGTCGAGGTGTATCGCCCCGCGGTCCGGCCGCAACGCCCGGTACACGCACCGCAACAGGGTCGACTTCCCGCTGCCGTTGGGACCGACGAGCCCGACGAACGCCCCGCTGTCCACGGCGAGTTCGATGTCGTCCACGAGCCGCGCACCGGCCACCTCGGCCGTCACGCCGGTGATGTCGAGCCGCATGCTCACCGGCCTCCGAACGCGTAGCCGCCGCGTCGCACAAGCAGCGGGAAGGCGGGCGTCCAGGCCGCGGGAGCGATGTCTCCGAGGGGCAATTCGGCCAGCGCGAGCGGGAGTTGAGACAGTTCGGCGGGTGCGAGCGAGAGTCGGGACTGTGCGTCCGCCCGCTCGGCCGTCACGCCGTCGATGTCGAGCCGCATGCTCACCGACCCCCGAACGCGTAGCCGCCGCGTCGCATCAGCAGCAGAAAGGCCGGCACCCCGACCACGGCCGTGATCACTCCGACGGGCAACTCGGCGGGCGCCAGCAGGAGTCGGGACAGTACATCCGCCCAGACCAGGAGTACGGCTCCGACCAGCGGGGCCACCGCCAGCACCCGTCGGTGGTCGGCGCCGACGAGCATCCGTACGACATGCGGGACCATCAGCCCGACGAAGCCGATCGCTCCGCTGACCGCGACCACCGTCCCGGTCACGGCGGCGGTGACGAGGAACAGCTCCCGGCGCAGCCGACCCGGCCGGACCCCGAGCGCTGCGGAGGTCTCGTCGCCCATGGCGAGCGCGTTCAGCGCCTCGGCCCGCCACCGCAGCCACGCCCACCCGGCCGCCACGGTCACCGCGGCGAGCGGCACCTGAACCCAGGTCGCGCCGCCCAGGCTGCCCAGCAGCCACATCATCGCCGACCGGGCCGCCTCGCCCCGGGCCGCGCCGAACACCATCACGGTGGTCACGGCCTCGAAGCCGTACGCCAGCGCCGTCCCGGTCAGGACCAGGCGCAACGGTGTGAGCCCGTGCGGCGACCGGGCCACGGCGTACACCAGCACCATCGCCGCGAGTGCCGAGGCGAACGCCGACGCCGACAGCGCCCAGACCCCGAGCCCGGCGAACGCCCCGAGCAGGATGACCGCGTTGGCGCCGACCGCCGCGCCCGAGGAGATGCCGAGCACGAAGGGATCGGCGAGCGCGTTGCGGACCATGGCCTGCACGGCCACGCCGACGGCCGCGAGCCCCGCCCCGACCACCGCGCCGAGCACGACCCGTGGCAGCCGGATCTCCCAGACGATGGTGTACGCGGCGACGTCGTCCGCGTGCACGGTGCCACCGGTCAGCCCGGCCCAGAGGAAGCGGAACACCGCCGTCCAGCCGATCCCAGCGGCCCCGAGCCTGACCCCGCACACGAGCGAGACGAGGAGGAGCAGCGCCAGGCCCAGAAGGAGGGGTGGCACGGGTATGCGGGTGGGAGTGGGGGTGGGACTTCGGCGCACGGCGGGGTGGTCCTTCACCTGGGGCCACCTGCTGGACATCAAGCAGGAGACGCCCGTACGACCGTGCCGGCCGCGCGGTCCCCTCTCGCAGTCCACGGCGAGCGTTCGACGGGTCGCGCCACCCACAGGCGATCGGGCTCACGCGACAGGTCGTTCTCAGGTGCCGCGCACACCGTTGCGGGTCAGCGCCGGACTCTCACCGGACTTCCCCCGCGGGAGGCTCCGGGAGCGTAGCAAACGCCCCAAAGCGGTCCGTCACCCAGGTCCTTGCTGCCGCAGGCGCCGGGCGACCTCGCTGTCCTCGGTCTCCCACCACGGACGGACCAGATCGGGACCCGCCGGCTGCGGGACCGGCACGAGGTCGGTCTCCAGACGGCGGTCCAGCACGACGTTGCGAGCCCGTTCCGTGCGGGCCCACTGCACGAGGATCGCCAGCAGGAAGGGGAGCGCCACAAGTTCGGCGATGCTGATCATGGCGCCGCCGCCGAGCTGCTGGTCGTGGTGGACGTCCGGCGCCCAGGACGGGGCATGGTGCAGGTACCAGGCGCCGGCGATCAGCGTGCCGTGGGTCATCACGACGACGCCCGGCACGGCGTCCACGATCCCGTCGAGGAAGACCAGCGCGGCCCGGACCGGGTGGGTGCACCAGGCGGGCAGCGCCTCCTCGCCGGTCAGTACCGGCACCACGAACAGACAGCCGGCGAGCAGCAGGTGCAGATACATGAGGTCGTGCAGCGGGCCGTACCGCAGCGCGGTCGCGAAGTACGGCGTGAAGTACACCGTCAGCTCGGTCGCCAACACCAGTGCCGTGCTGACCAGCGGGAAGGTGAGCAGTCGTACGACCCGTCCGGTCATCGCCCGCCGCAGCCGGCCGGCCGGACCCTCCGGCAGCGCCCGCAGCGCCAGTCCCAGCGGGTCGCCCAGGGCCAGTCCGAGCGGCGCGACCAGGTCGAGCAGGACGTTCTGGACGGCGGCCGGCCAGAACAGCACCCGGTCGTAGACGGCGAGGCCGGACATCGTCGCCGCCGTCAGCGTCCCGAGGCCCAGCAGCGCGAAGGCCGCCGTCCGGGCCACGGGCCAGTGCTCGCCCCGGCGCGCGAGCCGCAGCACGCCCGCCGCGTACAGGCCGCCCAGCAGGACGACGAGCAGCAGCGCGGGCACGTCCAGTCGCCAGGAGGAGAGCAGCCGTCCCGCGGTGAGCTCCGGCAGACTCCCCATCACCAGGTCTCTCCTCTTCCACGGCTTCTCTTGCGCGGTTTCTCTTCCGCGGCGCGTCAGATCTCCCGTCCGTGACGCGCCGGACCCGCGCAGACGTTACGCCGCGCTCGCGACCGTACCGATCACAGGTCGGGCGTATCGGGCGACTTCATACCAGGCTCACACCAACTTCCTACGAAGGGCGCCGACTTCCTGTGAAAATCGCCCGGTTCCGGAATTGATCGTGTCGTCCCACTCGCAGTCACCCGCTGTGAGAGGCAGTCTTGACAACGTGCGTACTGTTTCGCGACGTTTGAGCCCTGCCGGGGACCGGGGATCTCGGTCGTCGGCCACGGGGTGAGGGCGGCGCGTACACGGCTGGGGGGCGGGTACACGGCGTGGGCCAGCGGGTAACGGAGAAGCGGCGGGGCGCGGAGATGCGTCACGGGGGGAGCGGATCTGACGTGGACGTGACGATCCAGAGACTCGACGAGTTGAGCGCGTCGCTGCGCGGGGCGTGGCACGAGGCGATGGATGCATCACCTGAGTACTCCAATCCCTTTCTGGCACCGGAGTTCGCGCTCGGGGTCGCCAGACATCGGGGTGCGGTGAGATTGGCCGTTCTGCGGCAGGAGGGGAAGCCGGTCGGCTTCTTCCCGTACGAGAAGGACGCTTTCGGCATCGGCCGGGCCATTGGGCTCGGCCTTTCGGACTGCCAGGCCCTGGTGCACCGGCCCGGGGTCACCTGGGACGCACAGGAGTTGCTGCGGGCCTGTGGGCTGTCCATCTTCGAGTTCGACCATCTCGTCGAGGAGCAGAAGCCCTTCGGCAGCTATGTCACCGGCCGGTTCGCCTCGCCGGTGGTGGATCTGAAGCCCGATGAGAGCGGCTACCCGCAGTGGCTGCGCGGCGCGTATCCAGGGCTGGCCAAGACGACGCTCAAGAAGGAACGTCGCATCGGGCGTGACGTGGGCGAAGTGCGGTTCGTCTTCGACGAGCGCGACCCGGCGATGCTGCGCACGCTCATGCGCTGGAAGTCCGCCCAGTACCGCAGGACCGGACGGATGGACCGGTTCGCGCGGCCGTGGATCGTCGACCTGGTGGACGACCTGTTCCAGGTCCGCGAGGAGCACTTCACCGGTGTGCTGTCGGTGCTGTACGCGGGTGACCGGCCGGTGGCCGCGCACTTCGGACCGAGATCGCGCACGGTGCTGGCGGCCTGGTTCACCGCCTACGACCCCGACCTGCACTACTACTCGCCGGGACTGATGATGCACCTGCGCACGGCCGAGGCGGCGGCCCGGGCCGGGGTGACGATGATGGACCTGGGGCGCGGCGACAAGGAGTACAAGGACTGGCTCAAGACCCGCGAGCTGAGCGTCGGCGAGGGCTTCGCCAGCCGCCCGCACCCGGTGGCGGCGGCCTACCGCGTCTGGCGCAGACCGGTGCGCGGTCTGCGGAACACGGTCAACGCCCATCCCGGTCTCCGCGAACCCGCCGACCGCCTCCTCAAAACGGTCGGCGGCCTGCGCACCTCACGCCGGTCGGCACCCGGCGGAGGAGCGGACCGCACCCCCTGACGGCAGCCGGCACGGCCGGGCGGGCACTCCTGGCCCAGCCCGGCGTCCGTGCCGGCACGCGAGCGGCTCCCTGACGCTGGTCGGCACGGGAGGGCGAGTGCCCCTCGGCGCCTGCCCCGGAGTTTGCCGAATCGGCAACAGACGTCGCCCGTGCCGTGCCGTCCGTCGCATGCTCGTCCTCGAAGCCGCAGACCGCAGGGCTGTCCGGTCCACCCGACCGGACAGTCCCGCGCTCACCCGGGAGGACCCATGCCGCAGCCGACCCCCGCCGACCGCACGCACCGCCTGGTGCCCTCGCCCGCCGGCCGCACCCACCTCGTCGAACAGGGTGACGGCCCGCTGGTCCTGCTCGTCCACGGCTTCCCGGAGTCCTGGTACTCCTGGCGTCACCAACTGCCCGCCTTGGCCGCGGCGGGCTACCGCGCCGCGGCCCTCGACGTCCGCGGCTACGGCCGCTCCTCCAAGCCCGCCGCGGAGTCCGCGTACCGGATGCTCGACCTCGTCGAGGACAACGTCGCGGTGGTGGAAGCCCTCGGTGAGCGGTCCGCCGTGATCGTCGGGCACGACTGGGGCGCGACCATCGCCGCCACCTCCGCGCTGGTACGCCCCGACGTCTTCCGAGCGGTCGGACTGCTGAGCGTCCCCTACACCCCGCCCGGCGGCCCCAAGCCCAGTGAGGTCTTCGCGGGGATGGGCGGCGAGCAGGAGTTCTACGTCTCCTACTTCCAGGAGCCGGGCCGCGCCGAGGCGGAGATCGAGCCCGATGTACGCGGTTGGCTCGCCGGCTTCTACGCCGCCCTGTCGGCCGACACCATGCCCGAACCCGGCGCCCCCGACCCGCACTTCGTCACCCGCGGCGGCACGCTCCGCGACCGTTTCCCGCGAGGGCGCCTGCCGGCTTGGCTCAGCGAGGACGAACTCGACGTCTACGCAGGTGAGTTCGAGCGCAGCGGGCTCACCGGCGCCCTGAACCGCTATCGCAACATGGACCGCGACTGGGCGGACCTGGCCGGCCACCAGGGTGCCCCGATCCGCCAACCCTCCCTGTTCCTGGGCGGTTCGCTCGACGCCTCCACCACCTGGCTGGCCGACGCGATCGAGGCGTACCCGACCACGCTCCCCGGCCTGACCGCCTCCCACCTCCTGGAGGGCAGCGGTCACTTCATTCAGCAGGAGCGGCCCGAGGAGACCAACCGGATCCTGACGGAGTGGCTGGGCGGGCTCGACGCCTGACGTGCAGGGGTGGGTAGGGAGTAGTGGGTTACCAGGTAGGGATGAGGCCGCCGTCGATCCTGATGTCGGCGCCGACGACGTTCCCGGACCGGGGGCCCGCCAGATACAGCACCGCTTCCGCGACCTCGGCGGGCTGGGTGAACCGACCGCTCACCATCGACCGCGCGGCGCCCTCCGCGACCGAGGCCCGGTCGGCGCCGGTCGCCCGGCCGACCGTGGCGGCCACCCCGCTGTCGGACAGCCACAGATCGGTGGCGACCGGCCCGGGACTCACCGTGTTGACCCGGATGCCCCGTCCGCCGACCTCCTTCGACAGGCCCTTGGAGAAGGCGGCGACGGCGGCTTTCGCGACGCTGTAGTCGAGGACCAGGGGGTCGGGCAGGGAGGAGTTGACCGAGGCGACGGTCACGATGCTGCCCTCGCCCCGCGCGAGCATCGCCGGAAGCGCGGCCCGGGTCGTTCGTACGGTCGTCAGGAGGTTGAGCGTGAGGGTGGACATCCAGTCCTCGTCGGAGATGGACAGGAACCCGTCGGGGCGTACCGGGGCGGCGCCGACGTTGTTGACCAGGATGTCGATGCGGTCGCCGGCACGCTCCACCAGCAAGGCGGGACCGTCCGGCGTGCCGAGGTCGACCTCGACCACCTCCACCGCACCCGACTTGGCCAGTTCGGCCAGCTCGTCGGAGGTGTGCCGGGCGCCGGCGACCACCCGCGCTCCCTCGGCGGCCAGCGCCCGTACCACGGCGAGGCCGATGCCCCGGCTGGCTCCGGTGACGACAGCGGTACGACCGTCCAGTTCCTGGACCATGGCCTGCTCCTCGTGGACCTCGGTGAACTTCTGTCAGCGTTCAGGGTGACTCGGGCCATTTCGCCGTCGACGGGAGGAGCATGACAGTCACTCGCACGCACCCCGTGCCGGCGGAAGGACCCCATCATGACTGGCTCTCCCGTTCCCGTGGTCTTCATCCACGGACTCTGGCTGCACGCCTCCTCCTGGGCACCCTGGCAGGAGCTGTTCGAGAGCAAGGGCTACACCACGGTCGCACCCGGCTGGCCCGGCGTCGCGGAGACCGTCGAACTCGCCCGGGCCGAACCCGAGTCCATAGCCGACCACGGCATCGACGACGTCGTCGAGCACTACGCGGCCCTCATCGCCGACCTGCCCCGGCCGCCGATCCTGGTCGGCCACTCCTTCGGCGGCATGATCGCCGAGAAGCTGCTCGGGCAGAACCGCGCGGCGGCCGCGATCGCCATCGACGCGGCCCAGATCAAGGGCGTACTCCCGTTGCCGCTGTCCGCGTTGCGCTCGACCTTCCCGGTGTTCGCCAACCCGGCCAACCGGCACCGCGCGGTGTCGTTGACCGCCGAGCAGTTCCGGTTCGCGTTCGGCAACGCGGTCGAGGCCGGGGAGTCCGCGGCGCTGTACGAGCGCTGGACCATCCCGGCCCCGGGCAAGCCCCTGTTCGAGGCCGCCGCGGCCAACTTCTCCCCGAACTCCCCGGCGAAGGTCGACACCGGCAACGAGTCCCGCGGCCCCCTGCTGCTGATCATGGGCGGTAAGGACCACACGGTCCCCGAGGCCGTCACCAAGTCGACGATGAAGCAGTACCGGCATTCGACGGCCGTGACCGAGATCCTGGAGTTCCCCGACCGCGGCCACTCCCTCACGGTCGACAGCGGCTGGCGCGCGGTCGCGGACACGTGCCTGGAGTGGCTGGGCAAGCAGAAGTTGGGCGCGCTGGACTCCTGAGCGTGGCGGACAGGCCGAGGACTGCGCACGATTAGGGAGGCCGCGCGTGCTCAGGGTGTCTCCTGCACCCTGAGCACGAACGTGCCCAGCCTCAGATCCGCCCCGCCCGCCGCTGTCGTCGCAGCAACAGCCCCAGATACAGCCCGCCGACCACCGCCGTCACCACGCCCACCGGCAACTGGGCCGTCTCGTGGATGCGTTGGGAGGCGAAGTCGGCGGTGACCACGAGGAAGGCGCCGGTGCAGGTGGCGCCCAGGAGGTTGGGGCCGGGGGCGTGGGTGAGGCGGCGGGCCAGTTGGGGTGCGATGAGGGCGACGAAGGGGACCGGCCCCGCGGCGGCCGTCGCCACCGCGCAGGCCGCCGTGGCCAGGACCAGGACCACCAGGCGGGTGTGCTGGACGGGCACGCCGAGACCGCCCGCCACGTCGTCGCCCATCTCCAGGATCCGCAGCCTGCTCGCCGTCAGGGCGACCAGCGGCAGCAGCACGAGGAGGCCGATCGCGGCCGGGCGCACATCCTGCCAACCGCGGCCGTTCAGGCTGCCGTTGAGCCACACCATCGCCTGCGCGGCCTGGGTGAAGCGGGCCTTGGCCAGCAGATAGGCGTTGACGCCCTGGAGCAGCGCGCTGACCCCGATGCCGACCAGCACCAGCCGGTAGCCGTGGATGCCCTGCCGCCAGGCGAGCAGATACACCAGCAGCGCGGTCGCCAGACCGCCGGCCACCGCGCCCACCGCGACCTGCCCGCCGGTGCCGCCGATGACCAGCACGACCAACAGGCCGCCGGTGGCGGAGCCGTAGGTGAAGCCGACGATGTCGGGGCTGCCCAGCGGATTGCGGGTCAGGCTCTGGAACAGCGCCCCGCTCAGCCCGAGCGCCGCGCCGACCAGGATGCCGGTCAGCAGGCGGGGCAGGCGGAGTTCGTTGACGACGAAGTCGGTCCGGCGGCTGCCGTTGCCCAGGAGCGTGCGGATCACGTCGGCCGGGGAGATGGCGAACTCCCCGGTCCCCAGGGCGAGTACGCCCACCGCGAAGGTTGCGGCCAGCACCAGCACGCACACCGTGACCGTGCGGACGTCCACGCGCAGCGACAGCCCGCGCGAGCGACTGCGGACGACGTGTGTGCGGTGGGGGAGGGCCGTGGTCATGAGCGCACCACCCTCCGGTGGGGGAGAGTCGCGGTCATGACGACACCACCCTGCGATGCCGGACCAGCGCGATGAACACCGGCGCGCCGATCACCGCGGTGATCACACCCGCGTCGAGTTCGTCGGGGCGTACGACGACCCGGCCCAGGACGTCCGCGTAGAGCAGGAGCGCCGGGGCCAGCAGCATGGACAGCGGCAGCGTCCAGCGTTGGTCGGTGCCGGCGATCATCCGGGCCATGTGCGGGACGGCGAGGCCGACGAAGACCAGGGGTCCGACGGCCGAGGTGGCGGCCCCGCACAGCAGGGTGACCGCCAACAGGCCTAGGAACCGGGTCCGGTTGAGGTGGGCGCCGAGGGCGCGGGCCGCGTCGTCGCCGAGGGCGAGCGCGTTGAGCGGGCGGACCAAGGAGAGGGCGAGGACCAGGCCCAGCGCCACGAACGGCGTGATGGTCGTCAGCGTCTGGTTGTCGGCGCGGGCGAGTGAACCGACGCTCCAGAACCGGAGTTGGTCCAGGGCCTGGGCGTCGAGCATCATCACGGTCTGGCTCAGGCCGGTGAACACGGCGGCGATCACCGCGCCGCCCAGCGCGAGCCGTTCCGGTGTCGCGCCGCCGCGTCCGCCGGAGGCCAGCGAGTACGCCAGCAGACCGGCGATCACCGCCCCCGCCATGCCGAACCACACCGAGGCCCACAGGCTGGTCAGCCCCAACACCGTGATGGAGAAGACCACTCCGGTGGCCGCGCCCGCGTTGATGCCGAGCAGTCCGGGGTCGGCCAGCGGGTTGCGGGTCAGCGCCTGGATGAGCGCGCCCGCGACGCCCAGTGCGGCTCCGGCGGCGATCCCGGCGAGGGTGCGGGGTACTCGTACGTCCCAGATCACGGAACTCGCGATCGACCCGTCGTCGTGGAGCAGGGCGTGGAAGACCGTGGCCGGCGCGAGTGAGCGCGAGCCGATCGCCAGGCTGAGCACGACCGCCACGAACAGCAGCACCAACGCGCCGACGACAGCGAGCAGTCGGGTCCGGGCCCGACGGCGCGGGGGTTGGTCCGCCTGCTCAAGTGCGGGCGTGGCGACCTTAGTTGCCACCGCCACCCTCCGCACTCAACCGTTCGGCGATCCGGCGGCCGAGCGCCTTCTTGTCGATCTTACCGACCGAGGTACGCGGGAAGACGTCGACCACCTCCACCCGGTCGGGCAGCTTGTACGCGGCGACTCCGCGGTCGGCCAGGAAGGCGGCGAGTTCGCGCTGGGCCGGGGCGGTGGCCTCACCGCGCGGGACCAGGTAGGCGCAGGTGCGTTCGCCCATCGTCGCGTCGGGCATGCCGACCACCGCCGCGTCGTGCACGGCGGGGTGGGCCAGGATGTGGTTCTCCAGCTCCTCGGCGGAGATCTTGTCGCCGCCCCGGTTGATCTGGTCCTTGGCCCGCCCCTCGACGACCAGGTGCCCGCTGGGCAGGACCCGGACCAGGTCGCCGGTGCGGTAGTAGCCGTCGTCGGTGAAGGTGCGGGCGTTGTGCTCGGGCGCCCGGTAGTAGCCGCGCAGGGTGTAGGGGCCGCGGGTGAGCAACTCGCCGGTCTCGCCGGGGAGTACGTCGTGTCCGTCCTCGTCGACGACCCTGATCTCGTCGTCCGGGGAGAGCGGGCGGCCCTGGGTGCCGATGACGAGGTCCGAAGGGTCGTCCAGGCGCGTGTAGTTGAGCAGCCCCTCGGCCATGCCGAAGACCTGCTGCAGGGTGCAGCCCAGGGCGGGTTCGACGTGGGCGGCGGGCTCGGCGCCCAGCTTGGAGCCGCCGACCTGGAGCAGGCTCAGCGAGGACAGGTCGGCCTCCTCCCACTCCACCGCGTCCAGCCACAGCAGGGCGATCGGCGGAACGACGGCGGTCGCGGTCACCTTCTCGCGCTCGATCAGCGCGAACGCGTCGTCCGGGCTGGGCGTGGGGGAGAGGACCACCGTGCCGCCGGCCATCAGCGTGCCGAGCAGGCCCGGGCAGGCCAGCGCGAAGTTGTGCGCGGTCGGCAGGACCACCAGATAGACGGTCGACTCGTCGAAGCCGCAGACCTCCGCGCTCGCCCGGACGTTGTACGCGTAGTCGTCGTGGGTGCGCGGGATGAGCTTCGGCTTGCCGGTGGTGCCGCCGGACAGCAGCAGCACGGCCACGTCACTTGGGTCGGACACGGGCAGCGGCACCGGGTCGCTGTCGAGGTCGTCGAACGCGGTGAACTCCGCTGGATCGCCGGCCACGATGACGTGCTCAAGCGACGGCACCGCCTTGCGCACGGCACGGGCCAGCGCGCGGTGGTCGAAGCCGTCGAGCACGTCGGGGATCGCGTACGCCGTGGCGCCCGCCGTCTCGGCGACGTGCACGATCTCGCTCTCCCGGTGCGCGGGCAGCGTCAGCACCGGCACCGCGCCGGCCCGCAGCAGCGCGAAGAACAGCACCACGAACGCGTCGGTGTTGGGGAGTTGGACGACCACACGGTCGCCGGGACCGATGCCGAGCCGCCGCAGTCCCGCGGCCGTACGGTCGGCGCGCCGGTCGAGATCGGCGTAGGACCACCGCTGACCGTCGGCGTCCACGAGCGCGATCCGCCCGGGCGCGCGCTCGGCCCGGTCCCGCAGCAGCCGGTCCAGTGGCCGGCCCTGCCAGTGACCGGCGTCCCGGTACCTCCGTGCGAACGGTTCCGGCCAGGTCACCCACCCGTCGAGCATGCTCAACTCCCGCCCACTGCCGAGGTCCCACTGTTTAGGAAAGGCTTGCCTAATAAGCGATCACGGTCAAGCCTGAGGCACCTCTGGACGGACGATCGATCCGGGAGCTAGGGTCTTGGCGTAATTAGGTTAGGTTAACCTAAGTCCAGGGAGGTAGCTCGTTGCTGCGTTATCGGAGCGCGGAGACGGAACTGCCGGGTGACCCCCTCCTGTTGACCGCGGCACTGGCGGAGTCGGGCTTGTTCGACCAGTACGTGGTCTACGAACGGGAGGGTGACTTCTGCTTCGCCGGCGGTGTGCTCGGTGAGGTAGCGGTCGCTCGCTCCGGAATCCGCCGCAGATGGCTCGCCGATGAGACCAAGGCCCCACTGGGACCGCACCCACTCCGCCAAGTCAGGGAGAAACTGGCGGAGATGGACATCCAGGACTGGAACGCGTACGGCTGGATGGCCTTCGAGTTCTCCCACCTGCACACCGACCGCCCCGAGCGGGCCGGTGACACCGATCTGCTCCAACTGGTCGTCCCGCACAGCGAAGTGAGGTTCCGTCAGGGCGGCGTGCTGGTGCGCAGCGCGGACCAGGAGACCCTGGACGCCCTGCTGACCCTGCTCGCCGAGCCCGTCGACCGGCCCGCCGTCGAGGCCCGCCCGATCGACGTGGCGGACAGCGCGGGCGGCTACCCGCAGATCGTGGCCCGCGCCATCGAGGAGATCCGCACGTCGAGAGACCTGCAGAAGGTCATCCTCTCCCGCTCGGTCCCCGTGCCCTTCCCGGTCGACTTCGTCGCCACCTATGTGCACGGCCGGTCGCACAACACCCCGGCCCGCTCCTTCCTGGTGAACCTGGGCGGCCGGCGCGTCGCCGGCTTCAGCCCCGAGACCGTCGCCGAGGTGAGCGCGGACGGCGAGGTCGTCACCCAGCCCCTCGCCGGCACCCGGGCCCGCGGGCTCGGCGGAGCGGAGGACGAGCGGCTGCGCGCCGAACTCCTCGCCGATCCGAAGGAGATCTCCGAGCACGTCCTGTCCGTGAAACTCGCGGAGGAGGAGATGGCCACCGTCTGCCGGCCGGGCACCGTCTCGGTGCGCGACCTGCTCAGCGTGCGCCAGCGCGGCAGCGTCCAGCACCTGGGCTCCAGCGTGCACGGACTGCTCGCCGACGACGCCACCGCCTGGGACGTCCTGCGCGCCGTCTTCCCGGCGGTCACCGCCTCGGGCATCCCCAAACTCCCCGCCTACGACTGCATCAGCCGACTGGAGAGCGGCCCCCGCGGCATCTACAGCGGCGCGGTCCTCGCGGCGAGCAGCGACGGGGCGCTGGACGCGGCCCTGGTGCTGCGCAGCCTCTTCGAGGAGGACGGCCGCACCTGGCTGCGGGCCGGCGCCGGCATCCTCGCCGGGTCCACGCCGGAACGGGAGTTGGAGGAGACCTGCGAGAAACTGCGCAGCGTCGCCCCCTACGTCGTCCCCGCCCAGCCGGCGCCGCTCGCCGTTCCGTCACTCCAGGGTTAGGGGCTCGCGTGCGCCTCGGAGAAATGGTCGTCGACGTAGCACCGCTGCGGTCGAGCAGGGACTTCCGGCTGGTGTTCGCCACCCAGGCGATCTCCATGGTGGGCACCCAGCTCACCTCGGTGGCGGCGAGCCTCCAGATCTACGAGCTGACCGGATCCACGGTCCAGGTCGGCCTGATGAGTCTGGTGCTGGGCATGTCCCTGCTGGTCGGCCTGCTCGCGGGCGGTCTGCTCGCCGACCGGGCCGACCGGCGCCGGGTCGTGCTCGTCACCCGGGCCGTGACCGCGGTCGTGGTCACCGGACTCGCGGTGAACGCGGCTCTGCCCGACCCGCACGTGTGGTTCGTCTTCGTGGCGGCCGTCCTGGCCGGCGGCAGCGCCGGCCTCGGCGGCCCCGCGATGATGGCCGCCACACCGAGTCTGGTGCCCAAGAGTCAACTGGCCGCGGCGGGCGCCCTGACCACCCTGACCGCCCAACTGGGCGGCATGGCGGGCCCCTCGCTCGCCGGCCTGATCGCGGCGGGACCGGGCCTGGCCTGGTGCTTCGCGATCGACGCGGCCGTCTACGTCGTAGGACTCGCGCTCCTCGCGCCGCTGCCCGCGATGCCGCCCGAGGGCTCGGGCGAGGCACAGCATCCGCTGAAGGCCATGGCGGAGGGCCTGCACTTCCTGCGCGGAAACCAAGTCGTCGCCGGACTGCTGCTCATCGACGTCTGCGCCATGGTCTTCGCCATGCCGTACGCCCTCTTCCCCGAACTCGGCACCGAGCACTTCGGCGGCGGCCCGTCCACCGTCGGACTGCTCTACACCGCTCCCGCCGTCGGCTCGTTCTGCGGCGCGCTGACCAGTGGCTGGACCGGCCGGATCCATCACACCGGGCGGGCGCTGATCGGCGCGGTCGCGGTGTGGGGCCTGGCGATCACCTGCTTCGGCCTGAGCCCCAACCTGTGGCTCGCGCTGGCCTTCCTGGCCCTGGCGGGCCTCGGTGACACCGCCTCGGAGATCCTGCGCCGGGCGCTGCTCCAGCACTACACGCCGGACCGGCTCCAGGGCCGGGTCGGCAGCCTCTGGCTCGCCCAGGCCACCGCCGGACCCTCCGTGGGCAACCTGGAAGCCGGCCTGGTCGCCCGGGCGTTGGGCTCGTCGGCCGGTGCCGCGGTGGTCGGGGGAGTGGTGTGTCTCGCCGGGGTGGCCACGGTCGCGCTGGCCGTGCCGGGCCTGCGCAAAGCCAGCCTGCAGGGACCGGCCGCCACCGAACCCGCGCCGTCCCCCGAGGTCTCCCCGGCGGCCGACTGACTCAGGAGGGACCCGTGCCGAGCGCGCAGGTCAACGGAATCCGACTCCACTACGACGATGAGGGCCACGGCGACCCCGTGGTCCTGGTGATGGGCCAGGGCGCCCGCGGCCGGTCCTGGCACCTCCATCAGGTGCCCGACCTGGTGGCGGCCGGCCACCGGGTCGTCACCTTCGACAACCGGGGCATCCCGCCGACCGACGAGTGCCCCGAGGGGTTCACGATCGACGACCTGGTGGCCGACACCGCCGGGCTCGTCGAGCACCTCGGCCTCGGCCCGTGCCGCTTCGTCGGCGTCTCCATGGGGGCGTACGTCGTCCAGGAGTTGCTCCTCGCCCGGCCCGAACTGGCCGTCCAGGGCGTCCTGATGGCCACCCGTGGCCGTACGGACGTCCTGCGTGCCGCCATGCGGGAGGCCGAACGCGCCCTGTACGACGGCGAGTCGGAGCTGCCGCCCGTCTACTCGGCCTGGGTGCGGGCCCTGCAGAACCTGTCCCCGGCGACCCTCGACGACGACCGGCGGATCCAGGACTGGCTGGAGCTGTTCGAGTTCTCGCCGCCGGCCTCGGGCCCCGGCGCCCGGGCCCAACTCGACCTGACCGTCCCGCCCGGGCGGCTCGACGCCTACCGCGGAATCACCACGCCCTGCCTGGTCCTCGGCTTCGCCGACGACCTCGTCCTGCCCCCGCACCTCGCCCGCGAGGTCGCCGACGCCATCCCGTCCGCCACCTACCGGGAGATCAAGGACTGCGGCCACTACGGCTACCTGGAGCGCCCGGACGAAGTGAACCGGCTGCTTCTGGAGTTCTTCCGCAGTCGTTCTTCCCCGCCCGCCGATCTTAAATTAGGTTAGCCTCACCTAAGTATCTACTCCAGGGGGCACCGGTGCAGCGCACCCTTCTCAATGGAAAGATCCATCGAGCCACCGTGACGCAGGCCGATCTGCACTACGTGGGATCCCTGACGATCGATCAGGACCTCATGGAAGCCGCCGACATCGTCGAGGGCGAAGTGGTCCAGGTGGTCGACATCGACAACGGCGCCCGGCTCACCACCTACGCCATCACCGGGGAACGCGGCAGCGGCGTCATCGGGATCAACGGGGCCGCCGCCCACCTCGTCCACCCCGGTCACCTCGTGATCATCATGTCCTTCGCCGCGCTCGACGAGCTCGAACGGGCCACCCACGAACCCCGGGTGGTCCACGTCGACAAGGCCAACCGCATCGTCAAACTCGGGGCCGACCCGGCCGAGCCGGTGCCCGGCGCGCCGGACCAGTTCTCCGGCGCCTTCCCCGCCCCGCACCAGGAGAGGAACTGAGCCATGGCCAACCCGTTCGACGACGAGAACGGCGTCTTCCACGTGCTGGTCAACGACGAGGGCCAGTACTCCCTCTGGCCGGACTTCGTGCCCGTCCCGGCCGGCTGGACCGCCGTCCACGGCCCCGACACCAGGGCCACCTGCCTGGAACACATCGAACAGCACTGGACGGACATGCGCCCGCGCAGCCTGGCCGAGGCCATGAGCCGGACCGAGGCCTGATGGCGGCCCGCCCGGGCGTGGAGGACGTACTCCCCCTGTCGCCGATGCAGGAGGGAATGGTCTTCCACGCGCTCTACGACGATCACGCCCAGGACGTCTACACCGGGCAGCTCACCATCCGCCTCGACGGCCCCCTGGACCCCGACCGGATGCGCACCGCCGCCGAGGCGCTGGTCGCCCGGCACGCCAACCTGCGCGCCGCGTTCCGCACCCAGCGCTCCGGCCGCCCGGTGCAGGTGGTCAGGAGCGAGGTACGCGTCCCCTGGGCCATGACCGACGTGTCCGCCCTGCCGGGCCCGGAGCGGGACGCGGCCTTCGACCGGCTCCTGGCGGCGGACCTCGACGAACGCTTCGACCTGGCCCGCCCGCCCCTGCTGCGGTTCCGGCTCGTCGTGTTCGGCGAGCGCGACCACCGACTGGTCGTCTCCTCCCACCACTTGCTCTGGGACGGCTGGTCCGCACCCGTCCTGGTGCGGGAGTTGTTCCAGCTGTACACCTCGGCCGGCGACCCCACCGTGCTGCCCCGCGGCCGGCCCTACCGCGACTACCTGGCCTGGCTCGCCCGCCAGGACCCCGAGGCCGCACGCACGGCATGGGCCGCCGCCCTGGCGGGACTCGACGAACCGTCACTCATCGCACCCGAGGCTCAGGGTGAACCGGCCGGGCTGCCCGAGCGGTACGTCCTGGAACTCCCCGAGCGGGACACCACGGCCCTGACCACCGCCGCCCGCGCCCACGGACTGACCGTCAGCAGCGTGCTCCAAGGTCTGTGGGCCGTTCTGCTCGCGCGCCTGACCGGCCGCACGGACGTGGTCCTGGGTGCCACCGTCTCGGGCCGCGACGCCGACGTGCCCGGCATCGAGTCGATGGTCGGCCTCTTCATCAACACCCTGCCCGTACGCGTCCGGTTGCGCCCCGCGGAGCCGCTCGCCGACCTGCTCCGACGGGTCCAGACCGAGCAGTCCGCCCTGCTGGACCACCGGCACCTCGGCCTCGCCGACATCCAGCGCGCCGCCGGACACACCGTGCTCTTCGACACCCTGCTGGTCTTCGAGAGCTATCCGATCGACGACGACGGCATCGCCCGCGCCCTCGACGGACTGCGCATGACGGACGTCTCCGTCCGCGACGCCACCCACTACCCACTGGCCCTCACCGCGCTGCCAGGACCGGGTCTCACCCTGACGTTCAGCCACCAGCCGAGCGCCCTGGACCACGCCGCGATCGTGCGCGTCGCCGAGCAACTCCTCCAACTGCTCGACGACTTCACCCACCACCCCGAGCGACCTGTCGCCCAGCTCTCCCTGCCGGACCAGGACGAGCAGCCCGCCGCGGACACCGCCCGCCCCCTGACCCACCCCGCGGTCCGCGCCCTCTTCGAGGAACAGGCCGCCCGCACCCCCGACGCACCGGCCGTACTGCACGGCGACACGACCCTCACCTACGCCGAACTCAACGCCCGCGCCGACCGGTTGGCCGCAGCGGTGACCGCTCGCGGAGCCGGCCCCGAGTCCGTGGTCGCCGTCGCGCTGTACCGAGGCCCCGACCTGGTCACCGCACTCCTCGCGGTCCTCAAGGCCGGCGCCGCCTGCATGCCCGTGGACCCGGGCTACCCGGCGGACCGCATCGCCCTGATGCTCGGCGACGCCACGCCCAGGCTGGTCATCTGCGAGCCGAGAACGGCTCAAGAGCTCGGCATCGCCCAGGACTTGGTGTGCACCCCGGACGCGTCGACCGGCGTACGAGGACCGCGTCCGCCGCTGTCGCCCGAGAACCCCGCGTACGTCATCTTCACCTCCGGTTCCTCCGGCCGCCCCAAGGGCGTACTCGGTACCCAGCGCGCGCTCGCCAACCGGCTCGCCTGGGGACGGGAGTTGCAGGAGGACGGCACCCCGGGAGTACGGCTCGCCAAGAGCCCGATCAGCTTCATCGACGGACTGACCGAGCTGCTCGGCGCGTTGGTCATCGGGGACGCCGTGGCGCTCGTCGACGACGACGCGACCGGCGACCCGGCCGCCCTCGCGGCGGTCACGGACCGGAGCCGCGCCACCGTGCTCACCGCCGTCCCCAGTCTCTACTCCACGCTGGTCGAATCCGCCCCGCCGGACAGCTTCGCCTCCGTCCGCACCTGGATCGCCAGCGGCGAACCGCTCTCCGCCGAACTCGCCGAGACCGTCACCCGACGCTGGCCGCAGGCCGGCCTGGTGAACCTGTACGGCTGCTCCGAAGCGGCCGGCGACAGCCTGATGCACGCCTACGACGGCGGCGACGGACCGGTCCCGCTCGGGCAGCCCATCGCCAACACCCGCGCCCACGTCCTCGATCCGTTCCTGCGGCCGGTCCCGGTCGGCGGCACCGGCGAGCTGTACCTCGCCGGAGACGGACTGGCCCGCGGCTACCTGAACCAACCCGGCCGCACCGCCGAGCGCTTCGTCGCCGACCCCTTCGGCCCGCCCGGCAGCCGCCTCTACCGCACCGGCGACCTGGCCCGCCAACGCGCCGACGGCACCGTCGAGTTCCTCGGCCGCGCCGACGACCAGGTCAAGATCAGAGGCTTCCGGGTGGAGCCCGGCGAGATCGAGGCGGCCGCCCGCGCACTTCCGGGAGTGGGCCGGGCCGCGGTCGTGGCGAGGGAGGACGGGCCGGGGGCGCGGCGGTTGGTGGCGTACGTCGTACCGGCGTCCGCCGCTGATCCCGACACCGCTCCCGATGCCCTGGCCCTGCGCCGGGCACTGGCCGAGCGGCTGCCCGCCCACCTCGTACCGTCCGCCGTCGTCCTCCTCGACGCCCTGCCGCTCACCCCCAGCGGCAAACTGGACCGCCGCGCCCTGCCCGCCCCCGACTTCACCGAGGCGAGCACCTTCGAACCGCCGCGCACCGAACCGGAGAAGGTGCTGTGCGGACTCTTCGCCGAGGTGCTCGGCCTCGAACGGGTCGGCGTCCACGACGACTTCTTCGAACTCGGCGGAGACAGCATCGTCTCGGTCCGGCTGGCCGACCGGGCCCGCCGGGCGGGACTCGGACTCTCACCCCGGGACGTGTTCACCCGGCGCACCCCCGCCGGTCTCGCCGAGGCCGTGGGGGACGAATCCGGGTCCCCGCAGGAGGAGTTCACCGCGACCGCCGCACCGCTCGTGTCGCTCAGCTCGACGCAGCTCGACAACGTCAAGGCCAGGTGGAGGAGTCGATGAGCAAGGAGCCCGGGGACGACGGTTCCCTGGTCGAGGACGTCCTGCCGCTGTCCCCGCTCCAGCAGGGACTGCTGTTCCACGCCCTGTTCGACGAGGGCGCCCAGGACGTCTACACCATGCAGACCCTGGTGGAGATCGAGGGACCGCTCCGCCCCGAACTGCTGCGCACCGCCGCCGAGGAGCTCTACGCCCGGCACGCCAACCTGCGCAGCGCCTTCCTCCACGAAGATCTCGACGAACCGGTCCAGGTCGTCCTCAAGCAGGTCGCCGTCGACTGGAAGGAGGCCGGTGCGAGCGGGGAGTCCGAGGTGGCCCTCCTGGCCACCGCCGACGCCACCGCCCGCTTCGACCTCACGGATCCGCCGCTCCTGCGCCTCACCCTGGTCGACCGAGGCGACGACCGCCGACTGCTGATCCTCACCAACCACCACCTCCTGCTGGACGGTTGGTCGATCCCGTTGCTCGTCCGCGAACTTCTCCAGCTCTACGCGGCCCAGCTCGCCCCCGGCCGCGCCGCGCCCTTGCCCGCCGTCCGCCCGTACCGCGACTTCCTTGCCTGGCTGGCCTCCAGGGACCGCGACGCGTCGACGCGCGCCTGGCGGGAGGCCCTCGCCGGGGCCACACCGACGCTGCTCTCATCCGCCACCGCGGGCCTGGTACCGGTCACGCCCGAACTGCACACCCTGCGCCTGTCCGAGGAACTCACCGGCCAGGTCGAGGAGTTGGCGAGGCGCAGGGGCGTCACGGTCAACACCGTGGTGCAGGGGCTGTGGGCCCTGCTGCTGGCCCGGCTGACCGGCCGGGGCGACGTGGTGTTCGGCGCGACCGTCGCCGGGCGACCTGCCGAACTGGCCGGTGCCGAGTCCATGATCGGCCTCTTCATCAACACCGTGCCCGTCCGGGTCGCCGTGCCGCCGGGTGAGGCGGCGGGCGCGTTCCTGCGCCGACTCCAGGACGAGCAGGCCCGGTTGATGGGCCATCAGCACCTGGGCCTCACCGAGATCCAGCGCCTCGCCGGCGCGGGCGACCTCTTCGACACGCTGCTGGTCTTCGAGAACTACCCCATCGACCAGGAGGCGGTGGCCGAGGCCGAGGCGCAGTCCGGCCTGCGGATCGTCGACGTCAAGGGCGCCGGCGCCACGCACTATCCGCTGACCCTGGCCGTGCTCGCCGAGCAACAGCTCGGCGTCGTCTTCGAGTTCCGCCCCGACTGCTACGAGCGCCCGGCGGTCGAGGAACTGGCCGCCCGCTTCGAGCGGCTCCTCCGTACGACCGTCTCGGCGCCCGACACCCCGCTGGCCGCGCTGGACGTCCTCGCGCCCGAGGAGCGGGCCGGGCTGTTGGCGGCGGGCATCGGAGAGCGGCTGCCCGCGCCGTACGCCACCCTGCCGGAGGCGTTGGAGGCGCAGGCCGCCCGTACGCCCGACGCGGTCGCAGTGGTCGGGGCCGGGGAGCGGCTGACCTTCGCCGAGCTGAACTCCCGGGCCAACCGACTCGCCCGGGTTCTGGTCGAGTCGGGGGCGGGGCCGGAGCGGTTCGTCGCATTGGCGCTGCCCCCGACCCCGGACACACTCACTGCCCTCCTCGCGGTGCAGAAGGCCGGTGCGGCCTATCTGCCGCTGGATCCGGCGTGGCCCGGAGAGCGGATCGCCGGGATGCTCGCCGACTCCCGTCCGGTCGCGCTGCTGGCCACCGAGGACACCGTGCCCGACCTGGACGCCCTCGTCGGCGTGCCGCTGCTCCTGCTCGACGACCTCGGTGTCCGGCGGCGCCTCGGCGCCACGGACGACACCGATCTCACCGACGCCGAACGGTCGGCGCCGGTGCACCCCGAACACCCCGCCTACGTCATCTACACCTCCGGCTCCACCGGGCGCCCCAAGGCCGTCGTGATCCCGCAGCGAGCCATCGCCAACCTCTTCGCCGCCCACAACGCGGCCCTGCACACCCCGGCCCGCGCGGCGGTCGGCGGCCGGCCGCTCCGGGTGGGACACGCCTGGCCGACCGCCTTCGACGCGTCCTGGCAGCCGATGCTGTGGATGTTCGCCGGACACGAACTGCACCTCGTACCCGAGGACGTCCGCCGCGACCCCGACGCGCTGCGCGCCTTCCTCGCCGAACACGGCATCGAGTTCATCGAGCTGTCGCCGTCCCTGCTCGCCGAGGTGGTCGCCCAAGGCGGCGACTGGCAGGCCGAGTTGAAGGTGCTCGGCGTCGGCGGCGAGGCCGTACCACCGGACTTGTGGCGCACCCTGCGCGCCACCGAGGGACTGGCCGCCCACAATCTCTACGGCCCCACCGAATGCACCGTCGACTCGGCGAACTGCGACCTCGCGCTCAGCGACCGGCCCGCGATCGGCCGCCCGGTGGCCGGCGGCACCCTGTACGTCCTCGACGGACACCTCAACCCCGTGCCCACCGGAGTCGACGGCGAGCTGTACATCGCCGGCGAGGGCCTGGCCCGCGGCTACCTCGGCCGCCCCGGCGCCACCGCGAGCCGCTTCGTCGCCGACCCGTTCACCGACCGACCGGGCGCCCGCATGTACCGAACCGGCGACATCGCCCGCTGGACCGAGGACGGTCTGGTGGAGTGCCTGGGCCGGATCGACGACCAGGTGAAGATCAGGGGCTACCGGATCGAGCCCGGCGAGATCGAGGTGGTGCTGCTGGGCCACGAGCTGGTGGAGCGGGCCGCGGTCGTCGTCCGGGAGGACACGCCTGGAGTGCGGCGACTGGTGGCGTACGTGGTGCTCACGGACGCGTCGGATACGCCGGTTCTCCCGGAGGCGTCCGATGGTTCCGGCGTTTCGGCCGCCGAAGACACGGCCGAGCTGTTGCGCCGGGACGTGGCCGCCGTACTCCCCGACTACATGGTCCCGTCCGCCTTCGTCACGGTCGACGGCTTCCCGCTCACCCTCAACGGCAAGCTGGACACCGCCGCGCTCCCGGCTCCGACCCGGTCCGCCGGACCCGCGGCGCAGCCGCCGCGCAACCCGGTCGAGGAACGGCTCGCCGCGCTCTTCGCCGACGTGCTCGGGCTGGACACGGTCGGCGTGCACGACAGCTTCTTCGTCCTGGGCGGCGACAGCATCGTGTCGATGCGCCTGGTCTCCCAGGCACGCGCCGCCGGGCTGGGGATCTCTCCGAGGGACGTCTTCGAGCAGCCCACGGTCGCGGGACTCGCCGAGCGTGCCGGTACTGGTGCCGGCCTCCGGCGCCGCACGGCCGACCCGGACGCCGGGACCGGCGAGATCCCGCTCACCCCGATGCTGACGTGGCTCATCGGGCAGGGCGGCCCGTTCCGAGCGCTCAGCCAGGCCCGGTTCCTCCGGACGCCGGCCGGCATGGACCTCGACGGGCTGCACCGCACCGTCCAGACCGTCCTGGACCGGCACGACCTCCTGCGGGCGTCCTTCGCCCAGGCCGACGACGGGACCTGGAGCCTCCGCGCCGCGCCCGCCGGCACGGCCCGCGCCGCCGACTGCGTGCGGCGGATCGACGCCGAGCGCCTCGACCACACGGCTGTCGGGACGCTGGTCCCCGAGGCGTTCGACGAACTGGTCGCCGAACTCGACCCGGCGGCCGGGGCAGTGGCCCGGTTCCTGTGGTTCGACCCCGGAGAGGGCCGCGAGGGACGGCTGTTGGTCGTGCTGCACCACCTGGTCACCGATGCCGCCTCGTGGGGCGTGCTCGTGGCCGAACTCGCCGGCGCGTGGGACGGATCACCGCTCGCGCCACCCGGTACGTCCTTCAAGGAGTGGGCCGAAGCTCTGCGGACGGAGGCACAGTCACCCCGGCGCACGGCCGAACTCCCGCTGTGGCAAGGCATGTTGGACCGACCCGAGCCGTCCCTCGGCTCTGCCGCGCTGGACCCGTCCCTGGACACCAGGGCAACGATCCAGCGGCTGTGGACCACTCTCGGCCCCGGCCTCACCGGCCCGCTGACCGCCGCCCCCGTCCAGGAAGCGCTGCTGACCGCGCTGACGCTCGCGGTCCCGGACTGGCGGCGCGCGCTCGGCCGCCCGGCACCGGACGGGGACACCTCGCTCCTGATCGCCCTGGAGGGCCACGGCCGCGAGGAGCAACTCCTGCCCGACGCCGACCTGTCCGGCACCCTCGGCTGGTTCACCAGCGTCTTCCCCGTCCGACTCGACCCGGGTGATGGACCCGGCCCGGACCAGGTCCGGCGCATCGGCGATCAGCTGGTCGCGCTCCCCGACAAGGGGATCGGATACGGGCTGCTGCACTACCTCAACCCCGACACCGCCGCCTCACTGGCCGAACTCCCGCAGCCCCAGATCGAGTTCAACTACCTGGGCCGGATGACCATGGGCGAGCGCCGGGACAGCGCCGTGTTCACCAGCGCCCCCGAGACCGGCGCCATGGGCAGCGGCGCCGACCCGGGCATGGCGGCCCCGTACCCGCTGGTCGTCGACGCGGTGATCGCCGACGAGGAACTGAGCGTCTGCTGGCAGTGGCCGGAGCGGCTCTTCGCCGAGGCGGAGATCCAGCGGCTGGCCGACGCCTGGGCGACCGCACTCGAACTGCTCCTGAAAGGCGGAGAGCTGTGACGGAGACACCCACAGCCGCCCCCGGCGACCTCGCGGCGCGCAAGCGTGAACTGCTGCGCCGCAGGCTGGAGAACGCCGGTCTGGCCGATGCCCCCGCCCGCTCGGAACGGATCCCGCGCCGCCCCGCCGACGCCGGGAACCTCCCGCTGTCGTACGCCCAGTCCCGGATGTGGCTGCTCCAACAGCTCGACCCGGCCAGCCCCGCCTACAACGTGTGCCTGGCCATCCGGCTGCGCGGCCCGCTCGACGCGAGCGCGCTGCGGACCGCCCTGCAGGGTCTGGTCGACCGGCACGAGGTGCTGCGCACCCGTTACCCGGCGCTGGACGACGGAACGCCGGAGCAGGTGGTCGACGCGCGCCCGGAGGTGGCGTTCGAGACCGCGAACCTGTGGGGGCTGCCCGAGGAGGAGCAGGATCGCAGGGCCGGGGTGCTCGCCCGGGCCGCCTCGGCGACGCCGTTCGACCTCGCCGCCGACCACCCCCTGCGTGCCCTGCTCGTCCGCCGTGCGGAACAGGACCACACCCTCGTTCTGACGGTTCATCACATCGCCTGGGACGGGGGCACGTTCAATGCCCTCTCCCGTGACCTGGGCGCGCTGTACCGGGCGACGGCGACCGGCGAGGCCGCCGACCTCGAACCCCTGCCCGTCCAGTACGCCGACTTCGCGCACTGGCAGCGCGACACCTGGACCGACGAGCGGCTGGCCGAGCACCTCGACCACTGGCGCACGGCACTCGTCCCGCCGCCCGGCCCGCTCGCCCTGCCCACCGACGCCGCCCGCACCGCGCAGCCCACCGCGCACGGCGACCGCCGCTTCCACACCTTCGCGCCCGACGTGACCGAACGGCTCACCGCCTTCGCCCGCAACGCCGGCGCGACCCCCTTCATGGTGCTCCTCGCCGGCCTCGCCGCCCTGCTGCACCGCACCACCGGCGCCACCGACATCCCGGTCGGCTCGGCCGTGATGAGCCGCGACCTCCCCGGCCTGGAAAAGCTGATCGGCAACTTCGGCAACACCCTGGCCCTGCGCGCCGACCTCGACGGCGACCCGGGCTTCGCCGAACTCGTCGAGCGGGTACGCCAGTTGTGCACCGACGGGTACGCCCACCAGGACATGCCGTTCGACCTGCTGGTGGAGCGGCTGCGCCCGGAACGGCACCCGGGCCGCGCCGTCTACTTCGACGTCATGCTCCTCTTCCTGACCCAGGGACTCGAAGGGCCGCGCCTGCCCGGAGTGACGGCCGAGTGGGAGACCGTGCACAACGACACCACCCAGTTCGACCTCTCCCTGGAGGCGTTCCACACCGCCGGCCGCCTGCGCGTCGAGGCCACCTACCGCAGCTCGCTCTTCACCCCGGAGACGGTCGACCGCCTGCTGCGGCAACTGGAGACCCTCCTGGCCGCCGCCCTCAATGAGCCCGAACTCGCCCTCTCCCGGCTGCCTTTGATGACCGAGGCCGAGGAAGCCCAGGTGCTGGCGGACTGGAACGCGACCGAGCATCCCGTCCCCGCCACCACGCTCACGGCCCTCCTCGACCGGCAGGCGCACGCCACCCCGGACGACCTGGCACTGGTCGCAGACGCCGTCGAACTCGACCACGCCGAACTGCACGCTCGCGCCAACCGCCTCGCCCGCCTCCTGATCGCCCAAGGCGTGGGCCCCGAGCGGCTGGTCGGCGTCGCCCTGGACCGCGGCCCGGACCTGGTCGTCGCGCTCCTCGCCGTGCTCAAGGCGGGCGGCGCCTACGTCCCCTTGGACACCGGATACCCCGCCGAGCGACTGGCGTTCATGATCCAGGACGCCATGCCCGCACTTGTGGTCACCTCCGGCGACGCCCTGCCCGCGCACGCGGCACCGACCCTGCGGCTCGACGATCCCGAGGTGCGAGGCCGGCTCGCCGCCTTGGCCCCCGCCCAACTCACCGACGAGGAACGGCTGGAGCCCCTGCGCCCGGCCCACCCCGCCTACGTCATCTACACCTCCGGTTCCACCGGGCGTCCCAAGGGTGCGGTCATCTCGCACGCCGCGATCGTCAACCGGCTGCTGTGGATGCAGGACACGTACGGACTGCGCCCCGAGGACCGGGTGTTGCAGAAGACCCCGGCCAGTTTCGACGTGTCGGTGTGGGAGTTCTTCTGGCCGATGATCACCGGCGCGGCCCTGGTGCTCGCGCGACCCGGCGGCCACCGCGATCCGGCCTA
Organism: Streptomyces pseudovenezuelae; assembly: GCF_029892565.1. Lineage (GTDB taxonomy): Bacteria > Actinomycetota > Actinomycetes > Streptomycetales > Streptomycetaceae > Streptomyces > Streptomyces pseudovenezuelae_A. The sequence continues at coordinate 200,988 of NZ_JARXVH010000011.1, read as the reverse complement.
CCTGGCCGAGCTGATCCGCGAACAGCGGGTCACCACCGCCCACTTCGTCCCCTCCATGCTGCGCGTCTTCCTCGACGACCCGGCGGCGGAGCGGACGCGCGGCGTGCTGCGCCGGGTGGTCTGCAGCGGCGAAGCCCTCCCGACCGAACTCGCCGACCGCTTCGGCCAACTCCTCGACGGCACCGAACTGCACAACCTCTACGGCCCGACCGAGGCCGCCGTGGACGTCACCGCCTGGCCGTGCGCCGAGGGAACCGGGTCCGCGGCCGGCTCCGTACCGATCGGCCGGCCGGTGTGGAACACCCGCACCCTGGTCCTGGACGCCAGCCTGCGCCCGGTCCCGCCCGGCATCCCCGGCGAGCTGTATCTCGGCGGCGCCCAACTGGCCCGCGGCTACCTCGACCGCCCCGGCCTGACCGCCGGCCGCTTCGTCGCCGACCCCTACGGCCCGCCCGGCGCCCGCCTCTACCGCACCGGCGACCTCGTGCGCTGGTCCTCGCAGGGAGCGCTGGAGTTCCTCGGCCGGGGCGACGACCAGGTCAAGATCCGGGGCTTCCGGGTTGAGCCCGGCGAGATGGAAGCCGCCACCGCCGCACTGCCCGGCGTGTCCCAGGCCGCGGTGACGGTCCGTCAGGACAAGCCCGGGGAGCCGCGATTGGTCGCGTACGTCGTCCCGCGACCGGGCACCCGGCTGGACCCCCTCCAGGTCAGGCAGGATCTCAAGGCGACGCTCCCAGATCAGTCGCTGCCCGCCGCTGTCGTCGTCCTGGACGAGCTGCCGTTGACCCCCAACGGGAAACTCGACCGCGCCGCCCTGCCCGCCCCCGACCTCGCGGCCCTCACCACCGCCACCGCGCCCCGCACCGAGGCGGAGGAGCGACTCTGCGCGCTCCTCGCCGAGTTGCTCGGGCTGCCGGCGGTCGGCGTGCACGACGACTTCTTCGCCCTCGGCGGCCACTCCGTCCTGGCCACCCGACTGATCGCCCGGATCCGGGCCGACCTCGGTGCCGTCGTCCCGCTGCGCGCCGTCTTCGACACCCCGACGGCCGCCGAACTCGCCCCCCTCCTCGGCACCCCGGCCGAGCGCCGCCCCGCGCTGCGCCCCACCCGACGCCCCGACCCGGTCCCCCTGTCCTCCGCCCAGGCCAGGCTCTGGTTCCTGTACCGGCTCGAGGGCCCGAGCCCGACCTACAACATCCACACCGCCATCCACCTGTCCGGTTCGCTCGACCACACCGCGCTCCGGGCCGCGCTGAACGACGTCGTGGCCCGCCACGAGTCCCTGCGCACGGTCTTCCCCGACGACGACGGCACGCCGAGGCAGGTCGTGCTGCCGCCGCAGAACGCGACGGTCCCCTTCACCGTGCAACCCGCCGGCGAGGCGGAACTCGACTCTCTCCTGCGCGAGGCGGCCGCCCACTCCTTCGCGCTGGACGTCGAACTCCCCATCCGTGCAACGCTGTACGCCCTCGCACCCGACGAGCACGTCCTGCTGCTGCTCGTCCACCACATCGCCACCGACGGCTGGTCGGCGGACCCGTTGCTGCGGGACTTGGAGACCGCCTACTCAGCCCGACTGGCTGACACAGAGATCGCACCCAACTGGCCGCCCCTCCCGGTGCAGTACGCCGACTACACGCTCTGGCAGCGGTCGCTCGACGACCAGGACACACAACTGGCCTACTGGCAGCAGGCGTTGGAGGGACTCCCGGAGGAACTCCAGCTGCCCGTCGACCGGCCACGCCCCGTCGTCCCCGGCTATCAGGCAGGCGCCGTCGACTTCACGCTCGACGCCGACGTGCACACGGGCCTGCGGGACCTGGCGGCCGAGACCGGCGGGACCGTCTTCATGGCCCTCCAGTCCGCCCTCGCGGTCCTGCTCGGCCGGCTCGGCGCGGGTGACGACATCCCGCTCGGCACCCCGGTCGCCGGACGCGGTGACGCCGCCCTCGACGACCTCGTGGGCCTCTTCGTCAACACGCTGGTGCTGCGCACCGACCTCTCCGGCGACCCGACGTTCCGCGCGCTTCTCGCCAGGGTGCGCGAGGCCGACGTGGACGCCTACGCCCACCAGGACCTGCCGTTCGAGCAGTTGGTGGACGCACTCGCCCCGACCCGCTCGATGGGCCGCCACCCGCTCTTCCAGGTGATGCTCGCCCATCAGCAAGCCGCCGACGAGGCACGGGACTTCGCCGGTCTGACGCTGCGCGAGCGGCGGGTCGACTTCTACACCGCGAAAACCGACCTCGCCTTCCACCTGTTCGAGCGCGCGGAGGCCGGCGGGATCAGTGGGGCGCTGGTCTTCAGTCGCGATCTCTACGATCCCGACTCGGCGGGGGCGTTGGTGGAACGGTTCGTGCGGCTGGTCGGTGAGTTGGCCCGGCAGCCGGACCGCCCGGTGGGCGAGGCCGACGTACTGACCCCGGACGAGCGGTCGTTGCTGCTGGGGGAGTGGAACGACACCGCGCACCCCATGCCCGCCACCACCCTGACCGCACTGTTCGAGGAGCAGGCGGCGGCGACGCCCCACCTCATGGCCGTGGAGTACGGCACCGAGGACGGACCGTCGCTCACCTACGCAGACCTCAGCGCACGCGCCAACGCCCTTGCCGCGACGCTGGTTTCGCTCGGCGTGGGCCCCGAACATCGGGTCGGTATCCATCTCGAACGCTCGGTGGAGATGGTGGTCGCACTGGTCGCCGTCCTCAAGGCGGGCGGTGCCTTCGTGCCGCTGGAGCCGTCCTGGCCGGCCCGCCGGATCGAGGAGGTGTCCCGCAACGCCGGGCTGACCGCGGTACTGGGGCGCGTCGGCGACACGGCAACTCCCGGTGGCCCGCCTCTGGTCGAGGTCGACCTCAGCGGCTCGGTGCCGGACGCGGCCGCTCCCGACGTCGTCGTCGACCCCGAGGGGCTCGCCTACGTCATCTACACCTCCGGCTCCACCGGCGTACCGAAGGGGGCGATGATCCGTCACCGGGCCATCGCACACCGGCTGTTGTGGCAGCGCGCGCTGCTCGGCTTCGGCACCGACGACGCCGCACTCTTCAAGGCGCCGCTCGGCTTCGACATCTCCATCAACGAGATCTTCCTGCCGCTGGTGCACGGCGGACGCGTGGTGATCGCCGAGCCCGACGGTGAACGGGACGTCGACTATCTGCTGGAGACCGTCGAACGGCACCGGGTGACCTTCACCTACCTGGTCTCCTCGATGCTCGATCTCCTCCTGGAACAGGACGGGTTCGCCCGGCGGGCCTCGTCGCTGAAGCACGTGTGGTGCGGCGGAGAGGTGCTCACGCCCGATCTGTTCGCCCGTTTCCGGGCCGCGAGTTCGGCGATCATGTACCACGGTTACGGACCGGCCGAGGCCACCATCGGCGTCAGTCACGTTGTCTACCGCACGGGTGCGATGCGCAGCGCCGTCTCCATCGGCCGGCCCAACGGCAACACCCGGCTGTACGTGCTCGACGACCGGCTCCGGCCCACCCCGGTCGGTGTCCCCGGCGAGCTGTACGCCGGCGGTGTCTACCTCGGCCGCGGTTATGTCAACGACCCCCGCCGCACCGCCGACCACTGGGTGGCCGACCCCTTCGGCTCGCCCGGCGAACGGCTCTACCGCACCGGTGACCTGGTGCGCTGGCAGCGTGACGGGACCCTGGAGTTCCTCGGCCGGGCCGACAACCAGGTAAAGATCCGCGGTATGCGGGTGGAGTTGGAGGAGATCGAGGCCGTACTGGAGCAGCACCCGGCGGTGCGGCGGGCTGTGGTGGTGATCCGGGAGGACGCGCCGGGCGTCAAGCAACTCGCCGGTTACTGCCTGGCAGTTGGCGACGTGGGTGCCGAAGTGCGCGGCTGGCTGCTGGAGCGGCTGCCCGAGCACATGGTCCCGCGCACGCTCACCGTCCTGGAGGCCTTCCCGCTGCTGCCGTCCGGCAAGGTGAACCGCACCGGTCTGCCCGCCCCCGAGACCACGGCGACCACTGCTACGCGGGCACCCGCGAACGAGCGCGAAGAGCGGCTCACCGAGCTGTTCGCAAGCGTCCTCGGACTTGCGAGCGTCGACGTGGACGACAACTTCTTCGAGCTGGGCGGCGACAGCATCGTCTCCATCCGCCTGGTCACCCTCGCCCGCAAGGCGGGCCTCGCTCTCAGCCCCCGGCAGGTCTTCCAGTCGCCGACGCCGGCCGGCTTGGCCGTGGCGGCAGGAAACGCGCCGCGCCCCGAGTCCGGCCTCGCCGACGAGCCGGTGGGCGAGCTGGACCTCACCCCGGTCATGCACTGGACGGCCGGCCCCGACGGCTCCTACGGCGGCCTCGCCCAGGCGGTCCTGCTGACCACCCCGCCCGACCTCACCGACGAGGCGCTGACCGCCGTACTCCAGGCCGTCGTAGATCGCCACGGCATGCTGCGGGCCCAACTGACGGACGCGCGGCGGCTGGTGGTGCCGCCCGAGGGGACGGTACGGGCCGGAGACCTGCTCACCCGTGCGACCGGCGAAGACCTCGACGCACAGCTCGCCGCGGCAGCCGCCCGCCTCGACCCGTACGCCGGCCGCATGCTGCAAGCCGTCCGGTTCGAGGCGGCCGACGACGGCCCCGGCCGACTGCTCCTCGTCGCCCACCACCTGGTCGTGGACGGCGTGTCCTGGAGGATCATCGGCACCGAGCTGGCCGAGGCCTGGGGGGCGGTCCGTGCCGGGACGGCCCCGCAGCCCCGGCGTACCGGCACCTCCTTCCGCACCTGGAGCACCCTGCTCGCAGAGGAAGCCCGCAGGCCCGAGCGGTTGCGTGAACTGCCATGGTGGACAGAGGCGTTGGAGGGCACGCGTCCTCTGCTGGAGCGCGCGCTCGACCCGGACCGCGACACCGCGCGGACGGTACGGGAGCGGAGTCTCGTCCTCCCCGAGGACATCACCACGTCCCTCCTGACGACCGTCCCCGCCGCCTACCACGCGGCCGTCCCCGACGTACTGCTCACCGCCCTCGCCCTGGCCACGGCGGCCTGGCGGGCGGAGCGCGGGGACCTGACGGGACGATCCCTCCTCGTCGGCGTGGAGGGGCACGGGCGTGAGGAGGACATCGCCGACGGGGTGGATCTGTCGGCCACGGTGGGCTGGTTCACGACCTTCCACCCGGTCGGCATCGACCCTGGCCCGCTCGACCTCGACGACGCGCTCGCCGGGGGTCCCGCCGTGGGCACGGCCCTCAAGCGCGTCAAGGAGCAGCTGCGGGCGGTGCCCGAACACGGCCTCGGCTACGGCCTGTTGCGCCACCTAAACCCCGACACCGCACCGGACCTGGAGAAACTGCCGCAGCCGCAGCTCGTCTTCAACTACCTGGGTCGGTTCAGTGCGGCCAACTCCGCCGAGGTGTCCTGGGAGTTGGCGCCCGAGGCTCCGATGTTGCGCGTCCCGCCGGACGCCGACCGGCCCGTGGCCTTCGGTCTGGAGCTGAACGCGGTCGCCGTCGAGGAGGCGGGCGGCACCCGACTGCACGTCTCCGCCGCCTGGCCCGAGGCCTTCCTGACGGCCGCCGAGTCGGACGCCCTGCTCGCCCTCTGGGAACGCGCCCTGCGCGGTCTCGCACGGCACGCCGACGGCTCGCCCGCCGGTGGGCTCACCCCGTCCGACCTCCCCTTGGTCGAACTCACCCAGGAAGACATCGACGACTTCGAGAACGACGAGTTCTGAGGGACCCCCGAGATGACACCCCAGACACCCGCACAACCCCCGCAGCGGAGGAACCGGTGACCCAGCACCCCCCGACCCCCGACGAGTTGCTCCGCTCGGTCACCGACGCACTGAGCTCGGAGGAGCCGCCGCCCGGTGAGGACGACACCCTCATCGGCTTCGGCCTGGACTCGATCACCCTGATGAAGATCGCCGGCGGCTGGCGCAAGCAGGGCGTCCGGATCGGCTTCTCCGACCTGGCGAAGGAACCGACCCTGCGCGCCTGGCGGTCCCTGCTGGCGGCCGCCGTGCCGGAGCCGGCCGCCCCGCCGACCGCACCGCCGCCGGTCGCGGCCACGGTCCCCGACGAGCCGTTCCCGCTCGCGGTCATGCAGCACGCCTACTGGATCGGCCGAGGCGACGACACCAACCTCGGCTCCGTCGCCGCGCACCTCTACGTCGAGTTCGACGGCGCGCACGTGGACCCGGAACGGCTCGACACCGCCGTAGTGGCCCTCGTGGCGCGGCACGCGATGCTGCGGGCACGCTTCACCGACGACGGTCGGCAGGAGATCCTGCCGCAAGTCACCCGCCCGGTCACGGTCGTTGACGACCTGCGGGCCCTGGACGAGGAGGCCGCTGCCGTCGCGCTGGAAGCGACCCGGCACTCCTCGTCCCACGCTCGGCTGGATGTCGCCGCCGGTGAGGTGTTCCTCGTCCGGCTCTCCCTGCTGCCCGGCGGCCGGACGAGGCTGCATGTCGACGTCGACATGCTCGCCGCGGACGCGCTGAGCTACCGCGTCCTGCTCTCCGACCTCGCCGCGCTGTACGCGAAGCCAGACGCGCCGCTGCCCGTGATCCGTACCAGCTATCCGGAGTACCTCGCCGAGCGCGGGGAGGTGCGGCGGCTGAGCCGTGAGCAGTCGCAGGAATGGTGGCTGAGGCGCGTGCCCGAGCTGCCGACCGCACCCGAACTCCCGCTCGTGCCCGAGGCGGAGCGCACCGATCCCACTCGGGTGACCCGCCGCCACCACTGGCTGCCGCCCGAGGAGAAGCAGCGGCTGACCACGCGGGCCCACCGGCACGGGCTGACCCCCGCCATGGCCGTGGCGACCGCCTTCGCCGAGGTGCTGGCCGCCTGGAGCGGTCAGCCGCGCTTCCTGCTGAACGTGCCGATGTTCGACCGCCGCGGCTCCCACCCCGACGTCGACCTGCTGGTCGGCGACTTCACCAGCTCCGTACTGCTGGACGTCGACCTCGCCGAGCCGACCTCGTTCACCGACCACGCGCGGCGCCTCCAGGACCGTATGCACACCGATGCCGCACACGCCGACTACTCCGGCGTCGAGGTACTGCGGGACCTGTCCCGGCACAACGGCGAACAGGTCCTGGCCCCGGTCGTGTTCACCAGTGCGCTCAATCTGGGGGAGCTGTTCGACTCCGGCGTCACGCACTCCTTCGGGAAGCCGGCCTGGATCATCTCTCAGGGGCCGCAGGTCCTGTTGGACGCCCAGGTGACCGAGGTCGACGGCGGGCTGCTCGTCAACTGGGACGTCCGGGAGGACGCGTTCCCCGCCGGGCTGATCGACGCGATGTTCGCCGCCTTCCACGGTCTTGTCACGCGGCTCGGCACCGACGACACCGTCTGGGAGGAGCCGGTCCCGGCCTTGTTGCCCGCCGGGCAGTCGGCCGTGCGTGCCCTCGCGAACGCGACCGACGGACCGCCCAGCCACCGGCTCCTGCACCAGGGGTTCTTCGAGCGCGCGGCCGAGCAGACCGACGCGCCCGCCCTCCTGTGGGGCAGCGAAAACGCCCTGACGTACGGTGAGTTGGCCGACCGGGCGTTGCGCACCGCCGCCGCTCTGGTCGAGCGCGGCACCAGTCCCGGGGACACGGTCGCGGTCAGCCTGCCCAAGGGGCCCGAGCAGATCGTCGCCGCCCTGGGCGTGCTGGCGGCCGGTGCCGCCTACGTACCGATCGGGGTCGAGCAGCCCGCCGTCCGCCGCGACCGCATCCGTGCGACGGCCGGCTTCCGACTCGCCCTGACCGACGGACGCCCGTTGGAGGGCCTCGTCATCCTCGCGGTCGCCGATGCCCTGTCGACCGAGCCGCTGCCCGAACCGGTGCCGGTGGACGAGGAGCAGGCGGCCTACGTCCTGTTCACCTCGGGCTCGACCGGCGAGCCCAAGGGCGTCGAGGTGCCGCACAGGGCGGCGATGAACACCATTGACGACCTCAACGACCGTTTCTCGGTGGGCCCTTCGGACCGCTGCCTGGCCGTCTCGGCCCTCGACTTCGACCTCTCCGTCTACGACCTGTTCGGGCTGCTGAGCGCGGGCGGGGCCGTGGTGCTGGTCGAGGAGGCCGACCGGCTCGAAGCACAGCAGTGGGCGGAACTCGTACGCACCCACCAGGTCACGCTCCTCAACTGCGCGCCCCCGCTGCTCGACATGCTCCTGCTGGCCACCGGACCCGGTGAACTCGCCGGACTGCGCACGGTGTTGCTCGGCGGCGACTGGGTGGGGACCGATCTGCCCGGGCGGCTCGCCGAGCGGGCGCCGGGTTGCCGGTTCATCGGCCTGGGCGGGACCACGGAGACCGCGATCCACTCCACCGTGTGCGAGGTGACGGGTGCTCAGATCCCCGCGCACTGGCGGGCGGTGCCCTACGGGACGCCGTTGCGCAATGTGCGGTGCCGGGTCGTCGACGCCCAGGGGCGGGACTGCCCGGACTGGGTGCCGGGGGAGTTGTGGATCGGCGGAGCGGGGGTGGCGCTCGGTTATCGGCGCGATCCGGAGCGCACCGCCGAGAAGTTCGCCGAGGTCGACGGCATTCGCTGGTACCGGACCGGTGACCTCGCCCGGTACTGGCCGGACGGCACCCTGGAGTTCCTGGGACGCCGCGACCATCAGGTGAAGCTGCGCGGGTTCCGTGTCGAACTCGGCGAGGTGGAGGCTGCGCTCGCCGGTCACCCCGCGGTTCGGCGTGCGGTGGCCGGGGTGGCGCGGGCGCAGGGCGTCCAGCTCGCCGCCACGGTGGCCGCCGAGGACGTGGCCGAGGACGACCTGCGGGAGTGGGCGCGGACGGTGCTGCCCCCGCACATGGTCCCCGCCCGGATCGTCGTCGTACGAGAGCTGCCCCTCACCTCCAACGGCAAGCTGGACCGGCGGGCGGTGGCGCAACTCTGGGAGTCTGCGGAGGAGTTGGAGCCTCGGGCTCCCGGCACCGCGCTGGAGAACGTGGTCGCCCGGATCTGGGGCGATGTTCTCGGCACCGGGCGGGTCGGCCTCGACGACGGGTTCTTCGCGCTCGGCGGCGACTCGGTGCTCGCCACCGTGATCGTGAGCCGGCTGCGGGAGGCACTGGACACCTCGGAGGTGTCCGTCCGCGCCCTGTTCGCGACCCTCACGGCGGGCGGGATGGCCAAGCGGCTGTCCGCCGAGGAGGAGACGCCCGGACGGCTCGAACAGGTCGCCTCCATCCACCTGGAGATCGAGGGGATGTCGGCGGCGGAGGTCGACTCGGCGCTGCGGGACGCGTGACGGACGGCGCCTGACGGACGGCGCGTGACACACGAGGAAGCGGCGGGGCGCGTGATGCGCCCCGCCGCTTCCTCTGTCCGTGTCGCGGGCTCAACCGGCCCGCTGCGCAGGCCTACTTGTCGAGCTTGGCGAAGCCCGGCTCCAGGTTGTTCAGCGCCCACGGGATGCCCAGCGCGGACGGGCTGCGCAGCTGGCTGATGGTCTCGACGTCGGTGACGAAGTAGTTGTCCTTCTTCAGCGCCGACATGTTCTTCACCAGCGTGCTGGACTCGAACGCCTTCTGCAGGTCCTTCGTCGTGAACGCGATGACCACGAGGTCGGCGTCCAGCTTGTCGAGTTGCTCGAAGGACAGCTCGCCCGTGGGGCTGCCGCTGACCGTCTTGATGTTCTTGATCGACGGGGTCAGACCCAGCCCGAGTTCGCTCATCAGCTTGGCGGCGAAGTCCTCCTCGGAGGCGATGGTGTAGATCTTCGCCGGGGTGTTGCCGATCGACAGGCTGTAGGTCTTGCCGTCGAGGCCGGGGTGGGCCGCCTTCACCTTGGCGACGGCCGCCTCGGTGTCCTTGACGACCTGCTCGGCCTGCGTCTCCTTGCCGACGGCCTTGCCGACCACCTCGACGTGCTGCTGCCAGGTCTGCTGGCCCCAGGCCGTCTCGTAGCCGATGGTCGGGGCCACCGCGGAGAGCTTCTTGTAGTCCTTGTCGAGGGTGAAGTCGGAGGTGGCGAGGATCAGGTCGGGCTGGAGGGCCGCGACCTCCTCGAAGTCGACGCCGTTGACGGTGTCGAGGAGTTTGGTCTTCTTGGTGTCGAGCTTGCCCTTCAGCCACGGGTAGACGCCGTCGGAGGCGAAGGTGTCCTTGGAGACGGCGATCGGGGTGACGCCCAGGGCGTAGAGCGCGTCGATGTCGTCGGTGCCGCCGTTGCCGATCACCAGGACCCGCTTCGGCGCCGAGGAGATCTTCGTGTTCCCGAACTTGTGCTTGATGGTCACCGGGAAGGCGGCTGAGGAGGAGCCTTCGGCCTTCGCCGCGTCCGTCGAGGAGCCGCTGTCGTCGTCCTTGACCGAGCCGCAGGCTGCCAGACCGGCGATCAGGGTGATGCTGAGAAGGGTGGTCCGGAGCGATCTAGACATGGCGGTGCTTCCCTTTTCGCCGGGCGTGGGCAGAGTCATAAGGCCGCCAGTAAAGCAAGGTTAGGCTTGCCTTAGCAATGGATTCAGGCCGTTTGACTTGCCTGACTCGATGTCATATGCCTTCGGGCGCAGGGGTGTTGGGGCATGCGGGGGAGGGCGCCGTCGTACGACGGCGCCCCGCTCGCGGGCGTCGGGTCAGGGGCGTGCCGTGAGGTACCCGCCCATCGTGCGGAAGTAGTCCGTGGCAGCCAACTCCGTGCCGTCCTCGGTGCGTACACGCCGGACGAGCAGCCCGCGGCACTGGCCGTTGTGCGCGTCCGCGCCCGCCACGATGACCACGCCGTCGCCCTCGCGGATGAAGATCCGGCCCGGCGTGCCGCCGTAGAACGCCTCGGACACGCCCGCCGACACGATCCGGACGCGCTGGCCGCGATGGAACGTGTACGCGTTCGGGTACGGGTCGGACTGGGCGCGTATGAGCCGCTCCAGGCGTTCCGCCGGCCAACTCCAGTCGATGCGGCTGTCCTCGGCCGACCGCTTGTGGAAGAAGGTCGCCCGGCTGCGGTCCTGCGGCTGCCACTGGCCCGTGTCCTGGCCGGCCGCGATCAGGTCGAGCGACTCGCGCACGATCGGGCTGATCAGGTCGACGGTGCGGTGGAACAGGTCGGTCGCGGTGTCGGTCGGGCCGACCGCCACCGAGCGCTGCATCAGGATGTCCCCGGCGTCGAGTTCACCGTTCATCCGGTGCGCGGTGACGCCCACCCGGGCCTCGCCGTTGATGAGGGCCCAGATGATCGGCGAGAAGCCGGCGTACGACGGCAGCAGCGAGTCGTGGATGTTGAGCGTGCCGTGCGGTGGCAGGTCGAACAGCTCCGGGGGCAGCCAGGTGCGCCAGTTGTTGGCCACGATGATGTCCGGCGCCGACTCGCGCAGGGCCGCGAGGAGTTCGGAGTCGTCCGGGCGGTTGCGCAGCAGGACAGGGACGTCGTTCTTCTCGGCGAGTTCGGCGACGCTGTCGTCCCAGATCTTCTCGTAGGCGTGGTCGCTCTTGGGGTGGGTGACCACGAGAACGACCTCGTGATCGGAGTCCAGCAAGGCCTGGAGGGTGCGGTGGCCCCAGGTCTGGTAGCCGAACATGGCGACGCGCATGCGGTTCTCCCGTCCAACGGCTCCATTGCAAGGTTAGGCTAACCTTATCTAACATGTGGCTGCCTGAGGGAGGCGATGCCACGGTGAAGTCACCGCTCAAGGGATCTGACACCACCTACGACGTCCTCGGAATCGGTTTTGGACCGTCAAATCTCGCTCTCGCCATAGCGATCGAGGAACACAACGCGGGGCTGCCACCGGAGGAACGGCTCAACGCCCTTTTCCTGGAACGCCAGCCGGGCTTCGGCTGGCACCGGGGGATGTTGATCGACGACGCGACCATGCAGGTGTCGTTTCTCAAGGACCTTGTCACACTGCGTAATCCGACCAGCGACTTCAGCTTCCTGTGCTTCCTGCGGGAGCGCGGCCGGCTGATCGACTTCCTGAACCAGAAGACCCTGTTCCCGCTGCGGGTCGAGTTCCACGAGTACTTCGCGTGGGCCGCGGAGCGGGTACGGCACCTGGTGGCGTACGAGCATGTCGTCGCCGCCGTCGACCCGGTCCGCGACGAGTCGGGCACCGTGACCCACTTCGACGTGGTGTGCCGGGATCCGGAGCGCCCCGGCGAGACGGTGAGCTACCGGGCCCGGGACATCAGCGTGGCGGTCGGCCTGGAACCCCATGTGCCGCCCGGCGTCGAGCTGTCCGAGCGCATCTGGCACAACAGCCAGTTGCTGCCCCGGGTGACCGAACTCGCCGCCGAGGGCACGCCGGTGAACCGTGCCGTCGTGCTGGGCGCGGGGCAGAGCGCGGCCGAGACGGTCGACTACCTGCACCGCTCCTTCCCGGACGCCGAGGTGTGCGCGGTCTTCGCCAAGTACGGCTACACGCCGGCCGACGACAGCCCGTTCGCCAACCGCATCTTCGACCCCGAGGCCGTGGACGTGTACTTCGTCGCGCCCTCCGAGGTGAAGCAGTCGCTCTTCGACTACCACCGCTCGACCAACTACTCCGTGGTCGACATGGAGTTGATCGAGGCCCTGTACGCGACCGCGTACCAGGAGAAGGTCACCGGCCACGAACGGCTGCGCTTCCTCAACGTCTCGCGCATCCGTGACGTGGTGCCCCGGGACGACGGATCGCTCGACATCGCCGTCGAGTTCCTGCCCACCGGCGAACAACAGGTGCTCTCCGCCGACGTGTTGGTGCACGCCACCGGCTACCGCCCGCGCGACCTGACCTCCCTGCTAGGCGAGGCCGCCAAGGTCTGTCTGCGGGATGACGAGGACGCGCTGCGGGTGAGCCGCGACCACCGGGTGGAGACGGCGCAGGGCGTCACCGCGGGGATCTACCTGCAGGGCGGCACCGAGCACACGCACGGCCTGACCTCGACACTGCTGTCGACGACCGCGATCCGTGCGGGGGAGATCCACCGCTCGCTGGTGTCCCGGCGGGTGGCGTCCGTCTGAGCCGACCAGGCGGACCCGGGTAGCGACCCCCGGGCAGCGGCGGGTGGAGCGGAGGCGGCCGGTCAGACCGCCTCCGCCTCCGTCACGGAGTGCTCGGTGCCGAACGCCGCCACCACCCGGTCCGTCGCCGTCACCGCCCCGCACGTGTCCGCCACCCACTCAAGGGCGAACTCATGGCTCCCGGGCGTCATGTCGGCGACCGCGTCGGCCACGACGAACGCCTCCAGATCCTGCGCCCAGGCGTCACCGGCGGTCATCAGGACACCGGCCCGGGCGTACAGCCCGAGGATCACCACCTGGTCGCGCTCCAACTCCCGCAGCCGGCCGTCCAGTCGGGTCCGGGCGAACGCGCTGTACTTCCGGGCGGTCAGGACGGTGTCCCCGGCCAGCGGCTCGACCTGCGGGACGAACGCCTCGCCCGCCGCGCCCGCCGACAGGCCGGCGAGCTTCGCGTACGGGACGGGACCCCGGCCGGAGGCACGCCGGTCGCCGGCCGGCACCGAGTGGATCACGGGCACTCCGGCGGCCCGTGCGCCGTCGACCAACCGGCGTGCGTTAGCGAGGAGTTCGGTGACCGGGGCGGCCTCCCGCTCCAGCGCCCGCACGAACCGGTTCTGCAGGTTGAGGACCAGCAGCGCCGCCCTGGCCGGATCGAGGGTCCAGCCCGTCTGGTCGGCGGGCAGCATCGCGGGGGTCGGCATGACGTAGGGGAACATCGGAGGAGTCATCTCGGTGTGCCCTTCGGAAGTGTGCGGACGGGGCCGTCGGCCGCGCGGCGCCGGGACCAGGCGGGCGGCGCGCCCGACCACGCCCGGACCACCGACGGACACCTCCGGCCCCCGCTCGACGATCAGGTGACCCGTGTCGGTCACCCGCGCGATCGCCCCGGTGCGGTGGAAGCCGTCGGCGGTGAAGAATCCGGCGTCGTGCTCGGGCGAGCGCCAGTAGCCGCGGATCGTGGAGGGGCCGCGGCCGAGCAGATGACCGCTCGTGCCGTCGGGGACCTCACGGCCCGCGTCGTCGACGACCCGCACCTCGTCCGCCGCCGACACCGGACGCCCCCGGCCGGTCAGACACGCCTCCGGTCCGTCGTCCGGCCGGGTCCAGGAGACCAGGCCCTCCGCCGTCCCGAAGACCTGCCGCAACGAGCAGCCGAGCGCGGGCCGCACGCGTCGGGCCGGCCGCTCGTCGAGGGCTCCGCCACTGACCACCAGGGTCTCCAGACCGCTCAGGTCGTACGCGGTGACCCCGGCGGCCTCGGTCCATGCTGCGACGAGGTGCGCGGGCAGCGCGGTGTGGGTGACCCCTTCGGCCGCTACCACGGGGAAGGCCGCGTCCGGATGGGATCCGGGGGCCAGGACCACCCGGCCGCCCGCCCACAGCACCGCCAGCCAGTCGGGCAACCCCGGTACGCCGACGGGCAGTTCGGGAAGCGCGGCGAGATGGACCGTGTCCTCGCCGACGCCCAGGACCATCGCCCTGTCCTCGACCGAGCGCGTCAGCTCCCGGTCACCGAGCGGCACCAGCCGTGGGACGCCCACTCCGTCGCCGGTGAGCTGGAGGAGGGCGAGGTCGTCGGGCCCGGGCGCCTGGGCGGCCGACGTGAACCGGCTCACGGCCCGCGTCACCGACTCGCGCACCCCGGGCGGCACGACGACGGGTACGGCGCCGATCCGCCGCAGCGCGAAGAACTCCTCGAACAGGTCCAGGGAACCCGGGAGTTGGACGACCACCCGGTCGCCGGGCCAGATCCGGCGGGCGGTCAGCTCGGCCGCGCGCCGTCGGACGTGTTCGTCCAGCTGGCGGTAGGTCCAGGCCCGTCTGTCGTCCGTGACCTCGACGAGCGCCACCCGCTCGGGATGCAGCTCCGCGCGCCCGTGGAGCACATCGTCGAGCGTGGTGTGCAGGGATGCGTCGCTGCTCACAGATCGTTTCCCCTCGCGGTCACGGGCCCGGTGCGTACGGGGGCCGTCGGCGCGGGGGTGGCGAGTGGCACGACTCGTCCACGGCACGGCCTCCCGGTCGGGCGTAGAAGATTAGGTTAGCCTCACCTAAGCTTCCTTGTCGCCTTCATTCGGCTTGAACGCTGATCCGGTGTCAGAGGCCTTGGCGGGGGCCGAGGTGCGAGGGGTGGCCCGAGCCGCCACGGACGACAGGCCCGAGCCGTCTCCGGCATCAGGAGACGTCAGCAAGGACCGTGCGTCCACCGCCCCGCCAGCAGCGTCGCGTGCACCGGCATCTCCCGCAGCGTGTCCGTGTCCGCCTCCAGCGGATCCACGTCCACGACCACCAGATCGGCCTCGTCGCCGACCCGGATCAGCGACCGCCCGAGCGCCGACGCGGCCAGCGCCGCCCGCACCGGGACCCGCTGCTCCGGATGCCAGGCGGCCCGCTCGTCGCTCGTCCGGCTGACGGCCGAGGCGATGCCGAGCCACGGGTCGAGCGGCGAGACGGGGGCGTCGGAGCCGAACTCCAGCCGGGCGCCCGACGCCAGCAGGTCGGCGTAGGCGAAGGCCCGCCCGGTGCGTCCCGCCCAGTGCACGTCCGCCACATCGCGGTCGTCGGTGGCGTGCGCGGGCTGCACACTCGCCGTCACCCCCAACTCCGCGAACCGCGGCACATCGGCGGCCGACAGCAACTGGGCGTGCTCGATGCGCCCACGGCAGCGGACCGCCTCGAACGCGTCCAGGGCAAGGGTGTTGGCCCGGTCGCCGATCGCGTGGACGGCCGGCTCGATCCCGTGCGCGGAGGCGCGCCGCATCAGCCGGACCAGTTCGGCGTACGGCGTCTCCTCGATGCCGTACGCCTCCTCGGTGTCCTCCATGCCGGGGTACGGGTCGCAGCACAGCGCGGTCCGCGTGTTGAGGGAGCCGTCGGTGAAGAGCTTGAGGGGGCCGACCTGGACCAGGCCGCCGGTCCCGGGCAGCACGTCACCGGTGCGCAGCCCGCGCTCGATCGCCGCCTCCAGGTGCGCGGGGTAGACGGCGGCCCGTACGCGCACCGGGAGCGGCGAACTCCCGGCGCGGCGGCTCCAGTCGGCGAGATTGTCCGAGAAGTGGAAGTCGATGAAACCCGTGACACCGCGCGCGGCCGCGTCCCGGCAGGCGTCCGCCACCCAGCGGTCGAGCACTTCCTCGGGCACCTCGGGCAGCGCGGTGATCGCCTCGAAGCACTCGTGCTCCCGCAGGACGCCCGTGGGATGGTCGCCGCGCCCGACCAGTGCCAGACAGGGCGAGTTGAGCCAGGCGGCGTGCAGATCGGCGCTGATCAGCGCGACCGGCCGGTCCGGACTCGCCGCGTCGAGCAGCGACTTGTGCGGCACGTCGGGCCACAGCCCGTCCCGGAACCCCTGCCCCAACAGGACGTCCCCGCCGGGCAGTTCGGCCGCGTACGCCCGTACGGCATCCGCCACCGCCCGCGCGGACCCCAGGCCGGCCAGGTCGGCCCGGTGCCGGTTGCCGGCCCACTGCGCGGCATGCACATGGGCGTCCCACAGGCCCGGCAGCACGGTTCGCCCGTCCAGGTCGACCACCGGGCCGTCCCCGAGGTCGCCCTCCGCGATCGCGACGATCCTGCCGTCCTCGATCCGCACACTGCGCAACGGGCCGCCCGCCCCCAGCCGCACCCGCGCGAGCGTCAGGGCGGGCGGCCGGTCGGCGAGCGTGTCCGCAAGGGGGCCGGAGATGCCGTCGAGGCTCGTCATGAGGGCTCCAGTGGTGTGATCACGTGCGGTGGGGCGGGGCCGAGGCTACGCGGCGATGGCCGGACGCCGACAGGCCCGGTCACTGTGAACAATCTCGTCGCACATATTGCTCACAGGATGCCGCCCGATCTACGGTCGCAGAACGCGCCATTCCGCCCCTCACGCCCCTCAAAGCGCACTACCTGCCAGCCCGCACGCAGAGAGCAGGAGCAATGAGAGCGATCACCGTCCTGCGCGGCAGAACCCGCGCCGTCCTGACCACCGTGAGCCTCCTGGGCCTGGGCATCGCGGCCCCCGTAGCGGCCCACTCCACACAGACCGGAACCCACGAACGCCCGGTCTCCACCACCGTACAGACCACCGCCGGCAAGGTCCGCGGCGCCCAACGCACCGGCTACGACGAGTGGTTGGGCATCCCCTACGCGGCCGACGCCGCCGGCGTGAACCGCTGGAAGCCCCCGCAGCCGGTCACCCCGTGGTCCGGCGTGCGCGACGCCGGCGCCTTCAGCGACCGGTGCGCGCAGAACAGCGGCTGGGACCCCGGCTACGAGAAGACGATCACCACCGAGGACTGCCTGGCCCTCAACGTCTATGTCCCGGACGGCGCCCGGGCGAGAACACCCGTCCTGGTCTGGATCCACGGCGGCGGCTTCACCGGGGGCGCGGGCCAGGACACCAACCCGCGCAAGTTCGTCGAGCAGACCGGCGCGATCGTCGTCACCGTCAACTACCGCGTCGGCGTGCTCGGCACCCTCAACCTGCCCCAGCTGCAGGCCGAGAGCAAGGACGGCCCCGGCAACTACGGCCTCCTCGACCAGCAGGCGGCCCTGCGCTGGGTGCACGGCAACATCTCCCGCTTCGGCGGCGACCCGAAGAACGTGACCGTGGCCGGCCAGTCCGCCGGCGCCGGTTCGGTCTGCGACCACCTCGCCTCGCCCACCGCCAAAGGCCTGTTCGCCCGCGCCGGCATCCTCAGCGGCGGCTGCAGCCTTCAGTCCGCGGCCTCCGGCCAGGCACAGAGCGAGGCCTTCGTGAAAGCCGTCGGCTGCGCCGGCACCTCGGACGTCCTCGCCTGTCTGCGCGGCAAGTCGGCCACCGACCTGCTCACCGCCCAGAAACAGGCCGGCGTCGCACCCTCCCTCGGCGGCTCCGCCTTCCCGGTCAACCCCGGCACCGCCGTCCGGACCGGTGCTTTCAACCGCGTACCCGTGATGCTCGGCCAGACCAACAGCGAGCGCGGCCTGTTCACCTTCCAGAACTACGACTACCTCGGTACGCCGATGACGGCCGCGCAGTACGAGGCCGCCGTGCGCTCCGCCTACGGAGCCAACGCCGACAAGGTGCTCGCCGAGTACCCGCTCGGCGCCTACCCGACGCCGGGCCAGGCCTGGACCGCCGTCCAGAACGGCTCCACCTCCTACACCCGCCAACAGCTCATCGCGACGCTGTCGAAGTGGGTGCCCACCTACGCCTACGAGTTCGCCGAGAGCGACACCCCGCACTTCACCTCGATCTTCCTGCTCCAGCAGAAGAGCGAGACGGCGAGGAACTTCCCGTTCGGCGGCGCGATCCACGTCGACGACCTCGGCTACCTCTGGGACTACCTCGGCCAGACCCTGCCCTACGACGACGACCAACTGGAGCTGTCCCACCAGATGATCACCTACTGGGGCCGCTTCGCCGCCTCCGGTGATCCCAACGGCGCCCGTACACCCGCCTGGCCCAAGTACCGGGCCAAGACGGGGGAGTTGATGTCACTGGTCGCCTGCGACACCGCACCGGCGAGCGACCGGCCCCCGGCGGCCTGCTCCAAGGTCTCCCGGGACTTCGGCAAGGAGCACAACCTCGGCTTCTGGGCGGGCCTGCCGTCCTGACCGGCATCCCGCCCCGACCGCCGAACCGACCGGGTCCTCAGCCGAGGGCCCGGTCCAGGTTGAACGCAGCGCTGATCAGCGCGAGATGCGTGAACGCCTGCGGGAAGTTGCCCTGTTGCTCACCGGTCTGGCTGATCTCCTCGGCGTACAGGCCCAGATGGTTGGCGTACGTGAGCATCTTCTCGAAGGCGAGGCGTGCCTCGTCGATCCGGCCGGCGTGGACCATGGCCTCGACGTACCAGAACGAGCATATGGAGAAGGTGCCTTCGTCGCCGCGCAGCCCGTCGGGGCTGGCCAGCGGGTCGTAGCGGTAGACCAGGGAGTCCGAGACCAGGTCGTGGGTGAGGGCGTCCAGCGTGGACAGCCACTTGGGGTCCGTGGGCGCGATGAACTTCGTCAGCGGCATCATCAGGACGGACGCGTCCAGCACCTCGCTGCCCTCGTACTGCACGAAGGCCTGGCGGGACTCGGACCAGCCCTTGCTCATGATCCGCCGGTAGATCGCGTCCCGGCAGTCGCGCCAGCGCAGCAGATCTGCGGGCAGGCCGCGGCGGTTGGCCATGCGGATGGCCCGCTCGATCGCCACCCAGCACATCAGCCGCGAGTACAGGAAGTTCTTGCGGCCGCCGCGGGTCTCCCAGATGCCCTCGTCGGGCTGGTCCCAGTTGTCGCACACCCAGTCCACCAGCGCGCACACGTCGTCCCACTGGGCGCTGGAGACGGGCTTGGCCCACTTGTCGTAGAGGTAGATCGAGTCGATGAGCGCGCCGTAGATGTCCAGCTGGAGCTGCTCGGCGGCGGCGTTGCCGACCCGGACCGGCGCGGAGCCCAGATGCCCTTCCAGGTGGTCGAGTTCGAGCTCGGGCAGGTCGGTGCGGCCGTCGATGCCGTACATGATCTGCAGCGGTCCTGACGGCTTGCCGTCGCCCGGGGAGATGTGCCGGGTCACGAACTTCATGAACGCCTCGGCCTCGCCGGTGAATCCGAGCCGCAGCAGCGCGTAGACACAGAAGGCGGCGTCGCGCACCCACACGTACCGGTAGTCCCAGTTGCGCTCGCCGCCGACCTGCTCGGGCAGGCTCGTCGTCGGGGCGGCCACGATCGCGCCGGTGGGCGCGTAGGTGAGGAGCTTCAGGGTGAGGGCGGAGCGGTGCACCATCTCCCGCCAGCGGCCCCGGTACTTGGAGGCGGACAACCAGCGCCGCCAGTAGTCCACCGTCGTGGCGAACTGTGCCTCGGCCTCCGCCTTCGCGCACCGGCGCGGCTCGACGTCGCGGCCGACCTGGTCCAGCGCGAAGACGGCCTCCTCGCCCTCGGCGAGTTTGAAGTCGGCCCGTGCGTCCAGTCCGTCGGCCTCCAGCGGCACGGTCGCGGTCAGCGCGAGCGAGATCTCGTCGGTGTCGAAGACGGCCGCCTCGCCGGCCATCCGCACGGTGTGCGGGCGGGAGCCGTAGTCGAAGCGCGGGGCGACCCGGGCGCGAAACGGGATGGAGCCGCGTACGCACACGACCCGCCGGATCAGACGATGCCGATCGGCGTCGACGTCGTCGCCGTCGATCGGCATGAAGTCCTGCACCTCACCGACACCCTCCTCGGTGAAGAAGCGGGTGATCAGGACATTGGTGTCGGGGAAGTAGAACTGCTTCGTCTTCGCCGGCACGGCCGCCGCCAGCTCGAAGGAGCCGCCGCGCTCCGCGTCCAGGATCGCCGCGAAGACGCTCGGCGCGTCGAAGGCCGGGCAGCAGTACCAGTCGATGGTGCCGTCGGTCCCGACCAGGGCCACACTGCGCAGATCACCGATCAGCCCGTGTTCGGCGATCGGCAGATAGCGGCGATCGCCCCCGGGATTGTCCTGGTCGTTCTCCGTCGCGCCCATCGCCGCCTCCCTGGCCCCCGACCCGCAGTGCGCTCTCAGCCTAGGTGGAAACGGTCTTGCGGGCGCGAGGATCGAGGTGGCCGGAAGAGACTGTGGCCAGTCACACGACCAGGACGTCGATACCGGCCTCCTCGAACCGCCGTACCGTGTCCGCGCTCGCCGCCGCGTCCGTGACGAGCGTGTCCACCGCCTCGGCCGCGCAGATCCGGGCGAACGCCCGCCGCCCCAGCTTGCTGGAGTCGGCGGCGACGACCACGCGCTCGGCGCGCTCGCACAGCATCCGGTTGATCGCGGCCTCCGCCTCGTCGTGCGCGGCGGCGCCGCGCGTGACGTCGAAGGCGACCACACCGAGCACCGCCACGTCGAGGGTGATCTGCCCGAGCACCCCGTCGGCGAGCGGCCCGATCAACTCGTACGACTGCGGGCGGGCGACCCCGCCGGTCACCACGATCTTGAACTGGGGGCGCACGGCAAGCTCGTTGGCGATGTTGAGCGCGTTGGTGACGACGGTCAGCGCGGGGGAGCCGGAGCCGAGATCGCCGCGCACGGCCAGGGCGCGCGCCACCTCGGTGGTCGTCGTCCCGCCGGTCAGGCCGACGGCCTCGCCGGGTACGACGAGATCCGCGACGGCCTTCGCGATGCGCTGCTTCTCGGAGGCGTGCCGGGCGGTCTTGTAGCGCAGCGGCAGTTCGTACGACACCCCGTGCACGACCGCGCCGCCACGGGTGCGGACCAGCATCTGCTGCTCGGCGAGCCGGTCGAAGTCGCGCCGGATCGTCGCGGCCGAGACCTCCAGCTCGACGGCCACCTCCTCGACGTCCAGCCGGCCCCGCTCGACGAGCAGCTCCAGCAGCGTCTTCCAGCGGGCGTCGCGCGACATCCGGCCCCTCCGTTTTCTGGCCTGTTCCTCAACCTGTTCCCCGGCCGGTGGCCGATCTTCCGGCGACCCTAGCGCACCTGGAGTGCGCTCGAATGCTTGATTGTGCTCGAAATCTGGCTATATCTTGCAAGAACAGTCATATCTGGGGAGGGGTAGGGCATGACCCACGTCGAGGACGAGCTGACCAGCCAGCCCGGGTGCTGGACCCGGGCCGCAGCGGATGCGCCCCGGTACCGCGCGGTGCTGCCGGCGCCGGGGGAGCGGGTCGCGATCGTCGGCTGCGGCACCTCGTACTTCATGGCGCAGGCCGTCGCCGCCCTGCGCGAGGGCGCGGGCCAGGGCGAGACCGACGCCTTCGCCGCCTCCGAGTACCCGCACGGGCGCTCGTACGACCGTGTCGTCGCCCTCACCCGATCGGGCACGACCACCGAAGTCCTGGAACTCCTGGGCGAGTTGACGGGCCGCACCCGCACCACCGCGATCACCGCCGACCCGCACACACCGGTCATGACGACCGCCGACGACGTCGTGGTCCTCGACTTCGCGGACGAACGCTCCGTCGTGCAGACCCGGTTCGCGACCACCGCGCTGACCCTGCTCCGCGCCCACCTCGGCCTGCACCCCGACACCGCCGTCGCCGACGCACGCACCGCGCTGGAGACACCGCTGCCCGACGGGCTGCTCGCCTGCACGCAGTTCACCTTCCTGGGCCGCGGCTGGACGGTGGGCCTCGCCAACGAGGCCGGACTGAAGATGCGCGAGGCCTCCCTCGCCTGGACCGAGGCCTACCCCGCGATGGAGTACCGGCACGGCCCCATCAGCATCACCACCCAAGGCACCGCGACCTGGATGCTCGGTGAAGCGCCCGAGGGACTCGCCGAACAGGTCCGCGCCACCGGCGGGTTGTGGGTCGCCGGCGGCCTCGACCCGCTCGCCGAACTGGTCCGCGCCCAGCGTCTCGCGGTCGCCGTCGCCGCGGCCAGGGGCCTCGATCCGGACAGCCCGCGCCACCTCACCCGCTCGGTGATCCTCGCCCCCTGACCCGGCCCTCGGAAAGGATCGGAAAGGAGAAGCCGTGCCCCTCGTCACCACCGGCGAACTGGTCACCCGCGCCACCGCCGCACACTCCGCCGTCCCCGCCTTCAACATCATCACGCTGGAACACGTCGAGGCCGTCATCGCCGGCGCCGAGGCCGCGCGGGCGCCCGTCGTCCTCCAAGTCAGCGAGAACGCCGTCAAGTTCCGCTACGGTCGCCTCCTCCCGCTCGCCCGCGCGGCCGTCGCCGCCGCCGAACGCGCCTCCGTACCCGTCGCGTTGCACCTCGACCACGTCCAGAGCGACGACCTGCTGCGCCAGGCGGTGACCGCCGGCTTCAGCTCGGTGATGTACGACGCGGCCCGACTGCCCTACCTCGACAACCTCGCCGCGACCCGGGCCGCCGCCGACTGGGCGCACTCCCAAGGGCTGTGGATCGAGGCCGAGTTGGGTCAGGTCGGCGGCAAGACCGGCGAACCCCCGCTGGACGCCCACGCGCCCGGCGCCCGTACCGATCCCGTGGAGGCGGGGGCCTTTGTCGCCGACTCCGGCGTGGACGCCCTCGCCGTCGCCGTCGGCAGCACGCACGCGATGACCACCCGCACCGCGACCCTCGACCACGCCCTGATCAAACGCCTCTCCGCCGCCCTGGACGTCCCCCTCGTCCTGCACGGCTCCTCCGGGGTGCCGGACGACGAACTCACCGCCGCGGTTGCGGGCGGCATCGCCAAGGTCAACGTCGGCACCGCCCTCAACCTCGCCATGACCGGCGCCATCCGCGACTTCCTCGCCGCCCACCCCGAGGCGGTCGACTCGCGCAAGTACCTGAGCGTGGGCCGGGAGGCGATGGCGGAGGCGGCCCGACGGATCATCCAGGTGCTGGGCGGGACATCGGCGTAGTCACGGCCATGGTCGGGGCCCTGCCGAGCGGATCGCTCAGCGGACCGATGGCGTTTGGCGGCTGCTCGGTCGTCCCTAGGGTCCTGTCCATGAGCGTTCCTGGCGACACGAGCACGGACAACGGCCCGCTGCGTATCGGGGTGCGGATCCCACCGTGCGACCGGGCCGACCGGGTGGCGCGGACCGTCCGGCGGGCCGAGGAGCTCGGGTTCGATCAAGTGTGGTTCCCCGACTCGCAGTTGCTGTGGCGGGACGTGTTCACCACACTGACCGCCGCGGCCCTGAGCACCGAGCGGATCAGCCTCGGCACCGCCGTCACCAACCTGGCGACCCGGCACCCGCAACGACGGGTTGGCGGAGGCCGCCGAGCGGCTGCGGACCGGGGAGGCGATCGGCAAGGTGGTGCTGGACCTGGGGTGATGTCTTCGTGCTGACTCGTTGTCAAATACTGTCAACAGAAAGGCTGTTGGTGGTCGCGTTACGGCACTGAAAGGACGCACACACTCCCTTCACGAGGTGTAGCTTCTACCCGTCAGTAGAGGCTTGAGCAAGGGGGGTTGCGTGGTTGCCTCTCCGCATGCCGAAAAGTTCGCCGCCCACCTTCGGATGCTGAAGGACCGCAGCCGCCGGGGCTACGACCGCCTCGGCAAGGAGGCGGGCGTCAGCGGTTCCAGTCTGCATCGGTACTGCTCCGGACTCAGCGTCCCCGCGGACTATCGGGTGGTGCACGCCTTCGCCAAGGTGTGCGGCGCCAGCGCGGAGGAACTTCGCGAACTCCACCGGCTGTGGGCGCTGGCGGACACCGACCGGGACGCACCGGCCGTGCCGGTCAAGGACGACCCGGAACCGGAACCGGACGAACCTGCTGCGCCCTTGCAGGCGAGTCCCGGGCCCGACGAGCCTGCGGCCGGGCCCGCCCAGGCGAGCCCGAGCCCCGGACCGGACGATGTCACCCCGCCGGAGATCGCCCCCGACGAGACCGGCAAGCCGCGACGGTCCCGGGTGCCCGAGAAATGGTCCTCCCGGTGGGCGGTACTGGCCGCCGTGGTCGCGGTGGTGCTGGTGGCCGGCTTCGTGTGGATGCCCGACAGCGGCACCGGCGTTACCCCACCCGCGGCCGGCGACAGGCTGCTGTACTCCCGCGCGTGCAAGTCCGTGACCATGGGGCAGCACGACGAGTGCGTGCGCGAGGTCCAGACCCTGTTGGCGCGGGCCAAGGGCAAGCTCGCCATCGACGGGGATTTCGGGCCGGAGACCCTGCGCCGGCTGACCGCGTTCCAGGTGCTGGCGGGATTGCCGGCCACCAGCGTGGCGGACGACGCCACCAAGAAGGCGCTCTACGAGCAGAAGGTGAGCATGACGACCTGGTCGCCGGCCGAGGTGGCGAAGCGGGTCCGTGAGGTGTTCGTCGAGGATCCCGACACCGCCGTGGCCATCGCCCGCTGCGCCTCGTTCCTCGACCCGCTGTGGGTGCTGCCCAACACCAACGGCAGCCGCAACTGGGGCGTGTTCCAGATCTCCGACGCCCGCCTGCGGGAGCTCGACGGCACGCCGCTGCGGGCGTTCGACCCGGAGTGGAACATCAAGGCGGCCCACCGGCTGTGGAGCGCCCGGCACGACTTCCACGACTGGCCCTCCTGCGAGGCGGCGTTGAAGGAGAAGGCGAAGAGCTGACGTCCGGAGCTCCGGGTACCGCCGAGGCGGTACCCGGAGCTCCGCTCCCCCGAAAGCGGCGTCAGACCGTGCCGCTCTCCCACCACCAGTCGCGGCCGAGGTCGGCCCGGCTGTCGACGTGCTGGTGGTCGACTGTGTACCTCTCAAGGCCGGAGAACCCGCAGGTCTCCGCCTTCTGGTAGACGGTCTTGGTGGCCACGCCGGGTACGTCCAGGTCGGCCGCGGTGCCGTACAGGTGCATGCTGTCGCTGGCCCCGCCGATGTCGGCGTTGTGCGCGATGCTCCGGAAGCCGGAGTTGACCGTGATCGGCTTGTCGCCCAGCTTCTTGCGCAGCGCCTCCAGCTTGTACATGCAGCGGCGGACGTTCTCCTTCACCTGCGCCGCGCTCACCTTGCCGCCGTTGAAGTTGCCCGCCGCCTGGTCCTCGAACTCGGACCAGTTGAAGTGGAGCGTGGAACCGTCCGACTGCTCCAGCGCGTTGAGCTTCGCCTGGGTGTTGGGCCCGACGCTGGCGTCGGCGGTGAGACCGTACGCCGTCTGGAACCGCTTCACGGCCGCGGCCGTACCGGGGCCGAAGTCCCCGTCGACGCCGACCCGGCTGTGGCTGGCGCTGTCCGCCGCCCAGCCCGCGATCCTGATCTGCAGCTCGGTCACGTCGGCGCCGGTGGCGCCCTCGTTCAGGGTGCGCGACCACGAATAGGCCTGTGCGACACCCGAGAAGAGCAGCTGCCCGAACGCGACGCCGGCACCGGCGGCGAGCGTGCCACGCAGCATGGTCCGGCGGTTCATGGGACTGAAGGAGGTCATCATCGTCCTTTCGGAGAACGGTGGTGGGGGGAGAGGAGATCAGTAGGCGATCTGGAACGTCACGTTCTGCGCGTCGGTGTCATAGGCGTGCACGCGCAGGACGAAGTGGGTGCCGTCCTTGACGTCGGTGGCGACGGTTCCCCACTCGGTACCGTGCGTGGTGTAGGCGTCGCCGTTGTTGCATTTGGTGGTGTGGTCGACGAACACCACACAGGCGTCCAGGTACACCCCCGGGATGTCCGTGATGAGCCGCATGTTGATGTCGCTGCACCGCGAGGACGTGGTGTAGGTGCCGTACTCCTTGGCGGCCGCCTGGTAGTGGTACGTCAGGGTCTTGGCGCCGCCGTAGCAGCTGACCGCGGCGGCCGAGGAGTGTGCGGAGGCGGGGACGGCGCCCGCTGCCAGCAGTGCGGCCGTGGCGAAGAGAGCCGAGGCGAACGCCTTGCTCCGGACCATGGTGGTCTCCGTTCGTTGAGGGGGCGGGGCGGTCAGAAGGCGATCTGCACGACGGCGTCGTCGCCCTCCAGGGGCACGCCGTTGGGCACCGTGAACTTGGTGCCGTCCAGGACGTCGGTGGCGATGGTCGTCCAGCTCCGGCCGACCTTCGTCCAGCGGTTGCAGGTGCCGGTCTTCGCGAACTTCACGCAGACGTTCAGGTAGTCCGCGGTGCCGCTGATGACGCGCATGTTGATGTCGATGCAACGGCTGGTGGTCCAGTAAGGGCCGAAGTCGAGTACGTCCCCGTAGCGGACCGTGACTGCTCCGCCGTAGCAACTCGTCGCGGCGGCAGTCGCGTTGGTGGCCGAGGCGGGCGCCGGAGCGGTGAGACCGGAGGTGCGGTTGGCCAGCCGGTCCAGGTCGGCCTGGGTGCCGTTGAACACGTCCCCGGTCGCAGGAGCGTGGATGCCCGGGAAGAGCGCGGCGTCGGTGTACTGCCACATCGCCCAGGTCGTCGAGCCGTTCGGCACCGGCGGCGAGGTGATCGACTGGCGGTAGTCCGCGAGTTGCAGCGGATACCGGGCGAACGCGGTGGTCGAACCCATGCAGTCGTCCAGGAAGGACTTCTGGGTGTAGATGATCGGCGTGCGGCCGAAGGCCGTCTCCACCTTGTCGAGCCAGGCCTTGGCGTCGGTCACCGTGCCGTAGGTGGGGCAGCGCCCACTGCCGTCGTCCATGCGTTCCAGGTCGAAGATCGGCGGCAGGTCGCCCGCGCGCTGCCCGGTGTAGCCGGTGGCCCGCACCGCGGCGATGAACCGGTCGGCCTGCGCGGGACCCGTGTCGGCCGCCGTGCCCGTGTAGAAGTGGTACGGCGCGACGGCCAGCCCCGCGGACCTGGCCGCGGCGAGGTCGGTGGCGAGGTATTCGTCGGTGACGTTCAGGCCCCGGGTGGCCTTGACCGTCGCGAACTCGACGCCCGAGGCCTTCACGGCCTTCCAGTCGATCGGCGCGCCACCGGGGTGCTGGTACTTGGCGGTGTCGAGGCCGTCGATCGGGTAGCCGGCGGGGCGCGGTGGCGTGCAGTACGTGTTACGGCTGGACCAGTCCACCAACTTCGCCCAGGTGTTGGGGCCCACGACGCCGTCGGCACTGAGGTTGGCGCAGTGCTGGAGCTCGATGACGCGGGACTGGGTCCCGCCCCCGAAGTCGCCGTCGATCGTCAGCGGCGCGTAGTGGAACGGCTCCATGGCCAGGTTCAGCCGGCACTGGAGCTCCTCGACCTCGGTGCCCTTCGCACCCTGTTGCAGCGTCGGCCGCGTGTCGGTGTGGCCGCACACGGTCGTCTGCGCGGTGCTCGACGTGCCCTGGGTGGCGCAGGTGTGCGGCTGTGCGGCCCAGGTGTTGAGCGCCGCCCAGGTCTGCGGGCCGAGCACACCGTCCACGCCCAGCCCGGCACACCTCTGGAAGTCCTTGACGCGCGCCGCCGACGCCGGCCCGAACGAGCCGTCCGCCGCGATCGGCGTGTACTTGCTCGGCTTCGTCGCCAGATTGAGCTGACACTGCGCCTCGACCGCCGCGTCCCCCGTCGATCCCTGCTGCAGCGTGGGCTGTGCGCTCGTATGCCCGCAGACGGCGACCGCGGCGGTGGCTGCGGACTGCGCAGCCTGCACCACCGTGGGCCCGTACAGGGGCAGGACCACTGCCACGGCGAGGGTCAGACCCCGCAGAAGCGTCCTTTGTCCCATCTGGTGTTCCCCCTCTGATGAGTCGCCGGAAGACCCGGCAGGCTCATGCTGGCGCGGCTGCCCCGAAGGCCGGATCCTCCGGCCCCCGGTTGGGACGCCGGGACGGTCCCACGCCTGTGACCTGTGGGGACGGACCATCGCTGGGACGCACGCGGGATACGGGGGGCGGGAGGTGTACCCGGTCTCCGCGCTATCTTGCTCGGGCAATGGGCTGTCTCGTCGGCCCGACACGACGTCACGGTCTGGGAGTTGGCTATGGGGGCATCGGACTCGCAGGACACGGCCGAGAGGTTACGGGCGATCAGCGGCGAGCTGGCGGACCGTTTCTACGAGCGGGCCGACGCAGTGCGCACGCTGATCGTGACGCTGCTGGCCGGGCAGCACTCCCTGGTGCTCGGCCCACCCGGCACGGCGAAGTCCGAGTTGGCCCGAGAACTCACGGGCCGGGTCGAGGGGGCGGCGTACTGGGAGATCCTCCTGTCGAAGTTCACCGCGCCGACGCGGATGTTCGGCCCCATCGACGTCGCCGCGCTGGCCCGAGGTGAGTACCGTCAGGTCTACGACCGCCACGACCGCGCACATCGCGTTCATCGACGAGATCTTCAAGTGCTCCACGGCGGCCCTGAACGAGACCCTGGGCTACCTCAACGAGCGGATCTACCACCCCGAGAGCGGCGGCGAACCCATCCGCTGCCCGCTGATCGGGGCCATCACGGCGAGCAACGAACTGCCCAGCGGCGAGGACACGGCCGCGATCTACGACCGCCTGCTGGTGCGGATCGAGGTCGGATACCTCGCCGACCCCTCGAACTTCGCCGCGCTGGTCCGCTCCGCCGTCAGCCGCCCGGCGGCACCGACCCGGACCACCGTCGAACTGGCCGCGTTGCGGCACGCCGTGACCGAAGCCGTCCCCGCCGTGGACGTCCCCGACGCGATCGTGGACGCGGTGTGCACGCTACGAGCCGCCCTGCGCCGCAGGGAACTCATCGCCTCCGACCGCCGCTGGCGGCAGTCGGTGGGCCTGCTCCAGGCGTCCGCGTACCTCGACGGCCGCCCCGCGGTCGCCGAGACCGACCTGTCGGTGCTGACCCACGTGCTGTGGGACTCCCCGGCCCAACGTCCGACGGTCGAGCGCGAGGTGCTGCACCTGGTCAACCCCGACGCCAAGGAGGCACTCGAACTGGCCGACACCATCGAGGAGTTGGAGGCCCAGCTCGACGCCATGGCCGGGCAGTCCCGGGAGGCGCTGAGCGAGTGGGTCATCAAGAAGGCCCACAACCAGCTCGCGACGGCGGGCAAGCGACTGGAGAAACTCCGCGAGGAGGCGGCGACCGCCGGCCGCTCCACCGCCGCCATCGACCGCGTCACCGGCCGTCAGCGAGCCGTGCGCGCCCGTGTCCTCACCGAGGCACTCGGTATGGACGCGAGCATGGTGCAGGCGCAGCTCTGAACACTGAGGGAAGGGACAAGGGGGACAGGGCCATGAGTGAGACACCGGGCACGCTCGACGAACTGGCCCGCCGGGAAGCGGTCGGTCGTCCCCGCCTCGCCCGAGGAGTTGCGCGCTCTCCTCACCACCGCCGACGTGCTGCTCGACGGGAGCCCGAGCGGCGCCGAGGCGATCGTGGCAGGGCTCGACGACCTCGTACACGTCCGCGTCACCCCCCTCGGGCTGCTCGGCCCCCGTACCGACTGGCAGGGCACCGACCTCGTGATCGCCGCGCTGGGCGGCATGCTCGCGCAGGTCGGCGACCCCGACGGCCCGCCGCTGCGACTCCCGGAGCACCAGGCCGAGCAGCTCGCCGGCGTCAACGCGGCCATCGCCGCCCTGCTCGGCCTCCGCGCCCGGCGCACCGGCCCGGGTGCAGGAACTGGACGTACCCGCTCCGGGCGCGGACCAGGATGTGGTCCGCGAACGCTCTCCGAGGTCTTCCGCCGCGACCAGCACACCAGCCCCCGCACGCACCGCCCCGGTCGGGCAGGCCCCCACAGCTCCCGCCCTCCAAGGCATCCGCGTCCTGGACCTCACCTGGGTCCTCGCCGGCCCGTACTGCACCAAGATCCTCGCCGACCACGGCGCCGACGTGATCAAGGTCGAGTCGTCCGGGCGCCCCGACCCCACCCGCTTCGCCCCCTTCATGCACCTCTCCCGCGGCCCCCACACGGACCCGAACACCAACGGCTACTTCAACGAGGTCAACCGCAACAAACGCAGCATCGCCCTCGACACCCGAACCGACGAAAGCGTCGCCGTCCTCCGCGAACTCATCGCCCACTCCGACGTCCTCGTGGAGAACTTCAGCTCCACGGTCACGAGGAAACTCGGCCTGGGCTATGAGGAGTTGTCCCGGATCAACCCGGACCTCGTGTACGTCAGCATGTCGGGCATGGGGCACACCGGACCGCGCAACGGCTGGGTGTCGTACGCCGACACGGTCTCGGCCAGCGCGGGCCTGACCGGACTGACCGGCTGGGGACCGGACGACGTGGTCGGGGTGATCTACGGACACGGCGACATCGTCGCGGGCCTCCAGGCCGCCCTCGCCACGGTAGCCGTGCTGGAACACCGTGCCGTCACCGGACGCGGGCAGCACGTCGACCTCTCCCAACTGGAGGCGATCGCCGCCCACATGGGCACCAGCCTCCTCGGCGGACCCGCAGTGAAGCCGAGCGGCAACACCCACCCGAGCTGGAGCCCGCAGGGCGTCTACCGCTGCCTCGGCGCCGACCGCTGGCTGGCCATCAGCGTGCGCGACGACACCGAGTGGGCGGCGCTGTGCGAGGTGATCGGCCGCCCCGAACTCGCCACCGACGAACGGACCCGTACGGCCGAGACGCGCAGACATGCGACGCACCTGGTCGATGCCGTGCTTGGGGAGTGGACCCGCACGCTGCCCGCCGACGCGGCCGCCGAGTCCTTCCAGGCACACGGCGTTCCGGCCGGAGCCGTGCAGGACGGACGCGAACTCGTCGAGCACGACCCGCAGTTGAGGGCCCGCAGCTTCTACGTGCGCAAGGAGCACCCCGTCGCGGGAGCCTTCCTCCACGAGGGCGTCCCGATCCGCCTCACCCGCACGCCCGGCGGGATCCGCGAGGCCGCGCCCATGCTCGGCGCCGACACCGACGCCGTACTGAGCGAGGTGGCGGGGTTCTCGACGGAGCGCATCCAGCGGCTCCGGGAGGCCGGAGTCCTGCGGTGATCGACACCATCCCCGGCCTCCTCGACGCGGCGGCCGGAGAGTTCGGCGAACGGACCTTCCTGCGGGTGGGGAAGGTGACACGGACGTACGCGGAGACCCGTACGGCCGCTGCCACGATGGCCGGAGCGCTCGCCGGGCGGGGCTGCCGACCGGGCGACCGCGTCGCCGTCATGGCCGACAACCGGATCGAGGTCGTCGACCTCATCCTCGGGTGTGCCTGGCTGGGGGCGGTGCTGGTCCCGCTCAACACCGGTCTGCGGGGCGCCGGGCTCCGGGAGGTGCTGCGGGGGGCGGAACCGCAATTCCTGCTGGCGGAAGAGGAGGTGGTTGAACGGGTCGTGGCGGCTGGATTCCAGGGAGAGTTGTGGGTCGTCGGCGGGGACGACGTCCCGGCGCCGGGCGTGAGCCACGCCCGGCCGGCGGCCCAAGTACGCCCGGACGACACCGCCTTCGTCCTGTTCACCTCGGGCACCACGGGAACGGCGCGAGGCGTGCGCTGCCCGCACGCCCAGACCGTCTGGTGGGGGCGCAACGTCGCGGACTCGCTCCGCCTCACCTCCGACGACGTGCTGTACACCTGCCTGCCGCTCTTCCACACCAACGCCCTCAACACCCTGGCGCACGCCATGGCCGTGGGGGCGAGCTGCGTGATCGGCGAGCGGTTCTCCGCCGCGCGTCACTGGGAGCGGGTGGCCGAGGCCGGTGCCACGGTCGTCTACTTGCTGGGCGCGATGGTGCCCATGCTGGTCGCCCAGCCCCCGAGCCCCGCCGACCGCGCGCACCGGGCCTGGCGCGGGCTCTCCCCGGCCACCCCCGGCACCGCGTGGGAGCCCTTCCGTGACCGGTTCGGGGTGACTCTCGTCGACGGCTTCGGCTCCACGGAGACGAACCTCGTCATCGGGTCGACGCCCGAGGACCAGCGGCCCGGTTACCTCGGCACCGTGCGCGAAGGCTTCGCCGCGCGCGTGGTCGACGACGGCCTTCACCCGGTCCCGGACGGGTTCCCCGGCGAGCTGGTGGTCCGTAGCACTCGCGAACTCGCCTTCTCCACCGGCTACTTGGGGGAGCCCCGGCCGGCCCCCGATGCGTGGCGGCGGACAGGTGACCGGGTGATCCGCGAGCCCGACGGATGGTTCCGTTTCGTCGACCGGATCAAGGACGTCATCCGTCGGCGCGGCGAGAACGTCTCCTCGCAGGAGGTGGAGTCGGCCGTCCGCTCGCACCCGGCGGTCGCCGACGCGGCGGCCTTCCCGGTGCCCTCTGAGCTGGCCGAGGACGAGGTGATGGTCGCGGTCGTCCCCGGGCCCGGCCACTTGCTGGACCCCCGGGACCTTGCACGGCATTGCGCCGGCGAGCTGCCCGCCTTCGCGGTGCCCCGGTACATCGACGCCGTCCTGGAGCTGCCGCTCACCGCTACCGGCAAGGTCCGCAAGGCGGTCCTTCGGGAGCGCGGGGTCACCGCCACCACCTGGGACCGCGAGGCCTCCGACCCGGGGCCGCGGTCGCTGCCGGTCTGAGGGCCTGAACGGGCGGTCGCCACCCGTTCGGACGCCGAAGAGTGTCGGGGTCCCCCGAAGCACCGGCAGCGTGGAGGGACATGCCCCTCCGAGTGACAGGAGTTCTTCATCGGGGCTCTCCTTTGTGGATACCCCCGGCTTCAGCCGGGGGAGGAAACGAAGCTCCTGCGAAGCAGGGCAGGAAAGCCGGTCCGCCCGGGCGGACCGGCGTGCGCCATCCACCGGCCGACAACTGTCGATCACACGGAATCCGATAAGGTGTGAGGCATGGCGCGGCAGGTCAAGCGGGCGTTCAAGTACCGCTTTTACCCCACAGGCGAGCAGGCGGCGGAGTTGTCGCGCACGTTCGGCTGCGTGCGTCTCGTCTACAACAAGGCGCTGGAGGAACGCACGCGGGCTTGGTACGGCGAGCAGCGCCGTCTGTCCTACGTGCAGTCGTCGGCCGCTCTGACGCAGTGGAAGAAGACCGGGGAGCTGGCCTTCCTGACGGAGGTGTCCTCGGTTCCGCTGCAGCAGGCGCTGCGCCATCTGCAGACGGCGTTCGGGAACTTCTTCGCCCAGCGCGCGCAGTACCCGCGCTACAAGTCCCGCAAGAAATCCCGCGCGTCGGCCGAGTACACCCGCTCCGCCTTCACGTGGCGCGAGGGACGGCTGACGCTGGCCAGGATGGCCGGTGCGCTGGACATCCGCTGGTCGCGTCCACTGCCCCAGGGCCAGGAGCCGACCACGGCGACCGTCTCCCGCGACAGTGCGGGACGCTGGTTTGTGTCCCTGCTGTGCCAGGACACCATCGCCCCGGCCACCGCCACCACAGCGGCCGTCGGCCTGGACGCCGGGATCACCTCCCTGGTGACGCTGTCCACCGGTGAGAAGGTCACCAACCCCCGGCACGAGCGGCGTGACCGCGCCAGGCTGGCCAGGGCGCAGCGTGAACTGTCGCGGAAGGCCAAGGGCTCGGCGAACCGGCAGAAGGCCCGCGAGCGGGTTGCCCGCGTGCATGCGCGGAT
Organism: Streptomyces pseudovenezuelae; assembly: GCF_029892565.1. Lineage (GTDB taxonomy): Bacteria > Actinomycetota > Actinomycetes > Streptomycetales > Streptomycetaceae > Streptomyces > Streptomyces pseudovenezuelae_A. The sequence goes on along the minus strand of NZ_JARXVH010000011.1, from coordinate 167,433 downwards.
CGCCGACCGGCGCCGCGACCACCTGCACAAGCTGTCGACCCGGCTCGTCCGTGAGAACCAAACGGTCGTGATCGAGGACCTCACCGTCCGCAACCTGCTGAACAACCACACACTGGCGCGCGCCATCTCGGATGCGTCGTGGAGGCACCTGCGGTCGATGCTGGAGTACAAGTGCGCTTGGTATGGGCGTGAACTCGTCGTGGTCGACCGCTTCTTCCCCAGCAGCAAGCTGTGCGGGAACTGCGGCACGGTCGCGGCGAAGCTGGCGCTGAATGTCCGCGCGTGGACGTGCGACACCTGTGGTGTCGTGCACGACCGCGACATCAACGCGGCACGCAACATCAAGGCGGCCGGGCTGGCCGTCTCGGCCTGTGGAGCCGGTGTAAGACCTCACGGGAGCACTCCTGGCGGGCAGCCGGCGTCGAAGCAGGAACCCCTACAGCGCGAGCCGTAGGAATCCCCCTCCTTCAGGAGGGGGAAGAAGTCAAGAGGAAGCGTCTGACGGCAGCAGCGGTCGGTCTGGCGGGTGCGGCGTTGATGCTGTGTGCCGGTACGGCGAGCGCGGACCCGGACCCTTCGGGAGTCGCCACCGACAGCCCGGGCGTCCTCTCCGGAAACGTCGTACAGGTGCCCGTGGACCTGGACCTGAACGTGTGCGGCAACTCGATCGACATCATCGGTCTGCTCAACCCGGCGGTGGGCAACCACTGCGAGGACGCGGACTGACGAGCCGTACGGACACCGTCGGCACTCACGCCTGACAACGAGCCGTGGGCTTCGCGCCCACGGCTCGTTGTGCGTGTCGTGGGGCGCCGGGCGGACGGCCTTCCGCCTCTACGTTCGAATTTATTGCTGCCGACCCCTGGCCCCCGGGACTTACCGACCGGTATACAAGCTCAGTTGAATGAGCGAGGACTTCACCGGGCCCGTCCCGTTGTGTCGACTCGGATCAGGGGGGATCTTCATGACGCGTGAGCTGAATCCGGCCGCAACGGCAGCCAGTCGCCGCAGGGTTGTGGCGGCCGCGGCGGCGGTCAGTGGTTGCGCGCTCGTCGTCGCTTCCGCGGCACCCGCGGCGGCGCACGGTTCGGGCCACGACCGTCATACGCGGTACGTGGCGCTCGGCGACTCCTACACCGCGGGCCCGAACATCCCGACCCAGGTGGACGCCAACTGCGCCCGCTCCGACCACAATTACCCCTCGCTGGTGGCGGCGGACCGCCGAGGGACGGTGCTCAAGGACGTGAGCTGCAGCGGTGCGACCACCGAGGAGATGTGGAAGGCGCAGGGCACGAACGCCCCTCAACTCAACGCGGTCCAGCGCGACACCGATCTGGTGACCGTCCAGATCGGCGGCAACGACATCGGATTCAGCACCATCATCGGCACCTGCGCCAAGCTCAGCTCCACGGACCTGACGGGCAATCCGTGCCAGAAGTACTACACCTCGTCCGGGTCCGACCAGTTGGTGCTGAACATCCTCAACACCGCGCCGAAGGTCACCCGGGTACTCCGGGCCATCCACGCGAAGGCACCGCACGCGCGCGTGCTCGTCGTCGGCTACCCGGACCTCCTGCCCGACGACGGCAGCGGCTGCTATCCCTCCGTGCCCTTCGCCGCCAAGGACTTCGCCTACCTCCGGGACACCGGGAAGCGGCTCAACCTGATGCTGCGCCTGGTGGCCGGGCTGAACCGGGCGGAGTACGTCGACACGTACAAGCCGACCGTCGGCCACGACATGTGCAAGTCGCCGGCGGACCGCTGGATCGAGCCGCTGCAGCCGGCCTCCCCGGCGGCTCCCGCACACCCCAACGCCAAGGGCGAGGCTGTCATGGCGGGTGCCGTGCTGAAGCGCCTGGAGGGCCGGCACGGGCACGGGCGCTGACGTAGCGGAGGGGCGACGAGAACGCGGGTGGTGACGGTGTCCCGTCCATGGGTCTCGGCGAGCTCGTCGCCATCGGCACAGCGCTGCCGGTGCTGAACCTGGTGTCCGCGGGGCGATCATCGTGCTGGCCTTCGCGCTGTTCGCCGTCGCGCGGTGAGAACGGGCTGGTAGTAGCCGCCGGCCGCGGGAGCGTGCCACTCGACGTCCACGAAACCGGCCGCCTCCACGAAGTGCGTCAACTCCGCCCGTGTCAGCGCCCAGTAGGTCGTCCGCCGCACGCGCACCGCCCACCCCGCGCCCTTCGGCACGAGCTGGAAGTGCTCCAAGTCGTAGCGCTCGCCGTCCTCGTGCCAGTGCCACAGCTGGAAGGCGATCGTCCTGCCGTCGGAGGTCTCCGAGACCTGCGGCGGCGCGGCGGCGGGCCGGGACCGGCGGGTCTCGGCGTAGTCCCGGACGGTGAGAACCAGCAGCCCGTCGTCCCGCAGCACGCGCCGCATGCCCGCGAGTGCCGCCTCGACGTCCGGGCCGGTCAGCAGGTGGGGGAGCGCGTTGTCGGCGCAGAGCACGACGTCGAAGGCGGCGGGCGCGAACGGCGGCCGGCGCATGTCGGCCACGGCCACCCGGAGTCGGGCGCCCCGAGCCGCGCCCTCGGCCGCCGCCCGTGCGGCGGCCACCGGGCTCAGGTCGCTGCCCACGACCCGGTGCCCGGCCCGGGCCAGCCCGATCGCCTGGGTCCCGATCCCGCACGCGCAGTCCAGCACCCGGTGCGGTCCCGACCCGAGGCGACCGCGGACGAGCGCGTCCAGCACCGTCGCCTGGTGCGCCATGCTCGCGTCCCAGTCGCCGAAGATCCGGTGGTAGTCGGGAGCCAGCGCGTCGTAGAAGTCCCGCACGGACGAAACGTCGGAGTCGGACACGCGCCTCACGCTAGCGCCCCCGCTCCCGGCCTACTCCTTGACCGCCCTCAGCACCACGAACTTCGGGTCACCGGCGACGAGTTCACAGTTGCCGAACAGTCGCTTCAGCTTTGCGTGGTACCCCAGGTGCCGGTTGCCGATCACCCACAGTTCGCCACCCGGCCCGAGCACCCGCTGAGCCCCGGTGAACATCCGCCAGGCCGTCGCGTCCGTGGTCGCCTGGTGCGAGTGGAAGGGCGGGTTGTTGAGCACGAGGTCCACGCTGCCGTCGGCCACTCCGGTGAGCCCGTCCCCGACGCGGAACTCGGCGTGTCCGGGCACCCCGTTCGCCTTGTACGTCGCTTCCGCGGAGGCGACGGCCTGGAACGACTCGTCGACGAACAGCACTTCGGTGTCCGGATCGGCGAGCGCCATCGCCGTACCGACGACACCGTTCCCGCAGCCCAGGTCCACCACGCGGCGGGCGCCGCTCCCGGTGGGCAGGTGGCGCAGGAAGAAGCGTGTTCCGATGTCGAGCCGGTCGGCGCAGAAGACGCCCGCGTGGTTGACGACGGTGTGCCCGGACACCGCGCCGACGCCGTCGGGCAGCGCGTAGCTGTACGGCCAGGGGTTGGTCCCGCGCCTCAGGGACGGATCGGGCGTGCAGAAGATCAGGCGGGCCTTCTTGTCCGCGAGGGAGGTGCGGGTCGGTCCGAGGATCCGCTCGAACAGGCGCAGCGTCGAGGTGTGGATCTCCTTGACCATGCCGGTGCCGACGACCACCGTGCCCGCGTGCACCCCGGGCGCCAGCCGGTGCAACTGGTCCTCCAGGAGTGCCAGGCTCTTCGGTACCCGCACCAGGAGCACGTCGACCCGGTCGGGCGGCGGATCCTGGGTGGTGAGCAGCTGCACGGCACCGATCCCGACCCCGGCGCGGCCCAGGTTGGCCCGGGTCGCCTCCCGGGTGAGGAAGGAGTCGGTGACCTGCACGGGTTCGTACTCCGCGAGGGCGGTGACCAGGGCGCCCCAGCGGTCGCCCACGACCACGACGGTGCCGGACAGAGAGGTGCCCTCTTCCGCGAGGTGCCTGAGCAGATACTCGTCGGAGGCGTCCCAGGCACGGAGCCGGTCACGCGGGTCCTCGGGGAAACGGGCCAGCTCGCGCTCGCCCCACGGCGTCGTCATACGGTCGTTCATTGTCCTCAAGGCTAGCGGAGCCGCAGCTCAGGCCCGTTCGGGCAGGATGGAGGCCATGGACGAGGCCGAGTTGTTCCCCCGCGAGCGCACCGAAGTCGCGCCGGGCGCGGTCCACGTACCGCACTGGCTGGACCCCCGTGAGCAACGCGAGCTGGTGGAGGCGTGCCGCGTCTGGGCCCGCCCGCCGGCCGGTCTGCGCACCGTCCGCACCCCCGGCGGCGGCACGATGACCGCCCGCCAGGTCTGCCTCGGCCTGCACTGGTATCCGTACGCCTATGCCCGTACGGCCGTCGACGGTGACGGCGCTCCGGTGAAGCCGTTCCCTGCCTGGCTGGGTGAGCTGGGCCGACGGGCCGTGACCGACGCGCTCGGGCCGCAGCCGACGCCTGCGGACTACGACATCGCCCTGATCAACTTCTACGACGGCGATGCCCGCATGGGCATGCACCGTGACGCCGACGAGAAGTCGGACGCCCCGGTGGTGTCCCTGAGCCTGGGCGACACCTGCGTCTTCCGCTTCGGCAACCCCGAGACCCGTACCAAGCCGTACACGGACGTCGAACTGCGCAGCGGCGACCTGTTCGTCTTCGGCGGACCGTCCCGTCTCGCGTACCACGGGGTGCCCAGGGTGCACCCGGGTACCGCGCCACCGGACCTGGGGCTGACAGGGCGGCTGAACATCACGCTCCGGGTCGGCGGCCTGTAGCCGCCGCACCTGCGGATCATGGGAGACTCGCCTTCATGAGCGGCAAGGCTGACCCCCGGCCGGCGGGGGAAGGGACCACCTCGAGAGCGCGGTTGGACCGCGGGCGCGGTGCGCTCGGGCCTGCGCTGGAGCTCGTACACACCGGGCGTGCGCCGACCAGGGCGGTGCTCACCGCCGAGCTGGGCGTGACGCGGGCGACGGCCGGCGCGGTCGCCGCGGAGCTGGAGGCGCTCGGGCTGATCCGGGTCGATGCCCGGCCCGGTGCGGCGGCCGGTTCGCAGGGCCGACCCTCGCACCGGCTCGCCGTCGCGGACGACGGGCCCGTCGCGCTGGCCGCGCAGGTGCACGCCGACGGGTTCCGAGCGGCCCTGGTCGGCCTCGGCGGCCGGATCGTCGCCACCGCGCCCGGCTGCGAGACCGTCGACGCCGACCCGGCCAAGGTGCTCGGCTCGGTAGTGGAGGCGGGCGCCGAACTGCTGCGCGAGACGGGCCTGCGATGCGTCGGCGCGGGTCTCGCCGTGCCCTCGGCGGTCGCCGAACCGGAGGGCCTGGCCCTCAACCCGCTGCACCTGGCCTGGCCCGCGGGCGCACCCGTGCGCCGGATCTTCGCGGAGTGCGTGCACGCCGCGGGCATCACCGGACCGGCGTTCGCGGGCAACGACGTGAACCTGGCCGCGCTCGCCGAACACCGGCACGGAGCGGGCCGCGGCGCCCGGGACCTGCTCTGCGTGGCCACCGGGCACCGGGGTGTGGGCGGGGCGCTGGTGCTGGACGGCCGTCTGCACACGGGCAGTTCGGGCCTGGCCCTGGAGGTCGGCCACCTCACCGTCAATCCCGAGGGCCGCCCCTGCCACTGCGGCAGCCGCGGCTGCCTCGACGTCGAGGCCGACCCGCTGGCCTTCCTCACCGCCGCCGACCGCGACCCCGGCCCCGTGGTGTCGCTCCTCCAGCAGGCCATCGACCTGATCAGCAACCACTACGACGACCCGTCGATCCGCACGGCCACCGAGACCCTCATCGACCGCCTCGGCCTCGGCCTCGCCGGCCTGGTGAACATCCTCAACCCCGACCGCATCATCCTCGGCGGCCTGCACCGCACGCTCCTGGACGCCGACCCCGAGCGGCTGCGCGCGGTCGTCGCCGACCGCAGCCTGTGGGGCCAGAGCGGCGGCGTCCCCATCCTGCCCTGCACCCTCGACCACAACAGCCTTGTCGGAGCGGCCGAGTTGGCCTGGCAGCCGGTCCTGGACGACCCGCTGGGAGCCCTTGCCTAGGGCCGGTCGCGTAGGCTCCGGGGCATGCGGATCTCCGTTTCCTCGGACATGGACGAACCCGTGGCCCGCGCCCTCGTCGCGGAGCTGCGCAAGCGCGGGCACGAGGTGGTGGCCCACGGGGCACTGGCCCCCGGGGACGACCCGCAGTGGGCCGCGTGCTCGTCGGCCGCCGCCCAGGACGTCGCCGCCGGGACCTCCGACCAGGCCGTCGTGTGCTGCTGGACCGGCACCGGCGCGTCCATCGCCGCGAACAAGGTGCCGGGCGTACGGGCGGCCCTGTGCACGGACGCCTACACGGCGGACGGCGCCCGCCGCTGGAACGACGCCAACGTGCTGGCGCTCAGCCTGCGCCTGACGTCCGAACCGCTGCTCGGGGAGATCCTCGACGCCTGGTTCGCCGGCCAGGCGAGCGAGGACACCGAGGACCGGCGGAACGTGGAGCGCGTCGAGCGGCTCGACCTGGGCAGGGCCACGCCCTGAGTCACCGGCGCAAAGTCACCGGCACGGGCACGGGCATCCACAGGGCCGCCACCGACGGCCGCCGCAGATCCGCCCTCCGCACGCACAGCCCGATCGGGAACGGCTCCGGTGCCGGATCGGCGGGCAGCACCGCCAGCCGGTCCCGCACCGCACTGTGGTCGAGTACGAGCCGGGGGACCACGCCCGTGCCGCAGCCCAGCGCGACCAGCGTCAGCAGCCCCTCGTGGCCGTCCGGCTCGCACGCCACCTCGGGCGTTCTGCCACGGGCACGGAACCACCGGTCGGCCGCGTCGCGCACCAGGCCGCGGTGGGGCAGGACGAAAGGCCCGTCGAGACCGGGGTCCGGCCGGTCCCGGGCCGTGACGAGGACCAGCTCGGTCACCGCCACCGTGCGGCTCACCAGCGCCTCCGGCAGCCGCGCCGGGATCCCCGCGACGGCCGCGTCCACCTCACCCTCGTCCAGCCGGGCCAGGGCGGCCGCCGCGTCGCCGGTCCGCAGGTCGAGCCGGACCTGCGGGTGGGCGGCCCGGAACGGCGCCAACAGGTCGGGCAGCAGCGCCTGGCAGGCGGTCACCGTGGCGAACACCGCGAGACGGCCGGTGAGTTCGGCCGGCGCGGGATGCTCCTCGCGGTAGGAGCGCCACAACTCCAGTGCCTGGACGGCGTATTCGCGATACCGGTGACCCTCGGCGGTCAGCGACACCCCGCGCGGTCCCCGCTCGAACAGCCGATGACCCAGGTCCGCCTCCAGCCGCTGCACCGTGCGCGTGAGCGTGGCCGGACTGACATGGCAGTCGAGGCTCGTCCGCCCGAAATTCAGGGTCTGCGCCAGATGCAGGAAGAGACGCAGCTCCTGATGATCGTCCCGCATCCCCTGACCTCGCCGTTTCACCTCACGCAACGACGCGCTGCACAAGTTGCGCTTGCTGCAACACCTGCCCGGAGCCTACAACTCGACCATGACCACCACGTACACCTCCCACGTCTTCCCCCTCGAAACGATGGACGTGCCCGGAGGCACGGAGACCGTTCTGCGCGGCGGACGGCACCTCTTCCCGCTGCTCCCTCAGGCCTTCGCCGGGGTTCGCCGCGTCGGCGTCCTCGGCTGGGGTCCGCAGGGCCGCGCCCAGGCGCTCAACCTCAGGGACTCGCTGGCCGGTACGGACATCCAGGTGGCCGTCGGACTGCGCCCGGGCTCCGCGTCGGCCGCCGACGCACGGACCCAGGGCTTCACCGAGGAGGACGGCACGCTCGGCGACTGGCTCGCCGTCGCCGCCGACAGCGACCTCGTCGTCCTGCTGATCGCGGATGCCGCGCTCGCGGCGCACCATGAGGAGATCTTCGCCGTCCTCAAGCCCGGGGCCGTGATCGGTCTCTCGCACGGCTTCCTGCTCGGCCATCTCCGGGTGACGGGCGGGGAGTTCCCGCCCGGACACGGGGTGATCGCCGTGTGCCCCAAGGGCATGGGCGACTCGGTACGGCGGCTGTACCGGCAGGGCGAGGAGATCAACGGCGCCGGCATCAACAGCAGCTTCGCCGTGCAGGCCGACCCCGACGGACGCGCCACGGACCTCGCGCTCGGCTGGTCGGTGGCGCTCGGCTCGCCGTACACCTTCCGGACCACCCTCGACAGCGAGTACCGCTCGGACATCGTCGGCGAACGCGCCATCCTCCTCGGCGCCGTCCACGGCATCGTCGAGAGCCTCTACACCCGCTGCCGCCTCGCCGGGGACGACCCCGTCACCGCCTACGAGCGCTCCTGCGAGAACATCACCGGCCCGATCGCCCGCACCATCTCCCACCGGGGCCTGCGCGCCGTACGCGAGAACCTCGACCCGGCCGGCCGTGACGTCTTCGACCGCGCCTACACGGCCACGTACGGTCCGGCCCGCGAGATCATCGCCGAGATCTACGACGAGGTCGCCGACGGCACCGAACTGCGCAGCGTGATCCTCGCCGAACGCCGGCTCGGCAACCGTCCGATGAGCGCGATCGGCGGCTCCCCGATGTGGTCCGTGAGCGACCGGGCGCACGCCCGCCGTGCCGAACACGACGTGCCCGTCGACCCGTTCACCGCCGGCGTGTTCGTCGCCACCATGACCGCCCAGATCGACGAGTTCGCCGAACGCGGCCACCCTTGGTCGGAGATCGTCAACGAGTCCGTCATCGAGGCCGTCGACTCCCTGCTGCCCTACATGCACGCACGGAACGTGGCCTTCATGGTCGACAACTGCTCCCGCACGGCCCGCCTCGGCACCCGCCGCTGGGGCCCCCGCTTCCAGGCTGCCTTCGAGCAGATCGCCTACCCGGCGGCCGAACTCCCCGCGGACGAAGCCCTGTTGACGGCCTTCGACACCCACCCGGCCCACGAGGCCCTGTCGGCGGCGGCGAAGCTGCGGCCGTCGGTGGACATCTCCGTGGCGTAGGTGTTCGGTCCCGCACGCCTCCCTCTCCACCGGCGCCACACACCGGCACCGATGAGTTTCGCTCGCAGCCGCCGTCCTACACGTGACGAGCGCGGACGATCGATGCGATCAAGGAGAGGGAGGTGTGCGCGGTGAACGGACCGGCACGGCAGGAGGCTCTGACGCGATTGGACGTCCTGGTCGGCGAGTGGGAAATCGAAGCGGACTTCCCCGGCCGAACGGCGCCCAGGGGCCGCAGCGTGTTCGAGTGGACCCTGGACGGACGATTCCTCGTGCAGCGCAGCGAGGTGCCGGTCGCCGAGGCGCCGGACACCATGTCCGTCATCGCGGCCGACCCGGAGACCGACGGATACACACAGCACTACTTCGACAGCCGCGGTGTTGTCCGGGTGTACGCGATGACCTTCGTCGACGGGCTGTGGCAACTGGTGCGGGAGACCCCGGACTTCACACCTCTGTCGTTCCGCCAGCGGTTCACCGGGCAGTTCAGCGCCGACGGCAACACCATCCGTGGCGCATGGGAGACCGCGAAGGACACCTCGGCCCCCTGGGAGCACGACTTCGCCCTCACCTACCACCGGAGCCGCTGACATGCCCGCCACCGCAACGCCCGCAGAGATCGCGCGCGGCATCGTCGAGAAGAGCCTGTACATGGTGCTGGCCACGGCCGACCAGGACGGACGGCCGTGGAGCACGCCCGTCTACTTCGCGCACGTGGACTGGCGGGAGTTCATCTGGGTCTCCTCACCGCAGGCCACGCACTCCCACAACATCGCGGTACGCCCCGAGGTGGGCATCGCGGTCTTCGACTCCTCGGCCCCGATCGGCACCGGTCAGGGCGCGTACATGTCCGCCGTCGCCGCGCAGGTGGTGGACGAGTCCGAGATCGAGCGCGCGATCGACGTCTTCTCCCAACGCTCGGTCCACCACGGCGGTTTGGTCTGGACAGCGGCCGACATGGGGGAAGCCTTCGGGCTCACGCTGTACCGCGCGGTCGCCGACGCCCACTGGATCCTGGCCAAGGACGGCACCCCGGACCACCGCATCCCGGCCCACCTCACCTGACCCCGGCAGCTGTCCCCGCCGGCACTCACCGCCACTCGACGGCGAAGGCACCGGCCGGGTTCTCCGTCAGAATCCGGTTCGTCAGGTCCTCACCCAGATCCAGCACGAGGCGCGGTCGTACCCGCCTCAGCAGATACGGCATCCCCGGCCCGCCGTCGACCGACCGCGCCCCGGCGACCACCGTGTCCCCACCGAGCAGCAGCCGGTCGCCGAATCCGGCCTCGGCGAGGGCCCGTACGGCGTCCGGCATACGCCAGTCGGTCGCGTGATGGCTGCGGGACGGGCCGTCGAAGGCCAGCCAGCAGCCGGACTCGGCGGCCCGGCGCTGGACCACGAGATCGGGGGAGCGGTTGAGGTGGCCGAGGATCACCCGGTGCGGCGGCACGCCCAACTCCCCGCAGAGCAGGTCGAGTACGTCGAGCGCGCCCGTGCCCAGCTCCAGGTGAACGGCGATGGGCGCGTCCGTCGCACGCTGGGCCTCGGCCGCCGCCGTCATGGTCCAGCGAGCGTGCGCGTCGAGCGCGTGGAAGCCGCCGGCCACCTTGATCAGCCCCGCCCGCACCCCCGACGTGCCGATGCCGTCGGTGAGTTCGGCGACGAAGACGTCGGCCAGCTTCCCGCGCAGCGCCTTCAGCAGCTCCGGCGCGTAGTGCGCGGCCTGGTGCAACCCCGTCGCGCAGACGATGTGCACCCCGGCGGCCCGGGACAGCTGTGGCAGGTCGGCGACCCGCCGCCCCATCCCGTACGGCGTCCACTGCACGACAGCCGACCCACCGGCCGCGCGGAACGCCTCCAACTCGTCCCGCGCCGCGGCGCCGTCGTTCAGCTCCTGACCGGGCAACTGCGGGCTGCTGAGGAACAGATGGTCGTGCGCGTCGCACACACCAAGGCGCCCCGGATCCACATCCCCGAGAACCGTACGGACCGTGCTCACCACTGCCGCCCGCCCGGTAGCCGGTCCCGACCCGGCGCCGACAGGTGCAGCACCTCGAACACGTCCCCCTCGGCCTTGGGCGCGTCGTGCTCCCAGAGCGAGAAGTGCACCGACTCCCAGCGGCCCGTGTCGACGGCCGTCGCCGCGAGCACCGCCCCGTCAGCACCGGCCAACCGCTCCGTCTCCCGCACCGCGTCCGCCATGACCTCCGCCAACTCCACGCCCTCCGGCACCGGTTGACGCCGTCGCACGGCGAACCGCGCGGGTGAGTCGGCGGCGCCGCCCTCCTCGTACGCCAGACCGGTCCACTGTCGGATCGACGGCCGCCCGAAGTCGTTGCTGAGCCCCTGGAAGGCGCCTCCCCAGAGGAAGGTGTTCATGCCCTCCACGGTGTTCCAGAGGTAGAACGGCGCGTACTGGTTGACCGGCGAGCCGTTCACCCCGCGCTCGCGCACGAGATACGCCTTGATGCCGAGGCCGTCCCAGTCGTCGAGGAGATGGCCTATGCGGGCGACCCGGTCGCGGATGACGGCCATGTCGTAGTCGGCGGGCAGGGTCAACTCGTACTGCATGGCGTGCATCGGATGCCTTCCTATCGCGGTGCGAGCAGGGAGAGCAGGCCTCGGACGGCGGTGTCGAAGGCGGCGGGGTTACCGGAGGCGCGGGCGAGGACATAACCGCCCTGCACGGTCGCGAGGACGGTCGCGGCGATCTCCTCGCCGTCCAGCGATGGCGCGAACTGCCCCTGCTCCTTGCCCTCTTCGACGATCCCGGCGAGCCGCTCCCGGATCAGGTCGAGCGTCTCGTCCACCGGTGCGCGCAGCTCGTCGCTGGCGATGACGTCCGGGTCCATCGTGAGACGCCCGATCGGACAGCCGCGCAGCACGTCACGCTCGCGGCGCAGATATGCCGCGATCCGCTCGTACGGCGTCCCCGGACCGTCGAGTACTCCCTCGGCGGTAGCCCGCAACTCCTCGGCCGTCCGCCGGATCGCAGCCAGGGCGAGGTCCGGCTTCCCCTTGAAGTGGTGGTACATGCTGCCCTGTCCGGCGCCCGCGCGCTCCAGGATCGCCTTGGGGCTGGTGCCCACGTAACCGCGCTCCCACAGCAGCTCACGGGTGGACTCGATCAGTCGCTCCGAGGTGCTCATACACACACTGTACATACCAGTAGGTACAGAATTCCAAGGTTCAGGGAGCAGCGGGAACGAACCGGCGTACTCCCCGGGAGGTACGCCCACTGCCGCTGGCCGTACGACGACCCGGACCCCTCCCCGGAGCCAGTCTCGGTACATCACCGGAAGCCCCCACCGGGGCGCCAGACCTCTTGGAGATGAATCGACATGGAGACCCTTGCGAACTGGAACGGCAACGGACCCGGCCCGTGGATCCTGTTCTTCCCGCTGATCTGGGCGGCCGTCGTGGTCGGCGTCGTCACCCTGCTGCGCCGCACCGTCTGGCGTGGCCGGCGCGGACCGTGGCGCGGCTTCGAGGACACCCGCCCCTCGGGCGACTCGCCCCTCGCCGTGCTGGGCCGTCGCTTCGCGGCCGGTGAGATCGACGAGGACGAGTACTGGCGCCGGCTGTCCGTCCTGGACGAGCAGTTCGGCCGCACGTCGGGCAAGGGCGGTGCCGCATGACCACCGCGACCGCCACGCGGACGGCCGCCCGGGTCGTCGAGGCCGTGAAGGTGTACGGCCGCGGCGACACCGAGGTGAGGGCCCTGGACGGGGTGAGCGTCGACTTCCCGGTCGGTCGCTTCACCGCGATCATGGGGCCCTCGGGCTCCGGCAAGTCCACGCTCATGCACTGCGCGGCCGGCCTCGACACGCTCACCTCCGGCGCCGCGTACATCGGCGACACCGACCTGGGCACGCTGGACGACCGCCGCCTCACCCTCCTGCGCCGCGACCGCGTCGGTTTCGTGTTCCAGGCCTTCAACCTGGTGCCCACGCTCACCGTCGCGGAGAACATCAGGCTGCCCCTCGACCTCGCGGGCGCCGGCAACGGCGACTCGGAGTGGCTCGACGCGCTGATCGACGTCGTCGGCCTGCGAGACCGCCTCCACCACCGGCCCTCCGAACTCTCCGGCGGCCAGCAGCAACGCGTCGCCGTGGCGCGGGCGTTCGCCGGGCAGCCGGACGTCGTCTTCGCCGACGAGCCGACCGGCAACCTCGACTCCCGCGCGGGTGGCGAGGTCCTCGGCCTGCTCGGTCGCGCCGCGCGCCAGACGTCCCGCACGGTCGTCATGGTCACCCACGACCCGGTCGCCGCCGCCCACGCCGACGAGGTTGTCTTCCTCGCCGACGGGTGCTTGGTCGACCGGATGGAATCCCCGACCGCCGACAAGGTCCTGGACCGCATGAAAGCCTTCGAGGTGCCGTCATGAACGCCTCCGTCCGCCTGAGCGTGTCCTCCCTGCGAGCCCACAAGCGGCGCTTCGCCGGCACCTTCCTCGCCGTGTTCCTGGGCGTCGCCTTCCTGGCCGGCACCCTCGTCATGGGTGACACCCTGCGCGCCAGCTTCGACACCATGTTCGGCAACGCGACCAGCGGCACGGACGCCGTGGTCCGCAGCGCCGACGACATCACCACACCGGGCGAGAGCCAGGGCGTACGCCAGCCGGTGGCCACGGACCTCGCCGACACCCTCGCGAAGGTGCCCGGCGTGGCCTCCGCCGAGCCCGAGATCCAGGGCGCCGGCCAGCTCGTCGGCAAGAACGGCAAGGCCATCGGCGGCCAGGGCCCGCCCACCCTCGCCGGCAACTGGATCACCGACCCGAAGCTCAACGCGTACCAACTCGCCGAAGGCCGCGCCCCGCGGAAGTCGGGCGAGGTCGTCGTCAACCGAGGGGCCGCCGACAAGGGCGACCTGAAGATCGGCGACACGACCACCCTGCGCACCCCGGACCCGGTCCAGGTGACCATCGTCGGCCTCGCGACCTTCGGCGGCGAGGACGGCATGGCCCAGGTGACCTTCACCGGCATGACCCGCGCCGACGCCGAGAAGTACCTCACGGCCAGGCCCGGCGAGGCGTCGAGCATCCAGGTGCGGGCAGGGCCCGGAGTGAGCGAGAAGGAACTTGCCGACCGACTGACTCCCGTACTGCCGAAGGGAATTGAGGCCATCACCGGTCAGGAGTCGGCGCAGGAGAACACCGACATGATCTCCAGCCAGTTCCTGACCATCTTCACCACCTTCCTGCTGGTCTTCTCCGGCATCGCCCTGCTCGTGGCGACCTTCTCCATCCACAACACCTTCGCGATCGTCGTCGCCCAACGCACCCGCGAGAACGCCCTGTTGCGCGCCCTGGGTGCCTCCCGCCGCCAGGTCACCGCGTCCACCCTGGTCGAGGCGACCGTCGTGGCCGTGACCGCCTCGGCCGCCGGCCTGGCGGGCGGCATCGGTATCGCGGCCGGGCTGCAGGCGCTGTTCCCGGCGATCGGATTCCCGTTCCCCAAGGGCGACTTGGTGATCAGCGCGCTGTCCATGGCGCTGCCGCTCGCCGTGGGCATCGTGGTCTGCCTCGGCTCCGCCCTCCTCCCCGCCGCCCGCGCCGGACGCACCGCCCCGCTGGCGGCCCTGCGCGAGACCGCCGTCGACTCCTCGGGTGCCTCTCGCGCGCGTGCCGTCGCCGGAGCGGGCCTGGGTGCCCTCGCCGTCGCGGCGACGCTCACCGGCGTCCTGATCTCACCGTCCCTGTGGCTGGCGGGACTTGGCGCCGTACTGGCCCTGGTCGCCTTCGTGGTCCTCGGCCCGGTCGCCTCGTCGACGGCCGTACGCGTCCTGGGTGGTCCTCTCGACAGGCTGCGCGGTGTCACCGGCGGCCTGGCCCGGCGCAACGCCCTGCGCAGCCCCAAGCGGACGGCCGCCACCGCGAGCGCCTTGATGATCGGCGTGGCCGTGGTCGCCCTGTTCACCGTCTTCGGGGCCTCGCTCAAGGCCACCATGGACCAGACCGTGTCCCGTTCGTTCGCGGGCGATGTCGCGGTGAGCACACCGTCGTTCGGCGCCGGCGGCAGCGGACTCAGCCCCCGTCTCGCCGGCGCGGTCCAGCAGCTGCCCGAGGTCGACACGGCCGTGGGCCTGGGCCGCGGGGTCGCCGAAGTCGACGGCAAGGGAAGGGCGTTGACGGTCACCGACCCGACCGCCCTGCGACGCACCTTCGACCTCGGCACGGTCGACGGCTCGATGGGCGCCCTCGGCAGCGACGGCATCGCCATCACCAGGAACGAGGCCGAGAAGCAGCACCTCACCACCGGCGACAAGGCCCAACTCACCTTCACCGACGGCAGGAAGGAGAGCTTCACGGTCCGCGCGGTGTACGGCCAGTCGGAACTCGCCGGCGACTACGTCATCACCCGTGCCGCCTGGGCCCCGCACCGCACCCAGGACTCCGACACCCTGGTCGCCGTCTCCTTCAAGGACGGCGTGAACGCCGACGCGGGCAAGGCGGCCGTACAGAAGGTCGCGGACGGCTACGGCAATCCGGAGGTGCAGACCCGCGACGAGTACGCGCAGTCCTCGGCCGGAGGCATCGACATGATGCTCACCCTGGTCTACGCCCTGCTGGCCCTCGCGGTCCTCATCGCCCTCCTGGGCATCGCCAACACACTGACCCTGGCGATCCACGAACGCACCCGCGAACTGGGCCTGTTGCGAGCCGTCGGCCAGACCCGGTCCCAACTGCGGGCCATGGTCCGCTGGGAGTCGGTCCTGGTGGCAGCCTTCGGCACGGTGGGGGGCCTGGCCCTGGGCGCCTTCCTCGGCTGGGTTCTCGTAGAGGCCTCGGACGGCGCGAGCGACAGCGCTTTCGCCTTCGCGATCCCACCCGTACAGCTGCTGATCGTGGCCCTGGTGGGCCTGGCAGCCGGCGCCCTGGCAGGCTGGCGCCCGGCCAGGAGGGCGGCCCGCCTGGACATACTGCGGGCGATCGCCACGGAGTGACCGAGCGACGGAGCCTGGCGGGGTGAGTGGAGGAGCTACCGGCTCCGCCACTCACCCCGCTACGGCAGACCGAGCGGCAGCATGCCCCGCCCGACGGACATCGACCCCGTGTTCGACGTCCGCAAAACGTTGACCCGGCTTCTCGGTCACCCGTCGCCGCATACGCCCCGGCGTGGCGACCGGCGGCTGCGCGGCGGGCAGGGTGAACCAGACGACCTTGCCCGACTCGCCGTCCGCACGCACCCCCCAGCTCTCGCTCACCGCGGCCACCATGGCGAGCCCGCGCCCGCTGGTGGAGGAGGGGTCCACGTCCCGTACCTCGGGAAGGCGGGGGTCGTGGTCGTGCACCGAGACCGTGAGCCGGTCGAGCAGCAGCTCGATCTCCACGGTGCACAGCTTGTCGGGCTGCGCGTGCCGGTGGACGTTGGTCAACAGCTCGGTCACGCCGAGTGCGGCGTGGTCTATCAAGGGATCCAGATGCCAGTAGCGCAATTGCGCAGAGACGATTCTGCGGACCTGGCCGATCCGCGACGGCAGGGCATGGAGCTCCACCGTGCAGTGCCTGCTTGGGTGACTGATCACGGCTGCGACTCCCCGACTGAGAAGGTCCGGAAGAACACGGAGTTCGGATCCAGCAGGGACCCCGGCAAAAACGGCCGCCTGCTGTCGTGTCCGGCGGGCTGGTTCGCAGCGTTATCGCCGGTAAACCCAGAGTGACGTGAGACCAGCGTGACGCAGGGGGTGCGGTACCGCAACTCGCGGTGGGCCACCCCGCCCTGCCGAGGTCGGCCGGCTGTCCGCCGAGGTGTGTCAGCCGCCGCGCCGCGCGGCCTTGCGCACGGCCTCGATGAACCGGCGGGCCGCGGGCGGCCCCGGTTCGCCGGGGGCGGGATCGTGGTCGCCGAGTGTCAGCAAATACCGCTTGCCGTTGAGGTCCGCGAGCGCCCGGCCGTCCGGCGCGAACCAGGGCTTGGAGGCGCGCACCGCCTGCACCGGTGCGCTGTCGATCTCGCTGCCGTAGCTGGTGAGCAACTCCAGCCGGCCGTCGCTGATCCGGACCTGCCCGGCGCGGGTGAGCGAACGCAGCCGCTTCCCTATCCCCACGCCCTTGGCCGTGAACTCGGGCTCCGCCATGCCGCTCCGCCCCCTCGTGTGCGTCCGGTGCGCCGGACCGTGATCCTGCACGGGTCTTGATCCGGCCGGTGTCGTGATCCAGCTCGTCTCGTGATCCAGTGTGCGCCCCCTTCGATGAAGTCTGCCCGCGCCCGGCGTCGAGCACCAGTGCGCCTGGGCACCGCGACCCCGGCACCCGGAGCACTCGCGCGAATGCGCCCCGTGCGAGGGCGCACTCCTGCCCCAGGGCTGCCTTTGAGCTGCCCAAAGGTGTGTTTATGCAGGTGAGAAGCGTGCGGAAGGTGCCTATGATCGATGTGTCGGCCGCGCGAGGCGCCGTCGGCTCGAAGCATAAGGAGCCCCCGCCGTGACCACCCCACAGCAGACCCGGACCGGCGTGACCCTCGACGTCGACCACAGCGACGCCGCCTACCGCGCCTGGCTGAAAGAGGCGGTCCGCAAGGTCCAGGCGGACGCCAACCGCTCGGCCGACACCCACCTGCTCCGGTTCCCGCTGCCGGATGAGTGGGGCATCGACCTGTACCTGAAGGACGAGTCGACCCACATCACCGGCAGCCTCAAGCACCGACTCGCCCGCTCGCTCTTCCTCTACGGGCTGTGCAACGGCTGGATCCGGCCGGGCCGCCCGGTGATCGAGGCGTCCAGCGGCTCGACGGCCGTCTCCGAGGCGTACTTCGCGGGGCTGATCGGCGTGCCCTTCATCGCCGTCATGCCCCGCACGACGAGCGCCGAGAAGTGCCGGCTCATCGAATTCCACGGCGGGCGGTGCCACTTCGTGGACGACTCGCGCAAAATGTACGAGGCGTCGGCCCGCCTCGCGGCCGAGACCGGCGGCCACTACATGGACCAGTTCACCTACGCGGAACGGGCCACGGACTGGCGCGGCAACAACAACATCGCCGAATCCGTGTTCCGCCAGCTGGAGTTGGAGCGGTTCCCGGAGCCCGCGTGGATCGTGGCCACGGCCGGCACGGGCGGCACCTCCGCGACCATCGCGCGCTACGTCCACTACACCCAGCGCGATACGCGCATCTGTGTGGCCGACCCGGAGAACTCCTGTTTCTTCGAGGGCTGGACCACCGGCGATCCGGACGTCACCTGCGACTGCGGCTCCCGCATCGAGGGCATCGGCCGCCCCCGTATGGAGCCGAGCTTCGTGCCGGGCGCGATCGACCGGATGATGAAGGTCCCGGACGCGGCCAGCGTCGCCGCCGTGCGCGCCCTGGAGCGGGCGATCGGCCGCAAGGCGGGCGGTTCGACCGGCACCGGCCTGTGGAGTTCGCTGAAGATCGTCGCCGAGATGGTGGCCGAGGGCCGCCGGGGGAGCGTGGTGACACTGCTGTGCGACCCGGGCGACCGCTACCTGGACAAGTACTACTCGGACGCGTGGCTGGCCGAGCAGGGCATGGACATCGAGCCGTACGCGACGGCGATCGACTCGCTCCTGAAGACGGGCGTCTGGCCCCGCTGAGGCCTACGAGGCGAGCCGTCGGTCCAGTGAGGTGACCGCGTCCCGGAAAGCGCGCCCGAGAGCCGCCCGTGACCCCTTCAGGACCAGCCGGAGCGGAGCCGACCCGTCCGCGGCGAAGGTCCACCGCACGCGCGTGCCGGTGCCGGCCGGCAGCAGCCGCCACTCCTCGACGAGAGCCCGCAGCCCCGGCGCGTTGCCTGCGTCGACGCGGTAGGCGTACACCTCCGGCTCCTTGGCCGCGAGGATCGTCTCCTCGAAGCGCGTACCGCCCTTGAGCCGTACCTCGCGCCGGGCGCCGTCGTCGAGCGGCCGGGCCCGTTTCACCGCCGAGAACCACTCCGCCCAGCCCGGCACGTCCTCGGCGAGGGCGCGGTACACCGCCTCGGGGGCGGCGGAGATCTCACGGGCGAAGACGAGACGTACGGGCGCGGTCTCGACGAAGTCGAGCCCCACCGGGCGCAGTTGGCGAGCCATGGACGAGAACCCCCTTGGCGGCGGAGGGTGGTTGACCGGGCAGCGTCACGATAGCTGGCGGTCCGTCAGATGTCTGCCCCGCCGGGGGCCCCTCCAGCGGATCATGCCTGCGCCGCGGGCCCGAAACGGGATCAGCTCTCCGGCTCGCCCGCCACCATCAGCCGCCGCAGGTGCTCGGAGATCTCCGCGCGCGCGGAGCCCGGCAGCCCGGCGTCCGTCACCAGCGTGTCGACCTGCTCCAGCGCGGCGAACGAACTCAGGCCCACGACACCCCACTTGGTGTGGTCGGCGACCACCACGACCCGCCGCGCCGACTGCACGAGCCGGCGGTTGGTCTCGGCCTCCGCGAGGTTCGGCGTCGACAGGCCGGCCTCGACCGATATCCCGTGCACGCCGAGGAACAGCACGTCGAAGTGGAGTGCCGCGATCGCCTGGTCGGCCACCGGACCCACCAGAGAGTCGGAGGGCGTGCGCACTCCGCCGGTCAGCACCACGGTGGCCGCGCCCTGCCGGGGACCCGAGGTGCGCTGCGCCGCGTGGAAGACATCGGCGACCCGCACGGAGTTGGTGACCACGGTGAGGTCCGGCACGTCCAGCAGTTGATGGGCCAGGGCGTACGTCGTCGTACCGCCCGACAGCGCTATCGCCGTGCCCGGTGCCACCAGTTGGGCCGCCGAGCGCGCGATGTCCTCCTTGGCCGACAACTCCAGGCCGGACTTGGCCTCGAAGCCGGGCTCGTGGGTGCTCGCCTCCACGACGGGCACCGCGCCGCCGTGCACCTTCTCCAGCACGCCCTGCCGGGCGAGCGCGTCGAGATCGCGGCGGACGGTCATGTCCGACACGCCGAGCTTGCGCGTCAGCTCGTTGACCCGGACCCCGCCCCGGCGCCGAACCTCGTCCAGGATCAGGGCGCGCCGCTGCTCCGCGAGGAGGTTCTGATTCTCACTCACGTACGCTCCGGTCCTTTCGCCAAATGCCGTCCGACACGCCCCGCGCACCCGCTCCGACCACGACGTTCTCCCACACCCCGGTGCGTGGGCGTCCCATCCTCGCACGGGTCGCGGTCACCGGCGCCACCGGTCGCCCGCCGCGCACATGTCACTTACGGCTCACGCGTTCCTCGCTTGTCACACGGATCGGGGAGATTCAGTGACAGGAGGTGTACCGGAGGCCGAAAACGGCCATCCTTATTGCCCGCACGGACAACAGCAGATGGCGCGTCACGGGGGAAGTGCGAACAGTGCAGCGTGCAAAGGAACGTGTACAGGAACGTACTGCGACCAGTGGGCCAGAGCGCCCCGGCGCACAACCGGAAGAGGCCGGAACGGCCCTGGAACTCCTGGTCCACGGCGTGGGCGGCACCACGCCCGAGAAGATGCTCGACGATCCGCGCACGGTGCGGATCAGCGGCGACGGCACGGCGGCCGTCTTCCGGCGCGCCGACGACGTCGACGCGGAGAACCGACCCGACGACCAGCGCGGCGAACCGGTGCCCGAGGCGTACGTCTGGTGCAATCTCACCTCCGGCAACAGCGCCCGCGCCCTGTGGCTCCTGCTGCTGCCGTTCATGGTGGTCAACCTCGCGCACTGGATGCGCCCCACCGCACGGGGCCATCGGCGGTCGGTGCGCCTGTACGGGCTGCTGGTGCGCCTGACCGGACTGACCCTGACGGTGCTGCTGGTCGCGGCCGCCTGCGAGGTCGCGCTCGACCTCGCCGCCTGGCAGTGCGCGGGCACGCACGCGTGCGCCGAGCGCCACACCTGGCTCGGCTTCCTGTCGCCCGACGCCTCGCACCACGGCTGGTGGAGCGACCCCGGCCGCCGGCTCGCCCTCGCGGCCGTCGTGCCGGCCGCGCTCACTTTCCTGCTCTGGTACCTCTCCCGGCGCACTTGGAGCGCCTACGAGTCCCAGCAGCCGATCTCCCGCAAGGCCGAGCCCGAGGAGGAGAGCGACGGCACGGCCCTTGGCCGGCCCGGCTTCTGGTACGGCCGCAGGCTGGTGGCCCGGCTCCGCGCCGCGCACACCGCGGCCGGGCTGCTGACGGTCGCCGCCGCGCTCGCCACGACCGCGGCCCGCTTCGACCGGGACTCCGGCGGCTCCACGTTGCTGGACACGCTGGGCCGGTTCCTCGTCGCGGCGATCCTGATCACCGCCGTCGGCGTGGTGTGGGTGGTGTGCCGTCGCGGCCGCAGCGAGAACTTCATCGACCGGCGCCTCGACGAACACTTGGTACGGCGCCTGCCGCTCGGCGCGCTCGCCCTGCTCGTGCTCTCCGCCGTGTACGCGGGCTGGGCGCGCCCAGGATGGGTCTCCGCCGGCCGTCTGCCCGGTGACACCACCTTCGGCACCATCACCCTCGTCCAGGGCGGCCTGGTGATAGCGCTGGCCGTCGTCGCGCGCGTGCTGCACCGCACGCACCCCGACCCGCGGGCCGCCATGCGCGGCCTGGGCGGACCCGCCGTCGCCATGCTGGCCTGCGCCCTCGGCGGCGTGATGTCCGGCGGGGTCTCCCAGCGGGTCTCCGACTGGCTGGACGGCACCGGCACCTCCATCGCAGGCCCACCGGTGCTGCTGACCTGGCAGGCATCGGTGATCCCCGTACTCATCCTCGTCCTGCTGGTGCTCTGCGGCGGACTCGGATGGCGGGCCTGGCTGCTGCGCCGCGCCGAGATGAGCACCATCGAACTCGACTACGCGGGGGAGCCCAAGGACACCGCGCGCACCCGCAAGATCGCCACCACGCGCGCGATGGCCACGCTCACCGACCGCGGCCCCCTCGTCGTCGCCGTCGTCTCCACCACGACCCTGCTGCTCGGCGCGGGCGCCCTGATCGGCGCGTTCACCACCGACAAGGCACCGGCCCAGGCCGCAGAGCCCTCGTACGCCTTCGTGCACGGCGCCGCCCAGACCGCCCAGGCGCTCGGCTCCTGGCTGATCGGGCTCGGCTTCATACTCTTCGTCACCTGGGGGCGGCGCGCCTACAAGGACGCCTCCGCGCGGCGCACCATCGGCATCCTGTGGGACGTCGGCACCTTCTGGCCGCGCGCCGCCCACCCCTTCGCCCCGCCCTGCTACGCGGAGCGCGCGGTGCCCGACCTGACCTGGCGGATGGCGACCTGGACCCGCGCCACCGGCGGCCGACTCGTCCTCTCGGGCCACTCGCAGGGCAGCGTGCTCGCCGCCGCGGCGGCCTGGCAGCTCAAACCCGCCGTCCGCAAGCGGGTCGCCCTGCTGACCTACGGCTCACCGCTGGAGCGCCTCTACGGCCGCTGGTTCCCGGCCCACTTCGGACCGGCCGCGCTCAGCTCCCTGCACCAGGACGTCGACTGCTGGCGCAACCTCTACCGGCTCACCGACCCCATCGGCGGCCCCGTCGGCCTGCCCGGCGACTGCGGCCCCGAAGTGGACCGCGGCCCACTGAAGGACCCGCTCGGCTACGGCCGCACCGCACTGCACCCGCTGCCCGCGCCCGTCCTGGGCCACTCCGACTACCAGGCGGACCCGGTGTTCGCCGAGGAGCGGGAGCGGCTCCTCGCCCGGCTCAGGCCCGATCTGCCGACCCCGCGCCCTGAGGCCGGGGCTCCGTCTCAGGCCGACTCGGGCAGGTCCTCGGCGTAGAGGAGCGTCAGGTCGTCCGTGCTCGGCTCGGCGAGCTGGGCGACCCGGCTCGCGTGCCGCTCGACCATGCCCTCGAAGGTCTGGCGGGCGGTACGGCCGTTACCGAACGCCGGGCCCTTCGGGATCGCCGTGAAGTACTTCAGCAGCGCCTCCGAAGCGCCCTCCGCCAGCCGGTACTCGTGCTCCTCGGTCTGCTGCTCCACGATCCGCAGCAGCTCCTCGGGGCCGTAGTCGCCGAAGGTGATGGTCCGCGAGAACCGCGACGCCACACCGGGGTTGACGGACAGGAACCGCTCCATCTCCGCCGTGTAGCCCGCGACGATCACCACGACGGCGTCCCGGTGGTCCTCCATCAGCTTCACCAGCGTGTCGATGGCCTCCCGCCCGAAGTCCCGGCCGGAGTCCTCCGGGGACAGCGCGTACGCCTCGTCGATGAACAGCACACCGCCGCGCGCCCGGTCGAAAGCCTCCTGGGTGCGGATCGCCGTCGAGCCGATGTGCTCGCCTACCAGGTCGACGCGGGACACCTCGACCAGGTGACCCTTCTCCAGCACACCGAGGGAGGCCAGGATCTCGCCGTAGAGCCGGGCGACCGTCGTCTTGCCGGTGCCGGGGGAGCCGGTGAAGACCAGGTGGCGCTTGACCGAGGCCGCCTTGAGGCCCGCCTCCTGGCGGCGCCGGCCGACCTCGATCATGTCGGTGAGCGCCCGCACCTCGCGCTTGACGCTCTCCAGGCCCACCAGCGCGTCGAGTTCACCCATCACGGACTGCGAGGACCGCGCGGGTTGCTCCGGCTCCGTGGTGGCGGTGATCAGGGGCTCCTGCTCGCCGGCACGCTGTCCGGGGATGGCGCCGAGCAGACCTGAGGACTGGCCCGCGCCCTCCACGGCCGTCTCGCGCAGGCTCGCGCTCTCGTCGCTGGTGCAGTCCTCCACGACGGGACCCGCGCCGGCGCCGGCGTCCGGGCCGGCGTCCGCGAACTCGTATCCACCGCGCGCGCAGCGCTCCGTGCGGCACTTGCGCAGTGTCGCGCGGCAGCCGTCTATGACATGGAAGCCGTAGCCGCCGCTGCCCGTCACCCGACAGTTGAGGAAGCTGCCGCGCCCGCCCGCCGACACGTAGAAGCCCGCCTCGGCGGGCGAGTCGACCGTGCACCGCTCGATGGTGGGGTCGGCGCCCTTGGTGACGATCACGCCGGTCTGGGTGCCGACCACGGTGCAGTTGTTGAGCGTGCCGCCGCTGCCGTGGTCGCGGAACCAGGCGCCCGTCGCGGCGTCCCGGATCCGGCAGTCGTCGAGCTGCGCGGTGGCGCCGTCGCTCACCGACACGGCCGTGTTGCGCACTTGGGAGAGGTCGCTGTCGACGACGTCCGCGCGTGAGCCGCGGTCCAGGACGAACAGCGCGTCGGGTACGTCGTGCACCCGGCAGGAGTCCAGTACGGCGGTGGCGCCGTCGCTGACCCAGACGGCCGGGTAGTCGCCGGTGCTGTCGAAGATCTCGCACTGGTTGGCGTCCACGCGCGTGCCCGGGTCCCACACCGACAGGCCGTTGCGCCCGAACTGACGCACCGTCGTGCGGGTCAGCGTGAGCACCGAGCGGGAGCGCAGGTCGACCGCGTTCTCCGGGATGTCGTGGATACGGCAGTCGGCAAGCGTCAACACCGCGTCCGTGTCGAGCGAGACGCCGTCCCCCGTGGTGCGGTGCACATCGCAGTCCGTGAGGTGCGCGGTGGCGCGGCCGGTGACCTGGACGCCGCTGCCCCGGACCTCGTAGATCTCACAACCCACCGCTTCCAGCGCGGAGTTCTCCCCGGTCGCCGCCAGGCCCGAGCCCGAGGCGTGGTGGATCCGGCAGCGCTCCAGGCGCGGGTGCCCGCCGCCGCGGACCGAGACGCCCGCCTGACCGGCGGAGACGACCTCGCACTCCTCGAACACCCCGCCCCCGCCGTCGAGTACGGCGATGCCGACGCCGGCCGGGTTGTCGACCGTGCAGCGGCGCACGGTCGGGCGGGCGCCGCCGCGCACCTCGATGCCGGCGGCGGAGCGCGTGACGATCCGGACGTCCGTCAGCTCGGGGGTGCCCTCCTCGACGAGCAGGGCGGGAGAGGCCGCGTCCTGGCCCTCCACGTGCAGGTCCTGCACCACGGCCGAGGCACGCACGGTCAGCGGCACCCCGTCCAGGGGCGCGATCCGCACCGAGCCGGGGGAGCCCTCGGGGCCGCGCAGGGTCACCGACCGCTGGACGACGAGGTTCTCCCGGTAGGTGCCGGGGGCGACGGTGAGCACGTCCCCGTCGGCCGCGGCCTCCAGGGCGGCGGCGAGCGACGCGTACTCACCCGTGCGGCGCCGCCACCTCGATGTACCGGTGTGCGTCACCTGGACCGTGCCCTGTGCCATGGCGTTGCTGTGCCCCCACCTCGTGGTACGCGGGTTGATGCCGACAACGTTCGGCCGGTCCACCGTAGCGTGCGTGCGGCCGGTGGGTTGACCAGTGCCGGAATGCCGTCAACTGCCGGTGCCGGTCCGGCCCCAGTCCGGGCCCGCCCGGTCCCAGGCCTGGTCCCAACGGGCGTACCGGCGACGGACCATGCGCCACACGACCACCCGCCGGACCGCCTCGACCAGACCCGCGGTGAACATGGCGGCGCCGAACCCGGCGAGGACCGCGTGTGTCGTCGCCGTCGCGGAGTCCAGGGGGCGGGCCGTCGGCCGGCCGTGCGCGTCGGTCCATATCCCGAAGTGGTCGCCGCGGTGCGGGACTTTGAGGTTCGCCAGGGCCGCCCCGTGCTGGGCGGTGCCGTCCGGGCCGGTCCAGTCGGCGATGACGCTGCTGCGCACGTCGCGCGACGAGGAGGTCTCGGGATCCGTGTCCATCGGCGAGCGGTTCAGCTCGCGCACCACCGTGGCCGTGACCAGGTGCCGGGCCTTGCGCTGGTCCCGCACGGACTGCTGCAGGGCGTCCTGGGCGACACCGCCGGCGAGGGTGCCGACCACGGGCGCGACGAGCAGGATCAACAGCAGGGCCACCAACGCCAGCCAGGCCTCGACCAGATCGGTCGTGCGGCGCAGCGGATTGTGCCGCCAGCGCCAGAGCCCACCGAGTGTCCGCACCGTCCGCACCCCCTTCCCGCTCCGTGATAACTCCGTCGACCGCCGTTCACGCGCGGACCCGGTCAAAGAGAGAGCGAAATCACCTGCGACCGGGGACCTCTCATGAACTTCTTACGCATCCCCAACGCGCCGGGCCCCGGCCCCGGTTCCCGCACACCGTGCGTTGTCCGGATCTTTCCGCCGACAGTGCCGAAGGGGTGGCTATTCGACGATCGTCACCGGGTCGCCGACACGGATCGTGCCGCGCGAGAGGGGCACGAGATTCTGGCCGAAGACCAGCTTGCCGCCGATACGGCGGTGCCGCCCCAGCGTGTGCAGCGGCTCGCGGCCCCGGCCGGCGGTGTGCTGGTCGGTGGTGGTCACGACACAGCGACCGCAGGTCTTCGCGACGCGGAAGGCGACCTCGCCGATGACGAGGCGGGACCAGTCGTCCTCGGCCCAGGCGGCGGTCCCGGACAGGACCACGTTCGGTCGGAAGCGGTTCATCGGCAGGGGGCCCTCGGCCGGGTGATCGCCCTGCGCGATGAGGGAGTTGAGGGCGTCGAGTGAGGCGGCCGTGGTGGCCAGCAGCGGGTAGCCGTCGGCGAAGGTCACGGTCTCGCCCGGGTGGGCGTACTGCGGATCGACGGGCCGGCGGGTGGTGGGGTCGTCCATGTGCACCAGGCGGATGTCGGCGCCGAGGTAGGCGCTGCACCAGGCGTGCGCGGCCTCGTCCTCGGCGAGGACGCCCTCGACCTTGTCGCGGAAGATCTCCACCGGCACCGTGCCGACCGGCCGGGGCACGAGCACCGTCAGCGGCTCCATGCCGGGTGCGGACATACGAACGCCGCCGGGCACGAGCTCGGCGGCGGCCAGCGCCAGGCGCGGCTGCTGGCGTTGGGTGACGACCTTTCCCCCGGCGTCGATCAGGACCCAGCGCCGGTCCCCGGCCAGACCCCAGGGCTCCACGTCGGCCTGCCGGGGCGCGAGGCCCCGGAACGCCTTGACCGGATGGACATGAATCGACTGCAGTCGCGCGCTCCCCATGACGCCATCGTGCCAGGGCGGACGGCGGGTCGGGGAGGACGCTCTAGTAGCCGCCGCCGCGGTACTGCTGCTGCTGGTTGTTGTACGGGTCCTGGTACGGGGCCGGGCGGGGAGCCGCGGGGCGCATCGCCTCGTAGCCCGTGCCGGGCGCCATCGGGCGCTGTTGCTGCGGCTGCTGGGGACCGGGGTAACCGCGCGGGGCGGTCGACTGCGGCGGGATGTAGGCCGCGGGAGCCTGCTGCAGCGGAGACGGCTGGGCGGCCTGCGGGTAGCCGTACGACTGGGAGGGACCCGCCGGGAGGGCGGGGAGTGCCGACGGCAACGCGGGCAGGTGACTGCCTGGTGCGTCGTAGGCGGCGGGTACCCGGATCGGGGCGATCTGCGGGGTGCCCCGCTCGGCGACGAGCCTGTCGTAGATCGGAGTGTCCGGGAAGGCGGAGTAGTAACCGCCGCCATAAGTGGAGCGGGGGGAGGTCATGGCACATAAGTTAAGCCCACGATGTGCTGGTTGGGGAGACCGATAAGAGGGTTGTTTTCCGTGTCGGCAGTGACGGTGGACCCCCAATGCGAGCGAACTCGGCAAAATAGGGCGCCGACCTGCGTTCGGATCCTGTAAAGACCGAGTTCCGAGCCGGTTACCAGGGGTTGGCCATTGGTGATCCTGTGCTCCTGATGGGAGTTCGCTGTCCCGGGGAATAGGTTGGACGTGTAGAGAACCCGAAGGGCTGCCGGGACACGACCTGGCGCGATGACAGGCGATGGGGGCAGACATGTCAATGCCGAAGGGATCGAATGTGCCGGTGCCGACGACGGCCCTGCGCGTCGAATTGGGCTGGCGCTCCGGGCCGGGCGTGCCGGACGCCGACGCCTCG
Organism: Streptomyces pseudovenezuelae; assembly: GCF_029892565.1. Classification (GTDB taxonomy): domain Bacteria; phylum Actinomycetota; class Actinomycetes; order Streptomycetales; family Streptomycetaceae; genus Streptomyces; species Streptomyces pseudovenezuelae_A. Next base: position 139,918 of record NZ_JARXVH010000011.1, on the reverse strand, counting down.
GCCCTCCTGCTGGTGGGCGGCAAGGTCCGGTCGGACAGCGACTTCGTCTTCTACAACCAGCCCGCGCACGCCTCGGGCGCCGTCCGGCACGAGGGCAAGCGGGACGGCGGCGGCACCATCACCGACACGCTGGTCGTCGACCTCGCGCGCGTGGAGCCCGCGATCGAGACGATCGTCCTGGTGGCGTCTTCCGACGGCGGCACGTTCGGGCAGGTCCCGGACCTCTACATCGAGGTGCGCGACGCCGCCCAGAACACCGTGGCCGCCCGCTTCGACAGCACCGGCGCGAGCGTCGAAACCGCTTTCGTGCTGGGTGAGTTCTACCGCCGCCAGGGTGCCTGGAAGTTCCGCGCCGTCGGCCAGGGTTACGGCAGCGGACTCGAAGGGCTCGCCAGGGACTTCGGCATCACGGTGGACGAACCGCAGCAGGCCGCGCCGACGCCCGCCCCGCAGCCCGTCGCTCCCCCGTCGCCCGCGCCCGTCGCCCCGCCGGTGACGATGCCGCCGCCGCCCGCTCCCTCGGCGACGCCGCCCGCCGCGCCCGTCCGCCTCACCAAGGTGACGCTCACCAAGTCCGCTCCCTCGGTGTCGCTGACCAAGCAGGGCGGCACCTCGGGCGCCATGCGGGTCAACCTCAACTGGGAGGTGCGCAAGCAGTTCTCGGGCTGGGGCAGCAAGCGGGGCCGGGCGGTCGCCAAGCACGCGGACCTCGACCTCGACCTGTGCGCCCTGTACGAACTCACCGACGGCAGCAAGGGCGTCGTACAGGCCCTCGGCAACGCCTTCGGGTCCCTGCACCGTCCGCCGTACCTCCTGCTCGACGGGGACGACCGCACCGGCGCCGTCGAGAGCGGCGAGAACCTCACCGTCAACCTCGACCACAAGCAGGACTTCCGGCGCGTCCTCGTCTTCGTGACCATCTACGAGGGCGCCCGTTCCTTCGCCGACCTGCATGCCACGGTCACTCTGCAACCGCAGTACGGCGCCGCGATCGACTTCTCGCTCGACGAGTGCACCGTCCCCTCCACGGTGTGCGCGCTCGCGCTGATCACCAACACCGGCAGCGACCTGGTCGTCCAGCGCGAGGCCCGCTATCTGGTGCCCGAGCGCGGGGTGAGCCCGCAGCGGACCATCGACTACGCCTACGGGTGGGGCATGAACTGGACTCCGGGCCGGAAGTGACGCTTCCCGGGCTCGCTACAGAGCGTGCTCGTCGGGCACGGCGTCCGGACGCGCGTACGTGCGGCCCTTCCAGGCCGCACCGCGTCCCCGGTAGTGCTGCACCGCGGAATCGACCGTCATGAGGAGGTAGATGAACGCGGTGAACGGCAGCAGGGGAGCGAGCAGGAGCGGCTGGCGGTAGTAGCGGAGCATCGGGACGTAGGTGCCGGTCATCACCAGCCAGGCCAGGCCGCCGACGAGAGCGGCCGTCGTGTCCCCGCCGGCCGCGCCCGCGATCAGTGCCACCGGCGGCACCAGATAGACCAGCGCCAGACCGAGGACCGTACCGAGCAGCAGCAGTGGGTTGTGCCGCAGCTGCGCGTACGCGCTGCGCGAGACCATCCGCCACAGGTCGTGCAGTCGCGGGTACGGCCGCACGCTGTCGACCCGCTCGGCCAGGCCGAGCCAGATCCGGCCGCCCCCGCCCTTGACCGCCCGCGCGAGGGCGACGTCGTCGATGACCGCGTGCCGGATGGCGTCGGGGATCCGCGCCCGCTCGGCGGTCTCGGCGCGCAGCAGCACACAGCCGCCCGCCGCGGCCGCCGTGCGCGTGCGCTCGCCGCCGATTCGGCGGAACGGATACAACTGCGCGAAGAAGTAGACGAAGGCCGGCACCACCAGCCGCTCCCACACGCTCTCCACCCGCAGCCGCGCCATCTGGGAGACGACGTCGAAGCCGCCGGTGCCGGCGGCGGCGACCAACTCCCGCAGGCTGCCGGGCGCGTGCGCGATGTCGGCGTCCGTCAGCAGCAGGTACTCGGGTCCACGCGCGCGTGCCAGGCCGATGCCGTGGCGCACGGCCCACAGCTTGCCGGTCCAGCCGGCCGGGGGTTCGCCGGGGGAGTCGACGGTCAGCGGCAGCCCGCCGTGCGTGCGGGCGAGCTCGCGGGCCAGGTCGCCCGTGCCGTCCGAACTGCCGTCGTCGACGAGGAAGATCTCCGCCCGTCCCGGATAGTCCTGCGCGAGCAGCGACGGCAGGCTGGCGGGCAGTACGGCCGCCTCGTCGCGCGCGGGGACGACCACGCAGACCGACGGCCACACGTCCGGATCCTCGCGGCGCGGCAGCCTGATGTCCGTGCGCCAGAAGAAGCCCTGACAGAGCAGCAGCCACAACCAGGCGGCGAGGGATACGGCGGCGGTCCACGCGAAGGCGCTCACCCGCGCAGTCTGCCCCACCCCACCGGCCGTAAGGGGCCCATCGTCTATCGTGGCCGGGTGAAGATCGCGCTGATGGACTCCGGAATCGGTCTGCTGGCGGCCACCGCCGCGGTACGGCGGCTGCGACCCGACGCCGATCTCGTGCTCTCCCTGGACCCCGACGGCATGCCCTGGGGACCCCGGACCCCCGAAGACCTCACCGAGCGCGCCCTGGCCGTCGCCGAGGCCGCCGCCGCGCACCGGCCCGCCGCCCTGATCGTCGGCTGCAACACCGCGACCGTGCACGCGCTGCCCGCCCTCCGCGCCCGCCTCGAACCCGAGATCCCGGTGATCGGCACCGTCCCGGCGATCAAACCGGCCGCGGCCGGCGGCGGCCACCTCGCCATCTGGGCCACCCCCGCCACCACCGGCAGCCCCTACCAGCGCAACCTCATCGTGGACTTCGCCAATGGCGTGCCGGTGACCGAGGTGCCCTGCCACGGGCTGGCCGAGGCCGTGGAGCACGCGGACGAGCAGGCGATCGACGCCGCCGTCGCCGCGGCCGCCGCCCTCACCCCGGCCGAGGTAACGACCGTCGTCCTGGGGTGCACCCATTACGAACTCGTCGGCGAGCGCATCCGTGCGGCCGTCCAGCGTCCCGTCAGGCCCCCGCTCGTCCTGCACGGTTCCGCGGGCGCCGTGGCCGCCCAGGCGCTGCGCCGGCTCGGCGAGCAGCCCGCCCCGGAGGCCCCGGCCACCGGCACGCTCACGGTGCTGCTGAGCGGACGCGAGGGTGCGCTGCCCGCGCCCGCCCTGGCCTACGCGGAAGGCCGACTGCTCCGGTCGGTCAGCCCGGCACGCTGACCGACGGGCATCAAACGGACGGCCTGGGTCCAGCAACCGCCCGGTCGGCGGAGCAACTCCCCGCGACCCGGTACCCGCGCAGCGAAACCTGAGTAATCTCGTAGGCATGAGGGACCACCCCCACCCCGCGAAGACCCAGCACCCCGACCTCTGGACCGGACGCGCCACCAACCGGGTCCAGTGGCTGCTGGCACTCGGCGGCGCGGCCTGCCTGGCGCTCGGCATCGAGCTCGCCGTCGACTCGGCCTGGAAGTCCGGCGTCGCCCCGCTCGCCATGGCCGTCGTCGGCTGCATCGCGGCCGGACTGCTGGTCATCTTCGGCACCCTCGCCTTCGTCCACGTCGACCTGAAGCTCGACAAGGAGTCCCTCGAAGTGCGCTGCGGCCACATCGGTGTGCCGCGCCGCCGCATCCCGCTCTCGCATGTGGCCGGCGCCGAGTTCGACGCGCACGTCACCCCGCGTCAGTGGGGCGGCTGGGGCTACCGCTGGCGGCCCGAGAAGGGCACCGCCGTCGTCGTACGGCGGGGCGAGGGCGTCGTCCTGCGGCTGTGGGACGGTCACACGTTCACGATCACCGTGGACAACGCGGAGGCGGCGGTACGGGCCATCAAGGACAGCCTGCGGCCCGGCCCGACGCACTGAGCCCCGGGTCAGTCGGGCGTCAGTCGGTCACCGTGTCTTCGTACGTGCGTCTCCCGGTGCGGTGAGTCGTCGGCGAGGGGTCTCGCGGTGGCCAGGCCGGCCAGCAGGCCCGCGCCGACCGACACGGCGGTGAAGCTCAGGGCGTTGCCGATGGAGGCGATCGCCGCGAGTCCCGTGAGAGCCGCGCCCGCCGTGAGTACGACCGGTGTGGGGCGCGGTGAGCGCCACAGTGCGTACAGCACCCAGCAGAAGGCCGCCCCCAGCAGGGCGACGCCCACCACGCCCTGCTCGGCCGCCTGTTGCAGCGGCGCCGAGTGCGGCTTGCCGTCCGAGAGCAGGGTCCGGGTCGCCGTCGTGCTCAGCTCGCCGAAACGGCCCGGGCCGATGCCCAGGCCGGCGTTGTGGCGGGCCTGCTGCAGCGCGTCGTGCCACAGCTCGATCCGGTGCCCGGTCAACTGGGCCGCCAGCGAGTCGTCCAGTCCCTCGGGCACCGCGTTCCCGGCGAGCGCCCAGACCAGACCGGTCACCAGCGCCGCGGCCAGGGCCAGTCCCGCGATGCCGAGTCCTCGGCCGCGCATCCGGCCGGCGGCCAGCGAGCACAGCAGGACGCCGGTGCAGGTGATGAGCCCGGTGGTCGAGCCGACGACGGCCGCGGTCACCGTGATCCCGGCGCCCAGCGCACCCAGCGCGAACCGCAGGGCCGGTGTCTCGGCCGCCCAGGCGGCGCAGCACGCGGCACCGGTGCACAGGGCCAGCAGGGCGGCGGTGGCACCGGCGTGCCCGAGCGGGGCGTAGATCTGCGGACCCGGCGCCAGATGGGGCACGGCCACCAACAGCACCACCCCGGCCAGCGCTCCCGCGCACGGCGCGGCGACCGGCACCAGCGCCCCGCAGATCCGCCCCACGGCATAGCCGGCGGCCACGGCCAGGATCGCGAGCAGCACGCCCTCGGGGCGGCCGTCATGGGCGCCGGCCGTGATCAGGGACCAGGTGGCACAGGCCCCCAGCACCACCACGCCCGCCGCGTCCGAAACGTTTCGTCTCTCGCCGTCCTCCCCAGGACCGGCCACAGACGTCATCCCAGTGGAACCCACCCCGCCCCCACCCGGTCGTCGCCCCCCGACCATCGCTCGGCCCGTCATCCGGCGGTTGACGGAGGCTCCGGCACACCGTAACGGTTGATGGACGTTTTGTGGATGAGTTGGGCAGAGATGCGCACGAACGATGCGGTGGTCGCGCCTGGTGGCGCCCCGTGCCGCCATCCGGACCGCGCTGTCGGCGCCAAGGTCACCCGCCGTACACTCCCGGAGTGACCGCCACCGCAACCTCCGTGGACGAGTCGGACACGTCGCAGCCCGCGGCCGCGCCCGCGTCAGGCGTGGCACGGCTCGTACGCCTCGTCCCGGCCCTCGTCGCCGCGCTCTCCGGAGTGCTGCTCTACGTCAGCTTCCCGCCACGCACCCTGTGGTGGCTGGCCCTGCCTGCCTTCGCGGGTTTCGCCTGGGTGCTGCGCGGGCGCGGCTGGAAGGCCGCGTTCGGTCTCGGCTACCTCTTCGGTCTCGGCTTCCTGCTGCCGCTGCTGGTGTGGACCGGCGTGGAGGTCGGACCCGGACCCTGGCTGGCGCTGGTCGCCGCCGAGGCGGTCTTCGTGGCGCTGGTCGGCGTGGGCGTCGCCGCCGTGTCGAAGCTTCCCGGCCGGCCCCTGTGGGCGGCCGCCCTGTGGATCGCGGGCGAGGCGGCACGCGCGCGTGTGCCCTTCCACGGCTTCCCCTGGGGCAAGGTCGCGTTCGGTCAGGCCGACGGTGTCTTTCTGCCGCTCGCCGCGGTGGGCGGCACCCCGGTGCTCAGCTTCGCGGTCGTCCTGAGCGGCTTCGGCCTCTACGAGGCGGTGCGTCTCGCCGTCGAGGGGCGGCGCACCCGGACCGTACGGCGGTCCGCCGCGGCCGTGGCCCTGCTGAGCGTGGCCGTCCCGGTGGTCGGCGCGCTGGCGGCGCGCACGCTGGTCAGCGACAAGGCCGAGGACGGCTACGCGACCGTCGCGGTCATCCAGGGCAACGTGCCGCGTGCCGGGCTGGAGTTCAACGCCCAGCGGCGGGCCGTGCTCGACTACCACGCGCGCGAGACGGAACGGCTGGCCGCCGAGGTCAAGGCCGGCAAGATCGCCAAGCCGGACTTCGTGCTGTGGCCGGAGAACTCCTCCGACGTCGACCCGTTCGCCAACGCCGACGCGCGCGCCGTCATCGACAAGGCGGCGAAGTCGATCGGCGTACCCATCTCGGTCGGCGGCGTCGTCGAGCGCGACGGCAAGCTGTGGAACGAGCAGATCCTGTGGGACCCCACGAAGGGCCCCACCGACACCTACGACAAGCGGCAGATCCAGCCCTTCGGCGAGTACCTGCCGCTGCGCTCCCTGATCGGCGCGATCAACAGCGACTGGACCTCGATGGTCCGCCAGGACTTCAGCCGGGGCACCAAGCCGGGCGTGTTCGACATGGCGGGCACCAAGATCGGCCTGGTCACCTGCTACGAGGCCGCCTTCGACTGGGCCGTGCGCTCCGAGGTCACCGACGGCGCCCAGATCATCTCCGTACCGAGCAACAACGCGACCTTCGACCGCAGCGAGATGACCTACCAGCAGCTCGCGATGTCCCGGGTGCGGGCGGTCGAGCACAGCCGGACCGTCACCGTGCCGGTCACCAGCGGCGTCAGCGCGATCATCATGCCGGACGGGAAGATCACGCAGAAGACCGGCATGTTCGTCGCCGACCACCTCGTACAGAAGGTCCCGCTGCGCTCGTCCGAGACGCCGGCCACCCGGCTCGGCATCCTGCCCGAGATCGCGCTGGTGCTGATCGCCGCGGGCGGAGTGGGCTGGGCGGTCGCGGCCGGTGTGCGCGGGCGACGCGCCGGTGACGCGTAGCCGTACGCCGGACACACGCTCCCTGTTCGGCGCGGGAGGGGTGCGAACTCCCGGTTAGGGTCGGGGACATGGCTACTCCTGACTTCATCCGTGAGATCCGTGCCTCGGCCGGTCACCAGTTGCTGTGGCTTCCCGGCGTCAGCGCCGTCGTCTTCGACGACGAGGGCAGAGTCCTGCTCGGGCAGCGCGCGGACAACCACAGGTGGGCGCTGATCTCCGGCATCCCCGACCCGGGCGAGCAGCCCGCGCTCGCCATCGTGCGCGAGGTGGAGGAGGAGACGGGCGTCCGGGTCGCCGTGGAGCGGATGGTCGCGGTGCGGTCGGGGAGGCAGGTCACGTACCCCAACGGTGACATCTGCCAGTTCATGGACCTCTGCTTCCGCTGCCGGGCGCTCGGCGGCGAGGCCCGGGTGAACGACGACGAGTCCCTGGCCGTCGGCTGGTTCGCGCTGGACGATCTGCCCGAGCTGACGGACTACCACCACTTCCGGATCAAGCAGGCGCTGTCCGACGAACCCACGTGGTTCGAGCCCGTGACGTCGCAGTGACGTGAGGGGCATGCCCCTATGACGGCTGCGGGCGGGTGGTGGCGAAGCGCCTGCGGTACTCGGTCGGGGTGGTGCCCAGGTGGCGGGCGAAGGCGCGGCGGAGGGTCTCGTCGCTGCCGAGCCCGCTGCGCTGGGCCGCCGAGGTCACGCTGTGTCCGTCGAGGAGGAGTTGGCGCGCGCGGTCGAGGCGGACGCGCTCGACCCAGCGGGCCGGAGTGGTGTCCAGTTCGGTCTGGAACAGCCGGGTCAGGTGCCGGGTGCTGACGGCGGCGGACGCGGCCATGGCGGGCAGGCTGTGGTTGGCGCCCGGGTCGGCCAGCACCGCCGAGGTCAGGGTGCGCAGCAGGTCGCTGTGGGCCGGCGGGGTCATCAGCGCCGTGGAGAACTGCGACTGCCCGCCCGGGCGTTGCATGAAGACGACCAGTTCGCGGGCCGCCTCCCGGGCCACGTCCGCTCCATGGTCGATCTCGACCAGCGCGAGGGCCAGATCGATGCCCGCGCTGATGCCCGCTGAGGTGAGATAGCGGCCGTCCCGGACGTGCAGGGCGTCCGGCTCGACCCGCACCCGGGGATGGCGCCGGGCCAGCGCCTCGGCCTGCCGCCAGTGGGTGGTCGCCCTGCGTCCGTCCAGCAGGCCCAGTTCGGCGAGGACGAAGGCTCCGGTGCACACCGAGGCGACGCGCGGTGCCCGCTCGGCGAGGACGGCGGCCGCCGCCAGCAGCTCCTCCTCCACGGGCGGCACGGCGAGTCGGTCGGATCCGGCGACCACGAGCGTGTCCACCGGTCCCACCTCCGTGGCCGCCACTGTCCGGGCCAGCACCACGCCCGAGGCCGTCGTGACGTCACCCCCACGCGGGGAGACCAGTACGGGTGTGTAGAGGGGATCGGGCCGTCCGGCCTTGATCAGCACCTCCAACGGGCCGCTGACGTCCAGCAGCGTCACGCCGTCGAACACGAGGAAGGCGACCCGATGCGTCATGTCTGAATCTGTGGGTTGTACGGCAGTGAGGACACGGCGCCAGGATAGGTCACGGCGCGATCCTGAAGGAGGTCACCGACCGAACGGCAAGAGGAAGGCAGCACCATGAGTGAATCGATCGCGGACGTACGGATCCCGGGCAGCGCACTGGCACGGGAGGCGACCGAACTGGTGCGGGACGTCGCCTCACCGCTGCTGTTCGACCACTCCCGGCGGGTGTTCCTGTTCGGATCGCTGCGCGGCCGGGAACAGGGGCTGTCCTTCGACCCCGAACTGCTCTACGTGGGCGCGATGTTCCACGACCTGGGACTGACCGAGCGCTTTCGCCGTACCGGCCAGCGGTTCGAGATCGACGGCGCCGACGAGGCCCGCCGCTTCCTGCGCGCGCACGGCATCGAAGGCGAGCCGGCCGACCGGGTCTGGACGGCCATCGCCCTGCACACCACCCCCGAGATCCCGCTGCACATGGCGCCCGAGGTGGCCCTGGTCACCCGCGGTGTGGAGCTGGACGTCCTGGGCATCGGCTACCACGCCGTGTCCGACGAGCAGCGCGCGGCCGTCGTCGCCGCCCACCCCCGCCCGGACTTCAAGAACCGCATCCTCGCCGCGTTCACCGAGGGCATCGAGGACCGCCCCGACACGACCTTCGGCAACGTCAAGGCGGACGTGCTGGCCCACTTCTCGCCCGGGTTCGTGCGCGGCGACTTCGTGGAGGTCATCAAGGGCTCCGACTGGGCCGAGTAGTCGGGGAAGTGACGCGCGTCCGCCCGGTTGCCGACCCGGAAGCGTCAGCGCTGCGTGATGTGGCGCAGGAGCGCGGTCACGGCGGGAGGCAGTTCCCCGCGCGGGTGGACGACGCGCACGGACCACGCCGGTGCGTGCCCGGTGAAGGGGCGGACCGGGAGGTCGGGGAACCGGGCGGCGAGGGACGGCGGCATGATGCACACCCCGAGGCGGTGCCGGACCAGATCGGTGGCCGCCAGCAGGTCGTTCACCTCGAAGGTGACCGTGCGCTCCAGGGACGCCGTGCGGAAGGCCTTGTCGACCGCGTGCCGGACCGCCCAGCCGGGGGAGAAGTCCACCAGCGGCAGCCGAGCCGCCTCGGCGAGAGACACCGGGCCCTCCGGCGGCAGGCCGTCCGCCGCCGGGGCGGTCACCACGACCATCTCCTCCCGCAGCAGCAGCCGGGTCGTCAGACCGCGCTGCACCGGCGCGTCCAGGGCGGCCACCGCCAGGTCGACGGTGCCCTCGCGCAGGGCCTGCGGGATGTCCTCGGCCGGGGCCTGACGCAGCCGTACCACCACGCCCGGGTGTTCCCGGTGGAAGCCGGCCAGCGCCTCGGCGCCGCCGTACAGGCCCTGCATGACGCCGATCGTGAGCTCCCCGCGCAGTTCTCCCTGGGCGAGGTCGACCGCCGTCCTGGCCTCCTCGGCGGCGCGCAGGGTGGCGCGGGCGGCCGGCAGGAAGGCGTGCCCCGCGGGGGTCAGCGACACCCGGTGGGTGGTGCGCCGGAACAGTGCCGCGCCCAGTTCACGCTCCAGGGCGCGGACCGTGCTGGAGACCGCGGACTGGACGACGTGCAGCCGCCGGGCCGCGGCGCTGAACCCGCCCTCCTCGGCGACCGCGACGACGACCTCCATCTGACGAAGGTCCATGGCCTCCTCCCCTCCGTGACTGTCTCGTTCTGGTTGTCTCGTCCCGGCCATCTCATACGCAGATGACCACCAGCTTGAATCATCTGCGCCGGAATTGGGCCCGCCGCGCCCACCGCTCCGTGCGTGCAACGCCGGGGTCCCCGTGGCACAGTCCTGACCGTTGACCCGCACGACACCAAACTTGGGTGATTCGTTTTCTTGAATCATTCGTGTTTATGCCGGTAGGTTGGCGTCATGACCGCATCCCAGCCTCCGACCACCGCAGCCGAGCTGCGCGGTGCCGGCCTGCGGGTGACGGCCGCTCGCGTCGCGCTGCTCGAGACCGTCCGGGGCGGTGATCACCTCGGGGTCGAGGCGATCGCGTCCGGGGTGCGCGAGCGCGTGGGCCACATTTCCGTACAAGCCGTGTACGACGCACTCCACGCGCTCACCTCGGCGGGACTCATACGCCGCATCGAACCGGCCGGCAGCCCCGCCCGGTTCGAGGGACGCGTGGGAGACAACCACCACCACTTGCTGTGCCGGTCGTGCGGCGCCGTCGCCGATGTCGACTGTGCCGTCGGCGACGCCCCCTGTCTGACCGCGTCCGACGACCACGGTTTCTCGATCGACGAGGCCGAGGTCATCTACTGGGGCCTGTGCCCCACCTGTACCAACGCCCCCAGTACCTGAGCAACGTGTTCCCCCCAGTTCGGAAGGATTCCCATGTCTGAGAACCACGACGCAATCGTCACGGACGCGAAGTCGGAGGATGCCGGGGGCTGCCCCGTCGCGCACGGGCGCGCCGCGCACCCCACCCAGGGCGGCGGTAACCGTCAGTGGTGGCCGGAGCGCCTCAACCTGAAGATCCTCGCCAAGGACCCGGTCGTAGCGAACCCGCTCGGCGGGGACTTCGACTACGCCGAGGCGTTCGGTGGCCTCGACCTCGCGGCCGTCAAACAGGACATCGCCGAGGTACTGACCACTTCGCAGGACTGGTGGCCGGCCGACTTCGGCAACTACGGCCCGCTGATGATCCGGATGGCCTGGCACAGCGCCGGCACCTACCGCATCAGCGACGGCCGTGGCGGTGGCGGCCGCGGTCAGCAGCGCTTCGCGCCGCTGAACAGCTGGCCGGACAACGGCAACCTCGACAAGGCCCGCCGTCTGCTGTGGCCGGTCAAGAAGAAGTACGGCCAGTCCATCTCCTGGGCCGACCTCCTGATCCTCACGGGCAACGTGGCGCTGGAGACGATGGGCTTCGAGACCTTCGGCTTCGGCGGCGGCCGCGCCGACGTCTGGGAGGCCGACGAGGACGTGTACTGGGGTCCCGAGACCACCTGGCTCGACGACCAGCGCTACACCGGCGACCGCGAGCTGGAGAACCCGCTCGGCGCCGTCCAGATGGGCCTCATCTACGTCAACCCCGAGGGCCCCAACGGAAACCCGGACCCGCTGGCCGCGGCCCGCGACATCCGTGAGACCTTCCGCCGGATGGCGATGAACGACGAGGAGACCGTCGCCCTCATCGCCGGTGGCCACACCTTCGGCAAGACCCACGGCGCGGGCCCGGCCGAATCGGTCGGCGACGACCCCGAGGCCGCCCCGCTGGAGGCGCAGGGCCTGGGCTGGAAGTCCACCTACGGCAGCGGCAAGGGCGGCGACGCGATCACCTCCGGCCTCGAGGTGACCTGGACCACCAAGCCCACCCAGTGGAGCAACGACTTCTTCGACATCCTCTTCGGCTACGAGTGGGAGCTGACCCAGAGCCCCGCCGGCGCCAACCAGTGGGTGGCCAAGGACGCCGAGGCGATCATCCCCGACGCGCACGACGCGTCGAAGAAGAAGCTCCCGACGATGCTCACCACCGACCTCTCGCTGCGCTTCGACCCGATCTACGGTGAGATCTCGAAGCGCTTCCACGAGAACCCGGCCGCGTTCGCGGACGCCTTCGCCCGCGCCTGGTACAAGCTGACCCACCGTGACCTGGGCCCGAAATCCCTGTACCTCGGCCCGGAGGTCCCGGGGGAGACCCTGCTGTGGCAGGACCCGCTGCCGCAGGCCGAGGGCGAGGCCATCGACGCCGCCGACGTCACTGCCCTCAAGGCGAAGATCCTCGCCTCCGAGCTGACCGTCTCGCAGCTGGTGTCCACCGCGTGGGCGTCCGCCTCCACCTTCCGGGGCAGCGACAAGCGCGGCGGCGCCAACGGCGCCCGTATCCGCCTGGAGCCGCAGCGCGGCTGGGAGGCCAACGACCCCGACCAGCTCGCGCAGGTGCTGCGGGTCCTCGAAGGCATCCAGCAGGAGTTCAACTCCGGCGCCAAGAAGGTCTCCCTGGCCGACCTGATCGTCCTCGGCGGTGCCGCCGCGGTCGAGAAGGCCGCCAAGGACGCCGGCGTCGACGTGGAGGTCCCCTTCACGCCGGGCCGTGTCGACGCGACCGAGGAGCACACCGACGTCGAGTCGTTCGCCGCGCTGGAGCCGACCGTCGACGGGTTCCGCAACTACCTCGGCAAGGGCAACCGCCTGCCGGCCGAGTACCTGCTGCTGGACCGGGCGAACCTGCTCACGCTGAGCGCCCCCGAGCTGACCGTCCTCGTCGGCGGCCTGCGTGTCCTGGGTGCCAACCAGGGCCAGTCCACGCACGGTGTCCTCACCGACAAGGTCGGCACGCTGACCAACGACTTCTTCGTGAACCTGCTCGACCTGGGCACCACGTGGTCGTCGACCTCCTCGGACCAGCAGACCTTCGAGGGCCGCGACGCTTCCGGCGCGGTCAAGTGGACCGGCACCCGTGCCGACCTGGTCTTCGGCTCGAACTCCGAACTCCGCGCGCTCGCCGAGGTCTACGCGAGCGACGACGCGAAGGTGAAGTTCGTGAACGACTTCGTCGCCGCCTGGGTCAAGGTCTCCGACCTGGACCGGTTCGACCTCGTCTGATTCCGACCGGTTCGCACTCCTGACGTCCGGGTCGGCCCTCGTGGGCCGACCCGGACGTTCGCGTTGCGGTGGAGACCTTCCTACGTCGTCAGCGGTCCAGGACCGCCTTGAGCGCCCGCGCCAACTCCGCGCTCGCGTCTGCCGCGTCCGCCGGAGGGGACGTACGCGCCACGCGATGTACCCGTCGGGGCGCACCAGCAGACAGCCGTCCTCCTCGATCTCGCTGGACCGGTCGTCGCCGGTGCCCCAGGTACGGATCCGGGCGATCTCCTCGCCCGCGATCGACGTACAGAAGACCGTGTCGCCCATCAGGTGCCGGGGAGTTCCGGCGGCCAGCGCCTCTTCCTCGACGCCGAGGTCGCGCAGCGCCTCCAGGGTGCGCTGGTTGGTGATGTGGGCGCGGGGGGTGTTGGCCACCCACCCGTACTTGTTGATCATCGTGACCCGTATGCCGTAGGCGGCGAGCAGCAGCGCGGCCGTCCCGCCGGCCGGGCCCGGTCCTTGAAGGCGCGCGCGAAGCGGCTGACACCCAGGCCGGCCGCCGTGGCGAGCTCCGCGAGCGGCAGTGGATCCGCGAGCCGCGCCTCCATCAGATCGCATACGGCCGTGAACTGACGGTCCGTCAATCTTGTTGCGCGGGGCTGCTGTTCACCGTCGGCGCGGCGTACGTTGCTGTGCCGCCAGGCCAGTTGACCAGCGAGCGCGAGCTCCAGTTGGTCGGTATACGTGCCACGCCGTCCAGCGCCAGGACCAGTTGCTCCAGGAGTGGGTCGGTGACGCCGAGTTCCTCGTTGAGGCGCACCGGCCCGTGGTCCTCGCCGACGGCCGCGCGCAGGGTGTCGTCCGCGACGTACACGTGCACGGTCTTGAGCGGGCCGCCGAGTTCGACGTCCAGGGTGGTCCCGGCGGGGTGGAGGAACATGCCGCCCGGCGGGACGCGGCTGACCTCGGTGAGTCGGCGGCGCCCGCGGCGGACCGTGACGGGGCCGTCCAGGTGCAGCACCCACGGCAGTCCGAGGATGCCAGGGGTGTCGTCCACGCCAAGTTCCCGCATCGGCTTCAAGCCCCGCTCCCACCTGCGCCTCGGGTCCGCCGCCTGGGGCGGACCGGTACTTCATGGTGCGCAGGTGGGAGCCCGGAGAAGGCGCGGGGCGGGGCGATCACTTCAGACCGATGTGCGCCCCGGGTCCCAGCGGCAGGTCGAAGCCGTAGAAGATGCCCAGGATGATCAGCCAGACCGCGAGGAACGGGACGACGAACACCGAGAGCCGGGCGATGAGGGTGCCGAGGCGGGCGTCCGGTTCGTAGCGGCGCAGCAGGGCCAGGAGCAGGAAGACGTACGGGTTCATCGGCGTGATGATGCCGGTGGCGGAGTCGCCGATGCGGAACGCGGCCTGGCTGAGCGCCGGGCTCATGCCGAGCAGCATGAACGCGGGCACGAAGACCGGTCCGACCAGCGACCACAGGGCCGAGCCGGAGACGATGAAGAGGTTCAGACAGGACGCCAGGAGCACGAACGCCACCAGGACCCAGAAGCCGGTCAGGCCGATGGAGTTCAGGCCGGCGGCGGCCTTGACGGCGAGCAGCACGCCCAGGTTCGACCAGTTGAAGAGGGCGATGACCTGGGCGGCGACGAACATCAGGACGATGTAGCCCGACATGCTCTTCACCGACTCGGACATGGCGGTGACCACGCCCTCCGCGCCCGACACCGTCTTCACCGTGAAGCCGTAGGTGAGCCCGGCCAGCAGGAACGCGCCGAACAGCACGGGAACGATGCCGGTGAGCAGCGGCGAGGGCACCAGCGCCCCGCCCTCGCCGCGCAGGGGCGCCCCCTCGGGCAGCCACAGGGACAGCACGGCGCCCGCGTAGAGGACGACGACCAGGCCGGTGACCAGCAGGCCGCGCCGCTGGACCGGGGTGAGGGTCAGGTCCTGCTCCTCGGGCTCGTCGTCCCCGGGTTCGTAGGCCGGCAGTCGCGGTTCGAGGACGTGGCTGATGAGGAAACCGCCGAGCAGGCCGAGCACGATGCTGCTGGAGGCGGTGAAGTAGTAGTTGACCAGGATGTTCAGGTCCAGGCCCTGGGCGGCGGGCAGGACCGAGGCCGCCTGCTGGGTGATGCCGATGTACAGGGCGTCCAGCGAGCCGATGGTGAACCCGGCCGCGTAGCCCGCGCCGACACAGGCGAAGCCGCCGATCAGACCGGCCACCGGATGCCGTCCGGCGGCCTTGAAGACCACGGCCGCCAGCGGCGGGAGCACGATCGCGGCCACGTCGCTCATCATGTGCGCCTGGCAGGCGACCAGCGCCACCAGATAGGGCAGCACCTTCCGCGGGGCGCGGGCCAGCGTGGCCCGCATGACCGTCTCCAGGAGCCCGGTCCGCTCCGCGAGGCCCACCGCCATGATCATGATGAGCACGGCGCCGACCGGCGGGAACGTGGCGAAGTTGATGACGAGGTTCTGCGTCAGCCAGCTGATCCCCGCGCCGGTGAACAGCCCGGTGATCGGCTTGGTCTCGTCGGTGCCGGGGACCGTGACGGTGGTGTCCGCCAGCGACAGCGCGGTCGACACGACGGCCAGGACCAGGAAGAGGCAGGTGAACAGGACGATCGGGTTGGGCAGCGCGTTGCCGACCCGCTCGATCAGCGCCAGTACACGGTCGATGCCGCGCCGAGGTCCCGTTTCCGGGGACTTGCTGTCCGGGGCGGGCAGTTCGGTCAGTGAGGACATCGGCGCTACCGCCTTCCAGCGGGGCCCGCGGCGGGCAGGAGGTCCTTGCGTACGACGCCGTCCTGGACGACGCAGACTACGTTCGCCGGATCGCCCAGGACACCGATGTCCCGCAGCGGGTCGCCGTCGCAGAGGATCAGGTCGGCGGTGCGGCCTGCGGTGAGGGTGCCCAACCGGTCGGCGACACCGAGGAGCTCGGCGGAGGTGCGGGTCCCGGCGACAATGGCCGCCATCGGGTCCATGCCGAGGTCGACGAGGTAGCTCAGTTCCATCAGGTTCACGCCGTGCGGGCCGACGGCGGCGTCGGTGCCGAGCGCGATCCGGGCACCGTACTCGATGGCCCGGGCGATGTTCTCCTTCGTGATGCCCGACCAGCGGGTCTTCTTCTGGTAGTGGAAGTCGGGCATCGTCTCCTTGTCGATCCCCGCGTACACGGTGGACAGCGTCGGGACGACGAACGCCTCCCGCTCGCCCGCCAGGTCCAGGGCCCGCTCGTCCAGCCCGTAGCCGTGCTCGATGCTGGTGACGCCGCCGCGCAGGGCGTTGAGGATGCCGGCGTTGCCCTGGGCGTGTGCGGCGACGGGCTTGCCGCCATGCCGCCGGGCCTCGTCGACCACGGCCCGGATCTCCTCCTCCAGGAGGCCCTCGTCGTCGGGCTGGTCGTAGGGGCTGCCCATGCCGCCGGTGGCGCAGATCTTCACCAGGTCGGCGCCCTCGCGCAGCACCCGGCGCACCGCGAGCCGGGCCTCGTCGGCGGTGTCGGCGATCTCCGACATCCCGGCGCTGAGGTCGGTGCCGTCGGGCAGGCGTACGTCGGCGTGTCCGCCGGTGTGGCTGATGATCCGTACCGCCGTGCTCAGCCGCGGTCCCACCACCCGGCCGCTCTCCACGGCCGTGCGGAACCCCGTCGACAGACCGCCCAGGTCGCGGGCGCTGGTGACACCGGCGTCCAGGGTCTGCCGCAGCCGCGTGACCGTGTCCAGGGTGACCAGGACCGGGTCCAGTTCGGCGCGGCGCCCGGGCGGCGAGCCGTGCGCGTAGGCGAGGTGCACGTGGCAGTCGAAGAAGCCGGGCAGTACGGTCCGGCCGGCGGCGTCGACCACACGAAGGTCCGCGGGCCGGTCGGCCGTCGTAGGCTCGGTCGCGGCGGGGCCGGCATAGGTGATCGTGCCCTGGGCATCGACGGTGATGACGGCGTCGTCGACCGGCGGCGAACCGGTCCCGTCGACGAGCCTGGCGCCGTGTATCCGCAGAGCGGTCCGGGCTTCCCGGGTGGTGGGGTGCGTCATGGGGCGCGGTCACTCCTCCGTGGTCGTGGGCAGGGAACGGAGTGTGAAGTGCGCGGGTCAACCGGATGTCACCATGCAGAATTCGCGTCGGATCCGTGCGACGCGTGCAGAGAAGTGCCGCCCATGGACGTGCAGGATCGTGCCGCGGTCGAACTCGACGAGCTCGACCGCGCTGTCGTGCACGCGCTGCAGATCCACCCCAGGGCGCCCTGGACGCTGGTCGGCGAGGTCCTCGGGATCAACTCGGTCACGGCGGCCCGGCGCTGGCAGCGGCTGCGCGAGGCGGGCCTGGCGTGGGTGACCGCGTACCCCCGGTTGTCCGACGCGCGGTTCGTCGTGACCGCGGTGGTCGAGGTGGACACCGACCCGGGGCGCGCCGAGGACGTGGCGCGCGTCCTCGCCCGGGAACCCGCGGTGGCGAACATCAAGCTCACGGCCGGCGGACGCGATCTCGTCCTGTCCGTGCAGACCACCGGCCTGCACGAGCTGGGCTGGCTGACCACGCGGCTGTTCCAGAGCACCCCGGGAGTACGGGCGAGCCGTACGAACGTGTCGACCGGACTGCCCGCCGAGGGCAGCCGATGGCGGCTGCGGAGCCTGGACGACGTGCAGTGCGCGCGCCTGGAGGCGGCGATCCCGCCGGCCGTCGTCCCCACGCCCGCCGCCGAGGCGCGCTGGGACGACCTGGACGCGCACCTGCTGGAGCTGCTCAGCACGGACGGGCGGATGTCGCTGCGCGACCTGTCGGCGGCGGCCGACACGAGCATCACCACCGTCCGCCGCCGGGTGCAGTCGCTGCTCGCGGCACGGCTGTCCCTGCGCTGCGACCTGGCCCGGCCGCTGTCGGGGTGGCCGCTGTCCGCCGTGTACTTCGCCTCCGTGCCCGGCCAGCACGTGGAGGAGACCTGCCGGGTGCTGGCCGGGATGCGGGAGGTGCGGGCGTGCGCGATCACCGCCGGGCCGCACAACCTGGTGATCGACGTCTGGCTGCGCGACCTGCGGGACGTGCACTCCTTCGAGGCCCATCTGGCGCGGCGGATCCCACGTCTCACGGTCGACGACCGCTCGGTGGTGCTGAGCACGGTCAAGCACATGGGCCGGCTGCTGGACGAGGACGGCCGCTGCGTCGGCGTGGTGCCGCTGCGGCATCCGCGGGGACACCGTGCCGCCGGCGCCGGGCAGATGACGGTCCCGGCGCTGTAGCCGTCGGGGTCGTCAGGGCTCGCGGTGCTCGTGCGCGGACCGTTCCAGTTCCT
The DNA here is from genome assembly GCF_029892565.1 of Streptomyces pseudovenezuelae. Classification (GTDB taxonomy): domain Bacteria; phylum Actinomycetota; class Actinomycetes; order Streptomycetales; family Streptomycetaceae; genus Streptomyces; species Streptomyces pseudovenezuelae_A. Next base: position 121,755 of record NZ_JARXVH010000011.1, on the reverse strand, counting down.
CGGCCTCCGCCTCCGCCAGCCGGGTCTCGGCCGCCACGTCGATCGACCGGGTCAGGAACCAGTAGAGGATCGCGGAGACCGGCAGTCCGACGAACAGGGAGATGTCGGCGCCGTCGAGCGCGTCGGCGATGGGCCCGGTGTAGAGCGTGCCCACGGAGAAGAACGGGATCATCACGGCGAAGCCCACGAGGTAGGCGATGATCCCGTGCCAGCCCCAACGCCCGTAGATACCACAGGGGTTGAAGATCTCGGCGATGGCGTAGTGGCCGCGGCGCACGATGTAGTAGTCCATGAGGTTCACCGCGGTCCAGGGGATGAAGAGGTAGAGGACCAGCAGCAGGAAGTTGTTGAAGTTCGTCAGGAAGTCGGAGGTCGCGGCCATGGCGCCGATCAGCGAGAGGGCCGCGGTGAGGCCGATGGTGAGCAGCCGGACGCCGACCGTGGGGCGGACCCGCTTGAAGGAGTCGATGGCGCTGATCAGGGTCAGCGAACCGCCGTACATGTTGAGCGCGGTGACGGAGATCAGGCCGAGCGCCGCGAACAGCAGCACGATCGCGCCGAAGCCGCTGAACACCTTGTCGCCGGCCGCGTTGATCGAGCTGACCGTGTCGAAGTCCTTGCCCGCCCAGGCGGCGAGCAGCGTGCCCAGGACCATCAGCCAGATGCCGCCGAGGGCCGAGCCGAAGTAGGTCCAGTAGAAGGTCTTGCGGACCGTCACGCCCGGCGGGAGGTACCGCGAGTAGTCGGAGACGTAGATCGCCCAGCTGATCTGGTAGCCGGCGACCACGCCGAACTGGGCCAGGAACGGCGTCCATTGGAAGCCGCCGAGGTCGAAGGAGCCCGCCGGGTAGTGCAGGGTGACCAGGACGCCCACGGTGAAGATCCCGAAGACGACGAGGAAGGTGTACGTCAGGAACTGCTCGGCCTTGTGGATGACGTCGTAGCCGACCAGCGCGATGACCAGGGCGACCACGGTTACCACGGCCACCCACGGCTTCACGCCGCCGTGCACCGTGGTGTGCAGCGCCTCGCCCGCCAGGATGGTGTTGAAGACGTTGAAGCCCGCGTACTGGACATAGGCGAACAGCCACACCAGCAGGGCGCCGACATAGCCGAACTGGGGCCGCGACTGGATCATCTGCGGCAGGCCCAGCTGCGGGCCCTGGGCCGAGTGGAAGGCCATGAAGAAGGTGCCGATCACGGTGCCCGCGACGATCGCGATCAGCGACCAGATGAGGTTGCCGCCCTCGGTGATGCTGATCAGGCCGACGGCGAGCGTGGCGATCTGCGCGTTCGACATGAACCACAGCGGGCCCAGGTGCCACAGCTTGCCGTGGCGTTCGTCGAGCGGGACGTAGTCGATGGAGCGGGTCTCCAGACCCGACACCCTGGGCTCTGCTGATGTGGTCATGACGCCTCCAGAGTGTGGATCCGTCTCTGAGGCCACATTCATGCCCCGGCCATGTCCGGTCAAGCGGTCATTACCGACCCTTGACCGGACAGGTGTCGAGGTCGGACGCCGAGGTCAGACCGCCGGGCTCGGGAACGTCGGATATTCCACGCCGGAGACGTGCTGGACGACCCGGACGACCTGGCAGGAGTAGCCGAACTCGTTGTCGTACCAGAGGTAGAGGATCGCGTTGTCGCCCTCGACCTTGGTGGCGCCGGCGTCGACGATCGAGGCGTGGCGCGAGCCGATGAAGTCGCTGGAGACCGCGTCGGGAGCCGTGGTGAAGTCGATCTGGCGCTTGAGCGGAGAGGTCAGCGAGACCTCACGGAGGTGGTCGAGGACCTCCTCGCGGCACGTCTCGCGGGAGAGCTGCAGATTGAGGATCGCGATCGAGACGTCCGGCACCGGGACACGGATCGAGCTGCCGGTGATCCGCGCCTTGAGGTCGGGCAGCGCCTTGGTGACGGCGGAGGCGGCGCCGGTCTCGGTGATGACCATGTTGAGCGGCGCGGAGCGGCCCCGGCGGTCGGCCTTGTGGTAATTGTCCAGCAGGTTCTGGTCGTTGGTGAAGGAGTGCACGGTCTCCACGTGACCGCGCTGCACGCCGAACTCGTCGTCCATCGCCTTCAGCGGCGGCACGATCGCGTTGGTGGTGCAGGACGCGCAGGACATGATCCGCTCGTCCGGCTTGACGGTGTCGTGGTTGACGCCGTGCACGATGTTCGGGACGTCGCCCTTGCCCGGCGCGGTCAGCACGACCTTGTCGATACCGGGGCGCAGATGCTGCGAAAGGCCTTCGCGGTCACGCCACTTGCCGGTGTTGTCGATGAGGATGGCGTCCTTGATGCCGTACGCCGTGTAGTCGACCTCGGACGGGTCGTCGGCGTAGATCACCTTGATCGCGTTGCCGTTGGCGAAGATCGTGCCGCTCGCCTCGTCGACCGTGATCGTGCCCTGGAACTGGCCGTGGATCGAGTCGCGGCGCAGCAGCGAGGCGCGCTTGACGAGATCCTCGGGGGCCCGCCCGCCGCCCCCGCGCACCACGATGGCGCGCAGCCGCAGACCGTTGCCGGAGCCCGCCTTCTCGATCAGCAGCCGGGCGACCAGGCGCCCGATGCGGCCGAAGCCGTAGAGGACGACGTCCCGCCCGTCGCCGCGCTCGATCTTGTTGGCGCCCGTGGCGCCGGCGACGGCCTCGGCGGTGAACTCCTCGACGGTCAGGCCGCGTTCGTCGTCGCGGTAGGTCGCGGCGAGCATGCCGATGTCGATCTGCGAGGGGCCGAGGTCGAGCGTGGTCAGGGCGCGCAGGAAGGGCAGCGTCTCGGTGACCGAGAGCTCCGCGCCGGCGATCTGCCGGGCGAAGCGGTGGGTCTTGAGGATGCTCACCACCGACTTGTTCACCAGGGAGCGGCTGTGCAGCAGCACGGTGACGTCCTGCTCGCGGTGCAGCTTCCCGATGATCGGGATCATCGACTCCGCGGTCTCCTCGCGGGTCTTCCAGTTGGTGAACGAGTCGTCGTTGACAGTCACAGAGTTCTCTTTCGAGCTAGGCGGCGCTCATATGCTAAACCCCTGGTCGTTCGGTCGTTCAGGCGGGGGTTCCGGCCGGAATCGAGACGAACCGGCCGCCGCTGCGTACCTGCGGGGGGCGGGGCCGCCCGCCCCGAGACCGTCGCCGGACCGATCCAAGGGACGTAGAGCATGAACGCAAGCGCAGCCATCGGTGTGACCGGCCTCGGTGTGATGGGCCGCAATCTGGCCCGGAACTTCGCCCGCAACGGCTACACCGTCGCCGTCCACAACCGCTCCGCGGGCCGCACGCACGCGCTCGTGGAGGAGTTCGGTCACGAGGGCGCGTTCGTCCCCGCCGAGTCGCCCGCGGAGTTCGTGGCCGCCCTGGAGCGTCCCCGGCGGCTGATGATCATGGTGCAGGCGGGCGCCGCCACCGACGCGGTCATCGGCGAGTTCGCCCCGCTGCTGGACGCCGGCGACATGATCATCGACGCGGGCAACGCCCACTACGCCGACACCCGCCGCCGCGAGGCCGCCCTGCGCGAGCGCGGCCTGCACTTCGTCGGCACCGGCGTCTCCGGCGGCGAGGAGGGCGCGCTGCACGGGCCGTCGATCATGGTGGGCGGTTCGGCGGAGTCGTACGCCGTCCTCGGCCCGATGTTCGAGAAGGTCAGCGCGCAGGTCGACGGCGAGCCGTGCGCCGCGTACATCGGCAGCGACGGCGCCGGGCACTTCGTGAAGATGGTCCACAACGGCATCGAGTACGCCGACATGCAGCTCATCGCCGAGGCCTACGACCTGCTGCGCCAGGTCGCCGGCTACACCCCGGGCGAGATCGCGGACGTCTTCCGGCGCTGGAACGAGGGCCGGCTCGGCTCGTACCTGGTCGAGATCACCGCCGAAGTGCTCGCGCACGTGGACGCGGAGACCGGCGCCCCCTTCGTCGACGTGGTCGTCGACGCCGCCGGGCAGAAGGGCACCGGCCGCTGGACCGTGCAGACCGCCCTCGACCTGGCCTCACCCGTCACCGCCATCGCCCAGGCCACCTTCGCGCGCGCCGCCTCCGGCCAGAGCGAACTGCGTGCCGCCTACGCGGGCCTGCCCGGCGGCACCCGTCCCAAGCTCAGCCGCACGGAGGCCGAACGCTTCGCCTCCCAGGTCGAGCACGCCCTGTACGCGTCGAAGGTCATCGCCTACGACCAGGGCTGGAAGATGATCCAGGACGCCGCCGCCGAGTACGGCTGGAAGATCGACCTCGGCACGGTCGCCCGGATCTGGCGCGGCGGCTGCATCATCCGCGCCTCCTTCCTCGACCGCATCCGCGCCGCCTACGCCGCCGACCGGGACCTGGTCAGCCTGCTCGGCGAGATGGAGTTCGCGATGGAGATCACCGACGCGCAGGTGCCCTGGCGGGAGACCGTCTCCTCGGCCGCCCGACGCGGGGTGCCGGTCCCGGCCTTCTCCGCCGCGCTCGCCCACTACGACACCCTGCGCGCCGGCCGCCTGCCCGCCGCCCTGCTGCAGGGCCAGCGCGACTACTTCGGCGCCCACACCTACGGCCGTACCGACCGCCCCGGCGCCTTCCACACCCACTGGGCCGCGCCCGGTCGCCCCGAGACCACGGCCTGAGCGACCGGACTCGACCCGGCCTGCCTTTCCTCGCCGGCTCCGGGCGTGACCATCGCCCGGAACCGGTCGTTTCCGATGGCATGATCCACTTCAAGAACGGACTCGTCACCGCGGCCCTCGCCCTCGCCGGTCTCGCGGTCCTGACCGCCCCGGCAGCCCACGCGACCGACAACGTCCCCTGTCACAGTCCCACCAAGCGCAACCTCACCGACCCCGGCACCGGCCGCAGCTGGCCGGGCACCGAGGTCCGCTACTGCAACCTCACCCGGGGCCACGTGCCCGTCTACGCGACGCGCTCGCCGGGTGCCGCCGTGGTCGGCTACCTCGAACAGGGCGGCGCGGCCAACTGGTTCGTCACCGAGATGAAGGGCCAGACCTTCCGGGACGGGTCCGCCGAGAACTACTGGTGGGGCAGCACCATGGCGGACAACGGCCGTTGGGGCTGGGTCCCCGAGGTCTACTTCGCGGGCGGCTCCAACAACGAGGACGACGCGGGTCTGCTCATGCCCGGCTCCTACACCTGCGCCAACGTGTGCCCGCCGCTGCCCTTCTGGGCCCGCTGACACCCCGGACCGCCGCCGGCCGGTTCAGCCGGCCGGCCGCTTGCCCAGGTTCCGCCAGGCGATGCCGCCGAGGACCGGGGCCGCGAGCACGAGCAGCAGCCAGACCGCCTTGGGCAGATGACGGACCCGCTCCGTCGGCGTCCTGACGCAGTCCACCAGGGCGTGCAGGCACAGCGCCAGGACCGCGGCGTAGAGGGCGAAGGCGACAAGGGTCGACATGAGGCTCTTTCCTTCTCTTTTGTCCCGGCGCCGCCCAGGCGCCGGGCTCCTGCTCGTTCGCCCTTCGATCGGACCGAGCCGCACGATCGGTTCACTCTTGACGCCTTCGCACACCCGACCTAGCCTCGACTGAACACGTCTAGACAGGTAGGTCGACGATGGCGGACTCGCTGGACTCCACCGACAACAGATCCTCCGGCCGACAGCTCCAGGTGGAGACGCACGGGCTGGACGTGATCGGGGACGCCGAGCGCAAAGGCACTCCACGGACACTGTTCTGGCCCTGGTTCGGTGCCAATGTCTCCATTCTCGGGCTGAGTTACGGCGCCTTCGCGCTCGGCTTCGGGATCTCCTTCTGGCAGGCGCTGATCGCCGGCGTCATCGGCATCGTCTTCTCCTTCCTGCTCTGCGGATTCATCGCGGTCGCCGGCAAGCGGGGCTCCGCGCCGACGATGGTGCTCAGCCGCGCGGCCTACGGCGTGCGGGGCAACCGGCTGCCGTCGGTCATCTCCTGGGTGCTCACCGTCGGCTGGGAGACCGTCCTGTGTTCCCTCGCCACCATGGCCACCGCCACCGTCTTCGAACGGCTCGACTGGGGCGGCGGCACCGGGACCAAGGTCGTCGCCCTGATCGTGGTCGGCGCGCTCACCGTCGTCGGCGGAGTCATGGGCTTCGACCTCATCATGCGGCTGCAGACCGTGATCACCGTGGTCACGGGCGTGCTCACCGTCGTCTACATCGCGCTGGTCGCCGACCACATCCACTGGCACACCGTCAGCGCCCTCCCGGCGGGCTCCGCCCAGGAGTTCATCGGCGCGCTCGTCTTCATGATGACCGGCTTCGGGCTCGGCTGGGTCAACGCCGCCGCCGACTACTCCCGCTATCTGCCGAGGAGTTCGTCCAGCCGGGGCGTCATCGGCTGGACCACCTTCGGCGCCTCGGTGGCCCCGCTCCTCCTGCTGGTCTTCGGCCTGCTCCTTGCCGGTTCCTCGACCAAGCTCAACACGGCCGTCGCCGCCGACCCGATCGGCGCCCTCACGACCATCCTGCCCACCTGGTTCCTGGTCCCCTTCGCCGTGGTCGCCGTCCTCGGCCTGGTCGGCGGCGCCGTCCTCGACATCTACTCGTCCGGCCTCGCCCTGCTCTCCGCGGGCCTGCGCATCCCCCGCTACCTGGCCGCGCTGGTCGACGGCGTCCTGATGATCGCGGGCTCGATCTACATCGTCTTCGTCGCCGACGACTTCCTCGGCCAGTTCATGGGCTTCCTGACGACGCTGGGCGTCCCCATCGCCGCCTGGTGCGGCATCATGCTCGCCGACCTGCTCCTGCGCCGCCGCGACTACGACGAGGGCGACCTCTACCGCCCCCGCGGCCGCTACGGCGACGCATCCCTCACCGCGCTGCTCCTCACCCTGGTCGCCACGGCGCTGGGCTGGGGCCTGGTCACCAACGCCGCCGCGAGCTGGCTGGACTGGCAGGGCTACCTGCTCGACCCGTTCGGCCTCGGCGGCAAGTCCGGCGCCTGGGCGTACGCCAACCTCGGCGTCCTCCTCGCCCTCGCCGTCGGCTTCCTCGGCACCCTGGCCCTGGGCCGCGCCCGCGTCCACACCCAGGAGGCACAGGCACCGAGCCCGGCGACGGGGGAGGGGGTGCCGGTCGCATGACCACCCGCACCGGCCTGCTCACCGTCATCGACATGCAGCGCGTCTTCGCCGAACCCGACAGCCCCTGGGCCACCCCGCGTTACGCGGAGGCCGCGGCGGGCGTACGAAGCCTGCTGCCGGCGTTCGGCGACCGGGTGGCCTTCACCCGTTTCGTGGCCCCCGCGGAACCCGAGGGCGCCTGGCGCGCGTACTACGAGCAGTGGCCCTTCGCCCTCCAGCCGCCCGACGCGCGCCTGTGGGACCTGACCGACGACTTCGCCGACCACCCGGGCCACGTCGTCACCGCCACGACCTTCGGCAAGTGGGGCCCCGAACTCGCCCGGCACGCAGGCCCGGACGGCCGCCTGGTCCTGGCCGGCGTCAGCACCGACTGCTGCGTCCTGTCCACCGCACTGGCCGCCGCCGACGCGGGCATCGAAGTGCTGGTCGCCGCCGACGCCTGCGCGGGCGTGGACGACGACTCGCACGCCAAGGCCCTGCACGTGATGGACCTGTACCGACCCCTGATCCGGGTGACGACCGTCGCCGAACTGCTCGGGGCGGCCGGATGAGCGGAGTCCGCCTCAAGCACCAGCGGATCACCGAGGTCCTGGCCAAGGAGATCCGCAGCGGTCGCCGCCCGCCCGGGGAGCAACTGCCCGGCGAACACGCCCTGGCCCAGCGGTTCGGGGTCAGCCGTACGACGGTCCGCGCGGCCCTCGCCGAACTCAGCGAGGCCGGACTGATCGCCACCCGCACCGGCAAGGGCTCCTACGTCCTCTTCGACGGGCGCCCACTGGACGACCGGCTCGGCTGGGCGCGCGCCCTCGCCACCCAGGGCATCGACACGCGGGTGCGGACGGTGGCCGTGCGGGGGGTGCACGATGAGCAGCTCGCCGACCAACTCGGCCTGCACAGCCCGGAGTTCGTGTGCGTGGAGCGGACCCGTGAACTGGTCGCCGATGCCGTGGTGGTGTCGTACGAGCGCAGCTTTCTGCCGCCCGTGCCCGGGATCAGGGAGCTGCCGGAGCGTGGTCTTGAGCGGGAGTCCCTCACCGACGTGATGGGGCGGGCCGGGCTGCGTCCCGATCACGGCGAGCAGCGACTGGGCGGTCGGCGGATAGACGCCCGCGAGGCGCAGCTGCTGCGCCGGGCGCCGGGGGACTGGTTCCTCGACACGCGGCGCACCAGCCGGGCGGCCGACGGTTCCTTCGTGGAACATGTCGTGAGCCTGCTGGATCCCGACCACTTCCGGCTGACCGTCGAGTTCGGCTGAGCACCGCACCGGAGAACACCACCATGACCCTGCAGAGCCGCGCCGCCGGTGCCCTCTACGGACTCGCCCTCGGGGACGCCCTCGGCATGCCGACACAGATGCTGTCGCGCCCGCACATCGTCGCCCGCTACGGCCCCCTCCTCGCCGGCTTCCAGCCGGCCGACGCCGACCATCCGCTGGCCGCCGGGATGCCGGCCGGCGCGATCACCGACGACACCGAACAGGCGCTGCTGCTGGCCCGGTTGCTGATCGAAGGCGGCGGGCGGATCGACGCGGCCGAGCTCGCCCGGCGGCTGGTCGCGTGGGAGGACGACATGCGGGCCCGCGGTTCGCTGGACCTGCTCGGGCCGTCCACCAAGCGGGCCGTGGAGCAGGTGCTCGCCGGGGTCCCGGTGGACGAGGTCGGCCGCTTCGGCACCACCAACGGCGTCGCCATGCGCATCGCTCCGGTGGGGATCGCGGTGCCCGCGGCCGACCCGTCGGCGCTGGTGGACCGGGTCGTCGAGGCGGACCGGCTGACCCACGACACCGGTGTGGCCCACGCGGGCGCCGCGGCGGTGGCCGCCGCTGTGAGCGCGGGACTTGACGGGGCGTCGGTTCCGGAGGCGATCGAAGTCGGCGTGTCCGCCGCCCGGTTGGGGGTGGAGCGCGGTCACTGGGTGGCCGCCGCCGATGTCGCCGAGCGGATCGTGTGGGCGACCGGACTGGTCCGGGGCCTGCCGATCGGCCAAGTCTGCGACCGGGTCTACGCGTTGGTCGGCACGAGCCTCGCCACGCAGGAGTCGGTGCCCGCCGCCTTCGCGATGCTCGCCGCCAGTCCGGACGACCCTTGGCGGACGGTACGGCTCGCCGCCTCCGTCGGCGGCGACTGCGACACGATCGCCGCCGTCGCGGGTGCCGTCGCCGGCGCCTGCCACGGCGTGGACGCCTTCCCGGCCGACGCGCGCGCCACCCTGGTCCGCGTGAATCCACGGCTCGACCTCCACGGCACGGCCGCCGCGCTCCTCGCCCTGCGGGAGCGGTCGTGAGCCGGCTGTTCCACCTCGGGAACGCTGTCGTGGATCTGGTCCTGACGGTGCCGGCACTCCCCGAACGCGGCGGTGAGGTACTCGCCACGCGCACCGAAACGACCCCCGGCGGTGGCTTCAACGTGATGGCGGCGGCAGCCCGGCAAGGCCTGCCCGTCATCTACGCCGGCGCCCACGGCACCGGCCCCTTCGGCGACCGTGTCCGCGCCGCGCTGCGCGCCGAGGGCGTCGACGTCCTGCTCCCGCCACGTCAGGCGCCCGACACAGGCTTCGTGGTCTGCCTGGTCGACGCAGAGGGGGAGCGGACCTTCGTCACCAGCCCCGGGGCCGAGGCGACCCTGACCGCGGTCGACCTCGCCGAACTCCGTCCCGGGCCGGGGGATTTGGCGTACGTCTCCGGATACGGCCTGCTGTACGAGAGCAACCGGGCAGCCCTGACCGGCTGGCTGACGGGCCTGTCCGAGACGGTCACCGTCGTGGCCGACCCGGGCCCGCTGGTGGGCGAAATCCCGGTGGAGGCCCGTGAGTTGCTGCTGGCCCGCGCCGACTGGTGGAGCTGCAACGCCCGAGAGGCGATCCTCCTCACGGGCACCGACACTCCCGCCGAGGCGGCCCACGCCCTGTACGCCCGCCTCCCACGCGGTTCCGCCCTGGTCCGCACCGGCCCGGACGGCTGCCTCCTGCACCACGACGGCACCCTCACCCACATTCCCGGCTTCCCGGTGCACGCCGTCGACCTCAACGGCGCGGGCGACGCCCACACCGGCGTCTTCATCGCCTCCCTGGCCCAGGGGCTGACCCCGCTCCGGGCCGCCCGCCGGGCGAACGCGGCGGCGGCGCTCGCGGTGACCAGGAGGGGGCCGGCGACGGCGCCGGACGGCATGGAACTGGACGGGTTCCTGGCGGGCCGGGATCAGGACTGAGCGCGTCTGTCCGATTGCGTCCGGGGCCCGTGTCCCGGCATGGTGCCCGCACACCTCTTCCGCTCAGGAGGCGCTTCCGTGGCAACCGTTCCCCCGCACCGCATAGCCCTCCTCGGAGGCGGCTTCACGCTCGACGAGGACGGTCTGCTGGACGACTGGCTGCTCGACCACGCCCGCGGTCCGCACCCCAGCGTCTGCTTCCTGCCCACCGCCAGCGGAGACGCCGCGAGCTACTCGGAGTGGTTCCTCCAGGTGTTCCGGTCACGCCACGCGTGCGAACCGTCGGTACTGCCCCTGTTCCGAAGGGAGTTGGACGACGAGGCCCTGCGCGCCTTCCTGCTGGCCCAGGACGTCGTGTACGTGGGTGGCGGCAACACGGCGAACATGCTCGCGGTGTGGCGCGTGCACGGCGTGGACCGGATCCTGCGCGAGGCCTACGACCGCGGCACCCTGCTGTGCGGCATCAGCGCCGGCGCCAACTGCTGGGCCGAGGCCTCCCACACCGACTCCTTCGGCCCCCTCGCCGCCCTGACGGACGGCCTCGGGCTGCTCCAGGGCTCGGTCTGCCCCCACTACGACAGCGAACCGGGCCGTCGTCCCTCGTACCGGGCCGCCGTCGCCGATCGGGCGCTGCCCGCCGGCTGGGCCCTCGACGACGGGACGGGAGCCCTGTTCACGGACGGTGGTCCCACGGAGACGGTGACCCGGGTGGAGCGTGCGCGCGTGTATCGGGTGGAGCCGGACGGGCGGGGAGGCGTACGGGAGCGAGCGCTGGCGTGTCGGCTGGTCGGTGGGACGGCGGGGGATTGAGCCGGTTCCGGTCGGGTACGCGTCCAGGACCGCGCCCCGGGCGATCTTGTCCCGGGCAGGCCGTTCGACCGCCCGCTATCAGGGGATCTGCCATGGAGACACCCGCCCACGACCACGCCGAGACACCCGCCCGCAGGGCGCTGGACGCATTGTCCGTCAACACCGAGGACACGGCGGCGCTGGCCGCGCTCGCGAGCAGTGAGGTGCTCGTGCCGGTGCCCGACGACGCGAATCAGGAGGCGACCGCGGATCCGACGACCGTGGCGCTGCCCGTGCTGGAGCAGCCCGACGGGGACCCGGTGGTGCCCGTGTTCACCTCGGAGGGGGAGCTGGCCGAGCTGCTGCCGTACGTCTCGCGCTACCGCCTGGTACCGCTGGCCGCGCTCGCCTCGCAGTGGCCCGCCGAAGACCTCTCGCTCAGCATCGACGCCGGCTCCACGCACCCGTTGACCCTCACGTCCGAGGGCGTACGGACGCTGCTGGCGCGGCACTAGGCATCAGGGCCCACCGCCGTTCGGGCCCGGCCACCGATTCGGAGGGGGAGCGGCCGGGCCCCTGGGACGGGCGCGGGCTGTCTCCCGCCCCCACGCCCCGGCTCACGCGCACAGCGGGGATGAACCGCGCCGACACCGTTCATCCCGTCGCCGTCACGGTCGCTGTACGGACGATAGGCGGCCGGTGCGGCGAGGTCGCTCCGGAAAACGCGGGGCCTGTCCGTCTTGCGCGGGTTGCGTGTCCTCCCGCGCGAGGCGGCCCTCACATGTTCCGAAGTGTCTGTGAGGGCGGTTCCCCGAAACGGCGCCGGTAACGCTGGGCGAAGCGGCCCAGGTGGGTGAACCCCCACCGATAGGCCACCTCCGCGACGGTGGTCGTGCCCGGCGCGGAGGCCCGTAACTGATCGTGCACGCGCTGCAGGCGCACCTCGGTGACGTACGCCATGGGGGACATGCCCACGTGCTTGCGGAAGGCGTCCTGGAGGGTGCGCAGGCCGACCTGGGCGATCGCCGCGAGCCCGGCCGCGTCGTAGGGCTCGGCGGGCTGTTCCCGCACGATGTCCATCACCCGTCTGACCGACGCGGGCCGCATCGGCGGCGGGTACGCGAGACGGTCGCGGTAGTCGTGGTCCGCGGCCAGCAACAGCCCTTCCAGCAGCGTCTGTTCGAGGCGGTCGCGGATCAGCGGGCTGCTCAGCAGGCCCTGGGAGACGTCCGCTTCGAGCAGGCTCCACCGGGCCAGCGAGGCCCAGCTGCGGCCGGGCCCCCGTGAGACGTCGAGGGTGGGTGCGAACCTCGGCGGGCGCCGCAGCGAGATGCCGAGCAGGGTCTCAAGCCGCCGGTGCAGGGCCAGTTTGTCGATCTTCACGGTGAGCGCGTCGCAGTCGCTCGACCAGGTGTCCATCCGTATGTGGTACTCCGGGTCGAAGAAGAGGGCACGCCGAGGCGTGGCGAACTCGGTGGCCCCGCCGCCCTGTCGCACGCTGAAGACGCCTTCCAGCGGAACGGCCACGTGATAGCAGCCCGGTTCGCCGAAGCCGAACCGCATCTCCGTGTTGAAGGAGATCCGGCCCACGGTGAGCGCTCCGAGGTCGGCCACGTCCAAGTGGTTGGAGAAGTCGGCGATCTCGCCCATGACCACGAGCCGCAGGTCGTAGTAGTGGGCCGCGATCGAGTCGTGGCTCTCGTCCACCGAGTGCGTCGCGTAACTGCTGAACTCCGCCGCCCGGTGCGCTGTTTCGGTCAACGTGGACTCTCCCCGGTGCCCTCTGACACGTCTCAGATGAGCATGGCACCACGGGCGGCCGGATATGCCTCACAGGCTCTTGCCGGGGTTGAGGATCCCGCGGGGATCGAACACCTCCTTCAGTCGCCGCTGCAACGCGTGGGCAGCCGGTCCGAGTTCGTCGGCGACCCACTGCCGCTTCAGCACCCCCACCCCGTGCTCGCCGGTGAGTGTGCCGCCGAGGCGCAGGGCCAGCGCGAAGATCTCGCCCGCCGCCTCCCAGGCCGCCTCGGGCAGCCGGTCGAGCGACGGATCGACGACGATGATCGGGTGGAGGTTGCCGTCCGCGGCATGCGCGATGGTGAAGACGGGCACGCCGTGCCGGGCGGAGATGTCCCGGATCTCCCGGGCGGCCTCGGCGAGCCGGGATCGCGGCACGGCGATGTCCTCGATCAGCGGCCGGCCCAGCCGCTCCAGCGCGGGCAGCGCGAGCCGCCGTGCGGCCAGCAGGGTCTCGGCCTCGACCGGGTCCTCCGTGGCCTCGACCGCCGAGGCCAGCGGTGCCAGTACGCGCGCGACGACAGCCGCCTCGATGGCCGCTCCGGCGCCGTCGCACTGCACCAGCAGCAGCGCCGCGCCCCGCGCCCGCAGCGCCGGGTCGATCGCCTCAAGCACCGGCCCGTCGACCAGTTCGGCCAACGCGGGCACCACCCCGGCCCGGGCGATGGCGTACGAGGCCTCGGCCGCCGCCTCGAAGGAGTCGAACCACGCCGCGAGCGTCGCCGTCGCCACCGGCAGCGGGCGCAGCCGCAGGGTCGCCGAGGTGATCACGGCGAGGGTGCCCTCGGAACCGGTGAGCAGTGCGGTGAGGTCGTAGCCGGTGACGCCCTTGACCGTACGGCGGCCGGTGCCGATCACCGTGCCGTCGGCGAGGACGGCCTCCAGACCGAGCACGCTGTCCCGGGTCACCCCGTACTTCGCGCACCGCAGCCCGCCCGCGTTGGTCGCGATGTTCCCGCCGATCGTGGAGATCGCCGCGCTAGCCGGGTCCGGCGCGTACCGCAGGCCGTGCGCGCCGGCCGCCCGGTCCAACTCGGCGGTGACGACGCCCGGTTCGACCACGGCGAGCTGGTCGTCGGCCGACAGCTCTCGGATCCGGTTCATCCGGGACAGGTCCAGGACGAGAGCGCCCTCGCCGGCCGTCGCCCCGCCCGACAGACCGGTGCCCGCACCGCGCGGCACCACCGGCACGCCCAGCGCGTGCGCGTGCCGCAGGGTGACGGTGACATCCTCGGTCCGCTCCGCGTGCACGACGGCGAGGGGCTCGCCCTGCGGCCGGGTGCCGGAGCGGTCGGTCGCGTGCGCGGCGAGCACGACCGGGTCGGTGGTCAGCCGGTCGGGCGGCAGATCACGGGCCAGCAGGCCCAGGAACTGCGCGGACACGGTCGTTTCCGGTGCTGCTGTCACGGGTTCAGTGCCTTCGTTCCGATCGCGAGCAGGGAGATGTCCTCCTGGGGCGCGTGCACGGGCGCGCACTGGATGTCGCGGAAGTGCCGCTCCAGGGGGTTGCCGCGGGCAAGGCCGGGATTGCCGAGCAGCCGCACGGCCAGTTCCACGGCCCGCACACCGTGCCGGTCGGCCAGCACGCGCGCGCCGAGGGCCTGTTCGGGCGTGTACGAGGTGTCGTCGGCGTCGAGCCTGGCGGCCCCGCCGAACACCAGCTGCTCGGCGCCGGCGAGCAGCACCTCGATCTCACCGGCGGTGCGCCGGAAGCGTTCCGTACGGGCCACCGGATGACCGAGGTTGGCGGGCACGCGCGCGTGGGCGAAGGTGTGGAAGAACGCCTGCGCGGCCCGGGCGACGCCCAGGTAGAGGGCCGCAAGGGGGAGATGGAGGGCCGCGCCCGCCCGGTTGTCCTGCTCGGCGGTCTGTCCGTGCGGGCCGATCCCGATGACGTGCTCGTAAGGGACCTCCACCTCCGTGAACGTCACGTCGTGACTGCCACTGGCGCGCAGGCCCAACTGGTCCCAGCGACCGCTGACTTGGATGCCGGGCGAGCCGCCGGGCACCAGGAACGTGCCCACGCGCGGCTCCGGTTCGTCGGTGGTCGCCCACACCAGGAACCAGTCGAGCCCGTCGGCGCCGGTCACGAACCGCTTGGTGCCGCTGACCGCCCAGCCGTCGGCCGTGCGCCGGGCACGCGTGGCGGGCAGCCCGCCCCGGGCCGGCGAGCCCAGATCCGGCTCCACGCGTGCGTGGTTGACGAGAACGGGGCGCTCCTGCGACTCCTTGACCACGCGCGCGTACAGCTCCTCGGGCCAGTGCGGTCGTGCGGCCTGCCGGGCGTGCGTGGCCAGGGTCATCGCCGCGATCAGGGCGACCGAGGGATCGCCCTGCCCGAGCGCGTGCAGGATGCGGGCGCTCTGCTCGACGCCGGCGCCCGAACCGCCGTACCGCTGCCCGATCGTGGCGGTGAGCAGTCCGGCCTCGTGGGCGATGCGGAGGGACTCGGCGGGGAAGGTGGCCGAGCCGTCGTGGTCGGGGGCCAGTTCGGCGATGCGGTCGAGCACGGTCCGGTCGGTCACAGGGCCTTCCTCAGGTCGGCGTTGAGGTCCGTGGTCCAGAACGACTTCACGTCCAAGTGGTCCTTGAGTGCGCCGAGTTCGGTGAAGACGTCGGCGACCTTCTGCTGGGAGGCGACGGCGTCGTCCCCCACCGTGCGGGCCACGGTGGGCCGTTGCTTCTGCTGGGCCACCAGGTCCTTCCGCGCCTGGGCGAGCGGCTGGTGCGTGTTCTCCGCGATGACCTTCGCGAACTCGGCCTCGTGGCCGTCACGGACGTACGCGTACGCCTTGGTGATCCGGGCGACCAGATCGGCGACGGCCGACTTCTGCGCCGGGCTCTTCAGCACGCTGTCGCGGGCCGACCAGAGGAAGTTGCCCGAGAGGATGTCCGCGCCCGAACCGACCGTGCGGGCGCCCTGCTGGTGGGCGGTGATGATCGAGGTGCCGTAGGAGGCGAAGGCGTCGATGCTGCCGCCGTTCAGCGCGGCGAGCCCGTCGTTGGGCAGGAGCGGTTTGGCGTCCACGTCCGACCACTTCAGCCCGGCCTGCTTGAGCAGCTCGTACAGGAAGTAGTGCGCGGTGGTGTTCTGGACGTAGCCGATCTTCTTGCCCTTGAGGCCGGCGATGTCGGTCACGGCGGACCCCTTGGGCACGACGACCTCCTGGTTGAGCGTCGAGCCGCGCTGGACGGCGACGACCTTGAAGTTCGGCCTGCCGTCGGCCGCCGCGAAGATCGGCGGGATCTCGCTGGAGGAGGCGACGTCCAGGGCCCCGGCGCGGACGGCCTGGAGCTGCTGGTCACCGCCCTGGAACACGCTCCACTTGACCTTGTACGGGGTGTCGTCGAGGCGGGCGAACTTCAGCACCGCCTCCTCGACCTTCCAGCCGGTGGCGCCGGCCCGCAGGGTCACGGAGGAGACGTCGGACGAGGACTCGGCCTCGGCGTCGCCCCCGCAGGCGGCCGCGAAGGGCAGCAGCAGGGCGAGCACGGCGGCGGACGTGCGCAGGGAACGGCGGAACAACACGGAGTCTCCATAGGGGTGTCCTGGAACGGGAGTTGGGGTGGGCGGTTCAGGCGGCTTGGGCCGTGGCCGCGCGGTGGGCGAGTTCCTGTCGGACCAGCGGCAGGATGTGCCGGCCGTAGTCGATCGCGTCGTTGAGCGGGTCGTAGCCGCGGATCGAGAGCAGGTCGCAGCCGATGTCGACGTAGTCGAGCAGCGCCTGGGCGACCGTCTCGGGGGTGCCGACCAGCGCGGTCGAGGCGCCGGCGGCATTGGTGGCGACCGCCGGGGCGGTCCACAGGCAGCGGTCCTGGACCTCGCCGCGCTCGGCGATGTCGAGCAGCCGCTGAGAACCGACGTTGGCCGGGCGGCCTGTTGTGCGGTAGTGGCGCAGCAACTCGGTGTTCTTCGCCTGGTCCTTGAGCACACCGAGGGTGCGGTGCGCCTTCTCCCAGGCCAGTTCCTCGGTGGGCGCGATGATCGGACGGAACGACACCCAGATACGGGGGTTCGGGCGCCCGGCGGCCTCCGCGACCGCGTTGACGGCGGCGATCTGCTCCGCCGTCTCCTTGAGCGGCTCGCCCCACAGCCCGAAGATGTCGCCCTGCTGACCGCCCACCCGGTACGCGTCCTGGGAGGAGCCGCCGACCGAGATCGGGACCAGCCCGTTCACCGGCTTCACATCCGAGTAGTAGCCCTCGAACTTGAAGTACTTGCCCTCGTGCGAGACGGGTCCCTCGGCCTGCCACACCTTCCGCAGGATCTGGATGTACTCGTCCGAACGCTCGTACCGCTCCGTCTTGTTGAGGTAGTCGCCCTCCCGGTGCTGCTCCTCGTCGCTGCCGCCGGAGATGATGTGCAGCGTCAGCCGCCCGTCGCTGATCTGGTCGAGCGTGGCCAGCGCGCGGGCCGCGTGGGTGGGGAAGACGACGCCGGGCCGGTGGGCGAGGATCGGGCCGATGCGCTCGGTGTGGGTGGCGACGAACTGGGCGACCTGGAGGGCGTCCGGCGAGGCCGAGTGGTAGGCGACCAGGGTGTGGTCGAAGCCGCCGTCGTCCAGGGCCCGGGCGTACTTGCGCAGGTGGTCGCGGTCGAAGCCGGTCCGGCTGGAGGCCGCCGGGCCCGAGGCTCCGGAGTCGGTGTGGACGGCGCTGATGAACTCGACAGGCATGAATGTCTCCGGTCGCTGCTTGAGGGGCGCTGCCCCGGGTCGCTACTTGAGAAGGGAGGTGTCGGCCGACTTCGCCACGTCGACGTTCGGGACCAGGACGCCGATGCCGTTCATGAGGTCGGCCACGCCCTGCACGGTCGTGTCGATGTCCGAGGTGATCGGCAGAACCTGGTTGTACGCGGCCGAGGCGAGCGTCTTCGCTACGGAGGCGTCGGCGCCGTTGCGCTCCTCGATGGCCTTGGCGTAGGCGTCCTGGTGGGTACTGGTCCACTTCAGGGCCGTGCCGAGGCGCTTGAGGAAGTCGCTGAGCGCGGCCTTCTTCGCCGAGTCGCCGAGGGCCTTGTCGGAGGCGTTGATGAAGCCGATGCCGCTGACCCGGCCATCCGCGCCGTCGACGAGGAGCTTGCCGCCCTGCTCCAGGCCGACGGCCTGGTAGACACCGAAGGTCGCCCAGATCTTGACCTTCCCGGAGGCGAACGCGGCCTGCGCGTCGGTCGGCAGCAGGTACTGCACCTTGACGTCCTTGTAGCTCAGGCCGTTCTGCTTGAGCACGTTGGCCAGCAGATACTCGGAGATGCTGCCCTTGGCCGAGGACACCACGACCTTCTGGCCCTTGAGGTCCCTGACGCTGTCGATGCCGGAGTCCTTGCGGACGACGATGCCGACATGCGTGCCGTCGTTCTTGAGGGCGGCGACGTTCTTGACCTTCACCCCGCCGCTCAGTGCCTGCAACGCCGGCAGGTCCGCGGAGTACCCGGTGTCGGCGGCGCCCGCCTGCACGGCCTGGTAGAGCGGGGCCGCGCCCTCGAACTCGGCCCACTTCACCTTGTATCCGGCGCCCTTGAGCGCGTCCGAGGCCGCGACGATCGTCTGCAGCGTCTTGGCCTGGTCGCCGATGGTCAGGGTGACCTGCTTCGAGGAGGCGTCCGCCGAGGAGTCCGCACCGCAGGCGGTCAGCGCCAGCAGGGCGGTGAAGCTCATCGCGGCGATGGCGAGTCTGCGTGTCACGAGGGGGTTCCTTCCAGGGTGTGGGTCACGCCGAGCCAGTTCAGGAGGCGGGCGCGCAGGGTCACGAACTCGGGGGCGGTCAGATCGCGCGGGCGGGGCAGTTCGACGGTCACCTCGTGGGCGATGCGGCCCTCGTCCATCACCAGCACGCGGTCGGCGAGCAGCAGCGCCTCCTCCACGTCATGGGTGACCAGGAGGATCGCGCAGCCGTGCAACCGCCACAGCTCGGCGACCAGTTGCTGCACCTTGCCGCGGGTCAGGGCGTCCAGGGCGCCGAACGGCTCGTCCAGGAGCAGCAGTTCGGGCTCGCGCACCAGGGCCCGGGCGAGCGAGACGCGCTGCGCCTGACCGCCGGAGAGGGTCTTGGGCCAGACGGTGGCGCGCTCCGCGATGCCGACCTCGTCGAGGGCCTTGAGCGCGAGGTCCCGGTCGGGCCGTCCGGGCAGACCGAGGACGACGTTGCGCCACACCTTCAGCCAGGGCAGCAGCCGCGGCGACTGGAAGGCCGCGCTGCGGCGGGCCGGCACGGTCACCTCGCCGCCGATCTCGTCGTCGAGTCCGGCGAGGATCCGCAGCAGCGTCGACTTGCCGCAGCCGCTGTGCCCGAGAAGGGCCACGAACTCGCCCTCGCGGATGTCGAGATCGAGGTCGTGCAGGACGGTGTTGCCGTCGAAGGCTCGCGAAAGCCCCCGTATCTCAACGGAGTTGGCCATGTCTACGCCTCACCCTCGAAGTTGGCCCGCCAGGTCAGCAGCCGTCGCGACAGGATCCGTACGGCGAAGTCGCAGGCGAGGCCGAGCAGCGCGTACACGACCAGGCACAGCACGATGACGTCCGTGCGGAAGTACTGCTGGGCGTTGCTCATCAGATAGCCGAGCCCCGCGTCCGCGTTGATCTGCTCGGCGAAGACCAGTGCGAGCCAGGCGGTGGACAGGGCGTACCGGAGTCCCACGAGGGCACCGGGCAGCGCGCTCGGCAGGATGACGTACTTGATCAGACCGAGCCGGCCGAGCCCCATCATCCGTGCGGCTTCGACGAGTTGGGAGTCGGTGGAGCGGATGCCGCCGTAGATGTTGAAGTAGAGCGGGTACGTCACACCGAGGGCGACCAGCGCGATCTTCGGCGTCTCCTCGATGCCGAACCAGACGATGAACAGCGGGATCAGACCCACCCAGGGGATCGCCCGGAACATGCCCATCGAGGAGTCGATGACGTCCTCGCCGAGCCGGAACAGGCCTGCCAGCAGGGACAGGCCGAGCGCGACGGTCGCGCCGATCAGGAAGCCGATGGCGGCCCGGCGGCCCGACGCGGCGATGGCGCTGGGCAGTTCGCCGTTCTTCGTCAGCTCGACGGCCTGCTGGATGACGTCGACGGGTGAGGCCAGGACGGACTCGGGGAGCACACCGGTGGCCGAGGTCAGGAACCAAAGGAGGATCAGACCCACGGGTCCCGCCGCTCGGCGCACCGAGCGGGGAACGGTGAATCGGCGGCTGGTCTTCGTGGTGCCGCGGATGGTGACGCGGGTGGTGGGCGGGGGGTCCTCGGGGCGGTCCTGGTCGGGCAGGACCCCCACGTCCAGCGGTTTCGTCGTCATGGCGGGGTTTCTCCTCAGTCCGGCAGCGGGCCGGTGGCGGCCGGGCGGGCGGGATCGGTGGACCAGGCGGACCAGGAGCCGGGGAAGAGGACCGCCTCGAAGCCGGCGATCTCCAGTGCGGCGATCTGATGGGCGGCGGTCACGCCCGAGCCGCAGTAGACGCCGATCCGGGCGGCCGCCCCGGCACCCCGCTTCTCGAACCGCTCGCGCAGCGCGTCGGCCGGCAGGAAGGTCCCGTCGGCCGCCAGGTTCTCGCCCGTGGGAGCGGAGACGGCGCCCGGGATGTGCCCCGCGCGCGGATCCACCGGCTCCACCTCGCCGCGGTAGCGCTCGGCGGCCCGCGCGTCCAACAGCAGCCCGGTGGCGCCGAGTTCGGCGGCCCCGTCGGCATCGGTGGTCGCCAGACCGCCCGCCCGCAGGACGACGTCCCCGGGCGCGGGGTCGGCCGGGATCCCCGACTCCAGCGGCAGTCCGGCCGACCGCCAGGCGCCCAACGCCCCGTCGAGCAACGTCACTTGCTCGACGCCCGCGTACCGCAGCAGCCACCAGGCGCGCGCCGCGGCCGTGTTGCCGAGATCGTCGTGGACCACGACGGGCCGTCCCTGACGCAGGCCCCACCGTCGCGCCGCCGCCTGCAGCTCCGCGAGGTCGGGCAGCGGATGCCGCCCGCCTTCCGGGGTGGCGGGCGCGGCCAGTTCGCGGCCGAGGTCGACGTAGACCGCGCCCGGGATGTGTCCGTCGGTGTAGTGGTCGCGGCCGTGCGGATCGCCCAGCGCCCAGCGGACGTCGAGCACGACCGGCGGGGTGTCGGAGGCCAGCAGGTCGCTCAGTTCGGCGACGGTGGTAGTGACGCTCATGCCTGGTCCTCCGCGATCGCGGGCAGTTCGGGGGAGAGCCGCAGCCGCTCCAGGAAGAGCACGACCGTGGCGGCGGAGGTGCGGTGCAGGGCGTCGTTGAGGACGTCGTGCCGACCGTTGTAGAAGGTCACCGTGTGGACGCCGGGGTGGTCCGCGTACGCGCTCAGCGCCTCCTCGACGGGGCTCACCTCGTCGTCCTTGCCGTGCAGGGCGAGGACCGGGACCTGGACGAGGTCCAGCCGGAGGTCGGGCAGCTCCGCGGTCACGGCCAAGGCTCCGCGACGGAAGTCCGGGTCCTGGGTGAGCCGGCCCTGATGGGTGGGACAGGCGGTCCGGGCCGCCGCCTCCTCCTCCCAACTCCCCGTAGTCCAGGGTGTGGTGGGCAGACCGGCCAGGATCAGCGCGTCCAGGCCCGGGACGCGCTCGGCGGCCAGGTGGGCGGCGTGACGGGCGCCGGTGTCCGAGCCGACCAGCACCTTCGGGCCCGGCAGCGACTCGTCGGCCAGCAGCTTCGCGGCCTCGTCGAGCACGGACGGATCGTCGGTCGGGTCGCCGAGGGCGCGCACCCGGTAGGCGTCGAAGGCGAGCCGACGACCGAACCGCTCGTACACACCGCCGTGTTCACCCCGTCCCGCGAGCACGATCAACGTGCCGCGCGCGGCGAGGCCTTCGGGTTCGTCCCAGGAGAAGGATGCGGACATGAGGGGGCAACTCCCGTTGCAGACAGGGGACAGGGTGGGCATGGGCAGCGAGTGGGCTGACAGGAGGGAAAAGGGCACGCGGAAGCGGCTGTCACGTGTCAGCGAAGGCCTGTGCCTGTGAACGCGGAAGTGATCAGCTCGGACGGTGGCGGGCCACCGAAAGGGAGGTCAGCGACAGAGCGCGCTGCACGCCACGCCGAAGTCAATGACTCGGCGCTGCGTCAGAAGGGCAGCAGAAGCGGTCGCGGGCAACATGTGCTCATCATGACCGGACATGACCGATCGCGTCCAACGATGATTCCGCATCGAAACCGATCAGGGATCGCGATCGAACGCCGACAGCGGTTACTGTCGCCGCATGTCCCCACCTGTCCTCGACATCGTGGCCCTGCGCAGCCTGACCGCGATCGCCGACTGCGGCGGCTTCCACCGGGCCGCCCGGACGCTCGCCCTCAGCCAGTCCGCGGTCAGTCAGCATGTGCGCAGACTGGAGAAGGCGCTGGGCGGCCCGGTCGTCGAGCGTGAGGGCCGCGGCACGCGGTTCACCCCCGAGGGGCGACGGCTGCTGGAACAGGCCCGGCGGATCCTCGCCGTGCACGACGAAGCCGTACGCACTCTGCTCGGTTCGGAGGGGGACACGGTCACCGTCGGCACCACGGAGCATGCCGCCGACCAGTTCCTGCCCCGGCTGACCGCCGCGGTGCAGGAGGTGCGGCCCGGCTGCCGGGTGCGCTTTCGTATCGACCGGTCCGCTCGGCTGGTGGAGGCCGTGGAGCGGGGGAGCGTGGATGTCGCGGTGTACGTCACCGAGGCCGCCGCGACCGAGGGCACCCGGGTCGGCGGCCTGCCGCTCGGCTGGCACGCCGTCCCCGGCTGGGAACCGCCGGCGACGCCCGCGCCCGTGCCGCTGGTCGCCATCGAGGACCCGTGCGCGATCCGCCGCCGGGCCATCGCCACCCTCGCCGCGCACGGCGTGCCCGCCACGGTCGTCGGCGACGCGGGATATCTGGCGGGCGTCCTGGACATCGCCCGCACCGGGGAGGGCGTCGCCCTGCTGGCCGCGGTCGGTCCCGCCCCCGACGGGCTCACCCTGTACGAGGGCCTTCCGGCGGTCACGCCCATCCCGATGAGCGCGCTGGCCCGCCCCGGCGCGGACCCGGCGACGACGGAGGCCGCCTTCGCGGCCGTACGGGATCTGCTGCGTCCGGAGTGACGTCGGCGGCCTCCAGGACCTGCCGAACCGCTCGTTCCCAGGGGAGGATCGTCCTCGGGACCCTGCACTTCATGCGAAGGGGAGAGCGATGACGGACCGGACGTATCTCAAGCCGCCCTGGATGCAGCGGCACGTGGGCAACCGGCTGGCGCCGCTGTTCGGGCGCTCGATGGTGTCGCGGCTGTCGGTGCGCGGGCGCAGGAGCGGGCGCTGGCTGACGGTGCCGGTCGCCGTGCTGGAGCACGAGGGGGAGCGCTACCTCGTGTCGTACCGGGGCCTCAGCGACTGGGCGCTGAACCTGCGGGCCGCGCCCGAGTGCCGGGTGACCTCGCGCGGCCGGACCGAGGAACTCGTCGCCGAGGAGGTGCCCGAGGCGGAGCGGCCGCCGCTGATGGTGGCCTACCGGGAGAAGTACGGCAGCATGCCGACGGTCTCCCAGGTGCTCACGGCGCTGCCCGACCCGGCGGACCATCCGGTGTTCCGCCTGCGGGCCCGCGCCTGACCGACGGGGCGGGGTGCCGTCACGCCGTGGCGATCGCGGCCGGCTGCGGGAAGGCGACGCCGGTCAGTTCCTCGGAGGCCGTCCACAGGCGCCGGGCCGTCGCCGGGTCGCTGGCCGCCGGGGAGCGTCCGACCAGGGTCGGGGCGCCGCGCATCTCGCCGAGGCCGTCCGGGCCGACATAGCTCGCGCCGGGCAGGTCCTGCGTGGCGGCGTACAGGGTCGGCAGCGCGCCGGCCTTGTTGTCCTGGGCCACGAAGCGGTTGCCGAGCTGCATGAGGAAGCCGCGCAGCGCGCTGCCGTCATGGCTCTGCAGGTTGGTGGCGGCCCAGCCGGGGTGCGCGGCCAGGGCGCGCACGGACGAGCCCGACTCGGCGAGGCGGCGCTGGAGTTCCAGGATGAACAGCAGGTTGGCCAGCTTGGACTGGCTGTAGGCCTTCATCGGGGCGTACTCGCCGGTGAGGTCGAGGTTGTCGAAATTGATGTACGGGCTGCCCGGCATCTTGTGCGCGCCGGACGCCACCGTCACCACACGGTCGGTGACGTGCGGCAGCAGCAGGTTGGTCAGGGCGAAGTGGCCCAGGTGATTGGTGCCGAACTGCGTCTCGAAGCCGTCCTTGGTGCGCGACTCCGGGATGTTCATGACGCCGGCGTTGTTGACGAGCAGATCCAGATCGCCCTGCCAGTCGGCGGCGAACTCACGCACGGAGGCGAGGTCGGCCAGGTCGAGCCGCCGCACCTCCACACTGCCGCGCACGCCCGCGGCGGCTGCCTCGCCGCGCTTCGGGTCCCGTACCGCGAGCACCACGTGGGCGCCGGCGGCGGCCAGTGCCGTGACGGTGGCGATGCCGAGACCGCTGTTGGCGCCGGTGACGACGGCCGTGCGGCCGGTCTGGTCGGGGATGTCGGTGACGTTCCACTTGCTGGGTGCAGTAGTCATGCCAGCCAATGTAGGCGCCGCCAACAATGCTGTCAACGACAACAATAGTGACGTCGCCAACAATGATGGCGCTGTCAACAATGTAGGCAGCGTGCACACGATCGATACACTGGCGCTCATGCAGACCAGCCCTCGCCGCTACCACCACGGAGACCTGCGTGCCGCCTTGCTGGCCCGCGCCGAAGAGACCCTCCGGGAGAAGGGGACCGCCGCGCTGTCGCTGCGCGAGCTGGCCCGCGACCTCGGTGTCAGTCACGCCGCGCCGAGCCGTCACTTCAAGGACAAGCAGGCGCTCCTGGACGCACTCGCGCTGGTCGGCTACGAGCGGTTGACCCGGGTCATGGCGGAGTCGCAGGCCGACGCGGGGGAGGCGTTCCGAAAGCGGCTGGAGGCGATGGTCCACGCGTACGTGGGCTTCTGCCTGGACAACGCCGTGCTGCTCGACCTGATGTACTCGATCAAGCACGACCCGGAGGCGTCCGAGGCCCTCCAGGAGGCCACCCGGCAGTGGTCCGAACTCATCGAGGTGCTGGTCAGCGACGGGCAGCGCAGCGGGGAGGTGCGGGAGGGGTCCATCGAGCGCGTCGGCGTACCGGTCTTCGCGACGCTGCACGGCTACGCCGACCTGGCGGCGACCGGCATGCTCCCCCCGGAGATCGCGGAGCACGGGCTGGACGAGGTGATCGCGTTCATGCTGCGGGGGTGCGCGCCGGACGGGCGGGCTTGAGCGGACGCCGCCCGGGGAACGCGGGTCGGTCCGCCCGGATTCAGTCCAGCGCCGCGGACCCGTCGTCCAACATGCGGGCCAGCGCGTCCCGTTGGATCGGCAGCACCTGTGCGTGCAGGTCGCGCCCCTTGCCGGTCAGGGTGACGAACACCCCGCGCCGGTCCTCGACGCAGACGGAACGCTCCACCAGGCCGTCCTTCTCCAGCCGGCCGATGAGTCGGGACAGCGCGCTCTGGCTGAGATGGACCCGGCCGACGAGGTTCTGCACCCGGCACTGGTCGCCCTCGCGGGGGGCCTCGGACGCGAGGATGTCGAGCACTTCGAAGTCGCTCGCGCCCAAGCCGTGCGGGTGCAGGACCCGGTCGATCTCGCACATCGTGCGGGCGTGCACGGACAGGATGTCCCGCCATCTCTCTTCGAGCCGGGCGTCGACGGTGTTCGCTGCCATACCCGCACGGTAACACCGAATCGGCCATTCGTTGAGTGTGCAACTAGTGCGGGTGCATGCAGCGTCGGCCCTTTTTCGAACCTCAGGCGGCCGGGTCCTGGAGCAGTCCGACAAGGTTGCCGTCCGCGTCCTTCACGAAGGCGATCAGCCGGCCGTTGCCCACGTCCTGGGCGTCCTGCAGCACCTCGGCGCCCGTCTCCACGAGCGCCGCGAGCCGCCCCCGGATGTCGGAGACGTGCCAGTACGGCACCGGCCCGGTCATGCCCTTCGCGTGACCGCTGGGGTCGAGCCCGATGTCCTGCCCGGCGGCCTTGAAGCCGACGTAGTACGGCTCGTCGGCGTACGGCTCCACTTCGAGCAGGGCGCTGAACAGGGCCTTCGCCCGGGCGATGTCCTTGACGGGGTAGATGATCGTCTGCACACCGGCAGTCATGGCGTTCTCCTCCGCGTGGATGGTCCGACGGTTTTCGTCGGTGGTTTCACGTTAGGGCGGGGGAGGGGTCGCTGGCTTCTCGGAAACTGACCGGTTGCCGCGGGGCGCCGGCGCGCTGCTCCCCGTACGGCCGCGGTACGTCCGTCAGGTCGACTCGCGCCGCACCAGCTCCGTCGGGAGGATCACCGCCGCGGGGTCCTCGCCGCCGATCTGGGCCAGCAGCACCCGGACCATCTCGGCGCTGATGCGGTCCCAGGGCTGGCGGATGGTGGTGAGTTCGGGGCGGGCGGCCACCGCGGCGGGGGAGTCGTCGAAGCCGCCGACCGCGACGTCCTGCGGGACGCGCCGGCCCGCGTGCTCCAGTGCCGTGAGGACGCCCTGGGCCATCAGGTCGGACGCGACGAAGACGGCGTCCAGGTCCGGGGCCTGCGCGAGCAGCCGCTCGGCGCCCGCCTCGCCGCTGGCCCGGCTGTAGTCCCCGGACACGACGAGCTGTTCGTCGATCTCGATGCCCGCCTCGGCGAGCACCTCCTTGTAGCCGGCGAGGCGCTCCACACCGCCGGGGGTGTCGAGCGGCCCGGTGACCACGCCCACCCGGCGCCGGCCCAGGGACAGCAGGTGCCGCACCATGTCCCGCGCGCCGTCCCGGTCGTCGGCGGCCACGTAACTCACCTTCGAGCCGAGCCCGATCGGCTTCCCGCAGGCGACCAACGGGACGCCCGCCTCGCGCAGTTCCTCGGCGACCGGGTCCCCGAAGTGGCTGGAGACCAGCAGCACCCCGTCGACATGGCCCGCCGTGATGTACCGCGTGATGCGCCGCCGCTCGTCCTCGGTGCCCGCCAGCATCAGCAGCAGCGGGATGTCGTGCGCGGCCAGTGCCTGGGTGCAGCCGCGCAGCAGGACGTTGAAGTTCGGGTCCTCGAAGAACCGCTCCTGAGGCTCCGTCAGCAGAAAGCCCACCGAGTCCGAACGCCCGGTGATCAGCGACCGCGCGTGCCGGTTCACGACGTACCCGGTCCTGCGGATCGCGGCGTTGACCGCCTCCTGGGCGGCCGGGCTGACGTAGTGCCCGCCGTTGAGCACCCGTGACACGGTCCCGCGCGAGACCCCCGCCTCGCGGGCCACGTCATGGATCGTCGGCGGTCTGCGTCGGCCCCCCGTGTTGCTCATGGTCATGACTTTACGGCCCCGCAGCGCGGATCGAGATGCCGGAACCGTTGGATCGGCCGAGGGGGCGCCCAGTCTCTGGGAGCGTTCACAGAATCAAACCGTCACTGACCCTTGCCAGTGGTCGATGTGGTGCGGTTATTGTGTGCTCGCACTGGTGCCGCTCTGTGTGCACGTTCCCAAATCTTTGACCTATCGGGAGAGACCCATGCCGGAGACCACCCCCAAGGGCCTCACCAGGCTCGCCTTCGGCGGGGACTACAACCCCGAGCAGTGGCCGGAGCAGCTCTGGGCGGAGGACGTCCGGCTGATGCGGCAGGCCGGTGTCACGATGGTGAGCGTCGGGATCTTCTCCTGGGCGCTGCTGGAACCCGCGCCGGGGGAGTACGACTTCGGCTGGCTGGACCGCCTGCTCGGCCTGCTGCACGACAACGGCATACGCGTCGACCTCGGCAGCCCCACCGTCGCCCCGCCCGCCTGGTTCCACCGCGCCCACCCCGAGGCGCTGCCGGTCACCCCCGAGGGCGTGCGCCTCGAGTTCGGCTCGCGCGGCGCCATCTGCCACAGCAACGCCGACTACCGCGCCGCCGCCGCAACCATCACCACCCGGCTCGCCGAGCGCTACGCCGCCCACCCGGCCCTCGCGATGTGGCACGTGCACAACGAGTACGGCGTCCCCGTCTCGGCCTGCTACTGCGACTCCTGCGCCGCCCACTTCCGCCGCTGGCTGGCGACGACGTACGGGACGGTCGAGGCCCTCAACGAGGCCTGGGGCACCGCCTTCTGGGGCCAGCGCTACGCCGGCTTCGACCAGATCAACCCGCCGCGCGCCACTCCCACCGTCGGCAACCCCGGTCAGGCCCTGGACTACAAGCGCTTCGCCGACGCCACCATGCGCGAGAACTTCGTCATGGAGCGGGACATCCTGCACCGCCTCTCCCCGGACATCCCGGTGACGACCAACTTCATGGCCGCCCTCAGCCAGTGCGATTCCGTCGACTACTGGGCCTGGGGCCGCGAGGTCGACATCGTCACCAACGACCACTACCTGATCACCGACGGCCGCCGCACCCACGTCAACCTCGCGATGGCCGCCGACCTCACCCGCTCGGTCGCCGGCGGCGCCCCCTGGCTCCTGCTGGAACACTCCACCTCGGGCGTCAACTGGCAGCCGCGCAACCCCGCCAAGGCCCCCGGCCAGATGGCCCGCAACTCCCTCGCCCACGTGGCCCGCGGCTCCGACGGCGCCATGTTCTTCCAGTGGCGCCAGTCCCGGCGAGGCGCCGAGAAGTTCCACTCGGCGATGCTGCCGCACGGCGGCACCGAGACCCGCGTCTGGCGCGAGGTCGTCGAACTCGGCGCCGCCGTCGACGCGTTGACCCCGGTCCGCGGCACCCGCACCGAGGCCGACGTGGCCGTCCTGTGGGACTGGCACTCCTGGTGGGCGCAGAAGCTCCAGTGGCGGCCCAGCGAGGACCACGACGCACGCGAGCGTGCCGACGCCTTCTACGCGGCGCTGTACGACCGGCACCTCACCGTCGACTTCGCCCACCCGGAAGCCGACTTGTCGAGGTATCCCCTTGTCGTCGTGCCCGCGCTGTACCTGATGACGGAGGCGGCCGGGAACAACCTCAAGGAGTACGTCGAGAACGGCGGCACCCTCGTCGTCTCGTACTTCTCCGGCATCGTCGACGAGCACGACGCCGTCCACGAGGGCCCCCTCCCGGGCGCGCTCAGGGACGTACTCGGCCTCACGGTCGAGGAGTTCGCACCGCTGCTGCAGGGCGAGTCGACGCGGATCACCGGCCCGGACGGCTCCGAACTCAGCGGCGACGTGTGGACCGAGTTCGTTGTTCCGCGCGGCGCCGAGACCGTGTGGACCTACGCCGACGGGCCGGCCGCGGACCACCCGGCAGTCACCCGCAACCGGCTCGGCGAGGGCACCGCCTGGTACGTCTCCACCCGCCTCGGCGCCGAGGGCCTGGACGCGCTGCTCGGCTGGGCGACGGAGGACGCACGCCTTGCCCCGCGCCCCGACCTGCTCCCGGACGTGGAAGTGGTGCGCCGCACGGGCGAGTCGGGCCGCTTCCTCTTCGCCATCAACCACACCGCGTCGGACGCCAAGGTGCCACTGGACGCGTCCGGCACCGAGCTGCTGACCGGTGAACGCGCCGCGGGCCCCCTCGCGGTCCCCGCGGGAGCCGTCCGGGTCGTACGACTCGACGGCTGAGCCGACTCCCTCCGCCCGCGCGAGCTGCGAGCCGCGGGCGGAGGGGCTTCCGCGCACCGGCTCCTCCCCTCACCGGGCTCGGTGCGCGGGCACCCCCATCCCCATGCACGTCGAAGGGACGACGGACGACGATGTTCCATCCCAGACGCACCCTCAGGGCCCTGCTGCTGCCGCTCGTGGCCGGGCTCGCCCTCACCGCCCTGCCCGCCCAGACCGCACAGGCGGCGAGCACGCTGACCAACGGCGGGTTCGAGTCCGACGGGGCGGCCGCGGCCGCCCCGACCGGCTGGTCCGAGTACGGCGACACCGGCGCCTCCTACACCGAGTCCGGCGGCCACGGCGGGAGTTACCGCCTGTCCCAGTACTCGTCGGCCGCCTACAAGGTGGAGACGTACCAGTACCTGTCGGGCCTGACCAACGGCAGCTACACGCTCACTGCCTGGGTCCGCTCCGGCGGCGGGCAGAACTCCGCCTACCTGGCCCTGAAGAACTGCGGCAGTTCGGACCAGCGCACCGATCTGCCGGTCTCCACCAGCAGTTGGGTCCGGATCGTCACGTCGATCAATGTGACGAACAACCAGTGCACCATCAGCATCAACAGCGACGCGAACGCGGGCAACTGGATCAACGTTGACGACCTGACCTTCGCGTCCGGCTCGACCGGACTGTCGATCAAGGGTTCCGACATCTCCTCCCTCGCCAAGAGCGAGGCCAAGGGCGGCGTCTACAGGACCAGCTCCGGGACCACCGGCGACGCGGTCACCATCCTCAGGAGCGCCGGCATGAACTACGCGCGCCTCAAGGTGTGGGTCAACCCGGCCGACGGCTACAACGACAAGGCGCACGTGCTCGCCGTCGCCAAGCGCGTCAAGGCGGCCGGCATGAAGCTGCTGGTCGACTTCCACTACTCGGACACCTGGGCCGACCCCGGCAAGCAGACCAAGCCGGCCGCCTGGGCCTCGCACTCGTACAGCCAGTTGAAGACCGACGTCTACAACCACACCTACGACGTGCTCAACGCCCTCAAGACGCGGGGCACCACGGCCGACATGGTCCAGGTCGGCAACGAGATCAACGGCGGCATGCTGTGGTCCGACGGCTCCACCGCCAACTGGTCGCAGCTCGCCGGGTTGATCAACTCCGGCTACAGCGCGGCGAAGGCGGTCTCGTCGGGCACACAGGTCGCGCTGCACCTCGCCAACGCCGGTGACGACGCCACCGTGCGCTGGTGGTTCGACAACGCCAGGACGTACGGCATCACCTACGACGTGATCGGCCTGTCCTACTACGGCTACTGGCACGGCTCGCTCGCCGCCGCGCAGACCACCCTCGACGACGTGGCCGCCCGCTACGCCAAGCCCGTGTTCATCGCCGAGACGGCCTACCCCTTCCGGCTCGACAACGAGGACTCCCTCGCCAACCAGATCGACACCACCGGCGAACTGGTCACGGGCTACCCGGCCACCACGGCGGGCCAGTTGGCATGGATGAACGCGGTGGCCAACATCGTGGAGGCGGTCCCGAACGGCCGCGGCCTCGGCGTCTTCTACTGGGAGGCGACCTGGACCGCGGTCACCGGCAACGGCTGGGACCCGACCGACTCCACCTCAGGCAACGGCTGGGAGAACCAGGCCCTGTTCGGTTACGACGACAAGGCGCTCCCGGCGATGGCGTGGTTCAGCCACCGCTGAACCACGAGGCGGGGGCCCGGTCGCAGGGGAGCGGCCGGGCCCCCGCCCGCTTTTCCAGTGCCCGTCGAGGGCGGCTCAGGGCAGTTCGGGCCGTACGGTCCCGGACAAGGGTCGCCGAGTCCCGGACACGGCGGCCCGGTCTGCGGGAGAGTGGGAAGACGCGCGATATGCGGCGGTCCGTCCGGGAGGAGGACGAGATGTTGAGGACTCCGGTCAACGAGCAGCGTCTGGGCATCCTGGAGTGGCTGAAGGACCCGGTGGCGCACTTCCCACCACAGCCGCACGGCGACCGAGCCGAGGACGGCGTCACCGCGGACGCGGTCGCCGCGAAGCTCGGCGTGCCCCGCGCGGTCGCCGACACCCACCTCGGCCTCCTCGCGGCCCTCGGCCTGGTGCGCACCCGCAGGATCCGCCGGCGCACCTACTACCGGCGCGACGAGATGCGCATCGCCGAGGTCGCGCGCATGTTTGAGAAGGGCTGGTAGCGGCGCGTTGACGGAGTCCGTACGCGCGCCGGCCGGCGAACTCCCCGAAGGGCAGGCGCACATGGACCGACCCACGCCACTCGTCCCGCTCCGCTACGTAGACATCGGCGGCCGGGGCCCCGAGGACGTGGTCGCCGACTCCCGCGGCCGTGTCATCACGGGCGTCGAGGACGGCCGCATCCTGCGCATCGACGGCCTGGCGGACTCCGCGAAGGCCCGCGTCGAGGTCCTCGCCGAGACCGGCGGCAGGCCGCTGGGCCTCGAACTCCTGCCGGACGGCGCACTGTTGGTGTGCGACGCCGAACTGGGCCTGCTGCGCGTCGACCTCTCCGACGGTGTCGTGCGCATCCTCGCCGACTCGGTGCTGGGGGAGCCGCTGCGGTTCTGCAGCAACGTCGTCGCGCTGTCCGACGGGAGCGTCTGCTTCACCGTCTCCAGCCGGCGCTACGCCCTCGACCAGTGGATCGGCGACCTCGTCGAACACACCGGAACCGGCCGCCTGTTGCGCCTCGCGCCGGGCAGCGAGACCCCCGAGGTGCTGCTGGAGGGGCTGCAGTTCGCCAACGGCCTCGCGTTGAGCGCCGACGAGTCCTTCCTGGTCGTCGCCGAGACCGGCGCCTGCCGCCTGACCCGCTACCGGCTCACCGGCGCGAAGGCCGGACGCGCCGAACCGTTCGTCGAGAACCTCCCGGGCATGCCCGACAACCTCTGGCGCGGCGGCCCGGACGGCCCGATCTGGGTATCGCTGGCGGGCCCGCGCATCCCGCCTCTCGCCCTCCTGCACCGCGCCAACCCCGCCGTCCGTTCCACCGCCGCGCGCATCGCGGTCCGCGCCCCCTTCCGCCCCACCGGCACCATCGGTGCCCTCGCGGTCGACGACACCGGCGCCACCGTCCACCACCTGGCCCGCCGCCGCTCCGGCTTCCGCATGGTCACCAGCGTCTGCCAGGCTGCCGGACAGCTGGTGCTGGGCAGCCTGTGGGAGCGCGGCATCGCGGTGTGCGAGCCGCCGGTCCCGAAGTGACCCCGGTCCCGCCCGGGCGTTAACCTGATGCCCGGTCGCGGGCATGTCCCGCGGCGCGGCGGTGGGGCCCGCCGTACCCGAACCGCGGCAGCGTTGCCGCCAACGGTCCCTACTTGCGAACGAGCGGTGCCCGCGTGCCCGGGCCCCGGCGAGTAGGAGACGTACGACCATGACAGCCCCGGAAGCCGAGAGCCTCCGCACCCGCCCCGCCACCGCGCGCCGACCCGACTGGCGGGGCCAGACTCCGATCGTCGCGGTGGTCGCCCTCGGCGGCGCCATCGGCGCCGTCGCCCGTTACGGGCTCGCCCTGGGGGTGCCCGCCGGATCCGGCGGATTCCCGTGGGCGACCTTCTGGACGAACGTCATCGGCTGCGCCGTGATGGGCGCGTTCATGGTGCTCGTCACCGAGATCCGGTCCGCCCACCGATTCGTCCGCCCGTTCTTCGGGACCGGCGTGCTCGGCGGCTTCACCACTTTCTCGACGTACGCCATCGACATCCAGAAGCTCGTCGACGCCGGTCACCCGCGCACGGGGCTGGCCTACCTCGCCGCGACCCTGCTCGCGGCGCTCACGGCGGTGTGGCTCGCCGCGACGGTGACCCGCCGCGTCCTCAAGTGGCGCCGCAAGCCGTCCACATCGGACACGAAGGGTAAGAAGTCGTTGTGAACTGGCTGCTGGTCGTCGCGGGCGCCGTGGTCGGCGCGCCGCTGCGCTATCTCACCGACCGTGCGGTGCGGTCCCGGCACGACTCGGTCTTCCCCTGGGGCACCTTCGCGGTGAACGTCTGCGGCTGCCTGATCCTCGGCACACTCACCGGCGCGGTCACCGCGGGGGCCGCGAGCGCCCACCTGCAACTGCTCCTCGGCACCGGGCTGTGCGGGGCCCTGACGACGTACTCGACCTTCTCGTACGAGACCCTGAGGCTCACGGAGACCGGTGCGGGGCTCTACGCTGCCGCCAACGTCGTAGGCAGTGTGATGGCGGGCCTCGGTGCGGCATTTGTCGGGGTTTCGGTCGCCCAGGCCCTCTGGGGCTAGGCCACCGGACCCCACCCGCGCGTAGTAAGACTGTCTACAGCACTGTCGACCAACTTCCTCAGAACTGGATTCCATGAGCGTCATCAACGTCGGTCAGGCCGCCGTCCTCGGAGTGGTCGAGGGGGTGACCGAGTTCCTGCCCGTCTCCTCCACCGGCCATCTGAAGATCGTCGAGGGACTGATGAACATCCCCGTCGACGACGACGCCGTCGTCGGGTTCTCGGCCGTCATCCAGGTCGGCGCCATCGCCGCCGTGCTCGTGTACTTCTTCAAGGACATCGTGCGGATCGTGTCCGCGTGGGGCCGTGGGCTGGTCAACAAGGAGGAGCGGTACCACCACGACTACAAGTTCGCGTGGTGGGTGATCGCCGCCACGATCCCGATCGTGATCGTGGGTCTCGCCGCCAAGCCGCTGATCGAGGGGCCGCTCGCCTCCCTGTGGGTGGTCGCGGGCTCGCTGATCGTCGGCAGCGGCGTGATGTGGGCGGCGGACCAGATGGGCCGGCACAAGCGCGGTGAGGACGACACCACGTTCAAGGACGCGATGCTGGTGGGCGGTTCGCAGATCCTCGCCCTGCTCTTCCCCGGCTTCTCCCGCTCCGGCGCCACCATGTCCACGGCCCTGATCCTCGACCTGGACCGCGTCGCCGCCACCCGGCTCTCCTTCTTCCTCGGCATCCCCGCCCTGACCGGCGCCGGCATCTACGAGCTCAAGGACGCCCTCGGCGCGGGAGTGGGCGCAGCGCCGCTGGCCGTTGGCACGATCGTCTCCTTCGTCGTCGCCTACGGCTCCATCGCCTGGCTGCTGAAGTTCGTCGCCAAGCACTCCTTCAACGCCTTCGTGATCTACCGGATCATCGTCGGCGCCCTGCTGCTGGGGCTGTTGAGCGCGGGCGCGATCAACAGTTGACCAGCAACAGTTGACCGGCCCGTTGACCGACTGGTTGACCGCAGCAGTTGATCTGTGGCTCGGCCGTCACGGGGCGTGACGCCGCTTTCAGGTGTCACGCCCCGTGCATTTCACCGCTCACTTCCCTTGACAGCGCCCACCCGCCACCCGGAGGATCGCACCCGTGAACCTGTCAGACAGCCAGACAGCCAGTCAGGGCGGCCCCCGGCGCATCAGCGCCATGGAGGCGGTGCTCGGACACCTGCGTGCCGCTATCGAGAACGGCGATTACGAAGTGGGGGACAAGCTGCCCTCCGAGGCGGAGCTGTGCCGCACCCTGGAGGTCAGCCGGCCCGTGCTGCGTGAGGCCCTGCGGGCCCTGCAGACCATGGGTCTGACGGTCTCCAAGACGGGCAAGGGCACCTTCGTCGTCGCCAACACGGTCGAGGACCCCACCTTCGGCGACTACGCGGCCAGCGACCTGCTGGAGGTGCGCCGGCACGTCGAGATCCCGGTCGCCGGCTACGCGGCCGTGCGCCGCACGCACGAGGACCTCGACCACCTCACGCACCTGCTGGACCGGATGGAGCGGGAGACCGACACCACCTCGTGGGTCGCCCTCGACACGCTCTTCCACCTCGCCGTCGCCCAGGCCGCCCAGAACCCGGTCTTCCGCCGGGTGATCGAGGAGATCCGGGACGCGTTGGCCCGCCAGTCGGCCTTCCTGAACGAGCTGGGCGGCCGGCGCGAGCAGTCCAACCGCGAGCACCGGGCCATCGTCGAGGCGCTGGTCGACGGTTCCGAACTCGACGCCGTGGAGGCCATGGCCCACCACCTCGACCGCGTCGAGACGACCCTCACCGACATCGTGCGCCCCGCGCGCGCGGACACCCCCACGGAAGGCGGACCCGAGGCGTGAGCGAGCAGTCCCTGCACGACGGCGTGCAGAAACGTTCCGGCCATGTCGACGCCGGAGACGAGGGCTACAGCAAGACCCTCAAGTCCCGGCACATCAACATGATCGCCATCGGCGGCGCGATCGGCACCGGCCTCTTCCTCGGCGCCGGCGGCCGCCTCGCCGACGCCGGCCCCTCACTCTTCGTCGCCTACGCGGTCTGCGGCCTCGTCGCCTTCCTGGTCGTGCGCGCGCTGGGCGAACTCGTCCTGTACCGCCCCTCGTCCGGCGCCTTCGTGTCGTACGCCCGCGAGTTCCTCGGCGAGAAGGGCGCCTACGTCGCCGGCTGGATGTACTTCCTGAACTGGGCCACCACCGGCATCGCCGACATCACCGCGGTGGCCGTCTACACGCACTACTGGGGCATGTTCTCCGACATACCGCAGTGGGTGATCGCACTCATCGCGCTCGCCGTCGTCCTCACGGTGAACCTCGTCTCGGTGCGGATGTTCGGCGAGATGGAGTTCTGGTTCGCCATCGTCAAGGTGGGCGCGCTCGTGGCGTTCATGTTGATCGGCATCTTCCTGCTGGTCACCCAGCACCAGGTCGACGGCCACACCCCGGGCCCGTCGCTGATCGCCGACAACGGCGGCATCTTCCCGAGCGGTGTCCTGCCGATGCTGCTCGTCATCCAGGGCGTCGTCTTCGCCTACGCCTCCGTGGAGTTGGTGGGCGTCGCCGCGGGCGAGACCGAGAACCCCGAGAAGATCATGCCGAAGGCGATCAACTCGATCATGTGGCGCGTCGGCCTCTTCTACGTCGGCTCGGTCGTCCTGCTCGCGATGCTGCTGCCCTGGAACAGGTACAGCGCCGGCCAGAGCCCCTTCGTGACCGTGCTGTCCAACATCGGCGTCCCGGCGGCCGGCGGCGTGATGAACCTCGTCGTCCTCACCGCGGCCATGTCCTCGCTCAACTCCGGCCTGTACTCGACCGGCCGGATCCTGCGTTCCATGGCGGTCCACGGCTCCGCGCCGAAGTTCACCGCCCGGATGAGCCGAACTCAGGTCCCGTACGGCGGAATCCTGCTGACCAGCGGAATGTGTGTCCTCGGCGTGGCCCTCAACTTCGTGGTCCCCGCCGACGCGTTCGAGATCGTGCTCAACTTCGCCGCGATCGGCATCCTCTCCACCTGGGGCATGATCATGCTCTGTCACCTGCTCTTCTGGCAGAAGACCCAGAAGGGCGAACTGACCCGCCCCGGCTACCGGTTGCCGGGCTCCCCCTGGACCGAACTCGTGACGCTGGCCTTCCTCGCCGCCGTCCTGGTCCTCATGTACGCCGACGGAGGCGTGGGCCGCACCACCGTGCTGTGCCTGCCGCTGATCGCTGCCGCGCTGGTCGCCGGATGGTTCGCCGTCCGCCGCCGATTGGCGCGCATGTCCACCACCGAACCCGACGCGTGAGACCCACGCCGTCCGAACCCCGACAGGCAGTCATGTACAGCAGTTCCCTCGCGGACCCACCCCTTGTCCGTGAACCCCTCCACGCACCCGTCGCCCACCTCATACGCGACGGAATGATCGAGGGCATCCACTACGGCTCCGTCGTCGTCCTCGACGCCGACGGCCAGGTCCAGCTCCAGATCGGCGACATCGAGGCCGCGTTCTACCCACGCTCGGCGCTCAAGCCCGTGCAGGCCGTGGCCATGCTGCGCGCCGGGCTCCCGCTCGACGGCGAGCTGCTCTCGCTCGCGGCCGCCAGCCACTCCGGCGAGGAACGTCACCTCGCCGGGACCCGGCGCATCCTCGAACTCGCCGGGCTCACCGAGGGCGACCTGCGCAACGTCCCCGATCTGCCCTTCGACCCGGTCGTCCGGGACACCTGGGTGTGCGAGGGACGGCCGCCCTCCCGGCTTGCCCAGAACTGCTCCGGCAAGCACGCGGCCATGCTCTACGCCTGCCGGCTCAACGGCTGGTCTCTGGACGACTATCTCGATCCCGGGCATCCGTTGCAGCAGGCGATCGCCGAGATCGTCGAGGATCTCACCGGGCAGCGGATCGCTCGGGTGACCGTCGACGGGTGCGGGGCTCCTTTGTTCTCCGTCTCTCTCCACGGGCTCGCCCGGGCCGTGTCGCGGATCGTCACTGCGGCGCCCGGTACTCCCGAAGCGCGAGTCGCGGACGCGATGCGTGAGCACGCGGAGATGGCGTCCGGGGCCGGGCGGGACGTGGCCGCGTTGATGCGGGCCGTTCCCGGGCTGCTTGCCAAGGACGGCTTTGAGGGCGTTCAGGTCGCCGCGCTGCCGGACGGGCGGGCCGTTGCCGTGAAGATCGCCGACGGGGCCAGTCGGGCGCGGGTGCCTGTGGCGGCAGCTGCGCTTGCTCGGGCCGGAGTTGATCCGGGGCTGCTCACCGAGTTCGCGGGGGAGCCGTTGCTGGGTGGCGGGGAGCCGGTGGGTTGTGTGCGGCCAGTGCGTGCGTTGGACCCCGTGTTGCCCTTGCCCGCCTGTGCGTAGGGCCTCGCTGGACAGGCCGTTGTGCATCCGCGGACCCGTTGTGGCTGGTCGCGCAGTTCCCCGCGCCCCTGACGGGGCGCTGTACTCGCCCCCTTTGAAAGAGGACCCGTAGCCCCATGAACGTCGTCACCCGCCGCGAACACGATCTGCTTGGAGACCGGGACGTTCCCGTCGATGCGTACTGGGGTGTCCATACCCTGCGTGCCACGGAGAACTTTCCCATCACGGGCACCGCGATCTCCGCGTACCCGCACTTGATCGACGCCCTCGCCGCCGTCAAGGAAGCTGCCGCTCTCGCCAATGAGGAACTCGGGCTGCTGGCGCCCGAGAAGGCCGCCGCGATCGTCGCCGCCTGTCGTGAGATCCGTGACGGCAAGTTGCACGAGCAGTTCGTCGTGGATGTCGTTCAGGGCGGGGCCGGGACCTCGACCAACATGAACGCCAACGAGGTCGTCGCCAACCGGGCGTTGGAACTGTTGGGGCATGCGAAGGGGGAGTACCGGTATCTGCACCCCAACGAGGACGTCAACCTTGGTCAGTCAACCAATGACGTGTATCCGACCGCGGTCAAGACAGCGACGGTCTTCGCCGTGCATGGACTGCTGGAGTCAATGTCCGTACTGCAGGACGCGTTCGCCCGTAAGGCCGTCGAGTTCCGTGATGTGCTCAAGATGGGCCGTACACAGTTGCAGGACGCGGTGCCCATGACGCTGGGTCAAGAGTTCTCGGCGTATGCCGTCATGATTGACGAGGATCGTCATCGTCTTGACGAGGCCGTCCAGTTGATCCATGAGATCAACCTGGGCGCCACGGCCATCGGCACCGGCCTCAACGCTCCCGCCGGATACGCCGAGTCCGCCCGGCGCCACCTCGCCGAGATCACCGGGCTCCCGCTGGTCACCGCGGCCAACCTGGTCGAAGCCACGCAGGACTGCGGTGCGTTCGTGCAGATGTCGGGTGTGTTGAAGCGGGTCGCCGTCAAGCTGTCCAAGAGCTGCAACGACCTGCGGCTGCTGTCATCAGGGCCGCGCGCCGGGCTCGGGGAGATCAACCTGCCGCCGGTGCAGGCCGGTTCGAGCATCATGCCCGGCAAGGTGAATCCGGTGATCCCCGAGGTCGTCAACCAGGTCGCCTTCGAGGTGATCGGGAACGACGTCACCATCACCATGGCCGCCGAGGCCGGACAGCT
Organism: Streptomyces pseudovenezuelae; assembly: GCF_029892565.1. Lineage (GTDB taxonomy): Bacteria > Actinomycetota > Actinomycetes > Streptomycetales > Streptomycetaceae > Streptomyces > Streptomyces pseudovenezuelae_A. The sequence continues at coordinate 82,704 of NZ_JARXVH010000011.1, read as the reverse complement.
CCAGCTCAACGCCTTCGAGCCGATCATCCTGCACTCGCTGTCGGAGAGCATCACGCATCTGCGGGCGGCCTGTCTGACGCTGGCCGAGCGGTGCGTGGACGGGATCACGGCCAACACCGAGGCGCTGCGCGCGAGCGTGGAGAACTCCATCGGTCTGGTGACCGCCCTCAACCCGTACATCGGGTACACGGCAGCCACCGACATCGCCAAGGAGGCCCTGGTCACCGGCCGGGGAGTCGCCGAACTGGTCCTGGAGAAAGGGCTGTTGCCCGCCGAGACCCTCGCCGACCTGCTGCGGCCCGAGGTCGTCGCGGGCAACGGTTCATCTCTGGGCTGACCTGCGGACGCGCACCCCGACCGGCACGGAGGCACAATAGTGATCATGACGTCGCCGCTGACCTTCGAGCCGGTCCTGGAGCGCATCGCCGAGGAGATGGAGCGGACCCCCGGCCGCGGCCGGCCCGCCGACTACATCCCGGCGCTGGCGGCCTGCGACCCGCGCCGCTTCGGCATGGCGGTCGCGGAGCTGGACGGCACGGTGTACGGCGTGGGGGACTGGCGCGAGCCGTTCTCCACGCAGTCCATCACCAAGGTCTTCACCCTCGCCCTCGACCTGGCGCGTGAGGGCGACGAACTCTGGGAGCACGTGGGCCGCGAACCCTCCGGCAACCCCTTCAACTCCCTGGTCCAGCTGGAGTACGAGAGCGGCATCCCGCGCAACCCGTTCATCAACGCGGGCGCCCTCGTCGTCACCGACCGCCTCCAGACCCGTACCGGCGACGCGTCGGGCGAACTGCTGACCTTCCTGCGCACCGAGAGCGGCAACCCGGATCTCGACTTCGACCTGGAGGTCGCCGCCTCCGAGTTCGCGCACGGCGACCGCAACGCCGCCCTCGCCCACTTCATGGCGTCGTACGGCAACATCGACAACCCCGTGCCGGTCCTGCTGGACCAGTACTTCCGGCAGTGCTCGGTGCGGGCCTCCTGCGCCGACCTCGCCCTCGCCGCCGGCTTCCTGGCCCGGCACGGCAGCCGCGCCGACGGCGCCCGGCTGCTCACCCTCACCCAGGCCAAGCAGGTCAACGCGGTGATGCTGACCTGCGGGACCTACGACGCGGCGGGCGAGTTCGCCTACCGCGTCGGACTGCCCGGCAAGAGCGGCGTCGGCGGCGGCATCATCGCCGTCGTGCCCGGCCGGTGCACGCTGTGCGTGTGGAGCCCGGGCCTCGACGAACGCGGCAACTCGGTGGCGGGCGTGGCGGCCCTGGACCGCTTCACGACGTTGACCGGGGTTTCGGTGTTCTGACCCGTTCGGCGCTCCGACGAGGGCCGCCTTCGTGCTACTTGGCGTCTCCGTCGAGGAACGCGTCCAACATCGGCAGCAGCAGGGGCGCTTGGCGCATCAGGGCCATGTGTGTGGTGGACGGGAGGACGGCCAGGTCCGCCCGGGGGATCAGCCGTTGCATCTCCGCCGCGTGCTCGACGCGTACGAAATCGGTGTCCCCGATGACGAGCAGCGTCGGCGCGGCCACCGTGCGCAGATCGTCGGCGGTCCAGGGCAGCGGGGCGTGCGCCGCGGTCGAGGTCTTGGCCAGGAAGTCCTGGAAGTGCTCGGGGTGCGGTGCGACGGCCGCGTACGCGTCGGCCATCTCCTGGAAGTCCGCCTCGCTGGGCAGCCGCGGCGAGCTGTAGTCGGGGGTACGGACGTCCTCGTAGTAGCCGTCCTGGGCGTAGTGGGTGGCGGCCAGGACGAGTCGGCCGACGCGCTCGGGGTGGTCGATCGCGAGTTGCAGCGCGGTCAGGCCACCCAGGCTGAAGCCCACGAAGTCGGCCTGCTCGATGCCCAGTTCGTCGAGGAGGGCCACGACGTCGGAGGCCAGGTTCGGCAGCGTGATCGGCCGGTCGGTGTCTGCCGTGTGACCGTGTCCCTGAAGTTCCGGAGCCACGATCCGGCGCCCCTGGGCAAGCGTGGGCAGCAGGGCGCCGAAGGACAGGTCGACGGTGAGGACGCCACCGTGCAGCAGTACCAGCGGGCGGCGCGTGCCGTCGTCGTCGCCGTGGGTCTCGTAGTACATCTCCAGGCCGTTGACCTTGGCGTAGGCGGAGCTGCTGGGCATCGTCGTCACGTCCGTTCTGCGAGTGTCGGGTACAAGGGAGACCGGTCAAGTCCAGGGAATTCATCGGTCCGAAGGCGGGATCACAAGCCGGTCACGCGCAGGTCCCCGCCAGGAGAGCGGCGTGTCGCTTTCCGGCCATCCGGCGTTGACACGCTTTCCGAGTGTTGGCCATGGCTTTCCCCGTCGATCTCCGCCGCTGTCAGGTCCTCGGCCTGGCCGGGACCGCCTTCCTCGCGTTGGGGGGCGAGACGGCCGGTGCCCTGCCGGTCCAGGATCTGCTGACCCCCGCCAACGTCCGTGTCGCCGTGGGCCTGGTCGGCGTCTACTTCGGCGTCGTCCTGCTGATAGCCGCCTGGCTGCTGCTCGGTCGGCTGGTCCGCAGCGCCGAACCGCCCACCCCTCGCGCCCTGTTGCTCGTCCTCGCGGTCTGGGCGGCCCCGCTGCTGCTCGCGCCGCCCCTCTTCAGCCGGGACGTCTACAGCTACCTCGCCCAAGGCGCCATGGTCGACGCCCACATGGACGTGTACGCGCACGGACCCGCCCAGCTCGGCGGCCCGCTCGCCGACGAGGTCGCCCCGCTCTGGCAGCAGACCGGCGCCCCCTACGGCCCGGTCTTCCTCGGCCTCGCCTCCGTGCTGTCCGGACTGACCCGCGGCGAGATCCCCGCCGGACTCTTCGGGATGCGGCTCGTGGCCCTGCTCGGCGTGGCACTGATGGCCGCCGCGCTGCCCCGCCTGGCCCGGCACAGCGGCGCCGACCCGTCCGCCGCCCTCTGGCTCGGCTGCCTCAACCCGCTCGTGCTGCTGCACCTGATCGCCGGCGCCCACAACGACGCCATCATGCTCGGCCTCCTCGGCATCGGCCTGGTCGCCGCCCTCGGCCGCTGGCCGGTACTGGGCGCCGTGTTCGTCACGCTCGCCGCGCTGGTGAAGGCCCCTGCGGCGCTCGGTCTCGCCGCGGTCGTCCTGCTCCAGATGCGGGCCGGACACAGCCCGGCGAAGGCCACCCTGACGACGGTCCTGGCCGCCGGGGCCACCACGGTCGCCATGACGGCCGCGGCCGGCACCGGATACGGCTGGATAGGCGCCCTCGACACACCGGTCTCCTCGCACAACTGGGCCCTCACCAGCCTCCTGGGCCGCGCCACGGGCGCCCTGTTGGAACACGTCGGCAGCGACCTGGCGCCGCTCGCCGTCCCCGCCTGGCACATGCTCGGACTCGCGATCACCGGAATCCTGATCGCGGCCATATGGTGGCGGCTGCGCCCGCGCCCGGTGTACGCGCTCGGCCTCAGCCTCGCCACGGTCGCGGCCTTCGGCCCCGCGATCCGTCCCTGGTACGCGCTGTGGGGACTGTTCCTGATAGCCGCCGCCGCGCCCACCACCTCCGTACGGCACCGGGTGGCCGCCGTCACCGGCGTGCTCGCGCTCGCCACCCTGCCGAGCGGCAGCGCCGCGGACACCGGACAGCTGGTCCTCGCCGTCTCCGGCGGGGTGCTGGCGGTCGTCGTGCTGTGGCAGGCCCACCAGGCGGCACAGGCCCCGACCCTGGGGCGTACGGCATGAGGCGGCCCAGCACCGACCGCGGCAGACTGCTGCTGGTCCTCGCCCTCGCCGCCGCCGTCGCGGCCTTCACCGCGACCGTCCCACTGCTGCGCGACTGGTTCGACCTGCGCGTCTACTACGGCGCCGTCAACGGCTGGGTCCACCACGGCGGACGCATCTACGACTACCGGGTGCCCGGCACGGACTACGGCTTCACCTATCCGCCGTTCGCCGCCGTCGGCATGCTGCCCATGGCGCTCGTAGGCCTGCGTACCGCGATCGCGCTCTCGCTGCTGCTGAACTTGGCCGCCCTGGCGCTGGTCGTGCACATCGTGACCGAGGGAGCCTGGCGGCGCTACGGCTGGTACGGCTGTGCCCTGGGCGCCTGTCTGCTGGCGCTGTTCGAGCCGATCCGGGACACCTTCAGCTTCGGCCAGGTCAACCTGCTGCTGCTGGGGCTCGTGCTCGGGGACGCGTGGCTGCTGCGCACCGGGCGGGGCAACCGGGCCGGTGTCGGCATCGGCCTGGCCGCCGCGATCAAGCTGACGCCCGCGCTCTTCATCGGACTGCTCCTGCTCGCCCGCCGCCCGCGCGCCGCCGCCGTCGCCACGGCCGTCGCGGGGGCGGCCACCGCGCTGGCCGCCTGGGCGGACCCGGGCGCGTCACGGTTCTACTGGACAGTGGCGCTGTGGGACACCAGCCGGGTGGGCCGACTCGACTACGTCTCCAACCAGTCGCTGCAGGGCATCCTCGCCCGCCTCGGCATCGAGGGCCGCCCGGTCTGGGCGCTGGCGGTCCTGCTGGTCCTCGGCGTCTGGGCGGTGCGCACCCGGCGGGCGGTCGCGGCCGGCGACTGGACGGCCGCGTTCGCCCTCACCGGCCTTGCCGCGTGCCTGGTCAGCCCGATCACCTGGGTGCACCACCTGGTGTGGCTGCTGCCGTCCTTCGCCGTACTCGTCCGTACAGGGCACCCGCGGATCGCGGGCGCCCTGTACGCGGTGCTGTGCACCAGTGTGGTGTGGCTGTGGTTCCACGACGCGTCCGGCGTCGACGGATTCCTCGGCAGCAACATCTACACCTGGATCACCCTCGGCCTGCTCCTGTGGCTGCCGGCCGGTCAGCTCCGACCCGACCGGGCGCCCTTGACGCGACCGCCCCTGAACTGGCCGCCCCTTGCGCGCAGTACCAGCGCCACCGCGCCCGCGCCGAGCGCGGCGGCCCCGGAGACGGCCCAGGTCTCGGCCCAGCCGGGCCCGTCCTCCGGCGCGACCGCGGCCGCCACCGGCTGGACCTCGGGTCCCGGCCTCGGCCTGACGCGCAGCGCGTCCAGCGAGCCCACCGGATCGACCCGCCCGGCCGCGGAGAACCCCCAGTCGAGCAGCTCGCGGGCCTCTTCGTAGACCGCGAAACCACCACCCGCCTGGGGGTTCATCACCGTGGCGACCAGCGTGCGCCCACCGTGCCGGGCCGCCGCGACAAGCGTGTTCCCCGCGTTGCTGGTGTAGCCGTTCTTGACACCGATCAGCCCCGGATACGCTTCCACGCCGTCCGCGCCGGTCAGCAGCCGATTGGTGTTCTGGATCCCGTACGACCATCCGCCCCCGCCCGGGAATCGCGCCTCGGCCGTGCCGCAGTATCGCGCGAAGTCCGCGTTGCGCAGCCCCGCCCGCCCGAAGACGGCCAGGTCGTACGCCGATGACACCTGGCCCGGGGTGTCGTAGCCGTCGGGCGAACGGACGTGGGTGTCGCGGGCGCCGAGCGCGCGGGCCTTGGCCTGCATCCGCGCGGCCGTCGTACGCCAGCCGCCGTTGAGCGAGGCGAGGACGTGCACGGCGTCGTTGCCGGAATTGAGGAAGACCCCCCGCCACAGGTCGGCGATCCGGTACGTGCGGCCCTCGGCGACGCCGACCAGGCTGCTGCCCGCGCCGATGCCCGCCAGCTCCTTCTCCTTGACCTTGTGCCGGATGCCGCCGGGCAGGGCAGGCAGCACGGTGAGGGCGAAGAGGGTCTTGAGGGTGCTGGCGGGCGGCAGCCGGCGATGCGCGTCGTGCGCGGCGAGCACCTCGCCGGTGCGGGCGTCGGCGACGAGCCAGGAGAGCGCGGAGAGGTCCGGGACGCCGGGGGCTCCGCGATGGGGCCTGGCCTGGGTGCCGGATCGGTAGAGCAGGGAGGGCTGTACGGCCGCCGCCCCGGGGGCGCCGGGTGGCGTGGGTTCCGTGCCGACGGCTGACGCGAGGGGCGCGAACGCCAGGACGCCCGCCACACAGAACGCGCAGGTCGTGACCCCGGCCCGGGAAGAGAATCCGATAGTCATACCGGCCACCGTAGGAACGGACCCTCCGCCGACCGTGCTGCCCGGGCCGATCGGCACCCGCGTGCAACCCGGATGCCGCACAGGGGCTGTCGTGCGGGTCGGGTCGGCCGTGAGGTGCGCTGCTTCCCCCGGGTCAGCCGGCGGGCAGTGTCGGCTGGATGCGGCGCAGGAAGGTCGCGTTGTCCGGGGTGTCCCGCATCCGCTCCAGCAGGGTTTCCATGCTGCCCTGGCCGTCGCGGGTCTGCAGCGCGCGCCGCAGTCCGTGCACGGTGGTCAACTCGGCCGGGGTCAGGAGGAGTTCCTCGCGGCGGGTGCCGGACGGGTTGATGTCGACGGCCGGGAAGACGCGCCGGGAGGCGAGGTCGCGGCTCAGTCGGAGCTCCATGTTGCCGGTGCTCTTGAGCTCCTCGAAGAAGTAGTCGTCGGCGCGGGAGCCGGTCTCCACCAGCGCTGTGGCGAGGATCGTGAGCGAACCGCCTTCCTCGGCCAGTCGGGCGGCACCGAAGAACCGCTTGGGGCCGAGCAGCGCGGTCGCGTCGACACCGCCGCTGAGGGTACGGCCACCGGAGGCGGCCGCGTTGTTGTGCGCCCGGCACAGCCGGGTCAGGGAGTCGAGCAGGATGACGACGTCCTCACCGGCCTCGACCAGGCGCTTCGCCCGCTCGATCACCAGCTCGGCGAGCGCGATGTGCTGCTTGGCGGGCCGGTCGAAGGTCGAGGCGTACACCTCGCCGCGCACGGAGCGCCGCATGTCGGTGACCTCCTCGGGGCGCTCGTCGAGCAGCACCACCATCAGCCGGGCCTCGGGGTGGTTGCCGGCGACGGCGGCCGCGATCTGCTGGAGCAGCACGGTCTTGCCGGTCTTCGGCGGGGCCACGATCAGCCCGCGCTGGCCCTTGCCGACGGGTGCGATCAGGTCGGCGACCCGTCCGGTCAGACCGGCCGCCGGGTGTTCGAGACGGAGCCGCTCCTGCGGGTGCAGCGGGGTGAGGTCACGGAAGCTGCGGCGACCGCGCAGTTCGGCGGGTGTGCGTCCGTCGATCCGCACGACCTCGGTCAGGGCGCGTCGGTTGTCGCGTACGCCTTCGACGAGGTCGCCCTTGCGCAGGCCGTGACGGCGGATCAGGGCGGGGGAGACCGTGGGGTCGGACGGGGAGGGCTGCAGGCTCTCGGCGCGCAGATGCCCCTTCCCGTTCGTGTCGATGTCGAGGACACCGACGGCGACCTGGGTCGTGGGTTCTTGCTTGACTGAGGGGTGTTCGAGTGTGGTGGTCATGATGGTGTGTCCTTTCGAGGACGGTCGGCATGTGGCATGCGAAGGAAGGGGATGCCGCGAGAGGGAAGGCGGACGTGCGCCTTCGGCGGCGAGAGAAACAGCACCTCGGGTACGGCACAGCGGTGCCGGTCACGAAGTGGTGCTGGAGAGCCGGTGCGCCGGCCTGGAAACGGCGGGCGATGCGGCGAACTGAACTGGCACCGGCGCCCAGAAGGGGGCGTACACAAGTGCTGCGAGGACCGTACCACAGGGTTCTCGGGGGGTGTGAGCCTTCAGTGGGTGGCGAGGAGGCCGTACAGGAGAGGAATCCTGGGCTCCGGCAAGCGCCACCAGCCGGAAGCGGTGCGGACCATCTGTGGCCAGCGCGGCCACGGCAGCTCGTCGCTCTCCGTCAGGCGCTGGATTTTCAGTCCTGCTCCGATCAACGTGTTGATGACCTCGCTTATTCCGTGCATCCACTCGTAACTGTCGGTGGCGCCCTCGACGGCCGGGCCGTCGGTGTACGTGTGCGTGCCGTCGCAGTGCACGGCGCCGGCGCCGGCGAGGTAGTCGTGGCGCAGCAGCAGCTCTGGGCCCTCGTCCGGACCCGGCTTCGGACCCAGCGAGTTGAGCAGCGGGTGGAACTCGCAGATGTACAACTTCCCACCGGGGCGCAGGAGTTGGGTCATCACACCCGCCCAGCGCGCGAGGTCCGGCAGATAGCACAGCGCTCCCTTGCCGGTGTACACGACGTCGAACTGCCGCCCGCCCAGGGCCTCCACGGCGTCGTACACGTTCGACCGGACGTATTCGACGTCCAGTCCGGCCTTCGCCGCGATGTCACGGGCTGCCGCCACCGACGCGGCCGAGAAGTCGAGCCCGGTCGCCCGTGCGCCGCGCTGGGCGAAGGCGATCGTCTCCGTGCCGAGGTGGCACTGGAGATGGAGCACGTCCTGTCCGGCCAGCTCGCCGAGGTCCGCCCACTCGAAGTCGCCGAACCAGCGCGCCAGATCGAGGTCCTGGTCGAGGCCGTAGAAGTGGCTGGCGAGATGGACGGGGGTGCGGGCGTCCCAGTTCGCCTGATTGGCCAGCATGAGCCGGGCGTGCTCGTCGGTGGTCATGATGACCATCAAACCGTGCGGGGCCGCCGAACGGCGGCAGGAACACCGGATCGGCCGGATCACGAAGGGGCCGGGGTCTGGGACCCCGGCCCCTTCGTCACATCCGGCTCACGCGTACGGGTCGAAGGGGATCCCGGACGGCTTCGCGTAGTTGAGGTTGTACTGGAAGTCGCCGTCGTCGATCTTGAGGGTGGCCGAACCGAAGTCGGCGCTCATGAGCTTGTCGCGGAAACCGGCCGGGTAACCGTTCCAGCCGACCAGGCGCGGGTAGAACCAGTTGCCCGTGGCGTTCTCCGCCGGCTCGTCGTTGCTGTTGGCGAAGCGGAAGCAGTGCGTCGAGACACCGTCCTTGTGATACACGATCTTGGGGTGCGTGCCGTCGAACCGGATCGACGAGGCGGCGGCCGTCGCGTAGCTGCTGTGCTGCGACGCCGACACGTACTGGACCTGGTTGTTGTTGATCCACACGATGACGTGTTCCCAGTCGTGCGTGTGCCCTATCGCGGCCGGACCGAGGGTGGCCTGGTCCTTCTCGAAGTAACTGGCGTACATGACCGCGCACCAGTCGTTGTTGCACTTCTCGCGCGAGTAGGTGTTTGCGCTGGCGAGTTGGGCGTAGTCGTGGCAGTGCCCGTTGACGTCCCCGCCGAGCTTAAGGCCGGGGTTGAGGGTGCCGTCGGCGCCTATGGCGGCGGTGGCGTAGCAGCCGTCACCGTCGTAGTCGTAGGCCGGGGAGTAGGTCTGCTCCAGGCCGTCGGCGTTCTGGGGCAGCTGGGTCAGGACACTGGCGTGGGCACTCGCCGGGACCGCCACGACGAGCGTCATCGCTCCGAGGGTGCCGAGAAGAACCTGGGTGAGGGATCTCAACTTGTTCATCGGGCTTCCTTGTCGCGCGTGGAACGTCAGCAGTAGAGGTTGGCGCCGGGGGTGACGCCGAGGATGGACGTGATGCGGTTGTAGGCGTCGACGCGGCTTTGGACCTGGGCGGGGTTGCGGCCGTCGCATTCGAGGGAGCCGTTGATGGAGCGGATGGTCTGGCCGAAGCCGGCGCCGTTGACCATGGCGTTGTGGGGGGTCATCGAGCCGGGTCCGGACTGCGTGTTCCAGTACCACAGACCGGTCTTCCAGGCCACGGCCGAGTCGTTCTGCACCAGCCAGGGGTTGTTCAGCAGGTCGATGCCGAGAGCGTCGCCGGCGGCCTTGTAGTTGAAGTTCCAGGAGAGCTGGATGGGGCCGCGCCCGTAGTAGGCGGCCTGTCCGGCGGGGCAGCCATACGACTGGCTCCAGTCGCAGTACGTGGGGTAGTTGGCGGTGTTCTGCTCGACCACGTACACCAACCCGCCGGTCTCGTGGCTGACGTTGGCCAGGAAGGCTGCGGCTTCCTGCTTCTTGACGGTGTCGGAGCCGGTGTTCGCGAAGCCCGGGTAGGCGGAGAGCGCGGCGGTCAGGCCGCTGTAGCTGTAGAACGAATTCCGGCCCGGGAAGATCTGGTTGAACTGTGCCTCACTCACCACGAAGCCCGAGGGGTTGCCGCCGCCACCGCCGCTCGCGGGGGCACTCCACTTCTGGTTCGCGGCGCCCGAGCAGGTCCAGATCTGCAGCCGGGTGCCGTTGGCGGAGTTGTTGCCGGTCACGTCCAGGCACTTGTTGGCCTGCGGATTGACGATGTCGTTGGCCGAACTGACGGCCCACTTCTGAGCGGCGGAGCCGTTGCAGTCGTAGAGCTGGACCGTGGTGCCGTCCGCGGTGGCGGCGCCGGTCACGTCCAGACACTTGCCGAGCGCACGCAGGGTGCCGTCGCCGGAGTTGGACCAGGTCTGGGCGGCGGTGCCGTTGCAGTCGTAGAGCTGTACGGCGGTCCCGTTGGCGCTGCTCGCGCCCGCGACGTCGACGCACTTGCCGGCCAGGCCGGTGATCCGTCCGTCCGCCGCATGGGCCGGTACGACGGTGAACAACGTTGTCATCGCGGCAGTCAGCAGGGCGACGAGAGCGGCGACGACGGTGAGACGGTTTAGTACGACACGTCTGGGGCGGAGCAGCCCAAAGGCAGGGGAGAGCATCACGGATGTCGCTCCTTGGTGGTGAGTGGGGGGTTGGGGGTAAGTCCAGGGGGCACCACTGATGCGAACTGGTCCAGACCTTGGCAGGTCCGATGGGGTGCGTCAACACTTAAGGAAAGAAGTGAAGTTGACGACTGGCTATCGTGACGACATGCGGTAAACATCCCTCGACGACGAGGAGGCCGACCGGCGTGAAGTGGACAGGTGTGCGCTACACCGACAGGCCCACCGTCGAGGTGCGGACGTGGATCGACGCCCCGCCCGACCGGGTGTGGGCACTGGTGTCGGACGTCGGACTGATGCCGGGCATGAGCGACGAACTCCAGTCGGTGGAATGGCTCGACGGCGCCACCGGTCCAGCGCTCGGCGCCCGGTTCGTCGGCCGCAACAGGCATGAGGCGTTGGGGAATTGGTCCACCATCTCGTACGTCGTCGAGTACGAAGCGGGTCACGTCTTCGGCTGGGCGGTGGAGGACCCCGCGGACCCGTCCGCCGTCTGGCGCTTCCGCCTCCACGCGGGCGACGGCGGCACCGAGTTGTCGGAGTGGATGCAGTTGGGCCCCGGTCGCTCCGGGCTGTCCGAGGCCATCGACCGGATGCCGGAGAAGGAGGAGAAGATCGTGTTCGTGCGGCTGCGGGAGTTCGAGCGGAACATGACGGTCACCCTGGAGCGGATCAAGCAGCTGGCGGAGACCGGCTGATGCGTACGGCGACCACCGTCGAGGCCTCCGGCGGCCAACTCTGGTCGGAACAGACCGACTTCGTCGTGGAGGCCGAGAAACTCGGACTCGACGTCTGCTGGGTGGCCGAGGCCTGGGGTTCCGACGCGCCCTCAGCCCTCGGCTACTACGCCGCCCGCACCGACCGGATGCTGCTGGGCTCCGGCGTCATCCAGATCGGCACCCGCACCCCGGTGGCCGTCGCGCAGACCGCGATCACGCTCTCCAACCTCTCCGGCGGACGCTTCCTGCTGGGCCTCGGGGCATCCGGCCCCCAGGTGATGGAGGGCCTGCACGGCGTTCCGTTCGCCCGGCCGCTGGCCCGGATGCGAGAGACCGTGGAGATCGTGCGCCGCGTCCTCGACGGCGGCAAACTCTCCTACGTCGGCACGGAGTTCCGTATCCCGTTGCCCGACGGCGACGCCGTCCCGATGCGTCTGTCGACGCGGGCCGAGCACACCGTCCCCGTCTACCTCGCCGCCCTGTCACCGGCCATGCTGCGGCTGACCGGCGAGGTCGCCGACGGCTGGCTCGGCACCAGCTTCGTGCCCGAGGGCGCCGCCGAGGCCTACTTCGCCCCGCTCGACGAGGGGCTCGCCCGGAGCGGGCGCGGGCGGGCCGACCTCGACGTCTGCCAGGGTGCCGAGGTCGCCTTCGCCGCCGACGAGGACGCCCTCGGCGCGATGGTCGCCGGCCGCAAGAAGGAACTCGCGTTCAGCCTGGGCGGTATGGGCTCGGCGTCCACCAACTTCTACAACCGCGCCTACAGCCGCCAGGGTTGGGCCGAGGTGGCCGCCGAGGTGCGCGAGCGCTGGCAGGCCGGCGACCGGGACGGCGCGGCGGCCCTCGTCACCGACGACATGGTCCTGGGCACCACCCTGATCGGCACCGAGGCGATGGTGCGACGCCGGCTGCGGGTGTGGCGGGACGCGGGGGTCGACACCGTACGGCTGTATCCGGCGGGGGAGAGCCTGGACGCCCGGCTTGGCACGCTGGGGCGGGCGATCGAGCTGGTGCGGGAGGTCGGGGCCGGGACGTGAGCACCGCGTAGGTGGTCCCGCGAATTTTTCTTCCGGAGCGGTGTCGATTCGTGCCGCTCCCGTTCGTCGGCGGGGTGTAGGAAGCACAGGACGACCGGGAGGAACCCCATGAAGTACATGCTGCTCGTCTGCGGAGACGACACCGCCGACGCCTCGGGCATGGCACCCGTCGAACCCTGGGTGGAGGAGCTCGGCGACAGCCGCGTACGACTGCACGGCCACCGCCTCGCGCAGCCCTCCGAAGCCGTCACCGTACGTGTCCGAGGTGGCGAAGTGCTGCGCACCGACGGGCCGTTCGCGGAGACGAAGGAGTACGTCGCCGGATTCGACGTGCTGGAGTGCGACAGCCTGGAGGAGGCGGTCCGGGCCGCCGCCCGGCATCCCGTGGCGACGATCGGGGCCATGGAGGTACGTCCGTTCTGGCCGATGGAGGGCGAGGAGGACGCCGAGACGCTGATCCGCCGCCTCGACGCCGAGCTGACCGACGCGGCCGGCGAGCGTGACATCGAGCGGATGCTGGCCTGCTACGCACCGGACGCCACGGTCTTCCACCTCGTCGACGGCCGTGAACAGCATGGCCTCGACGCCTTCCGCAAGGCCGTGGAGGACGTCTTCGCGAGCGTCACCGGCCCGGTGACCCGCGAGGTGCTGGACCTGCGCGTGCACGTGGACGAGAGCATCGCCTTCGCGCACGCTCTCGTGCGGATCCGGGCCACCCGCACGGACGGCGAGCCCCTGGACGACGTCCTCCGCGTCACCACCGGGTACCGCGACGCCGGCCTGCGCTGGCTGATCACCCACGAGCACGTGTCGCTCCAGGCCGGGACGCGACCGTGAAGTACGTGCTGTTCGTGTGCGCACCGGCGGACGACGAGGAGCCCGTCCGCACGGCGGTCACCGCCCTCCTGCACCCGCCCTCGGACGCCACCACCGTGCGCGTCCGGGGTGACGAAGTCCTCCTGGACGACGGACCGTTCGCCCGCACCGAGGAGTACGTCGCGGGCGTCGACCTGGTCGAGGCGGCCGACCTCGACGAGGCCATCGCGCTCGCCGCGAAGCACTCCGCCGCCGGCGGGGGCGGGCCGGTCGAGGTGCGGCCGGTGCGGGGGTGACCGACGGTGCCTGACGAGGAGGTGCCCGAGGTGGAGGTGCCCGACGTGGGGGAGCCTGACGTGAAGGCGTCCGGCATCGAGGAAGCCGTCGCCGTCGCCTTCCGTGCCGAGTGGGGCCAGGTCGTCGCCACCCTGATCCGGGTGACCGGCGACTGGGACCTCGCCGAGGAGTGCGCGCAGGACGCCTTCGCCCAGGCCCTCGACCGGTGGCGGCGCGACGGTGTGCCGCGCCGCCCCGGCGCCTGGCTGACCACGACCGCCCGCAACCGCGCTCTCGACGTACTGCGCCGGGAGGCGGTCGGGGTGGCCAAACTGCGGGAGGTGGCCGTGCTGGCCGGCGACGAACCGTACGACGACAGGGGCGGATCGGCGTACGACGACGAGGACGCGAGCGGCGTCCGGGACGACCGGCTGCGGCTGATCTTCACCTGCTGCCACCCCGCCCTGCCCATCGAGGCGCGGGTCGCCCTGACCCTGCGCACACTCGCCGGCTTGACCACCCCCGAGATCGCCCGCGCCTTTCTCGTGCCGGAGGCGACCATGGCGCAGCGCCTGGTGCGGGCCAAACGGAAGATCCGCAACGCCGGCATCCCCTACCGCGTACCGCCCGCGCACCTGCTGCCCGAGCGCACGGCGGGCGTTCTGGGTGTGCTCTACCTGCTCTTCAACGAGGGTTACGCGGCCACGTCCGGCGCGGACCTGGTCCGGCGGAGCCTGTGCGCCGAGGCCATCCGGCTCGCCCGGGTCCTGGCCCGGCTCATGCCGGACGAGCCCGAGGTGCTCGGACTGCTCGCACTCCTGTTGCTGCACGATGCCCGGCGGCACGCGCGCGTGGACGACGCGGGCGAGCTGGTGACCCTGGAGGACCAGGACCGCGGTGCCTGGGACCGCGCCGAGATCGACGAGGGCGCCGCCCTGGTGGAGTCGGCACTGCGGCGGGGCAGCCCGGGGCCGTACCAGATCCAGGCCGCCATCGCAGCGTGCCACACCACTGCCGGTACGGCCGAGGAGACGGACTGGGCCGATATCGCCGCGCTCTACGGCGAGTTGGCCCGTCTCGTGCCCTCCGCCGTGGTCCGCCTCAACCGCGCGGTGGCCGTCGGAACGGCCGAGGGCCCGGAGGCGGGCCTCGCCCTGGTCGCGGAGCTGGAACGGGAAGGTGAACTGACCGACTACCACCTGCTGCCGGCCACGCGTGCCGATCTGTTGCGCCGTGGTGGGCGCCCGGCGGAGGCGGCCGAGGCGTACCGGCAGGCGCTGGAGCTGGTGGAGAACGAGGCCGAGCGGAGGTTTCTGGAGAAGCGGCTCGCGGAGTGCGGGGCGTAGGAGCGTTTCGCGGGGTGCGGGGCGGGCGCAGGCGTGGCCGTTCAGACGGACCGTGCCTCCGCCTCCTTGGCGATCTGCTCGAACTGCGCGCCCATGGCCGCGGCGAGGGCCTGCGCGCCGGACAACGGCCGCACCATGACGGTGAGTTCGTCGATCAGTCCGTCCTCGTCGACGTGGATGAAGTCGCAGCCGCTCAGCTCCCGGTCACCGACCCGGGCCGCGAAAACCAAAGCGTGGTCGCGGCCGTCGGCCCCGGCCAGCTCACTCTCGTAGCGGAAGTCCTCGAAGACCCGGCTGACCGCGCGCAGGATCGCGGTGGTGATGGCCTTGCCCGGGTACGGCTTGAAGACCACCGGGCTGGTGAAGACCACGTCCTCGGCCAGCAGCGCCTCGACGGCGTCCAGGTCGCCCGCCTCGACCGCCTCGCGGAACGCGCGCATCGGATCACCTCATAGTCAATTTGTTGAGTAAGTATGGATGAGAGTAGTGAGCCGTCGTCGCGGTGTCCACCGGTGCGGCCCGTTCACCTAGGCTGATCCGCATGTTCAGCCCCGAGGGACCCAGCCTCCGTGAGCTCGCCGTCCAGGCGCTGTCCTCTGTCGAAAGCGGGTACGACCTGCTCGCCCCGAAGTTCGACCACACGCCGTTCCGGACACCGGACTCCGTGCTGGACGCGGTGGCGGCGGCACTGAAGCGGACGGGCCCCTACGACACCGGACTCGACCTGTGCTGCGGCACGGGAGCGGGGATGGAGGTGCTGGCGTCGGTGTGCCGGCAGGGCATCACCGGGGTCGACTTCAGTGGCGGGATGCTGGATGTGGCGCGGCGGGATCTGCGCGGTATCGGGGCCCCGGAGGTGAACTGGGTGCGCGCGGATGCCCGTGCGCTGCCCTTCCGTCCCGGCTCCTTCGGTGTGGTGGTGAGCTTCGGGGCGTTCGGGCACTTCCTGCCGGCCGAGTTGCCGGGCCTGTTCGCGCAGGTCCACTCCGTGCTGCGGCCGGGTGGTACCTTCGCGTTCCCCGTGCTGGCCCCGCCCCGGCCGACGTCCCCGGTGTTCTGGATGCTGCTCGGGTTCGACGGGGTGATGCGGGTGCGCAACGCCGTCTGGCGCCCGCCGTTCGTCATGTACTACCGGGCCTTCCGGCTGGGCGAGGTGCGGCGGGAGTTGGAGCGCGCCGGATTCGCCGTGGAGCTGCACGCCCTCCCGGAGTTCGGCGAGCGAAGCGACGGCAGCCCCCGGGTGCGGATGGTCGCGGCGCGGAAGCTGTCGTAGGGCGGTCCGCTCGCCGGAGATCCAGGCAGAAAGCCACGCACGGCTCCGGTCAGAGGTCCAGGTCGGTCGGCACCCCGCCCAGCGCCAGCGCGATCGCCGCCTCCGGGTCCAACTCCCCTCCCTCGCGCACCGCTTCACCGAAGCGGGCGTTGCCGAGCGCGGCGCGCAGTCGGCGCTCGTACTCGCGGTGGAAGACCGTTTGGTCGGGTCGGCCGAGCTGGGGCAGACCCGCCGTGAGCCACAGGCGGCGGCTGACGCCGAGCAGGCGTGCCGCCAACTCCTCCTCACCCCGCGTGGCCTGCGCGGCGACCAGCAGGTCGGCGACCGCGGCGGCGCCGATCCGGTCGTGGACGCGCCACTTGGCGATCAGGGCCGCGCGCGCCGACAGCAGCGCCTCGTCCGCGTGGCCGAGGCCGATCCCGGCCAGCGCGACGAAGAAGTCGCCCCACGCCCGCATCCACAGCTCGCCGCGCTTGGCGCAGTCGGCGCGCAGCCGTTCGGCGACCGTCGCGCACCGCTCGAACGCGGCCTGGCCGGCCAGCAGATACGCCTGCAGGGCGAGCGTCAGCAGCTGGAAGAACTCGGCGCCGCCGTCCCCCGCGGGCGCCTGGCCGACCGTTCCGTACAGCACCGCCGACCGCGCCGACTCGCCCCGCACGGCCAGACTCGCCCCCGTCAACGGCAGGGCGGGCACCAGCAGTTGACGCTCTTCGGCGAGCCATACATAGGCGGCGCTGACCGACTCGGCGGCCTCCAGGTCGTCCGGTACGACGGTGACCAGCCGGTGCGCCCAGACCGCGAGGGTGTGGTCGGGCCCGCCGGCCTCGGGGGCGCGGTCCAGTGCCCGTTCCAAGTAGCCGCGGCCCTCCTCGGTGAAACCGCAGGCGAACCAGAAGTACCAGAGGGAACCGGCGAGTTCGAGCGCCGCCTCGGGATCCGGCGAGGTCAGGCACTCCTCCACCGCGAGCCGCAGGTTGGCGTGCTCCGAGGTCAGCCGCTCGGCCCACATGCGCTGTCCGGGCCCGAGCCACTCCGCCTCGCCCTGCCGGGCGATCCACCGGAAATAGTCCCGGTGCCGGCGCCTGACCGGCCCCTCTTCGCCAAGGCCGGCCAGCCACTCGGCGCCGAACGAGCGGACCGTGTCCAGCATCCGGTAGCGCGTGCCCACCGCCTCGCCGTCCCGCGTGACGATGGACTTCTCGGTGAGCGAGGCGAGCAGGGCGAGGATCTCCTCGGCGTCCAACGGGCCGCCGTGGCACACGAATTCGGCCGCCTCGACGTCCCAGCCGCCCGCGAACACCGACAGCCGCGCCCACAGCAGCCGCTCCAACGGCGTGCACAGCTCATGGCTCCAGCCGATCGCGGTGCGCAGCGTCTGGTGCCGGGCCAGTCGTGGTCGGGCGGGGGAGACGAGCAGGTCGAAGCGGGAGTCGAGGCCCTCCAGCAGACGGTCGAGCGGAAAGCCGCGCAGCCGTACCGCGGCCAGCTCCAGGGCCAGCGGTATCCCGTCCAGACGGGCACAGACCGCGGCCACACCGGCCCGGTTGGCCTCGGTGAGCGCGAACGACGGCACGGCGGCCGCCGCCCGTGCCGCGAACAGCGCCACCGCGTCGTCCCGCTCACCGAGCGGCAGCGGCGCCACCGTCAGCAACTGTTCGCCGGGCAGGCCCAGCGGCTGCCGACTGGTGGCCAGCACCCGCAACTCCGGGACGCCCGCGAGGAGTTCGTGCACGACCCGCGCGCACTCGTCCAGCACGTGCTCGCAGGTGTCGAGGACGAGCAGCAGCGGCGCGCCCGTGAGATGCTCGCCGACCGCTTCGAGGAGCGGGCGCAGCGTCTGTTCGGTCAGTCGGGTGGCCTGGGCCACGGCGTTGGTCAGCAGGTCCGGGTCCCGCAGCTCGGACAGCTCCACCAGCCACACCCCGCCCGGGAACCCCGCCCGCGCCGCATGGGCGGCCCGCAGCGCCAGCCGGGACTTGCCCACCCCACCGGGTCCCGTCAGTGTCACCAGTCGCGTGATGCCCAACAGCCCCGAGATCTCGGCGAGTTCACCCCGACGGCCGATGAAGGTGTTCGCCTCGGCGGGAAGGTTGCCGGTCCTGCCGCCCTGCACCGAGGCCGCCATGGTCCCCCCTCACCCAGCCGAACGCCGACACCCTAACCCCTCACGGAAGGCCTGATCCCGGCGTAGCGTGGAAGCGGTCCGCCCACCGAGGGAGGTGTGGGGATGACCGTCGTACCGGCCCTGAGAACCGTGGGGCAGATGCGCCAGGGAGACCATCTGCTCCTGGGCTACGACACGGACGAGGAGCGCGACACCGTACTCGCCGCCTTCCTCCTCGACGGCCTGGCCAGCGGCCAGCGAGGGCTCGTCCTGCCACCCGCCGACATCCCCGCGGGCGTCGCCCTGTCCTTCCTGGAGGCGCACGGCTGCCGGGTGGACGAGGAGATCGCCACCGGCCGGCTGTGCGTCGACCCGCAACTGGCCGTCCCCGAAGGGCTGTGGGACCTGGACGAGGCGATCCGCCGCGAGGCGCGCCGCGCGGTCGGCGACGGCTTCCTGGGCCTGCGCGTGTGCACCGAGGTGCTGCGCGCCCAGGCCGGGAAGGGCCTGAAGACCCTGCACGACAGCGAGTTGCTGCTCGACCCCGTGTTCGCCTCACTGCCGGTGCTCGGCATCTGCCAGTACGACCGCCGGGTCTTCGACGAGGCCGAGCTGGTGCCGATCGCCGGACTGCACCACGGCCGGGTCGGCGCCGACGCCGTGTGGCGCGACGAACTCCTCGCCATCACCCGCACCTTCGCACCCCCGGGTCTCGCCCTCGCCGGAGAGGTCGACGAGAGCAACGTGACCGCCGTCGCCCGCGCCCTGCACACCGAGACGGCCCGCGCCCGAGCCCGCACGGCGGGCGGCGCCCACATCCGCCTCGACCTGCGCGAACTGCACTTCATCGACGTGGGCGCCCTGCGCCTGCTGGTCTTCACGGCGCTGGGCCTGTACGCGTCCGGCGGCACCCTCGTGCTGACCGGCGTCGCCGCGCACGTGCAGCGGGTGATGCGGGTGGCCGGCTGGGACCGGGTGCCCGGTCTGCGCTTCGAGCCATCAGGAGAGCCGCCATGACCCGCACCGGCCTCGTCCACCAGGCCCTGCGCTATGGCTCGGACGACGAGTTCCTCGCCGGCACCGCAGAGCACGCCCGCGCCGGACTCGACGACGGCGACACCGTCCTCGCGGTGGTGAGCGCCCACAACATCTCCCTGCTGGCCGGAGCCCTCGGCGACCGGTCCGGGGAGGTCGAGTTCGTCGACGTACGCGACTGGTACGACTACCCCTCGCGCACCCTCGGCCGCTACCACGCCTACTGCGACCGGCTCGGCCCCGACCGGCACGCCCGCGTGATCGGCGAGCCCGTCTGGACCGGCCGCAGCGACTTCGAGACCCATGAGTGGCTGCGCTACGAGTCCCTCCTCAACGTCGTCTTCGCCGGCACCGGCCACCGGATCCTGTGCCCGTACGACACCCGGACCCTCCCGGACGCCGTGGTGCGCGGCGCGGCCCGCACCCACCCCGAACTCGCCGGCGAGAGCGGCACCTTGTACGCGGACCCGGCGGACTTCTGCGCGGAGTGCGACGAGCACCGCCCGGCCGCGCTGTCCGCCGGACCGCAGGACATCCGCTTCGCCCGGGGCCGCTCGGCCGCGGTCCGCCGCGCCCTCACCGCGTACGCCCGCGGCCTCGGCCTGCCCGAGCAGCGGACGCACGACTTGGTGGCCGCGGTGCACGAGACGGTCGTCAACTCCGTTCGGCACGGTGGCGGACAGGGCGTCGTGCGGCTGCACAGCGACCCCGACTACGTGATCTGCGAGATCCGCGACGACGGTTCGCACGCCTCCGCACCCCGCCCCCGTCTCCCCGGTCATCTGCCGCCGCGTCCGCATGCCGCGAGCGGCCACGGGATGTGGCTGGTACGGCAGTTGAGCGACCTGGTCGCCGACGACCTCGACCCCGCGGGCTCCGTCGTACGGCTGTACTTCCGCCACCGGCACCCGGTCAGCCCGCTGCGGGAAGGGTGAACTCGTAGACCAGGGCGTCCTGTTGAGCGTCCACCAGCAGATCGGTGATCTCCAGTGGCCGGGCGTACTGGTCGTGCACGCGCCGGGTCACCCGCACCGAGGGCGTGTCCGCGAGCCGGGTGATGGAGTCCCGGTGATGCAGGGTCAGGCCCGCCTTGCGCATCCAGTCGTAGGTACGCCGGAGTTGGGCCGACGCGGCACCGTCGGCGCGGTCGCGGTAGCGGCCCAGCTCCTCGACCTCGGACAGCGCGACGGCGGAGAACGACGTCACCGCCGTACGCCGGCCGCGACCGTCCGCGTCCGCGGACTCGTAACGGTGGACCAGGGTCGGCCGGTGCGGGGCGAGCCCCAACGCCTCGGCGTGTGCGGGCGGGGGAGTCTCCCAGGTGACCGTGGTCCGGTCGGCGCCAGGCTCCGCGGCCCGGGCGCCGACCGGGAAGGTCAGTGCGGCCGGCGTCTCGACCGGCAGCCCCGGCAGCGTGGTGTGGCTGCCGCGCCGGTCGGTGGCGACCAGTCCGTCCCGGCGCAGCACCTCAAGGGCCTGCCGCACGGTCTCTCTGCTGACGCCGAAGCGCCCGGCCAACCGCCGTTCGCTGGGCAGCCGCCCGCCGGGTGGACCGTTGCGCAGCTCGCAGAGCAGCTCCGTCGCGACGCGCCAGTACAGCGGCTGTGTCTCGGAGACCGGGTGATCGGTGCGGGCCATGCCGCGCCTCCTGTTGGTGACGTTCCGTAGCCGTGCGGGCTCATTGCGCCACAAGGTCTAGCATTGGTCTAAACCAGCAGGGAAGGGTGGTCGGCCGGTTCGGCCGAAACAAGCCCGCGCGGATCACCGTTCAGAGGGTGCTGTACAGGGCGTCCACCAGTGCCATCTTCCGTGGGTCGTCCGCGATATGAGGCCCCATGCGGTTCATCACGTAGCCCAGGGACACCCCCGCGTCCGGGTCGGCGAGGCCGCAAGAACCGCCGAAGCCGTCGTGTCCGAAAGCGCGCGGGTTGGGCCCGTAGGAGCCGTTCGGCCCGCTCAGCCACAGCCCGAGCGCGACCTCCGTCTCATGCTCGAACCCGGCGCCGAGTACCAGATCGCGGCAACTGCCCTGCCCCTCCCGGGCCTTCTCGGCCGCTTCGGCGGACAGCACCCGGTGGCCGCCGTAGGAGCCGCGGCCCGCGAAGACGCCGTAGAGCGCGGCGACGGCCCGCGCCGTACCGTGTCCGTTGGCGGCCGGGATCTCGGCGGCCCGCCACTCGGCCGTGTTGGCCTCGGTCGCGCCCGCCACGGGGTTGGTCAGCGCCGCGATCGCCACGGGTGTCAACTGGCTGAAGATCGCGGCCTGTTCGCTGCTCGACGCGGCCGGCGGATGCATCAGCTCGGCGGCCCGCCCGGCCTCCTTCTCGGGCAGTCCGATCGTGAAGTCGACGCCGAGCGGACCGGCCACCTCCCGCTCCAGGAACGCCCCCGGCAGCAGCCCCGAGACCCGGCGCACCACCTCACCGACCAGGAAGCCGTACGTCAGCGCGTGGTACCCGGACCGCGTGCCCGGCTCCCACCAGGGCTCCGTCGCCGCGAGTCGCCGGGTGGTCAACTCCCAGTCGTAGAGCTGTTCCAGGGAGTGCGGCTCGCGCAGTCCGGCCAGCCCCGCCCGGTGGGACAGTAGATGCCGCACGAGCACCTTCTCCTTGCCCGCCGCGGCGAACTCGGGCCAGTACGCGGCCACCGGCGCGTCGAAGTCGAGCAGCCCCCGGTCGGCGAGGATGTGCGCGCACAGCGCGACCGGCCCCTTCGACGTCGACCACACGTTGACCAGGGTGTCCCGCTCCCAGGGCCGCGTGCGCGCCCCGTCGGCCCACCCGCCCCACAGGTCCACCACGACCTCGCCGTCGACGGTGACCGTGACGGCGGCACCGAGTTCGTCCCGGTCGCGGAAGTTCTCCTCGAAGGCCGTCCGCACCGCCGCGAACCGCTCGTCGCAGTCGCCGTGCACCGTGGGTTCGCGCTCCGCCATGGGGACCTCCGTCGTCCGCGGAAGCCCGGGCCGCGACGCTGCGACCCGGGCGAAACCGAACGTACCGACTGGTCGGACTGGACGGAAGAGCGGCGCGAGACCGACCTCTCGGCGCGGAGAGAATCGCCGCTCAGGCGAACGACCGCAACCAGCGCAGCTTCGTCGCCTCCTGGTAGGGCCCGCCGCCCTCGTGGTCGTTGAAGTCGTACACCTCGATCGCCTTGTCCTCGTGCGCCCAGGCGTTGAAGACCGCGAACACGGTGGAGGGCGGGCAGGTCTGGTCCTCCAGGGCCGCCGAGAACAGGGCCGGGGCGCTGCCGCGGGCGGCGAAGTGGACGCCGTCGAAGTAGGAGAGGGTGCGCAGGGCGTCCTCGGTGCGGCCTCGGTGGGTCTTGAGGAACAGGCCGATCTCACGGTAGGGGTGACGGTCCGTCAGCGTCGCCGCGCGCGGGTAGTCGCACAGGAAGGGCACGTCCGGCGCGATCGCGACCAGGTCCGGGACCAGCCCGCCGACGGCGATCGTGATCCCGCCGCCCTGGCTCGCGCCGACGGCCGTCGTGCGGGTGGCGTCGGTCAGCGGGTGCGAGCGGGCGGCCTCCACGGCACGGACGGCGTCGGTGAACACCCGGCGGTAGTAGTAGTTCTCGGGTGCGTCGATGCCGCGGGTCATGAAGCCGGGGTACGCGGGCGCGCCGCCCACCGGGTCCGGGGTGCCACCGCCGCCGCCCCAGGCGCTGCCCTGACCGCGGGTGTCCATCACGAAGTGCGCCCGGCCCGTCGACGCCCACAGCAGGTTCTCGTGCGGCAGCCCGCGCCCGCCGCCGTACCCGATGAACTCCACGACCAGCGGCAGCGGCTCCGTCGCCCCGGCGGGCAGCCTCAGCCAGCCCTTCACCGGGTGCCCGCCGAAGCCCGCGAACGTCACGTCGTACACCTGGACCGTGGACAGTCCCGTGTCGACCGGCTCGAACCGGGCGTCCAGGTCGTGCTCGCGCGCCTCCTGCAAGGTCTTGGACCAGAACGCGTCGAAGTCGTCGGGCTCGGCGGACGCGCTGCGGTACTCGTGGAGCTCGTCGAGGGGGAGGTCGAACAGGGCCATATAGGACCGCCTTTGTGAAGGGGCAGCGTGGATGATCACACCGTACGTGTGACGTCGGACGACTCGCCAGGCCTCTGCCGCCCCTCCTGTCTACGATGGCGCAATGACGTCAGCCGTGGATCTGCTGGTCAAGGACGCCGGACTGCTGGTCGTGGACGGGGAGCGGGAGATCCCCGGCGGCTGGGTGGCCGTCACGAGTGGTCGGGTCACCGCGGTGGGCTCCGCGGGCACCGAACCCGAGGCGCGTACGACCGTCTCCGCCGCCGGCCGCCTGGTCACTCCGGGGCTGGTCAACACGCATCACCACATCTACCAGAACCTCACCCGCTCCTACGCCCCCGCCGTGAACGGCACTCTCTTCGACTGGCTGACCACCCTCTACCCCCTGTGGGCCGCCCTCGACGAGGAGGCCGCCTACGTGTCCGCGTACGTCGGCATGGCCGAGCTGCTGATGGGCGGCTGCACCACGTCCTCCGACCACCTGTACGTGCACCCCCGACCGAACCTCGTAGACGCCGAGATCCGCGCCGCCCGCGACATCGGCTTCCGCTTCCACGCCACCCGCGGCTCGATGACCCGCTCCGTCGAGGACGGGGGACTGCCGCCGAGGAGCGTCACCCAGACCACCGACGAGGTGCTCGCCGACAGCGAGCGGCTGATTCGAGCCCACCACGACCCGGAACCCGGCGCGCTGATCCGGGTCGCCCTCGCGCCCTGCTCGCCGTTCTCGGTGACCAAGGAGGTGATGACGGCGACCGCCGAACTCGCCGAGCGGTACGACGTACGCCTGCACACGCACCTCGCCGAGGACCGCGACGAGGACACGTACTGCCTGGAGACCTACGGCTGCCGCCCCGTCGAGTACTTCGAGGACACCGGCTGGATGAGCGACCGCACCTGGGTGGCGCACTGCATCTACCCGAACGACGACGAACTGCGCCGTCTCGGGGCCGCGGGCGTCGGTGTGGCGCACTGCCCGAGCTCCAACATGCTGATCGGCGGCGGCACCGCGCGCGTGAAGGAGATGCGGGAACTCGGGCTGCCGGTCGGCATCGGCTGCGACGGCTCCGCCTCCACCGACCACGCCTCGCTGTGGATGGAGACCCGCAACGCCCTGCTCCTGGGCCGCTATCGGGGCGGTCCCGGCGCCATGACCGCGCGCGACGCCCTGGACATCGCGACCCGCGGTTCGGCCCGCTGCCTGGGCCGCGCCGACGAGTTGGGGCATCTGCGGCCGGGCGCCTGCGCCGACCTGGTCGTCTGGGATCTCCACGCGGTCGCCCTGGCCGGTGCGTTGAGCGATCCCGTCGAGGCCTGGCTGCGCTGCGGACCCGCACGTGCGTGGACGACGCTGGTCGGCGGCCGGGTCCTCGTCGACCGGGGCGAACCGGTGCTGCCGGGGCTGGCGGACGCGCTGCGGGACCATGGGCGGATCGCGCGGCGGATGCAGGGTGTCGGCTAGGGCGCCGGCTGAGGACACGTCTCTCACCTGCGCGTCATTCGCGCCCTGCGTCTGCCCGACCCGCAGTGCTCCTCACACCCCGCGCCGCGTCCACTCCGGCTCGGTGCGTGCCCACGCCCGTTCCCACTCCGACAGGCGGTTGCGATTGGCCGTATGGCGTACAAGGGTGCCGCCGAGCAGGGCCAGGGCCAGGGTGCCGCCCGCCGCGCAGATGCCGAGGCTCACGGTGTGCTGCCAGATCTCGCTCACGCCCGGTGGTGGGGCGACGGGCCGGCCCTCGGAGTCGAACCAGACCTCGACCGTGTCCCCGTGCCGGGTCCCCGACGGCACCCGGGCCGTGGTCGTGTGCGTACCGGTGACGGGATCGGTCCAGCGCACGTCCACGCGGTACGGGTGCTCCCGCCCGCTCTGTGTCGTGGGCAGTGTGGCGGGTGTCTTCCCCACCACCTCGGCCCGTACCTGCCGGCGCTCGGCGCGCTGGGCCGCCGCGACCGACCGCGCCTCGTCGTGGGCCCACCAGCCCACGAGGGCTCCGGCGAG
The DNA here is from genome assembly GCF_029892565.1 of Streptomyces pseudovenezuelae. GTDB lineage: Bacteria > Actinomycetota > Actinomycetes > Streptomycetales > Streptomycetaceae > Streptomyces > Streptomyces pseudovenezuelae_A. The sequence goes on along the minus strand of NZ_JARXVH010000011.1, from coordinate 57,648 downwards.
CGGGGCGCCCACGAACAAGAGGACCGCGACCGCCAGTGCCGTCCACGCCTCCACGACGTCGGACCGACGACGCAGCGAATTGCGTCGCCACCGCCAGCCGCGCACCCGGGTTCGCATGCCGACCTCCTCGACGTGACCTGAGCCGGAGGAGCCGTACCGTGTCCGGTCCGCATTGTCCCTCGGCAGCGCTTATGCGTACGAGTGCGTACACGCATGCTGGTACCCCGAAGTCCGCCCAACGTTCAGTGCCGGACCGGCCGGAAACCGCCAAGTCGGCGTCGGCCGAAGAGAATCGGCCGAGAGTGGTCAGCCGAAGCGCTCGATCCGGATCCGGTCCACCGGCTGGCCGGCCTCGACCAGCAGGCGCGAGGCATGCTCGGCGAACGCGTTCGAGCCGCACACGTAGGCCTCCCAGCCACCGGGCGGCAACTCGGCCAACAGTGGCGCCACATGAGCGGCGGCCAGACGCCCCACCGGCACTCCGCGCGGCGCGCTCCGCGTGAACACGAGCGTCGTCTCGGCGCCGAACTCCCGTGCGTAGATGAGCTGTTCAGGATCGCGCGCCGACACCAGCAGCCGCAGCGGCACCGGCAGGCTCCGCTCGCGGTGGTGCCGGACCATCGACATCAGCGGTACGACCCCGGAGCCGGCGCCGATCAGCAGCGCGGGCCGGTCGCCCGGCCAGGCGAAGAAGCCGCTGACCGGACCGCGCACCTCGACCCGGTCGCCGGGCCGGGCCTCGGTGTGGAACCAGCCCGACACCTCGCCGCCCTCGACGTGGTCCAGGGTCAGCTCGATGTGCCCGGAGTCGTCGGGCGCGGACGCGATCGAGTAGTGACGCCGGGCCGTGTAACCGTCCTCGGCCGTCAGCCGCAGCATCAGGTGCTGGCCGGGCAGATGCCCCGCCCAGGCGGGCACCGCGAACCGGAAGGTGGCGGCCTGCGGAGTCTCCCGGCGGATCTCGGTCAGCGTGGCGGTCCGCCAGTCGGCGTCGGCCTGCTCGCTGACGGCGATCCGGCCGGGCACGGCGAACCGGGTCGCGGGCGTGAAAGTCGAGGGCGTGAAGGTCTCAGTCACCGGAGTACCGCTGCTCCGCCCAGGGATTGCCACGCGCGTGGTAGCCGTTCTGCTCCCAGAAGCCGGGCTCGTCGTGGTCGAGGAGCCGGATGCCGGCGATCCACTTGGCGCTCTTCCAGAAGTACAGGTGCGGCACCAACAGCCGCGCCGGGCCGCCGTGTTCGGGGGCGAGCGGCTCACCGTCGTACTCGAAGGCGATCCAGGCACGTCCCCCGGTGAGGTCCGCGAGCGGGAGGTTGGCCGTGTACCCGGTGTGCGAGTAGGCGACGGCATGGGTGGCCGACGCGTGCGGGCGCACCATGTCGAGGAAGGCGTCCAGGGAGACACCCCCGAAGCGCACCCCGAACTTCGACCAGCTCGTCACACAGTGGATGTCACCCGCGTACGCCGAGGCGGGCAGCGCGTGTGCCTGCGCCCAGTCCCAGGTGTGCGGCCGCTCGACCAGGCCGTCGATCCGGAAGGTCCAGTCGGCGGGCGCCAGCTCGGGCGTGACCTCGGCGGACAGGACGGGCCAGTCGTCGCCCGCGTCGTACTGGCCCGGGGGCAGGCCGGGATTGTGGACGCGGGGGCGTCCGGTGAAGCCTCGGGTGACGTTCATGCGGATCCAGCGGGACGGGTGCGGAGTGTTTGCGCGTTCAACCGTACGTCCACGGCAGGTATGCCCCTGACCCGGCCGGGCCCGCGATCATTAAGGCTGTATGAAGTGTCCCGGCCGCCGGGAATAGCCGTCCGGCGATCTTCCTTGCACGAGTCGAGCCGGTTCCGGTGGCCCGGACGACCGCGGGTCCGGCTACCGCGAAGGGAGAGTGGGAGCAATGCCCAAGGCGTACGCCTACACGCGCCACGGCGGCCCGGAGACCGAGGCCCTCGTCGACGTCGAGCGGCCCCGCCCGGGAGCCGGCCAGATCCTGGTGTCGGTGCGTGCCGCCGGAGTGAACCCCGTCGACTGGAAACTGCGCGAGGGCTTCCGCCGCCCCGGCGAGAGCGAGAAGGTCTTCCCCGTCGTGTTCGGCGGCGAGGTCTCCGGCGTCGTCGAGGAGACCGGGGACGGCGTGACCGGTTTCGCCGTCGGCGACGAGGTCTTCGGCAACACCGTGGCCGGGGGATACGCCGAGTACGCCCTGCTGCCCGACCGGATCACCGCGCACAAGCCCGCCGGCCTGTCCTTCGCCGACGCCGCCACGTTGCCGATCGCCGCGGCCACCGCGTACGACGGAGTCCGCCAGCTCGACCTGCCCGCGGGCGCCACCCTCCTGGTCACCGGCGCGGGCGGCGGAGTCGGCGCCGCGGCCCTGCAGATCGCCCGGGCCTTCGGACTGCGCACGGTGGGACTGGCGAGCGAGGCGAAGAAGGACTTCGTCGAGTCGCTCGGCGCCGTGCACGTTCCCTCCGGACCGGGCTTCGCCGACCGGGTACGCGCCGCCGTGCCGGACGGCGTGGACGGTGTGTACGACCTCGTCGGCGACCCGGTGCTCACCGAGGCGGCCGCCCTGCTCACCGGCCCCGCCAAGCTGATCACCGCGGCCGCTCCACCCGAGACCGTGGCGGACCTGGGCGGCGCCCGCGTCGAACGCGCCCGCACCGCCGCCGTCCTGGACGACATCGCGCGCCTGGTGGTGGCCGGCGAGCTGGACCCGCACGTCACGCAGGCCTTCCCGTTGGAGCAGGCCGGCGAGGCGCTGCGCACCGTCGAGGACGGCCACGCCCGGGGCAAGATCGTGATCGAGGTCGCGGGATGAGCGACGTGAACGGCGGACGGACGAGCGACGTGAACGGTACGGACGCGAGCGGCCTCGGCGATACGGGCGTGAACGGCCCGAGTGCCGCGCCCGGCACACACCACGTCCTCGACAACCCCGCCCTCGCCGCCCTGACCGGCCCGCACGCGCACTTCGCCGAGCGTCAGGGGCGGGTGCTGCGCTACCCGGTCGACGTGTCGCCGTGGCTGGCGCTGCCCGACGATCCCGACGCCGAGGACTGGGCGGATGTCGCGGCGCTCGCGGGGCCCGGCGCCGAGATCGCGCTGCCGGGCTTCCGGGGTGAGGTCCCGGACGGCTGGGAGGTCACCTTCCGGATCGACGGGGTGCAGTTCGTCGACGCCGGTCTGGCCGCCGCGCCGGAACCGGAGGCCGTCCGCCTCGGCCCCGCCGACGTGCCCGAGATGCTCGACCTGGTCGAACGGACCCGGCCGGGCCCCTTCCTGCCCCGGACCATAGAAATGGGCACCTACCTGGGCATCCGCCGCGACGGCGCGCTGATCGCGATGGCGGGGGAGCGGCTGCACCCGCCCGGCTGGACCGAGATCAGCGCCGTCTGCACCGATCCGGCCTTCCGCGGCGAGGGCCTGGCGACCCGGCTGATCCTCGCCGTCGCCCACGGCATCAAGGAGCGCGGCGAGACGCCCTTCCTGCACACCGGCGCGCACAACACCACCGCCATCCGGCTGTACGAGGCGCTCGGTTTCCGGCTGCGCCGCAGGACCGCCTTCCTCGGCGCCCGGGTGCCCCAGACGCTGGGTCAGTCCGCGGCGGTGCCCGCGTTGTAGCGCTCCAGATAGGCGGCGAACCGCGTCAGGTCCTCCTCCGGCCAGTCCGCCAGCCGCTCCCGGAAGGCGACGCGGCGGCTGCGCGTGACCTGGGCGAGGATCTCCCGGCCCGCGTCCGTCAGCTGCAGCGTCTGGACCCGGTGGTCGTCCGGGTCCGGGTGCCGCCCGACGAGCCCGGCCCGCTCCAGCGCGGACACCTGGCGGCTGACCGTCGACTTGTCCAGCGCGTAGTGCGCGGCCAGGTCGGTGGCCCGGCAGCCGCCGCTCTCCTCCAGATGCCCGAGCAGCGTGTACGAGACGAGCGACAGCTCGGGGTGCATCCGCCCGGCGGAGGCCCGGGCCCGGCGGGCGAACGCCGTCATCTCGTGCTGGATGACCTCCACGGCCTCGGCTGCGTCCACGGGACCTCCCTCACTCACCTGGTTGCACAGTACAACTTGACCCGACGCCGCCGCCCTCCGCGCCGAGGACGTTGGGGTAAGGTGTGCGGGTCCGGCCGGGGTCCGTCCCAGCCGCCCGTTCTAGGAGGTGAGACCCATTACCGCTGTTCAGGTAGGGTGCTCTCGCCTCGTAGCGACGACACGGATCACCGCTCGCCGGTGACCGCGAGAGCGCCCTTCGGCTCACCGAAAGGCTCTCGGCTTCCATGCCCCCTCACGCTGCTCCCGCTCTGCTGTCCAGAGTTGTCATCGCCCTGCGCTCCGCCGGCTGTGTCTTCGCCGAGGACGAGGCGGAGCTGATACTCGCCACCGCCCGCACCCCGGACGAGGTCTCCGCCCTGACGGACCGCCGGATCGCCGGCGAGCCCCTCGAACAGGTCCTCGGCTGGGCCGGCTTCCACGGACTGCGCGTCACCGTCGAACCGGGCGTCTTCGTGCCCCGCCGCCGCACCGAGTTCCTCGTCGACCGGGCCCTGGCCCAGCACCCGCACGCCACCGTGGTCGTCGACCTGTGCTGCGGCTCCGGCGCGGTCGGCGCCGCCCTGGCCGCCGCACTCGGCACCGTGGAACTGCACGCCGCCGACATCGACCCGGTGGCCGTGCGCTGCGCCCGCGGCAACATCGCCGCGTACGGCGGTCACGTGCACGCGGGCGACCTGTACGAGGCCCTCCCCGCCGCCCTGCGCGGCCGGGTCGACCTCCTCGCCGCCAACGTGCCGTACGTCCCCACCGCCGAGATCGCCCTGCTGCCCGCCGAGGCCCGCGACCACGAACCGCGCACCGCGCTGGACGGCGGCTCCGACGGACTCGACCTGCTGCGCCGGGTCGCCGCCGGGGCGTCCGGCTGGCTCGCCCCCGGCGGCTGCCTGCTCGTCGAGACCAGTGAGCACCAGACCGACGCGGCACTCGACGCCTTCGGCGAGGCGGGCCTGACATCCCGTCTCGCCACGGACGAGGAGCTGTACGCCAACGTCGTGATCGGCGTCAGGGCCTGACGGGCCGGGTCACGTGGTCGCGCCGCTGTCCGAGGGTTTGGCCGAGGGGGAGGGCGGCGTGGAGGGGGAGGGCGGCTGCCAGTCCCGGGGGCCGCGGCCCGGCCCGCCGCCGCGGTGGTCGCCGCCCTGACCCTTGTGGTCCCAGGTGCCCATGAGGGCGTTGGTCGCGGTCCTGGTGCCGTCGTCGGCGCGGGTGCCGGCCAGGAAGGCGGTCTCGCCCTTCTTGAGGTCGTCCGCGCCGGAGCCCTTGGTGCCGTCGTGGAACACGGTCGCGTCCGAGGGCACCGTCCAGGTCCACTCGGCGCCGTCCCCGCTCTTCACGGTGACCTGGTCGCCGTCGACCTTCTCGACGGTGCCGCGCTGCCAGACCCGTACCACCCACTTGCCCGTGTCCTGGTCCTTGACGGTCGCCTCGCCGTGCGCGCCCATGCCGCCGAGCCCGAACCACCGGCCGCCGCCGTGCCGCTCGCCGGGCCCGTTCGGGGTCGGGGAGGCCGATGTCGAGGCCGACGCGGCCGACGGCGAGGCGCTCTCGCCGGAGCCGGCGGACGTGGCCGCGACGGCGACCGTGCCGCCGATGGCCAGGACGGCGACCGTCGTCGCCGCGATCACCGCGCGCGCCCGGGCGGACCGGTGCCGCCAGACCCGGTCCCAGGTGGGACCCGGTGCGCGCTCGCCCCCGCCCGGGCCCGTCATCACTTCCCAGTCGGATGTCGTACCGAATGGCCGCTCGGGCGGCTCGCCCCCGGCGGTGGGTTGCTGGTCCGGCTCGTGCGTCACGGCAAGCTCCCATCGGCCCGGCACCCCTGTGCCACGCCTAGCTGTGATTGTGGGATGCGCCCGATAAGGAGCAGGTAATCAATCGCTGTGAGAACGGCTCGGCCGTCACTCGCGTCCGTCCTGTTTCTGCACGCGCGCGATGAGCAGCGCCACGTCGTCGGAGTTGTCGGGCTGGTGAAGCGTGCGCAGCAGGAGATCGCAGACCTCTTCCAGCGGGCGGTCGGGGCCTTCGAGCAGGGACAGCAGCGCGTCCAGGCGCTCGTCGAGGGGATGCTGGCGGGTCTCCACGAGTCCGTCCGTGTAGAACACGAGCCGGTCGCCGGGTTCGAGGTCGACCGCGGTGGTGGAGAAGGCGACCCCGCCGACGCCCAGCGGCGCCCCGGTGGGCAGATCCAGCAGCTCCGGGGCACGCCCCTCGCGCAATCGGACCGGCGGCAGGTGCCCGGCGTTGGCGATCCGGCACTGCCGCAGCTCCGGGTCGTGGACGGCGTACACACAGGTCGCGATGGAGTGGTCCAGGTCCTGTGTGATCCGGTCGAGGTGCTCCAGGAGCCGGGCCGGATCCAGGTCGAGGGAGGCCAGCGTGGTCGTCGCGGTGCGCAGCCGGCCCATGGTCGCCGCCGCGTTGATGCCGCTGCCCATCACGTCGCCCACCACGAGCGCGGTCTTGCAGCCGTCCAGCGGGATGACGTCGAACCAGTCGCCGCCGACCTCCGTGGTGGCGCCCGCGGGCTGGTAGCGGGAGGCGACCTCCAGGCCGCCGATCACCGGCGGGTGGCTCGGCAGCAGGCTGCGCTGCAGGGTGAGGGCGGTGTCGCGGGCGTTCTGGTACCAGCGGGCGTTGTCGATCTGCACCGCCGCCCGCGCCGCCAGCTCCCGCGCGAGCAGCAGGTCGTCGTCGCTGAACGGCAGCGGATTGCGGGTGCGTTTGAGGTCGAGGGCGCCGAGCACCTCGCCGCGCGCGATCAGCGGCACCGCCAGATAGGAGTGCACACCCGCCCGGGACAGCAGCTCGGCGGCCTCGGGGGAGCGGGCGATGCGGGGCAGGTCGGCCGCCCCGACCTGCGCCACCAGCACCGGGGCGCCGGTCCGTACGCACTCGGTGACCAGGCGGTCGGGGCCGTACCGGGCCACCTGCCCCGGCGGGTCGGCCGCCAGCAGCGCCTCGGGCGCGTCGTCCGCCTGCACGGCCAGCGCCCGGATCACCGCATGCTCGGCGGGACCCAGGCTGGTGCGCCGGCCCTCGACCACCGCCTCCAGCAGGTCGACGGCCGCGACGTCGGCGAGCTCGGGCACCGCTACGTCGGCCAGTTCACGGGCCGTGCGGTCCAGTTCAAGGGTGGTGCCGATGCGGGCGGAGGCGTCCGCGATGAGGGCCAGCCGGCGCCGGGCGGCCTCCGCCTCGACGCTCGCCCTGTGCTGCTCGGTGACGTCGACGACCGCCCCGGCGACGCCCAGCACCGTCCCGGCCGCGTCCTCCAGGCGGTAGAGCGAGATCGTCCAGGCGTGTTCCTCGTGCGGATCGGCCGGCGTACGGCCGATGGTGTGCCGGTCGACCATCGGGTGGCCGGTCTCCAACACCCGCAGGGCCGCCGACTCGATCGCGTCGACGTCGAGATGCGGCAGCACCTCACGGAAGGTGCGGCCGATGTGGTCCTCGGCCGGAATGCCGTTGAGCCGCTCCAGGGCCGGATTGACCGAGACGTACCGCAGATCGGTGTCCAGCACGGCCAGGCCGACCGGCGACTGCGCGACCAGCCGGGTGGACAGCGCCACGTCCCGCTCCAGCCGCCGTACGGTCGACTTGTCGGCGCACAGGCCGAGCGCGTAGACGTCGCCCTGGTCGTCGAGGAGCCGCATGTTGCGGAACTCCACGAGCCGCGTGCTGCCGTCCTTGCGGCGGATGGGGAAGGCGCCGGCCCAGCTCTGCCCCGTGAGCATGACATCGGCGAACAGCTTGACGACCAGGTCGAGATGCTGCTCGTCGACCATGATCCGGGCCGCGTACTGCCCGAGCGCCTCGTCCGCGGGGAAGCCGAACAGCTCCTCCGCCTGGGGGCTCCACAGCACGATGTGCCCCTTGGCGTCCAGCACCACCGAGGCCACGCCCAGCACGTCGAGCAGCCCGCTCGGTCCTACCGACCAGTCACGCCCGGCCGGTGGAATCCCAGGTGCTCTCATTCCACGCACCGCCTTCGCCCCTTCGACGCGGCACGCCGTCCCCCGTGCCGACTCCCCTGTTCTACCGCGCTCAACCGTCCCTGTGACGCTTCGGCCGCTCTCCTCCACCATCTCTCAACACGGCCACGGACGTCCGGTGAAGCCGTGACGACAGTACTCGCGAGGGGCCGTCGCCGACTGGACGGCCCCTGTTCTCCTATTGGTCTGTACATGCCTACGTGGGGCCGACAGACTGTCCGGCGGTCTATTCCGCCCCCCACGGAGGAGCACTCCATATGCGCCTGCGCGCCCGGAGACGTTGCCACGCGACGCTCACCGCCCTGCTCGCCCTGGCCACCGCGGCCGTCCTGTCCGCCGCCCCGCCCGCGTCGGCGGCCGACACCTGGACCGAGGTGGGCTCCGACCGGGCCGACCCGCTGACCGAGAGCCAGGGCCTGACCTCCGTGGAGGTCCCGGCGGGCAGTGCCAACCGCTACACCGGCATCGGCACCGTCCCCATCGACCTCAGCGTCCGCGGCTGGAACCACGTCGGCGACCCGGACGCCTCCTACAACGGCTACTACATCGAGCCGTACCAGGCCGACTCGGGCACCGCGAAGATGTACCGCGTGCAGGCGCAGGGCGGGGCCTGGTCGGAGTACGTGCACACGCTCAGCTCCGGCGAGGCGCTCAACAACTCCTGGGTCGCGATCTCGCCCGACGGGCAGTGGATGCTGTCGGGCGAGTACGGCACCATGAATCGCTTCCTGGTCTTCCCGACGCCCGGCGTCAACGCGAGCACCTCGCCCTCGGCGAACCTCCCGCAGGTCTCCGTCGTCAACCTCGACCACCCCGTGCGGGATGTGCAGGGCTGCGACTTCTCCAGCGCGACCACGCTCCTGTGCTCCTCCGACGACCCGGCGGGCACGCTGTTCGGCGTCACCAAGCCGCTGCTCCAGGTCGACCTCTCCGCCCAGCCGAGCGGCAGCGGAGACGTCTCCGGCCACGTCACGGCCCTGCGCCAGCTCCCGCTGCGCAGCGGCTGCTCCGGCACCTTCGAGGCCGAGGGCATCGACTACGACCGCCGCACCGGCACCCTGCGCGTGATCGTCGTGTCGCCGGGCTTCTGCGTGCTGACGGACAGCAAGACGTACCGCTTCACCAAGAGCTGAGCCGCTCGCTGGTCCGGTTCGGACGGGAGTGCTTCTCTGGAGGTGTGGCGCGGTTCGCGGGGAACCCGTGGTGCCGCGCCACATTCACGAGAGGAGCGATCACATGGACCGAGAGCGACAGCACGAGGAACCCGTCTCCCTCGAGATCAGCGGATGCAACAAGGAGGACGCCCGGATCGTGTTCGACACGCTCGCCACGTGCTTCGAGTCCGACCGGGGCGCCGACGAGGCGCCGCAGCAGCTCCACGAGACCCGGCCGATGGTGTGGCTCGGTACGTTCGAGGTCACCGACACGCACGCGTGCCCGCCGCCGGCCCGCCTCTCGTCCTCCGTCGAGGCCGACGCGCAGGGCGGCTACTGGGCGATCGAACGACTGCGCTCCACCCTCGACTCCCTGTTCACCGTCCGCGACCTCGCCTCGGCCTCCGGGGACCAGGAGCGGGAACTGCACGTACGGCTGGAGAGCCGCTGACTACGTACTGAGCAGGTCGAGCACGGCACGCCGGTAGACGGCGTGCACGACGGGCAGGTCCGCCAGACACGCCCGCTCGTCCACGCCGTGCAGCCCCTCGTACCGCACCCCGAAACCGGCCGTCGCCGGGATGCCCTCACCCGCCAGCAGATTGCCGATGTTCGAGGGCCCGGCCGTCTTGGGCCTGACCGGCAGGCCCTCCCGCTCGGCCGCGTCCAGGAGTGCGGCGGCGGGCTGCTCGTCCGCGGCCAGGCGGTACGACGGCCAGGCAGCCACCGGGGTGATCGCGGTCGGCCGCGGGCCGGGCACCGACGCGTCCAGCTCGGCGACCGCGCGCCGGACGAGTGCCTCGGCCGCGGCGGCGCCGAAGCCCGGCGTCGTGCGCACGTCGATGCCCAGTTCGCAGGCGCCCGGCACCACCGAGAAGCCCTCGCCCCCGTGGCAGAAGGTCACCGTCAGCCTCGGCGGAAGCGGGAACTCGCCCTGGACTCCCGGCAGTTCGGCCTCCTCCAGCAATCGCACCAGCCGTGCCGCCCGGGAGACGGCACCCGGTGTCGTACGCCTCGCCCCGGAGTGGCCGGAGTCCGCGTGCACCGTGATCGTGGCCCGCCACAGCCCCCGGCCGCCGACCACGACCTCCTCCGGCCCGGGATAGCCGATCAGCACCCCGGCCGGGCGCACCGCCGCCGGATCCGCGAGGTAGGCGCGGGCGCCGCCGAAGCCACCGGTGTGCTCGTCGGCGTCGAGCAGCACGGTGAGCCCGCCGCGCAGGCCGTCGGCGCGTTCGCGCACCTCGGCGGCGATACGGCAGAACAGCGCCGCCGCCAGTTTGGAGTCGGCCGCGCCTCGGCCGCGTAGCCAGCCGTCCACGACGTCCCCGCAGTCCGGCGGGAACGACCAGGAACTCTCGTCGCCGTACGGGGCGGTGTCCACGCAGGCGTCCAGCGCCCACCAGGGTCCCGGCCGGCCACCGGCGACCTCCACCAGCAGGGCGACCGGCCGCCCGGCGTCGTGGAGCCGCCGGAACGGCAGGTCATGGGCGTCCAGCCAGTCCTCCAGGACTCGGAGGACGGGTGCGTAGTCGTCGATGCCGCCCCGGCTCGGGCGGCGGATCAGCTCCTGGGCGAGGTCGACCACCTCGGCGTCCGCGGTCCTCATGAGGCCACTGTGCCCCCGGGTGTCCCGTGTCACCCGCCCCCGTTTATGCAACTAGTTGCAAAATAAGCGAAGGGCCTCTACAAAAGAAGGCACCACACCCCGCACGGAGGGCCGACGATGAGCCGCTACCCGCACCTGCTGAGCCCGCTGGACCTGGGCTTCACCACGCTGCCCAACCGCGTCCTGATGGGCTCGATGCACGTCGGCCTGGAAGAGGCCGAGCGCGGCTTCGAGCGCATGGCGGAGTTCTACGCCGAGCGGGCGCGCGGGGGAGTCGGGCTGATCGTCACCGGCGGCATCGCGCCCAACGACGCGGGGCGGCCGTACGAGGGCGGCGCGAAGCTCACCACCGACGCCGAGGCCGAGCGGCACACCGTGGTCACGGAGGCCGTGCACCGCGCGGGCGGCCGGATCGCGCTGCAGATCCTGCACTTCGGGCGGTACGCCTACCACCAGGACCTGGTCGCGCCGAGCCCGCTCCAGGCGCCGATCAGCCCCTTCGCGCCCCGCGAACTGACCGACGACGAGGTCGAGGAGACGATCGGCGACTACGTCCGCACCGCCCGCCTCGCCCGCGCGGCCGGGTACGACGGCGTCGAGATCATGGGCTCCGAGGGCTACCTCATCAACGAGTTCATCGCCCTGCAGACCAACCACCGCACCGATCGCTGGGGCGGCGCGTACGAGAACCGGATGCGCTTCCCGGTCGAGATCGTGCGCCGGGTGCGCGAGGCGGTCGGCGAGGACTTCATCATCGTGTATCGCCTGTCCATGCTGGACCTGGTCCCCGGCGGTTCCACGCTCGACGAGGTGATCACCCTCGCCAAGGCCGTCGAGGCGGCCGGGGCGACGATCATCAACACCGGCATCGGCTGGCACGAGGCCCGCATCCCCACCATCGCGACCTCCGTCCCGCGCGGCGCCTACAGCTGGGTCACCAAGAAGCTGATGGGCGAGGTGTCGGTCCCGCTGGTTACCACCAACCGCATCAACACCCCTGAACTGGCCGAGGAGTTGCTCGCCGACGGCTGCGCGGACATGGTCTCCATGGCCCGCCCGATGCTCGCCGACCCCGCCTTCGTCAACAAGGCCGCGGCCGGGACGCCCGAGGCGATCAACACCTGCATCGGCTGCAACCAGGCCTGCCTCGACCACACCTTCAGTGGAAAGATCACGTCCTGCCTGGTCAACCCCCGGGCCTGCCACGAGACCGAACTGATCCTGGCCCCGACGCGGTTGCGCAAACGCGTCGCCGTCGTCGGCGCGGGCCCGGCGGGACTCGCGTGCGCGGTCAGCGCGGCCGAACGCGGCCATGAGGTCACTCTCTTCGATGCCGCGAGCGAGATCGGCGGGCAGCTCAACGTCGCCCGACAGGTCCCGGGCAAGCAGGAGTTCGACGAGACGCTGCGCTACTTCCGCACACGGCTCGACGCGCACGGCGTGGACGTACGCCTCAACACACCTGTCGGGGCAAGGGACTTGGCCGACTTCGACGAGATCGTCGTGGCCACCGGCGTCACCCCGCGCACCCCGGACATCCCCGGCGTCGACCACCCGAGCGTGGTCGGCTACCTCGACGTCCTGCGCGGCGAGGCCACCGTCGGCGACCGCGTCGCGATCCTCGGCGCCGGCGGCATCGGCTTCGACGTCGCCGAGTACCTCACCGACGGCGGTGACAAGGCGAGCGAGGACCCGGCGACGTACTTCCGGCAGTGGGGCGTCGACATGGACTACCGCACACCCGGCGGTCTGGCCGCCCCCGAGCGGGCCGCCCCGCCCCGCACGGTCCACCTGCTCCAGCGCCGGACCACGAAGGTCGGCGCGGGCCTCGGCAAGACCACCGGCTGGATCCACCGCGCCGAACTCAAGCACCGGGGCGTCACCATGGTCCCGGGCGTCCGCTACGACCGCATCGACGACGCCGGACTCCATGTCACCGTCGGCGAGGAGAGCACGGTCCTGGCCGTCGACACGATCGTGCTGTGCACCGGGCAGGAACCGCGCCGGGACCTCTACGAGGAACTGGCCGCCGCCGGCCGCTCCGTGCACCTGATCGGCGGCGCCGACGTGGCCGCCGAACTGGACGCCAAGCGCGCGATCAAACAGGGCACCGAGGTCGCGGCCGCCCTGTAGGGGCCGTCCCTAGGATGACGTCATGTCACTCCCGCACGCGATCCTCACCGCCCTGCTCGAAAAGCCGTCCTCGGGGCTGGAGCTGACCCGCAGGTTCGACCGCTCGATCGGGTACTTCTGGTCGGCGACGCACCAGCAGATCTATCGCGAGCTGGGAAAACTGGAGGCAGAGGGACACATCAGGGCGCTGCCGACCGAGCAGCCGGCCCGCGGCCAGAAGAAGAGCTACGAGGTGCTGCCCGCGGGCCGCGCCGAACTGGCCCGCTGGACCTCGGCCGCGCACGACCCCAAGCCGCTGCGGGACACGATGCTGCTGAGGCTGCGCGCGGCGGCCGTGGTCGGCACGGCGGGCGTGGAGGCCGATCTGCGCCGCCATCTCGACCTGCACCGGCGGCAGTTGGCGGAGTACGAGGAGATCGAGCGGCGCGACTTCCCGCCCGGCAAGGACGGTCCCCAGGACCGGCTGCGCCACCTCGTGCTGCGGGCGGGCATCGACCTGGAGACCTTCTGGACGCGGTGGCTCGCGCATGCCGTGGAGGAGTTCGCCGAACTGCCCAGTGCCGAGCAGCCGGTGTCGGGCGGGCCCGAGCCCGCCCGGCCTCAGAGCCGGTAGGGCTTGGCTCGGCGGCGCAGGAACCAGGCCGTGGCGATGACACCCGCCCCGACCAGGGCACTGCCCGCGGTCAGGGTGAGCGGCCCGTAGTCCTTGACCGCGCCGCCGATACCGCCCATGACACCGCGCGAGGGCGACGGCGAGGCCGTGGCGGAGATGGTGGGCGTGGAGGCGGCCGACACGATCACGGACTGGGTGCCCGCGGTGCTCTTGGCGCCGCCCGCGCACACCACCACGACGGTGTACGTGCCGGGGTTCACGGTCTGCCAAGCCGCCGACTGGAGGCCGGTCGTCCCCGAGAGGGCCGCCTGCCGTCCCTGGGCGAAGTCCGCCTGACTGCTGTTGAGCAGCGAGGCCGAACCCCAGCTGCCGCTGGAGCTGGTCTGGGAGCAGGTGGTGGTCGTCACCGACACCGTGGACCCGCTCGTGCTCACGGAGATCCCCGAGCCCAGGGCCGCGGCCGGGGTGGCGGCCAGGGCCAGGGGGAGCGCGACGACGGCTGCCGCGGTGCGGAGGGGTGGACGAGTCATGCGCATGGGAGCCTCCGGCGGCACGGTTGGCGGTACATCCCTAGCGCCGCCGAGGGTCGGGGAACGCCCGTGCTGCCTCTCAGGGGCAGCCTTTGTGCCCCCGGCCCGTCCCGCACGCGGAGCGCCACCGGGCAGGTGACGGATTACTTCGTCCGGCCCATGCGCGAGCTGCCGTCAGGGGGTCGTCGTGCAGGTCACCTCCGGTGAGAAACCGCCCCACGTGCCGTCGGGCAGCTTGGCCCGGATCCGCACCCGATGGCTGACGCCGGCGTCCCGGCCGACGTAGAAGGAATAGGTCGCCTTGTCGCGCGGCGGGTTCCCGCCGTACACCAGTGAGGTGGCGGTCTGTCCGTCGAGCCGGATCTCGTACTCCGTTACCACGCCGTCCGTGCGCGGCGGGACCCAGGCGAGGTCGATGTAATACGCCCCGTCCGCGCGATGGGTGCTCGCGCGGAAGGCGATGGGCGCGGTGTCCTTGCCGTCGTCGGAGCCCGGCGTGGTGAGGCGGACGGTCGCGCCGGGCGGCGAGAGGTTGTCCGCCGCGTCACGGGCGCGGACGGTGAAGGCGTAACGGGTGCCCGGCCGCAGTCCCGTCACCACGGTCGCCGTCTGGTTCCCGCCGACACTGTGGATCTTCGAGGTGCCCTGGTAGACGTCGTACGACAGCACCGCCCAGTCGTCCTTCGACGCGGACCAGGAGAGCTGGACGGCCCTGCTGCCGACCGTCTTGCCCCGGGTGGCGCCCGGGCGGGTCGGGGGCTTCGCGTCCGCCGCCACGGCCGCGGGGGTCGTGGCCCGCACCTCCGTGCTGCGCGGCCCGAGCAGGTCATCGCCGCTGCGGGCCCGCACGGAGAAAACGTACGCAGTGGAGGGGCTGAGCCGGATGACGTCCACCATGCGCTCGGCCGCCGGTACCTCCTGGACCTTGGTGGTGCCCCGGTACACCTCGTAGGCGGTGACGGGCGGGTCCGCGGACACCGCGTTCCACATCACGTGCACGCTGGTGGCACTGCCCGCCGCCGCGGTGACGCCGACCGGCGCCCCCGGCAGCCGGCCGCCGTCGTCGGCGTCCGAGCCGCCCCGGGCACAGGACGCGAGGAGCGTCACGGCCGCGCAGGTCGTGGCGGCTGTGCGCAGGAGTAGGACGACACGACGCACGACTCTGCCTCCCCGGACGGCGCGACAGCAATGGTCCGGACCAATATGGCTCCGCTGACGTGGTCGCATCAAGAGGGCGGACGGTGGGCGGGCGATGCGCGGACCACGGGCGGTCCCGTTGGTGACGGTCCTCGGGCGTTACGTATGCTGAAGCTCCAGACGGCCGAACCCCCTTTGAGGGATGGGGAGTTCGGGCCGGTGGCGCGGGCCGCTGTCGTCGCTGATCCCGCGCCGGACGTGGGCGGCCGGGCGGCCGGAGCCGATACGGGCTCAGGTGCCCGGCCCCTGCCGGAAGTTCGGGGACGGGACCTCCCGACAGGGTCGTGCACCGTACGGCCCCCCAACGGTGGCCGCGTGATCACAACGGCACCAGGGTGGGCTGAGTGTCCGTCAGTGTCCCCCAGGAGAGGCTCCCTTATCGTGCGTGTCCAGTCGCTGACACTGGCCGCGGCAAGCGCCGCCCTGCTCACCCCGACGACCGTGCCCGCCGCCGCGCACCGCATCGAGCAGGAGCCGGTGGTGTGGCGCGAGGGCGCCGTGACCGCCGCGGACCTGCTGGCCAGGGCGCGGGACTGCACCCAGGTCTCCCGCGGTCGCTACCGCAGCGACGACGGCACACCGGCCGACATCCCGGTCTGCGGCACCCGGGACGCCGTCTTCTGGAAGGCTGACATGGACATCGACTGCGACGGGCGGCCCACGGCCCGCTGCAACCGCCGTACCGACCCGCTCTTCTCCGACATGACCGCCTACCAGCAGGCCGACGGCCGCCATCTGAGCGCCGAGCGGCTCCCCTACATCGTCGTGCCCATGGCGAGCCGGATCTGGAACCACCGCGACCACGGGGTGCGCGGGGGTTCGGTCGCCGCCGTGGTCTACCGGGACCGCGTGCAGTACGCCGTGGTCGGCGACGTCGGCCCGCACGACATCATCGGCGAGGCGTCCTACGCCACCGCCCGCGGCCTCGGCATCCAGCCGGACCCGCGCGGCGGCGGCACGGCCTCCGGCGTCACCTACATCGTCTTCAAGGACTCGCAGGTCAAGCCGATCGAGGACCATGCGGCAGCGGTCGCCACGGGGGAGCGGTTGGCGCGGATGTTCGTGCGGGGCAAGTGAGCCGAGGGCGCCGGCGGGCCCTCCCGGGTCCGTCGGCGCCGCGTGTTCATGCCTTGCGGTAGGTGTACGCCTCCCCGGCCGCCGCCTCCACCGCGGCCAGGTCGGCGCCCGTGGCCGCCGTGACGACCGCGGCCACCGCGCCCTCGACGAACGGGGCGTCCACCAGGTGGGTGTCGGGCGGGAGTTCGTCGCCCTCGGCGAGCAGGGCCTTCACGGTGAGGACCGCGCTGCCGAGGTCGGTGAGAACAGCGACTCCGGCACCCTGGTCTACCGACGCGGCCGCGGCGGCGATCAGTTCCGAGCTGGTGCCGAGGCCACCGCCCTCGGTGCCGCCCGCAGCGGCGACCGGCACCGTGATGCCGCCGCCCGCCAGACCCTTCGCCAGCTCGGCCACCGACGCGGCGACCTCCGCGCTGTGCGACACGAGCACGATCCCGACCAGCTTGCCGTCACTCACCGTTCGCCTCCGCCAGAGCCGCGATCAGCAGGGACGCCGAGGTGGCCCCGGGATCCTGGTGCCCGATGCTGCGCTCGCCGAGATAGCTCGCCCGGCCCTTGTGCGCCTGCAGCGGTGTCGTCGCCAGCGCGCCCTCCTCGGCGGCGGACCGGGCCGCGCCGAAACCGTCGGGGAGCGCGTCCACGGCCGGCACCAGGGCGTCGATCATCGTCTTGTCGCCCGGCGCGGCCCCGCCGAGCGTCGAGACCGCGTCCACTCCCGTCCGCAGCGCCTGGGCGAACTCCGCCTCGCTCACCTCACCGGCGTCCCCGAGCGCCTTGCCGGTGCGGCGCAGCAGCGTCCCGTACAGGGGCCCCGACGCGCCGCCGACCGTCGAGATCAGCGTCCGGCCGGCGAGCGTCAGAACCGCTCCGGGCGTGTCCGGCGCCTCCTTCTCCAGCGTGGCGGCCACGGCCCGGAACCCGCGTTGCAGATTGCTGCCGTGGTCCGCGTCCCCGATGGGGGAGTCGAGGGCGGTGAGCCGTTCCGCCTCGCGGTCGACGGAAGCGGCGGTCGCCGTCATCCAACGGCGGAAGAAGTCGGCGTCGAGCACGGGATCTCCTTGCGTGGTAGGTGCGTTGCGGTCGCCGGTCCCCCTGTCACACGCCCCAGCGCAGCCCCGGCGTCTTCACCGGGGCGTCCCACAGCCGCAGCGTCTCCTCGTCGATCTGGCACAGGGTGACCGACGCGCCGGCCATGTCCAGCGACGTGACGTAGTTGCCGACGAGGGTGCGGGCCACGGCGACACCGCGGGCGGCGAGCACCCGCTGCACCTCGGCGTTGAACCCGTACAGCTCAAGCAGCGGGGTCCCGCCCATGCCGTTGACCAGGACGAGGACCGGGTTGCGCGGGGGCAGGTCCTCCAGGACCGCGTTCACCGCGAAGTCGGCGATCTCGCCCGAGGTCATCATCGGCCGCCGCTCCCGGCCGGGCTCGCCGTGGATGCCGACCCCCAACTCCAGCTCGCCGGCGGGCAGATCGAAGGTCGGGGTGCCCTTGGCGGGCGTGGTGCCGGCGCTGAGCGCGACGCCGAAGCTGCGCGAGTTCTCGTTGACCTGCCGGGCGATCGACGCCACCCGGTCCAGCGGCTGTCCCTCCTCCGCCGCGGCGCCCGCGATCTTCTCCACGAACAGGGTGGCGCCGGTGCCGCGGCGGCCCGCCGTGTAGAGGCTGTCGGTGACCGCCACGTCGTCGTTCACCAGCACCTTGGCGACCTGGATGCCCTCGTCCTCGGCCAGCTCCGCCGCCATGTCGAAGTTGAGCACGTCACCCGTGTAGTTCTTCACGATGAACAGCACGCCGGCCCCGCTGTCCACGGCCGCCGCCGCGCGCACCATCTGATCCGGCACCGGCGAGGTGAACACCTCGCCCGGACAGGCGGCGGAGAGCATGCCGGGACCCACGAATCCGCCGTGCAGCGGCTCGTGCCCCGAGCCGCCGCCGGAGATCAGGGCGACCTTCCCGGCCACGGGGGCGTCCCGCCGTACGATCACGCGGTTCTCCACGTCGACGGTGAGCTCGGGGTGCGCGGCCGCCATGCCTCGCAACGCGTCCGCCACCACGGTTTCCGGGACGTTGATCAACATCTTCATCGGTACCTCCTGGTGTGCACGGCAGACGGGCGTCCGGCCTGTTCCTCACTGGTCAGAGTAGGCGAGATCGGGTCGCGAACCAGGGGGTGGGCAGCGGTCGGAAGTAGGTCAACTGGCCGATGCACGATCATGCCGGGCCGACAGAGGGTTGGTTGGGCACCCGGGGGCGCCCATGACCGTCGCGCGTCAACAGGAGAGCAGAGAGTCCTCACGATGATCAACCGTCGCAACGTTCTCAAGTCGTCCAGCGCCCTGGCAGCGGGCGGCCTCGTACCCGTGGCCGCCGCGGGCAAGCCCCGTTCCGGTGGCGGATCCGGTCTGCGGCCGGGTGAGCGGTACGTCGATGTCCCCGGCGGCCGGGTCTGGGTGAACGTCGTCGGCAGTGGCCGGCGGCCGGCGTTGCTGGTGCTGCACGGCGGACCGGGCGCGGGACACGACTACCTGTAGTCCCTCGGTGACCTGGCCACCGACCGGCCGGTCGTGTTCTACGACCAGCTCGGCTGCGGTCGATCGGACAAGCCCGACAACCCCGGGCTCTGGCGGATCGACCGCTTCGTCGCCGAACTGGAGGCGGTCAGGAGCGCGCTCGGCCTGCGCCACTTCCACCTGTACGGACACTCGTGGGGCGGCTGGCTCGCCATCGAGTACCTGCTCCGTCAGCCCCGTGAGGTGGGCGCCGTCGTGCTGGCCAGCACCTCGTCCAGCGCGCCGCAGTTCGTCGCGGGCACCCGGTATCTGCGCACGCTCCTGCCGGCCGACGTACAGAGCGTCCTGGACGAATACGAGGCGAAGGGCGACTACACCGCACCTGAATATCTCGACGCGGTGAACGTTTTCTACGCGAACTTCTTCTGCCGTCTCGACCCGTACCCCGAGGCCCTGCTGCGCAGCGCCGCGAATGTCGACGGCAACCAGGTGTACGCCACCATGAACGGCCCGAACGAGTTCGTGATGACCGGAAACCTCTCCCCTTGGGACCGCACCTCCGAGCTGCGCCGCATCAGGTATCCCGTCCTGCTCACCCGCGGTCGCTACGACGAGTTCGCCGTCGACTCCACGGACACGCTGGAACAACATCTTCCCTCCACCGAGAGGGTCGAGTTCCCGAACAGCGCGCGCATGGCCATGTGGGAGGACCGCGAGGCCTACATGCACACCCTCGCGTCCTTCCTGTCGGACAGGGACCGGGACCGGGCCCGCTGATCCGCGTGATTTATTTCAGCGCTCGAATTTAGGTGAATTGTAAAGCGGATTTTAAATACTCCAACAGTGCGTGAAGTTCTGGGTGTTGGGCACTCGGAAGAAGCCGGTCGTTGAGGCCGGATTTACTGGAGGAGTTGTTTTCGCGTGAATGAAAATGTCTGGGATTACCAGTCGACCGCGGGCCGTCTGGCGAGCGTCGACCTCACTGGTTACAAGGTAGAGGCCACGGACGGCAGTATCGGCAAGGTCGACAAGCATTCCGACGAGGTCGGCGACGCCTACCTGGTGGTGGACACCGGTGTGTGGATCTTCGGCAAGGAGGTCCTGCTCCCGGCGAGCACGGTCATCAGGATCGACTCGGACGACCAGAAGGTCTTCGTCGACCGCACCAAGCAACAGATCAAGGACGCCCCCGAGTTCGACCGCGAGAAGCACCTCGGCGACCAGGGCTACCACGATGAGCTGGGCACGTACTACGGCACGAACACCCCGCGCAGCGGCCCCGACATGGGCACCCCGCGCAGGCCCATGGCCTGATCCGCTGCACCGCGGCCCCGGGACTTCCAAGGAGTCCTGGGGCTTTCGCGTGCCCGCTGTCCCGCGCGGTTCACATGCCGGTGCGGGGCAGCCGTACGACCTGGACGAAGAAGTCGTCGATCTGGCGGACCGCGGCGATGAACTGGTCCAGGTCCACGGGCTTGGTGACATAGGCGTTGGCGTGCAGCTTGTAGCTGCGCAGGATGTCCTCCTCGGCCGCCGAGGTGGTGAGGATGACCACGGGGATGTGGGCGAGGTCCGGGTCCGACTTGATCTCCTCCAGGACCTGACGGCCGTCGTACTTGGGCAGGTTGAGGTCGAGCAGGATGAGGCCGGGGCGGGGCGCGTTCGTGTGGTCACCGCGTTGGTAGAGGAAGTCGAGGGCCTCCTCGCCGTCCCGTACGACGTGCAGGGTGTTGCCGATCTTGTTGTCCTCGAAGGCCTCGCGGGTCATCAACTCGTCGCCGGGGTCGTCCTCCACGAGCAGGACGTCGATGGTGGTGGCGGGAGGGGTGGTCATGTCAGGGCCTTCTTCTCGGTGCGGGGGGCGGAGGCGATCACCGGCACGGTGGCGAAAGGAAGAGTGAAGCAGAAGCGGGTGCCCTCGGTGCGGCCGGTGTCGAGCCAGATCGTGCCCCCGTGATACTCCACGATCTTCTTGCACAGGGCCAGGCCGATGCCGGTGCCGCCGTAGGCGTCGCGGCCGTGCAGCCGTTGGAAGATGACGAAGACCTTCTCGGCGAACTCCGCGGGGATGCCGATGCCGTTGTCGGTGACCCACACGAGCCAGGTGTCCGGCCGGTCGGGGTCCACGGCACAGATGATCGTCACGTGCGGTGCGCGGTCCGTGTGGCGGAACTTGAGGGCGTTGCCGATCAGGTTCTGCCACAGCATGGCCAGCAGCGTGGGGTCGCCGACGATCTCGGGCAGGGTGTCCGGGCGGTCGACGCGGGCGCCGGACTCCTCGACGGCCGCCGTCAGGTTCGTCATCGCCTGGTCGAGGGTCTGGTCGAGATCGACGGGCACCTGGGTGTCGTTGACACGGCCGACCCGGGAGAAGGTGAGCAGGTCGTTGATGAGGACCTGCATGCGTTTCGCGCCGTCGACGGCGAAGTCGATGTACTGCTGGCCCCGTTCGTCGAGCTGGTCGCCGTACCGCTTCTCCAGGAGCTGGCAGAAGGAGGCGACCTTGCGCAGCGGCTCCTGGAGGTCGTGCGAGGCGACGTAGGCGAACTGCTCCAACTCGGCGTTGGAGCGGCGCAGTTCGACGGCCTGGGCGTCCAGGTCGGCGGCCTGCCGGGTCAGGATGTCCCGCTGGCTGCGGGAGGCTGCCAGCTCGGCGACGATCTGCTGCCGCATGCCCTCGACGTCGGCGGCCACCGCGGCCAGGTCCGCCGGTCCGCCGCCCCTGATGACGTGGTCGAAGTCTCCGTCGGCCACCTGCCGGGACGCCTCGCGCAGCGCCTCCAGCGGGCGGGTGACGAGCAGCCGTACGAGGATCGCGAGCGTGAGCCCGGTCAGTAGGAAGAGGACGACCATGCCGCTGAGGACCGCGTTGCGTACCGTCCGCTCGTGCGCCAGCTTCTCCTGGCCGTCGCGGAGCGCCTGCGTCAGGTCCCGGTTCTGTTGCGTCCACAGGGCGCGGAGGTGGTCGAACTTCTCCTTGCCGCGGTCCGTGGTGTTCTGGTCGATGGTCCGGGGCCGGCCCGGGGTGACGGAGGCGGCGAGCGGTTCGGCGTAGGTGTCGCGCCAGTTGGCGGCGCCCTGCTGGACCGCGTCGAGGTCGGCGAGGAGCCGTGGCCGGTCGGCGACCAGGGAGCGCAGCCGGGCGGCCACCCGGGTCTCGTCCCGCTTGCCCTGGGTGTACGGCTCCAGGAACTGCCGGTCGGCGGCGATCGCGTAGCCCCGGATGCCGGTCTCCTGGTTCACCAGGGTGGCCTGCAGCCGGTACGCCTCCGTCTGGGCGGGCTGGACGTGCCCGAGCAACTGGTCGGTCACCTGCGCCGTCCGGTCCAGCAGACTCGCGCCCACCGCGGTGCCGATCACGACCACCAGCATCATGAGCGCCAGGACCAGGTAGAACCAGCTCTGTACGGTGAGCCGGCGCCCGATCCAGGCCCTGCCCGCCCCGTCCGTCATTCCGCGTTCCGGCACCGCTCGCCCCACTCGCTCAGTTCCAGCACAGGTGCACCAGGGCCACGTCGTCGGCCAGGCCACCCTGTGACTCGGCCAGACCACCCACCCGCTCGATCAGCCGGTCGGCGAACGGTTCCGGCGCCAACGCGGCCTCCTCCCGGGCGAGGGCGAGCAGTCCCGTCTCGCCCAGGCGCTCGGTGCCACGGCCGATGTGCCCCTCGAACAGGCCGTCGGTGAACAGCACCACTCCCGCGCCTGCCGGCACCTCCACCTCCGCCACCTGCCACGACGCTCCTCCGGGTACCACCCCCAGCGCCGGACCGCCGGGTGGTTCCACCCACTCCACACCATGATCGGTGCGCAGCAACAATCCGTGGTGGCCGGCCCGTACCAGCCGGGCCCGCTCCTGGCCCGGTACGGCGGAGAGGCTGACGAGTGTCGCGAAGACCTCGTTCCGGGCGCGCTCCGCCAGCAGGATCTCCTCCAGCCGACCGACCTGCTCGGCCCCGGTGACGCCGCAGAGCACCAGGGTGCGCCAGGCTATCCGCAGGGCGACGCCCAGGGCCGCCTCGTCCGGCCCGTGCCCGGAGACGTCCCCGACCACCGCGTGCACCGTGCCGTCGGCACTCTGCACGATGTCGTAGAAGTCGCCGCCGAGGAGCGCCTGGGCCCGCCCGGGAAGATAGCGGGCCACGATGTCGACGTCGTCGCCGCGCAGCAACGGGCGGGGCAGCAGCCCCCGTTCGAGGCGGGCGTTCTCCTGTGCCTGCATCCGGCTGGCCTGCAGCGCCACGGCGGCCTGTTCCGCCTGCTTGCGCTGTATCGCGTAGCGCACCGCGCGCCCGAACAGCTCGGGCTCGACCCGCCCCTTGACCAGGTAGTCCTGTGCGCCGCCGGCGACCGCGGCAAGGCCCGTCAGTTCCTCGGCCAGCCCGGTGAGCACCACGATCGCGACCTGGTCGGCGTACGCCTTGACGCGGGAGACCGCCTCAAGGCCCTGCGCGTCCGACAGATGCAGATCGAGCAGGACGCAGTCGGGCACCCCGGCGGCGAGGACGTCGGCGGCCTCCGCCATCGAGCGCACCCACCGCAGCCGCATCTTCAGCGCGCTGTCGGCGACGAGTTCCTCGACCAGCAGGGCGTCGCCGGGGTCGTCCTCGATCAACAGGACGGACGGCTCCCGCCATTCCCACTCCGCGACGCCGTCCTCCCGCGCACGCGACGGTGGTTCGGCGTCCCCGACGGACGTCGACATCATGGTTGTGACCTTCCTGCCCTCACGCGCCGCAGTTCTCAGTGACGTCGTCGGACGACGACAGCCGAGAGGATAACCACACCGAGCGGCCGACCCTTTCAGTTCCTTCACCGGATGTACAACTTCACGCTGATCCAAACCTGGGCCGGCCGGTTCCGCGTGATCTCTCAGCTGAACAGGGCCACGATCAGGGCGATGTCGTCGTCCTTGTCATGTCCGAAACGTGCCAGAAGGAGGTCGCACAACTCCTCGAGACCGTCCGGTCCGTCGGCCACCGCGTCGCGGAACTCGGTGAGTGTGGCGGGAGCCCCAGCCCGAGGAGCGGACCGTGCGGGTGGTGGAACCGCGGCCCGTGCTGCGGATCGATCACCAGCGGGGGGATGTGGTCGGCGTTGGCGATGTGCAGGTGGTGGTCGTCCGGGTGACGAGGACCAGACAGAGGGTGACCGTGATGCCGGGCCGGGACTGGCCCAGCAGGGTCTCCAGGCGTTCCAGGACGTGGTGGGGAGGGTGGCCCTCGATGGCGTAGGCGTGCGGTGCGTGGCGCACCTCGCCCCGATATTCGAATGTATGTTTCAGAACCGACGCGTGCAGACTACGGCACCCGTGCGGAGGTCAGTCCTCCAGTGCCTCGCGGACGGTGGGGCGGCAGGGGATGAGGGTGTCGATGCCGACGAGCTGCATCACGCGCAGCACGGGCGGTTGCGTACCGGCCACGCGCAGCCAGCCCTGAGCCTCCACGGCCGCCCGGTGGGCGGCGATGAGCAGGTTGATGCCGCTGGAGTCCATGAAGGTCAGGCCGGAGAGATCGGCGACGGTGCGCGGCGACGGATCGCCGGCCGGTGGATTCAGTGCCTCTCCGACGCAGTCGTGTGTGGCCTGGTCGAGTTCGCCGCGCAGGGCGATGACCCGGACGCCGTCGACGGTGGACCGACTGACCGTCAAATGGCCGGGATGGGTTGGGTGTTCTTCTGTTGTCACGATGTCCGGTTCACCAACAGGATGGGAATCATGGGTTGACCTCCAGCCCGCCGGGTCCCCACAAAGAACCGGATTAGGCTTCCTTGCTCCAGGTCCGCGTGTCGCGGGGCGGGAGGTAGGGCTCCTCGTCCTTCGGCATGCCGCCGGCGACGGCGCGCTGGCGGGCCAGCTCCGCGTCGAATTCCAGGCCGAGCAGGATCGCGATGTTGCTGATCCACAGCCACACCAGGAAGACGATCACGCCCGCGAGCGCGCCGTACGTCTTGTTGTACGAGGCGAAGTGGGCCACGTAGAACGCGAAGCCCGCCGAGGCGATCATCCAGACCAGCAGGGCCAGCACGCTGCCCGGAGTGACCCAACGGAAGCCGCGGCCCTTCACGTTCGGCGCCGCCCAGAAGAGGATCGCGATGACGATCGTGACCAGGACGACCAGCGCCGGCCACTTCGCGATCGACCACACCGTCAGCGCGGTGTCCCCGATGCCCAGCAGCGAGCCGGCCTGCCGGGCAAGGCCGCCGGTGAACACCACGATCAGCGCGCTGATCGTGGTCAGCACCAGCAGCACGACCGTGATCCCCACCCGGATCGGCAGCACCTTCCACATGGGGCGTCCCTCGGGCATGTCGTACACCACGTTGGCACTGCGGATGAACGCCGCGATGTAGCCGGAGGCCGACCACACCGCCAGCACGATCCCGACCACGGCCATGATCGAGCCGATGCCGCCGGGTGCCTGAAGTTCCCGCACGGCGTTGCTGATGATGTCCCGGGCCGAGCCCGGCGCCAGCTTCGCGAGGTTGTCCATGACCGTCTCCGTCACCGACCTGCCGGCGATGCCGAGCAGCGAGACCAGGACCAGCAGCGCAGGGAAGAGCGCCAGCACTCCGTAGTACGTCAACGCGGCGGCCCGGTCGGCGAGTTCGTCCTCCTTGAACTCCCTGACCGTGCCCCTGAGCACTGCCCACCAGGACCGCTTCGGCAGTTTGGCGGGGCTGTCCGGCGCGCGGTCCTGCACTTCTTCGTCCGGTCCCGGTGTCCGTGGCATACCACTGGGGTATCCCCGCCCGGCCCGACCATGCGTCGGCGGGATCGACGTACTGGTCCTGGCCCGGACTCAGCTGTCCCGCCGGTCACAGGCGAAGCGTGAACCACGTCGTCTTGCCCTCGTCCGTGGGGCGGACTCCCCAGGCCGTGGCGAGGGCGCGGACCAGGATCAGGCCGCGGCCGGACTCCTCGTTCTCGCCCGCCGGTCGGGGGTGGGGGAGCTGCGGGCTGCGGTCGCTCACCTCGACGGTGAGGTCGGTGGCCGTGCGGCGCAGGTGCAGGGCGATGGGGCCCTCGGCGTGCAGGACGGCGTTGGTGAGGGTCTCCGAGAGGAGGAGCGCGGCGTCGTCGGCGTTCGCCGCGCAGTCCCAGGAGGTGAGCGCGGCGCGCAGGAAGGCCCGGCCCTCGGACACCGAGGGCGGCACGGCGGGCAGGTCGGTGGTGAGCGAGGCCAGGGGTGCGGCGGGCAGTTGGGCCAGCAGGAGCGTCACGTCGTCGTTGTGGCTGTCCGCGTCCGGCAGCAGGCTCGCCAGGACGTGGTCGGCGGCGGCCTCAAGGCACGCGGTGTCGCAGAAGAACGCGTCGAGCACGGCGGTGAGTTCGGCGATCCGGACCTCGATGTCGCTGCCGGGCGTCTCGACCAGGCCGTCGGTGTACAGGACGAGGGTCGAGCCGGGCGGGATCTCCGTGCACGACTGCTGGAAGAGGATGTCGCCGACGCCGAGGGGCGCGTTGACCGGCGAGTCCAGGCCGTGCACCCCCTCGCCGGGCGAGGCGACGAGTGTCGGCAGATGACCGGCCGAGCACACCGTCACGGTGCCCGCGTCGGGGGCGATGACGAGATAGCAGCAGGTGACCAGCTGGTCGGGCACGTCGAGGTCGGCCACGCAGGTGTCCAGCGCCTGCATCAGCTGGCGGGGCTGCATACCGGTCTTGGCGAGCGCGTGCGCGGCCGACCGCAGCTGCCCCATGACGGCGGCGGCCTCAAGGCCGCGGCCCATGACGTCCCCCATCAGCACCCCGACCCGGTCGGCGCCCAGCGGCACCAGGTCGAACCAGTCGCCGCCCACCCCCGCGCCCTGGGTGGCGGGCCGGTAGCGACTCGCCGTGGCCAGCCCCGGCAGGGCCGGCGGGGTGCCCATCAGACTGCGCTGCAGCGTGAGGGCGATATGCCGCTGCTGCTCGTACAGGGCGGTCAGCTCGGCCTCGGCGCGCTTGCGGTCGCTGATGTCCCGCACGATGGCGCAGACGCCCACCACCGTGCCGCCGGCGTCGCGGGTCGGCCACAGGGTGACGTCCACGTCGAGCAGCGTGCCGGTGCTGGTCACCCGTAGCGTCTCGAAGTGCTCGACCTTCTCGCCGTGCCGCAGCCGCTCCAGGAGCGTCCTGATCTCCTGGTCCAGCTCGGGCGGGGCGAGCAGCGAGGCGTGCCGGCCGATCGCCTCCTCGGCCGTGTGGCCGTACAGGCAATGGGCGGCGGCGTTCCAGTAGGTGATGAAACCGTCGAGGGTCGTGGCGAGAATGGCGTCCTGGGACGACTCGACCAGCGCGGCCAGCTCGTTGATACGGGCTTCGGCGGCCTTGCGGTCGCTGACGTCCCGTACGGCCGCGGACACGAGCAGCCCGTCGGCCGTCTCCAGCGGACTGAGGCTGATCTCCACGGGGAACTCGGTGCCGTCCTTGCGCAGTCCGTGCAGGTCGAACCCGGCGCCCATCGGCCGTACCTGGCGGTTGGCGGTGTAGCCCTCGCGGTTCAGGGTGTGCTGGGTGTGGAAGCGGTGCGGCATCAGCAACTCGACCGGGCGGCCCAGCAGTTCGTCGCGCAGATAGCCGAACAGGGCCTCCGTCTGGGCGTTCACCAGCTTGATGGTTCCGGTGTCGTCGACGATGACCATGGCGTCCGGGGCGGCCTCCAGCAGGCCCCGGAACCGCTCCTCGGCGGCACCCGTCCCGTCCCGGCGGACCGTTCCGCCGCACCGGCACACCTCCTGACCGACCGGTCCCCCCGAAAGCGTCGTACTCGCTCCCCTGACGTCACCCATGCCTACCCCCCAGGCCACCGCGCGCGGTGAATTCAGGCCATCCCAACGCACGGGAACCGTCGCTGTCACCGCATGTCGCCTACTGTCCGTCCGTTGCCCGAACCTGTCCGTCGCCGGACCGGAGACGACGGGGACGCGAGGGGCGACCGGGGCGCCGGACGCCGGGACGGCACGGGATGCCGCGAACAGTCCGAGACCGGTCCGCGGGCAGGCCTCCCGCTGGCGCCCGTCGAGTGAGACCGTTTATGTGTATCCGTCTGGTGTTTCCGACTATGTGTGTCCGTCCTCAGTCCGTCCTCATTGCGCCCGTGAGGGGGTGAGACCGATGCGGAAGGTCAGACGCGTCCAGGTCCTGGGCCGGCGCTGGCGGAGCAATCCGCTGTGCAGGCGCAGCGACATAGTGGAGGCGTGGATCCTGCTCACCGCCTGGGTGGTCGCGACGATCGGCGCGGTGCTGGTGGGAGTCGTCGGGACACAGGTCGCGGAGCGGGCGCTGGCCCGGGAGCGGGCGGCCCGCACACCCGTGGCCACCGTGCTGGTCAGGATCGTCCCGGGCAGCACGCGCGATGTGGTCACCGGTATCCGCTACGACCGTGTGGTGGGCGCGGTGCGCTGGACCGACGCCAAAGGGACGGTCCGTACAGGGCTGACGCCGGTGAAGCCCGACAGCAAGGCCGGCAGCCCGGTCCGGGCCTGGACCGACGGACACGGCCGCCTGGTCTCCGCACCCGTGAACGCCGCCGAGGCCTCGGCCCGCGCGGCCCTCGCGGGCGCCGGCGCGGCGCTGTTCACCGGGGCCGCGGTCCTCGTCGGCGGACATCTGATACGGCTGCGGGTGCAGCGGCGCGCCACCGAGCGGTGGGGCGTGGAGTGGGAGCGGGTCGGACGGCAATGGGGGCACACGACCGGGTGACGCAGGGGCGGCCCCGGCCCGCCCCTGCCGCCGCTCTAGCTCCAGCGCCGCCGCTTCTGCGAGGGGTCCGTCCGGGTGGGGGAGTTCCCGAAGCCGGGCATCTCGTGCGGGGTCCGCCGGTGGCCGTCGCGGGGTACCTCGTCGGGCTCGCGAATTTGCTGTTCCTCGCGGACCGGGCCACCCTCGGGCATCTGCGGCTGCTCATCCGGGCGCGGCGGGGGCAGCTCCCGGCGTCGGGCGCGGGCGCCCATCCAGAAGGCGCCGAGCAGCAGGGCCACGACGACCACACCGACCGCGACCAGCCCGATTCCGAGGGCGCCGCGCCCCGCGGCGATGTCCATCCATGCGTTGTTCATGGCCCGCGAGTACCCGTGGCCCTCGTCATGAACCCGTTCCCGGCCCCCGAACGAAGACCCTCCCCACCGCCTGGGCCCCGCGCACCGACGCCACCGATCCGGGTTTGACACGATCGGTAACGGCAACTCGCGTCGTGTGACTACGACGACATCCCAGAGGGAGCTCATCCGGTTCCTGGAGGACCGCTTCTCGTGCGCACAGGCATGCACCGAGTGCGCCCGGGCGTGCGCCGTGCGCGCGAGCATGGTGGATCCGGACGGGACGGAGGAGCAGGATCTCGTCCGACGCAAAGGCATCATGTGCGCGGAGGTGTGCGACGCCACGTGCCGGGTGCTGTCCGAGCAGAACCGTCTCGACGAGGCCGGCATCCGTGTCCAGGTCGAGTGGTGCCGCAGCGTGTGCCTGGAGTGCGCGAACGTCTTCGACGGGTACCCGGGCGCGGAGGAAGCCGCGAAGATGTGCCGGGAGTGCGCGGGGGCGTGCACCGACTTCATGGCCATGCTCGACTGACCTGTTCTTTTCCGTAGCACCGCCATTCCCAATTTCTGGAACACGTTCTACCGTGTGCGCCGTCAGGACCGGTCCCGGGAGCCTGGAGGCGCCGTGCATCTCGACCAAACCCCCGAGCAGCTGCGGCTGCGCACCGAACTGCGCGCCTATTTCGCGGAGTTGGTGCCGGACAACGCCTACGCCCGGTACGGCGACCCGGCCACCCAGAAGCGCTTCTACCGCGAGACGATCCGACGGCTCGGCAGGGACGGCTGGCTGGGCGTGGGCTGGCCGAAGGAGTACGGCGGGCGCGGGCTCACGGCGATGGAGCAGTTCATCTTCTTCGACGAGGCCGCGCAGGCCGGCGTACCGCTGCCGCTGATGGCGCTCAACACCGTCGGGCCGACCATCATGCAGTTCGGCAGCGAGGAGCAGAAGGCGTACTTCCTGCCGAAGGTGCTGGCCGGCGAGATCGACTTCGCCATCGGCTACAGCGAACCCGACGCGGGCACCGACCTCGCGGCCCTGAAGACACGGGCCGTGCGCGAGGGCGACGAGTACGTCGTCAACGGGCAGAAGATCTGGACCACCAACGGCGACACCGCCGACTGGGTGTGGCTGGCCACCCGCACCAACCCGGAGGCCCCACCGCACAAGGGCATCACCATGCTCCTGGTGCCGACCACCGACCCCGGCTACTCCTGCACCCTCATCACCACCCTCGCCTCGCACGACACCACGGCCAGCTACTACGAGAACGTCCGCGTCCCCGTCTCCCGCCGGGTCGGCGCCGAGAACCAGGGCTGGCGGCTGATCACCAACCAGCTGAACCACGAGCGCGTCACCCTCGCCGCCCACGGCACCATGGCCATCCGCGCCCTGCACGACGTGCAGCGCTGGGCGACCGAGACCAAGCTCGCCGACGGCCGCCGCGTCGTCGACCTGCCCTGGGTACGCC
This sequence comes from Streptomyces pseudovenezuelae, assembly GCF_029892565.1. Taxonomy (GTDB): domain Bacteria; phylum Actinomycetota; class Actinomycetes; order Streptomycetales; family Streptomycetaceae; genus Streptomyces; species Streptomyces pseudovenezuelae_A. The sequence continues at coordinate 27,296 of NZ_JARXVH010000011.1, read as the reverse complement.
GCCTGCTCGCCCGGACGCACACCAGGCTCGACGCGATGAAACTCCTCAACTGGCAGATGGTCGGCGCCGTCCAGCACGGCACGCTCACCCCGCAGGACGCCTCTGCGGTGAAGGTCTACGGCTCCGAGGCCCGCCGGGACGCGTACGCCTGGCTGATGGAAATCGTGGGCGCGGCGGGCGAGTTGAAGGAGGGTTCGGTGGGCGCGGTGCTCCACGGGGAGCTGGAGCGCGGCTACCGCTCGGCCGTCATCTTCACCTTCGGCGGCGGTAACAACGAGATCCAGCGCGAGATCATCTCGTGGATCGGGTTGGGGATGCCGCGAGTTCGGCGCTGAGCTGTTTGTGACGAGGATTTTTAGTTGGCATAAAAGAGGGATAATTGGCACCAAGATCGCTAGCGCTTTTCAGAGGTGACGGCGCATCACCTCAATGCAGGCTGCTCGGGCGGCTGTTGATCGGTCGCGAGGGTAGGCCGCGCCGAGGTTCATCCCTTCGTCGGTCCTGATGGGCGGCTGCTGCCAGGCGAGACTCATCTGTGCGCCGGCTTCGGCGCGGGCCGTGGCGACGAGGATCGCGTATGGCCCTGCGACGGACGACGCTTCGATCTGGAGCCACGCCTGGTGGAACGCCATGCGCGCCAGCAGGCTGCTGACCTCGTCCGTGAGCTGCTGCCGGACCAGGTCCGAGGACGCCGGGCGGCGGTGCGTAAGGGGTGCAGGTCGCGGCGGATGCGGACCTGGTCGGCGATGACGGCGGCGTCCTTGGCGTCGGTTTTGGCTTCGCCGCGGTAGCTTTCGGCGGCGCGGTGGATGGCCCGGCCGGAGATGTAGTGCACCTGCTGGTCATGGTTGACGAGGATCGTGATGGCCAGGGCGGCCCCGCCGTCGGCCAGGTCGATGCCCCAGGTCACCTCGTTGCCCAGAGCCAGGACTGTGGTGAGGAGTTCGAGGAGTTCGGGTTCGTCGTTGGCGACGCGTCGGGACAGCAGCCGGTGGCCGCTCTCGTCGATCGCGACGCAGTGATGATGGGTCTTGCCTGCGTCGATGCCGGCCCAGATCGTGGCCATGTGATGCCTCCGTGCGGTGTGGTGCCTCCCGACGGACGACCTCGCTGTCGATTCCCTACTCAGCGATCATTCACAATTCCTAATTGGCAGCCGAGTCGTCGCGAGGCGCCGGGCGGCCAATCATTGAAAGCCACAAGTGACAGAGCCTTTTGAACCACACCCGGCACCCCTGGGCGGGTCAACCATACGAAGGGCTCACCGCGTCCCGCAGAACAACGTAGTTAGCCTTTTCCAACCTGCGCCGGTGGCTGTGCAGGGCAGCACTCGCCGGGCTGCTCCCGGGCTCAACTTCCCTCGGAGTCCAGCCGCTCGGCGGCTTGGAGCACGTACTCGGGGAGCTTCGAAGTGGCGGCTAGGACCTCGATGCCCGTGAACCCGTCTACCAGGAGCTTCACTTCGTTGTACAGACCTCCGCGACCAACCAGCCACGCTCAACACAGGTTGGAAAAGGCACGGCGCCTGTGGATCATGTAGTTTTCTACGCTGCAAGATCCACGAAGGTGCCGTGTTCGTTCCTCCATCATCCCCTGTCGCTGTCCCCATGCCTCATGCGCCCTGTCTGGAAGGCCTCGGCGAGGGTGCCGCCAAGGAGCAAGTCCACTGCCTGGTCGCCGAGTTCGAGTCGGTCACTGATCCGAGAGGGGCTTGCGGAGTGCGGTACCAGCTCTCCTCGCTGCTGGCCCTGGTGGTCTGCGCGATGACCCCGTCCGGCCACGACTTGATCACCGCGGCGGCGGAGTGGTGTCGGCGTGCGACGCCGGAGGAACTGGCCGCCCTCGGGCGGCCCTACCACCTACTCCTTGGCAGCTACCGGGTGCCGGCTCCTCATCCTGCGTAGTCCGGGTCCGGTCCGAACCGTCCTCACGGCTCTCGCAACGGTCACACCTTCCTTTCACGAACCCTCTCCAGGCCCTTCGACGCCACCTGCTTCAGCAGTTGTTCGCCATTGCTGTTTGAGGCACAGGCCCGTCCGCGCCGACTACCTCGACAGCGTCGTCTGGGACCACATCATCGGCATGATCGCCGACCCGCACCTGATCCGGTCCGAGATCGAAAAGCGGCTGGACCGCGCCCGCACCAGCGACCCCGCCACCCGCCACCCGCCAGCGCAGCCGACTCGAACTGGCCCTGGCCAAGGCCACGGAAGCGATCACGCGCATGATCGAAGCGTTCCAGGAACAGCTGATCACCCTCGATGAACTGCGGGCCAGGATGCCCGGCCTGCGGGCCCGGGAGAGCAACCTGCGCGGCCAACTCGACGCGCTGGACGCCCAGCTCGCCGACCGTGATGCCTACCTCAAGCTTGCCGACGACCTCGAAGGCTTCCTCGCCCAGCTCCACGACAACGCCCAGACAGCCGAGATCCCCGAGCGTTAACGTGTCCTGCGGCTCCTCGTCAAGGACGTCCTCGTCGGCCCCGAGAAGATCACCATCCGGCACCGCATCCCCGTCCCGTGAACATGGCACCGACAGCCGACATCAAGATAGAGGGGGGAGCTGTTCATCCAACTGGTACTGAAGATCAACACCCGGGCGGAGAAGAAGGTCGACAAGGAGCTGACCAGCGAGCTGAAGAAGGTGCGGGGCAAGGAGGCGATGATGCTGCGGGTCGCCGAGGCGGCCTTGTCCGAGCCCGCCGGCACGGTCCGCAAGTTGATCTACCCCGTCGTCGGCGGGGAGAAGACGTTGCAGGCCCTCGCCGCGGAGGCCGCGGCGAACGAGGCCAAGTACAAGGCGCGGATCCGCACTGTGCTGCGGTCGGCGTGCTCGGCGCACAGGCGGCGGGTGCTCACCCCGTTGCTGCGGGCACCGGAGCTGAAGTGCAACAACACCGCCTACCGGCCGGTGATGGACGCCATCGACCTGCTCCAGCGGTACCTGGAGCAACCGCCGAAGGAGGGCACGTTCTTCGACGCGGCGGAGGCCGTGCCGCTGGAGGGTGTGGTGCCCGAGCAGTGGCGGGCCGCGGTGGTGGACGACAAGGGCCGCGTCGAGCGCATCCCCTACGAGCTGTGCGTGCTGGTCAGCCTGCGTGAAGCGTTGCGGCGCCGGGAGATGCGGGTGGTGGGGGCGAACCGGTGGCGTAACCCGGAGGACGACCTGCCGCAGGATTTCGAGGACAACCGGGACGTGCACTACGACGCGATCCAAAAACCCCAGGACCCGGCGAAGTTCATCGCGGAGTTGCAGAGGACGCACCGCGAGGCCCTGGACCGGTTCGAGGCCGCGCTCGCGCAGGACACCACAGGCGGGGTGGCGATCGTCAGGAAGAACGGCGAGGGATGGATCAAGGTCTCGCCGCGGCCCAAGCAGGAGGAGCCTACGAGCCTGGTCGCGGTGAAGGGGGAGATCGAACGGCGCTGGGACACCATCGACCTGCTGGACCTCCTGAAGTACGCGGAGTTCGACACCGACTTCATCGCCGAGTTCACCACGGTGGCCACCCGCGAGAACCTGTCCCGGGAGGTACTCCGGAGAAGGCTGCTGTTGGTCCTGTTCGGACTGGGCACGAACATGGGGATCAAACGGGTCGCGGTGACGGGCAAGCACGGTGAGTCGGAGGCGACGCTTCGCCGAGTGCGCCACCTGTTCGTGAACCGGGCGCATGCTCGCCCTGCACCTTTTGCAGAGCAGTCTCGTGCATGCCAATACCTTGCTCGTCCAGCAGGTTCTGGCCGACCCGGAGTGGGCGGACACGCTTACCGAGGCGGACCGGCGAGGGCTGTCACCGCTGCTGTGGACCCACGTGAACCCATATGGCCGGTTCGAACTGGATATGAACAGCCGTCTCGACCTGGACCTCGCGGCCACCGCGGCCACCGGGGCCAGGCCCGCGCAGTCCACAGGGCGAGTCGGTCGGCGCTCCGAGCTGAGGTCAGACGCGGAGCAGGTTGGTCGAGACGGTCCAGAGGCGCTTGGCGGTGGTGGGATCGAGCGCCCATTCCTTGACACCGTGCGGGTGCTGCGCGAGGGCGGCGTCGTTCGGCACGGTGTAGGCCTCTTGTGAATCGTCGAGGTAGTGGCCTCCGGAGTGAGCGAACTCGGGGGCGACGGCCGCGACGATGCCGGTGGCGGCTCCCTGCTCGACCGTCTTATAGGTGAAGACTCCGGCGGCCTCGGCCGCGTCGAGCGACTCCTTCTGTTCTGTTGTGAAGTTCCGCTGCAGTCCCGTCGCGATACCGCCGGGGTTCACCGCATTGGCGACGATGCCGTCGGACGCCCAGAGGCGGGTCGCCTCGACGGCGAAGAGCGAGTTCGCCGTCTTCGACTGGGCGTAGGCAATCTGCGGGTCGTAGTCGCGACGCTCGAAGTGGAGGTCGTCGAAGTCGATGCCGGAACGCATGTGCGCCGTCGAACTGACCGAGACGATGCGTGCTCCGTCGCGGTCGGACGCTCCCAGGGCCAGGGCGTCGTGAAGGCCGGTTGCCAGAGCGAAGTGGCCGAGATGGTTGGTCGCGAATTGCAGCTCCCAGCCCTCACGCGTTCGTTCGAGGCCGCTGGTGACTACGCCCGCGTTGTTGATCAGCAGGTGAAGCGGGCCGCTCCACGCGTCGACGAACTGTGTGACGGTGGTCCGGTCGGCGAGGTCCAGCCGGACGACTCGGGGCTGCATTCCTCCGGTCGACTTCTCGATCGCCTTGGCGACGGCGTCACCTGCGGTCGTGTTCCGGACGGCGAGCGTCACTTCCGCCCCGGCAGCGGTCAGCACCCGAGCCTTCTCGATCCCGAGTCCGGAGGAGGCTCCCGTCACGATCGCGCGGACGCCGGTGAGATCGGCGCCCCGCAGCACCTCGTCCGCGGCGCTGGAGGCGGTGAAGGGCGTGGAGATGAGTTTGTGAGTGTTCATAGCGCGACTATACGCACTAGACTTAATTTGTATAGTACGGTTCTCGCCCGTATGCTCGTTCCATGAGCAGTCCCGACGCTGGCCACCCGCCGTCGACAGTCGCTGATGCCGACCGTCGAAGCATGGTTCTGGACTCCGCCATGGCCACGTTCGCGCGATTCGGCTACAGGAAGACCTCGATGGAGGAGGTGGCGCGGGCGGCGCGCATCTCCCGGCCCGGGCTCTACTTCCTCTTCTCCTCGAAGGAGACTCTCTTCCGTGCTGCGGTCACCCAGGCCCTGGAGCGGGACATCACCGCTGTCGAACAGGTCCTGGCCGACAGCGGCCGCCCCCTTTCAGAGCGCCTCGTCGAAGCGTTCGACCACTGGGCGGGCCGCTATATCGGCCCGCTGACGCGCGATGTCGCGGCGGTTATCGAGGACAATCCCAACCTCCTCGGAGAGATCGTCGAGACCACGCCGCGACGTTTCGAGGAACTGATCACAGACGCGATCGCCGTCGAGTCAGGACATGAGGCGGCCTCCTTTGTCGCACAGACGATGATCAGCGCATCGATCGGCCTCAAGCATCAGGCCCCAGCACGGGAGTTCTACCTCGAACGGCTGAAGGTCGCCATCGGTCTCCTGGTGGGCTGACAACGCTCCCGGCCTCCTCCTGCGACCGCGGTCTCGGACGCGACGGGCCAGCCTCCGATCCGCCCATCGAAGCCGGCTCGGCAGATCACGCAAGGCCGGACAGCACCGGCCGTCCGGTGTGTGTGGTCCTCGGCTGCGTGCGCAGTGCCGGACCGCGTCGGCGCCCTCAAAGGCAGCTGCCGACGCAGCATGCGGTTCTCCGTCATCGCCTGGTACAGCGCGCCGATCGGTACCTCGACGTCGCCCCTGTGCTGAGCGATCTGCGCCTCGAAGGGGCGTCGCTGAGACATACGACGAAGAGGCAACGTCTGTTCTGGCCAGCACCAATCACTCACCGTGAAGCTGTGACACGGCTTCTCACAAATGATCCCTTTCTCGGAGCAAGACCAAGAACAATCGGCGGGAGCGGTCCGGGTCGCGGATTCACTGCCGCAACTCGTTCTCACTCAAAAGTGGAACCAGGTGCGTTCTGGGAAATGTTTGTGGCAGCACCCAGGGTCATGACAGAACCTCAGATCGCACCCACGTCCGAAGCGGACGACGTCGGGCGCCACCCCTGCCCACGTTGTAACGCTCAGCCAGGCTGACGCTCACGCTCCGGGGCGGTCGCCGGCACTTACCGCACCGGCCGCTTCACCAAGGTGACCCGTCCATACCCGGCCAGTTCGTCCCCGGTGTCCGCGCCGCATTCCTGACCACCGCAGCACTGAGCTTACGAAAATCTTGTATGAGCCGAGAGCCACACCCATCGGTGATCGTCAGTTGCACAGCGACAAGCAGGGGTAGGTGAGGCCGGTCAGTAGCCGGGTCACAGTCCTTGATCAGGGCTGGAGACCTCTGGATCGGGGCGGGTCAGGCTGTTTCCGGGCAGATGACAGGCCGCACGTAGAGCATCCAGCTTCTCTGCGTCAGTGGTCTCGGCCTCAGCCGCACACGTGAGGATCCGGAGGTCGGTGCCGGCAGGCATCAGGACATCGACATCGAGGGTGATGTCACCCACCCGTGGATGTTCGATGGTCTTGCGGTCGCCGGCCCAGGGGGTGGCAGTGCCGTTGAACCACAGTCGGGCGAACGCTGGTTCCCGTCGAAGCATGCCTTCGACGAATGAGGCAAGACGTTCATCCTGGGGATGGGCGGCCGCCGTCACACGCAGGTCGGCGACGAGGTCCTCCTCTTCCGCGTCGCTGCCTCTCCATGACCAGACGGGCCATGCCGCAATCGGGTCCCGGTCTCGGCTGGCTCTCGTCTGGAACATCCCGGCGACGAGACTGCGCCCCTCCCAGCCGTATGCGCGGGGATCGCCGGCCGCGGCCGTCCACATCTTGTTCCAGCCGATGATGGTCCAGTCAGCAGCGAAGATCCCGGCGGGAGTCGCTCCCAACTGATGGACCAGTCGCTGCACGCTCGCGGGTATGTGCCTGGAGACGTTCCCGGCAGAGGGCGGTGCGAGTTGGGCGCAGCGGAACAGATGGTCACGCTCGGAGGGGTCGAGGCGCAGTGCTCTGGCCAGAGCGGTGACCACTTGGGCCGAGGGGTTGCGAGCGCGGCCCTGTTCCAGCAGCACCAGGTAGTCGACCGATATGCCTGCCAGACGGGCCAGTTCTTCACGACGCAGTCCAGGGACGCGCCGCTCCCCGCCGGCCTCCAGGCCAATGTCCTGCGGTGACATACGCTCACGCCAGCCGCGCAGAGTCATGCCAAAGTGATTCATCGTCGCCATGCGGACCATCGTCGTCCAGATGCCACGGACGACACGAAGCTTGTGTTGCCGCATAACGGATCTGTTACACGGAGTCGAGTCCTGACCGCCCGGGTCGGGTTACGGCGCGCCGTACGGCAGAGCCTCGCCGGACGCGTCGGGGTAGCGGTCCGGTGCGCCTGGGTAACGGTGGCGGCCCGCGGCGCAGCGGCGGTCTCATCGAACAGCCCGGCGAACGCCCGGAAAACGTGCGGCACTTGAGGCTTGATTTGCGGTTCGCCTTGGACGTCATTCGCGGCGACGCGGGCCGCCAACGGTGCGGCGGCGTCCAGCAGGCCATCGGTGTCGGTCAGGATGTGACGCTTGCGGCCGTCACGTGACTTGCCGCCGTCGTATCCGCGGCTGTCCTCGCCGACGGTCTCGGAGGCGTCCACCGACTGACTGTCGATGATTCCCGCACTGGGCTCGGCGTTGCGGCCGGCGCGTTGCCTCGCCGAACGTCGCAGGCGTTCGTACAGTTCACGCGCGTAGTTGTAGGCCCGCCAGCGGCGGAAGAAGTCGTAGACCGCCCGCCAGTACGGGAAATCGACCGGCAGGGCCGTCCACTTCACGCCGTTGTCGACCAGATAACGCACAGCGTCGAGCATTGTCCGGTGGCAGTACGCCTCCGGACGCCCGCCCCGCTTCAGGAGCCAGGCCGGCACCGGCATCACGGCGCGGACCTCGGACCACTCCGCGTCCGTCATGTCACTCGGATAGCAGCCTGCCCGCCGTCCCGGAGCGAGCGAACCGAACCGGTGCACGTAGCAGTCACACCCGGGGGTGAGCACGGTGGACGCATGCACAGAGATACTGCTCAACTGATCACGCAACGGGCTTCCTTGGTCGTGCTGGTGTCGTAACCGCGTCACTACCAAGGGGCCCGTTCTCTCATGCCCGCGACCGCACCCGAACCTCCGTCCAGATGATCACCCGCTGCTGCTCGAACAAGATCCGGTTTGCCACAACGCACTGAAGGCCGCCATGCATGATCTGCCGGATCGCGTACACGACGCTCACCACGATCGTCAGGGTGCCCAGAGCGCCGATCAACTGCCACTTGCGCCGCTGGCGGCGTCCCCCGAGTCCGACCATCCACCGATCATCCCGCCGCCCTCCCTCCGGAGAGCCGAGTTCTCCCATCTGTGACCGATCGGATCCGCCCCCACAAGGCAGCACAGCAGGCGGCAGGGAGCTCTCGTGCAGCGACCCAAGCGACTGACGGGCGGCATCGGATCTGAGGCCCGGGGTGAGGAAGCTAAAGCGAAGGTTTTTTGGAGATCGGAGCGCGGGTGAGGCGCCGCGGAGGCTTGAGATGATGACGGCGGTCTCTCCGCCGATGGGGCACCGGAGCGGCGAACGAGGTCGAGGCCGTCCACACTCAGCGGATACCCCAAGCCCTGCCCCGAAGTGCCAGTCTGACCCCCTGACCACCCAGCCGCCACCGACACCGCCAAGCGGTTCGGGCAAGAACCCCGGCGGCAGGCCCGCCCGCCCCTGTCAACGTTGTCGATCGCGGCGCCGGGCTGCCCTCAAGCGCGGGCGGCAGAGCCACGGTTATCTGTCGGCTCGCCATCAACCACACCAGGAGCACAGCGCCCAGACCGCAGTGGGAGGAGCGCGAGAGGGAGCCAGTCGTGGCCGGCGGTGTGCCGGCCTGCCCCTGCTGCGCGCCTGTCCACGGGGCCCCGAGCGCCGTGCGCCACCGGCGGTGTGCGGACAGGCCCGTGCCCACCTTCCCCGCGGGCGGGGTTCAGTCCGTGGCCGCCCGGTTGGTGGGCGGCCAGCCGGGCTCGATGATGTCGAACGCCGTGTCGATCATCCGTACGGGGTCAGCGGACTGGATCGCAAGTGAGAAGGCATCCAGGATGAGGTGGGCCAGGGCGGCGCAGGCCATGTCGTCGGCGGGCCGGCCGAGCTCCGCGGCGACGGCCTCCGCGAGCACCTGCTCGTGGCGCAGCCAGATCTTGCGCCAGTGGTCGCTCAGCGCGGGCGTGTCCAGGACGAGTTTCATGAACCGGTCGGCATGCCGGCCTGAAGCCGCGCGCTTGACCCGCTCTCGCATGTAGCGGCGCAACGATTCCAGGACGGGCATGTCCGGCGCACGTCCGGTCACGGCCTCGACCAGCGAGCGCTCCAGCTCGTCGTCCAGATCGAAGACCAGCGCTTCCTTGGTCGGGAAGTAGTTCATGAGCGTGGTGGTCGACACATCGGCCGCCTCTGCGATCTCCCGGACGGTGATGTTGTCGAAGCCACGTTCCAGGAAGAGCTGCAACGCGGTCTCGCTCAGCGCTCTGCGGGTCGCGGCCTTCTTCCGCTCACGGCGGCCAGGATCCGCGTTGCTGGAGGTCATGGGCGTCACAGTACCATCAAATTGGAGTCGCACAAAACTTGTAACTGTTGCACTTTTTGCGGGATCGAGCTACGGTCGCTGCCGATGGAGGCGCTGCCGCACAGCCGTGGGCAGCGATGCGTACAGCGGAGAAACGGTGATCATCGATGGTTGAAGGACAGGCCACGGACGCGGATGTCGTGGTGGTGGGCGCCGGCCCGACGGGACTCATGCTCGCCACCGAACTGCGGTTGCGCGGAGTGACCACGATCGTCGTCGACAGGCTCACGCAACGCAGCGAGTTCGGCAAAGCACTGAACCTCCAGCCGCGCACGGCCGAGGTGCTTGACCTGCGCGGCCTGCTCACGGCGGCGCAGGACAGGGCCGAAGGCGGCATCCCCGGCTCCCACTTCACCGTCGCGTTCCTGCCCTACACTTCCCTCGACACCCGCTACCCCTACCAGATGGTGCTCCCGCAGGCGCAGCTGGAAGCGGTCCTGGAGCAGCGGTTCCTCGAACTCGGTGGCGAACTGCGGCGGGGCTGGACCGTGGACGACGTCCAGCAGGACGAGAACACGGTCACCGTGCACGGCCCCGACACGCTCACGGCCCGCTACGTGGCGGCATGCGACGGCGGTCGCAGCAGCATCCGCAAGCTGCTAGGGGTCGATTTCCCCGGTACGGCGGCGACGGAGTACTTCACCATGGCCGACATCCGGCTCAGCCCGGGGGCCAAGGAATTGCCGCAGCTCACCGAACAGCAGCGGGAACGCAGGTCCATGCGCCGGCTGCGGCGTGCCGAGCCTGACGGATCCACCGCGAACCTGCTCCCCTACGCCGAACCGGGGCTGTACCGGATCCTCTACAGCGACCACCGCACGACCCGTGACGAGGTAACCAGGCAGCAGATCGTCGACGGCCTGCACCGGTTCTACGGTGATGACTACCAGCTTCAGGACGTCCTCTACGCCGGCCGCTTCGGCGACGCCTCCCGGCAGGTCGAGCACTACCGCACAGGACGCGTGTTCCTGGCCGGCGACGCGGCGCACATCCACTTCCCGGCCGGCGGCCAGGGACTCAACCTCGGTGTGCAGGACGCCTTCAACCTCGGCTGGAAACTCGCCGCCGTGATCACCGGCACCATGGCCGAGACCCTGCTCGACACCTACCACGCAGAGCGGCACCCAGTCGGCGCCCAAGTCCTGGAGAACACCCGCGCCCAGAACACCCTCCGCATCCAGGACGCAAACCACGAAGCCCTTCGGAGGGTCCTGGAACGGCTGCTCCAGACACCGGAGGCCAACCAGGCCATGGCCGAGACGACCTCCGGCCTCGCCATCAGCTACGGCGGCGAAGCACCGGTCGGTACCCGGCTGCGCGACTTCGAATCCGGCGGCTCCTGGGCCAGCACGGCATTCCACACCGGACACGGTGTGCTCCTCGCACGGAAGCCGCAGTACCTGGAGCAGGCACAGCCATGGGCCTCCCGTGTAGTCGGGCTGCACGTCGACAACCTGCCCCTGCCCGGATGCGACGCCCTGCTCGTGCGACCCGACGGCCACATTTGCGCAGCCGTCCCGCACGACGACCTCACCACGGCGCTCTCGACATGGTTCGGGGCGCCCGACACCACCGCATGACCGGCGCCCGCGACACAGCCGCCCGCCTTCCCCAGCGATCCTCCAGGAAGTGAGATCTCCCGTGACGGGGACACCCCACCACCCGATCGCGATCGTCGGCGGCGGCCTCGGCGGGCTGACCGCCGCCGCGGTCCTCCACACCAACGGCATCGAGTTGACCGTGTTCGAACGGGAGGCCGGCCGTGACGCACGCAGACAGGGCGGCGTGCTCGACATCCACCACGACACCGGGCAGGCGGGGGGTCTATCAGGAATTACATGACACTGAGCCTTTTCCAACCTGTGTTGAGCGTGGCTGGTTGGTCGCGGAGGTCTGTACAACGAAGTGAAGCTCCTGGTAGACGGGTTCACGACCAAGATCACCCAATGTCCACCAGAAGCTTCCGTGCTTGTCTACCCGTCCGGGATCGACCTGTCCAGTTCGACCCTGCGGTTCCTCGCCCGTCACCTGCGTCAGCGCCGCCGTGAGATCGGCAGCCGGTGGCGACGCCTGCCAGCGGGACGCCAGGCACTCCTCGCCCTCGCGCACCTGCGATGCAGCGACACTTACGGCCAGCTCGCCGCCGCGTTCAAGGTTGGCATCGCCACCGTGTACCGCTACATCCGCGAAGCCGTCGATGTCCTCGCCACCTTGGCCCCCACCCTCGAACAAGCCGTCAGTACCGCGGCCACGAAAGCGTTCGTGATCCTGGACGGCACCCTGCTGCCGATCGACCGCATCGCCGCCGACCGCCCCTTCTACTCCGGCAAACACGGGAAGCACGGCATGAACGTGCAGGTCATCACTGACCCCTTCGGCCGCCTGCTCTGGGCATCACCCGCGCTGCCGGGAGCGGTCCACGACATCAAGACCGCCCGCACCCATGGCATCCCCGCCGCTTTGGCCCAAGCCGGCGTCCGTTGCTGGGCGGACAAGGCGTACCAAGGAGCAGGCGGCACCGTCCGCGTCCCCTACCGCGGTCGCTGGGACAAACTCTCCACAGGTCAGCGAGCCGTCAATGTCTCCCACGCGAAGATCCGCGCGCTCGGCGAGCAGGCCATGGCCACCCTCAAGACCTGGCGCCTCCTGCGCAAACTCCGTTGCAGTACGACCCGCATCACCACCATCGTCAAGGCCATCCTCGCCCTGCAACTCGCAGCGCACTGACGAGACCGGGATCAACAACACAGAAGGGACCCCAGCATCGTGCCTGACGTCAAAGTCACCTACGACAAGAGCGTGAACGCGGCGTACATAAATTTCACCGACCCGCAGGTCAGCGTGAGATCAGCACATACCTGTCCCTGCGATCCGATCGACGTCGACGGCATGATCAACCTCGACTTCGACGAGCAGGGCCGTCTCATCGGCATCGAGGTCCTAGCCGCCACTTCGAAGCTCCCCGAGTACGTGCTCCAAGCCGCCGAGCGGCTGGACTCCGAGGGAAGTTGAGCCCGGGAGCAGCCCGGCGAGTGCTGCCCTGCACAGCCACCGGCGCAGGTTGGAAAAGGCTCATAGTGTCCGGGGCCGTTCGCAAGAAATCCGCGGAGACTTTTCCGCGGCTCGGCGGCGGATTTCCGACCGAACGATCGCTCTGTTTCCGGCGGGGCGCGTGATGCAACTGGCGTACGCCGTACTGCCTCCGTACGCCCATGAGTTGTATGCCGGAGCGGCCCCGCACCCGCCACTGTCACAAGGCTCCCGCACGGCGCCGTACAAACTCGGACGATAGCTCGCCATACTGGACGAGCCAGGGGAGGGCGGGCGGAACCAGTTACGGGGGCGATCGCGGGAGATGGGGGACAGCAGGCTGATCCAGGGCCGGTACCGGCTGCTCGATCTGATCGGGCGCGGCGGTATGGGCGAGGTGTGGCGGGCCCGGGACGAGTCGCTGGGGCGGCAGGTCGCCGTGAAGTGCCTCAAGCCGCTCGGGCCGCACCACGACCAGGCGTTCACGAGAGTTCTGCGCGAGCGCTTCCGGCGTGAGGCCCGGGTGGCCGCGGCCCTGCAGCACCGCGGAGTGACCGTCGTCCACGACTTCGGCGAGTCCGACGGCATCCTCTACCTGGTCATGGAGTTGCTGGAGGGCCGCAACCTCAGCCAGCTCCTGGAGGACAACAAGAACCATCCCCTGGCGGTCGGGGACGTCGTGGAGATCGCCGACCAGGTCTCCGCCGCCCTCGCCTACACCCACCAACAGGGCATCGTGCACCGCGACTTGAAGCCCGCGAACATCATGCGGCTGACCGACGGCACGGTGAAGATCTGCGACTTCGGCATCGCCCGCCTCGGCCACGACATCGGCTTCACCTCCCGGCTGACCGGCACCGGCATCGCGATGGGCACCCCGCACTACATGTCCCCGGAGCAGATCAGCGGCTCCGAGGTCGACCAGCGCAGCGACCTGTACTCGCTGGGGTGCGTGCTGTACGAGATCACCACCGGGGCACCGCCGTTCGACCTCGACGACGCCTGGGCGATCCTCATCGGCCACCGGGACACCGTGCCTCAGCCACCGCGCAGCAGGCGGGCCGAGCTGCCCGAGTACTTCGAGAAGATCATCCTGGACCTGCTGGCCAAGCTGCCCGAGCAACGCCCGCCCGACGCGCGGGAGTTGGGGCGCAGGATCAGTGCGGGCCGGACGACACCGACGTATGTGCCGACCGTGGTGACCCCGCAGCCGGTGTTCCAACCGCCCGAGCAGGCGGCGTCCGGCGCGGTCCGCCTGTCCGAACCGTCGCGCGAGGCCCGGCTGCCGGAGGAGTCCCGGGAGACCCGCCTGCCGTCCTGGACCCGGGGCATGACCACCGGCCACAAGGCCACCGGCGCCGGACTGCGCGTCACCCCGCCGGACGCCGGTGCGGGCCTGACCGGCGAGTGGATCCCGCGTCCCGCGGGCGGCCGGCCCGAGGAGCCCGTGCCGGACCGGCACCGGGATCCGTCCCCGGAGGCGATCACCGCGCTGGCCGGTCGGCACAACGCCGGGCTCAGTCTGGGCCGGCTCGGCCGCTGGACGGAGGCGGGCGAGGTGCACCGCGCGGTCGCCGCCGAGCGCGCCCACCTCCTCGGTCCCGACCACCCCGACGCTCTGGCCAGCCGCTACGAGGTCGCCTTCACCCTCAGCCGCACCGGCCGGGCCGCCGACGCGCTGCAGGAGTACAAGCACGTGACCGCCGCGCGTACGCGGGCGCTGGGCCCCGACCACCCAGACACGCTCGCCGCTCGCCAGGAAATGGCGTACGTATTGGGCCAGTTGGGCCGGCACTTCGACGCGCACCAGGTGTACACGTCGGTACTCGTCGCCCGCGAGCGCGCCATGGGCCCCGATCACCCCGACACGTTGCGCTGCCGCCACAACCTCGCCTTCAACCTCAGCCGGCTGGGCCGTCTGGAGGACTCGTACCGGATGGCCTGCGAGGTGGCCACGGCCCGCGCCCGCGTGTTGGGGGCGGACCACCCGGACACCCTGGTCACCCGTTACGAAGTCGCCTACGCACTCGGCCAGCTGGGCCGTTGGCCGGAGGCGTTGCGGACCTACCACGAGGTCGCCGAGGCCCGCGTCCAGGCCCTCGGCCCCGACCACCCCGACACCCTCGCGGCCCGCTACGAGGTAGGCATCAGCCTGGGCCGTCTCGGCCGCAGCGCGGACGCCCTCACCCTGTACCGCGACCTGATCGACGACCGCACCCGCGTCCAGGGCCCCACCCACCCCGAGACCCTGCGCGCCCGCCACGGCCTCGGCGTCAACCTCGGCCGCCTGGGCCGCTGGGAGGAGGCCCTCGCCGAGTCGCGCGACGTCTGCGCGATCCGCGACCGCGTCCTCGGCTCCGAGCACCCCGACACCCTGGTCAGCCGCCGCGAAGTCGCCGTCAGCCTCGGCTGGTTGGGCCGCTGGACGGACGCCCTCACCGAATACCGCCGAGTCGCCACCGCCCGCGAACGCGTCCTGGGCCCCGACCACCCCGACACCCTCGCCAGCCGCAACGACGAGGCCCACTGCCTCGAACAACTCGGCCGCGGCGCGGAGGCGGTCGAGCTGTACCGGAGGGTGGCGGTGCTGCGGCAACAGCGGGCGACGGGCGGGCGCTGACGGTCGACTGTCCGGCCGGGTCCGGCGGCGGCTGTGTCTCCGACGGCACGGGCTGCCTCCGGCGGAACGGTGTGCTTCTGCCGGTCGGTCCCTGGACGGTCCGTTTCCGGTGGCCGGTCCCGGACGGTCCGCCTCCGGCGGTTGGCCGCCGGCCGCGCGTCGCCCACCCGCCCGCACCGGGCCGTGCGTCTGCCGCCGGTCGGCCGCGTGTCTCCCACCCGGCCGGCCCAGCTGCGAGTCACTGGCGGGTCTGCCAGCGGCGACGCGCTTCCCGTCCGTTCGCCCCGGGACGCGCGACTCCCGCCTCCGGCCCCGTGTCCCTGACCGGTCCGGGCGCTTCCCGCGTGTCGCCCACCTGCCCGCGCCGGCGCGGGCCTCTCCGACCCGTCCGCCGCCGGGGCGCCCGTCTCCCGAGGTCTGGTCCCTGGCTGCGCGTCTCTCACCGGCCTGATCCCCGGCGCGCGTCTCCTGCCGGCCAGCCGTCTGCCGCCGGTCTGCACCCACCCGCCCGTCTCCCGCCGGTCCAACCCCCGCCCGCTCGCCGCCCGCCCACCCGCGCTCGCCCGAATGCCCCCGGCCCGCCCGTCTCCCCCCGTTTCCGCTCTGGCCGGTCCGGATCATCGCGTGTTACGAAGAACCATGACCGCACTCGAGGGACACCGCGCGTACGACGCCGTCATCGTCGGCGGAGGGCACAACGGGCTGGTCGCCGCCGCCTATCTGGCTCGGGCCGGGCGGTCGGTGCTGGTGTTGGAGCGGCTCGACCGGACGGGGGGCGCCGCCGTGTCGACCCGGCCGTTCGCCGGGGTGGACGCGCGGCTGTCGCGGTACTCGTATCTCGTCAGCCTGCTGCCGAAGAAGATCGTGCGGGACCTGGGTCTCGACTTCCGGGTCCGCGCCCGCACCGTCTCGTCGTACACCCCCGTCGAGCGGGACGGTCGGCCCACCGGACTCCTCGTGGGTGGCGGCGAGCGGCGCACCCGCGAGGCCTTCGCGAAGCTCACGGGCTCCGGCCGCGAGTACGAGGCCTGGCAGCGGTTCTACGGCATGACCGGCCACGTTGCCGAGCGAGTCTTTCCGACCCTCACCGAACCGCTCCCTTCACGCGACGAACTGCGCCGACGGGTCGACGACGAGGAGGCGTGGCGGGTGCTGTTCGAAGAGCCCATCGGCGTCGCCATCGAGGACCGCTTCAGCGACGACCTCGTGCGGGGCGTGGTCCTCACCGACGCCCTCATCGGCACCTTCGCCGACGCCCACGAACCCTCACTCGCCCAGAACCGCTGCTTCCTTTACCACGTCATCGGCGGTGGCACCGGCGCCTGGGACGTCCCCGTCGGCGGCATGGGCGCACTCACCGACGCCCTGGCCGCGGCCGCGCGCCACGCGGGAGCCGTCGTCGCCACCGGCCACGAGGCCGTACGCATCGACACGGACGGCCGAACCGCCGAGGTCGCGTACCGCACCCCCGACGGCGAGGGCACCGTCACCGCACGGCACGTCCTGGTCAACGCCTCACCCCAGGCCCTCGCGGAGCTGACCGACGACATCCCGCCCGCCCTCGCCGAGGGCGCCCAGCTCAAGGTGAACATGCTGCTCAAGCGGCTGCCGAGGCTGCTCGACCGGTCCGTCGACCCGCGCGAGGCCTTCGCCGGCACCTTCCACATCGGCGAGGGGTACGCCGATCTCGCCACCGCCCACGCCCAGGCCGCGGCCGGCGAGCTGCCCGGCGCCCCGCCCTCCGAGATCTACTGCCACTCGCTCACCGACCCGACGATCCTCGGCCCCGACCTCGTCCAGCAGGGCTACCAGACCCTCACCCTGTTCGGCCTGCACACGCCGGCCCGGCTCTTCGACCGGGACAACGACGCCGTACGCGACGAACTCCTGAAGTCGACCCTCGCCCAACTCGACACCCACCTCGCCGAACCGCTCGCCGACTGCCTCGCCACCGACGCCGAGGGCCGCCCCTGCATCGAGGCGAAGACCCCGCTCGACCTGGAACGCGACCTGCGCCTGCCCGGCGGCAACATCTTCCACCGCGAACTGTCCTGGCCCTACGCCCAGGAGGACACCGGCCGTTGGGGCGTGGAGACCCGACAGGCGAACGTGCTGCTGTGCGGGGCGGGCGCGGTTCGTGGGGGAGGGGTGAGCGGAGTGCCGGGGCACAACGCGGCGATGGCTGTGCTGGAGGGCGACGGTGGATGAGGGGCGGCGCGCGGGTCGGGTCCGGGGGCCGGCGCGGAGGGACCGAGCGGAGGCGCGCCGGGGGTGAGTGCCGGGCCGCGTCGGGTTCGATGGAACGGTGCGCCCCGATCGAACGCGGGCGATCGAAGCCCGGGGCGGTGTGGCGGGGCCGAGGCGGCCGAACGTGGCGGTCGGGACTCAGACGGGGCGAGCCTGTCAGCGGCTCGCGGCATCCGAATCGCCCCGCACACCCCGGCCGCGCCCACCCTCACGCCCGTAGCACTGCGGCCACCGCCACGCTCACGCCCGCAGCCCTCCGCTGACTGCCACGCTCACGCCCGCAGCCCCCCATCCACCGCCAGAATCACCCCGGTCACATACGAAGCCCGGTCGCTCAGCAGCCACGCCGCCGCCTGTGCGATCTCGTCCGGGTCGGCAGGCCTGCCCAGTGGGTTCAGCATGGAGATCCGGTCGATCACTCCGGGGGACTCCCGCTCCCACTCGTCGACCATCTCGGTGAGGGTGAGCCCGGGGGCGATGGCGTTGACGCGGATGCCCTCGCGGCCGTATGTGGCGGCGGCCGACGCGGTGAGGCTGTTGACCGCACGCTTGGCCGCGCCGTACACGGGCAGCTCGGGGTTGGCGGCGAGGCTGCCGACGCTGGAGTTGTTGACGATCGCGCCGCGCCCGGACGTGGCGCGGATGGCGGCGATCTCCGCCTTCATGGACAGCCACGGCCCCTTGAGGTTGACGGCGCTGACCCGGTCGAAGTCGGCCTCCGACAGCTCGTCGAGCGGGCCGGGCGGCTGGGTGGTGGCGCCGTTGTTGAAGGCGACGTCGAGCCGGCCGTACAGCTCCACGGTCCGCTCGACGGCGGCCCGGACGCTGTCCCCGTCGGCCAGGTCGCACAGCACGTACTCGGCGGTGCCGCCGGCCGCCCTGATCTCCTCGGTGACCGCCTTGAGCTGCGCCTCGGTGCGCGCCGCGAGGACCACCCGGGCGCCCTCGCGGACGAACAGCCGCGCGGCGGCAGCGCCGATGCCGCGGCCGCCCCCGGTGATGAACGCGACCTTGCCGTCGAGCAGGCCGGTGGTGGTGTCGGGTGTCGTGTGAGGTGTGTTGTTCATGCCGTCGAGCCTGTGGCCGGCCGCGGGCCCTATCCAGGCACCGGCTGTACCTGGCTGGCCGCCCCGGCGCACGCGCACACTGGAGAGGTGAACCGACGAGCACTGGCGGACTTCCTGCGCAGCAGGCGCGAACGCATCAGCCCCGCCGACGTGGGCCTGCCCAGCGGCCCGCGCCGCCGTACGCCGGGGCTGCGCCGCGAGGAGGTGGCGCAGCTGGCGTACATCTCGACCGAGTACTACACGCGCCTCGAACAGGCCCGCGGCCCCCATCCCTCCCGCGAGGTGCTGGCCCAGCTCGCCCGCGCGCTGCGCCTCACCGACGCCGAGCGCGACCACCTGCACCACCTCGCCGGTGCACCGCCCGCACCCGCGCCGGGCCCCTCGCGCGAGGTCCGGCAGAGCATCCTCGACCTACTGGACCGGCTGCCGCTCGCCGCGGCGTTCGTGACCTCGGCGACGCTGGAGATCATCGCCTGGAACGACCTCGCGGCGGCCCTGATGGAGGACTTCTCCGCCCTGCCGCGCCGCGAACGCAACCTGGTTCGGCGCGTCTTCCTCGGACCGCATCCGAACGGCCGCCGCCTGTACGGCGTTTCGGACTCGGACGCGTTCGCCCGCAGCTCGGTACCCCAACTGCGTGCCACCGCGGCCCGCTACCCCGACGACCCGGAGGTGACCGAACTCATCGGCGAACTCCTCGCCGGGAGTGAGGAGTTCGCCCGGTTGTGGGCCGACCACGAGGTGGCCGGCGGCGGGCCCACCCTCCGCAAGACCTTCGACCACCCCGTCGTCGGCCCGGTCACCGTCAACTGCGACGCCCTGGACATCACCGACCGGGACCAGCGCGTCGTCATCTACACCGCCACCCCCGGCTCGCCGTCCGACGAGGCGCTTCGGCTGCTGGCGGTCATCGGCACCCAGCACATGGGCGTATCGAGCTGACGCCACAAGAAATCTGACGGAGCATCAGAAAAGGTCTTCCGTCGTCCGGCGGACTGCGGCATTCTGCGCCCATGCAGACCGAGTTGAGCAACAGACTGGGAATCGAGCACGCCGTCTTCGGCTTCACGCCGTTCCCCGCCGTCGCCGCGGCCATCAGCCGGGCCGGCGGATTCGGTGTGCTCGGAGCGGTCCGCTACACCGCACCCGACGACCTCAAGCGCGACCTCGACTGGATAGAGGCGCACGTCGACGGCATGCCGTACGGCCTGGACGTGGTCATGCCGGCGAGGAAGGTCGAGGGCGTCACCGAGGCGGACGTGGAGGCGATGATCCCGGAAGGACACCGGCAGTTCGTCGTCGACACCCTCGCCAAGTACGGCGTGCCCGAGCTCGCCGAGGGCGAGGTGTCCGGCTGGCGCATCACCGGGTGGATGGAGCAGGTCGCCCGCAACCAGCTCGACGTCGCCTTCGACTATCCGATCCGCCTGCTCGCCAACGCCCTGGGTTCCCCGCCCGCCGACGTGGTCACCCGCGCCCACGAGCACGACGTACTGGTCGCCGCGCTCGCGGGCAGCGCCCGGCACGCGGTCAAGCACGCCGAGGCCGGCCTCGACATCGTCGTCGCGCAGGGCTACGAAGCCGGGGGCCACACCGGCGAGATCGCCTCGATGGTGCTCACGCCGGACGTCGTGGACGCCGTCGACCCGTTGCCCGTGCTGGCCGCCGGCGGGATCGGCAGCGGTCAGCAGGTGGCCGCCGCCCTCGCCCTGGGCGCGCAGGGGGTGTGGCTGGGCTCCGTCTGGCTGACCGTCACCGAGGCCGAACTGCCCTCGCCCAAGCTGATCGAGAAGCTGCTCGCCGCCGACTCGGGCGCCACCGTCCGCTCCCGCGCGCTGACCGGGAAACCCGCACGTCAGCTCCGTACCGAATGGACCGACGCCTGGGACGACCCGGCCGGACCCGGCACCCTCCCCATGCCCCTGCAGGGGCTGTTGGTCGCCGATGCCGTCTCGCGCATCCAGAAGTACGAGGTCGATCCGCTGCTCGGCACGCCCGTCGGCCAGATCGTCGGCCGGATGAACAGCGAACGCAGTGTCCAGGCCGTCTTCGACGACCTCACCCGCGGCTTCGAGCAGGCCGTGGACCGCATCAACCGCATCGCCGGAAGGAGCGGCCAGTGAGCACACCCCCCGCCGGTTTCTGGGCCCAGGCCACCGAGGCCCCCGACCGCACGGTCCTCATCGCGCCGGACGGCGAGGAGTGGACCGCCGGACGGCTGCACGCCGCCGCCAACCGGCTCGTCCACGGCCTGCGCGCCGCGGGACTCGACCGCGGGGACGCCTTCGCGGTCGTGCTGCCCAACGGAGTCGAGTCCTTCACCGCGTATCTGGCCGCCAGCCAGGCCGGTTTCTACCTCGTCCCGATCAACCACCACTTCGTCGGCCCGGAGATCGCCTGGATCGTCGCGGACTCCGGCGCCAAGGTGCTCATCGCGCACGAGCGGTTCGCCGAACCGGCCCGCCACGCGGCTGAGGAGGCCGGACTCCCGGCGAGCCACCGGTACGCCGTCGGCACGGTCGAGGGCTTCCGGTCGTACGCCGAACTCCTCGACGGACAGCCCGAGTCGGCGCCCGAGGACCGCGAACTCGGCTGGGTCATGAACTACACCTCGGGTACGACCGGACGCCCGCGCGGCATCCGCCGCCCGCTGCCCGGCAAGAGCCCCGAGGAGGCCTACCTCGGCGGCTTCCTCGGCATCTTCGGCATCAAGCCGTTCGGCGACAACGTCCACCTCGTCTGCTCGCCGCTCTACCACACCGCCGTGCTCCAGTTCGCGGGCGCCTCACTGCACATCGGGCACCGGCTGGTGCTGATGGACAAGTGGACGCCCGAGGAGATGCTCCGCGTCATCGACGCCCACCGGTGCACGCACACGCACATGGTCCCGACCCAGTTCCACCGGCTGCTCGCGTTGCCGGAGGAGGTCCGGCGGACGTACGACGTCTCGTCCATGCGGCACGCCATTCACGGCGCCGCGCCCTGTCCCGACCATGTGAAACGGGCCATGATCGACTGGTGGGGCGACTGCGTGGAGGAGTACTACGCGGCCAGCGAGGGCGGCGGCGCCTTCGCCACCGCCGAGGACTGGCTGAAGAAGCCCGGCACCGTCGGCAAGGCCTGGCCCATCAGCGAACTCGCCGTCTTCGACGACGACGGCAACCGGCTCCCGCCCGGTGAACTCGGCACCGTCTACATGAAGATGAACACCGGCGGCTTCGCCTACCACAAGGACGAGGCCAAGACGAAGAAGAACCGCATCGGCGACTTCTTCACCGTCGGCGACCTCGGCTACCTCGACGAGGACGGCTACCTGTACCTCCGCGACCGCAAGATCGACATGATCATCTCGGGTGGCGTCAACATCTACCCGGCGGAGATCGAGTCCGCCCTGCTGGCCCACCCCGCCGTCGCCGACGCCGCCGTCTTCGGCATCCCGCACGACGACTGGGGCGAGGAGGTCAAGGCCGTCGTCGAACCGGCCCCGGGCCACGAGCCGGGCCCCGAGCTGGCCGCCTCGATCCTCGCCCACTGCGCCGAGCAACTCGCAGGCTACAAACGGCCCAAGAGCGTCGACTTCATCACGGAGATGCCCCGCGACCCCAACGGCAAGCTGTACAAGAGGCGGTTGCGGGATCCGTACTGGGAGGGGCGTACGCGACCGGTGTGACCCCGGCTCGCACGCCGTCTCCCGCCGGCCTCACGTACGGACGGCCCTGCCGACCATGGCTCGGACGATCAGGTGATGGAAGGGCTCGATGGCCCTGAAGTAGAGGCGGCCGACGGGCCGTTCGAACCGGACGACCGTCGTGCAGACGCCCTCCAGCCCGGTGCCGTAGGACACCGGGCGGAGGGCGAAGGAGACCCGGAAGGCGAGGTGCTTGTCGTCGTCTCCGCACAGCACCTCGTCCGCGGCCACCGTCAGCAGCCGGAACGGGCCCACCTTGCGACCGGGTTCGATCCGGACGTCCGCCGAGCGCACACGCTCCCGGGTCTTGAGGCCGAAGGGCGCCACGGCCCGGTCGCGCACGGCCAGCAGTCGGCTCGCCCACCTCGGGGTGCTGGTGAGGACCAGCCTGGTGAACCCGACGGCGTCGGTGCCGGCGGGGAGATCCACGGACACGGCGTCCACATGGTCGTAGCGACCAAGATCGGCCACCGCCGCGCCGAGCACCGGCGGCGCGTGCCGTCGGACTCGTCGTGCTCGCGTGCGGGCCATGTCCGCTTCTCTCCCCGTTGTCGTCAACGGCGTTCGGTCACCTTCACCACCCGCAGCGCGGGCGAGGACCGGATG
Organism: Streptomyces pseudovenezuelae; assembly: GCF_029892565.1. Taxonomy (GTDB): domain Bacteria; phylum Actinomycetota; class Actinomycetes; order Streptomycetales; family Streptomycetaceae; genus Streptomyces; species Streptomyces pseudovenezuelae_A. The sequence goes on along the minus strand of NZ_JARXVH010000011.1, from coordinate 4,360 downwards.
TCCTTCTCACAGAAGCGGGCGGTCACCCACTTCTCCTGGGAGAACAGCTTGGTCTGGTCGCTGTAGTGGGGTGAGTTCGGGTTCGAGGACTGGGAGTACGTCAGCAGTGTGCGCGTCACCGGGCAGCCGCTGCTGTTCCAGCCCACCGCCTGGATGTGGCTGGAACCGGTGGTCACCTCCGTGTACCCGCCGTGCGTCGGGTCCCACACCGGCTCGACCTTGTTCCACACACCGAGGGCCTCCGTGGCGCCAGGGACGGAGATGCGTTTGCCGTTCCGTACGACGAACTGGTGCTCCCCGAGCGTGGAGCCGAGCGGGATGCCGGCCGCCCGCAGTTCGGTCACCGCGTCCGCGAGGGCCGTGGCGAAGCCGGGCGCGTCGGTGTTGAGCGTGTTCGGCGTGTGGACCGGGTCGGCCGCCGAGAACGGCACCTTCCACCGCTGGGCGCTGGGCACCAGGACGTTCAGTCGGCGCCAGAAGCGGTCGAAGAGCAGTGCTCCCCGGCTGCCGGTGTCGGCGGTGCGGTCCCAGGAACTGAGCACCGCGCAGGCCGCGGAGACGTCGACCTCCTTGCCGTCCTTGTCCTTGGCGATACCGCCGGGCAGGGCGGCACACGCGCGTGCCGTGTCTCCGGCCGCCAGTCCGCCGATGGTGACCTGGTTCGCGAACTGCTGTCGCTGGAGGTCCCGCACGGTCAGCTCACCGCGCGCGGCCATCGCCGACACGGCGTCGATCGCGCCCCGGGTGCGCGGGGAGCGCGCGGTGCCGAGGGTGCCGAAGATCCGCTCGTAGCCGGTGAGCGGCCGGTCGGCGTTGGTCAGCCAGGCGCTGTCGTTGGAGTTCGCCGCGCAGCTGGCGGCTTTACTGGAGTCGACGGAGCCGCTGATGGCCGGGCGTGAACTCAGTAGGGAGGAACGCGGCTTGTTCACCCCGGCATTCACCGCGCCTGTGTATACCCGCGTGGTGCAGGGCTACGAACAGCGGTACGCCACCGTGTGCCCGCTGCCCGCTGCCCGCTGCCCGTCGCGGTGACCGCCGCGGTCATGGCCCTCCAGCCGTCCATCCGGGCAGCGCTGCCGGCCACCCCGCGCACCGGGCTGATGGGGTGGCTGGACGCGAACGAGGCCGTGCGCGTCGCCATGGGACTCAACGCTGCCGCTCTCGCTGCCGTCGTGCGGCCCGGCCTGCTCTTCGCCCTTGCGGCGGCAGTGTGGAATGACCAGACCGGTGCCCTGGTAGCCGCCGTCGGCAATCGTCATCGTGTTGCCGACGGCGGCTTTGGCGCCGGACTCCTCCCACCCTCGGGAGTCGTGCCGGTTGCCGGGCAGCGGCCGGCCAACCGCGACGATGCGGCGGGTGTCGGCATCGATGACCACCTGATGAGCGGTTGAATACCGATACTTCTTCGACTGCTCGGCAACCGTGTGGTCGCGGGTGGGCACCAGGGTGCCATCCATGATGAGCACGGTGTCCTTGCGGAACCGCTTCCGCGGCTGGAGCGCGAGCATCGTTCCGAGGTGGTCAATGATCCGGTCTGCGGACGATTTGGAGATCCCGAACAACGGGGCAAGCTGCCGCATCGTCAAGTTCGTGCGCCAGTACGCCGTGACCAGCAAGATGCGGTCCTCAAGCGACAGGCTCCATGGGTGACCACGGCGCGGATCGGTGGCCTGCGCCCGCCGTATCGCGGTCACCAACTCGCCAAAGTGGCGCGGGCTCAGCCCGGTGAACGGAGCCATCCAGGACGGCGCCGACGCCGTGATCACACCAGCCACACCGTGATCGTTCCACCCCGGGCAGGAAGCCGAGCGAGTGCCCTTCCGTACAAGGGTCAGCGGCCAACACTGCTATGCCTGCCGACGCGGCCAGTCCAGAATGCTGTCGTGGCCGAAGACGAACAGAGCGGCATAAAACCGTGTTCATTCCTGATGTCTGCGACAGAGGTGGCTCGGCTGCTGGGTGTCGAAGACATCGCCATGAAGCCGAACGACCAGCATGCCCGCCACCTCGCCCATGCGGTGCGTAAGCCGCTGCTCGAACGTGCAACTCTGCCCGAGGAGTTGTTCGCTCCGTTGATGGCAGCAGCCGTACACGACCCAGATCCCAGCTTCTGCCGCTGGTTCGTCGAGCCAGCGGTCTACGCATTCGGACGCCGCCGTGTCATGGCAGCACTGGTCGACTATCTACGGATCGGCACGGATGCTGAGCGAGCGGGTGCCGTACGGGCCTGGTACTGCGCCCATGTGCCTTTGCACGCAGATCGGTCCCCAGCCTACGGACCCGGTGGGGTACGTGATCCCGCCCTGGACGAGTCGCAAGACATCAAGGACGCCTGGCTGGAAGCCTCCATGCGGGTGTTCGCCGAGGCCACCGATCTGCGGATGCGCCACCGTGTGCTGCTGGGCCTGCCTACCTCCCGCGCGGCATACCCGCCACGCCTGCACACACTGCTTGAAAGCACACTCGCATCCGCCCAGGCCCATCCCGACCGGCACATCCGTCGCTGGGCCGCCGCAACAGACCACGACGCAGTCTGAGCCCGGCTGTCTGCCAGCAGTTACGGGACATCCCTTAGGGCTTGCAGCGAATCAAAGTGTTGCTTCCAGCTCTGGTGATCGTTGTTGTGGTGTGCGCATCCCGGACGAGACTCGTGACCAACTTGCCGTGAAGTTCGCGGTGTTGTTCCCGCACTTGGACGAGCGGCAACGACGGTTGTTGATGGCCGCGGAGGCCAGGATGCTGGGCCATGGTGGCGTCCGGGCCGTCGCGCAGGCCGCAGCGGTGAGTGCGACGACGGTCCGCAAGGGCGTGTTCGAACTTGAGGCCGGCGAGGAGCCGTTGGGCCGGGTTCGGCGGTTGGGCGGAGGACGCAAACGGGTCGCGGATCTCGACCCGGGACTGCGTCCATCACTACTGGCGCTGGTCGAGCCGGACGAGCGGGGAGATCCGATGTCGCCGCTGCGCTGGACGGTGAAGTCGACCCGCACTCTGGCCCGGGAACTGACCCGCACCGGGCACAAGGTCAGTGCCGACACCGTCGCCGACCTGCTGCGGGAGGAAGGCTTCAGCCTGCAGGCAGGCGCCAAAACCCTGGAGGGCGGCCAACACGGCGACCGGGACGCCCAGTTCCGCTATCTCAACGAGCAAGCCCGCGAACACCGAGATGCCGACCAGCCGGTGATCAGCGTGGACACCAAGAAGAAGGAACTCGTCGGAGAGTTCAAGAACAGCGGCCGCCAGTGGCGACCGGGAGGCGATCCGGTACTGGTCGGCGTCCACGACTTCGCCGACCCGCAACTGGGCAAAGCCGTCCCCTACGGCATCTACGACCTGGCGGCGAACACCGGCTGGGTCAACGTCGGCACCGACCACGACACAGCCGCATTCGCCGTGGAGTCGATCCGCCGCTGGTGGCACGGCCAGGGCCACCCCACCTACCCGCGGGCAACACGACTGCTGATCACCGCCGACGCGGGTGGCTCCAACGGCTACCGCACCCGGGCCTGGAAACTAGAACTCGCCCGCCTCGCCACCGAAACCGGGCTCACGATCACCGTCTGCCACCTGCCTCCGGGCACATCGAAGTGGAACAAGATCGAGCACCGGCTGTTCTCCCACATCACCATGAACTGGCGCGGCCGCCCGCTGACCAGCCACGAAGTCATCGTGAACAGCATCGCGGCGACCACCACCCGCACTGGACTACGCGTGAAGGCCGACCTCGACACCAACAGCTACCCCACCGGCGTGAAAATCGGCGACGCGGAGATGGCCGCCCTGCCACTGACCCGGCACGCATTCCACGGTGACTGGAACTATGCCCTCCACCCCCAGGCATGCCCCGTCATCCCAGCGGCGCGGGCCCCGCAAGCGCCTGCCGCGAAGTGGGAACAAGCCCTGCTCTCCGATCCCGCCCTGACCGGGATGTCCCGCCGCCAACTCGGCGACCTCACCGCAACGTTGGCCCCTGACGGTGACACCCAGTGCGGCCGCCCGCCCCGGCTCACCTACCCCGAACAGGTCCTGGCCACCGTGCTCCACCTGCGACTCGCGCTGGCCGCGGAACCCCTGGCCGTACTGTTCGGCAGCAGCCGCACGGCCATGCACCGCACCCTCCTGAAAAACAGGAGGCTGCTCGAGGCCCACAGGATCGCCATCTCACCCGCGACGACCCCACCCGCGGCCCTCGTGATCCTCCAGGCCCGGGTCCTCGCCCTGACCGGCGAACCCAACAACAAGATCAAGACGACGTGTTAATGAGCATTTTCAGCGGTGCCGCTCCAGGGTGAGGACGGCTTTGGTGATTGACGTCATGCGGTTCGGGCTGCACCGGGCGTGACGGAAGATTCGCCAGCATTTC
>NZ_JARXVH010000010.1 GCF_029892565.1 Streptomyces pseudovenezuelae | reverse complement strand
GGCGGGGGGGGGCGGTGGGGGGGCGGGGGGCTCCGGCCAGCCCCCCCCCGGGGGGGGGGGGGGGCCCGCCGGCGGGGCGGGGGGGGGGGGGGGGGCCCCACCCCCCCCCCCCCCACCCCCGATCCAGATCCATCGACCACCGAAGGCCGGGATCCGCCGACCGCCGGAGGCCGACGCACAGGGCCCCGGAACCGGCGCAGGGGTCCCGGGGCCCGGTCAGGGAGCGGGCCGTCAGGGCCCGCCCGTCGCGGCCGTCACACGCGCCGCAGGACTGCCACCACCTTGCCCAGGATGGTCGCGTCGTCGCCGGGGATCGGCTCGTACGCCGAGTTGTGCGGGAGCAGCCAGACGTGGCCGTCCTCGCGCTTGAAGCGCTTGACGGTGGCTTCGCCGTCGAGCATCGCGGCCACGATGTCACCGTTCTCGGCGACCGGCTGGCGGCGGACCGTGACCCAGTCCCCGTCGCAGATCGCGGCCTCGATCATCGAGTCACCGACGACCTTGAGGACGAACAGTTCACCGTCACCGACCAGTTGGCGCGGGAGGGGGAAGACGTCCTCCACCGACTCCTCGGCCAGGATCGGGCCACCGGCGGCGATACGGCCCACAAGGGGGACGTACGACGCGGCGGGCTTGCCGGCGGTGTCGGTGGGCTGCGCGGAGGCGGCCTGGTCGGAACCGCGCACCTCGTACGCGCGCGGGCGGTGCGGGTCACGGCGCAGGAAGCCCTTGCGCTCCAGTGCCATCAGCTGATGTGCGACCGAGGAGGTGCTGGACAGGCCCACGGCCTGTCCGATCTCCCGCATCGACGGCGGGTATCCGCGTCGCTGCACCGAGTCCCTGATGACCTCGATCACCCGGCGCTGCCGGTCGGTGAGCCCTGAACTGTCGGCCCGGATGCCTGGCGGTCGCCCTGGTAGGGAACGCTTGTGTCCCTCGGGATTCACGGCTTCGTTCATCGCATGCACCGGCTCGAGTCGGCCCTGGGAGCGGTCCTGGGCAGTGATGGTGGCACTGTCTGCGGTGGTGGTCACGTCGGCCCCTCTCGATGGTCTCCCTGCTGGACAACGGTAGTTGCTTTCGAAAGGTTGCGCCAAACACACGTTCGAGTGAAAAACCGTGGATAACCTGACTTGATCATGTGTCTGGGTGTATGGCTGACGCGCTTCCTGGCGGACCAAGGGCCCGAGTTCGTGCTCTTCACCGCCGGGGTGGTGACCTCGTGGGTTGTTGGCCCAGTCTGCCACCCGGCATCCCGTCAACCGGGTACCGGCCCCCATCTGTGCGGGAGTCGCACGTCCTCTCCGTGTGGCGCCCACGGTATCTCCGCATGTGTCGCAGCGGTACGGTCGTGCCCGCCCGTTTCCGGCGTGGCGGGTACAGGCGTACGGCACATGCCAATACGTCCGCGACACGCGCGTTCGGCGTGTTTGGCGAGCCAATCCCCACATCTAGTGGTTGGATTGCGACAGCAGCCCAGAAGTTGTGGTCCCCGGGGTCCTCGAACGCTTGGCGATCGCCTATGCTTGGGGCTGCTTCGAGGGTCCAAAGGGCCCGGCGAGGCCATTGAGTCTGCTGTGAGGAGGGTTGGGAGAACCATGCACTGCCCCTTCTGCAGGCACCCCGACAGCCGTGTCGTCGACAGCCGTACGACCGACGACGGCACGTCGATCCGCCGGCGCCGCCAGTGTCCGGACTGCTCCCGTCGTTTCACGACCGTGGAGACGTGTTCGCTCATGGTGGTGAAGCGGTCCGGAGTCACCGAACCTTTCAGCCGTACCAAGGTCATCAACGGTGTGCGCAAGGCATGCCAGGGACGACCTGTCACCGAGGACGCACTCGCCCAGCTCGGCCAGCGGGTCGAGGAAGCGGTGCGGGCCACCGGAAGTGCCGAACTGACCACCCATGACGTCGGGTTGGCCATACTCGGCCCGTTGCAGGAGCTCGACCTCGTCGCCTATCTGCGATTCGCCTCCGTCTACCGGGCGTTCAACTCGCTCGAGGACTTCGAGGCCGCGATCGTGGAACTGCGGGAAGAGACGCCAGGCCCCGACGCGGACGACGAAGACGCGGAATCGGGGAGCCAAGAGGACGACGGCGGGTCCGGAGGGACTGTTCAGGTCCCCGTGCCCGCCCACTCCGCCGACTGACCGGCGGGCCGGAACCGGGCACAGACCCCGGGTCCGGCCGGGCGGCGGTGGACCAGGACTTGTCGCGGAGCCATGAGCGTTTTGGCGGCCGCGACACCAGACAAACACTCTGCCACGGGAACATCGTGGCATTTCAGGGCGTTTTTGCCTGTACAGGGAGGCGGCATGACAGAGACGGCGAGCGGTCCGGCGCGAGGTTCCCGCACGAAGGGCACCAAGACCACCAAGGGACTGCGCATCGAGCGTATTCACACCACCCCCGGCGTGCATCCCCACGACGAGGTGGAGTGGGAGCGTCGTGACGTCGTCATGACCAACTGGCGCGACGGCTCGGTCAATTTCGAGCAGCGTGGCGTCGAGTTCCCCGCCGAGTGGGCGGTGAACGCGGTCAACATCGTCACCAGCAAGTACTTCCGCGGTGCCGTGGGCACCCCGCAGCGCGAGGTGAGCCTCAAGCAGCTCATCGACCGCATCGTGAAGACGTATCGGAAGGCCGGCGAGGACTACAAGTACTTCGCCTCGCCCGCCGACGCCGAGATCTTCGAGCACGAGCTGGCGTACGCGCTCCTGCACCAGATCTTCAGCTTCAACAGCCCCGTGTGGTTCAACGTGGGCACCCCGCAGCCCCAGCAGGTGTCTGCCTGCTTCATCCTGGCCGTCGACGACTCCATGGAGTCGATCCTCGACTGGTACAAGGAAGAGGGCATGATCTTCAAGGGCGGCTCCGGAGCCGGTCTGAACCTCTCCCGGATCCGCTCCTCCAAGGAGCTGCTGTCCTCCGGGGGCAACGCCTCCGGTCCGGTCTCCTTCATGCGCGGCGCCGACGCCTCCGCCGGAACCATCAAGTCCGGTGGCGCCACCCGCCGCGCGGCCAAGATGGTCATCCTGGATGTCGACCACCCCGACATCGAGGACTTCATCCAGACCAAGGTCAAGGAAGAAGAGAAGATCCGCGCCCTGCGTGACGCGGGCTTCGACATGGACCTGGGCGGCGACGACATCACGTCGGTGCAGTACCAGAACGCCAACAACTCGGTCCGCGTGAACGACACGTTCATGAAGGCCGTCGAGAACGGCGACAAGTTCGGCCTGACGTCCCGCATGACCGGCGAGGTCATCGAGGAGGTCGACGCCAAGCAGCTGTTCCGCAAGATGGCCGAGGCCGCCTGGGCCTGCGCCGACCCGGGCATCCAGTACGACGACACCATCAACCAGTGGCACACGTGCCCGGAGTCCGGCCGCATCAACGGCTCGAACCCGTGCAGCGAGTACATGCACCTGGACAACACGTCGTGCAACCTCGCCTCGCTGAACCTGATGAAGTTCCTCAAGGACGACGGCAAGGGCCACCAGTCCTTCGAGGTCGAGCGCTTCGCCAAGGTCGTCGAGCTCGTCATCACCGCGATGGACATCTCCATCTGCTTCGCGGACTTCCCGACCCAGAAGATCGGCGAGAACACGCGCGCGTTCCGCCAGCTCGGCATCGGCTACGCCAACCTCGGCGCCCTGCTGATGGCGACCGGCCACGCGTACGACTCCGACGGCGGCCGTGCCCTCGCCGGTGCCATCACCTCCCTGATGACCGGCACGTCGTACAAGCGCTCCGCCGAACTCGCCGCGGTCGTCGGCCCGTACGACGGCTACGCGCGCAACGCGCAGCCGCACCTGCGGGTCATGAAGCAGCACTCCGACGCCAACACCACAGCCCCGCGCGCGGACGACCTGGACACGCCGATCTGGGCCGCCGCCACGGAGTCCTGGCAGGACGTGCTGCGTCTTGGCGAGAAGAACGGTTTCCGTAACTCCCAGGCGTCCGTCATCGCCCCGACCGGCACCATCGGTCTCGCGATGTCCTGCGACACCACCGGACTTGAGCCCGACCTCGCGCTGGTCAAGTTCAAGAAGCTGGTCGGTGGCGGCTCGATGCAGATCGTCAACGGCACCGTCCCGCAGGCCCTGCGTCGCATGGGCTACCAGGAGGAGCAGATCGAGGCGATCGTCGCCCACATCGCCGACAACGGCAATGTGATCGACGCCCCGGGCCTCAAGCACGAGCACTACGAGGTGTTCGACTGCGCCATGGGCGAGCGTTCCATCTCCGCGATGGGCCATGTCCGCATGATGGCCGCCATCCAGCCCTGGATCTCCGGCGCGCTGTCCAAGACGGTCAACCTGCCGGAGACGGCGACCGTCGAGGACGTCGAGGAGGTCTACTTCGAGGCCTGGAAGATGGGCGTCAAGGCGCTCGCGATCTACCGCGACAACTGCAAGGTCGGCCAGCCCCTCTCCGCCAAGACCAAGGAGAAGGAGAAGGTCGAGGTCACCGAGAAGGCCGAGGCGACCATCCGCGAGACGGTCCAGAAGGTCATCGAGTACCGCCCGGTCCGCAAGCGCCTGCCCAAGGGCCGTCCCGGCATCACGACGTCCTTCACGGTCGGCGGGGCCGAGGGATACATGACCGCCAACTCCTACCCGGACGACGGTCTCGGCGAGGTCTTCCTGAAGATGTCCAAGCAGGGCTCAACCCTCGCGGGCATGATGGACGCCTTCTCGATCGCCGTCTCGGTCGGCCTCCAGTACGGGGTGCCCCTGGAGACGTACGTCTCGAAGTTCACGAACATGCGCTTCGAGCCGGCCGGCATGACGGACGACCCGGACGTGCGGATGGCGCAGTCGATCGTCGACTACATCTTCCGTCGCCTGGCGCTCGACTTCCTGCCCTTCGAGACGCGGTCCGCGCTCGGCATCCACTCCGCCCCGGAGCGCCAGCGTCACCTGGAGACGGGTTCGTACGAGCCGTCCGAGGACGAGGTCGACGTCGAGGGCCTGGCCCAGTCGGCGCCGCGGACCCAGGAGCTGAAGGCCGTCGCCACGCCGAAGGCCGAGGTCGAGGCGGCCGAGCCCGCTCCGCAGCAGGCGCACACCAGCGCCGAGCTGGTGGAGATGCAGCTGGGCATCCAGGCCGACGCCCCGCTCTGCTTCTCCTGCGGTACGAAGATGCAGCGGGCCGGCTCCTGCTACATCTGCGAGGGCTGCGGCTCGACCAGCGGCTGCAGCTGACGGAGGGCGGGACCCGTCCCGCCTGACAGGCAGTCCGTGACACCACATCTTTAAAGAGGAGGGGCACCGGCCACCTGGCCGGTGCCCCTCCTCTTTGCGTCGCCGTTCCTCGGTCAGGGCTGGTGTGCCTGGCCCATGCTTCTGATGAACGTCGCGGGATCGTCCTCGAAGCCATGGATCCCGGGGCGGAACGTCCAGGTGCCGGAGTCCTCACGCACGAACTCCCCGACGGCCGCCGCCGTCGACCCGAGGACGTCACCGAAGTCGTCCTCGGCAAGGACGGTGTAGCCCTCGCGGATGCGCAGCCCCGGATTGATCACGCCGACGAAGGTCCGGTGCGTCGAGGGCTGTTGGATGACGATGCCGACGACCACGCGCGTGTAGCGGCTGTTGAGCCGGTCGAGCTCCAGCGTCATGACCTCGTCCCAGCCGAAGCCCTTGCCGTCCTTGCTGTCCCGGTTGAGATAGATGGTGCCGTCGGGGGACCTGCTGTCGAAATACACGACATAGGAGGGAACGCCGTACGGATCGCTCTCCAAGTAGGTCGCGGCAACGATGTCCAGATCGGTGGGTGGCTCCCCAGTGGGACTCGGATCCCATTTCAGCCCGACCTCGACCTTGCGGATGCCCTTCTTGAGGCCGTTCACCAGACTTCCCCTTCCCCGTTTCCCGTGTGCCTTCTGCGGCCCGAACTACCGGGCGGACAGGGCCGATTGTCCATCCTGCCACGCGCGCGTGTCCGTGTGCGGACGAGCTGTCCGCCCGAGCGTGACCGGCGCCACGCTCCGTGGCCTTACGATGGCGCGGTGCTGGTCAAGTGGATTCGCTGCACCGTGGTGGACCGCCGCGGCTTCGAGCGCGGGCAGCGAAAGTGGGCGGGGCTTCTGGGGGAGCCGGGGTTTCGGGGACAGGGTGGTGGGTGGAGTCGGCAGAGGCAGGGCGTGGCGCACGTTTTCGCGTTCTGGGAGAGCCGCGCCTTCTACGACTCCTTCATGGCCCGTTCGCACGATCGGCTGGCGTCGGCCCAGGCGGGGACTTTCAAAGATGCCCAGGTCAAGCTCTTCGACTACCGCTTCGATGTGAAGACCGGCTTCGAACCGCGCTTCACGGACGCCGATCTGGTGCGGGTGGCCCTGGCCCGTATTCACGAGGAGCGCGTGGAGAACTTCACGCTGATGCAGGAGAAGGTCTGGAACCCCGCCATGGCCGGCTCGCCGGGCATGATCCGCGGGCTGTTCGGCGAGGCGCCCGGGCACGAGTTCCTGGTGCTGTCCATGTGGCGGCAGGCCGCCGAACACGGCAAGTACCGCACCGAACGGGTGGAGCGGCTTGCTTTGCGCGCCCAGACGGAGGCGGACGTGGCGGCCCTCACGGGCGACATCGTGGAGCTGGAGCCGACCTGGACGGTCTGAGACTGGACGCGTGACACACGCACTCTTGTGGGGCGCATGGTGCGGGAATTGTGTGACCTACGCCGTATGGAGCCCGTACGAGTGCTCGATCTGCTCCCATCCGATCTAGGGTTTTGGCATGGCACGACCACGGCGGATCATCCTTGTCCGGCACGGAGAGTCAACGGGCAATGTTGATGACACCGTGTACGAGCGCGAGCCCGACCATGCGCTCGCGTTGACCGAGCGCGGCTGGCAGCAGGCGGAGGAGACCGGCAAACGGATTCGCGAGGTGCTCGGCCGGGAGCGCGTCAGCGTGTACGTGTCCCCGTACCGCCGCACGCACGAGACCCTGCGCGCCTTCCACCTCGACCCCGACCTCATACGGGTGCGCGAGGAGCCCCGGCTGCGCGAGCAGGACTGGGGGAACTGGCAGGACCGCGACGACGTACGCCTCCAGAAGGCCTATCGCGATGCGTACGGTCACTTCTTCTACCGCTTCGCCCAGGGCGAGTCCGGCGCCGACGTGTACGACCGGGTCGGCGGGTTCCTGGAGAGCCTGTACCGCAGCTTCGAGGCCGCCGACCACCCGACGAACGTGCTGCTGGTGACGCACGGGCTCGCCATGCGGCTGTTCTGCATGCGCTGGTTCCACTGGACGGTCGCCGAGTTCGAGTCGCTGTCGAACCCGGGGAACGCGGAGATGCGGATGCTGGTGCTCGGGGACGACGGCAAGTACGTGATGGACCGGCCGTTCGATCGATGGCGGGATCCGGAGCCGTACGGGGTCACCGGATAGGGTCAGAGGGACATGACCTCTGACTTCTCTCCCAGCGGGCGCCTGGATCGCGCCCTGAACAGTCTGCGCGGCCTGGCGGTCGGGGATGCGTTGGGTTCGCAGTTCTTCGTGCCGGAGAACTACCCGCTGCTGCAGCGCCGCGAGCTGCCCTCCGACCTCTGGCAGTGGACGGACGACACGGAGATGGCGTGCTCCGTGGTCGCCGTCCTGGCCGCCCACCACCGCATCGATCAGGACGCCCTGGCCCGTTCCTTCGCCGTGCACCACGACTTCGACCGGGGGTACGGCCCCGCCGTCAACCGGCTGCTGCGGCTCGTGCGGGAGGGCGGCGACTGGCGCGAGCTCTCCGCCCAGCTCTTCAACGGACAGGGATCCTGGGGCAACGGTGCGGCGATGCGGATCGCCCCCTTGGGCGCCTGGTACGCGGACGACCCGGAGCAGGCGGTCCACCAGGCGGAGATCTCGGCGTACCCCACGCACCAGCACCGTGAGGCCGTGGTCGGCGCCATGGCCGTCGCCGCGGCCGCCGCGCTGGCCGGCGCCCCGGACGGCCCGCCGGGCCCTGAGAAGCTCCTGGACGGCGTCGTGGCGCTCGTCCCGAAGAGCGCCGTCGGCGCCGGACTGCGCCGTGCCCGGGACATGCTCGACTACCGCGACGCGGGCACCGTCGCGGCGGTACTGGGCTGCGGCCGTCGTACGTCCGCCCACGACACCGTGCCCTTCGCGCTCTGGTCGGCGGCTCGGGGCCTCGGGAACTTCGAGCGGGCGTTCTGGACGACCGCACAGGTCGGCGGTGATGTGGACACGACCTGCGCGATCGTGGGCGGGGTGATCGCCGCCGGGAAGGCGGGGGCGCCGCCCGTCGAGTGGGTGGAGCGGACGGAGGCGCTGCCGGACTGGGCGCCGGCGGCGGAATAACGGCTGCCGACGGATCGGGTGGTGGCCTGTCGAGTGGCGGCGCCCTGCAGTGTCCCGCGTCCCTCTCCGGTCGTGAAAACTCTCTGTGTTCGTCGGGAACTCTCCGTGACCGGCCGGGCGTTGTGCTGGCAGATGCTGTGCGGCGTATGGGTCCGCACATGCGGGTGATGTGCCAGGGGTCAGGGGCCGGGGGGTGGTCATGGAGTTTCTGCGCGTGTTGCTTGTGTTGCTCGTGCCGTTGTGCCTGTTGTTCCGGCTGGGGCGGTTGGCCGGACCGGCGTCCTCGCCGTCGGTCCCCCGGACGAGGTCCGGCCATCCGCGGTCCTTCGCGGGCTCGGCCGGGTCAGGCGGCCGTGGGACCCGCCGTTCCGGAGAGTGCTTCCAGGTCGCTCTTGCGGACCCGGATCACGAACCAGGCGGTGGCCAGGGCGAGTACGGCCATCGCGGCGGCCGGAATGAAGGCCGTCGAGATGCCGTGGGCGAGGACCTCGTGCCCCCAGGGCGCCGGGAGTTGGTGCGTCTTGGTGAACTCCGCCTTCTGTTCCGGCGAGCTGTCGGTGAGGAAGGAGGGCAGTTGCTTCTTCGCCTCGTCCCTGCTGGCCGAGCCGAACACCGTCGTCAGAATGGACAGACCGAGCGAACCGCCCACCTGCTGCATGGCGTTGAGAAGTCCGGAGGCCGCGCCCGCCTCGTGCGCGGAGACTCCGGAGACCGCGGTGACCGTCAGCGTCACGAAGTTCAGGCCCATGCCGAAGCCGAACACCAGCATCGGTCCGAGCACGCCGCCGACGTAGGAGCTGTCGGAGCTGATGAGGGTCTGCCAGGCGAGCCCGATCATCGCGAGCGTCGAGCCCACGAGCATGAACGGCCTGGGGCCGAGTACGGGCAGGAACCGCTGCGACAGCCCCGCGCCGAGCGCGATCACGACCGTCACCGGCAGGAAGGCGAGACCGGCCTGGATCGGGGTGTACCCCAGCACGTTCTGCACGAAGAGCACGATGTAGAAGAACATGCCGAACATCGCCGCGGCCAGGCACAGCATGATCACGTACGTCCCCGAGCGATTGCGGTCGGTGAACATCCGCAGCGGGGTGATCGGCTCCTTGGCCCGGGACTCGACGAGCCCGAAGCCGACCAGCAGCACCACGGCCGCCGCGAAGGAACCGATCGTCACGGTGTCCCGCCAGCCCTGGTCCGCCGCGCGGATGAAGCCGTAGACGAGGGCTGCCATGCCGGACGTCGAGGTCAGCGCTCCGGGGAAGTCGAAGCGGCCGGTGTGCCGTTCGGACTCGTTGATGTACATCGGCGTGAGCACGGCGATCAGTACGCCGATGGGCACGTTGACGAAGAGGACCCAGCGCCAGTCGAGCCACTCGGTGAGCATGCCGCCGGCCAGCAGGCCGATGGCGCCGCCGCCCGCGGAGACCGCGGCGAACACACCGAACGCGCGGTTGCGCTCGGGGCCTTCGGGGAACGTGGTGGTGATCAGCGCCAGCGACGTGGGCGAGGCGATCGCACCGCCCACGCCCTGCAGGACGCGTGCGGCCAGCAGTTGCCAGGGTTCCTGGGCGAGACCGCCGAGCAGGGAGGCGAAGGTGAAGAGCAGGATGCCGGACATGAAGACCCGGCGGCGGCCGAGGATGTCGCCGGCCCGGCCGCCGAGAAGCAGCAGGCCGCCGAAGGTCAGCGTGTAGGCGCTCACGACCCAGGTGAGGTCGGTGGTGCTGAACTTGAGAGCGTTTTGAATGTGCGGGAGTGCGATGTTCACAATCGTCGCGTCGAGGACCACCATGAGTTGGCAGGCCGCGATGACGGCGAGCGCTATGCCGGGATGCCCGTCCCGGCGAGCGGCACCGGGCTTCCGTTCTTGGAGCACAGGAGAGGTTGTCACTATGGGTCCCCCACGAGAGTTTTAGTGAACGCTGGCGTTCACTGTCGTGGCAACGGTAGTGAGTCCCCACTAGTGAACGCAAGCGTTCACTTATCTTGGAGTTATGTGGCGGGTCCCCCGTCGCTGCCACATGGCGCACACCCGCACCCAACCCGCGCCCCCGTCTGCACGCACCCGCAGCCGAAATCCCCGCTCCCCTTTTTGCTGGAGAAACTCAGATGGTTACCTCGCGCTGGACGGCCGCCCCCGCTCAGGCGGCCTCCCTCCGTCGGCGCGGAGCTGTGCTCGAACGCGCGATCCTCGAGGCCGCGTTGGAGCAACTCGGCACGGTCGGCTGGAACGGCCTCACCATGGAAGGCGTCGCCGCCGGCGCCCAGACCGGCAAGGCCGCGGTCTACCGCCGCTGGCCGTCCAAGGAGGATCTCGTGGCCGACGCGCTGCGGGCCGGGCTGCCGCGCTTCGAGGACGCCCCGGACCTGGGCAGCGTGCGGGAGGATCTGCTCGCGCTGTGCCGGGCGGCCCGGAACGCGATGTTCTCGCGGCCCGGGTTCGCGGTCCGGTCGGTGATTCACGAATGCGATCCGGTGCAGGCGGAGCGCTTCCACAGCGTGATCTTCGACGGGATCGTGGAACCGACCGTCAACCTGCTCCGGGAGGTCATCACCCGTGGAATCGAGCGGAAGGAGGTGCGGGCCGACGCGGCGAACAGCTACGTCATCGATGCCATGCCGGCCATGATGATGTACCGCTCCAAGATGAGCGGAAGCGAATGGGGCGATCGTGATCTGGAGGAAATGGTCGACCAGTTGATGGTTCCGCTGCTGCGGCCCGACGCCGGTTGAGCATGTGCCGAGAGGGCCGTGCCGCCACTTGGGGAAACCGGGGTGTCGCAGGGTGATCCCGGCGGCGTACGCTTAGCTCGCCATGCCGTACGAACCCCCTACTCACACTGTCGAGCGCTCTCTTCGCGCCACGACCGGAGCCAAGGTCATTGCCGGTGTCGACGAGGTGGGGCGCGGCGCGTGGGCCGGCCCCGTCACCGTCTGCGCGGCCGTCACCGGACTGCGCCGGCCCCCCGATGGACTCACCGACTCCAAGTTGATCGCCGTCAAGCGGCGGACCGTGCTCGCCGAGACACTCCGGCAGTGGGTGACCTCGTACGCGCTGGGTCACGCCTCTCCGGAGGAGATCGACCAACAGGGCATGACGGCGGCGCTGCGGTTGGCCGCGGTGCGTGCTCTGGAAGCCCTGCCCGTCCGACCCGACGCGGTGATCCTCGACGGCAACCACGACTACCTCGGGGTGCCTTGGAAGGTCCGTACCGTGATCAAGGGCGACCGGTCCTGCGTGGCCGTCGCGGCGGCGTCGGTGATCGCCAAGGTTCAGCGCGACAAAATGATGGCCGAACTGGGTATGGACCATGCAGACTTCGGTTTTGCGGACAATGCCGGGTATCCGTCACCCGTGCACAAGGCCGCACTGGAGGAGCGGGGCCCCACCCCGTACCACCGGTTGTCGTGGGCGTATCTTGATGCGCTGCCCCAGTGGCGGCACCTGAAGAAGGCCCGCAGTTGGGCGGACGGAAGCGTTCCGGAGATCGAGGGGCAACTCGGCTTCGACTTCTGATGATTCCGCTCGTACTCGTGTGCCACCCGCTGACGCGAGTCGCACCAACGTTTGATAGAAATCAGCCCATGCCTCTCATTCCCGAGGAGCCTCAGATTCACGAGAGTGCCCAGGGTCCCCGCGCCACGCCGGCCAGCGGCCGTACCGCGCAGACCCCTCGTCCCGTACCCGGTCCCCGTCCCATGGGATCGGCGCGCCCCGGTCGTCCCGGTCCGCTCCGGCCTGCGCCGCCGGCGCAACGTACGCCGCGAGACGTGGCCGCGCCGAAGCCCGACCCCTCGGGGCCGGTCGCTCCGGTCGCGCCCGTCGCGTCTTCGGCGACCCCCCAGATCCAGCTGATCCCGGCCTCGGCGGAGGGCGCGCTCGACGCCGCCGAGGAGGCCGTGGACCTTCTCCTCGACGCCGGCCGTGCCCCTGGTGACGTGCTGGTGATCACCACCGGTGAGCAGCATCCGTGGGCCGCCCACGAGCTGTCCTTCGGTGAGGCCGCCTACTGGGCGCAGCACGACGCGGGTGACGACGTCTTCTACGCGGACGCCTCCGTCGCCGAACGTGCCGTGTCGCGTCCCGTGGTCGTGGTCGCCGTCAACGGCGGTTCCGCCGCGACCGCAGCCACCGCTCTGCCGCTGGCCCGTGCCCGGGCCGGTGCCCTGCTGGTCGTCTGCGGTGACCCGCAGCAGATCAACTCGCTGCTGGGCGCGGGCCTCTGAGTCCGCTCCGGTAGGTCCGCGAGGACACATACCGGAGCGGCGAGGGCGTCGTTGTGGCGGTATCGCACGGTGGGCGCTTCGGCGTGCACGGACGGTCGACGGGCCGTCCCGTGTGAGATGGGCGCTGGTGTGAGGTGCGCGAGGGGGACGTGCCGTGCGATCGGCACGGCCCGTCGGTTTCCTCGGCGTTCAGCGGGCCGCCGCGCGCCGCAGTACCTCCGAGGCGGCACCGCCGGTGCGCGGCAGCGGGGGCGGCGCCTCGGACAGGGCGAAGGGCTCCGGCGTCGAGTCCGCGTTGGGGCGGCGACCACCGCGCCCCTCACCCAGGACCTGCCAGCCGTCCCGGGTCAGGGTGATGTACGCCCCGCAGCGCAGACCGTGCAGCGTGCAGGCGTCCCGCAGGCCCCACATCCACGCGCCGTCCTCCTCGGTCCACCGGGCGTCGCCGTCGCGGCAGTAGAGCAGCACGGCCGTGCGGATCGGGGTGCGGCGCCGCAGGTCGTGGGGGATGACCCGGCGCAGCTGGGAGAGCAGCGCGTTGCGGAACATCCAGCCGTCTGCCGGGGCCGGGCGGCGGGTGAAGGAGGCGCTGGCCCGCAGTCGCTCGTCCGGGTCGAGCACGGCAACGATGGCGGTCGCCGGCCCCGGGCGATGCCGGGAGTGGAGGCCGCTGACGACCTCCCGGGGATTGCGCAGCAGGGGGATTCCGGCGGCAGTCCACTCCGCCGGTTCCAGCATGCGGGCGAGGGGGTTGGCGGAAGCGGCGGACAGGTCGGCAGACGTCGACGTGGATGCCGCGGAGGACGGAGCGAATCCGAAGGTCACGGTCCTCCCTTCGGCTACGCGCCCACACTGCGGGCGGGGTCTGAATCGGGGGAGCGCACACCGCGGCAGAGCCCTACCGGATCACGGGCGAGCCATGCGGGGAGCGGAGTTCAATTCTTGCTGTCGAACTGGGATGCGGCAACGAGCAATTGGGGCCAGAGACCGAAATCTGGCGGGATGCGACTTAGATCCCTACCCGGTGATCCCCTACGCGATGCGTGAGACGACCGTTCATCATGTGTTCGTACACCGTTCGACTGTGGCAGGTCCAGAGCGGTGCGGTCGCCGATTGTCAGTGGCATCGGGTTGCATGGGGGTATGGACGAACTGGAACTGCGCGCCGAAGCCGATGCCATCCTCGCCGAGCTGGTCGGCGACCCGGGGGGTTCCGCGCGGTTGCGGGAGGACCAGTGGCAGGCGGTGTCCGCTCTCGTGGAGGACCGCCGACGAGCGCTGGTGGTGCAGCGGACCGGCTGGGGCAAGTCGGCGGTGTACTTCGTGGCCACGGCGCTGCTGCGCCGGCGCGGCTCCGGCCC
The DNA here is from genome assembly GCF_029892565.1 of Streptomyces pseudovenezuelae. Classification (GTDB taxonomy): domain Bacteria; phylum Actinomycetota; class Actinomycetes; order Streptomycetales; family Streptomycetaceae; genus Streptomyces; species Streptomyces pseudovenezuelae_A. Next base: position 360,554 of record NZ_JARXVH010000010.1, on the reverse strand, counting down.
GACGGTCATCGTCTCGCCGCTGCTGGCGCTGATGCGCAACCAGGTCGAGGCGGCGGAGCGGGCCGGCATCCGGGCACGCACCATCAACTCGGCCAACCCTGAAGAGTGGCACACCGTGTACGAGGAGGTCGAGCGCGGCGAGACCGACGTGCTGCTCGTGAGTCCGGAGCGCCTCAACTCCGTCGATTTCCGCGAGCAGATGCTGCCCAAGCTCGCGGTCACCACCGGCCTCCTGGTGGTCGACGAGGCGCACTGCATCTCCGACTGGGGGCACGACTTCCGGCCGGACTACCGCCGGCTGCGGGCGATGCTCGCCGAACTCGCCCCGGGCGTCCCGGTGCTGGCCACCACCGCGACCGCCAACGCCCGGGTCACCGCGGACGTGGCCGAGCAACTGGGCACCGGCGCGGGGGAGGCCCTGGTGCTGCGCGGTCCGTTGGAGCGGGAGAGCCTGCGGCTGGGCGTGGTCCAACTGCCGGACGCGGCGCACCGGTTGGCCTGGCTCGCCGAGCACCTGGAGGAGCTGCCGGGCTCCGGGATCATCTACGCCCTCACGGTCGCCGCCGCCGAGGAGGCCACCGCCTTCCTGCGCCAGCGGGGCTTCCCGGTGGCTTCCTACACGGGTCGCACGGAGAACGCCGACCGGCTGCAGGGCGAGGCCGACCTGCTGGGAAACCGCGTCAAGGCGCTGGTCGCGACCTCGGCGCTCGGCATGGGCTTCGACAAGCCGGACCTTGGCTTCGTGGTCCACCTCGGCTCGCCGTCCTCGCCGATCGCCTACTACCAGCAGGTGGGCCGCGCCGGCCGCGGGGTGGAGCACGCCGATGTGCTGCTGCTGCCGGGCAAGGAGGACGAGGCCATCTGGCGCTACTTCGCCGACACCGCCTTCCCGCCCGAGACGCAGGTACGACAGACCCTCTCGGCCCTCGCCGACGCGGGACGGCCGCTGTCCGTGCCGTCCTTGGAGGCCCAAGTCGATCTACGGCGCACCCGGCTGGAGACCATGCTCAAGGTGCTCGACGTGGACGGGGCGGTCAAGCGGGTAAAGGGCGGCTGGATCTCCACCGGCGAGTCCTGGGCCTACGACGCCGAGCGGTACGCGTGGGTGGCGCGGCAGCGGGCGGCCGAGCAGCAGGCCATGCGCGACTACGTGAGTACGGACCGGTGTCGGATGGAGTTTCTGCGCCGTCAACTGGACGACGAGGGCGCGGTTCCGTGCGGCCGGTGCGACAACTGCGCGGGTGTGTGGGCAGATCCCTCCGTCTCGGCCGAGTCGTTGACGGGAGCGGCCAAGGAGCTGGACCGGCCGGGTGTGGAGGTCGAGCCGCGCCGGATGTGGCCGACGGGGCTGCCCGCGCTGGGCATCAACCTCAAGGGCCGTATCGCGGCCGGAGAGCAGTGCTCCACCGGGCGGGCCCTGGGGCGGCTCTCGGACATCGGCTGGGGCAACCGGCTGCGCCCGCTGCTGGCCGAGCACGCCCCCGACGGGCCGGTCCCCGAGGCCGCGCTGCGGGCCGCGGTGGACGTCATCGCCGACTGGGCGCGTTCTTCGGGCGGTTGGGCGTCGAACGGTCCGGACGCCTCCGCGCGGCCCGTGGGAGTCGTCGCCGTACCGTCGCTGGCCCGCCCGCAGTTGGTCGGTTCGCTCGCCGAGGGCATCGCGACCGTCGGCCGCCTCCCCTTCCTGGGCGCCCTCGCGTACACCGGACCGGGCGGTGAGCACGCGGCCCGCCGCAGCAACTCCGCGCAACGCGTCAAGGCGCTGTCCGGCGCCTTCGCCGTACCTGATCAACTGGCCGAGGCGCTGGCCGCTTCGCCCGGTCCCGTCCTCCTCGTGGACGACTACAGCGACTCCGGCTGGACCCTCGCGGTAGCCGCCCGACTGCTGCGGAAGGCGGGCAGCGGGCCGGTGCTTCCGTTGGTCCTCGCGGTGGCGGGCTGAGCTTCGGCGCGCAGGGGGAGGGGGCGAGGCATTGAACAGCCAGGAGATCGGCCCTAGTTGGGCTGGTGGATCTGGTGGATCTGGTGGGCCTGGCGGTCCCGGTGGACCGTCAGCCCGCCGACGGGGTCTCCAGGGAGCCCGGTGTGATCAGGCCCGTCTCGTAGGCGGCGATGACGGCCTGGGCGCGGTCGCGGAGTTGGAGTTTGGCGAGGATGTGCGTCACGTGGGTCTTCACCGTCGCCTCGCTCAGGTGGAAACGGGCGGCGAGTTCCGCGTTGCTCAGACCGCGGGCCAGGGACTCGAGGACCTCCAGTTCACGGCGCGTGAGCGTGGACAGGTCGCGGTGCATCGTGGTCGTACGCCCCGTGGGCATGGCGAAGCGCTCCACGAGACGGCGGGTGATCGACGGCGCGAGCAGCGCGTCGCCGGAGCGGACCAGGCGCACGGCGGCGGAGAGGTGCTCCGGGGTGACGTCCTTGAGCAGGAAGCCGCTGGCGCCGACCGCGAGGGCCCCGTAGACGTACTGGTCGAGGTCGTATGTCGTCAGGATGATGACGCGCGGCGGGGTCGAGGGGGAGTCCGGGCCGAGGATGCGGCGGGTGGCCTCCAGGCCGTCCGTGCCCGGCATGCGGATGTCCATCAACACGACGTCGGGGAGCGTGCGTCGGGCGACGGCCACGGCCTCCTCGCCGTCGGTCGCCTCGCCGACGACGTCGATGCCGTCCGCGGCGAGGATCATCCGGAAGCCGGTGCGGACGAGTGCCTGGTCGTCGGCGATCACCACCCGGGGCGGCCCGATGCCGTCGTCGGTGTGCTGTGCCTCGGTGCTCACTCGACCTCCACCGGGATGATCGCCAGGACCGCGAAGCCCCCGTGCGGGCGGCTGCCGGCGGACAGCGTACCGCCGTACAGGGCGAGCCGTTCGCGCAGTCCGATCAGGCCGCGACCGCTGCCTCCGACCCGTGACCTGCGCTGCCCGCCGGTGTCCTCGACCGCCACCCGCAACTCGCCCGGAGCGTGCTCCACGGACACCGTGACCGTGGCACCGGCGGCGTGTTTGACGGCGTTGGTCAGCGCTTCCTGCACCACCCGGTACGCCGCGAGGTCCACGCCCGCGGGCAGCGGGGTCGGGGTGCCGGTGACGGACAGTTCGACGGGTACGCCGGTGCCGCGCACCCGCCCGGTCAGTTCGGTCAGTTGGCCCAGGCCCGGCTGTGGCGCCAGGTCCGCCGTCGCGGCCGGGTCCGGCCCGTCCGACGCCATCGTCAGCAGCCCCATGACGTGCCGCAGTTCCGCCAACGCGGCCCGGCCGCCCGCCTCGACGGCCTGCAGTGCCTCACGGGCCTGGTCGGGGGAGGCGTCGAGGGTCTTGCGCGCGGCGCCGGCCTGGATCGTCATCATGCTGACATTGTGGGTGACGACGTCGTGCAACTCCCGTGCGATACGCGAGCGTTCCCGCTCGACCGCCAGCCGGGTCGCCTCCTGCTGGGCGCGGCCCCGCTGCTGCCAGGCGTGCATCAGGTTGGCGGCGAGCGCCACCGGCAGCAGCACCAGCAGCGGGATCAGACCACGGTCTATCTCCGGCAGCAGGGACAGCGTGCCGAACGCGATACCGCCCGCCGCCAGACTGACCAGCGCCGGCACGCGGTAGGGGCTGTACGTGGCCGCGCTGTACGCCGCGATCAGCGCGCTCGCGAAGGTGAACACCGCCGCGTCCTCGGTGATCTCGCCGAGGTGGAACAGCCCGGTGGCGGCCAGCACCGCCCAGAACGCGGCCAGCGGATACCGCCGGCGCAGCGCCAGCGGGGCCGCGGAGAGCACGGCGAGCGCCAGCTCCCACGGCTCGGCGGGGGGCAGTTTCCGGTCGGTCTGCTGAGCGGGCGTGGAGTCCTGCTCGCGCGGAGGGATCGGGGGAGCCGGCGCCGCGGAGGCCGGAGTCGATGCCGATGCCGATGCCGAGGTTGTGACGCGCGGCGCCCGCGGCCGGTCGTCGTAGGTCGAGCGGCCCAGGTCGGCGGAGACCGTACCCACCGCGAGCACCACGGCCAGCAGCACATCGGCGATCCAGGTCCAGCGTGAGCGCCGCGGCGGCATGCCGGTGGCGCGCAGCACCGAGGCTCCTCGGCCACCGTACGACTGCATGACGCCTGTCCGCAGCCCCCTCCCGGGGAACGGCCGGCGTCGAAGGATCCGCCTCGCTGAATTCACGGCTCCATTGTGGCAAGCGGGCGCACTCCGGGGATCAGTCCACGAGTCGGTCAGGTCTCAACCTCTCGACTACGTCGCTGGGATGAGGCCGCCGGGTCTCCGCCACACACGGTAGGAACCTTCGACACAGCGGCCGACGCGGCGCGGGCCCCCTCACACCTAGCTTTCGGGTACTGGCCGAGATCTGGCACACCTGGAGACGCCGTGAGGGACCTGATCGACCCGCTCATCGAACTGCGTGACGTGAGCAAGGCGTATGACGAGGGCCCGCCCGCGCTGTCCGGGCTGACACTGGACGTGCAGCCCGGCGAGGCGGTCGCCGTGCTGGGCCCGTCCGGCAGCGGCAAGTCGACGCTGCTGAACCTGGTCGCGGGCCTCGACCGGCCGACCCAGGGCGGCGTGACCGTCGCCGGAGTACGGGTGGACGAGCTGAACGAGACCGGCTCCGCCAAGTACCGCAGGGCCTGGATCGGCATGATCTTCCAGTTCTTCAACCTGCTGGACGACCTGACCGTCGCCGACAACGTCCTGCTGCCGGCCCAGCTCGCGGGCATGCCCCGCGCTCGGGCCGCGGCCCGAGCCGACGAACTGCTCGGCTACCTCGGCATCGCCCGGCACCGGCACGCCTACCCCGGCCGGCTCTCCGGCGGCGAACGCCAGCGGGTGGCGGTGGCCCGGGCCCTGATGAACAGTCCCGCGCTGCTGCTGGCCGACGAACCCACCGGCGCACTCGATTCCGCGTCGGGGGCGGACGTACAGGCGCTGCTGCGTGAACTCAACGCGGACGGACAGACGATGATGCTCGTCACCCACGACCTGTCGCTGGCGGAGGCCTGCGCGACCCGGACCGTCGAACTGGTCGACGGACAGGTCGCCCGGGACACCGCGCACAGCATGCCGAAGGTGGCCCGATGAGTGCGCTGGGGCCGGAGGGCCCGACGAGCACCCGACTCGCGGAGCCCGGCGCGATCGCGTCCCCGCCCCCAGGGGGCGTCCAGGACGGCAGAACCGGGCCGAGCGGCGGCGGAGGCGGTGCGCTTGCCCGCGTGGTCCGCGCGGGCGTGGGCCGGCGCCGGGTCCAGACCGTCGTGATGGTGCTGACCACGCTGCTCGCGGTGGCGGCCTCGGTGCTCGGCGCCGGGCTGCTGGTGGCCTCGCAGGGGCCGTTCGAGCAGGCCTTCTCCAAACAGCACGGAGCGCATCTCAGCGCGGAGTTCGACGCGACGAAGGTGTCGTCGGCGCAACTGGCGGCGACCGCGGACGCCGACGGCGTGGCCGCGGCGGCCGGTCCGTTCCCCGTGGCCTCGCTGCGGCTGGAATCGGCGAGCGGCGGGCCCCCGGGCATCGACCCGCCGCCGGTGACGGTGGTCGGCCGCGCCGAGGCGGACCAGCCGGTGGACCAGGTGAACCTCGTCGAGGGCAAGTGGGCCACGAAGTCCGGCGAGATCGTGCTGGAGACCAGCGCGCGCACCCCGGGCATCGCGGCGGGCAGCAAGGTGGAGGCCACCGGCCCGGACGGTAAAGCGGAGTTGACCGTGACGGGGATCGCCGAGTCGGTCGGCGAGAGCGCCGATGCCTGGGTGCTGCCCGCACAGCTGAGCCGACTGGCCGCGTCCGGCGCGGACTCGAGCTACCAGATGCTGTACCGCTTCGACGACGCCGACAGTCAGTCGGCGGTCGTGGCCGGCAAGAAGGCCGTCTCCGCGGGGCTGCCCGACGGCGCCCTGCGCGGTGCGCAGTCGTGGCTCGACGTCAAGCAGATCGCGGACAACAACGTCTCGGCGTTCGTCCCGTTCGTGAGCGCGTTCGCGCTCATCGCCCTTGCGATGTCGGTGCTCATCATCTCCATCGTGGTCAGCGGCGCGGTCGTCGCGTCCACCCGGCGGATCGGCATCCTCAAGGCCATCGGCTTCACGCCGTCGCAGGTGGGCCGGGCGTACGTCGGACAGGCCCTGATCCCGGCCTCGCTCGGCGCGCTGCTGGGCGTGGTCGTCGGCAACCTGCTGGCGATCCCGATGCTGAACGAGGTCGAGACCGCGTACGGCACGAGCGCCCTGCCCATCCCACTGTGGATCGACATCCTGGTACCCCTCGCGGCACTGGCGCTGGTGGTGGCCGCCGCACTGGGCCCGGCCATGCGCGCGGCCCGGCTGCGTACAGCGGTGGCCATCAACGTCGGCCGCACACCGAGCGAGGAGCGCGGGCGACACGTCCGTGGACTGCTGGCCCGGCTGCCGGTACCGCGCTCCGTCAGCCTCGGCCTCGCGACACCGTTCGCGCGACCGGCGCGTGCGGCGACCACCGCGGCCGCCGTCGGCTTCGGCGCGCTCGCGATCACCTTCGCGGTGGGCCTCGGCAGTTCGCTGTTCGCCATCCAGACGCACGGCAACCCGGACTCGGTCGGTGACGTCACCGTCAGCACCATGGGACGGCCCGGGGCGCCGGAGCGCGGCGGAGCCGGCGACCGTCAGGCGCCGACGCGCGGCGACGAAGGCACGGTGCCCGGGACGGACTCCCGCGCGGACGGCGGCGCCACCGCCCGCGACGACCAGGACGGCCGCGGCGCGCCGGGGACGACGACGGGTCCGCAGGACGATGTGAAGCCGGCCGACCCGGCCAAGGTCGCGGCGGCGATCAAGGCGCAGTCCGGCACGGGGTCGTACTTCGGCACCGGCAAGACGTATGTGAGCGTCGCCGGCATCAAGGCCGGTACACCGCTCGTGGTCTACGAGGGTGACGCGAAGGGCGCCGGTCAGGTGATGGTGTCGGGGCGCTGGTTCTCCGCACCCGGCGAGGCGGTGGCGCCGGCCCGCTTCCTGCAGGCCACGGGGGCCAAGATCGGCGACACCGTGACACTGACCGACCAAGGCCACAGCGTGCGCCTCAAGCTGGTCGGCGAGATCTTCGACCTCGGCGACCAGGGCATGGCGGTACGGGCCGACGCCGCGTCGGTGGCGCAGATCGTGCCGGACGTGAAGCTGGATCACTTCACCGTCGAACTCGCCTCGGGCAAGGACAAGGGCGACCATCTCGACGGGCTCAACACCCAGTTGAAGAAGATCGGCGGGGTCGCCACGAGCTCCGACGACGCCCGTACCTCGACCGTCATCGTGGTGATGCAGTCCCTGATCGCGATGCTCACGGCGATGCTGGTGGTCGTGGCCTGCCTCTGCGTCCTCAACACGGTGGTCCTCGACACCAGCGAACGGGTCCACGACGTCGGGGTGTTCAAGGCGCTGGGGATGAGCCCGCGCCAGACCGTCACCATGGTGCTCACCTCGGTGGCCGCCACCGGTCTGGTGGCCGGCGCCATCGGCGTCCCGCTCGGTGTGGCCCTGCACCACCTCGTCATGCCGGCGATGGGCCGCTCGACCGGCACGGAGATCCCGACCGCGGACATCGACGTCTACGGTCCCGGCATCCTGGTGCTGCTCGCCCTGGGCGGCGTGGTCATCGCGGCGGCGGGCGCGCTGCTGCCGGCGGGGTGGGCGGCTCGGACGGGGACGGCTCGGGCGTTGCGGACGGAGTGAGCGGGACGGCGTACGGGGTGAGTTGGAGGCGAATGGCCATTTCGGGGCCGTTGACGCCGGCCGCCAGGCTTGCCGCCGATGCGGCCGCGCTCGCGGCGTCGTCCGCGACCTCTTCAATCAGGTGCAGGGTCAGGGTTCCACCGCGTCGACCGGGGTGCCGAACAGGGTTGCGCGGCGGATGGAGGCGATGCCGGGGGCCTGTTGGGCGAGGCGGTGGAGGGCCATGCCGGGCCAGGTCGTGGCGTCCAGGGCGGGCAGGCGGAGGGAGGAGCGGGTCGCCACTCGGAGATCCGTGGCCAGGAGTGCGTCCAAAGCGGCGCGGCAGCACGCGCCGTCGGCTATGGCGGCGGTGACCGCCGGCAGCCGTTCGAACCGGCGCAGAGAGCGCGCCACTTGCTGACGAGCCCGACCGTCACACCGTCTGTCCAGTCGGGGCCCGGCGGGACTGCCGGTCAATTCGAGGACGACCGGGCCCGCGCCCCGCCGTCCTCCGCAGCGTCGCACACGGAGCCCACCGCGGCGACGGTCTCCGCGCTCAGCGGCCGGCTGCCGTCGATGCGCAGTCTCAGGTGGTCGTTCACCGGATTCTCCTCACCACTGACGAGCGATGCCTCGATGTTGGAGCCCGGTCCCATGGACATCAGGACCCCGAACTCGCCCGCCCGCACGACGCGTTCACGCATCAGCCGCTCGAACGAGAACAGGAAGGAGCCGCCCGACAGGTTGCCGTAGTCGCGCCGCACGCCGCTGGTATGGCGCAGGTCGTGCCGGGTGAGCCCGAGGTTGAGCCGCACGGCGTAGATGACCTTCTTGCCGCCCGAATGCACCAGGCAGTGGGCGATGTTGGAGCGGCGCAGCCCCTCGGCGGACAGCAGGCGGTCCACCACCTGCTCGGCACAGCATGACGGCGGCCCGCCCGGGATTGGCCGTTGCCCAGGGCGAAGGGCGTTGAGCCCCTCGTTGGACATGACTCGCATCCGGCCCGTCGAACAGAATCGCCGGGCGGGGTTCAACTGCGTATTACCGATCTGGAGGCGATCCGGAAGTGACCTGGAAGTGATCTGGAAGTGCGGCTCAGTCCTCGACCCAGCCGTGGCCCTCGCTGAACTTCACCAGCGCGGAACGGATGCCGAGGATCTGTTCCGCGGTCAGCAGCGGACTCGCGGCCAGCAGCAGCTCCGTCACATCACGCCGATACTCCTCGGCGCTGAGCACGTCGCACATCCCGTGGCCGCCCTCGTCGGTCATCGCCGCCCTCGGCGCCGCCTCGTGCGCCCGTCGCGGCACCGGCGGCGCGGCGCCGTCGGGGAGGCGGATGTTCGACGCCTTCAGCCCTCGTTCGCCGCTCTCCACGTCGAATTCCACGACGAGACCGGAGCGCACGTACTCCTCCGGAATGAGGAGATCGTTCACGTGCAGGAAGATGTCCTCGCCGCCGGCTTCCGACGCGATGAACCCATAACCACGCACACTGTCGAAACGCAGTACACGACCCGCGACCATGCGGACCCCCAACTCTTGTAAACCACACCCGTCCGGGGCCCATCCCCGGACACACAGGTCCAGCATGTCAGCCCCGCGGCGCAGGTCAACGCTGCGGCCGGCCCCGACCGACTCCTGACTCCTCCAACCCCCGACCGCGGTCCCCTGCGCGACGGTGAGGCGCACCAGACCGGTCGGCTGCCCCGTGGAGTGCTCCAGACGTACGTTCTCCATGTCGACCCCCGGCCCGGCCGGCATCGGTGAACGACGAGCGCGGCTCGACAAGGCACTGGGCGAGCCGTTCGTGTCGTAGGAGGACACCCTCTAGCGGTCGCCGGAGGGAGCTGTCGCCACGGGCGGTAAGTGGCGTGGGCTCCCTCCGGCCGGACCGGGTTTGTGGTGGGCGGTGTCGCTGTGACTGGTGGCGCCGTGGGCGGTGTTGGCCTGGCCTTGTCGTGTCCCTGGCCCGAGTTATCCACAGGACAAAGCGGAACATCAAGATCCGCGAGATCGTCTGCGCATGACGAATCACGGCGAAACCGCTGGATCCCCCGAAAACGGAACACCACCTCTCGAACCGAGCGCATACGACCATCACGGCGCCGACCACCAGGTCACCCTGCGCACCCCGGCCGAACTGGCGGACGCCCTCCCGTATCTCCTCGGGTACCGCCCGGAGGACAGCATCGTGCTGGTCGCCCTGCACGACAAGGACGCCCGCGGCAGGTTCGGCGGCCGGGCCAGGCTCGGCATTCCGACCGGCGCGGACGACTGGGCGTCCGTGGCCCGGCAGTTGGCCCACGGCCTGGTGACGGGCAGCGAACGCAGGGGCGCCAAGCCCGAGCAGATGGTCGCGTACCTCTGCCAGGAACCGGCGGACGGCGAGTCGGGCCGCCAAGTCATGGAGCGGCTGCGCCCGTTGGCCCAGAAGTTGCGCGTCGAGTGCGGCAACCTGGACGTGCCGGTGATCGAGGCCCTGTGCATCTCGGACGGCCGCTTCTGGTCCTACTGCTGCGCGAACGAGGCCTGTTGCCCGCCCGATGGTCTGCCCATGGGCCTGCCCGGCACCTCCGTACTGGCGGCGGCCGCCACCTACGCCGGCCTCCAGGTGCGCGGCACCCTTCGCGAACTGCGCGCCAGGCTGCTGCCCTGGGAGACCGCGGCGGCTCTGGAACAGGAAGTCGCCCTGGACGCCGCCAACATGGCCGTGGTCCCCAGGATCCTCGACGAGGTCAGCCGCACGGAGGTGGGCAGGGAGACCCTGGAACTGGCCGGCCGAATCATCTGCCGCCTGGCCGAAGTCCCGTCCATGTCCGGCCCGTTCACCTCGGACCTCCGCGACGACGAACTGGTCGGACACGACGAAGCGGCCACTCTGATCCTCGGCTTGCAGGACCGCGCCACTCGCGACCGCGCGGCCGAATGGATGGAGGGCGACGACGCCGCCCAGGCACTCCGGCTCTGGCGCACCCTCGCCCGCCGCTGCGTCGGCCCGTACCGCGAACACGCGGCGGCACCCCTGACCCTCGCGGGTTGGGTCGCCTGGTCCACCGGCGACGAACTGGAGGCCCGCGAAGCCCTCGCCATGGCCCTCGGCGCCGACCCCGACTACCTCTTCGCCCGCCTGCTCCACCAGGCCTGCAACGAGGGTCTGGACCCGGAGTCGATCCGCCGCTGCTTGCGCGCGGAACGGCATGAGCGGGGGCGGGTGGTTGCGCGAGGGCAGCGGGGCGAGCCCGAGGTTTCGTTCGAGGGGGATACGGCGGGGCCTGTGCCGGTGACTGGATCTGCGCCGGCGGCCGGGCCGGGGGCGGCGTCAGCATCCGGGCCTGCGTCGGCATCGGCACCCGCACCCGCTCCCGCACCGGCAGGTTCCTCCCGCTCCCGACGCCGTGTCCGTACGTCCGGCGCCCGCTCCCGCCCTCGCCCGGCGCGGTCGGTCGGCCGCGGAAGCGGGGCTAACGTTCCGCGCCCCCGGGCACCGTTGGCGGACGACGGCGTCGAGGGCAAGGGGTGAGCAACTGCCAGGTGGGCAACGGGTGGTTTCTGGGCAAAGGGCGGTGCTGTCGAACCGACGACAATCGTGGAGCGATGGGCGATCGGCGAGGGGGAGTGGACGGAGGCGTCCCGGGCCACCGCCGCCATTCGGTCGGCTGGGGCCGCTCCGGGCGTGACCAGGAGGAGCCCGGGTCCGTTCACCTGAGTGGCGGAACGCCTGGATGGGCCCTGCCGCAGTACCGCCCACGTCCGTCCGGATCTCCTACGGCGCCGTACACGCCCGAGGTGCACAGAGAGCAGAAGAAGCCGCCCATGTATGAGCCGACTCCGCCCTCATCCTCCGCCGCCGACCGTTCCGGCATCGACCGATCCGAGCTGCCCTCCGGAACGGACGCCGACTTGCCGACGCACGCGGCCCGTTCCGACCGTCCCGAACCCGAACCCGAACCCGAACTGCGGCCCGCGAGCTCGGGCGGGCCCCCACACCCACTCCCGCCCGCACCCCCGCCCCCTCTCTCGCCGCCACCTCCGTCCACACCCCCGCCCCTGTTCCCTCCCCGAGCCGCAGACCAGAGGCGGCACTCACCAGCGTTTCGGTCCGCAGGAGTTGGCGCCGGGCACCCACCCCGCGGCGGTCCGCCACCGCCCGGCCCATCCGGTCTGTCCAGGCCATCCGGCCCGTCCGGTCTCCCGGCTCCCCGCCGACCCTTCGACCTACCCCCCACCCACACCACCCTGATCTGCGTCGCCCTCCCCGCCCTCGCCATCTCCACAGACCAAGGACAGTTGACCGGCCAGGGACTGGAGGGGTTCTACCGAGCGGGCCGGCGCGTCCTCTCCCGTTGCCAGGTCCGGGTCGCCGGACGCGAACCACTCGCGGTCCAGGCCCGGATGACCGCCGCCGACCAGGCCCGCTTCGTGGGCACGCTGCGCGCGTCCCCGCAGGCGGGCCCGGACCCGGACGTCGTCGTCGAACGCATCCGGCACGCGGACGGCACCGAGCGGATCACGCTGCACAGCGCGTCCCTCCGCCCCTTGCGCGTGCCGGTCGAGGTCGCCCTCGCCACGGACCTGGCCGACCTGGCCGCGATCGCATCCGGCGCCACAGGACCCGAACTGCCCGCCAGCGTCCACGACTCGGGCCTGCGCTGGACCGGCGCCACCGGGCGCTCGTCGGTCACAGCGGATCCGCCGCCCGCCGACATGCTGGCCTCGGCGGGGCTGCTGCGCTGGGAGTTCGAACTGCCCGCGGGCGGCAGCCGGAGCCTGGAGCTACGGGTGCGCTCGGACGCGGCGGGGCCCGTCCGAGCCGTGGGCCGCGCCGCGACGAGCCCGCTCGCCACCGCCCGCGCCTCGGGCGACGACCCCAGAGTCGAGCCGCTTCTACGGACGAGCATCGAAGATCTCCAGGCCCTGCTGTTACGGGACTCCGCCCACCCCACCGACACACACCTCGCGGCAGGAGCCCCGTGGCGCTGCGGTCTCGCCCCGGCCGAGGCGCTCGCCGCCGCCCGAATGACCCTGCCTCTCGGCACCCGACTCGCCTCGGGCACCCTGCGCACCCTCGCGCGCACCCAACTCCGGGACGCGGGACCGCGGTCCGGCATGATCCCGGGACCGCGCCGGGACGCGGGCCCTCATCTGCCGCCGGGCTGCACCGGCACGGAAGCCACGCTCCTCTTCCCCGCCCTGCTCGCGGAGGCCCGCCGCTGGGGGCTCCCCGAGCAGGAGACGGAGGAGTTGCTGCCGGCGGCGGAGCGCTGTCTGACCTGGCTGCTGACGACCGTGGGCGACGGCACCTACCTGCACGACCCGCACCCGGGCGGCCCCGTCCGCTGTGAGACCCAGGCCCACGCACACCGCGCGGCACTGCTGGGCGCCGATCTCCTTCAGAGCTTCGGAAGACCGGGCGGCGCCGAACTGCGGCGGTGGGCACAGGCGCTGCGCGGGGCGTTCCGGGAGGAGTTCTGGATCGACGACCTGGGCGGAGGCAGGCCGGCGGCCGCCCGCGCGCCCGACGGAAGCCTGGTGCCCTACCTGGGCGCGACCGTCGTCCACCTCCTGGACACCGGCCTGCTGGGCGGGGGCGAACTGGCCCCGGGCCTGCTCGACAAGGTGCAGACCGAGCAACTCGCGCGCCTGCTCGGCGGCCCCGCCATGGACTCGGGCTGGGGCCTGCGCGGACTCGGCGCGAAGGAAGCCGGATACAACCCCTTCGGTCACCGCAGCGGCGCCGTACGGGTCCACGAGACGGCGATCGCGGTCGCAGGACTTGCCGCCGCCGGCTACGAGAAGGAGGCGGCCTCCCTACTGCGGGGCACCTTGGCGGCGGCCGAGGCCTTCGGCCACCGGCTGCCCGAGATGTACGCCGGCGCGCAGCGCACCGACGGGAGCGCTCCCCTCCCGCACCCGGCGGCCTGTCGACCGGCGGCCACCTCGGCGGCGGCCGGCGTGCTGCTCCCCACCGCGCTCGCGGGCATCCGCCCCGACGCCCCGGCGGGCACGATCACGCTCCGCCCCGTGCACAGCGCACCCCTCGGCGAGCTCGTCCTGACGGGCCTGCGGGTCGCGGGCGCCCCCTTCTCCGTCCGGGTCAGCAGGCTGGGCCTCGCCATGGTCGAGGAGGCGGCCGACGGCCTGCAATTGGGAGTGTGACCTCGAACGACGCACCGGCGCACGCCGGGCGGGAGCGGACCGGAACGGGCAGGAGCGGCCGACGAGACCCATACCGGACCGAAGTGGATCAGCCACCGAAGCGACCGACGAAGGGAGTGTTTATCGTCAGGCAGACGACTATGATCGCCGCATGCCCTACGACCCGTCAGCCTTTCCGCCCTTCGCCGTCACCGTGGACCTGGTCGTGCTGACCGTGCGCCGCCATGCCCTGTGCGCGCTGGCGGTACGGAGGGGCGAACCACCCTTCCAGGGGCGTTGGGCGCTACCCGGCGGATTCGTCCGGGCCGACGAGGATCTGGCGCAGGCGGCGGCACGCGAACTGGCCGAGGAGACCGCGCTGCGCGCCCACGACCAGACCGTCCCCGCGCCGGACAACGGGGCTCACCTGGAACAGCTGGCGACCTACGGCGACCCCAAGCGGGACCCCCGGATGCGCGTGGTCAGCGTCGCCCACCTCGCCCTCGCCCCAGACCTGCCCGCACCCCGGGCCGGCGGCGACGCGAGCTACGCACGCTGGGCGCCGGTCGACGAACTGCTGCAACAGAGCGGCTACGGCCGTGACGAGGAGCCCGTGGCACCGCTCGCCTTCGACCACGCCCAGATCCTGGCCGACGGCGTCGAGCGCGCCCGCTCCAAGATCGAGTACTCGTCGCTCGCCACGGCGTTCTGCCCCACCGAGTTCACCGTCGGCGAGCTGCGCCGCGTCTACGAGGCGGTGTGGGGCGTGGCACTCGACCCCCGCAACTTCCACCGCAAGGTGACCGGCACACCGGGCTTCCTGGTCCCCACCGGCGGTACCACCACCCGCCAGGGCGGCCGCCCCGCCCAGCTCTTCCGAGCCGGCGGCGCCACACTGCTCAACCCCCCGATGCTGCGGCCCGAGGTCTGACGACGGGAGCCCGGGGACAGCGCCGCTCCCCGTTCGTGGGGCGGGCCATGCGATGCCCGGAAAACCGGATATAGCACGCTATCTTGCTACGGGTGATCCAGGCCTTCGGACTGACCAGCAACCCCCGCAAGGACCTTCCGCCCGCCATCGACGACGTCTCGTTCGAGGCACGCGCGGGCCATGTCACCGCGCTGCTCGGAGCGTCGGGGGCGGGCAAGACGACGGCGCTCAGACTCATGCTCGAACTCCAACAGGGCCGTGGCCTCACCTACTTCAGAGGCCGCCCCCTGCACCGCATCGCCCACCCGTCACGCGAGGTCGGCGTGCTTCTGGGCGACGTACCGGGCCATCCGTCCCGCTCGCTCCGCGGCCACCTCCGCATGCTGTGCGCCGCAGCCGGCGTGCCAGGTCGCCGCGCCGACGAAGTGCTCGAAGTCGTCGGCCTGGTCAGCCTGCGCGACGAACGCCTCGGCACCCTCTCGCGCGGCATGGACCGCCGCCTCGGCCTGGCCTGCGCCCTGCTCTCCGACCCGCACACCCTTGTCCTCGACGACCCGGCCGACGGACTCTCCACCCGTGAGGCGCACTGGCTGCACGGCATGCTGCGCGCGCACGCGGAACAGGGCGGAACGGTCCTGCTGACCACGACCGACCCCAAGGAGGCCGCCCGTGCGGCCGACCGGGTCGTCACCCTGGAGCAGGGCAGGCTCGTCGCCGACCAGGAGGCCACGGAGTTCGCCCGCACCCGACTGCGCCCCCGAGTCGCCGTCCGCACCCCGCACGCCGCCCGCCTCGCCGCCCTCCTCGCCAAGGAAGCCCGCACCACGCAACGCTCCGTAGAGGTCGTCCGCGAGAGCGGCAACCGCCTCTCCGTCTACGGCAGCACCTGCGCCGACGTCGGCGAGACCGCGTTCCGTCACAGCGTCCTCGTACACCAACTCGCCGACGAGATCGGAGACATGGGCCCGGGATCGGACGCCGGCCCGTCGCCGCTGCCGCGGATCGCGGAGGTCCCGTACGGTGCCGACGAGTCAGCTGACGTTGACGAACTGCGCGAACCCGAGGCTGAACCGCAGCGTTCGTGCTCGGACGAGCCCAGGGGCCCGCAGACCACCCGGGCCAAGCCGAAGTCTCAGCCCACCGAGCCCGTCGAGCCCATCGGCCCTGCCAGCCCCACCGGTCCTGCCACCCCTATCGGTCCTGCCACGCCTACCGGCACCGTCGAACCCGCCACCACCCCGCGCCCGAATCCCCCGACACCGAAGGCGACCCTCGCGCGAACCCCAACCCCCCGCCCCACCCGAGCCCGCACCCTCGACGCCCTGTCCCCCCTCCCGCCCCCTATCTCGGTCCGCCCCGCCCCCAGCCCCCTCCGGCCCCTGCGCTACGAAATCCGTCGCGCCGCCGGAATCGGCACCGGGTTCCTCACCGGCGCCGCCGTGCTCGTCGTGTCCGCTCTCACCGCCGTACTCCTGGCACGGATCGGCCACACCCCGCAGTCGCGCCTGCTGGCCGCGTGGCCGAGGGAACTGCCGCTGCCGCCCGCCGCACTCGGTGCGGGACTGCTCGGCGCGCTGGCCTTCGGCGACGAGTTCCGCCACCCCGCCCTGGCGGCGGACCGCGGCACCGTGCCCCGCCGACTGGGGCTGCTCGCCGCGAAACTCCTCGTCGCCGCGGCCACCGCGCTGATGCTGGCCTTCCTCACGGTCGGCTGCGACGCCGAAGTGCTCTATCTCGTCTACGGACGGGAGCTCGCACAAGTTCCCGCCGACTGGCTGCCGCTGAGCGCGAGTTGGCTCGGGCTGGTGGTGGGCTGTTCCTGGGCCGGAGTGCTGGCCGCCGGGGTCTTCCGGTCCACGACTGCGGGACTCGCGGCGGTGGTCGCGGTGCCGGTCCTCGTCGTTCCGCTCGTACACAAGGCCTTGGAGGGACCGTCCGTGCGGACGGCGGCCGGACTTCCACTGCGGCTGCGCGAGGCGCTCCTGCTGCAGTGGCCGTTCGGTGGAGAGCGCTATCTGTCCGCCATGGCGCGCGTGGTCGGTCAACCCGTGGGCGGCGCACTCACGTTGTCGCTGACCGCGCTGCTCTGCGCGTATCTGCTCACGACCCTGCGCAGCAGGGTCCGATGACGACCGCCCGCGCTCTTCCGACACACCTTGCGCACAACTCCCCGGGGAAAGCCCATTTCTTTCCGATAAGGCGTCAATTGCGACGGGGTGAGCGATCACCCTTTCGTGTGCTTTTCACCAAAGACCTCAAGGGAGTTGGGGAGAGAGCCGACAAAGGATCCGTGAGTACCCTTGCGCACACCATGATGACCGCCGCCCGCTCCGCAGACTCCGGCCTCGCCGGCCCGGGCGAACTCGACCGCTACCCCTTTGCCGAGGCCCCTGTCGCCGACCGTGTCGGCACCTCCGTCTGGGACGGCGCGGACCACCAGGAGCTGGGCCGCGTGGGCCGGCGTGCCGCGGGCAGCCGCGGACGCGGGCTGCACGGCCAACTCGTCCAGCAGCTGGGGCAGATGATCGTCTCCGGCGACCTGGGCGCCGACCGCCCGCTGGTGCCCGAGGAGATCGGCCAGCGCTTCGAGGTCTCCCGTACCGTCGTCCGCGAGTCGCTCCGCGTCCTGGAGGCCAAGGGCCTGGTCAGTGCCCGGCCGAACGTCGGCACGCGCGTGCGTCCCGTCAGCGACTGGAACCTCCTCGACCCGGACATCATCGAGTGGCGGGCCTTCGGGCCGCAGCGCGACGACCAGCGCCGTGAGCTGAGCGAGCTGCGCTGGACGATCGAGCCGCTGGCCGCCCGCCTCGCCGCCGGGCACGGGCGCGAGGACGTCCAGCAGCGGCTCACCGACATGGTCGAGATCATGGGGCACGCGATGGCACAGGGTGACGCGCTGACGTTCTCCCGCGCGGACGCCGAATTCCACTCCCTGCTCATCCAGGTCTCCGGGAACCGCATGCTGGAGCACCTCTCCGGGATCGTGTCGGCCGCCCTGCAGGTCTCCGGCAATCCGGTCACGGGTTGTGACCGGCCGACCGAGGCGTCGCTGTCGTACCACGGCCGGATCGCCGACGCGCTCGCCACGGGCGACGGCGGAGGCGCCGAGGCGGCCATGCGTCAACTGCTGACCGTCCACCCCGAGGTGGAGCGCGTGGTGCCCGCGCCGCGCGAGCACTGACCGCGATCCGAGGGCGGCGCGGCCGGGGGATGCCTCCCCCTCCTGGGCATCGCTCGGCCGTCGAACCGTCTTCCGTCGGACCCCGCGCGATCCCCGGATCCCGCGGGGTCCGACGGTGCGACGAGGCCGCCCGAGAGCCGCGGACATCCCGGTCGGGGTCATACGTGACCTCCTCTGCCCGTGTCTGACCGTTTTTGAGTGCTTACGGGGTGTGACTCGGGCCACGCAGATTGGGCGTAACGCTCGCGGGAACAGCACGATGACCTAAGAGGTGACTGCCGAGGAGGGAATACGGACGCCGTTCCAGGCGCTGTGTATCTCCCCGGCCCCCGCCCGCGCCGTCGGCCCAATCCCCAAGCCGGCGGTCGGCACCTGTCCTCATGGACGGGGCCGGAAGCCGTTTTCCAACGTTCCGAGAGGTTGTTCGTGTCGGCCAGCACATCCCGTACGCTCCCGCCGGAGATCGCCGAGTCCGTCTCTGTCATGGCTCTCATTGAGCGGGGAAAGGCTGAGGGGCAGATCGCCGGCGACGATGTGCGTCGGGCCTTCGAAGCTGACCAGATTCCGGCCACTCAGTGGAAGAACGTACTGCGCAGCCTCAACCAGATCCTCGAGGAAGAGGGTGTGACGCTGATGGTCAGTGCCGCGGAGCCCAAGCGCACCCGAAAGAGCGTCGCAGCGAAGAGTCCGGCCAAGCGCACCGCCACCAAGACGGTCGCGGCGAAGACGGCGACCGCCAAGAAGGCCACCGCCACCGCCACGCCGGCGGCGCCCGTCGCGGACCCGTCCGTCGAGGACGACTCCGCCCCCAAGGCCGCTGCCAAGAAGGCGGCCGCCAAGAAGACCACGGCGGCCGCGAAGAAGACCGTCGCCAAGAAGGCAGCACCCGCGGCGGCGAAGAAGACCGGTGCCAAGAAGGACGACGCCGAGGTCACCGAAGAGGAAGCAGCCGAGGAGACCCCGAAGACCGGCGACGAGCCCGAGGGCGCCGAGAGCGCGGGCTTCGTGCTCTCCGACGAGGACGAGGACGACGCGCCGGCGCAGCAGGTCGCCGCCGCCGGTGCCACCGCCGACCCGGTCAAGGACTACCTCAAGCAGATCGGCAAGGTCCCGCTGCTCAACGCCGAGCAGGAGGTCGAGCTCGCCAAGCGCATCGAGGCCGGTCTGTTCGCCGAGGACAAGCTGGCCAACGCCGACAAGCTCGCCCCCAAGCTCAAGCGCGAGCTGGAGATCATCGCCGAGGACGGCCGCCGCGCCAAGAACCACCTCCTGGAGGCCAACCTCCGCCTGGTGGTCTCCCTGGCCAAGCGCTACACCGGCCGCGGCATGCTCTTCCTGGACCTCATCCAGGAGGGCAACCTCGGTCTGATCCGCGCGGTCGAGAAGTTCGACTACACCAAGGGCTACAAGTTCTCCACGTACGCCACCTGGTGGATCCGTCAGGCGATCACCCGCGCGATGGCCGACCAGGCCCGCACCATCCGTATCCCGGTGCACATGGTCGAGGTCATCAACAAGCTCGCGCGCGTGCAGCGCCAGATGCTCCAGGACCTGGGCCGCGAGCCCACCCCGGAGGAGCTGGCCAAGGAACTCGACATGACCCCCGAGAAGGTCATCGAGGTCCAGAAGTACGGCCGTGAGCCCATCTCCCTCCACACCCCTCTGGGCGAGGACGGCGACAGCGAGTTCGGCGACCTCATCGAGGACTCCGAGGCCGTCGTCCCGGCCGACGCCGTCAGCTTCACGCTCCTGCAGGAGCAGCTGCACTCCGTCCTGGACACCCTCTCGGAGCGCGAGGCAGGCGTCGTCTCCATGCGCTTCGGCCTCACCGACGGCCAGCCCAAGACCCTCGACGAGATCGGCAAGGTCTACGGCGTCACGCGTGAGCGCATCCGCCAGATCGAGTCCAAGACCATGTCGAAACTGCGCCACCCGTCGCGCTCGCAGGTGCTGCGCGACTACCTCGACTAGGTCGCGGTCGTACGACACCGAAGGCCCGGTTTCCCGTGAGGGAGCCGGGCCTTCTCGTGCTGTCGCGCGGGTGCGGCACGCCGCCAGCTGGATCACTCTGGGTGTCTCATGACCACCCCAGAGTGAGGAACGTGCATGCGCCGTCCTTTTGTCCGGGCCCTCGCCCGGCCGTTGGTCCTTGTGGCCGCGGCGACCGCAATACCACTGCTTTCGGCGGCCCGGGTGGCCGCCGACGACATCGTCGTAGGAGGTTTCCCGGTCGACGTGTCCGAGAGCCCGTGGACGGTGGCACTGTCCAGCCGTGACCGGTTCGGGGGTACCCGTGCGGGGCAGTTCTGCGGCGGAGTGGCGGTCGGTCCCACGACCGTGCTGACCGCGGCCCACTGCCTCGGTGACGACGTCCTCGGGGCGCCGCCGAACAGGGTGCGCGACCTCAAGGTCATCACGGGCCGTACGGACCTGCTGTCGAACCAGGGCCGCGAGATCGCGGTGCGCGACACCTGGGTGAATCCGGACTACGACAGCGGCAGCAATGCGGGGGACTTCGCCGTACTCACCCTCGTCGAGTCCGTTCCCCGGAGTTCGGTGGTCGGGATGGCGGCCGCCGGTGATCCTGCCTACGCGCCGGGGACGAGCGCCGTCGTCTACGGGTGGGGTGATCTCACGGGCGGTGGCGACTACGCGCGCAGTCTGCGTGCCGCGCGCGTGCACGTGCTGCCTGACGCTCAGTGCGAGCGGGCGTATCCGGGCAGCGCCGACGGGGCCTACGCCGCCGACAGCATGCTGTGCGCCGGTGAGACGGCGGGCGGCCGGGATGCCTGTCAGGGGGACAGCGGAGGGCCGCTCGTCGCCCAGGGGAAGCTCATCGGGCTGGTGTCCTGGGGGAGCGGCTGCGGCCGTGCGGGCAGTCCTGGCGTCTACACGCGTGTATCCGCCGCCGTACGGGCCGTGGAAGGGGTTGGAGGGGGCGCCGGGCCAGCGGGCCCGGAGCGGGCCGCTGACGGCGGCTGAGAGCTTTCCCGCCTACGAGCGCGGGCGGCGCGGCCCCTGTGGAAGGGGCCACGCCGCCCGTAGACCGGCCTGGACCGGAGCTGGCTCGTCGTTGACGCGAGTTGTCAGCGCTCTTCTTCGTTGGAGGTTGCCGGCACGGTCGTCAGCCGCTCCGTCTCGTCCTGTATCTCAGCGGCGATCTTCTTGAGTTCCGGCTCGAACTTGCGTCCGTGGTGGGCGCAGAAGAGCAGTTCACCGCCGCTGAGCAGGACCACGCGCACGTACGCCTGGGCACCGCAGCGGTCGCAGCGGTCAG
This sequence comes from Streptomyces pseudovenezuelae, assembly GCF_029892565.1. Taxonomy (GTDB): domain Bacteria; phylum Actinomycetota; class Actinomycetes; order Streptomycetales; family Streptomycetaceae; genus Streptomyces; species Streptomyces pseudovenezuelae_A. The sequence goes on along the minus strand of NZ_JARXVH010000010.1, from coordinate 339,371 downwards.
CGGCCGTCAGCGGGCTCGCGGGGGTCAGAACAGTAGTCACGTCGCCTCTTCTCTAGCTCGACGAGCTGTCGTACCAGGGTCAACATCCAACCAGCCCCAAAACGTTCCCGCTCGGGGCTTTCCCTCGAAAAAATCTTTCGAGGCCGGCTGTCTGCTGCCGGTTGGCGGCGAATGTGCCGTATTGCGTGTCTGTGTGTCTTACGGGTTCGCACGGTCTGTCAATGTCTGTCCTCCCGGCTGGGTTGCCGGTTGTTCTTGAGGACGTGCCCGGAGCCTAAATGGTTCATGCCCCGAAGGGAACGTGATATGTACTTCACTCCATCGAGGGATCGAACACTCATGCGACTCTGGACTAGTGTGAACTCAGACGAGGGTGGCGTTACAACGGCTCTACCAGGCCTGGGTACCCTCTTGGCGGCGACCGAAGCCGCGCCCTTACCCCAAAGGGCCCCACTTGAAATTCAGCGAGGAGCGAACCGCGTGACCGCCGAGACGTCCGTGCCGTCCACAGCGCTGCTGGCAGGAGCAGACCGGGACGGTTCCAACTACACCGCGCGGCACCTGCTCGTCCTCGAAGGACTCGAGGCCGTGCGCAAGCGCCCGGGCATGTACATCGGCTCCACCGACAGCCGCGGTCTGCTGCACTGTCTGTGGGAGATCATCGACAACGCGGTGGACGAGGCCCTCGGGGGCTACGGCGACCACATCGACGTGATCCTCCACGACGACGGCTCCGTCGAGGTGCGGGACAACGGCCGGGGCATCCCGGTCGACGTCGAGCCCAAGACCGGTCTGTCCGGCATCGAGGTCGTCATGACCAAGCTGCACGCCGGCGGCAAGTTCGGCGGTGGCTCCTACGCCGCCTCCGGCGGTCTGCACGGCGTCGGTGCATCCGTGGTGAACGCGCTGTCCGCCCGCCTGGACGTGGAGGTGGACCGCAGCGGCCACACCCACGCCATCAGCTTCCGGCGCGGTGTGCCCGGCGCGTTCGCCGGGAACGGCCCCGATGCCAAGTTCGAGGCCGCGAGCGGCCTGCGCAAGACCAAGAAGGTCCCCAAGAACCGCACCGGCACGCGCGTGCGCTACTGGGCCGACCGGCAGATCTTCCTCAAGGACGCCAAGGTCTCCCTGGACACGCTGCACCAGCGCGCCCGCCAGACCGCCTTCCTGGTGCCCGGCCTGACCATCGTCGTCCGTGACGAACTCGGTCTCGGCGAGGGTGGCAGCAAGGGCGAGGAGTCCTTCCGCTTCGACGGCGGAATCAGCGAGTTCTGCGAGTACCTGGCCACCGACAAGCCCGTCAACGACGTCCTGCGCCTCACCGGCCAGGGCACCTTCAAGGAGACCGTCCCGGTCCTCGACGACCACGGCCAGATGACGCCCACCGAGGTCACGCGCGAGCTCGCCGTGGACATCGCGCTGCGCTGGGGGACCGGCTACGACACCACGCTCAGGTCGTTCGTCAACATCATCGCCACGCCCAAGGGCGGCACCCACGTCGCGGGCTTCGAGCAGGCGATCACGAAGACGATGAACGAGGTGCTGCGCGTCAAGAAGCTGCTGCGCGTGGCCGAGGACGACATCGTCAAGGACGACGCCCTCGAAGGTCTCACCGCCGTCGTCACGGTCCGACTCGCCGAGCCGCAGTTCGAGGGCCAGACCAAGGAGGTCCTGGGCACCTCGGCGGCCCGCCGGATCGTGACCAACGTCGTCTCCAAGGAGCTCAGGGACTTCCTGACCTCCACCAAGCGCGACGCGGCCGCACAGGCCCGGGTCGTCATGGAGAAGGCGGTCGCCGCGGCACGCACGCGTATCGCGGCCCGGCAGCACAAGGACGCGCAGCGCCGCAAGACGGCTCTGGAGTCCTCGTCCCTGCCCGCGAAGCTGGCGGACTGCCGCAGCGACGACGTGGACCGCAGCGAGCTGTTCATCGTCGAGGGAGACTCCGCGCTCGGCACCGCGAAGCTCGCCCGGAACTCCGAGTTCCAGGCGCTGCTGCCGATCCGCGGCAAGATCCTCAACGTCCAGAAGTCGTCCGTGACCGACATGCTCAAGAACGCCGAGTGCGGCGCGATCATCCAGGTCATAGGAGCCGGCTCGGGTCGTACCTTCGACATCGACGCGGCCCGCTACGGCAAGATCATCATGATGACCGACGCCGATGTGGACGGCTCCCACATCCGCACCCTGCTGCTGACGCTCTTCCACCGCTACATGCGCCCCATGGTCGAGGCGGGCCGGGTCTTCGCCGCGGTGCCGCCGCTGCACCGCATCGAGCTCGTTCAGCCGAAGAAGGGCCAGGACAAATACGTCTACACCTACTCGGACCGCGAGCTGCGCGACAAGCTCCTTGAGTTCCAGAGCAAGGGCGTCCGGCACAAGGACTCCATCCAGCGCTACAAGGGTCTCGGTGAGATGGACGCCGACCAGCTGGCCGAGACGACGATGGACCCCCGCCACCGCACCCTGCGCCGGATCAACCTCTCCGACCTGGACTCCGCCGAGACGGTCTTCGACCTGCTCATGGGCAATGACGTAGCCCCGCGCAAGGAGTTCATCTCCAGCTCGGCGGCGACGTTGGACCGCTCCCGCATCGACGCGTAGTCGCTGCGCTGGGCTTTGGCGGGGGAGCGGGTTGGCGTCGCGCCGGTGAGTGAGTGAGTGGGGCGGGGTCGGATCGGCGGGGTGGGGTGACTCGGTGTCACCTCACCCTGGCCAGGGTCGACGGCGGCTGTGGCCAGGGCCAGGGTGTCTGGCGTGGCCGAGGCGCCATCGTTGACGAGCGGCGCTGCTGCCGCGTAGGGCTCCGACGCCCGGCCAGCTGGTCCGGGTTGCAGCGGTGCCAGCGGGGGCGCACCTGCAACCGTGCCTCGCGGCCTCGCGGTGCCGGGGCGCAGGGGTACTCCACCCGTGGGTGGAGTCGGCCCGTGTCGAGGATCCACCTGTGATCCACCCCCGCTCCGATCTGCCGGCCCGTGAATTTCCGTAGCTTCGAAGACGTCGGCGGCGCTCGCTGCCGGAATCGTCTTCTCGCACACGGAGGCTCTGATGTCCGGGCTGGTCAACGCGCTGGTGATCGCGGCCGTCGTTTGTCTCGTGATCGTGCGGCAGTTCCGCGCGCAGCAGGTCGGCACCGGGAGGCGCTGGTGGCTGGTGCCCGTGGTGCTGGCCGTCGTGGCGTTGCGCGAACCCGGCATAGTCGACGCCCACCACCGCACGGAATCGGTCGCCCTGCTCTCCGTCGAACTGCTCGTGGGCCTAGCCATGGGAGCCGGCTGGGCCTGGACCACCCGCATATGGGCGGAGCCGGACGGTGTCGTGTGGAGCAAGAGCACCAAGGCGAGCGTGACCGTCTGGGTCGTCGGCATCGCCCTGCGCGTGGGACTCTTCGCGCTCGGCGCCGCCCTCGGCGTGCACCAGGACAGCTCCGCCCTGCTCCTCGCCCTCGCGGGCACCCTCCTGGTCCGCTCCGGGATTCTGGTCTGGCGGGCCCAGTCGTTCGCCCCGACCGCAGGTGTGGCCACGGCGTACGGTGACCACCTGGCCCGGCCCGCGCGGAAGGAGCGCGTGTGACGCGGAACGCCTGGACAAGCTGGCCCTCGCCGGAGGCTCTCGGGCGCAACGGGCTCTCCCGGCCCCGGCGGGTGCTCGCCTGGGTCGTGCGGGGCCTCGTCCTCAGCGTTCTGCTCTGGGGAGCGTTCACCAGCACCCGCGTGCACGGCTGGGACGTGCTCGTGGGCGTCGGGGTCGTGATCGTCGCGGCGGCGCTGGCCTGGACCGTGTACCGGACCACGTTCGCGCACCGGTTGTGGCCGTCGCTGGCGTCGCTCGCGCTGCTGGAGGGGCTCGCCTTCGTCGGCCAGGCCGCGGGGTTCCAGACGCTCGGCCTTGTCCTGTGGTGCGGCTGCGCGGTCACCGCGCTGGAGCGGCTGCCCCTGATGGCGGGAGTGCCCGCAGCCGGGTCGGCGCTCGTCCTCTACGGGATCGTCAACAACGACAACCTGCTGACGACGGCCGTCACAGGCGTCGGTCTCGGCCTCGCCGGCTACACCTTGCGGTTGGACGCCGAGGCCCGGGGCAACGCCCAGCGACTGCTGGCCCAGGAGCGGGCCGCCCGGGCGGCGGAGGCCGAGTCGGCGGCGCTGGGGGAGCGGGCCCGGATCGCGCGGGAGATCCACGACGTACTGGCGCACAGCCTCTCGGCGCAGATGGTGCACTTGGAGGCGGCGCGGCTGATGATCGAGCGGGGAGCCGACCGGGAGCAGATCCTCGACCGGGTGGTGGCCGCCCGGGGCATGGCCCGTGACGGTCTCGACGAGACAAGGCAGGCGCTCTCCGCGCTGCGCGGCGAAATGACACCGCTGGAGGACTTCCTGGGACAGCTCGTCGAGGTGACGGCCGGAGCCGAGGTCACCATTACGGGTGAGCGCAGGCGACTCCCTGCCGAGGCCTCGCAGGCGGTACGCAGGGTCGCGCAGGAGGCGCTGACGAACGTCCGCAAGCACGCGCCGGGGGCCAAGGTGCGGGTCCGGCTCGACTACGGGGCGCACCAAGTGACGCTGGACGTGAAGGACTTCGGCGGTTCGCCGGGCGAACTCGCGGGCGCGGGTGGCGGGTACGGTCTCCTGGGCATGCGCGAGCGTGCCGAGCTGCTGGGGGGCTCGCTGCGGGCGGAGCCGGACGAGGAGGGGTTCGTGGTGACGCTGAAGGTGCCCGTATGACGGAAGGGGCGGAGAAGCGGACCGCGCGGGTGGTGGTGGCGGACGACCAGACCGTCGTCCGTGAGGGCATCGTGATGCTGCTGGGCCTGCTGCCGGGGATCGAGGTCGTCGGCGCCGCGGGGGACGGGGACGAGGCGGTGAAGCTCGTCGGCGAACTCGCCCCGGACGTGGTGCTGATGGACCTGCGCATGCCGCGCTGCGACGGGGTCGAGGCGACCCGGCGTATCCGTGCCGAGTACCCCGGGACGCAGGTCGTGGTGCTGACGACGTTCGGGGACGACGAGTCCCTGTTCCCGGCGCTCCGGGCGGGAGCGCGCGGCTATCTCACCAAGGACGCCGGAGGCGACGAGATCGTCCGGGCGGTGCACAACGTGCTGTCCGGGGACGCGGGACTGTCGCCGAGCATCCAACGCCGGCTGCTCGAACGGCTCTCCGAGCCCGAGCCGCAGCCGACCGCGCCGACGGACGAGCCGCCGGACGGGCTCACCGCGCGGGAGACCGAGGTGCTGGTGCTGATCGCGGACGGCCTCAGCAACCAGGAGATCGCCCGCCGGCTGCATGTGTCCACGGCGACCGTGAAGACCCACATCAACAACCTCTTCGCCAAGACGGGGCTCAAGGACCGCGCCCAGGCGGTGCGTTACGCGTACGGCAAGGGGCTTGTGCGGCCACCAGCGGGTTAGGGTCTGTCATTTCGGATCAGCTCGGTGTCACGCACGCTGCACCGGGCCTCGCAGCCGACCTGATCAGAAAGACAAGCCCTGGTCACCTGATGGGGTGAAGCGGGTGGCGAAGAAGAGTCGGGGATCTTCCCGTTCTGTCCATGCTTGGGCATGCAGTCAAGCAACGGTCGTCCCCGCGGAGGCGGGGGTGGTCCCGAGAGTTCGGCCGGGCACCACGAGGGCAGTGCCCCGGCACCAGCGCCCGAAGGGGTGAGGTACGACGACCCGTGGTACGACGCGCTGGCCTCCGGCTGGGGTGAGTCGGCCGGTGTCGGTGCGCCGGAGCCGGTGCCCGTCCCCGCGGTCGCGGCGCAGCGCAGGACGGGCGCGGGGGAGCGGATCGCCGCGGCCGACGTCTACCTAGAGGTGCAGCGCAGCGCGGCCTTCCAGGAGGTGCGCAGCCGGTACCGGAGGTTCGTGGTGCCGGGCTTCGCCGCCTTCTTCGCCTGGTACGTGGGGTACGTGGTGACCGCGACGACCGCGCCGGGGCTGATGGCGCGGCCGGTGGCGGGAGCGGTGAACGTGGCGATGGTCGCGGGGCTCGGACAGTTCCTGACCACCTTCCTGCTCGCCTGGGCCTACGCCCGCCACGCGCGGCTGCGCAGGGACCGTGCCGCGCTCGAACTGCGCTGGGACACCCAGGAACTGACCCGCGGCATCCGGGGTGGTAGGTCGTGACGGGCAATCACCAGACGTTGGCGTTGCTCCTGTTCAGCGCGTTCGTCGCCGTCACGCTGGCGATCACCACGTGGGTGAGCCGCAACCGGCGTGGTTCGGCTGAGGAGTTCTACGCGGGCGGGCGCCTGTTCTCGCCCATGGAAAATGGTTTTGCCATCGCGGGCGACTACATGTCGGCCGCCTCCTTCCTGGGAGTCACGGGGCTCATCGCGCTGTTCGGCTACGACGGGCTGCTGTACGTGGTCGGCTTCCTCGTTGCCTGGCTGGTGGTGCTGTTCCTCGTCGCCGAACTGGTGCGCAACTGCGGGCGTTTCACGCTCGCGGACGTCATCGCGGCACGGATGAGCGAGCGGCCGGTCCGGATCGCGTCGGGAACTTCCTCGGTCACCGTGTCCGTTCTTTACCTGGTGGCGCAGATGGTGGGCGCGGGCAGCCTGGTCTCGCTGCTGCTCGGTGGGACGAGCGTGGCGGCGCGGGCCTGGACCGTGATCGGTGTCGGCGCGCTGATGGTGATCTATGTGTCGTTGGGAGGGATGCGGGCCACCACCTGGATCCAGATCGTCAAGGCGGTTCTGCTGCTCAGCGGTACGGTCGCGCTGACCGTGCTGGTCCTGGTGCGGTTCCACGGCGACTTCGACCAACTGCTGCTGACGGCGGCCGAGCGCAGCGGGCACGGGAACGCGTTCCTGGTACCGGGGTTGAAGTACGGCGGGGACTGGACCGCCCGCCTCGACTTCATCAGCCTGGGCCTCGCCCTGGTGCTGGGCACGGCAGGCCTGCCGCACATCCTGTCCCGCTTCTACACCGTGCCGACGGCCAAGGCGGCCCGGCGTTCGGTGCTCTGGGCGATCGGGCTCATCGGCGGCTTCTACCTGATGACGATCGTCCTCGGCTTCGGTGCCGCCGCGATCGTGGGACCGGAGGCGGTCCGCGGGTCGAACGCGGCCGGGAACACGGCGGTTCCGCTGCTCGCCCTCGACCTGGGCGGCGGCTCCGACTCCACTGGCGGAACGGTTCTCTTCGCGATCGTGGCCGCCATCGCCTTCGCCACGATCCTCGCGGTGGTCGCCGGCATCACGCTCGCCTCCTCCGCGTCCGTGGCCCACGACCTGTACGCGTCCCTGCGGCACAAGCACGCCAAGCCGCACAGCGAGGTGGCCGTGGCACGGATCGCCGCGGCCGGCATCGGCGTCGTGGCGATCGCCCTCGGCCTGCTCGCCCGCGACCTGAACGTCGCCTTCCTGGTGGGCCTCGCCTTCGCCGTCGCCGCCTCCGCGAACCTCCCGGTGCTGCTCTACTCGCTGTTCTGGCGTGGCTTCACCACGCGCGGCGCCGTGTGGGCCGTATACGGCGGTCTCGTCCCGTCACTGCTGCTCGTGCTGCTGTCCCCGGTGGTGTCCGGCAGCCCCGAATCCCTGTTCCCCGGCGTCGACTTCCAGTACTTCCCTCTGGAGAACCCCGGCCTGGTCTCGATCCCGCTGGGCTTCCTCGCGGGCTGGCTCGGCACGGTCACCTCGGCCGAGGTCCCGGACGAGGCCAAGCACGCGGAGACCGAGGTGCGCTCGCTGACGGGCGCGGGGGCCGTGTAGCTACGGCGCCACCCACGCGTACAGATGCTCCGGGCGCCCCGTGTCGCCGTACTTGAGGGTGAGGCGGAGGCGGCCGGCCTGTTCGAGGTGGCGGAGGTAGCGCTGGGCGGTGGAGCGGCTCAGGCCGGTCTCGGCGGCGACCTCGTGCGCCGACAGGGGACGGTCGGCGTGGTGGAGGACGCGGCAGATCAGGTCGGTCGTCGGTTCCGAGTGGCCGCTGGGCAGACCGGGCGAGGAGGGCACCGGCGCGGTGCGCAGGGCGCCGAAGATGCGGTCGACCTGCTCCTGCCCTGCGACGCCCCGCCCGCCCACGCGGTCGACGGTGCGGCGCAGGGCGGCGTACGAGTCCAGGCGGGTGCGCAGGGCGGCGAAGGTGAACGGCTTGACCAGATAGTGCAGGGCGCCCAGGCGCATCGCGGCCTGCACGGTCGTCACGTCGCCGGCGGCGGTGATCATGATGACGTCGGTGCCGTGGCCCTGTTCCCGCATGCGGTGGACGAGTTCGAGGCCCGTCTGGTCGGGGAGGTAGTGGTCGAGAAGGACCAGGTCGATGGTCCCCCGCTGCACGGTGGCCAGCGCCTGGGCGGCACTGTGTGCGCGGGCGGCGACCCGGAAACCGGGAACCTTTCCCACGTACTTGGCGTTGATCTCGGCAACGCGGAAGTCGTCGTCCACGACCAGGACGTCAATCATCGGGCCTCTTTCTGTCAAGGCCAGGCGGGCGTTAAGCCCATGTTTCGGCTCCGCTGTTGTAGCGCGAGCAAAACGAGCACAACAGGCCACAGGAAGCAAAAGAACGGCATGTGCCCACAAGGCTGATGCTGTGGTCCGCGCCACACCTACCCTCCCGGGCCATGAGCCCAGACACCAGCCCCGCCATCGAACTGCGGGGCGCGAGCAAGACGTTCCGGACCCCTTCAGGGGGACTGCACACGGCCGTCAACGGCCTCGATCTCACGGTCGGGCGTGGCGAGTTCGTGGCGGTCGTCGGCCCCACGGGCTGCGGTAAGTCGACCACGTTGACCCTGGTCAGCGGGTTGGAAGAACCCAGTGAAGGCGAGGTCCTGGTCGCCGGGGAGCCGGTGCGCGGCGTCGGTGACAAGGTCGGCTTCGTCTTCCAGCAGGACGCCACCTTCCCCTGGCGCACGGTCCTCTCAAACGTCATGGCGGGCCCGCGCTTTCGCGGGGTACCCAAGGCGGAGGCGAAGGAGAAGGCCCGTGAGTGGCTGGCCCGGGTCGGGCTCACCGCGTTCGAGGACCGCTATCCCCACCAGCTCTCCGGCGGTATGCGCAAGCGGGTCGCGCTCGCCGCGACCTTCGTCAACGACCCCGAGATCCTGCTGATGGACGAGCCCTTCTCGGCGCTCGACGTGCAGACCAGGGCCCTGATGTCGGACGAACTGTTGGAGCTGTGGGAGGGCACCCGCGCCTCCGTCGTCTTCGTCACCCACGACCTGGAGGAGTCCATCGCGCTGGCCGACAAGGTCGTCGTGATGACCGCCGGACCCGCCACCGTCAAGCAGGTCTACGACATCGACCTGCCGCGCCCGCGCAAGGTCGAGTCGGTACGTCTGGAGTCGCGGTTCATCGAGATCTACCGCGAGATCTGGGAGTCCCTCGGCGAAGAGGTCCGCATCACCCGCGAGAGGGGTGCCGCTCATGTCGCCTGACATTCTCAGCACGCCGGTGGTCGACACGGTGAAGACGCCGCCCGACCGCGCGCACTCACGCGCGCGTGCCGCCCGTAGACGCAAGATCGTCGTCGCGGTCTTCCGGGCGCTGCTCCTGGTCGCCGTCCTCGGTCTGTGGGAGCTGCTCTCCCGGACCAAGGCCATCGATCCCTTCAACTTCTCGATGCCCTCGAAGATCTGGGACCAGATCTACACCTGGCTGACCCACGGCACCGCACTCGGCTCCCTGGGCGAACAGATCTGGTACACGCTCTACGAGGCACTGCTCGGCTGGGTCATCGGTGTGGCCGCCGGTGTCGTGTGCGGTATCGCGCTGGGGCGGATCACCTTCCTCGCCGATGTCCTTGGTCCATACATCAAGGTGCTCAACTCGATCCCCAGGATCGTCCTGGCGCCCATCTTCGTGATCTGGTTCGGCCTCGGCCCCGCCTCTAAGGTCGCCTCCGCCGTCGTCCTGGTGTTCTTCCCGGTGTTCTTCAACGCCTTCCAGGGCGCCCGAGAGGTCGACCGCAACCTGGTCGCCAACGCCCGGATCCTCGGCGCGAGCGACCGCAGGGTGACGCTTCAGGTCGTCATCCCGTCGGCGACCTCCTGGATCTTCACCAGCCTCCATGTGAGCTTCGGCTTCGCCCTGATCGGCGCCATCGTCGGCGAGTACATCGGCGCCACCAAGGGCATCGGCCTGCTCGTCGCGCAGTCGCAGGGCACCTTCAACGCGGCCGGTGTGTACGCCGCGATGGTCATCCTCGCCGTCGTCGCCCTCGTCGCCGAAGGACTGCTCACCTTCGCCGAGCGCCGCATCTTCCGCTGGAAGCCGACGGGCTCCGACAGCTGACCCCGCGGCCCGCCCCGCAGCACGCCTCTCCCCGCACCGCCCTCTCACAAGGACGTGAACCCTCATGCGCACAACCGCCAGATACGCCGCCCTGGCCGCCGCCGGCCTGCTCGCCCTCTCCTCCCTCACCGCCTGCGCCGACGACGCCTCCAGCACCGCCTCCACCGGCTCCGGGAGCAAAGGCGACGGCAAGGGTACGAAGGTCAAGATCATGGTCGGCGGCCTCGACAAGGTCATCTACCTGCCCGCGATGCTCACCCAGCGGCTCGGCTACTTCGACGCCGAGGGCCTCGACGTGGAACTGCTGAGCGAGCCCGCCGGCGTACAGGCCGAGACCGCGCTCGTCTCCGGCCAGGTCCAGGGGGCCGTCGGCTTCTACGACCACACCCTCGACCTGCAGACCAAGGGCAAGGCCGTCGAGTCCGTCGTGCAGTTCTCGCAGGCGCCCGGCGAGGTGGAGATCGTCTCCAACAAGGCGGCGGGGGACATCACTTCGCCCAAGGACTTCAAGGGGAAGAAGCTCGGCGTCACCGGCCTCGGATCCTCGACCGACTTCCTCACCAAGTACCTCGCCGTCAAGAACGGTGTGAAGGTCAGCGACTTCACCCCGGTCGCCGTCGGCGCGGGACCGACCTTCATCGCGGCGCTCCAACAGGGCTCCATCGACGCCGGTATGACGACCGACCCGACCGTCGCCACGATCCTGGACAAGAAGGCCGGCAAGGTCCTCCTCGACATGCGGACGCCCGAGGGGTCCCAGGAGGCGCTCGGCGGTCCGTACCCGTCGTCAAGTCTGTACATGCAGACGGACTGGGTGAATGGACACAAGGACACGGTCCAGAAGATGGTCAATGCATTCGTCAAGACGCTCAAGTGGATGTCCACACACAGCGCTTCGCAGATCGCCGACAAGATGCCCGCCGACTACTCGCAGGGCAACAGCGTCCTGTACGCCAAGTCCATCCAGAGCACGCTGCCCATGTTCACCAAGGACGGCGTGATGCCCGAGAACGGCCCGGAGACCGTCGAGAAGGTCCTCAAGGCGTTCAACCCGAACATCAAGAACACCAAAGTGGATCTCGCAAAGACATTCACCACGGAGTTCGTGGAGAAGGCCACGGGCTGACATCCGTATGTAAGGGGGGCACGGTCCCTTCCCCCGCCCCCACCCGACCGTGCCCTAGGCGCGGGCCGCCCACACGTAACGGTGTTCCGGGCGGCCCGCGTCGCCGTACTTGAGCGTGAGCCGGGCCCGTCCGGTGCGCTCCAGGAGCTTCAGATAGCGCTGGGCGGTCTGCCGGCTCACCCCGGTCCGGTCGGCGATCTCCTGGGCGGACAGCGGCCCTTCGGCGTTCATCAGGGAGCGGCGTACCAGCTCCGCCGTGGTGGGGGAGTGCCCTTTGGGCAGCCCCGGCTCCGAAGGGGCCGACAGCACACCGAAGATGCGGTCCACCTCGGCCTGTTCCGCCTCGCCGCCGCCGTCGAGCGTGCGGCGCAGCTCCGCGTAGGCCTCCAGCTTGGCGCGCAGGCCCGCGAAGGCGAACGGCTTGACCAGGTACTGCAGTGCGCCGTGCCGCATGGCGGCCTGCACGGTCGACACGTCCCGGGCCGCCGTCACCATGATCACGTCGGTCTGGTGGCCGCGCCGGCGCATCTCCTGGACGACCGCCAGACCCGTCTCGTCGGGCAGGTAGTGGTCCATGAGGACCAGGTCCAGCCGAGGCAGCGCCTCCAGCTGACGCAGTGCCTCGGCCGCGCTGTGCGCCTCGCCGGCGACGCGGAAGCCCGGCACCTTCTCGACGTAGGCGGCGTTGACCTGCGCGACCCTGGTGTCGTCGTCCACGACCAGGACATCGATCATCGCGACTCCTCCTCGGCGGACGTGTCCGCGGTTGCGGTCAGGGCCGGTTCCGGCTCGGCCAGCGCCTCCGGCAGGACGACGGTGAACTCCGCGCCGCCGCCGTCCGCCGCGCCCACCGTCGCACTCCCGCCCTGCCGTTCGGCGAGCCTGCGCACCATGGAGAGCCCGATCCCGCGCCTGCGGTGCGCGGGCGGCTCCTTCGTCGACCACCCGTCGGTGAAGATCAACTCGTGGTTCTCGGTGGGGATCCCGGGCCCCGTGTCGCGCACCCGGAGCACGGCCGTACGTCCTTCCGCGCGCAACTCGACCTCCACGCGCGCGTGCGGAGTGCCCGCGACGGCGTCGAGCGCGTTGTCCACCAGGTTGCCGACGATCGTGACCAGGCCCCTGGGGTCGACCAGTCGGTCTGGCAGCCGGGTCCGGTCGGACACCCACAGGGCGACGCCCCGCTCGGCCGCGACGGTCGCCTTGCCGACCAACAGAGCGGCGAGCAGCGGGTCCTGGATCTTCTCGGTGACCTGCTCGGCGGTGGTCCGGTGGTCGCCGACCACCTCTCCGACGAACTCCACGGCGTCGTCGAACATCTCCAGTTCGAGCAGCCCCAGGAGCGTGTGCATGCGGTTGGCGTGTTCGTGGTCCTGGGCGCGCAGGGCGTCGATCAGACCGAGCGTCGAGTCGAGCTCCCGGCCGAGCTGCTCCAGCTCGGTGCGGTCGCGCAGGGTGGCGACGGCGCCGCCGTCGTCGGTGGGCATCCGGTTGGCGACCAGGACGCGCTGGCCGCGCACGGTGAGCAGGTCGGTGCCGGTCACCCGGCCGGCCAGGATGTCGGCCGTACGCCCGCTGCCGAGGGCCTCGTCGGGGGGCCGGCCGACGGCCTGGGCGTCGATGCCCAGGAGGCGGTGCGCCTCGTCGTTGAGGAGCCGTATGCGGCCGGTGCGATCCAGCGCGACGACGCCCTCCCGGATGCCGTGGAGCATTGCCTCGCGCTCCGCCAGCAGTCCCGAGATGTCGGAGAAGGCCAGGTCGCGGGTCTGCCGCTGGACTCGCCGGGAGACCAGCCACGCGGCCAGCGCGCCGACGGCCAGGGCGCCGCCGGCGTAGGCGAGCAGCCCCGGTATGGCGCTGAGCAGCCGGGCGCGCACGCTGTCGTAGGCGATGCCCACCGAGACCGCCCCGATGATCCTGCCGTCGGCGTCGCGCAGTGGCACCTTGCCGCGGGCCGAGCGGCCCAGGGTGCCGCTGTCGATCTCCATGACCTGCTGACCGGCCAGCGCCTGGCTGGGGTCGGTCGAGACGGTCCTGCCGATCTGCTTCGTGTCCGTGTGCGACCAGCGCACCCAACGCCAGTCCAGCACCACGATGTACTCGGCGTTGGTGGCCTTGCGGATCCGCTCCGCCTCCGTCTGGACCGGCCCGTCGACAGTGGGGGCGGTGTTCTGGATGTCCTCCGCGATCTGCGGCTGCTCCGCGGTCGTCTGCGCGATGGCCAGCGCGCGGTGCATCGCCTCGTTGTCGAGCTGGTCGCTCAGCGGCGCGAGAAACAGCCCGGTCGCGAGCACCGCGACCCCCGCGGCGATCGCCACCTGCATCAGCAGCACCTGCGAGAACACCCGCTTCGGCAGACCGAGGCGCAGGCGTCGTGCGGGGGGCGTGGGGCTCATACCCACGACGGTACGTGGACGTGCGGGAACTGCCGTAGGGGGTGTGGTGTGGATCTCTTGATCAATACGTACGGCGACCGACTCGTCTGTACGGGACCGGCTCGCGTCCGCTACCGCCTCAACCCTTTACCGCCTCAACCCGCGAGCGCCGACGCCGTCATCTCGCGCACCGCCACCACGTCCATCCGCGCGGGTGAGCCGAGAACCGACGTGCCGCAGGTCTCCGGACGCGGCGGCAGGGACGCGCCCTGGGCCACCACGACCCGCCAGTGCCGCCCGTCCGTGTGCGCGACGGTCACCTCCCAGCGCGGTGCCGCGCCGTCGGTCCCCACGACGCTCAGCACATCCGCCGCGTACTCGTGCGCGGCCCTGCGCACGGCCAGCTCGGCAGCCTGACCGGGCCGTTCCCACGCGGAGCACCCGCGGCACCCTTCCGCGACGATCCGCCCTTCCTGGGCGCTGTGCAGGATCTCCTTGACGGCATGGGCCTCGGCGCGGCCGTACGCGTACCCGTACGGCAGGACGAGCAGCGTCGGCGAGAAGCGATGACCACCCAGATGGGTGACCTCCCAGACGCCCTCCACCCCGGAGGCGGCGAGCTCGGCCGCGAGCGGACGGCCGAGCAGGGCGCAGCAACGGTCGCGCTTGCCGTTGGTGCAGACGAGCGCGAGCGGATCACCCTCGTGGGGCCGGGCATCGAGCACCGAGTCGAAGGTGCCGTGCTCACCCCGGCCGAGCGCGCCGAAGTCGAGGTCCAGCAGCTCCCGCGGATCGCAGGTCGTGGCGGCGTGCAGCCAGGTGCCGCCGGGCACGGTGTGGGCCGCGTACACCTGCCGCTCCGAGGGCGTGCCGCAGTCGGCGTGCCGTCCGGGGCGGCGGATGAGCGCGATGCGTACGCCCGTGCCCTGGGCGGCCGCTTCCAGGGCGCGGCCCAGTGCCGGATCCAGGTGGCTCGATGTGAGCGCCTTGGCGCCCCACGGGCCGGGCTGTTCCAGCAGCAGCCAGGTGCTCGCGGTCGCGGCGGTGCCCGAAATGGGCTCGTCGAGATTCCGGGAGACTGTTGAGCACGTACTCACAGAGGTGAGCCTAACCTGACTTGAGCCAGGGCGACTTCCGGCCCGCCCGTGGGCTACTCCGGCAGTGGCTGGGGCGGTTTCGGACCGACGTAGTGGCCGCTCGGGCGCATGCGCAGCGGGCGTTCGCCGTACTCCTCCAGGGCGTGCGCGATCCAGCCCGCCGTGCGGGCCACGGCGAAGATCGTCTCGCCTGCCGTGGCGGGCATTCCGGCGGACGCGGTGAGCACGGCGAGGGCTAGGTCGACGTTGGCGTGCAGCGGGGTGTGGCGGGCGGTGACGGTCACGATGTCGCGGGCCGCGGCGAGGGCGGGCGCGGCCTTGGGGATGTCCTCCAGAAGGCCGAACAGGATACGCGCGCGTGGGTCCTCACCGGGGTAGAGCCGGTGCCCGAGTCCCGGGATGCGGCGGCCGGCCCGCAGCTCGTCGGCGATCACGGGAGCCGCGTCGCCCTGGTCGAGCACGTCAAGGAGCAGCCGGTGGGCGAGCCCGCTGGCCGCTCCGTGCAGGGGGCCTTCGAGCACGCCGAGCCCGGCGGAGACGGCCGCGTAGGCGTGCGCGCGGGCCGACGCGGCGACCCGCACGGCGAGGGTCGAGGCGGCGAGGTCGTGGTCGACGAGCAGGGCGAGCGCGGTGTCCAGCGCGCGCAGGGAGGCCTCGTCGGGGTCCCGCCCGCTGAGCCGTGCCCACAGACGGTCGGCCAACGGGCCCGTGTCGCGGTGGCCGCGGCGGGCCGGGGGGAGGGCGGTGACGAGCGTCGGGATGAGGGTGCGCGCGGTGCCCAGCACGGCGTCCTCGGAGAGATCGAAGCGCAGCGGGTCCGCGGTCGCGGCGGCGATCGCCGCGACCCTCAACCGGTCGGTGGGGCCCGCGTGTTCGGGCAGCGCGTCGACGGCACGGCGGGCCACGGCGACGGAGGCGTCGGGCGCGGCGAACTCGACGCCGGGGCGCAGTCGGCCCGTCCACAGCCACTCCGCGACCTCTTCGTAGGAGTACCGCGTGGCCATCCGGGTGGCATCGACGCCCCGGAAGTAGTACCGGTCGGCCTCGATCAGCGTGATGCGCGTCCGGACGGACAGCTCGCTCCCGGAGGCCGAACTCCCGGCGCTCTCCCGTCTGTTGCGCCGTGCGAGCGCCTCCACCTCCTTGACGTCGAAGGTGCTGCCCCGGCCGCCGGGCACGCGTCGGCTGCTGAGCTGACCGCGGCTCACGTACGCGTACACGGTCTCGGACTTCACGCCCAGCAGTTCGGCGGCTTCCTTGGTGGTCAGCCGCCGCTCGGCGGGACCGGCGGCGGGCTCTTGATCGCGCATGGGGTCACCGTATCGGCACAAGGACGCATGGATTGGTTACGTTGACTGAATCAATATTGACAGGAATTCAGTCAAGCATGGACAGTCGAATCAAGTCCAGGGAGGAATCATGTCCGTCAACAGGTCAGCAGCCACCCCCGTCGCCCCCATCACCCCCGTCAAGCCCATCAACGTGCCCAGGGGACTCGCCGGCGTCGTCGTCACCGACACCGAGATCGGGGACGTCCGGGGGCTCGAAGGCTTCTACCACTACCGCCAGTACTCGGCCGTCGACCTCGCGGGAACCCGCGGCTTCGAGGACGTCTGGCACCTCCTCGTGCACGGCGAACTCCCCGACGAGGCAAGGCGATCCGCCTTCGCCGCCGAGACCGCGGCCCTGCGCCGGCTCCCGGACGAGGTGCGCACGGCCCTGCCCGCCATCGCGGCGGCGAGCGGCGGGTCCGGTCCGCTGGCCGGCATGCGCACCGCGCTCTCCCTGCTCGGCGCGGCGAAGGGCTTCCGGCCGGTATACGACATCGACGCGGACGAACGCCGTCGGGACACCGTCGTCGCCGCGGCGGCCGTACCGACGCTGCTCACGGCGCTGCACCGGCTGGGCCGGGGTCTCGACCCGGTGGAGCCGCGCGACGACCTTCCCTACGCGGCCAACTACCTCTACATGCTGACGGGTTCGGAGCCGGACCCGAAGCGGGCCAGGGCGATCGAGCAATACTTGATCTCAACCATTGATCACGGCTTCAACGCATCAACCTTCACGGCGCGGGTCATCGCGTCGACGGGCGCGGACGTGGCCGCGTGTCTCGTGGGGGCTGTAGGGGCGCTCTCCGGACCGCTCCACGGCGGCGCGCCCAGTCGCGCGCTGGACACCCTGGACGCGATCGGCACCCCCGACCGCATCGACGCCTGGATCCGCGAACGCGTCCTCGCCGGCGACCGCATCATGGGCTTCGGGCACCCCGTCTACCGCACCGAGGACCCCCGTTCGCGCATGCTCCGCGAGGTGGCCGAGAGCTTCGGCGGTCCACGGGTCGAGTTCGCCGTACAGGTCGAACGGCAGGTCGAGGCGATCCTCGCCGAGCTCAAGCCAGGCCGTGAGCTCCACACCAACGTCGAGTTCTACGCGGGCGTGGTCATGGAACTCTGCGGCCTGCCCCGCGAGATGTTCACCCCGACGTTCGCGGCGGCCCGTGTAGTGGGCTGGGGCGCGAACATTCTGGAACAGGCGGCGGACTCGAAGATCATCAGGCCGGTGGCGCGGTATGTGGGGCCGGGGGCGCCGGTGGCGGTACCGGCGATGGTCTGATCGGTGCGGCGGCATTCCTCGGCAATGGGCGTCCCGAGGGGGAGGGGCTGTCCTGCGAGGAGAGCTGTCCTGGGCCCCGAGCCCCCTCGGTCAAGGAGGTGGTGGAAATTTCACTCACTCGCAGAGGGATATAGGTCCCACCACATGCGCCGGAGTGGATATCTTGGCCTGGCCCGCTCCGGGCGCTCCGGCGAACACCCTTGCGCGCGGAGAGCGCACTCCGACGCACTGCCGACGAACCACCGCGGATGACTTCGGAGGGCCGATCCCTCTGAACCACAAGGCGGTACATCTCAGTGAAGATCGTGCGACGTGTCGGGGTCTCCCCTCGGGAACGTGGCAGTACCACAGGGCAGACCTGCCCCGACATCTTCGAGCTCAGCAACGGCGACTTCGCCGTGATAGGGCGAGAAGCGACCGCGGAACTCGATCACGAGCTCCCGACGGATGCCGCACGAGCGGACTACGAGCGCATCGTCGTCATCACGCGCGAGACACTCGTCCGCGCCAAGCGGGACATCCCCGACGCCTGACACCTCCTGAACCACACTGCTGCAGTCGCACTGCTTTCCGGGGCCCGGTCGCATGAAGCCGGGCCCCGCGTTCATGCCGACTCGTCGGGCGGCTCGCCCACGACCCACCACTCGTCGGTGTCGGCGTCCGCGAGTTCCTGGATCAGATCGTCCGTCATACGCCCGAGGATGAACTCCTCCGACTCCTCGGGCAGGCTCTTGCGGTGATGGCGGGTCGCCTCCCAGTACTCGCGGAACACCTTGTTCTGGCACATCACCCGCAGATGGCCGTACAACTCCGCCTGGGTCAGGGCGCCGATCCGGTAGAAGTGCAGGTTGTTGACATAGAGCGCGTTGGCGAAGAGGAACTGTCGCTGCTTCTCGGGCGGGATCTCCGACTCGTACGTGTTCAGCACCTCGGCCAGGGCCGGATCGTCCATGGCCTTGCAGAGCAGGTCGAAGGAGAGCCGGTGCTGCTCTGCCAGAGCGTCCCTTTTGCGGCGTCGTGAGCCTGGTGTGCTGACGGAGTCGAGGGCGGCTGTGAAGGTCTCCTTCACAGCCGAAACGATCCTTCGTGCACCCGCACTCTGTGTGGCCATGTCAACCCCCGGTTCAGGCGGCCGTTCCGCCGGTCGTCGGTTTGCGGGTCGACGGATGGGGACCGGCGAGCGGTGGGCGGCGCTTGCCGTCTCCCAGAGTGCCGAGCGGCTCTGATCGGCGGGGGAGGCGGAGAGGAGGCGCACGGAGGGAAGCGAGGGTCGCACGAACCGGCGCCTTCCCCAACGTCTGCCCCGCAAGTGCTGCTAACAATCGTTCACTTCGTAGTGATTGTTCCGGCTCGTATCCTGGGTCGGCAGTCAATCTTCGTACGCGCGCCGGGACCGCGATCCGGCGTGCGCACAGGCGTGAGAGAGGTACGACGGTGAGCCGCAGCCCGCAGCAGATCCCGGTCCTCGTCCTGGCCGGCTTCCTCGGTTCGGGCAAGACCACCCTGCTCAACCACCTCCTCCACCGCAGCGGCGGCAGCCGGATCGGCGCGATCGTCAACGACTTCGGGGCCATCGAGATCGACGCCATGGCGGTCGCCGGCGCGCTCGGCGACTCCACCGTTTCCCTCGGGAACGGCTGCCTGTGCTGCGCCGTCGACGTCAGCGAACTCGATCAGTACCTCGACCGGCTCGCCCGACCCTCCGCCGGCATCGACGTCATCGTCATCGAGGCCAGCGGACTCGCCGAGCCCCAGGAACTCGTACGCATGGTGCTCGCCAGCGAGCTTCCGGGCATCGTCTACGGGGGTCTCGTCGAGGTCGTCGACGCGGCCGAGTTCGACGCCACGCGCGCGAAGCACCCCGAACTCGACCGGCATCTCGCCCTCGCCGACCTCGTGGTGGTCAACAAGCTCGACCGCGCGCCCGACGGCGGCGAGCGTGTCCTCGGGCTCGTCCGGCCTCTCGTGGACCACGCGGCCGTAATTCCCGCCTCTTACGGCCGCGTCGCCCCCGAGTTCCTCTTCGACTGCAGACCGAGCGAGGAGCGCATCGGGCAACTGTCCTTCGACGACCTGCACGCGCGCGAAGAGCACGGCGAGCACGGCGAGCACGGTGCCGATGAACACGCCGGTCATCTGCACAGCGCGTACGACAGCCTCTCCGCCAGCTCCGAAGTCCCTATGGATCCCCGCCGGTTGATGGCCTTCCTCGACAGCCGGCCCGAAGGGCTGTACCGGATCAAGGGGTACGTCGATTTCGGCGCCCATGACGCCCTCAATCGGTATGCCGTGCACGCCGTCGGGCCGTTCCTGCGCTTCTATCCCGAGCCCTGGGTGGCGGGCGACGCACGCCTCACCCAGCTCGTCCTGATCGGCTCCGGCATCGACGCGGCCGCCCTCCGCAAGGAGTTGGAGGCCTGTACGAGCGACGCCCCGCACACCGCCGACGAGCACGGTATGTGGGGCGTCCTGCGCTACGTACAGGAACCGGACCTGGAGAACCCGGACTTGGGCTCGGCGGACGATCTCGTAGAGCCGGGCCAGGCCCGTTAGACCGGTCCCGCCACCACTGAGACCGTCTTCGCGAGGGACACGCCCGAGCCGTCTCGGCGTGGGTCGGTCTCGGGGAGGTCGGCCGGTGTGCCGTTCTTCTGTGCCGCCTTGGCCGGGTTGGGGCCCGCCCAGGCCAGGGACAGGCAGTCCTCGCCCTTGAGGAACCGCTGGCAGCGGACACCGCCGGTGGCGCGGCCCTTGCGCGGGTACTGGTCGAACGGGGTCAGCTTGGCCGTCGTCTGGACGGAGTCGTCGAGCGTGCCGCGCGAGCCCGCGACCGTGAAGACGATCGCGTCCGCGGCCGGGTCCACGGCCGTGAACGAGATGACCTTCGCGCCGTCCGTGAGCTTGATGCCCGCCATACCGCCCGCCGGGCGGCCCTGGGGCCGGACGTGCGCGGCCTGGAAGCGCAGCAACTGGGCGTCGTCCGTGATGAAGACCAGGTCCTCCTCGCCGGTGCGCAGCTCGACCGCGCCGACGATGCGGTCGCCGTCCTTGAGCGAGATGACCTCCAACTCCTCCTTGTTCGAGGGATAGTCGGGGACCACCCGCTTGACGATGCCCTGCGCGGTGCCGAGCGCCAGACCGGGGGACGACTCGTCGAGCGTGCTAAGGCAGACCACCGTCTCGTCACCCTCCAGGGAGACGAACTCCGTCAGGAGCGCCCCGCCGGACAGGTTCGGCGCCGCCGCCGTCTCCGGGAGCTGGGGGAGGTCGACGACGTTGATCCGCAGCAGTCGGCCGGTCGACGTGACCGCGCCGATCTCCCCGCGCGCGGTGGCCGGCACCGCCGAGATGATCACGTCGTGCTTGGCGCGTCTGGCGTCCGAGTCCTCCGGGAAGGGCTCGCCGTTCGCCGTGCGGGCCACCAGGCCCGTCGAGGAGAGCAGTACCCGGCACGGGTCGTCGGCGACCTGGAGCGGGACGGTGGCCGCGGGGGTGCCCGACGACTCCAGCAGGACCGTACGCCGCTCGGTGCCGAACTTCTTGGACACCGCGGCCAGTTCGGTGGAGACCAGCTTGCGCAGCTCCGCGTCCGAGTCGAGGATCCGGGTCAGCTCCGCGATCTCCGCGATGAGGCGGTCCTTCTCCGACTCCAGCTCGATCCGGTCGAACCGGGTGAGCCGACGCAGCGGGGTGTCCAGGATGTACTGCGTCTGGATCTCCGACAGCGAGAAGCGCTCCATCAGGCGCTCCTTCGCCTGCGCGGAGTTGTCGCTGGAGCGGATCAGCCGGATGACCTCGTCGATGTCGACGAGAGCCGTCAACAGGCCTTCCACCAGGTGCAGGCGGTCGCGCCTCTTGGTGCGGCGGAACTCGCTGCGGCGGCGTACGACCTCGAAGCGGTGGTCGAGGTAGACCTCCAGGAGCTCCTTGAGGCCCAGGGTGAGGGGCTGACCGTCCACCAGCGCCACGTTGTTGATGCCGAAGGACTCCTCCATCGGCGTCAGCTTGTAGAGCTGCTCCAGGACGGCCTCCGGCACGAAGCCGTTCTTGATCTCGATGACCAGGCGCAGGCCGTGCTGACGGTCGGTGAGGTCCTTGACGTCGGCGATGCCCTGGATCTTCTTCGCGCCGACCAGGTCCTTGATCTTGGCGATCACCTTCTCCGGGCCGACCGTGAAGGGCAGTTCGGTGACGACCAGGCCCTTGCGGCGCGCGGTCACGGTGTCGATCTCGACCGTGGCGCGGATCTTGAAGGTGCCGCGGCCGGTCTCGTACGCGTCCCGGATGCCCGCGAGGCCGACGATGCGGCCGCCGGTGGGCAGGTCGGGGCCCGGGACGTGCTTCATCAGGGTGTCCAGATCCGCGTTCGGGTAGCGGATCAGGTGGCGGGCGGCCGAGATGACCTCGGCGAGGTTGTGCGGCGGCATGTTGGTCGCCATGCCGACGGCGATGCCCGACGAGCCGTTCACCAGTAGGTTCGGGAAGGCGGCCGGCAGGGCGACCGGTTCCTGCTCCTGGCCGTCGTAGTTGGGGCTGAAGTCGACCGTGTCCTCGTCGATCGACTCCGTCATCAGGCTGGTGGCCTCGGCCTGCCGGCACTCCGTGTACCGCATGGCGGCCGGCGGGTCGTCGTTGCCGAGCGAGCCGAAGTTGCCGTGGCCGTCGACGAGCGGCACGCGCATGGAGAACGGCTGGGCCATGCGCACCAGGGCGTCGTAGATCGACGCGTCGCCGTGCGGGTGCAACTTGCCCATGACCTCGCCGACCACGCGCGCGCACTTCACGTAGCCGCGGTCGGGGCGCAGTCCCATCTCGTTCATCTGGTAGACGATGCGGCGGTGCACCGGCTTGAGACCGTCCCGGGCGTCCGGCAGGGCTCGGGAGTAGATGACCGAGTACGCGTACTCGAGGAAGGAGCCCTGCATTTCGTCGACGACGTCGATGTCGAGGATCTTTTCCTCGTACGAGTCGTCGGGCGGCGGGGTCTTCGTACTACGGCGGGCCATCGCTGCCGGCTCCTCTTTTCTGGTAGCTCGCCTACGGGTCGCTCACGTGGGTGCCGCGCCCCTCCGGCTCACTCTTGCTGAAGCGTGAACGGTATCTGACGCGACCATTGTGGACCGCGGCACTGACAACCCGGACGAGGACCCGACATCGACCCTTGTGCCCGGCGTGCCCGCAGGCTACGCGATCCGCTCTGGGCGTACGTCCACCGGGAACTTCGCCGACCGTCCGCACGCTTGCATACAGTGGCGGGACCGGTAGGAAAACCCCGGTTTCCTACCGCCGCATTCGCGATCGAAGGGACGTACATGCCCATGGGTCACACGGCCACAGACCAGGCAGACACCGGCGGCCTGACAGCGACCGAGCACCGCCTGGCCAACGGCCTGCGCGTGGTGCTCTCAGAGGACCACCTGACCCCGGTCGCGGCGGTGTGCCTCTGGTACGACGTCGGCTCGCGCCACGAGGTCAAGGGGCGCACGGGTCTTGCTCACCTTTTCGAGCACCTCATGTTCCAGGGCTCGAAGCAGGTGAAGGGCAACGGACACTTCGAACTGGTGCAGGGCGCGGGCGGTTCGCTCAACGGCACCACCAGCTTCGAGCGCACCAACTACTTCGAGACCATGCCCACCCACCAGCTGGAGCTCGCCCTCTGGCTGGAGGCCGACCGCATGGGTTCCCTGCTCGCGGCCCTGGACGACGAGTCCATGGACAACCAGCGGGACGTGGTGAAGAACGAACGCAGGCAGCGCTACGACAACGTCCCCTACGGCACGGCGTTCGAGAAGCTGACCGCCCTCGCCTATCCGGAGGGCCACCCCTACCACCACACCCCGATCGGCTCGATGGCCGACCTGGACGCGGCGACCCTGGAGGACGCACGCGCGTTCTTCCGCACCTACTACGCGCCCAACAACGCCGTCCTGTCGGTCGTCGGCGACATCGACCCGGAGCAGACGCTCGCCTGGGTCGAGCGGTACTTCGGGTCCATCCCGGCGCACGACGGCAAGCCCGTCCCGCGCGACGGCGCGTTGCCCGAGGTCATCGGCGGGCAGTTGCGCGAGGTCGTCGAGGAAGAGGTGCCGGCGCGCGCCCTGATGGCGGCCTACCGGCTGCCGGAGGATGGCACGCGTGCGTGCGACGCGGCCGACCTGGCGCTCACCGTCCTCGGTGGCGGCGAGTCCTCCCGTCTCTACAACCGCCTTGTGCGGCGCGACCGTACGGCCGTCGCGGCCGGCTTCGGTCTGCTGCGGCTGGCCGGTGCGCCGTCCCTGGGCTGGCTGGACGTGAAGACGTCCGGCGACTACGAGGTGCCGGTCATCGAGGCCGCCATCGACGAGGAGCTCGCCCGGTTCGCCGAGGAGGGCCCCACGGCCGAGGAAATGGAGCGCGCCCAGGCCCAGTTGGAGCGCGAATGGCTGGACCGGCTCGGTACGGTCGCGGGCCGCGCCGACGAACTGTGCCGGTACGCCGTCCTGTTCGGCGACCCGCAGCTGGCCCTGACCGCCGTGCAGCGCGTCCTGGAGGTGACCCCGGAAGAGGTCCAGGAGATCGCCAGGGCCCGACTGCGCCCCGACAACCGCGCGGTGCTCGTCTACGAACCCCTCGCCGCCGAGCCCACCGAGCCCACCGAGCCCACCGAGAACGAGGAGGCGGCCAAGTGACCGAGCTCGCCGCGATGGAATTCCACCCGCAGCCGCAGGCCGGCGAGGCCAAGCCGTGGGCGTTCCCGGCCCCCGAACGCGGGACGCTCGACAACGGCCTGACGGTCCTGCGCTGCCAGCGCCCCGGCCAGCAGGTCGTCGCCGTGGAGGTTCTCCTTGAGGCGCCCCTGGAGGCCGAACCGGCCGGCCTGGACGGCGTCGGCACGATCATGGCGCGGGCCTTCTCCGAGGGCACGGACAAGCACTCCGCCGAGGAGTTCGCCGCCGAGCTGGAGCGCTGCGGCGCGACCCTCGACGCGCACGCCGACCACCCCGGCGTCCGGCTGAGCCTCGAAGTGCCGGTCTCCCGCCTGACCAAGGGGCTCGGTCTGCTGGCCGACGCCCTCAGGGCGCCCGCGTTCGCGGACAGCGAGATCGAGCGGCTGGTCACCAACCGCCTCGACGAGATCCCGCACGAGCTGGCCAACCCCTCCCGGCGTGCCGCCAAGGAGCTCTCCAAGGAGCTCTTCCCGGCCACCTCGCGCATGTCGCGCCCGCGCCAGGGCACCGAGGAGACCGTCGAGAGCATCGACTCGGCGGCCGTACGCGCCTTCTACGAGAAGCACGTCCGTCCCGCCACCGCCACCGCCGTGGTCGTCGGCGACCTCACCGGCATCGACCTCGACGAGCTGCTCGGCGACACCCTCGGCTCCTGGACCGGCTCCTCTGCCGAGCCGCGTCCCGTGCCGCCGGTGACCGCCGACGACACCGGGCGCGTGATCATCGTGGACCGCCCCGGCGCCGTACAGACGCAGCTGCTCATCGGCCGCATCGGCCCCGACCGGCACGACCGCGTGTGGGCGGCGCAGGTGCTCGGCACGTACTGCCTGGGCGGCACCCTAACCTCCCGGCTGGACCGCGTCCTGCGCGAGGAGAAGGGCTACACCTACGGCGTACGGGCGTTCGGGCAGGTACTGCGGTCCGCCCCGGACGGCACCGGTGCCGCGATGCTCGCCATCAGCGGCTCCTTCGACACCCCGAACACCGGTCCGGCGCTGCAGGACCTGTGGACGGTGCTGCGCACGCTCGCCGAGGGCGGTCTGACCGACGCCGAGCGCGATGTCGCCGTGCAGAACCTGGTGGGCGTGGCGCCGCTGAAGTACGAGACCGCGGCGGCCGTCGCGAGCACGCTGGCCGACCAGGTCGAGCAGCACCTGCCCGACGACTACCAGGCGACGCTGTACCGGCAGCTCGCCGCGACCGGCACCGTGGAGGCCACCGCGGCCGCTGTGAGCGCCTTCCCGGTGGACCGTCTGGTGACCGTCCTGGTCGGTGACGCGGCGCAGATCAAGGAGCCCGTGGAGGCTCTCGGCATCGGCGAAGTCACCGTCGTTTCGGCCGAGTAGGGACTGGCGGAGGCGAAGCGAGCGCCACGCGCGCGCAGGGGCCCTGGTGACGGAAGCGTCACCAGGGCCCCTGTATGTCCGAATTGAGGGAGAGGTTGCCTGTCTGCCCTGTGGCATGCGCTACAAAAGCCGTGATCCGTTTGGGGATTGAAAGTTGTCCCGTTTAGCGTCATCCGGGCTGTCCGTCAGGCACCGCGCCGCATCCGCGGCACCGGGCAGTCATCGCCGAGTCCCCGTCCGGCGCGAGCCAGGGGAGCCGGGGACCCATCGAAGTCCCTGGGGTGAATCGGACGCCCGCGCCCAGCGAGGGGGTCCGTAGGAGACCTTCCTGCTCCGAACCCGTCAGCTAACCCGGTAGGCGAGAAGGAAGGAAAGGACCACCCAGTACATGGCGTTCACCTGCGCCACCGGGAAGCACCGCCGTCCCAGCCGGATGAAGCGCACGACCGCCCGCGCGGCGGGCGTCGCGGCACTCGCCACCACCGGCGTCATCGGCACCCTGGCGGCCCCGGCGCTCGCCGCGGACAACTCCGCGGAGAACTCCGTCGAGCAGACCGGTTTCACCCCTGTCATCACCGTCGGCGACACGATCGCCGCCAAGATCGACGCCCAGGCCGACGCCCAGAAGGAGGCGGCCGAGGAGGCAGCTCTCAAGAAGGCCGCCGCCGAGGCGGCACGCAAGAAGGCCGCCGCGAGGGCCAAGGAGGAGCGCGAGGCCAAGGAGCGCGCCGCCCGCGCCGCCGAGCGCAAGCGCCTCAACACCTTCGTCGCGCCGATCTCGAACTCGTACGTCTCCACGGGTTACAAGAGCGGCGGCTCGCTGTGGTCCTCCGGCAGCCACACCGGCATCGACTTCCATGCGGCCAGCGGCACGACCGTCCACGCGGTCGGCTCCGGCACGGTCGTGGAGACCGGTTGGGGCGGCTCCTACGGCAACCAGATCGTGATCAAGATGAACGACGGCACGTACACCCAGTACGGTCACCTGTCGTCCATCGGGGTCTCGGTGGGCCAGACGGTCACCCCGGGCCAGCAGATAGCCCTCTCCGGCGCGACCGGCAACGTCACCGGACCGCATCTGCACTTCGAGGCCCGGACGACCCCCGAGTACGGCTCGGACATCGACCCCGTCGCCTACCTGCGTTCGCATGGTGTGAACGTCTGACGACGGACCGCGAGATCTTCTTCCGGCCCCGGCTCCCCGAGCCGGGGCTTTCGGTCTTTCTGTCCGTACTCTGTCCAAAAAATATCCCTGGATTCCGGTCCGCCGTCGGAAATTCCCGCTGATTGCAATAGAGTCACTGAACACACGTCAATCGGCGACGTTTCACGGGGATTAAGACGGAGGTCGGACATGCGTATTCCGGCGCACTCGGTGTGCACGGCCATCCGGGACGACATCGTCGCCGGTGTCTACGAGCGCGGCGGCCGGCTCACCGAGGAACTCCTGGCGCGGCGCTACGGCGTCTCCCGCGTCCCCGTCCGTGAGGCCCTGCGCACGCTGGAGGCGGAGGGCTTCGTGGTGACCCGGCGGCACGCGGGCGCGTGCGTCGCGGAACCGACCGAGCAGGAGGCCGCCGACCTGCTGGAGATGCGCATGCTGCTGGAGCCGCTCGGCGCCTCCCGGGCCGCCCAGCGGCGCACCGAGGCCCACCTCAAGGTGCTGCGCGGCCTGGTCAGGCTGGGCCAGGAGCGGGCCAGGAGGGGCAACAGTGAGGATCTGCGCTCCCTGGGGGGCTGGTTCCACGAGACGCTCGCCCAGGCCTCCGGCAGCCACGCGCTGACCTCGACGCTGACCCAGCTGCGCCACAAGATCGCCTGGATGTACGCCGTGGAGGCGCCGGCCAACCCCGTGGAGTCCTGGGCTGAGCACGGCGCGATCGTCGACGCCGTGGCGCGCGGGGACGCCGAGCGCGCCCGGGCGATCACCGCCCTGCACACCGAGCACTCGACCTCGGCGCACCGGCTGCGCTTCGGCACCGGTGAACGCGCGGAGCGTGTGAGGAACTCGCAACATCCCGTAAACATGTCGGGTGTGCGGCATTAACACGGGCGCCGTATACAAAGAGAAGGTAATTCGCGGGGGATTATTTCTGCTGCCCGAATTCGGGAAATTCGAAGGGCTCGCCCGGTAATTCGGGCGAGCCCTTCGGAGTTGTGGGACGCCGTCGCCGAAGTGACGAGTGCCGCATCCCTCAATTCGATTTTCAGACGGTTTCGGGAAGCTCCTCGAGCCCCTCGGAGACCAGCTTCGCCAGCCGGTCGAGCGCGGCGTCCGCGCCCTCCGCCCCGGAAGCCAGGACGATCTCCTCGCCACCCTGGGCGCCCAGGCCCAGGACGGCGAGCATGGAGGCCGCGTTGACGGCGTTGCCGTCGGACTTGGCGATCGTCACCGGGACGCCTGTGGCCGTGGCGGCTCGGACGAAGATGGAAGCGGGGCGGGCGTGGAGGCCCTCGGCCCAGCCGACGTTGACGCGGCGCTCAGCCATGTGATGCTGCCCTTCACTCTCTGAGGTTGTCTAGACCATGTTGTCTAGACCAGTTTTCCATAGCGTGTCGTCGGGCCGCGGCCTCGGCCCGATCACGTCCCCAGACTGCCTCGCGCCGTTGTCAGATGCGAGCCGTACGCTGAGCCTCATGCAGACCTCGTCGGACCGGCACGAGTACCCCGCCCACTGGGAAGCCGACGTCGTGCTGCGCGACGGCGGCACCGCGCGCATCCGCCCCATCACCGTCGACGACGCGGACCGCCTGGTCAGCTTCTACGAGCAGGTGTCGGACGAGTCGAAGTACTACCGCTTCTTCGCGCCCTACCCGCGCCTGTCCGCGAAGGACGTCCACCGCTTCACGCACCACGACTTTGTGGACCGGGTGGGTCTCGCGGCCACGATCGGCGGCGAGTTCATCGCCACCGTACGCTATGACCGCATTGGTCCCGAGGGCACGCCCGCGTCCGCTCCCGCCGACGAGGCCGAGGTCGCCTTCCTCGTCCAGGACGCCCACCAGGGACGCGGCGTAGCCTCCGCACTCCTCGAACACATCGCCGCCGTCGCCCGCGAGCGCGGCATCCGCCGCTTCGCCGCCGAGGTGCTGCCCGCCAACAACAAGATGATCAAAGTCTTCATGGACGCCGGGTACACCCAGAAGCGCAGCTTCGAGGACGGTGTCGTCCGCCTGGAGTTCGACCTCGAACCCACCGACCGCTCGCTCGCGGTCCAGCGCGCGCGTGAACAGCGCGCGGAGGCGCGGTCCGTACGACGGCTGCTGGTGCCCGGCTCGGTCGCCGTGATCGGCGTCGGCCGCACGGCCGGGGGAGTGGGCCGCAGCATCCTCGACAACATCAAGGACGCCGGGTTCACCGGGCGGCTGTACGCCGTGAACAAGGCCTTCCCCGACGACCTCAAGGAGCTCGACGGGGTCGCCGCCCACCGCTCGGTGCGGGACATCGACGGACCCGTCGACCTCGCGGTCGTCGCCGTGCCGGCCGACCACGTCCCCGAGATCGTCACCGAGTGCGGCGAACACGGCGTACAGGGACTGGTCGTCGTCTCCGCCGGATACGCCGAGAGCGGCCCCGAGGGACGCGACCGCCAGCGCGAACTCGTCCGCCACGCGCGCACGTACGGCATGCGCATCATCGGACCGAACGCCTTCGGGGTCATCAACACCGCCGAGGAGGTACGGCTCAACGCCTCCCTCGCCCCCGAGATGCCCCGCCCCGGCCGCATCGGCCTGTTCGCCCAGTCCGGCGCCATCGGCATCGCCCTCCTCTCCCGCCTGCACCGGCGCGGCGGCGGCGTCACCGGGGTCACCGGCGTCTCGACCTTCGTCTCGGCCGGCAACCGCGCGGACGTGTCCGGCAACGACGTCCTCCAGTACTGGTACGACGACCCGGACACCGACGTCGTCCTCATGTACCTGGAGTCGATCGGCAACCCGCGCAAGTTCACCCGCCTCGCCCGGCGCACCGCCGCCGCCAAGCCCCTGGTCGTCGTCCAGAGCGCAGGCTCCGCCCCCCAGGGCCACGCCGTCCAGGCGACCCGGCTGCCGCACGCCACGGTGACCTCGCTGCTCCGGCAGGCCGGCGTGATCCGCGTCGACACCATCACCGACCTGGTCGACGCGGGGCTGCTGCTCGCCCGCCAACCCCTCCCGGCCGGACCGAGGGTGGCGATCCTCGGCAACTCCGAGTCGCTGGGGCTGCTGACGTACGACGCGTGTCTCTCCGAGGGACTGCGGCCGCTCAGGCCGCTGGACCTGACCACCGGCGCGACGGCGGGCGACTTCCACGCGGCACTCCTGCGCGCACTTGGCGACGACGCGTGCGACGCCGTCGTCGTCACCGCGATACCCGCGATCGGCGAGACCTCGGTCGCCGACGCCGAACTGGCCGAGGCCCTGCGGTCCGCCGCCGCACAGGCACCCGGCAAGCCGGTGCTCGTCGTGCACGTGGAGCTCGGCGGGCTCGCCGAGGCGCTGTCGGCGGCCGTCGCCACCGCACCCCAGGTCGAGACCAAGCCGTCCGGCGCCCGCCGCCTGCGCCCCTCGCAGCAACTGCCCCCGCCGGTACAGGCACAGGCCCCGGAGACCGCGGCTCCCGACGCCCCCTCCGCCCGCCTCATCCCCGCCTACCCCGCCGCCGAGCGCGCCGTCCGCGCCCTCGGCGAGGCCGTGAAGTACGCGCAGTGGCGCCGCGAGGCAGCCGAGCCCGGCAAGGTGCCCGAGTACGAGGACATCGACGAGAAGGGCGCCGCCCGCTTCATCGACGGGATGCTCGCGCGCGGGCAAGGACTCACCCTCGGTACAGAGGAGACCTGCGAACTGCTCGGGCGGTACGGGATCGACGTACGCAGGGCGGTCCCCGCGCCCACCCCGGACGACGCCGTCCGGGCCGCCGGGACCGTCGGCTACCCGGTCGCCCTCAAGGCCACCGCCCCCCACCTCAGGCACCGCGCCGACCTGGGCGGCGTACGCCTGGACCTGGCGGACGAGGAGCAACTGCGGCGGGCGTACGCCGAGTTGACCGAGCTGTTCGGGACGCCGCAGGAACTGCGCCCGGTGGTGCAGGGGATGGCTCCGCGCGGGGTCGACACCGTCGTACGGGCCGTCATCGACCCGGCGGCCGGGGCCGTGCTGTCGTTCGGGCTCGCCGGAGCCGCCTCGCAGCTGCTCGACGACATGGCGCACCGGCTGATCCCGGTCACCGACCGGGAGGCGACCTCCGTGATCCGGTCGATCCGGACGGCACCGCTCCTCTTCGGCTGGCGCGGCTCCACCCCGGTCGACACGCCTGCGCTGGAGGAACTGCTGCTGCGGGTGTCCCGACTCGTCGACGATCACCCCGAGGTCGTCGCGGTCACCCTGGAGCCGGTCGTCGTCGCCCCCCGTGGCCTGAGCGTTCTCGGCGCCACCGTCCGGCTGGCCCCGCCACCGGCCCGCGACGACCTCGGCCCGCGCACG
The DNA here is from genome assembly GCF_029892565.1 of Streptomyces pseudovenezuelae. Lineage (GTDB taxonomy): Bacteria > Actinomycetota > Actinomycetes > Streptomycetales > Streptomycetaceae > Streptomyces > Streptomyces pseudovenezuelae_A. Next base: position 308,411 of record NZ_JARXVH010000010.1, on the reverse strand, counting down.
CTTCCCGTCTACTGAGACGGTCACGGAGACGGTCGTGACCGGTGCCTCGTAGTCAGTCCACCCCCGTAGGATGGACGTCATGGCCAAGACCAGTACGACGACCCAGGGGCTGCGAGCGGCGATCGAGCGCAGCGGCTACTACCCGGCCCTCGTGGCCGAGGCGGTGGAGGCCGCCCTGGGCGGCGAGCCCATCCGGTCGTACCTGGTCCACCAGGAGACGACGTTCGACCAGAACGAGGTGCGGCGGCACGTGACGGTGCTCGTCCTCACCGGCAACCGCTTCATCGTCAGCCACACCGACGAGCAGGCCGCGGACAGCACCTCCCCGACGCCGTACGCGACGACGTCCACCGAGTCCGTGAAGCTCGGCCGGATCTCGTCGGTCGTGCTCAGCCGCGTGGTCGCCAACCCGGAGCAGTACACGCCGGGCACGCTGCCGCGCGAGGTCGTCCTCACCATCGGCTGGGGTGCCGTCGCCCGCATCGACCTGGAGCCGGCCGCCTGCGGCGACCCCAACTGCGAGGCGGACCACGGCTACACGGGGAACTCGACGGCCGACGACCTCAGCCTGCGCGTCAGCGAGGCCGGGGACGGCCCGGACACGGTGCGGCAGACGCTCGCCTTCGCGCAGTCGCTCTCCGAGGCGACCGCGGACGTCACCTGCTGATGGCGCAGTCCACCTCCTGGGACGCCCACCCGGAACCGCTCGCCGTCGACTCCGCCCCGCTGCCCGAGTACGGCAGCGGCTCCCTCGCCGACCTGCTGCCCACCCTCGCCGCGGGCATGTCCGTACCGGGCACCACCGCCACGATCACCGAGTTGACCCCCGCCGACCGGAACTGCGTGTTCCTGATCGACGGCCTCGGCTGGGAGCAGCTCAGAGCGCACCCCGACGAGGCGCCCTTCCTCACCTCGCTGCTCGGCAGCTCGCGCGGCGGCACCGGCCGCCCCCTGACCACCGGCTACCCGGCGACCACCGCGACCTCCCTCGCCTCCGTCGGCACCGGCCTGCCGCCCGGCGCGCACGGCCTGCCCGGCTACACCGTGCGCAATCCGGCGACCGGCGAGCTGATGAACCAGCTGCGCTGGCAGCCGTGGACCTCGCCGAGCGCCTGGCAGCCGTACCCGACCGTCTTCCAGCTCGCCCACGCCGCGGGTGTGCACGCCGCCCAGGTCTCCTCGCCCACCTTCCAGAACACCCCGCTGACCAAGGTCGCGCTCAGTGGAGGAACGTTCCACGGGCGGCTGACCGGCGAGGACCGCATGGACCTCGCGGCCGAGCAACTGGCCGCCGGCGACCGCTCGCTGGTCTACACGTACTACGCCGAACTCGACGGCGCGGGCCACCGCTTCGGCGTCGCCTCCGACGCCTGGCGCGGCCAGCTCATGTCCGTCGACCGGCTGGTCCAGCGCCTCGCGGAACAACTCCCGCCGCGCAGCGCGCTGTACGTCACCGCTGACCACGGCATGATCGACGTCCCCTTCGACGAGGACCACCGCATCGACTTCGACGCGGACTGGGAGCTGCGCGCCGGGGTCGCCCTGCTGGGCGGCGAGGGCCGCGCACGGCACGTGTACGCGGTGCCGGGCGCCGCCGCCGACGTCGTCACCTGCTGGCGCGAGGTGCTGGGCGAGCAGTTCTGGGTGGCGTCGCGGGACGAGGCGATCGCGGCGGGGTGGTTCGGCCCGCACATCGACGAGCGGGTCTACGACCGCCTCGGCGACGTCGTCGCGGCCGCCCGGGACGACGTCCTGATCGTCGCCTCCGAGCGGGAGCCGAAGGAGTCGGCGATGGTCGGCAACCACGGTTCGATGACCCCTGCCGAACAGCTGATCCCGCTCCTAGAAGTACGCTCCTGACGTCGACCCCTCCGCCTGTCCGCCGAAAGGTGCTCAACCTCCCATGCCCGAGCTGGTGTTCTTCTCCGGAACGATGGACTGCGGGAAGTCGACCCTCGCGCTCCAGATCGAGCACAACCGCTCGGCGCGCGGGCTGGCCGGGATGATCTTCACCCGTGACGACCGCGCGGGCGAGGGCAAACTCTCTTCCCGCCTCGGCCTGGTCACCGACGCGGTGGAGGTCGAGGACGGCCAGGACCTCTACGCCTACGTCGTCGACCACCTCTCCCAGGGCGGCCGCGCGGACTACGTGATCGCCGACGAGGCCCAGTTCCTGGTCCCCGAACAGATCGACCAACTCGCGCGCGTGGTCGACGACCTCGGCATCGACGTCTACGCCTTCGGCATCACGACCGACTTCCGCTCAAAACTCTTCCCCGGCTCCCAACGCCTGGTCGAACTCGCCGACCGCGTCGAGGTCCTCCAGGTAGAGGCCCTCTGCTGGTGCGGCGCCCGCGCCACCCACAACGCCCGCACCATAGGCGGCGAGATGGTCGTCGAAGGCGCCCAAGTAGTCGTCGGCGACGTCAACCAGCCCGAAGACATCGGCTACGAGGTCCTCTGCCGCCGCCACCACCGCCGCCGCATGACATCGGCGACGACGAGAGCGGCAGCACTGTCACCGGACGTACTGCCGGTGTCGTCGGCCTGACCTCCGCTGCGAGCAGGGCTCAGTTGGGGCTCTGGATCAGTGAGAAGCGGGCGCCCTCGGGGTCCGCGACCGTGGCCACGCGGCCGTGTGGGCTGTCTGTCGGGGGCTTGAGGACGTGGCCGCCCAAGTCCGTCAGGCGGGTGACTGATTCGTCTGTGTCGGCCACCTCGAAGTACGTCATCCAGTGGGGGCCGCGGTCGCGGGGGAGGGCGTGGCCCACGCCGTGGATGCCGGCCACCGGGTGGCCGGCGATGTTGAGGGTGACGTAGTCGAAGTCGGTGGAGACGACCGGTTCCGTCTCGTAGCCGAAGACCGTCTCGTAGAACTTGGTGACGCTCTCCGACTCGACGGTGACGAGCTCGTTCCAGGCGGGGGTGCCGGGGACGCCCGTGATGGCGGTGCCGAGGTGGGCCGCCGCCTGCCAGATGCCGAAGACCGCGCCGGAGGGGTCCGAGCCGATCGCGAGGCGGCCCGCCTCGGCCGCGTCCAGGGGGCCGACCCCGATCGTGCCGCCGCACAGCCGTACCGTCTCGGCGGTCACGTCCACGTCGTCCGAGGCGAGGTAGGGCGTCCACGCGATCGGCAGATGGCGGTCGGGCGGCAACTGGCCGATGCCGGCCACCTCGTAGCCGTCCAGCAGGGCACGCGCGTAGGGGCCCAGTTGGTGCGGGCCCGGCCGGAACTCCCAGCCGAACAGCGAACCGTAGAACTCCTGGGTCGCGTCCATCCCGTGCACCATCAGACTCACCCAGCAGGGTGTGCCGGGCGCGCGCAGATCCTGCGTCTCGCCGTTCGGGCCGGCCGACCCCCGTGCCTCGGTCATCGTCACCCTCTCCTCGACCCCTCGCGGTGGTCGTTCGTTTCCGCTCTCCGGATCCCCGAGCCGATGCTCGCACCCCCCGTGCCGTCGCGCGCTCCGGGCGCGCCGCGCCTCGGACTCCGTGCCCGGAGGATGCCCGACACGCGGTTTCTCGCCCGTTTCCGTGCGATTGCCGAAGGATGTCGATCAGCTGTACAGCATGTGCCCGAGCCCGTACGCCTCGTGATCGGGTCTGCCCGGCGGAGCAGACTAGTCGGACATGGACGGCGCGGCCACCCCGTGCGCAAGGATGGGGCCATGAACGCCATCATCTCCGCATCCGAACTCACGAGCGACCTGGCCGGGCGGCGGCCGCCCGTCGTGCTCGACGTCCGCTGGCAGCTGAGCGGGGCCAAGGCAGCAGGTGAGCCGCCCTTCGACGGTCGCGCAGAGTACGCCGACGGCCATATTCCGGGCGCTGTCTACGTCGACCTCGACTCGGAGCTGGCCTCCGCCCCGGGCGACCGCGGCCGGCACCCGCTGCCCGACCCGGAGATCTTCGGCGCCGCGATGCGCCGGGCGGGTGTGTCCGCCGGGACACCGGTGGTCGTGTACGACGGCGGACAGGGCTGGGCGGCGGCCCGGGCATGGTGGTTGCTGCGCTGGACGGGTCACCCGGACGTGCGTGTCCTTGACGGCGGGTTGCCGTTCTGGAAGGGCCCGCTGGAGACGTCCGCGCCCACCCCGGCCCCGGGCGACTTCGCCCCTGTGCCCGGTGCCTCGGGTCGCCTCGATGCCGACGAGGCCGCCGCGCTGGCCCGGTCCGGGGTGCTGTTCGACGCGCGCGCGGGGGAGCGGTACCGGGGCGAGGTCGAGCCGATCGACCGGGTCGGCGGCCACATCCCGGGAGCCGTCTCCGCGCCCACCAACGAGAACGTGGCGTCCGACGGCCGCTTCCTGCCCGGCGAGGAACTGGCCGACCGCTTCAAGACCCTTGGCGCGGGGGACGGTTCACCGGTCGGCGTCTACTGCGGCTCGGGTGTCTCGGGCGCGCACGAGGTGCTGGCCCTCGCGGTCGCGGGCATTCCGGCCGCGCTGTACGTGGGTTCCTGGTCGGAGTGGTCCGCGGACCCGTCCCGACCGGTCGCCGTCGGCCCCGACCCGCAGTAGCCCAGGGAGACGGACCCCGGGGCGCACGAAGAAGAGGGCCGCACCGACCGGCGCGGCCCTCACCCTCGTACGAACTCGTGCTGCTCCCGCTACTCCTGCTTCTTGCGCCGTGTCCCGAACACGATCTCGTCCCAGCTCGGGACCGCCGCGCGGCGGCCCGGGCGGACGCCGTCGGCTTCGGCCTGGCGGTCCGTGGCGCCGACCAGGCGGTCGCGGTGGGCGCCGACGGAACGGGGCATCAGGACATCCGCGTAGGCGGAACCGGCCGAGGCCGCGGGGGCCGGGGGTTCCTCCTCGACGGGCTCGGCGGGGGGCTCCTCCACGGGAGGCTCCGGCGTCGGGCGCTCCGGGACGACCAGGTCGCCACGGAAGCTCGGTACCGCCTCCAACAGGCTGGTCAGCGAGTCCCGTTCGCTCGCCGCGGTGTCCTCGTCGGACTCGGCCGATGGCGCCGGCAGGCTCGGCCGCTCAAGAGCGCGGTCCAGCGGACGGTCGCGCGGTAGCCGGGCGATACGCGGCACGAACGGAAAACTGGGCTCCGCCGCGGCGAGGTCCTCGGACTCGCCGATCAGCGAGCGCGCCTCCTCGTCGACGGCCTGCACGAGCCGCCGGGGCGGGTCGTAGGTCCAGCTCGCCGAGTGCGGTTCGCCCGCGACCAGATAGACCAGCAGGACTTCCCAGGTGCCGTCGTCGCGGCGCCAGGAGTCCCACTGCACGGTGTCTTTTTCGGCACCGCGCAGCGTCAGTCGTTCCTGGACGGCTTCGCCGAGTTGGGGACCGGCCGCGTTCTCGCCGGGCCGGCGGACAGGGGTCTTGCGAGCCCGCTCGGCCATGAACGCGCGCTCCGCGAGGACAGGGCCCTCGAAACGCCGTACACGGTCGACGGGGATGCCTGCGAGCTGAGCGACTTCTTCCGCGCTGGCACCGGCACGTATACGCGCCTGGATGTCGCGCGGACGGAGGTGGCTTTCGACTTCGATCTCGATCTGACCGAGGCGTGGACGATCGCCGCGGACAGCGGCGCGCAGCCGCTCATCGATCGGAAGCGTGTACTCCGTTGAGTCGGCAGCCTTCAGCACCAGCCGTGTGCCGTCATTCGAGACGGCCACGACACGCAGTTCGGGCATGGGAACCTCCCGGGTGGTGCCTGCCGACGTCACGTGCGTCGCTGCTTCCGCTAGTCGAGTGTGGCCTGCCCGGGTGCAGCCTGCCACAACCTTGCCGAGTTGCCCGGCGTGTCGGGCACAGGCCCTGACACGCCGTTATGGCACGGTTACCTATTCGCAACGCTGAGTGACCAACTCCGTCACCCTGTGCAGCAAGCCCCCCTCCGGGCGGTCCAGTAAGGCCGCGGACATCCTGGCGGGAGGCCGGGCCCAGGGCTCGCAACAGTACTCCATTTGGGCCACGTGCGTGGATTGGGACGCGGTCCAACTTCTCGCAAGGGGTGGGAGTTGGCCGTCCGTCACGCGGTTCCGGGATCTTGAACGTGGCGTACTTCACGTAAACCCCCGAAACGGAACTATCGGTTTCGTCTGTACGTCCCTTTCTCGTGCAGTTGGTCGATCGCGGTCGATCGCGGTCGATCAACGTTGATCAAGCAGCAAAAGTCGATCAAGTACGGGAAAGGCAGGCAAGAAACCGGTATGCGTGAAAGGTCGGACGCCGATGTCGTCGAGGTCTCGGGCCCTGAAGTCAGGAAGAAGCGGCTCGATCTGAGCGTCCCTCAAGTCGCGGGCAGTGCGATGGCCGCCGTGGTGGCGGCCAAACTCGCCTCGTACTTCGGGGTCTACGGCACGATCCTGGGCGCCGGTCTCGTCAGCGTCGTCGCGACCTGTGGCGGCTCGGTCTTCCAGCACTTCTTCAGCCGCACCGGCGAGCAGCTCCGGGAGGCCACCGTCACGGACCGGCTCGGGGAGCAGTCGCCGCCCGCTCCCGGCGAGTTCACCGAGGGCACCGTCTACCGCGCGCGGGTCAGCAGCTGGAAGCGGCCGGTGGTCGCGGCCGCCCTGGTCTTCGGGGTCACCCTGACCGGCATCACCACCTACGAGCTGGTGTCCGGCAACAGCTTCAGCGGCGGCGGGGGCACCACCGTCAGCGACGCCGTCACCGGCCACGACCCGTCCACCTCGAAGTCCGGTGACGACTCGCCCACTTCGTCCACGACCTCGCCGACGCCTTCCGCTACTCCCGACGCCGGCACCTCTTCGGGTTCGAGCGGCACCTCTTCGGACGGAAGCGATGGAAGCGGCGGTACGACGACCGACCCGACGCCGACGCCCAGCACCTCGGACGGTGATGGCACCCCGACCCCCACACCCAGCGCGTCCGCTACGACCCCAACACCCTCCGCAGGTAGTCGTTCTGGAACCGCCGATCCGGATCAAGGCGATCCCGCAGCGCCGTGAACTCGCCGAAGCGCGGGTAGACCCCGGCGAAGTACTCGGCGTCCCGGGTGTTGACCTTGCCCCAGTGCGGCCGGCCCTCGTGCGCGGTGAAGATGCGCTCGGCTTCGGTGAAGTACGCCTGGTAGGGCGTGCCCCGGAACATGTGCACGGCGATGTAGGCGCTGTCGCGGCCGGAGGCGGTGGACAGGGTGATGTCGTCCGCCGGGGCGGTGCGGACCTCGACCGGGTAGCTGATCCTGAACTTCGAACGGTCGACCATCGCCTTGAGTTCCCGCAGCGTGTCCACCAGTGCCGCGCGCGGAATGGCGTACTCCATCTCGACGAACCGCACCCGGCGGGTCGAGGTGAAGACCTTGTAGGGGATGTCCGTGTACGTGCGCGAGGACCAGGCCCGGGTGGAGATCTGGGCGATGGTCGGAACGGTCGAGGGCACCGCGCGGCCGACCATGTTGGCCACCTGCCACAGGCCGTTGGCCACGAACTCGTCGTCGAACCAGCCCGCCAGCGGCTTCACGGGTCGCTCCGGGCCCGCGCTGCGGTTGTTGCGCTTGGTGTTCGTGGACGCCGTGTGCGGGAACCAGTAGAACTCGAAGTGCTCGTTCTCGGCCCAGAATTCGTCGAAGCGGCCGGTGACCTCGTCGAAGGGCATCGGCTCCTCGCGGGCCGTGAGCAGGAAGACGGGCTCCACGGCGAAGGTGATCGCGGTGACGATCCCGAGGGCGCCGAGGCCGATGCGCGCCGCCGCGAAGACGTCCGGATTCTCCTTCTCGGAGCAGGTCAGCACCGAACCGTCCGCCAGGACCAGCTCAAGTCCCCTGATCTGCGCGGCGATCGAGGCCGACTCGCGGCCGCTGCCGTGGGTGCCGGTGCTGGTGGCGCCGGAGACCGTCTGCTCCATGATGTCGCCCATGTTGGTGAGCGACAGACCCTCGCGGGCCAGGGCCATGTTGAGTCTCTTGAGCGGGGTGCCGGACTCGACCGTGACGGTCATGGCATCGCGATCAATGTTGCGGATGCCGGTCAACAGTTGAGGACGGATCAACACACCGTCGGTGGCGGCGATCGAGGTGAAGGAGTGCCCGCTGCCGACGGCCTTCACCGTCAGCCCGTCCTCGGCGGCCCGGCGTACGGCGGCGGTCAGTTCCTCGACCGAGGCCGGCGTGACCTCCCGCGCGGGGCGGGCCGTGACCGTGCCGCCCCAGTTACGCCACGTGCCGTTCTTCGCGCTCGCTGTGGTGCTCAACAACGGTGCCTCCCCGCCCCGGTGCCGGTCTGCTGAGCCGGCGATACCCCAGGAAACCGACCGCGACCGCGACGGCCCCGGCGACCACCGGAACCCCGTACCCCGCACGCGCGCCGGCCGCGTCGATCACCCAGCCGGCGACGGAGGAGCCGAGCGCGACCCCGACCGCCAGGCCGGTGCTCACCCAGGTCATGCCTTCGGTGAGCTTCGCGCGAGGTACGTGCTCTTCTATGAGGGACATCGTCGTGATCATCGTGGGTGCGATGGACAGGCCCGCAAGGAACAGCGCCACGGCCAGAAGCGTCAAGTTTCCGACCAGTAGGAGGGGGATCATACTCACGGCCATCGCGCATATGCCCAGCAGCCACCTGCGCGCGGGCGCTCCCCGGAAGCGCAGCAGCCCGAACACGACTCCCGCGGAACAGGAGCCCGCCGCGTACAGGGCGAGCACCACGCTGGCGGCGCCCTTGTGACCCTGCTCCTCGGCGAACGCGACGGTGACCACGTCGACCGCCCCGAAGATCGCCCCGGTCGCCACGAACGTGGCCACCAGCACCTGGAGACCGGCCGCGCGCAGGGCGGAGCCGCCGCTGTCGGCGCCGCGCACGCGCGGGTGCGGCTCGGGCTCGGTGGCGCGCTGCGCGGTCAGCGAGAAGACGCCGAGCGCCAGGAAGCAGGCGGCGAGCAGCGGCCCGGCCTCCGGGAACCAGGCCGTGGACAGCCCGATGGAGATGATCGGCCCGAAGATGAAGCACACCTCGTCGACGACGGACTCGAAGGAGTACGCGGTGTGCAGCTGCGGAGTGCCCCGGTACACGGCCGCCCAGCGCGCGCGGATCATCGCGCCGAGGCTCGGCACCGAGCCGATGCCGGCGGCGCACACGAACAGCGTCCAGTCCGGCCACTCGAAGTGCGCGGCGAGCAGCAGTCCCGCCGAGGCGACGAGCGCCGCCAGCGTCGCCGGGCGCAGCACGCGCCGCTGCCCGTGCTGGTCCACCAGCCGGGAGATCTGCGGCCCGATGGCGGCGGCCGACAGCGCGATGGTGGCCGACAGGGCGCCCGCGAGCCCGTACCTCCCGGTGAGCTGGGAGATCATCGTGACCACACCGATGCCCATCATGGACAGCGGCATCCGGCCGAGCAGGCCCGCGGCGGCGAACCCTTTGGAGCCGGGGGCGGCGAACAGGGCGCGGTAGGGGCTGGGCACGGGGTCTCCGGAGGGGTACGGCCACGCGCGCGTACGGGGCGGCTCGGGCACGGCGTGGACGAAAGTGGCTCAGTAAGGCGCCGAGGCCGGCTCCGTAAGGTGCCAACACGGCTGATACAGCTTACAAGTGAGGTCACCCTAATGCACCCGGGGATGCGCCGGGAATCGGCAGCGCGGTCCGACCCGTTCCCCGCGTCCCCCCGGCCCTTGCCGGGCTGTCGGAGCGGGGTGGCAGGATCGACGTCATGCCAGACGTGCTCGACGCCACCCCTTACGACGCCCTCCTCCTGCTCTCGTTCGGCGGCCCCGAAGGCCCGGACGAGGTGGTTCCGTTCCTGGAGAACGTGACGCGAGGGCGCGGCATCCCCACCGAACGCCTCAAGGAAGTCGGGCAGCACTACTTCCTGTTCGGCGGGGTCAGCCCGATCAACGACCAGAACCGCGCCCTGCTGGACGTCCTGCGCAAGGACTTCGCGGAGCACGGCCTGGACCTGCCGATCTACTGGGGCAACCGCAACTGGGCCCCGTACCTGACCGACACCCTGCGTGAGCTGGTCGCCGACGGCCGACGCCGGATCCTGGTCCTGGCCACCAGCGCCTACGCCTCGTACTCGGGCTGCCGCCAGTACCGCGAGGACCTCGCCGACTCGCTGGCCGCCCTGGAGGCCGAGGGCCTGCCCCTGCCGAAGATCGACAAGCTCCGCCACTACTTCAACCACGAGGGCTTCCTGGAGCCCATGACCGAGGGCGTCCTGCGCTCCCTGGCCGACCTCCCCGAGGACGTCCGCGACGGCGCGCACATCGCCTTCTCGACCCACTCGATCCCCACCGCCTCCGCCGACACCTCCGGTCCGGTCGAGGACCACGGCGACGGCGGGGCGTACGTCGCCCAGCACCTGGACGTGGCCCGGCAGATCGCCGAGGCGGTCCGCGATCGCACCGGCGTCGAGCACCCCTGGCAGCTCGTCTACCAGTCGCGCTCCGGCGCCCCGCACATCCCGTGGCTGGAGCCCGACATCTGCGACCACCTGGAGGAGCGTCACGAGGCCGGCGTCCCCGCGGTGGTCGTCGCGCCCATCGGCTTCGTCTCCGACCACATGGAGGTCCTCTACGACCTCGACACGGAGGCGAAGGCCAAAGCCGAGGAACTGGGCCTGCCGATGCGCCGCTCGGCGACCGTCGGGGCCGACCCGCGCTTCGCCGCCGCGGTCCGCGACCTGGTCCTGGAGCGGGCGGCCGTGGAGCGCGGCCAAGAGGTCACGCCCTGCGCCCTGGGCGCCCTCGGCGCGAGCCACAACCTCTGCCCGGTCGGCTGCTGCCCCGCCCGCGCCCCCCGCCCCGCCGCCGCGGGCGCCGACAGCCCGTACGCGTGAGGAGCCCCGTGACCGACGCCCCGCACCAGGAACTGCTGGAGCTGGCCCTGGAGGCCGCCCGCCGCGCCGGAGCGCTGCTGCGGGACGGCCGTCCGGCCGACCTCGCGGTGGCCGCCACCAAGTCCAGTCCCATCGACGTCGTCACCGAGATGGACATCGCGGCGGAGAAGCTGATCACCGACCTGATCTCCGCCCACCGCCCCGACGACGGCTTCCTCGGTGAGGAGGGCGCCTCCAGCGCGGGCACGAGCGGCGTCCGCTGGGTGATCGACCCGCTCGACGGCACGGTCAACTACCTGTACGGGCTGCCCACTTGGGCGGTGTCCATCGCCGCCGAGCAGGACGGCGAGACGGTCGTGGGCGTCGTGGCGGCCCCGATGCGCGGCGAGACGTACCACGCGGTCCGCGGCACCGGAGCCCGTGCCACCGGCGCCTGGGAGGGCGAGCGCACGCTCGCGTGCCGCCCCGCGCCGCCCCTGGACCAGGCGTTGGTCTCCACGGGCTTCAACTACGTCACCGAGGTCCGCGTCCACCAGGCCGCGGTCGCCCAGCGCCTGATCCCGCTCCTGCGCGACATCCGCCGCAGCGGTTCGGCGGCCGTCGACCTGTGCGACGTGGCCTCCGGCCGGCTCGACGGCTACTACGAACGCGGCCTGAACGCATGGGACTACGGCGCAGGCGACCTGATCGCCAGGGAAGCGGGCGCCGTGACCGGCGGACGCCCCGGAGAGCGCCCCTCACGCGACCTGACGATCGCAGCCACCCCCGGCGTCTTCGAGCCCCTCCAGCGCCTCCTGGAGGACTTCGGCGCCTGGCACGACTGACGGGCCTCAACGACGGCCCCGACAAAAAGGCGGGGCCCGACGCTGGATTCGTCGGGCCCCGCCCTGTCATGCGATACGCGTACGAGCGATCAACGCTAGACGCCGACCTCCACACCGTGCTCGGCGGCGAGGCGGCGCAGGTCGTCGAGTTCGCCCTGCTCCACCTCGACGAGGAAGTCGTCGCCCTCGTTGCGAGCCCGCGTCAGGTCGGACTCGGTCGTCCTTATGCGCTGCAGAAGTCCTGCGGTGAATGCGTCCATGCTGCGCCCCCTCGTCCTGGGTCGTGGGTCGATGGCACGGGGGTGTGCCGTTCGGAAGGGGCGATCACGTCTCCATGAGGTGCCCGGCACAGCCCGCGCCGGGCGGCGACGGTGCCGGACACCCACGTCCACTCTGCGGAAAGCGGATTGCGCCGTGCCGCATGGTGTTGCGGCACTAGCAGAGCGTGATCGCGGGGTATGAACGGTCCTCCCCGCGCTTCCTTCCACGGAAACCTCAACCGGCCGAGAAAATCCGGCATTCCCGAGTCTCACAACTACCCTTCACCCACCGCCCGCCTGCCACCCTCCCGCCTTACAGCCGACTTATGGCCGAAAAGGGCAGGATGGAGGCACACAGCCATGGAGAACTCTGCCCGCGCCTGCCCCAGCGGCGCTACGCGGGTGGACATCAGGAAGGACAAGCGACGTGCGCGTACTCGTCGTCGAGGACGAGCAACTGCTCGCCGATGCGGTGGCCACCGGACTGCGCCGAGAGGCCATGGCCGTGGACGTCGTGTACGACGGCGCGGCCGCCCTGGAGCGCATCGGCGTGAACGACTACGACGTGGTCGTCCTGGACCGCGACCTCCCGCTCGTCCACGGCGACGACGTCTGCCGCAAGATCGTCGAACTCGGCATGCCCACACGCGTGCTGATGCTCACGGCCTCCGGGGACGTCAGCGACCGTGTGGAGGGTCTGGAGATCGGCGCGGACGACTACCTCCCCAAGCCCTTCGCGTTCAGCGAACTCATCGCACGCGTGCGTGCCCTGGGCCGGCGCACCAGCGTCCCGCTGCCGCCCGTCCTGGAGCGTGCCGGGATCAAGCTCGACCCCAACCGCCGGGAGGTCTTCCGGGACGGCAAGGAGGTCCAGCTCGCGCCCAAGGAGTTCGCCGTCCTGGAGGTGCTGATGCGCTCCGAGGGCGCCGTCGTCTCCGCGGAGCAGCTCCTGGAGAAGGCCTGGGACGAGAACACGGACCCGTTCACCAACGTCGTGCGTGTGACCGTCATGACCCTGCGCCGCAAGCTGGGCGAGCCGCCCGTCATCGTCACCGTGCCCGGCTCCGGCTACCGGATCTGATAACCCATGGCCGCAACACCCGCTCTCCCCACGGCACCTCCCAAGCCCACCTGGGACCCCCGCAAGCCCGAGCCGCCGTTCCCCTGGCTGCGCCCGACCATCCGCATACGGCTGACGCTGCTGTACGGCGGCATGTTCCTGATCGCCGGCATCCTGCTGCTGTCGATCATCTACCTGCTCGCCGCCCAGGCCCTGCACGAGGGCAGCGGCCAGTCGTTCTCGGTGTCCGGAACCAACCTCGGCATCACCAGCAGCACCTGCCCCCAGCTCGGCCGGGCGACCAGCAACAACGAGATCAACTCGATCCTGGAGTCGTGCGACGCGGTCAAGCGCCAGCACGCCCTGGACGACCTCCTCAGCCGCTCCCTGCTGGCCCTGCTCGGGCTCGCCGTGATCGCCTTCGCGTTCGGCTACGCGATGGCCGGCCGCGTCCTGTCGCCGCTCGGCCGGATCACCCGCACCGCCCGCGCGGTGGCGGGCTCGGACCTGTCCCGCCGGATCGAGCTGGACGGCCCGGACGACGAGCTCAAGGAGCTCGCCGACACCTTCGACGACATGCTGGAGCGGCTGCAGCGGGCCTTCACCGCCCAGCAGCGCTTCGTCGGCAACGCCTCGCACGAGCTGCGCACCCCGCTCGCGATTAACCGCACGCTCCTGGAGGTGCACCTGTCGGACCCTGGTGCCCCCGTGGAGCTCCAACAGCTGGGCAAGACGCTGCTGGCCACCAACGAGCGCAGCGAGCAGCTCGTGGAGGGCCTGCTGCTGCTCGCCCGCAGCGACAACCAGATCGTCGAGCGCAAGCCGGTGGACCTCGCCGAGGTCGCCGAGCAGGCGGTCGACCAGGTGCTCTCGGAGGCGGACGCCAAGGGCGTGGTGATACGCGGTGAGCAGAAACCCGCGGTCGTCCAGGGCAACGGCGTACTGCTGGAGAGGATCGCGCTGAACCTCGTACAGAACGCAGTGCGGTACAACGTGCCCAAGGACGGCTGGGTCGAGGTGACCACCGAGGTTCAACACGGTCAGGCTGTCCTGGTCGTGTCGAACACGGGGCCCGTCGTGCCGGCGTACGAGATCGACAACCTCTTCGAGCCCTTCCGACGGTTGCGTACGGAGCGGACGGGCAGTGACAAGGGGGTCGGGCTCGGGTTGTCCATCGCGCGGTCCGTGGCACGGGCGCACGGTGGCCATATCTCGGCGCAGCCTCGTGAAGGGGGTGGGCTCGTGATGCGGGTCACCCTTCCTATCTGAGACCATGTCGCCGACACACGGGGATGTTCGCTTTGCGCGGAATTTTCTGGGCATCGAATCGACGAACTCGTGTGTGATCGATCACAACGGCGAATTTCCGGCCATCTACTCTCAGTGATCACATGACCTGCCGGAAAGCCGGGATAATCCGGGTTTTCAGGGGTCTTGATCACGGGAAGTACACGGTGAGACGCCTTTGAAGTGCGGCATTGGGACCGTGTACGGTCCGCATCGCCATCCAAGCCGATCACTCTTGAGGAGTCCGGTTGGGTGTCGATTGAGTAACAGACCTTGATGTGAGGCAAAATCTCCGCCTCGGGTCGGGCACAAGTCCGGCCTCTCACGCGTTACGTGCGCTGGAGACACCGAAGACACCCAGAGGGGGAGAGCGACATGGCAACGGATTACGACACCCCACGCAAGACCGACGACGACGTCGACTCGGACAGCCTTGAAGAGCTCAAGGCCAGGAGGAACGACAAGTCGACCTCCGCGGTCGACGTCGACGAGTTCGAGGCCGCAGAAGGCCTCGAACTGCCCGGAGCGGACCTCTCGAACGAGGAGCTGGCCGTCCGGGTGCTGCCGAAGCAGCAGGACGAGTTCACTTGCATGAGCTGCTTCCTGGTGCACCACCGCAGCCAGCTGGCCAGGGAGAAGAACGGCCAGCCGATCTGCCGCGACTGCGACTGAGGCGGGGTCGGCCGTGACTGGCTCGACCCCTCCTCGGAAGCGCCGCTTCCCCCTGCCGGGAGCGGACAAGGGGCCCAAGGACGGCCCCCACGGCGCGCGTGAAGACGAGCGGGGCTCATCCGGTACGAAAGGATCCACGGGATCGGCCTCGCTCGAACCGGCGGCTGACCGGGGTGACCTCCCGGTACCGACGGAGCAGGAAAGCGCGCCCGTCGCACGGCGACGGGCCGCGGTGATCCGGGACAAGGCCAGGGAAGGCGTCCGCAAGGGCGGCAGCCGCGCCAGGGCGGGACTGGCGTACCTTGCCGACCGGATCATCGAGAGCGCCCCGAGGATCCCCGTACGGGACCTCGCGACGCTCCGCAAACAGTTCCCGGGCCTGGGGCCCGAGGAGCTCGCCGACAAACTCGTCGCCGGCGCGGCGAGCGCCACGGCGACGGTCGGTGCCGGGATCGGCGCGGCGGCGATGCTGCCGGTGCCGCCCGCGATGCCGACCGAACTGGCCGCCGAGATCACCGGCGTGGCCGCGATCGAGCTCAAGCTCATCGCCGAGCTGTACGAGGTGTACGGCATGCGCCCGCCCGGCAATCTCAAAGAGCGCACGACCACGTATCTGAACTCCTGGTCCGGGGAGCGTGGGATCCAGGTGACCAAGCCGTCGACGGTGACGTCGGCGCTGAACGGTCACATGAAGCGCGAGCTGCGCCAGCAGATCATGAAGCGCATGGTCCGCGATCTGCCGAACCTGATGCCCTTCATGGTGGGGGCCGCCGTCGGAGCGGTCATGAACCGCAAGGACACCAGAAAGCTCGCGGCACGCATCCGTGCCGATCTCCGCAAGGTCCAGGTGCCCTGGGACGCGCTGCCCGCGTTGCCGCCCCTGGAGGCCCCGGCCGAGCCGTTGGAGCTGGGGGACGGCCGCAAGGAACTCGGGCCGTAGATGGGGCCTGGAGGCCCGTCCCCGTGCCCTGTGCGGGGCGGCCTAGGCCGCTGTCTCCCGTGCCGTCCGCAGAGCCTCGGCCAGCCGCTCGGGCTCACGCGTCGACAGGTACAGGTACGGAGTCGGGTCCGCGGGGTCGGTGACCTCCACCCGCAGTGCCCCGGGGATGTAGGCACGCAGCAGCAGGAACGCGCGCGTGTCCGCCTTGTACGTGCGCCAGGCGCGGGCCCCCTCCGCGTCCAGGACCTCCGCGTCACCGAGCGCCGCCACCGGGATCCGTGCCTCGCCCGCGATCAGCGAGTCGCCCACCACGCGGATGCGGACCGAGCCGTAGGCGCTCGCGCAGACCGCGGCCGCCGCCGTGCCGCCGACCAGGCCGCCGAGCAACGGCAGTGTGCCGAACGGCAGCAGGATCAGGGCGAAGGAGACCCCGACCAGGAAGGAGATCAGCCACCAGGTGCGGGGGGCGGTGAGGCGTTCTTCGTAAGGGGCGGCGGAGAGCTGCATGGAGCCAAGCTTGGCACGGTGTCCTGATATGGCCGACGCGCGGGTAAGGTCTGCGGCTGTGAGTGGTACTTCCGCGGCTCTTCAGCCTCCCGCCGACGCGGTGAAACCCGTGCGACACCCCGATGCTCCCGCACCCGGTGAGCTGCTCGGTTCGCACTACGAACAGTGTTTCGGGTGTGGCGAGGGGCAGCCCCACGGGCTGCATCTGGCGGCGCGGGCCGGCGAGGGCGTCACCATCACCGCCGAGTTCACCGTGCAGGCCGCCCATCAGGGGGCGCCCGGGCTCGCGCACGGCGGAGTGCTGGCCACCGCGCTGGACGAGACGCTCGGCTCGCTGAACTGGCTGCTGCGGACGATCGCCGTGACCGGGCGGCTGGAGACGGACTTCGTGCGGCCGGTCCCGGTGGGGACGGTGCTGTACCTGGAGGCCGAGGTGACGGCCGTGGCCCGGCGGAAGATCTACTCGACCGCCACCGGCCGGATCGGCGGTCCCGACGGCCCCGTCGCCGTCCGCGCCGACGCCCTCTTCGTCGAGGTGAGGGTCGACCACTTCATCGACAACGGCCGCCCGGAGGAGATCCGGGCCGCCATGAACGACCCGGACCAGGCCCGGCGTGCCCGTGCCTTCGAGGTGAACCCGTGACCCCCGTGAGCCGAGAACCCCTGAACGTGCTGATCCGCCGCGTCGATGCGGACGTACCGCTTCCGACGTACGCGCAACCCGGTGACGCCGGAGCCGATCTGCGTACCACCGAGAGCCGTGAACTCAAGCCCGGGGAACGGGCTGTTCTGCCCACGGGGGTGTCTATCGCCCTCCCGGAGGGGTACGCGGCCTTCGTGCACCCCAGATCCGGTCTCGCCGCCCGCTGCGGTGTCGCCCTCGTGAATGCCCCGGGGACGGTTGATGCCGGGTACCGTGGGGAGATCAAGGTGATCGTGGTGAATCTCGACCCGCACGAGTCCGTGCGGTTCGAGCGCTTCGACCGGATCGCCCAACTGGTCGTCCAGCAGGTCGAGAAGGTCCGCTTCCAGGAGGTCGTGGAGCTTCCCGACTCGGCGCGGGCCGAGGGGGGCTTCGGGTCCACCGGTGGCCATGCCGCCGTGGGCGACGCGAGCGGCACAAGCGGTCAGGTCGCCCAGGGCGGCCTGGCGGGTGGGAATCGATACGCTTCGGTCGTATCCGACCGGGAAGGACAGTGACGTGTTCGGACGTCGCAAGAAGAGGGATGCCGCCGAGGACGCGGCCGGCGAGGCCGAGCAGGTCGTCGACAGTGCCGACACCGAGGCGGACGGCGGAGACGGCCGGCGCGCGCGCGTGCGGCTCGAACCGGAGCCGCGCCCCGATCGGCCCTGGGACGACACAGAGGTGAGCGATCCGGCCGAGGGCCGGGTCGACCTGGGCGGTCTGTTCGTGCCGGGTGTCGACGGCATGGAGCTGCGGGTCGAGGTCGCGGGCGACGCGATCGTCGCGGCCACCGTGGTGCTGCGCGACAGCGCCGTCCAGTTGCAGGCCTTCGCCGCGCCCAAGCGCGAGGGCATCTGGGGCGAGGTGCGCGAGGAGATCGCCACCGGCATCACCCAGCAGGGTGGCATCGTCGACGAGGTCGAGGGCCCGTTGGGCTGGGAGCTGCGTGCCCAGGTTCCGGTGCAACTGCCGGACGGCACGGGCGGTTTCCAGGTCGTGCGGTTCATCGGCGTGGACGGTCCCCGCTGGTTCCTGCGCGGTGTGATCTCCGGGCAGGGCGCGGTGCAGCCGCAGGCGGCCGGTCTGCTGGAGCAGATCTTCCGGGACACGGTCGTGGTCCGCGGCGAGGGCCCGATGGCGCCCCGCGACCCGATCGTCCTGAAGCTGCCGAACGACGCCCAGATGGTCCCCGAGGGCGTCCAGCAGGAGGAGGAGGGCTCGCGCTTCTCCGGCGGCATGGGCCAGCTCCAGCGCGGACCGGAGATCACCG
Organism: Streptomyces pseudovenezuelae; assembly: GCF_029892565.1. GTDB lineage: Bacteria > Actinomycetota > Actinomycetes > Streptomycetales > Streptomycetaceae > Streptomyces > Streptomyces pseudovenezuelae_A. Next base: position 290,155 of record NZ_JARXVH010000010.1, on the reverse strand, counting down.
AGGTCCGCTAGTCAGAACCTGACAAGGGCCGTACCCCTCGGGGTGCGGCCCTTGTCCATGTCCGCGTTCGCCTGCCGCCGTTCACACCCCCGCACTCCTCCGTGTGAACGGCGGCCGGCCTCCGGGGCTTACTTCAATGCTTGACGGAAGTCTGGTCTGTACCTATGGTCTCCGCCCAACGCCTGAGTTCATAGGGGCGCCTTTCGTTCACATACGAGAACGGAGTCACTGTGCGTCGTACCCCACTGCTCGCAGCCGTGGCCGCCCTGCTGCTCGGTGCCCTCTCGGCACCCGCCGCCCACTCCGCCCCCGCCGCCTTCGTCCACCCCGGAGTCACCGTCTCCGCGGCCCAACTGGAGTTCGCCCGCACCAAGGTCAACGCCGGCGCCCAGCCCTGGAAGGGCGCCTACGACCAGATGATGGCGAGCAAGTACGCCAGCCTGACCCGCACGCCCGCGCCCCGGGCCACGGTCGAGTGCGGCTCGTACTCCAACCCCAACTACGGCTGCACCGACGAGCGCGAGGACGCGATAGCCGCGTACACCGACGCGCTCGCCTGGTACATCACCAAGGACGCGCGCTATGCCCAGAAGGCGATCCAGCTCATGGACGCCTGGTCGGGCACGATCACCAGTCACACCAACAGCAACGCGCCCCTGCAGACCGGCTGGGCCGGCTCCTCCTGGCCCAAGGCCGCCGAGATCATCAAGTACACGTACACCGGCACCTGGGCCAACTCCGCGCGCTTCTCCACCATGCTGCGCAACGTCTACCTCCCCGTCGTCATCAAGGGCTCCAACTCCAACGGAAACTGGGAGCTGTCGATGGTGGAGGCCGCCGTCGGCATCTCCGTCTTCCTGGAGGACAAGGCGTCGTACGACACCGCCATGGCCAAGTTCCGCACCCGCACGGCCGCTTACGTGTACCTCGCCTCCGACGGCTCGGTGCCCAAGACCGTGCCCAGCCAGAACCTCAACACCACGGCCAAGATCGTCTCGTACTGGCAGGGGCAGTCCACCTTCGTCACCGGGCTCACCCAGGAGACCTGCCGGGACTTCGTGCACACCGGGTACGGCATCTCCGCGATCTCGCACGTCGCCGAGACCAGCCGCATCCAGGGTGCCGACCTCTACGGCACCGACGTCGGCGAACGGCTGCGGCAGGCGCTCGGCTTCCAGTCCAAGTACCAGCTGGGCGAGGCCGTCCCGAGCTGGCTGTGCGGCGGCACGCTCACCCGCGGGCTCGGTCCCATCACCGAGGTCGGCTACAACGCCCTGCACAACCGTCTGGGCATCGCCATGGCCAACACCCAGACGCTGACCCAGAACCAGCGCCCGGCCGGCAGCAACAACCTCTTCGTGGCCTGGGAGACCCTCACCCACGGAGACAACCCGAGCTGAACCGTTGATCGGCCGGGCGTCGGACGGCGATACTGGCGCCCGGTCCACGGGGGAGGCGACATGAACAACCAGGTGGTCACCGAGACCATGGTGCGGGTCGAGGACGTCCACAAGTCCTACGGCCACGGGGCGGCCGCCGTGCACGCGCTGCGCGGGGTCTCCTTCGAGGTCCCGCGCGGGGAACTCGTCGCTCTCAAGGGGCGCTCGGGGTCGGGCAAGACCACCCTGCTCAACATCGTCGGCGGACTCGACCTGCCGGACCGGGGGCGGGTCACCGTCGACGGCCTCGACCTCTCGGAACTCGGCGAGGACGGGCTGCTGGCGCTGCGCCGGGACCGTATCGGCTTCGTCTTCCAGTCCTTCGGGCTCGTCCCGATCCTTACCGCCGCCGAGAACGTCGGGGTGCCGATGCGGCTGCGCCGGGCGCCCGTGCGTGAGCGCGAGGAGCGCGTCGAACTGCTGCTGTCCCTGGTGGGCCTCGCCGACCACGCGCGGCAGCGGCCCGGCGAGCTCTCCGGCGGCCAGCAGCAGCGCGTCGCCATCGCCCGCGCCCTCGCCAACAGCCCCTCGCTGCTCGTCGCCGACGAGCCGACCGGCCAGCTGGACGTCGAGACCGGACACGCCGTCATGGAGCTGCTGCGCGCCGTCGTGCACAGCGAGCGGGTCACCGCCCTGGTCGCCACCCACGACGCGACCCTGCTCGACCTTGCCGACCGGGTGCTGGAACTGGGCGACGGCGAGATCGTCGAGCACTGAGCCGGCGCTGAGCACCCCGCGTCAGGGTTCCGTCAAAGACGGCCGCTCAGCCCCTGCCCGCCCCTTTTGTCGCGATAGCCCGCCGTAATCTCGACGCTGCGCAGTCAGCGGTGAGCGGAAGACAATGGGGCCATGGGACGCGGCAAGCTTCGGATATACCTCGGTGCGGCACCGGGCGTCGGCAAGACGTACGCGATGCTCTCCGAGGCGCACCGGCGGGTGGAGCGCGGTACCGACGTCGTGGTCGCCTTCGTGGAGCACCACGACCGGCCGCGCACCGAGGTGATGCTGCACGGCCTGGAGCAGGTGCCCCGCAAGGAGCTGGAGCACCGCGGGGCCGTCTTCTCCGAGATGGACGTCGACGCGGTGCTCGCCAGGCACCCCCAGGTGGCCCTGGTGGACGAACTCGCGCACACCAACATCCCCGGCTCGCGCAACACCAAGCGCTGGCAGGACGTCGAGGAGCTGCTCGCGGCCGGCATCGATGTCGTCTCCACCGTGAACATCCAGCACCTGGAGTCGCTGGGCGACGTCGTCGAGTCGATCACCGGGGTACGGCAGCGCGAGACCGTGCCGGACGAGGTGGTGCGGCGGGCCGACCAGATCGAGCTGGTCGACATGTCGCCCCAGGCCCTGCGCCGCCGGATGGCACACGGGAACGTCTACAAACCGGACAAGGTCGACGCGGCCCTGTCCAACTACTTCCGGCCCGGCAACCTCACCGCCCTGCGCGAGCTGGCGCTGCTGTGGGTCGCCGACCGGGTCGACGAGTACCTGAAGCAGTACCGCAGCGAGCACCGGGTGTCGAAGATCTGGGGCTCGCGGGAGCGGATCGTGGTCGGCCTGACCGGCGGGCCCGAGGGGCGCACCCTCATCCGACGGGCCGCGCGGCTCGCGGAGAAGGGCGCCGGTGGCGAGGTGATGGCCGTCTACATAGCCAGCAGCGACGGCCTGACCGGGGCCTCGCCCAAGGAACTCGCCGTGCAGCGCACCCTGGTCGAGGACCTCGGCGGCACCTTCCACCACGTCGTCGGCGACGACATACCGGCCGCCCTGCTCGCCTTCGCGCGCGGGGCCAACGCCACCCAGATCGTGCTCGGCGTCTCCCGCCGCAAGACCTGGCAGTACGTCTTCGGGCCGGGCGTCGGCGCCACCGTGGCCCGCGAGTCCGGACCCGACCTCGACGTCCACCTGATCACCCACGGCGAGGCCGGCAAGGGCCGCGGCCTCCCCGTCGCCCGGGGCACCCGGCTCGGCCGGTCCCGGATCATCGCGGGCTGGCTCGTCGGCGTGCTCGGCCCGGCCCTGCTGGCGCTGCTGCTCAACACCGTCGACCTCGGCCTCGCCAACGACATGCTGCTGTTCCTGGCGCTGACCGTGGCGGCCGCCCTGCTCGGCGGACTGCTGCCCTCGCTGGCCTCGGCCGCGGTGGGCTCGCTGCTGCTGAACTACTACTACACGCCGCCCCTGCACAAGTTCACCATCGCCGACCCCAAGAACATCGTCGCCATCGTGATCTTCGTAGGCGTCGGCATCTCGGTCGCCTCCGTCGTCGACCTCGCCGCCCGGCGCACCCACCAGGCGGCCCGGCTGCGCGCCGAGTCCGAGATCCTGTCGTTCCTCGCGGGCAACGTGCTGCGCGGCGAGACCGGCCTGGAGGACCTCCTGGAGCGGGTCCGCGAGACCTTCGGGATGGAGTCGGCGGCCCTCCTGGAGCGGACCGGCGAGCACGACCCGTGGACCTGTGCCGGCCGCGTCGGCACCGGACCGCCCGTCGCCAGACCCGACGAGGCGGACGTGGACGTGCCGGTCGGCGACCACATGGCGCTCGCCCTGACCGGCCGTGTGCTGCCCGCCGAGGACCGCCGGGTGCTGGCCGCGTTCGCCGCCCAGGCCGCCGTCGTCCTGGACCGCCGCCGCCTCCAGGAACAGGCCGACCGGGCCCGCACCCTCGCCGAGGGCAACCGCATCCGCACGGCCCTGCTCGCCGCCGTCAGCCACGACCTGCGCACCCCGCTGGCCGGCATCAAGGCGGCGGTCTCCTCGCTGCGCTCCCACGACGTGGCCTGGTCGGAGGAGGACCGGGCCGAGCTCCTGGAGGGCATCGAGGAGGGCGCCGACCGGCTCGACCACCTCGTCGGCAACCTCCTCGACATGTCCCGCCTGCAGACCGGCACGGTCACCCCGCTGATCCGCGAGATCGACCTCGACGAAGTGGTGCCGATGGCACTGGTCGGGGTGCCCGAGGACAGCGTCGACCTGGACGTTCCGGAGACGCTGCCCATGGTCGCCGTCGACCCGGGGCTCCTGGAGCGGTCGGTGGCCAACCTGGTGGAGAACGCCGTCAAGTACAGCCCGCAGGGCAAGCAGGTCCTGGTGGCCGCCAGCGCGATCGCCGACCGGGTCGAGGTGCGGGTGGTCGACCGCGGCCCCGGCGTCCCCGACGACGCCAAGGACCGCATCTTCGAGCCCTTCCAGCGCTACGGCGACGCCCCGCGCGGCGCCGGAGTGGGCCTGGGGCTCGCGGTGGCCCGCGGCTTCGCCGAGGCCATGGGCGGCACCCTCAACGCCGAGGACACGCCCGGCGGCGGCCTCACCATGGTCCTCTCCCTGCGCGCGGCAGGATCGCCCCCGCAGGAGCTTCGACAGCAGGCACAACCCGAGAGGCAGGTCCAATGACCCGGGTGCTCGTGATCGACGACGAGCCGCAGATCGTGCGCGCCCTCGTGATCAACCTCAAGGCACGCAAGTACGAGGTCGACGCGGCCCACGACGGCGCCACCGCCCTCCAGCTCGCCGCCGCCCGCCACCCCGACGTGGTCGTCCTGGACCTGGGCCTGCCCGACATGGACGGCGTCGAGGTGATCCGGGGCCTGCGCGGCTGGACCCGGGTGCCGATCCTGGTGCTGTCCGCCCGGCACTCCTCCGACGAGAAGGTCCAGGTCCTGGACGCCGGCGCCGACGACTACGTCACCAAGCCCTTCGGCATGGACGAACTCCTCGCCCGGCTGCGGGCGGCCGTCCGCCGTGCCGAGCCGGTCGGGGTCGGCGAGGACGAGGTGACGGCGGTGGAGACCGAGGAGTTCACCGTCGACCTGGCCGCCAAGAAGGTCCACCGCGACGGCAGGGACGTACGGCTCACGCCCACCGAGTGGCATCTGCTGGAGGTGCTGGTGCGCAACACGGGCCGGCTCGTGAGCCAGCGCCAGCTGCTCCAGGAGGTGTGGGGCCCGTCGTACGGGACGGAGACCAACTACCTCCGCGTGTACATGGCCCAGCTGCGCAGAAAGCTGGAGGCGGACCCGTCGCACCCCAAGCACTTCATCACGGAGCCGGGGATGGGATATCGCTTCGAGAAGTGAGGACACGTGACGACAAGTGACCGGGGCCGGGGTACCCGTTCGAACGCTCGGGCTCGCGGGTACGTACGTGTCAGTGCACCCCGGTACGCTTCAGATATGAGCGCTGTCCCTCGTTCCGAAAAGCCGGTGGGCCGCTTCCGGCGCATGCTCGACCGGCTCTCCTCCTCCCAGGAGGACCTGGAGTCGGAGGAGCTGCGCGAGGACGCGGAGACCGCCGGCTGCGTGCGGATCGGTGACTGCCACGACCGACAGATCGTCACGGTTACTGGTACCTTGCGCACGGTCACCCTGCGCCCGCGCGCGGGAGTCCCGGCCCTGGAGGCCGAGCTGTTCGACGGCTCCGCCGCGCTGGACGTGGTGTGGCTCGGCAGGCGCTCCATCGTGGGGATAGAGCCGGGACGCAGACTGATCGCATCGGGCCGGATCTCGATGAGCAGAGGCCGCCGGGTGCTGTTCAATCCGAAATACGAACTGAGACCCCTCGGACGGGAGTAGCCGGTGACGTCGCTCGACAAGCCGACCGAAGACACTCAAGCCGACGATGCTCGGGCGGTGACCGAGGCCGCCCTGTTCGAGGCGTTCGGTGGAGTGCGGGGCATGGTCGAGACCGTCCTGCCCGGCCTGCTGTTCGTCACCATCTTCACGATCAACAAGGACCTGCACTGGGCGGCCATCGCCGCCCTCGCCGTGTCCCTGGCGCTCGTGGTGGTCCGGCTGGTCATGCGGGACACCGTCAAGCACGCCTTCAGCGGTGTCTTCGGCGTCGCCTTCGGTGTCGTCTTCGCGATGATGACCGGCAACGCCAAGGACTTCTACCTCCCCGGCATGCTCTACACGCTGGGCCTGGCGCTGGCGTACATCATCACGACCCTGTGCGGGGTCCCGCTGATCGGGCTCATCCTCGGCCCGGTCTTCAAGGAGAACCTCTCCTGGCGCACCCGCAACCCGGGCCGCAAGAAGGCGTATGCGAAGGCCAGTTGGGCCTGGGGCCTGATCCTCCTCGCCAAGTGCGCGGTCCTCTTCCCGCTGTACTGGTGGGCCAACACCGCACAGCTGGGCTGGGTCCTGGTCGCCCTCAAGATCCCGCCCTTCCTGCTGGCGGTCTGGCTGACCTGGGTCTTCCTCGCGAAGGCGCCCGCGCCGATCGACGTCTTCGCCGAGATGGAGGCGGAGGAGCAGGCCGAGAAGGACCGCAAGGCCGCACTCGCCGAGGAGCGCGCGGAGCAGGGCGAGGTCGCGGGCAGGCACCGCCGCGAGGCGTAGTCTCCGGCACGAAGAGCAGAGTTTCCGGTACGTGGATGAGGGGCCCTGGGAATCCCAGGGCCCCTCATCCACGTACCGAACCGGCAGAGCCGTCGGCTAGCCCGCCGCGTCCTCCCGGCGGACCGACAGCAGGTCCTCCAGTTGTTCCTCGCGTGCCTGGGCCGCCACGAACAGGAGTTCGTCGCCGGCTTCCAGGGAGTCCTCGCGGGACGGGGTGAGGACCCGGGTGCCGCGGATGATGGTGACCAGGGACGTGTCCTCGGGCCACTCCACGTCGCCGACCTGGGTGCCGGCCAGGGCCGACTCCTCGGGGAGGGTCAGTTCGACGAGGTTGGCGTCGCCGTGGCTGAAGCGGAGCAGCCGGACCAGGTCGCCGACCGACACCGCCTCCTCGACCAGGGCGGACATCAGGCGCGGGGTGGAGACGGCGACGTCGACGCCCCAGGACTCGTTGAAGAGCCACTCGTTCTTCGGGTTGTTCACGCGGGCGACCACGCGCGGAACGCCGTACTCCGTCTTCGCGAGCAGGGAGACGACGAGGTTGACCTTGTCGTCGCCGGTCGCGGCGATCACGACGTTGCAGCGCTGGAGCGCGGCCTCGTCCAGGGACGTGATCTCGCAGGCGTCGGCGAGCAGCCACTCCGCCTGCGGGACGCGCTCGACCGAGATGGCGGTCGGCGCCTTGTCGATGAGCAGGACCTCGTGGCCGTTCTCCAGCAGTTCGGCCGCGATCGAGCGACCCACCGCACCGGCACCGGCAATGGCGACCCTCATCAGTGACCGCTCTCCTCTTCGGGACCCTTGGCGAAGGACGCCTCGACCTTGTCGACCTCGTCGGTGCGCATCATCACGTGCACCAGGTCGCCCTCCTGCAGCACCGTCTGGGAGCTGGGCAGGATCGCCTCGCCGAGCCGGGTCAGGAACGCCACGCGGACGCCCGTCTCCTCCTGCAGCGTGCTGATCTTGTGGCCGACCCAGGCCGCGGAGGCATGCACCTCGGCGAGCTGGACACCGCCGGTCGGGTCGCGCCACAGCGGCTCGGCGCCCGAGGGCAGCAGCCGGCGCAGCATCTGGTCGGCGGTCCAGCGGACCGTCGCCACGGTGGGGATGCCCAGGCGCTGGTAGACCTCGGCGCGACGGGGGTCGTAGATACGGGCCGCGACGTTCTCCACGCCGAACATCTCCCGGGCCACCCGCGCCGAGATGATGTTCGAGTTGTCGCCGCTGGAGACGGCGGCGAAGGCGCCGGCCTCCTCGATGCCGGCCTCGCGCAGGGTGTCCTGGTCGAAGCCGACTCCGGTGACCCGGCGGCCGCCGAATCCGGGACCGAGACGACGGAAGGCGGTGGGGTCCTGGTCGATCACGGCGACCGTGTGCCCCTGTTGCTCCAGGGTCTGGGCAAGAGCGGAACCCACTCTTCCGCAGCCCATGATGACGATGTGCACGACCGTCCTTCCGGTGTCCTAAAACTACTGCTCAGCCAAGGGTCTCAGACCGACGCCCAAGCTACACACGCGCGGTAGGACGTCGGCACCCCTGTGCACGGTTGCCGTGCATGTCCTCGGCGTCAGCGGCGGCTGATGCTGCGGACACTCGCGAGCGTCAGGATTCCGAGGCCGACGAGGGTCGCCGCGGCACCGATCAACTCCGCTGTGGCGTGCATGGAACCTCCGGGTATGGCGGGCGGCAACGGCCGGGAAATGGGGTGGGGTTAGTCATATAGACATGGGGAGCGGGCGAGCTGCGGAATCCGTGGCGGGACCGCCGCCGAGTTCACCCGGAGAGCAGATGCGGGGTGGCGGGTAGTTGTGCACCCGTTCGAACGCCTACGATGCTCTGTTGTGTCCAAACTGACCGACGTGCCCAAGCGGATTTTGATCGGGCGCGCACTGCGCAGTGACCGGCTGGGCGAAACGCTCCTGCCGAAGCGCATCGCCCTCCCCGTCTTCGCCTCCGACCCGCTCTCCTCCGTGGCGTACGCCCCCGGCGAGGTGCTGCTGGTCCTGTCCATCGCGGGTGTGTCGGCCTACCACTTCAGCCCCTGGATCGCGCTCGCGGTCGTCGTGCTGATGTTCACCGTGGTCGCCTCCTACCGGCAGAACGTGCACGCCTACCCCAGCGGCGGTGGCGACTACGAGGTGGCGACCACCAACCTGGGCCCCAAGGCCGGGCTGACCGTCGCGAGCGCCCTGCTCGTCGACTACGTCCTCACCGTCGCCGTGTCGATCGCCTCCGGCATCGAGAACCTCGGCTCCGCCATCCCCTTCGTGGTCGAGCACAAGGTCGCCTGCGCGGTCGGCGTCATCGTGCTGCTGACCCTGATGAACCTGCGCGGGGTGAAGGAGTCCGGCAAGCTCTTCGCGATCCCGACGTACGTCTTCGTCGCGGGCGTCTTCATCATGATCGCGTGGGGCGCGTTCCGCGGCCTGGTGCTCGACGACACCATGCGGGCGCCGACGGCCCACTACACGATCAAGGCCGAGCACCAGGGCCTGGCCGGGTTCGCCCTCGTCTTCCTGCTGCTGCGCGCCTTCTCCTCCGGCTGCGCCGCGCTCACCGGTGTCGAGGCGATCTCGAACGGCGTGCCGGCCTTCCGCAAGCCCAAGTCGAAGAACGCGGCGAGCACGCTCCTCGCGATGGGCCTGCTCGCCGTCACCATGTTCTGCGGGATCATCGTCCTGGCCCTGACCACCAAGGTCCGCATGGCCGAGAACCCGGCCACCGACCTGCTCAAGAACGGCGCCGAGGTCGGCGCCGGCTATGTCCAGAACCCCGTCATCACCCAGGTCGCCGAGGCCGTCTTCGGCAAGGGCAGCTTCCTCTTCCTCGTCCTCGCCGCGGCCACCGCGCTGGTCCTGTTCCTGGCCGCCAACACCGCCTACAACGGCTTCCCGGTGCTCGGCTCGATCCTCGCCCAGGACCGCTATCTGCCCCGCCAGCTGCACACCCGCGGTGACCGCCTCGCCTTCTCCAACGGCATCGTGCTCCTTGCCGGCGCGGCCATGCTGCTCGTGGTCATCTACGGCGCCGACTCGACCCGGCTGATCCAGCTCTACATCGTCGGCGTGTTCGTGTCCTTCACGCTCAGCCAGACAGGCATGGTCCGGCACTGGAACCGCCACCTGGCCACCGAGAAGGACCCGGCCAAGCGCCGCCACATGGTCCGCTCGCGCGCCATCAACACCTTCGGCGCCTTCTTCACAGGACTGGTGCTGGTCGTCGTCCTCGGCACCAAGTTCACCCACGGCGCCTGGGTCGCCCTGCTCGGCATGGTCATCTTCTACGCGACGATGACGGCGATCCGTAAGCACTACGACCGCGTCTCCGCGGAGATCGCGGCCCCCGAGGGCCCGAGCGACGACAGCGTACGGCCCTCCCGCGTGCACTCGGTCGTCCTGATCTCCAAGATCCACCGCCCCACCCTGCGCGCCCTCGCCTACGCCAAGCTGATGCGCTCGGACACCCTGGAGGCGCTCAGCGTCAACGTCGACCCGGCGGAGACCAAGGCGCTGCGCGAGGAGTGGGAGCGGCGCGGGATCGACGTACCGCTGAAGGTGCTGGACTCGCCGTACCGCGAGATCACGCGGCCGATCATCGAGTACGTGAAGGGGCTGCGGAAGGAGTCGCCGCGGGACGCGGTGTCCGTGATCATCCCGGAGTACGTGGTCGGGCACTGGTACGAGCATCTGCTGCACAACCAGAGCGCCCTGCGGCTCAAGGGCCGGCTGCTGTTCGTGCCGGGGATCATGGTGACGTCCGTGCCGTATCAGTTGCAGTCCTCGGAGGCGGCCCGCAACCGGGCCCGCAGGCGGCAGGACTGGAACGCGCCGGGTGCGGTGCGGCGCGGTCCCGCGCAGGTGCGGCCGAAGGAGCCCACGGGCACCGGGACCGGTACGGGCACGGGCCCGGGCGGCAAGGGCTGACGTTCGTTGGTCGGCGGCCGGACGGCACCCACGTAGACTGGTGGGCTGTTGTCCGGCCGCTTTTCCTTTCGATGTTGTGGAGTCACCCCGCCATGCAGGCAGAACCGAAGAAATCGCTGGTCGGGGAGGCGTACGAGGTCGAGGTCGGGCCCGTCGCGCACGGCGGGCACTGTATCGCCCGTACCGCCGAGGGCCAGGTGCTGTTCGTCCGGCACACGCTGCCCGGCGAGCGGGTCGTGGCCCGGGTGACCGACGGCGAGGAGGGCGCCCGCTTCCTGCGCGCGGACGCGGTCGAGATCCTCTCGGCGTCCAAGGACCGCATCGAGGCGCCCTGCCCCTACGCCGGACCCGGCCGCTGCGGCGGCTGCGACTGGCAGCACGCCAAGCCGGGGGCGCAGCGTCGGCTCAAGGGCGAGGTCGTCGCCGAGCAGCTTCAGCGGCTCGCGGGTCTCACCCCGGAGGAGGCCGGCTGGGACGGCACGGTGTTGCCGGCCGAGGGCGACAAGCTGCCGGCCGGACAGGTGCCGCAGTGGCGCACGCGCGTGCAGTACGCGGTGGACGTGGACGGCAACGCCGGTCTGCGCCGCCACCGTTCGCACGAGGTCGAGCCGGTCGAGCACTGCATGATCGCGGCGCCGGGCGTCAGTGAACTCGGCATCGAGGAGCGGGACTGGGCCGGAATGGCGTCGGTCGATGCGATCGCGGCGACGGGTTCCCAGGACCGCATGGTGATCCTGGAGCCGAACCCGGGCGCCCGACTGCCCCTGGTCGAACTGGACCGCCCCGTCTCCGTCATGCGCGTCGAGGAGCACGACGGCGGTATCCACCGCGTCCACGGCCGCGCGTTCGTGCGCGAGCGGGCCGACGGCCGCACCTACCGGGTCGGCAGCGGCGGCTTCTGGCAGGTCCACCCGATGGCCGCCGACACCCTCGTCAAGGCCGTCATGCAGGGCCTGATGCCGCGCAAGGGCGAGATGGCGCTCGACCTCTACTGCGGCGTCGGCCTCTTCGCCGGCGCCCTCGCCGACCGCCTCGGCGACAAGGGCGCGGTCCTCGGCATCGAGTCCGGCAAGCGGGCGGTCGAGGACGCGCGGCACAACCTGGCCGGGTTCGAGCGCGTACGGATCGAACAGGGCAAGGTCGAGGCGGTGCTTCCGCGCACCGGCATCACGGAGGCCGACCTGATCGTCCTGGACCCGCCTCGCGCGGGCGCGGGCAAGCGGACGGTCGAGCACCTGGCGTCGCTGGGGGCGCGGCGGATCGCGTATGTGGCCTGCGATCCGGCTGCGTTGGCTCGGGACCTGGGGTACTTCCGGGACGGGGGGTACAAGGTGCGGACTCTGCGGGCGTTTGATCTGTTTCCGATGACCCACCACGTGGAGTGCGTCGCGATCCTTGAGCCCATCCCGAAGGACGCCTGACCTGCAGGTTCAGGTGATGTGCGTTATGTGCACTGTGGGCGTTACGGGCGATATCTTGACGCCGAAACGACGCTCGTGACGCTCAAATGACGCTCGTTCTGATGGGCCGCCAGCTGTCTGATCGCGCAGGTCACGCTGGATGGTAGGTGGAGTTTCCGAGGTCTGACTTTGCGGAAACTTGACGGAAATCGGCCTGGTTCCGCCGTCGCTGATTGCGGCGGCGGGTGCGCTGCCAGGCGCGGTTTGGCGGGGCTGGCGGCTGGACGGAGTAGGCGTTCAGTAGGTGGGTCCGTAGGGGCTCAAGCCGTGCATGAACGGCTTGAGCCCCTCGGCGCGCGGCTCGGGGATTTCCGGTAGCAACGGTGAACCGTTGAGCGGGTTCAGGCGTTTCACATGGCTCTCGGCCCATGCGATCCATGCCTCGGCTTCGTCCCTGGCCGGTCCGGTGGGAAGGCTCTCTGTGTGGAGTCGGAGTGCGCTGACGTACTCGGCCAAGCCTGCTGCCCGCCGCCACGCTTCGTGTTGCGCCTCCAGGTGTCGGACGCGGTATGCCTCTGCGTATTCGGTCGTCGCCTGCTGCTTCGCGGCTTCCCAGACCAGGCGCTGTTGCTTCGCCTGCTCGATGTCGGCCAGACGCTTGCGTTCGGCTGCCTCTCCGCGAAGACCGACCTCCTGCACGATCTCGGCGAGCTGGTCTTCAAGAGGGCGTGCGGACGTGTCGGCCCATTCGCCGGCTCGGTGCGGGAGGCCGCCGCTGACGCAGATCCTCAGACGGTCTGCGGGGGAGTGGTCGTAGCGCGGGATCCTGGTCCAGGAGTACTTCTCGGCGTCCGCGAGTTCCTTCTGAGTGGGGACGTGCTCAACCCGGTCCTGTTCCTGTAGGACGAGGAATTCGCATTTCTGGCCCTGTGCCGTGATGGTGAAGTGAGGTGGGCCGCTTCGCCGACGATGCGGTAGCGGTGCTGCATTCGCTGTGCCCATCGCGATGATGTGCCCCGCCTGCTGTGTTGCGGTGAGCAGAGCATGGATGAGTCGGAAAGCCCGGCTCTGCACGGACTTGGTCAGCCCCATGGGTTGAGGAAGGCTCTGTAGGGTTTTGACGATTGGATGCGGTTTTGTGAGCCGTGAGGGCACAGGAATGGGTGACAGCGTGGCCAAGCGCCAGGCGGGTGTGTCGACCAGCCGGATCTCGTAGCCGTCACGGCACCAACCTCCGTGCAGCTCCTTGGTCTTTGGGAGCTTCCCCGATCGTCGGGCAGCGGCGACGCGGATCGGCCATTTCTCGGTCTCCCGGCCGCTGGCTTCCCGTTTGACGATCCGGCCACCCGCCTCCGCAAGCTCTTCCAGGAGCTGCTCCGTGACGGTCTTCTTCCTCTTGCGGGGCACGGGGTTGGGGATCGGTGGAGGTGTCGGTGTGGCTACCTGCTCGCTGGCCTTCCGTCCTCCGGAGACTGCCGCCGGCTGCATTGCGGCTTTCTCGACTGGAGCGGTGCCTCTGGTGAGAGGTTTGTCGGGGGGATAGCTGCCGTGGTCGAGGAAATGCCGGCCTGCGGTCGTGAGCGTCGCGGACCAATGCCCTTTCCCCTTGGAGACTTTGACCAATCCTCGGCTCTGTAGCGCCTGGCAGCTGAGCTTGTGGGCCTCTCCCTCCCATATGCCGTCGGGGCAGCCTTGTCCGACCCACCGCAGCACCTGCAGTTGACGCTCGTTCACCTGACGCGCCACCCGAACCCCCTACTGTGCGAAGTTGCTCGTCGGCATTTTCACAGCTGAGCCCCGTCGCGGCGAGGTTGTCTTCGGTGAGGGCGTGCAGGGGCAGACTGTCTGGTGCGGTCATCGTGCTGATCTCCTTCGACACTTCGAAGATCAGTCGGTGGCCGCTTATCTATGCAGGCACCCACCAACACCAGGAGCAAACTCCCGGATCAGGTGGAACCTGTACACCACTTCCCAGGACGCAACCCCTGCTCCCTGCTCTCCTTGAGGTCGTCGAACAAGTACTCCTGCACCTCTGTGGCATGACCGGGCACGGCCTTCTGTAGTGCCTAGTACCCCTCACCGGTGAGCTGGGCGACTGCGCCTTGCCGGTCGCCGTCGGCACTGCAACGGCTCACCCAACCGGACTCCGCTATCGCGTTCATGGCGTGGGAGTGCCGACTCCGTGAGGAGTTGCTGACCTCGGCAAGGCGGCTCATGCAGGGAGCCGCCGGGGCTCCTTGGAGAGCGGTGCGGAGTGGGTGGCCATGCCGTCGTACAAGTAGTTGAGAGCTCAGCCGCTGAGCTCTCGATCATCTTCAGTGTCATCTGTATCAGCGGGTTCACCATGTACTGACGATGTGACTCCATCACAGGTGCTCATGGGCCATCCTGGGTGCCCGGGAAGGGCGGGGTACGCCGCTTCGAGGCGGCTGGGCACTCGGGTTAGTGGACGGTCGAGAACCGCTTAGGTTCTGCCAGAACGGCGCGTGCGCCGTCGAAGTCGGCCAGTCTTGCCGACAGGGTGGCCACGGCGAGGCGTTGGGGGAGCGCTGCTGAGAACTTCAGGCCGCGCACTGCCCGCTGGTCGACGTCGGGTAGTACCAGTGACAGCCCGGCTTCTACGGCGCTCAGTGCGTCCCGCCACATGTCTGGGCTCAGGTCCTCCCGTAGCCGCAGGTAGCAGTCCGTCGGCCGCTGGACGGGGTCGGTGATGGACGACAGCGTCGCGCCCAGCGTCACATTGGCCCGATAGCCCGCCCACGTCCACCAGCGGACGTCGTTTCCGCGCCGCGCGACCAGCGTCCCGCCGGGGTGGACGAGGTGATGGGCGTCCTCGTCACGCCACTCCTGGAGGCAGACCTCGGCTCGTCGGGTGAGTGAGACCCGTGGGTCGGTGCCCAGAAGGACATCCCGCATGGCGCGCGTTAACTGGTACGAGAGCCCGACGAGTGTGCCCCCGGACCACTTGGCGATCCCGCCGCCGTCCACCGGCTCGACGAACACTCGCTTGCGCCCCCAGTCGATGAACGTCACCTGCCAGCTGCGGCCCGCCAGCAGCAGTCTTCGCGGGCCTGGACGTTCCTCCGTGAGTACGGACGGGTCCATCCGACCGATCTCGGCGCGACCGGACAGGACGGTGAACTGCGGTGGCGCGGTGAAGGACGCGGTCAATTCGATGAAGTGACGTCGCCCGAAACGACGTTCGGCCTCCAGGCCGATGAACAGCATGCCTTGGTCGGTGTCCAGGAAGCCACCCTCCGTCAGGTGACGCAGGATGGGAGCGGCGGAACGGTCGAAGGGGGCCAGGCCGTTCCACTGCTCGGGCCACACCTGATCACCCAGCTTGTGCTCCTGGAGCGTGGCGGCTAGCAGTTGCTGCGCGACGAGATGGCGCGGCTCGGGTGGTGCGACAACTGGTTCGACCCAACCGCGGCCCCAAAGGAGCAGCAACGCGGCGGCCTGCAGCAGACTGTCCTTGTGGGTGGCCAGGAACAGGCAGTTGCGGGTGTTTCCCGCGCGACGCCCAGTACGCCCGACCCGTTGGAGGAACGAGGCAACTGTGCTGGGCGAATCAATCTGGACGACTCGGTCGAGGTCGCCGACGTCGATGCCCAGTTCCAGGGTGGACGTGGCCACGATGACACAGTCACGGGCTTCGGCGAATGCCTGCTCGGATCGAGCCCGCTCGTCGATCGAGAGAGAGGCATGAGACAGGAACACTGTGACGTCACGCGCCCGGAGTGCCGCGCCCAGCTCCTCGACCTGCCGTCGTGACTCACAGAAGACCAGACGCTTTTCACCCCGGTGCAGGGCCGCGATGACCTTGGCGGCGTTGGACAGAGAGCCCACATAGTCGAGTTCGATCTCACCGGGCGGGGACCCGGTCGTGCCGCCCGCAGGCACCTGGGCGGACGATCCCCCGGAGGGAGTCGTGAGCTCTGGGCCGATAACCTGTCCCGGGCGCCGACCGGCGCCGGATCCTTGTAACCAGGTGAGCAGTTGGTGGGGATTTCCGACGGTTGCCGACAGCCCGACCCGCTGAATGGGACGCCCAGTGACCCGTTGGAGGCGTTCGAGGACAGCCAGAAGATGCCATCCCCGGTCGTCGCCCGCGAACGCGTGCACCTCGTCGACGACGACGGCCCGGACTCCGCCCAGCAAGTGGGCGTGATCCGTCTTCACTCCAATCAGCATGGCTTCCAGCGACTCGGGCGTCGTCAGCAGGATGTCGGGCCTGTCGGTACGAATGCGCTGACGCTTCGACTCCTTCGTGTCCCCGTGCCACAGTGCCGCGCTCCGACCGAGCCACTGCGCGTAACCGTCGACGCGCGTCACCAGGTTGTTGAGTAGCGCCTTGAGCGGGCAGAGGTAGAGGACTGAAGTGCCGGTCCATCCCTGTGCGGACATGGCCGACAGGATCGGCAGACAAGCTGCCTCGGTCTTGCCGCTGGCGGTGGGTGCGAGGAGTATGGCGTCCTCGCCGTCCATCACCGGGTTGATCGCGGCTCGCTGCAGGGGCCGCAGATCCGGCCAGCCGAGCGTATTGACCACGTGGTGCAGGATGACGGGGTCGAGCCGGTCGACAGGATCCGCAGCCGACGTCATCACAGCTCCAGGTCAATGTCGTCGGCCGACGAGGAACCGGCCAGGTTCCGCTCTACGTCGGTGAGTTCACTGCCGCCCACCGTGAGCCGGTAGTGCTGGCGCGGGGCGAAGTCCGGGAACTGGTCGATGCGGTCGAGGATGTCGCCGACCAGCTTCTTGAGGAAGAGCCGGGGTGCGACCCCCACCTTGCCGCCGAGGGCTCCGCCCACCGCACGGGCGAGATCGGCGACGTACGCGTCGTCCGCCAGAGCTTTGATCCGGTCGGGAGAGTCTGCCCCGGCTGCGTAGAGATCCCGGATGGATATCCCGAGGCCGGTCAGCGACTCCAGGGTGAATCCGGGCAGGCGCAGCTGAACCGCCCGGGGGTTGTCGAATCGGGGATCGGTCGTGAAGTCCGTGGCGAGCCGTTGGGCGAGCGGCGGGAGCCGCTGCACGCCCTGCTGGCCGTCGTAGAAGGCGGGTGTGCCGGTGATGACCAGATAGAGGCCAGGGAACCGCCCGGAGTGAACTTCGTCGATCAGCTGGCGCAGGGCGTTGAGTGCCTTGTCCCGGGCATCCGACCGCACTCTCTGCAGGGTTTCCACTTCGTCCAGTACGACGAACAGACCTCGGTGGCCGGAATCCCGCAGGACGATGAGCAACCCCTGCAGGAAGCCGAGGGCTCCGAAGTGGTCGAGGTCGCCACGTACCCCTGCGGAGCGGCGTGCCGCAGCCGCCACATGGGGCTGGCCGCCGAGCCAGGCGAGGATGGCCGCTGCCGTCGCCTCGTCGCCCTCGGCGAGCGCGGTCCGGTAGCCGCGCAGCGCGGTTGCGAAGGACGTGGCGTGTCGCGACACCTCGGTCAGCCGGGCGGTCAGCAATTCCTCCACCGCGCCGCTCAGATCGTTCTCGTCGGCACCGGCGGCGAGAGCGTCCTCCTCCAGGGCGTAGAACCAGGCGTCCGCCACAGGCCGCAGGGCACTTGGCGGGAAGCTTGAGGTGGACAGCCGCTCAGTGAGGCGTCGGTAGACGGTCTCCAGCTTGTGCAGCGGAGTTTCCGTCTCCGAGATCTGGATCTCGGAGACGGCGAAGTTGCGCTGCTTGGCGCGCTCTCCGAGCCAGCGAGTGAAGAAGGTCTTACCGGAACCGTACTCACCGCGCACAGCTTTGAAGACCGAGGCGCCGGAGGCGACCGCGTCGAGTTCCGCGTCGAGCGCGGACTCGAAACGGTCGAGGCCGGTGGCAAGAAGATCCAGGCCACTCTCGGGCACCGCACCGCGCCGGAGGGCGTCGAGAGCGGCGCGCCGCCGGGCGGCGGAGACGAGTGAAGGACGAGGATCGATCACTTGCTGATTGTCCCATCCGTGCCAGGCTGTGAACCGTGCTCTGAGGTCACCTGCTGCGGAGACTGCCGTACCCGAGGTTGGCCGTGAGGTAGGTGACGAAGTCGCTGCTCTTCGCGGTCCTGTCGGCTCCCGACCGATTCTCCAGTTGGAATATCTGGAACTGCTCCTGAAGCGACGTCCACAGCAATTCGAGGCGCGCGGTGCTCGGGAAGACTTCTTCCCGAGCGGCGTTGTTCAGAGTTTCCGGCTTGCTGAACACACGGCCGATGAGGTCCACGGCACCGAGCATGGCGAGGTGGAAGTGCAGGTTCGTGTGCAGCGAACGGGATATGGGATCCGACGTCGACTGCAGGAACTCGTCCACCTGGCGTTGAGCCTTGGCCAGCCACAGGTAGACGGGAAGTTCCGTCTTCGCCGAGAAGACGCGCCGGTAGTCGGTGTCGGACTTCAACAGGCTCGAGGGGCGGGCACGGGCGTAGTCGGGCTGTCCCAGCGCCATGGCCATCACGGACTGTGCCAGCAGGGGAATGCTGACGATACGGTCGGCCGGCTTGCCCTGGTTCCGGTAGAAGTTCTTGCGCCGGTCATAGAACCAGCCGTGTTCCAAGAAGTACGACTCGATCTGCCGTTGGATGTCGTCCGTGGCCCGGAGGGAGGCGGCCGGTACGCTCGTCTGCCGGTTGGTGGCGCGGATGACGGAGTCCCGGGCGGCCTGGTCCACGGTGACGAGGATGCGTACTTGCACGAGCCTCTTGAAGACGAGGTCGGCTGGGTCCGTCAAGTAGAGGGCGTGCAGGGTCTCGTGGAGGGTGTACGAGGTCTGGAGGCCGTTGACTATCTGTACGTCGGAGAGGCTGAGCCGCTTTCCGATGGAGGTCGCCTGCGAACACACGATGGTGATGCCGTTGTTGAGCCACCAGAACTCCGGTGCCTCGGAGTTCTGGAGGGAAGCCGTGATCTCTCGGTTCACCTCGACATTGCCCTGATAGTCGCGGACGTTCCAGTCGAAGATGTGGGACTTGATCGACCCGGTCTCGTCGCTGAGGAAGTCGAGGTACTCGCCCAGGCCGACAAGGGCGATGTGACTGGTGCCGTGGGTGATGCTTTCCCTGTAGGGCAGTTCCAGGGTGTACGAGGGGAGGGTGCTGGCACGCTGCCAGAGTTCCGCGGGGCCGAGGAACTCGACCTCGCCGGTTGAGATCGCGAAGGCGTTGGAGAATTGCGTCTCCAGGATCTTGGCCTTCGCCTGAACCTTGGGGTGCACCTCGCTCGCCTCGCCGCGCGTCACGTACGAGAACTTGATGAGTACGGTCGGATGACGGGTGAGGAGCCGCGTCAACGCTGTCCTGAAGAGTCTGAAGCGAGCGAGGAGATCGGCTGTGTACAGCACGCCGACGGTGTCCTCGTCGACCTCCATGTTCAGCAGGTTTGCGCAGGTGGACGCCGCCTTGTCCAGGGCTGTTTCGGAGAAGCCGGCGCTTGTCTTGGCCTGGATGAGCCAGAGCGTCAGCTGGCTCCCCTGCTCCACGTTCGAGACAGCGGAGTGCTGCTGGAAGATCTCGCTGTCCTCGTGCAGGAGCCGACCGCCGAGGAAGACGTAGGCCCCGTCGATGCCGCCGTCGTTGGCGCCTCCGATCACGCCGGCCTCGATCTCCTCCTCCGAGAGACCGAAGCCGTGCAGCGCGTGTTCGCCGGCGAACCTCTCGAAGGCTGCGTCGAAGGAGAGCGGGACGGAGCGAGTGGTGCGGCGCTCCTCGATCATTTGGTTGATTAACACACGGTCGTTGGCGCTCATGGCTCCTGGCTCATCGGTGGAGGTAGCGGCATGTGGAACGTCAGCCCAGGTCGAACTGCATGCGGAGCAAGGAGAGATCGAGACGAACGGTCCGCCCGTCCGGCAGCGTGTCCAGGACTTGCACTCCGTCGTAATTGAGTAGTTGGCGCAGGATCGCGGCGAACCCGTCTGCTCGGGTCACCGGGTAGGACACGCGCTGCGCCAGGGCGGACACCGGCAGCGTGCCCCCGGCGTCGAGCAGGGCTCGAATTGCCCCTTCGACTTTGTCCATGGGCGGCTTGCGGGCAAGCAGGCCGATCTGGCCCTGAAATGCCTCTGAAGCGACGAGGGTGGAGATGAGGGTTTCGTCGGGATCGACGAGGGTGGTGGCCACCAGTGTCTCCTCGGCGTCGTGTGCCGGGACTACTGCGAGCTCGAACAACGAGTCGTGCGTACGGGCCAGTTGGGACTGGGTCTCCGTTCGCGCCTGCCGCTTTGCCGTGGCTGTCGGAGCCGGCGAGACGGTGATGGGGTGGGGCGTGGACGCCTCCAGTAGCCACCAGGTCGGCCGCTGGTCCTCCAGCTCCCGCCAGGCTGCAGGCGGGGTCGCTCCGAACGGCAGGAAGGCCAGCACAGGAATCGTGAACTCGGCGAGGGACGCCCCGCCGTGGTATCCGGCCTTGCGGGCTGTGTACCGGGAATCGGCGTCCCACAGTGCGACGATCGATCCCCCGGACTCCGGCGCGACGACCCGGGGGCCGTGCAGTGCGACCTCCATCGGGCCTACCGCGCCGTCCGGTGACCGGTGACGGGCGGACTGCGGCGAGCTGGCGTCCACCTTCGCTCCGTGCCGGTCCACGACATGCCCGTGGTCGCTGGTGATGACCACCGCCATCCCCTGCGAGGCGGCGATCCGCAGCAGATCCGGAAGACCCGGGATATGTCCGGCCTGCCAGGCGCCGTCCCCCAGCTTCTGTTCCTTGGCGAGTCGGTCGTCGATCGCGTTGAGGACCACAGCCACATGTGTACGGCCGTCCATGAGCGCTTCGGTGAGCGCGGGCCCAAAGGCGTCTCCCGCGCTGTCGGCTCGCAGATCGTCCTTGTGGAACACTGCCGCCTGCGCACCGTTCCAGAACGGAAGAGCGGGAAAGAGCTGGGCCTCGTCCTTCTGTGATCCCTGCGCCACTTTGCCCGCGAACAGCGAAGTGCGGGAAACGGAAGTGAGAGTGGGAAGAACCGCCGCCATGGCACGGCGGAGCGGAGCGCCTTCGGCGGCCACCGGATCGAACTCGGCCCAGGTGGCGCGTAGTTCCTCGCCCAGTTCGGTGGCGATGGCCGTACTCATCCCGTCCAGGACGATCAGCAGCACACGCCGGTCGGCGGCACCGCGGACCACCGGCTTCACCACTCGATCCAGGAATGTCTCCACCGTCAGCATTCCGCCGGGGTCTGTGCCCGCTGCGGTCCAGGTCGCCAGAACGCGTGCGAACTCACGGTCGATCTCGTGGCGCCGCGCACGCACGCGCACGGCCAGCGAGTCGTAAGCGGCCGTCAGTTGGTCGTCGGAGTCCCCACCGGCATCGATGTGTTCGAGGGCCCGGTCCACCCAACCGGTCTCCTTGAGGTGGCGCTCTATGGCTCCGCCCACGTGGGACGCCTCGGTTTCCGGTTCGGTGGCCAGCCACCGGACGAGCCGCTGGGCCATGCGGGTCCGCTCGATCCGCGACTGGACCTCCGGTCCCTGCGCACGCCGGTGCCTGCTCAAGGACCGCACGGCTGCGTCGAGCGGTCCCGTCTCACCGGCTGCCAGAGCCTCTCCTACGGCCGTGAACCTGGCGTCCAGACCTGCTGACAAGAGTGGACTGGTCCTGGCGGCGGCTTCCGCGCCGAACTGGCGGACCAGTACTGATGCGCTCTTCAGTACTGTGTCGCTGGTCCGGCGGGCCTCGCGGGCTGTTTCCGAGCCTGCAGCATGGTCCCTGGCTGCTGCGGCGAGCAGTGTGCCGACGTAGTCCTCCGAGGCCCGACCGAAGGCCGTCGTCATGGAGACCAATTGATCCCCCTGCGCTGAAGGGCGCTCTCCGAACCAGCGTTCCGCGCGGCCGCGTGCCGTGTAGACGGCGGCGTCCGGTTCGGAATGGCACCACAGCGCGGCACAGACAAGTCCGAAGGCCACCGCGTCCGGCCCGTGCTCGGCCTCGACGAGGTCCAGGAGCGCTCGACCCGCGAGTCCGGCGCGGTCGTCTTCGCTGAGGAACTCCGACAGGCCGCCGCGTTCGGGGCCGCGCAGCGCCAGGAAGCGCTCTGGACGGCCCGGAAGCAGGGACCATCCCAGCAGCGCGTGGGTGTCGAGGCGGTCGGCGGACGTGGTGTGGTCCTGACGGACCGCCTCGTCCTGGTAACTGCCCAGCCTCAGACGACGCAGCGCGAGCGCGGACAGGGCCGTGCCGCGCGACAGGATGCCGCCTCCCAGCCGGGGCCAGCCGCCCCTCGGTGGCGCGGCGTCCAGCAGGGCCTCCGCAGCCCACTTGTCGTCCCTGAGTCGCTGGTCGATCTGATGAGCGCCGAACGCGTCCCGCACCACGTCCCAGCTGTCCACCGTGTCGATGCGCTTCTTGTGGGCGCGGGCCAGGATGGCGGGGTCGAGCTCGTTCAGTTCGCGGTCGGTCAGGACGACTAGCAGGTCGGGGCCGGTCGCCGTGTCCGACAGGTGGTCGAGCAGGAGTTCGTGCACGGCGAGCGGGGAGGGAGCGGCCGTGATCCGGACCGACAGCCCGTCGCCCCAGACGTGTTCGGCGGGCCCGTCCCACTGCGGAGCGGAGCGCAGCAGCACCGCCCGTCGCTGCTCCTGGCCCGTCAGGGCGTCGGAGAGAGAACTCTGGGCCGACAGGAATTGGGTGATCGTCGCGAGGTTCAGCCGCACGGCCACCGTGCTGGTCGTCGCCGTGCTCATCCTTCGACGACCCGCCATTCGATCTCTACGGTGGTGCCGGGTTCGGCTGTCGCCAACTCCGCGATCTCAGCCTGGAGTTCGGCCACCGCCCTGGACGCACTTGTCCGCCCGCCCCCGGAGCGCTTCACTCGCCCCGGAGTAGACGGTCCTCTGCTCGACGTCTGCTGCTCGGGGACCGGCGGGTGACTCGTCGGAGTGTCGAGCGGTACGTCACCGGGGCGCGGGGACGGGGATGCGGGCGGCGGAGTCGGCGTCGCCCTGTTGCGTTTCACCAGAGCCAGTACTTCGCGCTGCGTCCTGGCCAGCGCCTCCTTCAGGTCGTTGGTCCGCTGGTCGCTCTGCGCGGCGTTGCGCAGGGACTCCAGCAGTGCCTGTCCCTCGGGGCCCTCCGTGGTGGCCAATTCGAGGGTGGTCCAGGACGCCGAGTCCAGCGCTTGTGCCACCGCACGGGCCTGCTTGACCGAGCTCCCGAACCGGTGAGCGCTGACCTGACCGAAGTCGAAGGCGGCTAGGGCCTCTACGGTCTTCCGTGCTCCGGCGGCGCCCTGACCGGCCGAGCGCGTGAGCTCCTGGAGCAGTTCGACGGCCCGCCGTGCTACGGAGAGGCGCCCGCCCTCGATGGTTTCGTCGAGCTGGAGGAAACCGGCGTGCCGCTCCAGCTGGGTCACCAGCTCACGGGCCGCCTCCAGGTGGGCGCCCGCCTGCCGGGCGATCTGCCGGGCGAGCTGGTTGACCATGCGGCCACGTCGCAGCGTGGGCGCGGGATCGCCGAAGACCGTTGAGAATCGCTCGCGGGTAGCACCCCAGTCCTCCTCAGAGGGCAGCGGCTGGCTGCGCAGCGCGTCATGATCCTTGATCTCGTTGAGTGCGGGCGCCGGGTCGAGAGGCGTGCCTGCGCGTACCCACACTCGATCGTCCATCTCGGCGAACGAGGCCACGACGAGGCGGGCGAGAAAGCCCGGCAGACCGCGCGGTGTGGGCCGGTCCGTCCAGTCGGTCAGGGTGATCAGGCTGAGGTCTCCGGTCACACCCTGTCCCCTGGCGAGCTGCCGGAAATGCTCCGCCCAGTACTCCGACACCTCGAAGTACGCCTCCTTCTGCTGCCCCAGCCGCAGCGGAGTGGCTACTCGGCGCATCAGGTTCCGGTCGGCTGCGGGGACTTCGGCGCGTCCGTCACGAGCCTCGGCGGCGGCTCGTACGTGGGTGAAGACCTTCCTGGCGTCGGCAGGCTTGACGACGGTGCCGTTGCCGTCGGGGTCGAGGCTCGGGTGGTCCGGGTACTGGCTAGCGAGCAGCTTGCCTGCGATGTGTCGGATGCCGTCCCGCAGTGACTGGCCGAAGGACAGCGTCAGCCCCTCGACTTCGCGCAGCGACTGCAGATGGTCGCCGAAGCCGAGTTCCACATCGGTGGCCTTCTTGTCGGCGAGGCCGTACGCCTGCTTGAAGGCCGCCTTCACGTTCTTGAGCAGCGAGTCTCGCTGGGTCTCCAGGAGTCCCTTCGCACGGGCCCGGTTGTCGGGGCTCAGGTGGCTGGCGTACTGGCCGTCGAACCGCTGGCTGTCGGACAGGGCCTTGTCGATGACGACGAGGCGGCGGAAGTCGGCGTACCGCTGACTGGAGAGGTGGGTGGGCAGCCAGGCGACACTGCGGGACGGCTCGCCCTGTCGCTCGCGCAGCCGCTGCATCCGCATGGCGTCCTCGCGTGCGCCCCACTCGCTGTCGTCGAAGGGAAGGTCGATCACGAGCCGCCAGTGCCCGTCCTGCTGGGGCATGAGGTCGTGGTCCGGCAGCTCATCCACGTCGGCGACATTGCCGAACACCACCTCGACGCTGCGCTCCGTACCCCGCCATGCGAAGTGCAGCTCGTTGATTAACTGGTCCTGTTTGATGCCAAGTTCCTCGACGAGGAGCCGCTTGGCGAGGGCCTCGCGGTTGCCTGGGTTGTCATTGACGTTGGCGTTGGCGACAACTGAGTCGACGTCGACGCCGGACAGTTCGAGCCGGACGCCCGGGTTGGCCTCGGTGCCGATCTCCTTGATCTCGGGGAAGCGGCCTGCCCACTCGGCCACTTTGTTCTTGAGGATGCCGTACTCGCGGCCCGGGATCGGGGCGACCACCGAGCCGTAGTTGAGTGCGGACAGGCGGCGGATGGTCAGGTCGGACAGGGCAGGGACGCTCGGGGCGAGCGCCGAGAGCAGCAGCGTGCCGACTATGCGGTTGTCACCAGTGAACTGCTTGATGCGGGTGCGCAGGTCCGGGTCAGTGATGCTGTCGGGACGGTGGGTGTACTGCTCGATGACCTCCTCCGACACGTTGTGCGTGAGGAGGAGGTACGGCCGTAACTTCGTCCGGTACAACTTGTCGGCTGCCTCGAAGACCACCTTCAGGCTGTCGGTGAACGGCTTGTCGCCGCCCGCTGTGATCACTGGATACAGGTCGCCGACCGGGATCAGGTCGCCCAGCCGTAACTCCGCCCGGTGCTCGGCGAGCAGCTGCCCCATCAGCTTCAGGCCGGTCCGGTTGCGCTGGAGCGCGGAGGACACGTGCACGAGAGTGTCCATGAACGCTGGCGAGAAGGGGTACGTCAGCCGGAAGCTCTCCTCGTCCGCGCCGACGCCGTCGGCACCGCGGTCGGAGCCCAGAAGCGTGTCCCATACCTCCTGGCGGATCCTGCGGGTCTTCTCGAACTCCGCGTCGACGAGGGCAGCGGCTTCGCCGTCCTTGGGCTTGAGTAGCCGCGCGTGCGCTACCTGTGGAAGGTTGCGGTCTTCCAGCGTGATCTTGTCGAACCGGCCCGAGGCCAGGTTGAGCGTGTCCTGGATGGATGCCTCGGCCGCCCCCGACACCTCCTCGCCGACAAGCTCGCGCAGGTCGCGCTGGCGGGCGATGAACGAGATCACCGGCACGGCACGGCGGGCGTCGCCGCCCTCCACGAAGTTGGTGATCTTGCCGGCTTCGCGGGCCACGAACTTCTGGTCGTGGATGAGGGTCGCGAGCCAAAGGATCAGCTCGTCCATGAAGAGGATCAGCCCGTCGTAACCGAGCGCCTTGGTGTGCTCGGCGATCACGGACAGGCCGGCGTCGAGCGAGACGAACCCGTGCTCGTCCTCGGCGGCGTTCTTGGCGAAGCCGGGCAGCAGGTGCGTGCTCGCGTCCTGGACAAGCCGTGCCCGCAGCTCGGCGGGTGTCGACGGGCTGACCAGGTTGAGCGCCTGGCCGCCCTCGTGGACCTCCTCGGCGGCGAGGGCGGTGTCGAGCAGCTGAGGCGTCCAGCCGAACGCCTCGCCCCACTCGTCCTCCTCGTCCGCGGCGCCGTCGCCGACGTCCGCCGAGGTGAGGCCGCCGATCACCGCCTGGTTGCCCATACGGGACCGCATCGCGCGGATGTCCTCGAACAGGGCGTCCGTCCGGTACACCTGCGGCGTCGGAGCCTCGGGGTGCAGCTTCTTGACGTGGCTTACGTATCCGCCGAGGATCCGCTGCTCCAGGGCCTTCGCTCCGAGCATGTGGTAGGGCACGAGCAGGAATCGCTTCCCCTCAGTGCCGAGCCACTCGTGCTTGGTGAGCACCGGGTCCAAGTCTGTCCGCGCGCGGACCGCCGGGGCTCCGCTGAGCAGTGCATGGAGCACCGCCATGAAATGCGACTTACCGGAACCGAACGACCCATGGAGGTAGGCCGCCTTCGACGTGTGCCCGTCGAGCGCGGCCCGGATCAGCCCGAGCGCCTCGTCGAAGTTCTCCAGCAGCCGTTCCGTGACCACGTAATCTCGCAGTGCACGCTCGGCGCCCTCCGGGGCTGTCGCCTCCGAGAGCTGGAGGACGAAGTCCGATGTGGAAATGGACTCCTTGATGTCGATGACATCGTGGAGTAAGAGCGGCTGTTGGGACATGAAAGATCACTCCCCGACGAGCGGCTGCGCAGGTTCATCCGATGGTATGACGTACCGCTGTCAACGGATGGTGTCTTTTCGCATATGCCCGACTACACGAGGGCGATTGCCTCCGCCCCGGGCGCCGGACTCACGAGCGAGCGCAGCTTGTCGCGCGTTTCCGGGTCCGTCGAGTACGCCAGACCAGATCGAGGACGAAGATCACGCCCGACCAGTCGTACTCGAAGCCCTGCGCGGTGTAGACGCAGCCGACCTGGCCGAATCCGTCCGGGTCGGTGGCCCACAGGGGCGCGGGCGGCGCACCGAGGACCGACCGATCGCCTTACACGTTCCAGGCCCTGCGCGTCGGCGGCCCGCTGGATCTCCGGCTTGGTGCCCATCTCCCCGGGCCGTACCACCTGGTGCTGGTCGAGCAGGAACACCGGCACCAGGGCGGCGTCGATCAACTCCGCCACCTGGGGACGGCCGGTACGCAGTTCTGACTTGGTGTAGCGGTTGGCGGAGGTCTTGTGCAGGCGGTGGGCCTCGTCGCAGACCAGTACGTCGAGGTCGTTCGGCTCGGCGTCCACGAAGCTGTTGACGTACATGAACAGCTTCTGCACCGCGGGCTTCCGGCCCCGGCGACCTTCCGCATGATCTTGGTGAACGACGCGGACCCGGTGGCGTGCAGAGCGGTCACCCCGCGCCGGTACACCTCGCCGAGAAGCGACAGAGCGACGACGCTCTTGCCGGAGCCGGGACCGCCGGTCACCACGACTGCTTGTGGTTGGACCGCTTGGCCTTGCGGACTGCGGACATCACCTTCTCGTAGGCGACCCGCTGCTCGGCGATGAGCACGAACTGCTCGCGGTCGCGGATCTCGGCCGCCGCGAGGGCCATAAGCTCTTCGACGGCCGGATCTTGCCGTCGAAGCAGCATGTCGGCCGCCGCCGCGCCGGGCTTCGCGGCGAGCCGCGAGCGCAGGAAGTCCAGGAAGACGCCGCGCTGTTCGCCGGTGTACATCCGGCCGTGCTGGTCCTCCTCGACGCCCCACAGGCCCGCGATACGGGATTCGGCCACGTTGCGATCTGTTCCGATCGCGGGGCCGTTGGCGTAGTGGCGGGCTACTTCTTGGCGGTACGGCGTCCTCTGTTCGCGGCGACCGGGCGCCAGGCGCGCAGGTCGTCGTCGGTGAGGCCGTGCTTGCCCTGCTCAATCTGCCGGTCGCCCTCGAAGAACTTAGCGGGGGTCGGGGCGAAGAACGGATCGGGCTCGTTGTGCCACTGCGTCAGCCACGGCTGGAGTTCGAGTAGCCCGGCGAGAAGCGGGGTGACCTCTTCGGTTGTCAGGCCCTCGTGGATGGCGATGTATGTGTCGAGCGCGATCGCCTGCTCCCGGTGGTCCCAGCCTGCCCAGCCGTACAGGTCGGGGGTGGCCACATTGGCTCGCGCGTACGAGATGAACCGCTCCTTGGGCACGTCCAGCTTGCCACGCGCTCGCCAGTAGGAAGGGCGCAGGAAGTCGGCGGAGGCGTACTTGGGCGGTACGGGTATGGAGTCCCGGATCTTCCGCTTGGCCGGCTCGTTCGGAGCGGCGTCCTCCTGGCGCTGGAGATCCCAGACGTGCTCCCAGTCCGCGCGCTTCTTGAGGGCGGCGGGCTTGTAGCGCAGGGCGGAGAGGAAGGGCACGTGCTCGTCGGTCATCAACTCGCCAACAACGATCGGCAGTTCCCTGTGGGGGGCGTAGATCTTGGCTACGGAGACGAAATCCTCGTCGCGGGAGAGGTTGTCGGTGAGGCGGGAGAGGCTGACGAGCGCGGGCATCCCGTTTTCGTCGAACCAGTAAGCCCGGTCCTCGATCCGCTCGAGCAACCAGCCCCGCAGAGCCTTCTCCTGGAGCGAGTCCCACCCTTCGGTGGCCCAGCGCCGCTTGTACTCTGGCCGCTCGACCATGCCGATGGCCCGGGACGCCTCGATGGCGTCGAGGCGCTTCTGGACGACCTGTCGGTAGGCGGCGGGCCAATGGGCGGGAATCTCGGTGATGGGTGTGGACCCATGCCGCTTGAACCATTCGTCGCTGGTCTCCCGTGCGGCGACTCGACGGGCTAGCGCGATCTCGAAGGCGCGCTCGCCGAGAGCAAGCTCGGGGATCTCCGGAGAGTCGGGGTCCTCGGCGACGCGTAGGTCTTCGGGGTGCAGGTGGTAGAGCGAGTAGACCTGCCAGTCCAACTCTTCTAGGAGAGTGATCATTCGGGAGCGGGTGTAGCTCCATGTAGCGTGGGCCTCCCGAAGGGTGTTTGCTGTAGGCCTCAAATCGGCTGCAGTGCACTTGGGGTTGGCAGCGGCGTGTCTTTGAATCAGATTGTCGATAGCTTCAGCAAAAGTGGTCGGGGAGCCAGGAGGTAGGGGGAAATCTTCGATGTTGGTGCCGGTGAATTCGAAAAAGCTCTCCCAGGCGTAGCGCCCAGTCCCCCGCTCGCCCCCTCGGTTTCCCTTGTCGTGACTGATCTGCTTCAGCCAAAAACCGGCAGTGGAACTGTTGAGGAGGCCGATAATGCTTAGATGGTCGGCCTCACTCGACTCCGCTCGAAGATTTATCACGGGTGCGGAGCGGCTCGATACCTTGCCGCCTCTGTCGAGTGCAAAGTGGTTGTGAGAGGAAACGAAGGCGAAGGTGATGGAAAGTGGTGCCTGGTAGCGCTGTTTGAAGAACATTGAATATTCGAACCAGGTTAGACCCCGTTCTAGCTGGGTCTTACCAAATGCGGGTCGATTTATCAGAAGTCGTCGATAAGGCCAGAGGAATCTTTCTATCGCTGGAGGTGCGTCCGCTCGTAGATTGCTCGCGTCGTAGGGCCAGAGTGACACTACTGGATCCAATATGAGGAAATCTCGTACCTCTGTTCCTTCGATCAGCGGACGCTTGTGACTCGATGGGATACGGTGACGCCGGAGGGATCCAGCGCCGACCATATATGCGTGATCCTCACGAGTTACGGCGCCCGCGCCTATATCGGCTGCCACGGCAGAGAGCTTTGAAGCTGCTTGACTGTTGAGTATTTCCACGAGCTCGAGGCCGCCATCTGTGAGGATCCATGGCTGCTTGCCGAAGTAGCGATGCCTCTCTAAATCGTCTACCGACACCCATCGGCTTACGGAACCTGGCTCGTCGATCTGGTTCAAAATTGCGTTCCAGACCAGTCCATCTTCGTCATTCTCGGGCGTGTCGGGCTCTCCTTGCACACTTCGCACGGTCCTGACGAAGGCGGAGCGCCTGTTCCCCGCACGCGGCATGCCGATGAGGATGACCGTAGGGGTTCCATGCCCCGGAATATAGGCGCCGGACGTGTCGATCACTTCAGTCAACTCGACTTCGTGACCGAAGAATTTCTCGATTAATGACGAGCCGAACTCGCGCTTCATGAACGAGTTGGCCGTGATCTGGCCGACCATGCCGTATCCGAGTCCGCTGTCGGCGTCGCCGGTCCTTGCCAACTCGAAGAATCGCTGAGCGAACGGGACTGAAAGGGCATAGGACCCTGTGCACGCACTGTACAGGCCCCGATAAAGCTCGTTAAGCTTCTTGTCCTTCACCGTGATATATGGAGGATTACCCACTACTACATGATATCGCCCCGGCTTCAGGATCTCAGGGTGCTCATGCGCATCCTCGGTCTCGTACTTGAAGTCGGCCAGCTCATCCGCGCCCTCCTCCTCCAGGTCATCAAAAAGGTTCCCCTGCTTGTGTCGGTGCTTGATAAGCGAGTCACCCACCGCCAGATGGATCGGCCAATCGTATTGGGCTGCCTCCGCCAGTGTCGACACCTCACCGGCGGCCATGGCTGCCACTATCAACCGGAACCGAGCAATAGCCACCGCGAAGGGGTACAAGTCCACCCCGTGTACGGAGTTCAGCGCTTCCCGCACCCGCTCGTGCACGTCCTTGTCTGGCCGGGCATCCGCCCAAAGCCGCACCAGTCGCCGAAACACCTCCAGGACGAAGTGCCCCGACCCGCAAGCGGGGTCGATCATCTTCAGATCCTTGTACCCGAACTCCAGCACCGCTGGCGCCATCGTTCGGTCGAGGATGAACTTCACCACGAATTCCGGCGTTTGAAGCAGTGCGTATGTCTTCCGCGCGGACTCATTGAGGTCCTGATACAGGTCACCCAGAAACCGTGTGTTCCAGCCTCGCGTCCCGTCCCCGTCCTTCTTGAGCGGGTCCGTAAAGTCGTGGACGAGGGTGCCGTCCGCATTGCGCCGGCGCCAGAACTCCACTAATTCCCGCGCGCCGTCGTGCGATAACGGGATCTGGAACAGCGGGTTGTGTCGTGGGTCGAACAGCAGGCGACCCGCCTGCCCCGCCCCCAGTTCCGCGAACGCCTGCTCCAGCCATCCCCGGTACGTCGGGTCCGCTGCCTCCGAGACGTACTCCTCGAACCGCGCCAGCGCCAGATGCCGCCGATCGGCCTCCGGCGCAGTCAGATACGGCTCGGGGATCAGCCCGTTGTCCTCGACGAACCGGACGAAGACCGTACCCAGCGCCCATGCCACCGCGACCTGCGTGATCCGATTGTCCAGCCAGGAGTTCCAGGTTGCCGCCGTACGGCCCAGCTTGCGGGCGCGCTCGTACTCAGCGCGGAATCTCGCGCCCTCTGCCACTACGCCGACCTGCTTGCCGAGGTCAGCCTCGACTGCCTTGACCTGCTGCTTCAGGTCATTCAACAGAGCCCTGCGGTCGATCACTCGCAGTCCCCCTCGTTCCGTTCGTGCTTAAGACACTCACGTCCGTCAGGCTGGACAGGTACTCCCTTCTTACCCACGAGTCCGGCAGGTCGATCCATTCACCCAGGCCGGCCTGGTACGCCACCGCCGTGTGCCCCAGCTTCGGCTCACGCCCAGGGTCCGCCTGCGGTACCAGCAGCCACAGCCCCCGCCCGCCCTGCCGAGATGCCTCCGCGAGCCGGTCGAGGACGCCCATGCCGTCGTACCGGGCGAACACGGCCGCCTCGGTCAGTAGAACCGGGCCCGAACCGGCCCCCGGGGCCAACAACTCCCGTACCTGCGGTTCCACCGTCCCCCACGCGGTCCGCGCGTACTCGCTGAACTTCAGCGCGCCCCGCGAACCGGGCTCGGCCACGTCTGCCTTCAGGAGTGTCTCCCACGTCGGCTTCGTGCCCGGAGGGACAAGCGCGTGCATCGACGAGAGGAAGAGTTCGGTCACGGAGACTGCCTGCGCGCCGATGCGGTGGCCCGCCAGCCTCCGTACCGCCTCGACCGTACGGACGTGGTGCACGGTCAGGACCCGGTAGCCGTCCCGCCGGGCCGAGGCGAGGAGCCGCTCGTCCGCGCGGACGCCGCCCGCGACCAGCGGGTCGTCGGAGTAGCGCGTCACTGCGCCTGCCTCCGTCGACTGACGCCAGTCTGCGACCGTCAGATAGGTGGACGCACTGTCCATCCGCGTCGGCAGATAGCGGAGCGTCTTCGTGTCCTCGCGCGTCGACAGGGTGAGGTCGAAGCCGGCGTCGCGCAATGCCTTGGTCAGAGGGCCGCCGGTCGGCAACTCGTGCGTGCTCCTGCCCCGGCCGTCCCTGATGACCAGCTCCGGGAAGCGGGCCCGTACCCGCTCGTTGACGTCCTCGCCCGTAAGGCCGGGCTGCCGGGCTTCTGGTACGCCCGGGATCAGCCGTACTAGGCCGGCCTGGGTGAGGCGCAGGGCCCGTACCAGGGACAGGTTGCGCGGGTAGATTTCCAGGCGGGGCGTCGCCGCCGCGTTCAGGGAGGCAGCGGCGGCCAGTTCGACCAGTCGCCGTTCGTCCCAGTCCACGACACCGGGCGGCGGGGTCAGTACGCCCAGCTCGCTCAGGACCGTCGTAGCCGTCGGCAAGGTATCCAGACGGGCCAGGCGGTCGGCTGTCTTGCCCAGGCGGGTTGCGTAGTCGAGGAGTCCCGGAGCCGTCGGGGTGTCCGGAGCGTCGACCTCCCGTACGTCCAGCGCGAGCAGGCCCGCGGCCAGTACGTCCTCCGTCGCCCTGCGGTTGGCCTGGTGCTGGAACTCGGCCTCGTCCGGCTGGAGTTGCTCCACCTCCACGATGGCCCGCACTGCGGCCAGAGCCAGCGCGCGGCGCTGTTCGCGTCCCGGCAGCTGTGTACCGCGTCGTACGGCGAGGGCATCGGCGATCTCCACGGCGGGGGCGACCCGGCCGAGGCCCACCAGGAGGCCGACCATCTCGTCCCGCAGGGCGTGGACCGCGGGGTGCTTCTTCCAGCGCTTGCGCTCCTCCTTCAGCATCTGCGGGATGCGCCCGGCGGACAGGCCGAGTGCTTCTGCGACGTCCTTCTGCTTGGGCCAGACGCCGATGCCGGGCAGCTCTCCGTGCTCGTTCGGTAGACGCAGCAACAGCCGTACCATCTCGACCTTGTTGCTGTTGGAGCGGTTGTTGTTCAGTTCCGGAACGAAGAGAGTGGCGAGCGTGTCCAGACTCACCGAGCGGAGGGCGGACTCCGTCAGGCGCGCCGCTGCCTCGTCCGTGGCCAGGGCTCCGGCGACCGCCGACCCGGTGGCGGTGAGCTGGGCGAGTTCCTCCTTCGCCTCCGCGCGGCCCTTCGGGGTGAGCGGGGAGAGTGAAGCCTCGCGCAGCAGCCTGCCCCACTGGCGCTGGCGGCGCTGCACCTCGGTGCGGGTCTTGGTGCCGAGGCCCGGCGCGTTGAGGAGCTTGCTGCGGCTGTAGTCGAGGAGGCCGCCGACGGTCGTGATTCCGAGGCCGTAGAGGAAGGACTCCGCGGCCGGGGTGAGACCGGCGGCGGACAGGTGGGTGTCGCGGGTGACCGCCGCCGCCAGACGCTCACGCTGTTCGTCCGCGGTGAGTGGCTCGGCGTCCGCGATCGCTGCAGCGCGCTCGCCCGCCGCGGTCTCCTGCGGTGAGGGTTCGGGGTGGCGGGAGCGGTGGTTGGACGGGACCGTCTGCGATGCGTCGAGGAAGATTTTCCTCCAGGCATCCCGCATCGGCTTCAGCTCGGCGAAGCGCTTCGCCGCGTCCCGGTGGAGGGCCTTGCGGAAGAAGGCGACCAGGCTGTCCCGTACGGCGGGCTCGAAGGCGTCGGCTTGGACGGTCGGGTACGGGAACTCCTTCGCGTCCGTCATCCTCGGCGGGAGCGAGCCATCGCCCCACTTGGGCAATTCGCCCGAGGCCATCTGGTGCAAGGTGACGGCGATCGCGTACCGCTCGGCGTGCGAGTCGTACGCGGTGCGGGTCAGGCTGCCTATGAATGGGTCGAGGTATCCATCGGTGCCAGCCTCGTAGTCCTTCGCAGGGTAGCCCGCCAGGGAGAAGTCGATGAGGACCAGCTCGCGGGTGCGGTTGGGGCGGATACGGATGGCGATGTTGTCCGGCTTGATGTCGCGGTGCCAGACACTCTCGCCCTCCAGGAAGTCCACGGCCCCGAACAGGTAGTCGCCGTATGCCTCCAACTGGTCAATCTTCAACCGGCCGTGCTCGCGCAGCTGGCGCGCGACCGTCTCCTCGCGGCGGCGGGTGCGTGTGCCGGTTTTGGTGCCAGAGTCGGCGGCCTCGGCGTCCTGTTCGGTGGCGTCGCGCTCGTCGCCCACGTACTCAAGAGCGAGCACGGTACGCGGGCCGATGTGCAGGGGTTCCGGCTCGACGAGCCGGATCACGCGGGAGTCGGGGCGCAGCCGGTTCATCACCTCGGCCTCGTGCACCAGGACTTGGCCTCTGCTGTCCGAGAGAGCCACCTTCAGGACGGCCAGCGGCCGGGTCTTGCGCGCTTCGGCCTCCAAGTCGCGGACGAGGAAGGCCCGGCTGGTGGAGCCGGTTCCGAGGCGCCGCCGGACTTCCCAGCGCCCGCCGAGCACATCGCCGGCCACCGCTTCGAGAGGGTCCTTCTCGGGACCCTCGGCCGGTTCGGGGTCGGGCTCCGAGGGCGGGGCGGTCAGGCCGTCCTCGACGATCTCCAGCATCTCCAGGAACTCGTCCACCGAGGACAGGCGTTGACCGGGCCGGTAGGCGGTCGCCGCCTGCACCAAGAAGTCGATGTCCTCGGAGAGGTCGTCGACCAACGAGCTGGGGCGCAGACCCTCGCCCGCCTCAAGGCGGGCCAGCAGCTCGGCCTGGCTCGCGGCCGGGGCCCTGCCCGTGACGAGGAGGTACGTGAGGACACCGAGGCCGTACACGTCCAGGTAAACGGGGTCGGCCGTGAGGGCAGTCAACTCCGGGGCGAAATAGGGGTCGGAGCCCTCCGCAAGGTGCATGGCCGAGAGCGCGGTCGGCGCGAAGCGGGTTATGCCCTGCCCGTTGTCGCCGTCCGTGGCGGAGGCGCGCTGGGTGGCGATCTGCCAGTCCGATATCTCCAGACGGGGGGTGAGCCAGGCGGCGTCCTCCCCGACCGCCCGACCGCCGCGGCCCCGGTCGCGGGGGATCACGTGAACGGCGCGGGCGGCCAGCGCCCTGTGGTGGATGCGGGCGGAGTGCGCGGAACGTATGGTCTCGGCGAGCTGGCGGACCAGTGCCATCCGGCCGAGGATGTCGAGCCCCTTGCCGTGCTGGAGCAGGTACTCGTCCAGGCGGAGCGTGCGCGGGTCGTAGTCGAAGATCAGGGAAGGGCCCGCTAAGTGCCCGGAAGGGTAGTACTGCTTGAGCTGGACCACACCTGGGTGCTTGAAGCGCTGCAGTACGGCCGCTTCACGGCGGGCCGCGTTTTCCACCGACCGCCGGATCGACGCGTCCGATCCGCGCTCGCTGAGGTAGACGCGGACCCGGGCCACCTCGGGCAGCTCGCTGTGGCTCGCCTTGTAGTCGGTCCAGGTCGGGCCGGAGTCAATGGACTTGCGGACCAGCTGATACGGGCCGACCTTGTACTCGGCGTCACTGCGCCGGATACCGATCCGTTCGAGCGTGGTCTTGATCTCACGGGACTCGACGGCGTTGATGCGGCGCCGCTCGTTGCGTGGAGGCTGCTTCAGCAGGGTGACCAGCTCGTCGACCGTGTGGACGCCATTCTGATCGTGGGCGGGCAGGCGGACACGCAGACCGCCATCGGTGAAGCAGACGGCCTCGCCGACCCATACCCGCCTGCCGTTCTGGCCGAGCAGTGTGGCCAGCTCCTTCGCCTTCTTGTTGACGAGGTGGAGCGGGTTGCCGTGCGGGCGACGATGGTCACCGGGGGTGGTCTGCACCCAGGTGCCGTTCTCGCTGGTCACGGAGCCGTGCCAGTCCTTGAGCTCGATCATGTATACGCCGCCGGGCGCGACGACGAGGAGGTCGACCTCGCGGACGTGTCCGGTGTTGGCGGTGAAGGTGAAGTTCGACCACGCGCGCCACGGATCGACGTCCGCCAGCTTCTCCCGGATGGCTTCCAGGCCACGGTGTTCATGGTCGAACTCGGACTCGGTGACCGTGGTCCACCGGCCTTGTCGCATGAGCTGTCCCCGCCCCTTGGAATCTGCCCCCGGTCACCGTCCGTTCGTGTTCATGCGTGCCGTTTCCACCACGTCACGGACCTCATGAATCCTAGTCGCGGCCGACGAAGGTGGGTAAGGCGTGCGTTGAACCGCAGCCGTCGATCTTGGGGGGCGCGTGCAAGGGACACACGCGGAAAGGACGTCGCCGACGCTCCCGCGCGCCCCCATTTCGGCCAGCACGGCCGAAGAAGTGTTGGTCGGGGCAGAGGGCTTTCCCGAATCCCATGAAGGCATGGGGCAGGGACGGGGATCTGACTCTGCTCGCCATGGCAATACTGGTGATCGGTGGTACCGCGCTGGTGTCGTGTTGCGGCGGTTCGACAGCCTTCTGCCGGCCGTGTCGCCGCAGGGGATCTGTTCGCGCGCTGCCGCGATCACACCTTCACCTTGGTCACGATCACCGACTTGGCGGGCCTCGGCAGTCAGACCTTCTCGGTCACCATCCGGGGATGGTCCGCGGTGAGTATGGAGATGTCTTCGACATCGGACGTCAGGATCGTGACACGGCCCGGCTGAGCAAGCGCGGTGGCGCAGAGCATGGCATCGATGGCGTACTTGTGGCCGTGCAGCCCGGCCGCGCGAAGCAGGGCCGCCGCTGACTGGGCGAGGGCCTGGGTGACCGGCTCGACCCGCAGCCGGGACAGCGTCCATTTCAGCGCGGCGTCATTGATCCTGGGGTGGATGACCTCGACCAGGACTGCGGCTGAGGTGATCACCGGAAGGTCGGCGTCGCGGGCAGCGGTGAGCCACTCGTGGACCTCGCGATCGCGCTGCACGGCCTTGGCCAGGCCCTCGCTGTCCAGGATCAGAGCGCCACTCACGCGGCTGCCCCGGCTGCGGATGAGGCGGTGCCGGTGAGCTTGGCACGCTTGGCGGCCACGGCCTCCGGATCGGCGGGGCCGTTGACCTTGTCGAAGTCGGCGATGAGCTCGTCCAGGTGGTCGCGTTCGATCTGGCGTTGTGCGGCCTTCTCCAGATACGCGGACACCCCGCGCTTGCCGACTCGCTCACGGATCGCCTGCAGAGTGCCGGCGGTGAGAGAGACGGAGACGCCGCTGCTGGGGCCGTCGCCGGGGAGGAAGTCGGTGTCGTCGTCAGCCATAGCACGAGTATGGCATTTCAAATGCTATACGGCGACGCTATTCCGAGTCTCCATCCACGCTCCCTCGGAGGCGAGTCTGCGGGGACATCAACACTGGGGTTGGGGCATGCGTCAAGAGATCGCACGTAGTGCCCATAATGCACATCGGTCTGGGTTTGAATTTCCCCTGGCGCGTCGCTGACCTGCGGTTTTCTTCCACATGTTTTCGATACACATGTTTCCGATGACGCATCACGTGGAGTGCGTTGCCATCCTTGAACCGGTGGCCAAGAGCTCCTGACCTGGCCCTCTCCGGGTGTCGTGGCGGTCAGCGCATCGCGACCGCCACGATCTCTCCGAGGACGCCAGGCTTGGCGAGGCGCTCGTCCACCCCCGCAGCCGCGAGGAGCGCAACGACCTGACCCTGCGTCGTCAACCGGTCATCGGCGATCTTCTGGATCTGCGGACCCTGTCCGTTCTGAGTGCCTGCGCCCTGGCCGGACCGCCGCAGCCGCCCCTGCTCACCGGCGCCGAGACGGACCGGATCCGCCACCCCTAGTCCGGACCGGGTCTCGCGCCCGGTCCCGGCCTCGATCCCGACGAGCACCACCCCGTCGAGGCTCTCGCCGAAGACGGCCGGATGAGCCTCGCCCGGCTCGCCGCGCGCACGCACACCTCCGCCGCGACGGCCCAACGCAGGCTTCACCAGCTGAGAAGGTCCGGCGGCGCCGAGATCGCCACCGTCGTCGACCGTTGCCAGGTCGGCCTGGAGATCCAGGCGGTGTTCTTCATCCAGATCGACTCGGTCTCGCTCACCGACGCCGTCAAGCAACTCACGGCCCGCACATGGACGACGTCCAC
Organism: Streptomyces pseudovenezuelae; assembly: GCF_029892565.1. Classification (GTDB taxonomy): domain Bacteria; phylum Actinomycetota; class Actinomycetes; order Streptomycetales; family Streptomycetaceae; genus Streptomyces; species Streptomyces pseudovenezuelae_A. The sequence continues at coordinate 252,106 of NZ_JARXVH010000010.1, read as the reverse complement.
CGACTCCTGGTCGAGGAACTTCCCTGCCTGCCCGGCTACCGGCACGCCCGCGTCCACCTCGTCACCACGTTCGTCAAGGAGGGCGGCATGATCTTCCACGACGGCCGCCGGCACGCCGTCGCGCCGTGAAACCGGCGATGGGCACGTCGGGACCGAAGATACATACCGGACGCGTCAACTGATGGAGGAACAGGCCCGGTTGAGGTGAGGGCTGGGGTCGGGTTCTGAACGGATCGTCACGGTGACGCGCCCGCATCGGCGAACTGCTGTGGATTCGGCTTCAGTTGTTGACGGCGGGCGAGGGCGGGGCTACAACCCGGGGAGAGCGCTCTCACATCCGCTGTTGCTCCAACCCCCCGCACGCCGAACCGGATTGAGGAGACCCCCATGCAGACCTCCGCCGGCGTACCCGGCACACTCGGCAGACCTTCGGCCCGTGTCGTGCGCCCCCGTACCGCCCTCGGGCTTGTCGTCATTCTGATCGTCGCCTGTTTCGCCGCGCTGACGTCCTCGCCCGCCCGTGCCGCCGACCAGTTGCTGTCCCAAGGGCGGCCCGCCACCGCGTCCTCGACCGAGAGCGGGGCGTTTCCCGCGAGTGCGGCCGTGGACGGGAACACCGGTACCCGTTGGTCCTCGGCTTTCGCCGACCCGCGGTGGGTTCGGGTGGATCTCGGGTCCACGCAGCAGCTCACGCGGGTCTCGTTGAACTGGGAGGCCGCCTACGCCACCGGGTATCAGATCCAGACCTCGAACGACGCGAACAGTTGGACCACCGTCTACTCCACCACCACCTCCACCGGTGGCAGCCAGAACATCACCATCAGCGGCAGTGGGCGCTATGTGCGGGTGAACGGCACTGCGCGGGCCACCCCGTACGGGTACTCGTTGTGGGAGTTCCAGGTCTACGGGCCCGGGAGCACCACGCCGCCGGACGACTTCTGGGGGAGTACGAGTGACATACCTCCGGCCAGCCAGGCCGTCGAGGTGAAGATCCTCAACCGGACCAACGGCAAGTACCCCGACAGCCAGGTGTACTGGAGCTTCAACGGGCAGGTGCACTCCATCGCCGAGCAGCCCTATCTGGACATGCCGGCCAACTCCGCGGGTCGTATGTACTTCTACCTGGGCACGCCCAACGGGCCGTACTACGACTTCATCGAGTTCACGGTCGGCGACAACGTCTTCAACGGGAACACCACCCGGGTCGACGCCTTCGGCCTCAAGCTCGCCATGCGGCTGCACAGCAAGGACGGTTACGACGTCGAGGTCGGTGAGAACCGGCAGACCTTCGCCGAGGACCGCGCCACTACATTCCAGCGGTTCACGGACGCGGTGCCTTCGCAGTTCAAGGTGCTGGCCCAGACCCAGGGTCCGTACCGGATCATCGCGCCCGGCAGCGACCCGAGCTTCCGCGCGGGTGGCGTCAACGCCAACTACTTCACCTCGTACGCCCAGTCGGTCGGCGTGAACGCGGCCACCTCCGACATCTTCGGGTGTGCCGGCTCGCTGGCCGCCAACCCCGACATGTGTGCCGGGCTCAATCGTCATGTGGCCACGCTGCCGGCTTCGCAGCAGTCCGACCCGGCGCAGTTCTACAAGGCGGCGCCCGCGAACTACTACGCCAAGTTCTGGCACGACAACGCCATCAACCAGCTTGCCTACGGCTTCCCCTACGACGATGTCGCGGGCCAGTCCTCCTTCGTCTCCCACGCCAGTCCGCAGTGGCTCCTGGTCGCCGTCGGCTGGTAGCACACGCCGAAGCGGGGCCGCCCTTTTCGCAAGGGCGGCCCCGCTCCATGTGGCGCTGTACCGGCGGGAGTTACTGGACGTTGATCGTGAAGGTGCTGGTGGTGTTGCGGATGTCCTGGGCGTTACCGCTCATCCGCAGGTTGATGAAGGTGGCCGAACCGACGGCGGGTCCCTGACCGGGTTCGGGCAACTCGTTGGCCCAGACGCCCCACCCGGACTTGGCGTCGAACGCGTCTCCGCTCTTCTTGGAGTTGGTGATGGAGATGTCGGTGAAGATCGTGTCCTTCACCGGGAACTGCGGCTGGCCGCCGACGTAGTTGGTCTGGAACATCACGCCTCCGTAGGTGGAGTCGTCGATGTCGACGTCGTTGACCCGGATGCCCTGGAAGACCTTGGAGGCCGAGAACGCCCAGATCGCGGGGAAGACCTGGGAGCCCCAGAAGTGGCCGCCCGTTCTGTCCAGGGAGACGTTCTCGATCGTCGTCGGATCGGTCCCGAAGCCGTTCATCGGGTAGCCGAAGTCCAGCGAGGAGATCGTGATGCCGGAGTAGACCAGGGTGTCGGCGACCCTGATGTTGCGGAAGGTGTTGTTGAAGCCGCCGTAGACGGCGATACCGGCCGCACGCCAGGTGAGCGTCGACGTCAGGTTCTCGTAGAGGTTGTTCTTCTCGTCCGCGCCGCCCGCGTCGATCGCCGAGAAGAGCGCGAAGCTGTCGTCGCCCGTGGCCCGGGCGTCGTTGTTGACCACGTGGTTGTCCGTGGAGCCGTTCGTCATGTTGATGCCGTCGGCGAACGTGTCACGGATGCGGGAGTTCTTGATGGTCACGCTGTCGGTGTTGGCGCCCCAGTAGAGGCACACCATGTGCTCGACCCAGATGTCGTCGATGGTGATGTTGGCGACGTTGGAGAAGTCGAACACCTTGCCCGGACCGTCGATCCGGGACGTGTAGTTGCCGAAGTAGGCGAAGCCGGTGAACGACGAGCCGTTCGCGGTCGCCTCGGCCCGGAAGCCGACGTCGGTGTTCTCCTGCGAGGAGGGTGCGTGGAAGCGGGTGAACCACGACCCGGCTCCCAGGACCTTGACCGCCTTGCCGTAGACCTGGAACTTGCTGGCGGTCTCGTAGTCACCGGCGGGCAGGTAGACGCCCACGAGCTTGCCCGTGGTGTCCATGCGGACCTTGTCGAGCGCGTTCTGCACGTCCTGGTGCGAGAAGCCGGCCGGGACCGTGTAGGCGGCCGGGTCCGGATTCGGGACCGCCGTCGCCTGTTCGAGGTTGACGAAGTCGACGGCGTAGGTGGAGGTGTTGGCCGCGTCCTTCTGGAGCCGGATCTTGGAACCGGGCGGAACGGTCTTGCCGAGCTGGACGTTCGCCTCGTCGTAGATGTGGCGCGGGGCGCCGGAGCCGGGCGAGTTGCCGGGCGCGGTCTCGTTGCCGTAGAGCCAGGCGTACTTCGAGGTGAGGTCGATGGCCTTCAGGAACTGGCCGTCGACGTAGATGTTGAGCGTGGTGTCCGTGCCGTCCGGGATCTCGAAGCGGGTGACCAGGGTGTTGGTCGCCGCGCGGGTGGTCCACTCGACGTACTGGCCGGTCCCGGTGAGGGTCACCGCCTTGCGGCCGCTGGCCTCGCCGGCGATGTCGCCGATCGTGCGGTTCGGGCCGACGACCTTGGCGCCGCCGCCGACGGTGCCGTCCTCGGCCTCGTACATGTCGTACGGCATGTCCGCGCCGCGGCCGACGAACAGGGCCTGCGTGGTGGTGTTGTTGGCCCGCTTGACCGGCAGTTCGTTGGCGTCGTCGGCGATGACCGTGGTGACGCTGAACTTGCCGTTGGCCGCGGTCCACGAGCCGAGGGCGACCGGTGAGGTCGTCTGGCCGGCTGCGATGGCGCCGTTGTAGGTGCCGGTGAGCGTCTTGACGGTGGCGCCGTTCGCGTCCTTGACCGTCAGCGTGACGCCGTGGGCGCCGGAGGCCGAGGCCACCGAGCCCTGGTTCTTGATCGCGACGGTGAAGGTGACGTTGTCACCGGCCGAGGCGCTGGACGGGGTCCAGGCGACCGGCGCGGCGACCAGGTCGGAGCTGGAGACCGGCTTGACGACGAGGGCGTCGGAGCGGGTGAAGACGTTGTTCGCGTCGTTCTGCTCGATGACCTTGTTCGTCGGGTCCACCTCGGCGCCGACCGCGTAACTGCCCGCGTCCCGGGTGCCGATGCCCGCCGTGACGGTCGTCGACTGGCCGGCCGCGAGGGCCGGGACGTCCGCCGTGGCGGCCTTGGTGCCGCCGAGTGTGAAGTTCAGGTCGGTGGCCTTGGCCGCCTTGCTGCCGCTGTTGGTGACGGTCGCCGTCAGGCTGATGGCGACCGACTCGACAGGAGCCGCGGGGGAGTTGGTGATGCCGGTGACCCTGAGGTCCGGGTTGGCCGCCGGGGTGCCGATCACCTGGAACTCGGCGACCTGCGCGCCTGGGGCGCCGGTGTTGGAGGCGAACTTGAGCTGGATGTCCGCGGCCGCGCCGGAGACCGGGATGGTCAAGGTATTGCCGCTCGACGGATTGAACGTGTAGTCCTTCGCCGCGGCGAGACTCGTGAACGCGGTCGCGTCCTGGTCGCGGCCGAGCACCTGGATGTTCTGCGTGCGCGTGGACCAGGCGGCGTCCGGGTTGAGCTTGACGACGACCTGGCTGAGGTCGGCGTTGGCGCCCAACTTGGTGGTGAGGGTGGCCGGGTAGGCGCCGCCCGCGCTCTCCCAATAGGTGGCCGTCTGGCCGTCGTTGGCGTTCGCGGCGATGTAGGTGAAGGTGTACGAGGAGGCCTCGATGGGCTTGCCCTGGGCGAGGTCGGAGCCCGAACCGTTGCCGGCCCGGGTCACGCTGTTGCTCGCCACCGACACGTTCCCGGCGGCGTCCTTGGCCTTCACGGAGTAGGTGACTGTGGCCGACGGTGACGGGGTGTCGGTGTAGGTCAGGACGTTGCCCGCCACGGAACCGACGACCTGCCCGCCCGCGTAGACGTCGTAGCCGGTGACCTGGACGTTGTCGCTCGACGCCTGCCAGGTGAGCTTCACGTCGTTGCCGGACTGCGTGTAGGCGAGGTTGCCGGGCGCGGTGGGCGCCTGGTTGTCGCCGCCCGAGCCCGCGCGCGTGACGCTGTTGCTGTTGGCGGAGACATTGCCCGCCGCGTCCTTGGCCCGCACGAAGTACGTGACGGCGCTGCCGGCCGGCTGGGTGTCGGTGTAGGTGAGGACGTTCCCGGCGACGCTCGCCCTCAACTGCCCGTTGGCGTAGACGTCGTAGCCGGTCACGGCCGTGTCGTCGCTGGCCGCGCTCCAGGTCAGCTTGATCTGCCCGGTGGCCGGCTCGGTGTAGCTCAGGTTGGTCGGCGCGGTGGGCGCCTGGGTGTCGCCGGTGGCCGGTCCGTAGACCTCCAGCTCGGACAACTGCCCTGCCGGCCAGCCGGTGTTGGCGGTGATCAGCACGCGTACGTACCGCGTGGTGGTCGTGTCCAACGTGATGGTCGTCGACTGGTCGTTGGAACTGTCGAAGGTGTACGCCTTCGAGGCCGTCAGGTCGGTGAAGTTCTGGTTGTCGGTCGAACCCTGGACCTTGAGCGTCTCGCTGCGGCTCGGCCAGCCGCTGGGCAGTCGCAAGGTCACCTGGTTGATCTGGACCGATGAGCCGAGGTCGACCTTGACCCACTGCGGGAAGGCGTTGTTGGCGCTCTCCCAGTAGGTGTTGCGGTTGCCGTCACCGGCGTTGGCCGCGCCGTAGACGTCGGCGTGCCCGCTCTCGCTGAAGGGCTTGCCCTGGGCGAGGTTGGGGGTCGCCGCGGCGGCGGTGAGGACCTGCAGCTCCGCCAACTGAGCGGTGCCGGCGACCGAGTTGGCGCTGAAGTCGGCCCGTACGAACCGGGCGAGGGTCGCGGGGAAGGAGACCTTCACCGTGTTGTCGTTGCCGGGGCTGAAGACGTACTGCGCCGACGACTTGAGCGTCGCGAAGCTCTTTCCGTCGGCGCTCGCCTGGAGCGCCAGCGTCTGCTTGCGGGTCTGCCAGTCCTCGGGCAGCCGCAGCACGACCTGGTGGACGCGCTCGGTCCGCCCGAGGTCGGTCTGCACCCACTGGGCCGACTTCTTCCCGGCCTGCCAGTAGGTGTCGGTGTCGCCGTCGGTGATGTTGGTGGCCTTGTGCGCGCCGCGGGTGCTGCCCGCGGTGGTCTTGGCGTCCGCGGCGGCGTTGGGGCCGCCTGCCGCGTGGGCGCCGACGGCCGGCAGGCCCAGCACCATGACGGCGGAGGCGAGCGCGGCGGTCGCTGCGCGGCGCCTGGTGGATCTCTGCTTGTGTCGAGTCATGCGGGGTCGCTTCCTGCGGAGGCTCGCGCGCCGGTGGGGGCGGCGAGGGCGGCTCATTCCTGGCGGCGTGGTGCAGAAAGGTGCAGGACGATCAGGAGTGCGGTGTGGAGCGCGGTGCGTCTGGGTGGGGGCACCGTGAGGCAGAATTTTGCGTTGTTTCATCGAAATATTGCAGAGCTGAGTGGGCAGGTCTACAGCCTGAACAGCACAATTTTCACCAGAAGCACCCATCACTCAGGGGCGGTGGCGGCGCGGGCGTCACTTCCGAGCTGATGGGGCGGCCGAACGGCAGGCGTCGGAGCGGGCTTTACGGGCCCGTGCGGCGCGATACGCGGCTCGGCGGCAGTTGGAAACTTGCGTTCCGGGACCGCAAGCGAACGCAAGATACGCAAAAACTTGCGCGATTCATGCGCTCCCGGGAATCGGCGTCCGGGCAGCACCGTCCGCCAGGACGTCGAGGATGTTGTCGACCGCCAGGTCGACCATCGCGGCCCGTGTGGCCTCGGTGGCCGAGCCGATGTGGGGGAGTGTGACGACGTACGGTTCCGCGACCAGCGGGGACAACTCCCGGCCCATCGGCTCGTGTTCGTAGACGTCGAGGCCCGCGGAGTGCAGGCGGCCCTCGCGGACCGCGTGGAGCAGGGCCTCCTCGTCCACGACGCCGCCGCGGGAGGTGCTGACGAGGGTGGCGGTGGGCTTCATGACGGCCAGTTCGCGGGCCGAGACGAGGTGCCGGGTCTCCTCGGTGAGGGGCACGTGCAGCGACACGACGTCGGACTCGGTCAGCAGCGTGGGCAGGTCCACCGAGGTCGACAGGTCGTCGTCGGGGGCGTACGGGTCGTGGTGGAGTACGCGCATGCCGAAGCCGTGGGCCCGGCGGGCGACCGCGCGGCCGATCTGGCCGTAGCCGATCAGGCCGAGGGTGGCTCCATGGATGTCCTGGCCGAGGTAGTCGTGCATCCGGAAGAGCTCCCACGAGCCTTCCGCCAGGCTTGCGGACGCGGCGCCCAGCCGGCGGCGGGCGGAGAGGATCAGCGCGAAGGTGAGGTCGGCCGTGGTCTCCGCGAGCACACCCGGGGTGTGGGTGACGACGATGCCGCGCTCCGCGGCGGCGGCCCGGTCGACGTTGTCGAAACCCATGCTCGCCAGCGCGATGACGCGCAGCGAGGGGCCCGCCGCGTCCATCAGCGCGGCGTCCACCGGGTCGTTGCCCAGCGCCAGTACGCCGCTCGCTCCGGGCGCGAGTGCGGCCAGGTCGGCGGGAGCGGGCTTCTCGGCGCCGGGCCAGGTCACCAGATCCGCCGTTTCGGACAAGCGGTCCAGGCCTTTGCCGGGCAGGATTTCACGGGTGGCGAGGACACGCTTTTTCATCTGGTTTCTCCAGTGACGAGCCGTGCGCGAGCCGTGCATATGTCGTGCACAAGCCGTGCATTGTCGACCAGGCGGACGGTTTCCCAAAAAGCTAGTCGGGGCCGTCACCGTAAACAAATAGCGGATTCTTCTGACGCTATCGGCGATCCTTATCCTCGATCAGTTCCAGGAACAGATCGTGCACCGCCAATGCGGGCTCGGAGAGAGGCTGGTTGTCCGACGTCACCAGGGACAGCTTGACCTGGATGACCGGCTCCACGATCCGCCGTACGGACAGGGAGCGGGCGTCCAGGATGGCGCGCGCCGCCGACCAGGGCAGCACCGTGGCGCCCAGGCCCGCGTCCACGGCGTTGACGAGCGTCAGCGCGGATTCGACCTCGCCGACCACGTTCAGCTGGAGGGAGGCCTGCTGGAAGGCGGCGTCCACGACCTGGCGGATGGTGTGGATGCGGCTGGGGAGGAGCAGGGGCACGCTCGCCAGCTCCTCCAGGTGCACCTCGCCCTGCCCCGGCGGGGCCGTCTCGCCGGGTGCGCCGATCAGGAACAGGTCCTCCGTGCGTACGGGCTCGTACTGCACACCCCGCAGCGGGCCGGCTCCGTAGATGAACGCCATGTCCATCCGGCCCGTCATGATCGCCTCGCTGATCACGCCGCCGAAGTTCTCGTTGATGTGCAGCAGGATGTCCGGGTAGCGCTCGCGCACGCTCGTGAGCAGGGGCAGGGCGAGGGCCGCGCCCAGGCTGTACGGCGCGAGGCCGACCGACACGCTGCCGGCGGGGGCCCGGCCGGAGACCCCGACGGCCGCGTGGGCGAGGTCCACCTGCCGCAGGATCAGCTGGGCGTGCTGGTACAGCGCCCGGCCCGCCTCGGTCGGGGCGACCCCGCGCTTGCTGCGGATCAGCAGCTGCTGGCCGAACTGCGCCTCCAGCGCGGACAGTTGCTGGCTGAGCGCGGGCTGGGCGATGTGCAGGATGTCGGCCGCGCGCGTGATGCTCCCCGCGTCGATGATCTTGATGAACGAGTACAGACGCCTGGTGTCCATGCGCGGGGCCTTCCAGATGGAGCGAAGCCTCATCGTAAGGAGGGATCTCCCCCGAGCACAGCCCCGGTGAGTGGCGGGTGTGAGGGGAGTCATAGCGGTTCGCGATAACGCCAGACCGAACGGATATTGGCGATCACGCGACGAGCGGAATAAGTTGAGCGGAACATCCACACCGGAACGGCTCGAAGAATTCATTGTTCGTGTCCGAGGTGTGCGGATCATTTCCCGGATGTCACGAAGACGTGATGCCTTCGCCTTCCCCGGTTTCGCCTTCCCCGGATTCTCCCTTTCCGGCATTCCCTCGCGGAGGACGTCATGACCCCCATGGTTGATCTCGTCGCCGATCTCGGTGAGGGATTCGGCGCGTACACAATGGGCGACGACGCTGCCCTTCTGGAGATGCTGACCTCCGCCAATGTGGCCTGCGGATTCCACGCCGGTGATCCGCGCATCATGGACGCCACCGTGCGGACCTGCGTGGAGAAGCGGGTGGCCGTCGGCGCGCACCCGAGCTTTCCCGACCTGGTCGGCTTCGGCCGCCGCGCGATGGACCTCACGCCGGAGGAGGTCCGCACGGACGTGCTCTACCAGATCGGTGCTCTGCAGGCGTTCGCCGTCGCGTACGGCACCCGGGTGCACCACGTCGCCCCGCACGGCCGGCTGGGCAACCTGGTCGCCGTACGCGCCGACTACGCCCGTGCCGTCGTGGACGCCGTGGCCGCCCTGGACGAGTCGCTGATCGTGCTGGCGCAGGACGGCGAGCTGGCCGACGCGGCCCGCGCCCGCGGACTGCGCGTGGGCATCGTGGGAATCGCGGACCGCGCGTACCGCGCCGACGGGACCCTCGTCCCGCGCTCCGAGCCCGGCGCGGTGATCCACGACCCCGACGAGGTCGCCGGACGCACCCTGCGCATGGTCACCGAAGGCCTCATCCGCAGCGCCGACGGCACGGACGTCAAGGTCGCCTGCGACACCGTCCTGCTGCACGGGGACAGCCCCGGCGCGATCGCGCTGGCCGGCCGTATCCGCGAGCAGCTTCTCGCCGCCGGTGTCGAGATCACCTCGCTCGACAAGGTCCTGAGCGGCAAGGGGTGTCCCACGTGAACGGCCTGCCCAAGAAGAGCCCTGACATGAACGGCAACGTCACCATCACCGACTGCGGCGACTCCGCCCTGGTGGCCAAGGCCGTCGGCCTGGACGCCGAGGCCGCCTGGCGGCTCGTGCACGCCCTCGCCGACGCCCTGGACGCCGTCCGGCTGACCGGTGGCCACGACGTGGTGCCCACCTACGACGCCCTGCTCGTGGAGTTCGACTGCACCAGCACGGATCACGCCACCGTACGGAGCGTGCTGGCGCACGAGGCCGCCCGCCTCGGCCCGCATCCCGAACCGATCACCCCGCCGCGCCACTTCGTCGTCCCCGTCGTCTACGGCGGTGAGTACGGTCCCGATCTGCCCGAGGTGGCCGCCCAACTCGGCCTGAGCGAGGGCGAGGTCGTCGAGCTGCACTCCGGTTCCGACCTGACCGTCCGCTGCCTCGGCGCGCCCGCCGGGGCGCCGATGACGGACGGTCCGCCCTTCCCGAAGCCCGTGCCGCGCCTTGCCTCGCCCCGGACCCGCGTCGATCCCGGTTCGGTCGCCGCCGCCGGCCGGCAGGCGGTCATCTGCCCGATGCCCTCGCCCGGCGGCTGGCCGCTCCTGGGCCGCACCCCCGTGCGCATCCTCGACCTGCACAGCGACCCGATCACCGCCTACCAGCCCGGCGACACCTTCCGCTTCCGCCCCATCACGCCCCAACAGTGGGACGAATACGCCGACTTGAGCCTCGCGGACCTGGTGGACTCGGCGGGCCTGGCGAACTCGGCGGACCTGGTGGACCACCATGGCTGACACCCTCACCATCCGCACCGCGGGCATCGTCACCGTGCAGGACCTCGGCCGCGTCGGCCGCTCCCGCTACGGGCTGCCCGCCAACGGAGCCGCCGACCAGCACTCGGCGCGCGTCGCCAACGTCCTGTGCGGCAACGACGAGCGGGCCCCGCTGCTGGAGATCACGGCCCTCGACTTCGCGTGCGTGCCCTCCAGCGACATCCTCATCGCCGTGACCGGCGCCCCCGCCGACGTGACCGTCGAAGGAGGCGTACGGCCGCAGTGGGAACCCGTTCCGGTGCGCGCCGGTGAGACCGTCAAGGTCAGCGGGATCCGGCAGGGGCTGCGCGTCTACCTGGCCGTACTCGGCTCGTTCGAGGCGGACCGGCTTCAGGGCAGCTGCGCTCCCGACACGATCCTCGGCTTCGGGCCCGCCCTGAGCACCGGCGACGAACTCGTCCTGCGCACGGCCTGCCCGCCCCTCGACCACCCCTTCTCGCGGATCCCGCTGTTCCGCCTGAAGGCGCCCGTCCCCCCGTTCCCCACCAGCTGGACCATCGACGTCACCGACGGCCCCGACCGGGCCGAGTTCGGCGACACGGGACGGCGCCTGTTCGACGCCCCCTTCACCGTCACGCCGCGCAGCAACCACATCGGTCTGCGGCTGCAGGGGGAGGTGCCTCGCCGCGTCACCAAGGGCGAGGTGCTCTCCCGGGGCGTCCCGATCGGCGCCGTCGAAGTACCCGCGGGGGACGAACTCCTCGTACTGCACCGCGGTCGCGGTGTCACGGCCGGCTACCCCGTCCTCGCCGTCGTCACCGCCACCGGTCTGTCCGCCCTGGGGCAGGTACGCCCCGGGCAGACCATCAGCTTCCGCCATCGCACCCTCGACCAGGCGGTCGCCGCCCACCGCGCACAACGCAACGCCATCGACGCCCTGAGATCCCGGGTCCGCACGGCCTTCGACGCCCTGCGCATCCGCGCACCCGCGGGGACCTGACGCCCCGCACCTCTTCACCACAGGCCCGCTTTCGAAGGGGCGCGGGGAACTGCGCGACCAGCCCCCACCGGGCCGCACGAAATCCGCATCCGCTCCCCCCACCCGCACTTCGAAGGGGCGCGGGGAACTGCGCGACCAGCCCCCACCGGGCCGCACGAAAACCGCATCCGCTCCCCCCACCCGCACTTCGAAGGGGCGCGGGGAACTGCGCGACCAGCCCCCACCGGGCCGCACGAAAACCGCATCCGCTCCCCCCACCCGCACACAGCTCACCCGCACCCAAAACCCACCCGCACCCGCTCACCCGCTCCCCGCCAACCCGCTGGAAGCACCCCGCACGGAGCCGTAACGCCCTCATCCCACGCCTGCTGCCCAGACAGGAGACGCCATGAGCACCGTGGCCGCTCAGCCAGTCCCCAACACCGTCGATCCCAGAACTGCCCGCAAGGTCACCCTCGCGGGATGCGTCGGGATCTTCGCCGAGCTCTACGACAACGGCATCTTCGGCTTCATGGCCGGATCGCTCGCCGCGGTCTTCTTCCCCGGCTCGGACAACGCCATCCAGCTCGTCTTCCTCGGCTACGCCGTCTCCTTCTTCTTCCGCCCCCTCGGCGCGGTCATCTGCGGTCACCTCGGCGACCGCATCGGACGCCAGCGGATGCTGGTCTTCGTCATCATGCTGATCAGCATCGCCACCGCGGCCATCGGCATCCTGCCCACCTACGCGAGCATCGGTGTCGCGGCGCCCACCCTGCTGGTCCTGCTGCGCGTCGCCCAGGGCTTCTCCGTCGGCGGCGAGGCCTCGGGCGCCATGAGCTTCCTCGCCGAGCACGCCCCTGAGGGCAAGCGCGGCCTCTACACCAGCTACGCGCAGATCGCCTCGTTCCTCGCCCTGCTCACCGGCACCCTGGTCGCCGCCGCCATGACCAGCGGACTCGGCGACGACCGCATGCAGTCCTGGGGCTGGCGCATCCCGTTCCTGCTCGCCGTGCCGCTCGGCATCACCGGCATCTACATCCGCAAGCGCATCAGCGACACGCCCAACTTCACGCGCCTCAAAGAAGAGGACGGGCTGTCCAAGAACCCCCTCAAAGAGGCGTTCACCTCTCCCGAGCACCGCCGTGCCATGCTGCTGGCCCTGTTCATCCCGCTGATGAACGGCTCCGGTTACTACGTCCTGTTCAGCTACATGCCCACCTTCATGAGCAGCGAGCTGGACTTCGGCAAGGTCCAGGGCCTCCTCGTCACCGCCTCCAGCCTGGTCGCGATCTGTATCGCCATCCCCTACATGGGCCGTCTTTCCGACCGGATCGGGCGCAAGAAGGTCATCGCCGGGGCCGCGATCGCCATGGCCATCGTGGGCATCCCCTGTTACCTGCTGATCGGCACCGGCAACGTGGCCCTCGCCGTCATCGGCGCCTGCATCATGGCCGTCGTCTTCGCCGGGCACACGGGCGTCATCCACATCCTGCTCGTCGAACTCTTCCCGACCCGGGTGCGCTACTCGGCCTACGGCCTGGGCTACAACGTCTCCTCGGCCCTCTTCGGCGGCACGGCCCCCCTGCTCATGACCTATCTGATCGACCGCACGGGCAACGTCAACATGCCGGCCTTCTACGCCGTCATCACCGCGCTCGGCACGCTCATCGCCGTCTCCCGGGTGACGGACCGGGCGCACCTGCCCCTGCGCGACGCCTGACCGCCCCCGGCACCCGCACACCTCTCGGCACCCGCACACCCCCCACCCCGCACAGCAAGGAGCCCTCAGCATGCCCATCTCCGACTACAGGACGGCCCTCGTCACCGGAGCGTCGACCGGCATCGGAGCCGTGGTCGTCGAGCGACTCGCCAAGCGAGGCCTGGAAGTCCACGCCGTGGCCCGCAACGCCGAACGGCTCAACACCCTTGCCGACGAGACCGGTTGCATCCCGCACGCCGTCGACATCACCGACACCGAGGCGCTCACCGCCGTCCTGGACGGCCTGGAGATCGACGTCCTCGTCAACAACGCGGGCGTCTCGCGCACCGGCAACATCCTCACCGCCGACGAGTTCGCCGTCGACGAGCAGGTCGCCGTCAACATCCAGTCCGTGCTGCACCTGGTCCGCCTGCTGATGCCCGGCATGGTCGAGCGCGACCTCGGCCACATCGTCAACATCAGCTCCATCGCCGGTGTCTACAACTTCGGCGGCAACACGATCTACCACGCCACCAAGGCGGCCGTGCACACCCTCTCCCGCCAACTGCGGGTCGACGGCTACGGCCGCCGGGTCCGCGTCAGCGAGATCTGCCCCGGCCGGGTGGAGACGGAGATCTTCGGCCGGCTGCTCGGCGACATGGAGGCCGCCCAGCGCGAGTTCTACGACGGCTACGAGTCCCTCAAGCCCGAGGACATCGCCGACGCCATCGAGTTCGCCGTCGACGCGCCCCGGCACGTCAACATCGGCCACATCGAGATCCTGCCCACCTTCCAGGTCCCCGGCGGCCTCAACTTCGAGCGCAGGGAGGGCTGATCACATGAAGACGGCAGAGCGACTGCGCCGCATCAAGCCCTCGCCGAGTACGGCGGCGGCGCAGCGCGTGCGCGAGCTGAAGAGCCAGGGGCTCACCATCCTCGACCTGACCGTGGGCGAGCCCGACTTCGACACCTCCGACCACGTCAAGGCCGCCGCGATCAAGGCCATCGAGGCGGGCGAGACCAAGTACACGCCCGTGAACGGCACTTCGGCCCTGCGCGCCGCGATCGTCGGGAAACTCCGCGAACGCCACGGATTGGAGTTCACGGACGCGCAGATCACGGTGGGCGGTGGCGCCAAGCAGGTCATCTTCCTCGCCCTGATGGCCACCCTGGACGAAGGGGACGAGGTCATCGTCCCCGCCCCGTACTGGGTGTCCTATCCGGACATGGTCCGCGCCAACGACGGCACTCCGGTCATCGTCGACTGCCCGGAGGCGGAGGGCTTCAAGCTCATGCCGGAACGGCTCGGGGCGGCGATCACCGAGCACACGCGCTGGGTCGTCCTCAACACCCCGGGCAATCCCACCGGATCCGCCTACACCGTCGCGGAACTCCAGGCACTGGCCCAGGTGTTGCTGGCCCACCCGCACGTCGGCGTCCTCACCGACGAGATCTACGACGAGATCTGGTACGGCTATGAGGACGCCCCGTCCCTCGCCGCCGTCGAACCCCGCCTGGCCGACCGGGTGTTCCTCACCAACGGCGTCTCCAAGACGTACGCGATGACCGGGTGGCGTATCGGGTACGGGGTCGGCCCGGCGGACCTGGTGACCGCGATCAACACCCTCCAGTCCCAGACCTCTTCCTGCCCGTCCTCCGTGAGCCAGGCCGCCGCTGCCGCCGCGCTCACCGGGCCGCAGGACTTCGTGCGGGACACCGTGCGGGTCTACCGCGCGCGTCGGGACGCGACCGTGAAGCTCGTCAACGACGTCCCCGGGCTCAGCTGCACCGTCCCGGACGGCGGTTTCTACCTCCTGGTCAACTGCCAAGAAGCCATTGGGAAGTTGACGCCGGACGGACACCGGATCGAGAACGACGAGGACTTCGCGCGCCACCTGCTCGACAGCGGGCAGGTCGCGGTGATCCACGGTTCGGCCTACGGCGCGCCCGGCTACTTCCGTATCTCGTTCGCCACGTCGACGGACGTCCTCACCGAGGCGTGCGAGCGCATCGCGACGGCCTGCGCCGCACTGAAGTCCGCCGCCGCACCCTCCGTCTGAAAGGTCATCATGATCCGCGTCAGCACCAAGTTCGAGCGGCCGGAACCCTCCGTCGTCAGGCAGTTGAGCGCCTTCTCCTCGGCCACCATCCACGAGGCACAGGGCCGGCTCGGGGCGCTGGACTCGGCGATCAAGCCGGTCGACCACCGCATGTCCCTGTGCGGCCCCGCCTTCACCGTCCAGTGCGCGCCGCGCGACAACCTGATGCTCCAGACCGCCATCGCCTACGCCCAGCCCGGCGACGTCGTGGTCGTGTCCGCCGGCGCCTACGAGGAGGCGGGCTCCTTCGGTGACGTCCTCGCCAACGCCTGCCAGGCCAAAGGGCTCGGCGGCCTGATCACCGACACGGGCGTCCGGGACACCGAGGACCTGCGCGACCTGGGGTTCCCGGTCTTCTCCCGCAGCGTCTCCATCAAGGGCACGGTCAAGGAGACCGTCGGCCCGATGTGCGAGCCGGTCACCATCGGCGGGGTGCTCGTCCGCCCCGGCGACGTGATGCGGGCCGACGCCGACGGCGTGGTCGTCGTCCGCCAGGAGGACGCCGCCGAGGCGGCCGCCGCCTCGCAGAAGCGGGTCGACACCGAGGCGGAGTTCATCGCGGCGTACCGGGCGGGCCGGACCGTCGTCGAGATCTGCAACCTCGAACCGCTTCTCGCGGCGAAGGGGCTGGTCATCGAGGAGTAGGGCACCCGCGATCCGCCCCAACAGCCCGTCCCGGCACCTTGATAGCCTGCCGGGGCCGGTCGAGCCACATCCGAGGCCAGGGAATCCGGTGCGAATCCGGAGCTGACGCGCAGCGGTGAGGGGGACGGGCGGGGGCACGCACGCCACTGGAGGGGACCGGGTCGCCGGGACCGTACCGGGAAGGCGCCCCGGCCGGAGGAACCCGAGTCCGAAGACCTGCTGGCACCTCCGTACCCCAGGGTGCGGAGGCCGTCCGTAGGCCAGGCTCCGCGTTCGAGCCGCGACACCGAGGCATGCCCGTGCTCCGTCCCATACGCACCGTGGCCCTTCTGCTGGTCCCCGCCCTCCTGCTCACCGCCTGTGGCTGCTGCTCCGACGACGACGGCGGTGCCGACACCGAGAAGGCCGCCGCCGGCTATCCGCTCACCCTCGCCGACTGCGGTCACCAGGTGACCCTGAAGTCGGCGCCCGAGCGGGCGGTCTCCCTCAACCAGGGCACCACCGAGATCCTGCTCTCCCTCGGGCTGCAGGACCGTATGGCCGGTACGGCCACCTGGACCGACCCGGTGATGAAGGGCCTGGAGAAGGCCAACGCGTCCGTGCCACGGCTGGCCGACAACGGCCCGTCCTTCGAGAAGGTCCTGGACGCCGAACCCGACTTCGTCACCGCCTCCTTCGTCTCCACGCTCGGCAAGGGCGGGGTCGCCACCCGCGAGCAGTTCGAGAAGCTCGGCGTGCCCACCTATGTCTCCCCGTCCGACTGCGCCGAGGGCAAGGACAACGACAGCGGCGGCGACGGCTCGCGCAGCAAGCCGCTCACCCTGGACGCCGTCCACGGCGAAGTACGCGACCTGGCAAGGGTGTTCGGCGTCGAGGCGCGGGGCGAGAAGCTCGTGGCCCGGCTCAAGGAGCGGGTGCGGACGGCCACTTCCGGGCCGGCCGCCTCCGACGTCTCCCTCATGTACTGGTTCGCCAACTCCGAGGCGCCCTACCTGGCCGGTTGCTGCGGCGCCCCCGGTGCCATCACCCGGGCCGTCGGCGCCAAGAACGCGTTCCCCGACACGCACGACGAATGGCCGCAGATCAACTGGGAGACGGTCGCCGACCGCGACCCCGACGTGATCGTCCTGCACGACCTCAACCTGGCCGCGATGTACTGCGACCGCCTGCTGGTGCTCCGCGAGGGGCGGGCCGTGGCCGAGGGCACACCGGGGGACGTACTCAGCGCGGAACTGATCAAGGACGTCTACGGCGTCCACGCCCGGGTCACGAGCGAGGACGGCCACCCGGTGATCCGCTTCCTGCGCCGGGGGGCCTAGTCCCGAGGCAGGGGCGGGTCGGCCGACCCGCCCCACGGAGTGCCGCCCCCGACGACCGGCCGGCGCCTCTCACACCACCCACCTCAGCCCTGTGCGTCCGGCGTAACCCCCGACGACCGGCCCAGGAGACACCCGCGTAATGGGCATTTCGTACGGTCGCGGAAGCTTCATCCGCACGGGACGAACAGGAGAGGCAGGGATGCCTGTGGCCGCGCCGGACTCGCGGAACGCCGGCACGAGGAAGGTGCGCACGGTCTGCTCGTACTGCGGAGTGGGCTGCGGCATGGTCCTCGACGTCGGCATGGGCCCGGACGGACGGCGTACGGTCCTGAAGGCGTCCGGCGACAAGGCGCACCCCGCGAACTTCGGCCGCCTGTGCACCAAGGGCGCGACCACCGCCGACATGCTGGCCGCGCCCGGCCGACTGACCACCGCCCTCCGCCGGCCCGAGCGGGGCGCGCAGGAGGAGCCCGCCGCTCTCGGCACGGCCGTCACCGAGACGGCTCGGCGACTGCGCGCGATCATCGACGAGCACGGGCCCGACGCGGTCGCGTTCTACGTCTCCGGGCAGATGGGGCTCGAAGCCCAGTACCTGGCGAACAAGCTGGCCAAGGGGTTCGTGCGGACCAACCAGATCGAGTCGAACTCCCGGCTGTGCATGGCCAGCGCCGGCACCGGCTACAAGCTGTCGCTCGGGGCGGACGGGCCGCCCGGCTCGTACCAGGACCTCGACCGCGCCGACGTCTTCTTCGTCATCGGCTCCAACATGGCCGACTGCCACCCGATCCTCTTCCTGCGGATGATGGACCGCGTGAAGTCGGCCGGAGCGAAAGTGATCGTGGTCGATCCGCGCCGCACCACCACCGCCGAGAAGGCCGACCTGTTCCTGCAGATCAAGCCGGGCACCGATCTGGCGCTGCTCAACGGGCTGTTGCACCTGCTGTACGAGAACGGGCACACCGATCCCGACTTCATCGCCCGCTGCACCGAGGGCTGGGAGGCGATGCCCGCCTTCCTCGCCGACTACCCGCCCGCCGCCGTGGCCGAGATCACCGGGCTCGCCGAGGACGACCTCAGGGAGGCCGCCCGGCTGATCGGTGAGGCGGGGGAGTGGACGAGTTGCTGGACCATGGGCCTCAACCAGTCCACGCACGGCACCTGGAACACCAACGCCCTGGTCAACCTCCATCTCGCCACCGGCGCCATCTGCCGCCCCGGCAGCGGTCCCTTCTCGCTCACCGGCCAGCCCAACGCCATGGGCGGACGGGAGATGGGGTACATGGGGCCGGGCCTGCCCGGCCAGCGGTCCGTGCTGGTCGACCAGGAGCGGGCGTTCGTCGAGGAGTTGTGGGGGCTGCCGGCCGGGAGCGTGCGCGCCGACGGGGTCGGCAAGGGCACCGTCGAGATGTTCCGGAAGATGGCCGACGGCGAGATCAAGGCCTGTTGGATCATCTGCACCAACCCCGTCGCCTCCGTCGGCAACCGCAAGACGGTCATCGAGGGCCTGGAGGCCGCCGAGTTCGTCGTCACCCAGGACGCCTTCGCCGAGACCGAGACCAACGCGTACGCCGATGTCGTGCTGCCCGCCGCCCTGTGGACCGAGACCGAGGGCGTCCTGATCAACAGCGAGCGCAACCTCACCCTCGCCGCACCGGCCGCCGACCCGCCCGGCGAGGCCACGGCCGACTGGCGGATCATCGCGGCCGTCGCCCGGGAGTTGGGGTACGAGGAGGGCTTCTCCTACGACAGTGCCGAGGAGGTCTTCGAGGAGCTCAAGCGGGCCTGGAACCCGAAGACCGGCTGGGACCTGCGCGGAGTGACCTACGAGCGCTTGCGCTCGACGCCCGTGCAGTGGCCGGCCGCGACCGAGGACGGGCCCGACCGCAACCCGGTGCGGTACGTGAACGAGGACGGCTCGCTCACCTTCCCCACCGCGAGCGGCCGTGCCGTCTTCTTCGCCCGCGCGCACATCCCGGCCGCCGAAATGCCGGACGACGACTACCCGTTCGTCCTCAACACCGGGCGGTTGCAGCACCAGTGGCACACGCTCACCAAGACCGCGAAGGTGCCCAAGCTGAACAAGCTCAACCCCGGGCCCTTCGTCGAACTGCATCCGCGAGATGCCGCTCAACTCGACGTCAGCGACGGCGATTCGGTGGAGGTCGCCTCTCGGCGGGGGCGGGCCGTGCTGCCGGCGGTGGTCACCGACCGTGTGCGGCCCGGGAGTTGCTTCGCGCCCTTCCACTGGAACGACGTCTTCGGGGAGTACCTGAGTGTCAATGCCGTGACCAGCGACGCCGTCGATCCGCTGTCCTTCCAGCCCGAGTTGAAGGTTTGCGCGGTCTCGCTGACGAAGGTGTCCACGCCGGTGACGGTACGAACTCCCGGGCCACAGACGGCGATACCGGTTGCGGAGGTCGGCGAGGTCGTCGAGGTCGGGGAGGTCGCGGTGCCGGTGTCCGGCGACGTGGTCGACGGGCCGTTCGGACTCGCGCCCGCCCCGCCGCCCGTGCTCAGCGCGCAGGAACGGCAGTACCTCGTCGGGTTCCTCGCGGGTATCCCCTCCGGCGCCCCGGGTGTGCCCGTGCTGCCGCCCTCTGCGCCCTTCAGCCCCGAGCACGCGCTGTGGGTCAACGGCGTGCTGGCCGGCATGTATTCGCGGGCGACACTCGGTATGGACTCGCGGGCGACGCCCGGCCCCGCCGACACCGGCGTCACGGCGATGCCGCCCGGCCGTGAGGTGGTGATCCTCTGGGCCTCGCAGACCGGCAACGCCGAGGAGTTCGCCGCCGCGATCGCCGAGCGGCTCAAGACGGACGGACACGCCCCCTCCCTGCTCGGCATGGACGAGACCGACCCCGCCACGCTGCCGCCCGGCGCCGACCTGCTCCTCGTCACCAGCACCTTCGGCGACGGCGACGCCCCCGACAACGGCTCCGGCTTCTGGGAGACACTGGCCGCCCCCGACACCCCGCGCATGGAGGGCCGCCGCTACGCCGTCCTCGCCTTCGGGGACTCCTCGTACGACGACTTCTGCGGCCACGGCCGTCGCCTCGACCAACGCCTGCGGGAACTGGGCGCGTTGAGGCTCACGCCCCGCACGGACTGCGAACCGGACTACGAGGACGCGGCACACGCCTGGCTGGACGAGGTACTCACCGCGCTCGCGGGGACGCCGGAACGGGAAGCCATACCGGCGGCGCCCGCCCCGGCCGCACCGCGTACGCGAAAGCCCACCCCCGTCACCGCCCGCCTCACCGGCAACCGCCTCCTCAGCCGCCCCGGCGCCGGCAAGGAGGTCCGCCGGTTCACCTTCGACACCCGCGACAGCGAGTCCCCGCTCGTCTACGAGGCGGGCGACGCGCTCGGCGTGCGGCCGCTCAACTCCCGTGCCCTGGTGGGGGAGTGGCTGACCGTCACCGGCCTGGACGCGGACACGGCGGTCGACGTGACCGGCGTGGGAGAGGTCCCGCTCGGTGACGCACTTCTGCGCCACCTCGACATCACCCGGATCACCCCCGGACTGCTCCGCTTCCTCACCGAACGGGTCGGCGACCCACGGGAGTTGAAGAAGCTGCTGCGTCCCGACAACAAGGACGGCCTGGCGAAGTGGTGTTGGGGCCGACAGGCCGTCGACGTGGTCGCCGAGCACCCGGTACGGGCCGGCGCCCAGGAGTGGACGGACGTCCTCGGCCGCCTCCAACCCCGCCTGTACTCCATATCGTCCAGCCCGCTGACCGACCCCCACCAGGTCTCCCTCACCGTCTCCGTCGTGCGCTACGAGAACCTGGCGGGCCGCCCCCGCCAGGGCGTCTGCTCCCCGTTCCTCGCCGACGCCGAACCGGACACCCCCGTACCGGTGCACGTCCAGCGCTCCCCGCACTTCCGCCCGCCCGCCGACCCCGCCACCCCGATGGTCATGATCGGCCCCGGCACCGGAGTCGCCCCCTTCGTCGGCTTCCTCGAACAGCGCCGCGCCCTCGGCCACCGCGGCCCCAACTGGCTGTTCTTCGGCGAGCAGCACCGCGCCACCGACTTCTACTACGAGGACGAGCTGACCGCCCTCCTCGCCGACGGCACCCTCGACCGCCTCGACACCGCCTTCTCCCGCGACCAGCGCGCCAAGGTCTACGTCCAGGACCGCATGCGCGAACACGGCCCCCTGCTCTGGTCCCGCCTCCAGGAGGGCGCCCACCTCTACGTCTGCGGCGACGGCTCCCGCATGGCCAAGGACGTCGACCGGGCCCTCCGGGACATCGCAGCCCTGCACGGCGGCCTGGACGAGGCGGGAGCGGCGGCGTACGTGAAGCAACTCGCGGCGGACAAGCGGTACGTCAGGGACGTGTACTGAGACGGAGACCTTTGGTAGCTGGGCAGATGCGAGGTGCAGATCCAATTTCGCTTCGCACAAGCTCGGCCAAAGTCCCATCCCGGTGTGCAGATGCGTTTGCCCGACACCGCCTCCCGGGTACCGTCTTGCGGGAGGTGGTGGCCCGTGAGCCAGTCCCTGACCCAGCCGGTCGCCGAGCTCGCCCTGACCGTGCCGGACCTGCTCGGCCGGCCGTAGCACCGGGTGCGGGTCACCTTCGAGTGCGCCACCAGCGGCCCGCAGTACCACCACTTCACGGGGCCGCGCCTGTACGACGTGCTCACCGACGCCGGACCCGGCTTCGACCCCCGCCGCCGCAAGGACAGGCTGCGCTTCCTGATCGCCGTCACCGGCAGCGACGGCCACCACGCCCTGCTGACCTGGGCCCAGATCGACCCGGACTTCGCGCACGCGCCCGTGCTGCTCGCCACGAGCATCGACGACACCCCACTCGACCGCGCGGGACCGCAACTGGTGCTGCCGCAGGACCGCTGCGGAGCCCGCTACATCAGCGGCATCAGCGCGATTCGCGTCGACGGGGGCTACGCACGCCGGTGAACAGGGCACCCTGATCGCATGCTGCTCCGCAGGCTCGAATACCTCGTCGCGCTCGCCCGCGAACGCCACTTCGCACGTGCCGCGGCCGCCTGCTACGTCTCCCAGCCGACCCTGTCCGCCGCGATCCGCCGCCTCGAACACGAACTGGACGTCCCGATCGTGCGCCGCGGCAGACGGTACGAGGGCCTCACCCCCGAGGGCGAGGTCGTACTGGCGTGGGCGCACCGCATCCTCGCCGAACGGGACGCCCTGCAACAGGAGTTGTCGGCCCTGCGGGACGGCCTGGCCGGCACCCTGCGGCTCGGTGTCGTGCCCACCGCGCTGCCCGCCGCCTCCCTGCTCACCACCCCGTTCTGCGACCGCCACCCGCGCGCCCGGGTCGCCCTGGAGTCGCTGTCGTCCGTCGACATCACCCAGGGACTCACCGAGTTCGAGCTGGACGCGGCGATGACGTACCTCGACGACGACACCCTGCGGCAGGTGCGCCGGCTGCCGCTGTACGAGGAGCGGTACGTCCTGCTCACCCCCGTCGGCGGCTCGCTCGCCGGGGTCGCGAAGGCCCGCTGGTCCCAGGCCGCCGAACTGCCGCTGTGCCTGCTCAACTCCCGTATGCGCAACCGCCGCATCATGGACGAGTCCTTCGCCGCCGACGGCGTCACGGCCACGCCCGCCATCGAGTCGGACAGCGTCGCGGGACTCTACGCCCATCTCTCCGGCGGCCGTTGGTCCAGCGTGATCTCGCACGCGTGGCTGTACATGTTCGGCGTCCCGGACGGCATGCGGGTCATACCGCTGGAAGGACCCGCGCACGGGCCGCGCGTCGGCCTGGTCGTCGCCCGCAGCGAGCCGCAATCCGTGCTGGCCGAGGCGCTGTTGAAGGTCGCACGGGAGGCCGGGGTGCGGGACGCGCTGGACGAGCTGCTGCACACGTATCTGAGCGACGGCGCCTGACGGACCCACGCTGCCGAGGGGGTTGATAGCCGTCGGCTATCCCGACATCACAAAGAACGCTTTGACCAGCACGATTGTCCGCGAGCATCGTGAACAGCATCTTCCCGCAACGCCAGTTGAGGAGCCGCGACATGGCCAAGGTGCTCTGCGTCCTGTACGAAGACCCCACCGACGGTTACCCGACCACGTACGCCCGCGACGACCTCCCCGCGATCGACCACTACCCGGGCGGCCAGACCACCCCGACCCCCGAGGCGATCGACTTCACCCCGGGCCAGCTCCTCGGCAGTGTTTCCGGCGAACTCGGCCTGCGTTCCTACCTGGAGAAGGCCGGCCACACCCTCGTCGTCACCTCCGACAAGGACGGCGCCGGGTCCGCCTTCGACCGTGAGCTGGCCGACGCGGACGTCGTGATCTCGCAGCCCTTCTGGCCGGCGTACCTCACCCCGGAGCGCATCGCCGCCGCGAAGAACCTGAAGCTCGCCGTCACCGCCGGCATCGGCTCCGACCACGTCGACCTGGACGCCGCGATCGCGCACGGCGTGACGGTCGCCGAGGTGACGTACTGCAACAGCATCAGCGTCGCCGAGCACGTGGTGATGATGACGCTGTCCCTGGTGCGCAACTACCTGCCCTCGCACCAGGTGGTCCTCGACGGCGGCTGGAACATCGCGGACTGCGTGGCCCGTTCGTACGACCTCGAAGGCATGCAGGTCGGCACGGTCGCCGCCGGGCGGATCGGGCTCGCGGTGCTGCGCAGGCTCGCGCCCTTCGACGTGAAGCTGCACTACACCGACCGGCACCGGCTGCCCGAGGACGTCGAGCGTGAGCTGGGGCTGACCTGGCACGAGAGCGCCGCCGCAATGGTGCCGCACTGCGATGTCGTCACCATCAACGCGCCGCTGCACCCCGAGACGGAGGGCCTGTTCGGCGACGAGTTGATCGGCACGATGAAGCGCGGCGCCTACCTCATCAACACCGCGCGGGCGAAGATCGCCGACCGGGACGCCGTCGACCGCGCCCTGCGCAGCGGGCAGTTGGCGGGCTACGCCGGTGACGTCTGGTACCCGCAGCCGGCCCCCGCCGACCACCCCTGGCGGACCATGCCGCACCACGGCATGACCCCGCACATCTCCGGCTCCTCCCTCTCCGCGCAGGCCCGTTACGCGGCCGGCACCCGGGAGATCCTGGAGTCGTGGTTCGCGGGCCGGCCGATCCGCGACGAGTACCTGATCGTGGAGGGCGGCCAGTTGGCGGGCACCGGAGCCCACTCGTACTCCGTGTCGGAGACCGAGGAGGAGAAGGGCTGACCCGGAGGCCGTGAAGTGGGGTGGGGGGCCGGTGCCCGGCATCGGCCCCCCACCCGCACGGTCAGCCCTTGCCGAGCAGCTTCTTCATCTCGGCGATCTCGGCGGTCTGGCCGGTGACGATGTCACCGGCCATGTCCTTGGCGGGACCGTAACCGCCCTTGTCCTTCTCGGTGTCGGCCATCTCCACGGCACCCTGGTGGTGCTCGGTCATCATGGTCAGGAACATGGTGTCGAAGCCGGTGCCGGACGCCTTCTCCAGCTCGGTCATGTCCTTGTCGGCCATCATTCCCGGCATCCCGGAGTGCGCCGAGTCGTCCATGCCGGGCATGGCGGAGGACGTGGCCGAGGGCACGTCCTCGCCCCAGGCCTTCAGCCAGCCGGACATGGTCCTGATCTCCGGGTCCTGGGCCTTCTCGATGCGCGAGGCCAGATCCCTGACCTGGGTGGACGAGGCCCGGCCGGCGGCGAGTTCGGCCATCTCCAGGGCCTGCCGGTGGTGCGGGATCATGCCCTGCGCGAAGACCACGTCCTGGGCGTTGTGGCTGCCGGCGGCGGTCGAGGACGCCGAGGAGGACGGGGTGGAGCCGTGGCCCTCGCGGCCGCTGTCACCGTCCTCACTGCCACAGGCGGCGAGGACGAGTGCGGCGGACACGGCCGCGGCCACCAGGGCGACGCGGCGGATCGGGAACGTACGAACGGTGTTGCGCATGCGGGAACTCCTGCTGTGCGAAAGGGATCTGAGGTGTGAGGGCGCGCAGGGGCACACCACGTCGCCCGACGGCGGGGCGCGGTGTGCGCAACGGCCTCTAGATCCGCAGGAGTTGGAGTTCGGCCAGGTCCGGTGGCGCACGGCCGCCGTCCGGCGCGGTGACGGCGTACGAGCACGGCGCCTCGGCGGGTACGACGGCGGCCATCGGGTCGGGCACGAGCGCGGGCAGTGCGGGCCCGCCGCTCACCGCTCCGGACGCGCAGGTCCGGTCGGCGTGATGCATCTGCCCCGAGCCGCAGTCGCCACCGGCGCAGTCCCCGTGCGCGGCGGCCGTGGCCGTCATGTGCCGGTCGGCGGAGTGCTCGTGCATACCGCCGCCGGGAGCCAGCGCGTGCATGCCCAGCAGACCGACCAGCAGCCCCAGCACGAGCAGCGCGCGCCACCGCACGGAGGGCGGCGCGATGCGTTGCTGTGCGCGGGCTGTCATGCCGCCCATGCTACGCACACCGCTTCGGACGGTCGACGATCACCCTCGGCCGGCGCCGCCGGTCACTCCCGACCGTCGCCGTCGCTCTCCGCCGTCCATACGATCCGCGGCGGCACCACGCGCGCGCAGAGCGGCCCGCCCCGGGCGTCCGTCAGCCCGAGCCGCCCCACCAACAGCCCCGAGCGCACGGCGGTGTCGAGCACCTCGGCCGGCACCGCGTCGAGCATCAGCTTGGCGCGCCGGAACATGGCGAAGCCACCGGCCTCGTCGACCGACCCCCACGACAGATAGACGAACCGCCCGCCCGGCCCGCCCTGCACATACGGCCCCCTCACATCCGTACCGTCCGCCGAGACGACGAAGGCGCACTCCAACGTCCAACTCGCGGACCCGGCGTCGCCGGGCGTGGCACCGAGCAGCTCGGCCGGACGGTTCCGGCGCTGCACGGCGACATGGATGTTGGTGTACGACGGGACGCCCTCGGCGGGTCCGCGGGCGCGGCCCGGCAGGTCGACGGCGTCGATACGGATGCGCAGACCGGCACTCACGCCGTCACCGCCTCGGTTCGTGGCCCTGTGGGTCTCCAGTGTGCGGCTGTGGGCTTCGGCATCCGCGGGGCGGGGCCGCACCGGCGCGTGGCAGGATCGGGCGCCATGAGGGCGTCTCCTTCGGTACGCGTGCTGCGCGCGGCGGTGTTCGCCGCGCTGTGCGTGCTGCTCGCCGCCGGGGGACACGCGTTGGCGACCGGTGCGGCACCGCCCGTGTGGGCGCAGGCCGCCGGGTTCGCGCCGGTCTTCGGGGCCGGGTACCTGCTGGGCGGCCGGGAGCGCTCGCTGGCCGCCATCGGCGCCGGCACCCTCACGGCCCAGGGCGGACTCCACCTGACCTTCGACGCCGCCCGCGCCCACGGCCTGGGCTCCCTGCGCTCGATGACCTCCATGCAGGGGATGTCGGGGATGCACGGCACGGCGTCCGCGCACGGCATGCGGATGGCCGCGCACGCGCAGGTCCACAACCACACCCACGCCCTGACCCCGCACGCCACCGCCGCCCACGTCACGGCCGCGGTCCTGCTCACCTGGTGGCTGCGGCGCGGCGAGGCCGCGCTGTGGTCGCTGCTGCGCCGGGCCGCCACGCTGGTGCCGGGACTCGCCGCGTGGTGGCAGGTGCGCGACGGCGCGCGGGGCGTGCCGGCCGCGCCGGACGCCGTAGCCCTCTGTGCCGTCCGGCCACGACCGCTCGGCCGGCGACTCCTCCTGCGACATGCGGTGCAGCGGCGCGGGCCGCCGCTGGGGACTTCGTACGCGATCTGACCCCAACACACCTTTCCAGTACGGAGATCCACCCACCCATGTCCCCAGTACGCACCAGCCTGCGCCGCGCCGGAATCGTCACCGGACTCGCCGCCACCGCGATCATGACCGCCGCGGGCATCGCCTCCGCGCACGTCACCGTCCACCCCGAGAGCTACGCGAAGGGCGCCACGGACGGCGTCCTGACCTTCCGCGTGCCCAACGAGGAGGACACCGCCAGCACCACCAAGGTGCAGGTCTTCCTGCCCACCGACCACCCCGTCCTCGGCGTGCTCGTCTCCCCGCAGGACGGCTGGACCGCCAAGGTCACCACCACCAAGCTCAAGACACCGGTCAAGACCGACGACGGCAACATCACCGACGCGGTCTCCGCGGTCACCTGGACCGGCGGGAAGATCGGGGCCGGCCAGTACGAGGACTTCAACATCGCCTTCGGTCAACTCCCAGACGACACCGACCAGTTGACCTTCAAGACCCTCCAGACGTACTCCGACGGCAAGACCGTGCGCTGGATCGAGGAGGCGCAGTCCGGCGACGAGGAGCCGGAAAACCCGGCGCCGGTCCTGAAGTTGACCGCGAAGGAGGCCGCGGAGGACGGCGGCACGGAGGCCGCGCCGACCGCGTCCGCGACCACACAGGCGTCCGCGTCCGACAGCCCGGGCAGCTCCGACGCCAGTGACTCCACCGCACGCGGGCTCGGCATCGCCGGTCTCGTCGTGGGCGTACTGGGCCTGGCGGCGGGCGCGTTCGCCGTGGTGCGCGGTCGCCGCTCGACCTCGTAGGCGATGCCCGTCCTCGTCCTCGTGTCCTGGATCACAGCCTGTGGGTTGAGTGTGGTGGCCTGTGCATTTCCGTACTCCCACCTGCCGGTGAGGACCCGGATGCGAGGATGAGGCGCATGAGGCCAGGGTGGTTTTCGCGCACGATACGGACCGCGGTGTTCGCGGCCGTGTGCGTGCTGCTCGCCGCCCTCGGCCACGTGATGATGTCCGGCAGCGAGGTGCCCCCGTGGGCGCTGGCCGCCGGAGCGGCCGTGACCGGCGCCGCCGGCTGGTGCCTGGCGGGCCGTGAACGCGGGCTCCCGCTGATCGTGGCCGTCGTGGTCACCGCCCAGACCCTGCTCCACTCGGCCTTCTCGCTCGCGCAGTCGGCGCACGCGGCGGCCGGGCACACCATGGACTCCATGGACATGGGCGCCATGCACATGTCCTCGACGGACTCCATGGACATGGCCTCGATGGGTGCGACGGCGTCCATGTCCGGGGGGTCGGCGGTTTCCGCCGGTTCCATGGACATGGGCCTCTCCACCGATGGCACCTCGTCCTCCCTCGGCATGCTCGCCGCCCACCTGCTGGCCGCGCTGCTGTGCGGTCTGTGGCTGGCGTACGGGGAACGGGCGGCCTTCCGCATCCTGCGGGCCGTCGCCGCCCGGCTGATCGCCCCACTCCGGCTGCTGCTCGCGCTGCCCGCCACCCCGAACCGCCCGCGGGTACGCCCGCAACGCCGACGCTCCGACCGGGCGCCGCGTCTGCTCCACCTCACCCACGCGATCACCTCTCGCGGGCCGCCCGTGGCCACGGCTGTCGTCTGAGGACAGCTGGTTCCCGGGGCGGCCCCTGCGCACGCCCCGGCCACGGCCGTACGCGCGCATCGACGCCGTAGGGCCGACCTCCCCTTGACCGGACCGCCCGCGCCCTCGCGCGCCCGCGGTCCGGATCGCGGATCCCGAGAAGGACCCCAGGTGATCACTCCTGCCCTGCCCGCGCGGCCCGTCGAAGGCGACCCGGCCGACGCCCTGCACACCCTCGACGAGTCCATAACCGCCTGGGCCCTCGCCGCCCGGACCGGCGACCAGGCCGCCGTCGAACGCTTCGTCCACGCCCTGCACCGCGACGTCCGGCGCTACGTCGCCCATCTGTGCGCCGATCCGCAGGCCGTGGACGACCTCGCGCAGGACACGTTCCTGCGGGCGCTCGGCAGCCTGCACCGGTTCGAGGGCCGTTCCTCGGCCCGCTCCTGGCTGCTGTCCATCGCCCGCCGCGCGGTGATCGACGGTTATCGGTACGCCGCCGTCCGGCCCCGGCGGAGCGACGCGGCGGACTGGGAGCCGGCCGCCGAACGCGCCCAGCCGCGCGGCCTGCCCGGCTTCGACGACGGCGTCGTCCTGCTCGACCTGCTGGCCGCGCTGCCGGACGAGCGCCGGGAGGCGTTCATCCTCACCCAACTCCTCGGTCTGCCCTACGCGGAGGCCGCAGCGCTGAGCGACTGCCCGGTGGGGACGGTCCGTTCACGGGTGGCCCGGGCGCGGGCCACGCTCGTGGACCAACTGGCGGACGCGGACGCGGTGTTGATGGCGTGAGCCGAACGCTGCGCCCGCTGCGCGATGGCTGAGCGGGGCTTGGCCGATCGCCTGCCGGGCGCGGCGCTCACCCTCCGGTGGCTTGAGCGTGGTCTTCACAGTGCGGTGGCCCGGACGCGGCCGTCCCCATCCGGTGGCCCGCGTCGGCACCCACCACACGTTGGCCGAGCGCGACCCGCGCCGCCCGGCCGCCGGTCGGGCGCTCACCACTCGGCGGGGGCTCGGCGACGGCGCTCGCCACTTACCGGGCCCCGACGACGACCCCCGCCACCGAGCGGGGACCCCACGCCCACGGCGCCTCCGCTACTCCGCGGTCGGCGCCCCGCTGTCCGTCCTCTGCGCCAGGTCGGGCAGCAGTCCGCACACCGCCTCCCGCTCGGCCGGTCCCACGAAGCGGGCGAGCGCCTTGCTGACGGTCTCGGTGAGGACGCCGGAAGCCCCCTGGAGGAGGTCGCGGCCCTTCTCGGTGAGGGCGACCTGGACGCCCCGCCGGTCGCCGGAGACCGAGGTGCGGGTGACCAGGCCGGCGTGCTGGATGCAGGCGATCTGGTAGGTGAGCCGGGTCTTCGGGCGGCCCAGGAGCTCCGCGACCTGCGTCATCCGCAGCCCCGTCCTGGGCTGCTCGGCGAGCAGGCACAGGATCAGGAACTCGTCGTGCGAGACGTCGAGCCGCTCCTTCACGACCGCCCGCAGCTGCTGCTCCACCGCGCCCGTCGCCGCCAGCAGGACCATCCACGCCCGCAACTCCGGGGGCAGCAGTCCCTCACCCTGCGCGGACGGGCATTGGGGCAGGTCGGTGGGGTGCTCCTCGCGGTCGGCCATGTCGCCCAGTCTACCTGTTGTCCAATTTTGGACAGGAGGGTTGTTCAGATTTGGATGATGGACTAGCGTGGCAGTCATCCAAATTTGAAGCAACCAAATTTGAACTACCCGGACTGGAGAACGATCATGACCGTCGCCGTGGAAACAGGCCTGTGGCAGCTCGACACCACCGCCTCCACCGTCGCCCTGCGGCACAAGACGATGTGGGGCATGGTCACCGTGAAGGGCACCCTCGACGTCGTCGGCGGCCAGGGCGAGGTGAGCGCCGACGGGTCCGCGACCGGCACCGTGACGCTGAACGCGGCCTCCATAGACACCAAGAACCGCAAGCGCGACGAACACCTGCGCTCCGCCGACTTCTTCGACGTGGCGAACCACCCCGAGATCACCTTCGCCGTCCGCACCGCGGAGCTGCGGGAGGGCGAGACCGTCGAGGTCGCCGGTCAGTTGACCGTGCACGGCATCAGCCGCCCGCAGCCCGTCACGGCGAAGCTGACCGGCGCGAGCGCCGACTCGCTCACCCTGGACACGGAGTTCACCGTGGACCGCGCCGAATTCGGATTGGACTGGAACCAGATGGGCATGATCCGCGGCCTGACCACGATCACCAGCACGCTCCGCTTCGTACGCGCGCAGGCCTGACGCCCATCAACGGGCCGTCCCCCGCGTTCACTTGACGTCCCGTCAACCGCCCTTGTGGACCCGCGTGATGGCGGCGCGGTCCACGAGACGCACGTACGCGCTGGACAACGTCTCCGGCGTCGCCGTGAACGCACGCAGTCGTATGCGCGCGCTCCGCTTCGTCGACAGGGCGAACTTCCCGGCGGCCGGCCTGATCTCGACCCGTTCGGTGCGGTGGGCGGGAATGGTGGCCGGGCCCGCCACCACGGACCAGTACGTGCTGGAGCCCTGGCTCATGGTCAGCATGTAGTGCGGGGTGAGGGCGGTGCCGTCCCTGTTGGTGACGCGCAGGGTCAGCCGGGTGAGGACGTTCGCCCGGATCCCGTGCGCGGCGGCGCGACCCACCGCGGCCACCTTCATCTGCAGCGGCGCCGAACCGCTGACCGCCAGAGCCGCGCTCAACAGCGCCGGGGTGAGCGCGAGTACGGCCGCGGCACCCAGGGCCGTACGGCGGTGCGGACCGGAAAACAGGCGCGGGCGCGGCTGCCAGGCACCGTCGAACTCCGCCGGGGGAGCGGTCACCGCAGCCGCGAGCCACAGCGGCGTCATCAACAGGTAGTAGCCGTCCTGCGAGCGGGTCGCCAGATAGAAGGCGCACCACGGCAGGACGGTCGCCGCGGGCCCGAGCCGGCGCATGAACAGCACCATCAGCACGAGCAGCCCCGCCGCCAGCAGCACACTCGCGTGCCCGTACCAGCCGAGGCGGTCGCTGCCGTCGGTGAAGTAGAGCGAGATGTCCGCGAGGCCCTGGCCGTGCAGCGTCGCGCCCTGCGTCAGCGGCAGCGCGACGCCCCTGATCCAGGTGCCCGGCTCGCTCACGATGAAGTAGGTGTTGATCAGCAGCCACACGGTGGCCGCGACGCCGGCGATCCGCAGCACCAGCAGCCCCGCCGCCCGGCTGCCCAGCTCGCCCCGGCGCACCGCGTAGACGCCGGCCAGCAGGAACGGCGCGAGGAACCACGGCAGTTGCTGTGCCGCGCAGGCCGCGCCCAGACACGCGGCACGGGCCAGGTCGGCCGCGCCGAGCCGGCCGCCGCGGCCGATCCGGGGCCAGCGGACCACCACCGGGATCAGCAGGGCCAGCGCGGTGATCGCCGGGTAGCCGAGCCGGGCGTACATCGGCAGGAAACCGAAGCCGAGGCACGCCATGGTCGCCGCCGAGCGCCACGGCACGGGCAGCATCCGCCACAGCACGACCGTGCCGACGAGCAGCGAACCCGTGCCCACCGCCGTCGCCGGGATGGCGCCGTGGCCCAGCCACAGCAGCGGCGCGGTCAGCAGCGGGACCAGTGGGGGATAGCCGTACGTCAGGTCGTAGCCGCCGGACACCGTCGGAGTGAGGGCGGCGCCGTGGCCGAAGAGCCAGGGCCAGGACTGTCCGTAGACGGGGTGTCCCGCGACCAGTGAGCGGGCGGCCTGGGTGGTCAGCAGGGCCTCGTCGGAGCCGCCGTGGTTCATGACCCAGGTGCACAGGGCGAGGGTGATCGCGGTCGCGAGGACGCACAGGTCCAGGCGGGCCAGCGAGCGGGCCCGGCGGACCACCAGGGCGAGCACCCCGGACACCAGGATCGAGACGTAACAGAGCGAGACCACCCCGGCCACGGGGAGGCGGTGGCTGGCGCCCTGGGTCCACACCGAGCGGGCGCCGATGAAGAGGCTGATGTCGGCGAGCAGGGTCAGGACGCGGTGCCATTGCGCGGGGGATTCCGGAGCGGCGGACACCGCCGACCGGGTTCGCCGACCGGGTGCCACCAGCTGAGTTTCTGCCAAGTGCACGTCACGGGACGCTAGTCGCGTCCGGTGAGCGGGGCGTCGCCGGACGTGAAGAGTCCGGTGTGAGGCCGGTAAGGGGTTCCTCCGTGGCCTCTCTACGGTCCTTCCGAGGGGTCGCGGACCGTGTCGCTGTTAGGCCGAACGGGTGACATGGCGTAAGAATGGCTGGTGCAGCAGTTGAGGACGAGTCAGTTCGGGGGGAGCCGGTGAACAGCCACGACGTCACCGATGAACAGTGGGAAGGGCTCGCCCAGGTCGTGCCACTGCGTGGCCGGGACGCCTGGCCGTCGGCCGTGGACCACCGCGCGCTGCCCGACGCGGAGACGGAGACGCGCCGCCGCTTCGTCGTCCTGCGGGTCAACATCTTCGCCGACGCCCGCGAGGTCGCCGAGACCCTCATGGCAGGCATCCCGGTCCTGCTCGACCTGAGCGGCGCGGAGACCGACGTCGCCAAGCGCGTCCTCGACTTCAGCACCGGCGTCGTCTTCGGCCGCGCCAGCGGCATGCACCGCGTCGACCGCAACGTGTTCCTGCTGACACCGGCGGACACCGAGGTCACGGACCTGATCGAGGATACGGGAACCGCGGGCACCTGAGCCGGTCCGCCGGCAACCTGTCGTCCGGCACTCGGTCCCTCGATCGTAGGAAGGTCTCCCGGGCGGAACGGTTCGCCTTCAGGCGGAGCCCTACGGTCCGGTCATGACCGTGCCTTCCGCGCGCCCCGAACCGGACGCAGCGCCTCCGCCCACCGACCGCCCGAGCGACACCGCCCCACCCCAGCTCGGCGGGCTGTCCACCGGCGAGAGCCATCCCTTACGAGGCGCCGAACCGCCCGCCTCGCCGAACGGCAGGGCGCATCCCGTCCGCCCCTGCGTCACCGAGCTCCGGCTCTCCGCGTTCGCCGGGCATCGGCAGGCCGGGCTCACCCTCGGGCCCGTCACGTTGTTCGCGGGGCCCAGCGGGGCCGGTAAGACGACAGCCCTGCGGGCGTACGAGGCCTTGGCGCGACTCGGCGGGGGCGGTGCGGTCGAGGAGGTGTTCCCCGATGCCGGGGACTGTGTGCCCGAGCGGGCCCGGCCCGACGCCCAGCGGCGCCGGGGCTTTCGGATCGGGTGCACCGCCGACGGGCCGCAGGGGCCGGTCCGGCTCGACGTCGCCGTGCAGGCCGAGCCCGAACTGCGCATCGTGGGGGAGCGGTTGACGGCCGGCGGGCTCGTGCTGCTGGAGACCGCGCTGCGCGACCCGTCACGCCCGTTCGTGCAGGCGGCCTGGCACACGGCGGGCTCGTCCCCCGTGACCAGGGCCCCGCTGCCCGACGACCGGCTCGGTACCGCGCTGCTGCCGCTCCGCGTGGCCGGCAAGACCGACGGCCAGCGCCGCGTGCTGGCCGCCGCCGAGCAGATGGTGGTCGCCCTGCGCTCCGTCTTCGCCTGCGCCCCGATCCCCGGCCGGATGCGCAACCCCGTGCCGACCGGCTCCGGCCGACTGCTCGGCGGCTGCGACAACCTCGCCGACGTCCTGTGGCGCACCCAGGCGGAGTGCGGCCGACGGCACGCGCAGCTCGTCGCCGCGGTGCGCGCCGGATGCGCCGGCGCCGTGACGGACGTACTCGCCGAACCGCTCACCGACGGCATGGTCCGGGCGCTGCTCGACCGGGGCGACGGACACCGCACGGCCCTGCGCCGGCTCGGGGACGGTGAGTTGAGATACGTCGCCCTCGCGCTGGTTCTGCTGACCGGGCCCGGGGTGCTGGAGGTGGACGCGGCCGGTGAGGTGCCCGCGGCGATGCAGGCGCTCACCGTGCTCGCGGACGGGTTCGACCACTGCCTGGACCCCGGCCAGCGGCGCGAACTGCTGCGGCTGGCCACGCGGATGGCCGCCCGCGGCCACATCCGTTTCGTCGCCGCGGTGAGCGACGCGTCCTGGGCCGAGGGGACGCCGGGTGCCACAGTGGTACACCTGGAGCCGTGACAGAACCACTCGACACCGGGCCCCTCGACGTGCCGAAACTGCAGCGCAGGCTGGCCGACTTCGCCGCCGCCCGCGACTGGCAGCCGTACCACACCCCCAAGAACCTCGTCGCGGCCCTCAGCGTGGAGGCCTCCGAACTGGTCGAGATCTTCCAGTGGTTGACGCCGGAGGAGTCGACCCGCGTGATGGACGACCCCGGCACGGCCCACCGCGTCACCGACGAGGTCGCCGACGTCCTCGCGTATCTGCTCCAGCTGTGCGAGGTGCTCGGCGTCGATCCGCTGGCGGCGCTGGACGCGAAAATCGACCGCAACGAGCGGAGGTTCCCGGCCCCGTAAGGAGCCGTTCGATCCGTTTTCACTCTCCGCAGTCGAAATCCCGCTCGAAATCGATTTGTTGTCCACAGATTTCCGTCTTCCTCTGGCTTTTCGCCCGACACGCGCTCACGCTGGGTAGTGGACAGCGGGGTTCGAGTGGACGTGCGGACAGCGCGTCGTGGCAGACGGGGACAGCGCATGGACGCGGTGCGGCTCATCGTGACGAGCAGACGTGCCCTGGCGGGAACCGGCGGTACGCCGGAGACCTTGACGGAGGTGTGGCAGGCGCAGGCCCTGGCGCAGGCGATAGGCAGTCGCCTCGCGGTCCACGGTCCGCCCGAACTGCGGGGCGAGGCGCTTGGATTGACGGAGCTGGCGGGCCGGGGCTGCGGCGTCCTGGACGCGCCGCAGCTCGCCATCGAGGACTTACGCGCGGCCCAACTCACCGAACTGGGCGACGCCCGCCAGACGCTGAGCTACCTCGGCGGCCTCCTCGGCGAGGTGGGCATCGCCCTCGTGGGCCTCGCCTGCGCCGCGGACGACGAGGGCACCTACTGGCAGTGCATGGAGGCCATCGACGCGGCGGACGAGTCCAGGGACCGGGTCCGGGAGATGCTGCGCAAGCTCACGGATGTGGACCAGCGGTTGACGGAGAAGGAGGCGGGCTAGCTTCTCGGGTGGTTGGTGGTTGGTGGTCGGTACCAGGTTGCGGTGGGCTTCAAGGCCGGCCGGATGGGAAGAGCGCGACGCCGAGCCGGCCTGAAGGTGATCCGCTCAGCCGGCCTCGGGCTCGTCGCCGACTCGGCCCGCCGACTGCAGGTCCGCGTCCAGTGCCGACAGGTCCGCGTTCAGCGCCGCCATGAGCTCCTCCATCTGCTGCAGCAACCCCTTGGGCTGGCCGGTGCCCCCGCCCTGCTGCGGCACGGATTCTTCGGACATGACGGCCTCCTAGGCCTGCCGGCCCCCGGGGAGGCCGATGCGGGTGACGCACCGGTGACGACGACCGACCGGTGCGGGTGCCGGTCGGCCCGGCTCCGCTCCGGCCAACGATCACTGTCGGGCCGGGTCACTGGCACGAGCACCCCGCGTGCACGGCGTTGACGCAATTTCACCCGACCGGGGACGGCCGTGCCCAGGGGGACCGGTGGGGTTGACCGGCACCGGAGCGTGCAGGATGGACGCATGGATCTTCGCATCTTCACAGAGCCCCAGCAGGGCGCCACCTACGACACGTTGCTCGCCGTGGCGAAGGCCACCGAGGACCTCGGATTCGACGCATTCTTCCGCTCGGACCACTACCTCCGCATGGGCTCGACGGACGGCCTCCCCGGCCCCACCGACGCCTGGATCACCCTCGCC
The DNA here is from genome assembly GCF_029892565.1 of Streptomyces pseudovenezuelae. Lineage (GTDB taxonomy): Bacteria > Actinomycetota > Actinomycetes > Streptomycetales > Streptomycetaceae > Streptomyces > Streptomyces pseudovenezuelae_A. The sequence continues at coordinate 216,014 of NZ_JARXVH010000010.1, read as the reverse complement.
GGCCTGGCCCGCGAGACCAAGCGGATCCGCCTCGGCACGCTGATGACCGCCGGCACCTTCCGGCTGCCGGGCGTGCTCGCCATCCAGGTCGCCCAGGTCGACCAGATGTCCGGCGGCCGGGTCGAACTCGGCCTGGGCGCGGGCTGGTTCGAGGAGGAGCACACGGCGTACGGCATCCCCTTCCCGAAGGAGAAGTTCGCCCGACTGGAGGAGCAGCTGGCCATCGTCACCGGCCTGTGGGAGACCAAGCCGGGCGACACCTTCGACTTCCACGGCACCTACTACGACCTCAAGGACTCGCCCGCGCTGCCCAAGCCCGCGCAGCAGAGGATCCCGGTCCTGATCGGCGGCCACGGTGCCGTTCGCACCCCGCGCCTGGCCGCACGGTACGCCGACGAGTTCAACATCCCCTTCGCCTCCGTCGAGGACAGCGAGCGCCAGTTCGGCCGGGTGCGTGCCGCCGTCGCGGAGGCCGGCCGCCCCGCCGACGCCCTCACCTACTCCAACGCGCTGGTCGTCTGCGTCGGCAAGGACGACCAGGAGGTCGCCCGCCGCGCCGCCGCCATCGGCCGCGAGGTCGACGACCTCAAGGCCAACGGCCTGGCCGGCTCCCCGGCCGAGGTCGTCGACCGGATCGGCAGGTTCGCCGAGATCGGCTCCCAGCGCGTCTACCTCCAGATCCTCGACCTCTCCGACCTGGACCACCTGGAGCTGATCTCCGCCCAGGTGCAGTCGCAACTGTCGTAGCGACGATCGGGCGCGGCGACAGACAGCGGCACCGGACGGCCGCAATAAACAAAGGCGCCGGTCGGTGCCGTGTGCCAAGGTGAGACGGTCGTCCTGAAGGCCCCCAGGATCACCCCCTGGGGGCCTTCGCGCGCACGGCACCGCACCAGTCACCCATCCGTCATCCACCCATCCCCGTCCTCCCATCCCATCCCCCGTCCACCCGGCCGGAGAGGCCCACCGCATGTTCCTGACGATCACCACCACCGGCACTCCAGACCGCCCTGCCACCGACCTCGGTTACTTGCTGCACAAGCATCCCGACAAGGCGCAGGCGTTCTCCACCTCCTACGGCACGGCGCACGTCCTCTACCCCGAGGCCGATGCCGAACGCTGCACGGCGGCGCTGCTGTTGGAGGTCGACGCGGTGGCGTTGGTGCGGCGAGGGAAGGGCAAGGGGCGCGGCGGGGCGCCCGACGCGGCGCTCGCGCAGTACGTCAACGACCGCCCGTACGCGGCCTCTTCGCTGCTCGCGGTGGCGCTGAGCAGCGTCTTCTCCAGCGCGATGAAGGGCGCCTGCCAGGCCCGCCCGGAACTCCCGTCGCAGGCACGGCCGTTGCGCGTCGAGGTGCCCGCGCTGCCCGCCCGCGGCGGCCCGGACCTGGTACGGCGTCTGTTCGAGCCGCTCGGCTGGACGGTCACCGTCGAACCGATCGCCCTGGACACGGAGTTCCCGGAGTGGGGCGACTCGCGGTATGTGCGGCTGGTCCTGGAGTCCGAGGCGCTGACCCTCGGCGCGGCCCTGCGCCACCTCTACGTGCTGCTTCCGGTGCTCGACGACGCCAAGCACTACTGGGTCGCCCCCGACGAGGTCGACAAGCTGCTGCGGGTCGGTGAGGGCTGGCTGCCGGAGCACCCGGAGCAGAAGCTGATCGTCGGCCGCTACCTCTCGCGCCGCTGGTCGCTGACCCGCGAGGCGATGGAGCGTCTTGAGCTGGTGCGGCTGGCCGAGGCCGACGACAGCGAGGTCGAGGCCATCGACAACGCCGTCGAGGCGGAGACCGAGACGGAGGAGAAGCCGACGCCGCTCGCCGTGCAGCGCAGGGACGCGATCGTCGCCGCGCTGCAGACGTCCGGCGCGGCCCGCGTGCTCGATCTCGGGTGCGGACAGGGCCAGTTGGTGCAGGCGCTGCTGAAGGACGTGCGGTTCACCGAGATCGTCGGCGTCGATGTGTCGATGCGCGCCCTGACCATCGCCTCCCGGCGGCTCAAGCTGGACCGCATGGGGGAGCGGCAGGCCTCGCGCGTCAAGCTGTTCCAGGGCTCGCTCGCGTACACCGACAACCGGCTCAAGGGGTACGACGCCGCCGTGCTCAGCGAGGTGATCGAGCACCTCGACCTGCCCCGGCTACCGGCCCTGGAGTACGCGGTGTTCGGCGCGGCGCGCCCGCGCACGGTCCTGGTGACCACCCCGAACGTCGAGTACAACGTGCGCTGGGAGTCCCTGCCGGCCGGCCACGTCCGGCACGGCGACCACCGCTTCGAGTGGACGCGTGAGGAGTTCCGCACCTGGGCGGGCGCGGTCGCCGAACGGCACGGCTACGGCGTGGAGTTCGTACCCGTCGGACCGGACGACCCCGAGGTGGGACCGCCCACGCAGATGGCCGTGTTCAAGGCCGAGAACGCGAACGAGAAGAACGACAAGAGTGTGAAGAACGACAAGAGCGACAAGAGCGAGAAGGAGGCGAAGGCGGCATGACCGAGACAACCGACACCCAGGTGTCCCAGAGGCGGGGCCGGGTCCTCCCCGTCACCGACCTCTCCCTCGTCGTCCTGGTCGGCGCCTCCGGCTCCGGCAAGTCCACCTTCGCCCACCGGCACTTCAAGCCGACCGAGGTCATCTCCTCCGACTTCTGCCGCGGCCTGGTCTCCGACGACGAGAACGACCAGGGCGCGACCAAGGACGCCTTCGACGTCCTGCACTACATCGCGGGCAAGCGCCTGGCCGCCGGCCGTCGCACGGTCGTGGACGCGACCAGCGTGCAGCAGGACTCCAGGCGGCAGTTGATCGACCTGGCCAGGCAGTACGACGTGCTGCCCATCGCCATCGTGCTGGACGTGCCGGAGGAGGTGTGCGCCGAGCGCAACGCGGGCCGTACCGACCGGGCCGACATGCCGCGCCGGGTCATCCAGCGTCACATCCGCGAACTGCGCCGCTCCGTACGCCACTTGGAGCGCGAGGGCTTCCGCAAGGTGCACGTCCTGCGGGGCGTCGAGGACATCGAGGGCGCGACGGTCGTCACCGAGAAGCGCTTCAACGACTTGACCCACCTCACCGGCCCCTTCGACATCATCGGCGACATCCACGGCTGCGCCGCCGAACTGGAGTCGCTGCTGGGCAAGTTGGGCTACGTGGACGGGACGCACCCGGACGGCCGTACCGCCGTCTTCGTCGGCGACCTGGTCGACCGCGGCCCGGACTCGCCCGGCGTGCTGCGCCGCGTGATGTCCATGGTCGGCTCGGGCGACGCCCTGTGCGTCCCCGGCAACCACGAGAACAAGTACGGCCGCCACCTCAAGGGCCGCAAGGTCCAGCACACCCACGGCCTCGCCGAGACCGTCGAGCAGATGGCCGGCGAGAGCGACGAATTCGTCGCGCAGGTAAGGGAGTTCATCGACGGGCTGGTCAGCCACTACGTCCTCGACGGAGGGAAGCTGGTCGTCTGCCACGCAGGCCTGCCCGAGAAGTACCACGGCCGCACCTCCGGCCGGGTCCGCTCGCACGCCCTGTACGGCGACACGACCGGCGAGACCGACGAGTTCGGGCTGCCGGTGCGCTACCCGTGGGCCGAGGACTACCGGGGCAGGGCGGCGGTCGTCTACGGCCACACACCCGTCCCGGAGGCGACCTGGCTCAACAACACCATCTGCCTGGACACCGGTGCCGTCTTCGGCGGCAAGCTCACCGCGCTGCGCTGGCCGGAGCGGGAACTGGTCGACGTACCGGCCGAGCGGGTCTGGTACGAGCCGGCCCGCCCGCTGCGCACGGAGGCACCCGGCGGACACGACGGCCGTCCGCTGGACCTGGCGGACGTGCACGGCCGACGGGCGGTGGAGACCCGGCACGCCGGCCGGGTGGCGGTCCGCGAGGAGAACGCGGCGGCGGCCCTGGAGGTCATGAGCCGCTTCGCGGTCGACCCGCGTCTGCTCCCGTACCTCCCGCCGACCATGGCCCCGACGGCGACCTCGCAGATCGAGGGCTTCTTGGAGCACCCGGCGGAGGCGTTCGCGCAGTTCGCACAGGACGGTGTCGCGCGGGTCGTGTGCGAGGAGAAGCACATGGGCTCGCGGGCGGTGGCACTGGTCTGCCGGGACGCGGAGGCGGCCGCCAAGCGCTTCGGCGTGGACGGCCCCACGGGTTCCCTCTACACCCGCACGGGCCGCCCCTTCTTCGACGACCAGTCGGTGACGGACGACATCCTGAACCGCCTCCGCACGGCCGCCACCGAGGCCGGCCTGTGGGACGAACTCGCCACGGACTGGCTCCTGTTGGACGCCGAACTGATGCCGTGGTCGCTGAAGGCGTCCGGTCTGCTGCGCTCGCAGTACGCGGCCGTCGGCGCCGCGTCCGGCGCGGTGTTCCCGGGTGCGCTCGCCGCACTGGAGGGCGCGGCGGCACGGGGTGTGGAGGTGACCGACCTCCTGTCCCGCCACCGCGAACGGTCCGCCGACGCGGCCGCGTTCACGGAGGCGTACCGCCGCTACTGCTGGCAGACGGACGGCCTGGACGGCGTACGCCTGGCACCCTTCCAGGTCCTCGCCGTCCAGGGCCGCAGCCTCGCCGCCCTGCCGCACGACCAGCAACTCGCTCTGCTGGACCGCCTGGTGGAGCACGACGGCAGCGGCCTGCTCCAGACGACCCGCCGCCTCTACGTCGACACCGCCGACCCGGAATCGGTCCGGGCCGGCGTCGACTGGTGGCTGGAGATGACCGGCCGCGGCGGCGAGGGCATGGTCGTCAAGCCCCTCGACGCGCTGACGCGCACCGCGGAGGGCCGCCTGGTCCAGCCCGGCATCAAGTGCCGGGGCCGGGAGTACCTCCGGATCATCTACGGCCCGGAGTACACCCGCCCCGACAACCTCACCCGTCTGCGCCGCCGCTTCCTCAACCACAAGCGCTCCCTTGCGATCCGCGAGTACGCCCTGGGCCTGGAGGCCCTGGACCGACTGGCGGAGGGGGAGCCGCTGTGGCGGGTGCACGAGGCGGTGTTCGGGGTGCTGGCGTTGGAGTCGGAGGCGGTGGATCCTCGGCTGTGAACAGGCGGACGGCTCCACAGCCGTTGCCCAGGGTGGCCGGGCCGGTTCCGGCCGGGCCACCCAGCCGTAGGCATACCGGCCCGGTGCGCTCTTGTGAACTTCACCTGGTTCAGCCGAAGTCGGCGTGCTAGCTTCGCTGGTCAGTCAGGTGAACCGGCTCATGGGGGAAGGTCGGTGGAAACGGCGGCGGGATTAAGTGAGTTCGGGCGCGCACCGGGCAGGGACCTGCTGTTCCGTCTGACCGAGGCCCTGTGCGGGCTCGGTTGCCTGGAGGACCAAGCCGGTCGCACATACTTTGCGACGTTGCTTTCCGAGCAGTTGAACCTGCGTGTCGACCTCCGCGGTGTCAAACAGCGCGAGGACGTCATCGCCATGGCTCGGGCGGCGCTCAGCGTCATGGCGGGGGAGCGCATCCTGATCGATGTCGTCCGCGTCTTCGAGGGAGCTTCGGTCGCCGACCGATTCGAGCAGTTGCTCACATCCCCTGCCGCGTCCACCGGCATCGCCTCGCCACTGTTCGGCCCACTCACCGAGGAGGACGTCGGTTCCGCCCTCGCACTTCTGGACGATGCCGAGACGAGGCTGTCCGAGATCGGGCTGCGGGACGGGCTCGCTGGTGAGCTGCATCTCGACCTCCCTTTACACCTGTCTGTGATCCAACTCTTCAGCTTTGTGCTGGAGTTGAACGTCCAGCCCGACGGGTTGCCTCCCGCCGTCCTGCTGATGGAGCACGCGGCACAGCAGTCCAGGACCCCGGGACGCAGGCTCTCCTTCTCCGCCTGGGCCCACCGTTGGGCCGACCGCGCCGGCCTGCTCGCGGAACTCGAGCAACGCAGGTCCGAACGGTCCGTTGTGACAACGGACGCGTCGATTCCCAGGTGCCTGGTCGTCGCCGTCGACCCGGCACGCGACGGCTCCGGAGACATCGTCGTCCGTCCGTGGCTGAACACCGTTCCCGGGCGTTGGCACCCGCAACCCGCCGAACCCGAGACGACCGGCCTCGACGGGCTCGGCCCGGCGGTCGAGCGCGCCCTGCGCCAGGTGATCCGCCTCTCGCCCAGGCGGCAGGAGCAAGTCCCGTTGGGCGTTCCGCAATCGCCTCCCTACGTCGAGTTCGTGCTCCCCTATGACCTCCTCAACCACGATGTGGCCGGGTTGAAGCTGCGGTCCGGTGACGGCAAGCCCTTGCCGCTGGCACTGAAGTACGGGGTGCATCTGCGCAGTCTGGAACGGATGCGCACGGACGACGCCCTGGTCCGGACGCAGTGGCTGGAGCGCTGGAACACCCTGCAGAGCCAGGGCGTCGGCGTGCACGGCTGGCAGGCACGTGACGCCGACCGTCTCGACGAGTGGCTGGCCTCCCTGGCTGCCGAGCCGAGCCGTACGGCTGTGGTGATCGACGCCCCTGACGGCGGCGCCGCGACGGATGCGCTCAAAGCGGCCATCGCGGAAGGGGTCGGCCTCGCCGTCTGGGATCGGCGCGGCGAGTTCCTGGAGGAGCGGCGCGAGGTGGTCACGGCAGTGTTCGCCGCGGTACCGGCGTGTGCCCAGATACCCATTGCGATTCACCGTTTGCGCCGTACGGCCGAGCTCGATGTCGCCGGACTGCTTCTGCTGGGCCGCCATATCGCGTTCTTCTGGGACGACCCGTATCGGCTGGTGGACATCCAGGTCGTCGTGGACGACGTCGCCGTGAGCGGTAAGAGCGCCGAGAGCACAGACAGCGAGGAGAGTCCGTGATGAGCGTGCCAGAGGCACAGGGGCGGCAGGAATGGCACGTCTTCCATGCCACCGGACGCGCCCCCGACGGCATGCCGCCGGAGATGCCGGAGCCACCGCCCTGGCGCAGGTTCCGCGGCGGACCGCCTCTACCGGCGCCGCCCGACGACGAGGAAGCCGCACTGCGCCGTCTGGGGCCCGGCGACGTGATACGGCAACTCGGCGCCGAGGAGAGCGACATCATCAACGCGGCGCTTCTGCTGCGCCGGCCGCTGCTGATCACCGGGCCGCCCGGCATCGGGAAGTCCACCCTCGCCTTCCTCATCGGACGCGAACTCGGCCTTGGGCGTGTCCTCGAATGGAACATCGTCAGCCGCACCACGCTGCGCGACGGACTCCACACGTACGACGCCCTGGGACGGGCACAGGCCATCGCCGCCTGGCGAGCGGGACTGAGGGAAGCGGTCGGCGAGGAGCCCGGAGAAGAGGCGGTCGACGACATGCAGAGCGTCCTCCCGCCTGACCGTCAACCGACGCCCACACTGGGGGAGTTCATCTCGCTCGGCGCTCTGGGGACTGCCCTGCTGCCCTACGGCCGTCCCCGCGTCCTGCTCATCGACGAGTTGGACAAGAGCGACATCGACCTGCCCAACGACCTGTTGCACGTCCTGGAGAACGGAAGCTACGAGATCCCCGAACTGGTGCGTGACGCGGCCGAGTCGGCCCGTGTCCACACCAGCGACCCCGGCGGGCACGCGGTGGTGCGTGAGGGCCGGGTGGAGTGCCAGGAGTTCCCTGTCGTGGTGATCACCAGCAACGGGGAGCGGGAGTTCCCGGCGGCGTTCCGCCGACGCTGCCTACCACTGGAGATGCGACCGCCCACCCGAGAGCAGCTACTGGCCATCGTGGAGAGCCACTTGAGGGCGCGCCCGGAGGGGGCGGAGCGCCTGGTGGACGAGTACATCCGCCGTGTACGGAGTGGGGGCACCCACTCGCTCGACCAGTTGCTGAACGCAGTGCAGTTGACTACTGCGGGTGGTTTCCAAGCCGACGCCGACGGGCGTAAGCTCGTTGAAATGCTGCTCCGCGACCTCGCGAAGGGCCGCTGAATGACCGGCTTACCCCGGGAGCGGGCACCTGGACCCGACGAATTCGGTGCGGGGCCAGGGGATCCTGCGTATGAGCCGGGAGGGGCGTCAGCCCCTCTCCCGGACCGTTCCGAATCCGCTCCCCACTGGCAGGAGCTGGCGGACGCAGTCTGGCTGAGCGCGTACTGGCACCGGACAGGACGGCACACCCCGCCGGCTGCGGTGGAGGACACCCAGGAGAGCGAGCCCAGCGGCGGGACACCATCGTCAGCACCCACTCCACCGCTCGGAGAACGCCCCGAACAGTCGAACGACGAGAGCTTCCCGGTCTCTCGGCCGTTACCCGCGCCCGACCCGGAGGGTCCCGACCAGGTACATCTGGGGCGGCCCGTCCTGACACGCCCCGACAGCGCGCCGGGGTCGGGGCGTCAATCCGCACTGCTGGCCCGTGCACTGCACCGACTGGCGCGCCGTGTGCCGTCGCACACCGCCGTGCAACTGGACGAAGAGGCCACGGCCGAGCGGGGAGTTTCGGACGGGCTGTGGATGCCGTGGTTCCAGCCGGCCACCTCGACGGCGTTCGATCTCGTTCTCCTGGTCGACCATGCTCCCACCATGGCGGTCTGGCGTGAGTCCACGGCCAGTCTGTCCCTCGCCGCAGAACACAGCGGCGCTTTCCGGGCCGTACGCATCGTCGGGCTGGACGTGCCTCGTATCGGACAGCCGACACTGCGGTGGGGCGCGGAACGCATCACGGCCGATCTGGGGGAGATCCTCAGCGGGAGGGGAGACCGGGTCTTCCTGGTCGTCACCGACGGGCTGGGGCACGGGTGGGCCGGACCCGCCGCCGACCAGTTGCTCGAGTGCCTCGGCCGGGCCGGTCCGACGGCCGTCCTGCATCTGTTGGCGCCCTATGCGCGGCATCGGTCGTCCCTCTATCCGTACCACGTGATGCTGGAAGCCGGAGGTTTCGGGGCGCCCAACCGACGCCTCGGCGTACGGCTGCCATGGGGCGGATCCGACCCCATGCGTCCTCTGCCGGAGGCTCGGGACACCACCGTGCCGGTCCCGGTGCTCTCCTTGAAACCGGGGTCCATCGGAGCCTGGGCCGAACTGGTCACCGGAGAGCCGGGGGTAGGCCGTGAGTTGCCCATGGTGCTGGCCGGAACGCTGGAGAAGGGAGCACCGGCACCCGGCTTGCGCGCACCCCGTCATCCCCGTGCCGCTGCCGCGGCGGTAAGGCGCTTCTTCACCCTGGCCACGCCCACGGCCCGTCGGCTTGCCACCCAACTGGCTGCCGTTCCCTTCGAGTTCGACCTCATCGACGAGCTCCGCAAGCGGACGATGCCGGAGAGCGGACCTGATCATCTGGCCGAGATCCTGATGGGCGGACTGATCGACTGGGGTGGCTTCGGTACGGAACCCGAATTCGCCGAAGGAGTGCGCGAGGCTCTTCTTGCCACGACCACCCGCTCTCAACTGGCCGCCATAGTCAGCATTCTGGGCGAGCTGCCTGCCGCCGGCGCACGCGGTGTAGCACTCCGTGCCGCCTTGCGCGATCCGGCGGGAGCCACCCTGCCCGATCCGAGTGCTCGCGGCTGGCACCACTCCGAACTCGCCGTCATGCGCGCGCTTTCGGGGCCGTACTCCGAGCGGGCCCGTCGGATAGAGGAGAGCAACCCGGCTGTTGACGGAACCCCGTCGGCGCTGGAGGGACTTCAGGGTGATCAACCGACGACGGGGACATCACTCGAAGACGAGCAAGGACCGCGTCCCGACCGGACTGGGAACCTCACGGAGGCACGGCCAGGCATGGAGATGAACTCGACGGGAGGGCCCGCCCTCCTGGTGAACGTTCCGCTGAGGAACACGTCGTTCGTGGGCCGCGCAGCTCTGCTGCAGGCAGTCGAGGAACAGCTCGCGGGGCAGGACACCGCGGCCGTGCTGCCGCACGCGTTGCACGGAATGGGGGGCGTGGGGAAGTCCCAACTGGCGCTCGAGTACGTGTATCGGCACCAGCTCGACTACAAGGTGATCTGCTGGATCCCCGCCGAACGGGAAAGTCTCATCCTGACCGCGCTCGCCGGTCTGGCCGCGCGGTTGCGGCTCCCCCTCGCGGGGCAGGACGGCGGCGGTGCTCCCGCGGCCAACACGGCTGTGCCGGCGGTCCTGGAGGCGTTGCGCACGGGAGTGCCGTACGACAACTGGCTGCTGATCTTCGACAACGCCGAGGACGTCGAGGCCGTGCGCAGCTACTTCCCTGCAAACGGTCCTGGGAAGATCATCGTTACGTCCCGCAACCGCGAATGGGAGCGCGTGGCAACCCCGCTGCCGGTGAACGTGTTCGAGCGCGAGGAATCGATCGAACTGCTCCAGAAGCGCTCCCCGGACCTGTCCGAAGTCGATGCCGACCGGCTCGCCTCGGCCCTGGGGGACCTACCGCTCGCCGTGGAGCAGGCGGGGGCCTGGCGTGCGGTCACGGGGATGCTGGTCGACGACTACCTCGAACTGCTGAATAGGCGCAGCCCCGAAATCCTGCATCTCGACCCGGCCCCCGACTATCCGGTTTCGGTCGCGGCGGCGTGGGACATCTCGCTGGAGCGGATCAAGGAGAACAGCCCGGGAGCCCGAGAGCTCCTCGACATCTGCGCCTGCATGGCTCCCGAGCCGGTCCCACTGGCCATGCTGCGCAAGGGCCGCGGCATCGACATCACACCCGAGGTCGACCCCATTCTGCGAGAGTCGATCAAACTGAGTCGGGCCATCCGTGACTTGACCCGGTTCTCGCTGGTGAAGCTGGACCTTCGGTTCGACACGCTGCAAATGCACCGACTGCTGCAGAACGTGCTCCTCGCCAAACTGGGTCCCGAGGAACGTGAGCGCATGCGGAACGCGGCCCACCAGCTCCTGTCGGCGGCCAAACCCGGCCACTACGCCTCCTCTCAGGAATGGCCCGCCTACCAGGCCCTGTTGCCGCACGCATTCAGCTCGCAGACGGCGACGAGTACGGACACGTATGTACGCGACCTGGTCTACGACACCGTGCTGTTTCTCTACTACTGGGGCGATCACCAAAGCGCTGTCGATTTCGCCAGGCAGGCCTACTCCGCATGGCTCGACGCGTCGGGCGAGGAGAACATCCACGTCATCCGTATTTCGAAGATCCTGGCGTTCCTGCTGCGCGTCGTCGGCGAGGCCGGTCAGTCCATCCCGCTCAACGAGACGGCGCTGGAGGTCTCGCGCCGGGTGGACGTCGACCCGGAGGATCTCATCGACTCCATGATCGAGCTGGCCGACGCGCGGCGCTACCAGGGCAGGTTCGCGGAAGCGCGAGATCTGGGGAAGGAAGCCACCGAATGGGCCCGTACCGAGGTCGGACTCTATGACCAGGTCACGCTGCGGGCAGCGCACAGTTGGGGGGTCGACCTGCGGCTGTGCGGTCAGTTCCGTGAGGCGCTGCCTATGAACCAGGAGACAGCACGGCTGCGCGAGGAACTGTTCGGCCCGGCCAGCTCGCTGACGCTCAACACCCTCAATGGCGTTGCGATCGACATGCGAGAGAGCGGCGACTACCCCGCCGCCCGTGTCTTTCTGGAGGACGTCTACCGCCAGGCGCATGCCTCGCTCGGCGAGGACAACCCCCTCACGCTCCGCATCGCAGGCAATCTCGCCGTGTGCCGGCGCCGTGACGGAGCGATCGCCGATGCCGCCAAGCTCGCCGAGCAGGTTCTGCGCCATCTGGTGACCGCCTACGGCCCTGATCACACCGACACGATGTCGACCGCTATCAATGTCACCGTGGATCGCCGCGTCGCCGGTGATCTCGAGGGTTCGCGATGGCTTGGTGAGGACACGATACGGCGCCTCACCCGACGATTCGGTGAGAACCACGGGCACACCTTGCTTGCCAAGGCGAATCTTGCCGCCACGCTGCAGGACCTCGGCGACCTCGACGCCGCCCAGCAATTGGAGGACGACGCGGCTCGCAGACTTGCCGAGGTGGTCGGTCCCCACCATGTGACCACGCTGACAGTCGACCTGGGCAGGGCCAACGCGGCGTACGCACGCCTCGACTTCGGACAGGCCCACGAGATGGACCGTGCCAATCTTCCGCTGCTCACCCAGGTCGCGGGCGAAGACCACCCACTGACCTTGTCCTGCATCGCGAACCTGGCCCTGGACCTGCGCGGGCTGGGCCGTGGTGCCGACGCGGACGAGATGGAGCGCAGGGCGGTGGAGGGATTCACGCGGGTGGTGCGTGGGGATCACCCGTGGCTCCAGGCGGCACGGCTGCGCCGACGGATTCAGTGCGACATGGCGCCCATGCCGCTGTGACGGGACCAACGGTGGCCTCCGGCTGCCGTCTTGAGCCCTGCATCGACGGGCCCCGACCTGGGCGCCAAGGCGTGCTTCGGCGCCACAGAGCGCCGTGAAGAGACACAGGGAATCTTGTGCAATGATCTGGCGGGGCTTCGCCGCAACCCACCGGCACAGTTGGCCCGTAGACCGCCATGAGAACGAAGGGGGAGGCACCTTGCACCGGCCGCTGACCCATGTGCCCGACGTCCAAGCCACCGTCGGTGAAGGGGTTTCCAGCGTCGGAGCCCGGGTCTGGGAGTCGGATCTGACCGACCTCGCCCACCTGCCTCTCACCGCCTTCGACACCCTGACGCCACTCGGTCGCAGCGACCGCCTCCTGGCGGAAGTCCTGCGCCCGCGCAGCAGTATGCGAGGCGGCGGCGAGCCGGGGAGAGCGGAATAGCGAGGGTGCGGCCGCCCCGCCCCACACGCGAGGAGCGGACAGTTCCTCCCGCCTGATCGCACGCACGACGGAGGTTCTCCGGCAATGACGACCGAGCAGCCCCAACCTCCGTTGCGCATGCCCGACCACCTTCTCGCCGAACTCGCCACCGGTGGCGGCTCGTACGAGGCCCTGGCCTTCCTCGAACGCGGCGAACGAGTGCGGCGGCTCCTGCTGTTGCGCACCGTTCAGGAGCACCTCGAATCCCTGCCGACACCACTCACTCCGCATTCCAAAGCCTGGCGCGTCCTCCAGGCCGCGGCCGGCCAGGCTCCCGAAGCGGTCGAGAGGCTCATCCTGGCCCCCCAGGTCGGCAGCTGGCTGACACACGTACTGCGGCGCCTGCACGGCATCTCGGAAGGCCCGCTCCTGTGGGCAGAAGCCGGCCGACTGGGGGCACTGGCCATCACGGCGGCACTCCGCGCCCGCATCGAGGCGGACCTCCTGGTTCCGCTCACCGACGGTGCGCTGCACCTTCCCTGCCTGGGAATGGCTCAACTCGCAGCCGCGGAAGCCGGGGTGACGGTCGCCAGGGCGCAGACGCGCGACGGCGAGCTGACCTTGACGCTCCCCGCGGTCGCGGGCTCGGAACCCTCCGAGCCGGGCGCCGTACTCACCTGCCGCCCCTCGACGGCTCCGGCTCGCGGGGAGACCGATGCTGTCGGCACCGGCACGCGTTGGGTCCCGCTGCGCACACTCGTCCACTCCGGACCATCGGGCGCCGTCGACATCCCGCTCGACGACCTGGACCCGTACCGCGATCTCGACGAGCCCATCGCGCCGGCTCGACTGGACGCCGACGAGGCCGCTGTCTGGCAGACGTTGTTCGAAGAGGCCGCGGGACTTCTCACCGGGGCGGAAGAGGAATCAGGACTGGGTCGGCTCGACCCTACGGCGATCCGGGCCGTCGTCCCGTGGGGGCGAACGAGCACCACTCCGCCGCCACCCCCCGACGTGCGGGTCTCCGCCACCAGTGGTGACTCCTACGGCGCCATGGTGATCGCTCGCCCCTCCTCCTCACTCGCTCTCGCCGAGGCTTTCATCCACGAGTTCCAGCACAGCAAGCTGGCCGCGCTGCTCCATCTGTTTCCGCTCCTCGACGACGACCGCGAGGAGCGCTACTACGCTCCATGGCGCGCCGATCCACGGCACCTCACGGGGCTCCTGCACGGCGCCTACGCGTTCATCGGCGTCGCCGGCTTCTGGCGGGAACGTCTGGCCGATGCGGAGCATGCCGAGACGGCCGCGTACCACTTCGCGCTGCGCCGGCTGCAGGGCCGACTGGTCGTACGCACCTTGCTGGCGAGCGGCAGGCTCACGGCCCAGGGGCGGGTGCTCGTCGCCGGGCTGGCCCGGACGCTCGACGGCTGGCTGCGTGAACCCGTGGACCGGTCCGCCCTCCACCGGGCCCGTACCGCGGCCGCGCTGCACCGCACCGAATGGCGACTGCGGAACGTCGCACCGCACTCCGTCGCGGCGAACGATCCGGCCGGCCTCCGTTTCCGTCCCGACCGAGGGTCCTGGCCCGACGTACGCACCTATGCGTTCGCCGACCGTCCGAGTGCCCCCTTCACCGCAGACGAGCACTTGGCTGCCGGAAACCCGGCCACCGCACTCGCCCGATACGCCGACGCGCTGGACGCCGATCCGGCCGAACCGCACGCTCTCGCGGGCTGGATCGTCGCCCGCGCGGCCCTCACCCCGGGCCGGACGTCCCGCCACATGCTGGCCCGTCCCGAACTGCTCCAGCCACAGCACAGAGCCTGACGGCTCCTGCCGCCCCAACTTGTCTTCTGTCGAGTTGAGTTCGGCTCAACTCGGACCTCTGGTAACCGTGACCGTTCAGCAAGAGTCCCGGAGGCTGAGTCATGCAGAGCACCACGTCCGCAACGCCAAATATGCCCGATCTTATGGTGAATGTTCCGCTGCGGAACGCCTCGTTCGTCGGTCGGCAGGCGCAGCTGAGACTGTTGGCGGATCAGCTGGGAGCCCACGAGACTGCGGCCGTACTGCCGCACGCGTTGCACGGGCTGGGCGGCGTGGGCAAATCTCAGCTTGCGCTGGAGTATGTGCACCGCCATCAGCGGGAGTACAAGGTGATCTGCTGGATCCCTGCCGGACGGGAAAGTCTCATCCTGACCGCGCTCGCGGGTCTGGCCGTGCGGCTGGGGCTTCCCCTCGTGGGGCAGGACAGCGGTGGCGTTCCCGCGGCCAACACGGCTGTGCCCGCGGTCCTCGAAGCGTTGCGCAGGGGAGCGCCGTACGACAATTGGCTGCTGGTCTTCGACGACGCCGAGAACGTTGACGTGGTCCGCTCCTTCTTCCCCGTCAGCGGTCCGGGGAAGATCATCGTCACGTCGCGCAACCGGGACTGGGAGCGCGTGGCGACACCTCTGCCGGTGACCGTGTTCGAGCGGGAGGAGTCGATCGAGCTGCTTCAGAAGCGCTCTCCGGATCTGTCCAAAGTGGATGCCCACCGGCTCGCCACAGCCCTGGGCGACCTGCCGCTCGCTGTCGAACAGGCAGGAGCCTGGCGCGCGGTCACGGGAATGCTAGTTGAGGAGTACCTCGAACTGCTGGAACAGCGCAGCCCCGAGATCCTTCACCTCGACCCGGCCCCTGACTATCCGGTCTCCGTAGCGGCGGCATGGGACATCTCGCTGGAGCGGATCAAGGAGAACAACCCAGGAGCCCGCGAACTCCTGGACATCTGCGCCTGCATGGCTCCCGAACCGGTCCCGATCTCGATTCTGCGGAAAAGCCGTGGGATCGACATCACTCCCAACGTCGACCCCATTCTGGGCAAGGCCATCAAACTCGCCTGGGCCATCCGCAACCTGACCCAGTTCTCCTTGGTGAAACTGGACCTTGGAACCGACACCCTGCAGATGCACCGTCTTCTACAGCATGTGCTCCTGGCCAACCAGGCACCCGAGGAGCATGAGCGCCTGCGAAATGCTGCCCACCAGCTCCTGTCGGCGGCCAAACCCGGCCACTACGCCTCCTCCCAGGAGTGGCCCGACTACCAGGCACTGCTGCCCCACGTGCTGAGCTCCCAGGCGGTGACGAGCACAGACACCTTTGTCCGTGAACTGGTCTACGACACCGTGCTGTTCCTCTACTTCTGGGGTGACCATGCAGGCGCCGCCGATCTCGCACGGCAGGCCTACACCTCATGGCTCGCCGCGTCGGGCGAGGAGAACATCCACGTCATCCGTATCTCGAAGATCCTGGCGTTCCTGCTGCGCGTCGTCGGTGAGGCCGGCGAGTCCATCGAGCTCAACGAGCGGGCGCTGGAGCTCTCGCGCCGAGTGGAGGTCGACCAGGAGGACCTCATCGACTCCATGATCGAGCTGGCTGACGCGCGACGCTTCCAGGGCAGGTTCGCCGAGGCCCGGGACCTGGGACGGGAAGCCACCGAACGGGCCCGCTCCCAGCTGGGACCGGACGATGCGATCACCTTGCGAGCCGCCCACAGCTGGGGCGTCGACCTGCGGCTGTGCGGGCAGTTCGCCGAGGCGTTGCCCATGGACCAGGAAACAGCGCGGTTGCGCGAGGAGTTGCTGGGTCCCGCCAGTTCTCTCACCCTCAACACGCTCAACGCCTTGGCGATCGACATGCGTGAGAGCGGCGACTACCCAGGCGCTCGCGCCTTCCAGGAGGACGTCCACCGCCAGGCCCGCGCCGCCCTGGGCGATGAGAATCCCCTCACTCTGCGCATCGCCGGCAACCTGGCGGTGTGCCGACGCCGTGACGGCGAGATCACCGCCGCCGCCAAGCTCTCGGACGAGACACTGAACAGCTTCGAGACAGGACTCGGCCGCAATCACCCGGACTACCTCTCCACGGCGATCAACGTCAGTGTCGACCAGCGCCTCACCGGCGACCTCGACGGCTCGCGTCAGCTGGGCGCCCAGACAATGGAGTACTGCACCAGTCGCTTCGGCCCGAACCACGCCTACACCCTGCTCATGAGGGCTAATCTGGCCGCCACCCTGCGGGTCCTCGGGGAACCGGCCGCCGCGCAGGAACTCGAGGACGATGCCGCCACCAGGCTCGCGGCGACGGTCGGCCCCCACCACGTGACGACACTGACGGTCGCGATCGGTCAGGCGAACACGGCGCATCAGCAGTTGGACTTCGCCTTGGCCCACGAGATCGACGAGGCCAATCTCCCGCTGCTGGCAGAGGTGGCGGGAGCAGACCACCCCCTGACTCTGTCCTGTACCTCGAACCTGGCGCTCGATCTGAGGGGATTGGGCCGCGGAGGAGAGGCGAACGAGTTGGAGCGGCGAGCGGTGGAGGGCTTCGAGCGAGTGGTTAGCGAGAATCATCCCTGGCTCATCGAGGCCCGTCGCCGTCGACGGATCGAGTGCGACACGGCGCCCATGCCGATGTAACCGACCCACCAACCGCAGCGGAATATGCGTTACTTGGAGTCGCATCGGCAGTTGCTCGCGTCGTGCGGCAGGGCAGGCATCGGTGCCATGGGGGGCACATGACGGCGGTCGTCTTCATCCACGGAACAGGGGTGCGTGAGCCGGGCTTCTCGGCGCTCGCGGGACGCGTCGCGGCAGGGCTGACCGAGTTGCGGGACGGGCTGCGCATCGTGCCGTACTACTGGGGAGGCGCGCACGGCGCCACGCTCGCCGCGGGCGGGGCGAGTCTGCCGCCGCAGCCGGGGAGTACGGCCCGTGGCCTGGCCGACGCTCCTGGCGGACCGGCCGACGACGACACGGCCGCCCCCTGGGCCGTGCTCTATACCGATCCGTACGCCGAACTCGCCCTCGCGGCGGCGGGCGCGAAGGCGTCCGGTGAGCGTCCGCCGGGGTTCGTGCCACCGCAGCAGAGGCTGCAGTCGCAGTTGGCCGCGTTCGCCGCTCAGGGGGACTCGGCCGCCGCGGAGTTGGGCCCCGGCCTGACCCGTGCTGCCACGGACCTGGCCGCCCACCCGCTGCTGAGCCTCGCCGCCGGCGCTCTCGACCCGGATGACCTGGCGGTCCTGGCTGCACGCAGCCTGGTTGCCCGCATCATCGCCGACGCTCTCGACGCGGACGCGCCGCTCGTGCCGACCGGCGAGACGCGGGACGCCGTCGCCGACCGGCTCGCCGAAGGCCTCGGAGCGCCGCCCCGAGGAACCGAACGGGGCGTGCGCTCCCTGCTGTTGCGGGCGGCGGGCTCCACGGCCTCTCGTGCCGTCGTGCGCCGCAGACGCGCCCTCACCGAGGCCGCCCACCCTGCCGCCGGGGACATCCTGCGCTACCTCAGTCACGGCGATGCGTTCCGCGCCGACCTGCGCACGCTCGTCGCAGGCCTGGAACCGCCCGTGGCGCTGGTCGGTCACAGCCTCGGGGGCATCATCGCCCTGGACGCCCTGATCTCGGCCCGGATTCCCCAAGTCCGGCTCCTGGTGACGGCCGGTTCCCAGGGCCCCTTCCTGTACGAATCCGGCTCGCTGCCCTCCCTCGAACATCCCGCCCCGCTCCCGCCGCACGTCCCCGCCTGGCTGAACCTGTACGACCCCCGTGACCTGCTCGGCTACCTTGGCGGAGGGCTGTTCCCGGGCCGCGTCACGGATGTCGCCGTCGACAGCAAGCAGCCGTTCCCGGCGGCCCACAGCGCGTACTGGACCAATCCGGCGGTCTACCGGCACATCGTGGATCGTCTGCCGTGACCGGCTCCGTCGTCACGACGCACGGATCCGCAGTAGTCCCGCCCGTCGACCCGGCCCGGGTACACGCCCTGGTCGTCGGCATCGAGGCCTACGACGCCGGGGACGGCTGGAGTCTGCCAGGGCCCGCCCGAGACGCCGTTGCGCTGCATCGACTGCTGCGCGTGGCGGGCGTGCCCGAGGCTCAACTCCGGCTCCACCTGGCCCCGTTGCCGTCGTACGTCCCTGACGTTTCGTTCGCGCCCGCCGACCAGGCCACCCTGCGCCGGGTCCTTGTGCGAGAGCTGTCGCCGGCGCACGGTGACGTGCTGTGGGTGTGGTGGGGCGGGCACGGCGTCCTCGACCGGTCCGACCGGTTGCGGCTGTTCTGCGCGGACGCCACCACGGCCGACAAGCTGGCCATCGATCTGGACTCCGCGCTCGCCCGCTACGCCAGCGACGCGGTGCCCGCTCTTGCCGAGCAGCTGTGGGTCGTGGACGCCTGCGAGACGTTCGAGGAGGATCTCGACTTCCGTGAGCAACTGCCGCCCGACGCCCTGCCGATGGGGCGGCGCACGCTCGTGCACCGGCAGACCGTGCTGCGTGCCGCGGGCCGTGGACGGGTCGCCGGAAACGATCCGGTGCGTGCCACCGGACTCTTCTCCGACGTCCTCCTGGGTCTGCTCGCGGAGCGCGCCGACTCCCTGCCCGCGCTGCCCGATCCGGAAGAGCTGTTTCCCGCGGTGCAGACTCGCCTTGCGACCCTCAGGGAAACGGGCCGAACCTTGCAGCATCCCGAGATCAGGCTGCAGAGCCCCGAACGCACCGAGATCCTGGCGCCTGCGGGCGATGACGTGGGGGAGCGGTCGGCCTCGCCGCTGCAACGGGCGGTGGACGTCCTGCTCGCCTATCCGTTGATGAACGACCCCACCGAGCGACAGACGGTGATCAGCACGCTGAATCCAGACATCACCGGCACGCTGCCCCGTCACACCAAGGCCCGCACCGACGTCGCGGGGATCCTCACCGGACTCGCCCGGCACCACTCGGAGGCGCTGTGGGAGCTCTTCGACGCCGTGGTGTCCATCGACGACCACTCGGGCCGTAGGCGCGAACTCGCCCAGGCCTTGCGCGAGTTCGAGGTGGCGGCGCGGCGCCCGCGTGGCCGCTGGTGACCGGTCGGGGCGACCGCGCGGTCTTCGACTCCTCGGACGGGCGTCGACTTCCTCGGCGGGGGAGCGCGATACGCCGGGCACCATTCACCCCACTAACCGCAACCGCTCCCCACAAACCCCCACCCGCACCGTCTGCCCCCACGTCAACTCCACCGCGTCCCCCTCCATCCCGTCCCCGAACGCGATCAGTCGCTCGGACTCGACGGTGAGGGTGAGGTGGGACGAGGCCGAGAGGTGGCCGGCGACGCGGGAGGTGCCGGTGGCCGGGGAGGGCCAGGCCTCGCGGACGAACCACACCAGGCGGTCGTCCGTGGGGCGGGGCAGGGGCAGGTCGCTGCCCCGCTCCTGCCACACCGACCGGAGCCAACCCGTGGCTCCGGTGCCGGTCCCCACCAGCACCCCGGATGAAGCCTGGGCCTCGACGACACCCCCGTCGCCCTCCAGGCCCAGGCGGTATCTGGCCGTCTGATGTCCGACGGCTCCGACATAGATCTCGTTGAGCGCGACCAGCCGCTGCGTGTCGTCGGCGACGGCCTCGACCATGGTGAGTTCGTCCACGCCGGTGCCGGCCGCGTGGGCCGACTTCAGCAGGGTGGCGGCGGCCGACGGGCGGTGCCGTACCAGGACGCCCGGGTTGCGTCCGGGATCCGTGTCGAACCCCAACACCGGTTGTCCGGTGAGGTACTTGGCGACGTTCGCGACCAGGCCGTCCTGGCCGACGACGACCACGACGTCCTCCGGGGCGAACAGGAAGCGGTCCAAGTCGACGCGCTCGACCCGTGCTTGACGCCAGGTCAGCGGGATCGCCGAGGAGACCTCGGCCAGGGCCCGCCGGGTCGCGCGGTGGCGTTCGGCGATCTCCTCGATGTCCCGTCCCCGCGAGGCGAGGAAGAAGGCGGCCTGGCCGTGCGTGCCGTGCCGGGCCACCAACTCCTCGTACTCCGTGGTGCGATGGACCAGGACGACCCGCGGTGCGAGACTCACGCCCGCTCTCCGCCGCCTAGCCTGGCGAGCAGGCCCGTCAGTACGTCGGGGGAGACGGTGACGCTCTCGATGTTCGGCAGGTTCTCCGCGAGCCGCGTCCCGGTGAGCGCGTGCAGGGTCGCCACGTCCACGTCGCCGTGCACCCGCAGCCACGCCGCCTGGGCCTGCGCCCGTGCCTCGCCCACCTCGCGCGCGCTCTCCGCCTCCGCGCGGGCCAGCCGCACCGACCGGGCGGCCTCGGCGTCGGCCAGCTTCACCGTGCGCGTGGCCTCCGCCTCGGCGAGCTTGACCGAGCGCTCCGCCTCCGCCTCCGCGAGCTTCACCGACCGGGACGCCTCCGCGCCCGCCCGTACCGCGTCCGCCGCCGCGTGCTCCTCCGCCTCGCGGCGGGTGTTGATGCCGCGCTGGTCGACCAACTGCTCCTCGCGGCGGGCGAGTTCGATCTGGCTGGCCAGTTCGTTCTCGGCGATGGTGCGCTCCCGCTCGACGGCCACCGCCCGCCGCTCGTAGGTGGCCCGGTCGGCCTCCTGCTGGATCTGTTCCCGGGCCGGCGTGCGCAGCGCCCGCTCCACCTCCGGCTCCGGACGCAGCGCCACCACGCGCACCGCGACCACCTCGATGCCGGTGGCCGGAAGGCGGGGCTCCGCGGCCAGCCCCGCGGCCACCCGCTCGCGCACCGACGCCACCCCGTCGACCAGCGCCGCCGACAGCGTCGTACGGGCCAGCACGTCGAGCGCGTGCTGCTGGGCCGTCTCCGTCATCAGCGTGCCCAGCTGCTCCAGCGGGGCGCCCCGCCACACCCCGGTGTCCGGGTCGATGGAGAAGTCCAGCCGGGCCGCGGCGAGCGCCGGGTCGCTGACCCGGTAGGTGACCGTCGCCTGCACCGCCACGTCCTGGAAGTCGGACGTACGGGCGTGGAAGGTCATCGCCAACTCCCGGTCGTCGACCGGTACTTCGGAGAGCGCCGCGGTGAGCGCGCGGTACCAGAAGCTGAGCCCCGGGCCGTCGTGCAGCAGCTTCCCGTCCCGGTGGTGGCGGACGTGTGCCGTCGGCGCACCGCGCAGATGGCGCCAGCCCAGGCGCCGGGTGATGTCGGCCATGTGTGTGCGACCCCCTCCATGTTTTTCGTCAGCACGACGATAATCGCGACCGACTGTAATCGTCAAGAGGACGAGAACTGGAAATCGAAGGAAAGGTGGTGCCCGGCTCGCGGCAACGGCGGTACCGGGCTCGCAGAAACCGCAGAGCCGGGCTCGTGGAAACGGTCGAGTCGTGGGTGAAGACGGTCATCGGTGGTCAGGATGGAGACATGGGATTCCACGTCGACTCCGAAGCCGGGCGGCTGCGCCGCGTCATCCTGCACCGGCCGGATCTTGAGCTCAAAAGGCTCACCCCCAGCAACAAGGACGCCCTGCTCTTCGACGACCTGCTCTGGGTGCGTCGGGCGCGGGCCGAGCACGACGGCTTCGCGGACGTCCTGCGCGATCGAGGGGTCACCGTCCACCTCTTCGGCGACCTGCTCACCGAGGCCCTGGAGATCCCGGCGGCCAGAACGCTCGTCCTGGACCGGGTCTTCGACGAGAAGGAGTACGGCGTCCTCGCCACCGACCACCTCAGAGCCGCCTTCGAGAACCTGCCCTCGCCGGACCTGGCCGAGGTCCTCATCGGCGGGATGACCAAGCGCGAGTTCCTGGACGCGCACCCGGAGCCGACCTCCGTGCGCTTCCACGTGATGGACCTCGACGACTTCCTGCTCGGCCCGCTCCCCAACCACCTCTTCACCCGGGACACCTCCGCCTGGATCTACGACGGCGTCTCCATCAACGCCATGCGCTGGCCGGCCCGGCAGCGCGAGACGGTCCACTTCGAGGCGATCTACCGGCATCACCCGTTCTTCCGTGACGAAACGTTCCGCGTCTGGTCCGAGGGGCAGGCCGACTACCCCTCCACCATCGAGGGCGGGGACGTCCTCGTCATCGGCAACGGCGCCGTCCTGATCGGCATGAGCGAGCGCACCACGCCCCAGGCCGTCGAGATGCTCGCGCACAAGCTGTTCGCCGCCGGGTCCGCCCAGTCGATCGTCGCCCTGGACATGCCGAAGGCGCGCGCGTTCATGCACCTGGACACCGTGATGACGATGATCGACGGCGACACCTTCACCCAGTACGCGGGCCTCGGCATGCTCCGCTCGTACACCATCGAACCGGGCGTCGGCGACAAGGAGCTCAAGGTCACCGACCATCCGCCGGAGCACATGCACCGCGCGATCGCCGCCGCCCTCGGCCTCAACGAGGTCCGCGTCCTGACCGCCACCCAGGACGTGCACGCGGCCGAGCGCGAGCAGTGGGACGACGGCTGCAACGTCCTGGCCGTCGAGCCGGGCGTCGTCGTCGCCTACGAGCGCAACGCCACCACCAACACCCATCTGCGCAAGCAGGGCATCGAGGTCATCGAGATCCCGGGCAGCGAACTGGGCCGGGGACGCGGTGGACCGCGGTGCATGAGCTGCCCGGTCGAACGTGAGGCCGTATAGAGGCCAGAAGGGGCTGTATAGAAATTCGAATCATCGTATAGACTTCCAGGGTTCCCGTTCCCGCATTCCCTCGCACTCCTGGAGCGCCCCATGGCGACAGTCCCGACCGCCCTCGCCGGCCGCCACTTCCTCAAGGAGCTCGACTTCACCGCGGCGGAGTTCGTCGGCCTGGTCGAGCTGGCCGCCGAGCTGAAGGCGGCCAAGCGGGCGGGGACCGAGACGCGGTACCTGAGCGGCCGGAACATCGCGCTGATCTTCGAGAAGACCTCGACGCGCACGCGCTGCGCGTTCGAGGTCGCCGCCGCCGACCAGGGCGCCTCGACGACGTATCTCGACCCGTCGGGCTCGCAGATCGGGCACAAGGAGTCCGTGAAGGACACCGCGCGGGTGCTGGGGCGGATGTACGACGGCATCGAGTACCGCGGGGACAGCCAGGCCGCCGTGGAGGAGCTGGGCGCGTACGCGGGTGTGCCGGTCTACAACGGGCTGACCGACGACTGGCACCCCACCCAGATGCTCGCCGACGTGCTCACGATGACCGAGCACACCGCCAAGCCGCTGACCGAGGTCACCTTCGCCTACCTCGGCGACGCCCGCTTCAACATGGGGAACTCGTACCTGATCACCGGCGCCCTGCTCGGCATGGACGTACGCGTCGTCGCCCCGAAGTCCTACTGGCCGGTCCAGGAGATCGTCGACCGCGCCCGTGAGCTGGCCGAGTCGAGCGGCGCCCGCGTCACGCTCACCGAGTCCCTGACGGAGGGCGTCCAGGGAGCCGACTTCGTCGCCACCGACGTCTGGGTCTCCATGGGCGAGCCCAAGGAGGTCTGGGACGAGCGGATCACCGCTCTGGCCCCGTACGCCGTGACCATGGACGTCCTGCGTGCCACCGGCAACCCGGACGTCCGGTTCCTGCACTGCCTCCCGGCCTTCCACGACCTCGGCACCAAGGTCGGCCAGGAGATATACGAGACCCATGGCCTCGATTCACTGGAAGTGACCGACGAGGTGTTCGAGTCGGCCCACTCGGTCGTCTTCGACGAGGCGGAGAACCGCCTGCACACGATCAAGGCCATCCTCGTGGCCACGCTCGCCTGACCTACCGCAAACACGCAAACGCGCAGGTCATGCCGGACGCCGCTGCGGCGGCACCGCCGACAGCCTGAACCAGACCGCCTTGCCCGACTCGGTCGGACGGTGTCCGCAGGACGAGCTGAGGGCGCGGATCAGCAGCAGTCCGCGCCCATGTTCCTGCCACGGGTCGGGCTCCCCGCGGTCGGGCCGGGTCAGGTCCCCGGGTGGCGCCGGGTCCGGGTCGTGCACCTCGACCTGACAGCCGGAGGGCAGCAGCTCCACGACGAGTTCTATCGGGGAGTCGCCGGTGGTGTGCTCCACGGCGTTGGCGACCAGCTCGGCCGTGAGCAGCTCCGCGGTGTCACTGTCGGCCCCGTGCTCCAGCTCGGTCAGCGCCGTGCGCACCAGCGCACGGGCAACGGGCACGGCCGCGGCGGAGTGCGGCAGCGCGATGCGCCAGGAGGCGGCGGAGGACGAGGGGCGATCGTACAAGGCGGTTCCGTTCATGAGCAGGCTGTCCTGCTTTCAACCTTATGTATGGTACGGCGCCGCCCGGCAGAGTCGTCCGACGGGCACCGTACGGGACCTTCGACCCCGTACCGAGCGGCTTACCCAGTCCAACGCCCCGCCTCGCATGAGTGAGCCCGTTGTTACCGCGTTATTGACGAGCGGTGACAATGGCGAATCGCGAAGGTTTGTACCGTCATTCTGACGTCAGCAAAGAAGGTGGGTGGGGAGCTCGGGAACTACAGCTCCACCATGCCCGCCGTCAGCGTCGCCCCGTCCGCCGGGTCGATCACGATGAACGCACCGGTGCGCCGGGAGACCGCGTAGTCGTCGAGCGCCAGCGGCTCCGCCGTACGCAGACCGATCCGCCCCAGATCGTTCGCGCGCAGCTCGCTCGCCCCGCCCAGGTCCTTGACGATCGCCTTGACGGTCCTGGTCGTGTGTCGGACCAGCACCCGGTCGCCGACCCGCAACGGCCGATCGGCGAGATGGCAGACGGCCGCCCGGACCTCCTGCGTCAGCGCGGGCACCTCGACCCCGGTCGTGAGCATGTCGCCGCGCGAGATGTCCCGCTGATCGGCGAGGCGCACCGCGATCGACTGCGGCGCGAACGCCACCTCCGACTCGGTGCCGAGCAGGTCGATGCCGGTGATCTCGGAGCTCGCGCCCGAGGGGTGCACGGTCACCCGGTCACCGACCCGCAGCGAGCCCGACACCAACTGGCCCGCGTAGGACCGGAGTTCGCCGTGCCGGATGACGTACTGCACCGGGAAACGGGCAGGCGCGTCGACCTTCTGCGTGCCGACCGGGACGTTCTCCAGGAAGTCCAGCAGGGATGGCCCTCGGTACCAGTCCATGCGCGCCGAACGCTCGACGACGTTGTCGCCGACCAGTGCCGAGACCGGGATCGGCGTGAAGCCGGGCAGTCCCAACTCGGCCGCGTGGCCCGCGAAGTCCTCGACGATCCGCTGGAAGTCCTTCTCCTCGTACCCGACCAGGTCCATCTTGTTGACGGCGAGAACCACGTGCGGGACCCGGAGCAGGGCGGCCACGGCCGCGTGCCGACGGGTCTGCTCTACGACTCCGTTGCGCGCGTCGATCAGGACGATGGCCAGCTCGGCGGTGGAGGCACCGGTGACCATGTTGCGGGTGTACTGCACGTGGCCGGGGGTGTCGGCGAGGATGAACCGCCGCTTGGGGGTGGCGAAGTAGCGGTAGGCGACGTCGATGGTGATGCCCTGCTCGCGCTCGGCGCGCAGGCCGTCGGTCAGCAGCGCGAGGTCGGGGGTGTCCTGGCC
Organism: Streptomyces pseudovenezuelae; assembly: GCF_029892565.1. Classification (GTDB taxonomy): domain Bacteria; phylum Actinomycetota; class Actinomycetes; order Streptomycetales; family Streptomycetaceae; genus Streptomyces; species Streptomyces pseudovenezuelae_A. The sequence continues at coordinate 190,142 of NZ_JARXVH010000010.1, read as the reverse complement.
GCGATTGCGGGAGGCGTGCGCGACGGCCTCCAGCTGGTCGGTGAGGATCGACTTGGAGTCGTGCAACAGGCGCCCGACGAGCGTGGACTTGCCGTCGTCGACCGAACCGGCGGTCGCGAAACGCAGGGTGTCGATGGTCGCGCCGGACATGCCGGTCGTGCCAGTGGTACCGGTCGTGCTGGTGCTGGCGTTCATGACTAGAAGTACCCCTCGCGCTTACGGTCTTCCATCGCGGCCTCGGACATCTTGTCGTCGGCGCGGGTCGCGCCGCGCTCGGTCAGCCGGGAGGCGGCGATCTCGGCGATCACCTTCTCGATGCCGTCGGCGTCGGAGTCGACGGCGCCGGTGCAGGACATGTCGCCGACCGTGCGGTAGCGGACCTGCCGTTTCTCCACGCTCTCCCCGGACTTGGGGCCGCCCCACCCGCCGGCGGTCAGCCACATGCCGCCGTGGTTGAACACCTCGCGGTAGTGGGCGAAGTAGATGTCGGGCAGCTCGATCCGTTCGCGGGCGATGTACTGCCAGACGTCCAGCTCGGTCCAGTTGGAGAGCGGGAAGACCCGGACGTGCTCACCGGGCGCGTGGCGGCCGTTGTACAGGTTCCACAGCTCGGGCCGCTGCCGCCGCGGGTCCCACTGCGAGAACTCGTCCCGCAGGCTGAACACCCGCTCCTTGGCCCGGGCCTTCTCCTCGTCGCGTCGCCCGCCGCCGAACACCGCGTCGAACTTCTCGTGCTGGATCTTCTCGGTCAACGGCAGGGTCTGCAGCGGATTTCGGGTCCCGTCCGGACGTTCGCGCAGCACACCACGGTCGATGTAGTCCTGCACGGAGGCCATATGGAGCCGCAGCCCGTACAGCTCCACCGTCCGGTCCCGATACTCAAGAACCTCGGGGAAGTTGTGTCCCGTATCAACGTGCAGCAGTGAGAAGGGAATTGGCGCGGGCGCGAACGCCTTCAGCGCGAGATGCAGCATGACGATGGAGTCCTTGCCGCCGGAGAAGAGAATCACCGGCCGCTCGAACTCGCCCGCCACCTCCCGGAATATGTGCACCGCCTCGGACTCCAGAGCGTCCAGATGGGAGAGGCTGAAGCCCTGTGCCGCGCTCACACCAACCCCCGCTCCGCCAGCACCGCGTACACCGCGTCCGCCGACTCCTCGGGCGTCTGCACCTGCGTCGGCAGCACGAGGTCCGGGTCGAAAGGTGGCTCGTACGGGTCGTCGATCCCGGTCAGGCCGGTCAACTGGCCGGCGGCCTGGCGGGCGTAGAGGCCCTTCACGTCCCGCTCGCTGCACACCTCGACCGGGGTGGCGACATGTACCTCGATGTACGGCGTCGAACTGGCCTCGTGCCGCTTGCGCACGGCCTCGCGGCTGTCGGCGTACGGCGCGATGACCGGGACGACGGACAGGACACCGTTGCGCGCGAGGACCTCGGAGACGAGGCCGATGCGCTGCACGTTGGTGTTGCGGTCGGCTCTGGAGAAGCCGAGGCCGGCGGAGAGGAAGCGGCGGACCTCGTCGCCGTCCAGGACCTCCACGCGATGCCCCTCGGCCTTCAGCCGATCCCCCAGGTGGCGGGCGATCGTCGTCTTGCCCGCGCTCGGCAGCCCCGTCAGCCAGACCGTGGCTCCCTGAGTCCTTGGCGTGGTGGTCATGCGCAACAGTCCTCTTTCCTACCCGGCGTACGACGCATGGAACGGTAGGTAAGAAGTCTGAGAGGAAGTGTTAAGGAGGCTGAGGTTTAGCTGAGTGACTCATGGTGCGCAAGGGATCACCTTCACTTGCCATGATCTGTTCACAAATCGCGGCACCCCCTGCACCCACCCCGTCATACGCCCGCGAAGCCGGCCCCCGCCGCCCTGAGCCGCTCGTGCAGCCCCCGGAACACCGCCGCCGACCGGGCCCCCGGCCAGTCCTCGGGGAGCAGTCGAGCGGGCAGTCCGGGGTCGACGTAGGGGAGGTGGCGCCAGGAGTCCAGGGCGAGGAGGTAGTCGCGGTAGGCCTCCTCGGGCGGGGTGTCGGATGCCGCGCGCCCCTGCCAGTCCCGCAGCACGCGCGCGTGGCGGTCGAGGAACGCGTCGTGCTCCTTGGCGATGGCGGCCAGGTCCCACCAGCGGGCGACCGCCTCGACAGTGGGCGCGAAGCCCAGGTGCTCGCCGCGGAAGAGGTCGACGTACGGGTCGAGCCGCAGCCGTACGAGGGTGTGCCGGGTCTCCTCGTACAGCCGGGCCGGGGCGATCCACACGCCCGGTGCCGCGCTGCCGAAGCCGAGACCGGCCAGGCGGGAGCGCAGGACGTGCCGCTTCTGTCGCTCCGACTCCGGTACGGAGAACACGGCGAGCACCCAGCCCTCGTCCTCGGGCGGCACATCGGCGTAGATGCGGCGGTCGCCGTCGTCGAGCAACTGGCGTGCCTCCGCCGAGAGTTCGTACCCCGCCGTGCCCTGGGCCGTGCGTGACGGCAGCAGCAGTCCGCGCCGTTTTAGACGGGACACCGAGGAGCGTACGGAGGGCGCGTCCACGCCGACCGCGGCGAGCAGCCGGATCAGTTCGGCGACGGGCACGGGGCCCGGCACGAAGCGGCCGTACGCGCCGTAGAGCGTGACGATGAGAGACCGTGGGGCAGGCTGGTCGGACACGTTGATCATCTTAGGTCTTCGACATCACTGCTGGTCACCATCGGTGTCAACTCCGGGGTGATCTTCGATGCGCAATCTGAACCGCTGCAGCTTGCCGGTGGCGGTGCGTGGCAGCGCCTCCAGGAAGACGATCTCGCGGGGGCATTTGTACGGCGCCAGCTCGGACTTGACGAAGGCGCGCAGGGCCTCGGCGTCCCGTTCGGCGCCCTCCTTGAGGACGGCGTAGGCCACCACCACCTGACCGCGGGCCTCGTCGGGCCGCCCCACGACCGCCGCCTCGACCACGTCCGGGTGACGCAGCAACGCGTCCTCGACCTCCGGTCCGGCGATGTTGTAGCCGGCCGAGATGATCATGTCGTCCGCGCGGGCGACGAAGCGCAGGTAACCGTCGCTCTCGCGCACATAGGTGTCGCCGGTGACGTTCCAGCCGCCGCGCACGTACTCGCGCTGGCGCGGGTCGGCCAAGTACCGGCAGCCGACCGGCCCTTGCACGGCGAGCAGCCCCGACTCCCCGTCGGGCAGCGGCGTTCCGCCCGCGTCCTGCACGCGCGCGTGCCACCCCGGCACCGGCTTCCCCGTCGTGCCGGGCCTGATGTCCTCGTCGGCGGCGGAGATGAAGATGTGCAACAGCTCGGTGGCGCCTATGCCGTTGATGATCCGCAGCCCGGTCCGCTCCCGCCAGGCCTGCCAGGTGGCGGCGGGCAGGTTCTCCCCGGCGGAGACGCAGCGGCGCAGGGACGAGACGTCGTGCGCGTCGAGTTCGCCGAGCATCGCGCGGTAGGCGGTCGGCGCGGTGAACAGCACCGAGACCCGGTGGGCGGCGATCGCGGGCAACAGCTGCTTGGGGCCCGCCTGTTCGAGCAACAGCGAACTCGCGCCGACGCGCATCGGGAAAATCACCAGCCCGCCCAGCCCGAAGGTGAAACCGAGCGGCGGACTCCCCGCGAAGACGTCGTCCCGACGGGGCCGCAGCACATGCTTCGAGAAGGTGTCGGCTATGGCCAGCACGTCCCGGTGGAAGTGCATGCACCCCTTGGGGCGGCCGGTGGTGCCGGACGTGAACGCGATCAGCGCGACGTCGTCGGCCGCCGTGTCGACGGCCGGGTACGGGGTGTCGGGCGCCGGACGACGCAGGAGGTCGTCGGGGGAGTCGCCGCCGTACGTCGTGATGCGCAGCCCCGGTATCTCCGCCTTGGCGAGGTCGTCGACGGCCCGTATGTCGCACAGGGCCTGCCCTATGTCGGCGATCCCGCACATCGTGGCCAGCTCGTGCGGCCGCTGCTGCGCCAGCACCGTCACGGCGACCGCGCCCGCCTTCAGCACCGCCAGCCAACAGGCCACGAGCCACGGCGTGGTCGGCCCGCGCAGCAGCACCCGGTTCCCGGGGACCACACCGAGGTCGCCGGACAGGACATGCGCGAGCCGGTCGACGCGGGCGCGCAGATCGCCGTACGTCCAGGAGGGTCCTGCGGGGGTGTGGAACACCGGGCTGTCGGCGTCCGGGCCGGTCAGAAGCTCGGCGGCACAGTTCACCCGATCGGGGTACCTCAGCTCCGGCAGCTCGAAGCGCAGCTCCGGCCACTCCTCGCGCGGCGGGAGGTGATCGCGCGCGAAGGTGTCGACATGCGCCGAGTCGATCATGGCGATGCGCCCCCTTGCCTGGTGGCGGGGTCTGGGCTCGCGCATCGAGCGTATCGCCTTGGTGACGACAGTCAACGGGGCGCGATACCGTGCGCGGAGGGAACCGGCGATGCCCTCATCCTCGCTCGAACCGTCTCGGGCCGCCTGGTGTGCGGCTTCTCGCGGACGCGGTCAGTTCGTCCGGGAGGAATCAGCCTCGAAGCGATCTGCCGGAAGTGCGGAGAGAGCCTCAAGAGGAACCAGTTCAAGTCCGCTGGTGTACGCGATGTCGAAGGCGTCGCGTCCGAGTTCCGTCACCAGCCGGTCCCGAAGTGACTCGTACTCAATGGCGTCATCGGGGTCGAGCTGATCATTGTCCGCCAAGGCCGTCGTGACCACCGCGAGAAGTCGAGCGGCTTGCGGGTACGCGCCGTCGCGAACGGCTATGGCCGCAGCGTCCAATACCGCGTACGGGATGAACGCCTGATAGTCATTCCGTGCCACGTAGCGCCGTACCGCCGCGAAAAGGTCGCGAGCCCGGTCGATATCGCTCGAATGCAGTTCCATCCAACCGAGATTGTGTCGCTCGCGCACCGCCCGGTCCTCGTTCCCGAGGGACTCGTTGAGAGCGATGCTCTCCTCGTACAGGACTCGGGCCGTCGCGACATCACCTGCCATACGCGCCGCTCCTGCCAACATGTGGCGCGGCGCTTCTTCGAGGCTCTTGTCGCCGGCACGCAGCGCCACCGCGAGAGCTTCCTCGCCCAACTGCCGAGTTCTCGTCGCGTCATGAGCTCGCATGGCGACAGCGGCGAGTCCATAGAGTGCGTTGATCTCGCCCGCCGGGTCGCTGTTTTCGCGTGCACGGGAAAGCTCGGCGCGGCTCATTCGCTCTACTTCGTCCGTCTCGCCGCGGGTAAAGGCGGCGCGCATTTCCTCGATGAAACTCATTGCGCCGGTCCAGAGTATGTGGGTCGGACACTCACAGTGTGCCGCGAGCTCTTTCGGCGGGCGGCGGTGGGGTCCGAGGGTGGTGCGGCGGCGAGTGGGCCGGTCGCGAATGTGGGCGCGGCGCGGTCGCCGGATCTCTGGGTGGTGCGGTGCGCTTCGCGCCGGGGCATCTGCTCGAACACCTCTACCGAGAGGTGCGAGGGCCGGCGGGGTTCAACGCGGGCTCATCTCAAGGAAGTCGTGCGTGACCGTGCCTCAGGCCGCCATCGTCAGCGAAGCGACCCGGTGCGGCGCGACCGCGCGGCCGTCGGGGGTCAGTTCACCGGAGTCGTCGAACACGATCGCCCCGTCGCAGAGCAGGCTCCAGCCCTGCTCGGGGTGGGCGGCGACGACATGCGCGGCGCAGTTGCCGGAGGAAGAGCTCGAAGGCTGGTGGGAACACATGTCGCACCTCCACGTCGGTGGGGTGTCGCCGGTCGGCGTCCCCGTAGAAGAGACCATCCTCCGGCCGTGAACTCATCGGAACCGTCCGCCGGGAAGCGTGACAACACGCGGACAACACCCGGACGGATCCACGACCGTCGGTGCGGACTCGCCACCGAAGGAGTGACGATCACGGCTGTGGACGTGTGCGCCCGGTACCAGTGGAGGCCCCATCCCCAGGAGGTTCTCCGATGTCCCTGCGCCCCGCTCTGCGCCCCGCGGTTCGTACCGCCGCCTGTGCCGCGCTGTTCCTGCTGGCCGCCGCTCCCGCCGCGCCCGCGTCCGCCGACCCGTTCGAGACCGTGACCGTCGACCCGACGGGGTACATCGCCCCCGACGGGACCGTCACCCTCTCCGGCACCTACCGCTGTCTCGGCAGCGCCGGCCCGGTCTTCGTCAGCTCCTCGGTCGCCCAGAACTCCCCGAACGTCCGCCACGGCATCGGCGGCACCCGTGCCGTGTGCGACGGCATGGAGCACCGCTGGGAGAACACCGGGACGACCTCGGCGGACAAGCTCGAACCCGGCACGGCGAACGTCGAGGCGACGCTGATGGAACTCAACGCCCAGGGCGGCCTGCCGCTGCCCCGCTTCCACGCGGCCCAGCGAGAGGACGTGACCCTGACGGAGAGCTGACGGCCCTGGCGGGCGGTTGGCTGCGTGTGCCCCGGTAGCGGAGGGTGTGGACCCCTCGGCCATCGGGGCACACGTGCGACCGGGCCCTGCCGAGGGGGCGCAGGCCGTGCGGCTCGGGTGCCGGCTCTGTCGCCATCGCCTCACGGACCCTTGGCGAGGACAGAAACATGTGACATTGTACTGGCGTGAGCAGCCCACTGACCTGCGACGTCGTAGTCATCGGGGCCGGAATGGTGGGCGCGGCCTGTGCCCTCTACACGGCCCGGGCAGGCCTGCGGACCCTCCTCGTGGACCGCGGCCCCGTGGCTGGCGGCACCACCGGAGCCGGCGAGGGCAACCTGCTCGTCTCCGACAAGGAACCGGGTCCCGAACTCGACCTCGCCCTCCTGTCCCGACGCCTCTGGAACGACCTCGCCGCCGAACCCGGCCTGGGCGCCGCCGTGGAGTTCGAGCCGAAGGGCGGAGTCGTCGTCGCCTCCTCGCCCGAGGGCATGTCCGCGCTGACCGACTTCGCCGCCGGACAGCGGGCCGCCGGAGTCGACGCGCAGCTCGTGACCGCCGACCAACTCCCCGACCTGGAGCCGCACTTGGCCCCCGGACTCGCAGGCGGAGTGCTTTACCCCGAGGACTGTCAGGTGATGCCGACCCTGGCCGCCGCCCACGTCGTACGAGCGGCCCGACGCGCCGGCTCCGACCTGCGCACCGGCACCGCCGTCACCGGCATCCTGTGTGCGAAGGACGGTTCCGTGCGCGGCGTACGGACCGCGCACGGCGACCTGCACGCCCCGGTCGTCATCAACGCGGCCGGCACCTGGGGCGGCGAGGTCGCCGCGCTGGCCGGCGTCCACCTGCCCGTACTGCCGCGCCGCGGCTTCGTGTTGGTCACCGAACCGCTGCCGCGCGGGGTGATCCGGCACAAGGTGTACGCCGCCGACTACGTGGCCGACGTCGCCAGCGGGGACGCGGGGCTCCAGTCCTCGGCGGTCGTCGAGGGAACGGACGCGGGCCCGGTGCTGATCGGTGCCAGCCGCGAACGGGTGGGCTTCGACCGGACGTTCTCGCTCCCGGTCGTGCGCAGACTGGCCGCGCAGGCCACCGCGCTCTTCCCGATGCTCGGCACGGTCCACGCGATGCGCGGCTACCTCGGCTTCCGGCCCTATCTGCCGGACCACCTGCCGGCCATCGGCCCCGACCCCCGGGTGCCGGGGCTCCACCACGCGTGCGGTCACGAGGGCGCGGGCATCGGACTCGCGGTCGGTACCGGGCACTTGATCGCCCAGACGCTGACCGACCGGACACCGGACCTCGACCTGACGCCGTTCCGCCCGGACCGTTTCGAGGAGGGGCAGTGAGAGGAAGGTCAGCGAAGGGAAGGTCAGTGAGGAGAAGTGCCTTGAGAAGCCGGGGAGTTGGCGGCGGGCCCGGAGGCGCAACCCCGCAGGAGCTGGCCCGGGCCCACCCCGAACCGGCCTTCACCGTCACCGTCGACGGCCGCGAGATCGACGCCCTGCCCGGACAGACCGTCGCCGCCGTGCTCTGGACGGCCGGCATCACCTCCTGGCGCGGAACCCGGGGAAGCGGCGCACCCCGCGGAGTCTTCTGCGGCATCGGCGTCTGCTTCGACTGCCTGATCACCGTCAACGACCGCCCGAACCAACGGGCTTGCCTCGTCCCGGCCCACCCCGGCGACACGATCCGCGCCCAGGAGGGCACCGGCCATGACGACCTCGTCCACGACGACGCCGACCATGACTAGGGCCGACCTCGCCGTGATCGGCGCGGGCCCCGCCGGGCTCGCCGCCGCGCTCACGGCCGCCGATCGGGGCGTACGGGTCGTGCTGCTCGACGCGGGTGCACAGGCGGGCGGGCAGTTCTACCGGCAGCCCGCCGCCGGACTCGGCGCCCGCAGACCGCAGGCGCTGCATCACGCGTGGGGCACCTGGGAGGCGCTGCGGGACCGGGTGGCCACGCATGTTGCGGCGGGCCGGATCACACACCTGGCGGACCGTCATGTCTGGTTCGTGGAGCCGGAGTTCGGGGAGTTCCGCTTCGGCGTGCACGCCCTGCTCGGTCCCGATCAGCAGGCCTCGGAGACGGTCACCGCCGATGGCGTCCTGCTCGCCACCGGTGGCTACGAGAAGGTGTTGCCCTTCCCCGGCTGGACCCTCCCCGGAGTGGTCGCCGCGGGCGGTGCGCAGGCGATGCTCAAGGGCGGGCTCGTCCTGCCGGGGCGCACGGTGGTCGTCGCCGGGACCGGCCCGCTGCTGATGCCGGTCGCGGCCGGGCTCGCCGCGGCGGGCGCCGAAGTCGTCGCGTACGTCGAGTCCGTACGCCCCGCCGGTTTCGTACGGCACGCAGCGACCCTCGCCGCGCACCCGGGCAAGGTGGTCGAGGCGGCCGGGTACGCGGCCCAACTCCTGCGCCACAAAGTCCCGGTGCTGGTCCGGCACGCCGTCGTGGCAGCCCACGGCACCGACCGGGTCGAGGCCGTCACCGTCGCCGCGCTCGACACCGCCGGCCGGGTCAGGCCCGGTACCGAGCGGCGGATCGCCTGCGACACCTTGGCAGTTGGACACGGCATGCTCGCGCACACCGACCTCGCGGAGTCCCTGGGCTGCACGATCGACGACACCGGCGACCCGTTCGTGGTCACCGACGCGGAGCAGCGCACCGACGTCGACGGAGTCTGGGCGGCGGGTGAGGCCACCGGGATCGGGGGAGCGGTGCTGGCGCTCGCCGAAGGTGAGATCGCCGGGTACTCGATCGCCGCCCGCCTCAAGGGAGTTCACCTCCAGGGAGTTGAAGCCCGGCCCGCGGACTGGGCGGCGGCTGCCCGTACCCGGTCCCGGCTACGGCACTTCTCCGCCGCCCTCGCCACCGCTTACGCCCCGCCCGCCCACTGGGCGGAACAGGTCACCGACGACACCGTCGTCTGCCGCTGCGAGGAGGTCCCGGCGGGCGCGATCCGCACGGCCACCGCCGAACTCGGCGCCACCGACCTGCGTACCGTCAAACTCCTCACCCGCGCCGGAATGGGCTGGTGCCAGGGCCGGATCTGTGCGCCCGGCGTCAGCGGAGTCGCGGGCTGCCCGCCGGGGCCGGCCAAGCGGCCCTTCGCGCGGCCGGTACCGCTGGAGGTCCTGGCCCGGGAACCGGAGGGGCCCTGAGCGGCTGATTGACGAGGCCTCTCAACCACCGCCTGACAAGGCCTCTCACCACCGTCACCCAAGACATCCGTCAGTGATATGTCCTCCCAAGTGATATGTCCCCCCATAGGAAAGCCGAGGCTCCCATGACCGCCACGCACCCCGCCCCCGACTCTCACCCCCACCCCGTCTGGCGCGGCGTCCTCGTCGCCACCGCGCTCCCGCTGCACGACGACCTGAGCGTCGACTTCGACGGGTTCGCGGACCACTGCCGGTGGCTCGTCGAGAACGGCTGTGACGGGGTCGTCCCCAACGGCTCGCTCGGCGAGTACCAGGTGCTCACCGACGAGGAGCGCGCCCGGGTCGTCGAGACCGCCGTCGCGGCCATCGGTGGCGACAAGGTCATGCCCGGTGTCTCGGCCTACGGTTCCGCCGAAGCCGCCCGCTGGGCCCGGCAGGCCAAGGAGGCGGGCTGTGCCGCCGTCATGCTGTTGCCGCCCAACTCCTATCGGGCCGACGGGCGTTCGGTGCGTGCGCACTATGCCGCCGTCGCCGAGGTCGGCATCGACATAGTCGCGTACAACAACCCGCACGACACCAAGGTCGACCTCACGCCCGAACTGCTCGCCGAACTGCACGCGGCCGGGCTCATCAAGGGCGTGAAGGAGTTCTCCGGCGACCCCCGCCGCATCTACCAGATCCAGGAACTCGCCCCCGAACTGGACGTGTTGATCGGCGCGGACGACGTCCTGCTGGAACTGGCCGTGGCCGGCGCCAGGGGCTGGGTCTCCGGCTACCCCAACGCCCTGCCGAAGTCGACGGTCGAGCTGTACCACGCGGCGGTCAAGGGCGACCTGGCCACCGCCCTGCCCCTCTACCGGCAACTGCACGCGCTGCACCGCTGGGACTCCAAGGTGGAGTTCGTCCAGGCGATCAAGCTCTCCATGGACATCGTCGGGCGGCGCGGCGGCCCGGTCCGGCCGCCCCGGGTGCCGTTGCTGCCGGACCAGGAGAAGGCGGTCCGCGAGGCCACCGAGAAGGTCGTCGCCCTCGGGCTCTCCTGACCCGGGCCACTTCACCGAGGCCGCGCCCCACCGGGGCCGTTCCACCGAGAGGAACTCCCATGCGCAGCAAGCTGGTTCTGCACGCCGTGGACTCGCACACGGAGGGCATGCCCACCCGCGTCGTCACCGGAGGCATCGGCACCGTCCCCGGTGCCACGATGGACGAACGTCGGCTGTGGTTCCGCGAACACCGCGACGACGTACGGAACTTCCTCATGAACGAGCCCCGCGGGCACCCCGCGATGAGCGGGGCGATCCTCCAACCGCCCACCCGCCCCGACTGCGACTACGGCGTCGTCTTCATCGAGGTCTCCGGCTACCTCCCGATGTGCGGCCACGGCACGATCGGGGTGGCCACCGTCCTCGTCGAGACCGGCATGGTGCCGGTCGTCGAACCGGTCACCACCGTGCGCCTGGACACCCCCGCCGGCCTGGTGGTCGCCGAAGTGGCCGTCGAGGACGGCGCCGCGAAGGCCGTCACCATCCGCAACGTGCCGTCCTTCGTCGTCGGCCTCGACCGCAAGGCGACCCTCGCCGACGGCCGCACGGTCACGTACGACCTGGCCTTCGGCGGCAACTTCTACGCGATCCTGCCGCTCGACCAGTTCGAACTGCCCTTCACCCGCGACCGCAAGGACGACCTCCTCGCCGCCGGACTCGCCCTGATGGAAGCGATCAACTCCGAGGCCCCGCCCGTCCATCCGGAGAACCCGACCATCGATGGCGTCCACCACGTCTACCTCGCCGCACCCGGCTCGACGGCCACGCACTCGCGGCACGCGATGGCCATCCACCCGGGCTGGTTCGACCGCTCACCGTGCGGTACCGGCACCTCGGCCCGCATGGCCCAACTGCACGCACGCGGCGAACTCCCTCTGCACCAGGACTTCTTGAACGAGTCCTTCATCGGTACGTCCTTCACCGGCCGCCTCGTCGAGACCGCCGAGGTCGCCGGCCGCCCCGCAGTGGTGCCCACCATCACCGGCCGGGCCTGGATCACCGGCACCGCGCAGTACCTCCTCGACCCGACCGACCCGTTCCCGTCCGGCTTCGTCCTCTGACCCTGACCCTGACCCTGACCCTGGCTCTGACCGTGTCTCTGTCTCCGCCTCCGGCGGCTTGATCGCGTCGGAGATACTGGCGATACGTGACATGGCATGGCACCTGGAAGGACCCCACATGGCCGCGCAGCGCAACAGTGCAGGCGGCGCCAAGACCGCGGCCAGGACAGGTTCGGCCAAGGCCCCAGCCAGGCCCGGCCCCACCCTGCCCCTCCTCGGCGGCCCCCGCCCCAGCTACCGCGAGAGTGTCGCCAACGCCCTGCGGGCCGCGCTCGTCGCCGGTGAACTGCGCCCCGGCGAGGTCTACTCCGCCCCTTCGCTCGCCGCCCGCTTCGGCGTCTCGGCGACCCCCGTGCGCGAGGCCATGCTCGACCTCGTCAAGGAGGGCCTGGTCGACCCCGTGCCCAACAAGGGCTTCCGGGTCACCGCCGTCTCCGAGCGGCAGCTCGACGAGTACACCCACATCCGCTCACTGATCGAGATCCCCACGACCACCGCACTCGCCGCCACCGCCGACCCGGCCGCCCTCGAAGCGCTGCGCGCGGACGCCGAGGAGATCGTCGGCGCGGCGGCCGACGGCGACCTCATCGCCTACGTCGAGGCCGACCGCCGCTTCCACCTGGGCCTGCTCGCGCTGGCCGGCAACCAGCACCTCGTCGAGGTCGTCGGCGACCTGCGCAAACGGTCCCGCCTGTACGGCCTGACCGCGCTGGTCGAGCGAGGGCTGCTGACCTCCTCGGCCGAGGAACACCTGGAGATCCTCGACGCGCTTCTCGCCCGGGACGAGGACCGGGTCCGGGCGGTCATGACCCGCCACCTCGGCCACGTGCGCGGCGTCTGGGCCCACTGACGGCGCCGGCTCCGACGCCGATGTGGTCCGCCGGGCGGCACCGGGCGGCGTAGCGCATCATGGTCATGGCACCCGCGGGGACAGCGGAGCGCTGCGCACCTGCGGGAAGAACAGCGCCGTAGGCCCGCGTCTGCGGTCATATCTCTGCCATCACCTGGGCAGATGCGGTTGTCGTCCGCAGTCGCTCGGGTACGGTCGTCCGGGAGGTGGTGGCCCGTGATCCAGATCGTGGAGCACGCGCAGGGCGAGGGGCCCTACGCCATCGGCGCCGCGTTGGCGGCGGCCGGACTGCCGTACCGGATCTGCCGAACCTGGGCCGGGGAGCCGGTGCCGGACGCGGTCGACGGGCTGGCGGGCCTGGTCGTGATGGGCGGGCCGATGGCGGCGTACGAGGACTTCCCGGGTCGCTCCGCCGAGTTGGCGCTGCTCGTTGCCGCGCTGGAGGCCGAGGTGCCGGTGCTCGGAGTGTGTCTGGGGGCGCAGCTGCTGGCGGTCGCCGCGGGCGGTTCCGGCCGCCCCGGGTCGGGAACACAGGTCGGCTGGAGCGACGTACGGATGGCTCCGGCCGCGAGCGCGGACCCCCTGTTCGCCGCCGTCCCCGAGCGGCTGCGGGTGCTGCACTGGCACAGCGACACCATGGACCTGCCGGCCGGTGCGACGTTGCTGGCCTCCTGCGACCGGTATCCCGTGCAGGCGTTTCGGGTCGGCGGCTCGGCCTGGGGGATGCAGTTCCATCTGGAGGCGGACAAGGCGACGGTCGACGTGTTCGTCGCGGCCTTCCCGGAAGAGGCGGCCACCGCCCCCGGGCTGCTGGAGTCCGCGCCCGCTGAGCTGGCCGTGGTGGCCCCGCACCGCGACGGCGTGTTCGAGCGTTTCGCCGCGTTCGTGGCGGGCCGCGCCGAACTGACCGCCACCCGGGCCTTCTTCACCCGCCGGGCGGCCACCTGGGAGGAACGCTTCGCGGCCGACCAGCCCCGGTACACGGCCGCGGTCGAGCGGATGGGACTGCGTCCGGGACAGTCGGCCCTCGACGTCGGCTGCGGTACCGGCCGCGCGCTGCCCGCCCTTCGCGCGCAGGTCGGTGACGAGGGCGTCGTCCTCGGTGCCGACCTCACGCGCGCGATGCTGACGGCGGCGCAGCGCGAAGGCCGCGCGGACGTCGGCCAGTTGCTGCTCGCCGACGCGGGCCGGCTGCCGCTGGCGACCGCGACCGTGGACGGCATCTTCAGCGCGGGACTCGTCGACCACGTCCCCGACCCCGCGGCGGCGCTCCGCGAGTGGGCCAGGGTCACCGCACCCGGCGGCGTCCTGCTGCTCTTCCACCCCTCCGGCCGCGCCGAACGCGCCGCCCGCCACGGCCGCCCCCTCGACCCCGACGACCTGCTGGCCGAGGAGAACCTCCGCCCGGCACTCCGGGCCGCAGACTGGGACCTGGCCCACTACGAGGACGCCACCCACCACTTCCTGGCCCGCGCGATCCGCGGCGGGAGTGGCGAAATCACATTGCCGGAAACGATCTGACGCCCTTACGTTCGCCTCATGGCGGACGACGAACCCACGCGCTCAGCACGCTTGCTGGACGCCCAGGCGAAGGCCGAGCGCCTCTTCGCGGAGATCGAGACGCGCGGGCTGGTCGCGCCGGGCGAGGGGGAGCGGGCGGTCAGCGACCGGATCCGCGACCTGGCGAACGACCTCTTCGGCACCACCCGGCACTGGCACAAGCGCATCGTCCGCTCCGGCCCGAACACCCTCATGCCCTACCGCGAGAACCCGCCGGACCGCGTGATCGGCGCCGACGACATCGTGTTCGCCGACTTCGGCCCGATCTTCGAGGAGTACGAGGCCGACTTCGGACGCACCTTCGTGCTCGGCGACGACCCGGTCAAGCGGCGCCTGCGCGACGACCTGGCGACCACCTTCGCGGCCGGCCGGCGCTTCTTCGAATCCGACCCCGACATCACCGGCGCCCGCCTCCACGCCGAGGTCGCCCGCCTCGCCGAGGAGGCCGGCTGGGAGCTCGGCGGCTGGCACGCCGGACACCTCGTCGGCGAGTTCCCGCACGAGACCATCGACGGCGCCGACACGGAGTCGTACATCACCCCCGCCAACGACACCCCGCTGCGCCGCACCGACAAGGCCGGCCGCACCTGCCACTGGATCCTGGAGATCCACCTCATCGACCGCGAACGAGACTTCGGCGGCTTCTACGAGGAACTGCTCACCCTCTGACTCAGCCGGGCGGTGTCCCGTCCGTCCCGGTCCCGGAATCGGGCTTGGGGGACGACACCTGCACCGCCCGGCTCCCGCAGCGCGGGCAGACCGCCACCGCCAGCGGCGACCGCAGGGGCTCGTCGTTCTCGTCGACGTACTCCTGGATGTCAGGGCGGCCGGGGTCGGTGAAGAACATGAGCTTGAAGGTCCGTTCCCAGGTGTGGCCGCAGTCTCCGCAGGTGAAGGCGAACGTCTCGGTCACCGCGTCGGGCTCGGCTGTCATGGCGCAAGGCCATCATCCGACCGAGGCCGGCACCACCGCCCGGACCCGTCCGGGTGAGCGACCGCCGATGGGGTGACGGCGACCGCCCACAGGCGCGGCGGGCCCCGGCGTCGGCCGTCCGTCGCGCAGGATCCGGGCCATGTTGCCCGGACTGTGGACCAGGACGGTCGCGCTGCTGCTCGGCCGGGAGGGACGCTCGCTGCATCTCAGGGCCGCGGGCGGAGCGACCGCCGTCCTCGCGGTGGTGATGGCGGTCGGCTCGTACGCGGTCGTGGCCGCCGAGCACGGTGCGCGCGGGGCGCAGATCACCTCGTACCCCAGGGCGTTGTGGTGGTCGATCGAGACGGCGACCACGGTCGGATACGGCGACTTCTACCCGGTGACCCCGTGGGGCCGCGTCATCGGGACGGTGGTGATGGTCGTCGGGATCACCGCGTACGGCATGGTCACCGCGGCCCTCGCGACCTGGTTCGTGGGCCGCGATCAGAAGCGCCGCCATCACCTCGCGCGCGAGGCCGAGGACGCGGCGCGCGCGGTGCGCGAGGAGGCGACCCGGGCCCTGCACGCACGCTTCGACCGCCTTGAGCGCCTGCTGGAGGACCGGGGAACCCCGTAGGACAGCCGTTCCCGCGATGCCTGTGGTGCCGGGGGTACTGTCGGTCGTATGCGGAACGCGCCTGTCAACGCTCTCGGGGACTTCCTGCGCGCCGGCCGTTCCCGCCTGGAACCGTCCGATGTCGGACTGCCTGTCGGCGGCGGTACCCGTCGGGTCAAGGGGCTGCGGCGGGAAGAGGTCGCCGTGCTGGCGGGTGTGAGCGCCGACTACTACATCCGGCTGGAACAGGGCCGCGAGACCAACCCCTCGCCGCAGGTCGTGGACGCGCTCGGCAGGGCGCTGCGCCTGGACGCCGACGCGCGCGGTCACCTGTTCCGCCTGGCCGGCATCAACCCCCGCACCAAGGCCGACGGCCTGCGCGACCAGGTGCATCCCGACCTGCTGCGGCTGCTCGACGCCTTCCCGACGGCCGCCGCCTACGTCCTTGGCCCGGCGTTCGACATCCTCGCCACCAACGTCATCGCCGACGCGCTCCTGTCCCCCTTCGAGGGGGAGACCAGCATGCCGCGGATCCTGTTCACCCACCCGCTGGCCCAAGAGGTCTTCCCCGACCGGCAGTTGGTCACCTCGGCGACCGTGTACGCGCTGCGTCTGAACGCGGCCAGGTTCAGTGACGCCCCCGAGATCGACGCCCTGGTCCGTGAACTGCTGGAGATCTCGGGGGAGTTCAGGACCCTGTGGAACGACCAGACGGTCCGGGCCCTCACCCGCGCCTACAAGGTGTTCGTCCACCCCGAGGTCGGACGCGTCGAACTCACCTACCAGAGCTTCGACGTACGTGCCGCACCCGGCCAGGAGCTGCTGGTCGGCTCGGCGGAGCCGGGCAGCCGCAGCGCGGAAGCCCTGACGTACCTCGCGTCGATGGCTGTTCCGCGCCGTTGACGCGCGCCCCGGGATACGTCCAACGGCCCGCAGGGCAACGTCAGTTCTGGACCGTGGGCCGAACGACGATCTCGTTCACGTCGACGCCCGCGGGCTGGGCGATCGCGTAGCCGATGGCCTCGGCGACTGCCGAAGCCGGCAGCCCGATCAGCTCGGTGGCGCTGCGTGCCGCGCCCTGCGCCTGGGGGTCGCCGCCCTTGTCGGCCAGTTCGGAGCGGGTGAAGCCGGGGCTGACGACCGTGACCCTGATCTCGGAGTTCTCCTGCCGCAGCCCCTCGGACAGCGCCCGCACCGCGTACTTCGTCGCGCAGTACACCGCGGCCGTCGGGTCGACCCGATGGGCGGAGGTGGACGCGACGTTGACGACATGCCCGGAACGCCGCTCCAGCATCGACGGCAGCACAGCCGCGATCCCGTACAGCACACCCCGCAGATTCACGTCGATCATCTGGTCCCACTCCGCCACGTGCAGGGCGGCCAGCGGCGCGAGCGGCATCACCCCCGCGTTGTTGACCAGCACGTCGACGCGCCCGTGCCGAGCCAACGCCGCCTCGACGAAAGCACGGACGCTGGCCTGGTCGGTGACGTCCAACTCGCCGTATTCGGCGCCGTGTCCGACCTCCCTCAGCTCCTTGGTCAGCAGCGCGAGGCGGTCGGTGCGGCGGGCCCCGAGGACGACATGGTGGCCGGCCGCGGCCAGCTGACGGGCGGTCGCCTCGCCGATGCCGCTGGACGCTCCCGTCACGAGAACGATCTTGCGGTCGGCCGGGGCGGAAGCGGTGTTCACGGCAGTCTCCTGGGGGAGTCGGACTCGGAGCCGGCGATTGCCGACGATCCGAGTCTTCGCCCGCGCGCCTCGTACAGGAAGGCCGTACGGAGGGGGGTGCCGTACACCCTCCCTCGCGGTGGGCGTACCTCTGAGGAGGTGGTGAGGTCGGTCCGAACTGCTGGTGGAGAACGTCCCTCAGTTCGACTCGGGCCAGTCCGCGTACCGGATGCGCCGCAGGTCCACAACCTCCCCGAGGGTGCCCCACTCGTCCTTGCCCAGGCGGGACAGCGGGCGCATCCGGGTGACCGCCGGGTGGTCGCCGTCCAGGACGGTCTCGTCGACGGCGATGTGAACCACCCGTCCGAAGACCACGGTTGAGTCACCCAGCCGGAGCGTGCTGTGCAGTTCGCACTCCAGCGCCACGGGGGAGCCGGCGACGCGTGAGGCCTTCACCCGGGCGGCGGGCTCGCGCGCCACTCCCACGGCGTCGAACTCGCTGACGCCGTGCGGGAAGTCGGTGGCGGTCTTGTTGACCTCGTCGATGAGCGACTCCGGGGCGAGGTTGACCACGAACTGCCCGGTGGCCTCGACGTTGCGCAGGGAGTCCTTGCGGCCGACCGAGGTGAACTGGACGATCGGCGGTGTGGCCGACGAGACCGTGAAGAAGGAGTGCGGGGCGAGGTTGTCGACGCCGTCGGCGGAGACGGTCGAGACCCAGGCGATGGGGCGCGGCAGGACCGACGACGTGAGCAGGCGGTACACGACGGTCGGTTCGAGCTGGGCCAGGTTGAATTCGGTGCGCATACCAGCGATATATCAGACGCTCGCGGGGTGACGTCCGGCCGTGCCTACGGGTCAGACCGGACGTCACGTCCACCGAGAAGGATTCTGCGCCGCCGCGCAAACCGTCGCGGCGGCATCCGCCGGTCAGATGTCCCGGAAGATCTCGATCTGCGCCCCGATGGAGTTCAGGCGCTCGGCGAGGTCCTCGTACCCCCGGTTGATGACGTAGACGTTGCGCAGCACGGACGTGCCGTCGGCCGCCATCATCGCCAGCAGGACGACCACGGCGGGGCGCAGCGCCGGCGGGCACATCATCTCGGCGGCGCGCCAGCGGGTCGGGCCCTCGACCAACACGCGGTGCGGGTCGAGGAGTTGGAGCCGGCCGCCGAGGCGGTTGAGGTCCGTGAGGTAGATCGCGCGGTTGTCGTAGACCCAGTCGTGGATGAGGGTCTTGCCCTGCGCGACCGCCGCGATGGCCGCGAAGAACGGCACGTTGTCGATGTTCAGGCCCGGGAACGGCATCGGGTGGATCTTGTCGATCGGCGCCTCCAGCTTGGAGGGCCGGACGGTCAGGTCCACCAGGCGCGTACGGCCGTTGTCCGCGAAGTACTCGGGCGTACGGTCGTGGTCCAGGCCCATCTCCTCCAGGACCGCGAGCTCGATCTCCAGGAACTCGATCGGCACTCGGCGCACCGTCAGCTCCGACTCCGTGACCACCGCGGCGGCCACCAGGCTCATCGCCTCGACCGGGTCCTCGGAGGGGGAGTAGTCGACGTCGACGTCGATGTTCGGCACGCCGTGCACGGTCAGCGTGGTGGTGCCGATGCCCTCGACCCGGACGCCGAGCGCCTCCAGGAAGAAGCACAGGTCCTGGACCATGTAGTTGGAGGACGCGTTGCGGATGACGGTGACGCCGTCGTACCGGGAGGCGGCCAGCAGCGCGTTCTCGGTGACCGTGTCCCCGCGCTCGGTCAGCACGATCGGGCGGTCGGGCCGCACGCTCGGGTCGACCTGCGCGTGGTACTGCCCCTCGGTCGCGGCGATGTCCAGGCCGAACCGGCGCAGCGCGATCATGTGCGGCTCGATGGTGCGCGTACCGAGGTCGCAGCCGCCGGCGTACGGCAGCTTGAAGCTGTCCATGCGGTGCAGCAGCGGGCCCAGGAACATGATGATCGAGCGGGTGCGTACGGCCGCCTCGGCGTCGATCGCCGCCATGTTCAGCTCGGCCGGCGGCACGATCTCCAGGTCGACCCCGTCGTTGATCCACCGGGCGCGCACGCCGATCGAGCTGAGCACCTCCAGCAGGCGGTAGACCTCCTCGATCCTGGCCACCCGGCGCAGCACTGTGCGCCCCTGGTTCAGGAGCGAGGCGCACAGCAGTGCCACGCAGGCGTTCTTGCTGGTCTTGACGTCGATGGCGCCGGACAGCCGACGACCACCGACGACCCGCAGATGCATCGGGCCCGCATAGCCCAGAGAGACGATCTCGCTCTCCAGCGCTTCACCGATTCGAGCGATCATCTCAAGGCTGATGTTTTGGTTACCGCGCTCGATGCGGTTGACCGCGCTCTGACTGGTGCCGAGCGCCTCCGCGAGCTGCGCCTGTGTCCAGCCACGGTGTTGCCGGGCATCACGAATGAGCTTGCCGATGCGTACGAGGTAGTCGTCTGCCATGAGGTTGAGGCTATCTCAGATATGAGATGACGCCTCTTGAGGGGGCCGTTCAGGTGACGGCCGGTCAGTCGTGCTTCTTGGTGCGCGTCTTGCGCCACCCGAAAGGTCCGGGCAAATCCATCGATGTCGTACGTCGTCCGGTCGTGCTGCGCGTGTGCCGCGGGCCGTGCGCTCCACCTGTCGTGAAGGACATCGATCGCCGGTTGATGTTCAGTCGGAGCCAAGGGAGGATCCGGAAACTCTTGCGGAACGTGAGCGGCATTCCCGCCCCCTTTCGTCCTGGAGCGGGTACCCCGAAGGTGCGCGGGTATGGCAGGTCACTGCGGCCCGGGCATGACCAGTCCGCCCCCATGTACTAGAGTTATCTCGACATCGAGATATCTGCACCAGGAGCACCGCAGCCGCACACCACCGCCGACCCGGCGGTAAGGCTTGCCTAACTTAGCCTTACCTTAGCGGATCGGCCAAGTAGCCGTGGCGGCAGGATCGTGGTGAGTGAGTACGCGCACATCAATGAAGGAGACTGTCGTGTCGGCGAACAGCTTCGACGCCCGCAGCACGCTGCAGGTGGGCGACGAGTCGTACGAGATCTTCCGGCTGGACAAGGTGGAAGGCTCGGCTCGCCTTCCGTACAGCCTGAAGGTGCTGCTGGAGAACCTGCTCCGCACCGAGGACGGCGCGAACATCACCGCCGACCACATCCGTGCCCTCGGCGGCTGGGACTCGCAGGCTCAGCCCAGCCAGGAGATCCAGTTCACGCCGGCTCGCGTGATCATGCAGGACTTCACCGGCGTGCCCTGTGTCGTGGACCTCGCGACCATGCGTGAGGCCGTGAAGGAGCTGGGCGGTGACGCGGCGAAGATCAACCCGCTGGCCCCCGCCGAGCTGGTCATCGACCACTCCGTCATCGCCGACAAGTTCGGCACCCACGAGGCCTTCGCGCAGAACGTCGAGCTGGAGTACGGCCGCAACCGCGAGCGCTACCAGTTCCTGCGCTGGGGCCAGACCGCGTTCGACGAGTTCAAGGTCGTCCCGCCGGGCACCGGCATCGTCCACCAGGTCAACATCGAGCACCTGGCGCGTACGGTCATGGTCCGCAACGGCCAGGCCTACCCCGACACCCTGGTCGGCACCGACTCCCACACCACCATGGTCAACGGCCTCGGTGTGCTGGGCTGGGGCGTCGGCGGCATCGAGGCCGAGGCCGCGATGCTCGGCCAGCCGGTCTCGATGCTCATCCCGCGCGTCGTCGGCTTCAAGCTCACGGGCGAGCTGACCCCGGGCACCACCGCCACCGACCTCGTGCTCACGATCACCGAGATGCTGCGCAAGCACGGTGTCGTCGGCAAGTTCGTCGAGTTCTACGGCGAGGGCGTGGCCGCCACCTCGCTCGCCAACCGCGCCACCATCGGCAACATGTCGCCGGAGTTCGGCTCCACCGCCGCGATCTTCCCGATCGACGCCGAGACCATCAAGTACCTGAAGCTGACGGGCCGCGACGCCCAGCAGCTCGCGCTCGTCGAGGCGTACGCCAAGGAGCAGGGCCTCTGGCTCGACCCGGCCGCCGAGCCCGACTTCTCCGAGAAGCTGGAGCTCGACCTCGCCACGGTCGTCCCCTCGATCGCCGGACCGAAGCGCCCGCAGGACCGCATCGTCCTGGCCAACGCCTCCGAGCAGTTCAAGAGCGACGTGCGCAACTACGTCGCCGACGACGACGAGGCGGGCAAGGAGTCCTTCCCGGCCTCCGACTCCCCGGCCGCCAGCAACGGCGTCCCGTCGAACCCGGTCACCGTGACCGCCCCCGACGGCTCGACCTACGAGCTGGACCACGGCGCGGTGACGGTCGCGGCCATCACCTCCTGCACCAACACCTCGAACCCGTACGTCATGGTCGCCGCCGCGCTCGTCGCGAAGAAGGCCGTGGAGAAGGGCCTGACCCGCAAGCCGTGGGTCAAGACCACCCTCGCCCCGGGCTCCAAGGTCGTCACCGACTACTTCGACAAGGCGGGGCTCACCCCCTACCTCGACAAGGTCGGCTTCAACCTCGTCGGCTACGGCTGCACCACCTGCATCGGCAACTCCGGCCCGCTGCCGGAGGAGGTCTCCAAGGCAGTCAACGACCATGACCTGGCCGTGACTTCGGTGCTCTCCGGCAACCGCAACTTCGAGGGCCGGATCAACCCGGACGTCAAGATGAACTACCTGGCGTCCCCGCCGCTGGTCGTCGCGTACGCCCTCGCGGGCTCCATGAAGGTGGACATCACGCGCGACGCCCTGGGCACCGACCAGGACGGCAAGCCGGTCTTCCTGGAGGACATCTGGCCCTCCGAGGCCGAGGTCAACGACGTCGTGGCGAACGCCATCGGCGAGGACATGTTCAACAAGTCCTACGCCGACGTCTTCGCCGGTGACGCCCAGTGGCAGGCGCTGCCGATCCCGACCGGCAACACCTTCGAGTGGGACGCCGAGTCGACCTACGTCCGCAAGCCCCCGTACTTCGAGGGCATGACGATGGAGACCACCCCGGTCTCGGACATCGACGGCGCCCGCGTCCTCGCCAAGCTGGGCGACTCGGTCACCACCGACCACATCTCCCCGGCCGGCGCGATCAAGGCCGACACCCCGGCCGGCAAGTACCTCACCGAGCACGGCATCGAGCGGCGTGACTTCAACTCCTACGGCTCGCGCCGGGGCAACCACGAGGTCATGATCCGCGGCACCTTCGCCAACATCCGCCTGCGCAACCAGGTGGCGCCGGGCACCGAGGGCGGCTTCACCCGCGACTTCACGCAGGCCGACGCGCCGGTGTCGTTCATCTACGACGCCTCGCGCAACTACATCGAGCAGGGCATCCCGCTGGTCATCCTGGCCGGCAAGGAGTACGGCTCCGGCTCGTCCCGCGACTGGGCCGCCAAGGGCACCGCGCTGCTCGGCGTCAAGGCCGTCATCGCCGAGTCCTACGAGCGCATCCACCGCTCCAACCTCATCGGCATGGGCGTCATCCCGCTGCAGTACCCGGCGGGCCAGTCCGCCCAGTCCCTCGGGCTGACCGGCGAGGAGGCCTTCTCCATCGCCGGCATCACCGAGCTGAACGACGGCACCACCCCCGCCACGGTCAAGGTCACCACCGACACCGGCGTGGAGTTCGACGCGGTCGTCCGCATCGACACCCCCGGCGAGGCCGACTACTACCGCAACGGCGGCATCCTGCAGTACGTGCTGCGCAACCTGATCCGCAAGTAGCCGATCCGGTACGGCAGTTGGGCCGCATCCCTGGTGACAGGGGTGCGGCCCTTCCGTTTACGCACGGCTGTCCCTCAGCCGGAACACAGCATTCCCTCAGCCAACCGGGACAGGATCAGGACATGGCTGGCATCTCCGGTACCCGTGGCGGACGGGTTCGCGTTCTGATCGTCGACGACGAACCCGCCCTCACCGAAGTGCTGTCCGTGGCCGTCACCGAGGCGGGCTGGCGGCCCTATCCGGCCGGCGACGGACAGAGCGCGCTCAGGATCGCCCGCGGCTGCGCCCCGCACGCCGTCGTGCTGGACGGAATGCTGCCCGACCTGGACGGCATCCAGGTACTGCGCCGCCTGCGCCACGAGAACCCGAAGCTGCCCGTGCTGATGCTCACCGCCCGCGACGCCATCGAGCACCGCATCGACGGACTCGACAACGGCGCCGACGACTACGTGACCAAGCCCTTCTCCCTGGAGGAGGTCGTGCTGCGGCTGCGCGGACTGCTGCGCCGGGCCGGCACCGAACGCGCCCCGGCCGACGACTCCGTACGCGTCCTCGGCGACCTCGTGCTGACCGAGGAGACCCGCGAGGTGCACCGCGCGGGACAGCAACTCCAGCTCACCGCCAAGGAGTTCGACCTGCTCAGCCTGTTGCTGAACCATCCGCGCCAGGTGCTGAGCAAGGCCCAGATCCTCGACCACGTGTGGAGCAGCTCCTTCGACGGCGGCGGCAACCTCGTCGAGGTCTATATCTCCAGCCTGCGCCGCAAGATCGACAAGGGTCGCGCGCCGATGATCCACACCGTGCGCGGCATGGGATACGCGATCAGGCCCGTGGAGGACGGGAGATGACCGTACGACCGCGCGGACGCTCCCTGCGGACCCGCCTGCTCCTGTTCATCGGCGCGATCCTCGTCGCCGTGTGCGCCGCGATGGCGCTCACCACCGTCTACGCCCAACGCGCCTATCTCCTCGGCAACCTGGACCAGCGCGTCGCCGACGCCGCCGACCGCAGCCTGGGCGGCGCCTCGCTCCATCCCGACCTCGACCGGGACCTCACCTTCCTCTACGAGAGCGGCCATCCCGCCGGCATGCTGGCCGCCCGGCTCGACACCGACGGCGCCATCGTCTCGGCGGCGGTCGTCAGCCAGGACGCCGCCCCGCAGCCACTCACCACCGCCCAGCGCACCGCCCTCGCGGGCCTGACGGCCGACGGCGGCAAACACACCCGTACCGTGCCCGGCCTCGGCACCTACCGCGTCACCGTCCTGGACAGCGACGGCGTCCGCGTCCTGACCGGACTCCCGATGGAGGACGTACAGGACATGATCACCAAACTGATGGTGGTCGAGTCGGTCGTGGCCGTCGTCGGACTCGGCGCCGCGGGAGTCGTCTGCGCGGTGGTCATACGACGTCAACTGCGGCCCCTGGGCCGGGTCGCCGCCACCGCGGTCGAGGTCTCCCGGGCGCCGATGGACCGCGGCGAGGTCACCGGCCTCACCCGCGTCCCCGCCCGGGACACCGACCCCGGCAGCGAGGCCGGCCAGGTCGGCGCCGCGCTCAACCGGATGATCGAGCATGTCGAGTCCTCGCTCGCCGAGCGCCAGCGCGGCGAGGAGGAGATGCGGCGCAGCGAGGAACGCATGCGGCGCTTCCTGGCCGACGCCAGCCATGAACTGCGTACGCCGCTCGCGTCCATCGCGGGCTACGCGGAGCTGATGAACCGCGGCACCGACCGGATCGAGCCGGTGCTGGCCTGGCGTCGGGTCTCGGCGGAGTCGGCACGGATGACCGGTCTGGTCGAGGACCTGCTCCTGCTCGCCCGGCTCGACGAGGGGCGGCCCCTGCACGCCGCCGAGGTCGATCTCGCCGCGGTCGTCGCCGAAGCGGTGTGGGACGCGCGCGCGGCGGGCGACGGTCACGACTGGCAGCTGTCGCTGCCCCTGGAAGCCCCCGCTCTGGTCGTCGGTGACGAGGCACGGCTCCATCAGGTGGTGGCCAACCTGTTGGCCAACGCCCGTGTGCACACGCCTGTTGGCACGGCGGTGGTGGCCGAGGTGGGGGCCGTGGGGGAGCGGTGTGTGATCCGCGTACGGGACAACGGGCCCGGGATTCCGGCCGAGTTGCTGCCGAGGGCCTTCGAACGCTTCACCCGGGCCGACTCGTCCCGCGCGCGGGCGTCCGGGTCGGCGGGCGGCGCGGGGCTGGGGCTGGCCATCGCGTCGGCCATCGTGGGCGCGCACGGCGGGCGGATCGACGTGGAGAGCCGGCCGGGCCGCACGGAGTTCACGATCGAACTTCCGGCGGCCCAACTCCCGCCCGCCGAAACGGCGATGAGCGCCCGCACGGCGCCGGTGCGGGAGAGCACCGCGCGCCGGGCGGACGCCGTCGTCGAAGGTCGGGCCGGCGGTGTCAGGACCTGACCACCGGGCCCGGACCGGACTCCCGCCCCGGATCGCTAGGGAGTGGTCGTGAACGAGTCGAAGTCGGCCTCGCCGGTGGTGCCCGAGGCGTGCGAGGTCTGGGTGAGGCCGACGTCCTGGGTGGCCGCGGCGGTCGGGACGGTGATGGTGCCCACCAGGTTCCAAGTGGCGTTGTCGGTCGAGTAGTAGCCGCTGTACGAGGTGCCGTCGCGGACGAGCTTCAGCCACGAGGGGTAGGTGGCGGTGCCGGCGGAATCCTGCGAGTCCAGCAGTCCGTCGCCGTCGCTGTCCCAGTCGAGCAGGTAGCCGTTGCCCGGGGTCGCGACCAGCGCCAGATAGCCGGGAGACGTGTTGGGCTTGGTGATGTCCTTGCGGACCATGATCCCGGCCTTCGCCCAGACGTCCGTGTTCGACTGCGAGTCGAGCTTCACGGTGGTCACCGAACCGTCGTGCTCGGCTCCGGGCAGATAGATCGAGCCGTACTCGTTGGTGCCGTTGTACAGGTCAGCGCCCTGCGCCCGGATACCGAGTTGAGTGCCGGACTGGCTGAAGCTCGCCGTGGTGGAGGCGAACGTCCGGTACGGGGCGGTCACTTGGTGGTTGACGGTGATCGTGTCGCCCGCGGTCAGCCGGGTCCTCCCGTCCGACCGGAAGCGGTAGGTCGCCGTCCCCTGGAAGTCGCTGGAGGCGAAGAGCTTCGCCGAGGGCGGGATGGACACGGAGTAGGTGGCCTTCAACGCGTGGCCGCCACGGATCGTCCGGGCCCGCGTCACGGAGTGCGTGGTGATCTTCGCGCCGGCCGGCCCGGTGAGGGTCAGGGCGGCATCGGTGACCGGCCGCGACCCGTTGTCGGACAGGACCGCGGTCACCGTACGCGTGGTGCTGTCGCTGGGCGCGGGCGCCCAGTTGAGCCCGAACGAGACGTCCGGGGCCGCGCCGGGCACCGTGCGGTGGGTGCCGTGGACCCGGTACAGGACCACGCCGTGCGGCGGCACGTTGGCGGCGATCCGGCCCGCGGACTCGGTCAGCCGGTGGCTCCACAGATCCCGCAGGGAGTAGTCGCGCGCCTTGGCCAGACCCAGCGCGGACGCGGACGTGGCCACCTCCCGGGGAGCCGACCCGGTGTTGAACAGACCGACCACGACGTCCCCGTCGGGTTCGGTCTTGGCGAACACCTGCGCGTTCGCGTCCGAGGAGATCCGCTTGGCGTCGATGCCGTCCTGATCGACCGCGAGGACGTCGGTGTTCTTCAGCAACGCGAGGTCGGCCGGGTCGAGATGGGTGAGGTCGGTGCCGAGGATGAGCGGGGAGGCGGCCAGCGACCACAGGCTCATCTGGGTCCTGCGCTCGTCGGGCGCCAGGCCGTTGTTCGCGCCGTTGCCGATCTCCAGGGAGTCGTAGTCGTTGTATCCGCCGGGACCGCCGTACGGTGCCCACGCGGCGACCTGGTCGAACCGGGAGGCGATGGAGGCCCAGGTGGTCAAGGGGTAACTGCTGCCGTCCGGACCGCAGTAGCACTCGATGTCGCCGCCGGTGCGCCAGCCGTTGGAGAGCTTCTTCCAGGTGGCCGCGTTGTTGATGTCGAGGTTGTTGGACAGCTCCAGGTGGATCGGCCGGCCGGTGTGCCGCAGCGCGTCCGACCAGGCCTGGACGTCCTGTTGGTCGGGCGTGCCGACACCGTCGATCTTCAGGTAGTCGATGCCCCAGCCGGCGAACTGACCGGCCCACGAGTCGATGAAGGTCTGCGCGCCGGGCTTGGTGTAGTCGATGCCCACCATGCCGCCGCAGTTGTAGTTGCTCTCCGTCGCCGTGGTGGCGATGTCCCGGGCGTGGTACGGCGTTCCCTTGATCTCGGTGTTCTTGGCGACCGCCTGCTGGGAGATGCCGGGAGTGACGTACAGGCCGAACTTCAGCCCCAGGGAGTGGACGTAGTCGGCCACGACCTGGATGCCGTTCTCGCCACCGCGGGGCGGGAACCTGACGGGGTCGGTGACCCAGCGGCCGTACTGGTCGACGTCCGGCCCCTGGCTGCCCGGGCACTGGTACCAGAAGTCGTCGATGTTGGCGTAGACGAAACCATTCCTCGCAAGGCCGCTGGCCTTGAGCGCCTTCGCCTGCGCCTCGATGGTCTGCGCGGTCGGATCGCGGCGGACGAAGCTCCAACTGCTCCATCCCAGCACGGGTTTCAGCCCGACACCGTTGTCAGAGGCCTGCGCGGGCTCGCTGCCGGTCGCGGTGATTCCCATCGTGAGCAGCAGCGCTCCGGTGAACGCGGCCAGTACACCGCGGATCCTTCTTCTCATGAGCTGTTCCTCCATCGCAACGCCCACGCGACTCAGAAAACGTCAAGAACCAACCCCGTAGACGCGACAAGTGAACATGGCCGAACGCCAGTCACCACATAGCGTGCTTGGCCAAGAACGAGTCAAGTCTGTGGGGTCACTGTGGCGAGACCGCTCGCCGTTTACAGTCACCCCACTTCGCGCTAACTTCCCCATAGGTGGGGTGGGAGCGCTCCCATGTTGCGCGGACCGGAACCCGCCGCACCATGGACGTCCTCCACCCCACCCCTCCGCATGGACGCATCCACATGGCCGTACCCGAAGGAAGCCGACTGTCATGATCCTGACAAGAATGGAAACGGCGCCACGTCGATTAACCCTCTCCACCCGCACCCGAGCCCTCTTCCTGGTCCTCGTCTCACTCCTCGCCACCGTCCCCGCCCTCGCCCTGGTCATGGCGGCCGGCGGCCCGGCGGAAGCCCACGGCACCCCGATGAAGCCCGCCAGCCGTACCTTCCTGTGCTGGCAGGACGGGCTGACGGACACCGGGGAGATCAAGCCGGTCAACCCGGCGTGCAAGGCGGCCCAACAGGTCAGCGGCACCACGCCGTTCTACAACTGGTTCTCGGTGCTGCGCTCCGACGGCGCCGGCCGCACCCGCGGCTTCGTGCCCGACGGTGAGCTGTGCAGCGGCGGCAACACCAACTTCACGGGCTTCAACCTGCCGCGCAACGACTGGCCGTTGACGCATCTGACCTCCGGCGCGACCGTCGACTTCTCCTACAACGCCTGGGCCGCACACCCGGGTTGGTTCTACGTCTACATCACCAAGGACGGCTTCGACCCGACGAAGACGCTCACCTGGGACGACATGGAGGCCACGCCCTTCCTCTCCGTCGACCACCCGCCGCTCAACGGCACCCCGGGCACGGTCGAGGCCAACTACTCCTGGACCGGGCAGCTTCCGGCCGGCAAGTCGGGGCGGCACATCATCTACATGGTGTGGCAGCGCTCGGACAGCGCGGAGACCTTCTACTCCTGCTCCGACGTCGTCTTCGACGGCGGCAACGGCGAGGTCACCGGCATCCACGACCCGGGTAACCCGACCGACCCGGTGCCCGGCGAATGCGCGGCCACCCGTCGCACCAGCGGGAGTTGGAACGGCGGCTACCAGTCCGAGGTGACCGTCACCAACACCGGAGACGTCCCGATGCTGGGCTGGATGGTCGACTGGACGCTGCCCGGCGGACAGAAGGTCGAGAGCCTCTGGAACGGCAACCCCACGTACACGGGACAGGACGTGATGGTCCACAACGCCGACTGGAACGGCTCCCTGAGTCCGGGACAGAGCACGACCTTCGGCTACGTCGTCACCGGCAGTGGAGGTGACTCGGCGACGACTCTGCCCTGCCAGGTCGGCTGAGGCGACCCGGCAGGAGTGAGCAGCTCTGGGCGGACCCCGGTGGTGGTCGGTGTACCACCGGGGTCCGCGAGCCGACCGGTGCCAATGGGGGAGCGGTACCGGGCGGGGTGAGAGCCCCCTGTGCCCGACCTGACCGGGCACTGAGGGGAGGGCGGAGAGAGTGGCGCGGCTTGTGGCGACGCTGCAAGTGCGACAACGTTGTCGAGTGGTCTGCACATGACTTTACTCCTCCAACCGACAACGATGTCAAGCCAGTTGCCGAAGTGCGCGGAAGTGGCCCGTACGGGTGGTTCCTCCGTGGGCCATCCCGTCCGTACGCGCTCTTCCGTGGTACGGGTGGCGCACGTTACTGTCCCTGCGGCTTGTGCGACCTGTGGTGCGCGACCCGTCCGAAGGAGGAGGGGCCGCGTCATGCGTTTCCGTCCTACGTCCCTGCTGCTGGCCGCCGCTCTGGCGATCGGCGGCGCCACCCCCGCCCTCGCGGCTACCGCCGCGCCGCCCCAGCTCGTCGACGACCCGACCGCGTACGTCGATCCCCTCATCGGCACCACGAACGGCGGCAACGTCTTCCCCGGCGCCGTGGTGCCCTTCGGCATGCTCTCCTGGAGCCCGGAGAACACCAGAGGCAACGCCACCAGTACCGCCGCGCCGGGCGGTTACCAGTACGACGCCACCCGCATCCGCGGCTTCAGCCTCACCCACATGTCCGGCACCGGCTGCGCGGGCGGCAGTGGCGACATCCCGTTCTTCCCGTACGCCGGTGAGGTCACGTCCTCCCCGGCGAGCGACACCAAGGACGCCGTCTACGCCTCCGACTTCAGCCACGCCGACGAGACCGCCGAGCCCGGCCACTACAAGGTCGGCCTCGCCTCCGGGGTCACGGCCGATCTGACGGCGACGGCCCGGACGGGCTCGGCGCAGTTCACCTACCCCGCCGACAAGGCGGCCTCGCTGCTGATCCGTACCGCCAACTCCGAGGTGGGCTCGACCGATTCGACGGTCACCATCGACCAGGCGACGCGCACGGTCTCCGGCTCGGTCACCTCCGGCGACTTCTGCGGGTACCTGGACCCCGAGGGTCAACGGGCCTACTACACCGTCTACTTCACGGCAAAGTTCGACCGCGACTTCAAGACGACCGGCACCTGGCAGGACGACAAGCTGACGCCGGGTTCGACCTCGGCGAGCGGCGGCACCGGCGGCTTCTCGGGCGGCGGTCGGCCGGTCGCGGGCAAGGGCGCCGGCGGCTACGTCGAGTTCGAGCCGGGCGACGGGCCGGTCAACGCCAAGGTCGGCATCTCCTATGTCAGTCAGGCCGGCGCCACCGCCAACCTGGCCGCCGAGAACCCGCCCCGCCGCTCCTTCGACGCGGTGAAGAAGGCCGCCCACCGCGCCTGGCGGGACCGCCTCGACGCGATCCGGGTCGGCGGCGGCACCGACGACGAGCGCACCACCTTCTACACCGCGCTCTACCACGCCCTCATCCACCCGAACGTGATCAGCGACGCCGACCGCAGATACCGCGGCAGCGACGGCGAGGTGCACAAGGTCTCCCGGGGCCACGACGCCCAGTACGGCACCTTCTCCGGCTGGGACGTCTACCGCGACCAGGTGCAACTGCTCACCCTGCTCAGTCCGCGCACCGGCTCGGACATCGCGCAGTCGCTGTACGAACTCGCCCAGCAGAACGGCGGGATCTGGGACCGCTGGCTGCACGGCGCGAGCGGCACGCACGTCATGAACGGCGACCCCTCGCCGACCGCCCTGGCCGGGATCCGGGCCTTCGGCGGCACGGACTTCGACCTGCGCGGCGCGCTGAACTCGCTCGTCAAGGCGGCGACCGTGCCGACCGCACAGGACCTGTCCTCGTCGGGCAAGCCGGTCCTGTCGGTGGGCCAACGGCCCTCCCTCGACAAGTACTTGGACCTGCACTACATGCCCTCGGTCTCCAACGCCTGGGGCGGCGCCGCCGAGACGCTGGAGATGTCCACCGCCGACTTCTCCCTCTCCCAACTCGCCGCCGCGGCAGGGAAGAAGGACACGGCGGCCACCTTCGCCAAGCGCTCCCAGTGGTGGCAGAACAACTTCAACATCGCGGCCGACCCGACGGGCGGCTACATCGCCAACCGCAAGGCCGACGGCAGTTGGGTCACCGGCTTCACCCCGGCCACCGGCAACGGCTTCGTCGAGGGCACGGCGGCCCAGTACACGTGGATGGTCCAGCACAACCCGGCCGGGCTGTTCGCGGCCATGGGCGGCAAGGACGCGGCCCTCAAGCGCCTCGACACCTTCTTCCACGAGGACGACGGCAGCTGGGCGTTCACCGGCAGCGGCGGCGACAAGTCCGAGCTGGACAACGAGCCGTCGATCAACGTGCCCTACCTGTACGACTACGCGGGCGCGCCCTACAAGACACAGGAGACCGTCCGCGCCGCGATGACCCAGCTGTGGTCCACGAAGACCAACGGCATCCCCGGCAACGACGACCTCGGCGCCATGTCGTCCTGGTACGTCTTCTCCGCGCTCGGCATGTACCCGCAGGTGCCCTCGCGCGCCGAACTCGTCCTCGCCTCACCGCTGTTCCCGCGCATCGAGATCGACCGGCCGCAGGGCAACGACATCTCGATCCGCGCGAACGGCGCCGCCGCCGACGCCCCGTACATCCAGTCGCTGAAGGTCAACGGCCGGTCCAGCGACCGCTCTTGGCTCCCGGCGTCCTTCGTGCGCGACGGCGGACGGCTCGACTACACCCTCTCCGGCACCGCCGACAAGGACTGGGGCACCTCCCAGGCCCCGCCGTCCTTCCGTGAGGGCGAGCAGCCGTACCAGATCGGCGTCGGTCCGACCACGGCGACGATCGCACCCGGCGAGAGCGCCGAGGTGGACATCCGCGCGCTGGCCGTGAGCGGCGGCGCCGGACCCGAGGTGCGCTTCAAGGTCGAGACCCCCGACGGGATCTCGGCGTCCCCGGCCGAGGGCACGGTGACCGACGGCTCGCAGAAGATCACCCTGTCCGCGGCGAAGGACGTCAAGCAGGGCTTCTACGAGGCGAAGGTCACGGTGACCTCCGGCGACGACTCCTACGTCCAACCGGTCGCCCTCACGGTGGCCGCCCCCGGCACCCTGCTCGCCGCGTACAACAACACCGGCGTCTCGGACGACGAGGGCGACCACGACGAGGCCGACTACGACGGCGGCGGCTGGAGTTACTCGCGCCAGGCCCTCGCCGCCGCCGGTCTCACCGCGGGCGGGCAGGGCACGGTCGACGGACTGACCTTCACCTGGCCGAACTCGCCCGCCGCCCGTCCCGACAACGCCTACGCGACCGGACAGACCGTCCGACTCGACCAGCCCGCCGCCAAGTTGTCCTTCATCGGCAGCGCGGTCAACGGCAACCAGCAGGCCAGCGCCACGGTCACCTACACCGACGGCAGTACCGGCACGATCGACCTGTCCTTCACCGACTGGACCGTCGGCGGAGGCGGCGGCACCGTTCAGTACGGCAACGTGGTCGTCGCCAAGGCCCTCTACCGGAACGTGGCGGGCGCGGACAAGGACCCGGTGGCGACGTACGTCTTCGCCACCAAGTCGTTCACCGCACCGGACGGCAAGACGATCGCGAGCGTGAAGCTGCCGCAGAACACGGACCTGCACGTGTTCACGCTCGCGACCGGCTGACCTCCAACACCTCGGCCAACCAGGCGAGTTGGCGGCGTACGTGCACCGCGTCGCCGCCCTCGTGGCCGTTGTACGGATAGCAGTGCAGTTCCTTGCGGGCGGCGCCGCCGGTCAACTCGGCATACCGGTTGAAGGCGGCGTACGCCCCGCTCGGCGGGCACACGGTGTCCCGCAGGCCGACCCCGAAGTGGGCCGGGGCGCGGGCCCGTCGGGCGAAGGAGATGCCCTCCAGATAGGCGAGGGTGCGGTAGACGGCCGTCTCGGCGCCCCGGCGCACGGCGAGAAAGGCCGCGATCTCCCCGTAGGGACCGCCGTCCGTGAGGTCCAGCGCGCGCCGGATGCCGCACAGCAGCGGCGCGGTGACCAGCACCGCTGCCAGATCCGGGACCAACCCCGCGACGGCCAGGGCGAGTCCACCGCCCTGGCTGTTGCCGACGACCGCTGTGCGGGTGCCGTCCACGCCGGGCAGTGTGCGTACCGCGGCGACCGCGCGGACCGCGTCCGTGATGAGCCGGCGGTAGTGGGCGTCGCGCGGGTCGAGCAGGCCGCGCACGGCAGGGCCTGGCCCACCGAGCGCCGCGGCGTGCGGGTCGGGTGTGCCGCCGCCGCAGCCGTACTGGTCGCCCTGGCCCCGGTTGTCCATGAGCAGGTGCGCGTACCCGGCGTTCACCCAGGTCAGCCGCTCGTGGGGGAAGCCCCGGCCGCGACCGTAACCGGCGTACTCGACGACCGCCGGCAGGGCCCGTGAGCCGCCCGCCGGCCGGCTGAACCAGGCCCGTACCGGATCCCCGGCGAAGCCCCGGAACGTCACGTCCCACGACTCGGTCAACCGCAGGCCGTTTTCCGCCGGCGTCACGGAGATCACGGGATCCCACTGTCCGGCCTCCTTCAGGGTGTCCTGCCAGAAGGCGTCGAAGTCGGTGGGCTCCGCGGGAACCGGACGATGGCGCTCCAACTCGCTCAGGGGTAAGTCGAACGCGGGCACGGGGCACCTCGCAGGAGTCGGGCTAGAGAAGGAAACTTGCGGAGATCGCAGTGCCGGGCTCCCGTGTTCTACCCCGCCCGCCGCGGCTTCCAACTCCGGTGCCGGTGACCGCTCCTGTACCAGCAGACCGCTAAAGACCGCTGTGACACCCATTGACAGCGCTTTCTTAGTGCCTTTAAGTTGCCGCGCAGTTACCGGTAGAAGCTCGAAAGTTTCGGTTCCGTGCCTCCGTCTGAGAGGACCGAGCATGAGCACCTCCGTCAAGTCGGCCTCCCCACCCGGCACTCAGGACCCGCCTCGGCCCCCGCCCCGTCGGGTGCGCCCGACCGCACGCCGTGGCTGGTGGCGGGCGCTGCGCCGCGACTGGCAGCTGTACTCGCTGGCCGTGCTGCCGCTGCTGTTCTTCCTGGTCTTCCGCTATCTGCCGATGATCGGCAACGTGATCGCCTTCCGCCGCTTCGAGCCCGGCGGTTCGATGTTCGGCGAGCAGTGGGCGGGCCTGCGCTATGTGCGGATGTTCCTCACCGACCCCACCTTCTGGCAGGTCTTCCGCAACACGCTGTGGCTCGGCGGGCTCACGCTCGTCTTCTGCTTCCCGATCCCGGTCGTGCTGGCGCTGCTGCTCAACGAGGTGCGCCGGCGCCCCCTGAAACGCTTCGTGCAGTCGGTCTCGTACCTCCCGCACTTCCTGTCGATGGTCATCGTCGCCGCCATGACCATGCAGATGCTGGCCGGGGACGGCCCGGTCAACCACGTCCTGGGCTGGTTCGGGCACGACCCGATCCGCTTCATCCAGGAACCCGGCTGGTTCCGCACGATCTACGTCGGCTCCGAGATCTGGCAGACCGCCGGCTGGGGCACGATCCTCTACCTCGCCGCCCTCACCACGATCGACGAGGATCTCTACGAGGCCGCGCGCATCGACGGTGCGAACCGCTGGCGGCAGATCTGGCACGTCACGCTGCCCGGCATCCGCCCCACCATGGTCACGCTGCTGATCCTCAACATCGGCACCTTCATGGCGGTCGGCTTCGAGAAGGTCCTGCTGCTCTACAACCCGCTGACCTACCCGACCGCCGACGTGATCTCCACGTATGTCTACCGGACCGGTGTGGAGTCCAACATCTTCAGCCTCGCCGCCGCCATCGGGCTGTTCGAGGCGGTCATCGGCCTGGTGCTGATCACGACCGCGAACCAGCTCTCGCGCCGCACGGTCGGGACGAGCCTGTGGTGAGGCCGAGCCGCTCCCACCGGGTCTTCCAGGGCGTCAACGGCGTGATCCTCACCCTCGTCGTGCTCCTGACCCTGTACCCGTTCGTCAACATCATCGCCCGATCGTTCAGTGGGGAACGCCAGATCAGGGCCGGTGAAGTGACCCTGTGGCCCAAGGGGTTCAACCTCACCACGTACAACATCGTGTTCCACGACGGGATGTTCTGGCGCAACTACGGCAACACCGTGTTCTACACGGTCGTCTCGACGGTCCTGGCGATGGTTCTGACGACCTGTTACGCCTACGTCCTGTCGAAGAAGAACCTCAAGGGGCGAGGCGTGCTGGTCGGCATCGCCGTGTTCACCATGTTCTTCACCGGCGGGCTGATCCCCAACTACATCCTGATCACCACCCTCGGCCTGAAGAACGGCGTCTGGGCGCTGGCCCTGCCGAACGCCATCAGCGTCTTCAACCTGCTGGTGATGAAGGCCTTCTTCGAGAGCCTGCCGGCCGAACTGGAGGAGGCCGCCCAGATCGACGGCCTGAACACCTACGGCATCCTGCTGCGGATCGTGCTGCCGCTGTCCAAGGCGGTCGTGGCGACGATGGTGCTCTTCTACTCGGTGTCCTTCTGGAACTCCTGGTTCGGGGCCTTCCTCTACCTGGACCGGACCGATCTGATGCCGGTCACCGTCTATCTGCGCAACCTCATCGCGGGCGCCACCGGCGGCGGCAACGCCGGTGCCGCGAACGACCAGTTGAGCCAGGTCGGCGCGAACATCCAGGCGGTCACCATCGTCCTCACCGCCCTGCCGATCATCTGCGTGTACCCGTTCGTCCAGCGCTACTTCGTCTCGGGCGTGACGCTCGGCGCGGTCAAGGGCTGACGGTCCCTCACCTCACGTACGGCCCAGGTCTCTTACGGAACAAGGGAGTATCCGTGAAGAACGAAGGACAGCTGTCACGGCGTCAGATCCTCGCCGCCGCGGGCTTCGTCGGCCTCGCCACGCTGACCGGTTGCGGCGGTGACGGGGACGGCGGGGACGGCAAGGACCTCTCCAAGAAGCAGAACGGCGCGATGAAGGAGTACCGCGTCGGCCAGCAGTTCAAGGCCGCCGGTGCGCTGTCCTTCTCGATGCTGCACAACGACAACCCGGTCTACCCGCTCAAGAGCAGCTGGCTGTTCTGGAAGGAGGTGACCAGGCGCACCGGGATCACCCTGAAGCCGATCGACGTCCCGCTGGCGGACTACGAGAAGAAGCGCAGCGTCCTGATCGGCGCGGGCGACGCCCCGTTCCTGATCCCGAAGACGTACCACCCCTCCGAGGTCGCGTTCGTGTCCTCGGGCGCGATCCTCCCGGTCAGCGAGTACGTGCACCTGATGCCCAACTTCCGGGACAAGGTGAAGAGATGGCGCTTCGAGCCCGAACTCGACTCCATCCGCCAGTCCGACGGCAAGTACTACCTGCTGCCCGGCCTGCACGAGAAGGTCAAGTCCGGCTACTCGCTGTCCTTCCGCACCGACGTCCTGGACCGGCTCGGGCTGAGCCTGCCGTCGACCTGGGACGAGGTGCACGACGTCCTCACCGCGCTGAAGCAGGAGTACCCCGACAAGTACCCGTTCTCCGACCGCTGGAGCACCAACACCCCGTTCCCCTGCGGCGCCCTCTTCGGCTATCTCGGCCAGGCTTACGGGGTCAGGGCCGGCTGGTCCTACGACAACATCAGCTTCGACACGCAGGCGAAGAAGTTCGTCTTCACCGGCGCCACCGACGGGTACCGGCAGATGATCGAGTACCTGCGCACCCTGGTCGCCGAGAAGCTCATGGACCCCGAGAGCTTCAGCCAGACCGACGACGCGGCCGTGCAGAAGCTGCTGGCCGAGGACTGCTACGCGATGAGCGCCAACCCGCAGGAGCTGGTGCAGAACTACCGCTACAACCTGGAGAAGCAGGTCGAGGGCGCGAAGATCGAGATGATCCCGGTACCCCTCGGTCCCGCGGGTCCGGTGGTGCTGAGCGGCACCCGGATGGAGAACGGCGTCATGATCGCCGCCAAGGCTCTCAAGAGCGACAGCTTCGTCGCGATGATGCAGTTCGTCGACTGGCTCTGGTACTCGGACGAGGGTCAGAAGCTCTGCAAGTGGGGCGTCAAGGGCGTCACTTACACCGAGTCCGGCGGCAAGTACACGCTGGAGCCCGGCATTTCCCTGATGGGCTCCGACCCGGACGCCAAGAAGGACCTGCAGAAGGACTACGGCTTCTTCAACGGCGTCTTCACCTACGGCGGCAGCTGGTCCCTGGTCTCCTCCTCGTTCGGCCCCGACGAGCGGAAGTTCCAGACGGCCATGGCCCAGCGCAAGGAACTCCCCATCGACCCGGCCCACCCGCTGGAGTCCGTGGAGCAGGAGCAGGCCTCGCTGTGGGACACCCCGCTCAAGGACCACACCGTCCAGAACACCCTCAAGTTCGTCCTCGGCAAACGCCCGCTGTCCGAATGG
The DNA here is from genome assembly GCF_029892565.1 of Streptomyces pseudovenezuelae. Lineage (GTDB taxonomy): Bacteria > Actinomycetota > Actinomycetes > Streptomycetales > Streptomycetaceae > Streptomyces > Streptomyces pseudovenezuelae_A. The sequence continues at coordinate 152,731 of NZ_JARXVH010000010.1, read as the reverse complement.
GACTCCTACGTCGCCGAGTTGAAGGCGAAGAACATGGACCGCTTCGTCGACCTCCACAACAAGGCCTACGAGCGCTTCAGGAAGGAGAACGGGTGATCCGCGTCCCCGCCGAACCGGCCGGCCGCTTCTCCGACGCCTGGCGGCGCTGTGTCGGCACGGGCCGCGTCGAACTCGCCCTGCGCCGCGACTACCAGGACTCCCTGCGGCTCCTCCAACAGGACATCGGCTTCCGGCACATCCGGGGCCACGGCCTGCTCAGCGACGGCATGGGCGTGTACCGGCCCTACGAGTGGCAGGGCGAGCGCCGGGTCCGGCACTCCTTCTCCTACGTCGACCAGGTGATCGACGCCTACCTGGAGCTGGGCATCCGCCCGTTCCTCGAACTCGGCTTCATGCCGGGTGAGTTGGCGTCGGGGGAGCAGACCGTGTTCTGGTGGCGCGGCAACGTCACCCCACCCCGCTCGCACCAGGAGTGGGCCGCCCTCGTGCGGGTCACCCTCACCCACCTCGTCGACCGCTACGGCCTCGACGAGGTGCGGACCTGGCCCATCGAGGTCTGGAACGAACCCAATCTCCCCGACTTCTGGCAGGACGCGGACGAGTCGGCGTACCACCGGCTCTACGAGGTCACCGCGCACACCGTGAAGGAGGTGGACGCGGGACTCCAGGTCGGCGGCCCGGCGATCTCACCCGGCGCCGACGAGTGGCTCGACCGCTTCGCCGAGTTCGCCGAACACCGGGACGTGCCGGTCGACTTCGTGTCCAAGCACGCGTACAGCTCCGGTCCCGCCCAGCACGTCCCGTTCGGCGTCCACCAGACCCTCGCCCCGGTGTCCGACCTGCTGGCCCAGTTCGCCACGCCCCGCGACCGGCTGAAGGGCACGCGGCTCGCCGAACTCCCCGTCCACATCACCGAGTTCAACTCCTCCTACCGCCCCGACAACCCGATCCACGACACCGCCTTCCACGCCGCCTACCTCGCTCCGGTGCTGGCCGCCGGCGCCGACCACGCCGACTCCTTCTCGTACTGGACGTTCAGTGACATGTTCGAGGAGGCCGGCGTCCCGACCGCGCTCTTCCACGGCGGCTTCGGCCTCCTCACCCACCGCCAGGTCAAGAAGCCGACGTACCACCTGTACGCGTTCCTGGCCCGCATGGGCGAGGAGTTGCTGACCCGGGGCGAGGACCACCTGGTGACCCGGCACGCCGATGGTCGGGTCACCGTCCTCGCCTGGGCTCCGGTCGACCCGACCGGCGAGACCCCCGGCCCCGAGCGGCACACCCTGCGGCTGTCCGTCCCGATCGGCGCGGGGGAGGCGTTCGCGCTCCGCTCCACGGTGGACGAAGAGCACGGCAACGCGCGCACCGCGTGGCAACGGATGGGCAGCCCGCGCTCGCCCCGGCGGCACCAACTCGACGTACTCCACGAGGCGTCGGAGCCGGGACGACGTCACGAGCGGCTTCCGGTCGAGGACGGACGAGTGGATCTCGCCCTCACGCTCGCCCGCCACGAGGTGACCCTCGTCGAGCTCAGCCCTGTCGAGGAGGAGGCGCCGGAGTGGTGGGACGAGGGGCGGTTGCTGGGGAGGGAGCCGCAATGAGCGGCGCGCGTACGGCAGTTGGCGGCGCTACCTGGGAAGCGGGTAGTCGGCCGGAGTCGACGCCCGCCGCCCACGCCGGGCCGCCCCGCAGGGCCTCCACCGCATCGCCCTCCTTCGGCACAGGCCCCCTCTCCCGAGCCGCCGCCCTGATCCACACCCTCCTCACCATCGAGGCCCTCCTCCTCGCCTCCTCCTCCCCAGGCCTCGCGGGCCTGCTGCTCCTCGGCCCCGACCCCGCCAACCTCCCCCTTGCCGCCGGCTGCCTGCTCCCCCTCGGCCCGGCCCTCTCCGCCGCCCTCTACGCCCTGCACCACCGCACCCGCGACCTCACCGACCTCCACCCGGCCCGCGCGTACGCACGCGGCTGGCGGCTCAACGCCCTCCCCGCCCTGAAGCTTTGGACACCGCTGCTCGCCTGGCTCACGGTCATCGGCTTCACGCTCACCCACTTCGCCGCCACCGGCCTGCCCGGCTGGTGGGCCGTGCTGCTCGCGGCCGTCGGGATCGCGTCCCTCCTCTGGGGCGCCCACGCCCTCGTCCTCACCTCGCTCTTCACGTTCCGTGCCCGTGACACCGCCCGCCTCGCCGCGTACTTCCTCGTCCGGCACGCCCGCGCCACCCTCGCCGCAGCCTCGTTGCTCGTCCTGGCCGCCACCGGTACCGCCCTGCTGACCGAGGCGTTGCCCGCGCTGCTGGCCGCCCCGCTGCTCATGTCCCTGCTGCACAGCAGCCGTTCGGTGATCGTCGAGACCGAGGAGGACTTCACGGCATGACGGACAAGATCCGGTACGGCGGTGACTACAACCCGGAGCAGTGGCCCGAGGAGGTGTGGGACGAGGATCATCGACTGTTCGGCCGGGCCGGGATCGACACCCTCACCGTCGGCGTCTTCGCCTGGTCCCTCACCCAACCCGCCGAGGACACCTACGACTTCACCGTCCTCGACCGCATCCTCGACCGCGCCGCCGCCGAGGGCCGCCAGGTCTGCCTGGCCACCGGCACGGCCGCCCTCCCGCCCTGGCTCGCCAAACGCCACCCCGAGGTCAACCGCACCGACTTCGAGGGGCGCCGCCACCGCTACGGCCAGCGGCACAACTTCTGCCCCAGCTCACCGGCGTACCGGACGGCGGCCACCGCGTTGGCGGGACGGCTGGCCGAACGGTACGCCGAGCACCCGACGTTGATCGCCTGGCACCTCAACAACGAGTACGGCGGCGCCTGTTACTGCGACCTGTGCGCCGACGCCTTCCGGGACTGGCTGCGCGACCGGCACGGCACTCTCGACGCCCTCAACGACGCCTGGTGGACCACCTTCTGGTCGCACCGCTACACCGACTGGGACCAGATCGAGCCGCCGAGCGCACTCACCGAGCACTGGCGCGGCACCGACCACACCGCCTTCCAGGGCATCACCCTGGACTACCTCCGCTTCACCACCGACGCCCTGCTCGGCTGCTTCCTCGCCGAGAAGGAGGCGATCCGTCGGCACGACCCGGACAGGCCCGTCACCACCAACTTCATGGGCCTGTACCGCCCGCTCGACTACCACCGCTGGGCACCCCACCTCGACCTCGCCTCCTGGGACAACTACCCGCCCCTGGACGCCCCGCCGACCCGGGCCGCCCTCGCCCACGACCTGATGCGGGGGCTCAAGGACGGCGCCCCTTTCTGGCTGATGGAACAGACCCCGTCGACGACGGCCTGCCGTGACGTCAACCCGCTGCGCCGCCCCGGCGAACTCCGCCTCGCCACCTTCCAGTCCATCGCCCACGGCGCCGACGCGGCCCTCTACTTCCAGATGCGCGCCTCCCGTGGAGCCTGCGAGAAGTACCACGGGGCGGTCATCGGCCACGCGGGCCGCGACGACACCCGCGTCTTCCGTGAAGTGGCTGAGACCGGAAGGGAGTTGGAGCTGCTCGGCGGTGCGACCCTGGGCGCCCGGACACCCGCGCGTACCGCCCTTCTCTTCGACTGGGACAGCTGGTGGGCCCTGGAGATCTCCGACGGCCCTTCCCGGCACGTCCGTTACGTCGAGGTCGTCCACGCCTACTACCGGGCCGCCCGCGAGGCCGGCGCCGACGTCGACGTCGTCCCGCACACCGCCGACCTCACCCCGTACGACGTGGTGCTCGCGCCCGTCCTGCACATGGTCAAGGGCGACCTCGCCACCCGTCTCGAAACCGTCGCGTCGCGCGGCGGCACCGTCCTGACGACGTTCCTGTCCGGCCGGGTCGACGAGCACGACCGCGCGTTCCTCACCGACGTCCCCGGACCGCTCGCACCCCTCATGGGCATCCGGGTCGACGAGTGGGACGCCCGTCCGCCGGACGTCGTACAGCCCGTGCGGCTGGGGGAGTTGAGCTGCGAGGCCCGGCTCGTCTTCGAGATCGTGCTGCCGTGCGACGCCGAGCCGGTCGGCACGTACGGCGCCGACTTCTACGCGGGCACCCCGGCGGTCACCCGGCACCGCTTCGGCGCGGGCGAGGGCTGGTACGTGGCCACCGCGCTGGACCAGCCGGGCGTCGACGCGGTCGTACGCCGGGTCCTCGACCGGCACGGGCTGCTCGGCCCGTACGCGGACCACCCCGCCGTGGAGACGTCGACCCGGGTCGCCCCCGACGGCACCCGTCTCCTCTTCCTGCTCAACCACGCCCCGGAACCTGCGCGGTTGACCGCGCACACCCCCGCGACCGACCTGCTGACCGGCAAGCGGGTCGAGGAGGGGGAACCGCTGCTCCTCGACCCGCTCGGCGTGGTGATCCTGCTCCTTCAGTTCGAGGCGGCGAACATGCCGACCTCGTAGGAGCCGCCCTTCTGGTGCACGATCACGGCGAGCCGGTTGGCCGCGTTGATCAGGGCCACCAGGCAGACCAGCGCGGCGAGTTGGTCGTCGTCGTAGTGCTTGCGCACCAGGTCCCAGGTCTCGTCGGACACACCCAACTGAGCGTCCGCCATCCTGGTGCCCTCCTCGGCGAAGGCCAGCGCGGCCTGCTCGGCCTCGGTGAACACGGTGGACTCGCGCCACGCGGCCACCAGCATCAGCCGGACCGAGGTCTCACCGGCCGCCGCCATCTCCTTGGTGTGGTAGTCGACGCACCAGCCGCACCCGTTGATCTGGCTCGCGCGCAGCGACACCAGCTCCTGGGTGGACTTGGGCAGCGGCGACTGCTCGATCACCAGGCTGCTGTTGGCGAACCGCTTGGCGAACTTGGCGGAGATCTCGTTCTCGAACAGGTTGAATCGGGCTTCCATGATCTCGTCCTCACTCGTGGCGTCGCGATGCGCTGTGCTGCGCTGCGTCGGATGCACAAGAGATGCCGGCGCCCCGCTCCGTGTGACAGGGCGGCCGTGTGACGTACGCCACCGCTTCGGGGTGTCACAGGAGTGCGGTGGCCGGCGTCTTGTGCGCGTGACATCGTCGAGAACGAGCAGGCAGGAGCAGCCGGTGATGAGCGAGAACAGCGAGCCCACGCAGGACACGGCCACCGAGGCGTTCGTCGCCCACCGCAACCTGCTGTTCACCGTCGCCTACGAGATGCTCGGCTCGGCCGCCGACGCCGAGGACGTCCTCCAGGAGACCTGGATGCGGTGGTCAGGTGTCGACCTGGACACGGTGCGTGACCAGCGCGCCTACCTGGTCCGGATCACCACCCGCCAGGCGCTGAGCCGGCTGCGCACGCTCGCCCGCCGCAAGGAGTCCTACGTCGGCTCCTGGCTGCCCGCGCCGCTGCTGACCGCCCCGGACGTGGCCGAGGACGTCGAGCTGGCCGACAGCGTCTCGATGGCGATGCTGCTGGTGCTTGAGACCCTCGCGCCCACCGAGCGGGCGGTGTTCGTGCTGCGCGAGGTGTTCGACCTCGACTACGACGAGATCGCCGGGGCCGTCGACAAGACCCCGGCCGCGGTCCGCCAGATCGCGCACCGGGCGCGGGCGCACGTCGCTTCGCGCCGGCCGCGCGGGGCCGTCTCCGCGATCGAGACCCGGCACGCGCTCGACGCGTTCCAACGGGCCGCCAACACCGGTGACTTGCAGAGCCTGCTCGACATCCTCGCCCCGGACGTCGTCTTCCTCGGCGACGGCGGCGGGGTCAAGCAGGCCGTCCTGAAGCCCGTCGTGGGCGCCGACAAGGTGGGCCGGCTGCTGGCCACCGGGCTGGGCCGGGTCACCGACGCGCAGCTGGGCCTGGCGCAGGTCAACGGCTTCCCGGCGCTGGTCTTCCGGTTCGACGGCGAGGTCGACACCGTACTGGCGGTGCGCATCGACGACGGCCTCGTCACCGGCCTCTACGCCGTGCGCAACCCCGAGAAGCTGTCGCACATGGACCAGGAGACGACCCTGAGCCGTTGAGTCGAGGGGGCAACGGAACCAAGGGATCAGTGGATGACCCGCCCCGCCGCGTCCGGCACCCCCGACTTCCGGAAGAAGTAGCTGTTGATCTGATCGCGCCATTCGCGGGCGCTCCGGAGCTGCTCCGCATACCGCTCCGCCACCCGCGCATGGCGCGCCGGATCCACCAGCCCGGCAAGCGAGTTCCACACCTCCATAGCCGCCTCCACCTCCGCCACGCCCTCGAAGTGCGTGTCGTAGATGTGCTGGATCACGGTCTTCCCGCTCTTCAACTCGTGCCCGTACGGCACATGGTGGAAGAACAGCAGCAGTTCGTCCGGGCAGGTCTCCGGCGACTCGTACACCTCGGCCCACGCCTTGGTGTACTGCCCCGCGTACCCCGTGCCGGTCGCCGCGCTCCGGTCGACGCCGACGCCGTCCCGGTCGGCGAAGTGGTATGTCCCCCACGGGCTGTACTCGTATCCGTCCACGCTCGGCCCGTAGTGGTGCCCCGGCTGCACCATGAAGCCCACCCCGAGCGGCGCGGTGTACTTCTCGTACGTCCGCCAGGACCCGCTCAGTACCTTCCGTAACGCCTCCCACAGCCCCGTGGAGGCCCCTGGGTACGTCAACCCGACCCACTCGTCCAGGAGTTGCCCCGGGTCCGCCTGCGGGCTCCAGGCGAGTCCGCCGAAGGTGTAGAGGTTGGCCTGGGCGAGCGGATGGCCGGTCCAGAACGGGTCGTCGCCGACGTTGGACACGGCCACCAGGCCGCCGCGCGCCAACTCCCCGACGGACGCGCCCTCTTCGGGCCGCAGCCGCAGCACCTCGCTCCACATCGGCCCGAGCCAGCACACGTGTCGCTGCTGCCCGGTGTACTCCTGGGTGGCCTGCAGCTCCACCGCGAGCCGGGTGTGCGGCATCGCGCCGATCAGCGGCGAGACCGGCTCCCGTACCTGGAAGTCCATCGGTCCGTGCTTCACCTGGAGCACCGCGTTCGGGGCGAACTCCCCGTCCAGCGGCACGAAATGGTCGTACGCGGCCCGTGCCCGGTCCGTGGTCCGGTCCCGCCAGTCCTGGCGGTGGTCGTAGACGAAGGCCCGCCAGTGCACGGTGCCGCCGTGCGGGGCGAGCGCGGCGGCCAGCATGTTCGCGCCGTCCGCGTGACTGCGCCCGTACGCGAACGGCCCCGGCTGCCCCTCCGAGTCGGCCTTCACCACGTACCCGCCGAAGTCGGGTATCGCCTCGTACACCTGCGCCGTCGCCCCGGCCCACCACTCCCGCACGCCCTCGTCGAGCGGGTCGGCGGTCGCAAGGCCCCCGAGCACCATCGGCGCAGCGAAGGTGACCGACAGGTGCGTGCGGATGCCGTACGGCCGCAACGCGCCCGCGATGTCCGCCACTTCACCGATCCGGTCGGTCAGCAGGTGCGCCTCGGTCGCGTGCACGTTGACGTTGTTCACGGCCACGGCGTTGATCCCGCAGGCCGCCAGCAGCCTCCCGTAGGCCCGCACGCGCTCCAGGTCGCCCCGGGCCCGCCCGTCGGCCCAGAACAGCGAGCCGCCCGCATAGCCCCGCTCCACCTGCCCCATGACCGGGTGCACGGCCACGTTGTCCCAGTGGTCCAGCATCCGCAGCGTCAACGCCGGGCTGTGGCGCTCGCGTCGGTGTTCGCCGCGGAAGGCGGCCTCGCCGAGCCGTACGACGTGGAAGAGGCCGTACAGCAGCCCGGACGGGCCGGACGCGGTGACGGTCGTACGGCCGGCGCCGCGCTCGAACGTGAACGCCTCGGCGGCGTCCGTGCCGGTCAACTCCAGTGACAGGTCGAACGGTTCGGGGGACGCGTCACGATCGACGCGTCCCCCGAACCGTTCACAGGCCGCCGCCACCTCCCCGTGCACCGTGTCCACCAGCGGACCCGATCCACGGATCAGGACCCGCCGGGTGCCGAGCGGCCGGAACGCCTGCTCCGGCAGCCAGGCCGGGTCCACACCCTCGGGCGGTACGGGCACGGGAAGCGGCATGCGACCCCCAACTCAGCGGCTCACGAGAGCAGTTCGACCTCCGAGACCACCGCCTCGGCGTCGAACACCAGGCGGTACTTCCCGTACGTACCCGGCGAGCCCACGCTGAACGCCCGGGTCTGCCGGTCCCAGGTGAAGGACTGGCCGGACCGCTTGTCGAGCGTCTTCCACGTGGTCCCGTCGTCGGAGCCCTGGAGCGTCCAGCCGGTCGGTGCCTTGGTGTGGTCGGCGGACGAGGTCAGCGTGTACTGGAGGCCCTTCGTGCTGTCGGTGACCGGCAGATCGACCGACGTCACCGTCGCGCTCGTCGCCGAGGTGTTGTCGAACAGCGCCCCGTCACCCTTCAGCACGTCCGCACGCGGCGTCGGCGCCTTGTCGTCCTGGGTGATCGACACGGGCGCCGCGTTCTTGCCGGTGCCCCACGAGGACGGCTTCGACCCCATGTCGAAGTTGAGCACCCCGCCCTCCTCCAGCAGCGAGTGCGGGAGCGAAGTCGACGTCCAGTTGCGGCCGTTGACCTTCAGGCCCTGCACGTAGATGTTCTTGTCGCTGTTCTTCGGTGCCTTGACGACGAGGTCCTCGCCGTTCTCCAGATGCACCGTGACCTTCTTGAACAGCGGGGAGCCGATGGCGTATTCGCCGCTGCCCATCACCAGCGGGTAGAAGCCGAGCGCGGAGAAGAGGTACCAGGCCGACTGCTCGCCGTTGTCCTCGTCGCCGTGATAGCCCTGCCCGATCTCGCTGCCGGTGTAGAGGCGGGAGAGCACCTCGCGGACGTTCTTCTGCGCCTTGTAGGGCTCGCCGGCCGCGTCGTACATGTAGATGACATGGTGGGCGACCTGGTTGGAGTGCCCGTACTGGCCCAGGCGCACGTCGCGCGCCTCCGTCATCTCGTGGATGACACCGCCGTAGGAACCGACGTTCTCGGGCGAGGCCGTCTCGGGGGTCGAGAAGTACTCGTCGAGCTTGTCCCCGAGGGCGCCGCGGCCGCCGTACAGGTTGGCGAGCCCCCGGCTGTCCTGCGGCGCGGTGAAGGCGTAGCCCCAGCCGTCGGTCTCCGTGTAGTCGTAACCCCACACCTTGGGGTCGTACTTGGCGGAGTCGACGCGCCAGTTGCCCTTGGCGTCCTTGCCCTGGAAGAAGCCGGCCTGGGAGTCGTAGAGGTTCACGTAGTCCTGGGCGCGGTTGAGGAAGTACTCCGACTCCTCCTTGTAGCGCTTCTCGCCGGTCTTCTTGTAGAGGGCCTTGCCCATCTGCGCGATGCCGTAGTCGTTGACGTAGCCCTCCATCGCCCAGGAGAAGCCCTCGCCGGTGTCGGTGCTGGTGTAGCCGAGGAACGGCGAGGTCGCCATGCCCTTGCGGCCCACACCGGACGACGGCGGCACGACGGTCGCGTTCTTCACGGCCGCGTCATAGGCCGACTTGGCGTCGAAGTGGACGCCCTTGACGTACGCGTCCGCGAAGGCCACGTCCGAGGAGGTGCCGGTCATCAGGTCCGCGTAGCCGGGGGAGGACCAGCGCGAGGTCCAGCCGCCGTCCTTGTACTGCTGCACGAACCCGTCGACCATCTCGCCCGCCTGAGAGGGCGTCAGGAAGGAGTACGCCGGCCAGGTGGTCCGATAGGTGTCCCAGAAGCCGTTGTTGACGTACACCTTGCCGTCCACGATCTTCGCGCCGGTGTGCGTCGGGGTGTCGGGCCCCGGCATCGGCGAGAACGGGGACGCGTACTGGTACTTCGAACCGACCTTCTCGAAGCCGGAGTTGGGGTACAGGTACAGCCGGTACATGCTGGAGTACAGCGTGGTCAGCTGGTCCTGCGTGGCACCCTCCACCTCGACCTTGTCGAAGATCCTGTCCCAGGTGCGCTGGGCCTTCTTCTTGACCGAGTCGAAGGACGTGCCGTCCGGGATCTCCTGGCGCAGGTTGTCCTTGGCCTGGTCGATGCTGATCAGCGAGGTGGCGATGCGCAGCGTCACCGTGCGGTCGGCGCCGGCGTCGAACTTCATGTACCCCTTGACCCCGGTGGACGAACCGTCCTTCACGGGCTTGTCGAAGGTGCCGTAGACGAACAGCCGGGTCGCGCCGGTCGACAGCCCCGACTTGACGTCCGAGTAGCCGGTGAAGGTGCCGGTCGCCGGGTCGAGCGTGAGCCCGGCCTGGTCGGTGACGTTGTCGAAGAGCACGCTCGCGTCGTCACCGGGGAAGGTGAAGCGCATCGTCGCCGCGTGGTCGGTCGGCGTCATCTCGGTCTTGAGACCGTTCTCGAACGTCACGCCGTAGTAGTACGGCCGCGCGGTCTCGTTCTCGTGCTTGAAGGCCAACTCCCGTGCCTCACGGCCGGTGTCCGGAGTTCCGGAGGCCGCCGAGGGCATCACCTGGAAGGTCTGCCGGTCGCCCATCCAGGGGCTCGGTTCATGGCTAGCGCTGAACGCCTGGATCGTCGGCAGGTTGTCGTCGTTGTTGGCGCGTGCGTAGTCGTACAGCCAGCTCAGCGACGACGCGTTGGTCACCGGCGTCCAGAAGTTGAAGCCGTGCGGCACGGCGGTCGCGGGGAAGTTGTTGCCGCGCGAGAAGCCGCCGCTGGAGTTGGTGCCACGGGTGGTGAGGGCGTAGTCCGACAGATGGGCCTTCGGCTTCGCCGGCGCCGCCTTGTCGATCGTGAGGTCGTCCAGCCAGCCGCGGAACTTCGCCGGGCCCTTCGCGGAGTCGTACGCCACCAGGATGCGGTCGACGGTCTTGCCGGACGCGACCGACCCGATCCCCGAGACCACGTTGTTCCACTGGTTGACGTAGAGGATCTTCGCGGCCCCCTGCGCCTTCGGCGTCAGACCGAAGCCGTGCTGATCGGTCGCGCCCAGGTCGCTGAGGTAGGTGCCGTCGGTGAAGGCCAGGTCGACGGAGACGTTCGTGGCGTCGTAGTCGAGGTCACCGTCCGCCATCGACGGGAAGATCCGGTACGACAGCTCGGTGTCACGCCGCACGGACACGTTCACATCGAAGATCTTGTTGTACGAGTACGCCTGCCCGTCGGCGGTGTGGCGCCCCGCGTACCGCAGCGCGCGCTTGCCGGTGAAGCCGGCGCCCGCCTTCGCGGTCGGCGAGCCGGCCGGGCCGCGGTCGACCAGCGTCAGCATGTCCTGCGGCACCGGGCCGCCGCTGCCGCCGGTGGAGAACTGCACGTCGGCCAGTTGCAGGATGTCCGAGGCGCCGTTGTTCTTGGTGATGTCCAGCCGGAAGTGCTGGTACTCGGCCGGCTCGGCGAGGTCGTACGACTTGGTCTGGAAGCGCTCGGAGAACGTCTCACCGGTGCGGGTGTCGACGGTCTTCCAGTCCTTGCCGTCGGTGGAGCCCTGCAGGGTCCAGTCCTTCGGGTCGCGCTCGTCGAAGTCGTTGGCCGAAGTAAGCGCGTACGTCACGATCTTGGCCGGCTTGTCGAGGTCGAACTCGACCCAGCCGGTGGGCGCGAAGGTCAGCCACTTGGTGCCGGCCTCGCCGTCGACGAGGTTCTCCTTCACCTCGCCGCCGTTCGTGTTCTCCGAACTGGCCCGCACGTCCGTGACGTGGTCGGACACGTTGCCCGGGATGCCGGTGCTGTAGCCGCCGTCGACGCCCGAGGCCCGCTTGGATCCGTCGGGCGCGGTGTCGACCGTGTTCAGCCAGTCCGGCGCCGGATCACCCGCCTCGAAGGAGGACGAGAACTCCCGGTCGGCGGCCGGGGGCTTCGCGGTGAGCGCTGTCGCCGCCCCCTGAGATCCCACCGCCAATGCAAAAGCGGCCGTCAGCACGACCGCTGTTCCCCATCTGTGTCTCGTTCTGTACCGCACCATCTCCGGCACCCTCCCTGCGCGATCGGACAACGTTGTCACCTTCCAGGCGCAGAACCCAGTAGTGGGCCAAGTGACCAGCGATGTCAAGGGTGTTGAGTGTGGCATTCGGGGCCTATGTCGCGGATTTTTCCGGCAAGGCGCCCACGGGGGGCTCATATTTCCGCGAGGTCTCAACTCGGATAAGACCAACGGCCAACCTTGCATTCGATCTTGCTCCGTTGGCGGGAAGTGGACTATACCTGTCGGCGATTCACCCGATGCGTTCATCATGATCCGCACGGCATGATTCGTTACTCCTGCACGACCCTGCTTGACCTGACCGCGGTGCCGGGAGGATCCGGTTCACCGCCTGAGTCCTGGAGAAGGCGAGGACTTGAGCATGGGATCCACTTCCGCCGAGAACAGCGGTTCCGACCACAACGATGCGGCGGGTGTCGGCCGTCGCGATCTGATCCGGCGGTCTGCCGCACTGGGTCTGATCGCCGTCCCCACGATGAGCTTCCTGTCGGCGTGTGCCAGCGGTGGCGGGGACGACGACTCGGGCGACAACGACAGCCAGGGCAAGACGTCCAAGTCGAACCCGTTCGGGGTGAAAAAGGGCACCAAGCTCGACGTGGTCGTCTTCAAGGGCGGTTACGGCGACGACTACGCCAAGGCGTGGGAGGCCAGCTTCAAGAAGAAGTGGGGCATCACCTCCACCCACACCGGCACCCAGGAGATCACCGGCAAGCTCCAGCCGCGCTTCAACGGCGGCACCCCGCCGGACATCGTCGACGACTCCGGCGCCCAGCAGATCAAGATCGACGTCCTCAACCGCAACGGCCAACTCCTCGACCTCGCCGTGGTCCTGGACGCCCCCTCGGTCGACGACCCGTCCAAGAAGGTGCGCGACACCGTCATCCCGGGCACGCTCGACCCGGGCCTGCAGGAGGGCAAGATCGTCGCCCTCAACTACATCTACACGGTGTGGGGTCTGTGGTACTCCGGCAAGCTCTTCAAGGAGAAGGGCTGGGAGGAGCCGAAGACCTGGGACGACTTCATCGCCGTCTGTCAGGCCGCCAAGAAGGACGGCATCGGCGGGCTCGCCCACCAGGGCAAGTACCCGTACTACATCAACGTCGCCATCATGGACCTGATCGCCAAGAAGGGCGGTCTGGACGCCATGAAGGCGATCGACAACCTCGAACCCAATGCCTTCGTGGGGTCCGAGGCGGCGCAGGCGGGTGTCGAGGCGATCTACGAGGTCGTCGAGAAGGGCCTGTTGATGCCCGGCACCAACGGCCTGACCCACACCGAGTCGCAGACCCGCTGGAACCAGTACAAGGCCGCCTTCATCACCTGCGGTTCCTGGCTGGAGAACGAGCAGCTCAAGCAGACGCCGACGGACTTCGACATGAAGTTCATGCCGATGCCCCTGCTGCCCGACAGCGAGCTCCCCTTCGAGGCGATCCGGGCCGGCTCCGGCGAGCCCTTCATCATCCCGAAGAAGGCCGGCAACCTGGCCGGCGCCAAGGAGTTCATGCGGCTGATGCTCTCCAAGGAGTGGTCGACGACGTTCGCCAAGGAGGCCAACTCGCTGACCATCCTCAAGGACGGCGTCGACCCGAGCGTCAAGCTGCGCCCGGGCACCCAGTCCACGGTCGAGGCGTCCACGGCCGCCGGCGACAACACCTTCCGCTTCCTCTACACCGAGTGGTACAGCGAGATGGGCACCGCCATCGAGGCCGCGTCCAACGAGCTGATGGCCAAGCGCATCCAGCCCAAGGAGTGGCTCAAGCGCTGCCAGGCCGCGGTCGACAAGCAGGCCAAGGACCCGGCCTCGAAGAAGAACCACCGCGACTAGCAGGGGCAGCACGTCGTCCGGCACCCGCGTCCCCCTCGGGGGGCGTGGGTGCCGACCGGAGCATCAGGGGCAGGAACGCCAATGCGCAAAGGGCAGTACAGGTTCGTCGCGGGATTTCTCTTCGCCCCCGTGGCGCTCTATCTGATCTTCGTCATCTGGCCGTACATCCAGACGTTCGGCTATTCGCTCACCGACTGGCAGGGCGAGTCGCAGACCTTCAATTTCGTCGGTCTCGACAACTACAAGGCGCTCTTCCAGGACGACATCTTCCTGAAGGCGATCTGGCACAACATCCTGTTCCTGGTGTTCATCCCGGTGATCACCATTCTGCTCGCCCTCTTCTTCGCCTTCATGCTGAACGCGGGCGGGCGATCACGCGCCGGCGGTGTCGAGGGCGTCGCCGGATCCAAGTTCTACAAAATCATCTACTTCTTCCCGCAGGTCCTCTCGCTCGCGATTCTCGCGGTGCTGTTCAACGCGATCTACCGCAGTGACGAAGGCGGCCTGCTCAACGGCGTCCTGACGAAGATCGGGCTGGTCGACTCACAGAATCCGGTGGAATGGCTCAACGAGCCCAACCTCGTTCTGTGGGCGCTGATGCTGGTCGTCGTCTGGCACGGCGTCGGCTTCTATCTGGTGCTGTTCTCGGCCGCCATGCAGTCCATTCCGCGGGACATCTACGAGGCCGCCCTGATCGACGGCGCGGGCCGCTCCCAGTCCTTCTTCCGCATCACCCTGCCCCTGCTGTGGGACTCCGTACAGACCGCCTGGGTGTACCTGGGCATCGTGGCGATGGACATGTTCGTCCTGGTCTCCTCGATGACCGCGAACATGGGCGCGTACGGCGGCGGCCCCGACCACGACAGCGAGGTCATGGCCACCGTGATGATGCGCAACTTCCTCTACTACGGGAAGAGCGGCTACGCCTGCGCCATGGGCGTCGTGATGCTCCTCCTGACCCTGGTCCTGTCCGTGGTCACGCTGCGCGCCACCCGCCGCGACCGCATCGAGTACTGAGCGGAAGAGACGACGATGAGCGCACCTCTCAAGGAGACGACCCCCACGGGCGGTTCGGTCCCGCCCCGGCCCACGGTCGGCAAGACCCCGACGGATCCCGGCGAGGGGCGCGGCGAAGGCACCGTGCTGAACGTCTTCTCGCACGGCTTCCTCGCCCTGTGGGGCCTGCTGATCGTGCTGCCGCTGCTGTGGCTCGTGCTCAGCTCCTTCAAGACCGACACCCAGATCGGCGGCTCCGCCTTCGGGTGGCCGCAGCACTGGTCCTTGAGCGTCTTCTCCCGTGCCTGGGACAAGGGCATCGGCGACTACTTCATCAACACAGTCATCGTGCTGGTCTTCTCGGTACCGCTGACGATGCTGCTCGGTTCGATGGCGGCGTACGTGCTGGCCCGCTACGAGTTCTGGGGCAACCGCCTGCTGTACTACTTCTTCGTCGCGGGCGCGATGTTCCCCGTGTTCCTGGCCCTGGTCCCGCTGTTCTTCATGGTCAAGCGGCTGGACATGCTGAACACGTACCAGGGTCTGATCCTCGTCTACATCGCCTACTCGATGCCGTTCACGGTGTTCTTCATGCACGCCTTCTTCCGAACGCTGCCGACGGCGGTCTACGAGGCCTCGGTGCTGGACGGGGCCTCGCACACCCGGACGTTCTTCCAGGTCATGCTGCCGATGGCGAAGCCGGGCCTGATCAGCGTCGGCATCTTCAACACCCTCGGCCAGTGGAACCAGTTCATCCTGCCGACGGTGCTGATGCAGCCGCAGAAGGGCGGCGATCCGGAGCGCTACGTCCTCACCCAGGGCCTCATCCAGCTGCAACAGCAACAGGGGTACGCCTCCGACCTGCCCGTTCTCTTCGCGGGCGTCACGATCGCCATGATCCCGATGCTGGTGGTCTACCTGTCCTTCCAGCGCCAGGTGCAGGCCGGACTGACCTCTGCGACGCTGAAGTAGCGCTCCGCAGTCGCCCGTGCGCGCGCCGCCCCCCGGCCCGGGGGGCGGCGCGCGCACGTGTGGGGGCGCGTACCCCGATCCGGTTCAACCTCTTGACGGGAGGCGACCCGAACGGCTCAGCTTAGAGTTCACTAGTTGGACATAGACGGGGCCTCATCGAAGCGGTCCCGTGCGCAGGAGGTCGTCGTGGAGACTCCGGGGTCGCAGTCGTCACTGCACCGAGCCAACCTGGAACGGGTGGTCCGGGCCGTCCGGCTGGCCGGGTCGCTCACGCAGGCGGAGATCGCCAGGACCACGGGCCTGTCGGCCGCCACGGTCTCCAACATCGTCCGGGAGTTGAAGGACGGCGGAACCGTCGAGGTCACACCCACCTCGGCCGGCGGTCGCAGAGCCCGCAGCGTGTCCCTGAGCGGGGACGCCGGCATCGTGATAGGCGTCGACTTCGGACACACGCATCTGCGCGTCGCGGTCGGGAACCTCGCCCACCAGGTGCTGGCCGAGGAGTCCGAGCCGCTGGACGTGGACGCCTCCTCGACGCAGGGCTTCGACCGGGCGGAAGAGCTGGTCAACCGCCTGATCGCGGCGACCGGCGTGGACCGCTCCAAGATCGCCGGGATCGGCCTCGGCGTGCCCGGACCGATCGACGTCGAGTCCGGCACCCTGGGCTCCACCGCGATCCTGCCGGGCTGGACCGGCACCAAGCCCGCCGAGGAGCTGCGGGGGCGGCTCGGCGTGCCGGTGCACGTGGACAACGACGCCAATCTGGGTGCACTGGGCGAGCTGGTCTGGGGCAGCGGCAGAGGCGTGCGTGATCTTGCATACATAAAGGTCGCGAGCGGTGTCGGGGCCGGTCTGGTGATAGACGGGAAGATCTACCGCGGGCCCGGTGGGACTGCGGGAGAAATCGGACATATTACACTTGATGAATCCGGTCCCGTCTGCCGCTGCGGGAACCGGGGATGTCTGGAGACGTTCACGGCGGCGCGCTACGTACTTCCGTTGCTCCAGTCGAGCCACGGCACCGACCTGACCATGGAAGGCGTCGTGCGGCTGGCCAGGGACGGAGACCCGGGCTGTCGTCGGGTGATCGCCGACGTCGGCCGACACATCGGCAGTGGAGTCGCCAATCTCTGCAATCTGCTGAATCCGAGCCGAGTGGTCCTTGGTGGTGATCTCGCCGAGGCCGGTGAGCTGGTGCTCGGCCCGATCAGGGAGTCTGTCGGCCGCTACGCGATCCCCAGCGCGGCACGTCAACTGTCTGTTCTCCCGGGGGCACTTGGAGGCCGTGCGGAGGTGCTCGGAGCACTCGCTCTCGCGCTCAGCGAGATGGGTGATTCGACCCTTTTGGACGGTTCGCTCGCTACGGCGGCACCTGCCTTCACTTAGAGAACGGATGGCACCGTTGCCAACCCGTTAAGGATTTACTTCTTGACGTCGCACGTGCGGCCGAGTTGACTTCCAGCCACCTCGGCCGCAACGACGCGGCCTCGTCAGGGAGGTTTCTGAAGTGAACACGCGTATGCGTCGTGCCGCCTTTGCCGTCGCCGCCAGTGCGATGGCAGTTTCCCTCGCCGCCTGTGGCAGTGCGAAGGAATCCGGTGACAAGGCCGAGTCCTCCGGCTCCGCCAGCAAGGGCGACAACATCAAGGTCGGTCTCCTTCTCCCCGAGAACCAGACCGCGCGTTACGAGAAGTTCGACCGCCCCTTGATCGAGAAGAAGGTCAAGGAGCTCACGAACAACAAGGGCACGGTCGTCTACGCCAACGCCAAGCAGGACGCCAGCACGCAGAACCAGCAGGTCGACACCATGATCACCAACAAGGTGGACGTGCTGATCGTCGACGCGGTGGACTCTGCGGCCATCAAGAACTCGGTCCAGAAGGCCAAGGACGCCGGTATCCCGGTCGTCGCCTACGACCGTCTGGCCCAGGGCCCGATCAGCGCCTACACCTCGTTCGACAACGAGACCGTCGGCAAGACCCAGGGTGAGGCCCTCCTCAAGGCGCTCGGCACCAAGGCCAAGTCCGGCAAGATCGTCATGATGAACGGTGCGGTCACCGACCCGAACGCCGCCCTGTTCAAGAAGGGCGCTCACTCCGTCCTCGACGGCAAGGTGAACATCGGCAAGGAGTACGACACCAAGGACTGGAAGCCGGAGAACGCCAACGCCAACATGGAGGCGGCGATCTCGGCCCTGGGCAAGAAGAACGTCATCGGCGTCTACTCCGCCAACGACGGCATGGCCGGCGGTATCATCACCGCCCTCAAGGCCGCCGGTCTCAACGTCCCGGTGACCGGCCAGGACGCCGAGCTCGCGGGTGTGCAGCGCATCGTGTCCGGCACGCAGTACATGAGCGTCTACAAGCCCTACCCGGAAGAGGCCAACACCGTCGCAGAGCTGGCCGTCGCCGTCGCCCAGGGCAAGGACCTCGCCTCGGTCGCGCCCGACAAGGTCGACAGCCCGTCCGACAAGGGCATCCCGTCCAAGATCATCGGCGTCGTCGCGCTGACGAAGGACAACATCAAGGACACCGTCATCAAGGACGGCATCTACACGGTGTCCGACATCTGCACCTCGGCGTACGCCGCGGACTGCAAGAAGATCGGTCTTGAGTAAGTAGCCGCAAGTCCCTTTCCAGGTAGGGGAATTCGCTCTTGAATTCCCCTACACGGCTCCCTCCAGGGGAGACGGGGACCGCACCACCCGGACTCCTCCGGCGCCCCGCACCAACAGCCCCGCAAGCTAAGCGGGGCGCCGGACGGAACATTCCCCCCAAATTTTTCTGCACAACCTCCCGCCGGGTCAGGCGGCGAAGGAGATGGTTCACGTGTCCGCTACGCCCGTGCTGGCGTTGCGCGGGGTCTCGAAGCGATTCGGTGCTGTTCAGGCGCTCACCGATGTAGAGCTCGAGGTCCACGCCGGTGAGGTGGTCGCCCTGGTGGGCGACAACGGCGCCGGAAAGTCCACGCTGGTCAAGACGATCGCCGGCGTGCACCCCATCGATGAGGGCATCATCGAGTGGGAAGGCCAGGCCGTACAGATCAACAGGCCGCACGACGCCCAGAACCTGGGCGTCGCGACGGTGTACCAGGACCTCGCGCTGTGCGACAACATCGATGTCGTCGGCAACCTCTACCTGGGCCGGGAGATCCGTAGGTTCACGGTCCTGGACGAGGTCGAGATGGAGCGCCGCTCCCGCGAGCTCCTCGACACGCTGTCCATCCGCATCCCCAGCGTCCGCATCCCGATCGCCTCGCTCTCCGGCGGTCAGCGCCAGACCGTGGCCATCGCCCGCTCGATGCTCGGCGAGCCCAAGCTGGTCATCCTCGACGAGCCCACCGCCGCCCTCGGCGTCGAGCAGACCGCCCAGGTCCTCGACCTCGTCGAGCGGCTGCGCGAGCGCGGCCTCGCCGTGCTCCTCATCAGCCACAACATGGCCGATGTGAAGGCGGTGGCGGACAAGGTCGCCGTACTGCGGCTCGGCCGCAACAACGGCGTCTTCGAGGTCAAGTCGACCTCGCAGGAAGAGATCATCTCCGCCATCACCGGTGCCACGGACAATGCCGTGACCCGTCGTGCGGCGCGCACCACTGGGGAGATCAACAAGTGAGCATCGACAAGACCTCCCCGTCGTCTGCCGAGGACGGCGTCGTGGAGAACCCCGAGGCGGCGGCCGGCGCGGCCACCGTCGTCGACCCCCGGCTGCTGGTGCGCGAACAGGGCTTCGCGGGCTACCTCACGGAGTTCAAGCGGAAGATGAAGGCCGGTGACCTGGGCGCGATCCCGGTCGTCATCGGTCTGGCGATCATCTGGATCATCTTCCAGAGCCTCAACTCCAACTTCCTCACCGCGGGCAACCTGTCCGACATCTCCGTCGCCATGGTCGGCACGGGCATGATCGCCGTCGGCATCGTGTTCGTCCTGCTGCTCGGCGAGATCGACCTGTCGGTCGGCTCGGTCTCCGGTGTCGCGGGCGCCGCCTACGCGGTGCTCACCGTCACGCACGGCATGGCCGCGTGGCTCGCCCTGGTGCTGGCCATCCTCACCGGCACGGTCGCCGGTGCGCTGCACGGCTTCTTCTTCGCGAAGATCGGTGTCCCGGCGTTCGCCGTCACCCTGGCCGGTCTGCTCTTCTGGAACGGCTTCATGCTCCAGATCCTGGGCGACAGCGGCACCATCAACCTGGACAGCGAGGGCCTGGTGGCCAAGCTGACCGGTTACTACTTCACCGACGTGGCCGCCTCCTACGGTCTGGCGATCGCCGTGGTGGTGCTGTTCTTCCTCAGTTCCTTCCTCGGCAACCGGCGCCGCGAGGCCGCCGGCGTGCCGTCCCGGCCGCTGAGCGAGACCCTCCTGCGCACGGTGTTCCTGGCGATCCTGGCGTTCGCCGCCGCGGCCGTCTACAACCAGTACAAGGGCCTGCCGCTGGCCGTCGTGATCTTCGTCGGCGTGCTGCTGATCACGGACTTCGTGCTCCGCCGCACCACCTACGGCCGCAAGATCTTCGCCCTCGGCGGCAGCGTCGAGGCGTCCCGGCGTGCCGGTATCAACGTGGAGATGATCCGGATCTCGGTCTTCGCGATCTCCGGCACCTTCGCCGCGATCGGCGGTCTGTTCATCGCCTCGAAGATCGCCTCCGCCAACCAGGGTGCGGGCGGCGGTGACCTGCTGATGAACGCGATCGCCGCGGCGGTCATCGGCGGTACCTCGCTGTTCGGTGGCCGTGGCCGCACGTGGAACGCCCTGCTGGGTGTCCTCGTGATCGTCTCGATCCAGTACGGCCTGGCCCTGGAGGGCATCGCCTCCCCGGTCCAGTACATGATCACCGGTGGCGTGCTGCTGGCGACCGTCGTCATCGACGCGGTCACCCGTAAGACGCAGAAGACCGCGGGTCGCGCGTAACAGTCCCACTCGGTACGACAAAGCCCGGCACTCCACAGGTGCCGGGCTTTGTCGTGCGCCCGGGAAAACCGTCGTGTCATAGGTAAAGGTGTTCTTGGGTACAGCCGATCGCGTGACGTACGACGCACAGCCCGGGCGCGGTCCGCAAAGACGGAACATTAGACTCGACAAGCCCGGCAACAGCTTTTACTGCAAGGAGGCACGGGTGCCGCTGCTGACCCGCATCACGGGACCGCGCGATCTGGACCGGCTCAGCCTGGAGCAGCTGGACCAGCTGGCCGAGGAGATCCGGACCTTCCTCGTCGACGCGGTCTCCAAGACCGGCGGCCACCTCGGCCCCAACCTCGGGGTGGTCGAGCTGACCCTCGCCCTGCACCGAGTCTTCGAGTCCCCCAAGGACCGGGTGCTGTGGGACACCGGGCACCAGTCCTACGTGCACAAGCTGCTCACCGGCCGGCAGGACTTCTCGAAGCTGAAGATGAAGGGCGGCCTGTCCGGCTACCCCTCGCAGGCCGAGTCCGAGCACGACGTCATCGAGAACAGCCACGCCTCCACCGTCCTCGGCTGGGCCGACGGCATCGCGAAGGCCAACCAGATCCTGAAACGCGACGACCACGTGGTCGCCGTGATCGGTGACGGCGCCCTCACCGGCGGCATGGCCTGGGAGGCGCTGAACAACATCGCCGACGCCAAGGACCGCCCCCTCGTGATCGTCGTCAACGACAACGAGCGGTCCTACGCGCCGACGATCGGCGGCCTCGCGAACCACCTGGCGACCCTGCGGACCACCGACGGCTACGAGCGCTTCCTGGCCCGCGGCAAGGACCTCCTGGGGCGTACTCCGGTCGTCGGCAAGCCCCTCTACGAGACGCTGCACGGCGCGAAGAAGGGGCTGAAGGACTTCATCGCCCCGCAGGGCATGTTCGAGGACCTCGGCCTGAAGTACGTCGGCCCCATCGACGGCCACGACATCGAGGCCCTGGAGTCGGCGCTCGCCCGCGCCAAGCGCTTCGGCGGCCCGGTCATCGTGCACTGCCTCACCGAGAAGGGCCGCGGCTACCAGCCCGCCCTCCAGGACGAGGCCGACCGCTTCCACGGCATCGGCCCCATCCACCCCGACACCGGCCTGCCGATCAAGGCCTCCGGCGCCGACTGGACCTCCGTCTTCGGCGACGAGATGGTCGCGCTCGGCAAGGAGCGCGAGGACATCGTCGCGATCACCGCCGCGATGCTCCAGCCGGTCGGCCTGAAGAAGTTCGCGGACGCCTTCCCCGACCGGATCTACGACGTCGGCATCGCCGAGCAGCACGGCGCCGTCTCCGCGGCCGGCCTCGCCACCGGCGGCGTCCACCCCGTCTTCGCCGTCTACGCCACCTTCCTCAACCGCGCCTTCGACCAGGTCCTGATGGACGTGGCCCTGCACAAGTGCGGCGTCACCTTCGTGCTGGACCGGGCCGGCGTCACCGGCACCGACGGCGCCTCCCACAACGGCATGTGGGACATGTCGATCCTCCAGGTCGTCCCCGGCCTCAGGCTCGCCGCCCCGCGCGACGCCGACCAGGTCCGCGCCCAGCTGCGCGAGGCCGTGCAGGTCGAGGACGCGCCGACCGTGGTGCGCTTCTCCAAGGGCGCGGTCGGTCCCGCCGTACCCGCCGTCGGACGCGTCGGCGGCATGGACGTACTGCGCGAGCCCGGCACCGACACGCCCGATGTGCTCCTGGTCTCGGTGGGCGCCCTCGCCCCCATGTGCCTGGAGATCGCAGGGCTCCTCGACAAGCAGGGCATCTCCACCACCGTCGTCGACCCGCGCTGGGTCAAGCCGGTGGACGAGGCCATGGCCCCGCTCGCCGAGCGGCACCGCGTGGTCGTCACCGTCGAGGACAACTCCCGCGTCGGCGGCGTCGGTTCGGCCATCGCGCAGGCCCTGCGCGACGCGGGCGTCGACGTGCCCCTGCGCGACTTCGGCATCCCGCCCCGCTTCCTCGACCACGCCTCCCGCGCCGAGGTCATGGCGGAGATCGGCCTCACCGCACCCGACATCGCCCGTCAGGTCACCGGCCTGGTCTCCAAGCTGGACGGCCGCTACGACCGTGCGGCGAGCGAGGTCGAACCCGCACGGGACTGACGTACACGGCAATGGGCCACTTTCACCACCGGCAAGGGTGGTGAAAGTGGCCCATCCGCGTGAATCCGTCCGCGCCGGGGCATACGCTCCCCCAGCCTCGGCTTTGCTCGACCGGGGGGACCCCCATCGCCCCCTCTCGATCATGTCGAGGACGACACAGCGTGGGAGGTACGCCCGTGAGCAACGCCCTCTTCAGGACGAAGAACATCGAACAGTCCATCAAGGACACCGAGGAACCCGAACATTCGCTCAGAAAGTCCCTGTCGGCACTGGATCTGACGGTGTTCGGCGTCGGGGTCATCATCGGCACCGGCATCTTCGTCCTCACCGGCACGGCCGCCAAGAACACCGCGGGACCCGCCGTCTCCCTGTCCTTCGTCGTCGCCGGCGTGGTGTGCGGGCTCGCCGCCCTCTGCTACGCCGAGTTCGCCTCGACGGTCCCGGTCGCGGGCTCGGCGTACACCTTCTCGTACGCCTCGCTCGGTGAGTTCCCCGCCTGGATCATCGGCTGGGACCTGGTCCTCGAACTGGCCCTGGGGACGGCGGTGGTGGCCGTCGGCTGGTCCGGCTACATCGCCTCGCTGCTGGACAACGCGGGCTGGCAGCTGCCCGAGGCGCTCAGCGGCCGGGACGGCGCCTCCGGGTTCGGCTTCGACATCCTCGCCGCCGCCCTGGTACTGCTGCTCACCGCCATCCTCGTGGTCGGCATGAAGCTCTCCGCGCGGGTCACCACGATCGTCGTCGCCATCAAGGTGGCCGTCGTCCTCGTCGTCATCATCGCGGGCGCCTTCTTCATCAAGAGCAGCAACTACGACCCGTTCGTCCCCAAGGCGCAGGCCGTGGAGGCGGGCGGCAACCTCAAGGCCCCGCTGATCCAGCTGATGTTCGGCTGGGCGCCCTCCGACTTCGGCGTCATGGGCGTCTTCACCGCCGCGTCCGTCGTCTTCTTCGCCTTCATCGGCTTCGACGTCGTGGCCACCGCCGCCGAGGAGACCCGCAACCCGCAGCGGGACGTGCCGCGCGGCATCATCGGCTCCCTGATCATCTGCACCACGCTCTACGTCGCCGTGTCGATCGTGGTGACCGGCATGCAGAAGTACAGCTCGCTGTCGATCGACGCCCCGCTCGCCGACGCCTTCAAGTCCACCGGGCACCCCTGGTTCGCGGGTCTGATCAGCTTCGGCGCCGCCGTCGGCCTGACCACGGTGTGCATGATCCTGCTGCTCGGCCAGTCCCGGGTGTTCTTCGCGATGAGCCGCGACGGCCTGCTGCCCCGGTTCTTCTCGCACACCCACCCGAAGTTCCGCACCCCGTACCGGCCGACCATCCTGCTCGGTGTCGTCATCGCGATCGTGGCGGGCTTCACCAGCCTCAGCGAACTCGCCGAACTGGTGAACATCGGCACGCTCTTCGCCTTCATCATCGTCGCGATCAGCGTCGTCATCCTGCGCCGGAGCCGCCCCGACCTGGAGCGCTCCTTCCGCACCCCGCTGGTGCCGGCCCTGCCGATCGTCTCGGTGCTCGCCTCGCTGTGGCTGATGCTCAACCTGCCCGCCGAGACCTGGCTCCGGTTCGCCATCTGGATGGCCATCGGTTTCTTCGTGTACTTCTTCTACGGCCGCACCCACAGCCGCCTCGCACACGAAGAGAAAGCATCCGTGAAGTAGAGAAGGCATCCGTGAAGTGACGAGCAGTAGTCACCAACGGTAGTCAACTGCCCTGTCGCCACGACCCCGTATGTCCCGCTCAGGTGCGGACTGCGGGGCCGGACAGCGTGCGTCCCATGCGCGCCGAGCTCCTCGCCCCGCCACGCTCCGTGTCCACGGCGCGGCCCGGGCCCGCCTACTGGAGACGGCTGCTGCCCCTCCTCGCGACACTGGTCTGCGCCACCCGCGCCCCCTCCTTCGCCCACCCGCTGTGGAACTCCGACGGGGCTGTCTCGCCGTCCTGGCACGGTTGCTGGCGCACGGCGGACAGCTCTACGAGTCCGTCGTGGACCGAAAGCCACTCCTCGTACCGTGGCTGTACGAGGGGGCGTTCGCCCTCGCCGGCTCCGAATCGCTCGCGCCGGTACGGGCGTTGGCGATCGGTGCCCAACTCCTCACCGCCGCCTTGCTCGCCTCCCTCGCCCGGCGCCGCTGGGGCGACCCGGCGGGCCGCACGGCCGGGGTGCTGTATCTGCTGGTCTCCGTCGGGCTCAACCCCGAGGACGCGCAGGCAGCCGGCTTCGAGGTGTTCATGCTGCGGGCACCGCCGCCGCGATGTGGTGCGCGGACCGCCGCCGCTGGGGCCCGGCCGGAGCGGTCGTCGCCTTCGCCTTCCTGGCCAAACAGACCGGCGGGGCCGTGCTGTTGCCGGTGCTGTGGCTGTGCGGGACGCGCCGGGGGCCGCTGTTGCGGCTCGCCGCGGGCCTCCTGGTGCCGGTACTGGGCTCGGCGGCGGTGACCGACCCGGCCGGGTTCCTGTTCTGGACGGTCACCGGATCGGGGGCGTACGCCTCCTTCACCGGCTCCGAACTCCATGTCCTGGGACGGGGATTGACCAACACGGCGATCCTGGCGGCGGGTTGCGCCGGGCTGCTCCCACCGGTCGTACGGGTGCTGCGCATCGCCCGTACGGGGGCGACGGACCTGTGGCTGTGGCTCGCCGCGTCGGCCGACGCGGTCCTGCTCGGATTCCACTTCTTCGGCCACTACTACCTTCAACTCATTCCGCCCCTGGCCCTGTTGGCGACCGCCGCGCTGCAGATCCTGCCCCGCGAACGGCTGTCGGCCGCGGTGTTCACCTCCGCCTGCTGCTGTGCCCTCTTCCTGGCCTGGGGACTGCTCGCGCCCCGCCCCGGCCTCGACCACGCCCGCCGCCTCGCGGACGCCGTCGACCGACGGACCGGTCCCGGCGAGCGCGTCCTGATCTGGGGGATGCACCCGGAGACGTACTGGCTCGCCGACGGCACCCTCGCCAGCCGCTACCTCACGGCAGGCCTCCTCACGAACCACAGCGGTGGCCGCGACGGACCGCAGGTGGGGGAGCGGTACGCCGTCGAAGGCACCAGGCCGGTCTTCCGCGCCGAACTGACCGACCGCCCACCGGCGTTGGTCCTCGACGACTCACGCGGCCAGCCGTACGCGCCGGACCGGCGGCGGCTGCTCGCTGCGGGGCACGAGGAGGCAGGGGCGGTGGACGGGGCGGTGCTGTACGTGCGGGTGCCGTGACTAGGCGGGCCGGACCGTGCGCGGTCCCGTGACCTCCGCGCCCAACTCCGTGACCCTGCGCCGTAGTTCGCGGTCCGCCGTGACCACCATGACGTGGCGTTCCCCGGCCCGGGCGACCAGGTCGACCATGTGGTCGTCCCCGCTGCCCGGCGCGGACTCGACGTCGACGCCGGGCACGGACTCCAGACCGCGGGCCGAGCCCTCGACCACCAGGACGATCTCCACGGGACCGGCGTGCCCCGGGAGCCCGTCCGCGGCCAGCCTGTCCCGCAACCGTTCCGCGGCACCCCGCCGGTCCCGCCACCAGCCGTCGGGCACCGACCCGACGACGTTCGCGGCGTCGACGATCAGGAGCAGGGGAGTGTTCTCGTCCATACGGCCAGGTTCGCACGGCGGAGCTGCGCCGGCTCCCCCCTCACTCCCCTTGCTCACCCACCCGACCCCGCTCACCTCACCGCGCTCACTCCACCGGCTTCTCGTCGAAGCTCGCGAAGTACGCCGCGGCCATGTCCTCGTCCGCGTGACCCTGCGCCGCCGCCCTCTCCATGCGCTCGGCGCTCGCGGTGGCCACGTCCAGGCGTACGCCGTGCTGCCGGCCGGCCTCGACGATCAGACGGGCGTCCTTGCCCGCGGTGGCGACCGCGAACTGGGCCGGGGTCAGCCGGTCCTCCAGGATCATCGCCGTCTTCGCCTTGAGGTAGCCCATGTCGAGCGGGCCGCCGGCGATGAGGTCGAAGAAGTGCTGCGGGTCGACGTCGAGGGCCTGCGACAGTGCCAGCACCTCACCGGCCGCCGCCGTGGCCGCGAGCACCCAGCTGTTGGCCACCAGCTTCAGCCGGGTCGCGGTGCCCGCCCCGCCGTCCTCGCCGGTCCACATCGTGCGCGCGCCGACCGCGTCGAACACCGGCTCGACCACCGCCCGCCCCTCGACAGGACCGGCCGCCAGCACGGTCAGCTGACCGGCCTCCGCGGGCTGGCGGGTGCCGAGCACGGGGGCGTCGTAGAAGACCAGGCCGTGCTCGCGGGCGAGCGCGGCGAGCTCGACGATCCCGTCGAGGCCGGCGGTGGTCGACTGCACCCAGGTGACACCGGGACGCAGCGCGGGGGCCGCCTCGCGGACGACGTCGAGGGTGGTCGGACCGTCGTAGAGCATGGTCAGGATCACATCGGCGCCCTCGACCGTCTCGGCGGGCGTGTCGGTGACCCGGACGCCGTCGGTGGCGAGCGGCTCGGCCTTGGCGCGGGTGCGGTTCCAGGCGCGGACGGTGTGTCCGGCGCGGGCGAGGTTGCGGGCCATCGCGGCCCCCATGATGCCCGTGCCCAGGACACCCACGGTGAGCTTGTCGGTCATGAGGTCGACTTCCTTCTCGTACGGCGTCTGCTGGGGACCAGCCTGCCCCCTCGGCGCCGATCGCCCCCACCCGACCGGCCCTGCGCGGGTGATCGGGCGGGGCCGGGCCGCGCGGAGTGCGGGCTGCCGCTTAGAGTGAACCGGTGAACGGCGACTGGTTCATACGCGGCCGCGACGGCCGGCTCAGTGTCTACCTGCCGACGGACGAGGCCCTCCTGTGCCGGGCGGAGCGCCTGCCGGGCGGCCCCTGGGCATCCGCGCAGACGGTCGGCGGCAACCAGAAACTGACGGCGGTGCCCGCGGTCGGCCACGGCCCCGACTGCTACGCCCATCTGGTCTCATGGCGGCCCACCGTCGCCGGCGAGGCCGGCCTCGTGCACTCCACCCACTACCGGCCCCGGCTGGCCGCGCTCGACTGGGTGCCGATCGGGCACCCGAACAAGAAGGGCGACGTCACCGGTACGCCCGCCGTCGCGGTGGACGCCCAGGGCCGCGCCCATGTCTTCGTGCGCAACCGGGGGCGAGGGGTGAGCATGCTCGCCCAGAAGGAGAAGGGCGGTTGGGGGCCCTGGCGCGACCTCAAGGGGAGCAAGGTCGAGGAGGACCTGGCGGCGGTGACGGGGGAGTCCGGGCGCATCGAGCTGTACGCGGCCGTCCCCGGCGGCATCGTGCACTGGCGGCAGGAGAAGGCGGGCGCGACGCCCGTACTGGCGGAGGCGCTGGAGACCCCGGTCCGCCCGGGCACCCTGTACGCCCTCGCCACCTCGCCCGACAGCACCACGCTCTTCTACACCGACCAGTCGGGCGACCTGTGCGCCTGGCGCCCCGGCGGCAAACCGGCCGCGCTGCTGTCCTCCGCCGGGCCCGGCCGGGTCTGTGCCGTGCGCTGCGAACTCGACGGCCACGACTGTACGTTGATCGCCCAGCGCTCGGCGAGCGGGCGGGTCGCCTTCGCCGCGTACCCGACCGAACTGGAGTCGGCGGGCGCCTGGTGGACCGAGTCCGGACCCCAACTCCCCGCCGACGCCGAGGTGTCACTCGCGGTGGACGAGGAGGACCGGGTGGTGGCGGCGACGCTCTCCCCGTCGACGGGACAGCTGCTCGTCACCCGCCGCAAGGACGAGCCGGGGCTGGCGCTGGAGGCGTGGCGGGCGGTGTGAGCGGGTGATGCGGGACCGGTTCCACGGCTTCCGTTTCTGCGTCCGCTGCTGTTCCGTTTCCCGTTCCGCTTATGGCTGTCGGTAACGGGTGACACACAACGTGCGTCGAGGGTTGTACGAATACCCCTGGCCCGCTCGGCCGCGGCGGCCGGACTGAGAGTCGTCGGTCTCGACCGCAACAGCACCGTCGTCGAGGCGCTGAACGCCGGCCGCTCCCACGTGGACGACATCACGGACGCCTAGGTCTCCGCGATGTTCGAGCAGCCGACGGCCGCCTGGACGCAGTTGAAGGCGTACGAGCCGCCGTCCGCGGTGAAGTAGTACCGCAACGCCACGTCGCTCAGCGGCAGCGCCTGCTTGGACTCGTTGAAGACCTCGAGGGACGGCTCGGCCGCGGCGGCCGTCGCCGGCGTCGCGGTCCGGTACCGGACGGCCAGCTCGGGCGGGTCCGGGTTCGCCTTGCGCCAGAGCGGATACAGCGCCGTGGCGCCCGCGGCCACAACGACAACGAGAAGCAGCAGCTTGACCTTGGGCCACACCCGACGTCGGGGTTGCTGGCGGCGGGTGGACGCCACGGAAAGCCCTCCGCAAGAAAGGGGGACGTTCCGATCCGGCTCTGATCAAGAACGTCTGGTGAATGTGAACATTTGATCTGACTGTGTGCAGATCCTAACCACAGGTGCACGGCAAAAGGGGCGGGCCGCATGGATCGATACCATGCGGCCCGCCCCCTGCACTCAAGCGTGGTTACGCCGGGACGCTCGCCACGCCAGCAGCCAGGAACCGCTTCCCGTTCACACGCTCCGAGACGCCTTCGCGGTCCAGGTACGGCGTGATGCCGCCCAGGTGGAAGGGCCAGCCGGCGCCCGTGATCAGGCAGAGGTCGATGTCCTGGGCCTCGGCGACGACGCCCTCGTCGAGCATCAGCCCGATCTCCTGGGCCACCGCGTCCAGGACGCGCTCGCGCACCTGCTCCTCGGTCAGCACGGAGTCGCCCTGCTTCAGCAGCGCGGCGACCTCCGGGTCCAGCTCGGGCCTGCCGCTGTCGTAGACGTAGAAGCCGCGCTTGCCGGCCTTGACGACGGCCGCGAGGTTCGGGGAGACCGTGAAGCGGTCCGGGAAGGCCCGGTTGAGGGTCTCCGAGACGTGCAGACCGATCGCGGGACCGACCAGCTCAAGCAGGACCAGCGGCGACATCGGCAGACCCAGCGGCTCGACCGCCTTCTCGGCGACCGCGACCGGGGTGCCCTCGTCGATGACGTTCTGGATCTCGCCCATGAAGCGCGTGAGGATGCGGTTGACGACGAACGCCGGGGCGTCCTTCACCAGAACCGCCGTCTTCTTCAGCTTCTTGGCCACCGCGAAGGCGGTCGCGAGCGAGGCGTCGTCGGTCTGCTCGCCGCGCACGATCTCCAGGAGCGGCAGCACCGCGACGGGGTTGAAGAAGTGGAAGCCGACGACCCGCTCGGGGTTCTTCAGCTTCGACGCCATCTCCGACACCGACAGGGACGAGGTGTTGGTGGCGAGGATCGCGTGCGCCGGGGCGACCGCCTCGACCTCCGCGAACACCTGCTGCTTGACGCCGATCTCCTCGAAGACGGCCTCGATGATGAAGTCGGCGTCGGAGAAGCCCTCGGCCTTGTCCAGGACACCGGTCACCAGCGCCGTGAGGCGGTTGGCCTTGTCCTGGTTGATACGGCCCTTGCCGAGCAGCTTCTCGATCTCCGCGTGGACGTAGCCCACACCCTTGTCGACGCGCTCCTGGTCGATGTCCGTGAGGACGACCGGTACTTCGAGGCGGCGCAGGAAGAGCAGGGCGAGCTGCGAGGCCATCAGACCCGCGCCGACCACGCCGACCTTGGTGACCGGACGCGCCAGGGACTTGTCCGGGGCGCCCGCCGGACGCTTGCCGCGCTTCTGCACGAGGTTGAACGCGTAGATACCGGCGCGCAGTTCGCCACCCATGATCAGGTCTGCGAGCGCCACGTCCTCGGCGTCGAAGCCCTGCTGGAAGTCCTCGTTCTTGGCGGCGGCGATGATGTCGAGGGCGCGGTAGGCGGCCGGAGCGGCCCCGTGCACCTTGGAGTCCGCGACGAAGCGGCCCTTGGCGACGGCCTGGTCCCAGCCCTCACCGCGGTCGATCACAGGACGCTCGACCTTGATCTCGCCCTTGAGGACGCCCGCCGTCCAGATCAGCGACTGCTCCAGGAAGTCCGCGCCCTCGAAGAGCGCGTCGGCGATCCCGAGGTCGAAGACCTGCTGGCCCTTGAGCTGCTTGTTCTGGTTGAGGCTGTTCTCGATGATCACCGAGACGGCCCTGTCGGCGCCGATCAGGTTCGGCAGCAGCGTGCAGCCGCCCCAGCCGGGCACCAGACCGAGGAAGACCTCGGGCAGCGAGAAGGCCGCGATGTGCTTGGACACCGTGCGGTACTCGCAGTGCAGACCGACCTCGACGCCACCGCCCATCGCAGCGCCGTTGTAGTACGTGAAGGTCGGTACCGCGAGGGCCGCGATGCGCTTGAAGACCTCGTGGCCGCCCTTGCCGATGGCGAGCGCGTCGTCGTGGTTCTTGAGGAGCTCGACGCCCTTGAGGTCCGCGCCGACGGCGAAGACGAACGGCTTGCCGGTGATGCCGACACCGACGATGTCGCCGGCCGCGGCCTCCTTCTCGACCTGGTCGATGGCGCTGTTCAGGTTCGCCAGCGAGGCCGGGCCGAAGGTGGTCGGCTTGGTGTGGTCGAAGCCGTTGTCGAGGGTGATGAGCGCGAACCGCCCGGCCCCGTACGGCAGATCGAGGTGGCGGACGTGCGCGGACGTCACGACCTCGTCGGGGAACAGCTCGGCCGCACCCTTCAGAAGCTCGGTGGTGGTGCTCACTTGTCCCCCTCGAAGTGCGGGTTCTCCCAGATGACCGTCGCGCCCATGCCGAAGCCGACGCACATCGTCGTCAGGCCGTAGCGGACGTTCGGCTGCTCCTCGAACTGGCGGGCCAGCTGCGTCATCAGACGCACACCCGACGCGGCCAGCGGGTGGCCGTAGGCGATGGCGCCGCCGTACTGGTTGACGCGCTCGTCGTCGTCCGCGATGCCGTAGTGGTCGAGGAAGGCCAGGACCTGGATCGCGAAGGCCTCGTTGATCTCGAAGAGGTTGATGTCCTCGATCGACAGACCGGCCTTGGCGAGGGCCTTCTCGGTCGCCGGGATCGGGCCGTAGCCCATGACCTCGGGCTCGACGCCCGCGAAGGCGTAGGAGACCAGGCGCATCCGGACCGGCAGGTTGTTCTCCCGCGCGAAGTCCTCGGACGCGAGGATCGAAGCGGTGGCACCGTCGTTCAGACCGGCCGCGTTGCCGGCGGTGACCCGCCCGTGCACACGGAACGGCGTCTTGAGCCCGGCGAGGTTCTCCAGGGTGGTCCCGGGCCGCATGGGCTCGTCGGCGGTGACCAGACCCCAACCGGTCTCACCGACCTCCGCGTTGGTGTTGCGCACCGAGACCGGCACCAGGTCCTGCTGGATCTTGCCGTTGGCGTACGCCTTGGCGGCCTTCTCCTGCGAACGCACGGCGTACTCGTCGGCGCGAAGCTTGGTGATGTGCGGGTAGCGGTCGTGCAGGTTCTCCGCCGTCATGCCCATGAACAGGGCGGACTCGTCGACCAGCTTCTCGCTGATGAGCCGCGGGTTGGGGTCGACGCCCTCGCCCATCGGGTGGCGGCCCATGTGCTCCACGCCACCGGCGATCACGGCGTCGTAGGCGCCGAAGGCGATCGACCCGGCGGTGGTGGTGACGGAGGTCAGCGCACCGGCACACATGCGGTCGATCGAGTAGCCGGGCACCGACTGCGGCAGCCCGGCGAGAATGCCCGCGGTCCGCCCCAGGGTCAGCCCCTGGTCACCGATCTGCGTGGTCGCGGCGATGGCGACCTCGTCGATCTTCTTCGGGTCGAGTCCGGGGTTGCGGCGCAGCAGCTCCCGGATCGCCTTCACCACGAGGTCGTCGGCCCGGGTCTCGTGATAGATGCCCTTCGGGCCCGCCTTGCCGAACGGGGTGCGGACGCCGTCGACGAACACGACGTCCCTGACGGTACGAGGCACGATTGGCTCTCCTCCACGGTGCGGGTTGGCACTGCTGCGGCACGCATCCACTGAGCGCGCGCTCAGTCCCCATGCTACTTATGAGTAACGTAGCTGCCCACCCCTGACGCCGCGAGCGGCGAAGGTCACACCCGGTGGCCCGTAGATCTTGGCGCAATCTAGACGGTCCATCCTGAGACGCGTTCGGGGCATCGACCCTTCAGGGGCGCGGGGCTGTATCGATGTGCGGCTCCGCCGCGTGGGCGCGACCAGCCACGACGGGCCCGCACCCGCCCAGCAAGAGATCCCCTGCGGCGCCTAGGCGGAAAGCGCAGCCACAAGAACCGGCGTCACTTGCTCAACCTGCCAAGGCCGGGCCCCGTACCCCGCCAGCGCACTGCCGACAGAATCCGCGTCGACAACCTTCGGCGGCTCCCAACAAACCCGCCGCACGGTATCCGGCGTAATGAGGTTCTCCTGAGGCATGTTCAACTGCTCGGCCAACGCCGAAACAGCAGCCCGAGCAGCCGAAAGCCGCGCAGCAGCCGCAGGGTCCTTGTCCGCCCAGGCGCGCGGCGGCGGAGGCCCGGTAACCGGCTGCCCCGGCGCCGGCAACTCAACATCCGCCAAAGCCTTCGCACGATCCACCGCGGCCTGCCACTGCTCCAGCTGCCGCCGCCCCATCCGATGCCCGAACCCGTTCAACGCGGCGAGCGCATGCACGTTGGCCGGTATGGCCAACGCCGCCTCGACGATGGCCGCGTCGCCCAACACCTTGCCCGGCGACACATCGCGCCGCTGCGCGACCCCGTCCCGCGTCTCCCACAGCTCCCGCACCACGGCCAGCTGCCGACGCCGCCGCACCTTGTGCATCCCGGACGTCCGCCGCCAGGGATCCTTGCGCGGCTCGGCCGGCGGCGCGGACGCGATCGCGTCGAACTCCTGCTGGGCCCACTCCAGCTTGCCCTGCCGGTCCAGCTCCTTCTCCAGCGCGTCACGCAGGTCGACCAGCAGCTCCACGTCCAGCGCCGCGTACCGCAGCCACGGCTCGGGCAGCGGCCGCGTCGACCAGTCGACGGCGGAGTGTCCCTTTTCGAGTACGAAGCCGAGGACGCCCTCGACCATCGCGCCCAGGCCGACCCGCGGGAATCCGGCGAGCCGCCCGGCCAGCTCGGTGTCGAAAAGCCGCGTCGGCATCATGCCTATCTCGCGCAGACACGGCAGGTCCTGGGTGGCCGCGTGCAGCACCCACTCGACATCGTCGAGCGCCTCGCCGAGACCGGAGAGGTCGGGACAGGCCACGGGGTCGATCAGCGCGGTCCCCGCGCCTTCACGCCGCAGCTGCACCAGATAGGCGCGCTGTCCGTAGCGGTAGCCGGACGCTCGTTCGGCATCGACGGCGACGGGTCCTGCGCCGGCGGCGAAGGCGGCGATCGTCCGCGCGAGGGCGTCAGCGTCGGCGATCACGGCCGGAATACCGTCGCGCGGCTCCAGCAGAGGGATCGGCGCCTCCGCAGCAGAAGATCCGCCGTCGTCCGGAGGGGCGCCTCCGGTGGTTCGCAGTGAAACGTCTGCTGCGGTCTCTTGGGCGTCGGTCACATGTCAAGGGTATCTGTGTATGGACAGCGCCTGCCGACGGAACGTTCCGTCGGCAGGCGCTTGAGGGTCGTAAACCAGTCAGCTCGGTGAAAGCTCCGATTCACGTCCGTGCATGTGAGGGGACGGGGGTCAGTGGATGATGCCGGTACGCAGGGCCACCGCGACCATTCCGGCGCGGTCGCCCGTGCCGAGCTTGCGGGCGATCCGGGCGAGGTGGCTCTTGACGGTCAGTGCGGACAGGCCCATGGAGACACCGATCGCCTTGTTCGACTGGCCTTCCGCGACCAGTCTCAGCACCTCGACCTCACGGCCGGAGAGCTCGCGGTAGCCGCCCGGGTGGCTCGGGGCACCCGGGGGGCGGCGGTGCATACGGGCGGCGGCGGAACCGATGGGGGCGGCTCCGGGTCGGGTGGGGAGCCCGACGTTGGTACGGGTGCCGGTGACTACGTAGCCCTTGACCCCTCCGGCGAGGGCGTTGCGGACGGCGCCGATGTCGTCGGCGGCGGACAGGGCCAGGCCGTTGGGCCAGCCCGCGGCACGGGTCTCGGACAGCAGGGTGAGGCCGGAGCCGTCGGGCAGGTGGACGTCGGCGACGCAGATGTCGCGGGGGTTGCCGATGCGGGGACGAGCCTCCGCGACGGACGAGGCCTCGATGACGTCGCGCACACCGAGCGCCCACAGGTGGCGGGTGACGGTGGAACGGACGCGGGGGTCGGCCACGACCACCATGGCGGTCGGCTTGTTCGGGCGGTAGGCGACCAGGCTTGCGGGCTGCTCGAGGAGAACGGACACCAGGCCTCCTGGGGTGCGGGACGGCTTTGAAGGTCACAGACGTCTTCGGCACCGAACCGGGAGTCCTTTAGAGAATGATCACGATCTAGTGAGTAACAATTGGTGCAATTCGGACGTGCGATCGATCATTCGGTGAATGAATCGGTTCGTTCGAGGGTTCACTCCTGACTGAAAGTGGCCGTATCGACAAAGAGACGGTCAATCGGCCACCGTCAGTGGAACCCATCGGGTCAGCGGGACTGCTGCGGTCCGCGGCGCTGCGGCAGCGTGACCACCGACGCGTCGCCGGGACCGGCCGGCGGAAGGCCCGCCACCTGCGCCAGGAGGTCGCACCAGGAGGCCAGGTGCGCGGCCGTGTCCGGGACTCCGCCGAGGCCCTCACGGGGCGTCCAGGAGGCACGGATCTCGATCTGCGAGGCGGCCGGCCGCTCCGACAGCCCGCCGAAGTAGTGCGAGCTCGCGCGCGTGACGGTGCCGCTCGGCTCGCCGTACGACAGCCCGCGCGCCTGGAGCGCACCGGTCAGCCAGGACCAGCACACCTCCGGCAGCAGCGGATCGGCGGCCATCTCCGGCTCCAGCTCCGCGCGCACCAGCGTCACCAGCCGGAAGGCACCGTGCCAGGCGTCGTGCCCGGCCGGGTCGTGCAGCAGCACCAGCCGGCCGTCCGCCAGGTCCTGGTCGCCGTCGACGACCGCGGCCTCCAGCGCGTACGCGAACGGAGCGAGCCGCTGTGGCGCGCGCGTCGGCTCGATCTCGACCTGCGGCCGAAGCCGACTGTTCCGCAGGGCCTGGACCGCGGCCTGGAAAGCCGGCGGAGCCCCACCGCTACCGTCCCGGTCACCCTCCTTGGTGTCGTCCATTCCGTCAGCGCCGTCCGACAGTCGTCCTTGAGCCGCAGCCATGCGGGAAGGTTAAGGGGAACGGAGGGCTCGTGCGGGACTAGACACCCCCTCTTGGGCCCACCGGGCCGCGCAAAACGCCTTCCGCGGCCGTGCGAGACTTGCCCCGTGAGCGCCAACGAGACCCCCGCGGGGCAGCCGCCGACAGCCACGTACGACTCCGCCTTCCTCAAGGCGTGCAGGCGCGAACCCGTGCCGCACACGCCCGTGTGGTTCATGCGTCAGGCCGGGCGCTCCCTGCCGGAGTACCACAAGGTCCGCGAGGGCATCGCGATGCTCGACTCCTGCACGCGGCCCGAGCTGGTCGCCGAGATCACCCTCCAGCCGGTGCGCCGGCACGACGTGGACGCGGCGATCTACTTCAGCGACATCGTCGTCCCGCTCAAGGCCATCGGCGTCGACCTCGACATCAAGCCCGGCGTCGGCCCGGTCGTCGCACAACCCATCCGCACCCGTGCCGACCTGGCACAACTGCGCGCGCTCGAGCCCGAGGACGTCTCCTACGTCACCGAGGCGATCGGCCTGCTGACGCGCGAGCTGGGCCCGACCCCGCTGATCGGTTTCGCGGGCGCGCCTTTCACCCTCGCGAGTTACCTCGTCGAGGGCGGTCCGTCTCGCACGTACGAGAACGCCAAGGCGATGATGTACGGCGACCCCGAGCTGTGGGCCGACCTCCTCGACCGCCTCGCCGACATCACGGCGGCCTTCCTCAAGGTGCAGATCGAGGCCGGCGCGAGCGCCGTCCAGCTCTTCGACTCCTGGGCCGGCGCGCTCGCCCCCCTCGACTACCGCCGCTCGGTGCTGCCCGCCTCCGCGAAGGTGTTCGACGCGGTCGCCGGGTACGGCGTCCCGCGCATCCACTTCGGTGTCGGCACCGGTGAACTCCTCGGGCTGATGGGCGAGGCCGGCGCGGACGTCGTCGGCGTCGACTGGCGCGTCCCGCTCGACGAGGCCGTCCGCCGTGTCGGCCCCGGCAAGGCGCTCCAGGGGAACCTCGACCCGACCGTGCTGTTCGCGGGACCGCGGGTCGTGGAGACCAAGGCCCGCGAGGTCCTGGACTCCGCCGCCGGTCTCGAAGGCCACGTCTTCAACCTCGGCCACGGCGTCATGCCGTCCACCGACCCGGACTCGCTCACCCGGCTCGTGGAGTACGTCCACACGCAGACCGCCCGCTAGGACCTGGTCACCACGTGTGCCGGGGCCGGGCCCGCCTGCCGAACAGCAGGCCGCGCGGCTCCGGCGGCGGGGGCGTGCCCGCCTTGAGCGGCCAGGCGAGCACCATGCCGACGAGGAAGCCGACCACGTGCGCCGCGTACGCCACCGTCCCGGCGGTGGAGACGCCCTCGCCGGACGAGTAGAACGCCTGGAGCACGAACCAGAAGCCCAGCACCATCCAGGCCGGCAGCCGCAGCGGCAGGAAGACCAGGAACGGGACCAGGACCCAGACCCTGGCCTTCGGATACAGCACCAGATACGCGCCCAGGACACCGGCGATGGCCCCCGAGGCGCCGATCAGCGGGTCGTTGGAGTCGGCGTTCAGCAGCGCGAAGCCGTACGAGGCCGCGTAGCCGCAGACGACGTAGAAGAGCGTGAAGCGGATGTGGCCCATGCGGTCCTCGACGTTGTTGCCGAAGATCAGCAGGAACAGCATGTTGCCCAGCAGGTGCAGCCAGCCGCCGTGCAGGAACATCGCGGTGAACACCGACAGCGGGGGCGACTTGCCGTAGCCGGGCGGGGCCACCAGGCAGCCGGCGCCGTTCGCGCCCACGCCCACCTCGCCCGTCGGCACCAGCTTCGGCAGCTGATGGTGGATCAACTCCTGCGGCACCGCGGCGTAGTGGTCCAGGAACGCCTGCAGATGGCACAGCTGCGAGACGCTGCTGTCGCCCGCCACGGAGCCGGCGAGGCCGGGCATGGACAGGAAGACCAGGAGGTTCGCGGCGATCAGCGCATACGTCACCCAGGGGGTGCGGCGCACCGGGTTCACGTCATGGACGGGGATGACCACAAGGAATAAGTGCCCGCGATGGGCCCGGCGAATCGGTGAACACCGGCACGCGTGCGTGCGTATGTGTCGACAACTGCCCGCGGCACGGGGAAGGCGGGTCGCGGGGACGACGTGAGGAACAGGCGATGAACGACCGAGTTACTCCTCCGATGCAGGCCACGCCGGACGGCGAGGCGGAGATCTCCCTGGTGATCCGGCTGCCCTGGGAAGACGTGGCCCGGCTGGGCCAGGAGGCGGGACGGCTGGCCGCGCAGATGCAGCGGCCGGTGACGCTCGATGAAGCGGTGAGCAATCGGTTGCGGTCCACTCGGCCCGCGGCCACGCATGCGAAGCCCGCGGGGGAGCAGCCTGTCGCCATGCCGGCGGCCGCGTCGGTTTCATCGTTGCCGCCGAGGCCTCCGGCGGATCAGGCGCGTCAGGCTATCGAGCGCATCAATGGGACCGCCTGACAGTCCCGCGCCCCTCAAGGGCGTTGCTGTACCGCTCTTGACGCTTTGCGGGCCGCTACCAGTACCGGGTCCCAGACTGGGCTGAACGGGGGTGCGTAGCCCAGGTCCAGGGTCGTCATCTGTTCCACCGTCATGCAGGCCGTGAGGGCTACCGCTGCGATGTCGACCCGCTTGCCCGCGCCCTCCCTGCCGACGATCTGGACGCCCAGGAGGCGGCCTGTTCGGCGTTCGGCGAGCATCTTGACGGTCATCAAGGAGGCGTTGGGGTAGTAGCCGGCGCGGCTGGTGGATTCGATGGTGACCGCTTCGAATTGGAGGCCGGCTCGGCGGGCGTCCTTTTCGCGTAGGCCGGTGCGGGCGATCTCCAGGTCGCAGACCTTGGACACCGCCGTGCCCACGACGCCGGGGAAGGTGGCGTAGCCGCCGCCGATGTTGGTGCCGATGACCTGGCCGTGTTTGTTGGCGTGGGTGCCCAGGGCGATGTGGCGCTCCTGGCCGGAGACCAGGTCGAGGACCTCGACGCAGTCGCCGCCGGCCCAGATGTTCTCGTGTCCGCGGACCCGCATCGCGAGGTCGGTGAGCAGGCCGTGGTGGGCGCCGAGGGGGAGGCCGGCCGCGACGGCGAGCGTCGTCTCCGGGCGTACGCCGATGCCCAGGACCACCACGTCCGCCGGGTACTCGGCGTCCTGTGTGGCCACTGCCCGGACCCGGCCGTCCTCGCCGGTGAGCACCTTGGTGACCTGGGTGTTGTTGACCATGGTGATGCCGAGGCCCTCCATGGCCTCGTGCACCAGGCGCCCCATGTCCGGGTCGAGCGTGGACATCGGCTCGCTGCCGCGGTTGACGGCCGTCACCTCGTAGCCGCGGTTGATGAGCGCCTCGGCCATCTCCACCCCGATGTAACCGGCGCCGACGACCACCGCGCGTCGCCCACGCGTGCGTGCCAGCGAGTCGAGGAGGGCCTGGCCGTCGTCGAGCGTCTGGACGCCGTGCACGCCCGGCGCGTCGGCACCCGGCATGTCCGGGCGGATCGGCCGGGCACCGGTCGCGATCACGAGTTTGTCGTATGACGTCCAGGACTCGGCGCCGGAATCGACGTCACGCGCGCGTACGCGTCCGCCGGCCACGTCGATCTCCGTGACCTCGGTACGCATGCGCAGATCGATGTCCCGCGCGCGGTGCTCCTCGGGCGTACGGGCGATCAGCTCCTCGGGAGCCGAGACGTCACCGCCCACCCAGTACGGGATGCCGCACGCCGAGTACGAGGTGAAGTGGCCGCGTTCGAACGCCACGATCTCCAGCTCGTCCGGACCCTTCAGACGGCGTGCCTGCGACGCCGCGGACATTCCCGCGGCGTCGCCGCCGATCACGACCAGTCGTTCCCGTGCAGCACTCATGTCCATGCGAACACGCTACGGGCACACGGCATTTCAGTCCTGCTCGCCGCCCTCCCGGCGACCGGTGGTGTCGGGTACGGGCCGGGCCGAGGGCAGCGGGCCCAGCGCGCTCGTCGCGGGCGCGGTGGCCGGGCGGCGCGGCAGCCGGGGCCGGATCAGCCGCAGCCAGGCCAGCACCAGCAGGGCCGCCACCGCGAGGAACGGCAGCACCGCGCCGAACGC
Organism: Streptomyces pseudovenezuelae; assembly: GCF_029892565.1. Lineage (GTDB taxonomy): Bacteria > Actinomycetota > Actinomycetes > Streptomycetales > Streptomycetaceae > Streptomyces > Streptomyces pseudovenezuelae_A. Next base: position 112,954 of record NZ_JARXVH010000010.1, on the reverse strand, counting down.
CACCGCCAGCCAGCGCAGCATCGTCACGAACGCGTCCCAGCCCCCGGCCAGCGCGTCCACGAACCCGGTGTCGTCGTCCTTCGCGACCGCCTTCACGGGTGTCTCCGTGAGGGAGAGGGTGATCGTGGCCAGGCTCGTGCGGTCCTTCAGGGACGCCTGCTGGGCGAGCAGCGCCTCCAGGTCCGACTCCCGGGTGCTCAACTCACCCTCCAGCTCCAGCACGTCGCTCAGCTTGGTGGCCTGGTCCATCAGCTCCCGCACCCGGGCCACGCTGACGCGCTGCGACTTGATGCGGCTCTCCACGTCGACGACCTGGTCGGTGACGTCCTGGGCCTTCGCGGTCCGGTGCAAGAGCTTGCCCGCGCCCTGCAGATCGACGAGGACCTCGTCGTACTTCTCGACCGGCACCCGCAGCACCACGCGCGTGTGCTCGTCGCCCTCCTCGTCCCGGCTGGTGGTCTCGTCGCCGACGTAACCGCCCGCGTTCTCGGTGGTGGTACGGGCCTCGTCGAGCGCCTTCGGTACGTCCTTGACCTGCACGGTCAGCGAGGCCGTGCGGATGATGTGGCTCGCGGAGAGCTTGGGCGCGGTCGGTGCCTTGCCACCGCTCGCGTTCTTGTCGCCGGCGCTGTCCTGCTCGCCGCCCGGAGCCGCCTCGGCCGCCTGTGGGCCGCTCTTCGCGTCGGCGGCGCTGGTGGTGCCGGAATCGCTGCTGTCCGAGCCGCCGCAGCCGGCCAGCGCGAGCGACGCGGCGAGCAGGAGTCCGGTCAGGGCGTGGACCGGTCGTACGGAATGTCGTGTGCGCATGAGGCGTACCCCCGAGTGTCATGACCGACTGATGCTTCTTCGACGCCCGGAGGGGCCCGGACGTTGGGGTGGATCGGTCCCGATGAGGTCACGGTCGGGACTCGTGCCGGACACCGGGCCCCGGCGGGAGTGTCAGTGGGGTCTGCGAAAGTGGAGGGCATGAGCGCAACGGGTAGCAGTGCGGGGCACGTCGTCGTCATCGGAGCCGGTATCGCGGGTCTCACCGCGGCCCACCGGCTGCTGGAGCGGGGCGTGCGGGTCACCGTGCTGGAGGCGTCGGACCGGGTCGGCGGCAAGCTGCTGCCGGGCGAGATCGCGGGCGCGCGCGTCGACTTCGGCGCCGAGTCCATGCTGGCCCGCAGACCGGAGGCCGTGGCCCTCGCGCGCGAGGTCGGGCTGACGGACCGGCTCCAGGCACCGGCCACCGCGACCGCCTCGCTCTGGACCCGCGGCGCCCTGCGCCCCATGCCCAAGGGCCACGTCATGGGCGTACCCGGCACCGCCGCCGCCCTCTCCGGGGTCCTGTCCGACGAGGGCCTCGCCCGCATCGAGCGCGACGCGGAGCTGCCGCGCACGGAGGTCGGGGACGACGTGGCGGTGGGGGAGTACGTGGCGGAGCGGCTGGGCCGCGAGGTCGTCGACCGCCTCGTGGAGCCCCTGCTCGGCGGTGTGTACGCGGGCGACGCGTACCGCATCTCGATGCGCTCGGCCGTCCCGCAGCTCTACCAGGCCGCGCTGACGCACGACTCCCTCACGGAGGCGGTCCGCGAGATCCAGGCCCGGGCCGCCGCGGCCCAGCAGACGGGGCCGGTGTTCATGGGCATCGAGGGCGGCGTGGGCCAACTGCCGTTCGCCGTCGCGGAGTCGGTACGGGAGCGTGGGGGCGAGATCCTGACCGGGACGCCGGTGCGGGAGTTGCGCCGCAACGGCGCATCGGGTTGGCGGGTCGTCGCCGGAGAGCGCGTGCTCGAAGCCGACGGTGTGATCGTCGCCGTACCCGCTCCGGCCGCCGCCGGACTGCTGGGGGCCGAAGCGCCCGCCGCCGCGGCCGAGTTGGGCGCCGTCGAGTACGCGTCCATGGCCCTGGTCACCCTCGCCTACCGCCGCGCCGACACCGACCTCCCCGACGGCAGCGGCTTCCTGGTGCCGCCGGTCGAGGGGCGCACCATCAAGGCGTCGACGTTCGCATCTCAGAAGTGGGGCTGGATCGCCGACGAGAACCCGGACGTGGTCGTGCTGCGCACCTCCGTCGGGCGGTACGGCGAGACGGCGGTCCTGGAGCGGGACGACGCCGGCCTGGTCGACGTCTCCCGGCACGACCTGCGCGAGGCGACCGGCCTCGCGGCCACGCCTCTGGAGACCCGCGTCACCCGCTGGACCGACGGCCTGCCCCAGTACCCCGTCGGCCACCACGCGCGCGTGGCCCGCATCCGTGAGCACGTCGCCAAGCTCCCGGGCCTCGCGGTCTGCGGCGCACAGTACGACGGCGTCGGCATCCCGGCCTGCATCGCCAGCGCGTATGCCGCGGTCGACCAACTGGCGGGCGACCTGACGGCGGTCCGGGAGCTCACCGCCAACCCGGTGCAGAGCCTGCACGGCGGAGCGGGAGAATAGCCGCATGAGTGACGACGCCCCCACCACCGAGCCCGGCCGTGTCCCGAACAAGGGCAAGCTGGCCAAGGACCTCAACGAGGCCATCCGCTACACCCTGTGGTCCGTCTTCAAGCTGAAGGACGTGCTCCCCGACGACCGCGCCGGTTACGCCGACGAGGTCCAGGAGCTGTTCGACCAGCTCGCCGCCAAGGACGTGACCATCCGCGGCACGTACGACGTGTCGGGCCTGCGTGCCGACGCCGACCTCATGATCTGGTGGCACGCCGAGACCGCCGACCAGCTCCAGGAGGCGTACAACCTCTTCCGCCGCACCAAGCTCGGCCGCGCGCTGGAGCCGGTCTGGTCGAACATGGCGCTGCACCGTCCCGCAGAGTTCAACCGCTCGCACATCCCGGCCTTCCTGGCCGACGAGACGCCGCGCAACTACATCAGCGTGTACCCGTTCGTGCGCTCCTACGACTGGTACCTGCTGCCCGACGAGGACCGTCGCCGCATGCTCGCCGACCACGGCAAGATGGCCCGTGGCTACCCGGACGTGCGCGCCAACACGGTCGCCTCGTTCTCGCTCGGCGACTACGAGTGGATCCTGGCCTTCGAGGCCGACGAGCTGTACCGCATCGTCGACCTCATGCGCCACCTGCGCGCCTCCGAGACCCGTCTGCACGTCCGCGAGGAGGTCCCGTTCTACACGGGCCGCCGCAAGGAGATCGGCGAGCTGGTAGCCGGCCTGGCCTAGGGCCCGGCTTTCGATGCCGGTGCGCTCCGCGCCCCGAAAGGGGCGCGGGGAACTGCGCGACCAGCCCAGGACGGCCTGCGGACGGCGTTATTCGGCGACCCCAGGCTTCGGCTCCGCATGCCCCGCACAAGCAGCCCGCCGCACCGGCAGCCGCCCCTCCAACAGATACGCGTCGAGATACCCGTTGACGCACCGGTTGGGGCCGCCCGCGATCCCGTGAGTCCCGGCATCCCGCTCCGTCACCAGGACCGAGCCCGACAAGCGCCGATGCAATTCGAGGGCTCCGTCATAAGGTGCCGCGGCATCCCGCTCGGCCGCCAGGATCAACGTCGACGGCAGCTCCCCCGGCGCAGTCCGCACATCGACGGCCTGCTGACGCGGCGCGGGCCAATACGCGCAGGGCAGGTTCATCCAGACGTTGTCCCAGGTCTCGAACGGCGCCACGCGCGCGAGGCGCGTGTTGTCCCGGTCCCAGACCTTGAAGTCCGTCGGCCAGGACGCGTCGTTGCACTCGACGGCCGTGTACACGGCGTTGGAGTTCTCCGCCTCGGCCGCCGCCTCCGGATGCGGTCCCGCCTGCTGGATCAGCGGCTTCGGGTCGCCCTTCAGATACGCCGACAGCGCCTGCGCGCGGTGCGGCCAGTAGTCGTCGTAGTACCCGGCCGTCAGGAACGCGCCCTGCAACTGGGCCGGTCCCACCTTGCCGCCCGCCGGCTCCGCGGCGAGCTGTGCGGCCGCCTTGTCGTAGCTGCCCTGCACCGCGTCGGCGGTGTCGCCGAGCCCGTACACCTTGTCGTGCTCGGCCATCCACTCGCGGAAGTCCGTCCAGCGGCCCTCGAACGCGGCCGACTGGTCGAGGTTGTTGCGGTACCAGATCTGCTCCGGGTCCGGGTTCACCGCCGAGTCGAAGACCATCCGCCGCACGTGCGAGGGGAACAGCGTCGCGTACAGCGCCCCGAAGTAGGTGCCGTACGACGCCCCCATGAACGTCAGCCTCTCCTCGCCCAGCGCCGCCCGCAGGACGTCCAGGTCACGGGCGTTGTTGAGCGAGGTGTAGTACCGCAGCGAGCTGCCGGTCCGCTGGGCGCAGCCGCGCGCGTAGGCCTTCGCCTGCGCGATGCGTTCCTGCTTGTAGGACTCCGAGGGGTACGTCGGCGACTGCGAGGGCGCCTTGCTGAAGTGCTTGGGGTCCTGGCAGGAGACGGGGGCGGAGCGGCCGACCCCGCGCGGGGAGTAGCCGACCAGGTCGTACGCGGACGCGATGCGCTTCCACTCCGGCATCAGGCCGATCAGCGGGAAGTAGAACCCGTCGCCGCCGGGGCCGCCCGGGTTGTAGACCAGGGCGCCCTGGCGCGGCACCCGGCGCTTGCTGTTGCGCGGGTCCTTGTGGGTGGCCCGCACCCGGCTGACGGTCAGCCGGATCTGCTTGCCACCGGGGTGCGCGTAGTCGAGCGGGACGGAGACCGTGCCGCACTGCATGCTGCCGGGCATGTCCTGCGCGTCGGCGCAGTTCCCGAAGTCGACGCCGGCGGCGGCGGCGCGCGATGCGGCCACGGCGGTGCCGCGCTGTTCGACGGCGCCCGGGACACCGGGCAGACCGGTGGCGGGGGCGGTGGCGAGGGTGGTCAGGAGCAAGGATCCGGCGGCCGAGTAGAAGGCGGCTGCTCTCATCGCGTATCCCTTCGGTGCACGGCGGCGACAGAAGGGATGTTTCGTACGAGTTCGGGCGAAGGCAAGCACCGCCCGCCGGTGTCGGGCTCAATGCCCCCTATGCGCCCCCGGCGTGTGGTTCGCGCCACGGCTGGTCCCGGTGCTCGAAGGCCTCGCGCAGGTCCGGTTCACCGATCGCGCGGACCCCTCGTACGGCGACGGAGGTGAGGTACGTACGGTCGTCACCGCCCCCGGCGCGCCGGGTCAGGGCGCCCAGGAGGCGCTGGCCGGCCGGGGAGGCCCAGCGGGAGTACGGGTGGACCTCGACGCGGGCGATCGCCAGGCAGCTCAGGGCCAGGGCCAGCGGCAGCGCGAACCACAGGGCGACCAGGCCGCGCGGCATGTCCGGCGGGGCCGGCAGCAGCAGCGCCGCCACCCCGAGGCCGAACACGGCGAGCGCAGCGAACTGCACCTGGCGGATGCCCGCCGCGATGCCGCCGCGGCCGTCGGCGGGCACCGCGAGGCCCGCGCTGACCAGCCGGTCGCCGAGGCTGCCCACGGCGTCCGCCGAGGCCGTCGCGGCTCGCACCGGGGCGATACGGCTCTGCCCCTCGGGCCCGATGGCCCCTATCACCGAACGCTCCATCTCGTCGCGCCCGCGCGGGTCGACGACCGTCGCCCAGCCGGTGCGGGCCAGCAGCAGCCGCTGCTGCCGGGCCATCGAGACCATGGTCAGATCGGCGACCCGCCCGGGGCCGCCGGACAGGAACGCCGCCTCGTAGAGCGTCAGACCGCGCCCCCGGACGTCCGTGCCGGCATCCGCGTCCACGGCCGCCACACGTACGGCGGCGAGACACAGCCGTGTACAGGCCGAGCCGGCGACGGCCCAGGCCAGCAGCAGAAGAAGGACCCAGAACATGCCGCGTTTCTATGCCAGGGGCGCGGGGAAGCGCCATGCCCTGTTCACAATCCGGACGGAGTGTTGTCGGTATGTGACGTTCCGATTGGCGTGAAACGGCCTACGGCAGTGGCTACGGCTGTGGGGGCGGCGGGCTGGAGGCGGGCGGCGGGAGCGTGAACGACGACGGCGGCGGCTGGAAGGTCGGTGACGCCGACGGTGCCACCGGGACCGGGTCGGTGCTCAGCCCCGTCGGAGAGTTGGCGAGCGGGGGAGTGCTCGCGGCGGCCATGTCCCGGGCCAGGGCGTCCCAGTCGACGTACCCGGTGGCCTCCAGCACCTCGATGTGGTCCAGCACGGTCGTGTTCGCGTCGTCGGCCAGCGTGCGCACCAGCGAGTTGCGGGTGCTCGCGCGGACCTGGGCGACGACCGAGAACACCTTGCCGTGCGCCACCCGCAGCAGGTTGGCGAACTTGCTGTCGTAGTCGACGCCCTGGGCCGTGTTCAGCGTCGCGAGCCACTGCTTCTGCTGGTCGTTCGGTTCGTTGGGCAGCGCCAGCCCGAGCTTGGCCGCGACGTCGCGCACCCGCTGGTCCAGGAAGGTGTGCCCCTCGACGAGGTGCTGTCCCGCCGTCCGTACGGCCTGGGTCGTGCCCTTCTGCTCGGCCTGTTTGCCGGCGGGCAGCTCCCACAGCCCGGCCAGCCGCACCTTGGTGATGAACTCGCGGTCGAGCGCGGACAGCGGACCGTAACTGGTCGACACCGTCTGGGCGTTGAGCACGTTCGCGTCCGCGCTGACTCCGGACCGGTCGGCGTAGGACCAGATCGGAAAGATCAACGCCAGTAGCGTCGCGGTCAGGCCCATGATGATGAGCCCGGTGCCACTGAAGATGCCCCGTCCTCTGACAGGGGGTCGCGGTCGCATGGCCCCTCCCGGTGCGGCACCGCACAGCAGTGTGCTCAGGGTGCGGAAGTTGCTATGTTACCGCCCGGTCTGCCCCGCGATGCTGTGTGGCCCCTCACGTGGCCACTCCCGCAACCCTTCGCTCAGCCCCCACTCAGCGGCGCAGCAGCACCCGTCGCGTCGCCCTGGCCAGCCGCACCCCGGGCCGCCGCGAGTGCGGCACAGGACCCGACCGCTCCAGCCACCACTCCCGCAGTTCCTGCCGTGCTCCCGTCTCTTCGACCAGCCCGGCGAGCAGCAGATGTTCGGCGAAGTCCAGGGCGTCCCGCCGGTAGCCGCCGGTCATCGGGTGCCCATGGGCGTACGCGAGGAAGTGGCCGCGATAGTCCGCACCGAGGATCTCCGGCAGCTCCGGCGCGAGCTTGCCCACCACATCGGCCCGCTTCCCGTCCAACGCCCGCGCCTGCACGCCGAGCCGGACCCGGTCGAACCCCTCGGGCACGGGCGTACCGGCGACGAGAGCGGAGAGCAGCGCGGCCTGGGCCAGGGCGAGGCGCTGGCGGGCGGGGGCGACGGGGGTCGCGGGCTCGGTCGGTTCGGTGGGGGTTGTCGGTGCCGGGTCGGTTGCCGCTCGCCCGGCGGACCGCAGCTCCCCGGTCCCGTGTCCCGCCGCGACGCCCTCCCGGGCTACGCGCCCCACCGTCAGCGCCTTCCTGATCGCCGCCAACTCCCCTTCCAGCTTCGCCGGTTCGGGGAAGTTCTCGTCCCGCTCCAGCAGCACTCCGGGCGGCGACACCCGCGATGCGAGGTCGGTCAGGATGTCGAGGACCGGGCGCGCAACGGGGTGGGCGTGGCTGTCGTGCCAGACGCCGTCCCGCTCGAAGCCGCCCGCGACATGGACGTACGCGATGGCTTCCAGGGGGAGTTCGGCGAGGGCCTTGGCCGGGTCCTCGGCACGGTTGACGTGGTTGGTGTGCAGGTTGGCCACGTCGATGAGGAGCCGTACGCCGGTCCGGTCGGCCAGCTCGTACAGGAACTGTCCCTCGGTCATCTCCTCGCCGGGCCAGGCGATCAGCGCGGCGATGTTCTCGACGGCGAGCGGTACCGGCAGCGCGTCCTGTGCGATGCGGACGTTCTCGCAGAGCACGTCGAGGGCGTCCCGGGTGCGCGGGACGGGCAGCAGGTGCCCGGCCTCCAGCGGCGGGGTCGCGGTCAGTGGGCCGCCCGCCCGGACGAACGCGATGTGCTCGGTGACCAGCGGCGATCCCAGTGCCTCGACCCGCTCGGCCAGCGCGGCGAGGCGGCCGGCGTCGGGCCGGTCGGCGCCGCCGAGGCCGAGGGAGACACCGTGCGGGATCACGGTCACCCCGCGCTCGCGCAGCCGCCGCAGCGACTCGGGGAGGTGTCCGGGGCACACGTTCTCGGCCACCGCCTCGACCCAGTCGATCCCCGGCATCCGCTCCACGGCGTCCGCGATCTCCGGCCGCCACCCGATGCCCGTCCCCAGCCTCGTCACTCGCTCCATCGCCCGTCCCCTCCTCGGCTTCCTCCGCATGTCCGTGCCGTCTGCGTCGACGTGGAGGGGGTATGGCCCCGGCCGCCGCGCGTGAACCGCTCCCCCTCCGCCTTCAGAGCAACATTTGAGGTTGGGACGCGTCCGCGGCCTACGGGGTCACTGGAGGACGCCCGCCGTGTCCACCGGGTCCGGGCGGCCGGTGTTGACGGTGCCGGGTGCGCCCGGCGACGGCCGGGACGTCGTACCGATGTCACCGCTGGCCTCGGCGGCCGGGGCCGAGGGCGCCACCTGGCCGGGGACGGGCGCCGCCGGGCCGGTCGGGCTGGCCGTGGTGCCGGCCACCGCGTCGTTGGCAATGGCGTCGAAGTCGACCTTGCCGGTCTTCTCCAGGATCGTGATGTGGTCGAGCACGGTCTGGTTGGCGTCCGAGGCGAGCTGGCGGACGAGCGTGTTGCGGGTGGTGTTCCGTACGGTGCCGATGGCCGGGAAGATCTTGCCGTGCGCGGCCCGCAGCAGGTTCACGAACTTGTACTCGTACTGCGAACCCTGCGCCGCGCTCATCTCCTGCAGCCACCCCTGCTGCTGCTCGTTCGGCTGGTTCGGCAGCGCCACCCCGAGCTGGGCCGCGATGATCCGCACCCGCTTGTCCAGGTCGGTGTGGCCGACGATGAGATGGTCGCCCGCCTCCTTGATCGCCTGGCTGGGCGCCCGCTCGATCGCCTGCTGCCCGGCCGGCAGCTCCCAGAGCCCGGCCAGCCGTACCCGCACGATCAGGTCGCGGTCCGCCGCGGTCAGCGGTCCCCACTGGGTGTTCACGGTGCTCGCCGCCACGTTCGCCTGCCCCGTGCCCATGCGGTCGGCGTACTGCCACATGGGGAACGCGAGCGCGCCGAGGGTGGCGACGAGTGATGTGACGAAGACGGCTGTGCCGTTGATGCGCGGCAAGGGTGCCTCCCGGATGAGACCGACGGTGCCAGGAGGTACGGGCGGGACGATGGCGATGTTCAAAGAACGGGCAAAGATCTAAAGGGTCGGCAAAAGGGTGAGGTCGGGGGCTTGCGGTCGGTGTTGGCGGCTTGGGAGCGAGTTCGGCGGTTCAGGACGACTTCGCGCCGGCCCGCAAACCGTCCATCAACGACCCGATCAACCGGTCGCCTTGGGCTCTCCAGTCCCCGGACGCGTCCAGCCGGAGCAGTCCGCTCATCGCCAGCACCACGTCGGCCGTCTCCAGGTCGGAGCGGATCGTCCCGGCGGTGACGCCCGCGGTGACGAGGGCGCCGATGGTGTCGGTGACCTTCGCGTAGGACTCGGACGCCCAGGTGTCGCCGGTGCCTATGGTCCGCAGCGCCTCGGACATGTGCTGCTTGGTGACCAGCAGGCTCGCCAGGTGCCTCTGATGTTGGGGCCCAGACGGGCCGCCTCCGCCAGCATCCGCGCCTTGGTCGTCGCCTCGCCGCTCAACTCGGAGGCGCGCAGCAGGGTGGTGATGGCACCGACGGCGTCACCGCGGCGCAGCGTCCCGTAGGCCACGCGGTGGAGCAGGGACGCCACCTGATCGTCCGGTCCGACGGCCGCCGCGGCCAGGTGCCGGGCCCGGCGCTCGGAGCCTTCAGGGAACTCACCGGCCAGGGCCAGATGCCCTCGCCGGCGCTCCGCACTCGTCGACAGTTCCATCACCGCGGAACGGGTGAGCGGGTGCCGGAAGACGAGCCGGCCCGTCACGGAATCGACCTTCACCAGCCCCGCCTTCTCGGCGGGGCCCAGCTCGGTCAGCGCGTCGGAGCTGCTCATGGACCGCTCCAGGACATGCAGATCGCCCGAGGCGTCCAGCACGGCGAGCAGCAGCAACTCCCTTGTGGCGTACGGGAGTCCACTGACCCGTACGGAGAAGATCCGCTTGAGCCGCTCGGACAGCGGCAGTACGGCCGGCAGCGGTCCGCGCTCCGTCTGCTGGGCCTCGTTGAGCGTGCCGGGCAGTTCCAGCAGCGCCAGCGGGTTGCCGGCGGCCTCCGCGACCAGCCGCTGGCGGACCCTGGCCGCCATGGCCGGGAAGCGCTCCGCCACCAGTTCGTTCGCGGACTCCTCGTCCAGCGGCTGCACCTCGTACGTGGGTATCCCGGTGCTGCTCAGGAACGACTCGTCGCCGGTCCGGGAGGCCGCGAGCAGGGCCAGCGAAGCCCTCAACGGCGCGGTCAGCGACCCCTCTTGGCAGACCAGGCCCAGCTGGTACCTGGTCGCGGCCGACGACCGGATGATCCCGCCGCCGGCCCAGCGGGCGATGGCCGAGCGCGCCGGTGCCACGGTCGCCGAGGCGCCGGGCAGCCACTCCATCTACGTGTCGCGGCCCGACGCGGTCGTCGACCTCATCAAGCAGGCCACCACCGGCTGACCCATCGGCCGCCCCATGACGCTCCGGCCCGCTGCAGACCCTCCCCCCGGACTGCACGCGGGCCGGAGTTCTCTCATGTGGTCGGGGGATTCCCCGCGATGTCCCGCTCCATGGCCAGAAGGTCCTCATTCGGCACCGCACCGCCGAAGCGGCGGTCGCGGGAGGCGAACTCGACGCACGCCCGCCACAGATCACGACGGTCGAAATCAGGCCACAGGACGTCCTGGAAGACCAGTTCCGCGTACGCGCTCTGCCACAGCAGGAAGTTGGAGGTGCGCTGCTCCCCGCTGGGCCGCAGGAACAGGTCCACGTCCGGCATGTCCGGGTAGTACAGGTACTTCGCCAGGGTCTTCTCATTCACCTTGGACGGGTCCAGCCGGCCGGCCTTCACGTCCTCCGCCAGGGCCTTCGCCGCGTCCCCGATCTCCGCCTGGCCGCCGTAGTTCATGCAGAAGTACAACGTCAGCCTGTCGTTGTCCTTGGTCTGCTCCTGCGCGATCAGCAGCTCCTTGGCCACCGACTTCCACAGCCTGGGCATCCGCCCCATCCACCGCACCCGGATCCCGAGTTCGTCCAGGGTGTCGCGGGTCTTGCGGATGAAGTCACGGTTGAAGTTCATCAGGAAGCGCACCTCGTCCGGCGACCGCTTCCAGTTCTCGGTGGAGAAGGCGTACAGGGAGATCGCGCCGACGCCCCCCTCGATCGCCCCCTGAAGCACATCCAGGACACGCTCGGCGCCGACCTTGTGGCCCTCGGTACGCGGCAGCCCGCGCTCCTTGGCCCACCTCCCGTTGCCGTCCATGACGATCGCCACGTGCTTCGGCACCAGCTCACCCGGCAGCTTCGGCGCCCGGGCGCCCGACGGGTGCGGCTCCGGCGCCTTGTACTCACGACGCTGACGCCCCAGGAACCCGCGTACAGCCATGACTCTCTCCTCAGATGATGTGGGCGGTGGATCGGGCCGCGGCCTGCTGGGCGGCGACGCGGTCCACGCGGACCGTCTCGCCGTCCTCGACGACGGGCTCGCCCGCGACCCAGACGTCCTTGACCGCACGGGAGCCGGCCGCCCACATGAGGTTGGAGACGAGGTGGCTGTCCGAGACGTCCAGGCCCGCGGCGAAGTGGGGCCCGTCCACGGAGATGTGGACCAGGTCCGCCCAACTGCCCGCGCGCAGGGCGCCGATGTCGGTCCTGCCGAGGGCCGCGGCCCCTACCGTCGTGGCCATGAGGAACGCGTCCTCGGCGGTGAGCGCCAGGGGGTCGGCGGTGGAGAGGCGGGCGAACATCATCGCGAGCCGGGCCTCCTCCCACAGGTCGAGGTCGTCGTTGCTCGCGGGTCCGTCGGTGCCGAGGCCGACCGCGACGGATGCCGCGCGCAGCTCGTGCAGCCGGGCCGTTCCGGAGGCGAGCTTGGCGTTCGAGCCCGGGCAGTGCGCGACACCGGCGCCCGCCTGCGCCAGCAGGGAGATGTCGTCGTCGGACAGGTGGACGGCATGGGCGGCCAGCAGTCGCCCGTCCAACAGCCCGGTCTCCTTGAGGAGTTGAGGGGCGGATCCGAACCGCTCCCGGGTCGCGATGTCCTCGGCGGTCGTCTCGGCGGCATGGATGTGGACCAGGGCGCCGCGCCGCGCGGACTCCTCCGCGGTGACGCGCAGGGCCTCCGGCGGCAGGGTGTACGTCGAGTGCGGCCCGTAGCACAGCTCGATACGGTCACCCGGACCGAAGCGGAGGCCGTCCGTGTCGATCCACTTGCCGATCGCGGCGATGTCGCTGCGCCAGTCCGTTCCGGGCAGGTCGAAAACGGCGGGGGCGACGAGGACCCGGCTCCCGGCCTCCAGGGCCGCGTCGACGACCTGTTCGGCGTGCGCGTACATCTCGGCGCTCGTCGTCACACCGAACCGGAGCATCTCGACGCAGCCGAGCAGCATTCCGGCGCGGGCGTCCTGAGGCCGCATCCGTGCCTCGGCCGGCCAGATGGCGTCCTGGAGCCACTGCAGCAACGGCAGGTCGCCGCCGAGGCCCCGCAGCAGGGTCATCGGGGAGTGCGCGTGGGTGTTGACCAGTCCCGGGGTGAGGATTCCGGTCAGGTGGGTGCGGGGGATCTCGTCGACGATGGGGGGAGCCGCGGCGGCCGTACCGCAGTACGTGATGCGGCCGTCCGGGCCCACGTCGAGGACCGCGTCGCGGATCACGGAGCAGGACGGGTCGGCGGGCAGGGCCACCGGGGCATGGAAACGTCGTGACGTCGACATGGGTCGGGGTGGTTCCAATCTGGTGCGGGGGAGGGGCGGACGGATGTCACCGCACACAAGACGGTAGGCCGGTGCGGGAGTTCGTTCCGCGGTGGGTGATCCCTCTCACAGAAATGCCGTGGTCGGTGACGACGGTTGTCGCCACCGACCACGGCCGGGCCGCCCTCAACGCCCTTGAGGGCAGCCGCTTCAGGAGTCGCGTGTGTCCTTCACTCGGCGCAGCTTGCCCACCGACCGCTCCAGGGTCTCCGGGTCGACGACGGCGACCTCGACGGTCACGCCGATCGCGTCCTTGATGCCCCGCGTGATGTCCTTGACGGCCGCCTCGCGCTGAGCGGGCTCGCTGCTGGGCCGGGCCTCCACGCGGACGGTCATGTGGTCCATCCGGCCACGCCGGCTGAGCTGGATCTGGAAGTGCGGGGCCACCGCCGGCGTCCGCAGCACGATCTCCTCGACCTGGCTGGGGAAGACGTTCACCCCGCGCAGGATGATCATGTCGTCGCAGCGGCCGGTGATCTTCTCGATCCGGCGGAACCCGGGCCGGGCGGTGCCGGGCAGCAGCCGCGTCAGGTCCCGCGTGCGGTAGCGGATGATCGGCAGCGCTTCCTTGGTGAGCGAGGTGAAGACCAGCTCGCCGCTCTCGCCCTCGGCCAGCACCTCGTCGGTGAGCGGGTCCACCACCTCGGGGTAGAAGTGGTCCTCCCAGACGTGCAGCCCGTCCTTGGTCTCCACGCACTCCTGCGCGACGCCGGGGCCGATCACCTCGGACAGCCCGTAGATGTCGACCGCGTGGATGTCGAGGCGCTCCTCGATCTCACGGCGCATCTCCTCGGTCCAGGGCTCGGCGCCGAAGATGCCGACCTTGAGCGAGGTGGAGCGGGGGTCGACGCCCTGGCGCTCGAACTCGTCGAGGAGGGTGAGCATGTACGAGGGCGTGACCATGATGATCTCGGGCCGGAAGTCCTGGATGATCTGCACCTGGCGCGCGGTCATGCCGCCGGAGGCGGGGATCACCGTGCAGCCGGCCCGTTCGGCGCCGTAGTGGGCGCCGAGTCCGCCGGTGAACAGGCCGTATCCGTACGAGACATGGACCTTGTGGCCGGGGCGGCCGCCCGCGGCGCGGATGGAGCGGGCCACCACGTCCGCCCACATCGAGAGGTCGTTCTCGGTGTAACCCACCACGGTCGGGCGGCCCGTGGTGCCGCTGGAGGCGTGCACGCGCCGCACCTGGTCCATGGGCACGGCGAACATGCCGAAGGGGTAGGTGTCCCGCAGGTCCGCCTTCGTGGTGAAGGGGAAGAGAGCGAGGTCGTCCAGGGATGTGCAGTCGTCGGGGGTCACCCCGGCCGCGTCGAACTTCTTGCGGTACAGCTCGACATGGTCGTAAGCGTGCCGCAACGTCGTGCGCAGCCTGGTGAGTTGGAGAGCCCTGACCTCCTCGCGCGACATCCGCTCGGCGTCGTCCAGCAGTGCCTCGGGAAGCGGGTCCCCTCGGCGGGCTCCCAAGGGCGACATCACTTCGCTGCTCATTGCGGCTCCTCATGTTGTGTGCTGCGGAGGGTGCGACTGCGGCCGCGGAACTCAGCGATCACTTCGTCACCGCGCAGGACACTCACGTCGTAGATGCCGCTACGGCCGAACCGGATGCGCTCGCGCGCGGTGGCCACCAGTTCATCGCCCTCGTGCGCGGGGGCGATGAAGTCGACGTCGGCGGCCGCGGCGACGGTCACGGGTCCGTGACTGTTGCAGGCGCAGGCGAAGGCCGTGTCCGCGAAGAGGAACAGGTAACCGCCGTGGGCGATCCCGTGTCCGTTGACCATGGCGGGCGTCACGGTCATCCGCAGTACGGCTGTCCCTTCGCCGTACTGCACCAGCTCGATGCCGAGCCGCTGTGATGCCTCGTCCGCGGCGAACATCTGCTCGACGGGACCAGGTGTCGTGCCAGGTGCCTGGGTCGTCATTTCCACCACCTTGTGGACCGACCGAACATTCGGTTAGCGTGCGACACGGCCAAGTAATCCAGCAAGACCCCTGCATGTCAAGAGGTGGATCGCATGCCACAGCACAACCCCGGGGGGCCTGACCATCTCCGGCGTCACCGCACGTTGACCGAGTCCGCTGTCGAGGAGTCCGCCTGATGTCCGACGTCTATCTCATCGACGGGGCCCGCACCCCGCAGGGCCGCTACGGCGGTGCCCTGGCCTCCGTACGGCCCGACGATCTCGCGGGTCTCGTCGTCGCGGAGGCCGTCCGCCGCGCCGGCGTTCCCGGTGAGGTCGTCGACGAGGTCATCCTGGGAGCCGCCAACCAGGCGGGCGAGGACAACCGGGACGTGGCACGGATGGCGGTGCTGCTCGCAGGGCTGCCGCACACCGTGCCCGGCTACACCGTCAACCGCCTGTGCGCCTCGGGCCTGACGGCGGTGGCCTCCGCCGCCCAGGCGATCCGCGCAGGGGAGGCGGACCTCGTGGTCGCCGGGGGAGTGGAGTCCATGACCCGCGCGCCCTGGGTGATGGAGAAGCCCGGCACGCCCTGGGCCAAGCCGGGACAGGTGCACGACACCGCACTGGGCTGGCGGTTCACCAACCCGCGCTTCACCGCCGCGGACCGGGCCGTGCCCGAGGGCGCCGACCCGCTGACCACCAAGCTCACGCTGACCATGGGGGAGACCGCGGAAGAGGTCGCAGCCCTGGACGGCATCACCCGCGCCGAGTCCGACGCCTTCGCCCTGCGCAGCCATCAGCGTGCCGTGTCAGCCCGGGACGAGGGCCGCTTCGACCGCGAGATCGTGCCGGTCCCGGTGGGCGACGGCGAGGTGACCCGCGACGAGGGCCCCCGCCCCTCCACCACGCTGGAGAAGCTGGGCTCCCTGCGGACCGTCTTCCGCGAGGACGGCATCGTCACGGCGGGCTCGTCCTCACCGCTCTCCGACGGCGCCGCCGCTCTGGTGGTCGCCAGTGCCGAGGCGGTGGACCGCTACGGGCTCACGCCACGCGCGCGGATCATCGCCTCCGCGTCGGCCGGCGTACAGCCCAACCTCATGGGCCTGGGCCCGGTACCGGCCAGCGAGAAGGCCCTCGGCCGGGCCGGCTGGCAGGCCGGCGAGCTGGACGCCGTGGAGCTCAACGAGGCGTTCGCCGCACAGGCGTTGGCCGTCATCCGCCGGCTCAAGCTGGACGAGGACAAGGTCAACGCCGACGGCGGCGCCATCGCGCTGGGGCATCCGCTGGGCTGCTCCGGCGCCCGCATCCTGCTGACGCTGCTCGGCCGCCTTGAGCGCGAGAACGGCCGCCGTGGTCTGGCCACGCTGTGCGTGGGTGTCGGCCAGGGCGTCGCACTCCTGGTGGAGCGGGTATGACGGCCACGACCGACCGCCGGTCCTACGACACCCTGCTGGTGGAGGAGCGGGCCGACCGGGTCGTGGTCACCCTCCACCGCCCCGAGGCCCGCAACGCCATCAGCGGCCGCATGATCAGCGAACTGCACCAGGTGTGCGAGCTGCTGGAACGCGACCCCAAGCTGCTCCTGCTGACCGGCCACGGCGGTGTCTTCGCGGGCGGCGCCGACATCGCCGAGCTGCTGCAGCGCGGTCGCGACGAGGCGCTGCGGGGCATCAACAGCCGCCTCTTCGAGCGCGTCCGGCGCCTGCCCATGCCGACCCTCGCCGCCGTCGAGGGCTGGGCCCTGGGCGGCGGCGCCGAACTCGCCTACGCCTGCGACCTGCGGATCGCCGGCCCCGCTGCCGTGTTCGGCAACCCCGAGCAAGGCCTCGGCATCATCGCCGCGGCCGGTGCCTGCCGGCGCCTGCCCGAGCTGGTCGGCGAGTCGGTGGCCAAGCAGATCCTGCTCGCCGGACGCAACCTCGACGCCCGTGAGGCGCGGGCGGCGGGCCTGGTCATGGACGTCGTACCGACCGAGAAGCTGCTGGAGGAGGCGCACGCGCTGCTGGACCGCATGGCCCGCTCGTCGGCCGCGGCCCTGCGGCTGACCAAGCTCGTCGTCGACTCGCCCGGCGCCCACCCCGTCGCCGACGACCTGGCCCAGGCCGTGCTGTTCGAGGGCGAGGACAAGAAGGACCGTATGACACGCTTTCTCGAACGAAGGAGCCGCGCATGACCTCGGCACCCAAGACCGTCGGCGTCATCGGCGGTGGTCGCATGGGCGCGGGGATCGCCCAGTCCTTCGCCACCGCCGGTTCGGTCGTGACCGTGGTGGAGAGCGGGACGGAGGCCGCCGCGGCGGCCCTGGAGCGGATCGGCGCCGGTCTCAGGCGGGCCGAG
Organism: Streptomyces pseudovenezuelae; assembly: GCF_029892565.1. Taxonomy (GTDB): domain Bacteria; phylum Actinomycetota; class Actinomycetes; order Streptomycetales; family Streptomycetaceae; genus Streptomyces; species Streptomyces pseudovenezuelae_A. Next base: position 95,908 of record NZ_JARXVH010000010.1, on the reverse strand, counting down.
GAGCGCGGCCATCTCGACGAGCCCGCGGAGCGGGTGACCCGCCGCGTCACCGTCGTACCGGCGGTGGACGCCCTGTCCGCGGACACCGAACTGGTCGTGGAAGCCGTCCCCGAGGACGCCGGGCTCAAGTCCCGCGTCCTGAAGGCGGCCGAGGAAGCCGTCGGGGGTACGACGGTGCTCGCGACCAACACCAGCTCGCTGTCGGTCGCCGATCTCGCCGCCGTCCTGGACCGGCCTGACCGCTTCCTGGGCATGCACTTCTTCAACCCGGTGCCCGCCTCCGCGCTGGTCGAGATCGTGGTCGCCCCCGACACCGCCGCGCACACCGTCGAGGCCGCGCTGGAGTGGACCAAGGCGCTGGGCAAGCAGGACGTCGTCGTCAGGGATTCCCCCGGCCTCGCCCTCGGTCTGGAGGCGATCCGCATGGTCGAGGAGGGCGTCGCCGCGCCCGAGGCCATCGACGACGCGATGCGGCTCGGCTACAAGCACCCCATGGGGCCACTGCGCCTGACGGACCTCGTCGGGCTCGACGTGCGGCTCGCCATCGCCGAGTACCTGCACGCCACCCTGGGCGAGCGTTTCGCACCGCCGCGGTTGCTGCGCGAGAAGGTGGCGCGCGGGGAACTCGGGCACAAGACGGGACAGGGCTTCTACCCATGGTGACCGGGACAGGGCCGTTCCGGATGGGAACCCGCGGCCCAGAGCTTGCCAGCCCGTGGGGGGTTCACCGTATGATGAACCGAACGAATGGTCGGTAGGGGAAAGGTGGTAGAGATGTCCACGGCACACGCCGCCGCGTCGCCCGACAGTGACGCCGTGCAGGAGCTGGAGTCGCAGTTCGACGCGACGATCGCGCGCGACCAGCGGATCGAGCCGCGTGACTGGATGCCGGAGGGCTACCGCAAGACGCTGGTCCGGCAGATCGCCCAGCACGCCCACTCCGAGATCATCGGTATGCAGCCCGAGGGCGAGTGGATCACCAGGGCGCCCTCGCTGCGCCGCAAGTCGATCCTGTTCGCCAAGGTCCAGGACGAGGCCGGCCACGGGCTGTACCTGTACTCGGCGGCCGAGACCCTGGGCATCGACCGCGCGGAGCTGACGCAGCGGCTGCTCGAAGGGCGCCAGAAGTACTCCTCGATCTTCAACTACCCGACGCCCAGCTTCGCCGACGTCGGCGTCATCGGCTGGTTCGTGGACGGCGCGGCGATCTGCAACCAGGTTCCCCTGTGCCGCAGTTCGTACGGGCCCTACGCGCGCGCGATGGTGCGGATCTGCAAGGAGGAGTCCTTCCACCAGCGCCAGGGCTACGAGTTGCTGCTGACGATGATGCGCGGCACCCGGGAGCAGCGGGAGATGGTGCAGGACGCGGTGGACCGCTGGTGGTGGGCCTCGCTGATGATGTTCGGTCCGCCCGACGACGACTCGCCCAACTCGGCGCAGTCGATGGCCTGGAAGATCAAGCGGCACAGCAACGACGAACTGCGCCAGCGCTTCGTCGACATGACCGTGCCGCAGGCCGCCAAGCTCGGCGTGACCCTGCCCGACCCGGAGCTGCGCTGGAACGAGGAGCGCGGCCACCACGACTACGGCACCCCTGACTACTCCGAGCTCAAGCGGGTGATCAGCGGCGACGGCCCGTGCAACGCCGAGCGGATGGAGCGGCGCCGGGCCGCCCACGAAGAGGGCGCCTGGGTACGCGAGGCCGCGAGCGCCCACGCCGCCAAGCAGGCGGCCCGAGCCCGTGCGGAGGCGGCGGCATGAGCGACACGCAGAACGAGAAACGCGAGTGGCCGCTGTACGAGGTGTTCGTGCGCGGCAAGCGCGGACTCAACCACGTCCACGTCGGCTCGCTGCACGCGGCGGACGACCAGATGGCCCTCACCCACGCCCGCGACCTCTACACCCGGCGCAACGAGGGCGTCAGCATCTGGGTCGTGCGCTCGGAGCACATCGCCGCCTCCACCCGGGACGAGAAGGACCCCTTCTTCGCGCCCAGCGCCGACAAGGTCTACCGGCACCCGACCTTCTACGACATCCCCGACGATGTCCCGCACATCTAGGAGCCGGGTATGAGTGACGACCACGTCTACATGACCCTGGCCGAGGGGCACGACGACAGCGACGCCCGCTGGGCGTTCGGCACCGGCTTCGAGGACCCGCTGCACGGGGTGGACACCACCGTCCCCGAGGGCGTCGACGCCGTCGAACTGGTCGCCCTCTGCGCGGCGTTGGGCGACGACGCCCTGGTCCTGGCCCAGCGGCTCGCCGAATGGGTCACCCGGGCCCCGGAGCTGGAGGAGGAGGTCGCGCTCGCCAACATCGGGCTCGACCTGCTCGGCCAGGCCCGGCTGCTGTACGCGCGCTGCGGCCAGGTGGACGGCACCGGGCGCGGCGAGGACGCCTACGCCTACTTCCGCGACGCCGACGAGTTCCGCAACGTACGCCTGGCCGAACTGCCCAACGGAGACTTCGCGTTCTCCATCGTGCGGTTGCTGGTGCTGTCCAGCTGGCGCCTCGCCCACTTCGTCGAGCTGTCCGCCTCGCCCGACCCGGTGCTCGCGGCCATCGCGGCCAAGGGCGTCAAGGAGCTCACCTACCACCGGCAGTACGCCGCCGAGTGGACCGTGCGCCTGGGCGACGGCACGGAGGAGTCCCGCGCGCGCACGGAGGTGGCGCTGGAGTCGCTGGCGCCGTACTGGGAAGAGCTGTTCGTCGCGCACGACGTGCGTGACGCCGTGACGGAAGACCTCCGGCAGGTCCTCGGCGCGGCCGGACTCCCCGTGCCGCAGGCCGAGTTCCTGCCCGGTGCCGGCCGGCAGGGCGCGCACACCGACCATCTCGGCCCGCTCGTGACCGAGATGCAGAGTGTCGCCCGCGCTCACCCGGAGGCGACATGGTGACCGTCCTGCACGACGTCCGACGCGCCCGGTACCTCGCCGAACAGGTGCCGGACCCGGAGCTTCCGATGCTCACCCTGGCCGACCTGGGTGTCCTGCGCGACGTCACGATCGAGGACGACGGGACGGTCGTCGCGAGCCTCACCCCGACCTACTCGGGCTGTCCCGCCATGGCCGAGATGCGCGCGGGCGTCGACGCTCGGCTGCGCGAGGCCGGCTTCGACCGGGTCGAGATCCGTACGGTGCTGAACCCGCCGTGGACGAGCGACTGGATCACCGCCGCCGGGCGCCGCAAGCTCGCCGAGCACGGCATCGCACCGCCGACGGCGGCCCCGAGGCACTCGGCGGGCCCCGTTCCGCTGAATCTGTCGCCGACCCGGCGCACGATCGCGTGTCCGCTCTGTGGTTCGGTCGACACCGAGGAGACCTCGCGCTTCGCGGCCACCCCCTGCAAGGCGTTGTGGCGCTGCCGCACCTGCCAGGAGCCGTTCGAGTACGTCAAGGAGATCTGATGGCAGAGGTGATGACACCGATCGCCGGTGCCCCCGCGGCGACCGTGCGTCGGCGCCGGGCGGCGTTCCATCCGTTGCGGGTCGCCGCGGTGGAGCGCCTGTGCGAGGACGCGGTCGCTGTCAGCTTCGAGGTCCCGGACGCTCTCGCGGACGAGTTCGCCTTCAGCCCCGGCCAGTCGCTCACCCTGCGCCGTGACATCGAGGGACGTGACGAAAGGCGTTCGTACTCGATCTGCTCACCGGCGGGCGCACCGCCGCGCATCGGCGTCCGTGAGGTCCCCGAAGGCCTCTTCTCCTCCTGGCTCGTCCACGAGGTCGAAGCGGGCGACACCGTCGAAGTCATGGCCCCCGTCGGAGCGTTCACCCCTGACCTCACCGCGCCGGGCCACCATGTGCTCATCGCGGCCGGCTCGGGCATCACCCCCATGATGTCCATCGCCGAGTCGGTCCTGGCGTCCGACGACCGCTCCCAGGTCACGCTCTTCTACGGCAACCGCCGCACCGACACGGTGATGTTCGCCGACGAACTGGCCGACCTGAAGGACGAGTACCACACCCGCTTCCAGCTCGCCCACGTCCTCTCCCGCGAACCCCGCGAGGCCGACCTCCTCTCCGGCCGACTCGACGGCGACCGCCTGGCCGCCCTCATCGACGGACTGGTCGACGTCGAGGGCGTCGACCACTGGTGGCTGTGCGGCCCCCACGGCATGGTGCTCGACGCCCAACAGGTCCTCGCCGGCCTGGAGGTACCCGGCGAGCGGGTCCATCAGGAACTCTTCTACGCCGATGAGCCGCCCAGCCCGGTCCACCACGAGGAGAAGGCGGCCAGCGGGCCGGTCAGCCATGTCACCGTCACCCTCGACGGCCGCTCCACCACCGCCGGACTGTCCCGCGAGAGCACGCTGCTCGACTCCGCCGCCCGCATCCGCCCGGACCTCCCGTTCGCGTGCAAGGGCGGGGTCTGCGGCACCTGCCGGGCGCGGATCACGGACGGCGAGGTGGACATGCGCCGCAACTACGCCCTGGAACCCGCCGAGGTGGACGCCGGCTATGTACTGACCTGCCAGTCCTACCCGGTGTCCGAGAAGGTGACGGTCGACTACGACAGCTGAGCCCTGGCCGGCCGAGGGCGGTCACTTTTGCAGCTTCTGGTCCAGGAACCCGGTGATGATGCCCATCACCTTCTGCGTCGACCAGGGCAGGCCGGCCTTCGGGTCGCCGAGGAACGACATGTCTCCGTGGTCGGCTCCCTTGATGACATAGCGCGTCGCCTCAACTCCCTTCGCCTTGAGGGCGTCGAGAAGTATCAGCGACTGGCTGGGGGAGATGATCCGGTCCCTGTCCCCCTGGAGCAGGATGAAGGGAGCGGAGGTCGAACTCAGGTAAGTGGCAGGGTTCGCGGCCTTGTTGGCGGCCGGGTCCGTGGTGACGGTCTCCTTGGATCCGGGACCGAAGACGTAGGCGTTGACGAAGCTGCCGGGCGCCTCGTACGTCGCCTTGGTCGCCGCGACGTAGTCGTCGGCCAGCTTCGCCAGGTCGCCGGCGCCGAACTCGTCGACCACGGCCTGGACATCACTGCCCTGGTCGAGGTCGTCCCCCGAGACGAAGTCCTTCGTCCCGCTGGTGGCGCCGGCCATGGCAGCGAGGTACCCGCCGGCCGACTGACCCCAGACGGCCACCTCGCTGGTGTCGATCCCGTACGTGCCGGAGTGGGCCCGTAGATAGCGGATGGCGCTCTTCACGTCCGCGACGCCGTCCTTGTAGGTGGAGCCGGTCGACGTGGTGCGGTACTGGAGCCCATCCGGGGGATCGGCCGGCTACTCCGCTTTCGGCGCGGGCCTGACCAGGCCCATCACCTGCTCCACGGTCTCATTGCCGAGGCTGGGAGTCGTCAGGGGCGGATTGTCGGGGCGTTGCCTGAGGCCGTTCAGAAGGATCTCGATGTAGCGGCGCCAGATGTCAGGCCGCTTGCCCTGGGTGAACTGGGTGGCCTGACTCAGCATGTGCACCATGACGGGGATGTCGGAGGGAGTGACCTCCTCGCGCAACTGACCGCTTTCCTGGGCCCGACGGATCAGTTCCTCCAGAAAAGGGAGCATGCCGCCGCGTGCCGTTTCGAGGGGCGCGGAGCTGTGATTGCCCAGCATGATCACTTCGTGCAGACCGCGGTTCTCGGCGAGGTCTGCCGTCATCAGCATCAGGAAGTCGACGAGGCCCTGCCAGGGGTCGGGCTGAGCGAGCGCCTCCTCGGCCGACTTCTGCCGCAGGGCCAGGTCGTGCTCGAACAGGGCACGCACCAGTGCTTCCTTGGTGGGGAAGCGGCGGTACACCGTGCCGACCCCGACTCCGGCATGACGGGCCACGTCGTCGAGGGTGACCCCCAGCCCGTGCTGACCGAAGATCTCGCGAGCGGCGTGCAGAATTCGTTCCCGGTTCAGGGCGGCGTCTCGCCTCAAGGGGCGGCCGTCGTCCGGCGTACCTCCCCGGGAACTGTCAGTCATAACCGTATGCTAACCCCGTTGATCACACCCCCGGTGATCACTCCCGCTCAGGTGTGCCGGATATGATCGCCGAATCGCGCCGCGACGGCGCGCATCGAGGAACCCCGCTTGTGCGAACGCAGTGAATCCACGGAGTAGCGGTGACCCACGACCCAGCAGATGTGAGTGACTTCGAGCCGTTCGTGGACGAGTCACGTCTGCGCCGTGATGTCGAATTCCTCAGCGCACACCCGCGAAGCCGACGCCGGGCGCCGGACATCATGTTGCGCGCCGAGTCATATGTGTCCGAGGAGTTGGTCTCCGCCGGCTGGCAGGTGGAACGCCAGCCTTTCGATCTGCGCTGGCGGATCGGCGCGACCGACCAACAGGGCCACCGGGCCATCGCGTTGAAGCCGCGACTGCACCGACGCCTCCAAGGGGCCAACCTCATCGCGTCGTTGCCCGGTGCCGACAACTCCACCACGGTGCTGATCGGGGCACACCTGGACAGTGTCGACGGCAGCCCCGGCGCCGATGACAACGCGTCAGGAGTCGCCGCGGTACTGGAGATTGCGCGCCTGCTGGCCCGGCTGCCCGTCGCGCCCTCGGTCTCGCTCGCGCTGTTCGACATGGAGGAGCTCGGCCTGATCGGGGCCCAGCACGCCGCGCGCGTACTCACCTCCAGGCAGCGCGTGTCGGGGATGATCTGCCTCGAATCGGTCGGCTACTTCGTGGACGAGCCCGACACCCAGCGCCTCCCGGCCGGCTTCTCAACCGCCTTTCCCGGGGCGGCCGCAGCCACCGAGGCCAATGGCTTCCGGGGGAACTTCACCCTCGTCGTCCACCGCAAGACCTCCACCGCCGCTGCCAGGTCCTGGGAGCGGGCCGCCGCGGCCACGTCGACCGGGCTGCCGAGCATCCTGCTGCGCGACCCGAGGCCCGACGGACTCCTGGGCATGCTCATCGGGTTGGTGGTCCCACCGGCCAACCACTTGGGCCGCAGCGACCACGCACCCTTCTGGAACCGCCGTATCCCCGCAGTCATGTTGACGGACACGGCCAACTTCCGGAACCCGAACTACCACCGGCCGACCGACGTGCCGGACACCCTCGACTTCCGACGTCTGGCCGCGGTCACCGCGGCGACGGCCACCACCGCGGTCAACTGGGTCTGACCATGTGCACCGGCAAACAGCCGGGTCGGTCGAGCGTGCGGGCCAGGTGAGTCCTGTGGCGGTCGAGGTGTCAAGGGGAGACGTTCAACGGTTGCCCTGGGCACGGTCTTTCCCGGGCAAAATCCCATCCGTACAGCTCCCTTGACACCGGGTGCACGGCTCCCTTTACTCACCAATCACCAAACGACCAATCGTTCGGTCGGTTGGTCTTCAGTCGACGGGAAGGGCCCGGGCGCCACCGTGCCCCTGCCTTCCGTCGGTCAGTACTGGCGCTGCCGGTTCACCCATCCCGTGACCCCATGGACGCCAGTCGCGCAGCGCCCTGTTTGAGCCGCGACCTCAGCTGAGTGAGTCCGTCCGTGGCTTCGTTTCGGCATGCGTTCCTCTCCCCGAGCCCCGTTGAACAGCGTCTGCGGCACCGCTCACCCTGCCAGGAGACAAAAGTGACCATCGACCGAAATCTGTCCGAGGCGGTCACGCCACAGCGGGTCCGTCCGCCGCGGGTGGCCACGGCCAGCTTCATCGGAACGGCCATCGAGTGGTACGACTACTTCATCTACGGCATGGCCGCGGCCATCGCGTTCGGGCCGCTGTTCTTCCCGACCGTCTCCCCGGCGGCGGGCACCCTGGCCTCGTTCGCCACATACTCGGTCGGATTCGCGGCCCGGCCGATCGGCGGCATCGTCATGGGGCACTTCGGTGACCGGGTCGGCCGCAAGTCGATGCTGGTGATCTCCCTGCTCACCATGGGTCTCGCGACGGTGGGCATCGGCCTGCTGCCCACCTACGCCACCATCGGCGTCTGGGCGCCGGTCCTGCTGGTCACTCTGCGGTTCATCCAGGGCCTGGGGGTCGGCGGCGAGTGGGGCGGCGCGGTCCTGATGGCCGTCGAACACGCCCCGGACCGCAAGAAGGCCTTCTACGGCAGCTTCCCGCAGATGGGCGTGCCGGGCGGGCTCATCGTCGCCAACCTGGTGTTCCTCGGACTCACCACCAACCTCAGCAGTGACGCCTTCCTGTCCTGGGGCTGGCGCGTGCCCTTCCTGGCCAGTGCCGTCATGGTCATCGCCGGCCTGGTGATCCGGCTGACCATCTCCGAGAGCCCCGACTTCGAGGCGATCAAGCAGACCAGGTCCGAGCAGCGCATGCCCTTGGTGGTCGTGCTGCGGGAGAGCTGGCGCGAGGTGGGCCTGTCCGCCGGTGCCTTCATCGGGATCAACGCGGTCGGTTACATCTTCATGGCCTATCTGCTGGCCTACACGACCGCGGGGCTCGGACTGAGCCGGAACCTCATCCTCACCTTCACCCTCATCGCTTCCTTCGTGTGGCTGGCGGTCATCCCCTGGGCCTCGGCCTACTCGGACCGGAACGGCAAGCGCAGGGTGCTCATGGTCGGTTCCATCGGCCTGGTCGGCTGCGCGATCATCCTGTTCCCGCTGGTCGACACCGCCGAATCACCACTGATCCTGCTCGCGCTCCTGGTGACAGCGGTGTTCATGGGCCTGGTCTACGGCCCGATAGCCGCGCTGTTCTCCGGACTCTTCAAGGCCGAGGTCCGCTACAGCGGAGCCTCGCTCGGCTATCAGCTGGGAGCCATCCTGGGCGGCGGCCTCGCCCCGATCGTCGCCACAGCCCTGTACGACAACTGGTCGTCGACCACACCCATCACCATCTACCTCACGGCGGTGACCCTGATCAGCCTCGGCTGTGTCTGGGTGCTCATGCGCAGGCAACGGGTCGACCTCACCTAGAACGCCCGGGTCGGCATGTGTACGCAGGGGACGGGACGCACCCCCGGTGCGTCCCTACCTCGGATGCGTCCCCACCTCGGGGTCGGCGGACCGCAGCCCGCCGAAGACCAGAGTGGCCACGGCATCGGCGAGAACCGGCACGGGAAGCTCCCCGTCCGGTCGGTACCACTCGATGAGGGAGTTGACCGTGCCGAAGATCAGCCGGCTCGCGAGATGCGGATCGATGTCCGCACGGATACCGCCTTCCCGCGCCGCGAGGACGACGAGTTCGGCGACGCGGTGGTCGAACTCGCGCCGCCGCTTCAGGGCCCGCTGTTCGGTGGTGCTGTTTCCATGCACCCTCAACAGCAAGGTGACATACGGCAGTTCGGCCGCAAGTACCTCGACGCTTCCCCGCACGATGTGCTCAAGCCGGGCGGTCGGGGTGAGCTTGGCCGCGACGGGTTCGTCGATGAGGGCGAAGAGGGCGTCGAGCGCTCGGCCGACAGCGAGTCCCAGCAGCTCCTCCTTGCCGGAGACATGGTGGTAGATGCTGGACTTGCTCAGGCCCAGCCGCCTGGCCAGCTCCTCCATGCCGGTGCCGTCGTAACCGCGTTCGTTGAACACCTCGACCGCGATGTCGAGAATCGATTCGCGGTCGTAGTTGGGTCGGCCGCGGCGACCCCGGTCCTGTGCTGCTGACGCGTCGTTCACGGGCCCATTGTGGCAAGGGTGCCGCCGAGGACTTCCCAGGTGGCATAAGTGGAGATACATTCTCCATATCGTGGTGATTGCGGGGAGTGCGGGTGCAGGCCCGCGATCTCGGGTCAGGAGGAGAAACCCATGGCGGCATCGAGACCTGCCGGCCCGCTGGCCCGAGGCCTGGGTGCTCTGCACGGCAAGGTCGTGGGGCTGCCTCCGGCCCGTACGCGGTACGGCGTCCGCAGGGCGGTGCGCGTGCCGACCCGTGACGACGCCGAACTGCTCACCGATCACTACATGCCCGAGGGGGAGGCGCGGGGCACGGTGCTGATCCGGTCACCGTACGGCCGTGGTGTTCCGGTGAACTGGATGCAGGGCCGGATGCTGGCCGCCCGCGGCTATGACGTCCTGCTGCAGAGCGTGCGCGGCACGGCCGGATCGACCGGGACCCTGCGGCCGTTCGTCCAGGAGGCCGAGGACGCGCAGGACACCGTGGCCTGGCTGCGGACCCAGCGGTGGTTCGACGGGCGCCTCGCGACGTTCGGCGGGTCATACTCCGGCTGGGCTCAGTGGGCCCTGCTGCAGGACCCGCCGCCGGAACTGCGGGGCGCGGTCATCGCGGTGGGCCCGCACGACATACAGAAGGCGATCTACGGCACGGGCGCTCTCGCCCTCTCCGACTTCCTCACCTGGAGCGCGACGGTCGGGGCCCAGGGCGACGGCGGACTGCGGGGAATTCGCGCCCAGTTGGCCGCGCGCCGGCAACTGGCGACCGCGTGGGAGGAGCCGACCCCCGAGGCGGCTGCCGCTTCGGTACTGGCGGGCGGCGCGGCCGACTGGTTCGACGAGTGGCTCGACCATCCCGCCGCGGACGACCCGTTCTGGACCGACTACCGGGCCGACCCGGCACTGGACCATGTCGACGTACCGGTCCTGCTGGTCGGTGGGTGGCACGACGTCTTCCTCGACCAGACCGTCCACCAGTACCAGACGCTCCGCCGCCACAACCAGTCCGTCACGTTGACCATCGGCCCATGGACACACATGGACACCGCGGCGAAGGCGGCACAGGTCGTGGACCCGCAGCTGCTCCGCTGGCTCGACCGGCACCTGGCCGGCGACGAGGCGGCTGCCGAAGCCCCCGTGCGGATCTACCACACCGGGGCCAAGACATGGCTCGAACTGCCTGACTGGCCGCCGCCCGGAACCGAACGGGTGCTGTGGCTGCGACGGGGCGGCGGCCTGGGCATGCGGGCGGACGGGGGAGTGGCCGGGTTCCGCTACGACCCGGCCGATCCCACCCCCTCGGTGGGCGGCCGGCACATAGCCACCAAGTCGGCCACGGTCGACAACCAGAGCCTCGAACAACGCGCGGACGTCCTCACGTTCACCACCGAGGTGCTCACCGACCCCTTCGATGTCATCGGCACACCCACCGTGGAGTTCGAGCTCACCGTCGACCACCTGCACGCGGACGTGTTCGTCCGACTGTGCGACGTCGACCGGCGCGGCCACTCACACGTCATCACCGAACGCTTCGCCCGACTGCGCCGAACCCCGCGCGAAGTCACCACGGTCCGGCTGGAGTTGGGAGCCTGCGCCCACCGATTCACCACCGGCCACCGGTTGAGGCTCCAGTTCAGCGGCGGCGCCTACCCACGCTTCGCCCGCAACCCCGGAACGGACACACCGGGCAGCTTCGCCCCGGTCGAGTTCCGCATCGGCCTCGGCACGTCCAGCCTCACTCTCCCCGTACCGAAGGAGACACCTTGACCCGGCGCCGTCAGGCGGACTGTTGATCCGCCTCGGCCGTGCTCGTCGCCGACACCTCGGGCGCGGTGTAGAAGACGGACGAGCCCTGCTTGGTCCGCTGTACATGACTCCTGGCGACCAGCCCTTCAAGGGTGGTGCGCACCACGGTGGTCTTGATGGTCCGGTCCGGATGCCGCTCGCTGAGAGCGGTGGCGATCTCGGCCGCGGAACGCGGTTCGCCCTCGGCCATCAGGAACTCGCGGATGATGTTGACGAGGGTGGGCTGAGCGGTCGCCGAGGTGGCCGAGCCCTTCTTCGCCGCGGTCTTGCGGGCAGCTGCGCCGGACTTCTTGCGAGGCGCGGGGGCCGCTGCCTCTGCCTTGGTGGCCGAGGTGACGCCCAGTGCCTGCTGCACGTTGGTCAGCACCGCGTGATCCTGCTGCAGCGTTGCCAACTGCTCCTGGAGAGCTGCGATGTCGGCATCGACACGCTCCTGCTCCTTGAGGTTGCTCTCCAGATCCCCGGCCACCTGAGTGGCGTACTGCGATGTCAACCCGGAAACCCCAGTGGTGGTTTCGGACATAACGCTCACAACCCTTTCCGAATGTCGCAACCCGTGAGGGCGACAGCAGTTACTGCTGCAAGCCTGTTGGCTTGATACCACGGAACGAGTTGGCAAACCTACCCCATGGAACGTTTGGCCCCCGTGGCCCGACTACGCCATGACCAGCCCGGGAGGGCGGCCGCAGGGTCCCCTCGACTCCGCGGGAACCGACCCGGACGGCTCGGCCGACACACCTTTCAACTCCGCCACTGTGCTGGCATCCAGCCACTCGCTGTGGCGGCTGCCGGCCCGCCCGGGACGGTGCACCGCGGGCTCCTGCGGGAACATCTCGCGCATCAGCACGACGGGCCGCAACCCCCCGAGTACCTGCAGCACCTTGAAGCGAGTACCGGGGAGAAAGACCACTCTTTCCGGGGTATACGGATCGACCGCGTCCGTACGACGCCCGGTCAACGACCAGACCAGATACCCGGGCCCACCCGCGCTCACCGCCGCCGCCGATGTCATCGCGCTCCAGAAGCCCTGGTCGACGACGATCGGGTGGTCGCGATACCAGCGCACCACGCTGTCGGCGACGTCGATGCGCACCTTCGCGGGACCTTGGTAGGCGGGCAGCCTGCGCAGGCCCGATGCGACACAACGGGCGAGGGGCAGGTGTGCGCCGAGGGTTCCTTCGAGTTGTGCCGGATCGAGCCAGGCCCATTCCTCGGCCACGTACAGGTGGACCGCCGCCAGGTCGGCGAGCGCGCGGACACCGTCGTCGACGATGTTGACACCGTCGTCGTCAGGGTGGCTGCCGCCGGGGCTTCGGGCCTCCTCCACCGCCCGTGCCATGGCCGACATGGTCCTGCGGTACCGCCTGCCGTACTCGCTCCACAGCCGGACCCGGTCCCGGGCGATGCCGCGTCCGCCCGTCGGGATGATCCGGGCGGCGGCGCGGGGAAGTGGTTGCACTCGGAACTCGATGTCGTCCAGGGACTCAATCGTCACGTTCATGACTGTATGAACGCCGGACGGCTCCGGACACATGTCAGGGCAGGGTCGGCGCGAACGGGCACCGGGTGCTCCCGTTCGTACAAGTACATGGCTCACCCGAGCCATGTACCTGCACACGGCTCGGGTGAGCCCCGCGACCTCAACTCATGAGACCTGCTGCGGCACCCTGGTCCTCGGTGTGGGGAAGGTCCTGCGGGAGCAGCAGGGTGAGGGCCTCCAGGTCCGGGCTGGCGATGCTGCCGAGGCGGCCCGCCTGCCGGGTCATCATCGACTCGACCAGTTGGCGGGCCAAGCGGGCGTTGCCGAACGAGCGGTTGCGCGGCAGGCCGTCGAGGTAGGTGTGCAGGGCCGTCAAGGTGGACGGGGCGCACTTGTAGCCGGCGCCGACGGTCATCTCCCGGACTATCTCCAGCAGTTCGGCCGTCGAGTAGTCATCGAACTGCACATGGCGGGAGAAGCGGGAGGCCAGGCCCGGGTTGGACTCCAGGAACCGCCGCATCTCCTGCGGATAACCGGCGACGATCACCACCACCTCGTCGCGGTGGTCCTCCATCAGCTTCAGCAAGGTGTCGACCGCCTCCCGGCCGAAGTCCTGCGGCGCGTTCTCCGGAGTGAGGGTGTACGCCTCGTCGATGAACAGCACCCCGCCCAGGGCCTTCTCGAAGGCCTCGGTGGATCCACCACTCCTCGACGGGCGCGCACATGTCGTGTCCGACGGTCGGCGTGTAGGTGTCCACGTAAGTGGCTCCGGCGCGATGTGCCTGCTTCCTCAGCATCGCGTTGAGCGCCAGTTCGCCGTCCCGCATCCACGCGAAGTCACCCGCGGCGAACGGCGCCGTCGGGCTCGTGCCGGAACCCCCGTCCGCGGGGAAGATGTCCGCGTACCCGACGACCACCACACGGGCGTGCGGAGCGCGCTTCTTGATGCCCCGCAGCACATGGGCGACCTTCGGTGCGGTCGCGTTCACCGCGTCCTGGACCCGGTCGGTACCGCCCTCGTTGTACTTGGCCTTGCAGGGCGCTCCGGCCGGATCCGTGGCCGACACCGTCGCGCAGGTCGTGATGATCGAGGTGGAGCCGATGTCGTTGCCCCCGACGGTCAGGGTGACCAGCTTCGTCGAGCGGCTGAGCGCGTCGAACTGCGGCGGTGCCGTCCCCTGGGGCGCCGTCATCTCCGCGGTCGTCGCGCTGGAGCAACTGACGTCGGTCAGCGTGGCCTTGAACGAGGTCGCGACGAGCGACGGGTAGTTCCGGTCGGACCGCAGACAGTTGGCGTCGACCTGGTCGGGGATCGCCGGCCCGGAGGCCGAGGAGTCCCCGAGCGCGACGTACGACAGCTCATGTGTCTTTCCGTGCAGCGGCGAGGCGCTGGAGGCCGGCGCCGTCGCGGCGACACAGGCCAGGGCAAGGACACCGCTGGCGACAGCGGATCTGCCGATGCTGCGCGTGCGTGGGGTATCCACGTGTTCACCCTCCGGTGATGGGCGTTGATATCGCACGCAGGACGCGGGAGCGGGGGAAAAGTTCGACGTGGGGCCTGTGTTGACGATCACAGGCCGACTGCCGAGGTCAGTTCCAGGTGGCCGCTCGGTGGACGTGATCCGGCAGGGCGCCGACACGGTCGTACCCCTCGACCGCGACCGTCAGCCCGGGCGCGATCTCCGTGAAACCGGCGTCGCGGACCAACGGCAGCCCGCTCGTGGTCAGTTCGGGCCAGCGGGCGAGGTCGGCGGTCCGCACGGCGAGCGGGAAGCCGGCCGCGCGCCAGGCGTCGCGCTCCTTGTCCGACAGTTCCCACCAGGCCAGTTGGGCGCCGTGACCGGCCTGCGCCATCGTCTTGCCGGCGGTCATGTCGAGGTCCGGGTTCAGCCAGATCACGGGCTGCGCCGTCGGGTCGGCGGCCAACGGCGGTTCCGGGTCGTCGAGTTCGGTGCCGGACACCTGGAGCCGGGCCAGGTCCTTGGGCCATCCGTCCAGCGGCACCGGCGGGAAGACGCGCACCTCCGCCGACTCCCCGCTCACCGTGATCCCGGGCAGCGCCTCGGCCCGCCGCCACTCCGCGCCGCGGGCCCGCCGCACGACCTTCCGGATCCGGGCGTCCTGCCAGTCCCGCACGGCCTGCGCCCACTCGCCCTCGTCGAGCGACCGCTCGTCACTGAGCATCACGAGCACGGCCCGCGCGGCGGTCTCCAGGGCGTCGGTACGAGCGGGCGGCGCCGCCTTCTCGATCCGCACGACGAGGGGCAGTACGAACTGCGGCGCCTCGTCGCGGGAGGTGGGCTCGTTACGGAAGGGGCTGGCGTCGGGGGAGGAGGAATCAAGGCTCACAACGGCCAACCCTAAGCCTGTCGCCCACCACCGATGAGCCCCGCCCGGCAGCCCCACCCACGCGCCACGCCTAGGACCCGATCAGCTGTGACACCTTCACGAACCGGAAGCCCCGCGCGCGCAGCTCCGGCACGATCGTCCGCACCGCCCGCTCGGTCGCCGGAGCCGCACTCCGCGTGCAGTGCATGACGACGACCGACCCCGGCAGCACCCCTTCGAGCACCTGCTGCGCCACGGCACCCGCGTCGGTGGCGAACGCGTCCCCGCTCACCACGTCCCACTGCACCGCGGTGACACCGGTCGCGGAGAGCGTCCGGAGCGCCTGATGGTCGTAACACCCGCCGGGGAAACGGAAGTACGGCATCGCGTCCGGCACCCCGGCCCGGCGGAACGCGGTGTACGCGCGCTCCACGTCCGCCCGCATCCGGTCCTCGGACACCGTCGGCAGGCCGTAGCAGTCGCCGGTGAAGGCGTAGTGGCTGTAGGAGTGGTTGGCGACCTCGAAGAGCGGGTCCCTGCCGATGGACCGGGCCTGGACCGGGTACTGCTCCGCCCACCGCCCCGTCATGAACACGGTCGCCGGCACCTTCAGCGCCCGCAGCGTCGCGATCAGCCGCGGATTGTCGAACCGTTCGCCCGACGCCGCCCGGGCCCCCTGGTCGGCGGTCATGTCGGCGTCGAAGGTGAGCGCGACGGTCTTGCCGTGCGCGCGCGAGCCGTTCTTGAAGACGGGCGTGAGACCGGCGGGCCCGGGGGCGAGCGTGGGCGGCCGGGACGGGACGGCGGAGGTCGCGGAGGGGGCGGGCCGGGCGGCGGGAGGCGCCGCGGGGGCGCCACAGGCGGTGAGCGCGGCGCCGAGCGCACAGGCGGCGGCTGCAAGGCGTACTCGAATGATCACCGTACGAAAGTAAACGGACTAATCAGGCAAATCGCGGACCGCCGCGCCTCCCGTCCGAGCCTTCCCGTCCGCGCCTCCCGGTCCGGGTCAGGACTGCTTCAGCAGCCGCTCCCGGTACTCCGCCGCGTCGAACTGCGCCTTCGGGTACTGCGGATCCAGGGCCTCCAGGTGTTCGAGGAGGAGCCGGCTGATCGCCCAGTTGCGGTACCACTTGCGGTCGGCCGGGATCAGGTGCCAGGGGGCGTGCGGGGTCGGGCAGCGGTCCAGGACCTTCTCGTAGGCCTTCTGGTAGGCGGGCCACAGAGCGCGGTCGTCGATGTCGCCGGGGTTGAACTTCCAGTGCTTGTCCGGTCGGTCCAGGCGGTCGAGCAGGCGCCGGCGCTGCTCGCCGTAGGAGATGTGCAGAAAGCACTTGATCAGGGTCACGCCGTCGTCGGTCAGGGACTTCTCGAACTGGTTGATCTCGTCGTAGCGGCGCTCGATCTCTCTGCGCGGGACGATCTTGCGGACGCCGGCGGCCAGGACGTCCTCGTAGTGGGAGCGGTCGAAGATGCCCAGTTCGCCGGGGAAGGGCAGCGGCTTCCAGACGCGCCACAGGAAGTGCTGCGCGAGCTCCTCGGGGGTGGGGGCCTTGAACGCCTTGATCCGGCAGGCGGACGGGTTGAACAGGCCGATGACGTGCTTGACCGTGCCGCCCTTGCCGCTGGTGTCCATGCCCTGCAGCACCAGCAGAATCCGCCGCCGGTCACCGGCCGTGCTCGCCGCGAACAGGCGTTCCTGCAGGTCGGCGAGGTGCTCCGCCATGACGGCGGTGGCTTCGAGCCCCGCCTCCTTGTCCTGCGGACCGCTCGGGGTCGCCCGTGCGTCGTACGCCGCCAGCTCGATCCGCTCACCGCCCGGCACCCGCAGCGACTCCCGCACATCCGCCGCGTCGGCGTTCCAGATCTCGTGCTTCCTGTGCTTGCCGTCCTTGGCCATGGGCACCCCTTCCGATCCTGTTCCTCGATCCTCCGGTGCGGGGGTGGGGCGCGCCAGTCCTGCTCTGACCGTGCCGGCTGACGGCGCACGACAATGCCCGGCGCCCGCCCCGGGGTCACGATCACCCTCGGAGCAGACACCGGGCAGGTGCCTACGCGCTTACGCCGCCGTGACCTTCACCGGCTCGGTGCCGGCCGCGCTGTGCCGCTCGGCCCAGTTCTCAAGGGCCGTACGGCAGGCGTGGTCGAGGTGGTGCAGCCCGGACAGGTCCAGCTCGACCGGCCTGTCCTGGGGGAGTGCCTCCAGGTTGTCGAGGATCTTCGGCAGCCGCAGGAAGGTCGCGTTGCCCGACAGATACGCCTGGACCGGTCCCGCGCCCTTGTCGACGACCTCCAGCTTGAGGTGCGAGGCCTCCCAGGCGGTCTTCGCGACGGCCAGCGCCAGCCCGATGAGCACGCCCTCGAACATGCTGACCGCGACGATCGACACCGCCGTGACGACCAGGATCAGCGCCTCGCCGCGGTGCTCGCGCCACAGCGACACGATCTCGCGTACGGGGATCAGCTTGGCGCCCGAGTAGACGAGGATGCCGGCGAGGGCCGGGATCGGGATGTAGCCGAGGACGCCGGGCAGCAGCGCCGCGAACAGCAGCAGCCATACGCCGTGCAGCACCCGGGACGCCTTCGTCCGCGCGCCCGCCTGGACGTTCGCCGCGCTGCGCACGATCACCGCGGTCATCGGCAGCGCGCCCAGCGCCCCGCAGATCGCGTTGCCCGCGCCCTGCGCCACCAGCTCCTTGTCGTACTCGGTGCGCGGCCCGTCGTGCAGCCGGTCCACGGCCGCCGCGCTGAACAGTGACTCGGCGGACGCGATCAGCGTGAACGCGACGATCGTGCCGAGCAGCCCGACGCCCGCCAGCTCGCCGAAGGCGCTGAGGGAAGGCGGCTGGACGGCGTCCAGCAGGCCCTTCACCTCGACCATGGCGACCGGCAGCGAGAACACCGCCGCGCCGAGCGTGGCCAGCCCGACCGCCGCGAGTGGCCCGGGGACCGTACGCAGCCGCTTCGGCATCCGCTTCCACAGCACGAGTACGGCGATGGTGCCGACGCCGAGCCCCAGCGAGGCCAGGGCGTCCGTGTGACCGACGGCGTCGAGGAGGGCGCCGGGGAGTCGGGCTATCTTGTCGAGCCCCGAGACGGGGGCCTTCGCGTCGGCCATCGAGTAGAGCTGCCCGGCGATCAGGACGAGCCCGATGCCGGCCAGCATGCCCTCGACGACCGAGACCGAGATGGCCCGGAACCAGCGCCCCCACTTCAGGACGCCCATGAGGATCTGGAGCAGACCGCTGGCGAGCACGATCACACCGAGTGCCGGCAGCCCGAACTCCCGCACGGCCTCGAAGACCAGCACGGTCAGCCCGGCCGCGGGTCCGGAGACCTGGAGGCTGCTGCCCCGCATCAGACCGGTGACGATGCCGCCCACGATGCCGGTGACCAGGCCCAGTTCGGCCGGGACACCGGAGGCGACGGCCACGCCCACGCAGAGCGGGAGCGCGACCAGGAAGACGACCAGGGACGCGGCGAAGTCCTGCCGCAGATGAGGGTATTTCGCTGTCAGTGACATGGGCGCGCTCACAGGGCCGCGAAGGCGTCGGTCTGCGGGTCGTGCGCCAGTACGGCGCCCGTGTGGACCTCGTAGTACCAGGCGTGCAGCGACAGTTGACGGTCCTTCAGCTTCTTGTCGAGGTACGGGTAGGAGCGCAGCCGCAGCAGCTGCGACAGGACGTGGCTCTGCACGCCCTCGGCGACGGCGGGATCCTCGACCGCTCCCGAGGGGCGCGGGGTGGCGTGCGCGAGCCAGTCGCGCACGGCCGGTACGGCGGTGAGGTCGTCGCCGCGCACCAGGGCGCCGACGGCGCCGCAGTGCGAGTGTCCGCAGACGACGATGTCGCGGACGCCGAGCACCTCCACCGCGTACTCGATGGTGGCCGCCTCGCTTGTGGGGTGTTCGGAGGCGTACGGCGGAACGATGTTGCCCGCGGTGCGCAGTTCGAAGAGCTCGCCCGGGCGGGCGCCCGTGATCAGGGCCGGGACGACCCGGGAGTCGGAGCAGGTGATGAACAGCACCTGCGGAGACTGGCCTTCGGCGAGTTTGGCGAACTCCTCAGGGCGCTGTCCGAACGTGCGGGCGTTGTCGATGAGGGGCTGCATGAGGTGACTCCTCCTGGCGCGCGGCGAGGCGCGCGTCGGTGTGGGGGCAGGACAGATATGCGTGCAGACACGTACGTGTGCAGACGGGTACGTGTGCAGACAGAGATGTGTGGGGGGACTGCTCTGCTGTCAGCAGCGGAAGACTTGAAGTGCCGCTGGCGAGTGGGCGGTCGAGGGTCTCGACATGTGCGGCGCCCGGGGCGGGACCGGTGGGTGCTCGGCCGCCGGGTCCTGGGCCAGCAGCGGGAGTTCGGGGTCTTCCGGTGTGACGTCGGCCGCGCGGTGGCGGTCGCGGGTGCGCAGGGGACCGGTCGGATCCCCCGGGTGATCGCAGTGCCGGGACGTGATCGTCTTGTCGCGAAGTGCCTTGCCGGAGAGGTTGATTCCGGGCTGGGCCTTGGCCTCGACTTGACGGACCGTGTGCGCGGATGCGAAGGAAGCGGTGGGTGCGAAGAACTGGAGGGCGAGCAGGACGGCGGCGAGGGTCGCGGTTGCGGTCCTGGTCGTCGTACCTCGGAACATGCGCCCCCCTCCGGACACTTCACGCCTCTTGCACAGACCAAAGCCTGGTCAATGGCTGGTCAAGAAACAACGGTAACCCTGCGAAGTCGTTTGCAGGGTTAACTTAACGTTTCGAGCTGAAGAGAGCCTGAAATGTGCGGGTGGCTTGGCGTGATCAGGTTGGTTTACCCCGCCGCTAGCGGGTCTCGACCAGCGCCTTGCCGTCCCGGGCCAGCGCGGTGAGCCGGGAGATCGCCCGGAAGTACTTCTTGCGGTAACCGCCGTTCAGCATCTCCTCGCTGAACAGCTGGTCGAACGGCTGCCCCGAGGCGAGGACCGGGACCTCACGGTCGTAGAGCCGGTCCGCGAGCACGACGAGCCGCAGCGCCGTCGACTGGTCGGGGACGGCCTGGACGTCGGTCAGGCACACGGCCGTGACTCCGTCGGTCAGCGCGCCGTACCGGCTCGGGTGGACCTTGGCCAAGTGGGCCAGCAGGTGCGGGAAGTCGTCGAGCGAGGCGCCCGCGGTGGCGTACGCCGCCTTCGTCACCTGCTCGTCCGAGTACGGCGTCGGCGCCGCGGGCAGGCCGCGGTGGCGGTAGTCCTCGCCGTCGATGCGCAGGGAGCGGAAGCGGGCGGACAGGCCCTGGATCTCGCGCAGGAAGTCGGCGGAGGCGAACCGGCCCTCGCCGAGCTTGCCGGGCAGGGTGTTGGAGGTGGCGGCGAGCGCGACGCCCGCGTCGACGAGCCTGCCGAGCAGGGTGGACACGAGGACGGTGTCGCCGGGGTCGTCGAGCTCGAACTCGTCGATGCACAGCAGGCGGTGGCCGGAGAGGGTCTGGACGGTCTGCTGGAAGCCGAGGGCGCCGACCAGGTTGGTCAGCTCGACGAAGGTGCCGAACGCCTTGAGGGCCGGTTCCGCCGGGGTGGCGTGCCAGAGGGAGGCGAGCAGGTGGGTCTTCCCGACGCCGTAGCCGCCGTCCAGGTAGACGCCCCTGGGCCCGGCCGGGGTCTTCGGCGCCTTGGCCTTGCCGAACCCGAGGAATCCCCGCTTGCCGCCACCGACGGAGTGCGCCCCGCCAAGACCGGCCGCGAAGCCCTCCAGGACCCGTACGGCCTCGGTCTGGCTCGGCTGGTTCGGGTCCGGGATGTACGTGCTGAAGCGGACCGAGTCGAAGCGCGGCGGCGGCACCATCTCGGCGACGAGCCGCTCCGCGGGGACGTGCGGAGAGCGGGCGCACAGGGACAGCGGGGCCGGGTCGGCTATCGGGCTGAGACCGGGAGCGGCAGGGGAGGACGACACGGTTCACCATGGTAGGCGCCGTGCCACACTGCACGACATGCGACGCCTGTTCCCTGTGACGGACGAGACAACGACGAGGGCCTCCGGCGGGGAGCCGGACAGTGGTGGGGCTGCTGGTGCCGACCCGGGTGAGCGCGAGTGGAGCCTCGCCGAGCTCTCCGCCGCCTACGCCTATCCCGAGGCGCCCGCCGACGGGCCGGCCGTGCCCTACCTGCGGGGCAACATGGTGTCCACGCTCGACGGGGCCGCGCAGCACGGCGGGAAGTCGCAGGGGATCTCCAACGCGGCCGACATGCGGATCTTCGGCACGCTGCGAGGCCTGGCGGACGTCGTCGTGGTCGGTGCTGAAACGGTACGCCAGGAGGGTTACCGGCCCGCACGCGCGCGTGAAGACTTCGCCGAGGCGCGGTCGGCGGCCGGTCAGGGCCCCGCACCCGCCATCGCGGTGGTCACCGCGAGCCTCGACCTCGACTTCTCCCTCCCGCTGTTCACCTCGCCCCTGGTGCCGACGCTGGTCCTCACGGGGGCCGCGGCCGCCCCGGACCGGGTCGCCGCCGCCGAGAAGGCCGGTGCCCGGGTGGTGGTCGCCGGTGACGGCGTCGGAGTGGACCCCGCCCGTGCCGTACGCGCCCTGGGCGAGCTGGGTCACACGCGGCTGCTGACGGAGGGCGGTCCCCGGCTGCTGGGTCAGATGATCGCCGCCGGAGTCCTCGACGAGCTCTGCCTCACGCTGTCGCCGATGCTCACCGCGGGGGACGCCCAGCGCATCGCGGGCGGTCCGTCCGTCGCGGTTCCACAACGATTCGCACTGGTGTCCCTGTTGGCCGAAGAAGGCTTCCTTTTCGGCCGCTACCAGCGGACTTGAAATTCGTTCAACGGTATCGCCGCTCCCGAAATCGGCGGAATCTACCGTTCCGCTTAGCGTTCGGCGGGCACACTGAATCTCGCAAGTCCCCGTGACACCACGGGGCAGGATGGTTTCCGCAGAAGGGGCGCCCGGTGTTCACAAGCGTATTGATGATCGAGAAAGCCCTGACGTCCGCCGACGTGGAGTTCGTCACCTCTCTGCACGGTGACGAGCAGGTCGCCTTTCATGTGCTGCTCCAGCCCCGCGGCGACCAGGCGGACCGCCTGCTGCGGGCCATCGACGACGTCGCGCTCGGTGAGCTGGACGAGGCCGCCCGGGAGAACGAGGTGCCCGAGGGCGATGACGCGAAGGACTTCGGCGAGCGGGCCCTGGAGGTGTCGCTGCAGGCGCTGCACGCGGCCGGCAGCGAGGCCGAGGGCCGGATCGTCGAGGACCACCCGCTGGACGCCCTCAGGGCGCTGGTGGAGGAGATCGGCGCGGACGAGGTGCTGGTGCTGACGGACCCGCACTACGTGGAGGAGTTCTTCCACCGGGACTGGGCGTCCAGGGCCCGGCACAAGGTCGGCGTACCGGTGCTGAAGCTGTTCTCGCACAGCAAGGCGTGACACCGGCCCGGCGCCGGGCGTGACACCGGGCGGACGTCCCTGATTGTCAGCGGCACGGCATAGGCTGGGCCGCTGAACGTCAGCCTCAGCAGCACGCAAGCAGCACGCACAGGGAGACACGCATGGCACCCGGCCTTCCCACCGCCATGGACCGACCGCACTTCATCGGCATCGGCGGCGCCGGGATGTCGGGGATCGCGAAGATCCTCGCGCAGCGCGGAGCCGAGGTGGCGGGCAGCGACGCGAAGGAGTCGCCGACCGCCGAGGCCCTGCGCGCGCTGGGCGTGACGGTGCACATCGGGCACGCGCGCGAGCACCTCGCCGACGACGCGAGCTGTGTGGTCGTCTCCTCGGCGATCCGCAAGGACAACCCGGAGCTGGCCCGCGCGGCCGAGCTCGGCATCCCGGTGGTGCACCGCTCGGACGCGCTGGCCGCCCTGATGGAGGGCCTGCGGCCGATCGCGGTCGCCGGGACCCACGGCAAGACGACCACGACGTCCATGCTGGCCGTGTCGCTGGGCGAACTGGGCCTGCGGCCGTCGTACGCGATCGGCGGCGACCTCGACGTCCCCGGCTCCAACGCGCTGCACGGCGAGGGCGAGATCTTCGTCGCCGAGGCGGACGAGTCGGACCGCAGCTTCCACAAGTACGCCCCCGAGGTCGCGATCGTCCTGAACGTGGAGCTGGACCACCACGCCAACTACGCCTCGATCGACGAGATCTACGAGTCCTTCGAGACCTTCGCCGGCCGCATCGTCCCCGGCGGCACGCTGGTGATCTCCGCGGACCACGAGGGCGCGCGCGAGCTGACCCGACGGCTGGCCGGTGCCGTAAAGACGGTGACCTACGGGGAGGCCGCGGACGCCGACGTACGCGTGCTGTCCGTCGTCCCGCAGGGCCTCAAGAGTGAGGTCACCGTCGTCCTCGACGGTCAGGAACTCACCTTCACGGTCTCCGTCCCCGGCCGCCACTACGCGCACAACGCGGTGGCCGCGCTCGCCGCGGGCGCGGCCCTGGGCGTCCCGGCCGCCGAGCTGGCCCCCGCGCTGGCCGCCTACACCGGCGTCAAGCGCCGCCTCCAGCTGAAGGGCGAGGCGGCCGGCGTCCAGGTCATCGACTCCTACGCCCACCACCCCACCGAGATGACGGCCGACCTGGAGGCCATGCGCGCCGCCGGGGGCGACGCCCGCATCCTCGTCGTCTTCCAGCCGCACCTCTTCTCCCGCACCCAGGAGCTCGGCAAGGAGATGGGCCAGTCCCTCTCCCTGGCCGACGCCTCGGTCGTCCTCGACATCTATCCCGCGCGCGAGGACCCGATCCCCGGCGTCACCAGCGAGCTGATCATCGAGGCCGCCCGGGCGGCCGGCGCGGACGTGACGCCCCTCCACGACAAGGCGGACGTCCCGGAGGCCGTCGCGGGAATGGCGAAGCCCGGTGATCTCGTTCTCACCATGGGCGCGGGTGACGTGACGGACCTCGGCCCGCTGATCCTGGACCGTCTCGCCAAGTAAGGGGCTGAGCTTCATGTCGTACGACGTCGAAAAGCCGGACGAGGAATGGCGCGCGGAGCTGAACCCGGCCGAGTACGCGGTGCTGCGGCAGGCCGCCACGGAGCCGGCGTTCACCGGTGAGTACACCGACTCCAAGACCAAGGGCGTCTACTCCTGTCGCGCCTGCGGCGCCGAACTCTTCACCTCCACCGAGAAGTTCGAGTCCCACTGCGGCTGGCCGTCCTTCTTCGACCCCAAGGACACCGACGCGGTGGAGCTGATCGAGGACCGCGCCCACGGCATGGTCCGCACAGAGGTGCGCTGCGCCCGCTGCGGCTCGCACCTCGGGCACGTCTTCGAGGGCGAGGGGTACGCGACCCCGACCGACCAGCGGTACTGCATCAACAGCATTTCGCTGCGGCTGACGCCCGACGAGGGCTGACGCGGGACCGCAGGTTCGAGCCCTGGGCGGGGTACCGACAACATCTGTACGATCCGGTGGCCGCCGTGAGCTGGTGCTTTCCGGAACAGCGGCTGGTGCGGACGACCCCGGCAGCCCGCACGCGGGCGTCGACGCCTCCCTGACCGCAGTCCGGTCACCCCGGCCAACGCCGTCGCCCGGCTGACCGCGGCCAGGCCCACCGATGTGCTGTGCTCCCGGGCGATGGACGCCGGCCCCGACCGCGGCTCCGGACGCCGGCAGCGTTGGCGAGTGGGTTTCAGCGGCGGCGCAGGCGTTTGTCGGTGATCGGCGGGGTGGGGTCGATGTAGAAGTCGCCGGGATTCACGTCGACGCCGGGCGGGACGATCTCGTCGATGCGGTCGAGGATGTCGTCGCCGAGTTCTACGTCGGCCGCGGCGAGCAGGTCGGTCAGCTGTTCGGGGCGGCGCGGGCCGATGAGTACCGCGGTGACCGCCGGATGGGCACGGACGAAAGCGGTGGCCAGATGAGGCAGCGGCAGGCCGGCCTCGGCGGCCAGAGCGGTCAGTTCGCGCACGGCGTCGGCCTTGGCCTGTACGCCCGGCCGGCTGAGGTCGAACATCTTCGCCCCCGCGCCGGCGCTGCGGTGCCCGGCGGTGGGATCCGCGCGGCCCGAGAGCCAGCCGGAGTTGAGCGGGCCGAAGGTCAGCACGCCCATGCCGTAGCGCTGGGCGGTGGGCAGCACCCGGCTCTCCACACCGCGGGTGAGAATCG
Organism: Streptomyces pseudovenezuelae; assembly: GCF_029892565.1. Lineage (GTDB taxonomy): Bacteria > Actinomycetota > Actinomycetes > Streptomycetales > Streptomycetaceae > Streptomyces > Streptomyces pseudovenezuelae_A. Next base: position 70,723 of record NZ_JARXVH010000010.1, on the reverse strand, counting down.
AGTACGGCGGCTGCTCGGTGCGGAAACGGTGATGGCTGCGGCGCTCGGCCGTCCACTGGGCCCGCACGATTTCCTCGGGGGAGAAGAACGAGCCGCCGACGGCACGGACCTTTCCGGCCCGGATCAGGTCCGACAGAGCGCCGAGGGTCTCGTCGATGTCGGTGTGCGGGTCCGGGCGGTGCATCTGGTAGAGGTCGATGTGGTCGGTGTCCAGGCGGCGCAGGCTGTCCTCCACCGCGCGGCGGATCCAGCGGGCCGAGCCGCCGCCCCGGTTGGGGTCCTCGCCCATCGCCAGCCCGAATTTGGTGGCCAGGACGATGTCGTCGCGGCGGCCCTTCAGTGCCTTGCCCACGATCACCTCCGACTCGCCGCCGGAGTACACGTCGGCGGTGTCGACGAGGTTGATCCCGGCGTCCAGCGCCGTGTGGATCATGTGGACCGACTCGTCGTGATCGGTGTTGCCCATCGCGCCGAACATCATCGTGCCGAGTGCGTATTCGCTCACCGACATGCCGGTGCCGCCGAGAATCCTGTGCTTCATCAGGGGTCCCTCCAGGTGCGTGCTTGCCTTCCACCAGGCGAGCACCCCTCGCGGCCGGGGCGGGAGACCCGCTTCGACCGGGGGTCCAACAAACCCCCTCTGGCGCAGCTACTCCCCAGGTCACCCCGGTCTACGGTGGTGGTATGGCCCAGGAACCCAACAGCGAGCTGCGGGACTTTCTCCGCTCGCGCCGCGCGAAGATCACCCCCGAAGAAGCGGGCCTGGCACCCCAGCCCGGCACCCGCCGCGTTCCGGGCCTGCGGCGCGAGGAGGTCGCCCAACTCGCCGGCGTCAGCGTCGACTATTACGTCCGCCTGGAGCGCGGACGCCACCTCAACGTCTCCGCATCCGTCCTGGACGCGATCGCCCGCGCCCTGCGCCTCACCGATCTGGAGCGCGGCCACCTGTTCCGGATCGCCAAACCGGCCCGCACCCGTCCTCGCCCGCTGCCCCCGCAGCGCGTCCGTCCCGGTCTGCGACTGCTGCTCGACAGCCTCACCGACGTCCCCGCCCTCGTCTACGGCCGCCGCATGGACGTCCTGGCCGCCAACGACCTCGCCGTCGCCCTGTACACGGACTTCGAGGCCCTGCCCGCCCACAGCCGGAACATGGCCCGCCTGGTCTTCCTCGACGACCACTTCCGGACCCTGTACGCCGACTGGGAAGGCGCGGCCCGCGGCATCGTCGCCTCACTTCGCCTGTACGCGGGACGTCACCCGCACGACCCCGCCCTGGCCGAACTCATCGGCGAACTCTCCGTCCAGGACGCGGACTTCCGCCACTGGTGGGCCGACCATGACGTGTTCCAGCGCACCCACGGCACCAAGCGCTACCACCATCCCGTCGTCGGCGAACTCGTCCTGGGCTACGAGGCCTTCGCCCCCGCCGACGACCCCGAGCAGACCCTGGGCGTCTCCACCGCCGAACCAGGGTCCCCCTCCGCGGAACGCCTGAAGCTGCTGGCCAGTTGGTCCCGGTCCCCGCAGCACCCGGCACCGGCCGCACAACCGGACGCCCCACGGCCCTGAAACCGTTCACCGCGCACCGCGCACCGAGCCCAGGACCACGCCGACCAGGGCCCGGGTACCGGTCTCGACCACGGCCATTACCGACAACAGAGGACAGGCCGGCCACCGCGCCGGCCGCGAGCTCGTGTCGGCCCAGCCAGGCCCGCCGGGCGGGGCGCCCAGCCCGGCATCGGTCGGCATCGCCACCCGGCACCCCACAAGGCTCTGTTGTGCCTGTGTCAGGCGCCCAGTGTGAGCGTGCCCGCGCCTTGTCCGGGACTGTCCTCCCAGCGGCGGATCCTGGCCGCGAGCCGCCTCAGGCGCGGGTCCGAGGGGGGTACGTCGATCTGGAAGTGGGACTCGTTCGGGCGGCGGAAGTCTCCTCCCCAGGCCACCACGTCCTGGCACTCCTTGAGGATGTCGCGGACGGCGGCCAGTTGGTGGGGGAAGAGACCGCCCTTGGCGCCGTCCGGGTACCAGGTCGGGCGGATCGCGACCGCGGTCCCCGAGGCGTGGTTGGTCGCGTAGCCCTTCAGAGCGCTGTCCGCCGGGCGGAAACCGATCACCTCGCCGTGAACGAGGCTGTCGATCTCGTAGTGGTAGCGGCGGATGACATGGACGAGCACGGTGGCCGCTTCACCGATGCGCAGGGCCACGGAGACCGAACTGCCCGGCACCTGGCGGGTCCAGATGCCTCCCGACGCGTCGGCCTGCGGTTCCATCGGCCAGCCGTTGGCGCTTGTGGGGTGTGCACGCGGGCCTTCCTCGGCGGCCCGCGCGGACGCGGACGCCGGGGAGGGGGTCACGAACGTCGCAAGGCTGGCCGCTGCCGTCAGGCCGAGTCCGGTGCGCAGTACGCGACGGCGCGGCGGGTGCGGGGATGAGAGGGGCATGCCGGTCCCGTCTGAGAGTGAGAGGTGCGATGGGTGGCGATCAGTGCCGTCACAGGCCACGCAGGGGCGCGTTGTACTTCTCGAACACCCGGTGCAGGCCGAGCATTGCGGTGCCGTAGTCCTGGGCTCGTTCACCTTCGCCGTTGAAGCGGGCCAGCGTGAGCCGGGTGTGCTCCTCACCGGTGACCATGGACGGCTGGGGAACGCCGATCTCGTCGGCTCCCTGGATCAGAACGGCGGGCAGCGTACCGATGTTGTAGTTGTGGTCGTTGTGCAGTTGCTGCCAGACGTTCCACAGGTCGTTCTCGTTGGCGGCGTCCATGATGGTGCCGCCGGTCAGGCCGGCCCGGATGCAGTGGTTGCGTCCGCGGATGGCGGTGGCGGCGAAGATCTGTGCGAGGCCGGTGCTGGCGTCGTTCTTCGTGCTGAGTCCGGTCCCGTCGTAATGGTCGATGACCGCCTCGTCGCCGACGACATCCAGGCTGTTGTACATACGCGTCTCCCACAGCAGCGGGCTCTGGATGATGGCCTTGCGCATTCGGAAGGTGCGCGCGAGCTGGGTGACCAGCCCGTCGAAGCTCATCAGAATGTCGAACGCCTGGGTGGTCGACCGGTACGTGAGAATCTGCGCGCCCTGGTTCCCGCCCTCCTCCGGCACACCCATGCTGTTGAGGAGATACGACTGGACGTCCGCGAGCAGGGAACTCCGCCTGGACATGTCCATATTGACGTCCAAGTCCGCGGTGATCTGCTCAGGGTTGTAGGTGTTCTGGCCGGCGTCACGGCCGGACACGATGTTGTTGTCGATCTCGATGAGGCCGCCGCCCGCTCCCACCGAGATCGTGGAGATCTGGTCGAAGGCCCAGTCGTTGGGCAGCGGATAGCCCAGATTCCCGGAGAACCCGGTGGACATGTCGCAGACGAAACTGGCCGAGGTGTATCCCGCGGCGGCGACGCGGCTGCATACGTTGCGGGGTCCGTAGATGCCCGCCAGGTACCCCTGGCCGTGCTCGTTGACGACGTCCCGGATCGCACGGAAGTGCGGAAGGATGTTGTCGGTGACCTCGTGGTCGAGGGCGTCGAAGTCGACCGCGAAGTAGATACGTGTGCCGGGTCTGAAGCCGTAGTGCTTGGCCCGCTCGATGGCGGCGAAGGCGTCGGCGATTCCCTGCTCGCGGCGGAAGTAGGCAGCCTCCCCGCCCCAGGTCTGGTAGATCGGGAAGCAGTTCAGACCGTAGGCGGCCATCCGGCCCAGCTCGCCGGACTTGATGTTCTTGTCGAGTGAGGAGTTGGGGACGTTGGACAGGTAGCGGCCCACGATCTGGTAGCCCGCGTCCCTGAGCGCCGCCGCCCGCGCGTCGGTGACCTCGGTGACGCAGTCGGCCGCGGTCCCCTTGCGGGTGGCGTCGCCGGTGGACACCAGCAGCGAGGCCCAGGTCTGGAAGTCCCCGCGCCCGGTGACCGGGAGCTTCGCGAAGTTCTGGAAGCTACGCACGCGTGTCGCCAGGTCGGCGTCGAAGTGGCTGTCGAAGAACACCCCGCCGCGCTTGTTGAAGATCATGGCGGCCGTGAAGAGACTCACCCACGTCCCCGACGAGCCCTCCGAGAGGGGGTTGTTCCTGATGCCCTGCTGGGTGCCGGGGCCGAAGACCCCGTTCGCGACGTCGTCACTCATGCCTATCTCGAACTGGATCGCAAACATCAGCGCCTTCTGCACATCCCGTGAGAAGTGACCGTCGCACGGCACGATGAAGAAGTTGCGGCGGCCGACATAGCGGCCGTTCATCCACTGCTGCACCGCGCGGGTCAGCTCGCTGCCGCCCTCGATGACGACATACGCGTCCATGGTGAGCAGCGCCTTGAACACCTTGGGCACCACACCGTCCGCGAAGGAGCCGTCGACGCCCATGTTCTGCGTCAACTCGCGGACCGACGCGGCCACGGAGCCGTTGTAGGTGCCGTCGATGCCGCCACCGTCGTAGCCCTTGCAGTACAGCGCGGACTGCACCACCTTGAGGATCTTCGCGTGCTGGGTGCCCGCATTGATGACGGGGTGGCGGGACTGGAGGGTGGCGAGCGTCGTCGGACCGAAGCTGTCGGACAGGGAGGTGATGCCCAACTCGTACTGGAGCGCCCGGGTCAGCGCGAACATGACGGCCCAACTGGTGCGGCCGTTCTCCTCGACCTTCGGGATTCCGGCTACGTCGTAGGAGTTGATGAATTTCTGTGCCTCGATGACCATCTGGTCGGCCACGCTGTGTCCTTTCACGGGCTCCTGCGCGGGCGTGCAAACTCCGGTGCGGGCGGGAACGGGGCTGACGGGCGGGCAGGATCAGCGGCCTGCCGAACCCGCTGTCGCAGGCAGTGATCGGGCCGCACCGCAGCCGTCCCGTCCCGTCCCGCCAACACGGGACAGCGGACTGCCTGGTCCGGTACGCGCACCGGACCAGGGATAGGTGCTCGCTCTGTGTCGGTCGTGTCTTTCGACGCCGCGTCAGCAGTCCGGGACGCCGTCGATCCAGTTGGTGGCGTTGTCGATGTAGTAGCCGGCCATGTAGCCGTGGTGGCCGCTCGCGGTGAGGACCCACACCCAGTACGGGTTGCCGCCGACGCTCTGAGCGCCCTCCTGCTGGCAGTACACCCACACCTGGGCCGGGCTGCTCACCGTGGTCTGCACGGTCGGGCAGTTGGCGGACGACGGGTACAGGTAGCACTGCTCCCCGCCGCCGGCACGAACATTGACGCCGGAGGCCCAAACGCCGTAGAAGCCCTCGCCATGACCGGTCGCGTGGGCAGCGCCCGCCGTGCCGACAACGAGGCCGGCGGTGGCGACGACGGTGGATGCCGTGGCCACAGCGGCGGCCTTCAGGGAACGGATCATTACTGATTCCTCCTTGGAGTGTTAACGGTCGGTGCGGGCCCGGGAGCCACACCGGGCGGCACGCAGCACATGGGAAATGCTTCGAAGGGGTACTTCAACGCCGAGTCGGCGCTCATGAACAATCGACGGACACACTGGGACATCGCCAGGCACACGCAGTCGGCCCGCTCCAACAGCGGGAACCACGTGGGGAGAAACGAGAGAGCGCTCGACCCGCGATCGGGGCTGCCGGCGCGGAGTGCTCACGAACATCGCGAACCGCGGTGCGCGGTGGGATCGCCCGCCACCGTTCATGCTTCGGGCCCCGACAAGTGCCCAGGCCACCATCAGTGCGGCTACGAGCCGTCTGGTGCGGGTCGTTGGGCGAACGTGCGCCGCCGCTGTGGACGGGACGGTCACCAGGCGGCGACGCGGGCCGCCGATCGGACGGCTGTCACCAAATGCCGCTCTGGACATACGGGTTGACGGCCCGGAAGTTGCTGTCGTAGCCGGTGCCGTCCGAAAGAGCGGACCCGGCCGACCTCAGCAGTGTCCTGCGGTCCATGGAGCGACTCATGAGTTCCCCTCGTCTCAGAAGCAACGGCGTCGACCTACAACCGGCGACGTGGACAGACCCTAGCCAGACAGCGGGAGCTGAAGTCCTGACACATGTCAGGGCAACCCTCCGGTATGCGCTGCGACCCCACCGGAGATCCTCAACGCGCTGGCGTACTGGCTGGGGGCCGGATGCACCTGGAGCCCTTGGACAGCGAGCCGGCCCCGCGTATGCGTGCGGGGCCGGCTGTTGGTATCGGTACGGTGTTCCTCTGCCTGCTGGTTGATCACTTCGCCTGGGCGAGCCAGACCGCGTCGGGGCCGGCCGGGAATCGCAGCTGGCCGGTCGTGTCGTGCACGGCGTGCCACACCGTCTCGGCGACGTCGCTCTCCTTGGTGAACAGGTCCTGGCCCGTGAAGGCGTCCATGGTCTTCTTCGCCCACGGTGCGTAGGGCGCCGGGACCAGCTCGTCCACCGACGCGTCGTTCGTCGCGGTGGCGGCGAAGTTGGTCGTCAGGCAGGCACCCGGCTCGACCGTCTTCGCCTGCACGCCGAAGGGCGCGAGTTCGAGCGAGAGGGATGCGGTGAACCCCTCGATGGCCATCTTGCTCGCCTTGTAGACGGCCGAGAGGGGCATGTGGCCCAGCACCACGCTGGAGGTCACGTTGACCACCACGCCGGAGCCTCGCTCGCGGAACTGGGGAAGCACGGCCTGGGTTGTTGCCATCACGCCGAACGTGTTGGTCTCGAAGACGTCCCGCACCCGGGCCATGGGGGTGCCCTCGAACACGCCGATCGACGGGACGCCCGCGTTGTTGACCAGGACGTCGACGGGCCCCGCTGCCTCGAACGCGGCGGTGATGGTCTCGGGCTTGGTCACGTCGAGCTCGATGACGCGCAGCCGGTCCGACTCGGGCAGGACGCCCGCACGCGGCGTGCGCATCGTGGCGATGACGTTCCACCCCTGCGAGTGGAAGTAGAGGGCGGTCTCCCGCCCGTATCCGGATGAGGCACCAGTGATCAGAACTGTCTTCATGCTGGGATCCTTGCGATGGGGTGGGATCCGCAACGAGCAGGCATTTTCCTACTCAGCGGAGTAACTGCTGATCCCAGTAAATCGGTCTTACCTGCGGAAATAGTAGAATCATTCTCCCCTTTACTTGCACGATCCTCTTCTGTTTTCCGGTTCCGCTCTGGGCGGGATGCTCACGGGTGTGCGCACGGTGTTCCGCAGGAGGGCCGCGTCCTGGCTGACTGCGGTGTCGAGCAGGGCGGGCGGGGCGTCGCTGACGGCGCTCCCCGACGGCGTGCCTCCGCCGGTGCGGGGGAGTTCGCCGGGACCAGCCCTCAGCAGGAGTTCGGCGGGCCGGGCATGCCGGTCCAGCAGGGTTCGGAACACTTCCAGGGGCATGCGCCCACTGCAGCCCTCCGTCGCCATCCTGCTCCCGAAGCCGCGAGGATCGTGCAAGTGCTCGCGAGCATCGTTCTAACGTTTCAGCAGGTCAGGGGCATTGAATGGAGCCACTTCACTCCAGCGATACGGAAGAAGGAATCCATGAATGCCAAGTACGGCTTCAACGCCACCCTGACCGCCAAGCCCCACATGGGCGACCGGCTGGTCGAGCTGCTGCTGACCGGCCTGGACGAGGGCAGCCCCGGTGCGAGCGAACACTGCGTCGTCTACCTCGTCTCCCGTTCCGCGTCCGACCCCGACGTCGTCCATGTCACCGAGGGCTGGACCAGCGAGGAGGACCACCACCGGATCTTCGCCGGCGAGGCCGCCCAGGCCATCGTGGCGCAGATAGACGGACTGCTGGCCAAGGAGTCCGAGTACACCGACTACGTGCCGGTCCGCGGCAAGGCCGCCTTCTGAACCCCGGATCGCTCCGGTCTGCCGTCTCGGCGTCCGCCGAGGCGGTCCAGTCCCCGCCCGAATGTCCGGTACCACCCTGCGAAAGGCAATGACCATGGCCACAGCACGCCCCGCCCTCGACCCCGAACTGCGTGAACTGCTCGCCGACATGCCGCTGATGTCACAGCTCAGCCCGGAAGTGCTCGCGCAACTGCGTCAGCTCCCCTCGCCGCCCGTCGAGCCCCTCCTCGCCCGCCGGCAGGTCGACCGTCGCGAGCTCACCGTGCCCGCCAAGGACGGTGCCCCGATCCCCCTGTCGGTCTTCAGCCCCGCGAACACCGAGCGCACCACGGCCGCCCCCTGCGTCTACTGGATCCACGGTGGCGGGATGGTCATGGGCGACCGCTTCTCGCAGATCGACATCCCGCTGGAGTGGCTCGACGAGTTCGGCGCGGTCGTGGTCTCCGTGGACTACCGGCTCGCACCGGAAGTCACCGGCACCACCCTCGTCGACGACTGCCACCAAGGTCTGCTCTGGACCGTCGAACACTCCGAGGAACTGGGCATCGACCCCGCCCGGATCGTCGTCGCCGGTGCCAGCGCGGGCGGCGGCCTCGCTGCGGGCCTCACCCTGCTGGCACGCGACCTCGGCTCCCCGGCGATCGCCGCGCAGGTGCTGATCTGCCCCATGCTCGACCACCGCAACACCACCACCTCCAGCCGCCAGTACTCCGGCGTGCCCGGTGTCTGGACCGGCGAGATGAACGAGTTCGGATGGCGAGCCGTTCTCGGCGACCGCACCGTCGACGAGGTGTCCGCGTACGTCTCGCCCGCCCGGGCCGAGGACCTCTCGGGCCTGCCGACCACCTACATCGACGCCGGCTCCGCCGAAGTCTTCCGCGACGAGGACACCGACTACGCCACCCGCATCTGGGCGGCCGGCGGCCAGGCCGAACTCCACGTCTGGGCAGGCGGCTTCCACGGCTTCGACGCCCTGTACCCGCAGGCAGACATCTCGGCCACGGCCCGCCGAACCCGCACCGACTGGCTCACCCGACTCCTGCTCACTGACGGCTCCGCCTGACCACGGGTGACGACCACGGCTGCCCGCTACGGATTCGTGATCTCCGCGATCACGGTGGCCGCCAGGGGAAGCCTGGCGATATCGGCGGCGATTTCCTGGCGCGCCCGGCATCCACCCCCGTTGGTTCAGCCGTTGTACGGAGTGGTGACGTCCAGGACCCAGGTGACGCCGAAGCGGTCGGTGAGCATGCCGTACAACGGTGCCCACTGCGCGGGCTCCAGCGGACTCACGATGGTCGAGCCCTCGGCGAGCTTGCCCCACAGGGCGCTGATCTCCTCGGCTTCGTCTCCCCGCACGGAGACGAAGAACGAGTTCTCGCCCTGGTTCCAGGGCAGTTGCGAGGGCACGTCGTAGGCCATGACGTGGAAGCCGTCGTCGCCGACCACCTCGCCCCACATCACCCAGTCCGCCTCGCTCTCGTTCCGTACGGCGCCCACGTCCTTGTAGGTGACCGCGACAGTCCGTCCGCCGAAGACGGACCGGTAGAAGTCCAGCGCCTCACCTGCGGTGCCCCGGAAGTTCAGGTGAGTGGTGGTCGTGACGGACATGACCTGCTCCTTGCCTCGGTGTGACACATGTGTGCCGTCGGCCGTCGATGCCGAGCGGCGGCTGCCGTGACCAGGGGTCACGCCTCCCGAACGGCGCGTATGCCACGTTGGCAGAGGTAGAGGACAGGGCGTGTCCGGTACTCCGGGAAGTATGGGTGTCATGCACAAGACGTCCGCCCGGCTGCTCGCGCTGCTCTCGCTCCTTCAAACGCCCCGTGACTGGTCCGGCGACGATCTCGCCGAGCGTCTCGGCGTCACCTCGCGCACGGTGCGCCGTGACATCGAGCGCCTGCGCGAACTCGACTACCCGATCACGACCGTCAAAGGACCGGCCGGCGGCTACCGCCTGGAGGCCGGCACTCACCTGCCGCCCATGCTGTTCGACGACGCGCAGGCCGTCGCCCTGGCCGTCGCGCTGCAGACCGCGGCCGCCGGCACCACCGTCGCCGAAGACGCCTCCCGCGCGCTGGCCACCCTCCGCCAGGTCATGCCGCCCCGCCTGCGCCACCGCATCGACCTGTTGCACATCACCGCGGTCCAGCCGCCCGCGGCGGCCGGCGACACCCCCCAGGTCGACGCCCAGGTCCTGCTGGTCCTGAGCCGCGCCATCCACGCCCACGAGGAACTGCGCTTCGACTACGCCCCGGGTCCGAGCACCTCGGCCGCTGACGTCCGCCGCGCACAACCCCACCACCTGGTCACCTGGCGGCATCACTGGTACCTGGTGGCCTGGGACCTCCACCGCGAGGACTGGCGTACCTTCCGCGTCGACCGCATCCGGCCCCGCACACCCACCGGCCCCCGCTTCGCCCCGCGCGACCTCCCCGGCGGCTCCGTCGCCACCTTCGTCACCAGCCGGTTCCGCGGCAACGACGGCACCACCACCGACTGGCCCTGCCGAGGCGAAGTCGTCCTCCACCTCCCGGCCGCCGATGTCGCGCCCTTCGCCCAGGACGGAATCGTCGTGGAACTCGGTCCCCACCACTGCCGGCTCATCCTCGGCTCCTGGTCATGGACCGGACTCGCCGCCGCCATCGGCCGCTTCGACACCGATATCGAGGTCATCGGCCCGCCCCAACTGGCCACCGCGTTCGGGGACCTCGCCGCCCGCTACGCCCACGCAGCCCGGCCGCGGCAACTGTGACGCGTAACGAGTCTTGAGACACGTTTTACGTGGTACGTGCAACTGCGGGGCACGCCCCGACCGTCTGACAGGGAGCCGGGTCTGTCAGGGCCGAAGAGCGAGAGAGAGTGGGGCACGCCGTGGGACGGCGCAAGGGCAGCATAGGGATCGCGCTCATAACGGGTGTGGTGCTGGTGGGCGCGAGTGCCTGCGGCGGGGGCGGCAGTGACAAGGCGAGTGGGGGCGACGCGAAGGCGTCGGGCAAGGCGAGTGTGAGTGCCTCGCCCTCACCGACGAAACCGGCCGGACCGCCGATGCTGCTGGACACCATCACCCCGCAGACCGGAACCACCGTCGGCGTGGCCATGCCGATCTCGGTGATCTTCACGAACCCCGTGGCGGCCAAGGCACGGGCCACGGTCGAGAAGCACATGAAGGTGAGTGCCTCGCAGCCGGTGGCCGGCGCCTGGCACTGGATGGGCGACAAGCGAGCCGACTGGCGCCCGAAGGCGTACTGGCCCTCCGGTACGACGGTGAAGATCGACGCAGACATGAAGGGCGTCAGCAACGGCAACGGACGCTACGGCGTGCACGGCTACACGCACACCTTCAAGATCGGTGACGACGTGCGCGCGGACGTCTCCGTGACCGGCCACACCATGAAGGTGACCCGCAACGGCAGCCCGGTGCGCACCCTGTCGATCAACGCGGGCAGCGCCGAGTACCCGACGTGGAACGGCACGATGGCCGTCATCGACAAGCAGGAGAAGGTCCACATGACCTCCTGCAGCGTCGGCATCAGCTGCGACAAGGGCAGCCCCAACTACTACGACCTGACGCTGCCCTGGGACGTCCACCTCACCCAGTCCGGCACGTACGTGCACTACTCGACCGGCGACCCGAACCCGGGCAGCGGCAGCGCCCGCGGCTCGCACGGCTGCGTCCACCTGTCCATGGCCGACGCCAAGTGGTTCTACGGCCAGGTCAAGCAGGGCGACCCCATCACCATCACCGGCTCGCCCCGCGCCAAGGCCCCGGCCGACAACGGCTACGCCGACTTCAACCTGGGCTGGGACCAGTGGCTCGCGGGCAGCGCCTCCGGGGAGAGCACGACCGCCACGCTGTGACGCGCTGAAGAGGCGGCCGGCCTCCTACGAACCGGTCGTCCCGAAGGTCACCTTGTAGTAGCAGGCCCCCTTGCAGGGCATCGTCGCCCCGTCGTCGAAAGCGTACGAATAGGCGTACGGGGCGGCCCGCTTGAAGACCTGGGTGTAGTCCACCGGCCACTTCGAGGGCACGCAGTTCTCGCGGCCCGCCCAGGCGCCCCGACAGCAGTACGTGTCGCCGCCGAACGCCGCGCACGGAGGCTTGCAGCCGATGACCTGGCCGCCCGAGGTGGCCCGCATCGTGGTGGGGCAGTCGACGTCCGTGGTGCAGACGCCCTTGTAGCAGCCCGCGGAGCTGACCGGGTCGACGGTCGTGGTGTGCGAGACGTTGATGTACATCGGCAGGTTCGAACCGTCGACCATGCTCACGTCGTAGAAGTCCATGCCCGCGTACGCGTCGAAGGTGAACTCACCCAACGTGGTGGGCGGGTTGGGGCCGTTGCAGACGCTGGTGCAGTCGCCGGTCGCGCAGTACCCCGCGGCCGTAGAGGTGCAGCCCGTGCGGCCCCAGATGCGGCCGCCCCAGTTGTTCGCCACCGTCACCGACAGGCTCTGGCCCGGGGCCAGTTTGCGGCCCTGCGGGTAGACGGCGGTGTTGGTGACGATCGCCCAGACCGTCTTCGGGGTCCGGTTGACGACCGTGATCAGACGCTTGCCCGCGGGCGCCGACGACGGCTGACCCGCCGACCCCTCCGACCCGCCGGTCGGCTTCCCCGTGCTCTTTCCCGACGCGCCGGCCTTGACCGAGGGCGAGGCCGAGACCGAGGCGGACGGCGAAGGGGAAGGGGAAGGGGAAGGGGAGGCAGAAGGGTTGTGGCTCGGCGAGGGCGACGGGCCGCCCGGTCCGGACGGGAGCGCGGCGGCGTCCTGGCGGTCCACCGTGCGAGGGCCGTCGGTTCCGGACGGCGACCACGCGCCGTAGGCGATCAGTACCGTGGCGGTCGTCGCGAGGGCGGCTGCCCCGGCGTACCACCACCGGCGTCGGCGGGGTGCCCGTGCGCCGTGTCGTCTGCGTCCTCGTGCCATTCCTGCGCCCTTCCTCGTCCTCTTCAGATGCGTCCCTGCCTATCGGTGACCTGGTCCACGGCGGCCGGACAACATAAATTGCGAAGCCGATCGGCCGATTTTTCTGTTGTACCCGGCTGCGCAGGCGGTCTCCGTTCCAGGGAGCGCGCTCCTCAGGTCCGGTTCCGGAAGTCCGGTTCTGGGCCTGGGAAGCCGCCACAGCCGGACCACACGCGGAGGAACAGACCCACATGCCCAAGTTCCACAGGAGTGGACCCGACTCCGGCGTGGTGACCGCCGCGGGCGCGGGCGACAGACAGGCCCTGGACGCCCTGGTCACGCAGTCCCTGCCGCTGGTCTACAACATCGTCGGCCGGGCCCTGAACGGTCACGCCGACGTCGATGACGTCGTACAGGAGACGCTGTTGCGCATGGTGCGGGGGCTGCCGAAACTGCGGGACCCCTCCGCGTTCCGGTCCTGGCTGGTGGCCATCACGATCAGACAGGTGCGGGACCGTGAGCAGTCGCGGGCCACCGACCGCGACCGCCGGGCGCACCTGGAGGACGCGGAGGCGATCACCGACCCCGCCCTCGACTTCGCCGGTCTGACCATCCTGCGGCTGGGACTGACCGAGCAGCGCCGCGAGGTCGCCGAGGCCACGCGCTGGCTCGACACGGACGATCAGGAACTGCTGTCCCTGTGGTGGCTTGAGGAGACCGGGGAGCTGGAACGCGCCGAACTCGCGGGCGCGCTGGGGCTGTCCGACCGGCACGCCGCCGTGCGGGTGCAGCGCATGAAGAAGCAGATGGAGATATCGCGGGTCGTGGTGCGGTCGCTGACCGCGACCCCGCGCTGTGCCGAGCTGGACGAGATGGCCGCCCTGTGGGACGGCACGCCGAGTGCCCTGTGGCGCAAGCGGTTCGCCCGGCACATCCGTGACTGTCGGGTGTGCGAGGGCCTGGACGACGGGCTGCTCCCGATGGACCGGCTGCTGAGCGGTCTCCCACTGCTGGCCGTGCCCGCCAGCCTCGACCCGTCCCGCGTGCTGGTCACCGTCACCGGTGGCGGTCAGTCGGCCGGCTCGGGCGCCGGTTCCTCGTCCGGTACGGGTTCCGACGGCGGTTCCTCGTCCGGTTCCGGCGCCCCGTCCGCGCACAGGGGAGTGGGCCGCGGCCATCGGGGAGCGCGGCGAGGTCACGGGCGCCGGACCGGTCGTACGGCTGCGCGTGGTGTTCGTAACCAGGTCATCGGTGGTTCGGCCGTCGCCGTCGTCGCGGTGGCCGCGCTGGTCGCGGCGCGGATGACGGGAGGCTCCGCCGCCCCGGCCGCGGAGTCGGCACCGCCCACCCCCGTCGCCGTCACGTCCCCCAGCGCCACTCCGTCCCCCTCCCTCTCCAAGTCCGCGAGCCCCAGCCAGTCCCCGACCCGGAAGCCCAAGCCGACTCCCTCCAAGCACACCGCCGCGGCCCCCGTGCAGATCGCCTCCGGCGCCAAGAAGGGCGTCGGCGTGTGGACCTTCAACGGGGTGAGTCAGGCGCTCGGCGCGAGCGGGGCGAGTTGGTACTACACCTGGAACACCCAGCACCAAGGGGTCACGACACCGTCGTCGACCTCCTTCGTGCCGATGATCTGGGGAGCGGACTCCGTCACGGACGGAGCCCTGGCCCAGGCCCGCGCGAACGGTCCCTATCTCCTCGGGTTCAACGAACCGGACATGGCGCAGCAGTCCAACATGTCGGTCGAGCAGGCGCTGGGTCTGTGGCCCAAGCTCATGGCGGCCGGCAAGACCCTGGGCAGCCCCGCGGTCGCGTACGGCGGGGACACGGCGGGTGGCTGGCTGGACCGGTTCATGTCCGGTGCGGCGGCGAAGGGGTACCGGGTCGACTTCATCACGCTGCACTGGTACGGCGGTGACTTCCGCACCCCGCAGGCGGTGGACCAGCTGAAGTCGTATCTGGCCGCGGTGTACGCGCGCTATCACAAGCCGATCTGGCTCACCGAGTACGCGCTGATCGACTTCTCCCAGGGGACGCGTTTCCCCTCCCCGCAAAAGCAGGCGGACTTCGTCACCGCGTCCACCAAGGCGCTGGACGGCCTGTCCTACGTGCAGCGTTACGCGTGGTTCGGGCTGGGCGCGGATCCGTCGAAGCCGAGCAGTGGGCTGTTCACGAACGGTACGACGGCGACGGTGGCGGGACGGGCCTTCCAGGCCGCCCGCTGATCGACGAGACAGGCGCCCGCCCCGTGGAGACGGGGACGGGCGCCCAGCACAAGGTCATGCCAGGTCATGCGAGGCGGCGACCCGGGTGGCCGCCTTGCCTGCCACCCGGGTCGCCGGCGTCACCGCCTAACTGATCGCGAGCCGGAACCAGCCAGCGGCCCAGCCGCCCGTGCCGTCCCACCACGTGCTCTGGACCAGGCCGTCCGTGCCGACCGAGAACACGTCGAGGTGCTCGGTGACCCGGCTCAGCGCCGCGATCTGGCTGCCGGGCTTGGCGAGGCCGCCGGAGACGTTGAACCAGGCGGCCCAGCCCGTGGTGTCGTGCCACCACGTGGAGTAGACCCGGTTGTCGGTGCCGACGACGAACAGGTCCATGTGGTTCGTGTAGCGGACCACGGCCGTCACCGGGGAGCCCGCCGAGGCGACGCCGCCGGCGATCTGGAACCAACTCGCCCAGCCGCCACGGGCGTCCCACCACGTCGACATGATCTTCCCGTCGGACGCGGTGGTGAACAGGTCGAGATGGTCGGGGTGGCGGGCGACCGCGGTGACCGTGGAGTCGGGACGGCAGCTGATGCCCGGCAGCGGGAACCAGGCCGACCAGCCGGTGCGGTCGTCCCACCAGGCGCTGTAGACGCGGTTGTCCGTGCCCACCGTGAACACGTCGAGGTGGAACGGGTGCCGGGCGACCGCGGTGACGGAGGCGCCGTTCGCCGCGACCCCGCCGCCGATCTGGAACCAGTCGGCGGCCCAGCCGGTACGGGCGTCCCACCACGTCGACATGGTGCGGCCGTCGGAGGCGGTGGTGAACAGGTCCAGGTGGTCGGAGTAGCGGCTGACCACGTTGACCGTCGAGCCGGGGCGGGCGACGAGGCTGCCGACCCGGAACCAGGGCGCCCAGCCGCTGGACCGGTCCCACCACGAGGAGTAGACGCGGTTGTCGGTGCCGACGACGAACAGGTCGAGGTGGCCCGAGTAGCGGGCGACCGAGGTGATCGGCGAGCCGGTGCCGCCGGGTGAGGCGAAGCCGCCGGACAGCTGGAACCAGCCCGCCCAACCGCTCGACTGGTCCCACCAGTCGGACATGGTGCGCCCGTCCGAGGCGACCGCGAACACGTCGAGGTGCTCGGGGTAGCGGGCGACGACGCTGATCGGCGTACGGTCGCGGGCGGGCAGGGTGGCCAGCGGGCCGATCCGGTTCCAGATCACCTGACGGCAGACCCGGCAGAACGGGATGCTCAACTCCCGCATCTTGCAGTTGTGTTCGGGGCGGAAGGCGCCGCAGTGGTAGTAGTGCGCGCCCTCGAAGCAGCCGACCGTGCCGGCCGCCACCGTACTGGCCCGGTTGTCCACCGTCGCGCAGTCCGGGTTGCTCATGGTGGGCAGGGCCGTGGCCGCGGCGACCGCCCAACCCCACTTCAGCGTCGTGCGGTTGGTGTTGAGCGTGACGTTCGGCTCGCCCGGCTCACCGGCCGGGTGGTGGTCGTGGCCGGTCTCGTTGCCGCCGGCGTAGTACGGGTACTCGTCCGCGAGACCGTAGGCCGTGTGCCCGATCTCGTGGAGGGCGATCTCGGTGGCGCCGGCGGCCAGCGAGTACGTGCCGACCGAGCCGCCGCTGCCGCCGTAGACCGTGGAGTTGACGACGACGATCGCCACGGAGAACTCCGGCACCTGGGCCGCGGCCGTCTGTAAGACGGTCGAGTTGTTGCAGACCAGCAGCCGGCGGATGCCGTTGCCGCCGAAGGTGGAGTCGAAGTAGGTGCGGGCCGTCGCGCCGGTGCCGCCGGGGGCGGAGGCCGGGTCGTCGGCGCCGGAGTCGGTGGAGGTGACGTTCACACGCCAGATGTTGATCGCCGGCGCGAGTTCGTCGTAGGGCGGAGTCGCGATCAGGGCGTCGACGAACTCCTTGCAGACGGTCTCGAAGTCGGTCTGCTGCGCGGCGGTGAAGCCGTCGCCGAGCAGGACGACGGAGAAGGCGCGGTTGGGCGGCGCGGAGCCGAATATCTGTGTGCGGCCCTGGACGGTGCCGTCGGTCGTGGTCACGGCCGCCCCCTACCGCTGGAGCCGGAAGGTGGCGAGGTCCACGTCGGACACCGCACCGGGCGGTGGGCTGGTCGCGCCGCCGAAGGGCTGCGCCCCGGACCCGGCCCGGTCGACACGTACGACGGCGACCTCGGTGGCCTCGGGCGGGGCCGGGAGCAGCACGGTGAACGCGCCGCGCGCCGCCACGTCGACGCGGGTGATGGGCTCCGAGTGGTCCTCGGGAAAGACCTCGGCGCTCTCCTGGAAGGCACCGCGCGCGGCTACCCGGGCCAGGCCGTGCCCGTCCTCGTCCCGCGCCTCCACGAAGTGGCCGGGGCTTACGTCCGGGTGGGCGTCGAAGCCGCTGACGACGGTGTCGACGGGCTGCTGTGCGACAAGCGTGACGGACTCGCCCTCGTACTCGAAGATCAGGCGGACCGCCTGGGTGCTCGGTGTCTGTTCTGGGCTGGTCATGATGAATCATCCCCAGAGAAGTCGGTTGTCCGGAGACGTTCCTCGGTGACCATGTGCCCGGCAAGCCCTGGGAGTTGCAGGGCACGAGAAGTCGCAGGCGCCTGCCCTGTGCCGTCTAGTGGAGGCTCGGGCAATGGGGTGAGGGCCGCGGGAGGTAGGACCCCGTCCGCTCAACTCCCGCCGCCATGAGGCTCACTGACGCGCGTCCTGCTCAGAGCACCTTTCGCTGGACGAGTGCCGACAGCACCAACGCGCCCGGCACCAGCGGCAACCAGACCGTCAGGACGCGGTAGCCGATGAGGCTGGCCGCGGCGAGGTCCACGGGGGCGCCGAGCGCGGACAGGGTGAAGACCATCGCCGCGTCGATCGGGCCGATGCCGCCCGGCGCGGGCACGGCGCCGACCGCGGTGCTCGCGACCAGGAACGCGAAGGTGACCTGCGCCCAGGTCAGGGTGAGGCCCAGCGAGGCGCCCACGCACATGATCACGGTCGCCTGGAGCACCGGCGCGGCGGCCGCCCCGCCCCACAGGGCGATGATCCGGGAGGGCCGGGTGTGCAGCGTCCGTACGTCGGTCAGGGCGGTGCGTACGCCGTCCAGGAGCGGGCGGCGCAGCGGTCGTACGGTCGTCACCAGGACGGCCGCGGTGCCGAGGCCGAGCGTCGCGCTGCCCGTGACCAGGAACAACGTCCGCTTGTCCGGGACGAGTTCGCCCAGGCCCAGCAGATCGGGGTAGGCCACCAGGAACCCGAGCAGCACCATCGTCTTCGCGATCGGCCTGACCAGGGAGTACAGGGCGAGGGAAGCGGTGGCCCGGGCGAAGGGGATGCCGCGGCCCAGCAGGAAGCGCAGGGTGACGGCGTGGGCGCCGAGGCTCGCCGGCAGTACGTGGTTGGCGGCGCCGGCGGCGAACTGCGACGCGATCAGCAGTCCGGTCGGGAGCCGCTCCGGCAGGGCGCCCTGCCGTACGCACGAGGCGGACAGCCAGCCCAGGCAGGTGAAGAAGAACGCGGCCAGCAGCCACCAGGGGTCGGCCGACCCCAGCCGGGTGGTGCCGTCGTACAGGGTCCGCCAGTCGTTCACCACCCAGGCGCCGATCAGCAGGACGGGGAGCAGTACGAGGGTGCGGCGGATCAGCCGGGCCCAGGAGCGGGGCAGGCGCGGGAGGGACAGGAACGAGGGGAGTGGCGGGAGTGAGGGGAGGGGGAGGGGAGCGAGGGCGGGGGACTCGGTGCCGGTGGGGGCGCCGGCGACCGCGGGGACGAGGGATGCGGCGGGGCAGGTGGCCGGGGCGGGGAGTGGCCCGGCGGCGAGCGGTTCGGAGGGGGCGGTGGGCGTGGCGTCGAGCGGCAGCAGGGTCACGGCGCACGTCGTCCTTCCACGTCACTCCCGCGCGCCGCGGGGGCGGCGAGCGAGCGGGACGGATACGGGGCGAGGCAGGAGGGGACGGCCGAACCGTTCCCGTCCGGCGTGACGCCATGGTGTCCGGAAACCGACGCGCCGCGGGCGCGTACACGTACGAGTCTTCCCACCCCACCCGGATCCACCCGCCCAGGGCCCCGTCACCGCTCCCGCCACCGGTCCTGTCCGATGTCCCACCACGGCACGCCCCGGTGACGCGGCCACCGCCGGGCACGAAACGCAGGCCGCTGGGTCGGTGAATCAAACAATCCAAGGGCATGTTGACTTTCGGCTGATTGAGCCAGAAGAATTCCGAGGGTGACCCCCGAGCGCGTGTCCGTCGGCCAGGCCTCCGCCCCGGCCCTGTCCTCCGTCTCCTCCGACCTGGACGAGGCGGTCCACCGCTGTCTGGTCGCCGGCTTCGAGGGCACCACCACCTTCCCCGACACCCTCAAGCGCCTCGTCGACCGCGGCCTGGGCGGCGTCATCCTGTTCACCCGCAACGTGCGCGACGCCGAGCAGGTCCGCGAGCTCACCGACGCCCTGCACGCCCTGCGCCCCGACCTGATGATCGCCATCGACAACGAGGGCGGCGGCATCGGCCACCTGGTGAAGGCCGGCGCCCCCGAGGTCCCCGGCTCCTACGCCCTCGGCGTCGCCGACGACCCGGACCTCACCGCCCGCTGCGCCGACGCGCTCGCAGGCCACCTGGCCACCCTCGGCATCAACGCCTCGTACGCCCCGGTCGCCGACCTCCAGTTCCGCCCGGACAACCCGATCGTGCGCACCCGCTCCTTCGGTGCCGACCCCGACCTCGCCGCCCGCCATCTGCGCGCCTGGATCAGCGCCACCGAGGCCCGCGGCATCGCCTCCTGCGCCAAGCACTTCCCCGGCCACGGCGGCACCGTGACCGACAGCCACCACGACCTCGCCGTCGACCCCCGGCCGTACGACCAACTGTGGGCCGACCTCGCGCCGTTCCGTGCGGCGGTCGCGGCCGGGGTGCCGATGATGATGAGCGCGCACGTCGTCTTCCCCGCCCTCGACGCCAACCGCCCCGCCACCCTCAGCCGCCGCGTCCTGCGCGACCTGCTCCGGCACGAGATCGGCTTCGACGGCGTCCTGGTCAGCGACGCCCTGGAGATGAAGGCGATCGCCGACCGCTACGGCGAGGCGGCCGGCGCGCGCATAGCCCTCGCCGTGGGCGCCGACCAGGTCATCGTCGCCGTACCCGACCTGGAGGTCACCCTGGCCTGCCGGGACGCGGTGCTTGACGCCCTGCACACCCGGCGGCTGACCGAGGAGCGGGTGTACGAGGCCGCCGGGCGGGTCCGGCACCTCGCCGACCGGTACGCGGCACCGGCCGTCGCATCCGTCGCGGGCTGGGACTCCGGTGCCGGCCTCATCGCGGCACGCAAGGCCGTACGCAGCCGCTCCCTGCCGGCGCCCATACGCGGGGCCCACGTCGTCGACCTCTTTCCGACACCGCACCCCGCACTCAACTGGGGCGGCGAGGACCTGCTCACCGAACTGCGCCCGCTCGACCCCACGGCCACCGGCACCGCGGTCACCGGCGAGCCGTGCGACCCCTCCGACCTCGTCGACGGCATCCTGCGCGTGGTCGGCAACTCGCCCCTGATCGTGGCGACGTGCGACGCCGGCCTGCACCCCTGGCAGACCCACCTCCGCGACGCCCTCCTGACCCGCCGCCCGGAGGCGCTACGCGTGGACACCGGCCTCCCCGAGGGCGGCGCCCTCTGCTCCTACGGACGCGCCCGGGTCAACTTGCGGGCGGCGGCAGAGGTGTTGGCGGGGAAATAGGGGCGGGGGAGCAGGGGCGGGACTGAGAGTTCCGGGCCCGCATCGATCAGCGCCGTGCCCGTCCGCTCTTCACAGTCGTACGGTCCTCACGATCCCCCGCGCCGCCAAGTACCCGGCGTCCTCCGCCCGTTCGGCCAGCACCACGGCAGGTCGTTCCCCCTCCTTGCGCAGCCGCATCCACGCCTCGAAGTACGCCCCGCCCGGGCCGGAGACGGAACGGGTGGACGGGGTGCAGTCCAACACCAGGGCGGTGTCGCGCGGTTGGGGGGAGATGGGCTCGGCCCGCAGCTCGGCGATCGTGCCGGCGAGGGCGGTGGCGATCGGCTTGGCGTGGCCGGCGGAGTCGAAGAGGCCCAGGGTGTACTCCAGTTCAGGGAAGTCGAGCAACGCCCGGTCCACGTCGTGGGAGCACCACCAGGTCACGCCCCACAGGTCCGTGCACCCGGCCGCGTTGAGCACGGTGGCGCGCGCGAAGGCGGGGGCGTCGGCCGCCGGGATGTGCGGCTCGGGCGCGCCCGTCTCCTGGATCCAGACCGGCCGGGCCGGATCCTTGGCGTAGGCCTTGGCGAGCTCGGTGCCGTACTCGGCCAGGTGCAGCACCTCGGGGGAGCCGGGGCCGTAGCGGCGGGCGCAGTCGGCGGAGAACACCCACGGGTGGACGGTCGTCACATCGCCCTTGCGGGCCGAGGCCTCGGGGGTGAAGGGGTGGTCGTCGCCGTACCAGGCCGCGTCGTAGGCGGAGTGCGTGGCGAGCTGCCCCGGGCGCAGGCCCTCGCGGGCGGCCGTCAGCAGCGTGTCGAGGTAGTGGTCCACCTCGGCCGCGGTCACCGGGTTGTGCTCGACCAGGTTGTTGAGCTCGTTGCCGAGCTGGAGGCCGATGAGGTTCGGGCGGTCGGCGAGGGCCCGGCCCAGCGTGCGCAGCAGCTCCGCCTGCGCCTCGATCGCCTCGGGGTCGGTGAAGACATTGCGGTGGTGCCAGCCGCGGGCCCACTCCGGGTAGAAGTCGAAGCTCGACAGGTGCCCCTGCACGCCGTCCACCATGACGTCGAGGCCCGCCTCGCCCGCGAGGTCGACGAGGTGCGCCAGCTGGTCGACGGCCGCGGTGCGGATCAGCGCGCGGTTGGGCTGGAGCAGCGTCCACAGGTGGAAGACGCGGACGTGGTCGAGGCCGAGGGCGGCGATCTGGGCCAGGTCCTCGCGGGCGCGCGCCGGGTCGAAGTCCTGCCAGGAGTGGAACCAGCCGCGGCGGGGCGTGTAGTTGACGCCGAAGCGGGGCGTGGGAATGGGATCCTCCTCGCGTCGCCGACCTTGGAAGGTCGGGGGCTTGTCCTAGCTGAATGTATCAACCACCATGGTCGGTAATGGATAACGATTTCAACCAGAGCGTTCTTCGTACGGATGCCGATGCACCGGCGCTCGTCGTCGGCCTGGACGCCGGCGGCACCCGCACCCGTGCCGTCCTCGCCACCGCGGCCGACGGCCGCCCCCTCGGCGAGGGCTCCGCCGGTCCGGGCAACGCCCTGACCGTTCCGCTGCCCGAGCTCACCGACCATCTCGTCGAGGCCGTGGCCCGGGCGGTGCCGGAAGCATGGCGGGGCCGGGTCGTCGCCGTGGCCGGCGGTTTCGCGGGCGCGACCGGCGTCTCGGCGGACGACCGGGGCCACCGCAACGCCCTGACCGCCCTCACCGTCGCCCTTCGCAGCCTGGGCATCACGGCAGGCCCGCCCGGCATCTGCAGCGACATCGAGGCCGCCTTCGCCTCCGCCCCGGGCACCCCGGCCGACGGCCTCGCCCTGGTCGCGGGCACGGGAGCTGTCGCCATGCGCATCACCGACCGCCACTGCACGGCCACCGTGGACGGCGACGGCTGGCTCCTCGGCGACGACGGCAGCGGCTTCTGGATCGGCCGCGCTGCGGTACGGGCCGCGTTGCGGATGGCCGACGGGAGGGGACGGGAGACGGTACTGGCGGGGTCGGTGGGACGGGCGCTGGGGTTGCCGGAGGGGGTGCTGCCGGAGGGTGTCTCCCGGCCTGAGGGCTCGCACGGCGGAGCCTCGCAGGAAGGCGGCTCGCAGTCTGAGGGCTCGCAGGGCGGAGCCTCGCAGGAAGGCGGCTCGCAGGAAGGCGGCTCGCAGTCCGAGGGCCCCACCTCCTGGCCTCGCTCCGGCCGAGAGGCCTACCGCATGCACCTGCTCCCCGTCGTCATGGCCGAGCTCCCGATCCGCCTCGCCCGTCTCGCCCCGCTGGTCGTCGAGGCGGCCCAGGACAAGGACGCCGTGGCGCTGGCGATCCTCGACGAGGCCGCTGATCAACTGACCGCCACCGTGCGGGCGTTGGACCCGCAGCCAGGCGAGCGGGTCGTGGCGACCGGCGGTCTCCTCGGCCCCGACGGACCCCTCACCGGCCTCCTCGCCGCCCGCCTCCACACGCTCGGCCTGCCCCTGGACTGGGTCGCCGACGGCTGTCGAGGTGCCGTGGCCCTCGCCCGGCTTGAGTACGGACGCCGGTCATGACACAGGCAGCAGCCCTGAGCGGCACCTATCGCGACCCCGCCGCCCCCACGGACGCCCGCGTCCGGGACCTCCTCTCCCGTATGACCCTGCGCGAGAAGGTCGGCCAGCTCAACCAGCGCATGTACGGCTGGGACGCCTACCGCCGCACTGCCACCGGCTTCGAACTCACCGACGCCCTGCACGCCGAGACCGACCGCTTCGGCGGACTCGGCGCCCTGTACGGCCTGATGCGCGCCGACGCCTGGTCCGGCGTCGACCACGCCAACGGACCGGACGCCGAACACAGCGCGGAACTCGCCGAGTTGGTTCAGCGGCACGTCATCGACAGCAGCCGCCTCGGCATACCGGCACTGTTCGTCGAGGAGATGCCGCACGGGCACATGGCGCTGGACGGCACAGTCCTCCCGGTCAACCTGGCCGTCGGCGCCACCTGGGACCCCGAGCTGTACGAGCGGGCCGCCGCGTACGCCGCCGCCGAACTGCGCGCCCGCGGTGGCCATGTCGCCCTGGTCGCGGCCCTCGACATCGCCCGCGACCCCCGCTGGGGCCGCACCGAGGAGTGCTTCGGCGAGGACCCGTACCTCGCGGCGAGGCTCACCGAGGCCCTCGTGCGCGGCATGCAGGGCGCACCGGGCGAGCACTTCGCCGCCGACAAGACCCCCGTCGTCCTGAAGCACTTCGCCGGACAGGGCGCCACCGTCGGTGGCCGCAACTCCGCCGAGTCCGCGCTGAGTTCGAGGGAGCTGCACGAGATCCACCTGCCCGCCGCCCGCGCCGGCGTCCGAGCCGGGGCCGCGGCCGTGATGGCCGCGTACAACGAGGTCGACGGCCTGCCCAGCGCCGGCAACCGCGCTCTGCTCACCGAACTGCTCCGGGACCGCTGGGGGTTCACCGGCCTGGTCATGGCGGACGGCCTCGCCGTGGACCGGCTGGCCCGCATCACCGGCGACAAGGTCTCGGCGGGCGCCCTCGCGCTCAACGCCGGTGTCGACCTGAGCCTTTGGGACGAGGGCTTCACGCATCTGGCGGAGGCCGTCGAGCGGGGGCTGGTCGAGGAGTCCGTGCTCGACGCGGCCGTGGCGCGCGTCCTGCGCCTCAAGTTCCGCCTCGGCCTCTTCGAACGGCCCTACGGGCGAGGGGAGTTGCCGCCTCCCGAGCAGGGCCGTGCCCTGAGCACCGACCTCGCCCGAGCGTCGGTAACTCTCCTGAGCAACCACGCCGGCACCCTCCCGGTCTCGCCCACCGTCTCCCGTATCGCCGTTGTCGGCCCCCAATCCGCCACCACTGAACACCAGTTGGGCGACTACACCGCCCCGCAGCGCCCCGGCACCGGTACCAGCGTGCTCGACGGGCTGCGCCGGCTCGTCCCGTCCGGCGTCGACATCCGGCACGCCCCCGGTTGCGCCCTCACCGGCGACGACCTCGCCGGCATCCCCGAGGCGGTCGCCGCCGCTGCCACCTCCGACCTCGCCGTACTGGTCCTGGGCGGCAGCAGCGCCCGTACGTCCGGGACGGACTTCGCCGCCAACGGGGCCGCTGTCACGGCCGTTTCGGAGATGACGTGCGGTGAGGGGGCCGACCTGGCGGGGCTGCGGCTGGGGGCGGCTCAGTACGCCCTGTTGGACGCCGTCGTCGCGACGGGAACGCCGACGGCGGTCGTGCTGGTTCAAGGCCGCCCGCACATCGTGCCCGACACCGCTGCCGCGCTGCTCACCGCCTGGTACCCGGGCCAGTGGGGCGGCGAGGCGATCGCCGAGGTGCTGCTCGGGCTGGCGGAACCCGCGGGCCGCCTCTCCGTCTCCGTCCCGCGTTCGGCCGCCCAACTCCCCGTCCACTACAACCACAAGGACATCGAGTACAGCGGCTACGTGGACGAGAGCGCCGAGCCGCTCCACTCCTTCGGGCACGGGCTGTCGTACACGAGCTTCGCGTACGGCACGCCACGTCTGTCGGGGCTGACCGTCGACGTCGATGTCACCAACACCGGGGAGCGGTACGGGCGTTCGGTCGTCCAGTTGTACATTCGCAGGCTGATCACGCCCGTATGGCCGCGCACCCTCGAACTGTGCGCGTTCGAGGGCGTCGGGCTCGCGCCCGGCGAGCGGCGAACGGTCTCCATGTCACCTGACGCCGACCAACTCGCCCCGTCCGAGGTCGTCGAGATCCGGGTCGCCGAGTCGGCGCGGGCCGCGCTCGACGCCGTACCCGTCGTACTGGACCTCAGAGTGCCGGGCCTCAGAGCTTGACCGCGCCCGACGAGACGCCCTTGTAGAACCACCGTTGGGTGATCACGAACAGCACCAGGACCGGGATGACGGAGATCACCGAGCCGGCCATGACCACGCGTTGGTCGTAGCCGAACGACGAGCTCTGCAGTCGGGAGAGGCCCAGCGTCAGGGTCATGTGGCTCTCCGAGCGCAGCACGATCAGCGGCCAGAGGAAGTCGTCCCAGGCGCTGATGAAGGTGTTGATGACGACCACCAGGATCGCGCCCCACGCGGACGGCAGATACAGGTGCCGGAAGCGCTGCCACTCGTTCGCGCCGTCGAGCATGGCCGAGTCCTCGATCTCGCGCGGGACCGCGAGGAACGCGCCGCGCATCAGCAGGACGTTGATGGCGCCGACGAATCCGGGCAGCCATACGCCGGCCAGGCTGTCGACCAGGCCCAGGTCGCGGATGCTCAGGAACAGCGACACCATGATCGACTCGAAGGGGAACATCATCGAGGCGATCAGCACGACCCAGACCGCCTTGCGGCCCTTCCAGCCGGGCTTGGAGAGCATGTAGCCGGCCGTGGTGGAGAACACCAGTTGGCTGGTGACCGACAGGGCGACCACGATCAGGCTGTTCCTGATGTACGTGACCACCGGCACCTGGTCGAAGACCGTCCGGTAGGCGCGCAGGGTCGGGTGTTGCGGGAGCAGCGAGGCGTTCGCGCCGAAGACGTCCTCGCCGGTGCTCTTCAGGGAGGCCAGCAACTGCCACAGCAGGGGGCCGACGGTGAGACCGAGCACGAGGAGCAACAGCAGGTAGCGGACGACGAGTTCGCGTGGGCGCCCGTAGTCCCGCCAACGGGGCGTCAGGCGACGGGACTTGTGCGGCAGGGCGGTCGTCATGACTCGTCCTCCTTCGTCAGGCGCTGCGCCAGCAGGGTCAGGCCCAGGGTCAGGGCGAACAGGGCCACACTCACCGCCGAGCCGTATCCGGCGTTGCCGGTGATCGGGTCGAGGCCGACGTCCCGGATGTAGAAGGGGAGGGTGCGGTCGGCGCCGCCGGGGCCTCCGGTGGAGCTGCCGAGCATGTAGATCTCGGTGAACACGCGCAGCGAGCCGATGCCGGTGAGGGTGCCGACGAGCATCATCGCCTGCCGTACGCCGGGCACGGTGATGTGCCAGAAACGGCGGGCGGCACCGGCGCCGTCCATGGAGGCGGCCTCGTGCAGTTCCTTGGGCACGTTCCCGAGGGCGGCCAGGTAGAAGACCATGTACCAGCCCAGGCCCTTCCACAGGGTCAGGCCCATCGCCGACAGCAGGATCAGCCACGAGTCGGAGAGGAAGGGGATGGCCGACCGGATCAAGTGGGCTTTCTCCAGCCAGGTGTTGACCAGGCCGTCGTCTGCCAGCAGCCACTGCCAGCTCAGGCCGACGACCACGCTGGAGGCGAGCACCGGGGTGTAGAAGGCGGAGCGGAAGAAGCCGATGCCGGGCAGGTTCTTCTCCACCAGGACGGCGAGCAGCAACGGCAGCAGCACCATGAGCGGGACGACGATCAGCGCGTACAGGACGCTGTTGCGGGTCGCCAGCCAGAAGTCCGAATCGTCCAGCATCCGGGTGTAGTTGGAGAGTCCGACGAAGCTCGCTGCGCCGCCGAGCGGCTTGGCGTCGGTGAACGACAGCAGGAGGGTGTTGAAGAAGGGGAACACCCCGAACACCACCGCGCAGCCGATCGCCGGCGCGGTCCACAGCCACGGCAGCCACCAACGGCGGTACATCGCCGCTCCGTTGGCACCGGGAGCGGGTCCCGGCAGCACGGCCCGGGCGAGTCGGCGGGCGCGGGACGGGGCCGCGCCCGGCACGGAGGCGGTGCCCTCCACGCCGGGCACGGACACCGGCTCGGTGATCTGCGTCGCCACCGTCAGCCCGCCTGCTTCAGCAGCTCGTCGGCCTTCTCCTGGGCGTCCTTGACGGCCTGTTCGGGGCTCTTCTTGCCCTGCATGGCCAGCTGCACCTGGCCCACGATGGCGGTCAGCACGGCCGTGGAGATGTTGGTCTGGTAGGCGGTCGCCGTCTTGAGCTGCTCGGCGACGAGCTTGCGGGCCTGCGAGAACGGGTCGTCGCCGCTGGTCTTCTGGAAGAACGGGTCGTCCAGCGAGGTCGTGGTCGTCGGGAAGATCACCACGTTCGGGTCCTTGCACCAGGCCGTCTGGTTCTCGGCGTTGGTGAGGAACTCCGCGAACGCCAGTGCAGTGGGAGCGTTCTTGCTCGTCGCGGCGGCCGCTATGTACTGCGGGGCGGCCGTGGTGTGGCCGAGCGCGTCGAAGGGCTGCTGGCCGACAGCGGTCCTGGCGTAGATCGACGGGCTGTTCTGCTTCACGAAGCGCACGAAACTCGGGTTCGTCGAACCGTAGGCGACCTTGCCCTGGCTGTAGAGCGTGGAGGGGTCGTTGTTGGAGGACAGCGAGTCCTTCGGCATCGCGCCCTCCTTGTACAGCTTCGCCATCCAGGCGACCCACTGCGCGGTCCGCGGATCGTCGGCGAACACCGCGGACCTGCCGTCGGCGGAGAGCGTCTTGATGTTCATCTGGTCCCAGTCGGCCGGGATCCGCCAGACCGGGTTGGCCATCGTCGCGAAGTACTTGCCGTCGGCCTTCTTCGCGATCTTCTCGTAGTCGGCGAACAGCCCGAACATGGTCGTCGGCGGCTTCGCCGGATCGACCCCCGCCTTCTTCAACAGGTCGGTGTTGTACGTCAGAAGGACACCGCCGGTGTACCAGGGCAGCACGGTGTGCACCGACGTGCCCGAGGCGTCCTTCATGGTGCTGGACTTCCAGAACGCCGGGACGAACGGCTTCGCGGCGTCCGGGTCCTTGACGCCCAGGTCGAGCAGGTAGCCGGCCTTGGTGAGGGCGGTCGCGGTGGGGGAGTCGACGTTGAGCACGTCCGGCAGGGTGCAGGCCTGGGCGTCGGCGACCGTGCGCTGGCCGAAGGTCGCGTCGCCCGGATCGTCGATCCACTTGACCTTGGTGCCGGCGTGCGCCTTCTCGAAGGCCTTGATCACCCCGTTGAAGAAGTCCCCGAAGTCCTTCTTCAGGTTCGTCGTCTGGAAGGTGATGTCGCCCTTGACGTCGCCGGTCAGTTTCCCGGACCCGACATTGCCCTTGTCGACCTTGCAGCCGCCGGCGGTGGCGTCGCCGCTGTCGGAGCCACCGGACAGGCCGCACCCGGCCGCCGTCAGCGTCAGGGCGATGAGTCCCGCCACGGATGCGGTCAGTCTTCCAGCGCGCATGTCCACCCTCCTGGGACCAGCCGACGGCTGGTTCAATGAACCGAATTCGACTCCGATTGATGAAAAGGTGGACCAGAATTCATCGGAGGTCAATGGGTTCCCGTGTTGCTTTTAGGTTCCGTGGACGATCAATGACGGTGTTCGTGGTCCGGGTGCGCGGGGTCGCCCGGGTGCTCGTGACCGGCCGCGTACTCCACGTCGGCGCGGGCCCGGTCGAACCACGCGAAGAAGGCGCGGGTGCCCGCCGCGCGCCGCAGTTCGGCCGCCACGCTCCCGCTGACCTGCCCGTACGGCAGGAAGTCAGCGGGCGTCGGCCGCCCGAACGGATCGACCCCGCGCCGCAGCGCGTCCGGCGTGAGGAAGCGGTCCGGGTTGCGCTCGTAGTAGTCCCGTACGGCCGTCTCCGGCACGTCCTGCTCGGCCTCCAGCTCGGCGAGCAGGACGCGGGCGGCCGGGGAGTGGGCGAGCGCCGCCGCGACGATGCTGCCGAGGTCGGCGACGTCGGTCTCGGCCACGGCGAGCAACCGGGTCGGCGACACTTCGGGCGGGAGCGCCAACCCCCGTTCCGCGCAGGCCCGTCGGGCCAGTTCGTCGGCGACCACCACCTGGGTCGCCCAGCGCCGGCGCTGCCGCTCCGCCCGCGCGAGGGACTCGGGGCGGGTCGTCTCCCGGTCGCGTGCCGGTACGGACTCCAGCAGCGCGTCCACGGCCTGTCGCGGCACCGCTCTGCCGTGCACCACGGCCGCGTGCTCCGAGGTCATGGCGTCACCTCCAGCTCGACGGCCTCGGTGTAGGCGACCCGCCCGTGCCAGGCGATCTTCGCGAGCAGCCAGTACGAGCCCGGTGCCACGGCCCCGCCGTCCACGTCGACGCAGACCTCCACCTCTTCCCCGCCGGGCACGGTGAAGCCCTGGCAGCCCGGCCCGACCCCCGGCCAGGTGCCCCACGCGGACACCGCCCACAGGGTGCCGTCGATCGTCCCGCGGGTGGTGTTGCGCAGGGTCACCGGGACGCGGGTTCGCTCGCCCCTGCGTACGCTGATCCGGCCAACTCCCAGATCGGCGTGCAGGGTTGGTGCGGCGTGGCGCTCGCCCGGAACGTCGAGCGCCACGACATCCTCGTAGTCCTGTCCCTCGTACGACAGGCGTGCGGTGAGCCAGTGCCGGCCGGGTACGGCGCCCGGCGGGGGTGTCACCGTGACCTCGGCGAGCGTGAAGCCGCCGGGGCCCAGGGCGTACGGCAGTTGGGCGGGCGCGGCGGACCAGCCGGGCGGGACGCCGACCGTCACGGTGCCCGAGACCGGTGCGTCGGTGATTTCCGAGGAGACCCGGACGGTCGCGGTGACCGGGCCGCCGGACGCGGTGAGTGTGGCCGGTGAGAGATAGACGGCCACGGGCATGTTGCCGCGGGGCGCGGGGCCCGAGTTGTGGAGCCAGTAGCGGGTGGCGACGGGCTGCGCGGGTTCGTACGCGGCGACACCGGGGTCGTACGAGATCCGGGTGCCCTCCCCGGGTGTGGCCAGGAGTGTGGCGACCTCGAAGCCGGTCAACCCGACGTCGAGCGCGCCCTGTTGGTCCGCGGCGAGCGGCTCACCGGGTCTCTCCAGTACGTCCGCACGCGCGCCCCGCGTCCACTCTCGCGGTCCGCGCACCCGCGCCCGCACCGGACGCCCGTTCACCTCGTGGACGCGGACGACGACCCCGCGCCCCGGGTCGACGGGGGCGACTCCGCCCCGGGCCAGCGGCGAGCCCAGTGGCTTGAACGCGTCCAGCAGGACCTCGCCGGCGGGCTCGATGCCGAGCAGTACCGACTCGCGCGGCAGGACGGGATCGCTCGTCGCCGCCTCACGCACCCGGGCGGTCAGTGGGTGGTTGAACTCATGGCCCAGGCGCGGCAGTTGCTGCTCGCGCCAGTCGCCCTCGCCCGCGACCACGGCGTACTCGAAGGTGTGCGACCAGCGTTGCAGCTGGAACGCCGAACCGTCCGGCGCGGTACGGCGGGGCGGGTCGACCCAGATGCCGGACGGCCAGCCCGTGCAGGAGCGCATCAGGGACATGCAGAGGTCGCCGGAGGAGGTGACGACACAGCCGGGCGTGCCCCGGTTGAGGACGGCGAAGCCGCGCCCGTCCCAGGCGTCGCCCGGCGGCAGCGCCTCACCGCCGCCCGCCGCGGTGGCCCGTACGACCGCGCCGCCGAGGTCGGCGACCAGCGCGTCCACGGCCTTCGCGTCGCCCTCGGTGTCGACGCCCGCGACCACCAGCAGCGGCAGCCGCTCCAGGTCGCGCAGGTCGGCCCCGGGCACCCACTCCTCGCGCAGCCCGGCCCGCGGCGCGATCCAGACGGACGCCACGCCGCCCTCGGCCAGTTGGCGCCCGAGTTCACGCCCGGCGGCCGGGTCCCAGCCGAGCGCCTCGGCGACCACGGCGTTGCGGTCGGGGCCGCCGACGGCGATCCGGATGTCGGGCAGGTTGGAGTCGACCTCCAGGTCGCCGTAGCGCGGGCCGCCCGCGATCGTCGAGGTCGCCGTCACCCCGGCGCGGACCAGCGCCGCCGCGAGCGGGGTGCCCAACTCGCCGGCCTCCGCCCAGGAGGCGTACACCAGCTCGGCGACTCCGATCGACCGATGGCCGAGCAACGCGCCCATGTCGTCCCGGAGTTCGACCCGTGCCGTCGAGCCGAGGCCGAACCAGGTGTTGGCCGGGTTGTCCAGCGTCCACGGGAACCGCTCGCTGTCCACATCGACGAACCCGAACCCGCGCCCGATCACCGCGTCCGCGACCTCGTGCACGGGCAGTCCGCCCTGCACGTCGGAGGGCCAGCGCACCCGGATCAGCCGGTCCGCGCCGTCGTAGCCGTCGATCGTGGTGGTCACGTCGAGGCGTGGCACCCCCGTCCACAGCGTCAGCCGCTGGGTGTACCGGAAGAGCCCGAGGTCGGCGCGGACGGTGATCCGGGAGCCGGCCGGCGCGTGCTCGACCTCGACGTCGGCCCGAACGTCCCGGCTGCGGGCGGCGGTTGTGCCGGTCGGGGTGAGGTGCCAGGGGCCCTCGCCGAAGCGGGGGTGCCTCGGATACTCCTCCTGCACGACCAGCTCGTTGCCGATGTCGCCGGGGCGCAGCAGCTCCCGGCCGCCCTCGGCGAGCCCGCGCAGGCTGCTGACGCCACCACCGCGTTCGGGGTCGACCGTCACCTCGTAGAACTCGTTGCGGATGGCGGTTCCGGGGACGGGGGTCCACTCGGGGGCCGAACTCCCGGTGAGCGGGAGGGCTTTGAGGCCGATGCCGGGGATCTCCGGTACGACGACGTGGAGTTGGCCGTCCTCCAGCACGGCGGGCAGAGGGGCGCCGGAGTCGTCCAACGGGACGTGGCCCGGGTCGGGGATCGTCAGGACGTCCCGGCGGGGCCAGCTCGCGGAGTTGAAGACGACCAGGTCGGGGCCGTCGCCCGGGGTGACCCGGTCGGCGAGGGCCTGGGTGGCGTCGGCGTGCACGGTCTCGGCGAGGTCGGCCAGTTCGCGCCAGCCGGTCAGCAGGTCGATGTAGACCTGGTCCGACTCGGAGCCGGTGATCGCGTCGTGGTGAGCGCCGTAGATCAGCTGCCGCCAGGCCTTGTCCAGGGCCGCGTCCGGATAGGGGTGCCCGGTGACCAGGGACGCGAGGGTCGCCCAGGCCTCCGCGTCGGCGAGGAGCGTCTCGCCGTACCGCTGGGCCTGCTTGGTGTCGATGTAGGAGACGTCCTTGCCGGTGTAGACCGGGTTCATGTCCCGCGTCTGTGGTGACGCCCTGCGCCCCTCCGCCGCCAACTGCCCCCGCACGGCGGCGAAGAAGTCCCTCGGCACGGCGCTGACGAAGCGCGGCCAGAGGTAACGGGCGTTCCAGTCCCGGTGGATGTCCATCACCCAGCGGCACGGGGGCGCGTAGTCGCCGCCGACCGGGAGCAGCACATTGCGGGTGAGCGCGACCTTCTTCAGCCCCCGGAAGAGCTTGAAGGCCGCCGCCTCCGCCTCCGGGAGAGTGGGCGCGTTGTCGATCGCCCAGCCGGCGCCGTAGTGGTTGACCATGTAGGCCGTCAACAGCCCGCGCCCGGAAGGGGCGATCCAGCTGAACTCGGCCGGGAACTGCATCCGTTGGGGATCGCGCGGCTCCTCCCCGAACACGGAGAGCGTCGGCCCCCACTGGTGGAACGGCCCGCGCGCCCACGAACTCGAACCGAGCCCCGCGTCCGCCATCAGCCCCGGGAACTGCGGATCGTGCCCGAACGCGTCCAACTGCCAGGCCGTCTCCGGCGATCCGCCCATGATCCCGCGCTGGAAACCGTCGCCGTACAACGCGTTGCGTACGGTCGCCTCGGCGCCGGTGAGGTTGGTGTTGGGCTCGTTGTAGGTGCCGCCCATGATCTCTACGCGACCGGTGCGGATCAGCTCGCGCAGGAAGGCGCGCTCCTCCGGGAAGGAGTCCCAGTACGGCTTGAGGTAGTCGACCTCGGCGAGCACGAAGGTGTAGGCCGGATCGCGGCGGGCCAGGTCGCAGTGGGCGCGGACCAGGCTCATCCCGGACTGGCCGCGCGAGTCGAAGGTGCGGGCCGGCAGCCCGGTCAGGGCGGGGTCGTCGGCGACGTCCCAGGTCTCGGTGTAGGCGGCCTGGGTGTTCCACCAGACGGGGTCGTAGTGGAAGTGGCTGACCATGAACATCGTCCAGCCGGGCTCGGCGGCCGTGAACTCGACGGTCTGCCGGGCCACTTGGTCTCCGCTGACGACGGTGAGCATGACCTCGCGGCGGTCGCCGGGCGCCATGCCGTCGACGCTCACGGGTATCTCGGCGCGCACGCCGCCGTCCTCACCCGTGGTCGCGACGCAGTCTCCGGTGACGCCCGGGCCCTCGATGGTGCACAGGACCGTCGGGCCCGGAACGTGCTCGATCTCGGCGGCCACCACCTGGTGCGGGTGCTCGGCGGTCCCGACGAAGAGCTCGGTCGACTCGGTAGCCGTGACGCGCATGGGTCTCCTACGAGGAAGCTCGGCGGAGTTCCATCCTGGCATCGCCGGGATGGTTCAAACAACCATCTTCGTGTTTCCTCGGTGGTTCATCCATGCACCCTCGGCCGCACTCACCTCGTCCGGCGGGACTTCACCGCGTGCTGCGGGGTGATGTGGTCGGTGAGGGCGAGGGAGGCGCTCGCGCGCTGGTAGGAGAGCTGCGCGACCCGGACGTAGAGGCAGTCGATGAGCATCAGGACGGAGTGCCGGCCGCCGATGCTGCCGGTGCGGAAGCTGGTCTCCGAGGTGGCCGAGATGAGTCGGATGTCGGCGGCCCGGGCGAGCGGCGAGCGCGGGTCCGTGGTGAGGGCGATGGTGGTCGCGCCCCGCTCCTTGGCCATCTCGAACGGTTCGAGCGTCTCGCGAGTCGCCCCCGAGTGGGAGATGCCGATGGCCACGTCCGCCGGGGTGAGCAGGGCCGCGGAGGTGGCCGCCGCGTGCACCTCGGTCCAGCCGCGCACCGCGCAGCCGATCCGGAACAGCCGGGTCTCCGTCTCCTGTGCCACCGCGCCGCTGCCGCCCACGCCGTATACGTCGATCCGGCGCGCGCGGGCCAGGGCCTGGGCCGCGCGCTCGATCGCGTCGAGGTCGATCCGGTCGATCGTCTGCTGGATGGCGCGCAGGTCGGCGGTGCCGACCACCTGCACGACCCGCTCCAGATCGTCGTCCGGGGAGATGTCGGGACCGATCTCCGCGGAGCCCCAGTCGGAGACCTCGCCCCGGCCGCGCTCCTGGGCCAGTTCGATCAGCAGATGCTGGTAGGAGTCGAGCCCGACGGCCCGGCAGAAACGGGTCACCGTCGCCTGCGAGGTGCCGGTGCGACGGCCCAGCTCGGCGGCCGAACAATGGGTCACGGCGGCCGGATCCTCAAGGATCAGCTCGCCGACCTTCCGGAGCGAGCCGGGCAACCTCGGCAACTCGGTGCGGATCAGTGTGGTGACGTCCGTCGAGGGCATGAAGAGAAGGTATCAGCCACCGATGAGGAGGCTGTTTGAATACCAGGACCGTCCGATGGAGCCAACATCGGCTCATTGCCCGGATCCCGGGCATGTGATTTATTGATTCACTAGATGGGTCATACACAAGGTGGTTCAATCCACCAGTGGGGAGTGTTTGCGTGTCCGTCGAGTCTGTGAGCGCCGAGGGCTTCGCGCGCGAGAGCCTGGCCGTCCTCGAGGACATCACGCGGTCCGCGCGCGACGAGGTGACACGTGCCGCCGAACTGATCGCCGACTGCGTGCGAGGCGACGGCGTGATCCAGGCCTTCGGCACCGGCCACTCCCAGGCGATGGTCCTCGAACTCGCGGGCCGCGCGGGCGGGTTGGTGCCCACCAACCGACTGAGCATCGCCGACCTCGTGCTCTACGGCGGTGAGGACCCGAGCGTCCTGGACGACCCGCTCCTGGAGCGCCGGGCCGGTGTCGCCGAGCGGATCTACCGGCTCGCCGATCCGCGCCCCGAGGACCTCTTCGTCGTCATCTCCAACTCCGGCGTGAACAACGTGATCGTCGAGACCGCCCTGCGGGCCAAGGAGCAGGGTCATCGCCTCCTGGCCATCACCTCGCTCGCCCACACCCGGGCCGTCCCGGCCGGCCACTCCAGCGGCAAGAAGCTCGCCGACCTCGCCGACGTCGTCCTCGACAACCGGGCTCCGCGCGGCGACGCCCTCCTCGACCTCCCCGGCGGCGGCGCCGTCTGCGCCCTGTCCACCCTCACCGGCGTGATGCTGATCCAGATGACGGTCGCCGAGGCGTCCCGGCAGCTCCTGGCCACCGGCGACCGCCCGCCCGTCTACGTCTCGGCCAACGTGCCCGGCGGCTTCGAGGGCAACCTGGAGCTGGAGAAGCGGTACGCCGGACGGATCCGACGCACCGCGAGCTGACGGCCGGGGACGGCGCCGGGGCTCAGTCCCGGCGGGCCACCAGCCGGTAGGCGTTCGACAGACCCAGCCGCCGCGAGAGCGGCTTGACGGCGAACCGGTCCAGCAGCGTGCCCAGCAGGAACGCCGGGATACCGGCGATGAGGACGGCCGTGCGCAGGGCGCGGCGGAACGCGGACGGAGGCGCCGCGACCCACGGCACATCGTCGGGCACCGCCGTGTCCAGAGCCAGCCATACGGCGGCCAACAGGTCGACCGGGTCATGGGGTTCGGCGTGCTGCTCCGCGACCACCGTGAAGCCCAGGTCCGTCAGCCGGCCGCGCAGATTCCCCACCGGGACGAAGTGCAGGTGCTGCGGCTGGAGCCAGGGCAGCCACCAGCGGCCGAGCAGCCGGGCGAAACGGCTGTCCGGGTCCGGGACCTCGATCAGCAGGTGGCCGCCGGGACGGATCGCCCGGTAGGCGGCCCGGAGTTCGAGACCGGGCTGCGTGCTGTGCTCCAGGTAGTGGAACATGCTGACCACGTCGTAGTGGCCCGAGAACTCCGGCGCCAGCTCGGGGAAGCTACCCCGGTAGCCGCGCTCCACCCGCCCTGCCCGCTCGGCGAGTTCGGCACCGTCGGTGAAGTCGAGACCGTCGAACGTGGTGTCGGGGTAGACCGTGCGGGCCGACTCGCAGAAGTGGCCGTGGCCGGTCCCGACATCCAGCCAGTTCTTGGGAGTCGGCGAGTGCGGGAGGAGCGACTGCGCGCGCTGCTCGTACATCTTGGTCCGGCCCGCGAAGGTGGTGCCGACCTGCTTCTCGCCCAGGCCGTCGTAGAAGTCCCGGTAGTAGAACTCCAGCCCCGCCTCGCTCAGTCGGGGGTTCTGGAAGGTGTGCCGGCAGTCCTGGCAGCGGTCGAGGACGAAGGCGCCCGGCTTGTGCTGGAGCAGGTCCGTGGTGCGCAGCCGGGTCTTCAGTTCCGCCGAACCGCACCACGGGCAGGTGGTGCGGCGGGGTTCGAAGAAGCGGTCGGTGCCGTCGGCGAGGTCGGCCTGGTATACCGGCCGCAGAGCGGCGACCTGTTCGGTGCGCGAGGGCGCGGGGGGCTCAGGGGCCTCAGAAGTCTC
This sequence comes from Streptomyces pseudovenezuelae, assembly GCF_029892565.1. Classification (GTDB taxonomy): domain Bacteria; phylum Actinomycetota; class Actinomycetes; order Streptomycetales; family Streptomycetaceae; genus Streptomyces; species Streptomyces pseudovenezuelae_A. The sequence goes on along the minus strand of NZ_JARXVH010000010.1, from coordinate 34,109 downwards.
AGGGGGCTCGGGGGTGTTGCTCACTGGTCCTCCTTCGAAGGACGCGCCAGTCGTTCCAGGTGAGTTGCCGCCGCCCCGGTGCCGCCGGCCGCGCGGAAGGCCGTGCCGATCCGCTCGGCGGCAGCGCGGTGCTCCGGCTCGTGCAGCACGGCGTCGATCGCCGCGCCCAGCTTCACCGCGGTCACCCGCCCGAAGCGGACCCGGACCCCGGCTCCCGCGGCGGTGACCTGGCCCGCGACGACCGGCTGGTCGTCGCGGATGGGGGCCACGACGAGCGGGACCCCGTGCCACAGGGCTTCGCAGACCGTGTTGTGCCCGGCGTGACAGATGACCGCGTCGACCCGTTCGAGGAGCGGGAGTTGGGGGACCGAGGCGACGATCAGTACGTCCTTGTCGTCGGTGGCGTTGTCGTCGACGGTGTCGGCGTCGGGCCCGGTGAGCGTGCCGCCGGGATCCACGATCACCGACTGGACCCGGTCCGCCCGCGCCCGCAGCGCGGTCAGGCACTCGGCGAGGAAGCGGCCGCCGACGTCGGTGTTGGCGGTACCCAGGGTGACCAGGACCTTGTCCCGGGACGGGTCGAGCCAGTCCCAGGGGAAGCCGGGGGCCACCGGGCGGGACGCGATCGACGGGCCGACCCAGCGGATCCGCTCGCCCTCCAAAGCCTCGGGACCGGCCAACTCCCGGGTGCTGAACGCGAGTACGAGGTGCGGGGAGAACCGGGGGTCGGCACTGCCCGCCGGGTCGCCGATACGGGCGCGCAGGGCGCGCAGCCCCTCGTCCAACCATTGCCTGACCTTCGGCAGGCCCGCCAGCGCGTCGGTGAGTTCGGCGGACGTGGTCGCCGAGGTGGCCCACGGGACACCGAGCCGCTCGGCCACCAGCCCACCGGCCAGGGTCTGCTGGTCGGCGACGACCGCGTCCGGCGCGAACTCCTCGACGGCCGCCCGCACACCGGGCGCCATCTCGTCGGCCAGCGGCACCAGGAACCGTTCCCACAGGAACTTCAGCGCCTCCGGGCCGCGCAGCTCCGGCGGCCGCGTCCCGTCGCCCGAACCCAGCATCGGTCCGGCGCACGGGTACACGCGGACGTCGTCCCCCGCCAGCCGCCGGACCAGAGCGGGATCGGCGCAGGCCCACGCCGACTCGTGGCCCCGGGTGGCGAGTTCGGCGGCCACACCGACGGTCGGGTTGATGTGCCCCACCAGGGGCGGCACGACGAACAGGAATCTGCTCACCGGACGGCCGCCGCGGTGGCCGCCTGGATCTGCGCGTTGGTTTTCTGGATCTGCTCCAGCACATGGCCGCCCACCACACCCGCCGCCTCCACCAGCACCGAGTGCTCGTGCCCCGGCAGGACGACCGTCCGGCAGTCGGGCAGCAGCTTCTCCAGCCACGGTGTCAGCAGGGCGAGTTCCGAGTCGCCGCCGTACACCCCGAGCACGGGGCAGTGCACGGCGCGGATCTGATCCTCCGTCAACACCGCGCTGGTCCGCATGTCCTGGGCGAGGGTCGTCTCGCGGATCAGACGGGCCGCGCCCTTGGCCAGCCGGGCGGTGTTGTGGCTGCGGTTGTCGGCGATCCAGGCGAGTGCGAGGTCCTCGTTGAACGCCAGCTCGTGCAGCACCTGTTGGAGGACGCCGTCCATGTTCCGCGACCAACTCGCGGTCGCCGGCTCGGACTCGATCAGGCACACGCTGGCCGCCCGCTCCGGATGACGGGCCGCGTAGCCGAAGGCGATGGTGCCGCCGTAGGAGTTGCCGACCAGGTGCACCGGGCCGGTCACCGCCAGGGTGTCGAGCAGGGCCTCCAGGTCGTCGATGTTGTCGTCGAGGGAGTAGCCGCTCGCCGGGCGCCCGCTGCGGCCGTGACCGCGCAGGTCGAACATGATCACGTCGAGGCCGGCCGCCGCGAACGGCGGCCCGAACGTGAAGTAGTAGCTGGCCAGACTGTCGGTGAGCAGACCGTGGACCAGGACCACCGTGGCGGTGGGAACACTGCCGTCCCGTGGCCCCATTCTCTGTACGTGCACCCGGAGTTGACCGGTGTCGACCATGGCCATGGCTCAGCCCGCCTCCGCCGACTTCAGACTCTGCACCACGTACTCGACGAGCCGCCCGACGGTGAGCTCGATGATCTCGTCGAACTCCATGCCGGCCACGAACTCGGCGAAGTTGACCCGCCTGCCGTACTTCTCCTCCAGCAGCCCGGCCAGCGTCACCAGGTCGATGCTCTCCAGCTCCAGATCGCGGTTGAAGGTGGTCGTCATGCCGATCTCAACGTCGTCGAGGCCGTACTCGTCCTCCAGGAGGCGCTCCAGCATGCCGGTGATGTCGGCGAGAACCGCGTCCTCGTCCGTGGCGGTGGAAGTGGCGGTGGGATCGGTCATCGGTCGTACGACTCCTCTGCGTGCTGCGGGCCGGTGGTCCAGGCCACGACGTAGTCCCGGTCGGGCAGTGCGGGGGGATTGCCGGTGCGTTCGTGGTGCACGGTGTACGCGCGTTCCAGTCGCCCCGAGACCAACAGCCGGTCCCCGTCGGTGACTTCGAGCACCTCGAAGTCCCGTGGACGTCCGCCGAACCCGGTTCCCTCGGCCTTGGCGACCGCCTCCTTGGCGGCCCAGAACCGGGTGAACCACAGCGCCTCGGACTCGCCGGCGCCGGCTCCGGCACCGGTGTCTGCGCTTGTGCTTGTACTTGTCCTTGCGCCTGTGTCGGCGCAGATGGCGTGCAGGAGCCGGAGTTCGGCCGGGCCGAGTGCCGTGGCGAAGGTCGACGGGTCGCGCTCGACGACCTCTTCGAGATCGATGCCGGGACCGGGACCGGGCGTGTGCGGCCGTACGATCGCGACCGCCGACTCGGCCCGGTGCGCCAACGAGACGTCCAGCGCGGGCAGTTCACGCCCGTGCAGACCGGTGACGTACGGGCGGCCCAGGTCGTCGTTGTGCACCCGGATCTCCGCCGGGTAGACGGGACCCACGCCGTGGTCCCACAGCCACTGCCGTACCGCGTCCTTGAGCGCGATCCGGCCGAGCAGCCACTGCCTGCGGCCCCGCGGTGCGTGCTCGGCGTACTGCGAACGCTCCGCGCCGCTCAGCGAGTTGCGCATGATCAGGTCGCGCGAGGCGAGGTCGGGCCAGCGCTCGTGCAGCAGGCTCCAGCCGCCGGAGCGGGCCTCCGAGAGGGTGTTGCGGTCCGGGAAGCGCTCGACGGGACGGGTCTTGGGGTCGTTGTCGAAGCGCCGGTCCTGCCAGCCGGTCAACTCCGCCCAGACCTGGCCGCCGACGCTCAGCCGGACGTCGGCTTCGAGGACGGCGGCGGTCAGGGAGGTGATCCGGACCACGCACTCCACGTCCGTACCGGGGCGCGGGTGAGGACCGTAGAAGCGCATCTCGCGCATCTGGACCGGGAAGACGACCGTCCGTTCCGTGCGGGTCGCCATGATCCAGTAGCCGAGGATCTGACCGACGTTGTCGAGAAGCGCGCCGGGGGCCGGAGGGGTCGTGATCACCCCCCGGACGTGGTGCTCGCCGATGCCGGTCAGCTCGGTGACGCCCTGGAACGCCGGGCCGTGGAACATCCAGCGTTCGCTGTAGAGCTGGGCGGCGGTGTGCTCGGGGGTGCGGTCCCCGCCGGGGTGGGGGTGGTGTGCGGGGGCGGCCGGGTAATGCGGGCCCAGCTCTACGACGGCTCGGGCGCCGGGGCCGAAGGTGACGGCGAGGCGGTTCGGGCCGTCGGGCGTGACGGTCACCGGCACGTCTACGGGGGGTGTCGCCGTCAGCCACTGGTCGAAGCGTGCCCCGTGGACGGCGACCGCCCGCATGCCGGGGGCGGCTGCCTCCGCCGTCTCCATGATGTGCTGCACGATCGTGGTCGCGGGGACGACCGGCCACCGGTCGGCGACATCGGGCCAGCCCGGGCGCTGCGGGAAGAAGCAGTGGTCGAGGAGGTAGGGCATGGCGTCGGGGGAGACGCGGACGGTGGTGGTGCGGCGGGCGGCGGGGGCGGGCTGAGGGGCGGGAGCGGGGGCCGCTGGGGAGGCGGGGGCGCGGAGGTCCGAGGGTGGGGAGACGGAGGTGCGAAGACCCGGGGGTTGGGAGGCGGAGGTGCGAAGACCCGGGGGTGGGGAGACGGTGGTGTTGAAGCCGCCGGACACGGGGGTGTGGCGGCCGACGGTGGCAGACGTCGCTTGACTTGCGCTCGCCGTGATCAGCTCGACGGCGGTGTCCGCGGTTTCGCGGAGGAGGGCCGACAGTTCGGCGGCGACGGGCGAGCTGGACACGAGGGCGTCGAGGGTGGGGGAGCCGCCGACTGTCGTCAGGGGAGGGTGAGTTGGCGCCGAGGGCGTGCGCGCGGCGGTCGCCGTCGCCAGCTCTGCGCGGAGTTCCGCGAGTGCCCCGCGCTCCAGCGACACCAGCGACCCGCCCAGGTCGAGCCGGATCGGAGGTCGCTCGACCCGTGCGGTTGCGCGTGGGGTGCGTCCCAGAGGCGTACTCGCCTGAGGTTCACGTCCCTGAGGCGTACGTCCCTGTGCTGGCAGGTCGGGTGCGACCCCCGCCCCCGTCGTCCACAACGCGGTTGCCACCCGGCGGAGTTGGGCGAGGCCGGTGCGGTGGGGTGAGTTGGCGGCGACGACCAGATGGTCGCGGGTGCCGAGGGTGTCGCCGACCAGGGAGCCGAGCTGGCCGGTGCCGACCTGGACGAAGACGCGGTGGCCGGCGGCGTACAGCCCCTCGACGAGCTGCCGGAACCGGACCGGCTCCAGCAGGTGTCGGACGAACAGTGCCCGGATGGCGGCCTCGTCCTCGGGGAACGGTGACGCGGTCGTCCCCGACCACAGGGGGACCGCCGGTGGGTACAGCCGGAAGCGGTTCGTGGCCTCCTCGATGGGGCCGAGGTACGGCTCCAACATCGGTGTGTGGAAGCCGGATTGGAACGGCAGGACCTGACTGATCACGCCCTCGGCCCGAAAGGCCCGGACGAACTCCGCGACGGCCTCCTCCGGGCCGCACACCATCGACTGGCCCGGCGCGTTGTCGTGCGAGAGGACGACACCGGCCGCCGCCCACTTCTCGTCCAGCGCGGCGAGGACCCGTTCGGCGGACGTGCCGATCGCGCCGAACGCCAGCCCGGGGACGGTCAGTTGATCGGGGTCGAACGACTCCATGAAGGCGCCGACCTCGTCCACCGCGTACACCCCGGCCACCACCATCGCCGTCCACTCGCCCACGCTGTGCCCGGCGACCGCGTCCGGCACCACGCCCATACGGCGCAGGGCGGCGTCGAGGAGCCGGCCGACGGAGACGACGCCCAGACCGTGCCGGCCCACGTCCCCCACCCGCGCAGGGCCCGCCGAACGGACCGGCGGCAGGTCGAAGTACGCGGCCACGTCGTCGATCTGGGGAGCGAAGTCGCCTTCCAGACCGGGGAAGAGGAACGCCGTCCGTCCGGCCAGCGGACGCGGCGCGAACCACACGTCACTGCGCCCCTGCCACGCCCGGCCCTTCGTGACCGCCCGACGGGCCAGCGCGAGCCGCTTCGCGGTCGGGTCGACGATGCCGAGTCGCGCGCCGCCCGCCGCGGCCGGTAGGTGCGTGGTGTCCAGGCCTGCCGCCAGTACGACGCCGTCCTCGGCGTCCAACAGGGCGGCCAGGCCTTCGGAGTTCGCGGCGGCGAGCGCGAGGACCCGCTCGGGCTCGATGACGGTCACCGGACCCGCCCGCCGGGGGTGCTTGGCGCCGGGCGCCTCCTCCAGCACCACATGGGCGTTGATCCCCCCGAACCCGAACGCGTTCACCGCCGCCCGGCGCACCGGCCGTTCCGGTGACGTCTCCCAGGGCGTCGCCTTCTCCAGGGGGCGGAAGCGGGTGGCCGTGAGCGCGGGGTGCGGGTCGTCGCAGTGCAGGGTCGGCAGGAGCATGCCGTGGTGGACGGCGAGGGCGGCCTTGACCAGGCCCGCGACTCCGGCGGCGGGCATGGTGTGGCCGATCATCGACTTCACCGAGCCGATCACCGCGTCGCTCCCGCCCCGGCCGAACACCTCGGTCAGGGTGGCCAGTTCGGCCCCGTCACCGGCGGGCGTCGCCGTGCCGTGCGCCTCCAGGAGGCCGATCGAACCGGGCTCGGCGGGGTCGAGACCGGCCGCCCGCCACGCCTGCCGCACGGCGTGCGTCTGGCCGGCCGAGTCGGGGTTGAAGAGGCTCGCCGCGCGGCCGTCGCTCGCGACCCCGGTGCCCCGGATCACGGCGTAGATCCGGTCGCCGTCGCGTTCGGCGTCGGCGAGACGCTTGAGGGCGACCACACCCGTGCCCTCGCCGATCAAGATGCCGTCGGCACCCCGGTGGAAGGGCCGGATCCGCTGGCTCGGGGAGAGGGCGCGCAGTTGGGAGAAGACGCTCCAGAGCGTGATGTCGTGGCAGTGGTGGACGCCCCCGGCGAGCATCAAGTCGCAGCGCCCGGAGTCGAGTTCGGTCACCGCCTGGTCGACGGCGACCAGCGACGAGGCGCAGGCCGCGTCCACGGTGTAGGCGGGGCCGCGCAGGTCGAGGCGGTTGGCGACCCGGGAGGCGGCCAGGTTGGGCACCAGTCCGATGGCCGACTCGGGACTGTCCGGGCCGAGCCGTTCGGTGAACGCCGTCCGTACCTTGTCGAGTTGGCCGGGTGACAGGTCGGGCAGCAACTCGCCCAGTGTGCGGACGAGTTGTCCCGCCGTACGCACCCGCTGGTCCAGGCGGACCAGGCCGGGGGTCAGATAGCCGCCCCGGCCCAGGATCACCCCCACCCGGTCGCGGTCGGGCAGCCGGTCCTCGCCGCCCGCGTCGGCGACGGCCTGCGCGGCCACCTTCAGCGCGATCAGCTGGTCCGGCTCGGTGCCGGCCACCGAGTTCGGCATGATCCCGAACCGGGTGACCTCGACCTCCGCCAACGAGTCGACGAACCCGCCGCGCCGGCAGTACACCTGGTCGGCGACGGCCGGACCGTCGGCGGAGCCCGGCCGGTAGTACGCGTCCGCGTCCCACCGGCCGTCCGGCACATCCGTGATGGCGTCGGTGCCGTCCAGCAGGTTGCGCCAGTAGGCGTCCAGATCCGGAGCGCCGGGCAGCAGCACCGCCATGCCCACGATGGCCACGGGGCCGGTCATGTCACCAGCCCGACGCGGTGTAGACGACGGATCCGACCGACTCCTCGCCCCAGGCGAGTTCGCGCAGCAGTGCCGCGGTGCCCTCCTCCGGGTCGATCAGGCCGATCCCGCGCCGGGCGTACTCGCGGCCCAACTCCGGTGTCACCATGCCGTGATGCCCGCCGGTGGGCGCCCACGGCCCCCAGTGCACGGTCAGCGCGCGCCGCCCGGTGCGGGCCGCCCAGGCGGTGCCGAGGCTCTCCAGCGCGTCGTTGGCGGCGGCGTAGTCGACCTGGCCACGGTTGCCGAGCACGGCCGAGATACTGCCGAACAGGACGGCGAAAGCTGGGCCGTTGGGGAGTTCGGCCAGCGCCGACAGCAGGGTCTCGGCGCCCTCGGTCTTGGTGCCGTAGACCCGTTGGAAGGACTCGGCGGTCTTCTCCGCGATCAAACGGTCCTCGATCACCCCGGCCGCGTAGACGACCCCGTCGAGGCGGCCGTGCTCGGCGTGGATCTCCTTCACCGCTTGGAGGGCGCCGTCGGGTTCGCGGAAGTCGACGGAGTGGTAGCGGGCCGGGCTGCCGAGCGCGGCCAGTTCGGCCAGGGTGGCGGTGATCTCCCGCTGGGCCAGCAGGAGTTCGGCGGCGCGGTTGATGTCGGCGGGGGAGCGGCCGCCCTGGGCGGCGAGCGCGGCGCGCAGTTCGGCGGGGGTGCTGGCGGCGGCGGTCGCCGGGTCCTCGGGGCCGGCCGGCGCGGGTGTACGGCCGAGCAGTTCGACACGGCACCGGGAGGCCCCGGCCAGCGTGGCGGCGAACTTCGCGGTGATGCCCCGCGCGCCGCCGACCAGCAACACCACCGAGTCGCGGTCCAGGCCGAGCGCGGCGGCCTCGGCGGCACCGTCCCCGGCCGGTCCCGCGCCGTTAGTGGCGAGCGCGCCGAGCGGTACCTCGGTCAACTCCAGGCCGTGCCGCCCGGACGCGCCGCGCACCACAACGGGAGCGTTGTCGTCAGCGGTCAGCTCGCCAACGATCGCGTCTGCCACGGCGGTTGGGGCGAGGTCGTCGACGTCGACGATCCGTGCACGGATCTCCGGGTACTCACGGGCGACCGTACGGAACAGGCCGTGCAGGCCGGCCGAGCGGAGGTGCGCGGCGGCGGGGCGTACGGCCAGCAGGTGGCGTGGGGCCCGCGTCAGCACCGCCTGCAGGACGGGGAACGCGTCGGGCAGCACCGGCGGTCGGGCGGTCGCGAGCGGGTCGAGGAACAGTACGCCGTCCACGGCTCCGTCGGCATCGGTGAGCAGGTGGCCGGCGGTGAGCGGGGTCACCTCGGCGCCGTGGGCGGCGAGCCGGGCGGCGACCTCGCGGGCCACGGCGGCGGTGTCGTCGTCGCCGAGGAGGACGAAGCGCTTCCCGGACAGGGCAGGGGAGTTGCGGGCGTCGGGGATGCCCTGACCGTCGGGTGCGCTTCCGTGGCCTGGGAGGAGAACGGGCCGGAGCACGAAGCGCCGGGGAGCCACCCCAACAACATCCGGGGTGTCCGGTGTGGCGGGAGTGTCCGGGGCAGAGGGGGTGCCAGGGGCCGTCGCCGGTTGCTCGGGTGCCGCCGTCGTCGGCCCCGTCAGGCGGGCCGCCAGCCACTCCGTCACCGAGGCCGCCGTGCGGGCCTTCGCCAGGTCCTCCAGCTCGGAGTCGTCGAGGGCGGTCACGTCCATTCCGGCGCCGATGCCCAGCCGCTTCGCCAACTCCCCCGCTATCTCGGCCCGCTTGATCGAGTCGATACTGAGGTCCGCCTCCAGGTCGAGGTCGGGCTCGATCATGTCGACGGGGTAGCCGGTGCGTTCGCTGATGATCTCCAGGACGACGGCGAGGACGTCGGCCTCGCCGAGAGCCTCAGGGGCGGGCGCGGGTTCCGGTGCGGGAACAGGGAGTTGGGGCAGGGGTGCTTCCTGCGGGACGGCGGCGACCGCTGTCTGCGCGGGTGCGGTGCTGGCCCCCGGGACCCACTGCATGGGCGGGGCCGCGGGTGCGGGCACCCACTGCCCGGGTGCCCCGGCGCCGAAGTACGTCAGCAGTACGTCCCGTTGCGCGGCCACCATCTCCCGGCTGGTGCGCAGGAATTCGGCGATCAGCTCGTCCCTGTTGACCGGGGCCGGGCCCGGCTGGTTCGTCGTCACGGTCGCCTCCACAACGCGTCGAGCCGGTGCGAGCGCACCGGGAAGGGTGTCTCCTGCGGCCGTACGGACCAACTGGCCGTCGACAGTCCAGCCGGGGCGCCGGGGCGCGGTCGCCTTGGTCGCGTCCACGGCGTCACGCCCCTGGAACAGCCAGCCGGTGCGCACCGGCACGCCGGCCACGGCCAGTTGGGCCAGCGCGTCGAGCCAGCCGCGCAGCCCGCTGCCGGGACGCGGCTCGCACGCGACGACCTGATGCGGGCGGTCACCGAGGATCTGGCCGACCAGCCGGGTCAGCACCGACCCGGGCCCCGCCTCGACGAAGATCCGCGCCCCGGCCTCGTACATCGCCTCGATCTGCGCGACGAAGCGGACCGGTGCGCCTATCTGGGCGGCGAGTTCGGCACGGATCGCGTCGGCGTCACCGGCGTACGGCGCGGCCGTGCGGTTGGACCAGACCGGGAACTCCGGCGGATGCACCGGGCGGGCCGCGAGTGCCTCGGCGAACCGGGCGCCCGCGTCCGCCACCAGGGGGCTGTGGAATGCGCAGGCCACGGGGATGCGTTTGGCGCCCAGACCGGCATCGCGCAGCAGTCGTACGGCGGTGGTGATCGCGTCCGTCGGACCGGAAATCACGGTCTGCCGGGGCGAGTTGTGGTTGGCGACGACGACCGACTCGGGAGCGCCGGTCGCCTGAAGGGTCCTTGACACGTCCTCGGCACCGGCGGCGACCGCGGCCATCGCGCCTGGGTCGTCCTCGCCGGTGGCCGCGAGGATCGCCGCGGCGCGTTCGGCGCTCAGCTCCAGCAGCGCCTCCGGCCCGATCACGCCGGCCGCGCACAGGGCGGCCAACTCGCCGTAGCTGTGCCCGGCGGCCATGTCGGGCCGCACGCCCGCCGCGCCGAGCAGGGCGTACGCGGCGAGCGAGGTGATGCCGAGGGCCGGTTGGGCGACCCGTGTGTCGGTCAGGTCGGCCTGTGCGCGGTCGCGTGCGGTGTCGTCGAAGGCGGTGGGCGGATAGAGCGCGGCGGCGTGGTCGCGGCCGAGCTGGAGGTAGTACTGGAGTTCGGGAAAGGCGACGAAGACGTCCGCAAGCATCCCGGGCCGCTGGCTGCCCTGGCCGGGGAAGAGGAAGGCGACCTTGCCGGGTGGTTCCGGGGCGGACCGTACGCCGGGTTCTGTTCCGTTCGCCGCGACAGGTTCTGCGACGCTCTCGACGAACGGTTCCGTGACGCTCTCCATGACGGCTTCCGCCAGATGGATCCCCGCCGCCGGATCGTGCTCGCCCGACAGCGCGCGCCGCAACTGCGTCACCAGTCCCTCGACGTCCGTCGCGACCACGGCCGCCTGGACGGGCTCATGGCGTGCGTCCGACCTGCGGGACGCGGCGAGCGCGAGATCCCTCAGGCGCCAGGGCAAGTGGCCGTCGGTGCCGGAGGACTCCGCGGTCTTCAGGAGTGTCTCCATGCCGCGTCGGGCCGCCGCCTGGTCCGTGCCGCGGAAGGTGAACAGCTCGGCCGGCCAGGCGTCGAGGCCGTGGGCCGGCGGTACGGCCTCGCGGTGGGCCTCGATCACGGCGTGGAAGTTGGTGCCGCCGAAGCCGAACGCGCTCAGGCCCGCGATCCGTTCGCCGGCCGGGGCCGCCCAAGGACGGGCCTCGGCGTGGAAGACGAAGGGGCTCTCGCCCTCCCGCCAGGCCGCGTTGGGCCGCCGTACGTGCAGGGTGGGCGGCTTGACCCCGGTGTACAGAGAGAGCACGGTCTTGATCAGTCCGGCGAGACCGGCGGCGCACTTGGTGTGCCCGATCTGAGACTTGACCGAACCGAGCGCACAACTGCCGGGCGCGGCACCGGACTCGGTGAACACCTCGCTGAGAATGGTGAGTTCGGTACGGTCGCCGACCACCGTCCCGGTGCCGTGCGCCTCGACGAGACCGACCTCGGCCGGCGAGACACCCGCGTTGCGGTACGCCCGCTGCAGCGCGGCCCGCTGTCCCTCGGGGCGCGGCGCGGTCAGACCCAGTGAGCGGCCGTCGCTGGAACTGCCGACTCCCTTGACCACGCCGTAGATCCGGTCGCCGTCGCGCTCGGCGTCGGCCAGCCGCTTCAGGACGACGCACGCGACGCCCTCGCCGAGCGCGATGCCGTCGGCCGAACTGTCGAAGGCCCGGGAGCGGCCGGTGGGGGAGAGGGCGTGCACGGACGAGAAGAGGACGTAGTCGTTGATGCCGTTGTGCAGGTCGGCGCCGCCGCACAGCACGACGTCGCTGGTGCCGCCCACGAGTTCCTTGCAGGCGACGTCCAGAGCGGCCAGCGAGGACGCACAGGCCGCGTCCACGGTGTAGTTGGCGCCGCCGAGGTCGAGCCGGTTGGCGATCCGGCCGGAGACAACGTTGGCGAGCATGCCCGGGAAGGAGTCCTCGGTGAGGTCCGGCAGCTGCTCGGCCAGACCGTCGGGGACCTTGCCGTAGTACGAGGGCAGTACGGCCCGCAGGGTGGTGGCGTTGGAGAGGTCGCTGCCCGCCTCCGCGCCGAACACCACCGAGGTGCGGGCCCGGTCGAACTCTCGTCCTCGCTCGCCGTATCCGGCGTCCTCCAGCGCCCGCCGGGCCGCTTCGAGGGCCAGCAGCTGCACCGGTTCGATGTTGCCGAGGGAGGTCGGCGGGATGCCGTAGCGCAGCGGGTCGAAGGGGATCTCGGGCAGGAAGCCGCCCCACTTGGACGGGGTGACGCCCGTGCCGTCCTCGGACCAGTGCACGGCGGGGTCCCAGCGGGCGGCCGGCACCTCGCCGACCGCGTCATGACCGCCCAGGACGTTGGCCCAGAAGGAGGCCAGGTCGGGCGCCCCCGGGAACATGCAGGCCATGCCGACGACGGCGACGTCGAGCGGCTCGGGTACGGCCTCCTCGCCCAAGTCACCCTCCCTGACCAGGAGTTCGACCGACCGACCCGCGTAGAACTCGGCGGCGCCCACCGTCACCGAGCGGTGCAGCGCGCCGACGGTCGTGGTCGCCGAGCGCAGCACGGCCACCTCGCCGGCCATGAACATCCCCTCGGCGAGCTGGCGTTCCTCGTCGACGGCGGCCAACTCCCCGCTCGCGTCCCGCTCGACGCCCTTGCTGGCGATCCGCAGGCGCCCGACGTTGAGCCGCTCCAGCTCCTCCCACATCCGCCGGTCGGGTACACCCTGCTCCCGCAGCCGGTCCCCCAACTCCCGGAACCCATCGCTGAATTGGCTCCGTACACAGCGGGTCGCATGGCCGGGGGCGGTCTCCAGCAGGGCGGTGCCGGTCGCGCGTACGACCTGTTCCTGGAACAGGGGCCGGATCGCCCCGCACTCCACCGCCTCCTCGGTGAACAGGTAGGCGGTGCCCATGAGGACGCCCACGGCCGCGCCGCGTGCGGTCAGCGGGGCGGCGAGCGCGGCCACCATCGCGGCCGACCGCTCGTCGTGCACACCGCCCGCGAAGAACACCTCCAGGCCCTCGGCCTTGGGGAAGTCCTCCAGTACGGCGAGTTGGGCCTCCCAGAGCGGAAAGCTGTTGCGCGGTCCGACGTGGCCGCCGCACTCCGAGCCCTCGAAAACGAACCGGCGGACGCCCGCCTCCAGGAACTGCCGCAGCAGCCCCGGCGAGGGCACGTGCAGGAAGGTGCGGATCCCGGCGCCCTCCAACGCCTCAGCCTGCGAGGGCCGGCCCCCGGCGATGATGGCGTGCGTGGGCCGGAGTCGGCGTACGGCTTCGAGCTGGGCGTTCCTGGTCTCCTCGGGCGCGAAGCCGAGCACTCCGACCCCCCAGGGCCGGTCGGCCGCGGCGTCCCGGGTCTGGGTGAGCACGGTGCGCGTCTGCTCGCCGTTCGCCAACGCCAGCGCGATGAACGGCAGTCCGCCGCCGTCGGCGACCGCGGCGGCGAACCGCGCCTGGTCGCTGACCCGTGTCATCGGCCCCTGGGCGATGGGCAGTTCGGTGCCGAGCGCATGGCTCATGGGGGAGTCGTGGCGCAGCGCCCGGGCGGGCGCGTCGTCCTGCACGGCGTCCCGCACGGCGGCCGTCAGTCCGCGGACCACCCCGCCGACGTCACCCCAGCGCTCGGCGAACTGAGCGGCGAGGAAGCCGTCTTGGCCCACGGGCAGGAGTTGCGTGCGCAGATCCTGGGCACCGAGGGAACGTGCCACCTCGGCCGGATCCTCGGTACGCACCTTCGGGGCGTCCGGCCCCCTGCGGTGCAGCACCCGGTGACCGGCCACGACCGTCGTCTCGGAGCCGTCCATCGAACGCAGCGCCGCGGCCGCCGCCTCGGGCAGCCCGGACTCGGCCAGCAGCGCGAGCTGGCTGTCCAGGACGACCCCGGCCGCTCCGCCGGCCACCGCAGCGGCGGCCGTACGCGGACCGATGCCCCCGCAGGCCCAGACCGGGACGTCGACACCGGGTTCGGCCAACACCTGCTGCAGGAGCACGAACGTACTGAGCTCGCCCACGCGCCCGCCGCTCTCACTGCCCCGGGCGATCAGCCCGTGCGCGCCGGAGCGAACCGCTTCCAAAGCCTGGTCCAGGTCGGTGACTTCGACGAGAACGCGATGGACCCCGGCGAGATCCGCGATCCGCAACGGGGCGTCGGCGGCCAGGATTATGGTGGCCGGGCCGGCCACGAGCTCACCGGGTCCGATCCGGCAACCCGCGCCGAGACGCACCCCGTAGGGCCCGGGCACCCAGCGGCGCAACCGCGCCAGGGCCTCTCTCGTTCTTCGGTCGCCGGGTCCCAGATCCAGTACGCCTAGACCGCCGGCGCGGCTGACGGCCGCGGCGAGTCTCGCGTCCGGCTCACGGAACGGCGTGATTCCAATGATCAAGTCTTCGGCGCGCAGGGCAGACGTCATGATTCTCCGAATGAACGGCGAAACTGCACGGTGGGGGGAATACGGCCTACGAGCGGCGAACCGGTGCGAAAGGGCACACCGTTATGCGTGGAAAGTCGTGTGGATAACTAGTGAAAAGCTAGCCCTACGGTTACCCGCGGGTCAACATCGCCTCCGCAGTCGGTCGGCACCTCGCGCTGATCCAGCCAGTCGCGCCAGCTCACCCCAAACATCCGAAAATCCGGCTATTCTCCGATCAATTCCCTCCGGCGCGCGCTCGCATTCACTTGTGTCACATGCCTTCGAAACGTGACGGACAGGGGGCGGAGCCCACGTAAACATTTCGTATCGCGGCCGGCGCGTGAGTTGTGTGCGGAATTGTGCGTCTCCGAATTCCGTCCAACCGTAGCCAAAAGCCGCTGTTGTAATGTCAGTCGACGGTCAGCGGAATGTCAGCGTTTTCTTCCCGCTTGCGTTCTTCCGGCCGGGATCCTCACCACCCCGTCAGCAACAGGTGATTGACGAGCAGCGCGAGTACGGCCTGTCCGGCCAGCCACGCACGCGGCACCGTCAGGAACGCGCCGGCCGGCAGCAGCCACAGGGCGAAGGGCAGCCAGATGCGTTCCGTCTCCGCCTTGCTCATGCCGGACAGGTCCGCGACGAGCAGAGCGAGCAGTGCGGCGGCGACGAGCAGCGCCAGGCGGCCTGCCGACGTCCGGTCGCGTCGCAGGAGGGTCGCCCCGGTGCGACGCAGGCCGGCCGCCGTCGCCGGGCCCACGATGATCGCCGTACCGGCCAGGTTCGCCCACACCCAGTAGCCGTACGGGCGGACGCCGCCCGAGCCTTGGTGGTAGCGGGTGACCAACAGGCGGTACGCCTCCCACCAGTTGAAGCCCAACGCGGTGAACACGACTGGTACGACGGCGAGTCCGGCCAGGACGAGGGGCAGCGGGCGGGTGCGGGCGCGGCCCAGGAGGAGGACGGCGGCGGCGATCAGGGCGAAGAGGGTGAGGCCGTACGAGAGATAGGCGGCCAGACCGAAGAACAGGCCGGACGCGAGGCCGAACGTGCGGCTGGTCCACCGCGGCCGGTGTCCCGTGACCGCCAGCGCGAGCAGGGCGAGTGCCCACGCGGCGACCGCCGCGAAGTACCCGTCGACCGAGGTCCCCACCCACACCGCGGCCGGCGCCAGCGCCAGGAAGGGGGCCGCCCGCCGGGCCAACTCCTCGTCGGCCAGGGCCCGTAGCGCGACCAGGACCGCGACCGCCCCGGTGGTACCGACGGTGATCACGAAGGCACCGGCCCAACCGCCGCCGCCCAGCCCGATCCGGTCCAGCAGGACGAAGGTGAGGGTGGCGCCCGGCGGGTGCCCGGCGACGTGGGCGGGCCAGTTGTCGGGCGAGTCGATCAGGATGTGATGGGTGAAGTCCCGCAGGGCGTACGGGATGTCGTGGAAGCGGCCGACGGAGCGCAGGTACTCGCTCCTCGTCGTCAGCTGTTCGGCGACTCCTCGGTACCAGCCGTCCACCAGAGCCAGGGACCAGGTCCACGCCGAGCCCGTCGCCCAGACGGCGAGGAGCAGCGGGCGCCAGGGGAGCCGGGCGGCGAGCGCGGGGCCGTAAGCCACGACGCCGGCCGCGACGGCGAGCGCGGCCGGGGTGCCCGGACCCACGTGCGGGTGCCAATCCGCGAGCAGGGGCGGCCAGTTGACGCGGAGGGAGCCGTCTCGGTGCTGGATCGCTCGGCCGACGAGGACGGCGGCGAGGACGAGGAGCGCTGCCGCGAGGGCCGCGTACAGATCGCGGCGGAGGTCGCGGGAGGGGGCCCGGGGAAGGCCACGGGGGAGCCGGCGCCGAGGGGCGCGGGAAAGGGCGGGGAGAAGGTCGCGGTGCACGCGGGAACGCTAGGCCGCCGTGGCCCGCCCGAGACGCTGACGTGGGCGGACGTCAGACTTTCGTCATGGTTCGCAGACCCTTTCAAGGGTGGTCGCGGACCTACGGTCGGGGCATGCCACGCTCTCCCTTCTCGCCCGCGTTCTGGCGCAGCCCGTTGCGCGGGCCCTGGTTCACCTCGCTGCTCGGCCTCGTCCTGCTCGGCGGGATCACGGTGCTGTTCGTGACGGGACTGCTGTCGTACGCCGCCTACAACCCCGACCTGTCGCCGGTGAACGACAAGACCCCCGGCAAGGGGCTGCTCGGCTTCTACCTGTTCGCCTGGCCGACCGACCCGCACTGGCTCTACCGACTCACCCAGGGCGTCCATGTGACGCTGGGGATCACACTGATCCCCGTCCTGCTGGCCAAGCTGTGGTCGGTCGTGCCCAAGCTGTTCACCCTGCCGCCGGCCCGCTCCCTGGCCCACGCGCTGGAGCGACTCTCGCTGTTGCTGCTGGTCGGCGGCGGCCTGTTCGAGTTCGTCACCGGCGTCCTGAACGTCCAGCTCGACTACATCTTCCCCGGCTCCTTCTACGCCCTGCACTTCTACGGCGCGTGGGTGTTCTTCGCCGCCTTCGTCGCGCACGCGGTGCTGAAGACGCCGCTGGCCCTGCGGAATCTGCGCGAACTGCGCGGAGCGAGTGGGCCGGCCGAACTGCGGGGTGAGAAGGACGAGTTGACCTCCCCGAACCCCGCCCCGCCCACCGTGTCCCGGCGTGGGGCGGTCGGGCTGGTCGGGGGCGGTTCGCTGTTGCTGTTCGGTACGACGGTGGGGCGGAGCTTCGACGGGCTGCGCTGGAGTGCCGTCCTCGCCCCGCACGGCGGCGCCGAACCCGGGAACGGACCCGGCGACTTCCAGATCAACAAGACGGCCGCGTACGCCGGGATCAGCGAGACCGAGACGAGCGAGGAGGCCTGGCGGCTGGTCGTGAGGGGGCGCGGCGGTACCGTCCGGCTCAGCCGTGCCGAACTGCTCCGACTCCCGTTGCACAGCGCCGCGTTGCCCATCGCCTGTGTCGAGGGTTGGGCCACCTCCGACCAACTGTGGCGCGGGGCACGGCTGCGGGACCTCGCCGCCCTCGTCGGACACGACGACCCGACCGACGTCTTCGTCGAGTCGCTGCAACGGCACGGCGCGTTCCGCCACGCGGCCCTGCGCGCCAACCAGGTCGGCGACCCACGCTCCCTGCTCGCCCTGTTCGTGGGCGGTGCGGAGTTGACCCCCGACCACGGCCACCCGGCCCGGATCATCGTGCCCGCGGCACCCGGAGTGCTCAACACCAAGTGGGTCGGCCGGCTGACGTTCGGAGACCTGTGATGCGACCGACCCTCGGAGTTCTGTGATGCGCCCCCGGTTCCAGCTCGGCAGCACGTTCCAACTCCTGCTGCTCGCCTGTTCGTTCGCGCTCGCCGCCTACGCGGGAGTGCAACTGCTCGCGCGTGACTGGTTCGGCGTCGCGCTGTGGATCGTAGGCGTCGCCCTGCTCCACGACCTCGTCCTGCTGCCGCTGTACGCGGCGGCGGACCGCGCGCTCGTGCGGGCGGCGGGCCCACGCCGACGCGCGGTGATGTACGTCAGGGTGCCCGCCGCCCTGTCCGGGCTGCTTCTGCTGGTGTGGTTCCCGCTGATCGGCGGCGAGGTGGCGGGGCGTTACACCTCCGCCACCGGCCTGTCCGCCGACGGCTTCGCGACCCGCTGGCTGCTGCTGACGGCGGTGCTGTTCGGCGGCTCGGCGCTGCTGTACGTACTGCTGCACGCGGTGCGGCTGCGCAGGGCGACGAAGGAACGGCCGTCGGCCGACCACTGATCGACGGCACGCCAGCCCGCGCGGTCGCCGTGCCGCAGCAGGGCCGGCGTGCCGAGCCGGGCCCACGGGAAGGCGGTGCCGACGGTCCCGTGGGCGTCGGCGACGCGTACGTGGATCTGCTCGTCGACGTCCAGACCGGCCACCGTCTCGGCGATCAACAGGCCGCCGGGAGCGAGAAGTTGGGCGGTACGGTCGAGCAAGGCCCGTGGGTCGCCGCCGATGCCGATGTTCCCGTCGATCAGCAGCACCGTGCCCCAACGGCCCTCACCGGGCAGCGGTTCGAAGACCGACCGGTGCAGGGCCTGTCCGCCGAGGGCCACCGTGCGGGCGACGGCCGCCTCGCTCACATCGATGCCGAGCACACGCCGGCCCCGTACGCCCAAGGCCGCGACCAGGCGCCCCGGCCCGCACCCGACGTCCAGCACCGCACCCTCGCACCGCCGCAACACCTCCAGATCCGCCGCGTCGGCGTCCGCACACCAGCGCTCCACCTCCAACGGCAACAGCCAGCCGTCGGCCCGCCGTAGGAAGAGCGGGCCGCGCCCGTTGCGCAGGGCGTCGGAGTAGGGATCGGCGGACCATGGCCGCCCGTCGACCGAGCCGCCTTGCCGGAGGCTCCGCTCGGCCACCCTCGCCACTCCGCTCATCGAACCCCCGCTCACCGAATCCCCACCCCGCCCAACTCAGCCCACCGCGCCGCGAACCGTCCCCCGGCCGCCGCTCTCGCCACGACCTCCGCGTCGTCCGCCGTGTCCACGTCCCGAAGGCACGGCAGCTCCCGTACCCGCAGTCCCGCCAGCCGGGCCCGTTGGGCGGCGCCCGTGTGAGGGGTCGACATGGGGACGCCGAGCAGGAGGGCGGGGTTGGGGGCGGCCAGGCCGAGGGCCCAGAAGCCGCCGTCCTCGGCGGGGCCGAAGTACGCGTCGCGGTCGGTGAAGTCGACGGTGAGGAGTTCCGGGGTGACCTGGGGGGTGTCCATGCCGATGAGGAGGGCCGGGCCGGTACAGCCCGCGAAGGCCGCCGCCAGGCGTTCGTCCAGGCCGCCCGCGCACTGCGGCACCACCTCGAAGCCGGGCGGCAGCCAGGGCCCCGGTGCGCCGTCCAGGACCAGGACCCGGCGGTCGGCGGGGGTGCGGGCCACCGTGTCCAGGGTGTCCGCGAGTGCCGCCTCGGCGAGAGCCGCGGCCTCCTCCGGCGTGAACGGTGGGGTCAGTCGGGTTTTGACCCGGCCCGGTCGGGGTTCCTTGGCGATGACGAGGAGTGTGGTCATCGCGGGGCCCCTTCTCCGGTGGGGCGTTCGGCCAGTACGCGGTTCATGTCGCGCACCGCCTGCCAGGTACCGCGCCAGGTGCCGGTGACCTTGGAGGCACCGAGGCGCGGGTGGTACGGGACGTCGTACTCGGCGATCCGCCAGCCCGCCTCGGCGGCGCGGACGACCATCTGGAGCGGGTAGCCGCTGCGGCGGTCGGTCAGGCCGAGGTCGAGGAGGGGTTCGCGGCGGGCGGCGCGCAGGGGGCCCAGGTCGTGCAGGCGCAAACCCGTGCGGCGGCGCAGGAGTTGGGCGAGGGCGAGGTTGCCGGCCCGGGCGTGCGGCGGCCAGCTGCCGCGGCCTTGCGGTCGGCGCCGGCCCAGGACCAGGTCGGCCTCGCCGGAACGGATCCGGTTCACGAAGGGCACCAGGTCGGCGGGGTCGAGAGACGCGTCGCAGTCGCAGAAGCAGACGATGTCCGCCGTAGCGGCCAGCAGGCCCGCGTGGCAGGCGGCGCCGAAACCGCGCCGCTCCTCGCGCACGACGGTCGCGCCGAGCGCGTGGGCGAGGTCGGCCGAGCCGTCCGTGGAGCCGTTGTCCACGACGAGGGCACGCCAGCCGGGCGGCACACGCGCCAGGACCCGGGGCAGCGCCTCGGCCTCGTCGAGACACGGGAGCACCACGTCGACGCCAGGCGACGTCATGGCCGGGAAGGGGCTGGGAGCGGGGGTGGTCGTCACGGTCTCACCCTACGAACGGAGAACGGGCATTTCGGACTTCGGATCCTTACGAAACACGGACGTCAGGGGCCTGCCACGGCATCCGCGCGTGCCGGGTGCGAGGCTGGCCGCATGGAGCAGCAGCAGCCGTACGCACCGGACGGGGCGAGGGTCCTCGTCGTGGACGACGACCCCACCGTCGCCGAGGTCGTCTCCGGGTACCTCGACCGGGCCGGATACGTGGTCGACCGGGCCGGTGACGGCCCCGACGCGCTGGCCCGGGCCGCCGCGCACTGGCCGGATCTCGTCGTCCTCGATCTGATGCTGCCCGGCATGGACGGCCTGGAGGTGTGCCGGCGGATGCGGGGGCAGGGGCCCGTGCCGGTCATCATGCTCACCGCGCGCGGCGACGAGGACGACCGCATCCTCGGCCTGGAGGTCGGCGCCGACGACTACGTCACCAAGCCCTTCAGCCCCCGCGAACTGGTCCTGCGCGTCGAGTCGGTCCTACGCCGTGCCCGGCCGGCGTCGGCGCCGCGCGGCCCGTTGCGCGCGGCCGGCCTCTCGCTCGACCCGGCGGCCCGCCGCGCCGTCAAGGACGGTGCCGAACTCGCCCTCACCATCCGGGAGTTCGACCTCCTCGCCTTCTTCCTGCGACATCCCGGGCGCGTCTACAGCCGGGAGGACCTGATGCGGGAGGTGTGGGGGTGGGACTTCGGTGATCTGTCGACCGTGACGGTCCATGTCCGGCGGCTGCGCGGCAAGGTCGAGGACGATCCGGCCCGGCCCCGCCTGATCCAGACCGTGTGGGGGGTCGGCTATCGGTTCGACGCGTCGGGGCAGGACGCCGGGGGACAGGGCGGCGCGGCACAAGACGCCGGGGGACAAGACACCGCAGGACAAGACACCGCAGGACAAGACGCCCCCGGACAGGGGGCGTGAGGCATGCGTGACACCCTGCTCATCGTTCTCTTCGCCTTCCTCGGCGCAGCCGCGGCCGGTCTCCTCGGGGCCGGCGTCCTGCTGCTGATCCGACGGCGTTCGGTCGTCGCGCACCTCGCCGTGGTGGCCGCCGTCGCCGTCACCGCGATGCTCGCGGGGACGCTGGCCGTCGCGCAGGCGATGTTCCTGTCCAGCCATGACCTGAGTGTCGTCACGACGGTCGTCGCCATGGCCACGGTGGTCTCCCTGGCCACCGCTCTGCTGCTGGGCCGTTGGGTCGTCGGCCGCAGCAAGGCCCTCGCGCTCGCCGCCCGTTCCTTCGGCGACGGCGGTGACTTCACCACCCCCGAGGGCCCGGCGACCGCCGAACTCGCCGCCCTCAGCCGGGAGTTGGAGAACACGAGCGCCCGTCTCGCCGAGTCCCGCGAACGCGAACGTGCCCTGGAGTCCTCCCGGCGTGAACTCGTCGCCTGGATCTCCCACGACCTGCGCACCCCGCTGGCCGGCCTGCGTGCGATGTCCGAGGCGCTGGAGGACGGCGTCGCCGCCGACCCCGACCGCTACCTCCGACAGATCCGCACCGAGGTCGAGCGCCTCAACGACATGGTCGGCGACCTCTTCGAACTCTCCCGCATCCACGCGGGGGCGCTGGCGCTGAGCCCCAGCCGGATCTCCCTGTTCGACCTCGTCGGCGACGCGCTGGCCGGTGCCGACGCGCTGGCGAGCGAACACGGCGTGCGGCTGGTCGGTGACCGGGTCGAACCCGTGCCGGTGGAGGTGGACGGCAAGGAGATGAGCCGGGTGCTGGGCAACCTCCTGATCAACGCGATCCGCCGCACCCCGGCCGACGGCACGGTCGCGGTGGCCGCCGAACGCTCGCCCGAAGGCGTGGTGCTGTCCGTCACCGACGGCTGCGGAGGCATCCCGGAAGAGGACCTGCCCCGCGTCTTCGACACGGGGTGGCGGGGGACCCATGCCCGAACTCCCCCTGCGGGAGCGGGCCTTGGCCTCGCCATCGTGCGGGGCATCGTGGAGGCGCACCAGGGTCGGGCCACCGTACGCAACATCCCCGGGGGATGCCGGTTCGAGGTGACGCTGCCGGTTCCGGTGCCGGAGGGGTGAGCCGCGCGGCCGTCGCCACGCCCACCGCACCCCACTCCACTCCAGCCCGCCCCTCACTCCGCCGCAGCGAACTCCCGCATCCCCTCCTCGAACCCCACCCCCGCCTTCCATCCCAACTCCGTGCGCAGCAACGTCGAGTCGGCCGCGATATGGCGTACGTCGCCGAGTCGGTACTCCCCGGTGATCACCGGCTCCGGGCCCCCGTGGGCCTCCGCCAACGCCCGGGCCATCTCGCCGACCGTGTGCGGTTCGCCGCTGCCGGTGTTGTAGACCGTCAGCGCGCCTTCGCGTGAACTCGCCTCCAGTGCGGCCACGTTGGCCGCCGCCACATCCCGTACGTGCACGAAGTCCCGTAGCTGGCGCCCGTCTTCGAAGACGCGCGGAGCCTCACCGCGAGCCAGCGAGGAGCGGAAGAAGGAGGCGACGCCCGCGTACGGGGTGTCACGGGGCATGCCGGGGCCGTACACGTTGTGATAGCGCAGCGACACCGCCGAGCCGTCGGTCGCCCGGGCCCACGCCGCCGCCAGGTGCTCCTGGGTCAGCTTGGTCGTCGCGTACACGTTCCGCGGGTCGACCGGGGCGTCCTCCCCGACCAGCCCGCGCGACAACTCCGCCGCGCAGACCGGACAGGACGGCTCGAAGCGGCCGGCGTCGAGGTCGGCGACCGCACGCGGGCCCGGCCGTACGACCCCGTGCGCGGAACAGACGTAGCGCCCCTCGCCGTACACGACCATCGACCCGGCGAGCACCAGCCGCCGTACGCCCGACTCGGACATGGCGGTGAGCAGCACGGCGGTGCCGAGGTCGTTGCGGGAGACGTACTGTGCGGCGTCCGCGAAACCGGCGCCGAGGCCGACCATCGCCGCCTGGTGGCAGACCGCGTCGACGCCGGACAGGGCACGACGGACGGCGTCCGGGTCCCGTACGTCGCAGGCGGGGTCGGCGCGGTCGTCGTACACGACGGGCTCGTGCCCGTGTGCCTCCAGTGCCCGCACGACATGGGACCCGATGAACCCGGCACCGCCGGTGACCAGTACACGCATGCGCCCACGCTAGGGCGGCATCCGCACCGAATGCGGAGTCACGCCCGGTACGTCATGGGTCCGTAAGACCTGCCGTACCGCTGAGTGGGAGCCGTACGGTGAACACCGTCTCTCCCGGCCCTCCGCCCAACTCGATCGTCCCGCCGTGCGCCCGGATCAGCGCGTTCGCGACCGACAGGCCCAGGCCGCTGCCGCCCCGGTCGCGGCTGCGGGCCTTGTCCACGCGGTAGAAGCGGTCGAAGACGCGCTCCCGGTCGGCGGCCGGGATGCCAGGGCCCGCATCCGTGACCCGGACCGTCGCGCTGGAGCCCTCGGCCGAGACCGACACGGAGACGGGCGTGCCGACGGGCGTGTGGATGGCCGCGTTGGTGAGGAGGTTGTCCAGGACCTGGCGGATGCGTTGCGGGTCCAGGCGTAGACGGAGCGTCTCGGGGCCGTCCTCGACCGTCAGCGGATGGTCGGGGTGGCTCGCGCGGAACGCGTCCGCGGCCTCCTCGGCCAGTTCCACCAGGTCCGCGTCCCGCATCCGCAGCGGCGCCTCCACCTCGGCCGCGTCGAGGCGGGCGAGCAGCAGCAGGTCGTCGAGGAGCACGCCCATGCGGGCGGCCTCGGCGCGCAGCCGGGCGAGGTGCTTGTCGCGCTCCTCGGGAGCGTTGGCGGCGGCGTACTGGAAGAGGTCCGCGTAACCCCGTACCGACATGAGCGGCGTACGCAGCTCGTGCGAGGCGTCCGCGACGAACCGGCGCAGTCGCTGCTCGGCCTCCGCGCGGACCGCGAGGGAGTCGTCGATGTGCTCCAGCATCGTGTTGAAGGCGGTGCGCAGTTCCTCGACCTCCGGGCCGCCGCCCCGCTCGTCCGCACGCAGCGGCAGCCGCGCCGCCGACTCGGTCAGGTCGTGCGAGGCGATGCCGTGCGCGGTGTGGGCCATGTCGCTCAGCGGCTGCAGACCGCGCCGCAGCAGTCGCCGGCCGAGCACCACCAGCGCCAGCAGCGCCGCCCCGAAGGCGACCACCTGGATGATGACCAGCTGCTGGACCGTGTCGTCGATGTTGTCCATCGGCGCCCCGCTGACCAGCACCACCCCGGGCTCGACCTCGCAGCCGCGCAGCCGGTACTCGCCCTCGCCCGTGATGTGCCGGGTGCGCAGCACCTCGGTCTTGGCGGAGACCTGCGCCTTGGCCAGGGCGGTGAGGTCCTTTATGTCCGTGGGCAGGTCCGAGCTGTCCTCGGGCTTGCGCAGCACCGGGTCGCCGTCTCTGACGTCGTACACGGCGTAGTACCAGCGGTAGTACTTCTTGCCCTCAAGGGAGCCCTTCGCCGCGATGTTCTTGGACTGGGCGGTCTGGGCGAGGCCGAGCTGGTCGTCGAGCTGGGCCGACAGATAGTCCCGCATGTAGGTCGTCAGGGCGGTGCCGACGACGGCGAACGCCACCAGGGCCAGCGCTCCGAGCCCCAGCGCGAGCCGGGTACCGAGCCGCAGCCTCCCGTACGTCCGGCGCAGCCGCCCGATCACTCCGCGACCTGCCGGACCACGTACCCGAAGCCCCGCACGGTGTGGATCAGCGGCTCACCCGTGTCGTCGAGCTTGCGGCGCAGCCGGCTGACGACCAGCTCGACCACGTTCGAGCGGCCCCCGAAGCCGTACTCCCACACATGGTCGAGGATCTGCGCCTTGGTCATCACGGTCGGCGACTTGCGCATCAGGAAGCGCAGCACCTCGTACTCGGTCGGGGTGAGCGTGAGCAGCTTGTCGCCGCGCCGCACCTCGCGCGTGTCCTCGTCCATCGTCAGGTCCGCGACCTGGAGCACCGACCGCTGGAACCCGGGCCCGGCGCTGCGCCGCAGCACCGTCCGCAGCCGGGCCATCAGCTCCTCCACCGCGAACGGCTTGACCAGGTAGTCGTCACCGCCCCGGGTCAGCCCCGCCACCCGGTCGGCGACCGCGTCCCGCGCGGTCAGGAACACCACGGGCACCATCGTCCCGGAGCCGCGCAGCCGGTCGAGCACGCCGAACCCGTCCAGGTCCGGCAGCATCAGGTCGAGCACCACGATGTCCGGATGGAACTCGGCGGCCCGCCGCAGCGCCTCCTCGCCGGAGTTCGCGGTGACCGCCTCCCAGCCCTCGTAGCGGGCGACCGTCGCGACGAGATCGGCGATCGGCGGGTCGTCGTCCACGACGAGGAGTCGTACTTTTTCCACCCGCACATAGTGCGCCACTCGGGCGCGGATGCCACTGCCGGTGTCCTCGGGCGACCGGATCGATAAGCACTTGAAAGTTGTCCGACAGTAAAACGACAGCTCTGGCCAGCCAAGCTTCGGATATCCAGGTCCCGATCTAGGAGCTGCCGTCCCGTGACGACCGTCCAATCGCCCCCCGCGCCCCCCACGGCGATACGGCCCAGGGTGGTGGCGCGCACGAGCCTGTACGCCGTGCTGGCCGCGAACGTGGCCGTGGTCGCCTACTTCTTCGGCCAGGCGGGTTTCGCCTCCAACGCGCTGATCGTGATCGGCCGGGTCACCGGCCTCTACGGCGCCCTCCTCATGGCCTTCCAGCTGGTCCTCGTGGCCCGGCTGCCCTGGCTCGACCGCCGCATCGGCATGGACCGGCTGACGTCCTGGCACCGCTGGACCGGCTTCGGCATCCTGTGGACGCTGCTGGCGCACGCCGTCTTCATCACCTTCGGCTACGCGGACGGCACCGGCGTGGGCCCGATCAGCGAGGTCGTGGACCTCGCCGAGACGACCGAGGGCGTGTTCCGCGCCGTCGTCGCCTTCGGCATCATCATCGTGGTCGGCGCGGTCTCCGCCCGCTCCGCCCGCCGCCGCCTCGCCTACGAGACCTGGCACTTCATCCACCTGTACACCTACGTCGCCGTGGTGCTCGCCTTCACGCACCAGGTCGCGGTCGGTACGACCTTCACGTCCTCGTCCGCCGCGACGACGTACTGGTACGGGGTCTGGGGCGTCGCCCTCGGCTCGGTGGTCCTGGGCCGCGTGATCCTCCCGCTGTGGCGCAACACCCGCCATCAGTTCCGCGTCTCGGCGGTCGTGCCCGAGTCCCACAACGTCGTCTCGATCACCATCACCGGCAAGGACCTCGACAAGCTGCCCGCGCAGGCAGGCCAGTTCTTCCTCTGGCGCTTCCTGACCCGGGACCGCTGGTGGCAGGCCAACCCCTTCTCCCTCTCCGCCGCCCCAGACGGCCGCAGCCTGCGCCTCACCGCCAAGGCGGCCGGCGACGGCAGCGCCGCCCTGCGCCACCTGAAGGTCGGCACCCGCGTCTTCGCCGAGGGCCCCTACGGCGCCTTCACCACCCTGCACCGCACGAAGGCGGAGTCCCTGCTCATCGCCGGCGGCGTCGGCGTCACCCCGATCCGGGCCCTCCTTGAGGACCTGGAGGGCCACGCCGTCGTCCTCTACCGCGTCTCCTCCGACCGCGACGCCGTCCTCTACGACGAACTGCGCGACCTCGCCCTCGCCAAGGGCGCCGAACTCCACCTGGTGACAGGACCGCCCGTGCCCGACCGACTGGCGCCGCGCGAACTGGCCCGGCTGGTACCGGACATCGGCGACCGGGACGTCTTCCTGTGCGGACCGCCCCCGATGATGAACGCGGTGCTGCGCAGCCTCGGTGACCTGGGCGTGCCCAAGCAGCAGATCCACTTCGAGCGCTTCAGCCTGGCCGGTTGAGAGAGACTGAGAGAGCCATCGTGAAGCGAGCCATACCCGTCGTCGTCCTGAGCATCGCCGGTCTCGTCCCGGTCTGGCGCTACGAGCCGTCCCTCGGCACGACGACCACCGAAGCCTCCGAGCCCGCCTCGGCGCCGTCCACCTCCTCGGGCACCTCGTCCGGCACGGTCGTCAAGGGCACGCTGGTGAACACCGAGAAGGGTCCCGTGCAGGTCCAGGTGACCTTCGACGGCGACAAGATCACCGCCGTGAAGATGCTCCAGCAGCCGAACCACCCTCAAACGACGGCCGCGGTACCGCAGTTGGTCTCGGAGACGCTGGAGGCGCAGAGCGCGGACATCGACACGGTGTCCGGCGCGACGATCACCAGCGGCGCCTACAAGGAGTCCCTCCAGGCCGCGATCGACGCGAACGACGAGGCGGTGTCGGCGTCCCCCTCGGCGTCCGACTCCCCATCGGCCTCGCCCTCTTCGTCCCCTGCCGACGTCTCGCAGGCCCTCACCGGTTCCACGGTGAACACGGAGAAGGGTCCCGTGCAGGTTCAGGTGACCCTTGAGGGCGACAAGATCACCGCCGTGAAGATGCTCCAGCAGCCGAACCATCCGCAGACGACGGCCGCGGTGCCGCAGTTGGTCTCGCAGACGCTGGAGAAGCAGAGCGCGGACATCGACACGGTGTCCGGCGCGACGATCACCAGCGACGGCTACAAGGAGTCCCTCCAGGCCGCCCTCGACGCGAAGGCCGCCTGAGATGCGCCGCGTCGAACACGTCATGGGCTTCCCGGTGTCGTTGCGCGTCGATGACGAACTCGGCCAAGAGGTCGATGGCGAGGGCGATTTCGAGGCCACCGCCGACGCCGTCTTCGCGTGGCTGCGCGAAGACGACGCCCGCTTCAGCCCGTTCAAGGCGGACAGCGAGGTCTCCCGCTACGACCGCGGCGAGCTGGAGCGGCACGAACTCAGCGCCGACCTGACCGAGATCCTCGCCCTGTGCGAGCACTACCGCCTCGCCACGGGCGGTGCCTTCGACGTCCGTCTGCCCGGCCGCCGCCTCGACCCCTGCGCGGTGGTCAAGGGCTGGTCCGTGCAGCGGGCGGCGGAGCTGCTGACGTCCGCCGGTGCCCGGAGTTTCTGCCTCAACGCCGGGGGAGACGTGGTGACTTCCGGTGGTCCCTGGCGTGTCGGCGTACGGCACCCCGAGCACGCCGACCGGCTGTGCACCGTCCTGGAGCTCACCGACGGCGCGGTCGCCACCTCCGCCCGCTACGAGCGTGGCGACCACATCATCGACGGCCGCACCGGGCGTCCGGCGACCGGCCTGCTCAGTCTGACGGTCGTCGCCGACTCCCTGACGGAGGCCGACTCGGTCGCCACGGCCGCCTTCGCCATGGGCACCGAGGGCATCGACTGGGCCGCCTCGCTAGCTGGTTGCGAGGTGTTCGCGGTCGACGCGGACCGGCGGGTGCTGCGCACGCCCGGCTTCCCGAGCGTCGCGAAGCAGCCCGCGGCGGCCTGAGCGGACGTACGAGAAGAGCGGGCGTACGACAAGAGGCGGGCCGCCGGTTTCTCAACCGGCGGCCCGCCCTTCGCTGTTGTGCCAGGTGTCAGCCGACGTCGGAGGCGTCCAGGCGGTACAGGCCGCTGTAGTCGCTCACCGCCGTGCCGTGCTTCTTGACCCAGGTGGAGATCTCGGAGTTGGTGCCCTGCCCGCCGTCACTGCTGACGACGATGTAGTGCAACTTGCCCGACTTCACCAGGCTCTTGAGCTTGGCCAGGGTCATCGCGTTGTCGGAACCGGACCAGCCGCCCATGGAGATCACCGGCTGACCGGACTCCAGGATGATCGAGGAAGCGGTCTGGTCGGTGGCCACCGCCACCAGCCAAGTGGCGCCGTCCTGGTGCTTCTTGAGGTAGGTGATCTCCGCGGAGGAGACCGACCCGCCGCCCATGCCGCCGGTGGTGCCGGACTCAGTTTTGGATGACGAGCCGGTGCTCGACGAGTCGGCACCCGAAGACCCCCTGCCCGACGGCGCGCTCCCCGACGGAGGCGTCCCCGTGGACTGTCCGCCCGAGCCGCTCTTGCCGCTCGAACTGCTGCCGCCGGGACCGCCGTTGCCGCTGGGCCGCTGACCGCCGCCCATGCCACCGCCGCCGCCCATACCGCCACCGGTGCTCGGTCCGGCCGTCGGGTTCGTGCCGTTGGTGCTGGAGGTCGCCGCCGACACCGAGTACGCGGCGGGCCCGGCGAGCAGCGCGACGATCGCCGCCAGTACCGCGATGCCCGTCAGTCGCTGCCGCTTGGTGAACCGCCCGACCAGGAGGCCGATCACGGCCGCAGCGCCGGCGACCCCGGCCACGACCTCCGCGACCGTGTACAGCGTCCCGGAACCGGAGACCCGCTGGAGCAGGACGACCGCCCACACCGAGCTCACCGCGATCGCCGCAGGCAGCACCCAGCCCCACTTCGCCGCCGAGCCGTCCTTGAAGGCGCGGTACAGCATGACCCCGCCCGCGCCGGCCAGGGCCGCGATGCCGGGTGCCATGGCGGTGACGTAGTACGGGTGGAACGTGCCCTCGGCGAGGGCGAAGGTCAGGTAGTGCAGGACGAACCAGCCGCCCCACAGCATCAGCGCCGCCCGCTTGCCGTCTGTCCGGGGTGCCCGGCCGCGCAGCACCAGGCCGCCGATCAGGGCGATCGCCGCGAAGGGGATCAGCCAGGAGATCTGGCCCCCCATGATGCTGTTGAACAGCCGGTAGACGCCCGCCTCGCCGCCGAAGCTCGCGCCGTTGCCCTGCGAGCCGACCGACGAACTCGCCCCGAAGATACGGCCGAAGCCGTTGTAGCCGATGACCAGGTCCCAGACCGTGTTGTCGGTCGAGCCGCCGGTGTAGGGGCGGGAGGAGGCCGGGATCAGGTCGACGACCACCATCCACCAGGCGCTGGAGGCGATCAACGCCACCGTGCCGACGGCCAGGTTGCGGATGCGGCGGCCCACGGAGATGCGCGTGGCCCACAGGTAGACCAGGAAGAACGCGGGCAGGACGACGTACGCCTGCATCATCTTCGTGTTGAACGCGAAGCCGATCGCGACCCCGGACCACACCAGCGGCATGAGCCTGCCGGTGCGCACGGCCTTCATCAGCGCGGCGGCGCCCAGCAGCATCAGGAAGACGAGGATCGGGTCGGGGTTGGTGTCGCGGTTGATGGCGACCGTGATCGGGGTGAGCGTGAGCACGAGGGCGGAGATCGTGCCCGCCACCACGCCGAAGTCCCGCTTGACCATGCGGTACAGGAGGGCGACGGAGCCCGTGCCGACCGCGACCATCGGCAGCATCAACTGCCAGGTGCCGTACCCGAAGACGCGGGCCGACAGGCCCATCACCCACAGCGCGAACGGTGGTTTGTCGACCGTGATGAAGCTGCCGGAGTCCAGCGCGCCGAAGAAGAACGCCTTCCAGCTCTTGGTGCCGGAGTAGACGGCCGCGTCGTAGAAGGTGTTGCCGGTGATGGAGGAGAGGTTCCAGGCGTACAGCGCCGTCGCCAGGACCAGGATCGCCCACAGCGCGGGGCGGGCCCAGCGCGGGTCCTCGGGGGCGCCGGTGAACAGCCTTCTGATGCGGGGGACGGGCGGGGTCGTTGCCCGGTGCCGGCCGTCCTGGGCCGGGGGCGCGGGGGGCGGGGCGAGGGTCGTCATGACGCGTACTCCAGGTGCTCCGAGCGGGAAGAGGCGTGCGCCCCGGTGGGCGGTACTTCGAGGGACTCGCGGGCGGCCGGCACCTGGGGAGTGCTCGTCCGCCGGGATACGTCGGTGACGCGGGTGCGGCCGGTCACGGTGGCGCGCAGCATCCGGCGCACGCCCCTGAGGTCGTCGAGGGCGGTGCGGACGATGTCCACGCGGCTGTCGGGGTCGTCGACCCAGTCGACCGGCACCTCGTGGATGCGCAGCCGGTTGCGCTGGGCCAGGACCAGCAGCTCGGTGTCGAAGAACCAGGCGGTGTCCTCGATGTGCGGGGCGAGCGCGCGGAACACGTCGGCGCGCACCGCCTTGAACCCGCACTGCGCGTCCGAGAAGCGGGCGGCGAGGCCGAGCTTGAGGAGCAGGTTGTACGAGCGGGAGACGAACTCCCGCTTCGGGCCGCGCACCACGGCCGACTGCCGGTGCAGCCGGCTGCCGATCGCGAGGTCGCTGTGCCCGGACAGGAGCGGGGCGACCAGGGGAAGGAAGCCCTCCAGACCGGTGGAGAGGTCGACGTCCATGTAGGCGACGACGTCCGCCGTCGACTCGCTCCACACGTCCTTCAGCGCCCGGCCCCGGCCCTTGGCCGCCAGCCGGACGGCGTGCACGTGCGGCAGCGACTCGGTGAGCGAGGCCGCCACCCGCCAGGTGCCGTCCGTGCTCGCGTTGTCCGCGATCGTGATGCGGAACGGGAACGGGAAGGACTCTTCGAGGTGTGCGTGGAGCGTGCCGACACTGTCGGTGAGGACGTGCGCCTCGTTGTGGACCGGCACCACCACCTCGACCGACCGGCGTCGGACGCCTCCCGCGTTCGTTTCGTTCATGTCAGCGACCATCCGGGCGCTGTCTGGGGGATCCCTGAGCGACCTCTGAGCGGAAAGTGAGAATCAGCGGACTCACAGGCAGGGCACAGCGTGATGACTACGGACCCCAAGAATCCGGCCCTGCGGCGGGGTCGGCGGCCCGGTTCGTAACGGGCGGATGAATCTCGCCCGCTCCAGGCGATACGTCAAAACCCGGACGGTTTAGACTCTCCCGGCAACGGCCTGTGACCGTTGGCCAAAGCGGGCATTTTCTGCCAGTCCCGAAGGGTATTCGGCGTTTTGATACGGA
This sequence comes from Streptomyces pseudovenezuelae, assembly GCF_029892565.1. Lineage (GTDB taxonomy): Bacteria > Actinomycetota > Actinomycetes > Streptomycetales > Streptomycetaceae > Streptomyces > Streptomyces pseudovenezuelae_A. Next base: position 2,607 of record NZ_JARXVH010000010.1, on the reverse strand, counting down.
TAGATTCAGTCACCAAGCGGTACCCGGACGGCACGGTGGCGGTCGATCGTCTCTCGTTGGAGATACCCGACCGCTCGATCACCGTCCTCGTCGGTCCTTCGGGCTGCGGCAAGACGACGACCCTGCGCATGATCAACCGGATGATCGAGCCGACCGAGGGCACCATCCTCATCGACGGCAAAGACGTCATGAAGCAGCCGGTCAACACCCTGCGCCGGTCGATGGGTTACGTCATCCAGAACGCCGGGCTCTTCCAGCACCGCACGATCATCGACAACATAGCGACCGTGCCCCGGCTGCTGGGCTGGAGCAAGGACAAGGCCCGGGAGCGGGCCCGGGAGCTGATGGGCCGGGTCGGCCTCGACGGCGCGCTCGCCAAGCGCTACCCCTACCAGCTCTCCGGCGGCCAGCAGCAGCGCGTAGGCGTGGCCCGGGCGCTCGCCGCGGACCCGCCGGTGCTCCTCATGGACGAGCCGTTCTCGGCCGTCGACCCCGTGGTCCGCAAGGGTCTGCAGGACGAACTCCTGCGCATCCAGGAAGAGTTGGGCAAGACCATCGTCTTCGTCACGCACGACATCGACGAGGCCGTCAAGATCGGCACGATGGTCGCGGTGATGCGCACCGGCGGCAAGCTCGCCCAGTTCGCACCGCCCGCCGAGCTGCTGTCCGCCCCCGCCGACGCGTTCGTCGAGGACTTCCTCGGCGCGGACCGAGGCATCCGCCGGCTCTCCTTCTTCTCCTCCGCCGGCCTCGACCTGCTGACCACGCCGATCGTGGCCGTCGACGCCACCGCCGAGCAGATCGCCGCCCGCACCACCCCGGACGCGCCCTACCTCCTCGTCACCGACCTGAACGGCAAGCCGCTGGGCTGGAGTGAGCCGGGCGCCCTGGCCGCCGGGCGGATCGACCCCGCCCGCCTCGTGTCGCACGGCCGGCCCTTCGTGCACGGCAAGGAGTCGCTGCGCGCCGCGCTCGACGGCTCCGTGCTCTCGCCGACCGGCTGGGCCGTCGCGGTCGACACCGAGGGCCGGGTCGCCGGCGTCGTCTCGCAGCAGACCATCGGCGAGGCCATCCGGGCCGCCCACGCCGAGGGCCGCGCCGACGCGAAGGTCGCCGGATGAGCGGCTTCTTCGACATACCCAGCGACCTCCAGAACACCTACTGGGGCCTGGTCGGACTGCATCTGCGCGAGGCCCTGATCCCGGTCCTGGCCGGCCTGGTCGTGGCGCTGCCGATCGCCCAGCTCTGTGTGCGGCTGCGCTGGCTGTACCCGCCGGTGCTGTGGATCACGACCGTGCTCTACGCGATCCCCTCGCTCGCCTTCTTCGTCGTCCTCATCGACTACACCGGCCAGACCGAGACCACGGTGATGATCCCGCTGGCCGTCTACAGCCTGGTCGTGTTCGTGCCGGCGATCGTCGACGGCGTCCGCTCGGTGCCGCAGGAGACCCTCGACGCCGCCACCGCGATGGGCCTCGGACCGATCCGCCGCTACGTCCAGGTGCAGTTGCCGATCGCCGCGCCCGCGATCATCGCCGGCCTGCGGGTGGCGACGGTGTCGAGCATCTCGCTCGTCAGCGTCGGCATGCTGATCGGCAACCAGGGCGGCCTCGGCAACCTGCTCAACGACGGCATGATCTACCACCAGCCGCGCCTGATCTGGCTGTCCGTCATCGGCACCGCCGTCCTCGCCATCCTCGCGGACGCCGTCCTGGTCGTCATCCGGCTGGTCGTCACGCCCTGGATGCCGCGCGGTGGCCGCAAGACACGCCCCGTCGACGAACCGGCCCGGCCCGAACCGGTCGCGCCCGCCCTGGAGGACGTGGTCCGGTGAACGTTCTGAACTTCATCAACGACTTCTTCAGCAACAGCGCCCACTGGCACGGCTACGACGGCATCCCCACCCGGCTGCGCGAGCACATCCAGTACTCGCTGACCGCCCTCGCCATCGCCGCCGCCATCGGGCTGCCCATCGGCCTGCTCACCGGCCACACCGGACGCGGCGGCAACTCCCTGGCACTCATCGCCACCGCCGCCCGCGCCCTGCCCAGCTTCGGTCTGCTGGTGCTGATGTTCGTGCTGCTCGGCCTCGGCCATCTGCCCGTGATGATCCCGCTGGTCGTCCTCGCCGTCCCGCCGATCCTGGTGACGACGTACGAGGCGATGCGGTCCGTCGACCCGTCCCCGGTGGACGCGGCACGCGGAATGGGCATGGCGGAGCCCCGGATCCTGTTCCAGGTCGAACTCCCGGTCGCGCTCCCGCTGATCCTCAGCGGACTGCGCTCGGCGGCCATCCAGATCGTCTCGACGGCCACCATCGCCGCCTACGTCAGCCTCGGAGGCCTGGGCCGCTACATCGTCGACGGCCTCTACCAGCGCAACTACGAGAAGGTCGTGGGCGGCGCCACCCTGGTCGCCTTCCTCGCCCTGATCACGCTCGGACTGTTCTGGGCGATCAACCGGTTCGCGGTCTCCGCGGGCGTACGCCGCAGCACCTGACGACTCACGAGAAGCGGGGGCCGGCGCGGCCCGGCCGGCCCCCCCCCCCCCCCCCCCGCGGGGGGGCGGGGCCGCCGCCCCCCGCCCCCCCCCCCCCCCCCCCCCCCC
>NZ_JARXVH010000009.1 GCF_029892565.1 Streptomyces pseudovenezuelae | reverse complement strand
AAACGCCCGGTTACATTCCGAACCCGGAAGCTAAGCCTTACAGCGCCGATGGTACTGCAGGGGGGACCCTGTGGGAGAGTAGGACACCGCCGAACAATCTTTAGGAAAACCCCCGTACCGTAAATCGGTACGGGGGTTTTCTGCGTTCGGCTACCGTGGCCGACATGAACTACAAGGTCCGTTCCGTACGTCCCGACGAGTGGCCTGCGGCGAAGACGCTGCGGCTTACTGCGCTGCAAGATCCTGTCGCGCATCTCGCCTTCCTGGAGACTCACGAGGAGGCGTTGGCGCACCCGGACTCCTTCTGGCGGGAGCGCACCGCCAATGGCGCCGAGGGCCGGCTGGACGCGCAGCAGATCATTGCCGAGGGGCCCGACGGCGAGTGGGTCGGGACGTTGACGGTGTTGATAGAGGAGCCCGGGACGACGGACTGGGCCGGGTTCTCGATCGACCGGAAGCAGGGGCATGTCGTAGGAGTGTTCGTGCTGCCCGAGCACCGGGGGATCGGGCTCACCGAGGTGCTCTTCGATGCCGGCCTGGAGTGGGCGTGGGCGCGTGGGGTCGAGCGGGTGCGGCTCATCGTGCACACGGACAACGGGCGGGCGCAGGCCTTCTATCGCCGGGCGGGGTTCGTGCCCAGCGGGCGGACGATTCCGCTGGAGAAGAGCCCCGGGGACGCGGAGCTGGAGTTCGTACTGGATCCGCCGGAGTGAGTGGCGGCGAGCGGGACTGAGCTGTCAGACGGGCAGTTCGTCGTGCGGCCAGCGGGCGCGGCCCTGTTCCCGGGAGCGGAGCAGGGCCAGGGTGGGCAGGCCCCGTTCCGCGCCGTTGGACAGCAGCTCCGGGAGCTGGGGAAGCGGAGCCACGGCGGCGACGTCGTCCAGGACGAGCGTCAGTGGTGGGTCGAGGCGACCGGAGGATGACCGTTCGGCCATGTGCCGGCCACGCTCGACCACGCTGGAGACGAGGGCCGTCAGGAGGGGCATTGCGCCCGGGTTCGTCCTGGGGTCCTCGATTGACTCCCCCACGACATAGAGCGTGCCCCCTTCGTCGATGAAGGAATCCAGGGCGAGCGCGTCGGTTCGGTTGGGAGTGCAGGCCTCGCGGATGTTGACCGTGAAGAGCGAGGAGAGCGCGCGGCCGGTCAACTCCTGGGCCATGTCACGGCGTTCGGGGTGTGCGGTGAGCGCGGCCTCGAGTTCGCCGGCCGAGCCTGGGGCCGCCTTGGGGCTGGTACGGAGGATGCGGACCGCGTCCTGGACCTGGGTGCCCTGGGACCAGCGGTGGACGTGGCGGATGGTGCGTCCGTCGACCGCGGCGGCGTGCAGATAACTGCGCAGGAGCGTTTCGGCGGTGGCCGTCAGGGCCTGGTCCAGCTTGGCCGTCGGGCGGATCGGGGTGAGCAGGGCGGTGGCCCGTGCCACTGCCGTCTGCTTGTCCTCGCAGCCCGTGGTGGGGGACCAGTGGAGGCGGGCCGGGGTGTCACAGAGGTGCGCGGGGTCGTAGAGGTGGGCCGGGCCCAGCTTGGCGCGGGCGTCCTTGGTGTCCGACCAGACGGCGGGGTTCGAGGTGATGACGAGGACGGGGCCCTCGGCGTCTCGTACCGCCTGGGCGGCCGTGGCTCTGCGGTCCTCTCTGGGGGCCAGGAGCACCGTGGAGACGCCGGACGTCCGGCTGCTGTCGAACAGAGGCGGTGGCGGGGCGACAGGCGCCTCTGCGGGCGCTTCTGCCGGGAACTGGGCCATGGGGAGCGGAGCCGTCGGCTGGGCCGGGACGGCCTCCACCGGGGTCGGTTCCGCGCGGGGCGTGGGTACTTCGTACGCCTCCTGGTACTTCTCCTGCAGTTCCGCGTCCCTTGCCGTTTCGCCCGTACGTCGTCTCGCCCGGACCGCCCGCCAGCGGGCCACCGTGCCCATCACGAACACGGTCAGGACGAACAGGATCATCAGCTGGCCGATGAACAGGCCCCAGAACAGCCCGTAGCCCGAGAGTTGGGCCGGCGGGGTGGTGGGCCAGGCGGCGACGAGGTCGTGCGGTTGCCCCATGAGGTGCCGCATCGCCACCGGCGTATGCGTGAAGGTGACCGCCGTCGGCCATGCGCCGTGCGCGAACAAGCCCGCGAGGCCCGTGGCCGACCAGACCAGCAGGGTCATGCCGAGCAGGAAGGCGAGTATGCCGATCAGCAGGCCGTCGGGGACGCCGCCCTGGCCGTCCCGTCGTTGTTCGTCCGGTCTGACCACGTCAGCCTCCCGCTAGGCCACCGTCGACTCGGACGAGTCGTCGTAGTCGGCGAGGTGTTGTTCCACGAAGGCGGCGGCCCGCTCCTCCGCCTCCAGCTCGGCGGCGTGCAGGGCGTCGTCCGCGGCGCGTTGGTCGGTGGACGACTCCGTCATCGCGCGGTCCGTGAAGACCAGGGGGCGTTCCGTCTCCGTGATCAGGTGTTTGACCACCTGGACGTTGCCGTTGACGTCCCACACGGCGATGCCGGGAGTGAGGGTCGGGATGATCTCCACGGCCCAGCGCGGTAGGCCGATGACCCGGCCCGTAGCCCGTGCCTCGTCGGCTTTCTGGGCGTAGATGGTTCTGGTGGAGGCCATTTTGAGGATCGCGGCCGCTTCCTTCGCCGCCGCGCCGTCGACGACGTCGGAGAGGTGGTGCACGACCGCCACGAAGGACAGGCCGAGGCGGCGGCCGAACTTCAGCAGGCGCTGGAAGAGTTGGGCCACGAAGGGGCTGTTGATGATGTGCCAGGCCTCCTCGACCAGGAAGATGCGCTTCTTCCGGTCGGGGCGGATCCAGGTGTGCTCCAGCCACACGCCGACGATCGCCATCAGGATGGGCATGGCGATGGAGTTGCGGTCGATGTGGGACAGGTCGAAGACGATGAGGGGCGCGTCCAGGTCGATGCCGACCGTCGTCGGGCCGTCGAACATGCCACGCAGGTCACCGTCGACCAGCCGGTCCAGGACCAGTGCCACGTCCAGGCCCCAGGCGCGTACGTCGTCTATGGCGACGTTCATCGCCTCGGCCGACTCCGGTTCCGGGTGGCGCAGTTGCTCGACGATGTCCATGAGGACGGGTTGGCGTTCGACGATCGTCTCGTTGACGTAGGCGTGCGCGACCTTGAGCGCGAAGCCGGAGCGCTCGTCGAGGCCGTGGCCCATCGCCACCTCGATGATCGTGCGGAGCAGCGCGAGTTGGCCCGTGGTTGTGATCGCCGGGTCGAGGGGATTGAGGCGAATCCCCATGTCCAGAGCGGCGGTCGGGTCCAGGCGGATGGGGGTTATACCCAACTCCTCCGCGATGAGGTTCCATTCGCCGACCCCGTCCTCGCCCTGCGCGTCCAGGACGACCACCTGGCGGTCGCGGAAGCGCAGTTGGCGCAGGACGTACGTCTTCTCCAGCGCCGACTTGCCGTTGCCGGACTCGCCGAGCACCAGCCAGTGCGGGGCGGGGAGTTGCTGGCCGTAGAGCTGGAAGGGGTCGTAGATGTAGCCCTTGCCGGAGTAGACCTCGCGGCCGATGATCACGCCCGAGTCGCCCAGGCCCGGTGCGGCGGTCGGGAGGTAGACCGCCTGGGCCTGGCCGGTGGAGGTGCGCACCGGCAGGCGGGTCGTCTCGATCTTGCCGAAGAGGAACGACGTGAAGGAGTCGGTGAGGACGGACAGCGGATCCCGCATGCTTATGGCCCCTACCTTCGAATGCCGGTGGCGAACGGGAGGGTGTTCACAAAGGCGCGGTGGTGCTCGCGGTCGCACCACTCCAGCTTCAGATACGACTTGCCGGCGGAGGCCCTTATCGTGCGCTTGTCGCGCGCCAGGGCCTCGGGATTGCGGGATGAGACGGTGATGTAGCCGACCAGATTGACGCCGGCCGCGCCGCTGGCCAGGTCCTCGCCGCGCTGGTCGATGCGGTTGTGGGCGGCCACGTCACGCGGGTCCACGGTGCGGTTCATCTTGGCCGCGCGGGAGGCCTCCGCGTCGTCGTTCGTCTTCTCGGTCAGCATGCGCTCGATGGCGACCTCGGTGGGTTCGAGGTCCATCGTCACGGCGACCGTGCGGATGACGTCCGGGGTGTGAACCAGCAGCGGGGCAAGGAAGTTGACGCCCACCGGGGTCATCGGCCACTCCTTCACCCAGGCGGTGGCGTGGCACCAGGGGGCGCGGGTGGAGGACTCGCGGGTCTTGGCCTGGAGGTAGGTCGGCTCCATGGCGTCCAGCTCGGCCGGCCAGGCGTTGCGCTTCGTCATCGCCTGGATGTGGTCGATGGGGTGGTCGGGGTCGTACATGGAGTGGATCAGGGAGGCGAGACGGCCCTGGCCGAGGGGCTGTCGTACGCGGATGTCGGCCTCCTGCAGACGCGAGCAGATGTCGGTCAGCTCGCGGGCCATGACGACGGCGAGGCCCGCGTCCCGGTCCACCTTGCGGCCGCTCTGCGGGCGGGCCGCGCGGGCCATCGCGTGGGCCTCGGCGGAGAGTTCGCGGGTGAAGTGCATGCAGGCGACGAGGTAGGCGCGGTGCTGCTCGCTGCTGGTGGACACCATCGACTGGAGCTGGTCGTAGGACTGCGCCAGCCAGGGCAGTGCCTTCTCGTCGCCGCGCAGGGAGACGTCCTTGGCGTGGGCGTCCGGGTCGGCGGGGAGGGTGCGGGCGAGCATCTGGATGCGGGTGACGAAGCCGTCGCCGTTGGCTACGTGCTTGAGCAGGGTGCCGAAGCGGTCGACGAGGGCTTCCTGGTCCTCGGAGTCGCGCAGGCCGACGCCGGGGCCCTCGATCTCGATCGCCGCGGTGACCGTGCGGCGGTCCGCGTGCAGCAGTACGGCGATCTCGTCGGGGCCGAAGGGAGCGGCCAGCCAGTTGATGCGGCCGATGCCGGGCGGTGGGCCGATCTCGACCTCGCGGCCGTCGAACTGGATGCCGGCCTCCATGACGGAGGACCGGTAGGCCGTGCCCCGCTTCAGGGAGCGCTTGTAACTGCGGTTGATCTCGAACCACTTGTAGAAGGTGCGGTGCTTGTACGGCACGTAGACCGCCGCCAGCGCGACCAGCGGGAAGCCCATCAGCAGCACGATGCGCAGGGAGAGGACGGGGACCAGGAGCCCGCACATCATGCCGAGGAACGCGCCCGCGATGATGAGCGCGATCTCGCCGGACTCGCGGTTCCGGCCGACGATCGCGTTCGGCCGGGCGCGGCCGATGAGATACGTACGGCGGGGCGTGATCGGATGGGACAGGTGGGACTCGGTCGTCAACGCCCTTCACCTCCCGTGCGGTTGTTGCGGGTGTTGCCTGCGTGCGGGGTGTTCACCGGGCTCGCCGAACGGGGTGCGGGTGCGGCGGAGGGGACAGATCCGCCGCCACCACCGTTCGGGGTCCGGGTGCTGTGGGCTGCTACGCCGCCGCTGACCGGGTTGGACGGACGGGCGCCGCCGCCGGAGGACTGGCCGCCGCCTCCGCCGTCGTTCGCGCGGGCGCTGTGCGTCTTGATGCCCTGCGCGACCATGGTCGCCGGGGAGCTGATGACCGCGGCGGCCTTGCCCTCGGCGCCCTGCATGATGCGGTTGTTGCGGCCGTTCGCGATCTCGTCGCCGAAGCCGGGGACGAAGCGGTAGATCATCGCGCTGGCGAAGATGGCGAGCAGGATGATCGCGAGGCCGGAGACGACGGCGGAGAAGGAGTCCGGGCCGTTGTCGGAGGACAGGGCGCCGGCCAGGCCCAGCACGATCACGATGACCGGTTTGACCAGGATGACGGCGATCATGATGCCGGCCCAGCGGCGGACGTGGCCCCAGAGGTTCTTGTCGACCAGGCCGGCGTAGACGACCGTGCCGAGCAGGGCGCCCACGTAGAGCAGGGCGGCACGGATGACGAGCTCCAGCCAGAGGACTCCGGCGGCGAGGATGCTGACCAGGGAGACGACGATCAGCATGATCGGGCCGCCGCCGATGTCCTCGCCCTTGCCGAGGGCGCCGGAGAAGGTGCCGAAGAAGGTGTCGGTCTGGTTGCCGGTGGTCTTGGCGAGGACGTCGGTGACGCCGTCGGTCGCGGACACGATCGTGTAGAGGATCAGGGGCGTGAACGCGGACGCGATCACCGTCAGCCACAGGAAGCCGATCGCCTCCGAGATGGCGGTGGTCAACGGGACCCCGCGCACGGCTCGCTTGGCCACGGCCAGCAGCCACAGCAGGAGGGTCAGGATCGTCGACGCGGCGAACACGACGGCGTACTGCTGCAGGAACTTGGCGTTCGTGAAGTCGACGTTCGCGGTGTCCTTCACGGCGGTACTGAGCTTGTCGATGGTCCAGGAGGCGGCGTCGGCACAGCCCTTTGCCAAGGAGGAGAGCGGGTCGAGGGTGCCGGTGGGGTCGATGGAGGTGGAGCCGCCGGTGCCCTTGTCGTTGCTGCCGCGTTCGCAGTAGTCCTTGGCGGGGCCGCGGATGAGGTCACAAGGGTCATTGCTCGTCGTCGGGTTCGGTGTGGGGGCCGCGACGGCGTGGGTGGCCAGCAGCACAGCGGTGGCCTGGACGGCGGCGACGGCGGCGGTGACCTTGAGGAAGCGGTGGTTAGCGCGCATACGTGAACCCTCCGTACTCCTCTACGGCCTTCGTCATGTCGTCGGCAGTGGAGGCCTGCTGATCGCGCCCGACCGGCACGGGTCCGTCCTTTTGCTGGAAGTCGGTGACCTTCCAGTCGTTGTCGATCCACTTCAGCTGGTACGTCGTGGTGTACCAACTCTCGGACACCGGGTTGGTCGAGCTCTCGCCGGACAGACCGAAGAGCGACGTGTACCAGACCTCGACGCTGGCGGCGCTCGCACTCGACGACGTGGCCTTGGTGCCCACCGGGATGACACGGGAGACGAAGGTCTGGCCGCTCGGCGCGGTGCCGTCCTTGCTGAGACCGATATTGGTCAGGAACTTCTCACTGGAGTACGCGCTGTCGAGGTCGGTCTGCCGGGCAGTGGCGACATCGGGGGCGTAGACAGTGCTGACGATCTGGTGCCGTCTGTTCGTGTTGAACATGTCCGCCGAGCCCAGCGCCACCGAGTAGTTGGCCGCCGCGCTCTGTGCACCCGTCCCGTCATGGGTGTACCCCGTCGGGATCCCCGCCGCCTTCGACTGCACGGCCTTCTCGCCGCTCGCCGCCGTCGTCGACGTCTTCGGCTTGTCAGCCGCTCCGGTATCCGCAGGGGAATCGTCTCCGCCGCGGTTCGCGAATGCGATTGCGGCGATGAGGAGGACGACCACGCCGACCACTGTGACCAGGCTGCGGGAGGAGGAGCGGCCGGTTCTGCGGGCGCCGCCGTAGACGTCGCTGGTGCCCTCCGGGAGTCGGGTGCGGGTCTGACCGGTGCCGCCGTAACCCCCGGAGGGCTCGTGGTCGTCTCCGAGACTCATGCCGCGTACGCCCTCTCCGCCTCGTAGTCATACGCATACGACGGTAGCCGTGCTGGGGTCCGCGCGGGCGCGGTGTGGTGACTCGACATCAGGGAGACGCAACCTCAGCCGGTGGGCACGACGGGGCGGATGGGTAGACGGTTACCGGGCGTGCCCGGAGGGCGAGGGATAACACGCCTGTCAGACGGCCATGCCGTACACGATGGTGAAGAGCGTGCCCAGGGAGCCGATGATGAAGACTCCCGTGAGACCGGCGATGATGAGGCCCTTGCCCTGTTCCGCGCTGAAGGTGTCCCGGAGGGCGGTCGCGCCGATGCGCTGCTTGGCGGCGCCCCAGATGGCGAGGGCGAGGCAGAGCAGGATGGCGACCGCCATCACGACCTCGATCATCACCTTGGCCTCGTTGCCCAGGCTGCCGAAGGGGCCCCAGTCCGGAGCGATCCCGCCGATGATGGTGTTGATGTCTCCCTTGTCGGCCGCAAAGAGCATGTAAGTCACCGCCCCTGTTCGGTAGTTCCGGTTCCGCGGCCCCTGCCATGGCGCAGAGGTCAGCTCATTCTCGCCGACAATGGCGCCGTCGTATGTCGACTTGACGGCATTGGTTGGCGGGTTTCGTACGAATACCTCGTACGGTCACTCTGTGTATCACGGCAGGTTACGCCGGGCAATGAGGCCTGAGCGAAACCTGTCGTGTGGTTCCGTCGTTGACCCCTTCTATGACCAGGGCCGTTTCTGACGGTCGGTCGGGTGAGCGGTCGCGCCGATGTTCTCCGGGTGAAGGGTATCCCGGCACGGCGAACGGGCCGCGGCTGGTTGCCGCGGCCCGTTCGGTGACGGAGGGTCAGTCGGTCAGCCGGTGAAGGCCGATACGCCCTCCGGGGTGCCCCAGCCGGTCGGGCCGTCGTATCCCGACTGGGCGGTGCACAGGTAGGTGGTGGAGCAGGTGCCGTTGTTGCCGCTGGTCACGTCGTTCAGGGCCGAGGTGCCGGCCTTCGCGTAGGGGAAGGAGGCCGGGTAGGAGGAGGTGGACGGGGTGCCGGCCAGGGCGTAGACGCCCGCGATGATCGGGGACGAGGCGCTGGTGCCGCCGAAGGTGTACCAGCCGGCGGTGATGCCGTAGGAGTCGTAGACGGAGACTCCGGTGGCCGGGTCGGCGACCGCGGAGACGTCCGAGATCGTGCGCTTGGTGCAGCCGGTGTCGGTCTGCCAGGTCGGCTTGGTGTCGTAGGAGGAGCAGCCGGAGCCGGTGCCCTCGGTGCTGCTGGTCTTCCAGACGGTCTCGCTCCAGCCGCGGGTGGTGGAGGTGGCCTTGGACAGGGCCGTACCGCCCACCGAGGTCACGTACTTGGAGGCCGCCGGGTACTCGGCGCCGTAGCCGCTGTCGCCTGCCGAGACGGTGATGGCGACGCCCGTGTGGTTGAAGTACGAGGAGTCGTAGGAGGTGTCCGAGGAGGACTCGGAGCCGCCGTAGCTGTTGGAGACGTACTTCGCGCCCAGGGTGACCGCGCGGTTCACCGCGGTGCCGAGGTTGGCCATGGTGGCGGAGGTCGCCTCGACCAGGAGGATGCTGCAGTTGGGGCAGACGGCGGAGGCCATGTCGAGGTCGAGGGATATCTCCTCGGCCCAACCGGTGTCCGACGCGGGCAGGGAGGTCGTCGAGCCGGTCTGACTGACCTTCTTGAAGCAGCCGTTGGCCGTCGTGCAGGCCGAGAGGCCGTAGTACGAGCGGTAAGTGGCCAGGTCGGCCTCGGCGTTGGGGTCGTTGTAGGCGTCGACGATGGCGATGGTCTCGCCGGCGCCGTTGGAGGCGGCGGCGGAGGTCAGACCGTAGGCCGACTGGAGGTCGGTGGGGCCGTAGCCGGACGGGGTGGCGGCGTCGGCCGCTTTCGGCGTGACGCCCGTAATTTTGGCCTGTTCCTTTTGGTAGGCGGTGAGCCCGCCGGTGACCCGGTAGGAGTTGCAGGCGAGTTCGCCCTTGTGCTGGGGCGTGGCACAGGGGGTCGCGGTCCAGGTCGCTTTCGCGGTGGCGGCCGAGGAGGCCGCGTCTGCCTGGACGGCGGTGCCGAAGCCGGCGAGGAGCAGTGCGGCGGTGGCCGCTGCAGCGGTGCCGAGCCGGCGCCAACCGCTGCGTACGGAGGGTCTGTCGGGGAGAGTGGAACGCATCGTGCAGCCTCCTGATGTTCCTTGGTGGGGTGGAACAGGGGCGGTGCGGGTGCGATGCCGTCGGTGTGGGGTCCCGGCGACGGGCGGCGGCCTGCGACGACGATGCGCTTGTTGAGTACGCGACAACAAGAGGCGTCCGGAATCCTGACCTCCGCCTTACCGAACCGGGGCCGGCGAATGGACCGCGGGTGACGCACGCTTGACTCAACTCACAGCGGGCTCAAGGGAAAACACGCCGTCGGACGCAAAGGGAAACGCACCGTCGGGCGCAAGGGAAAACGGGCCGCGGCCGGCTGCCGTGACCCGTTTCCTTCCGATGCCGCCGAGGAGTCCCCACGTACTCCCCTTCGGGCGGCTCCCCGTGACCCGACGGGGAGGTGCTGCCGTACTGCGGACCCGCTCAGCCGGTGAAGGCGGCCAGGCCCTGGGGGGTGCCCCAGCCGGTCGGGCCGTCGTAGCCCGACGTCGCGGTGCAGAAGTAACTCGTCGTGCAGGAGCCGTTGTTGCCGCTGGTCACGTCGTTGAGGGCGGACGTGCCGGCCGCGTTGTAGGGGTACTGGGCCGGGTAGTCGCTGCTGCCCGGGGTGCCCGCGAGGGCGTACACCGACGCGATGATCGGGGACGAGGCGCTGGTGCCGCCGTAGGTGTTCCAGCCGGTGCCGTCGTCGCCGTAGGAGTCGTAGACGGAGACTCCGGTGGCCGGGTCGGCGACCGCCGAGACGTCGGAGATCATGCGCTTGGTGCAGCCCGTGTCGGTCTGCCAGCTGGGCTTGGCGTCGTACGAGGAGCAGCCGGAGCCGGTGCCCTCCGTGCTGCTGGTCTTCCAGACGGACTCGGTCCAGCCGCGGCTGTTGGACGACGTCGACAGCTTGGTGCCGCCGACCGCGGTGACGTACTTGGAGGCGGCCGGGTACTCCGCGCCGTAGGCCTCGTCGCCCGCGGAGACGGTGATGGCGACGCCCGCGTGGTTGAAGTACGAGGAGTCGTAGGAGGTGTCGGAGGAGGACTCCGAGCCGCCGTAGGAGTTGGAGACGAACTTGGCGCCCAGCTTGACCGCCTCGTTCACCGCCGTGCCCAGGTTGGCCATGCTCGACGACTTCGCCTCGACCAGCAGGATGTTCGCCTTCGGGGCGATGGCCGAGACCATGTCGAGGTCGAGCGAGATCTCACCGGCCCAGCCGCTGTCGGCGGTGGGCAGCGAGGTCGTGGAGCCCGTCTGACTGACCTTCTTGAAGCAGCCGTTGGCCGTCGTGCAGGCCGAGAGGCCGTAGTACGAGCGGTAAGTGGCCAGGTCCGCCTCGGCGTTGGGGTCGTCGTACGCGTCGACGATGGCGACCGTCTCGCCGGCGCCGTCGGAGGAGGACGCCGAGGTCAGGCCGTAGGCCGACTGGAGGTCGCTCGGACCGTAGCCGGTCGGGGTGGCCGAAGCCGCCTTGGGGGAGACCGACTTGGGCGTCACGCCCTTCTTGGCGGCCTGCGCCTCCTGGAACGCGGTGGTGCCGGAGGTGACGCGCAGGGCGTTGCAGGACGCGTAGCCCTTGGCGGGGGTGGCGTCACAGGCCGACGTGTACGTGACGTGGGCCTTGGCGACCGCCGCGGCGATCTCCTTGGCACTGGCCTTGTGCGCGGCGGGAGTTGCGGCGCTCGCGTGCACCGCGGTGCCGAGACCGGCCAGGACGAGCGCGGTGGTGGCAGCGGCTGCCGAGCCGATGCGGGTCCATCTGGCGCGTATGTGGGGGGTGTTGGGGGTGGACGTACGCAACGTAAAGCCTCCTGGGAGGGGTGGGCAGAGGCCTGCGGTGGGGGGACTGCCAGGGGTTCCCGGCAGGGGCGGCGACCCGCGTAGACCATTGCTTGTTGAGTACGCGACAAACAAGACACGTTTCGGAATCCTGACTTCCGCATTACCGAAGGAGCCTGTGGGCTTACTGATCAATGGCGGTGCGATGGAGGGGGAATGGGGGTGACTTGACCCGGCGCACAGCCGGGACACAGGTGAGTGGGGTCAGGCGCCGGGGGTCAGCACGATCCGTTGGCCGGGGGAGGTCGGACCGCCCCAGGCCTTCTCGACCTCGGCGAGCGGGACCGTGAGCGGGTCCACGGCGAAGGTCCCGGCGGTGATCCGCTCGGCGAGGGAGGGGAGTTCGGCGAGGATGCCGGCGGTGCTGACCGAGCCCTGGCCGCTGCCCATGATCCGCAGGTCGGCCGCGCGGAGGTAGGCGGAGGGCAGGGTGAGTTCGGTGCCCGCCATCGAGCCGATCTGGATCCAGGCGAGGGTCTTGGCACGATCCGGGCGGGCGGTGAGGAGGGCGGGCATCGCCTGTTCGGCGACCGGGCCCCAGACGTAGTCGATGACGACGTCCGCGTCGGCGGCGGTGCGGGCGAGGTCGGCGGCGACCCGGTCGGGGTCGGCCGAGAGGGAGACGGTCTCGTCGGCGCCCAAGTCGGGCAGGAGGGCGAGGCGTTCGGGATCGCGGCCGGCGGCGACGACGTGGGCGGCGCCGAGGTGCTTGGCGATCTGGACCGCGAGCCGGCCCGCGCTGCCGGTCGCGCCCAGCACCAGGACCCGGGCGTTCGACGGCAACGTGACGCGGCGGCGCAGGGCGATCCACGACGACATGGCCGGGTTCATCGCGGCGGCCACGGCGATCGGGTCGGTGTCCGGCGGCAGTGCGACGGCCCGGCGCCGGTCCACGACGGCCTGCTCGGCCATGGTGCCGGGGGCGTCGTCGGGAGCGACGAAGTAGAGGAGCCCGCCGTCGGGGGTGCGGCCGACCGCGTCGATGCCGGGGATGAGGGGGAGCGTGCCGTCGGAGGTGTAGTGGGTGCCGTCGGCGGAGGAGCGGACGCGGGGGTGCAGGCCCGCGGCCAAGACGTCGACCAGGACCTGGTGCTCGCCTTCGGGACGGGGGGTGTCGACGGTGTCGTAGCGGGGCGGGGTGTCGAAGGAGTGGACGACGGCTGCGTGCATGAGGGGCTCCTGGGGTGGGTGGCCGCGGGATGGGCGACGTATGGTTGGTGGCACGTACTACTTTGAAGTTAGTTTGCGGCACGTACTAGGTCAAGTGGTTTGTGTCACGTACTAGGAGAAGTGGAGGAGGCGACGCCATGACCGCCGGTCACCTGCCAGACGAGGTCCGGAACGATTCCGACGAGCCCCTGAACACCGTGGACGCCCTGGTCCAGCTGTCGTTTCTGGTGCAGGGCGTGCTGACGCGGGTCGCGGCCGCGCACGATCTCTCGCTGGTCCAGGTCCGGCTGCTCGGGATCCTGCGGGACCGGCGGCCGGGCATGCTCGAACTCGCCCGGCATCTCGGCCTGGACAAGTCCTCGATGACGGGCCTGGTCACCCGCGCCGAGAAGCGGGGGCTGGTGCTGCGGGTGCCGTCACCGCACGACGGGCGCGGCGTCCTGGTGAGCCTGACCCCGGCCGGCCGGGAGCTGGCCGAGGAGGGCGGCGCCGAGATCGACCGCGCGATCGGCGAGCTGGCCCAGGCGCTGACGGCGGGGGAGCGGGCGCAGCTGCGGGCGCTGGCGGCGAAACTGCTGGCGGCGGCACCCGCAGGCGAGGCCGGGAGGCCCCCGGTACGGTGAGAAGGGCGGACCGGATTCTCACCTTCTTAGGTCAGAGTGGGGCCCGATGAAGCGCATCTCACGCATCAGCAGCCCTGTGTTCGTCGCGGTCGCGCTGCTCGTGCCGGCCGTCACCTCGGCCTCGCTGGCCCGCGCCGACGACGGTCCCGGGCCGCTCGGTGTGACCGCGGTCGCCGCCGCGACGAAGCAGAGCGCGCGGGTCGGGGCGCTGTTCGACGCGGACCGGGCGTCCCGCCTCGCCGGCGGTCACTTCTGCACCGCTTCTGTCGTGCGCAGCGCGCATCACGACGTGATCGTCACCGCGGCGCACTGCCTGGACGACGGCGGGGACCTCGTGTTCGTGCCGGGATACCGGGGCGGCGCGGCGCCGCACGGGGTGTGGAGCGTCCGCAGACGGTTCCTGCCCGACGGCTGGGCCGAGGGGCAGGACGAGGACAGCGACGTCGCGTTCGCCGTGCTCGACGACCGGGGCGGGCGGGGCGTCGAGGACGTGGTCGGCGGGAACCGGTTCAGGGCGGGGACGGCGACCGGTGCCACGGCGGTGACCATGACCGGGTATCCCGACTCCCGCGAGGCGCCGGTCAGCTGCACCAACAAGCCGGTCGCGCACAGCCGTACCCAACAGCGCATCGCCTGCCCCGACTTCACCGGCGGCACCAGCGGCAGCCCCTGGGTCAACGGCGACGGACAGGTCGTCGGCATCCTCGGCGGGCACGAACAGGGCGGTGCCACGGCCGACATCTCCTACAGCGTGGTGCTGGGCAAGGAGTCGGCGGAGCTGTACGAGGACGCGGCCCAGGACCCGTAGATCAACGCCTACGTATTGTCCGGTTTCCGCTTCTCGTGATCACCCCGGAAGACAGGTGCCACCCCTACACTGACCTGGGCGCGGACTCCTGGGCGGCGAGGGGCGGTTGACGGTGCGTAAGGGATGGATCGTGGCGGGCGTCGCCGCCGGCACTGGCCTGTCCTTCGTGACGCTGCTCGTCGTCGGGGTGTACATCGTCGCCGGGAACCTCGCGAACGGCGTGGGCGGCAGCGGCAAGGCACTGGCCAAGGGCGCGGTGCCGGCCGCGTACCAGACCATCGTGCAGAAGTGGGGCAACCTGTGCCCCGCCATCAACCCGGCCCTGCTCGCCGCGCAGCTCTACCAGGAGAGCGGGTTCAACCCGAACGCCAAGAGCCCGGCGGCGGCCGAGGGGATAGCGCAGTTCATCCCGGGCACCTGGGCCACGCACGGGATCGACGGCAACGGAGACGGCGTACGCAATGTGTGGGATCCGGAGGACGCGATTCCGTCGGCCGCTTCCTACGACTGCCAACTCGCCTCGTACGTGAAGGACGTCCCCGGGAATCTGACTGAAAACATGCTGGCCTCGTACAACGCCGGTTCCTACGCGGTGATCAAGTACGGGGGTGTGCCGCCGTACGCGGAGACCCGGAACTACGTCAAGACGATCACGACCCTGGAGGAGAGCTTCGCGGCTCCGGTGAGCCGGGTCGATCCGTCGAAGCAGGCGGCCGGGGCGATCTACTACGCGCAGAAGAAGCTCGGCACGCCGTACCTGTGGGGCGGCAACGGAACAGCCGCCGAGGGCGGGCGTTTCGACTGCTCGGGGCTGACGAAGGCGGCCTACGAGAGCGTCGGGATCACGCTGCCACGGGTCGCCAACGACCAGTACAACGCGGGCCCGCACCCCTCGCGCGACGAGCTGCTCCCCGGCGATCTGGTCTTCTTCTCGGACGACCTGACCGACTCCCGGGCGATCCGGCACGTGGGTATCTATGTCGGTGGCGGGTACATGATCGACGCGCCCCGGACGGGGGCCGTGATCCGGTTCGACCCGATCGACACCCCCGACTACTTCGGCGCCACCCGGGTCACCGAAGATGGCGCGAAAGCACTCCCCACGACGGTGTGAGCGGAGCGTCAACCCACCCCCTGAGCTGGGGAGATGTGTCTCTCTTCGATAACGTCTGGGTGATCATTCGGTGGAGGGTGGAACGTATTAACCGGGACCGTGCGTTCCTGTTGTCGTAGTGATCTACGGCGTGAACTACATCCACATCCACGGGGGTGGGTAGGCGCGGCGCACGAAGGAGTGCGCCCGGAAGCAGCAGACGACGAAGGGGCCGCAGCACGATGGCTGGACTCGCCGAATCCGGGTCGAACCCCGACGTCGACCTGCTCTACGACATCAACGGCCTCGCCAAGGACGCCCCGCACTGGTTCGACCGGGGCATGGAGTACGTCGGTGAGTACGGGCTGCTGATCGCCATGGTCCTGCTCGTGCTGGCCTGCTGGTGGTCGGTCCGCCGACGCGGCGGCGCCGAGGCCGCGTCCTCCGTGGCCGCCCTCGTCTGGGCCCCGCTCGCGGCCGCCGTCGCCGTCCTGGTGAACATCCCGATACGGGGCTTCGTGGAACGTCCCCGCCCCTTCCTCACCCACGAGGGCCTCGACGTCCTCGTCTCGGGCAAGACCGACTACTCCTTCGTCAGCGACCACGCCACCATCACCATGGCCATCGGCGTGGGCCTCTTCGTGGCCCACCGGAAGTTCGGCCTGATCGGCATCGGCCTGGCCCTCCTGGAGGGCTTCTGCCGCGTCTACATGGGCGTCCACTACCCGACGGACGTCATCGGCGGCTTCGCCCTGGGCACGGCCGTGGCCCTCTTGCTCTCCCCCCTGGCGATGGCCCTGCTGACGCCGGTGACGCAGGCCGTGGAGCGGGCGCCCCGGGCGGGCAGGCTCATCCGCTCGCGGCGCCGCCCCCTCCTGATCCCGGGCACCCGCACGGAGGCGGCGGGCGTGGAGGAGAGAGACCTGGCGGCTTGAGGCGCCTCTTAAGGGGCGCGGGGAACTGCGCGACAAGCCACGAAGCACCCGCGGACAGAAAACGACCGGCCCGACGGAGCCTCAGACGGCCTGCGCATACGTGAAGAACCGATCCGGGTCGTACCGCTTCTTCACCTTGGCCAACCGCCCGGCCGCGTCCCCGTAGTACGCCTTGCGCCAGTCCTTCAGCGCCGAGTCCGCGTAGTTCTGGTAGGCCGCGCCGGAGGCGTACGGCTTCATCGCGTCGTGCGCCCCGGACAGCCAGGACTGAGCCGCACTGCCGGACGTACCGGGCTGCCAGGACACTATGTACTGGGCCAGCATCCGCGAGCTGCGGTGCACAAAGGCCGTCGCCGTCGGAGACACCCGGTTGATCGCCCCGCCCAGCGCGGTGAGCGCGATGCTGCCGGACCCACCCCGCACCGACGTCATCTGCGACAGCAGGGTCTGGATACCGGCCGCCGAGATCGACCGGTCGAAGAAGTCGGAGCGCCCGACGTACGTCTCCCGGGCGAGCGCGCCCTGCGCGTTGCGCCCCGGGGTTGAGCCCGGCAGATGGCACTGCGCCTGCGCGGAGTACGAGGAGCAGCCGGCGTAGATCTCCATGGCCTCCTCGTAACCGCGCCGGCGCAGCGAGACGCTGCTCGCGTCGGCGCCGATCAGCTGGGCGAGACGGTCCACGGCGTTCTGGAGCTCGGTGTACGTGCCCAGTGAGAACGCGGCGACGGAGACGGACGGGTTGCCGCCCGAGTTCTCCAGGTGGAGCGAGGACCAGATCTCGTCCGGCTGGTCCGGGCCCCACTCCTGCCAGGCCCTGATCACCGCGGCGGCCTTCGCCCACGGCCAGGTCAGATAGCCGGAGACGGCCTGCGGCGCCGGGTGGGTCCTGAAGTGCAGCTCGGTCACCACGCCGAAGTTGCCGTTGCCCGCGCCGCGCAGGGCCCAGAAGAGCTCCTTGTTGGTGCTGGAGTTCGCGACCAGCTGCTTGCCGTCCGCCGTGATCAGCGTCGCCTGCGTGAGGCTGTCGCAGGTCAGGCCGTACGCCCGGGAGACCACCCCGTGGCCGCCGCCCAGCACCAGACCGGAGACGCCGACCGTGGGGCAGGAGCCCGCCGGTATCGTCACGCCCTTCGCGGCGAGCGCGCGGTAGACGTCGATCAGCTTGGAGCCGGCGCCGACGACGGCCTGGCCGCCGCTGACCCGGGCGGAGTTGAGCTTGGAGACGTCGACGATGAGCTTGCCGTTGCCCGAGGACCAGCCGCCGTAGGAGTGGCCGCCGTTGCGGATGGCGACCTGGACGCCGTGGGCGCGGGCGTAGGCCAGGGTCGTACGGATGTCGTCGGTGTGGGCGACGTAGGCGACCGCCGCGGGCTTCAGTCCGTCGAAGCGGGTGTTGTACAACTGGCGGGCCGTGGCCCACTTGGCGTCGCCAGGGCGGACCAGTGTGCCGTCGAGGTCACGGCCGAGGGCGGCCCAGTTCGCGGGGGCGGCCGAGGTGCCGGCGGCCCGGGCCGACGTACCGGACGAGGAGCCGGAGTCCGTGGACGTGCCGGAACTCGTGGCGCCGCCCTTGCACGCGGTCGTGGCCACCGCCGCCACCGCGGCCGCGCCGCCTCCGATGAACGTACGCCGTTGCATGTTGTGCCTCCTGTCGGCTTCCGTGGAACGAGACGAACCACCGGTCTCACGGGTTCCACTTGGTCGACACTCCGTACGGACGTCAGGGCCCCCTACGCGCGTAGGGCTGTGTAACGATCGCGCCGGGATCTCTGTGTGCCCTCCCCGTAAGCGTTCCGTGACCTAACCACACCGTCCGCAGGGGTTCACCTCCCGTTCATTTCCGGCCATAGGCGCCTTCACCTGATCTGCCTAATTTCGGCCTTACCGATGACGGGCACATCTCGAATGGGTGTCCGCGTCACTCAGTCTTCGCACGCCGCCGATTCAGGACGGCAGCATTGGAAGGAACTCCCTCAGTGAAGCTTCAGCGCATGAATCGGCGGGCCATCGCCCTCGGTGCACTCGCCGCCTCCGGCGCCCTGGTCCTCACGGCGTGCGGCTCCGACGACACCAGCAGCGGCAGCGACGGCGGCAGCAGCGCCTCGTCCTCGACGCAGGCCGGCTCGATCAAGTGTGACGACGCGAAGGGCCAGCTGCTCTCCGACGGTTCGTCCGCGCAGAAGAACGCGATCGACGCCTGGGTCGCCCAGTTCACCAAGGCCTGTGGTGTGCAGATCAACTACAAGGCCGGCGGCTCCGGTGCCGGTGTCACCTCCTTCACCCAGGGGCAGCTCGCCTTCGCCGGTTCCGACTCGGCGCTGAAGCCCGAAGAGGTCACCGCCTCCAAGTCGGTCTGCTCCGGCGGCCAGGGCATCGACCTCCCGATGGTCGGCGGCCCGATCGCGGTCGGTTACAACGTGTCCGGCGTGGACAACCTGGTCCTGGACGCCCCGACCCTCGCGAAGATCTTCGACGCCAAGATCACCAAGTGGAACGACGCGGCGATCAAGAAGCTGAACCCCGACGCGAACCTTCCCGACCTCAAGATCCAGGCGTTCCACCGCTCGGACGAGTCCGGCACCACGGACAACTTCACCAAGTACCTGAAGGCCACGACGCCCGACGACTGGAAGTACTCCGGCGGTAAGGCCTGGCAGGCCAAGGGTGGCCAGGCCGCCGCCCAGTCCTCCGGTGTGGCCGCCCAGGTCAAGCAGACCAACGGCGCCATCGGCTACTTCGAGCTGTCCTACGTCGCCGACGGTGTGAAGGCCGTCAGCATCGACACCGGCGCCAGCGCCCCGGTCGTGGCCAGCAGTGAGAGCGCCACCAAGGCCATCGCCGACGCCAAGGTCGTGGGCACGGGCAGCGACCTGTCGCTGGAGCTGAACTACGCCACCAAGGCCGACGGCGCCTACCCGATCACCCTCGTCACCTACGAGATCGTCTGCGACAAGGGCAACAAGGCGGCTTCCCTGCCCGCCACGAAGTCGTTCCTGACCTACATCGCCTCGGAGGAGGGTCAGGCCCTGCTCCCCGACCTGGGCTACGCCCCGATCCCCGACGACATCATCGCCAAGGTCCGCACCACCATCTCGGGCCTGAGCTGATCTGAGCGTGCGGCCCGGCCCCGGGCCTGAACCGGGGCCGGACCGCACCGTCCGGTGCACCGCCGCCACGAGCCGTACGGTCGCGTACGGCTTCGCAGAGCCGCACCTCGCGTGCGGTTCCGCAGACCGGAGAACCCGATGGACATAACGACAAAGAACACCGACGCCCCACCCCCCACACCACAGCCGACGGAGCCCGAGCAGAAGGCAACGGCCCGCGGCGTCACCCGACCCGGAGACCGGATCTTCCTCGGTCTTTCCCGCGGGTCGGGCATCCTGCTGCTGGTGATCATGGCCGCGATCGCGGTCTTCCTCACCTATCGCGCCTCGCTCGCGATCAGCAAGGACCACACGAACTTCTTCACCACCTTCGAGTGGAACACCAGCCTCCAGCCGCCGAGCTTCGGTATCGCGGTCCTGGCCTACGGCACGGTGATCTCCTCGATCATCGCCATGGTCATCGCGGTACCGATCGCCGTGGCCATCGCGCTGTTCCTCACGCACTACGCCCCGCGCAGGCTGAGCGGTCCCATCGCCTATGTGATCGACCTGCTCGCCGCCGTGCCGTCGATCGTCTACGGCCTGTGGGGCGCGCTGATCCTGGTACCGCACATGACGGGCCTGTTCAGCTGGCTCAACGACTACTTCAGCTGGTCCGGCCTCTTCTCGTGGGACGAGGGCGCCCCGCGCTCGATGCTCACCGTCGGCATCCTGCTCGCGATCATGATCCTGCCGGTCATCACCAACGTGAGCCGCGAGGTCTTCCGCCAGGCTCCGCAGATGATCGAAGAGGCGGCC
Source organism: Streptomyces pseudovenezuelae (assembly GCF_029892565.1). Lineage (GTDB taxonomy): Bacteria > Actinomycetota > Actinomycetes > Streptomycetales > Streptomycetaceae > Streptomyces > Streptomyces pseudovenezuelae_A. The sequence continues at coordinate 379,236 of NZ_JARXVH010000009.1, read as the reverse complement.
CTGGCCCTCGGCGCCACGCGCTGGGAGGTCATCAGGATGGCCGTTCTGCCCTTCGGCCGCTCCGGCGTCATCTCCGCCTCGATGCTCGGCCTCGGGCGCGCGCTCGGCGAGACGATGGCCGTGGCGACCGTGCTCTCCCCGGACTTCCTGATCCACGGCAGCCTGCTCAACCCGGGCGGTGGCACCTTCGCCCAGAACATCGCCAGCAAGTTCGGCGAGGCGGACGAGTTCGGCCGTGACGCGCTCATCGCCTCCGGTCTGGTCCTGTTCGTCATCACCCTGCTGGTCAACGGCGCGGCACGCATGATCATCGCCCGCCGCAAGGAGTACTCGGGGGCCAACGCATGAGCAATCCAGCACCCGTCGTCGACCGCGCCCCCAGCACGCTGCGCGGCGCGACCCTGCCGAAGTGGTCCCCGTTCGCGTTCGCCGGTGGCTCCGTGGTCCTGGCCGTCGTCATCGGTCTGGTCGCCGGCCTGGACAGCAAGATCCAGTGGGGCCTGATCGCCGGTCTGCTCTTCCTCGTGGGCACGTACGGGATCTCCGCACGGGTCGAGGGACGCCGGCAGGCCAAGGACCGGATCGCGACCGGGCTGGTCTGGGTGGCCTTCCTGATCGCCCTGGTGCCGCTGATCTCCCTGGTGTGGACGACCGTCGCGCGCGGCACGAAGGTCCTCGACATCTACTTCCTGACCCACTCGATGGGCATCGTCACCGACAACCAGCCCGGCGGTGGCATCTACCACGCCATCATCGGCAGCCTGGAGCAGGTCGGTCTCGCCACGATCATGGCGGCGCCGATCGGCGTGCTCACCGCCGTCTACCTGGTGGAGTACGGCCGGGGCAACCTCTCCCGCGCCATCACCTTCTTCGTCGACGTGATGACCGGTATCCCCTCGATCGTCGCGGGACTGTTCATCCTCAGCATCATGCTGATCTTCGACATGGAGCCCTTCGGCTTCGCCGGTTCGCTGGCCCTGGCGATCCTGATGATGCCGGTCGTGGTCCGCTCCACCGAGGAGATGCTCAAGCTCGTCCCGAACGAGCTGCGCGAGGCCTCCCTCGCGCTCGGCGTCCCGAAGTGGCGCACCATCCTGAAGGTGGTCCTGCCGACCTCCATCGGCGGCATCACCACCGGCATCATGCTGGCGGTCGCCCGTATCGCGGGTGAGACGGCGCCGGTGCTGCTGCTGGTGTTCGGCAACCGGTTCATCAACAACAACCCCTTCGAGGGTGCGCAGCAGTCGTTGCCGCTGTACATCTATCAGCAGTACGCGAACAGCGCAGGCGCCAACGCGGCGTACGACCGAGCCTGGGCGGCGTCGCTCACGCTGATCGCCTTCGTGATGATCCTCAACCTCGTGGCTCGCGGCATCGCCCGCTGGAAGGCCCCGAAGTCCGGTCGCTGACGCGGCCATACAGCGACCAGACTCCCCCCTCGAAAGAAGCAGTGATCTTCATGGCCAAGCGAATTGATGTCAGCGGGCTCAGCGCCTACTACGGGTCCTTCCGGGCCATCGAGGACATCTCGATGACCATCGAGCCCCGTACCGTCACGGCCTTCATCGGCCCGTCCGGCTGCGGCAAGTCCACGTTCCTGCGCACCCTGAACCGGATGCACGAGGTCACGTCGGGCGGCCGGGTCGAGGGCAAGGTCATGCTCGACGACGAGAACCTGTACGGCGCCGGGATCGACCCGGTGGCCGTGCGGCGCGAGGTCGGCATGGTCTTCCAGCGGCCCAACCCCTTCCCGACGATGTCCGTGTTCGAGAACGTCGCGGCCGGCCTGAAGCTCGCCGGCTCGTACAAGAAGAGCGAGCTCTCCGACATCGTCGAGAAGTCGCTCAAGGGCGCGAACCTCTGGAACGAGGTCAAGGACCGGCTGAACAAGCCCGGTTCGGGACTCTCCGGTGGCCAGCAGCAGCGTCTGTGCATCGCCCGCGCGATCGCGGTCGAGCCGAAGGTGCTGCTGATGGACGAGCCCTGCTCCGCCCTCGACCCGATCTCCACCCTCGCGATCGAGGACCTGATCGGTGAGCTGAAGGAGCGCTTCACGATCGTCATCGTGACGCACAACATGCAGCAGGCGGCGCGTGTCTCGGACCGTACGGCGTTCTTCAACCTGGCCGCCGTCGGTCAGCCCGGCAAGCTGATCGAGATCGACGACACCGAGCGGATCTTCTCCAACCCGTCGGTCCAGGCGACCGAGGACTACATCTCCGGCCGATTCGGCTGAGCCGAACCCGAGCCGGAAGGACCCCTCGCGGTGCTGCATGGCGGTGCCACCGCGAGGTCGATGAAGGGCCCGCCCCTGGCTCCCGGGGGCGGGCCCGTCGTCGTTGCCGGGGCCGCGCCCCGAGGTCCTACAGGAACGCCAGGTTCACGATCCCGAACGCCCCCGCCGCCACCAGTGCCGCCGCCGGCATCGTGATGAACCAGCCCAGGACGATGTTCTTGGCGACCCCCCAGCGCACGGCCTTCACGCGCTTGGTGGCGCCGACGCCCATGATGGCGGAGGTGATGACGTGGGTCGTGGAGACCGGGGCCTTGAAGAGGTACGCGGTGGTGAACATGATCGCCGCGCCGGTCGTCTCGGCGGCGAAGCCCTGCGGGGGATCGAGCTCGATGATCTTCCGGCCCAGCGTGCGCATGATGCGCCAGCCGCCCGCGTAGGTGCCCAGTGACAGCATCAACGCGCAGACGATCTTCACCCAGACCGGGATCGGGTCGCCGTACGTGGAGTGGCCGGAAATCACCAGTGCCATCACGACGATGCCCATGGTCTTCTGGGCGTCCTGCAGACCGTGGCCCAGGGCCATGCCGGCCGCGGACACCGTCTGCGCGATCCGGAAGCCCCGCTTGGCCTTGTGCGGGTTGGACCGCCGGAAGATCCACATGATCGCCGTCATCACCAGATAGCCGGCGACCAGGCCGACCACCGGCGAGACGAACATCGGTACGAGGATCTTGTCGACCACGCCGTGCCAGAGAACGTCGGTGCCGCCCGCCAGCGCCGCGCCCACCATGCCGCCGAACAGCGCGTGGGAGGACGAGGAGGGCAGGCCGAAGTACCAGGTGACCAGGTTCCAGACGATGGCGCCGACCAGCGCCGCGAAGAGGATGCCCATCCCCTTCGAGCCCTCGGGCGTCTCGATCAGGCCCTCGCTGACGGTCTTGGCGACACCGGAGCCGAGGAAGGCACCGGCCAGGTTCATCACGGCGGCCATGGCCAGCGCCGCCCGTGGGGTCAGCGCCCGCGTCGACACGGACGTGGCGATCGCGTTCGCCGAGTCGTGGAAGCCGTTGGTGTACGTGAAGAAGAGCGCGACCGCGATGGTCACGATGAGAGCGAAGGTGTCCATCGACGCCTCAGGACTCCTTGACGGCGATGGTCTCCACCGTGTTCGCCACGTGCTCGAACGCGTCCGCCGCCTCTTCCAGGACGTCCACGATCTGCTTGAGCTTCAGCACCTCGATGGCCTCGTACTTGCCGTTGAAGAGCATGGCCAGCAGCTTGCGGTGGATCTGGTCGGCCTGGTTCTCCAGCCGGTTGACCTCGATCCAGTACTCGGTGAGGTTGTCCATCGTGCGCAGGTTCGGCATGGCCTCGGCGGTCAGTTCCGCCGCGCGAGCGAGCACCTCGATCTGCTGCTCGACGCCCTTGGGGAGTTCCTCGACGTTGTAGAGGACGACGAGGTCGACGGCCTCCTCCATGAAGTCCATGATGTCGTCGAGGCAGGACGCGAGGTTGTAGATGTCCTCGCGGTCGAAGGGCGTGATGAAGGAGGAGTTCAGCTGGTGGAAAATGGCGTGCGTGGCGTCGTCGCCTGCGTGTTCCGCCGCCCGCATGCGCTCTGCGATCTCGGCCCGGCCGGCGGTGTCCGCCCCGAGCAGTTCCATCAGGAGTTTCGAGCCCGTGACGATGTTGTCCGCGGACGCGGCGAACATGTCGTAGAAGCTCGTCTCCCTGGGGGTCAGACGAAAGCGCACAAGGGGTCCTCGGATTGCATCGGTTTCGGTCAGGCTGATGCTAAGGGCATCATCCGGCCACGGCTAATGGGCCGCCCACCAGTGTCGCCCATCGGGCACAGTGATCAGCACGAGGGCTTACCAAGGGCCCTATACCCAGCAAAGTTCGTTACCATATACCCAGCAGGGGTATGTGATCGCCCCGTGACGTGGAGGACGCGATGACGACGACAGAAGCCGGCGCCACGGCCCCCTCCGAGGACATCGGGAGCGGCGGCCACGAGCACGTCACGCACGGCTATCACAAGCAGAAGGACGAGCACCTCAAGCGGCTGCGCCGGATCGAGGGCCAGATCCGCGGCCTGCAGCGCATGGTCGAGGAGGACACCTACTGCATCGACATACTCACCCAGGTGTCCGCCTCCACCAAGGCCCTGCAGTCCTTCGCGCTGCAGCTCCTGGAGGAACACCTGCGGCACTGCGTCGCCGACGCGGCCGTCAAGGGCGGCGACGAGATCGACGCCAAGGTCGAGGAGGCCACGAAGGCGATCGGCCGGCTGCTGCGCACCTGAGCACGCCCGGCCCCAGCTCAACCGCCGAACGACTCCTCGCGTTCTTCGGCCACTCTCAGCACCTCGTCGATGCAATCCATGCTGAGCCGGTCCTCGCGCGCGGCCGAGGCCGCGATGATCAGGTCTCCGCACAGCTCGATCTCGGCGAGGGCCACGTGGTCCTGAACTGCCGTACCGCCGACCGGAGCCACGTGCATCACCTCTTCTCTGCCGTCACCGACTTCCTAGAGTAGGGAGCGGCCTACACACCGCGCATGGCACGGAAGGGCTAGTTCTTGACGCCCGTCACTGATCCACGCGCACGCCCTCACCCCTCTGCGATCTTCCCGGCGTAGATGTCACTCGCCTTCGGCAGGGATACGTCGACGGGGGCCCCGAAGTCGTACAGCAGCGTCGTCGAGGCCACCGCGACGTTACCTTTCTGCCGGCCGTTGACGAAGCCGAATCGGTGTCTGATCTTGCGGATGCGGCCCTCGTCGTCGAGATAGACGTCGAAGGGCACCTCGGCGGTGGCGAACCCTTTCGCCGCCGCGGCGAGGGAGGCCCGGGTGCCCTGGGAGGCGCCCCGCGCCGCGAGCGCGAGGTCGGCGACGCCCCGGTAGTGCCGCACCTTCGTGCCGGCCAGCTCGGTGCGGCCGAGATCGGTCGCCGTGCGGGTGCCGCGCAGGAGTTCGGCGGCGGCGAAGGGGTCGGTGGCGCCGCCGGTCACCAGGTTCCCGTCGGAGAGCGCGGCCGTCTCCACCCGGACCCACTTGTCGGCGGGGACTCCGGCGCCCCGGTTCTTCATGAACAGGGCGCCGGGTGCGAGGAGTTCGGTGATGGGCCGGTGCTCGGTGTGGCCGGCCGGGTCCTGCGGCAGACGTACCTGGAGCCGGCCGACCTGGCGGCGGTAGTCGTAGACACCCTCGCCGCGGATGGTGACCCGGGTGCCGCCGGTGGCCATCTCCATGGACGTCCGCGCCTTCGAACTGCCCGCGTCCACCAGGGTCCCGGCGGCCCGGTGCAGGGTCTCGACCGGGTCGGAGGTGCGGGCGTCGGCGGTGGCGCCGGCACCGGAACAGCCGCTCGCGGCGAGGGAGCCGACACAGACGAAGACCCCCGCGGCGACCGCTCCGCTCATCCTGTGCTGCCGTTCCGCCATGGCCTGCCCACCCCCAGCCGGCCCGCCCGGCACGGGCCCCCTGTCGTTCCGCTTAACGAGAGGTGGGGGGTGCCGTCACGCGCATACCAGCGCTTTACCCGGCATGGGTAGCGTTGTCGGTGTGCCGCACGAGGAACATCGGACGACGACCGTCGAACAGGGCAGGTTCTGCTTCGCCCGCTGCACCTGCGGCTGGCGCGGGCCGGCCCGCAGAGCCCGCAGCAGGGCCAGGACGGACGCCGAGGGGCACCTGAACGTTCAGGCGTGACGCAGGGTCGTCAGCAGTTCGTCGACCAGGCCCCGGTCACGGAACTGGGTCAGGCGGCTGCGGGCCGCGCCGGGGGAGAGCCACAGGATGCGGTCCACCTCCTCGTTCGGGGCGAACCCGCCGGAGACGGCCTCGGCCGCCCAGTAGCGCACCTGCTTGGGGCGCCCGGCCACGAAGTAGCGCACGGTGGACAGTTCCGTACCCGGATCCGCCGTGTACCCCGTCTCCTCCGCGACCTCGCGCAGGGCCGCCGCGAGCGGTTCCTCCCCGCGCTTCAGCTTGCCCTTGGGGTGGGACCAGTCGTCGTACTTCGGCCGGTGGACCAGGCAGACCTCAAGCTCGGCGTCGACGGGGGAGTGCCGCCACAGCACTCCGCCGGCCGCCTGGATCAGGGTGTTGTCGGTCTGGGTCAACTGGCGCGCACCTCCTGCCTCTGCCATGCCTGCTGGAAGACGAAACGGGCGCCCTCGACCTCGTGGCGCTGGTCGGCGTGGAGCACGCCGAGGGCGTACGCCGTCGCCGGGGCGATGCGTGGGGTGCGGGCCGCCGAGGCCGCGGCGGCGGCCGCCTCCGAGGCGTCCCGGTGCCGGTCCAGGGCCTGGCCCGCGTCGAGCAGGCGGACGTCGACCAGGGCGGTGTCGCCGAGGAGGACCTCGCGGGAGTAGCGGTGCAGGCGCAGCAGTAGGCGGACCTGGTGCCAGGGGGCGTCCTGCGGATGCGGGGCCGGGTCGGGGGAGAGGCCGTGGATCAGGGCCTCCGCGTTGTAGGGGTGCCCGGCGGTGACCAGCGGCAGTCCGGTCACGGCGTCGGTGAGCCGTTCCTGGGCCGCGGTGGCCAGCGGGCTCAGGTCGGCGCCGGCGGCGGTCGGGGTGAGCGGGACCTCGCTGGCCAGGACGGCGACCTTGTCGGCGACGGCGTGGAAGCGGGAGGAGCCGAGCGCCTGCAGGGCGGTGCTGTGGGCCCGGGTCCGGGCCAGGGTGAGCTGCCGTTCGAGGAGCGCGCCCGCTTTGGCGGCGCCCACGGTGAGGTTGCCGCGCTCCGCGCTCGTCAGGTCGGACCGGGCGGCGGGGGCCGGGCCGCCCGCGGACTGCGCGGGGAACACCGCCGCCCCCGACAGCCGGTGCAGCGCGAGCAGCAGCCGGTCGAGGCGGGCCGCGTAGGCGTGCTCCATCGACAACGTGCCGGACAGCCAGGCGAGTTCGGGGCGCAGGCTCTCCGACCAGTCGGTTTCCAGCAGGGGACGGAAGGTGTGCAGGCTGCCGCTGATGCGGCGGACCGAGCGGCGCAGGGCGCGCGCCGCGTCGACGGCCTCCGCCGTGCCGTTGGGGCCGCTGCCGGTCTCCCGGTGCAGCCGCAGGGCGCGGAGGAACTCCGTGGCCTGGGCCCGCAGGTAGCCCGCGAGGGCGTCCCCGGTGGGGGCGGTCCCGGCCGTGGGGTCCGTCGGGTCAAGGTGTTGCTGTGCCACGCCGGCGCCTCCGGGCGTCTATGAGCATCTCCTGGATGTTGCGCAGGGGCCCACCGTCCGCGTCGGTGGCATGCCGGATCCATTCGCCGTCCGGGCCGAGGTGCCAGGAAGCGGTGGTCTCGGACATGCCGGTCTCCAACAGCCGGTTCAGGGCTGCGCGGTGGGCCGGGTCGGTGACCCTGACCAGGGCCTCGATACGGCGGTCGAGGTTGCGGTGCATCATGTCGGCGCTGCCTATCCACACCTCGGGTTCGCCGCCGTTGCCGAAGGCGAAGACCCGGGAGTGTTCCAGGAAGCGGCCGAGGATCGAGCGGACCCGGATGTTCTCCGAGAGGCCCGTGACGCCCGGGCGGACGGCACAGATGCCGCGTACCCACACGTCGATCGGTACGCCTGCCTGGGACGCCCGGTACAGCGCGTCGATGAGTGCCTCGTCGACGATCGAGTTGACCTTGATACGGATGAACGCGGGACGTCCGGCACGGTGGTGCTGGACCTCCTTGTTGATCCGCGCGATCAGGCCGTCCCGCAGGGATTTGGGGGCGACCAGGAGGCGGCGGTAGGTCTCGCGGCGCGAGTAGCCGGAGAGCCGGTTGAAGAGGTCGGAGAGGTCCGCGCCGACCTGCGGGTCGGCCGTGAGCAGGCCGAGGTCCTCGTAGAGACGGGCCGTCTTGGGGTGGTAGTTGCCGGTGCCGACGTGGCTGTAGCGCCGTAGCGTGTCGCCTTCCTGGCGGACCACCAGGGACAGCTTGCAGTGGGTCTTGAGGCCGACCAGGCCGTAGACCACGTGGCAGCCGGCCTCTTCCAGCTTGCGCGCCCACTTGATGTTGGCGTGCTCGTCGAAGCGGGCCTTGATCTCGACCAGCACCAGGACCTGCTTGCCGGACTCGGCGGCGTCGATGAGCGCGTCGACTATCGGGGAGTCGCCGGAGGTCCGGTACAGGGTCTGCTTGATGGCCAGGACGTCGTCGTCCTCGGCGGCCTGCTGGAGGAAGGCCTGCACGGAGGTCGAGAACGAGTCGTAGGGGTGGTGCAGCAGCACGTCCCGGTTGCGCAGGGCGGCGAAGATGTCCGGCGAGGAGGCCGACTCGACCTCGGCGAGATCGCGGTGCACGCCGGCGATGAACTTCCCGTACTTCAGCTCGGGGCGGTCCAGGCGGTGGATGCGGAAGAGGCCGGTGAGGTCGAGCGGACCCGGCAGCGGGTACACCTCGGCCTCGCTGATCTTCAGCTCGCGCACCAGCAGGTCGAGCACCTCGCGGTCGATGGACTCCTCGACCTCCAGACGCACCGGCGGCCCGAGGCGGCGCCGCATGAGCTCCTTCTCCAGCGCCTGGAGCAGGTTCTCGGCGTCGTCCTCCTCGACCTCCAGGTCCTCGTTCCTGGTCAGCCGGAAGGTGTGGTGCTCCAGCACCTCCATGCCCGGGAACAGCTCCTCCAGGTGGGCGGCGATGACGTCCTCGACGGGGACGTAGCGGCCCGGAGAGCTCTCCAGGAAGCGGGACAGCAGCGGCGGCACCTTCACGCGGGCGAAGTGCTTGTGGCCGCTGACGGGGTTGCGGACGACGACCGCGAGGTTGAGCGAGAGACCCGAGATGTACGGGAAGGGGTGCGCGGGGTCGACGGCCAGCGGCGTGAGGACCGGGAAGATCTGGTGCCGGAACAGTGTGAAGAGGCGGGCCTGTTCCTTCTCGGTCAGCTCGCTCCAGCGGACCAGGTGGATGCCCTCCTCCGCGAGCGCGGGGGCGATGTCCTCGTGGTAGGTCGCGGCGTGCCGTGCCATCAGCTCGCGGGAGCGGGCCCAGATCATCTCCAGCACTTCGCGCGGCTGCAGGCCGGAGGCGGAGCGGGTGGCCACGCCGGTGGCGATACGGCGCTTGAGGCCGGCCACCCGGACCATGAAGAACTCGTCCAGGTTGCTGGCGAAGATCGCGAGGAAGTTCGCCCGCTCCAGGAGGGGCGTGTTCGGGTCCTCGGCGAGTTCGAGGACGCGTTCGTTGAACGCCAGCCAGCTGCGCTCCCGGTCGAGGAAGCGGCCCTGCGGCAGCTGGGGCCCGTCGTACGGCGACTCCTCGTACTCGTCGAGGTCGGCGTCGATGTCGGGCTCCAGGTCGGAGACCGCGGCGGACACCGTGTGCGGGCGGTGCGCGGCTATGGAGCCCACGGAGGGCTGCGCGTGCTGGACCTGTGCCTGGGGGTTCGGCTGACTCATGGACCCATTCTTTCGCGCCACCGGCCTTACGGGCGCGTCGGAAGCGGCGGGCGGGAGTGCGGCCAAGGGCAGCAGGGCGTCCCCGTTCCCCGCGGTCGCCTCTGGGGGCGGCGAAGGCTCTGGCACGGCGGGCGTCATTGGCCGAGCCTCGCAAGCCCGTCTGAACCGTTGGTTACGGCGACATGGCGTGCGGGATATCGCGAGGCGGCTCCCGGGCGTCCACGTCGGCCGACGCGGCGTAATGGCCCGCTGGGAGCCGCCTGCGGAGGATACGTACGTCCCTTCCCCGTGGAAAGGACGTACGCGAACGCGGTACTCAGGCCGTGCGGCGGCGCAGCGACCAGAAGGCGGCGGTCGTGCTGAGGGCGGCGATCGTGAGGAGGATGCCGGTCTCGATCAGGTTCATGGGCCAGAAGTGGGACGCGGGGTGCCGGCTGCGGTCGGTGGGCGTGTTGGGCCACAGGTCCGTGCGGTGCTTCTCCATGTACCGGTTGAGTACGACCATCACGGAGACCGAGACGGCCAGGGCCGGCAGCGAGCGGCGCAGCAGGAGCGCGGTGAGGGTGCCGACCGCGAGGGCGCACAGGCTCCAGGCCACCAGGGCCGGGCCGCGGGCCGCGAAGACGTCGTTGAAGGTCCAGTCGTCGCCCATCAGGTCGCGGTGGGCCGACCAGCCCCAGCGGAAGACGAACACGAACAGCGTGCCGCCGACCGTCAGCGCCAGCGCGGGCAGGGCGAGCTTGGTGGCGAGCCAGCGGGTGGGGCTCACGCCCTGGGTCCAGGCGAGCTGTGCGGTGCCGCTCTCCAGTTCGCGGCCGATCAGGGCGGCGCCGGCCCAGGCGGCGACGCCCCAGAAGCTGTAGTAGACGACGCTGCTGATCCAGCCCATGGGCGAGCTGTAGTCGAGCGAGGCGAAGACGTTCGCGCAGTAGGTGCTGGCGTGCCTGCACAACGTCGTCTGCGCCTGCACGCGGTCCGCTTCGACCTCGTTGAGCCAGACCAGGAAGGCGACGGCGCCCAGGACGAAGAGGGTCCACACGATCAGGGCCGTGCGGTGCAGGCGCAGCACCACGCGGGGCAGACGGGCGGCGGTCATGACGCGGTCCGGTGCTTCAGCAGGCGGAAGACCGCCAGGGTGAGGAGGGCGGCGAGGACCAGGAGCACGCCGGAGGCCATCAGCTGCAGGGGCCAGAAGTGGGACTCGGGGTGGTAGTCCTTGTAGAAGGAGACGGCGTCCAGGCTGGTGTACAGGTCCTTGCACTGCAGGGAGAGGTCGCTGCCGCAGTACGGGTCGGCGATACGGTCGCCGCCGGAGGTCAGCAGGCCTGAGGAGAGCGTGATGCCCGCGCCGGAGGGGCCGTTGTGGCGCAGGCTGGTGACGCTGGTGGCCGTGGGCCACAGGTGGGGCATGGCGAGCTGGGTGGCGGACCACGCGAAGGCGGTGAAGCAGAGGCCGCCGACGAGTGCGGCCAGCGACCGCCGTGCGATCAGGCCGATGAGGGCGCCGCCGGCCAGGCCGGTCAGGGCCAGGGCGACCGGCACGGGCCCGTTGGCGTAGAAGGTCTCGAAGCTGGACCAGGGCTTCGTCGTGTCGATCCGGCCCTCGCCCGCTGACCAGGCCCAGTGGTGCAGCAGGGCGAGCAGGCCGGTGCCCGCGGCGACCAGGACGGCCGGGGCGGCGAGCTTGGTGGCCAGCCAGCGCGTGGGGCTCACGCCCTGGGTCCAGGCCAGCTGGGCTGTGCCGCTCTCCATTTCGCGGCCTACGAGTGATCCGCCGGCCCAGGCCGCGACGGCGAAGGGCACTACGAGGACGGCGTACGTCAGGTAGTTGTAGGCGTCCTTGTAGCGGGTGATCGAGTCCTGGTCGTAGTGGCACGTGCCCATCCCGCACGCGTTGAACTGTCGCCAGGCCGCGGCCGAGGCGTCGGTGAGCGGGCCTCCCAGCCACAGCAACGCGCCGCTGAGTACGACCACGATGCCGAGCCAGCTCCACAGGGCCGGGCGGTGCAGTCGGACCAGCCACCTCAGCAGGCGCGGCGATGTCGGGTGCCCGGTGTTGACGGATACGGACAGGGCGGTCATATCGCGGCCTTCTTGTGATGGGACGGGGTGGTGGTGGGCGCCACTTCGGCCTCGGCTTCGCCATCGGCCCTGGAGTTCCCACCCGCACCAGCCGTGCAGAATTCGTTGTCGGGTGCGGGTGGCCCCTGTGGGGCGGGTTCGCCGTCGGCGGCTGCGGGTCCGCGGGTGGTGGCTGCGGGTGCGATGGGGCGGTGGAACGGCGTCGTCATGCCGCCGCCTTCTCGCTCGGGGACGTCGTCGTGACCGACGTCCCCGGATTGCGCAGGTAGCCCAGGACCAGTTCCTCCAGGGAGGGGGTGGCCGGGTGGAGGTCTGTCGGGAGGGGGCCCGACTTGCGGACCAGGGCGGTCAGTTGGCGGCCCGTCGTGCGGGACTCGATGACCGTGTGCGGGGCGAGGGGCGTGCCCGCCGGGCCGGACAGCCGGGCGTGGGCCGTCAGGACGTCGTCTATCTCGCCGGACAAGCGGACGCGCCCCGCGCCGATCAGCAGGAGGTGGTCGCAGGAGCCCTCCAGTTCGGCCACGACGTGGGAGGACATGACGATCGTGGTGCCGTGCTGGGCGGCCTGGGACATGAGGACGCCCATGAGTTCGTGGCGGGCCAGCGGGTCGAGGTCGGCCATCGGCTCGTCGAGGAGGAGCAGGTCGGGGCGTTTGGCCAGGGCCAGGGCGAGGGCTACTCGGGTGCGCTGGCCGCCGGAGAGGGCGCGGATGCGGGACTTCGGGTCGAGGTCGCCGTCGGCCACGATCCGCTCGCCGGTCGCCGCGTCCCAGTGATCGGGGTTGAGGTCGGCGCCCATGCGGAGCGTCTCCGCGATGGTGAGCTGCGGGTACAGCGGCTTCTCCTGCGAGACGAAACCCACGCGGGCCCGCGCCGATGCCGGGTCCGTGCCCAGCACGCGGATCGTGCCCTCGGTCGGGACCAGCAGCCCGGCGGCCAGGGCGAGCAGCGTGGACTTGCCGGCGCCGTTGTGGCCGACGACCGCGCAGACCCGGCCGGCGGGCAACTGGAAGGCACAGCCGCGCAGCGCCCAGGCCGGGGACAGCCGGGCCCGGCCGAAACGCCTGCCCAGATCGGCCGCCTCCATGGCGAGGCCCGCGGTGTCGGTCATGTGAGGTCTCCCTGGAAGTGCTTTTCGAGTACGGCGGTGAAGAGCGCGGCCATGTCGTCCCGGTCGAGACCGGCCTCGCGGGCCCTCCCGGCCCAGGCGTCCAGTTCGTCGCGGAGCGGGGACTCGGCGGCCGGGGCGGTGCCCAGTGAGCGCCGGACGAAGGTGCCCAGGCCCCGGCGGGCCTCGACCAGGCCCTCGCGCTCCAGCTCCCGGTAGGCCTTGAGGACCGTGTTGGGGTTGATCGCGGTGGCCTCGACCACCTCGCGTGCGGTGGGCAGTCTGTCCCCCGGTTCCAGCAGGCCCAGCCGGAGGGCCTGCTTGGTCTGCTGGACGATCTGGACGTAGGTGGAGACGCCGGAGCGCCGGTCGATGCGGTACTCGACCACCCGTTCCACCACCCTTTCACTAATTGAGTAGTGAAAGGGTGGTGTAGGGAGGGCCGGAAAGTCAAGCGTGGTTTCGTGAACCGGACGGGCGGGCCGGTGCGAAGAGGAGACGTGAGCGAAACGAGAAGCGACGCGGAGCTGCTGCGGGCCATCGCCGCGGACTCCGACCGGCGCGCCTTCGAGGAGCTGTACCGCCGGTACGCCCCCTGGCTGACCGCCCGGCTGCGCGGCCGCTGCGCCGACGCCGGGGTCGTCGACGACGTCGTACAGGAGACGTTCCTCGCGGTGTGGCGGGGCAAGGCCCGCTATCGGGAGGAGGCCGCCGGCACCGGTGACGCGGCCGGGTGGCTGTGGCGGATCGGGTCGCGGCGGCTGGTCGACGCGCTGCGCGGTGACGGGGCGCGCGGCCGGCTGCGGCAGACGCTGGCCCGGCTGCGCCACCGCGACGAGGCGTCCGCCGAGGAACGCGTGCTCGCGGGGGTGGAGCACGGGGACCTGGCGGGCGCGCTCGTCCGGCTCTCGCCGGAACTGCGGGCCGTCCTGCAGGCCACGGTCATCGACGGGCTGACCACCCGGGAGGCGGCCGTCCTGCTCGGGATTCCGGCCGGCACGGTAAAGACGCGGGCGATGCGCGCCCGCAAGCAACTGCGGGAGGCGCTGGCATGACATGGCATGTGGATGCCGAGGACCTACGGGCCTACGCCCAGGGCGAGTTGGCGCCGCCCCTGCTCTGGTCCGCCGACACGCACCTGACCGGCTGCGCCGAGTGCCGGGGCGTGCTCGCCTCCGTCAGTGAGGGCGTCGACGCCGGCTGGGACCGGATCGACGCCGAACTCGACGCGCCCAGGCCGGGGTTGTGGGAGCGGCTGCTGGTGCGGGCCGGGGTCGCCGACCACACCGCACGGCTGCTCGCGGCCACCCCGGTACTGCGCCGCTCGTGGCTCGCGGCCATGGTGTTCCTGCTGGTCGCGACCGTCGGCGTGGTCTACACGGCTGACTCGCCCACCGCGTTTCTCGCCCTCGCGCCGCTGCTCCCGCTCGCCGGGGTCGCGCTGGCGTACGGACCCGTGCTGGACCCGACGTACGAGATGGCGGTCGTCTCGCCCGTGCACGGCTTCCGGCTGCTGATGATCCGTACGGTCGCCGTGCTCGTCACCGGACTCGGGCTCAACCTCCTGGCCACGCTCGCCCTGCCGGCCTACGGACTGCGCGCGCTGGCCTGGCTGCTGCCCGCCCTCGCGCTCACCGCCACCGGGCTCGCGCTCACCCCGCGGCTCGGGCAGGTTCTCGCGCCCTCGCTGGTCGGCGGGGTGTGGATCGGCCTGCTCGCGATCGCCCGGGAGAGCGGCGACGGACCGCTCGTGCAGTTCACCGCCGCCGGACAGGGCGCCGCCGCCGCGGTGGCCGCCCTCGCCGCGGGCCTGCTCTTCCTCGCCCGCGACCGCTTCGACGTCTTCTTCTCCAGGAGTGCCGTATGACACCCACCGTCTCCGCCTCGGGGCTCAGCCTCCACTACGGCGGTACCCGCGCCCTCGACGACGTGTCGCTGCGGCTGACCCAGGGCGTCACCGGGCTGCTCGGGCCCAACGGGGCCGGAAAGACCACTCTGTTGAGGGTGCTGGCCACCGCCGTGTCCGCGGACCGCGGCGCCTTCACCGTGCTCGGGCACGACCCCGGCAGCGCGGCAGGGCGGCAGGAAGTGCGGCGCCGGCTCGGCTATCTGCCGCAGACGCCCGGCTTCCACCCGGACTTCACGGCCTTCGAGTTCGTCGACTACGTGGCGATCCTCAAGGAGTTGACCGACCGGACCGCCCGCCACCGCGAGGTGCGGCGCGTGCTGGACGAGGTCGACCTCGCCGACGTGCGCGGCAAGCGCATCAAGAAGCTGTCCGGCGGTATGCGGCAGCGGGTGGCGCTCGCCGCCTCCCTCGTCGGCGACCCCGGCTTCCTCGTCCTGGACGAGCCGACCGTCGGTCTGGACCCCGAACAGCGCATGCGCTTCCGGGAGTTGATCGCCCGGGCCGGCGAGGGCCGGACCGTGCTGCTGTCCACCCACCAGACCGAGGACGTGGCGATGCTCTGCCACCGGGTCCTGGTCATGGCCGCCGGCACCGTCCGCTTCGACGGCACCCCCGCCGAGCTGACCGCGCGGGCCGCCGGACACGTGTGGAACAGCGCCGAACGCGACCCCGGAGCGAAGGCGGGCTGGCGCACCGGCGTCGGCTCCTTCCGCAACGTCGGCGACCCACCGCCCGGCGCTGACCTGGTCGAACCCAGCCTGGAAGACGGCTACTTGCTCACCCTGGACGGCAAGGGCGCGGAGGTGGCGACGGCATGAGCGCGGTACTGACACAAGAGGCCCCCGCGGCCGTGCGGACCCCCGGTCCCCGCCGCTCCTGGGCGGCCATGATCGCCCTGACCCTGTTCGAGGCACGCCGACTGCTGCTCCGTATCCCGGTGTTGGTCGCGTTCGCCGCCTACCTCGGCTGGACCGTGTGGCGCGCCCCCGACTTCGAGGGCGGCTACCCCGCGCTCCAGGACGTCGACCGCGCAACGCAGGCCGCCCCGCTGCTCGTTGCCCTCGCGGTGCTGCTGTCCGCCAACCACGCGGTGCTGCGCTCCAAGCGGTACGACACGGAACGCCACTTCGAGGTCCTCGTCCTGGCGCCCGGCTGGCGTACGGCGGCGCACGCGCTGTCCGTCGTCGCGGCGGCGCTGGTCACCGCGCTGGTCGTGCTCGGCCAGTTCGGCTGGGCGGCAGTGCAGTCGGGCACGGTCGGCAGCGGCTCACCGGCCGAACTGCTCGTCGGACCGCTGACGGTGCTGCTGTTCGGCGCGATCGGTGTGCTGCTGGCCCGCCTGATGCCGTCGGCCATGGCCGCGCCGCTGGCCATCGTGCTGTTCCTCTTCCTGTTCGTCGCCGGGGCGTTCCCCGCCGGGGCCGGCGAGCGCGGGACGCGCTGGCTGGCGCCGATCGTCAGCGAGTCGAGCAGCAGCACGCTCCCCTCCGACCTGATCGGCCGCCCGGCCGCCTGGCACGCCCTCTACCTCGCCGGGTTCGCGCTGACCGTGGTGCTGCTCGCCGTCCTGGTCGCCGGGCGCAACTGGCTGGTCGGGGTGGCCGCCGCCGGGGCACTCGCCCTCGCGGTGACGGGCGGTGTCGCGCAGACCGTGGACCTCCCCGGCCGGACGCAGGCGGCCCGCGAACAGGCCACGAACGCCCCGGAGAAGACGCAGAAGTGCGCCGAGCGGGACGGATCGACGTACTGCGTCTTCCCGGAGTGGACGGCACGGACCGCCATCTGGGCCAAGGCCGTGGACGAGGTCAGGTCCCTGGCCGGCGGCACCGCCCACGACCAGCCCCTCGTCGTACGGCAGCGGATCGAGGCCCGCTACGGCCTGACCGGCGACGGCGCGATCGACCCGGCCACCGCCCCCCATCAGGTCACCGTCGGCACCGCCTGGGGCGGCAACCGCGTCCCCGAGTTCTCGGTCGCCGTCGCCGGTGTGCTGGTCGCGGGCGACGAGAAGGGGATGAGCGCGCTGTGCGACGGCCGCATGGTCACCGTCATGTGGCTCGCCCTGGCCGGCCAGGACGACCCGGTGCAGTCCCTGCGCAACGTCCGCCTCGACGACAGCGACACCGGTTCGGCCATCGTCGTCTCCCGGACCGAACCGCTGTCCATGGGCGCGGCCCCGACGACCGTCGTGCGCGAACTGCTGGGCAAGCCCCGCGCGACGGTCGCCGCCCAGGTCAAGGCGCACTGGGCGGAGTTGACCTCCCCGAAGGTGACGTCCGCGCGCGCCGCCGAGCTGCTGGGTGTGCCGGTGCCGAAGGAGAAGGACGAGAAGTGCGAGGGCTGATCGGTGAGTTGAGGCTCCCGGCAGGGTGGGTGCCCCGCGTCTCGGGTGCCGGGGCGAGCAGGCGGGCGGTTGTCGGCTCGCTGCGTGACGGCGGCGCGTTCACGAGAGGGGGCGACAAGTGCGAGGCCTGATCCGGGAGTTGACGCTCCCCGTATGGCGGTCCCTGCCCTGGCGGGCGCTGTTGGCGAGCGGTGCCCTGGCGCTGCTGCTCGCCGGGGTGACCCGCATCGCGGACGCGCCGTCCACCTGGCTGACCGTCAACCTCCTGCGGACCGCCGCCCTCGTCATCGCCCTAGGGCTGGCCTTCGTCCTGGACGACCCGGCCCGGCACACCACCGCCGCGGTGCCGGTACGGCGACCGGTGCGGGCCGGGCTGCGGCTAGCGCTCGTCCTCCCGGTCGTCGCCTCGTGGTGGACGGCGGTGCTGCTGCTCGTCCCGTCGTCCGTCCGCCCTCCGGTCGGTGACATCACCCTGGAGGCGGGGGCGGCCTGCGCGCTCGCGCTCGCCGGAGCGACGGCCGCGATCCGGCTGACGGACCAGGCGGAACCGGGGCAGGCGGTCGCGGCCGGCCTCCTGGTCCTCGCGATCCTCACCCCGCTGCTGCTGCCGGAGAGTTGGGCGCTGTTCGTGGCGGTGGAGGACAAGCGGTGGGCGACGGCGCACGATCGGTGGGCGATGGTGCTGGCGGGGGCGGTGGTGGTGTGGGGACTGTGCATGCCGGAGCGAGTGAGACGTCGGTCTGTGTCTTTCAGCCCGTCCGGCGCTTGAGGACGAGGCCGTTCAGGCCGAAGCGGGGTCTGGGGGCGCAGCCCCCGGTGACGCTCACGTCTCCGTGCGGTACATCAGATCCGTCTCGTACGTGACGAACCCCAACCGCTCGTACACAGACACCGCCGCCTTGTTATCGGCGTCCACGTAAAGCATCGCCGTCGGCAGCGCCTCACCCGCGAGATGGCGAAGCCCGATCGTCGTCAGGGCCTTGCCCAGACCGCCGCCCTGCGCCCCCGGCCGCACCCCGACCACGTACACCTCGCCGAGCCCCTCCTCCGCGTGGACCTTCGTCCAGTGGAAGCCGATGAGTTCGTCGCCGCGGAAGGCGAGGAAGAACCCGGCGGGATCGAACCACGCCTCCGCCATCCGGTCGTCGAGGTCCCGCTGCGTGAGGGACCCCTGCTCGGGATGGTGGGCGAACGCCGCGGAGTTCACCGCGAGCCAGGCCGAGTCGTCGACGCCGGGCCGGAAGGCACGAACCGTGACGCCCTCGGGCAGCACCGGGTCGGGCAGGTCCAGGTCGGTCAACGGGCGCCGCATCTGCCGCAGTTCGCGGAAGAGCGTGAGCCCCAGGACCTGCGCGAGGTGCCGCGCGGCGGAGTGGCCGCCGTGGGCCCACACCCGCAGCCGCTTGCCGGACGCGCCGAGCAGCGCCGAGCCCAGCGCCCGCCCGTGTCCGTGCCCGCGGTGCGCGGGGTGCACGACCAGCTCGGCGGCCGGCGCCTCCACCGGGTCGGTGTCCTCCAACTGCGCGTAGCCGACGAGCTCGTCGCCGACGCTCAGCAGGAGGTGGGTCACGCCCGTGCGCTCGCCGCCGCGCAGTTGGAGCCGGCCCTGTTCGGACACCGCCTGCTGTCCGTCCTGCCGGGCGGCCTCGGCGAGCAGCGCGAGCACCGCCTCGGTCTGCTGCGGGGTGAGCGCGGTGAGGTTCTCGATGGTGCGGGTCCCGTCGGACCCGGCGGTGTCGTCGCTGGTCATGCGTATGAGGGTAAGCGGAGGTACCGGCAAAGTGGCCGCAAAGAGAAGGGCAAAGGGAAACCAGGATGTAACCCGGAAACCCCTGTCGCGCTACGCGCGTTGACCCTAGGCTGCGCCCGGACGGGGCCACTTCCTCAGCAGACCCACAGGGGGGCGCATGCCAGCCACTTCCCAGCCGTATCCGCGCCGCAGACGGGCGTACCGAATCCTGACCGCGGGCGCCGCGCTCGCCACCGTGGGCGCCCTCGGTGCCGCGATCCCGGCGGACGCGCACGACAGCGGGCACGGTCACCACGGCAAGCCGCGGCCGAGCCGCTACCAGGACGTCCAGCTGCTGTCCTTCAACGACCTGCACGGCAACCTGGAGCCCCCGGCGGGTTCGTCGGGCCGCGTCACCGAACTCCAGGCGGACGGCACCACGAAGACCATCGACGCGGGCGGCGTGGAGTACCTCGCCACCCATCTGCGCGAGGCCCGCAAGGGCAACGCGTACTCCGTCACCGCGGCCGGCGGCGACATGGTCGGCGCCTCCCCGCTGATCTCGGGCCTCTTCCACGACGAGCCCACCATCGAGGCGCTGAACAAGCTGGACCTGGACGTCACCTCGGTGGGCAACCACGAGTTCGACGAGGGCGCCAAGGAACTGGCCCGTCTGCAGAACGGCGGCTGCCACCCCACCGCGGGCTGCTACACGGACAAGAAGTTCAAGGGCGCCGACTTCCCCTACCTGGCGGCCAACGTCCTGGACGAGAAGACCAACAAGCCGATCCTCAAGCCGTACTACGTCTGGAAGAAGAAGGACGTCAAGATCGGCTTCATCGGCGTGACCCTGGAGGACACCCCGGGTGTCGTCTCCGCCGAGGGCGTCAAGGGCCTCAAGTTCAAGGACGAGGTCGAGACGATCAACAAGTACGCCAAGGAGCTGCAGAAGCAGGGCGTGAAGTCCATCGTGGCGCTCATCCACGAGGGCGGCCTGCCCGCCTCCGGCTCGTACAACTACAACTGCGACGCCTCGGGCGCGGGCAGCGGTGTCTCCGGACCGATCGTCGACATCGCGAAGAACATCTCGCCGTCGGTCGACGCCCTGGTCACCGGTCACACGCACGCCGCGTACGTCTGCACGGTCCCGGACCCGGCGGGCAACCCCCGCATGGTCACCTCGGCCGCGTCCTTCGGCCGGCTCTACACGGACACCACGCTCACCTATGACCGTCGCACCGGTGACATCGCCCGTACGTCGGTCAAGTCGGCCAACCACGTGGTCACCCGGACCGTCCCCAAGGCGGCCGACATGACCAGCCTGATCGGCAGGTGGAACACCCTGGCCGCTCCCATCGGCAACCGCGCGATCGGCTACATCTCCGCCGACGTCCCGAGCACCGGCACCGAGTCCCCGATGGGTGACCTGATCGCGGACGCGCAACTGGCGTACGGCAGGACGCTCGACGCGGAGACCGACCTCGCGCTGATGAACCCGGGCGGGGTCCGGGCGGGCCTCACCTACGCGACCACGGGCGCCGAGGGCGACGGGGTGGTCACCTACGCCGAGGGCTTCACCGTGCAGCCGTTCGCCAACACCGTGAACCTGCAGAACTTCACCGGCGCCCAGCTGATCCAGGTGCTCAAGGAGCAGGTCAGCGGGTCGAACGCGAGCGCGCCGAAGATCCTGCAGCCGTCCGGCAACCTGGCCTACACGCTGGACCTGACGAAGACCGGCGCGGACCGGGTCGTCACGGACTCCATCAAGCTGAACGGCGTGGCGATCGACCCGGCCGCCACCTACCGCGTCGCCACCAACAGCTTCCTCGCGGGCGGCGGCGACGGCTTCACCACGCTCGGCCTGGGCACCGGCGACCTGGTCGGTACGGACGACCTGACGGCCCTGGAGCAGTACATGACGGCCAACTCGTCGGCGAGCAGCCCGCTCGCGCCGCCGACGCCGAACCGGATCACGATCGTGCAGTAGTCTCTCGCTCCACCTGCGACATCTCCGAAGGCGACCGCGTTTCTCGACGCGGTCGCCTTTCGCATGTGCTGCATAAAACCTGTGTGAGTGGGGGTTCGGTTCCGCGATTTCTCTGAGAGTTTATTTTCAGAGGCAATTCCTATCTATCCTTATCGAGGTCTAAGGCGGAAAGGCTTTTTTGGCTTCGGAAATGCCGTAGTGTTTTCCATGTCGAGAACGAACGACACGCAAAACCGAAACCGAAACCGAAACCTGAGGAGACCGCGATGAGCTTCCATAAGATCACCCCGGTAAAGAAGGCCCACAAGCCCGCTCCGGCCCCCAAGAAGCCGGCGCCGAAGAAGCCCGCCCCCAAGCGCCCCGTCGCGCACAAGGGCTGAGGCCCGCCACGAGGCGGGGTCACCGGTCGGAGAGTCGCCCGACCGGGGCCCCGCCTCGGCCATGTCCGGCCCCGATCCCGAAAAGGGAGTTGTAGACCATGAGGGAAGTGCGCGAGGCCTTCCGGCGCTTCTGGCCGCTGACCCGCGGCGACCGCAGATGGCTGCTGGCGATCATCGGGTGCGTGGTGGTGTCCGCGCTCGCCGAGACCGCCTCGATCCTGCTGTTCGCGGAGCTCACCGACAACGCCCTGAAGGCCGGTTCGCTCTCCGCCTTCTGGGGCCCGGCCGGCGCCTGGCTGGCCGTGGCCGCACTCGGCGCACTGGTCGGCTACCTCGGCAACTCCCTTGCCACCTGGACCGCGGAGAGATTCGTCCTGCGGCTACGCGCGGGCGTCTTCCGGCATGTCCAGGACCTGCCCCCCGACTTCTTCCAGAAGCACCGCCAGGGCGACCTCGTCGAGCGGCTCACCGGCGATGTCGAGGCCATCGAGCAGATGGTCGTCTCCGGTGTGGTCGGCACGGTCTCGGCCGCTTTCTCGGCGGTCTTCTATTCCTGCGCCGCCCTCTATCTGCGCTGGGACCTGGCCCTGGTCACCTTCGTCCTGGCGCCCCTTTTCCTGCTCGCCGCCCGCCGTTTCTCCGGCCGGATCCGCAACGCCTCCCGGGACGAACGGGTCGCCGACGGCGCGATCACGTCCGTGGTCGAGGAGTCCCTCGGCAACGTCGTCCTCACCCAGGCCTACAACCGCCGCCGCGACGAGGAGAAGCGGCTCGACGTCGAGGCCCGGGCCTGGATGAAGGCATCGGTCCGCGGGGCCCGACTGAGCGAGATGTACGAGCAGTTCGTCGAGGTCGTAGAGACGCTCTGCGTCCTCACGGTGATCGGCCTCGGCGTGTGGGAGATCTCCGCGGGCCGCATGACCCTCGGACAACTGCTGGCCTTCGCCGCCTTCATCGGCTACCTCTACCCGCCGGTCCGCAGCCTCGGCCAGCTCGGCCTCACCCTCACCGCCGCCACCGCCGGCGCCCAGCGCCTGAACGAGATCCTCGACACCCGCCCGGCCGTCACCGACCCCGCGGAACCGGTCGCCGAGTGGCCCGTGCGCGGCTGGGTCGGCTTCCACGACGTCTCCTTCCGCTACCCCGAGTCCCTCCGCGCCTCCCTGCGCGACGTCACCTTCCGCGCGGGACCCGGCGAGCTGGTGATCGTCACCGGGGCCAGCGGCGCCGGCAAGTCCACCCTGTCCAAACTGCTGACCCGCTTCTACGACCCCTCGCAGGGCGTGATCACCCTGGACGGCGTCCCGCTGCGCGACCTGCGGCTGGAGTTCCTGCGCGAGAAGGTGGCGCTGCTGCCCCAGGAGACGCTCATCCTGAACGGCACGATCCGCGAGAACATCGCCTGCGGGCGCCCCGGCGCGAGCGACGCGGAGATCGAGCAGGCGGCCCGCGAGGCGGCGGCGCACAACTTCGTCACCGCCCTGCCCGAGGGCTACGACACCCACCTCGCCCCCGGCACGGCCGCCCTCTCCGGCGGCCAGCTCAAGCGCATCGCCATCGCCCGCGCCATGCTCCGCTCCGCACCGGTCCTCGTCCTGGACGAACCGACGGCGGGCCTGGACGCGGTGGCCGCCCGCCAAGTGGTGCAGCCCCTGCGCAAGTTGATGGCGGGCCGTACGACGATCATGATCACGCACGATCTGAGCCTCGCGCCGGACGCGGACCGCATCCTGGTCGTCGACCGCGGCCGGCTGGTGGAGTCCGGCTCTCACAAGGAACTCCTGGCTGCCGACGGCGCCTACACGGCGCTCGCCGAACCGCTGCCGGACGCGGTGGCGGACCTGCCGCCGGCGCTGGACGAGACGATGATCCTCAGGTGGTGACCCGGAGCGAGTAGCCGAGCCCCCGCACGGTCTGGATGAGCCGCGGTTCGCCGCGGCTCTCCAGTTTGCGCCGCAGGTACATCACGTACACGTCCAGCGTGTTCGACGTCGGTTCGAAGTCGAAGCCCCAGACGTCCTTGAGGATCTGCGATCGGCTGAGCACCCTCGCCGGATGCCGCATCAGGTATTCGAGCAGCAGGTACTCGGTCTTGGTGAGCCCGAGCGGCCGGCCGTCACGGGTGACGGTCCGCGTCCGCAGGTCCATCGCGAGGTCCTGGAAGTCGAGCCGCTGGTCCCGCTTCGGATCGGCGGCGGACCTGCGCGGGGCGCGGCGCAGCAACGCCCGTACCCGGGCGAGGAGTTCCTCCGTGGCGAAGGGCTTCATCAGGTAGTCGTCGGCGCCGTTGTCGAGGGCGACGATCCGGTCGCCGACCGCGTGCCGGCCGGTGAGCATCAGGATCGGGACCATGCACCCGGAGGCCCGGATCCGCCGCGTCGCGGCCAGCCCGTCCAGCTCCGGCATGGTCACGTCCATCAGGACGAGATCGGGCTCCCCCTCGGGCACCCCGATCAGGTCGAGAGCGGCCCGGCCGTCCCCCGCGAGGACGGTCTCGTACCCCTCGAACCTCAGCAGCCGCCCGACCCCGTCTCGCACGGCCTCGTCGTCGTCGGCCAGCAGAATCTTCCGCGCCATTCGAACACGGTGGGGCGAGCGGCTGTGCGGGACCTGGCAGGCGGTTATGGGTGAGCTGGGGGAACCGGTGAGGTCTCCCGCAGATACCAGGGCACCTGGGACTCCCAACACCAGTGCGGCAGGGCGGCGAGCAGGACGAACAGAGCCCCGTTGAGCGCCCGCACCCACGCCGTGCGGTGTCCCACGCGACGCCGGACGCGGTCCTCGGCCCCGGGGCGCGGCTCCCAGCCGGTGCCGCGGTGCCGGGCGGCGGCGGTACGCGGATCGGCGACCTCGGTGTCGAGGTCCGGCGACTGCCGGTCGTCGAGCTGGAGGAGCTGGACGCGGCGGCCGTCGTTGTCGTAGAGGAAGGTCGGTAGGCGCGGGCCGTCCTCGCGCCGCGTCGGAGCGGGCTCGATCCGGATGTCGTAGACGTCGTGCCAGGCCCGCCGCCGCGGCTACGCCGAGCAGCGTCAGCAGGGATCCCAGGAAGAGCGCCCTGGCCCACCGGGCGTCGTGGAGTCCCGCGGGGTCGAACTCACCAGGTAGCCCACGGTGATCACCAGGAAGTCGCGCCGTCCCCACGACACGGGTCTGCGCCGCCCGTACTCGCGCTCGACACCCCTGGCATCCGCCCCCGCGCCTACTGCGGGTCGGCCGGCGGCGGTGTCGGCGCCCCGGGCACCCGTACGGTCGCCACCGTGCCGCCGCCGGGTGCGTGGGCCAGGGTGACCTCGCCGCCGGCCTGTTGGATCGTGCGGGCGACGATGGACAGGCCGAGGCCGGAGCCGGGGAGGGCGCGGGCGCTGGGGGAGCGCCAGAAGCGGTCGAAGACGTGCGGGAGGTCCTCGGCGGGGATGCCGGGGCCGTGGTCGCGGACGGTCAGGACGCCGTCGCCGAGCTGCACCTCGATCGTGCCGCCCTCGGGGCTGAACTTCACCGCGTTGTCGAGGATGTTGACCACCGCCCGCTCCAACGCCGACGGCTCCGCCCGGACGTACCAGGACTGGAGGTCGGCGTTGATGGTCAACTCCGGTCCGCGCAGCCGGGCCCTTCGCAGCGCCGCCTCGACGGTGTCCTGCATCGACACGAACTGCACGCGTTCGCCGCGCTGGCCTTCGGAGCGGGACAGCTCCTGCAAGTCGCCGATCAGGGCGGCCAGTTCGGTCATCTGCGCCTTCACCGAGGCGAGCAGCGCCTTGCGGTCCGCCTCCGGGATGGGGCGACCGGTCTCCTCGCTGCGGGTGAGGAGTTCGATGTTCGTACGGAGGGAGGTGAGGGGGGTGCGCAGTTCGTGACCGGCGTCCGCGATCAGCTGCTGCTGGAGCTCGCGGCTGCTGGCCAGGGAGGAGGTCATCGAGTTGAAGGAGCGGGAGAGGCGGGCGACTTCGTCCTCGCTGTCGTCCTCGACCGGGATGCGGATGCTCAAGTCCTCCGTGCGCGCGACCTGTTCGACGGCTTCGGTGAGCTTGTCGACGGGTCGCAGGCCCGCGCGGGCCACGGCGAGCCCGGCCGCGCCGGCGCCGAGCACTCCGACGCCGGAGACGGCGAGGAGGATCAGAGCCAGTTCGTTGAGAGTGGACTGCGTGCCCTTCAGCGGGAAGGCGTACAGAACGGCCACGCCCTGGACCACCACTTGCTGGCCGGCTTCATTGAAGGTCACCAGGGGGACCGTCAGTACCCGTACGTCCTTGCCGTCGGTGTCGGTGCCGTTGTGCAGGGAGCCGTAGCCGTCGTTGGGCTTCTTGGCGACGTTCGTGTCGGCGCCGACGGCCTTGACCGTGCCGGGAGAGTCCGAGGGGACACAGGACTCGCCGTTCGACTTGATCAGCTGGAAGTAGTACTCGGACGGCGCGCGCAGCCCGCCCTCGTCGGTCGTCGAGGGATTGGTCTGGTTGCAGTTGTTGATGGCGTCCATGACGCTGCGCTGCTGCGGGCGGGCGGCCTGGGTCTGAAGCTCGTTGTCGATCTGGTCGTACAACTTCCCCTGCACGATGAACCAGCACGTAACCGACACCGCCGCCACCGCGAACGCGACAGCCGCAGCGACCAGCATCGACAACCGGGCCCGGATCGGCAGTGTCTGGAACCGGCGTAGAACCTTCCTCACTCCGCCCCACCCTGCCGCAACACGTACCCCACACCCCGCACCGTGTGCACCAGCCGAGGCTCACCCCCGGCCTCCGTCTTCCGGCGCAGGTACATCACATACACGTCCAGCGAGTTCGACGACGGTTCGAAGTCGAAGCCCCAGACCGCCTTCAGGATCTGCTCGCGCGTGAGCACCTGGCGCGGATGCGCCATGAACATCTCCAGCAGGGTGAACTCGGTCCGGGTCAGTTCCACCGGCCGCCCCGCCCGCGTCACCTCCCGCGTCGCCAGATCCATCCGGAGGTCCGCGAAGGTGAGTGCCTCGTCCTCCTGGGCGGCGCCCGCGGCGGCAGCGTAGGAGCTGCGCCGCAGCAACGCGCGGATGCGGGCGAAGAGTTCGTCGAGTTCGAAGGGCTTGACGAGGTAGTCGTCGGCGCCCGCGTCGAGCCCGGTGACGCGGTCGCCGACCGTGTCACGGGCGGTCAGCATGAGGATCGGTGTCGTCGTGCCCGCGCCCCGCATGCGGCGCGCGGCGGTCATGCCGTCCATGCGCGGCATCTGGATGTCGAGGACGACCAGGTCGGGCTGGTAGGCCGTGGCCTTCTCCAGGGCGTCCGCGCCGTCCACGGCGACCTCGGTGTCGTACCCCTCGAAGGCGAGGCTGCGCTGGAGTGCTTCGCGCACGGCCGGCTCGTCGTCGACGATCAGGATGCGCTGGGGGTCACGGTCGCCATCGGCGGGGCTCATGGGCTTCGGATTCCTCGGGTGCGGTGGGACGACATGGGCTGAATGTCATCAGCCTCGCATGTTTCCCTGCGGGTGCGTAAAGGGCGGAGCGGGACGGAACTCAGCCGCGGGTCGCGGTGCGGCGACGGGCGCGGGCCGGGGCCGTGGCGCGGCGGCCGGCGCCGTGCGCGACCGCCACCTCGGGGGCCCGGGTCGCCGGTGCGTGCAGCTCGTACGCCACCGCGAGGGCGAGGCCGGAGTCGGCCGCGCCGGTGGCGGCGCCGGTGTGCGAAACCTGCTGGATCTTCATGACGTACTCCCTGCTGGTTGCCGAGGAAACGAAGGTCAGCTGTCGCTGCCGCCGGCCCGCAGTGTGGCCAGGTCGGACTTGACGGTGTTGATCGGGATGGCGAAGCCGAGGCCGACGCTGCCGGCGTCGGTGGAGGAGGCCGACGAAGCGGCCGAGTACATCGCGGAGTTGATGCCGATGATGTTGCCGTTCGCGTCGATCAGCGCGCCGCCGGAGTTGCCCGGGTTGAGCGAGGCGTCGGTCTGCAGCGCCTTGTAGGTCGTGGTGGACGAGCCGGTGTCGCCGTTGAACTGCTGGCCGCCGAACTGGAAGGGCCACTGGTCGTCGCCCTGGCCCTGCCCCTGGCTCTGGCTCTCGTCGGTCGAGACGGTCACGTCACGGTTGAGGGCGGAGACGATGCCGCTGGTGACTGTGCCGGTCAGGCCCTCGGGGGAGCCGATCGCGACGACCTGGTCGCCGACCTGCACACCGGCGGAGTTGCCGAGGGTGGCCGCCTTGAGGCCGGAGGCGTTCTCCAGCTTGATCAGGGCGAGGTCCTTCTTGCTGTCGGTGCCGACGACCTTCGCGGTGTAGCTCTTGCCGTCGCTGGTCTGCACCTTGATCGTGCTGGCGCCGGAGATGACGTGGTTGTTGGTGACGATCTCGCCGTCGCTGGTGATGATCACGCCGGCGCCGGTGGACTGACCGGCGTTCGAGGTGGCGCTGATCTCGACCACGCTCGGGCTGACGGTCGCGGCGATGGTGGCGACGTCGCCCTTCTTGCTGGACGGCACGACGCTGGTGGTCGTCGAGCTGGTGGCGACCGTGTCGGTGCCGGCCAGCTCCTGGAAGGCGTAGGCGGTACCGCCGCCCACCGCGGCGGCCACGATCGCGACGGCGGCCAGCAGGGCGATGGGGCCCCGGGTCCGCTTCTTCGCGTGCGGCGCGGCGCCGCCCGGCTCGGCGGGTACGGCGGTCATCACGGCCGTACCGCCGCCGTTGCCGTCACCGCCGTACCCGGCCCCGGCACCGTCGGCGGTGAAGCCGGCCGGAGCGGAGGCGTGCGAGGACTGGGCGGGCCAGACCGTCGTGCCGGGCTCGACGGTGACCGGCTCCACCGGAGGCTGCTGGACCGGCTGCTGGTGAACGGGCGGCTGCGCGGGCGGGGGCGGCCACTCCGGGTTCACAGGGGAGGAGGCGTTCTGCTGCTGGGCGTACGCGTTCTGCTGCTGCTCGCCCTGGTACGGGTTCTCGTACTCGCCGCTGCGGCGGAGGCTCTCGGTCATGACAATGAGCATGTCGCCCGACCATGAGAGCTCCCTGAGTGCCCGCTGAGAAGCCCGGCAGAACCTCGTATGCCCGATATAAAGCCGACCCAGGCACCGGGGAGGGGTCTCTCAGAAAGCCCTCATACGGGCCGCGGAAACCCCTCATACGGCCGGACGAACCCCTCAGACGATCAGGCCGCGCACCCGCACGAGCGTCGCGTCACCAGTCGGGAGGGGAACACCTTCAGCCGCTCGCTCCGGGAGCCGGCCACCCGCAGTCCGTCGTCGAGGACGAGGTCCACGGCCGCGCGGGCCATCGCCGAGCGGTCCGATGCGATCGTTGTCAGCGGCGGGTCCGTCAGGGCCGCTTCCTTGATGTCGTCGAAGCCGGCCACCGCCAGCTCGCCCGGCACGTCGATGCGCAGCTCGCGCGCCGCGCGCAGCACGCCGATCGCCTGGTCGTCGGTGGAGCAGAAGATCGCGGGCGGGCGCCGGGGTCCGCCGAGGATCTCCAGCGCTATCCGGTAGGCGTCGTAGCGGTTGTACGGCGCCTCGAACAGCCGGCCCTCGGTGGGCTTGCCGACCTCCTCCATCGCGCGCCGCCAGCCCTCGACGTGGTCGGAGACCGGGTCACCGACGGCGGGCGTCTCGGCGGTGCCGCCCATACAGGCGACGTACTCGTAGCCGTGCTCCAGGAGATGGGACACGGCGAGGTGGGCGCCGCCCAGGTCGTCGGTGACGACGGCGACGTCGTCGATGGCCTCGGGCCGCTCGTGCAGCAGGACCACCCGGGCGTCCCAGGCATCGATCTCCGCGGCGGCGTTGTCGTTGAGCGCGTGGCTGACGAGGATGAGTCCGGAGACGCGCATCCCGAGGAACGCGCGCAGATAGTGGACCTCGCGCTCGCCGATGTAGTCGGAGTTGCCGACCAGCACCATCTTGCCGCGCTCGGAGGCGGCCTGTTCGACCGCGTGTGCCATCTCGCCGAAGAAGGGCTGGCGGGCGTCCGGGACGATCAGGCCTATGAGGTCCGTGCGCCGGGACGCCATCGCCTGGGCGACTCGGTCGGGTCGGTACCCCAGCTCCTTGATCGCGGCGAGGACACGCTCGCGCGTGGCCGGGGCGACCGGCCGGGGTCCGTTGTTGATGACATAGCTGACCACGGCAGTCGACGTACCCGCCAGCCGCGCCACATCATCCCTGGTTACCTTGGCCACGCGCGGAGTCTACGCGGAGAGACCCGCTCTGGGCAGGGCGTGAGGAAGCTTGCCTCGCTGCTCCCGGCCCCGGGAGCGTCCCCGGTAGGGGGACCATGCCCTGCCCACACCTCCGCTACGCCTCGACGTGGACCTCGGTGTCCTCCAGGGCGGGTGTCTCGTCCGCATCCTCCGCCTTTGCCCGGGCCGCCTTGGCCTTGGCCTCCTCGGCGGCACGGTCGACCTTCTCGGGGGTAACGAATCGATAACCCACGTTCCGGACGGTCCCGATCAGCGACTCGTGCTCGGGTCCGAGCTTGGCGCGCAGCCGTCGTACGTGGACGTCGACGGTCCGGGTGCCACCGAAGTAGTCGTAGCCCCACACCTCCTGCAGCAGCTGAGCGCGCGTGAAGACGCGGCCCGGGTGCTGCGCGAGGTACTTCAGCAGCTCGAACTCCTTGAAGGTCAGGTCGAGGACCCGGCCCTTGAGCTTCGCGCTGTACGTCGCCTCGTCGACCGACAGGTCGCCGTTGCGGATCTCCATGGGGGAGTCGTCGTTGACGATCTGCTGCCGGCCCATGGCGAGCCGGAGCCGCGCCTCGACCTCGGCCGGACCGGCCGTGTCGAGAAGCACGTCATCGATGCCCCAGTCGGCGGTGACGGCCGCGAGGCCGCCCTCGGTGACGACCAGGATGAGTGGACAGCCGGGGCCGGTGGAGCGCAGCAGCTGGCACAGGCTGCGCACCTGCGGGAGGTCCCGCCGGCCGTCGATGAGGATGACGTCGGCACCTGGGGTGTCGACTAGAGCGGGGCCCTCGGCCGGGGCGACCCGCACGTTGTGCAGCAGCAGTCCGAGGGCGGGGAGCACCTCCGTCGACGGCTGGAGGGCATTGGTCAGGAGCAGCAGAGAACTCATACGTCTGGTTCCTCCTCGGTCCCTGCGAGGACGTGTGCGGTGCGGCACTGCGCTGTGCTCCCGAAGACCCGTACACCAGCGGTCACCTTGCGTTTCCCGCTTCGTATACAACGCTTCCGAAAGCACAAAAGGACCCGGGGGCTTCGCTGCCCGAGTCCTCTGCCGAGCAGAATAGCCCACATGAGCACTGGTCCGGCAGGTCATGTGGCACGTTCCACCATTCGTCCGAACTCTGAGACGATCAGACGTACACCTTTGCGGACGTTTCTGCACACCGACGACGGGGTGACGATCGATTCCGTATACGACCCGTGCACGTCCGTATACGACGCTTCCACGCCATCGTCCGTTGATCTCGCGTTCGTCGTGGCCCACGGTTTCACGGGTGACGTGGACAAGCCGCACGTACGGCGGGTGGCGGAGGCGTTCGCGCAGTACGCGCCCGTGGTCACCTTCTCCTTCCGGGGTCACGGGGCGTCCGGCGGGAGCTCCACCGTGGGCGACCGCGAGGTCCTCGATCTGGCGGCGGCGGTCGCGTGGGCACGTGAACTCGGCCACGCGCGCGTGGTCACCGTCGGCTTCTCGATGGGCGGTTCGGTGGTGCTGCGGCACGCGGCGCTGTACGGCGGCGGAGACGGACAGGGTGACGCGGACGGTTCGGGGCGCGCGGGGCGCACGGAAGCGCGTACGGACGCGGTGGTTTCGGTGAGTGCGCCGGCCCGTTGGTACTACCGAGGCACCGCCCCCATGCGCCGCCTGCACTGGCTGGTGACGCGCCCCGAGGGCCGCCTGGTGAGCCGCTACGGCCTGCACACCCGAATCCACCACCGCGACTGGGACCCGGTCCCGCTCTCCCCGGTCGAGGCGGTCCCGAGGATCGCTCCCACCCCCCTCCTCATCGTCCACGGCGACCGCGACGGCTACTTCCCGGTCGACCACCCCAAGATGCTGGCCGAGGCCGCCGCCGGCCACGCCGAGCTGTGGATGGAACCCATGGGCCACGCGGAACACGCGGTCAGCGACGAGCTGCTGGACCGCATCGGGGACTGGGCTGTCGCCAAGGCGGGCTAGCCTGACGGGGTACACAGCCGAGTACACAGCCGACCGACAGAGGAACCGGTATCCGGATGCCAAAGGTGACGGTGCGCTATTGGGCCGCCGCGAAGGCCGCGGCCGGGGTGGCCGAGGAGCCGTACGACGCGGGCACGCTCGCCGAGGCGCTCGACGCCGTGCGTGGGCGACACCCCGGCGAACTCGCGCGCGTCCTGCGCCGATGCTCGTTCCTCATCGACGGTGACCCCGTGGGCACCCGCGGACATGAGACGGTACGGCTGGCCGACGGCGGCACGGTCGAGGTGCTCCCGCCGTTCGCAGGAGGGTGACGATGACCGACCAGCCGTACGACCCCAGGTACCAGGGCTACGACCCGTACCAGCAGCAACCCCAGCAACAGCAGCCGCCGCAGCAACCCCAGCAGCAGCCGCAGCAGCAGTGGCCGGGCCAGCAGGGCTACGACGACCCGCACGCCGCCCAGCAGTACACGCAGCAGTGGCAGGGCCAGACCTGGGAGACCCAGGTCCACCAGCCGGTGGCCCCGGCGGACACGGCATACCTGCCCCCGCAGACACCCCCGCCCCACGGCGCATACGGCAACGAGCCCCAGCCCTGGCAGCAGGCACCGATGGCACCCGCGCCGCCCCCCGCCCCCGAACCTCCCGCGACGGACGCCTCCGCCGCCACCTACGGCCCGGCCACCGTCGCGGGCAACGCCCGCATCACGGACGCCCAACGCGCCCGCCTGGAGGGCCGCTCCCCGATCATCGACCCGGGCATGCGGCCGGCGGCCCTCACGGCGCTGCTGGGTGTCCTCCTGTCGGCGACGGCAGCGGCAGGCTCGTACGCCCTCCTCATCCCCCTGATCGCACTCCAGGGGGTCACGGCGGCGGGTTGGTTCCGCCTGAACGGCATGTGGCCGGCCCGCCAGGGCATCGCGCTGGCGTTCCTGGGCGCGCTGGTGGCGGACGTGGCCCTGCTGACGGCGGGCCGCGAGAACGGCCCGGCGGCCATCCTCGGCACCCTGGGCGTCTGGGTCCTGCTCTCCCTGGTCCTGCAACTCCGCTCCCACGCCGACCCGGACGAGCGGATGTACGGCCTGATGGCGAGCGTCGCGTCAGCGGCCCTGGCGATCATCGCGACGGGCTACCTGGCGGCCGACCCGGAAGCGGTCACGGTAGGCGCGGCGGCGGCAGCGGTAGCCATCCTGGCCCGCGCCCTCCCACTACCGACCCCGGCCTCCCTGATCGTCTCGCTCCTGGCCGCGGCCGGCGCGGGCATCGCGGTAGGCGGCCTGACGGACTACGGCCCCAAGGGCGCGTTGCTGGGCGCGGCAGCGGCGGCCTGCGCCCTCATCGGCCACCGAGTAGCGGCCTACGACTACCCGTCCCGCTTCGTCCACTTCACAGCGGGCGTCGCCCTGCCGCTGGCCACGGCGGCACCGGTGGTGTGGGTGCTGGGTCGGGCACTGGCGTAATCCAGTCTTGGCGCCGGCCCGCATCTGTCAGCCCGTCCGGCGTCCGAGGCCGAGCGATTGCCGTCCCGATCCCCGACCCACCCGTGGGGACGGCGCCTTCTCGACGCGGGTCGCATTTCTCAGCCCGTCCGGCGTTTGAGGACGAGGCCCCTTCAGGGCCGAAGCGGGGGTCTGGGGGCGCAGGCCCCAGGGCACGCGCGCGACGGGCAAGCCCGGGCCCCGCGGCTCAGGGACGCCGTTTCTTGCCGTCCAGTTCGTCCCACCAGTCGTCGGACTTGGGGTCGCCGGACGGGTCGTCCCACCAGCGGTCGTCCGGGCCTCGCCGGTTCGCCACCATCGCGGCGACCGGCGGGATCAGCATGGCGACCACGCACATGCCCACGGCGACCGGCACGGACCACAGGCGCACGACGCCCCAGGCCAGGACGAAGAGCCCGATGCACGTGCCCATCATGGCGAAGTAGACATGACGCCGTCGTGCCAACATAAGTCCAGCGTAGGCCCGAACGGCGCGGAGGGCCGCACCCCCGACGGGGTGCGGCCCTCCGGCCTATCAGGTACTGCTCGGGTACCGCTCTCGCGTACCGCCTCAGACCGCGATCGCGACCTCTGCCAGCCCACCCTGCTGGGCGACGACCGTGCGGTCGGCCGTGCCACCCGGCACGAGCGCGCGAACGGTCCACGTGCCCTCGGCCGCGTAGAAGCGGAACTGCCCCGTCGCCGAGGTCGGAACCTCCGCGGTGAACTCACCGGTCGAGTCCAGGAGCCGGACATAGCCCGTCACCGGCTCGCCGTCACGCGTCACCTGGCCCTGGATCGTGGTCTCACCGGGCTTGATCGTCGAGGCGTCCGGGCCGCCGGCCTTCGCTCCGCACATGTCGTCTCTCCTGAGGGGTGATGAAGGGGTCGGTCGGTGGTCCTACTTGTTGGCGCCGAGCTCGATCGGCACGCCGACGAGGCTGCCGTACTCGGTCCACGAGCCGTCGTAGTTCTTGACGTTCTCGACCTCGAGCAGCTCGTGCAGCACGAACCAGGTCAGGGCCGAGCGCTCGCCGATACGGCAGTACGCGATGGTGTCCTTGGCGAGGTCGACCTGCTCCTCGGCGTAGAGCTCCTTGAGCTCGTCGTCCGACTTGAAGGTGCCGTCGTCGTTGGCGTTCTTCGACCACGGGATGTTGCGCGCGGACGGGACGTGACCCGGACGCTGCGACTGCTCCTGCGGCAGGTGGGCCGGCGCGAGCAGCTTGCCGGAGAACTCGTCGGGCGAGCGCACGTCGACCAGGTTCTGCGCACCGATCGCGGCGACGACGTCGTCACGGAAGGCGCGGATCGCGGTGTTCTGCGGCTTGGCCTTGTAGTCGGTGGTCGCGCGCTCGGGCACGTCCTCCACCAGCTCGCGGGCGTCCAGCTCCCACTTCTTGCGGCCGCCGTCGAGGAGCTTGACGTTCTCGTGGCCGTAGAGCTTGAAGTACCAGTAGGCGTAGGACGCGAACCAGTTGTTGTTGCCGCCGTAGAGGATCACCAGCGTGTCGTTGGCGATGCCCTTCGCCGACAGGAGCTTTTCGAAGCCCTCCTGGTCGATGAAGTCGCGGCGGACCGGGTCCTGCAGGTCCTTGGTCCAGTCGATGCGGATCGCGTTACGGATGTGGTTCTTCTCGTAGGCGGACGTGTCCTCGTCCACCTCCACGATCGCGATGTCGGCGTTGTCCAGGTTGTCCTGGACCCAGTCGGCGTCGACCAGGACGTCGCTGCGGCTCATGCTCTTTCTCCTCCGGGCAGTTACGGCGGGGTGTGCGAGTGCGAGGGGTGCGCGTGCTCGTACGAGGGCGTGCGCACAGATGCCCTGATCAGGGCGGGGGGATGCGAGAGCCGTACGCTCCCGCTCAGAAGGGGCGACAGAGCATGGCGGCGACGCGGCACAGGTCGACTGCCCGCCGCTTCGTGAGATCCGCCTGTCGCTTCATGACGACGATCGTAGGGACGGAAAGCCGGACATGTCACCGGCGTGTCAAATCGTGAGACGCGATCGTCCGCAATATGGGATGCGATCAGCGAACGAGGCCGCCGGGCCCGCTCCCGCACGACCACGGGCCGGATGTGTCCATCATCGCCTCTACGGTACGGACGGCGTCGTCTCGCCTGTCGGACACCGCCCGTTGAGGAACGACCCTCGCACTATCGGGCCGTCCTACCCGGCCAGCTTGACGTTCGAACCCTTCACCGCGATCTCCACACCACTCTGGGCGGCCTGCACACTGTCCAGTTTCACGCCGCCCGGCAGCTCGTCGATTGTCTGCTGGAAGTCGGTGATCGAGCGCATCTGCGAGTCGGCGAGATCGACGACGAGCTTGGGCAGGTTGTCGGCGTGCACCTTGACCGTGTCGCCGGCGACGGTGACCGTGCTGAGCACGGGGTACGTCTGCGACTGGCCGAGCGCCGAGACCTTCACGTCGACCTTGATCTTGCCGTTGCCGCCGTCGGAGAGGCCGATGACCTGGGCCTTGACGCCGGTGAAGACCTGCGTCGGCTCGGACTTGGCCGCCTTGAGCAGTTCGTCGTAGGCGATGGTGGCGGTGCCGGTCGCGGTGGACGCGGTGGCGGAGCTGTAGTCGCCGGAGAAGTCGACGCCCTTCATCTGGGCCTTGAGGTTGTCGATACGGATGGTCTGCGGGCCGGCGGTCCCGGTGTTGCCAGTGTCGGCCTCGTAGTCCTTGATACCGATCTCGACGTCCTTCAGCTCACCGGAGGCGACCTGGGTGAGGAACGGGAAGCCCTTGATGGAGACGTCCGGGGTGGAGGCCAGGTTCTCGGTGGTCTTCAGCTTGTCCGCGACCTCGCCCTGGGCGAAGTGCACGGCGACCCGGTCCGCGATCACGAAGAGGCCGCCCAGGATCACGACGACGATCAGAAGTATTCGCAGGGCGCGCATTCGGGTCCCCTACCTAGGCGGTCATCAAGACGACGGGTGCGACGGTCGTTTACGACGGTCATGACGACCGGGTGGCCGCCCAGCGTGAGATTAACCCCGTGGCCTACGAACGCAGGCGGATTGTCGATCAGCTGTGACAGGACGCCCCGTCAGGACGGGGCGAAAGGCGCATGACACCTGGCAGGTCACGGCCGGTGCTCCTCGCGCCGGTGCTGCCGCAGCAGGACGTTGGCGTCGGTCTCGGCGCTGCGGTCGTGTGCGGCGCGGGCGGCCTGGCGCAGCCGGTCCAGTTCGTCGCAGGTGGCACAGCCGGGGACGGGCGCGGGCGGTCGGCGCATGTCCTCGGGGTCCGGCGGCGGGGGCGTCTGACTCCGGTCGTTCGCCGCGCGGACGCCGGCGCTGAGCCGTTCCCGCGTGGTCGCGGGCCGCAGCAACGCCGGATCGGCCTGCCACTCCCGACCCCCGCCCACGGGGCGCAGCATCACGTACGGCCCAACGCGGTCGCGGTACTCGCCGACCTTGTTGGTCGAGGGGTCGAAGAGGAGGGTGCCGGGTTCGTGGCGGGTGGGGGTCGATTCCTGGCGCATGCGCTTTGCTCCCTTTGCCCAACATCTATACGAAATACGGGCAGTTGTACTACTCTGCGTATACCGGGTCGATACGAGGATGGCCCGGAAGTGGGGCCGATGCGCCGTTGACTGGCCGTTCTTCATCGCCTGACGGCGCTAATTCCACAAATTCCACAGCCGCCGGGTACATGGAGGGATGAAGGGGTGCGGTGCCGCTGAGGCGAGTCATCACGGGGCGCAGTCAGGAACCCAGGCAACGGTTCGCGGAGGAGCTGCGGTTACTGAGGGCGGCCAAGGGGGTGAGTCTGCGGGACCTCGGTGAGCAGCTGGGTTGGGACTGGTCCCTGTTCGGCAAGCTGGAGAACGGGCAGACGCTCGGGAGCCCGGAGGTCGTACAGGCGCTGGATGTGTATTACGGGACCCCGGGGCTGTTGCTGGCGCTCTGGGAACTGGCGATGGCGTATCCGACGCAGTTCAGGGAGCGCTATCGGCGGTACATGGTGCTTGAGGCGGAGGCGGTGAGTATGTGGCACTACGCCACGTCCAACTTGCCTGGCGTCCTCCAAACTCCGGCATACGCAAGGGAGTTGCTCGCCGCTGGTGGTCTCGCCGGTGAGGAGCTGAGCGCGCAGGTCGAGGCACGCATGGGGCGTCGCGAGCTACTGTTGGAGGACGGCGTGCCGCCCCAACGTCACGATCCAGGTGCTGCCGTTGTCCGCAGGTGTCCACGGACTGACGAACACCGACACGATGTTTCTGCGCGGCCGGGACGGCCAGACCGTGGCGTGGATCGAGACCGGATACTCCGGCGAGTTGGTCCAGGAATCCGCAGCGGTCGAACGCCTTCAGCTCCGATACGATCGGGTACGCGATTTGGCCCAGTCCCCGGATGAATAGCGGCAGTTCATCGTGCGAATGCTGGAGGAAGCGCCATGCGAGCCATCGACCTGAGCAACGTCACCTGGCGCAAGAGCAGCTACAGCAACTCGGACGGCGGAGCCTGCGTCGAGGTCGCCCCCGACCACCCCTCCGTCGTCCCGGTCCGCGACAGCAAGGACCCCGCCCGAGGCGCCCTCGTTTTCTCAGCGGACGCGTGGGCGCACTTCGTGGCGGCTCAGTAGACGAGGGCCTGCGTCTCGTCCGCCATCGCCTCCTGGACGAACACCTGCGCCCCGGCGATCCGGACGCCCTCGATGACGTCCTTCTCCGTGATGTCCCGCCGGGCCGCGCACTGGGTGCACAGGGTCACTTTGCCGCCGGCGAGGAGCGAGTCGAGCAGATCGGGCAGCGGCGCCGCATGGGGCAGGTCGAACTCCGCCGCGCGCCCCGGAAGCGCGAACCACGCCGACTCGCCGGTCAGCCAGAGGGAGACGTCGACCCCGCTGGCCACGGCCACGGCAGCCACCGTAAAAGCCTGGGAGCAGCGTTCGGGGGCGTCCGCGCCGGCCGTCACCTTGATCACGAGCTTCTTCGCCATGGCCGAATCGTAATCAACGCCTCCGCAACTACGGACGTGACCCGAGAGTCTTCTGTGCGCGTACATATGGCATGTGCGCTACACGTTCTGTGGGGGACGTCTTGGAAGTACCCGAACCGGCGGAGCCAACCGCGCGCCGGCGTCGTGGCCGTACCGCCCTGCTGATCGCCGGAGCCACTGTGCTCGGCGTCGTCGCGGGGACCTGCGTCGGCTATCTGATCCAGGCCGACCGCGAGCCGACGAAGCTGGCCTCGCTGTCCCAGCCGGTGCTGGCGCAGGCGAAGGGCCCGGGCCCCGAGCCGCTGTCGGCCGCGCAGGACCGTCAGGTGAAGGTCGACGGCGATCTGCGCAAGCTGCTGTTGAAGAAGCCGGGCGGCGCGAAGAAGGCGGACTGGCTGCCCGCCGACGACGGCTGGATGGATCTGGCCGCCTACGCCGACACGTACGAGAAGCCGGACGAGATGTTCGGCACGCTGGTCGGCTACGAGTTCCGCCGTGCCGCGATCACCGGCTGGGAGTCCGGCCACCAGACCGTCGAGATCAGGCTGCTCCAGTTCCGCCAGGAGGAGTCCGCCGCGGCGGCCGACGTGGTGGAGAACAACCAGTACTGGGCCGACAACAAGTCCGGCACCGACAGCTGGTCCGTGCCGGGCACCGGCGAGGGCATGGCGTACGTCCACACCAAGCCGCACACCGAGGCGGGGTACCTGCCGGTGTACAGCGCCGAGGCCACCGCCTCCCGCGGCGACGTCGCCATCGAGATCTGGGTCTACGACACCAAGCCGATCCCCAAGGCGAAGATCATGGACCTGGCCAAGCGGCAGATGGAGCGGCTGTGAACGAGAACGAGAACGAGCCGGTCGACTCCGTCGGTGAGGCGGCTCCTGCCCCCGAGGTCGGTCCCGTCGATGAGGCGAGTCCTGCCGCCGACGCCGCTCCCGTCGCCGAGTCCGGTCCCGTCGGTGAGGTCGGGCCCGTCGAGCCCGCCGGGACGGCGACCGCTCCCGAGCCGTCCGCCAGGAACCCTCGCCGTCGGCGTCGTGTCGTCGCCGTCACGGCGGGCGTGCTGCTCGCCGCCGCTGTGGTCGCCGGGGTCGTGTACACCGTCATCACCGTGCGCAACGCCGACCGTGACGCGGAGGCGCCGGAGTGGAAGTTCCCGTCGCGGAGGCTGGACGGGCAGGGTGCGGGGAGCCGGCCCAAGGTCGCGTCCGTGAACGGCCTCGGCGGGATGCTCGTCCCGTTCGGGACCGACGGCTGGAGCCGTGGGCCCGATCTCGGGGAGTTCGGGTCGGACGCGGAACTCAGCGGCGCCCAGGCCTCGGCCCTGCGCAAGGAGTCGCTCAGCGACCTGCCCCGCTCCCAGCGCACACAGCTGCAGAAGCAGTACGACAAGCACCCCATCAAGGGCATGGCGATGCGCAGCTACCTCAACTCCGAGCCCAGCAGCGTCAGTGACAACGAGGGGATCTTCGCCGTCAGCGTCCTGCTGACCCGCATGGACAGCCAGGCCCAGGCCAAGAACCTCTCGGCGCTCCAGAACGCACTCTTCGAGAGCCTCGACGTCTTCCGCAAGGGCCCCGCCGTCAAGGGCTACAAGGACGCCAAGTGCTTCCTGCCGCCCAAGGACGACAAGGCGGACCTCAGCGGCATGATCTGCTCCGCGCGCATCGGAGACGTCATGGTCACCGTCACCGCGGACGGGCCCAAGCCACTCGACACCAAGGGGGTCGCGTTGCTGACGAGCGAACAGCTCGACCGCATCGCGGAGCCGGGGGAAGCGGTATGACCGAGCAGACGGAACAGAAGACACCGGTGCCGGCAGCGGAGCAGGAGGCTGCGCCGGCCGAGCAGGCGTCCGCACCGGCCGAGCCCGTGACGGCGCCGCCGATGCCGGCCGCGCCGCCCCCGGTACCCGAGCTGATCCCCGTACCGGAATCGGCCCTCGCACTACCGGAACCTGAAATCGCCGCCCCCAAGAAGGACCGCCGAGCCCTGCGGAGCATGCTGCGCTGGACGGCCGCCGTCGTCGTGTTCGCGGCGGTCGGGGCGGGGACGGCGTACGGGATCACCGGGATGGAGCGGACGGACGTACCCGGACTGGCCACCGCGTCGGACGGGCGGTGGGACTACCCGACGCTCACCCTGCCGCCGCTGCCCTCCGGCAGCCCGGCGCCCTTCGCCGAGGCGAACAAGGCCGGCGCGCACTACGCCGACCTGCGCGCCCTCGTCCTGCCCGCGCCGAAGGGGGCGACGCAGGACAAGAAGCTGCGCGGCGAGGACGGGTGGCTGGCGACGAAGGACTTCCTGGCGGAGTACGCCGAGAAGGACGACCGTGCCGAGCTGGCGCAGAAGTTCACCGACGTCGGCCTGCGGCACATCGCGGCCCGCGGCTGGACCACCCCGGACGGCACGCACACGCGCGTGTACCTGCTGCAGTTCGGCACGGCCGCGGTCGTGGACGAGATGTTCAGCTCGAACATCGCCCCGTACAGCAGCCCGGGCTACGCGCTGCGCGGCGCCCCCGACTCCGTCTTCGACGAGGACTACCCGGACGCGGCGCGGCTGGAGAAGATCCCGTACTCCGCGTACGTCGAGACCAAGCCGTACGGCGCCGAGCACGTCCGGCAGGCGTACCTGTCCGCCGGTGACGTCCTGGCCCTGGTCGTGGAGTCCCGCAAGGGCGGCGCGAAGGCCGTGCCCTTCCGGCAGACGGTCGCCCTGCAGAGCCAGCTGCTGGGCTGAGCCGCGCAGGGAGTACCTCGCGGAGAGAGCCGGGCCCCGGCCGACTAAGCTGGGGCCCGGCTCAGTACCGCCCACTTCCGATCGTCCGAGGAGCCCCCCGTGCTTGAGGCATTCTTCGAAGCCCTGCTCGTCCTTGTCTGCGTAGGCGTCCTCGCCTTCGCCGGGCTGACCGTGAAGAAGCTGTACCAGGGCCAGCGCTGATCCCCATAAAGCCTTAAAGGAACTGCCGATCCCATGATCGAGATCCCGTCCGACCTTCACAAGGACCTGGTCCCCCTCGTCTTCCTGCTCGGCGACTGGGCCGGTGCGGGCGTGCACGACTTCCCCGGCTCCGAGAAGTGCAACTTCGGCCAGGAGGTCACCTTCAGCCACGACGGGCGGGACTTCCTGGAGTACCACTCCCACACCTGGGTGCTGGACAACGACGGGAACAAGGTCCGCCCGCTGGAGTCCGAGTCCGGCTTCTGGCGCATCGACGCCGACCGCAAGGTCGAGGTCACGATGACCCGCGACGACGGCGTCATCGAGATCTGGTACGGCGAGCTGGCCAAGCAGAAGCCCCAGATCGACCTGGTCACGGACGCCGTCGCCCGCACCGCCGCCTCCAGCCCCTACACCGGCGGCAAGCGCCTCTACGGCTACGTCAAGAGCGACCTCATGTGGGTCGGCGAGAAGCAGACCCCCGACGTCGAGCTCCGCCCCTACATGTCCGCCCACCTCAAGAAGGTCGTCACCCCGGAAGACGTCGAACGCTGGGCGAAGGCCCTCCCGGACGACATGCCGGACGACGGGATCGCTTTCTTCAAGTAGTCCCCGCCCTTGGTCACCTGTTCGAGTGACGGATGTG
The DNA here is from genome assembly GCF_029892565.1 of Streptomyces pseudovenezuelae. GTDB lineage: Bacteria > Actinomycetota > Actinomycetes > Streptomycetales > Streptomycetaceae > Streptomyces > Streptomyces pseudovenezuelae_A. Next base: position 337,931 of record NZ_JARXVH010000009.1, on the reverse strand, counting down.
GATCGGCGGGACGCGGCTCGGGCTGCCGCCTAGCGTTCTGCATCATGAAGTTGGCGGTGCGGGTCAAGCTCCTGCCGACGCCCGAGCAGGCGTCGGCGCTTGAGGCAACCCTGCGTGCCTGCAACGAGGCGGCCAACTGGCTGTCCTCCGAAGCGTTCACTCAGCAGGTGACCTCCCGGGCGGGCCTGCAGGCCAGCGCCTACGCGGATCTCCGGGCGCGGGGGCTGTCGGCGCAGCCCGCGCTCCATGTGGTGCGGAAGGTCGCCGACGCCTACGCCGCCCTGAAGGCAAAGGTGTGGGCGGGGAATCTGGGTGCGCCCGGTTCTGAACGATGTGCCCGGTCCACCTCGAAGCCGATCACGTTCGGCTCGGGGGCGGCCCAGCCGTTCGACGACCGCTGTCTGTCCTGGCAGGTGAGCGCCGCCACGGTGTCGACCTGGACTGTCGGTGGGCGGTTGAAGGGCATCGCTTTTGCGGGGCATCCGAAGCAGGTGGAGTTGCTGGCCCGCTACCGACGCGGCGAGTCGGATCTGCTGTACCGAAACGGTCAGTGGTACCTGACAGCGACCTGCGAGATCCCCGAAGTCGACGAGAACAAGAGTCCTGCCGGGCTCATCGGCGTGGACCTGGGGATCGTGAACATCGCCACGACCTCCACCGGGAAACGACACCGTGGACGCCGCTTGAATCGGTGCCGCGAACAGGACCGGAAACTCCGCGGCAAGCTGCAGCGGAAGGGCACCAAGTCTGCCAAGCGGCGGGCGAAACGACATGCGGGGCGGGAAGCGCGCCGGGCTCGCGACATCAACCACAAGATCAGTAAGTGCATCCTGGCGGAGGCTCAACGCACTGGTCGTGGGATCGCTCTGGAAGATCTGGGCGGCATCCGCGAGCGGGTACGGCTCAAGAAGCCCCAGCGCGTCAGGTTGCACTCCTGGGCTTTTCATCGGCTCGGCCAGTTCATCGCCTACAAGGCCAAGCGGGTCGGGGTGCCGGTCGTCCAAGTCGATCCGGCCCACACCAGCCGGGAATGCTCCCGGTGTCATCACGTCGACAGGCGTAACCGGCCGTCACAGGCCGTGTTCGTCTGCGGATACTGCGGCTTCGCTGAGCACGCGGATCTGAATGCGTCCCACAACATCGCCGCACGCGGCTGGTGAGTGTGGGTCCGCGGGCCAGGTCAGCGGCCCCTGCTCTCGCACTCGTGGTGTGAGGCTGGACGCGGCCGGGTCGTCGAAGCCGTCGACGGACCGAGCTGCAAACCCGGGACGCCTGCCCGGGTGGCTGACGTAGTCCTACACTTCCAGTGTGGTGAGCACCGACTGGAAGAGTGACCTCAGGCAGCGCGGCTACCGGCTGACGCCGCAGCGGCAACTCGTGCTCGAAGCCGTGGACACCCTGGAGCACGCGACCCCCGACGACATCCTCGGCGAAGTACGGAAGACCGCGTCGGGGGTCAACATCTCCACCGTGTACCGGACCCTGGAGCTCCTGGAGGAGCTCCAGCTGGTCAGCCACGCGCATCTCGGGCACGGGGCGCCGACGTACCACCTCGCGGACCGACACCATCACATCCACCTGGTCTGCCGGGACTGCGACAACGTCATCGAGACGGACGTGGCGGTGGCCGGCGAGTTCACGGCCAAGCTCCGCGAGACCTTCGGCTTCGAGACCGACATGAAGCACTTCGCCATCTTCGGTCGCTGCCGGGACTGCTCGCTCAAGAGTTCAACTACCGAGTCGTAGGCTTGTGCGCATGAAGAGCCCTCTGCTGTCCCTGCCCGGCGCGGTTCCCGCCGAGGGCGTGGACGAAAGCGTCGCCGCCCACTACGGCGACCTGTTCCGCGAGCAGCGTGCCCTCGCCGACGGCACCGGATTCGTCGACCTCTCCCATCGGGGTGTCGTCGCCGTCACCGGTGCGGACCGGCTGAGCTGGCTGCACCTGCTGCTCACCCAGCACGTCAGCGACCTGCCGGCCGGCCTCGCCACCGAGGCGCTGATCCTCTCCGCGCACGGCCACATCGAGCACGCCCTGTATCTGGTCGACGACGGCACGACGGTCTGGATGCACGTGGAGCCCGGCACCCAGGAGGCGCTGATCGCCTACCTGGAGTCGATGAAGTTCTTCTACCGGGTCGAAGTCGCCGACCGGAGCGACGAGTTCGCGGTGGTGTACCTGCCCGCCGGGTCCATCGCCGAGGTGCCCGAAGGCGTCGTCGTACGCGAGACGCCCTACGGCCGTGATCTCTTCGTGCCGAGCACCGAGCTGGAGTCCTTCGCCGCGAAGGCCGGCCCCCCGGCCGGGATCCTCGCCTACGAGGCCCTGCGCGTCGAGCACCACCAGCCCCGCCTCGGCTTCGAGACCGACCACCGCACCATCCCGCACGAGCTGGGCTGGATCGGCTCGGCGGTCCATCTGCAGAAGGGCTGCTACCGCGGCCAGGAGACCGTCGCCCGCGTCGAGAACCTGGGCAAGCCCCCGCGCCGGCTGGTCTTCCTCCACCTCGATGGCAGCGAGGTCCATCTGCCCGCCGCGGGCACGGAACTCCGGGTCGCCGACGAGGGGCCCGACGGCCGCAAGATCGGCTTCATCACGACGGCCGTACGGCACCACGAACTGGGCCCGATCGCCCTCGCGTTGGTGAAGCGGAACGTGCCCCTGGACGCGCGGCTGCTCGCCGACGCCACGGCCGCGGCCCAGGAAGTCGTCGTAGAGCCGTAGGTTTTCAGGGGCGGGGCGACGCTCACATCTCCAGCAGGACCGTGAACGGGCCGTCGTTCGTCAGTGAGACCCGCATCTGCGCGCCGAAGCGGCCCGTCGCCACCGTCGCGCCCAGGGCGCGGAGTTGGGCGACGACCTCGTCGACCAGGGGTTCGGCGATGTCGCCGGGGGCGGCCGCGTTCCAGGTGGGGCGGCGGCCCTTGCGGGCGTCGCCGTACAGGGTGAACTGGCTGATGACCAGGAGCGGGGCGTCGATGTCGCTGCACGACCTCTCGTCGTGCAGCATGCGAACGGACCAGAGTTTGCGGGCGAGTTGGGCCGCCTTCTCCTTGGTGTCCTCGTGCGTGACGCCGACCAGGACGCACAGGCCCTCGCCCTCGATCGCCCCGACCGTCTCGCCTTCTACGACAACACTCGCGCCGTCGACCCTCTGCACCACTGCTCGCATGCCGACCATGATGCCGTGCCCGCCGGAACCATTCGAAGCCGGCTTCTTTTTGCTCCTTAACCCCCCATCTGGGGCCGATCGGGGGCACTCGGTCACATAGCGGCCACTTGGGGTGGCACGATGCTTCCACATCCGGTCGAGGGGACGGTAGAGGCACATGAGCACACCGAGTACCGGGCAGCCACCCGGGGCGGTCTCGTTGATCCGTGACGAGCACCGCACACCGCTACGGCCGCCCACGCAGCGCACCGACAGCCCAGGACAGCGCATCGACAGCACCGGTCTGCCCGCCGATCCGCCCGAACCCGACCTGACCGTGCTGAGCCTGCCCGAGCTGCGCACGCTGCGCCGCGACGCGCAGCGCGACGAGGCCGACCTCAGCTATGTACGGCGGCTGCTCCAGGGCCGTATCGACATCCTCCGCGCGGAACTGGCCCGGCGCTCCCCGGCGGGCGCCGCCTCCATGGTCGTGGTCGAGCGGCTCGGTGAGATCCTGACCGACGCCCCGGCCCGGCACCGCTCCTCGGCCCGCCACGTGACGCTGGGTACGCCGCACGGCGAGGAGTACCGGCTGCTGGCCGCGGACATGCTCGCGGAGGTCGAGCTGTCGGACCTGGACGCCCGTACGGACCTGGAACTGAACACGGCGATGGGCCGCCTCGTGCGCTACGAGCAGCAGGTCTCCCGGCGCCGGCAGCGGCTGCAGCGCACGGCGGACGGCTGCAGCGGGGAGATCGCCCGCAGGTACCGTGAAGGGGAAGCGCAAGTCGACGACCTGCTGATGTGAGGCGGGGCCCCGGCGATCCCGGGTGCGCCGGGCCTCCGGGCGGGTCCGCTCCATCCGGGTGTGTCAGGGCTCACCCGGGACCCTCTCCGGAAGGCCACCGCCGATGTCCGTCCCCGCATCCGTCTCCCCTTCTCCCTCCCCCTCCGGCATACCTCCGGTCCTCGCCGAGGTCGTCCGCTCCGGGTTCGTCGAGAGCAGGCACCGGGGCAGCCTGGTCCTCCTGGACGCGGACGGGGCGGTGGAACTGGCGCTGGGCGAGGTGACGGAGCCGGTCTTCCCGCGCTCCTCCAACAAGCCGATGCAGGCGGCCGGAGTACTGCGGGCAGGCCTCGACCTGAGCGGCGAACGGCTCGCACTGGCCGCCGCCAGCCACTCGGGCGAACCCTTCCACCGTGACCTCGTCCAGAAGATGCTCGACGAGCACGGACTGGACGCGGGCCAACTCCAGTGCCCGCCCGACCTCCCGCTGGACGAGGCGGAGCGCGAGACCTACCTCGCCGCCGGCGCCGTACGCGACCGCGTCACCATGAACTGCTCCGGCAAGCACACCGCGATGCTCGCCGCGTCCGCCCTGCGCGGCTGGCCCTTGGAGACCTACCTGGACCCGGCCCACCCGCTCCAGCAACTCATCCACAGGGTTGTGGAGGAAGCGTCGGGCGAGCGGGTCGCGGCGACGGGCACGGACGGCTGCGGGGCGCCCCTGATGGCGATCACCCTGACCGGCCTGGCCCGCGCCTACCGCACCTTCGTCCTGTCCGCCCCCGACACCCCCGAACGCCGGGTGGCCGACGCCATGCGCGCCCACCCCGAATACGTCGCCGGCACCCACCGCCACGACACCTGGCTCATGCGCGAGGTCCCGGGCGTCCTCTCGAAGATGGGCGCGGACGGCGTCCAGGCGGTCGCCCTCCCGGACGGCCGCGCCCTCGCCTTCAAGGTCGAGGACGGGGCGGTACGGGCACTGCGGCCGGTACTGGCCCGGGCGCTGACCCTGCTGGGGGTCGAGTCGCCGGTGGTGGAGCGGATCGGGCGGGTGCCGTTGTCGGGCGGTGGGCGAGAGGTGGGGGAGATTCGGGCGGGGTTCTGAGGAGGGGGCCCGGTGTCCGGGCGGGTTCCCAGGGGGAGGCCCCTGTGTCCAGGGTGCGTCTCGAAAATCCGCGCGACGACCTCACCGCCGTAGATCTACGGTGATCTCATGAGCCGACCCGCGAATATCGACGTCCGTCCGATCACCGAGGCCGAGTTTCCCGACTGGCTGCGTGCGGTGAACACCGGGTTCCTTCGGGAACCGGTGGTGGGGGAGGCCGAGTTGGCGGCTCGGCGTACGCAGTTCGAGGCGGGGCGGTATCTGGCGGCGTTCGACGGGGATCGGTGTGTGGCGACGTTCCGGTCGTTCGCGCAGGAGGTCACGGCGGTCGGGGGTGCCCCGGTGGCCGCCGACGCCGTCACGGGTGTCACCGTCACGGCCACTCATCGCCGGCGCGGACTGCTCACGCGCATGATGAACCAGGATCTCGCGGCCGCGAAGGAGCGGGGCGATGTGGTGGCTACGTTGATCGCCGCCGAGTACCCGATCTACGGGCGCTACGGCTTCGGGCCCGCCGCCTCGACGGCCGAGTGGGTCGTCGACGTGCCGCGCACCGGGCTCGACCGGCGTTGGTCCGGCCCGGCGGACGGCGGACGCATCGACCTCTTGGAGCCCGAGGAGGTACGCAAGATCGGCCCGGAGCTGCATGAGCGGGTGCGTCGCGGGCTGCCGGGTGCCGTCAGCCGGGACGACTGGTGGTGGCAGCTCAGGACGGGCGCCGTACGCGTCGAACCGAAGTGGACGGTCCCGTTCTTCGTCGCGTACCGCGCGCCGGACGGCACGGTCGAGGGCCTCGCGGCCTACGAGGTGGACGACAACTGGGGTGACGCCAAGCAGCCGTTGGACACGGCGACCGTGCGCTGGCTGAGCGCGGCGACGCCGGCCGCCGAGCGGGCCCTGTGGCACTACCTCTGCTCGATCGACTGGGTGACCCAGGTGAAGTCCGGCCCCCGCGCCCCCGACGACCTGCTCCCCCTCCTCCTGCCCGACCCGCGCGCCGCCCGCATCACCACGCAGTCGGACTGGTTCTGGGTACGGATCCTGGATGTCGTACGGGCGCTGGAGGCGCGTACGTACGAGGGGACGGGGTCCCTGGTCCTTGAGGTGGCCGACCGGGCCGGCCTTACGGGCGGGCGCTACCGGTTGGAGGCGTCGCCGCAGGGCTCGTCCTGCGTGCCGACCACCGAGAGCGCCGAACTCTCCCTCGACGTGGCCGAGTTGGCGACGCTGTGGCTCGGTGACGAGTCGGCGGTGCGGCTTGCCGCGCTGGGCCGGGTGCGGGAAGAACGAGCGGGCGCCGGCCGGTCGGCCGACGCCCTGCTGCGTACGTCCAGGCGTCCTTGGTGCCCGGACATGTTCTGAGGTCTCCCTTCTTCCGACGGTGATTCAGGGCTGTTGCGGTACTCATCCGTAGCTGTGCTGTTCAGTTGTGGCTGTGCGGTTGTGCCTGTTCAGTTGTGGCTGTGCCGGTGGAACTGTTCAGTTGTCGGTGTTCAGTTGTGGCTGTGCGGTTGGTGCAGACTGACCAAGCTCCCGGCTCCCCTCCGGAAGGGAGCCCGGTCAGCCGGACTGTGTCGGCTCAGCCGGACTGCGCGAGCAGCATCACGAGGATGACCGCTCCGATGCCGCTGATCAGGGTGGAGCGGGCCTTGAGTCCGACGGTCAGCGCGACGATGGCGATGATGCCCATCGGGCCGTACCGCCACTGGACGAGCTGCTCGAAACCGATGGCGAGGGCGGCGACGAAGAGTGCGAGCGGCATGAACGGTCCCTCCTTCGGGACGGGGAGGCGGACCCCGGTGGCCAACCCTCCTGAAGTTTGACCATGTTGCTCAAGTTGGCGACCAACTTCACTTTACTTATCTCCGCTTGGAAGCGTCTCATAACCACCTTCGGGGGAACTGCCCAAAGATGGCGGGAAGTTGTAGTGTTTGGTCGTGGACCCGAAACACGGCTCCGTCAATGGGCGGACGAGGTCACAGCGGCCACAGATGTCCCATCACGACGTGGCCGACGAGCTGCGCGCCCGGATAGCCAGCGGCGCGCTGCGTGCGGGCCAACGGATGCCCACCCAGGCCAGGTTGGCCGACGAGTTCGGCGTCGAGCGGGGTGCCGTGCGCCAGGCGCTGCGGATTCTGCAGTCCGAGCACCTGTTGACCAACGTGTCCAAGGGAAGCCCCGCGACCGTGGCCCTCGACCCGGGACTCGGCAACGCCCTGACCGGCCCCGCAGCGCCCCCGCAGCTCACCACCGTCGCCCTCGCTCCCCGCGTGGCGGCCGCGTTCGCGACCTCTCATGTCGAGATAGACGCCCTGTGTCTGACCTCGGTTTCGCTGACCCTGGCGATGGGCGAACCGCTGCGCCAGATCCACGCGGGACAGCTAAATCCGGCCAAGGTGGATGTGCGCGTCCTGCTCCCGTCGCGGGACATCGACCTGGCGTTCCCGACCCCCGTGGACGACGACTCCACCGACGACCGGCTGCAACGCCGTTGGCTGGCCCAGCGCAATGCCCAGGGCCAGGTGCTCCAGCACAACCTGCTGGCGTTACGCGCCACGCACGGCATCGACGTGCACGTCACCTTCCGCGCCCTGCCCTTCACCCCGCCGGTGAAGCTGTATCTGGTCAACGGCACGGAGGCGCTCTTCGCGTACTACACGCTCACGCGGCGCGAGGAGGAGATCGGCGAGGAGCACCTGGAGATGTACGACGCCGAGGGCACGCAGTCCGTGCTGTTCTCCTTCGCGCAGGGTGCCGGCCTGCGCGACACCACCTTCGTCGAGCAGTCCCACCTGTGGTTCAACGCGCTGTGGGAGACGATCAGTTCGGAGCTGACGCTCACGACCTGACGTCTCCCACGGTGAGAGGCCGGACGGTTGGTGCTCCGCTCATAGAGCCGGGCCCGTGACCAGCAGGGCGAGGACTACGGCGCCGATGGAGCTGACGGCCGGGTTCTTGGCCTTGATGCCTATCGTGAGCATGAGCAGCCCGATGATCCCGGTGACGCCGTACTTCCACTGGAGGGTCTGCTCGATGCCGACGACGAAGACGGCGGAGAGGAGAGCGAGGACAGGCACGGTGGTTCCCCCTTCAGGCTTCGCGGGCGGGACGGTGCGTGGGGGGTGGTGCGGTGGGGCGATGAGGCGGGGTGGACGGTGAGACGGTTAAAGGAAGCAAAACTTCCGCCAACTCAACCAAGTTGGCAACCAACTCCACCTAAGTTATCCCCACTTGGTACCTACTCATAAACAAGTCACCAACAACTCCCCGTAGATGGATTCGAGTTGTAGCGTTTGGTCGTGACACAGGAGAACGTGGCAGTGAACGGCAGCAGAAAGCTCTCCCCCCAGGAGATCGCCGACATCCTCAGGGACCGCATCCGCACCGGCGACCTCAAAGCCGGAGACCGCCTGCCCACCCAGGCCGAACTCGCCGACGAGTTCGGTGTGGAACGCGGCACCGTCCGCCAGGCCCTCCGAGCCCTCCAGGAGGACGGCCTCCTGAGCAACGTCAGCAAGGGCAGTCCGCCTCGCATCGCTGAACCCCCCGCGACGAGCGGGGAGCCACAGCCGACGATGGTGGGGTTGGCACCGCGCCTCACCCAGGCGTTCGCCCTGCCCCACGTCCGCATAGACGTCGTATGCCACACCGCGGAGACCCTGATGATCGCCCTCGGCGAATCGGTCCGCCAGATCCACGAGGGCACCGCCCGCCCCGAGTCCATCGACGTCCGCATCCTGCTGCCGTCGCGCGACATCGACCTGGCGTTTCCGAGGCTGGTGGAGGAGGAGCCGGGCGAGGAAGGCGCGGTCCACCAACGGTGGTTGGCGATGCGCAACGCACAGATCCACGTTCTCCGTCACAACTTGCAGGCCCTGCGCTCCACGCACGGCATCGACGTCCATGTCGCCTTCCGGGCCCTCCCCTTCACCCCGCCGGTCAAGCTGTACATCCTCAACCAGGAAGAGGTCCTGCTCGGGTACTACGTCCTGACCGCACGGGAGGAGGAGTACGAGAGCCAGACACTGGAGATGTATGACGCCCTCGGCTCCAAGTCCCTCCTCTTCTCCTTCGAGACCCGGGCCGGTCAGCGGGACGCGGCGTTTGTGGAGGAATCCCAGAAGTGGTTCGACGCCCTCTGGGAAACCATCACCACTGACCTGACACTCTCCTAGTGACTCCTGATACGACGCAGACTGAACTGGTGACGGTAGAGACAGGGAACCTGCGAGAACTGATCACCAACGCCCGCTTCGTCCTGTTCGACTTCGACGGCCCGATCTGCCAACTCTTCGCGGGACACAAGGCGGAGCAGGTGGCGAAGGAACTCGTCGACTGGCTGGAGGGGCAGGGCCTGCGCGGACTGCTGACCGAGGAGGAGCGAGGCCATCCGGACCCGATGGTCGTGCTCTACGCGGTCAACAGACGCCACCCGCACAGCGATCTGGTGGCGGAACTGGAGGAGAGACTCACCCAGCAAGAGCTGAAGGCGGTGATCTCCGCCATGCCGACGGCGTACGCGGATCCGCTCATACGCACCTGGTCCGCCGTCGGCAGCAGACTGGCGGTCGCCACCAACAACTCCCCCCGCACGGTGTCCAATTACCTCACCGACCGCGGCCTGGCCGGCTGCTTCGCCCCGCACGTCTACGGCCGCACAGGCGAACTCGACCTCCTCAAGCCGGACCCGCACTGCCTCAACCGCGCCCTGAACGCCATGGGCGCCGCCCCCTCCGCCGCGTTGATGATCGGCGACGCCCCCACCGACCTGTACGCGGCCGAGCGGGCCGGAGTGCCGTTCCTTGGCTACGCGCGTAACGAGTACAAGTTCCAACTGCTCAAGGACGCGGGGGCGCTGAACATCGTGGATTCGCTGTTGCCGGTGCTGCGCACGCTGCGGAGTCAAGCCTGAACCATCAGCAGGGTGAAGAGCGCGGCGGCCCAGAAGACCAGCCCGTTGTGCCGCGCGCGGATGCCTACGCCGATCAGGAACAGGAGCACCACACCGACGACGCCGAGCCTCGCCTGCGCCAGCATGCCTATGAAGAGCTCGGCGAGCCCTCCAAGTGACTGCAACAGGAGCATGCCCCCACCTCCCTTCCACTTCCGGTGAACCGATCAACTACCCGTCCAATTGGACTGGTTGACTTGAAGTGGATGTGCCCACCCCGGCTGATCCCTTAACCGGCCGGTCAGGTTGGCCGAGAGTTGACTGAAATTGGTGTGCTGGTGGAAGGGTGCGGGTACGGTCGGAGTGTGGACGGACAGAGCGCCGAGGGCGGTGGCAGGGAGTTCCAAAGGGTCTCGGACGAGTTGCGTGTCCGGATGACCGACGGGACGTACGTGCGGGGTTCCTTCCTGCCGTCCCAGCGTGATCTCGCCGAGGAGTTCGGGGTCTCCCGGGACACCGTCCAGCGGGCCATTCGGGAACTGGTGGACGAGGGATGGATCGAGTCCCGGCAGGGCAGCGGCTCACGCGTCATCAGAATCCAGCGCATACAGTCCTCGACCCCCAGGGCCACCCGGACGCGGCGCGGCATGACGCTGGGGCCCCTCATAAGCGAGGCCTTCGAAGCGCCCGAAGTCACCCTGGACGTACAGACTTTGACGTCGGAGTCGCTGGACATGCACATCCGACTCCAGGGCGAGCGCATCCATGGCGGTGTGATCAGACCGGAGCGCATCGCCCTACGCATGCTCCTGCCTGACGAGTCGATGCCGTTGCCTTATCCGCGTGTCAAAGGTGACAAGGACGACCCCCGCCCACGAGAGCGGCTGCAGGCCATCACGCAGCGGGCCACCGATTCACTACAGGGGCTGCTGGAGGACTTGCAGACTGAGCGACTGGTGGACTCCGTCGACGTGCAGGTTCGCCACGCGCCGCTGATCCCCACGTTCAAGCTCTACCTGCTCAACGGGGTTGAAGTCCTGCACGGAATGTACGAAGTGATCGAGCGTCCGATGCAGCTCGGGCCGGACGGAGAGGTGGTCACGGCCCTCGACGTCCTCGGCCTCGGAGCAACGCTGACGCATCACGTGAAGGACCATGATCCTGAGTCACCCGGATCCGTATTCGTGGACACCATGCAGACGTGGTTCGACTCGGTATGGGACCTGCTTGCCGAGTAGGGGCAATCCGCTTGCGCCTCGGGCATGTGACCGAGTGTGTTCTCGCTGGTCACATAGTGTGCCACGGTAGGAGGGGGGTGGTGATCGGGGCAGGGGTTCCATGCGCTACGATCCCCGAACCTCGACTGAGTAACCACTCACGTTCGTGCGTAATAGGGGCTAGGCGAACACGCCAGCCCTGAGCGTCCGGGTACAGATGTGTGGCAAACCACCCGTTGTGGCCATTTCCACTGTCACTCCGGGTCTTTTGTGCATCACGCTGCGTTTAGAGGGCCCCGACCCTTTCCACCCGTCGAGTCACATACCCCGGAGCGGCCAGTGGGTACACCGTCTGTCTCCCCTTTTCCGGCTGTGGGGCATGTCGCCCGGGTCCGGCCGGACGCCGTCTACAAGGCGTTCCTGGGGCGTGCCGAGCAACTGGGGCAGGCGAGCAACGGCTTCCACAATCAGAACCACGTGCTGCCGCTGACGCAGCCCATGGCGCATCTGGTGGCCCGTGCTCCCGGTACGTCGGTCATCGTGCGGGTCCGGCGCTCCGACGCGCTGCCGGTGGTGATCAGGACGTGGCAGAACGAGGCGGAGATCTTGCGCGCCATCAAGGGCGTCCTGCCCAACGTGCCGGAGTGCCTCTTCGAAGGGGACGGCTTCGCCATCCACAGCTATGTGGAAGGCGTACCTCTTTCGAGCGTCTGCGGCAACGGCAAGCCGGTCGACACCCTGCTCATTAAGGCGCTGGCGGCCCTCCTGGCGGAGACGGCGCAGGTACGCAGCGGAGCGCTGCCGGCGCTGCCGGCCAGCTGGCCCAGCAACCACAACGACAGCCGTGGCTTCCTGCAGACGCTCGCGCAGCTGGCCGACCAGCAGATCCGGCGCCCCAACTGGCACAACTTCGGAGGCCTGTTCGCGGCGCTCGGCATCCCCGAGGACGCCCTGCTCCGCCTGGCCGACCGAGTACCGGCCATGGCGCGGCGCCCCTACAGCCTGCTCCACGCGGACCTTCATCGCGACAACGTCATCATGTCGTACGGCGGATATCACCCGCTGATCTGCGTCGACTGGGAACTGGCCACCTACGGTGACCCCCTGCACGACCTGGCCACACACCTGGTCCGGATGCAGTATCCGGCGCACCAGTGGGACGAGGTCATCGATTCGTGGGTCGACGCCATGCGGGAGGTCCGCCCCGCTGCCGTCAACGGTGTGGCCAGGGATCTCCGTCACTACGTCGCCTTTGAGCGGGCGCAGTCCGTCTACCCGGACGTGATGCGCGCCGCACGCTCGCTGGAGGGCTCCGCCGATCAGAAGCACCTTGACGCGGCAACGGAATCGGTATGGCGGGCACTGGAGGCGGCAGCGGAGCCGCTGAGGCTGAGCAACGTCCCCAGTGAGCGGCAGATCAAGCAGATCCTCCTCCGCTGGGCGGCCGCTCGCTTCGGCGGCGGCCGCAGCTTCAGCGCCGGGGCGTTCGACTGGGACCGGGACGAACGCGTGCCGGAGCGCGACGACTTCCCTCAACAGGCAGTGCAGGACGCCCTTTTGGCAGAGGGCGCGGCGCCGGCCAGCAGGGTGTTCAAGGGAACCGCACACCTGAACACGGTGGTTGGCGTGTCGGGCTTTGACTCCAGCGTCGTGGTGCGGCGCATGGTGGCTGACGTCCGCAGACGCGAACGCGGCTTCTTCCTGAGCGAGCACGCCGTTCTACGAACCATCGAGAAGTCGGGTGTTGGCGTGGCCGCGCCGAAGATCCTCGCCCTGGGCTGGAGCCATGACGGACAGCCCTTCGCCATCCACACCTATGAGGGACCGAGCGACACCGAACGCCCTCCCAACCATCCGGTGCACGGACTGCTGCCACGCGAGGCGGACAAGCTCGTCGATCAGCTCCGTGCTCTGACGAAGGTGGACTTTCTCCAGGTCGACCCGCTGGCCGGTCAGGGACGCTTCTACGAGTGGCTGTGCGAACAGTTGGTGGCCATGGTCGGGGAACTGCCCAAGCAGTCACAGCAATTGGCCCGCTTCCTGGGGCTGCCCGACGCGGGCGTGCTGGCGCAGATCCTGGCTCGGCACACGGTGAGTGACCGGGCGCCGGCGCTGCTGCACGGAGACCTCAACCCGTGGAACCTCGTCCGCCGCGATGACGACCTAGCGCTGACCATCATCGACTGGGAGATGGCGCTAGTCGGCGACCCTCTCTACGACCTGGTCCGCCACATGCATCTGACGCCCACCCGGCCCGAGATCCGCGATCGTATGTTCAGCCGGTGGGAACGGCTACTGCCACCCGAGCACACGACAGCGTGGCGGCAGGATTGGCGTGTCTACCGGTGGATCGAGATCGTACGGTCCGCATATGTCGACCTGGACCGGCTGGTGACGGGCGCAAGCCTGGACGCCCCGAACGTCCGGCGCGCTGTGGACTCGTACGCCATGACCCTCGCCGCGGCCACCGCGTCCCTGGGCCTGCGGCGCCGCCCGGCGGCGAACCCGTATCTTGCTGCCGCCCTGGCATAGGGAGACCATGACTCCACCACAGGCCGGTATGTCCGTGGGCACATGACAGTGCCCAGGACACGCCGACGGGGGAGGGGTGCGCATGGCCGAGCGGGGGAACAGGCAGGCCGAGAACGGCTTAGGTCGGCACCTGAGGCGCTACCAGGAACGGTTCGAATCCGTCGTAACGAGGTTTCTGCTGCTCGGGATCTTCGTCACGGGACTGACCGCGCAGTTCGTCAAGCCGGTCGGCGACGCCCTAGAGGGAAAGGCCTATCTGGGCGGGGCGTTACTCAGCCTCGTCGGCTACGTGCTGTACGACCAGGTGAAGGAGTTGGTCTCGTCCATCCGGGTGCCGACACGTGCTCTCGTGAACTCCAGCCAACTGGGCAGCTTCGTCAGCGAGGCATTCCAGGCACGCAGAGTGGAGATCAGCTTTCTCGGCTATACGGGCGAGACTCTGTATCACACCCTGTACCACCAACTCGAAGGCCTCTTCGACGACCCGGGACCAACCCGGCGGGTGTTGATCCGGATGCTGGTACCGGATTTCGGGCAGCCGATGATCGTGCCCGCCAGGGTCGGTGATGACGGTGGTCCGACGGATGATCCCGACTTCCGCAAGCGGGTGGAGCAGCGCTGCCGTGAGTACGACGGCATCCTTTCGGAACTCGCGGAGCGGCTCACTGCGACCAGCCGGGTGTCTGTGGAGTGCGAGTACCGCTTCTACCCCGGTATCCCGCGCGACAAGATCTGCATCTTCAACCGGGAGCAGGTCCTGCAGGGCCTCTACGACCTCTCGGCGCGCACGCGACTGATCCACATGGGCCCGGAGTTCTACGATCCGAAGGGCTATCGGACCGACCTCAACGTCTGGTCCCGGGAGGGGACCGCTGCCGCGGGAGAGGCCGTCACCATCTGGAACAAGCACTTCGACGACCTCTGGGCGCTCGCGAAGGTGCCCGAGTGGCGGCGAGGAACGGCTGCCTGACCCATGCAGGATCGGACGGCTGGTTAGGCTCCCACCCATGACCACCCCCGGCCTCCGCGAACGCAAAAAACAGCGGATGTACCAAGACGTCTCCGACATCGCCATCCGCATGTTCATGGAGAAGGGCTTCGACGCCGTCTCCGTCGCCGAGGTCGCCGCCGCGGCCGGGATCTCGAAACCGACGTTGTTCCGCTACTTCCCGGCGAAGGAAGACCTCGTCCTGCACCGGATCGCCGATCATCAGGACGAGGCCGCGCGGGTGGTCGTCGAGGCGGAGGACGTGCCGATCCGCGCGTTGCGGCGGCACTTTCTCGACGGGCTCGCGCGGTGCGACCCCGTCACCGGGCTGAATGAGCATCCGAACGTGCTCGCATTTCACTCCCTCCTCTACGGGACTCCCGCCCTGGTCGCCCGCGTGTACGGCTACCAGGAGCAGGCGGAGGACACGCTCGCCGAGGCGCTCGGCGGCGGGCTGGACGCGCGGCTTGCGGCTGGGCAGATCGTTGCCGTGCGGCGGATTCTCGCGATGGAGAACTGGCGGCGGATCGCCGACGGGGAGCGCGTGGAGGACGTGCGGGCGGATGCGGTTGCCGCGGCGGAGCGGGCGTTCGGGCTGCTCGCGGCCGGGTTGCCGCACTTCAGCCAGGATGAGACCGAGACTGAGACTGGGTAAAATTTATAACTCGGTTACGTTTTTTTGGGTACGGTCGTCCCATGACGTCAGCCCACCCCACCGACCCCGCCCGAGCCGCTCACTCCGCCCTCAAAGAATCCCTCCACCGCGAACGCGCCCACCACGACCGCTGCCGTACCGCCTTCGACGCCATGGTCGCCGGCGCCCAGGAACACGTCGTCACCGGCGAGGACGTCTCCGCCTCCGGTGCCGATGCCGAGGTGCTCGGCTATCAGCTGCGCAGCAAGGCCAAGGAGTTGGGGGAACTTCCGCAAGGGCCGTTGTTCTTCGGACGGTTGGACTTCGCCCACGGCGCTGATGCCCACAGCACTGATGCAGCCCGGCAGCGGCATCACATCGGCCAGCGTTACTACATCGGCCGACTGCGCATCTCCGAACACCCCGCCGCCCCACCCCTCGTCGTCGACTGGCGCGCCCCCGTCTCCCGTGCCTTCTACCAGTCGAGCGCCCGCGATCCGCAGGGCGTCGAGGTGCGGCGGCGTTTCGGATGGGCGCCGGGGAGCAAGGGTGACTCGGTCGACCTCACCGGGATGGAGGACGAGCGGCTGGGGCGGGGAGAGTCGGGTACCGGACACATGCTCGCCCGCGAGATCGAACGGCCCCGCGTCGGGCCCATGCGGGACATCGCCGCGACCATCCAGCCCGAACAGGACGATCTCGTACGCGGGGACATCGGGTTGTCGGTGTGCGTGCAGGGCGCCCCCGGCACCGGCAAGACCGCCGTCGGGCTCCACCGGGCCGCCTATCTCCTCTACACCCACGCCCAGCGCATCCGCCGCGCCGGCCTCCTCATCCTCGGCCCCAACCGCACCTTCCTCTCCTACATCTCCGAGGTGCTCCCGGCCCTCGGCGAGACCGGCGTACGCCAGTCGACCCTGGGGGAGGAGATCGCCCGCCATCCTGTGCGGGGGACCGACAGCGAGCGGGCCGCCGTCGTCAAGCACGATGCCCGGATGGCGGAGGTGCTGCGCCGCACGCTGTACGCCCATGTCTCCGGAGATGTGGTCAACTCCCTTGCCATTCCGGACGGTTCGTATCAGTGGCGGGTGGGCGCCGGTGAACTCGCGCGGATCGTCGAAGGGGTGCGGGCCGAGGAACCGCCTTACGGGATCGGGCGGGAGCGGGTGCGGTCGCGGGTCGTGCGGAGTGTGCAGTTGCAGGCCGAGCGGCGGAGCGGGCCGCGGTCGGGTGCGTGGGTGCAGAAGATCTCGCGGGCGCGGGCGGTCTCCGCGTACGTCGATGCCGTGTGGCCTCGGGTGCGGCCCGAGGAGGTCGTCGCCCAACTTCTCGGCGAGCAGGAGGTGTTGAGCGTGGCGGCCGACGGGTTGCTGGATGCCGACGAGCAGGAGGCCGTGCTGTGGGAGCGGCCACCGCGGTCGTGGAAGTCGGCGCGCTGGTCGGCCGCCGATCTCGTCCTGCTCGACGAGGTGGCCGGGCTCGTCGAACACCCCGAGGGATACGGCCATATCGTCGTCGACGAGGCGCAGGACCTCTCCCCGATGGAGTGCCGGGCCATCGCACGGCGCGCGTCCTTCGGTTCGCTCACCGTCCTCGGCGACCTGGCGCAGGGCACCACGCCCTGGGCGGCGCGCTCCTGGGACACCTCCCTGCGGCACCTGGGCAAGCCTGACGCGGCCGTCGTACCGCTGACCATCGGCTTCCGCGTGCCCGAAGCCGTCGTCACCCTGGCCAACCGGCTGCTGACCCGGCTCGACGTCGACGTGGCGCCGGGCAAGTCCCTTCGCCGGGACGGGGAGTTGAGGGTGCGCGAGGTCGGGGACGGCGGAGATGTGGCGGGGGTGGTCGTGACCGCCGTACGCGATGCGCTTGGGCGGGAAGGGTCGGTCGGGGTCGTCGCCGCGGATGCGGACGTGGAGTGGGTGCGGGGTGCGCTCGGTGCGGCCGGGGTCGGGGTGGGTGGGATGGATGAGCTGCGGGCCCGGGTGACCGTCGTACCGGCTTCTCTCGTCAAGGGGTTGGAGTACGACCATGTCGTCGCCGTCGAGCCGGCGGCGATCGCGGAGGCGGAGGCGCGGGGGTTGCACCGGCTGTATGTCGTGCTGACCCGGGCGGTGTCGCGGCTGGAGGTGGTGCACGGGCGGCCGTTGCCGTTCTGAGGACGGGACACCGTTCTCAGGAAGGGGCAGGATTGCAACGGCCGCCCGGTGGTTCAGGCTGCCGAACCGTCGAGGATCGGGATCAACTCCCCTTCCTCGTAATCCAGGTGGGCTTCGAGCGCGAGCGTCAGTCGCTCCACCTCGGCGCGCGCCGTGCCCGGGGCCCCGGTCTCGGCGGCAAGGGTTCGGCGCAACTCCTCTACGAGCGTGGCGATCTGCTCGTGTTCCTCGCGCAGTCGCGCGATGGCCGGCGCCGTCTCGGGGTGGCGGTCGGCCACGAACGGGAAGAGGGCCTGGTCCTCGCCGGTGTGGTGGTTGTGCAGGCCCTGGCAGAAGGTCAGGCAGTTGACGCGTAGTTGGGCGCCGAGGGCGCCCCCGCCGTCGGCCTTGCTCATCTCCTCGCGGATCAGGGCGAGTTCGCGGCGGAAGGCGTCGTGGACCACCTTGATCGCCTCGCCGATCGGGGACGCGTTGATGTTCCCCGGGCCGGACTGCGTGGTGTTGTAGAGGGCGACCACCGGGATCAGGCGATCGGTCTTCTTCTGGTACGCCGCCCAGCCCGGGTCGGCCTCCACCGCTCGCGCCCAGGCGCGGTCCCGTTCCTCGCCGTCCAGTACGACGGCTTGCGCCTCGTACGTGAACACCCCGCTCTCGACGGTGACTTGGGGGTCGGCGAGGAGGTTGCGGTACCAGTCCGGGTGCCGGGGTGAGCCGCCGGCCGAGGCGATGACCAGGACGCGTTCGCCGCCGTCGGGGAGGTAGCCGACGGGGGTGGTGCGGCGGGTGCCGGTGCGGGCGCCGGTGGTGGTCAGCAGGAGCAGGCGGGCGCCCTCGAAGTAGCCGCCGACACGGCCGCGGTTGGCGCGGAACTCGTCGATGACCTGCTTGTTGAAGTCGTTGACACCGTTGGAGGTGGCGACGGCATTGGATTCGCTGTTGGCGTCGGGCAAGTCTTCTCTCTCTTCTCTTTCTCTGTCGCTGGATTCCGGAGGTGCTCCGGTGTGTTCCGTTGGTGTTCCGGTGATGCGGAACGCGAAGAGAAAGAGACGGCGGGCCTCTGACCCGCCCCGGCCTCACTCAGAGGCCGGGTACCCGACTCGCTCACGGCTCAAGGCCGACCCGGCAGTCATGGGAGGGACGGTAGCGTCCGGTGCATGACTGACGCCACCGGTTTCCAGCGCATTCCCACCACCACCCTCGGCGAACTCCTCGACCGCGACCGGATCATGGACTTCGGCATCCGGCCGTTGTGGGGGCCGGTCGGGCGGGTGGCCGGACCCGCGTACACCGTGCGCTGCGCACCCGGCGACAACCTGATGCTCCACACGGCCATCTACCGCGCCGAGCCCGGCTCGGTGATCGTCGTGGAGTCCGGCGACCTCGACTGGGCGCTGGCCGGCGGCAACGTCTGCGCGATCGCCCAGCGCCGGGGCGTCGCGGCCTTCGTCCTGGACGGGCTGATCCGCGACCTCGCCGAGGTGCGGGAGGCGCGGTTCCCGGTGTTCGCGCGGGGTGTCATCCCGATCCCGGGCGCCAAGGCGGCCGTAGCACCGCTGGGCGAGCCGGTGACCTGCGGTGGGGTGCGGGTCGAGGCCGGCGATGTGATCGTGGCCGACGAGGAGGGCGTGGTGGCGGTGCCGGCCGCACGGCGGGCCGAGGTGCTGGACGCGGCCCTGGCCAAGCTGGCGAAGGAGGCCGACGGGACGCTGGACGACTGGGAGGCGGCGCATCGGGCTCGGGTCGAGAAGATCTTGGCGGAGCGGGGATTCGAGGGCTGACGGGCGAGAGGGGGAGGGGGAGAGAGCGGGAGCTGACGGGCGAGGGTCCGAGGGCTGATCGGCCGGAGCCCAGCCCGTCCGTCGTATCCGCCCCGCGGTACACGTGCCGTCTGCCGCCGTGGTCGCCATAGTCGCCGTACCGCTTTCGCCGACCCCCCTCCTGGTCGATCCTGTTATTGATGCTTCTCTTCCTCGACGTCGACGGAACGTTGCTCCCGTTCGGCGCGGCCGGGGCCTATCCGGCGTACGCGCCGCGCTTCGAGGTGCCGGGGGTGCGGGACTCGCATCCACTGCTGAGCCGTGTGGATCCGGCGCTCGGGGCTCGACTGGCTGCGCTGGACTGCGAGTTGGTGTGGGCCACGACCTGGATGGATGACGCGAACGTCTGCCTCGCGCCGTGGCTCGGTCTGCCCCAACTGCCGTTGGTGGACTGGCCGGACGAGGAGGAGTTCCCGGCGCCGCTGCACTGGAAGACGCGGCCCCTGGTGGACTGGGCGGCCGGGCGGCCCTTCGTCTGGGTCGACGACGAGATCACCGACGCGGACCGGGCCTGGGTCGCCGGCCACCATCCCGAACGGGCCCTGCTGCACCGCGTCGACCACCGGCGCGGGCTCACCGACGCGGACTTCAGCGTGCTGGAGGAGTGGATCGGAGCGAGTCGGGCCAGGCGGTGAGGTGGGCGCGCTGCGCAAATCGCTGAGTTGCGATGATCGTCCGCTGCCCTCGACGTAAGGGCAATCGTGTTGAACGCAGGGGGATTTCATGATCGACGTGATCGTGGTCGGTGGCGGACCGACGGGCTTGATGCTGGCCTGTGAGTTGCGGCTGCACGGCGTGCGGGTGGTCGTGCTGGAGAAGCTGACCGAGCGGACCGGGGAGTCCCGCGGGCAGGGTCTGCACGCGCGCAGCGTCGAGATCATGGATCAGCGCGGCCTCCTCGACCGGTTCCTCGCGGTCAGCAGGAAGTTCCAGGCGGGCGGGCTCTTCGGCGGCATCGTGAAGCCGTGGCCGGACCGCCTGGACACGGCGCACCCGTTCGGCGTCGCCACCCCTCAGCCGCTCACCGAACGGCTCCTCGAAGAACGCGCCCTCGAACTCGGTGCGGAGATCCGGCGGGGCTGTGAGGTGGTCGGGCTGAGCCAGTCCGGGGACGGGGACGGGGACGGGGATGCAGAAGCGGCCGGTGCGACTGTCGAGTTGGCGGACGGTACGCACCTCCGCTCGCGCTACCTCGTCGGCTGCGACGGCGGCCGAAGTGCCGTGCGCAAGCTGCTCGGTGTCGGGTTTCCCGGTGAACCCGCCAAGGTCGAGACGCTGTTGGGGGTGATGGAGGCGACCGCGGATCCGGAGACGATCACCACCGTCGTCGCGGAAGTCCACAAGACCCAACTGCGGTACGGCCTCGCGCCCGTCGAGAACGGGGCGTACCGCGTCGTCGTGCCCGCCGACGGGGTGGCCGAGGACCGTGCGAACCCGCCGACCCTCGGCGAGTTCAAGAAGCAGTTGCGGGCGTTCGGGGGCACCGACTTCGGCGTGCACTCACCGCAGTGGCTGTCCCGGTTCGGCGACGCCACCCGGCTGGCCGAGCGCTACCGGGTCGGCCGGGTGCTGCTGGCCGGCGACGCGGCGCACATCCACCCGCCGACCGGCGGACAGGGCCTCAACCTCGGTGTCCAGGGCGCCTTCAACCTCGGCTGGAAACTGGCCGCCGAGGTCAACGGCTGGGCCCCGGAAGGGCTGTTGGACAGCTACCACACCGAACGGCACCCGGTGGCGGCCCGCGTCCTGGACAACACCCGTGCGCAGATCACCATGTTGGGATCCGAACCGGGTCCGACCGCGCTGCGCGAGCTGTTCTCCAAGCTGATGGACTTCGAGGAGGTGAACCGGTACATCACCGGGATCATCACCGCCGTCGACGTCCGCTACGACCTCGGCGAGGGCCATGAACTGCTCGGCCGGCGCATGCGGGACGTGGAGTTGAAGCACGGACGCCTCTACTCACTCATGCACGAGGGACGCGGCCTGCTCCTCGACCAGACCGGCGAGCTCTCGGTGGAGGGCTGGGCGGACCGGGTCGACCACGTCGTCGACGTGAGCGAGGAACTCGACGCGCCTGCCGTGCTGTTGAGGCCGGACGGCCATGTGGCGTGGGCCGGCGAGGACCAGGGGGAGCTGCTCGGGCAGCTGCCGAGGTGGTTCGGCCCCGGTGAGCGGTCGGTGCGCCCGGTGAGCGGCTGGAGCGGCCAGTGAGCGGCTGGTGGGCCTACCTGGAGGAGCGGACCCGCCAGGAGGTCGACGCGAACGTCCTGTGCGACCGCCGGCTGCTCGCGGTCAAGGCCGTGTGGGAGGCGTTGCGGCCACTGGGGTTGGGACTGATCGAGGCGGAGCGGGTGGTGCATGGTCGCTACGAGTTTCTCGGCGACCGCGTGCGGCGTGCGCAGCCCGATCCGCTCGATGTCGCCTCGCTGGCGGCGCGTGCGGCCGCGCACCCGGGGCGGGTGGCCGCGATCGAGGCTCTTTGGGACGGCGACACCGTCCACGACTGGTTCGTGGTCCTGGTCGCGATCCTGAACAACCCGTCCGGGCCTTCTGGGGAAGGGCACTTGGCGACCGTGTACCACCGCCCTGATGGGACCTCGCCAGGCACCGCAGCCGCCGAGGCGGGACACGCCCTGGCCCAACACCTCGGTGTGCCCTTCCACTTCGCTTCCCCGGACGTCCCGGACGACGAGGCGCCGCGGTGGCGGGCGGTCCAGGGACGGGCCGGGGTGCCTGACCAGGGCTGAGCCGGACGCACCCGGAAGGGGCCGTAGGGCGGGCCTCTTCCGGGTGCGTCGCGTCCATGCGGGCCGGCAACCTCACCTCACCGCACCTGCTCAGAGGCTGCGGGCGGTGATGTCGCCGTACGCGGTGGTCGCGTGGATCTCCAGGCCGGCGCCGGCGCCGTCGGCGTTCTGGAGGGAGTTGTGGATCCGGCCGTAGCTGGTGCCCGCGTCGAGGGAGGCGGAGACGCCCCGGGCGGCGCCGACCGAGATCTCGCCCTTCTCGGTGCGCAGCACGACCGTGCCGCGCACGGCCTCGGCGAGGTGGAGGTCGCCCTTCTGCGTGCTGATCTCCGCGGGACCGCCCAGCCGGCCGACCGAGATGTCACCGGCGAGGAGGGTGAGGCGCGCGCTCGCGGCCTCGTCCAGCTTGACCGTGCCCTGCGCGCTCTCGAACACGACATCGCCGAGCCGTCCGACGCCCCGGAACTCGGCGCTGGCCGCCTTCGCCTCCATACGGGAGCCGGCGGGCAGTTGGACGGTCACCTCGGCGGATCCGGACGAGCCGAGGACCCGGTTCTTCGCCGGTGCGGCCTCGATCCGCAGCACGCCATCGTCGTATGCGACCGTGATCTGTTCCGCCGCCTTCACGTCACGGCTCTTGGAGGGGTCCGCGGGCAGGACCTCGACCGTGGTGTCGGCCCGGTCGGCGGCGATGAACCGGATGAGTCCCGCGGGGATGTCGAGGACGGCGGAGATCGGGGCGGTGGTGTCGAACTTCTGCATCGTGCGCTCCTTGGATTCCTTGTTTCCGATGAGAGAAACGCTACGTTGCATTCACTGGTCTGGCAACGAACTTGTTGCGCATGATTTGCATCTCTGCAGGTTAAAGCTGCTATTTCATTGCAATGGAATGAAGTCGAATGCAACGTCGCTCACTCCATCCGTTGCAATGAAATGAAAGCGAACGCTACGCTCGCGGCACCGTCGCACCGCACGGCACCGTATGTACGCACGAAGGAGGCCGTGATGCCGGGAGGCAGGCTCACTCAGCAGGAGCGTCAGCAGATCGCGCTGGGGCTGGCCGACGGGCTTGCCTACGCCGAGATCGCCAGGGGCCTCGACCGGCCGACCTCGACGGTCACGCGCGAGGTGATGCGCAACGGCGGCCCCACCGCCTACCGCGCGGACCTCGCCCACCGCGCCACCGAACACCGCGCCCACCGCCGCAAGCCGGCCGCGCCCCGGAGCGCGCAGACGCCCCCGCAGCCGCACGGGCGGGACGCGGAGGCGGTGCGCGAGTACGAGGAGGTGTTCACCACCGTCCTCATGCAGTCGGGCCTGTCCAACCCGATGACGGCCCGCGTGATGACCTGCCTCTACACCACCGACGCGGGCAGCCTCACCGCGTCCGAACTCGTCCAGCGCCTCCAGGTCAGCCCGGCATCCATCTCCAAGGCGATCGCGTTCCTGGAGAGCCAGGGCCTGGTCCGCAGGGAACGCGACGAACGGCGGCGCGAGCGCTACTTCGTCGACGACGACGTCTGGTACGACTCGATGATGGCCAGCGCCCGGTCCACCGCCCAACTCGTCGGCACCGCACGGCAGGGCGTCGCCGTCCTCGGCCCGGGCACCCCGGCCGCCGTCCGCCTCGAAAACATCGCCCGCTTCCTCGACTTCGTCTCCGAGAACCTCACGCGTGCGGCGGAGCAGGCCCGCGACATCCTCTACGCGAAGCCTGAAACGCCCCCGATCGAGAAGTCGTAGATCTAGAAGTCGTACGCCGCCCATTCGGTGAGCGTGCGATAACCGAGGCGCTGGTAAAGGGCGTTGCTGGTCGGGTTGGCGACGTCCGCGAACAGGACGACATCTTTCGCGCCCGCGGCCAGCGCGGCCCGGCTCACCTCGGCCGACACGGCGCCCGCGTAGCCGTGGCCGCGCAGGTGGGCCGGGGTGTAGACGACGTCCACCTGGATCTGGCCGCCGATCACCGGGTTCATGCCCGCGACGGAGACGGGGGTGCCGTCCGGGGTCTCCCAGAGGGTGTAGCGCTTGTCGGCGTAGCGGGTGTCGGCCCAGGTGTCGGCGTTGATGGAGACGTCCTCGCCGACGGCCCTCGC
Source organism: Streptomyces pseudovenezuelae (assembly GCF_029892565.1). Classification (GTDB taxonomy): domain Bacteria; phylum Actinomycetota; class Actinomycetes; order Streptomycetales; family Streptomycetaceae; genus Streptomyces; species Streptomyces pseudovenezuelae_A. Next base: position 313,803 of record NZ_JARXVH010000009.1, on the reverse strand, counting down.
GAACTCGCCGCACCAGTACATGACTTCGTCCAGATCCTGCTCGCCCAGCACGCGAGCCCGGCCGGCCGGCAGCGGCTCCGGCGGGGTGAGTGTGCCGAGGCCGTACAGACGAACCTGTGTGGCACGGATCGTCGGCGTCGCCCCGGTGTGCCGCTGCCATGCCTCGGCGAAAGCGGTGGCCGTGTCCTGGCCCGAGCTGACGGAGCGCAGGGAGTGCCCGAGGTCGGCCAGGCGGGCGGCGAGGGAGTCGGCCTGCTCGGGCGTGAGCGGGGAGGGGCCGAGCGAACCGGGCGGGAGGCGGTAGAAGGTGGCCTGCACCTCGCCCGCCTCCTCCAGTACGCCGAAGAGGGGTGCGCCCGCGAACGCCTCCGCCCCACGCTTTCGTACCCTCTCCGCCCAGGTCAGCTGCATGACGTGCAGGCCGGGGTGCGAGCGCAGGAAGTCTCCGGCGCGGGCGAGGAAGTCGTCGACGTCTTCGGTGAGGTACCAGTCATCCGGTCGCATGCGTCATCACTCCCCAGAGCGGAGGACCTCAATTCTTGACGGCCTCCGCAATCTGCAACGCGGCCTCGGCAGGCGTCAGATACGTGGTGTCGACGACCTCGGCCTCACCGTGCAACCACGTGCGGGCCGCCTCGGCGTACGGCTCCAGGTATCGGAGACGGAACGAGGAGTCGGGGCCGACGACGGTGTCGCCCGCGATGCGCCCGCGAAGGGTCTCCTGGTCGTCCCGCCAGCCGACCTCGAAGCCGTCTGCGTGTGACGGCTTCGCCCCCTCCAGCACACCCAGCCCCATGTATCCACTCTGCAGACCTGCAGGGACTGGGCAGCTCGAATGGGACCAAACCCCTCGTCCGGGTGGTTACGCAGTCCGGCGCGATCCCCCGTCGCTGGCCCGTGTCATGAAGTGGTGGTGGCGCAAGCCCCGCACGGCCCGTGGATTCCGACCCCGACCTCGCTCACATTCGGCAGGAGCCGAGCGTCACGTCGGTGGCCGGGTCAGTTTGGCGGCCACGGCGTCGAGGACCCAGTCCAGGCCGGTTGCGAAGGATGTCTCGGCGTCCACGTCCGTGCCGTCGTACACGGCCTTGGTCAGCGCAGGGAAGCGGCCCGTGGCCAGCATTCTCGTCAGATGCGGGCCGGAGGCGCGCTGCCAGTCGTGCTTGGACAGGCCCGTGGCGCGCTCGGCCCGCAGGTTCGCGATTTCGCGCCGGATCGCGCCGGTGGAGTAGGCGCTGACGGTCTCCACGGCGCGCATGACGGTGTCGATGTCGGCGAGGCCGTCGAGGGCGGCCAACGTGGCCTCGGCCACGGCGAGGCCGTTCGGGCCCAGGACCGGGCGGCCGCCGAGCAGGTCGGCCAGCCATTCGTGACGGAGAGCGGCCTGCCTGGTGCGGTGGGCGAGGATGCGCAGCGCCTCCCGCCCGTCGCCGGGCTGCTCCTCGGGGAGAATCTCGGCCTGGACCTCGTCCACCATGAGGTCGAACAGCTCCTCCTTGGTGGAGATGTATCCGTACAGCCGCATCGGGCCGGCGTCCAGGCGGGCCGCGACCTTGCGCACGGACACCGCCTCCAGCCCGCCCTCGTCGGCCAGTGCGATGGCGGCGGCGACAATCCGCTCCCGGTCGAGCGGCACGGGGCGAGTCGGCGGCTCCGGCCGGTCCCAGACAGTCATGCTCACACCGTACCGTTGCGATGCACCGTATACGAGCAATACAGTGTATCGGCATGAGACATCGCATCGCAGTGGTCGGGAGCGGCCCTGCCGGCCTTACCTTCGCCCGTGTCCTGCACCGTCATGGCCACCCCGTCACCGTCCTCGAACGCGATCCCGCCCCCGACGCCCGCCCCCCGGGCGGCACGCTGGACCTGCACGAAGGGCTGGGCCAGCTCGCGCTGGACAAGGCGGGGCTACGGGCGGAGTTCGAGGTACTGTCCCGGCCCGAGGGGCAGGCCATGCGCATCCTGGACACCGACGGGACCGTGCTGCGCGACTGGCAACCCCGTCCGGACGACCGGGCCAATCCCGAGATCGACCGCGGACAACTCCGTGACCTGCTGCTCGGTCCTCTCGACATCCAGTGGGGGCAGGGCGTGACGGAGGTGGTGCCGGGGGCCCGGGACGGCGTACGGGTCCATTTCGCGGACGGACGGCAAGAGACGTTCGACCTCGTGGTCGGCGCGGACGGCGCCTGGTCCCGGGTCCGCCCGGCCGTCTCGTCGGTGACGCCGCACTACACCGGCGTCACCTCGGTCGAGACCTCCCTCGACGACGTCGACATCCGCCACCCTGACCTCGCCCGGTTGATCGGCGACGGTTCAGTGGCTGTGTACGGTGTGAACCGAAGCCTCGTCGCCCAGCGCAACAGCGGTGGCCACGTGAAGGTGTACACCAAATTCCGTGCGCCGCTGGAGTGGCACACGAACCTGGACCTGGCCGACGTCGAGGCCGTGCGATCGAGCCTGCTGGCTCTGTTCGACGGCTGGGCCGCTCCCGTCCTCGACCTCCTTCGCCACGGCACCGCTTTCGTCCACCGCCCCTTCTACGTCCTGCCCGTGTCCCACACCTGGACCCACGTCCCCGGGGTGACGCTGCTGGGCGACGCCGCCCATCTGATGCCCCCGTTGGGGGTGGGCGCGAACCTCGCGATGCTGGAAGGCGCCGAGCTCGCCGAGTCCATCGCCACCGGCCCTGAAGATCTGGACGAGGCCGTCCGGGCCTTCGAGGTGCAGATGTGGGCGCGGGCCGGCAGGTGGGCGAAGATCACGACGGCCGGTCTGGAACGCCTCGTGAGCCCGGACCCCGCCGAAGCCCTCGCCCTCTTCGACCAGGTCCAGCCATCCTGACCGCCAAGCGCGAGAGCACCAGCACCAACGGCTCGCCGCGGATTCACGGGACAGTACGGCACCGCCGCGGTCCCTTCCGGCAAAACCACCGCTGGGCGAACGCACGGAACGGTCACCCAGGTCCAGATACCCACGGCCGTTCAAGTGGCATGGCGCACTTTTGCAAGCGTCTGCTTGCAATAGTTAGCGCGGGTGATGCACAGTGGGGCCATGGCATCGCTCAACGTCGGCAATCTTGGTGAGTATCTGCGGGACCAGCGGCGCACCGCGCAGCTGTCGCTGCGGCAGCTCGCCGATGCCGCCGGGGTGTCCAATCCGTATCTGAGTCAGATCGAGCGCGGGCTGCGCAAGCCGAGCGCGGAGGTGCTGCAGCAGGTCGCCAAGGCGCTGCGGATCTCCGCCGAGACGCTGTACGTCCGGGCCGGCATTCTCGACGCCGAGCGGGACCGGGACGAGGTGGAGACGCGTGCCGTCATCATCGCCGATCCCACGCTGAACGAGCGGCAGAAGCAGGTCCTGCTCCAGATCTACGAGTCCTTCCGCAAGGAGAACGGGTTCGGGATCGGGACGGAGGGCGACGCCGACGTCGAGGTCGACCTCAACGACAAGGACGAGGTCGAGATCGTAGATGTCGTCCCGGCCGTCGACGCGGTCCAGAGCGCTGACCTCGTCGATGACGACGCGGCAGCCGCTCAGCCGGCCGCCGACGCCCCTGAGCGACGTACCCGTAAGGCCCGTACGACCCGCACCCGTGCGGACGGCGGCAGCGATGCCGACCCGCAGCAGTCGGCCGGTTGATCCAGTGGCTGGTGGTTAGTGGCTAGCCAGCACGTAGCGAGCGATCGGCCGGGCTCCTGTTACGCGGGAACCCAAAACCCTCAGCTGAAAGCGACCCGGGAGGACCATCACCATGGCCATCACCGACGATCTCCGTAAGACCCTCAGCGACCCGACGCCGCTGTACTTCGCCGCCGGCACCGCCGACCTGGCCCTTCAGCAGGCCAAGAAGGTGCCCGGACTGGTGGAGCAGCTGCGCACCGAGGCCCCGGCCCGTTTCGAGGCCGCCCGTGGCACCGCGGACCCGAAGGCCGTGCAGGAGAAGGCCGCTGCCCGTGCCAAGGAGGCTTCCGCCAAGGCCAAGGAGGCGCAGGAGACCCTGCAGTCCAAGGTCAACGAGTTCATCAACTCCCTCGACGGCGACTTCAAGAAGCTCGGCGCCACCTTCGACGCCGACCTGAAGAAGTTCGGCGAGAGCGCGCAGGACTTCGCGCTGCGCGGTGTCGGCGTCGCCGCCGAGTACGCCGTCAAGGCCCGTGAGGCCTACGAGAAGGTCGCCGAGCACGGCGAGCAGGCCGTGAAGACCTGGCGCGGCGAGGCCGCCGACGAGATCGAGGAACTGGCGATCGCCGTCGAGCCCGAGCCGACGCCGGTCCCGGTCAAGGAGGAGAAGGCGGAGGCCGCCAAGCCCGCCACCGCCAAGCCCGCCGCCACCAAGCCGGTCGCCGCCCAGGCCGCTCCCGCGGCTGCCACCGCCAAGAAGCCCGTCGCCAAGAAGGCTCCCGCCCGCAAGACGACGGCCAAGAAGACGACTCCGCCCGCCAAGTAGTCCGTTGAGCACCAAGCACTGAGCAGGGCACGTAGTCGAGCCGGGCCGGGCACTCCATGAGAGCCCGGCCCGTTCTTCGGGTAGAGGGCCGGTGGGAACGGGTACGGTGAGCGGCGTAAAGACAAGCCGAGTCTGGTGGTGGACGTAGTGCTGATGCAGGGGTTCGCAGGGTTCATGTGGCTGCTGAGTGTGGCCCTGATCCTGTTCAGCGGCTTCGCGTTGATCGACGCCGCCACGCGCCGCGAGGACGCCTACCGCGCGGCCGACAAGAAGACCAAGGTCTTCTGGCTGATCGTCCTCGGGCTCGCCTTCGTGGTGAACCTGATCTTCAACATCCTGTCGTTCCTGCCCATCATCGGGCTCGTCGCGACGATCGTGTACATGGTCGACGTACGCCCCGCGCTGCGCGGCCTGTCCGGCGGCGGCCGCAGCCGGCGCGGTGGTTCGAGCAGCGACGGTCCGTACGGGCCGTACAACGGCGGACGGTAAGCACCTGGGTGCCGTACGGGACAGGACGCCGTACGGCATCCAATCCCGTACGGCCCAGAACCCCGCCCCGCCTACGGCACCCGGTCCAGCAGCAGCACGGCCACGTCGTCCGTCAGCTCGCCGCCGTTCAGCTCCCGCACCTCGTTGACCGACGACCGCAGTAGCGCCTCTCCGCGCAGCCCCTCCGCGAGTTGCCTGCGCACCATCGCCACCATGCCGTCCTGGCCGAGCCGTTCGCGGCCCGCGCCGATGCGGCCCTCGATCAAACCGTCGGTGTAGAGCATCAGGCTCCACTCGCGGCCGAGTTCGACCTGCATCCGGGGCCAGCGGGCGCCGGGCAGGAGGCCGAGGGCGGGGCCGTTGTTGTCGTAGGGGAGCAGTTTCGCGGGGCGGCCGGGGCGGGCGATCAGCGGGGACGGGTGGCCGGCCAGGCAGAGGCCCGCGCGGTGGCCGTCCGGTGCGATGTCGACCGTGCAGAGGGTCGCGAAGATCTCGTCGTCGGAGCGCTCGTGCTCCAGCACCTGTTGCAGGGTGCCCAGCAGCTGGTCGCCGCACAGGCCCGCCAGGGTCAGCGCGCGCCAGGCGATGCGCAGTTCCACGCCGAGCGCGGCCTCGTCCGGGCCGTGGCCGCAGACGTCGCCGATCATGGCGTGCACGGTGCCGTCGGGGGTGCGTACGACGTCGTAGAAGTCACCGCCGAGCAGCGCGCGCGAGCGGCCGGGGCGGTAGCGGGCGGCGAAGCGCAGGGACGAGCCCTCAAGGAGCGGCGTCGGCAGGAGCCCTCGTTCCAGCCGGCGGTTCTCCTGGGCGCGTACGCGGCCCTCGGCGAGCCGGCGCTCGGCCGTGTCGGAACGTTTCCGCTCCACGGCGTACCGGATCGCCCGGCTCAGCAGACGGGCGTCCAGCTCGTCCCGGAAGAGATAGTCCTGCGCGCCCACGCGCACGGCTTCGGCGCCGCGCTCGGCGTCACCGGACGCGGTGAGCGCGAGCACGGCGTGCCGGGGCGCGAGCTCCAGGACCTGCCTCAGTACGGCGAGCTCGTCGTCGTCCGCGCCCTGGCCGGGTTCGGACAGGGCGAGGTCCAGCAGGATGCAGTGGACGTCGTCGGTCAGCAGCCGCTCGGCCTCGGTGAGGTTGCGGGCGCTGCGGACCCGGAACGGGCGGCCGGTCGCGTCCTGGAGTTCGGGCACGACCGTGGCGCCGCCGGGGTCGTCCTCGATCAGCAGCAGCGTCAGGTGGGTGGCGGCGTTGTTGTCGACCGTGGCTTCCTTGCGCGGGGTCTCTTCCTTGGAAGGGCCGTCTGTGAGCACGGCCTGCGCCTGACCACTCTCCGCGGCCGGGATCGCTCTCTGCCGCGGTATGGGTACGGGCATCGTCTTGGGTTCCTTCCCTCCCCCCGAGGGCGCGGTGGGGCGAGGGACCTCGATCCACCGACGGGGACCATAGCGGTATTCGGCGGGCGAACGGAATGGTGTGGGCCACGTCGCCCGCACACCCGCCGCTGTCATATGCCGCGTTCTGTACCGCAGTTGGACAGGGTGCCCCACCTGGGGGGATGACGAACATCACGTCGGCGGGGGGTTTGGGAGCGGGCGGGGGTGCCGTGGGTCACGTGACCGCGGTCTCAGGCGGCGGGGCGTCCAGGACTCGCGCTCCACCCGCCCCACACCTCGCCCGCCCCGGATCTACGCGTCCGGCCGCACCACCCCGAGTATCGGCATCGACCCCGCCCCCGTGACCGTCACCGTCCGCCCCGGCCGAGGGGCGTGCACGATGGCGCCGTCGCCTATGTACATCCCGACATGGCTGGCGTCGTCGAAGTAGATGATCAGGTCGCCGGGCCGCATGTCCTTCACATCGATGTGCTTGAGCTGCTTCCACTGCTCCTGTGACGTACGCGGGATGGGGTCCCCGGCGTTCAGCCAAGCCTGGGACGTCAGTCCCGAGCAGTCGTACGTCTTGGGGCCCTCGGCGCCCCATTCGTACGCCTTGCCCATCTGTGCCGTGGCGAACGCGACCGCCTTCTTGCCCTGCGCGGACGCCTTGCCGTTGATCTCGTCGAGGATTCCGGAGCTGAGCCAGGAGGTCTGTGCCTGGTAGGCGGCCTCCTCCTCCAGCTCGGCGAGGCGCTTCTTCTCCGCCTTCGCCAGCTTGGACTCAAGCTTCTCGGCCGCCGCGATCCGTGCCTTGATCTTCTTGCGGGCCGCGCCCTTCGCCTTGCGGTTGGCCTCCAGCTGCTTCCACTGGGTGGAGGCGTCCGCGGCGTACTGCTCCAAGTCCTGCTGGGTGCGGGTCATTTCGGCGATCAGGCCCTTGGTGGCGCGCTGGCCCTGCAGCACCCGGCCGGCTCCGTCGAGGAACTGCTGCGGATTGTCACTGAGCAACAGGTGGGCCTCGTCGGGCAGTCCGCCGTTGCGGTACTGGGCGGCGGCCGCGGCGCCCGCGCGCTCCTTCAACTCGTCCAGCTTCTTCTTGCCCTGCACGATCTTGTTCGCCAGATCGACGATCGCGGCCGACTGCTGCTGGGCCTTCTCCTCGGCCGCGTTGTAGGAGTCGGTGGCGACCGCGGCGTCGTGGTAGAGGGTGTCGAGCTTCTCGCGGACGGCTTCAAGGTCCTTGTTCGGCGCGGGAGTCGAGGCCGTGGGGGAACTCGCGGAGGTCGAGGAGGAAGAGGAGGCCGACGGGGCCGGTGTGGGGCTCGCGAACGCGGTGCCTGAGGTGGCCAGCACGGTGACCGCACAGACCAAGGTCACGCACGCGTACGCACTGCACTTGCCCACGGTCAGCGGGAGGGTGCGCTTGCCCGGTCCCATACCTCTGCCCCCAGATCTGATTTACCGTCAGTAACTTACGGCCGCCCGGGGATCGTGCCACGGTCGCGCGCAAATCGACAGAGGTGTACGGAAGTCGGATTTCCCCCTTCTCGCTCCCGTATTCGATCTCCCCGCCTTTGTGACGAACGACTCACCGAGATCGTTCCCGCCAGGTCAGTCCGCCGGCGCCAACGCCCTCCACGCCACCGTCACTTCTCCCTGCCGCCACCGCCCCGGCCCGTCCGTCACCGGCCAGTCGCCGGCCAGGTCCCGCACCGAGCGGATCCAGCGCTGGCGGGCGCCGTAGGAGGCGTAGGGCGCGGCGGCGGCCCAGGCGCGGTCGAAGTCGCGCAGGAAGGCGTGCACCGGTTCGCCGGGCACGTTGCGGTGGATGAGCGCCTTGGGGAGGCGCTCGGCGAGGTCCGACGGGCGCTCAAGCGAGCCCAGCCGGGTCGCGAAGGTGACGGTCCGCGGCCCCTCCGGACCGAGGGCGACCCAGACGTGCCGGCGCCCGATCTCGTCACAGGTCCCCTCGACGAGCAGACCGCCGTCCGCGAGCCGCGCGCACAGCCGCTCCCAGACCGCGGCGACCTCCGACTCGTCGTACTGGCGCAGCACGTTGGCGGCGCGGATCAGCAGCGGCCGCCGGGGGAGGGGGATCTCGAAGCCGCCGTGCCGGAAGACCAGGCCGTCGCGCTCGTACGGCTTCGCCGCCGCGACCCGGGCCGGCTCGATCTCCACGCCCACGACACGCGCGCGTGGAGCCACGGTCCGCAGCCGGGCGAGCAGTTCGACGGCCGTCCAGGGCGCCGCCCCGTACCCGAGGTCGACGGCCACGGGGTCGTCGGCGCGGCGCAGTTCGGCGCCGTGGGCGGTCGCGATCCAGCGGTCCATGCGGCGCAGCCGGTTCGGGTTCGTGGTCCCGCGCGTGACCGTGCCCACGGGGCGGTGTGCTGCGCGGGCTGTCATACGTACGAGGGTAGGTGGCTGCGTGGAGGCGGGCAGGCGGCGGCACGTGACCCAACACCCCCGTCGTCCCCCTTGGGGCACTCGACGCACTCACGCATCGAACGGTTGAGCGACAGTCGGTAATGACTCGGCAAAAGTCGGCGCCCCTGGAATGGGAATGCCTTCCTCCGCTGTTGCCTCCCTTGGAGGGCGCTTCAGGTCCTCCCTCAGGCATGCCCGCAGCGAGGAGGAACGCCACGTGAGCCAGTACGTCGGCAGGCTCGGGCGTCGCTCACAGGCGGCGTCCTCGCGGCTTCGGCTGCACCGTCGCCCGCGCCGCGTCGCCATGCTCTCCGTGCACACCTCACCGCTGCACCAGCCGGGCACCGGCGACGCCGGCGGCATGAACGTCTACATCGTGGAGCTCGCGCAGCGCCTCGCCGCGATCAACATCGAGGTCGAGATCTTCACGCGCGCGACCACGGCCGCCCTCCCGCCGACCGTCGAGCTGGCCCCCGGCGTCCTGGTCCGGCACGTCGACGCGGGCCCCTACGAGGGCCTCGCCAAGGAAGAACTCCCCGCCCAGCTCTGCGCGTTCACACACGGCGTGATGCAGGCGTGGGCCGGCCACCGCCCCGGCTACTACGACCTGGTCCACTCGCACTACTGGCTCTCCGGCCACGTCGGCTGGCTCGCCGCCCAGCGCTGGGGCGTCCCCCTGGTGCACGCCATGCACACCATGGCCAAGGTCAAGAACGCCAACCTGGCCGCCGGCGACACCCCCGAGCCCGCCGCCCGCGTCATCGGCGAGACCCAGATCGTCGCCGCCGCGGACCGGCTGATCGCCAACACGGCGGGCGAGGCCGACGAACTCGTCCAGCACTACTGCGCCGACCTCGGCAAGGTCGCGGTCGTCCACCCGGGCGTCAACCTCGACCGCTTCTGTCCGTTCCCCAAGAACCTCGACACGCTGTTCCCGGGGGCCGTGGACCTCGGCCCCGCGGAGAGCGCCCCCACCGCGTCCTCCGCTGCCACCGCCCGCGCCGCCGCCCGCGCCCGCCTGGGCCTCCCGCAGGACGCCCTGATCCCGCTCTTCGCGGGCCGCATCCAGCCCCTGAAGGCCCCGGACGTCCTGCTGCGCGCGATCGCCGTCCTCCTCGACGAGCGCCCCGAACTCCGCTCCCACCTGCTGGTCCCCGTCGTCGGCGGCCCCAGCGGCAGCGGCCTCGCCAAGCCGGAGGGCCTGCAGAAACTGGCGTCCCGGCTCGGCATCGCGGATGTCGTACGGTTCTGCCCGCCCGTCGGCCAGGACCAGCTCGCGGACTGGTTCCGGGCCGCGTCGGTGCTGGTCATGCCCTCGTACAGCGAGTCCTTCGGGCTGGTCGCCATAGAGGCGCAGGCGGCCGGTACGCCGGTGCTCGCGGCCTCGGTCGGCGGCCTCCCGGTCGCCGTACGCGACGGACGGACCGGCTTCCTGGTGCAGGGCCACGATCCCGCCGCCTACGCGCGCGTGCTGGCCGATTTCGCCGACGACCCGCAGCTGGCGGACCGCATGGGCGCGGCGGCCGCCCGGCACGCCAAGTCCTTCGGCTGGGACACCGCGGCCGCCGCCACGGCGGACGTCTACACGGCCGCGATGCACTCGCACCGCCGTCACGTACGCTCCCACCATGGGTGATGCGCGGAATTCGGCGATGGGGAATTCGGCGGAGGGGAAGCCGGCCCCGGAGATGACCGCGGCGCAGCGAGCCGCGTCGGTCATCGAAGCCGTCCTGAAGGACGACGAGTTGGAGTGGGAGAGCCCGGAGCCCGGCTCCTACGTCATCAAGCTCCCCGGCACCCGCAAGCTGTCGACGACCCTCTCGCTCCTCGTCGGCCGGCACTCCCTCTCCCTCAACGCCTTCGTCATCCGCCACCCCGACGAGAACGAGTCCGGCGTCCACCGCTGGCTCCTGGAGCGCAACCTCAAGCTGTACGGCGTGAGTTACGCCGTCGACCAGCTCGGCGACGTCTACGTCACCGGCCGCCTCCCCCTGGTCACCGTCACCCCGGACGAACTCGACCGGCTGCTCGGCCAGGTCCTGGAGGCGGCCGACGGCGCCTTCAACACCCTGCTGGAACTGGGCTTCGCCGCCGCCATCCGCAAGGAGTACGCGTGGCGGGTGTCCCGGGGCGAGTCGACGCGGAACCTGGACGCGTTCGAGCACCTGACGCGCCGCTCGGCCGACTGACCCAGGGATCGGGGCGTACTACTGGGAGCCGCCGCTCTCATCGAGCTCGTCGGCGAACGCCCGCAGGGCGTCGGCCAGTTCCTTCTTGGTGGGCAACTGGTCGACCTTGTGGTCGAGTTCGGTGATCCGCCGGTTCAACTCGTCGAGGTCGGCCGGTGTGGAGGGCTCGTCGGTGGGCGAGGGATCGCCGCCGGGGGTCGGCGGGTCGTCCACATCCGTGGGCGACGGACTCGGAACGGGATCGTCTCCGCCGGTGCTGCCACCGGTCGTGCTGCCGGTGTCCGGGTCCGACGGGCCCGACGAGGTCGAGACGGTCGGCTCGGGAGCGGGATCGTCGTCCGAGGTCGCCGCGAGAGCGACGCCGACGCTGAGGGCGACCAGGGCGGTCGCGCCCGCGACGGCGGTGGAGAAGCGTCTGAGGGGCAGAGAACGGCGGTTGGTGGTGGATAAAGCGCGAGGAGTCTGAGGCTCCGGTGCGTCCTGTGTGTCATCCATGAGGTGACGCTAACCGGCGGCGATCACCGGACGGAGGCCTTCCACCGAGCTCCCGAGCCGATGTTCGTATAGGTGAACGGAATTCCGGCGGACTGACTCCGCCCTACCTCTTCCCCGCCACGGGTTGGCGATGACATGCTCTCCGCCATCGCACATCTGAACAACGTTCACATCCATGAAGAGTCGCATGGAAGGACGGTGGGACATGAGCACCTCGGACAAGAGCACCGCACACTTCACCAGACGGACCCTGCTCGGCGGAGCCACGGCCGTGGCACTGGCGGCGACAACGGGAACGGGGACAGCGCGGGCCACCACTGTGGCCAAGGGCGAAGTCCCGTCCATCTGGCGAGAGTTCACCCGCACCCCGTTCACGCACCCCCAGATCCCGTACGTCGGACGGGCCGGCGCCCACGCTGGTGCACGCCGTCTCCCACGCCGCAGGGTCGTCGCCGACGTGACCCGCTTCGGCGCGGTGGCGGACGGCGTCACCGACTGCGCCCCCGCGATCAACCGTGCCATCGCCGCTGCCGGTCGGGCCGGCGGTGGCACGGTCACCATCCCGCCCGGCACCTTCCGCATCGACGACCTGATCCGCATCGGCCACTCGAACGTCGTCCTGCGCGGCGCCGGCAGCGGCCGTACGAAGCTGTACGCGACCAAGAACCTCACCGAGCTGATCGGCGTCTACGGTTCGCGCTACGGCGGCGACAAGTCGTCCTGGTCCTGGGCGGGCGGTCTCATCTGGCTTGCCCCGGAGGCCCGTTGGAACTCCCTGGTCACCGCGATCCGGGCCAAGGCCTGGCCTTTCGAGGGCTGGACGGGCAACAAGCGTGACGAGTGGAAGTCCCTGACCACGGTGGAACCGGCCCGCCAGGGCGCATGGACCGTGAAGGTCGCGGACCCCTCCCACCTGCACCCCGGCGCCCTGGTCCTCCTCCGTCTGGCCGACGACGCGGACCACACCCTCCTGGAACACATGTCGGGCGGCGGCCCGGGCCCCGAGGCGTACTACTGGGACGACAAGACGAAACTGACCTCGTACGTCCCCTACGAGTGGCCGGTCCGCGTCACCCACATCCACGGCCGCCGAGTCACCCTGGAACGCCCGCTCCCACTGGACATACGCCCGGAGTGGACCCCGCAACTAGTGACCCATGTAAGGGAGTTGACGGGCTCGGGTGTAGAGGGACTGACCCTGGAGGCAGTGGAAACCCCCCAATCCCCGCACCTCCTCGACAAGGGCTACAACGGCGTCGTACTGCAATGCGCCTACGACTGCTGGGTGGACGACGTGACGGTCCGGCACGTGGACAACGGCTTCGGCCTGGTGGCGGCGTCGGCATGCACCCTGCGCGGCACGACGGTGGCGGGCCGGGGCTCCCACCACCCGTACTTCTGCCGCGAGGGCTCCCACGACAACCTCATCGAGGACTTCACGATCGAACAGCGCACGGTCCCCGCCTCGCCGGACACCCAGCTGCACGGCATCAACGTCGAGGGCCTCTCCTCCTACAACGTCTGGTCCGGCGGCGACATGCGCATGGGCACCTTCGACAGCCACCGCGGCCTGCCCTTCGCCAACGTCCGCACCGACATCACCGTCGAGAACAACGGCCGCCACGGCGGCGACGCCATCGCCGGCCCGCTGTTCGGCGCCCGCTTCACCCACTGGAACGTCCGCGTCACCAACGCCCGCGCGGGCCTGATGAAGATCGACGGACTGGCGCCGTACAGCGCCACGGTCGGCCTCAACACGGTCACCGAGTTCGACCAGATCGACGTCCCCGACTTCACCGGCGACCTGCACGCACGGCTGGAGCTCTACGGCACGACGGATGTCGTACGGCCACGGAACCTGTACGAGGCGCAGCGGGAGTTGTGACTCACGTGCACCGCAGGACGTCGTAGCCGATGAAGTCGAACATGCGGGTGCCGGTGGGGAGTCGGCGGGGCTCGCCGGTGAAGCGGTGGGCGCCGACGGACTGGGGGATCGAGGGGTCGGAGACCCACAGTCGCTCGAAGCCGCGCTCCTCCAGCCAGGCGCAGACCTGGGGGACGAGGTCGGGAGCCAGGTCGCGGCTGCGCGTCCAGACGAGCGTGCCGCCCGGCCGGCACAGCGCGGTGCAGTGGTCGAGGACGCGCTCGACGTCGGCGTCGGAGATGTTGCCGAGGAGGCCGCACACCAGGACGAGGTCGGCGGGGACGAGATCGGCGTACTGATCCGTCAACGCGGCGTCTCCGGCGACGACTTCGACGCCGGGGAGGCCGGCGGCCCGGGCCGCCCGTTTCGCGACGTCCACGTTCCGCTCGTCCAACTCGACCAGCCGGGCGCGGACTTCGGGGCCGCGGGGATGGTCGGCCAGTACGCCGATCAGGTCGCGGCCCTGTCCCGCGCAGAGGCTGATCGCGGTGAGCGGGCCCGGCGGGGCGGTGTCGAGGGCGAGCCGGATGCGCTCCTGGATGAGGGCCAACCGGCGGCTGAGGTAGGAGTCGGGGGAGTCGTAGGCGTCATGCCACTCGTGCCAGTCCATGCGCGATTCCATGGCGCGAGGCTAGCCGCGGAGTCGATGTTCGTCGCGTGGATATCGGCCCGGCGTCACGCCCACCAACTTGCGGAAATGGCGCGTGAGATGGGACTGGTCGTAGAACCCGGTCACCGTTGCCACCTCGCCCGGCGGGCGGCCGTCGAGGAGGAGGCGGCGGGCGCGGTCGACGCGGCGGGACATCAGGTACTGGTGCGGTGCGATGCCGTACGCACCGCTGAACGCCCGTACCAGATGGGCGGGATGGGCGTGCACGAGCCGCGCGGCCTCGTCGAGGGAGATGCCTTCGGTGACGTGCTCGTCGAGGAGTTCGCGGAGGGTGCGGGCGAGGGTGGGGCCCGGTGTGGGGGAGGGGGTGCCGGACGGCCGTAGGCGGGCGTGCAGTTGTTCGGCGATGAGGGTCAGGCGGCTCTCGGCCTCCAGTTCGTCGCCGGGGTGGTCGAGTGCGGTGTGCAACTGGCCGACGCGCAGCCGGAGTTCGGGATCGCGGAGGTCCGGCTGGTCGACCGCGGAACCGATGAGGGCGTCCGGGAGGTGCGTGCCGTCGAGATAGAGGACGCGCTTGCGGAAGCCGTGCGGGGTGGCGGGGGAGCCGTTGTGCGGGACGTGCGGGGGAAGCAGCGTCACCGTGTCGTGCGGGGTGCCGTGCTCGTGCCGGTCGAGGTCGTACCGTACGGCTCCGTCGTCCACGATCAGCAGCGTCCACGCGTCGTGCACGTGCATCGGGTACGCGTACTCGGTGAAGTGGGCGTGGAACACCTCGACGACGCCGGGGATGCGGGGCCGCCAGGCGGAGACTTCCTGTTCGGGGCGGGACGGGCCGGGCTGCGGGGCCATGCAAAGAACGTACAAGACGAAGTCGTGAGGCGGTCGGCAGTCTCGACGTATGAGCACTGACGCGACCGCCGACACGACCACTGACACGTTCACCGAACCGGTGCGCTTCGACACCAAGATCGCCGTCCTGCTGCGGGACGACCTGGAGCCCTGGCAGCGGCTGAACGTCACGTCCTTCCTGGTCAGCGGCCTGGGATCGCAGAATCCCGAGGTGATCGGGGAGCCGTACGAGGATGCGGACGGGGTGCTGTACCTGCCGATGTTCCGGCAGCCCGTGCTGGTCTTCGAGGGCACGAAGGAGGTCCTGGTGGCCGCCCACGGCAGGGCGCTCGGCCGTGCGCTGCCCCGGGCCGTCTTCACGTCGGACCTCTTCGCCACCGGCAACGACCGGGACAACCGGGCGGCGGTACGGGCCGTCGCCACGGCCGAGCTGGATGTGGTGGGGCTGGCGGTGTACGGACCGAAGAACGCGGTGGACAAGGTGATCAAGGGCGCGCGGATGCACCCTTAGTCCACAGTCCACAGTCCACAGTCCACAGTCCACGTGACTTCCGCGTCCCGGATGATCTACGAGGCACCGACCTCGGCCTGTGCCTCCGTGGGCGCCCCGGCGGCCACCGCTCCCTCGGCCGACAGCCCCCGCATCAGTACGTGGTACCCGACCGCCGCCACCGTCCCGATCACGGCGCACACCCCCCACAACCACTCCGCCCCGAACCGGTCGATGACGAACCCGGACATCAGCGGCGCCACCAGCGCGGCCACCGCCCAGGACAGGGTGTACATGCCCTGGTAGCGGCCGCGCCCGTGGACGGGGGAGAGGCGGACGACGAGGCCGGTCTGGGTCGGCGCGTTGACGATCTCGGCGAGGGTCCACACGCAGACGGTGAGCGCGAAGACGCCGACGGACCCGGCGAAGGCGGTGAGCCCGAAGCCGTATCCGGCGAGGACGGACGACACGACGAGCAGCCGCCGCGGATCGCGGTGCTCGATGAACCGGGTGACCGGGATCTGCAACGCGACGATCAGCACACCGTTGACGGCGATGGCCATGCCGTAGTCGGCGGGGGTGAACCCGGCCTCGCCCATCGCGACCGGCAGCCCGACCGAGCCCTGCTGGAAGATCACGGAGACGAGGAACGACAGCCCGACCACGCCCATGAAGCGCCCGTCGCGCAGCACGGTGCCGAGCCGGACGTCGTCCTTGGCACCGGCTTCCGCCGGGGTGCGCTGCGGCCGGGACTCCGGCAGCTTGAGAAAGACGACGACCGCGCAGAGCGCCGTCATGCCGGCCTCGATCAGGAACCCGGCGAGGTAGCTGAACTCGGCGATGAACCCGGCGGCCATGGAGGAGACGGCGAAGCCGAGGTTGATGGCCCAGTAGTTGAGCGAGAAGGCCCGCACCCGGTCCTCGGGCCGGACGATGTCGGCCATCATCGCCTGCACGGCCGGCCGGGAGGCGTTGGAGGCCATGCCGACGAGGAAGGCGACCGCGGCGATGGCGACGGGGTCGTGCATGAAGCCGAGCAGCGCGACGGACGCGGCGGTGGACCCCTGCGCGATCAGCAGGGTGGGCCGCCGCCCGAGCCGGTCCGTCATCACCCCGGCGCCTAGGGAGGAGGCGACCCCGCCGAGCCCGTGGAGGGAGGCGACGAGACCGGCGTAGGTGGCGGAGTAGCCCCGGTCCAGCGTCAGATACAGCGCCATGAAGGTGGCGACGAAGGCGCCGAGCCGGTTGACCAGGGTGCTGGTCCACAGCCACCAGAACTCGCGGGGCAGCCCGGAGACGGACTCACGGGCGGCACGCCGCAGACTGACGAGTGGCATAGGAGTCCCCCCACGGACGCAAGCGGTAAGCGCTAGCCGGTAAGTGGCTAAAGCCGCGGGCACAACTTACGAAGGAGGGGCTCCGGATGACCACTCGATTAACGATTCCCGTCAACTGTCCCTTGGCCGTCCCGCCCACCGGGCGGGCACCCTGCGCCCCGAACCCGTCGATTACGCTCTGACCCATGGCCGACGCACCGTACAAGCTGATCCTCCTCCGCCACGGCGAGAGCGAGTGGAACGCGAAGAACCTGTTCACCGGCTGGGTGGACGTCAACCTGAACGAGAAGGGCGAGAAGGAGGCGGTCCGCGGTGGCGAACTCCTGAAGGACGCCGACCTCCTCCCCGACGTGGTCCACACGTCCCTCCAGAAGCGCGCGATCCGCACGGCCCAGCTGTCGCTGGAGTCCGCGGACCGCCACTGGATCCCGGTCCACCGCAGCTGGCGCCTGAACGAGCGCCACTACGGCGCCCTCCAGGGCAAGGACAAGGCGCAGACCCTCGCGGAGTTCGGCGAGGAGCAGTTCATGCTGTGGCGCCGCTCCTACGACACCCCGCCCCCGCCCCTTGAGGACGGCACGGAGTTCTCCCAGTCGGCCGACCCGCGCTACGCCTCCATCCCCCCGGAGCTGCGCCCCCGCACGGAGTGCCTGAAGGACGTCGTCGTCCGCATGCTCCCGTACTGGTACGACGGCATCGTCCCCGACCTCCTCGCCGGCCGCACCGTCCTGGTGGCGGCCCACGGCAACTCCCTCCGCGCCCTCGTCAAGCACCTCGACGGCATCTCGGACGCGGACATCGCAGGCCTGAACATCCCCACGGGCATCCCCCTGGCCTACGAACTGGACGCCGACTTCAAGCCGATCACCCCGGGCGGCAAGTACCTCGACCCGGACGCGGCTGCGGCGGCCATCGAGGCGGTCAAGAACCAGGGCAAGAAGAAGTAGCCCAAGCTGATCAAGCAGGAAAGAGGCCCCGGAGGAATCCGGGGCCTCTCGCGTCGAGGTAGCCGCAACAGTCGATGGAGTTGATGTCGACGCCGGCCGGCCGGCACGCCGCCGCGCAGGCGCTCAAGCCGTAGCCGCAGCCGTCGCCAGGTGGTGGAACGCCTGGGTGGTCCGCGGGTGGGCGAGTTCGTCCAGGAGGTGGCGCCACTCCGGGTCGGTGACGGTGGGGTGGGCCAGGTCCCAGGCGGTGAGGAGCGGGGCGAGGGCGTTCTCGCCGGTGGTCTCGGTCGGGTCGTCCAGCGTGGTGCTCGTCGTGGAGGAGAGCAGCGACTTCATGGCGTTTTCCTTCCGGCTGGGGACTGCGAACCTCTGGGATCCGTTGGGTTCAACGATGCCGTCGGCCGCCCTCCGGAACCATGGCGTGACCTACCGGATCGAGGGTGTAGGTGGCTGCACCCCCAGAGGGCCGCTCGCCCCCCCTTCACCTTCACTCTGGTCTCTCGGGGTGATCGAATCCAGCGAGGAGGGGGACTGTGGGCAGGAGACGTTACGTTGCCCGGGGCGTACCGGGTGGTTACCGGATTTGGGACAACCGAGGACGTCGATGGTGGGGCGACCTCTACGAGTTGTGCCCCGACGATTTGTTGGCCGAGCTCAACGCGCAGGCTGACCAAGCGCGGATCGTGGAGCTGATGAAGCGGTATCGGGCGCGGAAGCGGTAGCCGTGGCTGTGGGTGACGCCCCCGCGGTTCCGTCAGGAGCAGTCGGCTCCGTGTTCCTCGTCCAGTACGAGCATGAGGTGCTCGTCGTCACCGTGCCGCACCGTGCCGGTGCGTTGGAAGCCGAGTCTCTCCAACAGCCGTACTGATCCCGTGTTTCCGGCGAAGGGGTCGGCGTAAAGGGGGCGTGCTCTCTCCCGTTGGAGGAAGAGCGTCAAGGCCTTGGTGCCCGTTCCCCGGCCCCAGTGCCGGCGGCCCAACCAGTAGCCGACGAACCGCCGTTCCTGTTCCCACCAGGCCACGATGTGACCCGCCGGTTCGCTGTCCACGGTGACCGTCTGCACGAAGACGGTGTCGTCGCCCAGGATCTTCGTGGCCCAGTGGGTCATGAATCTCTCCCGCTCGCGGGGAGCGAACCTGGATCGCCGAACCGCCTCCGCGTCGTGCTCCTGCGCGAAGAAGACCTCCAGATCGCCTTCCTCGACATCCCTCAGCCGCACGTCTTCGCCCATACCCGCGAGTCTGGCACCGGCCACTGACAGTGCCCACGAGGAAGGGTCCCGGCAACCTCACCGGGACCCTTCCTCGTCGTACGTTTTCAGCCGCACTGGCAGGGGTTGCCCGACTGGCACCCGCAGCCGCAGCCCGAGCCGCAGCCGCATGCGCCGAAGAGCGGGAGGCTCTTGATCTCGGCGGGGTGGTCCGTCTCGCGCTCCTGCGTCGGGTCGGGCGTGGTGGGGGCTTCGGCCATGGGTCCTCCTAGAGGCTCGTGCCTGTGCCCATTGCATGCCCGTTCCGCTGGGCGCATCAACGGCGCACGGTGGCGCTCACGTGCCCCGTGGAGCGACATGGCGTGGCATGGCGTGACGCCCGGGACGCGAGGGGCGTGAGTTTCTGGGGAGGGGGAGACCGGGAGGGTTACGTCTCTCCTGGCCTCCGCCGCCGAACGGGGTACGTCCCCCTCGCCGGCCCGCCCCCGCCGAAAGCCCTACGCCTCCTCGATCGCCCCCGCCGGCTGGATCTCCGGCTGGATGTCGGGCTGGAGGTCGTCCGCGTGTTCGCCGGTCACCAGGAAGACGACGCGCTTGGCGACGGCGACCGCGTGGTCGGCGAAGCGCTCGTAGTAGCGGCCGAGGAGGGTGACGTCGACGGCCGTCTCGATGCCGTGCTTCCAGCGGTCGTCCAGGAGGTGCTGGAAGAGGGTGCGGTGCAGCAGGTCCATCTCGTCGTCGTCCGACTCCAGCTGGAGCGCGAGGTCGACGTCCTTGGTGATGATGACCTCGGCCGCCTTCGCCATCAGACGCTGCGCGAGCTGGCCCATCTCCAGGATGGTCGCGTGCAGGTCGTGCGGGATGGCGCGCTCCGGGAAGCGCAGCCGGGCGAGCTTCGCCACGTGCTGGGCCAGGTCGCCCGAGCGCTCCAGGTCGGCGGACATCCGCAGCGACGTCACGACGATACGGAGGTCGGTCGCCACCGGCTGCTGGCGGGCCAGCAGGGCTATCGCCTTGGCCTCCAGGTCGTGCTGGAGCTCGTCGACCTTCTTGTCGCCCTCGATGATGCTCTCGGCCAGCTTCAGGTCGGAGTCGAGTATGGCGGTCGTGGCGCGCCCGATCGCCGAACCGACCAGCCGGGCCATCTCCACCAGACCGTCGCCGATCGAATCAAGTTCCTCGTGGTACGCGTCCCGCATCAGGGTTCCCTCTCGTACGTGTTCTTCGGGGCTGCCGGGGCAGGGGCCCGTGCGTCAGGTTTCCGAAAACCGGCGCTTCGCACCCACGCTCCCACGATCTGGCTTGTACGCGTCCGTTTCCGCCCTCTCAAATGAATCACCCCTAGCTCCTAGGTGAACTCTGGGCGACGAGTGTTCGAGGTCGCACCTCGATGGCTGTGGGGATGTCGTACCGCATGCCTAACCTGGGTGCATGGACGTGAACGCGGCGGTCGCCGCAGCGGCAGCGATCGCCGGGGTACTCACCGGTGTCATCGCCATGCTGGCGTTCCGCTGGAGCGAGCGGGAGCAGAAGCGCCCCACTCGCACCTCTCTGCACACGGACCCGGTGCTTCCGCCGGGTGTGGACACCGTCCTGTCCGTGCTCCGCTCCTCGGCCGTCGTCCTGGACGAGGCCGACGCCGTCGTCAAGGCCAGCTCCGCGGCGTACGCCCTGGGACTGGTGCGCGGTGGCAGGCTCTCGGTCGAGCCGATGCTGCAGATGGCCCGGGACACCAGAAGAGACGGAGAGATACGGCAGGTCGAGCTGGATCTGCCCAGGCGGGGCACCGGGCGGGGGGAGGCGCTCGCCGTCTCCGCACGCGTGGCGCCCCTCGGGTCGCGGCTGGTGCTGCTGCTCGTCGAGGACCTCACCGAGGCCCGACGGATAGAGGCGGTACGCCGCGACTTCGTCGCGAATGTCAGCCATGAGCTGAAAACGCCCGTCGGCGCGCTCTCCCTCCTGTCCGAGGCCGTCATGGACGCCTCCGACGACCCGGAGGCCGTGGAGCGCTTCGCCGGGCGCATGCAGATCGAGGCGACCCGCCTGACCAACCTGGTCCAGGAGCTCATCGACCTCTCCCGGGTGCAGAACGACGACCCCCTGGAGGACGCCGAGCCGGTCCGGGTCGACGAACTGGTCGCCGAGGCCATCGACCGCTGCCGGCACGCGGCCGGCACCAAGCAGATCACCATGGCCGCAGGCGGCACCGCCGACCTGCACGTCTACGGGAACCGGGGGCAGCTGGCCGCTGCGCTCGGCAACCTCGTGGAGAACGCCGTGAACTACTCCCCGGCACGCACCCGGGTGGGCATAGCCGCCCGCCGGGTGACCGCGCCCGGCGGCGACCACATCGAGGTGGCCGTGACCGACCAGGGAATCGGCATCACCGACAAGGACAAGGAGCGCATCTTCGAGCGCTTCTACCGGGTCGACCCGGCCCGCTCCCGTGCCACCGGCGGCACGGGCCTGGGCCTGGCGATCGTCAAGCACGTGGCCGCCTCGCACGGCGGGGAGGTCACGGTGTGGAGCTCTGAGGGACAGGGCTCCACGTTCACCCTGCGGCTGCCGGAGGCGGGGGCTGCCCGCGACCGCGCACAGCAGCACCCGGACCTCGACGACGAGGCCGGTCAGCCAGACTCACACCCAGAGTCATCCCCGTATGAACCGCTTCCCGCCCCGGAGGTCCTTCCGTGACCCGAGTGCTCGTCGTCGAGGACGAGGAGTCCTTCTCCGACGCCCTGTCCTACATGCTCCGCAAGGAGGGCTTCGAGGTCGCCGTCGCGACCACCGGGCCCGACGGACTCGACGAGTTCGAGCGCAATGGCGCCGACCTCGTCCTCCTCGACCTGATGCTGCCGGGCCTGCCCGGCACGGAGGTCTGCCGCCAGCTGCGCGGCCGCTC
Organism: Streptomyces pseudovenezuelae; assembly: GCF_029892565.1. Taxonomy (GTDB): domain Bacteria; phylum Actinomycetota; class Actinomycetes; order Streptomycetales; family Streptomycetaceae; genus Streptomyces; species Streptomyces pseudovenezuelae_A. The sequence continues at coordinate 292,105 of NZ_JARXVH010000009.1, read as the reverse complement.
CAACGTCCCGGTGATCATGGTCACCGCCAAGGACAGCGAGATCGACAAGGTCGTCGGCCTGGAAATAGGAGCCGATGACTACGTCACCAAGCCCTTCTCGTCCCGCGAACTGGTCGCCCGTATCCGGGCCGTCCTGCGCCGCCGCGGCGAGCCCGAAGAGGTCACTCCGGCCGCACTGGAGGCCGGTCCGGTCCGGATGGACGTGGACCGTCACGTGGTCACCGTCTCCGGCTCCAAGGTCGACCTGCCTCTCAAGGAGTTCGACCTCCTGGAGATGCTGCTGCGCAACGCGGGCCGCGTACTGACCCGCATGCAGCTCATCGACCGCGTCTGGGGCGCCGACTACGTCGGCGACACCAAGACCCTCGACGTCCACGTCAAGCGCCTGCGCGCCAAGATCGAGCCCGACCCGGGCGCGCCGCGGTATCTGGTGACGGTGCGTGGCCTCGGCTACAAGTTCGAGCCGTAAGCCGACAGCCGTAAGCCGTGAAGAACGAAGGGCGGGTCCTCCCGGAGGAGGCCCGCCCTTCGGCTTGCGTACGGCCGCTCAGTTGCCGGAGGCCGTCGCGCTGGCCGAGGCCGCGTCCGTCGGGGTGCCGCCCTCGGTCTCGGTCGCCGTCGCGCTCGCGCTGTCCGACGGCGTGGCCGACGTGTCGTCGCTCGGCTTCCCCGTGCCCGTGTCCGTGGCCGTGGGCGTGGAACCAGGGGCCGAGGGGATCTCGGTCGGGCCCCACTTGCTGAAGTAGTTGTCGGCGGGCACCACGAAGGCACGCAGGCTCACGTCGCCGGTCGTGCTGAAGGTGAAGGTGACCTTCTGCGCGTTGCCGTCCTGAACGGCCTCACGGCTGCTGGCCAGGACCGCGGAGGCGTTCCCCTTGCCGCCGAGCACGACGTGGCCGCCGGCCGGGAGGGTCAGCGGACCGTTGCCCTTGGCCGGCTTGAGCTCGGCGGTCTTGCCGGAGCCGGGGAGGGTGATCGAGTCCAGGGTCTGGGCGGTGCGGCCGTTGTTGAACAGGGTCGCGGAGATCACGGCCGGGCCGGTCGACTCGAGGTCGGGCTGGGTGATGACTACGGCGTTCTGGATCTTGATGTCGCCCACCGTCACCGCCGCGTTGTCCGGCTTGACCTCCAGGGTCTGGGCGTCGTTGCCGGCGGCGCACGCGGCGAGCGAGGCGATCGAGAACGCGATGGCGGCGGCGGCGAGTGCGCCCCGTCGAAGGCTGCTGCTCACGGCGGCGGCAACTCCTTGACTCGAACGTGGCGGCTCATAAAGCCGCCCTAAGTGTCTGTCAGCGGCCTTAGGTTACCGAGCCGTTCCCGCACCGCCGCACCCGACCCTCCCCCGCGGGGCCTCGGCTTCCCTCGGCAGGGGTAGCCCGTACGTACGTCCGGCATTCACATAACCCCTTCCCGGATACGCCAGAGCACGGCGCGCAAATTTTCCGTGAAGGAATGCGCGGACGTCCCGGAATTGATCACGCGAAGGATCTCCGGCGGCCCAACAACCCACGCATCAACCCACGCATCAACCGACCGCACAGTCTGACCGTGATCAATTTCGGAATCGACGCGGAAGCGTCTTCCGTGCACCGAACGGAGTAGCGGAAGTCGCACACTTGGAAGCGGACATATGCGGACGTTAGTCCACTTGGCGGGGCCTCCGGATGTGTGTAACGTGCGCGTTTCTCCTCCCCCGGAGAGCCGCTCCGACCTGCGAATACCTTCTTCCGTTCGGCCTCCGCAGCACGTTCCTGTTGCAGTTGTCAAGCCCCGAGATGCGCCCTGACCTGCGAAAACGCCATTCAGAACCCGCCGTTTCCGTGTTACTCTGGATAGCCACGGAAGGGGTACCTGTCACATGACGTTCAAGGTTGGCGACACCGTGGTCTATCCCCATCACGGGGCCGCGCTGATCGAGGCTATCGAAACTCGCCAGATCAAAGGCGTGGACAAGACCTACTTGGTGCTGAAGGTCGCCCAGGGTGACCTGACGGTACGTGTGCCAGCGGACAATGCGGAGTTCGTCGGCGTACGTGATGTGGTCGGTCAGGACGGGCTGGACCGGGTCTTCGAGGTGCTGCGCGCGCCGTATGCCGAGGAGCCCACGAACTGGTCCCGTCGTTACAAGGCAAATCTGGAGAAGCTCGCCTCCGGCGATGTCATCAAGGTCGCGGAAGTCGTACGTGACCTGTGGCGTCGTGAGCGCGAGCGCGGACTGTCCGCGGGTGAGAAGCGGATGCTCGCCAAGGCCCGCCAGATTCTGGTGAGCGAGCTCGCCCTCGCGGAGAACACGAACGAGGACAAGGCCGAGGCCCTGCTCGACGAGGTTCTCGCGTCCTGAACTGATGTAGGCGCAAGCCTGCTTCAGCACTCAGTACATTGAAATGCCGCGGTGCCCGATGACGTATTTACTGTCGCCGGGCGCTGCGGCATGTTCATGCCCGGACGCTTCCGCCTGCATACGACTTCCGTACGACTTCGCACGTCCCACTCGGGGAGGTTCCCCCGATACTTGGCGTGCCGGGCCCGGGCAGTCGGCTCGACCAGGGTCACGGAAGGGTCCGGTCAGGGCCGTCGCGCCCGGCACTCCCCAGGCCATACCCACGTAGGCCGAGCACACAAACCTGACAGGAACCGATGTCTGACGATTCGTGCACTTCGCCCGCGGGAGCCCGGACGGCTGCCGTGATTCCGGCCGCCGGCCGGGGCGTACGCCTTGGTCCGGGCGCCCCCAAGGCGCTCCGCGCGCTGGGCGGAACCCCCATGCTGATCCACGCGGTGCGCGCGATGGCCGCGTCCCGCGCCGTCTCCCTGGTCGTCGTCGTGGCCCCGCCGGACGGCTCGCCGGAGGTCAAGTCGCTCCTCGACGCGCACGCGCTGCCCGACCGGACCGACTTCCTCGTCGTTCCGGGCGGGGAGAGCCGCCAGGAGTCGGTGAAGCTCGGCCTCGACGCGCTGCCGCCCGACTACGACATCGTGCTGGTGCACGACGCCGCCCGGCCGCTGGTCCCCGTGGACACGGTGGACGCGGTGATCGAGGCCGTACGAGCCGGGGCGCCGGCCGTCGTGCCCGCGCTGCCGCTGGCCGACACCGTCAAGGAGGTCGAGCCGGCCGGCACCCCGGGCGAGCCGGAGCCCGTCGTCGCCACGCCGGTGCGGGCCCGGCTGCGCGCCGTACAGACGCCCCAGGGTTTCGACCGGGCCACCCTGATCCGCGCCCACGAGACGGTCACCGAGGACGTCACCGACGACGCGAGCATGGTCGAGAAGCTCGGCAAGACGGTGCTGCTGGTGCCCGGTCACGAGGAGGCCTTCAAGGTGACGCGCCCACTCGACCTGGTCCTCGCGGAGGCGGTCCTGGCCCGCAGGAGGCTCAACGATGGCTTCTGAGACGGCCGCTGATCCGTACGGCTCCCTCCCGCTGCCCCAGGTCGGCATCGGTACCGACATCCACGCCTTCGAGGAGGGCCGCGAGCTGTGGTGCGCGGGCCTGAAGTGGGAGGGCGAGGGGCCGGGCCTGGCCGGTCACTCCGACGCGGACGTCGTCGCGCACGCCGCGTGCAACGCGCTCTTCTCCGCAGCGGGCCTCGGTGACCTGGGGCAGCACTTCGGCACCGGCCGCCCCGAGTGGTCCGGCGCCTCCGGCGTCACGCTTCTGACGGAGGCCGCCCGCATCGTCCGCGAGGCAGGCTTCCGCGTCGGGAACATCGCCGTCCAGGTCGTAGGCCCGCGCCCGAAGATCGGCAAGCGGCGCGACGAGGCCCAGAAGCTGCTGTCGGAGGCGGCCGGGGCGCCGGTCTCGGTGTCGGGAGCGACGACGGACGGGCTCGGTTTCCCAGGGCGCGAGGAGGGGCTGATGGCGGTGGCCACGGCCTTGGTGGTGCGCACCGGCTGAGTGTGGATCACCAGCGCCGACCGGGTCGCTCGTGGGCGCGCGTGATGTTACAAGTCCGGTGCAATGCATCGCCTGCGGCCCACTACCCTGGAGTCGTGACTATTCGCCTGTACGACACCAGCGCTCGGCAGATTCGCGACTTCATCCCGCTCACGCCGGGCTGTGTCTCGATCTACCTGTGTGGTGCCACCGTGCAGGCCGCCCCGCACATCGGGCACATCCGTTCGGGCCTCAACTTCGACATCATGCGCCGCTGGTTCGCCTACCGCGGCTACGAGGTGACGTTCGTCAGGAACGTGACGGACATCGACGACAAGATCATCACGAAGGCGGCCGAGCAGGGCCGCCCGTGGTGGTCGATCGGCTACGAGAACGAGCGCGCTTTCAACGACGGCTACACCGCCCTCGGCTGCCTGCCGCCCACCTACGAGCCGCGGGCCACCGGGCATGTCACCGAGATGGTCGAGATGATGCAGGGCCTGATCGAGCGCGGTCACGCCTACGAGGTGGACGGCAGCGTCTACTTCGACGTGCGCTCCTTCCCGGGCTATCTGCAGCTGTCCCGGCAGGAGCTCGACAACCTGCTCCAGCCCTCCGGCGAGGGCGAGACCGGCAAGCGCGACCCCCGCGACTTCGCCATGTGGAAGGCCGCGAAACCGGGCGAGCCGACCTGGGCGACCCCGTGGGGCCGCGGCCGTCCCGGCTGGCACCTGGAGTGCTCGGCCATGGCGCACAAGTACCTGGGCCCCGCCTTCGACATCCACGGCGGCGGCCTCGACCTGATCTTCCCGCACCACGAGAACGAGATCGCCCAGGCCAAGGGCTACGGCGACGACTTCGCCCAGTACTGGGTGCACAACGCCTGGGTGACCATGGCCGGCGACAAGATGTCCAAGTCGCTGGGCAACAGCGTCCTGGTCAGCGAGATGGTCAAGGCCTGGCGCCCGATCGTGCTGCGCTACTACCTGGGCACCCCGCACTACCGCTCGATGATCGAGTACAGCGAGGAGTCGCTGCGCGAGGCCGAGTCGGCGTTCGCGCGGATCGAGGGCTTCATGCAGCGCGTGGTGGAGAAGGCCGGCTCCGTCGAGCCCTCCGCCGAGGTGCCGCCCGCCTTCGCCGAGGCGATGGACGACGACCTGGGCGTCCCGCAGGCCCTCGCAGTCGTGCACACCACCGTCCGGCAGGGCAACAGCGCGCTGGCCGCCGACGACAAGGAAGCCGCCGTGGCCCGCCTCGCCGAGGTGCGCGCCATGCTCGGCGTCCTCGGCCTGGACCCCTTCGACCCGCACTGGGCCGGCGAGAGCGACCGCGGCGAGGACCTGCACGGCGTGGTCGACAGCCTCGTACGACTCGTGCTCGACCAGCGTGAGGCGGCCCGCGCCCGTAAGGACTGGGCCACCGCGGACGCCATCCGTGACCAGCTCGGGCAGTCCGGGCTCGCCATCGAGGACGGTCCGCAGGGGCCCCGTTGGAGCCTCGGGCCGCGCTGATCGGCTCCCGACCTCCCGACCGATCTCTTGATCGATTGTGCCGTCCGGCCCACCGGGCGGCACAATCCATATACGTACGTCCGAACGCTTCATACAGACAGGTAGGTCATGGCCGCTAACAACCGCCGCATGTCCGGCAAGAAGGGCGCGCAGGTCGGCAGTGGTGGCCAGCGCCGCAAGGGTCTGGAAGGCAAGGGCCCGACCCCGCCCGCCGAGGTGCGCAAGGGCCACAAGAAGAACCGCGTCGCCAACGCCAAGGCGAAGCAGGCCGTACGCCGCCCCACGGCCCGCGGCCGCGGCGGCAGGTCCACCTCCGAACTGGTCGTCGGCCGCAACCCGGTCGTGGAGGCGCTGCGCGAGGGCGTGCCCGCGTCCATGCTCTACGTCCAGCAGTTCATCGACAACGACGAGCGCGTCCGCGAGGCCCTCCAGCTCGCGGCCGAGCGCGGCGGGATCAACCTCATGGAGGCCCCCCGCCCCGAGCTCGACCGCATGACCAACGGCCTCAACCACCAGGGGCTCGTCCTCCAGGTCCCGCCGTACGAGTACGCGCACCCCGAGGACCTGGCGAACGCCGCCTACGACGCCGGTGTGGACCCCCTGATCGTCGCCCTCGACGGCGTCACCGACCCGCGCAACCTGGGCGCCGTCGTCCGCTCGGTCTCCGCGTTCGCCGGCCACGGCGTCGTCGTACCGGAGCGGCGCGCGGCCGGTATGACGGCCGGTGCCTGGAAGACGTCCGCCGGCGCCGCGGCCCGTACGCCCGTCGCCCGTGCCACTAACCTCACCCGCGCCCTTGAGGCGTACAAGAAGGCGGGCATCGCGATCGTCGGCCTCGCCGCCGACGGCGAGCACGAGATCGGCGAACTCGCGGCCCTGGGCGGCCCGGTCGTCATCGTGGTCGGCAGCGAGGGCAAGGGCCTGTCCCGACTGGTCGGCGAGACCTGCGACTACCGGGTGCGGATCCCGATGCCGGGTGGCGCCGAGTCGCTCAACGCGGGTGTGGCTGCGGGGATCGTCCTCTACGAGGCGGCGCGCCGCAGGGCCTGAACAGGCGTGCCCCTCCTCACCCTTGCGGGTCAATCCGGGCGAGGAGGGCAACCTTGACGGAGTCCGGACAGATCCGCCCAGTCAAAGCAGTGTCCTAAACACACGTCACTCGGTTAGATGAGTGTGGACACCAGAACACCCCGCACACCCACGGGGGACGGCCCGTCGGGATTCGACGACGCTCCCGCGCTGAGCATGGTGAAGGTGCCGAGCGATCCGGCGCAGGTCATCGTCAATCATGCGAGCTTCCGCGTGCAGTTGGGCGCCTCGACCCGAGGTTCCCAATCGCCGCGGATCGCACGGCACTTGGGCCCCGCAGAGGACAACGCCCGGATCCCCGCCGCAGGTCGCGCGCCGCGCCGCCGCCCCGTCGTGTGGAGCGGCAGCGCCGCCCCCGACGACACCGGCGCCCACCGCCTGCTCCAGGCCGTGCGCAGCGGCAGCGTCGGCCATCCGGACGAGTCGTCGGGCGACGCCGGGGCCACCCAGGTCATCCCGCGCGTGGACGTCGGCGGTTACGACGACGTCTACGACTCGCTCGACCAGACCGTCGAGACCCCGATCGTCGGCGCCCAGCGCAGTCGCGAAGACACCGGCGGCACCCGCCTGTTGCCCGACATGCGGCCCGTCGGCAGCGCCTACGACGAGGAACCCGCCTACGGGGACCAGGAGTTCGAGGACTTCGAGGACGGCACGGGGGAGGGCCGACCGGCCCGGCGCCCCGGCGTCGACCCGGCCCGGCACGCCTATTACCCCGGCCGCCGCATGAACCTCGGCGTGGTCCTCCTCCCCCTCCGCATCTTCCTCGGCTTCATCTCCATCTACGCCGGCATGGGCAAGCTGTGCGATCCCGTCTACTTCGACGGCGGCAAGCGCGGCTCCATGGTCAAGTGGCTCAACACCCTGCACCCGTGGGAAGTCGCCGAGCCACTGCGCCAGTTCGCCCTCCACCACCCGGTCGGCTCCGGCCTCGTCATCGCCTTCGCGCAGGTCGTCGTCGGCGTCCTGACGGTGCTGGGCTGCTGGCAGCGGGTCGCCGCCGTCTTCGGCGCGCTGCTGTCGGCCGCGCTCATCGTCACCGTCAGCTGGAAGACCGTCCCCGCCTACGACGCCCCCGACATCATCTACCTGGCCGCCTGGTCCCCGCTGATCATCGCGGGCGCCCCCGTCTACTCCGTCGACGGCCGCCTCGCGGGCAGCGCCTGGCGCCGCCTCGGACCCCGCGCCGACATCTGGGAGCTGCGCCAGTACGTGCTGCGCCGCGGCATCCTCGTCACCGCGATCGTCACCGGCCTCACCCTGCTGCTCGGCTCCCTGCTGGGCGGCGCGGTCCGCGACGCCGACCGCGTGGTCGTCCCCGGACCCGGCGAGGCCCCGCGCAACGAACTGCCCGGCTCCCCGCTCCCGCAGAAGCCCGGCAAGAAGCACAGCAAGTCGCCGTCGGCCTCCACCACGCCCACCCAGGGCGCGACGGCCGGCTCCACCCCGTCCGGTACGGCCACCACGCCGGGTGCGACCCGCTCCACCTCCAGTGGCGGCGGCGCCCCGAGCCAGACCCAGGGCACCGGCGGCCAGGCCCCGCCCCAGCAGTCCTCGCCCGCCGGCGGCAGCGCCCCGAGCACCAGCTCCGGCCCCACCTCCGGCGGCACGACAGGCGGCACCGGCTCGACAGGCGGCACCGGCACCGGAGGCACGTCCTCCGGCCAACCGGGCCTGGTGGGCGGCCTGTTGGGGTAGCGGAGCCGGTGGGCAAGATCCTGGGCAAGCCCACCGGCTGAACCATCGCCCGAAGAGCAGAAATACGAGGGGTCCCGCGCCAAGTCTCAGGCGCGGGACCCCTTTTGGCTTATGGCTTATGGCTTACGTGGTCTCTCGACGCCCCAGAGCGGCCAGCTCCTTCGCCGCTTCCGTCAGGTCCTTCGCCGTGTCGATGGCCCGCCAGTACGCCCCGTGCGGAATCGGGAACCCGGCCAGTCGCCGCTCCCGGGCGAGATGCGGAAACGTGGTCCGTTCGTGATCCCCCCGCTCCGGCAGCAGCTCCGAGAACCCGGGCGCGAACACGTACACACCCGCATTGATCTCGTACGTCGTCGGCGGCGCCTCGATGAAGTCCGTGATGTGCCCGAACCCGTCCGTCTTCACCGCGCCCCAGGGAATCCGCGGACGCGCGAGCGCCAGCGTCGCGACCGCGTCCCGCTCGGCGTGGAAGTCCGCCATGTCCCGCAGGGAGAACCGGGTCCAGATGTCACCGTTGGTGGCGTACCAGGGCTGCTCCGGGTGGGGGAGACGCGCGGCCGCGTACTTCAGACCGCCGCCCCGCCCCAGCGGCTCGGTCTCTATGACCGTTTTGACGTTCACCGGCAGATCGGCGGTCGCCAGCCACTTCTCCAGGACGTCGGCGAGATGGCCGCAGCTGATCACCACGTCCGTGACGCCCTCCTCGGCCAGCCAGGACAGCTGATGGCCGATGATCGGCGTCCCCGTGCCGGGGATCTCGACCATCGGCTTGGGCCGGTCGTCGGTGTACGGACGCAGCCGGGAACCCTGGCCACCGGCCAGGACGACGGCTTGAACAGGGCGTGCGGCGGCGTTCGGATCGGTCATGCCTCGAACTGTACGACGCGCCCAGCGGGCGGCCGGAGTCGGCAACCGATCCGTGATGAGCCGTTGCCCTCCTCCGCACCTGACCGGTCCGGAGGAGGGCCGGGAACCCTCGTGTGTGCCTCAGCTGTGGACCGCGGCGACCCCCGAGGCGAAGGACGTGTCGCAGACGGGGCGGGCGTACGACTGCGCCCGTGAGGGCCCGTACACGCGCACCGCCGCCTTGCCGAGGGCCCGCGCGATGGACACGCAGTGCTCGGCGAGCGAGGGGCGCTCTGTGACCGCCTGCTGGAGGTGCGTGAGGACCTCGCCCGGGTTCTCCTCCTGGAGCTCGGCGAGGAGTTGGTCGCGCAGTACGTCCTGGGGGGCGCGGTGGACCGCCGCGGCGCCCTTGGCGTCGTCGATCGCGTCGGAGGCGGTGAGCACCGAGGACGAGGAGTTCCCCGACCAGTTGACTCGGGTGACCGCGAGGGTCCCGGAGAGCACCAGGACGACGGGCAGGACAAGGGCGAGCGTGCGGCCGATCCGGCGGGCGGGGCCCCGGCCGCGTCGCGTCTGTTGGTTAGTGGAGTGCTTCACGCTCGTGAGGGTAGCGCCCGGTAATGATTTGGCGACATTTAGTCACCGGTTCGGGGGATGAAGTGGTGCCTTTTATTGGGTACGGGGTTGACGCACGCTGCTCGAAATGACCGGTCTGCCGGGGTATTTGTCGACATGGAAAAGGGCCCCGCAGCGGTTTGCGGGGCCCTCTTCGTCAACCTGGGTGAATTTTCCGGCTTGGGCGTTTCCGAAGTTGCCGGTTGCGCGGCCGCCGGAAGTGACTTATGCCTGGTCAGTCGGTGAGGCGCTCGCCCGTGGAGGTCGAGAACACGTGGGTCTCGCCCGGCCGCGGCACCACGTGCAGCGTGGAGCCCTTCTCCGGGACGCGGCGGCCCTCGACGCGGACGACGAGGTCCTTGGTCTCGCCGCCGACCTCGGCGCTGCCGTAGACGTAACCGTCGGCGCCCAGCTCCTCGACGACGTTCACGGAGACCGCGAGACCGGCCGGGGCGTCCTCGGAGTGCTTCGTCAGGGACGAGGCGACCTCGCCGCCTTCCTCGACGATGTCGAAGTGCTCCGGACGGACACCGACGGTCACCGTGGTGTCGCCCTTGTCGGCGGCGGCCTTCAGGGCGTCACGGTTGACCGGGACGACGCTGTTGCCGAACTTCACACCGCCGTCGATGATCGGGACCGCGACCAGGTTCATGGCCGGGGAGCCGATGAAGCCGGCGACGAAGAGGTTGGCGGGGCGGTCGTACATGTTGCGCGGGGAGTCGACCTGCTGGAGCAGCCCGTCCTTGAGGACGGCCACGCGGTCGCCCATCGTCATGGCCTCGACCTGGTCGTGGGTGACGTAGACGGTGGTGATGCCGAGGCGGCGCTGCAGCGAGGCGATCTGCGTACGGGTGGAGACGCGGAGCTTGGCGTCCAGGTTGGACAGCGGCTCGTCCATGAGGAAGACCTGGGGCTCACGCACGATGGCGCGGCCCATCGCGACACGCTGGCGCTGACCGCCGGACAGGGCCTTCGGCTTGCGGTCCAGGTAGTCGCTGAGGTCGAGGATCTTCGCGGCCTCTTCGACCTTCTTGCGGATCTCCGCCTTGTTGATGCCGGCGATCTTGAGGGCGAAGCCCATGTTGTCGGCGACGCTCATGTGCGGGTACAGCGCGTAGTTCTGGAACACCATGGCGATGTCCCGGTCCTTGGGCGGCAGGTGCGTGACGTCGCGCTCACCGATGCGGATGGAGCCGGCGTTCACGTCCTCGAGCCCCGCGAGCATGCGGAGCGAGGTGGACTTGCCGCAGCCGGAGGGACCGACGAGGACGAGGAACTCGCCGTCCCCGACCTCGATCTCCAGTCCATCGACGGCGGGCTTCTCGGTGCCCGGGTAGATCCGGGTCGCCTTGTCGAACGAGACAGTGGCCATGGTGAAGGCCCCCTTCTACCGGCAGGAACGTGCCGGACGATCCGTTGTAGGAAGGTGGTGTAGTCCACAGGAGTGAACTGGCTTCGGACGGTACCTCGCGTTCGCCTGGTCTGTCAGTACCCGTGGGCATGTGAACTTCGCGGAAATATTCGACAGGGGCCCACTGTGAGCTGGGTACACTGCACGGGCACGCCCGCCGCGCACGTCACGCGCGCGTGCAGGCCTCCTTAGCTCAGATGGCCAGAGCAACGCACTTGTAATGCGTAGGTCGTCGGTTCGAATCCGACAGGGGGCTCCGACGAAGCGGTTCGCGCCGTACGAGTGGTTCAGACCGTGAGCTTTACGGCTTCCAGGTAACTGTTGTTGGTGAAGGTGCCGACGGTGAGCAGGTCGGGGCGGGCGCCCGCGCAGCTCCGGGCGCTCCAGCCGCTGCCGTGGACCTTGCCGGACTGGCAGATCCGACCGCTGCCTATGTTGATGGCGAAGGCCAGGAGGTTCGGGGCGGACTTCTTCGCGCTGCCGATGTAGTTGCTTCCGCCGTCGGCGACGAGGTCCGTCCACTCCGGCTTCCACTTGCCCTCGCCGTTGGTCGAGGCGGGGTCGTGGACGAAGGCGTTCGCGGCCGAGCCGCCGGCGTTGGACACCGCGATGTTCAGGGCCTTGATCGGCTTCTTCTTGCCCGGCCTTCCGGCCGTCGCGCCGTCGCACACCGGTTTCTGCCAGCCCTGTCCGCTGACGTAGGCGCGGTAGCAGATGTGCCGTCCGTGCGGGTCGTTCCGGGCGAGGCGCTGTACGGCGGTGGCGGCGGTGACCGGCTTTGGGGGCTTCGCGGTCACGGTGACCTGCGGCGGCCTCGCCGTCACGGTGACGATGCCTCCGCCGCCGTTCGGGGTCGAGGTCTTCTTCGGCCCGGGTTTGCGCGTCGTGGCCGTCGCGTTGGGGGACGTGGGCACCGCGGTGGGGATCGTGGAGTAGGTCGGTGACGGTCGTGGGGGCAGCGGGGTGCCGGTCGCGGTCGAGTCGGGCTTCGTGCGGGCGGCCTGGGTCTCGTTGCCGCCGTCGGCCGGTGCCTTGCTGCCCAGGATCACCAGGGGTACGACGACCAGGGCGGCCACGCTGAGTGCCACCGGTCCGACGACCAGGGGCCTGTGGAGCAGCCCCGGTCCCTCGTACTCGTCGTCCGACTGGCGCGGGTGGTTCCCGCGGGTGATCAGGGGGCGGGGGACGGTCGGGCCGGGGGTGGTGGAGGAGGTGGAGGGGGTGAGCGGTGGTGGGGGTTCGGTGGGGTCCGGGAGGGTGTACGACTCCGACTCCGACTCCGACTCCTCGGTGAGGTCGTCGTCGAAGTCGGTGAGGTCGTCGTCGGGGTCGTCGTGGAGGTCGTCAGGGTCGTCCGGGTCGTGGGCGTCGTCGAAGTCGTCGTCCTCGTCGTCTTCGGCGATGGGGACGAGCGTTGCCTCGGTGGGCTCGGGCGCGTCCTGCCGGTGTTCCTCCAGGAGTCTGCTCGAACCGTCGGGGGCGACCTCGACGTGGGCGACGTAGTCCGCCGAGGGGTCGGAGATGTCCGCCGTCACGGTGGTGTTCCGGTCGCGTGCGTATGCGTGCAGCGTGTCGAGGATCGCGGCGTCGACGGTCTCGCCCCGGGCCGCCGGTACGGGGCTGCCGTCGATGGCGGCGGAGCCGTCGCCGGCGATGACCACCTCGAAGTGGGTGCCCTCGGTGCTCGACTCGTCTGCCTCTTCGCCCCGGCTCATGTCCATTCCCTTTCCCTTCTGATTCCTTCCTGACGGTGTCCGCTCAGCCCGCGGCGCGGTAGGCCTGGCCGCTCGCGTTCGGGGTCGTGCCGTTGTAGAGGCCGGTCGGGCTGGTCTGGGTGGAGAGGGTGAACCAGGCGTAGCGCTCCACGTAGTCCAGGCCGTCCAGCATCGTCGTGGAGGCGTTGATGAAGTCGATCTGCTGCTGCTCGTTGTCGGGGTAGCGAGGGGTGCCGTGGGAGAAGTCGATGAGGCCGTACTCGGTCAGCCAGATCGGCTTGTCGGGGTAGCGGGCGTGAACGGCCTCTATGTAGGTGCGCAGTTGGTCGACGGCGTCGGGGCCGAAGTCCTTCCCGTACCAGTGCAGGGGGATGAAGTCGACGCGCAGGCCGCGGGTCTTGGCGCCCTCCATGAAGCGGTCCAGCCAGCCGCCGATCACGTCGGCGCCGGAGGCGACCGCCGGGGCGCCCAGGCGCAGGCCGGTGGACTCCAGTTGGGGCCACAGGTCGAGGGCGTCCTCGGGGGTGAGGTCGGCCTGTCCGGGGAGGTCGGGTTCGTTGAAGCCGAGCAACTCCTTTCCCTGGCTTGCGGCTTGGGCGAGATCGGCGTCGGTCACCGAGTCGCGGCCCCAGATCATCGGGACGTACTCGACGCCGTCCGGCTTGGTGACGGGGCCGGTGGAGGAGGCCCAGTTGTAGTACCAGGAGGCGCCGGAGTCGGACAGGGCCTGGGAGATGCCGTCGAAGGGGTTGAGGCTGACGCCCTTGAGGGGGGTGTCGGAGGACGGGATGGTGGTGTCGGTGCTGGTGGCGGTCGCGGTCGTGGTGGGGGTGGTGGCGGTGTCCGCGGGGATGGTGCCGGCGTTTCCGAAGACGACGGTCAGGCCGGAGCAGCGGGTGCACTGGTACATGACCTTGTTGCCGGGTTCGGCGTCCTGCTTGGACCAGGCGTACGCGGTCGGGCACTTCTGGTTGACCATGTCGCTGTACGGGGTCTTCGCGTCCCGGTTCGGGTTGACGCACACCAACGGCTGTCCGGATGCCGGGTCCTTGGTGAGGTTGTCGGCCGGGCAGGCGGAGAGCAGATCCTCGGGGCAGCCCGCCACCGCGCACTCGCCGGTCTCGGGGGGTGTCACGTCGTTCGGGGTGATGGTGATGGGCGTCGCTACGGCGTTGACGTAACTGACGTCGTACCAGGGGGCTGCGGCGTCGGCCGGGTCGAAGTTGAACTCGGCCAGGCCGGTGGGTTCTTCGGTGAGGGTGCAGTGGTCGGCGTAGGGGCCGCAGTCGCCCACCGTGCAGTGGAACGTGCTGCCTTCCTCGCCGGTGCAGCCCTGGCGGGCGAAGAACTTGCCCCGCCAGTGGCCTCCTTGGGTCTCGGGGACGGTGACGGTGGCGGGCTGGCCGGGGTCGAGGGTCGGGAGGCCGGTGAGGTTGAGCGAGCCGTCGGCATTGACTGTGCTGCCGATCCAGATGCGTTCGGTGGTGTTGTTCCAGAGGGTGACTGTGTGGTCGGGGGTGGCGGTGTCGGCGGCCGGTTTTTCGTTGATGCCGGTGGCGTCGGAGGGGAGGGACTGGATCGTTACGGCGGTGGCTGTTATGCCGACGATGACGAGGAGGAGGGCTAGGAGGAAGGAGGTGCGTCTGCTTGTGGGGCGTGGGAGGTGCGGAAAGCGTGGGAGGCGCGAGGTGCGCATTGGGTGTGCCTTTCCGTCGGGTCTACGGGGGCGACGACTTGCGGGATTCGGTGGGTAGTTGTCGCTTGCGTAGGCACGACGGATGGGGGGTGGTGGAGGGTTCAGCGGTGGTGGGATGTCGTTATCGGCCTCTTGGCGTCGGCGGAGCGCTGTTGGGCATATTGCGATATGGGTTGTTGGAGGCAAGGGGCGGAGCAGGTCTCGGGCTGGGCGAGGCACCTCGATCCTGCTGGAGGGCCTGTGAGTTGTGAATGGCGCTGAGTCCTTCGGGGCTGATCAGGGATTGCCCGGGGGACGCCGGTTCTGGGTACACCGATCCCGGGGAGGCGGTCGGATGCGGAGCGTTCCCGGGAACGGCGGTGCTGTTGGCAGCCTCTCGCTGTAACTCCCTTAAGTACGCGTTGTTGGCGTAGTGCGCGATGTCCGGAATGTCTATCGGGGCTCTGTCATACGTGCGCTTCAACTTCTCGTCGGTTCTGACCAGATGCAGAATCGCGTCCTCGAAGGCTTCGGGTTCGAGAGCCAGAAGCTGACGGACCGTCTCTTGGATGCCCGGTTCCCTCGGGCTCACCGGCTGATGGGAGGGGGGCGGGCTTGGTATCGCCGACGCGCCTATGGCGGCTTCTATGAGGCTGTCGATGAGAAGGCGCCATTCGTCCGCGAGCCGGGTCCGGAGCCGCTTCCGGAATCCTGCCCTGCCGCGGGGTCGGGCGCGTAGGCGGTTCGCGGGCTTGAGCAGCACCTTTGGTGCCGTCTTGGCTTCCTGGCCCTGGCTCTGCTGCTTCCTGGGCGACCGCCTCCTGGTCGAGGCAGCCGTACTCTCGTCCGCCACGTTGCCCCTCTTTCAGGTTCAGCGCAGGGTGGTCGACAACTCGAATCCCGGCGGCAAGGGGAGCAGGCCGGGAGGTAGCGGGGACTCGGGGGGTGGTGGGGTGGTGCCGGCTGCCGGTCTTGGTGGGGGCTGACTGGGATAACACGCTTCCGAGTGCGACGAGGACCGGCGCCGCTTCAGGAGACCGTGTGGCGCGAGCCTCCACGTTTTGGCAGCGGGCATGTGCGTACCTCCCCAACCTGTGGACTGTGATCCGTGGTGGTTCGAGAGGCACAACGGATCGCGCACGGCGGCTGGTTCAGTACGGCGAGGAGACTGAATGCAAAGGCACACGGCCGCGCCTCAAGGGCGCGGCCGTGTGAGTGGAGTTGGAGGGCGCGATTACCGCCTGACCTTCTGCTCTTCCATCCTTGTCTCCTTGTGCCTGCGCGCGTGTGCAGATTCGTCGTTGAGCGTTGCCCTGCTCTGCGATGAGCGCGGGGGCGGATTGTAGGCGCTGGGATTGAACCCCGGGACGGACGTCTGTGGCGTGTGAGAGCTTGCGGAGATCCTCGTCGTAGGCATGCCGTAAGGTCCAGCGGACTCGGGCCGCTGCGCCCCAGCGTGCCGCGAGGCCTGCTCCTGATAGCTGGCCGGGAGAGGCTGCTCTGTCCCCCTTGCCTCCTTGTGCCTGCGCTCGCGTGCAGTTAGGTCATCGGCGTCGCGTCGCTGCGACCCCGTGTGCTGCGAGGTCGGCTCCTGATACCCGCGGCCCCCCGGAGTGTGCTCCGCCTTCTTGCCGTCCCTGGCCTTCTTGAGTGCGGCTGCGTGCCCTGCGTTGTTGTCGCGGGGTTTTACGTCTCCGTGTCGTGACATGGAGGGCGCCGGAGTGTAGTCCCGGGCCGCCCTGCTGAGGGCCCCTTGGTCCGACCGCGACGAGCCGGTGGCGTTGAGCGCGTAGGAGATGGCCTCCCGGTGCTCATTCGCGAGCGGCTGCCTTGACGTCTGATAGGACGAGGTGGGGTGATAGCCGCCGCGTCCGTGGGACTCCAGATCGGGCCGCTTGCGACTCCCCGCGAGGGGACCCATTTCGTAGTCGCCGTCGTTGTCTGCGGTTTTCTCTTCGCGCTTCTTCCGCTCCTCCGTGTGGTGGCTATGTACCTCTCTCGCCGTGACTGCGGCACCAGCCACGAAGGTCGATGCCCCGCCGATCCTGCTGGGGACTTTGCCGTCCCCGCCGACAGTGGCTACCGTGCTTCCCACTGCGGCGGCGATCCGGGCCGCGTCCGCAGCCAGGTTTATCCTGTCGACATTCCCTGCGCCGCCGACCTGGTAGTTCTTGTACTCTTCCCTGAGGCCTGAGCTGCCGAGGACGGTCTGACCGATGATTCCCGCCGCATTCAGACCCACCCCGGCTTTTCCTCCGACCAGGGGCGAGAGACCCTGCGCGGCGTTGGGAAGGAAATCGAGGAAAGCCCTCGCGAAATGCTTGTAGTTCTGCGGGAGATCCCTCCACCTTTCCTTGGCCGCGTGGTAAACCGAAACCTTTCCCTCTGGCGGCCTTGTCCTTTTGCCGGAGGTGTCGGCGTAGAACACACCCCCTTGTGAGTCGTACCACCCGCGGTCGGCTCCCGGCGGAAGCGGGGGTGCCGCTTGTTCCGGGACGGGAGTCGTCGACGGGCGGATCCTGTCCGGGTACATCTCGACGGAGTAGTAGGAACTGGCGTTGGAGTCGTCGCTGATTGGTGAGTTTGTTCCTGGCATTTCACCCTTCCTGATGGATGAATGGCTGCTCCGTGTGGAGCCTGTTACGGCATCTGTCTCAGCGCCGTCGACCGGATACGTACTCCGGTCGCCACACACAACGTTTCCGCGGGGGTATCCGGTTCATTGCTGGTCATCCTCGGTGCCAGTATTTCGAGGCCCGAACGGGTCGATGGCCTCGACCATGGGCTTCTCCTTCGGGCGGTGCATGCCCGGCTTGCAGCCGGCGAACGGGCCTCGGGGGTCGCGCAGGGTGTCCATGACCGAGGACAGGTAGTCGCGGTGCCAGCTCGCCGGCCCCGTCATCTCCGAGTCCGGGCCCGTCAGGTGGCCCCAGGCGAGCCACAGGCCGTGGAGTTGGGCTACCGCCTCGGGGTGGTCCCACCAGCGGGGGCACCAGGGGGACGTGGAGGTGACCTCTCTGCCGTAGACCGGCAGGAGCACGTGGTGGGTCCACAGGGTCAGTTGGCGCAGTGTCTGTCCGTAGGCGGGTCCTTCCATGTAGAGGATGAACAGCGGTGGTGAGGGGAGTTTCTCTTCGGCCTCGGGGTTCTTGGTTTCGGAGGCCTCAGGCTTCTCTGTCGATATGGCTGACATGGTCCTCCTGCTGTCGCTGCGGGCGGAGCTCACGCCTCCGGCCGCACCACCCCCAAAATCTCCATCGACGCCACGGGCGATATATAGATCACCCGCCCCGGCCGAGGTGCCGAGATGATCTTGCCGTTGCCTATGTACAGGGCCACATGGCTCGCGTCGGAGAAGTAGATGACGAGGTCGCCGGGGCGCATCTGGGAGGTTGGGACGTGGGGGAGTTGGGACCACTGGAGTTCTGAGGTGCGGGGGATGGTGACGCCCGCTGCCAGCCAGGACGCTGAGGTCAGGCCCGAGCAGTCGAAGGAGTTGGGTCCCTCGGCGCCCCAGACGTAGGGCTTGCCGAGTTGGCGTTCGGCGTAGGCGATGGCCTTGCGGGCGGCCGGGGTTGCCTTGGTGCTCGTCTGAGTGACGGCGCCCGTTGCCTCCCATTTCGCCTGGGACTTCGCCGCCTCCTTCGCCTCCAGGGCCGCCAGGCGCCGGCGCTCCTCCGCCGCCAGGCTCGACTCCAGCCTCTTCGCCTCGGCGATGTGCTGCTCGATCGTCCGGCGCTCGGTGTCCATGGCGCGGCGGTTCTTCCGGAGGCGGGACAGTTCGTCGGAGGCGTCCTCGGTGCGGGTGCGCAGCTCCTCGCGGGTGGTGGTCAGGGAGGAGAGGAGGTTCTGGGTCGATTGCTGCGCCTGGGTTGCCAACGACGCGTTGTCCAGGGCGTTTTCGGGATCGGAGGCCAAGGCCAGTTGGAATTCGGCCGGTAGGCCGCCCGTGCGGTACTGGGCCGCTGCCGCCGAACCGGCCCGAGAGGTGAGACGGTCCAGTTTTTGCTCCGTCGCGTGGATCTGGGCGTCCAGCGCGCGGACCCGCTTCTTCTGTCGCGTCACCTTCACATCGACGGCGTTGTACTTGTCCGTGGCGACCTCGGCGTCGTGGTAGAGGCGCTGGAGTTGGGCGCGTACCTCGGTGAGGGTCTCGGGGGCGGCTCGGGCGGGCTGCTGGGTCGCCGCCGTCAGGGCGCAGGCCAGGGCGACCGCGGCCGCCGTCCGGTACCCGTGTGTGCGCAGGGGCTGTCTCATCTGGGCCGAAGCTCCCTTCGAAGGTGACTCCCGGTCGGTGCGCTCACACAACGGGCCTGCTGCGTACGGCGGTTCAAGCGCGGGTGTGAACCACGCGGTGCCCGGCAGCCGTTGTGCGCGGGACGGGCGTACGCCCGATGAAGCCCGCTGAAGGGGGTTTGGCTTTATGGAGGCGTGGTCGGTGCTGCCTGCGCTGTTCGCCGGGCTGGGGCTGGGGTTTCTGTGGATGGGGCTGCGGGCCGGCGTGACGGCGCTGCGGCTGCGCGTGCGCGGGCTGCGGGCGATCGGGGTCGTGACGGCGTGGGTGCCGGTCGACGGGCGGCTCGGCGGGGTCGTGGTGTTCTGCGATCACCTCGGGCGCGCCGCCGTCCTGGATCCCGGGAGGTACGGGTCGCTGTGCGGGCTGCCGCCGGTCGGTGAGCGAGTCCCTGTGGTCTACGTGCGCAACCGGCCCGCCTCGGCCCGGCTTTGGGACGTACGGCATCTGCTGGCGCCCGCGTTCGGGTGGTTCCTGTCGTCCACCGTGGCCTTCGGCACCTCGGTGGTGGTGTCGCCATGACGTCGCCGGACGAGGGCGGCCTCCAGGGGCGGGGCGAGATCGGCCTCGCCCCGCGCGTCCACGAGGTCGACATGCTGCGCGGGTTCGCCCTGTTCGGCATCCTGCTGGTCAACGCCCCGATGATCGCCGGGACTTACGCGGGGGAGGTGGGCGGTGCCGGGGGCTCGGGCCTCGACCGGGGGGTCGTCTGGCTGGTGACCGCGCTGGTCTCCACCGAGTTCTATCTGCCGTTCTCCTTCCTGTTCGGCTACAGCTTCGTGCTCCAGGAGCGGGCCGCCCGGCGGGCGGGCACCGCCTTCGCGTCGCTTCATCTGCGGCGCACGCTCGCCCTGTTCGCGCTCGGCGTCGCGCACGCCGTGCTGCTCTTCCCCGGCGACATCCTGATGACGTACGCCGTCCTGGGGCTGGTGCTGTACGGGCTGCGGGGTCTTGGGCCGCGGGCCGCGCTGAGGATCGCGGGCTGCCTGGTCGTGGCCCTGGCCGTGCTGCTGCTCGGATACGGGCTGCTCGTCCTCGCCTTCACCGACCCGGCAGTGCCGGCAACCCCGCGCGCGCCGGTCTCCCACGTGCCCCCGATCGTGCACGCGTACCGCGGCGGATTCCGCTCCGTCGTCGGCGCCCACCTCGGCGAACTCCCCGCGCACCTCGGCGCCGACCTGCTCTACGCGCCCGACATCCTGGCCGCGTTCCTGGCCGGGCTCGCGGCGGCGAAGGCGGGGCTCATGGAGCGGCGGGGCCGGGACCGGGCCTGGCTGCGGCGGGTCGTCGTACGGTGGCTGCCGGTCGGTCTGGTCGGCAGCGTGTTCACCGCGTGCTGTGCCGAAGGCCCGCTGGACGGCCGGTGGTTCATGGTCGGGCAGGCGGTGGCGACACTCACCTCGCCCGCGCTGACGGCGGCGTACGCCTGTGCTCTGCTTCTGCTGCTCGACACCCGTGGCCGGGCCGCCCGTCTGCTCGCTGCCGCCGGGCGGATGTCGCTCACCCACTACCTCACCCAGTCGCTCGTCCTCGCGTGCGTGTTCACCGGGTACGGACTCGGGCTCTACGGCCGGGTCGGCACCGCCCTCGTCAGTGCGGGCTGCGTGCTGCTGTACGCCGCCCAACTCGCCCTCGGCGCACGACTGATGGGGCGAGTCCGGTACGGGCCCGTCGAGCTGCTGCTGCGCACCGTCACGCTCGGAACTCCTCCGCGAACGCCGGCTTGGACAGCTGTACGCCCCGCGGATGACGGCGTGCCGCCCGTTCGGTGATGGCCGCCGACTCCGCCTTCGCCGCCGCCGAGATGGCGCCCGCGCCGGGCTCCTTGTACCAGGGGCGCAGCCGGATCAGGGCGGGTTTGACACCGGTTGCCAGCAGGAGCGCGGTGCCCTTGGGCAGGGCGCGGATCCTGTCGGGCGGCAGGACGGCCTCCTGGCGGTAGGAGTACGAGCGTGAAGTGCCGTCCCTGCCACGGGAGATGCTCGGGGTCCGCACGTCGTGCTGGCCGACCAGCGTGGAGATCTTCTGGACGAAGTCGGCGTCGTCCAGGCCCGCGCCCAGGAGCTTGACGGTCGCCGCGCTCCACAGCGCGTCCATGCCCAGCTCGCCCCACGCCCGGGCGCCCTGGCGGTAACTCTGCAGCAGCGTCACGACGTTGATGCCACGCGAGCCGAAGTGCGAGTAGAGGTCGGGCAGATCGGAGATGCGGCATACGTTGGCGGCCTCGTCGAGGACGGCTGTGAGAGGCGGGTCCAGGCGGCCGCCCATCCGTTCGGCGGCGACCACGCCCGCCCGCATCGTCGCGTCGGCGATGCCCGCGATGACGCCGGCCGCGGAGCCGCCGCCGTCCTTGGACAGCAGATAGAGGGTGTCCGTGCCCAGGACGTGCCGCTCGGGGCGGAACTCGGGCAGCGCGGGGTCGGGGGTGACCCAGGCGAGGATCTCCGGGTCGAGCAGGCAGGAGACGGTCTGGCGGGCGGTCTCGAAGATGCCGTCCCGGGTCTCCACCGCGCCACGGACCGTGCCCTGCAACTGCTCGGCCATCGCGACCAGTCCGTGGTCGCGCAGCAGGTCGACCGGCGTGCGGTCGGCGGGGTCGGCCAGCCAGCCGAGCAGGTCGGTGACCGCGGAGCCGCTGCGGGCGGCGGCCAGGAAGAGGGCGGTGAGGGTGTTCTGGGCGGCCGAGATCCAGAAGTCCTTCTTCGCGGTGTCGTCGTTGACGGACGCCACGAAGTGGCCGGCCAGCCGGCGGGCGCCCTCGGTGGTGTGGCACTCGCTGAGCAGGTCCCACCACATGGCGCGCGGGCTGTGCGCGATGCCTTGCGGGTCGAACGTCCATACCGTGCCCGCCTTTTCGCGCTCGGCGCGGGTGACGGCGTACACGTCGGACTTGTTCGAGGTGAGCAGCACGGCGCCCTGGGCGCGCAGCACCCGGGGGACGGCGATGCCGGTGGACTTGCCGGCCCGGGGCGCCATCAGGTCGAGCTCCACGTCCTCGTAACTGCTGCGCAGCTCAGGGCCGTTGGGGGCGAGATCGCCGAGGAGGTTGCCGGTCTCGTCCGGGTGCAGCCGCTCGCGGCCCTTGAGGGTCGGGCGCAGCTCGCGGGCCCGGGCCGCGATGCCCCTGGGACACATGGCGGCGAGTTCGCGGCGGCCGGCGAGGCCCTTGGGGCGGTCGGCGCGCCTCAGGAGGACGGCCAGGACGAGTCCGACGGGGATCGAGAAGAGCGCCAGCAGGCCGAGCATGCCGGCGTAGACGACGGCGGCCGGCACCCCGGGCCACAGGGCGTCCGGCCCGTCGGAGGTCAGCCGGACGAGGGTGGACAGGGCGAACGGCGGGGCGTCCCAGCCGTACCCGGCGATTCCGGCGCCGAGGGTGCCGCCGGACCAGGCGCCGAGGAACAGGACCAGGCCACCGCAGGCGATCGCGGTGAGCGCCCAGGGCAACTGCTCGTTGATGTCGCCGCCGCGCGGGGCGCTCATGCGGTCCGCCTTCCCGCCGCGGCCTCCGGATCGGCGGCGCCGGGACGGTCGTAAGCCTCCTCCTGGGCGGGAAGGACGTACGCCCCCTCCTGGGAAGCCCGTGCGACCTGTCCCGCGGCGAGGGCCGTGGCCCGTTCGACGGCTTCCTCGTTGGTCGTCCAGCGGAGGTTGGTGTTGTGCAGGTGACGCTCGGCCTCGGTGATCGCGACCTTGATGGGGATGCCGGGGCGGCCGCCGACCTTGATGAGGAAGCGGCCGCGGCCGGGCGGTTCCTCGTTGTCGCCGTTGACACCCCAGCCCGGGGGCGAGGACCACGACGACACGAGTTCGATCTCGCGCCTGGACAGGCCCACGATCTTGCCCAGGTCCTCCATCTCCGCCTTGGGCAGACCCGCGCACACGACCATCCCGGCCCGCTCCACGAAGCCGCGCGCCTTGGCGCGGTCGGCGTCGGTGCCGAGGGCCTCGGCGTCCTTGAGGGTGTGGGTGATCTTGGCGTCGCCGAGGCCGAGGGAGCGG
This sequence comes from Streptomyces pseudovenezuelae, assembly GCF_029892565.1. Taxonomy (GTDB): domain Bacteria; phylum Actinomycetota; class Actinomycetes; order Streptomycetales; family Streptomycetaceae; genus Streptomyces; species Streptomyces pseudovenezuelae_A. The sequence goes on along the minus strand of NZ_JARXVH010000009.1, from coordinate 269,372 downwards.
TTGAGGCGGGTGAGCGCGTCGATGCGGTCGACGATGCCGGTGGCGGCGCGCAGCGGGCGCCACAGCTCGTCGAGCACGGTGAAGAACCAGCGCCGGGGGGCGAGGCCCGCGTCCGCGAGGGCGTGCGAGGCGGCCACCGTGCCGAGCCCGTCGGACCAGGCGGCGAGCATCGCGGCGGCGGTCAGCTGGGTGTCGGCCTCGCCGATGCCGGAGATGTCGATGCACACGGCGGGCGCGTCCGGGTCGATGTGGGTGGACGTCTCGGAGGCGAAGGTGTCGCCGAGCGGGCCGTCGAGGATGCCGAGCAGCGAGCGGTGCAGCGGGTCGACGGCGTCCCGGTAGCGGGTGTCGTCGCCGCGGTCGAGGGTGACCGCGCGCACCCGGTCGGGGCCCTCGGTGAGGACCCGCAGCACGTCGGGCAGCAGCACGGGACGGCCGGCGACGGTGCGTTCGCGCAGGTGGTGCAGGACGGCGGAGAGCACGGACTGCTCGTGGTCGTCCATGGGCCGGCCGCGCACGATGGTGATGAGGGCGGCGACCATGTTCAGCACCCGGCCGTGCGCCTCGGCCATCAGTACGTCGCCGGCCTGGCCGCCGATCCTCGCCGCCGCCGCGCCCATCGCGCCCGGGTCCAGGACGTTGATGCCGCCCCGGCCGCGCCCGATGGAGATGACCTGGCCGCCGAGCGCGCGGACGGTGTCGGCGTAGTCGGGCTTGAGGTCGCCGAGCACCAGCGGGACGACACCGGTCGCGGCGAGCCCGATCAGCATCCGGTTGACGAGGGTGGACTTGCCGAGGCCCGGCATGCCGAGCATGAACAGGGAGGGGTTGGAGATGTAGCGGGCCCGGGTGAACCAGTTCAGCGGGTCGCCGCAGACCGTGGCGCCGGTGAAGAGGTGCTGCCCGAGCGGCACTCCGGTCATCGGCGAGCCCGAACCGGCGGCGAACGGCCACATGCCGCAGGCCTGCACGGTGGTGGCCCGCCACATGGTCGGCGGATCCAGATAGCCGACCCGGCCGCCGCCCGCGCCCACCCAGCCGCGGGGCGGGACGAACAGCTCCTTGGGCCGGCCGGCCTTCGCGGGTCTCCCCGGCTTCTTCGCGGACACCTTCCCCGCCTCGGCCAGCCGGTCGGCCAGCTCCGCCTTCCGCTCCTGGCTCCGCCGGCTCACAGTGCCTCCTGCAACTCGTGCGGGACGAGGGTCTGTTCCCACGGGAGGATCCCGGCGGGCAGGGTGCAGCTGAAAGCCGCCGCCTGCATCCGGTCCGCGGGCCGCATCAGCACCCGGGAGGCCGCGGTCAGATTCCGTACGGCGACACTCGCGTCGGCGAGTTCCTGTGCCGTGTCGACGGTGACCGTCAGCATCAGCGAGAACTCCACGAGCCCCGCGCCCGCCGCCTCCTCCGTCGCGGTCTGTTCCGCCGCCCGCACCTCGGAGGCCGCGCGCGCCTGCACCATGCCCTTGCCGGAGGTCGCCATGAACTGGGCGCTGCGCCGGTCCGCCTCGACGATCCGGGCCGAGGTGGCCGGGTCGATGGTCCGGTAGACCAGCGCGACCCGCTTGCGGCGGGTGCCGGGAGCCGCCTCCAGCATGCCCCGCAGCACCGAGGACCGTACGGTGCCGCGGGGCGCCAGGGTCATCAGCCAGGTCCGGGACACCCCCGAGTCGTGCTGGTAGCTGCTCACGGTCTCGACGGCGGCGGCGGGGCCCGCGTCGTCCCACTCCAGGCCCGTTCCGCCGTGCTGGGCACGGGCGTTGAGGACGTCGGCGGCGACCGAGGGATCGTAGGCGACCCGGACCACCTCGGCGATCCGCTCGGCCGTCAGCGGATACGCGGAGCCGCCGCCGGCCGCGACGAGCCCGCTGAGCAGGCCCGGGATGCGGATGGCGAGGTCGGTGATCACGTCGTCCCGCTTGCGCTTCTGGCCGGCCGGGACGCCGTAGGTGAGGGAGACGTAGGTGTGCATCTCGGAGGAGGCGGTCGGATAGCGCTCGACGACCTCCTCCATGACCGCGCGGGCGGCGGGCGGGGCGTCGGCGTGGATGCGGGGGAGCACCTCGTTGGCGAGCCGGGTGCCCGTGTCGGGGGCGGTCTCCACGATCACGGAGGCGCCGCGCAGGCCGGGTTCGTGGGCCAGCCGGGCCAGCCACTCGCCCCACAGCGCGACCCAGATGTCGACCTGGTCCGGGTCGATGAGGGAACCGCCGTCGGGATCGCAGCCGAGGACGATCGTGTACAGGTTGCGGTTGGGGTGGTGCAGGACGCCGAAGGGCCGGTCGTAGGCGTCCCGGCCCTCGGTCGCGGTGACCTTGTTCAGCAGGCCCGGCGGGCGGAAGCGGCCACCGGGGCGGGCGGACAGCGGCCCCGAGACGTAGAGGTGGGCGCCCTTCGCCTTCCGGCGCCACCAGCCGATGCGCAGGGTGAGCAGCTGGTAGACGTTGCGGCCGTCCTGGGTGCGGATGGCCAGCGGGATCAGGAACAGCACGACCGGCACGAGCACGGTCAGCGCGGCGTACAGCGAGATCAGCGACGCGAGCAGGGTGATGACGAGTCCGCCGAAGACGACGAAGGTGCCGACCAGACCGAGCGGACCGAGCCCCGCCCGGCGTGGCCGGCGCCAGTTCCCGTAGGTCGGATGAGTGACGGCTTGCGTGGACATGAGGTCCGGTTCCCTTCCTGAGTGGCTTGAGGTGTGCGAGGAGCGGGGGAGGCCGCCGAACTCCCGGGAGGGGAGGGGGGAGTTCGGCGGCGGCTCCGGGTGGGGCGGGCGGTGGGTGCGTGACAGGGGGCGGGCGCGTGGCAGGTGGCTCACCGCCCCGGCAGATGGCTCACCGCCCGGCGGATGACTCACCGCCCCCGGGTCAGGTGTTGTTGCCCTTCTCGCCGTCGGCGCCCTCGACGGCGCCGCTGATGGTTCCGGCGGCTGCCTGTGACACGGCCACCGCCGCGAGGATGGCGATACCGGCGGGTCCGCCCATGGCCGCGGCGGCCTCGGTCCCGGCACCGGCGGCTCCGGCGCCCGCCCCGGCCCCGGCACCGGTCCGGCCGCCTCCCGCGGCACCGCCGTTCGTGCCGCCCTGTCCGGTCGAGCCCGGCTGTCCGCCCGCGCCGGCGGAGCCGCCGGAACCGGAGGCACCGCCCGATCCGGACGCGCCCCGCGGGCCCATGCCCCCGCCGGAGCCGCCGCTCATGGCGGCGAACTGGACCGCTCCGGTCGCGAAGCTGCTCGCTGCCCCGCCCAGGGCGGACATGCCGTCGCCGGTGCCGATGGCCGCGGTGGCGGGCACGATGACCTTCAGCAGTGCGGGCAGCGCGACGGCTGACAGCAGCATCAGGCCGATGCCGGCGATGCGTTCGCCCGCCGTGTTGCCGTGCTTGTCGTCCTGACTGGTGAGCAAAGCCGAGCCCGCGTACAGCACGAGACCGACCGCGGGTTTGTAGAGGACCCAGGCGATCAGCCAGCCGACGTGCTTGCGCCACCAGCCGGCCCCCCAGTCCGTCATCGAGGCCGCGGCGGCCAGCGGGAGGGTGCCGAGAAGCAGGATCATGACGCCGAGCCGGATGTACATCAGGACCGTGTGCAGGATCCCGGAGATCAGCAGCAGGAAGGCGAGGACCAGCAACAGGAAGGACTCGATGTCGCCGCCACCCGAACAGGCGCCGACGTTCTCCAGGTTGGCCTTCACCCCCAGGTTCAGCAGGTGCTCGGAGAAGCCGTCCGCCACGGCGATGGCCGCCGTGAAGACCGTGGTGGCGGCGCCCGAGACGAGAATGACCCGCAGGATGCCCTTCAGCGCGGTCCTGCCCGCGTCGCCCCTGCGCTCGATGGCCATGCGGGCGGCGGCGAACAGCAGCGAGCCGACCGCGAGATAGACCACGAGCCAGTAGGTCTGGTCGCCGATCTGCTTCGAGGAGTCCGTGTTGTCCAGGCTAGGGACGCCCTCGGCCAGTGCCGCGAACGCGGCGACCGCGCCCGCGAGGATGGTCTTCGCGATCAGGTTGATGATGGTCCCGATGGGGTCGCCGAGAAAACTGAAGAAGCTCAGCGCCAGGTCGACGGCGGGGTTGCCGGACGAGCAGGCCATGTCAGCTCCCCCACAGGACGAAGCCGCCGGGGCCCTGGACGGTGGACACCTTCGAGTGCAGGGAGCCGTCCTCGCCCGGCAGTACCTTCCAGTCGCCGCCGCTCCAGCGCAGCGCGATGGCGGTCGCCGCATAGCCCTGGTCGGTCTTCATGAGCAGCCGCACGGTCGCCGCCTCGGTCGTGTACGAGGTGACGGTGAAGCCCGCGTACGAGGCGACCGGCGTGCTGCCGTCGGGTACGTCGGTGTCCTGGACGGTGGCGCGGGTGAACTCGAACAGATCGCGTCCCCGCCCGGCGACGACCTGCTGCCCGGCGACCGTGCGCCAGCCGGACCCGCTCATCTGGGAGGGGATGACGTGGGCGGCCAGCGCGGCGCCGGTGGGTGTGTGCGCGAAGCACCACCACAGGTTCTTCTCGATCCGGGTGGGTCCGGCCGTGCCGGACACGGGCACGCGCGAGACGCCGAGCGGGCGCCACTCAACGTCCTTCGGCGCGGCCTCGGGCAGCGCGTCGCCCGCGCTGTCGTCGGTACGGCAGCCCCGTGGCCGGCCGTTCGCCGGCGCCGGGTCCCCGGACAGCGGCCCCTCGACGGTCACCTGGCTCCCCCGGTCGTCCTGGTCGCCCGGACCGGAGGTGAGCGCGGCGATCCCGCCCACCACGAACACGATGCCGAGGAACCCGGCCGACACCTGCCAGGAGCGCTGCTTCCAGTACGGCCCCGGTTCCTCGCTCTGCCCGGCGCTCCGCCCGGCCTGTCGTTCCCTGCGTGTGAACATCTCCGTCGCCCCCCGGCTCACGCGAAGACGAAGCTGATCAGCGGGCCGGCGGTGGACACCAGGACACAGCCGCCGAGCACCATGCCGAGCCGGCTCATGTGCTCGGAGCTCTCGCCCCGCTTGACGGAGATGGCCATCATCGCGCCGGTGATCAGGACGCCGGCGACACCGGCGGCGGTGCCGGCCCAGGCGGCTATGCCGAGGACCGTGTTGACCTTGCCGGTCAGTTCGGTGGGAGCGTTGGCCGCCGGTGAGGGCACGGCGGTGTCACCACCGCCGGGGACGGGGGCGGCGGCGAGCAGATGGGAGACTTCGAACAGCAGCGAGGACATGGTGATCTCCGAGAAGTTGGCGTCCGGCAGGGGCTGCGGGCGTGCGGGTGGCGGGTGGTTCCGGAGGGCGTGCGGGCGGCCCGGTGTCACGGGCCGAGGAGCCGCAGGTCGCCGAGGGACTCGACGAGCGGACCGGCCGTCGAGGCGACCAGGCAGCCGAGGGTGACGAAGAAGAAGCCGCGGAAGTGCGAGGCGCCCTCGCCCGGTTCGCCGCGGTTGAGCTGGATCGACATCTGGATGCCGACGATGATCAGTCCGGCGACACCGCAGGCGGTGGCGCACCAGGCGAGCAGGTTGATGAGATCGTGCGCTTCCACGGGCGGGGTGTAGGTGTCCTCGGCGAGGAACCGGACACCGGCCCGGCGGGGGTTCACGACCCGGCTCCCTGGCTGAGGCGCTCGCTCCCCACCAGGCCGGCGAGCCTGACGAGTTGCCGGGGCGGGGACTTCGGGTGGCCGCCCGTACGCCAGGCCGGGATCCACGGCACCCGGTGCACGCGGGCGACGGAGCGCAGCACCCGGATCCGGCGCAGCAGCGAGAGCGGCAGCCGTCCGGGGGCGTCCGCGACGAGGACCACGGCCAGCAGGTCGAGCCCGCGCGGGGCCTTCCCCTCGTTCAGCGCGCCGAGCGCCCAGGAGACGGCACGCAGTCCGCGCGCGCTGGTCCGGCCGACCAGCACGATCCGGTGCGGCTCGCCCTTGGCGGGCTCCGGCCAGCGGGCTCCTACGTCCACTCCGCCGAGGGCCTCGACCAGCGAGGTCGTCCCGGCGCCGCCGTGCGCCTGGACCCAGCCGACCTCGTCCCGCGACCGCGCCCCCTTGGGTCGCCGTGGGCGCCCCTGGGCCGTCTCGGGGGCCCGCGTGGCGGTCCGCGCGGGGGCGGCACGGCGTGCGCGGGCGGCCGGGGCCGCGGTCCGAACGGCGGTCCGGCCGCCGGATGCCACGTCCGCTGGCCTCGTCGCCGGGCCGGTGGTGGGCCCGTCCGTTCCCGTCGGCGGACCGCTCGGGTCGCCGCCGGGAGCGGGCCGTGGGGTCCTCGGGCCCCGTTCCCACGACTGTGGGCCCGACGGCATTGCCGTAGGAGTGCCCATGTGCGTCTCGCCCCCTTCTTGACTGGGTCTTCCGCTGTTCTGGTTCGTGTGTTTTCAGCTGGTTTGAACTTCTTTGCTCCCGGCCCCGTTTGGACCTTTCGAGTCCGGCGGACAGCACAACGGGCCGTGCGGGCACGGCGGTTCAAGACGAGAGGAAGAAGGCATGCGCCCATGAGCGCGGGTAGCGGAGGGGGCGGCGGCTCGAACGCCGCCAGGAACACCGCGATCGTCGGCTCCGGCTGCGGCTGCCTGCTGGCGCCGGTCGTCCTGGTCGGCGGGGTGATCATCACTGTGGTGATCGGCGGGTTCGGGGTGCTCCTGGCACCGCTGATCACGCTGATCCTGCTCTTCGGCGGGGGCGGCGGCAGCGACGGTTCCAACGAGCAGATAGCCAACCAGTCGCTCGACATCCTTCAGGGCGACGGGAAGGGCGAGTTGGACACCACCACGGTCCCCGAGGATCTGCTGGACCCCATCCAGCAGGCCGGCGAACTCTGTGACGCGATCGGCCCGATCGTCATCGCCTCGCAGCTGGAGAAGGAGTCCGGCTTCAACGCCGCGCTGGTCGGCCCGAACGGCGAGCAGGGCATCTCCCAGCTGCCGCCGGAGATCTTCGCGCGGTACGGCGAGGACGACGACGACTCCGGCGAGTCCTCCGCCCTGGACGCCGAGGACTCGATCATGGCGCAGGGCCGCTACATGTGCGATCTGGCCGACCAGGCCCAGCAGTTGATCGACGGCAACGGGATCGACACGGTCACCGACGACGCAGGGATCACCAACAGCGTCCTGGACCTCGCCCTGGCCGGCTACGACGTCGGGATGGACGCCGTCCGCGCGGCCCGGGGCGTACCGAAGACGAACAGCGCCCTGGGCTATGTCATCGCCGTGCGCACCCAGTTCGCCAAGTACCAGGGCGTCGCCGCCCCGCCCGAGGGCGCCACGCCCGGAGTCACCCCCACCGCCCCGGTCGACCCGTGAGGAGGACCACCATGGCCCGCTTCGAAGTCCGCATCTCCGACGAGGGGTTCGCCGAGATCGACGGCGCCCCGCTCGTGCCCGCACCCGGCGAGTCCGTGCACGAGGCCGTGCTGGACGAGTTGCAGCGCCGCGCCGAGGAGTGCGCCGCCGTCGTGGAGGCGACGGTGCACGACGGCCCCGGCGCCGCCCACTTCGTCCTGTCGGTGTCGCCGGACGGCTCCAGCAGCGTCCTCGTGCCCGTGCCCGAGGAGACACCGGCCCCGGCAGCCGAGCCCGCTTCCGCCGTCGCCACCGCGGTCGCCCGGGCCCGGGCCCGCGCCACGACCGCCGCCGTCACCGACGTGCCCGCCGAACTCGCCGAACAGGTCGGCCGGATCAAGGCGTCGGCCGCCGCCGGCCGGCTGGACGAGGCGTTCGCCCGCGCGACCGCGCTGCGCGAGGACCTGACCGGCTCGACCGGCGCGGGCCACCCCTACGCGGTGGAGGCCAGGGCGTTGGAGGCGTACCTCGCGCATCTGCGCGGCGACCACAGGGAGGCCGTCGTGCTGGCGCTGGCCGTGGCCCGGATCCGGTGCGGGGCCATGGACGGGCGGGCACCCGCGGACGTGGCGCGGGCGGCGGCGGCCTGGCAACAGCTCGACGACGAGCGGGCCCTCGCCGTCCACGGCCGCGAACTGCTGCACATGTGGGACGCGTTGGACCGCGGCGGCCTGCTGCCGCCGGGCGACGCGGAACTCGCCGACCTGATCCGCGGGGAGGTGGAGGCACTGACGGTGTACGCCTGACCGCCGCCCCTCTCCTCCCTCTCCCCCTTTCTCCGTCTCCTCCCGCTGCCTCTCCGTTCCAACGGCCCCGGCCAGCGCGTCAACCGACGCGTACACGCGGTGTCAACGGAACGTGGACCGCGCCTCGGAACACTCCGATCCCGTCCCGAGGAGCAGGAGCACACCATGAACATGACGGTCATCGGTTCGGCGAGCTCGTTGTCCGCCGAGGAACGAGCACTGCGCGACCTCTACCTGGAACACGGCCCGGCGCTGCACTCGTACGTGCTGCGCATGCTGGACGGAGACACCCACCGCGCCGAGGACGTGGTCCAGGAGGCGCTGCTGCGCTGCTGGAACAAGCGGAACCTGATCGACGACGACGGGATGGCGGTGCGTCCGTGGATATTCCGGGTCGCCCGCAACCTGGTCATCGACGGGCATCGTACGAGGATGGCGCGGCCGTTGGAGATCGGCGGCGACTCCTGGCTGACCGAGCTGGGCACCGAGGCGGACGACATCGAACGGATGCTGTCGTCCATGGTGGTGCGCGACGCGCTGGAAGCGCTGACACCCGCGCACCGCGAGGTGCTCCTGGCGACGTTCTTCGCGGACCGCACCACCCAGCAGGCGGCCGAGACCCTGGGCATCCCGCAGGGCACCGTGAAGTCCCGGGTGTTCTACGCCCTGCGCAGCCTGAAGGTGGCGTTGGCGGAGCGGGGCCTGCGGTAGCCGGTACGGTCCCGCGCGTCGGCGGCGCCCGGCCCCCGCTCGCCCGCGTCCAGTTCGCGCAGGTCCTGCCGGACCTCGTCCGCCTCCGCGTGGCCGCCCTCCGCCAGCAGGGCCAGCGCTGCGGCCCAGGCCGTGCGGGCCGACTCGTGGTCGCCGACCGCACGGTGGGAGTCCCCGAGGTGGCGCAGGGTGTCGGCCTCCATGTAGCGGTTGTCGAGTTCCCGGTACAGCCCGATGGCCGCCTCGAACCGCTCGACGGCCGCGTCGTACCTGCCGAGCAGGTGCTGCGCCCAGCCGATGCTGTCCTGCGCGGCGGCCTCGCCGTTGAGGTCGCCGGCCTGTTGGAGCAGCGAGACGGACTTCGCGCAGTGTTCCAGGGCGTGTTCGGGCGCGTCGAGCCGGATGTACGTCCAGCCGATGTCGTTGAGGATGCCGGCCTCGCCGCTGCGGTGGCCGAGGGACTGGTACAGCTCGCCGGCCTGTACGTAGTGGTCGAGCGAGTCGTCGTAGCGTCCCAGCCGGTCGGCCTGGTGGGCGAGGCAGCGGTGGGTGCGGGCCTGGCCGAGGGCGTCGCCGGCCTGCCGGAAGAGCTCCAGGGCCTGGTCCATGAGCCGGACCGCCTCGTCCGGATGGTCGAAGCGGGTGTGGCAGAAACCCAGGCCCCGCAGGGCGTGCGCCTGGCCGATGGGGTCGCCCAGGGCGCGGGCGGCGTGCAGCGCGGCCTTGTTGATCTCCATCAGGTCGTGCCGGTAGCCGAGCCGATCGAAGTGCGGGTCCAGGGTGAACGCGATGCGCCAGGCGTGGTCGTAGTGGCCCTGGTCGGCCGCGTACTCGACGATCGCGCGCAGCACATGACGTTCGGTGCGCAGCCAGGCGGTCGCCTGTCTGCCGTCGTCGAACCGCAGCGGCTCGCTGCCCGGGGTGCACGGCGGCAGGGGGATCCGCTCGTCGAACGGGCCGAGGACGGCGGAGGCGTGGTCGGCGGTGTGCAGACAGTGGTCGAGCAGCCGCAGCTGCGCCGCTTCCCGTTCCTGCGGGCTGTCCTCCTTCGCGATGAGTTCGCGGGCGTAGGCGCGCAGCAGGTCGTGCAGGACGAACCGGCCGGGGACCCGTTCGATGAGCAGGTTCGCCCCGGTCAGCTCGCTCAGCAGCGCGCGGACCCGGCGCCGGGGCACACCCGCCGGCGCCGCCGCGGTCGCGGCGGCGATGGCCGGGCCGGGGTGCAGGGTGAGCCGCCGGAACAGCCCGGCGGCCTCGGGCGACAGGGCGCGGTAGGACCAGGAGAAGACGGCGCGGACGTCCGAGCCGGTCTCCTGGCCGGCGAACGCGTCGAGGCTGCCGTGGTCGCGGCGCAGCTCGGCGGCGATGTCGGCGAGCCGGAAGCCGGGGTGGTGCGCGGCCCGCGCCGCCACGATCGCCAGGGCCAGCGGCAGCCGGGCGCACAGGTCGACGATGGCGTCGGCCGCCTCCGGCTCGGCGTCGACGCGGTCACCGCCGAGCCGCTGGACGAGCAGTTCGCGCGCGTCCTCGGCGCTCAGCAGTCCCAGCGTGAGCGGATACGCCCCGTGCTGGGCCACCAGGCCGGTGAGCCGGCTGCGGCTGGTGACGATGACGAGACAGCCGGACGCACCCGGCAGCAGCGGCCGTACCTGCTCGGTGTCGCGGGCGTTGTCCAGCACGATCAGCACCCGGCGGTCGGCCAGGACGCTGCGGTACAGGGCGGCCTGCGCGTCCAGCCCCTCGGGGACGTCGTGCGGGGCCACGCCGAGGGCCACCAGGAACGTCGCGATCGCCTCGCCGGGATCCATCCGGGCGCCGCCGGGGTCGTAGCCGTGGAGGTCGACGTAGAGGCTGCCGTCGGGAAAGCGGTGGGCGACCCGGTGGGCCCAGTGCACGGCGAGGGTGCTCTTGCCGGCGCCGGCCATTCCGTCGATGACGCCGATGGCGGACGCGGCGGTCCCCGCTCGGTCGCCGTCGGCCGGCAGGGCGGAGGCCTGGGCGAGTTCGGCGCGGCGGCCGGTGAACGTGGCCAGGTCCGCGGGGAGTTGGGAGGGGCGCACGGTGGCGCCGCGGCGGGCCGGTGCCCCGTCGCCGGGCGTCGGTCCGGGCAGGGTGCCGGTGCGGTGCGGGGCGGCCGTGTCCACCTCGTCCGCGGAGGCCGCCTCGTCCGGCCCGCCCGGTCTCTCCCGCTCGTCTTCGACCCCTGGTCCGCGCGGGGGCGGCCGTAACAGGTCGGGGTCGCCGGCCAGGAGACGGGCGTGCAGGGCGCGTAAGGACGGCCCCGGTTCGACGCCCAGTTCGTCGACCAGGGTGCGGCGGGTGCGCGCGTAGGCCTCCAGCGCCTCGGCCTGCCGCCCGGACCGGTACAGGGCGACGAGCAGCAGCTCGCTCAGGGTCTCGCGCAGCGGGTGCGCGTCGCGCAGGGCCAGCAGCTCCGGCACCGCCGCCTTGTGCCGGCCGAGCTCCAGCTCCAGGCGCAGCCTGAACTCCAGGGCGCCGAGGTGCCGTTCGGCCAGCTCTGTCCGCGAGATCTCGGCGTACGGGCCGGGCACTCCGGCCAGCGCGGGGCTCTCCCAGGCGGCCAGCGCGGTGCTCAGCAGCCGGAGGGCTGCCGCCACCTCGCCGGCGGCCCGGTGGCGCTCCGCCAGCGTCACCGCCTCCTTGCATTCGGCCACATCGCTGGAGACGCCGTCGGTGCGCAGGGCGTAGCCCTCCCGCACGGACAGGAGGAGGTGGGACGGCTGTCCGGGCGCCCGCTCGGGCTCCAGCAGCCTGCGGAGCCGGGAGATGTACGTGCGCAGCACCGAGACCGCGCCCGGCGGCGGTTCCGTCCCCCATATCCCGTCGACGAGGTCGGCCACGCCGACCGCGTGTCCTCGGCGCAGCAGCAGCATCGCGAGGACGGCGCGCTGCTGGGGGGAGCCGAGCTCCAGTTCCGCGGTGCCGCGCCAGGCGCGCATCGGACCGAGAAGGGAGAACCTGAGCTGCTCTGGTCCCGTTTCCTCCACGGTCGAACACAGTAGCGGCCCCCTCGGCGAACCACAGCTGGAACAGGCATTTCCCGCCCGGCGCTCCCACCGGCCGGGGTTCCGGACACGGGCCGCCCTCCGCGCGCGCAGAACGTGGCGTGAGCTGACCGGCGTCCTCGTCCGCCGGGGCCTTCCCCGCGAAGGTCGCCACCAAGTTCGGTACGGTCACGGTGAGTTCGCAGCCCAAGCGCGTGGTGGCGCTGGGCTGGGGTGACGCCGAGACCGCCCTCGCGCTTGGCGTGCAGCCGGTCGGGGAGAGCGACTGGCTCGCCTTCGGCGGGGACGGCGTGGGCCCGTGGGCCAAGGGGCTGTACGACAAGAGCCCGGAGAAGATCGGCACGCTGGAGCCCGAGTACGAGAAGATCGCGGCGCTCAAGCCCGACCTCATCCTCGACGTCAAGTCCAGTGGCGACCAGACGCGTTACGACACCCTGAGCAGGATCGCGCCGACCATCGGGGTGCCGAAGGGCGGCGACCAGTACAAGATCTCGTGGCAGCAGCGGACCACGATGGTCGCGCAGGCGCTGGGTCTCGCCGCCGAGGGCAAGAAGCTGATCAGCGGTACGGAGGCCAAGTCCGCGGCCGCCGCCAAAGCCCACCCCGAGTTCAAGGACAGGACCATCACGGTCGGGTCCCGCACCTCCAGCGGCTGGGGCGCCTACGTCAAGGGCACGGCCCGGATCGACTTCGTCCAGGCGCTCGGCTTCCGCAACAACCCGAAGGTCGACGCCAAGGCCGGATCCGCGTTCTCCGTACCGGTCTCCGAGGAGAACCTGGAGATGCTGGACGCCGACCTGATCGTGATGGCACCGATCGGCGTCAAGGCCGCCAAGATCAGCTCCGATCCGCTGTACAAGTCCCTGCCCGCGGTGAAGGCGGGCCACTCGGTCGTCTTCGACGACCCGAACGTGAGCCAGGCCTTCGCTACGAACTCGGTGCTGTCGGTGGGGTACGCGGTGGAGCAGGTCGTACCGCTGTTCGCGGAGGCGCTGAAGTAGCGGAGGCGCTGAAGTAGTGGAGGCGCTGAAGCAGCGGTCAGCCGGGCCCCAGCCCCGCGTCCCGTGCCAACAGCGCCGCCTGGACCCGGTTCTCGCAGCGCAGCTTCGTCAGGATGCGGCTGACGTACGTCTTCACCGTCGCCTCGCTGACATGGATCCGGGCGCCCGCGTCGGCGTTCGACAGGCCCTCGCCGAGGAGGGCGAGGACCTCCAACTCCCGTTCGCTCAGCGCCTCCAGGCGTCGCCGGGCGTCCTCGCCGCGCGCCGCGGCCGGGCCCGAGGCGAGCGAGTCGACGACGTGGCGGGTGGCGGCGGGCGAGAGATACGCGTCGCCGGCCGCCGCCGCCCGTACCGCCTGGATCAGTTCGGCCGGTGCCGAGTCCTTCAGCAGGAACCCGGCGCCGCCGTGGCTCAGCGCGCGCAGTACGTTCTCCCGCTCGCCGAACGTCGTCAGGATCAGGGGACGTACGGACGGCGCCGCCCGCCGCAGTTCGGCCAGCGCGGACAGGTCGTCCAGCACGGGCATCTGGATGTCGAGCAGGGCCACGTCGACGGCGTGCGCGCGGACCAGCTCGACCGCTTCACGGCCGTTGGCCGCCTCCGCGACGACGTCGATGTCGTCGGCGGAGGTGAGGATCATCCTGATGCCCGCCCGGATGAGCGGTTCGTCGTCCGCGACGAGGACCCTGATCACAGTTCTCCTGCAAGGTGGTCGTGGTTACGACGTGCTCATGAAGGCCCGCTTCTCGATCAGTTTGCCGTCCCGGAAGCAGAAGCGGTAGGCGGGTGCCTTGCTCCCCTCGTCCGGCCAGTCCCCGGTCGACAGGTAGGACGAGCAGGTCGCGCCCTTCGGTGCGGGGGGAGCGCCGGCGTCGTCGTTCAGCGCACCGGCCAGGAACGACTTGCCGTGCGGCAGCTTGTCCCGGACGACCGCCTCGGTGTCGCCGACCTGCACCGAGTGGTAGACCGACGGGTCGACCATGAGCTTGTCGGCCTCGCTGCCCACCAGTTTGACGACGAACACGACGGCCACGACCCCGAGAACGACGAAGGCCAGCACCGCGGCGCCACATCCGATCACGACGCCCTTCTTCTTGCTTCCCATGGCGATGTCGAACTCCTTCTGCCTGTCCGGCGGACCGGACCAGTCGATGACCTCGCCACCGTCGCCGGGGACCGTCCCTCCGCTCTGCCCCCGGAAGTCGTCCGTCGTATCGCCGAAGGTCGTCATCTCCCGCCCCGGGTAGGGCAGTACGCCCGCGACCCGGAACCCGCCGTCGGCCCCGGCCCCCGCATGCACCATGCCGCCGACCAGCCGGGCCCGTTCCTGCAGCCCGGTGAGCCCCTGCCCACCGCTGACGGCGGGCCGGCGACCCTCGTTGGTCGGCACCGGCCCGTTGGCGACCTCGACCACCAGGGAGTCCGGCTCGTAGCGCAGCTCGACGGCGATCGGGGCGCCCGGCGCGTGCTTGAGGGCGTTGGTCAGCGCCTCCTGCACGATCCGGTACGCCGCGTGGTCGGCGGCGGGGGCCAGTGGCCGTACCTCGCCCGTACGCCGTAGCTCCACGACCGCCCGCGTGCCCCGCGAGGCCGTCACCAGGCCGTCGATCCCCGAGACACCCCGGCCCGCGGGCTCGCCCTCGCCCTCGCGCTCCCGTGCCCGGTCGGGCGTACCGTCGTGCAGGATGCCGACCGCCTCGCGCAGTTCGTGCATCGCGGCCACGGACGCCTCCCGCAGGACACCGACCGCCTGCCGCTGCCCGTCCGTCAGGTCCCGGTCCACTTCGAGCGCGCCCGTGTGGACGGCGATCAGGGCGAGTTGGTGGCCGAGGCTGTCGTGCATGTCCTGCGCGATGCGCTGGCGCTCCCGCAGGCGGGCGTGGGACGCGATGATCTCGCGTTCGCGCAGCAGTTGGGCGTTGTGCTCGTGCAGCGCGCGCAGCAGCCGCCGGCGCTGGGAGCGGTAGCGGCTGGCGAGGCCGGGCACGACCGCCGTCGCCAGGAACGAGAGCGTGGTGAACAGCAGCGTCTGCGGCGCGGACAGCGCGAAGTGCGCCTGCTGGACGGAGACTCCCGCACACAGGACGTACGAGGCCGCGAACACCGCGAGCGCCCGGCGCGGTGCCTCGATCCTCGACCCCGCCGACCAGCTCGCGACCATCAGCACGGCCCAGAACCCACCGAACACGCCGTCGGCCGCGCCGACGAGCACCAGCACGCTCCCCGGGAACGCCCGCCGCGACAGCGAGGCCACCGCGGCGGCCACCGCCACGCCGGCCATCCACGCCACGCCCTCGCCCAGCACGCTCGCCCCCGCGAGCAGCGCAAGGACGAGGGCCAGCACCGTCTCGCCGACTATCCGCCGCCGGGGCCACATGCCGGCCGCGCCCAGTCGCCGCCGGACATCGAGGGCCTTCGTCGTCACGTTCACGCGCCCACGGTAGGCATCCCCGCCCGGGCGCACAGCATCCGTTCGTCGCACCCGAGAACGACGAAAGTCGCGCCGCTCGGGGGCGGGCGATACGGGCGCTTGTTGCGTCTAAGCTCCGGCCATGCGCGTATTGGTCTTGGAGGACGATCCCGAGCTGGGGCTCGTCGTCGCAGCTCAGCTGCGGGACGCGGGGTTCGCGGTGGACCTCGCGCGGACTCTGGCCGAGGCGGATCTCAAGCTCTCCGTCAACGGTTACGACTGTGTCGTGGCCGACCGCTCGGTACCGGACGGCGACTCGCTCACCCTGCTCGCCGCGCAACGGCGGGCGGGGTCGGTGCTGCCCTTCCTGCTCCTGACCGCGCTGGACGCGGTGAGCGACCGGGTGGCCGGTTTCGAGCACGGCGCGGACGACTACCTGGTCAAGCCCTTCGCCTTCGTCGAACTCGTCCTGCGCGTACGGGCGTTGTGCCGCAGGGAGCAACCCGCGCGACCGCCGGTCCTGCGGGCGGGCGACCTGGAGGTCGATCTCCCACGGCGCCGCGTGTCCAGGGCGGGGGTGCTGCTCAGCCTGTCCGCCAAGGAGTTCGCGGTGCTGGAGGTCCTGATGCTGCGCGCCGGTGAAGTGGTCACGCGCAGCGAGCTGATCGAGAGCTGCTGGGACGAGGCGAGCGAGCCGATGTCCAACGTGGTGGACGTCCTGATCGGCCAACTGCGCCGCCGACTCGGGCCACCTGATGTGATCCGGACGGTGCGGGGGGTCGGCTACTTCCTGAATGCGGGTGCGGGTGCGGGTGCGGGTGGCGAGGCGTGAAGCGTCGCGGCCCGGCGTCCGCCCAGCCCTCCGCCCCTTCTCCCGCCCCGTCGCCCGCCGTGGCCCGGCTGCGGCGGACCCGTCGGCTGATGACGCTCCTGTTCGCCTCGACCACCGCCGCCTGTCTCGTCGTACTCGCCACGGTCGCGATCCGCATCGATGCCGGATCCCGCAGTTCCGGCCTCGACCACGAGGTGGACAGCCGCGCCGCCGGTCTGTCGCGGGCGGTGTGGTTCGACGCGGGGGTGCTGCACCTGGAGCCGCTGCGGGAGGACGAACTCGCCCGGGGTGCCCAGGTGTTGGCCGTTCTGCAGGCGGAGCCGGGGAAGGCGCCGTCGGTGCGGAACGTCGTCCCCTCGCGCTCGGCGCTGCCGGCTGCGGACCGGTTGGACGAGGTCTGGCGGAGCGTCCTGGACGGACAGGAGACCGTCGTCGTCAGCGCCCCTTCCGCACACGGCGCGCGGTTGAGGTGGGCGGCGGCTCCGGTCTGGGACGACGACCGGATCGGCGCGGCCGTGCTGGTCGGCACGGAACTGGCGCGCAGCGAACACGATCACGACGTCCTCGTACGCTGGTTGGCGCTCGGCTGCACGGCGTTGGTCTGCTGCGCGGCGGCCGTCGGGCATCTGCTGTCCGGCCGGGCGATGCGGCCCGCGCTGCGCGGGCTCGGGCAGCAGGAGCAGTTCCTGGCCGAGGCGGCACACGAACTGCGTACGCCGCTGGCGACGTTGAGGCTCGTGGTGGAGCGGGGCGGTTCCTCCGACGAGGCGCTACGGCTGGTGGACCGGCTGAGCCGACTCGTCACGGGGTTGTTGGCCAGGGCCCGGCTGGAGTCCGGTGCGCAGCGGGTGGAGCTGGTGCCGTTGCGTCTGGATCAGTTGGTGGAGACCACGGTGGAGGAGTTGCCGGACCACGAGAGCGTGACGGTGACGTCCGAGCCGGTGGTGGTCCTCGGGGATCCGGACCTGCTGGCGCAGGCGGTACGGAACCTGGTGGAGAACGCGCAGAGGCATGGAGGGCCGGCGGGGGCGCCGGTGGAGGTCACGGTCGGGCCGGGGCTGGTGACGGTGCGGGACCACGGGGCCGGGGTGCCGGTCGGGGATCGGGAGCGGGTGTTCGGGCGGGGGGTTACGGTCGCTCGGGGGGACGGGACCGCTTCGGGTACGGGGTCTGGCTGGGGTACGGGTGTGGGGTCTGCCGCGGGTGCGGGTGCGGGTGCGGGTACGGGGGCCGGGCTCGCCATCGTCCGTTGGGTCGCCGAGCTGCATCACGGGACCGCTCGCCTCACCGACGCTCCCGGGGCTGGGCTGCTCGCCGAGCTGCGGTTGCCCACGCCCCCGACCCCGACGCCGCCGCCCCCGACCTAGGCGTCCTCATCGTCATCTCATGAAGCCCCCGGCACCGTGAGCGCATGAACTCTCTGCGCACCCCCGGCCTGCTGGTCACCGCAGGCATTACGGGCCTGGGCACTCTGCTCGTCGCCGTGAACCTGCTCGGCATGCCCTTCGACGGCTCCCGCACGTCGCCCGCGACCGACGTGGCCGTCCGCGTCGACCAGGTCGGCTATCTGCGCGGCGAGACGAAGCAGGCCTACGTCATGGGGCCCGCGAAGGCCCTCGCGGGCGCCCGTTTCAAGGTCGTCGACGCCGAGGACGAGGACGACGTGGTCGCGGCGGGCCGGCTCGGTGCCGTGACCGGCCGTTGGAATGCCAAGTACCCCTCGGTGCGCACCGCCGACCTCTCCGCGCTGAACACCCCCGGCATCTACCGGATCGTCCTCACCGGCAGCGCCGCCGGCCGCTCGCCCGCCTTCCGGGTGGCCGACGCCCACGAGTTGATGACCTCGCTGGTCCGGGACAACGTCCGCTTCCTACAAGCCCAGCGCGATGGAGCCGACGTGATTCCCGATGGCGCGCTTCCCGGTGGTGCCCTCAGGCACGGCCCGTCCCATCTCGCCGACGAGGACGCGACCGTCTACGCCGACCCGGAGTACGACGAGGAGGGCGACGAGCTGCTCGACGAGCGGCTGACCCCGACCGGCGACCAGGTCGACGTCTCCGGTGGCTGGTTCGACGCGGGGGACTTCCTCAAGTTCACCGGCACCACCTCCTACTCGGTCGCCGAACTCCTGCTCGCCCAGCGGGACTTGCCGGACATGAAGGAACTGTCCGCCGAGGCCACGCACGGCCTGGACTGGCTGGACAAGATGTGGGACGGGGACAGCGGGACGCTCTACGCCCAGGTCGGCATCGGCGCGGGCAACGACGCCGTGCGGACCGATCACGACGTGTGGCGGCTGCCGGAGGCCGACGACCGACTCGACGTGTCACCCGGTGACCCGGACTACACGATCAAGCACCGCCCGGTCTTCCGCGCGAACGACCCGGGCGAGCCGATCACCCCCAGTCTGGCCGGACGCGTGGCCGCGGTCTTCGCCCTCGCCGCGCAGCGCATGGCAGGCACCGACCCGGACCGGGCGCGGGAGTGGCTGGACAAGGCCGCCGCCGTCTACGACCTGGCCGACACCGACCACGACCCCGACGAACCGCTCGTCACCGCGTTCCCCAGCGCGTTCTACCCCGAGGACTCCTGGCAGGACGACATGGAGTTCGCCGGTGCGGAACTGGCCCTGGCTGCAGGGAAGTTGGGTGACGACCGGGAGGGCGACTGGACGTCCGACGCGGCCCGCTGGGCCCGCGCCTACCTGGACTCCGACGTCAAGGGCACCCTCAACGTCGCCGACGTCAGCGCGCTGGCCCACGTCGACCTGGCCACCGCGCTGGACGGCGCCCGCAGCAACGACATCGGGGAAGGGGACCTCTACAAGGACCTGCGCCGCCAACTGGAGGACGGCGTCGACCGCGCCGGGCACGACCCGTTCGGCGCGGGCGCGGTCTACGACGACTTCGACGCCGTGCCGCACACCTTCGGTCTTGTGGCCACCGCCCGCCTCTACGCCAAGGCCACCGGGGACACCCGTTACGCGGCCTTCGCCGGGCAGCAGCGGGGGTGGGCCCTCGGCGCCAACGCCTGGGGCACCAGCTTCATGATCGGTGCGGGTGAGGTCTATCCGCACTGCCCGGAACACCAGTTGGCCAACCTCCGTGGCAGTCTCGACGGCAAGGGCGCCATCCTGCGGGGCGCGGTGGTCAACGGACCCAACGCGGCCGACGAACTCGCCGACTTGAACGGCTTCCCCACCATGAAGAAGTGCGCCGCCGCCCCGCCGGCCGGAGCGTGGACCGACTTCGACGGCAAGGGCGCGCGGTACGTGGACGACGTGGGCGCCTGGCAGACGGTGGAGCCGTCGCTGGACTTCACGACGACGGCACTGCTGGCCTTCACGCTGACGTGACCGACGCGTACACCGCCCGCGCCAGTTCCGGCCGGGTCAGCACCTCCGCGCTGTCGACGAACTGGTCGACCGAGCCGACGAGTTGCAGCCGCTTGAGGGCCGGGTCGGCGATGCGGGAGGTGAGGGCGCGGGTGAACCGGTGGGGCGGTGCGGTGGGTTCGACGCGGTCGGTCAGGCCGAGTTGGTTGTGCAGGCCGGCGACGGTCTCGTAGGCGTGGGCCAGGTGTTTCTCGCGGCCGTGCCGGTCGCCGGCCGTGACGGCGGCGGTCAGGACCGGGGTGAGGCGGTGCCCTGCGGAGGTGTGGGCGAAGGCGGTACCGAGCCATTTGCCGTACGGCGGATAGCGGCGGTCCATCAGGAGGCACAGGCGCATCAAGTCCCGTACCAGCCGGGCCGCCGCGACCGCGGAACCGATCTCGTCGCCGACCTCGCCGCAACGGCCGACGAGCGCCTCCTCGCGGGAGACGCGCTGCCACTGGCAGGCCAGTACGTGCAGCCAGATGTCGTGGGGGTACCAGCGCAACGCGGCGCGGGCGCGGGCGAGTTCACCGAGGCCGTCGTGGAAGACGGCACCTCCGGTGACCTCGGCGAGCAGTTGGGTGGGCGCGGCCAGCCAGTCCTGCGGGGTGATGTGCGACGGGTCGAAACCGAGCGTCGCGGTGAACCAGGGGGCGGTGTGCGTGACTTCGACCCCGCCGCGGACCGGGCGGCCGTGGAAGGTGTCGGGGAGGTGCTCGGCGAGGACGTGTCTGATGCGGCCGGCGTTGCGGGGGACGTCGTGGCGGTGGAGGAAGAGCTGCAGGCGGAGGGTGCGGGCGCGGTCGGCGGAGTGGTCGTCGGTGGAGTGCGCGGTGGAGTGATCGGCGGTGCCGGCGGGACCGGTCGTGTCGAAGCCGAGCACGTCGGAGCCGCTGCCCAGACGGGCGGCGGAGTGGGGTATCCCCGGGGCGGCTTCCTCAAGTAACGGGCGTACGACTTCGATGTATAAGCGCCGGGAGAGCTCAAGACCCGAAAGGAACGGCGGCATATTCGTGTTGCTCATGTCAGGGAGCCGTGCCCATTCGGTGAGGGGTCATGCGGAACCTTCACATAGTCGTGCCCGGCGCCCCGAGCCCCGCCAACGCCCCGTCCGTCAGCCGGTACACCGTCCACTCGTCCTGCGGTCGCGCGCCGAGGGACTCGTAGAAGGCGATCGACGGGGCGTTCCAGTTCAGGACGGACCACTCCAGGCGCTGGTAGCCGCGTCGGACGCAGATGCGGGCCAGTTCGGTCAGCAGGGCCTTGCCGTGGCCGGCGCCGCGGGCGGTGGGGCGGACGTAGAGGTCCTCCAGGTAGATGCCGTGGACGCCGCGCCAGGTGGAGAAGTTCAGGAACCAGAGCGCGAAGCCGACCGGTTCGCCGCTCGTGTCGTCGACGGCGATATGCGCGTACGCGGCGGGCCGTTCGCCGAACAGGGCCTCGTGGAGCTGCTCCTCGGTCGCCTTCGCCT
Organism: Streptomyces pseudovenezuelae; assembly: GCF_029892565.1. Classification (GTDB taxonomy): domain Bacteria; phylum Actinomycetota; class Actinomycetes; order Streptomycetales; family Streptomycetaceae; genus Streptomyces; species Streptomyces pseudovenezuelae_A. The sequence continues at coordinate 248,497 of NZ_JARXVH010000009.1, read as the reverse complement.
CGTGCGGGACCTTCTCGTACTCGGCGAGTTCGCGGACCAGCGTGTGGATGACGGGGATGTCGGCGGGGGTGGCGGTACGGATCATGTCTGAAGGCTAGAGCCTGTCATCCGGCGACGAGGTGCTCGAAAACCTGTGGACCACCGCCGCCGTACGCCCCTACCGTGCTGCCGGACCGAGTCATCTGGGCAAGGACGTGCCGTTGTACACCGTGTGAGACCCCCCGAACGCTGAATCGTCGCGCGTCGCGCATCCGCGCCGCGCTCCTTTTTGCTGCGGACTTCTCACAGAGACGGTGTACCTCCGTGCTCGAAACCTGGGTGGTCATGCCCACCTGCCTCCCGCTCGTTCTCCGCCGTTGCCACGCGTGCGCGTCCGAGAGCTTCCGGACGAGCGGAAAATTTCGCGTCAACGCCCATCACAAACTCATCGACGTCTGGCTCCTCGCGCTCTGCATCGGCTGCGGGGAAACCACGAAGCTCACGGTCCTGGAGCGGACGCACGTGCGCTCCGTACGACCCGAGCTGCTGGACCGGCTGCACGCCAACGACCCTGCCCTGGCAGCCGAGTTGCTCCAGGATCCGGCTGTGCTGCGCCGTAACCGCATCGCCCTGGACTGGGCCGACGCCTGGCGTCTCGACACCGGCGGATCGGACTGTCTGGACCGCGAGGTGGTCGACATCTCGGTCCGCTTCGCGGCCCGGATCCCGGTCCGGCCGGTGCGGCTGATCGCCGAAGGGTGCGGTCTCTCGCGGGCCGAGGTCGAGCGGCTGATCGAGGAGGGGAAGCTCGTCTCGGCGGTCCGGCTGAGCGGCAGGCTCACCGGCGACTTCACCTTCACGCTCAAACGCTGAGCCCGCCTCGGAACCGGTGACCGGTGGCCAGGGCCTGTCCGGCAGGACCCGCCGGGCAGGCCCTAGCCTGCGCCACCCTCCAGCAGTCGGCGCCCGATCTCCAGCTGCTCCTCCTCCAACGGCCGCCCGTCCTCCACCTCCCACAGGCAGTTCTGCAGCACGCGCCCCAGCGTCCAGGCCCGAGCCCGCTCGCGGTCCAGCCCCAGTACGTCCGTCATCGCGTCGAAGCGCCAGCGGACCTCGGCCGGGTCGAAGCGGTTGTAGAGGGCCGGGAGGAGTTCGAAGCCGGGGTCGCCGGCGAGGGGCTTGGGGTCGATGGCGAGCCAGGAGGCGCGGTCGGCGCCGAGGACGTTCTCGAAGTGGAGGTCCCAGTGCAGGAGCCGGTCGCCGGAGGTGTCGGACACCTCGCGTACGGCGGCGGCGCAGTCGGCGACCAGGCGGCGGGCGGCGGAGTCCGGGATCCGGGCAAGGGCCTGGGGTGTCTGCTCCAGCATGTCCCCCGCGATGTCGCCCAGACGGCGCAGGTCGGCCGGGGCCGGGCCGGCCGTCAGGTGGGCCAGCAGACGGGCGATGACCAGGACGGCCTCACGCGAGTCCGGCAGGTGGGACAGCATGCGGGCCGGGTCGAGGCGTTCGAGCAGCATCGTGCCGGTGGGCTCGTCGTGGTCGAGCAGCCGTACCGCTCCGTCGCCGTCCCACACCCGCAGCGCGACCGGCTCGCCCACGCTCTCCTCGTCGAGGAGTTGCAGTTTGAGAACGGCCGGGACGCCGTCCGCCCGCACCACCGGCAGCACCAGCGCCGACACCCCGTGCATGGCCGGGCCGTCCAGGCGCAGCCCCCACCGGTCCAGGAACGAGGCCGCCAGGCCCGGCAGCGCGGCGATGAAGTCCCGCCCCGCCGCCCCGTTGTACTTCTCCTGCGCCGCCGTCAGCCCGCCCGGAATGTCGATCACCCTCGGGACGATACTTGCGTGCGTGAATCGCCTCATGCGAATTGACCGGGGGCTGAGGAGGGTGGGCGCGTACGTCCGCAGCGCACCCGGGACGTACGCCTGGCTGGCCATTTTGTTCTTCACGACCGTCGCCATGCACCACATGTCGCCGGAGTTCGAGCAGGAGTTCCTGCGGCAGCGGTCCACCAACATCCACGAGCTGTCGAACAACCCGGTGCGGGTGCTGGTGCAGAGCGCGATGTGGATCGACGGCGCGCACTGGCTGCCGTACGCCGTCCTCTACACGGTCTTCCACGCGCAGGCCGAGCGCTGGCTCGGCACCCTTCGGTGGCTGACGGTGTGCGTGGCCGCGCATGTGCTCGCGACGCTGATCAGCGAGGGCGCGCTGCTGCGGGCGGTCAACGAGGGGATGGCCCCGCACTCGGCGCTCAACACCCTGGACATCGGCGTGAGTTACGCGCTGGCCGGGGTCGTCGCGGTGCTGACGTACCGGATCGCGGAGCCCTGGCGCTACCTGTATCTGGCGGTCGTCCTCGGCGTCTACTGCCTCCCGCTGACCTCCACGCCCACCTTCACCGATCTCGGGCACTTCGTCTCCGTACTCATCGGGCTGGGGTGTTATCCGCTGGTCAGAGGTCGTGGAAGACAATGGAATCCGAAGGAGACAGTGGCCGCCCTCAGGCGTTAGCGTCCCGGTATGAGCGGCTCGGCAGGTGGTTCGGCGGGCGGTGTCGTCAACGGCGGCATCTCCTTCTGGTACGCGGACGACGGACTCCCCGCGGTGCGCGCGCCGCTCGCCGGGGACGCGACCGCGGACGCGGTGATCGTCGGGGGCGGGTACACGGGACTGTGGACCGCGTACTACCTGAGGAAGGCGGCGCCCTCGCTCCGTGTCACCGTGCTGGAGCGGAAGTTCTGCGGCTACGGCGCCTCCGGGCGCAACGGCGGCTGGCTCTACAACGGCATCGCGGGCCGCGACCGGTACGCGAAACTGCACGGCCACGAGGCCGCCGTACGGCTCCAGCGGGCCATGAACGACACCGTCGACGAGGTCATCGCCGTCGCCGGGGCCGAGGGCATCGAGGCCGACATCCACAAGGGCGGGGTGCTCGAAGTCGCCCGTACGCCCGCGCAGTTGGCCCGGCTGAAGGACTTCCACACGCACGAGCTGGCCTACGGGGAGCAGGACCGCGAGCTGTACGGCGCGACGGAGACCGCCGAGCGGATCACGGTCGCGGACGCGGTCGGCTCGTCCTGGACCCCGCACGGCGCCCGGCTGCACCCGGCGAAGCTCGCGAAGGGGCTCGCGGCGGTCGTCGAGGCCCTCGGCGTGACGATCCACGAGTCGACGCCGGTCACGGAGATCCGGCCCAAGCACGCGGTGACGCCGTACGGGACCGTTCGCGCGCCCTACGTCCTGCGCTGCACCGAGGGCTTCACCGCCAACCTCAAGGGCCAGAAGCGCACTTGGCTGCCCATGAACTCCTCGATGATCGCCACCGAACCGCTCACGGACGAGCAGTGGGCGGCCATCGGCTGGGCGGGGCGCGAGACGCTCGGCGACATGGCGCACGCGTACATGTACGCCCAGCGCACCGCCGACGGCCGGATCGCGCTCGGCGGACGCGGGGTGCCGTACCGCTTCGGATCCCGCACCGACAACGACGGGCGCACGCAGGACGCGACGATCGAGGCGCTGCGCGAACTCCTCGTCCGCTTCTTCCCCTCCCTCGCCGGCGTCGCCGTCACGCACGCCTGGTCCGGCGTCCTCGGGGTGCCGCGCGACTGGTGCGCGACGGTCACCCTGGACCGCTCGACGGGGCTCGGCTGGGCGGGCGGCTACGTCGGCTCGGGCGTCGCCACCACCAACCTCGCGGCCCGCACGCTCCGGGACCTGGTCCAGTCCGACTCCGGCCAGGGCGGCCCGACCGAGCTGACCCGACTGCCCTGGGTGAACCACCGGGTGCGCAGATGGGAGCCGGAACCGCTGCGCTGGCTGGGCGTGCAGGGCATGTACGCCACCTATCGCACGGCGGACCGGCGGGAGTCGGCAACGAACGGCGCGCGGTCGTCGCGGCTGGCCCGGGCGGCGGACCGGGTGTCCGGCCGCCACTGAGCCAGGCGCGGACCTCCCGAATCCCGCGGGTGCGCTGTCGTACCCGTGTGCGATCATCCCCTCAACGGCCGTTGATCCTGGGGGGAATTCATGTCCGACGCCGCTTCCTGTCTGAGACCTGGGCACAGACGGTTCACCGCTCTCGCCGCCCTTGTCGCGCTGCTCGCCGGACTGCTGTCGCTGACCGGCGCGGGTACCGCCAGCGCCGCCGATCCCACGTGCGCGCCGCTCGCGCTCGCGCCGTTCGGCGACCCGGGGGATGCCGTCAACAAGGCGACCGTCCCGGCCGATGGGAGTGCCTGCTTCACCATGACGGCCCCGGCGGCCGGACGCTACCTGGTGACCGTCGACGAGAGCAGCAGCGCCTACGCGCGCCTGTTCGCCGCGGACGGCACCGAAGTCGACTGCTACGAGGAGCAGTTCGGCGAGAGCGGCCGGTGCGATGTGCCCGCGGCCGGCGACTACACCGTCCAGGTCGTCAACAGCGGTTGGGAGGAGCGGGAGATCCAGTTCACCGTCGTCCCGCTGAGCTCGGCCACCGAGGGCTGCCACGCTCCGGTCTCCACCGCCTGGGACGTGCCCGTGCCCGTCCGGACCTCGGCGAGCCGGCTGGAGATCGACTGCCAGGCCTTCGAGGGCGAGCCGGGCGAGCGTGTCCTGCTCAGCCGGGCCACCAAGGTGTACGGCGACATCGTCGCGTGGATCACCGACTCGACCGGGGCCCGTATCTGCCCGCGCGTCACCGAGGACGACGAGAACACCCTCAGCTGCGTCCTGCCCGGCCAGGGCCCCTACCGGGTGATCTCCAGGGTGAGCTACGCGGAGAACGGCTTCCCCGCCCAGTACACGGTCGGCGCACGCTCGCTGAGCGACCCGCAGGGCTGCCGGACCGCGTCCGTACGCCCCTTCGGAACCCTGGCGGGCCTGGACTTCCAGGCCAACCCCTGCTTCACCTTCACCGTCGGCCAGGCCGGCCGGTACCTGGTCCACGAGGTCGACGACGACTCCGCGAACCCCGTCCTCGTGTACGACGCGGCCGGGAAGATCGCCTGCCGGGAGACCGACCCGTGCCGGCTGCCGGCCGCGGGCACCTACACCGCCGTCATCGACCGTGTCTCCGACACCGGTGACGACGTGGTCGTCCTCGACCAGGCCTCCGACGCCGGATGCGTGGCGACCGGGGCCGGTGTGTACAAGGGTGAACTGAGCACGGTCGGCGAGTACGACTGCCTGGCGCTGGACGCCCCGCAGGGCGCCTCCATCGCCGCGCTCACCCCGCTCGGCGGGTCCGCTGTCGACACCGAGGTGGCGGTCCACGACGCGGACGGCCTCCCGCAATGTGACGCGACGGAGCTGTCGGACGGCGACTGCACGCTGACCGGAAGGGCCCCCTACCGGGCGCTGGTGCACACCGACGACGAGGGCGAGGACGCCACCGGCCCCTACACGATCGCCTTCCACCGCACCGACGCGGTCAGCGACTGCCCGGTCCTGCCCGCCGGAAGCTTCACCGCCGACGGGGCCAAGGCCGCCTTCGCCACCGGCGACGGTGTCTTCTCGCAGTGCCTGACGATTCCCGCCGACGCCCAAACGGGCGCGGAGCTCTTCCAGCTGATCGGCACCTCCGGCGGCGTACCGGCGAAGTTCTCCGTGCTGGACGCCACCGGCAAGAAGGTCTGCGACCGCACCTCCACCACCAACGGCTGGACGGTCTGCGCACTGACCCCGGGCGTCGCCCACACCGTGCTGGTCACCGGCCGCGACCTGCCCGCCACGTACACCCTGACCCGGCGTGACGTGACCGCGAGCGCCTCCTCGGCGGGCTGCGTGCAGAGTGCGGCGACGAAGGTCGGCGGCCCGTCCACGACCGTCGCCCAGGGCGAGCCGGGCACCGTCAGCTGCCGTCAGATCACCACCGACGCGGCCACCGACGTCCTGCACATGGACGTACGGGACGCGCTGGGCACCGCCAACATCGCCGTGTTCGGCGGCGACGGCGGCGCCGAGTGCTCCTTCCGCAACCGCTCCTGCGCGGTGACCGGGTCCACCACCCACCAGGTCCTCGCGCAGACCCCGGTCACCTTGAAGGCGGCTCCCGAGTACCACCTGGACGCCCTGCGCATCGCGACCGCGGCCGGTCCGGCGCCGGAGTGCACCAAGGTCCCGTCGGTGTCCTACGGCTACGGGCCGATCACCGGCACGCTCGACGAGCAGCACAGCGCGGTGTGCGCGGTGCTGCCGACGGCCGGGTACGACCGCTTCTCCGTCCCGGTCACGGACACCACCGGCGCCACGAACACGGCGGTGCCCGCCCTCTACAACAGCGCCTGGAACAACGGTTGTCTGCTGTACATCCCGACCGGCTGGGAGTGCTCGGCGGGCGGTTCGACCAGCGGATCAGCGCCCTCGCTGTTCGTGCTCGGCCTGCCCGAGAAGGTGTCCACCACCTCCTACAGCGCCCAACTGACCTGCAAGTCCACGCTCTGCGGCCCGGACAAGGTGGCCGTCACCGCGGTGAGCCCCACCACCGGCGTAGCCGGCACCAAGGCCACGCTCACCGTGACCGGCACCGCGCTCCCCCCGACCGCCACGGTCCGGCTGTACCAGAACGGCACGACCCTCACCGCCAGGACCGACTCGGTCTCCGCGGACAACCGCACGCTGACCGCGACCCTCGACCTGACCGGCGTCGCGCCCGGCACCTGGAACGTCAGCGTGTTCGCCGGGTGCTGCGAGTTCCAGCGCGGCACCTTCACCGTCACCCAGCCCCAACTGACCAACACCGCCGCACCCAAGATCACGGGTACGGCCAAGGTCGGCGCCAAGGTGACGGCGGCGCCCGGCAGTTGGTCGGCCGCGCCGTCGTCGTACACCTATCAGTGGAAGGCCGACGGCACGACGATCAGCGGGGCGACCGCGTCGACGTACACCGTCCCCGCCTCGGTCGTCGGCAAGAAGCTGAGCGTGACCGTCAGCGCGCTCAGGAGCGGCTGGTTGAGCGGCACGGCGACCTCGGCCGCGGTGACCGTGGCCAAGGGGGACGCGCCCAAGGCGAGCAAGGTGCCGGTGATCAGCGGGACGGCGAAGGTCGGCAAGACGCTGAAGACGACCAAGGGCACGTGGAGTCCGAGCCCGACGACGTACTCGTACCAGTGGTACGCCAACGGCAAGGCGATCAGCGGTGCCACCAAGACCTCGCTGGTGCTCAAGGCGGCCCAGAAGGGCAAGAAGATCACCGTGAAGGTCGTCGCGCACCGCACCGGTCACAAGGACGGCTCGGCGGTGAGCAAGGCGACGAAGACGGTCGCCGGCTGAGCGCGGTAAGTGGGGTTGGAGGAGGGGGCCGCGTGGATCGCGGCCCCCTCTCCGTCTCCCGGCCCAACTCCTGCCGGGACTCGCAGAGTTACGGTCAGGCCACCGACTCGGGCACCGCCGCCTCGGCAGGCGCCCCGTGCTTGGGGGCCTTCGCCGTGACCATCAGGCCCGCGACCAGGCCGGCCAGGAGCATGATGCCGACGGCGCACCAGATGGCGACCGTGTAGCCGTGGACCACGCCCTCCCTGGTGACCAGGGCGCGTTGGGCGGGGTTGTGGAGGTGGGCGGCGATGTAGGTCGCGCCGCTGGTGGTGGCGATGGTGTTGAGCAGCGCCGTACCGATCGAACCACCCACCTGCTGCGAGGTGTTGACGGTCGCCGAGGTCACGCCCGCGTCCTGCGGGGCGACACCGGCGGTGGCCGTGGAGAACACCGGCATGAAGGTGAGGCCCATGCCGAGCCCCATGAGGAGCAGGGCGGGCAGGATCTCGGTGGTGTAGTCGGAGTTCACCGTCATCTGGGTGAGGATCAGCATGCCGCCCGCCGCCAGGACCATGCCGGGCACCATCAGGACGCGCGGCGCGACATGGGTCAGCAGCCGGGCCGAGATCTGCGTGGAGCCGATGATGATCGCGACGGTCAGCGGCAGGAAGGCCAGGCCGGTCTTCACGGGCGAGTAGCCGAGGATGACCTGGAGGTAGTAGGTCATGAACAGGAACAGGCCGAACATGCCGATGACGGCGAGCCCCATGGTCAGGAAGCAGCCGGCGCGGTTGCGGTCCTTGACGATGTGCAGCGGCAGCAGGGGCGACGGCGACCGGGTCTGCCACCACACGAACGTGACGAGGAGTGCGACCCCGCCGAGGATCAGCCCCAGCACCAACGGGTCGCTCCAGCCCCGGGGCTCGGCCTCGCTGAAGCCGTAGACGATCGCGACCAGACCGCCGCAGCCCAGCAGCACACCGGGAACGTCGAGCCGGGCGCCGCTGTGTCCCGGCCGGTCGTGCAGCAGCGCGAAGGCGCCGAAGACGGCGACGACCGCGATCGGCACGTTCACGTACAGGCACCAGCGCCAGTCCAGGTACTCGGTGAGCAGCCCGCCGACGATGAACCCGATCGCCGACCCGCTGCCCGCCAGCGCGCCGTAGATGCCGAAGGCCTTGCCGCGTTCCTTGGGGTCGGTGAAGGTCGTCGTCAGCAGGGAGAGCGCGGAGGGTGCGAGTACGGCGGCGAAGACGCCCTGCAGCGCGCGGGCGCCGAAGAGCATGCCCGAGCCGGTGGCCGCGCCGCCCAGCGCGGAGGCCGCGGCGAAGCCGATCAGGCCGAAGATGAACGTCCGTTTGCGGCCCACCAGGTCCGCGATCCGGCCGCCGAGCAGAAGCAGACCGCCGAAGGCCAACGTGTAGGCGGTGATGACCCACTGACGGTTGCCGTCGGACATGTGCAGATCGGTCTGGGCGGACGGGAGCGCGATGTTCACGATGGTCGCGTCGAGCACCACCATCAACTGCGCCAGCGCGATGATCACCAGACCCCACCAGCGACGGGGATCGGCGTCCACGGGCGGGCCGGTTTCACCTGTCCGGGTGACACTCATTCGGCCAGAAGACCATGAATCAGGCCGTATCGCATCTTCGGGTATCGCATCGTCGGGTGCGGACTTGCTGGTCATGGCTCCAGTACCACCTTTCCGGTCGTCGCGCGCGTCTGGAGCGCGCGGTGCGCGGCGGCCGCCTCGGCGAGCGGGAACCGCCGCACGGCAGGGGTCAGCCGGCCTTCGGCCGCTTCGGCGAGGGCACGCAGTTCGAGAGTGCGTACGGGGTTGGGGCCGCCGGCCCGCTGCATCATCACGGGACCCAGGACCCGCTCGGAGACGCCTTCCACGAGGTAGGGCTCGCCGCCCCGGATGCCTTCGGCGGACCAGCCGAAGACGAGGTGCTTGCCGTCCGGACCGAGGAGCCCGACGGCTTCGCGCGCGATGTCCCCGCCCACCCCGTCGAAGACGACGGTGGCGGGCCGCCCGCCGAGGAAGGCGCGCACCTTGTCCGGCCATCCGGGGTCCGTGTAGTCGACGGCGAGATCGGCGCCGTTGGCCTGCACGCGCGCGACCTTCTCGGGTCCGCCGGCCAGACCCACGACGACGGCACCGGCGTGCCTGGCGTACTGCACGAGCAGGGTCCCGATCCCGCCCGCGGCGGCCGGGATCACGACCACCGAGTCCGGGCCGAGCTCGGCGAACTGCAGGATCCCCATCGCCGTACGCCCGGTCCCGATCATGGCGACGGCCTCGCCGAAGTCCAGGTTCGCCGGGATCTCGTGCACCCGGTCGACATCGGTGACGGCGAGTTCGGCGTACCCGCCCGGCGCGAAGCCGAGATGGGCCACCACCCGGAGGCCGAGCCAGAGCCCGGCGACTCCCTCGCCGAGCGACTCGACGACCCCGGCGACCTCGCGGCCGGGGATGGTGGGCAGCGCGGTCGGCCGGGGCAACGGCCCCTGGTCGCCCTCGCGCAGGGCGGTGTCCAGCAGGTGCACTCCGGCGGCCTCGACGGCGATACGGACCTGGCCGGGGCCCGGCAGGGGGTCGGCGACCTCCTCGTAGGTGAGGTTCTCGGCCGGGCCGAAGGCGTGCAGACGGATGGCGTGCATGGTGGTTCCCCCAGGTGTCGGTGAGGCCCCCGGTCCGGGCGGACTGTCCGGGAGGCCGCTGGCTCGTGGGCCCCACCCTCCAACCTCAGGCATGCTTGAGGTCAAGGGCGTCACGGCCGCGCGCGCCGAGGGCGAGGGAGACGGCGGTGAGGGCGCTGTTGAAGGAGACCTCCGACAGGACGCCGGGCACCGCGACCTGGTCGCCCGCGAGATAGACGCCGTCGCCCCGGTCGACGGCCGGCCGGTCCCGCCAGCTGGTGCCGGGCAGGTCCACGGCTCCCGTACGACCGTTGGCCGTGGCCTCCCGCCGCCAGGTCACGCGCTCGCGCCAGCCGTCGAAACCGAGGTCGAGGAGCTGCTCGGCGCGGGCGACACCGTCGGCCCGGCGTTCGTGCGGAGCGAGCGGGATCTGTCCCTGGAGGAGCTGCTCGCCGGCCGGCGCGAGGGACCGGTCCTGCGCGGTGAACCGCTCGATCCAGCCGGGGGAGTCCAGGTCGGACACCGCGAAGGCGTCCCCGCGCCGGGTCCGCAGGGCGAGGTCGAGCAGCGCCGTACGGCCGCTCGGCCAGGTCAGCGAGTCGTCCCCGAGCAGCCGACGGGCGGCGTCGAGAGAGGTGGCCACCACCACCGGCGTATCGGTCGGCAGGGTGTCGACGCGCGCCAGCGTCTCCATCCGCACGCCCAGATTCCAGGCCCGGGCGGCCATCCGGTCGATGACGCTTGCCCAGCCGCCGCGCGGATAGTGCGCCTCCGGCGGCAGCCTGGTCGCCCGGCGCAACCGCTCCTGCACGAACGCGGCGGACAGCACGCCGGGATCGTGATGGAACAGCGCCACGGCGGAGTAGTTGGCGGCGGCCCGGGCCCCCTCCTCGCCCGCGATACCGGTGGCCCAGGTGCGGAAGTCGACGTCCACGGGCGCCTGTTGGATCCCGGGACGCAACAGCTTGAGCATCGCGAACGGCGGGGTACGGCGCAGCACGCCCTGATGCCGCAGCCGCATCCGGGCCGCCTCCAACGGCGGCACCGGCGCCATTGGCCCGATCAGATCCCGCTGCCTGAGCCAGGTCCAGTGCGGGCCGCCGCTGTAGAGCGCATGCGGTCCGTCGTTCGTCCGATACGGCCCCTCGGCGGTCCGCGCCCGCCCGCCGAGGGTGTGATGGGCTTCGTACACGGTCACCTTGGTGCCCGCCTCGGCAGCGGTGACGGCCGCGGTCAGTCCGGCGAATCCGCCGCCGATGACGGTGATGCGGTGCATGGGTGGGTCTCCCTCGGCTCGGGTGCCTTTCTGTATCTACGACTGATCGGAGCCCGGAAATGTGACATGAGGGTGTTGTGGCCGGTCAGGGGCTGGGCGGGGGATTGTCAGTGGCGGGGTGCAGGATGGGGGGCATGGCGAGGAGAGCGACGAGTGGTGCGGGCGGAACGGGTGCTACGGGGGTGAAGGCGGCCCGGCGTCCGGAGATCCGTCTGCCCGCGCTGGAGCCCTTCGGAGGCGGGGAGTTGGCGCCGGACGGGGACTACGACGGCCTGGAGTTCCGGGAGTTGGACTTCGTCGGGCAGGACGGCGGGGGCGCCCGCTTCATGGACTGCGCGCTGACGGGGTGCGCGCTGGACGAGACGAAACTGGGTCACGCCCGCTTCCTGGACTCGGTCCTGACCGGCCTACGAGGAGTCGGCACCGACCTCGCCGAGTCCACCTTCCGTGACGTCGAGCTGATCGACGCCCGCCTGGGCGGAACCCAGTTGCACGGCGCCGTACTGGAGCGGGTGGTGATCCGCGGCGGCAAGATCGACTACCTCAACCTGCGCACGGCGAAGCTCAAGGACGTCGTCTTCGAGTCCTGCGTCCTGGTGGAACCGGACTTCGGCGGCGCCCGCCTGGAGCGCGTGGAGTTCGTGGACTGCGCACTGAGACAGGCGGACCTCACGGGCGCGGTCCTGAAGGACGTGGACCTCAGAGGCGCGGCGGAAGTCGACATCGCACGCGGGGTGGACCGACTGGCGGGGTCGACGATCAGCCCGGCCCAACTGGTCGATCTGGCGGCGGTGTTGGCGGGGGAGCTGGGGATCAGGGTGGAGGGGTGACGGCGAGGACTCCTAGGACCCCCTAGGACTCTTGGGAGCCTCAGGCCCCTTGGGAGGGCTTCGTCTCCGCCTCCACCGCGGCCTTGATCCGCTGCCCGAACGCGGGCCCGTCCTTGCGGGCCGCAGCCGCCGCGAAGCCGACCAGCAGTTTTCCGATGCCGTGGCCTTCGAGGACGTTGAAGATCCGCACCCGGGTCGTGTCGGGACCGGTGGACTCCAGGTCGTAGCCACCCTCGTCCGCCGTCACGGCGTTCTTGGAGGTCTCCGCCCACCGGATCCGGTGGGGTGCCTCGAACTCGGTGATCCGGAACGTCCGGCCCGTCTTCATGCCGGCGTCCTTGACCGTGCTCGTGAAGACCGTGCCGACGGCCGTCGGTCCCTCCGGCGTCTTCTTGATCGACTGGACCCGAGGACTGAACTTGGGGTCGTTCGTGCCGTCGGCGAGAAAGGCGAAGACGTCCTCGATGGAGCGGTTGATCTCGGTTGTCGCCTCGAACTGACCGGCCACGGTTCCTCCTGTGCTGCGATCGCTGAAGCCTCTGCGGAGTGCGCACTGGTTTTCCGAGCGACTTCAGCCTATCGGCGGGACTCTGCCCCCGCTCCTCGTGCGTGCGAAGGAGCCGTCCTCACTTCACCCGGGGGAACTTGGCCTGCAGCGCCCAGACCGCAGGGTTCTCGCCGAGGTCCTCGTGCATGTCCACCAGGTCGGCGATCAGGTCCTGCAGGAAGTCCCGTGCCTCGCGCCGCAGTTCGGAGTGGGAGAAGGACAGCGGAGTCTCGTCGGCCGGCATCCAGTCCGACTCGACGTCCACCCACCCGAACCGCCGCTCGAAGAGCATGCGGTCGGTGGTCTCCGTGAAGTCCAGCTCCTCCCGCTGCGGCCGCGCCGCACGCGATCCCGCCGGGTCCTTGTCCAGCCGTTCCACGATGTCGCACAACGCCCACGCGAAGTCGAGCACCGGTACCCATCCCCAGGCTGTGGACAGTTCCCGGTCGGTCTCGGTGTCGGCGAGATAGACGTCTCCGCAGAACAGGTCGTGCCGCAGGGCGTGGACGTCCACGCGGCGGTAGTCCGTCTGGGGCGGGTCGGGGAAGCGGTTGGAGAGGGCGTAGCCGATGTCGAGCACGTATGCGATGGTGTCACGCCGTGCCGGTCGCCCCTCCGCCTAGGATCACGGACGTGCCCCGATCCGCGCCGCTTGTCCCGGTCGTCCGCCCTGTCCCGGCCGTGACCACCACCCTCTCCGCCCTCCTCGCCCTGACCCTCACCGCATGCTCCGGCGGAGTCCAGGGCACCCCGGGCGGCTCCGGCGTAAGGGACCCGTACTTCCCCAAAGCGGGCAACGGCGGCTACGACGTCACGCATTACGACCTGAAGATCGCGTACACCCCGGCCACCGGCGACGGCTCCACCCCCGCCACCCCCCTCACCGGCACGGCGACCGTCACCGCCCGAGCCACCCGGGACCTCTCCGCCTTCGACCTCGACCTCAGGGGCCTGGACGTGACGGACGTCACCGTCGACGGCCGCCCCGCCCGCTGGAACCGCGCAGGCCAGGAACTCACCGTCCGCCCCCACGACGACCTCGACAAGGGCGAGACCTTCCGGACCACCGTCCACTACTCCGGCACCCCACAGACGATCACCGACCCGGACGGCTCCAAGGAGGGCTGGCTCTCCACGACCGACGGCGCACTGGCCCTGGGCGAGCCGATCGGCTCGACGACGTGGTTCCCCGGCAGCCACCACCCGTCGGACAAGGCGACGTACGACATCGCGGTAACCGTCCCCAAGGGCCTGCAGGCAATCTCCAACGGTGAGTTGAAGGGCGAGACGACCACCAAGAGCCGCACGACGTTCACCTGGCACACGGCCGAACCCATGGCGAGCTACGTCGCCACGATCGCCGTAGGCCACTACGACATCACCCGCTCCACGACATCCGACGGCCTGCCGGTCTACACGGCCGTGGACCCGACCCAGACAGCGGCGAGCCGCAAGGTACTGGCCCGGCTCCCCGAGATCATGGACTGGGCGCAGTACAACTTCGGCCCGTACCCCTTCTCCTCCACCGGCGCGATCGTCGACCGCCCGTCCGACGCCGAATACGCCCTGGAAACCCAGAACCGCCCTGTCTTCCCCGGCTCGCCCGACACCGAGACCCTCGTCCACGAACTGGCCCACCAGTGGTACGGCGACTCCGTCACCCCGAAGACCTGGCGAGACATGTGGCTGAACGAGGGCTTCGCGACCTACGCGGAGTGGCTGTGGGACGAGGACCACGAAGGCGACACGGCCGAAGAGACCTTCAGCCACCTCTACTCGGACGGCGAGGACGACTACGCCGACCTGTGGGCCTTCCCACCCGCGCGCCCGAGCGGCCCCGGCCACATCTCCGACACCCCCGTCTACCTACGCGGCGCGATGGTCCTCCACAAGATCCGCCAGGCGGTGGGCGACGACACCTTCTACGACATCGTGCAGGGCTGGGCAGCCACCCACCGCCACGGCAACGCGGACACGGCGGACTTCACGGCGTACGTGGAGAAGATGGCGCCGGCCAAGGACTTCGAGGAGATCTGGAAGGACTGGCTGTATGGCAACGGCAAGCCGAGCCACCCCTGACGGCGGCGGCTCAGGCCTGCGGCTCACGCTGGCGGCTCGCCCAACTCCTTCCGCAACACGGCACACGGTCGGCCCAGTTGGAGATCGGCCCGATGCCCGATCACCTCGTACCCCAGGGCCGTCCAGAAGGCGAGCCCCTTCGGATTCGCATCGAGCACGGCAAGCCGCACGGCGGCACGCCCGGCCGCCCGGAACCGCTCCTCGACAAGCCCGGCCAACTGCCGCCCGTACCCCCGCCGTTGAGCACCGGCATCGATCAGCAACAGCCCGATCCAAGGATCGGGATCAGCCGGGTCAGGATGCCGAGCGAGCGTGATCACAACCCCCACCAGCCGCCCCTCGCTCCGAGCCAATAGCGCCTCCACCCCCGGATTCGCCAACTCGTCCGCCAACGCGACCGCCACCTGCTCGGGCCGAATGTCGTCCGGATCCGGGAAGTCACCGCTGAGCGCGTGGAACTCCCGGTTGGAGGCGTAGAGGGCGGTGAGCTCGGTGAGGAGGGGAGCGGGGATGTCGTGGTCGGAGGTCAGGGCGAGAGGGGTCAGGTGCATGGGTGGCAATTTATCGGTGGGCGGGGGCCGGCGGGCATCCGTTCCGGGAAAGCCCTTACGGAATATTGATATCGGTGCCCGAACGGGCAGAGGTGAATGGGCTGGCTGTCAATAACCTGTCATCGGCTCTCAGGTCGGCGATGCCGTGTCAGGGTATTCACGTCAACGAAGACGCCCAACCCAACGGAGCGCACATTGAACATTTCTGATTCGGTGACGCGTGGTATAGGCCGACGTGGCATCCTCAAATACGCTGCGGCCGGCGCGGTGGGCGTGGGCGTCGCGGCATTCACGCAGAACGGCGCTTTCGCGGCGCCGGCCGCGGTGAGCGGTGATTCGGCTGAGTATCTGCAGCAGCTGTACCAGGACGCGCTCGACGAGGGCGGCAAGCTTGTCGTGTGGGCGGGCGGTAGTTCTCCCAATCAGGAGGCCGCGACCCGCCAGGCGTTCGTCACCGCCTTTCCCGGAATCGACGCCGTCTTCACCGTCCGCTACAGCCCTGTGTAAAGCGCTCTGATCAATCGGCAGTTGGCCCTCGGCGGTCTGGAGCCGGACGTCGCTCAGCTGCAGACCCTGTACGAGCGGTGTTCTCGCAGTACCGGGACTCCGACTACGCCTACATCGGCCTCCTGGGCCGTTCCTTCGGCCGCGTCAGCAACAGCGACCTCCTCACCGAGGCCGAGGCGCCCAGAGACGCCAGTGACTTTCTGGCGTCCGCGTTCCGCGACAAGATCGCGGTTCCGGACCCCACCTCGGAAGACGCCATCCTGTTCGCGTTCTACCTGGTGACGCAGAAGTACGGGCTGCGGTACATGGAGCAGTTCATGGAGCAGAACCCGCTGATCGTCGCGAACGGAGGGGTGGCCATAGCGTCGACGGTCAGCGGCCGGCGCACCGCGAGTCTCTCCAGCCTCGCGCCGTTCCTACCCGTCCCGGGGCAGCCCCTTCGCTACGTCGTACCGCGGACGGACCAGTTCATGAGCTGGCCGCAAACGGCGGCGATCTTCCGAAAGGCGAGCCACCCGGCGGCCGCGAAGCTCTATATCGCGTGGCAGCTGACCGTGGAACGACAGAGCACGGGATTCCAGTGGCCCACTCGCCGCGACGTCACGCCTCCCGGCGGCCGGCAGCGAATTACCGAATACAACACCTCACTGAACGGATTCCGCGAATTCCTGCGCGACCGCGAGGAGGTCGAACGCTTCCGGGCGTTGATCAAAACCTTCGTCGCCCCATAGGGCTGTGGGAATTCATGAGGCCGCGTTTTTCGGTGTCCCGGTAGCGCGGCAGATTGTCCGTGGAGATCGTCCGGAGGAGATCTGATCGGCAGTGGCGGCAGCGGCCGGGCGCTGGGGCGCGGAAGGGGGGTGGGGGTGGGAGTTGGGCGGTGAGGCGGTGGGCGAGGAGGGCGGCGGGGCGTCGTAGTGCTTCGGGTGGCAGGTCGGTGGTGAGGGTGTGGCGTAGGGCGGTTGGGGTGATGTCGCGTTGGAGCCAGGCGGCGACGCCTTGGGCCAGGTGGGCTGTGTCGCAGGTGGAGAGGAGGAGGCGGGGGTCGTGGCGGTGGAGGTCGGCGAGGAGGTCCGTGGCCTGTTGGATGAGGGTGGGGGCGGGGTAGGCCGGGTGCGGTACGGGTGGGAGTGCCTTGCGGGGTGCTCGTTTCTTGTGGGGTGGGGTCGCCTGGGGGGTGTGGGAAGTGGCGTGGTGGCGGGGTTGGTTGCAGGAGATGGTGCGGGTGATGATGCGGCCGTCGGGGACGAGTTCGCGGGTGCGGCGGAGGTAGCCGTGGGTTTCCAACTCCCGTAGTGCGGCGGCGATGCGGGTCGAGCCCTCGGGGAAGTGGGCGGTGAGGGTCTTGATGTCGGCTCGGGCACCTGGTGGCAGCGACTGGATGTGTGCGCCCAGGCCGATGGCCAGGAGCGACAGCTTCTCGTGCTGGGTGAGGTGGTTGCCGATCACCGTGAAACGGGTGTTGTGGCGGGTGTGGTCGTGGATCAAACCCCCGCCGGTGTGAGGGTGCCGGATCGGGTGGTTGTTGCCCGTGATACGGGACTGGGCGTGCGGCGGCGCGCTAGGGTTTTGGGTGTCCATCGGGAAGCCTTTTCTTCCTCGGTGGTCAGGCCCTCGCATGGGATTGCAGTCCCGGCGAGGGCCGTCGCATGTCTGCGGTGGTGTTGCGCCGGCTGTAAGGCAGGCAACCGGCCCCGAATCCAGCTGAGTTGGTGATGTTCACTCGCGCGGGTGACCTGCACCTTGGGGCCTTGGGTGGGGCTTGGTGAGGGTTCTTTCAATCATGTGTTCCTTGGGAAAGGCGTCCCGTCGCACCGGAGCACGGTTCCACCGGAGCACGGTCCGCCGGGTTCCGGTGGAGGTGGCCCAGCCTCCCCCAAGGGCACGGAAAACGACCGGAGCCCCCGGTCATGGTGACCAGGGGGCTCCGGTTCAACTCAGCTCAAAGCCTGCGCAGCTGAGAGGCGGCGCGGCTCAGCGGCGGCGAAGGGTGTCAGACGCTGACGCCGAAGTCCTGCGCGATGCCCACCAGGCCCGAGGCGTAGCCCTGGCCGACGGCGCGGAACTTCCACTCGGCGCCGCTGCGGTAGAGCTCGCCGAAGACCATGGCCGTCTCCGTGGCCGCGTCCTCCGAGAGGTCGTAGCGGGCGATCTCGACGCCGCCTGCCTGGTTGATGATGCGAATGTAGGCGTTGCGGACCTGGCCGAAGTTCTGCGAGCGGTTCTCGGCGTCGTAGATGGAGACCGGGAAGACGATCTTCTCGACGTCGGCCGGGAGGCCCGCCAGGTTGACGTTGATCGCCTCGTCGTCGCCGTCGCCCTCACCCGTGCGGTTGTCGCCGGTGTGGACGATGGTCTGGTCCGGGGTCTGCTTGTTGTTGAAGAAGACGAAGTGACCGTCCGAGTAGACCTTGCCCTGCGGGTTGACCGCGATCGCCGAGGCGTCGAGGTCGAAGTCCGTGCCGGTGGTGGTGCGGACGTCCCAGCCGAGGCCCACGGTGACGGCCGTCAGGCCCGGGGCCTCCTTGGTGAGCGAGACGTTGCCACCCTTGGACAGGCTTACAGCCATTGTTGGGAGTCCCTTCCCTCGTTACGTCGTACGGGCTTCGCACTGTGGACGAAGCTACCGTCACCCGTATGAACGCCGCGGGGGGTCCCCAAGGTTCCGCACCCCTTTACCTTTTTTACCAACCGTTCGGCGGCCTGTCCGTGAAAACCGGGTGACGTGGACCGGACAGAGCCGCGACCATGGAGTCATGTCCGGTCCCTATGCCATCCGCGGCTCCGTCTCGCTCCCCGAGGCCGAGCTCATCTGGCGTTTCTCGCGCTCCTCCGGACCCGGCGGGCAGCACGTCAACACCAGCGACTCCCAGGTGGAGCTCCGGTTCGACCTCGCCAAGACCGAGTCGCTGCCCGAGGTGTGGAAGGCACGCGCGCTGGAGCGGCTGGCCGGGCGGCTCGTCGACGGTGTGATCAGCGTCCGTTCCTCCGAGCACCGGTCCCAGTGGCGCAACCGCGAGACCGCTGCCGTACGGCTGGCCGCGCTGCTCGCCGAGGCCACCGCCCCGCCGCCCAAGCCGCGCCGGGCCACCCGTATCCCGCGCGGGATCAACGAACGCCGCCTGCGCGAGAAGAAGCAGCGCTCCGACACCAAGCAGGGCCGCACCGGGCGGAACTGGGGCTGACGGCTCCGGCGCGGCCCCCGTAAGCCGAAGTCGTAGAACGTCCTTTGTCACATCGCCCGCGTCCCGTCCGTCATGTCGATGACGACGACGGATACCCGACCGGGGGCAAGGGGCTGTGGCTATGGACGCGAATGAATCTCTTGGTGGACCCGACAGAAACGCGGCGGAAAGAGAATTCCTCGCCCTGAGATTCGAGTCACACCGAAATCATCTGCGCGCGGTCGCCCACCGCATGCTCGGCTCGCTCGCCGAGGCCGACGACGCGGTGCAGGAGGCGTGGTTCCGGCTCGGGCGTACCGATGCCCGGCAGGTGGAGAACCTCGGGGGCTGGCTGACGACCGTCGTGGGCCGGGTCTGCCTGGACATGCTGCGCTCGCGCAGGTCCCGCGCGGAGGAGCCGCTGGAGGCCGACGCGCCTATGCCGGCCGTGGCCGCCGACCCCGAGCAGGACACACTGCTCGCCGACTCGGTGGGCGTCGCGCTGCTCGTCGTACTGGAGACGCTGACCCCGCCCGAGCGGCTCGCGTTCGTGCTGCACGACCTGTTCGGGGTGTCGTACGAGGAGATCGGGACCATCGTGGGGCGCTCCCCGGTGGCGGCGCGGCAGCTGGCCAGCAGGGCCCGGCGCCGGGTGCGGGGCGCCGAGGCTCCCGGTGCCGAACAGGCCCGCCGGGCCCGGCAGTGGCAGGTCGTGGACGCGTTCCTGGCGGCCACGCGGGAGGGCGACTTCGAGGCGCTGGTCGAACTGCTCGACCCCGACGTCATCGCGCGTGCCGACACCGGGGTGACCACGGGTGCGGCGGCGGTGGCCAAGGGCGCGACGAGCTACGGGCGCTACGCACGCGTGACGCGGCTCGCGCTGGTCGACGGCGTCCCGGGCATCGCCGCGTTCGTCGACGACCACGTGGAACGCGCGCTGACCTTCACCTTCGTACGGGACCGGATCGCCGTGATCGACATCGTGACCGACCCCGACCGGGTGGCCCGCCTCGACGTCAGGCTCCGCTGATCCGCAGTCCGCTAGGTGAGGTCCAGCACGCCCACCGTCTCGCCCTCGGACAGCTCCCCGTTGGGGCGGAAGCCGAGGCCGAGGTAGAAGTTCTCCGGGCCGTTCTCGCCGGGGTGCCAGGTGACGTACAGCTCCTTGCCGTCCCGGCGGCGGATCTCGGCGGCGACGGACTCCACGGCGAACCGGCCGAATCCACGGCCCTGTTCGTCTGCGGCGATGTTCAGGCGCCACAGGCCGGAGCGGAAGAGGCTGCCGTCGGTGTGCCAGTCGATGTCGAAGAACGCCATGAGGAAGCCGACCGGGCGCTCGCCGTCGACGATCAGCCGCGGCCAGGCGACCCCGGCGGGATGGACGTACGCCTCGGCGAGCGACTGCATCACCGGGGAGACGGCGAACTCCTGGTCGGGGCGGACCCGGATGCCGGTCGCGGCCCCGAAGGTGCGCGGGGTGATCTCTTCGAGGTGCGGTCCGGGTGTCGTCGTCGCCATGCGCGCACCCTAGGCGGGCCCCACGCGCGCGTGCCATGGAATTTACGTGCTCACCCCGGCTGCGGAACAAGCCTGCGCCGCTCACCCCAACTGCCGGTATCGCCCCCGGAAGTAGGCCAGCGGGCCCCCGTCCGCGCTCGGTACGGACGCCGTCAGGACGCGGCCGATCACCAGGGTGTGGTCGCCGGACGTGATCCGCTGTTCCGTCCGGCACTCCAAGGTGGCCAGGGCGCCGCCCACCAAGGGGGCGTCGGTGGCCTTGCCGCGGGTGTAGGGGATGTCCTCGAAGAGCAGGCGGTCGCTGATGCGGCCCTTCATGGCGAACCGGCCGGCGATATGGCGCTGGCTCTCGGAGAGGACCGAGACCGCCCACAGGTCCTGCTCGGCGAGCAGGTCGTCCATGCGGGAGCCCTCGCGCACGCTCACCAGGACCAGGGGCGGCTCCAGGGACACCGACAGGAACGCGGTGGCCGTCATGCCGACGTCCTCGCCCGGCGGCGCCGACGGGTCGTCGGGGTCCAGCGAAGGCTCCTGTGCGGTCACCAGCACCACGCCCGCGGTCAGCCGGGACATGGCGGCGCGGAACTCGTCATTGCTCACGCCCTCAGGATGCCGGGCGGCGGGCAGGGGGACGGGCGGGGACGTGGCAGGGGGAGTGTTCGGCACGTACGAAACGCTAATGTCCTCCCTGCGCGCGGCACATCGGGCCTCGGTCCGAGACGGGTCCTAGGACCAATGTCGCACCGGCGACGGATGAGTGACAGGGACCTTCACATACGTACAAACATTGCGTTCAGCGAACGCACAGGGAAAACGCAGAAACCCCACTCAATTGTTCATGTTTAGCTGTGACTTGAGTCACAAGGGGTATTAATTGTTGACCCTGTGTACCGAGTGGGCAGCGCGCTGTGATTCAGTGGCGGGGAAAGCTGCCAGACCGATACGCCGATGAGCACCCTTGATTCGCTGCGAGGACTCGGGGGGAGGGCGATCATGGAAACCGAGTCGGAACCCTACGTCCGCCTTGCGTCCCTGCGACAACTTCACCAGGTCATGGCCGACATGAACACCGCGCGCAGCCTGGCGGACACCCTGCAGACCGTGGCCGACGGAGTCGTGAACGGCCTCGGCTACGAGCTGGCGTGCGTCAACCTGGTCCGCCCCGACGGCGACCTCGTGGTCGCCGCTTTCGCGGGCAACCCCGCGGCCGAGGCGCTGATCACCGGCCGGGTCGGCTCGCGCGACTCCTGGGAGCGCCGGCTGGGCATGGGTGAGCACTGGGGCGACCTGGTCTTCATCCCGCACACCGAGGGCTGGATCCTCGACGACGACGACGTACCGCAGTGGTACACGGACGGGCCCGCGCCCCGCTTCGAGGACGAGTGGCACCCCTCCGACCGGCTCTTCGCGCCCCTGTTCACGCCGGGCGTGCCCGGGGGCGCGTGCGGCGAACTGATCGGCGTGCTCTCCGTGGACCGGCCGCGCAACGGCCGCCGGCCGGGCGCCTGGGGTCGCGAAGCGCTCCAGATGTACGCGTTCCAGGCCGCGATAGCGATCAGTAACGCGCGTCTGCGGGCCAACATGCAGCGCGCGCTGGTCAGGCTCGAAAGGGAGCAGCAGGCGCTGCGGGCCAGCGAGGAGAGCTTCCGGCAGGCCTTCGAGTACGCCCCCTCGGGCATGGCCATCGCCGAGATGGGCGGCGACCAGCACGGCCGGATCCTCCGCACCAACGACGCCCTGTGCCGCCTGCTGGGCCGCCCCGCCTCCGCGATGCGCCGCTACGCCTTCTCCGACCTGGTCCACCCCGAGGACATCGGCACGCTCCTGAGGACCTCCGCCGAGGGCGGTCGCGCCGAGCTGAGACTCGGCCGCCGTGACGGCACCTATGTCTGGGCCAGCCTCCGCAACTCGGTCGTCGCGGACGCCGCCGACGGCCCGCGCTTCCTGCTCACCCACGTTGAGGAGATAGAGGAGCGCAAGCGCCGCGAGCTGCAGCTCGCCCACCGCGCCTCCCACGACTCCCTCACCGGCCTGCCGAACTCGGCCGAGCTGCGCTCCCGCCTCTCCAGCCGCCTCTGTCAGCGCGCCACCACACCCGGCGCCCTGGAGACCCTGGACGCGGCCTACGGTCATCCGGCCTACGACGCCAACGGGCACGGCTTCGACTACCGGCCCGGCGGCGGCCTTGAGGTCATCGGCGGGTCCGCCGCACTGGACGGTTTCGACGGTTTCGACCACCACGTGCACACCGTCGCCCCCGAGGGCGAGGGCGATCGGGACGACGGCAGCAAGGGACTCGCGGTCCTCTTCTGCGACCTCGACGGCTTCAAGTCGATCAACGACCGGTTCGGGCACAACTCGGGTGACGCGGTTCTCATCGAGGTCGCCCGGCGGCTGTCCCGGGGCGTGCGCGACGGCGACACCGTGGCCCGGCTCGGCGGCGACGAGTTCGTCGTCCTGGCCGACGGCCTCGGCCGCGCCGACGCCCAGGACCTGGCCGTACGGCTGCGCAACGAGATCATCCAGCCCATCCGCGTCGACGGCCGCGCCATGCGCGTGGGTGCCAGCTTCGGCATCGGGTGGGCGCACTGCGGCATGACCGCGGACGAGGTGTTGAAGTCCGCTGACGAGCGGATGTACGTAGAGAAACGATCTCGTCCCAAACAGCACAGACGGGCGGGATGATCTCCAGGTCAGGGGCCAGGTCCGCGAGGCGATGCGATCCGAGTCACCCGTTTGGGCCATCTGGAGCGGGTAGGCTCGCCATTCTGACTACACGTATCGCATCCGACCCGCACCGCTGAGGAGTACCTAGGGATGACGTCCGGCAACAACGGCGCCAGTACGCCCGAGGACGACGACCCGTTCGGCTACCTCTACGCCGACGGACAGGCCAAGGGGGCCCAACCGCCGTCCGGTGGTGGCTACGGCTACCCGAACTCGGTCAACCGCCAGCGGGCCGTCGGTCAGCGGCAGTACGGCCAGCAGCAGGCCCCGGCCGCCGCGACCGCTCCGTACGCCCAGGTCCCGCAGCAGCCGGGCACCTACAACCAGCCGAACTCGCACTACGCGGCGCCGGAGACCTTCCCGGGCGGCGCCCCCAGCACCCAGCAGCAGTCCTTCCGCAGCGACGGCGGCGGCGGTGGCCGGGGTCGCGGGCCCAACACCAAGGGCCTGCTGATCGGCGCGATCGCGGTGGTCGCCGCGGTCGTCATCGGCATCGGCATCGCGATGATGAACGGCAACTCCTCGGACGACAAGGCGGGGGGTGACGCGTCGGCGAATCCGTCCACGTCCCAGAGCTCGGAGCCGAGCGCGTCGACCTCGTCGGCAGCGGCGGCCGACCTTCCGAAGAGCGACGTGAAGACGATGCGCCTGGACGGCGGCACGAGCACCGCGTCCGACGTGAAGGGCGCCGAGTCCGACGGCGGCGTCTACGTACAGGGCTTCAACCAGGTCGGCGCCTCGGTCACCTGGACGGTCAACGGCATCGAGAAGTCCGGCACCTACCGGGTCTACGTCCGCTACAGCATCGCCGACGAAGATGCCGACGGGACGCTGACGGTCAACGGCAAGGCCAGCGACCGGCCGCTGAACATGAAGAACTTCGGCGGAGTTGGCAAGGACTTCGAGAAGAACTGGCAGACCACCTGGGCCCAGGTCTCCCTGAACAAGGGCACCAACACGATTCAGCTCTCCTGCCAGCAGGGCAACAAGTGCAACGCCCTGCTCGACCAGTTCTCCGTGACGGAGAACGTCGACCAGTAGCAGCGTGTACAGGGGTTGCGGAAAAGAGCGGAAAGAAGCGGGCGGTCATGCCACGCAGGCCTCTTTCGTAACCGCCACCCGCCCCAGCAACTCCTCGTACGCCCCCCGGTCGAACTCGCCCGCCACCGGCGCCAGTACGGTCGCCGACGACAGGGCGATCGCGCGGGACAGGCGGTCCGGCCATGGGAGTTGTTCGACCAGGCCCGAGAGCAGGCCCGCGACCGCCGAGTCGCCGGCGCCGGTCGGGTTGCCGTGCACCCGGGCGGGTGGGGTGGCGCGCCAGCGGCCCTCCGGAGCGACCGCCAGCAGGCCCTGCGCGCCCAGTGAGGCCACCACGGCCCGGGCGCCGCGCCTGCGGGCGTCCTGCGTGGCCCGCAACGGCTCGTGGGAGCCGGTGAGTTCGGCCAGTTCCTCGGCGTTCGGCTTGACGATGTCGGGGCGGGCGGCGACCCCGCGGCGCAGCGGCTCCCCGCTGGTGTCGAGCAGCACCGGTACCCCGGCCGCCCTCGCCGTCCGCACCAGCCCGGCGTACGCCCCCACCGGCACCCCCGGCGGCAGACTCCCGCACAGCGCCACCGCCGAGACCCCGCGCAGCAGATCCTCGTAGGCCTCCTGGAAGGCGGACCACTCGGCCGAAGTGACCGTCGGGCCGGGCTCGTTGAGCTGGGTCGTGTCGCCGCTGGTCTGGTCCACGACGGCGATCGTGCGCCGGGTCGCTCCGGCCACCGGCAGCAGCGCGACCACGACCCCCGCGGTGGCGGTGAGTTGCTCCTGTACGACCCGTCCGGTGGCGCCGCCCGCGAAGCCGGTGACCGTCACCTCGTGGCCCAGGGCCGCGAGCACGCGGGCCACGTTCAGGCCCTTGCCGCCCGGCCGTTCGATCACCTCGGTGACCCGGTGGGAGGCGTGCGGGCGCAGACCCCGTACGCGATAGGTGATGTCGAGAGCGGTGTTCAGCGTGACCGTGAGGATCACCTGGGCCGACCTCCCCCGGAGAAGGCGCACATGGACAGCGGCCGCCCCAGTGTTCCAGGACGGCCGCCACCTCAACAGCAGGACAGATCAACCCAGTTGGGGATCGACCACCCATTCGCCGCGCCGCATGACGCCCTTGAGGTCGAAATGATGGTCGAGAAGGACCAGGTCGGCGTACTTGCCGGGTTCCAGGGAGCCGATCTCGCCGTAAGCCCCCAGCAGCCGGGCCGGGTTGGCCGAGAGCGCGGCGACCGCGTCCTCGACGGGGAGCTTGTCGATCGTCACCGCCCGCTTGAACGCGCGGTCCAGCGTCAGCGTCGACCCCGCGATCGAACCGCCCTCCACCAGCCGCGCCACACCCTCACTGACCTCGACCTCCAACGGGCCGAGCATGTAACGCCCGTCGCCGAAGCCCGCCGCGTCCATCGCGTCCGTGATGAACGCGACCCGGCCCGCGCCCGCGTGATGGAACGCCAACTCCAGGGAGGCCGGGTGGAGATGCGTACCGTCGTTGATCAACTCGACGGTGATCCGGGGGTCTTCGAGCAGGGCGACGATCGGACCGGGGTCGCGGTGGCCGAGCGGCGGCATCGCGTTGAACAGGTGCGTGGCCACGGTCGCGCCCGCGTCGATCGCCTCGACCGTCTGCTCGTACGTCGCGTCCGTGTGGCCGATCGCCGCGATGACGCCGTGTTCGGCGAGCAGGCGTACGGAGTCGAGGCCGCCGGGCAGTTCGGTGGCGAGGGTGACCATCCTCGCCTGGCCGCGCGCCGCGTCGACCAGCTTGCGCACGTCCGCCGGGTCCGGGTCGCGCAGGAGTGCCTCGGAGTGGGCGCCCTTGCGGCACGGCGAGATGAACGGGCCCTCGAAGTGGATCCCGGCGAGGTCGCCCTGCTCGGCCAACTCCGAGAGGAGGCCCGCGCGTTGGGCCAGGAAGTCCATGTCGCCTGTGACGGTCGAGGCGACCAGGGTCGTCGTGCCGTGCAGGCGGTGGGTGTGGATGCCCTTGAGGACGTCCTCGATCGTGCCGGAGGTGAAGGAGGCTCCGCCGCCGCCGTGGTTGTGGATGTCGACGAAGCCGGGTACTAGCCAGTGGCCGGATACGTCGGTGACCTGGGCGTTCTCCGGTGCGCTGCCGGCGATTCGGGGGCCGTCGATGATTACGCGGCCGGCTTTGACCGTTCCGGTGGGGAGGACCACGTCGGCGCCGGACAGGATGTGGGGCGCGCGGCCGGATGCGGGCCTCGCGTCGAGGGTGGCTGATCGCGCAGTTCCCCGCGCCCCTGGGACGTTGTCCATCAGGCGGTTACCTCCGTACGGTCGGATGAGTCCAGGAGATCCCAGGCCAGCAGGCCCGCACCCAGGCATCCCGCTGTGTCGCCCAGGGCCGCCGGGACGATGGACGGCAGTTTCTGGAAGGTGACCCGTTGCCGGACGGCGTCCCGCAACGGTGTGAACAACGTTTCCCCCGCCTCCGCCAGGCCGCCACCGATGATCAGCGTGCGCGGATCCAGCAGGGTGAGAGCGGTGACGAGGCCGTCGGCCAGGGCGTCGATGGCGTCCTGCCAGACCCGTACGGCGTTCGAGTCCCCGGCCTCTACGGCCTTCGCGCAGTCGGCCGCGTCCGCGTCGGGGTTCCCCGTGGCCGCTGCCCATGCCTCGCTGACCGCCGCCGCGGACGCGTACCGCTCCAGGCAGCCGATCTGGCCGCAGGGGCAGGGGGTGCCGCCGGGGCGGACGACGATGTGGCCGATCTCGCCGGCGAAGCCGTGGGCGCCCGCCTCGACCCGGCCCGCGATGCCGATGGCGCCCGCGATGCCGGTGCCGAGGGGGACGAAGAGGAAGCGGTCGGCGCCCTGGCCGGCGCCGATCCGGCCCTCGGCGAGTCCGCCGGTGCGCACGTCGTGGCCGAGGGCGACCGGGACGCCGCCGAGCCGTGCGGCCAGCAGGTCGCGCAGGGGTACGTCCCGCCAGCCGAGGTTGGCGGAGTAGGCGGCGATGCCGCCCGGCTCGTCGACTATGCCGGGGACGGCGAGACCGGCGGCGGCGGGCTCGCCGAGGTGTTCGGCGCCGTACGCGCGCAGTTCGGCGGCGAAGTCGAGGATGCCCTCGACGACCGCGTCGGGACCGCGCTCGCGCCCGGTCGCCCGGCGGGCCCGGTGGAGCAGTGCGCCGTCCGCGCCGACCAAGGCGGCCTTCATCCCGGTGCCGCCCACGTCGAGGGCGATGACATGTCTCACGGGGGACAGTGTGACGCCCCGACCCGCGAGAGGTCTAGTCCACTTACGTGGTGTAGACCTATTGGGTCCATTTATTGAACGGCGAGACAGCAGGGTTGGAGCAAGGCAGTGCAGCGGCGGCAAGAGCGCCAGGGGCGCAGGACAGGGACGATCGCGGTGGGCTCCGCGCTGGGCATGACGGCGGTACTCGCCGGTTGTGGCCTGACCGGGGACTCCGGGGACGTCACCCTGAGACTCGTCGCCGCGGACTACGGCGACTCGACCGCCAACAGTTCGCAGAAGTACTGGGACCAGCTGGTCAAGGAGTACGAGAACACGCACTCCGGCGTGCAGGTCGAGGTCAGCGTCTACTCCTGGAACGACGTCGACCGCAAGGTCAAGGAACTGGTCGACGCCGGCAAGGCCCCCGACATGGCGCAGATCGGCGCGTACGCCGACTACGCGGACGCCGGTCTGCTCTACCAGGCCGACGATCTGCTCTCCATCCGCACGCAGGCCGACTTCGCCGCGCAGTTCGCCACCGCGGGGCAGGTCAAGGACGTGCAGTACGGCATGCCGTTCGCCGCCTCCACGCGGCTGCTCTTCTACAACAAGACCCTCTTCAAGGATGCCGGTCTCACCGCGCCGAAGACCTGGGCCCAGCTCGCCGCCGACGCGGCTGCGCTCAAGGAGCGGGGTGTGAAATACCCGTACGCCCTGCCGCTCGGTCCGGAGGAGGCGCAGGCCGAGACCATGCAGTGGGTGCTCAGCGGCGGGGGCGGCTACACCGACAGCTTCGGCACCTACGCGCTGGACTCCGCCGAGAACGTCGACACCTTCACCTGGCTCAAGGACGACCTGGTCGACAAGGGGCTGACCGGTCCCGTCGCGCCCGGCAAGCTCAACCGCGCCGCCGCCTTCTCGGCCTTCGCCTCCGGTGACGTCGGCATGCTCAACGGGCACCCCTCGCTGATGAAGATCGCCGAGAAGAAGGGCGTGAAGTTCGGCATGGTGCCGATGCCCGGGGTGAGCGGCCAGACCAAGTACTCCATGGGCGTCGCCGACTGGATGACGGCCTTCAAGCAGGGCGGTCACGCCGAACAGGTCGGCGACTTCCTCGACTTCGTCTACAGCGAGAAGAACGTGCTCGCCTTCTCCCGCGAGTACGACCTGCTGCCGGTCACCAACTCCGCCTCCGAGGTGATGGCCACGGCCGACCAGGACACCGACCTCAAGCCGTTCCTTCAGGAACTGCCGCAGTCCGAGCTCTACCCGGTCGGCAAGACCTCCTGGTCCACGGTCAGCGCGGCCGTCAAGAAGGACATAGGCAAGGCGGTCGCCCCCGGCGCCAACCCCTCGACGGTCCTGAGCCGGCTGGAGTCGACGGCGGCCAAGGAGGACAACAAGCAGTAGCCGGGGCGGGGGTTCCGCGGATGGCTCGCGTTGTCAGTGGCGGGGCCTACCGTTGGGTTCATGGAGCACGAGCAGCTGGGGGAGCGTGAGCGGGCCGTCCTCGCCCTGGAGCGCCGGGGGTTCGCGGGCCCCGGCGCCAAGGAGCGGGCGATACGGGAGGAGCTGGACCTGGCCCCGGTCCGCTACTACCAGCTGCTCAACGCCCTCCTGGACGACGAGCGGGCCCTCGCCCACGACCCGGTCACGGTGAACAGACTGAGACGGGTCAGGGACCGGCGCCGGTCGGAGCGCTGAGCCATGGGTGCGTCCCGCCCCGCCCGGTTAGGGTCACCGTATGGGCACCCCTTCGGACACGGACTCGACGCACTCCATGGACCCCCTGCCGACCCCGGCCACGCAGGCCGGCCGTGACGGACTCGCCGCGATCCTGCGACGGCCGGCCGCGACGGTCGTAGGCCTCGACTTCGACGGCACCCTCGCCCCGATCGTGCCGGACCCCGAACAGGCCCGCGCCCACCCCGGCGCGGTGACCGCGCTGGCCGCGCTCGCGCCGAAGATCGCCTCCGTCGCCGTGGTCACCGGCCGCCCGGCCGGCGTCGCGGTCCGGCACGGCGGTTTCGCGGGCGTGCCGGGGCTTGAGCACCTGGTCGTCCTCGGCCACTACGGCGCCGAGCGCTGGGACGCGGCCACCGGCGAGGTCAGCGCCCCCGCCC
Organism: Streptomyces pseudovenezuelae; assembly: GCF_029892565.1. Lineage (GTDB taxonomy): Bacteria > Actinomycetota > Actinomycetes > Streptomycetales > Streptomycetaceae > Streptomyces > Streptomyces pseudovenezuelae_A. Next base: position 219,073 of record NZ_JARXVH010000009.1, on the reverse strand, counting down.
AGCACCCCGGCGTGGCCGCCGTCCGCGCCGAGCTGCCCGGGTTCCTCGACGGCATCGGCGCCTGGCAGGGCACCTGGATCGAGGAGAAGGGCCGCGCGGTCGCCGTCCACACCCGCCGCGCCGCCGACCCCCAGGCCGCCTTCGAGGCCCTGCGCGAACCCCTCACCGACCTCGCCACCCGCCACGGCCTCGTCGTCGAACCCGGCCGCCTGGTCCTGGAGTTGCGCCCCCCGGGCATGGACAAGGGCGTCGCCCTCCTCGAACACGTCCGCCAACTCTCCGCCGAGGCCGTCCTCTTCGCCGGCGACGACCTGGGTGACCTCCCCGCCTTCGCCGCCGTCGACAAACTCCGCTCCGACGGCATCCCCGGCCTCCTGGTGTGCAGCGGCAGCGACGAGGTGACGGAACTCAGGGAGCGGGCGGACCTGGTGGTGGACGGTCCTGAGGGAGTCGTACGACTGCTGCGGGCGCTGGCGGCTCAGCTCGCCTGATCCCGCAGCGCTTCCAACTGCTCAAGGAACCACTGCGCCGGCGGCAGCGCGGTCGCCGCTGCCGCCAACCGCTTGGTCCGCTCCGCCCGTTCCTCCACCGGCATCGACAACGCCTCGTGCAGTGCGCGCGCCGTCCCGATCACGTCGTACGGATTCACCACGATCGCGTCCTTGCCCAGCTCCTGGAAGGCACCCGCCTCCCGGGAGAGCACCAGCGCGCACCCCTCGTCGGAGACGACGGGCACCTCCTTGGCGACGAGGTTCATGCCGTCCCGGATGGGGTTGACGAGGGCCACGTCGGCGAGCCGGTACGCGGCCAGCGAGCGGGCGAAGTCGTCCTTGACGTGCAGCACGACGGGCGTCCAACCGGGCGTCCCGTACTCGGAGTTGATCTCGTCCGCGACCCGCTGCACCTCGGCGGTGTAGTCGCGGTACACGGCGAGGTCCTGCCGCGAGGGGTAGGCGAAGGCCACGTGCACGACCCGCTCCCGCCACTCGGGGTGGTCGTCGAGCAGCTGCCGGTACGCCAGCAGCCCGCGCACGATGTTCTTCGACAGCTCGGTCCGGTCCACCCGGACGATCGTCCTGCGGCCCTCGCCGATCTCCTCGCGCAGAGCCGCCATCCGCTCCTCGACGTCCGCCTCGTGCGAGCGGGCGTGCAGGAACTCGGCGTCGGCACCGAGGCCGTGGACACCGATGAGCGTCCGGCGAGTGATCCGCTCCTGGTGGGTGGTCCCGTCCTTCTGAACGTGCTCGATGGCCCGCGGGGCGCCCGACGGCCAGGTGGAGAGCCAGCGGTCGGGGTCGACCGCACCCGCGCACTCCTGGAACGCCGTCGCCCACCGCCAGGTCAGGAACGCCACCCGGTCCGCCCCGAGCATGCCCTCCATCAGCCGCGCCTGGATGTCGTCGGGCAGCATCCGGAAGTAGTCCACCGGCGCCCACGGCGTGTGCGAGAAGTGCCCGATCCGCAGGTCGGGGCGGAGCTCGCGGAGCATCCCGGGGACCAGACACAGGTGGTAGTCCTGCACCAGCACCGCCGCACCCTCGCCCGCCTCCTCGGCCAGCGCCTCGGCGAACGCGCGGTTGTACGTCTCGTACGACGCCCACTGGCGCCGGAACTCCGCGTCGAAGACCGGCTCCAGCGGCGTCTGGTACAGCATGTGGTGCACGAACCACAGCACCGAGTTGGCGATGCCGTTGTACGCGTCCGCGTGCACGTCGGCCGGGATGGCGAGCATCCGCACGCCGTCCTCGCCGACCCCGCGCCGCACGGCCTCGCGGTCGCCCTCGGACAGCGCCGAGCACACCCACAGCGCGCCCGCGTCCGGCCCGATCGCCGACAGACCGGAGACCAGCCCGCCGCCACCGCGCCGGGCGGCCAGCGAGCCGTCCTCCTGGACGTCGTAGGAGACCGGGCCGCGGTTGGACGCGACCAATACCTGGGCAGCGCCCTGCGTGGAAGCCATACGCCACAACCTAGCCCGGCCGGGAAACGCTCAAACGTGTGAGTGCACGCGCTAGCAGGCCGTATACGGCATGTGACCTGCTGTCGTCAGGCGACCTTGCGCTGCGCGTACTCCGCGATCTCCACCATCGGCGGCCGCTCCTCCGTGTCCACGGAGTAGGTGCGCGGCTCGAAACCGTCCTCGCCCCGCTCGAACTGGGTCAGTGAGGGGCGGATCAGGTGCCCGCGGGCCAGCCGGAGCTGGGCGGTGCGGTAGATCGCGGCGGCCATGCGGCCCAGCGCCTGCCCGTCCTGGTGCCGGTGCTTGCGCACGCCGACGTCGACCTGGGCCAGTGCGTCCAGGCCCACCAGATGCAGGGCGTCGACCAGCATGCCCAGCTCGACGCCGTACCCGACCGGGAACGGCAGCTGTTCCAGCAGGCTGCGGCGGGCCGCGTACTCGCCGCCCAGCGGCTGTACGAAGCCGGCCAGCTGCGGCCAGTGCATGTTCAGCAGCGGGCGCGCCATCAGCTCGGTGACCCGGCCGCCCTGGCCCGCGGCGCCGCCGAGGGGGCGGTCGTACATCGCCTTGACGAGGTCGATGCCGGGATCGGTGAGCAGCGGGCCGACGATGCCGGAGACGAAGTCCGAGGAGAACTCCTTCAGGTCGGCGTCGATGAAACAGACGATGTCGCCCGTGGTGACCAGGAGCGAGCGCCACAGCACCTCGCCCTTGCCGGGCACGGGCGGGATGTGCGGCAGGATGTCGTCGCGGTGGACGACCCTCGCGCCGGCCGCCGCGGCGACCTCGGAGGTGCGGTCGGTGGATCCCGAGTCGACGACGACGATCTCGTCGACGAGCGGGACCTGCTGCATGAGGTCGTGACGGATGACGGCGACGATGTCGCCGACGGTCTCCTCCTCGTTGAGCGCGGGCAGCACGACACTGACCGACTGGCCCGTGCGGTGCTTCGCGGCCAGAATCTTGTGGAGCGGGCGATCGGTCACGGACCAGGAGCGGGTGCTCAGCCAACGCTCGACTTCGTTCAGCACAGTGCGCGGCTCCTCTGCGATCTCTCGGCGAGTGGATCATGTGTGATCCATCTCGCGGTTCGGACGGCTAGCTCAACTGTCCTGGCCTTCGGTTACAGTCTTGAACAACGCTGATGACCATCGCATGTCGGAGATCGTCGGCACCCACAACTGCTTATACAACCGCATACCGCTCATCCAGAGGGGCAGAGGGATACGGCCCGATGAAGCCCCGGCAACCCTCCAGCCGGTCTCGTAGATCAGTGTTGATCGTTACGCGAGGCTCCCGGCTAGGGAAGGTGCCAAATCCGTCTCGCGGCGAGATGCGTCGTGAGGAAGATGAGGAGAAAGGGCCTCGCCTCCATGGCTGTGCAGACTGTTGCAAGCACCACCGACTCCACCGTAGACCTCGGCCCGGCTGCGGCGCTCTCCTGCCGTGAGTGCGGCCACCGGGTACCGCTCGGACCGGTCTTCGCCTGCGAGGAGTGTTTCGGCCCGCTCGAGATCGCGTACGACTTCTCGGCCTACGACACTGAGGAGCTCCGCAAGCGGATCGAAGCGGGTCCCGCGAACATCTGGCGTTACGCGCCGCTGCTGCCCGTCCCCGCGGACGTGGCGACCAAGCCGAACATCAACCCCGGCTGGACCAAGCTCGTCCAGGCCGACAACCTCGCGCGCGAGCTGGGTGTCGACGCCGGCAAGCTCTTCGTGAAGGACGATTCGGGCAACCCGACGCACTCCTTCAAGGACCGCGTAGTCGCCCAGGCCATCGAAGCGGCCCGTGCCTTCAACTTCACCACCCTCTCCTGCTCCTCCACCGGCAACCTGGCCGGCGCGGTGGGTGCCGCCGCCGCGCGCGCCGGTTTCCGCTCCTGCGTGTTCATCCCGCATGACCTGGAGCAGGGCAAGATCGTCATGGCCGCGATCTACGGCGGCGAGCTCGTCGGCATCGAGGGCAACTACGACGACGTGAACCGCTTCTGCTCCGAGCTGATCGGCGACCCGGCCGGCGAGGGCTGGGGCTTCGTCAACGTCAACCTGCGGCCGTACTACGCGGAGGGTTCCAAGACCCTGGCGTACGAGATCTGCGAGCAGCTCGGCTGGCAGCTCCCCGACCAGCTCGTCGTGCCGATCGCCTCCGGCTCGCAGCTCACGAAGATCGACAAGGGGCTGCAGGAGCTGATCAAGCTCGGCCTCGTCGAGGACAAGCCGTACAAGATCTTCGGTGCCCAGGCCGAGGGGTGCTCGCCGGTGTCCGTCGCCTACAAGGCGGGCCACGACGTGGTCCGCCCCCAGAAGCCGAACACCATCGCCAAGTCGCTGGCCATCGGCAACCCGGCGGACGGCCCGTACGTCCTGGACATCGCGCGCCGGACCGGTGGTGCGGTGGAGGATGTCAACGACGAGCAGGTCGTCGACGCCATCAAGTTGCTGGCCCGGACCGAGGGCATCTTCGCGGAGACCGCCGGTGGCGTGACCGTCGGCGTCGCGAAGAAGCTGATCGAGAACGGTCTGCTGGACCCGACCAAGACCACGGTCGTGCTGAACACCGGCGACGGCCTCAAGACCCTGGACGCGGTGGCCGGTACCGGTCTGACCGCCACCATCCGCCCGAACCTCGACTCCTTCCGAGAGGCAGGCCTCGCATCATGAGCGTCAAAGTCCGTATCCCGACCATCCTGCGTCCCTACACGGGTGGCGAGGCGGAGGTGACGGCCGAGGGCGCGACCCTCGGCGAGGTCATCGCCGATCTGGAGAAGAACCACACCGGTATCGCCGCGCGCGTGCTGGACGACCAGGGCAAGCTGCGGCGGTTCGTCAATGTGTACGTGAATGACGACGACGTGCGGTTCGAGCAGGGGCTGGAGACGGTGACCCCGGACGGTGCGGGTGTCTCGATCATCCCCGCTGTCGCGGGTGGCTGATCACGGCCGGCCGACGGCTGATAATTACCGTCGGTAATAGCGATTACCGAGAGTTCATCTGATTGCCCCCTCCGTGAGAGAAGCGGAGGGGGCAATTCAGTGGGGTTGAGCGAGGTACAGTTGGGGAACGCGCCGCCGATCTACGGGTCGGCCTCCCCGGAAACCTGCTGCACGGGCGACAAGAAGTAGCCAAAGTAAGCAGGTTTTTTGTGTGTTTTGCGCCTTTTATGGAGCCCGACTTGCCCTGAATTCTGGCGAATTCTCGGCAGATTCCCGACCGGTCGTGCCCTGAATTCTCGTCGGATTGACCTGTTGCAGACGGCAGTTGGACGGATACATTCGGCCGCGGTCGACGCGTTCCGGCGCACGCCCCCAATCCGTGGGGGGTGAGGTCTGACCCGGATCCGCGAAGTGTGGATCCGTGCAAGGGCCAGTAATAGGGGAGTTAGGCATGGCTCAGGGCACCGTCAAGTGGTTCAACGCGGAGAAGGGGTACGGCTTCATCGCGGTCGACGGTGGTGCGGACGTCTTCGTCCATTACAGCGCCATTCAGATGGACGGCTACCGCACCCTGGAAGAGGGCCAGCGGGTCGAGTTCGAGATCTCGCAGGGTCAGAAGGGCCCGCAGGCCGACATGGTTCGCGTCACCGCCTGAACATTTCACATGGCGAGGGGTCCGCATCCGGCAGGGTGCGGGCCCCTCGCCGTGCGTGGTGGAGGGGCCCGGGCGCCTGCCCGATCCCCGAGAGCCGCTTGCACTCGCAGGGGGCGAGTGCTAATCATTGGCGTTAGCACTCTGAAGGTGAGAGTGACAAGAAGGACCGAGTCGGTGAGGCCCGCAGGCCAGGTGGGGCAAGGAACCACGGGGCATGCGAGCCGTCCGTCGCGGGCGCGGGCGCGGTCCGAAGGAATCACCCCCAGTCCTGGAGGGACCACTTCACATGGCCAAGATCATCGCGTTCGACGAGGAGGCGCGGCGCGGCCTCGAGCGCGGCATGAACCAGCTCGCGGACGCCGTGAAGGTGACGCTCGGCCCCAAGGGCCGCAACGTCGTCCTCGAGAAGAAGTGGGGCGCCCCCACGATCACCAACGATGGTGTCTCCATCGCCAAGGAGATCGAGCTCGAGGACCCGTACGAGAAGATCGGCGCCGAGCTGGTCAAGGAAGTCGCCAAGAAGACGGACGACGTCGCCGGTGACGGTACGACCACCGCGACCGTGCTCGCCCAGGCCCTCGTCAAGGAGGGTCTGCGCAACGTAGCCGCCGGCGCCAACCCGATGGCCCTCAAGCGCGGTATCGAGAAGGCCGTCGAGGCCGTCTCCGGTGCCCTGCTCGAGCAGGCCAAGGATGTCGAGACCAAGGAGCAGATCGCCTCCACGGCCTCCATCTCCGCCGCCGACACCCAGATCGGCGAGCTCATCGCCGAGGCGATGGACAAGGTCGGCAAGGAAGGCGTCATCACCGTCGAGGAGTCCCAGACCTTCGGTCTGGAGCTGGAGCTCACCGAGGGTATGCGCTTCGACAAGGGCTACATCTCGGCGTACTTCGCCACCGACATGGAGCGGATGGAGGCGTCGCTCGACGACCCCTACATCCTGATCGCCAACTCCAAGATCGGCTCCGTCAAGGACCTGCTCCCGCTCCTGGAGAAGGTCATGCAGTCGGGCAAGCCGCTGCTGATCATCGCCGAGGACGTCGAGGGCGAGGCCCTGTCGACCCTGGTCGTCAACAAGATCCGCGGCACCTTCAAGTCCGTCGCCGTCAAGGCCCCGGGCTTCGGTGACCGTCGCAAGGCCATGCTCGGCGACATCGCCATCCTCACGGGCGGCGAGGTCATCTCCGAGGAGGTCGGCCTCAAGCTGGAGAACGCGTCCCTGGACCTCCTGGGCCGCGCCCGCAAGGTCGTCATCACCAAGGACGAGACCACCATCGTCGACGGCGCCGGGTCCTCGGACCAGGTGGGCGGCCGGGTCAACCAGATCCGCGCCGAGATCGAGAACAGCGACTCGGACTACGACCGCGAGAAGCTGCAGGAGCGCCTGGCGAAGCTCGCCGGCGGTGTCGCGGTCATCAAGGCCGGCGCTGCCACCGAGGTGGAGCTCAAGGAGCGCAAGCACCGCATCGAGGACGCCGTGCGCAACGCCAAGGCGGCCGTCGAGGAGGGCATCGTCGCCGGTGGCGGCGTGGCCCTGCTGCAGGCCTCCGCGGTGTTCGAGAAGCTGGAGCTGACGGGTGACGAGGCGACCGGCGCCAACGCCGTGAAGCTCGCCCTTGAGGCCCCGCTCAAGCAGATCGCCGTCAACGGTGGTCTCGAGGGCGGCGTCGTGGTCGAGAAGGTCCGCAACCTGACCGTGGGTTGGGGTCTGAACGCGGCCACCGGTGAGTACGTCGACATGATCGCCGAAGGCATCATCGACCCGGCGAAGGTCACGCGCTCTGCCCTGCAGAACGCCGCGTCCATCGCCGCGCTCTTCCTCACCACCGAGGCCGTCATCGCCGACAAGCCGGAGAAGGCCGGTGCCGGCGCGGGCGCCGGTGGCGGCATGCCGGGCGGTGACATGGACTTCTGATCGGCCTCTGGTTGATCAACGTCCTTACCGAGGGCGGCACTTCCTGGCGACAGGGGGTGCCGCCCTTCGGCATGTCCGGGATCACGTACCCGGTCACGTGGCATGGATCACAGCGGGAGACGCCGGCGGGCCGGAATGAGGCGACCGGCGCGGGTGTTGAACGTTGACCGACGTTCAATGCATACGCACATACCATCCGGTACCCCCAAGGAGTTCCCCCACGTGACCGCCTCCGCCCACACCTCCACGTCCCCCTCCGCCTCCCGCGCGGCCGAGATCCTCTCCCGGCCGATCGCCCTCAACGGCCTGACCGTCCCCAACCGCATCGCGATGGCGCCGATGACCCGCCAGTTCTCCCCGGGCGGGATCCCCGGCGAGAACGTGGCCTCGTACTACGCGCGCCGCGCCGGAGCGGGCGTCGGTCTCATCGTCACCGAGGGCACCTACGTCGGACACGAGTCGGCCGGGCAGAGCGACCGCATCCCGCGGTTCCACGGCGAGGAGCAGCTGGCGGGCTGGGCGAAGGCCGCCGACGCGGTGCACGCGGCGGGCGGGCGGATCGTGCCGCAGCTGTGGCACATCGGCATGGTGCGCGAGCAGGGCCAGCCGCCGTACGCCGACGCCCCCGCGGTCGGCCCCTCGGGCCTGCGGATCGGCGCCACCGAGCCCACCGGCAGGGCGATGACCCAGGATGACCTGGACGACGTCATCGACGCGTTCGTCGAGGCCGCGGTCGCCGCCGAGCGGATCGGCTTCGACGGGGTCGAACTGCACGGCGCCCACGGCTACCTGCTCGACCAGTTCCTGTGGGCCGGCACCAACCGCCGTACCGACTCCTACGGCGGTGACCCGGTCGCCCGTACCAAGTTCGCGGCGGAGCTCGTCGGGGCGGTCCGGGAGGCCGTCTCCCCCGAGTTCCCGATCATCTTCCGCTACTCGCAGTGGAAGCAGGACGTCTACAAGGCCCGTCTGGCCGAGACCCCCGAGGAGCTGGAGTCGATCCTGGCCCCCCTCGCCGCGGCCGGCGCCGACGCCTTCCACGCCTCCACCCGCCGCTACTGGCTCCCCGAGTTCGACGGCTCCGACCTCAACCTCGCCGGCTGGACCAAGAAGCTCACCGGCAAGCCCACCATCACCGTCGGCTCGGTCGGCCTCGACGGCGACTTCCTCAAGGGCTTCAAGGGTGAGGGCGCCCCGCTCAAGGGCATCGACGACCTCCTGGACGCGCTGGAGCGCGAGGAGTACGACATGGTCGCCGTCGGCCGTGCCCTGCTCCAGGACCCGCAGTGGGCGTCGAAGATCCTCGCCGGCCGCTTCGACGAACTGAAGCCGTACGACGCGGTCGCCCTCAAGACCCTGAGCTGAGCGGCGGAAGGCCGAATCCGGGCCGATGACCCCGGGAGGGTGCTGGGCTAGCGTTCCGTCGTATGCGGATCATTCATCTGTCCGACACGCATCTGGACCGCACCGACGCCCCCAACGGGCGTGGTGTCAACGCGACCGAATCCCTCCGTCTCATGCTCGGCGAACTGCGCCACCAGCGAGACGTCGACGCGGTCTTCGTCACCGGCGACATCGCCGATGACGGGGCCGTGGAGGCGTACACGACCGCCCGTGAGCTGATTACGGAGTTCGCCCGGCGGTGGAACGCGCCGGTGTTCTTCACCACCGGGAACCACGACGAGCGCGAGGCGTTCGGCAAGGTGCTGGGGAGTGGGCACCTGGCGGCGGACGGCACCGAGCGGGCCGAGGCGGTCGTCGGGTCGGCGCGGGGTGAGCGGGCCGCGGTGAGCGAGGTGGGCGGCTGGCGGGTCGTGACGTTGGACTCGCTGGTGCCGGGCAAGGTGCACGGGTGGCTCGGGGACGAGCAACTCGACTGGTTGCGGGGGGTGTTGGCCACCCCGGCCGACGCCGCGCACGGCACGATCCTCGCCTTCCACCACCCGCCCCTCGCCCTCGACGTCGAGACGCAGCGCGTCTTCGGGCTGCGCAATCCGGACGCCCTCGCGGACGTCATCCGGGGAAGCGACGTCCGGGTCGTCCTCACCGGTCACTTCCACCTCCAGCTCTTCGGGCTGCTGGCGCGGGTCCCGGTCTGGGTGACCCCCGGCGTGGTCAACCGCATCGACCTGACGACACGGCCCGGCACGGAACGCGCGGTGCGCGGCGCGTCCGCCTCGCTGGTGGAGCTGGGCGGCGCGACGGGCCCGATGTTCCACACCTTCCACGCCCGCGATCCCCGTGCCCACGAGACGGTGTACGAGCTGGACGAGGAGCGGACGCGGGAGCTGATCGAGCGGTACGCCGGGGCCGACGAGTCCCGGAACTCATGAGTGAGGAGCAGTCGATGACGACCAGCGAGCCCGCGGGGACTGTCGTGCGGACCGCCGCCGGGGCGGTGCGCGGGCGGCGGGAGGACGGGCTGACGGTGTTCCGCGGCATCCCGTTCGCCCAAGCCCCGGTCGGCGAGGCCCGGTTCGCCGCGCCGCGGCCCGTCCGGAGCTGGGACGGCACCCGGGAGGCGTACGCCTTCGGGCCGCCGCCCCCGCAGGAGTCCGGCATCCAGGGCTTCAAGGGCCCGGCGACCGAACCCACGGGCGACGACTGGCTGACGGTCAACGTCTGGACCCCGGACGCCGATCCGGCCGCCCGGCGCCCGGTCATGGTCTGGATCTACGGCGGCGCCTACAAGCTCGGCCACGCGGCCAGCCCCGGCTACGACGCCCAGCACATCGCGCGCGAGGGCGACTTGGTCGTCGTCACCTTCAACTACCGCCTGGGCATGGAGGGTTTCGCCCGCATCGACGGAGCGCCCGCCAACCGCGGACTGCTCGACCAGGTGGCGGCCCTGGAGTGGGTACGGGACAACATCACGGCGTTCGGCGGGGACCCCGGACAGGTCACCGTCTTCGGGGAGTCGGCCGGGGCCGGGTCGGTGGCGTCGCTGCTGGCGATGCCGAGCGCACGGGGCCTGTTCGGGCGGGCGATCGCGCAGAGCGTGCCCGGCACGTTCTTCTCCGACGAACTGGCCCGCGACATCGCCGCGGCCATCGCCGAGGAGGCGGGCCTGCGCCCGACGGCAGCCGACCTCTCCACCCTCGCCCCGCATCAACTCGCCCCGGTCGGCGAGGCGTTGGGCCAGAAGATGCGGGCGTTCGGCGACCGGTGGGGCCAGGTGGCCGCGACGGCGACCCCCTTCGCCCCGGTCGTCGACGGCGAGGTCCTCCCCGTCTCCCCCTGGGAGGCCCTGGCGGCGGGCGCGGCCCGGGACGTGGACCTCCTCACCGGCCACAACCGCGACGAGTACCGGCTGTTCGTGGTCCTGGCCCAACTGTCCGGACTCGCCGCCGAGGTCGGCGACGAGCAGACGGCGTGGGCCCTGCGGACCTACGCGCCCCAGCCGGACGGCGAGCGCTCCTACCGCGCCGCCTTCCCGGACGCCACGCCGGGCGAGCTCTTCGAACAGGTCTGGACGGACTGGCTGTTCGCCATGCCGACCCTGCGGCTGGCCGAGGCGCAGCTCAAGGGCGGCGGCCGGGCCCACGTCTACGAGCTGACCTGGCCGGCCCCCGGCAGCGGCGGTGTCTTCGGCGCCTGCCACGGCCTGGACATCCCGCTGCTCTTCGGCACGTACGCGGCCGACCTCGGCATCCTGCTGTTCGGGGGCGTGGAGGTACCCGCGGAAGCACGGGCCCTGTCCACCCGATTCCGCTCCTCGTGGACGGCGTTCGCACGCGGCGGCGACCCGGGCTGGCCGGCGTACGACGGAGAACAGCGCCTGGTCCAGGTCCTGGACGTGGACCCGCAGGTCATGCCGTACCCGAGGGAGAGCTCGCGCCGCCTCTGGGAGGGGTACGAGTTCCGGCCGCTGTCGTTGCCCAAGTAGCGGGCGGCGCCTACAGGTTGCCCAGGGGTTCGATGTCGACCTTCACCGGCGTGCCCCACACCCGCAGCACCTCGTAGTCGGTGAACTCGTGCACGAGCCGGTACGCCATGGCGGCCCGCGGGGCACGGCGCTGGGCGGTGAGATACAGCTCGGCCTCGTGCCGGTCCCGGCGTGGCGTACCGCACAGCTGCCACTCCTGCCCGTTCCACAGCTCCGGCAGCCAGCGCTCCTGGGGCTGCGGGCGGTCGGAGCGGACGCCGTAGCGGGACGAGGCGGTGGTGTCGGCGGCCCTGGCCGGCATGGCGGGTCCGTTGAACTCGGCGCGGCGGGCGGAGCGGCGGCGGGTCTCGCAGAGCAGGCACAGGTCGTGGGCGTTCTCGTCGACCGGGCCGTTGGGATGCTCGGGGCAGCGGGTGGCGGGCGCGGCGCCGGTGACGCTCTCGTCCAGCAGGGCCAGGGCGCGGCGCAGATCGGCCCTGGCCTCGTGCAGCTTGGTGTCCGGGGTGTCGGTGGAGAGCGCCTCGCCGTGCTCACCGAGGAGCCGGAGGGCGCGACCGAGGGCGGTGAGCTGGGCGTGGTTCACGGTGGGAGCCTTTCAAATGCGCACGGTTCAGGCCAACCTGCCGCCCCGGACCAGGGATTGTTGACGATTTTGGCGGCAACTCATCGGATTCACAGGAGGTCTTAAGGAACCACTGTTGCACTCGTGCCGCACGAGCCGCCCAGAGAAGAGACGGAAGTGAAGCGAGTGAAGCGCAGAACTGTGGTCATGGGGCTCACCGCGGCCGCTGCGGCCCCGTCCGTCGGGTTCGCCACCGGCGCCCGGGCCGCGACCTCGAAGGGCACCGCGTCCGGGACGGACGCCTCGCTGGTCTTCGACCCGAGCGCCTACACCGAGCTCACCATCGGCATCACCGACACCGAGGGCACGGCCCACTCGGTGACGTACCACTTCCACAAGGTCGCCAGCTACGTGGCGAACCCGGTCGACGTCACCTACCAGGGCCTCAACGTCAGCGTCCCGGTGTCGGTGGACGGGACGGCCGTCGACGCGACCGCCGCGCCGATCCTGTTCGCCAACTCCGTCGGCGGCTACATGCCGTCCTCGGTGGCGAACGCGACCGGCATCGGCGGCGCGGGCGGACCCGGCGGTCCGGGAGGTCCCGGTGGCCCCGGCGGCGGTGACAGCGGCCCGAACCGCACCCAGCTCTCGCTCCTCGCCGGATACGTGGTCGTCGAGCCGGGCGCCCGCGGCCGTACGCTCGTCGACTCCTCCGGTGTGTACTACGGCGTCGCGCCCGCCGCGATCGTCGACCTCAAGGCCGCCGTGCGCTACCTGCGGTTCAACCGGGGCCTGATTCCCGGGAACGTCGAGCGGATCGTGTCGTCCGGTACGAGCGCGGGCGGCGCGCTGTCCGCGCTGCTGGGCGCGTCGGGCGACAGCCCGCTCTACGAGCCGTACCTGAAGGCGCTGGGCGCGGCGGACAGGAGCGACGCGATCTTCGCGAGCGGTGACTGGTGCCCGATCACCGACCTCGAACACGCGGACATGTCCTACGAGTGGTGCTGGGCCGACAACCCGCTCGCGGACGGCACCTCGGTGGACCAGACGATCGCGGCGGACCTGAAAGCCGAGTTCACGGGCTACTTGGCGGCCCTGCACCTGACGGCCCCGGGCTTCGGCCGCCTGACCGTCCGCAACCTCGACGACTACCTGGTCAGGACCCACCTGGAGCCCTCGGCCACCCGCTACCTCGCGGCCCTCTCGGACGCGGACCGGACGACGTACCTCACGGCCAACCCGTTCATCACCTGGTCCGGCGACCGGGCCACCTTCACCTGGGCGGACTTCCTCACCCATGTCGGCGCCCGCAAGAAGAGCGCGCCGTCCTTCGACGCGTTCGACCTGTCGACGCCGGAGTGCAACGAGTTCGGCAACGGCACCACGATCGCCCGCCACTTCACGCGCTACGGCCAGGAGCACGACACCTCCGGCTCCACCGCCACCCGCCTCGACAGCGACATTCCCGAGAAGCTGCACTCGATGAACCCGATGTACCACCTGGTCGACAAGGTCAACCCGCACCGCTCCCGCCACTGGTGGATCCGCCTCGGCACCAAGGACAGCGACACCTCCCTCACCATCGCGTCCAACCTCGCCGCCCGCCTGCGCGACCTCGGCGACGACGTCGACCTCAAGTACTACTGGGACGCGGGCCACGGCGCCGACAACGACCCCGCCGACTTCGTCACGTGGATCGCACAGGTGTCGGGGCATCGGCTGTAGGGACAGCGGGCCTGAACAGCGCGTACGTGGCGAGAAAGCCGACCAGGTAGCCGGTCAGCAGCCCACCGCCGTAGACGGCCACCGTCAGGGCCGGGCTCCTGTTCCCCGCGAGCAGCGGGAACAGGGCCCAGCCCGAGGGGCCGATCGCCGTCGCCCCCACCCGGTCGCCGAGCAGCGCGAAGAACCCGACGAAGGCACCACCGGCCGCGCCACCCGCGCAGGCGGTGAGGAAGGGGCGCCCGAGGGGCAGCGAGACGCCGTAGATGAGCGGCTCGCCGATCCCCAACAGCCCAGCGGGAAGCGCGGACTTGATGGTGGTCCGCAGAGAAGCGTCGTGCCGCGACCGGACGTACACGGCGATCGCCGCACCCACCTGCCCCGCGCCCGCCATCGCCAGCAACGGCAGCAGCACGGTGTACCCCTGCTGCTCGATGAGCGTGGTGTGGATGGGGATCAGCGCCTGGTGCAGCCCCAGCATGACCAGCGGCAGGAACAGCCCGCCGAGGATCAGCCCCGCGAACGGTCCCGCCGTCTCCAGCAGCCAGTTCGCCCCCGTACCGATGGCCGAGGAGAGCGCGCCGGCCGCGTACATCAGCCCGTAGAGCGTGGCGAGGCCGGCGAGCAGGACGGTCAGGGTGGGGGTGACCAGCACGTCCAGGGTGGCCGGCACCCAGGTCCGGCACCACTTCTCGATGTACGTCGCCAACAGCGCGGCGGCGAGCGCGCCGAGGACGCCGCCCTGACCGGGGGAGAGCGCGACCCCGAAGGCGGTCACCTTGGCCACGCCCGGGTAGACGACGATCGCGGCGACGGCCCCGCCGAGCACGGGCGTACCGCCGAACTCCTTGGCCGTGTTGTAGCCGACGAACACGGCGATGAGGGCCATGAACCCGGAGGCGACGGCGGCCAGCGCCGGGGTCACCCCTGCCGGCCAACCCAGGTTGAGGAGCAGCCCGTTGAGCCCGGCGAGGATGCCGCAGCCGATGAGGGCGGGGATGAGGGGGACGAAGACGTTGGCGACGCGACGGAGGGCGAGCTTGAGAGGGGTGGCGTTACGGAGCTTCTGCTCCTCCTTCAACTGGCCGCCGAGGAGGGCCAGTTCACCGGCGGCCGTCGATGTCGCGAGCATCCCCTCGAACTCGTCCGTCACCCTTCCCACCACCCCCGGCCCGAGCACGATCTGATACGTGTCGTCGGCCACGACACCGAGCACCCCCGGCACGGCCCGCACCCCCTCCTCGTCCACGAGTGACCGGTCGGCGAGCCCCAGCCGCAGCCGGGTCATGCAGTGGGCGACGGAGGTGACGTTGGCCGCCCCTCCCACGAGGGGGAGGAGCGCGGCGGCGAGATCCCGGGGGGTAGGCATCCCCCGAGAGTGCTGGTCAGCGGGGTGCCGCCGCCAGCGCGGCACGCAGATGTCCCCCGGACTCCTCCAGAAGGCGGGCGGCCGTCGGTCCGTCGACCCCGGCGAGGACCGTCAGGATCGCGTTCTTCACCTCGCCGTCGGTCGCCGCGAGCGCCCGCTCGATCTCCTCGTCCCCGGCGCCGGTGGCGAGCGCGACGATCCGACGGGACCGGGCCCGCAGCTTCTCGTTCGAGGCGCGTACGTCGACCATCAGATTCCCGTACGTCTTGCCCAGCCGGATCATCGTGATCGTGGAGAGCATGTTGAGCACCAGCTTCTGAGCCGTCCCCGCCTTGAGCCGCGTCGACCCGGTGACCAGCTCCGGCCCCACGACCACCTCGATACCGTGCTCGGCGGCAGCGCCGAGCGCACTGCCCGCGTTGCAGGAGAGCCCGACGGTCAACGCGCCGAGCTCGCGGGCGTGTTGGACGGCGGCGATGGCGTACGGGGTCCGGCCGGAGGCGGAGATGCCGACGACCGTGTCGGCGGGCGTGAGGGTGAGAGCGTCGAGGTCGGCCCGCGCGAACTCGGCGGAGTCCTCGGCCCCTTCCACGGACGTCACCATGGCCTCCGGCCCACCCGCGATGAGCCCGACCACCTCGTCCGGGTCGGTGTTGAAGGTCGGCGGACACTCGGAGGCGTCCAGCACACCGAGCCGCCCGGCGGTCCCGGCACCGGCGTAGATCAGCCGCCCGCCGTCGGCCATCCGCCCGGCGATGGCGTCGATTGCGGCGGCGATCTCGGGAAGTCGCCGCGCAACGGCAGCCGGGACCGTGGCGTCCTCGCCATTCATGAGCCGGGCGATGTCGAGGGTGGGGAGCTGATCGATGTCGGCCAAGTCCGGCCGAAAGGCCTCGGTGGTAAGGGACTCCAACTGGGCTTGCAGATCACGGGGGTTGTTGGAGGTGGAGGTCATGGAAGGCGGCTCTTTCAATCGTGCGGTAACGGTGACATGCCTGTAAGGGGCGCGGGGAAGTGCGCGACCAGCCCCATCGGACCCGCGCATCCCCACAACCGGTCGAAGTTACGGTCTACCGACGGTGCCGATGCGCCAGCGCCTCATACGACGCGGCCAGCGCAGGCGCAGCCATCTCATACGTCCGTTGCGCCACTCCAACGAAGAGACAGTCCACCACCAACAACTGACTCGTCCGAGAGGACATCGCGGCGGGCCGCAACTCACTCTCCCGAGCCGTGGACGTCGTCAACACATGATCCGCATACTGAGCAACCGCCCCGTTGGGCCGCCCGGTGATCGCCACCGTCGTAGCACCCCGCTCGAAGGCGACCCGCAACGGCTCGATGACATCCCCGGTGGACCCGGAATGCGTGATCGCGATGGCCACATCCCCGGCCCGCAACTGCACGGCATTGGTGACGGCAAGATGCGGATCACTGTGCGCGTGGGCTATGAGCCCTATCCGCAGCAGCTTCTGCGTGAGGTCCTGGGCGACCAGCCCGGACGCCCCGATGCCGTACACGTCGATGCGCCGGGCGGCAGCGGCGGCGGTGACCGCCGCCCCCAACTGCACCGTGTCGAGCCCCGCAGCGGTGTCCGCGAGGGTCTGCTGTTCGTCGTAGGCGAGTTTCGCGACGACGTCGGCGATGGGGTCGTCGACGGCGATGTCGGTGGTGATGGCGGGCGCGCGCCCGGACTGCTGCTGGGCGGCGAGGCCGGCCAGGGCGAGGCGCAGGTCGCGGTAGCCGGGGTAGCCGAGCAGCCGGGCGGTGCGTACGACGGTCGCCTCGCTGGTGCCGGTGAGCTCGCCGAGACCGGTGACCGTCAGGGCCGCGCAGCCGGCGGGGTCGTTCGCGACGGCCTCGGCGACGCGCTGCATGGAGCGGGTCATCGAGGGCGCGAGGGTGCGGACCTTGGCGGCGAGGGCGGCGGGGGCGGGCGGGGCGATGCCTGGCCCGACGTGGGCGCCGGCACCGGCGG
This sequence comes from Streptomyces pseudovenezuelae, assembly GCF_029892565.1. Classification (GTDB taxonomy): domain Bacteria; phylum Actinomycetota; class Actinomycetes; order Streptomycetales; family Streptomycetaceae; genus Streptomyces; species Streptomyces pseudovenezuelae_A. The sequence goes on along the minus strand of NZ_JARXVH010000009.1, from coordinate 202,091 downwards.
AGGCGCGCGAACCGGCCTGGGCGGCGGGCCCGGCACGGTTGGCGAAAATTTCCTTCACTTCCTGGGTCACGTATGAAAGATATTTTCGGCTCGGTGTTGTGGTCAAGAGTGCGCACAATAGGGGCATGGACCTCATCGACCCCCTGGAGCAGGCGTTGCACGCGGCACGCGCCCTCGTGCTCGCCGATCTGGCCGCGGGCGCGGTCGCCGAGGCGGACGTGGTGTCGCTGGTCGAGGACTCCGTCGTGCAGCGGCGCTGGTGGGTCGAGCAGTGGCCGGAGGGCGCCGAGTACGTCGCTGGCCTGGTCGCCCAGGACGTCCAGGACGCCCTCCTGGAGCGGTACGGCCGCTGGCCGCTGTGCCCGGTGTGCGGCGCCGGCGACCCCCATGCCCTGGAGGTCGAGCCCGAACTGGGCCCCGACCCGCACTGGGTCTGCCACCAGGCCGGCGTGAAGGTCGCGGCGGTCGGCACGCTTGGCCCGGCCACGGGCGGGATGACGTCCTCATGAGGCGCTCGTGACGATCTACATCGACCCCCCGACCTGGCCCGGCCACGGCCGCATGTGGTCCCACCTCGTCAGCGACGTCTCGTACGACGAACTCCACGTGTTCGCCGAGGCGTTGGGCGTGCCGAGGCGTGCCTTCGAGCGGGACCACTACGACCTGCCGTCGCATCGGTACGGGGACGCGGTGGGGGCGGGGGCGGTGGAGGTCAGCAGCCGGGAAGTGGTGCGGTTGCTTACGGGGGCGGGGTTGCGGCGGCCGAAGGGGCGGGTTCAGCCCCCCAGTTCGTAGGCCAGCTCTTCCTCGTCCTCGCCCACCTTGGTGTACCCCACCCGCGAAACCACCGCCTGGGACGCCACGTTGTCCCGGTCGATCGTCGCGAAGAGGGAGTTCACGTCGTCCCGGGCCAGGGCCCACTGGGAGAGGGCGCGCAGGGCCTCGGTCGCGTAGCCGCGGCCGCGGGCGCCTTCGACGAGGTCGTAGCCGACCTCCGCGCGGCCGTCCTCGTCGGGGACGCCGTGGAAGCCCATGCCGCCGACCGCGAGGCCGTCCTCGCGGATCAGGGCGAACAGGCCGAACTCGGGTCGGTGCGTGCCTGCTTCGTAGGCCTTGAGGACCATCCCGGACGCTTCCCGGGTCCCCGAATAGGGGCCGCCGACGACCCAGTTGAAACCGCCGTCGCCGCCCGTGGCCAGGTCGGCGAGGGCCGCGGGGGTGACGCCTTCGAGGGTGAGGCGGTCGGAGTGCAGGACCAGGTTGTTGTTCCAGCGCCAGTCGGTGCGCAGGGCGCGACCGGGCAGGGGGATGCGGCCGGTGGCGTGGAGGAGGGTGCGCCACGGATCGGGGTCGGGCTGGACGTGCGGGAAGATGCGGGTGACGACGAACTCGGCCAGTGCGGAAGGCGGTTGGTACGGCAGGCCGAGGCCCTCGGCGATGTCGTACGTGTGCACCAGCACCTCCGCCATTCCCATCGCGGCGAAGCCCTCGCGGTTCGCGCTGCGGAAGGGGTACGGGTGGAAGGCGCGGACCTCGCGCGGGGTGGTGCGGAGCGTGGCGGCGAACAGGGCGCCGGTCGTCTCGATGACCTGCACGACGCCCGCGTTGTCGATGTCCTCCTCGGGGACCAGCTCGAAGGGCACGTAGGCGTCCTGCGCGCGTCCCGCCAACTGCCCCGCGTACGCGATCAGATCCTCGGCGATGTGGAACGCCGTCCGCCGGCAGTCCCACTCCAGCCCCCCGGCCGGCACCGACTCCCAGTCCCGGTCCAGCGCCATCCGCAGCGTCGCCGCACAGCCCGCGACGGCTTCTTCCACCCGTTCCACGCCCCATTCACGCATGCGTCGCACATTAGGTGGCCGGGTCCGTCGTGGTCGACAGCATTTCCAGCTCCGAGGCGAGGTTGTAGCGGGCCGTCGCCTCCCATTCCCGCTGCCCATAGGGGGTGCGGAACAGCCCCGGAAGATCGATGAGTTGACGGAGAATCGCCGAACGGCCCTCCCGGAACGCCTCGTTCGGCACGAAGTGGTACTCCTCGCGGACCTCCGCCGTGTAGGCCGCGTACGTCGACGGGGGCGCCGCCAGGATCGCGAGGTCCGCGTCGGACAGGACGGCGCCGTTCGCGTCCGCGGGCTCGGGGGCGTGGGTGACGGTCAGGCGGACCAGACGGGCTACCTCGGCCGTCCCGTCCTGCGACACCCCGGCCTCGGCCAGGGCGCGCTCCGCGAGACGGGCCGAGCGCTCCTCGTTCTCCGAGCGGTCGGGCAGGTAGACCGCGTCGTGGAACCAGGCGGCCAGGCGTACGAGGTCCGGATCCTCGGCGTACTCCTCCAGTACGTCGATGTGGTCCAGGACCGCCGTGAGGTGCGCGAGCGTGTGGTAGCGGCGCTGCGGCTCCTGCCAGCGGGCCAGCAGGTTGTCGGCGTAGGGGAGGGGGTCGGGGCCCGTGGTACGGACACCGTCCAGAGCACGGGACCAGCGCAGACGCAGGGCATCGAGATCGGCCATGCCCTCATTCTCCCCGCGCCCCAGTGACCTCGTCCCCATCCGCCCCCTAGCGTGGATCCATGACTGATCCATACCAGGTACGGGACCCCGAACTGCCCGGTCGACTGCTGAGCGTCGAGCGCGACGCCCTCGTGCCGCTGCTGCGGACCCGGCCCGACGCGGACTTCGCGCTGCCGACGGTCGGTTGTCCGCAGTGGACGGTGCGGGATGTGCTCGCGCACTGTTCGGCCGCGCTGATGCGGGTGGTGGAGAGCCGGTTCGAGCGCGGGGTCTTCTCGCCCGAGGCGAACGACCGGGACATCGCCGAGCGGGCCGAGTGGACGAACGCGCAGGTCGTCGACGAGCTGGAGCGCGGGATGACCGAGGCGGGGCCGGTGATCGCCGAGGCGGGCGGGAAGCTGGACATGATCGCGCTGGGGGAGTGGGTGCACGCCGGTGATGTGCGCGAGGTCCTCGGGGCGCCGGGCGCGTACGCCGGGGCCGGGCTGCCGGACGCGCTCACCCTGCTGGTGCGCATCACCCAGGAGAGGGAGCACCTGCCGCTGCACGCCGACCTCGACGACGTGGACGAGCCGCTGCGTCTGGGCGCCGTGACCGCGCCGCGCCCACCCGCGCGCTACATCGGCGGGGCCGCCACGCTCGTACGGCTGTACGCGGGGCGGCCGGTGACGGAGGGGGTCTCGTACGAGCTGGCCGGGGCGGAGGAGGGGGAGCTGAAGATCTTCGGGTGACCGGTCAGAGTCTTGGAGTGACCGGATTCAGACGCCCCGCCCGACGACTTCGCGTGACGAAAGTGACAAGCGTGACGAGGGAGACGGGGCGATCTCGCGGTCCCCTGCCCGCCCGGCTACCCTGAGATTGGACTAGACCTGTAGCCGCTCCAGGGGAACACGACGGAAGGGGTCCTATGAGCACGCGTGCAGTCCTGGAGGTGATCGCCCTCGACGTCGAGGACGCGGTCGCCGCCCAGGCCGGAGGCGCGGACCGCCTCGAACTGATCACCGACATGGCGGCCGACGGGCTCACCCCGTCGGTGCGGACCTTCGCCGGGATCCGGGCCGCCGTCGACATCGATCTGCGCGTGATGCTGCGACTCACCGACGGTTTCGCCGCCGGCCCCGCCGAGGACGTCGAGCGACTGGTCCGGATCGCGCTGGAGATGCGGGACGCCGGGGCCGAGGAGTTCGTGCTCGGCTTCCTCGACGCCGGGGGCGGGGTGGATCTGGGGGTCGTGGAGCGGCTGGCCGGGGAGTTGGACGGGTGCCGGTGGACGTTCCACCGGGCCATCGACCACGCGGCCGACCGGACCGCCCTGCGCAAGCAGCTCGCCGACCTGCCCGGCCTCGACACCTACCTCACCGCCGGTTCCGCCGCCGGGGTCGACGACGGCCTGTCCACGCTGCTCGCCGAGGCGGCGCACCGCGGGGAGCCCGGGTACGAGCCCCAGCTCCTCGTCGGCGGCGGCCTGCGCCTCGACCACGTGTCCCCGCTGCGCGCCGCCGGCCTCGACGCCTTCCACATCGGCGGCGCGGCCCGCCCGCGCGGCTGGGACGAGCCGGTGTCGTCGGCGGCGGTCGCCGAGTGGCGGGCGGTGCTGGACGGGAAGTGACCGGGGGCGGGGGCACCGGGCGCTCGGCGCGACCGCTCCGTGCGGCTGCGCCTCGATGGCCCGGACGACGCGAGGCGGGGTTTCCCGGCCTCCCGACGCGGCCCGCCGAAGTCCGCGCCGGATCGGGCGAGTCACAGACCGGGCGCGTGGCCGATCAGGCGCGGCCGCGGACCGGACACGTCGTCGATCAGGCCAACTGCGCGGGCAGCGCGCCCGCCTGGGCCACGATCAGGTCAGCTGCGCAGGCAACTCGCTCGCATGCGTCACGATCAGGCCCGAGACCGCTCGGGTCAGCGTCACGTACAGGCGGCGCAGCCCGGTGCGTTCGTCCGGTTCGCCGTCGACCACGGCCTGCGGTTCGTCGAGGACCACGTAGTCGTACTCCAGGCCCTTGGCGAGGGACGCGGGGACCAGGGTGAGACGGGTCTCGGCCGTCGTCTCCTCACCCGGGGCGAGGTGACCGAGGCCGGCCGCCGTCAAAGCCTCGGCCAGTTCCGGGATGCGCGCGTCCGCCGAGATCAGGCCCGTCGAGCCCTCGTGGGCGAGCAACTCCTCGCAGGCGGCGACCACTTCGGCCGTGCCGGTGACCGGGCGGAGCGCGAAGAAGCCCGGGTTCTCCCGGACCGACGCCACCGGGGTGAGGCCGGGGGCGATGTGCGGGAGCAGCCGGGAGGCGTATGTGATGACGTCCGTCGGCACGCGGAAACCGGCCGTCAGTTCCTCGATGACGCCCTCCGTCTTGCCGAGGTGGGCCAGCGCCTCGTCCCAACTCCGCGTCGCCCAGGGCGTGGTGCCCTGCGCCAGATCGCCCAGGACGGTCGCGGAGCCGGTGGTGCAGCGCCGCCCCACCGCCCGGTACTGCATCGGCGACAGGTCCTGCGCCTCGTCCAGCACCACATGCCCCAACGAGTGCGTGCGCTGCACGAGATCCGTCGTCTCGTCGATCAACACCGCGTCCGCGGGCGCCCACTTGGCGGCCTTCACCGACCGCACGGGCCTGGCCCACAGGATCGTCTTCCGCTCGTCCTCGGTGAGGATCCCGTCCGAGTGCACGGCGAGGAAGTCCGCGTCCGTGAGCAGCCGCAGCACGAGTTTCGCCGGGTCGACCGGCGGCCATACGGCCTTCACCGCGGCCTTGACCGCGCTGTTGCGGGCCACCGCGTCCTGCACCCGGTCGTCCGGCGCCTCGCCCGACCGCTCCATCTGCACCAGCACGGCATGCGCGATGCGCTGCGGCAGGGCCTCGCGGGCGGCGCCGTAGCGGATGCCCCGGTCCAGCAACTCCCGCACGATGTCCTCGAGTTCGTACGCCGGCACCCGCCACCGGCGGGACCCGCGCACGACCACGACCTGCTCCGTCGGCATGGTCACGTGCGCGTACACGGCCCGGCGCAGCACCTGAGCCATCCTCGCGTCGCCCTTGATGATCGCCGCCGCCGCGTCGTCCGTACCCAGCACCTCGACGCTCCCCGCGACCAGGTCGTCCACGGTCGCCTGCCGCACGCTCAACTCGCCCAGCGCCGGCAGCACTTGCTCGATGTAGTGCAGGAAGGACCGGTTCGGCCCGATGACGAGGGTGCCGGTGCGGGCGAGCCGCTCGCGGTGGGCGTAGAGCAGATAGGCGACCCGGTGCAGACCGACGGCCGTCTTTCCCGTCCCCGGGCCACCCTGCACGCACACCGTCCCGCCCAGGCCGCTGCGCACGATCTCGTCCTGCTCCGGCTGGATGGTCGCCACGATGTCGCGCATCGGACCTACGCGCGGGCGCTCGATCTCCCGCTGGAGCAGCTTGCTGGTCCGGGCGTCTTCCGCCGGGTCGGAGAGGTGCTCGTCCTCGTACGCCGTGAGGTCGCCGCCGGTGTACCCGAAGCGGCGGCGCAGCGCGATGTCCAGCGGGTCCTTCTTGGACGCCCGGTAGAACGGCTGCGAGACCGGCGCGCGCCAGTCGATGACCATCGGGTCGCCGTCGTGGTCGTGCACGTGCCGGCGCCCGATGTAGAAGCGCTCGCCGTCCGCGCCTTCCGCCTGGTCGGCGCCGGGTGCGTGGAGGTAGTCGAGGCGGCCGAAGAACAGCGGGGTGTCGCTGAGGTCGGCGAGCGCCTTGATGCGGTCGTCGATCTGGCGGGACAGCACCTCGGCGTTGACCCAGTTCGCGGTGACGTCGCGGATGTCCAGCGACTCGACGTCCTCCCGCATGGCCCGCAGGGCGGCGCGCGAGGAGGCGAGGTGGGAGCGCTCTCGGGAGAGGGGGTCGTCGAGGGTGTCGTGGGCGTGCGTGGACAAGGGGGTGCCTCCGAGGGCCTGCGGTGTGGACGGCGCGGACGAACTGCGCGGCTCTACTGGATACCGACCGGTTTCCGTCCGGGCGGCGGCACTCCGGGTAGGGAGGCGGGCAAGAGCGGAGATTCTAGGTCAGGCGGGGAGGCGGAGGCCAACCAATTAACGGGGCCGACGAACGGGGCCGCGTCCAACCCCTAGGGGATGCTCCCCTCCTCCTGTGGGGGAACGGGTCGCCCCACAGTCGTACGACACGACGACCTCGCTTCGCCCCTCAGACCGATGCCCTCCTTATGTGCCAAAAGCCACCATGGAGACATGAGCGCAGCAACCTTCACCCCAGCCCCCGCCCCTCGGCAGGCCCGCCCCAGCGGTGCCACGGCCGTCGAGGGCAGCCACCCCCACCGTGTCGGCAACGCCCTGCGTGCGATCAAGGTCTTCGCAGGTGCGGTCTTCAGCGTCGCGATACTCGGCGAGTACGGCGAGGAAGCGGGCGTACGCCGCAGGTGACCCACTAGGGTCACCGCGTGACCCTAGTGGGTCACACTCGGCAACACCTCTTTCACGCTCAGCGACGTCCCTTTCGTACTCGGCAACACCCCTTCCGCTGCCGGCCGTTTCGTTCGGTGCCTTCGTCGCCCTCTGTCTCGCGCAGGGCGCTCCGATGGCCGACGCGCTGGTCTACCGGGCCGAGGGAGCGGCGGTCGCCCACGGCGGCGATCTCTACGGGTTCACGGTCACGCGCCGGCGGTTGCCGGCCACGTACCCGCCCTTCGCGGCCCTGCTGTTCGTCCCGCTGTCCTGGCTGCCGGTACCCGTCGTCAAGGCGGTCCTCCTCGCGGGCAACGCGCTCCTGCTGGTGTGGTTCATCCACCTGTCGGCCCGACTCGCGGGCCGCCCCCTGCCGGTCCCAGCCCTGTTCGCGTCCCGCACGATGTGGCTGCTGCCCCAGCCCCACGCCGGTGACCTGGACCTCCGACTCCCGTGGTGGGCGCAGCCGTTGGTGTCGCCGTACCCGCCGCTGGGTCTGGCGCTGCTGGGCTCAGCCTTCTTCGGGAAACCGGCCCCCTTCGGGCGGCTCGCTCAGCTCTCCTCCGCCAGCAGCTCGTCCGCGTCCATGATCCGGTACGCGTACCCCTGCTCGGCCAGGAAGCGCTGGCGGTGGGCCGCGAAGTCCTGGTCGAGGGTGTCGCGGGCGACGACGGAGTAGAAGTGGGCCTTGTGGCCGTCGGCCTTGGGGCGCAGGACGCGGCCCAGGCGCTGGGCCTCCTCCTGGCGGGAGCCGAAGGTGCCGGAGACCTGGACGGCGACGGTCGCCTCCGGCAGGTCGATGGAGAAGTTGGCGACCTTCGAGACGACCAGCACGCTGATCTCGCCCTCGCGGAAGGCGCCGAAGAGCTTCTCGCGCTGGGCGTTGGAGGTCTCGCCCTTGATGACGGGGGCGTTCAAGTGCTCGCCCAGTTCGTCGAGTTGGTCGATGTACTGGCCGATGACGAGGATCTGCTGGCCCGCGAAGCGCCGCACGATCGCCTCGGTGACCTTCCGCTTGGTCTCCGTCGTCGCACAGAACCGGTACTTCTCCTCGGTCTCGGCCGTGGCATAGGCGAGCCGCTCGGCGTCGGTGAGGTTGACCCGGACCTCGACGCAGTCGGCGGGTGCGATGTACCCCTGCGCCTCGATCTCCTTCCAGGGCGCGTCGAAGCGCTTGGGGCCGATCAGCGAGAACACGTCCGACTCGCGGCCGTCCTCACGGACCAGGGTCGCCGTCAGACCCAGCCGCCGGCGTGCCTGCAGATCGGCGGTGAACTTGAAGACCGGCGCGGGCAGCAGGTGCACCTCGTCGTAGAGGATCAGACCCCAGTCACGGGAGTCGAAGAGTTCGAGGTGCGGGTAGACGCCCTTCCGCTTCGTCGTCAGCACCTGGTACGTGGCGATGGTGACGGGGCGGATCTCCTTGCGCGTACCGCTGTACTCCCCGATCTCCTCCTCGGTCAGCGAGGTCCGCTTCACCAGCTCGTGCTTCCACTGCCGGGCGGAGACGGTGTTGGTGACGAGGATGAGCGTGGTGGACTTGGCCTGGGCCATCGCCCCGGCGCCGACGAGGGTCTTCCCTGCCCCACAAGGCAGGACGACGACACCGCTCCCGCCGTGCCAGAAGTTCTCGACGGCCTGCTTCTGGTACGGCCGCAGCGCCCACCCGTCCTCGTCCAGCTCGATCGGGTGCGCCTCGCCGTCCACGTACCCGGCGAGGTCCTCGGCGGGCCAGCCCAGCTTCAGCAGCGCCTGCTTGATCTGGCCGCGCTCGGAGGGGTGCACGGCCACGGTGTCGGGGTCGATCCGGATGCCGACCAGCGGGGCGATCCGCTTCGAGCGCAGGATCTCCTCAAGGACCGGGCGGTCGGTGGTGGTCAGCACCAGCCCGTGGGCCGGGTCCTTGCTGAGGGTCAGCCGTCCGTACCGGTCCATGGTCTCGGCGACGTCCACGAGCAGCGCGTGCGGCACGGGATACCGGCTGAACTGCACGAGCGCGTCCACGACCTGCTCGGCGTCGTGCCCGGCCGCCCGCGCGTTCCACAGCCCGAGCGGGGTCACCCGGTAGGTGTGGATGTGCTCGGGCGCCCGCTCCAGTTCCGCGAACGCCGCGATGGCCCGACGGCACTCGTCGGCCTGCTCGTGGTCGACCTCTAGGAGCAGCGTCTTGTCGGACTGGACGATCAGCGGACCGTTCACGTACGTACATCCCTTCGGCACGGGCCAAACGTCCAGTGTGCCTTACAGCCCCCTGTTCACGGTGGGGTGCGGCTCACACCCGATGCACTCCCGGTGCAACCCCGAGCCCCCCACGACTGTCTTGACCGGCGGGAGCCGCGCGCACACGTGGTTCGGGGAGGAGCGTGGGGTGATGTCGGTACGCAGGTGGGGGACCGGCCTGGGAGCCACGGGGGTGCTGCTCGCGACGGGGGCGTGGGTGGCGTGGCCGGCGACGGATGTCGACGCGCGGCTGTGGGCCGAGGTACGGCCGGCGATCGAGGCCCGGCTGGTGGCCGACTCGGCGGGCACCGGGTACGAGTACAAGGACGCGCGCTGGTTCTGCCGCGCCGAGGCCCTCGACCTGGACGAGCACGACGGCCTCGTCCGGGCCGGCGTGAACACCCTGTGCGTCGAGTACGGCACCCACGAGGGCGCCCTCCTGGAGTGCGCCGGCGCTGCGATCCCGCAGGTCGTACGCCTGAAACGGGACCCGGACGGCACGTATCACGTCACCTCCCGCCAGGAGCCCCCGGACGGTTCGGAGTACGCGGACTGGCTGGCCGCCCACTTCAGCCTCGCCACGGAACCGGCCGCCGCCGGCTCCCTGGACGCCGGCACCCTGCAGTCCACGGCCCGCACCCACTTCGGCCTCCCGGCGAACGCCCCGATCAGGGACTGCTGAGCGACCGGCCGGGTCAGTCCCCGTCGTCCGCCAGTTCCGCCACCCCCGTCACCCGGTGCAGGGGGTACGTGCGGACCTCGTCCGCCGTGTGGTCGTACGCCGTGACGAAGCCGCCCTCGACGCGGATGGGGGCGATGACGCGCTGGCTGGCGGCGCCCTCGGCGTTGACGTAGCCGATCCAGAGGGTCTCGCCGGTGAGGACGGCGGCCTGCATGGTGGCGAGGGTCTCGGCGTGGCCGGTGCGGGGGAGGGCGCCGCCGGAGACGGGGGCCGCGGACGGTTTGCGCGGGGTCGTGGAGGCCAGGTCGCCGGCCCGGATGGCACGGATCGCGGCCGACAGGAGCGTGGCGTCCGGGACCGGGGGGCCGTCGGGGACCGGCTCGGGGGCCGTGCGCGGCAGGGTGCGGTGGGCGTCGGAGCGGGTGATCAGGACATCGCCGTCGGCCGATTCGGCGGCCGGCGCGAAGCCCAGCGCGCGCAGGCCGTCGAGCAGGGCCGTCGGGTCGGCCTGGGTGGCCAGGACGGTCGGCGCGAGGCGGCGCAGCCGCAGCCCGGCGGCCCGCTTGTCGGCGAGGATCTCGCTCAGCACGGCGTCGTCGTCGCAGCGCACGTACGCCGAGGCCGCCCCCACCCGCAATCGTCCGTGTCTGCGGGCCACGTCGTCGATCAGGTACGTCAGCGGCTGCGGCACCGGCGTGCGCGAGTGCGCGGCCAGGAACGCATGCAGGTCGGTCGCCGCCCGACCGGCGTCCAGGGCCCGCCGTACCGAACCCGGCGTGAAGCGGTAGACCGTCGCTCCGCCCTTGGACTCCACGTCCGCGAGCACGTCCAGCATGTCCGCCAGCGGGCGCTCCAACGGCCCCGGCGCCACCGCGGTCAGGTCGGCCTGGAGCAGGACGTGGTCCAGCGGCTCGGGCAGGAGTGGGGTGAGGAGACGGATGGCGGCGGCGGAGGCGGTGGCCTGTTCGGCGGGGGTGAGGGGTTCCAGGGGCGGGGGTGGGGTCGGGGCCGAGGTGCGGTGGACGGGGAGTTTGTCGCCCGGGCCCGCCGGCAGCGTCTCCGCCGCCGGAGCAGCCGGCGCGCCCAGCAGCGCCCGCCCGTGCGCCGACAGCGCGCCCCTGCCCGTCACGCCCAGCATCTCCGACTCCGACAGCGCCCACCGGGCGAGCCGGCCGCGCAGGTCGTCGCCGGGCTGGGGGCCACGCGGCGGCCGTTCCCAGCGCAGTCGGGCGAGCACGGAGTCGGCGGTCGGCGCGGCGCCCGTCGGCAGCCCGGCCAGCAGGCTCAGCACCCGGTGCCGTACCTCCGGCGCGGCCGAGCGGTCGAGCCCGGGCCCCAGCGCCGACAGCGAACGGTCCTTCGCGTCCCGCCCGCCGACCAGTCCGGACGTCCGCGTCGCCGTCAGCCAGGCCTCCGCGAGCCGGGCCCACCGCTCGGCGGCCGGCCGCTCCAGCCACTCGTCGTAGGCCGGGGTCGCCGCGTACCGCTCGTCGGCCTCGCTGTCGGAGGCCAACAGCCCGGCCGCGTAGGCGAGTTCGACCCAGAAGGCGGCGACGGGTTCGGGCAGGTCGAGGGCGACGGCGGTCCGCTTGAGGTCCCGCACGCTCAGCCCGCCCGCCCGCATCACGGCGGGCCCGCCCTCGTGCCAGTCCTTGAGCAGCTCCGCCACGGTCGCGAGCGCGGTGTACGCCTGCCCGGCCGCCGCCGCGTCCACAACCTGTGGACGGTGCACGGCGGCCGGCTCCACCGCCGGCGGCAAGGGCTCGGTGGTGCGGTGCGCGTGGCCGCCGCGCAGATGCAGGGCCACCTCGCGGGGGAGTACGACCGTGCCGGGCGCCGTCGGCAGCAGCAGCCCGCGGTCGATCAGCCACCGCAGCCGGGCCGCCGGATCCGCCGTTACCTGCCCGTACGGCGGCCCCCACACCAGCCGCGCCAGCACCTCCAGCGACTCCGGCGGGGCCTGGTCGAGCAGCGCCGCCATCCGCTTCCGGTCGCCGTACAGCCCGGTGAGCGCGGCCACCGCCGAGACCGCGTCGTGCGTCGAGGGCAGCCCGGCCGCGCCCACGATCTCCTGGATCCGCCCCGGTGACATGCCCGCCGTCGCCTCCTGGACCGTCGGCCCCAGGCCCGTCGGCGACGGATGCTGCGGCGAGGGCGCCAGCAGCTCACGGGCCGTGCGCACCAGCCGCAGCCGGTCGTCGCCGCCCCACACCAGCGCCTGCTCGCGCAAGGTACCGAGGGCGCGCGGCAGCGCCCCTTCGACGGCCGCATCGACCTCGTAGCCGGCCATCAGCCCGAGCAACTCCGCGTACGAGGCAGGCTCCGCCGCCACGGCCAGCGCTTCCGCGGTCTGCAGTGCGAACCGGTCAAGACGCTCAAGGGCGCGCACCACCGAGGCCCGGGTGCCGGCCCGGGTCGCGAGCTGCGTGAGGTCCGTGGGAACGGGCGTGATCAGATCGGGCCGGGCGCGCAGGAGCGCGCCGAGGGAGGCGTCGTCCCTGTGTCGGAGCGCCTCCGCGAGAGAACGGGGCGGTGTTGCCGGGTCGCTCATCCGACCTACGGTAGGGCAATCACCGCCCGTACGGCTCTTGAGGACGAGGCCGGAACCCGCCTGTGCGCGGTACCTTCGTCCAACGGGGTTTCAACGGCGCCCATCCCGGAGGGACTTCGTTGGGCATCGAGAGCGACCAGGTCGTCTACGAGTATCTGAGCCGCGTCGGCGACGTCGCGCAGCAGCGCCAGTTGCCGTCCGGCACGCGCATGCGGCTCGTCTCCGAGCTGCGCAACGAGATCGACCGCAGCCGGGCCAAGGCCACCGTCGACAGCCCCGCCGCCGTCCGCAAGATCATCGACCGGCTCGGCAGCCCCGACGAGGTCGTCTCCGCGGCCGGTGGCACCGGCTCCGCCACCCCGCAGGTGCCGCGTGCTCACGTGCCCGTACAACGCGACGACGAGCCCGAGCAGCGGCCCAAGGGCCTGCGCCGGGTCGTACCCCGCCCGCGCGCCACCGAGCCCTCCCCGTCCCCGCCCTCCGACGCCCCCGCCCCGCCCCACCTCGCCAGCGCGCAGGAGCTCGGGGACAGCGCGCTGCGGCCCGACTGGTGGCGGGTGGGCAGCACGCCCCTGGAGGACAGCGTGCCGGGGTTCGTCGGCGGCGTGGAGATCCCGGAGCTGCTCAAGCCCCCGCCGCCGAAGGAAGAGGAAAAGCCGAAGGAACCGGTCCTGGAGAAGGCGCCGGTCGTCGAAGAGGTCGTCGAGGAGCCCGTACCGAAGGCTCCCCGGCGCCGGTTGCTGCCCCGCCCCGCGGTCGGCTGGAGCAACCCGCTCCTCCTGCTCGCCGCCGCCCTGCTCGTGGCCGGCGCGATCCTCGGCAACCTCTTCGCCCTGCTCCTCGGCTGGGTCATCGCCTACGCCTCCCGCCGCCTGACCCCGAACGAGTCCAAGTGGGCGGTCATCGGCATGCCCACCCTCGCCCTCACCGCCGGCATCGTCTGGCTCTGGGGCCGCAACGAGGGCCGCTGGGGCGAGCCCATCGCCCAGGACCACATGAGCGACGCGATCTCCGAGACCTGGCCGTGGGTGATCCGGGGCGCGGCGGTCCTGTCGGCGCTGTTCCTGGTCTGGCGCTCGCAGCGGAATCGATAGCAGTCGGAATCGGCGGGCAGTACAGGCAGTAGGTGCACGTCACACCAGCCGGGCGTCTCCCCGTCACCCCGCCTGGGCACAATGGCCGATATGGCCTCCACGAGCTCCGCACCCGACCGCACCCCCGCCTCCCTCACCGTCGGCTTCGACCTCGACATGACCCTCATCGACTCGCGCCCCGGCATTCGCGCGTGCTTCCTCGCGCTGGCCGAGCGGACGGGGACGTACATCGATGCCGACCTGACGATCACCCGCCTGGGACCGCCGCTCGCCCAGGAGTTGATCAACTGGTTCCCGGCGGAGCAGGTCGAGGCCATGGCGGATCTCTACCGCTCGATGTACCCCTCGATCGCCATCACCGCGACCCCGGCGATGGCCGGCGCCCGTGAGGCGATCGGTGGCGTCCAGGCGGCGGGCGGGCGCGCGATCGTCGTCACCGCCAAGTACGGGCCCAACGCGAAACTGCACCTGGAGCACCTCGGGCTCGGGCCCGACGAGGTAGTCGGGAATCTGTGGGCCGAGCAGAAGGCGGAGGCGCTGCGCGAGCACGACGCGAGCATCTACGTCGGTGACCACGTCGGAGACGTCCGCGGGGCACGCACGGCCGGTGCCCTGTCCGTCGCCGTGGCGACCGGGCCGTGCGACGCCGAGGAGTTGACGGCGGCCGGGGCGGACGTGGTCCTCGCCGACCTCACGGAGTTCCCCCAGTGGCTCGCCAACTACCGTCCGGCGCGCGCCTGACGGCGGCCCGCCGCAATCGACTGGAGCACTCCGGCACCGGCGACGAGGAAGCCGACGCCCATGAGCATGCTCAGTCCGAACATGTACGTCGGAAATGGTTTCGCATGGAGGAAGAGCGGAGCCACTGTGACGAGTGTGGCCACGGCACCGATGAAGAACACGATGGCACCGGCACGGATCAGTCCGTCGCCGGGCCCGGCGGAATTCGTTTGGGTTTTGTCACGCACCGGACCAGGGTAGTTCCCAGCGCGAAGGAACAACCGGGCGACGTCTTGTCACCGGCCTGAAGACCATTAGCCTTGGTACCGGCGGGTCCCGACGACCCGCCCCAGTGCTATCAAGAGCCGTTTCAGAAGCAGTTTTCCGACGAGTACGAGGACGAGGACAGACGTGCCTACCGGCAAGGTCAAGTGGTTCAACAGTGAGAAGGGCTTCGGCTTTCTCTCCCGCGACGACGGCGGTGACGTCTTCGTCCATTCCTCGGTCCTCCCCGCCGGAGTCGAGACGCTCAAGCCCGGTCAGCGGGTGGAGTTCGGGGTGGTCGCCGGCCAACGCGGCGACCAGGCCCTTTCGGTGACCGTTCTCGATCCGACCCCCTCCGTCGCGGCGGCGACCCGCAAGAAGCCCGACGAACTGGCCTCCATCGTGCAGGACTTGACGACGCTCCTGGAGAACATCACGCCGATGCTGGAGCGCGGTCGCTATCCGGACAAGCCGGCCGGCAAGAAGATCGCGGGACTGCTGCGGGCGGTCGCCGACCAACTCGACGTATAAGCCACGTAAGTCGCGGACAAGTCACCCGTCACGGAAAATTCAGTGCCTCCGGGCCGAGGGGCGGAACCAGCCCCTCGGCCGCCGCGCGCGTCAACAGGCCACGGATTGCGGCATAGCCGGCCTCGCCGAGGTCCGCGGTGAATTCGTTGACGTACAGACCGATGTGCTGGTCGGCGACGGACGGGTCCATTTCCTGGGCGTGTTCCATGACGTACGGGCGGGAGACCTCCGGGTCGGCCCACGCGGCCCGCACCGAGGCGCGGATCGACTCGGCGAGCGTTTCCAGCCTTTCCGCGCCCAGTGAACGCTTCGCGATGATCGCGCCGAGCGGGATCGGCAGACCCGTCGTGTCCTCCCAGTGCTCACCCATGTCCGCGAGCTTGTGCAGCCCGTAGTTCCGGAACGTGAAGCGCGCCTCGTGGATGACGAGCCCCGCGTCGACCTTCCCGTCCCGCACGGCCGGCATGATCTCGTGGAACGGCATCACCACGATCTCGCCGACCCCGCCCGGGATCGTGTCCGCGGCCCAGAGACGGAAGAGCAGATACGCCGTCGACCGCTCGCTCGGCACCGCGACCGTACGGCCGGTGAGGTCGACGCCTTCCTCGCGGGTCAGCACCAGCGGGCCGCAGCCCCGGCCCAGCGCGCCCCCGCAGGGCAGCAGCGCGTACTCATCAAGGACATAGGGCAGGACGGCGTACGACACCTTCAGTACGTCCAACTCGCCGCGTTCGGCCATGCCGTTGGTGATGTCGATGTCCGCGAAGGTCACGTCGAGCGCGGGGGCGTCCGGCACACGGCCGTGCGCTAGGGCGTCGAAGACGAAGGTGTCGTTCGGGCAGGGGGAGTACGCGATCTGCAGCCGCTGCTCACCGGTCGTGTGGGTCGTCATACGGGTTCCAACTCTCCAGGACGGGCGCGAACTTCCCGAAGCCCTCGGTCAGTGCCGCGAGGGCGTCGCCGATGCGCCAGGCGGCGCGGTCGCGCGGGCCCACGGGGTTGGAGACCGCGCGTACTTCCAGGACGGGCACGCCGTGCGAGGCGGCGGCCTCGGCCACCCCGAAGCCCTCCATCGCCTCGGCCAGCGCGCGGGGGTGGCGGGCGCGCAGTTCGGCGGCGCGTGCGGCGGTGCCGGTCACGGTGGAGACGGTCAGTACGGCTCCGGTGCGCGCGCCGGTCGCGGCCGTGAGGTCTCGTACGAGTGATTTCGGGGGGCGGTGGGTGACGGTGCCGAAGCCGAGTTCGGTGACCGGGACGAAGCCGTCGGCGGTCTCGGCGCCCAGGTCGGCCGCGGTGATCTCGTCGGCGACGACGAGGGAGCCGACGGGCGCCTCGGGCTGGAAGCCGCCGGCGATGCCCGCGGAGACGACCAGGGTGTACGGGGTGCCCTTGAGGGCGGCGGTGGTGAGGGCCGTCGCGGTGGAGGCGGCGGCGAGGGCCGGGCCGACGCCGGCGGCGATGACGTCGACGGTGCTGTCACCGGTGACGTCGGTGGTGCTGTCGGTCGTGAACGCCCGTGCCACCGCGTCCCGTTCGGCGGGGACGGCGGTGGCCACGAGGACGCGGAACGCGCGTGCGGCGGACGTGATCAGTCGTCCTTCTTCAGCTTGAACGACCACAGACCGGTGACCGTGTTGCTGTTCTTCTTGCCGTCGGCGGCCTTGATGGAGACCAGGGTGGAGTTGCCCTGGGCGCCGTACTGGGCGTTGAAGAAGACGCTGCCCGGGATCGTGCGGTACGTCTTGTCGCTGTCCTCGGTGAGCGGCTGGCCGTTCATGAGGATCGTCCAGCGCTTGTCGGCGACGTCGGGGTCGACGCCGAAGCGGACCGTCTCGTCGGGGTCGACACTGATGGACTTGATGTCGTTGTCCTTCAGGCACGCGGCGAGGTCCGCGGACTTCAGGGCCTTGCCCTCGCCGCCGCAGGTGGCCTGCTCGCTGACCGAGGAGCGGCCGACCGTGATCGTCGACAGCGGCGTCGGCTTGTCGCAGGCCGAGAGGACGAGCAGTCCGGCGGATACCGCGCCGGCGGCGGCGACGGCGCGACGGCGTCGCACAGCGCGGTGCATGTCGGCGGCTTCGCCGCGAGGCATCGAGGTCATGGGGCGAAGGTTATCGGGCGGCTCCGGCCCGCCTCCCATGTGGGGTGCGGCGTGCCCGGGTGTTACGCCACGCGGGGCTTGGAGGAGCCTCCGTGGCGGGCGGAGCCGAACAGTCCGCGGGCCGTCGCCAGCCAGCCGAGGGCGAGGACGGCGGCGGCCACGGACAGGCCGAGGGTGCCGTTCAGCGGCATCACGATGCCGATCGCGCCGCCCAGGACCCAGGCCATCTGCAGCATGGTCTCGGAGCGGGCGAACGCGGAGGTGCGCACCGTCTCGGGCACGTCCCGCTGGATCAGCGCGTCCAGGGACAGCTTGGACAGCGCCTGCGAGAACCCGGCGACCGCGGCCAGACAGGCCACCAGGAACGCGCCGAAGAAGATCGCGGCGACGACCGCGGCGCCCAGCACGAACGCCAGCATCACCACGATGATGATCTCCGGTGCCCGGGATCTGAGCCAGGCCCCGACCGCCGTACCGAGTGCGTTGCCCACGCCCGCCGAGACGGCCACTATGCCCAGCGACACGGCCGCGCTGGACCCGGTCAGCGGGTGCTCGCGCAGCAGGAAGGCGAGGAAGAAGGTCAGGAAGCCGGAGAGCCAGCGCAGGGCCGCGTTGGCGCCGAGCGCGTGGGTGACCGCGCGGCCGACCGTCCTGAGGCCCGGGCGCTTGACGGGCCGCAGGTGCGGGCCGTGCAGGTGCTCCTCGTCCGAGGCGAGCAGCGCCACGTCCTCGTCCTTGGCCGAGTCGACCTTCGGCGGCAGGGTGAAGGACAGGAACGTACCGGCGACGTAGATCACGAAGGCGCCGTAGAGCGGCCAGCGCGGCCCGATCGCCTGCAACCCCGCCCCGATGGGCGCGGCCACACCGGTGGCGAGGAGGCCGCCCAGGGTGACCCGCGAGTTGGCCTTCACCAACGAGATGCGGGGTGGCAGCAGTCGGGGCACCACGGCGCTTCTGATGACGCCGTACGCCTTCGACGCGACCAGCACGCCGAGCGCGGCCGGATACAGCTCCAGGCTGCCGGTGGCGACCGCGCCCGAGATGATCAGCGCGAGCAGCGCGCGGGCCAGCATCGAACCGGCCATCGCGGCGCGGCGGCCGTGCGGGAGCCGGTCCAGGAGCGGGCCGATGACGGGGGCCAGGACGGTGAAGGGCGCCATCGTGATGGCGAGGTAGAGCGCGACGCGGCCGCGGGCCTCGTCGGTCGGCACGGAGAAGAAGACCGTGGAGGCGAGGGCGACCGTGATCATCACATCGCCCGCGCCGTTCACACCGTGCAGCTCGATCAGCTTGCCGAGGCCGGATTCACCGGCGCCGTGCGCGTGTGTCGCCTTGCGGATTCCGCGTGCCGTGCCGGTCACCGGGAAGTGCAGGGCGCGACCGACCGCGCGGACGGGTCCGCCGATACGGCCCGATCCGCCACTCTGACTCTTCCCCTTGACCCCACCGACACCGGTGGCTCCGTGGGGCGTCCTTGCGGCTGCCACCCCGTCATAGTGCCCCGAGAAAGCTGTGGGTAGTGCGGTTACCGCGCGTATGAACGCTTATGAAGCGATGAACCATCACGTCGGTGTAGGCCGAGCGGTCGCGAGAAGGTAGCGTGCGTAGCGCGTCGTGGCGAACGTTCTCGGCCGCGCGCCTCTCTGTCATCCCGCAGAATGGACGATGAGGTGCGCCCGAGCGCGATCGGGCGTGGACGTCGACGCGGTCCTTCGGTCCGCTCCGTCCGCATCCGCTCGCCTTCAGGCCGGCGCACCCGAGTGACGGCGTAGGAGAGAAGCGATACCTGTGAGCGCAGCGACCACGCGAAGCCGGACCACCGACCGCCTGTGCGCCGAGGCCGTCGACCTCGCCCGCGCCGCCGCCGAGGAGGCCGCCGCGCCCGGCGTGGTCGGCGAGCACTCGGGTCTCCAGGCCGACGGCGACCGGGTCGTCACGCACTTCTTCGAGTGCAAGGAGCTCGGCTACCGGGGCTGGCGCTGGGCCGTGACGGTCGCCCGCGCCTCCCGCGCCAAGCTCGTCACGCTGGACGAGGTCGTCCTGCTGCCCGGCCCCGACGCGCTGCTCGCCCCCGAGTGGGTGCCGTGGAGCGAGCGTCTGCGCCCCGGCGACATGGGCCCCGGCGACCTCCTGCCCACCGACGCCGAGGACCTGCGTCTGGAGCCCGGCTACACCGGCGTGGAGGACCCCGCTCCCGACTCCGCCGTCTCCGAGGAGATGGCCGAGCTGGTCGACGCGGAGGACATCGAACTCACCGCGGGCGTCCCGGCCGACCTGCCCGTCGCGCCGACCCGCGGCTCGATCGCCGCCGTCGCCGAGGAACTCGGCATGCGCCGCGCCCGCGTCCTGTCGCGCTACGGCCTGCACGTCGCCGCCGACCGCTGGGAGGAGTCCTTCGGCTCCGAGACCCCCATGGCCCAGGCCGCCCCCGCCGCCTGCGTCAGCTGCGGCTTCCTCCAGCCCATCGGCGGCTCCCTCGGCCAGGCCTTCGGCGTCTGCGCCAACGAGTTCTCCCCGGCGGACGGCCGCGTGGTGTCCTTCGCCTACGGCTGCGGCGGCCACTCCGAGGCCGCGGTCATGCCCAAACCGCCCCAGCCGGCCCTGCCGGTGATCGACGAGACCCAGGTGGACCCGTTCCCGCTGAGGCCTGCGGCGGACTCGGGGTCGGTGCCGGTCGTCTCCGACGAGGACGGGGCGGAGTTGGGGCACTCCTAGCGGGAGTGGCTCAGAAGCCCAGGTAAGTGATCTGGACGAGGTAGACGCGTTCGCCGCGCACGACGACTTGATAGGTGAAAAAGCCGCCGGGGACGATGATGTCCCCGCCTTTGGGGTCGGTGCCTTCATGGGCCCGGCCGTGGACGTGTAAAGCCTCCGCGGCTCTGACCAGTTCGTCGGCCCTGCTTTCCACGGCGGCGAGGAAGCCTGAGGGAGCGGTGCGGGCGGCTTCTTCCGCTCCGAAGGCGTACTCCCATTTCCAGGTCACTCGCGAACTGCCCTCATGGCTTCGTCCAGGACGGCACTCAGATCGCGAACGGCCTCCTGAGCCAGTGCCGGATCTTCATGCTCCAGGTTGCCCTTCGCACGGGTGTACCGGGTAGACAGGTCCGGTCGGCGGGCGATCTCGATATCCCTGGCCCACGCCAGCACCCAGCTCTGCACAGGGCTCAGAGACTGCCACTCGACCGCCTTGGCGAAGGCCTCGTCCTTCGTGGCCTGCATTTCGTCCAAGCGCCCCGGCGCCACGACGGCGAGAGCGGCACGCAGCGTGTCGGGGGTCTGCTCGGGACGGGGGATCAGCTCGTGCCCGTGGTCGGCCTGAGTGCTCATGGTGTCCTCCAGAGGGCGCTCCGGCCAGAGTATCCGGGCCGAGGGCCGGGAACAGGTCAGAGCGGTCTCAGGCATGCGTACCGGTCCTGAGCTCCGGTGAGGGTGGGGCTTGGTCGGGTTCTTTCATCCTCGTGGTCCTTGGGGAAGGGCGCCCGTATCGCCGCAGCACGGGGAACCGGGTTCCGGTGCGAGCAGGGTGACTTCGGCCCAGACCGTCTTGCGTGGGGGTGGGCCCGCCGCGACTCCCCAGCGGGCGGCAAGCGCTTCTACGAGGATCAGTCCACGTCCTGATTCCGCCTCGGCGGACGGTTGCCGGGGGCAGGGCCGGCGGTCCCCTGCGGTGTCGGTCACCTCGATCCGCAACGTGTCGCCCACGACGTAGAGCAGCAGGCGGAAGTCCCGGCCGGGGACGCGTCCGTGGACGACGGCGTTGGCGGCCAACTCCGCCACGAGGTGCTCCGCCGGGGTTGGCGGGAGTCCCCAGGAACGGAGTTGCTCCACAGCCAGTAGTCGGGCGAGGCGGGCGCCTCGGGGTGTGGGGGACAGCTGCACGCTGAAGTTGCGGATGGGGGTGGTGACTTCGGCGGATTCCTGGTTCACGTCACCCAGCGTGGCGAGGTTTGCCTACCGTAAACAGTGACGACGCCGTTGCGTACGGTGACTGTCCAGGTGTTGTCCAGGGATGTCCAGACTGTCGAATCAGGGTGGACGGGTAGGCGGTGGCCGGGTGGTCGTAGCTACGGAGGGGTGCGCGATGTCGGTGGACGGTGGGGTGGACGAGCCCGGCTGGGAAGTCGATCCGGACGACGAGTGGGGGATCGCGGTACTCGCCACGGTGGGGCGGCAGTTGAGGCTGCGGCGGGAGGCGGCGGGGATGAGGGTCGCCGAGTTCGCGGTGGCGGTGGCGGTGGGGTACGGGGAGGACTTGGTCTACAAGATCGAGGGTGGGAAGCGGATTCCCCGGCAGGAGTATTTGGACAGGTCCGACGAGGTGTTGGACGCGGGCGGGCTCATCTCGGCGACGTGGGAGGACGTGAAGCGGGTCCGGTACCCCAAGCAGGTGCGGGACTTGGCGAAGATGGAGGCGAAGGCGGTGGAGCTTCAGCTCTACGATCCGCTGAACATCCACGGCTTGTTGCAGACGCCGGAGTATGCGCGGGCGTTGCTCCTGATGAGGCGTCCCGCCTACTCGCACGACGAGATCGAGCGGTTCATCGCCGCGCGCGTGGCCCGCAAGGCGGTGTTCGAGCGAGAACCGGCGCCCGAGATCAGCTTCGTACTGGAGGAGTGGACGCTACGACGCCCGCTCGGCGGCAGGACGGTGTTGCGCCGCCAGCTCGAAGGGCTGCTTGAGGCAGGGCAGTTGCGCAATGTCGAGCTTCAGGTGATGCCGATGGACCGAGAAGAGCATGCCGGGCTGGCAGGTGGTATCGACGTGCTCAAGTTCGAGGACGGTTCAGCGGTGGGACGCTCTCCAGCGGTGGCCAGCGGGCGCCCCGTATCCGAGGCCAGGCAACTCCGTATCCTGGAACTTCGCTATGGCATCATCCGGGCTCAGGCGCTCACACCACGTGAGTCCACGGCTTTCCTCGAACAACTGCTGGGGGACACATGATCCGCACCACTGTGGCCGGGGGCGCGTCCGACCTGACGTGGTTCAAGAGCAGTTACAGCAGTAGCAGCGAAGGTGACTCCTGCGTCGAGGTGGCCACCACCCCCGCCACCATCCACATCCGCGACTCCAAGGTCACCGACGGCCCCCGCCTCACCGTCACCCCGACCACTTGGTCCGCCTTCGTCACCCGTACCCCGGAAGGCTGACCACCGCTTTCCATTGCCATGCCGCACGGGCTGTACCTTCATCCTCACGTCGATGAGGAGAGTGAACGTGAGCAAGTTCGTGCGGCGGGCCCCCGAGGGAGCGGACCCCTTCGGTACCGCCCGCCTCAGGCGGGGCGTGCTCGACGCCTGGGCCACCAGCCCCGCCCGCTTCCGTGAGGACGCGAACGCCGAGGAGGACCTGGTCCTCGGCGGCTACCGCGACCGCCTCGTCGTCGAGCTCGCCCAGAACGCCGCCGATGCGGCAGCACGGGCAGGCGTTCCTGGTCGGCTCCGTCTCACCCTCCGCGACGGCGTCCTCGTCGCCGCCAACACCGGCGCCCCCCTCGACGCGGCCGGCGTCGAATCGCTGTCCACGCTCCGGGCGAGCGCCAAGCGGGACACGCCGTCAATCGGCCGCTTCGGCGTCGGGTTCGCCTCCGTCCTCGCCGTCACCGACGAACCCGCCGTCGTCGGGCGGCACGGCGGCGTCCGCTGGTCGCTCGTCGAGGCCCGCGAGCACGCCGCCGAAACGGCACGGCACAGTCCCGGCCTCGGGGACGAGGTCCGGCGCCGAGACGGCCATGTGCCGCTGCTGAGGCTCCCGTTCGCCGCCGAGGGCACCGCCCCCGACCCGTACGACACCGCCGTCATCCTGCCCCTGCGGGACGCGGCCGCCGCCGATCTCGCCGAGCGGCTCCTGGACGCCGTCGACGACGCGCTCCTCCTCGCCCTGCCCGGGCTGGCGGAGGTCGTGATCGAGACGGACACCCTGCGGACGCTCCGCCGCGGCAGCGACGACGCCCTCACCGTCGTGGACGACTCCCTTCACGGGACCACCCGTTGGCGTACCGTCGCCGCGAACGGGCCGCTCACCCCCGACCTGCTCGCCGACCGGCCGGTCGAGGAGCGGCTCAGGCCGTTCTGGTCGGTGACCTGGGCGGTGCCGGTGGATGCCGAGGGCGCTCCCGAGCGGCCACGGACCAGCCCGTACGTCCATGCCCCGACCCCCAGCGACGAGCCGCTCGGCGTGCCCGCGCTGCTCATCGCCTCGCTGCCCCTGGACACCACCCGCCGGCATGCCGCGCCCGGTCCGCTGACCGACTTCGTGGTGCAGCGGGCGGCGGACGCGTACGTCGAACTCCTCGCCGGCTGGCGGCCGGTGGGGGAGGGGATCATCGGGCTGGTGCCCGGGCCGCTCGGGAAGGGTGAGCTGGACGGGACGCTGCGCGCGGCGATCCTGGAGCGGCTGCCCCGGACCGCGTTCCTCCCGCGCGCGCAACCGGCCGTCCTTCCGACGGTCGACGACCAGGACTCCGAACTGCCCGAGGCGCTGCGCCCGCGCGACGCAGAGATCGTCGAGGGCGCCGGTGACGACACCGTGCGAGTGTTGGCAGAGGTCCTGCCGACCCTTCTCCCCGCCGGGCTCGAACGGCGGGTGGAACTGCGGACGTTGGGCGTGGCCCGGGTGCCGCTGACCGATGCCGTGGACCGGCTGGCCGGGCTGGAGAAGGAGCCCAGCTGGTGGCAGCGGCTGTACGACAGCCTCGCCGGGGTCGACCCCGACCGGCTGTCCGGGCTGCCCGTGCCGCTCGCCGACGGGCGTACGACCATAGGGCCCCGGCAGGTGCTGCTGCCCACGGCGGACGCCGACGCGCTGATCGACCCCGAGGTGCTGGCGCGGCTCGGGCTCAAGGTCGCGCACCCGGACGCCGCCCACCCGCTGCTGGAGAAGCTGGGCGCGCTGCCCGCGACGCCCCGGGCCGTGCTCACCACGCCCCAGGTGCGGGCCGCCGTCGCCGCCTCCCTGGACGACGATGGCGGGTTGGACTGGGAGCAAGAGGCGCCCGACGCGGAGGAGTTGGCCGACACGGTCCTCGCCCTGGTGCGGGATGCGGGCCTGGAGCCTGGTGACGAACCGTGGCTCGGCGCGCTCGCCCTACCCGACGAGGAAGGGGAGTTGGCGCCCGCCGGTGAACTCGTCTTCCCCGGCAGCGCCTTCTCCCAGGTCATCCGCGAGGACGAACTCGCCGCCGTCGACACCGAGTTGGCCGAGAAGTGGGGTCAGCAACCGCTGGCCGCCTGCGGTGTCCTCGCCGACTTCGCCCTCGTCCGCGCCACCGACGTCGTCCTGGACCCCGACGAACTGGAGCCCCGGGACGGCGACTTCGCCGAACCCGACGACGCCGGGCTGCTGGACGCCGTGGACGTGTGGAGCGAGGACGTTCTGGACCGGTTCCCGGACTCGCCGGTCCCCCCCGTCGCCACCGAGCTGATCGCCGTACGCGACCTGGACCTGGTGGACGACGACAAGTGGCCCCAGGCCCTCGCCATGCTGTCCCGCCCCCCGCTGCGCGACGCCCTCGTCCAGCCGGTCCGCGTCCTCCTGCACGACGGCACCCACGAGGTCGTACGGCCGTACACGGCCTGGTGGTTGCGCGGAAACCCGGTCCTCGACGGCCGCCGCCCGGCGGGCCTCCTCGCCGCCGGTGGCGACCCGCTGCTCCGTGGCCTGTACGACGAGGCCGACGCGACCGGCTTCGACGACGAGCAGGTGCTGCGCGCGCTGGGCGTACGAACATCCGTATCCGCCCTCCTCGACGAGCCCGGCGGCGCCGCCGAACTCCTCGACCGCCTCGCCGACCCCGACCGCCACGTCACCGGCGCCCAACTGCACGCCCTCTACGGCGCCTTGGCCGACCTGGACCCGGAGCAGGTCACCCTGCCGGACGACCTGCGGGCCGTGGTCGACGGCGACGTGGTCGTGGTCGACGCGGCCGACGCGGTGGTCGTCGACTCCCCGGACCTGCTCCCCTTCACGGACGGCGTCCCCTTGCTCCCGGTCCGCCCGGCGCGCGCCGCCGAGTTGGCGGAGCTGTTCCAGGTCCGCCGCCTGAGCGAGTCCGTGACGGGGTCGGTGGACTCGGAGGGCACCGAACACGAGGTACCGGAGTCGGTACGGGGCCTGCTGGGCGACCGCACCCCGACGACGTACACGGAACACGAGGAACTCGTCGTCGACGGCGTCGAGTTGGACTGGCGCCTGACGGTGGACGGCGTGCTGCACGCGTCCACCGTCGAGGGCGTGGCCGCGGGCCTCGCCTGGGCGGCCCGCCAGTGGCCCCGCCGCTTCGAGGTGGCGGCACTGCTGGAGGATCCTTCACGGACGGATGAGCTGGGGCGGGACCGGTGGTTCGACTGACCGCGCAACGGCCGTGCGGGCAGCGGTGGTTGGTGGAGGCGGAAGCCTGTTGACCTTTTGTGGATCACGCTTTTAGCGTGACCGGGACTTCTGCTGACCACTGAAGGAGCGGGGAAATGAGACGTATCACCAAGGCGACGGCGCAGGCTGCCGTCGCCGCTGTGGGGCTGAGCGCGTGTCTGGTAGTCGGCGCGAGTCCCGCCCAGGCGGCCGTCGACGACTGCAAGGCATCGTTCAACGGCGAGGACAACCTGGCGCAGGCCGTTTGCTCCTCGGGCTTCGGGGCGTACCGGGTGAAGTCGAAGTGCGACTCGCCCAACTACCCCTACCAGATCACCATCTACGGCCCCTGGGTGAACCGGTACTCCGGCCAGGCCCACCCGCCGTACTCCAATGTGGACGGTGACCGGTACAACTGCCACATCATCAGCGCCCAGGTGGACGTCTAGTCACCTAGGTACCGGTCGGCCGCCCATCGGCCACCGATCGGCCACGAGGGTCCGTCGGCCTGCCGGCGGGCCCTTTGCCGTTCCGTGGCCGATCTTGAAATTTCTCGCACAAAATTCTCACCACTCGTACAACCTTTCCCATCCGTCACGGATCTGATCAGGGGAGCCACCAGGCTCCCTGATCACAACGTGGGGAAAGCATGCGTATTCGAGCCACCGTGGCCGCCCTCTCGGGCGCTCTGGCCCTCTCCGCCCTCGCCGTGCCGGCCGCGCACGCCGACGAGGTGCACGGGGACACGACGATCTCGAACGTCGTCGTGAACGGCGGCAAGCCGGTCTCCGTCGGGGCGACCGCGAAGAAGACCATCTCCGTCACCTTCACCGTCAAGGACAACTCGGGCGTCGACTGGGCGCAGGCCATCCTGTTCCACGGCGCGGACATCGACCACTCCGACAGCGGCGCCGTGGCCAACAGCAGTGACGGCCAGGCCACCTGCACCGTCGTGAACGCCACCACGTCCAACTGCAAGTCGACCTTCGACATGGAGCCCGGCTACAACCTGATCAACAAGGTCGCCGGCACGTGGAAGGTCTGGGCGATCGCGACGGGCAACGACGCCAACTACGTCCAGAAGGACAACGCCAAGTCCTTCAAGGTCCTGCGCGCCGCGCAGCTGACGGTCAACGCCGCGCCGGAGCCGGTGAAGAAGGGCAAGACCGTCACCGTCACGGGCAAGCTCACCCGCGCCAACTGGGACACCGGCAAGAACAGCGCCTACACCAGCCAGTCGGTGAAGCTGCAGTTCCGCAAGAAGACGTCCAGCACGTACACGAACGTCAAGACCATCAAGTCGACCTCGACGGGCGCCCTGAAGACGACGACCAAGGCGACGGTCGACGGCTATTTCCGCTACTCCTTCGCGGGCTCCTCGACCAGCCCGGCGGTCAGCGCCACGGGCGACTACGTCGACGTGAAGTAGTCGACAACGTGGAGCGGTCGGCGACCTGAAGCGGTCGTCGACGTCAAGTGAGCGGCGTGGGTTCTGCCCGCGCCGCTCTCCCATCGCTTTCCCCCTGTTTCCCTCTGCCCACCCGAGGAAGCCCATGCGTATTCGCGCCACCGTGGCCGCCGTCTCCGGCGCCCTGGCCCTCTCCGCCCTCGTCGTCCCTGCCGCGCACGCCGACGGTTCGCCGCTGGGTAAGGACCAGCTCGTGAAGGCCGCGCAGACCGTCCGCGAGGCGGCCGACGGTGCCTCCGCGGCCGGCAAGTCCGGCGTCAGCGCGTCCGCCGCCGCGGACACCGGCACCCCGTACGCGCTGAACGTCGCGTTCTCCAACGTGAAGATCAACAAGGGCAAGCCGATCGTCGCGGGCGTCAGCGGCCACGTCTCCGTCCCGGTGACCTACACCGTCACCCACGACGAGGGCCTCGACCTCAACGCCCCCGACATCTGGGTGGACGTCGAGATCTACCGCGGCTCCTACGACGACCCGGACAACTACCTGATCGGTGACGACTGGCCCGTCTGCACCGCGGCCACGACGACGACGTCCACCTGCAAGGGCACCATCGACGTCTACCCGACGATCGACCTGTTCGGCAACGCGGACGCGACCAGCTGGAAGGCCGACGGCTACGTCATCGACTGGAACGACCAGGACCCGCTGGACGACGACATCGACCTGAGCAAGGTCGGGTTCGGAGCCCAGGACAAGGTCGGCTCGACCAAGCTCCAGCGCTTCTCGAAGCTGACGGTCAACGCCGCGCCCGAGCCGGTGAAGAAGGGCAAGACCGTCACCGTCACGGGCAAGCTCACCCGCGCCAACTGGGACGACCTGAAGTACCACGGTTACGCCACCCAGAAGGTGGTGCTGCAGTTCCGCAAGAAGACCTCCAGCACCTACACCAACGTCAAGGGCATCAAGACGACCTCGACGGGCACCCTGAAGACCACCACCAAGGCCACGGTCGACGGGTACTACCGCTTCGTCTTCGCGGGCACCGCGACCACCCCGGCGGTCAGCGCCGCGGGTGACTACGTCGACGTGAAGTAGGCCGACGGCGGTGTGAGGGACGGCCGCCCCGGAGGGAGACTCCGGGCGGCCGTCTCCGCGTGCCGGACAGGGACTTCGCGTGCCGGCGAGGCCATCGGCAGGGGCTCCGGGCATGGCCTTCGCCATGTTCACGTAATTCTCATGCCAAATCCTTGATGGCCGTACAACCCGACACATCCATCACGACTCTCACTCGGTGGGTCAAGAGACTCCACCTTCACTTTCTCCCCCTGAGGGAAACACATGCGTATACGAGCCACCGTGGCCGCCGTCACCGGCGCCCTGGCCCTCTCCGCCTTCGTCGCGCCGGCCTCGCAGGCCGCCGACTCGGCCTGGTCGCACCAGGCGGAGGCCGCGAAGGTCCTTGCCGCGCACTCCGGTCAGTCCGCGAGCTCCGCCAAGTCCGCGCTCGCCGCCGACGCGACCGCGGCCGACCTGGGCGTCACCTTCTCGAACCTCAAGGTCGCCAAGGCGGTCAAGGTGGGCACCTCGGCCCACGTCTCCACCACGGTCACCTACACGCTGACCCACGGCGCGAACTACGACATCACGTCGGACGACTTCGACAACGGCCCGTACCTCTACAAGGGCAGCTTCGACGCCCCGGACAACGTGCTGTTCGGCCAGCTCCCGGCGACCTGCACCGCGACCTCGGACACCACCGCCAGCTGCTCCGGCAAGATCGACGTCTACCCGGGCGAGGGCGACCTGATCAACACCGACGCCGGCAAGTGGTCCGCGGGCGGGCTCGCCCTGCAGTACAGCACCGGCGACATCTCCGACCAGGGCGGCCTCGGCTCCAGCCTCGTCCAGCGCGCCTCGCAGCTGACGGTCAACGCCGCGCCGGAGCCGGTCAAGAAGGGCAAGACCGTCACCGTCACGGGCAAGCTCAGCCGCGCCAACTGGGAGACCGGCAAGTACGCCGGTTACGCCACCCAGAAGGTCGTGCTGCAGTTCCGCAAGAAGACCTCCAGCACGTACACCAACGTCAAGGGCATCACGTCGACCTCGACGGGCACCCTGAAGACCACCACCAAGGCCACGGTCGACGGGTACTTCCGCTTCACCTTCGCGGGCACCACCACGACCCCCGCGGTCAGCGCGGCGGGCGACTACGTCGACGTGAAGTAGGCCGCGCCAGGGCCTGATCCGGCATCCGCATTCGCCGGACAGGCCCTAGTCGGGGAACCGGCGGTCGACCACCCTCCACACCACCTCCAGGGCGACCGCCGCCACCGCCGAGATGCCGACCGCGATCCACGGCATCGTCACGCCCACCAGCTTCAGCGCGAAGAAGTGCTGGAGCCAGGGCACGATCAGTACGAGGACGAAGGCCGCGGCCATCGACGCCACCAGGGCCACGCGCCACCAGGTGTAGGGGCGGGCGATGATCGCCAGGACCCACATCGAGATCAGGAACAGCGTGAGTGTCGCCGCGCTGGTCTCCGCGTCCAACGCCCCCTCGCCCGTGTAGTGGTGACGGGCGATCATGTACGTCACGAAGGTCGCCACCCCGGCCACCACCCCGCCCGGGATCGAGTACCGCATCACCCGCCGTACGAAGTGCGGCTTCGCCCGCTCCTTGTTGGGGGCCAGGGCGAGGAAGAAGGCCGGGATGCCGATGGTGAGGGTGGACAGGAGGGTCAAGTGCCGTGGCAGGAACGGGTATTCGACCTGGAAGCAGACCACCAGGATGGCCAGCAGCACCGAGTAGACCGTCTTCACCAGGAACAGGGTCGCGACCCGGGTGATGTTGCCGATGACCCGGCGCCCCTCCGCGACCACCGAAGGCAGCGTCGCGAAACTGTTGTTGAGCAGCACGATCTGCGCGACCGCCCGGGTGGCCTCCGAGCCCGAGCCCATGGAGACGCCGATGTCGGCGTCCTTGAGGGCGAGTACGTCGTTCACGCCGTCGCCGGTCATCGCGACCGTGTGCCCGCGTGACTGCAGCGCGCCCACCATGTCCCGCTTCTGCTGCGGGGTGACCCGCCCGAACACCGTGCCCTCGTCGAGGGCCGTCGCCATCTCCTCCTGGGAGGTGGGGAGTTGGCGGGCGTCGACCGTCGTGCCCGTCAGGCCCAGTTTCGCCGCCACCGCGCCCACCGACACCGCGTTGTCGCCGGAGATGACCTTGGCGTGCACGTCCTGCTCGGCGAAGTAGCGCAGGGTCTCGGCCGCGTCGGGGCGCAGCCGCTGCTCCAGTACTACGAGGGCGGCCGGCTTGGCGCCCCGGGCCGCCTCGGGGTCGTCCAGGTCGCCGGTGACCCGGGCCAACAGCAGGACGCGCAGGCCCTGTTCGTTCAGGCGGACGGTCTCGGCGAGGGCGGGGTCGGCGGGGTCCAGCAGCACGTCCGGCGCGCCCAGCAGCCACGTACTGGTCTCGCCGTCGCCCTCGCTGAAGCGGGCGCCGCTGTACTTGCGGGCCGAGGAGAAGGGCAGGGACCGGGTACAGCGCCAGTCCTCGGCGTCCGGGTAGGCGTCGATGATCGCCTGGAGGGAGGCGTTGGGGCGCGGGTCGGACTCGCCGAGGGCGCCCAGCACTTTGCGTACGTACGCCTCGTCCGTGCCCTGCAGGGGCCGGAGTTCGGTGACGTCCATGCCGCCCTCGGTGAGGGTGCCGGTCTTGTCGAGGCAGACGGTGTCGATCCGGGCGAGGCCCTCGATGGCGGGGAGCTCCTGAACCAGGCACTGTTTCCGGCCAAGGCGGATGACGCCTATCGCGAAGGCGACGGAGGTGAGCAGGACCAGGCCCTCCGGGACCATCGGCACGATGCCGCCGACGGTCCGCGCGATCGAGTCCTTGAGGTCGTTGTCCTTCACGAACAGCTGGCTGATGACCAGGCCGATCGCGGTCGGGATCATCATCCACGTCACGTACTTGAGGATCGTGGAGATGCCGGAGCGCAGTTCGGAGTGGACGAGCGTGAACCGGGAGGCCTCTTCGGCGAGTTGGGCGGCGTAGGCCTCGCGGCCCACCTTGGTCGCTCTGAACGCGCCGCCGCCGGCCACCACGAAGCTGCCCGACATCACCTGGTCGCCGGGACGCTTCACCACCGGGTCCGCCTCGCCGGTGAGCAGCGACTCGTCGATCTCCAGGCCGTCGGCCTCGACGCACACGCCGTCGACGGCCGCCTTGTCCCCGGGCCCGATCTCGATCAGGTCGTCCAGCACGATCTCCGACGTGCTGACCTCGGCCGCGGTCCCGTCCCGCCGTACCGTCGGCTTGGACTCCCCGATCACCGCCAGCGAGTCGAGCGTCTTCTTCGCCCGCCACTCCTGCACGATCCCGATGCCAGTGTTGGCGAGGATCACGTACCCGAACAGGCTGTCCTGGACGGGCGCGACGAACAGCATGATCAGCCAGAGCACGCCGATGATCGCGTTGAACCGGGTGAACACGTTGGCCCGGACGATCTCGCCCATCGACCGACTGCTGCGGACGGGTACGTCGTTGACCTGCCCGCGCGCCACCCGCTCGGCGACCTCGGCGGCACTCAGCCCACGCGCCGTCTCCGGCAGGGGTACCGGGTGCACAGGGTCGAGCTCGGCGCCGGCGTCGATGTGCGTCATGCCTCCGACGGTACGTGCGGATTTGCGGCTTCACCCGCCGAGTGGGCGGAAGATCCGACCTGGGGAGGAGCCATGTCCTGCCGTGGTTGTAGGGGCTACGCGCCCGACCCGGGCCCCGGGTCCGACGCGGCTCCCGCGTCCGCTGCCGCCATCCGCTTGAGGGCCGCGTCGCGGCCACGGACGTACCAGATGCCGATGAAGCCGAGTCCGCCGCCGGCCAGGCAGGTCCACAGCCACCACAGGTGCCCGTGGTCGTCGAACCAGCCGTAGAAGGGGAGCTGGACCAGGAAGAGGACGAACCAGACGGCCGTGAGGCCGGTGATGGTGGCGACCACGGGGCCCTCCAGGGGCTCCGGCGCCTCGTGCGTTGGTGTCCACTTCGCCATGCGCACAGCTTACGAGGCGTTTGCGTCTACGCGCGGAGATGGCGCTGACGACGTCATATGTTCATACTGAAACCGTTTTCCGTTTGTCCACTTCTGCTCGTAGGAACCTCCAATGGCCACCGCTTCCGGCGCACTCGACCGCTACTTCAAGATCTCCGAGCGTGGCTCCACGCTGCCCCGTGAGATCCGTGGCGGCTTCGCCACCTTCTTCGCGATGGCCTACATCATCGTGCTGAACCCGATCATCCTGGGCAGCGCGAAGGACATGTACGGGCACCAGCTGGACAACGGTCAGCTGGTCACCGCGACGGCCGTGACGGCGGCCTTCACCACCCTGCTCATGGGCGTCATCGGCAACGTACCGATCGCGCTCGCCGCCGGTCTCGGCGTGAACTCGGTCGTCGCGCTCCAGCTCGCACCCCGGATGTCCTGGCCGGACGCCATGGGCATGGTCGTGCTGGCCGGCCTCGTCGTGATGCTGCTGGTCGCCACCGGGCTGCGCGAGCGCGTGATGAACGCCGTCCCCTTCGGCCTGCGCAAGGCCATCGCCATCGGTATCGGCCTGTTCATCATGCTGATCGGCCTGGTCGACTCCGGCTTCGTCTCCCGCATCCCGGACGCCGCCCAGACCACCGTCCCGCTCCAGCTCGGCGGCGACGGCCACCTCAACGGCTGGCCGGTGCTGGTCTTCGTCCTGGGCGCGCTGCTCACCCTCGCGCTGATCGTCCGCAAGGTCTCCGGTGCGATCCTGATCTCGATCGTCGCGATGACGGTCCTCGCCGTGATCGTCAACGCCGTCGCGACGATCCCGTCCTGGGGCCTGACCACCCCGAAGTGGCCCGGCAACCCGGTCGCCACCCCGGACTTCGGGCTGATCGGCAAGTTCAGCCTGTTCGGCGGCTTCGACAAGGTCGGGGTGCTGACCGGCGTCCTGTTCGTCTTCACCGTGCTGCTGTCGTGCTTCTTCGACGCGATGGGCACGATCATGGGCGTCTCGGACGAGGCGAAGCTGACCGACGCCGAGGGTCAGATGCCCGGCATCAACAAGGTCCTCTTCGTCGACGGCATCGCGGTCGCCGTCGGCGGCGCCAGCTCCTCCTCGGCGACCACCTGCTTCGTGGAGTCCACGGCGGGCGTCGGCGAGGGCGCGCGCACCGGCTTCGCGAACGTCGTCACCGGTGCGCTGTTCGCCGTCGCGCTGTTCCTGACGCCCGTGGCCACGATGGTCCCCTCCCAGGCGGCCACCCCGGCCCTGCTCGCGGTGGGCTTCCTGATCCTGGCCGGCTCGGTCAAGGAGATCGACTGGGCCGACCACACCATCGCGATCCCGGCCTTCGTCACGATGGTGATGATGCCCTTCACCTACTCGATCACCAACGGCATCGGGATGGGCTTCATCACCTTCGTGGTCCTGCGGCTGGCCGCCGGGCGCGGGCGCGAGATTCCGGTGGCCATGTACGTCGTGGCGGCGGTCTTCGGCTTCTACTACCTGATGCCGGCCCTGGGTCTGACGTGATCGGCGCCGACGGCGCGCGCGTGTGAACTCGGTTCACGTGAGCCCGGCCCGTCGTGTGAACTCGGCTCACGGAACCCCGTAGAACTTCTCTGTCTCCTCGACGGCGGTCTGGAACCGCTCGTCGAAGTCGTCGCGAATGAGCGTCTGGACGACGTAGTCCTGGACGCTCATTCCCCTTTTTGCCGCATGGTCCCGGAGCCGGTCGAGCAGCTCCCCGTCTATCCGCAGGCTGAGCACGCTGGTCCCCATGGAGACGAGGGTCGCGGGAGCACCGCGGGGCGTGCCTCGCTTTCGCGTTCTGGCTCACTCATATGGGTGACGAAAGGGTTCGGTGACGGGGGCCATGGGCATCTCGCGTGTCGCAGGTGGTCTTTAGGGAGGGTAATGAGTTACGCTAAGGACATGCCGGACCTTACCCATGGCGACGACGCAGCCGCCGTGAACTCGCTTCGATCAGCTGTCATGCGGCTGTCACGCCGACTCAAGCACCAACGGGTCGACGAGTCGCTGAGCCCCACCGAGATGTCGGTGCTGGGCACCCTGTCGAACTGCGGCAGTGCCACGCCGGGCGAACTCGCCCGCAAGGAGCACGTGCAGCCGCCGTCGATGACCCGCATCGTGGCGCTGCTGGAGGCCAAGGGACTGGTCCGGCTGGAGCCGCACCCCGAGGACCGGCGCCAGAAGGTCGTCACCAAGACCGAGCAGGCCGAGGCCATGCTCGAGGAGAGCCGCGCCAAGCGCAACGCCTTCCTGGCCACCTTGGTCGAGGATCTCGACGAGGACGAGTGGGCGAAACTCCGCGCCGCCGCCCCCGTGCTGGAGAAGCTCGCACACCTGTAAGCAGTGCCAACAAGGAGGCGACACTTTTGAGTTCGGGACCCGGAGCAGACTCCGCCCCCGCACCGTCCACCCACGAATCCCCGCCCACCCCTGATGCGGCCTCGGCCAAGTCCTCGAAGTCCTCGAAGTCCTCGATGTTCTCCTCCCTCCGGGTCAGGAACTACCGCCTGTTCTTCTCCGGCCAGGTCGTCTCCAACATCGGCACCTGGATGCAGCGCATCGCCCAGGACTGGCTGGTCCTCAGCCTCACCGGCTCCGCGACCGCCGTCGGCGTCACGACGGCCCTGCAGTTCCTGCCGATGCTGCTCTTCGGTCTCTACGGCGGTGTCCTCGTCGACCGGCTGCCCAAGCGCCGCACGCTGCTGTTCACGCAGACCTCGATGGGCCTCATCGGCCTCGCGCTCGCCGCTCTCACCCTCTCCGGCCACGTCCAGGTCTGGCACGTCTACCTCGCCGCCTTCGCCGCCGGAATGGCCACGGTCATGGACAACCCGGCCCGCCAGTCCTTCGTCTCCGAGATGGTCGGCCCGGACCAGCTGCAGAACGCGGTCAGCCTCAACTCCGCCAACTTCCAGTCCGCCCGCCTGGTCGGCCCCGCCGTCGCGGGCCTGATGATCACCGGCGTCGGCACCGGCTGGGCGTTCCTCTTCAACGGCCTGTCCTTCGTCGCGCCCATCACCGGCCTGCTCCTCATGAAGGCCCGCGAACTGCACGTCGTCGAGCGTGCCCCGCGCGCCAAGGGCCAACTACGAGAAGGACTCCAGTACGTCGCCGGGCGCCCCGACCTGATGTGGACCATCGTCCTGGTCGGCTTCATCGGCACCTTCGGCTTCAACTTCCCGGTCTACCTCTCGGCCTTCGCGGACGACGTCTTCCACGCGGGCGCCGGCTCCTACAGCCTCTTCAACACGCTGATGGCGGTCGGCTCCCTGGGCGGCGCGCTGCTCGCGGCCCGACGCGGCACGGCCAAGATGCGGGTGATGATCGCGGCGGCGGTCGCCTTCGGCGCGATGGAACTCGCCGCGGCGGCAGCCCCCAGCCTCTGGCTCTTCGCCCTCCTCATGGCCCCGATCGGCATGTTCGGCATGACGGTCAACGTCACCGCCAACACCAGCATCCAGATGAGCACCGACCCGGCCATGCGCGGCCGCGTGCTCGCCCTCTACATGATGGTCTTCCTGGGCGGCTCCCCGGTGGGCGCACCGATCGCCGGCTGGGTCACGGACGCGTACGGCGTCCGCGCGGGCCTCGCGGTGGGCGGCGCGATCTCGGCCCTCGCGGCCCTGACGATCGGCCTGGTCCTGGCCCGCGTCGGCAACCTCCGCCTGTCGGTCGGCTGGAACCGCGGCCACCCGCACGTCCGCTTCGTGCCGCGGGAGCGGCAAGAGAAGGAGCCGGTGCCTGCGGCGGCCTGACGGCGCGGGCTAGACCCTTCGGGCCAGGATCTGTCCCGGCCAGTCGTCCGTGCCCGTGAAGGCCTCGGTGCGGGTGAAGCCGTTGCTCTCGTAGTAGCGGACGAGCTTGCCGTCGTCGCCCGCGTAACAGTCCACGCGCAGCAGGGAGACGCCGGCCCGCCGGGTCTCCTCGACGGCGTGCGCGAGCAGCGCGGCGCCGACGCCCCGGCCCTTGAAGCGGCGGTCGGAGGCGAGGAGATGGACGTACCGCTCGGGTTCGTCGACGGGCGGCAGATACGTCCCGGGACCGTCGGTGAGGCTCAGAGTCCCCGCCGGTACGCCGTCCAGTTCCGCGACGAAGGCCGCGCCCCGGGTGACGTAACCGGTCACCAGCTCCACGGTCTTGGGGCTGTCCGACCAGAGCGTGCTGCCCCACTGCCCGGTCCGCCCCTGCGCCACGAGCCACTCCATGGCGCTGTCGAACATGCCGAGGATCGCGGGGATGTCGTCGGGCCCGCCGGCTCTGATGCTGATCTCCCGGTTCGTCATGGGGGCAGGCTAGGTGACCACTCCCGTTCGTTCCAGGGCGAGTTGGCCGGGTGATCCATGCCCTGGAAGGGTGACGCCATGAGACTCTTCGCGGCGCTGTTGCCACCAGAGAGCGTGCTGGCCGAACTCGGCTCGGCGGTCGACGAGTTGAGGCGGCTGCCGGGCGCGGACGGGCTGCGCTGGACGGGCCGGCCCGGCTGGCACTTCACGCTCGCCTTCTACGGCGAGGTCCACGACGACGTCGTACCGGAACTGTCGGCCCGGCTGGAGCGGGTGGCGCGGGCGGGCGAGCCGTTCGGGCTGGCGGTGCGCGGGGGCGGGGAGTTCGGGCAGGGGCGGGCGTTGTGGGTCGGGGTGGAGGGGGACCTGGCGGCGATGGGGCTGCTGGCCGAGCGGTGTGAGGGGGCCGCGCGGGAGGCGGGGGTGGGGATGGGGGAGCACCGGCGGTATCGGGCCCACCTGACCGTGGCGCGGAGTCGGGAGGCGGTGGACGTGCGGTCGTATCTGGCGCGGTTCGATGAGTTCGCGGGGCGGGAGTGGACGGTGGGCGAGGTGGTCCTCGTACGCAGCAACCTGCCGAGGGCGGGGGCGGCGGGGGTGTCGGGGGAGGAGCCGCGGTACGAGGCGGTCGCCCGCTGGGCGCTCGGCGCGGACGGTTAGGCTCGGGGCGTGGACCCCAAAACCCGGAACCGGATCATGGCCGGTGTGCTTGTGCTGTTGTTCGTCGTCGTCGCGGTGGCGGCCGCGGCAAACAGGTAGCCCGCTATCCCGCCTGTACGTCGATCCGGGTCACGTCCGCCAAGGGGTGGCCGTCGCCGCGCAGGACCGGGTCCGTCCGGGT
Organism: Streptomyces pseudovenezuelae; assembly: GCF_029892565.1. Classification (GTDB taxonomy): domain Bacteria; phylum Actinomycetota; class Actinomycetes; order Streptomycetales; family Streptomycetaceae; genus Streptomyces; species Streptomyces pseudovenezuelae_A. The sequence goes on along the minus strand of NZ_JARXVH010000009.1, from coordinate 165,056 downwards.
GTCGTTCAGCAGATGGCGCCGGAAGAAGGCCGAGAGGTAGACCTCGGCGACCCGGCGCTGCTGCGCCTCGGTGAGTTCACGTTCCCCGGTCCGGGTGTCCCGCTCGGTGCACAGCCCGGAGCCCTCCTCGCCGTACGGCTCCGCGTCGTCGGACGCCATGACCTGGCCGCTCCGCGGTGACCACTGGGTGTTGAAGTAGTTGTGCTCCGCGCCGTGCACCTTGAAGTCGTAGAGGCCGGTGTGGTTCCTGCCGAGGGCGTTGTCGAAATAGGGCGTGCTGTTTCCGCCGGACGCGTCACAGGTTCCGGTCAGGCCGGCGACGGCCGCGCGGGTGACGAGGGTGGCGTTGTGATCGGCGCCGTCCGACCAGTCGTAGACGGGCGCCACCGCGGCCACCGCCTTGATCTCGACGCCGGCCGGCCACTGGTCGCGGTGCACGTCGGCGGCCTGGTACAGCACGCCCTTGCCGCCGCGGGAGTGGCCCATGGTGCCGACCTCGCGCAGATCGACCCGGCCCCTGAAGTCGACCCGCGCGGGCCGGCCGGTGACCGCGTCCGTGAACTTCCCCGCCAGCGGCCCCCGTCCGGTCCTCACGAGCCGCTGCCACAGCGCGAGGTGCTCGTTGACCAGATTCGCCCGGGCCGCGTACTCGTCGCCGGTCACCGCGTCCGTGTCGGCCACGGCGTTGATCGCGTTGGCGTCGATCGACACCACGACGAAGCCCTGGGCGGCCAGGTACTCCCCGAGGTAGTCGTAGCCCGCGTCGCTCGGCAGCGGCTCGACGCCCGGACGGCAGGGCCACTGCGTCAGCTGGTGATAGGCGCGGTCCAGCGCCTCGGACTCCGGGGTGGGCGGCGGGACCGGGCCGTCCTTGGGCGGGATCGGGGGCGGCGGGGTGGTGTCGACGACGTGCTCGGCCTCGCGGTCCGCGCAGGTGTACCAGAGCCCGTGCTCCTGCACGATCAGCGGCCGGGGCCGGCCGCCGCGGCCCAGGTCGGCGGGATAGTGCACCACTGCGGACACGTCGAGCGGCGTGCTGATGTCGGGGTCGGTGTAGATGCCGCCCAGGTCGTACGCCGCTGTCGCCACCCGTAACGACGCCCCGGGAGGCGTTTCCGCACCACTGCTCGGTTGCGCCACGGCCCCGCCGGGCAGCACCGCCTGCCAGAGCAAGGCGGTGGCGGCGAGGGCGAGCGTGGCCGGCCGGAGGAGGCGGCGCCCGGGGGACAGGGTGAATCCGCTGTTGCGTCTGCGTCGATTCATGGCCGGGACGCTAGCGGTGGGTTGTGAGGAGGATGTCAGGTCGCGGGACCGTCGGAATCGGGGACCGCGACAGTCGCGCGACCTGACTGAGCGCCGTCCGCTCCTACCAGGCGAAGGCCTCCGGAGACGGGCCGGGACCCGGGAAGATCTCGTCCAGCGAGCCGAGGACTTCCTCGCTCAGCTCCAGCTCCACGGCCCGCAGCGCGGACTCCAACTGCTCGGCGGTGCGCGGGCCGACGATCGGGCCGGTCACGCCGGGGCGGGTGAGGAGCCAGGCCAGGGCGGCCTCGCCGGGCTCGATCCCGTGCTTGTCGAGCAGGTCCTCGTAGGCCTGGATCTGGGCGCGTGAGGTGGGGTTGGCGAGGGTGTCGGCGGCCCGGCCGGAGGCGCGTCGGCCACCCTGGACCTCCTTCTTGATGACCCCGCCCAGCACCCCGCCCTGCAGCGGCGACCAGGGGATGACCCCGAGGCCGTACTCCTGCGCGGCCGGGATGACCTCCATCTCGGCGCGACGCTCGGCGAGGTTGTAGAGGCACTGCTCGCTGACCAGGCCGATGGTGCCGCCCCGCCGCGCGGCGATCTCGTTCGCCTGGGCGATCTTGTAGCCGGGGAAGTTGGAGGACCCGACGTACAGGATCTTGCCCTGCTGGATCAGGGTGTCGATCGCCTGCCAGATCTCCTCGAAGGGGGTGGCGCGGTCGACGTGGTGGAACTGGTAGATGTCGATGTAGTCGGTCTGCAGCCGCTTCAGACTGGCGTCCACGGCCCGCCGGATGTTGACCGCGGAGAGCTTGTCGTGGTTGGGCCAGGCGTCGCCGTCGGCGGCCATGTTGCCGTAGACCTTGGTGGCGAGAACCGTCTTGTCGCGGTGGTCGGGGCTCTTGGCGAACCAGTTGCCGACGATCTCCTCGGTACGGCCCTTGTTCTCGCCCCAGCCGTACACGTTTGCGGTGTCGAAGTAGTTGATGCCCGCGTCCAGCGCCGCGTCCATGATCGCGTGGCTGTCCGCCTCGTTCGTCTGCGGTCCGAAGTTCATCGTGCCGAGGACCAGTCGGCTGACCTTGAGGCCTGTGCGTCCGAGCTGCGTGTACTTCATGAGTATCTAGCCAACGACTTCGAGTGCGCTCTACGCAAGGGGGGTCAGTCGCGGGGGAACTTGTCGGTCGTGAGGACGAGGCCGACCACCGTTCCGGTCAGGTCGACGTCGGTGCCGAAGTCCACCCGTACGGGGTCGGCGTAGTCGCCGTCCTTGGGGTCGGTGTAGACGTGGCAGCGCCCTTGGTAGGGGTCGGCGATGACATAGACGGGGACTTCGGCTTCCGCGTACGCGGTCCTCTTCGGGCCGTAGTCGTTGGCCGCCGTGCCCTTGGAGATCACCTCGGCGACGAACTCCACGTCCTGGTAGCGCCAGTGGCCCGTGTCGTCGGGCTTCGCCCCGTCCTTGAGCAGGGCGATGTCCGGGCAGAAGCCGTTCTCGAAGCCGGGGAAATCGACACGCACGTCGCTGAAGACCAGGACATCCTCCCCGAACCTGTCTTCCAAGGCCCGCAGGATCCGGCGAATGATCTGCCAATGCGTGTTCCGCTGCGGTGTCATGAAGACGTTGCCCCCGACGATCTCAACCCTGAATCCTTCGGGGACGGGCATCCGCTCAAGGCGCTCGAACCACTCGTCCAGGCGCTTGGTGTTGGCGTCGGCGTCGGCCATCGCGATCCTGTCTTCAAGGACGGTCATCGTGGCGCTCCTCCCCGGCTGCCCTCCGCACAAGTGCAGCCGCGCAGTACAACGATACGCACGGTGACCGTGCCACGCAGTGATCAAGCCATCCACCGTCGTAATTCGGTTGCCGCCCCCACCCCCACCCCCGACCCTGGTCGCCGTGACCAAGCCGACGAACGCGGACACGGACACCTACTTCATCTGCGCCACACCCCGAACCGGCAGCTCGCTTCTCCTCGGTCTGCTGGACTCCACCGGGGTCGCCGGCCACCCGCAGGCCTACTTCCGGTCGCCGGACGAGGTGGCGTGGTCGGAGCGGTGGGGGATCGCGCATATGTCTCAAGGGGCCCTGGATTACGGGGACTTCGTGCGGGCGGCGTTGGCGGAAGGCCGGACCGGTAACGGGGTCTTCGGGGCCAAGCTCATGTGGGGGACGCACGCCGAACTTGCCGGCAGGCTGGCGGGACTTCATCCTGACCTCGCCGGGAACGAACTGCGGCTGCTGGAGCGGGAGTTCGGGCGGATCCGGTTCGTGTATCTGTACCGGGACGACATCCTCGCCCAAGCCGTCTCGTGGCTGCGGGCCGAGCAGACCGGGGTCTGGTTCATCGGCGGTAAAGGGGAGATCGGCGGAGGCGGAGCTGGAGGTGGAGGTCAGGGCGCCGACGACCGGCCCCGCTTCGACCGTGACGCCGTCACCCGCACCATGCGGACCATCGAGGAGCACAACGCCGGGTGGGAGCGATGGTTCGAGGCCTACGGAGTTCAACCGCATCGCATCCGGTACGAGGACCTCTCCGCCGATCCGCACGCCGTCACCCACGGTGTCCTCGACTTCCTCGGGCTCGCCCTGCCGGCCGGGCGGCAGGTCACCCCCAGTCACCAACGCCAGGCCGATCGGCTCAACGAGGAGTGGATGGCCCGGTATCGGCTGCTGCCCCTCCTCCAGGAGGTGTTCGGGGACGATCTGCTCGGCGTCCACCTGCACGGCTCCGCCGTTCTCGGCGGGCTGCGGCCGGACAGTGACCTCGATGTGCTCGTCGTCGTACGGCGGCGGATGAGTGACGGGCAACGCCGGGTGCTGGTACGGGAGTTGATGGCGGTCTCTGGCAGAGGTGCTCACCGGCCCGTCGAGTTGATCGTCGTCGTGCAGGACGACGTACGGCCCTGGCGGTATCCGCCCAACTGCGAGTTCCTGTACGGGGAGTGGCTGCGGGGCGGGTTCGAGTGCGGGGTCGTGCCGGAGGCCGAAGTCAGTCCCGATCTCGCCCCGTTGATCAGCATGGTCCTGCTCGGAGACACCCCGCTCTACGGCCCGCCGCCCGCCGAACTCCTCGATCCCGTCCCGCACGCCGATCTCCTGCGCGGGATCGTCGCCGGGGTGCCGCAGCTCATGGCCGACCTGGACACCGACACCCGCAACGTCCTGCTGACCCTCGCCCGCGTCCGGTCCACCCTCGCCACGGGGGCCATCCGTTCCAAGGACGGCGCCGCGGACTGGGTGCTCGAACGGCTCCCGGCGGCGCACCGGCCGGTGCTGGAGCGGGCGCGGGACGGTTACCTCGGTCTGCGGGAGGACCGGTGGGGCGACCTTCTGCCCGAGGCGCGGGACTGTGCCGCATCCCTGGTCTCGGCCATCGAGGGCGTGGAGGTCATCGGAGGCAGCGGAGGCATTGAGGCCGACGAGATCACCGAGCCGAAGTCGAAGCCGGCACCGTCAACGCCACCATCTCCCTCCCCATCGCCACCGTCATCGCCGTAGTACTCCTCGCCCCACCCCCACGCCTGGTGCATCGCCCCCGCGAACGCCGCCGTGATCTTGTGCTCGCCGGACGCGTTCGGGTGGGTGCCGTCGTAGGTGTCGTGGTTGACGTCGTACGACTCCGGGAGGGAGGCCAGGAGGAGAGGGGAGCGTGGGTCGTCGAGGTCGGCGACGGCCTTGGCCTGGAGTTCGTTGAAGAGGGTGACCTCGGCGGCGAAGGGGGCGTCCGTCTGGGCGCGGATGTTCGGGATCACCGGCAGGAACACCATCCGTACGGACGGCTTCGCGGCGCGGGCCTCGGCCACGAAGGCCCGTACGTTGTCGGTGGTCTGCCGCGCGTTCGTGTAGAAGCCCAGGTCGATCAGGCCCAGTGCGACCAGGAGGACGTCGGCCCGGCAGGCGCGTACCGCCTCGCCGATCAGCGGGGCCATATGCAGCCAGCCCTCGCCCCAGCCGGCCAGGTGGGCGCGGGGGAAGTCCGGTTCGGCGTACTCGTACGAGGTCGGCGTGTCCGTCGCCTTGTCATACAGCGTCTCGCGCGGGCCGACCAGCGTGAACGGGCCGCCGTATGTGTCGCGCAGGTGCTGCCACATCCGGTAACGCCAAGTGTGTTCGCCGGCGCTTCCGATCGTCTGGGAGTCGCCGACGGGCATGAACCTGAGCATCCGCTCATGATGGACGATCGGCGGCGGCCGGAGGGCCGGGTGGCGTGTGAAGCCGGACACCTCACTGAGGCCCGGGGCCCGCTGGCACCCGCTGAGGCTCGTCACCCCGCCGGAACGCGGGCGCGGGATGGCAGGCTTGAGGCATGCGCCGACCGTTCGCCCTCCTCGCCGGGGTCCTGCTCGTGGCTGCCTTCGCGCTGCCCGCTTCCGCCGCCGACGGTGACAAGGGATTCACCATCAAGGACTCACGCATCACGGAGTCCAGCGGTCTCGCCGCCTCCCGACTGCACCCCGGCATCTACTGGACCCACAACGACAGCGACGACGGGCCCTACCTCTACGCCGTCGACAGCGCCACCGGCGAGACCGTCGCCCGGCTCACGCTCACCGGCATCGGCTCGCCGCGTGACGTCGAGGCGATCTCCATCGGGCCCGACAACCAGATCTACGTCGGCGACATCGGCGACAACCTCGGCGGCACCTGGCCGTACGTGTGGATCTACCGGCTGCCCGAGCCGAAGGTACTCAAGGACCAGACCCTGCGGGCCACGCAGTACATCGTGAAGTACTCGGACGGGCCCCGTAACGCCGAGTCGCTCGTCGTCGACCCGAAGACCGGCCGCGCGTACATCATCGACAAGAACGAGGACGGCGGGCACCTGTACGAGGGCCCGGCCAAGCTCTCCGCCTCCGGCACCAACATCTTCAAGCCCGTCGCCACGGTCGACCTCTGGGCCACGGATGCCGCCATCTCCCCGAACGGCAAGCAACTCGCCGTGCGCGGCTACTTCGGCGGCATCTACTACGACTGGAACGGCGGGAAGATCAAGCGGGCAGGCCGCCTCAACGTGCCCCTCCAGGGCCAGGGCGAGTCCGTCACCTACACCGACGACGGCACCAAGCTCCTGTACGGCAGCGAGGGCTCCGACAGTTCGGTCCAGGCGGAGGACGCGCCGGGCGGTGGGGGCGGGTCGGGCAAGTCGCCTTCTTCGGGCGGGAGTTCGGCGAGCGGCGACGACAGCGGGGGTACCGGCAGCGGGATCAAGGTCGGTGCCGTGGCGGTGGCCGTCGTGTTTGCGGCTTTCCTCGGCCTGCGACGGCTGACTCGCCGTAACTGAGGGGCGGGGGCGCTACGTGCCGTCGCCCACCGTCTCTTCCACGGGCCGTACCTCGTAGTGCAGCGTGGGCGTCCGCATCGCCTTGTGGGCCAGCGGCACCAACACCCCTTGCAGGAATGGGTGCTTGTGGCGCAGCAGCTTCGCCGCGTGCCTGTCCTCCGGGCTGCCGTGGTCGAGCAGCCGGGCGCGGGCGTGGATCTCCGGGCCGGTCCGCTTGCCGCGGACGGTGGAGGGGGCGATTTCCACCTCGGGGTTGTTGCGGATCCGCTTGGCCTTCCAGGCGCTGCCCGGTGTGCGGAAGTACGCGTGGTCGCCTTCGACGGCCAGGTTCACCGGGGTGCCGACGCTCGTGCCGTCCCGTTTGTGGGTGGTGAGCAGGACGGCGTACTGCTTGACGAAGGGATCGAACTCGGGGTTCGTGCTCGAACCGGTCATACCTCCATAGAGGCACTGTCGGCCCGATTTGTCACGGTGCGGGGTTCGGGTTCGGGTACGTCACCCATGCCGCCGTCCCGCTTCGCCCGTACGCACAGCCCGATGTAGACCAGGTCGAGCACGCTGCACATGATGCCGAGGCCGAGCAGGAACCCGTCGTGCTCAAGGGCGCCGAAAAGGATCGTGGGCGCGAGCGTGCCGAGCCACTTGGCCACGGCGATCGTCACCGATTGCCCGCGCAGTCCGCGCCGCGCGACGAACATCGCGATGAACAGGCCCGACATCAGCAGGTTCTGGAGAAACGCCGAGTAGGCGGCCCCGTCCTCCGCGCCGAACCTCGCGAGGAACAGCCACTGCACGGCGAACGACATCCCGAACAGCACCACACCCCAGCCGACGAACATCCAGCGTGCGACGAAGGCCGGGAACTCGGCCCGCCCGTACCGGAAGAACGTGTAGACGATCACGAGATCGGCAATGCCCCACACCAGATTGACGCCACCCTGCACGGACGGGTCGACGACCAGGCTGCGCACCGCGTACGTCCACTCCCAGGCGAAGTTCAGCCCCAGCGCCACGGCCGGAATCGCGTAGGTGCGGTCGCGCAGCCCCATCCGGCTCGCCTCGATGTACACGATCGTCCAGGCGATGCCGCTCACGAGCGTGAGGAACATGTCCATCGGCTTTGTCTCCCGGTGCGGATCTTCATGTGGATCGGGCTGCGGAACGGGTCCCAGGCTCGACGAAGTCGCCGCCGAGGTAAAGGCGTCAAGCCGCCGACCCGCGTGTCACCGGCCGACTACTGTACGGATATGCCCCGCTGTTCATGGCGGGTACCTGGGGAGGAATCCTGTGTCATCGCCCTGCGGCCCCGAACACGCTCCTGTCGGAGATGTGGGCGCGGCCCTCATGATGGTCGACTCCCGGCTCAAGAGCATCCATGCCGGCAAGACCGCGATGGACCCCGAACAGCAGGAGCTGATCAACCAGTTCGCGGCGTCGCTGGGCCCCGGGGGAGTCGATGACGTGCTGGACGGCACGTGCACCCTCATCTACATGTTCATGACGTGGCTGCGGAAGGCCCACGAGGCCCAGGACAAGGACGTCATCGAGTACGTGGTGCCGACCCTCGTGGCCACGTTGCGCAGGATGCCCAAGAGCGTTCCCTCCGAGGTCATCCCCACCATGAGCGGCCTGGTCGTGGCCGCCGGCATCGGCCTGAGCCCCAACCTCTGGCGCAACCAGTACGGGGACTGGACCGCGGACGAGATGAACCCCCTGGAAGCCACCGCCTTCCTGCTCGCGGAGCACATCAACCGCATGACCGACGACCCCGACTTCGCCACCCGCATCATCGCCGACGCCCTGTCGCTCACGGACGAGGAGTGAAGGGGCGAGGGCGGCGGCCGCGAACACGGAAGAGGCGCCCCGCAGTTGGTCCGCGGGGCGCCTCTCATCGGCGTAGAGCCATTGAACTGGACGACTGCTACAGCTTCTCGATGACGTAGTCGACGCACTTCGTCAGCGCCTCGACGTCCGCCGGGTCGATCGCCGGGAACATCGCCACGCGCAGCTGGTTGCGGCCCAGCTTGCGGTACGGCTCGGTGTCGACGATGCCGTTCGCGCGCAGGACCTTGGCGACGGCCGCCGCGTCGATCTCGTCGGCGAAGTCGATCGTGCCGATGACCTGGGAGCGCTTGGCGGCGTCCGCGACGAACGGGGTCGCGTACTTGGACTCCTCCGCCCAGGTGTAGAGGCGGGTCGAGGAGTCCTTCGTGCGGGACGTCGACCAGGCCAGGCCGCCCTGGCCGTTGATCCACTTCAGCTGCTCGTCGAGGAGGAACAGGGTGGACAGCGCCGGGGTGTTGTACGTCTGGTTCTTGCGGGAGTTGTCGATCGCCGTCGGGAGCGAGAAGAACTCCGGTACGTGGCGGCCGGACGCGTGGATACGCTCCGCACGCTCGATCGCGGCCGGCGAGAAGACGCCGATCCACAGGCCGCCGTCGGAGGCGAAGGACTTCTGCGGGGCGAAGTAGTAGACGTCCGTCTCCGAGACGTCCACCGGGAGACCGCCCGCGCCGGACGTGGCGTCGACCACGACCAGTGCGCCCTCGTCGGCACCCGCGACCCGCTTGACGGGGGCCGCGACGCCCGTCGACGTCTCGTTGTGCGTGAAGGCGTAGACGTCCACGCCCGCCTCCGCGGCCGGCTCCGGGTGCGTGCCGGGGTCGGAGGCGATGACGGTCGGCTCGGCCAGCCACGGGGCCAGCTTGGCCGCCTTGGCGAACTTCGAGCTGAACTCGCCGAAGGTCAGGTGCTGCGACTTGTTCTCGATCAGACCGTGCGTCGCCACGTCCCAGAAGGCGGTGGAGCCGCCGTTGCCGAGGACGACCTCGTAGCCGTCCGGCAGCTGGAACAGCTCGGAGATGCCCTCGCGAACCCGGCCGACCAGGTTCTTCACCGGGGCCTGCCGGTGGGAGGTGCCGAGGAGTGACGTACCGGTGGCGGCCAGGGCGTCCAGCGCCTCCGTCCGCACCTTGGAGGGTCCCGCGCCGAAACGTCCGTCCGCGGGCTTGATGTCAGAGGGGATCTGGATCTCAGCCACGAGAGGGAGGTTAGCCGCTGGAGGAAACCTGGGTGAAACCTCGTCCGTCCGGTGAGACGGAGTCTTTGGTTTGCTGGAGCCATGACGGATCTCCAGGCAGCGCTGCGCAGGGTCGTCCAGGGCGAGGTGCGCTTCGACGTCACCGCCCGTGCGCTGACCACCATGGACGCGTCCAACTACCGCCGGGTCCCGCTCGGGGTCGTCGCCCCGCGGGACGCCGACGACGTGGCCGCCGTACTGGAGGTGTGCCGCGAGCAGGGCGTGCCGGTCGTGGCCCGTGGCGGAGGCACCTCCATCGCCGGGCAGGCCACCGGCACCGGAGTCGTACTGGATTTCACCCGCCACATGAACCGCATGTTGACGCTCGACCCGGAGGCACGGACCGCCGTCGTCCAGCCCGGCCTCGTCCTCGACCGTCTCCAGGACGCCGCCGCCCCGCACGGGCTCCGCTTCGGGCCCGACCCCTCCACGCACAGCCGCTGCACGCTCGGCGGAATGATCGGCAACAACTCCTGCGGCTCGCACAGCGTCGCGTGGGGGACGACCGCCGACAGCGTGCGCGAGCTGGACGTCGTCACCGCGCGCGGCGAGCGGCTGCGGCTCGGGCCGGGTTGGGCCGGTGCGCCGGACGGACTGCGGGCGCTGGTGGAGGGGGAGTTGGCGCGGTTGCGGACCGGGTTTCCGGAGCTGCCCCGCCGTATCTCCGGATACGCGCTGGACGCGTTGCTGCCGGAGAAGGGCGCCGATGTCGCCCGTTCCTTCTGCGGCAGCGAGGGCACGCTCGGGATTCTCACCGAGGCGGTCGTACGGCTCGTCGAGGCGCCACGCGCGCGTGCGTTGGCCGTGTTGGGTTACGCCGAGGAGGGCGCCGCCGCCGAGGCAGCGGCCGGGTTGTTGCCCCACCACCCCCTGACGGTCGAGGGCATGGCGGCCGATCTGGTGCCCGCGGACGCGGTCGGGCTGCCGCGGGGCGGAGCCTGGCTGTTCGTGGAGACGGGCGGGGAGTCGGAGGGGGAGGCACGCGCGCGTGCGGAGTCGATCGTGCGGGCCGCCGACGTGGTCGACGCGCTCGTCGTCACCGACGCCGGCCGGCAGCGGGCGCTGTGGCGCATCCGGGAGGACGCCAGCGGTACGGCGACGCGGATGCCGGACGGCAGCGAGGCCTGGCCGGGGTGGGAGGACTGCGCGGTGCCGCCGGAGCGACTGGGCGCGTATCTCCGGGACTTCCGCGCCCTGTTGACCGCCCACGGGCTGCGCGGTACGCCGTACGGGCACTTCGGGGACGGCTGCATCCACGTCCGCATCGACTTCGACCTGCTGACGGAACCGGGCGTCGCCCGCTTCCGGCGCTTCTCGGAGGAGCTGGCCGAAGTCGTCGTGGCGCACGGCGGATCGCTGTCCGGGGAGCACGGGGACGGCCAGGCCCGGGCCGAGTTGCTGCCGAAGATGTACGGCGCCGAGATGGTCGATCTCTTCGCGCGCGTGAAGGGCGTCTGGGACCCCGACGACCTCCTCAACCCCGGCATGCTGGTCCGCCCGGCCCCCCTCGACGCGAACCTCCGCTTCGCCGTCCTGCCCCGCGAACCGGTCGACGTCGCCTTCGGCTACCCGTCCGACGGCGGCGACTTCTCGGCGGCGGTCCGCCGCTGCGTGGGGGTCGCGAAATGCCGTACGACGTCGGTGACCGGCTCCGCCGTCATGTGCCCGTCCTTCCGGGCCACCGGCGACGAGACGCACTCCACGCGCGGGCGTGCCCGGTTGCTGCACGAGATGCTCGCCGGTGAGGTGGTGACGGACGGCTGGCGGTCGACCGAGGTCCGGGACGCGCTGGACCTGTGCCTGTCCTGCAAGGGGTGCCGCTCCGACTGCCCGGTCGAGGTCGACATGGCCACGTACAAGGCGGAGTTCCTGCACCACCACTACGCCGGACGGCGCCGCCCGGCCGCCCACTACAGCATGGGGTGGCTGCCGGTCTGGCTGCGCTGGGTGGACCGTACGCGCACCGCGCCACTCGTCAACGCCCTTGCTTCCGTACGGCCGTTGGCGTGGGCGGCGAAGCGGCTGGGCGGGATCGCGCCGGAACGGGGGATCCCGAGGGTGGCCTCGGAGACGCTCAGCCGGTGGCTGCGGCGGCGGTTCAGGAAGCGGGCGCGGACGTGGCGGGCGGAGCTGCGGGCGGGCGGCCGGCCCGGCATCCCCGAGCCGACCGCGTTCCTGTGGCCGGACACCTTCACGGAACACCTCTCGCCGGAGGTCGGCCGGGCGGCCGTAAAGGTGTTGGAGGCGGCGGGAGTCGGGGTCCTGGAGCCGCCGCCACGGCCGTGGCGCGTGCACCGGTCGGCGGACGGCGAGATCGAAGGCGCAGGCGGTTCCTGGCGGCTCAGGGTCCGCCGCAGCCGGGTCTGCTGTGGACTGACGTACCTCTCGACGGGCCAACTCGACCGCGCCCGCGAGGTGTTGCGGCACACGCTGGACCTGATGGAACCCTTCCTGCTCCCGGAACTGGAGTCGGCCGACCTGCCGGCGGTCATCGTCCTGGAACCCAGCTGCGCGGCCGCCCTCCGCACCGACCTCCCCGAACTCCTCCACGACGACCCCCGCGCCGCCCGCCTCGCCGCGATGGTCGTCACCTTCGCCGAGGCCCTGGAACGCCTGGCCCCCGACTGGACCCCACCCCACGTCGACCGTCCGGTCACCGGCCAGACCCACTGCCACCAACACGCGGTCCTGGGCGACACGGCCGACCGCCGCGTGCGCGCCGCCGCGGGTCTGACCGGTGAACTGGCCGGCGGATGCTGCGGGTTGGCGGGCAACTTCGGCTTCGAGAAGGGGCACTACGAGGTGTCGACAGTGTGCGCGGAGGAGCAACTGCTGCCTGCGGTACGGGAGTCCCCGGCGGACGCTGTGATCCTGGCGGACGGCTTCTCGTGTCGTACGCAGTTGGAGCAGGTGGGTGGGGTGCGGGGGCGGCATCTGGCGGAGGTGCTGGCGGATGCGCTGGAGAAGCAGGAGGGGGAGTGAGATGACGTCGACGTACGAAGTGGGCCGGGTGGCCGTGCTGTCGGACATCCACGGGGTCCTGCCCGCCCTGGAAGCGGTCCTGGCCGAACCGGAGGTGACCGCCGCCGACCGCATCGTCCTGACCGGCGACATCACGGCCGGCCCCCAACCGTCCGAAGTACTCGACCTGTTGGGCGAACAGGGTGACCGCGTCCTGTGGCTGTCGGGCAACGCGGATCGCGAACTGGTCGAGTACCGCAGGGGCGAGCGCGACGAGATCCCCGACCCGATCGCCCCGTACGCGGCGAAGGCCCTCCGCGCGGACCAGATCGACTTCCTGGCCACGCTCCCCAAAACCCTGACCCTCACTGTCCGCGGCCTGGGCCGGGTCCTCTTCTGCCACGCCACACCCCGCGACGACGAGGAGGTCGTCCTCGTCGACTCCCGCCCCGCCCGCTGGACGGAGGTCCTCACCGGCCTCGACGAGACCATCCGCACGGTGGTCTGCGGCCACACCCACATGCCGTACGTCCGCCTCGCCGGGGGCCGCCTGATCGTCAACCCGGGGAGCGTCGGCATGCCGTACGGCCGCCCGGGCGCCCACTGGTGCCTGCTGGGCCCGGGGACGGACCTGCGGGTGACGCCGTACGACATCCCGGCCGCGATCACCCGCCTCACCCGGGAGTCCGGATACCCGGAGATCGCCGAGTGGGCGGACTACTTCCTCAACGCACGGGCGTCGGACACGGAGGCGTTGGGGGTGTTCGGCGGGCGGGACGGGCGGGAGTGACTGCCTAGGCTGGCGGTTCGACCACGAATTCGACCAGCCAGGGAGCCCCGCGTATGACGAACCTCCGCCTCCGGCCCATCACCCGGGACGAGCACCTCGCGTTCGTCGCGGCCCGACCCTCCGCCAGCCACATGCAGGTCCCCTCCTGGGGCGCGGTGAAGCCGGACTGGCGGGCGGAGAGCCTGGGGTGGTTCGAGGAGGAGGGCGGGCAACCGGTCGGGGTCGGGCTGGTGTTGTTCCGGCCCGTGCCCAAGCTGAAGAAGTACCTCGCGTATCTGCCCGAGGGGCCGGTCATCGACTGGTACGACGTCGATCTCGACCGGTGGCTCGACCCGATGCTCGCGTACCTCAAGTCGCGGGGCGCCTTCACGGTGAAGATGGGCCCGCCCGTCGTCGTACGCCGTTGGAGCGCGGACGCGGTGAAGGCCGCGATCGCCGATCCGGACGCGCACCGGCTGCGGGACGCCGAGGCGACCTCGTACGAACCGCGGGCCGTCGAGATCGCCGAACGGCTGCGCGGAGCGGGGTGGCGGCAGGCCGAGGCGGGCGGTGAGGAGGGGTTCGCGGCCGGGCAGCCGCGGTACGTGTTCCAAGTGCCGTTCGCCGGCCGGTCGTTGGAGGACGTCCATCGAGGCCTCAATCAGCAGTGGCGGCGCAACATCAAGAAGGCCGAGAAGGCGGGGGTGACGGTCGCTAGGGGTGGTTACGAGGAACTGCCGGCCTTCTACGAGCTGTACGCCGAGACCGCCGAGCGCGACCGGTTCATCCCGCGTCCGCTGCCGTACTTCCAGCGCATGTGGACCGCCCTCACCGCCGAGGACCCCGACCGGATGCGCCTCTACCTCGCCCACCACGACGGCGAAGTCCTCGCCGCGGCCACGATGCTGACCGTCGGCGACCACGTCTGGTACTCCTACGGCGCCTCCACCGCACGCAGGCGCGAGGTGCAGCCCAACAACGCCATGCAGTGGCGCATGATGACCGACGCCCATGAACTCGGCGCCTCCGTATACGACTTCAGGGGCATCACCGACACCCTGGAGGAGTCCAACCACCTGCTGGGGCTGCTGCGGTTCAAGGCCGGCGCGGGCGGTGAGGCCGTCGAGTACCTCGGGGAGTGGGATTTCCCGCTGAACCGGGTGCTGCACAAGGCGCTGGAGCTGTACATGGCCCGCCGACCATAAGGCTGCTCTCAGGTTCATAAGGGAACTCTCAGGTACGGCGTCCTCTCTCAGGAAATGCCAAGGTTTTCACAGGGGTTGTTTGCCTTTCTCTCGCCGACTTTGCTGCTCCTTGGGTTCAGGGCCGTGTAGGTTCCTGGGTGTCGGGAATTCCCCGGGCGGTAACGCGCTCGACTTTGACGCAAAATCCACTGCACAACCCAAGGAGTCCGGAATGAGCCTCAAGAAGCTCGCCCCGCTGCCCCCGAAGCCCAAGTCGAAGCAGCTCCCGCCCCCGCCCCCGAAGCCGCGGAAGAAGCACCAGCCGAAGCCACTGCCGAAGCCGCTGCCCGGCCAGGACAGCTGATCCGGCAGTAGAAGGAGGGCCGACCCACGCAGTCGGCCCTCTTTTCTTTCCCGAATTCGAACCGGAATCCAGGCCTGAATCCATACCTGAATCCATACCTGAATTCCGGCGATGCGAAGCGACGGAAAGCGAAGGGGATGCGCCATGGGCAAGGAAGCCGAAAGCCTCGCATACGAGAACGATGACGATCTCGAATACGAGGACGACGACACCCCCACCATTCCCGCCCGCACGGCCTTCCGTCGCTTCTGGCCGCTGACCCGCGGCCTGCGACGCTGGCTGATCCTCGTCTGGGTCTGCACGGTGCTCGCCGCACTCGCCGAGACCGAGGCCATCCTCCTCTTCAGCGACCTCACCGACCGTGCCCTGGCGAAGGGGTCGCTGAGCGCGTTCTGGAGCCCGGCCGTCAAGTGGCTGGGCGTGGCGATCGTCGGCGCGGTCATCGCGTACGCCGGCAACTCCCTCGCCGCGTGGGCGACCGAGCGCTTCGTGCTGCGGCTGCGCGAGCATGTCTTCGACCACGTACAGCAGTTGCCGCCGCACTTCTTCCAACTGCACCGCCAGGGCGACCTGTTGTCCCGCCTGACCAGTGACGTCGAGGCGATCGAGACGCTCGTCGTGTCCGGCGTCGTGGGCACCGCCTCCGCGATCTTCTCCGCCCTCTTCTACGCCGCCGCCGCGTTCTGGCTGCGCTGGGACCTGGCCGCGGCCACCTTCGTCCTCGCGCCGCTCTTCTGGCTGGCGGCCCGCCGTTTCTCCGGCTCCATCAGGGACGTCTCGCGCGAGGGCCGGGTCGCCGACGGCGCGATCACATCGGTGGTCGAGGAGTCGCTCGGCAACATCGTGCTGACGCAGGCCTACGACCGCCGGGACGCCGAACGCCGGCGGCTGCACGAGGAGGCGAGCGCCTGGTTCCGGGCCTCGGTCCGCTCGACGCGGCTGAACGAGGCGTACGAGCAACTCGTCACCGTCATCGAGACGGTGTGCGTGCTCGCGGTGATCGGCATCGGCGCCTGGGAGATCTCCACCGGCCGCATGACCCTCGGCCAACTCCTCGCTTTCTCCGCCTTCTTGGGCTACCTCTACCCGCCCGTGCGGGGCCTGGCCCAACTCGGCCTGACGATCACCGCGGCGACGGCGGGCGCGGAACGGCTCATCGAGATCCTCGACGTACGCCCGTCCGTCGCGGACCCACGACGCGGCGCGGACGTCGGCCGCCCCGACGGCACGGTCGAGGTGACAGGTGTCTCCTTCACCTACCCTGGCGCCGACAGCACCGCCCTCTCCGACCTCTCCTTCACCGTCAACCCCGGCGAGTTGGTCATCGTCACGGGCCCGAGCGGGGCCGGCAAGTCGACGGTCTCGAAGCTCCTGCTCCGCTTCTACGATCCCGACGCGGGCGACATCCGCCTGGACGGCGTCCCCCTGCGCGACTTCCCGCTCGCCCGCCTGCGCGAGTACGTCACCCTGCTCCCGCAGGAGACCCTCGTCCTGCACGACACGGTCCGCGCCAACATCGCGTGCGGGCGCCCCGGCGCCAGCGAGCAGGCGATCGAGGACGCGGCGCGGGCGGCCGACGCGCACGACTTCATCGGCAAGCTCCCCGCCGGCTACGACACCAGGATCGACCCCGGCACCGCCCGCCTCTCCGGCGGCCAGCTCCAACGCCTCGCCATCGCCCGCGCGATCCTGCGCGACGCACCGGTCCTGGTCCTCGACGAGCCGACCACCGGCCTCGACGCGATCGCCGCCCGCCGGGTCGTGAAACCCCTGCGCCGCCTGATGGCCGGCCGCACCACCATCATGATCACCCATGACCTCAACCTCGCCCCCGACGCCGACCGCATCCTGGTCGTCGACGGCGGCCGGATCGTGGAGACCGGCCGCCACGGCGAGCTGCTCGCATGGGGCGGGGCGTACTCGCGGCTCCATCGGTCGCAGAACAACGCGGTGATGGATACGGGGGAGTTGAGGCTGCCGCAGTTTGCGGAGGAGCCGGTGCCAGTGCCGGCTGCGTACGACGTGAACGCCGGCTCGTACGGTGCCTACGGCTATGACGGGTACGCCGGCTACGGAGCACCCGTCGGATACGAGTACGGGACGGTCCCGACCACCTTCCCCGACGGCCGCCCTCTGTTCCGCGACGAGGAGCCCTGGCCCGGCATCTGAGTCCAGCATTCAGGACAGTTGCAAAATGGGTTTTCACGCCTGTCGAAGTCCACTACCCTCGACTCGGTAGTACATCGTGATGGACCTATCGCGAACCCCGAGCCGAGCCCCAGGACCGCCCGTGACCACCCCCAGCGCAGCCGCCACCACTTCCTCACCCTCAGCGGTGCACAGCGAAGCGACCTCGCCCCGCCGTGGTTCCCTCGGCCCCGTCGGGCTAGTGCTGGCGGGCGGTGTCTCGGTGCAGTTCGGTGCGGCGCTCGCGGTGGGTCTGATGCCCAGGGCGGGCGCGCTCGGCGTCGTGACGCTGCGCCTGCTCGCGGCGGCCGTGGTGCTCCTGGTGATCTGCCGCCCCCGACTGCGCGGCCACTCGCGCACGGACTGGGGCACGGTGATCGTCTTCGGTGTCACGATGGGCGCGATGAACGGCCTCTTCTACCAGGCCGCCGCCCGCATCCCGCTAGGCGCGGCGGTCACTCTCGAAGTCCTCGGCCCGTTGGCCCTGTCGGTCCTCGCCTCCCGCCGCGCGATCAACTTCGTCTGGGCCGGGCTCGCCCTGGCCGGCGTCTTCCTGCTGGGCGGCGGTGGGTTCGGAGACCTCGACCTGGCCGGAGTCGCCTTCGCGCTGGGCGCGGGGGCGATGTGGGCGACGTACATCGTCTTCAGCGCGCGGACGGGCCGACGGTTCCCGCAGGCGGACGGGCTCGCGCTGGCCATGGGGGTGGCGGCGCTGCTGATGCTGCCGCTCGGGATCGCGGAGTCCGGCACGAAGCTGCTGGACCCGGTGACGATCGCGCTCGGTTCGGCAGTGGCGATCATGTCCTCGGTCCTCCCGTACACCCTCGAACTCCTCGCCCTGCGCCGCCTCCCCGCCTCCACCTTCGCCATCCTGATGAGCCTGGAACCGGCCCTCGCCGCGACGGCCGGCTTCCTGATCCTGGACCAGGCCCTCTCCGCATTCCAGGCCGCGGCCATCGCCCTCGTGGTGGTGGCGAGCATGGGGGCGGTGCGGACGCAGGTGGGGCGGGGGAAGGTGAAGGGGTTGGAGCCCGTTTCCTGACCATTCGTGCGACGAGGTGCGACGCGTTGGGATTAGAGTCGGGCGCGTGCCCTGAAGAATCCGGCACCCGGCCCTGGCGCGCGGTCGGCCCGGCCGCCGGCACATGGAAGGGAACGGCAGCATGAGTCTGCAGCACACCGAAGCGGCGGGCGACGGGCCGCTGATTCCCCGTCCGGAACGCACCCCGGGTGGTCTGCGCGCAGCCTGCGCCGTCGTTGCCCCGCAGCTTCTTGCGGCCTACGACCAGGCCAAGGACCAGGCATTGGCCGAGGCCGTGGAGCACGGCTCGCTCAAGCCCGTGCACGCCTATCTCGATCACTGGGCCGCCCTGATCGACATCGAACGTCACCCGGAGACGGCGCGGTCCTACCACCGCGCCGAGTATCTGGCGCATGTCGCCACCGCGCCGGAGGAGGCACGCGAACACCTCGCCGCCGCCAGCGCCATCTACCGCGCCGCCGCGAAAGCGGTGCACGCGGGGTGACTTGGCAGTGGGAGTACGTCCCGGACGAGGAGACCGTGGCGGCCGGGGCCCCTCCGGCGTTCCTCGCCGAGGTGGAGAAGAAGGCCGACGAACTGGTCCGGGCCGCTGAAGCCCTCTATCTCCACGGAGCGGGATACCAGGGATTGGACGAGGGCGCGAAACACGCCTTCGTGGCCGGTGGCTTCTTCGTCTACATGGTCACGCCACGCTCGGAGTTCGTCACCGTCTGGCAGGTCACGCCCGACCCTCACTCCTGACAGCTCAGCCGAGCAAATTCCTAGCACCATGCTGACCACCTACGATTACGCATAGTAGTCAAATGGGCGCCCATTGTCGTCCCGGCTGTGGAAAACCAAATCAATACAAGCACGCTTGATTGTTTCCGGTGTCGCTGCCATGCTCCCCCCATGGCCGACCCCACGCCCGTCATCGACGACCTGCGCGCGGAGAGCGAGGAACTCGACGCTCTCGTGGCCGAGTTGCCCGCGGAACGCTGGGCGCTCGCGACCCCCGCCGCTGGCTGGACCGTCGCTCACCAGATCGCGCATCTCGCCTGGACCGACCACCAATCGGTGCTGACCGTGACCGACCGGGAGGCCTTCTCTCGTGAGGTCGAGAAGGCCCTGGCCGAGCCCGGCGACTTCGTGGACAACGGGGCGGAGGAGGGGGCGGGGAAGGCGCCGGAGCAGTTGCTCGCGGACTGGCGGGCCGGGCGTGAGGCCCTGCAGAACGCCCTGCGCGCCGCTCCCGACGGTGCCCGTTTCCCCTGGTACGGGCCGCCCATGGCCACCGCCTCCATGGCCACCGCCCGTCTCATGGAGACCTGGGCCCACGGCCTGGACGTCGCCGAGGCGCTCGGTGTCGAACGCACCCCCACCGACCGGCTCCGGCATATCGTCCGGCTCGGCGTCCGGACCCGCGACTTCGCCTTCGGCGTGCACGGGGCGCAGCCGCCGTTTGAGGAGTTCCGGATCGAACTGACCGCCCCCTCAGGGGACTTGTGGGTCTACGGTCCCGAGAACGCCGACGACCGCGTCACCGGCCCCGCCCTCGACTTCTGCCTCCTCGTCACGCAGCGTGCGAACCGTGCCGACCTCGCTCTGCACGCCAACGGCCCCGACGCCGACCGCTGGCTGGACCTCGCCCAGGCCTTCGCCGGCCCGCCCGGACCCGGTCGCGCCCCGAAGGGATCCGCCCCGAAGGGAGCCGCCGGATGACGCCCGGTAGCCAGCCTGTCCGACCCATCCGAATAGGCAACGCTTCCGGGTTCTACGGCGACCGTTTCGACGCCATGCGCGAGATGCTCACCGGCGGCGAACTGGACGTCCTGACCGGCGACTACCTCGCCGAACTGACCATGCTGATCCTCGGACGGGACCGGTTGAAGGACCCGTCCGGCGGGTACGCCCGTACCTTCCTGCGCCAGTTGGAGGAGGGCCTCGGCCTCGCCCACGCGCGCGGGGTGAAGATCGTCAGCAATGCGGGTGGACTCAATCCCGCCGGACTCGCAGGCCGCGTACGGGAGTTGGCCGACCGGCTCGGCATTCCCGTCCGTGTAGCGCACGTCGAGGGCGACGACCTCACCGCCGCCCACCCGGGCAGCCTCGCCGCCCACGCCTACCTCGGCGGCTTCGGTATCGCCGAGTGCCTGCGGCAGGGCGCGGACATCGTCGTCACCGGGCGCGTGACGGACGCGGCCCTGGTCACCGGGCCCGCCGCCGCCCACTTCGGCTGGCAGCCGGGGGAGTACGACCGCCTCGCGGGCGCCGTCGTCGCCGGGCACGTGCTGGAGTGCGGGACGCAAGCCACCGGCGGCAACTACGCCTTCTTCGCCGAGGCCCCCGGAGACCTCCGGCGCCCCGGCTTCCCGCTCGCCGAGATCCACGAGGACGGCACCGCCGTCATCACCAAGCACCCCGGCACCGGCGGCCTCGTCGACGTCGGCACGGTGACCGCCCAACTCCTGTACGAGACACAGGGGGCGCGGTATCTGGGACCCGATGTCACCGCCCGCCTCGACACGATCCGGCTCACCCAGGACGGCCCCGACCGCGTCCGCATCGACGGCGTTGGCGGCGAGGCCCCGCCGCCCACCCTCAAGGTCGGCCTCAACCGCCTCGGCGGCTTCCGCAACGAGGTCGCCTTCGTCCTCACCGGCCTTGACATCGACGCCAAGGCCGCGCTGGTGCGGGAGCAGATGGAGCCGGCGCTCGCCAAAGTCTCCGACGTGCGCTGGGAGTTGGCCCGCACGGACCGGCCCGACGCCGACACCGAGGAGACCGCGAGCGCACTGCTTCGGCTCGTCGTACGCGACCCGGAGGAGAGGGCGGTAGGGCGTGCGCTGAGTGGGGCGGCGGTGGAGCTGGCCCTCGCGAGCTACCCCGGCTTCCATGTGCTCGTCCCGCCCGGAAAGGGCTCGCCCTATGGGGTCTTCGAGGATGCGTACGTCCCCCAGGGCGACATAGCCCAGGTGGCGGTGGTCCACGACGGACGCCGGATCCCGGTGGCACCGGCCCCCGAGACGGCACCGGCCCACGAGACCGTCGTACCGGAAGAGTCGCCGCAGCCCCCGCTCCCCGAACCACCGCCCCCGGGCTCAGGCACCACCCGCCGCGCCCCCCTCGGCCTCGTCGCCGGCGCCCGTAGCGGTGACAAGGGTGGGAACGCCAACGTCGGTGTATGGGCCCGGACGGACGAGGCCTGGCGGTGGCTCGCGCACACCCTCACCGTCGAGCGCTTCCGCGAACTCCTCCCGGAAACCGCCGACTTGACCGTCGTACGCCACCCGCTCCCCAACCTCCGTGCCCTGAACTTCGTCGTCGAGGGAATCCTCGGCGCGGGCGTCGCCGCCCAGCACCGCTTCGATCCGCAGGCCAAGGCCCTCGGCGAGTGGCTGCGCTCCCGCCACCTGGACATTCCGGAGGCTCTCCTGTGACGGTCATCGACTCCGCCCTGGACATCAACAGCCCGGACTACCGGGCCAATCGCGAGGCGCTCCTCGCCAAGCTCGCCGACCTCGACACCGAGTACGCGAAGGCGTTGGCGGGGGGTGGGCCCAAGTACGTCGAACGGCACCGCAAGCGCGGGAAGTTGCTCGCGCGGGAGCGCATCGAGCTGCTGCTGGATCCGGACACGCCCTTCCTGGAGTTGTCGCCGTTGGCGGCCTGGGGCAGCGACTACGCCGTCGGGGCTTCGCTGGTCACCGGGATCGGGGTCGTCGAGGGCGTGGAGTGTCTGATCACCGCCAACGACCCGACCGTGCGCGGCGGAGCCAGCAATCCCTGGTCGCTGAAGAAGGCCCTTCGGGCGAACGACATCGCGCTCGCCAACCGGCTGCCCTGCATCAGCCTGGTGGAGTCGGGCGGGGCCGATCTGCCGTCCCAGAAGGAGATCTTCATCCCCGGGGGCGCCATCTTCCGCGACCTGACCCGGCTTTCGGCCGCCGGCATCCCCACGGTCGCGGTCGTCTTCGGCAACTCCACGGCGGGCGGCGCCTACATCCCCGGCATGTCCGACCACGTCATCATGGTCAAGGAGCGCGCCAAGGTCTTCCTCGGCGGCCCGCCCCTCGTCAAGATGGCGACCGGCGAGGAGAGCGACGACGAGTCGCTGGGCGGCGCCGAGATGCACGCACGCGTGTCGGGGCTCGCGGACTACTTCGCCGTGGACGAGCAGGACGCGCTGCGGCAGGCGCGGCGGGTGGTGGCCCGGCTCAACCACCGCAAGGCGTACGTCGATCCGGGTCCGGCCGCGCCGCCCAAGTACGACGAGGAGGAGCTGCTCGGCGTCGTCCCGGGGGACCTGCGGATCCCCTTCGACCCGCGCGAGGTCGTCGCCAGGATCGTCGACGGCTCGGACTTCGACGAGTTCAAGCCGCTGTACGGGACGAGTCTGGTGACCGGGTGGGCGACCCTGCACGGCTATCCCGTCGGCATCCTCGCCAACGCGCAGGGCGTGCTCTTCAGCCAGGAGTCCCAAAAGGCCGCCCAGTTCATCCAGTTGGCCAACCAGCGCGACATCCCGCTGCTCTTCCTGCACAACACCACCGGCTACATGGTGGGCAAGGAGTACGAGCAGGGCGGCATCATCAAGCACGGCGCGATGATGATCAACGCGGTCAGCAACAGCCGCGTACCGCATCTCTCCGTGCTCATGGGCGCCTCGTACGGGGCCGGGCACTACGGCATGTGCGGGCGGGCGTACGACCCGCGCTTCCTCTTCGCCTGGCCCAGCGCCAAGTCCGCCGTCATGGGCCCGCAGCAGCTCGCCGGCGTCCTGTCGATCGTCGCCCGGCAGTCGGCGGTCGCGAAGGGCCAGCCCTACGACGACGACGCGGACGCGGCCCTGCGCGCCATGGTCGAGCAGCAGATCGAGTCCGAGTCGCTGCCGATGTTCCTGTCCGGGCGGCTGTACGACGACGGCGTCATCGACCCGCGCGACACCCGCACCGTCCTCGGCCTGTGCCTGTCCGCCCTCCACACCGCGCCCTACGAGGGCGCGCGCGGTGGCTTCGGCGTCTTCCGGATGTGAGGCCCTCAATGACACCGGTGGTTCCTGTGATTACGTCCGTCCTCGTGGCGAACCGGGGCGAGATCGCCTGCCGGATCTTCCGTACCTGCCGTGAACTCGGCATCCGCACGGTCGCCGTGCACTCCGACGCGGACGAGAACGCGCTCCACGCGCGCGTGGCCGACGCGGCGGTACGGCTGCCGGGGGCCACGCCCACGGAGACGTATCTGCGCGGCGAGCTGATCGTGAAGGCGGCCGTCGCGGCGGGCGCGGACGCCGTGCACCCCGGCTACGGCTTCCTCTCCGAGAACGCCGACTTCGCGCGTGCCGTCCTGGACGCCGGGCTGGTGTGGATCGGGCCGCCGCCCGGGGCGATCGAGGCGATGGCCTCCAAGACGCGCGCCAAGGAGCTGATGGGCCTGGAGCCTCTCAAGGAGGTCACCGAGGCCGACCTGCCCGTGCTGGTGAAGGCGGCGGCGGGCGGCGGCGGACGCGGCATGCGGGTCGTCCGCGAACTGGCCGCCCTGGACGAGGAGTTGACCGCCGCCCGGGCGGAGGCCCTGAGTGCCTTCGGGGACGGCGAGGTCTTCGTCGAGCCCTACGTGGAGGGCGGCCGGCACGTCGAGGTGCAGGTCCTCGCCGACACGCACGGCGCGGTGTGGGCCCTCGGCACCCGGGACTGCTCCCTCCAGCGCCGCCACCAGAAGGTGATCGAGGAGGCCCCGGCACCGGGTCTCTCCGAGGAACTCGCGGAGGAATTGGGCGAGTTGGCCGTACGTGCCGCCCGCGCGGTCGCCTACGAGGGCGCCGGAACGGTCGAGTTCCTGGTCTCTCCCGACGGCAAGGCCCACTTCCTGGAGATGAACACCCGCCTCCAGGTCGAACACCCCGTCACGGAGGCCGTGTTCGGCGTGGACCTGGTGGCGCTCCAGATCGCGGTAGCCGAGGGTCGACCGCTCGAAACCGACCCCCCACGCGCGCGTGGCCACGCCATCGAGGCCCGTCTCTACGCCGAGGACCCGGCCCACGACTGGACCCCGCAGACCGGCACCCTGTACCGCCTCGCCGTACCGGACTCCGTCCGCCTCGACACCGGCTACACCGACGGCGACGACATCGGCGTCCACTACGACCCGATGCTCGCCAAGGTCGTCGCCCACGCCCCCACGCGCGCGGATGCCGTCCGCAGACTCTCCGGCGCCCTGGAGAGCGCGGTCGTCCACGGCCCCGTCACCAACCGCGACCTCCTCGTACGCTCCCTGCGCCACAAGGAGTTCACCACCGCCCACATGGACACGGGCTTCTACGACCGCCACCTCACGTCACTGACCGAGCGCACCCCCGACCCGCACGCCCCCCTGGCGGCAGCCCTCGCCGACGCCCACGGCCGCTCCCGCTTCGGCGGCTGGCGCAACCTGCCCTCCCAGCCCCAGACCAGGCGCTACGCGACGGCCGGCGAGGAGCACGAGGTCCACTACCGGCACACGAGGGAGGGCCTGAGCGCGGACGGGGTGCGCGTAGTGCACGCCGACGCCGGTCTCGTCGTACTCGAAGTCGACGGCGTACGAAGGAAGTTCGAGGTCGCGAGGTACGGCGACCAGGTGTACGTGAACACGACCGCGCTGACCGCCCTGCCCCGCTTCCCCCTCCCGACCACCCAACTGGCCCCCGGCTCCTTGGTGGCCCCCATGCCGGGCACGGTCGTAAAGGTGGCGGAGGGCTTGACCGTAGGGGCCACGGTCCAGGCCGGAGACCCCCTCCTGTGGCTGGAGGCGATGAAGATGCAACACAAGATCACGGCCCCCGTCACAGGCACGCTGAGCGAGTTGCGGGTGGTACCTGGCCAACAGGTAGAGCCCGGCTCATTGCTGGCGGTAGTGCAACCCACCTAAGGGGCGCGGGGAACTGCGCGACCAGCCACACACAACCCGCACTCCGAAGGAAACCGAATGGCCCTCATCGAATCCGAAGAGCACAAGGCCCTCCGATCCGCCGTCGCCGCCTTCGGCAAACGCTACGGCCGCGACTACATGACCGACATCATCGACTCCGGCGGCTATCCCAAGGAACTCTGGCTGGAGGCCGCCAAGTTGGGCTACCTCGGCGTCAACCTCCCCGAAACCTACGGCGGCGGAGGAGGCGGCATAGCCGAACTCTCCATCGTCCTCGAAGAGCTCGGCACCGCCGGCGCCCCCCTCCTCATGATGATCGTCTCCCCGGCGATCTGCGGCACGGTCATCTCCCGCTTCGGCACAGAGGACCAGAAACAGGAGTGGCTCCCCGCCCTCGCCGACGGCACCCGCACGATGGCCTTCGGCATCACCGAGCCGGACGCCGGTTCCAACAGCCACCGCATCACCACCACGGCCCGCCGCGAGGCGGACACCGGCGACTGGCTTCTCACCGGCCGCAAGGTCTTCGTGTCGGGCGTCGACATCGCGGACGCGACGCTGATCGTCGGCCGCACCGAGGACGCCCGCACGGGCAACCTGAAGCCCTGCCTGTTCATCGTCCCGCGCGACGCCCCCGGCTTCACGCGCCGGAAGATCGACATGGAACTGCACGGCGCGGAGAAGCAGTTCGAGCTGGCCCTGGACGACGTACGACTGCCCGCCGAGGCGCTCGTCGGGGACGAGGACGCCGGCCTGCTGCAACTGTTCGCCGGGCTCAACCCCGAGCGGATCATGACGGCCGCGTTCGCGATCGGCATGGGCCGCTACGCACTCGCGCGTGCCGTCGAGTACGCGCGCGACCGTGTCGTCTGGAAGACCCCCATCGGCGCCCACCAGGCCATCGCGCACCCCCTCGCCCAGGCGCACATCGACCTCGAACTCGCCCGCCTGATGATGCAGAAGGCGGCGCACCTGTACGACGCCGGGGACGACGTCGGGGCCGGTGAGGCCGCCAACATGGCGAAGTACGCGGCCGGAGAGGCCTGTGTGCGGGCCGTCGACCAGGCCGTGCACACCCTCGGGGGCAACGGGCTCACCCGTGAATTCGGGCTCGCCACATTGATAACCGCCTCCCGCGTGGCTCGTATTGCTCCGGTGAGCCGGGAGATGATTCTCAACTACGTCTCCCACCAGACCCTGGGCCTGCCCAAGTCGTACTGATCCGGCACAGCTCGTAGTGATCCGGCACAGCGACGTGCGAGGAGGAACCGTGTTCCGCAGCGAGTACGCAGACGTTTCGCCCGTAGAACTCCCCATCCACGAGGCGGTGCTCGGCCGGGCCGCCGAGTTCGGTGACGCGCCCGCCCTGATCGACGGCACGGACGGCACCACGCTCTCGTACGAGCAACTGGACCGGTTCCACCGGCGGATCGCCGCCGCGCTCGTGGAGACGGGGGTGCGCAAGGGTGACGTGGTGGCCCTGCACAGCCCGAACACGGTGGCCTTCCCGACCGCCTTCTACGCGGCCACGCGCGCGGGGGCGTCGGTCACGACCGTCCATCCCCTGTCCACGCCCGAGGAGTTCGCCAAGCAGCTCACGGACTCCGCGGCCCGCTGGATCATCACCGTGTCACCGCTCCTGGAGACCGCCCGCCGGGCCGCCGAACTCGCGGGCGGCGTCGAGGAGATCCTGGTCTGCGACAGCGCGCCCGGCCACCGCTCGCTGATCGACATGCTGGCGTCCACCGCCCCCGAGCCGGAGATCGACATCGACCCGGTGGCGGACGTGGCCGCGCTGCCGTACTCCTCGGGGACGACCGGCATACCCAAGGGCGTGATGCTGACCCACCGTCAGATCGCCACGAATCTCGCCCAGATGGAACCGCTCGTCCCGACCGGCCCGGGCGAACGCATCCTCGCGGTCCTGCCGTTCTTCCACATCTACGGCCTGACCGCCCTCATGAACGCGCCCCTGCGCAAGGGCGCCACGGTCGTCGTCCTGCCCCGCTTCACGCTCGACAGCTTCCTCGCGGCCATCCAGAACCACCGCATCACCGGCCTGTACGTGGCCCCGCCGATCGTCCTCGCGCTGGCCAAGCACCCGCTGGTCGAGCAGTACGACCTGTCGTCCCTGCGCTACATCATCAGCGCCGCCGCCCCGCTGGACGCGCAGCTCGCCGCCGCCTGCGCGCGGCGGCTGGGCCTGCCGCCCGTCGGCCAGGCCTACGGCATGACCGAGCTGTCCCCGGGCACGCACATCGTCCCCCTCGACGCCATGCACGCGGCCCCGCCCGGCACGGTCGGCAAGCTCGTCGCCGGCACCGAGATGCGGATCGTCACCCTCGACGACCCCGACAAGGACCTCGACATCGGCGAGCCCGGCGAGATCCTCATCCGCGGCCCCCAGGTCATGAAGGGCTACCTGGGCCGCCCCGACGACACCGCCGCGATGATCGACAAGGACGGCTGGCTGCACACCGGCGACGTCGGCCATGTCGACGCCGACGGCTGGCTGTTCGTCGTCGACCGCGTCAAGGAACTCATCAAGTACAAGGGCTTCCAGGTGGCCCCCGCCGAACTGGAGGCACTCCTGCTCACCCACCCCGGCATCGCCGACGCCGCCGTCGTCGGCCGGTACAACGACCAGGGCAACGAGGTCCCGCACGCCTACGTCGTCCGCCAGCAGGCCGCCTCCGACCTCTCCGAGGGAGAGGTGATGATGTACGTCGCCGAACGCGTCGCCCCCTACAAGCGCGTCCGCAACGTCACCTTCATCAAGGACGTCCCGCGGGCCGCCTCCGGCAAGATCCTGCGCCGCGAACTCAGGGAGCGCCTGTGACACTGATCGGACGTACACGCGCGCGTGGCGTGGAGACCATCGCCCTCGACTCCCCGGCCAACCGCAACGCCCTGTCGGCCGCCCTGGTGGGCGAGTTGGCCGACGCGCTGACGGAGTGCGCCAAGGACACCGACGTACGCGCGATCGTCCTCACCCACACCGGCAACACCTTCAGCGCGGGCGCCGACCTCAAGGACCCGCCCCACCCGGACGCCCTGGTGGGCCTGCTCCGGCAGATCGTCGACCTGCCGAAACCGGTCGTGGCCCGCGTCACGGGACACGTCCGCGCGGGCGGCCTGGGGCTGCTGGGCGCCTGTGACATCGCGACCGCGTCGACCGCGTCGACGTTCGCGTTCACCGAGGTGCGGATCGGCGTGGCCCCGGCGGTCATCTCCCTCCCGCTGCTGCCCCGCACCGACCCCCGCGCACTCGCCCGCTACTACCTGACCGGCGAGCGCTTCGACGCCGCCGAGGCCGCCCGCATCGGCCTGCTGACGGCGGCGGGCGAGGACGTGGACGCCGTACTGGAATCGATCCTGGACGGTCTGCGCCGCTCCTCGCCGCAGGGCCTGGCGGAGACGAAACGGCTGCTCACGGCTAGGGTGCTGGAGGCATTCGACCGGGACGCGGCCGACCTCACCGCGCTCTCGGCCCGGCTGTTCGCCTCCGCGCAGGCCCGCGAGGGGATGACGGCCTTCCTGGAACGACGGGATCCCGCGTGGGTGGATCCCGCATGGGCGGAATCCGCAGGGACGGTGTGAGCGCACGATGGGTGTGAGTACGGCGGAACACGACCGCGCTCCCAAGCAGGACCGCAGCCGGGCCACCCGGCAACGGCTCCTGGAGGCCGCCGTGGCCTGTCTCGCCGAGTACGGCTGGGCGGGCTCCACGGTCGCCGTGGTCGCCGAACGAGCCGGCGTCTCCCGCGGCGCCGCCCAGCACCACTTCCCGACCCGTGAGGACCTCTTCACGGCGGCCGTCGAGTACGTCGCCGAGGAACGCTCCACGGCCCTGCGCGCCCTCTTCCCCGAGGGCGCGCACGAAGACCGCCGGGTGGTCGTGGCCGCCCTGGTCGACCTCTACACGGGCCCGCTCTTCCGGGCCGCCCTGCACCTGTGGGTCGCCGCCTCCGACGAGGAGCAGCTGCGCCCCCGCGTGACGGAACTGGAGTCCCGCGTCGGCCGCGAGACCCATCGCATCGCCGTGGAGTTGCTGAACGCCGACGAGTCCGGACCGGGCGTCCGTGAAACCGTCCAGGGCCTCCTCGACATGGCCCGCGGCCTGGGCCTGGCCAACCTGCTCACGGACGACGGACCGCGCCGCGCGCGCGTGGTGGCCCAGTGGGCGGCCCTGCTGGACGAGGCGCTGGGCTGAGCAGCCCCGATCCCCGATCCCGTTGTCAGTGGCGGGAGCTACGGTTCAGGCCATGGAGACTGCCGCGCGGTCACGGGCTCAGCCGCTCCACCCGCCAGCCGCCGTCCGGCTCGGCCGCGTACCGCAGACGGTCGTGCAGCCGGTTCTCGCGGCCCTGCCAGAACTCCACCGACTGCGGGGCCACCCGGAAACCGCCCCAGTTCGGCGGGACGGGCACCTGCTCGCCCTCGGGGTAGCGGGCGGCGAGCTCCGCGTAGGAGGCGTCGAGCTCGGCGCGGGAGGGGATGACGCTGGACTGCGCGCTGGCCCAAGCACCGAGCTGGGAGCCGTGCGGGCGGGTGCGGAAGTACGCGGCGGTCTCGTCACGGCCGGTACGCCGGGCGACGCCCGAGACGATGACCTGGCGGGCCATCGGATGCCAGGGGAAGAGCAGCGAGACGTACGGGTTCTCGGCGAGGTCGGTGGCCTTGCGGGAGCCGTAGTTGGTGTAGAAGACGAAGCCCTGCTCGTCGAAGTGCTTGAGCAGCACCGTGCGGGAGCTGATCCGCCCCTCGGCGTTCGCCGTGGACACGACCATGGCGTTCGGCTCGAAGAGGTGCCCCTCGGTCGCGGCCTGCTCGAACCAGCGGGCGAACTGCCGCACCGGGGTGGCGGCCAGATCGGGCTCGGCGATGCCCTCGGCCCGGTACTGCTTGCGCATCGTGGAGGGATCGAGGGGAACGGCGTCTCGGTCGGTCACGCGGTCATCTTGCCGTATCGCGGTCGCCGTCCGACGCGGTGTCCTCGACAGCCGAGTGGCACTCAGTGCCGTAGGGACTCCCCAAAGGTGACACTCCGGGATATCGTGCTGATGCCGTTCCGGTTGGGTGACCGCCAGCCGCACGGGGCATCACCAGGATGGCCACCCGGACCGCGAGTCGATCGACGACCGCGGATCCACCGGCCGAGCCGCCGTTTCCGCCGTATGACACATGGTCGTCCCACCCCACAACACCATCTGTCGCACACATCACGAGGAGCCGCCTGATGTCCGACTTCGTACCCGGACTCGAGGGAGTCGTCGCGTTCGAGACGGAGATCGCCGAACCGGACAAGGAGGGCGGCGCCCTGCGGTACCGGGGCGTCGACATCGAGGACCTGGTCGGCCACGTCTCGTTCGGCAACGTCTGGGGCCTGCTCGTCGACGGTGCCTTCAACCCCGGCCTGCCGCCCGCCGAGCCCTTCCCGATCCCCGTGCACTCCGGCGACATCCGCGTGGACGTCCAGTCCGCGCTGGCCATGCTCGCGCCCGTGTGGGGCCTCAAGCCGCTGCTCGACATCGATGCCGAGCAGGCCCGCGACGACCTCGCCCGCGCCGCCGTCATGGCCCTGTCCTACGTCGCCCAGTCGGCCCGCGGCCAAGGCACGCCCATGGTGCCGCAGAGCGAGATCGACAAGGCGCAGTCCGTCGTCGAGCGGTTCATGATCCGCTGGCGGGGCGAGCCGGACCCCAAGCACGTGGCCGCCGTCGACGCCTACTGGACCTCCGCCGCCGAGCACGGCATGAACGCGTCCACCTTCACCGCGCGCGTGATCGCCTCCACCGGCGCAGACGTCGCCGCGGCCCTCTCCGGCGCGGTGGGAGCCATGTCAGGGCCGCTGCACGGCGGCGCCCCCTCCCGTGTCCTCGGCATGATCGAGGAGATCGAGCGGACCGGCGACGCCGAGGCGTATGTGAAGCAGGCCCTCGACAAGGGCGAGCGCCTGATGGGCTTCGGCCACCGCGTCTACCGCGCCGAGGACCCCCGCGCGCGCGTGCTGCGCCGCACCGCCCGCGAGCTGGGCGCCCCGCGCTTCGAGATCGCCGAGGCCCTGGAGAAGGCGGCCCTGGCGGAGCTGCACGCCCGCCGCCCGGACCGCGTGCTGGCCACCAACGTCGAGTTCTGGGCGGCCATCGTCCTGGACTTCGCGGAGGTCCCGGCGCACATGTTCACGTCGATGTTCACCTGTGCCCGCACGGCGGGCTGGTCGGCGCACATCCTGGAGCAGAAGCGCACGGGCCGGCTCGTGCGGCCGTCCGCGCGGTACATCGGCCCCGGCACGCGCAACCCGCAGGAGATCGAGGGGTACGGAGACATCGCTGACTGACAGCGACTGACGGGACTGAGGGAGGACCACCCCGGAGTTACGCCGGGGCCAACAGGCCCGCGTGGTGCCGCTCCGCCACCAGCGGGTGCGCCCTCAGCTTGCCCTTCAGCTCGTTGTGGCCGTACTCGGCGAAGAGCGGGTCGGCCGGGTCGACGGTCACGCCGGGGGCGGCCGAGGCGTACGGGAACGGGAGCGGTTCGACGCGGGCGTCCAGGCGCGGGTTGTAGAAGAAGGGCACGGAGAACCGTTCGGTGGCGCCGGGCGGGGACACCACCCGGTGGTTGGTGGCGATCAGGTACCCGTCGGTCGCCACCTCCAGCAGCTCACCCAGGTTGACCACGAACGTCCGCTCCAGCGGCGGCACTTCGTGGAAGAACCCGTCCGCGCGCTGCACCTGCGGCCCGCCGACCTGGTCCTGCATCAGGAGGGTCAGAAAGCCGTAGTCCTTGTGGGCGCCCACGCCCTGATCGGCCCTGGTCGCGGCACCGGCACCGGCGCCGCCCGGGCACCGCACGAGCTTGAGATGCGGATGGGCGTGCTCGCCGAACACCGGGTCGTAGAAGTCGGCCGGCGCCCCGATCGCGGTGAGCAGTTCGTGCAGCAGCCGCCTGGCGACCGCGCTCAGCCGGTCGATCCAGGCCAGCGCGGCGGTACGGAGTTCGGGGAGGGCAGCGGGCCACTGGTTCGGCCCCTCCAGCCACCAGTAGGCGGGCTCGCCGGGCGCGGGTGTGCGGGCCGGCCGCTCGGCGCCTATGTCCAACTGGTCGTGCCGGTCCCGCAGTCCGCCCGTCCGCTCGTCGCCGGTGCGCGTATAGCCGCGGAAGTGGGGCGAGTTGACGTTGTCGAGGGCGAGCCGGTCGGCCTCGGGCAGCCGGAAGAAGGCGTGCGTGGCCCGGATCAGCGCGTCGGTCTCGGCGGTCGTGACCCCGTGCCCGACTAGCTGGAAGAAGCCCACCTCATGGGCGGCGCTGTGCAGTTGGGCATGGAGCAGCGCACGGGCCTGGAGACCGCGGTCGGCGGCCGACAGGTCGATGATCGGGAGCTGGTCGTACGACGGAGCCGTGGCGGGGTGCGTCATGAGATGCGTCCGAAAGGAGAGGCGGAGCGAATTCCGAAGGAGAAGCAGGGGCTGGGTCAGGCGGAGCGCCGACAGCCCGTGCTCGTGACGCGCACGTAGTCCACGTGTCGGCGTCGAACAAGTATCGGAAACATTGGCCCAGACTACTGCGCGCCGAAGGATCCGTACCCGGCGCGGACCGACCGCCGAACACTCCGTCATGAACGCACGCACTCACGAACGCAGACGACCCGCGAACTCGGGTCCCCCGCCTGACGGCTGGGGAGCCGGCCGGACGTACCGGCGAGCTCGCGGGTCGGGTGACTGCACTGGATTGGGCCGGCCGCGTGCATCTCGCACACGCTGGTCCGGCACCGCACAGGGTGGGGTGCTGGGCCGTCAGCCCGCAGCCACCTCGCGCGTCCGGGTTTCACTCATGTACCCGATCACCTCCTCTCATGCGTGTGCCACACACTAGGAACCGATCGGCGACCGTTCAACCGGTTTTTCGGGATGCTGCCGAGATCTTGACGGCACCGGTTGCGGCCGACCGCGTGCGCCTACGATCACCGTATGAACCGAAGCGACCCATCGGGGGCGGTCGTATCCGCGTACGCCGCCGTGTTCGAGAAGCTGGCCACCGCCACCACGGGCCGCACGCGACGCGGTCCCGACGGCGCGGTGCTGGCGATCTCCGGCGCGCAGATCGCCTCGCTGAACGCGATCATCAGTCCGGCCCCGGAGCCGAGCACCGACGAGATAGCCGCCCTGGCGGCCTCCGAGAGCCCGTGGGAGCTGCCCTGGAGCATCCACGTCCGCGGGGTGCCGAGCCCGCCCGTCACCGCGCTGGCGGCGAGCCACGGCCTGACCCGCTTCACCCGGGAACCCCTCATGGTGCGCCACCCCGACCAGGGTCTGCCGCCGGAGTCGGGCATCGACTCCCTGACCGTGCGGCCCGTGTCGGGCGACGAACTCGACCTCTACGCCGGGACCGTCGCGGACGGCTTCGAGGCGCCGCACGAGCTGTTCAAGGTCCTCACCGACCCGTCCCTGGCGGAGATCGACGGCATGACGTTCTACCTGGCGGAACTGGACGGCGTACCGGTGGGCACGGGCATGACGGCCGTCACCGGCGACCTGACGGGCCTCTTCAACATCACCACGCTCCCGGCCCACCGCCGCCGCGGCTACGGACGCGCCATCACCCTGGACATGATCCGCGCGACCTTCACCACCGGCGCCCCCACCACCTACCTCTACGCGAGCGAGATGGGCGAGCCGGTCTACACGGCGGCCGGTTTCCGCACCGAGGAGTACCTGACGGTGATCACGGGTGACTGACCTCCGTACCGAGGCCGTGCGCGGCGACGCCATGCTGGAGCAGTGGCGGCACGTCCACAACGTGATCGTGCCGTCGGCCGCGCTTGACCTGGCCGAGGTACGGGAGCGGGCGGGCCGGTACCGGCTGGAGAACGCCTACGTGGAGGACGTCCTCGTCGGCTGCTCCACCGTGCGGCCGCCCGAGCGGGAGGGCGGTGCGGCGACGGTCATCGCGCGCGTGCTGCCCGAGTACCGGCGACGCGGCTACGGGACGGTCCTGTACGAGGAGGGGCTGGCCCACGCGCGCGTGCTGGGTGCCGGGTGGTCGAGACGTGTGTGCTCGCCGTGAACGAGGACGGGCTGCGGTTCGCCGAGGCGCATGGCTTCGTGGAGGTGGAACAGTACGTACTGGATGGGATGTCGGATGTGTGGATCGACCTGAGACTGGGGTAGGCGCAGCCGGACAGCGGCGTACAACGATTCTCTCAATCTTGGGGAACTCGGTGTGGGCTGCATCACGTTCAAGTTAGATGATTGCGAGTGAGCGAACCGCCGCGCCGTACGTGCGGACGCAGCTTGGCAGGGGGTCCAGGTGAGTGCTTCCCGGCGTAGTGGGGCCACCGACGAGCTCGGGCCCGATGAGCCCGAGCGGGCCGGCCCCGTGGGCCCCGACGGCTCGGATCTGCTCGCGGCGTTGCTGGACGGGATGGACGCGGCGCTGTGCGCCTTCGACGCGGACGGCGTCGTCACCCACTGGAACCGCGAGGCGGAGCGGATTCTGGGCTGGACCGCGGCCGAGGCCGTGGGGCGGCACGGGTTCGCGGGCTGGGCCGTGCGCAGCGCGGACGCCGAGGAGGTCGAGGCGCGGCTGATGTCCGCCATGGAGGCCCCCGGGCGCCAGGTGCACGAGTTCGCGCTGCTGACCAAGGACGGCGGGCGCGTGCTGGTGCGCACGCAGTCCGCCGCCGTACGCGGCCCCGACGGCAAGCCGGCCGGGGTGTACTGCGCCTTCAGCGAGGTGCACACCCAGATCGACCTGGAGCGCTCCATCGCGCTCAGCGAGGCCCTCTTCGAGGACGCCTCCTGGGGTGTCGTGCTCGTCGACGCCGACCTGCGCCCCGCCGTGCTCAACGCGCACGCGGCCCGCTCGCTCGGCATCGGCCGCACCTCCGCGCTCGGCCGCCCCCTCGGCGAACTGCTCGCCCAGGGCGTCGAGGAGCTGGAGAGCGCGCTCACCCACGTGCTCGCGGAGGGCGCGCCGCCCGCGCCCGCCGAGATCTGGGTCGGCGTGCGCACTCCGGAGGGCGAGCAGCGGCGCTGCTGGCGCTGCGGCTTCGTCCGGCTGGCCTCGCCGCTCGCCGAGGAGCCCGTGCCGCTCGGCGTCGCCTGGCTCTTCCAGGACGTCACCGAGACCAAGCAGGGCGAGCAGGAGGCGGCCCAACTGCGCTTCCGCACCAACCAGTTGCACCGCGCCGCCCGCGCCGCCGCCGAGTGCGAGGACCCCGCGGAGGCGGTCACCGTCCACCTCGACTTCGCGCTCGCCGGCTTCGCCGACCACGCCCTGATCGATCGGGTGGCGGGCGGTTCGCTCGCCGACGGCGAGGCCACGGCGTCCGTACGCCTGGTACGGGTCGCCGCCACGCCCTCCGGGGCGCCCGGACCGAGCCTGCTGACCGGCCGGGCCGGGCTGCCCGTGCGGTACGCGCAGGGGCACCCCGCGCTGCAGTGCGTGGAGCGGACCGGGTCGGTGCGGGCCAGCGTGGGCTCGGTGCCGCCCGAACAGGCCCGCGAGTGGGCCGCGGCCCGCCAGTGGCCCACGGACGCGGTGCAGGCCCTGTGCGCGGTCCTGCGCAGCCGCGGCCGCACCCTGGGCGTCGTGACGTTCCTGCGCGGCGGCGCCCGCAGCCAGTTCGAGCGCGCGGACGCCGTGTACGCGGAGGACGTGGCGGTACGGATCGCGGCGGCGCTGGACCTGGCGGGCGCGACGGAAAAGCCGTAGCGCCCAAGCCGCACGCCACGCGCGCGTTTACAGCCAGCACCCGCACGCCAACGCGCGCGTACTCCAGCACCCGCATTCCACGCGCGCGTACTTCAGCCCCGCACGCCCTACCGCTGGTAGAAGATCCGGTCCCCGTACTCCTTGAACACGCGCCCGTTCCACTCGTGGCCGCCGTCCACGTTCCCGGACCGCAGCAGCGGGGGTTCGATGCCGCGGTCGGCCAGGGTCGCGGCGGTGGTGGCCATGACGGACTGGAGGATCGCCGAGGTGACGACCGTGGAGGCGGGGGCGAAGGGTGCCGGGATGGTGTCGAGGGTGAGTTCCGCGTCGCCGATCGAGATCTTCGAGTCGAGCACGACGTCGCAGTGGTCGCGCATGTACGTGCCGGAGACGTGCCGGGACCGGGTCTCGGACGCGTACGCCACCGAGGTCAGGCCGATGACCTTCACACCGAGGGCGCGGGCGTTCATGGCCATCTCGACCGGGAGGGCGTTGCGCCCCGAGAGGGAGATGATCACGAGGGCGTCGCCCGCGCGGATCGGCGAGGTGTCCAGGACGGCGCTCGCGAGACCGTCCACCCGCTCCAGCGCGGAGCCCAGCGTGGCCGGCATCTCCACGCCGACGGCACCCGGCACGGCGAGCAGGTTCATCAGGGCGAGCCCGCCCGCCCGATAGACGACATCCTGCGCGGCGAGCGAGGAGTGCCCTGCGCCGAAAGCGAACAGGCGACCGCCCGCGGCGACGGTGTCGGCGAGCAGCGTGCCGGCCGCGGCGATGCTCTCCGCCTCCTCTTCCCGCACCCGTCGCAACAGGCCGATCGCGGCGTCGAGGAACTGGTCGGCCGGTGTGCCGTCGCTCATGCGGGTCCTTCCGGGGCGGCGTGGGGCGGTCTGTGTCGCGGATCACCGTGCGGTCTGGACCAGCACCCTGTCAATACGGCGGTGAGGGGGCTGCGATACGGCGGTGACGCGCCCGCCGCCGCCGAGGCGCCGTACCTGTGCGAATGTCGACGCAGACACCGCGGTACCCCGCGTAACGCCTTGGTTTCAACGGC
Source organism: Streptomyces pseudovenezuelae (assembly GCF_029892565.1). Classification (GTDB taxonomy): domain Bacteria; phylum Actinomycetota; class Actinomycetes; order Streptomycetales; family Streptomycetaceae; genus Streptomyces; species Streptomyces pseudovenezuelae_A. Next base: position 128,288 of record NZ_JARXVH010000009.1, on the reverse strand, counting down.
GCGGCACGGTTGTCAGTGCTATGCGTCAGAATTGACTCCAGGGCCAGCGCACGCGCCGGGAAGCTGTGGCGCTTCCGGCAGATCTCATCGAGGGGCACGTATGTCCGGACTGATCGACACCACGGAGATGTATCTCCGCACCATCCTCGAGCTGGAGGAGGAAGGTGTGGTCCCCATGCGCGCCCGGATCGCCGAGCGGCTGGACCAGAGCGGACCGACCGTCAGCCAGACGGTGGCGCGGATGGAGCGCGACGGCCTTGTGTCCGTCGCCACCGACCGTCACCTGGAGCTGACGGACGAGGGCCGCCGGCTGGCCACGCGCGTGATGCGCAAGCACCGACTCGCGGAGTGTCTGCTCGTCGACGTGATCGGCCTGGAGTGGGAGCAGGTGCACGCCGAGGCCTGTCGCTGGGAGCACGTGATGAGCGAGGCGGTGGAGCGCCGCGTGCTGGAGCTGCTGCGCCACCCCACCGAGTCGCCGTACGGCAACCCGATCCCGGGCCTTGAGGAGCTGGGCGAGAAGGACGGCGCCGACCCGTTCCTGGACGAGGGCATGGTCTCGCTGGCGGACCTCGACCCCGGCCTGGACGGCAAGACGGTCGTGGTGCGCCGGATCGGCGAGCCCATCCAGACCGACGCCCAGCTGATGTACACGCTGCGTCGGGCGGGCGTGCAGCCCGGCTCGGTGGTGAGCGTGACGGAGTCGGCGGGCGGGGTGCTGGTGGGCAGCGGCGGTGAGGCCGCCGAGCTGGAGGCGGACGTCGCCTCGCACGTGTTCGTGGCCAAGCGCTGAGCGTCGTTTCCCCGCGTCAACTCCCGTGAAACGGGTGGCAGTTGTGCGGTTCCGTCAACTGTTGCGCGGGGCGCCGAGTGGATCTTGTCGAATTCAAGATTCAGTCCGTCGAATCGCAGCGCTCGGACGCTTCGCGTGCAAGGCTGTCGCGTGAGGCATATGACCTGAGGGGCGGGAAGATGTGCCGGAGACGTGTGGAGGGCCCCGGCGCCTTATGGCGCCGGGGCCTGTCCTCCCCTGTGCTGACCCGGAGCCCCGAGCTCCCAGGGTCAATCCCCTCGGACCGTTTTCCCCGAGCGGCCCGCCTCCCGCTGAAGATCTCCCCTCGGCAGCGGCGATCATTCCTTGAGGAGGGTCACCCAAACGAGGGGTGTTGCTCACGGAGAGAGTAATTTCGAATGCCCATTCGATAGCCTGCGGGTGACGCGAAACGCGGAATGTGCGCTTCTGGAGTGAGCGCGGAAAGGCAGCTGCACGGCAACGGCAGGACACGGTGCACAGGGCCGACGGCTCGATCGGTCCGAGCGGAGCTAGGGGGGTGCCGGGACCAATGGCGCGGCGTATCGACGTGACCGGAGCGGGCGGCGTACGCCTCGCGGCCTGGGAGTTCGGCGACCCTCCCAAGAGCGACCCGGCCAAGCTCGTACCGGACCAGCCGGGACCCCTGGGCCGACCCGGCCTGCCGGGGCGGACCGCCGCCGGGGTCGAGGACACACCCGGCGTGCTCTTACTGCACGGCCTGATGGGCCGCGCCTCGCACTGGGCGTCCACCGCCCGCTGGCTCTCCGGACGCCATCGCGCCGTCGCGCTCGACCAGCGCGGCCACGGCCAGAGCGACAAGCCCCCGCAGGCCTCCTTCACCCGCGAGGCATACGTCGAGGACGCGGAGGCCGCGCTCGAACAGCTCGGCCTCACCCCGGTCGTCCTCGTCGGCCACGCGATGGGCGCGTTGACCGCCTGGCAGCTCGCCGCCAAGCGGCCCGACCTGGTCCGGGGCGTGGTCATCTGCGACATGCGGGCCTCCGCGCTCGGCGCGGCCTCGCAGCGGGAATGGGCGGACTGGTTCAAGGCCTGGCCGATGCCGTTCGCCACGCTGGCCGATGTGCGCAAGTGGTTCGGCGAGGACGATCCCTGGGTGGAGCGGCCCAATCCGGCGCGGGGGGAGTTCTACGCCGAGGTGATGCACGAGTGCGCCGACGGCTGGCGGCCCGTCTTCGACCCCGACCAGATGCTGAAGTCCCGGGAGACGTGGGTGTACGACGCGCACTGGGAGGAGCTGGCGCAGGTGCGCTGCCCGGCGCTGGTCGTGCGGGGGCTGGACGGGGAGCTGGGGCGGGCCGAGGCGCAGGAGATGGTGCGGGTGCTGCCGCGCGGGGAGTACGCGGAGGTGGCCGACGCCGGGCACCTGGTCCACTACGACCAGCCCGAGGCCTGGCGGGCGGCCATCGAGCCGTTCCTGGACGCGGTGCTCACCGTGTGAGGCGGGTCGCCCGGAGGAGGCGTCGAGATCCCGGAGGGTGCGTGGGGAAACGGATACGCCCGCGATACGGGCGCCCGTCTTCAATGAGGGCATGGACAACAGCACCTCCCTGCCGCCTCCGGCCCCGGCCCGTCGTACGCGCGGGGCCGTGATCCTCGGTCTGGCGGTCCTCGGCGTGCTGGCGCTCGCCGCGCTCGGCCCGCTCCGGATGACTCCGAAGATGCTGTTCATGCCGCTGCACACGCCCGGGTGGTACGTCTGGTTCGGCACGTTCAACGGCGTCGCACTCATCACGGTGACCGCACTGCCGCTGGCCGCGCTGACGGCATGGGTGCTGGCCCGCCGTCGCCGTGCCGCCGGCGTCACCTCGGCATGGCGGCTCTCGCTGGCCGAGGTCGGCATCGTGTACGGGACCGTGCCGTGGGTCTGGATCATCCTGCTGCCGGGCGACGAGGACGGCGCCGTCCTGAGCCTGGTCCCGCTGCGGGACCTGGCCACGATGGACGCGGGCCAGATCATCGGCAACCTGCTGGTCTTCGCGGCGCTGGGCTTCCTCGCCCCGCTGCGGTTCACGGCACTGTCGTCGGTCTGGCGGGTCCTGGCGCTCGGGGCCGGGTGCTCGGTCCTGGTCGAGACCGCGCAGTACGTCCTGCGGCTGGACCGGGTGTCCTCCGTGGACGACGTGCTGCTCAACGCCGCCGGCGCCGGGCTGGCCGCGCTGGCGTCACGCGGCTGGTGGCGCGGGTCGGCCGAAGCGCCGTAGGGACCGAAGTGGGCGTCGTAGAAACCGAAGTGGGCGTCGTAGGACCCAGGCGCGTGCCCGGTTCGCATACGTCTTCGCATACGTCGGCGATATGCCGTGCCGCCTAGGCTTCGGGTATGCGCGTGCTAGTCGTCGAGGACGAGCCCTACCTGGCCGAGGCCGTCCGTGACGGTCTCCGGCTGGAGGCGATCGCCGCGGACATCGCCGGCGACGGCGACTCCGCCCTGGAGCTGTTGAGCATCAACGCCTACGATCTCGCGGTCCTCGACCGTGACATCCCCGGCCCCTCCGGCGACGAGATCGCCCGGCGCATCGTCGCCTCCGGCAGCGGCATCCCGATCCTCATGCTCACCGCCGCCGACCGGATCGACGACAAGGCCTCCGGGTTCGAGCTCGGCGCCGACGACTACCTCACCAAGCCCTTCGAGCTGCGCGAACTCGTCATGCGGCTGCGGGCGCTGGACCGCCGGCGCGCGTACGCCCGGCCCCCGGTCAGCGAGATCGCGGGCCTGCGCCTCGACCCCTTCCGCCGGGAGGTCTCCCGCGACGGACGCCATGTCGCGCTCACCCGCAAGCAGTTCGCCGTGCTCGAAGTCCTCGTCGCCGCCGAGGGCGGTGTCATCAGCGCCGAAGAACTCCTGACCCGGGCCTGGGACGAGAACGCCAACCCCTTCACCAACGCCGTCCGCATCACCGTCTCCGCCCTGCGCAAACGACTCGGCGAACCCTGGCTCATCGCCACGGTGCCCGGCGTCGGCTACCGGATCGACACCGGCACGGACACCCCCGAACACCCCGACAGCGCCCACGAGTAGACGCCGGCAGGGTCAGCCCTCGCTCACCCCTTGCTCACCGCCGACAGGATCTCCGGCAGCCGGGCCGCCGTCCGCGGAGCCGCCAGACGCAGGCCCGACCAGGTGAGGGCCGCTCCGTAGACCGCGCCCAGGGGCAGCAGGACCCAGGTCCACCTGTCACCGCCCTCGATCACGTTCAGGGTGATGGTCGCGGCGATGACGGGGGCGCACAGGAGGGCCGAGGCGACCATGCCGCCGAAGATGGAGATCCAGGCGATGCTGGTCTGGCCGGGGGCCACGTTCTTGTAGCCCTCCTGCGGGATGGAGTACGGGAACCGGGCCGAGGTCCACGCGCCGGTCGCCAGCATCGCGCCGAGCAGTGCGAAGGACAGGCCGAGCACCTCGGGCAGGCGCGGCCAGTCGCCGAGCATCGCGGTCGTCACGACGGTCACGAAGGTGGCGTACGGGAGGGTGATCACCAGCAGGGCCAGCGCACGGGCGCGCAGTTCGTCGTAGGCGTCGCGCGCGGAGGAGATCGTCGTCGCGACCATCCAGAACGCGGACGTGTCCTGCCCGAACTGGTTGTACATCTGGATGCCGAGCATCCCCGCGGCGAAGCAGGCGAAGTAGATCGAGCCGGTGCCCTGCAGCGCGTTGAAGACCGGCACGATCAGCCCGATGGCCAGCGAAGTCACCCACGCGGCCTTGGTCTTGGGGTCCCGCCACACATACCGCAGACTGCGCTCCATGACCGTGCCGGTGCGCCCGGCCGGCAGCAGCCGGGCGAGGCCGCCGGAGCCGGCGCGACCGCGGGCGACGGGCTCGGCGGTCTGCAGGGTGGAGCCGTCGGGCGCGGTCATCAGCTGGGTCAGATGCCGCGACCAGACCCACAGCAGCAGCACCAACGCGGCCACGCTGAGCGCGAGTTGGGCGACCGCGACACCGTACGAACCCTCGCTCACCGAGTCCACCGCGCCGATCGCGGACGCCGGCGGCACCCACCGCAGCACGTCGGCCACCGGGTCCAGCTGCGCGAGCCCGGACGAACCGAGCCGCTGCGCACCGAAGTTGACCAACTGCGCCCCGATCGCGATGACGAGCCCGCTCAGCACCGCCAGATCCCGGCCCTTGCGGCTGGTCAGCAGCCGGATGTTGGCGGCGGCCACGGTCCGCGCGAGGGCCACGCACACCAGCAGCGCGAGGCAGAGCGCGACCACACCGACGGCGTAGGCCGCTCCGCCGTGCGCGACCGCGATCACCGAACCGGCCAGCAGACAGAGCGTGAACAGCGGCCCGATGCCGACCAGCGAGGCCGCGAGCAGCGCCCGGACCAGCGGCCGGGGCCGCAGCGGGAGCATCACGAGCCGGGTCGGGTCGAGGGTCTCGTCGCCGCCGGGGAAGAACAGCGGCATCACCGCCCAGCCCAGCGCCAGTACGGCGATCAGCAGCACGACCAGCGACTCGGCGTGCGCGTGCCCGCGCAGCGCGATCAGCCCGAGCAGTTGCAGCGCCCCGAGGAGCAGCACGACGACGGCGGAAGCGATGTACGCGGCCCGCCGCCCACCGGACTGCCGCAGCCCGTTGCGCAGCAGGGACAGCTTCAGCCGTACGAAGACGGGTGTGATGTCGGCCGGTACGAGTGGGGTCGTCATCGTGCCCCGCCGCCCAGCCAGTCGAGGTCGGAGCCCGCGTCGCGGCCACCGGCGCCGACGAGTTCCAGGAACGCCTCCTGCAGCGAGGGGGCGTCGCCGCGGACCTCGGCGAGGGTGCCGTGGGCGCGGATACGGCCGGCGGCCATCACGGCCACCCAGTCGCACAGGGACTCGACCAGCTCCATGACGTGGGAGGAGAAGACCACGGTGGCGCCAGAGGCCGTGTACCGCTCCAGGACCCGGCGGATGGTCTGCGCGGAGACCGGGTCGACGCCCTCGAACGGCTCGTCCAGGAAGAGCACTTCGGGGTTGTGGAGGAGCGCGGCGGCGAGCCCGATCTTCTTGCGCATACCGGTCGAGTAGTCGACGACGAGCTTGTGCTGCGCGCCCGCCAGGTCGAGCACGTCGAGCAGCTGGCTGGCCCGCTTGTCGACCTCGGCACCGGGCAGCCCCCGCAACCGCCCGCTGTACCCGAGCAGTTCACGCCCCGACAGCCGCTCGAACAGCCGCAGCCCCTCCGGCAGCACCCCGATCCGCGCCTTCACCGCCACGGGGTCCCGCCACACGTCGTGCCCCCCGACCTCCACGATCCCCTGATCGGGCCTGAGCAGCCCCGTCACCATGGAGAGCGTGGTGGTCTTCCCGGCCCCGTTCGGCCCGACGAGCCCGATGAACTTCCCGGCAGGCAGCTCAAGATCGATCCCGGCCACGGCGATTTGCTGCCCGAACCGCTTCCAGAGCCCTTCAACGCGTACAGCAGACGTCATGCAAGCACCCTACGGCCAGGCGTCCGACCTGTTAGGGGCGCGGGGAACTGCGCGACAAGCCCCCACCGACCGGAGCCCGCGAAACTACCGATCCCGCCCACACGCATAGGCGAGCGGCGAGATCAACTCCTCCGCATCCGGCAACCACCGATTGGCAGGCGTAGGCCGGCAGGCCCACTGCACAGCCCCCCGAGACCCGAACCGAGTAGGCGGCGCAGCCACATACGCCCCCTCACCGAGCGCCACCAGATCAAGAGAGGCCGGCGCCCACCCGACCTTCCGCACCAGGTCGGGAATCTTCACCGACGCCCCCGGCAACACAAAGAACTGCATCCGGCGATCAGGCGTCAACGTGACAGGACCGAGCGTCAACTCCATACGCTCCATGCGGGCCAGCGCGAGAAACCCCGCGGTCTCCGGGACGGACACCGCATCGAAGGTCCGCCCGGTCGGCAGCAGGATCGAAGCCGTCGGCTGCTTCTGCCACATCCGTCGGGCGACCGTCGCACTCCCCGTCGCCTGCGTCGCCCAGTCCTCGCGCGCCGGATGCGCGCCGGGGGCGGCGCACGCGGCCTCGCCGCAGGAGCAGCGCTGCACCCCGTCGACGGCTTCCAGCCAGGTGCCGGGGAAGACGTCCCAGTGGCGCTCCTCGGCGTAGCGTACGGCGGTCTCCAGCAGCGATTCCCCGCGCTGCTTCGGAATCTGAGCGGCTTCGGTGCCCGCGATCGTCTCTTCCACGGTGAACTCAACTCCCGCACCCACCTGGAGTTACGGGCGTAGCGCGCGCGGGGGAGGGGCATCGATTCCGCAACTGGGGCGCATGGATGCACGTGAGGGGGCGCGCAGGAGGAACCGCGGCGTGGGCTGGGTAGCCAGGAGTGGGGTCGGCTGACGCCTTTACCCCGGCAATCCTCGCATGTCTCGCATTGTCGGTATGTCCGCGGGGCATTGATCTTCACGGCCGGATCTTTTCGCTCCAGAGGTTCGCAGGGGGTTACGCCATGGCCGCAAGGCCTCTCGTCGCGCGGCAGCCGAACGAACGGCTGCAGTCGCTCATCCAGGAAGCGGGGTGCTCGAACGCCGGGCTCGCCCGCCGGGTCAACATGTGCGGTGCCGAGCACGGGCTCGACCTGCGCTACGACAAGACGTCCGTCGCCCGCTGGCTGCGCGGACAGCAGCCGCGCGGCCGTGCCCCGGCGATCATCGCGGAGGCGCTGGGCCGCAAGCTCGGCCGTACGGTCACGATCGACGAGATCGGCATGGCCAACGGCAAGAACCTCGCCTCCGGCGTCGGGCTCCAGTTCTCACCGACCGTCCTGGGCGCCATCGAGCAGGTCTGCGAGCTGTGGCGCAGTGACGTGGGGCGCCGGGACTTCCTGTCCGGCTCCTCGGTCGCCGCGTCCGCGCTGGTCGAGCCCAGCCGCGACTGGCTGATCTCCTCGCCGGACTCCCAGGTGGCCCGCTCGGCGGGACCGCGGGTGGGACAGTCCGACGTGGCGGCCGTGCGCGCGATGACCCAGGCGCTGGTCGACCTGGACCACCAGTACGGCAGCGGGCATGTGCGCCCGGTCGTCGTGCACTACCTCAACAGCGTCGTCTCCGGGCTGCTGGCCGGGTCGTACCGGGAGGCGGTCGGGCGCGACCTGTTCGCCGCGGTGGCCCGACTGACCGAGCTGGCCGGGTACATGGCCATCGACACCGGCCAACCGGGCCTGGCCCAGCGGTACTACATCCAGGCGTTGCGCCTGGCCCAGGCGGCGGGCGACCGCGGCTACGGCGGCTACGTGCTCGCCGCGTCCATGAGCCACCTCGCCGCGCAGCTCGGAAACCCACGGGAGATCGCGCAGTTGGCGCGGGCGGCGCAGGAGGGGGCGCGTGGGCGGGTGACCCCGCGCGCGGAAGCGATGTTCCACGCGGCGGAGGCCCGTGGGCACGCGTTGATGGGCGACGCGCGGGCGGCCCAGGTGGCGTCCGGGCGGGCGGTCTCGGCGCTGGAGTCGGCCGACGTCGCCGCCGGCGACGATCCGGCGTGGATCACGCACTTCGACGAGGCGTACCTGGCCGACGAGTTGGCGCACTGCCACCGCGACCTCGGCCAGGCCGAAGCGGCGGCACGGCGCGCGGAGGAGGCGCTGGCCGGGCTCCCCGAGTCGAAGGCGCGCCGACGGGCCATCGGGTACGTCCTGCTGGCCACCGCGCAGGTGCAGCAGCGGGAGATCGAGCAGGCCTGCAACACCGGCCTGAAGGCCGTCGAACTGCTCGAATCCGTCCGCTCCAACCGCGGCGCCGAGTACCTGGAGGACTTCCAGCAACGCCTGGAGCCGTACCAGGAAGAGCCGGTGGTACGGGAGTTCGGGGCCCGGATGGAGCTACAGGCGGCGGCGTGACGGAAGTTGACGCGGGACCGGCCGCTGCGTGAATGCGCGGGGAACGGCCGGTTGACGCGCAGAAGCGCGCAAAGGGTGGACAGATACCCAGGGCTGTACAGGCGCGTTGTTAGTGCTGTCACAGGTAAGGAGGTTGAGGCCTGAGCTGCGTGGCACCCGGCTCCGGGGACCCGGTAGCGTGAGCCGATGATTCCGAAGGTCCCCCATTCGTAGGAGTCCCGGTGACGCAGAGTGGACAGGGCGAGGAGCCCTCGGCGCGGCAGCCGCGCGAAGGCATCGTGCTGCCCTCCGACGGCGGAGAGCCCTTGCTCCCGGGCATGGCGGGCAGGGCGACCCCCATCCCACCGGGCCCACGCGCCGGTCAGCGAGGCGGCTCCTACGGGGACGGGCAGGACGGGACTTACGGCACGCAGCAGGACGGGTCGTCCTACGGCACCCCGCAGGATGGGTCCTACGGCGCTCAGCCGGGCAATTCCTACAGCGCTGAGCAGGGCAGTTCCTACGGCGCCCAGTCCGGCGGTTCGTACGGCGGCGACCAGCAGCCCGGCCCGTACGGCGGCCAGCAGGGCGCCTCCTACCCCGGTCCGCAGACCGGCCCTTACGGGGACCGTCAGGCCGGGACCTACGGGGACCAGCAGGCAGGGGCGTACAGCGCTGAGCCGGGCGGTTCCTACGGTGACCGCCAGGCCGGTTCCTACGGCGACCAGCAAGCCGGCGCTTACAGCGACCAGCAGAGCGGCCCCTTCCCGGGGCAGCAGCCCGGCCCGTACGGCGGTCAGCAGAGCGGCTCCTACACCGGCGGCCAGCCGAACGCGCCGATACCCGCCTCGGCCCCGCCAAGCGGCCAGGCCTGGGGCACCCCGTGGGGCCCCGAGCGGCACCAGCCCCCGACGCCGGAGCAGGACCAGGGCTGGGCGACCCCGCCGGCCCAGACGTGGAGTTCCCCCGACCAGCACCAGCCGCAGGCCCCCCACACCTGGGGCGCGCAGGACCAGGCGCCCGGCGCCCCGTCCCAGCCCCTCCCGGGCGAGGACGCCCCGAACCCGTCCTACGGCACCAACGGCTACGGGACCTCGACCCCGAGCGCGCCGCTGCCGCCGGCCACCAACGACAACACGTACGGCACCCCCGCGACGCCCGGCCCGTACGGCGGCCAGGGCGCGCAGGGAACTCCGGCCCCCGGGTCCGCCGTGGTCCCGTCGGTTCCCGGCGCCTTCGGCTCCCCGCTTCCGCCCGCCGTCGACGAGGGAGCCACCCAGTTCATCCCGCCCGTCCCCGGCGCGGGTGCTCCCGGTGGGGACGAGGGGGCCACGCAGTTCATCCCGCCCGTACCCGCCGCGCCCCTGAACAACGAAGGGGCGACCCAGCTCCTGCCCCCGGTGGGGCCGGGAGCGCTGCCGCCCGAGGTGGGTGGAGCCGGGCACGGTGAGGAGACGCGCTTCCTGGGACGGCCGCCGCAGGCCCAGGCCGGGGCGGGGCCGTTGCCGCCCGCCGCGGGGTCCGACTCCGATGCCACGCAGTACATCCCGCCGGTGACCGACCAGAATCCCGCCTCCCCGTACGGCGACCGGCAGCCGCACGCCGAGTTCGACAACCTCTTCCGCAGCGGACCCGGCGCCGGGTCCCCGGCCCCGGCCACCCAGCAACTGCCGCGCTTCGCCCAGCCGCAGGCGCAGCCGCCGAGGTCCCCGTCACAGCCCTACCCGCAGGCCGGTGGGCCGGGCTACGGCCAGCAGCCGCCCCAGAACGGGTCCGGCCACAACGGCCACGAGCCGCAGGACTCGGGCCGCGGCGGGCGTTCGCGTTCACGCGTGCCGCTCATCGCCGCCGTGGGCATCGGCATCGTCGTCCTCGGCGTCGGGGCAGGCGCGCTGCTCGGTGGCGGCGGGAGCGACGACTCCAAGGACAAGAACCAGACCGTCTCCGCGACGGCGCCCGTGACCGACGCGAGCTCCGGCGCACCGGCCGCCGATCCGGCGAAGGCGCAGGCTGTGGCCCTGGACAAGCTGCTGTCCGACAGCGGCGACAGCCGGGCCTCGGTGATCAAGGCCGTCGCCGACGTGAAGGGCTGCGACAACCTGGGCCAGGCCGCCTCCAACCTGCGTGACGCGGCCAAGCAGCGCACCCAGCTGGTCACCCGGCTCTCCGGCCTGTCCGTCGACAAGCTGGCGAACCACGGCGAACTGACCACCGCCCTCACCCAGGCCTGGCAGGCGTCCGCGTCGGCCGACAACCACTACGCGGCCTGGGCCGACCAGGCCGCAGGCAAGAAGGGCTGCCGCAAGGGCCAGGCCCGCAGCACCGGCCAGACGGCGGCGGGCAACACCGCGAGCGGTACCGCCAGCGCCCAGAAGGTCAAGGCCTCGCAGCTGTGGAACGCGATCGCGAAGACGTACGGCCTGACCCAGCGCCAGCCGACCCAGCTGTAGCGACCGGCAACCCGGCTTGGAGCAACCACCGCCCCGAGGGGCTCAGTTCACCTCGGCGGTCTGCAGGGTCTTGGTGACGTCCAGGAAGCCCTTGCGGGCCGCCACGAGCCGGCCCTTGCGGACCACCTGGAGGGTCACGTCGGCGTTGACCATGCGGGAGAAGCCGATCGTGGCCAGCTTGCCCTGGAAGCCCCACTTCAGCGTCGGCGTGAGTCCGCCCGTCTCCACCTTCAGCCCGTTGTTCAGGGCCCGGCGCACGGTCTCGGCGGTCACCTCGCCGCCGTCCAAGGACGTGATGGCCGCCTTGAGGACGGTGTACGCGATCCAGGTCGTCTGCACCCCGGCGTCCGCCGCGTCGATGCGGTTGTCGCCGAAGGCCTGCTCGCTGACGACCTTCTTCATCGGGTCCCAGAGCGGGTCGGTCGCCGCCGGGTACCAGCCGGTGATGTAGGAGCCCTCGTACGGACTCGACGCCCCGCCGGACTCGTTGATCACCGTCTGGTCGACGTTGCCGAGCGTGGCCGCGGTGCTCACCTTGGGGTACTGGTCGCGGGAGCGCCGGAAGGAGTCCATGAAGGTGCCGGTCCGATCCCCGAGCGTGGGTATCACGCACCCCTTCTTCTCGGGGTCGTCGCTCGCCGAGGTCAGTGACCGCTCGGCCGGTGTCGAGTACTCGGTGGTGTCGTCCGCCGCGCGCTGGTCGATCGCGGCCGCGTGCTTGTTCCACGTCAGGCCCGAGTCGAGCATGGCGGGCAGTTCGTCGCCCGCGATGGTGTCGGGCCGCACGAGCACCACGGGACCGCAGCCCGCGGCCAGTTCCTTGCCGAGACCGGCGAGGAGGGCCGGCTGGCCGCCGTTGACCGGGTAGGACAGCGGGCTGGTGAACTCCGCGTTGGTGATGCCGTAGCCGCCTATGTAGGGGATGCCGGCGCCTTCCAGCGTGGGGAGGTAGGAGTCGCCGTACTGGCTGTAGGAGCCGACGACCGCGACGACGTTCCGCTTGACGGCGATACGGGCGCACTTCGCGGCGGCCACGCTGTCGTTGTGCTCGTTGCAGGTGATGACCTTGAGCTTGCGGCCGTTGATCCCGCCCTGGGCGTTGATCCAGCGGGCGTAGGCCTGCGCGAAGGCGGGCATGCCGGGCTTGTTGGTCGCCTTCGTGTCGGAGGGCGCCCAGGTCATGACGGTGATCGAGTCGTCGCCCCCGGCCCCCGCGGTGCCGGGGATGGCCCCGCAGCCGGCGGCGAGCGACGCGCACGCGACCAGGGCACCCGCCGCGCGGGCGGTTCTCGCGCCGGTCCCGGTGAACCTGGGGAGGAAGGTGCTGCGGTTGCGTCGGCTGCCGGTCATGGACACACACGCTTCCGGGACCCCGCCAATGCCCGGGTGACCCAGGGTTAGCGAGCAGTGACCTGGAGGTGAATTACGGGGGTCGGCGAGGGGCCGCGCGGTAAGAACGTACGATCGGTGACCGTGCAAGGTTCGGAGAACTCTTCCCGTCGCGGCCGTCGCTCCTCCACCATGGGCGACATGCCACAGAACGACATCCCGTGGTGGCGCTGGCGCAGCAATGTGCGCTCCGCGCTGCACATGCTCTCCGACCCGGCCTTCCAGCAGAACGTCTGGCTGGCCGGCGTCGACGGATACGGTGACGTCACCGACGCCGTGTACCGCCTGGTCGAGGACACCTGGCTCGACAACTGGTCCGCCGAGAAGTACGTCGGCACGATCTTCCGGGACTCCCAGGAGGCGGCCCTCGTCGACACCGCCGTGCTCCGGGTGCTGCGGATCATGCACCAGGTCGGACCGGACGCCCATGTCTCGGTGTACGTCGAGCACGAGGCCTGGCCGGAGGCGGTACGGGCGGCGCGGGACGCGCACGTACGGCTGGCGATGGCCGACGGCGACGACCCGGACGTACCACCGCGCACGCTGGAGGTGCTGCGGATCATGACCAGGTCCGCGTAGCGGACGGCTCAACTGCGGGTCGGGCCGGGTGTGGGACCCTGTCCTGCATGAATGAGCAGTCCAGCCGAGCCGCGGTCGCGTCCGACCAGTACGTCCTCACCCTCTCGTGCCCCGACAAGCAGGGCATCGTGCACGCCGTGTCGAGCTATCTCTTCATGACCGGCTGCAACATCGAGGACAGCCAGCAGTTCGGCGACCACGACACGGGTCTGTTCTTCATGCGCGTCCACTTCTCGGCCGAGGAGCCGGTGACGTTGGACAAGCTGCGGGCCAGTTTCGCGGCGATCGGCGACGCCTTCCACATGGACTGGCAGCTCAACCGCGCCGACGAGAAGATGCGCATCGTCCTCATGGTCAGCAAGTTCGGGCACTGCCTGAACGACCTGTTGTTCCGCGCCCGCACCGGGGCCCTGCCGGTGGAGATCGCGGCGGTGGTGTCCAACCACACGGAGTTCGCGGAGCTGGTGGGGTCGTACGACATCCCCTTCCACCACATCCCGGTGACCAAGGACACCAAGGCGGACGCGGAGGCGCGGCTGCTGGAGATCGTGCGCGAGCAGGACGTCGAGCTGGTGGTGCTGGCCCGCTACATGCAGGTCCTCTCCGACGACCTCTGCAAGCAACTCAGCGGCCGGATCATCAACATCCACCACTCCTTCCTGCCGAGCTTCAAGGGCGCGAAGCCGTATCACCAGGCTCATGCGCGGGGCGTGAAGCTGATCGGAGCGACGGCGCATTACGTGACCGCCGACCTTGACGAGGGGCCGATCATCGAGCAAGAGGTCGAGCGGGTCGGTCATGAGGTGACGCCGGACCAGTTGGTGGCGGTGGGGCGGGACGTGGAGTGCGGGGCGCTGGCGCGGGCCGTCAAGTGGCATGCCGAGCGTCGGATTCTGCTGAACGGACGCCGGACGGTCGTCTTCGCCTAGGAGCTCGGTGGGTTCTGTCGCAAGGCGGCTGCGGGTGGTTCGTGGCTGGTCGCGCAGTTCCCCGCGCCCCTGAAAGAAGGTCGGTTCACTGCGCCTACCTCAAGGGGCGCGGGGAACTGCGCGACCAGCCCCCACACACCCGCAGCCGCCCCGCTACATCCGGCTCAACGACGCTGCCGCGAACAGCACATCCCTGATCGCCTCCCGATCCCCGAGCTGCCCAGCCGCCGCCTCGGCCGGAGGCACATGCCCCGCCGCGAGGTGACAGAACTCCACCCCGTCCAACGCGATATGAGCCACCTCCTCACCGGCGGAGCCAGTCGCGGAGCCAGCCGCCGGGGATCCATCCAGCGGGATCAACCACTCCCCACCCCCCGACCCCTCGATCTCCAACCGAAGCGTCCGCCCAACCTTGCCCGCGTCAACCAGGGACCGCCGACGCGCCGCGAGGGCAACCGGCAGCATCCGGGCCGCAAGGTCGATCATCCGGTTCAGGTGCCGCCCGGACGGCGGCCCGTACGGATAGTCCACCGCCTCGGCGATGTCCTCCGCGTGCACCCAGCACTCGAAGGCCCGGTCGAGCATCGCGTCATGCAGCGGGAGCGAGAAGTCACCGTAGGAGACGGCGAGTTTGGCCGAGCCGGAGTCGGAGCCGCCGGCGAAGGACACCGTGCGGACCAGGTCGTGGCTCTGCTCCCGCCACGGCGTCCGGACGGACCGCGTGGGCGGGAAGTGCGAGGTCTGCCAGTACGTCTCCGTACGGACGGCCGGTGCTCGCGTGGCCGCCTTCACCTCGGCCAGCGGGTCGTCGAGGCCGAGCGCGAGCGCGACCAGCCCGTCGACGCTCAGCAGGTGGGCGATGACCCCGGCGACGGTCGTACGACGGCTCGTCGGGCCCTCCCCGTCGAACCACCGCAACCGCACCGGGGCGTGCCACTCGGCGTCCCCTATGTCCTGCAGCAGCGCGTCCAGGCGGGCCGTCTCGGCGTCGTACGCAGCCGCCCACTCGGGCACCGGGATGCGCGGCGGGCGCCGGTCCAGGCAGCTCTCCAGGACGCGGGTGCGCAGGGCCGGGTCCAGGTCGAGGCTCTCCGGCGGATGCAGCAGCCCGACCGCCTCGCGCAGCCGCAGTGCCTCGTCCGCGCAGCTCCCGCAGTCGCCGAGATGCTCCTCGACGGCCGTGGCCTCGGCCGCCGAGCACGCGGCCAGGGCCCACGCCCCGAGCAGCGACTTCAGCACGGGGTGCTCCAGCACGAGCGCCGGAACGGGCGGGTTCTCCGCGGCCGACAGGGTCGGCAGGGGCCTCTCGCCGTCCTCGACCGAGGCACGGGGCATGGGTATGCGGGGCGGCCGGTCGGGGGCGGGGGACGGGTCGGCGCCGGGCGGGCCGCCTAGGCCGTTCCCACCGGTGGCGTCGGAGGCGTCGGGGCTGCCGGGGTCGCCCTGGCCGGGCTGTCGGTCACCCTCTCGCCGCTCGTCCCCGCTCCCGTCGTCGGAAGGGTACGCATCGCTCACACCGCACCCCCGTATCCCGGCGGAGCAGCGGCCGTGCCGGCGTCGTGGGCGGTGGACAGGAGCTGCAGGCCCAGGCGGAGCCGGCGGCGGGCCTCGTCCTCGGTGACGCCGAGGTCGGTGGCGGTCTGGCGGTAGTCCCGGCGCTGGAAGTAGGCGAGGTCCAGGGCGGCGCGCAGCGGCGCGGGCATGGACGTGACGATGTAGTCGGCGCGGGCGGCCACGGCGGCGCGGCGCACCTTGCGCTCCAGTTCCTCGGTGGAGCCCCCGCCGCCCTCGGCCAGCGCGGCGGTCTCGGTGGCGCGCAGGCGCTGCACGGCGAGGCGGTGGGTCAGGGCGGCGACCCAGGAGCGCAGGGGGCCCTGCTTGGGGTCGTAGGACTCGGGGTGCTCCCAGACGTGGGCGAAGACCTCGCGGGTGATGCCGTCGGCCGCGACCTCGTCGCCGAGGACGCGGTGGGCCAGGCCGTGCACGAGGGAGGCGAACCGGTCGTAGAGCTCGCCGAGGGCCGCCGCCTCACCGCGTGCGAGCCGCTGCTGCATCTTGCGGTCCCAGCGGGGCGGTGCGTCCTTCTTCGTCATGCGGCCCCCTCACCTGACCGTGCCTGTGCCCAGCCTGCGTCCACCGTCACCTCGAATGTAGTCGGCACGTCCGACAGCGCACGCCCCTTTGTTGCAATGCGCGCCCCCTGACGGGCCGCGGGTGGTAGTGGACCTTCGCGTTCGCGGCCCACACCTGATCGAACAGGATCGAAGTCGACTGAAACAAGCCTCTTCCGTCCGCTTCCCGTTTCTCTCGTCGTGTTTCAGGGAACGGCCGGTGGGCAGCCGCGCTGCAAGGAAGCGAAGGTATGGCTTCCGTTTGCGGGGGTGACGGCGAGCGAAAGGCGTGGTGGTGGCGTTCTACGTGATCGACGGCGAGCAGGGCGACTGGACCGTGCTCCAGGTGTCCGGCGAACTGGACCTGGTGACCTCCCCCGCGCTGCGCCAGCGGGTGCACGACGCGGTGGCCGAGGGCCGGCACAGTCTGGTCCTGGACCTCTCCGACGTGTTCTTCTGCGACTCCAGCGGCGTCGGCGTGCTGATCGCCTCCCGCCGTCTCATCCGCTCCTGTCAGGGCAGTCTGCGCCTGATACTGCCGGCCCGCGGCGCGGACGACGGCTCGCACGTCAACCGGGTCCTGGGCGCCCTCGGCGTCCGGCGCCTCTTCGACGTGTACCCCGATGTGGAGGCGGCGGTGGTGGCGGAGGCGGACCCGCTGTCGGCGTGAGCCCGCCCATCTGTTCTGTCCGGCCTCGGCGGCCCGCGCTTTGCCACATCGTTGTCCCAAAATTCCCCCGGTCTTGGCACAAGCGCCGCTTTCCCGCTCCCCGGGACACCTTGCCGTCGTACGCTCCGTGCAGATGCACCCGACGTGACGTGAGGCGGCACGAAAGACATGGTCAGCAGCGAGTACGAGCGCAGGATCGCCGCCCGGTTCGCGGTCTTCGACCAGGACGGCAACGACTACATCGACCGGGCGGACTTCAGTACGGCGGCCAAGGCGCTGCTCGCCGAGTTCGGCACGGCGGCCCGGTCCGACAAGGGCCAGGAGCTGTACGCCGGCGCGGAGGCGTTCTGGCAGGGCATGGCCGGCATAGCGGACCGGGACGGCGACCAGCGCATCACGCGCGAGGAGTTCGTGAACGGCGCGGTCAAGCGCCTGCGCGACACCCCCGACCGCTTCGCCGAGATCGCCCGCCCCTTCCTGCACGCCGCCCTCGCCGTCGCCGACACGGACGGCGACGGCGCTGTCACGGTCGCCGACACCGCGCGCGTCCTGCGGAGTCTCGGCGTGAGCGAGGAGATCGCCCGGTTCGCCGCCGACGCGCTCGACACCGACAGCGACGGCAAGGTGGGGGAGGGCGAGATCGTGCCCGCCTTCGCCCGCTACTTCACGGTCCCCGAGTGACCGGGCGGGGCTGAATAGCGTTCCCGCAGCTTGTACTTGAGCACCTTGCGCAGGGTCTCGTTGCGCGGAAGGGCGTCCACCACCTCCAGCCGCTCCGGCAGCTTGTGGACCGACAGCCCTTCCGCCCGCAGGTACGAGGTGACCGCGTCCAGCGTCAACTCCCCGTCCTGCGCCCGCCGTTCCACCACCGCGCACACCAACTCCCCGCGCTCGGCGTCCGGCAGCCCGATCACCGCCGCGTCCCCGACCGCCGGGTGCGCGGCCAGCAGGTCCTCGATCTCCTTGGCCGAGATGTTCTCGCCCTTGCGGATGATCACGTCCTTGAGCCGCCCGGTGAGCACGAGATGCCCGCTCTCCGTCAGCCGTCCGAGGTCACCGGTGCGCAGGAACCCGTCCTCGTCGAAGGCCTCGGCGGTCTGCGCCGGATCGAGATACCCCTGGCACACGGCCTCCCCGCGCAGCCGCACCTCCCCGCCCTCCGCGATCCGGATCTCCATGCCCTCCGGCGGCCGTCCCTCGGTCGTCGCCAGGTTCTCGGTCGTGTCGTCCGGCGCCCCCATCGTGATCATCGGCACCTCGGTCATCCCGTACCCGTGCGTGAGCTGCACCCCCATCTCCCGCACGACGGAGTGGTAGACCTCCGGCGGCTTGGGCGCGCCACCGCCCGCGAGCAGCCGTAGCGAGGGAATGACCTTCGTCCCCGGCTGTTTGCGCTGCTCGGCAAGGAACATGGAGTAGAAGGCGGTTGACCCGCCGGCCACCGTCACCCCGTGCTTGCGATACCCCTCCAGCGCGTCCGGCAGCGCGAACTGCTCGAACATGACGGCCGGGAAGCCGTACAGCAGCAGCATCACCGTGTAGTCGGGCCCCGCGATGTGCGCGTACGGGAAGGCCATCGAGCCCACGTCGTCCGCCGAAAGGCGCAGCGCGTGCGCGAGACACGAGCCGCCCGCGATCAGTGAACGGTCCGTGTGCAGCACGCCCTTGGGGTCGGAGGTGGTGCCCGAGGTCCAGTAGATCCAGCGGACGGAGGTGCCGTCGGCGGGCGGGGAGGGGAGCACGTCCGGGTCGCCGTCCGGGAGGGTGTCGTACGCCTCGAAGATCCCCTTGGCGCCGAGCCGCCGTGCCATCGCCGTGTGGTCGAAGCCGCGCCAGGTGCCCGGCACGGCGAAGAACTCCGCCTTCGACTCCCGTAGCGCGAAGGCGACTTCGCGGTCCCGGTAGAACGGGATGACCGGCGTCTGCACGGCGCCCAGGCGGGCCAGCGCGAAGGAGAGCAGGGCCGTCTCGATCCGGGTGGGCAGCTGCCAGGCGACCACCGTGCCGGGGCGTACGCCCATGTCGTACAGGCCGGCCGCCACCCGCTCGGAGCGCGTGCGCAGTTCGCCGAAGCTCAGCGAGCGGTCGTCCTGGAGCAGGACCGGGTGGTCGGGGGTGAGTTCGGCACGGCGGGCGACCAGGTCCCAGAGGGTGCGGGAGGTGCTGAGTGCGTACGCGGTGTCGTTCACGGCGGCCCCCTCGTGGAGCTGACGGGTAGTCAGATCGTGGCCAGAGCGTAGGGCTCGGCGCCTTGTCGGTCCAGGGGTGCGGGACTAGCCTGCTGGTGACTGGCAAATCTGACGGTCCATCAGATACGTGAGTGGGGGGACCCATGACCGAACTGCCCCGCATCATCAGCGTCGACGACCACGTGATCGAGCCCGCGCACCTCTTCGAGACCTGGCTGCCGCAGAAGTACCGCGAGCGCGGCCCGCAACCGCTGACCGCCGGCATCGGTGAACTCGCCTACGTCGCCGGCAAGTACCAGATCACGATGGATCCGGACGGCCCGCCGACCGACTGGTGGATCTACGAGGATCTGAAGTTCCCGTACAAGCGCAACATCGCCGCCGTCGGCTTCGACCGCGACGAGATGACCCTGGAGGGCATCACCCGCGAGGAGATGCGACGCGGCTGCTGGGACCCCAAGGCACGCCTCGCGGACATGGACCTCAACCATGTCGAGGGCTCCCTCTGCTTCCCGACCTTCCCCCGCTTCTGCGGCCAGACCTTCGCCGAGGCGCACGACAAGGAGGTCGCGCTCGCCTGTGTGCGCGCCTACAACGACTGGATGGTCGAGGAGTGGTGCGGCGACAGCGGCGGCCGGCTCATCCCGCTCTGCCTGATCCCTTTGTGGGACGTCGAGTTGGCGGTCGCGGAGATCAGGCGCAACGCGGCGCGTGGCGTGCGGGCGATGACGTTCTCCGAGATCCCCACCTACCTCGGGCTGCCGTCCATCCACTCCGGCTACTGGGACCCGTTCTTCGCGGTCTGCCAGGAGACCGAGACGGTCGTCAACATGCACATCGGCAGCAGCTCCCAGATGCCGGCCGCATCACCGGACGCCCCGCCCGCCGTCCAGGCCTCGCTCTCCTTCAACAACGCGATGGCCTCGATGATGGACTTCCTCTTCAGCGGCGTCCTGGTGAAGTTCCCGACCCTCAAACTCGCCTACTCCGAAGGGCAGATGGGCTGGATCCCGTACGCCCTGGAGCGCGCCGACGACGTCTGGGAGGAGCACCGCGCCTGGGGCGGGGTGCGTGACACGATCCCCGAGCCGCCGTCGACGTACTACTACCGCCAGATGTTCTGCTGCTTCTTCCGCGACAAGCACGGCGTGGCCTCGCTGGACGTCGTAGGCCGGGACAACGCCACCTTCGAGACCGACTACCCGCACGTCGACTCGACCTTCCCGAACACCAGGGAGGTCGCCCTCGACCACGTCAAGGGCCTCGACGACGAGACGGTCTACAAGCTGATGCGGGGGAACGCGATCCGCATGCTGGGCCTGGACCTCGACCGCTGATGGACCTCTCGTACACGCCGGAGGAGGAGGACTTCCGGGCGCGGCTGCGCGAGTGGCTGGCGAAGGTGCTGCCGACGCTGGGGCCCAAGCCGTCCCCGGACGACTGGCCGGGCCGCCGCGCCTACGACCTGGGCTGGCAGCGGATGTTGTACGACGCCGGGTACGCGGACGTCCACTGGGACGCGTCCCCGACCACCCGCCTGATCTTCCTGGAGGAGACCGAGCAGGCGGGCGCGCCCTATGTGGGGGCGAACTTCGTCGGTCTGCTGCACGCCGGGCCGACGATCGCCGCCGAGGGCACGCCGGAACAGCGGGAGCGCTGGCTGCCGGCGGTCCTGCGCGGCGAGGAGGTCTGGTGCCAGGGGTTCAGCGAACCGGACGCCGGCTCCGACCTCGCCTCCCTGCGCACCCGCGCCCGCCGGGACGGCGACGACTACGTGGTGACCGGCTCCAAGATCTGGACCTCGCACGCCGAAGTCGCCGACTGGTGCGAGCTGTTGGTGCGGACCGACTCCTCGGCGCCCAAGCATCGGGGTATCAGCTGGCTGGCGATGCCCATGGACGCGCCGGGCGTCACCGTACGGCCGTTGCGGACCCTCGCCGGATCCGCCGAGTTCGCCGAGGTGTTCCTCGACGAGGTGCGGGTGCCGGTCGCCAACCGGGTCGGGGACGAGAACGACGGCTGGCGCGTGACGATGGTGACGCTCTCCTTCGAGCGCGGCACGGCCTTCGTCGGCGAGGTGGTGGCCTGTCGGCGCGTGCTGGGCGAACTGGCGTGCGCGGCACGGGAGAACGGCCGCTGGGACGACCCGGCCCTGAGGCGCCGACTGGGGCGGCTGAACGCCGAGTTCCGGGCGCTGTGGCGACTGACCCAGTGGAACGTGAGCGAGGCGGAGGCGAGCGGGGGAGTGCCGGGCGTGGGCGGCTCGGTCTTCAAGTTGCGGTACTCGCACGCCCGTCAGGAGTTGTACGACGCGGCGGCCGACGTCCTCGGCCCGGACGGGCTCGACCTGGACCGGCCCTGGGTCCTGGACCGCCTGTCCTCCCTCTCGTACACCATCGCGGCCGGCACGTCGCAGATCCAGCGGAACATCGTGGCCGAGCGGATTCTCGGGTTGCCGAAGGGCCGGTGAGGAGGCGATGACGTGCGGTTTCAACTGACCGACGAACAGCGGGCGGTGCGGGACGGGATGCGGGAGCTGCTCGCCCGGCGGTTCGACGGGGAGGCGCTGCGGGCGGCCGTGGCCGCGCCCGGACGGCTGGATCGGTCCCTGTGGCGGGAGTTGGGCGCGGCGGGGTTCTTCGCGCTTCGGCTGCCGGAGGCGGACGGCGGGGTCGGACTCGGGCTGCCCGAGGCGGTGTTGGTGTTCGAGGAGGCCGGCCGTGCGTTGCTGCCGGGCCCGCTCGTGGCCACGCATCTCGCGGCGGCGGACGTGCCGGGCGCGGCCACCGGCGAGAGGGTCGTGGCCGCCCCCGACGGACGGCTGGTGGAGTGGCTGGCGGAAGCGGACGTCGTACGCCGGGGAGCCGAGGGCGCCGTACCGCTGCGGTCCGCGGACCCGCTGACGCCCCTGCACCGGGTACCGGCCCCGGCCCGCCCCGATCCCGTCGCCGTGCTCCTCACCGCCGCCGAGCAGCTCGGCACCGCCACGCGCGCGTGCGAGCTGGCGGTGCAACACGCCCGGACCCGCGAGCAGTTCGGCCAGCCCATCGGTGCCTTCCAGGCGATCAAGCACCTGTGCGCGGGCCTGCTGGTGCGGGCCGAGGTGGCCAGGGCCGCCGTCTACGCGGCCGCCGTGACCGCCGACCGGACCGACATCGCCGCGGCCCGACTGCTCGCCGACGAGGCCGCCGTGCAGGGCGCCCGCGACTGCCTCCAGGTGCACGGCGGCATGGGCTTCACCTGGGAGTCCGAGGTGCACCTGCATCTGAAGCGGGCCTGGGTGCGGGCGCAGCGTGGTGGTGGAGGCACGGAGAGTGAGGAACTGCTCGCGGCGGAGCTGGTGGCCTGAGCGACCGCGGCCCGGGGTCGGCCTGGGAAGTCGGCGGGACGGCTCCCGCTCGTGTCGCGGATCGTGGCACACGGGAATCACGCGGCGAATCACAGAGCGTTGATATCGGGTTGTGTCCTATGTGTGACTCGTCACGGCCCGGAGTCGGGTGTCCGCTCCGGTACCTTGTGTGGGATGCGAGTGGTTCCGAGCATGAGCCATGCCGGTGTTGCCTCTGGGGCGACTCCGGACCGGGCGGTGCGCGCCGCTGCTCGCGAGGCGGGAGAGGCCGACACCCCCGCCTGTTCGACTCCCCAGGACGAGCGTCGCACAGTATGCCGCACGGGTACTCCTTCGCGCTGGAATATGCCCGAAGCGCTTGTTGGGGTGACTGAACGTCAACCATGCTGTCTCGCAAGGGATTCACGTTCCGTGACCCTTGCTCTGGCCACTGTTCTGGCCATTGTTCTGGCCATGCAGAAAATGGCTACGATCGTGGCCCTCGTCGCGGCGCGTGCGTGGCGCGGGGTCATGTGTCCGCCGGTTCGGATGGTGTGAGCGGTGCAGGTGCTTCAAGTGCAGCTGGAGATCCGACCCGACCCCGCCGAGGTGGGGCGCGCCCGGCGCTGGGCCCGCTCCCGCCTGGCGGGGTCGGGCATAGCGGCCGACGAGTCGCTCGCCGAGACGTTGGTCCTGCTCGTCTCCGAGCTGGTCACCAACGCCGTGGTGCACACCGGCTGTCCGGCCGTCCTGCGGCTGTCGCTGCCCCTGGCCGCGGCCGACTCGGCCACCGTCCGCCTGGAGGTGGCCGACGCCAGCGACCGGGCCCCGGTGCCCCGCTGCGTGGACGGCGACGCGACCGGCGGCCGGGGCCTGGCCCTCGTCGACGGACTCGCCGACCGCTGGGGCTGGAGCCCCGAGGGTGGCGGCAAGCGTATCTGGTGCGAACTCGACCGCTGCGACGAGCCCCGGGACGCCGCGACGGCGTACGGGGGCGGCGTATCGGCGTACGAGGTGCTGGCCTTCGACGTCGTGTGATCCCCCGGGGTGAGGCGGTGCGCCGGGACGTGCTTCTGTGCGCGCCCAACGCAAAGAGGGGCACAAGTGGCAAATCTCCGCAGGGCTGTTGACGCGTCGTGACCGTCTGATCACGCTGGTGGTCAGCGATTCGCCACGAGGGGACGACGAGGGTTTCGGACGGGGAGCCCTCGGCGAGTGTGGGTCGTGTGGTCGGCGTCGGGCGGGAGCGCCGGAGTCGGCCGGCGGCGCGATCGAGGGGTGGGGGAAGACGCGCCGCCGGCCGATGGCTCCCCCGCGGACCTGCCGTGGCTCTTCCCGAGTCGCTCACAGGACGGCGACCGGTGCCACCGGAGTGCCCGTCGCGCCGACGAAGGGCTCCGGCATCGCGGACAGCAAGAACGCGTACCGGCCAGTTTCTCCACAGGCTGTGGACAACTCTTCGAGATTCCAGTTCTGGCCCTGCAGCATGCCCATCTCCACCAGGTCCAGCGCGTGCACCGGCAGCCACAGATTCTCGATCTCGGGCGGAAAGATCTCGAACGTCAGCGTGTCATTGGCGACAGCGGCGACATCGCGCGCATGGAACCACTCCGGCGTACGGACCGACAGACCGGGCGAGGGATAGCCGTACGCCTCCTTGTTCCCGGCGAGATAGACCTGCACCTGCCCGGTCCGTACGAGCACGATGTCGCCGGATCGTACGCGCGTACCGGCGAGTTCCTCGGCGGCCTCCAGATCCTCCGGCGTGACCGCGTGCCCGCCCTCCAGCCGTCGCACGCCCCGCGCCCGTGCCACGTCCAGCAGCACGCCCCGCGAGACGATGTGCCGCGCCTTGTCGATACCGCTGAACTCGGCGCCGCCGTGCGGGGTGATGGTGCCGGCGGGGCGGCCGTTGTAGAGCCGGCCCGAGTGCGAGACGTGGGTCAGCGCGTCCCAGTGGGTGCCCGCCTGCAGGCCCATCGTCACGGCGTCGTCGCTGCACGCGATCGTGCCGGGGCCGAACAGCTCCTGGTTGATCTGCACCATCGCGTGCAGCGGGTTCACGCGGCCCGGGATCATGCCGGTCTGCACGCCGTCCTGTTTCAGAGGGAGGGCGAGCGGGACGCGGCGGCCGGTGCGGACGGTCGCGGCGGCCTCCCGCACCACCTCGTCGGTGATCAGGTTGAGGGTGCCGATCTCGTCGTCGGATCCCCAACGGCCCCAGTTGTTCACGCGCTTGGCGATGTCGTGGAACTCGGGAGGGAGCGGGGGCGGGGGCGAGGGGGCGGGCTGTGGGTCTGACGTCGGGTGTGGCGTCGGGTCTGACATCTGGCCTTCCCGGGGGTTGTCTCCAGGTATCTGACGGGTCATAAAATCTAACGGTCCGTCAGAAACCGCGGGAAGGGGCCGGCGTGGGGAACTTCTTGGCAGGCAAGGTCGTCGCCGTCACCGGTGCCGGGCGGGGCATCGGACGAGCGGTCGCGCTGGCCGCGGCGGCCGAGGGCGCGAAGGTCGTCGTCAACGACTACGGCGTCTCCGTGGACGGCGCGTCCCCGGCGAGCGAGATCGCCTCGGCGGTGGTGAAGGAGATCGAGGCGGCGGGCGGGGAGGCGGTCGCGGTCGCCGACGACATCTCCACGATGGCGGGCGGGCAGCGGGTCGTGGACGTCGCGCTGTCGTCGTACGGGCGGATCGACGGGGTGGTGTGCGTCGCCGGGATTCTGCGTGAACGGATGCTTTTCAACATGTCCGAGGAGGAGTGGGATCCGGTGATCGCCACCCATCTGAAGGGCACGTTCACTGTTTTTCGGGCGGCTTCCGCGGTGATGCGGAAGCAGCGGGCGGGGGTGTTGATCGGGTTCACCAGCGGGAATCATCAGGGGTCGGTTTCGCAGGCGAATTACAGCGCGGCCAAGGGCGGGATTATCTCGCTGGTGCGGAGCGCTGCGCTGGGCCTGAACAAGTATGGAGTCACCGCAAATGCGGTGGCGCCCGTGGCTCGTACGCGGATGTCGGCCAACGTTCCTATGGAGTTGGCGGAGATGGGCGAGCCGGAGGATGTGGCGGCGCTTGTTGTATATCTGCTGTCCGAGCGGGCTCGGGAAGTGACGGGGCAGGTTTATACGGTGGCGGGGGCGAAGATTGCGGTGTGGGCCCAGCCGCGGGAGCTGCGCGCCGCGTATGCCGAGGGTGGGTCCTGGACGCCGGAAAAGATTGCGGAGTTTCTGCCTGGGTCTGTTGGGGTGGATCCGATGCCGATGCTTGTGCGGTTGGAGGAGATGGAGAGGGCCGCGCGGGAAGGTTCTCGGCCCAACGCCTAAGAGCTCGCGGGGCGTTGTGGGTTCGCGGGTGCGGGTTGGGTGTGGCTGGTCGCGCAGTTCCCCGCGCCCCTGGGTGGGCATAGGCAACCGGCGTTTGGAGGGGACCTTCGTGGAGTTTGGGTTTAGCGGTGAGGATGAGGCGTTTCGTGTGGAGGCCAGGGCTTGGCTTGCTGAGCATGTCGAGTCCGGGCAGGAGCGTCGTGACTGGGAACGTGAACTCGGTAAAGCCGGGTGGATCGGGCTTGGTTGGGCTGAGTCGGGATATGGGAATCGGGTTGCCAGTCTGACTCAGCAAGTGGCCTGGGCTGAGGAGTATGTGCGGTCGGGGGCGGCGCCTCGGTCTGGGCATATTGGGGAGAATTTGTTGGGGCCTACGCTTCTCGCTCATGGGAGTGAGGAGCAGAAGGCGCGGTTTCTGCCGGCGGTGGCGGCTGGGGACGAGTTGTGGTGTCAGGGGTACAGCGAGCCGGGGGCCGGGTCGGATCTGGCGGGGGTGCGGACTCGGGGGGAGCGGGATCGGGATGGGGGGTATCGAGTTTCCGGGCAGAAGATATGGACCTCGCTTGCGCATGAGGCCGACTGGTGTTTTGTGTTGGCGCGGACTGAGGCGGGTTCCACGCGGCATCGGGGGCTCACTTTTCTCCTCGTACCCATGGATCAGCCGGGGCGGATCGAGGTGCGGCCCATTCGGCAGATGACCGGGACCAGTGAGTTCAACGAGGTCTTCTTCGATGGGGCGGTGGCGCGGGCGGAGCATGTTGTGGGGGGTGAGGGGGGCGGTTGGAAGGTCGCGATGAGTCTGCTCGGGTTTGAGCGAGGGGTTTCGACGCTTGCCCAACAGGTCGGGTTCGCCGAGGAGTTGGGGCGGGTGGTGCGGGCGGCCGTGGAGAGCGGGGCGGTGGGGGACGCCGTGGTGCGGGAGCGGTTGCTGCGGCTGTGGGGGGAGTTGCGGGTGATGCGGTGGAACGCCCTGCGGACGCTGGGGAGTTCGGGGGACGCCGGGGCGCCCAGCGTGGCCAAGCTGTTGTGGGCGGGGTGGCATCAGCGGCTCGGGGAGCTGGCGATGCTCGTGCGGGGGGCCGGGGCGACGGTCGGGCCGGGGGACTGGTCGGCCTCGGCGCCGTACGAACTCGACGTCTGGCAGCGGCAGTTCCTGTTCTCGCGGGCCGACACGATCTACGGCGGCTCGGATCAGATCCAGCGCACCATCATCGCCGAGCGGGTGCTCGGTCTGCCGAGAGAGCCCAAGGGGGTCGTGTGATGCGCGGTGTGGTGTTCGACGGCAAGCAGGTGGAGGTCGTGGACGACCTCGTCGTACGGGATCCGGGGCCGGGCGAGGTGCTGGTCGCGATCTCGGCGGCGGGGTTGTGCCACAGCGATCTGTCCGTGGTGGACGGGACCATTCCCTTTCCGGTGCCGGTGGTGCTGGGACATGAGGGGGCGGGGGTGGTGGAGGTCGTGGGGGCCGGGGTCACGCATGTGAGGCCCGGGGATCACGTCTCCCTGTCCACGCTGGCCAACTGCGGGACCTGTGCCCAGTGCGACCGGGGGCGGCCGACCATGTGCCGGCAGGCGATCGGGCGGCCGGGGCAGCCGTTCGCGCAGGGCGGGCGGCCGGTGTACCAGTTCGCGTCCAACTCGGCCTTCGCGGAATGGACCGTGGTGAAGGCCGTACAGGTGGTCCGTATCCCCAAGGACATTCCGCTGCCGTCCGCCGCGCTGATCGGGTGCGGTGTGCTGACGGGCGTGGGGGCCGTGCTCAATCGGGCCAAGGTCGACCGGGGCGAGTCGGTGCTCGTCATCGGTACCGGTGGGATCGGGCTCAACGTCATCCAGGGCGCGCGGATCGCGGGGGCGTTGCGGATCGTCGCCGTGGACGCGAATCCGGCGAAGGAGGCGGTGGCACGGCAGTTCGGGGCGACGGACTTCCTCACGTCGACGGACGGGGTGAAGGATCTTCTGCCGACGGGGGCCGACCACGCCTTCGAGTGCGTCGGGCGGGTGGAGCTGATCCGCCAGGCGATCGACCTGCTGGACCGGCATGGGCAGGCGGTGCTGCTGGGGGTGCCGCCGGCGACTGCGGAGGCGTCCTTCCTCGTCTCCTCGATGTACCTGGACAAGTCGATCCTCGGGTGCCGGTACGGGTCTTCGCGGCCCCAGCGGGACATCGCGCTGTACGCCGAGTTGTACCGGGCGGGGCGGTTGCTGCTGGACGAGCTGGTGACGGAGACGTATCCGGTCGAGGACTTCGAGAAGGCGCGGGCCGATGCGGAGGCGGGGCGGGTGGCTCGGGGGGTGCTTACGTTCTAGGCGGGAACGGGAGGGGCTCTCGTACCCGGGAGTCGTGAGTGCGCGGGGATGGGCGTTGTCAGTGGTGCCTCGTACCGTTTTCTCATGACCTATCGCGACGTCGCCTCGAAGAAGGTGCTGGTCTGGGCCTGCACTGCGGTCGGGGCCCGGATGCCGGTCGCCATGGCTCCGTTGGCGCTGGTGTTTCTGGTGCGGGAGCGGGCCGGTGGGTATTCGCTGGGGGCGGTTCTCGCGGCGGCCTATGTGATCGGCGAGATCGTGGGGGCGCCGGTGCTCGGGATGCGGTTGCGTCCTGAGCGGGGGCGGGTGCATCTGGCTGTCGGGCTTGCGGTGGGTGCTGTTGGGTTTGCGGGGCTGTGGGTGCTTCCGGCTGCGCATCCGGTTGTTCTCAGCGGGTTCGCGGTCATGGCCGGGGCCGCGCCGGCGGCTGCCACCGGTGGGCTGCGGACGTTGCTCACCAGCCTGGTTCCGGAGCGGGCGGTGGCGCAGGCGTTGTCCGTCGAGTCGGTGGTGACGGCGGGGGTGTGGGCCGTTTCCCCGGCCGCGGTCGCCGGGTTGGCTCTTGGTGTTGCTCCGCGGGTTCCGTTGGGGCTGGCCGCTGTTCTCATGGCCCTTTCGATCGTCGGGCTGTGGTTTCTTCCGGCCGCCTGGGGCGAGGACGGCGGCGCGGGTGACGTGGATGCTGGCGGGCGTCGGCCGGGTGCGTCTCCGCTGCGGGTGCTGGCCGGGGCCTGGCCGGTGTACGTCACCGGTGCGGCCAGCCTGACTCTGCTCGGGTTGTCCGAACTCGTGCTGCCGGCCCTGCTCGAACAGCGCGGCATCGCGGTCGGTTGGTCCGGGCCGCTGCTGACCGGGATGGCGGTGGGTGGGGGGCTCGGGGCGTTCGCGTACGGCCTTCGGAGATGGCCGGGTGAACTGCGTACTCGTAGCGCGGTGTTGGTGGCCGGCACCTCGGCCTGCGTGACCATCGCCGCTCTGTCCACCGGTACGGCGGGGATAGCGGTGGCGCTGGTGGTGGGCGGCACGCTGCAGTCGGCCGCGATGCTCACCCGGAATCTGTCCCTCCGTGAGGCCCTTCCGCCGAACGCCCTGGCTGCCGGGTACTCGGTCATGTACGCGGCTGCGGGGGCGGGTTATGCGGCGACCGGGTCCCTCGCCGGGGCGCTGCTTCGGGTGGTGGCGCCGTCTACGGCTGTGTTGGCCGGGGTGGGGTTGACCCTGACGCTCGCGGGGGTCGGGTGGTGGGGGGAGGCGCGGCGGGCTGGCCGTTCAGGCCCGGGTGTCGACACCGACGTATCTCTTGCGGCGATACCCGGGCACCGGCCCTCCGAACTGTGAAGTCGGGTGCTCCGGTGCGGAGTTGGCGGTGATTCTTACGAAGCGCGGACGTCGGGCCCTTCATGCGCTATTTGCCCGTCTATGTTCCTTCGGTGCGGCCTAGCGTTGCAGTCGTCCGGCCATGAGCATGCCGGTTTCTGCTTTCGCATTTCGCATGAAGGAGTACTCGCACATGACTCTCGCCAAGGCTCGCATCGCCCGCATCGCCCGTACGACGGGTACAGGCGCCGTCGCGGTCGCTGCCGCGGCCGTCCTCGCCGCTCCCACGGCCAGTGCCGCCGGTGGGCATGACGGTGCCGACTCCCGTGCGCACCGCGGTGGTTCGACGGTGTTCGTGCAGACCGACGACACGGCCGCGAACACCGTCGTCGCCTACGAGCGCGCCGCCGACGGCACCCTCCGCCAGAAGGGCACCCATCGCACCGGGGGCAAGGGCGGTGTGCTGGCCGGCACCGTCGTGGACCACCTGGCCTCGCAGGGGTCGCTCGCCTACGACCGGCACAACCAGTTGCTCTACGCCGTCAACGCGGGCAGCGACACCGTGACCGTCTTCGCCGTGCACGGCACCCACCTGCGGCGAGTCCAGGAGATCTCCAGCGGCGGGAAGTTCCCGGTCAGCGTCACCTTCCACGGCAACCAGGTCTACGTCGCCAACGCGCTCGGCGGCGGCTCCGTCCAGGGCTTCGTGCGGACCGGCGAGCGGCTGGTGAAGGTCTCCGCCCGGCACCGCGCGCTCGGTCTGGACGCGGCGACTTCGGCCGTCGGGCAGGTCTCCTTCACCCCGGACGGTTCGAAGCTCGTGGTCACCACCAAGGCTTCGGGGCAGAGCATCGACGTCTTCCCGGTCGGTGGCCGGGGCAGTCACGGCGGGCCGTCCGCGCGGCCCGTGGTGACCTCGCTCCCGGGAGCCGTACCGTTCGGCTTCGCCTTCGACTCCGCCGGGCGGATCCAGGTGACGGAGGCCGGGACGAACTCGGTCGGTACCTTCGTCGTCGGCCGTGATGGGAAGCTGACGGCGAAGGGCACGGTCCCGACGGGCCAGACCGCCACCTGCTGGGCGGTGACCGCCGGCGGCAACGTCTACGTCTCCAACGCCGCCAGCGGCACGCTGTCCGGCTACCGGGTGGGCCCCCAGGGCGAGTTGACCGCACTGGGCAACACGGCCACCGACGCGGGCACGGTGGACGCGGCGGCCTCGTCGGACGGGCGGTACCTCTACGTCCAGACCGGCGCCAAGGGCATCGTCGACGAGTTCCGGGTCGACAAGAACGGGTCGCTCACCGCGATCGGGTCGGTCGTGGTGCCGGGTGCCGTCGGCGGCGAGGGCATCGTCGCCGGCTGACCCGGAGGGGACGTGGGCGGGGGACGTGGGCAGAGGGGCGGGTTCAGAGCGCGGAGCCGGTGGCGGCTCCCGTGCGGAACGTGCGGCGATATGTCGTCGGCGTGACGCCCAGCGCCGCCTGTAGGTGCTGCCGCATGGACTGGGCCGTGCCGAAACCCGCGTCCGTGGCGACCTGGTCGATGGAGAGGTCGCTGGATTCGAGGAGGTGGCGGGCGCGTTCGACGCGTTGTTGGGTGAGCCACTGGCCGGGGCTGACGCCGACCTCCTCGCGGAAGCGGCGGGTGAAGGTGCGGACGGACATCGCCTCCTGCTCGGCCATGTCGCGCAGCTGGATCGGCTCGTGCAGGCGGCCCAGCGCCCAGGCCCGGGCGGCCGTCGTGGTCGCCAACTGCGGGTCGGGGACCGGGCGGTGGATGTACTGCGCCTGACCGCCGTCGCGGTGCGGCGGTACGACGGTGCGGCGGGCGACGTCGTTGGCGACCGCCGTGCCGTGGTCGCGGCGGACCATGTGCAGGCACAGGTCGATGCCGGCCGCGACGCCCGCCGAGGTCAGGACGTCGCCGTCGTCGATGAACAGGACGTCCGCGTCGACCTCGATCTGCGGGAACAGCCGCTGGAAGCGCTCGGCGTCGGCCCAGTGCGTGGTGGCGGGGCGGCCGTCGAGGCGGCCCGCGGCGGCGAGGACGTAGACGCCGGTGCAGATGGAGGCGAGGCGGGTGCCGGGGCGGATGTGGGCGAGGGCGGCGGCCAGTTCCGGGGTGAGGACGCCCTCCTCGAAGACCGGGCCGAGCTCGTACGACGCCGGGACGATCACGGTGTCGGCGGTGGCCAGGGCCTCCGGGCCGTTCGGGACGTGGATCGCGAAGTCGGCGTCGGTGTCGACCGGGCCCGGCGGCCGGATCGAGCAGGTGACGACCTCGTACAGCAGTCGCCCCTCGGCGTCCCTGGGGCGGCCGAAGATGCGGTGCGGGATGCCCAGCTCGAAGGGGAGCAGGCCGTCGAGGGCGAGCACGACGACGCGGTGCGCGCGGAAGTCGTCGGAGGAGCCGTTCGGGGAGCCTGTGGCCGAGTCCATGGCCCGATTCTAGCGAATGCTGTCCTTCGGGCCACTCGATGGGGCGGGGGTGCGGCCTGGATCCTTATGTCGTGACCCAGACAACCGAGGCGGGCGCCGCCGCCCCAGAGGACACCCGGCCGATCAAGAAGCACCGCATCCACCGGGCGTGGTTCGTCGCCGCCGTCACCTTCGTGACGATCATCGGTGCCGCCGCCTTCCGTTCGCTGCCCGGACTGCTCATCGACCCGCTGCACGAGGAGTTCGGCTGGTCGCGCGGCACGATCGGTGCGGCGGTCTCCGTGAACCTCGCGCTGTACGGCCTCACCGCGCCGTTCGCTGCGGCGCTGATGGACCGCTTCGGCATCCGCCGGGTCGTCGCCGTGGCCCTGACCGTGATCGCGCTCGGCGCCGGGCTGACCGTGTGGATGACGGCGGCCTGGCAACTCATGCTGTGCTGGGGCCTGTTGGTGGGCCTCGGCTCCGGCTCGATGGCGCTCGCCTTCGCGGCGACCGTCACCAACCGCTGGTTCACCGAGCGCCGGGGCTTGGTCACCGGCATCCTCACCGCCGCGTCCGCCTCCGGGCAACTGATCTTCCTGCCGGTGCTGTCCTGGATCGTCGAGAAGCACGACTGGCGCCCGGCGGCCGTCACGGTCTCCCTCGCCGCCCTCGCGGTCGTCCCCTTCGTCTGGCTGCTGCTGCGCGACCACCCGGCCGACGTGGGCCAGAAGCCGTACGGCGCAACGGAGTTCGTACCGAAGCCGGCGCCGGTGCAGGGCGCCGCCCGGCGCACGATCGGCGTCCTGAACTCGGCGGCCCGCACCGGTACCTTCTGGCTGCTGGCCGGCACCTTCGCGATCTGCGGCGCCTCCACCAACGGCCTGATCCAGACCCACTTCGTGCCGGCCGCCCACGACCACGGCATGCCCGTCACGGCGGCGGCCTCGCTGCTCGCGGTGATCGGCGTCTTCGACGTGGTCGGCACGATCGCCTCCGGCTGGTTCACCGACCGCTTCGAGGCGCGCCGCCTGCTCGCCGTCTACTACGCCCTGCGCGGCATCTCGCTCCTGTTCCTGCCGATGCTGCTGGCCCCCTCGGTCCGCCCGCCGATGCTCTTCTTCATCGTCTTCTACGGCCTCGACTGGGTCGCCACCGTCCCGCCCACCGTCGCCCTGTGCCGCGAGCAGTACGGCGAGGACAGCGCGATCGTCTTCGGCTGGGTCCTCGCCTCCCACCAGGTCGGCGCGGCACTCGTGGCCTTCCTGGGCGGCGTCGCGCGGGACGCCTTCGGCTCGTACAACGTGGTCTGGTACGCGTCCGGGGCGCTGTGCGCGGTGGCGGCGCTGATGGCGCTGGTGATTCGGCGGCGACCGACGGGGGTAGGGGCCGTGGCGTTGGCGTGAGGGAGGCCCGCACGATGGTCACGGTTGTTTTCGGTGCTCGGGGGAACGTCGGCCGCCATGTCGCCGGAGGGCTGGCGGAGTTGGGGGTGCCGGCCCGGTTGACGAGCAGGACGCCGGACGCCGATCACGTGGCGGCGGATCTGGAGGTGCCGGAGGCGCTGCCCGCCGCGCTGGAGGGCGCGTCACAGGTGTTCCTCTACGCCAAGCCCGCGGGCGTCGACGAGTTCGTGACGGCCGCCCGCTCGGCCGGGGTACGGCACGTGGTGCTGCTGTCGTCCGCCGCGGTCGTACAGCCCGGCGCCGACGGCAACCCGATCGCCCGGGCCCATCGGGTCGTGGAGTCGGCCCTGGAGGAGTCCGGGCTGTCCTGGACCTTCGTCCGGCCGGGGATGTTCGCGACCAACACCCGTTGGTGGTGGACACGGGTGATCAAGGCCGGAGAAGCCGTACGGCTGCCGTACCCGGAGGCACTGACGGCTCCCGTCGGCGAACGGGACATGGCCGCCCTCGCGGTGACGGCGCTGACCGAGCGGGGCCACGGCCACCAGGCGTACACGCTGTACGGGCCCGAGGCGCTCACCCTGCGCGAACAGGTCGAGCACATCGGCACGGCCATCGGCAGCAAGATCCCCGTCGAGACGGTCACCCCCGAACAGGCACGGGCCGATCTGGGCAGCACGATGCCCGCGATGGGGGTGGAGGCGATCATGCGCGCGTGGGAGGCGGGGACGGAGGGTGTCCCTGAGACCACAGCCCTCGTCGGGAAACTGACCGGGAAGCCCGCGCAGACGTTTCCGGAGTGGGCGCGGGAGCACGCCGACGACTTTCGTCCCTGACGGCACTCCGGGCGCCGTCGGTCAGACGAACCGACCCCGGTGGAACAACAGCGGTGCTACGTCGGTCTCGTGGCCCGTGCCCAGCGCGTCCACCCGTCCCACCACGATCAGATGGTCGCCGCCGGTGTGCACCGCGTGGATCGTGCAGTCGATCCAGGCGACGGTGCCCGCGAGGCGCGGTGCGCCGGAGATCGGGGCCGCGTCGTAGACCACGTCCCTGAACTTGTCCGCGCCGCTCACCGCGAAGCCGCGGCACAACTCGCCCTGGTCGGCGCCCAGTACGTTGACGCAGAAGGCGCCGGCACGGGCGATGTGAGGCCAGGTGGTGGACGTACGGCCGACCATGAAGGCGATCAGGGGCGGGTCCAGGGAGAGGGAGGAGAAGGACTGGCAGGCGAAGCCGGCTGGGGCGGCGGGGGCGGCCGAGGTGGCGGGGCCGGTGGGGGTGGAGAGGTCGGGTTCGGTGCCCGTGGCGGTGATGACCGTGACGCCGGTCGCGAAGGTGCCGAGGACGCGGCGGAACTCCGTCGGGTCGAGGGGTGCTCGCTCGTCCTCGCCGACGCACCGCAACTCCGGTCGTGGCAGCGCCTCCACGCCGGCCGGTGTCCCGGCCGACCTGAGGTAGCGGACGGCTGCCGCGGCTGCGCCTGCGTGTCCCATCACCGTTCCATTAGAGCTGACGGTATGTCAGATGGGAAGGGTCAACGGCCCTTGTAGTCCGGTGTCCTGCGTTCCACGAAGCTCCGTACCCCCTCCTGCGCGTCCTCCGTCGTCATGTTGATCTCCTGCGCGGCCGCCTCCGCGGCGAACGCGGTGGCTCGGTCGCTGTCCAGGGAGGCGTTGACCAGCTGTTTGGTGAGGGCGAGGGCGCGGGTGGGGCCGGTGGCGAGGCGGGTGGCCCACTCGCGGGCCGTCTTCTCCAACTCCCCGTCCGGGACGACCCGGTTGATCAACCCCAGCCGTTCCGCGTCCGTGGCGCTGACCGCGTCTCCGAAGAACATCAGTTCCTTCGCCCGCTGCAGCCCCACCAGCCGCGGCAGCAGATACGCGCCGCCGCCGTCCGGGACCAGGCCCCTGCGCACGAACACCTCGATGAACCTCGCCGACTCCGCGGCCAGGACCAGGTCGCAGGCGAGGGCGAGGTGCGCGCCCAGGCCCGCCGCCGTGCCGTTGACCGCCGCGATCACCGGCTTCTCGCAGTCCAGGACGGCGGCGATCAGGCGTTGGGCGCCGCGGCGGAGGGTGCGGGCCACGTCTCCGGGTAGCCGTTCCCCGGCGGTGGCCGCGCCGCCTCGCAGGTCCGCGCCCGCGCAGAAGCCACGGCCGGTGCCGGTGAGGACCACGGCCCGGATGCCCGGATCGGCCGATGCCTCGCCCAACAGGTCGATCAGGCGGTCCCGTTGGGCTGGGGCGAGGGCGTTGAGGGCTTCGGGTCGGTTGAGGGTGAGGTACGCGACCTGGTCGGTGACGGCGTGGGTGATCTGGTCGGTCACCGGTCGCGTGGCCTCCGTCATCGGCACACCGCCAGCGCGTCCAGCGCCACCGCGCCCTGTCCCCGGGGCAGCACCATCAGCGGGTTGATGTCCAACTCCGCGAGGTCGTCCCCGAGTTCGAGTGCCATGCGCTGGACCCGCAAGATCACCTCGACGAGGGCGTCGATGTCGGCCGGCGGTCGTCCCCGTACCCCGTCGAGGAGGGCCCGTCCGCGCAACTCCGCGAGCATGTCCCGGGCCTGTTCCTCGCCGAAGGGCGGCACGCGTACGGCCGCGTCGTGCAGGACCTCGACCAGTACTCCGCCGAGCCCGGCCGTGACCGTCGGTCCGAACAGCTCGTCGTGGGTCACGCCGACGAACATCTCGACGCCGCGCTCGACCATCTGGCAGACCAGAACGCCGTCCAGCGTGACCCCTTCGTAGCGGGCGATGTCGGTCAACTCGCGGTAGGCGTCGCGGACCTGGCTGGCCGAGGTGAGGCCGATCTTCACCAGGCCCAGCTCGGTCTTGTGGGCGATCTGCGCGCCGGAGGCCTTCATCACCACCGGGTAGCCGACCAGGCCGGCCGCGCGGACGGCCGCCGCAGCGCTGGTCACGAGCTGCTCGCGCGGTACGCGGATGCCGTATGCGCGGAGCAGTTGTTTGGCCGCGTGTTCGCTCAGTTGCTGGCCCGGGCGCATCAGGGCCTGGGCCTTGCGGAAGGAGGGGGAGGGGGTGCGGGGGGCCTCGTCGAAGGGTGAGCGGTAGCGGGCGGTGAAGCGGTGGTGGTCGAGGTAGGCGCGGACGGCGGTGACGCAGTTGCCGACGGTGCGGAAGGTGGCGACCCGGGAGGAGCCCAGGAGCACCTCGCGGTAGGCCGGTTCGGTGCCGACGGGGGAGCCCCAGACCACGCAGACCAGCTTGTCGGTCTGCTCGGCCGCGTCCACCAGGTCCTGCACGAGCTTGTCGCTGAGCGGCGGGAACGGGCCGGTGATCGGGCAGATGAGGATCCCGACCGCCGGGTCGTCGAGGATCGCGTCGATGATTTTCCGGCCGCGGTGGTCGCCGACCGGGTGGCCGCCGTTGTCGACGGGATTGGCCACGTTCAGGAACTCGGGTATCCACTGGTGCAGTTCGGCCTGCTTGGCCTCGGACAGCACCGGCAGGTCGAGGCCCGCCTCCGTCGCCAGGTCGGCGAAGTGGGCGCCCGTGCCACCGGAGATGGAGTAGACGGCCACGCCGTCGGCCTGGGGCGGCCGGGCGCGGGCCAACAGGGTGGCGGTGTCCTGGAGTTCGTCGAGACCGTCGACCCGGATCACCCCGAACTGCCGCATCGCCGCGTCCACCACGGTGTCCGCGCCGGTCAGCTTGCCGGTGTGGGAGGCGGCCGTGCGGGCGCCGGTCTCGGTGCGGCCGACCTTGACGGCGACGACCGGGACCCCGCGCCGGGCCGCCCGGTCGGCGGCTAGCAGGAAGGAACGCCCGTCCTTGAGGCCCTCGACGTAACAGGCGATGGCACCGACCTCGGGCCGCTCCGCGAAGTAGGAGAGGAAGTCGGCGGTCTCCAGGTCGGCCTCGTTGCCGGTGGGCGCCCAGTGCGAGAGGCGGATGCCGAGCTCCTGGAGCGCGAACACGGGCCGCCCCTGGTGCCCGGACTGGGTGATCAGCGCGATCGCCGGCCCGTCGAGGTCGTCCCGGAACCGCTCGAAGGCGTTGAGGTTGGTGTTGGGCCCGAGCAGCCGCATCCCCGACCGCCGTACGGCGGCGGCGAGTTGCGCCTGCGCGGTGGCCCCCTCGGCGCCGGTCTCCGCGAACCCGGAGGCGAAGACGACCGCGAACTTCACCTTGGCCTCGGCGAGTTCCTCGATCACGGGCAGCGGGTCGGCGACCAACAGGACGGCGAGGTCGACCTGTTCGGGCAGGTCGGCGACGGCCGGCACGCAGGGGATGCCGAAGACGGACGTACGGGTGGGATGCACGGGGTGCAGCCGAGCCCCGACCCGCTCCGCCCAGGCCACCAACTGCCGGGTGATACCGGTGTTCGGCCGCCCCTCCGCGTCCGAGGCGCCGATCACGGCGACGGACTCGGGGCGGAAGAACCGGTCCAGATCGGGTACGCCCGCGTACAGCGGCCGCCCGCCGACATCGAGATCGTCCACCTCGGCGGGCCTGCCGTGCACAGCAGCCGCGGGTTGCTCGCCGCAGGCGATGACCCGGGCCCGGCGGGAGTCGGTGGTGAGAGTGCCGTGGGTTGATCCAAGCATCGTCCGCCCGCTCCTGTGAGACAGCCATTAACTGACGCACTGTCAGATTACTGAACTGACGCGGTGTCAGGAACGGGCGTGCGTGCAAAGTTGAACGAAGTGTGGGTCAACGCCCCCGAAAGCTCTCGCCGGGGCAGGCATGGCGCCTCACAGCGCCGCGAGCACCTCCCTGGCCGCCCGCTCCCCGGAACGCACCGCTCCGTCCATGAACCCGTTCCAGTACGTCGACGTCTCCGTGCCGGCCCAGTGGATGCCGTCGACCGGCGTGCGCAGGGCGGTGCCGTACTCGGTGAGGACGCCCGGTGGGGCGTAGGCGACCGGGCCGCCTCGGGAGAAGCCCTCGTTGTCCCAGCGTTGGAGGACGAAGGAGGTCGGGGTCTTGGCCTTGTCGCCGAAGTAGGTGGCGAAGTCCTTGAGGACGGCCGCCTTCACGTCGGCGACCGCGGCGGCGTCGTACTCGCGCATCTCGTCGGCCTCGATGAAACCCATCAGGGCGCCGTAGGAGGCGTCCGGCGGGGAGTTGTCGAAGGTGGAGCGGACGGCGCCGGTGTCGCTGACGACCTGGCCGTTGAGGCCGTCGGTGCGCCAGAACGGGGTGTCGTACACGGCGATGGCCTTGCCGATGGAGCCCATCGGGAGGCGTTGGCTCAGTTGGTCGCGGGCGGCCGGCAGGAGTGGGTCGAACTGGATGCGGCCGGCCAGTGGGGGCGGTACCGCGACGACGACCTTCTTCGCGGTCACCGTCACGCCGTCCGCCGTCACGACGTACTTGCCGCCGGACTTCGTGATCGAGCGCACCGGCGCGCTCAGCACCACCCGGTCGCCGAGGGTGGCCGCCAGTTTGATCGGTACCTGTTGGGAGCCGCC
Source organism: Streptomyces pseudovenezuelae (assembly GCF_029892565.1). Classification (GTDB taxonomy): domain Bacteria; phylum Actinomycetota; class Actinomycetes; order Streptomycetales; family Streptomycetaceae; genus Streptomyces; species Streptomyces pseudovenezuelae_A. The sequence continues at coordinate 89,819 of NZ_JARXVH010000009.1, read as the reverse complement.
GACGAAGCGGGACTCCTGGGCGCCGTTCGCGGTGTCGGTGAGACGTTCCAGGGTGCCGGCGGTGGACTCGTTGCCGGCGGCGGCGATGTAGAACAGCACGAAGAGCAGGGAGAGTTCGCGGGGCTGGGCCGAGAAGATGGACGTGGTGGCCACGTCCAGCAGGAACTTGGCCGACGGGACGATCGCGTTGGCGTTCAGCCAGCTCTCGAAGGTCTGCTTGTCCCACTCGGCGGCCTTCGCCGCGGTCCAAGGGGCGCCGACCGGCACCTGTTTGGCCATGTCGTCGAGCGCGGACTGCACGATCGCGGCGTTGGCGAGGCCCGCCACGTCGATCGGCGGCACCGAGCCGAGGAGGCCGTCGGTGGCGTACGGGGTCTTCTTGCCGTCCTTGTAGAGCAGGTTCTTGCCGGTGTTGTACGTCGTGAAGGTCGCGACCCCGAGCGAGTCGGCCAGCGCCTTGATGCGGTCCTGGGTGGGGCCGATGAACTCGCCACCGCCTTCGGTGACCCCGCCGTTCGCCAGCGCAAGGTTCACCACCCGGCCGCCGACGCGGTTCCGGGCCTCCAGAACGGCCACGGTCTTGCCTGCGGCCACCAGGTCGCGGGCCGTCGTCAGTCCCGCGAGTCCGCCGCCGACGATGGCGACGTCCACGTCACGGGTGGCCGCGGCGGCCGTTCCCGCGGCGGTGCCGGTCAGGGCGACGGCTCCGGCGGTGGCGGCTGCGCCACCGATCAGGGAGCGTCGGGAGAGCTGTCTTTCACGTGCCACGTGCGTCCTCCGTCAATGAGCGAGAGGTGGGGCGGAGTTGAAAGACGCTCGCGCCGAGGTGAGTGCCGAGCGCGAGCGCTGAAAGCTGAGCAGCGCTCACATTCTGGACCCATGACGGGGCGCGGTACAGCTCCTTAGCCACATCCGTCTCGCCCGTAACGGGCGTCGCAGGTGGGGGAGTTGAGAGACCTCGGGAGGGGGGAGCCGAGGGGGTCGGAGGAGTCGGGGAACGCTAACGGCGCTTGCGCTGGCGGTCCTTCACGACCGCCTTCGCGATCTTCTCCGCGTCGATGGCCATCTCGCGGAGCATGCCGCTGATGGGGTTGGTGAAGCCGGTGAAGTACAGGCCGGGTGCCTGGTCCGGGGTGCGCGCGCCGTGCACGACGGGCTTGCCGCGCTCGTCGAGTACGTCGAGATCACCGACGAGACCTTCGAGTCCGCGGGCGTAACCGGTGGCCGCGACGACCGCGTCCGGCGAGAGAAGGCTCCCGTCCGCGAGCACGACCTTGCCGTCCTCGAAACCGGCGACGGCGGCCACGACCTCGACCTTGCCCTTGCGTACGGCGTTGATCAGACCGACGTCCAGGATCGGCACGGAGCCCGCCTTGACCCGGGTGTAGAGCCCGGTGTCCGGTCTGGGCAACCCCTGCGCCGACAGGTCCGGGACGCTCAGCTTCGCCATCGGGCGGGCCATCCGGTCGACGAGGCCGACCGGCAGCCGCCGTACCAGCACGCTCGTGTACTGGGCGGCCCAGCCGGCCGTCGAGCGGCGCACGATGTGCGGGGTGGTGCGCACGGCGAGCCGCACCCGCGAGGCCCCGCCCTCGACCAGGTCCACGGCGATCTCGGCACCGGTGTTGCCGACACCGACGACGAGGACGTCACGGCCGGCGTACGGCTCGGCGTTGCGGTAGTCGCCGGCGTGCAGGAATTCGCCCTTGTACGTGTCGAGGCCGGGCCAGTCCGGGACGTTCGGGGTGTGGTTGTAGCCGGTGGCGACGACCACGGCGGCGCCGGTCAGTTCGCGGCCGCCGGTGGCGTGCAGCAGCCAGCCGTCGCCGTCCGCGGAACGCTCGACGCGGGACACCTCCACACCGGTGACGATCTCCAGCTCGTGGTGCTCGGCGTACTTCTCCAGGTACCGCACGACGTCGTCCCGCGACACCCACCGCCCGAACCGGCGCGGCATCGTCAGTCCCGGCAGGGACGACAGGCGCCGGGTGGTGTGCAGGTGCAGCCGGTCGTAGTGCCGCCGCCAGGACGCGCCGACCCGGTCGGACTTCTCCAGCACGACCGCGCGCATGCCCCGCGCGCGCAGCGCGTACGCGACGGCGAGGCCGCCGGGGCCGCCCCCGATGACGTATACGGGGCGGTTCGTGTGCTGGTGCGCGGCGGCTGGTGCGGACGCTGTGGAGTCGGCCATGAGCGCGAGCGTAATCACGCGCCCCGTTGATGGGTCTCGGTCAAGAGGGGAATTGGTTGCGGATTGATCACGGGTGTAGGAGGAGTGGGGGGGATTTGTGGCGTAGGACACTCGGCTAGGGGCGGCCGGTCACCGCGGTGAGGATCGGGGCCGAGACGGGTTTGGCGCGACCGCTCGGCCAGAGGAGGCCGTCAGGGGTGCGGACGACCACCCACTGGCCCGGGGCGGGCAGGCCGATGACCTCGACGGGTACCGGGTTCTTCGTGCTGAAGGGTGGGTCGCCCCTGTTGACGCGGTGGGCGTAGAAGGAGTGGGGGAGTGTCAGGCTGAGGTCCTCGGACCACAGCACGATGCTCGGCTTCACATGGACGGTCACTGGTCCGTGGTCGTCCTCGCCCGTGATCGGGGGCGGGGCATGGACCTTCAGCAGCATGGGGGTGACCGGCAGGGAGGGGATCTGCAGCAACTGGCGCAGGCGGAGGAAGATCCAGGCGACGTTGACGGAGGCGATCAGGAGCGGCACGTTGATGAACGCGAAGGCGAACAGGGCGATCAGCGCGGTGGCACGCCACGCACCGCCCCCGCTCCGGGCCAGCAGCCACGCGATCAGGCTCACCGACACCGAGCAGCCGACCAGTGACGCCAGCACCCACCACGCCTCGCGCGTGATCCTGCGGTAGACCCGGTCACGGGACTTCAGGACGGCGTGGGTGCCCTCGGTCCGGGTGGGCCGCACCGCGGTGGGCCAACTGCCGGTGAGCCGCGCCTGTTCGAATCCGGCCAGTTGCCGCGCCGACCAGGTCACTGTTCCCGCGCCGTCGGGAAGGGTGAACTGCACGTCCCCGCTCGCCGTCGCCATGGCGACCGGCCGGTCCCGCATCCGCCGGACCTCGAACCGACCCTCGGTGAACCACCGACCCCGGACCTCGTTCCCGCCCCCGGCGGCGACCAGTTCGTCCCGGTGGACCGTCAGAGTCCCCGCCGGCTCCGTCAGCAGGACGTGCAGCACTCCGCTGAAGTGACTCTCGACCAGCGGGCGTTCACTCACCCCGTGCCCGCTCGTGAACAGGGGCCGCAGGTCCGGCGATTCAGGGACGGCGGCCGGCTCCGGCGTCCGTTCGACCGACCCCGCCCGCCGCGCGAGCGCCACATGCCCCGCCCGCCCCTCCGTCTTCATCTCCGGGTGCTGACCCGACCCGCGCATACGGTCGTCCACGTACCGATAGACGTCCTCCACCGTCACATAGCCGTCCTCGTCCACCGCTCCGTGCCGCAACCCCGCCACCAACGCGGCGGTGAACGGGCTCGGTTCGTCCTCCCCGGCCGCGTCCGCCGCCGTCTCCAGCAGCCCGCACCCGGTCATGACGAACCGCCCCCGGCCGGCGAACCGGGCCGCCGCCTCACCCCCCTTGGCCGCCGCCGCGCGCCCGCTGAAACAGCAGTCCAGGACGACGACGATCGCGCGGGCGGCGCAGTCGTCCATCAGCTCGTTGACGTACGACTGGCGGACCGCGCGGGTGCGCAGCCAGTCGAGGGTGGTGTCGTGGGTGCACAGGTGCAGTCGGTTGTGCAGGTCGAGTCGGCCGTGGCCGCTGTAGTAGAGGAGCAACTGCTCGCGTGCGGTGGCCCGGTGGAAGAAGGTGAACAGTGCTTCCTGGACCTGCTGGCCCGTCCCGTTCAGTACCGAGGTCACCTCCCAGGGCAGTCCGGCCTCGGGGTCGGTGAGCGCGGCGCGCAGTTCCGAGAGGTCGTTCGCCGGGCCGTGCAGCCGTGCCAGCGCCGGTTCGTCGGGGAACTCGGCGTTGCCGATCAGCAGGGCGCGGTACGCAACGGGGGCTTCAGACAACGGAGTTGCCGTCCGGCTCCGAGCCCCCTGACTCGTCGGGCTCCGCCAACTCGGCCTGCGCCCCCGCATCCGCCCCCGACCCGGCCCCCGTCGCCGCCCGCAACCCGTGCTCCAGCGCGGCCTGCAACGTGGCGTTGTCCACAGTGGAGGTCGTGGCCGTGAACTGGCCCTTCTTGCCGTCCACTTCCCAGGCGAGGTGGACCACGCGGTCCCGGTCGCGCACCAGCCAGCCCTTCACCACCGCCACCACACCCGCGACCACGGCCGGGCTGAGCAGCACGGCCACGTCCGGCAGCCAGCCGCCCTTCGTGCCGGGCCGGATCGCGGCCGACCTCCGGCTCGCGGCCCCCGGCGAGGTCACCAACGGAGTCTCCCGCCCCAAGTCCTCGTGCAGCAGCCGTACTTGGGACAACCATCTGTCGTCATCGGCATCGAAGCGATCGCTCGTCGCCGTGACCGACACCCGCAGTTCCCGCACTTGGGCACCACCCCCATCGGGAGCGTACTAGGGCACGGCCGTACGGCGGGTCAGAGCACGGCGAGCCGGTCCACCACCAGCTCCGCTCTCCGCTCGGCGTCCCCCGCGGGCAGCCGTCCCGCCCGGGTCAGGGTCGCCAGCCCGTGGAGGGCCGCCCAGAACACCTCGGTGAACAGTCCCGGGTGGACGCCTTCCCCGGCGACCTCACCGAGAGTCTCCAGCAGGGCGGCGAAGGCGTCCTTCAACGGCTCCGGGGTCTCCTCGGCCGCGAACGCCAGGCCGCCGTCGAGCTGGAACATGGCGTCGTAGACCGCCGGGTTGCGCTCGGCGAAGTCGAGGTAGGCGCGGGCGAGGGCGGTGACCCGGGCGCGCGGGCCGTCCGCGGCGGAGGCGCCGGCCCGCAGCGCCGCGGCCATCTCGGCAGCGCCCTCCAGGGCGACGGCGCCGATGATCTCGCGCTTGCCGCGGAAGTGGCTGTAGAGGACGGGCTGGCTGTACTCGATGCGCTCGGCGAGCCGGCGGGTGGTGACCGCGTCCCAGCCCTGCTGCTCCGCGAGTTCGCGGGCCGTCGCCACGATGAGGCGCTCGCGGACCGCCCGTTCGCGCTCCTTGCGTTCCTGTACCGACATGATTCGATCCTAGCACCGCTAGACAATCAAGCGGCAGTAGGTCTAGCGTTGCCTCATCATCTAGCAACACTAGATTCCCAGAGGGGCAGCCATGCTGAACGCGCTTGAGATCATCACCACCGTGATCGTCGGCCTGATGGTGGGAGTGGAGTTCTCCGTCGCCTTCGTCATCAACCGGATCCTCAACGCCCTCCCCGACGACAGCAATCAACTCGGCCGCGCCCACGGGGGCCGGATGCTCGGCGCCGTCATGCCGGTCTGGTACATCGGCTCGCTCGTCCTCGTCGCGATCTGGGCCATCGCCGGACGGCACCACGACGGCGCGGGACTCGTCGTCACCGCCGGCGCGCTGCTGATCGTCAGCGTGGTCATGTCGGTCCTGCTGCTCGTCCCGATCAACAACCGGGGCAAGACGTGGACCCCCGAGAACCGGCCCGAGGACTGGAAGGAGCAGATGAACCGCTGGGACCGCTTCCACTACGTCCGCGTCGCCGTCATCATCGCCGCCTTCGCCCTGCTGGCCGCCGCCCTCGCCTGAGTGGACGGTGCTACTTCTTCGCGCCCCGATGCCCCGTCACCTGGGCGATCCACTCGATGAAGTCGCCCGGGTCGATGTTGGAACCGTGGCCCTCGTCCCAGTAGTAGATGTGGTTCACGTCGTCGCCGAGGTTGTCCAGGCGGGCCGCCAGGTTCGCGGCGACCGTCAGCGAGGTGTCCGAGTCCTTGGTGCCGAGGCGGATCCACCAGTGCTTGGAGCGCTTGGAGTTGACCTTCTCCACCAGGTGGTACATCGGGTTCATGAGGTTCAGCAGCTCGGGGATGTCGCTCGCGACCCGCTTGCTGCTCAGGCCCGTTGAGTCGTTCTTCGCGCCGTACGCGGTGAAGTGCCGGGCGAGGGTCGTGCCCGCGCCGAACTCGTTGTTCTCGCCGGCCGACAGGTCGAAGGCGTCGAAGGCGGGGGTGTCCTTCTTGCGGGCGCCGACGTGGGTGAGGAAGTCGGGCCAGGTGAAGGTGGCCCTGCCGCCGGACCAGGTGATGAAGGTGTTGGCGGCGAGGTAGGTCTCGCGCGCCGAGTCCGACAGGCCGGCGAGGTACGTGGTCGCCGACGGCTCCAGGTACTGCTCGACCATGTACTCGTCGAGGTTACGGGCGTTCAGCGGCCCGAAGCCGCCCAGGCCGCGCAGCTTCAACGAGGCCTGGTACTCGGCGAATTGGGCCTGCAGTGCCTTGGAGACGGTCTGGTCGACCTGCTTGCCGGTGCTGAGGTCGTTGCCGCCCCAGTTCCACTCGTAGGAGCCGTCGGCGTGCTCCAGGTCGGTGATCGGGCACCAGGCACCGGTCGCGAAGATCGCGTCGGAGGCGTCGGCCGCGCCGATCTTCTTGAGGTACTTGTCGTAGACCGGGCTGTCGCCGGACGCGCCGAGCAGCGAGGACAGGGCGCCACCGGCACTCGTACCGGCGGAGACGATCCGCTCGACGTTGCCGGGGATACGGCCCTTGTTGGACTTCACGTACCGGACCGCCGCCTTGAGGTCGACGATCGCGGCGGGGGCGGTGCCGTAGTACTCGCCGCCGGAGTTCTTGAGCGTACGACCGCGGGCGCCGGGCTCGATGACGACGTAACCGGCGGCCAGGGCGAGGAGTTGGTTGCTGGAGGTCGCGCCGCCGGTGGCGTTGGTGTTGCCGTTGGCGCCGGGCGCCGAGGCGCTCGCGGAGGCGGAGGAACTGGGCGCGCCGCTGGGCGCCGCGCCCCCGCCGCCCATGGCCGAACCGCCGCCGCCGACCTCGGTCGCGTCCGCCACGGAGGCGGGCAGGTAGCCGCCGATGGAGTTCGCGAGCAGAATCGGGGCGTTTGCGGGGTCGACCGTCTCGCCGTCGATCTCGACCGGGGCGCTGACGATGAGCGACTGGTAGGTGGCGTCCACCGGGCTGGCGACGTACGTGATCGCCTTCCAGAAGTGGTAGACGACCGTGTGGTCGTCGCCGTCGGTGTCCGTGACGGTCTTGGTCAGCTTCGTGTAGGCGTCCGGGTCGAAGACCAGGGCGTCCGAGGAGGAGGCCGACGCGGACGACGCGGACTTCGAGTCGCTCGCGTTCGCGCTCAGCGCGATCCCGCCGACCGCCGCGACACCGGCGGTGGCACCGAGACCCATGACCACTGTCCTGCGCTTCACTGCCCTGTGCTTCACCTTGCTGCCTCTCGCCGCTTCGACTTCATGACCTGACTTCATGGCTTGCGCTTGCGAACGTAATCGGGTGCGAACAAAATCGTCAACAATCTGCCGGGATTCATGGCGGACCCACAGCGGCACGGCCTGTGCACAGGATTTTCATGGCCGCCCCTCGGCTTTCCTCGCCTTCTGACGTACCGTCAGATTCATGGATGCGATCTGGCTCAGCGGAGCGGAATGGCTCGCGGTCCTCCGCATAGGGCTCGGCCTGTGGTGGCTGGAGAGCTGGCGGCACAAGGACAAGAAGGGCTGGTTCGAGCGCGGGACCGGGATCGAGTGGGCGGCGGGCGTGGCGGCCAAACACCGCTGGAACGCCGTACGTTCGGGCTTCGACGTCGTCGTCCGCCCACGCCCCCGCACGATGGCGTACGTCGTCGTCTACGCCGAACTGGCCCTGGGGCTCGGCCTGGTGGCCGGCTTCCTCACCCCGATCGCCCTGATCGGCGGACTGCTCCTCAACGTCCTCTACTTCACCCTCATGATCCACGACTGGGCCGAGCAGGGGCAGAACGCGATGATGGCCCTGATCTCGCTGATCGCCCTGTTCGCGATGGCCTGGCAGACGTGGTCGGTGGACAGCGCGCTGGGATGGTTCGGATGACGACGACCGCGTCCCCGCGCGGCCACGACGTCCCGGAGCCCGACGCCTTCACCCGCACCTACTGGGACGCGGCAGCCCAGGGCCGCCTCCTCGTCCGCCGCTGCACGACCTGCACCCGCGCCCACCACTACCCGCGCGAGTTCTGCCCGCACTGCTGGAGCGAGGCCGTGACGTGGGAGCCGGCGACCGGCCGAGCCACCCTCTACACCTGGTCGACCGTCCACCGGAACGACCTACCGCCCTTCTCCACCCGCACCCCGTACATCGCCGCCGTGGTCGACCTGGCGGAGGGCCCGCGGATGATGACGGAGATCGTGGAGTGCGGGGAGGGGGAGCTGCGGGCGGGGATGGCCCTGGAGGCGGTCTTCCCGGACGGCGTCCCGAAATTCAGGCCGCACGGCACAGCCCCAACGGCTTGAATGGCCCGATGTCCCACGCAGACGCCAAGCACGTGACAGACCCCTCCACCTCCCCGTCCCCCGCTGCCTCGCCCTTCCCCGACCTGCAAGGCCAAGGCCTCCGCCTGCGCCAGTGGGACGCGGACTCGGACGCCGACGCCGAGGACTGGCTGCGCGGGGTCACGGACCCGGAGTTCCAGCGCTGGAACACTCCGCTCACGCTGATCACCGACCTGGACGGCGCCCGCGCGGTGCTGCGCGAGCGGGTCCGGCAGGCGGCGGAGGGCGCGATGGCGTCGTACCGCATCACGGACGAGTCGAGCGGTACGACGCTGGGGCACATCAGCGTCAACGCCATCAGCCATGTCTTCAGCAACGCCCACGTCGGCTACTGGGTCCTGCCCGAGGCGCGCGGCCAGGGCGTCGCCACCCGCGCCCTGCGCCTGGTCGCCCACTGGGCGCTCACCGACCTCGGCCTGCACCGCCTCGACCTGGGCCACGCGCTGGGCCACGACGCCTCCTGCCACATCGCCGAACAGTGCGGCTTCCGCTACGAAGGCACCCTGCGCGGCGCGATGTTCGAGGCGGGCCGACACGACGCGTTCCGCGACAACCACCTGCACGGGCGGCTGGCTACGGACCCGGAAACCCCGTGGACGGGAGGCGCCGATCGCCCACCCGCAGGACCATGAAGGGCATGCGGCCCGATGACTGGTACCCCACGGACGACCTCGACGTCTTCCTCTCCCACGCCGGAGACTTCCTGCGCTCGCGCCCCGACCTGCACACCCTCGACCTGACCGCGACAGACGGCCTGCGCACCGGCGGACCGCGGGTCCACGGCCCGGACGCCCCGTACTTCGGCGCGCTGGAGCGGGACGGGACCGTGCGTGCGGCCTGCTTCCAGACCCCGCCGTACGGGCTGCGCGTCACCCCGGTCACCGCCGAGGAGGCCGACTCCCTCGCCGTGCACCTCGTCGGACTCGGCCGGCCGGTCCCCGGTGTGGGCGCGGAACGCGACAGCGCCGCCGCCTTCGCCGAGGCCTGGCAGCGGTACACGGGCGCGACGGCCGTACTGCACGATCGGCACCAGCTGTACCGGCTCGGCACGCTGACAGCGCCGGAGCCGCTGCCGGAGGGGCGGCCGAGGGTCGCCGGCGAGCGGGACCGGGAGCTGCTGGCGCGCTGGTACGGCGAGTTCACCGAGGCCGTCAGTCAGCCCGGTGGCGAAGGTGGCGGCTCCTGGGCCGACGGGCGCCTCGCCTACGGTGGCGTCACGCTCTGGGAGGCCCCCGACGGCACCCCCGTCGCCATGGCGGGCCGTACGCCCCTGGTCGCCGGCCAGATCCGGGTGGCGCACGTGTACACCCCGGCCCACCTGCGCGGCCGGGGCTACGCCGGTGCCGTCACCGCGGAGATCAGCCGGACCGCGCGGGAAGGCGGCGCCGACGAGGTACTGCTCTTCACGGACCTGGCCAACCCGACCAGCAACGCGCTGTACCAGCGGATCGGGTACCGGCCGGTGGCCGACTTCGCGATCTACGACTTCACGGATGCGGACGCCATGGCATGAGGGCGAGCTACGGCCACAGCAGCTCGCGCACCCAACCCCCGTCCTCCCAGCGGTAGTTCACCCGCACATGCCGCCGACGCTCGTCCCCCTGGAAGAACTCCACCGCGTCCGGCCGCAGTCGGTACAGCGTCCAGGACGTCACCGGGGCGTCCGGCTCCCGCTGGGCCCGTTCCCACGCGGCCCGCGACTCCGTTGCCAACTCCTCCAGGGAGCCCAGGACTTCGCTCTGGTGGCCGGTCAGGGCGGCTGCCAGGGCGCCGGTGGAGCGGGCGTGGAGGTCGGCCTGGGCGTCGCCGGACGGGGCCGCGGTCACCGGGCCGCGGATCCGGACCTGGCGGCCCAGCAGCGGCCAGTAGAAGGCGAGGGCGGCGTGTGGGTGGGCGGTCAGGTGGGTGCCCTTGCGGCTGGTCGCGTGGGTGGCGAAGGACCAGCCGTCCTCGTCCGCTCCGTGCAGCATGACGATGCGGACGTCCGGGTGGCCGGCGGCGTCCGAGGTGGCCAGGGACATGGTGTGCGGCTCCGGCTGACCCGCCGCGACCGCCTCCGCGAACCACTCCGTGAAGAGGGCGAGCGGGGTCGCGGGGGTCGTCGCCGGGTCGAGGGGCGGCAGCGAGGTGACCTCCGGGTCCCACACCCGCAGTGACCTCAGCAGCTCGTGAAGATCCGTTTCCGTTCCCATGCGGGGATTGTCCCGCGGATCACCGTGTCAGACCGATCCCGGGGGCAGGCCGATCTCAGCGTCAGACCGAACCCGGTGTCAGACCGACCCCAGGTCCGACGACAGCCATCGCTCCGGGCGCATCCGGACCAGCACCTGCTCGCCGTGGTTCTTCGAGGCGAACTCGACGTAGCCCTCGACCTTCTCGGCGGGCAGATAGCGCGCGCTCATCTCCCGCAGATGGTCGATCGTGGAGGGCTCGGTCGCGATCACCGGGCCCTCCACCGACACGTACCGGATCGTGGGCTCAAGGCGGTCGATCATCAGGGAGAAACGCCCCGCCGCCTGGATCAGCTCGTTCTTACGGGAGTTCAGCGCGGTCATGATCCAGACGGTGCCGTCGGACTCGTACTGGTACCAGATCGGCACGGTGAGCGGGGCCCGCCCCGCCCCGGCGTCCACCGCGAACGCGGCGACGTGCGGCTCGGCCAGGAACTGTTCGCGCTCTTCGCGGTTGAGTGCCATGCGGTATTCCTCCAGCGGCTCGGCGTCGTCGAAGTACATCCGTACAACGAGGGCCGAGCAGGCCCGTGTTCCCTCCGCCGTGTCCCCTTCTACGTCCCTCTCCGTGTCGCCTTACTGGCGGCGCCGGCCGAGGATGCAGAACTCGTTGCCCTCGGGGTCCGCCAGGACGACCCACGACTGATCGCCCTGGCCGATGTCCACGCGCTGTGCGCCGTGCGCCTCCAGACGGGCCACCTCGGCGTCCTGGTCGTCGGGCCGGAAGTCGAGATGCAGCCGGCTCTTGGCCTTCTTGATCTCGTCGATCCGGACGAACTCCAACCCCGGCAGGCGATCCGGCGCCGGGCGGATCTCGAACTCGTCGTCGGAGGAGTGGACGACAACCCAACCGAGAGCGTCGGCCCACCACTGTCCCAGGGCCGCCGGGTCGAGCGAGTGAACGATTACCTGTTCCCATTCCAAGGTCATCCGGGGAGCTTAGACCGGCCAGGGCTTCGGAGAACAGGACCGCACCAGCCGCGTACGCTGCACCGATGACGGCGCCCGTGAGGAAGATATGTGGCTGGACCGGTGGCGTCCTGGCCTTGTCGCTCCTGCTGGTCGGCCTCAACTGGTGGAGCACCGGCGACCCGTTCGGCAGCGCCGACGCGCGGACGCTCGACGCGCCCGACGTCTACTACCTGCGGCCACACGGCGATTCGGCCGGTGCCGCCGACCAGCGGGCCCTGCTGGTGGAGGCGAAGGGCGGGTCCGTGGAGACCAGGGGCCGGCACCGGATGACCGCGGATGTGGAGCCGGGCTCCGCGGACGTCGTCCAACTCAACAAGCACGGGCCCGACTGCACCCGCACCCGCGCTCGCACCCACGTCACCTGCCAGGTCACCGGCGGCTCCCTCAACCACGTGGCCGACGCCCGCGTCTTCGCCCTCGCCGCGCAGGGCAGTCACGTCGGTGACGTGGGGTACGTCCGCTTCACGTTCACGAAGGTGGACGGCAGGAAGCTCACCGCGCGCACCAAGGTCGTCGTCGGGGAGCCGGTCGTCGAGATCGGGAAGACCGGGCCCGTGCGGGCGGTACGGCCGGGAGCGGTCGTGACCACGCCGTTCGTCGTGCGCAACAGCGGGGAGCGTACGGTCCAGGGGCTCGGCATCCGACTCGGCTCGGGGCAGATGGAGTTCACCGAGCGGTACGCCAACTGCCGTTACCCCGGTACCTCTCACCACACCGCCGTCTGCCGCTTCCCCGACCTGCGGATCGGGCCCGGCGAGACCGTCGTCCTGGTCCCGGGGACCCGACCGGGGTTCACGATGCGCGCCGCCAAGACGCAGATGTACGACGTCGTCACGCAGGCCGCCTGGCCCCTGGACGTCGGCCCGGGCGAGGGCGGCGACTGGCTGAACAGCGGCGACCACGGCGACGGGCCGGCCCTCACCCCCGAGTTCGGCCCCGCCCAGGGCGTCCGCGCCTTCGCCCAGGGCGAGTTGCGCACCTCCGTCGGCCTCGGCATCCGCTCCGACTACGCGGTCTCCGCCGGTGCCCTGCGCGGCGCCCCAGGCACCGAACAGCCCCTCCGACTGACCGTCCGCAACGACGGCCCCGGCGACCCCGGCAACGCGGCCGGCCTGGTCTTCACCCCGCCCCCGGGCGTCAAGGTGCTGAAGCAGCCCATGGAGGAGATCGACGAGGACTCCTACGAGCCCTACTGCGAGTACGAGGGCGGCGCCTACACCTGCCTGATCGGCGAGCTGGCCCCCGGCTCGACCCGCACCTTCGAGTTCACCCTGCGCCTCGGCGTACCGGGCACGGGCGGCAGCGTACGCATAACGGACAACAAGCCCAACCTCTCCGACCCGCCCGACCAGTTGGACCACCTCGGCCGCCAGGACCCCGACCCGACCGACGACCGGGCCGCCGTCACCGTCACCGCCCTCGACTGACCCGCCCTCCGGCTCATTTGGGCCACCTCACCTGCCCAACACCACCGTCCCCGCCGAACAGAACCACCCCCCGGTCCCACTCGCCACCCCCAGCCGAGCCACCTCCCCGTCCCGCCCCCGCACCTGCCGCGCCCCCGCCTCCCCCCGCAACTGCCGCACCGCCTCCACCAGCAGGAACAGCCCCCGCATCCCCGGGTGTTGGGCCGACAGCCCACCCCCGTCCGTGTTCACCGGCAACTCCCCACCCTCCACCCGCAGTCGCCCCTTCTCCACGAACGCCCCGCCCTCGCCCTTCGCGCAGAAGCCGAGATCCTCCAGCGTCACCAGGGTCATGTAGGTGAAGGCGTCGTAGAGCTGGGCGAAGTCCATCTCCGCCGGTCCGACCCCGGCCCGCTCGAAGGCCAGCCGGCCGCTCACCGCCGCCGGCGACACCGTGAAGTCGGGCCACTCGGACATCGCGGAGTGCGAGACGTGCTCCCCGGTGCCGAGCACCCACACGGGCGCGGTACGGCAGTCCCGTACGTACTCCTCGGCCGCCAGCAGCACCGCCGCGCCGCCGTCGGAGCGGATGCAGCAGTGCAGCTTGGTGAAGGGGTCGGCGATCATCGGGCCGTCGAGGACGTCGTCCACCGTGATGGGGGTGCGGAACATGGCGTCGGGGTTCAGCGCCGCGTTCGCCCGGGCCTGGACCGCCACCTCCGCCAACTGCTCGATCGTCGTACCGAATTCGATCATGTGGCGACGGGCCGCCATCGCGTACTTGGCGATCAGCGTGTGGCCGTAGGGGACTTCGAACTGGAGCGGGCCGCGCGCGCCGAAGGAGAGGTTCCCGGTGCGGCGGCCCGCCTTGATGTCCGCTCGGGCCGTCGAGCCGTAGACGAGGAGGACGGCGTTCGCGTGTCCGGCGGTGATCGCGTCGACCGCGTGGGCCGTCATGACCTCCCAGGTGGAGCCGCCGACCGCCGTCGAGTCGACCCAGGTGGGGCGCAGGCCCAGGTACTCGGCCACCTCGACCGGCGGGAGAGTGCCCAGGCCCGCCGAGGCGAAGCCGTCGACGTGCCGGCGGTCCAGGCCCGCGTCCGCCAGCGCGCGGCGGGCCGCCTGGGCGTGCAGCGCGTACGGCGTCGCCTCGTCGACCCGGCCGCAGTCGGACAGGGCCACGCCCACCACGGCGACCTTCCGGCTCCCCGATGTCCCGACTGATGTCCCGACCGGTGTCATGAGGCGCCGCCTTCCTCTGTGCATATCGTTCCCGGACTCCTAATATGACGGACCGTCAGATCCGGAGGGAAGTGCCATGGACGCGAGCTTCACCGCCGAACAGGACGAGATCCGCCGTACCCTGCGCGAACTACTCAACAAGCGCTGTGGATACGAGGAGTTGCGGGCCGCCGTCGACCTGCCCCTCGGCCACGACCCCGCCCTGTGGACCGCCCTGGCGCGGCAGCTCGGGCTGCCCGGGCTCGCCCTTCCCGAGGCGTACGGCGGTGTCGGCTGCTCCGCCACCGAACTCGTCCTCGCCTGCGAGGAGACGGGTCGGTCTCTTGCCCCCTCGCCGTTGCTCGCCAGTGCCGTGCTCGCCGCGCCCCTCGTCCTCGCCCTCGGTACCGACGCCCAGCGTGCCGATCTGCTGCCCCGCCTCGCCACCGGTGACCTCACCGCCGCCCTCGCCGTCCCCGGCACCGCCCTGGCCACCGCCCTCGCCCTGACCGGCGACAACGGCGGCGAGTGGGCCGGCGGCGGTAGGGCGGGCGGGGTGCAGGCGCGGCGGGTGGGGGAGGGGTGGAGGTTGTACGGGCAGGCCGATCAGGTGTTGGACGGGCACAGTGCGCGGCTGCTTGTGGTCGCCGCGCACGCCGGGGGGTTCGCCCGGTCCCGGACGCTGTTCTTCCTGGTGGAGGGGGAGGCCGACGGGCTGGTGCGGGCCAGGCAGACCACCCTGGACGCCACCCGGCCGCAGGCCCGCGTCCAACTGCGGGATGTGGACGCCGAATTGTTGGGGGAGGAGGACGGGCACGGTGTCCTCGGCGCGCTCTCCACCGTCGGTGACCTGGCCGCCGCCGCGCTCGCCTGCGAGGCCGTCGGAGCCGCCGACCGGGCGTTGGAGCGGACGGTCGAATACGTGAAGCAGCGGGAGCAGTTCGGGCGGGCGATCGGGTCCTTCCAGGCGGTCAAGCATCGGCTGGCCGACGTGTATGTGCAGGTCCAGGCCGCCCGTTCGGCGGCGTACTACGCGGCCTGGGCGACCGTGCACGGGGAGCGGGTCGGTGGGGTCGCCCTCGCGCAGGCCCTGGAGGCGCTGCGGGACTCGGCCGCCGAGGGGATCCAGCTGCACGGCGGCATCGGGTTCACCTGGGAGCACGAGGCCCACCTGTACTTCAAGCGGGCCTGCGGCGACGAGCTGCTGTTCGGGCCGGTGCACCGGCTGCGGGCGCACGCGGCGGACGCGGCGCGGCTCTTCCTGGATGCGGAGGTCACGGTGTGATCGGCGAACGAGTGGTCCAGAAGGTCTCGTCGACGCGGGGGTTCGCGAAGGTCGCCCCGCATGTGATTCCCGCCCTCGACCGTGCCGTGCACCGGCTGACCAGGGGAAAGGTGCTGCTCAGCGCGCAGATGCTGCCGGGCGTGATCCTGACCTCGACGGGCGCCAGGAGCGGGCAGGTCCGGCGTACGCCGCTGGCCTGTATGCCGGAGGACGGCGGCCGGAGCTGGATCCTGGTCGGCTCCAACTTCGGCCGTACCGGCCACCCCGCCTGGACCCACAACCTGCTCGCCCACCCCGACGCCGAGATCAGCTGGAAGGGTACGGACATCCCGGTCACGGCCCGGCTCCTCGCGGGGGAGGAACGGGCGGCCGTGTGGAAGACGGCACTCGCCTTCTGGCCGCCCTACGCCACGTATCAGAAACGGCTGGCGCGGGAGATCCGGCTCTTCAGGATCGTACGAAAGTGATCGTCCGCGCCAAAGGCGTCCGCACGCGCGGCAGGCGGTGGTCCACCGGGGTGGACCACCGCCTGTCAGACAGGACTTGAGCCGGAGTACTGGTTACCGAGTACTACTTGGTCGGCTTCTTGCCGGTCACGCCGAGGTGCACCAAGAGCGCCAGGTTCGGCTTGAGTTCGGCCTGCTTGACGCCCCAGGTCTGAAAGCCCTTCTGGTGCGAGGCGACGGCCGCGAGCATCGCGACCAGTGAACCGGCGATCGCCGCCGGGTTCACGTCCTTGTCGACCTTGCCCTTGGACTGCAACTCGGCCACCGCGTCCGAGAGGGAGTTGTTCACGGAGTTCAGGATCTTCATCCGGATCTTGTAGAACCGTTTGTCGCCCTCGGCGGCACCGAGGTCGACGACCCTGAGGATCGCGTCGTTCCTGCGCCAGAACTCCAGGAAGCCGTCCACGAGTTCCTGCGAGGTCTGCCAACCTGCCTTGCCGACCCATGACCGGCCGGCGAGCAGCTCGGTCAACTGGCCGCCCTCGGTGGCCATTTGCTCGGCGATCTCCAGGACGGCGCCTTCGACGTCCGGGAAGTACTGGTAGAAGGTCGCGGGCGAAGTACCCGCCTTCCGGGCGACATCGATGACTTTGACGTCCCGGTAAGGGGAGGAGCTGAGCATCTCGCTTAGGCAGTCGAGCAGCTTCTGCCGGGTCGCCTGCCCACGCCGACCGGCCACACGGCCGTCGACGGTACGCACTTGTCCTGTCATGCCGTCAGCTTACCGAGGGGTGATCGGAGCGCGATTCGGCCGACTGCAAATGGGGTGCGCGGGTGCTCAGAGACGGGTGTGCCTGGTCTGCGGGGTGCGTGAGTCGCCGTTAGCTTGGCGGTATGGCCGAAAACAGGGCATCCGCGTACGGAGAGGGCGTCCCCTGCTGGGTGGACGCGCAGCTTCCCGACGTCGAGGCGGGCAAGCGGTTCTACGGTGGGCTCTTCGGGTGGACCTTCGAGGCGGCGTACGGCGGATCCGTGTGGGCCCGCCAGGACGGGGAGCCCGTCGCCGCGCTCGCGCACAAGACGGACGGCCGGATGCCCACCGTCTGGACGGTGTACTTCGCCACCCCGGACGCGGAGGCCCTGGCCGACCGGGTCTGGGCGGCCGGCGGCCAGGTCGTCACCGCGCCCCTGCCGGTCGCCGAACTGGGCACGACGGCGCTGGTCACCGACCCGGAGGGGGCCGTCTTCGGGCTCTGGGAGCCGGCCGGCCACCCCGGCTTCGGGCGCCGGTACGAGCCGGGCACCTTCGCCTGGGCCGAGCTGTACGCCCGGGACACCGAGCACGCGAACGACTTCTACGGCGGCCTCTTCCACGACGCCCTCTTCGGGCCGGACGCCGAGCCCGACTTCGGCCGCGCGGCCGTCTCCGACGTCTTCCCGGCCGAGATGCCGCCCCATTTCCTGGTCCACTTCGCCGTCGAGGCCTGCGTGGCGGCGGTCGGGAGCGTGCAGCGGCTCGGCGGGCGGGTGCAGGCTCCGCCATTCGAGACGTCGTACGGAAAGGTGGCGGTCGTCACCGACAATCAAGGGGCGTCGTTCGCGCTCCTGGAGCGGCTTCGGGGGTAGGCGGGGGACAGATCAGGGGTGGATCGGGAATGGATCATGCCGTTTTGGCGCGAGACATCCCGATATGTTCCCGGGTTCGCAACCTGTGGCCGAGACAGGAAGAATCAGGGTGCGTGCCGCCATGGCGGTGCGGTGGTGAGACGCTGCACGGGGTCGCGTACATATGTGGGTGGCGCGGCCCGTACGGGGAGGTGGCAGGCAAGTGGTGGATCAGCTGACGCAGCACGATCCGCGGCGGATCGGGCCGTTCGAGGTGCTGGGACGGCTGGGCGCGGGCGGCATGGGGCTGGTCTATCTCGCGCGCTCGGCGTCCGGCCGGCGCGTGGCGATCAAGACGGTCCGCACGGAGCTCGCGGAGGACCAGCTCTTCCGCGTCCGCTTCACGCGTGAGGTGGAGGCGGCCCGGGCGGTCTCCGGCTTCTACACGGCGGCCGTGGTCGACGCCGATCCCCGCGCCGCCGTGCCCTGGCTGGCCACCGCGTACGTTCCCGCGCCCTCGCTCGAAGAGATAGTGAACGAGTGCGGGCCGATGCCGGCCCAGGCGGTGCGCTGGCTCGCGGCGGGTGTCGCGGAGGCGCTGCAGTCCATCCACGGCGCCGGGCTCGTGCACCGGGACCTGAAACCCTCCAACGTCCTCGTCGTCGAGGACGGCCCCCGGGTGATCGACTTCGGTATCGCCTCCGGCGTATCGAACACCCGTTTGACGATGACGAACGTGGCGGTGGGCACGCCGGCCTACATGTCTCCCGAGCAGGCGAAGGACTCGCGCAGCGTCACCGGCGCGAGTGACGTCTTCTCGCTCGGCTCGATGCTGGTCTTCGCCGCCACCGGGCATCCGCCCTTCCACGGGGCCAATCCGGTCGAGACGGTCTTCATGCTGCTGCGCGAGGGCCCGGACCTGGAGGGGCTGCCCGCCGAGCTGCGCCCGCTCATCGAGTCCTGCATGCAGATGGAGGCCACCGGCCGGCCCAACCCGGCCGACCTCCAGTCCCAGCTCGCCCCGCACCTCTTCGGCTCCGGCTCCGACGACAGCGGCACGGCCTCCGCCTGGCTGCCCGAGCGTGCCGTCGGCCTGATCGAGGCCCGCCGCAACGGACGCCCGCCGGCCAAGCCGGGACCCGGCGGTCCCGGCGGCGGCCGCAGTGGCGGACGCGGCGCCCTGCCTCCCCCGCCCCCGCACGACCCGGTGATCCCGGCGCCGGTCGGCGCCCCCGACGCCGGTCCGGTCCGGCTGGCCGGCGCCCAGGTGCCCATCGGCCCCGGGCCCCGCGTCTCCGACGTCCGCGCCGCCGCCGTACAGGCCCCGCGCCCCGAGACCGCTCTGGCCGCCTCCTGGGCCAAGGCCCGCCCCGGCCTCAACGGCGCCGACCCCGGCGTGGGCGTACCCGCCCCGCCGCCCGTGCCGCCGGAGACCGCGAGCGGCTGGCGACCCTGGCGGTTCCGTATGTCGAACGACGTCTGGGGTACCCCCTCGGTCTCCGACGCGCTCGTCTACGTCACCTCCTTCGAGGTGCACGCCCTGGACGTGGCCACCGGCCGGCGCAGCTTCAAGACGCGGGACGTGGCCTGGTCGATGGCGGTCGCCGACGGCCGGATCCACGCCTCCGACGGGCCCACCCTCTTCGCCCTGGACGCCCGCGAGGGCGCCGACCTGTGGCGGCTGTCCCTGGACGCCTGGGTGTACTCCCTCAAGGCCGACCGGGGCACGGTCGTCACCGGCACCCGCGGCGGCGGCGTCCAGACCTGGGAGGCCTCGAACGGACAGAAACTCTGGGAGCTCAGCGGCTGTCAGACGGACTTCGAGTCCCCGGAGGCCGGCCCCGCCGTCCACGAGGGCACGGTGTTCGTCTGGCAGGACGCCCGGCTGCGCGCCCTGGACGCCCGCACGGGCGACGAGCGCTGGTCCTACCCGATCGGCGACGCGGCCTCCTGCGGCGGGGTGCCGGTCCGGCTGACGTACGCGCCCGACGGCTACCTGTACGCCTGCGCCGGCACCCGGGTGCTGGCCATCGACGTGGCGAGCGGCCGGGTGAAGTGGCACTTCGAGGCCCCCGCGGCCTTCCTGTGCGCGCCCACCTTCGCGCCGGGACCGGCCGTCACCGGCGGCGGCATCTACCTCGCCGACTACCTCGGCACGGTCTACGCCCTCGACGCCACCGACGGCCGCGACCGCTGGCGCATCGCCACCGAGTCCCGGGCCTCCATCGAGCCGGTGCTGGTGGCCGCGGGCCATGTCCACGTGGGCAGCGGCAAGGGCCTCTACACCCTGGACGCGGTCACCGGGACACCCAAATGGCGGTTCCAGGCGGGCGGCGACATCGTGGGCGCCCCCGCGGTCGCCGAGGGCCGGATCCACTTCGGCTCCACCGACCACCTCCTCTACACCCTCAAGGCCGACGACGGCCGTCTGCGCTGGAAGCTCGCCACCGGCGGCGAGATCACCGGTTCCCCGGTGGTGAAGGACGGGGTCGTGTACGCGTGCAGCAAGGACCGCTGCGTGTACGCACTGGACGCGGAGAAGGGCACGGGGACCGCGCGAACGTCGTAGTCGGTGTCAGCGGGTGCGGAACTCCCTGGCGCGGTGGGCGAACAGCTCCGCCTGGCGTTCGTCCGGCAGGTTCCCGAGCGAGACCAGATGCGGCGCCTGCGCGAACCCGGCCGCGACGGCACTCTCCCGCGCCGCCCATAGCGCCCGCACGGTCCCCTGGACGCCCTCGGGCGGATACCCGGCGAGCACGGTCGCGCACGCCGTCGCCGCCGCCAACGCCCCGCCGGGCTCGGTCAGTTCGGAGACCAGACCGATGTCGTACGCCCGCTGCGCCCCGATCCGCTCGGCCGTCCCCATCAGCATCATCCGCGCGACCTCCCCGTACGGCATCCGCTGCGCCATCAGCACCGACTCGTACGCGCTGACCATGCCGTACGTGGTGTGCGGATCGAAGAAGCTCGCGCTCGGCTCGGCGACCAGGAACTCCGACTCCCCGAGCAGGTAGAACGCGCCCCCGCAGGCCATGCCCCGCACGGCGGCGACGACCGGCTTCCACAGGTCGTTGGCCTTCGGGCCGACGCGCAGCAGCGGATCGTCCGCCATGTACGGCGAGTTCGGCTGCGGCACGACGGCGTCCCGGTCCAGCCCGGTGCAGAAGGCCCGCTCGCCGCTGCCGGTGAGGACCACCGCACGCACCGAGTCGTCGAACCGCAACTCCCCCCAGACCCGCTGGAGTTCGTCCCGCATGGCCAGGTCGATGGCGTTGAGCCGCTCGGGCCGGTCGAGCGTGACGACGGCGACCCCGGTGTCCTTGTCGGCACTGACCCGCACAGTGCTGCTCATGCCCGCTCCAGAACCCACTGCGGCAGCCCGGCCGCGTCGAACACGACCTGCACCCGCGCCCCGATCCGGATCCGCTCCGGCGGCACCGAGTCGAGCCGCGCCCCCGCCTCCGCGACCAGGTTGCCGACCAGCCGGATCCGCGGGTGCTCGACGAGTTCGACGACGATCACGTTGTACGGCGCCTGCTCGGCGTAGTCCGGCAGCAGCGGGGGGTGGGGGACGACGTAGGACCAGATGCGGCCGTGGCCCGAGACCTGGCGCCACTCGCTCGCGAAGGACCGGCAGTGCGGGCAGCAGGGGCGGGGCGGGAAGCGCGGTTCGGCGCAGTCGGCGCAGGTCTGGACGCGGAGTTCGCCCTGGGCCGCGTACTGCCAGAAGGGGGCGCCGTCGGCGTCGGTGACCGGACTCAGCATGGGTCAGCTCCTGTTGGTGAGCAGCAGCGCGGAGGTCGGGACGCCCTCGCCGGCGGTGACGAGACAGGTGGCGGCGCCCGGGACCTGGGCGGTGCTGGTGCCGCGGAGCTGTTTGACGCCCTCGTTGATGAGGTTGAAGCCGTGCACATAGGCCTCGCTGAGGCCGCCGCCGCCGGTGTTGAGCGGCAGCCGGCCGCCGATCTCCAGGGCGCCCTGCTCGGTGAACGCCCCGCCCTCGCCGCGCCCGCAGAAGCCGTAGCCCTCCAGGGAGAGCGGGACGAGCGCGCTGAACGCGTCGTAGATCTGGGCGACATCGACGTCCTGGGGCGTGAAGTCGGAGTGTTTCCACAGGTGTCGGGCGGCGGACCAGGCGGGGCCGGTGAGCGGGTCGTCGTTCCAGTAGTTGACCATCCCGTGGTGCTGGGCGGGCAGGCCCTGTGCGGCGGAGTGGACGAGGACGGGGGCCTGTCTGCAGTCCCGCGCCCGGTCCCGGCTGACGATCACGCAGGCCAACGCGCCGTCCGTCTCAAGGCAGTTGTCGAAGAGGCACAGGGGCTCGCTGATCCAGCGGGAGGTCATGTACATCTCGCGGGTCAGGGGGCGCTCGTACATGATCGCGGCCGGGTTCTGGTTGGCCCGGTTGCGGCAGGCGAGGGCGACGTTGAAGAGGTGGTCGCGGGTGGCGCCGTACTCGTGCAGGTAGCGGCGGGTGAGCATGGCGATCTCGTCGGCGGGGCGGAGCAGGCCGAAGGGACGGGTCCACTGGGCGGGGGTGGGGAGTTGGCGGGTGGTGTTGGACCAGGGGCGCGGTCCGCTGCCCCGCTTGCGGGACCGCCAGGCGACGCCCACGGTGGCCTGCCCGGTGGCGATCGCGCCGGCGAGGTGCGCGACCGTGGCGCACGAACCCCCGCCGCCGTAGCCGACCTTGCTGAAGAAGGTGAGGTCGCCGAAGCCGACGGCCTTGGCCAGCTCGACCTCGTCGGTCTCCTCCATCGTGTACGAGGCGAGCGCGTCCACCTCGCCGGGGGCGATGCCCGCGTCGTCGAGCGCGGCGAGCACGGCCCGGCAGGCCAGGGCCCGTTCGTCCTCGGCGAGGTGTTTCGCGAACGGGGTCTGGCCGATGCCGACGATCGCCGTGGCGTCCTTGATGGTCACGCTGCACGCACCTCCGCACCTTGTGAGGCCTGCTGACAGCCCGTCAGGCTACAGCTAATCTGACGGGTAGTCAGCTAATGCGTCCGGTGATTGATGTTCAGCGATCGATGTCCGGCGATCGATGTTCGGGGAGGCCGATTGTGGAGTGGCGCAGCATCCCGGAGCTGGTCCGTGCGGCGGCGGAGCGGTACGCGGACACCGAGGCGGTGGTGGACGGGCGGACCCGCGTCTCGTACGCCGAGTTGGGCGCGCGGGTGGAGCGGGCGGCGGCCGCCTGCGTGGCGAACGGAGTGGCGCCGGGCGACCGGGTCGGCATCTGGGCGCCCAACTCCCTCGACTGGATGGTCGCGGCGCTCGGCGCGGTCTCGGCCGGTGGGGTGCTGGTCCCGCTCAACACCCGCTTCAAGGGCACGGAGGCGACGGACGTGCTGCGCCGCAGCGGGACGCGGCTGCTGTTCGTGACCGGCACGTTCCTCGGCACCTCGTACGTGGCGGCGCTGCGGCGGGCGGCGGGGGACGGCGCGGGGGACGGGCCGCTGCCGGGGCTGCCGGCGCTGGAGCAGGTGGTGGTCCTCTCGGACGACGCGCCCGCCGACTTCCGGTCCTGGAAGGACTTCCTGGCGAGCGGGGACGCGGTGCCGGAGGCCGAAGTCGCCGCCCGCGCCTCGGCGTTGGACGGCTCGACGCCGTCGGACATCGTCTTCACGTCCGGCACCACGGGCCGTCCCAAGGGCGCGGTCATCACGCACGCGCAGACGCTGCGGGGCTACGAGATCTGGAGCGAACTGGCGGGCCTGCGGCACGGCGACCGCTATCTGATCGTGAACCCGTTCTTCCACACCTTCGGCTACAAGGCCGGGGTGATCGCCTGCCTCATGCGGGGCGCCACGATGATCCCGCAGCCGGTCTTCGACATCGACACGGTGCTGGCGAACATCGCCTCGGAGCGGGTGTCGGTCCTCCCGGGCCCGCCCACGTTGCACCAGTCGTTGCTGGACCACCCGGCCCGCGACACCCACGACCTGTCGGCCCTGCGCCTGGTGGTGACCGGCGCGGCGGTGGTCCCGCTGCGCCTGGTGGAGCGCCTGCGCGGCGAACTCGGCGTCGGCACCGTCCTCACCGCCTACGGCCTGTCCGAGGCGAGCGGCATCGTCACGATGTGCCGCCGCGGCGACCCGCCCGAGGTGATCGCCTCGACCTCGGGCCGCGCGATCCCCGGCACGGAGGTGAAGGTGGACGCGCCCCCCGGCGAACCCGGCGAGATCCTGGTCCGCGGCTTCAACGTCATGCGCGGCTACTACGAGGACGAGGCGGCGACCGCCGAGGCCGTGACGCCGGACGGCTGGCTGCGAACGGGCGACGTCGGCGTCCTCGACGGTGCCGGCAACCTCCGTATCACCGACCGGATCAAGGACATGTTCATCGTCGGCGGCTTCAACGCGTACCCGGCGGAGATAGAGCAACTCCTCGGCCTGCACCCGGATGTGGCCGACGTGGCGGTGATCGGCACCCCGGACGCGCGGCTCGGCGAGGTCGGCAGGGCGTATGTCGTGCGCCGCGCGGGAGCCGTCACCACGGGCGAGGACCTGATCGCATGGGCCCGCCGGGAGATGGCGAACTACAAGGTGCCGCGGTCGGTGGAGTTCGTGGCCGGGCTGCCGCGGAACGCGAGCGGGAAGGTACTCAAGAGGGAGTTGCGGGCGCGCTAGAGCCTTTGCGTCGGCCAGGCCCTGGCCAAGGCGCCCGGACATGCCTTGGCCGCGGCGACTCCCCCTCGGTGCCGCCGCGGCCGTCCCCCGTGTCGGTGGGCCCGGTTCAGGCCTTCTCGTCCGTCGCGTGGTTGTCGAGCGGGGTCACGGTGCCGCCCGTCGCGTGGTTGTCGAGGACGGTGAGCTCCTCGTCGGTCGCGTGGTTGTCGAGCGTGGTGACGACGACGTTCTCGACATCCGTGGCGTGGTTGTCGAGCGGCTTCACCACAGGGTCCTTCTTGGCATCGCTCATGGACTTGCAACTCCCGTTAAGTGATGGGCGATGCCCGCCCAGCGACTCCCCCGAGGCTCGCCGGGCGGGCATATCAGGGTCATTCACCCTAGCGGCGTCGATCACCGCTGACCCGTCTGCCCCCCGACGCGACGGATCGATGAGGCAACAGTGCACCGCCGCGATAAACGAACGATGAACGGCCCTCCGAAATCCCGAACAGGCCCTGCCCGGCGGCCCCGAGCAGGACCCCTGGGGGGCCTACACGGTGGTCGCCGAACTCAGCAGCGCCCGCACATCCGCTGCCTCCGGGGAGTTCAGCTGGTCGAAGATGGCGAGGGACTCCTGCCAGCAGGCGCGGGCCCGGCCGGTCTGGCCCAGGGTGCTCAGCGCGCGGCCCAGGACGGTGAGGACGTTGCCGCGGCGCCACTCGCCGCCGATGCCGCGCAGGACGGCGAGGGCCTGTTCGGCCAGGGCCGCCGCGTCGGCCGAGCGGTGGTCGGCGAGGCGGGCCTCCGAGAGCCGGAAGAGGGTCATGCCCTCCCAGAGGCGTTGCCTGCTGTCCCGGAAGACCTCCAGGGCCTCGGTGAGACTGTCGACGGCGGCGTCGAGCTGCCGCTGCCCGGTGAGCGCGAGCCCCAGCGCGTAACGGCCGTTGGCGCCGCGCAGGGTGTGCCCCAGACGGTCGTAGATGACGATGCCCTGCTGCGCGAGCTCCACCGCGCTGGTCACCTGGCCCATGGCCAGATGGATACGGGAGAGGTTGCACAGGGCGCTCGCCTCGCCGGCGAGGTTCTGGTCCAGCCGGAAGCTCTCGATGGCCTGACGCAGAAATGCCTCACCGTCGGCATGGCGGCCCTGGTACACCGCGATGACGCCCCGGTCGTTCGCGGCCCAGCTGCTGGGCGCCAGGTCGTCCGCGCGCTGGGCCAACTCCATGGCCCGGCGCGCCTGTTCGTCGGCCTGGTCGAAACGGCCCGCCACCAGATGGACGTTGGTGAGGGTGGTCAGCGCCCGGCTCCAGGCCCGCGGGTCGTCCACCCGCTCGGCCGCGTCCCGCAGGACGACCGCCGCGGCCTCGTACTGCCGGGCGTTGGCCCCCGACTCGGCCAGGTCCTTCGCCGCCCACAGGAGATCCACCGCGCGCCGCAGCGTGGCGCCCTTCGCACACTGCCGGACGAACGCGAGCAGCGAGTGCGCCTCCGCGAACAGCCAGTCCAGCGCCTGATGCCGGTCGTCGAAGACCAGGCCCGGATACCGGGTCGCCTCCAGATGCGCCACCAGCCGGTCGCCCGGCCGCTCGATCGCGTACACCCCGGCCGCCGTCGCCAGGTAGAAGTCCAGCAGCCGCGACAGCGCCGCATCCCTCCCCCACTGCCCGAAAGGCGCGGGAGGTGCCCCCACGCTCGGCGGCAGTTCGTCCCGCTCGGCGCACGCACGCGCGTAGAGCCGTACGAGATCGTGGTAGCGGTAGCGGCCCGGAGCCGCCGACTCCAGCAGGGAGGTGTCGACGAGGGACTCCAGCAGGTCCTCCGTCTCCTCCACCGGGAGGTTCAGTACGGCCGCGGCGGCGGCCAGCGAGATGTCCGGGCCGTCGGCCAGGCCCAGCAGGCGGAAGGCGCGGGCCTGGGCCGGCTCCAGCTGGCCGTAGCCGAGTTCGAAGGTCGCCTTCACCGCCAGGTCACCGGCCTGGAGTTCGTCGAGGCGGCGCCGCTCGTCCGCGAGCTTGGCCGCCAGCACCGACACCGTCCAGGTCCGGCGAGCCGCCAGCCGCGAGGCCGCGATGCGCAGGGCCAGCGGCAGGAACCCGCAGGCCGCGACCACGTCCAGGGCCGCCTCCCGCTCCGCGGCCACCCGCTCCTCGCCCACGATCTTCGTGAACAGGGACAGTGCCTCGTCCGGGGACATCACGTCCAGGTCGACGAGATGGGCCCCGGCGAGATCGACCATCCGCACCCGGGCCGTGACCAGCGCCGCGCAGCCCGCCGTGCCCGGCAGCAGCGGACGAACCTGGGCCGCGTCCCGCGCGTTGTCCAGCAGGACCAGCACCCGGCGCCCGTCCAGGACGGACCGGTACAGCGCCGAGCGTTCCTCCAGGGTGGCCGGTATCGCCGAGTCCTGGGTGCCCAGGGCGCGCAGGAAGGAGCCGAGCACCGTCTCCGGTTCCGCGGGCCGCGGTCCGGCGCCCTGGAGGTCGACGTAGAGCTGTCCGTCCGGGAAGGCGGTCCGCGCCTCGTGGGCCACGTGCACGGCGAGGGTCGTCTTGCCGACACCGCCGATGCCCGCGAGCGCCGACACCGCCATCACCCGGCCCTCCGCCGAGGCCAGCACTTGGCCGAGTTCGGCGACGAAGGCCGAGCGGCCGGTGAAGTCCGGCACCGTGGCGGGGAGTTGGGCGGGCCGTACCGACGCTGTGGCGGGCTCCGGCTGCGGTGCCGACGGTTCGGCGAGGCCCGGGTCGGCCTGGAGGATCCGGTGCTGCAGCTCGCGCAGGCCGGGGCGGGGGTCGACGCCGAGTTCCTCGGCCAGCAGGCGGCGCGTGTCCGCGTACACCGCGAGGGCCTCCGCCTGCCGTCCGCTGCGGTACAGGGCCAGCATCAGCAGCTCGCGCAGCCGCTCCCGCAGGGGGTGCGCCGCGGTCAGCGCGGTCAACTCCGAGACCGCCTCCGCGTGGCAGCCCTGCTCCAGGTCCATGTCCAGCCGGGACTCGATGAGTTGCAGCCGCCACTCCTCCAACCTGACCCGCTGCGCCTCCGCGTACGGCCCCGGCACCCCCGCCAGCGCCTCCCCGTCCCACTGCGCAAGGGCCCGCCCCAGCACGTCCCGGGCATGGCACAGGTCCCCGGCGTTCTTCGCCTTCTCCGCCTCCGCCGCCAACTCCTGCGCCACCGCGAGGTCCAGCGCGCCCTCGCCGAGCCCGCGCACCGCGTAGCCGCCGGACTCGCTGACCAGGACCCCGGCGCCCAGCACCTTCCGCAGCCGGGAGGCGTACGTGCGCAGCGCGGCCAGCGCCTGCGACGGCGGCTCCTCGCCCCACAGGGCGTCGATCAGCTCGGCCGCGGTGGCCATCCGGCCCTCGCGCAGCAAAAGGGCCGCCAGCAGGGCGCGTTGCTGCGGGGAGCCGGTGGCCAGCTGTTCCTCGCCGCGCCGGGCGCGCACCGGGCCGAGCACACCGAAGTCCAGCGCCTCCGGGTCCGCGACATCGCGGCGCCTCTGCTCCGGTACTCGCGGTACGTCCATGGCCGTCCCCCTAGAGCCTGTCTTCAACCCCGTCAGTTTGCCTTGTTCATGGCGGATGCGTCAGCTGTGGAGGGCACGGTCACAGACAGCCGCGCGGGATATCACAAAGCCCTCACGCGCTCTTCGCACACATCCGCACAGAGCCGACCACCAAGAAGCCGCCACCCGCATAGCTGACGACCCGTCAGATCGGCGCTACCGTGGCCGCCATGGACACCCACGACACCGCCCAGGGCGACTTTCCCCTGATCATCTCCGTCGACGACCACACCGTGGAGCCGGCGAACGTCTGGCAGGACCGGCTCCCGAAGAAGTACCTCGACACCGGCCCCCGCATAGTCCGCGCCCCGCTGAAGGAAATGACGTTCCTCGGCGGCCGGTTCGCCCCCGTCATGGGCGAACCGGGGGACGACGGACCCATCGGCGACTGGTGGGTGTACGAGGACCTGCACCGCCCCCTGACCCGCCTCGACACCGCCGTCGGGTACAGCAGGGACGAGATCAAGCTGGAGGTCATCACCTACGAGCAGATGCGCCCCGGCTCCTTCGACGTCCCCCAGCGCCTGACCGACATGGACGTCAACCACGTCCAGTCCGCCGTCTGCTTCCCGACCTTCCCGCGCTTCTGCGGCCAGACCTTCACCGAGGCCGCCGACCACGAACTGGGCCTGCTCTGCGTCCGGGCCTACAACGACTGGATGGTGGAGGAGTGGTGCGGCCCCGCCGCGCAGGGCCGCCTGATCCCGCTCACCCTGATCCCGCTCTGGGACCCGGAGTTGGCCGCCGCCGAGGTCCGCCGCAACGCCGCCCGCGGAGTGCGTGCCGTCGCCTTCTCCGAGATACCCCCGCACCTGGGCCTGCCCTCCGTCCACACCGACGACTGGGACCCCTTCCTCGCCGCGTGCGACGAGACCGGCACGGTCGTCGCGATGCACATCGGCTCCAGCAGCCGGATGCCCTCCACCTCCAAGGACGCACCGCCCGCGGTCGGTTCGACCATCACCTTTGCCAACTGCTGCTTCTCGATGGTCGACTGGCTGATGAGCGGCAAGTTCGAGCGCTTCCCGAACCTCAAGGTCATGTACGCGGAGGGCCAGATCGGCTGGATCCCGTACATCCTGGAGCGCGCCGACGTGGTCTGGGAGGAGAACCGCGCCTGGGGCGGGGTCGCCGACAAGGTCCACCGCCCGCCGTCCGAGCTGTTCGCCGAGCACGTCTACGGCTGCTTCTTCGACGACGCCTTCGGCCTGAAGAACCTCGACTCCATCGGCGTCGCCAACGTCCTCTACGAGACCGACTACCCCCACTCCGACTCCACCTGGCCCAAGTCCCGCGAGGTCGGCGAGGCCCAGATGGGCCACCTGGCCCCGGACGTGGTGGAACGGATCGTGCGCACCAACGCCATCGACCTGCTCGGCCTCACCCCCGAGGGACTGTGGCGGTGACCGCCCCGGCGTACGGCATCCAACTGCCCGTACAGTCCCAGAGCACGATCTACGCCGAGCCCTGGGAGGCCGCGGCGGGCGTGGCCGACCTCGTCGAGATCGCCCGCGCCGCCGACCGCGCGGGCTTCGACTACATCGCGGGCTGCGACCACGTCGGCGTCCCGCGCCGCCTGGCCGCCGCCATGGGCACGACCTGGTACGACCCCGTGGCCACCCTCTCCTTCCTGGCCGGCGTGACCGAACGCGTCCGCCTGCTGAGCCACGTGGCGGTGGTCGGCCTGCGCCACCCCCTGGCGACCGCCAAGCAGTACGCCACCCTCGACCACCTCAGCGGCGGCCGGCTGATCCTCGGGGTCGGCGCCGGGCACGTACGGGAGGAGTTCGAGGCGCTGGGCGTCGACTTCGACCGGCGCGGACCGGTCCTCGACGAGTGCGTGGACGCCCTGCGCCAGGCGCTCGGCCCGGACGAGTTCCCCGAACACCACGGCAAGCTCTACGACTTCGAGGGCCTGGGCCAGCGCCCCCGCCCCGCCCAGCCACGCGTCCCCCTCTGGGTCGGCGGCTCCTCACCCGCCGCCGTCCGCCGCGCCGCGCTCAAGGGCGACGGCTGGCTGCCCCAGGGCGACCCGCGCGACCGCCTCCCCGCCCAGCTCGCCCGCATCCGCGAACTGCGCGAACGGGCGGGCATCGAGGGCCCGTTCACCATCGGCGCGATCACCGAACCGCTCTACGTCGGCACCGCCACCTGGGACGTCGGCCGCCGCACCCTGACCGGCCCACCGGACGCGCTCGCCGAGTCCCTGCGGGCGTACGGGGAGATGGGCGTGCACCAGATCCAGGTGCGCTTCCGCTGCCGCGACCGCACCGAACTCACCGACCAGATCACCGACTTCGGCACCGAGGTGGCGCCCCTGCTCTGACCACGTCCTGTTTGAACAGGTTCACGCCGAGCCGCGTATGTACGGACGTACGGACGTGATGGCTCCGGCGGAAGGACCCCCGAAGTGCGATCCCTCCAGCGGCTCTCCGTCGTACTGGCCTCCACCGGGGACTCCTGGCCGTATGACGACTGGCCGGCCCCGGACGACCCGTTCGTCAGCGGTGTGCGGCGTGTCCTCCCGCCCTACCCCGGGCTGAGCGAGACCACGGCGGACGTCGTCCTGCTGCGCTGCGAGGATCCGGCGGAGTCCTTTCCGGGACTGCTGGAGCACCTCGGCGCCCGGGGTGTTCCCGTGGTCGTCATCAGCCCGCGCCAGGACACCGAGACGGTGGTCGAGGTGTTCCGGGCCGGGGCGGGCTATCTGGTCGAGGGCGACTACTGCGACCAGGTGCTGTCCTCGGCGGCCATGGCCGCCTCCGTCGGGCACACCTACCTCTCGCCGTCCGCGTCCGCCGCCCTGCGGGAAGGAGCCCGGCGGATGGCCGCGGCCGACGGCGCGATGCAGCGGCTGCGCGGCCTGCTGTCGCCGCGCGAGCAGCAGATCATGGAGCTGCTGTCGACCGGCCTGGGCGCCCGGCAGATCGGCCTGCGGCTGCGGCTGAGCGAGAAGACCGTCCGCAACAACCTCAGCAACATCTACGCCAAGCTGGATGCCCGGAGCGGCACGGACGCGGTCCTGCGCTGGCTGGGGACCACACCCGTGCTTCGCACCTGAGAACCGGATCTTCCGAGGATCAGGGTGCCGGGACCTCCGTCAACGGTATGTCCACGTCGGTGACATTGGCGCCGCCCTCACCGAATCCGGGTTCCGAGCGGACGGCCTTCGTCGAGTTCTGGACACCGCTCGCCTCGGCGGTTCCGCATTTCACGTTCCGCAGCCAAAGCCGCCCGTCGGGCGTTCCGTTGTTGAGGATCTGCGGATAGAAGACGTGCACGGTCGCGGCGCCCTCGCTCGGCGAGAAGAACACCGTCCGACCGTCCTGCGCCTCCTTGTACGTGGCCTTGAGGAATCCGCTCACATCGGTGCGCTTGGCGGACCACATGAAGAAGGCGATGCTGTCCGTCTGCACGGTGTCCGTCCGGCTGAACGCCAGGGTGGTCGTCTTGTCGTCACGCGTGATGTTGATGGTCGACGTGCTGAACTCCAGGCCGACCTCGAAGAACGAGTTCCCGAGTTTCGTGCCGGCCTCGGTGGTGGACCCGTTCTCCAGCTGAATGGTCCGCGTCACCGACGCGCTCACATTGAAGGTCTTCGACGCGGTGCCCGTGGCACCGCAGTTGTCGGTCACCGCCGAGACGCGTTCATTGGGCCCGAGACTGTTCGCCTTGAACTGGACGTCGACGAACTCGCAGTCCGCCAGCCTGTCGGAGTCCGAGGCGCAGTCGGCGGTCACTTCGGAGGGGGTGGCGGCCCCCGCCTGGTTCATCAGCGGGACGATCACCGCGAGCGCCGCCACGGGGGCCAGGGCCAGGGTGATGCGCTTCTTCCTGCTCCGGTGGCTTCTGGTGCGGCCGGTCCGGGTCATGAATGTCTCCTGTGGGGGTGAAGAGGGTGCGAGCTGCGGTTACTTGATGCCTGGCCGGACGTTCAGCAGTCCTCCAGGACCGCCTTGGAGGTGCCGTCCACGACACCGGGGGCGCCGGCGGCGCCGGGCAGGATGACGGGACCCTCGACGACGTCCGGCGCCACGAAGTTCTGCTCGGGGGAAGGGTTCACGGCGAAGCTGCCGGGGTCGGCGTCGATGCGCACCCGCCATTCGCCGGTCATGCGCTGCAGCTTCGGCGTGAACTCCATGTGCAGCACCTTGCCCACCGGCACGTCCCGCGCTTCGGTGTCCCCGGCCGTCGCCGACTTCACGGTCATGTCGAGGGTGCCCGTGTGCTTGACCCAGGACCCGCTCAGAAACCCGAAGAGGCCTCCGCCGCCGCCCTGTTGGGTGGAGACGTACTTGCCCTGCCCCTGGGCCGAGGTCGACGACCAGGTGAGGGAGACCTTGGCCGGTTGGGTGGCGTTCGGCTCGCAGTTGGGGAAGTCGATGGACGCCTTTTCGGTGGGCCCGTCGAAGGTCTCGAAATTCGTCTCGACGAAATCGCAGTTGTCGGCCTGGAAACCGTCCGCGAAGGCGCCGCCGAAATCCTCCACCGACCGCTGTTCGCCATTGATCACCGCGGATCTCTCGCACATGGTCATGATCTGGTCCGGCGTCTTCGCGTCGGCCGCGTTCGCCTGCGGCAGCAGGGCGACGACGGCGCCACCGGTGGCGAGCGCCGCACCGATCGCCACATACCTGACTTTCCTGTTGCGTGATCTCCGCTTTGCCATACCCGGCATTGTTGGAGCCGGGCAGAGGTGTGGCCAGAGTCAAATGTCCCTACCTGCAAGTCACTTGATGTGTGCTTGTGCAAGGGTCGGATGACTGTCTGACGATCCGTCAGATGCGGCGCTACGATGCCGGTATCCACCGATGCGAAGGAGTGCGCCATGGGCAAGCTCGACGGACGCGTCGTCCTCGTCACCGGGGCGGCGCGCGGGCAGGGGGAGCAGGAGGCGCGGCTGTTCGCGGCCGAGGGCGCGAGCGTGGTCGTGGCGGATGTGCTGGACGAGCAGGGGAAGGCGCTGGCAGAGGAGTTGGGCGCGCTGTACGTCCATCTCGATGTCGGCGAGGAGGAGAACTGGGGTGCGGCCGTGGCTGCGGCCAAGGAGGCCCACGGGCGGATCGACGGGCTGATCAACAACGCCGGGATCCTGCGCTTCAACGCCCTCGTCGACACGCCCCTCGACGAGTTCATGCAGGTCGTGCGGGTGAACCAGGTCGGCTGCTTCCTCGGCATCAAGACCGTGGCACCGGCGATGGAGGACGGCGGCACGATCGTCAACACGGCCTCGTACACGGCGGTGACGGGCATGGCGGCCGTCGGCACGTACGCCGCCACCAAGCACGCCATCCTCGGACTCACCCGCGTCGCCGCCCTCGAACTGGCGCACCGGCACATCCGGGTCAACGCCATCTGCCCCGGCGCCATCGACACCGCGATGTCCAACCCGGCCCAGCTGGACCCGAACGCGGACGTCGAGGGGATGTCCAGGGCCCTCGACGAGCTGTACCGCAAGCTCGTGCCGCTCGGCCGGATCGGCCGGCCGGAGGAAGTGGCCCGACTGGCGCTCTTCCTGACCTCGGAGGACTCCTCCTACATCACCGGGCAGCCCTTCGTGATCGACGGGGGATGGCTCGCGGGGGTCTCCGTCATCTGACTCAACGTCAGGTATTGACCCTCCATGCGCGTGGTGCAACAGTCGGGCCAACTGAGCTGACGGATCGTCAGAAACCGTGGACACACCAGAACCGGGGACGGTGAACCTCCTTGGAATTCGGGCTCTTTGTACAGGGATATGTGGGCAAGCGCGCCGAGACCGATCCGCTGGCCGAGCACAAGGCGCTGATGGAGGAGACCGAGTACGTCATCCAGGCGGACAAGTCCGGCTTCAAGTACGCCTGGGCGTCCGAGCACCACTTCCTGGAGGAGTACTCGCACCTCTCAGCCAACGACGTCTTCCTCGGCTACCTCGCGCACGCGACCGACCGCATCCACCTCGGCTCGGGCATCTTCAACCCGCTGGCCCAGGTCAACCACCCGGTGAAGGTGGCCGAGAAGGTCGCCATGCTCGACCATCTCACCGGCAACCGCTTCGAGTTCGGCTCCGGCCGCGGCGCCGGCTCGCACGAGATCCTCGGCTTCCTCCCCGGCATCACCGACATGAACTACACCAAGGAGATCTGGGAGGAGACGATCGCCGAGTTCCCCAAGATGTGGCTCCAGGACGAGTACGTCGGCTTCCAGGGCAAGCACTGGCAGCTGCCGCCGCGGAAGATCCTGCCGAAGCCGTACGGGAAGTCGCACCCGGCGATGTGGTACGCGGCGGGCTCCCCTCCGTCGTACGCCATGGCCGCCCGCAAGGGGCTCGGCGTGCTCGGCTTCAGCATCCAGAAGGTCTCCGACATGGAGTGGGTGCTGGAGCAGTACAAGACGGCGGTCGTGAACGCGGAGCCGATCGGTGACTTCGTCAACGACAACGTGATGGTGACGACGACGGCGATCTGCGCGCCGACTCATGCCGAGGCCATCGAGGTCGCCGTGAACGGAGGGCTGCACTATCTGCCCTCGCTCGTGTTCCGGTACCACGACACGTTTCCTCGGCCCGAGGGGTTCCCGGTGTGGCCGGAGACCCTGCCCGAGTACAACGCGGAGTTCGTGGAGCTGTTGATCGAGGAGGAGTTGCTGATCTGCGGCGATCCGGACGAGGTGCTCACGCAGTGCAAGCGGTGGGAGCAGGCCGGGGCGGATCAGTTGAGCTTCGGGCTGCCGGTGGGGGTGCCGAAGGAGGAGACGTTGCGGACGATCCGGTTGATCGGGGAGCACGTGATTCCGAAGATCGACACGGATCCGGTCCACCGGACCTCGCGGTTCCGTCAGTCTGTGTAAGGGGGTCCGGTCCATGCTCGATCACGTCATCAAAGGCGCCACCGTCGTGGACGGCACGGGTGCGCCCGCCTACACCGCCGACGTGGGGATTCGGGACGGTCGGATCGCCGTCGTCGGTCAGGTCGCAGAGGAATCCAGGACCTCCGAGGACGCCTCCGGGCTCGTTCTCGCGCCCGGGTTCGTCGATCCCCATACCCACTACGACGCCCAGTTGTTCTGGGATCCGTATGCCACCCCGTCCCTCAACCACGGGGTGACCACGGTCGCGGCCGGGAATTGTGGGTTCACCCTTGCGCCCCTGAACCCTGCCCGGCCCGCCGACGCCGATTACACCCGCCGCATGATGTCCAAGGTCGAGGGGATGTCCCTGGTGGCCCTGGAGGAGGGGGCGCCCTGGAGTTGGAATTCCTTCGGGGAGTATCTGGATTCCCTTGAGGGGCGGATCGCCGTCAACGCCGGGTTCATGGTGGGACATTGCGCTCTCCGCCGGCACGTGATGGGGCCGGATGCCGTCGGTGGGCAGCCCAGTGACGAGCAACTGGCCGAGATCGTGGGGCTGTTGCACGCGGCCATGGAGGCCGGGGCCTGGGGGTTCTCCACTACGCAGTCCTCGACCCACTCCGACGGGGACGGGCAACCCGTCGCCTCCCGGCATGCCAAGCCCGCCGAACTTCTCGCTCTCTCCAAGGCTGTCGGTGAGCATGAGGGGACGCAGATCGAGGCGATCGTGGCCGGTTGCCTCGACCAGTTCAGTGATGCCGAGATCGAGTTGTTCGCGGAGATGAGTGCGGCGGCCGGCCGGCCCCTGAACTGGAATGTGCTCACCATCGACGCGTCCGTGCCAGAGCGGGTGCCCCGGCAGTTGTTCGCCAGCGAGCAGGCGCGGAAGGCCGGCGGGCGCGTGGTCGCGCTCACCATGCCCATCCTCACGCCGATGAACATGTCGTTGGGGACGTTCTGCGCGCTGAATCTGATACCGGGGTGGGGGCCGATTCTGGGGCTCCCGGTGCCGGAGCGGATCGCGCGGTTGCGGGACGCGGAGGTGCGGGCGGAGATGCTGCGGCGGGCCGAGTCGAAGGAGGCGGGCGTCTTTCGGCGGCTCGCGAACTTCGGCCGGTACGTCATCGGGGACACGTACAGCGAGGCGAACCAGGGGCTCACCGGGCGGGTCGTCAAGGACATCGCGGCGGAACGGGGGCAGGACCCCTTCCACACGCTGGTCGAGATCTGCGCCGCCGACGAGCTGCGTACGGTCCTGTGGCCCATGCCCACCGACAACGACCCGGCGTCCTGGGCGCTGCGTGCCGAGACCTGGCAGCACGAGGACGTCATGCTCGGCGGCTCCGACGCGGGCGCGCATCTGGACCGGATGTGCGGGGCGCCGTACACCACGCGGTTCATCGGCGACTGCTTGCGTGGGCGGAAGTTGGTCGGGCTTGAGCAGGCCGTGAAGATGCTGACCGATGATCCGGCGCGGTTGTTCGGGCTGCGGGAGCGGGGGCGGGTGGAGGAGGGCTTCCATGCGGACCTGGTGCTCTTCGACCCGGAACGGATCGACGCCGACAAGGCCACCCTGGTGCACGACCTGCCGGGTGACAGTCCGCGGCTGGACGCCAAGGCGATCGGGATACGGGCCGTGTGGGTCAACGGGGTCGAGTCGATCCGGGACGACGTGGTGAGCGGGGCGGTGCCGGGGAAAGTGCTGCGGTCCGGGCGGGACACGAGGACGGTGAGCACGAGGTGAGTCAAGTGCCGGACGGGCAGCGGCTGTTCGTCGGCGGCGCTTGGGTCGAGCCGGACGGCGGGCACTACGAGGTCGTCGACCCGGCGACCGAGGAGACCGTCGGCTGGGCTCCGGAGGCCTCGCGGGATCAGGTGCACGCGGCCTGCGCCGCGGCCCGCGAGGCCTCCGGGCCGTGGTCGCGGACCTCGCCCCAGGAGCGGGCGGCGGTGCTCGGACGGGCGGCGGACGTCATCGCGAGCCGGTTCGTGCCGTACGCCGAACTGGCCCGGGCGGAGACCGGCGCCACGACGGGCACGGCGCGTGCGATGCAGGTCGGGGTGGGCGTCGCCCGCTTCCGGCGGTACGCGCGCGTGGAGAGCGCCGAGTGGGCGATCCCGCCGCAGATCAACGAGGCCGGGCCGATGGGGCGGGCGGGCGTCATGGGCGCGCTCGCCGTACGCCAGCCGGTCGGCGTGGTCACCTGCATCACCTCGTACAACAACCCGTGGGCCAACCCGGCCGGCAAGGTCGCCCCCGCCCTCGCCATGGGCAACACGGTCGTCGTGAAGCCGGCCCCGCAGGACCCGCTGTCGGTCTACCGCATGGCGGAGGCGCTGGAGGCCGCCGGTGCGCCGCCGGGCGTGGTGAACGTCGTCTCCGGCGGCTCGGTCGGGGTCGGCGAGGCGGCCGTCTCCTCACCCGACGTCGACATGGTCAGCTTCACCGGCTCCACGGCGGTCGGGCAACGTATCGCCGAGGCGTGCGGCCGGGACATGAAACGCCAGTTGATGGAGCTGGGCGGCAAGGGCGCGGCGGTCGTCCTCGACGACGCGGACGTGGGCTCCGCGGTGGCCGGCATCGGCACGACCTTCTCCTTCTACAGCGGCCAGATCTGCACGGCACCGACGCGCGTGCTGGCCCAGCGGGGCGTGTACGGCCGCCTGGTCGAGCAACTGGCTGTATACGCGGGCCGGTTGAAGGTCGGCGACCCGCGAGAGCCCGACACGGTAGTCGGCCCGGTGATCTCCGCCGCCCACCGCGACCGCGTCGAGTCCTACGTCGAACTCGGCCGCAAGGAAGGCGCGGTGGTGGTCGCGGGAGGCGAACGCCCGCCGCTGGACCGCGGCTTCTACGTCACCCCGACCCTCCTCGCCGAGTGCACCAACGACATGCGGGTCACCCGCGAGGAGATCTTCGGCCCCGTGGTCGTCGTCATCCCCTTCGACGACGAGGAAGAAGGCATCGCCCTCGCCAACGACACCGACTACGGCCTCATCGACTACGTCTGGTCCTCCGACGTGGCCAAGGCCTTCCGCGTGGCCCGCCGCCTCCGCGCGGGCGGCGTCGGCGTCAACACCGTGGGCCGCAACATGGAGGCCCCGTTCGGCGGCTTCAAGAAAAGCGGGGTGGGCCGGGACGTCGGCTCGTACGCGCTGCACGCGTACAGCGAGGTGCAGTCGATCGTCTGGCCGGGGTGAGGGGTGAGGGGTGACGGGTGAGGGGTGACGGGTGAAGGGCTTTCACCCGTCCAGATCCACCCGCACCGTCAACAACCCCGCCCCGATGGCCCGCACCGACGTGCTGTTCATCCGCGGCAGCGTGCGCAGTCGTGCCGTCGTGTCGTCCTCCGGCATGAGGTGGGCCGTGCCGGTGTGCCACCGCCCCCGGATCCGGACCCTCACCCGCGGCTCGGCCTTGATGTTGCGGATGTAGTTGGAGCGGTCGCCGAACTCGGAGACCAGCCAGAAGGTGTCGCCGATGAGGCGGCCGCCCACCGGGGTCGGGCGGGGCAGGCCGGAGGTGCGGCCCGTGGTCTCCAGGACGGTCTGGAGGGGGAGTCGGCGCATGATCGGGTTGAGGAGGCGCTGGAAGGAGCGCGCCTTCCGGTACTTGTTCTCGGCGTCGCTGGACATGACCGCTGAGACTCCTGTCTCTTGTCGTCTCTTTTGTCGTCCGATTCCCGGCAGGCGCCGGTGGCAGCGGGTTCAATGGTCCCAGCGTCCGCGGCGGGCGGGCGAAGGGGTGTCGGCGATGCGCGTGATGACCTGGAACCTGTGGTGGCGGTTCGGCCCCTGGGCGGAGCGGCAGAAGGCGATCCTCGCGGTGTTGCGGGAGACCGACGCGGATGTCGTCGGGCTGCAGGAGGTGTGGGCCGCCGACGGCGAGAACCTCGCCGAGTGGCTGGCCGGCGAACTCGGTCTGCACTGGACCTGGGCCGCCTCACCCGCCTCCGACCGCTGGCAGCGCCGGATCGGGCAGCCGGGCGTCGAGGTCGGCAACGCGGTACTGAGCCGTTGGCCCGTCGTCGAGCGGGACGTGCTGCGACTGCCCGCCCCCGAGGAGGCCGACGACGGCCGGCTCGCCCTCTACGCGCGCGTGGACGCCCCCGGCCACCAACTGCCCTTCTTCACCGTCCACCTGACCTCGCAGCTCCACTTCTCCGCCCAGCGCTGCGAACAGGTCACCGCCCTCGCCGAGTTCGTCGCCGCCCACCGCTCCGGCACCGACTTCCCGCCCGTCGTCACCGGCGACTTCAACGCCCCGCCCGACGCGGACGAGATCCGCCGCTTCAGCGGGACGCGCACCGCCCCCGTCGTCCCCGGCCAGGTCTTCTTCGACGCCTGGGGCTACGCCGACCCGGCCGCCCCCGCCACCACCTGGGACACCGCCAACCCGTACGTCCACCCCGGCCTCGGCCCCAGCACCCGCGTCGACTACATCCACGTGGGCGGCCCGGCCGGCCCCGGCGGAATCGGCACCGTGCGGGGCGTACGGCGGACCGGGTTCGGTCCGGTCGACGGCGTCTGGCCCTCCGACCACGCGGCGGTCGTCGCCGACCTGCAGTCGGTCAGCGACGCCCCGGAATCGTCGGGTGCGTGAAGGCGGCCGTCACCGGCGACCCAGGAACACCGGGTTCGTGAAGGCCGCCATCACCCCGGGCAGCGGCCCGACCGCCGTCTCGTGCCGCAGTTCGGCCCGTACGTAGGCCGCGTGCCCGGCGGTCGTACGCCACTCCACCGTGCCGGAGCCGGAGACCGGCAGCGGGTCGCCGGTGAACAGCACGCCCTGGTCGGTCACGAACCGGACCGTGCAGCGCGGGACGCCCTCGGCCGTCAGGCGCACGGTGACCGGGGTGCCGGGGTCGGCCGCCAGCCGTTCGCCGATCCCCGCGCCCCGGTCGTCGGTGAAGGCGCTGAAGGCCAGGGACACGGACCGCGACTCGGCGACGTACGACCGCCCCGCCCGCAGCCCCTCCAGGATCGCCTCCCGGGTCAGATCGGCGGCACGGACGACCGTCTGCGGCAGCCCGACCACATCCGGATCGCGGTGCGCGTCACTGTTGCCCATGGCCGGCAGCCAGCCCCGCCCCTCCTCGCTGTCGCGCACGGACGCGACCAGCCCCCCGTCCCACTCCGCCAGCGCCACCTCGTCGTCCGGCGTCCAGGGCCCGTTCCACACCTCCACGGCATCCGCCTCGCCGTACCCGAACTTCCAGGCGCAGCCGATACAGGGCGCATGCGGATGGGCCGGCACGACGAGCCCACCCGCCTCACGGATCAGCCGCGCGAACCCCTCCCAACGCCGGTCGTCCCGGGCCCGATAACGCCAGTCGACGAAGGTGCCGGGCTCGGTCCCGAGGGCGAGGACGTGCCCGTTCCGGGTCGTCACCTCCTCGCCGAGCAGGACCAGCAGGTCGTCTCCCGCCTCGGCGGCCCAATGGGCGTGCGCGGACGTCGTGTTGTGGTCGGAGGAGGTGATGAAGTCCAGCCCGGCCGCCCGCGCCCGCGCCGCGATCTCGGCCGGGGTGCGGCGCCCGTCCGAGTACCAGGAGTGCAGGTGACAGTCGCCCCGGTACCAGTTCCGCCCACGCCCGGCGGCCCGGTCCGGCGGGTAGACGGGCTCGGCCGTCTCCCCGGGCTCCCCGTAAGTGAAC
This sequence comes from Streptomyces pseudovenezuelae, assembly GCF_029892565.1. Taxonomy (GTDB): domain Bacteria; phylum Actinomycetota; class Actinomycetes; order Streptomycetales; family Streptomycetaceae; genus Streptomyces; species Streptomyces pseudovenezuelae_A. The sequence continues at coordinate 49,555 of NZ_JARXVH010000009.1, read as the reverse complement.
GTGACGGTGATCTCGTACGACAGCCCCTGCGGAGCGACCGTGTACGGACCCAGCGCGATATGCCAGGTACCGGCCCGGACCGGCCCCGGCAGATAACCGGGCGTGGCCGCATCCGCCCGCACGAAGAACTCACTCCGAGCCCCACCCGCACCCCCGGAAGCCCGCCCCGCCCACTTCGATGCCGCGCTCGTCGAAGAGCCCGATGTCCAGGGCGTTGCCGGGAGTGCCGGCCGGAACGGACGGCCGGTCGTAGGAGTAGGAGACCCACAACTCCCGGACACCGTCCGGGACTTCGACGGGAACGTAGACATAGTCGGGCGCCCCTGGGGGAAGGGTGCCGCTGACGGTCCTCGTCTGTTGGTTCTGCGGGTTCCGCTGGTTCTCCTGGTCCCGGCCGGAGGTCACGCCTTCCACGGTAGGGCGCGGGGTGGTCTTCGTCACGGGCGCGAACAATGCCGACCGGTCGGTATGGACATCTGAGGGCGCTGCCGGTACAGATGGGGCATGCGCATCGCCGTAACGATCTTCCTCACCGACGAGACGATCGCCCCGACCCGGCTCGCTCGTGAGCTGGAGCAGCGCGGTTTCGCCGGCCTGTACCTGCCCGAGCACACGCACATCCCCGTCGAGCGGGCGACCCCGTACCCGATGGGCGGCGAGCTGCCGCCCGAGTACGGCCGTACCCTCGACCCCTTCGTCGCCCTCGGCCAGGCCGCCGCGGTGACCGAGCGGCTCGACGTCGGCACCGGCATCACCCTGGTCGCCCAGCACGACCCGATCGACCTCGCCAAGCAGATCGCCACCCTGGACCACCTCTCCGGCGGCCGCTTCACCCTCGGCCTCGGCTTCGGCTGGAACGTCGAGGAGGCCGCGGATCACGGTGTCGAATGGCGCAGGCGACGCGAGCTGGTCCGCGACCGGACGGCCCTGATGCGCGCCCTGTGGTCGGAGGAACCGACCGCGTACGAGGGGGAGTTCGGCAGCGTACGGGCCTCCTCGGCGTACCCCAAGCCGGTCCGCAAACCCCGCGGCCCGGTGGTCGGCCCCCGCACCCTCATCGGCGGAGCGGCCGGCCCCAAGCTCTTCACCCACATCTGCGAATACGCCGACGGCTGGCTCCCGATCGGGGGCCGGGGCCTGACGGAGACACTGCCGGTACTCCGGGCGACTTGGGCGGACGCGGGCCGCGACCCGGCAGCCCTTCAGGTAATCCCGTACGCGATCTACCCCACACCGGGCAAGCTCGCCCACTACGCGAGCTTGGGCATCGAGGAGGTGGTCGTCCAACTGCCACCGGCGGGGGAGGCGGAGGTCCTGCGAGTGCTGGACGGATACGCCGAATACTTGTAGGGCGGCCAGCTCAACCTCCCGGGGGCGCGGGGAACTGCGCGACCAGCCACAACAGACCCGCACCCGGCAGCGCACTGCACCACCCCGGACCCTCTCCGAACCTCCCGACCCCGAACGTATGCTCAATGAATGACGACTTCCGCGACCTCCGGAACGGGCCCCACCGACAACTCCATGCGTCGCGCCCTCAAACGCGCCCGTGACGGCGTCGCCCTAGACGTCACCGAGGCCGCCGTCCTGCTGCAAGCCCGCGGCGAGGCCCTCACCGACCTCACCGCATCCGCCGCCCGCGTACGCGACGCAGGTCTGGAGGCGGCCGGCCGCCCCGGCGTCATCACGTACTCGAAGAGCGTCTTCATCCCCCTCACCCGCCTGTGCCGTGACAAGTGCCACTACTGCACCTTCGTCACCGTTCCCGGCAAACTCCGCCGAGCCGGCCACGGCATGTTCATGTCCCCGGACGAGGTCCTCGACATCGCCCGCAAGGGCGCAGCCCTGGGCTGCAAGGAAGCCCTGATCACCCTGGGCGACAAGCCCGAGGACCGCTGGCCCGAGGCGCGCGAGTGGCTGGACGCACACGGCTACGACGACACGATCGCCTACGTCCGCGCCATCTCCATCCGCATCCTGGAGGAGACGGGCCTGCTGCCCCACCTCAACCCGGGCGTACTGACGTGGACGGACTTCCAGCGCCTGAAGCCGGTCGCGCCGAGCATGGGCATGATGCTGGAGACGACCGCTGAACGCCTCTGGTCCGAGCCGGGCGGTCCCCACTACGGCTCCCCGGACAAGGAACCCGCCGTACGCCTACGGGTGTTGGAGGACGCGGGCCGCTCGTCGGTCCCCTTCACCTCCGGCCTCCTGGTCGGCATCGGCGAGACGTACGAGGAGCGCGCGGAGTCCCTGTTCGCGTTGCGGAAGGTGTCGAGGGCCTACCACTCCGTCCAGGAACTGATCATCCAGAACTTCCGCGCCAAGCCGGACACCGCGATGCGCGGCATGCCGGACGCGGAACTCGACGAACTGATCGCCACGGTGGCCGTGGCCCGGCACATCATGGGCCCCGGCGCCAACATCCAGGCCCCGCCGAACCTGGTCGACAGCGAGTACGAGCGGCTGATCGGCGCCGGTATCGACGACTGGGGCGGGGTCTCCCCGCTGACCATCGACCACGTCAACCCGGAACGCCCCTGGCCGCAGATCGAGGAGCTCACGGCCCGCTCCGCGGCGGCCGGTTTCGAGCTGAGGGAACGTCTCTGCGTATACCCCGAGTTCGTCCGGCGCGGCGAACCCTGGCTGGACCCGCGCCTGCGCCCGCACGTGGCCGCACTGGCCGACCCGGAGACGGGCCTCGCCCGCCCGGACGCGGTGGTCGAGGGCCACCCCTGGCAGGAACCGGAGGAGGCGTTCGTCTCGTCCGGCCGTACGGATCTGCACACCACCATCGACACCGAGGGCCGTACGTCCGACCGACGTGACGACTTCGACGAGGTGTACGGCGACTGGGGCGCCCTGCGCGAGGCCGCGGTCCCCGGCATGGTCCCGGAGCGCATCGACACGGACGTACGCCAGGCACTGGCGACGGCGGCGGACGACCCGACGAAGCTGACCGACGCGGAGGCGCTGGCGCTGCTGCACGCGGACGGTCCGGCGCTGGACGCGCTGACGCGGATCGCGGACGACGTGCGCAAGTCGGTGGCCGGTGACGAGGTGACATACATCGTCACTCGGAACATCAACTTCACCAACGTCTGCTACACGGGCTGCCGTTTCTGCGCCTTCGCCCAACGCCGTACGGACGCGGACGCGTACACGTTGTCGTTGGACCAGGTGGCGGACCGCGCCCAACAGGCCTGGGAGGTCGGGGCGGTCGAGGTCTGCATGCAGGGCGGGATCCACCCCGACCTGCCCGGGACGGCGTACTTCGACATCGCGAAGGCGGTCAAGGAGCGCGTCCCCGGGATGCACGTCCACGCCTTCTCGCCGATGGAGGTCGTCAACGGCGCGACGAGGACGGGCCTTTCGATCCGGGAGTGGCTGAGCGCGGCGAAGGAGGCGGGCCTGGACTCCATCCCCGGCACGGCCGCCGAGATCCTCGACGACGAGGTCCGCTGGATCCTGACCAAGGGCAAGCTGCCGACGGCGACGTGGATCGAAGTCGTCACGACGGCCCACGAGTTGGGCATCCGGTCGAGCTCGACGATGATGTACGGCCACGTGGACCAGCCGAGGCACTGGCTGGGCCATCTCCGCACCCTCGCGGGCATCCAGCAACGGACGGGCGGCTTCACGGAGTTCGTGACGCTCCCCTTCATCCACACGAACGCGCCGGTGTACCTGGCGGGGATCGCGCGGCCGGGCCCGACGATGCGCGACAACCGGGCGGTGACGGCGATGGCCCGTCTCCTCCTCCACCCGTACATCCCCAACATCCAGACGAGCTGGGTGAAGCTGGGCACGGAGGGCGCGGCGGAGATGCTCCGCTCCGGAGCGAACGACCTCGGCGGCACGCTGATGGAGGAGACGATCTCCCGCATGGCGGGCTCCTCCTACGGCTCGTACAAGTCGGTGAAGGACCTGATCGCGGTGGCGGAGGCGGCGGGGCGTCCGGCGAAGGCGCGTACGACGTTGTACGGGGAGGTGTCGCAGGAGCGGCAGCGGGCGGCGGCGGTGTCGGACGGGCACTTGCCGGAGCTGCTGCCGGTGCTGGACTGAGAGCCTGCCGCTGGGCCGGCTGTGAGGGGGCGGGCGTCGAGGTCGGGCCCGGTACGATGATCCGACGCCCGTTCTCCGTTTGACGGGGATCCTTAGCCGAGGAGATGCGTGCCGTGCCAGCCCCGAAGGTCTGGGTGACCGGTCTGACGGTGGGAGCGATCGCCGCTGTCGTCGTCCTGGCCGTGCAGGCCGACAAGGGAACGAAGCCGGAGGCGGCCACCGCCCGCCCCAGCACGTCCGCGTCGGCGTCGGCCAAGCCCACGAAGACGGCGGCGCCGGCCGCCGTGCCGGACGGCTCGGGCACCGGACGCCGGATCGTGTACTCCCTCGGCCAGAAACGGGTCTGGCTGGTCGGCGCGAGCGACAACGCGAGCCGCACCTTCGCCGTCTGGCCGGGAACGGTCGCCCCGGACGCCGGGACCTACGCGGTCGGTTCGCGCGCGGAGGGTCCCCTCACCGGCTCCGACGGCGTGAAGATCGAGCACATCGTGTACTTCACCGCCAAGTCCGGCGTCAACGTCGCCTTCTCTAACGCGGTCGACGGCTCCTCCCCACCGCCCGCCTCCGGCGTACAGACCGGCGGCATCCGGATGGGTACGGCGGACGGCGCGGCGGTATGGACGTTCGGTGCGGCGGGCACGAAGGTCGCGGTCGTCAACTAGCGTCGGGCGCGGCGCCGGGCAGCTGGATCACCAGCAACACTACCCCGCTCAACAGAAACACCCGGGTAGCCGCCTCCAGCCCGTTCCAGTCCTCCGACTGCCACATTGCGAACCACTCCCCACCGACCCCGATGAACCCGGCCCCGAACAACACCATCAACATCAACAGCCCGTACGTGGACACCTGCCGAGCCCGCGCGTACTCCCTGCGCCCCCAGAACCAGGTCCCGCCGATCAACACCAGCGCGGCGACCGTCTCCCACGCGATGATCACGACATACGCGGCATCCTGCAGCCCATGACTGGTGACCGCCCGCCACATCAGGTCGTCGTCCTTGAACGTCGTATCCATCGCCAGCACATGCCGCACGAACTGCTGATTACTGTCGAAGTCGGTGATGTTCCCGAACGCGACAAGGGCGATGTAGAGCGCGACGGTCGCCGTGAGCAGGGTCGCGGCAAGGGGCAGCGCACGTGGTGCGCGTGAGGTGGACGTGGTCATGGGGGAGTCCTTCCCCTTGTGACCGGTTTCGCTGCGTCGGCATTGAGCCAGAGTGGGATGACTGATTCGGCAGCGGGGGCGGAAGCTACTCGGCGCCCTCGGGAACGCCGGTCACCTCGTAGTGCGGCGAGCAGACGGGCCGTGCTGTCCGCCGTCTCCTCGCGCTGCTGGTCATGGCGTGCCGTCGGCAGGTGCAGATCCTCGCCGTCCCGTCGCGTGATGTGCACGCGCTGGGCCCGGTCGAGCATGTCCGCGACACGCTTCGAGTTCTTCGAGAGCTCGGAGAAGGCGACCGTGGGAGTGGGCATGATCCGACGGCACTTCGGAACGTATTCCGAAGTCAATCGGTGAGCCCCCGCCTCGAAGAGAGGCGGCCCATCGGCGTGCCCAGGAGGAGCGGCCGATATCCCTGGAACCGGGCGCCGTATCGATGCTCCCTGCCGCACACCCCTTCGGCGACAATGACCCCGCCCACACTCAGAGGCAACCGCCGGACAAGGGAGCGTAAGGGTGGCGCAGTCGCGGCCGTCGATGCAGGAGTTGATCCGGCAGCGCAGGCGGGCCGGGTTCGTGGGGCGGGGTGTCGAACGGGCCCTGTTCCGCGCGAACTTCGACCTCGCGCCCGAGGACGAGCGGCACCGGTTCCTCTTTCACATTCACGGCAACGCCGGCGTCGGGAAGACCTTTCTCGTAAGGGAGTTGGAGCAGCTCGCTCGGGAGAAGGGAGCGCTCACCGCGTATGTCGATGAGGGTGTTGGCAGTGTGCCGGAGGCCATGGGGGTTGTCGGTCGGCAATTCGGCGCTCAGGGGCGGCGGTTCAAGGAGCTTGATCGGCTGCTCGCCTCGTATCGGGAGCGGCGGCATGAGGCGGAGGCGTTGGTCGCGATCGACGCGGAGGCGGATGGGCCGTCCGTGGGGAGTGTCGTGGTGGCGCGGGCCGGGTTGGTCGGGCTCGGGATGGTGCCGGGGGTGGGGGCCCTTGCCGGGGTTCTTGATGCCGGCCAACTTGCCCAGGGGGCCGAGCGGTTGAGGGCCGGGCTCAGTGCGCGGTTTCGGAATCAGGAGGACGTGCAGTTGGTGCTGGCGCCCGAGCGCGTGCTCACGCCGGTGTTGCTGAGTGAGTTGAGCGACGTGGCGTCGGCAGTTCCTTGGGTCGCTCTGTTCTTTGATACGTACGAGCGGACCGGGCCGTTTCTCGACGCGTGGCTGCACGACGTGATGACCAGTGATCGGTACGGCACCCTGCCCGCCAACGTCGTCGTCGTGACCGCCGGGCAACGGCCCTTCGACACCGCCCGTTGGGGCGCTTTCGCCGACTTCATGACGGACGTGCCGTTGGGGCCGTTCACGGAGGCGGAGGCCCGGGGGCTGTTGGCGGGCAAGGGGGTTGTGGACGAGCCCGTGGTGGAGGAGGTGCTGCGGCTCACCGGTGGGCTTCCGGTGTTGGTCTCGACCCTTGCCGAGCAGCACCCTCTCGATCCGGACGACGTGGGCGATCCCAGTGCCACGGCGGTCGAGCGCTTCCTGAAGTGGGAGCAGGATCCGGTGCGCCGCGCGGTGGCGCTCGCGGGCGCGTTGCCCCGGAGCCTGGACATGGACGTGTTCCGGGCCGCCGTCCAGTGTCCGGAGGAGGAGGCGGACGCACTGTTCGCTTGGCTGCGCGGGCTGCCCTTCGTGGACGATCGCGGCGACCAGGTCCGCTACCACGACCTCGTACGCGAACCGATGCTCCGCCTGCAACGCCACCGCTCCCCACGCGGCTGGGCCGAGCGCCAGACACGGCTCGCCGAGGTCTTCGGCCGGTGGCGGGCGGAGGCCGAACTGGGCCGGGAGGCTGAGGAGTTCAGGGCCGACGAGGAGTGGCGCGCACTGCGGCTCGCCGAGTCGTACCACTCCCTGTGCGCACTGCCCCGCACCGCACCCGCCACGGTTCCCGCCGACATCGTCGCCGCCTGCTCCTACGGGGACGACGTGGTGAGCCGGTGGGTGCGGCTGGTGACCGAGGTCGGCGACGACACGGGCACGGAGACCGTACGGACGTATGGGCGCTCCCTGACGGACGCGTTCGCGGACGCCGGTGTGGCCGGGCTGCTCCAGTTGCTGCTCAGTCGTGCGCGCGGCGACGAACCGTGGCGCGCGGAGGCCTGGGCGCACCGGGGTGACGCCCTGGCCCGGGGCGGTGAGTTCGAGCAGGCGCTGGAGAGTTGGGACCGTGCGCTCGCCCTTGAGCCGGACCTCGTACGAGCCCTGCGGGCGAAGGCCGTGACCCGGGGCGGGGTGGGGGACTACGAGGCGGCGCTACGGGGGCTCGACCGGGTGGTCGCGCTGGAGCCGTCCAACGCCTACAACCACATCCTGCGCGGCGAACACCACCGTATGGCGGGCCACCCGGACGAGGCGATCCGCGACCTGGACGAGGGGCTGCGCCTGGACCCGAGCAGCGACTTCGGCTGGGCCTCCCGCGGCACCGCCCACTTCTCCCGGGGCGAACTGGCCGACGCCCTCGCCGACTTGACCCGCGCGCTGGACCTCAAGCCCGCATACGCCTGGGCACTCGTCCGCCGGGCCCGCGTATGGCGCGACCTCGGCGACCCCGAGCGACGGATGGCCGACCTCGACCGTGCCGTCGTGCTGCAACCCGACTGGGCCTGGAGCCACTGCGAACGCGGCGACGCCCTCCGCGTGACCGGCCGCGACGAGGAGGCTCTCGTCGACTACGACCGGGCCCTCGTCCTCGATCCCGTCTACACCTCGGCGTACGCCAGCCGGGGCGCGAGCCTGGCGAACCTGGGCCGCGACGAGGAGGCCCTGACCGATCTGGACCGTGCCCTGGAGCTCAACCCCTCCTACGTCTGGGCCCTGGAGCAGCGGGCGGCCGTACGGCAGCGGCTCGGCGCGCGCCCCTCCGCCGACGACTGAGCCGACCGGACCGCCGGCCCACCAGCCGCAGGGCCGTTGAAGGGCTCTGTACTCGCTCGTACTGTCATATGGCGGTGGCCGCCAGATGGCAGCATGGGCGCCAGGATGGCAAGAACGGCAAGCCGGTGTGCTGGAAGGTGTGGAGTGGGACTTCGAGAGATCAAGATGGAGCGGACCCGTCAGCTCATCGCGGACACGGCCATCGCGCTCTTCAGTGAGCAGGGGTTCGACGCCACGACGATCGAGCAGATCGCCGCCGCGGCGGAGGTCGGTCCCCGGACGGTGTACCGCTACTACCCGACCAAGGAAGCGCTCGTCGTCCGCTTCACCGAGGACACCCTGCACACCGCGCTCGATGAACTGCGCGGCCTGCCCGAGGAACTCCCGCTGCCGCAGGCCCTGTTCCAGGTGGTCGACAGTGTCCGGCGGACCATCGAGGGCGATTCGGAACGGCGCAAGGCCGTCTACCGGATCATCGTCCGGACCAGGTCCCTCCATGCGGAGTTGCGGGCCGTGAACTGGACGTGGCGCGAGAACCTCGCGGCGGAGATTCGCCGGCGCACCGGGGGTCGTACCACTGAAGTGGTCGCCGCCCTCGCCGCCGCGAACGTCGCCGCCGTCGTCGAGATCTCGATCGCGGAATGGGCGCGCAGTGAGGAGCCCGCCGCCTTGGGCCTGGCCATCGAGCAGGCCCTCGAACTTCTCCGTACCGGCGATGTCCCCACCCCCACTCCCGTGTGACAAGCACTGCCGTGCGGCAGATTGAGCCTAGTGGCAGTTGCTGCCACTACATGCGTGCACTGGCGCAGCGAAACGGCTTCGTTTCGTTTTCGTTCGTTGCTCCCGGAGAGTCCCATGTCCAAATCGCCCAAGCCTCTGACCGAGGAAGTGGCCGCGCCCCCGCCCCAGGCTCCTCTCGCGGTCGCAGGCACAGACACAGACGCACCGGACCGGCGTCGCTGGTGGGTCCTGATCGTGATCGCGATCGCCCAGCTGATGGTCGTGCTGGATGTGACGATCGTGAACATCGCGATGCCGTCCGCGCAGCGCGACCTGGGTTTCAGTGACGGCAGTCGGCAGTGGATCGTCACGGCCTACGCCCTGGCCTTCGGCAGTCTGCTGCTCCTCGGCGGCAGGCTGGCCGACCTGTTCGGCCGGAAGATCGTCTTCCTGGTCGGCAGGACGTCCACTCCGGCCGCCGTCGCCCAGGCCCAGCTGCACAGCTACTCGGCCGCCTACTGGTGGTCGGCCGGCCTCTTCACCGCGGGCGCCGTGATCGCCGCCCTCGTGTTCCACAGGGGTCGGCCCGCGAGCGGTGAACCGAGCGGACCGATCGTCCACATGTGACCGGCGACGCACCGGGTACGAGCGGGGCCATGAAATGACCTGATATGGCTGGCAGTTGACCGTTCGTGTCCGTTCGGCTCCGCATGCAGCACAGACCCCACACCGTCCCGCCCCCTCAACCCACCGTCCCCGTTCGATTACAGTGCTGTGCTGTCGTGCGTAGAGGCGGTGCCGTCGGGGAGGTCTTGGTGGGTGCGACAGCCGGGGCCGTCTGGGGCCGTGTCGAGCAGCAGGACTTCCGCAGCCGGGTGCGCGGGACGCTCCTCGGGGTGTCCGTCGGGGACGCGCTGGGCGCGCCGGTCGACGTGCTGGACCTGGAGGAGATCCGGGAGGCGTACGGGGCGGACGGCATCGCCGATCTCGTCTTCGCCTACGGGCGGCGCGGTGCCGTCACCCATCTCACGCAGCTGACGCTGTTCTCCGTGGACGGGCTGATACGGGCCCAGGTACGCCGTGACACGGGTGCCTGGCATCCGCCGACCGATCTGCACCGGGCGTATCTGCGATGGGCCTCCACCCAGCGGGACTGGGGGCCGGACGAGCGTCGTAAGGACGACGGCTGGCTGGCCCGCGAGGAGTGGCTGTACGCCCGGCGCGAGCCGACCCGGGCGCTGCTCATCGGGTTCGGCGACGACACCATGGGCACGCTGGAGTCCCCCAAGAGCCCGGCCGAGCTCGGCCCGGAGGCCACCGCCCGCTCGGCGCCCTTCGGGCTGCTCGTGGGCTGGGAGCCGCAGCTCGTCGTACAGCTCGCCGTGGAGTGCGCGGCGCAGACCCACGGGCATCCCACGGCGTACCTGTCGGCGGGGGCGTACGCCGTCATCGTGCACGGGCTCGCGCGCGGCGAGAGCCTCGACGCGGCCGTGCAGCGGGCGCTGGGGCTGCTGGCGGCGCGGCCGGGGCACGAGCCCGTCTCCGGCGCGTTGCAGCACGCCCTGGGCGCCGTCCGGCAGGGGCTGCCCACGGCGGCACGCGTGGAGGAGCTGGCGGCGGACGGGTCGGCGGACGGGGTGCTGGGCGCCGCCGTGTACTGCGCCCTGGTCGGCGAGGACGTCCGGCACGGACTGTGCCTCGCGGTGAACCACGACGGTCCCTCGGGCGCGACCGGCGCCCTCACCGGCGGTCTGCTGGGCGCCCTGCACGGCGAAACGGCCCTCCCGCCGGCCTGGCTGGCCGAGCTGGAGGGCCGCCCCACACTGCTGGAACTGGCGGACGACTTCGCGATGGAGATGACCCAGGGGCCCGCGCTGCACGGTCCCGGGGGATCGTCCCCGGGGTGGCTGGTGCGGTACCCGAGAGCCTGAGCGGTCAGTCCTTGGTCGGTGACGTGGCGACCGTGTCCTCGACCGGGCCGGCCGGGGCCGGTACGGCGATCGCTGTGCTGTCGTCGTCCGTGTTGATCGTCTCGATGACCGCGAGGCGCTCCGGGCTGTCCTCCGGCTTCAGGAAGCCGATGAGGATGTACAGGACCAGCGACACCACCAGCGGGATCGACACCTGGTACTGGAGCGGGACGCCGCCGTCGACGCTCCAGTTGATCGGGTAGTTGACCAGCCAGAAGGCCAACAGGCCCATGGACCAGCTGGTGAGCGCCGCCGTCGGGCCGGAGCGGCGGAACGGGCGGAGCAGACCCAGCATCATCGGGATCGCGATCGGGCCCATGAGACCGGCGACCCACTTGATCACGACGGTGATGATGTCCTTGAACGCGGGGGAGTTGACCTGGGTGGCCACCGCCATGGACAGGCCGAGGAAGAGGACGGTGGTGACGCGTGCCGCGATCAGCCCGGACCGCTCGTTCCAGGCCCGCGCCTGCTTCGACACCACCGGCGCCACGTCCCGGGTGAACACGGCCGCGATCGCGTTGGCGTCGGAGGAGCACATGGCCATGGTGTGCGAGAAGAAGCCGACGATGACGAGACCCAACAGACCGTGGGGGAGGAGCTGTTCGGTCATCAGGGCGTACGAGTCGGAGCCGTCGGGCTTCTTCGCGGTCACCAGCAGCGGCGACATCCACATGGGGAAGAACAGGACCACCGGCCAGACCAGCCACAGCGCCGCCGAGAGCCGCGCGGAGCGCTCGGCCTCACGCGGGCTGCCCGTGGCCATGTAGCGCTGGGCCTGGTTGAGCATGCCGCCGTTGTACTCGAAGAGCTTGATGAACAGGAAGGCGAGCAGGAAGACCGTGCCGTACGGGCCGACAAGCGGTTTGCCGTGGCCGTGCAGGGCCGGCTCGTCCCAGGCGCCGAGGAAGCCGATGCCCTTGTCGTTCAGCTTCAGGACGACGGCGATGAACATCGCGACGCCGGCCATCAACTGGATGATGAACTGGCCCAGTTCGGTCAGCGCGTCCGCCCACAGACCGCCGATCGTGCAGTAGACGGCCGTGATCGCGCCGGTGATGAGGATGCCCTGGTTGAGGGACATCCCGGTGAACACGGACAACAGGGTCGCGATCGCCGCCCACTTGGCGCCGACGTCGACGATCTTCAGCAGCATGCCGGACCAGGCGAGGGCCTGCTGCGTCTTCAAGTCGTAGCGGTTCTTGAGGTATTCGAGCGGGGAGGCGACGTGCAGCCGGGAGCGCAGCCGGTTGATGCGCGGCGCGAACAGCTTGGAGCCGATGGCGATGCCCAGCGCGATCGGGAAGGACCAGGTGATGAACGAGGTGACGCCGTAGGTGTAGGCGATGCCCGCGTAGCCCGTGAACATCACCGCGCTGTAGCCCGACATGTGGTGCGAGATGCCGGACAGCCACCAGGGCATCTTGCCGCCCGCGGTGAAGAAGTCGCTGACGTTGTCCACACGCTTGTGCGACCAGACGCCGATCGCGATCATCACGCCGAAATAGGCGATGAGCACAGTCCAGTCGAGACTGTTCATGGGTCCCCTTCCAGGTTCCGCTGCCGGGGTCGGGCATGTGAACTCTGGGTGGGATGGCGTGCCCACGGCAAGCAAGCGGAAGGTCAAGAGACCGTAAAAATGTTCCGCTTACTGTCCTGGGTTTATGTATCTGAACAGCCGACCGGCTGAGAAAAGGGCGTCAGCGCATCAACTCGCCCGCGTTGACCAGCAAAGACTGTCCCGTGATCGCCCGCGCCCGGTCCGAGGCCAGAAATACGGCCGCGTCCGCCACGTCCCCGTCCGTGGCAAGGTCCGGCAGCGCCATCCGATCCGTCAGCCGCTTCAGTACGTCCGCCTCCGGCACCCCCTCCGTGTGCGAGGTGAATTGCACGAACGCCTGCACCGGCGGCCCCCACATCCAGCCCGGCAGCACGGTGTTGACCCGGATCCGGTCCGGCCCGAGCTCCCGCGCCAGCGAGTACATCGCGCTCGTCAGCGCCCCTTTGGAGGCCGCGTACGCCGCCTGTCGCACCTGCGAGGGGGCCGCGACCGCCGACTGCGTCCCGATGAGGACGACCGACCCGCCCCCGGCCGCCCTGAGCCCCGGCAGACAGGCCCGCGTCATCCGCAGCGACCCCAGCAGGTTCACGTCGATCACCGACTGCCAGGTCGCGAAGTCGGCGTCCTCCACCCCGCCGAAGTAGCTGTCCCAGGCGGCCACCTGGACGACCGCGTCGATCCGCCCGAACCGCTCCCGCGCGAGCGCCGCCAGCGCCTCGCACTGCGCCTCGTCCGTGATGTCGGTCGCCCGGTACGCCGTGTGCGCCCCGTCCGGATCGATGTCGGAGGCGCTCTTGGCGAGGTTCGCCTCCGTACGCGCCCCGAGCACGGCGTTCCCGCCGTCGCGCACGACGGCCGCCGCGACCTGATGACCGAGCCCGGCGCCGACTCCCGACACGACGACCGTCTTGCCCGCGAGCAGTGACATGAGAGACCTCCGACCCGGCGCCGCGTCCCTGACCCTGGCGCTTTTTCTGACGGGGCGTCAGAGTATGGGCGACCGGCGGACGAAGGAAGGGGAACGCCCATGTCCGAGGGCCCCGAAAAGACAGACACCCGCAGTCAGACGTACGCCGAACTGGCCGCCGTCGGCCCGTACGGAGTCCGCCCGGGCCACGCGCTGATCACCATGGTCGAACCGCACCCGGGCCACGAGTACGCGTACAACCGCTGGTACGAGGACGACCACTACTACGCCGGTGCGATGGCGATGCCCTGGATGTACGCCGGGCGCCGCTGGGTCGCCACCCGGGACCTCCAACTCCTGCGCTATCCGGAGAAGTCGGCGATCGCCCAGCCGGTCGCCGCCGGCTGCTACCTCTCCACGTACTGGATCACCGACGGCCGCTACGACGACCACATGAAGTGGACCGTGGCGATCAACAAGCGCCTCAACCGTGACGCCCGGGTCTACCAGGACCGCACCCACGTCTTCACCGCCTTCCAGGACCACGAGATGACCGTGTACCGGGACGGTGCGGCCGGGCCGCGGGACTTCCATGCCCTCGATCACCCCTACGCGGGGCTGGTGTTGGAGGTGATCGACGCCGAATCGGCCGAGCAGCGGGCCGAGTTGGCGGAGTGGCTGCGTTCGCGTCATCTGCCGAAGCGGGTGGCGGGGTCGCCGGCCGCGCTGGTGACCGTCTTCCGGCCGACGCCCCTGCCCGGCGACCGCATGACCTACGTGAAGCAGGTCGAAGGGGTCGATACGCGGCTGACCCTGCTGTGGTTCCTGGAGGCGGACCCGCGCGAGTGCTGGGAGGCGTACTTCACGGGGCTGGACGAGCAGGTCGCCGAATCGGGCCTGGGGCGGGTCGAGTTGGTGGCGCCGTTCATCCCGACGGTGCCGGGGACGGACACGTACGTGGACCGGCTCCGGTAACCGGGACGATCAGGGACAACGGGACTGCGAGGGCACAAGCCGAGCCCCCTCGGCAAGGACGGCGGGCTGGTCGAGAGGGCTCTGGGTGGTGCAGCTTGTGAAGTTGTGGCATGTGTGACAGACGTGCCGTTACGCCTTGACCGAGGTCACGAAGGCGTTCCACGCGTCGGAGGGGAAGGCCAGTTCCGGTCCTTCGGTGACCTTGGAGTCACGGACGGACAGGCCCTCGGTGACCGGGGACTTGACCTCGACGCAGGCCCCGTTCCCCGTGGAGTAGGAGGACTTGGTCCAGGTGGCCGTGACGCCCTGACGAATTGCCATTTTTGCTCCGTATTGCCAGATGACGAGTTGCTGGTTTGCGCCAACCTTGGTGTCTGATTGGCGTGATCGACGGTACTCGCCAACCCCCGCGTACGAAGCTGTCATTCACTCGTCTGAATGGCATATTCCAGGTGGGTCTTCCAATTCGGCCTATCGACGGTGTACTCTGCGGCCGCTTCCGTCGAAGACCGGCCCAGAGGGCCCTTGTTCAACGCGCGTACTCCTTGGCGATGTCCGCGATGAACTGCCGCGACTGGTCCGCGTTCAGCGCCTGCGCCCTCAAGTGCTCGTACATCACGCTGTACTTCTGGACGTCGTTCGCCTTCTCCAGATACAGGTCGCTGGTCACGCCCTCGATGTAGACCACGCTGGAGTCGGCCGCGTCGGGGAACTCCAGGATCGCGTACTGGCCGTTCACGCCCGGGTGCGCGCCCATCTCGAAGGGGATCACCTGCACGGTGACGTGCGGCAGTTGGGACTGCTCGACGAGATACTCCAGCTGGTCGCGCATGAGGGAACGGTTTCCCACCACGCGGCGCACCGCGGCCTCGTCCATCACCGTCCACAGGCGCAACGGGTTCTCCGGGGCGGTGATGCGTTCCTGCCTGCGCAGCCGCACCTGGACGCGCTTCTCGACGTCCGCGGCGGCCGTCTCCGGCAACGCGCCCGCGATCAGCGCCTCGGCGTACTGCCGGGTCTGCAACAGGCCCGGGACGACCTGGGGATCGTAGACCCGCAGGCTCGCGGCGTCCGTCTCCAGTCCGATGTAGACGCTGTAGGGGATGTCGCCGAAGGAGTGCCACCAGCCCTGCTGGCGCGAGTCCTTGGCCATCTGCATCAGCGAGTCGACGATCCGGACGTCCTCGACCTCGTAGACCCCGCACAGGTCGCGGACGTCGCGCTGGCTGATGCTGCGCCGTCCGTTCTCCAGACGGCTGATCTTCGACTGCGACACCAGCAGCCGCTCGGCGACTTCTTCGGCCGTCATGCCCTTCAGCTCACGGAGCCGGCGCAACTCTTGACCCAGCCGGCGTCGCCGGACGGTGGGATTGACACTGGACGCCACGGGACGTGCACCTCCGGCTGCGGACCTCTGTTTGCCACTTTGCGTATCTGCTGTTGAGCAGATTGCCACCAAGGTGGTTACTACCGCTGGGAAACGTTGGATATGCGGCAGGTCCAAGCCGTATTCGGGTTTTCCGAAAGCCCTCGCGGACGCGGCCGAGCGGGGTGAAGAGACGTTACGTCTACTTCACCCCGCTCGGTCCAGCGGCTCCCGTACCGGGTCTTGGGACTGACGGTGCGGTCGTTGGCGGTGCGGTGGTGCGGTCATGCGGTGGTGATGATGCGCGGCGGTGTCGTGGGACTGCGGCTCAGTGGGCCACGACACGTGCCATGGAACTGCGATGCGGCTGCATCGGAACACCGCGAGCGGGTTCGGATACCTGCCTGGCCGGTGGTCCGACCGCCTGGCGGCCGGCCGGGGCCGGACTGCGACGCGGCTGGGCCGCCACACCGTTCTGGACGTCCATCACGGCGTGTGCCACGAGGCCGCCCATCGGGTCGTGCCGGATCAGATCCCGCAGCCGGGAGCGGGACGAGCGTCCCTCATTACCCGGATACAGGTGCTTGCCGAGACCGACCGCGTGAGCGAGCGCGGCCAACGCCGCGGTCCGTGGGTCCGGCGGTACGCCGGTACGGATCGCGGAATCCAGCCGGGCACGGATCTCCCGGCTGATGGCGTTGTCCGTCGCCTGATAACGAGTCGTCGGCAACACCCCGCACATCTGACCCGCCACGGCATGCACCATGCCGCACCGCTCCAGATGCGAGAGGTAGGTCTGGCGCAACCCCAGTCGGGGCCCGCCGATCCAGTGGACCGCACGCACCGGAGCGCCACGCCTTCGCAGCAACTCCAACGCGCAGTCCAGTGTCGGATCTCCAGTCGGCCGTGGTGCCACTACGGCGATACGATCCCCGTCTGGGGCTATCCGTCCGGCCAGCGCCAGCTCTACTAGCTGTGCTCCGGCCAGACCGAGGTCGAGCGACTGCGGCTGTGCAGTGGTACCCGTGGCCGGGTCCAATGCCAGCAGCAGAAGCTCTTCCGGAAGTGTTCTGCGGCTCTTGCCCATCCATGCCTCCCCGCGTGGATGAAAGACAGGGTGACCCCTCTCACATTGGTCTGTCGAGGGTGCGTGACCTCTTTGTAGTGGAACCGGTAGGTATGTCGTTCTCGTCTACCGCAGAGGTTAAGCCCGCACACAGGACACTGGTACATGGTTCGGACAGCGTCGGGGAGGCGTAGTCCGAGCGGGCGGTCAGACGGTTCGGTAGCCGCGCGGACGGCGTGCGGCATGGAGGAGGCACCGGTGGCGGGCGAGTCCCCCGACAGGTCGAAGCAGCGCGAGTCGTCGACAGAATCGACGTCGGGGAGCGCGGGTCCGGTTCCCGAGGCGCGGGCGGAGGAACGCGACCCCCGCCTGGCGGTGGCCCGCGACCCGGAACCGACGGCTGCCGCCGCCCGGGGTGGGGTGGACACGGCGACGCGGGTGTTTTCGGTACGGGATCTGGTGACGGACGAGACCCCCGGCGGCCCCGCCGGGAGGCCCGCGCAGGACGGGGAATCGGCGTCTGCGTCGGCCGGGTCCGCGGAGCGGGCCGACGAGACGGCTCGGGGCGAGGAGACGGCGGAGGCCGGGACTCAGGCGGAGGGCGACCTTCAGGCGGAGGCCGGGGGATCGGCCGAGGTGGAGATCCAGGCGGACGCCGAGCGTTCGGCCGAGGCCGAGGAGCCGGCGCGGGCCGAGGAGCCGGCGCGGGCCGAGGGTTCGGCGAAGGCTGCGGCTGCGGCGGAGGTCGAGGTGCCGGCGGAGGCTGAGGCGCCTGCGAGTGACGATCGGGCGGCCGAGACCGAGGGGTCGGTTCGGGACGAGGTGGCGGAAGTCGAGGAATCTGAGGCGGGCGCCGGTGACTCGGCGGGTGCCGAGGGCTCGGCGGGTCCCGGTTCTGGGGACGCCGAGGGTCAGGCGGACGCCGATGGGTTCGAAGAGGCTGCGGAGGGCGCCGACGGCCCGGAGGGCTCTGATACCTCCGATGACTCGGAAGCGTCCGACGACTCCGAAAGTGCCGTCGGTGACGACGAGGCTTCCGGTGAGGGCGCGGCAGCGGAGGGCGATGACGCCGCCGACGCCGAGGACGCTACGGCCGAGGATCAGGTAGAGGCTGATGAGCCCGAGGACGCCGTGGAGGACGCGGTGGCTGCCGAGGACTCTGAGGCTCCTGAGACCTCCGAGGACTCTGAAGGTCCTGTCGACAGCGACGAGGCTTCCCGTGACGGCGTGGCAGCGGATGCCGAGGACTCCGGTGACGCCACCGAGGGCACCGAGGGTGAGGGAGCCGACGCCGGCCCGGACGACGCGCGGCTGCAGGCGGCCGTGGCGGCCTGGGTTCGGACCGGGGACTCCGAGACCGCTGAGGGCGATGAGACGGCCGCAGAAGCCGACGCAGCCCCTGCGGACGGCGAGCCCGAGGATGCCCCGGCAGACGCGGACGCGGACGAGCGCGCTGACGCCGACGTCGGCGACGAGGCGCCGGACGACAAGTCCGACAAGTCCGACGAGGCTGACGAGGCTGACGAGGCTGACGACAAGTCCGATGCGGATGCCCCCGTGGACCAGGCCACCACCATGCTGAAGTGGCCCCAGGTCGACCAGCCCACCACCATGCTCAAGCTGGGCACCCCCAAGGCGCCCGAGCCCAAGGCGCCCGAGCCCAAGGCGGATCAGCCGCCCAAGGCCGGCCAGCCTCCGAAGGCGCCCGAGCCCAAGGCGGATCAGGCTCTCAAGGCGGATGCGCCCCCCAAGGCCCCTGCCCCCAAGGCGGATCAGCCTCCGAAGGCCCCCGTCCCCAAGGCGGATCAGCCCCCCGCCAAGACCCCTGAGCGAGAAGCCGAGCGCACCAGCAGGTTCGTCGCGCTCAAGCCGCTGGACCAGCCGCCGACGAGAAAGCCGGCCGCCGCGACGGCCCCGGTCCCGCAGCTCGGGCCCGAGCGGACGACTCAGCAGCCGTTGCCGCCGAAGCCGCCGCTGGATCTGCTGGCCGAGCTGACGAACACCCCGCCGCCGCCCCAGACGCCGGTCCGCACGATCGTGCGGAGGGTCAAGATCTGGACCCCGCTGGTCCTGCTGCTGGCGGTCGTGTTTGCGATCGTGCAGGTCATGCGGCCCCTGCCGAGCCCCACTCTGCAGCTCACCGCCGACGACTCGTACACGTTCGACGGCAACGCGGCCGACCTGCCGTGGCCGTCGGAGGGCCAGGGCAGCCTGGACGTCAACGGCATCGGCACGATGGGCGCCTTCGGCAAGCAGACGCCGGTCGCGATCGGCTCGGTCGCCAAGGCCATGACCGCGTACATCGTCCTCAAGGACCACCCGCTGAAGGCGGGCACCGAGGGCGAGAAGATCACCGTGGACGCGCTGGCGGAGAAGGAGGGCGGCTACGACAAGGACGGGGAGTCCACCCTCAACACCGTCAAGCAGGGCGACATACTCACCGAGCAGCAGGCCCTGTCGGCGATCATGATCCCGTCCGCGAACAACATCGCGCGCCTGCTCGCCCGTTGGGACGCCGGTTCCGAGACCGCGTTCATCAAGAAGATGAACGACACCGCCAAGGAACTCGGCATGACGGGCACCGAGTACACCGACGCCTCCGGCCTGAAGGAGACCACCGTCTCCACCGCCGCGGACCAGGTGAAGCTCGGCAACGAACTGGTGAAGATCCCGGCCCTGATGGAGATCACCAAGCTGCCCAGCTGGAAGGACCCGTCGGGCAAGACCTGGAACAACTACAACCGGCTCGTCCCGTACAACGGCGCCCTCGGCATCAAGACCGGCACCACCACCAAGGCCGGCGGCAACCTGCTCTTCGCCGCCACCAAGGAGGTCGGCGGCGAGACGGTCACCGTGGTCGGCGCGATCCTCGGCCAGCACACGGCGCCGATCATCGACACGGTCAACGCCGTCAGCAAGACCGCGATGCTGGCCGCCCAGGACGCGCTGACCTCGACGAAGATCCTGAAGAAGGGCACCGTCGTCGGCTACGTGGACGACGGTCTCGGCGGCCACACCCCGGTCGTGCTCACCAAGGACGTCGCCGCGGTCGGCTGGGCCGGCCTCAAGGTGAAGCTGTCCTTCGCGGCCGACGACGTACCGCACACCGCGAAGGCCGGCACCAAGGTGGGCACCCTCACCGTGGGCGAGAGCTCCGACGGCGCGGTCAAGGTCCCCGTAGCCCTGCAGTCGGACCTCGCGGAGCCCGGCTTTTCCGCCAAGCTGACGCGTCTCGGCTGATCCGGGGCCACTCGGACATCACGCCCCCCGCCGGTGGGCCCACCCGGGCGCTCGCCGGCGGGGTGCGTGCTAGCGTCACGAAACGGGGCAGGCCGGCGCGCTCGGGACGCGGCGGGTAACCCACCGGGACGTGGCCGGCAACGGACGGCCAACGGGACGCGTCCAGAACAGAAGACGGGACACCACGGGGAGTGCCTTCAGGTGGCCACTGCGGAGCCGACACGCGCCGACGACGCCGATCCGGGCCCGGTAACCGGCCCGCGAATACGCGTGCCCGTAGCGCAGCCCGCACCGAGCAATACAGGTCGCGAGGGCGACGACCCATCGACGGTTCGGCCGACGGGTAGGGCCGCTGCGGCGGTGCAGGCCCTGCGGGAGCGGTTCCTGCGGCATCCGGTGCTGTCCTTCACGGCCCTGTCCGGGGTCCTGCACATCGCCTGGTTCTTCACGTTCGCGAACAGTGGCGGCGACCTCGCCGCTCAGGACGCCTGGGCCGAGTTCGTCGGCCGGCACCCCGACTCGGCGTACAACCTCGCCTGGTACGGCGGTATGCACCCGGTGTCGTACAGCATGGTGTCGCCGTATCTGATGTCGGTCCTCGGCGTCCGTACGACGATGATGATCGCCGGCACCGTCTCGGCCGGGCTGCTGACGCTGATCCTGCTGCGCAGCCGGTCGGTGAAGAACCCGCTGTGGGCCTCGCTCGCCGGCGTCTTCGCCTTTCTGTGCAACGCGGCCTCGGGCCGGGTGACCTTCGGTCTCGGCACCGTCTTCGCGCTCGGCGCGGTCGCCGTCGTCTTCTGCTGGCCCCACCGCTGGCGCTACAAACGGTGGGCGAAGGCCCTGTGCGCGGCCCCGCTGGCCGCGCTCGCGACCATGGCGTCGCCGGTGGCGGGTCTGTTCGTGGGGCTGGTGGCGGTGGCCCTGTTCCTGCAGAAGCGCCGGCCGGGCGCCTGGGCCCTGGGCATCGCGCCCGCCGTGGTGGTGGCGGTCTCGGCCTGGCTGTTCCCGTTCTCGGGCACCCAGCCGATGAAGTTCGCCTCGGTGATCCTGCCCTTCACCTCGGCCGTCCTCGTCTTCGCGCTGGTCCCCAAGGAGTGGAAGACGGTCCGCCTGACGTCCGCGGTCTACGGCCTCTCCATCCTCGGTGTGTGGCTGGTCAGTTCGCAGATCGGCTCCAACATCACCCGCCTCGCGATGCTCTTCGCGGGCGTGGCGCTGGTCGCGGCGCTGCCGTTCATGGTGCCGCGCTCGCGCACCTGGTACGTGACCGTGCTGGCCATCGTCGGCTTCACCTTCTGGATCGGCTTCAAGTCGGTCGACGACGTTGTCATCACGACCCCGACCGCGTCCTGGGCGCGCGAGCTGGCGCCCCTGGTGAACGAGCTCCAGGAGGTCGGCGCCGAGAAGGGCCGGGTCGAGGTCGTCCCCGCCGCCTCCCACCGCGAGGCCTCCGCGCTCGCCCCCTACGTCAACCTCGCCCGCGGCTGGAACCGTCAGGCCGACATGGAGCGCAACCCGCTCTTCTACGACGACACCCTCAACTCGGCCAACTACCACGAGTGGCTGCAGCGCTGGGCCGTCCACTTCGTCGTGCTGCCCAAGGACCAGCCCGACGGGGACGGCGGCGCGCGCGAGCGGGAGCTGGTGCAGCGGGGGATGCCGTATCTGAAGCAGATCTGGGGCGACGCGAACTGGCAGCTGTTCCAGGTCACCGACCCGACCCCGCTCGCGGACGCGCCCGCCACCGTCGACCGCGCGGACCAGGGCGAGTTGACCATCGAGGTCAAGACGCCCGGCCGGGTCCTCATCCGGGTCCCCTACTCGCCGTGGCTCGGCCTGGTCGACGCCAAGGGCAAGGGCGTGAAGCCGCCGCAGGAGACGCAGGCGTCCAAGCATCGGGACGACGGCACGCCGAAGTCGTTCGACAACGTCAACGGCTGTCTGATGCAGACGGAAGAGGACGACAAGGGCGACAAGTGGACGATCCTGGTCGCGCCGAAGGCGGGGACGTACCGGTTGGGTGCCCCGTACCAACTGCCACGGGGCACTCCGTGTCCGGACGAGCTGAAGTGACCGCCCACTGAGGGGTCAGGTCAGCCGAGCTGCGCCTCCACCGCCGCCACGACCTCCGCCGAGTCCGGCTCGGTCTTCGGGGAGAAGCGGGCGACGACCTCGCCGTCGCGGCCGATGAGGAACTTCTCGAAGTTCCAGCGGATGTCGCCGGTGTGGCCCTCGGCGTCGGCGAAGCCGGTGAGGCGCTGGTAGAGCGGGTGCCGGCCCTCGCCGTTCACCTCGACCTTCTCGGTCAGCGGGAAGGTCACGCCGTACGTCGCCGAGCAGAACTCGGCGATCTCCTCGGCGCTGCCGGGCTCCTGGCCCATGAACTGGTTGCAGGGCACGCCGAGGACGGTGAAGCCCTGGTCGGCGTACTGCTCCTGGAGCTTCTCCAGGCCCGTGTACTGCGGGGTCAGGCCGCACTTGGAGGCCACGTTGACGATGAGAACCGCCTGGCCGGCGTACTGGGAGAGGTCCGCGGAGCCGCCCTTGAGGGCATCGATCTCGACGTCGAGGGGGGAAGAGCCATCTGTAGTCGTCATAAGCGGATGCTAACTCCGCTCGGTGTCGGCCCGGTGCTGGGCCTCCACGAGCACCTCTCCGGCCGCCGCCCGCGAGTACAGCACCGACCGCCCGGCCCGCCGCCGCTCCACCAGCCCCGCGTCCAGCAGCACCTTCAGATGCCGGCCCACCGAGCCCAGGCCCTGTCCGGTCACCGCGACCAGCTGGCTCGTGCTCATCGGGGAGTCGAGGAGGACGAGGACGCCGGCGCGGGCGGGGCCGAGCAGCGTGGCCAGGCTGGTGGGCACGGGCCGGTTGCCGGGGTCGGCCAGGGCGCCCGTGCAGGCGTAGACGAGCGCGTAGATCTCGGGCTCCTCCCAGGACACCCACCCGGTCTTCGGGGTGACCGGCATGAAGACGAGCTCGGCGCCGGAGATCTCGCGGGGCGGGTACTCGTGCCGGTTCACCTGGAGCCGGTTCTCACCGAGCCAGCGCATCCGCCCGGGATGCAGGGAGTCCAGTACGGCCGCCCAGCCGCCCTGGCCGACCTGCGCGGTCCGGGCGACCACGTCCGCCTCCAGAACCCGCCGACGCCGGTGCCAGTCCGGCCGTACCGTCTCCGTCCACACGTACTCCAGGAGCGCGGCGGCCCGGTCGGGGAGGTCGTCGCGGTCCAGTACGGGGGGCAGCGGGCCGGCGAGGGAGACGGTGAGGTGGGCGCGGGCGGCGGCCGGGTCGACCGTCCGCACCCGGGCGACGAGGTCCTCGAAGGTCTCGCCGTCCTTCTGGGTGGGGCAGAGGAAGTCGGCGATCCAGGACCGGCCCAGGCCCGCCCGTACGAGGTGCGCGGCCACGGGGTCGGCGGCGAGGCGGGCGCGGTAGCCGGGCGTGTGGTCGCGGAGCCAGGCCTGCTCACCGGGGTGCGCGGCGGTGCCCGCGTGCAGCAGCTTCAGGGCCGCGAAGGTCTCGGCGAACGGGGAGATGACGAAGCGGCTGCGGGCCAGCGTGTCCGCGTTGAGCTGCCACCACCCCATGTGCACCCCCCGGTGTTTCGCGTCCGCGCGAAAGAATACGACCCCCGCGCGCACCCCCGCAGACTCCGCCCATGCGCAGCTACCGCGAGCTCTTCCGCACCCCCGAGTACACCCCGTTCTTCTTCTCCTTCGCCGCCCAGAACGCGGCCCTGACGATCGGCGGGCTCTCGCTCGCCACGCTGGTCTACCGGGCGACCGACTCCCCGCTGCTGTCGGCGGTGAGCATGTTCGGGCCGCAGCTCGCGCAGATGCTCGGCGCGACCTTCTTCCTCTCGGGCGCCGACCGACTGCCCCCACGCGTGACGCTGACCGGCATCAACCTCGCCTTCGCCGTCTGTACGGCACTGCTGGCACTGCCCGGCCTGCCGATCGGCGCGGCCTTCGGCGTCGTATTTCTCCAGGGCCTGATCGCCTCGCTGGGCGGGGGAGTGAGCGGTGGTCTGCTGAACGAGATCCTGCCCAAGTCCGGCTATCTGCTGGGCCGTTCGGTGTTCAACATGGTCTCCGGGCTGATGCAGGTCGTCGGTTTCGCGACGGGCGGTGCCCTGCTGGTACTCCTGTCCCCGCGGGTCTGTCTGCTGCTGGCGGCGGCGCTGTACGCCATCGCGGCCCTCGGCATCCGCCTGGGCCTGACCGCCCGGCCGCCGCGCGCCTCGGGCCGCCCGTCCGTCAGAGCGACCTGGCAGACGAACGCCCTCCTGTGGTCCTCCCGCCCCCGCCGCCTCACCTACCTGGGCATGTGGCTCCCCAACGGCCTGGTCGTCGGCTGCGAATCCCTCTTCGTCTCCTACGACTCCGGATCCGCCGGCGCGTTGTTCTCCTGTGCGGCGCTGGGCATGTTCGTCGGCGACCTGACCGTCGGCCGCTTCCTCCCGCCCGCCCTGCGCGCCCGCATGGACGTCCCCCTCCGCATCCTCCTGGCCACCCCGTACCTGCTCTTCGCCCTGCGACCGGGCATGCCCTGGGTGGCCATCGCCGCCTGCGTCGCCTCCGTCGGCTTCGGCGCGACCCTCATCCAACAGGAACGCCTGATGGCCCTCACCCCCGACGAACTCGCGGGCCACGCCCTCGGGTTGCGCGGCGCGGGGATGCTGACGATGCAGGGCGTGGCGGCGGTCCTGGCGGGTTCGGTGGCCCAACTCACCTCGCCCGCCACGGCGATGGCGGTGATGGCCACCGCGTCGATCTCGGTGACCGTGGCCCTCTCGGCGGCGGGCAGGCGCGAGGAACGCCGTCGGCCGGTCAGTCGGGTGGAAGAGGAATCCGCTCGATGTGCTGTTCGCCGTGGTCCTTGAGGTAGGCGTCGAGCGCCGGGGGGTCGTAGGCGTCCTTGTCCTCCTGGTGGCGCCGCAGCGCGGTGTCGGCCAGGTACTCGCGGCCGTCGAGGAGGCTGGTCTTCTTGTAGGTCGCCCGGCCGATGGGACGGTGGAGGGGCGGGAACAGGCGGTACAGGCCTGTTCGGGACACGTGTACCGGGCCCAACGGGTAGGGGCGCACGGTGAATTCGATGCTGTCGTCCTCGTCCGTCGGGTCCGGATCCTGATCCATCGTCTCCGGCCCCGGCTCGCCCGGCTGCGCCCGGTCGGGATCGCCGGGGGTGAAGGCATCGGCCTCGAACTCCAGGCCGTAGGCGCGGGCATGGTCGACCATCCACCGCAGGGTGATGTCGGACAGGCCCGACTCCGGATAGCCGCCGCCGACGTCGGTGTGCACCCCGGTGAACCACACCTGCTTCAGCTCCTGGCCCTTCGCGAACGCACCGGGCTGCTGGTGCCACAGCGTCGGCGCGAACGCCGAGCGCTGCTCGTCGATGGCGAGGGCGTGGAAAGCGCCGTTCACCCAGCTGCTCAACTCGGTGTCGTGGAAGGACCAGCGGCGGTTGAACCGGTCGACCAGCCGCCGGAAGGGGCGTGGGCCGGGCAGCGCCGGGATGCCGAGGGCGCCGACCGTGTCCCACACGCCTATGAAGCGGATCTCGGTCTCGTACGCGTACGCCCGGCGGAAGAGCGTCGCGGCCACGCTGGTCGGGCCCTTGGCGCGGCTGCGGTACAGCGCCCACGCCTCTCCGATCCGGTCGGCGTGCTCCGGGCGCGGTATGCCGCAGTTCCGGATCAGCCCCGCCAGACTGCGGGCCGTGAACGCGCCCCGGCTGAACCCGAACAGGTACAGCTGGTCGCCGGGTTCGTAGGTGTGGGCGAGGAAGCGGTACGCGTCGAGGACGTTGCGCGACAGCCCGGCACCGAAGGCGCCGCCCCGCAGCCGCTCCCCGCGGAGGGTGCCGACTCCCTTGCCGTAGTACACCCGTTGCTCGGTGCCCACGGCCGAATGTCGCCGTACGGCCAGAGCCACCTTGGTGACGTTGGTCTTGCACTGCTGGTCGGCGATGTTCCAGGTCCCGTCGCAGCAGACGACCAGATGCTTGGCCATGGAGATGCCTCCTCCGGGTTGTACTCACTCCACAGAGCCGTCGAGGCGGTCCCGGGGAGGTCCTTTTCGGACAAGACCCCGAGACCGCCCGGAAGATACAGCCGGAAGATACAGCCGGAAGATGTAGGCGGTAGGGAGAGGTCGTGAGCGACGCGTGGGCCGAGCGAGGCGGCTGATACCGGTGGTGGCCGCCGGTGTCAGGCGACGACGCTGAACAGGCCGGTCTTGTCGCCGAGTTTGCCGAGGGAGATCTTGCCCGGGATGCCGTTCGCGTCGGCGCCCGAGTAGCCGAGGTGGTGCTGCCACTTGGCGTAGGCGGCGACCGTGGTGGTGCCGAAGGAGCCGTCGCCGGCGTAGGTCTTGGACAGGTAGCCCAGCTTGACCAGCGCCGCCTCGGCGAGGTTCGTGCCCGCCATGTAACTGACGTGACCCTGCTTGGCGCCGGGGTCGGTCTTCGCCGCCTTGACCAGACGGGAGAGGTCGACGCGGGGCTTGGTGGCCGTGCCGGGGAGCGGCTTGCCGGGCGTGGACTTGCCGACCGTGGTGGCGAGTTGCTTCTTCACGTCGGCCCGGAAGTCGTCCATGTCGAAGCTGGGGTCGATCTTGCCGGGCTGGACCTCCTTGTGCCCGGCGACGGACTTCTCCGTCCAGCCGTGCGCCCGGCACAGCGCGGCGGCCCACAGCACGGCGTTCCGGTACTGCGCGTCCGGGTAGGGGTCCTTGCCGTCGCCCAGGTTCTCGATCTCCAGGCCGTACAGGCAGTCGTTGCCGTCGGCGTTGGCCTGGTCGTCGTGCGGGAGCGGCTTCTCCTCACGCAGCGCGTTCAGTACGTCGAGGTCGACGAGACCGGCGTGGTTGGCGCGGCCGTGGCCGATCATCCACAGCCCGTCGGTCTTGCCGAGCCAGGAGTGGCACAGCGGGCCCGGGAGATCCGATCTGCCCTTGTAGCAGAGCTCCTTGTCACCGTGTCCGGCGGTGTGGTGGATCAGCACGCCGATCACCGGCCCGAAGGACTTGCCGGTCGCCGAGTCACGGTTGTGCGTCTTCCAGCCGGCGTGTTCGTGGACGGTGAGCCCTTCGGTCTTTAAGGCGGACAGGGTCTTCGCGGCGGAGAGAGGTGTGGCCATGGGTGGGTCCTTTCGGGACGGTGGGGCGGTGCGTGGTGGTCGGGCGGGTGGTGCTCCTGCGTTTCGAGATCGTGCGTATCGAGGTCGTCGGTATGGAGACCGTGCGTCTCGGGATCGTGCCTTCAGAAGCTGTGCGTTGGGATCAGGATCCCGGAAGTCACGCTCCGTGGGAGGCGATTCGGATGCTTCGCCCACCTCCGTCGCCCCTGTTGTCCCCGTCCGGGTGACGCGTCGCCAGCCACCAGCCCCGGCCCAGAGCCCACAGCACCAGCGCGGCCACGACCGGGCCGCCGAGCACGATCGTCAGACCGGCGCCGATGTTCGCCCCGATCACCCCCGCGGTCAGGATCCGCAGCCCCACCCCGACGATCAGCCCGGCGACCACCAACGGCGCCAGCACCCCCCACCAACGCCGGTCCAGCGCCCCGCGGTCGGCGGCCCGCACGAGCAGCGCCCCGGCCGCCGCCACCAGCACCAGCGCGAACGCGCCGATCAGTGCGGCGATACCGTCCGTGACGGGCGACGGCCCGTACGTGTAGTCCAGTTCGGACGCCGAAAACCCGTCGGCGTCCTGCTGGCCCATCAGCCCCCATGCGGCCACCGGCACACCGGCGGTCAGGACGGCGGCGGCGGTCAGAAGTGCTCCCCGTGTGCTCATACGGCCATGGTGACCGGGCCGCCGGTGCCGGTCCTGAGCACGCGTACTCATCCCGAGACGGCGCGCGCACTCACGTGGGGCGGGGTGTCGGCCTCAGCTCGGGAACGGAGGCCGCGACCTCATCCCGCCGTGCGTGCGGCCGTCCCGTCGGTCGTGCGCGCGGTCCCGTCGCCGGGCGGCCCCGTGGTCGTACTCGATATGAACCAGCCCGGCAGCCGATGGGCCATCACGCACAGGCAGATCCCCAGCCAGCCCGTGGCGAACAGCCAGCCCCCGATGACGTCCGTGAACCAGTGCACCCCGAGGTAGACGCGGCTCGCCCCGACCAGCACGGCCCAGCAGCCGACCGTCACCGCGAGGGACCGGCCGCCGCGCGGGGCGCGCAGGGACAGGGCGACCATCAGGAGCCCGGCGGTGAGCGCGGACGTGGTGGTGTGGCCGGAGGGGAACGCCCAGTGGGTGGCGTATGTCGTCGCCCAGTCGGCCTGCGGTGGACGGGCGCGGTGGACCAGCTCCATCACTCCGTACCGCAGGGCCTGGCCCGTGGTGAGACAGGCCAGGGCGAGGGCGGCGGCCGTCAGCCGGCTGCGCGCGGTCCGGCCCGCGACCACGCCGGCCAGCACGGCGAGCAGGTACGGGACGACGCCGGTGCCCGTCGCGGTCACCCCTCGGGCGAGCGCCACCAGGACGTCCGGGCGGTGTCCGACGGCCCATTTCAGCGAGCTGTCGTCAAGCCACAGCGGAGCCCCGTCGCCGCCCACCACGACCATCGCCAGCACGCCGAACCCGGTCCACGCGCCCACGCCCACGCTGCCGGCGAGTTCGGCGGCGTCCCGGCGGTTCATGAGGGCACCGGGAGGGGTGGGAGGGGCGGGGGTGCCTGGAGCAGCGGGATCGTCGGGATCGTTGTCATCCGGGGACCTCCTTCGCTCTTGCCCCCACGTCGACTACAATTCTGTAGACGGTCTACGACAGTGTAGACGATCTGAGGGTGAGGATCGTTCCCCCATGACCGATGAGAAGCCCGGCGAGATGTCCGACGAAAAGGACGAGCGGCGGCCCTCGGGCGAGCTGGAGGCCGCGGTGCTGGCCGCGCTGTGGGCCGCCGGTGCGCCGCTCACCCCGTCGCAGGTCCAGACGGAACTCGCGTCCGGGCTGGCGCGTACGACGGTGACGACGATCCTGTCCCGGCTGCACGAGAAGGGGACGCTGGAGCGGGAGCGCCAGGGCCGTGGGTACGCGTACCGGCCGCTCCAGGACCCGCAGGGCCTCACCGCCCTTCGTATGCACGGCGAACTGGACCGCGACAGCGACCGCGAGACGGTCCTGGCCCGCTTCGTCGCGCAGCTCAACCCGGACGACGAGCAGGTGCTGCGCAGGCTGCTGGAGGACGGCGAGTGACGCCCGCGCCGCTGCTGATCCCGTTGCTCCAAGTACCCCTGCTCCAGGTCCTGTTGCTCCTGGTCCCGCTGCTCCTGCCCTTCGCCGCGCCCCCGCTGGCCCGCCGGATCCTGGACCGTTGCCCACCGGTCGCGGCCCTGTGGTCCCTGACCGCCTCCGCGCTGCTGCTGGCCGGCGGCACGGTCGCCGCGCTCGGCACGCTCGCGCTCACCGGTCTGCTGAAGATCCCGGCGTTCGCGGCGCTCGGTGAGCTGACCCACCCCCTGCGCACTCCGTCCGCACGCCTGATCCTTCCGTTGGCGGCCCTGGCCGCCGGCCTGCTCACCCTCGGGGCCCTCACGCTGGGGCGTTCGGTGCTGCGGCAGGTCACCGGCTTCCGTGCGGCCCGTTCCGAGGCCGACCGCAGGCCCGCGGCGGGTGACCTGTGCGTCGTCGACTCACCGCACCCGGACGCGTACGCCCTGCCCGGCCGTCCGCAGCGCATCGTCGTCACGACCGGCATGCTCCGCAGCCTGGACGCGGCGGAGCGCGAGGCGCTGTTCGCGCACGAGCGGGCCCACAACGCGGGCCGCCACCACTACTTCCTGGCCGCGGCCGAGCTGACCGCCCACTGCCACCCCGCCCTGCGCCCGGTCCGCGCGGCCATCCGCCTGGCCGCGGAACGGGCCGCCGACGAGGTCGCCGCCCGCACGGTGGGCGACCGCCGGCTCACGGCCCGGGCCATCGCCCGCGCGGCCCTGGCCTCCACCGCGCCCCCACCCCACTCGTCGGTCACGCCCGGCGTCGCGACGGGCCCGGTCCCGCACCGCGTCACGGCGCTCCTCAGCCCCGTACCCCTCCGCCCCCGGACCTGGATCGCCGCCCTCCTCACGACCTGCGCGCTGCTCTCCTCCGCCACGGCGGCGACGGTCGCCCTGCAGGTGCACGAGAACATCGAGATCGCTCAGGGCGAGACGACCGACTGACCCCGCCCTCACGCGTCCCGCACTCGCCCCCGCGGTTTTTCCCGCTCGGTCAACTGCCCCGCGTCCAAGCGCAGATGCCAGCTGTTGCGGCGGCACACGGTCGCGAGGTGGGCCTCCAGCGGGGACGGGGGGACCGCGAGGACCGGGCAGGTGGCGTGGGTGAGGCAGTAGTGGCTCACCGAGGGGGAGAGGAGCCGGTGCAGGCGGCCGCGGTGGCCGGCGCCGAGGACCAGGACGTCGGTGTCGCGGTCGGCGATCTGGACCAGGGCCTGGCCGGGGCGGCCGCGGGCGATCAGCGCGTGCAGGGGGACACCCGGGCCGGCCGCGCCGAACATCGTGTCGAGGACGTCGAGGAGTTCCTCCCGGGCGAGCTGCTCGCAGCGCTCCCGCAGCGGCGGCGGGACGGACGAGCGCGCCGCGTGGAACTCGCCGCCGGG
The DNA here is from genome assembly GCF_029892565.1 of Streptomyces pseudovenezuelae. Taxonomy (GTDB): domain Bacteria; phylum Actinomycetota; class Actinomycetes; order Streptomycetales; family Streptomycetaceae; genus Streptomyces; species Streptomyces pseudovenezuelae_A. Next base: position 18,994 of record NZ_JARXVH010000009.1, on the reverse strand, counting down.
CAGCTCCCACGCGATCACCGGCCACAGCTCGCCGCCCCGGCGCGCGGCCTCCCGGGCCGCCCGGCGCAGGGCCGTCAGACTGCCCGGCGAACCGCTCACACCGGCCACCACACGAACCGCTCCCGGCAGGCCTTCACAGGCACCGGAACCAGACATGGCCTCACCGCTCCTCGTACCCGCGCACCTCGCGGGCACTGCCTCCATCACACCCCCGCCCGCGCGGCACGACCACCCCGTACGCCGCACTTTGGCGCCCTCCTGACGCCGTCCGCGCCACCTCCCGCCCGGCCGCGTAAGCAGCACGTCAGCGTCCGCGCGATCTCCGTCAGCATCGCGTAATGAGCCGTCGGCGGACGGGACAGGGCGAGGGAGGGCGGGCGTAGCGTCATTCGCAGGTCCCGTTCGCCTCCCCGCGTCGGGGCCGTCGTCAAGTGACCCGCATGCTCTGGAGGCATTCCATGACGGAGACCGTCTACGGCGAGGACCCCGAACCCTCCGATCGGTTCCCGGCCGGACCCCTGTACGTCCCGGTCCGGCCGGGACCGTCGGGGTGCGTGACACGCATCTTCCGCACCCCGCTCGGCGACCGCACCGCGGTCGGTTTCACCTCGGCGCGGCGACTGACCGCGACCCTCGGCGCGGGCCAGGCGTGGATCAGGCTCGCCGAACCCGCGCTGCGCGCGCTCACCACGCCCCTCGGCGTCACCACCGTCACGGTGGATCCCCAGTTCACGGCCCCCGCCCCGGCGTCCACGACCCGGTCCGCGCGGCCGGCGAACCCCGTCGTCCCCGCCGCACTCGCGCTGCGCGTCGGTTGAGAGAGGGCTGTCCCGATGACCACCGTTCACGACCCCTCGGTCGCCGGCATCGCCGCCGACCTGTCGGTCTGGCCCGCCTCCACCACCGAGCCCCACCCCGGCGAACTGGCCGTAGGCGGCGTACCGCTCGCGGAGCTCGCCGACCGCTTCGGCACGCCCGTCTACGTCCTCGACGAGGCCGAGGTCCGCGACCGCTGCCGTACCTATCTGCACGCCTTCCCGGACGCCGAAGTCCTGTACGCGGCCAAGGCGTTCCTGTGCCGCGCGATGGTCCACTGGATCGAGGAGGAGGGCCTCGGCCTCGACGTCTGCTCGGCCGGCGAGCTGGAGCTGGCGGTCACCACCGGCTTCCCGCCCGAGCGGATGGTGCGGCACGGCAACGCCAAGTCGCCGCGCGACCTGGAGACCGCCCTGCGTCTGGGCGTCGGCCGGATCGTCATCGACAGCCCCTCCGAGATCGCTCGGCTGGCCGCGGCCGTCGGACACGGCGGCCACCAGAAGGTCATGGTGAGGGTGGTGCCGGGGGTCAGCGCGGGCGCCCACGAGAAGATCCGCACCGGCACGGACGACCAGAAGTTCGGTCTGTCCATCGCCGACGGTCACGCGCAGCACGCCATCGCCCGCATCCTCGACCAGCCGCAGCTCGAACTGACCGGCCTGCACTGCCACTTGGGCTCGCAGATCACCACGGTCAAGCCGTACCTGGCCGCCGTGCGCCGTGTCGTCGGCCTCATGGCCCGCCTGCACGGGCAGCACGGTCTGGTCCTGCCCGAACTCGACCTCGGCGGCGGCCACGGCATCGCCTACCGCCCCGGCGAGCCGGCCCTCGACCTCACCGAACTCTCCCGCCGGGTCCGCGCCGAACTGCACGAGGCCTGCGCCGCGGCCGGTCTGCCCGTACCCCGCCTGACCATCGAACCGGGCCGGGCCATCGCAGGACCCGCGGGCATCGCGCTCTACCACGTGCTCGCCGTCAAGCGCACCGGCGCGCGCACTTTCGTGGCGGTGGACGGCGGCATGAGCGACAACCCGCGCCCGGCCCTGTACGGCGTCCGCTACGCCCCTCGCCCGATCGGCCGCCGCACCACCACCGAGCGGACCCCGGTCACCGTCGTGGGCCGCCACTGCGAGGCCGGCGACACCCTCGCCACCGACGTCGAACTCCCCGCGGACGTACGCCCCGGAGACCTCCTCGCCGTCCCCGTCGCCGGCGCCTACCACCTCTCCATGGCCTCCACCTACAACCTCGTGGGCCGCCCCCCGGTGGCCGCGGTCCGCGACGGCCACGCCCGCCTCCTGGTACGACGGGAGTCCCTGGACGACATCCGCAGCAGGGACGTCGGGCTGTAGACCGCAGAGAGCTCGGCGCCGGCGCTCTCCCGCGGTCAGAACGCCCTCGCCGCGAACCCCCCGTAGGGTCCGCGTGGTGAGTGAGCCAGGGGCCGAAGTCACTAGGACGCCCCCCGGTCGTCAGGCGGGGCGGCGAGGGGCCGTAGAGGCTCGGCGTCGGTGCCTTCCGGGCTCAGCTCGACCCCGCCGCCAGCTCCCGCAGGGTCCGCGCCGACGGTGACCCCGGGTCCGCCGTCATCAGCACGACCTCCTGGTCGTCCTCCGGGACGAGCAGGACATCGCAGTTCAGGCGCAGTTGGCCCACGACCGGATGGACGAGGGTCTTGGTGCGGTGGCCGGGGGCGTGGACCGGGCGGGTCTCCCACACCTGCCCGAACTCCTCGCTGCCGGTGCGGAGTTCGGCCAGCAGGGCGGCGAGGCGGCGGTCGTGCGGGTAGCGGTCCGCCGCCCGGCGCAGCCGTGCCACCACGATGTGCCCGAACTCCTCCGCGCTGGACGTCTCGTACATGCGCCCCGCGCCCAGGAAGCGGCGCCGGGCCAGGTTCGTCGTGCCGCGCCCCAGGTCGTCGCCGAGCAGCGCCCGCGCGAGGGGGTTCCAGGCGACGACCCCGTAGGCCGCGTCGGTGACGATCGCGCCGGTCTCCGGCAGCCGTTCCAGCATGCGGGCCACGCGCGGGCTCACCCGCCGCACGGCGTCGGCGCCGGGCGGAGGCGCGGTCGATCCCGCCAGCCGGAACAGGTGACTGCGCTCGGCCGGCGTGAGCCGCAGGGCCCTGGCCAGCCCGTCCAGGATCCGGGGCGAAGGGCGAGGACCGCGGCCCTGTTCGAGTCGTACGACGTAGTCGACCGACATATGGGCCAGCTCCGCCACCTCCTCGCGCCGCAGACCCGGGGTCCGGCGAGGGGCGCTCGTCGGCAGACCGACAACGTCCGGGCGGAGTCCCGCACGGCGTTCCCGCAGGAAGCGGGCCAGTTCCTGACGCGCCATTCCGCCGCCTCCTCTGCTGCTCCCGGCCCCGCCGATTCTCCCGACCCCTTCGGCTGCCTGGTACACCTCGTCCCTGGCAGGGCGGCCGCGGTCGGCGGACCGTGGTGTCATGAACGATCGCACAGCACTCGTGACCGGTGCCAACAAAGGCATCGGCAAGCACATCGCCCGCCTGCTGGCCGCCGAGGGCTTCACGGTCCACGTCGGTTCCCGCGACGCCGACCTCGGGCGCCGGGCCGTCGAGGAGATCGACGGCGACGCCCGCCTCCTGGTCCTCGACGTGACCGACGCCGACAGCATCGCCGGGGCCGCGGCCCAGGTGGACCGCCTCGACGTCCTGGTCAACAACGCCGGCATCTCCCCGACGTCCACCGTGCCGACGGAGGCCGGCGTCGAGGAGTTCCGGCGCACGTACGAGACGAACGTGTTCGGCGTCCTCGCGGTCACCAACGCCTTCCTGCCCGCCCTGCGCCGCTCCCCGCACCCCCGTGTCGTCAACGTCTCCAGCGGCACCGGCTCGCTCGCCTGGAGCACCGGCCCCAACCCGCAGTTCCCGCACGGCAGCGGTGGCGCCGCCGCCTACCGCTCCTCCAAGGCCGCCCTGAACGCCCTCACCGTCCTGTACGCCCTGACGCTCGCCGACACCGGCGTCAAGGTCAACGCCCTCGCCCCCGGCCTGCGCGCCACCGACCTCAACGCCCGCGCCGCAGCCGCCGCCGGCGACCCGGCCGAGGCCGCGCGGGGAGCCGTACGACTGGCCCTGCTGCCGGACGACGGCCCCACCGGGGGGTTCTTCTCCTGGGACGGGACACCGGTGCCGTGGTGAGCCGACGACGAGCGTTGCCGCCGGACCGGCCCTAGCCGAGACGTACGCGACCCACCACCGGAAGATGATCACTCCCGGTCGCGTCCAGCGCCGACACCTCCGTCACCTCGACCCCCCTGCCGAGCACCTGGTCGATCCGCGCCACCGGCAGGGCGGCCGGCCAGCTGAACGCGAATCCCGAGCCGGGGGCGGTGAGTTGGGAGGTGACCGGGTCCAGCCCGCGGTCCTGCACGGTGCCGTTGAAGTCGCCGACGACCAGGAGCCGGTCCGCCGGTTCGTCCGCGATCCGGGCCCCGAGCAACCCCGCGCTCTCGTCCCGCGCCGCCGACGCGAACCCGCCCGCGCCGAGCCGGATCGACGGCAGATGGACGACGTACACCGCGATCTCGCCGTCGGGCGCGGCGACCGTGGCCCGCAGACCGCGCTGCCAGCCGTCCGGGAAGCTCGCGGGCCGGATGTCGACGGCCCGCACGTCCGAGAGGGGGTACGCGGACCAGAGCCCGACCGTGCCGTGGACCGCCCGGTAGGGGTGGGAGGCGCTCAGGACACCCTCGTACGAGGGCCGCGCCGCGGGCGTCAGCTCCTCCACGGCCACCAGCTCGGCGCGCGTGGCGAGCAGCGCCCGTGCGGTGCCGGCGGGGTCGGAGTTGTCGTCGGCCACGTTGTGCTGGACGACGCTCAGGTCGTACGAGCCCGACGGGACCCACAGTCCGGCGAACAGCCACAGCCAGGCGACCGTCGGCAGCAGACAGGCGAGCAGCCCCCACACCGACCGCCTGATCAGCGCGAGGCAGGCGAGCAGCGGTACGGCCACGCCAAGCCACGGGAGGAACGTCTCCAGGGCGCTGCCGAGCCGCCCGAGGTGGTTGGGTACGAGGGAGTGCAGGGCCAGCAGGGCGGCGACGCCGACGGCGCATCCGATGAGCCAGTACTCCCAGCGCCGTACGCTCCGGCGCAGCCGTATCGCGACCACCCACACCCCTTGTCCCGGCGGACGACGCGCGTCCGTGCCGGGACTCGCCGCGACACCTGAGCGACAGGCGCCCATGATAGACAACGCCGGTGACGGTCAGGGCTGTTCGAGGCCCGGCCTGCGGGTAACCGCACGACAACGGGAAAACGGGAAGGGGCAACCGGTGCTTCTGAAGACCTTCCGCTGGTCGTTCGTGGCCACCGCGCTCGGACTGGCCGTAGGGGTGCTGTACGGCGGGTGGACGGCGTTCGGCGTCATCGCGATCCTGACCGTCCTGGAGATCTCGCTGTCGTTCGACAACGCGGTGGTCAACGCCGGGATCCTGAAGAAGATGTCGCCCTTCTGGCAGACGATCTTCCTCACGGTCGGCGTCCTCATCGCCGTCTTCGGCATGCGGCTGCTCTTCCCGGTCGCCATCGTCGCGATCACCGCCAAGAAGAACCCGTACGACGCGGTCAACCTGGCGCTGACCGACAAGGACCAGTACCAGCAGCTCGTCACCGACGCGCACCCGGCGATCGCCGCGTTCGGTGGCATGTTCCTGCTGATGATCTTCCTCGACTTCATCTTCGAGGAGCGGGACATCAAGTGGCTGGGCTGGCTGGAGCGCCCGCTGGCCAAGCTGGGCAAGGTCGACATGCTGTCGGTCTGCATCGCCCTGATCGTCCTGCTGATCACCGCGTTCACCTTCGCGGCCCACGCCCACCAGCACGGCGGCGCGCACGCCGACAAGGCACAGACGGTGCTGATCTCCGGCATCGCCGGTCTGATCACGTACATGGTCGTCGGCGGTCTCTCCGGCTTCTTCGAGGACCGCCTGGAGGCGGAGGAGGAACGCGAGCAGGAGGAGCAGGAGGCGGCCGAGCGCAGCGGCAAGAAGCGCGCACCGGTCGTGCTGGCCGGGCAGGCCGCGTTCTTCATGTTCCTCTACCTCGAAGTCCTGGACGCGTCCTTCTCCTTCGACGGCGTGATCGGCGCGTTCGCCATCACCAACGACATCGTGCTGATGGCGCTGGGTCTCGGTATCGGCGCGATGTACGTGCGGTCGCTGACCGTGTACCTGGTCCGGCAGGGCACGCTGGACGACTACGTCTACCTGGAGCACGGCGCGCACTACGCGATCGGCGCGCTGGCCGTGATCCTCATGGTGACCATCCAGTACCAGATCAACGAGGTCATCACCGGTCTCGTCGGTGTGGTCCTCATCGGCTGGTCCTTCTGGTCCTCGGTCCGCCGCAACCGGGCGATCGTGGAGGCCGAGGGGGAGCCGGCGGCGCCGGTCGATCCGGCCAGGGTCCCTTAGCCACCGGCCAAGGTCCCTTAGCCACCGGCCAGGGACTCCCAGCCGTCGGCGAAACGGTCCGCGATCAGTTCCGCCGCCATCATGACGGTCACGTTGGTGGCCACCGACGGGGCGTCCGGGAGGATCGACGCGTCGACCACCCGCAGCCCGGCCACTCCGTGCACCCGGCCCGACGCGTCGACGACGGCCGCCGGGTCGCCCGCGGTACCCATCGGCGCCGTGCCGCAGAGGTGCGGGTACGGCTTGACGTGGGCCTTGAGGTAGGCGGCCAGCTCCGGCTCGGAGGCGGGCCCCGGTCCCGGCACGATCTCGCGCAGGCCCAGGGCGCGCAGCGGCGCGGTGGCGGCGAGCTGCCGGCCGAGGGCGACGGCCTCCGTCATCTTCCGCACGTCGAGCGGGTGCGCCAGCAGCGCGAGGTCCAGCCGGGGCGCGGTGGTCGGATCGAGCCCGGCCAGCCGCAACCGGCCGTACGCCTCGGGTTCGGGGCGGGTCACCGAGAGCAGGAAGGCGAGCCCGCTGCCCTGCGGATACGCCTCGGGGCGCACCAGGTGGCTGGGGGCGACATGCAGGTCCAGTTCGCCGTTCCGGGCGAGGGAACTGCGGGTCCACAGCAGGGTCGATACGGCGGGGAGGGCCGCGCCGAGCAGGTCGGGCGGGGCGCTGAACAGGAGGTAGGCGCAGGGGTGTTCGCGCAGACGGCGCCCCACCGGCAGATCGGCGACGACCGCGAGGCCCAGCGCCCTGAGCTCGTCGGCGGGCCCGATGCCGGAGCGCAGGAGGATGGCCGGGCTCGCGGCGGCCCCCGCCGACAGCACGGTCTCGCGGGCCCGCACGAGGGTGCCGTCGAGGGTGCGGACGCCGATCGCCTGCCCGGTCCGCCCGGTCTGCCCAGTCCTCCCGTTCCGCCCGCTCTTCCCGTTCGTCGCGAAGGCGACCCTGTCGACCGTCGTCCGGTCCAGGATGTGCAGGTTCGGTCGACTGCGGGTGGCCGCGTCCAGGTAGACCAGGCCGGTGCTCTGGCGGACTCCGGCGGCGATGTTGAGGGGGTACCTGCCGACCCCGCCCGCGTGGGCGGCGTCGAGGTCGTCGAGCGAGTCGAAGCCCAGCAGCCCGCACGCCTCGGCGAAGGCCCGGTGCGCCGGCGAAGTCGCCCCCTCGGGCACCCGGCGCACCTTCACCGGTCCGTGCCGCCCGCGCAGGGCCGGATCGCCGAAGTCGGCACCCTCCAGCCGCCGGAAGTACGGCAGCACATCCCCGGGACCCCAGCCCCGCAACCCCCCGCGCTGCCAGCGGAGCAGATCGGCGGCGGGCGTACGCATCGCCACCCCGGCGTTGACGGCCGACCCGCCGCCCAGCACCTTCGCGCGCACCAACGTCGAGGCGTGGCCGGTGCGCTGGGAGTCGAGGGGCGGGGCCTCCCACAACAGGGCCGGATCACCTTCGTAGACCGCTCCGTTGAGGACCTGCCGGGGAAAGTCGGCGGGCGCGTAGGCGGGCCCGGCCTCGATGAGCAGCACGTGACGGTCGGGGGCCTCGCTCAGCCGGGCCGCGAGCACGGCGCCTGCGCTGCCCCCGCCGACGATCACGACGTCGTACTCGCGGGCGTCCGCGCGCTGGTGGACGTCGGGCCCCTCGCGGGCGTCCGCACTGCTGTGGACCTCGGTCAACACGCTTATCCCTGTGGTGAGTTCCCACGCAAACGGATGAAAGGCGATTGGCCAAGATCCGTTACGCTCTGATTGCATGTGAGTGCGAAGCGTAACGATACTTCAGTCGGCGTCCGGCACGTCAGCCGGCGTGCGGCCGAACCGCCCGTCCCTCAGCGAAGGACACCGCCGCCCTCATGCCGCACCCATCCACGTCCCGGTTGTCCCCGCTGCGCCGGGACGCCGTCTGGGACGTCCGCGCCCGACAGACGGTCGCGTACGAGGTGGTCCTGACCGGCGACCTCCTGGACCCCGCCCACGACTCCCTGGCCCGCGCCGGGATCCCCGCCGGTACGCCGACCCCGACCCGGCGCTGCGTCGTCACCGAGCAGACCATCGACGACCTCTACGGCGACCGCCTGCGCGCCTACTTCGAGGCGCACGGCATCGACGTCCACTGGCTGGTGCTGGACTCCGGCGAGCAGAACAAGGGCATGGAGGCGGTACTGCGGGCGGTGGCCGCCTTCGACGCCTTCGGGATCCTGCGCCGGCAGGAGCCAGTGATCGCGGTCGGCGGCGGGGTCCTGACCGACATCGTCGGCTTCGCCTGCGGGATGTTCCGGCGCGGGCTGCCCCATGTGAAGGTGCCCACCACGCTGATGGGCCTGGTCGACGCGGGCATCGGCGCCAAGGCCGGCGTCAACCACGCCGGCGGCAAGAACCGCATCGGCTGCTACCACCCGCCGCGTGCCACCCTGCTCGACCCCGCCTTCCTGGACACCCTCCCCGACCGCCAGATCTCCAACGGACTCGCCGAGATCCTCAAGATCGCCCTGGTCCTGGACGCCCACCTCTTCGACCTCCTGGAGGAGTTCGGACCGCTCCTGCGCGCCGAACGATTCCAAGGACACACCGCGGACGGCGAGCGAGCCGCCGACGAGGTGCTGCGCCGCGCGATCGGCGGGATGCTCGCCGAGCTGGAACCCAACCTGTGGGAACACGAGTTGGAGCGCGCCGTCGACTACGGCCACACCTTCAGCCCCGCCGTGGAGATGCACGCCCTGCCGGCCCTCCTGCACGGCGAGGCCGTCGCCGTCGACATGGCCCTCACCACCGTCATCTCCTGGCGGCGCGGGCTGCTCGGCACCGCCCAACTCGACCGTGTCCTGGCCGTCATGACCAGCCTCGGCCTCCCGACCAGCCACGCCGTCTGCCGCGCCGACCTGCTGACGGACGCCCTCGCGGACACCGTCCGCCACCGGGACGGCCGCCAACGCATGCCGCTGGCCACCGACATCGGCTCCGCGCACTTCGTCGACGACGTGACGGTGGACGAAGTGCGGGGGGCCGCCGCCCATTTCCACGACTCAAGGAACCGCTGATGCCAGTCATGCCATTGCTGCCAGACCAGCCCACGCTTGAACTCCGCGGCGAACTCATGGTGGCCGACACCAGCAGCGCCTCCGTCGTGCACGCGATGCACGGCGGCGCGGACACGGCCCGCTGGAAGTGCCTGGCCCGCCGGATGGGGCTGGCCGGCACCTGGGAGGCCGTCGAGTGGGCCTCCCTGCCGCCGGGCGCGGTGTGCGGGGAGCACCACCACACCCGTACCGAGGAGCTCTACTTCGTCATCTCGGGCGAGGGCGAGATCCTCCTGAACGACATCCCGCACCGGATCCGCCCCGGCCACCTGGTCGTCAACGGCCTCGGCACCCGGCACCAGTTCCGCAACCTCGGCGACCAGGACCTCAATTGGCTGGTCATCGAGGTCTTCGGCCCGGACACCGCCCACGCGCTGGTCGGCGCGACCACTACTTCAGGAGAGACCTCGTGACCACAACCACGACTACCAGTGCGGCCGTTGACGCGGAGACGGACACGGACGCGAGCACGGCGACGATCATCGACCTCGCTGCGGTGGGAGAGGTGGACCTGTCGACGTTGCTGACGGGACCGCTGCGTCAGGCCCGGGTCGTCGCCCTGGACGGCACCCGGTCGGAGACCCTGTCGGCGGCCGAGCTGGAGCACACGGTCTTCGTCCTGCAGGGCACCGGAACCGCGCAGTCGGGCAGCACGGTCGTACCGCTGGCCGCCGGCACCGCCGTGACCATCCCGCAGGGCGGCGAACTCACCCTCACCGCCGGCCCCGAGCCGCTGCGCTACTTCCACGCCAGCCTGGCGGTGCCCGCGGCCGACCGGGAAGCGGGCTCCCAGTGATCGTCACCACCGTCGAGCAGACGACCAGCACGGTGCGGGACAACCGCCCGCAGCTGGAGGCCCGTTCACTGGCCCGGCGCGGCTTCTTCTTCTCCGAGACCGAGGCGGTCGACCACCTCCACCTGGCCCCCGGAGCCGAGATCGGCCCGCGTGGACGCCGGGGCACGGAGGAGATCTGGTACGTCGTGGACGGAGACGGTCAACTGCTGGAGCCCGGCGGGAGAGTCGGCGCCCTGTCGGCCGGCAGCCTCGCCGCCTGTCCGCTCAACAGCGGGGTACGGCTGCGGGCCGGAACCGGCGGTATGCGGCTGGTCCTGGTCGCCGTAGCGCCTCGCCACCTGACCGCGAACATGCCTCCCCGGCTTCCCGTCGCCTCATGACGGCGAGGCCGCGGGGCATCCCGGGTGCCACGAACGTCGACCACATCGCGTACACGGTCCCCGACCTCGACCAGGCGGTGGCCTTCTTCACCGAGGTCATCGGCGCCGAACTCATCTACCGCGAGGGCCCGATCCACGACCCCGACGGCGACACCATGCGCCGCCACCTGGGCGTGCACCCACGGGCCAGCGCCCACATCGCGATGCTCCGCCTCGGCCCCGTGACCAACCTCGAACTCTTCGCCTACGACGCCCCCGACCAGCGGCGCGAACTGCCGGCCAACAGCGACTGGGGCGGTCACCATCTCGCCATCCACGTGACCGACATCGAACAGGCGGCGCGCTACCTGGGCGAACACCCCGGCGTCGAACTCCTCGGCAGCCCCCGCACGATCCCGCACGGGCCCATCGCCGGAAACCACTGGCTGTACTTCCGCACGCCGTGGGGGATGCAGATGGAACTCGTGCAGGCGGTACGGGACTTGCCGTACCAGCGGGATACGGGGGCTCGCCGCTACGGTCCGGCGCCGGCCTGCGACTGGGCGGCGAACACGACCCAGGGCACCCACGACACCGACGAGAACGCCCACGACAACCACGTCTACCAGGACCGCCGCCGCGACACCGGGGCGGACGCACTGACCGGGAGCCGACATGCGTGACCAGATCGACATGACCCCAGACCTCCTCGACTACGTCCGCGACTTCTCCCTCCGTGAGGAGCCCGCCCTGCGCCAACTGCGGGAGGACACCGCCGCGTTGCCCGACCGGATCATGCAGATCCTGCCGGAGGAGGCCCAGTTCCTGGCGCTGCTGATCCAACTCACCGGCGCCCGTGACGTCCTGGAGATCGGCACCTTCACCGGCTACAGCTCGCTGTGCATGGCCCGCGCCCTCCCCGCCGACGGAACGCTGCTCACCTGCGACGTCAGCGAGGAGTGGACCGCGATGGCGCGCCGCGCATGGCAGCAGGCGGGCCTGGAGGACCGTATCGAGCTGCGCATCGGCGACGCCGTGGAGACCCTGGACGCCGTGCTCCTCGAACGCGGCCCCGCCTGCTTCGACCTGGTCTTCATCGACGCCAACAAGGCCAACTACCCCCAGTACTACGAGCAGTCCCTCGCCCTCACCCGGCCCGGCGGCCTGATCGTCCTGGACAACACCCTCTGGTCCGGCCGGGTCGCCGATCCGACCCAGCAGGACCCGGACACGCTGGGCGTCCGCTCCGTCAACGCCACCCTCCGCGACGACGAGCGCGTCGATCTCTCCATGCTCCCCATGGCCGACGGCATCACCTTCGCCCGCAAACGCTGACGCCGACGGGGTCGCTGACGTGGAACAGGCCGGCGGCGGGAACGGTTCGGTGCCCGCCGGGCGTCGTTGCTCTCCAGGACACGGTGGCCGTGTCCCGGAGAGGGGACCCCACGTGCGTACCGACGGATTCGCCAAGTGGACGCAGCGGTTCGAGGACGAACGGGAGCGCAGACAGGCCCAGGGCGACCCGGACTGGGAACAGGGCGCGACCCTGCACCCGGCGATATGGTCCAGCGTCCAACGCTTCCAGGTCGGCGAGGACGGCGACGGCGCCAACCTCGTCGCCAAGGCGGACCAGGCGGGCGACGCCGACTACACCCGGGCGGTCCGCCTCTTCGTCGCCGAGGAACAGAACCACGCCCGCCTCCTGGCCCGCCTCCTCCACGCCGGCGGCAAACCGACCCTGACCGGCCACTGGACCGACACGGTCTTCGTCCGCCTACGCCGCCTCATGGGCCTGCGCCTGGAACTCCTGGTCCTGATGATCGCGGAGGTGGTGGCGCTGCGCTATTACCGCGCCCTGCGCGACGGCACCGACGACCCGCTCACCTCGTCGGTGGCGTCCCGCATCCTCGCCGACGAACAACGCCACGTCCCCTTCCACTGCGACCGCATCCACGCGTCCCTGGCGGAACTCCCCCGCCTCACCCGCCGCCCGGTCCTGTCCCTCTGGCGACTCCTCCTCCTGGCGGTCACCCTGGTGGTAGCCGCCGACCACGGCCCAGCCCTACGCCAACTCCACGTCGGACGCCTCCGCTTCGTGGCCGACGTCATGACAACGGGGGGTGGGGTGGTCTCCGAGGTACTGGCGCCGAGCCCGGACGAGTGGACGAGCGGCGGCTGACAGCTGACCGGTACGGCCTCGCCCAGGAGTGACGGGACAGCGAGAAAATTTCCGCAGAACAGCACCCGAGCCCCGGTGAGAGCCTGACCCCGCCGATCCCCACCCCGACAGGGTCACGCGCGGATCGCCCCCGCCGCCCATACTCGACTTCATGAACAAGCAGGGGCAACTCGCCGACTTCCTCCAGGCACGTCGGGGCCGGTTGCGGCCCGAGGACGTCGGGCTGCGGACGTACGGTGAGCGGCGCCGGGTGCCGGGGCTGCGGCGCGAGGAGTTGGCGATGCTCGCGGGGATCAGCGCGCCGTACTACACCCGCCTGGAGCAGGGGCAGTCGCGCAACGCCTCGCGCGAGGTGCTCGACGCCCTCGCCAACGCCCTGCGGCTGGACGAGTCCGAGCGGGCCCATCTGCACGCCCTGGCCCGTGCGTCGGGGCGGGGAAGGCCCGCGGGCCGGCCGCCCACGGAGCGGATCACCCCGGCGATCAGCGCGTTGCTGGCGGCCATCGAGGGCACCCCCGCGATCGTCGTCGGCCGCCGCACCGACGTCCTGGCCTGGAACCGGCCCGGGCATGGGCTGTTCGCCGGCCACCTCGATCCGGACAGCCCCAACGACCCGTTCCGACGGCCGAACATGGCCAAGCTGGTGTTCCTCGACGCGCACACCCGCGACCTGTACGCCGACTGGCCCGCCAAGGCCCGGGCCGTGGTGGGCAACCTGCGTCTGACAGCCGGCCGGCATCCGGACGATCCGCTGCTCGCCTCACTGATCGGTGAACTGACCATGCGCAGCCGGGAGTTCGCCGCGATGTGGGCCGATCACCGGGTTCTGGCCTGTGATGTCGCCGACTACGAGATGCGCCACCCCCTCGTCGGGACTGTGACCGTCACCCAGCAGACCTTGCAGAGCCCGCAGAGCCTGCAGACCCCGCAGAGGGACGGCCCGGCCCTGGTGGTGGCCACCGCCGATCCCGGATCCGCCTCTGCGGCGGCCCTGACCCTGCTCGCCCACGCCACCGCGCCGCGGGAGGCGACCGCGTCACGCCACGACGTCGCCGAAAACCCCACCACCTGAACCGAGTTGTTCCCTCCAGGAGAGGCGGCCCCCTCCCAGCCAGGGCGCCGCCCCCAGCCGCCGCATGCCTCAAAACAGTGAAGGAACCATGTCCAAGCGAAGCAACAGCATCAAGACCGTCATCTCCGCCGCATCCGTGGCCGCGGCCATAGCCGCGTCCGCCCTCACAGCGACCGCCCCGGCCAACGCCCTGACCGCCGACCGGCCACTGACAGACATACGGATCGCCACCCATTTCGACCTCTCCGCCGGCCAGATGCCCGAGAACATCGCTCTGCTCCCCGACGGCACGGCGGACGTCACCTTCGCCGCCAGTCGGCAGGTGGCTCAGATCAGCCCCCGAGGCACGACCCGAATCCTGGCGACGCTGCCCGCACCCGCCGACGGCGGAGTCAACACGCCGGTCCTCGGCTTCCCCCTGGCCACCGGCATCGTTCACACCTCGGACGGCACCGTGTACGTGCTCTACGCGACCGGCACGGCCGACCTGACGGGACTGTGGCGGCTGCGCCCCGGACAGGCGCCGCGGCGCATCGCGGCCCTCCCCGCGGGGGGCCTGCCCAACGGGCTGGCGCTGGACGGGCGCAGCGGACGGTTCTACGTCACCGACTCGGTGCTCGGCACCGTATGGACCGTCCCCGTCACCGGTGGCACACCCACCGCATGGTCCACCGCCCCCGAACTCGCCTCGACGGGCTTCCTCGGAGCCAACGGCGTGAAGGCGCACGGCGGGGCGCTGTGGGTGACCAACCTCGACCGCGGCACCCTCCTGCGCATCCCGATCCGCGCAGGCAACCGCGCGGGAGCACCGCAGGTGAAGGCATCGGGCCTGGTCGGCATCGACGACTTCGCCTTCGTCGACCGCGGCGACAGCGGCGACGTGCTCGCCGCGCTCAACGGCCCCAACACGGTCGTACGCATCCGCCCCGACGGCACCAGCACCACCGTTCTGGACGCCACCGACGGACTGCAGAACCCGACCTCCGTCGCACTGCGCGGCAAGGACGTGTACGTGCTCAGCGCCGCCTACACCACGGCCACCGACCCCAACCTGCTGCGCGCCCGCCTGGGCGGCCACCGGTAGAACTGGAGGGAAGGGAGGGGGAGTTCCGTCAGGCCCTTGCTTCAGAAGCAACCGTCCAACGGATCGAGCGCCCCGCCGAGCTGCCGCGGTATGCGGTCGAGGTCCCCGCGCCGGTCGCGCCACGCGCGCTGTTCCTCGGAGTCGGCGGCCGCCTCGGTGAGGGCGCGGGCCTGGCCTGCTCCCGTCTTGGCCTGGAAGCCCCCGAAGCGGGCGACCGGGCTCCAGGCGGGGCTGATCTCCGGGAGGGGGGGGCGGCGATGTTCTCGTAGTCTCCGGCCGCGTGGACGACCTTGCCGCCGGCCACCGTCACGAGGGACTCGATGCGGTCGATGTCCTCGTCGGGCACGGAGAAGTAGTCGGCGGAGAGGACGGCCAGGTCGCCGTACTTGCCCTCGGTGATCGTGCCCTTGAGCTCGGACTCGCCGGTGAGGGCGGCGCCCGCGGTGGTGTACATCTCCAGGGCCGTGACGCGGTCGACGCGGTTGGTGGCCGGGTAGAGGAGGGTGTCGCCGATGGTGCGGCCGGTGACCAGCCAGGACAGGGACAGCCAGGGGTTGTAGCTGGAGACGCGGGTGGCGTCGGTGCCGGCGGCCACGAGGAGGCCGGTGTCACGCATCGCGCGGATGGGCGGGGTGCCGGACGCCGTCGTGGGGGCGTATGCCGCCCACGGGCATGGTGCTGCTGGACGTGGACATGGAGGCTCCTCGGAGCGGGGGAGGCGGGGCGGAGGGCTGCGGTCGTCCGGCGACACCTCGACGCTAGGTCTGCGACAATGAATCGGTCCAACACATGGTTCTGCTCGTATCGATCGCTCAGGGCGATGAGTGTCGGGCGACAGGCGGAGACCGAAGAGGGATGAGCGCGGGATGGACCTGAGGCACCTGAAGTACTTCCTCGCCGTCGCCGAGACCCGCAACTTCACGCAGGCCGCGGCCAGTTGCTACGTCGCCCAGTCCGCGCTCAGCGAGCAGATCGCCCGCCTGGAGAAGGACGTGGGCGCCCAGCTGTTCAGCCGCACCAGCCGTTCCGTACGGCTGACGGCCGCCGGAGAGCTCCTCGAACCGCTGGCCCGCCGCATCCTCGCCGACGTCGACAACGCCCAGGCCGCCCTCGACGCCCTGTCCGGTCTGCGGCGCGGGCGCCTGCGCCTGGGGCTCCTGCAGACGCGTGCCTCCTCGGTCGACCTGGTCGAGGTGATGGCCGACTACCACGCCCGTTACCCGGGCATCGACTTCCACGTGACCAACGCGCCCAGCGCGGAGATGGCCGCCGCGGTCCTGGGCGGCGACCTCGACATCGCCGTCGTCGGCCTCGGCCCGCGCCAAGTCCCGGAAGGGCTCGACCACTTCGTCCTGGACGGCGACCCGCTCGTCCTCGTCGTGCCCGCCGACCACGCACTGGCGGACGGCGGTGACGTCGTCGATCTCGCGGACCTGCCGGACAGCCACCAGCTCATCCAGTTCACCCGGGGCAGCGGACTGCGCCGCCAGGTCGAGGCCGCGTTCGCCCGCGCGGGAGTGGAACCGGGCCAGCACTTCCAGGTGGGCCAGATCCAGGACATGGTCCGGCTGGCGGCGCGGGGGATCGGCGTGACGGTCGTACCGCGGTCGTCGGTCTTCGGCGGCGACGCCCTGCCGGGCACGAACCCCCAGGACGGACTGCCCTACGGCGCCCGCGCGCTCCGTATCGCGGACGAGGCGGCGGTGCACACCATCTGCGTGGTCCACGACAGCAAGCGGCTGGCACCGGCCGGCGCCGCGTTCCTGGAAGTGGTGGAGCGGCACGCCATCAGGGGGTAGGCGGCACGGGCCTTGGCGGCTGCATAGGTGGCGCGGGTCCTGGCGGCTGCGATCGATCGGCATGAGAGATTGCTGCGTCCGTATCCATATGTTGGACGGAATGCTGCCTCGGCGCGAGGCTGGGACGGAGCCCGGGAAACCTGCCCCGGCCCGCAGTTCCTCGCCTCGCGAATCGGAGTATCGCCATGTCCGCCGTACTGCGCGACGCGTGGACCACGGTCGTCCCCGACATGGACGACCGGCACGGCCCACTCCCGCCCCTGATGCTCGCGCTGACGGTGGTCACCGGCCTCGTGGACGCCTTCAGCTATCTCGTCCTCGGCCACGTCTTCGTCGCCAACATGACGGGCAACGTCGTCTTCTCCGGCTTCGCGATCGCCGGCGCGGCCGGTTTCTCCCTGGCCGCCTCGCTCGCGGCACTCGCCGCGTTCGCCGCGGGCGCCCTGGCCGGTGGCCGCCTCGCCCACCGGGTCGGGGCCCACCGGGGCCGGGTACTGCACCTGGCACTGCTGCTGGAGACCACCCTGGTCCTGGCGGCGTACGTCATCGCGCAGACCACCGCCACCCCCCACACGGGCGCCGTCCAATACACCCTGATCGCCCTCCTCGGCCTGGCCCTGGGCATCCAGAACGCCACCGCCCGCACCCTCGCCGTCCCCGACCTGACCACCACCGTCCTGACCCTCACCATCACCGGAGTCGCCGCGGACAGCCGCCTCGCGGGCGGCAAGGGCAGCAAGGTCGGCCGCCGGATGCTCTCGGCGGGAGCGATGTTCGCCGGAGGCCTCGCGGGTGCCGTCGCCGTCGAACACGGCGGTACGGCCCTGCCGTTGTTGTTCGCCGCGGTGCTCCTGGTGGCGACCACGATCGCGGCGTTCACGCTGACGCGTTCCGATGCCTCGTGGACGAAGCCGCTGTGAAGAAGCTGTTGTGAGGAAGAACCCCGTGCGCGGTACGACGGTGAGGCCGGCGGAGACAGAGTCTGCTCCCGCCTCCGCGGGCCTCGCAGGACGGCCCGCCCACCCTGGATGGCGACGCACCCTCCACTCCGCCCTCCTCGAACTCGCCCTCACCGCACTGATGATGTTCGCCGTGGCCACCACGGTCCGCTGGCTGATGGGCACCCTCGACCCGGCGGCCGGCGGCTGGTGGAACACCCCCGAGGGCAGGCTGATCGCCGTGGCGCCCCTGTCCGGCTGCACCGTCACCGCCGTCATGCTCTCGCCCTGGGGCAGGGTGACCGGCGGCCACGTCAACCCGGCGATCACCGTCGCGATGTGGCGTTACGGCCGCACGCCCGGCCGCGCCGTCGCCCCCTTCGTCGCCGGCCAACTCCTCGGGTCACTCGTCGGCATCGCGGCCGGACGACTGGTCTGGGGCCGGGCCTTGGCCTCCCCGGCGGTGGATTACGCCGTCATCCGCCCGGCCGCGGGCTGGTCCTGGACCGCCGTCGCCGAGATCGAGGCGACGACGATGTTCGTCATCGTCGTCGTCGCTGGAATCGGCATCTCCAGCCGCCGACTTGGCCCGTTCACGCCCTGGGCGGTCGGCACGATGATCGCCGCGCAGATCATCGCCTTCGGCACGCTGTCCGGTGGAGTCGCCAACCCGGGGCGGGAGTTCGGGCCGGCGGTGTTCGTCGGTGACCTCTCACTCCTGCCGGCGTATCTGCTCGCGCCGCCGGTGGGGGCGTTCGCCGCGACCGTGGTGATCAGGCGGATCGGACGGATTGGACGGATCAGGTGGATTGGGCGGATGGGGCAGATCAACTTCGCTGGACGCGGTGCTCGGCGGAGCTGACTGCGGGAATCCCCATGGCCGCCAAGGCTGTTCGTCGTCCTCCTCCACAATCCCTCGCGCCTGCCCGGGGATGACCGTGCCGGTATCTGCGGAGGGGGAGGGAGAAGGAGACGGACCGGATTCGAGAGGCTTACGTGCGTGGCGCCCTGTTACCCCGGCGTGGCTTTCGTTGATGTTGAAGTCGAGCAGCAGCAGTTCGAGCAGTTCCGTTTCCTGACCGGCTCCCACGCCCTCAAGTCGTTTCTGAACCGTCCGAACGAGCCGCTCGATCTCGATCTTCGCCCGCCTCTCCATGTTCAGCCGCTGCGCTTGAGCGAGCTGGACCGCCTGTTCGGCCTCGGCACGCAACAGATCAACTTCCTTGAGCATGCGGTCCGTTGTGGTGGCCGCCTTTTCACGGTGTTCTCTGGCGTTCTCGATGGCGCGTTGCCTGAGTGCGCTCGCCTCTTGCTGAGCCTTGCGGCGTATCGCGTCGGCCCTGTCATTGAGGGTTTTCAGAGTGGCCCCCGGACGGGTGACAGCGGGACCGTAGGCAACGGACAGGGCTCCCGTGCCGTTGAGAGAGGTGTCTAGGTCTCAA
>NZ_JARXVH010000008.1 GCF_029892565.1 Streptomyces pseudovenezuelae | reverse complement strand
CGTACGGCTCAACCGTCAGTATCGCCAACCCACTTGACGTGGGCAGCTTCCTCTCTAACTTCGCGGCATTGGCTCCTGTGCCTGTGGGTTGAGACTTCGAACACCTCCCCCAACGGCACGGGAGCCTCGTGCGTTGCGCACACCTCCAGCGTCACCCGATCAGTGGCCACTCTGAAACAGCTCACTGACCGCCCGCGTCCGGCACTTGAGCGTCAGAGGCCGACCGCGTCCCATGTCACAGGGAGCCTGGCAAGGCCGTAGGTGATGGAGTCCGTGCGCAGTGGCACGTCCTCCGGCGGGACGGCGAGCCGCAGTGTGGGAAAGCGTTGGAACAGCGCCTTGTACCCGATCCGCAGCTCGACCCGGGCGAGTTGTTGGCCCAGGCACTGGTGGATGCCGAATCCGAAGGCCACATGGCCGGCGGCCTGGCGGGTGACGTCCAATACGTCGGGATCGCCGAAGCGTTCTGGGTCGCGGTTGGCGGCCATCAGCGCGGGCACGACGACGTCACCCCTCCTGATCAGCCGACCACCCACCTCGACGTCCTCGGTGGCCGACCGTTCCGCACCGTACTGTGCGATGGTCAGATAGCGCAGGAGTTCCTCGACCGCGCCGTTGACCAGGTCGGGGTCGGCGCGTAGGGCCGCGAGCTGGTCGGGGTTGCGCAGCAGCGCGAAGGTTCCCAGAGCAAGCATGTGGGCAGTGGTCTCGTGGCCTGCCGCCAACAGAGCCAGGCCCATCCGGGAGACCTCCTCCGTGGTCAGTTCCTCGTCGGCGGCGAGATTGCTGAGCACGTCGTCCGTGGGCCGGGCACGCTTGGCCACCACTAGCTTCGTGACGTAGCCGGTCATCTCCTCGACCGCCGCCATGAACTGATCAGCGCTGGCGCCCAGGGTCAGCATTGCCTTGGTCCGCTCCTGGAACTCCGCCCGCTCCGCGTAATCGACACCCAGTAGCTCGCAGATGACCAACGAGGGAATGGGAGACGCGAACGCCTCCACCAGATCGACCGGCGGGCCCAGGAGTTCCATTGTGTCCAGAGCGTCATCGACGATCCCGGCAATGCGCTCGGACAGCTGCGCCATACGACTCGTGGTGAACTTGCCGGCGAGCTTGCGCCTCAGCCGGGTGTGTTCCGGCGGATCGACGGAATTGATCTCGCCGGGCCTCGCCGGTCTGGCGGCGGTCACCTGGCCGTCGAGGGCCGAGTTGCGCAGCTCGCCGCGTGAGCTGAACCGCCGGTGGTCGCCCAGTACCGCGTGTACGTCCTCGTGACGGGTGAGCAGCCATCCGCTGCTGCCGTCCGCCATCGCGACCGGACAGACGGGGTCTTGCGTCCGTAATTCGCGCAGCGTCGCCGGCGGATCGAAGGGACAGGTCTGCG
The DNA here is from genome assembly GCF_029892565.1 of Streptomyces pseudovenezuelae. Classification (GTDB taxonomy): domain Bacteria; phylum Actinomycetota; class Actinomycetes; order Streptomycetales; family Streptomycetaceae; genus Streptomyces; species Streptomyces pseudovenezuelae_A. The sequence goes on along the minus strand of NZ_JARXVH010000008.1, from coordinate 412,345 downwards.
AGCGCTCCTTCGGTATGGCCCTGCGCTCTGGAACGGTCTCTGGCACGGGGGATTCCCCTCTCGTGGGGGCGGAAGACTTCCCGGCATGATCGGTCGAGTAGCGTCACCTTACAGACGATCATTGCCCCGTCAACCAGGAGAACATTCCGCTTGGTTGGTTCGGCAGCCTGCGGTTGCGGGCGTCGTGGAGCGTTTGGCGCCGTATGAGCCGTGGGAGCTTTTCGAGCCGGTGGTGGTGGTCAATTCTGGTTTGTACCTGGAGGCCGTCGCCCCGTCATTCGGGCCCCGGGCAACCGGCCCGCCGCCGCTTCAACAAGTGGTTCAAGGCCAGGGCCGAGGTCGGGCCGCACCTCTTGGTGCTGGAGGCACAACCGCTCGCGCACGGGACACCGTCGGTCCGTGCACGCCGCGGTCCGCGCCGACGCCGACCCGGCAAACCGCAGGCCGGCAAGGGTTATGTCGCCAGCAGTGGTCATGACCACCTGCGCCGATGGCTCCGTAAGCGCGGTATGCGCAGTCCGCCGAGATGTCCAGCGTCGTGGGTGGGCCGCGCCAATGGGACCGCCTCTATCACGGGAGAATAGAAGACCGTTGATCACCATAATTCATTTGTATCGGGGGCAAACCATCCATCCCAGAGGCGTACTTGCATGCGCGCGCTCCAGTCTTTAGGCTCAAAAAGCGGCAGGTGAAGATCCGCCCTAGTTCGATGAACAGGACGTACTGACCAATGTCTGACAGCAGTCTTTTCAGGCACGCAACCACCGCTTCCTTTCGAGGAAACGGCATTGCCGGCAGCCTTACCGCAGTGTGCGTATTCACCCCAAGTGAACACCGGGGGTCAGGTGTCAGTGATCCGGACGTGACAGCCGCGGACGAGACCCCGCAGTACGTCGAACTCGACCACGGATTCGGTTGCTACGCCCCGGAGAACGGTAGCGGTAGACCTCCGGGACCGGATTCATCCACACCGCAACCTTCCGCAGGAACTGGCCTTCGAACGTACGCCCGCCACGTTCCGCGCGTCGCGCGCGCCACTGCCCGGCGCAGCCCCGGGAACACGAGTACCGGGATCGGCTGCTGACGGGCACGCGCGAGGTACGGCTACCTGCCGAGTCGGGTTTCGGACTTGCCGGCCAATGTCCACCCCGTGGAGGCCATCGCCTTGGTCGCGATCGACGTCGGAGGGCCGAGACGGATGCGCTCGCCGATCCGGGTACGGAGACCGTGTCCGTGAGGCGGCGACAGGAGGAGGGTGTCGGATGCGCGTGATACTGACCTGTTTACCCTATTACTCACACATGATGCCGGTGGTGGTGCCGGTGGCGATGGCGCTACAGCGGGCCGGTCACGCGGTCGCCGTGGCGACCGCGCCGGCGATGGCTGACGCACTCGTCCGTGCCGGCGTCGAGCACCTGCCGCTGCCGCACGTCCAGACATTGGAAGAGCTGCTCGCCGATCCCGAGTTCGCCGGCAGCCCCGGGATGCCGGACGCGCGGGAGGAAAGCCCCGAAGAACAGGCACGGGCCAGGGCACAACCGGGACGGTTGACGCAGGCAAGAGCCGGAGCGTTGGCTGGGATCTTCGCACGAGAGGTGATAACGGCCTCGCAGGCGTGGCGGCCGGACCTGATCGTGCGGGAGTGTAACGAGTTCGGCGGCTACCTGGCCGCGGAGAGGCTGGGGTTGCCTCGCGCCGTGCTTGACATCTCGCCCTTCTCGGCACTGAACCTCCCGTTCGTGCACGATCTGGTGAACGGTCAGCGGGTAGCGTTGGGTTTGGACCCGGTCGACGATGTATGGCACCCGATCCGTGGCCCGCTCGCCGGCATCATCCCCCGCGAGTGGTATCCGGAGTCCTTGCCGATTTCCCCGGCGCGTTCCTACCGTCCGGATGCGGTCACCGCCGCCCTCGACCGCGCGCTCGCTGACCTGCCCGACGACCGACCGCTGGTGCTCGCCGGGCTCGGCACGGTCGCACCTGTTGTCGTGCCGGAATCTCGGCAGTTGCTCACGGCGATGGTCACCGCGCTTGGCGAACTGCCCTGTACGGCGATCATCGCGGCGGAATCCGATTGGCAGGGACCGCGCCCGGCCAATGTCCGGCTGGTGCCATTCGTCCCGCTTTCTCTGCTGCTTGGCACTGCCGAGCTGTTCCTGTCGCACGGCGGTTTCGGCAGCGTGCAGTTGGCGATGATCGCCGGCACACCGATGGTGAACCTGCCGATGTTCGGCGACCAGCCTGCCAACTCGCACCGGGTCGAAGAACTGGGTCTTGGAATACATGTGGACCCGGCCGACGCATCCCCCCGAGTACTGGCCGAGGCATGCGGTCGGGTGCTGGCGGACCGGACCTTCCGGTACCGAGCGGCCGACATGTCCAGGCGCATTCTGGCCGATCCCGGGTATGACGTGCTCGTCGATGATCTGGCCACCCTCTGCTAAAAAGGGAATTAAACGATGAAGATAATCGGTGTCGGTTTCCCCAGAACGGGAACGGTAACCCTGTACGAAGCATTGAACCAACTGGGCCTCGGTCCCTGCTATCACACGAAGGAAATGATAAAGAAACCCGATCATATCGAACACTGGGTACAGGTCTACGAGGGCGGGCCGATCGATCCGCATGCGATATTCGCCGGTTACCAGGCGACAGCGGACGCACCCGGTTGTTTTTTCTGGCGAGAGCTGATCCGGGAATATCCGGAAGCGAAGGTCATCCTCAGTATTCGTGATGCGCAAACGTGGTACCGGAGCATGAGCGACACCGTCCTTCGGCAGGACCTCCTCGATAAATCGGCTGATCCCGTCCTCGCCGGGCTGCGCCGGTTGGCGCTGGCAATGTTCGACCATGTCTTCGACAACCGCCGGGACGAAGTGCACCTCACGGCGGTGTTCAATCGGCACAACGCCGAGGTGCAGCGCGAAGTCCCCGCAGACAGGCTGCTGGTGTACGAGGTGAGTCAAGGCTGGGCGCCGCTCTGTGAATTCTTCGGAGTGGACTCGCCCGTCACGCCGTTCCCGTGGCTGAACAACACCGCGGAGTACGTGGACAAAGCTGAAAAGCACCGCCGTTCGCTCGTGAGGGGCCCAGTGTTTCCCGGACAGGCGTCTGGCCATTGAGCGTTTTCCAACCTCACGTTGACGCGTGGTGAAGGACGAGGACGGCCTTCACCATGTCGGTGATCCGGTTGGTGCTGCCCCGCCTGGATCAACGACCCGGCCAAGCGCTGCGAACCCGCACCACAAACCTCATAGCGCCAAGACCGTCTCACTGGACTTGAAATCTTCCGCGGACCTGGTGAGGCTTTCCATGTCTGCGACGGAACCCGGTTCTTGGAGCCGGTGGGCGCACGTGGATCGCTGTGTGGTTGTCCGACGCACCTGGCTGACCGCACGGCGGCAGCCCGGGCAGGTTGCGGACCGATGCCGGAAATCCGAATCGGCTTCCGGCTGGCGGATCTTCCCGAGCTGGCTGTGTTCTCTTTCGTGTCGACTTCGTGGGAACTCGCTGCCGAGCTACCCGCGTTGGCTGCTGCGCTGGAGGTGGCGGTTGTGCCGGCCTTGGGTGTGCTGCGATGTGAAGTGGTGGGGTTCATCACACGTTCCGGGCTCGCCGTGAGTTACAGGCGGCCGGTCGTTGAGGTCGACAGGACGCAGGTCCTCGCTCAGGATGCTGTACGGCTCGCGGCGTGACGTCGGTCTGTCGGTTGCAGGTGTCGTGCGGGTGAGGCTCCGCGTTCGATCGGTGCATGGCATCCGGCGAGGCTCTGGGTTAGGGCTCTACCTGTTGCCAGTCCGTCACAGGGCCAGGGTTTGTGTGGTCCGCAGGGGTGACCCAGAAGGCTTTGCCCAGCTCAGCGCTAGAATGGGCGCCTGTCCGGCCGTCCCCGGAGGAGCGGCCCGTCAGGCGGCGGCCGATCCACGGCAGCAGGTGCTGCCGGGCGAACCGTGCGTCCGCGACGCGTCGCGCGACCCACGCGGGCGGCACGGTGGCCGCCATCGGCGTACGCCACTCGGTGTCCTCGGGGTCGTAGCCGAGCGCCTGCCACACCGCCTCGGCGACCCGGCGGTGGCCCTCGGCCGTCAGGTGCAGCCGGTCCACGTCCCACAGGCGCGGGTCGGCGAGCGAAGGGGCGCCGTACAGGTCGACGAGCAGGGCGCCGTGCCGTTCGGCGAGCCCCTCGACGATGGTGAACAGCTCCTCCATGCGCGGCCGGAACCGCTCCAGGACGGGACCTTGGCGACCCGGGCTGCGCATCAGCACCAGCCGCTCGCAGGACGGGGCCAGCCGCTCCACGGCCTCGGTCAGCAGATCCCGCACCCGGCCCATGTCGACCTTCGGCCGGAGGGTGTCGTTGAGCCCGCCGACCAGCGTGATCACGTCGGGCCGCATGGCCACCGCCACGTCGACCTGCTCGTCGACGATCTGCCCGATCAGCTTGCCGCGCACCGCGAGGTTGGCGTAGCGGAATCCGGGCGCGTGGGCGGCCATCCGGCCGGCGAGGAGATCTGCCCACCCGCGGTACGAGCCGTCCGGCAGGAGGTCCGACATGCCCTCGGTGAACGAGTCACCCAGCGCGACCAGGCTGGTGAGCGCCGGGCCGGCCTGCGCGGGGTTGCTGTGTGTGGAGTTCGTCTGCATAGCGAAGCAGATGGTAACCCGACGGCATACCCGCCGGTCTGTCGGCCTCCGGGGAGGCGGCCGCTACCCTCCCGATCCTCATGCCCGCTGCCCGAACAGCTCCTGCAGTACGTCCTCCATGGTCACCAGACCCTCCAGCCGGCCGTCGTCGCCGCGCACCGCCGCCAGGTGCGTACGGCTGCCCCGCATCGCGGTCAGCACGTCGTCCATGGGCGTGGTCGCCCGCACGCGTGCGATGGGCCGCATGTCCTGGACGCGGAACGGCACCTCGCGGGGCGAGGCGTCCAGCGCGTCCTTGACGTGCAGGTAGCCGACGATCCGGCGGGACTCGTCCACGACCGGGAAACGGGAGAAGCCGGACTGCGCCGAGAGCTGCTCCAGCTCCTCGGGGGTGACACCCACGCGCGCGTAGACGACGCCTTCCAGCGGGAGGGCGACGTCACGGACCGGGCGGCGGCCCAGTTCGAGTGCGTCGCGCAGCCGCTCCTGCGCGCGGTCGTCGATCAGGCCCGCCTCGCCCGAGTCCCGCACGATCCGGGCCAGCTCGGCGTCCGAGAAGGTCGCCGCGACCTCGTCCTTCGTCTCCACGCGCAGCAGTCGCAGCAGGGTGTTCGCGAAGGCGTTGATCGTGAAGATCACCGGTCGCAGCGCCCGGGCCAGGGCGATCAGCGGCGGCCCGAGCAGCAGCGCGCTGCGCACCGGCTCCGCGAGCGCGATGTTCTTCGGCACCATCTCGCCGAGCAGCATGTGCAGATACGTCGCCAGGGCCAGCGCGATCACGAAGGACACCGCGTGCCCCGCGCTCGTGGGCACGCCCAGCGCGTGGAACACCGGCTCCAGCAGATGCGCGATCGCCGGTTCCGCGACGATACCGAGGACCAGCGTGCACAGGGTGATGCCGAGCTGGGCGGCGGCCAGCAGCGCCGACACGTGCTCAAGACCCCACAGCACGCTCTTGGCCCGCCGGTCGCCCTCTTCGGCGTACGGCTCGATCTGCGAACGTCGTACGGAGATCAGCGCGAACTCGGCGCCGACGAAGAAGGCGTTGACGACGAGGGTCGCGAAACCGATCAACAGTTGTACGGCGATCATCGGGCGTCCCCCTGCTCGTCCTGCTCGTCCTGGTCGTCCATGGCCTTGGTCTTGGCGGTGCCGGCAGTCCCGGAAGCCCCTGCGGCGCCGGCAGTTCCGGACGCCCCCGCCATGCCGTCGAACGGCGCGTGCATCAGCACGCGCGCGGCCCTGCGGCCCGACGCGTCCACGATGTCCAGCCGCCAGCCGGTGACCTCGACGGAGTCGCCCGTCTCCGGGATGCGGCCGAGTTCCGTCGCGACGAGGCCGGCGAGGGTCTCGTACGGCCCCTCGGGCGCCTTGAGGCCGACGCGCGCGAGCTGGTCGACGCGGGCCGAGCCGTCGGCGGAGTAGAGGGCGCGGCCGTCGTCGTCGCTGCCCGCGAGGGCCAGGTCGGGCGTCTCGTGCGGGTCGTGCTCGTCGCGTACCTCGCCGACGACCTCCTCGACGATGTCCTCCAGCGTGGCCACGCCCGCGGTGCCGCCGTACTCGTCGATCACGACGGCCATGGTCCGTCTGCCGGACAACCGGTCCAGCAGGCGGTCGACGGTGAGGGACTCCGGGACGAGCAGCGGCTCGCGCATGATCTCGGCGACCGGCACGTACCGGCGGCGGTCCGCCGGGGTCGCCAGGACGTCCTTGATGTGCGCGGTACCGACCACGGAGTCGAGGTTGCCGCGGTAGACGGGGAACCGGGACAGGCCGGTCGCCCGGGTCGCGTTCGCCACGTCCTCGCAGGTCGCCTGGACGTCGAGGGCGATCACCTGGACCCGCGGGGTCATCACGTTCTCCGCGGTGAGGTCGGCGAGGTTCAGAGTGCGGACGAACAGCTCGGCGGTGTCCGGCTCCAGGGCGCCCTCCTTGGCGGAGTGCCGGGCCAGCGCGGCCAGCTCCTGCGGGCCGCGGGCCGCGGCCAGCTCCTCGGTGGGCTCCACGCCGAAGAGGCGCACCACGCGGTTCGCCATGGTGTTGAGGTGGGAGATGAAGGGGCGGAAGGCCGCGCTGAACCAGCGCTGCGCGTTGCCCACCCCCTTGGCCACCGTCAGCGGCGAGGAGATCGCCCAGTTCTTGGGCACCAGCTCGCCGACGACCATCAGGAAGACCGTCGACAGCGCGGTGCCGAGCACCAGCGCCACGGTGCTCGCCGCGGAGTCCGGGATGCCGAGCGACTCCAGCGGGCCCGCGATCAGCTTGGCGATCGACGGCTCGGAGAGCATGCCGACGACCAGGTTGGTGACCGTGATGCCGAGCTGCGCGCCGGAGAGCTGGAAGGTGAGGTTCCGTACGGCCTTGAGGGCGCCGGCCGCGCCGCGCTCGCCGCGTTCCACCGCCCGCTCCAGCTCGCCCCGCTCGACCGTGGTCAGCGAGAACTCGGCGGCGACGAAGGCACCACAGGCGAGCGACAGCAGGATCGCCACCAGCAGGAGGAGCACTTCGGTCATCGGGTCACCTCCGTCCCATGATCGGACAGGGCGGGTCGGACCGCGCGCCGTCGTGCACGGTGGGTACTACTGGGAGGCTCGCCCATGGGCGGACGCTCACACCTTTCATGAAAGTACGGGTCGTCCTCGCATGCTCGCACGGAGGACGGAACAGTCCACCAATAGTAAAGGACGAGCAAAGTAGATCGGAAAGCTGGTCGAGGGCATGGGGAGAGTCGGCCGGGAAGCAGATCAGCCTGCCAGCGGCTTCACCCAGCGCCGCCACTGCTCCTGGGGCGCGTATCCCGCCGCACGCCACGCGTGCCGGCCGGTTTCGTTGCGGGTCAGCACCATAGCGTCCCCGCGCCGCCCGCCGAGCCGTACGAACCGCTCCTCGGCCGCGGTCAGCAGCGCCGAGCCGATACCCCGGCGGCGCCGCTCCGGGTGCACCGCCAGCCGGTACAGATGGCAGCGCCACCCGTCGAATCCGGCGATCACCGTGCCGACCAGCTCACCGTCCAGCTCGGCCAGGATCAGCGCCTCGGGATCGCGGGCCACCAGCCGCTCCACACCGTCCCGGTCGTCACTGATGCTCGTGCCCTCGGCGGCGCCCTTCCAGAAGGCGAGAACGGCGTCGAGGTCGTCGGGCCCGGCGGCCCGTATCCGCAGATCGGTCATACGGCGATCCCATCATTCCGAACGCCTGTGAACACGGAATTCCAGCATGCGGACGGCAGTCACCGCCGGCCGTTCACCGCCCCGCCAGCGCCGCCACGACCGGTGCGAACGCCTCCATGTACGGCTCCAGGACCGTCAGATACGAGAACCCGTACCGCTCCCGCTGCGCCAGCACCTGCGCGGTGATCTCGTCCACGGTGCCCACGAGGAGGATCGGCAGCTCCAGGGCCTGCTCCGGCGTCAGCCCCGGTACCCGCTCCAGGAGCGGTCGGACGGCCGCCTCACGGTCCTCGGTGACGATCACCATCTGGACGAGGAGATTCAACTCGGCCTTCTCCGCGCGCCCTTCCGTCAGCTCCAGATAGCGCGCCACCCGCCCGGCGAGTTCCGCCGCCGCGACCGGCGCAAGCTGCCCCGTCGTGCTGCCCGGCACCAGCCGCGCCCCCGCGAAGGCCGCGATGTCGGCGTGCTCGGCGGCGAGTTGGAGCATCCGTTCGCCGTTGCCGCCGATCATCAGCGGGACGTGGGTGGACTCGTCCGCGTCGAGCGTGCGGGTCAACTCCTCGACCGTGCGCCGCAGATGGGCCACCCGCTCGCCCGGCGAGCCGTACGGCAGGCCGGCCGCCTCGTGCTCCGACTGTACGTAGCCGGTGCCGAGCCCGAGTTCGAGGCGCCCGTCCGTCAACGCGGCCGTCGTCGCTACCTCGCGGGCGAGCAACACCGGGTTCCAGAAACCCGCGTTGAGCACGAAGGTGCCCAGCCGCGGCCGCTCGGTCGCGCCGGCCGCCGCGACGAGGGCCGGGAACGGAGCGACCATGCCGAGGTGGTCGGGGACCAGGATGACGTCGTACCCGAGCTCCTCGGCGCGACGGCATCTCGCGCGCCACTCGGCGGCCGGACCGGGCAGCAGCAGACTCGCTCCGAAACGGAACGGACGCGATGGACGCGGCATGAACTCTCCTCACCGAGAAGGGACTTGAGTACCCGCCGCGATTCCATCACTTCCGTTCCGTCATTCGTGCGCGATCGCCGCCAGTACGTTCATGCGTGACGCTCGCAGCGCGGGCAGCAGTGCCGCGACCACGCCCACCACCGCCGAACCGACCACCACTTCGACGATCGTGGCCCACGGGACGGCCAGCGCGTCCATGCCCTGCAGCGCCAGTACCTGCTGGGTGCAGACGCCCCACACCAGGCCCAGCGCGAGGCCCAGGACCGCGCCGAAGACCGCGATCACCACCGACTCCAGCCGGATCATCCGGCGCAGTTGGCGCCGGGCGAGGCCGATGGCCCGCAGCAGACCGATCTCCCGGGTGCGCTCCACGACCGACAGGGCAAGGGTGTTGACGACGCCGAGCACCGCGATGACGATCGCGAGCCCGAGCAGCGCGTACACGAGGTAGAGCAGGACCGCGATCTGGTCGTGCACGAGCTTCTTGTAGTCGGCCAGGTCGCGGACCTGGACCTGGGGATACGGGTCGAGCGTCGTGTCCAGACGCTTGCGCAGCTGGTCGGGCGCGGTGCCGGAGGCCGCGTTGACGTAGAGCGAGGAGTCCTGGCCGCCGGGGACGTACTTCTCCACGGTCGCGATCCCGAAGAACAGCCCGCCCTGCATGCCGAAGCCGTCGGCGGAGGCCTGGTCGGTGAGGGCGGTGACCTTCAGTTCCGTCTTCTGACCGGCCGGGAACTCCACCGGGATCGTGTCGCCCAGCCTGACCTGGTGGTCCTTCGCGAAGTCGACGTCCATGCCGATGGCGCCGGGCGCCAGCGCCGCCTGGGTGTCGCCCTGCGCGTACGTCACGTGTGCGACCTCGTCCGCGCCGTCGTCGTAGCCGGAGGCGGTCGTCTCGATCCGCTTGCCGTCCGGCAGCCGTACCGCGAGCGGCGCGAACCGCTGGCGTACGACGAGCCCTACGCCCTCGGTGGCGCGCACCTTGTCGGTGACCTCTTTGGAGAACGGCACGAAGTTGGCGTTCTGGATCACGAAGTCGGCGCCCAGGGTCTTGTCGATCTGCTCGTCGAAGGACTTCGACATGGAGGCGCTCGCCACGGACATGTCGCCGACCAGGGCGAGGCCGACCATCAGGGCGGCCGCGGTGGCGCCGGTACGGCGTGGATTGCGCAGGGCGTTGCGCTGGCTCATCCGGCCGATCGAGCCGAAGAGCGCCGGGAAGGCCGCGCCGAGGACCCGGATCACCGGGCGCACCAGGAGCGGGCCCGCGACCACGGTCGCGAGCAGTGTCAGGACGACGCCCAGCCCCAGGAAGGAGGCCGACGAGGCGGTCTTCGTGGCGGTCGCGCAGCCGACCAGTGCGGCGGCGCCGGCCACGCCCAGGACGGAACCGACGATCGCCCGGGTCCGCAGCGGACGCCCGATCTCGGCGATCTCCGCGTCCGCGAGCGCGGCCATCGGCGAGACCCCGGCGGCGCGCCGCGCGGGGAGGTAGGCCGCCACGAAGGTGACGCCCACGCCGACGGCGTAGGCCGCGACGGGTGTACCCCAACCCACCACCATCTCGGTGGTCTTGAGGTTCATGCCGAACGCGCTCATGAGCTTGATCAGTCCGGCCGCGAGCCCGATGCCGGCCGCCAGGCCCAGGGTCGAGCCGACCAGGCCGAGCAGGATCGCCTCGGTGAGCACGGACCGGCGTACCTGGCGGCGGTCGGCGCCCAGGGCGCGCAACAGGCCGAGTTCGCGGGTGCGTTGGGCGATCAGCATGGAGAAGGTGTTGACGATCAGGAAGACGCCGACCAGGACGGCGATGCCGGCGAAGCCGAGCATCACGTACTTGATGACGTCGAGGAACCCGCCGAGGTCCGCGGCGGCCGACTTGGCCTGCTCGTCGGCCGTCCTGACCTCGTAGCTGCCGGTGCCCACCACGGCGGCGACCCGCTGCTTGAGCACGGTGTCGCTGACGCCCTTCGCCGCGTTGGCCGAGATGCCGGTGGCCTTGTCCGCGGAGCCGAGTAGCTGGTTCGCCGCGGTCTTCGGGTCGAGGAAGACCAGGGCCGCGCCCGGGTTGGTGGTGGTGAAGGTGGCGATGCCGACGATCTCGACCTTGAAGGTGCCCGGCTGGGCGAGCACGGTCAGGGTGTCGCCGATCTTCACGTCCTTCTTGTCGGCGGTGTCGGCGTCCAGGAGTGCCTCGCCGCCGCCCCGCGGGGCATGGCCCGAGGTCAGCTTCACGGGGCTGCGGTCGGTGAGGAACCAGTCGGAGGCGATGGTGGGTGCGCCGGTGGTCGGGCCGACCGACTTGTTCTTGCTGTCGACGACCGTGATGTTCTCGACGCCCACGTCCGCGTGCGCCGACGCGACACCGGCCACCTTCGCCACCCGGTCCACGAGCGCGGCCGGCACGGTCTGCGCGGCCCCCGTCGGCACCTGCGACGAGAGGTCGTCCTTGGCCTCCACCGTCACATCGGCGGAGGTGGAGGCGAACAGCCGGTCGAAGGTGCGGGTGACCGTGTCCGAGAAGATCAGGCTGCCCGCGACGAACGCCACGGACAGGACGATCGCCAGCGCGGAGAGCAGCAGCCGCCCCTTGTGGGCGAGGAAGCTGCGGAGGGTCGCCTTGAGCACCGGTTCAGTCCTTGTCGAGGTTCACGTCGGCGGAGGCGGCGGATCCGTCCCCGTCCGACGGGCCGCGCAGGGAGTCGAAGCGCTTCATGCGCTCCAGCACCGCTTCCGCCGTCGGCCGCTCCATCTCGTCCACGATCCGTCCGTCCGCGAGGAAGAGCACCAGGTCGGAGTGGGCGGCGGCGCCCGGGTCGTGGGTGACCATGACGACGGTCTGCCCCAACTGGTCGACGGCCTCGCGCAGGAAGCCGAGCACCTCAAGACCGGCGCGCGAGTCGAGGTTGCCGGTCGGCTCGTCGGCGAAGATCAGCTCGGGCCGGGAGGCCAGTGCCCGCGCACAGGCCACGCGCTGCTGCTGGCCGCCGGAGAGCTGGGAGGGCCGGTGCTTGAGCCGGTCCCGCAGCCCCAGGGTGTCGATGACCTGGTCCAGCCACTTCTCGTCGGGCTTCTTGCCCGCGATGTCCATGGGCAGGGTGATGTTCTCAAGCGCGTTGAGGGTCGGGATCAGGTTGAACGACTGGAACATGAACCCGATCCGGTCGCGCCGCAGCCGGGTCAGCTCCTTCTCGCGCAGCCCCGTGATCTCCGTGTCGCCGAGCCACACCTGACCGGCCGACACGTTGTCGAGCCCCGCCAGACAGTGCATCAGCGTGGACTTCCCGGAGCCCGAGGGCCCCATGACGGCGGTGAAACGGCCCCGCGCGATGTCCACGTCCACCGAGTCGAGGGCGAGCACCGTCGTCTCGCCCGAGCCGTACGCTTTGGTCAGACCGCGGGCGCGGGCCGCGATCCCGCCCGCCGACGCATGGCCGGGGACGTACTGCGCAGCAGGTGTGGACAAAGCCGTCTCCTCGCTCGTGGGCACCGCGACTCGCTCGTCCTCGCCGAGCCTAGTGTGATCCAGAGCACACGCGGAATCCCCCGGAAGTCCCGGGCGGTCTCCACCGCAGGTCGGGTCCCTGATACGGATGTAAGGGGCACGCTCCACCCGACGGTGGACCCTTTCGTCCCGGATTTCGTACTGGCGTACCCCTTGCCGGTGCTAGCTGTTCGGCGCTAGCGTCATGGGTATGGCGAAGACCCAGCTGAACGTGAGAGTGGACGAGGGCACCGCCCGCGCCGCCCGTGAACGCGCCCTGGCCCGCGGCATGAGCGTCAACCGCTACATCGAAGAGCTGGTCAGACAGGACACCGGAGAGGTCGGCCACACCTTCGTGGACGCCGCCGCCGACTTCATGAAGCAGTACGAGTCCGTCTTCGCCGAGGAGTTCGGCACGGAGAAGGAACCGCCGCGCGAAGGTCGCCGCTGAGCCGTTGAGCAGTCTCAGAATCGATCTTGCCTGGCTCCTCATGCTCGCCGAACAGAAGACACCGGGGGACCCCCAGGTCACCGACTGGGGTGCCCTGGTCGCCGCCGTGGCACGCCACGAGGCCGAGATCTTCGACGTTCCCGTCTACGACACCCCGCCCGCGCGTGCCGCCGCGCTGCTCCAACTCCTCATCCACGTCCCTGCGTTGGAGCGCTCCAACGCCCTCTTCGCCTCCGCCGTGGCATACGCCTACCTGGTCGCCAGCGGCCTCAAGGTCGCCACCTCGCCCGAACAGGTCCGCGATCTGGCCCGGCTGGTCAAGAACGGTGAGGCGACGGTGCACGAGATCGCGGAGGAGCTGCGTCAGTGGACGCTGTGATCACTCGCCGGCGGTGGGCCCTGTGGGTGCGGCCGATCCGGTCGGCTCCGTGACCTCCGGTGATCGCCAGGCCGTGCCCAGCACGCAGTACGAGGTGGGCAGGCGCGGTCCCTTCTCCGGCATCAACAGCCGCCGGTAGGGGCCGAGTTCGAAGCCTGCGTCCCGGAGTGCGGCGATCGGCTCGCGGGCCAGATGGCAGCCGCCGTTCAGGGGTGGCCACAGGGTGCGGTCCAGGGCGCGCTGGGTGACGGTCATCGCGGGGCCGCCGCCCCTGCCGTGCTCGAAGAACCGCACGACACCGCCCGGCCGCAGCACCCGCCGCACCTCGCCGAGGGCGCGCCGCACATCCCGGACGCTGCACAGCACCAGACACAGCACCACCGCGTCGAAGGCCTCGGACTTGACCGGCAGCGCCTCCGCCGCGCCCGGTACGACATCGACCGGCACCTCCGCGCGCAGGGCGGCCTCGACCGCCAACTGCCGCAGCAGGGCCTCCGGTTCGAGGGCGACGACCTCCGCGACCGTACTCGGATAGTGCGCGAAGTTGAGCCCGTTGCCCGCGCCGATCTCGATGACCCGGCCGGACAGTCCGGCGAGCAGCCGGTCGCGTATCCCGCCCATGCCCATCCGGGTCTCGGCGCCGACGCTGACCTTGGCGTAGTAGCGGGCGAACAGCGGATGGTGCACGGGGCCCCGCGTGACCTTCGCGGAACCGGTGGACCCTTGCGGCATGAGGACCTCCCTCACCGGACGCCTTACCGCGATTGTCCCCCGGAACAGCCCCGCGCACCCTTTCGGCGGGTCAGGCGATGAAGTCCCGGACCTGGGTGTAGACGCCGTGGTCGTTGTTGGTGTCGGTGTGCGAGATGCACCCGACGTCGACGTTGGTCGCGCCGCTCAGCAGGGCCGAGCTGTTCGGGACGACGGCGGAGTCGCAGTCGGACCAGTAGCTCGCGTACGAGACACTGCCCGGCGTCTCGTCTCCGGAGTTCAGCGCGGTCACGTACGCGCTGCCGGTCTGCATCTCCTTGCAGGACGTGTACAGCCAGGCGCACAACGAGGCGATGGACGTCCCGTGGTTCGTACCGGCGACCGAGACGAAGTCGTCCACGTACGCCGTCCCGCCCAGGTTCTTGAGGTAGTAGCGGGTGCTGAGCACACCCATCGAGTGGGCGACGAGGTCCACCTTGGACGCACCGGTCCGCGCCAGCACGCTCTTGATCTCGGTGGCCAGCTGCTGCGCGCTGGTGGCGTTGGACTGTCCCCAGTCGTACGACCACGCGAACAGCTCGGAGGAGGAGTAGCCGTCGGCCTCGAAGTCGGCGACCCAGTCGTCCCAGCCGCTGGCCGAACCGCTCAGACCGTGCACGAACACGACCGGGTTGTGGGTGGCCGCCTGAGCGGGTGTGGCGGCCAGGGAGAGAGACAGCAGGAGCGTGGCGACAACTCCCGAAAGGGCGGTGGCGATACGACGCTTGTGGCGCTGCATGGGGCCTCCTGAAACGGATGGGGATCGTCAGGAGTGTCAGCGCGGGTCTACGCGCGCCGCATCGGTGAAATCGCCGGTCTTTACGGGTCAATTAACTCGCCAGTAACGTCAGTTGTGTGGTGTATCCGGTGAACCCCCCGCCGCTCGACCGCACTTCGCCACCGCCTCCCCCCACGGACGCGTGGCGCCAACTGGCTCCGATGCTCCCCGAAGGCGTCCGGGTACGGATGCTGCACGCCGTCTACGGCGATCCGCGCGCCGCCGCCGAGGCGGTACCGCGACTGACGGAGCGGCAGACGTCCGGCCACGACCCGCTCCCCACGGACCCCGCGGAGCTGGCCCCGGCCCTCCTGCACGCCCACCGCGCGGAGATCCGCGCCCTCCCGGACGACACCCGCCTGCTCCTGCTGCTGGCCGCGGCCGACCAGTACCCCCTGGCCACCCACGCCTTCCTCCGCGCGACCGCCGCCGCCCGCCTGGACACCCGCCCCCTGGAATGGGCCGAGGCCGCGGGCATCGCGCACGCCGGGGCGGGCGGTGTCGTCTTCCGCGACGCCTGGACCAGGATCGCCGCGTACGAGACCGGGTCCCCGGCGGACCGACGCGACGTCCACCGCCTGTTGGCACGCGTCCTGCGCGCCGACGGCGAGACGCCCCGCCGCTCCTGGCACCGCGGCGCGGGCGCCCTCGGCCCGAGCGGCCGGCTCACCTCGGAACTGCGCGCCGCCGCGGACCAGGCCCGCACCGCCGGCCAACTGACCCTGGCCCGCGCCCTGATGGAACGCGCCGCCACCCTCTGCCCCGACCGGACCGAGACCGCCCGCCTCCTCGCCCGCGCCGCCACGGACGCCTGGCACGCGGGCGACGGCGACCGGGCACGCCGTCTCGCGGCCACGGCAGCGGAGGACGACGCCTTGGCTGGCCTGTTCGCGTTACGCGCGGGGAACGCGACGGAGGCGTTCGACGCGCTGGTCGCGGCCGCGGTCCAACGGGGCGGTGGGGGTGAGGGACGCATCAGAGGGAACGGTTCAGCGGCCAGCGCCGGCGGGGGAGAGGCGGCGTCGGCCGAAGGAGTCACCACCGCGACAGGTTCCGGCCTGGGCGGCATCGGCGGGAGACCGTCGGCCTCGCTCGGCGGCGGTTCCGCCACGGCGTCCGTTCTTCGTCCGGCCGAAAGGGGACCGGAGGCCCCCGCACCGGGTCAGGCCGACAGGGTGTCGTCGTGTCGGCGTATCGCCGCACCGCTGCCGGGCCAACCCGGTGGTGCTGATCGGGGAGTCGAGATGCCCGACCGCCCCGACTCCGCCGTACACCTCCTCGCCCGGGCCGCCGAGGCCGCCGTCTACACCGGAGATCTGCGGCGCTGCCGGGAGGCCGTCCAGGTCGCCGGGCGGCTGGGTGTCGGGCCGCCCGGAGCACTCGGCGGTCTCGCGGCTGCCGTGGAGGGGCGGTACGAGGACGCGCGGGAGCTGTTGCGGACGGCGGCCGGGCACCGCGGGCCGGGCGGTGACCCCACGCTCCTGGTCCACGCCGGGATCGCCGCGCTGATGCTCGGGGACCACACCCTCGCCGCCACGGCGACCGTACGGGCCGTCTCCTCGGCGCGGGCGCGGGGTGCGACCGCCACCGTCGCCCAGGCGTTGGAGTTCCGCGCCTACGCCGACTTCTGGACCGGACGTCCGCACGCCGGCGCGGCCACCGCCCTGGACGCCCTGCGCCAGGCCCACGCCACCGGGCAGGACAACGGCGCCTGCCATCTGCAGGCCGCCCTCGCCATGTTCGCGGCCCTCACCGGCGACGAGGACACCTGCCGCGAACGGGCCGCCGCCGCACGCTCGTACGCCCTCACCCACGGCCTCGGTCTGCCCGCCGCGCTGGCCCAGTGGGCGCTCGCCTACCTCGATCTCGCGGCCGGCCGCTTCGCCGGCGCCGCGGCGCGGTTGCGCGCGCTCGCCGGGTTCGGCCCCGGGCACGGGCACCGCGCCATCCGGCACCTCGCCACCCCGCACTACGTCGAGGCCGCCGCCCGTACCGGCGACACGCGTGTGGCGCGGGCCGCCCACGCCGACTACGACCGGTGGGCGAGCGCCGTCCGCAGTCCGGACGACCTTGCCCTGAGCGCCCGTTGCCGCGCCCTGCTCGCCCCCGGCGCCGAGGCCGTCGAGCACTACCGTGCCGCCCTCGACCTCCACGCACACGGCACCCGGGACTTCGAACGCGCCCGCACAGAGCTGCTGTTCGGCAGCGCGCTACGCCGACTGCGCCGCCGCACCGAGGCCCGCGACCGCCTGAACAGCGCCCTGGAAGCCTTCGACTCCTTCGGCGCCCCACACTGCGCGACCCAGGCCCGCGCCGAACTCCGCGCCCTCGGCGCCCCCGCGACCCCCGCCCACGGCGGCGCCGCCGACCCCACGACTCGCCTCACGGCCCAGCAACTCCTGATCGCCCGCATGGCAGCCGACGGCGCCACCAACCGCGAGATCGCTGCCTGCCTCGCCCTGAGCCCGCGCACGATCGACCACCATCTGCGGGGTGTCTTCACGCGGTTGGGGATTCGGTCGCGGATCGACCTGGTTCGGTTGTTGGGTGGGGGTGGTGGCGTGCAGGGCACTGGATAGGTCCGTCGCGAGGCTTCTCCGGGCGCTGCTGCGAGGACACCGCAAGCGCACTGCAAGGCACCGCTAAGGCGCCTCCCGCACCCCGAACGCCTCCGCATCCCACGTCCCCGACAACCGCGCCGCCAGCCAAGTCGGCGCAGCAGTACGGAAGTCGGTCGGCGACAACGCACCCACCCCGGCGGGCACGGCACCCAGCAGCGGCGCGCCGGAGACCTCCGCCAAGTCGGCCACGTTGCAACGCGACGCCAGATCAGGTGAGTTCGGCCAGCTGCCGATCACCACGCCCGCCAACTCAAGGTCGCGGGAACGGAGTTCACGGGCCGTCAGTTCCGTCGTGTTCAGCGTGCCCAGGCCCGCCGACGCCACGACCAGAACCGGCGCCCCGAGAAGCCCCGCCGCATCCGCCAGCGTGCCGCCCTCCGCGTCGAACCGGACGAGCAGCCCGCCCGCACCCTCCACCAGCACCAGATCGTGCTCGGTGGCCAGCTTGGCGGCGGCCTCGGCGACCTCCGCCGGACGCACCGGCGCCCGCCCGGCCCGCCGCGCGGCCGTCGCCGGTGCCAACGGGTCGGGATAGCGGGCGAGTTCGGCCGTTGTCACGGCGCCCGCGAGCCGCGCGACTTCTGCCGCGTCCCCGGGCTCGTCCGGCCGTACCCCCGTCTGCGCGGCCTTCAGCACGGCCACCGAGCGACCGGTGGCGAGCGCCGCGGCGGCGACCGCGGCCGTCGTGACCGTCTTGCCGACCTCCGTGCCCGTTCCCGTGATCACCAGTACCGACATCTCATCCCTCCCGCGCAGCCGCACACACCGCACCCGCGATCCGGGCAAGATCCGCGTCACCCGTCACATACGGCGGCATCGTGTAGATCAGGTCCCTGAACGGCCGCAGCCACACGCCCTCGCGTACCGCCGCCTCCGTGGCCGCCTTCATGTCGACGGCGTGGTCGAGCTGCACCACCCCGATGGCGCCCAGGACCCGGACATCCCGCACGCCCGGCAGCTCACGCGCCGGTGCCAGTCCGTCCCGTAGACCCGTCTCGATCCGTTTGATCTCCGCCTGCCAGTCCTGCGCGAGCAGCAGCTCGATCGAGGCGCAGGCGACGGACGCGGCGAGCGGGTTGCCCATGAAGGTCGGGCCGTGGGCGAGGACGGGGACCTCGCCCCGTGAGATGCCGTCGGCAACGCGCGCGGTGCACAGCGTTGCCGCCATCGTCAGGTAGCCGCCGGTCAGGGCCTTGCCCACGCACATCACGTCCGGCGTCACGGCCGCGTGGTCCGCCGCGAAGAGCGCGCCCGTTCGCCCGAAACCGGTGGCGATCTCGTCGAACACCAGGAGCACGTCATGCGCGTCGCACGCCTCGCGCAGTACCCGCAGATACGCGGGGGCGTGGAACCGCATCCCGCCCGCGCCCTGCACCACCGGCTCGACGATCACCGCGGCCAGTTCGTCGGCGTGGCGCTCGATCGCCGAGCGCAGCTGGTCGGCGTACGACTCCTCGTACTCGGCCGGTGGCGCGTCCACGAACACCTGGCGGGGCAGCACCCCGGACCAGAGTTCGTGCATACCGCCCTCGGGGTCGCACACCGACATCGGCTGCCAGGTGTCGCCGTGATAGCCGCCGCGCCAGGTCAGCAGGCGTTGCTTCGCGGGGCGGCCCAGTGAACGCCAGTACTGCAGGCACATCTTGACCGCGACCTCGACCGACACCGAGCCGGAGTCGGCGAGGAAGACATGCTCCAGGCCATCGGGCGACATGTCGACAAGGTGCTTCACGAGCCGCACCGCGGGCTCGTGCGTCAGCCCGCCGAACATCACGTGGCTCATCCGCCCGAGCTGCTCGCGGGCGGCCTCGTTGAGCACCGGGTGGTTGTAGCCGTGGATCGCCGACCACCAGGACGACATGCCGTCCACGAGGTCGTCCGTGCTCCCGTCCGCCCCGCGCAGCCTCAGCCTGACCCCGCTCGCCGATTCCACGACGAGCGGTTCCTGCCGGCCCGGCATCGGCCCGTAGGGATGCCAGACGTGCCGCCGGTCGAGCTCCAGCAGTTCGGAGACGGGCAGGTCAGGCATTGGGCGCGAGGTCCGTTCCGGCACCACGGCGGCGGACCGATACGAGGTCGGTACGGGGTTCGCTCAGCGCAGACGCAGACGCAGACGCAGACGCAGACGCAGACGCAGACGCAGACGCCGACTCGGGCGTCGCCGTACCGCAGACTCCGCCGTCCTCGTGCGACCCGCACCCGCCGCCCGCATGGGATCCGCATCCGGCGCTCTCGTGCGACCCGCAGCCCCCGCCGACCGTCGCCCGGTGCTCCGGCAGCGTCACCTGGTCGGTGCCCTCCACCTCGAAGCCGGCGTCCGCGATCATCTCCAGGTCGGCGTGGCCGGCTTGGCCCTCGCTGGTGAGGTAGTCGCCGAGGAAGATCGAGTTGGCGAGGTTCAGGGCCAACGGCTGCATCGTGCGCAGGTGCACCTCGCGGCCGCCCGCGATGCGGACCTCGGCGTCGGGGCACACGAAACGGACCATCGCCAGGATGCGGAGGCAGCGCTGCGGGGTGAGGTTCCACTCCTGGGAGAGCGGGGTGCCCTCCATCGGGATCAGGAAGTTGACCGGGACCGAGTCCGGGTCAAGCGCGCGCAGCGAGAAGACCACGTCGACCAGGTCCTCGTCGGTCTCGCCCATGCCCGCGATCAGACCGGAGCAGGCGGACAGACCGGCCGCGTGCGCCTTCTGCACGGTGTCGACGCGGTCGGCGTACGTGTGCGTGGTCGTGATGTCCCCGTACGTCCCCTCGGACGTGTTGAGGTTGTGGTTGTACGCGTCCGCGCCCGCCGCCCGCAGCCGTTCGGCCTGGCCGTCGGAGAGCAGGCCGAGGCAGGCGCACACCTCGACGTCCTCGTTCTGGTCCTTGATCGCCTTGATCGTGTCCGAGACCCGATCCACGTCACGGTCGGTCGGCCCGCGCCCGGACGCCACCAGGCAGACCCGCTTGGCACCTCCCGCCAAACCGGCCGCCGCCGCCTTCGACGCCTCGTCCGGCTTGATCCAGGTGTACTTGAGGATGTCGGCCTTGGAGCCGAGCCGCTGGGAACAGTAGGAGCAGTCCTCCGGACACAGTCCGGACTTCAAGTTGACGAGGTAGTTGAGCTTCACCCGACGGCCGAACCAGTGCCGGCGTACCTTGCCGGCCGCGGCCACCACATCGAGCACGTCGTCGTCGGAAGTGGCGAGGACGGCAAGGGCCTCCTCGCGGGTCGGCAGCTCGCGCCGAAGCCCCTTGTCCACCAGCGTGTTCAGCAGGTCCATGAGAGCCGATCCTGTCCTACCGGGCGGCTTTCGGCCAAGGAGAGTTCACACAACGAAGGGACTTCGTCGTGTGTGTATTGCCACATCCTGGGCGGCGCGACCTGCGGCTAGTGTCTGTCCACTGCCTACAAAAGCCCGGAGGAGCCATGGCGTTCGGCTGGATCGACGAGCAGGCGATGGTGCGCCGTCGCGCCGGGCTCGTACGGACCCTGCGCCCGCGCCCGGCCGACTCCCCGCTCCTCGATCTCGCGAGCAACGACTACCTGGGTCTGGCGCACCATCCCGAGGTCGCCGAGGGAGCCGCGCGGGCGGCGTACACTTGGGGCGGCGGTTCGACCGGCTCGCGGCTCGTCACCGGGACGACGGAGCTGCACACGGAGCTGGAGCGCGAGCTGGCCGACTTCTGCGGCTTCGAGGCGGCGCTGGTCTTCTCCTCGGGCTACGCGGCCAACCTCGCCGCGGTGACGACCCTGGCCCCGCACGGCTCGCTGATCGTCTCCGACGCGGGCAACCACGCCTCCCTCATCGACGGCTGCCGACTGGCCCGGGGCGCCACGCAGGTGGTCCCGCACACCGATACGGAGGCCGTGCGCAAGGCGCTGCGGACCCACGAGGGGCAGGAGGGCCCGGCGGTCGTCGTGTCCGACACGGTCTTCTCGGTCGACGGCGACGCGGCCCCGCTCGCCGCCCTCGCCGGGGTGTGCCGGGAGCACGGCGGGGGACTGCTGGTCGACGACGCGCACGGGCTCGGCGTCCTCGGGGACGGTGGGCGGGGTGCCCCGCACGCGGCGGGGCTCGCGGGCGCCGACGACGTGGTCGTAACTCTCACGCTGTCCAAGTCGCTCGGTAGTCAGGGCGGAGCTGTTCTCGGCCCGGCGCGGGTGATCGACCATCTGATCAACGCGGCCCGCACGTTCATCTTCGACACGGGCCTCGCGCCCGCCGCGGCGGGCGCCGCCCTGGCGGCCCTGGGAGTGCTGCGCCGGGAGCCGGAGCGGGCGGCACGCGCGCGTGCGGTGGCCGCCGAACTGCACGCACGGCTGACCGCCGCGGGGCACGAGGCGGTACGCCCCGACGCCGCTGTGGTCTCCGTGCGCGCGCCGTCCCCGGAGGGGGCCGTGCGGTGGGCGGCCGGCTGCCGTGCCGAGGGGCTCGTCGTGGGGTGTTTCCGCCCCCCGTCCGTGCCCGACGGCATCTCACGGCTCAGGCTGACCGCCCGCGCGGACCTCTCCGAGGCGCAGATCGAACGCGCTGTACGTGTGATCGGCGAGACGCGACCATGAGTCGGCGTGACACGGCCGTGCGCCGCCGGATGCAGAACTGATCAGGTCCCGGACACGGAACCGATCAGGCCTCGAACGCGGCCGTGAAGCCCGCCCAGCTCTCGGGGGAGAAGAGCAGGACGGGTCCTGTCGCGTCCTTGGAGTCGCGCACGGCGAGCATCCCCGCGAAGGGGCCGGAGCGGGGCAGCGCCGTCTCGACGCAGTTGTTCGCTCCCGTGCTGTAGCTGCTGCGCAGCCATCGCACACCGTGCAGATCGGTACTGGAAGGTACGTTCCGAGGCAGTGCTGACATGGTGCCTCCTTACGCGCCGTCACCTATCCCGGCGATGTAATCCAACGAGTCCTCGGGTGAAAGGGCGTAGATCTGAAGGGTGTTGAAGGCCTCGGTGTAGGCCTGGAGGTCTTCTTTCCGTTCGAGGTAGAGGCTACTCGTCAAGTGGTCGAGAACAACCACGTCCAGATCAGAAGTGCTCGAAAATGAGAAGACAACGAAAGGTCCGGTGACGCCGACATGAGCCCCGGCGGTGAACGGCAGTACCTGAAGCCGCACTTGGGGCAGGCGAGCCGCCTCGATGAGCCGCTCCAGCTGCCGTGACATGACGTCAGGGCCGCCGATCTCCCGGCGCAGCACCGCTTCGTCGAGGATCGCGCTGAGTTTCAGCGGTGGATTCGAACGCAGAACGTCCTGTCGGGCCAGCCGCACCTCGACCAGCGTGTCCAGCCGCTCGTCGTCCAGACCTCCGACCGCCGCCCTGGTCACCGCCCGCGCGTACTCGGGCGTCTGCAACAGCCCGGGCACCACCGAGGTCTCCAGCGTGCGCATCGCGCTCGCCTGGGACTCCAGACTGATGAAATCGCGGTACGTGGTCGGCAGCACCCCGCGATAGGCGTGCCACCAGTGGTGCCGGCCGCCGCCCTCGTCGGAGCCCGCCAGCATCTGGAGCATCTCCCGCAACTGCGGATCCGAGACCCCGTAGGCGTCCAGCAGTAACCGCACATCGGCCGGTTTCACACCGCTGGCGCCGGTCTCGATCCGGCTCACCTTCGACTGGTGCCAGCCCACCATCCGGGCCGCCTCACCACTGGTGAACCCCGACCCGGTGCGCAACGAACGCAGTTCGGCGCCCAGCTTCCGGCGGCGCACCGCGGGACCGTGCTGCATGGCCCACTCCTTACTCCTTTCGGGCCGCCCAAATACGGTCTCCCGTCGTAGAGTTCACCGCTTTGAGCGACAGATATATGCATATCTTGGTGGATCGCCACCCGTGACCGGCGCGGAAATGGCAGTCTGACGACGAAGCACCAGTCCGGGACCGTACTCGAACCATCCGCTCTGTGTCGGACCCCGGTCCCGCGGGAAAGGGACGACCTCGCCATGGCAGACCACCTGGAAGCATCCGTCACTCTGCCGAGCGAACCCGCCTCGGTCGCCACCGCCCGCGGCTACGTGGTCTCGACGCTGGCGGAGTGGGGGCTGCCGTCCGACACCGAGGTGGCCGACACCGTCCGGCTCATCGTCTCCGAACTGGCCACCAACGCCGTACAACACACCTTCGGCCAGTCACCCACCTTCACGGTGGACATCGTGCTGGACCGTGACGAACAACTGCGCATCGGGGTAACCGACAGCCATCCCCGGTTTCCGAAACGCCTGCCGGCCGCTGTCCAACAGGACAACGGCCGGGGCATGGTGATCATTCGTTGGCTGGCCGCGGAGTGCGGCGGCCGCTTGCGGGTGCGGCCCACTCAGGAGGGCGGCAAGACGGTCTCCATCGAACTTCCGTGGACCGTGCCGGCGCGGCCGGTCACGACCGCGGGACAGCAGGAGCCGTAGCGGAGACGGAGACTGAGGCTGTGTCATGCCCCGCGAGGGCGACGGCGTGTCAGGTCGCCGTCACCCCCGCGGGAGAGTCAGCTGACCCGGCCGTACCAGACGCTCTTCGTCCAGATCTTCTGCAGCCGCACCACGTCCCCGGTCTTCGGGGCGTGCCAGATCTTTCCCTTCCCGGCGTAGATGCCGACGTGGTAGACGCTGGAGCCCGAGTGGAAGAACACGAGGTCCCCGGCCTTGCGGCCCTTGGCCGAGACATGGTGGGTCTTGTTGTACTGCTGGGCCGCCGTACGAGGCAGCTTCTTGCCCGCCTTCTTGAACGAGTACAGCGTGAGCCCTGAGCAGTCGAAGCGGCGTGGTCCGGCGGCGCCGTACTTGTACGGGGAGCCCTTCTTGGAAGCCGCGATGTGAAGTGCCTTGGTCGCAGGCGTCGCGGCCGCGGCGTCGGAGGCGACACCCGGGATCACGACGGAGCCGCCCACTGCGGCGATGGTGAGAGCGGAGGCCGTACCGGCCCGGGCCATCAGCGACGGGACACGATTGAGCGCAGACATGCGCAACCCTTCGTCAGCCGCCTGTGAAGGATGACCTGTCGGATTCGGGCTGGCGAAGTTGCCCGGCCGCACACTCGCGGCTTCACCCCAAGGGCTGCTCGACCCGGCCATGGCGTGACCGTTCCGGCGACCCGTCGTGCTTGGGTCCTCCACTCCTGCCGATGCAATCCTGTCGACCTGTCATCCGGGCGGCGGCAGGACTCGGCGTCCGCCCGGATCGCCCCGCCGCTGCGGCGGGGTCTTGTCGTCAGACAGGGATCTTGACCTATGGATGTCCTAAAATCCCAACGGAACCGGGGGTTTGTGTTGTTACTCACCACTCACCCGTTCGGGTGGACACCCACGTGTTCGAGCCGGCGTCCAGAGCCTCGCGGACCCCCGGACCAGCGCCGGAACGCCTCATGCGGCCCTCGAACCACGCGCGTTGCGCAAGCCTGACGGTCGCGAAAAAGTAGCCGCGGCTCCGCCGAACGGGGGTACACCATTTGGTCCGTTTCACCTCCGGTCCG
The DNA here is from genome assembly GCF_029892565.1 of Streptomyces pseudovenezuelae. Taxonomy (GTDB): domain Bacteria; phylum Actinomycetota; class Actinomycetes; order Streptomycetales; family Streptomycetaceae; genus Streptomyces; species Streptomyces pseudovenezuelae_A. Next base: position 387,673 of record NZ_JARXVH010000008.1, on the reverse strand, counting down.
GACGCCCCACGGCGCGGCGGACATCCGAACCGGCCGCGTCTGCGTCAACTGTCGGAGCGCGGCGGCAAAGTGAGCCGGGCGGTGCGGCGCTCGCCGTCCAGGACCCGCAGCGCCCGCGCCAAGGTGGGGGCGTGCACCTCGGCCTCGCCCCGCTGATGCATCAGCGCCAACGCGTCACGTAGTTCGGCCGCCTTGGAGACCAGGGCCTGCGCGGCCCGCAGCCCTCGGTACGTGTCCCCGTGCTGCGCCGGGTTGATACGGCCGAGCAGGTCGACCACGTCGAGATAACGGTCGATCAACTCGCCCTCGGCGCGCGTCAACGCGGGCAGCGGCGGCAGCTCGGGCGGGAGCACCGGCGGCTCACCTCCCCGCGGGCGGGGCGAGGGTGGACTTGCGGGTGGCGACGATCCGGTCCACCAGCCCGTACTCCAACGCCCCTTGCGCATCAAGGATGTTGTCCCGCTCGACGTCCTCGTGCACCTGCTCCGGCGTGCGGCCGGTGTGCCGCACCAGCAACTCCTCCAGCAGGTCCCGGGTCCGCATCAACTCCTCGGCCTGGATGGCCAGATCACTCGCCTGCCCCTCAACCGGCTCGGAAAGCCCGGGCTGATGAAGCACCACGCGCGCGCCCGGCAGCGCGAGCCGCTTGCCCGGCGTGCCCGCGGCCAGCAGCACCGCGGCGGAGGAGCCGGCCTGGCCCAGGCAGATGGTCTCCACGTCACAGGTGACGAACCGCATCGTGTCGTAGATCGCCGACATGGCGGTGAACGAGCCGCCGGGGGAGTTGATGTACAGCGAGATGTCCCGGTCCGGGTCCTGGTACTCGAGGTGCATGAACTGCGCCATCACGTCGTTCGCCGAGACGTCGTCGACCGGCGTCCCGAGAAAGACGATCCGCTCCTCCAGCAACTTCGAGTACGGATCCATCGTCCGGACCCCGGAGCTGGTGCGCTCGGTGAACTCGGGCAGGACGTATCGGGCGGTCGGTCGGGTCATGGGTGCCCCTCCATCTGCGTCTGGCTGCTTCTGTAAAAAATGTACAGGATGTACATGACGTTATGATGGAGGTATGGCCTACGAGATTCCGGTGACGCAAGCCAGGGCTGAACTCGCCGACCTGATCAACAAGGTGGTGTACGGCGGTGAGCGCGTCGTCGTGACGCGGCACGGGAAGCCGCTGGTCGCCCTCGTCTCCGCCGCTGACCTGGAACGACTCGCCGAGCTCGACGCGGCCGCCGAGGAGGAGCAGGTGATCACCGCCGTCTCCACGGTCCGGGAGGTCGCGTCCGCTCCCCGCGAACAGCAGCGGTTCGGCATCACGGCGCATCACCGGGGGACCGGCGCCTCGTAGAGCGAGGCGCCCGCAGACAGAAGGACCGCGCATCCCCGTCCGCTACGGCGGGGATGCGCGGTCGGCCCTGTGGTGGCCCGGTGTGCGGTCAGCCGACGGGCGTCAACTCCCGTTCGGCGACCGGCTTCGAGGCCCTCGTGCGCGTCCTGAGCGCGTCGCCGAGCAGGACGGCGCCCAGGCCCAGCACGGCCCACCAGGTCAACGTCAGCGCGGGACCGGTCGCCGCGGCGCCGTCGAAGAAGGACACCGAGCGCAGCAGCGTCGTACCCGCCCCCGGCGGCAGCCACTGGCCGATCGTGCCGACCGGCTCCGGCAGCATCCGCGGCGCGGAGGCCGCGCCGGAGAACGGGTTGCCGAGGAACATCACGAGGAACGCGACGCCCGCGATGCCCGCCGGTCCGACCAGTGCGGCGAGACCGGCGACGGCCGCGGAGACCGCCAGCGTCGACAGACTGAGCGTCCCGGCCTCCGTCCACCAGTCGCCGGTGAGCACCCCGAGCCAACTGTGCGCGAGCGAGGCGGCGATGACGCCCACCAGAGCGGCGGCGCCGAACAGCGCGACCGCGGCCCGGATCCCGCGCAGCCCGAGCACGGTCACCGCGGCGCCCGCGATGATGCCGGCCAGCGCGAGGGGCAGCACGCTCGCGGTGAGGGCGGCGCCCCGGGGATCGGTGGCGGGGGCGGCCACCACGTCGACCGTCTTCATCTCGGTGCCGGCGGCGGCGGCCTGTTCGGCCGTCGCCTGCTGGAGCAGCTGGGCCACGGTCGGGCTCGCCGCCGACGCGGTCAGCAGTTCGGGGCCCTGGGCGGTGACGACCACCGCGCCGTATACGGTCCGGTCCTCGACGGCGTCCCGGGCGGCGGCCTCGTCGGCGTAGCGGTGGATCTCGAACGCGCCCTTGTGCCGGGCGAGTTGCCGCTCCACCTGAGCCGTCGCGGCCGTGGGCCCTGCCACGCCGAGCGGCAGATCGCGGGGTGCGGTGCGGGCGGCCGGCCAGGCGAAGGCCCACAGTGCCAGGGTGGCCAGCACGGGGACGAGCACGACGACCGCGATCAGGCGGCGGTTGTGTCCCCGCGTGGGGGTGGCGGAGGCGGTGGACATGGGACGGGTTCCTCTCTGGCGGTATGGGTGTCGCTGTCTGTCGCTGAGGCGATGGCCTCTCTGGTGCGCTTAAAAGAAGGATCGTTCGTTTTTGGCGCGCCACCACCGTCCCGCCGATGCCCGCGGCTTGTCAAGAATGAATGTTCGTTTTACTTTGGACGGTATGGCCCGCGTATCCCAGGAACACCTCGACGCCCGCCGCCGGCAGATCCTCGACGGCGCCGCCCGCTGCTTCGCCCGCAACGGGTTCCATGCCACGTCGATGCAGGACGTGCTCAAAGAGGTGGACCTGTCGGCCGGAGCGGTCTACCGCTACTTCAGCGGCAAGGACGAACTGATCGCCGCGATCGCCGCCGAGGTGCTGGGCGAGGTCCGCGCGGCCTTCGGGGAGGTCACCCGGCAGAGCCCGCCCCCGCCGCTGGACGAACTGGTCGGCTCGGTCCTGGGGCGGATGCTGGGCATCTGGTCGTCGCTGACCGTCGACGGTCAGCCGGGCTTCCCGCGGCTGATCATGCAGGTCTGGGCGGAGGTCGCCCGCAACGAGGAACTGGCGGCCATCACGCGGAACGGATACGAGGCCCTTCAGGCGGGCTGGGTGCAGGTCGTCCGGGAGTACCAGGAGTCCGGCGTGATGCGGCCGGACATCCCCGCCGAGCACGTCACCCGTACGGTGATCGCCACCGTGCAGGGGTTCATCGCCCAGCAGAGCCTCTTCGGGCCCGCGCCCGTCGAGGTCCTCCAGGACGGTCTACGGGCGTTGATGAGCATGTCCGACACGCGGACCGCGAGCTGAGAGATCACAGCTCGGTTAACTTGCTTGAAACTCGGTCCAACTAGCCTGCCGATCCACGCCACCAGGGACTTTGCCCGGGTGGCCGCGGCAACCGGACCCCGCACGGTCCGGAGCGAGGACTGTGAGGTGGGACGTGCAACTGACCCCGCACGAGCAAGAGAGGCTGCTGATCCATGTGGCGGCCGACGTGGCCGAGAAGCGCCGGGCCCGTGGTCTGAAGCTGAACCACCCCGAGGCGGTCGCCCTCATCACGTCGCACATCCTCGAAGGCGCGCGCGACGGCCGTACCGTCGCCGAACTCATGTCCTCCGGGCGCAAGTTGCTGACCCGCGAAGACGTCATGGAGGGCATCCCCAAGATGATCCACGACGTGCAGGTGGAGGCGACCTTCCCGGACGGCACCAAGCTCGTCACCGTCCACGACCCGATCGTCTGAGGGGGCGGCGATGATTCCCGGAGAGATCCTGTTCGCCGACGACCCGATCGTCTACAACGAGGGCCGTGAGGTCACGCGGATGACCGTCCTCAACGCCGCCGACCGGCCCGTCCAGGTCGGCTCCCACTACCACTTCGCCGAGGCCAATCCCGGTCTGGACTTCGACCGTGCCGCCGCCCGCGGCAAGCGGCTCAACATCGCCGCCGGTACGGCCGTGCGCTTCGAACCCGGGATCCCCATCGACGTGGAACTCGTCCCGCTCGCCGGCGCCCGTGTCGTGCCCGGGCTGCGCGGGGAGACCGGAGGTGCCCTCGATGCCTGAGATCTCCCGTGCCGCGTACGCGGACCTGTTCGGGCCGACCACCGGCGACCGGATCCGGCTCGCCGACACCGACCTGCTGATCGAGATCGAGGAGGACCGCAGCGGCGGCCCCGGACTCGCCGGTGACGAGGCGGTGTTCGGCGGTGGCAAGGTCATCCGCGAGTCCATGGGCCAGGCGCGTGCTACGCGCGCAGACGGCACTCCGGACACGATCATCACCGGCGCCGTCATCGTCGACCACTGGGGCGTCGTCAAGGCCGACGTCGGCATCCGCGACGGGCGGATCACCGGCATCGGCAAGGCCGGCAACCCGGACACCATGGACGGCGTCCACCCCGACCTGGTGATCGGCCCCGAGACCGAGGTCATCGCGGGCAACGGGCGGATCCTGACGGCGGGCGCGGTCGACGCGCACGTCCACTTCATCTGCCCGCAGATCGCCGACGAGGCCCTGTCCGCCGGCGTCACCACCCTCGTCGGCGGCGGCACCGGTCCCGCCGAGGGCTCCAAGGCGACCACCGTGACGCCGGGCCCCTGGCACCTCGCCCGCATGCTGGCGGCGATGGAGCAGTACCCGCTCAACATCGGCCTCCTCGGCAAGGGCAACACCGTCTCGCACGAGGCGATGATGTCCCAGATCCGAGGCGGCGTACTGGGCCTGAAGCTGCACGAGGACTGGGGTTCGACCCCGGCCGTCATCGACGCGTCCCTGACCGTCGCCGACCGCACCGGGGTGCAGGTCGCCATCCACACCGACACCCTCAACGAGGCCGGTTTCGTGGGCGACACCCTCGCGGCGATCGCCGGACGCGGCATCCACGCCTACCACACCGAGGGTGCGGGCGGCGGGCACGCGCCGGACATCATGACCGTCGTCTCCGAGCCGCACGTCCTGCCCAGCTCGACCAACCCGACGCGGCCGTACACCGTCAACACCGCCGAGGAACACCTCGACATGCTGATGGTCTGCCACCACCTCAACCCGGCCGTCCCCGAGGACCTCGCCTTCGCCGAGTCCCGGATCCGCCCCTCGACCATCGGCGCGGAGGACATCCTCCACGACCTCGGCGCGATCTCGATCATCTCCTCCGACGCGCAGGCCATGGGGCGGGTCGGCGAGGTCATCATGCGGACCTGGCAGACGGCGCATGTCATGAAGCGGCGCCGGGGCTCACTGCCCGGTGACGGGCGGGCCGACAACCATCGGGTACGTCGCTATGTCGCCAAGTACACGATCAACCCCGCCCTCGCGCAAGGCCTCGCCCGCGAGATCGGGTCCGTCGAGACCGGCAAGCTCGCCGACCTCGTGCTGTGGGAACCGGCGTTCTTCGGCGTCAAGCCGCACCTCGTCATCAAGGGCGGGCAGATCGCCTACGCGCAGATGGGCGACGCGAACGCGTCCATCCCGACCCCGCAGCCGATCCTGCCGCGGCCGATGTTCGGGGCGATCGGGCGGGCCCCCGCCGCCAACTCGTTCAACTTCGTCGCGCCGTTGGCGATCGAGGACGGGCTGCCGGAGCGACTCGACCTGGGGAAGCGCTTTGTGGCGATCGAGTCGACGCGCGGTGTCACCAAGGCCGACATGCGCGAGAACGACGCCCGGCCGCAGGTGCGGGTCGATCCCGACAGCTTCGCCGTGCACATCGACGGGGAGCTCGTCGAGGCGACGCCCGCCGCCGAACTGCCCATGGCCCAGCGGTACTTCCTCTTCTGATGAGGGGGCTTCGATGAGCAGGGCAGCGCTTCTCGTCCTGGCCGACGGCCGCTTTCCCGCCGGGGGGCACGCGCACTCCGGCGGGGCCGAGGCGGCCGTGAAGGCCGGGCGGATCACCGGGGCGGGGAGTCTGGCCGACTTCTGCCGGGGACGGCTGCACACGGCCGGGCTGGTGTCCGGTGCGGTGGCCGCCGCCGCGGTACTCGGCGTCGATCCGCTGGAGTTGGACAGGGCCACGGACGCGCGGACGCCCTCGCCCGCGTTGCGGGTGGCCGCGCGGAAACTCGGACGCCAGCTGATGCGGGCCGGCCGCGCGACCTGGCCGTCGGCCGAACTCGACGCCCTGGCACGGCAGTTCCCCAAGGGGGCGCATCAGCCAGTGGTGTTGGGGCTGGTGGCTCGGGCCGCCGGGTTGGGCGCGGAGGACGCGGCGTACTGCGCGGCGTACGAGAGTGTGAGTGGGGCGGCGAGTGCGGTGGTGCGGTTGCTGAGTCTTGACCCCTTTGACGCGACAGGGGTGTTGGCTCGGCTGGCGCCGGAGTTGGATCGCGTTGCGGACAGGGCGGTCGAGGCGGCACGCGCGGTCGTCGGCGACGGGGTCAATGCGTTGCCCGCGGCTTCGGCGCCTCTGTTGGAGATCGGGGCGGAGGCACATGCCGCTTGGGCTGTGCGGTTGTTCGCCTCCTGAAGGCTCCCTGGAGCCGTGAAGCACCGTAGAGAAAGATCGTAAGGAGCCGCTCTTATGCACCTCGACCACGACCACCACGGACCCGCCGCCGTCAGCGCCGACTCCCACCGTCCCGACGGCACCCGGCGTGCCCTGCGTATCGGACTCGGCGGACCTGTCGGCTCCGGCAAGACCGCCACCGTCGCCGCCCTCTGTCGGATCCTGCGCGACGAACTGTCCCTCGCCGTCGTCACCAACGACATCTACACCCGCGAGGACGCCGAATTCCTGCTTCGGGAGGCCGTGTTGCCGCCCGAGCGGATCACCGCCGTGGAGACGGGGGCCTGTCCGCACACCGCGATCCGGGACGACATCTCCGCCAACCTGGAGGCCGTCGAGGATCTGGAGGACGAGATCGGGCCGTTGGATCTGATCCTGGTGGAGTCCGGCGGGGACAACCTCACCGCGACCTTCTCCAAGGGGCTCGTCGACGCGCAGATCTTCGTGATCGACGTCGCCGGTGGCGACGACATTCCACGCAAGGGCGGGCCCGGTGTCACCACGGCCGACCTGCTTGTCGTCAACAAGACCGACCTCGCTCCCTACGTGGGGTCCGATCTCGGTCGTATGGCCGCCGATGCCAAGGCGCAGCGGGCCGAACTGCCCGTCGTCTTCCAGTCGTTGCGGACCGAGGCCGGGGTTTGCGAGGTCGCCGGCTGGGTGCGGGGCCGGCTCGCCGCGTGGACGGCATGACCGTGACCGGGGTGCGGGCCACCGCTCGGATCCTCGCTCGGGACGACGGGCGGGGCGGTACCGCGTTGCCCGTGCTGGAAGGGGACGGGCCGCTCGCGCTGCGGCGGACGCGGGGGAGTGGCGCCGAGGCGCGGGTCATGCTCGTCGGGGCGATGAGCGGGCCGCTCGGTGGTGATCACTTCGCCGTGGAGGCGGAGGTGGGGGACGGGGCCCGGCTGAGCGTCGGGTCGGCCGCCGCGACCATCGCCTTGCCGGGACAGGCGAAGGGTGAGTCCCGGTACGACGTGCGATTGAATGTCGCCGACGGGGGTGAACTGTGCTGGCTGCCCGAGCAGTTGATCTCCGTGCACGGCAGCGATCTGTACGTCACCACGCGTGTCGAGGTCGGTGCGGATGCCCGGCTCGTGCTGCGCGAGGAGCAGGTGCTCGGGCGCGCCGGGGAGGAACCCGGGCGGCTGACCAGTCGTCTTTCCGTGCGGGTCGCGGGGCGGATGGTGCTGGATCAGGAGTTGGCCTGCGGGCCCGGGGCGCCGGGAGGCTGGGACGGTCCGGCCGTGCTGGGTGGGTATCGGGCCGTGGGGCAGCTGGTCGTCGTACGGCCGGAGTTCGGGGAGCGGCCGGTGGGCGCGCGGGTGCTGGGGGACGGGGTGGCCGTGATGCCGTTGGCCGGGCCCGCCGCGCTGGTGACCGCGGTGGCCGCGGACGCGCTGCGGCTGCGGCGGGCGCTCGACGAGGCGCTCGCGGCCTTCGGGTGAGCCTGTGCAGGTGAGGCGCCTTCTCCGCTGAGCGGGACGAACTACTCCGTTTATCGGATTGGCAAAGAAGGTCAACGAACCCTGTTCTCAGGGAGCACACAGCCGAAAGGATCCCCTTACCAAATCGCAATCATGTAGGGGGAGGTCCCACTTGAGGGACATCAGACCGAACAGGCGGGTGACCGCGCTCGGCTCGGCCGGCGCTCTCGTCACCGCGACACTGATAGCCGGCGCGTTCGCCGCACCCTCGGCGAGCGCGACCGCCGGCTCCCGGCACGGTCAGGACCGCGAGACCCGCGGCGCCACCGTGGCGGCGGAGCGGGCCGCCAAGGCCGGGATCGACTGGGCGGACTGCCCCACGGACTGGGGATTCGCCAAGCCCATCCAGTGCGGCTGGGTCAGCGTGCCGCTCGACTACGCCAAGCCGTACGGCAAGCAGATCAAGCTCGCCGTCGACCGCGCCGTCAGCACCGGGACGGCGGCGGAGCGTCAGGGCGCCCTCGTCTACAACCCCGGCGGCCCCGGCGGCTCCGGCATGCGCTTCCCGACCCGGGTCACCACCAAGAACCCGCTCTGGATCAACACGTCCAAGGCGTACGACTTCGTGGGCTTCGACCCGCGCGGCGTCGGCCACTCCGCGCCCATCTCCTGCATCGACCCGACCGAGTTCGTGAAGGCGCCGAAGATGGACCCGGTGCCGGACTCCGAGGCCGACAAGCAGGCGCAGCGCAAGCTGGCCCGCGAGTACGCCGACGGCTGCGCCGAGCGCAGCGGCAAGGCGATGCTGGCGCAGATGACCACGCCGAACACCGTCCGCGACCTCGACGTGATCCGCGCCGCGCTCGGCGAGAAGAAGCTCAACTACCTGGGCGTCTCCTACGGCACGTACATCGGCGCCGTGTACGGCACCATGTTCCCGGGCCACGTGCGCCGCATGATCGTGGACAGCGTGGTCAACCCGTCGAAGGAGAAGATCTGGTACCAGGCCAACCTGGACCAGGACGTCGCCTTCGAGGGCCGCTGGAAGGACTGGGAGGACTGGGTCGCCGCCAACGACGCCGTCTTCCACCTCGGCACCACGCGCGCCGCGGTCCAGGCGAAGTGGCTCGAACTGCGCGCCACCGCCAAGAAGAACCCCATCGGCGGGGTCGTCGGTCCGGCCGAGCTGATCGGCTTCTTCCAGAGCGCGCCGTACTACGACTCGTCGTGGATCCCGGTCGCCACCGTCTTCAGCAAGTACTTCGCCGGAGACACCCAGGCGCTGGTCGACGCCGCCGCCCCGGACCTGTCGGACACCGCGGGCAACGCGTCCGCGGAGAACGGCAACGCCGTCTACACGGCCGTCGAGTGCACCGACGCCAAGTGGCCCACCAGTTGGAAGAAGTGGGACAAGGACAACACGGCGCTCAACAAGAACTACCCGTTCATGACCTGGGCCAACGCCTGGCTGAACCTGCCGTGCGCCACCTGGCCGGTCAAGCAGCAGACCCCGCCGACCGTGGGGACCCACAAGGGTCTGCCGCAGGTCCTGATCGTGCAGTCCACGCGTGACGCCGCCACCCCGTACGAAGGCGCCGTCGAACTGCACAAGCGCTTCAAGGGCTCCCGCCTGATCACCGAGAAGGACGCGGGCTCCCACGGTGTGACCGGACTGGTCAACCCGTGCATCAACCAGCGGGTGGACACCTACCTGCTGACCGGCAAGCTGGACGCCAAGGACGTGACCTGCACCCCGCACGCCACGCCCAAGCCGTAACGGACTGCCGTACGAAGTGAAGGGGCGGCCGGAATCCTCCGGCCGCCCCTTCATCAACTCGCCCTGGCCCAGCGGCATCCGCTCGCTCTAGCCCAGCGGCATCCGGCGGAACCGGCGTTCCTTCTCGGCGACGCCCGCCGCCTCGGCCTCCGCCTTCGCCGCGGACGCGTACTGATCGACGTACTCCTGCTCGGACAGCGTCAGGATGGCGTACATGATCTCGTCGGTGATCGCGCGCAGGATCGCCTTCTCGTTCTCCATGCCCTCGTAGCGGGAGAAGTCGAGGGGCTTGCCGAAGCGGATGGTCACGGGGTGGGTGTTCGGGATGACCTTGCCGGGCGGCTGCGCCTCGAAGGTGCCGATCATCGCGCAGGGGATCACCGGGACCCGGGCCGTGAGGGCCATGACCGCGACGCCGACCTTGCCCTTGTAGAGGCGGCCGTCGTGGGAGCGGGTGCCCTCCGGGTAGATGCCGAGGAGTTCGTCCTTGCTCAACACGCCCAGGCCCTCGCGGATCGCCGCCTGGCCCGCCTCCTTGCCGGTGCGGTCGACCGGGATCTGGCCCGCGCTGCGGAAGAAGGTCGCGGTGAGGCGGCCCTTGATGCCGGGTCCGGTGAAGTACTCCTTCTTCGCCAGGAAGGTGATGCGCCGCTTGAGGATCGCCGGCATCAGGAAGTGGTCCGAGAAGGAGAGATGGTTGCCGGCGATGATCGCCGCACCCGTCGCCGGTACGTTCTCCAGGCCTTCGGTCCGAGGGCGGAAGAACAGTTTCAGCAGAGGTCCCAACAACACGTATTTGAGTACGTAGTAGAACAAAGGGGGCTCTCCTCACTCCGGCGGATCGGCGGGTCCCCGCGTTCTAGCAGGTCAACCGGCGTGTCGTGGGCTTGTCAGTGTAGGTGCAGGCAGGGGTTGCCGGAACACGGCCGACAGTTGTGTCGCAATCGCACCCAACTGCGGGCAGGCGCACGGCACTTGTTCACAGCCGCACGATGACGAGGGCGGTGTCGTCGGTGGCGCCTCCGGGCGGGAGCAGTTCGAGGAGGACGGCGTCCGCGAGGGACTCGGGGTCGTCCGTGCGGTGGCGGGTCAGGGAGTCGGCGAGGCGGGTCAGGCCGGTGTCGATGTCCTCGTGTCTGCGCTCGACCAGGCCGTCGGTGTACAGGACCAGGGTCGCTCCCTCGGTGTACGTCGTGCGGAACTCGGGTCTGCGGACCGGGTCGGGGCGGGCGTCCAGCGGCGGGTCGGTGGCCCGGTCGAGGAACTCCAGGCGGCCGTCGGCGTGCAGGAGGACCGGCGGGGGATGGCCGGCGCTGCTGTAGGTGATGGTGTGCGCGTCGAAGTCGATGAACGTCGTGACGGCGGTGGCCGATTCGGCACCGTCGACGACATGGGCGTAGCGGCCCAGGACGTTCAGCGCCTCGGCCGGACCCGCGGCGACGCGGGAGGCCGCGCTCAGGGCGCTGCGCAGCTGGCCCATGACGCCGGCCGCCGCGAGCCCGTGCCCGACCACGTCGCCGACCGCCACGCCGATGCGGTGGCCGCCGACCAGGTCGACGAGGTCGTACCAGTCCCCGCACACGTTCAGCGCGCCGACCGCGGGGCGGTAGCGGACGGCGGCGCGGTGGTGGCCCATCTGGCGGCGGGCCGGGAGCATCGCCTCCTGGAGGGCGAGGGCCACCTCGCGCTCGCGGGCGTGCGCCTGCCGGAGGCGTTCGTTGAGCTCCTGGAGTTCCCGGGCGCGGGTGTACAGCTCGGCCTCCAGGACCCGGGTCCGGCCGCCGGTCGGACCGCCGCGCGCCTTGATCAGCTCGGTGACCTCCTCGACCCGGTGCACCAGCACCGCCACCTTGCCGTCCGGGCCGAGCACGGGCGCGTTGACCGGGCTCCAGTAGCGCTCCTCCCACTCGCCGGGCCGCTCGGGGTCCTCGACGTCGTAGCGCTGCAGGGCCATGGCGTCCCGCGTGCCGGTCTCCCGCACCCGCTCCAGCGAGGCCGCCAGGTTGCGCATGCCGGAGGCCGCCGGGTTGTTCGGGTTGTCCGGGAAGACCTCGAAGAGATGGCGGCCGACGACCTGCTCGCGGGTGCGCCGGCTCATCCGCAGGAACTCCTCGTTGGCGTCCGCGTAGACCAGATCGGGCGTCAGCAGCGCCACCATGCCCGGCAGGGCCTGGAACACTCCCGTGTAGTCGATCGCCGTAACCGTCATGACCGCCGCCTCACCGCCGGGATCACACCATTTTCCCATGGCATGCGGCATATGTTGCGGTTCCGTCTGTCAGCCGGGAGGTTCCGTCAGGGACTGCTCGGCCCAGATGACCTTGCCCTCCGGTACGAAGCGGGTGCCCCAGCGCTGGGTGAACTGGGAGACCAGGAGCAGTCCGCGGCCCCCCTCGTCCGTGGTGCGCGGGTGGCGCAGATGGGGTGCGGTGGCGCCGCCGTCGGAGACCTCGCAGATCAGGGCGCGGTCCCTGATCAGGCGCAGCCGGATGGGTCCGGTGGCGTACCGGATCGCGTTGGTGACCAGCTCGCTGACGACCAGTTCCGTGGTGAAGGCCAGCTCCTCCAGGCCCCACGCGGTCAACTGCCGGGCCGCCGCCTTGCGGGCGTCGGCGACGACGGCCGGGTCGCCGGGCAGGTCCCAGTCGGCGACCTGGTCCTCGCCGAGCAGCCGGGTGCGGGCCAGCAGCAGGGCCACGTCGTCGTGCGGCCGGTCCGGGACCAGTGCGTCGACCACGGCCCGGCAGCGCAGGTCGAGCGAGGACGCGACCCGCTCCAGGGCCCCGCGCAGCCGGTCGCGGTCCGCGCCGACGGCCCAGTCCTCCCCGCGCGCCAGCAGCCCGTCGGTGTGCAGCGCGAGCACGCTGCCCTCCGCGAGGGCCAGCTCGACCGCCTCGAACGGCGGCCCGCCGACACCGAGCGGCGCCCCCTGCGGGAGGTCCACGAAGCTGACGGTGCCGTCGGGCATCACGACCGCCGGCGCCGGATGGCCCGCGGCGGCCATCGAGCACTGGCCGTCGACGGGGTCGTAGACGACGTAGACGCATCCGGACCCCACGATCCGCACCATGCCGTCGGCCCCGCCCGTGCCCGGTTCGCCGCCCTCCTCGCGGGCCGACCGTCCGACCAGGTCGTCGAGGTGGGCCAGCACCTCCTCCGGGGGCAGTTCGAGGGCGGCCAGGGTGCGTACGGCGGTGCGTAGCCGGCCCATGCCCGCGGCGGCGTCGATGCCGTGTCCTGGCACCTCGCCGACCACGAGGGCGACCCGCGCGCCGGAGAGCGGGATCAGGTCGTACCAGTCGCCGCCGAGGCCGGTCAGCTCGTCGGCGGGCCGGTAGCAGGCGGCCACCTCCACCGCGTCCTGCTCGGGCAGCCGGCGCGGGAGCAGGCTGCGCTGGAGCACCAGGGCGGCGTCGCGCTCGCGCGTGTAGCGGCGGGCGTTGTCCACGCAGACGGCGGCCCGGGAGACCAGGTCCTCGGCGAGGCTCAGGTCGTCCGCGTCGAAGGGCTCCTGGCGGCCGCGCCGGAAGAAGGTGGTGACGCCCAGGGTGACGCCACGGGCGCGGATCGGGACGATCAGCACACTGTGCAGGCCCAGCTCCAGGAAGGTGGCCTCCCGGCCGCCCGGGATGCGGGTGGCCCACTCCTTGGCGAGCGGGTCGAGCCGCTCCTCGCGCCAGGCCCGGCCCGAGGCCAGCGCGCGGACCGGCGGCGAGGTGGGGAGGTAGGCGGCGACGTCGCCGATCCCGACGACGGCCTCCGGCACGCCGGCGTTGACCGACTGGTGGCCGGCCCGGCGCAGCGGCACCTGGTCCGTGACGGCGACCGGGCCCGGCACCGGCTCGCCGCCCCGCAGCACCGACTCCAGCAGGTCGACGGTCACGTAGTCGGCGAAGTCCGGCACGGCGACGTCGGCCAGCTCCTGGGCGGTCCGCTCGATGTCCAGGGTGCGCCCGATGTTCTCGCCGGCCCGGTCGAGCAGCGCGAGGCGCTGGCGGGCGCGGTGCCGCTCGGTGATGTCGACGACCGTGTAGTAGACGCCCATCGGATGGCCGCGGTCGTCCTCCAGCCGGGTGAACGACATCATGTGCGCGGTCTCCCGGTGCGGGGCCGCCCGCACCTGGCCCACATGCTCGTAGCCGACCACCGGCTCACCGGACGCCAGCACGCGCCGCATCTGGGTCTCGATGCCCTCGGCGTTAAGCCCCGGCTGGATCTCCGCGAGGCGCCGGCCCAGCCGTTGCCGGGCCGGTCCGCCGCCGAACTGCTCCAGGGCCGCGTTCGACCACACGAAGCGCAGGTTCGCGTCCACGATCGCTATGCCGACGGGCGAGCGGTTGACCATCTGCTCCAGCACACTGCGGCTCATGTCCCAGCCGGGCGCCCCGGCCAGGTCCGACAGCAGCACCAGCCAGTGCCCCGCGCCGCCCGGTTCCACCGCCGGAGTGATGCGCACCATGACCGGGACCGGCCGGCCGTCCTTGTGCCGTGCGGTCAGCAGCCCGGCCCAGCCGCCGTCGTGGCGGCACCGCTCGGCCAGCTCGGGCACCCGCTCCGCGTCCGCGGCGGCCAGCAGTCCCGTGACCGCGGTGCCGACCACCTCGCCCGCCGAGTAGGCCAGCAGCCGCTGGGCACCCCTCGTCCAGCTGGTCACCACGCCCTGGGCGTCGAGCAGCAAGGGAGCGGCATCGGCCACGTCGAACCGGTGCCGGGCCACGTCATGCTCCTCGTGAGCGCCCAAGGCCGACCTCTCTGTCGCTGAGAGTGGTCTACCACCACATGTCCCCATCTTCACCCTTCGCGGCATCGGACGGGTTTCGGACGGGGACACGGGGGTGGGTCGCGTGAGGTGGAGAGGGGCGGGCGGGGCGTACGGGATTCCCGTGCACCCCGCCCGCCCGCCGGGCTCACGCCCCTTCGGCCAGCACCTTCGCCAGCGTCCCCAGAGCCGACTCCAGCTCCTCGCCCGTGATGGTCAGCGGCGGGGCGAGCCGGATCGTCGAGCCGTGGGTGTCCTTGACCAGGACGCCCTCCCGCATCAGCCGGGCGCTGATCTCGCGCCCGGTGCCGATCGCCGGGTCGACGTCGACGCCGGCCCACAGCCCGCGGGCGCGGAAGCCGACGACGCCCTTGCCGACGAGCCCGGCGAGACCGTCCCGCAGCAGCACGCCGAGGTCCGCGGCCCGCTGCTGGAACTCACCCGTCTCCAGCAGCTCGACCACCGCCGTGCCGACCGCGGCGGCCAGCGGATTGCCGCCGAACGTCGAACCGTGCTCGCCCGGCCGCAGCACCCCGAGCACGTCCCGCCCGGCCACCACCGCGGACACCGGCACGATGCCACCGCCCAGCGCCTTGCCCAGCAGCAGCACGTCCGGGACGACCGACTCGTGCTCGACGGCCAGCGTGCGGCCGGTGCGGCCGAGGCCCGACTGGATCTCGTCGGCGATGAACAGGCAGCCCTTGCGACGGGTCAGTTCGCGTACGCCGGTGAGGTAGCCCGGGTCCGGGATGATCACGCCGGCCTCGCCCTGGATCGGCTCCAGGAGCACGGCCGCCGTCGTCTCGTCGACCGCCGCCTCCAGGGCCGCAAGATCGTTGTACGGCACGATCCGGAAGCCGGGCGTGAACGGGCCGAAGCCCGCCCGTGCCGTCTCGTCCGTGGAGAAGCTGACGATCGTCGTCGTACGGCCGTGGAAGTTCTCCGCGGCGACCACGATCGTGGCCTGGTCGGCGGGGACGCCCTTGACCTCGTACGCCCACTTGCGGGCCACCTTGATGCCGCTCTCGACCGCCTCGGCGCCCGTGTTCATCGGCAGCACCATGTCGAGACCGGTCAACTCGGCCAGCCGCTCGGCGAATTCGGCGAGCCGGTCGTTGTGGAAGGCGCGAGAGGTGAGGGTCAGCCGGTCCAGCTGACGGTGGGCCGCCTCGATCAACGCCGGGTGGCGGTGGCCGAAGTTGAGGGCCGAGTAGCCGGCCAGCATGTCGAGATAGCGACGGCCCTCGACGTCCTCGACCCAGGTGCCCTCGGCGCGGGCGACGACCACGGGCAGCGGGTGGTAGTTGTGCGCCAGGACCGGCTCCTCGGCGCTGATCAGGTCGGCGGAGGTGCGGGCGCGGGCCGGAACGTCGGCGGTGGCAGTCATGAACGGATCTCCTGAGTGCAGCACTTGATGCCGCCGCCCGCCTTGCGGAACTCGGACAGGTCGACGGGTACGGGGACATAGCCGCGGTCGGTGAGCGCGGCGGCGAGGGCCTCCGCCTGGGGTGCGATGAAGACATGGCGGCCGTCGGAGACGGAGTTCAGGCCGAACGCCATCGCGTCCTCGGCCGTGGCGAGCACGGCGTCCGGGTACAGCCGCGCCAGCACCTCACGGCTGCCGGGCGAGAACGCCTCCGGGTAGTACGCGATGTTGTTCGCGTGCCCGTCGTCCAGCACGAACAGCGCGGTGTCCAGGTGGTAGAAGCGCGGGTCCACCAGCGTCAGGCTGATCACCGGGTGACCGAAGAACTCCTGCACCTCGCGGTGGGCCTCGCGGGTGGTACGGAAGCCGGTGCCGGCCAGCAGGTACCGGCCCGTCCAGACCAGGTCGCCCTCGCCCTCGCAGACGGACTCGGGACGGTGCACGGCGAAGCCCGCCGACTTGAACCAGGTGTCGTAGTGCGTGGACTCGGCGCGCCGCTCGGGCGCGTGGAAGAGGGAGCCGAAGACACGACCGTCCACCACGACCGCCGAGTTCGCGGCGAACACCATGTCGGGGAGACCGAGGACCGGCTCCACGACGTCGACGTCGTGGCCGTGGGTCCGGTAGGCGCTCATCAGCGCCTGCCACTGCTCCCGGGCCAGGTCGACATCGACATGGGCGTCGGGACGCATCCAGGGATTGATCGCGTACTGCACGGCGAAATGTCTGGGTTCACAGACGAGGAAGCGCCGCCGGCGCGGCACACGGGAGTCGGACACAGAGGGGTTCCTCCGCTTCCTTGATGACGAGTGAGGGTTGACACCAAGGTAAGAAGTGACGGAGCCGCGCGACAAGCAATGAAAGTTGCGTGTCTGCGCAGGAACACTGCGTCTTTGGAATCCCCCACGCAGCATCGCTGCGCGCTCGGATGTTTATTCGGGAGCCGGGTGGGTCGCGCCGGCTTCGGGGCTTTCCGGGATCAGGTGGGACAGCACCATCACGCTGATCGTCTTCCGCACGAACGGCTCCGCGCGGATCCGCTCCAGCACCCCCTCGAAGTGCTCGACGTCCCGCGCCCGCACGTGCAGCAGCGCGTCCGCGCCGCCCGTCACCGTCATCGCCGCGGTGATCTCCGGATGGTTGCGGACCACCTCCGCGAGCCGCCGGGGCGGGGCCGCGCCCTCGCAGTACACCTCGACGTACGCCTCCGTCAGCCAGCCCAGCGCCGACGGCTCCACCGTCGCCGTGAACGCGGTGATCACCCCGGTCTCGCGCAGCCGGTCCACCCGCCGCTTCACCGCCGTCGAGGACAGCCCGATCGCCGCCCCGATCTCGGCGAAACTGGTCCTGGAGTTCGCCATCAGGGCGTTGATGATCTTCCGGTCGAGCTCGTCGAACGGCGCGGGCCTGCTGTTCATGCCCGCACTGTATCCAGCGGGAACGTGCACGCCCGGCACATGTCCAGGCGTCCGGATTCCACCTACACTCCGGGTTCATGCTGCGCGCCCTCGCCGTCGACGACGAACGCCCCTCCCTGGAGGAGCTGCTCTATCTGCTGCACGCGGATCCGCGCATCGGCAGCGCGGAGGGCGCGGGCGACGCGACCGAGGCGCTGCGCAGGCTCAACCGCGCCCTGGAGTCCGGCCCCGGCGGGGCCGCGGCGATCGACGTCGTCTTCCTCGACATCCAGATGCCCGGCCTCGACGGCCTCGACCTGGCCCGGCTGCTCACCGGCTTCGCCCAGCCGCCGCTGGTCGTCTTCGTCACCGCCCACGAGGACTTCGCCGTCCAGGCCTTCGACCTCAAGGCCGTCGACTACGTGCTCAAGCCGGTCCGCAAGGAACGGCTCGCGGAGGCGATCCGCCGGGCCGCCGAACTCACCGGCAGCTCACCGCGCATCCCCGTCCACGAGCCCGACCCCGACCACATACCCGTCGAACTCGGCGGCGTGACCCGCTTCGTGGCCGTCGACGACATCACCCACGTCGAGGCCCAGGGCGACTACGCCCGCCTGCACACCGACAGAGGCAGCCACCTCGTACGGATCCCGCTGTCCACCCTGGAGGAGCGCTGGCGCCTGCGCGGCTTCGTCCGCATCCACCGCCGCCACCTCGTCGCCCTGCGGCACGTCGGCGAACTCCGCCTGGACGCGGGCACGGTGAGCGTCCTGGTCGGCGACGAGGAACTCCAGGTCAGCCGCCGCCACGCGCGCGAACTGCGCGACCTGCTCATGAGGAGGCCGTGACAGTGCCAGGCCAGGACCCCGCCGAACGCCGCGTCACCGTCACCGGCCCGCCCCGCCGCGTACGCCGCGCCACCGGCTACTACCGCCCCCGCACCGAGATCGACGAGCAGACCACCCTCGGCCACACCTATGTCCGCTCCCTCATGCGCACCCAACTGCGCGCCGCGCTCGCCGTGTTCGCCGTCCTCGGCCTGCTCGTCGGACCGCTGCCCCTGGTCTTCGCGGCCATGCCGGACGCACACCGCCTCGAATGGGCGGTCCTCGGCTTCTGCCTCTACGCCCCACTCGTCCTGCTCGCCCTCTGGTACGTCCGACGCGCCGAGCGCAACGAACGGGACTTCGTGCGCCTGGTCGAGGACCGATGAGCACGCGACCCACGCGGACCGGGGACCACCGAGCCCGAGGACCGATACGCCGGTGAACTCCAGCTACGCCATCACCGCCGTCGCCCTCGTCGTCATCGCGACCGTCCTGGTCGGCGCCTTCGGCCTGCGCATCTCCCGTACCACCTCCGATTTCTACGTCGCCTCCCGCACCGTCGGCCCCCGCCTCAACGCGGCCGCCATCAGCGGCGAATACCTCTCCGCCGCCTCCTTCCTGGGCATCGCGGGCCTCGTCCTGGTCCAGGGCCCCGACATGCTCTGGTACCCCGTCGGCTACACCGCCGGATACCTGGTCCTGCTCCTCTTCGTCGCCGCCCCACTGCGCCGCTCCGGTGCCTACACGCTCCCCGACTTCGCCGAGGCCCGGCTCGCCTCGCAGAACGTGCGCCGACTGGCGGGTGCCTTCGTCGTCGGCGTCGGCTGGCTCTATCTGCTGCCCCAACTCCAGGGCGCCGGACTGACGTTGGCGGTGCTGACGGGCGCCCCCGACCTGCTGGGCGGCGGGATCGTCGCGGTCGTCGTGGTCGCGACCGTCGCCGCTGGCGGCATGCGCAGCATCACCTTCGTGCAGGCCTTCCAGTACTGGCTCAAGCTCACCGCCCTGCTCGTGCCGGCGATCTTCCTGACCCTCGCCTGGCAGGGCGACGGCTCCCCCCGGCACGCCTTCGAGGAACCGGCCACCTTCCGCGAACAGCGCGTGGTCACCGTCGACGACAGCCTCGACCTCACCATCGACCGACCGCTCACCGTCACGGTCGACGGCAGGGTGGACGGCCGCGCCCGCGACGACCAACGGGTCCGACTCGCCGCCGGCACGCACCACATCGAGCACGGCACCCGGCTGACCTTCGCCAAGGGCTCAGCCGTCCCCGCCGCAGACCGGGGCAGCAGCAACGGGATGTCGACCTCGCTGGAGGCCAGCCGCGAGGAGCGCCCGCTGTACGCCACGTACGGACTGATCCTCGCTACCTTCCTCGGCACGATGGGCCTGCCGCACGTGGTCGTCCGCTTCTACACCAGCCCGCACGGCGTCGCCGCCCGCCGCACCACGGTGGCCGTCCTCGGTCTGATCGGCGCGTTCTACCTGCTGCCGCCGGTCTACGGCGCCCTGGGCCGCATCTACACCCCCGAACTCGGCCTCACCGGCGACGCGGACGCCGCCGTACTGCTGCTGCCCGACCGGATGATCGGCGGCGCCGGCGGTGACCTGCTCGGCGCGCTGGTGGCGGGCGGTGCGTTCGCCGCGTTCCTGTCCACGGCGTCCGGCCTGACCATGGCCGTCGCGGGCGTGCTCACCCAGGACGTCCTGCCGGCGCGCGGCGTACGGCACTTCAGGCTCGGCACCGTGCTCGCCATGGCCGTGCCGCTCGCCGCGAGCGTCCTGGTCGGCGGGCTGCCGGTGGCCGACGCCGTCGGACTGGCCTTCGCCGTCTCCGCGTCGTCCTTCTGCCCGCTGCTCGTCCTCGGCATCTGGTGGCGCCGGCTGACCCCGCCGGGCGCCGCCGCCGGCATGGTGATCGGCGGGGGCGGCGCGTTCGTCGCCGTGGCCGCCACCATGGCGGGCTTCCCCGGCACCGGCCCGCTGCACGCGCTGCTCGCCTGGCCCGCCCTCTGGTCGGTCCCGCTGGGCTTCCTCACCATGGTGCTGGTGTCCCTGGCCACCCCGGGGCGGGTGCCCACCGGAACGGCGGCGATCCTGGCCCGCTTCCATCTGCCGGAGGAACTGCGCGCGGAGGTGAAGGCATGAGCGGCTTCCTGGCCGGCCTGTGCGTGGCCGTACTCCCGCTGCTGGCCGCCGGGTTCTGGTTCGGGCGGCGCACGGCACGCCCGCAGAACCTCGGCGGGCTCGGCACCCCGGGCGAGCACGCCACCTTCCAGACCCTGCACACCGCCTCCCTCGCCGCGCCCCCGCTGCGGGCGGGCCTGACCGAGGAGACCGCCCGCAAGTCGGCCCGCAGACTGCGCTCACTGCTCGGCACGGACGCGCTGTGCCTCACCGACCAGAAGGAGGTCCTGGTCTGGGACGGGGTCGGATCCCACCATCGCACCGAGATCATGGACCGCCTCGCCGGCGCCCTGGAGACCGGCCGCGGCGAGGCCTTCCGGCTCCGCTGCGAGACACCGGACTGCCCGGTGCGCTGGGCGGTCGTCGCCCCGCTGACCGTCGACGACCGGGTGCACGGCGCGCTCGTCGCCTGCGCCCCGCGTGAGTCCGCCGTCCTGGTCCGGGCGGCCGGCGAGGTCGCCCGCTGGGTGAGCGTCCAGCTGGAGTTGGCCGATCTGGACCAGTCCCGCACCCGCCTGATCGAGGCCGAGATCAAGGCACTTCGCGCCCAGATCTCCCCGCACTTCATCTTCAACTCGCTCGCGGTGATCGCCTCGTTCGTCCGCACCGACCCCGAGCGGGCCCGCGAACTCCTCCTCGAATTCGCCGACTTCACCCGCTACTCGTTCCGCAGGCACGGCGACTTCACCACCCTCGCCGAGGAACTCCACGCCATCGACCACTACTTGGCGCTGGTGCGGGCACGCTTCGGCGACCGCCTCTCCGTCACCTTGCAGATCGCCCCCGAGGTACTGCCGGTCGCCCTGCCCTTCCTCTGTCTCCAGCCGCTGGTCGAGAACGCGGTCAAGCACGGCCTGGAGGGCCGCACGGACAAGAGCCGCATCAGCATCACCGCACAGGACACCGGCGCCGAGGCGCTCGTCGTCATCGAGGACGACGGCGTCGGCATGGACCCCGTCCTGCTGCGCCGCATCCTCGCCGGCGAGGTCAGCCCGTCCGGCGGCATCGGTCTGTCCAACGTCGACGACCGGCTCCGCCAGGTCTACGGCGACGAGTACGGGCTCGTCATCGAGACGGCGGTGGGCGCGGGCATGAAGGTCACCGCACGGCTGCCCAAATACCAGCCCGGTGTCCACTCGGCGGGGCGCCTGACCACGGAGTGAGGCTCAGGCGCCGCGAGTGACCGCCTTTCCCAGATCCCCTCAGGCGCTGCGCGTGGCCACCATCCCGAGGGTGATCAGCCCCAGCACGACCCAGCCGAACCACAGCCAGCCGTTGCTGCCGAGCGCCACCGTGTAGGCGGTCACCGCGACCAGACCTCCGACGGTGAGCACCCCCATCGTCTTGGTCGAGCCGTCCGTAGAACCGGGCATCGCGACACCCTCCTCATGGTTCGTCCCCCTCCATGGTGCCCCCGTTCTGCCTCCGGACGGTGCACACGACGAAATGTGTGCCCGATTTCCACGGTCCCTCGCTGGTCCAGGACCCGGCCGTGTAGACGGAGGGATCGAAGCCGTAGTCCCCTGGAGGCACGTCCTTCGCGCAAGCCGCGTCCGACTCCGTACGCGCCTCCGGAAGGGTGACGTCGGAGCCGAGCCGGGTGAAACCGAGCACCTTCTCGTCGTACGCGCCGGTGCAGGAGACCAGCTGGGCGTCCCGGTTCGTCCGGGCCCGCAGACAGTCCCGGCGCTGCATGTTCGTGGTGTCGATGAAGGACGAGCCGAGCTTGCGGTGCGCGCCCAGCGGCCCGTAGACCGGCCCGTGCGCGCCGAGCACCAGACAGGCCGTACGGCGCCCGGCGGCCCGGAAACCGGCCGGGCTCGGCACCACCGCGACCGCGCGGACGTCCGCGAGCCTCTCCCGGATCTCCCGCGTCCGCTCCTCGCAGCGGGCCGGACCGGTCTTCCTGGCCTCGTCCGCGGACCCGGCCGGCGCGAAGGCCATCACCTGCCCGTCGGGCGTACCCCCGACACAGCCCGCGTCCACCCGCAGCCGGGGCGTGCCCCGGAAACGGCCCCCGGGCCAGTCGGCGAGCACACAGTCGCCGTCCTTGAGCGGCTCGGCGAGCCCCACCCCCGAGCCGTACGGCGGCGCCGACGCCGTCGTGTCCTCGGTGGACGTCCGGTGCGCCATGGCGTACCAGACCCCGCCCAGGGCCAGCACCAGGCCGAGAGAGACGGCGAGGACGGCACGCAGGACACGCGGGACCTCCCGGCGGTGCCGGGCGGGCGACGACCCCGCCGAGGGCGCCGACGGGCCGACTGACGGGGACGCGACGGGCGGCCCGAAATCCTGCACGCCAGGCCCGGGCGGGGGAGGGGGCGGGGCGACGCCCGCCCAGGGCGGCTGCGAACCCAGATCCGTCTGGGTGCGCGCGTACGACTCGGCCTGCGGCGTGATGATCCCCGACAGCGCCGCCTCCGCCTCCGTCGCGGACAGCCGCTCCGCCGGATCCTTCGCGAGCAGAGCCGCCAGTACGGGGCCCAGCGCACCGGCGCGCACGGCGGGCCGCGGCTCCTCCATGACCACCGCGGTCACTTGTGCCAGATGCGACTCCCGCTCGAAAGGCCCCTGGCCCTCGACGGCGTGATAGAGCGTGCAGCCCAGCGAGAACAGGTCGGCGGACGCGGTCGGCGGCCCACCCGTGGCCCGCTCCGGCGCCAGATATCCCGACGTCCCCACCAGCACGGACGCCATCGTGTACCGGGTCTCGCCGCCGTCGGGGCGCACCGAGATGCCGTAGTCGGTGAGCAGCACCCGGCCGTACGGCGACCCGCTGCGGTCCGGCGCGAGCAGGATGTTCGCCGGCTTCACGTCCCGGTGCATGACGCCCCGCTCGTGCCCGGCGGTCAGCGCGTCGAGCACGGCGAGTCCGACGCGGGCGCCCTCCGCGGGTGCGAGGGGACCCCGCTGGTCGACCAGGTCGCGCAGGTCCACGGCGCCCGCCACGTACTCCATGACGATCCACGGCAGCCCCTCGTGCTCCAGGACGTCGTGCACCGTCACCACGTTCGGATGGCCCCGCAGCCCGGCCGCGTGCCGGGCTTCCGCGCGGGCCCGCGCCACCCGGGACTCCCGTTCCTCGGCGACCGTGTCCAGGTCCCGGAACACGATCTCCTTGAGCGCCACCTCGCAGGCGAGTCTCCGGTCGTGGGCGAGCCACACATGGCCCATGCCCCCGCCGCCCAACTGGTTGAGCAACAGATAGCGGCCGGCGATGACCCGGCCCACTCCCGACGTCGGTGATCCTGAAGGCATCCGGTGACTCCCGGGGTCTGCGGTGCGCTAGGCGCTCGCGCTCGAAGCGGGCCCGGACGACGCGGGCTCGGTGGTGCCGGGAACGCTGCTGGTGACCGGGTCGCCGGGCGGCGGTGGCGCGCTCGTCGTGACCGGGTCGCTGGGCGGCGGTGGCGCGCTGGTGGTCACCGGATCTCTCGGCGGCGGCGGTGCGAGCGTGTCCGGCGGCGGTGCGACGGTCGTCGTCGGCGGAGTGCTGTCCGGTGGCTTCGAGCTCGGCGGCGGGTTCGACGTGGGCGGCCCGGAACTGGGCGGCCCGCTCGACGGCGGGGCGGACGAGGAGCCGCCGGTGCCGCTGCCCGAGGGCGAGGAGGGTGGAGCCTTGGACGGCGGATCGGAGACCGATGGGGGCGGGGGAGGTGTCGAGCCCCCACCTGACGTACCCCCACCTGACGTACCGCTCCCCGACGAACTCCCGCCGACGGCCGTTAGCGTCACGTACTGGCCGAACCGCAGCTCGGTCCCGGCCGGCGGATCCGACGCCGTCACGCGCGCGTCGGCGGCCGGCGCCTGCTGGCCGCCGTACCCTGTCGCGAGCCCCTGGTCGGCCAGCCGCAGGCTCGCCTCCCCGAAGGTCGTCCCGGCGAGGAGGGGCACCGCGCGCAGCTCGCGGGTGTCGAACGTCGTGTCGGCCCTGCCCGTCGTGCCGACCGGCCGGCTGATGCCCGTATCGGGGTCGTCGACGTCGACGAGGGCGAGCT
The DNA here is from genome assembly GCF_029892565.1 of Streptomyces pseudovenezuelae. Taxonomy (GTDB): domain Bacteria; phylum Actinomycetota; class Actinomycetes; order Streptomycetales; family Streptomycetaceae; genus Streptomyces; species Streptomyces pseudovenezuelae_A. The sequence continues at coordinate 363,427 of NZ_JARXVH010000008.1, read as the reverse complement.
TCGCCATCTTCCGGGGTGCGGGACGCACCGCCACCACGGACGAACGCTCGTACCCCTGCCACTTCTTGTTGCCGTCGTCGAACGTGACCGAGATCCGGTCGGTGTCACCCTCGAAGGGCCGCAGCGGATTTCCGCACGAGCACTTCACGGCCGGCAGTCCCTGCTGGTCGACGAGAATCGCGATTCCCGCCTGCAGCAGCGAATTGAAGGGAACGGCCTTTCCCTTTTTGTAGTCGTGGTTCTTCACGAGAGTGTCGTGACGCAGGAGAACCGGTGTGAGCCGGTCCAGATAATCCGGAATCTCGGCCGTGGTCAGGTCGAGGGCGGTTGCCCACGCCTGAGCCTTCTGCCTGTTCCTGGGATTCGTGAGAAACGCCTTCAGCTTGGCCACGTCACAGAGCGTCGGCTCCCGTGTCCCGCCGTACAGCCCGGGCGTGTCCCCTTGCTGCAGGCCGCCCCGCACGGCCTGCGAGCGGACCGTGGTGTCCTTGCCGAGACCACTGCCCTCGTCGAAGAAGGGCGCGAGAGAAGGCACTCCCGCGGCTACTGCTTTCACCTTGGTCAAAGGCGTTCCGGTGTCACAACCGCCCAGCACCAGTACGCATGCCAACAGGACGGAGATCCTCCGAATTAACATGAACGCGCGCAATGTCATCACCGCTCCCCCTGCGGTTTCCCCCGATGCGCTTCATGCTACTGAATGCGTCAGAAAGACGGAGCCTTCAACGCCCGCGTGCGTTCAATGAGGCCAAATAGGCGTTGTATGCCTCGAGTTCCTTGTCGCCGTCGCGGTCGGCGGCCCGGTCCGAGCGCCGGGCCTGGCGCTGTTCGGAGCGGTACCACTGGAACAGCAGGGCGAGCAGCACCAGGACGGACGGCACCTCGCTGAACGCCCAGGCGATCCCGCCGGCCGCGGTCTGGTCGGAGAGCGCGTCGATGCCGAGCGAGGCGGACGGGTTCTTGAACGTCGAGACCATCGGCTCCGACGCCATCATCAGCGCGATGCCGAAGAACGCGTGGAACGGCATGCCCGCGAACAGCTCCAGCATCCGCATCAGATAGCCCGGCCGCTGCGGGCCGGGGTCCACCCCGATGATCGGCCAGAAGAAGACGATGCCCACGGCCAGGAAGTGCACCATCATCGCGAGGTGCCCCGCCTTCGATCCCATCAGGAAGTCGAACAGCGGCGTGAAGTACAGCGCGTACAGGCTCGCGATGAACAGCGGGATGGTGAACGCCGGGTGCGTGATGATCCGCATGTACCGGCTGTGCAGCAGCATCAACAGCAGCTCGCGCGGCCCCTTACGACCCTTTCCGGTGGTCGGCAGCGCGCGCAGGGCGAGCGTGACGGGGGCGCCCAGCAGGATCAGGATCGGCGACAACATGCTGATGATCATGTGCTGCACCATGTGCACGCTGAACATCACCATGCCGTAGTCGTTCAGCCCGGTGCACATCACCAACATGATGGTGAGCACCCCGATGACGTACGAGATCGTCCGCCCCACGGGCCAGGCGTCCCCACGCCTGCGCAACCGCACGACACCCCACGCGTACAGCCCGAGCCCCACCAGACAGGCGACCAGGAAGAACGGGTCGGCGGACCACGCGAGCCCCCGCCCCAGCGTGAACGGCGGCAGATCCATGGTCATGCCGTGCCCGCTGTGATCCATCCAACGGCTCCTGATTCGAGGCGCTTGTGCAAGTCTGTCCGCACCAGGGTATGACTCACCCCGGTCACCTCTGTGACCGGGGTGAGGGTGGTCCGAACGTCAGAGCACGCACTCCGCTTCGTCGTACCGCTCAGCGGGCACCGTCTTCAAAGTCTCCACGGCCTCCGCCAGGGACACCATGAGAATGTCCGTCCCCCGAAGCGCCGTCATCTTCCCGAACTCACCCCGGTGCACAGCCTCAACGGCATGCCACCCGAACCGCGTGGCCAGCACCCGGTCGTACGCGGTAGGTGTACCTCCACGCTGCACATGCCCAAGAATCACCGGCCGAGCCTCCTTGCCGAGCCGCTCCTCCAGCTCGATGGAGAGCTGCCGCGCGATCCCCGCGAAGCGCTCGTGCCCGTAGACATCCTTCTTGCCCTCGTCGAAGTCCATGGACCCGACCTTGGGCTTGGCCCCCTCGGCCGCCACCACTATCGCGAACCGCTTGCCCGCTTCGAACCGCGAGCCCACCCGAGCGGCCAACTCCTCGATGTCGAAGGGCCGTTCCGGTACGACGATGGCGTGCGCGCCGGCCGCCATGCCGGAGTGCAGGGCGATCCAGCCGGTGTGGCGGCCCATGACCTCCACGACCAGCACGCGCTGATGGGACTCGGCGGTGGTCTTCAGCCGGTCCAGCGCCTCCGTGGCGACACCGACGGCCGTGTCGAAGCCGAAGGTCACGTCGGTGACGGCGATGTCGTTGTCGATGGTCTTCGGCACGCCCACGATCGGCAGACCGGCGTCCGACATCAGGCGGGCGGCCTTCAGCGTGCCCTCGCCGCCGATCGGGATGATCGCGTCGAGACCCAGTTCCTCGACATGCCCCTTGGCCCGCTCCACGCCGTCCCGCAGATGCGAGGGCTGGACCCGGGAGGAGCCGAGGATGGTGCCGCCGCGGGCGAGGATGCCGCTCACCGCGTCGAGGTCGAGCTTGAGGTAGTCGCCCTCCAGGAGGCCCTTCCAGCCGTCCCGGAAGCCGATGACCTCGTCACCGTGGTCGGCCACGGCACGGTGGACGACGGACCGGATGACGGCGTTCAGGCCGGGGCAGTCGCCGCCGGACGTGAGGACACCAATGCGCATAGCCCGAAAGAACCTTCTCACCGTTGAACGTGCGCCGGGACCAGACCACATTGTCCGGCTCGAACCCCGCCACCCTAGCGGCACCAGGGGGCGGGGCAGCACCGTGCGTCCGCCTGCTGGACGACCCCGCTCACCTGTGCGGACGGGGTTTCAGACGGGCTGGTTACGAGAGGCCGGCGCGCAGGTGTCGGGCCGGCTGCCCGCCACTGTGATCACGCAGGTTGCTGCGCCGAAGCGATGCGCTCGTTGCGCAGCGCCTCGTACCACCGGTCGTCCGTCGGCGGCAGCGCGTTCACGTCGAGCGCGAGCTTCAGCAGATGGTCGGCGATGAGCGGGTTGCGCGCCAGCACCGGGCCGTGCATGTACGTACCGAAGACCGTGTCGTTGTACGCGCCCTCCGTGCCGTCGCCCGTGCCGTTGCCGTTGCCGAGGCGGACCTGGGCGAACGGGCGGGCCGACGGCCCGAGATGGGTGATGCCCTGGTGGTTCTCGAAGCCGGTCAGCGGCGGCAGGCCCAGGCGCGGGTCGATGTCGCCGAGGACGTCGCCGACGCACCGCGCGCCCTCGCCGCGCACCGAGACCACGTCGAGCAGCCCGAGGCCGGGCTCGCGCTGGCCGAGGTCGTTGATGAACTCGTGGCCGAGGATCTGGTAGCCGGCGCAGACGGAGAAGACGATCGCTCCGTTCTCCACGGCCCGGTGCAGACCGCCGTCCCGGCGCAGCCGCTCGGCCGCGAGCCGCTGCGGCCGGTCCTCACCGCCGCCGATCAGGTAGATGTCGCCCGAGGTCGGGATGGGCTGGTCGCTGCGCACGTCGAGGCGCGCCACGTCGAGGCGGCGCTGCCGGGCCCGGCGCTCCACGACCAGGACGTTGCCCTGGTCGCCGTACGTGCTGAGCAGGTCGGGGTAGATCCACACGACCCGCAGGCTGTTGTCGCTCACAAAAGTCCCCTGAGTGTCAGTTGCCGACGCGGCGGCGCAGATCCTGGAACGCGGTGTAGTTGGCGATGACCTCGATGCGCCCGGGCGGGCACTGCTGCACCGCCTGGTCGAGGTTGTCGCAGACCTGGAAGTGCTGGTTGGCGACCTCCAGGCGGACGGCGAGGTCGAGCTTGCGGTCGCCGACGACGCAGATCGGGTGGCCGCTCAGCCGGGTGTAGTCGACGTCCCACAGCCAGGAGGTGTCGGTGCCGTCGGCGCCCCGCGCGTTCACGGAGAGGATCACCGGGGTGGGCGGCGGATCGATCAGGCTGAACGTTTCGAGCCAGCCCGCCGGGTTCTTGGCGAGCAGCAGTCGCAGGTCGCGCTGCTGGAACTGCACGACGTCGTAGCGGCCGGCCACGGCCTGCACCTGGTACATGCGCTCCAGGGCGACCTGCGGCGGTACGCCGAACACGGCGGCGACGGCGGCCGAGGAGGCCGCGTTGGCCTTGTTGGCGCGCCCGGGCAGCTGGAGGTGGATCGGCCAGGCGGAGCCGTGCGGGTCGAGCACGTGGTCGCCGGAGAGCGCCCAGCTCGGCGTCGGGCGGCGGAACCCGCACTCGCCGCAGAACCAGTCGTCACCGGGCCGCTGCATCACGCCGCCGCAGGACGGGCAGGACCAGGCGTCGTCCTTCCACATCTGACCGGCGGCGACCCAGATCACGTTGGGGGAGGAGGAGGCGGCCCACACGACCAGCGGGTCGTCCGCGTTGGCGACGACGACGGCCTTCGAACCCGCCAGCCCCTCGCGCCAGTTCTCGGCGAGCATGCGGGTCTCGGCGGCACGGTCGAGCTGGTCGCGGGAGAGGTTGAGGAGGGCGATGCACTTGGGGTCGGTGTCGCGGGCCACGCCGGCCAGGTACTTCTCGTCGACCTCGATGACGCCGTAGCGCGCCTCCGAGCCGCCCGCGAGGGCGGAGGTGATCCCGGCCGGCATGTTCGCGCCGAGCGCGTTGGACACGACCGGGCCCGCGGCGCCGAGGGCCTCGGCGATCAGCCGGGTGGTCGTGGTCTTGCCGTTGGTCGCGGAGACGAGGACGACGTCCAGGCTCTGGGCGAGCCTGGCCAGGAGGTCGGGGTCCAGTTTGAGCGCGACGCGGCCACCGATCACCGATCCGCTGCCGCGGCCCGCGGCACGCGACGCCGCAGCGACCGCCTTGCCGGCGGTCACGGCGAGCTTGGCCCGCGGCGAAAGCGGGTCCGAGTTGCCTGACATCAGTTCCCGATCCTCCTTGCGTACGCGCCGCGCCTCTGCCTGACGGCAACGTGGTGGTGGCCAGCCTATCGAGATCCATTCGCACTCCCGAATCGCCGTACCCTTGCGGCCATGCGAAACGGCTCCATTCCGGGCACCCGCGGGCGCGTCCGGCCCCTCACGCTGTTCGGCGACGCCCCGCTGCACACGCCCTGCCGTGAGGTCACCGACTTCGGCCCCGAACTCGCGAGCCTCGTCGAGGACTTGTTCGCAACGATGTACGCCGCACAGGGAGTGGGCCTCGCCGCGAACCAGGTGGGGGAGTCCCTGCGGGTCTTCGTCTACGACTGCCCGGACGACGACGAGGTGCGTCATCTGGGCCATCTCGTCAACCCGCGCCTGGTGGAGACCGACGGAGTGTCGCTCCGCGGCCCGGAGGGCTGTCTGTCCCTGCCGGGCCTGGAGGCGGGGACCGAGCGCTACGACCACGCGGTGGTCGAGGGCTTCACGGTGACGGGCGAGCCGGTGACCGTGCACGGCACGGGTTTCTTCGCACGCTGCCTCCAGCACGAGTGCGACCACTTGGAGGGTCGCGTCTATGTCGATCACCTCACGGGATGGCGCAGACGCAAGGTGCTCAGAGAGGCGGCGAAGGCTTCCTGGAGCCGCCGGAGTTAGCCGGAGCCGGCCCGAACCATCCCGAACTAGAAGCCCGGCCCGCCGGCCTTGTCCCCGGCCGCGGCCAGCCGACCCCACAGCAGGTCCGCCAGGCTCCTGACCAACTCCGCGCGTGAGCACGGGCGTTCGCCGAGCCACCAGTCTCCGGCCGCGTGCATCATGCCGACGATGCCGTGGCCCCACACCCGCGCCAGTTGCTGACTGTTCGGTCCGAGGTCCACCCGCTCCTCGATGACCTGGGCCAACTCCTCGCCCATGCGGCGCAGCAGGGGAATCGAGTGCTTGCCGGCCTCGAAGCCCTGGTCGGCCGTCTGTCCACCCTCCGCCGGATGCATGAGGAAGCGGTACACCTGGGGCCGTGCCTCGATGGCCGCGAGATAGGTGTCCAGCGTTGCCTCGACCCGTTCCCGGCGTTCCGCGGGCGCGTCCAGGGCCGCCCGCAGGGAGGCGAGGAGGGCGTCCGTGTGCCGGGTGGCGAGGGCCGCGTAGAGTCCGCCCTTGTCGCCGAAGTGGCGGTACAGGATGGGCTTGGTGATGCCTGCCTCCGCGGCGATGGCGTTCATCGAGGCCTGTGGCCCGTCGCGCAGCACCACCCTGTCGGCGGCCTCCAGCAGCTCACGCCGGCGGCGGTCCGCCGAGCGCTGCTGATCGGTCCGCTGCGTGGTGTCCATGAGCTCTCCCCACCCGTGCTGATTCGGTGACGCCTGCGCAAACTAACACCTGACCTCAGCGTGACATCGAACGGGCTGCCGAGGAGTCATCAGGAGTTGACTTTTCCTACCGATGGGTAACAAGCTAGTGTTACCGCTAGTAACATGCAGGTGTACCGCCGCTGGAGGAGACATGGCCGAGTTCACCATGGAGCTCAACGACGAACAGAAGGAGGTCCGGGACTGGCTGCACGGCTTCGCCGCCGACGTCATCCGCCCCGCGGCCGCCGAATGGGACGAGCGTGAGGAGACTCCCTGGCCGGTCATCCAAGAGGCCGCCAAGGTGGGCATCTACTCCCTCGACTTCTACGCCCAGCAGTACTTCGACCCCACCGGCCTCGGCATACCGATGGCCATGGAGGAACTGTTCTGGGGCGACGCGGGCATAGCCCTCTCCATAGTCGGCACCGGCCTCGCCGCCGTGGGCGTCCTCGCCAACGGCACCGAGGAGCAGATCGGCACCTGGATCCCCCAGATGTACGGCGATGCCAACGATGTCAAGGTCGCCGCGTTCTGCTCCTCCGAGCCCGACGCCGGCTCCGACGTGGCCTCCATGCGCACGCGTGCCGTGTACGACGAGGCCAAGGACGAGTGGGTCCTCAACGGCACGAAGACCTGGGCGACCAACGGCGGTATCGCCAACGTCCACGTCGTCGTCGCCGTCGTGGACCCCGAGTTGGGCTCCAAGGGGCACGCGTCCTTCATCGTTCCGCCCGGTACGCCCGGTCTCTCGCAGGGCCAGAAGTTCAAGAAGCACGGGATTCGTGCCTCGCACACCGCCGAGGTCGTCCTGGAGGACGCTCGCGTTCCCGGTTCCTGCCTTCTCGGCGGCAAGGAGAAGCTCGACGAGCGCCTTGCCCGTGCCCGGGAGCGGGCCAAGAAGGGTGGCGAGCGGGTCAAGAACGCGGCGATGGCCACGTTCGAGGCGAGCCGCCCCGCGGTGGCGGCGATGGCGGTCGGTACTGCTCGGGCCGCCTATGAGGTGGCCCTCGAGTACGCGACGACGCGTGAGCAGTTCGGGCGGCCCATCATTGACAACCAGGGTGTGGCCTTCCAGTTGGCCGATATGCGAACGTCCATCGACGCGGCCCGGCTGTTGACGTGGAGGGCCTCCTGGATGGCGGTCAACGGCAAGCAGTTCACCGCCGCCGAGGGGTCGATGTCGAAGCTGTTCGCCAGTGAGACGGCGAAGAAGGTCACCGCCCAGGCGATCCAGATTCTGGGCGGCAACGGTTACACCAGGGAGTACCCGGTGGAGCGGATGCACCGGGATGCGGCGATCTACACGATCTTCGAGGGCACGAGTGAGATCCAGCGGCTGGTGATTGCTCGGACGCTCTCTGGGATGCCCATTCGGTAGCTGTGCGGCTGCGGGCCGGTGGGTGCTGGTCGCGCCCACGCGGCGGAGCCGCAAATCGATGCGGCCCCGCGCCCCTGAGGTCGGCGAACTCACCGGTGTTTCAGAGGCGTGAGTTGCTCGATGTCGTATCTTGCCCGGAGTTCTTCGATCGCCGCATGGTCCGGCGGACCCCCGCTGCCCAAGATTTCGAGCAGCTCCTCGAAGTAGCGCTCGTGATCCGGGGGCGGGGACGCCTGGAAGAACATCCTCGCGGGGGTGTCCGTCGGGTTCGCGAACGCGTGGGGGCAGCCGGGGGGTACGGCGATGAGCGTGCCCGGGGTGGCTCGTACCACCCGGGTGCCCGAACTCGACTCCCAGCGCTGCCAGTTGTCGGGAGTTCGTACCCTCGGTTCGAAGGCCAGGACGTCCAGTTCGCCTTCGAGGACGTAGAAGAGTTCCTCGCTGCGGGTGTGGACGTGGGCGCCGACGTCGAAGCCGGGCGGGACCTCCACCTCGAAGGTGGAAGCCGTCCGGGAGTGCGTGCCGGTGACCTTGAACGTCACGCGCTGGGCGGGGGTTTGGACGATCCGGCCGTGGCCCGGAGGGACCAACAGGCCCTCTGTCGCGCTCATCGGCCGCTCACCATGTCACCGGCAGAGACTCCGGGCCGCGGATCAACGCGCCCTTCTTGAAGGGAACTTGGTCCGGGGGTACGGCCAGCCGTAGGCCCGGCAGCCGGTCCAGCAGCGCGTCGATCAGCAGCTCCGACTCCAGCCGGGCGAGCATGCCGCCGGGGCAGTAGTGCGGGCCGAAGCCGAAGGAGACGTGCGGGTTGGGGTTGCGGGTGAAGTCGATCTTCTCCGGGTCGGGGAAGACCTCCGGGTCGCGGTTGGCGGCCAGGTAGGAGACGTAGATCGGGTCGTCCTTGCGGATGCGTACGCCTCGGATCTCCACGTCCTCCATGGCGATGCGGGACAGGCCGACCGCGTTGCGGTGCGGGATGTAGCGCAGGAGTTCGTCGATGGCCTTGGGGCGGATCTCCGGCTCGGCGCGTAGGCGTTCGGCCAGGTCGGGGCGGGTGAGCAGCAGGTAGAACATCTGGCCGCTGTTGTTCGTGACCGCCTCGCCGCCGATCTGCAGTAGCACCGCGAGTCCGACGGCCTCGTCGAGCGTCACCTCGCCGCGGCCCACGGCGGCGCCGAGCAGGGAGGTGACGTCCTCGGCGGAGCTGCCCTCCCGCAGGCCGATGAGGTCGGCGAAGTAGGCGCCCATCTCCTGCTTGGCCTGCTCGCTGACCTCCTTGCCGTGCGAGGAGGACAGGATCAGCTGGGTCCAGGTGTGCATGCCGTGCCGGTCGGCGGCCGGCACGCCCATCAGCTCGCAGATCACCGCGATGGGGAACGGGCTGAGGACGGTGGCCGTGAGGTCGGCGGGCGACCCGTCCTGGACCAGTTCGTCGATGAGTTCGTCGAGCAGCGCGCGCGACTTCTCGCGCACCCGCTCCACGCCCTTCGCCGTGAACGCGGCGGCGACCGAGCGGCGCAGCCGGGTGTGGTCGGGCGGGTCGAGGAATCCGACCGCACCGCGCTGCGGGATGAAATGCGGGGCGAGCCGGGTGACCGGCTGGTCCATGACCGCCTCACGGCTGAACCGGGGGTCGTTGGTCACCATGCGTACGTCGTCGTAGCGGGTGACCAGCCAGGCCCAGCCCTCGCCGTTGGGCAGCCGGATCCGGGTGACGGGGCCCTCGCGCATCAGCTGGGCCAGCACCGGGTCGAAGTCGACTCCGGTCAGGTCGCGCGCCGGCCAGTCGTGGATCGGGGGCAGGAAGGTCTCGGTGATCGTGTCGTCGCTCATGTCACGTCGTTTCGTCGTCCCGGTGCCAGCGGCCCAGGGCCATCTCGGCGGTGATGCCGGGTCCGAACCCGGCGAGCAGCCCGCGGGCCCGGTGCTGGGCGCCGCCCTCGTCGAAGAGCCGGCGCAGCGCGTCCAGGACGACGGCGCTGGCGATGTTGCCGTACTCGGTGAGCGTGGCCCGGCTGAAGCGGAAGGCGTGCGGGTCGACCTGCAGGAACTTGCTGAGGTCGTCGAGTATTCGGGGCCCGCCCGCGTGGACTATGTAGAAGTCCAGGTCAGCGGCGTCCCAGCCGTGCAGTCCCGCGAGGTCCTGGAGCGCCGGTGCGAGGGGCTCCATGGTGGCCGGCACCCGCTTGTCCAGCAGGAAGTGGAACCCGGTGGCCCGGACGTCGTACATGATCCACTCTTCGGTCTTGGGGATCAGGTACGAGCCGTTGCGCTCCAGCTTGATGCCCTCGCCGCCCTGTCCCCGCACCACGGCGGCGGCGATCCCGTCGCCGAAGAGGCCGTTGGACAGCAGGGAGCCGATGCCGAGGTCGGTGGGCTGGTAGCACAGCGAGCAGAACTCGCAGGCCACGATGAGCGCGTTGGCCTGGGGGTAGGCCGTGCAGAAGTCGTGCGCGCGGTTGATCGCCGCGCCGCCGGCCGCGCAGCCCAGCTGGGCTATGGGGATCTGGCGCGTGGTGGCGTCGAAGGCCATCTCGTTGATCAGCCAGGCCGTGAGCGAGGGCATCATGAAGCCCGTGCACGAGACGTAGATGATCACGTCGATGTCGCTGGTGAGGAGCTCCGCGTCGTCGAGGGCCCGCTGCACCACTGCCGGGACCCGGGCCTTCGCCTCGGCCACGTAGATCCTGTTGCGGTCCTCGAACCCGGGGTGCTTGAGGGTCTCCTCGATGGGCTGCACGATGTGCCGCGTGCGCACGCCGGTGTTCTCGATCAGCCGGAGGGCCAGCGGCAGTTGGGGGTGGTCGGCGTGGCGGGAGCGTGCCAGCTCCAGCGTCTCCTCCATCGTGATGACGTGCTCCGGGACGGACACCGAGGGTCTGCACAAAGTCGCCATGAACCGTGCCTGCTTTCGCCGTCCGGAAGGCTTTCGGCCCCCCGGTCAGAAGGTGGTTCACCTCTGGGGGTGGTGCACCCACGATCACCCGCGCAGGCGACGATCTCGCGGTGGACTACTCCAATTCAGGGACCCCGAGTAAAGATCGGATCAGCGGGGGCCCACCATTGGCCAACGCTCACTGTGCCGACCTCTGGGGGCGCGGAGCTGTATCAATTTGCGGCTCCGCCGCGTGGGCGCGACCAGCCGCGACGAACCGGCACCCGGCACACCACAGGCACCCCTACGACGCGCCCCCGCTGCTGTGCGCAATGCAGGCCACATCGATCCGGTCGGCCAGCTTCGCGAGCTCGATCGTCAACGCAGCGACCGTGTCTTCGTCGAGAGCCTCCTCCCCGGCCTCGACAAGGTGCAGCCACCGACCGCCCACCGTGCGGAGCAGCTTGCTCACATCCGCCGCAGCCACCTGCAAGGTCCCGCGGTCGTCGACGATCAGAGGCAGAGTCACTTCGCGGTTCACAGACGGATGGTAGCCGCGCAGCGTTCACGCACCGTGCCAAACCGTCGTGATGTTGCAGAACTCCCGGATTCCGTGCCCGGACAGCTCACGCCCGTACCCGGACCGTTTCACCCCGCCGAACGGGAACGCCGGATGGGAGGCGGTCATGCCGTTGAAGAAGATTCCGCCCGCCTCCAGATCCCGTACGAAGCGGTCCACCTCGGCGTCGTCGCGCGTCCACACGTTGGAACTCAGCCCGAACGGCGTGTCGTTGGCGATCAGCACGGCGTCCTCCAGGCTGTCGGCCCGGTACAGCGTGGCGACCGGACCGAACGCCTCCTCGCGGTGGATGCGCATCTCGCGGTCGATGCCGGCCAGGACCGTCGGCGGGTACCACCACCCCTCGCGGTCCGGCCGCTCACCCCCGCACAGCACGGCCGCACCGCTGCGCTTGGCGTCGTCGACCAGCTCCTCCAGATCGGACCGCCCCTGCTCGCTGGAGAGCGGTCCGACGTCCGTGCCCTCGTCCATGGGGTCACCGACGGTGAGTGCCTTCATCCCGGCGACGAACCGTTCGGCGAACGCGTCGTACACGTCCGTGTGCACGATGAACCGCTTGGCGGCGATGCACGACTGCCCGTTGTTCTGCACGCGCGCGGTGACCGCGATCTTCGCGGCCCGGTCGATGTCGGCGGACGGCATGACGATGTACGGGTCGCTGCCGCCGAGTTCGAGGACCGTCTTCTTGATCATCTCGCCGGCGGTGGAGGCGACGGCCCGCCCGGCGGGCTCGCTGCCGGTGAGCGTGGCCGCCCGGACGCGTTCGTCGCGCAGGATCTCGTCGACCGCGCCGGAGCCGATGAGCAGGGTCTGGAAGCAGCCCTCCGGGAAGCCCGCCCGGTGGAAGAGGTCCTCCAGGTACAGGGCGGTCTGCGGGACGTTGGAGGCGTGCTTGAGGAGGCCGACGTTGCCCGCCATCAGCGCGGGTGCGGCGAAGCGGATCACCTGCCAGAGCGGGAAGTTCCAGGGCATGACGGCGAGAACCGGGCCCAGCGGCCGGTAGCGGACCAGGGCGCGGGAGCCTCCGGAGTCCTTCACGTCGTGCTCCGCGGGCTCCTCGTCGGCCAGCAGCCCCTCCGCGTGCTCGGCGTACCAGCGCATCGACTTGGCGCACTTCGCGGCCTCCGCGCGGGCCTGCTTGACCGGCTTGCCCATCTCGGTGGTCATGACCGCGCCGATGTCCGCCTGGTCCTCTTCGAGGAGTTCGGCGGCCCGGACCAGGAGGCGGGCGCGTTCGGCGAACGTCGTCGTGCGATACGTCCGGAACGTCGCCTCGGCGAGCCGGATCCGGCGCTCCACCTCCTCCTCGCCCATGGCCTCGTACGTCTTGAGCGTCTCGCCGTTCGCCGGATTGACCGTCGCGATGGGCATGGCTGACCTCCTGGGGGCGGGCTTGCTCCGACCTTCCCGCGCGGTGCCGGGCACCGCAACGCGTAGGCCGCTGTTCAGTCCGAGTGCTCCGCCAGCCGGTCGAGAAACGCGGCCTGCGCCTTGACGATCACGGCTCGGGCCCGGTCCGGCGTGAACCACTCGACGCGGTCCAGCTCCGGGAACTCCCGCAGCTGCCCCGACTTCGGCGGCCACTCCATCCGGAACGTGCCCGGCTCGATCGTCGCGGGGTCCAGGTCGGCCTCGATCGCCCAGGCCGTGACGATCTTGCCGTTGGTCTGCCGGACCTCGCCGAGCGGCACGGCCTCGCCGTCGGGCGGCGCCAGCCCCAGCTCCTCCTGGAACTCGCGGCGGGCGGCGTCCCAGGCGGTCTCCTCCGCGGGCTCGTACTCGCCCTTCGGGACGGACCACGCCCCGGCGTCACGCTTGGCGAAGAAGGGCCCGCCCATGTGGCCGAGGAGCACCTCCAGGCCCTGGCCGGTGCGCCGGTACAGCAGCAGGCCCGCGCTGTGCTTCGGCCCGGTCACGGCTTCACCTCCGGGTGCGCGGCCAGCAGGGTCTCCACGGTGTCCGCCTCCTCCGGCCGCTTGTCCTCGCGGTAGCGGATCACGCGGGCGAAGCGGAGGGTGACGCCGGCCGGATAGCGGGTCGACTTCTGCAGGCCGTCGTAGGCGATCTCGACGACGAGTTCGGGGCGTACGGTCACCAACCAGCCGTTGTCCTCGACGGCCAGCTCCTGGAGGCGCTCGGTCTGCCAGGTGAGCATCGCGTCGGTCATGCCCTTGAAGGTCTTGCCGAGCATGGCGAAGGTGCCGTCCGGGTTGCGGGCGCCGAGGTGGAGGTTGGAGAGCTTGCCGGTGCGGCGGCCGTGGCCCCACTCGGCGGCCAGTACGACCAGGTCGAGGGTGTGCACGGGCTTGACCTTCAGCCAGGAGGCACCGCGCCGGCCGGCGCTGTAGGGCGCGTCGAGGGCCTTGGCCACGACCCCCTCGTGCCCGCGCGCCAGGGTCTCGGCGAGGAAGGCCTCCGCCGCGGCCGTGTCCTCGGGCCCGGACACCAGTGCGCGCCGCACCCGCATCGGCTCCGGGACCAGCCGGGCCAGCTCCGCGTGCCGCTCGACGAACGGCAGGTCGAGCAGGTCCCGGTCGTCGACCGACAGGGCGTCGAAGAAGACGGGGGAGACCGGGACCTCGCGGGCGGCCGTCGCCACGTCCACGCGGGAGCCGACGCGCCCTGCGGTCTCCTGGAAGGAGCGCGGCCGTCCGTCCGCGTCGAAGGCGATGACCTCGCCGTCCAGGATGAACCGCTCGCCTCTCAACTCCCGTGCGGCAGCCGTCACTTCGGGCAGACGGTCGGTGATGTCGTCGAGGGTGCGGGTGTAGATCCGTACGGTGTCGCCGTCGCGGTGCACCTGTACGCGGATGCCGTCCAGTTTCTCCTCCACCGCGCACGTGCCCAGCTTCTCGACCGCCTCGGCCACCGAGGCGGCGGTGTGCGCGAGCATCGGCTGGACCGGGCGGCCGACGGTGAGGCGGAAGCGGTCCAGGGACGCGGGGCCGTCCGCGAGCAGGGCCTGGGCCACCGGTTGCACGGAGCCGGCGAGCATCACCGCCCGCCGCACGTCCGCAGACGGTGCCTCGGTCGCCTGCGCAAGGCCCTCGACCGCCACCGCGTCCAGGGCGCCCTGCCGGACCTCCCCAGTGAGCAGCCCGAACAGGAAGCGCTGTTCCTCCTCGGTGGCCGCGCCCATCAACTCACCGACCAGCCGGGCCCGTTCGGCCTGCGAACCGGCGCCCGCGACCTTGCCCAGCTCGGTGAGACGGGCGTCCACCTCACGGACGGTGAGGGTGGGCTCAGCGGCCGGAGCGACCTGGTTGCTCAGCACCTTCCAGCCGACGCCGAGCCGCCCCTGCGGCAGCCGTCCCGCCAGATACGGGATCACGATCGGCACGTCGTCCGACTCGGCGTCCCGGAACAACTCCGCGAGCAAGGCGATCTTCCGGGACCGCGCCGAGGTGGCGGCGACCTCCTGGGACACATGGGCCAGCCGGGCAAGCAGCATGCAGCAATGGTGCAACGGAGGCGGCGGATCCACACCCGGACGTCTACACCTTGACGGCCGCGTCGAGGTCCGCGAAGAGCAGCTCCCCGTTGATCGCGGCGCCCGCCCGGTAGCCGCGGCTGGCCGAATTGATCACCTGCTCGGCGAATCCGCTCGCGTTGCCCGCCGCCCACAGCCCGGGCACGGTCGTCAGGCCCCGCTCGTCGACCACCGGGTACGTGCCGAACGGCGTCTCGACCATCTCGGCGCCCAGGCGGGCCGGCAGATCGGTCTGCGGGATCGCGCGCGGGGCGGTGAACAGGACCGACCGGTCGTGGACCGTGCCATCCACGAGCCGGACCCCGGTCAGCCGGTCGTCGGTCACGACGAGACCGGCGACCGGGCCCTGTACCACCTGGACTCCGGCCGCGGCCAGCCTGCGCAGGTCGTCATCGGAGAGGGCGTCCTCGGCGATCTCGTGCAGGAAGAGGGTCACGTCCTTCGACCACTGGGACACCATCAGCGCCTGGTGCACGCTCATCGGGGTGGTCGCGAGCACGCCGAAGGGCTGGTCGCGCACCTCCCAGCCGTGGCAGTACGGGCAGTGCAGCACGTCACGGCCGTAGCGCTCGGCGAGGCCCGGGACGGCGGGCAGCTCGTCCTTGAGGCCGGTGGCGACGACGAGGGCGCGGGCCCGCACGGTCCGGCCGCCGGCCAGCGTGACGGCGAAGTCCCCGTCCCGTGTCACGTCCACCGCGCGGTCCCGGAGCAGCTCGACGCCGTAGCGTGTGATCTCCTCGCGGCCGACCGCCAGGAACTCCGCGGGGGACATGCCGTCCCGGGACAGATAGCCCTGCATGTGGGCGGCGGGCGCGTTGCGCGGTTCGCCCGCGTCGACGACGAGGGTGCGGCGCCGGGCCCGGCCCAGCACCAGCCCGGCCGAGAGCCCGGCCGCTCCGCCGCCGACGACGACCACTTCGTACCTGTCGCTGATCCCGTTCCTGTCGGTCATGGTTGACCACCTCCACGACGACAGTCCCGCGACCGTACGGGATTGACAAACGCGTTTGCCGAAACTGCAATACCTGTATGAGTGACGACACGGACGACGGCACGAGCGAGGTCCTTGCCGAGGTCGGCCCGCGGCTGCGGCGGGTCCGCAAGGAGCGGGGTGCGACGCTTGCCGGGCTCTCTGAGGCGACCGGCATCTCGGTGAGCACGCTCTCGCGGCTGGAGTCGGGGCTGCGCAAGCCCAGCCTGGAGCTGCTGCTGCCGATCGCCCGGGCCCATCAGGTGCCGCTGGACGAGCTGGTCGGCGCACCGGCGCCCGGCGATCCGCGGGTGCGGGCCAAGCCGATCGTGCACGGCGGCCGCACCCACTGGCCGCTGACCCGCCAGCCCGGCGGACTCCAGGCGTACAAGGTGCTCGAACCGCAGCGGCAGCTGGAGCCGGAGGCGCGGACGCACGAGGGCTACGAGTGGCTGTACGTGCTGTCCGGGCGGCTGCGGCTGGTGCTCGGCGAGCACGACGTGGTGCTGGGCGCGGGCGAGGCCGCCGAGTTCGACACCCGGGTGCCGCACTGGTTCGGGTCGACGGGGGAGGGGCCGGTCGAGTTCCTGAGCCTGTTCGGGCCGCAGGGGGAGCGGATGCACGTACGAGCGCGGCCCAAGCGGGCGTGATGCCTGGAGGGGGCACGGGCGCGGCGCTACGGTGCAGGCGGTCGTGACGCGCGTGACTGTTCCGTGAGGGCTGTTCCCTGTCGGCAAGCGACCGCTTAGTATGCGTTTCGAACCCCGTCGGGCGAGGCAGTCGCGTGGAGGCACCGCATGCAGGCATGGCAAGTGCACGAGAACGGCGAGCCGAGCGAGGTGATGCGGCTCCAGGACATGGAGACGCCCACGCCCGGCGACGGCCAGGTGCTGCTGAAGGTGCGTGCCGCCAACATCAACTTCCCCGATGTGCTGATGACGCGGGGCCAGTACCAGGTGCGCCCGCCGCTGCCGTTCACGCCGGGCGTGGAGATCTGCGGCGAGACCGAGGACGGGCGCCGCGTGATCGCCAACCCCGCGCTGCCGTACGGCGGTTTCGCCGAGTACGCCGTCGCCGACGCCGTCGGTCTGCTGCCCGCGCCGGACTCGCTGGACGACGCCGAGGCCGCCGCGCTGCACATCGGCTACCAGACCGGCTGGTTCGGCCTGCACCGCCGGGCCGCCCTGGAGGCCGGTGAGACGCTGCTCGTGCACGCCGCCGCCGGCGGGGTCGGCAGCGCCGCCGTCCAGCTCGGCAAGGCCGCGGGCGCCACCGTCATCGGGGTCGTCGGCGGGGCCGAAAAGGTGCCTGTGGCGCGGGAGTTGGGCTGTGACGTCGTCATCGACCGGCGGAGCGAGGACGTCGTCGCCCGGGTCAAGGAGGTCACCGGCGGGCGGGGCGCGGACGTGGTCTACGACCCGGTCGGCGGCGAGGCCTACACGCAGTCGACCAAGGTCGTCGCCTTCGAGGGGCGGATCGTGGTCGTCGGTTTCGCCAGTGGGGTCATCCCCAGCCCGGGGCTCAACCACGCCCTCGTGAAGAACTACTCGATCCTCGGCCTGCACTGGGGCCTGTACGCCACCAAGAACCCGAAGCTGATCCTGCGCTGCCACGAGCAGCTCACCGACCTGGCCGCGCGCGGCGCCATCAAGCCGCTGGTGAGCGAGCGGGTGCCGATGGCGGGCGCCGCGGACGCCGTGCAGCGGGTCGGTGACGGTGTCACGACGGGCCGGGTGGTCATCGTCCCCTCGCTGGAGGCCGGATCCCAGGAGAACGGAGCCGCCGCATGACCGACGCAGCCGAACTCAAGCGCCGCACCGCCGAGTTGCTGGCCGCGTATCCGCCGGCCACGACCGACCGGCTCGACTTCCTCCAGGCCCGCTTCGACGCCGGGCTCGCCTGGGTGCACTACCCCGAGGGCCTCGGCGGACTCGGTGTGCCGCGCTCCCTCCAGGCCGTCGTGGACGCCGAGTTGGCGGACTCCGGTGCTCCCGACAACGACCCGCGGCGCATCGGCATCGGCCTCGGGATGGCCGCGCCGACGATCCTCCAGTACGGCACGGAGGAGCAGAAGCAGCGCTTTCTGCGGCCCCTTTGGGTGGGGGAGGAGGTCTGGTGCCAGCTCTTCAGCGAGCCGGGTGCCGGGTCCGACCTGGCCGCGCTCGGTACGCGTGCCGTGCGTGAAGGCGAGGACTGGGTCGTCAACGGGCAGAAGGTGTGGACGTCCAGCGCCCATCTCGCCCGCTGGGCCATCCTCATCGCCCGCACCGACCCGGAGGTGCCCAAGCACGCCGGCATCACGTACTTCCTCTGCGACATGACCGACCCCGGTGTCGAGGTCCGCCCGCTGCGCCAGATCACCGGCGAGGCCGAGTTCAACGAGGTCTTCCTCACGAACGTCCGCATCCCCGACTCCCGCCGCCTCGGCGAGGTCGGCAACGGCTGGCGGGTCGCGCAGACCACGCTGAACAACGAGCGCGTGGCCATCGGCGGCATGCGACTGCCCCGTGAGGGCGGCATGATCGGCCCGGTCTCCAAGACCTGGCGCGAACGCCCCGAACTGCGCACCCCCGACCTCCACCAGCGGCTGCTGGGGCTCTGGGTCGAGTCCGAGGTCGCCCGCCTCACCGCCGAACGCCTGCGCCAGCAGCTCGTCGCCGGCCAGCCCGGCTACGAGGGCTCCGGAATGAAGCTCTCCTTCGCCCGCCTCAACCAGGAGATCAGCGGCCTGGAGGTGGAACTCCGGGGCGAGGAGGGCCTGTTGTACGACGACTGGACCATGCGCCGCCCCGAGCTGGTGGACTTCACCGGCCGGGACGCCGGCTACCGCTATCTCCGCTCCAAGGGCAACAGCATCGAGGGCGGGACCAGCGAGGTCCTGCTGAACATCGTCGCCGAACGCGTCCTGGGCCTGCCCGCCGAGCCGCGCACCGACAAGGACGTCGCATGGAAGGACCTCGCCCGATGACTGACCTGCTCTATTCGGAGGAGGAAGAGGCCCTCCGCTCCGCCGTCCGCGACCTGCTCACCGACCACTGCGACGCGGCGAGCGTGATCACCCGCACCGAGTCGGACGCCCCGCACGACCTGTCGCTGTGGAAGTCTCTCGCCGACGGCATGGGCCTGGCCGGTCTCCTGGTGCCCGAGGACAAGGGCGGCCAGGGTGCCACCCACCGCGAAGTCGCCGTGGTCCTGGAGGAGTTGGGGCGCGCGGTCGCCCCCGTGCCCTACCTGACGAGCGCCGTCGTCGCCACCGAGGCCCTGCTCGCCTGCGACGCCGACGACCTCCTCGTCGAGCTCGCCTCCGGCCGGCGCATCGGCGCCCTCGCCGTCGCCCTGAACGTCGCTCCGGGCGGTTCCTTCAAGACCGTACGACTCGAAGACGGGTTCCTGTACGGGGAGTTGACCGGGGTCGCGGACGCGGCCGTCGCCGATGTGCTGCTGGTGCCGGGCGAGGACGGTGGGCTGTACGCGGTGGACGCCTCCGAGGTCACCGTCACACCGCAGGTCGCCCTGGACCTCACCCGGCCGCTCGCTACCGTCTCCTTCGACGGGGCGCGTGCCCGCCTCGTCGGTGACGGCGGACCGGCCGTGCGGCGTGCTCTGCGGGCCGGTGCCGGGCTGCTCGCCTCCGAGCAACTCGGGCTCTCCGACTGGACCTTGACCGAGACCGTGCGTTACCTGAAGGAGCGCAAGCAGTTCAACCGGCCCGTCGGCGGCTTCCAGGCGCTCAAGCACCGGCTGGCCCAGTTGTGGCTGGAGGTCGTCAACCTCCGCGCCGCCGCCCGCAATGCAGCCGACGCCCTCGCCACCGGTGAGGACACCGACGTCGCGGTCGCCGTCGCGCAGGCCTACGCGGCACGTGTCGCGGTCCACGCGGCCGAGGAGGCGGTGCAGTTGCACGGCGGTCTCGGCATGACGTGGGAGCACCCGGTCCACCTCTACCTCAAGCGGGCCAAGGCCGATTCGATCGCCTACGGCACGGCCGGCGCCCACCGTGCCGAGTTGGCCGAACTCGTCGACCTCCAGGCCCCCTGAGATTCACCCGGTGAAGCCCGCCCCACCTGGGGCGGGCTTTTTCGTGCGGCTGGGCGGAAGGAGTGAACTGACGACGGCAGTCCGGCCAACTCCTGGCATGTACAGGTTCATTGAGCCTGGTCCCGCCGCATACTCCCTGTGGTTCCGACCCGCCCCACAGGGAGGCAGAACATGGCCCACTTCACCCGCCGCAGAGCCCTTACCACCCTCGGCGCCGCCGCCGCGGCCGTGCTCGCCCCGCCCGCGGGCAGCGCGTTCGCGGGCGACGACAAGCACCGCCCGCGCCCGTTGTGGAACGCCCACGCCCACAACGACTACGACCACCCGCGCCCCCTCTTCGACGCCCTCGACCACCGTTTCGGCAGTGTCGAGGCCGACATCTTCCTCGTCGGCGACCAGCTCCTGATCGCGCACGACGCGACCGACCTGGACCCGACGCGCACCCTGGAGTCCCTCTACCTCGACCCGCTGTCCGCCCTGGTGAGGCGCAACCACGGTTCCGTGTACCGGGGTTACCGCAAGCCGCTGCAACTGCTCATCGACATCAAGACCGAGGGCTCCTCGACGTACCTCGAACTCGACCGTCATCTCCAGCGCTACAAGCACCTGTTCACGACCTACGCCCACGGCCGGGTGCACCCCGGCGCGGTCACCAACGTCATCTCCGGCGACCGGGCCGCCCGCATCCCCATGGAGGCGCAGACCGTGCGCCGCGCCTTCTACGACGGTCGACTCACCGACCTCGGCACCTCGGCGCCCGCCTCCTTCGTGCCGCTGATCAGTGACAACTGGCAGCTCAACTTCACCTGGCTCGGCGCGGGCGCCTTCCCCGAGGCGGAGCGACAGAAGCTGCGCGACATCATCCGCCAGGCCCACCGCCGCGGCCAGAAGGTGCGCTTCTGGAACACCCCCGAGGTGGCCGGGCCCGCCCGGGACGCACTGTGGACCGAGCTGCTGGACGCCGGCATCGACTACTTCAACACCGACGACCTGGCGGGCTTGGAGGCCTTCCTGGACGCCCACCGGTAGGCAGGCACCGGTTACCCGGACGCCCACCGCCGGGCGTCAATCCAGCACCGCGGACATCACACGTCCGGGGGGCGGGTCAGCCGCCCGGACGAACCCTCCACTACGCCACACTTGCGGCCGAATACCGCGAAACGGGCGTGGCGGAGGAGGTTGACGATGGCTATTTCCATCTCTGTGGTGGTGCTGCTCCTGATCCTGGCGGTGATCTTCCTGCGCAGCGGTGGACTGAAGGTCTCGCACGCCCTGGTGTGCGCCCTGCTCGGCTTCTTCCTGGCCGGCACGAGCATGGCGCCCACCATCCACAGCGGCCTCACGGCGACCGCCGACATCGTCAGCGGTCTGCGGCCGTGAGGCCCGCCGCGCTCACGACTTGGTGAAGACCCCGATGCCGGTCGGGACCGGACGCTCCGAGCCGTCGGAGGGGTGGTTGCGTACGGACACGGCGCTCGCCCCCGGCTCGCGGGCGACCAGTTCCGTGGAGCCGCCGCCGTCCAGGCTGAAGGCGTCCACCGAGCCCAACGACCGCATGGTGGTGGCCACTTCGGCGATCGTCAGACCGGTGCGGTAGGCGGGCGCGCCGTCCAGCGCGAACAGCAGCAGCTTCCGGCCGCCGTCCGCGATGCCGACGGCGGTGCGCACGGCCGCGACCGCGTTGTCGAGACCTGCAAGCGGCTGGCCGCCCATGAGCACCGGATAACCGCCGAGCGCGAAGCGGTACGGGATCCCGGAGGTCGACGCCACCAGCCGCCGCGTCACCTTCACCGCCTCGCCCTTGAAGAACTTCCGCAGCTGCTGCGCGCCCGCCTCACGGCCGACCAGCACCGTGGTCCCGGCCGCGATGGCGCCCTTGCCAGGGGCGTCGGCCGTCGACACGACCCGGTTGTCGCGGATCGTCACCTCGTAGGTGTCCGCGCTGCACGCGGCGGCGCGGTTGGTGTCGGTGCCGCAGGTGGCGCGCACCCGGGAGGCACTGCCCCAGTCGGCGGTGAACGCGCCGACGGAGCCCACCGGCAGCGCGTACTGGTTGAGCCCGCCCAGCGGCAGCCGCCCTTCCGGTGTGCGGACCGAGCCTTCCAGGGCGAGGCTGTCCAGCCGGGCCCTGCGGTCGACGCCCACGCCGATGACGTCCTGGGTGGTGCGGCCCGGCGGCATCGAGGGGCCGAAGCGCTGCCCGTTCGGCACCGCCCCCTTCAGCGTGCGGCCGCTCGCGATCGCCGGGCCCACGGTGGAGAACGTGGCCTCGACGCCCGGGTGCTGGGCCTCGGTGATGTTGAAGAAGTCGCCGTTCACGGCCGCGACCGCACCCTTGGCGTCGGCCAGCGCGGACAGGGCGGCCCGGGAGGCGACCGCTCCCGGATACAGCAGGTCGAGCCTCACACGGGCGTCGCGCAGGTCCACGGTCACCAGGTGGGCGTGCGTCAGCCCCTTCATTCCCTGGATGTCGAACTGCTGGTAGGTGACCCCCGAGCCGACTGCGAGGGCCCTCGGCACGCCGCTGGCCGGTGCCGCCCCCGCCAGGGCCGCACCGGCCAGCGCGCCGAATGCCGTGAGAAACGCCAGCACCGATCTGCGTGCCGAACGACGTCTTTGACGATGCGTCACCATGCCCCCTGAAGTCTCGTCAACTGTCCCAGGACTCAGGAGAAGTGCATCAGACGGTGGTGACCGGTGGGGTCCCTAAGCGTCGACTACGCGAGAACGAGTGAGAAAACGCAGCCCCTCGGGCGCCTCCAACGAGAAACCGCTGCCGCGACCCGCTACGACGTCGATGATCAGCCGCGTGTGGCTCCACACCTCGTACTGGCTGCGCGACATCCAGAAGGTCACCGGCTCCGCCACCCCCTCGACGTGCAGCTCGGCGAGCAGCACGTCCGAGCCGCCCGTGCGGAACTCGCCCTCGGGGTAGCACATGGGCGCGCTGCCGTCGCAGCAGCCGCCGGACTGGTGGAACATCAGCGGGCCGTGCGAGGCGTGAAGCTTGCGCAACAGGTCCTCGGCCGCAGGGGTGAGTTCGACGCGCGGAGTCTCCTCGTACATGCCACCAGGGCAGCACACGCAAGGTTGCGAGAGGGTTGCACGGCTCAGTCGCACGGCAGCCCCTACTCCGCGCGCAGGGCGGTCGCCGTGCGGATCCGGGCCGCCCAGCCGGTCGGCAGCAGCGAGCCCAGGACGGCGACGGCCGTGCCGGCGAGGGCCAGCAGGACCAGTTCGGGACCGCCGTAGACGGAGGTCACGGAGCAGACGCATCCTGGACGGTGCCACGGAGGCGCCCCGCGTGGTCATGCTCACCACCTTCGACCTCGACCACTACGTGTACGCGGCGCTGTCCGCCGGAGCCAGCGGCTTCCTCCTCAAGGACGTCACCCCCGAGCAACTCGTCGCCGCCGTCCGCACGGTACGGGCCGGTGACGCGCTGCTCGCCCCCACCATCACCCGCCGCCTCGTCGAACGCTTCGCCCGCACCAGCACCGCATCGGCCTCCCTGCACCGCGACCTGGCGGCCCTGACCCCTCGCGAATTCGACGTGCTGCGGCTGCTCGCTGAGGGCCTCAGCAACGCCGAACTCGCCGCCCGCCTCCACCTGTCCGAGACCACCGTCAAAACCCACGTCTCCCGCATCCTCACCAAACTCTCCCTGCGCGACCGGGCCCAGGCGGTGGTGGTGGCGTACGAGACGGGACTGGTCAGCCCGCGGTCGAGTCTCTGACGGCGTTCTCCGTCCGGAGCCGTGCAGCAGGGTGCAGCCGGGGGCCCAGCGGAAGTGCTGGGCCCCCGACTGCTATGCCCCGACCGCCCTGACCTAGGGCCGGGTCCTGTCCTACGGCCGGGCCGTGGCCGTAGGAACGTTGTATCCCTCGACCCGCAGCTTCGGCCGAGACCCGCCCGGCGCTTCGGCCGGCCAGGAGAGGGTGAGGGACCTGGACTCACCCGGCAGCAGCCACAGGTAGTTGTCGCTGTAGAGGGTGGGCAGCACCCGGTGGCCCGACTTCGCGTCGAGGAGTGAGACCCGCACCATCGCCGCGACCGACGAACCACGGTTGCGCAGCCGTGCCGTGAGCCCGTGGCGTGAGCCCGAGTGGTCCGTGTCGGTGATGTCGACGGACACCCGGGTCCGCGCCGCGGAGTTCAGCGCCCGCATGTTCTGCGGGGCCTTGTAGCGCCAGTACGTGTTCTCGGACAGCAACTCGCCGCGGGCGTCCGTGAGGCGCACCCGCAGGAGGTGGAAGTCCGGCAGTCCGTCCCGGCCAACGGTGAACGCGCTCGTCGTCGCCGAGGACGCGATGTCGACCTTCTTGCGCTGCTCCGCGCCGAGTTGACGTCCCGTCAGGTCATAGCAGCGTGCGGAGACCGTGGCGCCTTTGATCGCGCGGGGCGTGTGGTTGACCGCGATCACCTTGCCGTCCGTCGGGTCCGCCTGGACGTGGACGGGCTCGCTGGCCTTGCGGGAGCCGTAGTAGGCGCCGTTGACGTCGAAGTCGTAGTCGTACGTCTGCCACACCGTGCTGTACCAGGCGGGGTGGGACATCCACAGCATCAACCCGCTGGCGTCCTCCCACAGGTTGGCGTTCCAGGCCTCGAACATGGCGCGGTGGTTCTCGTAGTTGACGAACTGCGCCTTGCGGGAGAAGTCCTCCAGGCCGGTCGCGGTGTCGAGTCGGGACTCGATGGCGGCCCGGTAGTTCTGCGGCGCCTGATTCCCGCGGGTGCTCCAGTCGTGGTAGTACCAGGCGCCGCCGATCGGCCACTCGGGTTCGTCGCCGACGAGGTTCCGCAGCGTCTCGGCCGTCGACACGACCGGCATGCCGATCTCGGTGTGGAA
Source organism: Streptomyces pseudovenezuelae (assembly GCF_029892565.1). Lineage (GTDB taxonomy): Bacteria > Actinomycetota > Actinomycetes > Streptomycetales > Streptomycetaceae > Streptomyces > Streptomyces pseudovenezuelae_A. The sequence continues at coordinate 338,901 of NZ_JARXVH010000008.1, read as the reverse complement.
GCCGAAGCTGCCGCTGCCGTAGGTGGTGGCGGAGGAGTAGCGCTCGGGCTCGACCCAGCCGTAGGGGCCGCCGCCGGTGACGATCCCGCCCGCCGAGTTGTTCTGGTAGAGCACGTCGGGTGCTTCGGCGCGCACCGCCGCCCGCATGCCGTCGTCGACCGGTCCCGGCGGGTTGCCCTCGTTGGCGCCGCACCACACCACGACGCTCGGGTGGATCCGGTACCGGCGCACGGTGTCCCGCGCGGTGTCCAGGAACGCCTTGTGGTTCGGCGGGTCCATCGCCCACGCGTTGGGGAAGTCGTTCCACACCAGCAGCCCGTGCTCGTCGCAACTGGCGTAGAACTCCTCGCGGTTGCTGCTGCCGACCCAGTTGCGGATCATCGTGAAGTTCATGTCCCGGTGCATCCGCACCGCCGCGTCCATGCGGGCCGCCGGCATGCGGCGCAGCAGCTCGTCCCAGCCCCAGTTGCCGCCCCGGCAGAAGACCCGGGTGCCGTTGACGCTGATCTTCAGCGGCACGGTGTTGTTGTCGACGGTCTTCACGTCGGTCCAGTTGTCGCCGTCGTCGGAGACCTGGATCGTGTACGTCTTGGCGTAGGCCGCTTCCCAGGTGATGACGACCTTGTCGAAGGGCACGGAGGAGCCGAGGTCGACGCGGATCCACTGGTCGTCCTCGTAGGCCGAGGACCAGCGGGTGCCCGGGTCCCCGTCGGTGGCGTTGCCCGCCCCGGTGCCCGAGCCGTCGGTCGAGGACGCGGTCGCCGTCCTGTGCAGGGCCAGGTCGGTGTCCGGCGCCGTGCTGTCCAGGACCGACAGGCTCCACATCGAGGAGCCCCAACTGGTCGCCCGAGTACGGCAGTAGACCCGCAGATACTGTGCCGTCCGCGCCTCGAAGTCCACGGTCTGCAGGCTCGCCGCACCACCGGCGCGGAACGGCAGCGGCACCGCCGTGTTGTCGACCGAGGCCGCGTCCGTCCAGGTGTCGCCGTCGTCGGAGACCTGGACGGTGTACGTCTTCGCGTACGCCTGCTCCCAGGTGACGACGACCCGGTCGAGGGAGACCGAGGAGCCGAGGTCGACGCGGATCCACTGGTCGTCCTCGAAGGCCGAGGACCAGCGGGTGCCCGCGTCACCGTCGGTCGCGTTGCCGGGCTGGTTGGCCGGGTCGTCGACGGTGGAGGCCGTGGCCGTCCTGCCGAGCGCGAGATCGGTGTCCTGGGCCATGCTGTCCACGACCGACAGGGCCCACATCGAGGAGCCCCAACTCGTCGCCCTGGTACGGCACATGATGCGCACGTACCGCGCCTTCCGACGGGTGAAGTTCACCGTCTGCGCGTACGAGTCGCCGCCGGTCTGGAACGTCAGCGGCACCTCGTACTCGTAGCCGAACTGGCGGATCCCGAAGCGCGTGGTGCGCCGGTCGCTCTCCGCGTCGCCGACGGTGGCGGTGAGGGTGAGCCGGTGCAGGTTCGGCTCGCCGTAGCCGTTGGGCCACCACAACGCCGGGTTGCGGAGGCGGAGTTGGGCGTGGTCGGCGGGGGAGAAGGTCACATCGGCCGTCTCGCCGCCGGCGATCGTGACCGTCTTGGTGAGGCGTACGCCCTCGAAGGCGGCGGAGACGGTGACGCTCCGGTCGGCGGTGTCCGCGTTCTGCACCGGCACAGTGATCGTCAGCTCGGCGGTGCCCGTGTCCGGGAGGTCGGGCAGCCGGGTCTCCACACGCGGGTCGCCGAGGACCGCGGCGCCGGTGGAGCGCAGCCGGACGTGGTTCCAGATACCGGCCGCCCGGTCGCGCACCGCGGGCATCCAGTCCCAGCCCGAAGAGGCCAGATACGTCGGTGAGTTGCGGTTCATCATGTTCGCGCCGGCGTCGACGAACGCGAGGCCCGCCGAGCCCTTGTCGCCCGGGCTGCCAGGGAAGGGTATCGGCGTAATCCGCACGGCGAGGGCGTGTGCGGAGCCGCCCTTGTCATCCGTGTTGTCCGCCAGGAGCTTGGTGACGTCGAAGGCGGCGCGGGCGAAGGGGAAGCCGACCTCGCCGACGGAGCTGCCGTTGAGCCAGACCTCCGCGTTGTGGTTGACCCCGTCGAACTCCAGCCAGACATGGCGTCCGGCGCCGGTGCGCAGGCCCTTGGGGAGGCGGAACTCGCGCCGGTACCACCAGGAGTGGCGCGAAAGGGCCTCCGGGGCATGGAGGTTGTTGAAGCCGGCGACCGGGTCGGGCAGGTGGCCCTGGTCGACGAGTGAGGTCAGGACGGTGCCGGGGACGGTGGCCGGCAGCCAACGGCTCGTGTCCGCCGAGGGCTTGGACAGGGCGGTGCCGTCTCCTGCGGCCCAGTCGTCCATGGTCAGGTCCCAGCCGGACTCCAGCGGGACGGTGCCGTCCTCGGCGACCTTCAGGGCCGGGGGAGTGCGGTGGTGGGTGCCCCAGTCGGTCCAGCCGGTGGCCCCGGGGCGGGCGGTGCGGCAAGTGCCGTACACCTGAAGGCCGTTGAGGCCGAGCGGGTTCGCGTTGGAGCGCTTGCGCACCGTCATCCGCACCCAGCGGGCGGTGACCGGCTTGGCAAGGGCGATCTCTACGACCCCGCCCTTGCCGGAGTCCGTGCGGTACACGCTCGTCCAACTCTTGTTGTCCCGTGAGGTCTCCACGACGTAGTCGACCGCGCAACTGGACAGGATCTCCTGGCCCGTCGTGTCGTTGCGCGGACTGCCGCTGGTCGATTCGGTGAACGGCGGGTCGTCCGCGGTCGCCTCGGAGGTGAGGTGGATCGAGTCGACCTCGCACAGGGCCTGGAGGTCGACCGAGATCCACTGGGGATCGCCGGCCGCCGCACGCCAGCCCGTGCCGCGCACGCCGGTGGCGGCCACCTTGTCCACCGCGAACTCCGCGGGGGTGGGCGCGTAGTCGGTCGAGGACACGGTGACGGGCCGATATCCGGCCAGCTCGCCCGGTGTCACGGGCCGGCTCGGCTGTCCGGATCCGGTCGCGAAGGCGTCGGCGGTCGGGGCCATACCGAGGCCGAAGCCGGCCAGCAGGGCGGAGCCGGTGGAGAGGACGGTGCGGCGCGAGGGTCTGGACGGCTGATCCGACATGAAATGCGGCTCCGATCAGGGAAGTTCAGGGCGCGGGCGAGCTCTGGGGCAGCCTGCTGACAACGTTGCCAGGGCGGCTCTGACAACGTTGCCAAACACTGCACCCGCGGTGTGGGGCTGTCAAGGTTTCCGGCAGGCGTCCGAGGCCTCTCTGAATAAATTAGTAATTAATATTGACAAGGTTTCGGCCGCGCGCCACAGTCGTCGCCGTGACGCCGAGGCCGCCGTCCTGGGGCCGGCCCGTGTCACGCCTTCCGCATCCCAACCACCCGGAGAGGCACGTGACCTCACACCCGCAAGGCCGCAAGGCCGCAGGCCACAGACTCGGGCGCCGAGCCACCACGGCCGCCGCGATCGCGACGGTCCTCGCCGCGACCGCGGCCCCCACAGCGATGGCACAGGCACCCACGGCGACGGCGCAGGGATCCACGGCGCGGTCCGCCACGGGCACGGCGCAGGGCGCCGTCGACCAGGGCGCACCCGCCTACTACGACAGCGGTCTCGCCCCGACGCCCTACATGGGCTGGAACACCTACTACGGGCTCGGCGCGCCCACCGAGAAGGAGGTGCGCTCGGTCGCCGACCGGCTGGTCAGCAGCGGTCTGCGCGACAGCGGCTACGACATCGTGTGGCTGGACGGCGGCTGGCAGGCCGACAACCCCCGTGACGCACAAGGGCGGTTGGTGGCCAACCCGGAGCGCTTCCCCTCCGGCATCCCGGCCCTCGTCTCCTACCTGCACAAGCGCGGACTGCGCGCGGGCATCTACACCGACGCCGGCACCTACGACGGCGGCAAGAGCTGCGGCCTCGGCAGCCGCGGGCACTACGACCAGGACGCGCGGCAGTTCGCCGGCTGGAAGGTCGACGCGATCAAGGTCGACTTCCTGTGCGGCATCACCGCGAAGCTCGATCCCGGCCCGGCCTTCAAGGAGTTCGGCGACGCGGTCGCCGAGTCCGGCCGCAAGATGCTGCTGAACCTGTGCAACCCGCTCACCGACGACTGGGGCCTGCCGCACACCCCCGAGCAGGACGCGCACAACACGTACGTCTACGCGCCGACCGCCGCCGACTCCTGGCGCACCGGCACCGACATCGCCTGGGGCACCGCGAGCCCAGGTCAGTGGCCCAACGTGCTGCGCAACATGGACGCCAACGCCTGGCACCCCGAGGCGCAGGGACCCGGGCACTACAACGACCCGGACTACCTGATCCCGATGCGCAAGATGACCGACGGGTCGTACGAGCTCACGCAGGAGGAGTCCACCAGCCAGTTCGTGATGTGGGCCGAGATGGGCTCGCCGCTCGTCCTCGGCTCCGACCCGCGCACCCTGTCCGACTCGATGCTGAAGACCCTCCGCAACCCGGAGATCATCGCCGTCGACCAGGACCCCCTCGCCATCCAGGGCGTGCGTGTGGCCTCGGACTCGGTCGGGGACGTGTACAGCAAGGTCCTCCAGGGCCACGGCCGGCGTGCGGTTGTGCTGCTCAACCGGTCCGACCAACCCGTCCAGCGCACCGTGCGGTTCGCGGACGCCGGGCTGGGTGGCCAAGTCCAGGTACGGGACTTGCGGGCGCGAGCCGACCGGGGCACGCACACGGGGTCGTACACCGCCGAAGTCCCCGCCCACGGCACCGCGTTCCTCAAGCTGACCGGCGCCGACGCCCTTCCCGGCACCAACCTGGGCGAGAAGACGACGGCCAGCCCGGCCGTGGTGCGCGACGGCGCCGGACTGACCACCTTCTCCCGGGGGCCGCACGGCTCGCTCGTCCAGCGCACGGACAACGGTCGCACACGGGACCTCGGTGGCCCCGCGCAGGGGAAGATCCTGGGCCAGCCCGCCGCGTACGCCTCCGCCGGCGGCCGGATCGACGTCTTCGTGCGGGGCGCCGACTCCCGGGCCTACCGGCGGGTCTACGACCACGGGCACTGGAGCGCCTGGCAGAGCCTCGGCGGCCGGCTGACCGACGCGCCCTCCGTCGCCTTCACCGACCCCGCGCACTGGACGCTGGTCGCGCGCGGCGCCGACGGGCTGATCGTGCAGCGCGGTCCCGAGTCCGGGTGGACGTCGCTCGGGGCGCCCAACGACCGGGCCACGTACGGGCGTCCGTCCGCCGTCGTCGACGCGCAGGGGCGCGTCCATGTCGCTGTACGCACCGCGGCGGACGACGTGTGGACGCGGTCGCGCGACACGTCGGGGGAGTGGTCGGCGTGGTCCTCGATCGGCGGGACGGTCAGCGGCAGTCCGACGCTGGTCGCCGTCGGGAACGCGGTCGTGCTGTACGCGCGGGCCGCGGACTACACGCTCTGGCAGCAGCGGTACGCCGACGGTGCCTGGCAGGGCTGGAGCAAGCGACAGGAGTTCCCGAGCGCCGCCTTCGACGGCGCGCTGGGTGTGGTCGCGGGGCCCGACGGCTCCGTCGACGCGGTGTTCCGCGGAGTGGACGGCTATCTGCACCGGACCGAATTCAAATAAATTAGGAATCAATCATGGCCAACCAACTGCCCAGCCGACGCCGGTTCCTCGGCGGACTCGGCGCCGCCGGGACCGCGGCACTGCTCAGCGGCTGCGTCACCTCCACCTCCACCGGCAAGAGCTCCTCGAAGGGCGCGGTGACCCTCCAGTCCAACCTCTCCGCCCCGCAGGCCAAGGCCGCGATGGAGGATCTCGTCGCCGCCTTCGGCAAGGAGGGCTCCGGCCGCGCGAGCCTCAACACGGTCGCCGCGGAGACCTTCCGCACCCAGCTGCCGACCTACCTCACCTCGGCCAACCCGCCGGACGTGTACACCTGGTACCCCGGCTCGGTGGCGGACGCCTACGCCAAGAAGAACCTGCTGCTCGACCTCGACGAGGCCTGGACGTCCTCGCCCGACCTCAAGCGCTACTCCAAGGCGCTCGACTCGCTGTGCACGTCGACCTCAGGCAAGAAGGTCTTCGTGCCCTCCACCTACTACTGGTGGGGCATGTTCTACCGGAAGTCCAACTTCGCCAAGTGGGGCGTGAGCGAGCCCAAGAGCTGGGACGACTTCCTGGACGTGTGCGACAAGCTCAAGAGCAAGGGCGTCGCCCCGATCGGACTCGGCGCCGGCGGCAACACCCCCTGGGTGGCCTCCGCCTGGTTCGACTACCTCGACATCCGGATCAACGGTGCCCAGTACCACCGTGAACTCCTCGCCGGGAAGCACCGGTTCGACGACCCGGAGGTGCGCAAGGTCTTCGACCGCTGGCAGGAGGTGCTGCCGTTCTTCGACCCGGACGGCACCGCCGTGCCCTTCCAGGACGCGACGACCACCCTGCTCAACGGCCGCAGCGGCATGATGCTCATCGGCACGTTCTTCGCCGACGCGGCTCCCAAGAACGCCCTCGACGACATCGACTTCTTCCGCTTCCCGATCATCGACGAGAAGATCCCGCTCGCCGAAGAGGCGCCCACCGACGGCTACTTCGCCAGCGCCCGCACCGGCCGCCACGACCAGGTGCTCGACCTGATGAAGTACCTCGCCACCGCCGAGGCCCAGGAGATCTACATCAAGGGCTCCTCCGGCACCGTCCTGCCCTGCAACCCCGACGCGAAGGACGCGGGCACCGCCCTGGTCAAGAAGGGCCGCAAGCACATCGAGGAGGCGGCCGAGATCACCCAGTACTTCAACCGGGACTCCAGCGACGCCCTCCAGCCCACCGCCGACAACGCGTTGACGAAGTTCCTGGCCAAGCCCAAGTCGATCGGCAGCATCCTCACCGACTGGCAGCGCGACGCCGAGAAGATCTGGAACGCCTGACATGGCTGTCCTGACCGCCCCCGAACGGAAGTCCCCGGCCCGCACGCCCGCCAAGGGCAAGCGGGCCCGGGGCCCCCGGCGCACGCCCCCGCTGGTGCTCGTCTTCGTCCTGATCCCGCTCCTCGCCGAAGCGGTGTGGGTGTTCTGGCCCGCCCTCCAGGGCTTCTACCTCGCCCTCACCGACTGGGACGGCGTCTCCGCACCGCGCTTCGTAGGCCTGGACAACTTCCAGGAGATGGCCCACGACGAGGTCTTCCGCAGCGCCACCGGCCACACCGTCCTGTGGCTCGTCCTCTTCGGCGGCCTGTCCGCCCTGCTCGGCCTCGCCGCCGCCCTGCTGCTCCAGCAGGAGCGGCGCGGCGTCGGCTTCTACCGCGCGGCCCTGTTCCTGCCGGTCGTCTTCTCCCTGGTCGCCACCGCCCTGGTCTGGCAGGCGATCTACCAGCCCGACGGCGTCCTCAACCAACTCCTGCAGTCGGTGGGCCTCGGCAGCCTGCGCCACGCCTGGCTCGCCGACCAGGACACCGCCCTGTACGCGGTGATCGTGCCCGCGCTGTGGCGTCAGATCGGCTACGTCATGGTCCTCTACCTGGCCGGCCTCAAGGGCATCGACCCGGCCCTGTACGAGGCCGCCAAGGTCGACGGCGCGACCGCCTGGCAGCGTCTCCGGCACATCACCCTGCCCCAACTGCGCAGCGTCAACGCGGTCGTTCTGTCGGTCATCGTCATCGACTCGCTGCGCTCCTTCGACGTCGTGTGGTCGCTGACCCGCGGCGGCCCCTACCACTCGTCCGAGCTGCTGAGCACCTACATGTACTCGACCGCCTTCCAGTCCCTGCGCCTCGGCTACGGCTCCGCACTCGCCGTCGTCATCTTCGTGCTGGCCTTCGGCGTCATCTGTTCCTATCTCGTCCGCGCGTTCCGGGAGGCCGACTGATGTCCGCCAACTCCACGGCCCTGCGCCGCAGGCGGGCCGCGACCGCCGGATTCCACCTGGGCGCCGGGGCGTTGGCGATCCTGTGGCTGCTGCCCATCGCCCTGGTCCTGGTGACCAGCCTGCGCTCCTTCGACGACATCGCCGCCCACGGCCTGGGCAGTTGGCCGCACTCCTTCACCCTCGGCAACTTCCGTCAGGCCTGGGTCGACGGCGGCCAGCAGCGCGCCCTCATCAACAGCCTGGTCGTCACCATCCCCTGCGTCCTGATCACGCTGGCCCTCGCCGCCATGGCCGCGTTCGCTCTCAGCCGCTACGAACTCCCCTTCCGCCGCTCCCTGTTGCTCCTCATGCTCGGCGGCAACCTGCTCCCACCGCAGATCCTGCTCATCCCGGTGTCCAAGCTGAGCGAGGTCATGGGCATCTACGACACCCTGCCCGCGCTCATCGGCGTGCAGATCGGCTTCGGCGTCGGCTTCTACGTCTTCGTCCTGCACGGATTCATGCGGTCGATCCCGGTGGAGATCCAGCAGGCGGCGGTCGTCGACGGCGCCGGCCCCTGGCAGATCTTCTGGCGGATCATCCTCCCGCTGACCAGGCCCGCCCTGGCCGCGCTCAGCGCCCTGTCCTTCACCTGGATCTTCAACGACCTGCTCTGGGCGATCACCGTGCTGCGCAGCGACACCAAGATGCCGATCACCGCGGCACTCATCGGACTTCAGGGTCAGTACGTGTCGATGTGGAACGTCATCGCGGCCGGCTCGGTCATCGCTGCCGCGCCCACGGTCGCCGTGTTCCTGCGCTTCCAGCGGCACTTCGTGGCCGGGCTCAACCTGGGAGCGGTGAAGTGACGTACCAGCGCTGGACCTTGCGCACGGACAACACCAGCTACACCGTGCGCCTGTCCCCGGACGGCCCCTGGGCCGAACTCGACGCATGGGGACCGCTCGGCGTCGAGGACGGCCCGTCCGCCCTGGACCGGTCGAGGCGTACGCACTTCATCACCCCCGCCGACGCGGCACCGGCCGAGTATCTGCCGTACGGGCTGCGGCCGTTCACCGGATCGGAACTGGTGGCCTCGCGTCCGGACGGGGAAGACAGGGGCGTGTGGTGGGCGTTCGCCGGGGCCGAGGCGGACGAGGGTTCGCTGCGGCTCGCCTTCCACGACGAGCTGCTGGGCCTGCGGACCGTCCTCCACTACGAGACCGTGCCAGGCACGGACGTGATCCTTCGCTGGACCGAGTTCACCGCCACCGAGGAACTGCGCCTGGAGCGGCTCGACTCGGCCGCCGTGAACATCCCCGTCTCCGGCGTCGCCCGACTGACGTACCTCACGGGTCAGTGGTCGCAGGAGTTCCAGCGCACCCAACTCGACCTGCCCCGAGGCACGTTCACCATCGGCAGCCTCCAGGGCGCGCCTGGACACGGGTACGCGCCCTGGCTCGCGGTGCAGGACGGTGAGTCGCCGGCCGCGTACGGCATCGCCCTCGCCTGGCCCGGCAACTGGCACATCACCGCAGAGGCCGAGCCCGGCGGCTCCGTACGAGTGCGGGCAGGCCGGGTGCCGCACGAGGGGGTGGCCCTGCTCGCACCTGGCGAGACCCTCGCCACTCCACGACTGGCCTGCGCCTTCAGTCCGGAGGGCCTGGACGGACTCTCCCGCGTCTGGCACCGCTATGAGCGCCGGCTCTCCGGCGAACGCCTGCACCGCCCGCGCAAGGTGCTCTACAACTCCTGGGAGGCCACCGGCTTCGACGTCGAGGCGGCCGGGCAACTGGAGTTGGCGAAGACCGCCGCCGACATCGGCGCCGAGTTGTTCGTCGTGGACGACGGCTGGTTCACCGGGCGCGCCGACGACACCGGGGGCCTCGGCGACTGGTGGCCGGACCCGGCGGCCTTCCCACAGGGCTTCGACCAATTCGTCGCGGACGTACGGGCGTTGGGCCTGGACTTCGGCCTGTGGATCGAGCCCGAGGCCATCAGCCCCAAGAGCCGCCTGTACGCCGAACACCCCGAGTGGGTCTACCGGATCGAGGGCCGCCCCGGCCGGCTCGTCCGCAACCAGTTCCTCCTCGACCTCGGCCGGACCGACGTCCAGGACTTCGTGATCGAGACGCTCGACCGGCTGCTCGGCACGTACGACATCAGCTACCTCAAGTGGGACATGAACCGCCCGCCCACCGAGCGCGGGCGCCCCGGCGCCGGTCGCGTGGACCTCGATGCCGAGCATGCCGCCGGGTACCTGCGCGTCCTCGACCACCTCCGGTCCGCCCACCCCGACGTCACCGTCGAGGGCTGCGCGGGCGGTGGCGGGCGGATCGAGCACGCGACCATCGCGCGCACCGACGTGGTCTGGCCCAGCGACAACACCGCCCCGCTGGACCGGCTGTCCATCCAGTACGGCTTCCTGCACGCACACGCGCCGCACGTCATGAGCTCCTGGGTCACCGACGCGCCCGGTGTCTTCGATCCGCGCCCGCGCAGTCTCGCCTTCCGCTTCGTCAACGCCATGTGCGGGGTGCTGGGCGTCGGCGCCGACCTGCGCGCCTGGACGCCGGAGCAGCGGGCCGAGGCCGCGCGGTGGATCGCCCGGTACAAGGAGGTGCGGGACGTGATCCATCACGGCGAGGCACGGCTCCTCGGCACGCCGGAGGACCCGAGCTGCGGGGTGCAGTACGACGCCGGTGAGCGCACGGTCGTCGCCGCGCTGAGCACCGGGCGCCTCGACGGCGCCCCGCTCGTGCCGGGGCGTTCGGCCAGGCTCCGGCTGCGTGGACTCGACCCGACGGCGCGCTACCGGGACACGGCGACGGGGACGACGTACAGCGGAGCGCATCTGGTGCACTACGGGCTGCCGTTCGCCTGGAGCCGCGATCACGATGCCGACCTGGTCGTGCTGATGCGCGAGTGAGCCCCTTATGTTTCCAGGAAGCCTTTCCAGCAAGCCCTTGCTCGCCGAAGGACGCGAAGGAGTCGAACCTCGATGGACCAGTCCGCACGCCGGCCCGGCGCCCGTTTCACCGGCCGCACGGCCGTGGTCACCGGAGCGGCCTCCGGCATCGGAGCCGCCACGGCCGTACGTCTCGCCGAGGAGGGAGCAGCGGTCGTGCTCACCGATGTCGCCGAGGAGCGGGGCGAGGCGGTGGCGGAGCGGATCGGCAAGGACGGCGGCCGGGCGCGGTTCGTGACCGCCGATGTCGCGGTCGAGGAGGACTGGGCGCGTGTTGTTGGTGTCGCGCACACTTTCGGGCCTGTCGATGTGCTCGTCAGTAACGCCTTCACCGTCGACGTCACGCCCGCCCACGAGATGACCCTGCCGTCCTGGCAGCGGCAGCTCGACGTCAACCTGACCGGCAGCTTCCTCGGCTTCCGGGCGGTTCTGCCCGACCTGCGGGAACGCGCCGGGGCGGTGGTGCTGACCTCGTCCGTCCACGCCCACCGCGGAATCCCCGGGCACCCCGCCTACGCCGCCGCCAAGGGCGCCCTGCTCTCCCTGTGCGGGCAGCTCGCCGTCGAGTACGGGCCCGAGGTGCGCGTCAACGCCGTCGTGCCGGGGCCGATCCTCACCGGGGCCTGGGACCGGGTGCCCGAGGAGGAACGCGAGCAGAGCGTGGCCGAGACGGCCGCCCGGCGGTTCGGCACGCCGGAGGAGGTGGCCGCGGCCATCGCGTTCCTCGCCGCCGACGAGGCCTCGTACATCACCGGGACGAGCCTGGTCGTGGACGGCGGCTGGAGCGTAGTGAAGGCCTCCGCATGACCGCGCACCCGGCGAACCGGTCGTACCGGACGAACGAGAAAGGCTGTACGACATGAGCTCCTACGCCCGCCGCGGCGTGCACGGTCAGACCGTGGAGGCCCTCGCGCGCCGCATCCTCGGGGGTGCCATCCCCGAAGGGGCCACGCTCGACCTGGTGGCGCTGCAGAGCGAGCTGGACGTGAGCCTCACCGCCCTGCGCGAGTCGCTCAAGGTGCTCGCCGCCAAGGGGATGGTCGACGCCCGCCAGAAGCGCGGCACCTTCGTGCGCGCCCGCGCCGACTGGAACCTGCTCGATGCCGATGTGCTGCGCTGGCAGTTCGAGGGCGGCAGCACCACGGACGCCGACCGGGCGCTGCTGCACAACCTCGCCGAGGTGCGTTCCATCATCGAACCGGCCGCCGTCCGGCTCGCCGCCGAGCGGCGCACCGAGGACGATCTCGCCGCGCTGGAGGGCGCCCTGGACGCGATGGCCGAGCAGGACGCGGGCGCCTCGCACGCCGTCGACGCCGACCTCGCCTTCCACCGCGCCCTGCTCACCGCCACCCACAACGAACTCCTCGAACGCATGGAGATGGTCATCGAGTCGGGCCTCGCCCACCGCGACCGCATCGTGCACAGCTCCCCGCACAGCGAGGACCCGGTGCCCGCCCACCGCGCGGTCCTGGACGCCGTACGCGACCGGGACCCGCTCGCCGCCGAGGCCGCCATGCGAGCCCTGCTCGACCAGGCCGGCCGCGACCTCGACCGGGTCGGCACCACCGACGACGACACGGAAGGCTCACGAGCCAAGTGAAGATCACCCGCATCGAAACCTTCCTGGTCCCGCCGCGCTGGCTGTTCTGCCGCGTGGAGACCGACGACGGGGTGGTCGGCTGGGGCGAACCCGTCGTCGAGGGCCGCGCCGAGGTCGTCCGGGCCGCCGTCGACGTCCTGTCCGAGTACCTCGTCGGCCAGGACCCACTGCGCATCCAGGACCACTGGCAGGTGCTCACCAAGGGCGGCTTCTATCGCGGCGGCCCCGTCCTCTCCAGCGCCGTCGCCGGCATCGACCAGGCCCTGTGGGACATCGCCGGGAAGACGTACGGCGCCCCCGTGCACGCCCTGCTCGGCGGCCCCGTGCGCGACCGCGTCCGGGTCTACGCCTGGGTCGGCGGCGACGAACCCGCCGAACTCACCGACCAGATCGCCGAACAGGTCGAGGCCGGCTTCACCGCCGTCAAGATGAACGGCGCCGGCGCCACCTCGCCGCTCGCCACCGCCGCCGAGACCGCGGCCGTCGTCGCCCGCGTCGCCGCCGCCCGCGAGGCCCTCGGCCCCGACCGGGACGTCGCCGTCGACTTCCACGGCCGCTTCAGCGCGGCGAGCTCCCGCCGGGTGCTGGCCGAACTGGCCCCGCTGCACCCGCTGTTCGTCGAGGAACCCGTCGTCCCCGAGCAGAGCCACCTCCTCCCGGGCCTCGTCGCCTCGACCGCAGTGCCGCTCGCCACCGGCGAACGCCTCTACGGACGGGCCGAGTTCCTCCCCGTCCTCGCCGCCGGAGTCGCCGTCGCCCAGCCCGACCTCTCCCACGCCGGCGGCATCTCCGAGGTACACCGCATCGCCTCACTCGCCGAGACGTACGGCGCGCAGCTCGCCCCCCACTGCCCGCTCGGCCCGATCGCCCTCGCGGCCAGCCTCCAGGTCGCCTTCGCCACGCCCAACTTCCTTATCCAGGAACAGAGTCGAGGCATCCACTACAACAAGGACGCCGACCTCCTCTCCTACCTCGTCGACCCCGAACCCTTCCGCTTCGTCGACGGCCACGCCCCTCGCGGCGACGCGCCCGGGCTCGGCATCAGCGTCGACGAGGACGCGGTGCGGGCGGCCGACCGTACGGGGCATGCGTGGCGGAATCCGGTGTGGCGGCATGCCGACGGGTCGTTTGCGGAGTGGTGACGGTGGCTTCGTCTTCGAGGACCTTGAGGATCGTCACCGATCCGGCGCACGGCGGGCGTTGGACGTCGCTGCGGGCCGAGGGCGGGCGAGAAGGTGGGCGGGAGTGGCTGTGGCGGCGGGCGGATCCTGCGCGGGAGGGTGTGGTGCCGGGGGATGCGTTTGTGGATGTGGGTGGGGTTGAGGAGTGTGTGCCGACGGTTCGGGGGGTGCCGGATCACGGGGACGCGTGGGGGCGGGTCTGGTCGCGGGATGGGGATACGGAGAGTGTGCGGTGCGAGGGGTTCTCGCTGACGCGGACCGTCCGTGACGGAAGGGGCGAGGTCGAGGTCGACTACGTCCTGGCTGCCGACCCCGGGTTTCGATTCGTGTGGGCCGCGCATGCCCTGCTCGACCTCTCACCGCGGGCGACGCTGCACATGCCCGAGGGGGCGCGTACGCGGCTCTATCCGTCGGCGGACGGGCCCTGGGTGGAGGGGAGTTGGCCCGCGCCCAGGGGGGTGGCCCTCGACCGGCTCGGACCGGATGACGGTACGGCGGTCGGAGCGGTCGTGGAGGCTGACAGTTGCTGCGTTCACGACGACGAGGATCGGTTGACGTTGTCGGTGCGGGCGGCAGATGGTCAGCCGGTGTCGGTCGCGCTGTGGCGCAACCTCGGAGGCTTTCCCGCCGAACGCCCCTATCGCAGCACCGGCGTTGAGCCCATGGTCGGCCGCGTCTTCGACCTCGCCGAGGCGGGTCCCGGCGACGCTGGCCGGGTGCCGACGTCGGGTGAGGCGCGGTGGCGGCTCACGTTGAGTGCGGGGTGTGGGTGCGCTTGACGTGGATGCCCTTGATGTGGAGTGCGGGTGCCTCGGAGAGGCCGAGTGGTGGCGCCTTGACGAGCATGAACAACTGTCCCTGAAAGTACGTGAATTGGAGCCCCGTCCATGGACCTGCGAGCGTCCCTCGCCGCCCACCGCCTCGTCGCGATCGTGCGTGGAGATGATCCCGAAGCCGCGTTGAGCACCGTACTGACCCTTGCCGCGGAGGGCGTCGAGCTGATCGAGGTCTCCCTCACCGGCAAGGACGCGCTCACCGTCATCGAGCGGGCCCGGCAGGCCCTCGGCCCGGACCGCCCCCTCGGCGCCGGTACCGTCCTCACCGCCGCCGACGCCCGGGCCGCCCACCGTGCCGGCGCCGACTTCGCCGTCACTCCCGCGTTGGGTGAAGGGGTGGGCGCGGCGAGGGAGTTGGGCATGCCGGTGGTGGCCGGAGTGATGACCCCGACCGAGATCGTGGCCGCCCGCGCTTTCGGCGCCGCCGCGCTGAAGATCTTCCCGGCGGCCGAGGCCGGCGGTCCTGCCTATCTCAAGGCGTTGCGGGGGCCGTTCCCGGAGGAGTCGTTCGTGCCGGTGGGTGGGGTGGATGAGGTGGCGGCTCGCGCGTATCTGGCGGCCGGGGCTATTGCGGTGGGGGTGGGTTCGCCTCTCGTCGGCGACGCCGCCGACGGTGGAAGTCTCGACGAGTTGCGGGCGCGGGCTCGTGTTTTCCGGGGCGTCACAGGGGAGTTCGCGCTGTGATCGAGACTTTCAGCCCTCAAGTCCTCCACCCCGACCGGCTGGAACTCGGTGAGGGCATCCGCTGGACCGACGACGGCATCATCCTCGTCGACATCCTCGCGGGCCGGTTGCTGTACGCCCCCGAGGAGCCCGGAGCGCCCCTGCGCGAGTTGGCCCAACTGCCCTTCCCGCTCGGGGCGGTGGCGCCCGTGGCCGGCCGGCCCGGCACCTGGATCGCCGCCGCCGACACCGGAATCTGTCAGCTCGGGTCGGACGGTTCCACCACCTGGCTGGCCCGGCCGGAGGACGACGCCTCGCTGCCCATGCGCATGAACGACGCGACCGCCGATCCGTCCGGCCGGTTCTGGGCGGGCAGCATGGCGTACGGCGCCGACGAGGGGGCCGGTTCGCTGTACCGGGTCGACCACGACGGCACGGTGAGTCGTGTGCTCGACGGCGTCAGCGTGCCCAACGGGCCCGTGTTCACGGCCGACGGGACCGGCATGTACCTCGCCGACAGCGGGCGGGGGATCGTGCGACGGTATCCGGTGGACCCGGCGACGGGTGGTCTCGGGGACCCCGAGACGTTCGTGACCGTGGACGAGGGCAGCCCGGACGGCATGGCCGTCGACCGCGAGGGCGCCGTGTGGATGGCGGTGTGGGGCACCGGAACCGTGCGCCGTCATCTGCCGGACGGGAGCCTCGACCGGACGGTGCGGTTGCCCGCGCGACAGCCTGCGGGGGTGTGCCTTCGGGAGGACGTCCTCTACATCACCAGTGCCACCGTGGGGCTGACCGACCCCGGCCCCGACGACGGCGCGCTCTTCGCCGTCCGGGTGGAGGTGCCGGGCCGCCCGGCATCTGCCTACCGACCCGAGCAGGCGCCGAAGCCGGAGGTGGCATGAGCACGGGTTGGCGTCCCGCTGACGGCCCGGTCGTCTGCGTCGGCGAGACCATGGCCGCGCTGGCCCCCACCCCTCCCGAATCGCTGGACGGCGTCGACGAGTTGCGCCTGTCGGTGGCCGGTGCGGAGTCCAACGTCGCCATGTACCTCGCAGACCTGGGCCGTCCCGTCTCCTGGCTCTCCGCCCTCGGCGACGATGCCTTCGGCAGGCGGGTCCGTGCGGCCGTTGCCGCGGCGGGCGTAGACGTGACCGGCGTACGGACCGACCCCGAGCGGCCCACCGGTCTGCTGGTGAAGGACCCGCGCCCCGAGCGCACCCGCGTCCACTACTACCGCACGGGATCGGCGGCCTCGGCCCTCGGCCCCGACGTCCTGGACGACGTGAGGCTGCGGTCGGCGTCCCTCCTGCACCTCAGCGGGATCACCCCGGCTCTCTCCCCGTCCTGTCGGGACCTGGTGCGACGGGCGCTCGACACCCCGCCGAACTCACGCCCGTACGCCATCAGCTTCGACGTCAACCACCGCCCCGCCCTGTGGCCGGACGACGCCACGGCCGCCACGGTGCTGCGGGAGCTGGCAGACCGGGCCGACATCGTCTTCGTCGGCCTCGACGAGGCGCAGGAGTTGTGGGGGGCGGACCTCCAACCGGACGGTGTGCGGCGGCTGTTGGCGGGCCCGCGCATCCTCGTCGTCAAGGACGGCGGCCGTGCCGCGCACGCGTTCTCTGCCGAGGACGGGAGCGAGGTAGAGGTCGAGGTCGAGTGCACCGTGCCCGCCCTGCCGACGGACGTCGTCGAGCCCGTCGGCGCGGGCGACGCCTTCGCCGCCGGTTTCCTGGCCGGTCTGCTGCGCGGCGACGACCTGCGACGCGCCCTGCGGCTGGGGCACATCACGGCCGCGTCCGCGCTCAAAGTGACCGGGGATCACGGGCCGTTGCCGGACGCCGTCACGATTGAGCGGCTGCTCGGCGCCGCAGACGGAGACTGGGTGAACGCAGGACAGCCGTCACCGGGCGCAACAGCCGACCGGCATCGGCCCGGTAGGGCCTCATAGCCGACCGGCCTCGCCCCCACGCCCACCTCACGTCGGCTGCGGGGTGAGCCGCTTGTGCCCCTTGCGGTCGTAGTACCGCGTCATCGCGAAGCCGAAGAGCAGGGCGAGGGCCGTGCCGATGGCGATCATGATCCAGGAGCGGGTGAGGCCGGCGTCGCCGCGGGCGTTGAAGTAGAGGACGGCTCGGACCCCGTCGCTGAGTTGGCGCATGGGCTCGAAGTGGGAGAGGAACCGGTAGAAGCCGGGGACCGCCTGGAGGGGGACCGTCGCGCCCGAGGACGGCAGGCCCAGGACGATGAACACGAACATGGACACCAACTGGCCGATCCCGCCGAACGCCGCGTTGATGGCCTGCACGCCCAGGCCGACGGCGAGGGCGGCGCAGTAGGAGAAGATCCACAGCAACGGGATGTGGGTGGCGTCCATGCCGAGGATCGCGATCGTGGCGACCATGACCAGCGTGACGGTCACGACCGTGATGCCCGCGGTCATCGCCATCTTCAGCAGCAGCGTCTGGGTGCGGTTGATGGGGACGGTCGGGCGCCGGGTGTGCCAGGGGCCGATCTCGTTGTCGGCGTAGCCGAGGGACGTGTCGACGGCGTTGCTGATGACGTTGCCGCCGAGGAAGCCGGCCAGGACGAGCAGCAGCGTGTAGTAGAAGGCGCTGAGGCCGAGGCCGCTGTGGTCGCCGAGGGGATGGCCCACCTGGGTGACGACGTTCACCGGGTCGGCGAGCAGCAGCTTGGTGGTGGAGTCGGCCCGGGTACCGGCCGCCGACGTGAGCTGCCTGCCGATGGACTGCGAGGCCTGGTGCGCCGCCTGCATGGTGATCTGACTGGCCAGCGAGGAACCCAGGCTGCCCTTGCCCGGGTTGGTGAGGACCGTGATCGTCGGTCGCGCGGTGGCACCGGTCGTGGTCAGTGCCGTGACCGAGTCGGTGAAGCCGGCGGGGATGACCAGGGCGCCGTAGATCCGGCCGGAGTCGAGCTGGTCCTGCGCCTGCGCTCGGGTCAGGGTGCGCCAACCGGCCTTGCCGCCCGCGGAGTTGGCGGTGACGGCACCGGCCACCTGCGTGCCCAGGTTCTGTCGCTGTCCGGTCGGCGGCTTACCGGTGTCGGAGTTGACGACGCCGATCGGGAGGTCGTGCAGGTCGCGCTGCGGGTTGACGACGCCGCCCATGTAGAGGAGGGACAGCAGCAGGGCGAGCACGCCGGTCAGGACGGACGGCATCACCCACAGCTTGGTGTGGCCCAGCAGCTTGGTGGCACGGACCTCGGGGTCGGCATCGGCCATGGTGGTCCTCGGGGTAGCGGGCGGCGGCTGTTCGGCGTACGGCGTTCGGTCTTCATGGTCGAGCGTTCAGCGTTCAGACATCAGCGTTCAGAGTTTTCGGCATTCGGCGCCTCTTCGCATCCCGAACCCGCTCGCACGGATGTACGTCCCCACAGGCAACCCACAGCACCATCGGGCCCTCATACCCGGTGAACAGACCCGCGTACCGAAGTCGTCCACGGGTGGCGACGCACCGAGAGGAGTGCTCGTTGGACGGCTTCGAGACCCCCACCGCCGGCAGCAGACCGTCCGAGGAAGCAGCCGACGCCGCACCGCGCACCGCACTGTCCCGCCGCCGTTTCATGGTCTACTCGCTCGCCGCCTCCACCCTCACCATCGCCGCCCCCCTCGGCTGCGACACCTCCACTGCCCAGGGCGCCACCCCGTCCGCCGCCCCCGCCGCCTCCGACGTCCTCGTGACCGGCACCGACGAGGAGATGCTCGTCCTGGAGGTCACCGCGGCCAACAAGGTGGTCGTGCGGCTGCCGCGGCTCGAGGTCGGTCAGGGCATCACCACCGCCGTCGCCATGATGATCGCCGAGGAACTGGACGCCCGGATCGCCGACGTCGACATCCCGCTCGCCGACGCCCGCACCCGGGGCAACCAGTACACCGGCGGCTCCAACTCGGTCAGTTCGCTCTACGGCCCCGCCCGCGCCCTCGCCGCGACCGCCCGAGCCCGACTGGTGACCGCCGCCGCCCGGCGTTGGCGCGTCCCCGCGTGGAGTCTGCGCACCCGGGACACGATGGTCATCGGGCCGGGCGGCCGCACCGCCACGTTCGGCTCCCTCAGCGCGAGCGCCGCCACGATCCGCCGGACCTCCGTGTCCAGCAAGCCGAAACCGGCCGCCAAGCACAAGGTGATCGGCCGGCCGACGACCCGGATCGACGCCCGGGCCATCGTGACCGGCGAGGCGAAGTACGCCGGTGATGTGACCGTGGCCGGGGTGAAGCCGACCGTGGTGGCCCGGCCGCCGACGATCAGGGGGAAGGTCGTCTCAGTCGACGACCGGGCCGCCCGTGCCCTGCCGGGCGTGCGTGCCGTGGTCCGCATACCGGGCGGTGTCGCGGTCGTGGCCGACTCCTTCCACCACGCCTTCGAGGCGCGCGACGCCCTCAAGATCAAGTGGGCGCCCGGCCCGCTGGCCGGTCTGTCCGACGCGGCCGTGCGTTCCCGACTCAAGGCCGCCGTGCCCCGGTTGGGCACCCCGCCGAGCGGATCCACGCAGGTCCAGGGCGAGTTCGAGTTCGCCTTCGTCAGTCACGCGCCGATGGAGGTGCTGACCGCGGTCGCCGATGTGCGTGCCCACAAGGCCGAGTTCTGGTTCTCCACCCAGACGCCGATGGAGGCGAGGGACGCCGTGGCCTCGGCGGTCGGGCTGCCCGCGAGCGCGGTACGGGTCCATGTCCTGCGTGGCGGCGGCTCGTTCGGGCGGCGGCTCAACTACGACGCCGCGATCGAGGCCGCCCTGATCTCCAAAGCCGCGGGCCGGCCGGTCAAGTTGATGTGGAGCCGCAACGACGACATCCGGCACGGACGGATGCGCCCCGCCAGCCACCACCGAATACGCGCCAGCCACAAGGACGGCCGGGTGGTCGCCTTTACGCACTCGATGGCCTCGGTGAGCGAGTCGTCCGAGGGCAAGGGCGTCGTCAATCAGGCTGCTTTCCGCGGACGGTTGTCGGCGGGGCCGGCGCCCAGCGACTCCGGCCTCTACAACTTCGGCCGTATCTCCGGGGATTGGGGCGGGATCGAGCTTGCGATACCGCTCGGCGCCTGGCGCTCGGTGGACTCCGGGACGATGCGGACGGCGGAGGAGATCGTCGTGGACGAGGTCGCCGCGAGCCTGGGGCAGGACGCGGTCGAGTTCCGTCGTACGACTCTGCGGAACAAGGCGGTGAAGGCCGTACTCGACAAGGTGGCCGCCGCCGGGCAGTGGGGGCGGTCGCTGCCCGCCGGGCACGCGCAGGGCGTCGCCGTGCACGAGGAGTACGGGTCCTGCGTGGCGTGCCTCGCCGAGATCGACGCCACCGATCCGAAGAACCCGCGCGTGACCAAGGTGGTGATGGCGGCCGACGTCGGCCGGGCCGTCAACCCGCGCGGCCTTGAGGCCCAGCTCATGGGCACCGCCATCGACGGGATCTCGACCGTGCTGCAAGCGGGCCTGCACCTCGATCGGGGTGCCGTCCGCGAGGGCAGTTTCGCCGACTTCCACTGGGCCCGCCAACGGCACGCTCCGCTGCACTTCGAGGCCCACGTCATGCCGGCCAAGGGGGACCCGGGCGGGGCCGGAGAACTCGGCGTACCGGCCGCCTCCGGTGCCGTCGCCAACGCGTACGCCCGAGCGACGGGCACCAAACCGCGCCGCTTCCCCCTGAACTTCTGAGCACCGTCCCAGCTCAGTCCGATCACTCACTCGACCAGCCCTCGCCTCCGAGAAGGTACCGATGCCCTCCCACTCCTTCACCCTCAACGGCAAGCCGGTCACCGTCGAGGCGCCCGCCGACATGCCGCTGCTGTGGGTGCTGCGCGACCTGCTGCACGTCACCGGGCCCAAGTACGGCTGCGGTGTCGGCGTCTGTCGCGCCTGTACGAGCCATCTCGACGGGGAGGAGATCCAGCCCTGCGTCGTCAAGGTCGAGGACTGCCAGGACCGTAAGGTCACCACCATCGAAGGGCTGGCCGACGGCGACACCCTGCACCCCGTGCAGCAGGCCTGGATGGACTGTGACGTGTCCCAGTGCGGCTTCTGCCAGCCCGGGCAGATCATGGCCGCGGCGGCCCTGCTGAAGCGGACCTCGCACCCGACCGATGCCGACATCGACCGCATCGAGAACGTCTGCCGCTGCGGCACATACGCCCGGATCCGCGAAGCGATCAACAAGGCGGCCTCGGAAATCACCCCTTGAGTGGCCCGGCTCACATGGCCAGACGGCGACGTCACCGACACCATGGTGCACGTCACCGGCAGGCTGAAGGGAGCGGCGATGTTCCGCAAGGTACTGGTCGCCAACCGTGGTGAGATCGCGATCCGGGCATTTCGGGCCGGCTATGAGCTGGGTGCCCGGACGGTCGCGGTCTTTCCGCACGAGGACCGCAATTCGCTGCACCGGCTCAAGGCCGACGAGGCCTACGAGATCGGCCAGCCCGGGCATCCGGTGCGGGCGTATCTCTCCGTCGAGGAGATCGTCCGCGCGGCGCGCAAGGCCGGCGCGGACGCCGTCTACCCGGGGTACGGGTTCCTGTCCGAGAACCCCGAGCTGGCGAAGGCCTGCGAAGAGGCGGGCATCACCTTCGTCGGGCCGGACGCGCACACCCTGGAGCTGACCGGCAACAAGGCCCGTGCCGTGGCCGCGGCCCGCGCGGCCGGCGTACCGGTGCTCGGCTCCTCCGCGCCCTCCAACGACGTGGACGAGCTGGTCCGCGCCGCCGAGGAGGTCGGCTTCCCGGTGTTCGTGAAGGCGGTCGCCGGCGGTGGCGGACGCGGTATGCGGCGGGTCGAGGACCCGGCCACGCTGCGCGAGTCCATCGAGGCGGCGTCCCGCGAGGCGGCGAGCGCGTTCGGCGATCCGACCGTCTTCCTGGAGAAGGCCGTCGTCGATCCCCGCCACATCGAGGTGCAGATCCTCGCCGACGGCGAGGGCAACGTCATCCACCTCTTCGAGCGCGACTGCTCGGTCCAGCGCCGCCACCAGAAGGTCATCGAGCTGGCTCCCGCGCCCAACCTCGACCCGGCCCTGCGCGACCGTATGTGCGCCGACGCGGTCCGCTTCGCCCGCGAGATCGGCTACCGCAACGCGGGCACCGTCGAGTTCCTGGTCGACCCCGCGGGCAACCACGTCTTCATCGAGATGAACCCGCGCATCCAGGTCGAGCACACGGTCACCGAAGAGGTCACCGACGTCGACCTCGTCCAGGCCCAGCTGCGCATCGCGGCCGGCGAGACCCTCGCCGACCTCGGCCTGTCCCAGGAGACGGTCACCCTGCACGGCGCGGCCCTCCAGTGCCGTATCACCACCGAGGACCCCGCCAACGGCTTCCGCCCGGACACCGGCCGCATCAGCGCCTACCGCTCGCCCGGCGGTTCGGGCATCCGCCTCGACGGCGGAACCACCCACGCGGGTACGGAGATCAGCGCGCACTTCGACTCCATGCTGGTCAAACTCACCTGCCGGGGCCGGGACTTCAAGACGGCGATCAGCCGGGCCCGGCGTGCCGTGGCCGAGTTCCGTATCCGCGGTGTGGCCACCAACATCCCGTTCCTGCAAGCCGTGTTGGACGACGCGGACTTCCAGGCCGGGCGGGTCACGACCTCGTTCATCGAGCAGCGCCCGCACCTGCTGACCGCCCGCTCCTCCGCCGACCGCGGCACCAAGCTGCTCACCTATCTGGCCGACGTGACGGTGAACAAGCCGCACGGCGAGCGGCCCGACCTGATCGACCCGACCACCAAGTTGCCCCCGCTGCCCGCCGGCGAGCCGGCCGCCGGTTCGCGCCAGCGACTCGTCGAACTCGGCCCCGAGGGCTTCGCCCGCCGGCTGCGCGAGTCGCCGACCATCGGCGTCACCGACACCACCTTCCGCGACGCCCACCAGTCCCTGCTCGCCACCCGGGTGCGCACCAAGGACCTCCTCGCGGTCGCCCCGGCGGTCGCCCGCACCCTGCCCGAGCTGCTCTCCCTGGAGTGCTGGGGCGGGGCCACGTACGACGTGGCGCTGCGCTTCCTCGCCGAGGACCCGTGGGAGCGGCTCGCCGCACTGCGCGAGGCCGTCCCCAACATCTGTCTGCAGATGCTGCTGCGCGGGCGCAACACCGTCGGCTACACCCCGTACCCGACCGAGGTGACCGACGCCTTCGTGCAGGAGGCCGCCGCCACCGGCATCGACATCTTCCGCATCTTCGACGCGCTCAACGACGTCGGCCAGATGCGCCCCGCCATCGACGCCGTACGCGAGACGGGCACCGCGATCGCCGAGGTCGCCCTCTGCTACACCTCGGACCTGTCCGACCCGAACGAGCGTCTGTACACGCTGGATTACTATCTCCGGCTCGCGGAGCAGATCGTCGAGGCGGGCGCGCACGTCCTGGCCGTCAAGGACATGGCGGGACTGCTGCGCGCCCCGGCCGCCGCCAAGCTCGTATCGGCGCTGCGGCAGGAGTTCTCTTTGCCGGTGCACCTGCACACCCACGACACGGCGGGTGGCCAGCTCGCGACCTACCTGGCCGCGATCCAGGCGGGCGCGGACGCGGTGGACGGCGCGGTCGCGTCCATGGCGGGCACCACCTCGCAGCCCTCCCTCTCGGCGATCGTCGCCGCGACCGACCACTCCGAGCGCCCCACCGGCCTCGACCTCCAGGCCGTCGGCGACCTGGAGCCCTACTGGGAGAGCGTCCGCAAGATCTACGCCCCGTTCGAGGCGGGCCTCGCCTCCCCGACCGGCCGCGTCTACCACCACGAGATTCCCGGCGGCCAGCTCTCCAACCTGCGCACCCAGGCCGTCGCGCTCGGCCTCGGCGACCGGTTCGAGGACATCGAGGCGATGTACGCCGCCGCCGACCGCATCCTCGGCCACCTGGTGAAGGTGACCCCGTCGTCCAAGGTGGTCGGCGACCTCGCCCTGCATCTCGTCGGCGCCGGAGTGAGCCCCGACGACTTCGAGACGAGCCCCAACCGCTACGACATCCCCGACTCCGTCATCGGCTTCCTGCGCGGCGAACTCGGTACCCCGCCCGGCGGTTGGCCGGAACCCTTCCGCAGCAAGGCACTTGAGGGCCGCGCCGCCGCCAAGCCCGTGCAGGAGCTGTCCACCGAGGACCGCGACGGCCTGGAGAAGACCCGGCGCTCGACCCTCAACCGCCTCCTGTTCCCCGGCCCGACCCGCGACTACGAGACGCACCGCCAGGCCTACGGCGACACCAGCGTCCTCGACAGCAAGGACTTCTTCTACGGCCTGCGCCCGGGCAAGGAGTACGCCGTCGACCTCGAACCCGGCGTCCGGCTCCTCATCGAACTGGAGGCCGTCGGCGAGGCCGACGAACGCGGCCTGCGGACCGTGATGTCCACGCTGAACGGGCAGTTGCGCCCCATCCAGGTCCGCGACACCTCCGCCGCCTCCGACATCCCGGTCACCGAGAAGGCCGACCGGGGCAACGCGGGCCATGTCGCCGCGCCCTTCGCCGGCGTCGTCACCCTCGCGGTCGCCGAGGGCGACGAGGTGGCGGAAGGCGCGACCGTCGCCACGATCGAGGCGATGAAGATGGAGGCCGCGATCACGGCGACGAAGGCCGGCCGGGTGTCCAGGCTCGCCATCAACCGCATCCAACAGGTGGAGGGCGGGGACCTGTTGGTCGAGATCGGCTGACGGTCAGCCCTTCCGAGCCGTCGCCGCGAGGGCCTTGAACTCCTCCCACCGCACCCGGGGGCGTTCGAGGCCGCGGCGCTCCAGGTAGCGGTTCGTGGCCTGCTTGGTGTGGCGCAGCAGTCGTATCGTGTCGCTCGGCCGGCCCGTGCCCATCGGCTCGACCACCTTCTCGGGCACCAGCAGCCAGCCGTCGTCGGTCTCCCGCAACTCGCCCCGGACGAGGGCGTTCTGCAAGTGGTTGATCCGCTCGTCGTGCCGGTGCACCAGCAGGGAGGCGGGACCCGGCTTCGCGGCGCAGTCGGCGGGGACCTCCACCGCGAAGCCGTCCGCGGTCGGCACCGGCCGGGTCCGGGCGAGCACGGGTGCGCCGGAACCGTCGCGGGCGGCCAGTACCGCCGTCGGGAAACGGGCCAGCTGCGCGGCGCCCGGCAGTGGGCTGTCCACGGCCGGCCCGGAGTCGTGGTCCGGCGCCAACGGGGCGCGGACGACGACCTGTTCGGGTGTGACGGTGATCAGGAGCCGCAGGTAGTACCACTCCGTGAGCCGTCTCATCGGGGCCGAGAGGTACGAGCGGCTGTGCGGCTGCCGCTCGAACAGCATCCGCCAGTAGTCCTCGGCGCCCTCGGGACCCGTCATGACGGTGTCGGGGCAGTCGGCCCGGCCGGCGACGAAGATCTGCGGGGCGTGGTCGAGACCGCTGCCGGTGGGGTCGGAGAAGAGCAGAGCGACGCGCGGGTCGCGGCGCACGTTCAGCGCCTTCTGCGCGAAGGCGAGGGACGTGGTCAGCAGCAGCGTCCCGTCCTCGCGGCGCCACACCGCCGTCGGCCACACCAGCGGCGTGCCGTCCCGGCCGAGGGTGACGAACTCGCAGGTCCGGTAGGCGCGCAGCACGCCGGGAGGGGCGGAGTCGAGTACGAACACGTTTCTTGCTCCAACGATCGTTCACGGCAATGGCGCTCACAGCTTCCCGGCTTCCGCTTGGCACCGGCTTGGCGTCCGCTTGGCGCCCCCCTCGCCGGCGCTGAGCAGCACGTTTATCGTCCGTTGAGGTGCCCGATCGATGGCTCGGGTAGATTCCCGCGGCGTGCTGCGTATTCGAGTCCTGGGTTCACCGGGCGCCGACCTCGGGGGGAACCCGGTCCCGCTGGGCGCTCCGCAGCAGCGCGCTGTCCTCTCACTCCTCGTCGTGGCCCGGGGCAGCACCGTGCCGGTCGAGCGGATGGCGGACGCGTTGTGGCGGGGCACACCGCCCGCCAAGGCCGTCGTGTCCCTGCACACCTACGTGTCCAACCTGCGCCGGTCCCTCGAACCGGGGCGCCTGCCGCGCACCCCGGCGACCGTCCTGGTCACCGCACCCCCCGGCTACGCCCTTCGCCTGCCCGCGGACGCGGTGGACGCCTGGCGCTTCGAGGCCGGGGTGGCCCGGGCCCGGCACGCTCCCGCCGAGGAGGCCCGCGAACTGCTCGCCGAGGCGCTCGGCTGGTGGCAGGGTCCGGCCTTCGCGGAACACGCCGACGAGGACTGGGCCGCGGCGGAGGTGGCCCGGCTGACCGAACTACGGGCCGAGGCCCGCGAACTCTCCGTCGCCGCCGACCTGCGCACCGGCCACGCGGCCGAGGCGGCACCGGCAGCCGAAGTCCTCGTACGCGAAAGCCCGTTGAGGGAGGAAGGCTGGCGCCTGCTGGCCCTCGCCCAGTGGACCTGCGGCCGCCAGGCCGACGCCCTCGCGGCGGTGCGCCGTGCGGCGAGCGTGTTGCGGGAGGAGCTTGGCTGTGACCCCGGGCCGGCACTGGCGGAGGTCGAGCGGGCGGTGCTTCTGGGGCGGGCCGATGTGCTTCGGGGGTTGGTGGAGGCGGGCGCGGGCGCGGGGGCCGGGCGTCTGTCGCCGGTGAGTGTCCGTGGGGGAGGGACGGGGTGGCCGGGTGGGTCGGGCTCGTCGGCGGATGGGGGCGCGAGCGGGGGTGGCACGCTGGCGTCCGCGCCTGGAGACGGGTCCGGGAGCGGGCTCGGCACACGCGGGCTCGCGTCCGCACACGGGTCCGGGAGCGGGCTCGTCGTACCCATATCTGCGCACGCGTCCGGGAGCGCGTTCCGCCCAACCGAGGGTGTCTTCGCGCCCGCGCCCGTGCCCGCGCTCG
The DNA here is from genome assembly GCF_029892565.1 of Streptomyces pseudovenezuelae. Taxonomy (GTDB): domain Bacteria; phylum Actinomycetota; class Actinomycetes; order Streptomycetales; family Streptomycetaceae; genus Streptomyces; species Streptomyces pseudovenezuelae_A. The sequence goes on along the minus strand of NZ_JARXVH010000008.1, from coordinate 312,076 downwards.
CCGCGCCCGGAAGCTCGCTCGTCCCGTCCAAGGCCATTCCCGGCGGCCTGCCCGCCCCGTCCCGATCGATAACCATGCCCTCAGTCGAGGCGGCCCGCACTGGCCATGACCTTTTCGTCGGTCGGGAGCGGGAGTTGCGTGCTCTGGGCGCTGTCGTGCAGGCCGCCCGGCCGCGTGGTGGTGTCGTGTTGGTGAGCGGGGAGGCCGGGGCGGGTAAGTCCGCGCTGCTCAACCAGTTCGCCGGCCGGCTGCAGGCCGACGGGTGGCGGGTGGTCGTGGGGCGGTGTCCGGAGGACGAGGGGACGCCGCCCGCCTGGGCCTGGGTGGAGGCGCTCGGGGCGCTCGCCCGGGACGTACCGCCGTCGCGGCCCGAGGAACTGGCCGTCCTGCTGCGCGAACCGCAGGACGGGGCCGCCGCCAGTCGCGACGAGGCGACCGCGGGGCGGTTCCGGACGCACCGCGCGTTCGCCGCCTGGCTGCGGGACGCGGCCGGTGCCGGGCCGCTCGCCGTCGTCCTGGAGGACCTGCACCGCGCGGACGGCGAGACGCTCGCCCTGCTCGAAGCGGCGGCCGGCGTCACCGGCGTACCCCTGCTCACCGTCACCAGCCACCGTCCGGCCGAGGTGGGCGAAGACCTCCTCAAGACGCTCGCCAGCCTCGCCCCCCGCGCCCCGCACCGGATCACGCTCACCGGACTGTCACCGACGGACATCGCCACGGTGGTCGGCTCCGTCTGCGGCGGGACCGTGGACGCGTCGACGGTGACCGCGCTCGCCGAACGCACCGGCGGCAACCCCTTCTACGTCCTGGAGAGCGCCCGTCTGCTGGCCAGCGAGGGCGCCCTGGTCGCCGTCTCGGAGGTCCCGCAGGGTGTGCGCGATGTGCTGCGCCGACGCCTGGCCATGCTGCCCGCCGGCGCCCGGTCGACCCTCCAACTCGCCGCCGTCGTAGGCCTGGAGGCCGACGTCGCCCTGCTGATCGACGCGTGCGACACGGGTGCCAACGGCGGTACGGCCGGCACGGGTGGTTTGGACGAGGAGGCGGTCCTTGACGGGCTCGATGCCGCCCTCGCGGCGGACCTGCTCGCCGAACCCGGCCCGGGGCGCGTGCGGTTCGTGCACGCGTTGGTCCGCGACACCGTCTACACCGACCTGTCCGGCGTACGGCGGGCCCGCCTGCACGCCCGTATCGCGCAGGCGTTGTCCCGCCACCGCCCCGACGATCTCGCCGCGCTGGCCCACCACTTCGCCCGCTCGGGCACCGCGGCGCACGCGCCGCTGGCCGTCGACTACGCGCTGTGGGCGGCCGAGTCGGCGGAGCGGCGCTACGCCTATGACGTCGCCGTCGACCTGATCCAGCAGGCGATCGACGTGCACACCGCCACCGGGGTCACGGGCGGCGTCGACACCGAACTCGACCGCACGGTAGGGCTGTTGGTGCGGCTGCTCGGCGCGCAGGTGCGGGCCGGCGCGACGGACGCGGCCCTGCACACGCGGCGGCGCGCGGTCGATCTCGCCGAGCGGGCCGACCGGGGCGACCTGGTCGCGGCGGTCTACGGCGCCTGGACCGAACCCTCCCCGTGGCGCAGCAGGTTGGAGGGCTTCTACGACCGCACGGCACTGGCCCGTCTGGAGCGGCTGACCTCCGACCCCGCCCTGGACGACCCCACCCGCGCCCGGGTGCTCCAGGTCCTCGTCGAGGCGGCCGCCGCCGTGGACGCGCCGCGCGCCCTGGACGCGGCCCACACCCAGCTGTCGCTCGCCCGCGCGAACGGCGAACCCCGTCTGCTGGCCGCCGCGTTGATGACCTCGGCCAAGCTGCTCCCACACGAGGCCCACGGCACCACCCGCACCCCGCTGGTCGCTGAGCTGCGCCGACTCGCCGAGGACCACGACCTCCCCGCCTACCGCTGGACCTGCGAACACCTCGACGCCATGACCGCCGGCACCCGCAACGACCCGGCAGCCGTACGCCGTCACACCGAGCGGGGCCTCGCCCTCGCGCACCGCTACGGGATGCTGTGGGCGCAGGGCCTCAACGCCGCGACCACCGCCATGCTCGCGACGGTCGCGGGCCACTTCGACGCGGCGGAGGCCTGGTACGCCGAGGCGGACGGCCTGGGTCGCCGCGTCGGCGCGCGCCACGCCACGCGCCTGCGCACCCTCGGCCTGATCACCATCCGGCTCGCCCGGGGTCGAACAGCCGAGATCGAGCCTCTGATGCGGGAGGTCTACGAGGCCGTGGGCGCCCCCGTCGGAGTGGCCCTCGCCCTCGCCCTGGCCCACGTCGGCAGACTCGACGAGGCGCGAGAGGTGCAGCGCCCCGACGCGATCGTGACCGACCACCTCTACGGCATCGACCTCGATTTCCGCTCCCAACTCGCCGTCCTGCACGGGGACTTGGAGGAGGCCGCCGCCTTGGTCGAGCACCTGCTGCCGCTCCGGAACCAGCTCGCCGGCGCGGCCGGAGCCGCCTACGCCACCCGCCCGCTCGCGCACGCCCTCGCCGACCTGTACCGCCTTCTAGGCGAGGACCGGGCCGCGGCCGAGCACTACGCCCTCGCCGAACGCACCGCCCGCGCCTGGTCCTCGACCCACCTCACCGCCAACGCCCGCCGCGCGGCGGAGGAGTTGGCCGCGGCACAGGGCCGCCGACGGACCTTCGCAACGTAGGGAACGGCTCAGGGGAGGGCGCCCGCGGGGGAGCGCACCGCGTGCCGCAGGCGGGCCGCGTCCTGGCTCGGGGGTGCGCCGAACTGGCGGCGGTACTCCCGGCTGAACTGCGACGGGTTGTCGTAGCCGACGCGCTGGCCGACCCCCGTGACGTCGCCCGGGTGAGTGGTGAGCAGCAGTCGGGCCTCCTGCAACCTGATCTGCTTCTGGAACTGGATGGGGCTCATCGCGGTCACCGCCTGGAAGTTGCGGTAGAACGCGGAGGCGCTCATGCCGGACAGCCGCGCCACGTCCTCGACCCGGAAGGGCTGCGCGTAGTGCTCGCGGATCCAGCGCACGGCCCGGGAGACATGGCTGAGGCTGCTGTCGGCGAGGCCGAGCTGGCGTACCGTAGCGCCCTGCTCGCCGGTGATCAGGCGCCACAGGATCTCGCGCTTGACCAGTGGGGCCAGGACGGCCCGGTCGCGGGGTTCGTCGAGCAGGCGCAGCAGCCGGACCACCGCGTCCAGCAACGCGTCCGGGGCGTCGCTGACGTAGATCCCCGACGAGGCGCCCCCGGTGGTGCGAGGCGCGTCGCCCGCCCCGGCCAGGAGCAGCAGCTCGGCCACGGCGGACGGCTCCAGCGTGAGGCCGAACCCCAGTGCGGGATGCTCGGGGTCGGCCTGTGTGAACTGTCCGGTGACCGGCAGGTCGACCGACGCGACCAGGTACTGCCCGGCGTGGTACTCGAACACCCGGTCGCCCAGCGCGAGGCGTTTGGCGCCCTGCGCGATGACCGCCAGTACCGTCCCGGACGTCGAGGGCGCCGGCGGATCCGACCGGTCGACCTTCGAGATGAGCACCCCGTCGATGGCGGTGGTCCAGTCGGGCCGGGCATGCCGGTCCAGCAGGGTGCGGAGTTCTTCGAGGTGCGGCATAGGAACAGTGCAACACGATTCCGTGCCGTGAGTCCTGTGACCGGGAGGATCGTGCAAGGACGGGCGAGCATTGTTGCGGGGCCGGGTGCGCACTTCGGAGGGTGAGTGGCGGGCATTCCGGAGGGTGGGTGTCGTACTCCCAGGAACGCGGCTCCTGCGAGAGCCGTGGCCTGGTTACCCGGGCGGCGGGCCGCGACCGTAGAGCCATGAACACGAACGCGGTAGCGCACCCCTTCGTCGGCATGTGGGTGACGGCGGACGGGCACATCCGTCAGGAACTACTCCCGAACGGTCGCTACGACGAGGCCCGGGGCAACCGGCAGAGCGCCTACACCGGCAGCTACACCGTCACCGGCAACCACCTCGACTACGTCGACGACACCGGCTTCACCGCCACCGGCGATGTCCGGGACGGCGTGCTCTTCCACGAGCACCTCGTGCTGTACCGGGAGGACGCCGTCCCCGGCCGATCGAAGAACTCGCAGTAGTCGACGCCGCGCACGCACAGCAGAGGTGACCGACATGGCAGGCCTGGAACTGATCGTCGTCGTGGCCGTCGGCGTACTGGCGATGGGCCGGCTGTCGCGCCGCACGGGGCTGAGCGAACCGCTGCTGCTGCTCGGCGCGGGCTGCCTGGTGGGACTGACGCCGGCCTTCGACTCGTTCGCGCTGTCGGCCGACGTCGTCCTGTTCCTCTTCCTGCCCGCCCTCCTGTACTGGGAGGCGCTGACCTCCTCGGTGCGCGAGATCCGCAACAACCTCCGCAGCATCGCCCTGCAGTCCACGGGGCTGGTCCTGGCCACCGCGGTCGCCGTCGCCGCGGTGGCCCACGCGCTGGGCTACGGCTGGCCCATCGCCTTTGTCCTCGGCGCGGTCCTGGCCCCCACCGACGCCGCGGCCGTGGCGGCCGTGGCCAAGGCGATGCCCCGCCGCATCCTGACCGTGCTGCGCACCGAGAGCCTCCTGAATGACGGGACCGCCCTGGTCCTGCTGGCCGTGACCATCGAGGTCGTCACCGACGAGCACCCCTTCACCTGGTCCGGCACGGCGATCGCCTTCGTCGAGTCGTACGCCGGTGGAATCCTGATCGGCGTCGCGGTCGCCCTGCTCCTGGTGCCGGTCCGGCGCCGGCTGCCCGAGCCCCTGCTCCACAGCGTGCTGAGCGTCGCCACCCCGTTCCTCGCCTACCTGCCCGCCGAACTCCTGCATGCGTCCGGCGTACTCGCGGTCGTCGTCTGCGGTCTGGTGACCGCCTGGTTCGGCCCACGCGTCATCGGCTCCGAGGCCCGCATCCAGGCCATCGCCTTCTGGGAGGTGGCCAGTTACCTGCTCAACAGCGCGCTGTTCATCCTCGTCGGCATCCAACTGCCCGCCACCGTCAGGGCGTTGACGTCCGTCTCGCTGTTGCAGGCGATGGTCGCCGCCCTCGCCGTGGCCGCCGCCGTGTTCGGGACGCGGCTGCTGTGGTTCTACTCGGTGCCCTACCTGGTCAGGCTCCCGGACCGACGCCCTCAGCAACGGGACCGCCGGATCACCGCCCCGCAGCGGCTGCCGTTGGCGTGGGCGGGGATGCGCGGAGCCATCTCGCTGGCCGCGGCGCTGACCGTACCCACCGCGACCGCCGAGGGACATGCCGTCGGGCAGCGCGACGCCGTCGTCTTCGTCACGACGGTCGTCATCGTCGTCACCCTCGCGCTCCTCGGCCCCACCCTGCCGACCGTGGTCCGCCGGGCCCGCTTCCCCGAGGACGAGGACAAGACCGCCGAACTCGCCCTGGCACGCTGGGAGATGAGCAGTTCCGCACTGCGGGCCCTGCCGGAGTTGGCGCGACGGTTCGAGGTCCCCCGAGGCGGACACCCTCCGCATGACCCAGGACATCGAGGACCGTACGGCCCCCGCTCCCGGCACCGCACGACACCGAGAAAGCCTGCGACTCCTCCAACTCGCCCTGCTCCAGGTCAAACGCGACACACTCACCGACCTGCGCGACACCGGCCGCATCGACGACATCGTCCTGCGCACGGTCCCGGAAGTGCTCGATGTGGAGGAGGTGCGCCTGGGGAGGAAGACCGGTCCATCGGCGTCAGCCGTCTCGCGGGAGGACACCTCGCACTCCTAGGTGCATGGGGGCCGGACGCTGCGGGAAGGCGGGCTAGCGTTTCGCGGCGGTGTAGGTCAGGTGGGTCACCCGGGACGATGCGTCGGTCCGCGTCTGTTCGAGGGCGAGGCGGGCGGGGTCCACGCGGTCGAACAGGCGGATGCCGGTGCCGAACAGCACGGGCGCGAGCGTGATCGAGAACTCGTCGATCAGGCCGCTGTCCAGGTACTCCTGGATCGTCTCGGCGCCACCGGCGATGCGCACATCACGGTCGCCGGCAGTCTCGCGGGCCTGGTCGAGGGCGCTCTCGATGCCGTCGTCGACGAAATGGAAGGTGGTGCCGCCCGGCCGCTCCCACGGGTCACGCCCGGTGTGGGTGACGACGAAGACCGGGGTGTGGAACGGCGCCTCCTCCGGCCAGGACGGCTCGCCGAGGTCGAACATCCGCTTGCCCATGACGCTCGCGCCGGTGCGGTCGAACGTCGCCCGTGCGATGTCGTTGTCGAGGCCCTCCTCGCCGCCCTCGCCGAACTTGAGGTTCTCCCGGAACCAGCGCAGCGGGAACGCCCACGCCTGCAGCTCCGACCACTTCGTCACCCAGCGCCTGACGTCCGGGTCGTCCTGCTTCTCGGGCGAGAAGGCGTCCTCGGCCGGCACGGCCTCGGGTGCCATGAAACCGTCGAGCGACATCGTCACGCTGAAGAAGACCTTCCCGGCCATCAGTCCTCCGCTCCCTTCGGGGTGGTCTCGTTCGAGGTGGCCTCGTTGCGGCCGGTGTCGTTCCGGGTGAGTTCGGCGACGTAGGCCGCCAGATTGCTCAGGGTCTGCTCGCCGCCCTCGATCGCGTGGTACTTCTCCACCGCCTCGTCGCGGAGTTCCTTGGTGGGGAACACCGTGCGCATCACGATCCGGGTCTCGTCGCCGGCCGGCTCGAAGGCCAGGACCGACTCGAAGGCGTTGGGGTCGTCCCGGGACTCGCCGTGCAGCATCACGATCCGCTCCGGCGGGACGATCTCCCGCCAGGTGATCCACTCCTGGTAGTCGGTCCCGTCCGGCCCGTGCATCACGAAGTCCCAGGCCCCGCCGACGCGGAACTCGTAGGACCGCGTGGTGGTGGAGAACCCCTCCGGTCCCCACCACCGCGACAGGTGCCGGACCTGCGTGAACGCCTCGAACACCAGCTCCCGTGGGGCGCCGATGAGCCGGGACATCACGATCTCGCGGTCCGTGGTCGTGTGTTCGGGCTCGCCGCCGCTACTGGTCGTCGCCATCGTGTGGTCCCTCCTGCTTTGCCTGCTTCAACTCCTGCACGTACTCGTCCAGCCGGTCGAAGCTCCCGCTCCAGAACCGCTCGAAGCCGCCCAGCCACTCGTGCACCGGCCGCAGCCCGCGGGCGTCGAGGCCGTACAGCCGCTGCCTGCCCGCCCCGCGGACCCGCACCAGCCCGACCTCCCGGAGCACCCGCAGGTGCTTGGACGCCTGCGGCTGGGTCATCCCCAGGTCTCGCGCCAGGTCGGTCACCGGCCGCTCGCCGCCCCGCAGCAGCACCAGGATCTCCCGCCGCTGCGGTTCGGCGATCGCGTTGAACGCGTCCGAGGTCGTCGCCGCTCGTGCCATGGCGCCATCGTATGCCCATATCGGCATGTGTCAACGCTCCGTCGCCGGGCCGCAGCACGGGAGGGGCTGTGCGACCGCGCACGTCCAGAGACGACACCGCGCACACCTGGAGGTGTCACTCCCGGGCCGGTTGCCGTTTAGGCTCGGACCTTCGTCCGTTCATCTCCCGTGGTTCGAGAGGTACTTGTCGCCGGTATGCGAATAATGAGCCACCCCACGAGGCACGCGCAGCTGCTCCGGCGCACGGCCGCCCTGGCGACAACGGCCGTTCTGCTCGGCGCCTGTGGCGAGTCCGAGGCAGGTGCACCGCCGAGTCCCTCGGGCAAGCCCTCGGTCCCCTCGTGTGTGACGTCGTCGGGGGATGTGCTCGCGGACATCGACGGCGACGGCCGTGCCGACCGCGTCTCCGATCCCTCCCACACCGGTGCGCGACTGACCGTCGCGTTCGGCGCGAAGACGGGCTACGGCAAGCCGGTCGGGGTGCGGAAGCTGGTCGGTGACGGCGGCGGGGAGAAGGGCGTGGTGGGAGCGGTCGCCGACTTCGACGGCGACGGGTGGAGCGACCTGGCCGTCGTGGCCACCGGGGAGACCCAGGGCGACGATGCCATCAAGCCGGCCGTGGCCAAGCTGGTGTCGGGCCCCTTCTCGTCCTCCGGCCGGGGACAGCACACCCGGAATCTCGACCTCGTCGAGACCCGTGGCGTCTCCGTGGCCGACTACAACCACGACTCCCGCCCCGACCTCGCGGTGTTCTCCTACAACGGCGACGGCGTCTACCAGACGGAGGCCCGCCTCGGCAGCAAGGACACCGGGCTCACCGACGCGTCCGCGGACTCGGCGGGATACACCAAGTACGTGTACTCGAACAACCCGGTCAAGCTGCCACCCTCCGGGTTGAGCAAGTTCTACCCGAAGTGCGGGAAGGCCGACGGTTCGGGCTGACGTGCCGATGGGCAAGGCGGACGTGCTCGTTGCGCAGGGCGGACGTGTCGTTGGACGGGGCCGAGACGTGCCGTGCCCCCAGAGCCGGCGGAGCCAACACGCGCCGCCCGTCCTGGGTGCGCCGCACCTAGGGAAACGGCGGCCTGGTTGCGGCGTGGGCGCGGATCGAGGCTTGGACCCGAAGCCACTCGGCCCAGCCTCAGCGCCTCCCGAAAGGGGCCCGCCATGAACACCGATGACACCACCAGCGCCAGCCTGCTCGAACAACTGCGACGCCAGTCCACCGACCCGCGTCGGCGCATCCTGTTCACCGGCGCGACCATCGTCACGATGGACCCGGACCTGGGCATTCTTCACAAGAGCGACCTGCTCGTCGAGGGCGAGACCATCGCCGCGATCGGGCCGGACCTGTCCGTGGAGGGCGCGGTGGTCGTCGACGCTTCCGGCACGATCCTCGCCCCCGGCCTCGTCGACACCCACCGGCACGCCTGGGAAGCCCAGTTGCGCAGAATCATGCCGGACGTCGACGACCTCGGCGGCTATGTGATGACCACGCTCGCCGGCTACGCCACCATCTACCGCCCGGAAGACATGTACATCGGTACGAAGTTGGCGGCCCTGACCGCGCTCGACAGCGGTATCACCACGATGCTCGACTTCTCCCACAACTCCCGTACCCGAGAGCACTCCGACGCGGCGATCGAGGCCCTCCGGGACACCGGCATCCGAGGCGTCCACGCCTCCATGGGCCCGCACTTCGGGGACTGGGACCGCCAGTGGCCGGCCGACCTGACCCGTCTGAAGGACCAGTACTTCAGCAGCGACGACCAGCTGCTCACCCTGCGGATGGCGACGCTGGCCACCGACGAGATCGCCGGACCCGTCCTCGCCTACGGGCCCGAACTCGCCCGTACCGCGGCCGACTTGGGCATCGGGGTCAGCGTCGACGCGGTCTTCGGCAAGGCCTCCTCGGAAGCCGTGCTGTCCTGGGCCGAGCACGGCATCCTCGGCCCCGATGTCACCCTCATCCACTCCACCGGCCTGACCACCGAGGCATGGAAGGCGATGGGGGAGTCCGGCACCACGGTCGCGCAGATCGGCCTGGAGACGGCGATCCCCGCCGTGGACGAGGCACTCGCCGTCGGCATCCGCCCCGGCCTGAGCATCGACGTCGAAGTCGCCCTGGCCAGCGACCTGTTCACGCAGATGCGGGCTCTGCTCGCGATCCAGCGGATGCGCGCGGTCAACGCCGCCTACGGCAGGGGCGGCGACCTCTCCCGCATCACCACGCACGACGTCCTGGACTTCGCCACCCTCCAGGGCGCCCGCACCAACGGTCTCGGTGGCGTCACCGGCTCCCTCACCCCGGGCAAGAAGGCCGACCTGCTGGTCGTCCAGGCCGAGGATCTCAACAACATGCCCCTCAACGACCCGATCGGGACACTGGTGTTGGGTTCCGACCCCCGCAACATCACCGCGGTCCTGGTCAACGGTCGCCCCCTCAAGTGGAACGGCGAGGTGCTCGACGTGAACCTCCCCGCACTGCGCGCCGAGGTCAACGCCTCCCGCACCTACGTGCTCAACACGCCGGCCGCCTGACGGGAGCCGGGCAAGCGCAATCGGCGCCCGGCCGGTGGCCGGGCGCCGACAACCACCAGTACCGCCAACTACCAGACCAGGTCGGGCTGCGGAATCGACGGCCGGACCAGCTGCCGGACGAAGAAGCGGACCGCACTGTCGGACTCGAACCTGGGCAGTTCCTTGTGCCCGCCCGAGTTGGCGTGCAAGGTCTTCTCCTCCGAGGCGAAGGCGTCGAACAGTGCCAGACCCGACTCGCGCGGGATGTGCTCGTCGTCCCACTGGAGCGTGTACTCGATCGGCACGGTGATCTGCCGCGCGTACTCGGCCAGGGCCTCGGGCCAGTGCAGGCCGAAGACCGCGGCCTTGATCCTGGGTTCGACCGCCGTCAGCGGCACCCCGATCGCGGTGCCCATGTTCAGACCGAAGTAGCCGACCGGATCCTCGTCGCCGACCCACTCCACGCCCTGGAGAAAGTCCAGGGCCGCCCGCCACTCCGGTACGGCACGTTCCGCCAGGTGGGCGTTGTACCGGACGACGATCGGGCCGACCGGCTCGCCCGTCTCCAGCGCCTCCCGCAGCGCGGCGATCTCCTGTTCGTCGTGCGCCGTGCGCGGACGGTCACCGTGACCGGGCGCGTCGATGCAGGCGACGTGGAAACCGCCGTCGACCACGAGGCGTTGGGCACGGCCCAGCATCGCGGGTGATTTCTTGTGATTGCCGCCGCCGTGGCCCATCAGGACCAGGGGTGCGCACTCGGCACGTTTGGACGACCAGAGCGCGCCGGTGACCTCACCCACGGTGAAGTCGTGCTGCATGACGCCGTTCGACGTTGTCACGCCGGTGAAATACGAAGATTGCATAGGTTGTTGCCCTTCGGGATCGCCTTGTCGAGGCGCTCCCGGCGACACCTAGGTCAATGGACCGACCACGAAGAGGAGGGGAGCACCCATACAGCTGTTGCGTTCACGGGGCTCACCTCCTCGCGCGGCATCGCGGTCAATTCGCACGCTACCAACCGGTGTTCATCCCGCCCAACTGCTTTTTCCGCAGCGGTTCTTGGGCCCAAGCCCGCTACTGCGCAGGGCTCAGCCCAGTCGCATCGCGTACCCCGCGTGGTGCAGCTCCTCGCCCTGGAACTCCCCGAAGGCCCAGAAACCGAGGTCGTCCAGGTAGTCGATCCGGTCACCGTCGATCCAGTACCGGCCCTGGTAGGCGTGCGGGCGACCGCCCCGGGTCTCGTCGTAGTGGCCGTCGGCGGTCAGCTCCTGGTGCAGGAAGTCGTTCTTGTCGATCCAGACGCCGACGCGCGGGCTGCCGGTCAGGTCCTGCGCGGCCGGGATGCCGGCCTCCGGCGCGGTGGGCCGACCGGAGGCGTCGGCACCGGCCCAGAGGACGGGCTTGCCGCCCGCGACCAGGGCGCGGACCTCCTCCGGGCGGGTCAGCAGCGTGGCCTGCGCGCTCGCCACGTCGGGCGCGAACTCGTCCGGTACGACGAGCAGGTCGCCGGCGTTCCCCGGCGTCAGCGTCGCGACGTACTCCGAGCGGTGGCCGCGTCCGCCGACCAGAGCGACGGTGTCCACGACGGCAGGCACCACGGTCATGCCCGTGCAGTCGACGACGATGGCGTTGTCGTCCTGCGCCGCCGTGATGATGCCGGGGCCGACCCCCACGAGCAGGGCGCCCACGAGCAGGACATCGGCACCGACCATGGTCCCGATCAACGGATCCATCGTCAGGACCCGGGCGTTGGTGAACAGGACGGGACGACCCGCGCCGTTCGAGACGATCTCGTCGAAGGCCTTGCCGTTCCAGTTCACGGTGTCCGTGGGGGTGACGCTCATGGCGGGCTCCTCAGCAGGTGGGCGGGTGTTTCACGGCCAGCCTGGTCGCGTCCACGGAACGCAACCAGGCCGCCGTTCGCCCAGGTGTCGGGCACCCACCCTGCGCTCAGCCCGCGGCAGCGGTGAGTGCGCCGAGCGCACTGGCCTGCGTACGCCAGTCGGTCTGGTTGGGACTGGTGCCGGCCCAGCGCTGACCGAGGGTGTTGGTGGAGCTACGGTCCCGCGCCCACAACGTGTCCGCCTGCTTCTGGACGTAGCTCTGATAGCCACTGGCACCGGTGGCCTTCGCGAGGTCGGCGAAGTGCCGCATGAAGATGCCCTTGAACTGCTTCTGGTTGTCGTCGCAGGACGCCGAACCGACGTCACAGGACTCGGTGAGCACACCTCCGACGGTCAGCTGTGAGCTGCTCATGGCGGCGTCGGCCAGGGTCCGCGCGGTGGTGAGATACGCACTGTCCCCCGTCGTCTTCCACAGTTCGGTGAAGCCGCCGATGGCCAGCCCTTGGTTGTAACTCCACACCGTGGAACCGTTGTTGGCGCAGGACGAGGTCAGACCGTCGTTCACAAGACCCGAGGAGTTGATCATCCCGCTGGACCGGTACCAGGCGGCCGACGTCTTCGCCCGCTGAAGCCACACGGTGTCGCCCGAGATCCGCTGATGCAGCGCCGTGGTCAGCCACAAGTACTGCCCGTTCGTGACCGCGTTCTTGTAGGTCCGCTCACGGTCCCACCACACGCCACCACCACAACTGCCGGTGTCCCAGTACTGCTGGACGTAATTGGCAATGGTGGCCGCCTCGTTGAGATACCGGGAGTCGCCGGTGTAGTCGTACGCGTCGAGCCAGGCGATCGCCCACCAGGCCGAGTCGTCGATGGAACGGCTGATGAAGTGCCCCTCGATCGCGTCCGAACTGCGCGTCCCGGCCGCGAAGACGCCCTTGTTCCGGTCGAAGGTGCGCGCGATGACCCAGTCGTAGTCGTGCGTGCCGGTGGTCTTCGCGAAGTCGATGACGGAGGCGAGCGTGGCCGCCGAGTTCCACCAACTGCTGGGCCACCAGCCGTTGTAGGGGTCGTACGAGGTCATCAACGCGTCCGCCGCGGCGCGTGCCCTGGTCGGCACGGGCCTGACCCACGCGGTGCAACTGCCCTCGTTGTGGCTCGCCTCCCGGCCGCACGCCCGGACCGCACCGCCGTAGAGGAGGCCGCGCGGGTCGCGGGTGGCGAACATCGCGGTACGGGTGCCGGTGGCGCCGGACGGGGTGCCGGTACGGCCGCGGGAGGAGCCGTCCGGCCAGGTCGAGCCGCCGTCCCAGGAGCGGTCGAGCCAGACCTCGTCACCGGCGCCACCGGATTCGATGCTCGCCCAGGCCATCGCGTTCTTCTGGTCGACGTGCAGCCGGATCGTCCGGCCGTAGAGGGTGGTTGACGGCACCGGCTGGTCGTCGCCGGCCGCCTGGCCGGCGCTCGTGCCGTCGCAGAGGGTGTCGCAGACCGTGGGGTAGGCCCAGTTCGTGCAGCCGACGCCGGCCGCGTCGCCGCAGGCCCGGATCAGCCCGCGTCGGTGGTTGCGCGGGTCGGTGACGTTGTACATCAGCGTCCTCGTGCCGGTCCATGAGCTCGGGACGCTCGCCTTGCCGAGCAGCCCCTCCCAGGTGGCGCCGCCGTCCCAGGAGCGGTCCAGCCACACCGAGTCGCCGGTCACGGCGTTGTCGATGCTGGCCCAGGCCATGTCGTCCGCGTCGGACACATGCAGTTCGACGCGCCGGCCGTTGAGGTCCTTGTTCGGCACTGGAAACGTTTCCTGTCTGGCCTGAGAAGGATCCAGCGTGTCGCAGGCCAGTACGCACACCTGGGTGGCGGCGGAAGCGGGAGAGGCGGCCGGGACGAGGGCCGCGAACGCGAGCGCGGCCGTGAGCAGGAAGGTGAGGAGCCGCGTTCTGACAACGATGTCGAAGCTGTGTGAGGGCACCGGAACTCGCCTCGATTTCAGAGTGGGGGACGCCGGTTGGGTCTCACTGAGCCAGGCGGTGGGGGGTACTGGTCCATACCTGTAGGGAGGCAGTGAACCGGCTCGGCCGGGAGCTGTCAACGTCTCCAACGAGAGTGATTCCAGGGGCGGTTCACACCGGCTGTGGCGGGTTGACACCCCGTTGTGGGGCGCACATCATCGGTGGAACTTCGGCGAGGCGCCTCGCACATTCACTGCTTTTTGAGCCCTCCACCTTTGTCGGCAAAGTTTTGAATCGATTCAACAGCCTTGTTCCCCCACCCGACCCGGGAGGTACCCATGCGGCGCCGCCGCCCCTTGCTGATCCGAACATCCCGTCCACAACGCGTGTTCGGCCTCGCCGCAGTGGTGGCCGCCGCACTGCTCACGGCTCCAGCGTCGGCCACCTCCGCGGCAACCCCGACGCCCGGGGCGGACGTGCGCCCGGCGGCCGTTGTCGCCCCGAACTACTCGCCGACCTCGCGCACCGTCAAGCCGACCGCGATCTACCGCACGTCCGGCAGCGTGGCGAACCCGCAGAACGTCCTCAACGGACAGCCGACGCGGATCTCCGGCTCGCAGTCGGCCATCACCCTCGACTTCGGCAAAGAGGTCGGTGGCGTGACAACGTTGTCCTTCGGGAGCGCCAGCGACAGCGGTCAGCGGGTCGGTCTGGCCTTCAGCGAGTCGTCCCTGTACGTGGGCAACAACAGCGACCGCAGCAGCGGCCGTGACGGCGAGGACGGCGCGCTCTACGCGACGGCCTCCGCGAACGGCACCTACACGGTCCCGACGGCTCAACAGCGAGGCGGCTTCCGCTACTTGACCGTCTTCCTGGACACCTCGGGCTGGGTGGATCTCAAGGGCGTCGGCCTCAACTTCACGGCGGCGCCGGGCAAGGCCAACCCGGCCGACTACGCCAACTACTTCTCCTCCAGCGACGACCTGCTCAACCGCATCTGGTACGCCGGTGCGTACACCGTGCAGCTCAACACCATCGCCTCCAACCAGGGCCGCGCCTGGCCGCCGCCGTCCTCGGCGTGGGACAACGGCGCGACCGTCGGCGTGGGTGACTCCGTCCTGGTCGACGGCGCCAAGCGCGACCGTACGGTGTGGCCGGGCGACATGGGCATCGCCGTACCGACGCAGTACGCGTACTCCAACGACCTCGTGTCGACGCGCAACGCGCTGACCACGATGTTCAACGCGCAGTCGGCGGCGGGCGAAATCCCTTGGTCGGGGCCGCCGTTCAACCTCACCGGCTCGGACACGTACCACACGTGGACCCTGCTGGGGACGTCCACCTACTACACCTACACCGCCGACCGGGCGTGGTTGGACACCGAATGGGCCAACTACAAGCGCGGGGTGGCCTTCATCACCAACAAGATCGACGGCAACAACCTGCTCAACGTGACCCGCACCCAGGACTGGGCCCGGGTCGGTCAGGGCGGGGAGAACATCTCCGCCAACGCGCTTTTGTACGCCGCGCTCAAGGGCGGTGCCACGCTTGCCACGGCCGAGGGCGACAGCGCGCTCGCCGCGAGCTGGAACAGCAAGGCGGCGGCCATCAAGTCCGCGGCCAACTCCCTGCTGTGGGACGCCGCGAAGGGCATGTACAAGGACAACCCCACCAGCGGTCTGTATCCGCAGGACGGCAACTCCCTCGCGATCTGGTACGGGCTGACCGACTCCACGGCCAAGGCGAAGAGCATCATCGCGGGGCTCGGCAGGAACTGGGGCATCTACGGTCCCGCCACTCCTGAATGGGGTGGCAACGTTTCCCCCTTCGCGGGCGGCATGGAGCTCAACGCCCGCTTCACCGCCAATGACGACTACACCGCCCTGGACCAGATCCGCCGCACCTGGGGTCACATGCTGACCACCGACATCGGCACCAAGAGCACCTTCTGGGAGGGCGTGAAGGCCGACGGCGGTCTGGCGTACGGCGGTTCGTTCATGAGCCTGGCCCACGGCTGGTCCACCGCGCCCACCTCGACGCTCACCTTCGACGTGCTGGGCACAGCGCCGGAGTCGTCGACCGGCGCCTACCGCTTCGTCCCGCACCCCGGCGACCTGACCAGCGCCGAGGGCCGCATCACCATGCCCCAGGGCGCGATCAACGCCTCCTGGTCCCGAGACCCCGCCGCCGGCACCTACTCGGCGCACCTGACCAGCCCGTCCGGCTCCGCCGGCCGCATCGGCGTGCCGAAGTTCGGCGGCGGCAACATCACGGTGACCGTGAACGGCGCCACCGTCTGGCGCAACGGAACCTTCACACCCACCTCCGGCATCACCGGCGCGAGCCAGGACGACACCTACGTCTACTTCACCGGCGTCGCCCCCGGCAGCTACACCGTGGCCGCCACCGGACTGGGCAATCCGGCGCCGCCCACCGATCCCGGCACCGGCGCACTGCGGCCCGGCTTCACCCGGTGCGCGGGCGAGGGCGGCACATGCTCCGTCAGCGGCACCCGCGCGGTGGCCTACGGCGCCGGGACCTACGTCTACAAGACGGTGACCGGCAGCACCACCTGCACCAACGACTCCTTCGGCGGTGACCCGGCGGACAATCTCGTCAAGTCCTGCTACGTCGCCGACGTGGGCGGCCCGCCCGGCTACACGTCCTGTGCGGCGGAGGGCGGCACCTGTGCCGTGCCCGGCTACAACCGTGACGTCGCCTACGGCGCGAACGGCAACTTCGTCCACCAGGTCACCAAGGGCTCCGTCGACTGCTCCAACGCCCACTTCGGCGATCCCATCGACGGTGTCGCCAAGTCCTGTTACCTGCCGCCCGACGGAGCCCCGGCCGGCGGCTGGACCAAGTGCGCCTCCCAGAACGGCACGTGTGCGGCAGCGGCGGGACAGCCGGTGATGTACGGCGCCTTCGGAGCGTTCGCGAAGGTCACCGCGACCGGCGACACCCCGTGCACCGACGCCACGTTCGGCGATCCCATCTCCGGTGAGTCGAAAGCCTGTTACACCGCGACCGGAGGCCCGGTCGGCTACGGCACGGCCTGCGCGGACGAGGCCGGGACCTGCTCCTTCAGCGGGCAGCAGACCGTCGCCTACGGTGCGCGAGGCACCTTCGTGTACAAGGCCTTCACCGGCAGCGCGAGTTGCTCGACGGCGGCGTTCGGCGGCACGGATCAGCTGCCCGGCGTACGCAAGAGCTGCTATCTGACCTCCTGACCTCCCGAGGGGGATGAGCAAGGGACCGGCCATCGACAACGGCGTCGACGGCCGGTCCCTTGCTCGGTCCGGGGATCAGCTGTTGGGCACGGTGTCCTCGAACGTGGTGCCCGCGCCGCGGTACGCGGTCACCTTGGCGGCGACCTGCGCCGGCGTGAGGACCTGGTCCTTGACGTGCAGGACGTAGTCGACCTGCTCGTCGTACGCCCGCGCGGTGGAGCTGGACAGGCCGCCGAAGTCGATCAGCCACTGGTTGAAGTTGATCGACATCGGCCGCTCCGGCAGGTACGCGGCGTCGTGCGTGCCGAACAGCTGCCCGTCGATGTAGTACTTGATGGAGCTGTTGTCGATGGTCAGCACCAGGTCGTGCCAGCCGTTGTAGCTCTGCCGGCCCTCGGTGTGCTGGTTGACCGCCACCCACGGGTCGGCCTGGTAGGTCTCCCAGGACGTCGTGTAGAGGATGTCGGAGCTCTCGCCCCAGCCGCCGTTGGGCAGGTACTCGAAGTCGTACTCGGCGTAGTCGTCCGCCATCGGTGCCGTGAGGTCGTTGATGGTGAAGAACGTCTGGACGAGGTGGTCGCCGTCCGGGCCGAACTTGGGCGCGTCGTTGAACTTGACCCGGGCCGCGTAGGTGCCGTTCTTGAACTTCCGCGCGTTGGTGAGGACTTCGGTCTGCTTGGTGCTCTCTCCGGTGCCGGAGGTCGACGTCTCCAGGTTCATGATGGAGTTGCCGCTCGTGGTAGCGAACGTGACCTTGTCCGGCGCCCAGGTGGCACCGGGCACGCCTGGACCGCCGGAGTTGGAGCGCACGCTCCAGCCGTGCGTCGAGATCTTCGGGTCGTTGTAGCCGCTGTAGTTGAAGTCGTCGAACAGCGCGGCGCCGCTCGCCGGAGGATCGGTCGGCGGGTCGGTGGGCGGGTCCGTCGGGTCGTTGCCCGCGGGGGCCTGACCCCACAGGGTGGCGCCGGCCAGCTGCGCCGTGACCTTGGACCAGTCGCCGTACGAGGTCTGCGAGGCGCCGAAGGAGTAGTCGTCGCTCTGCTTCAGCGAGGCCCACGTCGACTGGTAGAACCGCAGCTGCATGTCACCGGTGTCGGTGCCCGGGGCGAGCGAACCGGCACCGGAGGTGAAGCCGATCTCCAGGTAACGGTCGGCCGTGGCGGTCGGGTTGGCGAGGGTGCCGAAGGTGCCCGTGACGTTGGCGCAGCCCTTGACGGCCCAGGAACAGGCGAAGCGGTAGGTCGCGCTCGCCGAGTCCGCCTTGAAGTAGTACCGGATCTTGACGTTCGCCAACTGCACTGTGCCGGCACCGGTGTTCTTCACCTTGAACCAGGGCTCGGCCTGGTCGGCGGTGGCTCCGGTGGCGCTCGTGCGGTACTGCACGCTCAGCCCGCCTGCGGCCGCGTTCGCGGTGGCCGGGAGTGCGGTGAGCGCCGCGGCGCCCAGGGCCACCGCGACGGCGGCGGACGCGGTGGCGCGTAGCCGGTTCTTGGTGCGTTTCATCGTTGTTCCTCTCCAGAAAGGTGGGGATGATTCCCGGAACGGACAGGTCAGGGGTGGTCTCAGCGGTGGCGCTTGACGCCGAGCGCGTCGAGCCGGGCCGTGTGCGCGTCGAGGCGGGAGCGGAAGTCGGGCCAGTCGGTCGCGCCGCTCCAAGCGCGGTCGGCGAGGGCGCACAGGCGCGGGTAGGTGAGGTACTCGATGTGGGCGGGCGTCGTGACGAACTCCGTCCACAACTGGGCCTGCGTGCCGAGCACCCGCCCGGCCACGTCCGGGTCCGCGTCCTGGGGCACGGGAGCGTGGGCATGGGCCGCGCGCAGATCGACGACGGTGCCGGGCTGGGCCGGCGGCTCGTGGGGGTCGTCGGACTGGGCGTAGTCCAGGTAGGTGGCCCGGTGGTACGCGTTGATGACCGGGTGGCCGCGACGGGCCGCCGCCAGGGTGTGGGACGCGTCGCGCCAGGTCATCACCGTGAAGTCCAGGGGCAGTTCGGCGCCTGTCTCGGCCCAGCCGACCGGGCGGCGGCCACGCCGGACCAGGAACTCGCCGATCTGTCCGAGGAACCAGCCGTGCAGGGACCGGGGGTTGGGCAGGCCCTCCGCGGCGGCTCGTCGGCGTGCGGCGGCACTGCGCGTCCACTCGGTGGTGGGGCACTCCTCGCCGCCGATGTGGATGTACGGCGAGGGGAAGACGTCCATGACCTCGTCGAGGACGGTGCGGCAGAAGTCGAGGACCTCGTCGTGGACCCCGAGGACGGTGTCGCACACGCCCCAGCGCGTCCAGACGTCGAGGGCGCGGTCCGGGTCGTTGCCCAACTCGGGATAGGCGGCGAGGGCGGCCCGTACATGTCCCGGCATCTCTATCTCCGGCATGACGGTGACACCGCGCGCGGCCGCGTACCGGACCAGGCCGGTGAGTTCGGCCCGCGTGTACGCACCGGTGTGCGGGAGGCCGTCGTATCTGCCGCTGCCCGCCGGACCCTGCTGGGACTCGGTGCGGTGGCCGCCGATCTCGGTGAGCTTGGGCCGGGCGGCGACCGGCATGCGCCAGCCCTGGTCGTCGGTGAGATGCAGGTGGAACACGCTGATCTTGCGCAGGGCCAACAGGTCGACGTACCGGCGCAGATAGGAGACGGGCTGGAAGTGGCGGGCCACGTCCAGCATCGCGCCGCGCCAGGGGTGGCGCGGGTGGTCGGTGATCTCGGAGCACGGCAGCAGCCATGGAGTGTCGCCCTGCGGAGTCTCCGACAGAGCCTGTGGGGGCAGGAGTTGACGGATCGTCTGGATGCCGCGCAGCAGTCCGGTGAGGTGTGCGGCACGCAGCAGCACGGCGTACGGGGCGACCGTGAGGACGTACCCCTCGTCGCCCAGGGTGCCGAGGCCGGAGTCGATCGCCAGCTTCAACTGCCCGTTCGGGGAGGGTCGCAGGGCCAGTCCGGTGGCGGGGGCGAGCAGGGTGCGCAGCAGCTCCGCGGCCGGTTCGGTGCCCGCGCCGATGTTCAGCTCGGTGTCGCCGTCGAGGGTGAAGTACCCCGGCCGCAGCACGGTTTTGGCGGGGCGGGGGACGAGGGTGAGGACGGACCGATGTGCGCGCATGGATCGTCTCCGGAAGCGGGGTCGCGTGGGTTGGCGTACGTGAGCTCGTTCCAGGCGGTGATGTAGCCGGACAGCGAGGTGGCCATCAGTGGTCGTGAGTCCTGATCGAGGCCGTGTCGAGGCGCGCCGCCTTGAAGAGGTCGGTGCGGTGGATGACGACGTGGTTTGCGGCCTGGAACTGGGGCGAGACGCTGTCGCGCATCAGCCGCACGTCGATGGTGGAGCTCCCGCCGGAGCTGTCGGCGGAGGCATCGGAGGAACCGTCGCACGCACTCAGCCCGGCCGTCGGCACGAGCACGGAGACACCGGCGAAGAGGGGGAGCTTCAAGGTTCACCTCTGGAGGGCATGACCTGACCACCTGACCAGTGAAGTCCACTGGACAGCTCACCTCTTGATGTGGGGATGAAGGTGGCATAGACCAATGCATGCGTCAACCCCCTGTGCTGCGAAGGGATTTGGCGTGCAGGTCGGTCGGGATCCGGCTGGTCACCGCTCCGTGGTGGTTACACTTCCCCGGTCAGCAGGGGCAATTGCGGTCGGCCACTGGTCAACTGGTCAAGTGGTTAACTGGGGATTCCGCGCGCGAGGGAGTGCAACATGAAGGCCGACGAACCAGGTGCGGTGCTCAAGCGGGAGCGCGTTCGCGACTTCGTCCTCGACCTCGTCGAGTCGCACCGCCCGGGGGACGCGATCCCCTCCGAGCGCTCCCTCTGTGCCCACTTGGGCGTCTCCCGCCCGACCCTGCGCGCGGCGGTCGACGAACTCGTCGCGGCGGGTCTCCTGGTACGGGAACACGGGCGCGGCATGTTCGTGGCACCCGAGAAGATCACCCAGGAACTCGTCTCCGGCCAGCAGACCATGACGGTCCCTCAGGCGGCCGGGACCTGGTCGAGCCGCCTGCTGGAGTTCACCACCATCCCGGCGGGCGCACGCGTCGGCCGCAAGCTGCGCATCTCACCGGCGGCCGACATCGTGTACGTGGCCAGGCTGCGGCTGGTCGACGGCGCCCCGATGGCCATCGAGCACCTGCACATCAAGGCCGACCTGATCCCCACCCTGTCCGCGCGGGAGTTGGAGACCGGCGACCTGTACGAGCACCTGCGCGAACAGCACGGCGTGCACGCCCATGAGGCCGTCCAGGCGATCGAGCCGACCGTCGTCACCCGGGCCGAGGCCGAACTGCTCGAAGTGCCCGAACTGTCCCCGGCGCTGCTCTTCGAGCGGCTCACCACGGACACCACGGGCCAACCCGTCGAATACGTCCACTCGATCTACCGCGGTGACCGCTACCGCATCGTCTCCCGGCTCACCCTCGGTCCCTCGGTCGCGGTGCCGGCGGACCGGCTCGGACACCATCCCGGCATCCCCCCGGGCGACTTCGCGCATCGCGACACGATCGCGTCGTCCACGCGGGGGGACATCCAGTCGGCGCAGTGAACTCCCGCTGGGCGGGCGGTGTTTACAGCTCGCCGGGGCGGCCGTAGCGGTAGAAGAACGGGCCGCCGATCTGCCCGGCGATCGCGCGGGTCAGCCCGGAGCTGTCCTCCAGCAGTCGAGCGCCCGGGTCGAGGTCGCCGACGTAGACCGGGTCGAAG
The DNA here is from genome assembly GCF_029892565.1 of Streptomyces pseudovenezuelae. GTDB lineage: Bacteria > Actinomycetota > Actinomycetes > Streptomycetales > Streptomycetaceae > Streptomyces > Streptomyces pseudovenezuelae_A. Next base: position 290,538 of record NZ_JARXVH010000008.1, on the reverse strand, counting down.
CCGGCGTCGCTGATCAGCTGCGCGGTGACGTCCTTCGCGCCCGGCTCGGCGGCGTAGAGGTTGCTCGGGGTCACCCGCTGGGTGCCGAGCTGGTCGTACGCGGAGGCGAAGACCGTGTTGAACGACTTCGCGGTCGGACCGCCGATGATCGACCTGACCTGGTGCGCGAGCGAGGGGAAGGCATCGTCGCGGGCCGCGTAGAGGTTGGTCGCGTCGATGGTCACCTGGCCGCCGAGCCCGGTGACGCCCTGGAGCGCCTCGGCGACGAGGCTGCCGGGGACGGCCACGACCACCACGTCGGCGTCCGAGGCGTCACCGCCGTCGCGACCCAGCGTCCGGACCTGGTGTCCGGCCTTCTCCCACAGGCGGGCCAGGCCGCCGCCGACGTGTCCTCGTCCGATCACCGTGATGTTCATGTCGGGTCCTCCGGCCTGCCGGGGTTTCATTGACGTATCAACAAGACACCACGGATGTTGTCGTGTCAACCAATGTCGCCAGGGCGGGGGAGGAGCAGCACCAGGCTGTTCCTCCCCCGCCCTGACGGGATGGGGTCGGGACGAATCTCATACGGCCTGCGCGGTGGGCAGGATGGTGATCTCGGTGAGGTTGACGTGACGCGGCACGGCGGCCATGAAGGCGACGGTCTCGGCGACGTCGGCGCTCTGCAGGACGTCGATGTCGTGGATGAGGTCGGCCATCAGCTTCGAGGCGTCGGGGTCGGTGACGTGGTCGGGGAGCTCGGTGTCGACCATGCCGGGCTCGATGGTGGCCACGCGGACCATCTTCGGGCCGAGCTCGACGCGCAGCAGCCGGGTGAGGTGGCTGATGTAGGCCTTGGTGCCGGAGTAGATCGAGAACTTCGTCAGGATGTGGGTGGCCGCGATCGACGAGGTGTTGATCAGGTCGGCCGACTTGCCGGCGGCGGCCGAGTCCGTCAGGTGGGGGAGGAACGCGGCGATCACGTTCATCAGGCCGCTGATGTTGAGGTCGATCTGGCGCTGCCAGTCGTCGACCTTCAACTCCTCGATGCCGGAGATGAGTTGGACACCGGCGTTGTTGAACACCAGGTCGGCCTTGCCGAAGCGCTCGGCGACCTGATCGGCGGCGGCCTGGACGGCGGCGCGGTCGGTGACGTCGACGGCCATGGCGAGCGCGGTGCCGCCGGCGGCCTCGATGTTCTTGACGACACCGTCAAGACGCTCCCTGCGGCGGGCCAACACGACCACGGTGGCGCCGAGTTCGGCGAGGCGTTCGGCGGTGACGGCGCCCATGCCGCTGGAGGCGCCGGAGACTACGGCGACACGGCCGGACAGGGGGGTTCCGGTGAGCAGAGCAGCAGACATCACAAAACCTCGATCTCTCTGGTGCGAACGGTGATTGACGGTATTTCAGGCGATACGAGCGTCAGGCGGCGTCGTCGTGCGCGGTGGCCGCGGACTTCTCGCGCCACGGGGCCAGGTCGTCCTGCACCTGCTGGTACTTGACGTCCAGCCGCTCCAGGGTGTCGCGGCCGAGGTAGAGGTGTGTGGGCAGCTTCTCGGTGCCGGCGACCTCGACGACGAGCGCCGCGCCTCGGACCGGGTCGCCGAGCTGGGCGTGGTTGGCGCGGTCGATACAGTCCAGCGTCACGTGCGCGGGGGTGTCGTCGTAGTCGGCGATGCGGTTCGCGGCCACCGAGAGCGAGCTGGAGTCGAGGAAGTCGGTGCGGAAGACGCCCGGTTCGACCACCATCGACTGGATCCCGAACGGCGCCATCTCGGCGGAGAGTGCCTCACTGACGCCGGCGACCGCGAACTTCGACGCGGAGTACAGGCTGACACCGGGCTCGCCCTCGAAGCCCGAGCGGGAACCGATGTGCACGAGCTTGCCGGAGCCCTGCCTGCGCATGACGGGCAGGACGGCGCGGGTGACGTTGATCAGGCCGAAGACGTTGAGGTCGAACAGCGACCGGGCCTCCGCGTCACTGATCTCCTCCAGCGCGCCGAGCAGGCCGCGGCCGGCCTTGTTCACCAGGACGTCGATACCGCCGAAGCGCTCCACGGCGGCCTCGACCGCCTGCGGGATGCTCTCGTCGTCCGTGACGTCCAGGGCGACCGCGAAGACCTGGTCGGACTTCTTCAGATCGTCGGGCACCCGCTCCGGATTCCGTACGGCGACCACGACATTGTTGCCGCCTGCCAGCGCGGCCCGGGCGATTTCCGCGCCGATTCCACGGGAGGCGCCGGTGACAAACCACGTAGCCATGGGGAAAACCTCTTTCGTCGCTTCCCCTTGTGGGGGATTTCCTGTTGACGTAAATGAGTCTGTCCCTCGGCGACGGAGGTATGAAGGCAGCGGTTTTCCTGGGAGTCCCGCACCCAGGCACGGGCGACGGTCCACGAAGTCGGTGACATGTCAACAACCTGGTACGGTGAGGACATGTCCGAACCTCGATGGCTCACCCCCGACCAGGCCGAAGTCTGGGCGAAGTACCGGAGGTTGCGCCGCGAGCTCCAACGGGCCCAGGACCAGCAGTTGCAGCAGGATTCGGGCCTGTCGGCGGCGGACTACGCCCTTCTGGCGCCCCTGTCGGAGTCCGCCGACGGCGTGCTGCGGGCGCGGGAGCTGGGCGCCGAGGTCGGCTGGGAGCGTAGTCGGCTGTCCCACCAGATCAGCCGCATGGAGAAGCGCGGACTCGTCACGCGCGAGGCCTGCGCCGATGATGCCCGCGGCTCCATGGTGCGCCTCACGGAAAAAGGTCGAGAAGCGATCGAGGCCGCCGCACCCGCGCATGCGGATAATGTGCGACGGCTCGTTTTTGATCCGCTTACGCCCGACGAGATGCGTGTTTTCGGCGATGTCCTGGACCGAATACTGGGTGCTGTCGAGAGGAATGCGGGATAAAAGCCCACGATTCTACTGGGCGCCGCGCGCCGGATTCTGCTGGTGGGGCACCTCGGGCGCGCTGAGTGAACCCAGCAGGGCCAGGCCGTCCGCGGAGGGCGAGTCCGGCTCCGCCTGCAGAATGATGAGCTGCTGCCCCGGCGCGCTTCGGATGTTGAGGGCCTCGTGTCGCAGCTCCAGGTCGCCCACCACGGAATGGTGCATCTGCTTGACCTCGTAGGGCGGCACCCGGGTGTACTCGCGCGCCCACAGGGAGCGGAACTCGCCGCTGCGGACCGAGAGTTCGCCGACCAGCTCAAGAATGCGGGGATCCTCGGGCGTGCTCGCGGCGCTCTGCTGGAGATCGGCGACCGCGCGATGCCTGGCCCGTTCCGGGCTCCGATAGAAGGTCTTCGCCGCGGGGTCGAGGAAGAGCATGCGCAGCACGTTGTCGTGCTGGGTGAAGTCACGGTAGAGGGCGTCGGCCAGGGTGTTGGTGGCCAGCAGGTCCTGGGCGTGGCCGATGATGAACGCCGGTGTCCTGGTCCAGCCCTCGATCAGTTGCCGCAGATGCGGGCGGACCCGCTCGACCCGGGAGGGCGACTTCGTACGCCGGCCTGCCGGCCGCGCCAGCCGGAACAGCTCCCGCCGCTCCTCGTCCTGCAGCCGCAGCACACGGGCCATGGCGTCCAACACCCGTACCGAGGGGCTCAGTTCACGGGCCTGCTCAAGTCGGCTGTAGTAGCTCGGACTGACCCCCGCGAGCGCCGCGACCTCGTCGCGCCGCAGCCCGGGCACCCTGCGGCGACCCGTGCTGGGCAGCCCCGCGTCGGCAGGGCTGATGCGTTCCCTGCGGGAGCGGAGAAACTGACCCAGCCCTTCAACCGGGTCGGGGCGCGTGTCGTTGTGCATACCTTCGAGGCTAGGCGGAAAACGCCCGGAGAAGGTCTGTGGACGGTGGGTGCGTTGCACCCAGGATGGTGCAGGCTCTCTACTGTGGGGGGATCCGACCAGGCCTTTTGCCTGGTGGTCGCCGGTTCGTATGTGACCGACTGTGCACCCCGTGGGAAAGGATCTTTCGATGGACCAGCAGGACGCGCAGGACTCGCAGGACCAGCGCTTCGATGTCGTCGTACTCGGGGCCGGACCCGGCGGCTATGTCGCCGCCGTCCGTGCGGCCCAGCTCGGCAAGCGGGTCGCGGTGGTCGAGGAGAAGTACTGGGGCGGTGTCTGTCTGAACGTGGGCTGCATCCCGACCAAGGCACTGCTGCGGAACGCCGAACTGGCGCACATCTTCACCCGCGAGGCGAAGACCTTCGGCATCAAGGTCGAGGGGGAGGTCTCCTTCGACTACGGGGAGGCGTTCAGCCGTAGCCGCCGGGTCGCGGACGGCCGGGTCAAGGGCGTCCACTACCTGATGAAGAAGAACAAGATCACGGAGATCGACGGCCGGGGCACCTTCCTCGACGCGAACACCCTCCAAGTGGCGGGTTACGACGGCGAGTCGCGCACGATCGGTTTCGAGCACTGCATCATCGCCACCGGCGCCACCCCCAGGCTGCTGCCCGGCACCCGTCGCACGGCACGCGTGGTGACGTACGAGGAGCAGATCCTCGCCGACGACCTGCCGCGGTCGATCGTGATCGCGGGCGCCGGTGCCATCGGCATCGAGTTCGCCTACGTGCTGCACAACTACGGTGTGAAGGTCACGGTCGTCGAGTTCCTGGACCGGATGGCGCCCCTTGAGGACGTCGAGGTCTCCGCCGAACTCGCCAAGCAGTACCGCAAGTTGGGCATCGACGTCCTCACCTCCACCCGCGTCGAGTCGATCGACGAGTCCGGGCCGCAGGTTCGTGTCACGGTCACCGGCAAGGACGGCGCCCAACAAGTGCTGGAGGCCGACAAGGTGTTGCAGGCGATCGGCTTCGCGCCGAACGTCACCGGCTACGGCCTGGAGAACACGGGCGTACGGCTGACCGAGCGCGGCGCGATCGACGTCGACGGGCGGTGCCGTACCTCCGTCCCGCACCTGTACGCCATCGGCGACGTCACCGCCAAGCTGATGCTCGCGCACGCCGCCGAGGCGATGGGCGTGATCGCCGCCGAGACCCTCGCGGACGCGGAGACCATGGAGCTGGACTACGCGATGATCCCGCGCGCCACCTACTGCCAGCCGCAGATCGCCAGCTTCGGCTACACCGAGGCGCAGGCACGGGAGTTGGGCCACGACGTCAAGGTCGCGAAGTTCCCGTTCACCGCGAACGGCAAGTCGCACGGCCTCGGCGACACCACCGGTTTCGTGAAGCTGATCAGCGACGCGAAGTACGGCGAACTCCTCGGCGGCCACCTCATCGGCCCCGACGTCACCGAACTCCTCCCCGAACTCACCCTCGCCCAGCAGTGGGACCTCACCGTCCACGAGGTCGCCCGCAATGTGCACGCCCACCCGACCCTGGGCGAGGCGGTGAAGGAAGCGGTGCACGGCCTCGCCGGACACATGATCAACATGTGACGCGCCGGTCGCATGTGAGGCACCGCCCAACTCGCCGTCCCCCACCGGCCGCGACCCCGGACGCCCCGAGGGCGCGGCCCTGGTGGATCGGGATCCGTCTCGCTGTCTGAACACCAGGACACCGAATCACTCTGGGCGAAGGATCTGGAACCTGGTGCAACCGTGCGCGACCTGCACTTCTCATCCGCCGACAAGCATCTAGTCTGGCCGCATGAGCAATGGGACCCCTTTGGGTGATTTCCTCCGGGCCCGCCGCGAGGGCCTCAAGCCCCAGGATGTCGGTCTGCCGGAATACGGCCGACGTCGGGTGCCGGGACTGCGCAGGGAGGAAGTCGCGCTGCTCGCCGGAGTCAGTTCCGACTACTACATCAGGCTGGAGCAGGGGCGCGAGAGCAGCCCGTCCCCGCAGGTTCTGGAGGCCGTGGCGCAGGCGCTGAAGCTGGACGCGGAGTCCGCGGACCACCTCAACCGCCTCTGCCTGACACGCTCGCAGCGCCCGCACGACTGGGGCGAGGCGGACATCAGCCCACAGTTGCTGCAGCTCATGGACGGCTGGGAGCACACCCCGGCCTTCGTCCTGGGCCCGGCCCTCGACATCCTGGCGGGCAACTCCCTCGCCACGGCGCTGCACAGCGGATTCGACGCGTTCGACAATCTCGCCCGCAACGTGTTCGTCGACCCGGCGGGGCGCGAGTTCTACCAGGAATGGGAGCGGGCCGCGCATTCCTGTGTCGCCGAACTCCGGGCCGCATTCGGCCACGATCCCGAATCGGCCCGTATCGCCGAGGTGTACGCCGAACTGCCCGAGAACAGCGAGGAGTTCGCCGGGATCTGGCAGCTGCACGACGTCAAGAGCAAGTCCCAGGAAGGCAAGCATCTCAAGCACCCTGAAGTCGGGGACCTGCACATCGCGTTCGCCGCATTCACGGTCAATGGCGCCCCGCATCAGCAACTGGTCGTCTACCAAGCCGAACCGGCCGGCCCGACGGCGACCGCTTTCGAGACGCTGAGGGCGATGGCCACCGAGCCGAAGCTGGCCCAGGCGAACGCGAGCACGTGACCCGGGCCGACACGAACACGTGACCATGTGACCCGGGGCGAGGCTGGTCCTCCCGCACCCAGGAAAACCGCGGCCTTCATGGCGGCGCGCCGTCTGTCGACACTCGAAGCGACAGAGAGACAGACAGCGCGCCAGGAGCAGACATGATCACCGTGAAGGACCTTCAGCCCCACCCCCTGGACCAGGTTCACCGTCTGATCGAACCAGGCCCCGTCATCCTGGCCACCACCCGCCACCGCGGCATCCCGAACGTGATGACCAACGGCTTCAACATGATGGTGCGCCACGCCCCGCCGCTGATCGCCTGCACGATCGGCCCCTGGGACCACAGCTACCAGGCGCTGGTCGAGACCGGCGAATGCGTCGTCTCGATCCCCACGGCGGACATGGCCGCCACCGTCGTCGACATCGGCAACTGCTCGGGCGCCGACGTCGACAAGTTCGAGGAGTTCGACCTGACCGCCGTGGACGGCGAGCAGGTCCGGGCACCGCTGGTGGCGGAGTGCTTCGCCAACTTCGAGTGCGGGTCGCCGACAGCGGCCTCGTGGACGCGTACAGCCTCTTCCTCCTGGAGCCCGTCAGGGCGTGGACCGACCCCTCCCAGCCCCGACCGCAGCTTTTCCACCACCGCGGCGACGGCACTTTCACGGTGGACGGGCCGGTCGTCGATCTGAAGGAACGGATGACCAGGTGGCAGTACCTCCTCTAGGTCCCGAGCGCGCTGCTGCGCGTGCCTCCTGGATGCCCCGACCGCCCTCCGCGCCGGAGTCAGCGGCCGGGCAGCCACGCCTCGTCGTCGGTGGCGTGGGCCAGGACGCGCTGCAGGAGCCGGCGTAGGGTCTCGGCCTCCTCCGGGCTGAGGTCCCCGAGCAACTCCGCCTCCACCCGCTCCAGCGGACCGTCGATCCGGGTCAGCAGATAGCGTGCGGTGTCGGTGATCTCCAGCCGGCGCGAGCGGTCGTCGGCGCCGGGGCGTCAGCGTACGTGTCCCGCCTCGACGAGCTCGTTGACCAACTGGTGCACCGACTGCCGGGCGATGCCGAGTTGGCGGGCCAACTCCGCCATGGTGAGCTCGGGTTCGAGGGCGAGCTGGGTGAGAAGCCCGTACTGACGCACGGTCAGGTCGTAGCCGTACAGCCGCTCGTCCACCCGACGCGTGGCCACTGTGCTCGCCACGGCGAGGAGATAGGGGATGTGGGTCCTCAAGACGTATTCACCTCGACAGGTACGGGCGTCACATGGAGGCGTTGCGCATGGCGCGGATGCCGGCCGCGACCCCGAGTACGGCTACGGCCCCCGCCCCGACGATGCCGTACAGCAGGCTCAGCTCGGTGAACCGGCCGTCGAACAGGGCGCGTTCGGCCTCGACCACATAGGTCACCGGGTTGATCCGGCTGAGCACGTACAGCCAGCCCGGTGCCGAGTCCTGCGTGATGGGCAGCAGGACGCCGGAGAGCAGCAGCAACGGGAAGAAGATCACCTGCTGAACCCCGTAGAAGAGGGTCTGCTGTTTGCGGGAGTGGAGGGCCAGGGTGAAGGAGAGGGCGCCGATGCCGATGCCGAAGACGGTCAGCAGGGCCAGGCCCGCGAGGGCGCCGAGCGGGCGCAGCCGGAAGTCGGTGGGCAGCAGGAGGATGAGGATCAGCAGGGCCTGGGTCAGCAGGATCACGACCTCCTTCAACGCCCGGCCGACGAGGGGCCGCGCGGGGCCGGCCGGCTCGGCCCCGCGCAGGTTGATGGAGAGTCAGGTGCTCTCGGCTCTTGACTTCTGAGAGCTTAGAGACGTTAATGACGTCTTTGTCAGCCTCCCTGACGGTCCTTGCCGTGTTCGGAGTGCGCCGACTGCTCGGGCGCCCCGCCCATCATCCGGAGCATCGCCGGACCGCCGGTGCGCAGGAACCGTAGGAGCAGGCTCGCGGCCAGGAGGAGGAAGGCGATGTTGAGCCAGGTCGTGTAGTTCCAGGTGATGCCCTCTTCGGGGATCTTGGCGTCGGCCTGGTCGGGGATCAGTCCCAGGCCGCCGAACGCGAACTCGACGACGTATCCGGCGAAGGCCATCGCGGTGAAGAAGGTGGCCAGCAGGAACGCGGCCGTCCGGGCGCCGTAGTACTTCCGGTAGATGTTCAGGATCGGGAGGATCAGCAGGTCCGCGTAGATGAAGGCGATCACGCCGCCGAAGCTGATGCCGCCCTTCCACAGCACCACGGCCAGCGGCACGTTGCCGATGGAGCAGACGAACGTCGCGATGGCGACCAGCGGTCCGACGAGGGGGCCGACGAGCTTGGCGGCGAGCGGGTGGTCCGCCAGGAAGAACGTGCGCCAGAAGTCGTCCGGTACCCAGGCGGCGATCGCGCCCGCGATCAGCAGGCCGGCCACCAGGTCACGAAGGATCGCGGCCCACTCCATGACGAAGATGTGCGCCACCGACGTGAAGCCGTCGCGGGAGAACAGCCTGCGCGCGAAACTGCCCGCGCCCCCGATCGACATGTCCATCGCCGCGTGACCCTCCATCGAACCGGTCAGCCCGCGTTCGGCCTGCTCCCGAGCCGTCCGCAGGAGCCGCTCGCGCAGGAAGAGACGGAACAGCACGGCGAGTACGACGATCATGAGCGGCCCGCCGACGAACTCGGCGGCCGTGAACTGCCAGCCCATCAACAGCGCCAGAATCACGCCGAGTTCGATGACCAGGTTGGTGGAGGCGATCTCGAAGGCCATCGCCGCGGTGAAGTCCGCGCCTTTGCGGAACAGGGAGCGGGCGAGGGCGACGGCCGCGTACGAGCAGGAGGAGGATGCCGCGCCCACTCCCGCCGACAGGGCTAGCGTTCGTGGCCGGTCGTCGCCGAGCAGTCGTACGACCGTGGATCTGCGGACCACCGCTTGGACCACGGCGGACAGTGTGAAGCCGAGGATCAGGGCCCAGGTGACTTCCCAGGTCATCGACCCCGCAATGGACAGTGCGTGTCCGATCGCCTCCACAGATCTGCACCTTTCCCGAGAGGGTTGCGCTCACGCGAGCACAGTATTCCCCCGGGGGGTATGTATGTCATGCGGACGGCTCGCTTCAGCCTGTGTCAGGTGGCCGCCTGGGTCCGTTGCCAGTCCACCCGTAGTGGGTCTCGTCCGCTGAACCTGTGGACGTGCGTGGTGACCAGGTCTTGCAGCCGGCGCAGACCCTCCTCGTCAGGTGACTGGGCGCGCAGGGTCAACTCGCCCGGGACGGCCTGCAAGGTACAGGTGCCCCAAGGGAGTTGGACCGTCCCGTCGGTGTCGGTCCAGTCGACGTGGATCTGGTCGGGGCGGGTGCCGGCAGACGTGTGGTTGTCGGTGCGCGCCTCGGTGTCGTCGATGTCGCTGTCGCCGTTGTTGGCGGCATGGGTGCGCGGGCGGTGGCCCAGGTGGCGGCCCTGGTTGGCGAAGTGCTTGCACAGTTGCCGGAGATAGCGGCTGGGGCGATCGGTCTCGATGTGGGCCTCGGCGGTGAACATGGGTGTCCTCGCTTCGCTCCTCTAGGGGCTCAAGCTTTATCGAGACACTCTGTCGCTGTCAACGCATCATGTATCGATGACGGCGATCCGTATGCTGGTGTGCGTGCCGAAGCTGTGGAACGAGACCATCGAGGAGCACCGTCGCGCCGTACGTGACGCGGTGCTGGGCACCACGGCGGCGCTGGTGGGCGAGCTCGGGCTGCGCGCGGTGACGATGTCGAGGATCGCCGAGGAGAGCGGGATCGGCCGGGCCACGCTCTACAAGTACTTCCCGGACGTCGAGTCGATCCTGACGGCGTGGCACGAGGAGCAGATCGCCGGTCATCTGAGGGAGTTGGGCGCGCTTCGGGACGGTTCCGGTGACCCCGGTGAGCGACTGGCGGCCGTTCTGGAGGCGTACGCGTTCATCCAGCAGCGGCGCCACGGTCACGGCGCCGAACTCGGGGCGCTGCTGCACCGGGGCGAGCATGTCGCCGGGGCGGAGCGGCACCTCCACCACTTCCTCCGGGAGTTGCTGGCCGAGGGTGCGCGGGCCGGTGACATCCGGGACGACGTCTCCCCGGACGAACTGGCGGGCTACTGCCTGCACGCCCTCGCCGCGGCGGGCGCCCTGCCCTCCAAGGCTGCGGTGCGGAGGCTGGTCGCGGTCACGCGGGCGGGGCTGCGGCCGGAGGGGTAGCCGACCTTGGTCAAAGCTCAGTGGAGCTATTAGCTGTTCGGGACAGTGTGCTGTTCGTCTGGGATCCATTCCGGCGAGACGAAGAGGATTGAGCGGAATAAACTGGCAGATGAGAAGCGTCATTTCCTCAGCAGGTCAGTTCCTCAGTTCCTCGCCGGTACTTATGTGTTCCAGGCAGTTAAATGGCCAGTCAAGCACCGGCCCGCTCAGTGACCGACTCGACTTGGAGAGCACCCGATGGGTATGCCGACGTCCCCCAGCAACGCGCCCCGGCGCACCTTTCGCCTCGGCGGCACGCTCACCGTCCCGCGCCTCGGCTTCGGTGCGATGCAGCTCCCCGGCCACTGGGGCGGCCCCGCGGGGGACCGTGCGAACGCGGTGGCCGTCGCGCGGCTCGCCGTCGAGCTCGGCGCGCAGCACATCGACACCGCGGCTTTCTACTTCACCGGTGCCAACCGCGCCAACGACATCCTGCGCGCGGCGCTCCACCCCTACCCCGCCGACGTATCCATCGCCACCAAAGTCGGGCCGATGCGTCTGCCGAACGGGCGGATGCACGGCGAGGCCGGCCCCGCCCAGCTGCGGACCGAGGTCGAGCGCAACCTCACCGAACTCGGCCTCGACGCCCTCGACCTCGTCTACCTCCGGGTCCTCACCCCCGCCCCGCTCGGCGACCGCTTCGCCGTCCTCGCCGAACTGCGCGAGGAAGGGTTGATCCGGCATCTGGGTGTCAGCAGTGTCACCGCTGAGCAGCTCGCCGAGGCCCGTTCGATCGCGCCGGTCGCCGCCGTGCAGAACCGCTTCGGGGTCTTGGACCAGGACGACGCGGCGATGGTCGACGAGTGCGCGCGAGCCGGCATCGCCTACATGCCGTACTTCGCGCTGGGCGGCGGCCACAACCCGCTGGACGACCGTGACCTGCTCGACGTCGCGGAACGCAACGCGGCCACCCCGTTCCAAGTGGCCATCGCGTGGGGGCTGGCGCGGTCGCCGTCGATCGTGCAGATCCCCGGCACTGCCTCCCTCGACCACCTGCGACAGAACATGGAGGCCGCGCGCATCACCCTCGATCAGCACGACATGGCACTCCTCACCCGGCCGTGACCCCGCACCGCGCGGCGGAGCCCGCCGGCCGTCGCGAACCGGTCCGAAGGCGCGGCGCAGTAGGGTGATGCATGACTTCACCACAGCCCGGACGGGGAGCGGCCCCCTCCGCCACCGCCGCCGGCAGCGGCCCCATCAGCAACGCTCTGATCCGGGTTACGCGACTGCACGTCATGCAGGCAAGGCAGTTGTTCCGGTCCGTCGGACTGCACCCCGGCCACGAACTGCTCCTGATGCATCTGTGGGACACCGGACCTCAGCGGCAGGCGGACCTCGCCGAGGTCTTCGACACGGACTCGGCCGCCATGACCCGCACCGTCCAACGCCTTGAGCGGGCCGGGTTCGTACGCCGTCGCCGCGACCCGAACGACGGGCGAGCCACGCTGGTGGAGACCACCCCCGCCGGCAACGGACTGCGGCGCTCGGTCGAGGAGTTGTGGGCGCGACTCGAAGCGATCACCACCGGCGGGATGACACCCGCACAGCAGAAAGCCCTGCTGGACGGGCTCGAACAGGTCGAGCAGAACCTGGCCGCCGGGCAGGGCCCGCAGTAGCGCCGACCCGACCCTACCCGGCCCACATCCACCCCGTCCGCGGACGGCCGTGCGCGTGTCAACCGGCCGTCTCTGGTTCAGAAAGCGCGCCCGACGTCCTGCCGGACGATCCGTATGGAGATCGCCGACGAGGCGGTCCGGCTCTTCGTCAGCCAAGGCGTGGCGGCGACCACCGCGGAGGACATCGCGGCAGCCGCCGGGGTGTCCACGCGCACCCTGTGGCGCTACCTCCGCTCGAAAGAGGACTGCGCACGCCCGCTGCTCACCGCGGGCATGGACCTGATCACCGCGCGCCTGCGGACCCACTGGGGGCAAGGCGGCTCGCTCGCCCAGGCGTTCGCGGACGCGGACGACCCCGGTCTGGCGGCCGCGCAGCACGTGGACGCCCTCCGCGATCTCGTACGTCTGAGCCGTGACGAGCCCGGGCTGCGTGCCGTCTGGCTGCAGGCGCGCTTCGACGCCGAGGCCGTGTTCGCGGGCGTGATCGCCGACGGCACCGATCGTTCCGCGCATGACCTCGCGGTCCGTCTGGAGGCGGGCATGCTCAATGCCGCGCTGCGGATCGTCGTGGAGGACTGGGCCCTGCGACCGGACGACCCGGCCGGTCCGTCTGTGGGTGAGACCCTCGCGCAGGCCTTGCACACGATGACCCAACTCCTCGACCCGGAGGCTTCGGTGGCGCTCGGCCGGAAGCCGATGATCCTCCGTCCGGCGACGGGACCACGCTCAGGGGGATAGCCGGTCCCGGCTCCAGGGGAGGGGGTACTTCGGGTGCCGTCGCCTTCGTCCACTACCTCAACTATCGTGCCCCGCCCGGGACTTACGACTCCGGTAGGGACGGCGCCGCGCAGTCCATAGCGGCGACGAAGCAGCTTGGACCAAGCGACGCCTGTGCGGTCTACGTCCGAACGGTGCGACGACGGCCGGTGACCTTGGAGGCCGGCAGCCGGCCGGCCTTGGAGGTGCCGGTGAGTGTGTCGCCGTCGACCGTCAGGGCGAAGGCCAGGTTCAGGCGCATGGGCTTGGTGATGGACTGCTTCCAGGTCAGCCGGTCGCCGTCGAGGGCGACATCGTCGAGTGGGACATGCTCTCCCGCTCCGTGGGCGGCCCCGGTCAGGACACCTCCCTGCCGACTGAGCTCGACCACGGACTTGATCTTGCCGATGGGGGTGGAGATGGACAGGTCCCAAGTGCCTTCGACGGGCATGGTGTTGTTCTTCCTCACGGTGCGGTGCGGGTAGGACGTATGCGAGTCGCCGGTCAGAGGGCGGCGGGCGCCGGGCCCTCGTGGCGCCAGACCGTGCCGCGGCGCTCGTGGGCGAACAACTCCTCGACCGTGTGGGCGATTTGGGGGCCCACCTCGCGCTCCAGCAGATACAGGCCCAGGTCGAGGCCGGACGTGACGCCGGCGCCGGTGACGAGGTCGCCGTCGTCGACGACGCGGGCGTGGACCGCGTGGACGCCCGTGGCGTCCAGCATGTCCAGGCCCAGATGATGGGTGGTGGCGTGCCGGCCCTCCAGCAGGCCGGCCATGGCCAGGACGAGCGAACCACCGCACACCGCGGCGACCGTCACCTCCGGATTGTCCAGCGCCGCCTTCATGAGCGCGGGCAACTCGGTGGTCAGGGTGCGGCCCAGAAGTACGGGGATGAACTCGTCCTGCCGCCACTCGCCGGCGCCCACCTCCTCGTCGGAGACCTCGCCGGGCTCCCCAACCCGGCCCGAGGCGCCCGGGACCAGAATCAGGCCCGCGCGCCCGGGATCGAGTGCGGCGGTGGCACGCAGGGCCAGACCACCGGTACCGCTGACCACCTCACGTACCCCCTCGGCGGAGACCAGTTCCACGGTCACCGCACCCCCGGAGGCGGTGCCGCCGGCGTACAGCACCTCGTAGGGGGCGATGACATCCAGCGGATCGAAGCCGTCGAACAAGACGATCTGGGCGTGCATGGCAGGTCCTTCAGGTGGGGCGGAGCCGGTCTTCGCGCCGGACGATCCAGACGCTAATCGGCTGCCGAGTGGTCTCCCAGTGGCATTAGTGACAGCTACCAACGGGATATCGCCACGGGTGCAAGGGTGGGCTTTGAACTGGGATGACTGCCTGCATGGACCTCACCTCGGCCGACGTCGACAGTCGGCGGAGGGGTATCTTGCTGCCATGCACACAGTCGCCGTTCTCGCGCTCGACCGGGTGATCCCGTTCGATCTGTCCACCCCGATCGAGGTCTTCGCCCGTACGCGCCTCCCGGACGGGCGCCCCGGCTACCAGATCCGGGTGTGCGCGGAGAAGCCGGAGATCGACGCGGGTGCCTTCACCCTGCGGGCGCCCTGGGGACTGGAGGGACTCAAGGGCGCGGACACGATCATCGTGCCCGGTACCGCCGACATCGCGGCTCCCCTCGCCCCCGCCGTCCGTGATGCCCTGCGGTCGGCCGCCGCCGACGGTACGCGCATCGCGTCCATCTGCTCGGGCACCTTCCCGCTGGCGGCCACCGGCCTGCTCGACGGCCTGCGTGCCACCACGCACTGGATCGCCGCCGCCCAACTGGCCGCCGACCACTCCGAGATCGATGTCGACCCGGACGTTCTGTACGTCGACAACGGCCAGATCCTCACCTCGGCCGGTGCTGCCGCCGGCCTGGACCTGTGCCTGCACATGATTCGCCGGGACTACGGCTCGGCCGTCGCCGCCGATGCCGCCCGGCTGTGCGTAATGCCTCTCGAACGCGAGGGCGGACAGGCGCAGTTCATCGTCCACGACCGCACACCCACTCCGCAGGGCTCCGTCCTCGAACCCCTGCTCACCTGGCTGCAGGACAACCTCGCCCGCGACCTCACCCTCGCCGACATCGCCGCCTACGACGGCACCAGCACCCGGACCCTGATCCGCCGTTTCCGCGAACAGACCGGCACCACCCCGCTCCAGTGGCTCCACCGCGCCCGCATCCGCCAGGCTCAGCACCTGCTGGAGACCACACGCCACCCCGTCGAACGCATCGGCACCCAGGTCGGCTTCGGCTCGCCCACCGCCTTCCGCGACCGCTTCAAGCGCACCACCGGCGTCAGCCCGCACGCCTATCGCCGCGCCTTCAGCTGAGCGGCGATGAGGTGAGGGGTCATGTTCCCTTCCGGGCAGGGGAGTTGCGGTTCCTACCGTGGGTGTGGAGGGGTGTCCGCCCGCATGGTCTCGCTGAAGAAGTCCCAGATGGCGGCCGGGGAGTTGAGGGTGTCGTCGGTCCTGCCCATGAGCCGGGGGAAGCGGTAGTCGGGGTTGGGGATCGTGTGGCCGCCGCCGGAGACCGTGAACGCCACGACCGGGTTCTTCCCGGGCTCGCTGTAGCGGGTCTCGATCACCGACGGTGCGCCCTCCGTGCCGCCGGACCCGTCCAGGGGCGACTCCGTGGGAGGCCAGGCGATCGGGGGCCGGGTGATGCCGTTGACGTCGGCGAAGGCACGGGCGGTGGCCTCGGCGGACCGTACGGTGCCGCGCTTCTGGAAGCCGAAGATGCTTGCCTCGCCTCCTTCGTACGGCATGATCGGGTCGCGCGTGCCGGCGATCAGCAGGACCGGCAGCGGGTGCTTGTGCTCCGTGACGGCCCACTGGTCCGGCGTGGGCAGGCCCGCCCCGATCACCGCGATGGCGGCGATCCGCTCCGGCGTCCGGGCGGCGAGGCGGAAGGCCATCTGGCCGCCGTTGGAGAAACCCGTGACGAACACCCGGGCGGGGTCGACGCCGTGGCGCCGGCCGAACCGCTCGACGAGCGCGGCGATCAGGCCCTCGTCGTCGACCTCCTCCTTGCGGGCCGGGGTGACCGCGGAGGTGCGGCCGTCGTTCCAACCGCGCTTGTAGCCGTCGGGGTAGATCACCGCGAACTTGTGCCGTTCGGCCAGCTTGTCGAAGCCGTACCCGGTCGCCGTACGAATGGTCCTGCCGTCCTGCTGCGAGCCGTGCAGGACGAACAGCAAGGGTGCGCCGGACGGCAGATCGGCGGGTACGAAGGCTCGGTACGAGCGTGTCCGGTTGTCCACGGTGATCGTGTCCACCGTCACCGGTGCGCTCAGCCGCGGCTCGGCGGGTTTGGGGGCGTGCAGGAAGTACCCGTACGCGGCGGCGCCCGTCAGCACCACCACGCCGAGCGCGGCCAGTGCCATCACCGAGGCGCTCACCGGTGTGCCCCCTGGTCATTCGCGCCTGTTGTGCGTAGCTGCCGTGTCCGCATGGCCTTGTCCTCACGTCGTTCCCCGTACGTCCCTGTACTCCAGGGCGTTCTGCCTGCACTTTCACCCTGCGGTGGCGGCCCCGGCGGTATCCAGGGACCGAGAGTCCGTGGCTGGCCGGTGTGCCCCGCCGTACCGTGGTGACCATGGACAAGCACGCCCTCGCGGAGTTCCTGCGCGGCAAGCGGGAACGCGTACGCCCCGAGGACGTCGGCCTGCCGCACGGGCCCAGGCGGCGCACCCCCGGGCTGCGTCGCGAAGAGGTCGCGCAGCTCGCGCACATCTCCGTGGACCACTACAGCCGCCTGGAACAGGCCCGCGGACGCCATCCCTCGCACGCCGTCCTGACCGGCATCGCCCGCGCGCTGCGCCTGTCCGACCAGGAGCGCACCCACCTCTTCCGGCTCGCCGGCGAGGCGGCACCCGAGCCCGCCCAGGGGCCGTCCCGCGACGTGGACCCCGGCACGCTGAGGCTGCTGGAGCGGCTCACCGACGCCGGTGCCCTCGTGCTCGACAACACGTGCCGTGTGCTGGCCTGGAATCCGCTGGCGGCGGCCCTGTTCGAGGACTTCTCCGGCCTGACCGGCTCGGACCGCAATGTCATCCGGCGCTACTTCCTGCACCCCGAGCACCACGCCTACGGCATGACCGAGCCCCACCGGTTCGTGACCGCCGCCGTCAGCTATCTGCGTGTCGCCACCGCCCGCTACCCGGACAACGCCGAACTCCGCGCCCTCGTGGACGAGTTGCTCGCCGGCAGCGAGGACTTCGCGCGTCTGTGGAACTCCCACGAGCTGCGCATCGAGCACCACAACCACCAGCGGGTCCAGCACCCCCAAGTCGGGCCGATCGACCTGGACTTCGACGTCCTGACCGTGCCGGGCCAGGACCAGCAGCTGATCATCTTCACCGCCGAACCCGACTCCCGCGCCTACCGGACGTTGCAACTGCTCAAGGTCATCGGTACGCAGCGCATGGACATCCCCACCTGACCCACGCGCCGGTCTGACCGACGCTCCGGCACGAAGTCCTGTCAGAAGTCTTGACCGACGGCGGCGGGGCGCCCACAGTACTCATTCATACGCATTACTAATACGCATTACTGAAGCGCATGAACGGTGAGGAACATGGTGGAGGAGCCCAAGAAGCGGTCCCGGCGCGGTCGTACCCCCGCGGTGTCGGGCCGCACGCCCCGGCCGCGGCAGGCCGAGGTCGCCCGGCTGGCCGGGGTCTCCCAGGCCACGGTGTCGCTCGTGCTGTCGGACAAGACCACGGGCGCGACGATCTCGGACGAGACCCGGCAGCGGGTGCTCGACGCGGCCCGCAGCCTCGGCTACGTCCCGGACCCCGCCGCGCAGCGGCTGGCCGCGGCCCGCAACAACCTGCTCGGCGTGTTCAGCTTCACGGCCACCTTCCCCACCGACGTGCAGCACTCGTACTACCCCTTCCTCGTCGGCGTGGAGCAGGAGGCCGCCGCGCGCGGCTACGACCTGGTGCTCTTCACGGGGTCGAGTTCGGGAGGGGCGGGGGCGTCCAGGCCCGACGCGTTGAGCAGAGTGCGGCTCGCCGACGGCTGTCTCTTCCTCGGACGGCACGCGCCGGTCGCGGAGTTGAAGCGGATGGTCGCCGACGGTTTCCCGGTCGTGCACCTCGGGCGCCGTGACGAACTCGAAGGGCTGCCGTGGGTGGGCGCCGACTACGTCAGTGCGAGTGCCGAGGTCGTCGGACATCTGTCGGCTCTGGGGCACCGGCGCATCGTGCTGGTCCGCGAGGACGACGACGCTCCGGCCTCGACGGACCGGCAACAGGGTTTCCTGGAAGGGCTGTTGGCGGCCGGGCTGGAGGGTGGCCCCGAGGCCGTCTTCCGTTCGGCCGACCCCGAGCGGGACCTCACCCCCGAGCGACTGCGCCACTGGCTGGATGAAGGCGTCACCGCGTTCGTCGCGGAGGAGACCGACACCGGGGCCGCCTGGCGTGCCCTGTGCGGGGCGGTCGAGGAGGCCGGCCTCAGCTGCCCCGACGACCTGTCGCTCGCCCTGCTCGGCAGCCCGCCCGGGGATCTCGTCGCCTGCCCGCAGGCCACCGGATTCGACATCCCCCGGCCGGAGTTGGGCGCGGCGGCGGTCCGGCTGCTCGCCGCCCGCGTCGCCGGAGAGGAGGCCGAAGAACCCCTGGTCGCCTGTGTCTTCCGGCCCGGTACCACCACGGGGAGGCCGCCGGAGCGGCACTGATCACCGCACCGCCGCACCACCGGACCTCCGTGGACGACAACTACCAGCAAGGAGAAGCGTGATACCGGAAGCCGACATCCTCATCGTGGGCGGTGGCCTCGGCGGCGTGGCGGCCGCACTCGCCGCCTGCCGGGCCGGACGCAGCGTCGTGCTCACCGAGGAGATCGACTGGATCGGCGGACAGCTCACCTCGCAGGCCGTGCCGCCCGACGAGCACCCGTGGGTCGAGCAGTTCGGGGCGACCGCCTCGTACCGCCAACTGCGTGAGGGCATACGGCAGTTCTACCGGCAGTGGTACCCGCTGCGTGCGGAGGCGCTCGCGCTCACGGACCTCAACCCCGGTGCCGGACGGGTCAGCAAGCTCTGCCACGAGCCACGGGTGGCGCTGGCCGTGCTGGAGGCCATGCTCGCGCCCCATCGGGCGGCCGGACGTCTGACCGTCCTCACCGACCACCGGCCCGTCGCCGCCGAATCCGACAACGATGTCGTACGGTCCGTGACCCTGGAGCACCGCCCCGACGGCCACCGCGTCACCGTCCCGGCCCGCTATGTCATCGACGCCACCGAGACGGGCGAACTCCTGGAACTGGCGGGCGTCGAGCACGTCTGCGGTGCCGAGGCGCGGTCCGAGTACGACGAGCCGCACGCCCCGGACCGGGCCGAGCCGCTCAACCAGCAGGGCATCACGGTGTGCTTCGCGCTCTCCCACCACGAGGGCGAGGACCACACCGTCGACCGCCCCGCGGACTACGGCTTCTGGCGGGCGTACCGCCCCGACTTCTGGCCCGGACCGCTGCTCGGCTTCCAGGCGCCCGACCCGCGCTCCCTGGAACCCGTCCCGCGCACCTTCGTCCCCAACCCCGACCTCGACCCGCTCGCCGTGAGCGCCGACCAGAGCGCCGACGCCGGCGACAAGGAACTGTGGGGCTTCCGCCGCATCCTGGCCCGCAGACTGCACAGCCCCGGAGCCTTCGACTCGGACATCACGCTGGTCAACTGGCCGCTCAACGACTACTGGTTGAAGCCGCTGATCGGAGCGGGCGCGGAGACCGGAGCCCAAGCCGTCGCCGAGGCGCGGCAGTTGTCCCTGTCGGTCCTGTACTGGCTGCAGACCGAGGCACCCCGCCCCGATGGCGGCACCGGCTTCCCCGGCCTCCGGCTCCGCCCCGACGTGACCGGTACCGCCGACGGCCTGGCGAAGGCGCCCTACGTCCGCGAGTCCCGCCGTATCAAGGCCGTCACCACCGTCACCGAACGCGATGTGGCGATCGACCTGGTGGGCCCGTACGGGGGCACCAAGTACCGCGACTCCGTGGGCATCGGCAGCTACCGCATCGACCTGCACCCCTCGACCGGCGGCGACAGCTACATCGACGTCGGCTCGGTGCCCTTCGAGATTCCGCTCGGGGCGCTGGTGCCGCGACGGGTCCGCAACCTGCTGCCGGCCGGCAAGAACATCGGCACGACCCACATCACCAACGGCTGCTACCGGCTCCACCCGGTGGAGTGGAACGTCGGCGAGGTCGCCGGCGCACTCGCCGCCCACTGCGTGGCCGAGGACGTCGAACCGCACCAAGTGCAGGGCGAGGACAAGCGGTTCGAGGAGTTCGCGCGGCTGCTCGACCGCGCCGGAGTGCAGCGCCACTGGCCCGACGTACGCGGCTACTGACCGCGTCGCGGCGACCGCCCCGCACGACCGACACAGCACAAGGAGGTGCTCCAGACATGACCACCGACCGCATTCGCGTCGGCATCGACGTGGGCGGAACCTTTACGGACGCCGTGGCCGTGGACGCCACAACTCTGCGGCTGCTGGGACAGATCAAGGTCCCCACCAGCCACCATCACGAGGACGGAGTCGCGCACGGCATCGTCGAGGCGCTGGACCGGCTGCTGCGCCAGATCGACCGCGCCCCCGGCGACATCGCGTTCCTGGCGCACGGCACGACCCAGGCCACCAACGCCCTGCTGGAGGGCGATGTCGCCACCGTCGGCCTGATCGGCATCGGCACCGGACCCGGCGCCGTCCTCACCCGTCGCCTCGCCGCGCTCGGCCGACTCGAACTCGCCCCAGGCAAGCGGCTTCCGCTCGCCTACGCCCACGTCGCCGACCCGCACGACCCGGCGGCCGCACGCACCGCGGTCGACGAGGTGACGGCCGCGGGCGCCCAAGTCCTCGTCGCCACCGAGCCGTTCGCCGTCGACCGGCCCGAGGGCGAGCAGGCCGTGCTCGAAGCCGCCCGGTACGCCGGGCTCCCGATGACGGCCGCGCACGAGATCACCTCGCTGTACGGACTGCACAAGCGGACCCGCACCGCGGTCGTCAACGCGGCCATCCTGCCCCGCATGCTCGCCACCGCCGACCTCGTCGACGCGTCCATCACCAAGGCCGGGGTCACCGCGCCGCTCATGGTCATGCGCTGCGACGGCGGGGTCATGGCCCTGGACGAGATGCGCCGACGCCCGCTGCTGACCGTCCTGTCCGGCCCGGCGGCCGGCGTCGCCGGTGCCCTCATGCAGGAACGGATCAGCGAGGGCGTCTTCCTCGAAACCGGCGGCACCTCCACCGACATCAGCGTCGTACGGCGCGGCAAGGTCGCCGTCCGCCACGCCACGATGCTCGGCAAGGCCTCGTACCTCAACGCGCTCGACGTGCGCACGGTCGGCGTCGGCGGCGGCTCGATGGTGCGTGTCGCCCAGGGCCGCGTCACCGCCCTCGGTCCGCGCAGTGCCCACATCGCGGGGCTGCCCTACGCCTGTTTCGCCGACCTCGACGACCTGCGGGGCGCGACCCTCGCCACGGTGCGGCCGATGCCGGACGACCCCGACGACTACGTGGTCCTTGACGCGGCGGGCGGACGGTTCGCGATCACCATGACGTGCGCCGCCAACGCCCTCGGCCGGGTCCCCGACGGGGACTTCGCGCACTGCGACCAGGAGGTGGCGAAGGCCGCGATCGCGCCTCTCGCCGCCGCCCTGGGTGTGGACGTGCCGACCGCGGCCGCCCGCGTCCTCGACGCCGGCGTCGGCCGCGTGCGGGAGATCGTGGACTCGCTCGTCCACGACTACCGCCTCGACCCCGACACGGCGGTCCTCGTCGGCGGTGGCGGCGGTGCGGCCTCCGTCACCCCGCACCTGGCCGCGCTCACCGGCATGACGGGCACGATCGCCCGGCACAGCGAGGTCATCAGCCCCATCGGCGTGGCCCTCGCGCTGGTGCGGGAGCAGATCGAGCGGATCATCCCGGGCGCCACACAGGAGCAGATCCTCGCCGTCCGGGCCGAGGCCGAGCGGGCGGTCGTCGCCCAGGGAGCGGCGCCCGACGGCGTCGAGGTCGAGGTGACCGTCGACCCGCAGACCAGCACCGTGCGCGCCACCGCCACCGGCGCCACGGAACTGCGTACCCAGGACCGCTCGCACAGCGCCGACGACACCGAGCGCCTCACCGCGGCCGCCGCCAGCCTCAAGACCGACCCCGCCGAGGTCCGCGTCCTCGCCGAGACACCCGCCCACACGGTCTACGGCATCGAGGTACGCCGTCGGCTGCGCTCTCCCCGGCGCCCCATCCGGGTCGTCGACGCCGACGGTGTCGTACGCCTGCACGCCGCGGACGCGAGCGTGACCGCCACCACCGTGGGCGCCGCGCCCGAACTCCTCGCCGACCTCGTGCGCGAGGGGACGTCCTACGGCGACGGTGGCGTCCGCGCCCCCGCGCTGCGGCTCCTTCTCGGCTCCCGCATCGCCGACCTCTCCGGCGTCCTCGACCCGCAGCCCCTGCTCGCGCTGGCCCGCAGCGAGATGCGCGACCGGGCCATGGACGAACCGGTGGTCGCGGTGCTGGAGGTGCGGTCATGAGCGGCCCCGCCGCGTCCGCCGTCGATCCGGCGACGGACGATCTGAGCCTCGCCGTACGGCTGTTGGCGGCCACGCCCACCCACGAGAACCGCACTCCCGCCGAACTGCGCCAATGGGCCCTGGCCGCCGACGAGTTCGGGGCCGCGCTCGACCCCGGTCTGCCGTGCCGGGCCCGGATCGTGGAGCGCGGCGACGGGCTGGACCAGTCGCTGCTCGCCCGCTACACCTCGCGTCCCGCCACCGTCGAGCTCTACACCGACACCATCGACCGGGCCGAGACGCTGATCGACGAACTCGGCTGGCGCAGTTGGTATCCCGTCGGATCCGTGCGCGGCGCGGCCCTCGCCCACGAGACCGCACACGCCCTGCTCCACCACAAGGCGACGCGGACCGCGCTCAAGGAGGCGCTCGGGCACACCGTCCTGCGGCTGGGCCGGTTCCGGGTCCTCGGTCATGTGGCCGGTGCCGAGGAGATCGCCGCGCACGCCTACGCCCGTACCGTCTGCGGCCTGGGTCGCAGCCCCCTCCTGCTCACCGCCGCGCTCGCCGCCGCGGTGGACACACCCGGAAGACAGAGGTGACCCATGGGTGTCGTCATCCTGCTCGTCATGGCGGCCGGAGTCGCAGCCATGCTCACCCGCAAACTGCCGACGGCCTTCGCGCTCGTCATCCTGGCCGTGGTCATCGCCTTCGTCGCCGGTGCACCCCTGACCGGCAAGAACAGTGTGCTGGACACCGTCCTCCAGGAGGGTGCGCCGACCCTGGCCGCCACGATGATCGCGATCGTGCTCGGTTCCTGGCTCGGCAAGCTCCTTGAGGAGACGGGCATCGCGGGCACCATCGTCCGCAAGATCGTCGAGTTCGGCGGTGACCGCCCGGTCGTCGTGGCCCTCGGTGTGCTGGCGGTGTCCGCGCTGGTGGGTACGGTGACCGGATCGGCGCCGGCCGCGATGCTCGCGGGGCTCATCGGCATCCCCGCCATGATCGCCGTCGGGATTCCGAAAGTGACCGCCGCCGGGACCGTCCTCATGGGCATCGCCGTGGGCATCCCCTTCGAACTGCCCCTGTGGCAGTTCTTCTCCACGGCCCTGGACCTGCCCGTACCGACCGTGCGCGGCTTCATGGTGAAGCTGTTCCCCTTCGCCCTGGTCGCCGCCGTCCTCTACGTGCTCGTCGAGTCGCGCCGTCGCGGTGTGGAGCACACCTGGTCCCTCAAGTCCGTTCAGGACAAGCCGAGTTCGGCCAGTCGCCGGAAGCGGCTCGGTGACGCTCCCTGGTACGCACTGCTCACCCCCGCCGTCCCCCTGATCCTCGCCCTGGGCTTCGAACTCGCCATCATTCCCTCGCTGTTGGCGGGTGTGCTGTACGCCCTGGTCACCACCACCGGCCCCCGCGAGATGAACAAGCGGCTGCTGCGCACCCTCTACGGCGGATTCGAGGTCGCCGCCCCGCCGATCGCCCTGTTCATCGCCATCGGCATCCTGCTGGCCGCGGTGAAACTGCCCGGCGCCGTCGACGCGTTGGAACCGCTGATGAAGGCGGTCAGCCCGCACAACGCGGTGCTGTTCGTCCTCGTCTTCACGCTGCTCGTCCCGCTCTGCCTCTACCGCGGGCCGCTGAACGTCTTCGGGCTCGGCGCCGGGATCGCCGGCGTCCTCATCGCCACGGGCATCTACCCGGCCGCGGTCGTCCTCGGCATGGCCACCTCGTACAACCAGGTCTTCGGCGTCGCCGACCCCACCAGCACGCAGACGGTGTGGGCCGCCCAGTACGCCGGTGTCTCCCCGCAGCAGGTCATGGTGCGCACCCTCCCGTACGTGTGGGCCGTGGCCCTCGGCGGGCTGTGCGTCACCGCGGCCACCTACCTCTGACCCCCGTCCCCCTGGACCGACCTCCACCCCCTTGGAGCCGACCATGTCCCAACCCCGTTTCGACCGCCGCCTGTTCCTGCGCGCCACGGCCGCCACCGGCGCCGCGGTCACCGTCGGCGGCCTCTCCGCCCCGACCGCGTCCGCCGCACCCGGCGGATTCCCCGACTACACCTACGTCCGCACCCTGCTCACGCCGTCCCAGCTGAAGTACAACCCGACCGGCGAGATCATCTTCCCGTGCGTCAGGGGCGTCTACGACAAGCTGAGTGCCCCGCTCGGCCGCTACTACCTGTACTACGGGCCGCACGACGCACCCGGCGGCATCTGCCTGGCCTACGGCAACTCCCTGGAAGGGCCGTTCACGGAGTACCCCAACAACCCGATCGTCGCCAACAACTGGCAGCCCCACTACTCCGTCAGCCACGTCGCGTCCCCGCACGTGATGTGGCACGAGAGCACGAAGGAGCTGTGGCTGTACTTCCACGGCGAGAACACCACCACGCGCCTGGCCCGTTCGAAGGACGGCATCAACTTCACCTACGACAAGGTCGTC
Source organism: Streptomyces pseudovenezuelae (assembly GCF_029892565.1). Lineage (GTDB taxonomy): Bacteria > Actinomycetota > Actinomycetes > Streptomycetales > Streptomycetaceae > Streptomyces > Streptomyces pseudovenezuelae_A. The sequence goes on along the minus strand of NZ_JARXVH010000008.1, from coordinate 265,554 downwards.
CTGTCGACGTCGATGCTGCCGAGCGGCACCACCGAGACGTCGTACGCCCGTGTCTTCCCACACGAACTGGCCTCCCGTGGCGCCCACTACGTCATGGTCTTCATGCTGAACAACACCACCAACCACCGTGACATCCACTGGGGTTGGTCGGCCGACGGACGCACCTGGACCTACGACCAACAGCCCCTGATCCGCCACGCCGACGTCGGTGCCGTGAACGTCGGCGGGCCGCATCTGCTGTACCGCAACAACAGCACCTACGTCGTCTACAACAAGGACAAGGAGAGCGGCGGCGACCTGATGATCACGGAGGTGGGCAACGACTTCAGCAAGCGCAACCACCTCGGGGTCTTCTACAACTCCCGTAGCGGCGCACCTGAGAACGGCCGTTCCGCCGCCCCGTCGTTCGGCACCGACGGGGGAGTGCCCTACATGATCTACGAGGCAGGGGAGCGGCTCGCGGGCTCGATCGCGATGGCTCGCGGCTGAGGGGGAGCTATGACCCGGTGGGCCGGCCGGGCCGGCGGGTGAATCGGCGCAGTCCCCGTCGCGCGGGCTTGAGGGGCTTGTCCTCGGGGGCGATGGGACCGCGGCCCGCGGTCAGGGCCGGTGCCGCGGCCGAGGCCGATACGGACTGGCTGCCTCGTTCGAGCCGGGTCCGGACGGCCTGGGCCAGTGCGTGGTGGGACGGTTCCAGCAGCAGGCCCTCCGCGGACAGCCGCTCCCACATGTGGAGCAACTCCGTTCCCCGGGTGGCCACTTGGCCCTCGTCCAGCAGTCGCTGCCACGCGGCGGTGGCGCGGGCCACCTCGGGTGCCGCCCGGGTCAGGTCGGTGCGGCAGCGGATGCGGGCGACGGTCAGCGCGAGGACGGTGGAGAGCATGTAGTCGCCGCGCAGATACGCGAGGTAGGCCTCGATCGCCCGTGCCTCCAGCGAGAGTTCGTCCTCCGCTCCCCGGCGCAGCGTGAGGTGCTCCCGCAGCGCGCTGGCGAGGACGAACGCGGCGTGCAGCTCCTCGCGTTGCGCGTGCTGGAGGATGCGTTCGACGCGGGCGAGCGGCGGGAACGCCTCCTCCTCCGCGGCGGTCCGCTCGCGCCCGGGCGGCAGGTCCTCCTCGTCGGCGATGGTCCGGCTCGAACCGTCGGGGTACACGCGCAGGCGTGCCACCTGCTGCACGGTGCGGTCGATGACGGTGGCCGCCACCGGGGCTCGCAGGGTGCGGGCGAACATGGCGACGGCGTCGAGGATCGCCTCGTTGGGCTGCCGCATGCCGCCCATTTCCAGCAGATGGCCGTTGACCACCGTCGAGCCGTCCTCGGCCACGTAGGCGTCGAGACGGATCAGTGGCGGCGCGGCCAGCGCGGGCAGGTTGTGCCCCTCGTCACGGGGTGTCAGCGAGTGGTTCATCGGCTCATACTCCGGGTCGGACGACACCGACGATGGGCATGGAGGCGGCCGGCGCGATCGTCACCGTGCGTCCGGGCCGCGGGGCGTGCACGATCTGCCCGTTCCCGATGTACATGCCCACGTGCGTGGCGCCGTAGTAGATGATCAGGTCCCCGGGCCGCGCGGACGCGAGACTGACCCGGGTCAGTCCCTGCCACTGCGCCTGCGAGGTACGGGGTATGGGGTGCCCGGCGGCCGCCCATGCCGCGGAGGTGAGCCCGGAGCAGTCGTACGACGAGGGGCCCACGGCGCCCCACACGTACGGTTTGCCCATCTGCGCCTTCGCGAAGGCGACGGCCTGCGCGGCCGCCCCGCTCACCTTCGTACCGCCGCCCGTGCCGGTCCCGGTCGAATTGCCGCCGCCCGAACCGGATCCCGTCCAACGGGACTTGGCCTCCCGCGCCTGTTCCTTCTCCAACTGGGCCAGCTTGCGCGTCTGTTGCTCCTTGAGCCCCGCCTCGATCTGCTCGGCCTCGGCGATCTTCCCCTCGATCTTCTGCTTCGACTCGGCCTTGTCCGTGCGGGTGTTGTTCAGCTCCCGCAGCTCCTTGGCGGCGGCGTCGGTCTGCCGGCTCAGCTCCGCGCGGGCGGTCTTCTGGGACTCGGAGACGTTGATCAGGTTCCGCATGGCCTGGCGGGCCTGGGACGCCTCGTCCAGGGCCTCGTCGGGGTGGTCGCCGAGCAGCAACTGGATGCCCGTGGCGGCGAGATCGCCCCCGTGGTACTGCGTCCGGGCCGCCGCACCCGCGAGGTCGTGCAGATCGTCCACGCGGTTCTCGGTGCGGGCCAGGTCCTTGCGGAGCGACTTCAGCCGCTTCTCCTGCTTGGTCGCCTTCACGTCCGCGGTGTTGTACGCCTCGGTGGCCACCTCGGCCTCGCGGTAGAGGCCGTCCAGTTCGTTCTGGATGGCCTCGATCGACTTGTCGTTGTCCGGGGTGGGTTCGCTCGGGACCGCGTAACTCGGCCCCGAGACAAGGGCGATCGCGCAGGCGAGGGTTGCCAGGGAGGATCGACTCCGCAACCGTCTGCCGCCGGTCGACAGGTTCATCAGCACCGCTTTCAGAGGTCGGTCCCACACAACCGCGGCGCGTCACCCCGACCAAGAGCCGGACGGGCACACATGAGGGAACCAGCGTGACCTTCCGTCGTGCCCTTTCGTACGGGGGCCCTTGCACGGGGGTTCGGTCCCGTGCGCGAGTGGAGGCACGGCTCATGGGCCGATGTCAGTGGCCTCTGACACGATCACCGGCATGGCTTTGATCGATGAGCGGCACATCGGGGAACTCGCGGTTGAGCATGGCGTTCCCGAGGCGGTGGCGGACGAGATGACGGGACAACTACGGCCCTGCGTATACCTGGTGCAGCATGAGGACCTGTCTCGAAAGGAAGACGCCCGGCCGGCCGCGCGGACGGGTGGGCTTCCCGAGTTGCCTACCGGCGTCGACTGGCCGAGCGGGCGAGAGCCGTTGGTCCTGACGATCGACTGCGCGGAACTGCCCCGGGACGTCCTGGACTTCCCACTGCCCGCCGACGGACAGCTGTTGATCTTCACGGACATGTCGTACCCGCCGGACTCCTCGGCGGTTCTCCACGTCCCGACCGGCGTCCCGACGACGGAGCACTCCGCGACGTACACGGTCGACGGCCAGGCATGGGAGACCACGGTCCACGAACCCCGCAGGCTGTACCCGGTGACAGGACTGACCATCGGCCCTGACTGGTCGGACCTCCCCGAGACCGAGAAATTCCTGGACGGCGACCCTGACAACGAGGAGTTGCTCGACCGGTTCGAGGACGCCGTCGTGCACGGTGTCCATGGCGAGCCGCGCAGCGATTGGATCCAGTTGGGCGGCTACTCCCGCCCGTGGCAGATGCCGCCGGACGCGGACGGTCTCATCCTGCTGGCCCAGATCCAGGGGGATGCCGTCAAGTACGGCATCTACACCCTGAACCTGGTCGTGGGCACCCGCGAAGACATCGCCGCGGGCCGCTTCGAGAACCTTGAGTACGAGCAGCAGTACTGAACCCCTACGGGCGGCGCCAGGCGTGTGGAGGGCCGGCGCGGACGGTGCGTGGAGGTCAGCCGAGGGTGAGTCGCTCGATCTCGCCGAGCGCGTCGTGCTCGGCGTACACCTGGGCGAGCCTGCGCACGTTGTCGCGCATCTCGACGTCCTTGAGGGCCAGTTCGGCCGCTTGCGCCACCGCTTCCGGTGTGGGCGTGGCGGTCTCCAGGTCGATGCCGAGGCCGTGGTGGGCGACCCGGGCGGCGACGGCGGGCTTGTCCTCGGTGAGACCGGCCGCGATGACCGGCACGCCGGCGGCTATCGCCTGCTGGGTGCCGCCGTTGCCACCGTTCGTGATGTACAGGTCGGCCTTCGGCAGCAGCACGTCGAACGGGATGAACTCGGCGACCCGCGCGTTGGCCGGGACCGGTATGGACAGGGCGTCGACCTCGCGGCCGAGGGCAGCCACCACCGTGACGTCCAGGTCGGCCAGGCCGGTCAGGGTGGGTTCGACGAGCTCGGAGAGGTCGCGGTTGGCGAGGGTCCCCTGGGTCACCACCACGACCGGTCGGGAACCGTCCAACTCCGCCCACCAGGACGGGGGTTCCCATTCGGGCGCGCTGCGGCCGGGCAGAATGCCGACCAGGTGCACCGAGTCCGGGGCGTCGCCGCGCTCGAACTCGAAGCCGGGCACGGTGAGCGCGGCCGTCGCGTCGGGGACGGTGGCGACTCCGTCCACGAACACCGGGAAGGTCTCCGTCGCGCCGAGGGAGTGAAGCACGTCGGCAAGACGGTCCTGGGTCGGCTGCATCATCATGGCGAACTGGGCGTTGCCGGCCCGGTTCGCGGCCTTCTGATCGTCGCCGGGCGCGACCGGCGCCGGCCCGAAGAAGGTCGTGTCGTCGCTGCTGAGGGCGAGCGGGACCGCGGTCACCCCGACCCAGCGGCGGGGCCGGAGGCCGGGTGCGCCCATCGCGGTGGGGACCGCGCCGAGCCACAGGACGTTGGAGATCAGGTACTGGTCGGGGTCCTGCTCCAACAGCTGCTGAAGGACGGCGTGTTGCTCGGGGAGGGGGTTGACGAAGGCGTGCTTCCAGTCGTAGTTGAGCATGTCCGGCCCGGGAGCGAGCTTCATGCGCTCCGGGTCCTCGCCGAAGAGCCGGTCGTCGAAGTCGGCCAGGCCGGTGACCGGCACGAAAGCGAGCCCGGACTTCTCGACATCCTCACGGAAGCGGCTCCCGGTCACCACCGTGATCTGATGGCCTCGTGCGGCGAGCCCCCGAGCGAGCTGCAATAACGGTGACAGTTCGCCGGTGATGGGCGGGGCCGCGACGATGATCTTTGCCATGATGGCCTTTCCTTGACGCTACGGACTACTCGCATGACGAGATGTAGCGCCCACCGGTTCCCCAACTCCCTTGGTGTTATTGCGAGTTCACCGAGACGGACTGGCAGCTGCCGACTGTTCAGGCACCGGTCGGCCCCAGGAACCGGATGGCGTTGTCGATCTCCAGATCGATCAGCCGCTGCGCCTCTAGCGTCTGGTGGTCGAACACGCCGGTGAGTTCGAGGCTCACGATCCCGTGGACCCGCGTCCAGATGAGGATGGCGGCGCGGGCCACGCTCGGTGCGATGTCCGGCCGCTCCTGCGAGCGGGCCCACAGCCGCAGTTGCCCGTCCAGAGTGCGGTCGCCGCTGGCGCCGCCGGCCGGCGCGCTGTCCTGGACGGCCACCAGCAGGTCGACGAGCAGCGCCATCGCCTGATCCAGCGGAGTCCGCGTGGTGACCTCGCTGGGCAGGTCCCCGGCCCGCTCGCCGAACAACATCCCGTAGCGCCGCCGATACCGCAGCGCCCAGTCCCGGTACGCGGTCACCACCAGCCGCACCCGCGTGCGCGGAGCCTTCCGGCTGCCCTCCACGGCCTGACTCATCGCCGCCGCCAGTTGCCGGTAGGACAGGGTCACCAGGTGAGCCACCAACGCGTCCCGCGACGGGAAGTAGCGGTAGACCGCCGGCGCGGACATCGCCATGCTCCGGGCCAGCGCCGCGATCGACAGCGCCTGCACGCCCTCCGCGTCGATGATCGCGAACGACTCGTCCTCGATCTCCTGGAGCGTCTGTGCCCGCAGCCGCTCACGCCTGCTCACCGGCCGCGTTTCGTTGGTCATCGTCACACTGTAACGGTCCATGTGAATGCTGACGGGTTCAGCATCACGCTACGAGCAGTAACGCACGAAGTGCCCGGCGCCACGCCGCGAGTTATCGATTGACGCAGCATGACGGTCAGGTGCATAGTTACGACCATTAACTGAGTGATGGATATTCGCAGAAAGTTGAGGGGACCCGACCATGACCGAGACGAGCGCCACCGACGAGGCCACCGGCAAGTCCACCGTGACCGCCACCGAGGTGGTGCTGCCCGGCAAGGTCGCGCCGTCCGGCCTGCGGCTGGCCCGGCGTGAGCTGCCGCCGCCCGCCGCCGGTCAGGCCCTGGTGCGCGTCGAGTCGACGGCCGTGTCCTTCGCCGAGAGCGCGATGCGCAGAGGCCGCTACTACGGCCAGCCCACGTTCCCGTTCGTGCCCGGCTACGACCTCGTCGGCGTCGTCGAGGCCGTCGGCTCCGGAGTGGACTCCGCGCTCCTCGGACGACGGGTCGCCGCGCTGACCAAGACCGGCGGCTGGACCACGGCCGCCCTGCTGCCCGCCGCCGACCTGGTGGACGTACCCGACGGAATCGGTCCCGACGAGGCGGAGACCCTCATCGTCAACGGCCTCACCGCCTACCAGATGCTGCACCGCAGCGCGAAGGTGCGGGCAGGGCAGACCGTGCTCGTGACGGGCGCCGCCGGCGGCGTGGGCTCGGTCCTGGTGCAACTCGCCCGCGACGCCGGCGCCCGCGTCATCGGCACGGCCAACCCGCGCCACCACGAGGCGTTGCGCGCGCTGGGCGTAGAGCCGGTCGACTACCGGGACCCGGAACTGGCCGCTCGTATCCGGGAGTTGGCCCCCGACGGCGTGGACGCCGTGTTCGACCACCTTGGCGGCGCGAGCGTCAGCCTCTCCTACCGCCTGCTCAACCGCACCGGCACGCTGGTCTCGTACAGCATCGCGGCCGCACTCGACGACACCAGGCCCGTACTGCTCGACTTCCTCCCGCTGCTGGCCAAGCTGGCGTTCTGGAACCACCTGCCCACACGCAGGCACGCGAGCTTCTACGACATCTGGGCGGGCGCCGGCAAGCCGGACTCGGCGGGGCGCGAGGCGTTCCGGGCCCGGACCCGCACCGACCTCACCCACGTCTTCGGCCTGTTGCGGGACGGCGTACTCACCGCGAAGATCGCCGCCCGCTTCTCGCTGACCGAGGCTGCCGAGGCCATGGAGCTGGCGGAGTCTTCCAGCCGCACGGCCGTCGGCAAGATCATCCTCGTGCCCTGACCGGGCCGACACCGCCCTGTCCGTCGATCGGTCGGATCACACGTGCAGGTCGATGACCGCCCATGAGGAATGCTGCTGCCAGTAGTCGATGGCGGCCAGGTGCGAGGGGTGGTTGAAATACCGCTGGAAGGCGGCGGCGTCGTCAAAGAGGCTGCTCAAGGCGAAGTCGTAGGAGACAGGCGTCGGGTCGAACAGGTGCCACCCCAATTCCCACTGCCGGATCTCGGGGATTTCCTGCTCAAGGTTCTGCACGAGCTCAAAAACCCTTCTTGACTTCGGGGGATTCACGCGTGAGACCTTCGTTGAGCTTGAAGAGGACTATGTTTCGGATCATTTCCGCTCCTGATGCATAGCAGCATTCGGTGAACGTGGACGACTACGCGGCGACCGACGACTTGGTTCACCCACAAGGAACGTTTCTCGCCGCGCACTCACCGGATCCGGACCCGGACCGCTCGCCCCGCGACGCGCCGACAAGCCCTTCGGGGCGTTCGGCCGCGCACGGCAGAATGGCGGCCATGCGTTTTCGACTGCTCGGCCGCCTGGAGTTGGTGAACGGCAACGGCTCTGTCGTCCTTCCCGGCGTCGTGTCCCGGGCGATCGTGGGACGGCTGCTGCTCGACCGGGCACGTCAGGCGCACGCCGGACTCCTGGAGCCGCTCGCCCGACACGCGGTGGGCGTGCTGCTGGACAGGCTGGACGCCCACCACCGGTCCGGGGCCAACGCGCGGGGCGGGACGGACCGGGTACGCGACTGGCTCGCGGGGAGCCCGTCCGTGCTGGCCGCCTTCTGCTGAGCGGTCCCGGTCCCGGTCCCGGTCCCGGCCGCGGTCGGCGACAGGCCCTACGCGGGCTGTGAACCTCTTCGGGGTGCGCGCCGTAGCAGCGACCAGACGGCGCCTGGTCTCCCGGGACGCCTCCGCCGCCGCGTCGCGTCGCGGAGCCGTCTCCCCTGCTCACCCAAGTGACCGTCGGCCAGGGCCAGTTCTCCGACGAAAGGCACAGCACCATGACCGAGTACCAGGGGCGGATCGTTCTCGGAGAGGACACCGTCGCCGAACTGGCCGACCGGATCGAGGGATCCGTGTTCGCCCCGGACGACACGGGCTACGTGGGGGCGATCGCGGGGTTCAACCTGCGTTCACAGCAGCGACCTTGCCTGGTCGTCGTGGCGGCCAACGCCGCCGATGTGCGGGCCGCGGTCGCTTTCGCCGCCGCGCACGACATGCCCGTCGGGGTCATGGCCACCGGGCACCAGCCGTTCCCCGCCGCGGACGACTTCCTGCTCGTCTCGACACGTGCGATGCGTACGGTCGAGATCGACGCCGAGCGTGCCGTGGCCCGTGTCGGGGCGGGCGCGCTCTTGTCGGACGTAGTAGAGCCTGCTCAAGAGGCGGGCCTGGCACCGCTGAACGGGTCCAGTCCACTGGTGGGAGCCGTGGGCTTCACCCTCGGCGGTGGACTCAGCCCGTTCCTGGGCCGGTCCTTCGGCTGGGCCGCCGACCACGTCGTCGCGATCGAGGTCGTCACACCGGACGGTGAACTGCGCCGCGTCTCCGCGGAGTTGGAACCGGAGTTGTTCTGGGGCCTGCGCGGCGGACGCAGCAACTTCGGTGTGGTGACCGAGTTGGAGATCGGGCTGTTCCCCGTGACCTCCTTCTACGGCGGCGGGATCTACTTCCCCGCGGAGCACGTCGAGGCCGTGCTCCGTGCCTTCCCCGAGGTGGTCCGCGACGCGCCCGACGCCTTCACCTGCTCGGTGGCGCTGCTCAACTTCCCGCCCGTCCCGGAGATCCCCGAACTGCTGCGCGGCCGGTTCCTCGCTCACGTCCGGGTGACCCACCTCGGTTCCGACGAGGAGGCCGAGAAGCTCATCGCGCCCTTGCGGGCCATCGGCGAGGGCGTGCTCGACACGATCGGCCGCCACCAGTACAGCGCGTTCGCCCTCGTGCACACCGACCCGGCGGATCCCTTCCCGTACGAGGAACAGGGCGCCCTGCTGGCCGAGTTGCCGGCCCAGGCCGTCGGGTCTCTCGTGGAGAGCGCCCAGGTGGCCGCCGACGGCCTGGTCACGGTCCTGGAGATCAGGCATCTCGGCGGGGCACTGGCGGCCCGGCCGGCCGGGGCGAGCCCCATCGCCGCCCGGGACGCCGTGTTCAACGTGTGGGGAGCGACCGTCGGGCCGCCGGAGGTCGTCGACGCCGGGATGGCCATGCTGGGCGGGATGATCGAGCGCCTGAGCCCCTGGTCCACGGGTCTGGCGTACACGAACTTCGCCGGTCGCGACGACCGCGCGGAGAACGTGTTCACCGCGGACGACCTGGCGCGGCTGCGGGTCCTGAAGAGGCACTACGACCCGCGGAACCTCTTCTGGATCAACAACCACGACGTCGCTCCGGAATAGGACCCCGCCGGTACGCCGGTGCGGAGCAGTCGAGTCGTGGAGTGGCCGAGCCGTCGGGACACCGACCTGATTCCAGGAGACCGCGGTGAGATGCGAGCGGGAGATAACCGAACTGGCTGCTTACGCCATGGCAGCCCTCGATCCCACAGAGACCGTGCTCATCGACAGGCATGTACGGGAGTGCCCGGTCTGCGCGGTCGACGTGGACGGGATCCGCACCACGCTCGCCGCTGTCCGACGACTGCCCGCCGAGGAATTGCTGGGCAACTGGTCCGGCAGGCTCGCCGAGTTGAGGGAGGCGGCGGTCCGAGCCGCCCTGGCCCAGCGCCCCGACCAAGGGTGAACAACTCCTGAGCGTCGCCCGGCGTGCGGGACTCCGTCGGAGGAGCCCCGCACGCCGGGCGACGGCGCCCTTTCCCGCGCCTTTCCTGCCCCTGTCCTCGCGGACACAGGCCAGGCAAGCGGACATCAAGCGGGCGGCAAGAGGTCCCCTCGAAGGTTTCCCCGTTCAGCTTTCAACGAATTAGTGCGCCGTGCGTCGACCCACGGCGCACAGCGTGTGAACCCCGGCACCGCGGTCCAGTCCCACGTCACCAACCTCGTCGGGGTCAACAGCTTCAGCTTCTCACTGGCGGCGAACGGTGACGCGTACACCAGCGGCGGCGCCAACGACGGTCTGTGGCGGATCATCGGCCTGACGGCGCGATGAACCGCTAGGCGTCCCGGCCCCGGCAGTTCGCAGTCACCCCTGGTCCTGGCGCTGTCCGGTCACGCGTCCGCACCGCTCAGCCGTGCGGCCAGGAACCGTCCGGCGCGGTCCAGAGCTACGGTCCCTTCGTCGAGGAGCGGACCGTAGGCCTGGAAGACGTGCGGTACCCCAGGGGTGACCTCCAATGTGACCTCCACGTCCGCGGCGGCGGCCTGCTGGGCGAGACGTACGGCGTCGTCGAGGAGGACCTCGTGGGATCCGACCTGGATGAGGAGGGGCGGGAGGCCGGACAGGTCCGCGAAGACGGGGCTGATCAGGCCGAGTGCGGCGTCCTGGCCCGCTGTGTAGTCGGTGACTCGGGGTTCGAGGAGTTCCCGGCTGAGCAGCGGGTCGGCCCCTCGCTTGGTATCGATGCTCGCGCCTGCCAGCGTGAGGTCGGCATACGGGGACATGAGGTAGGCCGCGGTCGGCAGGGGCAGTCCGTGATCGCGGGCGTTGACCAGCGTGGCGACGGCGAGTCCACCGCCCGCGGACTCGCCCGCGAAGAGGATGTCCGAGGGGGCGATGCCGTCCTTAAGGAGGGCCTCGTAGGTGGCGAGAGCGTCGTCCACCGCTGCCGGGTACGGATGCTCGGGGGCGAGCCGGTAGTCGACGGAGAAGACCCTGGCGTCGGTCCGTCGGCCGACCTGGGAAGCCAGTCCCGCGGCGCTGAGCGCGTCGCCCAGAACGTAGACACCGCCATGGAAGTACAGGACGGCATGTCGCGGTTCGACTCCGTCGACCGTGATCTCGCAGACGGGCACACCGCCCAGCGTGGCCGACTTCGCGATCACGTCGGCGGGCAGCGGCTGTGCCGATGTCAACTCACGGAGCCGGCGCCGTTGTTCGTCGACGGAACTGCCGACGGGGAAGGCGGACTGACGCAGAATCGCGTCAAGAGTCTGTTGCTGCTCGGTGCTCACGGAGCATCTCCCTTCGATGGGGGCCGGACTCTGCGGACTTCGAGGAGGTCGAGACCGAGAGCCTCGATCTCGGAGAGAACTCCGAAGAGCGCCGCGGCGTCCGGCAGCAGCCCGGTGAGCACGGTCTCGGCGCCCTGCCGCTCCGGCGCGAACCCCGGGAACGCCGTCAGCAGGGTGGGGCCCAGGTGGCCGTCGACCCGGATCTGATACAGGACAGGGTCATCACCCATGCGCTCATGGTCGTGGGTGGTCGGGTGAATCCGCGTCACCGGAATCGGGTGACGTACGACGCTCAGGTACGGCCGTTCGACAGCAGCCGCAGCTCACGGCCGCGCTGCACCGCCGAGGACCGGTCCCGGGCGCCGAGCTTGGCGTAGATCCGGCGGATGTGGGTGTTGACGGTGTTGGGCGAGACCGACAGTTCGGCGGCGATCTCGGGCCGGGTGAGGTTGGTCGGCAGATAGCGCAGGACACGCAGCTCGCTCGGGCTGAGCTTCTCGATCGGTCCCGCGGCCGACCGGTCCGGGGCGTCGCCGTGGACGGCGTCGAGGATGTCGGAGACCAGCGCGGCGTGCGACGTCCTGTGCTGCAGGGCATCGAGCAGTTCCCAGGCGCCGGTCGTCGCGAAGGGCAGGATCATCCGGTCCGGCTCGGCGAGGTGCAGCGCCCGTTCGACGGCTGCCTCCACCGCGCGATCGTCGCCCAGCTCGCGCCAGGCGAGCGCGTCCAGGAGATGGGCCTCGATCGGGGTGAGGAGGGAGTTGACGGGGGCGGTGCCGTCGAGGACCGACCGGAGCTCACGGCGGGCGCCGATGGGGTCCTTCTCGGCGAGGCGGATCACCGCGGCCGCGTTGCGGATCTCGCCGGCCGCGGCCTGCCGGTCGTCGAGGGCGGCGAGGCGCGTCCGTGCCTGGTCGACCATCCCGAGGCGGGCCTGAGTCGCCATCGTCCAGGCGGTCACCCGGGACGACAGCCCGTGCCGGCCCACCATGTGTGCCTGCACCTGCTCGGCGGCGGTCAACTCGGCCAGCGCCTCCCGGTGTTGGCCGCGCGCGGCCGGAAGCATCGCGGAGATCAGACGCACCAGCAGCCGGACTCCGGGTTCGCCGTCGGACCGGGTGACGCGCCGGGAGCGGTCCAGCCACTGTTCCCCTTGGCCGAACTCGCCCGTGCAGATCAACGTCCCCGCGAGGGCCACCTGCGCGGGGGCGATCACCGGCTCGGCGTCCCAGCCGTACCGCGCGGCCAGCGCGATGGCCTCCTCGCAGCGCTGTCGGACCAGGGCGAAGGACTGGCTGCCGGAGACGAACCCCAAATGGGCCCGGCAGGCGACTTCCAGGTAGGGGCGGCCGATGCCGCGGGCGAGTACGGCGCCCTCCAGAAGGTGCCGCTCGCTCTCGGCGAGCCGCAGCGACCAGGCCTCGGTGACACCCAGATTCAGCAGCGCGAGGGCTCGCAGGTCGCCGGCGAGCGCGACCTCGGTGTTGGACCGGCCGACGGCGGGGGAGGACAGTGCGTCGGCCTGCTCGAACACGGCGTCGAAGTGCCCGCGCAGCCGGGCCAGCAGCAGGTCCAGGGACGCGATCGCGGTGCGCAGCCGAGGCCGGCGGTCGGGTGGTGTCGTAGCGGCGTACGACCTGGCGATCTCCAAGTGCGCCTGGGCTTCCGCCAGTCGGTGCTGGTGCAGGTCGGCGTTGGCGTACACCAGCGCCAGCTCCGGGGAGTCCTCGCCGGCGCCGGCCGGGAAGGCGCGCAGCAGCGCCACCACGGTTCCGCCCTGTCCGTCGAGCGTGAGGCTGACGGTGTGATCGGTGAGCAGGCGGGCCGCCTCGGCCCAGTCGCCGGCGGCCTGCAAGTGCCGTACGGCATCGGCGGTTTGGGCGTGTTCAGCGAACCAGCGCGCGGCGAGCCGGTGCAGTTCCGGGATGGCTTCCGGGTGTGTGTGGCGCAGTTCCAGTCGGAGCAGGTCGGCGAACAGGCGGTGGTAGCGGAACCAGGTGCGGTCGGGGTCGAGCGACACGACGAACGCGTTGGCGTCCTCCAGATCCAGCAGGATGCGCTCCGACCCGGTCGCGCCGGTGAGGAGATCGGCCAGTTCGCCGTTGACCCGGTCCAGCAGGGAGGTGCGCAGCAGCAGTCGTTGCACGTCGGCCGGCTGCCGCTCCAGCATCTCGGCCATCAGGTACTCGGCGACCGTACGGTGACTGCCGGAGAACTCCGCGACGAACCGTTCGGGATCCGGGTGCCCGGCCAGCGACAGCACCGCGAGACGCAGCCCGGCCGCCCAGCCCTCGGCACGCTGGTGCAGCAGCCCGGCCACCTCGTCGGGCAGCGCGACTCCGCAAGTGGCGAGCAGCTCACGGGTCTCGGCCTCGGTGAAGCGCAGCTCCGCGGCGCGGATCTCGGCCAACTCCCCGGTCAGCCGCAGTCTGTGCAGGCGCAGCGGCAGGTCGTGCCGGGTGGCCACGATCGCGTGGACGCCATGGGGGAGATGCGTGAGCAGGGCCGTGAGCTGCTCGGTGGCCTCCGCGGAGCCGAGTTCGTGCAGGTCGTCGATGACGAGGAAGAAGTGTCCGCCGGCGGCCGCGACCTCGGACAGCACCTTGTCCACCATGGCGCCGCCGTCGAAGCCGGGGGCCACGGGCGGCGGCTCCGCGGCACCCTCGGTGCCGGCCGCGGCGCGGACCGCGTCCAGCAGAGCGAGCCAGAACAGTTGCGCGTCCTGCTGGCCCGGCCGCACCGACATGAACGCGATACGGCGGTCCTGGCCCGGCCGGTCGGCCCAGGCACGCAACAGTGACGTCTTTCCGCTGCCGGCCGGCGCGGAGATCATCGTCACCGGCTTCTCGGCCGCGCGGTCCAGGGCGGCGACCAGATCGCGGCGCACGATGAGACCGGGTCGGCTCCGAACCGGTGCGCGGCCAGAACCCGCCGCGGCCGGCAGGTGGGGCTTCGAACCATGTCGTTGAGCCACGCGGGCAGCGTAGTCGACGCGCATCACCGCATCCCGGCGGCGAACTGGCACCTTCACCGAAGACGTGGTGGCGGCGCACAAACACGTTCGCATAGCCTCGCGGACATGGCAGATGTGTTTGCGGGCGTCCGTCTGTTGGGGCCGCCGGAGACCGACGGCGAGTACATCGCGCTGAGCGAGCACGAGACAGTGCACCTGCACGAGTACACGCGGATCTACGCCGTACCAGGCCTCTACGAGCATGTCGTCCAGGAACGGCTGCAGTGCAGATCACCGCAGGTCGCGGCGGCAGGTTTCCTTCGCGCGGCCGCGAGCCTCGGGTTGGATCCGGGCTCGATGACAGTCCTCGACGTCGGCGCCGGCACAGGTTTGGTCGGCGAACTCGTGCGTGGCGGTGGTGTGGCTCAGGTGATCGGGGTCGACTCGCTGCCGGCGGCGCGCGAGACGAGTCTGCGCGACCGGCCGGGCGTCTACGCCGACTACGTGATCGGCGACTTCCTGCGCCCCGACGCACTCCGTGAGGCTCTACGTCCGTATGCGCTCGGCGGGTTGGTGTCAGCCGGAGCGTTCGGCGGCACGCACGCCACACCGCAGGCGCTCGACAACGCACTCGCGGTCCTGCCGGCCGGCGCTCCCGTGGCGTTCACGATCGACGAGCGGTGGATGGACGAGTCGGATCCGGACGGGTTCGGCGCCGCGATCGGGCGGCTGACGGCCGGCGGACGTCTTACGGTGCTGGAACGAACCCGGTTCCGGCACCGGGTGACGACGACCGGCGAGCCGATCTTCTACCAGCTCGTCGTGGGCCGGACCGGGTGAGGTGAACGACCGTACTGGACCGGCGAGTTGGCGGCATCCTCCGCGTCGCGGACCAGGCCCCCGCTTGGAACCTCCCTCGCCGCTGCCGGGCGATGTCGGTCACCAGACCCTCATGCCGCCGTCGATGACGAGGTCGACTCCGGTCACGTACGAGCTCTCGTCGGAGGCGAGGAACAGCGCGGCGTTCGCCACGTCCTCGGGTCGGCCGACTCGGCCCAGGAGCGTCCGGTCGAGCATCTGGTGGGAGAAGTCGTCGTTCTCCAACTGCTCGCGGGTGGCATGACTTTCGATCAGGCCGGGCGAGATGGAGTTGACGCGGATCCCGAATTCGCCTCCCTCCATGGCCAGTTGGCGGGTCATGCCGATGATCGCGGCCTTGTTCGTCGTATGGGACAGGGAGGGGAAGTGCTTGAAGCTGAGGGATCCGTTCAGGGACGCCATGTTCACCACCACGCCGTGGGTGGCCCTCAGTTGGGGCCAGGCGGCCCGGGTGAGGTAGAAGACCAGGTCGACCTCGTCCCGGCGCGCGCCGTCCCAGTCCTCGTCGGAGATCTCTTCGAGCCAGTTGAAGTGGTTCCTGGCGGCGAGGTTGAACAGGACGTCGATCCGGCCGAACTCGCGCACCGCGAACTCGACGAGCCGTGCGCATTCGGTGGGGTCAACGAGACGGCACGGCTGTAGCGACACCATCTCGCCGCCCGCGGCACGCACCGTCCCGACGGTCTCTTCCGCCGCCTCGACGCCCACGTCGCAACCGACGACGTGGGCGCCTTCTCGGGTGAACCCCAAGGCTGTCGCGCGGCCGATGCTCCCGCCCGTGCCGGTGACGACGCAGACCTTCCCCGCCAGCCGGCCCGACATCTCATTGCCCCTTCTGGTCCGCCGCGGCGAGCTTCTCCGCCTCCGCGACGCCGACCGCGTCCGTCAGCTTCGGGACCTCGTTGAAGTACCAGTCGATGACCTCGCGGGCCGGCCCGGCCAGGGGCGTCGCCCAGTCACGGAAGAGTTCGGTGACCACCGCGAGCGCCGTGGTCGGAACCGCACCGGCGTGCGCCAGCCGTTCTATGGCGGTGCGGTGCGCGGTCTGCGATCGGCCGCCGACGGCATCGGTCACGTACATGACGTCGTAGCCGTCCTTGAGCGCCTGGACGGACGCGAACGTGAGGCAGATCTCGGTGTGGAGGCCGCCGATGATCAGTCGCCTGCGCCCGGCCGCCTCCACCGCCCGGCGAAACGCCTGGTCCTCGAAGGCGTTCATCGAAGAGCGGTCGATCGGCTCGACCCCGTCGAGCTCGGACAGGATCGACGGGAGCGTCGGCCCGTTGAGACCGAAGGTGACACCCACGGTCGACAGGACGATCGGCATGTCGAACGCCTTGGCCGTCCTGCCAGCAGCCGCACGTGCAGCTCGGCCAGATCGGCGTCCGTTTCCGAGCGTATGACCTCGAACATCTCCTTCTGATAGTCGATCAGTACGAGGGCGCAGTCCGCCGCGGTCCAGACACCCAGGTCCTTGGTCATCGGTGTGCTCCTGTTCGGGCGTGAGGGGCTGTGATGCGCTGTGATCGGCCGCCAACTGCCGTGTTGTCGCCGGTGATCAGGCGTGGACCTGCGAGCCCAGGCCGAGATTCAGGCGGAGCGATTCGAGGATGATGAACGTCGTACTGGCCGTGTAGACATCGGCCGCGGCGAGGACGCCGGTGTACTTCTTGATGACCGGCGCGGCGGCGTAGGCGACCTGGGCGGCCTGGTACTCCTTGACCGCGGCCCAGGCGTTGTTCCCGTACTTGGCGAAGTACGGCGTGGGGTCGACCGCCACCAGGGCCTTCCTGACGTTGTCGACGATGTCGGCCACGTACTGCTGGTGGACGACCATGTCCTGGCGGGTGCCGAGCCGGCCCATGTGGCCGCCGATGTAGTGCTTCCACGGATACGTCATCGCCTTGGCCGGGGCGGCCATGGAGGCGGGGACGTCCTCGTTCAGGTTGAAGCTGTCGAAGGGGACCCAGCCGGGCAGGTTGACGTCGACCAGCATGAGCGTGTCGTGGTCCGGCAGGTGGATGTAGATGTTGTCGGGGGAGTGATTGGTGCCGTGCCACGCCAGGTTGATCCGTTCGCCACCCACACGCAGTGTGTAGCGGTTCTCGAACGTCACGTCGGGCAGCGGCCGGGTCGGGTCGTTGTCGCGGGCCAGCAGCCGCTTGTTCTCGGCGTGGCCGATCCGTGTCACGTGTCGGCCGAACAACGACGATGCGCCCAGGTGGTCGGCGTGATGGTGGGAGTAGACGATGTGGCTCACTCTGTTGGAGACGCCGTTGTCGGCGGCGATCTCGTCGATGGCGCGCTGGAGGTTGTGCCCGATGGAGGGCGGCGCGTCGAACAGCACGACACCCTCACGGGTCGTCAGGAACGCCGCCTGGTAGGTGCCGTCGGTCACCCAGTACAGGTTCTTCGCGACCCGACCGACGTAGTAGCCCTGCGAGTTGACGGCGGGACCGAGCGCGGACGGCGGGATCGGCGCGTAGTCGGGCAGCGTGGCAGGGGCGGCGGACGCCTGGCCGGCGAGTGTGCCGTCGGCCAGTGCGGCGACCGTGGGAACGGCCGCCAGTACCGCGCTGCGGGCGAGGAACGAGCGCCGGTTCGTCGATGACATGGTGATCCCCTTCGACCAGTGGTGACGTACATGGGGTGGGGCGTCGAACCTTGTCCGGGCTACGCGCCGTAGGCCGGCACGATCGCTCCGCTGATGTCGGTCGCGAGGTCGCCGACGAGGAAGGCGATGACGTTGGCGATCGTCTCCGGCGGCACGGCGTGGGCCAGCGCCTCCGGAGGAAACTCCGCCCGGTTCCTGGCCGTGTCGATGAGCTGCGGCGCCACCGCGTTCACGCGGATGCCGTGCGGGCGCAGTTCCAGGTCGAGAATGCGGACCAGGTGGTTGAGGGCCGCCTTGCCGAGGCTGTAGGCGGCCATGCCGGGGGTCGGCTCACTCGCGGGCCGGGCGGACACGTGCACGATGGCGCCCCCGCCGTGTCGGCGCATGTACGGCGCCACGGCTTGGCTCAGCCACAGGGCGGCGCCGAGGTTGACGTCCAGCATGAGCCGCAGGTCCTCGGGCGTCGCGGCGAGCGCGTCTCCCGGGCGGAACGCGCCGAGGGCGTTCACCAGCACCTCGGGAGGCCCGGACTCGTCGGCGATCCGGTCTACGACGCTCCTGGCCAGGGCCGGATCGGTGCCGTCGCCCACCACCCGGCGGATGCCGTCGGGCAGTTCGTCCAGTGTCTTCTCCGTGCGGTCGACCGCCGTCACGCTGAACCCGGCGTCCGCGAGGACCACCGCCGTGGCCAGGCCCAGGCCCCCGCCCGCACCGACCACCACCGCCACACGCTCGCTCATGAGACCGCCTCCTTGCCGGGCGCCGAAGCGACGCCGCGACCGCACGTGCCGCGCCGTGCTTCACAGGTTTGCCGCGGGGCAGGTGAGCGGTCCTCACCGGATTCGGGTGATCTCACGGAGGTACGTCGGCGGTGGGTGGAGCGGGGGCGATGGGGGTGACGGTCTGGTGCCGGGTCGCGCAGGTGCGTTGCAGGTGAACACCCCCGGCCGGCCTGAGCCGTCGGTGTCGTCAGTGGTGGCCGTGGGCGCTGTCGGAGGCGCCGCCGAAGAGTCGGGCGATGGCACGGAAGGGCAGGGTGACGACGGTGGCGATCGCGCTGCCGATCGAGCGCAGCACGTCGGCGATGGCCTTGAACATGGAGAGATCCAATCTTCGAGAGGGGCGGCCCCGAGTCGGGGAGCGCCGCTGTGGACGGGTCGGTGTGGCGCGGAATGCGGCTGCGCTGCGCGGTTCGGGTTCCGTGATCAGGACCCGATGAGGGCCTTGTCGATGGCGTCGAAGGTGGCGTCGGGCTCCACGGTTTCGCCGAGGTCCTTGTCTCCCACCAGGGTCTGGACCGGGTCCGCCGTCGCGGCGGCGACGGTGACGTCCGCACCCTCCTCCCGCAGCCGCCTGAGCGGCACCAGCAGCTCGTACTGCCGCTCCCGCTTGGGGCTGGAACCTGCCGGCATCACTGCTCTCCTCGCCTCGGAATCAACGCGGGAACGTGTGTCCCCACACCCCGGGTGCTCACTACGGCCCGAGTTATTACTCACGGCCGCCCCTTCCGGTGCACGCCGTCCGGCCCCGGCCCGTACCGCCCATCCACCAGCCGGAGGTGGCCTGCCGGGAGTCACCCGAGTACCCGGGGATGTCCCGTCGGTCCACGCCCCACCGGCACCATTGGTGCGCGTCCAGGGCGCGAATTCGTGGATTCCCACGTCACGGAGCGTCTGCGCCTCCGCTTCGGGGGCAGACGGCGTTGCATCGGGTGCGAACGGCATCCGACGAGGACCGCCGCGAGGCGCAGACCCGTGGGAGCCCCGATGCCGACCGCCACGCCGGGAAGAGCCGCAGGAGCGACCGGAGAAGGTACCGAAGCGGTGCGGCCTGCCCATTCGTCCGTCCTGCCCAGCGGCACCGGCATCACCGCGGCACGGATCGGCGCACTGACCGTCTGCCAGGCCGTCCTGATCGTGGGCTTCGGACTCCTGATCACGGGCCCCGCCCGGAACGTGTGGCCCCTGACGGTCGAGGACCACGTCAACGAGGGATTCGAGCGAATCCGTACGGGCCCGCTGACCACACTGTCGTACCTCGGCTCGGAGGCGGGCAACACCCTCACGGTGATCGCCATCACCCTGCTGAGCTGCGTGGCCCTGCTGCTCGTACCCCGGCTGCCGATGTGGCGTCAGGCGGTGTTCCTCGCCGTCGCCGTCTCGCTCCAGGCGCTGGTGTTCCTGACCGTCACCGAGTCGGTGGACCGTACCCGCCCGGACGTGCACCGTCTCGACGCCTCGCCGCCCACGTCCAGTTACACCTCCGGCCACACCGGCGCGGCCACCGCGCTCTACGCCGGACTCGGGGTCCTCGTACTGTCCCGGGTCCGCAGGCCGTGGCGGTGGCCGCTGGCCGGGCTGCTGTTCCTGCTGCCGCTGATCGTCGGCGTCGCCCGTCTCTACCGGGGCATGCACCACCCCACGGACGTGATCGGCGGGATGGCCAACGGCGCCCTGTCCCTGCTGATCGTCGGCCGAGCCCTGTTCACCGACGGGTCCGTGGCCGCCGTCCCCTCACCGCGGACCGGGGACACCGACGCGAGCGCCGAGGTCGAGGAGCGCCCACCCGGCAGCACCGCCGTGATCTTCAACCCCACGGTGACCGGCGAGGGAGACCGCGAGAAACTGCGGCGGATCCTCGAACAACACGGCCACCGCGCACCGGAGTTCATCGAGACCACCGCCGACGACCCCGGGACGGGACAGGCGGCCGCCGCGGTCCGTGGGGGAGCGACACTGGTCGTGGTCTGCGGCGGTGACGGAACCATCAGGGCGGCCGCCGACGCCCTGGCCGGCACCGGCGTACCGCTCGTCGTGGTGCCCTGCGGCACCGGCAACCTGCTGGCCCGCAACCTCGGTCTGCCGCTCACCCCCGCCACCGCGCTCGACGCCGCGCTGTCCGGCACCCCGCACCGCCTCGACCTCGGCCACATCGAGGGCGACGGACTCGCCCCCACCCACTTCGCCGCGATGTCCGGGGCCGGCCTCGACGCCGCGATGCTGGAACACACCGACGACCGGGCCAAGTCCGCCGTCGGCTGGCCCGCCTACGTGTTCGCCACCATCGGCACCCTGCGCACACCCCGGATGCGGTTGACGGTCCGGCTCGACGACGCGCCCGTCCTGCACCGCACGGCCCGCATGGTGCTGCTCGCCAACGTCGGCACCGTACAAGGCGGTCTCACCCTCGTCCCGGCGGCCAGGCCCGACGACGGACTGCTCGATCTGCTGATCCTGGACCCGCGCGGCCCCGGCGGCTGGATGCGTGCCGTGGGCGTACTGATGCGTGGCCGCAGACGCACCGTGCGGCCCACGACCGTGGACACGCTCGCCCCTGAGGGCGCCGGAACGAAGGGCGTGCCGGTGGAGTTCTTCACCTTCCGCCGGGCCGAACTCACCTTCGCCGTACCGCAGTCGCGTGAACTCGACGGGGACCCGGTCTCCCACGGCCGGGGTCTCACCGCCGAGGTCAGGCCCGGCGCGCTCACCGTCCTGCTGCCCACCCGGGAGAAGTGAATGGGCACCGCCACCAAGGTCCCCGAGACCCGCGACATGAGCGGCGACGACCTCTCGGCCGACGAGGCGCTGACCTCGCTGCGCCGCTACGGCCGCTGGCCGCTGCTGCGCGACTCCTTCGTCCGGTTCCGCTACGCCGACGGCTTCAGCCACTCCCGGGCGCTCGCCCTGCAGACGGTGCTGGCGGTGATCCCGCTGGCCATCGCCTTCGTCGGGCTCTCCACCGCGCTGCACACGGAGGACATCGGCAGACTCGCCGAACTGACCATCCACCGGCTCGCGCAGGGTCCCAGCGCCGACGTCGTCGACGACGCACTGGACCGCAGCCGCCACAGCGCGGGCGACGGCGACGAGATCGCCCTCTGGTTCGGCCTGCTCTTCTCCCTGGTCAACGTCACCACCGCGATGTGCCAGATCGAACGCGGCGCCAACCGGATCTACGGCAACGAACGCGACCGCCCCTTCCACCAGAAGTACCTGCGCGGACTCGTGATGTCCCTCAGCGCCGGGATCCCGCTCGGCCTCGGGTTCATCGTGATGGTGGCCGGCGGCGACCTGGCCGCCGCGGCGGTGACGGTGTATCACCTCGACGGTGGCGCGAGGACCCTCTGCGAGATTCTGCGCTGGCCCTTCGGCCTGCTGCTGGCCCTCTTCTCGGCCAGCGCGATCTTCCGCCGTTCCCCTCGGCGCCGGCAGCCCGGCTACACCTGGCTGGCCTTCGGCGCCGCCGTGTATCTCGTGCTGTGGATGGTCCTGACCTGGCTGCTGAGTCTGTACCTGGGCATCAGCGGCTCCTTCGACACGGTCTACGGCCCGCTCAGCGCCTTCATGTCGCTGCTGCTGTGGGCCTACCTGACCTCCATCGCCCTCTTCCTTGGGCTGTCCTTCGCCGCTCAGTTGGAGGCCTCGCGGGCGCGGCGGCCCGGTCCGATCACAGCCGACCCGGGAGTGTGAGGGATGGTCCGCGCCACGGCTCAGCGCCTTCGTGAACTCCGTCGCCGGACGGCCGACCGGAGATTCGGCATCCACCTGCTCGGTTCGACCGCGGTCGCCGCCGTCGCCGCCGTCCCCTTCGGACTGCTGCTCGTCCTGATCGAGGGACACTGGCAGCCGCTGCGCCGTCTCGACGCGGGCGCGGCACGGCGGTTGAACGAGACCGCCCTCGAACACCCCGAGTGGACGGACACCCTGCGCTTCCTGTCCGACCGCGTGTGGGACCCGCTCACCCTGCGGGCGGTCGTCGCGCTGCTGACCGGGTGGCTGCTCTACCGCCGGGCCTGGCGCCTGGCCGCCTGGTCCGCCGTGACGGCCGTGGCCGGCGGACTCATCGGACTGCTGGTCAAAACGGTGGTCGAGCGGGCCAGACCATCCCTGGAGGACCCGGTCGCGCACGCCCCGGGATTCTCCTTCCCCTCGGGGCACGCGATGACCGCGACCACCTCGTTCGCCATCCTGCTGCTGGTCCTGCTGCCCATGGTGCCGCGCGCTCTGCGCGCCCTGTGCTGGTGCGTGGCGATCGTGTCCGTGCTCGGCGTCGGCTTCACGCGGATCGCGCTCGGCGTGCACTGGTTCAGCGATGTCGTGGGCGGCTGGCTCCTGGGTCTCGCCGTCGTCGCCCTCACCACCTGGGCCTTCGAGGCCTGGCGCACCGACGCGGGTCGCGGACACGCCGACTTGACGGAGGGACTGGAGCCCGAACTCACTGACGCCCACCCCGAACCGGGCCCCTCCGGCCGGGATTGAGGACGACAGGGTGCCTGACGGGATTTCTCCCAGGTCAGGCACCCTCTTCGTCGGCCTTTCGGGCCTAGAAGAAGCCCAGCTTCTTCGGCGAGTACGACACCAGCAGGTTCTTCGTCTGCTGATAGTGCTCCAGCATCATCTTGTGGTTCTCGCGTCCGATGCCCGACTGCTTGTAGCCGCCGAACGCCGCGTGCGCCGGGTACGCGTGGTAGCAGTTCGTCCAGACGCGGCCCGCCTGGATCGAACGGCCCGCGCGGTACGCCGTGTTGATGTCGCGCGTCCACACGCCGGCACCGAGTCCGTACAGCGTGTCGTTGGCGAGCTTGATGGCGTCGTCGAAGTCGTCGAAGGACGTCACGGAGACGACCGGCCCGAAGATCTCCTCCTGGAAGATCCGCATACGGTTGTCGCCCTCGAAGATGGTCGGCTGGACGTAGTAGCCGCCCTTCAACTCACCGTCGTAGTCGAGACGTTCGCCGCCGGTGAGGACGCGGGCGCCTTCCTGACGGCCGATGTCCAGATAGGAAAGGATCTTCTCCAGCTGGTCGTTGGAGGCCTGGGCACCGATCATCGTGTCGGTGTCCAGCGGATGGCCCGGCTTGATCAGCTCGGTGCGGGCGACGGCCGCCTCCATGAACTCGGCGTAGTGGCCGCGCTGGACAAGCGCCCGGGAGGGGCACGTGCACACCTCGCCCTGGTTGAGCGCGAACATGGTGAAGCCTTCGAGCGCCTTGTCGCGGAAGTCGTCGTTCTGCGCCCACACGTCGTCGAAGAAGATGTTCGGCGACTTGCCACCGAGCTCCAGTGTGACCGGCTTGATGTTCTCGGAGGCGTACTGCATGATCAGCCGCCCCGTCGTGGTCTCACCGGTGAACGCCACCTTCGCCACCCGCGGGCTCGACGCGAGCGGCTTGCCCGCCTCGACGCCGAAGCCGTTGACGATGTTCAACACACCCGGCGGCAGCAGGTCGGCGACGAGGCTCATCCAGTAGTGGATGGACGCCGGGGTCTGCTCGGCCGGCTTGATGACGACCGCGTTGCCCGCGGCGAGGGCCGGCGCCAGCTTCCAAGTCGCCATCAGGATCGGGAAGTTCCACGGGATGATCTGCGCGACCACACCCAGCGGCTCGTGGAAGTGGTACGCCACCGTGTCGTCGTCGAGCTCGCCGACCGAGCCCTCCTGTGCACGGATCGCACCCGCGAAGTACCGGAAGTGGTCGATGGCCAGCGGGATGTCGGCCGCCAGCGTCTCGCGCACCGGCTTGCCGTTCTCCCAACTCTCGGCCACGGCCAGCGTTTCGAGGTTGGCCTCCATCCGGTCGGCGATCTTCAGCAGGATGTCCGCGCGCGCCGTCACCGACGTACGGCCCCAGCCCGGCGCGGCCGCGTGCGCCGCGTCGAGGGCCCGCTCCACGTCCTCGGCCGTGCCGCGCGCGATCTCGGTGAAGGACTGCCCGTTCACCGGTGACGGGTTCTCGAAGTACTGCCCCCGCGCCGGCGGCACGTACTCGCCGCCGATGAAGTGGTCGTATCGCGCCTGGTAGGAGACGATCGCGCCCTCGGTACCGGGCGCCGCGTAACGGGTCATGCTGGTCGGCCTCCTTCAGCACCGCCGCCCGCCGTTGGGCAGCGTTCCTCGGGACGCTAGGAGCGAGGACGTTGCAACTACGTTGCCGTGCCATTTCGCACGGCACCGCGTCCGCACGGCACCGGGACCGTACGGTGCTGCGTCCGTACGACACCGCACATGTCCTACGGTGCTCAACTGCCCCGGCGTGCCCCGCTCCGCGTCCAGTCGCCCGGTGCCGCCAACTCGGACTCCAGTGCCGCGAGACGGGCCCGGACCGCCGCCGTCGGCCGGACCACGGAGAGCGCCCGCCACACGTCGAGGTCGTCCTCGCCCCATGGCGAGTGCGCCCAGTCCGCGAGCAGGTCGGGATCGCGGCGGGCGATCAACGCCGTACGCAGTCCGTCGGCGAGGCGGTGCCTGAGCCGCACCACCGCCGGGGCCTGGGAACCGGGCAACAACGGCCCGGCGTACGCCGTCGCGGCGGCGGTGACCGCCCCCGTCTCCAGCCGCCGCTCGACGACGGCGACGTCACACTCCACGGGCACGGTGAGACGGTACGGCCGCGAATCCAGCAGCCCCGGGCCGAGAACCCTGCGCAGCCGGGCCAGTTCGGCGCGCAGGGTCACCGGCGTCACCGACTCGTCCTCGTACAGCGCGCACAGCAACTCGTCGCCGGTCAGCCCCTCCGGATGACGGGCGAGCAGCACGAGGATCTCGCTGTGCCGGCGGCTGAGCCTGATCGCGTGCCCGCCCGTGACCAGGTGCGCCTCGTCACGGCCCAGCACCGTCAGCTCGATCGTGTCCGCCGCGGGCCACTCCGGGGCGAGCAGCGCCAACTGGCTCTCGGCGGCCCGCGCGACCGCCTGCACGAAGCCCAGGCTGTGCGGATGCGCGAGCCCGTTCCCACCGGTGATGTCCACGGCACCCAGCACCCGCCCGGTGCGCGGATCGTGCACCGGAGCCGCCGCGCAGGTCCAGGGCTGCACCCGCCGGGTGAAGTGCTCGGCGGCGAAGACCTGCACCGGCCGGTCGACCGCCACCGCAGTCCCCGGCGCGTTCGTCCCCATCGCCGTCTCCGCCCAACGGGCACCCGGCACGAAGTTCATCAGCCCCGCCGCACGCCGGGTCGTCGCATGCCCCTCGACCCACAACAGCCGACCTTGCGCGTCGCACACCGCGAGCAGATGCTCGCCGTCGGCCGCGAACGTCCCCATGAGTTCGCGGAACAGCGGCATCACCCGCGCCAGCGGATGCTCGGCCCGGTAGGTGCCGAGGTCACCGTCCGTGAGATCCACACTCGCCGTGCCGTCGGGCCCCACCCCCGCCCGCCTGGAACGCCGCCACGACTCGGCCACCACCGAACGCACCGGCCAAGGCACCGTGCCCTTCTCGGTGAACGTCTCGTGCGCGCGACGCAGCATCCGCGCGTGCTCGGCAGGGTCGGCCCCCGGCTCGAGGGCCACCCACGGATCGGTCAACTGGGCCTCCTCGAACTGCGATGCGGTTGGGGACATCGTCACTCCGGGTACGCGCGCGGACAACCTTTTCGACCGGCCTCACCCGAACGATGCGCATCGGCTTGCCGTCAGGCGAAGTTGACCAGCCTTATGTAACGCGTCCAGTCCCAGTTGGGCCCGGGATCGGTGTGGTCCGTCCCCGGCACCTCGTAGTGCCCGAGGATGTGCGCCCGGTCCTTCGGGATGCCGTACTTGGCGCAGATCGCCGCCGTGAGTTTCGCCGACTGCTCGTAGAGCGCGTTGGTGAAGTAGGAAGGCTGATCCACCCACCCCTCGTGTTCGATGCCGATGCTGCGCGTGTTGTAGCTCCAGTTCCCCGCGTGCCAGGCGATGTCGGCCTCCCGGACGCACTGCGCCACATGACCGTCGGCGGAGCGCACCACGTAATGCGCGGACACCTTCTTCTGCGGGTTCTTGAAGATGGCGAGCGTGCCGGCGTACGTCTCCTGCGTGACATGGATGATCACGCGGTCGAGGGAATAGGCCGTCGGGCGGTTCGACACCGTGTAGTTGGAGGTGCTCGCCGCCTGCCATTCGGCGCCCGGGTAGTCGACGGCCAGGGCCTGCGCACCGGCCCGCGTGTCGGAGAGTAACGCGTACGGGACGGCGGCGAGTGCGGTGCCCTTCAGGAACCGTCGCCTGGTGGTGCTCGGTCTTGCTCGCTCCATCGAGCCGCACCTTTCGGTCGTAGGTGTGTGGAGGCCGCTCAACCCAGCAGGGTCGCCGCGGTCTCCCGCAGTCGCGCGTGCACCCCGCGGTGAGTCTCGCGGGCCGGCAGCCACTGCTTGCGGAGCTTGGCCACGCACGTGTAGTTCGTGTCGCACACATTGGCCAACGGCGACTCCACGGCCTGGGTCGCGAACTGGTACGCGTCCAGCTCGCTGAACCCGTAGTCGCGCACGAGCCACTGCACCAGGTCGAGTTGGGAGATCCGGAACGCGTCCTCCAGCGGACGAGCCGAGCCCGTCGAGATGATGTGCGTGTCCGACTCGATGCGCGGCCACGGGGTGGCGATGCCCTTGAGCAGCTCGACGATCACCATCGTGTTCATCGCGCACTCGACGGCGACCCCGCAGGTCTCGCCCTCGCCCTGCCGGGCGTGCCCGTCGCCCAGGCTGAGCAGCGCGCCCTCCACGTTCACCCCGAGGTAGCAGGTGACGCCCGCCCGCATCTCCGGTGTGTCCATGTTGCCGCCGTGCGCGTCGGGCACCAGGGCCGAGCGCACCTCCAGATTCGCCGGAGCCACACCCACGGTGCCGTGCATGGGGTCCATCGGCAGCTCGGCCTCGAAGTCGCTGTCGTGCGCCCGGAACAGCGCCGTGCGCCGCGTCCGGTCCAACTGCCAGATCCAGACGGTCTCCGGCAGCGGCGGCTGGAGTGTGGCCGTGGTGTGCGTGGAGGTCAGCGCGCCGAACAGCGGGACCGTGGTCGACGCCGCCCAGTCCCGGGCCGGCTCGATCGACACGAAGTGCACGGCGACCGTGTCGCCCGGCTCCGCGCCCTCGATGTGGAAGGGGCCGGTCTGCGGGTTGAGGAACGGGAACTCGCACACCTCGGACACCAGGTCCTTCTCGGACCGCACCCGCCCCGCGAAGCAGTCCTCCGTGTACAGGTCGAGAACCGTGCCGGGCGCGATCCGGGCGACGGGCGGCGCGCCGCCGAACGTCCAGGCGTACTCGCCCGGTTCGGGTCGCACGGTCAGGATCCGGGGGTCGCTCATCGCTGTGCTGCTCCGTTCTGCGGAAGGCCGCTCGGGGTGGGGTCGTCGAGGTGGACACGGGCGGTCTCGGATATGCGCTCGGGATGGCGCCGCAGCAGGACGACCAGGACCACGACCCCGGCCGCCATCCACACGCCGACCACCGGGCCGGCGTACGACACCGGAGCGGTCAGCTGGGAGACGAAGTCGAAGACGGGCAGGCCCGCGGCGGTCAGCAGGGCCGGCACGAACGCGACGATGCCGAGGACGGGCAGCACCAGGTGCCGTACCGGTTTGAGCGACTGGCGCCCGCGGCGCAGGAAGTAGCCGGCGCAGGCCAGGTTCACGACGATGTACACACCGATCACGACCGTGACGATCACCGTGGCCAGCAGCAGGAACGCGGTCACCGGGTCGTAGCCGAAGCCCAGCCCGAGCACCGCGCCGACCGCCACCACGGTCTGCACGGCGATCCCGGCGACGGGGGAGCGGTAGCGCGGGTGGAGCGAGGCGAAGAGGCCGGGCAGGACGCGGATTCGGGCGAGAGCGAAGGCCGTCCGTGTCGAGACGTTGGCGCACGCGTTGGCGTTGGCGATCGTGGAGTTGACCACCGCCAGGAACACCAGCACCCAGAAGAAGCCGAACGACGCCCGAGCCACCCCCTCCCAGGACGCGTCCCCGGAGGCCCCGAAGGTCGCGAAGCGGTCAGGACCGAAGTACACCGTCATGGCATACGTCGTGACCACGTAGAACAGGCCGATCGAGAGGGCCGCGCCGAGCACCGCGCGGTGCATCGTGCGGCGCGGGTTCCTCGTCTCCTCCGCGAGCGGTGCCGCGGCCTCGAATCCGGCGAAGGCCAGGACGGTGTACACCGACCCGGCGAAGACCCCGCTGACGCCCTCGTGGCCCGCGGGTGTGTGGGATGTACCGAACACCGACAGCGTGTTGTCGCCGCCCGCTTTGCCGATCAGCCAGACGGCGAAGATGAGAAAGACGAGCACCTCGAAGACACCGAGGACCGTGCCGAACCGGGCCGACGCGCGCACCCCGAAGTAGCCGGCGGCCGCGATGATCGCCGCACCCGCGAGCGCCCACGGCCACCACAGGTCCGCCGGATACGAGGACCACTCCTGGTGCAGCGTCCCCGCGGTCGTGAAGCCCAGCTGCAGAAGCAGCAGCGGCGGGATCAGTGCCTCCACGAACACGTAACCCCAGCCGACGAGGAAGCCCACGGTGGGGTGCAGGCCCTGCGCCGCGTAGGTTGCCACCGAGCCGGCGCTCGGGAGTTCCCGCGCCAGCTCGGCCACGCAGGACGCGGTGAACAGACAGGCCACGAGGGCGATCAGCACGGCGAGCGGCAGGCTGCCGCCCGCGAAGGCGGCACCGGACGGGATGGACGCGGCGACCGCCGCGGCCGGTGCCATGGCCGTGATGCTCTGGAACAGGACCTCGCGCAGTCCGATCGCGTCAGGCCTGAGGCCCGCTGCCACTTCCCCCACCATGTGAATCCCCCTCAATTCACGCCGACTTGCTCGACATCGCCCGTCGGGACGGGTGTGCCTCGCGTGAATCACGGTACGGCGCTCGCGGGTCGGGCAGAAGGGCACAGCGTGCTTCGGTGGACGACGCCATGACTGTGGATAACTCGCTCACCCACAGGGGTGAACAGCCGCGGAGCCAGCGGAGATTGGGGCCGTGATCAGGCCCGTCCCGCCACCGCCGCCGGGTCGTCGAGGACCGCCCGCACCACCGAGTGCGCGGCGCCCAGCAACGGCCCCTCGGACCCCAGCCGCGACACCGACACCGGACAGGCGGGCCCTGCCGTGCGCCGGTCCAACTCGGCCTCCAGCGACGGCAGCAGCCAGGGCGCGAGCCCGGCCAGCGCACCGCCCAGGACCACGCTCTCGGGGTCCAGCAGATTGACCGCCCCGGTCAGCGCGATGCCGAGCGCCGTGCCCGCGTCGTGCAGCGCACGCCGTACGTCCTCGTCGCCCTCGGCCGCCCGGTCCGCGAGCAGCCCGACCCGGTCCTCGCCCGGCTCCAGGCCCGCCGCGCGCAGTACCGCTTCCTCACCGGCGTACTGCTCCAGACACCCGCGCCCGCCGCAGGCGCACTCCGGCCCGTCCGGACGCACCGGCACATGCCCCAACTCGCCCGCGAAACCGCGCGTTCCACGCAGCAGCCCGCCGGCCACGACGACGGCCGCGCCGATGCCGATCTCCGCCGACACGTGAAGGAAGTCCAACGGAGCGTCCTTGCCGAGCCAGAGTTCGGCGAGTGCGCCGAAGTTGGCCTCGTTGTCGACGGTCAGCGGGAAGTCCGTGGGCAGCAGGGCACCGAGATCGGTGTCGTGCCAGTCGAGGTTCGGGGCGCGTACGACGGTGCGGGCGTCGCGCGCCACCAGGCCGGGGACGGCCACCGCGAGACCGGCGGGCCACAGCCCCTCACGCTCCGCCTCGCCGACGACTTGACGCACCAGTTCGGTGAGTTCCTCGACCACAGGGCCGGGGGAGCGGCCACGGTTGGCGCCGTGCCGCACGGCCTTCGCGCGCACCTGCCCGCGCAGATCGACGGCGCATACCGCGAGGTGGTCGACGCCTACCTCGGCGCCGATGCCAGCGGGGCCGTGCCCGCTGACTGCGAGGGCGGAGCCGGGACGGCCCACCCGGCCGGGCCGCTCGGGGCCCAGTTCTTCGAGGAGCCCCGAGCGTATGAGCTCGTCGACGAGGGTCGACACGGCCGCCCGGGTCAGACCGATGTGCGAGGCCACGGCGGCCCGGGAGAGCGGCCCTTCGGCGCTGACGGCGTGCATGACCCGGGCCAGATTGCGGCGGCGCATGCCCTGCTGCGTGTCGGGCAGGGCCCGCCCGGGGCCGGCCGGACGGGCCTCGTGCGACGGCCGTCCCGGACCGTCGGGGTGGGCCTCGTGCAGCGGTGCGGTCATGCCTGCGTCAGTCCTCGGTCGCCGTCCGTCGGGGAGCTCAGTCGGTCCCCCGCTCCAGCAGCGGGGCCGCGTCGGAGAGTACCCCGGCGATCCTGGCCAGCGTCTCCTCGTCCCGCTCCACCGCGTCGAGCACCGGCCCTGCGGCCGTGTTCCAGCGTCGGGCGACGGCGGCCGGGTCCTCACCGGTCAGCACGCCCGCCGCCTGCGCCGCGGCGCCGAGCGCCACCAACTCCTTGGCCTCGGGCACCTGGACGGCACGGCCCGACAACCGGCGTACGGTCTGCTGCCAGGCCGCGCCCCGGGCGCCGCCGCCGATCAGCAGCAGCGGGGCCGAGCGGTCCGCGTCCTCGTCGAGGACCAGGTCGAGCGCCCCGAGCAGGGAGTGCACCGCGCCGTCGTAGGCGGCCTGCAGCACCTGGCCCCCGGTCGTGTCGTGGCGCAGCCCGTGCAGCAGACCCGAGGCGTTCGGCAGGTTCGGCGTGCGCTCGCCGTCCAGGTAGGGCAGGAGCGTGACGCCGGTGACGGGTTCGACGGCCTCACGGTCGAGGCCCAGCAGGGCCGCCACGCGGTCGACGGCGAGCGTGCAGTTCAGCGTGCAGGCCAGCGGCAGCCAGTCCCCGTGGGCGTCGGCGAAGCCCGCCACCGTCCCCGTCGGGTCGGCGGGGCGTCGCCTGGAGACGGCGTACACCGTGCCCGACGTGCCGAGGCTGAGCACCGGCGTGCCGGGACGCAGCCCGAGGCCGAGCGAGGCGGCCGCGTTGTCGCCGGTGCCCGGCGCGACCAAGGTGCCCTTCGAGAACGGCAGTTCATGGCTGCCCCGCACGGTCCCCGCCACCTCGCCGGGCCGCACCACGCGCGGCAGCAGCGCGGGATCGAGGCCCACGTGCGCGAGGGTCTCCTGGTCGTACGACTCCGTCCCGGCTGCCCACCAGCCCGTACCGGAGGCGTCACCGCGGTCGGTCGTGCCCTGCCCCGTGAGGCGCTCGGTGAGGTAGTCGTGGGGGAGCCGCACGGCCTTCGTGGCACGGACCGCCTCCGGCTCGTGCTCGGCCAGCCAGGCCCACTTCGTGACCGTGAAGGACGCGCCGGGCACGCTTCCGGTGCGTTCCGCCCACGCCTTCGGGCCACCCAGCTCCTCGATCAGCCGGCGGGCCTGCGGCGCCGAGCGCACGTCGTTCCACAGCAGGGCTGGGCGTACCGGCTCGCCGCGCTCGTCCAGCGTCACCAGACCGTGCTGCTGGCCGCCGATCGACACTGCCGCCGCCTCGTGGGCCGCGTCGCCGCACTGGTGCAACGCCTCGCACAGGGCCTCCCACCACTGACGGGGGTCGCTCTCGCGGCCCGCCCCGGAGGAGACGGTGTGCGGGGCCTGACCGCTCGCGACGATCCGGCCGGTGGCCGCGTCGACGACGAGCGCCTTGGTGGACTGGGTGGACGTGTCCACGCCGACGACGAGCGGACCCTCGGCTGCTGACATCGGGCTCTCCCTTTTTCCGCGGCTCTGCGGGCTCTGACCTGCTATTTCGAGGGCGCCAGGGCCTGGGCGACCCGGACCGCACCCCTTCGGGGACATCTTCTCCCTTCCCAGGGCTGCGTCCGCATACTAATTTGTAAACCGCCATGACGAAATAGTCGCAAGCGAGCAAGGAGCCGCGGCATGAGCTACCAGCCCACCCCCGACGACAGGTTCACCTTCGGGCTGTGGACCGTCGGCTGGCAGGGAAGGGACCCGTTCGGCGACGCCACGCGGCGTGCCCTCGACCCCGTAGAGTCGGTGCAGCGCCTGGCCGAGCTCGGCGCCCACGGTGTCACCTTCCACGACGACGACCTCATTCCCTTCGGGTCCTCGGACAGCGAGCGCGAGTCGCACATCAAGCGCTTCCGCCAGGCCCTCGACGCCACCGGCATGAAGGTGCCGATGGCCACCACCAACCTCTTCACCCACCCCGTCTTCAAGGACGGCGCGTTCACCGCCAACGACCGCGACGTGCGCCGTTACGCGCTGCGCAAGACCATCCGCAACATCGACCTGGCGGTCGAACTCGGCGCGCAGACCTACGTCGCCTGGGGCGGCCGCGAGGGCGCCGAGTCCGGCGCCGCCAAGGACGTACGCGTGGCCCTCGACCGCATGAAGGAGGGCTTCGACCTCCTCGGTGAGTACGTCACCTCCCAGGGCTACGACCTGCGCTTCGCGATCGAGCCCAAGCCGAACGAGCCGCGCGGCGACATCCTCCTGCCGACCGTCGGCCACGCCCTCGCGTTCATCGAGCGCCTGGAGCGCCCCGAGCTCTACGGGGTCAACCCCGAGGTCGGCCACGAGCAGATGGCCGGGCTGAACTTCCCGCACGGCATCGCGCAGGCCCTGTGGGCGGGCAAGCTCTTCCACATCGACCTCAACGGCCAGTCCGGCATCAAGTACGACCAGGACCTGCGCTTCGGCGCCGGTGACCTGCGTGCCGCCTTCTGGCTGGTCGACCTCCTGGAGACCGCCGGTTACGCCGGTCCCCGCCACTTCGACTTCAAGCCGCCGCGGACCGAGGACCTCGACGGCGTGTGGGCCTCGGCGGCGGGCTGCATGCGCAACTACCTCATCCTCAAGGACCGCACCGCCGCCTTCCGCGCCGACCCTGAGGTCCAGGAGGCCCTGAGGGCCTCGCGCCTGGACGAGCTGGCGCAGCCGACCGCCGCGGACGGCCTGCAATCGCTGCTCGCGGACCGCACCGCGTTCGAGGAGTTCGACATCGAGGCCACCGCCGGGCGCGGGATGGCCTTCGAGCACCTCGACCAGCTGGCCATGGACCACCTGCTGGGGGCCCGCGGCTGACACCGCGTTCCGCACGCGCACGCGTGTGTGCTCGAGGTGACGCACATACGCGTGCGTGCGTGTTTGCTGCGGAATGGTGCGGTCCACGGCATGGGCCCGTATCAACTTCCGCGTGGGGGTCGCACGATGTCTGTTCCGAGGCGACTCTGGACGGTATGGCCATGCCGCCCGTACCGCCTCAGCCGCCCGGACCGCCGGGCGGTACGCCGCCTCCCGGCGGTGGCTTCGGACCACCATCCGACGACTACGGCCCCGGTTACGGCGCCCATGGGACCGGGGGAGGCTACGGCCCGCCTCCGGGCGGCTACGAACCTCCCACGCAGGGAGATTGGCAGCCGCCGCAGGAGCCGCCCAGGAAGCGCCGGAACCCGCTCGTCATCCTGCTGATCGGGGTCGTGGCGGTCGCTGCCGTGGTCGCCATCGCGCTGATGGCCACCGGCAACCACGGCTCGCCCGACAAGAAGTCACCCGCCGAAACCAGCGCCGGCTCCAGTGCCTCGCCCTCACCGTCCCTGAGCATTCCGACCGCGCTGCCGAGCAAGTTGCCCAGCGAGCTGCCGAGTGGGCTGCCCAGTGGCTTTCCGAGCGACCTTCCGAGCGATCTTCCGAGCGGGATCGAATCCCTGATCCCGTCCCTGGGGGACATCGACCTGCCGTGACGTCGGTTCAGATCCCGTGCGGCAACCGCACGTAGGTAACCGTCGTCTCGATCCCGCTGTCGACCAGCCGACCCTGCGCGTCGAAGGCCTCCGCGCCGTCCGTCATGCCGAAGTCGTTGTCATTGATGAGGGCGATCGTGTCGCAGTCCACGCGCGCGACGCCCTCGATCTTCTGGGGCACACCGGCGACCGTGCCCAGATCGACGACCAGCTTCTTGGCGAGCACCGGGACACCGGCGACGGCCGGGTCGTCGAGCTCCTCCAAAGAAGGCGACGCCGAGTCGTCGTCGTAGGCGCCGCCCAGGATGTTCGCGCTCCGCCCGAGCTTGACCACCTGCAGCCGCGCCGCCTTGTCGGTGCGCTCCTCGACGAGCAGTCGGTCGCCGTCCAGGGCGACGACCGAGGAGATCTTCAGCTCGGAGGTGTCGTCCTCGCTCGGGTCCACGACGTCCACCGGGTCGAAGCGGTACGCGTACTCGGCGGTGACCGCCTTCTTCTTGGGCGAGAAGCGCAGCAGGCGGGTGTTGAGCGAGGCCTCCGCGGTGTCGTCGTCCGGCACCGACAGCGGGCTCTGCAGGGCGATCACCAGGTCGCCGCCGGGCAGTTGGGTGAGTCCCTCGAAGCCGCGGTTGATCTGCCGGTGCAGGTAGACCGCCGGCAGGGCCTCCACCACCGGGTAGTCGGCGCCGGTGAGGTGCAGTCCCTTGGGGACGTACCGCGTGAGCACCTTCCCGCGCGCGGAGACGTGGACGATCGAGGGCCCGTACTCGTCGACGAGCCAGAAACTCCCGTCCGCGGCACGCACGATGCCCTCGGTGTCCAGCCCGTTCGGGTTGTACGACAACGCGGTCTGGGCGTCGTAGGAGTACGGCGGCTCGTCCCGCCCCTCCTGGTTCGACAGCCCGGTGACGGCCTTCCCGGAGGAGGTGGTGATCGGGATCGCGTCCAGCACCTTCACGGAGCTCCCGGACACCCGGATCTTCACGATCGCCGGATCGAACCCGGGCACCGGGAACGTACGGCGTTTCTTCCCGGACACCTTGATCTGGCCGTTGGGCCCGCGGTCCGTGACCGTCCAGAACTCGCCCTTGTGGCCCGTCGGATAGATGTCGCTGCCGATGCCGCCGAGGTCGACGCCCCGGTCGTTGGCCACGGTGCCGGGCAGCAGGGAGTTGCTGAACGTCCCGAGCGGGATGTCGCCGAGAGTGGCCGTGTGTATGACGTGCGCGGTCCGCGACGGGGCGCCGATGGCCGGACCTGCCGCCACGAGGGCCGCGATCACGGCGAGCGGAACACCTGCCGCGACGGAACGTCTGATGCGGTGCGGGCCGGTGGTGTGCGGGGACATCGGGCCTCCTGAAGGACAACTTTGCAGACAGCGGCCAGATTTGGGCCCTGTGGCGAACGCGGCGCTACCGAGAGGTGAACTGGGGGCGTCGGCTGCCCAAGCATGCGGGCCGCCGGTACCGCCGGGGAGGGTGCCGACGGGCACGCCCTGTTGCGGGTCAGGCGCTGTCCATGAGTGCCGAGGCACCGTCAGGCGGCACGAGCGCCGCGGCACCGTCTCGCCCCAGGAGGGGTAAGCGCCCGGCGCCGTCTGGCTGCCTGCGCCGGCGAGACGCCCGTCTCAGGAGCGTTCCTCCCCGGGTGTCGGCTCCAGGGCGGCCAGGGCGGTCGCCGGATCCCGGGACGTGCCCGAGACGGGCACCCAGCGCCCCTGTTCCCTGCGATACGGCCACCAGCGACCGTCTTGCCCCAGACGCAGCTGGGCGGGTGCGCCGACGACGGTCCACCGGTTGCCCCGCATCCGCAGCGCCGGACGTTCCTCCTCGTCCCACGCCGACTCCAGAGCCGCACGCGTGCGTGCGAGCGTTTCGCCCGTGACCGACCACTCCTCCTCCA
This sequence comes from Streptomyces pseudovenezuelae, assembly GCF_029892565.1. Taxonomy (GTDB): domain Bacteria; phylum Actinomycetota; class Actinomycetes; order Streptomycetales; family Streptomycetaceae; genus Streptomyces; species Streptomyces pseudovenezuelae_A. The sequence continues at coordinate 229,775 of NZ_JARXVH010000008.1, read as the reverse complement.
GCGCGGACAACGAGGCGGCACCACCCACGCGCCAAGCCCCTACGGCCGCCGTCAAATCGTCCCGGCTACGCCCCGACCCGTGGGCCAGCCGGTCCACGACCGCCTCGTCCAGAGCATCGACGGCCAGCCGGACGGCATCCTGGCCAACCGTCAACTCCGCCTCGGCGCCCGGCTGTTCCGGTCCGGCGCGGAGAGCCTCGGCGAGCAGCCGACGTGCCTCCACCGCCGTCCGGGCGATCAGGTGGCGCAGCGCGGCCGGATCGATGCCCGGGCCGGGCTGGACTTCGGTGTCCAAGGAGGGCGGCACACCGGGTGACGCGGGCAGCTCCGGCGGGGCCGGCAGTGGCGGCAGGATGTCGCCGGCCGCGTAGGCCTCGGCGGCATCCACTCCCTGCGGTCCGGCAGGCGCCTCGACAGGGGCGGCGCTACGGGCCTGGAGTTCGTCCAGGAGGGCGCGTTCGGCCCGTCCGCGTATCAGCAGCAGGACGAAGGGGTCCTCGTCCAGCAGCCGCGCCAGCTGGTAGCAGAGGGCCGCCGTGTGCCCGCAGTGGTCCCAGGCGTCGCAGTCGCATTCCGGCTCCAACTCGCCCATGCCCGGCAGCAGTTCGACGCCGGCGGCCGACGCGTCCTCGACCAGGTGCGGGGGCATCTCCCGGTCCAGCAGCGCAGCCACGTGCCCGGCCCGCTCGACGGTCATCTCCAGCAGCCGATCCCACTGCTCCTCGGAGAGTTCCTGCAAGAGGACGTCGGCCCGGTGAGCCGTGCGGTCCCGGCCCTGGACCACGGCCGTGATCCGCCCCGGACGCACGGACACGGCGCCCACCGCTCCCGCGCGCGCGAGCCTGCGGCCCGCCTTGAGTTGCTGCGAGTCCAGTGCCGCGTCCTCCAGCGCCTTCAGCCACGCCTGGCCCCACCAGGTCCGTGCGAAGCCTCGCCCGCCCGCGGGCGGCAGCGCGGCGAACGTCCGCTCCATGTCGCGTCGGTGCGCATCACTGTCGTACGCGTTCATCGCGCGCCCCCTCGCAGCTCGACCAGAGCGGCCAGCTCCGTGTCCGTCAGTTCCGTGAGCGCCGCCTCGCCGGAGCCCAGCACCGCGTCCGCCAGCTCTCTCTTTCGGCCGAGCATCTCGGCGATGCGGTCCTCGATGGTTCCCTCGGCGATCAGCCGGTGCACCTGCACGGGCCTGGTCTGGCCGATCCGGTACGCGCGGTCCGTGGCCTGCGCCTCGACGGCCGGGTTCCACCAGCGGTCGTAGTGCACGACGTGCTCGGCCCGGGTGAGGTTCAGCCCGGTGCCCGCGGCCTTCAACGACAGCAGGAAGACCGGCACTTCACCGTCCTGGAAACGCCGCACCATCGACTCGCGCTCGGCGACGGGCGTCCCGCCGTGCAGGAACTGCGTCCCGATGCCACGGGCCGCCAGATGCCGCTCCAGGAGACGTGCCATGCGCACGTACTGGGTGAACACCAGGACGGACGCCTCCTCGGAGAGGATGGTGTCGAGCAACTCGTCGAGCAGCTCCAGCTTTCCGGAGCGTCCGGCGATCTTCGGCCGCTCCTCCTTGAGGAACTGCGCCGGGTGGTTGCAGATCTGCTTCAGCCCGGTCAGCAGCTTCATCACGAGTCCGCGCCGCACCATGCTGTCGGAACCCGAGATCTCCGCGAGCGTCTCGCGCACCACCGCCTCGTACAGACCGGCCTGTTCCGTGGTCAGCGACACGGCGCGGTCGGTCTCGGTCTTCGGCGGCAGTTCGGGGGCGATCCCCGGATCCGACTTGCGGCGCCGCAGCAGGAACGGCTGTACGAGGCGCGCGAGCCGCTCACCGGCCGCCGGGTCCTGACCGCCCTCGACAGCCTGCGCGTACCGCGTGCGGAAGGTGCCGAGCCGGCCCAGCAGCCCAGGGGTCGTCCAGTCGAGGATCGCCCACAGCTCCGACAGGTTGTTCTCCACCGGAGTGCCGGTGAGCGCCACGCGTGCGCGTGCGCCGATGGAACGCAGCTGCCGCGCGGTCGACGAGTACGGGTTCTTCACATGCTGCGCCTCGTCCGCCACGACCATGCCCCACGGCAACGAGGCGAGCCGGGCCGTGTCCAGGCGCATCGTCCCGTACGTGGTGAGCACGAACTCCCCGTCGACCACGCCCTCCAGGCTGCGCCGCGCCCCGTGGAAGCGACGCACGGGCGTGCCCGGCGCGAACCTCTCGATCTCGCGCTGCCAGTTGCCCAGCAGGGACGTCGGACACACCACGAGCGTAGGACCGGCCGCCGCCTCCTCCGTCTGCCGGTGCAGATGGAGCGCGATCAGCGTGATCGTCTTGCCGAGCCCCATGTCGTCAGCCAGACAGCACCCGAGCCCCAAGGACGTCATCCGGGCCAGCCAACTCAGCCCCCGCCGCTGGTAGTCGCGCAGCGTGGCCGCGAGCGCGGCGGGCTGCGCCACGGGCTCCTGCGCCTCGGGGTCCGCGAGCCGCTCCCGCAGGGCCGCCAGCCACCCCGTGGGCAGTACGTCGACCAACTGGCCGTCCGCCTCCGCGGAGCCCGTCAGCGCGGCGCCCAGCGCCTCCACGGGCGTGATCTTGCGCTCCTGCCGGCTATGGGCGCGGCGGACCTCACGGGGGTCCACGAGGACCCACTGGTCGCGCAGCCGCACGACGGGACGATTGGCCTCGGCGAGCCGGTCCAACTCCTCGCGCGTGAGCCGCTGATCGCCCAGTGCGAACCACCAGTCGAAGGCGAGCAGCGCGTCGGCGGACAGGAACGACGGCGCGTCCGAGGCCGTCCGCCCGGTAGCCGGTCCGTCGTCCGGCGGGCCGATCACGGCACGAGTGGTCAGCTCGCGGGCGAGCTCCTTCGGCCAGTGCACGTCGACACCGGCCGTGGCCAGGGCCTGGGCGCCTGCTCCGAGGAGCTCGGTGACCTCCTCGTCGGCCAGCTCGACCGCGTCCGGCACACTCGCCGAGAGCAACGGCGCGAGCGGCGGCCAGGCCCGCGCCGCGCGACGGAGCGCGAGCAGGGCGTCCATACGCGCACGTGGACCGAAGACGCCGGACCCGCCCCACACCTCGGCGGCATCGGCCATGAGAGTCGGATCGCTCACGCCGTGCACCTGGGGGACGGCCCGGAAGGACACCGTCGCCTCGTCCTGCGCTGCGCTCGCGAGGCCGTGCACCTCGATCCGCAGCGAGACCCGTACGCCGGCGTCGTGGCCGGCGGAGATATCGGCGGCCCAGGCGCGTTGCTCGGGCATGTGCCGCGGCTCGCGTGCCGCGTAGGCGGGCCCGCCTGTCACGAGCGGGGCGGCGGGGGAGCGGGGCAGGGTGTCGGCCACCGCGTCGAGGAAGGCGCGCAGCAGCGGCTCCGGGTCCGGCAGCCGTGGCGGCACCGAGCCGTCGACCGGCACGGCGTGCGCCTCGGGCGGCATGGTGGCGGCCAGCCGGCGGACGCGGTCGACGTCCTCAGCGGGCAGCGGGCCCACCCGCCACGCGTCGTGGTCGCCGGGGGACAGGCCGGGCAGCAGCAACCCCCGTGCCACGAACTGCAGGGCCAGCACGGAGGCCGCGCCCCAGAACACACTCCCGCGGTGTCCGTTCACGTCGGCACGCGCGCGCGTGAGCACCGGCAGCGCCGCCCGCACGGGCAGGACGACTGCGGGCACGCTCGCCGGCCGGACACCGTCGTCGCCGGGCACGACGACGGTCAGCTCCTCGACGGATCCGGTCGCGACGAGAGGCGGAGCGGTGCCGGCGGGCCGCCAGAAGGCGACGCTGCCGGTACGCGCCGGATCGCCCGGGAGGAAGACGGCACAGCAGCGGGCCAGTTCGGAGATCTCGGACGGTGTTGCCGCAGGGACGCTCTGCACAGCGATACCGCACTCCTCAAACTTGACTACTGAGCCCTGAGGTCGCCGAGAGTACAGCATGCGAACGATCCGTCGGAGCGGCCGATCCGTGACCTGGCCGAGTCCGGGATTGGGTAGAAGGGTCTCAGGGACGAGTAGGGGTCGCGCCTCAGGGATGTCTCAGGGTCGCCGTTCGGAACTGTGCGCGGCGCGGACCCGTTTTCAGGACAGAGAGCGGCCCCGGCCGCGAAGGAGGCGACGTACATGTCGAAGAAGGCGAAGATCGCCGCAGGGGGTGTGGCGGTCGGGCTCATCCTGTTGATCTGGCTGCCCTGGTGGGCGGCGCTCCTGATTGTCCTGGGAGTCCCGGCCGCCGCATACCTCACGTTGGACCCTTCCCAGCGGCGCAGGCTGCGCCGGGTGACCCGCAAGGAGATCGGCCGCTGACCGCACCGGCACACTGACGCAGCGACACACCGGCGCGCTGGGGCGGCGAGGTCGGCGTGGGCACAGGAGTTGGTCACATCGCCGTCCGCGGCCCGTACGACGTACGGGCCGCGGACGGCGAGTGCCCCGTTGCCAAAATCGTTTGCGTGCCGGACGGGCGGCGCATCACCATGACCGCATGAAGCATGGAAAGGAGGCCCAGCGACTCCACGGTGAGCGCTGATGGCCCGATACGAGGCGTCCCAGACGCCGTCCGGACAGCCCCAGACCCCGCCGGCGCCTCTGACGCCAGCCTGGCTGAGGGCTCACTTCGATCCCCTGCCGTTCCCGGCACGCATGAGCGCCCTGGCGCGCTACGCCCGCACGCTCACTCCACACGCCTACGAGACCCTGCACCACGCCCTCGACACCGGCGATGGGGACGAGCGGCACACCGCCCTCTTCCTGGCCGTCGTCCGCCGCGACCTGGAACGGGTGACCGAGGCTCTGGCCGACCCACTGCTGGGCCGCCGCGCGCGTGCGGCGGCCGTCCGGCTCCCGATACCCGAACAGGCCCTGGAGCGACTGGCGTCGAGCGATATCAGCACCACCCGCCTCGACACCTACCGACTGCTCAGGCGCAGCCGCCGCCACGTCCTGGCCGCCGGACTGCTGCCCGGTGTCTTCGAACGCCACGGCCCTCGGGAAGCGGCCGAGCTGCTGCCCGCATGTCCTCCGGAGACCGTGGCGGACTGGCTGCCCCGGGTCGAACCGTCCGCCGGCACGATCAACTCCCTGGCCCGCACGGCACCCCGGGCCCTCGCCGCGTATCTCGCGGCGCAGAGCGGCCAACAGGCGCGGGAGGAGTCGTACGCCTTCCACCGGAGCCATCGTGGGGCCGCGACGGTCGCCGCGCGCCGTGACCCGGACGCGGCGCTCCTGCTCCTGGAGCGGGCTCCCGACCTGCTCACCCCGCGCGGAGTCCTGGCCGCGCTGTACCGGCCCACGCAGGCGGCGGCCGTCCTGAGGGCGGCACCGACGTGCGGCGACGGCCGCCATCGCGAACAACCCGTGCCGGCAGGGCCGTTGCCGCCATCCCTGCGACGGATCCTGGTCGGGCTGTCCTCAGCGGATCTCCTGGTGCTCGCCGAGCACTGCCCCGCCACCAGTAGCCGGTACGCCGGGCCCGGCCGCCAGGAGGTGGCGCCCGACGCCCTGTTGAGGCTCCTTCCGTCCGTCGAACGGCGGCGGATCGCGGAGATCCGGACCTCGCGCCACCGATTGAGTGAGTCCTCGGCCCCGGCGCTCGCCGCGCTGGACCCCGCTGACCGTGCGGAGTTGATCAAGCCCCGGCTGAAGAAAACCCGCAGGCCCTGGTACTCGGCCCGGTGGGCGATGACCCTGCCCCTGGCCGACGGCGAACCGCTTCTGCGTGAGCTCGCCGAAAATCACCGCGTCCATCATCGCGCCCAGGCCTGGCCCGCCCTGCTCGCCTGCGCGGAACTCCAAGGCGACCCGGCGGAGTTCGCCAGAGTCGCCGTCGACTGCGAACGGGCCTGGCACGACCGGGACGAGGTGCGCCGCCCGGCACTGCAGCAACTCGCCGGCACCGCACCCCACCTGCTCGCCGCCCTGCCCGAACAGGTGCTGCGCGATGCCGTCCGCACCACCGTCCAGTCACGCGACTCGACGGCCGACACCCTCGACGCGGCCCGAACCCTGCTCCACCGCGTCGTCGAACGAGCCGCGGCAGTCGGCGACATCGAACGCGCGGCCCTCGCCGTCGCTCTCCTGGGCGAGGCCGCGTCCGGGCCCCGGCACACCGGCCCGCTGACCCCGGTGCGCGTCGACGAGGAGGCTGCCCGCGCCATCTGGGCGGCGATGGCCCAGAACCGACCGCAGCGGCCCGAGGCGGCCACGGCCCTCGCCGAACTCCTCAGAAGCCACCTGACCGAGCTGCCCGACCTCGACGCACAAACGCGACACATCGCCGTCGAGTGCGACGACCCGGTGATCGCTGCCCGAGCCGCCGCTGCCTGGGTGTGGCCGCCACGGCTGCGGGAGCAGCGCTGTGCCGAACTGCTCGCCCTGGACGCCACCTTCGCCACCGTGCCCCTCGTCCTGCGAACCGTCACAACCCGCCGGACGACACTCCTCGATCCCGTGCTGGCCGCCGCCAGCGGGGAGTTCAAGGGCCGACTGCGCCTCCGCGCCACGCCTTGGACACCGCGGTTGCACCCCGGGGTGGTCGGGCGGTGGTTGCCGTGGCAGCGGGACGCGTGGAGCGAGCACCACGCGCGCGTGGCCGCCGACGAGACGGCTCCGCTGCACGTCCGCACGGACGCGGCACAACTCCTGAGGAACCCCGCGCTGTTGACCGCGCTCGCCGAACAGGCGCCACAACCCGTGGCAGCCGCGGCGCTCACCGCGCTCGGCGAGCTCGCCGGAGAGACGGCCGAGGGCGTGCCTGACGCGTCGGCTCTGCGGGACCTCCTGCTGCGACACGCCGCGACCGGCGGTGTGCGCGGTCGTGCCGCGATGGCCGCGGTCCGGCGGCTTCTCGCGCGGCTGCCCGACGACGAGACGGTGCGTCTGCTCGCCCCGGTGGCCCGCGCGGCCGACGCACCGGTGGGCACTCGCAAGGAGGCCGCACGGGTGCTGGGTTCCCTTCCGGGCGACGATGCCTTCGAGGCTCTCGTCGCGGCCTGGGACCAGCCTGGCGGGCACCCCGATGTCCGGGCCGTGCTGGCCGGCGCGCTTCTGCCCGCCGTCGACCGACCCGGCGTGACCGAGCGCCTCCTCGGCGCGGTCCACGAACCCGCCGTACGCGAAGCGGTCGTGCACGCACGCGTGCGTGCGGTGCCCAGCTCCAAGAGGCTGTCTTACACGGCCTTACTGGTGCGGATCGTCGAGGAGGGCGACGACGAGTCCGCCGCGGGCGCGTGCCGCATCCTGCCGTCCTGGCTCGGGGTGGACACGCCGGACGGGATCCGTGTGCTGGCGGACACCGTGGCGGACCCGGAGCGAGCGAGCCGGGTGTGGCACGCCGCGGCCCGCCAACTGGTGCGGCTGCCAGCCGGACCGGACTCGGAGGCCGCTGTCCACCGCGCGTTCAACCTGCTGGGGGAGCGGGCCCGCGCGCGGGACCCCCTCGTGCGTACCGACGCCCTGCGCAGGCTGCACGCGGTCGCGGGCGATGTGCTGCCGGGTGGTGGCGGCTCGCAGGTGCCGCGTGTCTTGGACGCGCTGATCGACACCTTGGAGGCGGTCGGGCTGTCGACCGATGCCGCGCGCCTCAACTGGGACGCTGCCCTGCACGACGTGGGCCGCGGCAGACACCGGGCGGATCGCTGGGCGCGGCTGGCGCGGCTGTGCGAAGCCGCGCCGGCACGTCTGCCGGTGCCCACGTACCTGCCCATGGACTTCAGGCGGTCACGCGTGCGTGAGGTCGCCCTCGCCGCGGCGCGTGCCCTGGGCGCCCACGGCACTGCTCTCTCAGGTCAGTTGGCCCTCGCGTTCGTCCGGGCCGGCGGCCAAGCCGCGAGCTGGGAGGAACCCTGGAGGACCGAACTCGAAGCGCTACGAGCCCACCAGGACCCGGACACGGCGATGGGCGCGCTCCTCGTCGACCCGGACGCGGGACGCTGAGCCGCGTCCGAGTTCGGACGCGTGCGTGACGCGGCAGTTCAACTGGGGCGTACGGCCATCTTGTCGAGCGCCTCCAAGAGACCCGGCAGCTCTGGCCCTCGGCCCACCGGCAGGACCTCGCCCGGTTCCTCGTCGAGCAGCACGAACGCGATGTCGTCGGTCCTGGCCACGAGGGACCAGCCGGGACCGTCGGCACGCAGCGTCCGCGCCTCGCCCGGGGCGAAGGACGACCGCACGCGGCCGAGCGGCGGCGGCGAGTCCACGTATCCGCGTGCCTCCGAGAGGACGCGCCGGATGCCGCCGTGGCCGGGCTTCTTCTCGGTCTCCTCGTCCGGGCCCTGATCGGCCTTCTCGGCCCCGTCCGGGTCCGAGGCGCCCCCGGGGACCTGGAACTCGGTGTCGTCGATCTGCTCGCGCCACACGGCCCACTGGAGGGCGATCTCGTCGGCTCCCAGCCGCCGTTGGGCCGGGCCCCATGTCGACGTGTCCGGCGGCGACAGCGGAGGACCGTCCACGACGTCGGGATCGGGGTCGTGCGGTTCCGGTACGCCGGGAGCCGCGACGGCGACCGCGAGGGGCCAGCCGGGCAGGGCGGCGACGACCGTGCGCTCGGTGGGCGACAGGTCGTACTCCATGCCGCAGTCCCAGGACGCGATGGCCACGGCGACCAGGGAGACGTCGTCGACGACGACGGTCCACCGGGCGCCGTCGCCGTCCTGGCCGAGTACCAGGCCGTACCCGTCGGCGAGCGGCGCGAGGCCGAGCGCCGCGCAGGCCTCCGGATAGTCGTCGCCCAGCACGCTCGGAAACTTCGCCGGCGTCAGCAGTACCGCCGTGAGCACATAGAGCGCGTCGTCCTCGGCGGCGACGGCGTCCTCGTCCGTCCCGGCCATCCCAGCCTCCCCATCGGTTCGTCCAACCGCGCGCACCCTAATGCGACCGGCAGCAGCTTGTCACGACTGCCCAGCGACGCGGACCTGCAGTTTTCCGGGTGCACGGGGCGAATCGACCGCGCAACGCCCCGCGCGTCAGGCCACGGGGAGTCCAAGGAGCGCGCGGGCCACGGTCTGCGGGGACTCGTCGCGCTCACGCGCCAGCGCGATGACAGCCCTGCACGCGAGCTCGCTGACACCGAAGGAGAGCGCCTCCGGCGACACCCAGGCCGCCGCTTCGTCGATCTGCTCCTGGTCGTCCTCCACGCGGGCCGAGACGTACGTGGCCGCGGCCTCGAAAAGATTGTGTGTACGTTTGTCCCGGCCGGCGTCAACTTCGACGCGCAGCGCATCGCGGACTCTGGAACCGGACCTGCGCACCCTGCCCCACATGTGAACCACCTTCCCCCTACGTGGTTGATTTCGCTCAGCGTTCATGTCCTGCTACTCAACGTAGAGCTTGACTCGCCTGCCGGAAAGGGGTCCTGACCAGCGAAGGTGCTGGTCAGAGGTGCATTCGTTGCAGGTCGAAGAGCTTCCTGGGCCCCGATCAGTACCGGTTCAGACCGGACCGCGCGGCTACGCAAGTAGCCACGAGAGTAGTCATGAACAGTGGGGCGGGAGGTCGGCGTACCTCCCAGCTGGTACGCGCTGTTGACCGCTCTCACCCCTGAGCAGGCCGATCCCAGCGAAGTGCTACGCCGCCACAAAGGCCAGGGTGTGGTCGAGCGCGGATACGGCGACTGGAGTTGCCCAATCGGACAGGGATTATCTCTGCTATGCGGACTCGATGGCCCCGATTTCCTCGGGGCTGAGCGGCGGTTCGGTGAGCTGAGGTTTGAGAGGGCCCCGCAGGGCCGACACGAGGGTGCTGGGCTTGAACAGCCACTCAGGTCCCTTCTGGAGCGTCATCACGTCGGTGAGGTCGCGGGCCATTCTTCCGGAGCCGGTGGCCGTGAGGGTGAGACGGTCCACGAAGAGCGCGGCCATCCGATCGGGCAGGGTGGGTCCACCCTCGGTTGCGCCGTCATAGAAGACGTCCGTGCCTACGGCGAAGGTCCATGCGAGGCCGACGTGCCGCGCGATCGCCTTTTGCACGCGCCTGGTGAAGCCGGGGCTCCCGTAGCCGTAACGGTCGATCATGTTCCGCAGAGTCAAAGCGCTTTGAGCCGCGACCGACATGCCGTGCCCATACGTCGGGTTGTACGCGGCCACGGCATCCCCGAGGGCGAGGAAGTTCGCCGGCAGTGCGGTCTTCTCGTAGAAGCGGCGACGGTTGGCCGTCATTCGCGTGACATGGACGGGGCCCAGCGGGTCCGCTTTCTTGATCATCTCTCCAACGATGGGATGGCGCAGGCCCAGGGCGAAATTCCCGAAGGCGTCCGGATCGATGGTGGGTTCGCCGCCGCGGGTACCCGACAGGGTGACGAGCCAGCGTCCATCCTCGATGGGCAGGATGACGCCTGCCTGCCCTGGGCCGTCACCGCGGGGGTCTGCCTGCACGTTGATGATGGGCCAGGTCTCCGGGAGGCCATGAGGGGCTTGGTAGAGGCGGCTGGCGTAGACGAGTCCGGAGTCGACCTCCCGCGAGGGCGGGCTTTGCGCGCCGAGGCGGTTGAGCCAGACCGGTGTTTGGGAACCCTTGCCGCTGGCGTCTACGACCAGGTCGGCCAGGAGGGTCTCCTGTCGACCGTCATTCGTACGGACGTCGACGCCGGTCACCGTGTCGGCGCTGCCGGCCAGGCCGAGAACGGTGGTGCCCTGCATGACGGTGATGCCGTTGTCCTTCGCGCCGAGAACCTGGCGGCGGATCACCCAGTCGAACAGGTCCCGGTGGCAGGCGATGGCGTAGTGGCTCTCCTGCCAGCGGCGAAACCAGCCCGCCGGGCTGAGGCCGACCATGCCGCTGGTCAGCGGTATGCGGCGGGCGCCTGCGGACTCAAGGTCACTGAGGACGTCAGGAAGGAGCGCAGCGATGGCCTCCGCTCCGCCGGACCACAGCACATGCACGTGGTGTGCCTGGGGCAGGCTCTTGCGAGGCTCGGGTATCTCCGGCAGGGAGTCGCGTTCGATGACGAGAACGTCGGTGCGTGTCGACAGCGCTTGCGCGGTCAGCATGGCGGTGAGACCCCCGCCGATGACAATGGCCCGGCGTTGCCGGCCGACGGACGAGTTGGTGCGGGCGCTCATGAGGTCACGGTTCCTTCTGGTGTCGGGTTGGAACCGACCACGTGCATGGTGGGCAGGTCGCGCAGGGCACGGGAGATGGCGACGATGTCCCTGCTCTGGTTTGGGTTCGTCCGCGCGAGTTGCTTGGCCGCCTGGCGGTCCCGTTCCTCCGGAACGCCGGCCGCGGCCACGATGGCGGTGGCTTCGGCAAGAACCTGCGCCTCGTCGGGCGTCTTCCCCTGGCCCAAATAGCGCTGGACGGCCTTGTCGTGCTCGTCCATGTCCAGGTACGGCTGGAGCTGCCTCAGAGCGTCGCGGATGGTCGTCTTACGGTGTGTCAGGCGGAGGTCCACAGAGGAGAATCGGCGGATCGGCACGGGGGAGGCAGCGGACTGCACATGTTGCAACGTGCGGGCAAGGGGCGCGAGGGCCTTGTACTCGCGGAGGGCTGCCGCCCGGTGCGACGCTCCCTCTCCCGCGTGCGGCACGATGAACCCCAGGGCGATCAGCAGGCCGACTGTTCCCGCGACGGGAGGGGCTACGTCGGTGCTGAGCCAGTCGAGGTCATGGTTGGTCCACCGGGCGACCACGGCGATCAGTTTGACCGCGTCATAGACGAGGTTCAGGGCGTAGCCGACGCTGAGCAGTACGACACCGGCGTGCAGCCAGCCCATCCCGCGCAAGCGGCTTTCCCATGCCCAAAGCAGTGCAGAAGTAATCAGGACTGCCACGGTGTGACCGAGCAGGTAGAGCAGGATCATCTCGCGCATCCACGGAGTGCCGGCGTAGTACGTGTCCAGGTCCCGCAGCCGCTCGACATGGTGGTCACCGAGCGCGAAGCACGCCCACAAAGCGACGATCACCATGCCGTAACTTCCGTACACCCACCACGTCGTACGCCGGACGCTCGCCGGGACTCCTCCCCGCCACTTCACGATCAGCAGCAGACACGAGGCGCAGAAGCCGGTGAGCAGGCTGTAGACGAAGGGCGCCGCAAAATTGGGGATGCCGGTCACGTCGTTGAGCCATGCGAGGGTGGATGGTGCCGCGAAGAAGAACACGGCAACCGCCGTCAGGAGCAGGCCGGCAACCTGCCGTGCAAGGGGGTTGCGGCGGCCCCCCAACAAGGCCGGCAACTTGTAGGCCACGCCTACTCCGAGCACCGCCGCAATCATCCAGAAGGATTGGGACATCGTCACGGCCGTCAGCCCTGCAATCCGTGGCAGCCGAGGGCCGTGCTGATGCGCCGCGCTACATCGTCGAGGTCCTGGCGGGTGTCCGGGCCTGCTAGCCAGACACCCATACGGGAGCCCATGAGGAGGCCGAACCCTTCGGCGGCGAGCTCGTCCTCGGTGTGCGACTGGGCGCGCGCGGCCACTCTCCGGGCCAGATCCCAGTCGACCTCTTCGGTCATCGCTGCTCGTGCGGCAACTGCGGTTCCGTCGTGATCGTGGCCGCAGTGCCCAGCGTTCATGTGCCACAACTCGTGGCCAAGGACGACGAGTTGGTGATCGGGGGCGAGGTTCGCCTCAACGACGATGACGTCCTGGTCCCTGAGGTCCAGCCAAAGCCCCGTGGTCGTATTGGCCAACTCCTCGGGGAAGCTCCGCATGACCAACTGCACCGGCCGGCCGCGGCGTTCGCTCATCACCTGACACAGCGTCTCGAAGATGACTTTCGGCTCTGCCGGCACCCTGACCGCCTCGGTGACAGCCGTGGTGAGCTCGGCCATGAGCTTCCTCTGGAGCCTCTCGACCGACTTCTTCACTGATCAGCCTCCGGGTGGTTCGCCAGGTGGTCGACCACGCGCCTGACGCGGTCGAAATCGAATTGGAGCTCTGCGACCATCCTGGCGAGCGCCGCCAAGTCGGGTTTGGTCATGAGCGGACTTCGACCGGACATATGTACGACGCCCATGTCACGGAGGGCCTTGGCCGGGTCGGCCTCCACCTCCAAGTCGAAGAGGTTCCTCTGCAGTTCTCGGTTCAGGGCATCGGCCGGCGCGTCAGTCAGGAAGGTGGCGGCCACCTTGTAGTACTTGGTCAGCTGGGAACCGGTCCACAGACTCGGCTTCGCTTTGCCGTCCGCCAGTTTCCTTGTCCAAACCGTGGTCTGGTCGATCGCCGCAGCGATGTCCCGGATGTCTCGGGGACCTCCGTTGGGGCCCGTGTGGCTCTCGTACAGGAAACGGACTCGGTTCCGGACCATGTCGTCCGGGTCCTCCTCCTCCGGCATGCCGCCGGCGAGGAGGAGCTCCACCTCGGGTTCGGTCAAGCCGGACGCCAGGGCCAGCCGCTTGGTGTCCAGCACCTCCGCCAACCGGCGACCGCTCTTGGCGATCAGTTCCTCGATACGGGCGACGGTCTTCAGCAGCGAGGCGTTGGGCTCACTCACAGGTGCTCCTCCTGGAAGGTAAGGGTGAGCGTGGCGTGCATGCAGGTGGTACTGAAGAGGCGGCCGGGGCCTCAGAAACGGATCGTGCACCCCTCTTGTATGACGCTCTCTGCATGAGGCCGACGGTTCGAGGCGGGCGCCGCGCCTGTGACCGGTGCCCACATCCGGGTTCTGGTGGCGGGTGACGTGGCGCACCTGGAGGCCCGAAGTCTCGTCAACTAGGCTATTCCGTAGGAGAGTTGAGGGGGCGCCTCGCGTGTCTGGCACCGGACACCACCGGGTCCCGGGGGGAAACGGCTCCACCGATCGCTCCCGATGCTCGAGTATCTGCGATCGGCACAGTACGGCGTGAGCACCTCAAACCTCAACGTTCGTTGCGTGGCAGCGAACGCTCGTTGATATTCGGTTCAAGGTCGTTGCACTGTCCGGTCGTGGAACCGGCCCTGTCGAGGAAGCAACGCTCGCCGTCCTGACCGAGCTCGTTGATGTCACTGCGCGGCATCGCACCAGCGTCGACCTGAGTGGCCGAGTGTCGTACGACGGGGGCCACGTCCTGATCGCGGTCGGAGAGATGGATCGGCCGTTGCCGGCGCCCGAGGAGGAGCCGCGTCTGTTCCTCGTGCGTACCGCCTTGCTGACGACATCGGGCCTGCCGCGGTGATGAGGCTGGCTGTGTGACCTGGGTGTCCGTGCCGCTGGGGTCGACCTCTCAGTAGCCCTGCGCGGGTGGGTCGGCATGTCTGACCGGTTGTTGCTTCACACGGAGGAGCGGTCGTTCTTTGTCGGGGCGTGCAGGCTTGGGAGGCGAGACGTCACCCTTCCCGCACGGCCAGCGCCAGGAAACGGTCGTCCTCGTCGACGTACGAGATCACGCGCCAGCCCGAACCGGCCAGCAGGGAGCGGAGATTCGGTTCCGCGCGCAGGTCGTCCGGGGTGATCTGTCGGCCCTGGCGCGCGGCGAGCGCCGCCCGGCCGATCGGGTGGAACAGTGCGAGCGTGCCGTCGGAGCGCACGACGCGTGCCAACTCCCGCAGATTCTCGGTCGGATGCGGAAGGTGCGCGATGAGCCCGGCCGCGAACACCGCGTCGAGCGACCGCGACCGCACCGGCAGTGCGGACACGTCGGCGAGCAGCAACTGCCCCTGACGGTCCCTACCGGCGTCTACGGCGGCTTGGAGCATGGCCGGCGTCAGATCGGCGCCCATGACCACTCCGGAAGGCCCCACGGCCGTCCGTAGCGGCGGCAGGGCCCGCCCCGTGCCGCAGCCCGCGTCCAGCACCCGGTCGCCCGCGCGCAGCCCCAACTCGGCGACCGCCGCCGCGTAGGCGGGACCGTCGTCGGGGAAGCGGCTGTCCCAGCCCGCGGCGCGCGCGGTGAAGAACTCCCGGACATGCGTGTGGTCGTCGCTCATGTTCCGCATGATCCCTCACCGACACGGATGACGCCGCAGCGCGCACGTTCGAGCGGGACACGGTCGTTCATAGGTACCGCTGTGTCATATTTCAATACCTTTCGAAATGCGCCCTCTTTGTGCGCCCCTGTCCCGACTAGCGTCCCGGGGTCATGGGACACCTGGACCACGCATCCTTCGGTTGGCTGACCCCCGTGCTGTCGTACGTGATGGCCTGCATCGGCTCCGCCCTCGGGCTGCGCTGCACCGTCCGCGCGCTCGGCGCCACCGGACGCTCGCGCCGCAACTGGCTCATCACCGCGGCCTCGGCGATCGGTACCGGCATCTGGACCATGCACTTCGTGGCCATGCTCGGTTTCGGCGTCAGCGGCACCGATATCCGCTACGACGTGCCGCTCACCATCGCCAGCCTGCTCGTCGCCATGCTCGTCGTCTGTGCCGGCGTCTTCGCCGTCGGCTACAGCAAGGACCGCACCCGCGCGCTCTTCCTCGGCGGCCTCACCACCGGGCTCGGGGTCGCGAGCATGCACTACCTGGGCATGGCGGCGGTACGGCTGCACGGCGACGTCGGCTACGACCCGGCGCTCGTCGGCCTGTCCGTCCTGATCGCCGTCGTCGCGGCGACGGCGGCCCTGTGGGCGGGGCTCAACATCAAGTCGCCCGTCGCCGTCTTCGGGGCCTCGCTCATCATGGGGGCCGCGGTGACGAGCATGCACTACACCGGCATGCTCGCGGTGAGCGTCCACGTCACCCCCTCCGGCGAGGCCTTGCCCGGGGCCACGGCGATGCAGTTCATCTTCCCCCTGGCCGTCGGTCTTGGGTCCTACCTGTTCCTGACCTCGGCCTTCGTCGCGCTGTCGCCGACCAGCGGAGAGCGCGAGGCATCCGCCTCCGCCCAGCGGCCGATCGAGAGCCCCGTGGGCTAACACCCCCCGACCGACGACCCGCCCCGAGGCACCGTCGCGAGCGCGTCGCCGACCGACGGCGACTGCGGCCCGACGGTCCGCCCCCCAACCACTTCCGAGCGAGGAGGCCATGCGTACACCCCGTAGGACGCCCGCACCTGGCGCCGAGACGCCGACCACATCTCCCGCGCGCGGTCGTCGCGCGCACGCCGGACCGCCGGCCGACGAAGGCGCGGAGGACGCCTTGGGCCCGGTGCCGGACGAGGCACCCGCGCGTGGCGGGGGCTGGCGAATAAGGCCGCGGACCGTTCGGGCCAAGATCGTCTGTCTGCTGATGGTGCCGGTCGTCTCGCTGCTGGCCCTGTGGGCCTTCGCCACCGTCAGCACCGCTCAGGACATCGCCAGGCTGCGGCAGTTGCAGCGCGTGGACTCCGAGATCCGGACCCCTGTCGCGACGGCAGTCGCCGCCCTCCAGGCCGAGCGCTCGGCCGCCGTGCGGTACGCGACCGACCCGTCCGCCGCGCAGAGCGGCGACTACAAGAAGCTCGCGGACCGCACCGACCGGGCCGTGGCCGAACTCCGGCTCGGCGACGGCAACACCGTCGCCGACAGCGAGGAACTGCCCCCAGGAGTGGCCAACCGACTCGACGCGTTCGTCACCGGCGCCGAACGACTGCGCACGCTGCGCACCGCGGTGCTCAACCGGCGTACGGGCTGGGACGAGGCCTACGGGCGCTACACCGGCACCATCGCGACCGCCTTCGGAGTGGGTGGCGCCCTCACCAGCATCCAGGACGCCGACCTCGGCTCCGACGCACGCGTGCTGCTCGAATTCTCCCGCGCGGGAGAGGCGTTGGCCCAGGAGGACGCACTGGTGACCAGCGCACGCCTCGCCGACGGCCTGCGCGGCGAGCGGCTGCGGCTGTTCACCGGCGCCGTCGACACGCGCCGCGCCCTCACCGACTCCGCCGTCGCCGACCTGCGCGGCCCGGAACACAGCTCATGGCGGCACCTCGCAGCAGGCAGCGCCTACACGGCCCTGGGCACCGCGGAGGACAAGGCCCTCGACGGCACCCCCGGCCCGCTCACCTCGGCTCCCTCGAACAGCTGGGACACACCCCACGCACGCGTGCAGAACGGCATGCGGACGATCGAGGAACGGGCGGGGCAGGGCGTCGCGGACCGGGCCGACCCGTTCACCCGAGGTCTGCTCACCCCGGCCGGTGCCGCGGTCCTCTTCGGACTCGTCGCCGTCGCCGCTTCACTCGTCATCTCCGTACGCATCGGCCGCGGCCTCGTCGTCGAGCTGGTCGGGCTGCGCAACAGCGCCCTGGAGATCGCCCGGCGCAAGCTCCCCGAGGCGATGCGGAGGCTGCGCGCGGGCGAGGAGATCGACGTCCACGTGGAGGCCCCGCCGGGACTGCCCGCCGAGGACGAGGCGGGCCAGGTCGCCGAAGCCCTCGGCACCGTGCACCGCGCCGCTCTTCGGGCCGCCGTCGAACGCGCCGAACTCGCCAGCGGCATCTCCGGGGTGTTCGTCAACCTCGCCCGCCGCAGCCAGGTCCTCGTGCACCGCCAACTGAGCCTGCTGGACAGCATGGAACGCCGCTCAGACGACCCGAACGAACTGAGCGACCTGTTCCGGCTCGACCACCTCACCACCCGCATGCGGCGCCACGCCGAGAGCCTCATCATCCTCTCCGGAGCAGCGCCCGGCCGCGCCTGGCGCATGCCGGTCTCATTGACCAACGTGGTGCGCGCGGCCGTCTCCGAAGTCGAGGACTACGCACGCGTGGAGGTACGACAGCTTCCCGAGGCGTCCGTCATCGGCACGGCTGTCGCCGACCTCACCCACCTCCTGGCCGAGATCGTCGAGAACGCCGCCCAGTTCTCGCCGCCCCACACGCGCGTGCGCGTCAGCGGCGAACCCGTGGGCAACGGTTATGCGATCGAGGTCGAGGACCGCGGCCTCGGCATGGGCAGCGAGACGCTTGCCGAGGCCAACCGCCGCATCGAACAGTCCGAGACGCTGGACCTCTTCGACAGCGACCGGCTCGGCCTCTTCGTCGTCAGCAGGCTCGCCGCCCGGCACGACATCAAGGTGCATCTGCGTACCTCGCCCTACGGCGGCACCACCGCGGTCGTCCTGCTGCCCACCCCGCTGCTGCACGGTGGCGCGGCGGAACGTTCGCCCAAGAAGGCCGCCGACAGGGAACGGTTCGCGGAACGCGAGTACGCGCGCGTGCCGGGCGCCGCCTCCCACCAGGAGTCCGTCCAGACGCCGGCCGAACGGCCCGCGCTGGTGCCCACCGCGCCGGCCGCGGTGGAGGAGACGGCGCCCGAAAACCCACCACCCGGAGTCACCACCTTGCGCCTGCACCGGCCCCCGGACGACGCCGAGGAGTCCGACGACCTGCCCCGCCGCGTACGCCAGGCGAATCTCGCCCCGCAACTGCGCCAGCAGCGCCCCGAAGAGCCCGACCGGACCACCACGCCCCACCACGACGACGGGCGCACCCCCGAAGTCGTACGGGAACGCATGGCGGCGTACCGCGAAGGCTGGGCCCGCGGCGGCGGCAGGCAGCCAGGGCGTGGCGCCACTCCGGATTCCACAGCGCGCAGGGACAGTGAAGGAGATCCCGCATGATCAAGGACCCGAGCATGAGGGCCGCCCCGCAGTCGGGCGAACTCGACTGGCTGCTGGACGACATGGTGCTGCGCGTGAGCGAGGTACGGCACGCCGTGGTGCTGTCCAACGACGGCCTGGCCGTGGGCGCCTCGACCGACCTGCACCGCGAGGACGCCGAACACCTCGCCGCGGTCGCCTCCGGCTTCCACAGCCTGGCCAAGGGAGCCGGCCGGCACTTCGGCGCCGGCGGCGTGCGCCAGACCATGGTGGAGATGGACGACGGCTTCCTGTTCGTGGCCGCCGCGGGCGACGGCTCCTGCCTCGCCCTCCTCACCGAC
Organism: Streptomyces pseudovenezuelae; assembly: GCF_029892565.1. Taxonomy (GTDB): domain Bacteria; phylum Actinomycetota; class Actinomycetes; order Streptomycetales; family Streptomycetaceae; genus Streptomyces; species Streptomyces pseudovenezuelae_A. The sequence goes on along the minus strand of NZ_JARXVH010000008.1, from coordinate 211,085 downwards.
GTGAGCGCCGACATCGGCCTGGTGGCCTATGAGATGGCACGGCTGGTCAAGCGCGTCGGCGAGCACCTGTACACGGCACCGCGCGTCGCCGCGCGGCCCCCGGCCGCCGGATAGGCCGAGGGCGGTTCGCGCACATGAACGAGGACAGGACGGGCGCCCCGAACGAGCCGGGCAGCCAGTGGTACGACGGTGAGGCCGGACCTCTGGTCCGTCCGTACGCCATGACGGGCGGGCGCACCAGGTCCGGCCCCGCGGGGGTCCGCTTCGACCTGATCGCCCTCGTCACCCTGGACGCGGGTGCTCCAGGCATCGACGACGACACCGCGCTCGGGCCGGAACACCGGGTCCTGATCGACCTGTGCCGCACGGAGACCCAGTCGGTCGCGGAACTCGGCGCGGGCGCCGACCTGCCCGTCGGCGTGATCAGGGTGCTCCTGGGCGACCTGCTGGAGCGCGGCTGCGTCACCGTCAGCCGCCCGGTCCCCCCCGCGCAGCTTCCTGACGAACGGATTCTGCGCGAGGTGATCGAAGGACTGCGGGCGCTGTAGACGAAGTTCACCACCATCCGACGTTGCCGGTACTCCCGAGAGAAGTGATCAATGGACTCCGAGCACTCCGATGCCGCGGGCGGCGAGACGACCGCCCTGGCGTTGAAGATTCTGGTCGCCGGTGGATTCGGCGTGGGCAAGACCACCCTGGTGGGCGCGGTCAGCGAGATCAAGCCGCTGCGCACCGAGGAACTGCTCAGCGAGGCAGGCCAGTTGGTGGACGACACCGACGGCGTCGACCAGAAGGTCACGACCACCGTCGCCATGGACTTCGGCCGCATCACCATCCGGTCCGGCCTGTCCCTCTACCTCTTCGGCACCCCCGGCCAGGACCGCTTCTGGTTCCTGTGGGACGAGTTGTCGCAGGGAGCCCTCGGCGCGGTCGTCCTGGCGGACACCAGGCGACTGGAGGACTGCTTCCCCGCGGTGGACTACTTCGAGCACCGGCACATCCCGTTCGTGGTGGCCGTCAACTGCTTCATGGGCTCCCGCAGGTACGGCCCCCAGGACGTCTCGCGCGCCCTCGACCTCGACCGGGGAACTCCGGTGGTGCTCTGCGACGCCCGTGACCGAGACTCCGGGAAGGAGGTGCTGATCCGGCTCGTCGAGTACGCCGGGCGGATGCACACCGCCCGGCTGCTCGACTCGGTCGGCTGACCCGGCCGCCCGGCGGGCCGCGAACTCAGCCGGCGACGGCCTTCTCGGCCAGGACCTTGTCGACCGCGATCCGGACGAGGAGTTCCCCGGGCACACCGTTGCGCTCCCCGAACTCCGCGGCGCGCTCCTCACCCATGTACCGCGCGCCGATACGGCCGGCCCAGTGCCGCAACTCGTCGAGGTCCTCCGAGATCCGGGCGCGGCCCTGCAACACCACGTAGTCGAACGGCGGCCGGTCGTCGTCCACACACAGCGCGGCCCGTCCGTCACGGGCGAGATTCCGGCCCTTCACGCTGGACTTGGCGGTGTTGAACACGATGTCGTCCCCGTCGAGCAGGAACCAGATCGGCGTCACATGCGGGCTTCCGTCGGCCCGGACGGTGGACAGTTTCGCGGTGCGGGTTCCGTTCGAGACGAAGGCCCGCCATTCCTCATCGGTCATCTTCTGCGCCATGCGCCCATCCTCCTTGCTCGTGCGCCGGTGGTGGGGAAGGCTGGCGGGGGATCCTCCCACGAGGGGGAGTCGGCACACGGGGAGTCGGAGACATGGGGCAGAACGAGGGACTCGGCTGGCTGCTGGACGACCTCACGGAGCGGGTCGAGCACGTGCGCCACGCGTTGGTCCTGTCCAACGACGGCCTGGTGACCGGCGCGAGTACGGGCCTGCGACGCGAGGACGCGGAGCATCTCGCCGCCGTCTCGTCCGGACTGCACAGCCTGGCCAAGGGCTCGGGGCGCCACTTCAGCGCGGGCGGAGTACGCCAGACCATGGTCGAGTTCGACGACGCGGTGCTGTTCGTCACCGCGGCCGGCGCCGGCAGCTGTCTGTGCGTGCTCAGCGGGGCCGACGCCGACATCGGCCAGATCGCGTACGAGATGACCCTGCTCGTCAACCGAGTCGGCGAGCATCTCGGCGTGGAGGCAAGGCAGCCCGAGCGATCACCGGCCGCAGACGCCTGACCTGCGCTTTCGCTCCTCCCGCAGAGTTATCCACAGGCTCGCCACGAGATTCCCCGAACCGGCTACGGTTTTTCCCGAGGCCACGCGGACGGCGCGGGCCCCTCACTCCACGGGGGAGACGAGCATGTCAGGCAACACCGTCACCAAACCGCAGTCCCTGTCCTTCACGCCGAGTCGTGCGGCCAGGGAACTGGAGCTCAGGCGAGGGGAGTTCGACCTCGCCGTACACCTCGGCTGCGTCAGGACCGTGCCCGACGAAGGGGGCGGAGGCCGGGGGGTCACCCGCACCGAGATCGACCGGCTGCGCACGGAGGAGGGCTATCCCGAGGCGCTGCGGCAGCGCGTCGAAACCGTGGGCACGAAGCAGGGGGCGGGTCTGCTGGAGGTGACACCCACCAGGTTCACCCGACTCGCCAGGCTCGGCGTGGTCGTGCCCGTGAACTTCTACCTCAACCGCTACCGGGCCGTGGTCTGGCTCTATCTGGCCGAGGAACTGCGGCAGTTCGCCATCGACGGGGACAACACAGGCCTGGTGAGCGGCAGGACGCCGTCCGGACTGCGCGAGCAACTGGAGGCGGGGCTGGACCTGCGGGCCCGGAACTGACGGGGACGGCACCTCGGCTTCCTGCTCCGGCAGGCCGACGGCCATCCCTGGGCACGCGCGGCGGCCGTGGCGTCCCTGCTCGACCCCGTCCAGATCGCGGAGATCGTCCAGGACCCCTACGAGCGCTCCCATCTGAGCCGCTTCCGCCCCAGGCAGGTGTCGCACGGCGCACCCGGCTCGCCCGCCGCGCAGCTCGCCGAGAGGATCATGACGGCGGACCACCCGGACGAGATCGGCTGGCTGCGCGCCGACCTCGCACAGGCGGTGAACGAGGCCCGCACGGACCATCCCGCACCGCGACCGACACCGAATCAGACGGTGCCCCGGCCGACAGAGGCTCCGGCGACACCGCGGCAGAGGTCCGAACCGACGGCACCGCCACAGGTCGCGCACCTCGACGACCCCGCTCACCAGGAGCCGGAGCGTTCCCGCGGCCTGCTGAGTCGGCTGCTGCGCAGAAACCCGTGAACTACAGCGCCCTGAACAGCCCTTCCTGGACCACGGATACCAGCAGCCGTCCCTCGATGTCGTAGATCCGCCCACGGGCCAGACCCCGTCCACCCGTGGCGATCGGTGACTCCTGGTCGTAAAGGAACCACTCGTCCGCGCGGAACGGCCGGTGGAACCACATGGCGTGATCCAGCGACGCCATGTCGAAACTCCGCGGACCCCACAGGGGTTCGACCGGGATGCGGACGGCGTCCAGGAGGGTCATGTCGCTGGCGTAGGTCAGCGCGCAGGTGTGCACGAGCGGGTCGTCGCCGAGCGGTCCGACCGCGCGCATCCACACGGCACTGCGCGCCTCGGCGTCGTTCAGCTCCTCGGCGCTCCAGCGCAGCCGGTCCACGTAGCGGATGTCGAAGGGCTGGCGGCGTGCCATCCGCTCCAACTGCTCGGGCAGCGCGCCCAGATGGGCCCGCACCTCTTCCGCGACGGTCGGCAGGGACTCCGGGTCCGGGACCTTGCGGGCGGGCGGCAGCTGGTGCTCGAAGGGTCCTTCCTCAGGCTTGTGAAAGGAGGCGGTGAGATTGAAGATCGTGCGGCCCTGCTGCACGGCGGTGACCCGGCGGGTCGTGAACGACCTGCCGTCCCGCACCCGTTCGACCTCGTACACGATCGGCACGCCCGGCCGGCCCGGGCGCAGGAAGTACGCGTGCAGGGAGTGCACCGGACGGTCGCCGTCCGTGGTGCGGCCGGCGGCGACCATCGCCTGGCCCGCCACCTGGCCGCCGAAGACCCGCTGCAGGGACTCCTGCGGGCTGCGGCCACGGAAGATGTTGACCTCGATCTGCTCCAGGTCGAGCAGGTCGACCAGTCTCTCGGCCGGGTTCGTCATGCGTGGAGTTCTCCTTGGCTCACAGCTGACCGACGGCTTACAGCTGACCGACGTCGGTGACACGGACGACCGCACGGCCCTCCGCGTCGGAGGCCGCGAGGTCGATCTCCGCGCTGATGCCCCAGTCGTGGTCGTCGTTCGGGTCGTCGAAGATCTGGCGGACCCGCCAGATGCCGTTCTGCGGCTCCTCCTGGATCACGAGGAGCTTGGGGCCGCGGGCGTCGGGACCGGTGCCGAGGTCGTCGTACTCGTCCCAGTACTTGTCCATCGCCTCGCCCCAGGCGTCCGCGTCCCACCCGTGGGCGGAGTCCAACTCGCCCAGGTCGTTGACATGGTCGAGAGCCGCGAGCTCGACGCGGCGGAACATCGCGTTGCGGACCAGGACGCGGAAGGCGCGCGCGTTGGCGGTGACGGGCTTGACCTCGTCGGCCTTCTCCTGGGCCTCCTCGGCCGTCATCTCCGCCGGGTTGGCGAGCTGCTCCCACTCGTCCAGCAGACTGGAGTCGACCTGGCGGACCATCTCGCCGAGCCACTCGATCAGGTCCTGCAGATCCTCGGACTTGAGGTCGTCCGGGATGTTGTGGTCCAGCGCCTTGTACGCGCTCGCGAGGTAGCGCAGCACGATGCCCTCGGTGCGGGCCAGCTCGTAGTGGGACACCAACTCCGTGAAGGACATGGCCCGTTCGTACATGTCACGGATGACGGACTTCGGCGACAGCGGATGGTCGCCCACCCACGGGTGGCTCTTGCGGTACGTGTCGTAGGCGTGGAAGAGCAGCTCCTCCAGGGGCTTCGGGTACGAGATGTCCTGGAGCCGCTCCATGCGCTCCTCGTACTCGACGCCGTCCGCCTTCATCAAGGCGACGGCCTCGCCCTTCGCCTTGTTCTGCTGGGCGGCGAGGATCTGCCGGGGGTCGTCCAGGGTCGACTCGACGACGGACACCATGTCCAGGGCGTAGGACGGCGATTCCGGGTCCAGGAGCTCGAAGGCGGCGAGCGCGAACGTGGACAGCGGCTGGTTGAGGGCGAAGTCCTGCTGGAGGTCCACGGTGAGGCGGACGATGCGGCCGGAGGCGTCGGGCTTGTCGAGCTTCTCGACGATGCCGCCGTCCAACAGGGAGCGGTAGATGGCGATCGCGCGCCGGATGTGCCGCAGTTGCTGCTTGCGCGGCTCGTGGTTGTCCTCCAGCAGATGACGCATGGCGTCGAAGGCGTTGCCGGGACGGGCGATCACCGACAGCAGCATCGTGTGCGTCACCCGGAAGCGGGACGTCAGCGGCTCCGGCTCGGAGGTGATGAGTTTGTCGAAGGTGGTCTCCGTCCACCCGACGAAGCCCTCCGGCGCCTTCTTGCGGACCACCTTGCGCCGCTTCTTCGGGTCGTCGCCCGCCTTGGCGAGCGCCTTCTCGTTCTCGATGACGTGCTCGGGGGCCTGGGCGACGACGAAGCCCGCCGTGTCGAAGCCGGCCCGGCCGGCACGTCCCGCGATCTGGTGGAACTCACGGGCGCGCAGGGTGCGTACGCGATTGCCGTCGTACTTGGCCAGGGCGGTGAACAGCACGGTGCGGATGGGGACGTTCACTCCCACGCCGAGCGTGTCCGTGCCGCAGATGACCTTGAGCAGTCCGGCCTGCGCGAGCTTCTCCACCAGACGCCGGTACTTGGGCAGCATACCGGCGTGGTGGACGCCGATCCCGTGCCGGACGTAGCGGGAGAGGTTGCGGCCGAACTTGGTGGTGAAGCGGAAGTTGCCGATCAGCTCGGCGATCTGGTCCTTCTCCTCGCGCGAGCACATGTTGATGCTCATCAGCGCCTGCGCCCGCTCCACGGCCTGCGCCTGGGTGAAGTGGACGATGTAGACCGGGGCCTGCTTGGTCTCCAGCAGCTCGGTGAGGGTGTCGGTGAGCGGGCTGAGCCGGTACTCGTAGGACAGCGGCACGGGCCGGGTCGCCGAGCGGACCAGCGAGGTCGGGCGGCCGGTGCGGCGGGTGAGGTCCTCCTCGAACATCGAGACGTCGCCGAGCGTGGCGGACATCAGGATGAACTGCGCCTGGGGCAGTTCCAGGATCGGGATCTGCCAGGCCCAGCCGCGGTCCGCCTCCGCGTAGAAGTGGAACTCGTCCATGACGACCTGGCCGACGTCCGCGCCCTTGCCGTCGCGCAGCGCGATCGACGCGAGCACCTCGGCGGTGCAGCAGATGACGGGCGCGTCCGCGTTCACGGAGGCGTCGCCGGTCAGCATGCCGACGTTCTCCGTGCCGAACATCTTGCACAGCTCGAAGAACTTCTCCGAGACCAGCGCCTTGATCGGAGCCGTGTAGAAGGTGACCTCGTCCCGGGCAAGGGCGGCGAAGTGCGCGCCCGCCGCGATCATGCTCTTGCCGGAGCCGGTGGGCGTCGACACGATCACGTTCGCACCGGAGACCACCTCGATCAGCGCCTCCTCCTGATGGGAGTAGAGCGTGATACCGCGTTCCTGGGCCCACGACTCGAAGGCTTCGTAGAGGGCGTCGGGGTCGGCGGTCGCAGGGAGCTGATCGATGAGGGTCACGGACCCATCTTGCCTGGCCTCCTCCCTCAGGGGGGAATCGGATGTCCGGCCGAAGATCACGACCTATACGCTGTGTCGCCGACGGAGCGTCAGCGAACTCGGTCAACTGGACAGCGGTACACGAGGAATGGGGCGGGCAACGGCCATGATGGGACCAGCACACTCACTGTCGGGCGCCGCGGCCTGGCTCGGCGTCGGAGCCGCGGCCGCCGCGGCCGGGCACACGATGCCCTGGCCGGTCCTCCTGGTCGGTGCCTTGATCTGCGCCGGCGCCGCGCTCGCCCCCGACCTGGACCACAAGGCGGCCACGATCTCCCGGGCTTTCGGTCCCATCTCGCGCGGGCTGTGCGAGATCGTGGACAAGCTCTCCTACTCCGTCTACAAGGCGACGAAGAAGCAGGGCGACCCGCGCCGCTCCGGCGGCCACCGCACCCTCACGCACACCTGGCTGTGGGCGGTCATGATCGGGGCGGGATCGTCGGCGTTGGCCATCGCGGGTGGCCGCTGGGCGGTCCTCGCCATCCTCTTCGTCCACATGGTGCTGGCCATCGAGGGCCTGTTGTGGCGGGCGGCCCGGGGCTCCAGCAGCGATGTCCTGGTCTGGCTGCTGGCGGCGACCAGCGCGTGGATCCTGGCCGGTGTCCTGGACAAGCCGGGCAACGGCGCGGACTGGCTCTTCGCGGCTCCCGGGCAGGAGTACCTGTGGCTGGGGCTGCCGATCGTGCTGGGCGCGCTCGTGCACGACATCGGCGACGCGCTGACGGTCTCCGGTTGCCCGGTCCTGTGGCCGATCCCGATCGGTCGCAAGCGCTGGTACCCGATCGGGCCGCCGAAGATCATGCGCTTCCGGGCGGGCAGCTGGGTCGAGCTGAAGGTGCTGATGCCGGTGTTCATGCTGCTCGGCGGAGTGGGCTGCGCGGCGGCGCTGAACTTCATCTGAGGGGCGGGCCCCTCCGGGCGGGGCACGGCGGTCGTGCCCTCACCCCTGAAGGGCCCTCGCCGTCAGTCCCGCCACTGCTCGCCGGGCGCCACACCGGGCAGCGGCCGGCCGATGGTGGCGAGGGGGAGGAAGAACAGCCCCTGGCCGATCGCGAACGTCAACGTGGTCAGGGCCTTCTCGTCGTAGTGCACGGACACCTGGGCGTAGAGGTCCGCGGAGACCCGCTCACCGTGCGGGTTCGGGGTGAGCACGGCCTCGATCAGGGCGAGCGCGACACGCTCGGCGTCCGTGAAGCAGGGCGCGTCGTGCCAGGACGACACGGCCGTGATCCGCTCCTCGGACTCCCCGGCCCTGCGCAGAGCGCCGGTGTGCATGACGGTCAGGTAGGTGTTGCCGACCAGCTGGCCGAGGCGCAGATGGATCAGGCTGACCGTGGTCTGCGGCACCGAACCGTTGCCGACGGCCTTGAACAGGGCCTCGGCGACCGGTGCGAGTTCCGGGACGGTCTTGAGCGGGTTGGGCAGGCGCGACTGGGTCGTCATGGCGTTCTGTACTCCGAATCCTCGACATCCTCGGCGGCTTCGCCACGTGCGAAGTGCCTCTGTCGCACTGACGGATGTCGAGGCCCGGATGTGACCGCCGAACGCCATGGAACTCCGGTCGGCCGTGCGACGGCGCCGCGGGCCGGTTCAGCCGGTGGAACCCTGGCCGGTTCCGCCGCCGTAGCGCCGCTCGAACTGGGCGATGCGGCCCTCGGTGTCCACCGTGCGCGCCTTGCCGGTGTAGAACGGGTGGCTCTCCGAGGAGATCTCCACGTCCACCACCGGGTAGGTCTCGCCGTCGTCCCACTCGATGGTCTGCTCGCTGGTCGCGGTGGACCGGGTGAGGAAGGCGTAGCCGGCGGCGCGGTCGCGGAAGACGACCGGGTGGTAGTCGGGCTGCTTGTCGTTCTGCATGCGTGCTCCTTGGCAGGTCGGCCGGACGACGGTTCAGCCGGACAGGGTGTCCTCGTCGACGATGTGCATGGCGGCTTCCTCTGCGGAGGCCGCGGCGCCGTCGATCCCCACGTCCGTGGCGATCAGCGCGCTCTCCTCGTCCTCGTGCGCGCCCTCGTCGGGCGCCACCAGCCGGCCGGAGCGGAAGTCGCCGACCTCGTTGTCCAGGAGCTCCCCGTCGGAGTCGTCGGAGTCGCCCAGGCCGTCGCCGTCGGAGGAACCGAGGTCGGGGACCTCCTCGGCGAGCCGCTGGTCCAGGGTCTCCCCGCGCTGCCCCTCGGCCGCCGTCACGCCCGCGTGCTCCACCGCCCAGGGCCGCTCCGGAGGGGACCAGCCGCGGTCGAGCGGGTCGTCGACACCGTCGTTGTCCAGGGTGTCCTCCGGGTCGAGCAGGCCCGAGTCCTCCTGGATCTCGGATCCGTCGGGCTGGTAGACGTCGTCTCCCCATCCGTCGGCGCTGGTCACGGGTACCTCCAGGTGATGGGGACGGGCCCGCTGTGGGTGGCGGGTCGCCGGTACGCGGCGCGAGCCGGTACCGATGCCCACCCTTCCACCCCCTTTCGGGACCGCGCAACGGCACAGGGCGACGAGCCCCTCGTACCGCGAGTCCCACCTGCATCCGAGACCGGGTCCCCGCTTACCGGCTCGCCCTCGCCTCCGCCCGCCGCCTCACCCGTGCCAGGACCGCCACAACGCCGCGTACGCACCGTCCGCCGCGACCAGCTCGCCATGGCTGCCGAGTTCGCTGATGCGGCCGTTCTCCACGACGGCGATGACATCCGCGTCGTGGGCGGTGTGCAGCCGGTGGGCGATGGCGACGACGGTGCGGCCGTCGAGGACGCGGGCCAGGGATCGTTCCAGATGGCGGGCCGCACGCGGGTCGAGCAGGGACGTCGCCTCGTCCAGGACCAGCGTGTGCGGATCGGCCAGCACCAGCCGGGCCAGCGCGATCTGCTGGGCCTGGGCCGGGGTGAGCGTGAGCCCGCCCGAGCCGACCTCCGTGTCCAGGCCGTCGTCCAGCGCCCGCGCCCACCCGTCCGCGTCCACCGCGCCCAGCGCCGCCCACAGCTCGGCGTCCGCCGCGCCGGTCCGGGCGAGCAGCAGGTTGTCGCGCAGGGAGCCCACGAAGACGTGGTGCTCCTGGTTGACGAGGGCCACGTGCGAGCGGACCCGCTCGGCCGGCATCCGGGAGAGTTCGGCGCCGCCGAGGGTGATGTGGCCGGCCCGGGGCGCGTAGATGCCGGCGAGCAGTCTGCCCAGCGTGGACTTGCCCGCGCCCGACGGTCCGACCAGCGCCAGCCGGGTGCCGGGCGCGACCTCCAGGGACACCTTGCGCAGGACGTCCACGCCCTCGCGGTAGCCGAAGTGCACCCGGTCCGCGTGCACGTCACGGCCGTCCGGGGCCAGCGAATCCTCACCGGCCTCCGGCTCGATGTCGCGCACGCCGACGAGGCGGGCCAGCGACACCTGGGCCACCTGGAGCTCGTCGTACCAGCGCAGGATCAGGTTCACCGGGTCCACGAGCATCTGGGCGATGAGCGCGCCCGTGGTCAGCTGGCCGATCCCGATCCAGCCGTGCAGGACGAACACGCCGCCGATCATCAGGACCGAGGCGAGCACCGTCACATGGGTGAGGTTGATGACGGGGAAGAGCACGGACCGCAGCCACAGCGTGTAGCGCTCCCAGGCCGTCCACTCCTGGACCCGGCGCTCCGACAGTTCGACGCGGCGGGCGCCGAGGCGCTGGGCCTCGACGGTGCGCCCGGCGTCGACCGTCTCGGCGAGGGCGGCGGCCACGGCGGCGTACCCCGCGGCCTCCGAGCGGTAGCCGGACGGTGCCCGCTTGAAGTACCAGCGGCAGCCGATCACCAACAGCGGCACGGCGATCAGCACGGCCGGTGCCAGCGGCGGCACCGTGACGACGAGCCCGCCGATCAGCAGCACCACCCACACCACACCGATCGAAAGCTGCGGCACGGCCTCGCGCATCGCGTTGGCCAGCCGGTCGACGTCCGTCGTGATCCGGGACAGCAGGTCGCCCGTGCCCGCCCGCTCCAGGACGCCCGGCGGCAGCCCGACCGACCGCACAAGGAAGTCCTCGCGCAGGTCGGCCAGCATCCGCTCGCCGAGCATCGCCCCGCGCAGCCGCACCTCGCGCACGAACACGGCTTGGACGACCAGCGCGACAACGAACACCGTGACGGTGAACGGCATATGGAGCTCCCGCGCACCGTCCGACACCCGCTGCACGAGGTCGCCGAGCAGCCACGGGCCGACCAACGAGGCGATCACGGACACCGTGTTGACCGTGATCAGGACCAGGAAGGCACGACGGTGCCGTCGGAACAGTTCGGCCACGTAGGCGCGTACGGTCGCGGGGGCGCCGACGGGCAAGGTGTTCGCCGTAGTCGGGGCCGCCGGGTCGTAGGCCGGTGGCGCCACGCCGATCATGCTGTCTCCTCGATCTCTTCCAGTTCCTTCAGTACGCCGGTCAAGGCGGCCTCTTCCTCGGTCTCCCGGGTCACCACCGCCCGGTACCGGGGCTCGGCGTGCACCAGGTCGCGGTGGACGCCGACCGCCGCGACCTCGCCCTCGTGCACCAGCACGACCCGGTCCGCGTGGTCCAGGAGCAGCGGCGACGAGGTGAACACCACCGTCGTCCGCCCCTCCCGCAGTCCGCGCAGTCCCTCCGCGATCCGCGCCTCGGTGTGCGAGTCGACGGCCGAGGTCGGCTCGTCCAGGACGAGCACCTCGGGGTCGGTGATCAGCGACCGGGCCAGGGCCAGCCGCTGCCGCTGTCCGCCGGACAGCGACCGACCGCGTTCGGTGATCCGTGTGTCCATCGGATCCGCCGCGTCCAACGACCCCTGGGCGAGCGCCTCCAGGACGTCCCCGCACTGGGCGGCGGCCAGCGCGTCGGCCGCGGTGACATCGCCCGACGCCGGCACGTCGAGCAGCTCGCGCAGCGAACCGGACAGCAGCACCGGGTCCTTGTCCTGGACGAGCACGGCCGCGCGGGCGGTGTCCAGCGGCAGCTCGTCGAGGGGGACACCGCCCAGCAGGACGGACGTGCCCTCCTCGGCGGGGTGCCCGCCCAGCCGTTCGGCGAGCAGGCCCGCCGCGTCCGGGTCGCCGCACACCACGGCGGTGAGTCGACCGGCGGGGGCGAGCAGGCCGGTGGCGGGGTCGTACAGGTCGCCGGCCGGCAGGTGGTCGGCCTCGCGCACGCCGTCGGCGTCGGTGGCCCGTTCCAGCGACAGCACGCGCGCGGCGCGCTTGGCGGACGGGCGCGAGAAGGAGTACGCCATGGCGATCTCGTGAAAGTGCTGGAGCGGGTAGCTCAGGACCATCACCGAGCTGTAGACGGTGACCAGTTCGCCGATGGTGATACGACCCTGGCGGGCCAGGTGGACGCCGTACCAGACGACCGCGATCATCAGCAGGCCCGGCAGCAGGACCTGGATCGCGGCGATCAGGGACCACATGCGGGCACTGCGCACGGCGGCCCGGCGGACCTCCTGGGAGGCGCGGCGGTAGCGGTCGAGGAACAGTTCCTCGCCGCCGATGCCGCGCAGCACGCGCAGTCCGGCGACGGTGTCGGAGGCGAGTTCGGTGGCCCGGCCCGCCTTCTCGCGCTGGACGTCGGCCCGGCGGGTGGCCCGCGGCAGCAGCGGCAGGACCGCCAGCGCCACCACGGGCAGACCGACGGCGACGAGCACACCCAGCGCCGGCTGGTAGACGACCAGGGCGACACAGACCAGCACGGCGGTGAGCGCCGCCGCGGTGAACCGGGAGACGGCCTCCACGAACCAGCCGATCTTCTCGACGTCACCCGTCGACACGGCCACGACCTCGCCGGCCGCGACCCGCCGGGTCAGTGCCGAGCCGAGTTGGGAGGCCTTGCGGGCCAGCAGTTGCTGGACGCGGGCGGCGGCGGTGATCCAGTTGGTGACGGCGGACCGGTGCAGGAAGGTGTCGCCCAGCGCGACGCCGATCCCGCACAGCGCCAACAGCCCGCCCGCCAACGCCAGTCGGGTGCCGGAGCGGTCCACCACGGCCTGCACGGAGAGGCCCACGCAGAACGGCAGTGCGGAGACGGACATGAAGTGCAACAGCCCCCAGGCCAGGGACTTGAACTGTCCGCCCAGCTGATTCCGGCCCAGCCACCACAGGAATCGGGCGCCTGAGCGCGCGTCCGGCGTGCCCGGGTCGGCATAGGGAAGGTCTTGGATCTGCATGACGGATGGGGTCCCAGTTGCTCGTGTCAAGGGGGTGGAAGAGGCCGCGAGCGGCGACAGCAAACCGTGAAAGGTTCGCGTCACTGCGTGGTCGGAGGCAACCGGTTTTTCACGTAGCCCGCACAGAACCGGCATCTTTCCGGTCTGCCCCGTATCTCCCGAACCGCAGACAATCGCCCGGGACGTGCTGCCACCATGAGTCGATGCAATGCGTACGAAGTGTGACGATCGCGGCGACCCTCCTGATGGCCTTGTCCGCGTGCGGCGGCGCGCACCATGCCGGGGGAGAGGGCGCGGGAGCGGAAGGGACGGCGACGGCGACGGCGAGCACGGCGGCGTCGACCCGTGGTCTCCCTGGCGTCGGCGACGGCTTCGGGCGGCGGATCCCCGCGGAAACCCGCCAGGCCGTCGTGGTCTACGGCGACGGCAAGGACTCGCCGGACGCCACTGTCGCCCTCTACACGAAACGCGGCTCCGGCTGGGAACGGACCCGCAGTTGGCCCGCGCACAACGGAAAGAAGGGCTGGACCGTCGACCATCACGAGGGCGACAAGCGCAGCCCCGTAGGCGTGTTCACCCTCACCGACGCGGGCGGCGTGCTGCCCGACCCCGGCGCCCGCCTCCTGTACACGCGCAACGCCGCCTTCGCCGCCCCGCGCTGGTGGGCCGAGTCGCACTGGCACGACTTCGACTACGTCATCGCCATCGACTACAACCGCGTCAAGGGCACCCCGCCCAACGACCCGACCCGCCCCGACGGCGAGGTCAAGGGCGGCAGTATCTGGTTGCACATGGACCACGGCAGCGGTACGTCGGGCTGCGTCAGTCTGTCGAAGGCGGCGATGGAGTACCTGCTGCGCACGCTCGACCCGGACCGGCATCCGGTGGTGGTGATGGGGGACAAGGCCGACCTGAAGGACTAGGCCCTCCCCGTCAGCCCCCGTCAGCCCCCGTCAGCCCCCGTCAGCCCCCGTCACCCCGCCGATGCCCGTCGCCTACGCCGAGTCCGTCCAGGCCTGTCCCGCCCGGCCGTAACTGTCGCCGGCACTCGGCGAGTTGTCCTCAGCGCTCCCCGTCCCCGGTGACTGCTGCCCCGCCGTCTGCGTGTCCTGTGCCGCGGCGAGCGGGGTCAGATGCCCCGCGGCGTTGTCCAGTAGCCCGAGGTCGGCCTTGGTGTGCGCGATGGCGGCGTCGATCAGCAGGGCGACCAGTGGCTCGTCGGCGTGGGCGCGGCGTTGGTGTGTCAGGCCCGCGAGTTCGGACAGGTAGGTCTGCCGCTGCGTCTCGATCAGCGTGGCCAGGGCCTCCGGGCCGAGGGCGACCGCGCCGAGGAGCTTCAGGAAGAGCTCGTCGCGGAAGCCGCCGGTACGCACCCATGCCGTGGTCGCCCACGTGTGCACCTCGTCGGCGCCGGACGGCGTGAGCGTGTACAGGTTCTTGTCCGGCCGGTCGGCCTGCGCGACCTGCGAGCGCGTGACGTAACCGTCTCGGACCAGCCGTTCGAGGATCTGGTAGAGGTGCCCGATGTTCAGGCCTCCCCACTGCGGGCCGATGGCCTCCTCGAACCGGACCTTGAGTTCGTAACCGTGGCTCGGGCGCCGGGTCAGCAGCGCGAGCACGGCGTGGTGAAGCGGCATGTACCTCCCTCCTGCATTGTGACAATGTGCATTGTGACAACATACCCTTGAATTGCCACAATCTACGAGGGGCGGGGCGGCTTCCATGGCTGTGAGCGTGGCGTTGCGAGGGGTGAGCCGGCGGTATCCGGGGCTGACCGCCCTGGACGCGGTCGATCTGGAGGTCGCCGCCGGCGAGGCGGTGATGCTGACCGGGCCCTCGGGCGCGGGCAAGTCCACGGTGCTGCACGTGACCGGCGGAATGGACCAGCCCGACGAGGGCACCGTGGAGATCGACGGGACGGAGCTGCAGCCCAAGGGTCTCGACGCGCACCGCCGGCGCATCGGGTTCGTCTTCCAGCGCTTCCACCTGCTGCCCGCGCTGACCGTGCTGGACAACGTGCTGGCGCCGGTGTTGCCCCGCAGGGTCGACTTCGACCGGCGCGAGCGCGGCATGGAGCTGCTGGAGGCGGTCGGCCTGGCGGCACGTGCCGACGCCCTGCCGGCGGAGTTGTCGGGCGGCCAGCAGCAACGCGTCGCCGTGGCACGCGCGTTGATCAACCGGCCAGGACTGCTGCTGGCCGACGAGCCGACGGGCAACCTGGACAGCGTCATCGGGCGGGAGATCATCGACCTGCTGATGTCGTTGCGTGAGCGGTACGGGATGACGATGCTGATCGCGACCCACGACTCCGAGGTCGCCGCGAACGGCGACCGGGTGGTGCGCCTCCAGGACGGCAGGATCACCTCGGACGTGCGGATCACCGCGTCCGGCGACGTGCTGGACCGGCTGGGGGGCCTGCGCCCGTGATAGCGATGATCCTCGGGCAGCTCCGCCGACGACGCGGGCGCGCGTTGGCCCTGGCGGCCGGGATCCTGGTGGCGGCCACCAGTTTCACCCTGCTGACCTCGACGGTGGACACGAGCCAGGCGACCACCGTGGGCACCGTACGCAAGAACGCGCGGTCCGCGTACGACGTCCTGGTCCGGCCCGCGGGCGCGCGGACGGACGTCGAGCAGGAGAGCGGTCTGGTCGCACCGAACTTCTTGTCCGGCACGTTCGGTGGCATCACCATGGCGCAGTACCGGCACATCCGGGGCCTGAGCGGGGTCGACGTGGCGGCGCCGGTCGCCAACATCGGCTACCTGATGGTGCACACCACCGTCTCCGTGGACGTGTCCCGCTTCCTCGACGGCAAGGCGTCCCGGCAGATCCTCCGCCTCGCCCCGACCCTGACCGCGGGCCTGGGCACCTACCGCGCCGCCGACCAGTACGTCTACCTCACCCGCAGCCCCATCACGTGTGGTACGGCGTACGGCGACACGTTCGGGTCGGACACTCTGGAAAAGGGCCGGATCGAGAAGAGCACCCGGCGTTACGTGATGGACGGGAAGTACGACGTGTGCTTCTACTTCAACGGCGACAAGACCGAAGCGACGAATTGGAGTCTCGATCTGCCGATGATGTCGAGCATCATCGGCGAGGACCTCAGCGACAAGTCGGCGTTCGACCCCGGCCTGCACTCGCGGATGAACTGCCAGTCGGGCCAGGGCAAGGCCACCATCGACATCCCGGTCGCCTATCCGGTCCTGCTGTCCGCCGTCGACCCGGTGGCCGAGGACCGACTGGTGGGCCTGGGTGACACGCTCGCCTCGGGACGGATGCTCACCGAGAAGGACAGACCGCACACCACTCCGCCCTCCAAGGCGACGGGCGGGGAGCCGGAGACGCTCGTCCCGGTGATGCTCAGCAGCCGACCGCTGACCGAGGGCAAGCTCGACGCCACCGTCGAACGCCTCGACATCGGCGACCCGGCGACGCTGCCCTCCAGACTGGGCAACCCGACCGCCGCCGGCTACGTCGACGGACTGCGGGGCACACCCGTGGGCAAGGTCGGCGTCGACCTGAGCGAGGGCTACCGGAAAGCGGTGCCCAGATACGGCGTCGACACCCAGGAGTACTGGACGGTCGGCCCGGTGACCTACCGCCGTACGCCCGACGGTGAACTCGCCGTCCGACCGCAGCCTCGGCAGAAACCCGACCTGTGGGTGACCAACATCAACCAGCAGCCGGTGCCGGACGTCCCTGAGGAGAACAAGGGAACCCAGTACCGGAAGGTGACCGGCCACCCCTCGACCTTCTGCGGTCACCTGGGGGTGTGTGACCAGCAGGACTACGGACGGCTGACGTTTCCGTACATCCGCGTGGTCGGCCGCTACGACACCGACAAGCTGCCCGGCTTCTCGCCCCTGTCGGACACCTCGCTGGAGACCTATCAGGCCCCGGAGGTCACCGGCGCGGACAGCGCCACCCGCGAGCTGCTCGACGACAAGCCGCTCCAGCCCGACCGCAACCTGGGCGGATACCTCAGCGCGGCGCCCACCATGCTGACCACGCTGGACTCCATCACCACGCTCACCAAGAGCCGCCGTACACCCGGCCTCCAGGACCGGGCGCCGGTCAGCGCGATCAGGATCCGGGTGGCCGGAGTGACCGGCGTCGACGCCGCCTCGCGCGCCAGGGTCAATGCCGTGGCCGGCGCGATCCGTACCGCCTACCCCAAGCTCGAGGTCGACGTCACGATCGGCAGCTCGCCCACCCTCCGCACGGTCGCGCTGAGCCCGAAGGCGCACGTCACGGAGCGCTGGGTGGACAAGGGCGTGGCGCTGCGGATCCTCAAGGCGGTCGACACCAAGAGCGCGATCCTCTTCCTGCTGGTCCTGGTGGTCTGCGCACTGTTCCTCGGGCAGGCGGCGCTGGCGTCGGTGCGTTCGCGCCGCACCGAGATCGGCACGCTGCGCTGCGTGGGCTGGAGCGGCGGCGAGGTACTCCGGCTGGTACTGGGCGAGTTGGCGGCCATCGGTCTCGCGGCCGGGGTCGCCGGCGCGCTGCTCGCGTACGGGCTCGGCCGGTTGCTGGGGCAGCCCGACGCCGGTGCCAAATCGCTCCTGGTGCTGCCGGTCGCGCTGCTGCTGGCCACGGCGGCGGGCCTGATCCCGGCCTGGCTCGCCACCCGGCTGGGGCCCATGCAGGCACTGCGGCCCCCGGTGGCAGGGGCCCGTCGCGCCCGTCCGGTGCGCTCGGTGGCCGGCCTCGCCGCGCTCAACCTGCTGCGGGTGCGCGGCCGGACCGTGCTCGGCGCGGCCGGTCTGGCACTCGGGGTGGCCGCCTTCACGGTGCTGCTGGCGCTGACGCTGGCCTTCCAGGGCGAGGTGGCGGGATCGCTGCTCGGCAACGCCGTGGTGGCGCAGGCACGGAACGCCGACTACCTCAGCGTCGCCTTGTCCCTGCTGCTGGGCGCCGCCGGGGCGGTCGACGTCCTGGTGCTCTCGCAACGTGAGCGCGCGGCCGACCTCGCCGTGCTGCGGGCCACCGGCTGGACCAACCGAGAACTGGCCCTGCTGACCCTCTACGAGGGGATCGGACTGGCGCTGCTGGGCGGCCTGTCGGGTGCGGTGGCCGGCCTGGTGGCAGTGCTGGCGCTCGGCCAGGGCGTGCTGCACGGACATCTCGTGGGGATCGTCGGCGCCGCCCTGCTGGCCACGCTCGCGGCGACCGCACTGGTGAGCGCGGCCCTGACGGTGCCCATCAGGAGGCTGTCCCGGATCGCCCCCGCCCATCTGCTGGCCGCCGACTGAGCCTGTCGGCCGTGGAGGCCTCATTGCCAGACGGGGTCAACTCCCCGTAGAACACCGGCCATGAAGAGACGGATCATCATGTCCTTGCTCGCCGGAGCGACCCTCGTGGCGAGCACCCCTCTCGGGGCGGGGCCGGCCCAATCCGCCGAATTCCAGGGCCGGTCCACCGAGGCACGAACCCAACCCGCCGATGTTCCCGCGGAGTTCGGCACCGACTGGCACGACCCGGTCACCGCGGCCCCGCCCATCAAGAAGCCCTCGGGGCGGTCCTGCCAAGTCACCCTCGCCGAGGCGCAGTTCCGCGACTTCACCCCCTACCGGGGCACGTACACCCCGCCCGCCGGTTGCGGCGACCGCTGGAGCAAGGTGGTGCTGCGCCTCGACGGCAAGGTCGCGGGACGGCAGTACGACCGGCTCGGCTACGTGCACGTCGGCGGCGTCGAGATACTCCGCACGTCGACCCCCGAACCCTC
Organism: Streptomyces pseudovenezuelae; assembly: GCF_029892565.1. Lineage (GTDB taxonomy): Bacteria > Actinomycetota > Actinomycetes > Streptomycetales > Streptomycetaceae > Streptomyces > Streptomyces pseudovenezuelae_A. The sequence continues at coordinate 192,528 of NZ_JARXVH010000008.1, read as the reverse complement.
GCCCGACGGCATCAAGTGGTCCGTCGAGAAGGACGTCACGCGCTACAGCGACACCTTCCGCCACGCCCAGGACGTCGAGATGCTCATCGGGAACGTCGTCGACGACACGTACACCGGCGTCCTCGACGTGAAGGTCACGCTCACCTTCTACGCGGGCCGCCCCGCCACGACCCCCGACAAGGTCATCACCCTCGGCGAAGACAACACCCTCACCACGCCGCGCAACAGCGAACGCATCCTCGCCGAGGTGTACGCCACCGGATCGGGCGGCGGCTGCGAGGAGTTCTGGTACCTCAGCGTGCCCGACTCCGCCCCCTACTCCTGCCAGGCCGACGGCGGCCCCTACCGCGAGGTGCAGATCAAGGTCGACGGACAACTCGCCGGAATCGCCGCGCCGTTCCCGACCGTCTGGACCGGCGGCTGGTCAAATCCCTTCCTCTGGTACGTCGTTCCTGGGCCGCGCGCCTTCGACGTCAAGCCGATCGAATACGACCTGACGCCCTACGCCGGTCTCCTCAACGACGGCCGCCCGCACCGCGTCGAGGTCTCCGTCGTCGGCGTACCGGAAGGGCAGAGCGGCTGGAGCACGCCCGTCAACGTCCTCGTCTGGCAGGACGCGAAGCGCGCACACGTCACCGGCAAGGTCACCACGCACGAGGTCGGTGACCTCGCCAACTCCTCGACGTACACGCCCGGTTCACCGCATCGCGTGGACACCGAGGGCGGCCACCGGCTGACCGTCGCCGGTTATCTCGACACCTCGCACGGCCGCGTCACGACCACCGTCCGGCGAACCCTCGCCAACACCTCCACGCACCACTGGACCGACGGCGAGAACGTCGACGGCCTCGACGCCACCTGGACCGACGACGAGTCGGTCACCGTCGACGGACGCGGACCGGCCCGCACGACGCACACGCAACGGACGTACACGATGAACGGCTCGACCACCGTCGGCGACGACGCCCGGCTGCGCACCGTGCTGACCCTGGGTGACCGCGCCTCGGTGACCGAGTCGCGCGGCGGCCGGCGTACCGCGTGGTCGCGGCTCGACGACACCTACACCGGCGACGCCACGTACACGACGGTCGTGCCCCGTGACCAGCGGCACGCGGTCGGCACGACGAGCGAGCGCTACCGGTTGTACGGATCCGAGGGCTGCTACGACCGTTCGCTGACCACCGTGCAGGGGGTGCTCACGGAGGAACGCGACCGCTGCTGAGGGCAGTTGTGTGCGACGCGTCACACGGGACGTGATTTACGTATCCGCAACACGGAGGTTTCCGGCGGGATCAACAAAACCCTGAAGGTGATCGTCACGGAAGCCGCTTTCCGTATCGCAGAAGTCGCCCCGGACTTCTGCGGCAGACGTCCCCCACAAGGAGTGCCCGTGCCGCCGTCCGTCCCGTCTCTGCCGCGACGCGTCGCACGCATATTGCGTACCTCTCTTTTCGCGCAGGTCGCCTGCGCGCTCGTGCTCGGCATCGTCGTCGGCAAGCTGTGGCCCGATGTGGCCACGGATCTCCAGCCGCTCGGCGACGGCTTCACCCGGCTCATCAAGACGATCATCTCGCCGCTGGTGTTCTGTGTGGTCGTCGTCGGCATCGCCAAGGCCGGCGACCTGAAGGCGTTCGGGCGGATCGGGCTCAAGGCCCTGATCTGGTTCGAGGTCGCGAGCACGCTCGCCCTGATCATCGGGCTGGTCGCCGCCAACGTCGTCCAGCCCGGCTCGGGGATGCACGTCGATCCGTCGACGCTCGACGCCTCGGCCGTGGATGCGAAGACGGGCGGCGGCTCGCTGCCCTCGACGACCGAGTTCGTCCTGAACGCGCTGCCCACCAGTTTCATCGGCGCGTTCGCCGAGAACTCCCTGCTCCAAGTCCTCATCCTGGCCTGTCTGGTGGGCGCCGCCCTGCTCCACCTCGGCCGGACCAAGGTGCCGCAGGTGCTGCCCGCCATCGAGCAGGCCCAGGAGATCATCTTCGCGATCGTCGGCTTCGTGATGCGCCTCGCCCCGATCGCCGTGTTCGGCGCGATGGCCGTCCTGATCGGCCAGTACGGCCTCGGCGTGATCGAGACCTACGCCAAGCTGATCATCCTGTGCTACGCAGCCGCCGCGGTGTTCGTCGTGCTGCTCGGTGTCGCCCTGCGCATGGTCACCGGGCTCAGCCTCTGGAAGTTCCTGCGCTACATCCGCGAGGAGATGCTGCTCGCGCTCGGCACCGCGTCCACCGAGGCCGTCCTGCCGCGTGTGATGCAGAAGCTGCGCAAGGCCGGCGCCCGCGACGACGCCGTGGGCCTGGTGTTGCCCACCGGCTACTCCTTCAACCTCGACGGCGCCTCGCTCTACCTCTCCATCGGCACGCTGTTCATCGCGCAGGCCGTGGGCGTCGACCTCAGCCTGAGCGACCAGATCACCGTCGTCCTGGTGCTGATGCTGACCAGTAAGGGCATGGCGGGCATCCCCGGCTCCGCCTTCCTCGCCCTGTCCGCGACCGCCTCCTCGCTGGGCGCCATCCCGGCCGGCGCGGTCGCCCTGCTGCTCGGCGTGGACCGCATCATGGACTCGATGCGCGTCGTCACGAACCTGCTCGGCAACTGCGTCGCCGTCTTCGCGGTGTCCCGCTGGGAGGGGGCGCTGGATCTGGAACGGGCGAAGAAGGTGCTGGACGGCGAGATTGTGGTCGTAGCCGAAGAGCCCCGAGGGGAAGCGGAGAAGGCGGAGGGAGCGGTCGAGGTTCCTGCCCAGGCCGTCAAGGAGGCTGCCCCCGAGGTCGGCTGATCCCACCCGGACACCGAATCGGGCCGTGTGCCGCAGCTCCAGTCGTACGGAGCGTCGGCACACGGCCCGATTCGCGTTGCTCAGCAGGCGTGCCCGTGTTTCTCGTGGGCGCCGGACGCCCCGTCCGGCATGGACCCGTCCAGCAGCGTGTCCAGCAGCGTGCCGAACACCTCGCGCTGCTCGCCCGTGAGTGGCCCCAGGATCTCCTCGGCCGCCGACCTGCGGGACGTGTGCAAGCCGCGCAGCGCCTTGCGTCCGTCGTCCGTGAGCTCGATGCGGATCACCCGGCGGTTGGTCGGATCGGGTACCCGGCGCACTTTGCCGTTCGCCTCAAGTCCGTCGACCAGCGTCGTCACGGCCCGGGGAACCACCTCCAGGCGCTCGGCGAGATCCGCCATGCGTGGTGGCGAGCCCCAGTGCGACAGCGTGCGCAGCAGACGGGACTGAGCGGGGGTGACGCCAAGTCCCGCCAGCTCGATGTGCCGCTTCTGGATGCGGTGCACACGGCGGGTGAACCGCAGCAACTGCTCGGCGAGCAGGCCGTCGGAATCGGGGGTGTTCATGCGGGAACAATATCAGGATGAAGTTCATTGTGAGCATAGGTAACAATGAGCTAAGCTCCCTCAGTCCGCACCACCTCACCCTCCGTAGGAGCCATGCCCCGAGACGACATCAACTGGACCCCAGGCCCCGGCACCTCGACCGACGAACCCCGGCAGGTGCGCCGTATCCTCCGACTCTTCAAGCCCTACCGAGCCCGGCTCGCCGTGGTCGGCGTGCTGGTCGGTGCCGCGTCCGTGGTCACCGTGGCCACCCCGTTCCTGCTCAAGGAAACGCTGGACGTGGCCATCCCCCAGGGCCGCACCGGGCTGCTCAGCCTGCTCGCCCTGGGCATGATCCTGAGCGCCGTCCTCACCAGCGTCTTCGGCGTGCTGCAGACCCTCATCTCCACGACGGTCGGCCAGCGCGTCATGCACGACCTGCGCACCGCGGTCTACGGCCGCTTGCAGCGCATGTCGCTCGCCTTCTTCACCCGCACCCGCACCGGCGAGGTGCAGTCCCGCATCGCCAACGACATCGGCGGTATGCAGGCCACGGTGACCTCCACGGCCACGTCCCTGGTCTCCAACCTGACCAGCGTGGTCGCCACGATCATCGCGATGGTCGCCCTCGACTGGCGCCTGACCGCCGTCTCCCTGGTCCTGCTTCCGGCCTTCGTGTGGATCAGCCGCCGCGTCGGCAACGAACGCAAGAAGATCACCACCCAGCGCCAGAAGCAGATGGCGGCGATGGCCGCGACCGTCACCGAGTCCCTGTCGGTCAGCGGCATCCTGCTCGGCCGCACGATGGGCCGCTCGGACTCGCTGACACACGCCTTCTCGGAGGAGTCCGAGGGCCTGGTCGACCTCGAAGTCCGCTCGAACATGGCCGGTCGCTGGCGCATGGCCGTCATCACGATCGTCATGGCCGCGATGCCGGCGGTCATCTACTGGACCGCGGGTCTCGCCCTGCAGTCGGGCGGCCCCGACATCTCCATCGGCACCATCGTCGCCTTCGTCTCGCTCCAGCAGGGCCTGTTCCGCCCGGCCGTGAGTCTGCTGGCGACCGGCGTCCAGATCCAGACCTCGCTCGCGCTCTTCCAGCGCATCTTCGAGTACCTCGACCTGCCGATCGACATCACCGAGCGCGAGAACCCGGTCCACCTCGACCGCGTCAAGGGCGAGGTCGCCTTCGAGGACGTCGAGTTCCGCTACGACGACAAGGGCGCCCCGATCCTCGACGCCATCGACATCACGGTCCCCGCGGGCAGCAGCCTCGCGGTCGTCGGCCCGACCGGCGCCGGAAAGTCGACGCTCGGCTATCTCGTCCCGCGGCTGTACGACGTGACGGGCGGCCGGGTCACCCTCGACGGGGTCGATGTCCGCGACCTCGACTTCGACACCCTCGCGCGCGCGGTCGGCGTCGTCTCCCAGGAGACGTACCTCTTCCACGCGACGGTCGCCGACAACCTGCGCTTCGCCAAGCCGGAGGCCACCGACGAGGAGCTGTACGCGGCGGCCCGGGCGGCCCAGATCCACGAGCACATAGCGGGCCTGCCCGACGGGTACGACACCGTCGTCGGCGAGCGCGGCCACCGGTTCTCCGGCGGCGAGAAGCAGCGCCTGGCCATCGCCCGCACGATCCTGCGCGACCCGCCGGTGCTGATCCTCGACGAGGCGACCAGCGCCCTGGACACCCGCACCGAGCATGCCGTGCAGGAGGCCATCGACGCGCTGTCGGCCAACCGCACGACGCTCACCATCGCGCACCGCCTGTCCACCGTCCGCGACGCCGACCAGATCGTGGTCCTCGACTCCGGGCACGTGGCCGAGCGGGGCACGCACGAGGAGCTGCTCGAACGGGACGGGCGGTACGCGGCCCTCGTACGCCGGGATGCCCAACTGGAACCGACAAGCTGAAAATATGCCGGGTTTGTGACGATATGCGGGTTAACGTGCCCGCATGTACCAGAACACTCCGCCTCGGAGAACGATTCGACTGACGCGCAGGGGCCGGCTCGCCCTCATCGCGACCGGTGCCGTCGTGGCCGGCACCGCCGTGGCGGTGCCGCTCCTGAGCCTGGACAGCGAGGGGGAGTCCAAGCCCACCTCGCTGGTCATCCCGGAGGGCTGGCGCGCAGGCCAGATCTACGACGCCGTCGACAAGGTCCTCGCCCTGCCGCCGGGCAGCGCCAAGAAGTCGCTGGCGAAGGCGAACCTGAAGCTGCCGAACGACGCCGAGGGCAACCCCGAGGGCTACCTCTTCCCGGCGACGTATCCACTGGCCGAGAAGGCGACCCCCGAGTCGCTGCTGTCGTACATGGTCGACACGGCCAACAAGAAGTTCAACGGGGCGCCCGTCGCCGCGGGCGCCCAGCGCAACTCGATGAACGTCTACCAGGCGGTGACGATCGCGAGCATCGTCCAGGCGGAGGCGGCCACGAAGGCGGACATGGGCAAGGTGGCCCGGGTCGTCTTCAACCGGCTGGAGCGCGGGATGCCGCTGCAGATGGACTCCACGCTCAACTACGCCCTGAACCGCTCGACGTTGCGTACGACCGCCGACGACACGCGGATCGACAACCCCTACAACTCGTACATGCGCATGGGCCTGCCGCCCACGCCGATCGACAATCCGGGTGAGGACGCCATGCGCGCCGCGATCACCCCGACCCCGGGCGACTGGCTGTACTTCGTCACGGTCAAGCCCGGCGACACCCGCTTCACCGCCGACTTCGCGGAGCACCAGCGCAACGTCGCGGAGTTCAACGCCCAGCAGAAGGACGGGGCGAGCACGCAGCCCAAGCCGACGAAGTGACCGGGCGGGGCATCACGCGGCGGCCGACCCGACCGATCGAACCGATTCGGCCGGCTCGATCGAATCGGCGGGCTCGGTCGGCTGAGCGGGTTCGGTCGGCTGGGTCGGCGTTTCGGCCAGCAGTCGCCTGATGTCCCGTACGGCCGCGCGGCCGGCCCGGTTGGCGCCGATGGTGCTGGCCGAGGGGCCGTAGCCGACCAGGTGGATGCGCGGGTCGGCGACCGCCCGGGTGCCCTCGACCCGGATCCCGCCACCGGCTTCCCGCAGCCGCAGGGGCGCCAGGTGGTCGATGGCGGCGCGGAATCCGGTGGCCCACAGAATCACGTCGGCGGCCAGACGCCGTCCGTCGTTCCACTCCACACCCTCGGGCGTGATGCCGTCGAACATGGGCTGCCGGTCGAGGACACCGTCGTCGATGCCCTGCCGGATCGCGTCGTTGAGCGGCAGCCCGGTCACCGACACGACACTCTTCGGCGGCAGCCCCTGCCGTACGCGTTCCTCGACCAGAGCGACGGCCGCCCGGCCGAGGTCCTCGTTGAACGGACCCTCGCGGAACACGGGCAGGCGCCGAGTGACCCAGGTAGTAGTGGCCGCGTACGGGGCGATCTCCAGCAGATGCTGGGTCCCGGACGCGCCGCCGCCCACCACGATCACCCGTAGCCCTGCGAACTCCTCGGGACCGCGGTACTGCGCGGTGTGCAACTGCCTTCCGCGGAAGGTCTCCTGACCCCGGTAGCGCGGCCAGAACGGCCGGTCCCAGGTGCCGGTCGCGTTGATCAGCGCCCGCGTCGACCAGGTGCCGTCCGAGGTCTCGACGAGCAGCCGCCCGCCGGCGCCCTCGCGCACGGCACGGACGTCCACGGGACGCCGTACCCGCAGGTCGAAGGCGCGCTCGTAGGCGGCGAAGTACTCCGCGACGACCTCGGCGGAGGGGCGCGTCGGATCGGCATCGGTGAGTTCCATGCCCGGCAGCGCGTGCATGCCGTGCACCTTGCCGTACGTCAGCGAGGGCCAGCGGAACTGCCAGGCGCCACCCGGGGCGGGGGAGTGGTCGAGCACCACGAAGTCGCGCTCCGGCTCGAAGCCGGTGCGGCGCAGGTGATAGGCGCTGGACAGACCCGCCTGCCCAGCGCCTATGACGACGACCTCGACCTCACGCGTGTTGTTCACGCTTCTACCAACCGTGGTGAGGTCACCGATCTTCCCGTGCGCGGCCCTGCCGGTTCGCTGTCCCCTGGCTCACCGCCCGCCGGCGACCAGGAGCGGCGCACCGCCGCCGACCACGGGGGCGTCCAGCAGCCCGCGCGCCGACAGCTCGGGAATCACGCCCTCGCCGAACCAGTACGCCTCCTCCAGGTGCGGATACCCGGAGAGCACGAAGTGCTCGACGCCCAGCGCGTGGTACTCCTCGATCAGATCGGCCACCTCGGCATGGCTGCCGACCAGCGCGGTCCCCGCGCCGCCGCGCACCAGACCCACCCCGGCCCACAGGTTCGGGTGGATCTCCAGCTCACTGCGCGAGCCGCCGTGCAGGGCGAGCATGCGCTGCTGGCCCACCGACTCACTGCGCCCGAGCGCGGTCTGCGCGGCGGCGATCGTGTCCGCGTCGAGGTCGTCGAGCAGCCGGTTCGCCGTCGCCCACGCCTCGGCGGAGGAGTCGCGCGAGATGGTGTGCAGCCGCACCCCGAAGCGCACGGTCCGGCCCTCCCGCTCGGCGAGCGACCGGATCCAGTCGATCTTCTCCTTGACCTGCGAGGGCGGTTCACCCCAGGTCAGATAGACATCCGCGTGCCGCGCCGCGACCGGCCCGGCGGCCGGCGACGACCCGCCGAAGAACACCTGCGGCAACGGGTCGGGCGGCAGCGCGGTCAACCCGCCTTCCACCTGGTAGTGCTCGCCGTCGAAGTCGTACGGCTGTCCGCGCCACACCCCGCGTACGACGGACAGGAACTCGTCCGTGCGTGCGTACCGCCGGTCGTGGTCGAGCCGGTCGCCGAAGCGCCGCTGCTCGGCCGAGTCGCCGCCGGTGACGACGTTCAGCAGCAACCGCCCGCGGGTGACTCGCTGATAGGTCGCCGCCATCTGCGCGGCGAGATCAGTCCCGGCCTGAACGCCACCAGGAACTTGAGCCGTTGGGTGTGCTGGGCGAGCGCCACGGTCGTCAGCCAGGCGTCCTCGCACCAGGTGCCGGTAGGCGTCAGCACCGCTTCGAAGCCCAACTGCTCGGCGGCCTTGGCTATTTGGGCGAGGTACTCGATGTCCGGCGGGCGAACTCCGCGGACCGGGGAGCCGGTCTGGTTCGACCCGTAGGCATGCCGGTCGACGAGCGTACGGCCGTCCCCGCCCGTCGGCAGGAACCAGTGCAGGTGAACCGACATGTCACGAACCCCCGGAAGTGCGGGCCGGCGTGGTGGACGGGGGCAGGTCGCCGTTGTAGCGCGCGTCCACGAAGTCGGCGAAGTCGACCTTCTTCGGGATGAGCTTCAACTCGGTGAAGGTGTCCGCGATTTCCTGCTCGGAGGCGACGACCCCCTTGTCGACCGCGACCGTCACCCGGGTGGAGTTGGTGCGCTTCACCGAGGCCAGCGCGGTCTCGTAGGGCAGCCCGGTGTCCTTCGCCCAGACTTTGGCCCACTCCTCCTGGTGGCTGTAGACCCACTCCGTGGCCCGGTCAAGCCGCGCCAGATAGTCCTTGATCGCGGCCGCCTTCTCCTTGTCCTTCAGCGCGTTCGGCGCCGCCACCTGGAAGGTGAGACCGTTGGTCACGCCCTGACCGGTGGTCAGGACGCGGCCCTGCTTGGCCTGGAGGATCTGGGAGGTGTACGGGTCCCACACCGCCCACGCGTCCACCTTGCCGGACGTGAACGCGGCGAGCGCGTCGGCCGGTTGGAGGTACTTGACCTTCACGTCGCTCAGCGACAGCCCGGCCGCCTTGAGGGACGCGACCAGCTGGTAGTGCGCGGAGGAACCCTGCGCCACCGCGACCGACTTGCCCTTCAGCTCCTGGGGTTTGGTCAGCTTCGAGCCGTTCGGTACGAGGATGGCGTCGCCCTCGGACGTGCCGTGCCAGGCGGCCACCACCGAGATCTTCGACCCGGCGCCGGCCGCGAAGACCGGCGGGGTGTTGCCGACTCCGCCGATGTCGACGGCCTTGGCGTTGACGGCCTCCAGGAGCGGCGGGCCGGAGGTGAAGGTGGACCACTTGATCTTGTACTTGAGGTTCTTGAGCTCCCCGGCGGCCCGCAGGATGGCCTCCGAACCACCCTTCTGGTCACCGACGTTGAGCGTGACGGAGCCCGTGCCGTCGGTGTCGGTCCCCGTGCTGGCGGACGAGTTCCCACCGCAGGCGGTGAGCAGGAGGGCGAAGGGGAGAAGCAGTGCGGCGGGGACGAGGCGACGTCGCATGGGGTTCCGTTCTGTTCAACTCGGTGGTGGGGGTGGGGAGTTCAGGCGGCTTCGGCGGTGGTGTCGACGCCGAGCCGTTCCAGCAGGCCGGCGCGCAGTTCGGCGAACCGGGGGTCGGTGATGTCACGCGGGCGGTCGAGGTCGATGCGCTGCTCGTGCGCGATGACGCCGTCGTCCATCACCAGGACGCGGTCGGCGAGCAGGACGGCCTCCTCGACGTCGTGTGTGACCAGCAGGACGGCGCAGCCGCGCCGCTGCCACAACTCGCCGACCAGCCGCTGGGCCTTGATGCGGGTCAGCGCGTCGAGCGCGCCGAACGGCTCGTCGAGCAGCAGCAGATCGGGCTCGCGCACCAACGCCCGTGCCAGGGAGGCGCGTTGGGCCTCACCGCCGGAGAGGGTCTTGGGCCAGGCGTCGGAGCGGTGGCTCAGGCCGACCTCGGTGAGGGCCTGTTCGGCGACGGAGCGGGTCGGCTTGCCGGGCAGCCCCAGCAGCACGTTGCGCCAGACCCTCTTCCACGGCATCAGGCGGGGTGCCTGGAAGGCGACGGCCTTGCGGCGCGGCACCAGGACCGTGCCCTGGATGTCGCGGTCGAGGCCGGCCAGGATCCGCAGCAGCGTGGACTTGCCGCAGCCGCTGCGACCGAGCAGGGCGACGAACTCACTCGGCCGGACGTCGAGTCGGAGGTTGTCGATGACGGCACGGCCGTCGAAGGAGCGGGTCAGCCCCTCGACCTGGACGGCGTGCGTGACGGTGGGGCTCACCGGCCGGTGAACGTCGGTCGCCATTGCAGCAGCACCTTTTCGAGGGAGCGGACGATGAAGTCGGCCAGCAGACCGAGGAAGGCGTAGACGATCAGGCAGACCACGATCACGTCGGTCTGCAGGAAGTCCCGCGCCTGCACCATGAGGAAGCCGATGCCCGCGTCCGCGTTGATCTGCTCGGCGAAGACCAGCGCGAGCCAGGCGATGCCGAGGGAGTAGCGCAGCCCCGTGAGCGCGCCGGGCAGCGCCCCCGGCAGCACGACGTGCCGGACGAGTCCCCACCGGGACAGTCCCAACGACTCTCCGGCCTCGATGAGTTGGGAGTCCACACCGCGGATTCCGGCGTACACGTTGAGGTAGAGCGGGAACGTCACGCCGAGCGTGATGATGGCGACCTTCGGGGCCTCGCCGATGCCGAACCAGATGATGAACAGCGGGATGAGACCGACGAACGGCACCGTCCGCAGCATCTGCACCGGTGCGTCCACCAGGTCCTCGCCGATCCTGAACAGCCCGGAGACCAGGGCGAGTCCGGTGCCGATCAGGGTGCCGAACAGCAGCCCGAACGCCACGCGCTGGAGCGAGGTCCCCATCGCCGAGGTCAGCGAACCGTTGCCGATCAGATCCCCGGCGACCTGCGCGATCCGCCCCGGCGAGGCAAGCACGTCGGAGGTCAACACGCCTGTGCTGCTGAGGAGTTGCCACAGCAGAAGCAACAGGACGGGCCCGGAGGTCCGACGCAGCCAGCGCGGGACGCGGGTGCCGCGGGAGGAGGCGGGGGTGATGGGGACCAGGTCGAGATCAAGGGCGACCTGGTCACCGCCGGCCGCGTTGCCCTTGTCAACTGATATAGGCGATATATCGGGTTCGGATGCGCCGGGCGGCGCATGGCTGATGCTCATGGGAGCTCCACGGGGAGGAGAGCGGCCGGTGGGGGTGGGCCCAGGTGCCGCCACACCGGCTGAACCGACGCTGATCAACGTCGATCAGTGCCGATCAGAGGGCGTGCGGGCAGGCGGCGAACGAAGGCCGGAAGGCGAGAGCCTGAAAGGCGAGGGGGTGGAAAAGGGCGTCAGCAGCCGCGGCGACACGCGGCGGAGGCCACCCGCAGCAGGTCGATGTGACCGCGCGTGGTGAGCAGAGCTGAACGCAACATGCGGCGAAAGTAGTCAGATCGTCGGGTCACGGTCAATGGTGTCTCGCGGACTGGACCCCTCATATCAACCGGCGGGCGCCCGGTCGCGTGTGCAACCGGGCGTATGGGTCAGGATGGGGGCATGTCAGATGCCTTCACCACGCGAGTCCTGAACATCACCACGGGTTCCAGGGAGCGGGTCGTCGACCTCACGAGCGACTGCGAGGCGTTCCTGAGGGAAGCGGCCGCCGACCGCGACGGCCTCCTCAACCTCTTCGTCCCGCACGCCACGGCCGGAATCGCGATCATCGAAACGGGCGCGGGCAGCGACGACGACCTCCTCGCCGCCCTCCACACCCTCCTCCCGGCCGACGACCGCTGGCAACACCGCCACGGCAGCCCGGGCCACGGCCGCGACCACGTCCTCCCGGCATTCGTTCCGCCGCATGCGACGTTGCCGGTGGTGGGCGGGCGGTTGGAGTTGGGGACTTGGCAGTCGGTGTGTCTGGTCGACACGAATCGAGATAATTCGAACAGGAAGGTTCGGCTGTCGTTCCTCGGCTGAGCTGCCGGGCGTGCCGGCCCGCGCCCGACTCCGTGGGTAGACCTCCTCCGCGAGCACCTGGACCTCCCCGGCACGAAGAAGGGCTGCGACCAGGGCGCCTGCGGAGCCTGCACGGTGCTCGTGGACGACCGGAGGGTGAACGCCTGCCTCACCCTCGCCGTGATGCACCAGGGCGCGCGCGTCGCCACGATCGAGGGGCTCGCCCGGGGCGAGCAACTGCACCCGCTGCAACAGGCGTTCATCGACCACGACGGCCTTCAGTGCGGCTACTGCACGCCGGGGCAGCTCATGTCGGGCGTCGCCTGTATCGCCGAGGGCCACACCGGCTCCCGGGAGGAGATCCGCGAGTGGATGAGCGGCAACCTGTGCCGGTGCGGGGCGTACACGAACATCGTCTCCGCCATCGAGCAGACGGCCAAGGAGGCGTGACCGCGTGCATCCCTTCGCCTTCAGCCGAGTCTCCACCGTCACCGCCGCGCTCAACGCCGGTGCCCGCTACGGCCGTTACATCGCCGGCGGGACCACACTGGTCGACCTCATGCGGGAGACCGTCGAGCGCCCCGCGCACGTGGTCGACATCAACGGGCTGCCGTACAAGGACATCACCGTCACCCGACAAGGGCTGCACGTCGGTTCCCTGGTCCGGATGAGCGAGCTCGCCGCGCATCCGGAGGTGCGCGCCACGTACCCCCTCCTCTCGCAGGCCCTCGAACTCGGCGCCTCGGCTCAGCTGCGCAACATGGCCTCCATCGGGGGCAACATCATGCAGCGGCCCCGCTGTCCTTACTTCCGGGACGTCCACTCCGCATGCAACCGCCGTGACCCGGGCTCGGGTTGCGACGCCCGGCACGGTGACAACCGTATGCAGGCGATCCTGGGGACGAGCACCCACTGCGTGGCAACTCACCCGTCCGACCTGGCAGTCGCCCTCGTGGCGCTGGACGCCGTGATCCAGGTACGGGGCCTCGACGGCACCCGCTCCATCCCGGTCCAGGACTTCTTCCTCCGCCCCGGGGACACGCTCCAGGACGAGCACTCGCTCCGGCCGGGCGAACCCATCACCTCCCTGACCGTTCCCGCGGGAGCGCACACGCGCCGCTCGGGTTATCTGAAGGTCCGCGACCGGCAGTCGTACGAGTTCGCCCTCGCGTCCGCCGCGGTGGCGCTGGACATCAGGGGCGGCGTGGTGCGGGGCGCCAGGGTGGCCGTCGGTGGTGTGGCGACCGTGCCGTGGCGGCTGCCCAAGGTGGAGGAGGCGCTCGTCGGCAAGCGGCCGGGGCGCCGGACGTGGACGGATGCCGCGGCCCTCGCGGCCGAGGGTGCCGTACCGCTGTCCGAGAACGCCTTCAAGGTGCGGCTGGTCGAACGGACCGTGCGCCGCCAGCTCATGACGATCGGAGGACAGTGATGGCGACGACCGTCGTCGGGCAGCCGCTCTCCCGCGTCGACGCCCGCCGCAAGGTGACCGGCGCGGCCACCTACTCGGCCGAGCACCGCGTCGGAGGCCTGTTGTACGGCGTGATCGTCAACGGCACGGTGGCCCGCGCCACGGTGAGCCGGATCTCGGTGGACGCGGCGCTCGGCCACCCGGGCGTCCTGCACGTCCTGACCGACTTCGGCAGCCTGCGACTTGCCCACCCCGTCGATCGAATCGCCTTCTACGGCCAGCCCATCGCCGTCGTCGTCGCGGAGACCCTGGAGGCGGCGACCCATGGCGCCTCGCTGGTTGAAGCGACGTATGAACGGCAGGACGCGGTCACCGACTTCGACGATCCGGACGCCCCGTCGCAGACACCGGCCGACGAGCCCGACTACAGCCGGGGCGACCCGGCGGGCGCGCTTGGTTCGGCGCAGGTGAAGGTGGACCTGGAACTCACCAGTGCCCGGGAGAACCACAACCCCATCGAACTGCCCTCGACCATCGCCCGGTGGCAGGACGGACGGCTGACGCTCTGGGACAAGTCCCAGTGGGCACAGGGCGCCGCTCGCACGGTGGCCGGCGCGCTCGGCATCGCCGTCGGCGACGTACGTGTGCACAACGAGTTCCTGGGAGGAGGGTTCGGCAGCGCAATCCAGGCCTACGACCATGTCATCCTGGCCGCGTTCGCCGCGCGCGAGGTCGACAGGCCCGTCAAGGTGGTTCTGACCAGGCGTCAGTTCTTCTACGGCACCGGGTTCCGGCCGGCCAGCCGGCACCGGATCGCCCTCGGAAGCACTGCGGCCGGCCGCGTCAACGCTCTCGTCTACGAGGTCCGTATCGAGAACGCGCGCTACCAGTCCTACACGGACGGCCTGACCGACCTGCCGCAGTTCCTCTACGGCGTCCCCAACACCCGTACCGCCTACCGGGTCACGCCCGTCGACGTCCACTCCCCGTGCTCCATGCGAGGCCCGGGTGTGGTGCTCGGCAACTTCGCCCTGGAAACCGCGATGGACCAGCTCGCGCACGAACTGGCCGTGGATCCCGTCGAGTTGCGGATGCGCAACGAGCCGACCCAGGACGAGGTCACACAACTCCCCTTCTCCACACGGAAGTTGCGTGAGTGCTACGAGACCGGCGCACGCCGCTTCGGCTGGTCCCGGAGGCGCGCCGAGCCGGGCTCGCGCACGGACGGCGACCTGCTCATCGGCATGGGGATGGCCACCGCCAGCTACCACAACAACCGACGCGACTCCAGCGCACGGGCCCGGATCCACGCCGACGGCACCGCCGAAGTCTTCGCGGCCTCCGCGGACATGGGCCCCGGCACCACCACCTCGGTCATGCAGGTCGCCGCGGACGCCCTGGGGCTGCCCGCCTCGGCGGTCACCTTCCGGTTGGGCGACTCCAGCTACCCCACCGCGCCCCTGCACGCGGCGGCCACCACCATGGCGAGCGTGGGCTCGGCCGCGCACACCACCTGCAACGCGCTGAAGGCGGAGTTCATCCGCAGGGCGGTAGCAGACACCGACTCGCCTCTCCACGGCGCGAATCCGGCGGATGTGCACGTCCGCGACGGCTATCTGTCGGCCGCCGACGGGGGAGCCCGGGACAGCTACCGGGACATCCTGCGCCGCGCCGGTCTGCCCAGCCTCGACATCACCGGCAACTGGGGCCCGGGCGACGCCGATTCAAGGATCTCCTCCTACGGCTACGGAGCCGTCTTCGCCGAAGTCTCCGTCGATCCCCTGCTGGGCCTCGTCCGCGTACGGCGGATCTTCGCGGCGTACGACGTAGGGCGGGTGATCAGCCCCAAACTCGCCCGCAGCCAGGCCATCGGCGGCATGGTCGGCGGCATCGGAATGGCCCTCCTCGAAGGCACCGTCACCGACCACCGCGACGGCCGCATCGTCAACGTGAGCCTCGCCGACTACCTTGTGCCGGTGAACGCGGACGTCCCCGACCTCGACGCCGCCTTCGTCAACACCGAGGACCCGCAGGCCGATCCGATCGGCGTGAAGGGACTCGGTGAGATCACCATCGTCGGGGTGGCGCCCGCCATCGGCAACGCGGAGTTCAACGCGACGGGCAAACGCCTGACGGACCTGCCGATCCGTCCTGAGGCACTACTTTGACCTACGTGGATGACCTCGCGACGCTGTGATGCGAGCGGCACCCGGAAGGGCCGCCCCTCGCGCACAGGTTCCGCAGTTCATACGCGGATCATCACGTACGTCGACGGCGGCAGGGGCGTGATCGCCACCGACCGGCGCCGCGGACATCGCATCGCCTTGCGGCGCCACGGTCTGGACGCGCACATCAGGGTGCTGCGCGGAGACAACACCGAGGCGGCCGGTGAGCGCGCCGCGCGCCACCTCCTCGACGCGGGCGAACTGACCACCGCCGTGGCCGCGTTCAACGACCAGAGCGCGATCGGCGTGCTGGCGGGTCTTGCCCGTGCCGGTGTCTCCGTCCCCGGCGAGGTGTCCGTCGCGGGATACGACGACAGACTCTCCCGCCTGAGCTGCTTCGACCTGACCACGGTCAGCCAGGAGCCGAGGAGCAGGCGCGTTACGAGGTGGCCGCCGCCGTGGAACGCCTCGACCAGGGCCGCACCGAGCCCCGAGAGGTGGTCCTCGCTCCGCACCTCGCGACAGGTTGGCGGTGAGGCACGAGCAGTCAAGCGAGAAAGGCATTTCTCACACAGGTGTGGGTGCTGAGCTTGCCCGGTTCGCGGAGAAGTCCGGGCCGCGACGGCGCGCAGTTGGGCGGCACCGCCGAACACCCATGGCGGCTGAGTGGGGCCGGAACAGGCGGGCAGCTCGGGCATCGCCGCCCATGTCGCGGCCTCTGACGTCGCCCGTGACGCCCGGACTCGTAGCGCGCCACCTGGGGCGGGGCGAGTGCCGCGGACAACTCGCCCAGATGTTGGCGCGACAGCCCACAGAAGGCAGGGCGGGACGTGGCCGAGCGGGTCTGTTTGGCCGTCACACACCAGGCAACTTGCGCGGCCGTCTCTCTGTGCCCGCCCTCACCGACCAAGATCAGTCGCAGGTCGGCCCATTAGGGTCGGAGGCATGACGACATCCCTTGCCGGCAGTGCCTTCGACATGCTCCGCGTCGACGCCGTGCCCGACCAGGAGGCGTTGCGCCAGGTCTACGACCTCCCCGGCGACGCGGCCGTGCGGAAGCAGATGACGGAACTCACCGAGCAGACCCGGCAGTTGATCGGCTGCTCATCGCTGGTCCTGGTCGCCAGCGTGGACGCCGAGGGAAACTGCGACGTCTCGCCGCGCGGCGGCCCCGCCGGGTTCGTCGCCGTCCTGGACGCACGGACAGTGGCGATACCGGACGCGACCGGCAACAAGCGGCTGGACACTCTGCAGAACGTCATCGCCACCGGACGGGCCGGGCTGCTGTTCGTCATCCCCGGGCGGACCACCACGCTGCGGGTGAACGGCCGGGCTGTCGTCTCCACCCGCCCGCAACTGCTGTCGCAGCTGACCGCCGTGGGCAAGCCGCCGGCCAGTGCGCTGGTGCTGGGGATCGAGGAGGTCTACCCGCACTGCCCCAAGTCGCTGCTGCGCAGCGGCGCTTGGAAGCCGGAGCAGTGGCTCCCGGCGGACGCCCAGCCGGCCTCGGCCGAGGTGACGCTGGCCCAACTGCGGATGCCGGAGCTGACCATCGCCGACATCGAGCAGACGGAGGCGGACTCGCTGAAGTACCGGTACGAGTAACGGGCCGAGCTGAGGTGCATCTCTTTCGGCCGGCGTAGTCGATGGTCATCCCCATCGATTACGACAGCCACCGGCCGCGCGGAGAGCCGGTGGAGGAACTCGGCCGTGGGCCCGGCGTCCCCCGAGGCCGGCCTCAAGAGCTCCAGACGCGCTCCGCGTAGTCCGCGAAGTTCTTGCCGAGGATCTTCTCGATGCGTTCCGAGCGGTAGCCGCGCTGCTCCAGCAGCCGGATCAGCTCGTGGAACTGGTCGACACCCCGCAGGTCGACGACGAACGGGTAGACGTCGTCGCCCTCGCCCGTCGCGCTGACGCCGGCCTCCCGGCGCCGGGCGACCTGCTCGGCGAGGTCGGCACGGTAGGCGTCCAGGTCGTCGATGGCGGTGACGGGACCGTCGGTGCCGATGCCGACATGATCCTCGCCGCAGAGGTTGACGGCGTGGTCGATGTGCTCGACGACATCCGCGGCGCGGGCGTGGCCGGAGGAGTCGAGGAACGGCATGAAGTAGATGCCGACGAACCCTCCGCGCGAGGCGACCAGGCGCAGTTCCTCGTCCGTCTTGTTGCGTGGGAGGTCGGTGAGCGCGCGGCAGCCGGTGTGGTTGATGGAGACAGGCTGCCGGGAGATCCGGGCTGCCTCCAGGCAGGTCCGCTCCCCGCTGTGGGAGAGGTCGACCATGAGGTGACGGTCGTTCAGGCGCTGGATCACCTCACGGCCGAAGGGGGTCAGACCGCGGTTGCGCGGCTCCATCGAACCGTCGCCGAGTGCGTTGGCCTGGTTGTACGTGAGCTGGATGACGCGTACGCCGAGCCGGTCGAAGGTGTCGACGCGGGTGACGTCGTCGCCGAGCGCGACGGCGTTCTGGAAGCCGTAGATGACGCCGATCCGGCCGTCGCGGCGCGCCTGGTGGAGGTCGGCCGCCGTGCGCACCTTGACGAGGTCGGCCGCGTTGTCACGGAGGATCGTGTCCCAGACCGCTATGTCGTGCAGCGTGTGCTCGTAGGGGTCCATGTCACCCATCACGTATCCGAGCGTGATGTTGACCGCGGTCAGCCCCGAGGCATGGGCCTCGGCCAGCGTGCGCGCGTCGATGGTGATGTCCTCGCCGGTCTGGACGAGCTGGCCGGCGGTCGCCGACGAGCGGGGCGCGTTGGGGTTGTCCAGCACACCCAACGCGTTGACGATCATGTAGTCGCGCTCGAAGTGGTCGTTGTCCGCAAGGGGATTGGCGGTCATCGGGCGTCGTGTCCCTTCCAGGGGTGCGTTTTTCGTGGCTGTCAGCGGCCGAGGGCTGTCAGCGGCCGGGGGCGGCCGGCTGGTAGTCGCTACGGTCGTACCGGCAGCCGCGTTTGACCACGAACTCGATGTCGGCGAGATGGGCTATGTCGGCGAGGGGATTCCCCGACAGGACGGCGAAGTTCGCGAGCTTGCCCTCCTCGACCGTGCCCATGACGTCCTGTGCGCCCATGCTCATGGCGCCGACCAGGGTGGCCGACCGAATGACCTGCACCGGGGGGATGCCGCATTCCCGCGCCAGGAAGACCATCTCGTCGTGCAGCGCGGGGAAGGGGTGCTCGGGGGCGTTCTCGTAGTCGCCGCCCGCTGAGATGGGGACGCCGACGCGGTACGCGTGGTTGGTGATCCCGGCCGCCAGACGCGAGTTGGCCCGAACACGCTCCTGTGACTCGGGATCCGTCGCCTCGGGGGCGAAGTAGTTCGCCCACATGCCGGAGGTCGCGTCAAGAATCGTGCCCTGCGCCAACATGCGCTCGAACAGCGCCTGGAGGTGCGGGTCGTCGCCGTCCGCGAACCGGTCGTACTCGATGGGCGGCTTGTCCTTGTACGTGGTCAAGGGGTGTCGGGTGCCCTCCTGCGCGAGCGCCGTGGCGTGCGAGACGGTGTCCACGCCGGCGTCGACGACGTCACCGGGGCTCGCGGGATAGACCGTGCCGTGCGCCCAGACGGCGAGCCCCTGTCGGTGTGCCTCGGCCGTGAGTGCGGCGACCGTGTCCGCGGGCAGGTCGGCGTAGATCTTGACCGCCCGGGCACCGGTGCCCCGAGCCATCGCCACCGCCAGGGGCAGGTCGGTCTCGTCGGTGATCGCCTGCATCCACGGCACGGCGCCGGGCGTACCGCCCTGTGAGACCTGCTGGGTGCGCGGGTCGTCGAAGAAGGTCGGCCCGGCCATGAGGGCGGCGAACTGGATGTCGGGTCCGGGGATCTCGCCGACCAGCGCGGCGCGGGCGAGTTCGGCCACCTGACGGAGGTCGTCGGCCATGACCCGGATCGCCGTGACACCGCCGTGGACCTGCCGGCGCAGCATGGCCTCGGCGGTGGCGCGATCGGGTGGCGTCGCGATGTGCTGGTGGGAGTCGATCAGACCGGGGACGACGAAGCGTCCCGTGAGGTCGACGACCCTCGCTGTGCTGTCGGCGATCTCGGCGTCGGGGACGACGGCCCGGATGGTCGCGCCGTCGGTGACGATCGACGTCGCCGTCCGCGCCGGGCCGCCCGTCCCGTCGATCACCGTCGCCCCGCGGTAGACCACCGCCGCGCCCGCCGCGGGCGGGGCCCAGGGAGTGGGCGCACCGAGAACCTCATGACCCATCGAATTGACCCTCTCCGTGGTGGGACGCAAGCCGTGGTGTTACGTCAGGCGTAACATGTGTATCCTCATGCGTAACATCGAGAATGTAGCACCGTAGTGCGACAGGGGGCGCCACGCATGTCGAAGCCAGCCAGCTCCGCTGTCGACAAGGCACTGGACCTGATCGAGGCGCTCGCCAGGTCCGACCGCCCGTTGCGCCTCAGCGAACTCGCGGGCGAGGTCGGTCTGCATCGCGCGACGGCCTACCGCGTCCTGATCGACCTGATCCGCCGAGGCTGGGTGCTGCGCACCGACGACCACTACCTCCTCGGCGCCGCCGCGCTCCAGCTGTCGCACTCGGCCGCGCACAACTCCCTTGTCGCGGTGGCCCGTCCGATGCTGGAGGCCCTCTCGGAGCGCACCGGCATGATGGTCAACCTTCAGGTGCTGGAGGCCGATCACTCGCGCGTGATCGACGTCGTACGACCGCCGCGGCTGGAGATGATCAATCACCTGCGGGACGAGATGCTCCCCGTTCACAGGTTCGCGGGTCCGGTGGCCCTGGTGGCGCTGCTCGACAAGGACGCGCGGCGCCCCTATCTGCGCCTGGCGGAGGAGGCCGGTCATCCGCTCACCGGGCCGGAAGGTCTCCTGGCGGACATCGAGCAGGCCGGGCGCACCGGTTACGCCTTCGAGCGCGGTCGCGCCGAGCAACTCGTCGCGTCGGTGAGCCGGGCCGTGGTCTCCGCGAAGGGGTGGCCGATCTGCGCGCTCACCCTGGTCGGGCTCGGCGCCGAGTTCGACGAGCCGCACCTGTCCGAGCTGAAGCGGCAGCTCCGCGACGCGACGGACGCGCTGCAGGAATCGCTGACGGGCCTTTCCTCGATGCCGCAGGCGGATCCCGCGTGAGCGGCGTACTGGTCCTCGATCGCTCGCAGACCCGGGCCTGTCTGGATCCGGCGCGGGTGCTGACAGCGGTCACGCGGGCGCTCGTCGCGATCAGTCGCGGCGAGGTCTCCGCCCCTGCCCGGATCGCCGCGCAGGCGCCCGCGGGGCTCCTCGGCGCGATGCCGGGTTACGTGCCGGGCCTTGGTCTGGCGGCCAAGTTGGTGTCGGTCTTCGCCGTGCCCGGCCGGACAGGCGGCAGCGCGCACCGTGGCGTCGTAGCTCTGTTCGACGAACACGACGGCCGTCCGCTCGCGCTCATGGACGCCGAACCGGTCACCGCCGTGCGCACCGCCGCCGTCGCGACCATCTCCATGCGCGCCCTGGCGCGCCCGCGCCCGGACCGGATCGCCGTACTGGGCACGGGAGTTCAGGCCCGTGCCCAGGTCGAACTCCTCGCCACGACCAACGCCGACGCTCCCCTCGTCGTGGGCGGACACGACCTTGAGCGCGCCCGACGGCTCGCGGAACTGCACCCGAACGCCTCCGCGGGCTCCGTCGAGGAGGCGGCCCGCGGGGCCGACGTCGTGTTCTGCTGCACCAGCGCCCGCGAACCCGTGCTCGACCCGTCGTGGCCGGCCGAGGGCGCCCACATCAGCTCCGTCGGCGGTTCCCACGGCCACGAACTCGCCCCCGACACCGTCCGCGCCGGCTCCCTCTTCGCCGAATGGCCGGGTGCAGCCGCCTCGGCTCCGCCGGCCGGGGCCCACGAACTGCAGGACATCCCGGCACACCGGATCACCCTCCTCGGCTCGGTCCTCGACGGCCGTCATCCCGGCCGTCGAGGACCGACCGAGTTGACGGTCTTCAAGTCGACGGGCCACGCCGCCCTCGACGTTGCCGCGGCGGCGGTGGTCCACGAAGTCGCCCGCGCCAACGGCATGGGTACGACCCTGGACATGTAGCGGCCACCACCCTGGCTGCCGCCTGTCGTCGGCCAGAGGGTGATCGACGCGCCCTTCTGCCTGGGCGTCCGAACTCCTCGTAGGGCTTGGGCTTGCGGAGCTCTGCGAGTTGTTGTCAGCGGGCGGCGATGCTCCTTTCCACGATCGAATCCAGGGCTTCTGCCCCGGCGTTGTGTTTGCGGAGGATCGAGAGCGCGTCGTTGCGCGGAGCCGTCGACTTCGCGGTTGTCGAGTGGAGGGACGTGGCGGGGCCGGCCTGCTTACGGAGCCCACTCAGCGTCTGGCGGAGGCGTGTTGCAGAAGGCCGTGATTTTGCAGGTCAGGGTTCGATGACGGCTGTCTTGATCACGCGGTCAGAGCGCGGTCAGAGCGCGGTTGCGCATGTGCGCGACGGCTTGGACCGCTCGTCACCCCGTTCCCGCACCACCTTCATCCTGCCCGCGCTGATGGACGACGACGATCCGTGGGTGCGCAGGCGGACCTCTCTGGAGCTGGGCGTGCCCGGTGATGTTCCCGCGCTCCTCCGGCTGTTGGGGATCCGGCACATGGCGCCTGGGGTCGGGCGCGGGCCATGGTCTTCGTGTTCGAGAAGGACCCGGACGTCGAGGCGGAGCTGGTCCGTACGGCCCAGTGGGGCGCGGACGCCGCCCGCGCGCACGCCCTGGTGATGCTGCCGGACCAGCCCACCGACCGACTGCTGCCGTCGCTGCTGAGAGATCTGACCGGCGCCCCAATTCCGTATGTCGAACCCTTCCCGCCACCGTCCCGGCGACCGACTCTTCGTCAATAGACGGACAGCCCATAGGCGTTGAGCACTTCCTGGATCGGCTGGTAGTAAGTGCTCCCTCCCGCCGCACAGTTCCCGGAGCCCCCGGAGAGGATGCCGATGACCTTGTCGCCGGCGTAGAGCGGGCCGCCGCTGTCGCCCGGCTCGGCGCAGATATTGGTCTGGATCAGCCCGTAGACGACCGCTCCGCTCCCGTAGTTGACGGTCGCGTTCAGTGCGGTGACCACGCCGCAGCGGACACCGGTGGTCGCTCCCCGACGGCAGACGCTCTGGCCGGGGTAGGCGGTCGCGGTCCCGGTGATGTCGACGGATCCGATGGTGCCGGGGTGTGGGACAGCCGGGTTGGTGTAACGGACGACACCGAAGTCGTCGCTGGGGAAGCTGGTGGCGACGGTCGGGCCGATCGTCGTGGTCAGGCCAGAAGTGGTGTACCAGGTGGACGCGCCGTCGGTGCAATGGCCGGCGGTGACGAAGTAGTACGTGGAGCCACTTTGTACGTTGACCCCGGCCGAGCAGCGCCAGGCGGCCGCGTAGACGCCGTCGCCGCCCGACAGGAGGGTGCGCAGTCGTCCGCCGACTCGCTCGACGGACATGGCACCCGCGAACTGCCGGGCGGACTCGCGCAGTCGGACCAGGTCCGAGTCCGAAACCGTGGAATCGGCGAGCACCCGCAGCTTCCCGGTGCGCTCGTCGACGGCCCAGGTCGTCCCGGCGATTCCCAGGGACTCGACGGCAGAGGTCACGCCGGTCACCGAGGCGCCGGACGGTGCGGCGCCGACCTTGGGCGCTGCGGACGCGCCGGTGTCGGATACCGCGAGGGCGGTCACGATGAGCAGGCTCAACACCGAGGCGATCGTTCGCGAACGCCTGATGGTGGTACGGGGTGCTCTCATCAGCCAGTCTCCCCGAGGTCGGTAGGTCAGGTCGGAGCACGTCCGATGGGTCAACGGGCGTGCTGTGCCCGCGTGCTGTGGTGCGGTCAGTGTGCCCAGCCGCGCCCGGCGGGGGTAGGCCGACTTCGGCCGAAGCGGCCGGCCGGAGGTTCGTGCAGTTGGTGCCCAGTCAGGTGATCAAGCCGCCGTGGAGCGGTACGAGCGGTACGAGAGCTCCCCCGCCGTCGTCAAAGGGAGGGGACGCAGGACGGGGATACGGGAGGTCCGCGGATCGGTGCGAGGATCCGGCCGAGCAACTCGCGGCGGCGATCGGGGTGCCGTCACCCTTGAGGGCCGGGGTTGAGGGCCGGGGTGTGACGACAGCACGGGCCGAAGCCGCGTGGGCGAAGCGGACCTCTCACTTCCGGGCGCCTTGCCGCTGGTCGGAGGAGAGGTCAGGGCTGAGGGGGTGCTGGGGTGGTGCTCGTGGTGCGGGGCGGATCAGTCGGTGGTGTATCCGCCGAGCTGTGGTCGGGGGAGAACAAGGCCACGCCGACCAGCAGTGCGGCGAGGAAGACGACCACGGCGGCGATGGTGCCCGCTGCCCTGGATCGAGGTACGACGACGGCGCGGAGTCCTGTTCGTTGCCGACGTCGGGTCCGGTGGGACGGAGCGGTACTGGTGACGGCGGACGGGAAGGCGTATGTGGTCGCGGAGCCGGGAGCCGAGTTCCAGCTGGACCCCACGGACGGATTCCAGGGGGTCGCGTGCGGCTCGGGGTGCGGTACGGCTGCGGGGAGGGGCTCGGGACGCCCTCTCCAGGCGCCTGCGGCGAACCACTCGGCCGCCTGCCGCGCCGTGGGGCGGTCCTCGGGTCGCTTGGCGAGGAGACCGAGTAAGTAGTTCTCGAAGGCGGGCGGCAGTCTGGCGCCGAGCTCCCTCGGTGGTACGGGGGCCGTGTCGAGGTGGTGGTGGAGGACGGCTATGGGGCTGCCGGCGCGGAACGGCGGTTGTCCGGTGAGGAGTTGGTAGAGCACGCAGCCGAGCGAGTAGACGTCGGACGCCGGCCCGGCGGCCTGGCCGAGGGCACGTTCGGGGGCGATGTACAGGCTGGTTCCGACGAGTTGGCCGGTCGCGGTGAGCGCCCCTCCCGGGTCGTTCATGAACTGCGCGATGCCGAAGTCGCCGATCTTCACGGACCGGTCGGCGTCGAGGAGGAGGTTGCCGGGCTTGATGTCCCGGTGCACGATGCCCTGTTCGTGTGCGGCGGCGAGCCCGGCGGCCGACTGGGCGGCGATGCGGGCGACTTCCTCGGCCGGCAGGGAGCCCGCCTGGGTCAGCAAGTGGGCGAGACTGTCGCCCTCGACCAGCTCCATCACCAGGAACAGACGGCCCTCCTGCTCACCGAAGTCGAGGACGCCGACCACATGGGGGTGGCTGAGCCGGCCCGCGGTCTGGGCCTCCAGGCGGAAGCGGGCGGCGGCGGTGGGTTCGGAGTTCTGGGCGTGCAGGAGTTTGACGGCCACCGGTCTGCGGCCCATCTCGTCGTACGCCTGCCAGACCTCTCCCATCGCGCCGCGTCCGATGGTGGTGTTCAGCCGGTACCGGCCCGCTATCAGCACCTTCAGTTCCATCCTCACGCAGGGAGACGACTCGACCGCTGCCGGCCATGTCCCTTTGCGGGGACGGGTGTTGGTGGGGATGCCGCAGCTGCCCCAGCCTACTGGCGGGCTGACGGCGACCGACCACGATCACGGGTTCACCGCGTCGGTCTGTTCGGGAGAGCCGCGCCCGTGGCGTTTCCCTATGCTGAGTCTGCGGTACAAGCAGGGCCGCAGGCCAAGGAGTCGGGGATGAGTGCGGAGATCGTTCAGTTTGTGGGGCAGGCGGGCCCGTACCTGACGGCGGCCCTGGGGGCCTATGGCGCGGGAGTGCTGACCCGGACGGAGAACGCCGCTGTCGATGCGACGGCGAACGTGGGGCGGCGCATGCTGCAGTCGGTGTGGCGCCGTCGGGACGAGCAGGGGCGTGCCGAACTGGAGGCCGCGGTGCAGGACGCGGCCGAGGCAGTCGACGATGAGGACGCGGCCGCGGCACTGCGGCAGCAGCTCCGGCGCGCGGTACGCGAGGACGCCGAGTTGCTGCGGGAACTGGCCGGACTGCTGCCTTCTGTCGCTGGACCGGTGACTGTGACCGCGTCGGGTGAGCGCTCCATCGCCGCCCAGACGATCGGTACCGCGGTCACCGGTGACAACGTCTCGCTCAGCCGTGACCAGTGATCACCAGGCCGCGGCAGGCGGGCCACAGGCTCTGGGCCCGCGATCGGTCGCGGCTGCCGGCCGCATCGAAGTGGCGATCACGGGTGATGGTGCCCGGGTTGTGATGCTGCCGCCGGAGGCGGTGCGCTGGGCGCGGGAGGTGAGCGCGCCGCCGGGGGCGGCGAATCTTCCGGGATCGGCGTCCGGGGTGTTCGTGGGCCGGGACCGGGAACTGAAGCGGCTACGGGGGCTGTTGGACCGGGACGGTGAGGCCGCGGTGACTCAAGCCCCCTCCGGGACGCGGGTCATCCACGGGCTGGGCGGGATCGGGAAGAGTTCTCTCGCGCTGCACTACGCCCATGAGTACCGGTCGGATTACACGCTGGTGTGGTGGATCACTGCCGAGTCCACCGACCAGATCATCACGAGTCTGGCCGCGCTGGCCATGAGGTTGTGCCCGCAATGGGCCGCCGCGGTGAGAGTTGAGGACCGAGCGGCATGGGCGATCGTCTGGCTGCAATGGCATCCGGGCTGGCTGCTGATCTTCGACAACGTCGAGGACCCGACCGACCTGCGCCACTACCTCGGTGCCCTGTCGGACGGCCATCGCCTGGCGACCAGCCGCAAGGCGACAGGCTGGCACACCATCGCCCCCACCATGGTTTTGGACGTGATGGACCCGGACGCGTCAGCAGAGCTGCTGTGCACACTCGCTCTCGGACAGGGACGGTCCCCTTCCGCGGAGCAGCGACGCCAGGCCAGTGATCTGGCCGCCGAACTCGGGTATCTGCCCTTGGCGCTGGAGCAGGTGGGGGCCTATCTCTTCCAGACCGGCACCGATCTGGGCCTGTACCGGCAGTTGCTGGGACGGGGCCTCGACAGGGCGGCGGACGGAACCGACCCGGAACGCACGATCGCCCGTATCTGGCTCCACACTCTGAGCGCGATCGAAGACCGTGACCCGCTGGCTCTCGAACTGCTGCACACGCTCGCGTGGCTGGCCCCGGACGACATCCCCCGGGATCTCCTCGCCCCGCTGGCCACCGACCCGATCGCCCTGGGCGACGCGCTGGGCGTGCTCCACGCCTACAACATGATCGCCTTCACCGCCGACCGTCGGGCGATCACCGTGCACCGTCTGGTGCAGATGGTGCTGCGTACCCGCGCCACACCTGATCCCGACGGTGCTGCCCCGGGCCGGCAGGAAGCCGAACAGGTTCTGAGGGAGGCCGTTCCTGACGGGACCGATGGCGCTACGGAGGTGAACACGCGGTGGGAGCGTCTGCTCCCTCATGTCTTCGCCCTGGCCGAATCCACATCGCTGAGCCGTCCCGCCTCACCCCGGACCGCCGGCCTTTTTCGAGCCGCCGCCCGGTATCTGTTCAGGCAGGGCCGCGACGCTCATTCCATCCCCCTGCGCAGAGCTGTCCTCGCGGAGTCCGAACAGGCGCTGGGGGACACCCATCCCTCCACCCTCACCAGCCGTACCAACCTCGCCGGCGCCTACAAGGCGGCGGGGGATCTGGGCCGGGCGATCGCTCTCTACGAGGCGGCTCTCGCTCAGCAGGAGCAGGTGCTCGGCGACACCGCCCCCGACACCCTGATCAGCCGTACCGACCTCGCCGCCGCCTACGAGGAGTCGGGGGATCTGGGCCGGGCGATCGCTCTCTACGAGGCGGCTCTCGCTCAGCAGGAGCAGGTGCTCGGCGATACGCACCCCGACACCCTGGTCAGCCGCAACAGTCTCGCCGGTGCCTATGAGGAGGCGGGGGATCTGGGGCGGGCGATCGCTCTCTACGAGGCCACCCTCGCCCAGCGGGAGGAGGTGCTCGGGGGCACCCACAGATTCACCTTGAACACCCGCAACAACCTCGCCCTCGCGTATCTGGCGGCGGAGGATCTGGAGCGCGCCACTCCCCTGTTCGAGGCCACCCTCGCCCTGCGGGAGCAGGTGCTCGGCGACATCCACCCCGCCACTCTCACCAGCCGCAACAACCTCGCCCTTGCCTACAAGAAGGCGGGGGATCTGGGACGGGCCGTCCCGCTGTACGAGGCCACCCTCGCCCAGCGGGAGCGGGTACTGGGCGACACCAATCCGCACACCTTGAAAACCCGTAGCAGCCTTGCCGCCGCCTACGAGGCGGCGGGGGATCCGGGCCGGGCGATCGCTCTCTACGAGGCCACCCTCGCCCAGCAGGAGCGGGTGCTCGGCGACACCCACCCCGACACCCTGATCAGCCGCAACAGCCTGGCCCATGCCTACAAGGCGGCGGGGGATCTGGCCCGGGCGACCGCCCTCTACGAAGCCACCCTCGCCCAGCGGGAACAGGTGCTCGGCAACAACCACCCGCGCACATTGAACACCCGCAACAACCTGGCCTACGCCTATGAGGCGGCGGGGGATGTGGAGCTCGCCATCTCGCTGTTCGAGGTCACTCTGGCTCAGCGGGAGCGGGTGCTCGGCGACACCCACCCCGACACGCTGAGCAGTGGCAGCAGCCTCGCCGGGGCCTACGAGGCGGCGGGGGATCTGGCGCGGGCCATCGCTCTCTACGAAGCCACCCTCACCCGGTCCGAGCGGGTGCTCGGCGACACTCACGCCGACACCTGGGCCAGACGTAACAGCCTGGCCCACGCCTATACAGCGGCAGGGGATCCGGGGCGGGCCACTCCGCTGTACGAGGCCACCCTCGCCCAGCGGGAACAGGTGCTCGGCGACACTCACCCGGACACTCTGGCCAGCCGCGGCAACCTGGCCCACGCCTACAAAAAGGCGGGGGATGCGGGGCGGGCGGTCGCTCTCTATGAGGTCAATCTGGCCCAGCGGGAGCAGATGCTGGGCGACACCCACCCGGACACCTTGGTCAGCCGCAGCCTTCTCGCCGGCGCTTGCAGGGCGGCGGGGGATGTGGAACGGGCGGTCGCTCTGTACGAGGTCACTCTGGCTCAGCGGGAGCAAGTCCTGGGCGACACCCACCCCTCCACGTTGACCAGCCGCAGCAACCTCGCCATTGCCTACGAAGCGGCGGGGGATCCGGCTCGTGCCCTTCCGCTGTACGAGGTCACCCTCGCCCAGCGGGAGCAAGTGCTGGGCGATATCCACCCCTCCACCGTGACCAGCCGCAACAACCTCGCCGATGCTCGCAAGGCGGTCGAGACTGCACAGCGATCGGATGCAGGATCGTCGGAAACCTCCGATGGCGGGCAGCGCCCCGCAACCTCTCGCGAGCAAGTGGAATGACCATGGGGAGGGCGTGGCGATTCCGGAGCCCCGGCCAAGGGCGGGCACCAACTGCCACAGGGCCCGCCGTCCGACCCCTCGGCTGCCCGGGACGGTGACCGCTCCGGGCAGCCGCACCCCTTGATCAGGCGGTGAAGCGGTGAGTGCCGGAGCCGACCCGGTACACCGCGCAGTCGTCCTCCTGGCGCAGGTACGTTCCGTGCGTGTGGGTCACCGCGTCCGGGGTGGACGCGGGGATCCACACCTCGGCGGTCGTGTTGGGCGGCACCGCGCAGGTCAGCGTGAATCGGCCGGAGCGCTGCCGCCAATGGGTGGAGACCGGGCCGTAGACCGAGGTGAACGTGGCGCGGGCGGTGGTGACGGCTCCGCCGGGGCGGGGGCGGATGACGATCTCGCGGTAGCCGGGCCGGCCCGCCGCGATACCGGCGATGTTCGTGTACATCCATTCCCCCACCGAGCCGTAGGCATAGTGGTTGAAGGAGTTCATGCCCGCGTCCTGGAAGCTGCCGTCGGGCCGGATGGAGTCCCAGCGTTCCCACATCGTGGTGGAACCCCGGTCGATCTGGTAGCCCCAACTGGGGAAGGACCGCTGCTGCAGCAGGCGGTAGGCGACATCGGTGTGGCCCGTGTCGGTCAGGACGGGAAGCAGTCGGGGAGTACCGAGGAAACCTGTCGACAGGTGCCAGTCCTTGGCCTCGATCAGGGCGACGAGACGGTCGGCCGCGGGCTTTCGCGACGCGTCCGGCAGCAGGTTCATCGACAGCGCCAGGACGTAGGCCGTCTGCGTATCGCCCTTGATCCTGCCGTCGGAGGCGAGGTAGGCGCCCTGGAAGGCCGTTCGTACCCGTTGGAAGAGATCGAGGTAGGGCGCGGCGTCCTTGCCGAGCGCCTCGGCCATGCGGGCCGCGAGGTCGGCGCTGTGCGCGAAGTACGCGGTGGCGATGACGTCCTTGGGGGTCTCGTCCTCGACGTTCAGCCAGTCGCCGTATCCCTGGTCCGGGCGCAGCAGTCCGGCGCTGTTCTTCTCCAGGTACGCCAGCCAGGTCTGGACGGACGGCCAGGCATCCGCGAGGACTTGGCGGTCGCCGTACGCCTGGTAGAGGGACCAGGGGACCGTGACCCCCGCGTCGCCCCAGCCGGCCGTGCCGTTGCCGACCGTGCCGACCATCGGTGCCACGTCCGTGAACGCGCCCTCCGCGGTCCGGGAGTCCCGGAGGTCGACGAGCCACTTGGACAGGAAGCGGGCCGACTCCATCGTGTACGCGGCCGTGGGCGCGAAGACGTTGATGTCTCCCGTCCAGCCCAGGCGCTCGTCGCGCGCGGGTGTGTCCGTCGGAACGGAGAGGAAGTTGCCGCGCTGGCCCCAAGTGATGTTGTGGTGCAGCTGGTTGAGCATCGGTACGTCGGTCTCGAAGTCGAGGGTGAAGGGGGCGGACGTATGCATGACGCGGCCGGTGACGGCTCCCGCCGAGGGAGTGCCGGGGAATCCGGTCACCTCGACGTACCGGAAACCGTGGAAGGCGAAGCGGGGCTCGTAGATCTCCTCTTTTCCGCCGCCCTTGAGGGTGTACGTGTCGGTCGCCGCGGCGGTCCGCAGGTTCGCGGTGTAGATGGTGCCGTCGGGGTTGAGTACCTCGGCGTGTCTGAGCCGGACGGTCGTCCCCGCGTCGCCCGACACGCGCAGCCGCACCGAGCCGACCATGTTCTGGCCCAGGTCCAACACGTGGACGCCGGGCTTGGGTTGGGTGATCTTCGTCGGTTTCAGCTCCCGCTCCACCCGCACCGGACCGTCCACCTGCGCGACGATCAGGTCGGGACCGAGGTCGCCGACGCCACCCATGCCTCGCACACCGAGCCAGCCGGTGTCGTCGAAGCCGGGCGAGGCCCAACCGGGGGTCTCCTTGCGCGCGTCGTACGTCTCGCCGTTCAGCAGATCGGCGGTGACGATCGGCCCTGCGGTGGCCCGCCAGTCGGCGCCCGACACGATGCGCTCGCTCGTCCCGTCCGCGTACTCCACCTCCAACTGGGCCAGAAGCGCTGGAACTTGGCCGTACTGACCGGGCCCGAACATGCCCACGTTGCCGGCGTACCAGCCGGGTGCCAGATACGCCCCGATGGCGTTGGTGCCGGGCCGCAGCAGTTCGGTGACGTCGTACGTCTGGTACTGGACGCGGGTGCGGTAGTCCGTCCAGCCGGGAGCGAGCTGGTCGAGGCCCACCCGGCTGCCGTTGAGGTGGCTCTCGTACAGGCCGAGCGCCGTGGCGTACAGGCGCGCGCGGGACACCTTCCGACGCGGCAGCCGGAATTCGTGCCGCAGTTGGGTGACGGCGTACGACACCGGGACGACACGCCCCCACGGTCCGCCACCCCAGGCCGCGGCCACCCGGACCGCCGGCCAGCCCGCGTCGTCGAACTCCAACTCCCGCCATCCGTCGGCCGGTTGCTGGTTCGTGGTCTTCCAGGAGGCGTCGGTGAACACCTTCTGCTCACCGGAGGCGGTCCGGACGACAAGGGTGGCGACGAGTCCCGCCGGGCCTTCGGTCGCGTTGGTGGCGGCGACGGCGATAACGTTGTCGCCAGCCCGCACGCGGCCCAGTACGTCGATCACCGCCGGGCGTTTCCAGTCCTCGTTGTCGGTGTCGAGGTCGGTGTGGGCGACCTCGACTCCGTTCAGGGAGACGGCGTAGACGTTGTCGGCGGTGATGGCGAGCGTGGCCGACGTGATTCCGTCGGGCAGTTGGGCGGTACGACGGAACCAACGGGTGGCCGCCGGAACGCTGCTCGTCGGATCACCCTCGGGGAACCAGATCCACGAACCACCCTCGAAGGACGGCGCGTCCACGAGGCTCGCCGGTGCGGAGATCCAGTCGGCGCTCCACTGCCCGGCATCCATCAGTCCGGTCTCCCACCACGAGGGCGCGCTCCAGCCGGAGACATGGCCGTCGGCGTCCCACACGCGTACGGACCAGTGGTAGCGCGTCCGCGGCTTGAGGCCGGGACCTCCGTAGGACACGAGGACCGACTCGCCGGACGTGACCTTCCCGCTGTCCCAGACGTCCGGGCGGGACAGGCGCGACGCGGCGGTGGCGACGCGGATCTGATAGGCGGTCTGGCGCGCACCCGTCCGGTCGGAGGCCAACGGCCAGCTCAGCCGGGGGCGTTGCGCATCGACCCCCAGCGGGTGCCGGACGTACTCCACGGTCGGCGCCGTGACGCGCAGTCCGTTGCGCTGTGCCTGTGTCTCTGCCTGCGTCTGTCCGGACGCCGGCGCGGCCATCGCCGGCCCGCTGCCGACGGTTGCTGCCGCGACCGTGGCGATCGCGCCCGCGAGCATGTTCCTCCTGCTGATCACTACGACTCCTCACCCGCACACAATGGATGAATCGATTCAGAGTTGAGAGGCGTGGGTAACGTAGAGCCTGGTGAGGTCGGGGTCAATCAGCGTGCAACTGTTTTCCTGACACGGCCACTTCGCGATCGCTCTGGGTGGAGTCGGCACGCGAGGTGGACGCGAAGGGATTGAACGGTTTCAATCGGAGCTGGCAAATCCAAGGGCGAGCCAGACTCGGCAAGCGGCGGAACGGGCTCAGCCCTGCGCCGCCTCCACCGCTGAGGCGACGAAGTCCGCGACCAGTCGCCGCCGGTCCTCCTGCGCCCAGGCGAGGACCAGCGCGCTACGCGGTGCGTCGGCCACCGGAACATGGACGAGCCCCGGATGCAGAGGCCGGGCCAGTGAACGCGGCAGCACCGCGATCGCTCGTCCGAGCAGGATCATGTGCGTCAGTTCGGCACCGTCGGCGACCTCGGGACCGTCGGCGACCTCGGGACCGAACCCGGAGTTGGGCTCGATGCCGGGCACCCCGTTGCCGCGTACGCCCTTCCAGCGCGGCAGCGTCTCGTGGGCCAGGTCCGCGAGGGTCACCTCGGTGCGGCCGGCGAGCCGGTGGTCCGGCGGCAGGATCGCCACCCGGCCCTCGACCATCAGGGTCTCGTGATCCAGCCCGGTCAGGTCGTCGAACGGCGCGTAAAGCAGAGCCGCGTCCGCCCGGCCGTCGCGCACGTGATCGGCGCGGTCGGTGGACCCGCCGAACAGGATGTCCACCTGGCGGGCGTCGGGCCGGCGGGAGTAGGCGGCCAGGATGCCGGACAGCAGGTCCGCGTCCCCGCCGGGCTTGATCACCAGACGCAGCCGGGTCTCCCGCTCGCCCGCCCGACGGGCCTTCTCGACCGCCGCCCCGACGGCGAGCAACGCATGGCGTCCGTGGAACCGCAGCGCCTCCCCGGCGGAGGTGAGGGTGACGTGCCGGCTGGAGCGCTCCACCAGCGCCACCCCGAGCCGGTCCTCCATCCGACGCACCGCCTTGGACAAGGCGGGCTGCGCGATCCCCAGCCGCTGCGCCGCCCGGCCGAAATGCAGCTCCTCGGCGAGGGCAGCGAAGTACTCCAGCTCGCGGGTCTCCAGCTCGGCCATGCCGCGAGGCTACTACCCCAGCCATTCCTCATAGGAATAGATCCAGAATCTACCGGCCTTGGACTTCACCAAGAACCACCAGTTAAATCGAAGCATGATTCACCACACGATGATCGTTGCCTTCGACGAACCGATTCCCTCGGACGAGCTCGACGAGTACCTGAAAGGGCTTGAGGAACTGTCCATGGGGACCGGCCTCTTCCAGTCCTTCGCCGCCCGCCACCACCTGCGCGCCCCCAGCGACGACCACGCCCCGGTGGCTGTCGCGTCCGCCGTCGTCCAGCTCGGCCTGGCCGACCTCGACGCCCTCAACACCGCCTTCGCCCTCCCCGGCATCGGCGAGTTCATAGACAGCTGGCAGGCCCGCCGCCCGTACAAGGCGATCTGGGTCAACCACGAGCCCCTCGCCTGACGCGGCGGCTCAGCGGGGGTGCGTGCCCGACGTTGGTGCCGGCGCAACTCGGCGGTCCGGCAGCGCAATGTGGCCATCGCACGGAAGGTCGCCGCGGACGCGGCCGAGGTACGGCGGCACAACCCCGCGCTCGCCGCGCAGTTGAACCTGGCCGCGTACCGGTTGGCGGACACGGTCGACGTCCGCGATCAGCTCATGAGCACCGTCACGACGACATACACGAGCCGACTCACCGGCCACACCTCCGACGTCGTCTCGATCTCCTTCGCTCCGCGGAGCACGGTTCTGGCGACCGTGAGTTGGGACCGCACGGTCCGCCTGTGGGACGTCGGGAACGCACACCGTCCCGTCCAACTGGCGGTCCTGCATGAGCCCTTGAGGCTTCTGTCGGTCGCGTTCGGGCGGGGCGGTAGCGTCCTGGCGGCGGCGAGCGAGGGATCGGTGCGGCTGTGGGACGTGAGAGGTGGGGCTGCTGCCGCCGTTCTCGCCGGCCACTCGAATCCGGTACCGGCCGTGGCGTTCGGCCCGCACGGCGACACCCTGGCCACCGGCGGCAACGACTTCACGATCCGGCTGTCGGACACACCGGCCTGGATCGGGTCGCCGCTCGAATCCGCGACAGCGCCTACCCGCGGATCACCGGAGCGGAATGGGCACGGTACTTCGCGGCGGCGGACTACGACCCGCCCTGCCCCGCCGCATGACCACGGAAAATGAGGTGTGCGTTGCCTGCGCCGCTGGCAAGCTGCGCCGGTGAACCGTGAACAGATGTCCAGGATCGCCCATGCCGGCCACCCGATTAAGTCCCCGCTCGACGACGACTCGGTACGCCGGCTGCTGGAACGCGGCGCCCCACGCGGCGACGAGCGTGTGCTCGACCTCGGCTGCGGCGGCGGGGAATGGCTCCTACGCGCCCTGACCACGCGCCCGCACCTGCACGCCGAGGGCGTCGACATCTCCGAGGACGCCTTGGCACAAGCCCGCGAGGCGGCGAACCGGCTCGGCGTGGAGGAGCGCCTCGTTCTCCACCGGCAGGAGGCCGCGGGCTTCACCTCCGCGCAGCCGTTCGACCTGGTGCTCAGCGTCGGGGCCGCGCATGCCTTCGGCGGTCTGCTCCCCACCCTCGTGGCGGCACGCAAGCACCTGGCGCCCGGCGGCCGCGTCCTGATCGGTGACGGACTCTGGGAGCGCGAACCCTCCCAGGAGGCCATCGAGATGCTCGGGGACTTCAGCGACCTCGCGACCACCGTGGACCGCGTCGTCGCCGACGGCTGGACCCCTGTCGACGGGCACGTCAGCACGCGCCGCGAGCTGGACGACTACGAATGGGCATGCTGGGGGACGTTGGCCGCGTGGGCCCTGGACCACCCGGCGGATCCGGACAGTGCGGACGTACTCGCGACAGCCACCACTCGGCGCTCCGAATGGCTGCGCGTCTACCGGGACAGCTGGGGCTTCGTCTCGCTGGTCCTGCGTCGGACGTCGGACTGACGGCCCGGGCCGCGCGCTCCGCGCCCTCGGCGTCGTGGATCCCTTGCCTGGAGCGCGCGTCCGGCCGAGCCCTAGAGCTCTGACGAATCCTCGCGTGAGGCGGCCCGGCCGCGGAGGGCGACGAGGGCCAGCAGGGCCGAGAACAGTGCGGCCGAGCCACAGACCACGAAGCCGATCGAATAACCGTGGCCGAGGGCGTCCATGGCGAGCGGGTGCAGGTCGGCCAGTTTCGGCGACGCCTCCGAGGCGCCGTTCACCGCGAGCGGGCCGCCTTCCTCCAGTACGGCCGTGCCCGCGCCCTTGAGGGCCCCCGGCAGGGCCGAGTCGCTCAAGGACTCGGAGAAACTGCTCGCCGCCCGGCTGAGGGCGACCGCGCCGATGATCGCCGGGCCGAGGGTGAAGCCGAAGTCGCGCAGCAGGTTGGTGGTGGCGCTGGCCATGCCGGCCAGGTGAACCGGCACGGTGTTGACGGCTGTTGCCGTGATC
Source organism: Streptomyces pseudovenezuelae (assembly GCF_029892565.1). GTDB lineage: Bacteria > Actinomycetota > Actinomycetes > Streptomycetales > Streptomycetaceae > Streptomyces > Streptomyces pseudovenezuelae_A. The sequence continues at coordinate 156,910 of NZ_JARXVH010000008.1, read as the reverse complement.
GAGGAGACGGTGACGGCGAAACCGAGGCCGACGAGACCGAGCGGCAGGATCAGCGAGGTGAAGGCGGTGTCGGTGATCGGCAAGGTGGCCGCCAGGTAGTCGCCCGCCGCGATCAGCAGCAGTCCCGCACCCAGCAACAGCCCCGGCGCCACCGTGCGCAGCAGGCGTTCCGTCACGGGCAGCATCACCAGAGCGATGCCGTTGAGCAGGACGAAGGCCAGGCCCGTCCGCATGGGCGCCTGGTCCTGCACCGGGCCGAGCCGGATGCTCACGGAGTAGGCGGTGCCGAGGAAGGCGAACATGCCGACCACGGCCACGATCGAGGCCACCGCGAAGGCGCGGTTGCGGAACAGATCGAGGCGCAGCAGCGGGGACTTGGCGTGCTTCTCGGCCAGGATGAAGGCGGCGAGGAACACGGCCGCCAGGACGAAGGCGATGACGATCGACGGCGAGGCCCAGCCGTCCGTCGGCCCCTGGATGATGGCGTAGAGCAGGGCGAACAGGCCCAGACCGATGGTGACCTGGCCCGCCAGGTCCAGCGAACGGCCCTCGGGGGCACTGGAGTTGACGGCGAACCGGGCGCTGACGACCGCGCTGGCCGCGGCGACGACCGTGACGACGACGAAGGACCAGCGCCACGAGCCGTAGGTGGCGGTGACGCCGCCGAGCAGCGGGGCGAGGAAGCCGCCGGTGGACAGCAGGGCCGCCCACATCGCGATGACCCGGGCGCGCTGTGCGGGCGAGGTGGTGCCGGCGGCCAGGATGGCCAGCGAGGTGGGGAAGAGGGCTGCCGCACCCAGGCCGGCCAACGCCTGGCCCGCCCAGAGCTGGTGGACGCCGGAGGCGGTGGCGCTGACCACTTCGCCCACGGCGAGCAGCGCCGCGCCGCCGACCAGCAGCCGCTTGCGGCCGAAGAGGTCGCCGAGCAGGCCGAAGGTCAACTCCAGTACGGCGACCGGGAGCAGGAACGCGTCGGAGATCCAGGTGAGTTGTGAGCCGACCGGGTGCAGGTCGGACTGGAACAGGCCGTTGAGGGTGGCCGGTATGGCCAGGCCGATCTGGGCGAGGCAGACGGCGAGGAGTCCGGCGACAAGGGTGCCGGTGGTCAGGCCGGGGCCGGTGGCGGTTGTCGCGGAGGGCTTGGTCGTCGTTGACACGGAGGGCTCCTGAGGGCGGGAGGCTCGGGTAGGGAGAGGGTGCTTCGCGGTCAGCGCGTGGAGGTCAGGTGTCTCGGCATCAGCGCGTGGAGGTCAGGTGGCTCGGCGAATAGCCATCGGCGCGTGCTCGTCAGACGGCTTGGCCGGTGGTCGTCAGCGCGTGCCGGTCAACCGGCTCGGCCGGTAGTCGGTGAAGGCGGCGCCGTCGAGGCCCAACTTGTCGGCGCTGCGCTGGAGTTCGGCGGCGGTGGTGGAGTCGCCCCAGTGCCCGGTGTCCACCCGGTGCTCCACGGCGTGCAGGCCGGCGACGACTTCGGCGGTGGTGAAGTTGCAGTGGCTCTGGCGTGCGACGTAGGCCTGACGCAGCAGCGCGGAGTCGCCGGCCCTGTGCACCCGCCCGGCGAAGGCCGTCTCCTGCTCCACGGGAACGAGTTGGTCGGCGGTGTTGTGGATGTCCAGCAGCGGCACGGCCAGGCCCTGCCCGGCGGTGGAGGTCTGCTTCAGATGGGCCACGGCGGCCCGGTCGGCTGTGATGCCGGCGCCGTCGGTGAGGTGGTTCAGGTCGGCCCGTAGGTTGAGTCCGGCGTCGCGGTAGAGCGTCTCGATCTGCTTGGCGTGGGCGGACTCGCGCAGCAGGCCGGCGTAGTCGACGCCCTTGTTCCACGACGTGTTGCCGCCCGCGGACTGCTCCACCGACCAGCGCGCCGGCACGATGAAGCTGAGCAGACCCTGAGCGAGCCACGCGTACTGCTGCTGCTCCTGGCCCGCGAAGTCATCGCGCGCGGGCGGGAGTTGGCCCGGTGCCCAGTCGGCCAGGTTGAGGAAGGCGGCGGCCAGGGCGATGCGAGCCCGCCCGGCCGGGGTCTGCTGCGCTGTCTCCACCGCCTGCGTGAGCCGGGCGGCGAGCGCGGCGCCCTCGGCCTGGCTGTCCAGGTTCACGAGCTTGTCGGCGTCGGCCGGGTCGAAGAACGTGGCCAGGGTGTACTCGGCGTCCAGTTGGTAGTTGTCCAGGTCGACGCCGCCCGCGACCAGGCCGCAGAGGCCGAGTGCGCCGTCGACGCGTCCCGCGCCGTCCCGGGCGAGCTGCGCGTTGACCAGGCCGCCCATCGACTGGCCCACCGAGATGACCCGGCTCGGTGTGCCGACCTGGCGGTGGAAGGCGTCGAGCGCGGCGAACTGGTCCCGCTCGGCCGAGTCGAGCGCCCACATCGAACCGTTCGGATCGTACGAGGAGCCGGCGAGTGCGTATCCGCCGTCGAGCAGGGCCTTTTGCGCGGCGGCCGACGGGGCGTCGGCGGCGGTGGTCGGGCCGAAGCCGTGGCTGAACAGCAGCAGGGTGCCGTTCCACTGCGCGGGCTTGTCCGCGATCCAGGTGGCGCCGTCGGACAGCGTCCCGGTGTAGTGCTCGGCGGTGGCGGCCTGGGCGGCTGTCGCCGGTCCGAGAAGGGCAGTCGCGAGGGCGGTCGCACAAGCGGCGGCGAGGACCGAGAGACGGGGACGAGGAAGGGGGCGAGGGCGGGGACGGGGCATGGCGGCGGCTCCGCGGATCGAGTGGGGACCGAGTGGGGGAGCGTGCTGGACGAGCGCTGCGAATGTAGGGCTCTTTTTTCATCGCCGTCAATAGAATGACCAATAACGGGGTGGACGGATCCGCGTACGGACTCGCGGGCCGGGACGCGGATCAGTCCGTTGCCGGTGCGGGGCGGCCCGGTGGAGGTGTGAGTGGGCCCAGTTGTGGCGGCTTGGGTCAGCCCAGCGTCAGGGTGTCGAGCAGCTGCGCCGCCGCACGCGCCGCCGGGCGCTCCCAGCGGCCGGCCAAGCCGCGGAATACGGTCTCCGCCTGACCGGCGGGCCAGTCCGCCGGCAGGTGCTCGGCGGGCAGATGCGGGTCCCGTCGCACCAGGTCCAACCAGTCGGTGTGCACCAGGAGTTGGCCCGCGAGTTCATCGCCGGACGCGGCGGCGGGCAGCGGCTCCGTGCGGTCCCAGCGCTCCAGGAACGACCGGTACCGCGCGCCGATGGCCGGCACGTCGAAGGCCTGCTCCAGCACCTCGCGGACATCGGTGGGCGAGTCCACCTCGGCCCGGAACACCCTCAGATACGACTCCAGGCCGAGCCCCGCCACCATCTCGCGGACGTCGACGCGTGCCGGGGCCACCCACAGTCCGTTCTGCAACGGGCCGAAGCCCGCCCAGATCAGGCGGGAGCGCAGATCGTGCCGTTCACGGCTCCAGGCCTCGGGCAGCGAGAAGCCCACCATCGTCCACCGGCCGTCCCAGTCCCGGTTGACGGCGCCGGTGCGCCAGATGCGGTCCCTGCCGTCCGTCAGCACCTGGACCGCGTGCGGCGTCAGCTCGAAGTAGGTCTTCCGGCCCTGCCGGGTGCGCTCCAGCAGATCCCGTTTGACCATCCGGTTCAGCGTGGTCCGTACCGCCTCCTCGGTGCTGCCCACCCTGCCGAGCGCGGCGATCACACTGCCCGACGACACGGCGACGGACCGCCCCAGCACATGAGCGCCGAAGAAGGTCAGCATCAGGGACTGGGTACGCGGTTCGGGGCCGCTCTCGGCGGCCGGTCCGGCGGCGACATCGACACTGGTCACCGCCACAGCGTAGGCCCGGGGCGAGCGTCACCTGCCTCCGCCGCGAAAAGTGTGTCACTTCTGTGACGGCAATACGTGAAAGGTCCGATGTCGGTGTCGCGCGCCTGCTCGGGGTGACGCCATTCAGGCCGTGTTCAGGGTGTTGTGCCACCGTGGGCGCGATGCGGGTACTGGTGGTCGAGGACGATGCGCGGTTGGCGGACGTGCTGTTCGCCGGGCTGGTGGCCGAGGGGTTCGGGGTCGATGTCGTGCACGACGGCCTGGAGGGGTACTGGCAGGCGTGCGAGGGAGCACATGACGTCATCGTGCTGGACATCATGCTGCCCTCGCTCAACGGGTACGACGTCGCGCGGCGGCTGCGGGCGGAGCAGGTCTGGACGCCGGTGCTGATGCTCACCGCGAAGGACGGCGCCCACCTTCCGACGCAGGCGCCGGGCCGGCTGTCGCTCCTCGACCAGGTGCGGGCCGTCGCCACGACCGCCCAACTGGACGTGACCGTACGACGCAGCGACCGGCTGCCGGCGACCGACACCAGGGGGACGGCCGTACTGGCGGCCGACGACGGTCTGTTGAGCACCCTGGGCGGCGAACTCGCCGCCGGACACTGGCTCAACCACGGGACGAACGGCTACCCCACGGTCGTGCTCGGCACAACGGCAGCGCGGCTCCAGGGAGTTGATCTGAACCGGGGTGAGCAGGTGGTCTGGCTCGGGGACCAGTGGTTCGCGGTGGTCGGCGTACTCAAGGCGATGCCGCTGGCGCCCGAACTCGACAACACGGCGATGATCGGCGACCAGATCGCCAGGCAGGAATTCGGCTACGAGGGGTCACCCACGACGGTGTATCTCAGGACCGACCCGCGGCATGTCAACTCCGTGTACGAGGTGGCTGCCGGCACCGCCGACCCGCGGAGCCCGGAAGAGGTCGAGGTCACCCGGCCGTCGGACGCGCTGGAGGCACGGGCCGCCGCGGACACCTCGTTCACGGCACTGCTGCTCGGGCTCGGCGGGGTCGCGTTGCTGGTGGGCGGGGTCGGTATCGGCAACGTCATGGTCATCTCGGTGCTGGAGCGGCGGGGCGAGATCGGGGTGCGGCGCGCGCTCGGCGCCTCACGGCGGCACATCAGGGCGCAGTTTCTGGTGGAGGCCCTGGCCCAGGCGGGAGCGGGCGGACTCGTCGGGGTGGCGCTCGGCGCCGCGATCACCGTCGGGTACGACATCAGCGCGGACTGGCCGGTCGTCCTGCCCGCCCAGGGCCTGGCCGGCGGCGTACTGGCCGCCCTCACGGTCGGCGGCTTGGCCGGCCTCTACCCGGCAAGCCGCGCGGCCCGCCTCCAGCCGGCGGAGGCGGTGCGGCCGGTCTGACCTCGCGGATACGGACGCGGATACGGATGCGGACGTGGGTACGGGTACGGGTACGCATGCGGATGTGGACGCGTGCTCGCTCCCCGCACCCGCCCCCGTTCCGCCCTACCCGCGCTGCTCGTAGCGCCGCCACTCGCGTCCGCCGTCGCGAGAGACCCACAGCCCTTCGCCCTTGACCAGGTCGTACGTCGCCGTCGTCGCGTCCGCGATGCCGTAGAGCGTCGTACCGTCGACGGCGAACGACGTGAAGGCCGCCGGCGTCTTCACCTCATGGAAGGCGCCGGCGGTGCGGTCGTCGGCGAGCCAGTACCGGCCGCCTTCCTCACCGACCAACAGCCGCCCGTCCGTGAGCAGTTCGAGGACCAGCGACTCCGGGCCACCCTTCAGGTCCTTCCAGGGAATGCCGCCGCCGAGGACCGTCCGCCAGTGCTCGCCGTCGTCCGTCGTCACCAACAGGCCGCGCACGCCCTCGCCTTGGGTGAGGGACAGCGCCGCGGTGCCGCCCCGCGCGACGAGAATGCCCCCCGCGTACGGCTTCGGGACGGCCGTGGAGCCAAGGGTGCGGCCGTCGCGCTGCCGTACGACGCTGTTGGGGTCCTCGGTCAGGGGCTGCGCCAGGCTCCAGACCGTGCCCCGCTCGTCGACGGCGACCCGGACGGCGTCGTCCGGAACTCCGGACGGGGGTGCCAGGGTGCGCGTGGCGGGGCGGTAGAGGAGGGTCGGCTCCAGCTCGGCGAGCAGGATGTCGCCGGGGCGGGTGCGCAACGGGGTCTCGGTGGTGACGACCTTCTGCCGCTTGCCGTGCACATCGAGGGCGTACGCCCCCTCGGGCGGCTCACCCGACGGCACCCGCACGAAGCCCCCGGGCACGCCCTTGAACGCGGGCGGCTGCGCCTCCGCGTCCGCGTGTTCCGCGTGCTCGGCGACGGTACGGCCGTCGGGACCGACGATGCGCCAGGCGGTGGCGGCCGGCCCCTCGTCGTCCTCGACGTTGCCGGCGTCGTACGTCAGCAGCAGCGAGCCGTCGCCCGCGCGGGCCACGCCGGTGGGCGCGCCGGCCGCCTCGATGACGTCGGCGGGGCGGGGGTGGGGGTCCTCGATGACGCGCTTGTACTTCGCCTCGCGGTCCCCGGAGCCCCCGTGGCCGGAACCGCCCGAGCCGTCCGTGCCGCAGGCGCTCAGCACCAGCGCCGCACTCGCCGCGGCCATCAGTCCGACCGTCCACCGCCCGCGTTTCGTCAGCCACGTCATCGGCACATCCTCACATGAGCTCAGAACCGGGCGCGCAGCCCGTCGACCGCGTCCGTCGCGTCGAGCAGTCGGTCGCCATCGGATGGACAATGGGTGGGCCTCAGGATCAGCAGAGGAGGGCGGCGATGGCAGAGCGCATGATCGAGGTGGACGGCGTCGAACTGTGCACCGAGCCCTTCGGCGACTCGTCGGATCCGCCGGTCCTGCTCATCATGGGCACCGGAGCCTCGATGCTCTGGTGGGAGGAGGGCTTCTGCCGCATGCTCGCGGCGGGCGGACGCCAGGTCATCCGCTACGACCACCGCGACACCGGCCGGTCGATCACCTACGCGCAGGGCGAGCCCGGCTACACGGGTGCAGACATGGTCGGCGACGCCGTGGGCGTGCTCGACGCCTACGAGATCCCGGCCGCGCACGTCGTGGGCGTCTCCGCCAGCGGGGCGATGGCACAACTGCTCGCGCTGGAGCGCCCCGATCGCGTTCTCTCGCTCGTCCTGATCAGTACGTCCCCTGCCGTGCCCGGCGACCGCGAACTGCCCCCGCCGACCGAGGAGTTCATGCGCTTCGTCTCGACCGCGCAGGCCGATTGGTCCGACGCCGAGTCGGTGATCGACTATCTGGTCGACTATTCACGGGTGCTCGCGGGAGGCAGGCGCCCGTTCGACGAGGCCGCCGCCCGCGACCTCGTCCGTCGCGATGTCGAGCGTGCCCGGGACTTCGCGGCGGTGCGGAACCACGACGAGATCGACACCGGCAAGCTGCCGGAACAGCCGTTGTCGTCGATCCCCGTGCCCACGTTGGTGATTCATGGGACGGCGGATCCGATGTTCCCGCTCGCGCACGGCGAGGCGTTGGCGCAGGAGATCCCCGCCGCGAGGTCGATGGTCCTGGAGGGGGCCGGCCACGGGGTCGAGGGTGCCGACTGGGAGACGATCGTCGGCGCGATCCTCAAGCACAGCGCCGCGGACGCGGCAGGCTAGCGCCGCGACCGGGAACGTACCGGTCCGAGATGGGTGAACTCGGCCCGGGCGGCGCTTACTTCGTGGGGCGGCCGCCGGTGTGCGGTTGCTCCAGTTGGGAGGCCAGGACCGCGGCCTGGACGCGGCGTTGGACGCCGAGTTTGGCCAGCAGTCGGGAGATGTGGTTCTTGACGGTTTTCTCCGACAGGTAGAGCTTCTTGCCGATCTCGCGGTTGGTCAGGCCGTCCCCGATCAGGGCGAGGATGTCTCGTTCGCGGGGGGACAGGCTCGCCAGCTCGGGTGAGACGGTGGGCGTTTCGGTGGGGTCGGCACGCAGCGAGCGCATCAGGCGGGCCGTGGTCGCGGGGTCCAGCATGGACTGGCCCGAGGCGACCGTCCGTACCGCCGAAACCAGGTCGGAACCCCTGATCTGTTTGAGGACGTAGCCCGAGGCCCCTGCCATGATCGCGTCGAGCAGGGCGTCCTCCTCGTCGAACGAGGTCAGCATGAGGCAGGCCAATTCCGGCATCCGGCTGCGCAGTTCCCGGCAGACGGTGATGCCGTCGCCGTCGGGGAGGCGTACGTCGAGCACGGCGACGTCCGGGCGCAGTGCGGGGCAGCGGGCGAGGGCGTGCTCGACGGTGTCCGCGTCGCCGACCACCGAGATGTCCGGTTCGGTGCCGAGGAGGTCGGTGATGCCGCGTCGTACGACCTCGTGGTCGTCCAGCAGGAAGACACGGATCGGGTGCTGCTGCGTGAAGGTGCGTGTCTCGGCCATGACGACCCCTTGTTCCGCGGTGGCGGACGGTCTGCGAGCTGCCCGTAAGGACGATCGTCGCTCGCCGGACCCGGATGCACTAGGGCCGACCGGCCCCAGTCGGCTTCGAGTTGCGCCCGCTCGACGCTCCCTGCACCGGGCTGTACGTCTACTGATCGCGGGACCGTGCGCGGTACGCGGCCACGGCCGTCGGCAGGGTGGGGAAGATCAGGTCCGCTCCGACGGAGTCCGCCAGGCCGTACACCTCAAGGTCGTGCATGAGGTCCTGCTTGACGCGTGCGAGGGCGAACACGATGCCGCGATCGGTGAGTTCGCGGCGCAGTGCGTCGACCGCGTCGAGGGCGGTGATGTCGACCTCGACGTTGGCCTCGGCGTTGAGGACGAACCACCGGACCGGGTCGGTCTGTTCGGCGACGGCGGCCAGGGCGCGGCGCTTGAAGTTCTCGGCGTTGGCGAAGAACAGCGGTGAGTCGTAGCGGTAGACAAGCAGGCCGGGGACGGTACGGGCCTGTGGGTAGTCGTCCACGTCGTGCATGCCGGCGACACCGGGCACCAGTCCTTCGACGGCGTCGTGCGGGCGGGCCACCCGCGTGAGCAACTCGGCCACGGACAGGCCGACGGCCACGATCACTCCGTAGAGGATGTCCAGGGCGAGCACGCCGGCCAGGCAGCCGAGGGCCAGCAGGAGTTCGCGGCGGCGGAAGGACGCGAGGCGGCGGAAACCCGCGAGGTCGATCATGCGGACGGCGGCGTACACGACGAGCGCGCCCAGTACGGCCGACGGGGTGCGATGCAGCAGCGGGCTGAGGAACAGCAGCACCGCCAGCACCACCGCGCCTGCCACCAGGGAGTACGCCTGGCTGCGGGCGCCCGCCGAGGCGGCGAGCGCGGTGCGGCTGGCGCTGCTGCTGACGGGGAAGCCGTGCAGGACGCCCGCGCCGAGGTTGGCCGTGCCCAGCGCCAGGAACTCCTGGTTGGCGTCCGGCCCGGGGTTCTCGTCGTCGTGTCCGGTGAAGGCCCGCGCGGTCAGGATGAAGTCGGTGTACCCGACGAGGAGCACGCCGAGGGCCGGCAGCACCAGATGCGGCAGCTCGCCCAGGTCCGGCCAGGCGAGGCCGGGCAGGCCCGACGGAACCTCGCCGATGACCTTGATGCCGTACCGGTCGTCGAGGTCGAAGGCCACCACCGCGACCGTGCCGAGGACGACGGCGAGCAGCGGACCGGGCACGGCACGGACGTACCTGGAAACCGTGAAGAGGAACGCGAGTAGGGCGGCGGACAGGACGATGGTGGCCGCGTGGGCGTCGGGCAAGTGTCCTATGGCGGACCAGAGTTGAGGGAAGAACTCGGAGCCGGTCGTCTTCACGCCGGTGAGTTTGGGCAGTTGGTCCACCATCATGATCAGCGCCACGCCCGCCAGGTAGCCGATCAGGACCGGGCGGGAGAGCAGGTCCGCGAGGAAGCCGAGCCGCACCGCCCACGCCACCAGGCACAGCAGTCCGACCGTGACCGCGAGGGCGGCCGCCAGGGTCGCGTAGCGCCCGGGGTCACCGGCGGCGAGCGGGCCGACCACGGTGGCGGTCATCAGCGCGGTCGTGGACTCGGGGCCCACCGAGAGCAGGCGTGAGGACCCGAAGAGCGCGTACAGGGCGAGGGCGGGCAGGATCGCCCACAGACCGGCGACCGGCGGCAGCCCGGCCACGCCGGCGTAGGCCATGACCTGCGGAACCAGGTACGCGGCCACCGTGACACCGGCCAGCAGGTCGCCCCGCAGCCAGGCGCGCCGGTAGCCGAGGAGGGCGACGGCTCCGGGCACCAGACCGCGCCATCTCGGAACATGGGCGTCCGCGTGGTGTCCGCCTGTTCCGTCCATGTCCTGTCTGTCCGCGTCCTGGGACATGTGCCACCTCTCCCCGTTCGACCTCAGGATCCACCGGCAAGGTCACGGTCGCGACAGGTGGGGTGTGCACCAGTTGACCGGGGGCCGGGCGGGCACCCCAACGGTCCCTGAAGACAGGGCCGTTCAGCCCTGTGGTCACGGACCTTCGGCATCCGGCGGTCACCGTCGCACGGGACGAGAGTGAGGAGCGTCAGACACCGAGCGGACGACAGTCCCACTCCTCCCCGAAGGGATCACCACCATGGCCGTTCACGAGCGCCCTCGTCAGAGCCAGGGCTTCCACCTGCCGTCCTTCCGCGGCAATGGGACCGCCCCCGCCTCCCAGTCCGCCGTGTCGGCACACAGCGACACCCACGCCGCGCGGGCCTACGCCTTCGCGTCCCTTCGTCTGCTCACCGGCTTCGTCTTCCTGTGGGCCTTCCTCGACAAGACCTTCGGCCTCGGCTACGCCACCCCCTCCGGCAAGGGCTGGGCCGACGGCGGCTCGCCGACGAAGGGCTTCCTGAGCGGCGTGGCCGCGGGCCCGATGGAGTCCACGTTCCACTCCTGGGCCGGGGATCCCTGGGTGAACTGGCTGTTCATGCTCGGTCTGCTCGGGGTAGGTGTCGCGCTCGTCGCCGGCGTCGCGCTGCGCTTCGCGGCCGTGGCTGGCACTCTGATGATGGTGTTCATGTGGGTGGCGGAGTGGCCGCCGGCCCAGCACCTCTCGGACGGCTCGCCGAGCATGTCGTCGAACCCGTTCGTGGACTACCACCTCATCTACGCCGTCGCCCTGATCGTTCTGGCCGCTGTCTCCGCCGGCGACACCCTGGGTCTCGGCAGGCTCTGGGCGAGGCTCCCGCTGATCCGCGACAGCCGCTGGCTGCGGTGACCGCGGGCGGTGCCGCGGACCCCGCCGAGGGTCCGCGACGCCGAACACCGACCAGGGCCGGTCGGTCCCTTCCAGGGACCTGCGGCCCCTGTCGGGCGCCGCGTCCAAGGACGAAGCTCGATTCGGGACCCCCGACCCAGGAGGTGGACGTCATGACCGGCCCGAGCGGGTGTGAGCGCGGTGGCCGCTGTTCAGAGGGTCGCCGCGTGGTCGAGGACGTAGGTCTGCAGATCGCGTGGCGGGCGCTCGTAGCCGGTCGACACCGGCCGCCGCGGCAGCTCCAGTACCGGCGGGGGCACATCGCGGTACGGCACGGACGACAGCAGGTGGGCGATCATGTTCAGGCGCGCCCGGCGCTTGTCGTCGCTCTCGACGACGTACCACGGCGCCTCCGAGACATCGGTGTGCACCAGCATCTCGTCCTTGGCCCGGGAGTAGGCCTCCCAATGGGTGATGGACTCCAGGTCCATCGGCGAGAGCTTCCAGCGCCGCAGCGGGTCGTCCAGCCGCTTGCGGAACCGCTCCTGCTGCTCGGTGTCACTCACCGAGAACCAGTACTTGCGCAGCACGATCCCCGCCTCGACCAGCATCCGCTCGAAGATCGGGCACTGGCGCAGGAAGAGCTGGTACTCCTCCTTCGTACAGAAGCCCATCACGTGCTCGACGCCGGCCCTGTTGTACCAGGAGCGGTCGAACAGCACGATCTCCCCGGCGGCCGGCAGATGCTCGACGTAACGCTGGAAGTACCACTGGCTGCGTTCGCGCTCGGTCGGCTTCGGCAGGGCCGCGATCCGCGCCACCCGCGGGTTGAGGTGCTCGGACACGCGCTTGATGGTGCCGCCCTTGCCCGCCGCGTCCCGCCCTTCGAAGATCACGATCACCCGGGCGCCCTCCGCGCGCACCCACTCCTGCAGCTTCACCAACTCCGTCTGCAGACGCAGCAGTTCCTTCTCGTACGCCTTGCGCGGCAGCCGCGCCGCGTCCTTGCCGGCCATGCCGCCTCCATCGCCCGTTGATCCACGCCGATGACTTCCGGAGCCCCTGATGCCCAAGGTCGAACACCAGGACAGCACCGTACTTTCCGACGCCGAACTGCGCACTCTGGACGCCCACTGGCGGGCCGCCAACTACCTGGCCGCCGGACAGATCTACCTGATGTCGAACCCGCTGCTGACCGAGCCGTTGAGGCCGGAGCACATCAAGCCGCGGCTGCTCGGGCACTGGGGCACCTCGCCCGGGCTCAACCTCGTGTACACCCACCTCAATCGCGTGATCGGGGCGCGGGGGATCGACGCGCTGTGCGTGTGGGGTCCGGGGCACGGCGGGCCGTCCGTGCTGGCCAACTCCTGGCTGGAGGGCAGCTACAGCGAGACGTACCCGGACGTGTCGCGCGACGGGCCGGGCATGGGGCGGCTGTTCCGGCAGTTCTCCTTCCCCGGCGGGGTGCCCAGCCATGTGGCGCCCGAGACGCCCGGTTCGATCCACGAGGGCGGGGAACTCGGCTACTCGCTCGCGCACGCCTACGGCGCCGCCTTCGACAATCCGGACCTGCTGGTCGCCTGCGTGATCGGTGACGGTGAGGCCGAGACCGGCCCGCTGGCCGCGTCCTGGCACTCCAACAAGTTCCTCGACCCCGTCCACGACGGCGCGGTCCTGCCGATCCTCCACCTGAACGGCTACAAGATCGCCAACCCGACCGTGCTGTCCCGGCTCCCGGAGTCCGAACTCGACGAGCTGCTGAGGGGATACGGCCACGAGCCGATCCATGTGACCGGCGACGACCCGATGCAGGTGCATCGGGCCATGGCCGCCGCGTTCGACGACGCGCTGGACCGCATCGCCGTGATGCAACGATCCGCGCGCGAGGACGGTGTCACCGAGCGCGTGCACTGGCCGATGATCGTGCTGCGCACCCCGAAGGGCTGGACCGGTCCCGCCGAGGTCGACGGCGTTCCCGTCGAGGGCACCTGGCGTGCACACCAGGTGCCCCTGTCCGGGGTGCGCGAAAACCCGGAGCACCTGCGGCAGTTGGAGGCCTGGCTGCGCTCCTACCACCCGGACGAACTCTTCGACGCCGACGGCCGGCCCGTCGCGGACGTCCTGGCCTGCGTGCCCGAAGGCGCCAAGCGGCTCGGGTCCAGCCCGCACGCCAACGGCGGTCTGCTCGTTCACGACCTGCCGATCCCGTCCCTGGACCGCTTCGCCGTCCCCGTCGACAAGCCGGGCACGACCCTGCACGAGCCCACGCGCATCCTCGGTGACCTCCTCGAACAGGTCATGTACGACACGGCGGCGAGCCGCGACTTCCGTCTCGTAGGGCCGGACGAGACCGCCTCGAACCGGCTGCAGGCGGTGTTCAACGCCAGCGGGAAGGCCTGGCAGGCGCAGGTGCTGCCGGTGGACGAGCACCTGGAGCGGCACGGCCGGGTGATGGAGATCCTCTCCGAGCACCTGTGCCAGGGCTGGCTGGAGGGCTATCTGCTGACCGGTCGGCACGGACTGTTCTCCTGCTACGAGGCGTTCGTGCACATCGTCGACTCGATGGTCAACCAGCACATCAAGTGGCTGAAGACATCGAGGGAGTTGCCGTGGCGGGCGCCCATCGCCTCCCTCAACTACCTGCTGACCTCGCACGTGTGGCGCCAGGACCACAACGGCTTCTCGCACCAGGACCCCGGTTTCGTCGACCACGTCCTCAACAAGAGCCCCGAGGTCGTCCGGGTCTACCTGCCACCGGACGCCAACACCCTTCTCTCCGTGGCCGATCACGTCCTGCGCAGCCGCGACTACGTCAACGTGATCGTGGCCGGCAAGCAGCCCTGCTTCGACTGGCTCTCGATGGACCAGGCCCGCGCCCACTGCGCCCGTGGCGCAGGGATCTGGGAGTGGGCGGGCACCGAGAACGGCGGCGAACCCGACGTCGTCCTCGCCTGCGCCGGTGACGTTCCCACCCAAGAGGTGCTGGCCGCCGCCCAGTTGCTGCGCCGGCATCTGCCCGATCTCGCCGTGCGCGTCGTGAACGTCGTCGACATGACGAGGCTCATGCCCCGCGATGAACACCCGCACGGGATGAGCGACTTCGAGTACGACGGCCTGTTCACCACCGACAAGCCGGTCGTCTTCGCCTACCACGGCTATCCGTGGCTCATCCACCGGCTCGCCTACCGCCGCGCCGGACACGCCAACCTGCATGTGCGCGGCTACAAGGAGTCCGGCACCACGACCACGCCGTTCGACATGGTCGTCCGCAACGACCTCGACCGCTACCGCCTGGTCATGGACGTCATCGACCGCGTCCCCGGCCTCGCCGTGCGCGCCGCCACGGTCCGCCAGCAGATGGCCGACGCCCGCACCCGCCACCACGCCTGGATCCGCGAGTACGGCACCGACCTGCCGGAGATCGCGGACTGGTCCTGGAACGCCTGAGCATCCCTGCTTCCGACACCGTGGCGCCTTGAGCCCACGGTGTCGGAACTCGGCGCGTACCGGGCAGGTGCCGTCCGTCCGTCCCCGGTGCGGGGCCGAACGGGCCCAGTACGCTGTCGGCAGGTCGGCGAGCCGTGACCCGTATCCGGAGCGGTGGGCGTCAGCCTGCCGCAGGCCGGAGGAGGCACAGGTGGGAAGCCCCGAGGAGCCCCGGGAAGCCCGCATACGACTGCCGCAGCTGAAGCTGGACGAGCTGCTGGAGGAGCTCCAGGCGCGGCTGGACGCGGCCCGCGGAACCCGTGACCGGGTGCACAGCCTGCTGGAGGCGGTGCTCTCCGTCGGCAGGGAACTGGAGCTGGAGCAGGTCCTGCACGGCATCGTCGAGGCCGCCGCGGTGCTGGTCGACGCCGAGTACGCGGCACTCGGCGTGATCGGTCCCGACGGCAAGTGGCTGTCCGCCTTCCACACGGTCGGGGTCACCGAGGAACAGATCGCCGGGATCGGCCCGTACCCGCAGGGCTACGGCATCCTCGGCGAGCTGATCCGCCGTCCCGAGCCGCTGCGGCTGGTGAAGATCTCCGAGCACCCGGCCTCGTACGGCTTCCCGCCCAACCACCCGCCGATGAACACCTTCCTCGGCGTTCCCATCCGCGTACGCGACCAGATCTACGGCAACCTCTACCTCACCGAGAAGCGCGGCGGCGCACAGTTCGACGACGAGGACGAGTCGGTCCTGTCCACCCTGGCCGTGGCGGCCGGTGTCGCGATCGACAACGCCCGGCTGTACGAGGAGTCCCGGCTGCGGGAACGCTGGCTGCGGGCGAACGCGGAGATCACCCACAACCTGATGTCCGGCGTCTCCCGTACCGAGATCCTCGCCCTGATCGCCGAGCGGGCCGGCGAGATCACGGGCTCCGCGCTTACGGCGGTCGCGCTGCCGATGGAGGACACCGGATCGCTGGCGGTGGAGATCGCCGTCGGGCTGGACGCCGAAGCCCACCAGGGGCTCGTCCTGTCCATGGACCGCAGTCTGATGGGGCTGGCCTTCTCCGGCGCCGCCCCCGTCACCAGCGCGGACGTGAGCCACGACGGTCGCATCTCCCTGGATCCACCGCGCTTCGGGGGACTCGGCCCCGCCGTGGCCATGCCCATCGGCACGAGCGCGACGGGCGCGCGCGGCGTGGTCCTGCTGGCGCGCGAAACCGGGCGGCAGCCCTTCTCGGCGACGGAGACCGAGACCCTGCGGGCCTTCGCCGCGCAGGCGGCCATCGCGATGGAACTGGCCCAGAGGCGTACGGACGCCGAACAGATCGCGGTGCTCCAGGACCGCGACCGCATCGCCCGCGACCTGCACGACCTCGCTATCCAACGGCTCTTCGCCACCGGTATGACCCTGCAGAGCACGAGCCGCTTCATCGACCACCCCGAGGCCGCCGAGCGCGTGGTGCGCGCGGTGGACGACCTCGACGAGACCATCAAGATCATCAGGTCTACGATCTTCGGGTTGCGCTCACGGGAAGGCACCGGCGGGGACGGCCTCCGGGCGCGTGCCGTGCGGGTCGTGGGCAAGGCGGCACCGGTGCTGGGCTTCGCGCCCAGCGTGCGGATGGAGGGGCTGGTGGAGACCCGGGTGCCGCGCGAGATCGCCGACCATCTGATCGCCGTACTCTCCGAGGCCCTCACCAACATCGCCCGGCACGCTCACGCCGGCCGTGCCGACGTCTCCCTCACGGCCGGCGCTCACCGGATCTGCCTGACGGTCACCGACAACGGCGTCGGCATCGCGGCCGACGGTCGCCGCAGCGGGCTGCGGAACATGGCGGAGCGGGCCCAACAGCTGGGCGGGGAGCTGGAGTTGAGCGGTCCTGACGGTGGTGGTACCACGCTGGTGTGGTGGGTGCCGGTGCCGACGGAGTAGCGGGGCACGGACGGTTCGACCCGTAGGCGGGGCCGGACGGCCTGCTTGAGGGACCCGACCGGCCCTGTCGAGGGTGCGGCGCCGAGGGCGAGTCTTGAGGCCTGGGGAGGAGGCACCCAGGTTCCGGGACAGCGCGAGGGAAGGGAGTCCGTCATGAGCGGTCAGGTCGTGGTGGGAGTCGATGGCTCGCAGTCGGGGAGGGCGGCGGTGGAGGCCGCGGCCCAGGAGGCCGACCGCAGCGGGGTGGAACTCCGGTTGGCGCACGCCTTCGCGTGGCCGTCGGCCCATGTGCCACGCGGTGTTCCACCCTGGGATCAGGGCGGAGCCGGAGCGGGCCGGGTGGCGAAGGGCGCGTTGACCGAGGCCGAGGGATGGGCCCATCGGGCCGCCCCTCAGGTCCGTGTGACGCACGAAGTCCTCGTGGGTTCCCCCGTGGCGGTGCTGGAGTCCCAGTGCCGTGAGGCGTCGCTCGTCGTGGTCGGCAGCCGTCTGCCGGGGAGGTCCGGCGCGCTGCGACCCGACTCGGTCGCCGGGCAGTTGGCAGCCCATGGGCGTACTCCGGTGCTGGTGGTGCGCGGCAGGCCCGACCCGACCGGTCCCGTCGTGCTGGCCGGCGGTCACGCACAAGAGGTCCCGGCAGCGGCGGAGTTCGCCTACGCCGAGGCGTCGGCCCGTGGCGCGAACCTGGTCGTGCTCGACAGGACGACCGCGTGGAACAGTCGGTCGCGCACCGGCTTCTCCGACACGCTCTCCCTGCTCAGCGAGAAGTATCCGGACGTCACCATGCACCGCGTCCGAGTCCGCGCCCGCGTCCGCGGCGGGCTCTGCCGGGCGCTCGTCGAGGTGAGCACCCGGGCACAGCTCGTCGTGGTCGGCTCGCGCGACCGGGGCCGCCTCGCGGGTGCGCTGTTGAGCCCGGTCGGCCGTGCGGCACTGCGCCACGCGGACTGCCCGGTTGCTGTGATCCGCGCGGAAGAGGAGTGAGCGGGCGAGGCACAGGTCCGGCGGCGAGCTGCGGAGTGCGGTTGCGCAGAGGTCTGTGGCTGCGCACCGGCCGGCGGATGACAGGTCCGTTCTCTGCGGCCCGGTGACAAGGGCATCCGCAAGCGCTGCGTTCTTGTGAGCACCGCCTGAGCTCGGCGTCTCGGCGGCCCTACGGTCCGGCCATGAAGACGAGTCGCAGCAGAGAAAGGACGTGGCGCGGTGCCGCGCTGGCGGTGCTGCTGACCGCCGGGATGCTCACCGCAGCCGCCCCGCAGGCCCAGGGAGAGAGTGCGCGTACCGAGACCCCCGTGACGTCGACCCATCCGGCGGACGGCGTGGCCGAGTCGGTGGTGCGGGTGAAGGTGCCGTTGCCGCAGTCGTTCGGCGCCCGTCCGGGGCCGTGCGACTGGCTGTCGTATCTGCGCTACCGCGCCGCCGACGGGCCACGCGCGTCGGCCGACGCCGACCGGATCCTCGTGGCCCAGCCGGGCATCCTGGAGGGGGCCGGAGCGTTCGACAGCGTCGCCCGCAACACCGTCGCCCAAGCCGCCGCGCAGGGGCGGCACATCGAGTTCTGGGCGCTGGACCGGCGCTCCAACTGCCTGGAGGACCCGACCGGCATCGCCTCGGGCGACCAGCACACCGCCGTCGACTACTACTACCGAGGCAAGCAGGTCGGCGGCCGGACCTTCGCCGGGTTCGTCGGCAACGACCAGCTCGGCTGGATGGCCAAACTCGGCATCGAACAGACCGTACGGGACGAATACGACCTGCTCGTCGCCGAGTTGCCCGATCGGAGCGTGCGTAAGAGCAAGGTGCTGTGCGGCGGTCACTCGCTCGGAGGCGTGATCACCGGGTACTTCGCGGCGGCCGACTTCGACGGGAACCCCGCCACCACGGCCGACGCCGGGCAGAACCAGTGCGCCGGGTACTTCGCCCTCGACACGACGGTCTCCACCTCGCTGGCGGACCTGAGCGGCAGCATCCCGGACGACACCAACCTGCCTGACATCGGCCTCGGCTACGGGGTCGTACAGGCCGGGCTCGACAGCGGGTTGCTGTCGCGCTCGCTGTCCGCGCCCGTGCTGCTCAACCCCGAGACCATGACCCTGCTGGCCATCACCGGGCTGGGGGCCGTACGCGATCCGGACGGCGAGGCGGACCTGCCGTCCTATCTGCCCGCCAACGTCAACATCGAGGCAACGAACCGCTTCCTGTTCTCCAAGGACACCGCCACCTTCCTCACCGGCTCACCCGCGGTGAAGGACTTCCGGCTCACCAACGACGCCGTGCTCGGGGCCCTGATGGACGACAACTCCGTACCCCTGGCGTTCCTGCAGAGCAGCGTCGGCCTCTTCGACGGCGGGCCGATCGTCGACAAGAACTTCCCCGCCGCCAACGGCGGTTCGGACCAGTCGCAGCTGTTCGGCGTCGAGTACAAGGCCATCCCGGCGCAGCCGCACGGGCCGCTCTACACCTGGCGCGATTACGACCGTGTCGGCGACGCCGACGACCCCGGGTACCGGTCGGCCGACGGCACCCCGTTCACCAACGCGGGCAAGGAGGTCACCGACATCCATGAGCTGGCCCGCAGCATGGGGGAGCAGCCGTTGGACTTCACCGAGCAGTACTTCCCGACCAAGCTGGTCACCGACATCGAGCTGGCCACGTCACCGCAGGTGAAGCAACTCGTCGCACACCCTGAGGGGTTGACGGCCAATCCGACGCTCACCGTGCTCGCGGGCGACGGACTGCTCGCGGGTCACATCCCGGCCGACCTGCATCCCGTGATCGCGCCCGGCTACCAGCACCTCGACGTACTGACGGCCGCGCCGGTCCAGAACGACGGCCGGCCCGAGGTCGTGTCCAGCAGCCTCGCGGCGTTCGCACGCTCACCCAAGTAACCGTCCCTCAACTCGGCGTCCCCACACGCCGGAAGGGCCCGGGAGGATCGACTCCCGGGCCCTACGGCGTTGCTGCGGGTCAGACCTTGCCCGCGGCGAACGTGGCCGCCGCGTCGGCGTTCGCGGTGTAGCCGAGGTGCGCCCCTACGTCGGTCCCGCCGTTCTGGCAGATGGGGTCACCGTTGGCACAGAAGTCGATGGTGCGGCTCTGGTAGGTGCCGGTGACGCTCTTGCCGAGGGCGCGGATCGGGTTGCCGAACAGCAGCACCGCGGCGACTTTCGGCTCGACCGCGGTGGGGATGGTCGCCACGATCGGGCTGCCCACCACCGCGCCGGCGCTGCTGATTCCTACGGAGTTGTCGACGACGTTCGCGCCCTGCGAATAGCCGACGAGAATGAAACGCTGACTGGGGCAGGCGGACGCTTGCGCGTTGACGTGGTTCACCACATCCGCGTTTCCCTGCGCGGCTGATGTCAGGGAAAGGTCGGCGGGGTAGTTCACCGCGTAGCTGGACAGACTCTTGCCCGTGATTTTCTTCTGGAGCGCGGAGAACACCGGGTCGCCGACGATCAGGCCGAGTGTGCCCGGTTCGAAGGTGCCGCGCGCCGCCACGACGTCGATGTCCGAGCAGGCGGCGGCGGATGCCGTGGGTGCGGTGAGGGTGGCCAGTCCGGCTCCGCCGACCAATGAGAGCGCGGCGAGGCATAAGCGGATACGCATGGGAATCCTTTGAGGGTGGGGCGCGCGACGCGCGCCTGTGGAAAGGACATCCCGAAGGTATTCGCAGTGTCTGGCGGGGTGTTATGGACGGGAATTCAGAAGTTCCCTTTGTTTTTGTCGGGTCGTGAGTCGTCGCCCTCTTCTCGCGATGATGCCGAGCGCAGCGCGAGGATGAGGTTCAGGCGGGTGTCGGGGGAGTGCAGGGAGTCGCCGAAAAGCTTCTCCAGCTGACGCAGGCGATAGCGGACCGTCTGCGGATGGATGTGGAGGCGGGCGGCGACGTCGGGAACGTTGCTGCCGCTGAGCAACCAGGCGAGCAACGTCTCGGCCAGCCGCGCGCGTTGGCCCTCGGAGGCGGCGTCGAGCGGCGCGAGGGCCCGTGCCTCCAACTGGGCGAGCAGCGGCTCGTCGCTGTGCAGCAACAGGGTCGACAGGTGGTCGGCGCACAGCACCACGCCCTGCCGGGGCAGCACCCCGCGGCCCATCAGCCCCAACGCCCGCGTGGCCCAACGCAGCGACCGCGCCGCCTCGTTGACCGGGACCGTGGGACCGATCGCCGCCGGACGGCCACCGAGGCCCAGGACGAACGACCGGCCCCCGAACCGGCCGTAGCCCTCCGGGTCCGGCACCAGCACGCGCGGCGGCCGCGACTCCATGTCCACCAGCGCGCCGGGCATCGTCGGCGGCCGGTCCTCCGAGCGCGGGTCGGCCGGGCCCGCCAACGCGATCACGGCGACTTTCGAAGGCACCCGCCACCGCGCGCCGTGCGCCAGATCCTGCACCGCCTCCGCGAGCACCGGCCCCTCGCCGAGCAGCAGATCGAGCAGCCGTCTGCGCCGCCGCTCCAACTCGCCCGTACTGTGCGACTGCGCCTCCGCGAAACCGGCCGCCGCCGCCTCCGCCACCTCGTGCACGGTCCGGAACGCCAGCTCCCCGAGCGTGGCCACCACCGCCGAATCCAGCCCGAGTTCCTCCGCCGTACGGCCCATCAGCCGCCAGGCGTGCATGCCGCCCACGCGTAACGCGGACTGCAGCGCGTCCAGACTGCGGCCCTCCAGGGCCTCACCGCGCCCGAGTTCCTCGTAGTAGGTCGCCGCCATCGCAACGCCCTTGGCGCGCGGGTCCGCGATGTGGTCGACGAACAGCGTGAGCGCCTGCACCACCCCGGACCGGAGGTTCTCGCGATTGGTCCCGTCGGCCGGCCGCGCGTACTCGGGGACCTGATTGCGGACCACCTCCGCCACCTCGTCGGCGACGACCGGGAGTTGGGCGCGCAGCAGCTCGGCCAGGTCGGGCGGAATCGAGACGGGCCCGGGTTCGATGGGTACTCCGCGCGGGGTGGGGACAGCCACGACGGACGCTCCTTTCCCCCGGAGGCGACTCACCCACGGGCCGTTGCCCGTGGGATGAGGGGGACGTCCTGTGTTGGACGGGCGTCCCCTGCGCTCCGTTCCGTGCCCCGGCGGCACCGACATCACTCCGGCAGCCCCAGCGCACGGGCGAGCATCGGCCATGAGGCCGTGAACTCCCCTTTCCAGTAGGCCCAGCTGTGCCCTCCTCCCGCGTAGTAGTGGGTGGTCACGGGGATGCCGAGCAGCGCGAGGGTGTCGGTGAACAGGTGCGCGGAGGGCCACAGCAGACTCTCCAACGCCTCCGGCAGCCAATCGCCGATCCCGCCGACCACACCGCTGCCGCCGGACACGTACAGAGGTGTGCCGCGCAGCCCGGTGGCACGGGCGCGCGGATTGAAGTCGCGCCAAGTCAGGGCGCCGAAAATCGGATTGCCCCAGAGGGAGCTGGGCGCCAGGTTCTCGCGGGCCACGATGGCGTCGACGAGGGGCGGCACGCCCAGGGCCGTGGTGTCGAGGATGCCGCTGTAGGAGGCGGCCGCGGTGAACGCGCCCGGGTGGCGGGCCGCGTGCGCCATCGCGCCGTAACCTCCGGTGGACACGCCCGCGACGGCCCGCACGCCGGACGCGCGGTAGTCACGGGCGAGCAGTGCCGGTACCTCCTGGACCTGGAAGGCCTCGTAGTCGGGTCCGCCGCGCCAGGCGCTGGGGATGCCGGTCGGGCCCGCGTCCGGCATGGCCACGATCAGGTCGCGGCCCGCGGTGAAGGCCTCGATGTCCGTCTCCCGGGTCCAGGAGGTGTAGTCGTCGTGGGCGCCGTGCAGCAGATACAGGACGGGATACGTCCGACCGGTCTGCGCGTCGAAGCCCGACGGCAGGATCAGCCGCACCGGCGCGCTGCGGCCCAGCGCGTCGGAGGACACGGACACGTCGAAGGTGCGCGCCCCGACCCGGGTGGCCGCCCGGGCGCGTCCGGCGCCGGCGGTGACGCCGAACAGGGCGGCCAGACCCGTGGCCGCGGCGGCCTTGGTGACGGCGCGGCGGGACATTCCGGAGGCTCCGGAGGTTCGGGCGGCTCCGTTGGTTCCGGCGGGATGGTGCGGCATGGCGGCTCCTCAGTCCGGTTCGGCGGGTCCGCCCGGCGAGGCGAGCACCCGCCGAAGATGGGCGGCGATCTCGTCGACGTAGGGCGGGTCGAGCAGCGACAGGTGGTGGCCCGCCACCGGTACGACCGTCAGACGCGGGCACAGCTCGTCCCAGCCGAGCGCGTCGTCGTCCCGTTCGTACGCCGGGTCGCGCACGGTGTGCGGAGCCGGTTCGGTGGCCCGGTACAGGACCACGGGACCGTCGTACCGCTCCGGCCGGTGGGCCTCGCCGATCCGCAGGTCCAGGTAGGAGGCACGCTGGTGTTCCAGCGCGGCGGGCGGCACCTCGGCGACCTCGCGCAAGGTCCGCAGCACGAGGTCGATGCGCTCGCGGTCGTCGTCCATCGCCACGAGTTCGTCGTACGGCAGCGGTAGTTGGACTCCGTAGGCGTCGGCGACGTGTCGGGCGAAACCCGTGAGGTGCGCGCGGATGCGATCCGCGGGCGTGCGGCCGGGCCGGGGGAGAGGGCGTACGGAATCGATGAGCACGACGAGTTCTACGTCCCGTCCGGCGGCGGTGAGTTGCCGTGCCGTCTCCTGTGCGACGAAGCCGCCGAACGACCAACCCCCGAGCACGCAAGGGCCGTTGGGATGAGTGGCGGCGATTGCCTCGGCGTATTGGCGTGCCTTCTCCGGCACGGTTCCGGCGTCCTCGATCCGGTCCAGACCGTGCACCGACCGGTCCTCGCCCAGTCGTTCGGCGAGTGCGCGGTAGACATCGGTGGATCCGCCGGCGGCGTGGAACAGGAAGAGCGGCGAGTGCGTGCCGCCTTTGTGGAGCGTGCGAAGGGAGGAAGGTGTGTCGGTCAACTGCCTTACCTGAGTGGCCAGTTCGGCGACCGTGGTCGCGTCGAACAGGTCGCGGAGGGTCAGTTCGATGCCGAAGTCGCGTTCCAGGGCGGTGCGGATGCGGACGGCCATCAGGGAGTCCAGGCCGAGGTCGGCCAGCGCCGTGGCGGGTGTGATGCGGGCCGCCGGATGGCCGGTGACGGTGGCGATGTGCTGGCTCAGGCGGGCGGCCACCGAGGTCGCTGCCTCGCTCGCCGGCGCTGTGGGCTCGACCCAACGGGCAGTTGTGGGCGCCGCGACGGGTGCCCGGCCGTCGGTCCACCAGTACCGGACGTGCCGCCAACGCGGTACAGGAAGGTCGATGACCCGGCCGGCCGGCGTCGGCAGGGCCAGACCCGCCACGCACAGAGCGCCCAACTCCGAGAGAAACGCGGCTGATCCGTCCGCGTCGCGACGCAGTGAGCCCACCGCCAGCGCTCCGGGCACGTTCTCGGCGACCGACCTGGCCAGGACCGGATGCGGCGAGATCTCGACGAAGGCGGTGTGACCGTCGGCCGCGGCTGCCGCGAGGGCCCGATCCAGACGCACCGGCCGACGCAGGTTGGCGGCCCAGTGGTCGGCGTCGAACGCGCAGTCGCCGCGCGGGTCGTCGAGGACGGTGGAGTAGACGGGGATACGGGGAGGCCGACCCCGGACGTCCGAGAGGGCCTCGGTCAGTTCCGGCAGCAGCGGGTCCACCTGGGACGAGTGTCCGGCGCCGACGACCCGCATGGCCCGGGCGGCACGTCCTCGCTCCTCAAGATGGCGCACCAGCAGGGTGACCGCCAACTCGTCGCCGGTGACGACCTTCTGCCGGGGCGAGGAGTGGACGGCGACCTGCACTCCGGGGAAGTCCCCCTCCAGGGAGGGCAGTTCAGCCTCCTCCAGATCCACGACGGCCATCGCACCGCCGTGCAGCCCGCTGAGCAGCCGGGCCCGCGCGGTGATGACGCGAGCCGCGTCCGCCACGTCCAACGCGCCCGCACAGACGGCGGCGGCCACCTCGCCCATGGAGTGGCCGATCACGGCGACCGGTTCGACGCCGTACGAACGCCACAGCTCGGCGAGAGCCAACTGCACGCCGAACAGCACGGGCTGGGAGACGTCGAGGCGGTCGAGATCTCCGCCGGAAGCCAGGTGCTCATGGAAGGAGAAGCCGAACTCGCCCGCCAGTTGTGCGTCGAGTTTCTCCACGGCGGCGGCGAAGGCCGGTTCCTCGGCCAGCAGCCGGCGACCCATGCCGGGCCACTGGCTCCCGTACCCGGAGAACACCCACACCGAGCCGCGCCCCACGAGATCGCGGTCGCCGGTCGACACCCGGACATCTCGGCCGCCCTGCGCCAACGCGCCCAGCGCGTCCGCCAGTTCGGCCCCGTCGCGGGCGACGACGGCGGCGCGTACGGGCCCGCGTCCCGCACGTCCCGCGAGTGTGCGAGCCACGTCGGCGGGGCGGGCGGTGCTGCCTTCGGGTGTCCGGAGCCACGCGGCGAGGCGGGCCGCGGTGTCCCGCACCCGTTCGGTGTCGACGTCGGAGAGGAGGTGGAGGTGGAGACGGGGGGCCGGCTGTTCGGCCGGGGGTGGCGGGAGGACTCCGGGTCGCCATTCCTCCAGTACGGCATGGGCGTTGGTGCCGCCGAACCCGAAGCCTGAGATCCCGGCGGTGGCTGTGCCGCTGTAGCGGGGCCACGGTTCGGGCTCGGTCACCACGCGCAGCCGTGGGTCCGCCAGGGCGCTGCCGTTGCCGTGCAACGACGGCGGGACGAGGTCGTGGTGGAGCGCGAGGACCGTTTTCACGAGACCGGTGAGGCCGGCCGCACATTCCAGGTGACCGAGATTTCCTTTCACGGAGCCGAGCAGCAAGGGCTGTTCGAGGTCACGGTCCGCGCCAAGTACCGTGCCGAGCGCGCCCGCCTCGATCGGGTCACCGAGCGGGGTGCCGGTGCCGTGGGCCTCGACGTAGTCGACGTGGGCCGGGGTCAGCCCGGACCGCGCGTACACGGTGGCCAACAGGGCTTGCTGGGCGGCAGGGTTGGGGGCCAGGAGACCGTTGGAGCGGCCGTCGGAGTTCACGGCGGTCGCCCGGATCACGGCGAGGACGCGGTCGCCGTCCCGTTCCGCGTCGGAGAGCCGCTTCAACAGCACTGCCGCGCAGCCCTCACCACGCCCGATGCCGTCGGCCGCCGTCGAGAACGGTTTGCAGCGTCCGTCCGGTGCGAGTGCGCCCGCTCGTTCGAAGGCGACGCCGACGGAGGGCGACAGCAGGACGTTGACGCCGGCGGCGATCGCCGTGTCGCTCTCGCCGGTGCGCAGGCTGACGCAGGCGTGATGCAGGGCGACCAGCGAGGAGGAACAGGCGGTGTCGACGGCCATGCTCGGCCCGCGGGTGTCGAGGACGTACGCCAGTCGGCCCGCCGCCACACTGAGCGCCGCGCCCGCCGGGGCCCAGGGATCGACGGCGTCGGCGTACGCGCCGGTGAGTTGTCCGTACTCCGGGGCCGAGACACCGACGTAGATGCCAGTGGTCGTACCTGCCAAGGCGGCTGCGGGGACCGCGGCGTGGTCGAGGGTCTCGCGGACGACCTCCAGGAGGATCCGCTGCTGGGGGTCCATCACCGCGGCCTCGCGCGGGGTGATGCGGAAGAAGTCGGCGTCGAACCCGGCGATGTCATCGAGGTAGCCGCCGTACGCGGGGGCGTCGGCGGGCGCGAACGCCGTGAAGTCGCCCCATCTGTCCTCGGGGACGCGTCTGATGGCGTCGACCCCGTCGACCAGCAACTGCCAGTAGTCGCCCGGGCCGTGCACCCCGCCGGGCAGCCGGCAGCCGACGCCGATGATCGCGACGGGCTCGCCCGGCGCCCCCGGGGGAGGGGCGCCGGACGAGGTCTGGGTGAACTGCTGGGCCGCATCACACAGTTGCATCACCAGCGCGTCCCCGGTGGGCGCTTCCCACACCAGGGTCGCGGGCAACTCGCGGCCGGTCAGCAGGGACAGCTCGCCGGCCAGCACGACCGCGTCCCGCGAGGACATGCCGAGGTCGGCCAACGGCCGGTCCATCGGGACGTCGTCGACGGGGGTGCCGTTCCACTCGGCGACCAGTTCCGCGATCCGGCGGCGCAGGGCTTTCGCGTCGGCGGCCCTCGTACCGCGTTCTCCGTCGGCGGAGTTCGCGCCGCGGTCTCCGCCGGTGGCCGTCATACCGCGGTCTCCGCCGCGTACGCGCCCTCCAGATACCGGGCGCGGGTCAGGGCTCGTGACACCTTGCCGCTGGAGGTCCGGGGCACGGCGCCCGGCGCGACCAGGACGACGTCGGCGAGCCGCAGCCCGTGCCGGGCGGAGACGGCCGCGCGCACGGCCCGTGCCAGGGACGGTACGTCGATGTCGGCGAGGTCGGTGGTCCGCGCGTGCTCGGCCACGACCACCACCCGCTCGCCCCCGCCGCCCGGCACACCGAACGCGGCGAGCCGGTCGCGCCGCACGGCCGGATGCGCGTCCTGCGCGGTGGCCTCCACGTCCTGCGGATAGTGGTTGCGGCCGTCGACGACGATGAGGTCCTTGAGCCGGCCGGTGACGATCAGCTGCCCGCTCAGGATCGTCCCCAGATCGCCGGTGCGCAGCCAGCCGCCCGGGGCGTCCTTGCCAAGCGTGGCGCCGAAGACGCGCTGTGTCTGGGGCTCGTTGTTCCAGTAGCCGCGCCCCACGTTGGGCCCTTGCACCCAGATCTCGCCGACCTCCCCCTCGGCCATGACGGCGTGGGAGACGGGATCGACGATACGGACCCGCTGGCCCGCCGGAGTCCCGCACCCGGCCAGGAGCACGGCCCTGGGGTCGTCGGGCCGCGCGGGCAGGGCCTTTCCGGTGGCGAGGGCGTCACGGTCCAGGGCGAACCGGTTGAGCGGCTCGCCCGGGCGGGCGGCGCTGACGAAGACGGTGGCCTCCGCGAGCCCATACGACGGACAGTGCACCTCCGCCGGTAGCCCCTGTGCGGCGAACGCGGCGTGGAAACGCTCGACGGTGCCGGGCCGCACGGGCTCACTGCCGTTGATCAACGCGGCGACACCGCCCAGCCGCAGCTCCGCCTTCTGCGCCTCGGTGACCACCGAAGTGCAGTAGTCGTAGGCGAAGTTGGGCGCGGCGCTCAACGCACGCGGATGCGCGGCCAACAGCCGTAACCAGCGCGCCGGTTCGTGCAGGAACGCGGCCGGGTCCATGAGCACCGACAACAGGCCCCGTACGACGGGCGCCGCGACGCTCAGCACGAGCCCCATGTCGTGGTAGAGCGGCAGCCAGCCCACGCAGGTCGCCGGGTGCACGTCGGCTCGGTAAGCACCGAGCGCCTGGCGGGCGTTGGCGACGACGTTGGCGTGAGTGATCTCAACTCCCGCCGGAGCGCGGGTGGATCCGGAGGTGTACTGCAGATAGGCGGTCGCGGCGGGGTCCAGCGCGGGCGCCTGCCAGTCCCGGGCGGCGGCGTCGGGCACCTGGTCCGCCACGAGGACCGCCACGTGCGCGCGCTCGCAGAAGTCCGTGACCTCCTCCAGGATGCGGCCGGTGGTCACCACGACCGCGGGGCGGGCGTCGGCCAACACCCCGACGAGCCGGTCCCCGTGCCCCGGCAGACCGGGCGGGTACAGCGGTACGGCGACCATCCCGGCGGTCAGCGCGGCCAGGAAACCGGTGATGTAGTCCGTCCCCTGCGGGCACAACAGGGCGACCCGTGACCCGGGTTGGGCCTGCTCGGCGAGCCGGGCGGCCAACGCCCTTACCCGCAGGTCCAGTCGCTGCCAGGTGAGGGTGCGGTGCACTCCGCGCGACTGTGGGGCGGGGTGGTCGACGAAGGTGAACGCCCGTCGGTCCGGGGTGGTTTCGGCCCAGTGCCGCACGTGGTCGGGCAGAGTCCGGTACGCGGGCGCGAGCGGGGGGCGGCGGCTGTCCATCGGGCGTGGCTCCTCACATCGCGGTGTCGGCCGGCGAGTCGGGCGGATCAGAGCGGTGGTGCGGTGGGTGCGGTCAGAGCGGGATGTTGCCGTGCCGGCGCTCCGGCATCGGGGCGCGTTTGCCGCGCAGCGTGCGCAGGGCACGGCAGAGGTGGGCGCGGGTGTCGCGCGGGGAGATCACCGCGTCGACGTACCCGCGTTCGGCGGCGAGGTACGGGGTCCCGTGGGTGGACTCGTAGGTGGCGATCAACTGGGCGCGCAGTGCCTCGGGGTCGTCCGCGGCGGCGAGTTCACGCCGGTGCAGCACGCCGACGGCGCCCTCCGCGCCCATGACGGCGATACGCGCCGTGGGCCAGGCGAGGTTGACGTCGGCGCCGAGGTGCTTGGAGCCCATCACAGCGTACCCACCGCCGTACGCCTTGCGCACGACCACGGTGACCTTCGGGACGGTCGCCTCGGCGTACGCGTACAGGAGTTTGGCGCCGCGCCGGATGATGCCAGCCCGCTCCTGACGGACGCCGGAGAGGTAGCCGGGGACGTCGGCGAAGGTCAGCAGCGGGATACCGAACGCGTCGCAGAACCGTACGAAACGCGCCGCCTTCTCGGAGGCGTCGATGTCGAGGACACCGGCCGAGTGCAGCGGCTGATTGGCGACGACGCCGACACTGTTGCCTTCGACGCGTGCCAGGGCACAGATGATGTTCGGCGCGAACAGCTCCTGCACGTACAGGAGTTCACCGTCGTCGACCACCGCCTGGAGGATGTCGCGCATGTCGTAGGCCTGACCGGTCCGGTCGGGCACGACCTCGTCGAGCCCGTCCCCGACGGGCGCCGACCCGGGCGCGTACTGCGGGGGCCGGTCCAGGTTGTTGGCGGGCAGGTACGACAGCAGGTCGCGTACGGTGTCGAGGGCGTCCTCCTCGTCGGTGGCGAGGAAGTGGGCGTTGCCGTTCACGGAGTTGCTGGTGCGGGCGCCGCCCAGATCCTCGGCGGTGGTGTGCTCGCCGGTGACCGCCTCGATGACGTCGGGACCCGTGACGAACATGTGCGAGGCGCCGTCCACCATGACCGTGAAGTCGGTGATGGCAGGGGAGTACGCGGCGCCGCCCGCGCACGGCCCGAGGATGACCGAGATCTGCGGGATCACCCCGGACGCCTTCACGTTGCGGCGCACCAACTCGGCGTAGAGGGCGAGCGATGCGACGCCTTCCTGGATGCGGGCGCCGCCGGAGTCGTTGAGGCCGATGACGGGGCAGCCGGTCTTGAGGGCGAGGTCCATGAGGGCCACGGTCTTCTCGCCGAACGCCTCGCCCATACTGCCGCCGAAGACCGTGGAGTCCTGGGCGAAGACACAGACCGGCCGGCCGTCGACCGTGCCGTATCCGGTGACGACCCCGTCACCGTAGGGGCGGCGGGCGCCGTCCCCCGTGGATCTGGCGCGCACGAACAGGCCGGTCTCCGCGAAGGAGTCCACGTCCAGCAGCCGTTCGATCCGCTCCCGCGCGCCGAAGGCCCCGCGTCTTCTCGGCGTGGCCGGAGCCACGGCCTGTGCCTGGCGGCGTTCCAGGTCCGTGATGCGTTCGGCGGTGCGGTCCGCCGTATGTGTCACTGTCGCCCGGGATGTTGTCGCCTCTCGCGTCACAGCCACCTCCGAAGGGGTTCTCGAATATGGCAGCGATTCGAGAGTGGACCTGGGTGATGGCGGTTCTGTTTGCGGGAGTTGAGTCCTGGGCGACGGAGGTTCGTCCTGAGGTGACAAAGGGGTGCGGTCAGGGCCGGACTTCCTGGACGTGGGGGTTGGCGGCCGTGCCCTCGGTGCTGAGCAGGACGACCGTCGAGGTGGGACCGACGGCCAGAGCGGTACGTCTTTCGGTGGCGCCCTCGCCGGTCAGGGCGGCGCGGGCGCCGGCCAGTGCGGCCGCACCGCAGGGTCCCGCGGCGACATCGACGGCGGCGAGGTCGCGTGCGGCACCGGCGCTGTCGGCGTCCGTGACCGCGACGGCGGCGTCCAGGCCGTCGCGTAGAAACGGCCACGCCAGGCTGGAGACGGTGCCGCAGTTCAGGCCGGCCATGCTGGTGGCGCCGGTCGGCACGCTGACCGGCGCCTGGCGATCGAGGCTGGCCAGGACGCAGGCCGCGGTGTCGGGCTCCACGGACAACAGGGCGGTCGGCGCGGACCCGGCCGCCCTGCTGCGGTAGTGGGCGACGGCGGCCTGCGCGAGCGAGCCCACGCCCACCGGGACCGCCACCAGGCCGGGCGACCCGACGCCCGCGGCATCCAACTGCGCGTCGATCTCGGCGAACAGGGTGGAGTAGCCCTCCACGATCCAGCCCGGAATCCGCTCGTATCCGGGCCAGGCGGTGTCCTGGACGAGCACGGTGTCCCGCCCGCTCGCCGCCGCGTCGGCCGCCCGGCGCACGGCTTCGTCGTAGGAGCCCGGAACCAGCGTGACGACCGCGCCCTCGTCCTCGATGGCGGTCACGGCCGCCGGGTGGACGCCCCGCGGAACGAAGACATGGGAACGCTGCCCGAACAGCCGCGCCATCCGGGCCACGGCCCGGCCGTGATTGCCGTCGGTGGCGGTGACCAGCCGTACCTGGCCGCCACCACTGCCACCGCCATCGCCGTTCATCCGCTCCGCCAGCACCCGATGAACCGCCCAGGACGCGCCCAACGCCTTGAAGGCGGGCAGCCCCAGACGCGAGGACTCGTCCTTGACGAACACCCGACCGACCCCGAGTTCCCTTGCCAGGGAGGGGAGTTCGGCCAGCGCGGTGGGCGCGTAGCCGGGCTGCTCGGCATGGAAGTCCCGCACCTCGGCCGGGGGCGGCGCACAGGTCCAGGTCCTGGCGTCGGATCGTACGAACCACGGCAGGTGGCGCGGTGGGGTCGGGCTGCTGGAGACGTAAGGAATCTTGGACACGCGATCAGCGTGTGGCCTGTCCATATGGTTGGTCCAGCACAGGTTTCTGATCGATATCGATCAGAAAAGCCAACGGCCATCGGGTGGGCTCACTGTTCACCGGCATCACGATCAGGCGGCCTGCCCCGCCGGCACCTCGTCGAGGCGCTTGCTCTTCGGGATCAGGGTGACGAGCAGCGCGCCGAGGGTGCAGCAACCGACCACCAGCCAAAGGCCGTTGGTGAAACCGGCGTCCAGGTAGAACTGGGTGCCCTTGAGGATCGCGCCGTTCTGGGCCATGACCACGAAGGCCAGCTGGGAGACGACGATCTGGGCGACGCCCTGTCCGAGGGTCTGCATGCCGTTGGCCAGTGCCTGTTCCTCGGGGGTGACCACCTCGATGATCATGATGGGCACGATGGCCATGACCATGCCGGTGCCCAGCCCTGCGATCAGGCCCATCTCGACGATCTGCGCGGCGTTGTGGTGCAGGTGGGTGCCGATGCCGTAGCCGAGGACTGTGAGCGCGGAGCCGGTGCCCAGGATGACGCGTGCGTCCATCCGGCGGGCGAGCACACCGGTGCCGACGGCCGCCACGATGATCATGGCGCTGATCGGGCTGGTGACGATGGCGTTGTGGGTCCCGGACCAGCCCAGTCCTTCGGAGACGGTGGGGATGTTCGGCATCAGTATCAGCAGCTGGATCACCACGCCGACGGCGCTGAGCGAGCCGGCCGCGACGGATGTGGCCAGCAGGACGGTCCACACCGGACGACGCCGGGTCATGGACAGCGGGAACAGGGGTTCGGCCACCCGGCGTTCGACGAGGACGAAGGCGACCAGTGTGATCACCGCGCCGATGACGTAGCCGACGAACCTGCCGCTGTCCCAGCCCCAGTGCGACCCCTGGCCGACGGCGTAGACGAGCGCCGTGACTCCTGCGCCGAGGAGGATTCCGCCGGCCCAGTCCATTCGGCCGCCCGCCGTGCGGATCGGGCTCTCGGGTACGAAGGCGGCCACCAGGACGAAGCTCGCGGCGGTGCTGATGGCCATGAACCACAGCACGCCGCGGAAGCCGTAGTCGTCCAGGAGCCAGCCGGACAGGAACGGCCCGCCGAAGGCGACGAGGCCGATCCCGCCGGCGAGGATGCCGCTGGCGAGTCCGACCCAGCGGCGCGGGAAGACGTCGCGGGTGATCGCGTAGGCCAGCGGGGCGGTGGCGGCGTAGACGCCCGCGATGCCGCGCCCGATCAGCAGGGTGCGGTAGTCGGTGGCCAGGGCGGCGACCAGGTCGCCGACGAAGCCCAGCCCGGTGGCGACGAGCAGGACGCGCTTCTTGCCGAACAGGGCCGCGGCCTTGACCGCGAAGGGCAGGAAGAAGGTCCCGGTCAGCAGGGTCATCAGGGTGAACCACGCGATGTCGGTGGTCCGGAAGTGGATCGCGACATCGGCCTGCGCGATGCCGGACAACGCGGCCATGAGCGCGACCAGTTGGACGGTCCAGACGAGCGCGACGAGGACGAGCGCGTTGCGCGTTGAGGAGCGGGTGGGCTCGGGTGCCTGCGGGGCAGCGGTGCGGGTCTCGGACATACGGGGGCCTTCCGTGGTGCGTCGGAGGGTGTGGGGAGAGCGTGAGGGCGGCGTGGGGGAGTGCGCCGTAACGTAGACCTAACGGTCGGTACAATCAATGAGTCGCGCAGAGGGAATCGCTCCGACTCGCCGCGCACCGCGGTCGCCGTTCCCCTTGACGAGGAAGAGCGGGCGGGAGTAGACCTAATCGTAGAACGACCGGTCGGTATACGTAACGCCGAAGCGCGGTGCCCGAACCGATCGGTGGCGGAGCGAACGACGAGGTTCGGAGAGAGGCAGGCCCTGTGTTCAAGGAATTTGTCGTGTCGGGCGACTCGCACATCATCGAGCCCGTCGACCTGTTCAAGACCCGGCTTCCCAAGAGCCTCAGGGAACGGGCCCTGTGGGAAGAGGAGTTCACGCTCGACGAGCCGATCGTTCCGGGCGGGCACACGGAGTTCAAGAAACTGCACACGATCGGCTTCGACGGCTGGACCATCTCCAAGTACCGGCAGACCGGCGGGGAGACCCCGGACGGCGATCCGGAACACATCGTCCGGGACATGAACTTCGACGGCGTCGACGCCTCGGTGATGTTCCCGAACCTCTCGCTGTTCGTCCTGTTCACGGACGACCACGAACTCTCCATGGCGCATGCCAGGGTGTGGAACGACTACCTCGTCGAGCGTTACCTCCCCTACAAGGACCGGCTGCGTCCGACGGCCGCGATCCCGCTCACCGACGTGCCCGAGGCCGTCGCGGAGATCGAGCGGTGCGCGCGTCTGGGGCTCGGCGCGATCCTCCTCCCGGAGATCCCGCCCCTGCCGTACTACGCCCGGGAGTACGACCCGGTGTGGGCGGCGGCGCAGGCGCACGGGATGCCCGTGTTCATCCACGTGGCCACCGGCGGGGTACGGGTCAGGGAGGACGTGTCCGAGACGGCGGTGACCGTGCGGGGCCTGATGACGGCCATGAACATGGGCAAGGGCAACCTGACCGACGACATGGTGGCGGGCCGCACCATGGGCAGCTCGGTCGGGTCGGCCGTGGCCGGTCCGCAGGGCATCATCGCGAGCCTGGTCGGCGGCGGCGTGTGCGAGCGCTTCCCCGACCTGCACTTCAATCTGATCGAGTACACCGCCGGCTGGCTGGTCTCCTTCATGGGCTACATGGACAAGGCATGGAAGACCGGCACCGGGCAGGACCCCGACTGGTGGCTCGGCTTCTGGGACGACAACCGTTCGCCGAAGGAACAGCCCGCCATGGGACGGCTGTTCGCGATCAACGACAAGTGGCCCTACCCGCTCAAGCCCACCGACTACGTCCGCCGTCAGATCCACGTGCAGTTCGCGGACGACCCGACCGCCGTCAAGGCCCGCCACATCACCGGCCTGTCGACCGTCATGTGGGGCAACGACTACCCGCACGCGGAGGGCACCTTCCGCAGCAGCGCCGACTGCATCGCCGAGAACTTCGAGGGCGTGAACGACGAGGACCGCGCCGCCATCCTCGGCGGCACCCTGGCCGACGTCGTCCATTTCGACAGGTCCCGGAAGCTGGCCCCGGTGAAGGTCGCCGAGGACGCCTGAACCGCGGTCGAGCCGACGGAGGTTCTGCGGTCCCGAGCCTTGCGAGGGCCGGGACCGAGCGGTGTTCCCGGACGCGACGAGGAGTCGGAGAACGGCCATGGGTCATGACGCAGGCATGCTGGTGATCCGCTCGGCCCTCGGGCTGATGCTGTTCGTCCACGGCGGGAACAAGGCATTCGGGCCCGGTGGACTCGGCGGTACGACCGCCTGGTTCGCCTCGCTCGGGCTGCGCCCGGCCTGGGTGCACGCACGGCTCGCCACGGGTCTGGAGATCGCCGCGGGAGCCTTCCTCTGCCTCGGCCTCCTGACGGGCCCGGCCTGTGCCGCGTACGTGGGCCTGATGCTGGTGGCCGCCCTCACCGACCACCGGGGCAAGGGCTACTTCGTCTTCAAGGGCGGTTGCGAGTACGTGCTGCTCGTCGGCCTGGTGGCGGTCGGCATCGCCTGCGTCGGTCCCGGCGCCTGGTCGTTGGACAACGCGCTCGGATTCGAGACCACCGGCTCCTGGTGGCCCGTGGCCGCGGTGGTGGCGGGCGTGGGCGCCGCGCTGGGCCTCCTCGGCACGTCCTACCGGCCGCCGGCGGCCACCGAAGGGGACGCCGGCTGACCTCCTCAACTCGCCCCGACCGTCCCCTCAGTGGGCCGTCCAGCCGCCGTCCACCGTGAGGGTCGTGCCCGTGACGAACCGGGACGCGTCCGAGGCGAGGAACACCGCGGCCCCGCCCAGCTCGTCGGCGTCGCCCACCCGGCCCAGGGGAGTGCCGCGCACGATCCGCTCGCCCCAGCGGCTGTCCAGCAGCCCGGAGCTGAGGTCGGTCTGGAAGTAGCCGGGAGCAAGGGAGTTGACCCGCACACCGCGATCCGCCCACTCCACGGCCAGCGCCCGGGTGAGGGCCTCGACCCCGCCCTTGCTGGCGGCGTAGGCGGCGATCCGCTCGAAGCCGGTACGGGCGTGCACGGACGAGACGTTGACGATCGAACCCGAGCGCTGTTCCAGCATCACCTTGCCGGCCTCGCGGCAACAGTAGAAGGTGCCTTGCAGGTTGACGTCGATCACCTGCTGCCAGTCCTGGTCGGTGACCTTCTCGCTGCGGGTGAAGTGCGGGCTGATCCCGGCGCAGTTGACGACCGCGTCCAGACGGCCCGCCCACCCCGTGATCCGCTCGACCATGTCCCGCACGGCGGCGGAGTCCGCCACCGACCCGGGGACGACGAGCACCTTGCCGCCGTGCGCGGCGAGTTCGGACTCCAGCCGCTCCAGGTCCGTGGCGGTACGGGCGGTCACCGCCACGGTCGCCCCGGCCTGCGAGAGAGCGACGGCGATCGCCCGCCCGAGTCCCTTTCCGGCCCCGGTCACCCACACCGTCCTGCGGTCCAGGCGCAGTTCGCTGTTCACACTGCTCAAGACCGGTCCTCCGCGGGCAGGTCGCGCAGGGTCCGCTTGAGGACCTTGCCCGAGGGTGTACGGGGCAGTTCGGCGACGAAGTCGATCCGGGCGGGCACCTTGAACTTCGCGAGGCGGGCCCGGCAGAACTCCCGCAGCTCCGCCGCTCCAGCGTCCGTCTCCGGTCGCAACACCACGAAGGCGCGCGGCACTTCGCCCCACCGGGGATGCGTCAGGCCGACCACCGCCGCCTCCAGCACGGCGGGGTGCTCGTACAGAACCCGTTCGACCTCCGGGGTCGCGATGTTCTCGCCGCCCGAGACGATCATGTCCTTCTTGCGGTCGTCGACGTGCAGGAAGCCGTCCTCGTCGACGTGTCCGATGTCCCCGGTGTGGAACCAACCGTCCTTGAGGGCCGCCGCGGTGGCCTTCTCGTCGCGCCAGTACCCGGCGAAGACCTTGGGGCCGCGCAGGGTGATCTCGCCCAACTCGCCCGCCGGCACCTCCTTGCCGGTGTCGTCGACGATCCGCACGCGTGTGTGCGGCACCGGGCGGCCCACCGACCCCAGCTTGGTCAGCGCATGCGCGCGGTCGAGGAAGGTGTCGCCCGACACGGTCTCGGTCAGCCCGTAGGCGTCGGCGAACCAGGCGTTGGGGAACGCGTTCATGATCCGCCGCAGCACCGGCTCGGGCGTCTTCTCGCCGCCCCCCAGCACGAAACGCACGGAGGCGGTGTCGTAGCTGTCGCGGTCCGGGACCTGGAGGACCGCGTTGACCATCGCGGGCGCCAGCCACACGTTGGTGACGCCGTGCTCCTCGATCGCGTGCAGGACGCCCTCGGGGTCGAACTTCCTTTGCAGGACCACGCTTCCGCCCGCGTACAGGACCCCGAGGGCGGGCATGTCGAGCCCGCCCACGTGGTAGAGCGGGCCGCACACCAGCGTGGTGTCCGCCGAGGTCAGGCCGAAGTGGACGATGTGGGCGAGGTTCTTGGCCTGCACGTTCCCATGGGTGATGCACACGCCCTTGGGGCGGGCCGTGGTGCCGGAGGTGTACATCAGGCGCTGGAGGTCGTCCGGCCCGGCCTCGACGGGCTCGACGCGGGCGCCGGGGTGCCGGGCGAGCAACTCCTCGTAGCCGGTCCACGGCCGGGCGGTCGCCGCCCCGCCGACCTGGATCCGGTGCTCCAGACCGGGCACGTTCGCCGCGATCCGGTCCGCCGCGCGCGTGAACTCCGGCTCGGTCACCAGGACCCTGGCCTCGGCGTGACCCAGGATGTACTGCCATTCCTCTTCGGACAGCCGGTAGTTCAGCGGCAGGAATACCGCGCCGAGACGGCCCGCCGCGTACAGCAGTTCCAGGAATTCGGGTCGGTTGTAGAGCAGCAGCCCCACCACGTCACCGCGCCCTACCCCCAACTCGGCCAACCCGGCGGCCAGTCGGTTCACCCGCTCGTGCAGCTCCCGCACGGTCAGGCGCTGCTTTGCCTGGGTGATCACCACGGCGTCCGGTCGCTGGGACAGGTGGTAATCGAGGATGCTCGCGAAATTGTGCACGGCAACTCTCTCGGCTCGGTGGCCGGGAATGTCCCGACCGGTCGGTTGCTCGCTCCCAAGATTTAGTGTACCTCTTGGTCTATAAAACTTTTCAGCACTCTACGACGACCCGTGCCGAGCGACAAGCCGTCCGACCACCGGCGATGCCGCTCTTCAGCGGACCGGCCCAAGACGAGGAGGGCCCTCGTGCCACGTATCCGCCTCGACCCCGACGGACCCGTCACCACGGTCCGGCTCGACCATCCGCCCATGAACGCGTTCGACGACCGGCAGCGCGTCGAACTCGCCGCGTGCGCGCGGGACCTGGCGGACGCCCGCGGCGTACGTGCCGTGGTGCTCCACGGCGGGGAGCGGCTCTTCGCGGCCGGCGCGGACATCAAGGCGCTGGCCGCGATGGGCTCCGAGGAAGTGCGGGGCTGGAACCGGGCGTTGCAGCGGACCTTCGACGAGATCGCCCGGCTCCCCATGCCGGTCGTCGCGGCGATCACCGGGTACGCGCTCGGCGGCGGCCTGGAGCTGGCGCTCGCCGCCGACTACCGGGTGGCGGCCGAGGACGCGGTCCTCGGTCAGCCCGAGGTGCAGCTGGGCATCATGCCCGGCTCGGGCGGCACCCAGCGCCTGGTCCGGCTGATCGGCCCGGCGCGCGCGAAGAACCTGCTGATGACCGGCCGACGGGTCGGCGCCGAGGAGGCGTTGCGCCTCGGGCTCGTCGACGAGGTGGTCCCACCGGGCGCGGTCCTCGACACCGCGCTCGGCTATGCCCGCCGGCTCGCCGCGGGGCCGCCGGCCGCACTGGAGGCGATCAAGGATGCGGTCGACCACGGAGCGGACGGGGGCCTGTCCGCCGGTCTTGCGCTCGAACGGTCCCTGTTCACCGGGGTTTTCGGCACCGCGGACGCCGCTCACGGCATTCGCTCCTTCCTCGAACACGGCCCGGGAAAGGCGCGGTTCACCGGCGAGGACCGGGACGGCTAGGGCCGGGCTTCCAGCTCGGCCCGGTTGCGCAGAAGCCGTACGGCACGGGAGCCGTACGACAGGAGAGGGGTGGAGACGATGAAGGCGTTGCGCTGGCACGGTGCGCGTGATCTGCGGTTGGAGGAACTGCCCGACCCGCCCGACCCGAGGCCGCACGAGGCGGTCGTGGAGGTGGCCTGGTGCGGAGTGTGCGGCACCGACCTGCACGAGTACCTCGAAGGCCCGCACATGATCCGCACCGAGCCGCACCCCCTCACCGGAGCCGTTCCGCCGCTCGCCCTGGGCCATGAACTCAGCGGCACCGTCCTCGCGTTGGGCGCGGAGGTGCCGGGCATCGCGGTCGGCGACCGGGTGACCGCGGACCCCGTGTGGCGCTGCGGGGCCTGCTACTGGTGCGCGCGCGGCGAGTACCACATCTGCCCGAAGAGCGGTTCCGTCGGCCTCGCCTCGCCCGGTGCCTTCGCCGAGCGCGTCACCGTCCCCCTCGCGGGACTGACCCGCCTGCCCGACAACGTCAGCGACGAGATGGCGGCCGTCGCCGAACCCCTCGCCGTGGGCCTGCACGCCGTCACCCGCGGCGGAGTGCGCCCGGGTGACAACGTCCTGGTCGTCGGCGGCGGCCCCATCGGCTTCGCCGTGATCCTCGCGGCACGACTGGCCGGCGCCGCCGGGCTCTACGTCAGCGAACCGCTCAAGGAACGCCGGGAACGGCTCCTGGACCTGGGCGTCACCGAGGCGTTCGACCCGCGCGAGACCGACGTACGCCGCGAGGTCTTCGTGCGCACCGGCCGGATCGGACCGGACGTCGTGATCGACGCGACCGGTGTGCCCGCCCTCGCCGCGCAGGCCGTCGCCACCGTGCGCCGTGGCGGACGGGTCGTCCTGGCGGGAGTCGGCCACGGGAAGGTCGAGTTCGACATGGGGCAGCTCGTCTTCTACGAGCGTGCCGTGCTCGGCACGCTCGGCTACCAGCACGACATCGCCCGCGTGATCGACCTCATGAGCACCGGGCGTCTGGATGCCGCGCCCCTGGTCACCGGCCGTTTCCCGCTCTCGGAAGGAGCCGGGGTCCTCGCGGACCTGGCCGCCGACCGGGCCCGCCATCTCAAGGTTCTGCTGACCCCGAAGGGACTGTGACATGGATTTCGACCTGCCGGAGGAGACCCGGGACCTGCAGGAGATGGTGCGTGAGTTCGCGGCCAAGGAGATCGCCCCGCACGCCGCCGAGTGGTCCGAGAACGAGCACTTCCCGACGCAGGTCTTCACCAAGCTCGGCGAACTCGGCCTGATGGGCATGCTGGTGCCCGAGGAGTACGACGGCGCGGGCTCCGACATGGTGTCCTACGTCGCGGTGATGGAGGAACTCGGCGCGGCCGACCAGTCGGTGGCCTCCTCCTGGAACGCCCACTCGACCATCGCCACCCTGCCGCTGCTCACCTACGGCAACGACGCGCAGAAGCGGCGCTGGCTGGCCCCGCTTGCCCGCGGCGAGGCGATCGGCGCCTTCGGCCTGACCGAGCCGGACGCCGGCTCCGACGCGGCCGGCATCGCCACCACCGCCCGTCGGGCGGACGGCGGTTGGGTGCTCAACGGCACGAAGATGTTCATCACCAACGCCGGTACCGACATCAGCCAGGGCGTCACCCTGCTCGCCGTGACCGGCCGGGACGCCGACGGACGCAAGCGGTACGCGACCTTCTACGTCGAGACCGGCGCCCCCGGCTACAGCTGCGGCCCCAAGCTGAAGAAGCTCGGCTGGCACGCCATGGACACCCGGGAGCTGGTCTTCGACGACTGCTGGATCCCCGACGACCATCTGATCGGCGAGGAGGGCAACGGACTGCGTCAGTTCCTGTCGGTGCTGGACAAGGGCCGGATCAGCGTGGCCGCCCTGGGCCTCTCCCTGGCCAGGGCCGCGCTGGCCCTCGCGGTCAAACACGCCGCGGAGCGCCACCAGTTCGGCCGCCCGCTCGCGGACTTCCAGGCGGTCGCCCACAAGATCGCCGACATCGGCACCGAGGTCGAGGCCGCCCGCTGGATGGTCTACCGTGCCGCCTGGCTCGCCGACCAGGGCCGCCCGTACAGCACCGAGGCCGCCATGGCAAAGG
Source organism: Streptomyces pseudovenezuelae (assembly GCF_029892565.1). Classification (GTDB taxonomy): domain Bacteria; phylum Actinomycetota; class Actinomycetes; order Streptomycetales; family Streptomycetaceae; genus Streptomyces; species Streptomyces pseudovenezuelae_A. Next base: position 116,735 of record NZ_JARXVH010000008.1, on the reverse strand, counting down.
TGTACACCTCCGAGGTCGCCAACCGCGCCGCCTCCCAGGCGGTCCAGATCCACGGCGGCTACGGCTACATGCGGGAGTCGGAGATCTCCCGCTTCTACGCCGACGCGAAGATCCTGGAGATCGGCGAGGGCACCAACGAGATCCAGCGCAACGTCATCGCGCGAGCCCTGCTGAGGCAGGGGTGAGCCGGCCCCGGCGTACGGCCGCGGCCCGCGGTGCGCGGGAGCGCACCGCGGGACGGGATCAGCGCCCGACCGGGGCCGGCTCCCAGACCGCCTCGGGGTCGAGCGGCAGCTCCGCGCGGTCGCGCTTGAACGCCGTCGCCCGCTCCTCGGTCTCCGCCAGGTCGGCGTCGGCCGCGCCGAAGCCGCGGAACAGGGTCGCGCAGTACTCGCGGGACAGGTACGCCGGATCCCACCTGCCGCCCGGCTTCACCCACTGGTAGGTGTGGTTGTGCAGATTGAGGAACTGCAGGGTCGCCAGGCGCGGTTCGGCCACCCGGAGGCTGCCCTGCTCCGCGGCCTCCGTCAGCAGGCCGGTGATCAGCTGCTCGAACTCCGAGCGCTGGCCCAGCAGGGTCTGCAGCTCCGGACCGGTGAGGCTGCGGTAGTCGTGCTCGTAGACCCAGATGTGGTCGAGGCGGTGGAAGATGATCGTCAGCAGCGACTCGGACAGCAGCCGCAGTCTGAGCAGCGGATCCGTGTCGAGGCCGGCGATCTGCCGGGTGCGGGAGAGCAGCGGGCTCATCACCCGCCCCTGGATCTCGATCAGCAGGTTCTCCTTGGAGCCGATGTAGTAGTACAGCGCTCCCTTGGCGAGCCCCACCGCACGGCCCAGGTCGTTGACGGACGTCGCCGCGTAGCCCTGGCGGGCGAACAGCTCGGCGGCCGTATCGATGATCTTCTGGCGGCGGACCTCGAAGTCCGGTCCATGACCCGGCGGTCGTGGCATCGCATCTCTCCCCTGACGAGACGACGTGTCGAACCGACCCAACCCAGGAACCGCACCGGGCGCCGCGGGGGCGCCCGGGGGGACAGCGGACCCCGGGACGTCGTCACTTCTGTTTGCTAGACCAGACGGTACATTAAAAGGCGAGCCAGACGGCGCGGGGCAGCGCCCTTGGCGCGAACATTGCGAGGACGCGCATGACTCAGGCACCGCAGTCCACCGACGCGGGCGTCGGGACCCGATCCGCCCACGCGGACCAACTCCTGGAAATGTACCGGCGGATGCGCCGGATCCGCCGCTTCGAGGAGCGGGCGTCCGAGCTGTACAAGGCGACGGAGATCCCCGGCTTCCTCCATCTGTCGATCGGCCAGGAGGCCACCGCCGTGGGCGCCTGCTGGCCGCTGGGCGAACGCGACGGCATCACCTCCACCCACCGCGGCCACGGCCACGTCCTGGCCAAGGGCCTGGACCCGGCGCCGATGATGGCCGAGCTGATGGGCCGGGAGGCGGGCACCTGCCACGGCCGCGGCGGCTCCATGCACATCGCCGACCCGGGCCTCGGCATCTACGGCGCCAACGGCATCGTCGGCGCGGGGCTGCCGATAGCCGCCGGGGTGGCCACCGCCGCCAAGCTGCGCGGGGCGGGCGACGTCGTCGTCGCGTTCTTCGGCGACGGCGCGGTCGCCCAGGGAATGTTCCACGAGGCCGTCAACCTGGCCGCCGTATGGGACCTGCCCGTCGTCTTCCTCTGCGAGAACAACCACTACTCGGAGTTCTCGCCCGCCTCCGAACAGCACCGCGCCCCGCTCTCCGCCCGCGCCGCCGGATACGGCATCGGCTACGCGCACGTCGACGGCAACGACGTCCTGGCCGTCGCCGGAATGATGACGGACGTGGTGGAACGCCTGCGCAGGGGCGGCGGCCCGGTCCTGCTGGAGGCCGAGACCTACCGCTGGCACGGCCACTACGAGGGCGACCCCGAGCGCTACCGCACCCCCGAGGAGGTCGCCGGGGCCAAGGAACGCGACCCCCTGCTCCTCGCCCGCCGCCACCTCGCGGACGCGGGTGTGCCCACCGCCCTCGCCGACGCCGTCGACGAGGAGATCGACAAGGAGATCGAGGCGGCGGTCCAGTGGGCGCGCGCCCTTCCCGAGCCCGCCCCGGAGACGCTGTACGACTTCGTCTCGGCCCCGCGCGCGGCCGTGCCCGAGCCCGCCCCGGCCGACGGGGAGGTCTTCCGCACCATGGACGCCGTACGCCTCGCCCTGGAGCACGAGTTGACGGCGGACCCGACCGTCTTCGTCGCGGGCATCGACGTCGGCGCGGGCGGCAACGTATTCGGCCTCACCCGCGGCCTCGCGCAGGCCTTCCCCGGCCGGGTCCGCGACACCCCGATCAGCGAGAGCGCGATCCTCGGTACAGCGGTCGGGGCGGCCATGGCCGGCATGAAGCCGGTGGTCGAGATCATGTACATGGACTTCATCGGCGTCTGCCTCGACATGCTGCTCAACCAGGCGGCCAAGCTTCGCTTCATGACCGGCGGCCGGGCCTCGCTGCCCCTCGTCGTGCGCACCCAGTTCGGCGCGGGCCGCTCCTCCGGCAGTCAGCACTCCCAGAGCCTGGAGGCACTGCTGGCCCACATCCCCGGGCTGACCGTGGTCATGCCCTCCAACCCGGCCGACACCTACGGCCTGCTGCGCGCCGCCATCCAGGACCCCAACCCGGTCGTCTTCGTCGAGAACCGCCTCCAGTACGGCCTCAAGGCCCCCCGCCCGCCGGCCGACCACCTCGTTCCGCTGGGCCGCGCGAAGGTGGTCCGCGAGGGCACCGACATCACCCTGGTCTCCTGGTCACGCATGGTCCAGGACTGCCTCGCCGCCGCCGAACTCCTCGCCGGCGAAGGCGTCAGCGTCGAGGTGGTCGACCTGCGCACCATCGCCCCGCTGGACCGCGAGACCGTCCTCGCCTCCCTCGCCAAGACCAACCGCCTGGTCATCGCGCATGAGGCCGTACGCGACTTCGGCGTCGGCGCGGAACTGTCCGCTCTCGCCGTCGACGAGGGCTTCTGGCACCTCGACGCCCCGGTCACCCGCGTCGCCCCGCCCTCGGTCCCGGCCCCGTACGCGCCGTCGCTGGAGCGGCTGTGGCTGCCCTCCCGGGACACGATCGCCGAGACGGTGCGGCGGATCGCGGCCGTCTGAGACACGTACGCGGAGGGCCCCGGGGTGATCCCGGGGCCCTCCGTCGTGTCGCCTCGTGGAACCGTCAGACGGTCGCGACCGGTGTCAGCGGGCTGCCCTGCGTGCCCGGGAGGTTCAGCGGGGGAGCGGTGAGCAGGAAGCGGCTGCGGTGGTGCTCGCGCAGCCAGGCGGCCAGCTTCTCCAGGTACCACAGCTCGCCGAGCGGGACGCCGAGTTTGAAGAGACAGAGGTTGTGGATCGGGAGCAGCGAGTGCGGGGTGTTGTCCTCGGGCCCCACTCCGACGCCCTCGACCGCGTAGTTGTCCGCGATCAGTGCCGAGATCTGCGAGTCGGCGATCCACTCCAGCAACGCCGGGTCGTAGGCGTCGAGGTAGGAGGCCGTGGTGTGGATCCCCACGGGGTCCGGGTTCTTGCCCCAGGCCATCACGGCGGTGTCGAAACCGGTGTGCAGGAGGAGCATGTCGCCGGGTTCGACGACGATGCTGTCCGCGGCCATGATCTCCTGGAGAGTCTTCAGGTTGACCGCCTGCCAGGTGGTGCCCAGGTGGTGGGCCAGGTCGATCAGGACGCCCCGGCCCTGTACCCCGTGCTCCGCCATGTGCTCCAGGCCGAGGTGCCGCGCGAAGCCGAGGCTGCCGCTGCCGTCCCCCTTGGCGTCCTCCTGCGGTCCGACGATGTCGGTGTCGGCCCGGTACCCGTTGTAGTAGACGGCCTCGTCGACCCCGTCACCGTCGGCGTCGAACTCCTGGCCCTGGTGGGCGAGGGCGTCCCACTGCGTCGAGTACTGGAGCCACAGGGTCACCACGTCGTCGGACCACACGTCCGTGAGGTGCGGCGAGAAGTGCTCCCGCGCCTTGATGTTGTAGAAGACGTCCTGCTTGTGCTCAAGGTTCTCGGTGGGCCGCAGGATCGGCGGGTACCGGCGCTGGTTCAACGAGCTTCCGCCCGGATAGTCGAGCGGCAGGCTCAGGCTGAAGGCGATGCCGCGCTCGACCTCACGCACCCCCTGGAGCACCTTCTTTGGGGTCAGCAGGTTGATACGGCCCAGCTCGTCGTCCTCGCCGAAGTCGCCCCAGGTCGAGCCGGGCGGACGCTGCTTCCAACGCTTGGTCACGATGTTGCCTCCTCGTGCGACGGTCCCCGTTGACAGCCGTCAGCATGCTATTGAGATTGGACCGCTCGGTCAACAAATCTTTCAGGCTGTGATGGGCAGCCTCTCCCTTAATCTCAAGAGGGGCAATAGACTGTGTGGTCGAAACAAGTCTGGAGGACGTAATGAGTGATTCCACAGCGGCCTGGGTCGCGACGGGTGTGCGGGCCGTGATCGGCGCGCACACCCAGGCCCAGGACGCGGGCCGCACGGACGACGTCGTCGCGCTGTACACCCCCGACGCGGTGCTGGAACTGCCCGGCACCGATCCGATCGAGGGGCACGACGCGCTGCGCGAGGCGTTCAAGGGGTGGGCGCCGACACAGCCCCAACAGCACCTGGTGGGCAACACGGTCGTCACGCCCACAACCGACGACGGGGCGACGGCCGTGAGTGACGTCGTCTTCTTCCAGCGTGGCGACACGGGCTGGGCGGTGCAGGTCGTCGGGCACTACGAGGACACCTTCCGGCACACCGACGGCACTTGGCTGATCCAGCGGCGCGTCACGACCTACCAGGCCTGATTCCAACCTCCAGGGAGACCGACGATGACCGTATCCGCCGAAGCGGCCCTGTCCGGCGTGCAGAACGCCATCGCCACCTATGCCCATGCCCTCGACTCGGGCCGTATCGACCTGATTTCCGAGCTGTTCACCGAGGACGGCGTCGCCGAGATCGCGGGTCAAGGCACCTTCGAGGGCCGAGAGGCGATCCGCAAGGCCTACGAGGCCTTCGCACCGCAGGGGCCGCAGCTGCACCTCGTGGGCAACACCGTCCTCACCTCGCCGCCCGGGGACGAGGTGACGGCGAGCAGCAACCTGGTCTTCTTCGTGCGTGGCGAGACGGCCTGGGCCCCACTGCTGGTCGGGGCCTACGAGGACACGCTGGTCCGTGCGGACGGTGGGTGGCGGTTCCGCAGGCGGGTCACGACCTTCCTGCCGTAGGGGCCCCGAACAGCCCGGACGCCCGTGTCACCTGATCCTCAGGTGACACGGGCGTCCCGTGTGGTCAGGCTTCCGGGTCCGCCGGCTTGGAGAAGGCGAACGTCTGGTAGCCGCCGGTGGCGGCCTCCTTGATCAGCTCCTGCAGCTTCCACCGCCCGGTCGGGTTGAGCAGCTGCCGGATCGGCTTGCCGGGGATGTTGGCCCCGTAGAAGTAACTGCTCGTCAGGAAGGAGGACTGGGCGGCGCTGTCGTTGACCAGGTCCGTCCACTCCTGCTCGGCGCCGGCCGTCACCTCGACGATGTCGTGGCCGTGGTCGCGGGTGTGGACGAGCACGTCGGTGACGAAGTCCACCTGGTCGCCGGCGTAGCGCGGGTTGTTGCCCAGCGCGCCGTGCGGGCCGCCGGGGAAGAAGAAGTTGGGGAAGCCGGCCACGGCGACCCCGAGGTAGGTGGACGGACCCTCGGCCCAGTGGTCCTTGAGCGCCAGGCCCTGACGACCGCGCACGCCGAGCCGGTTGAGGGCGCCGGTGCCGAAGTCGTAGCCGGTCGCCCAGATGATGATGTCGAACTCCCGCGATCCGTCCGGCGTCTCGATCCCGGTCTCGGTGATCCGGGTGATCGGCGTCTCGTTGACGTCGACCAGCTCGACCGCCGGCTTGTTGAAGGCTTCGAAGTAGCCGGTCACGAAGGGCGGACGGCGGCCGCCGTAGCCGTGGTCCTTGGGGATCAGCTTCCGCGCGGTGTCCGGGTCCTTGACGATGTCGCGGATCTTCCCGGCGATGAACGCGCACCACTCCTCGTTCACCGTCTGATTGGTCGTCATGTCGTAGTAGTGCTCGGACAGTTTGGTGAACCCGGGGCCGTTCCACCGCTGTTCGTAGAACTCCTGTCGCTGCTCGGGGGAGTCGTCGAGGCCCGAGCGCATGGTGATCTGGTGCAGGAACCCGCTCGCGGAGGTGTTCAGCGTCTCGCGGATCGACTCGAAGTCCGCCTTGAGGGCGGCCTGTTCCTCGGGCGTGATCGGGCCGTTGTTCAGCGGCGTGGCCCAGTCGGCGACCTTCTGATACACCGTCAGCCGCGCCACCTCGTCGGCGATGGCCGGCACGATCTGCACCCCGCTGGAGCCGGTGCCGATCTGCGCCACCCGCTTGCCGGTGAAGTCGACGGGCTCCTTGGGCCAGCGGCCGGTGTGGTGCTGGTCGCCGCGGAAGTCGGCGCGGCCCGGGATGTCCGGGACGAACGGCACGGAGAGGATGCCGGTCGCCGCGACGACATGGCGGGCGCGGCGCTCGGTGCCGTCGTCCGTCGTCACCGTCCAGGTGCCGGACGCCTCGTCGAAGACCGCCGAGGTCACCTTCGCGCCGAACACCATGTGGCGGCGCAGGTCGAAGCGGTCGACGACGTGGTTGAAGTAGCGCTCGATCTCCGGCTGGCCGGCGAACCGCTCGGACCACTCCCACTCCTCCCACAGCTCCTGGGAGAACAGGTAGCCGTAGGTGTAGCTCTCCGAGTCGAAGCGCGCCTCGGGGTAGCGGTTCCAGTACCAGGTGCCGCCCACACTGCTGCCGGCTTCGATGAGCTTCACGGTGAAGCCGACCTCGCGGGCCCGGTACAGCTGGTAGATGCCGGTGACGCCGGCTCCGATGACCAGTACGTCGGTCGGGGCGCTCGACACCTTCGTCGATTCGCTCATCTGCCCTCCAAGGTGACAGGGGCGGTGATGCTCCCGCGGGTTTTCGTAGTTCGACCGGTCGGTCGAATATTCAGGTCGAGAGTAGATGAGGGGGTCGGCCCCGGCAATGGGGTCGGTGGGTGCGGTGGAGAAGGTTTTGCGTGCCGGTCGGCTCCAGCCATTGATTGTACCGACCGTTTGATCTAACTTTCGATCGAGGCGAAGGACGCCTTCTCACGTGCACAGCAGGAGCCGTGTATGACTGCCAAGGACGCCACGAACGCCGAGGGCGACGCGGAACCCACGGCCGGGTCCGATCTGCGGACCGCGGGCCTGAAGGCCATGCGCCAGGCGCTGCCCGGCGTGTTCCCCGAGGGCGACATCGATCTGCGGGACGGTCTGCTGGGCGAGGACCTCGTCGAGATCGGGCTGACGAGCGTATGGGGCGGTATCTGGGCCCGGGACGGCCTCAGCTACCGCGACCGCAGCCTGGTCACCCTGGGCATCCTGATCGCGCTCGGCGCCGAGTCGGAACTCAGGACCCATGTCCGGATCGCGCTGACCAACGGGCTGACCGAGGACGAGATCGCCGAGGTCGTCTACCACGCGGCCGGCTATGCCGGCTTCCCCCGCGCGACGGCGGCCCGCACCGCGGCTCGCGAGGCGCTGGCGAGCTAGTCCCGGCCGCAGTCACCAGGCACACGAGGAGTACGCATGTCACTTCAGGGAAAGGTCGCGGTCGTCACGGGCGGCGCCCGGGGCATCGGTCAGGGGATCGCTACCGTACTGGCGGCCAAGGGCGCCGCGGTCGCCGTCTGGGACCTGAACGCGGAGGGCGCCGAGAAGACCGCCGCCGCGATCCAGGAGGCGGGCGGCAGGGCGATCGCCATCGGCGGGGACGCGTCCGACGCCTCCGACGTGGCCGCCGCCGCGGCGCGGACGCGCGAGGAGCTGGGACCGGTCGCGATCCTCGTCAACAACGCGGGGACGACGGCCTATCAGCCCTTCACGGACATCACCGAAGAGGCGTGGGACCGCATGATCGGCATCAACCTCAAGGGGCCGTTCCTGGTCACCAAGGAGCTGCTGCCCGACATGCTCGCGGCCGGCTGGGGCCGGATCGTCAACATCTCCTCCTCGTCCGCGCAGACCGGCGCGCCCGCCATGGCCCACTACGTGGCGTCCAAGGGCGGCGTCATCGGACTGACCCGGGCGCTCGCGGTCGAGTACATCGGCAAGGGGATCACGGTCAACCACGTGCCGCCCGGCTTCATCGACACCCCGCTGGTGCGCCAGGGGCCGGTCGACGTGGACGCGGTCGCCGCCACGATGCCGATGAAGCGGGCGGGCACCCCCGAGGACGTCGCGCACGCCGTGGCCTACCTGGCCTCCGAGGAGGCCGGCTACGTCACCGGTCAGACGCTCAGCACGAACGGTGGGCGCTACCTCGCATGAGTACGAAGAACCACACCCGCGGGAGTACCCGATGACGGCCCCGGCGCACGTCCTCGTGGTGGGCGCCGCCGCGTCCGGGCTGACCACGGTGGAGGCGCTGCGACGCAAAGGGTACGGCGGAGCGATCACCGTTCTCGGCGACGAGCCGCACCCGCCCTACGACCGGCCGCCGCTGTCCAAGCAGGTCCTGTCCGGCACCTGGGAACCGGCGCGGACGGAGCTGCGGACCGGGGAGTACCTGGCCGGGCTGCAGGCCGAGTTCCACCTCGGCGACCCGGCGACCGCCCTGGACGTGCCGACCCGGACCGTGCGCACTCAGTCCGGGCGCGAACTGCGGGCGGACGCGGTCGTGATCGCCACCGGGGTGCGGGCGCGGACCCTGCCCGGTCAGGAACTCCTGGCCGGCGTGCATGTGCTGCGCACCCTCGACGACTCGCTGGCCCTGCGCGCGGACCTGCTGGCCGCCACCCGGCTGGTGGTCGTCGGCGAGGGCGTCCTCGGCTGCGAGATCGCCGCCACCGCACGCACCCTCGGCCTCGACGTCACCCTCGCCGGCCCGCTCGCCGCGCCGATGGCCCTCCAGGTGGGGCCGCTGGTGTCGGAAGCGCTGGCCGCACTGCACACCGAACGGGGAGTACGGCTCCGGATGGGCGCCGGCGTCGCGGGACTCACCGGCGCCGGGGGCCGGGTCACCGGCGTGCGGCTCGCCACCGGTGAGGTGCTGCCGGCCGACGTCGTGGTCGTCGCGATCGGCGCCGTGCCGGCGACGGACTGGCTGGCGGACAGCGGCCTCGAACTGGACAACGGCGTGGTGTGCGACGCCCGTTGCCGGGCCGCGGCGGGGATCTACGCCGTCGGCGACGTGGCCCGCTGGCACCACGAGCACCTCGGCAGGCTGCTCCGCCTGGAGAACCGTACGAACGCCACGGAACAGGCCATGGCCGTCGCCGCCACGCTCCTCGGCGAGGAACAGGCGTACCTGCCGGTGCCGTACTTCTGGACCGACCAGTACGACGCCAAGCTCCAGGTCCACGGCTTCCTGCCGGTCGACTCCCAAGTGGACGTCGTCGAGGGCGATGTGACGGCCCGTCGGTTCGTCGCCCGGTACCACCACGGCGGTCGGGTCACCGGCGTGCTCGGCTGGAACATGCCGAAGCAGACGCGCCTGCGCCGCCAGGAAGTCGTGGACGCGCTGCGGTCCACGCCCGCCCCCATCCCCTGAACGACCGGGAGAGACCCATGAAGGTTGTCGTCGACGAGGAGAAGTGCGTCGCCGCCGGACAGTGCGTGGCCGCCGCCATGGACGTGTTCGACCAGCGGGAGGAGGACGGCATCGTCGTCGTCCTCGACGAGCACCCGCCACCGGAGCTGGCCGACGAGGTGCGCAACGCGGCCGCCGTGTGCCCCGCGCTGGCCATCCGCATCGAGGAATAGACACCGACCCCCACCCCCGAAGGAAACGTCATGACCGAGGCAGACCTCCGACCCGCCCCCGACGAGCCGGTCTACGACTACCAGGACGATCGCGACGCCAAGTGCCCGTTCGCCCCGTCGCCCGGGCTGCGCGCCCTGCACGACAAGGGCCCCGTCAACCGGGGCCGGATCTGGGACGGCAGCACCCCTTGGCTCGTCACGGGCCATGCCGCGCAGCGCGCGATCCTCTCCGACCCCCGGGTCAGTTCCGACGACAAGCGGGCCGGGTTCCCCTACCCGAACCAGGCCATGGCGGAGAACGCCCCGCACCACCCGCTCACCATCTTCAACGCGGACGGCGCCGACCACACACGGATCCGCCGCATGATGACCCGCCCCTTCACCCGCCCCCGGATGGAGGCGCTGCGGCCGGAGATCCAGCGGTTCACCGACGACCTCATCGACAAGATGCTCGCCGGCCCCAAACCGGTGGACCTGGTGACCGCGCTGTCGCTGCCGCTGCCCTCGCTGATGATCTGCGCGCTGCTCGGAGTGCCCTACGAGGACCACGACTTCTTCCAGGAGCACTCCTCCTTCGCCACCCGCAGCGACAAGACCGCCGAGGACGACCGGCGGGCGAGCGAGGCGCTCGGCGGCTACCTGGCAAGGCTGATCCAGCAGAAGACCCTGGAACCGGCCGAGGACGTGCTCTCGGACTTCGCCGCACGGGTCGGGGCGGGCGAACTCACCCTCCCCGAAGCCACGTTGCTGGCCATGATCCTGCTGATCGCCGGACACGAGACCAGCGCGAACATGATCACGCTGGGCACCGCGCTGCTGCTGGACAACCCCGACGAGCTCGGTCGGCTGCGCGCGATCGACGACACCAAGGACGTGGCCCCCGCGGTCGAGGAGATCCTGCGCTATCTGACCGTCGCCCAGTACGGCCAACGCCGCATCGCCGACCAGGACTTCGAGTTCGAGGGCGCCGACATCAAGGCCGGGGACGGCATCGTCGTCCCGCTGCCGGCCGGCAACTGGGACCCGGACGCCTTCCCCGACCCCCAGAAGCTCGACCTCACCCGAAAGGCGAGCCACCACCACGCCTTCGGCTGGGGCATCCACCAGTGCCTCGGCCAGCAACTCGCCCGGATCGAGCTCCAGGTCGTCTACGGCACCCTCTACCGGCGCGTCCCGACCCTGCGCCTCGCGGTGGACCGCGCCGAGTTGGAGTTCCGCCCGGCCGATTCGCTGGCCTTCGGCATCAAGGAGCTGCCGGTCACCTGGTAGTCGCCGGCCGCCACCCCGTCAGCCCAGGGCGCCCGGAGCCGCCGGACACCGCCCGACAACGTACGGAGTCATCCATGAGCGAATTCAGCTTCGACGGACGCGTGGCGGTCGTCACCGGCGCGGGCCGCGGCATCGGCCGGGCCCACGCCCGCCTGCTGGCGCGGCGGGGAGCGAAGGTCGTCGTCAACGACCTCGGCGGATCGATGGACGGCGAGGGCGCCGACACCGGGCCCGCCCAGCAGGTCGTCGACGAGATCAGGGCGGCCGGCGGCGAGGCCGTCGCCGACACCCACGACGTGTCCACCGAGGCGGGCGGGCAGGCGATCGTCGACTCCGCGATCGAGCACTTCGGCCGCATCGACGTCCTCGTCAACAACGCCGGGATCATCCGCTGGGCAGGCCTGCCCGAGGTCGACCTCGACAACCTCGAACGCCACCTCGCCGTCCACCTGATCGGTTCCTTCAACACCCTGCGCGCGGCCTGGCCGCACTTCGTGGCCCAGAACTACGGCCGGGTCGTGCTGACCACGTCGAGCGGAGTGCTCGGCCTGCCCAACAACCTGTCGTACGCGGCGGCCAAGGGCGGCACGATCGGGCTCGCCCGCAGCGCCAAGCTGGCCGGTGAGCCGCACGACATCAAGGTCAACCTGATCGCGCCGGCCGCGATGACCCGCATGGGCGGCGGTTCGGACACCGAGGAGCCGACGGACGTGCCCGGACAGCCGTACATGCCGTCGGACGCGGTCGCGCCCATGGTCGCGTACCTGGCGCACGAGAACTGTCCTGTCAGCGGCGAGATCTACACGGCCGGCGCCGGCCGTTTCGCGCGGCTGTTCATCGCCTCGACCGAGGGATACGCCCACGAGGACGGCCCCGCCTCGATCGAGGACGTCGCCGGGAACTGGGACGCCATCAACGACGAGAAGGGCTACTACGTCCCCGCCGACCTGATGGCCTGGACGGGCTCCTTCCTCAAGCACCGGTTCGGCTAGGAGCCCGGCGCCCGTGGGACGGCCCGGACTCGGGGTGTAGCCCGCTACACCCCGAGTCCGGGAGCACGCTCCCTCGTTGCGCCCGGCGGTTCACGAAATCGTGGAGCACGGAGACGGACGCCTCTCCACAACGCCCTGAACAGGGCGGACATCCCCCACAGAGGCGGTTCCTCTTCTTCCCGCATTCCGAACCGCTGACGTGGAGGCTCCTTCCGCCATGGCAACTGTCCTTTACCACCTGGGCCGCACGGCCTTCCGCCGGCGCTGGTTGGTCGCCCTCGTGTGGGTGGCGGTGCTGGGTGCCGTCGGATTCGCCGCGACCAAGGCTCCCGCGGCCGCCGACGAGGGCTTCACCATGCCCGGCATCGAGTCCCAGAAGGCGTTCGACCTCCTGGAGGAGCGCTTCCCGGGAGCCGCCGCCGACGGTGCGAGCGCCCGGATCGTGTTCATCGCCCCAGATGGCCAGAAGGTCACCGCCGGCGACAACAAGAAGGCCGTGGAGAAGCTCTTCGACGAGGCCGCCGACGGTTCGCAGGTCGCCGGCGCCGTCGACCCCTTCCAGGCGAAGGCCGTCAGCGAGGACGGCACCACGGCGTACGCGACCGTCTCCTTCCAGGCGAAGGCCGACGACCTGACCGACGCGAGCAAGCACCACCTCGAACGCGCCATCGAGCAGGTCCGGGACGCGGGTCTGACGGTCGAGGTCGGCGGGGACGCGCTCGCGACTCAACCGTCCGCGGGAGGCGCGGCCGAGGCGATCGGCATCGCCATAGCCGCCGTCGTCCTGCTGATCACGTTCGGTTCCCTGGCCGCCGCCGGCCTGCCGCTGTTGGCCGCGATCGTCGGCGTCGTCGTCGGCATGACCGGGATCATGGCCCTGTCCGAGACCTTCGGTCTCTCGGAGAACACCGGCACGCTGGCCACCATGCTCGGCCTGGCCTGCGGCATCGACTACGCCCTGTTCGTCGTCTCCCGCTACCGCGAGGAGCGCGGCAAGGGCCACGCACCACGCGAGGCCGCCGGGCTCGCCGCCGGCACGGCGGGCTCCGCGGTGGTCTTCGCCGGTCTCACCGTCGTCATCGCGCTGGCCGGTCTCTCCGTCGTCGGCATCCCGATGCTCACCAAGATGGGCCTGGCCGCCGCCGGCGCGGTCCTCGTCGCCGTCCTCATCTGCCTGACGCTGGTCCCGGCCATGCTCGGCTTCTGGCCGAACGCGGTGCTGTCACGCGGCGCCCGCAAGAACTCCAGGCGCCACCGCCGCAAGCTGCGCAAGACCGAGAACGGCGGCTCCCGCTGGGCGAAGACCGTCGTACGGCACCCGCTGCCTGTCCTCCTGCTCGGCGTCGTCGGCCTCGGCGCCGTCGCCGCGCCGGTCATGGACCTCCAACTCGGTATGCCGGGTGACGAGGCCAAGCCCACCTCCACCACCGAGCGCCGCGCCTACGACGCCCTCGCCAAGGGCTTCGGCCCCGGCTTCAACGGGCCCCTGACCCTCGTGGTCGACGCCAAGGGCACGGACGATCCCAGCCAGGCCGCGGCCACCGTCGCGAAGGACATCGCCGCCACCAGGGGAGTCGTCTCCGTCTCGCCGGCCCGCTTCAACGAGGCGGGCGACACCGCGGTGTTCTCCGTGACCCCGGCCACCAGCCCGACCGACGAGAAGACCAAGGACCTGGTCAAGACCATCCGCGACGAGCGGTCCGGCATCGAGAAGGACTCGGAGGCGACCTTCGAGGTCACCGGCAAGACCGCGCTGGACATCGACGTCGCCCAGAAGGTGCAGGACTCGCTGCTGCCGTACCTCGCCGTGGTGGTCGGACTGGCGATCGTGCTCCTGCTGCTGGTCTTCCGCTCCCTGCTCGTGCCCCTGAAGGCGGCCCTCGGCTTCCTGCTCTCCGTGCTGGCGGCCCTCGGCGCGGTCGTCGCGGTCTTCCAACAGGGCCACGGCGCCGAGCTGTTGGGCGTGGACACCACCGGCCCGATCATGAGCATGATGCCGATCTTCCTGGTGGGCATCGTCTTCGGCCTGGCGATGGACTACGAGGTCTTCCTGGTCGCCCGGATGCGGGAGGCGTACGTCCACGGCGAGCAGCCGGCGGCCGCGGTCGTCTCCGGGTTCCGGCACAGCGCCCGGGTCGTGGTGGCCGCCGCGCTGATCATGATGGCGGTGTTCTCCGGCTTCATCGGTGCCGGCGAATCGATGATCAAGATGATCGGCTTCGGCCTGGCGGTCGCCGTCTTCTTCGACGCCTTCGTGGTCCGCATGGCGATCGTGCCGGCCGTTCTCTCGCTGCTCGGCCACAAGGCCTGGTATCTGCCGCGCTGGCTGGCCCGGTTGCTGCCGAACATCGATGTCGAGGGCGAGAAGCTGAGCCGCAAGGTGCCCGCCCCGACCGCTCCGGCGGCCGACGAGGCGCCGGACGCGGAGCCGGTGGGCGCCCGCTGAGGGCTCGACCGAGGAGTGCCCGTTCGCACCGCCTCCGGGTCTGCTCGCCCAGCGGTTCAGGACGCCGCGCGCATCGAACCGCACGTAGTCTTCAGCACCCTGTTACACCGCATCCCGACGCTGCGCCTCGCCGTCGACGTCTCGGAACTGAAGTTCAAGGAGGATTCGCAGGCCTACGGCATCCACGAGCTGCCGGTCACCTGGTAGACGTCGTCGTCATGGACGCGACGGACGAGGGAGCGGTTGGTAGCGTTCCGGCATGACCGAACGCGAGCACCGTGTCGTCGTCGAGGGGTCCCGGATCACCACGCCCCGGCTGGTCCTGCGGCCGTGGACCGTCGAGGACGCGGAGGACGCGCTACGGGTCTACGGCGCCGCGGACGTCGCGCAGTGGCTGGCCCCGGCCATGACCCGGGTGACCGACACAGCGGCCATGCGGACCCTCCTGGAGCAGTGGGGCGCCGGGACGCTGGACGCCCCGCAGGGTCGGTGGGCGATCGAGCTGAGGGAGGACGGAGCCGTGGTCGGCGGGGTCGTGCTGCTGCCCCTGCCGCCCGACCGTCGGGACCTGGAGATCGGCTGGCAGCTCGCGCCCGGCGCCTGGGGGAAGGGCCTGGCAGCCGAGGCCGGTCACGCGGTGGCGCACTACGCCTTCGAGGCGGGCGTGGACGAGCTCTTCGCGGTCGTACGGCCCCGCAACGAACGGGGTGCCGCGACGGCCCGGCGGGTGGGGATGGAGTGGGTGGGGGAGACGGACAAGTACTACGACCTGCGGCTGCAGGTCTACCGGCTCCGGCCGGGCGACCTCGACGCCCCGGCGCTGCGACCGGAGCAGCGGCCCGACGCCTGAAGATGACGGCCCCGACGTCCGGCGACGACGAAGGGGGCGCCGGCTTCGCCGACGCCCCCTCTGCCCAGCGACTGAGGGCTACTGCGTGGTGAGGTAGGCGCGCTGGATCGTCTGGACCAGCTTGTTGCCGGCCCGGTCGGTCAGTTCGGCGCGCAGTGACACGGAGCCCGGCTGGGCCGGGTGCTTCAGCGTCAGATGCGTACCGCCGACGGCCTTGGCGGACTGCCAGGTGGCGCCGTCGTCGTAGGAGACCTGGAAGGTGAGCTTCGCGGGCTTGTGCCCGGCCGCCGCGCCCTTGATGCTGAACGGCACCTTGAAGGACGTACCAGCCTTGGCCGTGCTGGCCAGGGTCAGCTTCGGGGAGAAGGTGACCGTCGACAGCGGCAGCGCGGCGTTGTCGCCGTCGGGGGTCGTGGCCGAGCGGAAGGTCCACTCCGCCTGGACGCGCGTGCTGACCGGGTACACGGCCGGGTCACGGGAGCTGTCCACGCTCAGCTTGTACGCGGCGTCCCCGGCGGGGACGGTGTACTCGGTGAGGCCCTCGGTCGGCGGGGTGTCGTAGTCGTCGGCGATCTCCTTGCCGTCCGCCGTGAGCGAGGTCTTCACCGAGGTGACGTCGGAGTCGCCCCAGTGCCCGGCGCCGTCGCCGAACAGCGGCACATAGGCCCTGATGGTGTTGCCGTTGCGGGCCAGACCCGGGAAGCCCATGGCCGGTCCGGGATCCGCCGAGCCGTTCAGGACCGGGCCGAACACGCCCACGTTGAACTGCTCGTGGTAAGTGCGGCCGGCCTTCCAGAGTCGCGGCATCCGCATCAGGAAGTTCTCGAAGACCGAGTCACGGCCCTCGCCCGAGACCGACCACATACGGCCCGACCACTTCACGCCGTTGTCGAGGATGTACTCGGCGGTCCGCAGCGGCAGGTCCCCGCGCAAGTCGGTGTAGCTGCGCACCAGTTCACCGTTGGGCCCGTGCGGCGACACCTCGACCTGGGCGCGCCGGCCCTCGACCGGCTCGCCTGCCTCGAAGTCGACCTTCGCCAGCTGCTTCTGGTCCACCGTGGCGCTGAAGCCGTTCAGGTCGGCGCCCCGGTTCCAGCCCAGGTGGTAACTGACCGGCCGGCCCTCCGCGTCCAGCCGGGACCAGGTGCCGGCGAACAGGGCGTACAGCCCGTCGACGGGCTCCCCGGTGACGAGCTGCCCGAACCGCGCGCCCTGGAAGGTCGGCATCAGGTACTGCAGGAAGCCGTCGTTCAGGTCCGCGCCCCGCTGGAAGCCGATCGCGGCCGTCGCGTCGGTGGACTCGGCCGCCGGGTCCGGCACGGTGACGTCCACCGGCTTCGCCTGCCGGGCGTCGACGGTGATGGTCTTGTCCCCGTCCAGCCGGAACTTGGGCTGGACCAGGATGGCGTGCTCGGCGGACGAGATGCTCGGGTGGATCACCCCGCTGAGGATGTAGTCGCCCTTGGGCAGCCGGACCGTCAGCTCGCCGTCCTGCTCGTCGGCGTACTCGGCGTAGAAGTCCTTGGCGAAGCCCATGACCGAGGTGACCGCGTCACCGGTCGGCTCGCCGTTCTCGTCGAGGTGCTTGAGCGTCAGGCTGTACGACTCCACCTCGCGCTCCGCACCGACGGCGGTCCGCACCTGGACCTTGCCGTCCGCGGAGGTGGCCGAGACCGAGCCGCCGAAGCTGCCGTCGGCGGTGCCGGCGCTGGTGTCCGCCGTGACCTCGGCGCTCGCCTCCCCACCCGCGGGGACGGTGATCCGCTGTGGCGAGACGGTGAACATGCCCTCGGCGGCGGGCTTGCCGTCCACCGCGTAGGCGTCGACGGAGAGGTCCAGGGTGACCGGCTCCGTGCCGAGGTTCTGGTACGTGAGCTGCTTGGTGACCGGCTTGTCGTCGGCGTGCGGCCACTGCTGCTCGTCGAAGCCGATCGACTGCTGCTCGGTGACGACGCCCTGGTCCAGCGCCCGCACCAGGTCGGTACGGCCGGTGCCCTGCTGGAAGGAGCTGTACGCGCCCGGCTTCGCGGACGCGGTGAGGACCTGCTTGATGCGCTCGCCGGTCCAGTCCGGGTGCTGCTGGGCCAGGAGGGCGGCGGCGCCCGCGACATGCGGGGTCGCCATCGACGTACCGTCGAGTGTGAGGTAGCCCGGGGTGTCGGAGGGGAACTCGCCCTCCAGGAGGCTGCCGGCCGCCGCGGCGGCCGTGATGGCGACACCGGGCGCGGTCAGGTCGGGCTTGACCCCGCCATCCCCGACGCGCGGGCCGCGGCTGGAGAACGGGGCGAGCTCGTCGGACTTGTCGACCGCGCCCACGGTCAGCGCCGCGTCGGCGCTGCCGGGCGAGCCGACGGTCTTCTCGCCGAACTCGCCCTCGTTGCCGGCCGCGATGACGAACAGCGTGTCGGACTCGGCGGAGAGCCGGTTGACGGTCTCCTCCAGCGGGTCGATACCCGGTGAATCGGTGCCGCCGAGGCTGAGGTTGGCGACATCGGCGCCCTGCGCCACCGCCCACTCCATGCCGGCGATGATCCCGGAGTCGTAGCCGGAGCCGCCGTCGTCGAGCACCTTGCCGTTCAGGAGCTTCGCGCCCGGCGCGACGCCCTTGTACTTGCCGCCGGACTTTGCGCCCGTCCCGGACGTGATCGACGCGACGTGCGTGCCGTGGCCGAACTTGTCGTCGGTGCTCCCCGAGTCGGAGAAGTCCTGCGCCTCGATCACCTTGCCCGCGAGGTCGGGGTGGCTGGTGTCGACGCCGGTGTCCAGGACGGCGATCTTGGTCCCGGTGCCGTCGTAACCGGCGGCCCAGGCCGTCGGCGCGCCGATCTGCGGGACGCTCTTGTCGAGGCTCGCCTTGCGCTTGCCGTCCAGCCAGACCTTCTCCACCGACGTGGAGTCGGTGAACTCCGTCGTGCCGCTGTCGCCGGCGGTGTCGGTCACGGCGTTCCAGAAGTCGGTGGCCCGCTTCTTGACGGGGCGTATCACCTTGGCGTTGACGACGGGCAGCGCGCGGCCCATCCGGGCGCCGGCCCCGGTGAACGGGCTCATCGAGGGCGCCTTCTTGCCCTTGAAGGTGACGATCAGCGGTACGTCGGTGCGGCCCGCGTCGTCGTAGCCGTCCGCCACCAGCTGGGTGACGTCGAACAGCCGGACGTCCAGCTTGCCCTGTGCGACCAGCAACTCCGCGTCGGAGGGCACCACTTGGGTGTGCTCGCCGACCATGCGGATCGAGAACGTGCCCCGCTCCCGGCCCTTCGCCCGCTCGACGCCGGCGACCTTTCCGGCTCCGTCCAGCAGGACCCGGTCGCCGGTGACGAGCGTGACGGTCTTCACCGCGGCGGCCGTACGGGCCGGGCTCGGGCCGGTCGAACCCGCTCCGGAGGCCGGGCCGGCGGGCAGGCCAGCCAGCACCAGGGCCGCGGCGGCGACCCCGGCCGCGGCGACGGCATGTCTGTGCTTCACGTGTAACTCCACTTGCGCTCCTGATGGTTGGTGATCGGTGGTGCGGTGATTCGTCGAATTGGCGCATCGGCGAATCGGTGCACCGGAGAGGGAGGTCAGGGGACGGCGGGGCCGGTGATGAACTGGCCGTCGGCGTTGTAGGGCCAGACGTTGGGGGTGCAGCCGTGCATGCCCTTGATCTGCTGCATCATCGCGGGGGCCGGTCCGCCCTTGGCGGGGCAGGTGACGTGGCCGTGGCCGAGGAAGTGGCCCACCTCGTGGTTGATGATGAGCGCCCGGTAGGAGGTGACGTCCTTGGCGTAGACGGGAGTTGCCTCTTCCCAGCGCTTGAGGTTGACCATGACGTTGTGGGCCACGCTGCAGTTGACCTCGCCGCCGGTCTCCAGGCCGTACTCGCCGCAGACCTTGTCCACGGTCCCGGGAGTGGCGACCTTGACCACGAAGTCGGTGGCGCCGGTGGAGACCCGCTGGAAGCCCGAGTGCCCGTCGGCCGTCCAGCCGCGCGGGTCGGCCAGGATGCGCTCCACCTGCTCGGCGGTGTCCTCGCCGGACAGCTCGATGCCGTTCTCCACCTCGACCTTGTAGCGCAGGGCCCTGCCCTTGCCGACGCGCTCGCTCCCCCCGGGCGCGGTGACGAACGTGCCCGGCCCGTTGCGGGGGATGGTGATGCCGGAGGAGCTCGGAGAGCCGCCGCCCTTCCCGGCGGCGCTCGCTGTCGGCCGCGCGGGCTTCGTCGGCGTCTTCTGTTTCGGCGGCTCGGTGGTCGCCCTCGCCGACGGGGTGCGCTCGGCACTCGCGTCGGATCCGGCCGCCGCCGGCGACCGCTTCGAGTCGGCCGGCAGCCAGGCCACCACCGCGCACCCGACGACGCCGAGAGCGGCCAACGCGGCCAAGCCCCCCGTCAGTTGTCTCCGCCCGCTGCGCGAGGCGGCGTGGGCGGAACCGTTCCGACGACGGCTGGGGGGCTTTTCCTTGTGCGCTGTCACGATCGTTTACGGTGCGACCGCAATGTGATCGGATCTGGCCCGGAAGGTAACGAGACGATAACGCCCGCCTTGGTCATCTCCCTGTGGATACTGTGCGCATGTCACGTGTACTACTGATCGAAGACGACCGCGCCGTGCGCGAGGGCGTCGACCTGGCCCTGCGCCGACAGGGCCACGAGGTCGCCGCCACCGCGACCGGCGAAGAGGGCATGGACCGGTTAAGGAGCTTCCGGCCGGACATCGTGGTCCTCGATCTGATGCTCCCCGGAATGACCGGTCTTGAGGTGTGCCGGGGGATACGGGCCGTCGACCAGACGCTGCCGATCATCATCGCCACCGCGCGGGGTGATGAGGTGGATATCGTTGTCGGTCTGGAGGCGGGCGCCGACGACTACGTGGTCAAGCCGGTGCTGGCCCGGGTGCTCGACGCCCGGATACGCGCCGTCCTGCGCCGTGCGGGCGGGGCGCCGGCCGGGACCGGGCTGCCGAAGATCGACACCTACGGTGAACTCGCCGTCGACCGGGCCGGGTTGACCGTCACGCTGGGCGGCGCGCCGATCGCCCTGGCCCCCTCCGAGACACGGCTCCTGCTCACGCTCTCCGCCTCGCCGGGCCAAGTGTTCAGCCGGCAGCAGCTGTTGGAGGCGGTCTGGGAGCACGACTACCACGGCGACGCACGCCTGGTGGACGCCTGCGTCAAGCGACTGCGCACCAAGATGTCCGAACCGCCCCGCGCGCCGCGCTACATCCACACCGTGCGCGGCTTCGGCTACCGTTTTGCGGCGCCGTGAAGACGCGTCGCACGCGCCGGCTGCGCGGTCTGCGCCCGCGACTTGTGGTGGGCTTCGGGCTCGTCGCCACCGTCGCCGCCGCCACGACCGGCGCCCTGACCTTCCGGGAGGCCCGCACCGGAGTGCTCAAGCAGAGCCAGGACGCCACGATCAGACAACTGCGCACCCAGGTCAACCAGCGCGCCCCCGAACTCGGCTTCCCCCCGGACCAGTCCGCGCTCCAGCGCTTCGCGGCCGACGTGGCCGCCACCGAGGGGCCCGGCGACTGGCGCGTCCTGGCCACCTACGGGACCCTGCGCGCCGCCTCCGTCGCCGACGACCCCTTCCCCGAGCTGACGGCCGACGTGCGCGAGGCCGTCGCCACCAGCCAGGCCACCGTGTTCCAACGCGTGCGCGAGAGCGGCCGTACCTCCCTCGTCGTCGGCATGTCGGTCACCTTCGGCCTCCCCGACGGAGCGCAGACGGTGTCCGGGGTCCGGGTGTTCCTGGTCGTCCCGCAGACCGAGGAACAGGCGTACGTGGACGCCCTGGTGACCGCCGTCGAGCGGGCCATGGTGCCGGCCCTGCTGCTCGCCGTGGTGCTCGCCCTGTTCGCCGCCCGAGGCGTACTGCTGCCGGTGCGGGCGTTGCGGGACGCGACCCGCAGCATCGCCGAGGGCCGCCTGGACACCCGGCTCGCGGTCAACGGTTCCGACGAACTCGCCGATCTCTCCCACACGTTCAACGAGACGGCCGCCGCGCTGGAGACGTCGGTGGCGGAGCTGCGCGGCATGGAGGCGCGGGCCCGGCGCTTCGCCGCGGACGTCTCGCACGAGCTGCGCACCCCGCTGGCCGCCATGTCGGCGGTCACCGACGTCCTGGACGAGGACGCCGCCCGGCTGGACCCGGACACGGCCACCGCGGTCCGGCTGATCAGCGGGGAGACGGTCAAACTCGCCCGCCTGGTCGACGACTTGATGGAGATCTCCCGGTTCGACGCGGGCGCGGCGGAGCTGCACCTGGACGAGATCGACCTCGCCGAGTCGATCCGGCGCACCCTCGCCTCCCGCGGCTGGTCGGACACAGTGGAGACGTGGTTGCCGCCGCCGGACGCGGTGCGCGGGCGGGTCGATCCGCGCCGCCTCGACGTGGTCGTCGCCAACCTGGTCGGCAACGCCCTGCGGCACGGCGCCCGTCCGGTGCGGGTGTGCCTGGAGGCGAGCGGTGAACCCTCGGCCGGGCGCCTCGCCGTCATCGAGATACGGGACGGCGGCCCCGGCATCCCCGACGACGTACTGCCGCATGTCTTCGAGCGGTTCTACAAGTCGGACACCGCCAGGACCCGCTCCGAGGGTAGCGGCCTCGGCCTGTCGATCACCGCCGAGAACGTACGGATGCACGGCGGAACCGTCCGCGCGGCCAACCATCCGGCGGGCGGTGCCGTCTTCACGGTCGAACTCCCGTTGCGGCGGGACGAGTCGTCCGAGGAGAACCCGTCATGAAGGCCACACGCCGGCTTCCGCTGCTGGTGGCACCGTCGCTGCTCGCGCTGACCTCCTGCGGGATCCCCGCGACCGGGGTGGTGGAGGCCGGCGGTCCGGCGAGCGGGATCGCCTCGGTCACGACGGTCTACTTCGTCCGGGACGGCGGCGCACTCGTCGCGGTCCCGCGCACGACCGCCGAGCCCGGGGACGCCGGAACGGCTCTGGACCTGCTGCTGCTCGGCCCCACCGACCGGGAGCAGTCCGAGGGCCTGGCCAGCGACGTGCCCGGGCTGCCGAGCCGCGCGCCCCTCCCGACGTCCAAGGCGGACGCGGCCACCGGAGGACCCGACGAGACCGGGGAGGACGTGCCGACCGTGACGGTGCGGGGCGACATGCTAGCCATCGAACTGCCCGGCGGCATGGACAGGTTGACCGACATCGCGATGCGGCAGCTGATCTGCACGGCCGCCGCCGCGCACCGGGTCGCCACCCAGTCCGCGAACCCGGTGACGGTCGAGGTGACCAGCGTCTACGGACAGCACACCAGGGGCTCGGACAAAGGCTGCCCTGATCAGTGAGCCCGGCGCCTCGACACCTCAGTCCGCCGCGTCCCCGAACGCCTTCAGGATCCGCTCCGCGGCCAGCGTCGCCGTCAACTTCCCCTCGCGCACCTGCTGTTCGAGCCCGGGAGCCAGTTCCCGGACCTTCGGGTCGGCGTGCAGACGGCCGAGGAGTTCGTCGCGGACCATCGTCCAGGTCCAGTCGACCTGCTGGTCACGGCGCTTGGCGGCGAGCCGCCCGGAGGAGCCGAGGAGTGCGCGGTGCTGTTCGAGGCGCTCCCAGACGGTGTCCAGGCCGGTCTGCTCGCGAGCGCTGCAACTGAGCACGGGAGGCGCCCAGTACACGTCCTTGCCGTGCATCAGCCGCAGCGCGCCCGCCAGTTCACGCGCCGCCGCCCGGGCGTCGCGCTCGTGCGGACCGTCCGCCTTGTTGACGGCGATCACGTCGGCCAGCTCCAGCACGCCCTTCTTGATGCCCTGCAGCTGGTCACCGGTACGGGCCAGCGTGAGCAGCAGGAAGGAGTCGACCATGTTGGCGACGGCCGTCTCCGACTGGCCCACACCGACCGTCTCCACCAGCACCACGTCGTAGCCCGCCGCCTCCATCACCACGATCGACTCGCGGGTGGCCTTGGCGACCCCGCCGAGCGTCCCGGCGGTGGGGGAGGGCCGTACGAAGGCGGCCGGGTCCACGGCGAGGCGTTCCATGCGGGTCTTGTCGCCCAGGATCGAGCCGCCGGTACGACTGGAGGACGGGTCGACGGCGAGCACCGCCACCCGGTGTCCCAGCGCGGTCAGCATGGTGCCGAAGGTGTCGATGAACGTCGACTTGCCCACCCCGGGCACCCCGCTGATCCCGATCCGCCGGGCCCGGCCGCTGTGCGGGAGCAGCTCGGTCAGCAGCGCCTGGGCCAGGGCCCGGTGCCGGGGGTGGGTGGACTCGACGAGCGTGATCGCACGGGCGACGAGTGCCCGCCTCCCGTCGAGGACACCCTTCACATACGTCTCGAGATCGATCGCGGCCATGCGGCGCTACAGATCGTGGCCGAGGTCGGTCGCCAGCCGTTTCACCAGGTCGTAGGCCGCGTCCGGGATCACCGTCCCGGGCGGGAAGACGGCTGCCGCGCCCATCTCCAGGAGCGTGGGCACGTCCTGCGGCGGGATCACTCCGCCGACCACGATCATGATGTCCTCCCGGCCCTCCTCGGCGAGCGACTCCTTCAACGCCGGTACGAGGGTGAGGTGTCCGGCGGCCAGCGAGGACACCCCGACGATGTGCACGTCCGCCTCGACGGCCTGGCGGGCCACCTCGCCCGGGGTCTGGAACAGCGGGCCGACGTCGACGTCGAAGCCGAGGTCGGCGAAGGCGGTGGCGATCACCTTCTGGCCGCGGTCGTGACCGTCCTGGCCCATCTTGGCGACCAGGATGCGCGGCCGGCGCCCCTCGGCCTCCTCGAAGGCGGTCACCAGGGTGCGGGTGCGGTCCACGGAGGGGGACTCGCCTGCTTCGTTGCGGTACACGCCGGAGATCGTACGGATCTGGCTCGCGTGCCGTCCGTACACCTTCTCCAGCGCGTCGGAGATCTCGCCCACGGTCGCCTTCGCGCGGGCCGCGTTCACGGCCAGCTCCAGCAGGTTGCCCTCGCCGCCGGCCGCCCTGGTCAGCGCGTCGAGTGCGTCCTGACAGGCTCGTTCGTCCCGCTCCGCGCGCAGCCGCCGCAGCTTCTCGATCTGCTGGGTGCGTACGGAGGAGTTGTCGACCTTGAGGACGTCGATCTCCTCGTCGGTCTCCACGCGGTACTTGTTCACGCCGATGACCGGCTGGCGGCCGGAGTCGATGCGGGCCTGCGTGCGGGCGGCGGCCTCCTCCACCCGCAGCTTGGGGATGCCGGCGTCGATGGCCTGCGCCATGCCACCCGCCTCCTCGACCTCCTGGATGTGCTGCCAGGCCCGCCGGGCCAGGTCGTACGTCAGCCGCTCCACGTACGCGCTGCCGCCCCACGGGTCGATCACCCGGGTCGTGCCGGACTCCTGCTGGAGCAGCAGCTGGGTGTTGCGGGCGATGCGCGCCGAGAAGTCGGTGGGCAGCGCGAGCGCCTCATCGAGGGCGTTGGTGTGCAGCGACTGGGTGTGGCCCTGCGTCGCCGCCATCGCCTCCACGCACGTACGCGTCACGTTGTTGAACACGTCCTGCGCTGTCAGCGACCAGCCCGAGGTCTGTGAATGGGTGCGCAGGGAGAGGGACTTGGCGTTCTGCGGGTCGAACTGCTTCACCAGCTTCGCCCACAGCAGGCGTGCCGCGCGCAGCTTGGCGACCTCCATGAAGAAGTTCATGCCGATCGCCCAGAAGAAGGACAGCCGGGGCGCGAACGCGTCGACGTCCATCCCCGCGTCCCGTCCCGCCCGGATGTACTCCACCCCGTCCGCGAGCGTGTACGCCAGCTCCAAGTCGGCCGTCGCACCCGCCTCTTGGATGTGGTAGCCGGAGATGGAGATGGAGTTGTAGCGGGGCATCCGCTGCGAGGTGTAGGCGAAGATGTCGGAGATGATCCGCATCGACGGCTTCGGCGGATAGATGTAGGTGTTGCGGACCATGAACTCCTTGAGGATGTCGTTCTGGATGGTCCCGGCCAACTTCTCGGGCGGCACGCCCTGTTCCTCGGCGGCGACGATGTAGAGCGCCAGCACCGGCAGTACGGCGCCGTTCATCGTCATCGACACGGTCATCTTGTCCAGCGGGATGCCGTCGAAGAGCTGACGCATGTCGTAGATCGAGTCGATGGCCACACCGGCCATGCCGACGTCACCGGTCACGCGCGGATGGTCGCTGTCGTAACCCCGGTGCGTGGGCAGGTCGAAGGCGACCGACAGGCCCTTCTGGCCGGCCGCCAGATTGCGCCGGTAGAAGGCGTTGGACTCCTCGGCCGTGGAGAAGCCCGCGTACTGACGGATCGTCCAGGGCTGGTTGACGTACATCGTCGGGTACGGGCCGCGCAGATACGGCGCGATGCCCGGGTACGTGTCGAGGAAGTCCAGGCCCTCCAGGTCACGGCCGGTGTAGAGCGGCTTGACCGCGATGCCCTCCGGGGTCTCCCAGAGCAGGTCGGAGCCGTCGGCGGCGCGCTTCACGGACGTACGCCACTCGTCGGTGCCCCCGTCGGCGGGCGGGGTCCCCAGGTCGATCCCGGTGAAGTCGGGGATTCCCATCACGACACTCCCATGCGGTCGAGGGTGGCGGAGAGCACGGCCACGGCGTCACAGCCCGCGAAGACGTAGGCGTCCACGTCGGTGTACTGCCCCGGCCGGCCGGCCAGGAACACCTGCCGGGCGCCCGCGGCCCGCAGCGCCCCGGCGGTCTGCTCGGCCTGCTCCTCGTAGAGCGCGTCGCTGGAGCACAGGCAGGCCTCGGTGGCGCCGCTGTCCTCGAAGGTGCCCTCGGTGACCGGCTCGATGCCGCCGGCCTGGAAGAGGTTCGAGGCGAAGGTCGAGCGCGCGGTGTGGGCGGCGGCCGGGCCGATCGAGGCCAGGAAGATCCGGGGCCGGGATCCGGTGGCCGCGAGGTGGGCGTCGGAGCGGGCGCGCAGTGCCTCGTACGCCTCGTCGCGCCGCACCCGGGGCAGTCCGCCGGACGGCGTCTCGGGCGCGGGGGCGCGCTGTACGGGCTTCTCGCCGAGGTTCGGGAACTCGCTGACGCCGGTGATGGGTTCACGGCGTTTGGCGAGCTTCGCGCTGCGGACCGCCCAGGTCTCGGCCAGATCCTCGGCGAGCCGTCCGGAGCGCAACGCGGCGGCCTGGCCGCCGAGTTCCTCGATGTGGCGGAAGAACTCCCAGCCCGCGTGGGCGAGTTCGTCGGTGAGCCGCTCCACGTACCAGGAGCCGCCCGCCGGGTCGATCACCCGGGACAGGTGCGACTCCTCGACCAGGATCGTGGAGGTGTTGCGGGCGATGCGGCGCGCGAACGCGTCCGGCAGGCCGACCGCGTGGTCGAAGGGCAGCACGGTGACGGCGTCCGCGCCACCGACCCCGGCGGCGAGCGTGGCGATCGTCGTGCGCAGCATGTTCACCCACGGGTCGCGCCGGGTCATCATCACCGGCGAGGTCACGGCGTGCTGCGTCTGCGCGCCCGCGGCGGGCGCACCGGACACCTCGGCGACCCGCGCCCACAGGCGGCGCGCGGCCCGCAGCTTGGCGATCGTCAGGAACTGGTCGGCGGTGGCCGCGTACCGGAACTCCAGCTGCCCACAGGCCTGTTCGACGGAGATGCCGGCCCGGGTCAGCTCCCGCAGATACGCGACGCCGGTCGCCAGCGAGCAGCCCAGCTCCTGTGCCGCAGAGCCGCCGGCCTCGTGGTACGGCAGCGCGTCCACGGTCATCGCCCGCAGCCCCGGGTACTCCTCGGCACACCTCCGAGCGAGCCCGGTCACCTCGGCGAGGTCCAGCGCCTCGCCGGTGCGGGCCTCGTGGCCCAACGGATCGGCGCCGAGGTTGCCGCGCGCGGCCTCCTTGGCGACGCCCCGCTCCTCGTACAGCCGCAGCAGCTCCCGTGCGGCGGCCTCCGTGTCCCGTCCCGCGTCCAGCACGACCGGCGCCAGGTCCAGGTAGACCCCGTCGAGCACCTGGCCGAGCGAGGACACCGGAACACCGTTCTCGCCCACGGCCAGCCAGAGTGAGGTGACGCCGTTCTCCAGGTCCGCGAGCACCGCGTCGCCGGTCGGTGAGGCGTGCCGCTGCCGTACGTCCCAGCCGCCGAGGGTGGTGCCCTCGGCCCGGCCACCGCGTACGAAGGGCGCGAAACCGGGCAGGCCGGGTTCGGGGGCGCTGTCACGCGGGGTGTACAGGGGGCGGGTGCGCAGCCCGTCCTCCAGCGGGGTGGACAGGGCGTCTTCCGCTGCCGTACCCGAGACCTCCTTGCCCGACTTGCGCAGAACGCCTTCCACCAGGCGTTGCCACTGCTCGTGCGTAGCGTCAGGGAACTCGGCGGCCAGGGAAAGCCCGTCGTCAGGCAGGACCGTCATGCTCGGATGCTAGGGCAGATCACTTGAGCTGCAGCGAGGCACACCGTGTGAGCTTTCCCTCGCTGAGGGTGTGACCGGGACCTCTCCGGCGCGCAAGGCTCAGGAATCCGGCAGGGCACGCGCCGCCGGGGTGTCACCGAGGTCGTACAGCGGGGTGCCGTGGGCCCAGCGCTCCAGACGGGTTCCGTCGATGAGGTGGACATGGCCCTGGCGGGCCGCCCAGCGGACGTCTCTGGCGGCGAACGTTCCGCGGTGCACGACGAGACGGAGGTCGGGGCCCGCCTTTCCCCGGCCCTTCGAGCGACGGCGCCAGACCGGTTCCTCGTCGGGTAAGGGCTCGGCCACCGGGCGGAACCCCACGACCAGCAGTCGCCCCTGGTCGTCGCGGGCGGCCAGGGCGGGCCGGTCCTGTGCGGGCAGCGGCAGGACCCGCCAGCCGTCCCTGCGCAGCATCCGCGCCACCGCGAGGACCAGCTCCGGCACGTCGAGTTCGGTCAGCTCCTCCGGTGTGTAGTAGCCGCGCCGGCGGCGGGCCAGCGGGCGGCGCCGACGGTGCACGGCGACGGCCACGAGCGTGAGCAGGACGAGGATCGCGGCGGGGGCGACCGGGCCGAACGCGCGATACGACAGGGCCAGTGCCGTGACGCCGGCGCAGACGACGATCACGAGTCCGGTGAGCCCGGACAGCACGTCGCGGAACCGGGGGCCGTAGCGCCCCGACCTGCGTAACTCCAGTACGGTCTGCCGGCGCCGGGCCCACCGCGAGCGGCCCATCGCCGAGTGTTCCTGCGCCTGCGCCATCAGGGCCAGCTCCCCCCACCCTGCACACCACGTCGTGTCAGAGATGAGTACCCGCCAACGAGCATGAATCTGCGGGGAGTTGAGATCCGGCCACGAAGTGGCCCAAGCGCGCGGGGCAACGGTCGGCGGGAGCCTTCGACCAGGGGAGTATTAGGTTCTCTTGTGTGAGGGCTTAATTGGCTGATTCAGAGAATGTACTTTCCGCGCGACGAACCGAAGCCTTTCGACGACGTCCGAACCTCCCCGAGGAGGCACCTTGCGCAGGCTGCTCATGGGCGCGGTCACCGCGGCCGCGGTACTGCTGGCCGGCTGCTCCGGCCATTCCAAGGAGGGCATCGGCGGCCTCGGCGGCAAGGTCACCTACAGCGACCTCTACCCGGCGGCCGGCGTCTCCGACTGGACGCCGTACGCCCAGTCCATCAAGACCAAGGGCGTCAAGGGCCTGGTCTTCCTCGGCGACTCCGCGAGCCTCGCCAAGCTGGAACAGGCACTCAGCAACCTCGGCCACGCCCCCGACTGGATCGATGCCAACAGCAACGCCTACGGCCCGGCGTTCCTGCAACTGGCGGGCCCCGCACTGGCGAAGCAGCACAACTACGCCGAACTGTCCGCCACCGCACCCCTGGAGAGCGCCTCCGCCAACCCGGCGACCCAGCAGGTCATCGACCTGTTCAAGAAGTACGCCCCCGCCAAGGCGGTCACCTACCCGGTGCTGCGCGCCTTCTCGGCCTGGCTGCTGTTCGCCACCGCCGCCCGCGACTGCGCCACGGTGACGCGCAGGTGCGTCTACGACAACGCGGTCGAGCAGACCGAGTGGACCGGCGGCGGACTCCAGGCCCCGGCCGATCTGAGCAAGAACAACATCCCGCCCAAGTGCTACTCCATCGTCGAGGCGACACCGAAGGGCTGGCGGGCGGCCGGCTTCCGGCCCGACGACGGCGCCTACCGCTGCGACGCACCCGCCTACAAGTACAAGGGCGACTACGGCAAGCCGATGACCCTGGCGGACGTCGGCAAGTCGCTGTCCGACCTCAAGTGATCCGCGGACCGGTGCCCGTCGGGGATCTCAACTCACCGGTGCGAGCAGGCGGATGATCAGGCCCACGGTCCGCTCGACCGGTGTGCGGCGGGCCGTGGCGCCAGGCAGCAGAACGCGGGCGAGGATCGCGCCGAGGAGCATGTCGAAGACGTCGTCCGGGTCGACGGCGGGGTCGACGTGCTCCGGCGGCGCGGCACGCAGGATGGCGTGGAACTGGGGGCGCGCGGAGACCCGCAGGGTCAGTTCGGGCGAGCGCGGCCGGGACGACGACTGGTTGTGCGCCAGCAGCCCGGCCGCGGCCGCTCGGGCCACGGGGGTGGTGAACGCGGCCAGGTAGGCGCGTGCGAACCGCCGTAGATCCGCGCTGAGTTGACCGGTCGGCTCGACGGCGTGCTGGTCGAGGCCGGGGAAGGTGGCCTCCGCGATGAGTTCGATGCGAGAGGGCCAACGCCGGTACAGCGCGGAGGAGTGCACCCCCGCGTGTTCGGCGACGGACTGGATCGTCGTCGCCTCGAATCCGCGCCGCACCAACAACTCACGCGTCGCGGCGAGCGCACGCTCGTCGATCGTCGTGTCGCGCGGGCGGCCAGGGCGTCGTCCGGAGTCTGCCACGGCCGCCATGGTAACGGCCCAGGTGGACCCCTCGCCGGTGGCTAATTTCAGGAGACCGTCTTCTATAAATACGACGTTGTCGCTAGAGTCCGAAGGCAACGTCCGGTATGGGCACCGGAGTTCGCGGACGCCGGCGCCCTGTGACGCGAATGCCCCGCACGCCCCCCACCGAGGAGTGGCCGATGCGCGCTGCCGTGCTGCGGAACGGAACGGTGCGGGCGAGGACGATCAAGGACCCCGTACCCGGCCCCGGTCAGCTTCTCGTCCGCTCGCCGGCCTGCGGGATCTGCGCGTCCGACCTGCAGTTCATGGACCACCCGGAGGCCGGTCTCGACGACGACAGCGGCATGTCCACCTACGACCAGGACGTCGACATCGTCATGGGGCACGAGTACTGCGCCGAGGTCGTCGGCCACGGTCCCGGCACGGAGCGGCGGATCCCCGTGGGTGCCCGGGTGAGTTCACTGCCGATCGTGGTCGTGCCCGGCGGTCGGCGGATCATCGGGCAGAACCCCGAATCACCCGGCGGCTTCGGCGGGTTGTTCCTCCTCACCGAGGCGCTGACCCGTCCGGTCGCATCCGACCTGACCAGTGAACTCGTCTGTGTCGCCGACGCGATCGCGGTCGGCTGGTCTGCCGCCTCCCGCGCCCGGTTGACCGCACGGGAGGTCCCGCTCGTCATCGGCTGCGGAGCCATCTGCCTGTCGACTGTCGCCGCACTGCGGTCACTTGGGGTCGGCCCCGTCGTCGCGGCCGGCCTCGTGGCCTCGCGCCGGAGGACGGCCACCGCCATGGGCGCCGACGTGGTCGCGGATCCCGCCGAGGTGTCGCCGTACGAGGCGTGGCGGGAGGTGGCCGGCACCGGTGACGTGGGGTGCGTCGTCTTCGAGTGCGTCGGGCTGCCCGGCGTACTCGACTCGATCATCAAGGGGAGTGCGAGGGGCACCCGGATCTTCTCCATGGGCGGCCCGCCCCAGGGCGACCTGCTCCGCACCCTCACCGCCAAACGCAAGGGCATCAGCATCCAGTTCGGCGGCGGGCCGACGCCCGACCACTGGAACGAGGCGTTCGACGCGGTCTGTTCGGGGCGCCTCGACGTCCGGCCGATGCTGGGCCGCACCGTCGGACTCGACGAGGTGCCCACCGCTCTCGACGCCGCACGCGCTGCGGATGCTCCGGCCCGCATTGTCGTCGTGCCCTGACCGATGGAAGGGACCGCACCGTGAACGAGATCGACGAACTCCACTCCACTGTCTCGGAGTTGACGGAACTCCGTTCCGCAGTCAAGGAGTTGACCGAGAAGGTCCGCGTGCTGGAGGGCCAGGCGGAGATCGTGCAGTTGGTCGCCCGGTACGGTCCGGCGGTCGACAGCGGCTCGGGCGAGGCGGCGGCCGAACTGTGGACCGAGGACGGGGTCTTCGACGTCGTCGGCCACTTCACGATGCGCGGTCATGAGGACATCAGCGGCATGGTCCACGGCACCGGCCACCAGCACCTGATCCGCAACGGCGCCGCGCACGTGCTCACCGTGCCGCACATCCAGGTCGACGGGGACCGGGCCACGGGCCGCGGCTACGCCCTCAACATCCGCTGGGACCCGGACGCCGACCGGTTCTGGGTGGCCCGGGTGTCGGCCAACACCTGGCGCTGGGCGCGCACCGCACACGGCTGGCGTGTCGTCGAGCGCGTCAACGCGAACCTCGACGGCACCGCCGGGCACCGCGAGTTGCCGGCGCCGCCGCGGCCGGACTCCGGCTCCGATCCCGTCGCCGAGACCGACTGACCACATCCGCCCTATCGCACTGCCCCGCCGTCGCACCGCCGTAGGAGGCGAAGTGAGGATCGGATTCATCGGACCGGCCGTATGGGCCGCCCCATGATCGACCGGTTGACGGCCGCCGGGCACGACGTCACCGTCCACGTCCGCCACCCACACACCCGTGCCGCTGCGACCGCCGACGGACCGACCGTCGCCGACACGGTCCCGGCGACGGTCGAAGGCGTCGACGCCGTGTTCGTCACGGTGTTGACGGACGCACAGGTGCGCGAAGTCTGCCTCGGCCCGGACGGTGCCGTCGCGGCCATGCGCCCGGGCGCGACCCTCGTCCAGCACACGACCTGCGATCCGGCCACCGTCGACGCCGTCGCCGAGGCGGGTGCGGCGCGGGGCGTGGACGTACTGGACGCTGCCCTCTCCGGCGGACCGCACGACATCCGAGACGGCCGGCTCACGCTGTGGGTCGGCGGTGACGAGTCCGCGCTGGACCGTGTGCGCCCGCTCCTCGCCACGTACGCCTCACCCGTCCTGCATGTGGGCACGGCCGGTGACGGGCAGCGGCTCAAGCTCGTCAACAACGCCCTGTTCGTGGCGCAGGTGGGCCTGGCCGTCGACGCCGTACGACTTGCCGAGTCGCTGGGCCTGGGGGAGTCGACCGTGCTGGCCGCCCTCCAGCAGGGCAGCGGTGCGAGCCGGGCCCTGCAGGTCGTGGCGCGCGGTGGCTCGGTCGATTCGGTCGCCGACCGCCTGGCCGACCTGATGAGCAAGGACGTCGGCACGGTCCGCGAGGTCGCCGACCGGGCGGGCGTGGACCTCGGAATCATCGGCACCGTACTGGCCTCCGAGGCGGTCGAGAAACGCGTGCTGCGCAAGTCGCCCGACCCGAGCACCAGTTGACGAAGGGTAATGACCACCATGACTGCCGCGTACGGCCCTTGGGGCATCGTCGCCGGAGGATCCGACGGTGTGGGAGCCGCGTTCGCCAGGGCGATGGCCGCCCGCGGAATCAACGTCGTCCTGGTGGCCCGACGCGTGCCCGTGCTCAAGGAGACGGCGGACACCGTCTCCCTCGAATACGGCGTCCAGGTCCGCACCGTCCCCCTCGACCTCGCCGCACCCGTTGCCCTGGCCGAACTCGCCGCCGCCACCGCCGACTTGGAGATCGGCCTGTTCGTCTACAACGCAGGAAGCGACGACAGTACCGCCGACTTCCTCGACCGTGGCCTGCCGGCCCACCTGAGCCTGGTGCGCCGCAACTGCGTGACCGCCCTCGAAACGGTCCACCACTTCGGTGCCCCGATGGCCGCCCGGGGACACGGCGGTGTGGTCCTCGTGACGTCCGGGGCGGCGTGGGCCGGCGGCGCGACCCGTGCCACCTACGGCGCCACCAAGGCCTTCGGCTTGGTACTCGCCGAGTCCCTGTGGGCGGAGTGGCGCGGGCACGGAGTGGACGTCCTGGCCCTCGTGTTGGGCCGCACCGACACGCCCTCGCTGCGCCGCCTCCTCGGTGACGGGGACGCGCCTCTCGGTGCTCTCGCAGACCCCCAGGACGTGGCGGAGGAGGCCTTGGCCCACCTGGGCGACGGGCCCACCTGGATCGCCGGGGGTCCGGACCCGACCGGGGCGTCGCCGCTCGGGGCGCTGAGCCGCCGGGACGCGGTCATCGCGATGAGCCCTCGGTGAGGAGGGACGGGGTCACGACGGGCGCGTGACGACGACCTTCACGGTCAGGGTGCCCCTGTTGTCCTGGGAGCAGGATCCGGCGAGGTCGTTCATCGCCAGTTCGAGGGCGCCGTTCCCGGCCGCCTTGAAGGTCAGCTTCCGCCCGACGGCGTGGATCGGGTAGCCCTGCTTGCCCGTGAGGCGTGCCAGCAGGCTGCCGAAGGGGGACGCGCGCCTGATCTTGCAGTCCACCGCTCCCGCGAACAGTTTGTCGGTGGCCGCGTCGTAGCCCGCAGGCCCGGTCATGGGCATGTTCCGGTAGTCGGCCGTCCACTGTCCCGAGACGAACCGCACCGTGACCCGGTCGCCCCGCTGGACGGTCACTCCGGTCACCGGCTGCCAACTGGCCGCCGACTTGACGACGTAACTGGCGGTCGTCGCCTTCGAGTTCTCCTTGAACGGCGGCGTCCCGGTGAGGAACAGTCCGCCACCGACACCCGCCGCCAGCACCGCCGTACCAACGAGGGCCCACAGAACGCGCGTTGGACCCGAGCGGGACGACTGCTCCGGCAACTCCCGTACGGGCTTGAGTGTTGTGGTGTGCCGTGCCGTCGGTACGGCCCCCCGGGCCGGGACGAGCCGCTCCTGGCCGCTGGTCACCGTGTCCGCGTCGGCCGATGAGGGCGAGGACCGCGGCACGCGGACCGTCGGTGTCGGCAGCGGCTCGGCGGTCGTGTCACCCGCCGCGACGCGCCGCAGCGCGGCACGTGCGGTGGCCGCCGGAGGACGGTCGTCCGGTGACTTGCGCAGCAGGGCCTCGACCACCGGGTAGAGCGGGCCGAGTCGCTCGGACAGGACGGGTTCCTCGTACGCCACCGCGTGCAGCGTCGCCGGGTGGGCCGGCCTGCGGAAGGGGGACTGACCGCCGCAGACCGTGGCGAGGGTCGCGCCCAGTGACCACAGGTCGGAGGCCGGACCGACCTCGGTCCCCATCACCCGCTCGGGCGCCATGAATTCGAGGGAGCCGACCAGTTCGCCGGTGGTCGTCAGGAACTCGCCGTCGTCCAGGGCCGCGATGCCGAAGTCGGTGAGAACGGCGTTGCCGTCGCGGCGCAGCAGGACGTTGGCGGGTTTGACGTCGCGATGCAGGGTGCCGGCCGCGTGCACGGCCTCCAACGCGTCGAGCAGTTGCACACCGAGGGCGGCGGCGTGCTGTGGCGTGAGCGGTCCGTTCTCGGCGATCCGCTGGGACAGCGAGGGTCCTTCGACGAGTTCCATGACGATCCACAGCCGGTCCTCGGACTCGACCAGGTCGTGGACGCCCACCACATGCGGGTGCGACACCCGGGCGACCGCGCGCGCCTCACGGATCGCGCGGCGTACCCGTATGCGGTGCTCCTCGTCGCCGTGGGTGAGGATGTGCAGTTCCTTTGCGGCGACCGCGCGGTCCAGGAGTTGGTCGTGGGCGCGCCAGACGGTGCCCATGCCGCCTCTGCCAAGGACGTCGTGGAGGTGGTACCGACCGGCGATCAGCCGTCCTGAGCCGCGGTGCGCACTCGTCGTCGCCTGGTGATCGCCCTCTTCGGATATCACGCGCTCTCTCACGTTTCCTTCGCGGCGGCCCGGACGTCCGCCGGTCGTCATTCAGCTCGAACTGTTCGAGCGGGGCTGAGCATAGTGGCGAACGGTGCCCTCCTCGGACGAGTCCGAGGAGGGCACCGTCGCGCGACTTCCTATCGCATCACTTGGCGGGCTTGTAGAACGCGTAGGTGGCGGTGTACTCCACGCTGACCTGGTCGGTTCCGGTGCAGGCCGTGGTGGGGGCGACGCCGCCGTGCGTGTTCAGGCGCTGGATGTAGGAGACGTCGGCGAAGGTCCCGGTGCCGCGGGTGGCGGTCGACTTCAGGAGAAGCTCCGGGATGGTGCCGGTCTTGGGGGAGTTGGCTATGGCGCTGCCGTTGACCGCGCTGCCGTCCACCGTGGAGACCCAGACGGGGCCGCGGGAGTGGAGGGCGACGGAGCGGTGGGAGCGGTCGTTCTTGGCCCACAGGGTGGCGGCCGGCTCCAGCAGCGTCCAGGCGCCGTTGGTGCAGGTGTAGGTCTGGACGCCGGCGGCGGAGAAGACGCCGGTGAGCCGGTTGCCGTCCGGGACCTTCAGCGCGTCGGGAACGTCGACGGCGGCGACGGGGTGCGCGGTCTGCGGGGTCGCCGCCTGACCGGCCGACGCGCCCAGGAACGTGCCGACGGTCGCGACGGCCACAGCTGTGGTCGTGAGAACCACACGCTTGCCAAGCTTCATTGGTGTACCTCCAGAAGAATTTCCGAGCATGTTGCGCGGGTGGGGGCGCGGCGACCGTACGAGTCCATGCGCCGGAACCTCGCGCGTACAAATCCTGCGGGGCCGGTCTACTGATCGTCGGCCCTCGACGCCGCAGTGTACGGGTGAACTCCCTTTGCGGGGCCGTCAATTGCTGACGAATCGGTGACCGACTCCGTCTATCGGATCTGAGCTGCCTCTGCCCGCCGCACCAGGCGCCGGTGCCGCTTCCCGCGCAGGCTGCGCACATGCACTTACGGGCCTGATCAATTGCCTATTCGGGCAAGGCGTTTCACGCACCAGTCCCCTCGGCCGAATGCCGAGGGGACTGGTGACGGGAATCTTGACGACAATTCAAAAAAACGAGCCGTATCCATTGGCGACTTCGGCGGAACCGCTGAACTGCCGTGGCGCCCTCGGTATTTCGCCGCGGCCGGGACGACCGTCAGGCCCCGACCTGGTCCCAGTCCTCGTCCGCGTCCCCGTCCCACTCACGGGGTGTCTTCTGGCCGGCCTCGATGGCCACCGGCAGCCGGTTCTCCGCCGGTGGCAACGGGCAGGTGGCCAGGTCGGTGTAGGCGCACGGCAGGTTCGTCGCGCGGTTGAAGTCCAGGACGACCGTGCCGTCGGCGGCAGGCGGGTCGAGGGAGAGGGCGCGGTTGGCGGCGTAGGTGGTCACGCCGGAGGTGGCGTCGGTGAAGAGCACCAGCAACCGGCCCGGGCCGTGTCCGGGGAACGCGGTCAGGGCCAGGGGACGTCCGTCGAGTTCGAACTCGACCCGCCCCGGTGCGTCGTAGACATGCTCCAGCCCCTCGACCGCGGCGCCCACCGTCGTCGGACGCGGTTCGTCGAAGGCGGTGTAGCGACCGGTCACCGCCCAGCGGGGGTCCGGGGCGTAGGCGGGGGTGCCGGCGAAGGCGGTGCGCAGCGGCGCGTCCGGGTGCCGGGGTCGGACGATGTCGTGTCCGCCGCGCTTGGCGACCTCGATCACGGCATCGCCCCAGACCGCGCTGACGCCACCGCGCTCGGGCAGCACGCCGAAGCGGTGTTCGCCCCGCACCGGAGTTCCCTCCACGACGAGTTCCTCGCCCTCGTCGAGAGCTACGGCGACCCCCGCGGCGTCGGTCCACCAGGCGCCCGGCGCGTCCGGGAAGCGCTGCGGCCGGTCGTCGAGCCAGTGCAGGCCGGTGATCGCCAGGAACCCGTGCGGAGCGGCCAGCCCTTCCTCCTGCCCGCGGTACCAGTCCAGCCAGTCCTGGGTGAAGGCCTGGAGGTCGGTCGTGGTGAGCTGCACGGTCATGAGCACTCCTTCGACTCGGACGTGTCGAGCGCGACGCCTACGGTCACGCCAGTGCCAACCCCGGCCGCCCGACCAGGGATTCCGGTTCTCGTGTGACAGCTTCTTGTCAGGACTGTGCAGGTCCCTGCCGGCCACCGTCGGCGGAACGGCCCCGCGGCTACCGCCCGCCGCGCAGATACCGGGTGACCATGTCGACCAGTTCGTTCTCGAACGTCTCGACCCGGCCGGTGCGCGGGTAGGCCATGAGCTTGTGGGTGTTCGTCTCCACGGTGAACACGATCAACTCGGCGGCGGTGTCGAGGTCTTGTACGTGGACATCGGGGTGACGGGCGAGAAGGTCGCGCACCTGGCCGACGCGGTTCCTCTCGTGGCGGACCATCGTGTCGAGCAGCTCCTGCGAGACCGGCGCCTCCTCGATCATGATCCGCAGCAGCTGTGGATCGTCGTTGTGGTTGTCGATCGCGTCGCGGACCAGGGCGCGCACCGTCGCCTCCAGGGTCCCGGCGGACAGATCGAGCTGGTCGGCCTGCGTCCACGTGCCACGGTCGATGTGCCGCACCAGCAGCTCGGCCAGGACGGCGTCCTTGTTCGGGAAGTACTGGTAGAGCGAGCCGATGGAGATACGGGCGCGTTCGGCGATGCGGTTGGTGGTGCCGGCGGCGTAGCCGTGCTCGGCGAAAACGTGAGCAGCGGCGGTGAGGATGCGCTCGCGGGTGAGCTCGGCGCGCACCTGACGGGGCTTGCGACGTGGCTGAAGACGACGGTCGGCCGACGGCATCCGGAGGCCTCCTCAGGGCGCGAAAAGCGAGTAGTCAAAGAGCTGAGCTATTGCTCACAATAGTGCCATGAGCTGCGAGAACAAGGCCGTGCCGGATGCGGGTGGCCGGCCGTGATCCCCAAGGTGTACCTGCCCGAGTCGCGCACGATGATCACCCTGGAGGTGCGCCGCCGCGCGTTCGTCACCCCGGGCTTCGCCAGCGTCACCCTCGGCGGGCCGGCCGTACGGGACCTGGTCGTGGCCGGACACGACCAGGCGGTGCGCCTGTTCTTCCCCCGCGAGGGACAGACCGCGCTGCGGATGCCGACCGTCTCGAACGAGGCGTGGATCGCCCAGCTGATGCTGCTGCCGAAGTCGGTCCGCCCGTGGGTGCGCAACCTGACGATCAGGCGAGTGCGGCCCGCGGAGGACGAGGTCGACATCGAGTTCGCCGTGCACGGTGACTCGCCCATGTCGTCCTGGGTGCGCCGGGCCGAACCGGGCGACCCGGCCGGGATCTTCGACGTCGGCACCATGTACCGACTGCCCGAGCACGCGGACGCGCAGCTGCTGATCGGCGACGAGACCGCGCTGCCCGCGATCCTGTCCATCCTCGACGGGACACCGCCCGCCCTGGCCACGGAGGTCTACCTGGAGGTGGCGAGCGCGGCCGACATCCGGCCCGTCGAGACGCCCGCCGGCGCCCGCGTCCACTGGTTGAGCCGCGACGGCGAAGACCTGCGGCCCGGCGATCCGAACCCCGGCGAGGAGCTGCGCCCCGGCGCCTTGGCGCTGGACGCGGTACGCCGTGCCTCGCTTCCGCCCGGCCGCTTCTACACATGGGTCGCGGGCGAGTCCCGGCTGGCGACCTCGGTGCGGCGCCATCTGGTCAACGACCGTGGCGTACCCAAGCGGGACATCTCGTTCGTCGGCTACTGGCGCCTGGGCCGCTCGTCCCCAGGCTGAGAGGAATCCTTGTGCGGCAAGCAGACCGTTCGAGCACCCCGCACCGCCTGACGACGGTGGACGAGGTCGAGACGACCGTCGGCCGTCCCGCGTCGGCGGTCATGCTCAAGCAGATCGGCGCCCTCGACGAGGGCTGCCGGACCGTCCTCGCCCGGTGTCCGATCGCGGCCTTCGGCTACCGGGACGCCGACGGCACCAGCAGGACCATCTTCATCGGCGGCGCCCCGGGATTCGCACGGGTCCACTCGCCCACGCGGATCTCGTTCACCCTGCCCGAGTCCGGCGACCCGCACGGTCCGGTCTCGTTCTTCTTCCTCCTGCCGGGCGTCGGGGAGATCCTGCGCGTCAACGGTTCGGTGGCCGCGCGCAAGGGAGCGCGGACGACCGTGGACATCACGGAGGCGTACGTGCACTGCGCACAGGCCGTCCTCCGGGCCCGTCTGTGGCAGCCGCCCGCCTCGCCCGAACCGGCCGCCGAGTTCGTGGGCGACGGGCCGCTGCGCCGACCCGGCGTCGCCGACTTCCTGGCCGCGGCGCCCTTCCTCGCCCTGTCCACCTGGGACTCCGCCGGCGGGAGCGACACGAGTCCGCGCGGGGACCGGCAGACGGTGGCGCGGATCCTGGACGGCCACACCCTCGTCATCCCGGACCGCAAGGGCAACAAACGCGCCGACACACTCCACAACCTGCTGCGCGACGACCGCCTCTCGTTCGCCGCGCTCGTCCCGGGGCGCAGCGGTGTGCTGCACGTCCGCGGCCGGGGCGCGATCACCGACGACCCCGCACTCCTGGAGACGATGGCCCTGCGCGGGATGCCCCCGCACCTGGCGCTGCTCATCGACGTCGAGCACGCCGAGGTGACCGGCAACGACGCCGTGGCGCGCTCGCGACTGTGGACCCCTGGCGCGCACCTGGACCGCGGCGCGATGCCGGACCTGCTGGCGCTGGCGGGCGAACACCTCGCCGCCGGTTCGGCCGAGGCCGAGGGCGGCCCACCCGCGTTCCTGCTCAAGCTCGTCGGGGCGATCCCGGGCGTGAACCGGCTGTTGCGCCTGGCCGCCGACCGTCTTTACCGTTCCGGGCTGCGGAAGGAGGGGTACGAGGATGTCGAGTCCGGCGCCGGTGGGCGGCGCCGCGGATTCCGGCGCCGAGACCCTGCCGACTACGGCAGGACGGATACGCCGGAGCGGGCGCACAGGGAGGAGCACCTTCTGCGGGAGGTGCGCATCGCCGAGGTGCGCAGCGAGACGCCGAGCGCGGTCACCCTCGTACTGGAGGACGCCGACGGGAGTCCCGGACCGTTCGACTTCCGGCCCGGCCAGTTCTTCACGCTCGTCGCCGACATCGAGGGGCGCCCGGTACGACGGGCCTACTCGGCGTCGTCGGCGCCGGGATCGTCCCGGCTGGAGGTCACCGTCAAGCATGTGGAGGACGGCCGGTTCTCCACCCACGTGCACCGGAGTCTCCGAGCCGGGGACCGCCTCGCGGTGCGCGGCCCCTCGGGGTCCTTCCACGCCGAGCCGCAACCCCCGGACGAGATCGTGCTCGTGGCGGCGGGCAGTGGCGTGACGCCGATGATGAGCATGATCCGCGCGCGGCTCGCCGACCGGCCGGGCGGAGGCCGGATCGCGCTGCTCTACAGCAGCCGCCGCGCGGACGAGATCATCTTCGCCGACGAGCTGACCCGACTGACGAAGGACCATCCCGACCGGCTGTCGATCACCCACGTCCTGACCGGCCGGGACGGGCGGCTCGACGCGGACGGTGTACGGCGTTGGGTCACCGGCCTGTCGCCGGCCCGGGACGCCCACTACTACGTCTGCGGTCCCGCACCGCTGATGGACGCCGTCCAGGGTGCCGTGACCGGACTCGGAGTACCGCAGAACCGGGTGCACCAGGAGCGCTTCACCAGCGGAGCGGACACCGGGACCGCGCCGACGGTGCCGCAGGAGATGACCGTCGAGGAGGACGGGCGCCCTGTCGGGACGGTGGTGGTCGAGCCCGGTCAGACACTGCTCGACGCGGGACTCGCCGCGGGGCTGCCGATGCCGTACTCCTGCACGGTCGGCAACTGCGGCGACTGCAGGGTGCTGCTCCGCACCGGAGAGGTCGCACAGAACGAGCC
Organism: Streptomyces pseudovenezuelae; assembly: GCF_029892565.1. Classification (GTDB taxonomy): domain Bacteria; phylum Actinomycetota; class Actinomycetes; order Streptomycetales; family Streptomycetaceae; genus Streptomyces; species Streptomyces pseudovenezuelae_A. Next base: position 75,741 of record NZ_JARXVH010000008.1, on the reverse strand, counting down.
GAACTGCCTCACCCCGGAGCAGAAAGCCGACGGCTACGTGCTGACCTGCGTGGGCTGCCCCCTGTCCAAGGTCACCCTCGACATCGCGGACCCGTGATCGCTCCTGAACTGGTGGGAAGACGGAATTGCGAGCGCCACGGCCGAGTCGGGGCCGGCCGTGGCGCGCAGACGCTGATCCCTGATGGACGCGTCAAGGGCAGGACGCGACGCCCCGCCGGCACCCTCCGCCGCTTGTCGAAGCGCTGGTCTGTGCGGGACGGCGCCGCTGTCAGTTGACCTCGTTGAGCTTTCCGGTCGCGACGTCGAAGACGAAGCCCCTGATGCGGTCCTTGTGCACGATGAAGGGGTCGGCCTTGATGCGCGCGATCGACTGGCGGACGTCCGTGTCGAGATCGCCGAAGGCCTCCGCCGCCCAGGACGGACGGATGCCGGTATCCTCCTCGACCGTGGACTTGAAGCCGTCGTCGGTGAAGGTGAGCATGCCGCAGTCGGTGTGGTGGATGAGGATGATCTCCTCGGTGCCCAGCAGACGCTGGCTGATGGCGAGCGAACGGATCTCGTCCTGGGTGACCACGCCGCCCGCGTTGCGGATGACGTGCGCCTCACCGTCGTTCAGGCCGAGGACCGCGTACACGTTCAGCCGGGCGTCCATGCAGGCCACGACGGCGAGTTGCTTGGAAGGCGGCAGGGGGAGCGGGCCGGAGAAGGTCTCGGCGTAGCGGGCGTTGTTGGCCAGCAGCTCATCGGTCACGGACATGGTGGACCTCTGTTCTCGAGTGTTCTGAAGGGTGCGGTGCGGGCGGCGAGGACGGCGCACGGCAACAGAACACGTCGAAGACGTGGACACGACGCGAGGGCCAGAAGCCCGTCAGCGTGGTGGCGAAGGTCGGCACCCGACCAGTGAACCTTCCGCCACCGAGAGCTGGCAAGAAAACGTGTGTTCGGAGGCCGGGCGACGGCCGGGCGACGGCGGATCGACGGCGGGAACGATCATTTCACCTTCGTGAACATCGAACCGCGGGCGCCCGGTCGGCGGTTCCACGGATCAGGATCGACAACATGACAGTCATCAGCGAACAGCCGGGCGAGACCCGCGTCGACCACCCGGCCCATGGAACGGCGGGCCTGCGGATCACCCCGCTCGGGCCAAGCTTCGGCGCCGAGGTGCACGGAGTCGACCTCGGCCACCTGGGAGACGAGCAGGTCGCGGCGATCCGGGCCGCGCTAGTGGCGTACAAGGTGCTGTTCCTGCCCGGCCAGGACATCGACGACCACGCGCAGATCGACTTCGGCCGGCGCCTGGGCGAGGTCACGGCGGGCCACCCGGTGCACGATTCCGGTGACGTGCCCGACGAGGTGTACGCCCTGGACAGCCAGGACAACGGGTTCGCCGACGTGTGGCACACCGACGTGACGTTCATGCGGCGTCCGCCCGCGATCTCCGTCCTGCGGGCCGTGGTCCTGCCGCCCCATGGCGGGGACACGTCGTGGGCCGACAGCCAGCTCGCCTACGAGTCGCTGTCACCGGGGCTGCGCGCGCTGATCGATCCGCTCACCGCCGTGCACGACGGCAGCCGTGAGTTCGGGTACTACCTGACCCGGAAGCGCGAGGGGCGCGGCAACGTCTGGGAGGGCGAGGTGGTCACCCAACTCGCCCCCGTGGAACATCCGGTGGTCCGTGTGCACCCCGAGAGCGGGCGCAAGGGCCTGTTCGTCAACCCGGGCTTCACCTCGCACATCGTCGGCGTCTCGGAGCACGAGAGCCGCGGGATCCTCGACATCCTCTACGCCCATCTCATCAAGCCCGAACACACCGTCCGCCACCGCTGGCAGCCGGGCGACGTGGCCCTGTGGGACAACCGCGGCACCTCGCACTACGCCAACCGCGACTACGGCGACCAGCACCGCGTCATGCACCGCATCACCCTGCGCGGAGACGTACCCGTCGGACCCGGGGGTCGGTGAGGTACGTCAGTGCCGGGTCCGGGCCACTCCCACGTAGAGCGGGATCTGCTCACCCTGAGTGCGCCGGCCGCCCAACTCCGGGTGCCAGTGTGCCGCGAGCTGGATTCCAGGGTCGATGAGCTCCAGGCCCTCGAAGAACCTCGCGAACTCACCGCGTGACCGCACTTGGGCGGTGGTTCCGCCCCGGCGGTAGACCTCGACAACGCGCTCCCATGTCTCGGGATCGAAGTCTCCGGTCGCATGGGAGAGCGCCAAGTAGCTACCGGGAGCGAGGGAGTTGAGCAGTTCACCCACGATCCGGTAGGGGTCGTCCTCGTCCGCCACCAGGTGCAGGAGGGCCACCAAGGACAGGGCGATCGGCTGCTCGAAGTCCAGCAACTCCTTCCCCGCCGCGAGGATCCGTCCCGGTTCTCTCACGTCGGCCTGGAGGTAGGTGGTACTTCCCTCAGGGCTGCTGTGAAGGAGAGCCTCGGCATGCCTGAGGACGATGGGGTCGTGGTCGGCGTACACCACGCGCGCGTCAGGGGTGACGGCCTGGACGATCTGATGCAGGTTCGGCTCGGTGGGGATGCCGGTGCCGATGTCGAGGAACTGGCGGATTCCCCGCTCGGCCAGCAGCCGGGCGGCCCGGTGCATGAAGTCGCGGTTGACCCGCGCCATCTCCTTGACGGCGGGGAAGAGGGAGATCACCTGCTCGGCGGCCTCCGCGTCGACGGGGTAGTTGTCCTTCCCGCCGAGAAAGTAGTCGTACATGCGGGCCGACTGCGGCTTGCCGGTGTCGATTCCGCCCGCCTCGATCCCCGCGTCCGTCACGTCAGCCCTCCGACGCTGTTTGTGCGACCACTGATTGACATGACGTCGACCCTAGCCGCTCGATCCGGCTTTCGGCTTGCCTCCTGCGCCGTGGGTGGCGCGGCCAACTCGGCTATGGCAGGGCTGAGTTCACCTCTCAACCGACGCCCGGTGTCACCGGCTCCGTCTGCAGTTTGTTGACCGTCGCGGCCACCTGCTGCTGGAAGGGTTCCGGGAGGGCCGCTCCCGTGACCGCGCCGACCAAGTCGTCGGCCACGTGGTGGAGTTTGGTGTTGGTGTTCTGGGAGAGCGTGACCAGAACCTTCCAGGCGTCCTCGGCGCTGAGGCCGAACGACGCCATCAGCACGCCGCGGGCGAGGTCGATCACGGGCCGGGTCTGCATGGCGCGTCGGAGCTGGACGAGCTCGATGCGCAGATCCTGGTCGGCTTCCGCGAGTGACATCCCCTCTGTCTCGGCCGGCGCTCCTGACACCGCCCCGCCGTTCTCGTGCTCCTCGTCCGGGACCGTGAAGAGGGAGCGGGTGCCGGTGATCGACAGGAGCCGGTGCACGACCCCGCTGGCGACCTGGAGGGCGACGGTCCTGCCCTCGTCGAGAGCGCGCCGGCGAACGCTCAGCAGGGTGTTGAGGCCGGAGCAGTCGCAGAACTCGACCTCGCTCAGATCGAGGTCGATACCTCGGACCGACTGGTTGAGGGCTTCACACAGGGCGTCCTGCAGGGCCTCCTCGGTGTGGATGTCGAGCACGCCGGACACGACCACGAGCGTCCAGTCGCCCGCGGGATGTGTCTCGATCCCCAGCGGCGGCCGGTGATCGCTCGACGACGGAACCGGCGGTGGGACGGACGATGCGATGGCAACCCCGTCACCCGCTGTGCATGGCGTTGAAGATGCACGTTCTGGCATGGCAGTCGCTCCGTAGGGATCCGCGCGTGTTCACCACCACAAGACTTGCCCCGACACCCCGCATACGTCAAGAGATACAGGAAATCTTGTTCGCCCTTTTGAATGCGTGAATCAGACGCCTTACGCTGTGGGCATGTCTGGAGTACCGGAATCACATACCGGTTGGACGTTTCTCACCAACCACGCCCGCGTGCTGGCCGCGATCGCCGAGGATCCCACCACGCGCATCCGCGACATCGCCGCGCGCTGCCGACTCACCGAACGTGCCGTCCAGAAGATCGTTTCCGATCTGGAGGACGGCGGCTATCTCACCCACACACGCCAGGGCCGCTCCAACTCGTACCGCATCGAGAAGGGGACCATCCTGCGCCACCCCGCCGAGGCGGGGCTGACGGTGGCCGAGCTGCTGTCCCTGCTCGCTCAGCACGATGCCGCCCACGACGAGGGGCGGCAGGAGCGACGCCAACTGCAGGACGCGGCGGGCTCGCAGAGCGGGACGGCCGAAGCCGACCTCTGACGACCGCGGCGGGGGGGGGGGGGCCCGGGCCCCCCCCCCCCCCGCGGGGCCCCCCCCCCCCGCGGGCCCCCCCCCCCCCCCCCCGGGCGGGCCCCCCCCCCCCCCAACCCCCCGGGCCCCCCCCCCCGGGGGGGGGGGGGGGGGGGGGGGCGGGGGCCCCGCCCCCCCCCCCCCCGGCCGGGGGGGGGGGGGGGGCCCCCGCGCCCCCCCCCCCCCGCCGGGGTACGTACCGCGTCGGCGCTCCCCGGCCGCCGCGGTACGAGTGCATGCCGCTCAGACGCTGACCGGATCGGCTCGCCTGCGTACGACGGCTCCGCAGATCGAACGAGCCGAAGACCGCCGAGACGCCGTAGAAGATGCTGAACAGCCCGAAGACGGTGGCCAGCGAGACCGCGCCGATGTCCGGGCGGACGAACAGCACGCCGCCACCGTCCTCGGCCCGATCGAGGCCCTGCCGCCCGGCGACCGCGATCTGCTGCTGGACACACTCGACGCCTGGTTCGCCTGCGGCGGCTCGACCGAGGAGGCCGCCAAGCAGCTGTACGTCCACCCCAACACCGTGCGCATGCGCCGCATCGCCGAGCGCACCGGCCGCTCCATCGTCGACCCCCGCGGAATCACCGAACTCGCCCTCGCCCTGCGTGCGTTGAGGCAGACCCCGATGCCGTCTTCATCGGAACCGACCGACATCACGGAGGCCACAGGGACCACGGAGACGTCGGACAGCTGAGCCGATCGGAGGAGAGTCCGCTCAGTCGCCGTAGGTCCGCAGGTGTTCGAGCAGCAGCCGGTTCAGCGCCTCGGGCGCCTCCTCGGGGATCCAGTGGCTGACGCCCTGGAGAGTCTCGAACCGGTACGGCCCCCCGACCCACTTTCCGCTCTCCCGCGCGGCCGCCGGCCCGAACGCCACGTCCTCCTCGCTCCAGACATACAGCGTGGGTACGTCGACGACGCCGATCGCGGTGTCGGGGCGGCCGGACCGGTACCAGTTCAGGGCCGCGGTCAGAGCGCCCGGCTCGGACAGGTGCCGCACGTAGGCGTCGGCACTGGCCTGTGGGACCTTGCCGGCGTAGAGGGCCCTAAGCTGCGCGGCGTCGTCGGCGAGCATCCGGTCCTCGGTCGCGGGGGTCTCACGCCAGTCGAGCATGTACGTCGACCGCGCCCGCTGGTCCTCGTCGGTGCGCAGCGCCTCGGCGAGGGCACCGGGATGCGGGGTCGAGACGACCGTCAGAGTGCGTACGCGATCGGGGTGGGCGCCGGCGGTCCACCAGGCCACCGCGCCTCCCCAGTCATGGCCGACCAGGTCGAACGTCGCCCAGCCCAGCTCATCCGCGATCGCGACGACGTCCTCGACCAGGACACCGATGCGGTAGTCCTCGGGCCGCTCGGGACGGACCCCGGGGGAGTAGCCGCGCTGGTCCGGTGCCACCACGCGGTGGCCGTCCGCCGCCAGCGCCTCGATCTGCCGCTGCCACGCCAGTCCCGTCTGGGGGAAACCGTGCAGCAGCAGTACCGGGCGGCCCTCGGGCGGACCCGCCACGATGGCGTCGAACACGCCCGCGGCGGTGGAGATGCTCAGCTCGGTCACGATCCACTCCTTCATACCAACTGGTCGGTCACCCTTCAGGTCGCGGAGACGGATTGTCAAGGTCGACATCAGTGCCGCAGCCCGAGCGCCTCCCGGCCGGCGTAACGAGCCTGGGTCCCCAACTCCTCCTCGATACGAACGAGTTGGTTGTACTTGGCGGTACGGTCGGAGCGGGACAGTGACCCCGTCTTGATCTGCCCGCACCCGGTGGCCACCGCGAGGTCGGCGATCGTGGTGTCCTCGGTCTCGCCCGAGCGGTGGGACATGACGACGGTGTACCCGGCCCGGTGGGCGGTGGCGACGGTGGCCAGGGTCTCGGTGAGGGTGCCGATCTGGTTGACCTTCACCAGGACCGAGTTGGCGATGCCGTCGCGGATACCGGCGCGCAGCAGTGTCTCGTTGGTGCAGAAGACGTCGTCGCCGGTGAGCTGGCAGCGGTCGCCGAGCCGGGCGGTCAGCGCGCGCCAGCCGTCGTGGTCGTCCTCGGCCATCGGGTCCTCGATGGAGGCGACGGGGTAGCGGTCGACCAACGCGGCCAGGTAGTCGGCGTGTTGGGCGGGAGTGCGTCGGACACCCTCGCCCGTGTAGTCGTAGACACCGTCGCGGAAGAACTCGGAGGTGGCCGGGTCCATGACGAGCGTGATGTCGGTGCCGGGCTTGTAGCCGGTCTGCTCGATGGCGCGTACGACGAAGTCCAGGGCCTCGTCGGCGGTGCGCAGGTCGGGCGCGAACCCGCCCTCGTCGCCGACGTTGGCACTGTGGCCGGCGGCGAGCAGATTGCCGCGCAGGGTGTGGAAGACCTCGGAGCCCATGCGGACGGCCTCGGCGAAGGTGGCCGCGCCGATGGGGGCGATCATGAACTCCTGGAAGTCCAGCGGATTGTCGGCGTGGGCACCGCCGTTGACGATGTTCATCATCGGTACCGGCAGCACGCGGGCGTCGACCCCGCCGACGTAGCGGTACAGCGGCAGCCGATGGGCGGCCGCGGCGGCCTTGGCGGTGGCCAGGGAGACGCCGAGCAGCGCGTTGGCGCCGAGCCGTGACTTGGTCTCCGTGCCGTCCAGTTCGGTCATGACACGGTCGACGATGGCCTGGTCCTCGGCGTCGAGTCCGGTCACGGCGTCCGCGATGCTCTCGTTCACGGCATCGACGGCACGCCGAACTCCCTTGCCGTGGAACCTCGTCGGGTCGCCGTCGCGGAGTTCCACCGCCTCGCGGGCGCCGGTGGAGGCGCCCGACGGCACGGCCGCGCGGCCGAGCGAGCCGTCCTTCAGTTCCACGTCCACCTCGACAGTCGGGTTGCCCCGGCTGTCGATGATCTCCCGTGCGACGACCCGGCTGATGGCGGTCACGGTGCAGCTCCTCACGCTGAGCCCGCGTCCCGGACGTCGGCGGGCGGTAAGTTCCATTCGGAAACAAAGTGAGTCCCGAAAAGGAACCTACTATGGGCGCATGAGGATGCACAACGCCGACGAGACCTGCGGCATCGCCCAGGCCGCCATGGTCCTGGGCGACTGGTGGAACGTTCTGGTGCTGCGGGAGGTCGCCCGCGGCCATGTCCGCTTCGACGCGCTGGCCGCCGAGATCGGCCTGTCCCGCAAGGTCCTCACCGAACGCCTCGGCCGGCTCGTCGCGCACGGGGTCCTGCACCGCAGCCTCTACCAGCGACGTCCGGTGCGCTACGAGTACCTGCTCACGGACGCGGGGGTCGCGCTGCTGCCGCTGCTCGTCGCCATGCAGGACTGGGGCGACCGGTGGGTGCTGGGTGACGGAAGCGTCACCGCGACGGCGACGGCGGAAAGCGCCGAACATGCCCGGGTGCATGCCCTGACCGGCACCCGCCTGCCCGACGGCCTCGAACTGCCCGGCGTGTATGGCGCCCAACTGCCGGTCGTCTCAACGGACTCCGCGGCGACCGTGCTGTTCACCTACCCGGGCACGGGAGTCGAGTGGGGCGAGCCACCGATGCCCGGCGCCCCCGGCTGCACGCTGGAGAACAGACTGTTCCGGGACGCCTGGCCCGACTTCCACCGGGCGGGCGTGGACGTACGCGGTATCAGCACCCAACTCCCGCATGAGCAGACGGAGTTCGCCCGCGCGGAGGAGGTCCCGTACCCACTCCTCTCCGACGCGCACCACCAACTGGCCGCGGCCCTGCGCCTGCCGACCTTCCGCGGCGCGGGCCGACTGCGGCACAAACGCCTCATCCTGATCGTCGACGCCGAACGGACCGTGCGACACGCCCTGTTCCCGGTCGACGACATCCCGCACGCCGTCACCGAGAGCCTGACGCTGGCCATGGCCTGCGCCCGAAGGCCTTGAGGAAACCCCAGGGCGAGTGTCGAACTACGGGCGTGTGAGCGGCACGCCGAAGCGTTCGAGGTGCAGTTGCCGGGGCAGCCAGCCCGCCGCGGTCGCCTGTTCGGTCACGTACGTCATGAAGCCGTCCGGCCCGCAGATGTATACGAGCGCGGACGGAACGGGGGTGCGAAGGTCGGCGGGCAGTCCGGCACGGACGCTGTCCCCGGTCTGGCTATGGTGGACCACCACCCGGTCGGCGAAGTTGGCGGCCTCCACGCGATCCAGCAGGGGCGCGTCCCGCTCGCTCGCGGCGTAGTGGTGGAGGGTGAAGTCGCCCCCGGCGGAGGCCAGTTCCTCCGCCATCGACAGCAACGGCGTGATGCCGATCCCGCCCGCCACGAGCACGTGCCGCTCGGCCGCGATGAGCGGGAAGTGGTTGTGCGGGGCGGAGACGCGCAGCCGTTGGCCGACCGTGATGTCGCGGTGCACGGCGGTGGAGCCGCCGCGGCCGGTGTCGTCCCGGCGTACGCAGATCAGATAACGGCCCTGTTCGTGAGGGGAGTTGAGGAGGGAGTGCTGGCGGACGAGAGACGGTCCGATGTGGACGTCGATGTGTGCGCCCGCTTCGAAGGCGGGGAGCGGCACGGACGGGTCGGCGGGGCGCAGGTCGTACATCCGGCTGGCGCCGGAGCGGGAGGCGCGGGAGATCGCGTGGACGACGGTGTCGAGGGCGCGGTATTCCTCGAACGCCGGGTGGCTGAGTTCGTATACGGCCTGGACGGGCCGGAACACGGCGGTGGTCATGCGGGGAGTCCTTCACGGGGTGCCGGAGACCGGGATACCGGAGAAGGGCCGACGTCAACGGTGAGTGGCAGCTCTCAGCTGCTCAGACGTGGTGGCCCTGAAGAGCGTCCGGCACACCGTGGGCGACACGGCCCCGCGTCCACGCCGACTGGTGGACACGGCAACGGAGATCGGCGAGACGTCCTCGTACGTACGTTATGGTCGCCACCTCCTCCAAGTGTCCTGTTCCCGCGTTCGTGAGAGCGACGGTGACGCACGGCCATGTCGTGGCCGTTCCACGACAGTTAACAGTGGATTGCCTCGGCACCCCGCGCAGCTGGAACGCCACTGTTCCACAGCCGAAACGCGGGGGAAACGCACTCAACAAAAAGTTGACCCACTGCCCCTCTCGCCAAGGCCCGCCCTCTCGCCGATCCCCAGGCTCAACTCCGCCCCGGAGGCCCCGTGTCACAGGCCCCTGCTCCGTCCGCCCCCGACGCCGCCGCCACCGCACCACCCGCCCGGCATCCCGTCGACGAGGTCCTGCCGCCCGCCCGGCTGGGACTGCTCGGCCTCCAGCACGTGCTGGTGATGTACACCGGCTGCGTCACCGTCCCGCTGGTCTTCGGCGCCGCCGCCAAGCTGGACACCTCCACCATCGGCCTGCTGATCAACGCCGACCTGCTGGTGGCCGGTCTGGTCACGCTGCTGCAGTCGCTCGGCATCGGCAGGATCCTGGGCGTGCGACTGCCGGTCGTCGCGGGCGCGACCTTCACGGCCGTGACCCCGATGATCCTGATCGCGGGCGAGTACGGGATGCAGGCGGTCTACGGCTCGATGATCGCCGCCGGTGTCTTCGGACTGCTGGTCTGTGTGCCGTTCGCGCGGGCGGTACGGTTCTTCCCGCCGCTGGTCAGCGGTTCGGTCATCACGGTCATCGGGCTCTCGCTCATCGGGGTGGCGGCCGGCCTGATCGCCGGTCTGGACTCGACCGCCAAGGACTACGCGGCACCCAGCCACCTGGCCCTCGCGGGCGGCATCGTCCTGCTGATCGTCATCGTCAGCCGCTTCACCAGCGGCTTCTTCTCCCAACTCGGCGTCCTGCTGGGCCTGGTGGTCGGCACGCTGGTCGCGATCCCGATGGGCCTGACGAACTTCTCCTCGGTCGGCGACGCCGACTGGCTCGGACTCGCCTCGCCGTTCCACTTCGGCGCCCCGCACTTCCCCGTCGCCGCGGTGATCTCGATGTGCGTGGTGATGCTGGTGACGTTCACCGAGTCCACCGCCGACATGCTCGCCGTCGGTGAGATGACCGGCCGCCCGCTGAGCAAGAGCGACCTGGCCCGCGGCCTCGCGGGCGACAGCGTCTCCGGCATCTTCGCCGGTGTCATGAACGGCTTCGTGGACACCGTCTTCGCCCAGAACGTCGGCCTGGTCGGCATGACCAAGGTCCGCAGCCGGTACGTCGCCGCCGTCGCCGGCGGCATCCTCGTCGCCCTCGGTCTGGTCCCCAAGCTGGGCGAGATCGTCGCCTCGCTGCCCGGTCCGGTGATCGGCGCGGCCGGTCTGGTCATGTTCGCCACCGTCACCGCCGTCGGCATCAACACCCTGCGCAAGGTGGAGTTCGACGGCACCAACAACCTGCTGATCGTGGCCGTCTCCATCGGCATCGGCATGCTGCCCGTCGTGGCACCGGCGATCTACCACGCCTTCCCGACCTGGGTGCAGATCATCGGCGGCAGCGCCATCACCAGCGCGACGCTGGCCGCGTTCCTGCTGAACCTGCTGTTCAACCACACGGGCGGTGGCGGACGGAAGCCGGATGTCGCAGGGGACGAGAGCGATGCGGATACCGGCACCACCGCCGAGCCGGTGGTGAACAAGGCCTGATCGCCGGGGCCGAGTTGAAGTACCCCGACGACCCTGACCCCGCCGCCCCGCCCTGACCCCGGCCCTACTCCTGTGGGGCCGGGCCGTCGCCCTCCTGCTCCTGATGGGAGTAGCGCTGTTCCTTCCAGGGGGCGGCGATGTTGTGGTAGCCGCGTCGGTCCCCGGTGAGGTACTCGATGGCGCGCAGCCATTGGGGCTCATGTAGCCGTAGAGGCGGGGACGACCAGGCGCAGCGGGAAGCCGTGCTCGGCCGTGAGGGGCTCGCCGTCGTGGTGGGTGGCCAACAGTATCTGCGGGCCGGTGAAGTCGGCGAGGCGGAGGTTGGCGGAGTATCCGTACTCCGCCCAGGCCATGACGTGGGTGACGTCCGGCGCGGGCGGGACCAGGTCCAGGACGGTCGTGGCGGGGGTCCCGTACCACTCGTGGTCCGTCGAGGTCGGGCCGCTCACGCAGTGCAGATCGGCGACCACCGTGACGCGGGGGAGCGCGGCTAGCTGGTCGAACGTCCACATGTGCTCGTCGCCGGAGGCGGTGGCGCCATGGACACGCAGGTTCCGCGTGGCGCCGGGTGCGCCGCTCGGCGCAGTGGGGAGGTCGCCTGCCACGCGGGCTCCTCCCTCCGGTCGGCCCTTCCATCAGCAGCGTAGGTGTCCATTTCGCAGGGTCCCGACGCCGGGGCCCGCTGTACGGCGGGACCGGTTACGTCAATCGGTCGCCCCTCCTACCCTGGTGGGGCGTGCCACCAGGACCACCGCTGTCAAGGGAGATGCACATGCTCAGCAAGCAGGAAGCCGCCGAGGCCGTCCGCCAGGCCAAGGTGAAGACCGGGGTCACCTGGGCCCAACTGGCCGAAGCCGTCGGCAAGCCGCTCGCCTGGACCACGGCGGCCCTGCTCGGCCAGCACCCGATGGGCAAGGACGAGGCGACCACGGCGGCGGCCCTGCTCGAACTCGGCGAAGACGCGGCGCTCGCCTTCCAACTCCAGCCGACCCGGGGCGCGTTGGACGCGGCCGTCCCCGTGGACCCCACGATCTACCGCCTCTACGAGGTCATCCAGGTATACGGCCCGACCATCAAGGAACTGATCCACGAGCAGTGCGGCGACGGCATCATGAGCGCGATCAACTTCCGGCTCGACGTCCAGCGCGTTCCTGACCCCGCGGGCGACAGGGTCGTCGTCACTCTCGACGGGAAGTACCTGCCCTATCAGTGGTAGTGGGCGTCCCCAAGAAGAGATCCGATCTCGCCGGCCATCACGCTGCGGGCGAATAGCCGGAGGCGAGCGCGGTGGAACCCTGGAACTGCTCCTCCTGGAGCAGGCCGAGCTCGATCGCCTTACGGGTGAGGTCCGCCTTGTTGCGGACGTTCAGCTTGTTCCTGATCCGCTTGACGTAGGTGCTGACCGTGGCTTCCGTCAGGCCCATGCGCCGGGCGATCTGACCATGCGTCAGTCCCGTGGCCAGTAGACGCAGTGCCTCCCGCTCCCGGTGCGCGAGCGCCGGCGCGGGGGTACCGGCAGGCTGCCGAAGCTCGTTGTGCAACTGGTCGGCGAGGCCCGGCGCCACGTGGAGGCCGCCCAGTGCGACCGTCTCGACCGCGCGCAGTAACTCCTCTTCCTCCGCATGCTTGCTGACGCAGCCGAAGGCCCCCGCACGCAGTGCGTCGGTCACCGGCTGCCAGCCCGCGAAGTCCGCGACGACCAGCACTCGACCGGTGCGGGTGAGCACGTCGACGGTCCTGGCAAGGGACGGCCCGGTCCGCGGTGGAGCGCCGTAGACGACGACGTCGAGGCGCTGCGCGGCGGGGTCCGGCAGCTGTGCGGGATCCGCCGCCAGCGCGACCACCCGCAGCATCGAGCTGCCGGAGAGCAGGGTCTCCAGTCCTAGGCGCACCAGGCTGTGCTGCTCGACAACGGCGATCTGAGAAGTCTGGGGGGACATAGTGCTCCTGCCATTCTCAGTTGCGGTGAGTTCCAGTTCCTGAGCAAGGAACGTAGTCTCCGCGTCAGGCCCCTTCCCCGCCCCGGTCTGGGTGAAAGAAATCACGTGAACCTGTCTGTGACCCTTTACGTAACTCAAGACAGTGGCTCTACGGGCGAATTGATATAGACCCACCAAAATGCCGGGTACTTTCTCGCATTGTTGACGAGGATTGGCGCGGACCTCCTCCGCATTCGCCGAATCCGTACGTTCGCAGGACTCCAAGCCGGCGAGACCCGTTCGGGCCTCGTATCCGTATCTCTAGTTGGAACAACCACCCCGAGACGGGAGACGGCCGGATGCCCGACCATGAGCAGATCAATTTCGCCGCGCTCGCGGACCGCGCCCGGCAGATGCGGGGCACGGTGATCGACGCGCGGTACGACCTGCGGAACATCGAGACCACAGGCCGCAGTTCGGACGGCATGGTCACAGCGACCGTGTCCGGCGAGAACCGGGTCGTGGACCTGCGTATCGACCTGTCGGTGATCGATCCCGACCGGCCGGAGCGGCTGGTCCGGCTCGTCATGGAGGCCATCGACGGCGCGCACGACACCGTCACCGAGCGGCGCACCGGGGTCGTGTCGGGCATCACCGGCGGCCTGTGAGGCATCTGGTCCGGCCTGCACGGCGAGAGGGCGGCCGCGCGCCGGACAGTGAAACGGAAGCGGAGCGTCAAAGGTTCACTTTCGCGGAACCGCTGACTCGGCGGTGATGGCTACCATGCCCGCATGGCGGTGCAATCGACGACGACGTTCGTCGGCAGGGACGCCGAACTCGCCCTGATCGGCGAGCTGTTGGCTGGTGCAGTCGCGGGACGCGGGCGTGCGGTGCTGATCGAGGGTGAGCCCGGGATCGGCAAGTCCGCTCTCGTGTCGGCCGGCCTCACCGGCGCGGACACGGCCAAGTGCCGGGTGCTGCGCGGGAGGTGCGACGAACTGGCGCAGCGCTTCCCGCTCTCGTCCCTGACGCAAGCGCTGGGCTTGGGCCCGGACGAGTCACCCACGGGTCCACGGCGGGCGGTGACGACACACGTACTGAGGAGCCCCGTGGCCGCCACCTCGCCGGGCGTTCGGACGGCTGCCGAAGATCCGGTGACGACGGCGATCGAGCAACTGCTCGGCCTGGTCGACCGGTTGTGCGCGTCCGGCCCGGTGGTGCTCGCCGTCGAGGACCTGCACTGGGCGGACGAGGCGAGCCTGCTGCTGTGGGGTCGCCTGTGCAGCGCGACGGCCCGATTACCCCTACTGCTGGTCGCGACCTGCCGCCCGGTGCCGGTGCGGCCCGCACTGGACGCGCTGCGCCGCGAACTGCGGGAGTCCGGCGGGGCGTTCATCCCGCTCGACGGCTTGCCGCAGCCGGCGGTGGCGAAGCTGGCGGCCGAGCGGCTGGGCGGTGCACCGGGGCCACGGCTCTCGCGGCGGCTGGCGTCGGCGGCCGGCAACCCGCTGTACGTAGGGGAGTTACTGGAGGCACTCGTCCGCTCGGAGGCGGTGCGGACGGTGACCGACGGCGTGGAACTGGTGGCCGATGCCCCGCGGGACGCCGAGATGTCCCCGCCGCACGTGAACGCGGACCGGCTGGACTTCCTCTCGGCGCCGACACGCGCCGTACTGCGCACGGCGGCCCTGCTGGGGCCGGACTTCTCGGTCGCCGAACTCGCCACGGTGGTGGGGCGCCCGCGCGCCGACCTGGTCGATGCGGTCGACGAGGCCATGGCCGCCGGTGTGGTGGAGGCCGATGGTGCGAAGGCCGGCGGCGAGCGACTGCACTTCCGGCACGGACTTTTACGACGCTCCCTCTACGAGTCGACGCCCACCGCCTTGCTCGCCGCCCTGCACCAGCACGCGGCGAAGGCTCTGATCGCCGCCGGGGCACCGGTGGAGCGCGTCGCCCCGCTCGTGCTGCCGGTGCTGGCGGAGCCCGAAGGCTGGGAGGTGGGCTGGATCGCGGCGAACGCGGGTGCCCTGGCGGCCCGTTCTCCCGAGAGCGCGGCGCACCTGCTGGGCCACGCGCTGGAGCGGCTCGACACCACCGATCCGGGCCACGCCGACGTCGAGGACCAGTACCTCGCCGTCACCTTCCGACTGGGCCGGGATCAGCAGTCGGAGGCTACGTCCCGTGCCGTCATGGCCGGCGGCGCCGACCCCGAACGGGCAGGCCGGGCCGCCTGGTTCCTCGGCTCAACCCTGCTGCGCACCGGCCGGCGCGAAGAGGCGTCGACGGTCCTGGCCGTCGCGGCCGACGCAGGCGGCGCCGAAACCGGCGTACCGCAGTGGCGGGTTCGCAACGAGGCGCTGCGGTCGACAGCGCTGGTCGGGCTGGTCGGGCAGGTCGGGCAGGAGGAGGCGTGCCAGGCCGCCGAGCGGGCGTACGCGGAGGGGCAACGACTCGGTGACCCCCTCGCGAGGGCCCAGGCGCTGTACACGCGCTCGGTGGTGCGCACCCTCTCCGACGACTTCGCCGAGGCCCTCGCCGTCACGGACGAGATTCTGTCCCTCACCGATGCGCACGACGAACTGCTCGACCTGGGGCTGACGGTGCAGGGCGACCGTTCGGCCGTTCTCGCGGAACTCGACCGCTTCACCGAAGCCGAGGCGACGGCGCGTGAGGCGCTCGCTTCGGCCGCGCGGGCCGCCAGCATCCGACCCGGTGCCGTCGTCGCGCTGCGAACACGGGTCGCCGAACTGCACTACACCCAGGGCCGGTGGAACGACGCGCTCACGGCACTCGAACTGCCCACAGAGGAACCAGAGTTGGTCCGCATGTCCTGCGCCGCGCACGCGTTACGGGCTCTGATCGCCGGTCATCGCGACGACTGGCAGGAGGCCTCCCGGCAGTTGGCGGCGCTCGGTGACCGGCGAGTCCTGGACGAGCAGACGCTCAACTCCGCGTCCATCGTGCGGGCGTGGGCTTTGGAGGCCGAACACGTCGCTCGCCCGGAGCGGGTCGTGGAGGTGCTCGCGCCGTGCCTGACCCCGGATGCCGGGCAGCGCGTGATCGGTCCGAGCGCCTGCCTGCCACTCCTGGTCAGGGCCGCGCAGGAGTGCGGCGACATGGCGACCCTGCGGGCCGCCGCCCAGGTGTGCGCGGCGACGGGCGAGAGGCACGCGGCCCGGCAGGCGGACCTCGACTGGTGCCGCGGGCTGCTGGCCGGCGAACCGGCGCCGGTGCTGGCCGCCGCCTCCTCCTACCGTGCCTCCGGGCGCCGGGCGGCGCTGGGCAACGCCCTGGAGGACGCGGCCGTCGTGCAGGCGGCCTGCGGCGATGTGACGGCGGCACGCACCACACTGGCCGAAGCGCTCGACGTGTACTCGGCGTTGGGCGCGGCGTGGGACACCCGACGGGTCACCGCCCGGCTGCGGCCCTACGGCGTCCGTCCGGGAGTGCGGGGCACGCGACAGCGGCCCAAGAACGGTTGGCAGGCGCTGACCGACACCGAGCGGCGCGTCGCGGAACTCGTCGCCCAGGGCCTCTCCAACCCAGACATCGCCGGTCAACTGCTGTTGTCCCGCCGGACGGTGGAGACCCATGTCTCCCACATCCTGACCAAACTCCAGATCAGCTCCCGCCGCGAGGTCGCCCGGCAGGTCCGGCACGGGGGAGCGTGAGCGCTTCCGCACCCGCCGGTCAGTGATCGGCGTGTACGCGCACGGGTGTCGGGCGCCGGCCCGGGTGCCGGTGGACCTGGACCGACGGAGCGTGGCCTCGCGGGGCGGTTCGGTTGGTCCGGTTACGGAGCCTGGCGCCATTCCGGTCGCCCAGCGCCTCGCGCAGCGCCCGCAGGGCATTGTGGGTGCGTGACTTGACGGTGCCCTCCGGGACGTTGAGCACCTGAGCCGCGTGCCGGACCGGCCGGTGCAGGATGTAGACCTGCGTCAGCACGGCCTGGTGGGTGGCGGACAGTCCGGCCAGCGCCGTGCGCAACACCTGCCGGTCGAGGATCTGCTCCAACGGTTCCGCGGTCACCGGAATCGACTCCAGCGGATCGTCCTCGACCTCGGTGGGACGTGACGCGCGGGCGCGCAGCACATCGATGGCCAGTCGACGTGACACCGTCAGCAGCCACGGACGCACCGACCGCGGGTCGTCCGGCAGGATGTCCAGATGGCGCCAGGCCCTCAGCATGGTCTCCTGGACGAGATCCTCTGCCGCCTGCTGGTCCCCGTGGGTCCAGCCGAGCAGGCTGCGCATCAGGGAGTTCTTGTTGACCTCGTAGATCATGCGCATCTTGTGCTCCGCGGACCCGGGGGAGCGGGTCGGGTGCGGTGGGGAAGTACGTGCGGTGCGGGCCTCGTCTATGTGTGCCGTGGTCATGAGCTGGCTCCATCTGTCGCCGACCGATGGGACGAGCCTGCGACAGCGCGGACACGGAGACATCCGTGAGCCTCACTGAGATCCCACGGGTCACGGAGACCCGTGTGCTGCTTGTGCCTCAGTGAGGCCTTGGCGGCCTCATCGGTGAGGCCTCAGTTTCCCCAGGCGTTACGTGAACCTCAGTGACGCCTCGTCCGGAGGCTCTAGAGTCATGAACATGCTCGGGCAACAACTGCACCCAATGATCGGGCGGGACGCGGAGCGAGCCATTCTGAACCGGCTGGTCGCCGACGTCGCCGCGGGCCGGGGCGGAAGCCTGCTGATCGAAGGCGAGCCGGGTATCGGCAAGTCGACGTTGCTTGCGCACGCCTTGGCCAGTGCCCGTGAGGCCGGCTGCGAGGTGTTGACCGGGCAATGTGACGAACTGGGCCAGCGATTACCGCTCTCCGTGATGACGCGGCTCCTGGAGGTCGAGGCGGATTCGGCCGACCCCCGGCGTGCGGAGGCCGCGCTCGCCTTGGACCAGCCCCAGGAGGCGCCGGGTTGGACGATGCGCCTGCTCGCCGGGGACCCGGTGGTGGCCGCGACGGAGCAACTCCTCGTCCTCGTCGACCGGTTGAGCGCGTCCGGACCCCTCGTGCTGGCGGTGGAGGACCTGCAGTGGGCCGATGAGGCAAGCCTGTTGATGTGGCGTCGGCTGTGCCGGGCCTCGGTCCAGCTGCCGTTGCTGGTCATCGGTACCTGCCGGCCGGCGCCCGGGCGGACGGAACTGGAGCCGCTGCGCCGCGATCTGCGCTCCCAGGGCGGGCAGTCGATCCCGCTCGACCAGTTGCCCGAGGCCCATGTCGCCGAGCTGGCCAGGCTGTTGGCCCACGCAGTCCCCGGACCGATGCTCACCGAGCGCCTGCGCTCCGCCGCGGGCAACCCGCTCTACGTACGGGAACTGCTGGACGCCCTGGCACGCGTCGGTGCGCTGCACTCCGCGGGCGGCCGGGTGGAGTTGACGGCGGCGGGCCAGGACGTGGGGGAGCTCAACGCGCTGGGAGACGTGATCGCGGACCGGCTGGCCTCTCTCTCGGCCGACGCCCGGGACGTGCTGCGCACCGCGTCGCTGCTCGGGCCGGAGTTCTCGGTGACGGACCTGGCGGCGGGGGCGGGCCGGGGAGTCGGTTCCCTCCTGGCGGTGGTGGAGGAGGCGCTCGGCGCCGGCGTGCTGGAATCCGCGGGCTCCCGACTGCGCTTCCGGCACGGCCTGTTGAAGGAGGTGCTGTACGAGGCGATGCCAACCGCCTTGCGCACGGCCTTCCTTCGGCGCGCGGCGCAGGAGCTGATGGCCGCCGGGGCGCCGGTGGAGCGGGTGGCCGAGCTGATCCTCCCCGTGCTGGGCACGGCCGAGGACTGGGAGTGGGAGTGGCTCGCCGACAACGCGGCGCGCCTGGTCGTCCGGGCCCCGACCGCCGCCGCGGAACTGCTCGAACACGCCCTGCGGCACGCGCGCCCGGACGATCCGAGACTGCCCGTCCTCACCGCCCAACTGGCCGCGCTCTACTTCCGTATGGGCCCCTTGGACCGCGCGGAAGAGCTGGCCAGGACCGTCCTGCGGGCCACGGCCGACTACGAGTTGATCGGTCAGGTCAGGTGGCTGCTCAGCACGATCGGAATGCGCACCGGCCGCTACGAGCTCGTGGTCGAGAACTGGCGCGCCGCCACCTCCGACCCCCGCCTCGGGCCCGTCTGGCGCGCACGGCTGCTGACCCTGGTGGCGCTGGCCCGGCACCTGTTGGGGCAGATAGGCCCGGCCCGCATGGCGGTGGCCGAGGCGCTGGACGAGGGCAGGAGGCTGGCGGACTCGACCGCGATCGGATACGCCCAGCTCGCCGAGTCCGTCATGCGCAGCCGGCAGGGCGACCAGGCGGGCGCGCTGGCCGTCAACGGTGAGGCGCTGGCGGAGATCGGCAACGATCCGGCACTCGTCGACCTGCGGCTCATCCTGCTGGGCCACCGGGTCATCGAACTGGACGGCGTCAACCGCCTCCAGGAGGCGGAGGAGGCACTGGCCCAGGCCCGTACGCTCGCCGAACGGGTCGGCGCGACACGGCTGTCCATGACCCTCGTACAGAGCGCCGAGCGGTACTACGAGCACGGACACTGGGACGACGCGCTCGCGGTGCTGGACGAGGTCACCGACCTTCCGCCGCTGTGGCGGCTGTCCCGGCACGGTCTGTTGTCGCTGATCAGCGCCCGCCGCGGTCGGTGGCAGGAGGCGGCCGGGCATCTCGACGCCCCGGGCGACCGGAAGATGCCGTCGGGGGGACCCGTGGCCGCCGCCTACCTGCTGCTCGCGCGCAGTCTCGTCGCCGAGCACGCCGGCCGGCTCCCCGAGGCCCTGGAGGTGCTCGCGGGACTGCTGACGGACAGCTACGCGCACGACGTCGGCAACCACCCGGAATGGCTGCCCGCCCTGGTCCGGCTGGCGCTGGCCGCCGACGACCGGCAGATGGCGAGCGCCGCCGAACTCGCCGCCCGGCAGGCGGCCGACCGCCAACCCCGGCCGCGGACACTGGCCGCCGCCGACTGGTGTGCCGGGCTGCTCCACCAGGACGCGGCCCGACTGCTCGCCGCCGTCGACTACCACCGCACCGCCGACCGGCTGCCGGATCTCGGCAACGCGCTGGAGGACCTCGCCCAGGTCCGGGCCGCGTCCGGAGAACTCGACGCGGCCCGCGCCTCGTTCAGAGAAGCCCTCGCGGTCTGTGCCGAGCCGGGTGCGGACTGGGACGTGCACCGTGCCACCGCTCGCCTGCGCCCCTGGGGCCTGCGCCCGGGAAACCGCGGCCACATGCGTCCCTCCTCCGGCTGGGAGGCGCTGACCGCGACCGAACGACGCGTCGCCGCACTGGTCGCCGAGGGACTGTCCAACCCCGACATCGCCGGCCGACTGCTGCTGTCGCGGCGGACGGTGGAGACCCATGTCTCGCACATCCTCACCAAGCTTCAGGTCCGCTCTCGGCACGAGGTCGGCGCTGTCGCGGGTGCCTGAGGTTCGGGTGCGTCAACCGGTCGGCGAGCGGCCGTGGTTGACGCAGCGAACAGGGTAGGCGCGCGGTCCCCGCGCCCGACAGGTCCCCGTTCGGGGATCTGGGTCTGTCCTGCCGGTGCCGCCTACGGTGTCGATGCCCGACGCGCTGAAGGTGCTCATCGCGCCCGACCGGCGTCACCTTGCGCGCGCCCTTGTGCTCCACGTCCGCCGCGTGTCCGCATCCCGCGGCCCCAACCCACAGGAGGTACCGCGTGACCAGCCTTCGGACCGAGGCCGTGACGCTCGACAGCGACGGCGGCAGACGCCTGTACGAGCAGGCCGACGAACTCCGTGACGCCGGGCCGGCCGTCCGCGTGCGCATGCCCGAGGACGTCGTCGCCTGGTCGGTCACCCGCGGCGACATCGCCAAGCAGCTCCTCATCCACCCGCACGTCTCCAAGGACGCACGCAAGTCCTGGCCCGGACACGAGCCCGGCGCCGTTCCGTGGCTGTATCCGTGGGTCGACGTGGTCAGCATGTTCACCTCCGACGGCGCCGACCACACGCGGCTGAAGCAACTGGTCGGCCGGGCGTTCACCGCCCGCAGGATCGAGGCGATGCGGCCCGTGGTCGAGGCAATCGTCACCGACCTCCTGGACGCCCTGGAGGAGCATGCCGGCGACGAACGCGTCGACCTGCGCGCCGAGTTCGCGCACGGCGTGCCCAGCCGGGTCATCTGCGACCTGTTCGGTGTCCCCGCCGACCAGCGCCCCGAGATCCTCCGCATCATCGGTGCCGTGTTCGCCACCGACGTCACGCCCGAGCAGTCCGCGGCCGTGGCGGCCGACCTCTACCGCGCGATGCTGACCCTCATCGAGACCAAGCGCCGCACACCCGCCGACGACATGACCAGCCTGCTGCTGACCGCCCACGAGGAGGACGGCGACCGGCTCAGCGAGCCGGAGCTCATCTCCACCCTCATCGCGGTGATCGGCGGCGGCAGCGAGACCACCGTCGCCCTGATCGACGCCGCGGTACGCGAACTCCTCGCCCACCCCGACCAGCTCACCACCGTCCTCGCCGAGCCGGCCCGCTGGAGCGACGTGATCGACGAGGCACTGCGTCTGCACCCGCCGATCATGCACCTGCCGCTGCGGTACGCCACCGAGGACATCGACCTCGGTGAGGGCGTCGTCATGAAGGCCGGCGACGCCATCCTCATATGCTTCGGCGCCCACGGCCGCGACCCGGGCGTCCACGACGACCCGGCCGCCTTCCACATCGACCGCGCCGACAAGCAGCACCTGGCCTTCGGCCACGGCATCCACTACTGCCTCGGCGCCCCGCTCGCCAGACTCGAAGCCGAGATCGCCCTGCCGGCCCTGTTCGACCGCTTCCCCGGACTCACCCTCTCCATCGCCCCCGACGAACTGGAGCCCCAGCACTCCTTCATGGGCAACGACCTCGTCGAACTGCCCGTGAAACTGGGCCCTTCCGCATAGCCGACTCATCGACGGAGACGTCACCACGCCCGGCCGCCTGGAGCTCGGCCGGGCGTGGTGACGTCTCAACTGTGCGCCCGTCGTGGGCGGTTGGTCAGACCGCCCTCGCCTCGGCGATGCGCATGGTCCCGGAGGTCTCCGTCATGCCGGTGAGGCGGAAGCCGGCGCCCTCCAGGAGCACGGACAGCTCGCCCGCCGTGCGCTCACGGCCGCGGGTGAGGGCGAGCATGATGATGTCCATCGTGAGCGCCGCCGGCGTCGGCCGCTCGTCGTCCGGAACGTTCTCGATGACGAGTAGGGTGGCTCCGGCGGTGGCGGCCTCCCGGATCGAGGCGAGGATCCGCGCCGCCCGCTCGTCGTCCCAGTTGTGCAGGACGTGCATCAGGACGTAGGCGTCGGCCGGGGGCACGGAGTCGAAGAAGTCCCCGGCCCGCAGCGTCAGTCGAGGCTGGTCGGGAAAGCCCAGGGTGTCGATGACGACGGGCCGGTCGAACAGGATGCCCTCGGTGGCGGGCGCGCTGTCGAGGACGGCGCGCAGCAGGTGTCCGCGGCCGCCGCCGATGTCGGCGATCGAGGCGAAGGGCGTGAAGTCGTAGGCGTCGAGGACCGTCGGGATGTCGGCGGCGGCCTTCGAGGTCATGGCGTGGTTGAAGAGTTCGGCTTCCTCGGGGTGGGCGTGCAAGTAGGCCCACAGACCCCCGGGTTCGAAGGTCTCGACGGCGGGTTGCCCGGTCGTGACGGTGTGCTGGAGCCGGGCGAGACCGTCCAGGTGGACCGGCAGACCTGTCAGACGGACGAGGGGACGCGCGCTCATCGGGTGGTCGTCCCGCAGCAGGCGGGACGCGTCGGTGTGGGCGTATCCGGCGTCCCTCAGCTCGAAGACACCGTGCGCGGTCAGCAGGCGCAGTACCCGGGCGAGCATGCCGGGGTCGGCGCCACAGGCCGCCGCGAGCTTCTCGACGGGCACGGGTTCGTCGTCGATGTGGTCGGCGACGCCCATGTCGGCGACGACCTGGAGGCATCGTGCCGCATACGCGCCGTAACTGAGCGCGTGAATCATCTCGTTGGGTTGCTGGGTCATGACCGACACTGCTTCCTGTCAATGGACAGACGGATAAGGGGAGTTGGGTGAGTTCAGACTCTGCCCGAGCAAGAAGCTAGGAGCACGGCTCCGCGCCCGACAGGTCCCCGTAGGGGGTCGGGCGTGACCCAGGAACGGGGACCTCCCGGCGGAACGTGTCCCCAACTACCGTCAGAGCGCGCGTAAGTGGCCGCTCCGCATCGTCGTCGACCGCCACCTGTGCGCCACCTGGCCTGTCCTCATCGGCTTTTCTAGGAGCCCACTGCTGTGAACAGCGGCCTTCTCACCCCGCCCGCGGCCCGAGCCGACGGCGCGTTGTCCCAACCCCCCGAGGCATCCATCACCTGGACCGACCCCGTCACCGGACGCCAGGGCTTCCTCGTCATCGACAGACTCGTCCGGGGTCTCGCCAGCGGCGGCCTGCGCATGCGCGAAGGCTGCTCCTACGAGGAGGTCAGGGAGCTGGCGGCGGCGATGAGCGTGAAGGAGGCACTGCACTACGACCCCTCGAACCGCTATCTGCCCATGGGCGGCGCCAAGGGCGGGATCGACTGCGATCCGCTCAGCAGCGAGGCACGCGGCGTGCTCTCCCGCTTCCTCACCTTCGTCCGGCCGTACGTGGAGCAGCGCTGGGCGACGGGCGACGACCTCGGCACCACCACCGAGCTCATCGACGAGGTACTGGGCGAGTTGGGGGTGGCGGGCTGCGTCGCCCCGGTCGTCCGCACGCTCGACGACCCCGCGGCGGCACGGAAACGCTTCGCCGACGCCTTCGCGGTCGAGGTCGACGGCATCGGGCTCGCCGAACTGGTCGGCGGCTGTGGGGTCGCGGAGGCCGCGCTCACGGTCCTGGACCGGGAGGGGACGCCCCGCTCGTCCGCCACCGCCGTCGTGCAGGGCTTCGGAGCGATGGGCGGGTCGACGGCCCGATTCCTCGACGCGGCCGGCATCCGCGTGGTGGCCGTCTCGGACGTCCACGGCACCGTCGCCAACCCGCGCGGCCTCGCCGTCGAGGAGATGCTGCGCAACCGCCGGGCCCACGGAGCCATCGACCGCAGCCGACTCCGCCCTGCCGACATCCTCCTGGACAGGGACGACTGCCTGGCCCTGCGAGCCGACGTACTGGTCCCGGCCGCGACCTCCTACGCCCTCCACGACGCGAACCAGGGCCGGGTCGCCGCCCGTTACATCGTGGAGGCGGCCAACCTCCCGGTGACGGCCACCGCCGAAGAGCGGCTGCGCCGACGCGGCTGTGTCGTCGTCCCCGATGTCGTCGCCAACTCCGGTACCAACGCCTGGTGGTGGTGGGTTCTCTACGGCGATGTCGCGCCGGACGCGGAGTCGTCCCTGGCCAAGGTGCGGGGATCGCTGCGTGCCCTGGTGACGGAGACACTGCAGCTCGCCGAGGACGCGGTCCGTACTCCCCGGCAGGCGGCGCGCTGCATCGCCGAGGCCAGGCGCGACGTTCTCCTGCACCGGCTCGGTGCCGCATGACGACCGCTCTGCTGGCCACGGTGGCGGCGCTGGGCTGGGGAGCGGCGGACTACTGCGGCGCCAGGGCGTCGCGGAACGTGCCGGCCCATCGGGTCGTGTTCCTCTCCCAGGTCCTGTCCCTCCCGGTGATCGCCGTCTGGTTGGCGGCGACCACCGCGCGAAGACCCGGCCCGGGCGACCTCATCTGGGGTCTGGGAGCCGGTGCCTTCGGACTGCTGGGCATGGTGTTGCTCTACCGGACACTGGCGTCCGAGGGAATCGTGCTCGTGGCACCCGTCACGGCGGTGACGGTGGCACTGGTGCCCCTGGCGGTCGGCCTCTTCATCCAGTCCGCTCCCGGGCTGTTCGCCCTGTGCGGCGTCTTCTGCGCCCTGGCCTCGATCGCGCTGGTCAGCCCGGTGGGCCGGATCCGGCGGGACAGCATCGCGTCGCGCACCCTGCTGTTGGCTCTGGCGACGGGCGGAGCACTCGGACTCCAGCTGGTGTGCCTCTCCCATCCGGGACCGGGCGCCGGCCTGTGGCCATTGGCCGGCGCCCGCGTCTTCTCGATCCTGTGCGTCGCGCCACGGGCTCTGCGCGGTCGGCAGCCGACGCGCACCGCCCGTGTGCCGTGGCTGCTCGTCGTACTGGCCGGAGCCCTCGACACAGCCGCCTTCGCCTTCTACCTCTTCGCGATGGACCGGGGCCTGCTGAGCGTGGTCGGACCGGTCGTGTCGCTGTACCCGGCCGCCACCGTCGTGCTCGCGCTGGCGCTCGACGGCGAACGCGTGACGATCCACCAGGCGTTCGGACTCTGCCTCGGGGCGGGAGCGCTGCTCCTGGTCGCCCTCTAGGCCCTGTCGAATCCCCTGAATCCCCATTGCCTGCTTACGGAGCGACTCCCACATGAGCAACGGTCAGGAACAGGTACTCCAGGCGGCCGGTGACCTCGTCGCCGCCTTCGCCACGGGCCGCCTGGACGACTACTTCCAGGCCTTCGCCCCGGATGCGACCTTCGTCTTCCACACCACGGCGCAACGCATCGAATCCGTCGCCGAGTACCGGCGCGTCTGGGCCCGCTGGGTGACCGAGGACGAGTTCCGGGTGCTGAACTGCGTCTCCTCCGACCGGATGGTCCAACTCTGGGACGACACCGCGGTGTTCACCCACACCGTCGAGACACACATCTCCACTCTCGACGGCGTCGACAAGCTCCACGAACGGGAGACCATCGTCTTCCGCCGTGCAGAGGACGGCCGTTGGCTCGCCGTGCACGAACACCTGTCACCGGTCGCCGTCACGACGAGCTGATCAGCGCAGCACCGCCTCCCACGTGTCCACGGCGTAATGCACACCCATGCCGTGCCGCGCGTACAACTCGGGCGCCCCCGTGGCGTTGGACGTGTCCACCCCGAGCCCCACCGTCTCCCTGCCCCGCGCCGCGAACGCCGCGAAGGCGTGGCGCAGGAGGAGACCGCCGAGGCCACGCCCGCGGGCCTCGCGCAGGACGCCGATGCTGCGGATCCAGCCCATGGCCTCGCGGTCGTCGCGGGCCAGCAGGAAACCGGCGTCTCCCAGGTCGTCGGTGGCGACGATCCAGACCAGGGACCAGTCGAGCCCCTCGGCGTCGACGTCGGACTGCCACTGGCCGTGGTCGCGCGGCTGGAAGTCGAAGTGCTCGGCGAAGGTGGCCTGGTAGAGCTCGTACACCCGGACTCGGTCGGCTTCGGTCGTGCAGGGCCTTACCCGCACTCCGGCGGGCACTCCCGGCGCAGGGTCCCGCGCGGAGTCAACGTCCTTGCGCAGTACGTGATATCGGCGGACGACCTGCCAACCCCGCGCCCGGATCAGGTCCGTGTCGAGCGTGGGCGCCACGTTCAGGTGCAGATGGACCACGGCCCGCTCGGCCCCGTTGCCCCGGGCCTTCTCCAGCGCCCTGGCCTCCATCGCCTCCAGAATCCGGAGGCCGGCCTGCTGGTGCTCGGGCAGTACGTAGTGGTCGACGTCGACCCGCTCGCCCCCCGACTCGTCCCACAACAGCCCGTACGCCACCAGGCGATCCCACTCGAAGGTCAGCCAGGAGTCGCGCGCGAGGTCGGTGTCCGGGCCCTTGAGGTCGGCCTCCACCGTGTGCAGGTCGGTCTCGGGCCTGCCGATCTCGATCCGGTCGATCTCGTTGAGGAGCTCGGTGACGGCGGGCGCGTCGGAGAGTTCGGCGGGGCGCAGGAGGGAGGGCATGGTGATCAGGGTCCGGGGAGTGGGGGTGGTCGCAACAGAATTTCGGCCCGCGTCCACCTCCACCGGCCGAAGTTCGGCTGACCGAATGTCCTCTGGTCGGCGGCCACCCGGGCGGGTACACAGTGGCTCACGACGACCAGCGGAGAGGTCATGCTGCGAGTGCACTTCACCATCGAGGACGTCGCGCGCGTCCGGGTCGCCGCCGCGCCCGATCCTCTGTGGGAGATCACCAACAGCTTCCAGATCCTGCTCACCCGGGACTCGTCCCTGGCGTTCGGCGAGTGGCGGCGGCTGATCCGGCCGCGACTGCCCGTGGGCGACGGCCAGTTGACCGGCCAGCTGACCGGGCTGTTGCCGCCGCGCGGGTACTCGCCCGACTTCCTCACCCCCGACCTGTGCGGCCGCCACGACCTGAGGAGCGCGGTCGACACCGTGCTCGGCACCCCGCGCACCGTCCTGCGCGACGACCTCGTCACCCTCGCCGAGTCCAGGGAGCGGTCCCGCCCGTTGCCGACCGGAATCCGTGAACTCGCCGACGGCGCACCCTCGGCGCTGCGCCGCCTCGCCTCGGCCCTGCACGGCTACCACCGGCACGCGCTCGCCCCGTTCTGGCCGCAGATCCGCGCGCAGGTCGACGCCGACCGCGCCCTGCGCACCCGGGCGGTGCTGGCGGGCGGCACCGACGGGCTGCTGCGGAGCTTCGATCCGCTGCTGCGCTGGGAGCCGCCGGTGCTGGTGGCCGACTACCCGGTCGAGCGTGAACTGCGCCTGGACGGGAGGGGGTTGCTGTTGCAGCCGTCCTTCTTCTGTCACCGCAGACCGGTCACGCTCGCGTCCCCGGACATGACCCCGATCCTCGTCTACCCGATCCAGCACACGCTCGGCTGGGCCCGTCGCCGCGCCCACGTCGGCACCGGACCGGCCGCGGAGCTGGGCGCGCTGATCGGCCGTACCCGGGCCGCCGTACTGGAGGACGTCGTCACCGGCCGCACCACCGGTGAACTCGCCGAGCGGTTCGGCATCACCGGCGCGGCGGCGAGTTACCACACCGCCGTCCTGCGCCGGGCCGGTCTGCTGCTGAGCGTGCGGCACGGCAAGCACGTCGTGCACAGCATCACGCCCTCCGGACAGGCGCTGCTCGACGGCCCGTTGGAGACTCCGTTCGACGCTTAAAGCACGGCTTCATTGTGTGGCGGCTGTGAAGTCCCTGACGACAGCATGGTTTCGCACGGACCTGAGCACGTACACCATGCACAGCAGGGGGACTTCACATGGCTCTGCGCCGACTCATCGCCTTTTTGGCCTCGACCGTCATGGTCGCGGCGGTCACCATCGGCCTGACCGGCTCCGCACACGCGTCGGCGAGCGCCGGCTGCACGCCGAGGAGTGGCGGCAAGTACAACTGCAACGTCTGGAAGACGGCCAACACCTGGTGGTGCACCACCACCGACCAGACCGACAGCTGCGACGGAACACCGGCCGGCATCCTGCGCGCGGGCACCAACTACTTCTACTGCCAGATCTGGGCCACCGAGTTCCGGTACGGCAGCTACTACAACCACTACTGGGCCCTGACCGACGACGACAGCGGCAACAAGCTCGTCTGGCTCCCCGTCGTCTGGATCAGCGGCGGCGTCAACGACGGCCGCATCCCCGGCCTTCCTCTCTGCTGATGGGCCGAACTCCGTCCCCGGTCCCTTCCGATTCCCTCCCGCGGAAGGGGCCGGGGACGGTGCTGCCGGTGAAGCGGACGGCCGCCGCCCGATCGGCGCGAGGTCAGCCGGCCGGACGTACCGGGTGCTTGCTCATGATCGACACGCGGTTGAAGGCGTTCATGGTGATCGCCACCCAGATCACCGCGGAGATCTCGTCGTCGGTGAGGTCCGCGCGGGCGGTGGCGTAGGCCGCCTCCTGCGCACCGGCGTCGGCGGGGTGGGTGGTCGCCTCGGCGAGGGCGAGCGCCGCGCGCTCCCGCGTGGTGAACAGCTGGGCGTCACGCCAGGCGGCCAGCACGCCCAGCCGCTGGGTGGAGTCACCCGCGCGCAGTGCGGCCCGGGTGTGCACGTCGAGGCAGTAGGCGCAGCCGTTGAGCTGGGAGACCCGGAGGTTGACCAGCTCGACGAGCCGCCGGTCCAGGCCCGCCTCGGCGGCCACCGCACGCGTCGCCTCGGCCGTCTCGACCAGGGCGTGGTAGGCCTTCGGGCTCTGCTTGTCGACGAAGACCCGCCCCGCGGGACCCGCTGCCATGTCGCTCAACCTGCGCTCCTTCGAAAGACACGGTTCCTCGACATGAAACCACCCCCGTGTCCGGCACCGAATCGCCCCCTGTGCCGGTCACTGACCGCGGGGGTCCCCGTAGCGCTCCTCCAAAGCCGCGAGATAGCCGCGCAGCATGACCTTGGCCTCCTCCAGCAGCTCCGCGTCCCCCTCCGGGCTGCGGCGGAAGGCCTCCTGCGCGAGGGCGTCGGCGGTCAGCACCGCCGCGTGGCAGGCGCGGCCGAGTGCGTCGTCGTCCCGGGCGACCCCGAGCGCGAGCAGGACCCGGCCGATGCCGTCGGCCATACGGAGCTTGTGCTCACGGTCCGCGGCCCGCGTCCGCTCGGTCAGACCGCTGCCGAACCACAGCGCCCGGAAGCCGTGTTCGGTCCGGTAGAGCCCGGCATACGCGTCCACGAGCACGCCGACCGGATCCTCCCAGCGCTGCTCCGCCGCCCCCTGGACGAACCCCTCCATGAGGGCCTCCAGCTTGCTGAAGTAGCCGCTCGCCAGGGCGTCGATGATCGCGTCCCGGTCCGGCAGGTACTGGTACAGCGAGCCGATCGACACCTTCGCCTCGGCGGCGACCCGGGTGGTGGTCAGCGCCTCGACCCCCTCGTCGACCAACAATCGCTCGGCGGCCTCCAGCACCCGTGCCAACCGGGCCTTGCTGCGCGCCTGTTGGGGCATCCGACGCAGGGGAGCGGACCCCACGGACTCCGCGGCCGGCTCGCCCACGCACTACCTCCGAATGTGAACGTGACTTTGTTTCACGTTTAGGTTACGGTCCCGCACATGACCGACTCAAGCGCGGTGCTGGGTCAGGAGCGGGCCGCCGTGGCGGACTCCTGCCGTCGGCTGGGTGCCGCGGGCCTGCTCATCGGCACGGCCGGGAACGTCAGCGTACGCGTGGAGGGACTCGTCGCGATCACTGCGACCGGAGCGGTCCTCGCCGAACTGACCCCGGACCAGGTCACCGTGGTCGACCTCGACGGAAAGCTCGTCGACGGCACCCTGGAGCCGACCTCCGAACTCGACCTGCACCTCGGCGTCTACCGGCGCTACGGCACCGGCGCGGTCGTCCACACGCACGCCCCGATGGCCACCGCCCTCTCCTGCGTCCTGGACGAACTGCCCTGCATCCACTACCAGTTGCTCTCCGTGGGCGGTACCGTCCGGGTCGCGCCGTACGCCACCTTCGGCACCCCCGAACTCGCCGAGTCGGTCATCGCCGCACTGGATGGCCGCAGCGCCGCGCTGATGGCCAACCACGGCGCGCTCACCCACGCGCAGACCCTCGAAAAGGCCGTCGAGCACGCCCTGTTGGTGGAGTGGGCGTGCGGTGTCTACCAGCACGCGGCGGCCCTCGGACCGCCGCGCGTCCTCGACGAGCAGCAGCAACTCGCGGTCATCGAGGCCGCGATCGCCCGCAACTACGGCACCACTCACCCCGTACCACCCGCGCAGGAGGGAACCCCATGAACGTCGTCACGATGGGCGTGCACGTACTGGACGTGCTGGTGCGGCCGGTGGAGGCCATACCCGAGGGACAGGGCGCCACCCTGGTCGACGACATCAGGATGACCGCCGCCGGGACGGCCGCCGGCACCGCGCTCACCCTGGCCAAGCTCGGCGCCTCGGTCCGCACCGCGGGCGCCATCGGTACCGACCCGACCGGCGATCTGCTCGTCCAGCTCCTCGACCGCGCGGGTATCGACACCGGCCTTCTGGTCCGCCGCACCGACACCTCCACTTCGGCGACCGTCCTGCCGATCCGCCCCAACGGTGACCGCCCCTCCCTCCATCTGTTGGGCGCCAACATCACCTACGGCCTCGACGACGTGCCCTGGGACGCGGTCGCCGAAGCCAGCCATCTGCACCTGGGCGGACCGGAGTTGATCGGCGCCGACGTCGCCGCGCGCATCCTGGCGCACGCCAAGGAGCACGGCGTGGTCACCTCCGTGGACCTCCTCGCCCCCGGCGAACTCGGCACCTACGACCAGATCGAGCCGCTGCTCCCGCACGTCGACTTCCTGCTCCCCAACGACGACCAGGTCCTCGGCTTCAGCGAGGAGGCGGACCTCCTGACCGGCGCGCGCAAGCTCCTCGACGCCGGCGCCGGACTCGTCGCGGTCACCCGCGGCGCCGACGGCGCGCTCCTGGTCACCGCCGAGGGCACCGAGACCGTCCCCGCCTACGCGATCGACGTCGTCGACACCACCGGTTGCGGCGACGCCTTCTCGGCCGGCTTCCTGCGCGGCGTGAGCCTGGGCCGCACGCCCCGCGAGGCCGCCGTGCTCGGCAGCGCGGCCGCGGCACTGGTGGCGCAGGGCCTCGGCAGCGACCACGGGGAGTTCGACCTGGCCGCCGCCGACGAGTTCGCGGCGACCCACAAGACGCGCTGACGCGCCGACGGCGAGGGCGTCACCGCTCGTTCCGGTGGTGACGCCGGTTCCGGTGGTGACGCCCACAGCACGGGCGTACGGTCGAACAGTGGACGGAACCGTTCACTGAACCGACTTCCCCGCGGGGCTTCGCCCCCGGGAGGGCGACGCACATGAGCCAGAGCGCACAGCCGACCTCTTCGTCGCAGGCCACCGCACGGGACACCGGCGGTGGCGGAAACGGCATGGCGCTGTTGGTCATCGCGTCCTGCCAGCTGATGGTGGTCCTGGACATCACCATCGTGAACATCGCGCTGCCGGACATGCAGCGCTCCCTGGACTTCTCCACCACCAGCCTGTCCTGGGTGGTCAACGCCTACACCCTCACCTTCGGCGGCCTCCTCCTGCTGGGCGGCCGGGCCGGCGACATCCTCGGCCGACGGCGCGTCTTCATCTTCGGCGTACTGCTCTTCGTGCTCGCCTCGCTGCTCGGCGGCCTGTCCCAGAACTCCGGCCAACTCCTCGCCGCCCGCGCCCTCCAGGGCGTCGGCGGCGCTATCGCGTCCCCGACCTCGCTGGCCCTGATCAGCACCACGTTCCGCGAAGGGCCCGAGCGCAACCGCGCGTTCGGTGTGTTCGCCGCGGTCTCCTCGGGCGGCGGCGCGATCGGACTGCTCGCGGGCGGCATGCTCGTCGAGTGGCTCAACTGGCGCTGGGTGCTCTTCGTCAACGTCCCCATCGGCCTGCTGATCGTGCTCGCCACACCTCGCTGGATCAAGGAGTCCGAACGCCACCCCGGACGCTTCGACATCACCGGCGCGCTCACGTCCACCGTGGGCATGGTGCTGCTGGTGTACGGCTTCATCAGAGCCGCGCAGGAGGGCTGGCGCGACGCGTTCACGCTGGCCTCGTTCGCGGCGGCGGTCGTCGTGCTGGTGGCGTTCGTCCTGGTCGAGCGGCGGTCCAAGCAGCCCATCACCCCGCTGCACATGTTCGCCGACCGCAACCGCGCGGGCACCTACGGCATCATGCTGAGCCTGTCCGCCGCGATCTTCGGCATGTTCTTCTTCCTGACCCTCTTCGTCCAGGACGTGCTGGGCTTCAGCCCGTTGGAGGCCGGACTCGCCTTCCTGCCGGTGAGTGCGGTCATCGCGGTCGGCGCCGGGCTGGCCTCCAAGTTCCTTCCCGTGTACGGCCCCAAGCCCTTCATGGTGATCGGTGCGGTCCTCGCCGCGGCCGGCCTGGCCTGGCTGACCCTCACCGACGTGCACTCCACCTACGCGGGCAGCATCCTCGGCCCGATGCTCGTCTTCAGCCTGGGCATGGGCATGGAGTTCGTCGCGCTCACCCTGATGGCACTCTCCGACGTGCCCGTCGCGGAGTCCGGCGCGGCCTCCGGACTCCTCAACGCCACCCAGCAGGTGGGCGGCGCGCTCGGACTCTCCATCCTGGTCACGATGTTCGGCACCGCGAGCAACAACGAGGCGAAGAAACAGGTCCGCCAGTTCCTCGCCCAGGCGACCCCGGCCGAACGCCTGCAGTTCCGGCGCACCGGTCAACTGCCGTCCCCCTGGTCCGACGAGGTCCTGACCGCCGGCGTCTCCTCCGCCTTCGTGATGGCCGCGATCTTCACCCTGGTCGCCGCCCTAGTCGCCGTGATCGCCATCCAGGTCCGCCCCTCCGACCTGGAACGCCTCAAAGGCGGCGCGACAGGCCCCGGCCAGAGCTGAAAGCCGCAAACCCTACGACGGTCGAGTCCGGCGCGTGGCGATGCTGAGCGCGTTCGCCACCACCACGGCCCCGATGCTCGCCCACTCCGCCCACCCGAGATGCTGCCCGAGACCGACCAGGCCAACGACCGCCGCCAGCACCGGATTTACGCTCATGAACAGCCCGAACGCCTGAGCAGGCACCTGCCGCAGAGTGAACAGGTCGGCGAGATAGGGCACCGCCGAGGACAGCACACCGGCCGCCACCGCACAGCAGACGGCGGCCACGGTCGGCGGATGCCGCAGCACGACGACGACACCGACCGGCAGGAACATCAGCGCCGACACGGTGGCAGCCGCAGCTGACCCCTGCGCGCCCGGCAGCCGCCGACCAACGGTCCGGTTGAGCAGGATGTACGAGGCCCAGCAGACGGCGGCGAGCAGGCCGAGCGCCATTCCGGCGTAGTCGGCCGAGGGCCGCGGCCGCATCAGCGCCACCACACCCGCCGCCGCGATCACCGCACAGCAGGCGTCGACCCGGCGCCGTGCCGCGGCCAGCGCGACGGTGAGCGGACCGAGGAACTCCAGGGTCACGGCGAGCCCGAGGCCGACGCGGTCGATGGCGGTGTACAGGGACAGGTTCATCGTCCCGAACACGAGCGCCAGCAGCAGCACCGGCCACCACTGCCCCCACGTGAAGGACCGCAGCCGGGGCCGCCCCACGGCCAGCAGCACGGCCGCGGCGACGTACTGCCGCACCGCGACGACACCGACCGGGCCGAGCACGGGGAAAGCGAGTGAACCGATCGCTGCGCCGGTCTGATTGGACAGCCCGCTGCCGGCCATCGTGGCCACGCCGACGAGACGCCGCCGGTCGGATGCGGGGGTCGCGGGGGCGGGGTGGACCCGGGCGGGAGCGGCAGGTGCGGATGCGTCGGGCATGTTCCGATCGTGCGCCGCGTCCGGCGATGCACAAAATGCGTCCGGCCGCTGATCCATACGCTGGAGTCATGGATACGGATGTGGAACTCCGGCAGCTGCGCTGTCTCGTCGCCATCGTCGAGGAGGGCAGCTTCACCGACGCGGCCATCGCCCTCGGCGTCTCCCAGGCGGCCGTGTCCCGGACTCTGGCCTCGTTCGAACGGGCCCTGGGCGTACGGCTGTTGCGGCGCACCTCGCGCGAGGTGGCGCCGACCCCGACGGGACTGCGGGTGCTCGCGCAGGCCCGCCGGGTGCTGGGCGAGGTGGACGACCTGGTGCACACGGCCACCTCCGGGCACACCAGCCTGCGCATCGGCTACGCCTGGTCGGCGCTCGGCCGGCACACGCCCGCCTTCCAGCGGCGCTGGGCCCAGGCACACCCCGCCACCGACCTGCACTTCGTCCGCGTCAACTCCACCTCGGCCGGCCTGGTGGAAGGCGCCTGCGACCTGGCCGTCGTGCGCAGGCCGCTGGACGAGAAACGCTTCGACGGCGTCATCGTCGGCCTGGAGAGGCGCCTGTGCGCGCTCGCCGCCGACGACCCGCTGGCCCGGCGCCGTTCCGTCCGGCTCGCCGACCTGTCCGGGCGCACCCTGCTGATCGACCGCCGTACCGGCACCACCACCGCGGACCTCTGGCCGCCGGACGCCCGCCCGGCCACCGAGGAGACCCACGACGTCGACGACTGGCTCACCGTCATCGCCGGCGGCCGGTGCATCGGCATGACGGCCGAGTCGACCGCCAACCAGTACCCGCGCCCGGGCGTCGTCTACCGGCCGGTGCGAGACGCCGAACCCATCGCCGTCCGCCTCGCCTGGTGGCGCGACGACCCGCATCCCGCCACTCCCGCGGCGATCGAACTCCTCACCGCCCTCTACCGCGGCGACTGACCCGCGCCCCGATCCCGGACGGGTCCCGTTCAGGCCCGCCCGCGGGACAGGGCGGGTGTCGGGACGAGGCCCAGCTGCTGGGCGCGCAGGACCGTGCTGATGCGGTCGCGGGTGCCGAGCTTGCGGTAGATGTTCTCGACGTGCTTGTGGACCGTACGGTCCGAGATGCCGAGCCGACGGCCGATGGCGGTCGCGGTCAGAGCGTCCGTGAGCAGCAGCAGGACGGTCGTCTCCCGGGGTGTGAGGTCGCCCGTGGCGACAGGTTCGTTGACGACGGCCGGATCCGCCAAGTGCCGCCACTGCTCAAGCAGTTGACGCTGTTGGTCGACGGCGGCCAGTAGCGGTTGCAGCCGCTGGGCCGTGCGGAGTTGGTCCTCGGTGAAGTCCTTGCCGGAGCGGTAGACCATGCACCCGGTGATCGGGGTGGTGACCTGCGGCAGCGGGAGGGCCAGCACATGGTCCATGTCCATGGTCGCGCCGAGCAGCCGCGCGGTCGGGCTCGCGGACCACCCTCGGCCCGCTGCCCTGCGGGCGGTGTGCGGCGTCCGGTCGGGGCCGGTGGCGTAGTGGTCGGCGAACGGATAGCCCGACCGCAGCAGACCCAGGTCCTCGTCCCCGAGCGCGTCGAACTGGGCGGCCACGCCTGCCGACATGCCGACCGTGCCAGCGCGCTCGCTCCAGTCGTCCAGCTTGTAGACCAGCAGCTCGCCGCCGCACAGATCCGGCAGGGCGCCGGCCAGCAGCGGCCACAACCGCTCCGGCTCCCGCTCGTGGAGCGCCCCGACGGCCACCGCCAGCATGCGTTCATAGGCCTCGCCCGGCCCGTGTGCCACGTTCCTCCTCCGCTCGTTCGCCGCGTACGCAGTTCTACCCATACCGGCGACGTCCAGTGGTGCCCGAGACTTTCGTCGTCCGTGCGGGCCGCCGGCACGGGGGAGTGGCGGCCCGCACGCTTTCATGTCCTCACCGGCGCGGCAGCCTCAGGACATGGTGCCGAAGGCGCCCTCCGTGGCGAAGGCCAGGCCCGCGAAGCGCTTGCCCATGCTGCGATGGGTGGCGGCGTCCGGGTGGAGGTCGTCGGGGAGCGGCAGTTCGGCGAAGTCGTCCTCGCCGTACAGCTCGCGTCCGTCGAGATAGTGCAGGTTGGGATCCTCGGGCTGCCGCCGCTCCACGATCCGCGCCAGCTCGTCCCGGATGACGCTCAACGTCAGCTTCCCCTCGGCCACTTCGGCCGGATCGCCCATCGCCTTGAACCGCAGCTGTCCGTCGGCCAGCGCGCCGAAGTCCGCTGCGCTGGGGCCGGGCGTGTTCTCGTGGATCGGACAGAGGATGGGGGAGACGACCAGCAGGGGAGTGGTCGGGTGGCCCTCGCGGACGGTGTCGAGGAAGCCGTGCACGGCGGGAGTGAAGGCGCGCAGGCGCATCACGTCGGTGTTCACCAGGTTGATGCCGATCTTGACGCTGATCAGGTCGGCCGGGGTGTCGCGCAGGGCGCGCGCGGTGAACGGGTCCAGCAGGGCGCTGCCGCCGAGCCCGAGGTTGATCAGCTCCACACCGCCGAGGGAGGCGGCGAGCGCCGGCCAGGTCGTGGTCGGCGTCGCGGCGAAGGAGCCGTGACTGATCGAGCTCCCGTGATGCAGCCACACCGGGCGACCCGAGTCCGGCGCGGGCTCGATCGGGGCGTCGGTGCGCAGCGCGACGAGTTCCGTGGCCTCGTCGTGCGGGAGCCAGATCTCGACGACCTTCGACTCGCCGGGCAGTCCGTCGAAACGTAGCGTGCCGATCTCGCCCCGCACGACCTCGGCGGTCCCCTTGGCCATGTCGATGGTCAGGGCGTTGCCGCCCGGCACACTGCCCTGACCGGCCGGGCGGCCGTCGACGAGCAGGTCGTACACGCCGTCCGGACGGGGCGGGGCACCGACGTAGACGCGCTTGGTGGGCAGCGTGTCCAGTTCCACGGCGGTCGCGCGGGTGCGGAACACCAGCCGTACGCCGGACGGTTGGGCCTCGACCATGGCCAACTGCGGGTCGTCGCACTGGGCGCGGGCCCGGGCGGGCAGCCGGTGCGGCAGTACGCCGTGCTCGGTGTGCTCGACGTCGAGGGCGCCGCGCAGCAGTTCGGCGGAGATGTACGTGGTGGTCCAGTCGCGCTGGGGGGTGTCCATGGTCTCAACCTGTTGATAGAGGTGGGTGGTTGGTCAGGGCGCCGGCCAGTTCCGCAACAGTGAGTCGAGGGCGTCCAGAGTGCGGGTCCAGCTCTCCTGCGAGTCGGGGGCGCTGTGACTGAACCCGCCCGCCAGCTCCAGACTCACGTACCCGTGAAAGACGCTGCCGAGCAGTCGGACCGCATGTGTCTCGTCCGGGTCCGTCAGGTCGTAGCCGCGCAGGACGGCGCGGGTCATCTGCGCGTGCCGTACACCGGCGCTCGCGGCAGCCGCTTCGGGGGCCAGCCGCAGCCGGGCCGCGTCGTAGCGGCCGGGGTGGGCGCGGGCGTAGTCGCGGTAGACGTTCGCCAGAGCGGTCAGGGCGTCCTTGCCGGCCCGCCCCGCGAGTGCCCCGGCGGCCCGGTCGGCCATCTCCTCCAGGGCGAGCAGGGCGATCCTCGTCTTCAGGTCCTGTGAGCTCTTCACGTGCGAGTACAGGCTCGCGACCTTGACGTCGAAGCGCCGCGCGAGCGCCGAGACGGTCACGTGCTCGAAGCCGACCTCGTCGGCCAGCTCGGCACCCGCCTGCGCCAGCCGCTCCGCGGACAGTCCCGCACGCACCACAGCCACTCCTCCCGTTGGGCTTCGGCGCTATCGAGTATGCATTTACCTAAACCTTCTAGGCAAATGACTAGACGATATAGCTGGACGGGGGAGTGGCTGTGTGGTGGAAGTCGGTGGGTGTCGGTGGAGGTCAGACGGGACGCACGGCGATACGGACCGCGGCCTCCCCGGCGTAGTAGACGGACTCCTCGCGTACGCAGGTGCCGGGGCCCGGGGCGTGGACCATCATGCCGTCGCCGGTGTAGATGCCGACGTGGCTGAAGTTGTCGTTGTAGAAGATCAGGTCCCCCGGCCGGCTCTCGGCGAGGGGCACGACCGTACCGGCACTCGCCTGTTCCTGCGCGGCGCGCGGCAGCGCGACCCCCGCGGACTTCCAGGCGGTCTGGGTGAGGCCGGAGTCGTCGTACGAGCCCGGACCGATCGAGCCCCAGACGCACGGCCGGCCGATCTGCGCACGCGCGAAGGCGATCGCCCGCTCGGCCTTGCTGCCGACGGCGGGACCGAGGTCGGCGGGGACACCGGTGTCGAGGACGCTCGGCTGCCAGTTCTGGGCGGGTATCGCGCCGGTGTCGAGGACGCCGGGCTGCCACGTCGGGGCAGGTACCGCGCCGGTGTCGTAGGCGTTCGGCTGCCAGGCCTGGGCGGCCGGCACTCCGGTGTCCAGCACGCTGGGCTGCCAGTTCTGGGCCGGAGTCGCCCCGGTGTCCAGGACGCTGGGCTGCCAGTTCTGGGCCGGAGTCGCCCCGGTGTCCAGGACGCTGGGCTGCCAGTTCTGAGCGGGAACCGCCCCGGTGTCGTAGGCGCTGGGCTGCCAGTTCTGCGCAGGCATGGC
This sequence comes from Streptomyces pseudovenezuelae, assembly GCF_029892565.1. Classification (GTDB taxonomy): domain Bacteria; phylum Actinomycetota; class Actinomycetes; order Streptomycetales; family Streptomycetaceae; genus Streptomyces; species Streptomyces pseudovenezuelae_A. The sequence continues at coordinate 37,551 of NZ_JARXVH010000008.1, read as the reverse complement.
CCCGGTGTCGAGGACGCTGGGCTGCCAGTTCTGCGTGGGTATCGCGCCCGTGTCGAAGCCGCCGGACTGCCAGTTCTGTGCAGGCATGGCCCCGGTGTCGAAGCCGCCGGACTGCCACGTCTGAGCGGGTATCGCGCCGGTGTCGTAGGCGTTCGGCTGCCAGGTCTGGGCGGCCGGTACCCCGGTGTCCAGGACGCTCGGCTGCCGTAGCCGCCACTCCTCCTCGGCCATGCGCTGGGCCTGCTGCGCCGTGTCGGACCACGGGGCGGCGACCGGGGCGGGCGCGGCCTCGATCGCCAGGGCCGGTGCGGTCCGCTGCCCGGTGTACCGGGAGAGCAGCTCACGGGCCGTGGCGAGCTTGCGCTGGTTGCGCTCCTTGGCCGTCCGCAGCGAGGCCTGGCGCGAGGGTGTGGCGGGGGCCGTCGGGGGCAGCCCTCTGAGGACCGCGGGCTGGAGTTCCGGCCGGGGCGTGGGCACGGCCGGCAGGGCGGCGATGGCGCGGCCCGTCAGCGCCGGGGCGGGGCCGGCGGTCAGTTCCGCGACCGGGCCCGCCGTCAGTTCCGCCACCGGGCGGGCGGTGGGACCCGCGGGGAGTTCGGGCACGTCACGCTTGCGCTCGATGAGATCGTCGGCCGGGCGCGCGGGCCGGGGTACGGCAGGGCGGGCGGGCATCCGGTCGGCCGGCAGCACCGCCGGAATCGTCGGCCCCACCGAGCTGCGCGCCGCGTCGAACCAGCGCCGGGCGACGTTGTCGAGCTCGGGGTCCGAGGCCTGGCGGGGGATGTTGCCGGTCGATGCGCCCCGTCCCCGGGTGCTCGCCGTCATCGCGCGAGTCGCGTTGAAGTTTCCGGTGTCGCTCTCGGCCCGGTCGTAGAGCGTGCTGACCCGTTGCTGGACCTCTTCGCGGCTCGGGCCGTCGTCAACGGCCTGGGGCGCGGCATCGGCGGTCTGCGAGAACAGGGCCACCGAGGTGAGGGCCGCCGTTGCCAAAGCGGAGTTGCGCATGCCGGGCTGGCCGAAGCCTCCCGCGCGCGGCATTCGTTCCGGCGCCATGGGAGCCGTACTCCTTCCGTACTCCGCCTACCGAGTTAGCTGTCGGGTTCGGGCGGTCAATTCCGGAAGGCATGCCCTACGGCCCTTGCCCCGACGGGCAATTGGGCCGATTCACCCCATGAATCGGTTGGGTCCCCGGCTCCGGCGGCCACGAAGGCGAACCGGACTCAGCGGAGGTCGCGCGACCCGACGGGGTCCGCCGGAGGAAGTCATGCGACCTAAGAGTCAACTTAGCCAACTTGTGTGCCCCGTGTGAAGGTTGAAGCGCGATATGTCCGATACGCTTTTGTGACCTTCGTCTTAATGGGCCGTCAGAACCGGATTCCGTGTACACACAGAGTCCGGCCGACAACTCACCGTCGCCGGAACGGGATCAGGCAGCCGGGATCAAGAAGGCGGGATCAAGAAGGCGGAGTCAGGAACCGGCTTCGCGCTCCGCGTCCCGCTGCTTGATGCGCGCGGCCTCCTTGCGGACCTCGGCCTGGGTGGCGCGCTCCTTCTCCAGCCACTCGGGCGCGTCCTGCTTGACGGCCTCGATCTGCTCGGTGGTGAGCGCCTCGGTGATACCGCCGCGGGCGAGACCCGAGATGGAGATCCCCAGCTTCGCCGCGACCACCGGACGCGGGTGCGGCCCGTTGGCCCGCAGCTCGCGCAGCCACTCGGGCGGATTCGCCTGGAGCTCGTCGAGCGTGGCGCGCGAGACGTCGCCCTCGCGGAACTCGGCGGGGGTGGCATCGAGGTACACACCCAGCTTCTTCGCCGCGGTGGCGGGCTTCATGGTCTGGGTGCTCTGGTGCGACTTCATGGTGTCCAGGGTATCGATCGTGTGAGAGGCCGCCGACCACGGACGGTAATCTGGCGGGGTGACAGGCTCCGCGGACTCCGCAACATCCCCGACATTCCGGCTGGCGTACGTCCCGGGGGTGACGCCCGCCAAGTGGGTGCGGGTCTGGAACGAGCGTCTGCCGGACGTCCCCCTGGTCCTCCGCCAGGCGGAGGCCGCAGAGGCGCCCGAGCTGCTGCGCGCCGGTGAGGCCGACGCGGCGTTCGTACGGCTGCCGGTCGACCGTACGTTCCTCAGCGCGATTCCCCTCTACACCGAGACGACGGTCGTGGTGGTCCCCAAGGACCACGTGATCACGGCGGTGGAGGAGGTGACCGTGGGCGATCTCGCCGACGAGGTCCTCTTCCACCCTCTGGACGACGTCTTCGACTGGGACCGGCCGCCGGGGGAGCCCGCCTTCGAGCGCCCCCCGACCACCGCCGACGCCGTCGAACTGGTGGCGGCGGGCGTGGGCCTGCTGATCGTGCCCCAGTCCCTGGCCCGACTCCACCACCGCAAGGACCTCACCTTCCGCCCGGTCGTGGACGCCCCGGAGTCGAGCGTGGCCCTGTCCTGGCCCGAGGACGCCACCACCGACCTGGTCGAGGACTTCATCGGCATCGTCCGAGGCCGCACGGCCAACAGCTCTCGGGGCCGCAAGGCGACCGACCCCGAGCCGAAGACGAAGCGGGCCGAGCCGACGACCGCCCGCCGCAAGCCCGCGACGCCCTCGAAGCCGACGGGCCGGGGTGGCCGGGGTGGCACGGGCGGCGGCACGAGGGGCGGTGGCGCCAAGGGGAGCGGTGCCAAGGGAGGCGGCAAGCGGGGCAAGCCTCGCGGCCGGCCCTAGTCCACGCCTCCTCGGCCCATGCCCCACTGCTCCACGCCTAGCTGGTCACCTCTGCTCAGGGCGCGAACACAGCCCTCTCCGCCGTGCTGACGACCTTCGTCCCGTCGCTCCCGCTGAGCAGTCCGCCCGACACCCACGCCTCCACCGTCGACCGCACGCGCGCAACGAGCGCGCCCTTGTCGCCGAACGGCGCACCGGTCCAGATCTCGTCGAGCAGAGTCGTGCCGTCGGCCTTCGCCGGATTGGCCACACCGGAGTCGGTGTTCCCGAACACCACCCTCGGCTCCGAGCGCCTGAAGTAGGCGTGGGTCGGATCCTCCGTCCCCTCGAAGAAGGGGGCGAACTCGGTGCCGTCCAGCGTGAAGTGGAGAGACTTCCCGGTTACCAGGGTCAGAGACGGCAGTAGGTCACCGGAGAGGCCGGCATTGCGATAGAGGCCGAACTCCAGGTACTCCGTGGCCGAGTTGCGGCCGACCAGATTGACCGGCCCGAGGAACAGGGTCTGGAGTGCGGGGTCATCCAGCGCCCTCTCGACCCGGAGTCGGAACGGTACGGCGACGCGCACGGTGTCACCGGCCCGCCACCTCCGCGATACGGCGAAGTAGCTCCCCGGCGTCGGACTCCCCGACACCGCACGCCCGTTGACCGTGACGCGGAAGCCGGCCGTCGCCCAGGACGGCACCCGCAGCCGCAGCTCGAAGGTCGCGGAGCCGCCCCCGATGGTCAGCGTGGTGCCCTGATCGCGCGGGTAGCCGGTCGTCTGGGTGACCGTAACGCCCTTGTCCGCCCAGGTGAGTTGGGACGGGCTGAAGAGGTTGACGTACAGGGCGCTACCGTCGGACGCGGCGAAGTACACCGAGTCCTGGTACTTGGTGGCGCTCTCCATGCCGGTGCCCTCGCAGCAGGTCGTGCCCTGCTTGGGTGTGTAGTCGCGCACGTGTCCCGGCGTCAGCCCGATGAAGTAGGTGACGAGCGGCTTCTCGGCGTCCGCCGTGTCCTGCTTGGAGCCCAACACCTGGTTGTAGAGGGCCCGTTCGTAGTAGTCCATGTACTTCGGGGCCTGCTCGTGGAAGAACAGCGTCCGGCTGAGCTTCAGCAGGTTGTACGCGCAGCACGTCTCGGCGGTGGTCGCGCCGATCGTGCCCGCGATCACGTCCCGCGCCTTCCAGAACTCCCCGGTGCTGGTGCCGCCGATGCCGTACATGCGATGCGGTACGACCATGCCCCAGAAGTTACTCGCCGCCGTCAGGTAACGCTCCTCGCCCGTCGCGTCGTACAGGCGGACCAGGCCGGTGAAGATCGGGATGTGCTGGTTGGCGTGCAGTCCGTCGAGCGTGTCGGTGTTCGCGGCGCAGGCGTCGATCAACTTGTCGAGGTCGAACAGGCGGGCCAGCGCGAGGTGTTCGGCCTTTCCGGTGAGCGCGTGCAGATCGCAGATCGCCTCGACGATGCCGCCGAACTCGCCACTGGAGAAGATGCCCCACATCCGCTGCAGGGTCGCGGCGGGTAGCACGGACAGACGCGCGTACATCCAGTCGCCCATGCCGGACGCCAGGTCGAGGGCCCGGTCGTCGTCCGTGGCTGGGTACGCGTCCAGCAGGCCACGGAGGATCTTGTGCGCGGTGTAGTAGGGCGCCCACACCTTCGTGTAGTCGCTCCCGGTCATCGACTCCAGCTGGATGAACTGTGTCTCCGGGTACGCGGCCAGATATCCGGGATGGCTGGGACCGCCCCAGGTGCGGCGCAGGGTGGCGGTCAGGCCACGGCCTGAGGCGTCCGCGAAGCTGCCGCCGGTGGTCTCGTCGAAGGCGTACGAGGCCAGGTCCCCGCGCCCCGTCGACGCGTCGGCGGCCCGGCTGCCCTGCAACTCGGCGATCTCGGTGCCGGACAGGGCGCGCGACCAGACGTCGAACCCGCCGTAGGCGCCCGCGAAGACGGGGTCGGCGGGGTAGTTGGAGCGACCGAGCCAGTTGTGGGCGAGGGTGCCGAGGGCGGCCGGGGTGAGGGTCATCGCCGTGCTGCGCGCCACGGCCGCCCCGTTGACGTACAGCGTCCCGGTGCCGTTCGCGATCGTCACCGCGAGGTGGCTCCACTCGTTCGACGGCAGCGCGGAGGTGCCGTTCAGCCCCTGCTCGCCGCCGGCCCCGCTCGTCGTGACGGCGAAGCGCGGGACGCCGTTCGCGTTGCGGGCGGCGAGGTAGAGGTAGCGGGTGGTGTCGGCGCCGAAGTCGAAGACGCGCGCCCAGTTGTCGTCGTGCACGGGCTTCACCCATGCGGCGAGGGTGATCGCGGTGGCGGCGCCGAGGACGGCCGGTGGCAGCTCGACGTACTGATAGGACCCGCGCTCGTTCAAGGCGGCGGCCCCGAACCTGCCGGCCACGCTCAGCACGGCCGGATCCGTGCGCAGAGCGGCCCGTACGTCGGTCAGCGCGCCGACCATCGTGCCGATCCGGTCCGCGAACACCTGCTCCCTGGTGCCGGCGTAGGCCTGGGCGAGCATGGTGAGGAAGTGGCCGGTGTAGTGGCCGCGAAGGTTCCCGTTCGCCTCGCCGTCGAGACCCTCCCAGCCGCCGGGGGCGACCGCGTCGCCGGTCGGGAGGCCGGCGTTGGCACGGAAGACCTGCAACAGCCGGTTCACGTCGTAACCACGGGCGTGGTCGAGCATCAACCGCCGTTTGTCCGCGAAGACACCGGCGCCGAGCGCCACGTCGTTCAGCGCGAACGGGCGCACGGTCCAGGTGGAGGGGATGGCGACTGCGGTGGGAGTAACGGCAGTGGCGGGGTCGGTCGCCGCGTACGAGAGCGCGGGTGCGGTCGCGGGTGTGGCCGCGGCGAGGGTGGCGGCCTGCAGAAGGGATCGTCTGGAGAGGGGCGGTGCCATGTGTGCTCCTCAACGGGTGCGGCGGATTCGCGCGTTCGGTACTGCGAACGGTGTGCGAATGGTCGACCAGACGATAGGGAGGGGGAGGGTGGGGGTCAACGGGGTGGGAGCGTTCAGTTCCGGTCAGGCAGGACACCCCGCAGAGCGACCCCGCGGTGGCAGAATCGGCGACGTGGACCGGGGGATCCTCGAACGCGAGTCCGAGCTTGCGCGACTGGCCGCGGCCGCACGGCAGGCGGCGGCCGGCGCCGGTTCCGTGGCGCTCGTCTTCGGTGAGGCGGGGATCGGCAAGTCCAGCCTGGTGAAGGCCATGCCGGACCTGCTGCCCGCCCATGCCCGCGTGCTGGTCGGACAGTGCGACGACCTGGCCACCAGCAGGCCACTGGGCCCGTTCCGCGACCTCGTCGGGAGCGTCGGCGCCGAACTCGCCCGCGCCGTCACCGACGGCGGCGACCGCCACCGCGTCTACGAGGCACTGCACGCCGAACTGGCCGGCACCCCCCATCCCGCCGTACTCGTCGTCGAGGACGTGCACTGGGCCGACGAGGCCTCCCTGGACGCCCTGCGCTTCCTCGTGCGACGCATGGAACGGCTGCCCGCCCTGCTCGTCCTGACCTACCGGGACGACGAGTTGAGCCGCGGCCACCCCTTGCGTCACCTCCTCGGCCAGGTCTCCCGCGCGCCCCGCGCGCACCGCCTGCCCCTGGCCCGGCTCTCCCTGGCCGCGGTGCGCACGCTCAGCGCGGCAGGGCGGCTCGATCCGGCCCAGGTGTACGAAGTGACGTCCGGCAACCCCTTCTTCGTCGCCGAGGTCGTGGCGGCGGGCGGCACCGGAGGAGTGCCACCGACCGTCGTCGACGCCGTCCTCGCGCGACTGCGCGGACTCGACCCCGCCACCGTGGACGCGCTGGAGCAACTCGCCGTCGTGCCCTCGGCGGTCGAACGCCCTTTGGTGGACGCACTGTTGACCGACGGCGTGGCCGCGCTCGTGGCGGCCGAACAGCGCGGGCTGCTCGCCGTGGAGCCGGAACGGGTGGCCTTCCGGCACGAGCTGATCCGGCGGGCGGTCGCCGACTCGCTGCCCGCCGCCCGCCGCATCGACCTCAACCGCAACGCCCTCGCGGCCCTGGTCGCCCGCCCAGGCTCGGACACCGCCCGCATCGTCCATCACGCCGCCCAGGCCGGTGACCAGGACGCCATCGCCCGCTACGGACCCGACGCGGCCCGGGACGCCGCTGGCGCCGGCGCCCACCGCGAGGCCGCCGCCCAACTCCGCCTGGTCCTGCGCCGACGGCAGCGCTACGGCCCCGCCGAACTCGCCGACCTGCTCGAACGCTACGCCGTGGAGAGCTACACCATCGCCGACTCGGCCGCCGCCGTCGCCGCTCAGCGCGAGGCGGTCGCCCTGCGCCGCTCGCTGGGCGACACCCTCGCCCTCGGCGCCGATCTGCGCTGGCTGTCACGGATCCACTGGTGGGCCGGCGACGCCGACGAGGCGCAGGAGGCCGCGCGGGAGGCCGTCGACGTCCTTGAACAGGCGGGCGACGAGCGGCTGTTGGCCCTCGCCGTCAGCAACATCGCCCAACTGCGGATGCTGTCCGACCGCTACCCCGAGGCCGTCGCCCACGCCGAGCGCGCCATCGTCCTGGCCCGCCGCACCGAGGACACGGCGATCCTCTCGCACGCCCTCAACAACGTGGGCATGGCCCGCTGGCGGGGCGGCGACCCGGGCGGGCGCAAGCAGGTGGAGGAGAGCCTGGACGTCGCGCTCGCCGCCGGCGAGGTCGAGCACGCGTGCCGCTCCTACGCCAACCTCATCTGGACGCTGCTCGACAACCTCCAGTACGCGGAGGCCGACCGCCTCCTGCCCCCGGCCATGGAACTGGCCGACCGTGCCGAGCACTTCGGCTTCCTCACCTACCTGCACGTCGAACTTGCCATCCGCCGGCTCGCCGCCGCCGACTGGGAGGAGGCCGAGCGGCACGCCGAGTTCGGGATGCACGACTTCCTCCCCGCCCGCTGTCCCGCCCTGACGGTCCTCGCCCGCATCCGCACCCGCTGCGGCCGCCCCGGCGCGGACGAACTCCTCACCGAGGCCCAGGGGATCGCCGTACGCACCCGCGAACTCCAGCGCACCGGACCGGTGGCGGCAGCCCTGGCGGAAGCGGCCTGGCTGCGCGGAGACAACGACGCCGTGGTCGAGGCCGCCGCCCCCGTCCACGCCGAGGCCCGCCACCTCACCGGCATCCCCTACGGCGCCGAACTCGCCTACTGGCTCGGCAAATCCGGGCACCCGGTCCCGCTGGACGACGACTCGCAACATCCGTACGCCCTCCAGGCGCGCGGGCGTTGGCGGGAGGCCGCGTCGATCTGGCAGGCGGCCGGCTGCCCCTACGAACACGCAGCAGCCGTCGCCGAGAGCCCGCACCCCGCCGACAAGCTCGCCGCCCTGGCCGAACTCGACGCCCTCGGCGCCGAACCGCTGGCCCGCGTCATCCGCACCGAACTCCGGCGCCTCGGCGTCCGCCGCATCCCGCGCGGCCCCCTCGCCGCGACCCGAGGCAACCCCGCCGGACTCACCGACCGCCAGCTCCAGGTCATGCGGCTGCTCGCCGAGGGCCTGACCAACTCCGAGATCGCCGCCCGCCTCGTCGTGTCGGTCCGCACGGTCGACAACCACGTACGAGCCGTCCTGGACAAGCTCGACGCGCCGACCCGACGCCATGCGGCCGAACGCGCCGCGCAGCTCGGCCTCCTGTCCGAGCGCGAGACGTAGGTATCCCTAGGAACGGGGCCGAGGGCGAAACGTAGGTACCCCGCGGGCCCGAGCTGGGTGACGCGCACGGATGACCGGGTCCGCGCAACCCGAGTAGAACGTGCAGATCGGCCCGACACCGAACAAACGGGGGATATCGCATGTCCAGTACACCCGCTCAAGCGGCACGCAGGGAACTGACCGGGTTCACGGGGGAGTTGGTCGGGCCCGAGGACTCCGGCTACGAGCAGGCCCGCGCCGTCTACAACGCGATGATCGACCGCAGCCCCGCCCTGATCGCCCGCTGCGCCGACGCGGACGCCGTCGCCGGCGTGATCGGCTTCGCCCGCGCCCACGACCTGCCGCTCGCTGTTCGCGGCGGCGGTCACCACGGCGCCGGACTCGGCACCGTAGACGGGGGAGTGGTGGCCGACCTGTCACCGTTGAAGGAGATCCACGTCGACCCCGTGGCCCGCACGGTCCGGGTCGGCGGCGGCTGCGTCTGGGGCGAGGTGGACCGCGCGACCAACGCGCACGGCCTCGCCACCCCCAGCGGCATCGTCTCCACCACCGGAGTCGGCGGCATCGCCACCGGCGGCGGGCTCGGCCACCTCACCCGCAAGTGCGGTCTGACCATCGACAACCTCCTCGCGGCCGACGTCGTCCTCGCCGACGGCCGGCAGGTCCGCGCGAGCGCCGACGAGAACACCGACCTGTTCTGGGCGATCCGCGGCGGTGGGGGCAACTTCGGCGTCGTCACGTCCTTCCTCTTCCGGCTGCACGAGATCAGCACGGTCGTCGCCGGGCCGACCTTCTGGCCGGTCGAGATCAGCGCCGAAGTCCTCACCGCCTACCGGGACTTCCTCCCGAACGCGCCTCGCGAACTCAACGCGTTCTTCATGCACGGCACCGTCCCGCCGGCCCCGCCGTTCCCCGAGGACATCCAACTCCGCAAGACCGCGGGCGTCGTGTGGTGCTACACCGGCGACGACCTGGAGGCGGCCGCCCGCGCGATGGCCCCGCTGCTCGACGCGCTGCCCGAGCCGCTGCTGCACGCCGCCGGCCCAATGCCGCACCCGGACATGCAGTCCATGTTCGACGGGCTCTACCCGCCCGGCCACCAGTGGTACTGGCGCGCCGACTTCGTCAACGAGATCCCCGACGAAGCCGTCGACCTGCACGCGAAGTTCGGCGCCGAGGTGCCGACCGTCCAGTCGACCATGCACCTCTACCCGATCGACGGCGCCGCCCACGACGTGGGCCCCGACGACACGCCCTGGGCCTACCGCGGTGCCCGTTGGGCCTCCGTCTACGCCGGCGTCGACCCAGACCCGGCCAACGCCGACCTCGTCAAGCGCTGGACCGTCGACTACTTCGACGCCCTGCACCCGTACTCCGCGGGTGGCGCCTACGTGAACATGATGATGGACGAGGGCCAGGAGCGGGTCCGCGCCAGCTACCGCGGCAACTACGACCGCCTGGCCCGCATCAAGGCCGACTACGACCCGGAGAACGTCTTCCGTCTCAACCAGAACATCCGGCCGAGCTGACGGGCCCTGACCGTTCGGCGACGCCTCCCCTCCGGCGCCGCCTGACGGTCGGGAAGCCGCGGCCGCCGCGCCGGCCACCTGAACCCGTCCCGCGCGGCGAACTCCGACCGGCCTCCCCGCAGGAGCAGCCCGCGGCGGCGAACTCCCGTACGTCGGCCCGCACGGTGACGTACGGGATGGCGTCCGCCTCAAGGGCTCAGGGGTTCAAAGGTCCCCTCGGCGTCCGAGAGTTCACTTCCGGGCCGCGCGGCCGATCGACTCCACCAGCGGCAGCAGCCGGTGCGGGACGCGCTCGCGCAGGGCCATCTCGGTGCGGGTGCGAACGACGCCCGGCAGGCTGATCAACCGCTGGATCACATCTTCCAGATGGCCGTTGTCGCGCGCCACGACCCGGGTGAGCAGATCCCCGCCACCGGTGATCGAGAACGCCTCCACGATCTCCGGTACGACGGCCAGCGCGTCCCCCACCTCGTCGAGATGCCCTTGGGTGACCTCGATGTGCACGAACGCGAGCACCGGGTGGCCCAGCGCGGCGGGGGACAGGAAGGGACCCGTACCGGTGATCACCCCGTCCCGCTCCAGCCGGTCGAGGCGGGCCTGGAGCGTGCCGCGGGCGACGCCGAGGAGGCGGGCGTACTCGCGCACACTGGTGCGCGGCTGCTCCAGGAGCAGCCTCAGGATGCGGGTGTCGAGTTCGTCCACGCTCATGACATGAGACTGTACCAATGGCTCATCCCTGTGGAATCGAGCCAATGGCCCAGCAAAGCGAAGCTCACTTGAGCCACTCGCCCTGTTGATGCTGTGATGGTCACGTCGATGGCGCTGCGGACCTCCGCGGCGCCTTTTCCATGCCGGTGTCCAGGGGCGGGGTAGCAGTGCTGAAGAGGGTGTTCGCGGCGCCGGACCCGGGGCGCACACGGCTGCGGTTCGCCGCCCGGGCCGTCCTCGGCATCGGCCTCGCGGTCGTCGTCTGCGGTCTCGCCGGACACTCGCTCGTCGGCGCCGTGACGGGCGGTCTCGCCGCGCTGCTCGCCCTGTTCACCGTCACGGACGCCACGGTCCGCGGGCAGGCGCTCACCACCGTGCTGCTGCCCGCCGTCGGCCTGCCGGTACTCGCCGTCGCGGCCGGACTGCACGACCACCCCGTGGCCCGCGACCTCACCTTCCTCGCCGTCGTCGGCGCGGGCGTGTACGCGCGCCGCTGGGGCCCGCGCGGGCACAGCCTCGGCGTGTTCGCGTTCATGACCTTCTTCGTGGCGCAGTTCGTGCACGCCACCACCGAGAAGCTGCCCGAGCTGTACGCCGCCGTCGCGCTGTCCGTGCTCACCGCGGCGGCGGTGCGCTTCGGCCTGTGGAGCTACGAGCGCCGACTGCCTCCCGCCCCCGTACCGGCCCCGCCGCCCGGCACCGGCCTCGCGCGCGTGACGACCCGCCAGGCGGTGCAGGCGGCCACCGGCGCCGCCTTCGCCCTGGTCGTGGGACAGCTGGTGTCCGGGCAGCGCTGGTACTGGGCCGTCGGCGCCACCTGGTGGATCTTCGTCAACACCGCCTCTCGCGGCGAGACCCTGGTCCGCGGCTTCCGCCGGGTACTCGGCACGGTGATCGGCATCGGCCTGGGCCTGCTCGTCGCGGTCCCCGTCGCCGGAGCGGCCCTCCCCACGGCCGTCCTCCTCGCCGTCTGCGTCTTCGGCATCTTCTACACGGCAGCCGTCTCGTACACCTGGATGATGCTCTGGGTGACCCTGCTGGCCGAGCTGCTCTACGGCCTGCTCGGCGTCCTCAACCCAGGCCTGCTCGCTCTCCGGTTCGCGGAGACCGGCGTCGGGGCGCTGGGCGCCGTACTGGCCGTGCTGTTCGTCCTGCCGGTCACCACGCACACCACGACCCACGCCTGGATCCAGCGCGCGCTGCGCTGCGCCCACGCCTGCACCGCCGAGGCAGCGGCCCGGCTGGCCGGCTCCCCGACCGCCGACCCGGCCCCGCGGGTGGCGGAACTGGAACAGCTGGTCGCTCGCGTACGCCTGTCCGTCGCGCCCCTGGTGCACCCGCTCAACCCGATGCTCGGCCGCAAGCGCCGGGCCCGCCGGGTGCTGGCCCTGCTCGACGACTGCGCCCTCGAGATCCGCGGCCTGGTCGCCGTCGCAGCCGACCCGGAGGCCTCCCACGACGCGCGCCTCGCCGCCGCGTGCCGACGGGTGGAGAAGTTCCGCATCACGCTCAAGGACGCCCGGGACAAGGCGATCGCCGACGATGACGAGGTGACGCTCGAGTACGTCAAGGCGATGTACTCCAAGTTCGTCTCCACCTGGGGAGTCGAACTACAACCGGGAGCTGAACCGCACCGACTGGATGCACCTGATCCGCTCGCAGGCCTTCGCCAACCTGCGACGTCCTGCCACCGCGCTGAACTCCCGGCCCCCTCGCCGAACGGCGCCCGCACCACGTCCCGTACCCGTACCGGCTCCTGCGCATCCCACACGAACTCGACGATCTTGGAGTAGAGGCAGGGCAGCCGGTCGGGTCGTCGCTCTCCTGCCGCTGCGGCACATACCGCGACTCGCCACCACTACCGGCAGGACTCTCCGATTCCGCGTCGCCCGAGGTGTCCCCGTCGGCCGACGGGGGCAGGCCACGGTTGCCTCACCGGCATCACCGCGTTCCTGCTCGACCGCGTCCCAGATCTCGGCGGCACGGGCTTCGAACGTACGCAGTCGGCGCTTCATGACAGCAGCGGGCGTGGGCACGGCACAACCTCCGCGCTCGACAGCGAAGACCCCACCACCCTGCACACCGAACCACGAAGATTACAAACAGTAAACGCGCTGGTCAGACACTGATCGGTTGAGAAACAGCCAGTCAGTCGGACATGGCGACGAGGACACGGCGCGGCCCTGTGAACGGGCGTCGTCCGTGACCCACCAGCACGTTGTCGATGAGGAGCAGATCGCCCGGCGCCCACTCGACGTCGACCGCCAGGGCCAGTCCCGTCTCCTGGATGTGAGTGATGTACTCGGCGGGAATGGGGCTCCCGTCGGCGAATGTCACCGCTTGCGGCAGCTCGTCCTCGGACATCAACTCCTGCACGGCCGCGGCGTGTTCGCCCAGGCCGGCGTGGTGGAACTGGTCCGCTTGGTTGAACCACACCTCGGCACCGGTGACGGGATGCCGGGTGGTGGCGGGCCGGAGATGGCTGATGCGCAGGGTGCCGTCCGGGGTCCACGTCCACTCCGCGCCCGTGCCGGTCAGGAAACTCTCCACTGCGGACGGGTCGTCGGTCTCGAAGGTGTCCTGCCAGCTCTTGCCGAATCCGTAGCCGTCATGAAGGTTTTGGACGTAGCGGACGCCCGGAGCGAACGCGGCCCGGACTTCTGGGTCGAGCGTCGACAGCCAGAGCCGCCCGTCGACGACGGGGGTCGCGCCACCGCTCTCCGGGGCCTGCTCACAGAAGAACAGCAGCCGTGACGGCCAGGTGTGCGAGTACGACATCTCGTTGTGCATCGAGATGACGAACTCGGCCGGATATTCGGTGGACGTGTAGACGTTGTCCCCCACCTTCGTACGCGGGGAGTTCCCGTGCACATAGGCCAGGCGCCGGGGCAGGAGTGCGTCGACGGCCGTGCCGTGGGTCTCGGGCGTGATGCCGAACCCCCGGAGGACCAGGGCCTTCTCGTCCGCCAGCAGGGCGCCGACGTCGAGCCGGCCCAAGAGCTCCAGGAGCCCCTGCGCGCTCGCCCCCACGCCCGCGCCGTCCGGAGTCAGCTCCCGGGGCTGCCAGTCCAGGGTTATCGACATGAGCTTCTTCTCTCCACGGTCGGTTGTCGGTTCGGGCGCGCGGGGGACGGGAGGTGGTCACGCCCCGTCGTGCGAGGGGATCGGCTGCGGGCCGACCGGAAGGTTTCCGGAACCGGCGCTCATGCTGTCCGGGGCCTGGTGGGCGAACTGGGTGTGGTAGAGATCGGCGTAGAGTCCGCCCGATGCCAGCAACTCCTCATGGGTACCGCTCTCGCGGATCCGGCCGGCTTCGACGACCAGGATCTGGTCGGCCTCGCGGATGGTCGACAACCGGTGCGCGATCACCAACGAGGTACGGCCGGACAGAGCCGTCTTGAGCGCGCGCTGGATCGCCGCCTCCGACTCGGAGTCGAGGTGGGCCGTCGCCTCGTCGAGGACGACGATCGGCGGCGCCTTGAGGAGCAGCCTGGCCAGAGCGATCCGCTGCTTCTCGCCGCCGGACAGCCGGTACCCGCGGTCACCGACCACGGTGTCGAGACCGTCCGGGAACGCGTCGATGGTGTTCCAGATCAGGGCGGCCCGGCAGGCGTCGATCAGCTCCTGCTCACTCGCCTCCGGCCGGGCGTACGACAGGTTGGCGCGCAGGGTGTCGTGGAAGAGGTGCGCATCCTGGGTGACGACCCCGACGGTGTCGCGCAGCGACTGGAGGGTCAGCTCCCGGATGTCGTGCCCACCGATACGTACGCTGCCCGACGACGGGTCGTACAGCCGCGGCACCAGATGAGTGATGGTGGTCTTACCCGCACCGGAGGGACCGACCAGCGCGGTGAGCTTGCCGGACGGCGCGCGGAAGGACAGGTTCTCCAGCGTCAGCGCTTCACTCGTGCGCTCGGGCTTGCGTATCGCGATCGACTCCAGTGAGGCGAGCGACACCTCGCGGGCGGTCGGATAGCGGAAGGAGACCTCGGTGAATTCGATGTCCGGCGCGAGCGCGCCCGCGCCTTCGGGGGTGTCCCGCTCCGCGGTGACGTCTTTGGTGAGGTCCACCGACCGGGCGTCGGGGCGCTCCTCGATGAGCGGCTTGAGGTCCAGCACTTCGAAGACCCGGTCGAAGCTCACCAGGGCGACCATGGCGGTCGACTGAAGGCTCGACAACTGGTTGACCGGCCCGTAGAGCCGCATCAGCAGCGTCACCATGGCCACCAGCGTGCCGAATTGCAGGGTGCCGTCGATGGTGAGGCTGCCGCCCAGGCCGTACACCAGCGCCGTGGTGCACGCGGTGAGCACGGACACGATGATCGGCAGCAGCCGCCCCCAGGTGACCGCCTGCGCCGCCACGTCGCGCACCCGGCCGGCCTTGCCCGCGAACAGCGACGACTCCTCGTCCGTCCGGCCGTACAGCTTGACCAGCATCGCCCCGGAGACGTTGAAGCGCTCGTTCATCATCGAGCTCATCTCCGCGTCCAGTTGCATCGTCTCGCGGGTGAGCCGCTGAAGTCTGCGCGCGATCAGCCGCGCGGGGACCAGGAAGAGGGGAATCATCACCAGCGCCGCCACGGTGATCTGCCACGACAGGTACACCATGGCGCCGAGCACGAGAAGCAGCGTCAGGATCGTGGAGACCGCCTGGGACAGCATGGTGGTCACGGCCTGCCGGGCGCCGATGACATCGGAGTTGAGCCTGCTGACCAGTGCACCCGTCTGGGCCCGGGTGAAGAACGCGAGGGACTGTTCCTGCACATGGGAGAAGACCTTGGTGCGCAATTCGTAGACGAGCCCCTCACCGATCCGTCCCGAGCACCAGTTCTGGACGAACAGCGACGCCGCGTCGACCAGGGAGAGGCCTGCCAGCAGTACGCAGAGCCACACCACCACCCCGAGGTCCTTGGGAAGGATCCCGTCGTCGATGACCTTCTTGAGAACCAGGGGCCCGGCAGCCGTGATGGCCGCACTCACGCTCGTCGCGAACACCAGCAGGGCCACCTGCCAGCGGTATTTACGCGCGTACGGAAGGATGCGGCGCACCGTTCCCGGGTTGATCCGTTGCCGCGTCAGTGATTCCTCGCCCTGCCGTACCCGCATCGGCACGCTCATGCCCGGTCCGCCCATACCCGGCCCGCCCATCATGGCCACGGAATTTCGCCTCGCTCTCTTGTTCTCTCGCACGGAACGGCGAATGGCCGCTGGTGGACGCCCGGCAACGAGCGGTGAAAATCGCTCTGTCAGTACTTGTCGAGAAACTCGATGATCGCCGAGTTGACCATCTCCGGCTGCTCCAGGTACCCGAGATGACCGCAGTCGGGAATCTGTACGAAGTCGCAGTTCGGAATGGCATCGGCCACTTCCGCGACGAGATGCGGAGGACATATCAGGTCATCGGCGAACGCGATGGCACGGCACGGTACCGTGACGCCTCGCAATTCCGCACGGCGGTCGCCGAGTTCGTCCACGGCCGTCGACTGGCCGGGGACGGTGTCGCCACCGCCGGAGACCTCGAAGAGCTCCAGCCACGAGGCGACAGCGCCGTCGTCGTTCAGGGTCTTCGGCGAGAGCATCTCGATCACCGTCTTGGCGGCGGTGTACCGGGGCGGCAGCCGCACCCCGCTGTCCCGCAGGGCGCGGTCGGCGGCCGACTGCGCCCGCCGCAGGACGTCCGACCGCGCCCGGCCGGCCATCAGGACCGCCGAACGCACCAGGTGCGGCTGGCCGAGAGCCAGCTCCTGGGCGATCATGGCACCCATCGACGTGCCCACCACGCGGCAGGGGCCGAGCTCCAACTCCTCGATCACTCCACGGGTGTCGGCGACCAGATCGGCGAACGAGTAGTCGCCGGCCGGCGCGTCGGAGGGTGCGATGCCCCGGTTGTCGAGGACGACCGTCTCATATCCCGCCTGGTGCAGCGCGGGTGTCTGGTGCACGGTCCACACCCGTCCGGCGGCGGACGACCCCATGATCAGGAGGACCGGCTCGCCACGGCCCGAGCGCTGGTAGGACAGCCGGATGCCGTTGGTGCTGACGAAGGGCATGGCGGTCTCGCTCACTCCCGGCCGGCGACGCGGGGGAACGCTGCGCGGCGCGCGTCGGCGGAATCACCGCGGGCATCGGTTCTCGTCTTGGGCAAGGCCCTCTCCTCGTGGTGCGGCAGGGGTGTTCGGCCGGCTGCGCCTCACGATGTCACCGCGCGACCGGACCTATCAACAAGGGTTCACGGCGGCCGGCCCGCGGCCTCACCACCCGTTCAACTGGCGCCGGAGCGCAGTTAAACACCCGAGGAGAGAACCGGTCGGGCAAGGGCGCTGAAAAGCCGTTCCAGGAGCGAGCGAGAGGACGGTCGGGGAAATTCCAGGAGTTTTCCGTGCTCATCGGTGAGTGACACCGCCGAGTATTGATCCACCGCATGCCGACGGGGCATCCTGCTGAAGCGAGAGACGCAATAAGCGCCTTGAACTCCAGGTGCTCCACGTATGTATTGAGGGAAGTTGTTGCGAATTTCTCCCGGAAGGAGGGGCGTAGATGACTGACCAGAAGCTGTTCCTGCGGTCGAACGTCATTGTCGAGCCACTGATAGACAGGTTCTTCGCCTGGCCGTACACATTGGCGCCGGTTCAGTCCGCGATGAATCTCGCGTTCCTCCAGGTACCCTTGCTCGAGTCCTATCTGCAGTCCCCGCAGGTGCACGTCGCGGCCAGCAACAACCCGGAGCTGCGCGGCGGTTACTTCATCAACATCGCCGAGGAGCGCGCCGACGAGGTGCGTGATCTCCTCGCCGCCATCAAGCGCGACCGGGCGGCGATCCTGCGCTTCGCCGATGCGGTAGCCGCCGGCCAGGAACTGCTGCGGGCGAACGCGACGGGATTCGACCTGACCCCGCTGTACCCGAAGCTGCCGCCGGAGCTCGGCGGACTGGTCGAGCTGGCCTACGACACCGACAACCAGGCCCAGATGCGGTTCATGGAGCCGATCGTCTACACCAGCGACGTCTACCAGGAGTCGCGGCAGTCGGTGCAGATCTCGTACGAGACCGGCATCGAGCGTCCCTTCATCCTGAGCACACCGCGGCTGACCTCGCCGGACGTGCTGGAGCTGGACGTGCCGTTCAAGCACCCTGGGCTGGAAGAGCTGTTCAAGGCACGCGTGCGCCCCACCACGCTGAGCCACGTCGCCGACGGGCTCGGACTGGCCGGCACCCAGGTGGACCAGCTCGCCGGAATGTTCAACGAGCAGCCCAGTCTCGCGGAGGACCGGCACATCCAGGAAGGCGGGCGCATCCGCTACTTCGGTCACGCCTGTCTCGTCCTGCAGACGCCGCAGGCCGCCGTCGTGACCGACCCGTTCATCAGTGCCGACAACTCCGTCGGCGACCGCTACACCCTGGACGATCTGCCGGACTTCATCGACCTCGTGCTGATCACCCACGGCCATCAGGACCACATCGTCCTGGAGACCCTGCTGCAACTTCGCGGCAGGCTGGGCGCGATCGTGATGCCGCGCTCCTCGCGCGGCAACCTGGCCGACCCGTCGATGGCCCTGATGCTCAAGCACCAGGGCTTCCCGGTGATCGAGGTCGACGACTTCGACGAGGTCGAGTTCCCCGGCGGCAAGGTCACCGCGACCCCCTTCCTGGGCGAGCACTGTGACCTGGACATCCGCGCCAAGTCCACCTACTGGGCGGAACTGGCGGGCAAGAAGATCTTCATCGGCGCCGACTCCTCCGGCATCGATCCGATGCTCTACCGCTACATCAAGCAGCACCTGGGCACGGCCGACTTCGCCTACCTCGGCATGGAGTGCGACGGAGCACCGCTGACCTGGCTCTACCAGGCCCTGCTGACCATCCCGGTCACCAAGAAGATGAGCAACTCGCGCAAGCTCTCGGGGTCCAACGCGGAGCAGGCCGGCGCGATCATGACCGAGCTGGGAGCCAAGGAGGCGTACGTCTACGCCATGGGCGAGGAGCCCTGGCTGGGCCACGTCATGGCCACCACGTACAACGAGGACACCTACCAGATCAAGCAGATCGACGAGTTCATGACCTGGTGCAAGGACCGCGGCATCAAGGCCGGGCACCTGTACGGCCAGCAGGAATGGCGCTGGTAATCCCACCGGGCGGGCCAAGCACCCGCTCTTGACCCGCACGTCAGGAGGGCACCTCCATGCCTGTGCACGACATAGCGCACGTCGAGATGTACACGCGAGACAAAGCGGCCACGGCCGACTACTTCGTCTCGGCCATGGGCTTCACCTGGGTCGCCGACTGCGTGGAGGTCGACCGGAGTTCCGTTCTGCTCAGACAGGGCGACCTGCATCTGGTGGTCACCTCCGGTCCGGGGGTCTGGAAGTTCCTCGACAAACACGGGGACGGGGTCGCCACCATCGCCCTGACGTGTGACGACGTGGCCGCCACTCATGACGCGGCGGTGGCGGCCGGCGCCCGGTCCGTCGGCACCCCGTACGGCAGCCCCGTCGTGACCGGTTTCGGCGACGTCACCCACGCGCTCCTGCCGGTCACGGCACGGTCGGCCACCTACCTGCCCCCGGGCCGGCGGTGGACGGCCGCTCCGGAGCCGTCCGCACGCCCTGAGGGCCCGATCCGGCTGCTCGACCACGTCGCCGTCTGCGTCGAGGGCGGCAGCCTGGACCGCCACGCGGACTTCTACCAGGACGCCTTCGGCTTCGCCCGCTACTCCTCCGAGTACGTGGCCGTCGGGGGGCAGGCGATGGATTCGCTCGTCGTGCGCAGCGCCTCGGAGCGGGTCATCTTCACTCTCGTCGCCCCCGACCCGTCGAAGGAGCCCGGCCAGCTCGACGCCTTCCTCCAGCGCAACGCCGGTGAAGGTGTGCAGCATCTCGCCTTCCTGGTCGACGACATCATCCCCGCCGTACGTGCCTGCCGGGACCGGGGCGTGGAGTTCCTGAGCACGCCGGACACCTACTACGAGATGCTCGCCGACCGCCTCACCGGCCTGAACGAGGAGATCGCCGGGCTGCGGGACGCGCAGGTACTCGCGGACAGCGACGAATGGGGCTACCTGCTCCAGCTGTTCACCCGCTCCCCCTACGAGCGCAACACCCTCTTCTTCGAGCTCATCCAGCGCCAGGGCTCCCGCGGTTTCGGCAGCGCCAACATCCGCGCCCTGTACGAAGCGGTGGAGCGCGACCGGCTGACCGCCTCGTGAGCGGCCCGGACGCCGGCACCAGGACCGCGAACCCGCTCACCCTCACCGACTACGCCACTCTGGCGCGTACGGGGATGAGCTCCGCCGTCTGGGACTTCCTGGAAGGCGGTGCGGGACAGGAACGGACCCTCGCGGACAACCTGAGGGCATTCGACCGCGTACGGCTGAACCCGCGCGTCCTCACCGGCGCCGGCCGCCCCGACACCGGCATCACGCTCCTCGGCCGCCGCTGGGCGGCGCCGATCGCCGTCGCGCCCGTGGCCTACCACACCCTCGCCCACCCGGCTGGGGAGGTCGCCACGGCCCGGGCCGCCGGACAAGCCGGCGTTCCCCTCGTCGTGAGCACCTTCGCGGGGCGGACCTTCGAGGACATCGCCGCCGCGGCGGCCCCGCTGTGGCTCCAGGTGTACTGCTTCCGCGACCGCGACGCGACGCGCCAACTCGTGGAACGCGCCGAGCGAGCGGGCTTCGAGGCACTGGTGCTCACCGCCGATGCCCCGCATCTGGGCCGACGGCCCCGCGATCTGCGGAACGACTTCACCCTGCCCGCTGGGATCGAGCCGGCGAATCTGACCACAGACGGTTTCGCCGCACCCGCCGCCCACGCACTGGCCCAGTTCGATCCGTCCCTCGACTGGTCGGTCGTCGAGTGGCTGCGCTCCATCAGCTCCCTGCCCGTCCTGGTCAAGGGCATCCTGACCGCCGCCGACGCCATTCGGGCGATCGAGGCGGGGGCACACGGCATCGTGGTGTCGAACCACGGTGGCCGGCAGCTGGACGGCGCGCCCGCCACCCTCGACGTACTGCCCGAGATCGCGGCAGCGGTCGCGGGCGCCTGCCCCGTCCTCCTCGACGGCGGGGTCCGCCGCGGCGCCGACGTCCTCGCGGCCCTGGCACTGGGCGCCGACGCCGTACTGCTGGGCCGCCCCGTACTGCACGGCCTGGCGGTGGCCGAGCAGGAAGGCGTACGCCACGTCCTGAGCATCGTCACCGACGAGCTGAGGGAGGCGATGACCCTCACCGGCATCCGCACGGTCGCGGACGCGGGCCCGGAACTGGTGCGCGCACCGAACAGCGCCCCAACCCCGCAGGCAGTACGCCCAGTTGGGCGGACGAGCGGCCCGGGGCTGCGAAAGGCGGAGCTGCACGGCAGCCTCGGTGACCCGGTGCTGGACACCATGAACTTCCTCAACGAGATCACCCACCGCTACCCCGACGCGATCTCCTTCGCGCCCGGCCGCCCGTACGACGGCTTCTTCGAGACCGAGCAGATCTTCACGTACCTGCGCCGCTACCTGGACCACCTGGAGGACAGTGGATCCTCACCTGGCCAGATCCGCTCCGCGCTCTTCCAGTACGGCCCGACGAGCGGCCAGATACGCGAACTGATCGCCGACTGGCTGCGCCTGGACGAGAACATCGACGTCTCCCCGGAGTCGATCGTGGTCACCGTCGGCTGCCAGGAGGCGATGCTTCTCGCCGTACGGGCCCTCATCGCGGGGCCGCGGGACGTACTGCTGGTCTCCAGCCCCTGCTACGTGGGAATCACCGGAGCGGCGCGGCTGCTCGACGCCGAGCTGACGGCGGTGGCGGAGGACCCCGGCGGATTCCGCTGCGCCGACCTGGCGGCGGCGATCCGTGCCGAGCGGGCCCGCGGACGTAACCCCCGAGCCTTCTACGTGATCCCGGACCACGCGAATCCCTCCGGCACCACCATGCCCCTGGACACCCGCCGGGAACTGCTCGACCTGGCCGCCCGGGAGGACATCCTGCTGCTGGAGGACAGCCCCTACCGGCTGGTCAGCCCGGGCACCCAGCTTCCGACCCTCAAGGCCCTCGACCGGGACCGCCGCGTGATCCACCTGGGCTCCTTCTCGAAGACCCTCTTCCCCGGCGCGCGCGTCGGCTTCGTCATCGCGGACCAGGACGTCCACGACGACGCGGGCGGCACCGGGCTGCTGGCGGACGAACTCACCAAGATCAAGAGCATGGTCACGGTGAACACCTCCCCGGTCGCCCAGGCCGTCGTCGCCGGCATGCTCCTCGCCGCCGACAAACGCGCCTCGGAGCTCAACTCCAAGACCGCCGCGTACTACGGCGACGCGATGCGCGTCACCCTGCGGCAGCTCGAAGAGACCTTCCCCGAGGACGAGCGGGCCGCACTCGGCATCCGCTGGAACGAACCCAGCGGCGGGTTCTTCCTGGCGGTCAACGTCGCCTTCCGCGCGGACAACACCGCGCTGCGGCGCTCCGCGGAGGAATTCGGCGTCATCTGGACCCCGATGTCCTACTTCTATCCCGAGGGCGGCGGCGAGCACGGCCTGCGCCTGTCCGTCAGCTACCTGACCCACGACGAGATCGCCGACGGGATCGCACGACTGGCGCGGTTCATCAGGTCCCAGACCACCAGCTCACCGGAAGGGTGATCGACGTGCTGACAGCAGTGAGCACCATCCGCAGCAAGACCCGGATGTGGGGGTGGACCTACCGATGACCGTCACCACGGAAGGTCCGGGCACCGACCTGACCACCGAACCCGGCGCCCCCCACGGCAAGAACACCGGCGCCGCCGCCATCGTGGGCATCGGAACGGCGACCACCGGAGTCTCCTACACCCAGCGTGAACTCCTCGACCTCTTCGGGATCACCGATCCCAGGGTCCGTTCCGTCTTCCTCAACAGCGCCATCGAACGGCGCCACCTCACCGTGCCACCCCTGGACGCCGACGGCGTCTGTCTGCCCGAACCCCAGGGAGAGCTGCTCGCCAAACACAAGCGGCTCGCTCTGGACATGGGGGCGAGAGCGGTTCGGACCTGCCTGGACAGCTCCGGCCTCGACGTCTCGGACATCGACTACCTGTGCTGCGTGACCACCACCGGCTTTCTCACCCCGGGACTGAGCGCCCTGCTCATCCGGGAGATGGGCATCCTCCCCAAGACCAGCCGGGTCGACGTGGTCGGCATGGGATGCAACGCCGGACTCAACGCCCTCAACGCCGTCGCGGGCTGGGCGGTCGCCAACCCCGGCAAGGTAGCGGTCCTGCTGTGCGTGGAAGCCTGCTCGGCCGCCTACGTCATCGACTCGTCGATGCGCACCGCAGTGGTGAACAGTCTGTTCGGCGACGGCGCCGCGGCGATTGCCCTGGTCGCCGACACCCCCGACACCGCCTACGGTCCGGCCGACATGCCGGCGGCCCCCGGCAGCCCGCGCCTCATCGGCTTCGCCAGCCACCTCATCACCGACGCGATCGACGCGATGCGGTACGACTGGGACGACGTACAGTCGAAGTTCAGTTTCTATCTCGACCCCGAGATCCCCTACGTGGTCGGTGCCAACGCGGAACAGGTCGTCGACCGGCTGCTGTCCGGCGCCGGACTGCGGCGCAGCGAGATCAGTCATTGGCTCGTGCACTCGGGCGGCAAGAAGGTCATCGACGCCGTACGGGTCAACCTCGGCCTCACCCGCCACGACCTCCGGCACACGACCGGAGTCCTGCGCGACCAGGGCAATGTGTCGAGCGGCTCCTTCCTCTTCTCCTACGAGCGGCTGTTCCAGGAGCGGGTCACCCGGGCCGGTGACTACGGCGTTCTGATGACGATGGGCCCCGGTTCGACCATCGAGACCGCGTTGGTGCAATGGTGAGGGATGGGCAGATGAACACCCGCAAGAGCATGCCGCAGACCGACGGGTTCCACGACGGAGCCGACGAACTGGTGCTGCGGATCGACGGACGCCAGGCCCTGTCGGCCGAGTGGATCGGAGCGGTGAGCGCGGCCTGCGACAGCGCCGAGGACCGCGGCGGCCGGAGCAAGGTCGTCGTCCACGTGTCCGGCGCCCCCGAAGAACCCTGGGCGGGGAATCCGACGGTGTCCCTGGTGAGCAAGTGGGAACGCGCACTGCGCCGCCTGGAGCGCCTGCCGGCCGCCACCGTCGCCGTCGCGGCCGACGACTGCGGCGGACTGGCCCTGGACGCGCTGCTGGCCACCGACTACCGCATCGCCACCCACTCCGTACGACTGCGGCTGCCGGCCGGGGAGGGCGGCACCTGGCCGGGCATGGCGCTGTACAGGCTCGGCCGGCACGGCGCGAGCGGTTCCGTGATCCGCCGTGCACTGCTCTTCGGCACCCCCGTCGAGGCGTCCGAGGCACTGGCACTGCACCTCGTCGACGAACTGTCGGACGACCCCGCCCGCACCCTGGCTCTCGCCCGGGAACGGCTCGCGACCGTCTCGGGCACCGAACTGGCGATACGGCGGCAGCTGATGCTCGACGCCTCCACCACCGGTTTCGAGGAGGCGCTCGGCGCCCATCTGGCCGCCTGCGACCGCACGTTGCGGCGGGCGGCCGTGGCGGCGGGTGGAGCCGCGTCGTGACCGCCGACGACGACCAGCCCTCGCGGGGAAGCCAACTCGCCTCCGGGGAAGCCGAATTGATGTACGCCCGGGCCGCGCTCGCCGAGTCCGCCGGACATACCGACGAGCTCCTGGACGCGTTGCCCGGGCCGCAGGAACGGTCACCGCGCCAGCGCGACCGCGCCGCGGCGGCGCTCGACGCCACCCGGACACTGCGCGCCGCCTTCATGGACGCGCACACCGACGCGGTCTACGACGAACTCACCGCCGGCCGCACCCGCCGCCCAAGGCTCGCCGAACTCGCCGAGGCCGCCGCGACGGCGTTCCCCGGACTGGTGCCCACGGCCGACCGGCTCAAGGCAGAACGCGCCCTGCCACAGGCGGGAAAGGAAGGACACGAGATCGATCAGGGCATCTTCTTCAGCCGGGTGCTGCGCTCGTCGCAGGCAGGCCCGCACCTGATCGACACCCTGCTCACCCCGACCCCCCGCGCACTCGCCCTGCTGGCGGAGTTCAGCAGAACCGGCACGGCGGACCTGGGCTCCGTACGACTGGATCGCGACGCCGCGGTGGCCCGCCTGACCATGTGCCGCGACGACTGTCTCAACGCCGAGGACAACCAGCAGATCGACGACATGGAGACGGCCGTCGACCTCGCACTCCTGGACACCGGGACGGAGGTCTGTCTGCTGCGCGGCGGCGAGATGACACACCCCCGCTACCGGGGGCGGCGTGTGTTCAGCGCGGGCATCAACCTCAAGTCCCTGCACGGCGGCGGCATTTCACTGGTCGACTTCCTCCTGCGGCGCGAACTGGGCTACCTCCACAAGATCCTGCGCGGCATCCGCGTCGAGGACGGCGCGGGCTGGCGGGGCACGACGGCCGAGAAGCCCTGGGTCGCCGCGGTGGACACCTTCGCCATCGGCGGCGGCGCGCAGCTCCTGTTCGTGTTCGACCATGTCCTCGCCGCGTCCGACGCGTTCCTCAGCCTGCCGGCCGCCAAGGAGGGCATAATCCCAGGGGCCTCGGCGCTCCGGCTGAGCCGGGCCGCCGGCACTCGCCTGTCCCGCCAGGTGATCCTCGAAGGGCGCCGCATCCGGGCGACGGAACCGGCGGCCCGGCTGCTCGTGGACGAAGTCCACGAGACCGACGAACTGGACCTCGCGGTGGAGCGGAGCCTCGAACGTCTCCGAGGACCGGCCGTCGTCGCCAACCGGCGGATGCTGAACCTCGCCGAGGAACCGGTGGACGCCTTCCGCCTCTACATGGCCGAGTTCGCCCTCCAGCAGGCGCTGCGCCTCTACAGCTCCGACGTCCTCGACAAGGTCGGCCGCTTCTCGGCAGCGGGGCGGGCGAGCCCGCGGTGAGTGACGCGCGGGAGCCCCGCGTTCGGTACGAGAAGAAGAACGGCGTCGCCCGCGTCACACTCGACCGGCCCGACGTACTCAACGCCATGGATCTGCGGACGCACGAGGAACTCGCCGCCGTCTGGCACGACTTCGAGGCCGACGACGAACTGCGGGTCGCGGTTCTCACCGGTGCCGGCGACCACTCCTTCTCGGTCGGGCAGGACCTGCGCGAGCGGGCTCGGCTCGACCGGGAGGGGTGCCGCGCTCGACGTTCGGCAGCCGTGGCCAGCCTGGCCGGCCACGGCTGACCGAGCGGTTCGAGCTGTCCAAACCGGTGGTCGCCAGGATCAGCGGCTACGCGCTGGGCGGTGGCTTCGAACTCGCCCTGGCCTGCGACCTGATCATCGCTGCCGACCACGCCGAGTTCGCTCTGCCGGAGGCCCGGCTGGGTCTCGTCCCGGGCGCGGGCGGCGCGTTCAGACTTGCCCGTCAGCTCCCCCTGAAGACAGCGATGGGGTACCTGCTGACGGGCCGCCGTATGACGGCGGCCGCCGCGCTCCGCCTCGGTCTGGTCAACGAGGTGGTGCCGCTGCGGCAGCTCGACGAGTGCGTCGCCGGGTGGACCGACGATCTGGTGCGCAGCGCCCCGCTGGCGGTCCGGGCGATCAAGGAGGCGGTCATGCGGTCGCTGGACATGCCCCTCGGGGACGCCTTCAGCACCCCGTTCGAGTGGGAGCAGCGGCGCAGGCGCAGCGAGGACGCCGTCGAGGGGCCGCAGGCCTTCGCGGAGCGCCGTGCGCCCCGGTGGCAGGGCCGCTGAGGACCCCGGGGCAACGCTGTGCCGGTCGTGCCCGGCGCGGGTCGAGGGCGCCCCTCAGTGCGAAGCGGACCAGCCGCCGGCGCCCAGCAGCCGGGACAGCTCCGGAGCCGCGGTTCGCCGTACGAGAAGTTCGACGAGGCCCTGTCCTTGGCCCGGCGAGTGTTCGATACGGACGTCCTCGATGTTGACGCCGATCTCGCCGACGGCGGCGAACACCCGGGCGAGCGAATTCGGCTGATCCGGGATCGTGACGGTGACCGCGGCCAGGTCGGCCAGTGACGTGCCCGGCTTGTGCTCGATACGGGCCCGCCCCTCACAGCCCTGTTCGAGCAGTCGCTCCACATCGTCCGCCGCGCGCTTGCGAGCCACCGGATCCGCGCTGGCCAGGGCGCGCAGCGCGCCGATGACCAGGCCGAGATCGGCCGCGTAGGCGTCGAGGATCTCCGCCACCGCCTCCGCGTTGGCATGGAGGACGTCCTGCCAGAGCGCCGGATTGCCGGCCGCGATGCGGGTGACGTCCCGCAACCCCTGCCCCGAGACCCGAATGCTTGCCTCCGGGGCGTGCCCGAGCCGGGCCGCCATGAGGGAGGAGACGAGGTGCGGCGCGTGCGAGGTGAGGGCGACGGCCCGGTCGTGCGAGGTGGCGTCCATGATCACCGGCGTGGCGGCGCACAGCGCGACCAGCTCCAGCGCGCGGTTGAGGACGGCCTCCTCGGTGTGCGCCGACGGGGTGAGGACCCAGGGCCGGCCCTCGAACAGGTCGGCCCGCCCGGCCAGCGGTCCCGAGCGCTCGGTACCGGCCAGCGGATGACCGCCGACGTAGCTGGCGGCGTCGGCGCTCTCGCTGTGCAGGTCGCGGTGCGGCCCCGCCTTCACGCTGGCGACGTCCGTGTAGGCATGGGCGAGGCCGCTGCGCTGGACGCGCGCGAGTTCGGTGGCGATGTGCGCGGGTGGTACGGCGAGCACCGCGAGGTCGACCGGTTCCTGGGGCGTCTGGAGCGACCCCGCCCCCATGGCCTCGGCCGTCCTGGCCGCCGTGCTGTTCACGTCCTGCAGATGCACCGCCACGCCGTTGCGCGTCAGGGCGAGGGCGACCGATGTACCGATGGCGCCGGTTCCGATGACCGTGGCACTTCTCATCGGTGGCCGCCTGTCGTCCGGGGCGTCCGGAGTCGTGGGCGCGCTACCCGAACGGCGGACGCATCTTCGGTGGTGCCTGCGGACATGAGGGGTTCCTTTCAAAGGTCTGGACGCATTCGAAAGACAGTGACGCAACCGGCGACCGTGGCCGAAGAATTGACGTGGGGAGGCATATGCGGAGAGAGGCCGCTCAGGGCGCATGCCCGTGTGGGGCGAGGATGTCTCGACGATTCCGAAACATCCGGCCGACGAGGGCCGCCACCTGGACATATGCGCCCATTGAGTTCTTTGTTCGTGCCCCTGTCACAGCGTACTGTGCTGTGTCGTCCGAGACGATTGACCGCGGTGAGCGGATGTTGTGTCCGAATTGTTTATGAAAGGAGCCTTCGATTCCATCTCTGATGCGGTGCCTGCCGGTCCGGTGTCGTCGTCCTTCGATCCGAAGCGGAATATCAGCGACCGCACAGAAATTCCGACGGTCGAAGCAGGGGTCCGGCACGGTGACACGGTGAGGCTCTGCGGCGGCCCGGTCCGGCGGCCCCGCCGCTGGCCTCCGGCCCGCCGTTCAACCGATGCGGTGCCGCAGTTGAACGGGGGGTTGACCTTGTGCATGCCTTGAGGGCTTCTGTACCCAAACCGTGACCTCTGATGTATGTTCGAACGAGACTTCTGGGGCTGGTGGGGGACGGTCAGATGGAGTACCGAAGCCGTTGCCGGATCGTCCGTGGTGCTTCTCGTTTCACCTGCATGGATTGCATGTGTGGAACGGGGAGGGAGAGTCGGCGCTCGCCTTCTTCCACATTCCCTGAAATCTCTGCACAAGCTGGTGTGACCAGTGGAAGGCATCGACAAAAATCGATTCTTACCGTGCGGCAATGGGGGAGATCAGTTTGAAGAGCGAGACTGTCCAATTAAGACGACGGGAACCCACAAAAAAGTCAGTCGACCTAATCAGAGCCGCCAGACATCCGAAAGCTCCGCAACGAGCCGCCGTTTCCATTTCCATCGCCTCGCTCCTTCCCGCTGACTCTCCGCGTCTGGAAGGCCAGGACACGGAGCACGTTGGCCGGCTGATGGAGATCGACGAACCGCTTCCGCCGATCCTTGTGGAGCGGCGCAGTATGCGGGTGATCGACGGGATGCACCGTCTGACGGCGGCCCTCCTCAGGGGCGACGAGTCGATCCTCGTCGAGTTCTTCGACGGCACCGCTGAAGAAGCCTTCCTGCGGGCCGTCGAAGCGAATGTCACGCATGGCCTTCCGCTCTCCAAGGAAGACCGGCGAGCCGCGACCGAGCGCATCATCTCGTCACATCCCGAGATGTCGGACCGGGCGATCGCACGGGCCACCGGGCTGGGCGCCAAGACGGTGGCAGCCGTCCGGCGCAGTGCCTTCGACGCCGCCCCGCAGCTGAGCGCACGCATCGGAAGGGACGGCAAACTGAGGCCCCTCAACAGCGCGGAGGGACGGGAGCGGGCCGCCGCACTCATCACCAAATACCCGGACGCGTCACTGCGCGAACTGGCACGACTCGCCGGAATCTCGCCGGCGACCGTGAGCGATGTCCGCAAACGGATCATGTCCGGCGAGCCGCCGGTGCCGGAGCCGAGGCCGGACGAGTCCGCCGCCGAGGACGAGCCGCAGGAGACCCCCGAACCCGGTCGGGCCGGCGAGCGCCGAGCCGCACGCAAGGCCCGGCTGGTCCCGCCGGATCCGGTACCCCTGCTGGAGAAACTGCTGCGTGATCCGTCACTGCGGCACAAGGAGGAAGGAAGGCGTCTGCTGCGGGTGCTGCAGCAGAACGCCTTGGGAGAACAGGACTGGTCCAAGCTGGCTGATGCGGTGCCGTCGCACTGCGGGGACCTGGTGGTCGACCTGGCACGCCAGTACGCGGAAACCTGGACGGAGTTCGCGAAGGAGCTGGACGAACGCACGCAGTGAGAGGGGACGCGCAGCCCTAGGGACTCCGATCGGTGAGCACCCCGCCGCACAGCACGTGCGCCGGGGTGCTCACCCGATTCCGAGGCCTGAAGGAGCAGCGGCAGCCGTACCGTGGCTACGCGGCCGTGGCCTCGCCCTCCTGCACCCGCCGCCGTACCTCGTCGAGGTGGGGGAGTGCGGCGAGCACCTTCTGACCGTCGACTCCGAAATCGACGAGCGAGGCGATCTCGTCCACACCGGCCGCCCCGAGGGCGCGTGCGAAGGCCGTGCACTTGTCGACCGATCCGAACAGGGCCGCGGCGTGGAAGTAGCGTTGGAAGGCCAGCTGGGCCAGCCGTTCGGGATCGGCCTGCTGGAGCTCGCTCCACTGCCTCTTCCACAGATCGATGGACGAGAGCAGATACTCGCCGAACGGGGCACGGACCGTGTCGCGCACCGCCCGGTCGCTCTCTCCCACGAACGTGTGCAGCATGAGGGTCACGGTGCCCGCCGCGGGATCGTGGCCGTGCTCCTCGCGGGCGGCACGATAACGCTTGATCTTCTCGGTCAGTTCGTCCGTGCTCTGGAACAGCAGCGCCGTCAGGACGTTGAGTCCCCGCGCTCCGGCCTGGGCGAAGGACTCGGGATTCGACGTACAGGTGAGCCAGATGTCCGGCTCCGGCTGGACGGGCCGTGGGTACGTCAGTGTTTCGACCAGCTCGCCCTCGCCGTTGCGCCGCGACAGCCGCTTGCCGGCCCACAGGCTCTTGATCTCCTCGATCGTGTCCAGCGTGTACTGCCGACGGTCCGCGTACCGGTCGGGAGCCAGCACGAAGTCGTTGGGGTTCCACCCGGTGGCCATCGCCAGATCGACACGCCCGTAGGAGAGGTTGTCCACGAACGACCAGTCCTCGACCACGGTCAGCGGGTCGCGCAGCGGAAGGACGACGCTGCCCGCCCGGAGCCGGATGCGCCGGGTCCTGGTGGCGAGCGCCGCCGCGGCGAGCGCCGGATTCGGATACGCGCCACCGAAGGGATGGAAGTGCCGCTCCGGAATCCAGAGAGCCTTGAAGTCGTGCTCGTCGGCGAATCCGGCTGTTTCCAGCAGCAGTTCGTACTCCTGCGGCGGGTCTACGACCTCACGGTTGGCGAAATACAGCAGGCTGAAATCCACGGAAACCCCATCTCGCTCAGACTGTGCCGAGGACGACGACCGCGTTGTGGCCGCCGAAACCGAAGGAATTGCTGACGGCCGCACCTACGGGCGTATGTCTGGGCGCACCGTGCACGATGTCGATCTCGGGAGTGCCGGGATCCCGCTCGCCGAAGTTCGCGGTGGGCGGGATGATTCCCTGTTCGACCGAGAGAGCGGTGAACGCGGCCTCGACGGCTCCCGCGGCACCCAGCATGTGTCCGGTCACGCCCTTGACGGAGGTGACCGGTGTAGCGTTCCCGAAGACCTGCTCGACGAGCCGCGCTTCGATGGCATCGCCCTGGGGGGTGCTGGTCGCGTGAGCGTTGATGAACGCGATGTCCGACGGGCCGATCTCCGCGTCCTCCAGGGCCTGCCGCAACGCGAGTTGAGCGCCCAGCCCGTCGGGATGCGGTGCCGTGAGGTGGTGCGCGTCCGAGGATTCGCCGTAGCCGAGCAGCCTCGCGTAGGCGTGCCGGCCGCGCGCCCTCACGTCCACGGCGCGCTCCAGTACGAGAACGGCGGCGCCCTCTCCCAGCACGAAACCGTCGCGCTGCCGGTCGAACGGCCGGGACGCGACCGCGGGTTCGTCACGACGCCGGGACAGAGCCTTGAGCCGGTCGAACCCGGTGGACATGAGCGGCGAGACACCGGCTTCGGTGCCGCCCGCCAGGACGACGTCGCAGCGGCCGGCGCGCAGCAGGTCGAGGGCGAAGCCCAGCGCCGTGGTGCCCGACGCGCACGCGGTGGACAGGCTCAGAGCGGGGCCGTGCAGGCCGAGTTCCATGGCCACGTTGGCCGCGGCGATATTGCCGATGGCCTTCGGCACGGTCAGCGGGTTGACCGCGCGCGGCCCCCTGTCCCGCAACCGCGCTCCCTGCTCCTGCCAGGTGGCGTGCCCACCGAGCGCCGTGCCCATGAGCACGCCGACCCTGGCCGGGTCCCAGTCCCCGGCCGCCGGTGCGGCGTCAAAGACGGCCTCGCGGGCCGCGGCCGTCGCGTACTGCGTGAAGGGATCCATCCGGCGCGCCTCGGCACCCAGCAACCCGTCCGCGTCGAACTCCCGCACGGCGCAACTGAAATCGACGGCCATGCCCTCAAGTCGCGGGTCCGCGGCGGCCGTCGGCAGCCCGGCGCAGACCGTCTTCCAGGCCTGGCCCGTGCCGACCCCGGCCGGAGTGACCATCCCGAGCCCGGTGATCACCACCTCCGGGCGCCGAAGTCCCCTGGATTTCATGCGGGGATGACCGCGCCTCGGGATTCCAGAAGGACGGCCAGCCCGGACACGGTGGTGACGGCGCTCAGATCCTCCTCGTCGACCGTCACACCCAGCTCGTCCTCAAGATGCGCGCCGAGCTCCGCGAGGGAGAGGGAATCCACCCCCAGTTCCATGAACGAGTTCTCTGGGTCGATGGTGCCGGGAACCTTGTAGACGGTGTTCAGGATGGTGGTGAGGTACGTGACATACATGCTGCATTCCCTTCTCACTCAGATCTCTGAATGGACAGCTGTCAGCCGCGGCCAGACCAACGCGGCCGATGCCCAGGTGAGGCCGCCGCCGAAGGCGGTCAGTACGGTCCGGTCACCGGGCTCGAGTTCATGGGCGGCCATCGCCTCGGCCAGGGCCAGCGGGATGGAGGCGGCCGCCGTGTTGCCCACCTCGGCTAGGGCGCAGACCGCGCGCTCGGGTGGCAGGCCGAGTCGCTTCGCCACCGCCTCGACTATGCGGGCGTTCGCCTGATGCGGTACGAGCAGGTCGAGCGTCTCGGGGCTCCAGGCGCAGTCCTTCATCAC
Organism: Streptomyces pseudovenezuelae; assembly: GCF_029892565.1. Lineage (GTDB taxonomy): Bacteria > Actinomycetota > Actinomycetes > Streptomycetales > Streptomycetaceae > Streptomyces > Streptomyces pseudovenezuelae_A. The sequence goes on along the minus strand of NZ_JARXVH010000008.1, from coordinate 5,165 downwards.
CCGCAGGGCCGAGTTCGTCATCTGCTCGACCGCCTGGAGATACACCTTCCGTCCCGCCATCGAGAACCAGCGCTCGCCGGTCGGCTGTTCGCGCGTGCCGGGAACACGGATGAGCTCCGCGCCGGAGCCGTCGCTGCCGAGGTCGAACGCGAGCAACGCGCCCTGCTCGGCTGGGGAGCCGCGGCGCAGCAGCACGGCCCCCGCACCGTCTCCGAAGAGCACGGCCGTGGACCGGTCGAGGGGGTCGACGATGCGGGAATAGGTTTCGGCCGCGACCACCAGAACACTGTCCACGATGCCGGCCGTGATCAGACCTCCGGCCGCCGCGGCGGCGTACAGGAATCCACTGCAGACGGCTGACACATCGAATGCGGGAATCCTTCCCTGCCCCATGCGGTACGCGATCTCGGGCGCGGCAGGCGGACAAGGACGTTCCGGTGTCGTGGTGGCAAGAATGAGGGCCCCTACCGTGCCGGTCCCCGCCGAACTCATCGCATTGGCGGCGGCCGCACAGGCCAGATCGTTCACGGAGACATCAGGGGCGGTCCGACGGCGCGCGGATATTCCCGTCCGGGTGCGAATCCATTCGTCACTGGTGTCCAGGTCATCCGGCAGCGACGCGTTGTCAACCTTTGTGGAAGGTAAACAGGTGCCCAATCCGGCGACCACGGCTGCGCTCATGCCCGGTACCTGCATCCCGCCGCTCCTTTGAGTACCGACTGTCGGCACAGCAGACGCCATCGCATTCCCCATGAATTCTTCGTCCGGCGACCGTATCCAGGTCGAGAACACGGCACAACCGCGGCCGACTTCAGGCATCCGGCCGTCGGAGCGCCCGGCGGCGAGGCGGCCCGCGACCCGCCGGCACCGCACCTCACGGCAGGCGTCAACTGCCCTTCACCGCAACGGTTCACGCCCGCCCGCACCTTCCGACCATAGGAGCCAGGAGCCGCCGTCACCGGACCCGTCCCGCACCGGAGCCTTGTTCAACTGGTGCGGCGACGCAGTTGAACGGCGGGTGTGGTGATCGCCGGGGATTGATTAGCCTCAGGGCTCGGACCATCGTTCATCGGGGCAGACCCATGGCTGCCCGATTCAATTCACCCAGGAAGGGACGGCGTCGTGACTAATCCGTTCGACGACCCGGATGGCATCTACTTGGTCCTGGTCAACGACGAAGGACAGCACTCGCTCTGGCCGGTCTTCGTCGATGTGCCCGACGGCTGGAAGACCGTATTCGGCGAGGCCGGACGGCAGGAGTGCCTCGACTACATCGAGAAGTCCTGGACCGACATGCGACCCAAGAGCCTGATCGAGGCCATGGGGAAGTGAACCGCTGCCGCTCGGCGATCCCTCTTTCGGGTCCGCCGAGCGGCGGCGATCCTGCTTGACACACTGCCGGGGCGCTGTCCGCGCTCCATGGACTTCCAATTGCCAAGGCGCAGTTCTCTCACTGGAACTGGGCGCCTTTCAGCATGCCTGAACGGCGGCTGACCTGCGTTTGTCAATAGGCGTGCCGGAATACTTGGGGTGGACGGGAATGGCTGCTATCGACCGAGAGATCCAGCATCTGATGGCTGGCCAGTTGGAGATCTGGCAGGCGCAGCAACTCGCGCCCGAAAACCCGATCTACAACGTCGCCGAGTATCTGGAGATCAATGGCGATCTGAACGTCGAGCTCTTCGTGGAGGCCCTGCGGCGCACCGTCGACGAGGCGGACAGCCTCCGGCTGCGCTTCCGGGTGGTCGACGGCACCCCCATGCAGTACGTCGCCGACCCGCACGACGGCTATCCGGTCCATGTCATCGACGTCAGCGCCGAGCCGGACCCGGACGCGGCCGCCCAGGAATGGATGCGGGCGGAGTTCCGCCGCCCCGCCCTCCTCACGGACGGGCCGCTGTTCGCCTTCGCCCTGCTCAAGCTCGGCCCCGAGCACCACTTCTGGTACCAGCGCTACCACCACCTCATCGTCGACGGCCCGGCCGCGGGCCCCATCGCCAGCCGGGTCGGCCGGCTCTACGACGCACTCCTGACCGGCCGAGCCCCCGAGGGCCGGCCACTGGAGCCCCTGTCCGTACTGCTGGCTGCGGACCGCGCCTACCAGGACTCACCCGACTTCGCGCTCGACCGCGCATACTGGCTCGACACCCTGTCCGACCTCGCGGACACGGACGGAGCCGGCGGCCCCACAGGGGGGCGCCTGGCCGACACCCTGGTGCGCCATCGGGACCGTATCGCCGCCGAACAGGTCACCGAACTCGAGGCCGCCGCACGGCAGTTGAGGACCAGCCTCGCGGGCCTGGTGATCACCGCGGCGGCCATTCACCAGCACCGTGTCACCGGAGACCAGGACGTCACCATCGGCCTCCCGGTGGCCGGCCGGCTCGGCGAGCGAGCCCTCGGCATTCCCGGCATGACCGCCAACAACATGCCGGTACGCGTCCGGTTCGACCGGGAGACCACCCTCGCGGACGTGATCCGACAGGCCACCGGCACCGTCCGCGAGGGCTGGCGCCAGCAGCGGTACCGCTACGAGAACACCCTCCGAGACCTGAAGCACGCGAAGGGCGACACGCTGTGCGGCCTGCACGTCAACGTCATGTCCTTCGACTATCCCGAACGGTTCGGTGACTGCCGGATCACCTGCCACAACCTCTCCACCGGGCCGATCGACAACGCCCGCATCGACCTCTACACCAGGCCTGGCGAACCCGGCGTACAGCTCGACGTGGACGTCAACCTCGACGTCCACGAGCCCGCCGCGGCCACGGACATCGCCCGCCGCTTCCTGCACATCCTGAACTGGATCGTCACCGCCGCCCCCACCGACCCGGTCGGCCGCGTGGACCTTCTGGAACACGGCGAGCGCCTGCGCGTGCTGCTCGAATGGAACGGGACCGGCACAGACATCGCGGCCACCACGGTCCCCGCACTCTTCGCCGCCCAGGCGGCGCGGACACCGGACGCCGTGGCCGTGGCATCCGACGAACTCCGGCTGTCGTACGCACAACTCGACGAGCGGGCCAACCGCCTGGCACACCACCTGAAGGCCCACGGGGTCGGACCGGAGTCCGTGGTGGCGGTCGCCATGGAGCGCGGCGTGGACCTGGTGGTGTCCCTGGTCGCGGTGCTCAAAGCCGGCGCGGCCTACCTGCCGATCGACACCTCGCTGCCCGCCGAACGCATCGGCTTCATGCTCGCCGACAGCCGCGCCGCGATGCTGCTCGGCAAGGAGGAACTCCTCGACGACCTCCCCGTCAGGCGCGTCCTGACACTCGCCGTGGACTCCGCCCCCGTACAGGCCGCCCTCGCGTCCGCACCCGTCACGGCGCCCCAAGTAGCCCTGAAGTCGCACGGCTTGGCCTACGTGATCTACACCTCCGGATCCACGGGCACACCGAAGGCCGTCATGCTCACCCACGCCGGCGCGGTGAACCTCGCCGCGGTGCAGGCCCGGCGATGCGGCGTCGACGAGAGTGCCAGGGTGCTGCAGTTCGCGTCGGTCGGCTTCGACGCCGCCACCTGGGAACTGCTGATGGCACTGGGCACCGGCGCGCGGCTGGTGGTGGCCCCCGCCGAGGAACTGCTGCCCGGATCAGGCCTGGTGGACGTGCTCAACCGGCACGGCGTCACCCACGCGACCCTGCCCCCGGCCGTACTCGCGGTACTCGCTCCCGAAGACCTTCCCTCCGTGACCACCCTGATCTCCGCGGGCGAAGCACTCGGCAAGGACCTGCTGGCACGCTGGGCCCCGGGCCGGACGTTCATCAACGCCTACGGCCCCACCGAGGTGACGGTCTGCGCCACCATGACCGGCGCCCTGCACGCCCACGACGAGCCCTTCATCGGCACACCCAACGCCAACACCCGGGTGTACGTACTGGACCAGGCGCTGCTTCCGGTTCCGGCCGGAGTCGTCGGAGACCTGTACGTCGGCGGAACCGGAGTGGCCCGGGGTTACCTCGGGCGGCCGGCACTGAGCGGACAACGGTTCGTCGCCGACCCGTTCGCCGCGGACGGTACCCGCATGTACCAGACCGGAGACCGCGTCAAATGGACGGCCGACGGCCAACTGGCCTTCGTCGGCCGGGCCGACGACCAAGTGAAGATCCGCGGCTATCGGATCGAACCCGGCGAGGTGCAGTCCGTGGTGACCGCACACCCCGACGTCGAACAGGCCATCGTGACAGTCGACGAGGAACCCGCCGGAGACAAGCGCCTGGTGGCGTACGTCGTCGCGGCCGACGGCGCCCGCATCGCCGAACTGCCCACCGCCGTGCGCACGTTCGCGTCCGGACGGCTCCCCGAATACATGGTGCCGAGTGCCGTCGTTGTACTCGGCGCCTTCCCCCTGACAAGCAACGGAAAGATCGACCGCAGGGCGCTCCCACGGCCCACCTACCCGACCGGCACGCGCCGGGCACCAGCCACGGCGCGGGAGGATATCCTCTGCGCCGCCTTCGCCGAGATCCTGGGACTGGAGCGCGTCGGGGTCGACGACGACTTCTTCGACCTGGGTGGGCACTCTCTGCTGGCGACCCGCCTGGTGAGCCGGGTCAGGGCCCTGCTGGGTGTCGAAGTCCAGATCGCCGACGTGTTCGAGGCCCCCACCGTGGCCTCCTTGGCCGCACGGCTCGCAGGCGCCGAGGATTCCCGCCCCGCGCTGATCGCCGGCGCGCGCCCGGAGCGCATACCCCTGTCCTTCGCGCAGCGACGCCTGTGGTTCGTCGGCCAGTTGGAGGGACCCAACGCCACGTATAACGCCCCGCTCGTACTGGGTCTTTCCGGACCCCTGGACCGGGACGCGCTCAAGTCCGCCCTGCGGGATGTCCTGGAGCGGCACGAGGCATTGCGCACGGTGTTCCCGGCCGAGGACGGCGAGCCCTACCAGCGGGTGCTCGACCTCGACGAACTGTCCTGGGACGTGACGGTCACCGAGGCCGTGAAGACCCAGGAGACATACGACCGCCTCCAGGCCCTCACCGACCTATCGGGCTCGGTATCGGGCCCCACACCGAACACGACACGCGAGACCGACGGCCCGTCGGACCTGGCCGAAGAAGTGGTCAAGGCTGCTGGGTATGCGTTTGATCTTGCGGTTGAGGTGCCGGTGCGGGCGTGGTTGTTCGTGGTGGGGCCGGGTGAGCATGTGTTGGTGTTGGTGG